>NZ_CP027729.1:0-5810083 GCF_003852065.1 Pseudomonas sp. R3-18-08
GTGTCAGTGGAACTTTGGCAGCAATGCGTGGAGCTTTTGCGCGATGAGCTGCCTGCCCAGCAATTCAACACCTGGATCCGTCCGCTACAGGTCGAAGCCGAAGGCGACGAGTTGCGTGTCTACGCGCCCAATCGTTTTGTTCTCGACTGGGTCAACGAGAAGTACCTGAGCCGCGTTCTCGAATTGCTCGACGAACATGGCAACGGCATCGCGCCCGTGCTCTCCTTATTAATAGGCAGCAAACGCAGCTCCGCACCTCGCGCAGCTCCGAATGCGCCATTGGCCGCGGCTGCCTCCCAGTCCCAGGCTGCACCGGTTGCCGCTGCCCCTGCGCCGACACCTTCCAAGTCTTCCGCGCATAAAAATGCATTGGAGAACGAAGAGCCGTCCCGTGACAGCTTCGACCCCATGGCAGGTGCCAGCTCCCAGCAAGCTCCCGTGCGTGCAGAGCAGCGCACTGTGCAGGTTGAAGGCGCGCTAAAGCACACCAGCTATCTGAACCGCACCTTTACCTTCGAGAATTTTGTCGAGGGTAAATCCAACCAGCTGGCCCGTGCGGCCGCCTGGCAAGTGGCCGACAACCCCAAGCACGGTTACAACCCGCTCTTCCTTTATGGCGGGGTTGGCTTGGGTAAAACGCACTTGATGCACGCTGTGGGTAACCATCTGTTAAAGAAGAATCCGAATGCCAAGGTGGTCTACCTGCACTCGGAGCGCTTCGTGGCTGACATGGTCAAGGCCCTGCAGCTCAACGCGATCAACGAGTTCAAGCGTTTCTATCGCTCCGTTGATGCGTTGCTGATCGATGACATTCAATTCTTCGCGCGCAAGGAACGTTCCCAGGAAGAGTTTTTCCATACGTTCAACGCGCTGCTCGAAGGCGGACAGCAGGTCATCCTCACCAGTGACCGTTATCCCAAAGAGATCGAAGGCCTGGAAGAGCGCTTGAAATCGCGATTCGGCTGGGGGTTGACCGTTGCTGTAGAGCCACCCGAGCTGGAAACCCGCGTCGCGATCCTGATGAAAAAGGCCGACCAAGCCAAAGTCGATCTGCCCCACGATGCCGCGTTCTTTATCGCCCAGCGTATTCGTTCCAACGTGCGAGAGCTGGAAGGCGCGCTCAAGCGGGTCATCGCGCACTCGCACTTCATGGGCCGTGACATCACCATCGAGCTGATTCGCGAATCCCTGAAAGACTTGCTGGCACTGCAGGACAAACTGGTG
This sequence comes from Pseudomonas sp. R3-18-08, assembly GCF_003852065.1. Taxonomy (NCBI): domain Bacteria; kingdom Pseudomonadati; phylum Pseudomonadota; class Gammaproteobacteria; order Pseudomonadales; family Pseudomonadaceae; genus Pseudomonas; species Pseudomonas sp. R3-18-08. The sequence goes on from NZ_CP027729.1 coordinate 1,225, forward strand.
AGTGTGGATAACATCCAGCGTACCGTTGCCGAGTACTACAAGATCAAGATTTCCGACCTGCTATCCAAGCGCCGTTCGCGTTCGGTAGCGCGTCCGCGCCAGGTGGCCATGGCCCTCTCCAAGGAGTTGACCAACCACAGCCTGCCGGAAATCGGCGATGTGTTTGGCGGTCGCGACCACACCACGGTTTTGCACGCGTGCCGCAAGATCAACGAACTTAAGGAATCCGACGCGGATATTCGCGAGGACTACAAGAACCTGCTGCGTACACTGACTACGTGATGACACCAGTGCAGCTTATTAAGGCAAGGGACTAGACCATGCATTTCACCATTCAACGCGAAGCCCTGTTGAAACCCCTGCAACTGGTCGCAGGCGTCGTCGAGCGCCGACAGACCTTGCCGGTGCTGTCCAACGTACTGCTGGTGGTCGAAGGCCAGCAGCTGTCCTTGACCGGTACCGACCTGGAAGTCGAACTGGTTGGCCGCGTGCAGCTCGAAGAGCCCGCCGAACCCGGCGAGATCACCGTGCCGGCGCGCAAGCTGATGGATATCTGCAAGAGCCTGCCGAACGACGCGCTGATCGACATCAAGCTCGACGAGCAGAAGTTGGTGGTCAAGGCAGGTCGCAGTCGTTTCACCCTGTCGACATTGCCGGCCAATGACTTCCCTACGGTTGAAGAAGGCCCGGGTTCGCTGACCTGCAGCCTGGAGCAAAGCAAGCTGCGTCGCTTGATCGAGCGCACCAGCTTCGCCATGGCCCAGCAGGACGTGCGTTACTACCTTAACGGCATGCTGCTGGAAGTGTCCGAAGGCATCATCCGTGCTGTGGCAACTGACGGCCACCGCTTGGCGATGTGTTCGATGCGCGCCGATATCGGCCAACCGGATCGTCACCAGGTCATCGTGCCGCGTAAAGGCATCCTCGAGTTGGCCCGCTTGCTCACCGAGCCGGACGGCAACGTCAGCATCGTCCTGGGGCAACACCACATCCGCGCGACCACCGGCGAATTCACCTTCACCTCCAAGCTGGTTGACGGCAAATTCCCGGATTACGAGCGCGTACTGCCTAAAGGCGGTGACAAGCTGGTGCTCGGCGATCGCCAGGCCCTGCGTGAGGCATTCAGCCGTACGGCCATTCTCTCGAACGAGAAGTACCGGGGTATTCGTCTGCAATTGGCCAACGGTCAGTTGAAGATCCAGGCCAACAACCCGGAGCAGGAAGAAGCCGAAGAAGAAGTGGGCGTTGACTACAACGGCGGTTCGCTGGAAATCGGCTTCAACGTGAGCTACCTGCTGGACGTTCTGGGTGTGATGACCACCGAACAGGTTCGCCTTATTCTGTCGGACTCCAACAGCAGCGCGCTGGTACAAGAATCCGATAACGACGACTCGGCTTACGTTGTTATGCCGATGCGCCTGTAATCATGCTCAGCAGAAGCTAGATGTCCCTCAGTCGCGTCTCGGTCACCGCGGTGCGCAATCTGCACCCGGTGACCTTCTCCCCTTCCCCTCGCATCAATATTCTCCATGGCGCCAATGGCAGTGGCAAAACCAGCGTGCTGGAAGCCATCCACCTGCTGGGCCTCGCCCGCTCCTTCCGCAGCGCCCGCCTGTTACCAGTGATTCAATACGAGCAGCTGGCGTGCACGGTATTTGGCCAAGTTGAGTTGGCCGAGGGTGGGCACAGCGTTCTGGGGATATCCCGCGATCGCGGCGGAGAGTTTCAGATTCGCATCGATGGGCAGAATGCACGCAGTGCTGCGCAATTGGCAGAAATCCTGCCGTTGCAGTTGATCAACCCCGACAGCTTCCGCCTGTTGGAAGGCGCACCGAAGATCCGCAGACAATTTCTCGATTGGGGAGTGTTCCACGTGGAACCGCGTTTCATGGCCACTTGGCAGCGCCTGCAGAAGGCCCTGCGGCAGCGGAACTCGTGGCTGCGGCATGGTACACTTGACGCCGCTTCACAAGCGGCCTGGGACCGGGAACTGTGCCTGGCCAGCGACGAAATAGATGAATACCGCCGTGCCTATATCAAAGCCTTGAAACCAGTCTTTGAGCAGACCTTGAGCGAGTTGTTGGATCTTGAGGGGCTGACGCTGAGTTATTACCGAGGTTGGGACAAAGAACGTGAGCTGAGTGCAGTGCTTGCGACGTCCCTGCAGCGTGATCAGCAAATTGGCCACACCCAGGCCGGACCCCAACGCGCTGATTTGCGCCTTAGATTAGGCGCTCACAATGCTGCGGATATCCTGTCCCGCGGCCAGCAGAAGTTGGTGGTGTGTGCATTGCGTATTGCGCAAGGGCATCTGGTTAGCCAGTCCCGACGCGGCCAATGTATTTATCTGGTGGATGACTTGCCGTCCGAACTCGACGAGCAACACCGCCGCGCGCTATGCCGCTTATTGGAAGACTTACGCTGCCAAGTGTTTATCACCTGTGTAGACCACGAATTATTGAGGGAAGGCTGGCAGACGGAAACGCCAGTCGCTTTGTTCCACGTGGAACAAGGCCGTATCACCCAGACCCACGACCATCGGGAGTGAAGGCATGAGCGAAGAACACACGTACGACTCGACCAGCATTAAAGTGCTGAAAGGTTTGGATGCCGTACGCAAACGTCCCGGTATGTACATTGGCGACACCGATGATGGTAGCGGTCTGCACCACATGGTGTTCGAGGTGGTCGATAACTCCATCGACGAAGCTCTGGCCGGTCACTGCGACGACATCAGCATCATCATCCACCCGGATGAATCCATTACCGTACGCGACAACGGTCGCGGTATTCCGGTAGACGTGCACAAAGAAGAAGGCGTCTCGGCGGCAGAGGTCATCATGACCGTGCTCCACGCCGGCGGTAAGTTCGACGACAACTCCTATAAAGTGTCTGGCGGCTTGCACGGCGTAGGTGTCTCGGTAGTGAACGCTCTGTCCGAAGAGCTGGTTCTCACCGTACGCCGCAGCGGCAAAATCTGGGAACAGACTTACGTCCACGGTGTGCCACAGGAACCGATGAAAATCGTCGGTGACAGTGAAACCACGGGCACCCAGATTCACTTCAAGCCCTCGGCTGAAACCTTCAAGAACATCCACTTCAGCTGGGACATCCTGGCCAAGCGGATTCGCGAACTGTCATTCCTCAACTCCGGTGTTGGCATCGTCCTCAAGGATGAGCGCAGCGCCAAGGAAGAGCTGTTCAAGTACGAAGGCGGCCTGCGCGCGTTCGTTGAATACCTGAACACCAACAAGACTGCGGTCAACCAGGTGTTCCACTTCAACATTCAGCGTGAAGACGGCATCGGCGTGGAAATCGCCCTGCAGTGGAACGACAGCTTCAACGAGAACCTGTTGTGCTTCACCAACAACATTCCCCAGCGCGATGGCGGTACTCACCTGGTGGGTTTCCGTTCCGCGCTGACGCGCAACCTGAACACCTACATCGAAGCGGAAGGGTTGGCGAAGAAGCACAAAGTCGCCACTACCGGTGATGATGCCCGTGAAGGTCTGACCGCGATTATTTCGGTCAAGGTTCCGGACCCCAAGTTCAGTTCCCAAACCAAAGACAAGCTGGTGTCTTCCGAAGTGAAGACCGCTGTGGAACAGGAGATGGGCAAGTACTTCTCCGACTTCCTGCTGGAGAACCCGAACGAAGCCAAGCTGGTCGTCGGTAAGATGATCGATGCCGCGCGTGCGCGTGAAGCGGCGCGTAAAGCCCGTGAGATGACGCGTCGTAAAGGCGCACTGGACATCGCCGGCCTGCCAGGCAAATTGGCCGACTGCCAGGAGAAGGACCCTGCCCTCTCCGAGCTGTACCTGGTGGAAGGTGACTCTGCTGGCGGTTCCGCCAAGCAGGGTCGCAACCGCCGTACCCAGGCTATCCTGCCGCTGAAAGGTAAGATCCTCAACGTCGAGAAAGCGCGCTTCGACAAGATGATTTCTTCCCAGGAAGTCGGCACCTTGATCACGGCATTGGGCTGCGGTATTGGCCGTGATGAGTACAACATCGACAAGCTGCGCTATCACAACATCATCATCATGACCGATGCTGACGTCGATGGTTCGCACATCCGTACCCTGCTGCTGACCTTCTTCTTCCGTCAGTTGCCTGAACTGATCGAGCGCGGCTACATCTACATCGCCCAGCCGCCGTTGTACAAAGTGAAAAAGGGCAAGCAAGAGCAATACATCAAAGACGACGACGCCATGGAAGAGTACATGACGCAGTCGGCCCTGGAAGATGCCAGCCTGCACTTGAACGACGAAGCCCCAGGCATCTCCGGAGAGGCGCTGGAGCGTTTGGTTAACGACTTCCGCATGGTGATGAAGACGCTCAAGCGCCTGTCGCGCCTGTACCCGCAGGAGCTGACCGAGCACTTCATCTACTTGCCGGCCGTGAGCCTGGAGCAGCTGGGCGACCATGCTGCCATGCAGGATTGGCTGGCCCAGTACGAAGTGCGTCTGCGCACGGTAGAGAAGTCTGGCCTGGTGTACAAAGCCAGCCTGCGCGAAGACCGTGAACGCAACGTATGGCTGCCGGAGGTTGAACTGATCTCGCACGGCTTGTCGAACTACGTCACCTTCAACCGCGACTTCTTCGGTAGCAACGACTATAAGACGGTGGTCACCCTCGGCGCGCAATTGAGCACGCTGCTGGATGACGGCGCTTACATTCAGCGTGGCGAACGCAAGAAGCAGGTCAAGGAGTTCAAGGAAGCCCTGGACTGGTTGATGACGGAAAGTACCAAGCGTCACACCATCCAGCGATACAAAGGTCTGGGCGAAATGAACCCGGATCAACTGTGGGAAACCACCATGGACCCGGCTCAGCGTCGCATGCTGCGAGTGACCATCGAAGACGCCATTGGCGCAGACCAGATCTTCAACACCCTGATGGGTGATGCGGTCGAGCCTCGTCGTGACTTCATCGAGAGCAATGCCTTGGCGGTGTCTAACCTGGATTTTTGATCAGGTACCGGCAAACACAAAAAGGCCAACGCTAGCGTTGGCCTTTTTTATGGGTGCTTGTTGATCATTATCTAAATGCTCCACGTGGAACATCATCCTTCAGCGGGTAACGCCACACTCTCTAACCGGTATCCGTACCCATAGATCGTCAGCAACTGCCATCCTCGGTCCGCCGTCAGACCGAGCTTATTACGCAAGCGGTAGATATGCGTATCCAGGGGGCGAGACGAGACCATTTCCTCATGGGTCCAGAACCGTTCATACAGGTATTCGCGAGACAGTGGCCGCGCCAGGTTGGCAAACAGGCAGCTGGCCAAGCGGTATTCGCGTTCGGTGAGATTGATCGGTGTGCCGGCGCGCGTGACCGTCAACTCGGCATCATCGAACGTCAGGTCATTGAAGCTCTGGAGTTCATTGCTGGCGGACTTTTGCAGCCCGTGTCGGCGCAGGACGGCGCTGACGCGAGCCTTGAGTTCATTAGGACGAAAGGGTTTGCTGACGTAGTCGTCCGCTCCACTGTTAAGCGCCGTGACGATATCGCTCTCCGCATCGCGGCTGGTGAGCATGATCACGGCCGGTGGTGACTCCATGTGCTCGCGGGTCCAGCGCAACAACGCAATGCCGCTGATATCCGGAAGTTGCCAGTCGAGTATCAACAGGTCGAAGGTTTCACGGCGCAGCTGGCGCAGCAGGTCTTCACCGCGCTCAAAACAATGCACGGACCAGGGCTGTTCCGAAGTGCTGGGAATCTGTCGCAGTGTCTGTTCTACCCGTCTCAACTCGGCGGGCTCGTCATCCAGTATTGCGACACGCATGAGTGGATCCTTCCTGCAAAAATACGGCAGCTTAATCAGGGGCGCCTTGTGCACATACACAGACCGGCCACTGAATCTGAATAATTATGGGCGGATACAACGAACCCCTAATCTCTCGGTACGCTGATATCAAAGGACCGTAACCCCGCGAAAAATCCTCGGCCCTCAAGGGGAAGATACCGGCTCCTGGCTATGAGGAAAAGGATCGATATACGCTATGGTGACTACCGGGTCCTCCGGTAAGACCGAAATAAGCTTCACTGGTTTCAGCACCTCTAATGCGTCCCATCGTAACCACCTGGAGGGAGACCGGGCTTATGACACGTTCATGCGATGATCATCGATGTCTCGGCGGGCCTGTGGCGGTGGCCCTGTGAAACTGTGGGGTAAAGCTGAAAAACGCCAACCCACCCGGGCGCAGCTGCTGTTCCACGGACTGGTGCGGGAATGGTTGCTGATTGGCTTGGTACTGTTGCCCTTCACCGCGTACTTATCCTTGAGTCCGGGCTTGGTCTTCAATAACCCGCTCTCCGCGACCGGCTCGACAGCGGGCGTGGAGATCCAGGCCAATGTGCTTAACGGTTTACTGCAGGGGCGCAGCATTGTCGATCTGCCGGGTTGGCTGGCCGCCTTGATGGCTACGTCCGTGGTGGCATTGTTGCTGGGCCTGCTGCTGTATCGCCCGCGTTATGCGCTATGGATGACCCTGGGCTGCATGGCCACGTCGATACTGGTGTCATGGGCGCTACTGAGCCTGGGCCATTGGTGGTCGCCTGCGGCCTGCCTGATTGGGTTGTTGCTCAGCTATCTGATCTGGAACTGGCGGCGCCTTAGCGTAATCCTCGCCTACTTCGGCTGGGAACTGGCGCGCCTGGATAACGAACCGAAAGTATTGCCTGAGCGGCGTCGTGCACCGGCCAGCAAGGGCGATGTGCTTCAGGGGCGCATCTTCGCCCTCGAGCAGGCGGTCAGTCGCACCCGGGATACCCGGCGTTTTATGGCGGATGGACTGGAATGCCTGCCGGTCGCAACACTGATCACCGATCCCCAGGGCAGCATCCTGTTGGCCAATCGCGTTGCCCGTGACGTATTCGGCAACGACCTGGTACGCGAAAACCTCCTCGAACAGCTCGCCGACCTGGGTTACCCACCGCTGCATAACGGCGTGCGCCCTGCCCTGTCTGCACTGGAGCTGGTCGAGTTTCGTGATATCCACCAACGCAGTTTGCGCATGGAGCTTGCGCCCTTGCTTCCGGCCGAGGGTGATTTCGCCCTTGGCTGGCTACTGAGCCTCACGGATTTAAGCAAGGAACGCGAAGCGCAACAGCATCGCGAGACCATGCTGCGCTTTCTGTCCCATGACTTGCGCGCACCGCATTCGGCAATTCTTGCGCTGTTGGATGTACACGACAGTAAATCGCCCATCTTTGGTCAGATCGAACAACAGGTCCGACGCGCGCTGAGCCTCACCGAGTCCTTCGTGCAATTGGCGAAAGCCGAGGCTGACGGCTATCAATTCCAACCTACGTTGTTCGCCATGCTGGTGATGGATGCTTTCGATCAGGTGGCGGTCCTCGCCCAACTCAAGGGCATTCATCTGGTTCACGACCTGGATGAAGCGGACGAAGGCATGGTGCGCGCCGATCAATCGCTGCTCACCCGTGCGCTATTCAATGTGCTGGAAAACGCGATCAAGTATTCGCCATCCGGCACCACCGTTCGGTTGGGTCATGGCTGTGTGGAGGGTTGGTTGGAATGCCGTATCAGCGATCAGGGGCCCGGAATTGCGCCAGAAGATTTGCCAGAGCTGTTCAACCAATACCGGCGCTTCAATTCGGCCCAAAGCAGTGACGGCCTAGGGTTGGGCCTGACCATGGTGAAGGCTGTCGTAGAACGCCACGGTGGGCATGTCAGCTGTGAAAGCGAGCTGGGTGCGGGTTCGACGTTCATCCTGCAATTGCCACCGTTAGAGGATTGAAAACGATCTTTTCTGCTGTGCATAAAAAACCGGTCACAAGGACCGGTTTTTTATGAAGAAAAAACTTATGCACGTTTTTCCAGATTTTATTCGCTTCAGAAATATGCCTGTAAATCAGCAAGTTACTGATCAAAAATGCACATTTGCCAACAATCCGTGCACAGCTTATCCACAGATGCTCAAATCTCCGGCGTCTCTACCACTACAGGCACCGGCGGCAATGAACCCATGGCCCGTTGCTGTGCTTCATTCCAGGCAGCGGCGCGGTCGTTCAATGCAGCGATGGCACGCGGGCCTTCGCCTTCTGCATACATGGGCTCGCCGATTACCACGGTAATGGTGCCTGGGCGTTTGGCCCAGCCGGTCTTGGGCCAGAACTTGCCGGCGTTATGGGCAATCGGCAACACCGGCAGGTTGGCGTTGACCGCCAGTGCAGTGCCCCCTCGCGAGAACTTGCCGACGGTGCCAAAAGGCACACGCGTACCTTCCGGGAAGATCAGCACCCAAACGCCATCCTTGAGCAGCTCGTCGCCCTTCTTGGCGACATGCTTGAGCGCCGCCTTGGGATTGTCACGGTCGATCGCAATCGGGCGCAGCATTGCCATGGCCCAACCGAAGAACGGCACGTACAGCAGCTCACGCTTGAGCACTTGGCTCAAGGGCGAGAAGTACGCCGAGAGAAAGAACGTTTCCCAGGTGCTCTGATGGTTAGACAGGATCACACAGGGCTGGTCCGGGACGTTCTCGGCGCCCTTGACCTCGAAACGGATGTTCAGAAATACCTTGGACAGCCACAACGCGCAGCGGCACCAATACACATTGATGAAGCGATAGCGCGCCTTGAACGGCAGGAACGGTGCAATAAAAAAGCTCAGGGTGCACCAGAGAAACGAACTGGTGCCCAGCAGCAGGTAAAAGAAAAAGGTTCTGATGGCCTGCAAGATCGACATGGCGGCATTTACCGTTGCGGGACACGGCCCGCCTGTTAAAAGCGCACTCCCGAACAATCCTTGGTCAGGAAGTCGAGGGCGGCTAGTTGTTGATAAGTTCTGCGGCAACCGCCGCCAGATCGTCAAAAATCAAAGTGCCTACCGGCAGGTTTTTCGCCTGGGTCTTTTCGCCTTTCCCGGTCTTTACCAAAACTGGCTGAGAGTCGACGGCTTTGGCCGCCTCCAGGTCACCGAGACTGTCCCCGACGAACCATATCCCAGCCAAGGGCACCTTGTAATGTTCTGCAATGGTTTTCAACATGCCAGGCTTGGGCTTGCGGCAAGCGCAGCCCTCATCCGGCCCGTGGGGGCAGTACACCACCAGCCCCACCTCACCGCCCTGCTCCGCCACCAATGTGCGCAAGCGCGCATGCATGGCGTCCAGGGTGGCGGCGTCGTAATAACCGCGGGCGATGCCGGACTGGTTAGTGGCAATGGCCACCGTCCAGCCGGCTTTGCTCAACTGCGCGATGGCCTCGATCGAACCGGGCAGTGGAATCCATTCCGCCACCGACTTGATGTAAGCGTCGGAGTCGTAATTGATCACCCCGTCCCGATCGAGAATCAGCAGTTTCAACATGATCAGCCCAGTACGGAAATGTCAGCGATGTTGATGAACAACCCACGCAGACGCGCCAGCATGGCGTAGCGATTTTTTCGCACGCCGGCATCTTCGGCGTTGATCATCACCGCTTCGAAGAACGCATCCACCGGCTCACGCAGCGACGCCAGGCGCGCCAACGCTTCGGCGTAGTTACGCTCGGCGATCAGCGGCTTCACGGCGTTTTCCGCCTTGGCGATCGCCGAGTTCAGCGAGAACTCCTTGGCGTCGGCAAACAGACCTGGGTCGACTTCGGCAGTGCCGAGGTTGTCGGCTTTGCTCAGCAGGTTCGATACACGTTTGTTCACGGCGGCCAGGGCATCGGCTTCCGGCAGCTTGCGAAACGCCTGTACGGCTTGTACGCGCTGGTCGAAGTCCAGCGCCGAACCCGGTTGCAGGGCACGTACCGACAGGTAGACGGAAACGTCCACGCCCTCGTCCTCGTAACGCGCACGCAGGCGGTCGAACACGAACTCCAGCACTTGCTCGGCGAGGCCCGCCTGCTTGACCTTGGTACCGAACTGGCCGACCGCAAACACCACGGCCTGGGTCAGGTCGAGGTCCAGCTTCTTGTCGATCAGGATACGCAGCACGCCCAGGGCCGCACGGCGCAGGGCATAAGGGTCTTTGCTGCCGGTAGGCAACATGCCGATACCGAAGATACCGACGAGGGTGTCCAGCTTGTCGGCGATGGCGACGGCCGCACCTGTCAGGGTGCTTGGCAGCTCGGCACCGGCACCGCGCGGCATGTACTGCTCGTTCAGCGCCAGGGCCACGTCGTTCGGCTCGCCGTCGTTGAGGGCGTAGTAGTAACCGGCGACGCCTTGCATCTCAGGGAATTCGCCGACCATCTCGGTAGCCAGGTCACACTTGGACAGCAGGCCGGCACGCGCGGCCCAGGCAGCGTCGCCGCCAATGCGCGGCGCAATGTAGGCAGCCAGCTTGGAAACGCGCACGGCCTTGTCGTAGACGCTGCCGAGTTTTTCCTGGAACACCACGTTTTGCAGGCGCAGGTTGAAGTCTTCGAGCTTCTGCTTCTTGTCTTGCTTGAAGAAGAACTCAGCGTCAGTCAGGCGCGGACGCACGACTTTCTCGTTACCGGCGATGATCTGCTGTGGGTCCTTGCTCTCGATGTTGGCCACGGTGATAAAGCGCGGCAGCAACTTGCCATCCACATCCAGCAGGCAGAAGTACTTCTGGTTGTCCTGCATGGTGGTGATCAGTGCTTCCTGCGGCACATCGAGGAAGCGTTCTTCGAACGAGCACACCAGCGGCACGGGCCACTCAACCAGCGCGGTCACTTCGTCGAGCAGGCTTGGCGGCACGATGGCGGTGCCTTCCTGCAGGCGGGCCAGCTCTTCGGTGCGCTTGCTGATCAGCTCGCGACGCTCATTGGCATCGGCCAGCACATAGGCGGCGCGCAGGTCATCGAGGTAGCTGGCCGGCGAGGTGATGCGCACGCTCTGCGGATGGTGGAAGCGGTGGCCACGGGAATCGCGGCCGGCCTTCTGGGCGAGGATGGTGCACTCGATGACCTGGTCACCGAGCAGCATCACCAGCCATTGGGTTGGGCGTACGAACTCTTCCTTGCGAGCACCCCAGCGCATGCGCTTGGGGATTGGCAGGTCGTTCAGGGAATCTTCGACGATGGTCGGCAACAGGCTGGCCGTTGGCTTGCCGGCGATGACCTGGCTGAAACGCAGTTTCGGGCCGCTCTGGTCAATTTCGCTCAGCTCGACGCCGCACTTCTTGGCAAAGCCCAGTGCTGCCTGAGTCGGGTTGCCTTCGGCATCGAACGCGGCCTGACGCGGCGGGCCATCGAGGTTGATATTGCGGTCCGGCTGCTGGGTTTCCAGCGCGGTGAGCAATACCGCCAGGCGGCGTGGCGCGGCGTAGACCTTCTTTGCGGCGAACTTCAGGCCGGCGCTGTGCAGGCCTTTTTCGATACCGGCCAGGAACGCATCGGCCAGGGTGTTCAGTGCCTTGGGTGGCAACTCTTCGGTGCCCAGTTCAACCAGGAAATCTTGAGCACTCATTGTGCAGCCTCCAGCTTAGCCAACACTTCATCACGCAAATCCGGGGTTGCCATCGGGAAGCCCAGCTTGGCGCGGGCCAGCAGGTAGGCTTGGGCGACGGAACGCGCCAGGGTGCGTACACGCAGGATGTATTGCTGGCGCGCGGTTACCGAGATGGCACGGCGCGCGTCCAGCAGGTTGAAGGTATGGGACGCCTTCAACACCATTTCATAGCTTGGCAACGGCAGCGGCTGGTCGAGTTCGATCAGGCGCTTGGCTTCGCTTTCATAGAAGTCGAACAGTTCGAACAGCTTGTCGACGTTGGCGTGTTCGAAGTTGTAGGTGGACTGCTCCACTTCGTTCTGGTGGAACACGTCGCCGTAGGTGACCTTGCCGAACGGCCCGTCAGCCCACACCAGGTCGTAGACCGAGTCCACGCCTTGCAGGTACATGGCCAGGCGCTCGAGGCCGTAGGTGATTTCGCCGGTCACCGGGTAGCACTCGATGCCGCCCGCTTGCTGGAAGTACGTGAATTGCGTCACTTCCATGCCGTTGAGCCACACTTCCCAGCCCAGGCCCCAGGCGCCAAGGGTCGGTGATTCCCAGTTGTCTTCGACGAAACGGATGTCGTGGACCAGTGGGTCCAGGCCGACATGTTTCAGCGAGCCCAGGTACAGTTCCTGGAAGTTGTCCGGGTTGGGCTTCAATACCACCTGGAACTGGTAGTAATGCTGCAGACGGTTCGGGTTCTCGCCGTAGCGGCCGTCAGTCGGGCGACGACTGGGCTGCACATAAGCGGCGTTCCAGGTTTCCGGGCCGATGGCCCGCAGGAATGTAGCGGTGTGGAAAGTGCCGGCGCCTACTTCCATATCGTAGGGCTGAAGTACCACACAACCTTGCTCGGCCCAGTATTGCTGGAGGGCGAGGATCAAGTCTTGGAAGGTACGCACGGCTGGCGTAGGCTGGCTCACGAAATTCACCTGTTACTTGGGCTGCGATTTAAAGAGCGGGAGTATACCCGATTCGGCCCTGCCACCACTCCCTGGAGCCTTATGCCACGCTGCTTTTGGTGTTCTGAAGATCCGCTGTACATGGCTTATCACGATCAGGAGTGGGGAACGCCGCTGCGCGATGCGCAGGGTTTGTTCGAGTTGCTTTTGCTCGAAGGGTTCCAGGCGGGCCTGTCCTGGATCACGGTTTTACGCAAACGCGAGCATTACCGGAAGGTTTTGTTCGGCTTTGATGCGCAGCGCCTGGCCAAGCTGACCGACGCTGAAATCGAAGCGCTGATGCAAGACCCGGGCATTGTGCGCAACCGTCTGAAGCTCAACGCCACACGCCGCAATGCCGCAGCCTGGCTGGCGCTGGAAGACCCGGTGGGTTTGCTCTGGTCGTTCGTCGGCGGCGTGCCCAAGGTCAATCACTTCAAGGATCGCAGCGAAGTCCCGGCGATTACACCCGAGGCGCAAGCGATGAGCAAAGCCTTGAAAAAGGCTGGCTTCACCTTTGTCGGGCCGACCATCTGCTACGCGTTCATGCAGGCCTCGGGCATGGTCATGGACCACACTCAGGACTGCGACCGTTACGCGGACCTGGCCAACGCCGGTTAGAATGCGCGCTTTGCGTACCACACACGATCAGGAGTGACCTGTGGAAAAGTTTAAAGGCGCCTTGCTGGTAGGCGCTCTTCGGTTGTTTGCCCTGCTGCCCTGGCGCGCCGTACAGGCCGTTGGCACGGGCATCGGCTGGATCATGTGGAAAACCCCCAACCGCTCCCGCGACACGGTGCGGATCAACCTGTCCAAATGCTTCCCGGACATGGACCCGGCCGAGCGCGAGCGCCTGGTGGGCCGCAGCCTGATGGACATCGGCAAGTCATTGACCGAAAGCGCCTGCGCCTGGATCTGGCCGGCCCAGCGTTCCATCGACCTGGTGCGCGAAGTTGAAGGCCTGGAGGTGCTGCATGAAGCCTTGGCATCGGGTAAAGGCGTGGTCGGCATCACCAGCCACCTGGGCAACTGGGAGGTGCTCAACCATTTCTATTGCAGCCAGTGCAAACCGATCATTTTCTATCGCCCGCCCAAGCTCAAGGCGGTCGACGAGCTGTTGCGCAAGCAACGCGTGCAACTGGGCAACCGCGTGGCGGCGTCCACCAAGGAAGGCATTCTCAGCGTGATCAAGGAAGTGCGCAAAGGCGGCCAGGTGGGGATCCCTGCCGACCCGGAGCCGGCTGAATCCGCCGGGATCTTCGTGCCGTTCTTCGCGACCCAGGCGCTGACCAGCAAGTTCGTACCGAACATGCTCGCGGGCCACAAGGCGGTCGGCGTGTTCCTGCACGCCCTGCGCCTGCCGGACGGCTCAGGCTACAAAGTGATCCTGGAAGCGGCCCCGGAAGACATGTACAGCACCGACACCGCCACGTCCTGCGCGGCGATGAGCAAGGTGGTGGAACGGTACGTCGGCGCCTACCCGAGCCAGTACATGTGGAGCATGAAGCGCTTCAAGAAACGCCCGCCGGGCGAGGCGCGGTGGTACTGATTCACCGCCGACTCAAACACAACACAAAACCAATGTGGGAGGGGGCTTGCTCCCGATAGCGGTGGTTCAGTCAACCATGCATAGACTGACACACCGCTATCGGGAGCAAGCCCCCTCCCACATTTTGATCTGCGTTCAGGCTTGGCGGTCGAGTTTTTTCAGGAACACCGTCATCTCTTTTTCGGCCTGCTTATCGCCATGGGCCTGGGCCGCTTCGATGCCCTTCTCCCAAGCCAGTCGTGTTGCGGCGTTATCACCTAACCCCTGCTGCGCCTTGCCCAACAACTTCCACGCCGCCGAATACTTCGGATCGAACTCGACGCACTTGGTTAGATGCTCGGCTGCCTTGGCGTGGTCCTTCAGATCCAGATAGCCCTTGCCCAAGCCAAAGCGCAGCAGCGAGTTGTCCACACCTTTGGCCAACATCTTTTCCAGGGACTCCAGCATCGCTTCACTCCTTGATCAGAAAAAGCTCAACCCCACGTGGAACAGCTTCTCCACATCGCGGATATGTTTCTTGTCCACCAGGAACAGGATCACATGGTCACCGGTGGCGATCACCGTATCGTCGTGGGCGATGATGACTTCTTCATCGCGAATGATCGCGCCGATCGTGGTGCCCGGTGGCAAGCCGATATCACGGATCGCCCTGCCGATCACTTTGCTCGACTTCGAGTCCCCATGGGCAATCGCCTCGATCGCCTCTGCCGCGCCACGGCGCAGGGAGTGCACGCTGACGATGTCGCCACGGCGCACATGCGCGAGCAACGTGCCGATGGTCGCCAATTGCGGGCTGATGGCGATGTCGATATCGCCGCCCTGGATCAGGTCGACATAGGCCGGGTTGTTGATGATGGTCATCACCTTCTTCGCTCCCAGCCGCTTGGCCAGCAGCGAGGACATGATGTTGGCCTCGTCATCGTTGGTCAGCGCCAGGAAGATATCGGCGTCGGCGATGTTTTCTTCCATCAGCAGGTCGCGATCCGAGGCGCTGCCTTGCAGTACGACGGTGCTGTCGAGGGTGTCGGACAAATGCCGACAGCGCGCCGGGCTCATCTCGATGATCTTCACCTGGTAACGGCTTTCGATGGCCTCGGCCAGGCGCTCGCCGATCTGCCCGCCGCCTGCGATGACGATGCGTTTATAGGTTTCGTCGAGCCGGCGCATTTCGCTCATCACTGCACGAATATTCGCCTTGGCCGCGATGAAAAACACTTCGTCATCGGCTTCGATCACGGTGTCGCCCTGGGGCAGGATCGGCCGGTCACGCCGGAAAATCGCCGCTACGCGCGTCTCCACATTCGGCATGTGTTCGCGCAGTTGGCGCAGTTGCTGGCCCACCAGCGGGCCGCCGTAGTAGGCCTTTACCGCGACCAGCTGCGCCTTGCCGCCGGCGAAGTCGATCACCTGCAAGGCACCCGGAATTTCGATCAGGCGCTTGATGTAGTGAGTGACCACCTGTTCCGGGCTGATCAGCACGTCCACCGGAATGGCATCGTTGTCGAACAGGCCGGCGCGGGTCAGGTAGGCCGCTTCGCGGACACGGGCGATCTTGGTCGGGGTGTGGAACAGCGTGTGGGCGACCTGGCAGGCGACCATATTGGTCTCGTCGCTGTTGGTGACCGCCACGAGCATGTCGGCATCGTCGGCGCCGGCTTGGCGCAGCACGGTCGGGAACGACGCACGGCCTTGTACCGTGCGGATGTCCAGGCGGTCGCCCAGATTGCGCAGGCGCTCGGCATCGGTGTCGACCACGGTGATGTCGTTGGCTTCACTGGCCAAATGTTCAGCCAGCGTGCCACCGACCTGCCCTGCCCCAAGGATGATGATTTTCATCCGGTCACTCCCTTAAACCCATTCAGCCGCGCGCGGCGGCGATCTTGATCAGTTTGGCGTAGTAGAAGCCATCATGCCCGCCTTCCTGCGCGAGCAGTTGCCGGCCGTGCAGTTGCTTGACGCCGGCCGTGGTCGCAAGGTCCAGCTCCCGCGCGCCGCTGGTGCGGGCAAGGAAGGCTTGGATAACCTCGGTATTCTCGGTGGGTAAGGTGGAGCAGGTGGCGTACAGCAGGATGCCGCCGACTTCCAGGGTCGGCCATAGCGCGTCGAGCAGTTCGCCTTGCAGCACGGCCAGGGCGGCGATGTCGTCGGGCTGGCGGGTCAGCTTGATGTCCGGATGACGACGGATCACGCCGGTGGCCGAACACGGCGCGTCCAGCAGGATGCGCTGGAACGGTTTGCCATCCCACCAGGTGGCGGTGTCGCGGCCGTCGGCGGCGATCAGCTCGGCGCTGAGGCCCAGGCGTGCGAGGTTCTCGCGCACGCGCACCAGGCGTTTGGCTTCCAGGTCGACGGCAACTACACCGCCAAGGTCTTTTTCGACTTCCAGGATGTGACAAGTCTTACCGCCAGGCGCGCAGCAGGCGTCTAGTACGCGCTGGCCGGGCGCCAGGTCGAGCAGGTCGGCGGCCAATTGCGCGGCCTCGTCCTGCACGCTGATCCAGCCTTCGGCAAAGCCCGGCAGGCTGCGCACGTCGGCGGCGGCCTCAAGCACGATGCCATCGATGCTGTACACACATGGCGCGGCGTTGATGCCGGCCTCGATGAGCAATTGCAGATAGGCGTCGCGGCGGTGATGGCGCCGGTTGACCCGCAGGATCATCGGCGGGTGCGCGTTATTGGCTGCGCAGATGGCCTCCCACTGCTCTGGCCAGAAGGCCTTCAGGGATTTCTGCAGCCATCGTGGATGCGCGGTACGCACCACCGGATCATGTTCCAGCTCGGCCAGCAGCGCTTCGCTTTCGCGCTGGGCACGGCGCAGCACGGCATTCAGCAGGGCCTTGGCCCAGGGCTTTTTCAGCTTGTCGGCGCAACCAACCGTCTCACCAATGGCGGCGTGGGCCGGCACGCGGGTGTAGAGCAATTGGTAAAGACCCACCAGCAACAGCGCCTCGACGTCAGCGTCCGCCGCCTTGAACGGCTTTTGCAGCAGTTTGGCTGCCAGCGCCGACAAGCGTGGTTGCCAACGGGCGGTGCCGAACGCCAGGTCCTGGGTGAAACCGCGATCGCGGTCTTCAACCTTATCCAGTTGCGTGGGTAACGAACTGTTCAGCGACGCCTTGCCGTTGAGGACGGCGGCGAGAGCCTTGGCGGCAGCCAGACGTGGGTTCATTGGGCGGCCGCCCCGAGTACGCTGCCCAAGGCAAATTTCTCACGGCGGCTGTTGAACAAATCGCTGAAGTTCAGCGCCTTGCCGCCGGGCAATTGCAGGCGCGTCAGACACAGCGCCTGTTCACCGCAAGCCACCAACAGGCCGTCCTTGCTGGCGCCGATAATCTCGCCGGGTGCGCCTTTGCCGTCGGCCAGGGTCGCGGCCAACACCTTCAACGCTTCGCCGTTAAGGGTGCTGTGGCAGATCGGCCATGGGTTGAAGGCCCGTACACAGCGCTCCACCTCCACGGCCGGACGGCTCCAGTCGATGCGGGCTTCGTCCTTGTTCAGTTTGTGGGCGTACGTCGCCAGGCTGTCGTCCTGCACTTCGCCCTCCAGGGTGCCGGCAGCGAGACCGGCGATGGCCTGGATGACGGCGGGCGGGCCCATTTCAGCCAGGCGGTCGTGCAGGCTGCCGCCGGTGTCTTCAGCGGTAATCGGCATGGTGGCTTTGAGCAGCATCGGGCCGGTGTCCAGCCCGGCTTCCATGCGCATGACGGTCACGCCGCTTTCGCTGTCGCCGGCTTGCACCGCGCGCTGGATCGGCGCCGCGCCGCGCCAGCGTGGCAACAACGAAGCGTGGCTGTTGATGCAGCCCAGGCGCGGGATATCGAGTACGGCCTGGGGCAGGATCAAACCGTAGGCGACGACCACCAGCAGGTCCGGCTTCAGTGCGGCCAGTTCAGCTTGGGCGTCGGCGTTGCGCAGGGTCGGTGGCTGCAGCACGGTAATACTGTGCTCCAGCGCCAGTTGCTTGACCGGGCTGGGCATCAGTTTTTGCCCGCGTCCGGCCGGGCGATCCGGCTGGGTGTACACCGCGACGATGTCATAAGGGCTGGCAAGCAGCGCCTTGAGGTGCTCGGCGGCAAATTCGGGTGTACCGGCAAAAACAATGCGCAGTGGCTCGGTCATGGGAAGTCTCGGTTAAAAGCAGTCACAAAAGAAAAAGGCTTGCCGCAGCAAGCCTTTGGAAGGAGGGCATCAAGCTTGCTGGCGATGCTTTTTTTCCAGCTTCTTCTTGATCCGGTCACGTTTGAGGGTGGACAGGTAATCGACAAACAGCTTGCCGTTGAGGTGGTCGCACTCGTGCTGGATGCACACCGCCAACAGGCCTTCGGCAATCAGCTCGAACGGCTTGCCGTCGCGGTCCAGGGCCTTGATCTTCACGCGAAGGGGGCGTTCGACGTTCTCGTAGAACTCCGGCACCGAGAGGCAGCCCTCCTGGTATTCGCCCATCTCGTCGGTCAGCGGTTCGAACTCGGGGTTGATGTACACCCGCGGTTCGCTGCGATCTTCGGAGAGGTCCATGACCACCACGCGCAGGTGCACGTTGACCTGGGTCGCGGCGAGGCCGATACCCGGGGCTTCATACATTGTTTCAAACATGTCATCGACCAACTGACGAACCTTGTCGTCCACTACGGCCACCGGCTTGGCGATCGTGCGCAGGCGCGAGTCGGGAAATTCGAGGATGTTCAAAATAGCCATAAGCGTAATTGCTGCACATGTGAGGTAGAGGCAAATCGGCGGTGGGATGGACCCAGGCAGCCGGTGTGAAACGTTCGAAAGCCGCGAAGGCTATGGCGTTTCACGCGAACGCACATAATAAAGGAGATTGACCCCATGAGGAAATCGCTACTCGTCTTGCTGCTATGGACCCCGTTCGCCATGGCGCTGATCCCCCAGCCCGGCCAGCGCCTGGATCCCTCCACTCAAAAGGCTATCCAGGGCTTCTTGCTGCACAACCGCATACTTGACTCGCCCCAGGACCTGGACAACGCGCCCTATATCGTTGCCGCCGATGCCGGGCGCGTGCTGGGCGCCACGGGTGAACGCATCTATGCCAGAGGCAGGCTGGACCCGACCCAGCCGAGCTATGGGATCTTCCGCCGAGGCAGGGTCTACACCGACCCCAACACTCGGGAATTGCTTGGGGTGAACGCCGACGACATCGGCACCGCGCGCTTTTTGCTGGCTGACGACCTGACCACCCTGGCCGTGCAAAGGGTGACCCAGGAGGTGCGCCCAGGCGACCGTTTGCTGCGCGCCGAACCCGACGTCGGCCTGGCGGACCTGAAAATCCCTGCAGCTGCACCCTTCGTCGAAGGGCACATCATCGACATCCCCAAGGGGGTCACGCAGATCGGCGTGCTGGATACGGTGACCCTGAACAAGGGGCGCCGCGATGGCTTGGTCGAAGGCCAATTGCTTACGGTGATCCGGGCTGGCGCCTCGGTGCGCGATGCGCTTACCGGCAGCCCGACGAGACTCCCGGAGGTTCGCGCCGGCACGCTGCTGGTGTTTCGCACCTATGAAAAGCTCAGCTATGCCCTCGTGCTTAGCGCGTCCCGCTCCCTGGCGGTAATGGATCGTTTCGAGAGCGCCGATCAAACGCAATAAATAGCCTGCTAAATAAGTTACCAACAGAGTTATCCACAGCTTGTTCTGGTCAAGGACGATCAAATGTTTCCGATAAATAGTCATGAAATTTCCCCGGCAGAGCTGGAAGCCCGGCTACGCTTGCACAGGCTGCCGGAATTGGGCCCCCAGCGTTTTCGCGTGTTGATCGAGGCGTTCGGCTCTGCTTCCAAAGCCATCAGTGCACCGGCCAGTGCCTGGCGCGCGCTCGGGTTGCGGACGGTGAGTGCCGATGCCCGGCGCAGTGCGCAGGTTCGCGATGGGGCCAGTGCGGCGCTGGCATGGCTGGCCCGCCCGGCCCAGCATTTACTGATGTGGGACCAGCCTGACTACCCTGCACTGCTCGGCCAGATCGACGATGCACCGCCGCTGTTATTCGTTGCAGGCGACCCGACGCTGCTGGAAAAACCGCAGTTGGCCGTGGTCGGTAGCCGCCGTGCTTCCCGCCCCGGCATGGACACCGCTGCCGCCTTTTCCCGCAGCCTGGCCAGCGCTGGTTTTGTCATTACCAGCGGCCTCGCGCTGGGCATCGATGGTGCGGCTCACCAAGCCGCATTGGACGTGGGTGGTCATACCATCGGCGTGCTCGGCACCGGTCTGGAAAATTTTTATCCACAGCGCCATAAGACGCTCGCCGCCGCCATGATTGCCCAGGGCAGCGCCGTGGTTTCCGAGTTTCCCCTGGACGCCCCACCCCAGGCCGGCAACTTTCCACGGCGCAATCGCATTATCAGTGGGTTGTCCTTGGGTGTCCTGGTGGTGGAAGCCGGCATGGCCAGTGGTTCGCTTATCACCGCACGGCTGGCGGCGGAGCAAGGGCGTGAGGTCTATGCCATTCCTGGTTCCATCCATCACCCCGGCGCCAAGGGTTGTCATCAGTTAATTCGCGATGGCGCGGTGCTGGTGGAAACCATCGAGCACATTCTGGAAGGCTTGCGCGGTTGGCAGGCGCTGTCACGCCCGGCGCCGGTGCCGGTCCTGCATCCGCTGGTGGCCCTGCTGCACGCGGCTCCGCATACCAGCGAAGCCCTGGCGATTGCCAGTGGCCGGCCGCTGTCCCAGGTGCTGGCGACCCTGACCGAGCTGGAACTCGAGGGCCAGGTGATCTGCGAAAGCGGGCGCTGGCTGGCGCGCTGCGAGCGTTTGTAGCGGCTTTTGTAGCTGGGTTTTGTAACGAAGATCGGTAAACTGCCCACAGCTTTAGTTCGGAGGGTAAACAATGGTCAACAGGTGGCGTGTGCTGGAAGCCGCGCGAGAAATTCGCGCAGGTGCGGTGATTGCTTATCCGACCGAAGCGGTCTGGGGCCTGGGCTGCGACCCGTGGAATGAAGAAGCGGTGGACCGTCTGCTGGCGATCAAGAATCGCTCAGTGGATAAGGGCCTGATCCTGGTGGCGGACAACATTCGCCAGTTCGACTTTTTGTTCGAAGACTTCCCCGACACCTGGATCGAGCGCATGGCCAGCACCTGGCCTGGGCCGAATACCTGGCTGGTGCCCCATCAGGACCTGCTGCCGGAATGGGTCACCGGTGTGCATGACACCGTGGCGCTGCGGGTCAGTGACCATCCGTTGGTACGGGATTTATGCGCCCAGGTCGGGCCGTTGATTTCCACCTCGGCCAACCCCCAGGGCCGCCCGGCCGCGCGTACGCGGATTCGGGTAGAGCAGTATTTCCGAGGGCAAGTGGACCTTGTGCTGGGTGGCGCCCTGGGTGGGCGCAAGAACCCGAGCCTGATCCGCGACCTGGTGACAGGGGATGTGGTGCGACCGTCCTGAGACCGAGTCGCGCCCATCGGGGGCAAGCCCCCTCCCACCCTTGACCGAGTTGTCGTGACGAACACCAATCAAGTGTGGGAGGGGGCTTGCCCCCGATGACTTGCTTAAGGCAGCAGAATGGTTGAGCCGGTCGTGCGCCGCGCCGACAACTCGGTCTGCGCTTTGGCCGCATCCGCCAGCGCATAACGCTGGTTGATGTCGATGCGCACCTTGCCACTCTTGATCATCGAGAACAGATCATCGGCCATTGCCTGCAAGTCCTTTGGATTACTCGCATAGGTCGCCAGCGTTGGGCGGGTGACATACAGCGAACCCTTCGCCGCCAGAATTCCCAGGTTCACCCCGTCCACCGCACCCGACGCATTCCCAAAACTCACCACCAAGCCACGCGGTGCCACGCTGTCCAGCGAGGTCAGCCAGGTGTCTTTGCCGACGCCGTCATACACCACCGGCACCTTTTTGCCGTCAGTCAATTCCAGCACGCGCTGTGCGACATTTTCCTTGCTGTAATCGATGGTTTCCCAGGCGCCCAGGGATTTGGCCAGGGCGGCCTTCTCCGGTGAGCTCACGGTACCGATCAACTTGACGCCCAGCGCCTTGGCCCATTGGCAGGCCAGGGAGCCCACGCCGCCGGCAGCGGCGTGGAACAGAATGGTTTCGCCGCCCTTCAACTCATACGTCTGGCGCAACAGGTACTGCACAGTCAGGCCCTTGAGCATGGCGCCGGCGGCCTGTTCGAAGCCGATCTCGTCTGGCAGGTGCACCAGGTTGGCGGCGGGCAAGACATGCAACTGGCTGTAGGCGCCCAGCGGCCCGCTGCCGTAGGCCACGCGGTCGCCGACCTTGAACTGGCTGACGTCACTGCCCACGGCATCGACCACGCCCGCGCCCTCTGCGCCCAGCCCCGATGGCAAGGCCGGTGGTGCGTAAAGGCCGCTGCGAAAGTAAGTGTCGATGAAGTTCAGGCCAATGGCTTCGTTACGTACCCGAACCTGCTGTGGGCCAGGCTCCGCTGGTGTGTAGTCCACATACTCGAGCACGTCGGGGCCGCCATGGGCGCTGAACTGGATACGTTTGGCCATTTGCCTTCTCCTTGGGTCGAATAATACAAAGGCCCCTATCGGACTCCTAAGCTTGATCTTCGTCAACTGCGACGGCATGGGGTGCGGTGGTATCCTGTGCGCCCATTTGCCGCCGACGCCCAATGGCCTCGCGTAGCTTTGCCCGATTCAAGGTGATGCCATGACTACCCGCACCGAGGCTGTTAAAGCCTACCTGCTTGACCTGCAAGACCGCATTTGCAGTGCCCTGGAAACCTTCGAGACGGACACACGCTTTATCGAAGACGCCTGGACCCGGCCTGCCGGTGGCGGCGGTCGCACCCGTGTGATTGAAAACGGTTCGGTGATCGAAAAAGGCGGCGTTAACTTTTCCCACGTGTTCGGCAGCGGCTTGCCACCGTCCGCCAGTGCGCACCGCCCGGAACTGGCCGGTCGCGGCTTCGAGGCGCTGGGGGTGTCGCTGGTGATCCATCCCCATAATCCCCATGTGCCGACGTCCCACGCCAATGTGCGCTTTTTCACCGCAGAAAAAGAAGGCGAAGATCCGGTGTGGTGGTTTGGCGGAGGCTTTGACCTCACGCCGTACTACGGCAATGAAGAGGATTGCGTGCACTGGCATCGCGTGGCCGAGCAGGCCTGTGCGCCGTTCGGCGCGGACGTCTACCCGCGTTATAAAGCCTGGTGCGACACCTATTTCCATATCAAGCACCGCAACGAGCCGCGTGGCATCGGCGGCCTGTTTTTCGATGATTTGAACGAATGGGGCTTCGACACCTGCTTCGCCTTCATCCGCGCCATCGGTGATGCCTATATCGACGCCTACCTGCCGATCGTGCAACGCCGCCAGGCGATGGCCTATACCGAACAGCAGCGCCAGTTCCAGGAGTTTCGCCGGGGGCGTTACGTCGAGTTCAACCTCGTCTATGACCGTGGCACCCTGTTCGGCCTGCAATCGGGCGGGCGTACCGAGTCAATCCTGATGTCGCTGCCGCCCCAGGTGCGCTGGAGTTACGACTGGAAAGCCGAAGCCGGCAGCGATGAAGCGCGCCTCACCGATTACTTCCTGCAGGACCGCGACTGGCTCGGCCTGGCTGCGCCCAAGGCGGTGGAGTGATGGATCGCTATGTCGTCTTCGGCAATCCCATCGGCCACAGCAAATCGCCGTTGATTCACCGCATGTTCGCCGAACAGACCGGCGAGCAACTGGACTACAGCACACTGCTCGCGCCGCTGGAGGATTTCACCGGCTGCGCCCGTGAGTTCTTTCAACACGGGCGTGGCGCGAACGTCACCGTGCCGTTCAAGGAAGACGCTTTCCGGCTGGCCGACACCCTCACCGAGCGCGCCCGACGCGCCGGCGCGGTGAATACCCTGAGCAAGCTGGCCGATGGCACGCTGCTGGGGGATAACACCGATGGCACCGGCCTGGTGCGCGACCTGACGGTGAACGCCGGGCTGAATCTGCAGGGCAAGCGCATCCTGCTGCTGGGCGCTGGTGGCGCGGTACGCGGCGTGTTGGAGCCGTTGCTGGCTGAGAAGCCTGCCTCGCTGATTATCGCCAACCGCACCGTGGAAAAAGCGGAAGTGCTGGCCGAGCTGTTCGACGACCTGGGGCCGGTGTCGGCCAGCGGTTTCGATTGGCTGCGTGAGCCGGTGGACGTGATTATCAACGCCACTTCCGCCAGCCTGTCGGGCGATGTACCGCCGATTGCGGGCAGTTTGATCGAACCGGGCAAGACGTTCTGCTACGACATGATGTACGCCAAGCAACCCACCGCGTTCTGCCGCTGGGCTGAAGAACAGGGTGCTGCGGTAGCGATGGATGGCCTGGGCATGCTGGTGGAACAAGCGGCGCAAGCCTTCTTCCTGTGGCGCGGCGTACGCCCGGAGTCGGCGCCGGTGTTGGCCGAGCTACGCCGTCAGTTGGTCTGACACAAATCAAATGTGGGAGGGGGCAAGCCCATCACTGTAGGAGCGAGCTTGCTCGCGAAAAACGCCCAGGCAACGCGTTCATTCTGAATAAACGCGGGGGCCCTGAGTTCTTCGCGAGCAAGCTCGCTCCTACAAAAAGCCTTAATTGACTGGCATTAGGGCAAGCCCCCTCCCACAGTTTGATCGCGTTCAGTCTTCGAAATGGATGGGGCACTTGTCTGGCCCTTCCAGTTTCTTCAACTCTTCAACCACGTGTGGCCTGGCGCCACGCAACGTCAGGCTACGTCCGTGCCCCTTCAACCGCCGCGCTTCCTGATGCAGCATCTCCACCCCGGAATAGTCGATAAAGTTGATCTGCTGTGACTCGATCACCACCCGCTCGCCCTGCAGACTTTGCAGGCGCACTTGCAGGTAGTGGCTGGCGCCAAAAAAGATCGAGCCACCCACTCGCAATACATCCTCGTCACCGTCGCGCCACTGCTGAATGCGCGGTTGCGAAGTGCGCTTGAGGTAGAAAAACAGCGACGCGAGCACTCCCGCATAAATCGCCGTTTGCAGTTCCAGCAGCAAGGTGGCAATACACGTCAGGCCCATCACCACAAATTCGGCGCGGCTCACACGGAACAACGCACGGATGCCTCGGCGGTCCACCAGCCCCCAGCAGATCAGCAGGATGCTCGCCGCCATGCTCGGGATCGGAATGTGTGCGATCAGCCCCGCGCCAAACAGCGCGAACAGCGCCACCCAGAGCGCGGAAAACACGCCGGCCAATGGCGAGCAGGCACCCGCCTCATAGCTGAGGCCGGACCGGGTGAAGGAGCCCGCCGACACGTACCCGGAGAAAAATCCGCCGATGATATTGGATAAGCCCTGGGCTCGGACTTCCTGATTGGCGTCGAGCAATTGCTGGGAACGGGCCGATAGAGAACGGGCAATCGACAGGCTGGTCACCAGCCCCAGCATGCCCACTGCCACCGCACTTGGTAGCAGGCGCAGGATCGTATCCAGGTCCATTGGCAATGGGCGCAAGGGCGGCAGCTGGCCGATAAACGCACTGACCAACGCCACATGCCCGAACAGCGCCGGCCACAGCCAGGCGGCCAGGCTGCCCAGGACCAGGGCGATCAACAGGGTCGGCCAGCGTGGCATCAGGTATTTGAGCAGCGCGCCCACCAGCAAGGTGCCCAAGCCCAAGGCGAGCGAGGCGCGGTCCCACTCGCCGGCATGCTCGAGCAGCGCCAGCAGACTGTTGATGGCGGTGGCCTGGCTCGCAAGCTCCAGCCCCAGCAGGTTGGGCAACTGGCCTAGGGCAATCACGACGGCGGCGCCGAGGGTGAAACCGAGTACCACGGAATGGGAGACGAAATTCACCAGCGCGCCGAAGCGCAGCATGCCCAAGAGCCACTGGAAAACGCCGGCGAGGAAGGTCAGCAGCAGGATCAAGGTGACGTAATCCTGGGAACCCGGCACCGCCAGCGGGCTGATACTGGCGTAGAGCACGATGGAGATCGCCGCGGTAGGACCGCAGATCAGGTGCCAGGACGAGCCCCACAGGCAAGCGATCAATACCGGAACGATGGCCGCGTAGAGCCCGTATTCTGGTGGGAGCCCGGCGATCAGTGCGTAGGCAATCGACTGCGGCAGCGCAAGTACCGCGCCGCTGAGGCCGACGACGGCATCCCGGCCCACAGTGGCGCGGGTTTGGCGCGGCAGCCAACTGAGGAAGGGGAATAGTGTGTGGCGGTTGGGCCGGGGCATCGCAGGCTCGGATTCAAGGGTTGGGCTCAGGTTATCAGTACACACAGGTCCTTGTGGGAGGGGGCTTGCTCCCGATAGCGGTGTGTCAGTCACCAGATGTATTGACTGAAACACTGCTATCGGGAGCAAGCCCCCTCCCACATTTGGATCGTGTGTGTCTTAGAGGTTGGCTTTTACCGCTGCCAATGCATCCTTGCCATCAATGGTTTTCACACCTTCCAGCCACTTGTCCAACACCGCCGGATTGGCCTTGATCCACGCCTTCGCGGCGTCCGCATTGCTGACCTTGTTGTTCACCACGTCAGCCATGATGCTGTTCTCCATGGCCTGAGTGAAACTCAGGTTGGTCAGCAGTTTCCCCACATTCGGGCAGGCTTGCGCATAACCCTTGCGGGTCAAGGTGTAGACGCTGCCGGTGTCACCAAAATACTTCTCGCCGCCCTTGAGGTAATGCATTTTCAACTGCACGTTCATCGGGTGCGGCGTCCAGCCGAGGAAGGTGACGAATTTCTGCTTTTTCACCGCCCGTGACACTTCCGCCAGCATCGCCTGCTCACTCGACTCGATCAGCTTCCACTGGCCAAGCGCGAAGTCATTTTTCTTGATGATCTCCTGCAGCGAGATATTCGCCGGTGCGCCGGAGCCGATGCCGTAGATCTTCTTGTCGAACTTGTCGGCAAATTTATTCAGATCGGCAAAATCATGCACGCCGGCTTCCCACACGTAGTCCGGTACGGCGAGGGTGAACTCGGTGCCGTCGAGGTTCTTCGCCAGTTGCACCACCTCGCCGTTCGCCACGAACTTGTCATAGAAGCCTTGCTGCGCCGGCATCCAGTTGCCCATGAACACGTCGACCTGGCCGTCCCTGAGCCCGCCGAAGGTAATCGGCACTGCCAGGGTGTCGACCTTGGCCTTGTAGCCCATGCCGCTCAGCAGAAAACCGGTGATGGCGTTGGTCGCCGCGATATCGCTCCAGCCGGGGTCGGCCATTTTCACCGTTTCACAACTGGCGTCCGCGTAGGCATTGGCGCTGCTCAACGCCAGAATGCCCAGCACAACCGTTAATTTTTGCATGGCCTTCCCTCTGTATTTATTGGTTTTGGCAGGGTTGTGGATAACGTGCCTTGCGCTCCAGGTCGTCGAGGTCGATATGGTTGCGCATGTACTGCTGACTGGCGTCTACCAGGGGCTGGTGATCCCAGCTCTTCAGCTTGCCGTGGGTCAGTGCCTCGAATACCAGGCGACGGCGGCGTTGGCTGGCGAGCACCTGCTGGTGGATCGCCGGGATGTCCCATTTGGCCCGCGCTTCGTTCAAAAACGCCTCAAACAGTGGCCGGTGTTCCGGTGACTGGCTGAGGTTCTCCCGCTCGTGCGGGTCGTTGTGCACATCGAACAGCAGACACGGGTCGTCTTCGCTGTAGATGAATTTGTAGGCGCCTCGGCGAATCATCATCAGCGGGCTGATGGTGCCTTCGGCCATGTATTCGCCAAACACTTCGTCATGCCCGCCCTCGCCTTTGAGGTGCGACAGCAGCGAGCGGCCATCCAGTGGCAGGCGTGGGTCCAGCTCGCCGCCGGCCAATTCCACCAGGGTCGGCAACAGGTCGGCGGTCGACACGGCCTGGGTCACGCGGCGCGCCGCGAATTGCCCTGGCGCACTGACCAGCAGCGGCACGCGGGCGGCCATCTCGAACCAGTGCATTTTGTACCAGAGGCCGCGTTCGCCCAGCATGTCGCCGTGGTCGCCGGAGAAGATGATGATGGTGTTATCCGCCAGCCCCGTGTCTTCCAGGGTTTGTAGCAGCTTGCCGACGTTGCTGTCGATGTAGCTGCACGCGCCGAAATAGGCACGGCGCGCATCGCGGATTTTATCCACTGGCAGCGGCTTGTCCCACAGGTCGTAGACCTTGAGCAAACGCTGGGAGTGCGGGTCGAGATCGCCCTGTGCCGGCGTTGCAGGCAAGGGGATGTCGGCGTCGTCGTACAGGTCCCAGAACGGCTTGGGAATGGTGTAGGGGTCGTGGGGATGGGTCATCGACACGGTCAGGCAGAACGGTTGCTCGCCGTCTTCGCGGATATGATCGAACAGGTATTGCTGGGCCTTGAACACCACCTCTTCGTCGAAATCCAGCTGGTTGGTACGCACGCACGGCCCGGCTTGCAGCACGGAGGCCATGTTGTGGTACCAGGTGGGGCGTACATCCGGTTCATCCCAGTTCACCGCCCATCCGTAGTCCGCCGGATAGATGTCGCTGGTCAGGCGCTCTTCATAACCGTGCAACTGGTCGGGACCGCAGAAATGCATCTTGCCCGACAGCGCGGTGCGGTAACCGAGGCGCCGCAGGTAATGGGCGTAAGTGGGTACATCGGCCGGGAAGTCTGCCGCGTTGTCATAGGCGCCGATCTTGCTTGGCAGCTGGCCGCTGACCAAGGTAAAGCGCGAAGGCGCACACAGCGGGCTGTTGCAGTAGGCAGCGTCGAAGACCACGCCGTGTTCGGCGAGGCGGCTCAGGTTCGGCAACTTGATCGGGGAAGATCCGTAGAAGGGCAGCATCGGTGCGGCCATTTGATCGGCCATGATGAAAAGAATGTTCTTGCGCTTCATGGGTTCTCGGCATTCCATAGGCAGTGTTTATGCGAATGAGCATGCAGCCCGCGCAAAGCGTGGTAAAGCCCATGAAGAGCAATGTCTAGGATAAGCACAGCTTATGTATGAAGCGCTTGGCGACCTCTCCCTCGACCTGCTGCGCGCGTTCGAAGTGGCGGCGCGTCAGCGCAGTTTCACTGCCGCCGCGATGGAGCTGGGCACCACCCAGCCGGCCATCAGCCAGCAGATCAAACGCCTCGAAGAGCAGCTGGCGATCCGCTTGTTCGACCGCATCTACCGTGGCATCGAGTTGACCGAAGCGGGCGCCCTGCTGTTCGAACACGTCCAAGCCGGCCTGCACGCCATTAACCTGGGCCTGAGCACCGTCACCGAGCAAGACCAGCACGAAGTGCTGCAAGTGGCCACCGACTTCGCCTTCGCCGCCTACTGGCTGATGCCGCGCCTGCATCGTTTCCACCAGGCCAACCCGCAGGTGGATGTGAGCCTGGTGACCAGCGAGCGCAACCACGCCAGCCTGCGCAGTGACATCGACGTGGCGGTGCTGTTCGGTGACGGACGCTTCAAGCAAGGCGACAGCCTGTGGCTGTTCAACGAGGAAGTGTTCCCTGTGTGCAGCCCGCAGTGGCTCAAGCACCAGGCCACCGCGCTGACGGTGCAGACCCTGCCGGACTACCCGTTGCTGCACTTGCGCCAGGAAAACAACCGCCACTGGTTCGACTGGGCCGGCGTGTTTCGCGAGCTGGGAATCAGCGCCGCGCCCACCCCTGGCCAATTGCGCTTCGACAATTACACGCTGCTGATCCAGGCGGCCATTGCCGGCCAGGGCGTCGCGATCGGCTGGCGCCACTTGGTGGATGACCTGCTGGAGCAGCAGTGGTTGTGCCGGCCGATCAGCGACACGGTGATCTCGCGTTTCGGCTATTACGTGGTGCAGCCCCAGCGCAAGCGTCGCCGGCAGTTAGTCGAACGATTTGTCGATTGGCTGGTGGCGGAGCAGGCCAGCAGCGCACAGTCATTGACCGGGCTGGCCCTGCCGTCAATTGCGGTCTAGGATCGCTGCACAGTGGAACCGGAGTCCGGCATGCAACGTATCAAGGGCTATCACGCCCATATCTACTTCGACGCCAGCACGATCGACCAGGCGCGCACCTTGTGTGAAGACGCAGCTGCGCTCTTTCCGCTGCGCATGGGGCGCGTGCATGAGCGTCCGGTAGGCCCGCATCCGGACTGGAGTTGCCAGCTGGCGTTCGAGCCGGAATACATCGGCGTGGTGCTGCCCTGGCTGGCGCTGCATCGCAATGGCCTGGTGGTGTTCCTGCACCCTGATACTGGCGATGACCTGAAGGACCACACCGATTACGCGGTCTGGATGGGCGCGATGCGCGAGCTGGATTTGTCTATTTTTTAACCGTTATGTGCTGACGCAACTCGCCTCTTCCTAAGGATGTGTAAGATTTTGCGCGCTTATCTCCCAATATATGGGACTGTTATTTATATATTGAGATATTACCAGGCATAGGTTTATATTCGCCCATCTGCTTTTTTCAGCACCCACTCATTTCAGGTGAAGCGATGCAGGCGCAATTGATCGCGCTCGATTGGGGAACCAGCTCCCTTCGTGCTTACAAACTAGGCCCCGCCGGCGTGGTGCTTGAACAACGCTCACTGCCCTGGGGCATCATGCATTTGCCCAGCGAACCGCGTGACATCGCGGGTATTCGCTGCAGCAATGGCTTTGAGTTGGCATTCGACAGCGCCTGCGGGGATTGGCTCGACGCCCAGCCCGAACTGCCGGTGATCGCCTGCGGCATGGTGGGTAGCGCACAGGGTTGGAGCGAAGCGGCTTATCGCAACACCCCGGTGGATGTCGCCAGCCTGGGCCAGGCACTGCACAAGGTGCGCAGCATGCGTGGCGTCGATGTGCATATCGTGCCGGGCGTGATCGAACAGGTCGGCCTGCCCAATGTGATGCGCGGCGAAGAAACCCAGGTACTCGGTGTGCTGCACGGGCTCGCTACCGACGTACTGATCGGCCTGCCGGGCAGCCATTCCAAATGGGTCGAGGTGGTCGAGGGCTGTATTACGCACTTCGACACGTTCATGACCGGCGAGCTGTTCGCCATATTGAGCAAGCACAGCATCCTGGGACGTACCCAGCAATCATCGGAACATTTCCACACCGAGGCGTTTGACCGAGGCGTGGCTGTCGCGCTGTCGGCGGACGGCCAGCGCGGCGTGCTCTCGACCCTGTTCAGTGCCCGCACCCTCGGGCTGACCGCCGAACTTAAGCCTGAGCAGCAGCCCGACTACCTGTCCGGCCTGCTGATCGGCCATGAACTCGCCGGTTTACCCGACAGCGCCAAACGCAAGCCGATCATCCTGGTCGGCGCCGCCCCTCTCTGCGCCCGCTATCAACGCGCCCTCGCCCAGTGCGGCTTCGCCCACGTCAGCCTGGCGCAGGAAGCCAGCGAGCGCGGCTTGTGGCAACTGGCCGAGGCGGCCGGGCTCACTCAACCTGTAACGGAGGCCTGACATGCTCAAGAAAGCACTCGCACAAAACGGTTTGATCGCAATCCTGCGCGGTGTGCGCCCGGACGAAGCCCAAGCCGTCGGCCAGGTACTGTACCAAGCCGGTTTTCGCGTGATCGAGGTGCCGCTGAACTCGCCGGACCCCTACACCAGCATCCGCACCCTGCGCGACAGCCTGCCCGCCGATTGCCTGATCGGTGCCGGTACGGTGTTGACGCCCGAGCAGGTCGAGCAGGTCAAAGCCGCCGGCGGCCAAGTGATCGTCATGCCGCACAGCGATGCCAAGGTATTGCGTGCGGCGAAAGCGGCGGGCCTGTACCTGTCACCGGGCGTGGCCACGCCGACCGAGGCCTTTGCCGCACTGGCCGAAGGCGCCGACGTGCTGAAGCTGTTTCCGGCCGAGCAAATGGGCCCGGCGGTGATCAAGGCGTGGCTCGCGGTATTGCCGGCGGGCACGTTGCTGCTGCCGGTAGGCGGTATCACCCCGGACAACATGCAGGTGTTCACCGACGCCGGTGCCAAAGGCTTCGGGCTGGGCTCGGGCTTGTTCAAGCCGGGCATGTCCGTGGAGCAGGTCGCGAGCCGCGCCCAGGCGTACGTCGCGGCCTGGAAAGCCCTGGGCTGATTTCAAGTTCCGCGCCTGCTGGCGCCGCATCTACAAGAGAGATAACAGATGAAAATCACCAAACTGACGACCTTCATCGTCCCGCCGCGCTGGTGCTTCCTCAAGGTCGAAACCGACCAGGGTGTCACCGGCTGGGGTGAGCCTGTGGTTGAAGGTCGCGCCCACACCGTGGCCGCTGCCGTCGAAGAATTGTCCGACTACCTGATCGGTAAAGACCCACGCAATATCGAAGACATCTGGACCGTGCTCTACCGCGGCGGTTTCTACCGCGGTGGCGCGGTGCACATGAGCGCCCTCGCCGGTATCGACCAGGCGTTGTGGGACATCAAGGGCAAGGCCCTGGGCGTTTCGGTCAGCGACCTGCTGGGTGGCCAGGTGCGTGACAAGATCCGCGTGTATTCGTGGATCGGTGGCGACCGCCCGGCGGACACTGCCCGCGCCGCCAAAGAGGCCGTGGCCCGTGGTTTCACAGCGGTGAAAATGAACGGCACCGAAGAGCTGCAGTTCGTCGACAGCTTTGAAAAAGTCGACCTGGCCCTGGCCAACGTCGCCGCCGTGCGCGATGCGGTCGGCCCCAACGTGGGCATCGGCGTCGACTTCCATGGCCGTGTGCACAAGCCGATGGCCAAGGTGCTGATGAAGGAGCTGGACCCGTACAAGCTGATGTTCATCGAAGAGCCGGTGCTCAGCGAAAACTACGAAGCCCTCAAGGAACTCGCACCGCTGACCAGCACCCCGATTGCCCTGGGCGAGCGCCTGTTCTCGCGCTGGGACTTCAAGCGTGTGCTCAGCGAAGGCTACGTCGACATCATTCAGCCGGATGCGTCCCACGCCGGCGGCATCACCGAAACTCGCAAGATCGCCAACATGGCCGAAGCCTACGACGTGGCCCTGGCCCTGCACTGCCCGCTGGGCCCGATTGCCCTGGCGGCCTGCCTGCAACTGGATGCGGTTTGCTACAACGCCTTTATCCAGGAACAAAGCCTGGGCATTCACTACAACGAGAGCAACGACCTGCTCGACTATGTGCGCGACCCCGGTGTGTTCGATTATGACCAGGGCTTCGTGAAGATCCCCAACGGCCCGGGCCTGGGCATTGAGATCAACGAGGAATATGTGATCGAGCGGGCGGCCATTGGTCATCGCTGGCGCAACCCGATCTGGCGCCATGCTGACGGCAGTTTTGCCGAGTGGTGATTTCCAACTGATCGAACACGGTTAGAAATGTGGGAGGGGGCTTGCTCCCGATAGCGGAGTGTCAGACGACACTTTGGCGGCAGGTTCACCGCTATCGGGAGCAAGCCCCCTCCCACATTTGATTCGGTTTCTTCAGTCAGTCCTATCCAGACCTCAATAAACATAAGAAGAGGCACCCCATGCATCCTGAACCCTCGAGCGGACAGGCTTCCTTAGTCACGCCTAGCCGAAAGCGCTTTTTCATCATGCTGCTGCTGTTCATCACCGTGGTGATCAACTACCTCGACCGCAGCAACCTGTCGATTGCCGCCCCTGCGCTGACCAGCGAGCTGGGCATCGACCCGGTCCATGTCGGGCTGATTTTCTCGGCGTTCGGCTGGACCTACGCGGCCATGCAGATTCCTGGCGGCTGGCTGGTAGACCGTGTGCCCCCGCGCATTCTCTACACTGCGGCCCTGCTGCTGTGGTCGATCGCCACCGTCATGCTCGGCTTTGCCGCCAGCTTCATCGCCTTGTTCGTGTTGCGCATGGCCGTCGGCGCCCTGGAAGCCCCGGCCTACCCGATCAACAGCCGGGTCGTGACCACCTGGTTTCCCGAGCGCGAGCGCGCCACGGCGATTGGCGTCTACACCTCCGGGCAGTTCGTCGGGCTGGCGTTTCTCACCCCCGTGCTGGCCTGGCTGCAGCATGCGTTCGGCTGGCACATGGTGTTCGTCGCCACCGGTGGTGTCGGCATCCTATGGGCGGTGATCTGGTATGCGGTGTATCGCGAGCCCAAGGATTTCAAAGGCGCCAACGCGGCGGAAATCCAGTTGATCCGCGACGGCGGCGGCCTGGTGGATATGCAGGCGCAAGCGACCAAGGCACCGTTCAGTTGGGTCGACCTCGGCATTGTGCTGAGTAAGCGCAAGTTGTGGGGCATCTACCTGGGGCAGTTTTGCCTGAACTCGACCCTGTGGTTTTTCCTGACCTGGTTCCCGACCTACCTGGTGAAGTATCGCGGGATGGACTTCATCAAGTCCGGCCTGCTGGCCTCGCTGCCGTTTCTGGCGGCATTCGTCGGTGTGCTGTGCTCGGGGATTTTTTCCGATTGGCTGATTCGCCGGGGCGCCTCGGTGGGCTTTGCGCGCAAGTTGCCGATCATTGGCGGGCTGCTGATTTCCACCGCGATCATCGGTGCCAACTACGTGGACTCCACAGCCTGGGTGATTGCCTTCCTGGCGCTGGCGTTTTTCGGCAATGGCCTGGCGTCGATTACCTGGTCGCTGGTGTCCACGCTTGCCCCCGCACGTCTGTTGGGCCTGACCGGTGGCGTGTTCAACTTCATCGGCAACCTGTCGGCTATTGCCACGCCGATCGTGATTGGTTTTCTCGCCAGCGGTGACTCGTTTGCGCCAGCGATTACCTACATTGCGGTGCTGGCGTTGCTTGGGGCGCTGTCCTACGTGTTGCTGGTGGGCAAGGTCGAGCGGATAGAGCTGAACGAATAACCTGTGGCGAGGGAGCTCCGCCTCACAGCGAGCTCCCTGATGACTGCTTACGAGGCGCTTACTTACGGGCGTTACGCACGCCTTGCGACAGCGCCGCGCAATGGCTCAATACGCCATCGATCGCTTGCTGGTCGCTGCTGGCGTTGGCGATGTGATCGATCAGCGCAGAACCCACCACCACACCGTCCGCCAGGCGCGCGATGGCCGCCGCTTGCTCCGGTGTACGGATACCGAAGCCGATGCTGATCGGCAGGTCAGTGTGGCGACGCAGGCGGGCCACGGCCTCCTCGACGTGTTCCAGGGTCGCGGCGCCGGCACCGGTCACGCCGGCGACCGACACGTAGTACACAAAGCCGGAGCTGCCATTGAGTACGGTCGGAAGGCGCACATCGTCAGTGGTCGGGGTGGTCAGGCGGATAAAATCGATGCCAGCGGCCTGGGCCGGGTCGCAGAGCTCGCCGTTATGCTCGGGCGGCATGTCGACCACGATCAGGCCATCGACCCCGGCCTCCTTGGCGTCGGCAATGAACTGCGGCACGCCGTATTTGTGGATCGGGTTGAAGTAACCCATCAGCACCAGCGGCGTGTCGTTGTTGTCCTTGCGGAACTCGCGGACCATCTGCAGGGTTTTCGCCAGGTTCTGCCTGGCTTCCAGCGCACGGATATTGGCCAACTGGATCGCCGGGCCATCAGCCATCGGGTCGGTGAAGGGCATGCCCAGCTCGATCACGTCAGCGCCTGCGGCGGGCAAGCCCTTAAGGATGGCCAGCGAGGTGTCATAACCCGGGTCGCCGGCGGTGACGAAGGTCACCAGGGCGGCGCGGTTTTGTTCTTTCAGCTGTGCAAAGCGGGTTTGCAGGCGGCTCATCAGTGTTTCTCCTGCTGGGAGGTTTGCATATGGTGCATCACCGTCTGCATGTCTTTGTCGCCACGCCCGGACAGGTTGACCACCATCAGGTGATCGGCAGGCAAGGTCGGTGCGCGCTTGAACACTTCAGCCAGGGCGTGTGCGCTTTCCAGCGCGGGGATGATCCCTTCCAGGCGGCAGCATTTGTGGAAGGCGTCGAGGGCTTCATCGTCAGTCACCGAGGTGTACTGGACGCGGCCGATGTCGTGCAACCAGGCGTGTTCAGGGCCGATGCCGGGGTAGTCCAGGCCTGCGGAAATCGAGTGGGCGTCGATGATCTGGCCGTCGTCGTCCTGCAGCAGGAAGGTGCGGTTGCCGTGCAGTACACCGGGTACTCCGCCGTTGAGGCTGGCGGCGTGCTTGCCGGTTTCGATGCCGTGGCCGGCCGCTTCAACGCCGATGATTTCGACGCTGGTGTCATCCAGGAACGGGTGGAACAGGCCCATGGCGTTGGAGCCGCCACCGATGCACGCTACCAGGCTGTCCGGCAGGCGGCCTTCCTGGGCTTGCAGCTGGTCGCGGGTTTCCTTGCCGATGACGGCCTGGAAATCACGCACCATGGCCGGGTACGGGTGCGGGCCGGCCACGGTACCGATCAGGTAGAAGGTGCTGTCGACGTTGGTTACCCAGTCGCGCAGGGCTTCGTTCATGGCGTCTTTCAGGGTGCCGGTGCCGGCGACCACCGGGATCACCTCCGCGCCCAGCAGTTTCATGCGGAACACGTTGGCCTGTTGGCGCTCGATGTCGGTGGTGCCCATGTAGATCACGCATTGCAGGCCAAAGCGCGCGGCGACGGTGGCGGTGGCCACGCCGTGCATGCCGGCGCCGGTCTCGGCGATGATGCGTTTCTTGCCCATGCGCCGTGCCAGCAGGATCTGGCCGATGCAGTTGTTGATCTTGTGCGCGCCGGTATGGTTCAGCTCTTCGCGCTTGAGGTAGATCTTGGCGCCGCCGCAGAACTCCGTCAGGCGTTCAGCGAAGTACAGCGGGCTTGGGCGCCCAACGTAGTCGCGCTGAAAGTAGGCCAATTCTTCGTTGAACGCCGGATCGATCTTGGCCGCTTCGTATTCACGGGCCAGTTCAAGGATCAACGGCATCAGGGTTTCAGCGACGTAGCGGCCGCCAAACGCGCCAAACAGGCCGTTGGCGTCAGGGCCGTTGCGCAGATCGGTCTGGGACTGGGTCATGGGGCGCTCCAGGAAAGAATGGGGTGTAGAGAACAATGACGGCCACTCTACCCCTGCCGCTCCCGGCTGAAAACCGATAAGATCGCCGCAACCTGTCAGGAAAACTCACAGATGAGCCGAGACCTTCCGCC
This sequence comes from Pseudomonas sp. R3-18-08, assembly GCF_003852065.1. NCBI lineage: Bacteria > Pseudomonadati > Pseudomonadota > Gammaproteobacteria > Pseudomonadales > Pseudomonadaceae > Pseudomonas > Pseudomonas sp. R3-18-08. The sequence goes on from NZ_CP027729.1 coordinate 37,958, forward strand.
GCTCAACGCGTTGCGCGCGTTTGAAGCCACCGCCCGCCTCAGCAGCGTCAGCCAGGCGGCCGAGCAGTTGCACGTCACCCACGGCGCAGTCAGTCGCCAGTTGAAAGTGCTGGAAGAACACTTGGGCGTCAGCCTGTTCGTCAAGGATGGGCGCGGCCTTAAACTCACAGATGCCGGGGCCAGGCTGCGCGATGTCAGTGCCGAGGCATTTGAACGTCTGCGGGATGTTTGCGCCGAACTCAGCCAAAACAGCGCCGATGCACCGTTTGTGCTCGGTTGTTCAGGCAGTTTGCTGGCGCGTTGGTTTATTCCACGCTTGGGACGCTTGAATGCGGACCTGCCGGACTTGCGTTTGCACCTGTCTGCGGGCGAAGGCGATCTGGACCCGCGACGCCCAGGATTGGACGCCCTGCTGGTATTTGCCGAGCCACCGTGGCCGGCGGATATGCAGGTGTATGAGTTGGCAAGCGAGCGTATTGGGCCGGTGATGAGCCCACGATTTGCAGGCTACGCAAACCTGCTTCACGCGCCCGCTCCAGCCTTGTGTGACGAAGCGCTGCTGCACACCACGTCACGTCCGCAGGCCTGGCCCAGTTGGGCGCAGCAACACGCAATCGATCCCGGCGCGCTGAAGCTCGGCCAGGGTTTTGAGCATTTGTATTATTTGCTGGAAGCGGCGGTTGCAGGGCTGGGTGTGGCAATCGCGCCGGAGCCGCTGGTGGCAGAGGACCTGCGAGCGGGTCGCCTGGTGGCGCCGTGGGGCTTCAGTGAAACCCCGGCGCACCTGGCGTTGTGGCTACCCAAGCGCGCCGCGGACGGGCGCGCCGGGCAACTGGCGCAGTGGCTCAAGGCTGAGCTGGTGCGCCAACCGGTTCAGTCGCCGCGTTTGCACAGCAGGTAAGCGGCCAGCAGGCCCAGGGCACCTACAGTGACGCCGGCTGTGGTCCACGGGTGCTCTTGGGCGTAGTCCCGAGTAGCAACACCGGTTTCGCGAATTTTGACTTTGCTTTCTTCATAGGCATCGCTGATCAGGTGGCGAGAGTGCTTGAGGGCATTCTCGGCATTGCTTTTCAGGGCCTTCAGCGTTTTGCGCGACTCATCGGATGCGTCATCCTTGAGGCTCTCAAGGGATTTGAGCAGGCTCGAAATCTCGGCTTCCATGCTTTCCAGCGACGCTTTGCGTAAAGAAGTGTTGGCCATGTGGACATCTCCTGAAGTGATTGAGTGGCATGTGTAGATACCGACTGCAGCGGTTTCGGAAAGTGCATTAAATCTGAACTTTCGTAGCCGAGCGGTCGCCTCAAGCAGGACGAATATTCACTGCTAGTCTTGATTGATGACCTACAGGAGAAACACCATGAGCGAACATCACACCTACAAGAAAGTCGAATTGGTGGGCTCATCCACCACCACCATCGAAGATGCGATCCAGAATGCCCTGGCCGAAGCCAGCAAAAGCCTCAAGCACCTGGAGTGGTTTGAAGTGACTGAAACCCGTGGGCATATCGAGAATGGCAAGGTTGCGCACTATCAGGTCACCCTGAAGGTAGGATTCCGAATTGCCAGTAGCTGATCGGGCGCGTGGAACTTTGATCGCTGGCCGATTGCCATAACCTGCGCTACACACAATGCATGCCGACGCTGTTAGCGTCGGCATGCTCTTTTCGACCAGCGCAAGGAAAGTATCGGATGAAGAAGTTTCTGTTAGCGGTAGGTTTGTTGAGCATCGCCGGCACGGCCCTGGCGGCGGGCAAGCCTTGTGAAGAGCTGAAAAGCGAATTGGCTGCGAAGCTCGATGCTAAAGGCGTTCAGCACTATTCGCTGGATGTTGTCGACAAAGGTGCAGCAGCCGATGCCAAGGTGATTGGCAGCTGTGATGGCGGCACCAAGGAAATCGTCTACAAGCGCGGATAATCCCGTGTTGCAGACCTAAAACCGACGCACTTGTGGCGAGGGAGCTTGCTCCCGCTGGAGTGCGTAGCGCTCCCTTTTTTTGGGGCCGCTTCGCAGCCCAGCGGGAGCAAGCTCCCTCGCCACAGGCGCGTCGGTTTTTTTGCCCGGAGTTCAGCCCTTCATCAACTGCGCCAGCAGTTCGTAGGAATGAATCCGGTCGGCATGCTCGTACAGGTCGCAGGTAAAGATCAGTTCATCAGCGCCGGTCTGCTCGATCAACACCTCCAGTTTGGCGCGGATCTTCGCCGGGCTGCCCACCATCGCCAAGCCGAGGAAACTGCCGACCGCGTCTTTTTCGTGGGGCAGCCACAGGCCGTCCATGGTTTTCACCGGTGGGCGCTGCACCAGGCTTTGCCCGCGCATCAGCGCGAGAATGCGCTGGTACACCGAGGTGGCCAGGTAGTCAGCCTGTTCATCGGTGTCAGCGGCCACCAGCGGAATGCCGAGCATGACGTAGGGCTTTTCCAGCACGGCCGAAGGCTTGAAGTGATTGCGGTACACGCGAATCGCTTCATGCATCAGGCGCGGTGCGAAATGTGAGGCGAAGGCGTAAGGCAAGCCACGTTCACCGGCCAATTGCGCGCTGAACAGGCTTGACCCCAACAGCCATACCGGCACGTTGGTGCCGGTGCCCGGTACCGCGATCACCCGTTGCTCGGGCGTGCGTGGGCCGAGGTAGGCCATCAGTTCGGCCACGTCATCAGGGAAGTCGTCGGCACTGCCGGAGCGTTCACGGCGCAGGGCGCGGGCGGTCATCTGGTCGGAACCGGGCGCACGGCCCAGGCCCAGGTCGATACGGCCGGGGTACAGGCTTTCCAGGGTGCCGAACTGCTCGGCAATCACCAGCGGCGCATGGTTGGGCAGCATCACCCCACCGGAGCCGACACGGATGGTCGAAGTGCCCCCTGCCAGGTAGCCAAGCAATACTGAAGTGGCCGAGCTGGCGATACCGTCCATATTGTGGTGTTCAGCCACCCAGAAACGGTTGTAGCCGAGTTTTTCCACGTGCTGGGCAAGGTCCAGGGAATTGCGCAGCGATTGCGCCGCACTGCCGTTGGCGCGAACGGGCACCAGGTCGAGGGTCGAATACTTCACGTCGGACAGCGTTTTCATAGCCTGCTTCTCCAATGGGGGCGCAGGCTTCTTAGACGAACCAAAACCTGCCGCTTCATGTGCATGTTCTATGCAATGAGGGCATATACCCGAGATTCAATAGCTCTTATGAAATTTCCTACTTGAATGGTAGGTTTTTCCGACAGGGTGAACTTTGCCATGGCGTCTATCCTCAGAACCTTACTAACGCAAAACTACTGTTCGAGGAGAAAGCTATGAGTGTCGTTAAAAAGGCATCCGCGCATTGGGAAGGCGATCTGAAGACTGGCCTGGGTTCCATTTCCACGGAAACCGGCGTGCTGCGCGAGGCGCCCTACGGCTTCAAGGCGCGTTTCGAAGGCGGCAAGGGCACCAACCCTGAAGAGCTGATCGGCGCGGCCCACGCTGGCTGTTTCTCCATGGCCTTTTCCATGATTCTCGGCGACGCAGGCCTGAAGGCTGACAGCATCGACACCCAGGCCGAAGTTAGCCTCGACCAGGTCGAGGGTGGTTTTGCGATTACCGCCGTGCACCTGGTTCTTAAAGCCAAGATCCCAGGCGCCAGCCAGGCGCAGTTCGACGAACTGAGCAAAAAGGCCAAGGAAGGGTGCCCGGTGTCCAAAGTGCTGAACGCAACCATCACCCTGGATGCCACACTGGTTAACTGACACACCTTCCATGTGGGAGGGGGCTTGCCCTAATACCAGTCAGTTAAGGCTTTTTGTAGGAGCGAGCTTGCTCGCGAAGAACTCACAGGCACCGCGTTTATTCAGGAAGCACGCGTTATCGTTGACGTTTTTCGCGAGCAAGCTCGCTCCTACAGACGGTGGTGTACGCTTAACTGGCTGGCATCAGAGCTTGCCCCTCCCACATTTAGTTTTGCGTTAAATCAGAACTCGTATTTCATAGATGTGGTCCTATAGCCTATGCAGCCTAGGCGCACACTCGTGCGCATGCATTCAGGGAGCTTCACACATGAAACGTTTTGCCTTGGCAATCATCTGCGGTGTATTGGCCACTTCGGCCGTGGCCGCGCCAAAAGATTGTGAAGAGCTCAGGAAGGAAATCGAAGTGAATATCCAGGCTAAGGCGATTCCGTCCTACACCCTGGAAATCATCACTGCCGAAGAAGCCAAGAACCACGACAGCGCCATGATTGTCGGTACGTGCGAAAACGGCACCAAGCGCATCCTCTACCAGAAAAACAACGACTGATCAGATGCAGTTCACGCTGCGCTCTTCGGCCAGCAACTGACGCGTCGAGTCATACAGGCGGATGTTGGGGGTGAAGGCCAGTGAGCGCCCTTCCAGTACGTAGCGTTGGCCAGCCTGGAAATGGTCGTACTGCAAGGTCATGAAGCAGGTTCGATACATCATCTGGCTGAGCCCTCCCAAACCACCGCCGGCGGGCACTTCGAAATCGAAGCGCACCATCAGTTCGTGGGGGCCGGGCGGCATTTGGAAAAAGCGCCCGTCGTCGAGGTTTTTCCCGTCCAGCCGCTGGGCCATGACCATTTTGGAGCCTGGCGTCGGCGTAGTGAAGTCTACCCAGGCCTGCTGCGGGTCGACTGGCGGGATGGGCGTCGATGCGCAAGCGCTGAGGAACAGGGCGGCGAGGGGATACAGAAGCTGGCGCATGGCAGGTACTCAACGCGAGAAGATATTTTGAGTATAAACACGCCATCGTGTGGAACATTCAAATTCACTTCAAACGTATCAGTCTGGCGCACACATCACCCAGGAGCAGTCGCGGCATGATCAGGCGTTTTCTTGCGGGGTTGATCGCGGTGCTGCTCAGCGGCTGCTCCAGCGTCAGTTACTACAGCCAGTTGGCAAGTGGCCAGTGGCAACTGCTGCGGGCGCGGGAACCGGTGGCCGAGGTCGTCGCCGATCCAGCCCGTCCTCAAGGGTTGCGCGAGCATCTGGTTCAATCCCAGAAAGCCCGCACTTTCGCCAGCGAACACCTGCACTTGCCCGACAATCAAAGTTACCGGCTCTACGCCGATATTGGCCGACCCTATGTGGTCTGGAATGTCTTCGCCACGCAGGAATTTTCTCTATCGCCTGAAAACCACTGTTTCCCCATTGCCGGTTGTGTCGCCTACCGCGGCTATTACAGCCAGGGCGCGGCACGCGGCGAAGCGGCATTGCTGCGCCAACAAGGTATGGACGTGTCGATTGGCGGCGTCGAGGCGTATTCCACCTTGGGTTGGTTCAACGACCCGATCATCAGTTCGATGCTGCACTGGGGCGATGAGCGCCTGGCCACGTTGATCTTCCATGAGCTGGCGCATCAGCGCTTCTATGTGAAGGACGACACCGAGTTCAATGAGTCATTCGCCAGCTTCGTCGAGCAGGAAGGTACCCGCCAGTGGCGAGCCGCCCGTGGCCTGGCGCCGCTGAGCGATGGGACGCTGCAGCAGCGTGACCAGTTCATTCGCCTGATCCTCGATACCCGCAAACGCTTGGAAACCCTCTACGCGCAGCCCTTGGCGCGCGAAGCCATGCGCCAGGCCAAGGCGGCGGAGTTCGAACGCCTGCGCGTTGAGTACCGACAGATGCGCGACAGCCAGTGGGGCGGTGACAAGCGCTATGACGCGTGGATCAACCAGCCGATGAACAACGCACGGCTGTTGCCTTTCGGGCTGTATGACCAATGGGTGCCGGCGTTTGCAGCATTGTTTCGGCAGGAAGGCGGGGACTGGGTCAGGTTTTATCAGGCGGTGCGCACATTGGGCGGTTTGGCTTCGCAAGAGCGCAAGATTCGTTTGAGGCAATTGATGAACGAATACCAGGCGATGGATGCGCAGAGCACGTTTGACGCGACCAGATACAAGTAATATCTACATATCCCACCGCTCTGAGACGCGCTCATTAGAGTTTCCTGACCTTTACAGTGTCAGGTTTTCCTCATGTCTCTACCCTTGCATCAAAACACACCGACTTTAACGGCGATCGATCCACGCAGGTTGGCTGTGCGCACGGTCGCTTATTACCGGCCGACCGCCCAAGTCGAGCTTGAGGCGCGTATTACCCGTCAAGCGTTCAATGCCTCGGGTTTCGTCGTGCAGCAGTACGGGTCACGTCAGTGGATGGCAAGTGACGCCAAAGGGGTGAAAAAAGCCAGTCACGTGACGGTCTACAGCCTTGGCGGTCAGCCGATCTACAGCGCTAGCACGGATGCAGGCTGGCGCTTGACGTTACTGGGGGGCGCGGGTCAATGGGTGCACAGGTGGGACGGTCGCGGCGCTCACCGTAAGTGCAACTATGACGCTTCGCTGCGGCCCGTGGCGGTGTTTGAACAAGCGGCCCATGATTCATCTGAGCGATGTGTAGAAAGGTTGGAATATGCAGGTAATTCAACGGCTGAGGCTGTGAATAATCGCTGCGGCCGGTTGGTGTTGCATGACGGCGAATGCGTCAGAACACGCTTTGAGGAGTATGGCCTGCAGGGGCATGTATCAAGGCAGGCGCAGCGTTTTCTTCGAGAGATTGCGACGGTCAACTGGCCCTCACAACCCACACAGCGAGAAGCTTTATTGCAGGATGAAGACTTCGTGACGTCATGGCGCTTCAGTGCATTGGGGGAAGCGCTTGAGCAGGTAGATGCAAAAAACAATGTAAAAGACAGTCGTTATGGACGCACCGGTGAGCTACTGGAAGTTGGCATCACCCTGGCGGGCGGTACTCGTCAGGTCATCGCGGATGGGGCCGACTACAACGCCCATGGTCAGATGCTAACGCAACGTGCTGGGAACGGCGTAGTGAGCGAGTGGACCTACGACCCGCGCAGCCAGCGTGTGGAGCGATTATTGACCTATCGCAGCAGGGCAAAGAAAGAGCGGTTGCAGGATTTGGCATACACCTATGACCACGTCGGCAATGTGATCAAAATCGTCGACGCAGCCCAACCCATCCAATGGTCAAGCAACGCCCAGGTCATGGCTGTCAGCCATTATCAATATGACACTTTGTATCAGCTGGTCCGGGCCAGTGGTCGAGAGAATGCGCACAATAGCGCTGGATCGGGGCTGCCAAGGCGGGCGACTTTCGGCGCCGCAGATGATAGCCAATGGCGCAACTACACCCGAACCTATACCTATGACGCCGATGGCAATCTGCAAAAGCTGCAGCATGTGCCTAGCAACGGCAGCGGCTATACGCGAACAATGAAGATAGCGACGCTCGGAAACCAAAGTCTGCCGACTACAGGCCCATTGATCGAGTCGCCCGCATTGGGCAAGGGCTTCGACCTCAATGGCAACCAGCAGCAACTCGAGCGTGGGCAAACCATGAGCTGGGATGTGTCCAACCGACTGATCAGTGTCGCCTTGGTGGCCCGTGAGGACGCGGCCAACGATGAAGAGCTGTACGGCTATGATGCGTTCGGCCAGCGCGTGATAAAAAATAGTCTGGTCCGGGCGGGCGCACTCACTCATCGTGCGCAGGTGTGCTATCTGCCGGGGCTGGAAGTACGGCGCGACAGTGCCAGCGGCGAATGGCTGAATGTCTTGAATATTGAAGTCGGTCACTACAGCGTGCGGATACTTCAATGGGAAAAAGGTCGCCCTTCCGAGCTTGCGAACAATTCCATTCGTTGCAACTTGGCGGATCATTTGGGCAGCAGCACCCTGGAGTTGGATGAAAAGGCCCTGCTCATCAGTCAGGAAAGTTATTACCCATTTGGCAGCACTGCGTGGTGGGCGGCGAAAGGCGCCATCGAGGCACGCTATAAAACTTGCCGCTACAGTGGCAAGGAGCGCGATACTACTGGGCTGTATTACTACGGGATGCGTTACTACGCACCCTGGTTGCAGCGTTGGATCAGCCCGGACCCGGCAGGGGTACTTGACGGACTGAATCGATACAGGATGGTGCGTAACAACCCGATGAACAGGGTTGATCGTCAAGGGATGATTACATCCTTGCCCACCGACTGGAGTTCGGCAGGTCAAGGCAGGCTGCCAAGCTTTGGGCATCACGTGTCCCTGGGCGCTGCACAGGGCGTGGTACTCGGCGGGGTTGCTGCGCTAGGGGCCAAGCTGACGGGCATTGTGGGGCCCTCAGTGGCGTTCGGCGCGTTTGTTGCGGGAGGCGTAGGTTTTGCCGCAGTACGCAACGTTTCGGATGAAATCCGGCATTCATTGTGGGTAGGGTCACCCAGTTATAAAAAGCTCGTGGCGGGTGCGCAGGCAGCTTCTGTCCTGTTGAATGCAGCGTATGCGGCGATCAATGATCCTGCTAACGCAACTGAATTGAATCAGCTGGATGCATTGTTCTTCGGGGCGGCGCAGGGCTCGAGCAATCTGCAGGAAACGATGTCTGCGGTGAGTTATTACCATGACAACTTACACAGAATAAGCGTTATGGAGCACCATGAAGGCAGGACGACGGTAGAGGCTATTTCAGCCAGAGGCACATTGGCGTCCGGCAGGCTGACGATGCCAGGCGTAAAACGACTGATGTATTTTCAGCGGGACTTTCTAGAACGGTCTTCTGCAGAGGAAATTGCTCACACCTTCATTCATGAAGTCACTCACAGCGCACTCGCGACCCACGATGAAGGCGGCAGTTCGGCCACCGAGGACACGTTGTCGTCCTATTTGAATCGACTGCGCAGTCAGAGGATTTCACTTGCCAGCAGTGCAGAGGCCAACGCTCATTATTTTTCTTTACTGGCCGCCTTGCACCTCAATAAAGCCGACTATCTGCGCAGAAAAAACCTGTTAACCAGTGGAATATCCGCTCACCCTGCAAGCTCACCGGCCGCACATGCTCAAGTACGCAGACGGAGGCCTTGAAAACCCGCGTGGCGTGTTAGCGGTGGCCCATAAACGCCTGGTGCAACTCGGCCAATGTTTCAAAATGCCAGGTCGGCGCTTCGGCATTCAGCTCTGCAAAGCTGCCAAACCCATACCCCACCGCCGCCGAGTCCAGCCCATTGCTGCGCGCGCCGATCAGGTCATGCTTGCGGTCACCGATCATCAAGGTGGTGGTCGGGTCCAGCCCTTCTTCACGCACCAAGTGGGCGATCAGCTCGACTTTGTTGGTGCGCGTGCCATCCAGTTCGCTGCCGTAAATCACCTTGAAGTGCTTGGCAAAGTCGAAATGCCGCGCGATCTCACGGGCAAATTCCCACGGTTTGGAGGTGGCCACATACAGCTGGCGGCCTTGGCTGTTGAGTTCTTCGAGCAAGGGCATCACGCCATCGAACACATGGTTTTCATAGAGCCCTGTGACCTTGAAACGCTCTCGATAAAAATTCACCGCTTGCCACGCCTTGGCCTCGTCGAAGCCGTAGAACTGCATGAACGCTTGCAGCAACGGCGGGCCGATGAAGTGTTCGAGGCGGGACAGGTCCGGCTCGTCGATGCCCAGCTTGCCCAGGGCGTACTGGATCGAGCGGGTGATGCCCTCGCGTGGGTCGGTAAGGGTGCCATCGAGGTCGAACAGCACGGTTGGGTGGTGCAGGGTCATCGGTCGAATCCTTCAGCCAGGTGCAGGTCTTTGAGTTTCACGTAGTTCGCTGCGCTGTAGGTGAAAAAGGCACGCTCCTTGTCAGTCAAAGGGCGCACCTGTTTAACCGGGCTGCCGACGTACAAAAAGCCACTGTCGAGTTTCTTGCCCGGCGGCACCAGGCTGCCGGCCCCGATGATCACGTCATCCTCCACCACAGCGCCGTCCATCACGATGCTGCCCATGCCGATCAGGATGCGGCTGCCCACGGTACAGCCATGCAGCATGACTTTGTGGGCGATGGTCACGTCGTCACCGATCAACAGTGGGAAACCGTCCGGGTTGAACGGGCCGGCGTGGGTGATGTGCAGCACGCAGCCATCCTGCACGCTGGTGCGCGCGCCGATACGGATGCGGTGCATGTCGCCGCGAATCACCGTCAAGGGCCAGACTGAGCTGTCGGCGCCGATTTCGACATCGCCGATCACCACCGCCGAAACATCGACAAAAGCCCCGGTGCCCAGGGTTGGCGTGTGGTTCTGATAGGTGCGAAGGGTCACGATAGCCTCTCTCTGTTGTACTGATAGCTGCGGTGGGTGTTGATTGTAATTAAGATGCCCCCATCTTTGTCTTATCTGTTTTTTCAGCCAAGGTGCCAACCGTGAGCGCGAACAACCCCCTTCTGCAGCCCTACGACCTGCCGCCGTTCTCGGCGATCCGTGCCGAGCATGTCCAGCCGGCCATCGAACAGATCCTTGCCGATAACCGGGCAGCTATCGCAGAAATCCTGCAAAGCCAGGGAAAAAATCCGACATGGGCGGGCCTGGTCCTGGCCATGGACGAGCTTAACGATCGCCTGGGCGCGGCGTGGAGCCCTGTCAGCCACCTCAACGCCGTGTGTAACAGCGCCGAACTGCGCGAAGCCTATGAGGCCTGCCTGCCGGCATTGAGCGCCTACTCCACCGAGATGGGGCAGAATCGTGAACTGTTCCAGGCCTTCGAAACCTTGGCCAGCAGCCCCGAGGCCGCCGGTTTCGATGTGGCGCAAAAAACCGTGCTGGAACACGCCCTGCGCGACTTCCGCCTGTCGGGTATCGATTTGCCGCCGGAGCAGCAAAAGCGTTACGCCGAAGTGCAAAGCAAGCTGTCGGAGCTGGGCAGCAAATTCTCCAACCAGTTGCTGGATGCCACCCAGGCCTGGACCAAGCACGTCACCGACGAAGCCACCCTCGCCGGCCTGACCGATTCGGCCAAGGCGCAAATGGCCGCCGCCGCCCAGGCCAAAGGTCTCGATGGCTGGCTGATCACCCTGGAATTTCCGAGCTATTACGCGGTAATGACCTACGCCCAGGACCGCGCCCTGCGTGAAGAAGTCTACGCGGCCTACCGCACCCGCGCGTCGGACCAAGGCCCGAATGCCGGTCAGAACGATAACGGCCCGGTGATGGAACAGATCCTCGACCTGCGCCAGGAACTGGCCCAACTGCTGGGCTATGCGTCGTTCGCGGAACTGAGCCTTGCCACCAAAATGGCCGAGTCCAGCGACCAGGTGCTGAGCTTCCTGCGCGACCTGGCCCGGCGCAGCAAACCGTTCGCGACCCAGGACCTGCAGCAGCTCAAGGCTTACGCCGCCGAACAAGGCTGCGCCGACCTGCAAAGCTGGGACAGCGGCTTCTACGGCGAAAAATTGCGCGAGCAGCGCTACAGCGTGTCCCAGGAAGCCCTGCGCGCTTACTTCCCGATCGACAAAGTGCTGAGCGGCCTGTTTGCCATTGTGCAGCGCCTGTACGGCATCGAGATCGCCGAACAGAAAGGTTTCGACGCCTGGCATCCGGACGTGCGCCTGTTCGAGATCAAGGAGAACGGTCAGCATGTCGGCCGCTTCTTCTTCGACCTGTATGCCCGCGCCAACAAGCGTGGCGGTGCCTGGATGGACGGTGCCCGCGACCGCCGCCGCACCCTGGAGGGTGTGCTGCAAAGCCCGGTGGCCAACCTGGTGTGCAACTTCACCCCGGCCGACAGCGGCAAGCCTGCCTTGCTGACCCACGATGAAGTGACCACCCTGTTCCACGAGTTCGGCCATGGCCTGCACCACCTGCTGACCCGCGTTGAACATGCCGGCGTATCCGGTATCAACGGCGTGGCCTGGGATGCGGTGGAGTTGCCGAGCCAGTTCATGGAGAACTGGTGCTGGGAGCCTGAAGGCCTGGCGCTGATTTCGGGCCACTACGAAACCGGTGAGCCGTTGCCTCAGGACCTGCTGGAAAAAATGCTCGCGGCGAAAAATTTCCAGTCCGGCCTGATGATGGTGCGCCAGCTGGAATTCTCGCTGTTCGACTTCGAATTGCACGCCACCCACGGCGATGGTCGCAGTGTGGCGCAGGTGCTCGAAGGCGTGCGCGATGAGGTCTCGGTAATGCGCCCACCGGCCTACAACCGCTTCCCCAACAGCTTCGCGCACATTTTCGCCGGCGGTTATGCCGCAGGTTATTACAGCTACAAGTGGGCCGAAGTGCTGTCGGCGGACGCCTTCTCCAAGTTCGAAGAAGACGGTGTGCTCAATGCCCAGACCGGTCGCGCCTTCCGTGAAGCGATCCTTGCACGGGGCGGTTCGCAGGAGCCGATGGTGTTATTCGTCGACTTCCGCGGACGTGCGCCGTCGATTGACGCACTCTTGCGCCACAGCGGCCTGAGTGAGGACGCGGCAGCATGAGTGAAGGGCCTGTGATCACCAAAAAGCAATTTATCGCCGGGGCGGTCTGCCCGGCGTGCAGCGAGCCGGACAAGCTCAAGATGTGGACCGAAGACAGCGTGCCACACCGCGAGTGTGTGGCCTGTGGGTATACCGATACGCTGAATGACCAGGGGCTGTCAGTGCCCAAGGAATTGGGTACGCGGGTCAACACGTCGGCATTGAAAGCGCCGGCGGACCCGAAGGTGCAGGCGGTGCAGTTCTTCCCCAACCCGAAGCTGAAAAAAGACTAGCAGTCCGTACGCGGACCAAAATGTGGGAGGGGGCTTGCTCCCGATAGCGGCTTGTCAGTCAACCTACACATGACTGACTCACCGCCATCGGAAGCAAGCCCCCTCCCATTTTTTTGCCCGCCTGTATGCGACTTAGGTCGCTGAATTCTTTCTATACATGCTTAGCCTGCTATCATTTGTAACCATTGATTGCCGCACGCAGCAAAAAAAGACAAGCCACTCTCCAGAAGCGGCTGCCAAACCCGTGACCACATGATGAGGTGCACCCATGTCTGATCAAGATCAAGACAACCCCCGGCGTGAGTTTTTGCGCAAATCCTTGACCTTGATCCCGGTGGTCACGGTTGCCAGCACTGGCCTTGGCGGTTCGATGCTGATGGCCACACCGGCACCTGCCGAGGCAGCGCCAGCCAAGCCTGCGGCCACTGACAAGGCGTATGAACCGACCTACTTTACCGCCGAAGAATGGGCGTTCATCAACGCCGCCGTCGAGCGCTTGATCCCTGCCGATGCCCAAGGCCCGGGTGCCCTGGAAGCCGGCGCTGCGGAATATATCGACCGTCAAATGAATACGCCGTACGCCAGTGGCGCGCTGTGGTTCATGCAAGGTCCCTTCAACGCCGATGCCGCGCCGGAAATGGGTTGGCAAAGCAAGCTGGTGCCCAAGGAAATCTATCGCCTGGGTATCGCGGCAACGGATGCCTGGTCGAAGGCGTTCAACGGTAAGGTTTTTGCTGCGCAAGACAGCGCTACCCGAGACGACATGCTGCACCGCCTGGAGGCGGGTGCCACCGAGCTGAGCGCTCATTTCGAGGCGGTGCCGCCAAAGATGTTCTTCAACCTGCTGCTGCAGAACACCAAAGAAGGCTTCTTCTGCGACCCCATCCACGGTGGCAATAAAGGCATGGTCGGCTGGACCATGATCGGTTTCCCCGGCGCCCGCGCCGATTTCATGGACTGGGTCGAGCGCAACGAGCAGTACCCCTTCCCGGCTGTTTCCATTCGCGGCGAGAGGGCTTAACCCGTGGCGACCATCATGAAGAAAGTGGACGCGGTGATCGTGGGCTTCGGCTGGACCGGCGCGATCATGGCCAAGGAGCTGACCGAAGCGGGCCTCAACGTGGTAGCGCTGGAGCGCGGCCCGATGCAGGACACCTACCCGGACGGCAACTATCCCCAGGTCATCGACGAATTGACCTACAGCGTGCGTAAAAAACTCTTCCAGGACATTTCCAAGGAGACAGTGACCATTCGCCATAGCGTGAATGACGTCGCCCTGCCCAACCGTCAGCTTGGCGCTTTTTTGCCGGGTAATGGCGTCGGCGGTGCAGGCCTGCACTGGTCGGGCGTGCATTTTCGCGTCGATCCCATCGAGCTGCGCATGCGCAGCCACTACGAAGAACGCTATGGGAAAAACTTCATTCCCAAGGACATGACCATTCAGGACTTCGGCGTCAGCTACGAAGAGCTGGAACCGTTTTTCGACTATGCGGAAAAAGTCTTTGGCACCTCGGGCCAGGCCTGGACCGTCAAGGGGCAGTTGGTGGGTGAAGGCCGCGGCGGCAACCCCTATGCACCGGACCGCTCGAACCCGTTCCCGCTGGAGTCGCAGAAAAACACGGTCTCCGCGCAGCTGTTTCAGAAAGCGGCTGCCGATGTGGGTTACAAACCCTACAACCTGCCGTCGGCCAACACCTCCGGGCCCTACACCAACCCTTACGGCGCGCAGATGGGGCCGTGCAATTTCTGCGGCTTTTGCAGTGGCTACGTGTGCTACATGTACTCCAAGGCGTCGCCGAACGTGAACATCCTGCCGGCGTTGCGCCAGGTGCCGAATTTCGAGCTGCGGCCCAATTCCCACGTGCTCAAGGTCAATCTCGACAGCACCCGGAAGAAAGCCACCGGCGTGACCTATGTCGATGGCCAGGGCCGGGAGTGCGAGCAACCGGCAGACCTGGTGATCCTCGGTGCGTTCCAGTTCCATAACGTGCGCCTGATGCTGCTGTCGGGCATCGGCAAGCCGTACGACCCGATTACCAATGAAGGCGTGGTGGGCCGCAACTTTGCCTACCAGAACATGGGCACCATCAAGGCGTTCTTCGACAAGGACACCCACACCAACAACTTTATCGGCGCGGGCGGCAATGGCGTGGCCATCGACGACTTCAACGCCGACAACTTTGATCACGGCCCGCACGGCTTCGTGGGCGGCTCGCCGATGTGGGTCAACCAGGCGGGCAGTCGGCCGATTGCCGGCACCTCCAATCCACCGGGCACCCCGGCCTGGGGCAGCGCGTGGAAGCGCGCCACCGCCGATTACTACACCCATCAGGTATCGATGGACTCCCACGGCGCCCATCAGTCCTACCGGAGCAATTACCTGGACCTGGACCCGGTTTACCGCGATGCCTATGGCCTGCCGCTGTTGCGTATGACCTTCGACTGGCAGGAAAACGACATCAAGATGAACCGCTTCATGATGGACAAAATGAGCAAGGTCGCCCAAGCCATGAATCCCAAGGCGATCGCCGTGTTGGGCAAGAAAGTCGGCGAGCATTTCAATACGGCGGCGTACCAGACCACGCACCTCAACGGCGGCGCGATCATGGGCACCGACCCGAAAACCAGTGCGTTGAACCGCTACTTGCAGAGCTGGGATGTACACAATGTGTTTGTCCCGGGGGCGTCGGCTTTCCCACAAGGTCTGGGATATAACCCTACCGGCCTGGTAGCAGCGCTGACCTACTGGTCGGCTCGGGCGATCCGCGAACAGTACTTGAAAAACCCCGGCCCGCTGGTCCAGGCATAAGGAGCGATGACCATGAAAGCACTCGTTATCGCCTCCTTGGCGCTGTTCAGCAGTTGCTCGGTCAGCGCGGCTGAGGCCGAGCTGATCAAGCAAGGGGAATACCTGGCCCGCGCCGGTGACTGTGTGGCCTGCCACACCGCCAAGGGCGGCAAGCCATTCGCCGGCGGCCTGCCAATGGAAACCCCCATCGGTGTGATTTATTCCACCAACATCACGCCGGACAAGACCGGCCTGGGCGACTACAGCTTCGAAGACTTCGACAAGGCCGTGCGCCATGGCGTCGCCAAGAACGGTAGTACGCTTTACCCGGCGATGCCCTATCCGTCTTACGCGCGTGTCAGCGACAGCGACATGCAGGCCTTGTATGCCTACTACATGAAAGGCGTTGAGCCGGTCGCCCAGCAGAACAAGGACAGCGATATTCCCTGGCCGTTGAGCATGCGTTGGCCCCTGGCGGCGTGGCGCTGGATGTTCGCGCCGTCTGTCGAGGAGCAACAGGTACAGGCCGCCGCCGATCCTGTGGTCAGCCGTGGCGCTTACCTGGTCGAAGGCCTCGGCCATTGCGGTGCGTGCCACACGCCGCGCGCCCTGACCATGCAGGAAAAGGCCCTGAGCGCCGCTGACGGCAACGCGTTCCTGTCCGGCAGCGCGCCGCTGGAAGGCTGGATTGCGAAAAGCCTGCGCGGCGACCACAAGGACGGCCTCGGCAGTTGGAGCGAAGAGCAATTGGTGCAATTTCTCAAGACCGGGCGCAGTGATCGTAGTGCGGTGTTTGGCGGCATGAGCGATGTTGTAGTCCACAGCATGCAATACATGTCGGAAGACGACCTGACTGCTATCGCCCGTTACCTCAAGAGTCTGCCGGCGGTGAATCCCAAGAACCCGCCGCACCAGTACGACAAGCAAGTGGCCCAGGCGCTCTGGAAGGGTGATGACAGCCAGCCGGGTGCCTCGGTGTACATCGACAACTGCGCGGCCTGCCACCGTACCGACGGGCATGGCTATACGCGGGTGTTCCCGGCGCTGGCGGGCAACCCGGTGCTGCAGACGGCGGATGCCACGTCGTTGATCAACATCGTGTTGAACGGCGGTACCTTGCCCGCCACCCACGCCGCGCCGTCAACCTTCACCATGCCGGCATTTGCCTGGCGCCTGTCGGACCAGGAAGTGGCGGACGTGGTCAGTTTCATCCGTGGCAGTTGGGGCAATCAAGGCACGCCAGTGAGCGCCAGTGACGTGGCCGACCTGCGCAAGAACGATATGCACACCACCTCGGGGGATGATTTAGGGCAGGTCACGCAAAAGCACTGACCGCCAAACGGCACTGGTCAGAACTCTCACGCCTCGATACTGTATATAAAAACAGTATCGAGGCGTTTTCATGACGACTGCACTGCCACCCCGTGGCCGGGGCACGGCCACCAACCTGCACAACCGTTTCGCGCCCACCGTCAGCGTGGCCGAGGACGACGGCTGGTTCCAGGAAGTGCCGCCCACCCAGGGCACCGAAGTGCGTATCGAAACGGCCAAGACCATCATCACCCGCAATAACTCGCCGGACTTGCCGTTCGATCGCTCGATCAACCCTTATCGTGGCTGCGAGCATGGCTGCATCTACTGCTATGCGCGGCCCAGCCACGCGTATTGGGACATGTCGCCGGGGTTGGATTTCGAAACCAAACTGATTGCCAAGAGCAACGCCGCCGACGTGCTGGAGCAGCAGTTGTCGAAGCCGGGGTATGTGTGCGCGCCGATCAACCTGGGCTCCAACACCGACCCTTACCAGCCGATCGAGCGCGAATACAGGATTACCCGGCAAACCCTTGAGGTGCTGCTGCGCTATCGGCACCCGGTGACCATCATCACCAAGGGCTCCCTGATCCTGCGCGATCTGGACCTGCTCGCCGAACTGGCCCGGCAACGACTGGTGGCCGTGATGATCAGCCTTACCAGCCTGGACGATGAACTCAAGCGCATACTGGAGCCGCGCACTGCAGCGCCCAAGGCGCGGTTACGGGCGATACGGGTGATGCGCGCGGCAGGTATTCCGGTCGGTGTGCTGTGTTCGCCGATGATTCCGATGATCAACGACAGCGAGTTGGAAAGCCTGCTCACCGAGGCCCATGCCGCCGGTGCGCAAAGTGCTGCGTACATGATGCTGCGCCTGCCGCTCGAGGTGGCGCCGCTGTTCGAGGAGTGGCTGGCGGCGCATTACCCGCAGCGCGCGGCGCACGTGATGAGCCTGGTGCGTCAGGTGCGCGGTGGCGCGGTGTACGACAGCCGCTTCGGCGTGCGCATGCGCGGCGAAGGGCCGTTTGCCGATTTGCTGGCGCAGCGTTTCAGCAAGGCGATCAAACGTCTGGGGCTCAATCGCCGTGAAGGCTTCGATCTGGATTGCACGGCGTTTTGTCCACCTGGCCGGCAAATGGCATTGTTGTAGACTGAAGAGGAGAAATGCGAAACATCTGTAGGAATAATCGCGTTTTGATATCACTGAAACCCGCGACCTAGAGCGGTTGATTCAGTTTGAGTTAAGTTTCGGTGGGTACCTTGTTCAGCGAGTGACTGATGAGTCGGCGCCTTGGGCTGTGGAGGTTTCCCAACTTTTTCACTGCCCGGACGTCGAACTGGCCTGGAACACTTACCCTGCATTGATCAAGAGGATGAATCATGAGTGATAAGGATAAACAGCCGTTGGCTGCGTCGGCTTCAGCCTCTCAGGCGGAAACCGCCGATGCAGCGCTGCAGCACATTGTTGACGGCTTTTTGCATTTCCATCACGACGTCTTCCCCCAGCAGGAAGAACTCTTCAAGAAACTTGCCACGGCTCAAAGTCCCCGTGCGATGTTCATCACCTGCGCCGATTCGCGCATCGTGCCGGAGCTGATCACCCAAAGCTCCCCTGGCGATCTGTTCGTCACCCGTAACGTGGGTAACGTAGTGCCGCCTTATGGCCAGATGAACGGCGGCGTGTCCACGGCCATCGAGTACGCGGTATTGGCGCTGGGCGTGCAGCACATCATCGTGTGCGGGCACTCCGACTGCGGCGCCATGCGCGCGGTGCTCAATCCCGACAGCCTCGAGAAGATGCCAACGGTCAAGGCCTGGTTACGACATGCCGAGGTGGCCAAGACCATGGTCCACGACAACTGCGACTGCGCCAATGAAGGCGAGAGCATGAAGGTGCTGACCGAAGAAAACGTCATCGCCCAGTTGCAGCACTTGCGCACCCACCCTTCCGTGGCTTCGCGCATGGCCAATGGCCAATTGTTTATCCACGGCTGGATCTACAACATCGAAACCAGCGAGATCCGGGCCTACGACGCGGATCAGTCGGCGTTCCGACCGTTGGGCGGTGAAGGTCCGATTCCATCCGCGACGCCTAAAGCGCGCTTCTAACACACTTCCCTGCCGGGTAAAGCGGTGGCTGCCATGGATGCAGCCAGGCTTTACCGCGCCCGGCGAATGCCTCGGGAGAGTCATCATGCGTGCTGCTCAATTGAAAGCTGTTTTGCCTCGGGAGCTGCTCGCCTCCGTGGTGGTGTTTCTGGTCGCCCTGCCTTTGTGCATGGGGATTGCAATCGCGTCCGGCATGCCGCCGGCCAAGGGCTTGATCACCGGGATCATCGGTGGTCTGGTGGTGGGCTGGTTGGCGGGTTCTCCGCTGCAAGTCAGTGGCCCGGCAGCGGGGTTGGCGGTGTTGGTGTTCGAGCTGGTACGCCAGCACGGCATGCTGATGCTGGGGCCAATCCTGTTGCTGGCGGGCTTCCTGCAATTGGTGGCCGGGCGTCTGCGCCTGGGCTGCTGGTTCCGCGTGACGGCGCCGGCGGTGGTGTACGGCATGCTGGCGGGGATCGGCGTACTGATTGTGCTGTCGCAGGTCCATGTGATGCTCGACAGTGCGCCCAAACCATCCGGGCTGGATAACCTGGCAGGCTTCCCGGCGGCATTGATCGAAGCGATACCCACCCTCGGCGGCGGGCTCGGCTGGCAGGCGGGCTTGCTCGGTGTATCGACGATGCTGGTGATGTACCTGTGGGACAAATTCCGTCCACAACAACTGCGCTTCGTGCCAGGGGCTCTACTGGGCGTAGGCCTGGCAACGGTGACGAGCCTGGTGCTGGCGTTGCAGGTCAAACGTGTGGAAGTGCCGGAAAACCTGGCCGACGCCATTGACTGGCTGCGCCCCAGCGACCTGCTCAACCTGGCTGACCCGCAGCTGCTGATCGCCGCATTTGCCGTCGCCTTTATCGCCAGTGCCGAAACGCTGCTGTCCGCCGCAGCGGTCGACCGCATGCACAGCGGCCAGCGTTCGGATTTCGATAAGGAATTGTCCGCTCAAGGCGTGGGCAACATGCTGTGCGGATTGGTCGGTGCCCTGCCGATGACCGGCGTGATTGTACGCAGCTCGGCCAACGTCCAGGCGGGCGCCACCACGCGCTTGTCAGCGATGTTCCACGGCCTGTGGCTGCTGGGCTTCGTGTTGTTGCTGTCGAGTGTGCTGCAGAGCATCCCGGTGGCGAGCCTGGCGGGCGTGCTGGTGTATACCGGGATCAAGCTGGTGGACGTGAAGGCGTTCAAGGCATTGGGGCGTTATGGCCGAATGCCGATGTTCACCTACGCGGCCACGGCGCTGGCGATCATCTTCACCGACCTGCTGACCGGTGTACTGGTGGGCTTCGGGCTGACGCTGGTCAAGCTGGCCTTCAAAGCCTCACGGCTGAAAATCAGCCTGATCGACTTGCCTCAGGACGGCGAGATGGAGTTGCGGCTGATCGGTGCGGCGACGTTCCTGAAAGTGCCGGCGTTGACCCAGGTGTTGTCGACGGTGCCGATGGGAACCACCGTGCATGTGCCGCTCAATAACCTGAGTTACATCGACCATTCCTGCCTGGAGCTGTTGGAGGAATGGGGCCGGGCCAATGCGGCCAAGGGCTCGAAACTGGTGATCGAGGCGCGTGGGTTGAAGCGCCGGTTGGAAGGCCGGATAAGGACCACCACGGGGATAGGCTCCGCGCCCTCAACCACCTGACCAAACCGGATCAAAATGTAGGAGGGGCTTGCTCCCGATTGGGGTGTATCAGCCAAATAGATTTTGACTGGTCCACCGCTATCGGGAGCAAGCCCCCTCCCACATTTCGTTCTGTGTCTGATTGAGGATTTAAGTCGGCTGATCCAGCGCCAACTCCACTCCAAGCTGGCGCGACAGGCACGGCCAGCGCTTCCATGCCGCTTCCGTATCCGGGCTTTTCAACTGTTCGCGGTATGTCTCGACCGACTCCAGCGCAAAGCTCTCTTCGTTAAGCATCTCATCCACTGCCAGGTGCACCGCTTCATCCAGCTGATTGGCGAAGTCTTCACCGATCAATTGGTGGGCAATCAGGTTGGCGACCGTGGTGTCCGCCGGGATCAGCGGCTGGCCGAAATGCTTGATATACAGGTCGTTGACCTCCTCCACCAGGCGATGGGCCAGGTAGGCTTCGTCCAGCAAACCGTCCAGGCCTTCGTGGCCCGCCAGAATTGCCGGCGGCTGCAGGAAGAAATGCTCGGCAATCTTCAGCACAGGCTTGATCTGGCTTTCGATTCCGGCTTCGCGCGCTACGTCGTTGGCGGCTTCGAGCAAATCCGGGACGAGGTCGATGTACGCGGTGACAAAGCGGGTCATGACAATGTTGCGATCACCGTCAACCAGGGAAATGGCCGAATGCAGGTGCGGCAATTGCTTTTCCAATTGCTGGGCAAGCTGGCCCGTGGTTGCTTCGTGTTGATGGGCACGGGAAATCTGCTCGCGCAATGCGGCGGTGTTCATGAAGGCTCCGGTCAGGCGTAGGAAAAGAGAGAGGATAAGGTAGCTCGGTTATACGAGCACCTAAGACGCATTTGTCATAATTATTTCATGGTTATACGCACACGTTATATCGAATTGCCATCGCTCGTCGGATAAACGATTCCGCCGCCCGGTTTATTGGGCCCGTCTGTCTGTTTTCACTCATTTGCCCCTACACATTGCGGGGTCGCTGCGGCTGTCTATACTCGGATTTGTAGGCAATTGGCTGATGACGCCCGACTGCATGACGCAGCAAGGCTTGGCGGTGGTAAGCAGTTTGGAAGCCGCTCCCTTCGCCGCAGGTGCAAACCGGCGGGATAACAAGAAACATAAAAGGGGAACCCGCAATGACGCGACATCCACACGTTTGGATGGGCTTAGTGTTGTCGTCGGTATTCGGCCAGGCCCACGCCGCCTGGACAACGAATATGGCGCCAGGTGCTACTGAAGTCAGTCACGCTGTGTTTGACCTGCACATGACCATTTTCTGGATTTGTGTAGTGATCGGCATCGTCGTGTTTGGCGCGATGTTCTGGTCGATGATCCTGCACCGCCGATCCACGGGCCAGGTAGCGGCCAAGTTCCACGAAAGCACCACGGTGGAAATTCTCTGGACCGTGGTGCCGTTGCTGATCCTGGTGGCCATGGCCATTCCCGCGACCAAGACGCTGATCAACATCTACGACAGCAGTGAGTCGGATATCGATATCCAGGTCACCGGCTATCAGTGGAAGTGGCACTACAAATACCTGGGCCAGGATGTGGAGTTCTTCAGCAACCTGGCCACTCCGGCTGAGCAGATCCATAACCAGGCCACCAAGGGCGAGCACTACCTTCTCGAAGTCGACCAGCCGCTGGTGTTGCCGGTGGGGGCAAAAGTGCGCTTTCTGGTGACCGCCGCCGACGTGATCCACTCCTGGTGGGTGCCGGCCTTTGCGGTCAAGCGTGACGCCATTCCAGGCTTCGTCAATGAAGCCTGGACCCGCGTCGAGAAACCCGGCATCTATCGCGGCCAGTGCGCCGAGCTATGCGGCAAGGACCACGGGTTCATGCCCATCGTGGTCGAGGTCAAGTCCAGGGCCGACTACGACACCTGGCTTGGCGAGCGCAAGCAAGAGGCGGCCAAGCTCAAGGAGCTGACCTCCAAGGAATGGACACTCGACGAACTGGTGGCCCGCGGCGACAAGGTCTACCACACCACCTGCGTGGCCTGTCACCAGGCCGAGGGCCAGGGCCTGCCGCCCATGTTCCCGGCGCTCAAGGGCTCGAAAATCGCCACCGGGCCTGCCGCCGATCACCTGAACCTGGTTTATCACGGCAAGCCAGGTACCGCGATGGCCGCGTTCGGCAAACAACTCTCGGAAGTCGATATCGCTGCGGTCGTGACCTACGAACGCAATGCCTGGGGCAATAACAAAGGCGACATGGTCACGCCAAAAGACGTGCTGGCCATCAAACAGGCGGAAAGTAAATGACAGCCTCCCTTGCCACCGTCCAGACCCGCCCCGCCCACTCGCTTGCAGGAGAACGGTCATGAGCACTGTGATCGATGACCATGGTCACGCCGACCACGCCCACGGCCCCGCGAAGGGGTTGATGCGCTGGGTGCTGACCACCAACCATAAAGACATCGGCACGATGTACCTGTGGTTTGCCTTCACCATGTTCCTGCTGGGCGGTTCGTTCGCCATGGTGATTCGCGCCGAACTGTTCCAGCCCGGCCTGCAGATCGTGCAGCCGGCGTTCTTCAACCAGATGACCACCATGCATGGCCTGATCATGGTGTTCGGCGCGGTGATGCCGGCCTTTGTCGGCCTGGCCAACTGGATGATCCCGTTGATGATCGGCGCACCGGACATGGCCCTGCCGCGCATGAACAACTTCAGTTTCTGGCTGCTGCCGGCGGCGTTCCTGTTGCTGGTCTCGACCCTGTTCAGCCCCGGCGGCGGGCCGAATTTCGGCTGGACGTTCTATGCCCCGCTCTCCACCACCTATGCGCCGGAAAGCGTGACCTTCTTCATCTTTGCCATCCACCTGATGGGCATCAGTTCGATCATGGGCGCGATCAACGTGGTGGCGACCATTCTCAACTTGCGCGCGCCGGGCATGACCCTGATGAAAATGCCGCTGTTCGTGTGGACCTGGCTGATCACCGCGTTCCTGCTGATTGCAGTGATGCCGGTGCTGGCCGGTTGCGTGACCATGATGCTGATGGATATCCACTTCGGCACCAGCTTTTTCAGTGCGGCGGGCGGTGGTGATCCGGTGCTGTTCCAGCATGTGTTCTGGTTCTTTGGCCACCCTGAGGTGTACATCATGATCCTGCCGGCGTTCGGGGCCGTCAGCTCGATCATCCCGACCTTCTCGCGCAAACCGTTGTTTGGCTACACCTCAATGGTCTACGCCACGGCCAGCATCGCGTTCCTATCGTTCATCGTGTGGGCGCACCATATGTTCGTTGTCGGTATACCGCTGGTGGGCGAACTGTTCTTCATGTACGCCACCCTGCTGATCGCGGTGCCCACCGGGGTCAAGGTGTTCAACTGGGTCAGCACCATGTGGCAAGGCTCGCTGACCTTCGAGACGCCGATGCTGTTCGCGGTGGCCTTCGTGATCCTGTTTACCATCGGCGGTTTTTCCGGGCTGATGCTGGCGATCGCGCCGGCGGACTTCCAGTACCACGACACCTACTTCGTGGTGGCGCATTTCCATTACGTGCTGGTGCCCGGCGCGATCTTCGGCATCTTCGCCTCGGCCTACTACTGGCTGCCGAAATGGACCGGTCACATGTACGACGAAACCCTGGGCAAGCTGCACTTCTGGCTGTCCTTCGTCGGCATGAACATGGCGTTCTTCCCGATGCATTTTGTGGGCCTGGCCGGCATGCCGCGCCGGGTGCCGGACTACAACCTGCAGTTCGCCGACTTCAACATGGTGTCGTCCATTGGTGCGTTCATGTTCGGCGCCACGCAGATCTTCTTCCTGTTTATCGTGATCAAGTGCATCCGCGGCGGCCCGCCCGCGCCGGCCAAACCGTGGGATGGCGCCGAAGGCCTGGAGTGGAGCGTGCCCTCGCCCGCGCCGTACCACACCTTCACCACGCCGCCGGAGGTGAAATGAATAAGTCACCCTCGATTCCTTGTGGGAGGGGGCTTGCCCCCGATTGCTATCTCACAGCCAAAGGTAGTGTCGACTGGTACACCGCCATCGGGGCAAGCCCCCTCCCACATTGATTGTGTCCGCTTTGGGTGGGCGTTATGGCTGACTCCATACCGATCAAACGCCTGGTCACGCGCCTGCTTATCCTGGTGCTGGCGATGTTCGCCTTCGGTTTTGCCCTGGTGCCGATCTATGACGTGATGTGCAAGGCATTCGGCATCAACGGCAAGACCGGCGGGCAGTACGAAGGCGAGCAGGTCGTCGACCCGTCGCGCCAGGTGCGGGTGCAGTTCCTGTCCACCAACGCCATCGATATGGTCTGGGATTTCTATGCCAAGGCCGACGAGGTGGTGGTCAACCCGGGTGCTGTGACCGAGATGCTGTTCGTCGCTTACAACCCGACTGACAAACCGATGACCGCCCAGGCGGTGCCGAGTATTTCCCCGGCCGAAGCGGCGATGTACTTCCACAAGACCGAGTGTTTTTGCTTCACCCAGCAAGTGTTGCAGCCAGGCGAACGTATCGAGATGCCAGTGCGCTTCATCGTCGATCGCGCCATGCCCAAGGATGTGAAGCATTTGACCTTGGCCTACACGCTGTTTGATATCACTGCGCGCCAGCCGCCCGTGGCGGCCCACAGCGGCGGCTAGCTACTGTTTGCCCGCTCAATCAGGAGAGCGAATACATGTCGACTCATGATACGTACTACGTACCAGCGCAAAGCAAATGGCCGATCATTGCCACGATTGGCCTGTTGGTCACCGTGTATGGACTGGCCGTGTGGTTCAACGATCTCAAGGCGTTACGCCCGGAATCCCACGGCCCGTGGATCTTCTTCGTCGGTGGCCTGTTGCTGGCCTACATGCTGTTCGGCTGGTTCGGTGCGGTGATCAAGGAAAGCCGCGCCGGCTTGTACAGTGCGCAAATGGACCGTTCGTTTCGCTGGGGCATGACCTGGTTTATCTTTTCCGAAGTGATGTTTTTCATCGCTTTCTTTGGCGCGCTGTTTTACGTGCGTGTCTGGGCAGGACCCTGGCTGGCAGGTGAGGGCCCCAAGGGCATCGCGCATATGTTGTGGCCGAATTTCGAATTCGCCTGGCCCTTGCTGAACAACCCGGACCCCACGTTGTATCCGGCGCCCAAAGGCACGATCAGCCCGTGGGGCCTGCCGTTGGTAAACACTATCCTGCTGGTGAGTTCCAGCGTGACCATCACCATCGCCCACCATGCCTTGCGCAAAGGGCACCGCGGCGCGCTGAAGATCTGGCTGGCGCTCACCGTGCTACTGGGCCTGGCGTTTCTCGGATTCCAGGCCGAGGAGTACATCCACGCCTATAAAGAGCTGGGCCTGACGTTGGGTTCGGGCGTGTACGGCGCGACGTTCTTCATGCTCACCGGGTTTCACGGTGCCCACGTGACCATCGGCACGATCATTCTGTTTGTGATGCTGATGCGCATCCTGAAGGGGCATTTCAATGCCGAACACCAGTTCGGTTTCGAGGCGGCCAGTTGGTATTGGCACTTCGTGGATGTGGTGTGGATCGGGCTGTTTTTCTTTGTGTATGTGCTGTGAATCGTTCTACCACGGCGCATGCGAGACCAACTGGCCACTGAAAAAGCCCCAGGCGATCAGCCCGACGGTGATGGCGGCCAACACGACACGCACGGTCAGGGCAGTGACGAGGCGGTTGGAACGGCCCTCGTCCTTGACCAGGAAGAACAAGCCACTGAACAGGCTCGCGACGGTCGCGATCAGCATCAGGGCAATGGCGGCTTTGAGCATGGTCTGGCTCCGGGCTTCAGGGGGAGGGGGCAATGAGATTCAGTATAGCCAGTGCCAGGCAGCGCTTGCGGCCCGGCATCGCGCCGACCTTGGTGGTGCTGCTGTTGCTGCCGTTGATGGTCGGCCTGGGGTTCTGGCAACTGTCGCGCGGTCAGGAAAAACAGCGCTTGGTCGACAATTACGCAGAGCGGCGTGCGGCCGAGCCCATGGGCAGCGAGCAGCTTGAAGCCAGTGCCGACCCAGCCTTTCGCCGGGTTCATCTGCGCGGCAATTTCGATGCCGAACACAGTGTGCTGCTCGATAACCGTATGCGCGACGGCAGGGCCGGGGTTGAGCTGTTACAACCCTTCCATGATCAGGCCAGTGGCCTGTGGTTGTTGCTCAATCGTGGTTGGCTGCCCTGGCCGGACCGGCGCACGCCACCGGTGTTCACCACCCCGGATCAACCGGTGAGTCTTGTCGCCTGGGTGTACGTCGCCCCCGGCGAAACCTTCCAATTGCGCGTCGACCCCACAACCGCGCAGTGGCCGCGCCTGTTGACCGCGTTGCATCCCGTCGCGCTGTGGGCTGAATTGCGCCGCAGCGGGTTCGCCTACGAACTGCGCGCCGAAGCCGGCCCCGGTACCTACGACACCACCTGGCCGGTAGTCGCCATGGGCCCGGAAAAACACCTGGGGTATGCGGTGCAGTGGTTTGCCATGTCACTGGCGCTGCTGGCGCTTTACCTCTACCTCGGATGGCACAACGCAAAGGAGAAGCACCATGGGAGCCGCCATGAATCCACTCAACATGTCTGAGGCGCCGGACCGGCGTAAAGGCCGCTTTCAGTTGATCCTGATCCTGCTGATGGTGGTGGGCCCGATGGTGCTGGCGACCTTTATGTACAAGCTGCAGTTCTGGGTGCCGGACAATCGCAGTTATCACGGTGAAATGATCGGTAACGGCCAGACCCGCGCCGACATCGGCGTGCAGGCCGATGAGCAGCGCTGGCAACTGCTGGTCACCGCCCCCACCGACTGCGCCGCCGAGTGCCAGCAACTGGTGTATCTGGCGCGCCAGCTGCAGATCGGCCTCGGTCGCGATGCGTCCCGTGCCAGCCACGCGCTGGCCAGTGCGCAGCCGGTCGCTACCGACTACGACGCCAAGCTCAAGGCCGAGTACCCGCAATTGCAACGCTACTCACTGGACCTGTCGATCTTCAACCGCAATGCCGCCGCGCCGGGGGATGCGCACCTGTGGATCGTCGACCCCCACGGTAACCTGGTGCTGCGCTACGACGCCAAGGTCAACGGCAAGGATTTGCTCAACGACCTGCGCCTGCTGTTGAAACTGTCGAACATCGGATAAGGGCATCATCATGGCCAAGCCTGGATTTCGCCTCGCGTTGTTTGCCACCTTGCTGGCGCTGATCGTCGTGTTGCTGGGCGCCTATACCCGCCTGACCCATGCCGGCCTCGGGTGCCCGGACTGGCCGGGTTGCTACGGCTTTATCAGCGTGCCGCAAAGTGCAGCCCAGTTGGCCCATGCCGAGCTGCATTATCCGGATACGCCGGTGGAGGCCGACAAAGGCTGGGCCGAGATGACTCACCGCTACTTTGCCGGCACCCTCGCCCTGCTGATTGCGCTGCTGGCGGGGCGTGCGTGGAGCCACCGCCGCGACCCCGGCCAGCCGGTAAAATTGCCGCTGTTCATGTTGATGGTGGTGATCGCCCAGGCGGCGTTCGGCATGTGGACGGTGACGCTCAAGCTGTGGCCGCAAGTCGTGACGGGGCACCTGTTGGGCGGTTTTGCCACCTTGAGCCTGCTGTTCCTGTTGACCCTGCGCTTGTCCGGTGTGTTGCCCGCATTGATCGTGCCCAGGCGCCTGCAATATTGGGCAACGGCGGGGTTGGTGCTGGTGATCGGGCAGATTGCGCTGGGCGGATGGGTCAGCTCCAACTACGCGGCGGTGGCCTGTGTCGATTTGCCAACGTGTCACGGGCAATGGTGGCCGGCAGCGGACTTTGCCAACGGCTTTCACCTGACCCAGCATATCGGCCCTAACTACCTCGGTGGTCAGCTGGACAGCGATGCGCGCACGGCCATTCACCTCACCCATCGCGTCGGGGCGGTGCTGGTCACGCTGGTGCTGCTGGGCCTGGCCTGGCAATTGCGCGCGGTGGGCATGACGCGCCTGGCAGGCTTGCTGTTGATCGCCCTGGCGGCGCAAATCAGCCTGGGCCTGAGCAATGTGGCGTTCGGCTTGCCGCTGCCGGTGGCGGTGGCTCATAACGCCGGGGGCGCGGCGCTGTTGCTGACCCTGGTACTGGTCAATTATCACGCGCGTACCAGCCTGGTTCGGGTGCGCGTTCCACGCCCGATTGCCTGGCGGTTTATTCCGCGCAAACAGGTATCGGGCCTGATAACCCTTAAAGGAGAAATGCCATGGCGTCCCTGATCGGCGCAGGTCACGGCCAGGCTATCTGGCGCGACTATCTGGAGCTGACCAAGCCGAAGGTGGTGGTGCTGATGCTGATCACCTCGCTGGTGGGCATGTTCCTCGCCACCCGCGCTGGAGTGCCGTGGACGGTGCTGGTTTTCGGCAACCTGGGCATCGCCTTGTGTGCGGGCGCGGCGGCTGCGGTCAACCATGTGGTGGACCGGCGCATTGATGCACTGATGGCGCGTACGCACAAACGGCCATTGGCCGAGGGCCGCGTCTCGCCGGCTGCGGCACTGGCCTTTGCGTTGTTGCTGGCGGTGGCGGGCCTGGCGCTGTTGCTGGCCTTTACCAACCCACTGGCGGCATGGCTGACGTTGGCTTCGTTGCTGGGCTATGCGGTGATCTACACCGGTTTTCTAAAACGTGCGACGCCGCAGAACATCGTCATCGGTGGCCTGGCCGGCGCCGCGCCGCCGCTGTTGGGCTGGGTCGCGGTAACCGGGCATATCAGTGCCGAACCCCTGCTGCTGGTGCTGATCATCTTTGCCTGGACGCCGCCGCACTTTTGGGCGCTGGCCATTCACCGCAAGGAGGAGTACGCCAAGGCTGACATCCCGATGCTGCCGGTCACCCACGGCGAGCATTACACCAAGGTGCATATCCTGCTCTACACCTTTGCCCTGCTGGCGGTGAGCCTGATGCCCTATGTGATCCATATGAGCGGGTTGCTGTACCTGGCCTGTGCGCTGGTATTGGGCGGGCGCTTTCTGCAATGGGCCTGGGTGCTGTACCGTGGCAGCCAGCCGCACGCGGCGATCAACACCTTCAAGTACTCCATCTGGTACCTGCTGCTACTGTTTATCGCCCTGCTCGTCGACCACTACCTACTGTTGAACCTATGACTCGAACTCAGAAAACTGTCTTCATTCTCGTGGCCCTGGTGGCGTTGATCATGGGCCTGACCGTCAATAAGGTGCTATCAGGCAAAGGCCAGGGCGATCCCACCGCGCTGATCGACGCCGGCATTATCCTGCTGCCGCAAAGTCGCCAGCTGCCTGCGGTGAGCATGACCAACCAGGACGGCCAGCCGGTGCTGGTCGATGAGCTGAAAGGCAAGTGGAGCCTGCTGTTCTTCGGCTACACCTTCTGCCCGGATATCTGCCCGACCACCCTCGCCCAGCTGCGCCAGATCAAGAGCGAACTGCCCAAGGACGCGGTGGATAAGTTGCAGGTGATCCTGGTCAGCGTCGACCCGAACCGCGACACCCCTGCCCAGCTCAAGCAGTACCTGGGCTATTTCGATCCGCAGTTCCAGGGGCTGACCGGTGCGAATGTGCAGGAGGTGCAGACGGTCTCGAATGCGGTGAGCATCCCGTTCATCCCGGCGGACACCAGCAAGCCCAACTACACCGTCGATCACAGCGGCAACCTGGCGCTGATCGGGCCGGATGGTACCCAGCGTGGGTTCATTCGCGCGCCGTTGAATAACCAGAAGCTGGTGGCGCAGTTGCCGGGGCTGTTGCAGCGTAAATAGCTCACGACACAAAACAAATGTGGGAGGGGGCTTGCCCCCGATAGCAGGGTGTCAGTCGATGAAGATGTTGACTGACCCGCCGCTATCGGGGGCAAGCCCCCTCCCACATTTTGATCTCCAGTGTGTTGGAGA
Source organism: Pseudomonas sp. R3-18-08 (assembly GCF_003852065.1). Taxonomy (NCBI): domain Bacteria; kingdom Pseudomonadati; phylum Pseudomonadota; class Gammaproteobacteria; order Pseudomonadales; family Pseudomonadaceae; genus Pseudomonas; species Pseudomonas sp. R3-18-08. The sequence goes on from NZ_CP027729.1 coordinate 68,110, forward strand.
TCGTTCCCACGCTCTGCGTCCGCTTTGAATCAGAACGCTGGCTTGATCGCGCCTTTGTACTTCTCTTCGATGAATTGCTTCACTTCAGGTGTGTGCAGGGCGGCTACCAGCTTCTTCACCGCGTCCGAGTCCTTGTTGTCTTCACGGGTCACCAGGATGTTTACGTAAGGCGAGTCGCTGCCTTCGATCACCAGGGCGTCCTTGGACGGGTCCAGCTTGGCTTCCAGCGCGTAGTTGGTGTTGATCAGGGCCAGGTCGACCTGGGTCAGCACGCGCGGCAGGGTGGCGGCTTCGAGTTCGCGGAACTTCAGGTTTTTGCTGTTAGCGGTGATGTCCTTGATGGTCGACAGGATGTTGGTCGGGTCCTTCAGGGTAATCAGGCCGTTGTTGGCCAGCAGCAACAGGGCGCGGCCGCCGTTGGTGGCGTCGTTCGGGATCACCACATTGGCGCCGTCCGGCAGCTCGTCCAGCTTCTTGTATTTGCTCGAGTACGCGCCCAGCGGTTCCAGGTGCACGCCGCCGACGCTCACCAGGTGAGTGCCCTTGGCCTTGTTGAATTCATCCAGGTACGGCTGGTGCTGGAAGAAGTTGGCGTCCAGGCGCTTTTCAGCCACCTGTACGTTCGGCTGCACGTAGTCGGTGAAGACTTTGACCTGCAGGTCCACGCCTTCTTTGGCCAGCGCAGGTTTCACGAATTCCAGGATTTCTGCATGCGGCACTGGCGAGGCGGCGACCTTGAGGGTCTCGGCGTGGGCAGAAAACGCGGCAACGGCGGCGAAAGCAACCAGTAGTTTTTTCATCCAGCAAGCTCCATGTTCGGGCATCTGCCGGCACCAGGCCGGCCATGGCCGTTATTTTCGAGAAAAGTGCACCACCAGCTTGTCGCCGACGGTTTGCAGAATTTGCACCAGGATCAACAGCATCACTACGGTGACTACCATCACGTCGGTCTGGAAACGCTGGTAACCGAAACGGATCGCCAGGTCGCCCAGACCACCGGCACCGACCACGCCGGCCATCGCCGTGTAGGACACCAGTGTAATCGCCGTTACGGTAATTGCCGCGAAAATGCCGGGGCGTGCTTCGGGCAGCAAGGCGTTGGTGATGATCTGGCGCGTGCTGGCACCCATTGACTGCGTGGCCTCGATGATGCCGCGGTCCACTTCACGCAGGGCGGTTTCCACCAGGCGCGCAAAGAATGGCGTGGCGCCCACCACCAGCGGCGGAATCGCACCCGCTACGCCCAGCGATGTGCCAGTGAGCAGCACGGTGAACGGAATCATCACGATCAACAGGATGATGAACGGCAGCGAGCGCAGGATGTTCACGATCAACGACAGCAGCGCGTACAAGCCTTTTTGCTCGAACAGCTGACGTGGGCTGGTCAAGAACAGCAGCACACCCAACGGCAGGCCCAGCACGACCGTGAAGAACAGCGAACCGAACAACATGGTCATGGTATCGCCGGTGGCGAGCCAGATTTCGGACCAGTCGATGTTGGCAAAGAAGCTCAGGAAAACGTCCATCAGCGCAGCACCTCCATATGAACGTCAGCGGCGGTGAAGCGCGCAAACGCGGCTTCCATGTCACCGCCAGTGACGGCGAGGGTCAATTGCCCGTAGGGGATGTCTTTGATGCGGTCGATACGACCGGCCAGGATGCTGTAGTCCACCCCCGTTTCACGGGCGACGGTACCCAGCAATGGCGCGTAGGTCGCGTCGCCTTGGAACGTCAGGCGCACGATACGGCCTGGTACGTGGGCGAAGTCATCGTGCTGCTCGCCTTCATCGACCTGTTCGGCTTCCTGGACGAAGCGCTTGGTGGTCGGATGCTTGGGATGCAGGAACACATCAGCCACCGAGCCTTGCTCGACGATCACGCCAGCGTCCATCACGGCCACCTGGTCGCACACGCGGCGAATCACGTCCATTTCATGGGTGATCAACACGATGGTCAGCTTCAGCTCGCGGTTGATTTCCGCCAGCAATTGCAAGACCGACGCGGTGGTTTGCGGGTCGAGGGCGCTGGTGGCCTCGTCGCACAGCAGAATCTTTGGTTTGGTTGCCAGGGCGCGGGCAATGCCGACGCGCTGCTTCTGGCCGCCGGACAATTGCGCCGGGTATTTCCGGGCGTGGTCCGACAGGCCGACGCGGGCGAGCAGCTCGGCGACGCGCAGGTCGATTTCCTTGCGCGACAACTCGCCGGCCAGTGTCAGCGGCAGCGCCACGTTGTCTGCAACGGTCTTGGATGCCAGCAGGTTGAAGTGCTGGAAGATCATTCCGACCTGCTGGCGGAAACGGCGCAGGCCGTTGGCATCCAGGGCGGTGACTTCTTCGCCGTCGACACTGATCTGCCCGCCACTGGGCTCTTCAAGGCGATTGATCAGGCGCAGCAGGGTACTTTTTCCCGCACCCGAGTGGCCAATCAGGCCAAACACCTGGCCGTTTTCGACGCGCAGGCTGGTGGGGTGCAGGGCGGGAATATCCTTACCGGCGACGCGGTAGGTTTTATGGACGTTTTGAAACTCGATCACGTAGCGAACCTTGTGGGGCGCATGGAAAAGGGATCAGCGGTTAGCCGGGCGCGCATTTTAGCCTGTCCATCCAGTGATTCTTAGCATTTATTTCGTATCCATCCTGCGATTTGGCAATAACGAGACCGAAGGTCATAAAAAGGGAACGGCTCATAACGCTGTCAGTCACTACTTAAGCAATGCGATGTTCCGGGTGCCGTGCCCGGGGCTTCATTCAAACGAGCCGGGGACCGCTCTGGCCACTTTGACTAAGGAGTTTTTACTGATGAGTACCAAGAAGCCAGGCACCCCGCCGAAGAGTGAACTCGCGGGTACCGATACCCTGGACCGAGGCAATACCAACACCAAATTGCAGGCGTTGGAAGAATTTCGTTCCGATGCGACCGGCCAAGCCCTGCGCACTAACCAGGGCGTGAAGATCTCCGACAACCAGAACACCTTGAAGGTCGGTGCCCGTGGCCCTTCGCTGCTGGAAGACTTCATCATGCGTGAAAAAATCACGCACTTTGACCATGAGCGCATCCCGGAGCGCATCGTGCATGCCCGTGGTACCGGCGCCCATGGTTATTTCCAGAGCTACGGCGACCATTCGGCGCTGACCAAGGCTGGTTTCCTACGTACTCCGGAGCATAAAACGCCGGTGTTCGCGCGTTTTTCCACGGTGCAGGGGCCGCGCGGTTCCGGTGACACCGTGCGTGACGTGCGCGGTTTTGCCGTGAAGTTTTTCACCGACGAAGGCAACTTCGACCTGGTGGGCAACAACATGCCGGTGTTCTTCATTCAGGATGCGATCAAGTTTCCTGATTTCGTGCACGCCGTTAAGCCTGAACCGCACAACGAGATTCCTACAGGCGGCTCGGCCCACGATACGTTCTGGGACTTTGTCTCGCTGGTACCGGAGTCGGCGCATATGGTGGTGTGGGCGATGTCTGACCGCGCCATTCCGAAAAGCCTGCGTGCAATGCAGGGTTTCGGCGTGCATACCTTCCGTTTGATCAACACCGAAGGCAAATCGAGCTTTGTGAAGTTTCACTGGCGGCCAAAAGTCGGTACCTGCTCGCTCGTGTGGGACGAAGCACAAAAGCTGGCCGGTAAAGATACCGATTACCACCGTCGCGACCTGTGGGAATCGATTGAAAGCGGCGACTACCCCGAGTGGGAACTGGGCGTTCAGATCGTTGCAGAGGAAGACGAGCATAAGTTCGACTTCGACCTGCTCGACCCGACCAAGATCATTCCAGAGGAACTGGTGCCGATCACCCCGCTGGGCAAGATGGTGCTTAACCGCAACCCGGACAATTTCTTTGCCGAGGTCGAGCAGGTTGCGTTCTGCCCAGGCCATATCGTGCCGGGCATCGACTTCACCAACGACCCACTGCTGCAAGGTCGTCTGTTTTCCTACACAGACACCCAGATCAGCCGTCTTGGCGGGCCGAACTTCCATGAGATCCCGATCAATCGCCCGGTCGCACCAAACCACAACAACCAGCGCGATGCCCTGCATCGCAGCGTGATCGATAAGGGCCGCGCAGCCTACGAGCCGAACTCCATCGACGGCGGGTGGCCGAAGGAAACGCCGGCAGGTCCGACCGACGGCGGTTTTGAGACCTACTACGAGCGCATCGATGCGAACAAGGTCCGCGAGCGCAGTGAGTCGTTTGGCGACCATTTCTCCCAGGCCACGCTGTTTTTCAACAGCATGAGCCACCACGAGAAAGAGCACATCATCGCCGCCTACAGCTTCGAGTTGGGCAAGGTCGAGCGCGAACATATTCGTGCCCGCCAGGTGAATGAAATTCTGGCCAACATCGACCTGGAACTGGCCAAGCGCGTGGCGCAGAACCTGGGCCTGCCAGCGCCGACCAAAGGCACGGTGCCTGTACGTGAAACATCGTTGAAGCAATCGCCGGCATTGAGCCAGGTGAATTTGCTGTCCGGCGACATCAAGACGCGCAAAGTGGCGATTCTGGCGGCTAACGGCGTAGACGGTGCAGCGATTGATGCACTCAAAGCCGCACTTGAGGCTGAAGGTGCGCACGCCAAGTTGCTGGGGCCGACTTCGGCGCCTGTGACCACCGCCGATGGCAAGTCGCTGCCGGTGGATGCGTCGATGGAAGGCATGCCGTCCATTGCGTTTGACGCAGTGTTTATCCCTGGCGGTAAAGAGTCGGTCAAAGCGCTGAGCGGCGACGGTGTGGCGCTGCACTACGTGCTGGAAGCGTACAAGCACCTGAAGGCTATCGCGGTAGCCAGTGACGTGAAGCCTTTGTTGGATCTGCTGAAGCTGGAGGCGGATGCGGGGTTGATCGTGGGTGCGGATGCCAAGGCGTTCAAGGCGTTCTTCGCCGCGATTGCCCAGCATCGGGTCTGGGATCGGGAGCCTAAGGCCAAGGCGATTCCGGCTTAATTATTGGGTTGTTTGTTAGATCGTCATCGGGGGCAAGCCCCCTCCCACAATTTGAATGTATTCACAGTTCAAAATGTGGGAGGGGGCAAGCCCCCGATGCTTTTGTCAGTCTGCCTTACGCGGAATCAACACAACCTGCGCCGGAATGTGTTTCAAAATCTGCCGGTGAATCTTCAGGTCATACCCTGCATCAATGCGCTTCACCCGTTTGGTCAGCAACGTGGCCAGCCACGGGTAATCCTCGGTACGTGGCACCTGAATGCTGACGTCGCAGTGGTAATTCACCACGTCGGTGGCGATGGCATCCAGCTGATGGCGCATGGCTTCGACATCCGCCAGGTTCAACGCCACGGTGGTGCTCGGCGCCGCCGGGTCGATGACTTTGGCGGCGGGCTTGGCTTCGGCGGCTTTCAAGGCGGCCTCGGCCTGATCCAGCTCAGCTTTGCGCGCATGGCTGATGGCGCTGTTGACGCCACCGGTCAGGGCCGGGGCCTTGGGCATCAGCGCGCGGGCACGGCTCAGGGCTGTGGCGGCGGCGTTGACGTCGCCCTTTTGCAGCACGATCTGGCTGCGCTGCAGGTAGGCTTCGGCCAATTGCCGCTGGTAAGCCTCCAGCGCCGGATCGTTGGGCGATTGGGCCTGCAACGTGGCGAGCTGGTCTTCGGCGGTGGCCAATTCGCTGCTGGCCAGGTTTTGCTCCAGTTGCGCGATGGCCGCAGCACGCGGATCCAGCGCTTCGGGGGCGGCGGGCGGTGTGCTTTGACAGGCGCCCAGCAGCAGGGAAAATGCGGCAAGGAGCAGATAACGGAAAGTGAACGGCTTCATTCCTGCGACTCTCTATTTGCGCAAAAAGCGAGCAAGTCTACACCCCTCGACGGGGCAGGACAAAACTCAGCAGAAACAGGGCGGCCGCCGATACTACGATCGACGGCCCGGCCGGTGTGTCCTTGAACCATGACAACGCCAGGCCTCCACACACTGCCAGCATGCCCAACAGGCTTGCGCCGATTGCCATTTGCTCCGGCGAACGAGCATGGCGCTGAGCGGCGGCTGCGGGAATGATCAACAGCGACGTGATCAACAATACGCCGACAATCTTCATCGCGACAGCGATCACCACCGCGATCAACAACATCAGCGCCAGGCGCAGGGCCGGCACGGGCAAACCTTCCACCGTGGCGAGTTCCTCGTGCACGGTGATCGCCAGCAGCGGGCGCCACAGGCTCACCAGCAGCACCAGCACCGCCGCGCTGCCGCCTAGGATCCACATAAGATCGACAGGGCTGATCGCCAGCAGATCGCCAAACAGGTAGGCCATCAGGTCAATGCGCACTTCATGCATGAAGCTCAGCACCACCAGGCCCAGGGACAAGGTACTTGGCGCCAGGATGCCCAACAGCGTATCGGAGGCCAGCGGCTGGCGCTGTTGCAACGTCACCAGCAACACCGCCAGCAGCAGGCAGCCGACGGTGACGGCGATGGTCGGGCTCACATCCAGCAGGAAGCCCATGGCCACGCCAAGCAGCGCGGCATGGGACAACGTGTCGCCAAAGTACGCCATGCGCCGCCAGACCACGAACGAGCCCAACGGGCCCGCTACCAACGCCAAAGCCAAGCCTGCCAGCAGGGCGTAGAGCAGAAAATCAGCCATGCTTGCAGCTATCTCCATGAACATGAGGGTGGGGTGCGGCGGGGTCGTCAACCACGGCGCCGTGCAGATCATGGGCGTGGTCGTGGTGGTGATGGTAGATCGCCAGGCTTTGCGCGTTCTTACCGAACAGCTCGACGAACGCCGGGTCGCCGCTGACCTGCTCCGGGTGGCCGGAGCAGCACACGTGACGGTTGAGGCAGACCACCTGGTCGGTGGTGCTCATCACCAGGTGCAAATCGTGGGAAACCATCAGCACACCGCAGCCGTGGCGGTCGCGCAAGCGGGTGATCAGGCTGTACAGCTCGGCTTGCCCGGCCACGTCGACGCCTTGCACGGGCTCATCGAGCACCAGCAGCTCTGGCTCGCGCAACAGCGCGCGGGCCAGCAGCACTCGCTGCATTTCACCGCCGGAGATGCTCTGCACCGGGCTGTCGATCACCTGTTCGGCGCCGACTTCCTTGAGCGCCGCCTGCGCGCGGGCACGGTCAACCCCCGGTACCAGGCGCAGAAAGCGCAGTACGGAAAGCGGGAGTGTCGGGTCTACGTGCAGCTTCTGCGGCATATAGCCCACGCGCAGTTTGGGCCTGCGCCATACGCTGCCACGGTCGGGCTTGAGCAGGCCCAGCACGGCGCGCACCAGGGTGGTCTTGCCGGCGCCATTGGGGCCGATCAGGGTAACGATCTGCCCCGGCTCCACGCTCAACGCAATGTCATCCAGCACATTTTGCCCGGCGAACGTGACCCCAACCTGCTCCAGGCGGATTAACGCGTTGCTCATCAAGCCCCCTGACAGCCCGAGCATAGGCCGACCACTTCGACCGTTTGCCCTTCGACGCTGAAGCCGACCTCAGCGGCGCTTTTGATGATGGCGTCACTGATGCTTTTTTGTTCAAGCTCGATGGCGGCGTGGCACTGGCGGCAAATCAGGAACTGACCCTGATGCGCGTGTTCCGGGTGGTTGCAGCCGACAAAGGCATTGAGCGAAGCGATGCGGTGCACCAGGCCGTTTTCCAGCAGGAAATCCAGCGCGCGGTAAACCGTGGGCGGCGCAGCGCGGCGGCCGTCCTGCTCGCTGAGTACGCCGAGGATGTCGTACGCGCCCAGCGGCTTGTGGCTTTGCCACACCAACTCCAGCACGCGACGACGCAGCGCGGTCAGGCGCAAACCCTTCTGCGCGCACAGGGTGTCGGCCTCCGACAGCGCGGTGTGAACGCAGTGAGAGTGGTCGTGGGGACGGCTGGCAAGCGGTGTTATAGGCATGAGCGGCGACAGATATTTGATAGAGACGTTATTATGTTACCCGTTCCTACGCCATTGAGTGGTCATCGTGTCCCGACTTTTTCCCGTTTTTGTCGTATTTGTCACCAGTTTGTTCATGGCTGGCGCCGCTCAGGCCGAGGTCAAGGTGCTGACCAGCATCAAGCCGCTGCAGCTGATTGCCGCTGCTGTGCAGGACGGTGTGGCGGTTCCGGAGGTGTTGCTGCCACCGGGTGCATCGCCGCATAACTTCGCATTGCGCCCATCCGACGTACGGCGCGTGCAGTCGGTAGACCTGCTTTATTGGATCGGTCCGGACATGGAAACATTTTTGCCGCGCGTGCTGAAAGGCCGTACGGCGACAACGGTGGCCGTGCAGGACCTGCCGGGCATGAAACTGCGCCGATTCGGCGAAGATAGCCACTCCCACGCCGATGAAGCCGACGAACATGACCACGATCATCGCCCCGGCAGTGTGGATGCACATCTGTGGCTGTCGACGGTGAATGCGCGGGTGATCGCGGCGCGTATGGCGGCTGACCTCAGTGCCGCCGACCCGGCCAACGCCGCGCGTTACCAGAGCAACGCAAAGGCCTTCGAGGATCGCCTGGATGCGCTGGATGTGCGCCTGAAGCAGCGTTTGGCCAGCGTTGAGGGCAAACCTTACTTTGTATTTCACGAAGCTTTTGATTACTTCGAAGACGCCTACGGCTTGAAGCACGCTGGTGTGTTCGCCGTTGCAGCCGAAGTGCAGCCAGGCGCCCAGCATGTGGCGGCGATGCGCACGCGGTTACAGGAAGTGGGCAAGACCTGTGTGTTCAGCGAGCCGCCGTTGCGACCAAGGTTGGCAGAGACGCTGGTGGCAGGTTTGCCGGTGAAGCTGGCGGAACTGGACGCGCTGGGTGGCTACACCCCGGCGACTGCGCAGGGGTATGAGCAGGTGCTGGAGAAGTTGGGCAACGACCTGACCGGGTGTCTGGAGTCACTTTAAAGGTGGGGCAAGCGTTAAGGCTTATTGTAGGAGCGAGCTTGCTCGCGAAAAACTCACAGGCACCGCGTTCATTCAGAAAGCACGCGTTATCGTTGACGTTTTTCGCGAGCGAGCTCGCTCCTACATTTGGACTGAGCAGGTCTTTAGAGCGCAAACGGCAGGTGGACGCTGACTTGCTGGCGTTGCGCCAAGCGCTGCTCGAACTCCGCCGGGTCATGAATCAGCACATCCTGCCCGGCAAACGCCTGCGCCGCGATCAAGCGTGACAGCCAGAAGCGCACACACGCCACTCGCAACAGGGTCGGCCACAGCTCGGCTTCCTTCGCGGTAAACGGCCGCAGCCCCGCGTAGGCCCCCAGCAATGCACGGGCGCGCTGCCCATCGATCACGCCGTCGGCATCCGAACACCAGTCATTCAAGGCGATGGCGACGTCGTACAGCATCGGCCCCGAGCAGGCGTTGTAGAAGTCGATCAGGCCGGTCAGGTGCGTGCCTTCGAACATGGCGTTGTCGCGGAACAGGTCGGCGTGAACGTTGGCGCGCGGCAGGGCAAGGATCTGCGCCTTGTGAGCCTGGATCTCGCTCAAGGCATCCTGCAGCAGCCGCTGTTGCGCGTCGTTCAGGTGCGAAATCAACTGCGCGCCTTCAGTGAGCATCCAATCCAGCCCGCGATCGGTCTTGCGTTCCAGCACCTTGTCGCCCTGGGTCGCCAGATGCAGGTGACCGAGCAAGTCGCCGACCTGGGCGCAATGCTGGGCGTTGGCGTCCTTGATGTGCTTGCCGGCCAGGCGCGGTTGCAACAGCGCCGGCTTGCCGGCCAGCGTGCGCAGGGCAACGCCGTCGGTGGTGCGCAGGGCGTAAGGCACGGGCAGGTCGGCGTCGTGGAGCACGTCGAGCAGTTCGATGAAGAATGGCATTTCCGCAACGGGGCCACGTTCAACCAGGGTCAGGACGTACTCGCCCTGTTCCAGGCTGATAAAGAAGTTGGTGTTTTCGCTACCGGCGGCAATCCCCTGGAAATCAAGCAGGCGGCCGAGCCCGTAAGGGGCAAGAAAGGTTTCCAGCTCGGGCCGAGCCAGGGGGGTGAACACAGACATGGTTAAAACTGCCATTACGGGCGCCGCTCAGGGCGGCGCCGTTGAAGTTAGGGAATCATTTCCATTCGAAGATCTTCCATGACGGGATCAGCATATCCGGCTGGTCAGAACGGATGAAGTTCGCGTCGGTTCCGTCAGCGCGTACCAGGAAATATGGTGGCGCACCTTTTGGCGTGACCTTGATGGCGTACAAAAAGCCGTTTTGGCGGTACTCCTGGATAGTCTTGTCGCCTTCCGTGCGAATGGTCACTTCCGGATCGGCCGAAGGCGCATCGTCTGCCGCCATGGCAGCCATCGGAGCGAGTGCAATCAAGCCAGTGAACAGCAGGCGATTGAATGTACGCATGATAACCTTGTCCCTTTGTTTTCATTGGTCCGGCTATTCTAGCGCCTGACCCGCCGAAAAGGTTGATCCTGCTCATGAGCCAAGCGCCTCTCGTCCTGGTGGACGGTTCTTCTTATCTGTACCGCGCCTTCCACGCGCTGCCACCGCTGACCACCTCCAAAGGCCTGCCCACCGGTGCGGTCAAGGGCGTGTTGAACATGCTCAAGAGCCTGCGCAGGCAATATCCGAACAGCCCGTTCGCCGTGGTGTTCGACGCCAAGGGCGGGACCTTTCGCGATGACATGTACGCCGAATACAAGGCCAATCGCCCGAGCATGCCCGATGACATGCGCCTGCAGATCGAGCCCCTGCACCAGAGCGTAATCGCCCTGGGCTTCCCGTTGCTGTGCGTCGAAGGCGTCGAGGCCGATGACGTGATCGGCACACTGGCCCGCAGCAGTGCGGCCGCTGACCGTCCCGTGGTGATCTCCACCGGCGACAAGGACATGGCGCAACTGGTGGACGGGCACATTACCTTGGTCAACACCATGACCGGTAGTTCGATGGACATCGAGGGCGTAAAGGAGAAATTCGGCGTCGCTCCAGAGCAAATCATCGATTACCTGGCGTTGATGGGCGATTCGTCCGACAACATCCCTGGCGTTCCCGGGATTGGCCCGAAGACCGCCTCCGGTTTGCTGGTGGGTGTGAATGGCGGCCTGAAAGAGCTGTATGAACAGCTGGACATTGTGCCGACCCTGCCGATTCGTGGCGCCAAGACGCTGCCGGCGAAGTTGGAAGAGCATAAGGAGATGGCGTTCCTGTCCTACCAGTTGGCGACGATCAAGATCGACGTGCCCCTGGATATCGGCCTGGACGACCTGCACCTGATCGAGCCGGATCGCGAAAAGCTGCTTGAGTTGTACACGCTGCTTGAGTTCAAGAGCTGGTACGAAGAGATCCAGCGCGATACCAAGCGTGTCGAGCTCAAGACGGCAAACGAGGTTGCGCCCGTCGCCCAAGCGTCGGTTGAGGCGGTGATAGCGGTGCCGGTGGAGTCGGTTTACACCACCATCCTGGACCAGGCCACGTTCGATCTGTGGCTGAAGAAGCTCAACGACGCGCCATTGTTTGCCTTCGATACCGAAACCACCGGGATCGACGCCCAGCAGGCCCAGTTGGTTGGGCTTTCGTTCGCGGTGCAGCCCCATGAAGCAGCCTATATTCCGCTGACCCATGCCTACACTGGCGCGCCGGATCAATTGGACCGTGACACCGTGCTGCTGGCCTTGAAGCCGTTGCTGGAGGATCCGACCAAGCTCAAGGTCGGCCAGCACGCCAAGTTCGACATGAATATCCTGGCCAACTGCGCCATCGGCGGCGACCCTGCGCAGGGCATCACCGTGCGGGGCATCGCCTTCGATACCATGCTCGAATCCTACGTACTGAACTCCACCGCGACCCGCCATGACATGGACAGCCTGGCGAAAAAATACCTGGACCACGACACCGTCAGCTTCCAGGACATCGCCGGCAGGGGCGCCAAGCAGCTGACATTCGACCAGATCGCCCTCGAGCAAGCTGGCCCGTATGCAGCCGAAGATGCCGATGTAACGTTGCGCCTGCACCAGAAGCTGCACGCGCAGCTGGCAGCGATCCCGAGCCTGGCCAGTGTGCTGACGGACATCGAGATGCCGTTGGTGCCGGTGCTGGCGCGTATCGAGCGCCAGGGCGCGCTGGTGGACAAGGCCCTGCTGGGCATCCAGAGCATCGAGCTGGGCAACAAGATGGTCGAGCTGGAGCGCCAGGCATTCGAGATCGCCGGCGAGGCGTTCAACCTGGGTTCGCCCAAGCAGCTCGGGGCGATTCTCTACGAGAAACTCGGAATGCCGGTGTTGAAAAAGACCGGCAAGGGCCAGGCATCCACGGCTGAAGAAGTGCTGGCCAAGCTGGCCGAGGATGATTTTCCGCTGCCCAAGGTGCTCATGCAGTACCGCAGCATGAGCAAGCTGAAAAGCACCTATACCGACCGCCTGCCGGAACAGATCAACCCGCGTACCGGGCGTATTCATACGTCTTACCATCAGGCGGTGGCGGCGACCGGGCGTTTGTCCTCCAGCGATCCGAACCTGCAGAACATCCCGGTGCGCACCGCCGAAGGGCGACGTATTCGCCAGGCGTTTATCGCACCCAAAGGCTACAAGCTGCTGGCAGCGGACTATTCGCAGATCGAGCTGCGGATCATGGCGCACCTGTCGAAGGACGAAGGGTTGATGAACGCCTTTCGCAATGACCTGGACGTGCACACCGCCACGGCCGCCGAGGTATTCAAGGTTGAATTGACCGAGGTCACCTCCAACCAGCGCCGCAGTGCCAAGGCGATCAATTTCGGCCTGATCTACGGCATGGGCGCCCAGAAGCTCGGCAAGGACATTGGCGTCGATACCAAGACCGCCAAGGCTTATATCGATGTGTACTTCGCCCGCTATCCCGGCGTGCGCGAATACATGGAGCGCACCCGCGCCCAGGCGGCGGACCAGGGTTTTGTGGAAACCTTCTTCGGGCGGCGCCTGTACGTGCCGGATATCAACTCCAACAAGCCTCAGGAACGCGCGGCGGCAGAGCGCACCGCGATCAACGCGCCCATGCAGGGCACGGCGGCGGACATCATTAAGAAAGCCATGGTGAAGGTGGACAACTGGCTGACCGAGTCTGGCCTGGACGCCAAGGTCATTCTCCAGGTGCACGACGAACTGGTACTGGAAGTGCGTGAGGATCTGATCCCGGAGGTCAGCCAGAGAATCCGCGAACACATGAGCGCCGCCGCGCAGTTGGACGTGCCCCTGGTGGTGGACGTGGGCGTTGGCGATAACTGGGACGAGGCCCATTGATTCTGCGGCTGCGCCATCACCGCGCGTGATGGCACGGCGCTTTAGATCGGAAACTGCCGTCAGTTATTTCCAAGAGTTTTTTGAACCCGCCGGAACTTAACCTGTGAACTGTCACTCAGAGTTACTGAATGGGTGGTGAAGCCCTTCAATGCTCCTATGTTGTGTTAAGTGTTGGCAGATATCTGGACCCCGCCCTAGCGGTCCGGAACTTGGACCCCGAACTTCCCTCCCCATACGAAGTCCGGGGTTTTTTTTGCCCGCGCAAAAGTTACTCGGCGATCTCAGCGCCTTTGTCCGCCAATTCCATCCAGCCGGCCAGTACAGTGTAGGCGTCTTCGAGGCCCATGCGCTTTGGCGCGGAGAACAGTTGGATGCTGATTGCGTCGCCCCAACCCTTACGGATCTCGGTCTGCACTTTGAGCAGAGTGTTCTTGGCCGCGCCGTAGGTCAGCTTGTCGGCCTTGGTCAGCAGGATATGCATCGGCATGCCGCTGGCGACCGCCCAATCGAGCATCAACAGGTCGAAATCGGTCATTGGATGACGGATGTCCATCATCAGGATCAACCCCTTCAAACTCTCCCGGCCACCCAGGTAAGCCTCCAGGTGACGCTGCCAGTGCAGCTTCAATGGGATAGGGACTTTTGCATAACCGTAGCCCGGCAGGTCGACCAGACGCCGATCATCGTCTAGCTTGAAGAAGTTGAGCAGCTGCGTGCGACCTGGGGTTTTCGAGGTGCGTGCCAGGCTGGCGTGGGTCAGGGTGTTCAGTGCGCTGGACTTACCGGCGTTGGAACGGCCTGCGAAGGCGACTTCAAAGCCTTCGTCATCGGGGCATTGGTCCACTTTGGCGGCGCTGAGCATGAAGGTGGACTGTTGGCACAGGCCGAGGATGGGATTCTTGAGTTGCATGAGATTTCCGATGTGGGCGGTGCCGAAAAAGGGTGCGGCAAGCGGTGTCGTTTCCGTTTCAGTAGCGCCAGTATATAATGCCGCAGATTTTGTGTGTGCTTTGTCCCAGCGAAGGACGAAGTTCACGGGAGCGAAAGACCTTCATTGCGCATTAGAACGCAAAACGCTCTCAAACCCTGAACAGGTCGATGTATGACCTGATGGTGACTCGCTTCGGTGTCCTGATCGCGCGTTAAAGCGCCCAGGCTACACAGGAACCGCAAGCGCTGTACAACCGAGTTTGCGTGGTCATGCCGGTGCAACGCGTGACCCGGGGTTTCAAGGCAATGCCGCCGCGTGGTTTGTGCAAGGACTGCAGTACTGAGGATTACCAGGCCATCATTGAGTTGATGGTGAGTAAACCCGGTAGATAACTCTTAAACCCTTAGCCGTAGTTGGATTAGCTGATGAACAAACTGATCGTGAGTCTGCTGTTGACATTGGGCATCACCGGTGTCGCCCATGCTGCAGGCGACGCTACCGCAGGGCAGGCGAAAGCCGCCGTGTGTGGTGCTTGCCATGGACCGGACGGTAACAGCCCGGCACCGAACTTCCCCAAACTCGCCGGCCAGGGTGAACGTTACCTGACCAAGCAGATGCACGACATCAAGGATGGCAAGCGCGTGGTGCTGGAAATGACCGGCTTGCTGGCCAACTCCAGCGATCAGGACATGGCTGACATCGCGGCGTATTTTGCCAGTCAGAAAGGCAGTGTGGGAGCTGCCGATCCGAAACTGGTCGCCCGTGGCGAGAAGCTGTTTCGTGGGGGCGACCTCGACAGGGGCTTGCCCGCCTGCACCGGCTGCCATTCGCCCAATGGCGCAGGCAACGCCGCGGCAGGCTTCCCGCACCTGAGTGGCCAGCACGCCACTTACATCGCCAAGCAGTTGACCGACTTCCGCAAAGAAGAAGCCGGCCGCGCCAACGATGGCGACGCAATGACCATGCGCACCATCGCCCGTAAACTGAGTGACGAAGACATTGCGGCAATCTCCAGTTACATCCAAGGCTTGCACTGACAGCCTGCAACGTTAACGCTCGATTAATCCATCGATGCAAGCATAAAAAGGGTGGCTACGGCCGCCCTTTTTTGTGGCGGCTGCCGTTACACTAACGAACTCATGTCCGCGTAGACCTGTCACACCTAAAGGTCGCGTGAGGCGACCGTATCTGTCCAGGAGTAAAGCATGCGTAATCTGATCCTCAGCGCCGCCCTCGTCACTGCCAGTCTCTTCGGCATAACCGCACAAGCTGCTGACGTGCCGCTTGAAGCCGGTAAAACCTACGTTGAACTGGCTAACCCGGTGCCGGTTTCAGTACCCGGCAAGATCGAAGTGGTGGAGCTGTTCTGGTACGGTTGCCCGCATTGCTACGCCTTTGAGCCGACCATCAATCCTTGGGCCGAAAAGCTGCCCAAGGACGTGAACTTCAAGCGCATTCCGGCCATGTTCGGTGGCCCATGGGATGCCCACGGCCAACTGTTCCTGACCCTGGAAGCCATGGGTGTGGAGCATAAGGTCCACAACGCGGTATTCAACGCCATCCAGAAAGAAGGCAAGCGCCTGACCACGCCAGAAGAAATGGCTGACTTCGTTGCCACCCAAGGCGTCGATAAAGACAAGTTCCTGGCCACTTTCAACTCCTTTGCCATCCAGGGCCAGATCAAACAGGCCAAGGAACTCGCGCAGAAGTATGGCGTGCAAGGCGTACCGACCCTGATCGTCAATGGCAAGTACCGTTTCGACCTGGGCAGTACCGGTGGCCCTGAACAGACGCTCAATGTCGCTGACCAGCTGATCGCCAAAGAGCGCGCAGCCAAGTAAGGGGCTCGCCATGCGCCGCTGGGGTACCGAACGCGTTGTAGGCCTGCATGATCCGCGGGTCAACGAACATCATCTGGAATCCACAGGCCTGCCGGCAGACAGCCGCCTGCGCCTGCTCAGTTTCAATATCCAGGTGGGTAACAGTACCGAGAAATATCGGCACTACCTCACGCGTGGCTGGCAGCACTTGCTGCCGCACAAAGGGCGCACCGGCAATCTGCAAAAAATCGGCGACCTGCTCAGCGACTTCGACCTGGTTGCCCTGCAGGAAGCCGACGGCGGGAGCCTGCGCTCCGGCTACATCAACCAGGTAGAACACCTTGCCCAGCTCGGCGCCTTCCCCTACTGGTACCAGCAACTCAATCGCAACCTCGGGCGGCTGGCGCAGCACAGCAATGGCGTGCTCAGCCGCTTGAAGCCGACCGTCATTGAGGATCACCCGTTGCCGGGCCCCAAAGGGCGTGGCGCGATCCTTGTGCGTTTTGGCGAAGGTCCGGAAGCGTTGGTGGTGGTGATGATGCACCTGGCCCTCGGCGGGCGTACGCGCAACCTTCAGTTGGCCTACGTGCGCGACTTGATCGGCAACTACAAGCACCAGGTGTTGATGGGTGACATGAACACCCATGCCACTGACCTGCTGCAGAATTCCCCGCTGCGCGACCTCGGCCTGCTGGCGCCGCAGGTCGAGGCAACGTTTCCCAGCTGGCGTCCGCAGCGCTGTCTGGACCATATCCTGCTCAGCCCGAGCCTCACACTGGAAAGTGTGCAGGTGCTGGCGCAGCCCATTTCCGATCACCTGCCGGTCGCGGTAGAGATTCGTCTGCCGGGTTCGCTTACGGCTGATGCATTACCCGCGTTGAGCCCAGGCCCTCGCGGACCTCTTGCATGAGCGACGACGCCCAGCGCTGGAAAGAAAAATACCTTAAAAGCATCGAGCAACAAGACAAGCTCGAACGCCGCTGGGCCGCCCGCCTCGACCTGCTACGCCGAGGGCTGGTGCGCAGCACGCTGGCGGCCGAAGGCACTGACCGCGCTGTCGATCAATGCATGAAGGAAATGCGCGATGTGGTGCGCACCGACGACATGGACGCTGCCCTGGCTGCCCTGCTGCCGCGTCTGGAAAAGGCCGTGCTGGATTCCGAGCAGCGTCGCGAAACGCGGGTTGACCAGATCAGTTCCGCCCTCACCGCCCTGGTCGCGCAGTTGCAGAAACTGCCGCTGCCCCGTGAGGTGGCGCGCCCGCTGAAGACCTTCGCCAAGCAGCTCGACGCTCGGGTCGGGCAGGCGCGGGAAATTCCGCTGCTGCTCAGCGAGTTGAGCAACCTGCAAGAGCAGGCGCTGCAAAACCTGGAGCCAGAGGGTGAAACCCCACGCTCCGGGCCCGGTTTGTTGCAACGCTTGTTTGGTGCCAAAGAGGTCTCCAATGACACCTCCGCACCTGAGCCCGAGGAGCTCCCTGCGGCAAAATCCGTTGCGCCAAAACTTGCCCCTGAGCCAGAGGAGCCGGCCCAGTCCGAAGAAATGGCACAAGCCTTGCGCGCGTTTGCACCGTTGCCACAGACAGTGACGGCCGCCGAGCCTGAGGCCGTTGCACCGGTCAAAGAGCCAGTGCCCGCCGGCGCTAAGTTTGAGTTCGAAGCGCCTGCTCAAACGTCAATCGCGGTCACGCCTGACAAAACCCCTGAACCGGTGGCGCCTGAAGCGCCGGCTGAGGAAGCCGCTCCCGAAAGCGCACTTGCTGCCTTTATCGAAGAGCCCCAAGACTCCGTCGACACGCCTGAAGAAACCCTCATCGGCAGCCTTTCCCTCCCGCCTGTATGGGATACCGCAGAGCCTGATCCCGATGCATTGCAATCGGAGGCGCTCTACGCCCTGCCCGATTCGCCGGAGCCTTCCTACAGCTCAGTTGCCCAGCATATTGAAAACACCTTGCTCGGCCTGCTGGAAGACCTCTCCCTGCCCGAGCGTCACCGGCCCCAGGCCGAAGCCATGCGCGAACGCCTTGCCCACGGCTTGAACTGGTACGAACTGCTGCCGATTCTCGATGACCTGGCGGTGCTGATGTTGGCCGTCACCGACAGCGGCCAGCATGAGTTCGAGGCTTACCTTAAACAGCTCAACGAGCGCCTTGAGGCATTCCAGGGCCATCTGCAGGTTGCCAGCGAGGGTCACGCCGACAGCCGCTCTGCTGCGCGCCAGTTGGACACGCAGATTCGCGAGCAAGTGGACGGCCTGCAAAGCAGCGTGCAGGAAGCTGCCGATCTGGACAGCCTCAAGCAACTGCTGGAGAGCCACCTTGAAGGCTTGCTCGGCACCATGGACGAACACCGCCAGCAGCGCGACCAACGCGAACAGGAAGTGGCCGCGCGCCTCCAGGGCCTGGCGGAGCGGGTGGCGAACATGGAGCAGGAAGCCCAGGGCTATCGTGAACATTTGGAAATACAGCGCCAGAAGGCGCTGATCGATCCACTCACCGGCCTGCCCAACCGCGCAGCCTGGAGTGATCGCCTGGATCAGGAGGTCAATGCCTGGCATCAACGTGGCAACAGCCTGTCACTGGCCATGCTGGACCTGGACCACTTCAAGCGCATCAATGACGGTTACGGCCACTTGGCCGGCGATAGAGTACTGAAGATCATTGCCAGTGTGCTGCGCAAGCGCCTGCGGCCGACCGATTTTATTGCGCGCTTTGGCGGCGAAGAATTTGTGTTGCTGATGCCCGACTCAGCCTTGGCGGATGCCCTGGCCGTGGGTGAAGGGCTGCGGACGGCCATCGAGGCTTGCCCGTTTCACTTCAAGGGCGTGCCGGTAACCATCACGGTATCCATGGGGGTCGCGCAGTTTCAACCAGGCGAGCGCAGTGACCTGGCGCTCAAGCGCGCAGATGAGGCGCTTTACAGGGCGAAGGCGGCGGGACGTAACCAGGTGCAGGCGGCGTAAAAGATGTTCCATTTTGTAATTTCGCCGCCTGGGATTTGACGTTACGTTACACTGTTGCATTATCGTCCTCTGCGTAATGCCTTCTGCCATGAAATCTCTCTTTATTGCTTTTGCCGTTCTCGTGCTCGCCGGTTGCTCCAGCGGCCCGCGCCTGAACACCAGCCATCCTTCGGTCAACCACGACAACCGTGTGCAGTTCGTTGTGGTGCACTACACCTCGGCCAGCCTTGAGCGTTCCCTGGCGTTGTTGACCCAGGGTCAGGTCAGCAGCCATTACCTGATCGGCGATGACGCTTCAGGCACCCTCTACAAGCTGGTTGATGAAAGCCAGCGTGCCTGGCACGCAGGGGAAAGTGAATGGATGGGGCGCACCTGGCTCAATTCCAGCTCCATCGGCATCGAGATCGTCAACCCAGGCTATAGCGACACCCCGACCGGTCGGGTGTGGTACCCGTACTCCGAAGCGCAGGTGAAATCACTGGTGGTGTTGCTCAAGGACATCAGCAAGCGTAACGGGATCGCCCCCAGGAACATCATTGGGCACAGCGACATCGCCCCGCTGCGCAAGCTGGACCCTGGCCCGTTGTTCCCTTGGAAGCGTCTGGCCGATGAAGGCCTGGGGATTTGGCCGGATGCCCAGGCGGTGGCTCGATTCCAGGCGCAGTACGCCACGCAACTGCCAAGCATCAGTTGGTTCCAGCAAGAACTGGCGCGTCTGGGTTACCAGACACCGCAAACCGGCGAGTTGGATGTGGCCACGCGTCATGTAATCGCCGCGTTCCAGATGCATTTCCGTCCATCGCTGTTTGACGGAACGCCGGATGCGGAAAGTGCGGCGATCCTGCATGCCTTGAACCAGCGCTGAAATGGGCTGGCAAGTTTTTGTGGCAAGGCAGCAAGCACCCTCGCCACAAAAGCGCGCGCCTACAGAGGCAAGGCCATATAGAACTGAGTGCCCTGCCCCGGCCGTGAGTACACACCCATGCGGCCGCCGTGCAATTGCACGATCTCCTTGCACAGCGCCAGCCCCAGGCCGGCGCCGCCTTTTTTGCGCCCCACCTGCACGAAAGGTTCGAAGATGCGTCCTTGCTGGCCGTACGCAATGCCTTCGCCGTTGTCCTCGACGCTGATAATTACCCGCTCACCATGACGCCGAGCCTGCAAGCGAATCTGCCCTCTCTCGGCCGTGTGTCGCATGGCGTTACCCAGCAGGTTGTCGAGCACGCGCTCCAGTTGTGCCTGGTCGGCATACAGGCGAGGCAGGTCAGATTGCACCTCCACCATCAGTTCAATACCTTGGGCGCCCGCCGGCTCGGCGAATCGAGCGCGGGCATGCTCAAGCAGGTCAGTCACATCGCATGGCCCCAGCGTGAGTTTCTGCAGGCCGTTCTGATAGCGCGAGAAGTTGAGCAAATCGTTGATCAACTGCATCAACCGCTGCATTTCTTCATTGACCGTATCCAGCAGGTCCGCTTCGCGTGATTCCGCCGGGAACTTGGCCCGCTCGCGGAAGAGTCCGAAGGCCATATGCATGCCGGTCACCGGTGTTCGCAGCTCGTGGGAGGCGCGCAATACGAACTCGCTGCGCACCCGCTCAAAGGCCCGCTGCTCGGTGACATCATGCAGCACCATCACCGCGCCCAGAATGTGCCCCTGTGTATGGCTGACCGGGGTCAGGCTGTACGTCAGCAGGCGCAGCTCGCCTTCGACCTCTACTTCCAGATCCTCCGGCGCCCGCTCCAGGTTGCCGCCGCGCAGCACCAAGTGCAGCTGTTCATCCATTTCCGGGCGGCCCAGCGCTTCGCCCAGGCCCTGGCCGAGGCGCGCTTCGTCCCAACCCAGCTGGCGTTGCGCCACAGGGTTGAGGTGCTCGAGATGGCCCTGGCGATCAATCATCAGCAAGCCGTCGTCAATACTGTCCAGTACTGCTTGCAAGCGCTGCTGACCGGCGAGCAGCTCATCGACATTGGTGGCCTGATGTTGGCGCAATGCCTCGGCCATGATGCCGAAGCGACGGGTCAGCTGGTTCATTTCCGCCGCCGACGATATCGGCAATGTCACTTCGAAATCGCCTTGCCCGATTTTGTCGGCAGCCTTGGCCAGTGCTTCGATTGGCCCGCCGAATCGCCGGGCAATGCCATGCGCGGTCACAAAACCGATGATCAGCACCGCAAGGCCTACCAGCCCCAGTAAGCTGGCAATCAACAGCGCCCGTTCGCGGGATCTGTGCTCGCTCGTGCTGATATTTTCCAGCGCCTGTTTGTGGTGAACGATTAGCCCATTGCGCAGGGTATTGAAGGTTTCAGTGAGCTTTTCCTTGCTGCCCGGTACAGGTGGGTTCTGCTGGAATTCGTCAAATGCCTGCAGCAGGTGCTGGTAGTCGTCGCGTGCCTGACTGAAACCGTGGGTCAGTCCGTCACGCTGTTCATGGGCGATGCCCTGGTCCAGCAGGTCGAAGTATTGCTGCTTGGAAGCTTGCAGGGCAGCCGGATCAGGGCGCTTTTCGAGCATCATCATCAGTTGATCGCCCAGGCTCTGGCGCAACTTGAGACCCAGCTCCAGGGTGACGAAGTTGCTGCGAATCAACGATTCCTGGGTCTTGGCCATCTGCATCACGCTGACCAGGCCCAGGACCAGCCCCAGCAGGGCCACGGTGATCAGCGCTGAGATGCTCAGAAATAGTCGAGTACGCAGTTTCATCGCGAGCTTCATGAGGTACAGCTCATAGGTTGTACTGTTTACGTTTGCGATACAGCGTCGACGCATCGATGCCAAGGGTGCGAGCGGCCTGGTCCAGCGTATCGCTGGTGGCGAGGACGGCGCCGATATGGGCTTTCTCCAGCTCGTCCAGGCTCAGTGCCGCACCAATGCGCGGTGCGTTGTTGGTCGGTTGCTCGGCCATGCCAAGGTGGCTGATCTCGACCTTTTCCTGAGGGCAGATGATGCTGGCGCGTTCCACCACGTTGCGCAGTTCCCGGATGTTACCGGGCCAACGGTAGTTGAGCAGCGCTTCGCGTGCCTGATCGCTGAAGCCACGAGCCGGGCGGGCATACTCCTTGACGAAGCGCGCCAGGAACCGGTCGGCCAGGGCGAGGATGTCTTCACTGCGTTCGCGTAGCGGCGGCAGGTGCAGGGTGATGACGTTGAGGCGGTACAGCAGGTCTTCACGGAAGCGGCCGTCGCGCACCATGTCTTCCAGGTTCAGGTTGGTGGCGGCGAGGATGCGCACGTCAGCGCGACGGGTAACCGGGTCGCCGACACGCTCGTATTCCTTGTCCTGAATGAACCGCAGCAGTTTTGGCTGCAAAGTGAGCGGAAAATCGCCGATTTCGTCGAGGAACAGTGTGCCGCCATCCGCCTGGTTGACTCGGCCCAATGTGCTTTCGCTGGCACCGGTAAAGGCGCCGCGGCTGTGGCCGAACAATTCGCTTTCCATCAGTTCTGCGGTCAACGAGGGGCAGTTGATGGTCACGCAGGATTTCTTCGAGCGTTTGCTCCAGCCGTGAATGGCCCGCGCCAACTCGCCTTTACCGGTGCCCGACTCGCCAAGAATCAAGATATTGGCATCGGTCCCGGCCACCTGGCGTGCGGTTTCCAGTACCACCATCATCGCCGGGCTGTGGGAGTCGAGACCGTCCTTGGATTGGCGTACCGCGCCTTCCAGCGCTTCCAGGCGTGCCGACAGCTGGCGCACTTCCAATTGCTTGGCGGTGGCCAGGCGCAACTGGTCCGGGCTGCAGGGTTTGACCAGGTAATCGGCGGCACCGGCTTGAATGGCGTCTACTGCGGTGTCCACGGCGGAGTGGGCCGTCACGATCACGACACGCATCCATGGCGCCTGGACACGCATTTGGGCCAATACATCCAGGCCATTGTCTTCGCCCAGGCGCAAATCCAGGAAGCACAGATCGAATACTTGGCGTTGCATCAAGGCATCGGCTTGGGCCGCGCTGTTGGCGGTGGCAACGGTGTAGCCTTCATCTTCCAGGCAATAACGGAAGGTACGGAGGATCGCGGACTCGTCATCCACTAAAAGAATGCGGCCTTGAAGTTCCTTGGCTGATTCCATCTGTCCCGCGCTCCTTAACTATGAATGTTGGTGTTTAGTCCCGGAATAATCGGGCAAGTTGCATGGTTTATTCTGATCGATAAAAAGCAACGTCGCGCAGCTATCTGCATACCTTCCTACACGCCTCGCTAAAGCCCCGCGCTAGTGGCGTTTTCATATCTTCTCGCCGCTTCGGCAATCCTGCAGCTACTTTCGCTCCTTCGACCCGACCGCTGGACATCGTGCATTTCGCACGGCCCTACAGGGGGCATCGTGCAGGATGCTGTGGGGCACGCTTTTAAATAATTCATATATTATTGATTTTAAAAGGTTTTATTTTGTAATAAACCTGGCATGCGCTCTGCAATAGGTAATGCATAGAGCATCATGAACGAATAATCAGAATGCGGGAGAAAGCAGTATGACTCGCCAAAGCCTCAGCCAATTGCGTGTATCGCCTCTGCATCTGCAGCAAGGCTTGTTCGCCAGCCTGGCGTTGATGGTTACGCTGACCGCCGGCCAGCAGATGCAGCATTGGCAGCAGAGTCAGCAGCCAACTCCACAGTTTGAACGTCCCGTCATGACCCAGACCCACTTCCGTTCCGTCGCCAGCACGGCTGTCGATGTAACCGCCCCGCAACTGAGAGTGGCAGACCAGGATTCCACCCTGAGCGAACTGCCGGTCCAGGAACGCTGGGTGTTCTAAGCAACAAAACGTCGCTCATGCCGAGCGGCCGCATGGCATCACTGCTGTTACCTCTATGAAAGCTTAAGGAGAATCACCATGTTGAGTTGGGCAATCACATTTCTGATCATCGCCATTGTGGCTGCAGTCCTGGGCTTCGGTGGTATCGCGGGCACCGCCACGGGTATCGCCAAGATTCTGTTCGTGGTGTTCCTGGTGATGTTCATCGCTTCGTTCTTCTTTGGTCGTCGCGGCCGAGGCTGAATATGACCACTTTGTCCCTCAAAGCCATTGCCGCTGCCGTACTCTTGGGCGGCAGTGGCCTGGTGATGGCCGCCAACGACGGCCAATCCCGGGCCAACGAATTGCTCAGCACGGATGCGCAGTACCGTGAAACCTGGCAAGGCGTAGTGAAGAAAGAAGAGCGCCTGCCGGAATGGGTGATGAACCTGTCGGGTACGGCTGAGCAGATGAACGCTGTCGAAGAGGATGGCGACAAGTATCTGGTAGGGCCGCTGTGTGAAACGGCAGATACGTGCCTGAACAAGCGCCTGATCGTCGCCTTCAGCCTCGATAAGGAAGATGCCTACGCGATGTTGGTGGAGGTCCCGGCCGGCCTGCCGGCGGACAAGTCCCCAACACGCCACGCCGATTACCGTTTTCTCGGTAAGCCGGACGAAGGCATGAAGAAGCTGCTGATGGAGCAGCTGAAGAAAGATCCGAATTGGTACTAGGTTCCGTCTCACGGAGCCGGCGTCCATAGAAAGAAGCCCGTTCGCTTCTTTCTGTTTGCATCGCGCGTCAAGGGCGATGCATGACCAGGGGGCCGGGTTGCTCTGATCGATCAGGATCGGCGCGACCTACGGGTACAGGGAGTGCCTGCGCAAGGGCCGGGTCAGGCGAAAAGCTGCGACGCAAGTTCACAAGTCCTCAAGCTTGCTGAACTTGCGGCGGGCTTATGCTGTTCATCGCTCGCGCTCCATGCCGCCCATAGCCGACATTCATCGTTTTTCCTCTCGCCAACCATTACCTTTTGTGTCGTCGCGACCATCTATCGAGAAAACTTTGCTGACGCTATAGGCTGTTTCTTACGCCAGGCTGCGGATTTTCCAAGCATTTTCAGCAAACGCCTCTAGCCATCCGGTATCTCTGTGCATACCGGAATTGGCAGCTTCACGGCAGGTTCACCCGCTTGAATGGCGGATTCGAACTGACCGTTCAGACAATTATTTTCAATAATGGCCATGCCGATTCGGCATAGGGTAGGCGTTTACGGCATTAGACGTCGCTCCCTTGCATGGGAATAGTTGCGGCTTTTTTCGCCTGCCAGTAAGCCATTTCGGCCACGCTGCGGTGACCTTCCATGGAGGCAGATGCACACACTTTTTCGCTTTCGAGCGGTCCAGCTGGCGCATTTGCCTTAAGTTCACTTGAAGTAAGGGTAATGACATGAAGAAGGCAAAGCTAAGCCTCGCCTGGCAGATCCTCATCGGTTTGGTACTGGGGATCGCGATCGGCGCAGTGCTCAACCATTTCAGTGCTGAAAAGGCCTGGTGGATCAGCAACGTGCTGCAGCCGGCGGGCGATATCTTTATCCGCCTGATCAAGATGATCGTCATCCCAATCGTGATTTCCTCGCTGATCGTGGGCATTGCCGGCGTTGGTGACGCGAAAAAGCTCGGTCGCATCGGCGTCAAAACCATCCTCTACTTTGAAGTCGTCACCACCATCGCCATTGTGGTCGGCCTGTTGCTGGCCAACCTGTTCCATCCGGGCGCGGGCATCGACATGAGTA
The DNA here is from genome assembly GCF_003852065.1 of Pseudomonas sp. R3-18-08. Taxonomy (NCBI): domain Bacteria; kingdom Pseudomonadati; phylum Pseudomonadota; class Gammaproteobacteria; order Pseudomonadales; family Pseudomonadaceae; genus Pseudomonas; species Pseudomonas sp. R3-18-08. Next base: position 93,502 of record NZ_CP027729.1, read on the forward strand.
CCCTGGGTACCGTCGACATCTCCAAGTACCAGGCGACCGCCGCCGAGGTGCAGCATGAGCATGCATTCATCGAGACCATTCTCAACCTGATCCCGTCGAACATCTTCGCTGCCGTTGCGCGCGGCGAGATGCTGCCGATCATCTTCTTCTCCGTGCTGTTCGGCCTGGGCTTGTCGAGCCTCAAGCCGGAGCTGCGCGAGCCGTTGGTGACCATGTTCCAGGGCGTGTCCGAGAGCATGTTCAAAGTCACTCACATGATCATGAAGTACGCCCCTATCGGTGTATTTGCCCTGATCGCGGTAACGGTCGCCAACTTCGGCTTCGCCTCGCTGCTGCCTTTGGCCAAGCTGGTGATCCTGGTGTACGTCGCGATTCTGTTCTTCGCGTTTGCGGTGCTGGGCATGATCGCCCGCCTGTTTGGTTTCTCGATCCTCAAGCTGATGCGCATCTTCAAGGATGAGCTGGTGCTGGCCTACTCCACCGCCAGCTCTGAAACCGTGCTGCCGCGAGTGATCGAGAAGATGGAAGCCTACGGCGCACCGAAGGCGATCTGCAGCTTCGTGGTGCCGACGGGTTACTCGTTCAACCTCGACGGTTCGACCCTGTACCAGAGCATCGCTGCAATCTTCATTGCCCAGCTGTACGGCATCGACCTGTCGATCGGCCAGCAACTGATGCTGGTCCTGACCCTGATGGTCACCTCCAAAGGTATTGCCGGTGTGCCGGGTGTGTCCTTCGTTGTGTTGCTGGCGACCCTGGGCAGTGTGGGCATCCCATTGGAAGGCCTGGCGTTTATCGCGGGCGTCGACCGTGTGATGGACATGGCGCGTACCGCGCTGAACGTGATCGGCAACGCTTTGGCCGTGCTGGTTATCTCGCGCTGGGAAGGCATGTACGACGATGCCAAGGGCGAGCGCTACTGGAATTCGCTGCCGCACTGGCGCAGCAAAGAAGCGCTGCCGGCCGGCGAGATCACGCGCGGCTGATCGCTCGATTGCGCTGGCACAAACCCCGGATAATTCCGGGGTTTGTCGTTTCTGCCAGCCCCGCTATCATTCGCCCCAACTTTCGGGGGATTTAACTGATGCTCAATGGCCTGTGGCTTGGCTTCTTTGTCGTGGCAATGGTGTCAGCACTGGCGCAATGGCTGGTGGGCGGTAACGCCGGGATTTTCGCGGCGATGGTGGAAAGCATTTTCGCCATGGCCAAATTGTCGGTGGAGGTCATGGTGCTGCTGTTCGGCACCCTGACGCTGTGGCTGGGCTTTCTGCGTATCGCCGAAAAAGCCGGAATCGTCGATTGGCTGGCCAAGGCCCTGGGCCCGCTGTTTCGCCGCCTGATGCCGGAAGTGCCCGCCGGCCACCCGGCCATCGGCCTGATCACCCTCAACTTCGCCGCCAACGGCCTGGGCCTGGACAACGCCGCCACGCCTATCGGCCTGAAAGCCATGAAGGCGCTGCAGGAACTCAACCCTATCCCCAACACGGCAAGCAACGCACAGATCCTGTTTCTGGTGCTCAATGCTTCCTCGCTCACGCTGTTGCCGGTGACCATCTTCATGTACCGCGCCCAGCAAGGCGCTGCCGACCCGACGCTGGTGTTCCTGCCGATCCTGCTGGCCACCAGCGCGTCGACCCTGGTCGGCCTGCTGTCGGTGGCGGTCATGCAGCGCCTGCGCTTGTGGGACCCGGTGGTGCTGGCCTATCTGATTCCCGGCGCGTTGGTCTTGGGCGGCTTCATGGCGCTGCTGGCGACCTTGTCCGCTACCGCACTGGCCGGCTTGTCGTCGATCCTGGGCAACCTCACGCTGTTTGGCTTGATCATGCTGTTCCTGGTGATCGGCGCGTTACGCAAGGTCAAGGTGTATGAGGCCTTCGTCGAAGGCGCCAAGGAAGGCTTCGATGTCGCCAAGAACCTGTTGCCCTATCTGGTGGCGATGCTCTGTGCGGTGGGTGTGTTACGTGCGTCCGGCGCGCTGGACTTCGGCCTGGAAGGGATTCGCCACGTAGTGGCCTGGACCGGCATGGACACGCGCTTTGTCGACGCGCTGCCGACCGCGATGGTCAAGCCGTTCTCCGGCAGCGCGGCGCGGGCGATGCTGATCGAGACCATGCAGACCCAGGGTGTAGACAGCTTCCCGGCGTTGGTGGCGGCGACGATCCAGGGCAGTACCGAGACCACGTTTTATGTGTTGGCGGTGTACTTTGGTTCGGTGGGCATCCAGCGCGCGCGGCATGCGGTGGGGTGTGCGTTGTTGGCGGAGTTTGCCGGGGTCGTTGCGGCTATTGCGGTGTGCTACTGGTTCTTTGGTTGACCCTCAGACCGCTATCGGGGGCAAGCCCCCTCCCACATTTTGATCTGTGAATGCAGTTAAAGTGTGGGAGGGGGCTTGCCCCCGATGAGGCCCTCAGCGTTTCGCAACGCTATTGCCTTGTGCGACCACCCAATCCACCACCTGCCTGTTCAACCTATCCCCCGCCCGCCCAAACCCAGCCACCACCGCCGGCACCTGGGTATCGCTCACCGGCTGGCGCACTTCAAACCGGCGACTGGCAATGATGCGCTGATCGCTGCCGCGCACCAGCCGCGCATCCAGGCGAATCACCACCTCCAAGGCCTTGCCGTGATATTCGCTCTGAAACGCCTGCAACTGGCCGCCGAGCTCATAGTCGGCTTGCAGGTTAGTCTCATCGGTACTCAACAGCGTCACCCGGCCGTCACGCTGGAAGCCATCCAGCAGGCGATTACGCAACAGCACCGGCGCCGGGTCGCTCCAACGCGCGTTCGCATAGCTGCTGATCAAATCGCCATTGGGCACCACCGCAATGCGCGGGCTATCGAGAAATTCGCTGGTCTGCGGCTTGGTTACGCGCAGTGACCAGCTTACTGGTGCGCCTTGGCTGACGGGCTGGGCCGAAGCCAGGCGGTACACGTCGGACGGGTCCGGCTTGGGCAGGATCGAGCACGCGCTCATCAGCGCGAAGGCTGCCAGGGTGATCATTCGGTAAGCAGGCTTCATGGCGTGAACTCCTTGTTCTTGTCACTGCCCAGCAGGTAACCGCTGGGGTTGGCTTCGAGGCGGCGCGAGATGGCGCGCAACGAGCCGAGGGTTTCGCGCAGTTCGCGCACGGCCGGTGCCAGTTCATTGAGGCCCTGCAGGCCGCTGTTCACCGAGTCCTTGTTGTTGGCCAGCAACGTGTTGAGGGTGGCGGTGCTTTGCTCAAGAGACTTCATCGCCTGCTCCGCGCTGCCAAAGGCTTGCTTGCCTTGATCATTGAGCAAGCCGTTGGCGTTGCGCATCAGCGCCGTGGTCTGCTCCAGCGCGCCGCCGGCCTGTTTGCTCACTTGCAGCAATTGCTGCATCACCACTTTGATGTCGCCGCGCTGGTCAGCGATGGCGCCGGTGGTTTGCTGCAGGTTGTCCAGGGTCGTGCTCAAGCGTTCGACGTTTTCCCGGGAGAACAGCTGGTTGGCGTTATGCAGCAGCAGGTTGATGCTGGTCATCAGGTCGTTGCTGTTATTGAGCAGGCGTGCGATGGGCGATGGCGACGCGATGATTTCCGGCAGGTTGCCATCTTTGCCCTTGAGTTCCGGGCTTTGCGGGGTGCCGCCGCTGAGCTGGATGATCGAGGTGCCGGTGATGCCGGTCAGGGCCAGCTTGGCCTGGGTGTCTTCCTTGATCGGCGTTTGCCCGGCCAGGCGGATGCGCGCCAGCACGCGGCGCGGGTCCTTGGGGTCCAGGCGCAGGCTGGTGACATCGCCCACCTTGATCCCGCTGTACTGCACCGAGCTGCCCTGGGACAGGCCGCTGACCGCTTCGTTGAACACCACCTCGTAATCGCGAAAGGCACTGTCGACGCTGGATTTGGCCAGCCACAGGCCGAACAGCATCGCGCCGACCACCACAATTACGCTGAACAATCCGATCATCACATGATGGGCTCGGGTTTCCATGTCATACCTCGTTGAGCGATTGAGCGGCATCCAATGCCGCGCGGCCTCGGGGGCCGTGGAAATATTCGTGAATCCAGGCGTCGTCGGTTTCCGAGACAACATCAATGGCATCGGCCACCAGCACTTTCTTCTGCGCCAGCACCGCCACGCGGTCGGTGATGGTGTACAGCGTGTCGAGGTCGTGGGTCACCAGGAACACACTCAAGCCCAGCGCATCGCGCAGGGTCAGGATCAGTTGGTCGAATTGCGCCGCGCCAATCGGGTCAAGGCCGGCGGTGGGTTCGTCGAGAAACAGGATGTCCGGGTCCAGGGCCAGCGCGCGCGCCAGGGCGGCGCGCTTGATCATGCCGCCGGACAGCGACGCCGGGTATTTGTCGGCCGCCGACAGCGGCAGCCCGGCCAGGGCCAGCTTGACCGCCGCCAAATGCTCGGCATCCGCGCGGCTGAGCCCGGCGTGCTCGATCAACGGCAAGGCGACGTTCTCGGTGACGGTCAGCGAGGAAAACAACGCGCCCTTCTGGAACAGCACGCCGAAGCGCCGTTCCACCAATGAGCGTTCATGCTCGGGCAAACTTGGCAGGTTCTTGCCGAACACCCGCACTTGCCCCTCGCTGGGCCGGCGCAGGCCGACGATGCTGCGCAGCAACACCGACTTGCCGCTGCCGGAGCCGCCGACCACCGCCAGGATTTCACCCTTGTACAAATCCAGGTCGAGGTTTTCGTGCACGCTCTGGCTGCCAAAGCGGTTGCACAGGCCGCGTACCTCAATCACCGCCTCAGTGGGCGCTCGATGCAGACGACTCACCAGCCCATCTCCATGAAAAACATGGCAGCGACCGCGTCCAGCACGATCACCACGAAAATCGATTGCACCACGCTGGAGGTGGTATGCGCGCCGACCGACTCGGCACTGCCGCTGACCTTGAACCCTTCCAGGCAACCAATTGCGGCGATCAGGAACGCGAAAATCGGCGCTTTCACCATGCCCACCAGAAAATGCTGCACGCCGATGTCCGACTGCAGCAGCGACAGAAACATCGCTGGCGAAATATCCAGGGCCACCGCACACACCACGCCGCCGCCGATGATCCCTGAAAGCATCGCCAGGAACGTCAGCATCGGCAGCGCCACCAGCAGCGCCAACACCCGTGGCAGCACCAGCAGCTCCATGGGGTCCAGGCCCAAGGTGCGGATCGCGTCGATCTCTTCGTTGGCCTTCATCGAGCCGATCTGTGCGGTAAAGGCACTGGCCGTGCGGCCGGCGATCAGGATGGCGGTGAGCAATACACCGAATTCGCGTAGGAAAGAGAACGCCACCAGGTCCACGGTGAATACCGTCGCGCCAAAGCTCTTGAGCACGGTGGCGCCGAGGAAGGCCACGACGGCGCCGACCAAGAAGGTCAGCAGCGCGACGATCGGCGCGGCGTCGAGACCGGTCTGTTCGATATGCGCCACCATCGGCGTCAGGCGCCAGCGCTTGGGCCGCAAGATGCCGCGCACGAAGGTTTCGAGGATGAGGCCGATGAAGCCCAGCAGTTTCATCCCGTCTTGCCAGACGGTGTCCACGGCGCGGCCGATGCGCGCCAGCACTTGGATGCCGGTGCTCTCTTCCGGCTCTTTGAGCGGCACGCAAAAATCATTCAGCGAGCGGTAGACCGTCTTGAGCAGCGCCCGGTCGGCGGCGGACAGGCTGCAATCGGTCTGCTCGGCGGAGTGTTCGATGCGGTCGGGGCCCAGCAGCTCCACCAGCAGCGAAGCACCGGCGGTATCCAGGGCGCCGAGGCCGTTAAGGTCGATGCGCGCGCCAGCGTCGTATCGGCCGTCGAGTGTGGCCGACAACTTCTTCAGGTTTGCGTAGTGGGCAAGCGTCCAGTCACCGGTAATCCGCAGCAGCGGCGGTGTGCTGGACGTATCGAGTTGGGCCGCGCCGGCTGTCGTGCGAGTGGTCATAAGCTCCGAGCTTGTTTGGCTATCCACAATTCCTACGTAATAGCATGATCGGGCCTACTCTGGGTTGTCCGTTTGTGCTGAGTCGGTGACGTTGAAGCGCAGCACGCCAATGACTTGGCCGTCTTCGGTCAGCACCCGCACCTGCCAGCGGCCTACCGAGTCCGGCGGGAAGTTCTGCTTGTGGGTCCAGGCGCGGTAGCCCTCCTTGCGGCCGCCATGGATATCCAGGGCAATGCGGTCCACTTCCTTGCCGTTGAATTTCCACACATGGTAGATCCGCTCATCCAGGCCGCGCGGCGCGTTGATGGCGGTGTAGGCGTACAGCCCGCCGCTGCGCAGTTGCGCGGCGCTGACCTGCTTGAGGTCGTCGCCCGGTGTGCGGTCCTGGAGCTGGGTGCTGATGGCCACTTCGGTCATCCACAGGGTGGCAGGTGGCACCCAGCTTCGCAGCAGCCAGCCGGCGCAGCCGATCGCGGCCGTGACCCCCAGCAGCATCGCCCAGCCCTTGATGCTGCGCAGTGGCAGGCTGACGGCCAGGCTCGGAATCGACAGGGCCATGGCGACGCCCAGGGCCAGCTTGTAACTCTCGGCGGTGGTCAGGTGCAGGATGATCGGCAGTGCGGTCAGCAGTGCGGCGAATAACGTCAGCGTATGCAAGGCGAGGAACAGGGAACGCTTGGGCGCCAGCCATTTGTAGTACAGCGGGTCGATGATCGACACCAGCGCCGCCGCACCGAGCAGGCCGGTGAACACCGACTGGCCACTGTTCCAGGCCGTGGTGACGAAAAAGAACGGCAGCACGAAAAACAGACTTTCCTGGTGGATCATCTGGGTGGCGTAGCGCAGCAGCGGTTCGGGTATTTCGCGGTTGAACAGCTTGGTAAACAGTTGCGTGAAGCTGTTTTCCAGCATCAGCCACAGCCAGCTCACCAGCATGATCACGGCGATCCAGCTGGCCATGCCTTGCTGGCGGTCCACCAGGATGAAGCTGCCCACACCCGATATGAAACCGCCGAGTGCGATCACCCCAGGGTAGCGTTTGATCAGTTCTATAACGCGCTGGATAAGGGGCGGTAAGTTCGGCATGGACGATTCACAATGTGTGTGGGAAAAATCCGAGACAGAATAACGTCTTAGTCCGTTGTTCGGTGCTTCATTACAGGGTCCGTTTGCGAGAAAACCGTAGCGCCGCTCCAGCCAGGATGATCAGTCCCAACACACCCGCGCCGATCCAGCTCAGGGCGTTATAGCTCAACAACGGCTTTTCGACGCGCCAGTAGCCCGGCTGCTCCAACACCTGGCGCATGGCCTGATTGGTCTGCGCCAGGGTCACGGCCTTGATGCGTTTGGCCGGGTCGCCGAAGCGGCCATCAGCATATTCGCCGGCCGCGCTCCAATAATAGTCGGCCAATGCGCTGTTGCCCTGCACTGCCCAGGCCTGGCGGGCGATGGCGGCTTGCTGCAGGCGAGCGAACACCGCCGGGTCGAGACCGTCCTTGAGCAGCTGCGCCTTGAGGTCTTGTAATACCTGTTTGGCTTGCTCGAGGTTTTCCCGTTCGAGGTCGGCGTTCAGGCTGAGGAAACCGACGCCGCCGAGCACTTCGCGTTCGGTCCACGGGCCGTAAGACAAGCCGTGCCTGAGCCGCAGTTGGCGGTACAACGCCCAGTCGAGGTAGTCCTTGAGCAGGTCATAGGTTTCATCATGCTGGTCGTCCAGCACCGGTTCCGGGAACAGCCAGTGCAGCTTGGCGTTGTCGCCGACCCAACCGTGGATCAGGTCACGCTGGCTGGCAGCGGCATGCTGGATTTGCGGCAGCGGCCGGTGTTCGCTCGGCTCTACCGGGTCGAGTTGGCCATAGGTGCGTTCCAGGTAGGCCGGCAGCAGTTTGTCCAGATCGCCGACGACGATCAGGGTCATATTGTTCGGCGCGTACCAATTTTTGCGCAGCGCCTCCAACTGATCGCGCGTGAGGTGGCTGACCTCGGCGCGTTCGGCGCACTTGAGGCCCAGCTCGACGGCTAACTGGTTGCTGGCGTTGTGGCCGAGGTCCTGGCGGTCGAGGAGGCGTTGCAAGTGTGAGTAGTGGCCGCCGTCCTCGCGCTCGACCACCTGCTTGGCGGCGTTGATATGGGCGTCGGTCAGTTGGGTGCGGGTGATGATTGCCAGCAGCAGGTCCAGCACCTTGCGCTGGTTCTGCGCGGGCGCCTCGATGACGAACGTGGTGTCGGCGTTGCTGGTGTAGGCGTTCCATTCGCCGCCCAGGGCTTGCATGCGGTCTTCGAGGTCGCCTTCGCCACCGCCATCGATGCCGCTGAACAACAGGTGTTCGAACAGATGCGGCAGTTCTTTCTGGTCGCAGCTGAAATCGTCCAGGCCCACGCCAACCACCAGGCGGATGGCCACATGCCCGCGCTCGGTGCCCGGTTTGAGCAACAGTTGCAGGCCGTTGGGCAAGGTGTAGCCCTCGACTTGCAGGCGGTCAAAGGCAAAGGTGTGTGCCGAGCCCAGCAGCAGGCAGGCGAGTAACAGGCGACGCATAACAAGCTTCCTGGCGAACGAGGTCCATTGTTAACTGACTTCGCTGGCTGGCGTACGTTCAGGGCGAATGGGTGATGTCGGCAATATCTTCAGCAGAGAGTGCGCCGGTGTCGGACGTTTCCAACACAACATAGGCGCTGCTGCAGAACAACGAGTTCAAGCGCTTCATGTCGGCAATCAGCTCCAGGTGCAGGGAACTGGTTTCCAGGCTCTGCACGATTTTACGTTGCAGGCGGCTGACGTGGGCGTGGGCCAGGCGACGTTCCTGGGCGCGAAAGCGGCGTTTCTCACGCAGTAATTGACGGGCGCTTTCCGGATCGCCGCTGAGGAAGACCGACAGGCCCAGGCGCAGGTTGGCGATCAACTGGCTGTGCAGGCCGCTGAGCTCTTCCAGGCCGACCTCGGAAAATTGCCGACGTTGCGAAGTCTTCTGCTGCTGGACTTTGCGCAGCATGCGCTCGATCAAGTCGCCCGCCAGCTTCAGGTTGATGGACAGCTCAATGATTTCCGCCCAGCGTCGATTGTCCTGTTCACTCAGGTCTTCACGGGGCATTTGCGCCAGGTAAAGTTTGATCGCGCTGTAAAGCGCCTCGACGTCATCGCTGAGACGGCGCATTTCCTGGGTGATGGCGGTTTGATTGCCGCGCAGCACTTCCTGCATCGAGGTGAGCATGTTGTCGATCAGGTCGCCGAGGCGCAGGGTTTCGCGGGCGGCGTTGGCCAGCGCCAGGCTCGGCGTATTCAGTGAGGCCAGGTCCAGATGGCGCGGCTTGGCTTTGCCATCGGTTTCTGGCCGCTCCGGCAGCAGCCATTCGCACAGCCGTGCCATCGGGCCGATGGTGGGCAACAGAATCAGGCAGCGGCTGACGTTGTAGAGCAGGTGGAACGTGATGACCATGGCCTGAGTGCTGTAGTCCAGGTCGTCCATCCAGCGTACGAGTGGGTCGAGTACCGGAATGATCAACAGCAGGCCGATCAACTTGTACAACAGGCTGCCCAGGGCGACTTGCCGCCCGGCGGTGTTCTGCATGCTGGTGCTGAGAAAGGCCAGGATGCCACTGCCGATGTTGGCGCCGATCACCAGGCCGATGGCCACGTGCAAACCGATCACGCCGGCACCGGCCAGGGTTGCGGTCAGCAGCACGGCGGCGAGGCTGGAGTAGGAAATCATCGCGAACAGCGCACCGACCAAGGCATCGAGCAAGATGTCGCCGGTCAGCGAAGCGAAGATGACTTTGACACCTTGGGCATGGGTAATCGGCCCGGCGGCTTCGACGATCAGTTGCAGTGCGAGAATGATCAACCCGAGGCCGATCCCGACCCGGCCGAGTTGCCCGGCCCGCGTCTGTTTGCGCGACAGGAAAAAAATCACCCCGAGGAAGATCAACAGCGGCGATAACCAGGACAGGTCCAGGGTGAGTACCCGCGCCATCAACGCGGTGCCGACGTCGGCGCCGAGCATGGTGGCCAAGGCGGGCGTCAGGCTCATCAAGCCTTGGCCGACAAAGGACGTCACCAGCATCGCCGTGGCATTGCTGCTCTGCACCATGGCCGTTACCAGGATGCCGGCGACAAACGCCAGCCAGCGCTTGGACATGTTCTGCCCGATGACTTGGCGCAAGTTGGAGCCGTAGACCCGCAGGATGCCGGTACGGACGATGTGCGTGCCCCAGATAAGCAGGGTCACGGCGGAAAGCAGATTGAGCAAGGTCAGCATGCTCGGCCCCCCGTGTGGGTGCGCTCCAACAGGAGCGAAGGAAAGTTGCCGCGTGCCGTTCTACGTCTTGTACTTAAGCTGTAGTTGGCGAATGGGCTCTGCGCCAGCATCGCATAGCTAAACTCGGGATTGAAACAAAACTGTCACATGTAGGAGCGAGCTTGCTCGCGAAGAACCCAAGGACAACGCGTTAAATCAGGCAGTACGCGTAATCGTTGACGTTCTTCGCGAGCAAGCTCGCTCCTACAGGTTTATTGACCCGGAACGTCCTTGCGCAGTTTCACCGGGTCCTGCTGTTTCTTCTTTTTCGCGATGGCAGTGCGCATCTTGATGTTCACCGCTTCCACTGCCAGCGAGAACGCCATGGCGAAGTAGACGTAGCCTTTTGGCACGTGCACGTCGAAGGATTCGGCGATCAGCACGGTACCCACCACCAGCAGGAACGACAGCGCCAGCATCTTCAGCGACGGGTGCTTGTCGATGAATTCGCTGATGGTGCCAGCGGCCAGCATCATCACCAGTACGGCAACCACGATGGCGGCAACCATTACCGGCACATGGGAAACCATGCCGACGGCGGTGATGACCGAGTCCAGGGAGAACACAATGTCGATGATCGCAATCTGGATGATGGTGTAGATGAACTTGCCGCCGGCGCCTTTAGGCTCGTCGTTGGTTTCATCTTCACCTTCCAGGGCGTGGTACATCTCCTGGGAGCTTTTCCACAACAGGAACAGGCCACCGAAGAACAGGATCAGGTCGCGACCGGAAATGCCCTCGCCGAACACCACGAACAGGTCGGCGGTCAGTTGCATGACCCAGGTGATCGACAGCAGCAACAGGATACGCGTGACCATCGCCAGGGCAAGGCCGAAGATCCGGGTGCGTGCCTGCATGTGCTTAGGCATGCGGCTGACCAGGATCGAAATCATGATGATGTTATCGATGCCCAGGACGATCTCGAGGGCCGTCAGGGTGAAGAAGGCAATCCAGATTTCCGGATTGGTCAGCCATTCCATGTCTATTCCTTTAAGCAAATGTTAGACCGCGCAAGCTGTAGCGCCGCGCGGTAGGTGAGTCGGTACGATTATAGAGTGCTGAACAGCGGAAAAATCCCCATCAGCAACGCGGCGACCATTATGCACAGGCATACCAGTACTGCCCACTTGAGGGTGAAGCGCTGGTGATCGCCAAACTCGATACCCGCCAGGGCGACCAGCAGGTAGGTCGAGGGTACCAGTGGACTCAGCAGATGCACCGGTTGCCCGACGATCGACGCGCGGGCCATTTCCACGGCAGTGATGCCGTAGTGGCTGGCGGCTTCGGCCAGTACCGGCAGCACGCCATAGTAGAACGCATCGTTGGACATGAAGAAGGTAAACGGCATGCTCACCAGCGCCGTGATCACCGCCAGGTACGGGCCCATGGCTTCAGGGATGACCGCCAGCAGGCTCTTGGACATGGCATCGACCATGCCAGTGCCCGACAGGATGCCGGTGAAGATACCGGCGGCGAAGATCAACCCGACCACCGCCAATACGCTGCCGGCGTGGGCCGCGACGCGGTCTTTCTGTTGTTGCAGGCACGGGTAGTTGACGATCATCGCGATACTGAACGCCACCATGAACAGCACCGGCAGCGGCAACAGGCCGGCGATCAGCGTGCACATCAGGGCCAGGGTCAGCGCGCCGTTGAACCAGATCAGCTTCGGACGGCGGGCGTCGGGGAATTGCGACACGCTGATGTCGCTGTGGTCGATCTCGTCGCCCTGCAGGTGCAGTTCACCCAGGCGGGCGCGCTCGTGCTTGCCGTACATGTAGGCAATCACCAGGATCGCCACCACGCCGGCGGCCATGGCCGGGATCATCGGCACGAAGATGTCCGAAGGGTCCACATGCAGCGCACTGGCGGCGCGGGCCGTCGGGCCACCCCAGGGGGTCATGTTCATCACACCACCGGCAAGAATGATCAGGCCGGCCATGATCCGCGGGCTCATGCCGATGCGCTGGTACAGCGGCAACATGGCGGCGACGCAGATCATGTAAGTGGTGGCGCCGTCACCGTCGAGGGACACCACCAGGGCCAGCACGGCGGTGCCAACCGAGACTTTCAGCGGGTCGCCCTTGACCATCTTGAGGATCTTGCGCACGGCCGGGTCGAACAGGCCGGAGTCGATCATCAGGGCAAAATAGAGGATGGCGAACATCAGCATCACGCCGGTCGGCGCGAGCTTGGTGATGCCTTCGAGCATCATCGGGCCGATCTTCGGCGCGAAACCGCCGAACAGCGCGAACAGGATAGGCACGATGATCAAGGCGATCAGCGCAGACAGGCGCTTGGTCATGATCAGGAACATGAACGTGATGACCATGGCAAAGCCAAGGAAAGTCAGCATAGGAATACTCCAGGCGTAGCGCGGCTAGGGAATGGCGAACCGGGTGGGGTCAGCGCAGAACGAAAGGCACGTGGCGTACGGGGGGAGCTAGGGCAAACAGGCGGGTACGGGCGGACATCGAGAATCACCATTGTTGTTGTTAATAGTCGGTCTGTTGCCGACAGTGGGGGTGATCCTAGACGGGTAAGCTTTCAGCCAGCTTTCGCTGAGAAAACAGGTGATACACGGTCTTAAGGCATATGCAGATAAAAAGTGTGGGAGGGGGCTTGCCCCCGATTGCGGTGGCTCAGGCAGCTTATGGCTAGCTGACTCACCGCTATCGGGGGCAAGCCCCCTCCCACATGTGGATCACTTGATTAGCTGAGTTTTTACGGCAGTTCGAGGCCACCGGCCGCCTTGTGCAAAGCCCGCAGATGTTCGCCCATCTGCTTGAGATTGGCTTCGCAAGCGGCAATCTCGGCAGCACGGGCAGGCTCGAGCAGCGCCCTTACCTCTTTATCCAGTTCGCCGGTCAGCGATTGCAGTTGCTTCTGGCGCTCGGCACTTTCCGATTCCAGCCGCTTGGCTTCCGAAGGTTGCGGCAGGCCATAGCCACCACTGTCGAGCAGTTCGGCCGGACGGCTGAGGAAGCCGCTGTTGGCGAGAATTTGCTGCAGCGTGTTATTGGCTTTCTCCATGCCGCCGTTTTTCAGCTCCCGGGCATTGAGGTAGCGTTGTTTGACTTCGTCCTGGGCGAGCATCAGTTGTTTGCGATAGCTGGCTTGTTCCAGCAACAGCAACGCGGCGCTGGTGCGCAAATCGGCCTGGCTGAACCATTGGCGGCGCTCTTGCGCATTCAGCGACAGCCACTCTTCGACTTGGGTCTGCTTGATCGGCAGACGCTTGCGCAGTACATCGAACATCGCCTGGTAGCGCTCGCGGAACGAGTCGAAGTGATAACCCAGGCGCAACGCCTCGCGCTTGTCGTTCAGCACGCTGGTGTCGGCCAACCCACGGGCGCTGAGCACTTCCAGCAAGCCGTTGGGGGTGATGTTGTCCAGGCCGGTCAATTGGGGGTTGGCGCTGCCGCTGCGCAACAGCTTCAGGCTTTCTACCGCGCAGTTGTTGGAAATAAAGAAGTAGTTGCCGTCGTAGCTCCAGTGCATCTCGGCGGCATGTTCGACCGTGTCGTTGATTTCCTGGCGGTTGAGCTTCAGCGGCACGGATGCCAAGCCGCGCAGTTCGGTCTTGGTGTATTCGTCGATGACCTGGGCCAGCGGCAGCACGAACAGGCGCGACGGGTATTTGCCCACCAGGCCATCCCAGCTCGACAGTTGGACGTCGCCGACGAAGGCGCGGTAGGACAACACCAGATGCTGATCCAGGTCCAGCCGGCAATCCGGCCCGCGCGGACGGCCCGGCGCGCAGATCACCAGGCGCAGCATACTGTGGCCCCAGCGGCTTACCAGATTCTGGTTGGCTTCGGCGAGCAGGTAGTCGATTTCGTACACGCGCTCCGGGTCGATCTGGCCCAGCGGGGTCTTGGCGAAGTCATTGCCGGCGTTCAAAAACGCGTAGGTATTGCCGCAGGCGTCCTGCCCGGGCGGTGCCCAGCCGAAATGTTCCTTGTAATAGCGCGCCAGCGCGGGGCGGCGGCAGGCGTAGCTTGGGTCGAGGAGGAAGTACTCCATGTTGACCGCGACGAATTCCAGCGGGCTGGTGGTTTCGTAGATATCCGGGCTGCGTACCACCTGATTATTGTGCTGTTCGCGTTCGCCGCGACGGCCGACGTATTGCGGCCAGCCGGCGAGGTCCAGCAAGCGTGGGTCGTCACTGAGCGTGAAGCGCCGGTCATTCTGGCCACGGCATTGATCGGGCAGGCCAATCAAACCGGTGATGCTGTTCTGGCGGCTGCAGCGGTGGATCAGGGCTCGCTCGTCTTTGGACCACAGGCGCGCACGGTCGTAGATATGGGTCAGTTCATGCAGCACGGTGGCGAGCATTTCCTTGCGCACGGTGCCGTGGGGGCGGTTGGTTTTCTGCGTGGCGGCGCTGCCGTCGGTCAGGCTGGCAAGCAGGTTCTGGTTAAGATCCAGTTCGGACACCAGGGAGGCCTGGCCATAAGCGTTTTCAGGCATCTTGTCGGTCCAGCCGACGTCGATACGGCGGTCCAACTGCTCGATGAAACGCGGCGGCAAGGCGCCCATCGCTTCATCGAGCAACGCCTGGCTGGCCTGCTGTTGCGCCGGGCTCAAGCCATCGGTCTTGAGCCGCAGTTGCAGGCTGGCCTGGGCTGTACCGACACACAGCAGCACGGCCCCGGCCAGGAGCCAGGCGTTGATTCGCCTCACAGAGCGAGGATAGCTTCGGCGAGCGTCTGGTCGCTGGCATCACGGGCTTCCGGCACGCGGGTGCGCAAGGTGTCGAACGCCGCCTCGAGTTGCGCGCCACGAATCTCGCCGTTGGTGGCGACGAAGCTGGCGGCATCATCGTGGGCTTCGCGCACGATCTTGGAGTCGCGGATGGAGGTGGTGGTGTCAGAGGTGAAATCAATAGTGCGCGCCGAAGCACGCACGATAATGTTACTGGTGGCCTTCAGGGTTTGCGCCTGGGCGACATCGGCCAAAAACAGCAGGCCGAGGGCGGCGATGATCAACGGGCTACGCATGGGGTGACTCCAATACAAAGATGGACATACAAAGATGATTATTGGACGAGAATTGCCTGCGCCAGTTCAAGGTCGCTCGCATGAAGTTTTGGCTGGGTACGGCGCAGGTAATCCAGCGCGGACTCCAAGCGTGCGCCCCGCCATTGGCCGTCAGTGGCAATGAAAGCAGCAGCATCATCCTTGGCAACCCGTACCAATTTGTTGTCGAACGGCGCAGAGGTCACCTTGCTGGTGGCGTACGCGCTGACAACGGTGCTCTGAATGGACACGTCAAAGGCCGAAGCCGGGGGTGCCCAGCAGGCGCAGAACATCACAGGAACAATCAACAGACGGTATGAAAAAGCCATGGGACTCGACAACTGAAAACGAGCGCCAAGGCTAGCGCAATGACCGGATGAGGGCCAGTGCGACTGGCCCTTCCCCTGGTTTTAGATCGCCAGGATGGCCTGGGCCAATTGAGCGTCGGTGGCGGTGCTCAACTGCGGCGCCTGCTGGCGGATCTGGGCCAGGGCGCTTTCCAGTTTCACACCTCGGATGGCGCCTTCGCTGGCGACAAAACTGGCCGCGTCGTCACGGGCGGCTCGCACCACTTTGTTGTCGCGCAGGGAGGACGTGGCATCAGAGGTGGCGTCGGAGGTGGCTTTCAGTGCGCCAACGATCGAATCGGTGGTCACGATAAAGCTGCTCGCGTTGGCATTGGCAGCAACGACCAACAGGGCGGCAGTGCACAGCAGGCGAAGACGGGACATGGGGTAACTCCTGTAGATGAGCAAATAAAGTGGCACAGAGTGGCCACAATGAAACGGACGTTGGCATTTGGGCATCTGACGCCCGTTCTACAAGGTTCGCCACGTAGTGATTGGATATTAGGCCACCGCTTGTCCATTCGGAAGTCGTCGTTTAACTGTTATGGTTATATTTTAAAATATAAAAACTGTATTGGTTCGGCAGATTATCGCTGTCTCAATTGCATCGCATCAGAAACAGCAAAGCCCGCCTCCGGTTTCCCGGGGCGGGCTTTGCTTTGACAAATCAGAGTGCTGGCAGTGGACCCGTCAGGTCAGGGCCAGCGAGCGCCAATCAGCGCCAGAACGGCTTGCTCAGCTCTTCGTAGCGTTGAGCTTCGCTGATACCGGCATCGGCCAGCAGACGCGAATCCAGGCGAGCCAGTTGGTGGCGGCTGGAGATGCGGCGCTGCCACAACATCAGGTTGGCGAGAACGCGCAGAGGCAGGGAAGCCTGGGTGTTAACAGCTTTTTCTTCGAAGAACAGTTCGGAACTGAGTGTACGTTCCATGATGACATCCTTCCGCTTGTGGCGGGATTAGGTAGTGGTTTAACTGATGCCAATCATCCTCCTCCCGCGCAAGACTCTCTAGATACAGTTCACCTGTATTGTGAGGGACCAGTTAACTGTTTATAGAGGCTGTACGGTACGAAATGAGGGCAACTGTACCTGCTCGCACTGAAACAGTGCGAAATAGGCATTTTAAAGGAAGATCGTAGGATATTTCGGTAGGAAATGACCGGTACAGCAGTACAGTTTTTGACGTAACCACCGCTTAAGCGACCGGGTCGATGAAACTGTTCAGGCATCAACCCGGTTGTGTACCCCTCAAGCCTTGAGCATGTGTCCGGTTTCTTCCAGATTAATGTGCCAGCTCAGTGCATCACGCAGGATGTGCGGGGTATGCCCGCCAAGCGCGCAGGCGGCCTCGAAGTAACTGTTCAGCGCATCGCGATACGCCGGGTGCACACAGTTATCGATGATCACTCGGGCCCGCTCCCGTGGCGCCAGGCCACGCAAGTCGGCCAGGCCCACTTCGGTCACCAGGATGTCTACGTCATGTTCGGTGTGATCCACGTGGCTCACCATCGGTACCACGCTGGAAATCGCGCCGCCTTTGGCAATCGACTTGGTCACGAAGACCGCCAGGTGCGCATTGCGCGCAAAGTCGCCGGAGCCGCCAATGCCGTTCATCATTCGCGTGCCGCAAACGTGGGTGGAATTGACGTTGCCGTAGATATCGAACTCCAGCGCAGTGTTGATACCAATAATGCCCAGGCGACGCACCACTTCAGGATGGTTGGAAATTTCCTGCGGGCGCAGCACCAATTTGTCCTTGTAGTGCTCAAGATTGCCGAACACGTCGGCATTGCGCCGCTCCGACAGGGTAATCGAGCTGCCGGAGGCGAAGCTCAGCTTGCCGGCGTCGATCAAGTCGAACGTCGAGTCCTGCAGCACTTCCGAATACATGGTCAAGTCTTCGAACGGCGAGTCAATCAGGCCACACATCACCGCGTTAGCAATATTGCCGATACCGGCCTGCAGCGGGCCGAGCTTGTTGGTCATGCGCCCGGCGTCTACTTCCTGCTTCAGAAAGTTGATCAGGTGATTGGCGATGCCTTGGGTATCGGCGTCGGGTGGCGTCACGGTGGACGCAGAATCCGCCTGATTGGTGATCACAATAGCGACGATTTTTTCGGGCGGGATAGGAATCGCCGGGCTGCCAATGCGGTCGTCGACTTTAACCAGCGGAATCGGCGTGCGGGTTGGCCGATAGGAGGGGATGTAAATATCGTGCAGCCCTTCCAGGTTCGGATTGTGCGCCAGGTTGATCTCGACGATCACTTGCTTAGCAAAAATCGCGAAGCTGGCCGAGTTGCCCACCGAGGTGGTGGGCACGATATGCCCAAGCTCGGTGATTGCAACGGCTTCGATCACCGCGATGTCCGGCAACTTGAGCTGGTTATTGCGCAGTTGCTCGACAGTTTCCGACAGGTGCTGGTCGATAAACATCACCTCGCCCGCGTTTATCGCCTTGCGCAGCGTGCTGTCCACTTGAAAGGGCATGCGGCGTGAGAGTACGCCGGCTTCGGTCAATTGCTTGTCCAGGTCGTTGCCCAGGCTGGCGCCGGTCATCAGGGTGATTTTCAGCGGGGAAGTCTTGGCGCGCTCGGCCAGGGCGTGAGGAACGGCCTTGGCTTCACCGGCGCGGGTGAAGCCGCTCATGCCGACGGTCATGCCGTCCTCGATCAGTGCTGCGGCGTCTGCCGCGCTCATGACCTTGTTCAACAACGAAGGCAAGCGGATACGATCACGGTACATGAATGGTCATCTCAGGCTACGGAAGCAAGGTGGGCAGTGTAGTGATTTCAAAAAGTTTCGGCCCGCTACCATGGTCGAATGCCGAGTAGCGATTTAGAGCCTTTGGTCGGGTTTCATATGAGTGTGCAAAGCGGGGCGTGCAACGCCCCCGGCTGCATTACCACGCAGAGCATGGGAACGAAAAAACCCCAGCCTACGTGAGGCCAGGGTTTGGGGTATTGCGCTGGCGCAGTGTTATTCGACTGCCTTGACCATGTCTTCGATGACCTTCTTGGCATCACCGAAGACCATCATGGTCTTGTCCAGGTAGAACAACTCGTTATCCAGCCCCGCGTAGCCGCTGGCCATCGAGCGCTTGTTGACGATGATGGTCTTGGCCTTGAACGCTTCAAGGATCGGCATGCCGGCGATCGGTGAGTTCGGATCGTTCTTGGCGGCCGGGTTGACCACATCGTTGGCGCCCAGCACCAGTACCACGTCGGCCTGGCCGAACTCGGAGTTGATGTCTTCCATCTCGAACACCTGGTCATACGGCACTTCTGCTTCGGCGAGCAGTACGTTCATGTGCCCAGGCATACGGCCCGCCACCGGGTGGATCGCATACTTCACTGTCACGCCGCGGTGAGTCAGCTTCTCGGTCAGTTCCTTGAGCGCGTGCTGCGCCCGGGCCACTGCCAGACCGTAGCCCGGCACGATGATCACGGTGTCGGCGTTGGTCAGCAGGAACGTGGCATCGTCGGCCGAGCCGGATTTCACCGGCCGTGCTTCTTTAGCGCCTGTCGCAGCGGCGGCGTCCGGCGTGTTGCCGAAACCGCCAAGCAGTACATTAAAGAAGGAACGGTTCATCGCCTTGCACATGATGTACGAGAGGATCGCGCCGCTGGAACCCACCAGGGAGCCGGCGATGATCAGCATCGAATTGTTCAGCGAGAAGCCGATGCCCGCCGCTGCCCAGCCGGAGTAGCTGTTGAGCATCGACACGACGACCGGCATGTCGGCGCCGCCGATCGGGATGATGATCAGCACGCCCAGGACAAAGGCCAGGGCCAGCATCACTGCGAAGGCCGTCAGGTTGCCGGTGAACATGAACGCCAGGCCCAGGCCCAGCGTGAGCAGGCCCAGCACCAGGTTGAGCTTGTGCTGGCCACCGAACTGTACCGGCGCGCCCTGGAACAGGCGGAACTTGTACTTGCCCGACAGCTTGCCGAAGGCGATCACCGAACCGGAGAAGGTGATTGCGCCGATGGCGGCGCCGAGGAACAGCTCCAGACGGTTGCCCGCAGGAATCGCGTCGCCCAGGTGTTTGACGATGCCCAGCGATTGCGGCTCGACCACAGCTGCGATGGCAATAAACACTGCGGCCAGGCCGATCATGCTGTGCATGAAGGCTACCAGCTCCGGCATCTTGGTCATTTCTACGCGCTTGGCCATGATCGAGCCGGCGGTGCCGCCGACCAGCAGGCCGACGATCACGTAGCCGATACCGGCAGTCGCCAGCTCAGCGCCGAGCTTATAGATGAGGCCGACGGTGGTGAGTACCGCCAGCGCCATGCCGAGCATGCCGAACAGGTTGCCGCGCCGCGAAGTGGTCGGGTGCGAGAGGCCTTTGAGGGCTTGGATGAAACAGATCGACGCAATCAGGTAGAGCGTCGTGACGAGGTTCATGCTCATTACTTTGGCGCCTCTTCTTTTACTTTCGGGGCTTTTTTCTTGAACATCTCAAGCATGCGGCGTGTGACCAGAAAGCCACCAAATACGTTGACCGCTGCCAGCGCCACGGCCAGGGTGCCCATTGTCTTGCCCAGCGGCGTCACCGTGAGGGCGGCGGCGAGCATGGCGCCGACGATCACGATGGCCGAAATGGCGTTGGTCACGGCCATCAACGGCGTGTGCAGCGCGGGTGTCACGTTCCAGACCACGTGGTAACCGACATAAATCGCCAGCACAAAGATGATCAGGTTGTAGATACCGGGGGAGATAAGCTCTTCCATCGTCTGAATCCCTGCTTAGGCGTTTTTGCGGATGACTTGGCCGTCGCGGCACATCAGGCACGCGGCGACGATGTCGTCTTCGAGGTTGATTTCAAACTGCCCTTCCTTGGTGAACACCAGCTTCAGGAAGTCCAGCAGGTTGCGTGCATACAAGGCCGACGCATCGGCGGCCACGGCGCCGGCCAGGTTGGTCGGGCCGCAAATGATCACGCCGTTTTCCACCACCACTTGATCTGCGACCGTCAGCGGGCAGTTGCCGCCCTGGGCTGCCGCGAGGTCAATGACGACCGAGCCCGGTTTCATCTGTGCGACGGTTTCGGCGCTGAGCAAGGTCGGTGCTTTGCGACCGGGGATCAATGCCGTGGTGATGACGATATCTGCTTGCCTGGCGCGCTCGTGCACAGCCAGGGCCTGGCGCTGCATCCAACTGGTGGGCATCGGGCGTGCGTAACCACCGACGCCGACCGCGCATTCACGTTCCTCATCGGTTTCGTAAGGCACATCGACGAACTTGGCGCCGAGGGATTCGATCTGTTCCTTTACGGCCGGGCGTACATCAGAGGCTTCGATTACTGCACCCAGGCGTTTCGCCGTGGCAATGGCCTGCAAACCGGCGACGCCAGCGCCAAGGATCAGCACGCGGGCCGCTTTCACGGTGCCTGCGGCGGTCATCAACATCGGCATGAAGCGCGGATAGTGGTGGGCAGCCAGCAATACCGCCTTGTAACCGGCGATGTTGGCTTGTGAAGACAGCACATCCAGGCTCTGGGCCCGCGAGGTGCGTGGCGCCGCTTCGAGAGCGAAGGCCGTGATGCCGTGTTCTGCGAGCTTGGCGATGGTTTCGTTGCTGAACGGATTGAGCATGCCCACCAATACGGTGCCGCTTTTGATCAGCGCCAGTTCGCTGTCGCTGGGGGCAACCACCTTGAGGATCAGTTCGGCGCCAAACGCATCGTTGGCGCTGCCAATGGTTGCGCCTGCCGTTTCATAGGCACTGTCGACGATGCTGGCTTTAATGCCTGCGCCGCTTTGTACAGTGACCTTATGGCCCTGGCCGATCAGCTTCTTGATGGTTTCCGGGGTGGCAGCCACCCGCGTTTCACCGGTCTGGGTTTCGAGAGGAACACCAATGTGCACGTCAAATCTCCTGCATGATCTTTTTGCTTTTGATCTTTTTGTAAAAAGGCCAGTGCGCCGTGAGTGGCGCAGCTGGGGCGGCCGATCAGCACGATCCCGCTGAAATGACAGCGGGGCGCGGCATTTTGCAGGCGAACTTTACGGCCTTCAAGGGATTATGACGGGTGACGAAAAATTAACTACAAGTCACCCTGTGACTGATTGTCGCAACGCATAGGAATAACCTTATTAAATACAGGCTGTTAAGCACTTTTGTAGTGAAATATACGGTTTCTACATGGTTATGGTGAATAGTCGGTTATTGACCCGTGATGGTCGCTATAGGCCATGAAAATCATGGCTTTGAGCCTCATCTGTGTTCGGCAGGTACAGTCTGTTTAAATGCGACATCTACGTATATCTGTAGGGCTTTTATTTATCTGACTACAAGGTCAATTAATTGCCATATGCCTTTAAATATTGGGGTTGTAGCGCTGAGATTGGCCGATAAGCCAGTCTCGGAACGCATGCAATGAGGCAGATTCGACCTTTCGTTCTGGAATCATCAAGTAATAGGCCTTATCGCTGCTCAGGGTCTGGTTAGCGGCGATTACCAACTGTTTCTCCTGTAACTCCGGCTGGATCAAGAAGGGCGGGATCAACGCGATGCCCATGTCATGCATAGCCGCCTGGGACAACATTGAGAATAGCTCGTAACGCGGGCCTGTCATGTCGCGGGGAACGCTCAGTTGCTGGGCGTTGAACCACTGGCGCCAGGCATAAGGGCGGGTTGTCTGCTGCAGCAGAGGCAGTTCGGCGATTTCCCTAGCAGTGAAGTGCGCAAGGTCGCCGAGTAAGCGTGGGCTGCAGACGGGCACAGGGTTTTCACCCATGAGCCGATGGGATTCCGTGCCGGACCAGTCGGCATCGCCGAAGTAGATCGCAGCGTCGAACTCGGTGTCGGCAAACAGGAAGGGGCGTGTGCGGTTGGTCAGGTTGACCGTCACTTCCGGATGCTGCTGTTGGAAGTCCTTCAGGCGCGGGATCAGCCATTGGGTGCCAAACGTCGGTACCACCGCCAGTTCGATCACGTTCGCGCCTTGCTGGCCCATGACGGAAAGGGTGTCGCGCTCCACTGCGTCCAGTTGCTTAGCCACTCTGCGGCTATAGGACAGCCCCGCCTCGGTCAGCTTCACTCCGCGCCGCGAGCGCCGAAACAGTTCGACACTCAAAAACTCTTCAAGGCTGGCGATCTGTCGGCAGATCGCGCCTTGGGTGATGGAAAGCTCCTGCGCCGCCTTGGTGAAGCTCTCGTGGCGGGCCGCTGCTTCAAAACTGATCAGCGCGGTGGTGCTGGGGATTTTTCTGCGCATGTACATTGTCCTCACATGTAAGGCGCATTTTTGGCCTTATCGAGCATCACGAAGTGAGAAATTAGCACAGGCTCATGCAGAAACCTCGTTTGCCCTCTGCACCGTCCCGACCTAGTCTGCATGCACGACGTTTGATTCTTTTCGTGAGGACTTATTCATGGCTGGCAAGGCAAGCTTCAACTGGATCGATCCACTGCTGCTGGATCAACAGCTCACCGAAGAAGAGCGCATGGTGCGTGACAGTGCCGAGCAATTTGCTCAGGACAAGTTGGCACCTCGAGTGCTTGAAGCTTTCCGTCATGAAAAGACCGACCCCGCGATTTTCCGCGAGATGGGCGAAACCGGCTTGTTGGGAGCGATGATCCCCGAGCAATACGGCGGCAGTGGCTTGAACTATGTCAGCTACGGGTTGATTGCCCGTGAAGTCGAGCGTGTCGATTCCGGTTATCGCTCGATGATGAGTGTGCAGTCCTCACTAGTGATGGTGCCGATCAATGAATTCGGTACCGAGGCGCAAAAGCAAAAGTACCTGCCGAAATTGGCCTCGGGCGAATGGATCGGCTGCTTCGGTCTCACCGAGCCCAATCATGGTTCTGATCCAGGCGCGATGATCACCCGTGCGCGCAAAGTGGAGGGCGGCTACAGCCTGAGCGGCGCGAAGATGTGGATTACCAACAGCCCGATCGCCGACGTGTTTGTGGTGTGGGGCAAGGACGATGCCGGCGACATACGCGGTTTTGTCCTGGAGAAGGGCTGGAAAGGCCTGAGCGCGCCGGCGATTCACGGCAAGGTCGGCCTGCGGGCGTCCATCACCGGCGAAATTGTGATGGATAACGTCTTTGTACCGGAAGAGAACATCTTTCCGGATGTGCGTGGCTTGAAGGGACCTTTTACGTGCCTGAATTCGGCGCGATACGGCATCTCCTGGGGCGCGCTGGGCGCTGCGGAGTTCTGCTGGCATACCGCGCGTCAGTACACCCTTGATCGCCACCAGTTTGGCCGGCCATTGGCCGCGACGCAGTTGATCCAGAAGAAGCTGGCCGACATGCAGACCGAGATCACGTTGGCGCTGCAAGGCTGCCTGCGGTTGGGTCGGATGAAGGATGAAGGGACGGCGGCGGTCGAGATCACTTCGATCATGAAGCGCAACTCATGCGGCAAGTCCCTGGATATCGCGCGCATGGCCCGGGACATGCTCGGTGGTAACGGCATCTCCGATGAGTTTGGGGTGGCGCGCCATTTGGTCAACCTGGAGGTGGTCAACACCTATGAAGGTACCCATGACGTGCATGCCTTGATCCTGGGGCGCGCGCAAACCGGTCTTCAGGCGTTCTATTAATAGGAGCATGGGCATGGGCGCGCTTTCGCATCTGCGGGTACTGGATTTATCGCGAGTACTGGCGGGCCCTTGGTCCGGGCAGATACTTGCGGACCTCGGGGCAGAGGTGATCAAGGTCGAAAGGCCAGGCAATGGAGACGACACGCGCGCTTGGGGGCCGCCCTTCCTCAAGGATGCTTATGGTGAGAACACCAGTGAGGCGGCGTACTACTTGTCTGCCAACCGAAATAAAGAATCGGTGACCATCGACTTCACCAAGCCTGAGGGGCAGAGGCTGGTGCGTGACCTGGCTGCCAAGTCGGACATTCTGATCGAGAACTTCAAAGTCGGTGGCCTGGCGGCGTATGGGTTGGATTATGAGTCGCTCAAGGAGATAAACCCGGAGCTGATCTATTGCTCGATCACCGGTTTTGGCCAGACCGGGCCTTATGCAACGCGTGCCGGCTATGACTTCATGATTCAAGGGTTGGGTGGGTTGATGAGCCTGACCGGTCGGCCTGAGGGGGATGATGGCGCGGGGCCGGTGAAGGTTGGGGTGGCATTGACCGATATTCTCACGGGGCTTTATTCAACCGTGGCTATCCTGGCGGCCCTCGCTCACCGGGATCACGACGGCGGCGGGCAACATATCGATATGGCGCTGCTGGATGTGCAGGTGGCTTGCCTGGCTAATCAGGCGATGAATTACCTGACGACGGGAGTCTCGCCAAAACGCCTAGGCAACGCGCACCCGAATATCGTGCCTTATCAGGACTTTCCTACGGCCGATGGTGATTTCATTCTGACGGTGGGAAATGACGGGCAGTTTCGCAAATTCGCCGAGGTGGCTGGGCAGCCACAGTGGGCGGATGATCCGCAGTTCTCTACTAACAAGATGCGGGTTGCCAATCGTGCGGCGCTGATCCCGTTGATTCGTCAGGCGACGGTCTTCAAGACCACGGCAGAGTGGGTATCGCAACTGGAGAAAGTAGGCGTGCCGTGTGGGCCGATCAATGATCTGGCGCAGATGTTCGCTGATCCGCAGGTCAAGGCGCGGGGGTTGGCCATGGAGCTGCCTCATGCTTTGGCGGGGATGGTGCCTCAGGTTGCCAGCCCGATCCGGCTTTCGAAGACGCCTGTGGAGTATCGCAGTGCGCCGCCGCTGCTGGGTGAGCACACGCTGCAAGTGCTGCAGAGTGTGCTGGGGCTGACGCCGTTGAATGTGGCTGCTTTAAGAGAGGCTGGCGTCATCTGAGTGCGTTCTCTATATAGAAGAGGTATCTGTCGGTCGTTTTATGATCAATCCTAACTATTTGATAAGAAAACGAAATTAGAAGTTGACGGCAGATTCTGTGCGCCTATAATTCGCCCCACTTCCGGCGCAGTCGAAACGGAAAACTTCTTGGTAAACAATGAGTTAAGTAGTTTTCGACAGCAAGTTGCTTCAGTCCATCGAAGCCAAAAGGAAGTTGAAAAAGAGGTGTTGACAGCAGCGTGTAACGCTGTAGAATTCGCCTCCCGCTTACGAGAGATCGCAAGCGCAAGTGGTTGAAGTTGTTGAAGAAATCTTCGAAAACTTATGAAAATAACCGCTTGACAGCAAATGAGGCTGCTGTAGAATGCGCGCCTCGGTTGAGACGAATAGCTCTTAACCAACCGCTCTTTAACAACTGAATCAAGCAATTCGTGTGGGTGCTTGTGGAGTCAGACTGATAGTCAACAAGATTATCAGCATCACAAGTTACTCCGCGAGAAATCAAAGATGTAACCAACGATTGCTGAGCCAAGTTTAGGGTTTCTTAAAAACCCAAAGATGTTTGAACTGAAGAGTTTGATCATGGCTCAGATTGAACGCTGGCGGCAGGCCTAACACATGCAAGTCGAGCGGTAGAGAGAAGCTTGCTTCTCTTGAGAGCGGCGGACGGGTGAGTAATGCCTAGGAATCTGCCTGGTAGTGGGGGATAACGTTCGGAAACGGACGCTAATACCGCATACGTCCTACGGGAGAAAGCAGGGGACCTTCGGGCCTTGCGCTATCAGATGAGCCTAGGTCGGATTAGCTAGTTGGTGAGGTAATGGCTCACCAAGGCGACGATCCGTAACTGGTCTGAGAGGATGATCAGTCACACTGGAACTGAGACACGGTCCAGACTCCTACGGGAGGCAGCAGTGGGGAATATTGGACAATGGGCGAAAGCCTGATCCAGCCATGCCGCGTGTGTGAAGAAGGTCTTCGGATTGTAAAGCACTTTAAGTTGGGAGGAAGGGCAGTTACCTAATACGTGATTGTTTTGACGTTACCGACAGAATAAGCACCGGCTAACTCTGTGCCAGCAGCCGCGGTAATACAGAGGGTGCAAGCGTTAATCGGAATTACTGGGCGTAAAGCGCGCGTAGGTGGTTTGTTAAGTTGGATGTGAAATCCCCGGGCTCAACCTGGGAACTGCATTCAAAACTGACTGACTAGAGTGTGGTAGAGGGTGGTGGAATTTCCTGTGTAGCGGTGAAATGCGTAGATATAGGAAGGAACACCAGTGGCGAAGGCGACCACCTGGACCAACACTGACACTGAGGTGCGAAAGCGTGGGGAGCAAACAGGATTAGATACCCTGGTAGTCCACGCCGTAAACGATGTCAACTAGCCGTTGGGAGCCTTGAGCTCTTAGTGGCGCAGCTAACGCATTAAGTTGACCGCCTGGGGAGTACGGCCGCAAGGTTAAAACTCAAATGAATTGACGGGGGCCCGCACAAGCGGTGGAGCATGTGGTTTAATTCGAAGCAACGCGAAGAACCTTACCAGGCCTTGACATCCAATGAACTTTCCAGAGATGGATTGGTGCCTTCGGGAACATTGAGACAGGTGCTGCATGGCTGTCGTCAGCTCGTGTCGTGAGATGTTGGGTTAAGTCCCGTAACGAGCGCAACCCTTGTCCTTAGTTACCAGCACGTTATGGTGGGCACTCTAAGGAGACTGCCGGTGACAAACCGGAGGAAGGTGGGGATGACGTCAAGTCATCATGGCCCTTACGGCCTGGGCTACACACGTGCTACAATGGTCGGTACAGAGGGTTGCCAAGCCGCGAGGTGGAGCTAATCCCAGAAAACCGATCGTAGTCCGGATCGCAGTCTGCAACTCGACTGCGTGAAGTCGGAATCGCTAGTAATCGCGAATCAGAATGTCGCGGTGAATACGTTCCCGGGCCTTGTACACACCGCCCGTCACACCATGGGAGTGGGTTGCACCAGAAGTAGCTAGTCTAACCTTCGGGAGGACGGTTACCACGGTGTGATTCATGACTGGGGTGAAGTCGTAACAAGGTAGCCGTAGGGGAACCTGCGGCTGGATCACCTCCTTAATCGACGACATCAGCTGCTCCATGAGCTCCCACACGAATTGCTTGATTCATTGAAGAAGACGAAAAGAAGCAGCCCGAAATTGGGTCTGTAGCTCAGTTGGTTAGAGCGCACCCCTGATAAGGGTGAGGTCGGCAGTTCGAATCTGCCCAGACCCACCAATTTTGTGTGGGAAACGCCTGTAGAAATACGGGGCCATAGCTCAGCTGGGAGAGCGCCTGCCTTGCACGCAGGAGGTCAACGGTTCGATCCCGTTTGGCTCCACCACTACTGCTTCTGTTTGTAGAAAGCTTAGAAATGAGCATTCCATCGTTGTGATGGTGAATGTTGATTTCTAGTCTTTGACTAGTTCGTTCTTTAAAAATTTGGGTATGTGATAGAAAGATAGACTGAACGTTACTTTCACTGGTAACGGCTCAGGCTAAGGTAAAATTTGTGAGTCGCTCTTAATTGAGTATGATCGAATTTTCGGCGAATGTTGTCTTCACAGTATAACCAGATTGCTTGGGGTTATATGGTCAAGTGAAGAAGCGCATACGGTGGATGCCTTGGCAGTCAGAGGCGATGAAAGACGTGGTAGCCTGCGAAAAGCTTCGGGGAGTCGGCAAACAGACTTTGATCCGGAGATGTCTGAATGGGGGAACCCAGCCATCATAAGATGGTTACCTTACACTGAATACATAGGTGTATGGAGCGAACCAGGGGAACTGAAACATCTAAGTACCCTGAGGAAAAGAAATCAACCGAGATTCCCTTAGTAGTGGCGAGCGAACGGGGACTAGCCCTTAAGTGGCTTTGAGATTAGCGGAACGCTCTGGAAAGTGCGGCCATAGTGGGTGATAGCCCTGTACGCGAAAATCTCTTAGTCATGAAATCGAGTAGGACGGAGCACGAGAAACTTTGTCTGAATATGGGGGGACCATCCTCCAAGGCTAAATACTACTGACTGACCGATAGTGAACTAGTACCGTGAGGGAAAGGCGAAAAGAACCCCGGAGAGGGGAGTGAAATAGATCCTGAAACCGTATGCGTACAAGCAGTGGGAGCCCACTTTGTTGGGTGACTGCGTACCTTTTGTATAATGGGTCAGCGACTTATTTTCAGTGGCGAGCTTAACCGAATAGGGGAGGCGTAGCGAAAGCGAGTCTTAATAGGGCGTCTAGTCGCTGGGAATAGACCCGAAACCGGGCGATCTATCCATGGGCAGGTTGAAGGTTGGGTAACACTAACTGGAGGACCGAACCGACTACCGTTGAAAAGTTAGCGGATGACCTGTGGATCGGAGTGAAAGGCTAATCAAGCTCGGAGATAGCTGGTTCTCCTCGAAAGCTATTTAGGTAGCGCCTCATGTATCACTGTAGGGGGTAGAGCACTGTTTCGGCTAGGGGTCATCCCGACTTACCAAACCGATGCAAACTCCGAATACCTACAAGTGCCGAGCATGGGAGACACACGGCGGGTGCTAACGTCCGTCGTGAAAAGGGAAACAACCCAGACCGTCAGCTAAGGTCCCAAAGTTATGGTTAAGTGGGAAACGATGTGGGAAGGCTTAGACAGCTAGGAGGTTGGCTTAGAAGCAGCCACCCTTTAAAGAAAGCGTAATAGCTCACTAGTCGAGTCGGCCTGCGCGGAAGATGTAACGGGGCTCAAACCATACACCGAAGCTACGGGTATCACGTAAGTGATGCGGTAGAGGAGCGTTCTGTAAGCCTGTGAAGGTGAGTTGAGAAGCTTGCTGGAGGTATCAGAAGTGCGAATGCTGACATGAGTAACGACAATGGGTGTGAAAAACACCCACGCCGAAAGACCAAGGTTTCCTGCGCAACGTTAATCGACGCAGGGTTAGTCGGTCCCTAAGGCGAGGCTGAAAAGCGTAGTCGATGGAAAACAGGTTAATATTCCTGTACTTCTGGTTATTGCGATGGAGGGACGGAGAAGGCTAGGCCAGCTTGGCGTTGGTTGTCCAAGTTTAAGGTGGTAGGCTGGAATCTTAGGTAAATCCGGGATTCTAAGGCCGAGAGCTGATGACGAGTTGTCTTTTAGACGACGAAGTGGTTGATGCCATGCTTCCAAGAAAAGCTTCTAAGCTTCAGGTAACCAGGAACCGTACCCCAAACCGACACAGGTGGTTGGGTAGAGAATACCAAGGCGCTTGAGAGAACTCGGGTGAAGGAACTAGGCAAAATGGCACCGTAACTTCGGGAGAAGGTGCGCCGGTGAGGGTGAAGGACTTGCTCCGTAAGCTCATGCCGGTCGAAGATACCAGGCCGCTGCGACTGTTTATTAAAAACACAGCACTCTGCAAACACGAAAGTGGACGTATAGGGTGTGACGCCTGCCCGGTGCCGGAAGGTTAATTGATGGGGTTAGCTAACGCGAAGCTCTTGATCGAAGCCCCGGTAAACGGCGGCCGTAACTATAACGGTCCTAAGGTAGCGAAATTCCTTGTCGGGTAAGTTCCGACCTGCACGAATGGCGTAACGATGGCGGCGCTGTCTCCACCCGAGACTCAGTGAAATTGAAATCGCTGTGAAGATGCAGTGTATCCGCGGCTAGACGGAAAGACCCCGTGAACCTTTACTATAGCTTTGCACTGGACTTTGAATTTGCTTGTGTAGGATAGGTGGGAGGCTTTGAAGCGTGGACGCCAGTTCGCGTGGAGCCAACCTTGAAATACCACCCTGGCAACTTTGAGGTTCTAACTCAGGTCCGTTATCCGGATCGAGGACAGTGTATGGTGGGTAGTTTGACTGGGGCGGTCTCCTCCTAAAGAGTAACGGAGGAGTACGAAGGTGCGCTCAGACCGGTCGGAAATCGGTCGTAGAGTATAAAGGCAAAAGCGCGCTTGACTGCGAGACAGACACGTCGAGCAGGTACGAAAGTAGGTCTTAGTGATCCGGTGGTTCTGTATGGAAGGGCCATCGCTCAACGGATAAAAGGTACTCCGGGGATAACAGGCTGATACCGCCCAAGAGTTCATATCGACGGCGGTGTTTGGCACCTCGATGTCGGCTCATCACATCCTGGGGCTGAAGCCGGTCCCAAGGGTATGGCTGTTCGCCATTTAAAGTGGTACGCGAGCTGGGTTTAGAACGTCGTGAGACAGTTCGGTCCCTATCTGCCGTGGACGTTTGAGATTTGAGAGGGGCTGCTCCTAGTACGAGAGGACCGGAGTGGACGAACCTCTGGTGTTCCGGTTGTCACGCCAGTGGCATTGCCGGGTAGCTATGTTCGGAATAGATAACCGCTGAAAGCATCTAAGCGGGAAACTAGCCTCAAGATGAGATCTCACTGGGACCTTGAGTCCCCTGAAGGGCCGTCGAAGACTACGACGTTGATAGGTTGGGTGTGTAAGCGCTGTGAGGCGTTGAGCTAACCAATACTAATTGCCCGTGAGGCTTGACCATATAACACCCAAGCAATTTGACTACTCGAAAGAGCATCAGATTGCGGTGTGTGAAGACGCAATGAACCGAAAGTTCGATACTCACAAAACACCGACTTCTATCCCATACCCAATTTGCTGAAGCGAGGCCATATGGCCACGACTCAGTACCCGAATTTCTTGACGACCATAGAGCATTGGAACCACCTGATCCCATCCCGAACTCAGTAGTGAAACGATGCATCGCCGATGGTAGTGTGGGGTTTCCCCATGTGAGAGTAGGTCATCGTCAAGATTAAATTCCGAAACCCCTGTTTGCGTACGCAGACAGGGGTTTTGTTTATGTAGAAGTCCATGAATTTCACCGGTACGTTGCTAGCGCAACGATCTGGTACACAGAATTTCTTGACGACCATAGAGCATTGGAACCACCTGATCCCATCCCGAACTCAGCAGTGAAACGATGCATCGCCGATGGTAGTGTGGGGTTTCCCCATGTGAGAGTAGGTCATCGTCAAGATTGAATTCCGAAACCCCTGTCTGCTCACGCAGACAGGGGTTTTGTCGTTTAGGGCTCTAAGTGGCTGATAGTCGACTGTGCTCATACCGCCTGTCGTTCTCTCACGCTAAAAGCGGAAGATTCACACAAATCTCTAAGTTTTATCGATTTCTAGCCGAAAGCCTGACGAGCCATGCGTGCACCGAAATAGAGCGGTCGTAGAGTCCGCCTATCGCGATACATGGAATGTTCCACTCGGCACGCTCACCCCCCTTTGGCAAAAGAAGTCGATGAAATGAATCTCAAGTTCAGTCATAAAATTCTGTTGGCTGCGTCAGGCGTCGTGGTTCTGGCCTTCGCGCTATTCACGTTCTACAACGATTACCTGCAGCGCAACACGATCAGGCAGAACCTGGCGTCCTCCATCCAGCAATCCGGAGAGCTTACCGCCAGCAGTGTGCAGAACTGGCTCAGCGGCCGCATCCTGGTTCTCGAGAGCCTGGCACAAAACGTTGCCCATCAAGGCAGCGCCGCCGACCTTCCCGGCTTGGTCGATCAACCGGCGCTCACCTCCAACTTCCAGTTCACCTACGTTGGCCAAATCAATGGAGTGTTCACCCAGCGCCCCGACGCGAAGATGCCCGAAGGCTATGACCCACGTCAGCGCCCTTGGTACAAGCAAGCCGTAGCAGCCGACAAAACCATGCTTACCCCGCCTTATATGGCGGCTGTAGGCGGCCAGATCGTGACGATCGCCATGCCGGTGAAGAAGAACGGAGAGTTGTTGGGCGTTGTGGGTGGCGACTTGAGCCTGCAAACCTTGGTGAAGATCATCAACTCGGTAGATTTTGGCGGTATTGGCCATGCATTCCTGGTCAGTGGTGATGGCCAGGTCATCGTCAGTCCTGACCAGGACCAGGTGATGAAAAACCTCAAGGACATCTACCCGGGCACCCAGGTGCGCATTGAGAAGGTTAACCAGGAGGTTGTCCTCAATGGACAAGACCGAATCCTGTCCTTTACACCAATCAACGGGTTGCCGGGGGCTGACTGGTACATCGGTCTGTCTATCGACAAAGATAAAGCCTATGCCGCACTGGGTAAATTTCGCACTTCAGCGTTGATCGCAATGCTCATCGCCGTGGTGGCGATTGCCGTACTGTTGAGTGTGCTGATTCAGGTGTTGTTGCGTCCGCTGACCACCATGGGCGTTGCCATGCAGGACATTGCCCAAGGCGAGGGTGATCTGACCCGCCGCCTCGACGTGACCAGCAAAGACGAGTTCGGCGAAGTCGGTAGCGCATTCAATCAGTTTGTCGAGCGGATCCACGCCTCGATTTCCGAAGTGTCCTCGGCCACCCGTCAAGTGCATGACCTGTCCCAGCGCGTAATGGCGTCGTCCAACGCGTCGATCATCGGCTCCGATGAACAAAGTGCACGTACCAACAGCGTGGCTGCCGCTATCAACGAGCTGGGTGCCGCTACCCAGGAAATCGCACGTAACGCCGCTGATGCCTCGCAGCATGCCAGCGGTGCCAGTGAGCAAGCTGATGATGGGCGCAAAGTGGTCGAGCAAACCATCCAGGCGATGTCGGAACTGTCGCAGAAAATCAGCCTGTCCTGTACCCAGATCGAAACCCTTAACGCCAGCACCGACAACATCGGACACATTCTCGATGTGATCAAGGGCATCTCCCAGCAGACCAACTTACTTGCGCTTAACGCGGCAATCGAAGCTGCCCGTGCCGGCGAAGCAGGGCGTGGGTTTGCCGTGGTGGCGGATGAAGTGCGTAACCTGGCTCACCGTACCCAGGAATCGGCAGAAGAGATCCACAAAATGATCACTTCGCTGCAAGTGGGTTCGCGTGAAGCCGTGACCACCATGAACGCCAGCCAGGTCTCCAGCGAAGAAAGCGTTGAAGTGGCTAACCAGGCCGGCGAGCGTCTGGTCAGCGTGACACAGCGAATCGTCGAGATCGATGGCATGAACCAATCGGTCGCAGCTGCCACCGAGGAGCAAACGGCGGTGGTTGAAACCCTCAATGTCGACATCAACCAGATCAACCTGCTGAACCAGCAAGGCGTGGCCAATCTCAACGAGACGCTCAAAGACTGCGACGCGCTGTCCCAGCAGGCCAGTCGATTGAAGCAATTGGTCGACAGCTTCAAGATCTGATCCTCGCTGTATCGGAGCGAGGCCTCGCTCCGATACAGCCGAGCAAATTCAATGCGGGCCCAAAGCCGCTCAGAGAAAGCCGATGGCCCTGAGGTACTCACAGCCCTTGCGTAAGAGTGCGGAGCTCTTTGGCGGATACTGTGTGCCCATTTGTTCCAGGCCCCACTGCGCGTTGCTGTAATGGATCATCGACGTGTCGCCGATGTCTTCACCCAACCCATCAAGGTAAAAGCCCAGTACGCCGAACAACGCATTGTCGTGGCGCACTGTGCGCAACGCCCGTTGCCAATGTTGAAGGCTTACCCGTTCGAAAGTGTGGCCGGCCTGGCTGAATGCATCAAGGTACTGGTCCCAGCTCAAATGTTGAGGATTGTGCAGGTTGAAGACGTTTCGCCCAGGGACAAAACGCGGGCTGTGAAACGCGATGAAGCGCGCCAGGAAGTCCACCGGCATCAGGTCGAAATTGCCCTCCATTCGAGGAACTCTGCCCAACTGCAGCGACCCTTTGAGCATCAACATCAACCGATTTTTATGGGGTTGGCAGACACCGTTCCGGCTGTTGAAACTGATATTCCCCGGCCGATGAATATTCACCCAGGTCCCTTGCTCGACTGCACGCCCCAACAACCGCTCGGCCACCCACTTCGAGAGGTTGTAGCCGTTTTTTACATAGAGTGGCAACGCGCGGCTTGCGGGTGCTTCGAGCACATACCCATCAGTGTCGAGGCGACTGCAGGCCGACAGTGTTGAAATGAAATTGAAAACTTTCTTACAGTGGGTCTCGCAAAGGTGCAGGCATTCAAACACCGGTTCGACGTTGTCGTTGGCCAGTGCTATGTAGTCCATCACATGGTTGACCTGCGCCGCATTGTGCACCAGCACACCATGATTGCGGGCGAGGTGGTCGTACGCCTCTGCAGACAGACCCAGGCGGGGTTGGCGCAGGTCGGCGGCATACACCTGCACTCGGCTCAGGTCCAACTGTTCCAGGCGGTATTCGCGCAACGCCTGAGAGAATCGGTCCGCCGCCGACTGGCCTGGGAGCGCCCGGACCAGGCACGCTACTTCCTGCGCCCCACCCGCCAGCAAGGCCTGGACGATGTGCACGCCGACAAAGCTGTTCGCCCCTGTGACAATCGCCTTGCGTGGATCCCCGGCGCGGGCCTCGGGCAGCACCTCAAGCGCCAAGGCTCGGGACGCATCTTTTTCCATCTGGCTGAACGATGTATTCGGCAGCGCTGCGCCCTCCATCTGCAAGGCCAGCGTACGAATCGTCGGCGCTTCAAAAAATTGGCTCAAGGAGAGGCTGCGGCCAAACTGCTCGCGCAGGCGCAGCAACAAGGTGGACAGCAGGATCGAATGGCCGCCCAGGTTGAAAAAGCTGTCGTCGATCGACACGTCACCGGCAGGCAACCCTAACAACTCCCCCCACAGGTCTACCAACTGCGCGTGGACTGGCGTGAGCGTGCTGCAATGCGTCATCTCCTGAGCGCGGGTAATCGGCGTCTCCCGCAACGCCTTGCGATCGATCTTGCCGTTGCTCGAAGCGGGCAGGCTCGGCAGCTCGCTCCAGGCGACAGGTTGCATATGCTCAGGCAGCCACTGCCGTGCGTGCTCCTTCAGGCTGGCCAGCGTGGCGCCGGGTTCGGGCTGGGCCGCAAAGCCGATGATTCTGTGCGTCTGATCAATCACCACTGCCACTTGGCGAAACAACCGACTGCTGCGCAGGCAGTGCTCGATCTCCTGAGGTTCGACCCGAAAACCGCGGATCTTGACCTGGTCATCCCGTCGGCCGCCCAACTCGATACCGTCTTGCGTCCATTTCGCCAGGTCGCCGCTGCGGTAAGCCTGCAGCCATTGCCCGTCGGGCAACGTCAGCTTGATGAAAGGGGAGTCGGCCTGCGGTGGTCCGTTCATATAGCCCAGGCTCACGCCCGGTCCTGCGAGGTACAGATCGCCCATCACCTGCTCGTCCACCGGTTGCAGGTGCTCGTCCAGGATCAAGACCTGGCTGTTGGCGATGGGCAGGCCGATATTGCGATTGCTATCACCGAGCCGAAACGTTCGATGGGTTGCCAGTACCGTGGCTTCGGTGGGGCCATAGAGGTTGTGAAACTGGCATTGGCCGGCCATTCGCTCGATCACGTAGGGTTCGCAAAAGTCGCCGCCGGTGAGCAGGTGGGCTAGGCCCAGCGGCTGGTCCAGCGGCAAGATGCCGAGCAGTGCCGGTGGCAAGAAAGCATGGGTGACGCGTTGCAGGCGAATCAGCTCGACCAATTGCCGGGGATCGTGACGTTGTTCTGCGCTGGGGACAATCAACGCTGCGCCCGCGATCAAGGCGGGAAAAATATCGATCAGTGACGAGTCAAAGCTCAGCGGTGAAAATTGCAGAACGCGACTCTTATCGTCCAGCGCCACACAGGTACCGAGCCAGGCCGTGAAATGCGCCAGATTATGTTGGCTGAGCAGCACACCCTTGGGTTGCCCCGTGGTGCCAGAGGTGAAAAGCGCCATGCACGGCGCATCGGCGTGGGGACGATGGCGCATCAGCGGCTGTGTGGAGTCGATGCCGTGTGGGGTGAGCGTACTGACATCAAGTGAAACGCACTTATCCCGCAACGGGTGCAGGCCATTTTCCAGTAATACGCCTGCACCTGCGCTTGTCAGCATGCTGTGCTGGCGTTTTACCGGATGGTCCGGAGACAGCGGCAAATACACCGCGCCACAGCCCAGCACCGCCAGAATGCTTGCGTAAAGCTCGGTAGATTTCTCCAGGCACACACCCACCACCGGTGTTTCAATGCCCTCCAACAGGGGCAGCAGGTGTTGCTGGATCGCCACGGCTTTTTCCTGAAGCTGGCGATAAGTCACCCTGCGCCCCGCAATATTCAGCGCTGTACGATCGGCGAAGGTATTCAGGCTGGCCTGCAACCGTTCGATCATGGGCACCTGTGCCGCCCGCAGCAGTACCGGATCGGCTGTACGGTTGAATCGATGCATGAACGCCAGTGACTCCAGTCCTCGCAAGCCCTGTTCGGGCAAGGTGCCCGGGTTGGCCGTTGCACAGAAATAACCAGGGTCTCTCGAGAATCCGCTGACCAATGACGCTACCCACTCCACCAGAGCGTGAGCCGCACGACGACGCAGGCGCTGGCCGTTGCCGCTGGGCTCCTCGGCGACGTCGTGCACGGCCAACAGGCGCCGATCACGGTCATAGCAGCGAAACTGCAGTGCGGGTAACCCAGTTTCGGACACGGAGCCGATGCCCAGGCGCAGGCTCATCCACGGCGCATCGGTGGATAAGGCTGACGGTGACTGGCTGCCGTCCTCAATCACCAGGTCGACCGACCCCGCCCCCGCGATATGCCCGTATTGTTCCAGAACCTGCTTGAGGGCCCCCAGTGCTTCACTTGCACCGCCCCATTCAATCGTCAAGCGCCTCATGCCAGCCTCCCCGCCGCGGGCAGGTAGTCGTCCAGTGCGCGTGCCACGCTTGGCGTGTGCAGCACGCCGCTGTGGTGCAGGAAGCTCATGATGTTGCCCATCAACGGGTGCTGGCGGGTAATAGGAAAATCCAACGCAACGATTTCATCCTGCAGCGCCAAACGAATATCGGTACTGACATCCAGGTGTTCGATCAACTGCAGGTCGAAGCCTTTCTGTATGTCGTTGGTCAGGTAATGGGCCAGAAAAGTCGGGAGCACGCCGGCAATGCTGTCGCGGTCTTGCGCGCTTGCCGACTGCCAGTAGATACGCACCAACTGTGTCCAGAACTGTGCGTGGCGCCCTTCATCGAACAGGTGATCAGCCATCAAGCCGCGTACGGACGACTTGATACTGTCGTCCTTGGAAAAGGCCGCCACATCATGGGTGACGGTGTTTTCGGCGATGGCCACGACAATCAACTCGACGGCATCGTGCAGGTGCTCCGGTGCCTGCGCCTGCGCGGCCGGCAAGGCGCGGCTCAGTTCGATCTGCCCCGGCAGGTCCAGGGGCTCGATACCGGTCAACGTCACGGCTTGCTGCAGGAAGTCCAGTGCCACCAATGCGTGGTAATCCTCATCCACCACGACGGTCATCGCATCGTAACGGCAGGCGAGGGGGAGGGGCAGCGAGAAGCGATTCTTGGCAATACGGCGGGCAAGCTTATCGACGATCTCGGTTTCGAAAACCACGATGTCATGGATGAATCGATAAAAGCTTTGCGCCAGCACAAAGTCGCGGCATTGCGAGCAGCGCTCGAGAAAGGTCGCACTCAGTACAAGGGGTTGGCGGCTCAGGGGATAGATCAGTTTGCCGTCGTTTTCCAACATGCGGCGCGGGCGTGTGCGGATGGTTGCGCGCCGCTCCCAGTCTTCGGCAAAGGAGTGATAGCCGGTGGCGCTCATGGGTGTACCTCATGCATTGAGGCGTGTACGTCGTCCCAGAAGGTCATGCGGCTTTCCAGGGCACCGAAGGCAGCGCTATCGGCTTGTCGCTGGCGAGTCGGGTCTGCGCCGATCAAATGCTGGAGCACCTGCTCCGCCGCCGGGCCGTGCTCCTGGCTATCCAACTCGATATGACGGTTGAGG
The DNA here is from genome assembly GCF_003852065.1 of Pseudomonas sp. R3-18-08. Classification (NCBI taxonomy): domain Bacteria; kingdom Pseudomonadati; phylum Pseudomonadota; class Gammaproteobacteria; order Pseudomonadales; family Pseudomonadaceae; genus Pseudomonas; species Pseudomonas sp. R3-18-08. Next base: position 131,595 of record NZ_CP027729.1, read on the forward strand.
TAGTGACACAAGATGGGTGCCTGACGAGCAATCAAGGGGCTGCTGCACAGAAGGCGCTCGAACATGGATGCAATGACGCCTTCACGACCATGCAGGAAGGCCGCCGCGACGCAATGGGTGGGTGCGCTGAGTGCGATCTGCCATGTGCTGTCGACAAAGCGCGGCACACCGGGGGGCGCACCGATCATTCGCAGCGCTGCGCTGACCTCTACACCCTGGTGTTGCAGGTCAATGAAACGTGCGATGACACGGGTATTGGCGCCCACCTCCGCCATGGCCTCCAGGTACAGCTCAAAGTGACTGCAATGGCCCCGCGTCGGATGTTCGTCCGACTCCTCGCCCAGCACGATTTCATTGATCAGGCGTGCGGCCTGCGGATTGGCCGGCGGGAGCCAGGGTATTTGGATGCAAGTAAGATCCTGCTGCAGGCGTTTGGTCAGGGTCATGAAGTCCCAAACCGCAAATACATGGCTTTCCATAAAGTGTTGTAGTTTGCTAAGAGAAGTTATTTCTGCAAATAACGGATGACTGCACAGTTGAAATTTCTTTTTTTCAAGCAAATGATGATGCATGGTTGACGCCTATGAAGTTGTTGCGACTGCTCTAGTTGCAGTGATGGATTTTGTAGTTGTTAGTTGGAAGATTAGCGTTAAGGCGCGCCCACGCGAGGAACGCTGGCTCAATACGCGAGCGGCAATTGCGAGGTTTTTGGGTGGGGCGCTGATAATAAGCTGATTAAACGTTTGGATGAGCTTGTGAATGTATTAAATAGTTTTGCGAACAAAAACTTCCCGAAGAAATAGTTGTTTGAAGTGTGAGAAGTTTCCTTATATGACGCCGATTTGAATAAGGCTTGCCGGCTTGTTCACAGTGTATCAACGCGGGACGCTTCCTTATAAGGAACGGTACCCCGCGATGCACAGGCTCAAAAACGGTAGGAGCCCCTTATAACGCAGCTGTCCTATTCGCAGTTTCGAGGCTATTGAGGTATCTATTGATGACCTCCATGCCTCGCATCAAGTGATTACGCAGTGTCAGGATGCTTTCGTCGATTTTCTTCTGCACCACCAGGTTGAGCAGTTCGCGGTGATCCTCCTGTGACGTCTCGCCCAGTCCCATCGCCTCGAGGTTGAAGCGCAGAAACCGCTCCTCTTCATTCAGCCCATGCTCCACCAATTTGAGCAGGCGATGGTTAGGCGCCTTGCCATACAGGATCATGTGAAACAGGCGATTGAGGCGACCGATCTCGCTGTAGTCTTTCTCGCATTCCAGCGCAGTGATACAGGCCTCTGCCTCGGCGATGTCCGATTCAGTGAGCAATGGGATCGACAAGCGCAAGGCTTCGGACTCCAACAGCATGCGCAGGGCATAGGTCTCAGCCGAATTGTCCTCGATCAAGGGCGCAACCACAGCGCCTTTGTGGGTCACCACATGCAGCAGGGATTGTGCCTCCAACTGGCGCAAAGCTTCGCGCACCGGCATACGGCTGACGCCGAACAGGCTGGCGAGTTCTTGCTGGCGCATAGCAGTGCCACAGGGCAATCGACCATCGAGAATGGCGTTACGCAACGTTTCTTCAATAACGGCGCGGGCAAGATGAGCAGGAATAGGTCCGCTGACCTTGATACTGCTTAAAGGGTTCGGCTTCTGCGTCACGGTTACGCTACCCTCCTTTTTGAATAATAGAGTGTGTTTATTGGATCCAATGAACACTAGAGATGGGTCAGGCACTTGTCAAACAGCCAGAGTTTCCGTTTGTAAGAGCCCACAGCGTGTATTTTGTACGTCCCACAGGAGGCGGTTATAAACTCGCTCCACCGATGAATGATCGCACTGTGCCATTGTTTTTTGTGAGACGAAGCTTCACCATCCCTTGAAATTCCGTCTCTTTTCATGGACTGAACGCCTTGGCGGTAAGTTTTATTCCCTATCGAGTTTTTTGCTGGCTCTTATCAGCGATCTTATTGGCCTGCCTGATGCTCGGCGGGCTGCATGCCGATTGGGATTTCTCGCAGATCAGCCGCAAGGCCAGCGCCTTGTACGGGCCGTTGGGCGAGGGCCAGCAACGCATTGACGCGTGGCAGCGGCTGCTGAGCACCGAAAAACAGGTCAGCGAGCAAGACCAGCTCAAGGTCGTCAACGTGTTCTTCAACAAACAAATGACCTACGTGGAAGACATTGATCTCTGGCGTGCGGTCGACTATTGGGAGACACCCATCGAAGCACTCTGGAAGGGCGCCGGTGACTGTGAAGACTACGCCATCGCCAAGTATTTCAGTTTGCGTCATCTGGGCGTGTCCAGCGATAAATTGCGCATTACCTACGTCAAGGCCTTGCGTCAGAATCGTGCGCACATGGTCCTGACCTACTATTCGACCCCCGACGCGATCCCCTTGGTGCTCGACAGCCTGATGGACGACATTCTGCCGGCAACCCGCCGTACCGATTTGATCCCGGTGTATTCATTCAACGCCGAGGGGCTGTACCTGCCCGGCGCCAAGGGCAACAAGAAAGTCGGCGATACCAAACGCTTGTCGCGCTGGCAGGATGTGTTGAGAAAAATGCGTGCGGAAGGCTTCCCAGCCGAGCCTGCCAACTAGGAGTAACTGATCGGATGTCTTTGTTCAAACAGCTGTTGATCGCAATCTGTCTGTTCCTGGTGGTCGCCTTCAGCGGCAGCTTCATGGTCAGCCTGGAAAGTTCGCGCACGCAGTACGTCAACCAATTGCGCTCCCATGCGCAGGATGCCGCGACGGCACTGGCGCTGTCGCTGACCCCCAATATCGATGACCCGGCCATGGTCGAGTTGCTGGTCAGCTCGATCTTCGACAGCGGTTACTACGCCAGCATCCGTGTGGTGGACCTGGCCACGGACCAAACCATCGTTGAGCGCAGCGGCATACCCGACAACAATGGCGTGCCCCCTTGGTTTGTAAAATTGATCGGCCTGGAGCCGGCCGGTGGTGATGCGCTGGTGAGCCGTGGTTGGGAGCAGGCGGCGCGAGTCGAGGTGGTCAGCCATCCGATGTTCGCCCTGGCCAAGCTCTGGCAGAGCGCCCTGGGCAGCCTTGGCTGGTTGCTGCTGTGCGGTGCGGTCAGCGTGGTGCTCGGCGGGCTGTTGCTGCGCCGGCAATTAAAGCCGTTGGACTATATGGTCAAGCAGTCCCACGCGATCGCCCGTCGGGAATTCCTCAGCCTGCCTGACCTGCCGCGCACGCCGGAGTTGCGCCGGGTGGTGCAGGCCATGAACCAAATGGTGGAAAAGCTCAAGGCGCTGTTCCAGGAGCAGGCCGAGCGCAGCGAAAAGTTGCGCACCGAATCCTATCAGGACAACCTCACCGGCCTGGCCAACCGCCGCTATTTCGAAATGCAGCTCAACGCCCGCGTCAGCAACCCCGAAGAAACCAACTCCGGCTACTTGCTGGTGTTGCGCGTCAAGGACTTGGCCGGCCTGAACCAGCGCCTGGGCGGCCAGCGTACCGACCAGCTGCTGCAAGCGGTCGGCGAACAACTGCTGCGCCAGTGCGAGCCGTACCCGGAAACCCATAACCTCGTGACCCGTATTCGTGGCGGCGAATTCGCCGTGCTGGCGCCTGGGCTCACCCGTGAAGAAGCGCTGCAATTGGCGCAGAACCTTGAAAGCACGTTGCTCAGCCTGCAGGCCACCGGCGCCAGCGATGTTACGCCCGTGGCCTACATCGGCCTGGCACCGTTCAACCATGGCGATGCGCCGCAGGCGCTGCTGACCCTCGCCGACCAAGCTTTGGCTCAAGCCGAAGGGCAGGGTGACAGCACCTGGGCGTGCCTCGACCACAGTGCCGCCGCCAGCGTCGGTGACGATCACCATGCCTGGCACACACTGTTGGACCAGGCGCTGACCCAACAGCGTTTCGAGTTGTACTTCCAGCCGGTCGTGGCCAGCCAGGATCCGCAATTGGTCTTGCACTACAAAGTGCTGTCGCGCTTGCAGGACTTCGACGGCCATACCCTACCCGCCGGGCGTTTCCTGCCGTGGCTCGAGCGCTTCGGCTGGTCGGCCCGCCTGGACCGCATGATGCTCGAGCTAGTGCTCAAACAGATGAGCGGCCACAGCCACAATCTGGCGCTGAACCTCTCAGCCGCAACCTTGCAGGATCCTCAGGCACTGCAACGCATTTATGAGCTGCTGCGCCAGCACAGCAACCTGGGCTCGCGCCTCACCCTGGAGATCGGTGAAGAGCAACTGCCGGAACAGCTTGTGCTGGAGCAGATGACCCAGCGCCTGCGCGAGTTGGGCTTTTCCCTGAGCCTTCAGCGTTTCGGCGGGCGATTCAGCATGATCGGCAACCTGGCCCGCCTGGGCCTGGCGTACTTGAAAATCGACGGCAGCTACATCCGCGACATCGACCAGGAAAGCGACAAGCGCCTGTTTATCGAAGCCATCCAGCGCGCGGCCCACAGCATCGATCTGCCGTTGATTGCCGAACGTGTGGAGACCGAAGGTGAGCTGAAGGTGATTCGTGAGATGGGGATTTTTGGGGTGCAGGGCCAGCTGTTCGGCGAGCCCGCGCCCTGGAAATAACGCAGATCCAATGTGGGAGGGGGCTTGCTCCCGATTGCGGCGTATCAGTCACCCAAATATCGACTGATTTACCGCTATCGGGAGCAAGCCCCCTCCCACATTTCAGATAAGCCCTTTCTCATCATCATTGATCAACTGGCTCAACCCACCCAACGCTTCCCGCGCCTGGTTACGGTCCATCAATTTGGCCTGAGCCGCAGGCGGCAGGTCAGTTACGCTGATGACGCCCTTGCGGGTGAGCACCTGGATCAAGTCGTCCAGTACCCGGATCATCTCCAGGTCACTCTGCTTGAGCTGGGCCAGGCTGGTTTCCACCACTTCGTTGGCGTACCAGGCCTGGATCTCATGGTGATCGGCCGGCAGTGTTTCGGTGGATCCGGCAAAGGCAGCGGCCTCTACGCGACTCAACGCGCCCTGCGCATCACGTTGCACGTAAAACATAAGAACCCCTCGAAAAAAGCCACACATCGTCAGCCGCATAGGCCGGCCGTGTGTTGATAAGCGCGAGTATGCGATGCAACCGGCCGCCAGGGCCAGCAACGTATCGCCCAAATAAATCGGCCGCCTCGAGGGCGGCCGATAAACCCAAGCTTAGGCGGTGTGATCGATCTTGATGGTCGGGTCGGCACCGCTGATCAGCGAGTTGATGTTGGTGTGGGACCAATCATTGCCTTCCAGCTTGATGGTCACGTCCGCATTGGCCAGGCCACCGGCGGCGTTGAGCTTGCCATCGCTGCTCACTTGCAGGGTCGACACGCCTTCTACCGTGGTGATCTTGAGGTAGTTGTCGATGGTGCTGTCCGTCTCGCCCTTCAACAGATCACGCAGGTCAATCCGATCACCTTCCGACGCCTTGAAGTCCTTGATCACATCGTTGCCGATGTCACCGGCTTTCCACACGAAGGTGTCGGCACCCGAACCGCCGATCAGGATGTCGTTGCCCTGACCGCCCATCAACGTGTCGTTGCCGGTACCGCCCAGCAAGATGTCATTGCCCTTGCCGCCGTCCAGCACGTCGTTGCCGCCCTGGCCGAACAGAATGTCATCGCCATTGCCGCCGAGCAGCGTGTCGTTGCCGTCCTTGGCGCCGGACACGTTGAAGTCCGCGTAATGCTCGGTGACGTACTGGTGCACATTCGAAGTGGTAACCGCCGAGACAGCCACACCGGCTTTCTGTGCCACGAAAGCCTGCAGGGCGTTGTAACCCTCGCCGGTCACCCCGCTGAAGCTCACCAGGTCGCCAAAGAGGATGTCATTGCCGTCGCCACCGCTGATGCTGTCCGCGCCTGGCAAAGTGGCCTCGGTGTGGCCGAGGATGGCATTGGCCAGGTCCTTCGGATCGATATTGGCCTGTGGCTTGCCGTCGCTGTCGTAAGGCTTCAGGTCGCTGAGGCTGATGTCGCTGTTGATGCCGATCGCCTCCACTTGCGACAGCCCGCCCAGCAACGCAAAGGCGCTCTTGGAGTTGGCCGCTGTTGCGGTGTCGGTGCTGTTGCCACGGCCGTCAAGATTGGACAGCTCAAAGGTGCCGTCGCCCTGAGCGCGGACCGTGCCCAGATTGTAGGCCGTCCACCAGAAGCCGTTCGAGGTTTGCAGTTGAGCGGCACCCGAGGCGTCGATGCTCAAGTAATGGGTGTTATCCAGGTACTTGCCGACTGCGGTCCCGGGTGTGTAGTTGGCCGTCGTTACCACATCATCGAACTTGACGTTGCCGTACAGCGTCGGGTTGGTCTGCTCGCCGCTCTGGTAGAACGTCGGCTGGCCGTCGGTGATGAAGTACGTCAGGTTAGTCGCACCGGTGTTTTTGCTCGCCAGGTCGCTCTGGAAGAAGTTGGCGGTGGTCTTGAACACGTCTTCGTAGTTGGTGCCGCCTTCCGACACCATCGAGTCCAGCACCACTTTGAGCTGGGCCAGCGCATTGGGGGCATTGAGGTTGATGGCAATCGACTTGTTCACTTGGCTATCGAAGTCGGCCAGGAAGATATTCACCGTGCCCGACGTATTGGCGCCCAGGCTGTTTTTCAGCGAGTTGAACACCGTGGTCAACGAAGCCTTCGCCGCGTCGATCGATGCGGTGCTCATGCTGCCGGAGCTGTCCACCATGAACGCGATGTTGTAGTTCTTGCCCTGCACCACGTTCAGGCCGCCGATGTCGGCTACCACGATGTCGTTGCCATCGCTGCCGATAATCGAGTCGCTGCCCGACGTGCCGGTTACCGAGTTATACGCCGCCGGGTAGACCGTCACCGGCAATTGCGCGGTGGTGGTCGCCGAGCCGCCGATGCTTTCGGTCGACGTCGAGGTCACGGTCAGGTTGAACTGGCCGCTGTAATAGGTCGGCGGCTTGATGGTCAGGGTGCCCAGGTCCCAGCCGCTGACGTTGACTTCGCCCACGGTTTTCGTCGCCGTGAAGGTGTGTCCCGAAGCGTCGGTAAGCACCGAGCCTGCCGGAATGCCACCGATCTTCACCGCCAGGGTTTCCGAACCATCGGTGTCGGTCAGCGCGGTGGTGATCTTGGACAATTTGACGCTGCCGTTTTCCAGGCCTTCGTTGAGCTTATAACCCACGTAGTAACCGTCACCGTTGCTGCCATGCAGGTCGGACACGGTCACGCCGGCGTTGGTCAGGTCGGCGATGCCGGTGTACAGCGGGATGTTGCTGGTGCTCAAGTTCTGCGTCGCGCCGCCATTGATCGACAGGTTGACGTCATAGCTGCCGGGGCCCGCCTGGTTGGCCTGATAGATCTCAAGGCTGTAGTAACCGCTGACCGCCGGCGTGAACGTGCCGCTGAACTTGCCGCTGTTGGTGCCCCACAGGCCGCTGGCCACGTCTTTACCGCCGACGTTGATGAGCAGGCTGTCATCGGCGACGCCGCTGAAGGTGTAGTTCTTGCCGGCTTCCATGTACATCAGGCCGGAGATTTTTCCGCCTGAACCGGGGGTAACGTCGGTGGTGGATTCGACATTGGTCACCACCGCGGTGCTGTTCGGCGTGCCGGCGCCATCGATGGCTTTTTTCAGCACGTCCGGTGCGGCGCCGTTGCCGTTGGTGCCAAGGCCGGGAAGGCTGTTCCAGCTCTGCTTGATCAGGCCGACCGAGTTGACGTTGTTGTCAGCCACACCCAGGGTTGGCGCGTCGGCCACCGGGGTGATGTCGACTTTCACCGTGGCGCTGGTGCCCAGGTCCTTGCCGTCGGTGGGCTGGAACTTGAACTGTGCGTAATCGGCCTGCTTGTTACCGATGCCCGTGCCGCCATAACCGTCGGCGCCGGACTCGTTGGCGTTTGGCGTAAAGCGTAACTGGCCGCCATCGATCTGGGCTTTGGTAAAGGTCTGGCCGCTGGTCACGTTGGTCCAGGTGGTGCCGTCGGTTGCCAGGTATTGCAGTTTGCCGGCCACTGGCAGGTCGGTGATTTTCACGCCGAGGCTGGCTGATGGCGAGTCCACGTCGCTCACGCCGAAGTTGGCCCAGGTCAAGGCCAGCGCAGTGTCTTCCGTGCCGGTCACGGCCCCGCCCGTTGCCACTGGCGCATCGTTGACCGCCACCACGTTGACTGTGGTGGTGGCGACGTTGGAGTAATTGCCGCCGTCGGTTACCGCCACGGTAATGGTGCGCGGCGTGGTGCTTGGGTCGTGGCTGGTGTTGGTGAACGTGATGTTCTGGATACGCTGCATGTAGTCAGCCAGCGTCGCGCTGCCCGACAACGTCAGGGTGATGGTGCCCGTCTGATTGTTGGTGCTGACGCTGATGCCGTTCACGCTGTTGCCCAGGTTCAAGGCATCACCGGCTTGGGCGTTGGTCAGGGTGACCGTTGCGCCGGTCAGCAGGGTGCTGTCCGGGTCGGTGATCTTGATATCGGTGTCGGCAATCGACACACCCGGCCCGGCGGTGCCTTCGGTGAAGGTGGTCTTGAAGTCGTTGCCACTGGCACCGCTGGAGTTGTTGGCGTCCAGGTCGATAACCGGCGGCGCATCGTTGTCGAGGATGTCAGTGCTGACCGTGCCCTTGTCGATCACCAGGTTCTCGAAGTTGCCCCCGGTGGCCTTGTCGATGGTGACGACGATTTTTTCGGTCGGCTCGGTGATTCGGTCGTCAAGCGTGCGGATATCAAACGGCACGCTGCTGGCGCCGGCCGGGATCTTCACGGTGTACACACCATTGAAATCCGAACCATCGGTGGCCGTGCCGCTGTACTTGAGAGTGACGGTTACATCGGTTTGCGCCGGGTTGCTCAAGGCCAGGGTGTAGTGCGCCGTACCGCCCTCGGTCACCGAAGCGTCGCCGCTGATGCTGAGGGTGGTGTTGGTGACCACATCCGTGACTTTGGTGACCACGGTGCTGCCGTCGACCATCAAGTGCTCGTATTTGTCGCCGCCACTGCCTACGGCACTGATTTTGGCGGTGACATCATTGGCGCCAACATACGCATCGTTCGGCGCGGTGGCGGTGGTGAAGCTGCTGGACTTGCCGTTGCCGATGGTAATGGTCGAGCCATTATCCAGCTTCACCACCAGGTCGGAACCAACGTTGGCCACTGCCGCACCATTTTTGTCGACCAGCGACGCGGTGTAAACGATCTGCCCGCCCTCGCTGACCGAACCCGTGGCCTTGAGCACCACGGTTACATCGTCGATGGTGTCGTTGATCGTCGTCGTTGCGCCATTGCCTGCGACTGCCAGTTTTTCGAAGTTGCCGCCAGTGGTTTCGGTGATCTTGACGGTCTGGGTGCTCTTGTCGATGAACACGTCATCGGTAGGGGCAGGCACAGTTACGGTGCCGACGGTGTCGCCCGCTTTGATGGTGATCGACGAGCCGTTGTCGAGCTTCAGCGTGACGTCACTGCCCGCTTTATTAGAGAGCGTAGCGGTGTAAGTGATCTGGCCACCTTCGCTAACGGCGCTTGGCGCGGTCAAAGTGACAGTGGTGGTATCAGCAGTACCCGGTGTATCCGTGACGGTCGTGTTAACCGCTGTAGTTCCCGGCACCAGATTTTCGAAATGTTCGCCACCGGTCACGCCTTTGATGGCTGCGGTGACGGTTTGATCACCTTTGTAAACGTCGTTCGGTGCCACGGTGGTGAGCGTGCCGCTGGATTGGTTCACACCGATGGTGATGGTTTTGCCGTTATCCAGGGTGACGGTCAGCGGATTGGTGATGTTATTCACCGGCGTGCCGTTTTTATCCACAAGGCTGGCGCTGTAGACGATGTTTCCGCCTTCGCCGACGGTAGGAGTGGCGGTCAGGACCACATCGACCTTATCGATGGTGTCGTTGATCGTGGTGGTTGCGCCGTTGCCCGCAACTTCCAGTTTCTCGAAGTTGCCGCCGGAAGCGTCGGTGATCTTGACGGTCTGGGTGCTCTTATCGATAAACACATCATCGGTCGGAGCAGGCACGGTCACGGTGCCGACAGTGTCGCCAGCCTTAACAATGATCGAGGAGCCGTTATCCAACTTCAGCGTAACGTCACTGCCTGCTTTATTAGAAAGCGTAGCGGTGTAGGTGATCTGTCCACCTTCGGTGACGGCGCTTGGCGCGGTCAGCGTGACGGTGGTGGTGTTATCAGTGCCTGGGGTGTCAGTCACAGTTGTAGTGACTTTATCGGTACCCGGAACTAGGTTTTCGAAGTGTTCGCCACCGGTCACGTCCTTGATAGCGGCCGTGATGGTCTGGTCGCCCTTGTACACGTCATCCGGTGCAACAACCGAAACGCTACCGCTCGATTGGTTCACACCAATGGTGATGCTCTGGCCGTTATCCAACGTGACGGTCAGCGGGTTAGTGATGTTGCTCACCGGCGTGCCGTTTTTATCCACAAGGCTGGCGGTGTAAACGATGTTGCCGCCTTCGCCAACGGTGGTGGTGGCGGTCAGAACTACATCGACCTTATCGATGGTGTCGTTAGTTGTGGTGGTCGCACCATTACCCGTAACTTCCAGTTTCTCGAAGTTGCCGCCAGAAGCGTCGGTGATTTTGACGGTCTGAGTGCTCTTGTCGACGAACACGTCATCGCTTGGCGCTGGCACGGTCACAGTGCCGACGGTGTCGCCAGCCTTGATAGTAATGCTCGAACCGTTATCCAACTTCAGGGTGACGTCACTGCCGGCCTTGTTGCTCAAGGTCGCGGTGTAGGTGATCTGTCCACCTTCGTTGACGGCGCTTGGCGCGGTCAGCGTGACGGTGGTGGTGTTATCAGTGCCTGGGGTGTCAGTCACAGTTGTAGTGACTTTATCGGTACCCGGAACTAGGTTTTCGAAGTGCTCGCCACCGGTCACGTCCTTGATAGCGGCCGTGACGGTCTGGTCGCCCTTGTACACGTCATCCGGTGCAACAACCGAAACGCTACCGCTCGATTGGTTCACACCAATGGTGATGCTCTGGCCGTTATCCAACGTGACGGTCAGCGGGTTAGTGATGTTGCTCACTGGCGTGCCGTTTTTATCCACAAGGCTGGCGGTGTAGACAATGTTGCCGCCTTCGCCAACGGTGGTGGTGGCGGTCAGAACCACGTCGACCTTGTCGATGGTGTCGTTAGTTGTGGTGGTCGCACCCTTGCCCGCAACTTCAAGCTTCTCAAAGTTGCCGCCCGTGGCGTCAGTGATCTGAACGGTTTGAGTGCTCTTATCGATAAATACATCATCGCTAGGCGCAGGCACCGTCACAGTGCCGACGGTCGCGCCAGCCTTGATGGTGATGTTCGAACCGTTGTCGAGTTTCAGCGTGACATCAGTGCCGGCCTTGTTTGAAAGCGTGGCGGTATACGTAATCTGCCCACCTTCGTTGACGGCGTTTGGCGCGGTCAGCGTGACGGTAGTGGTGTTGTCGGTACCCGGTGTGTCAGTAACGGTGGTGTTAACCGGAGTAGTACCAGGCACCAAGTTTTCGAAATGCTCGCCACCGGTAACGCCTTTGATGGCGGTCGTGACGGTCTGGTCGCCCTTGTAAACGTCATCCGGTGCAACAACCGAAACAGAACCGCTCGACTGATTCACACCAATGGTGATGCTCTGGCCATTATCCAAAGTGACGGTCAGCGGGTTGGTGATGTTGGTCACCGGCGCGCCGTTTTTATCCACAAGGCTGGCGGTGTAGACGATGTTGCCGCCTTCGCCAACGGTAGGAGCGGCGGTCAGGACGACGTCAACTTTGTCGATGGTGTCGTTGATGGTGGTGGTTGCGCCGTTGCCTGCAACTTCCAGTTTTTCGAAGTTGCCGCCAGTAGTCTCGGTGATCTGAACGGTCTGAGTGCTTTTGTCAATAAACACGTCATCGGTAGGCGCAGGGACGGTCACGGTGCCAACGGTATCGCCGGCTTTGATGGTGATCGAAGAGCCGTTGTCCAGCTTCAGAGTGACGTCACTGCCGGCCTTGTTGCTCAACGTTGCGGTGTAGCTGATCTGGCCGCCTTCGTTAACCGCGCTTGGTGCGGTCAGCGTAACGGTGGTGGTGTTATCCGTGCCCGGCGTATCGGTAACGGTCGTGTTGACCGGAGCAGTACCAGGCACGAGGTTTTCGAAATGCTCGCCACCGGTCACGCCCTTGATAGCGGCCGTGACGGTCTGGTCGCCCTTGTACACGTCATCCGGAGCCACAACCGAAACAGAACCGCTCGACTGATTCACGCCAATCGTGATGCTCTGGCCATTATCCAAAGTGACGGTCAGCGGGTTGGTGATGTTGCTCACCGGCGCGCCGTTTTTATCCACAAGGCTGGCGGTGTAGACGATGTTGCCGCCTTCGCCAACGGTAGGAGCGGCGGTCAGGACGACGTCAACTTTGTCGATGGTGTCGTTGATGGTGGTGGTTGCGCCATTACCCGCAACTTCCAGTTTTTCGAAATTGCCGCCCGTGGCTTCAGTGATCTTGACCGTTTGAGTGCTCTTATCGATAAACACGTCATCGGTAGGCGCAGGGACGGTCACGGTGCCAACGGTATCGCCGGCTTTGATGGTGATGCTCGAGCCGTTATCCAACTTCAGGGTGACGTCGCTGCCTGCTTTGTTGGAAAGCGTGGCGGTGTAGGTAATCTGACCGCCTTCGTTCGCTTCAGCCGGAGCCGTCAGCGTCACTGTGGTGGCGTTGTCAGTGCCGGGAGTATCAGTAACGGTGGTATTGACCGGCGTGGTGCCCGGCACTAGGTTTTCGAAGTGCTCACCGCCAGTGACAGTCTGAATGGCAGTGGTGACGGTCTGGTCGCCTTTGTAAACATCATCCGGTGCCACGGCGGTGACCGTGCCGCTCGATTGGTTTACCCCGATGGTGATGCTCTGGCCATTATCCAAAGTGACGGTCAGCGGGTTGGTGATGTTGGTCACCGGCGTACCGTTCTTATCCACAAGGCTGGCGGTGTAGACGATGTTGCCGCCTTCGCCAACGGTAGGAGTGGCGGTCAGAACAACATCGACCTTGTCGATGGTGTCGTTGATTGTGGTGGTTGCGCCATTGCCTGCGACTTCCAGTTTCTCGAAGTTGCCGCCCGTGGCGTCAGTGATCTTGACCGTTTGAGTGCTCTTGTCGATGAACACATCATCGGTCGGAGCAGGCACAGTTACAGTGCCGACGGTATCGCCAGCCTTGATGGTGATGCTCGAGCCGTTATCCAACTTCAGGGTGACGTCGCTGCCTGCTTTGTTGGAAAGCGTGGCGGTGTAAGTGACCTGACCACCTTCGTTAACCGCACTTGGCGCGGTCAGCGTAACGGTAGTGGTGTTGTCGGTACCCGGTGTATCGGTAACAGTGGTGTTAACCGGAGTAGTACCTGGCACCAGGTTTTCGAAATGCTCGCCCCCGGTCACGCCTTTGATAGCAGCGGTGACGGTCTGGTCGCCCTTGTACACATCATCCGGAGCCGCGACCGAAACAGAACCACTCGACTGGTTCACACCAATGGTAATGCTCTGGCCGTTATCTAAGGTGACGGTCAGCGGGTTCGTGATGTTGTTCACCGGCGCGCCATTCTTATCCACAAGGCTGGCGGTGTAGACGATGCTGCCACCTTCGCCGATGGTAGGAGTGGCGGTCAGAACTACATCGACCTTGTCGATGGTGTCGTTGATCGTGGTGGTGGCGCCATTGCCCGCGACTTCCAGTTTTTCGAAGTTGCCGCCCGTGGCGTCAGTGATCTTGACCGTTTGAGTGCTCTTGTCGATAAACACGTCATCAGTCGGAGCAGGCACGGTCACGGTGCCGGCGGTATCGCCAGCCTTGATGATGATGCTCGAACCGTTGTCGAGTTTCAGCGTGACATCAGTACCTGCCTTGTTGCTCAAGGTGGCGGTGTAGGTGATCTGACCACCTTCGTTGACTGCGCTTGGCGCGGTCAGCGTGACGGTAGTGGTGTTGTTGGTACCCGGTGTGTCGGTAACAGTGGTGTTAACCGGAGTAGTACCTGGCACCAGATTTTCGAAATGTTCGCCACCGGTCACGCCTTTGATAGCTGCGGTGACGGTCTGGTCGCCCTTGTACACATCATCCGGAGCCACAACCGAAACACTACCGCTCGTTTGGTTTACACCGATGGTAATGCTCTGGCCGTTATCCAACGTCACGGTCAGCGGATTGGTGATGTTATTCACCGGCGTACCGTTCTTATCCACAAGGCTGGCGGTGTAGACGATGTTGCCACCTTCGCCGATGGTAGGAGTGGCGGTCAGAACTACATCGACCTTGTCGATGGTGTCGTTGATCGTGGTGGTGGCGCCATTGCCCGCGACTTCCAGTTTTTCGAAGTTGCCGCCAGTGGTTTCAGTGATCTGAACAGTCTGGGTGCTCTTATCGATAAACACGTCATCGGTCGGTGCGGGTACGGTCACCGTACCGACGGTGTCACCCGCTTTGATGGTGATCGACGAGCCATTATCCAACTTCAGGGTGACGTCAGTACCGGCCTTGTTGCTCAAGGTCGCGGTATACGTAATCTGACCACCTTCGTTCGCTCCAGCCGGAGCAGTCAGCGTAACGGTGGTGGCGTTGTCAGTGCCTGGGGTGTCAGTAACGGTCGTGTTGACCGGAGCGGTACCCGGCACTAAATTCTCGAAATGCTCGCCACCGGTCACGCCATTGATAGCAGCGGTGACGGTTTGATCGCCTTTGTAGACATCATCCGGCGCAACAACCGAAACAGAACCGCTCGATTGGTTTACACCAATGGTGATGCTCTGCCCGTTATCCAGGGTGACGGTCAGCGGATTGGTGATGTTAGTCACCGGCGCACCGTTTTTATCCACAAGGCTGGCGGTGTAGACGATGCTGCCGCCTTCGCCAACGGTAGGAGTGGCGGTCAGAACTACATCGACCTTGTCGATGGTGTCGTTGATTGTGGTGGTTGCACCGTTACCTGCAACTTCCAGTTTCTCGAAGTTGCCGCCAGAAGCGTCGGTGATTTTGACGGTCTGGCTGCTCTTATCGATAAACACGTCATCGGTAGGTGCAGGCACAGTCACGGTGCCGACGGTGTCGCCAGCCTTAACAATGATCGAGGAGCCGTTATCCAACTTCAGGGTGACGTCGCTGCCTGCTTTGTTGGAAAGCGTGGCGGTGTAAGTGACCTGACCACCTTCGTTAACCGCACTTGGCGCGGTCAGCGTGACGGTAGTGGTGTTGTCGGTACCCGGTGTGTCGGTAACAGTGGTGTTAACCGGAGTAGCACCTGGCACCAGGTTTTCGAAGTGCTCGCTCCCTGTCACGCCTTTGATAGCGGTCGTGACGGTCTGGTCGCCCTTGTACACATCATCCGGAGCCACAACCGAAACAGAGCCGCTCGATTGGTTTACCCCAATGGTGATGCTCTGGCCGTTATCCAACGTCACGGTCAGCGGATTGGTGAGGTTGGTCACCGGCGTGCCGTTCTTATCCACCAGGCTGGCGGTGTAGACGATGCTGCCGCCTTCGCCAACGGTAGGAGTGGCGGTCAGAACCACATCGACCTTATCGATGGTGTCGTTGATTGTGGTGGTCGCACCATTACCCGCAACTTCCAGTTTCTCAAAGTTGCCGCCAGAAGCGTCGGTGATTTTGACGGTCTGAGTGCTCTTATCGATGAATACGTCATCGGTCGGAGCAGGTACGGTCACCGTGCCAACGGTGTCGCCAGCCTTGATGGTAATGCTCGAACCGTTATCCAACTTCAGGGTGACGTCGCTGCCTGCTTTGTTGGAAAGCGTGGCGGTGTAAGTGACCTGACCACCTTCGTTAACCGCACTTGGCGCGGTCAGCGTGACGGTAGTGGTGTTGTCGGTACCCGGTGTGTCGGTAACAGTGGTGTTAACCGGAGTAGTACCTGGCACCAGGTTTTCGAAATGCTCGCCACCGGTCACGCCTTTGATAGCAGCGGTGACGGTCTGGTCGCCCTTGTACACGTCATCCGGAGCAGCAACCGAAACAGAACCGCTCGACTGATTCACACCAATGGTGATGCTCTGGCCGTTATCCAACGTCACGGTCAGCGGGTTCGTGATGTTGTTCACCGGCGCGCCATTCTTATCCACAAGGCTGGCGGTGTAGACGATATTGCCGCCTTCGCCGATGGTAGGAGTGGCGGTCAGGACGACGTCAACTTTGTCGATGGTGTCGTTGATCGTGGTGGTTGCGCCGTTGCCTGCAACTTCCAGCTTCTCGAAATTACCGCCAGTGGTTTCGGTGATCTGAACGGTCTGGGTGCTCTTATCGATGAATACGTCATCGGTCGGAGCAGGTACGGTCACCGTGCCAACGGTGTCGCCAGCCTTGATGGTAATGCTCGAACCGTTATCCAACTTCAGGGTGACGTCGCTGCCTGCTTTGTTGGAAAGCGTGGCGGTGTAAGTGACCTGGCCACCTTCGTTGACTGCGGTTGGCGCGGTCAGCGTGACGGTTGTGGTGTTGTCGGTATCCGGTGTGTCGGTAACAGTGGTGTTAACCGGAGTAGCACCTGGCACCAGGTTTTCGAAATGCTCGCCACCGGTCACGCCTTTGATAGCAGCGGTGACGGTCTGGTCGCCCTTGTACACATCATCCGGAGCCACAACCGAAACAGAACCGCTCGATTGGTTTACCCCAATGGTGATGCTCTCGCCGTTATCCAACGTCACGGTCAGCGGATTGGTGATGTTGGTCACCGGCGCGCCGTTTTTATCCACAAGGCTGGCGGTGTAGACGATGTTGCCGCCCTCGCCGACGGTAGGAGTGGCGGTCAGGACGACGTCAACTTTGTCGATGGTGTCGTTAATTGTCGTCGTCGCACCGTTACCCGCAACTTCCAGTTTTTCGAAGTTGCCGCCAGTGGTTTCAGTGATCTGAACAGTCTGACTGCTGTTGTCGATGAACACGTCATCGGTCGGTGCGGGTACGGTCACAGTACCGACGGTGTCACCCGCTTTGATGGTGATCGACGAGCCATTAGCCAGCTTCAAAGTTACGTCAGTACCGGCCTTGTTGCTCAAGGTCGCGGTGTACGTAATCTGACCACCTTCGTTCGCTTCAGCCGGAGCAGTCAGCGTCACTGTGGTGGCTTTGTCAGTGCCTGGGGTGTCAGTAACGGTCGTGTTGACCGGAGCAGTACCTGGCACCAAATTCTCGAAATGCTCGCCACCGGTCACGCCATTGATAGCGGTGCTGACAGTTTGATCGCCTTTGTAGACATCATCCGGCGCAACAACCGAAACGCTACCGCTCGTTTGGTTTACACCAATGGTAATGCTCTGGCCGTTATCCAACGTCACGGTCAGCGGGTTGGTAATGTTAGTCACCGGCGCGCCGTTTTTATCCACAAGGCTGGCGGTGTAAACGATGTTTCCGCCTTCGCCAACGGTGGTGGTGGCGGTCAGAACTACATTGACCTTGTCGATGGTGTCGTTAATTGTCGTCGTCGCACCGTTACCCGCAACTTCCAGTTTTTCGAAGTTGCCACCAGTAGTCTCGGTGATCTGAACAGTCTGGGTGCTCTTATCGATAAACACGTCATCGGTAGGTGCAGGCACCGTCACAGTGCCAACGGTATCGCCGGCCTTGATGGTGATGCTCGAACCGTTGTCCAACTTCAGCGTGACGTCGCTGCCGGCTTTATTAGAAAGCGTAGCGGTGTAGGTGATCTGACCACCTTCGTTCGCCTCGGCCGGAGCTGTCAGCGTGACGGTCGTAGTGTCGATGGAGTCGGTAATGGTGGTAACCGCTGGCGTCGTACTCGGCACCAGGTTTTCAAAGTTGCCGCCGGTGGCACCAGTAATGGTGGTGCTGATGGTGCTGCCGTTGACGTAGACATCGTTCGGCGGCGTGTCGACGACCACGCTGCCCACCGACTCGCCCGCCTTGATAGTGATCACCGAGCCATTGCTCAAGGTGACGTTCACCGGCGTCTGCGCCGGGTTGGTCAAGGTCGCGGTGTAAGTGATCTGGCCGCCTTCGGTCACGCTCGTGTCGGCAGTCAGCGTGACGGCGGTGGTATCGACCGAATCAGTGATGGTCGTAACGGCAGGCGTTGTGCTCGGTACCAGGTTTTCAAAGTTGCCGCCGGTCGCGCCCGTAATCGTGGTGCTGACAGTCGAACCGTTAACGTAGACATCGTTAGCCGGGGTATCGACCACAACGGTGCCCGTCGACTCGCCGGCCTTGATAGTGATCACCGAGCCATTGCTCAAGGTGACGTTCACCGGCGTCTGCGCAGGGTTGGTCAGGGTGGCGGTGTAGGTGATCTGGCCGCCTTCGGTCACGGCCGTGTCGGCTGTCAGCGTAACGGCGGTGGTATCGACCGAATCAGTGATGGTCGTAACGGCAGGCGTGGTGCTCGGTACCAGGTTTTCAAAGTTGCCGCCCGTAGCACCGGTAATCGTGGTGCTGACAGTCGAACCGTTAACGTAGACATCATTAGCCGGGGTATCGACCACCACGGTGCCCACGGACTCGCCGGCCTTGATAGTGATCACCGAGCCATTGCTCAAGGTGACGTTCACCGGCGTCTGCGCCGGGTTGGTCAGGGTGGCGGTGTAGGTGATCTGGCCGCCTTCGGCCACGCTCGTGTCGGCAGTCAACGTAACGGCGGTGGCGTCGACCGAATCAGTGATGGTCGTAACGGCAGGCGTTGTGCTCGGTACCAGGTTTTCAAAGTTGCCGCCGGTGGCACCCGTGATGGTGGTGCTGATGGTGCTGCCGTTGACGTAGACATCGTTCGGCGGCGTGTCGACGACCGCGCTGCCCACCGACTCGCCCGCCTTAATAGTGATCACCGAGCCATTGCTCAAGGTGACGTTCACCGGCGTCTGCGCCGGGTTGGTCAAGGTCGCGGTGTAAGTAATCTGGCCGCCTTCGGTCACGCTCGTGTCGGCAGTCAGCGTGACGGCGGTGGTATCGACCGAATCAGTGATGGTCGTAACGGCAGGCGTTGTGCTCGGTACCAGGTTTTCAAAATTACCGCCGGTGGCACCGGTGATCGTGATGCTGACGGTCGAACCATTAACGTAGACATCGTTGGCCGGGGTGTCGACCACCACGGTGCCCGTCGACTCGCCGGCCTTGATAGTGATCACCGAGCCATTGCTCAGGGTGACGTTCACCGGCGTCTGCGCAGGATTGGTCAGGGTAGCGGTGTAGGTGATCTGGCCACCTTCGGTGACGGCCGTGTCGGCTGTCAGCGTAACGGCGGTGGCGTCGACCGAATCAGTGATGGTCGCAACCGCAGGCGTGGTGCTCGGCACCAGGTTTTCAAAGTCGCCGCCGGTTGCGCTGGTAATCGTGGTGCTGACAGTCGACCCGTTAACGTAGACGTCGTTGGCCGGAGTATCGACCACCACGGTGCCCACGGACTCTCCGGCCTTAATAGTGATCACCGAGCCATTGCTCAGGGTCACGTTCACTGGCGTCTGTGCCGGGTTAGTCAGGGTGGCGGTGTAAGTGATCTGGCCGCCTTCGGTCACGCTCGTGTCGGCAGTCAGCGTAACGGCGGTGGCGTCGACCGAATCAGTGATGTTCGTAACGGCAGGCGTTGTGCTCGGTACCAGGTTTTCAAAGTTGCCGCCGGTGGCACCGGTGATCGTGGTGCTGACAGTCGACCCATTAACGTAGACATCGTTAGCCGGGGTATCGACTACAACGGTGCCCGTCGACTCGCCGGCCTTGATAGTAATCACCGAGCCATTGCTCAAAGTGACAGTCACCGGCGTCTGCGCCGGGTTGGTCAGGGTCGCGGTGTAAGTAATCTGCCCGCCTTCGGTCACGCTAGAACCGGCCGTCAAGGTCACGGTGGTGGTGTCGAGGGTATCGGTAATCTGTGTCACGGCCGGGTTAGGGTCGAGGGTCAGCACCAGGTTGTTGCCGCCGGTGGTCCCGGTGACGTTGACGCTGATCTGGCTGGCGTCGATGTAGGGGCTGTCGTTAGGTGCGAGGGGCACGTTGACGGTGCCGGTCAACTGGCCGGACGGGATGGTGATCACCGCGCCGTTGGACAGGGTGACGGTCAGGTCGCTGGTGCCGGGTTGGGTCACGGTGGCGGTGTAGGTCAGCACGCCTCCGGCTTCGGTGATGCTGGGCGTGGCGCTCAGGCTCAGGGTCGCAGGCTGCAGCGCCAGGTTGCCGTTGCCGGTAGAAGCCTGGGCACCCGTAAAGGTGTTCAGGGTTGACGTGCCCTGGCCGATAGGGGCGGTGGGAAAGCCAATGGTCGGATCGACACGGCCGGCGGTCGCGTCCAGCACTACAAAGCTGTGGCCCCCGCCTGCGGCGCCATTACCGGCAGCGGTTGCGCCAGCGGCCGTGGCTTCCAGGTCGGTGGTCGGGTCGGCGCCGGCGGCGATGGCTTGTTGCAGTTCGGCTACCGATGGCGCGGCCTGTTCGGTGGCGGCGGCCAGGTCGGCAGTGGAGTCCGGCATGTCGGCGCTCCACTGGGTGTCGCGGCCCAGGTCCAGGGTGCGCCCATCAGCCAGTTCCAGGCTCACCGCGCCCGACAGGCCTGTGTCAATCTGGTCGCCCGCGAACAGGCGGTCACCCTCAACCAGGACACGGCGCGTGCCTTCCGGAGAAATAACGAACACTTGACCAACAATGCTTTTGACGATGGCAACAACATTGCTCATTAAATATTTCTCCGGCGATCCGTTTCTAATGATTTCCATGTGGCCACTAAAGAGTAGGGCCAAACTGGAGGGGGCGTAGTCTAGATAGTTACTGGCGTCAAATATTTGGCTGGAATTTTTAGTTATCTAGTTTATGCCAAACTATTGACCTTATGGCCGCCATCCTAAACAATCGCCTCCGTAATGTCACATTGATATTTATGCGGCGAACCGTCCTACATGTGTGAAGCAGTTCCGCTTTTTGAACTTTCCGACGTACGGTCATTACGGTAGCCATTATCCGACGCGGCGGCGCCAATCGCTGTGATTTGAGACAAGAAGTCCTGGGGAATTTTTTAATGCGTCTGCACCTGCTTAAGGCAATACCGTTCGTTCTCGCCGCCAGTTTTGTCCAAGCCCAAACATTGCCCCAAGCCATGCAGCAGGCGCTGGATGTGCACCCTGAGATTCAGGCAGGTGTGAACAGCCGTATCGCCGCCGATTACCAGTTGCGTGCGGCGCAGGGCGGGTATCTGCCGCGTGTCGATTTGAATGCCGGCTATGGCCGTGCAGGCACCGATAACGCCTCCACCCGCCTCGCCAATGGCACGGGCGGCAACCACTGGGAAACCCTCAATCGCGGCGAGTCCAGCCTGCGCCTGCAACAAATGATTTTTGACGGTTTCGCCACCTCCAGCGAAGTCGGGCGTCAACAAGCCAACGTCAACGCCCGTGCCTACTCCCTGCTCGGTACATCCGAGCGCACGGCGTTGACCGTTGCCCAGGTCTACCTGGAAGTGTTGACCCGTCGCGAGTTCGTGCGCCTGGCCGAAGACAACCTGCGCAACCACGAACGCATTTACGATCAGATCAAGCTGCGCACCCAGCGTGGCGTCGGTAACGGCGCCGACCAGGACCAGGCCGAAGCGCGTCTGGCCCAGGCCCGCAACAACCTGATCACCGAGCAGACCAACCTGGCGGATGCGCAAACCAACTACCTCAGCGCCGTAGGCCAGATGCCCGACCAGCTTGAGCGCCCGGCGCCGTTCATGGCCATGCTCCCGGCCGACCTGAATGAAGCGCGTCGCCAGATGCTCGACAACAGCCCGGTCCTGCGCTCGGCCGAGTCGGACATCTCTGCCGCCGAGGAGCAGTATGCCGCCGCCAAGTCCAGCTTCTACCCGCGCTTTGATGCTGAGCTTGGCACTAACGCCGACAACAACGTCGGCGGTGACGCCAACCACAGCAACGGCTGGGAAGCCATGGTGCGCATGCGCTTCAACCTGTTTGCCGGTGGCAGCAACAAGGCCGACCTGCAATCGAAGTCGTACCAGGCCAACCAGGCCCTGGACATCCGCAACAACGCGCTGCGCCAGCTCAATGAAGAACTGGGCCTGGCCTGGAACGCCCTGAACAACGCCAACGCGCAACTGCCGGTGGCCCAGCAGTATGTGGACCACAGTTCCCGCGTGCGCACCTCCTACCAGCAACAGTTCAGCCTGGGCCAACGTACCCTGCTGGACTTGCTCGACAGCGAGAACGAATTGTTCACCGCTTCGCGTCGTCTGGAAGAGATCAAGAACATTCAGTTATTTACTCAGTACCGAATCAAGGCGACCATGGGCCAATTGCTCAAAAGCCAAGGCGTAGTCGCTCCAATGGCCTCCATCGTGCAAAACGATGTGAAGCCCAAAGTCCAGCTGCCTGGGATGAACTGAGTCACCCCATAGCCCCATCTGTTAGTCGAGAGTGCACCGCGTGGAATCCGAAGTCAGTCGAGTTCATCTCAGTCATGATCCACGCACGCTGCACGACGACCCGTTACTCGACGGGTTGCTGGCACTCTGCGCCCTGCACCAGAAACCGGCCAGCGCGGCCATGCTCACCACCGGCCTGCCGCTGCCTTCGCAGCGCCTGAGTGCCGAGTTGTTGTCGCGTGCCGCCGCGCGTGCCGGGCTGCAGGGCCGGCTGTTGCAACGCAAGCTCGAACAGATTCCGGCCATCGCGTTGCCAGCGCTGCTGCTGCTCAAGGACGGGCGCAGTACTGTGCTGGTCGGCTGGCAGGGCGACGATGAAGCGCGGGTGCTGCTCAGCGAAAGCGACGGCGGGGAAGTGCTGATCAAGCGCGAACTGCTGGCCGCTGACTACATCGGCAAAGTCTTCTTCGCCCAACCGCAGCACAAATTCGACGTCAACCATGGCACCCTGATCCCGCGGGCGCGGTCCTGGTTTCGCGACACCCTCAAGCGCTCGCGCTGGCTGTACACCGACGCCATCGCCGCCAGTTTTTTGATCAACATCATCGCCATGGCCGCGCCGCTGTTCGTGATGAACGTGTACGACCGCGTGGTGCCGAACCAGGCCACCGCCACCCTGTGGGTGCTGGCCGTGGGCATCTGTGGCGCGTACCTGTTCGACCTGGTGCTCAAAAGCCTGCGCAGTCTGTGCCTGGACCTGGCCGGTAAAAAAACCGACCTGATCATCTCCGCCACCTTGTTCGAGCGCATCGTCGGCATGTCGATGAAGTACCGCCCGGCGCGGGTCGGCAGCTTTGCGCAGAACATCCATGAGTTTCAGAGCCTGCGCGACTTCCTCGCCTCGCTGACCCTTACCAGTCTGATCGACCTGCCGTTCACACTGCTGATCTTCCTGGTGATCGCCCTGCTCGGCGGCCATCTGGTGTGGATTCCGGTGCTGGCGTTCCCGATTGCCCTGGGTATCGGCTACGCGCTGCAGAAGCCGTTGGTCGCGACCATGGAACGCACCATGGCCCTGGCCGCCGAGCGCCAGTCGAGCCTGATCGAGACCCTCGCCGGGCTGGATGCGGTCAAGGTCAACAACGCCGAGAGCGAACGCCAGTACGGTTGGGAACAGACCATCGGCACCTTGAGCCGGCTCGAACTGCGGGTGAAGTTGCTGTCGGGCCTGTCGATGAACATGACCCTGCTGATCCAGCAACTGGCCGGCGTGATCATGATCGTGTTCGGCGTGTACCAGATCATCGACGGCAACTTGAGCATGGGCGGCCTGATTGCCTGCTACATGCTCAGTGGCCGCGCGTTGAGCCCGCTGGCCTCGCTGTCGGGCCTGCTCACGCGCTACCAGCAAGCCAAGGTCACCATGACCTCGGTGGACCAGATGATGGAACTGCCCCAGGAGCGCAACTTCGAAGAGCGCCCCATGAGCCGCCGCACCCTGCAAGGCGCCATCGAGTGCCGGGGCCTGAACTTCACGTATCCGAACCAACAGAACGCTGCGCTGAAAAACATCAACCTGGTGATCAAGCCAGGGGAAAAGATCGGCATCATCGGCCGCAGCGGCTCGGGCAAAAGCTCCCTGGCCAAATTGATCGTCGGCCTTTACCAGCCTGACTCCGGCGCGTTGCTGGTGGACGGCGTGGACGTGCGCCAGATCGATGTCAGCGAACTGCGCCACAACATCGGCTACGTCGCCCAGGATATCCAACTGCTGGCCGGCACCCTGCGTGACAACCTGGTCAGCGGTGCACGCTACGTCGAAGACGAAATGGTCCTGCAGGCGGCGGAATTGGCCGGCGTGCACGAATTCGCGCGCCTGCACCCGCAAGGCTACGAACTGCAAGTCGGCGAGCGTGGCCAGAACCTGTCCGGCGGCCAGCGCCAGAACGTCGCCCTGGCCCGTGCGCTGCTGCTCAACCCGCCCATCCTGCTGCTGGACGAACCCACCAGCGCCATGGACAACACCGGTGAAGAACGCTTGAAACAACGCCTGCACGCCGTCGTGCAAAACAAGACCGTGGTGTTGGTGACGCACCGTGCCTCGCTGCTCTCCCTGGTAGACCGCCTGCTGGTGGTTGACCGTGGGCAGATTCTTGCGGACGGCCCGAAAGCCGTGGTCATGGAAGCGTTGAAGAAGGGGCAGATCAGTGTTGCTTAACTCCATCAAAAACGCGGTCGGCCGCTACTTCAAAGGTTCCGACTCGCTGCACGGCCAGCCGCTGCCCGAGGTCAACAAAGCGTTGATCGAAGATGCGCCGCGAGTCATCCGCCTGACCATCTGGGCCATCATTGCCTTCTTCCTGTTCCTGGTGGTGTGGGCGGGTTTCTCCGAAATCGACGAAGTGACCCGTGGCGACGGCAAGGCGATTCCGTCGTCCAAATTGCAGAAAATCCAGAACCTGGAAGGCGGTATCGTCGCCGAGCTGTACGTCAAGGAAGGCCAGATCGTCGAGGCCGGTGCGCCGCTGATTCGCCTGGATGACACGCGGTTCGTGTCCAACGCCGGAGAAACCGAAGCCCTGCGCCTGGCCATGCAATTACGCGTCGAACGCCTGAGTGCGCAAGTGGATGATCGCCCACTGAACATTCCCGACGAGGTGCTCAAGGCCGCGCCCAGCCAGGCCGCCAACGAACGCTCGCTGTATGAAAGCCGTCGCCAGCAGTTGAAAGACGAAGTTGGCGGCTTGCAGGAACAACTGGTGCAGCGCCAGCAGGAATTGCGCGAGTTCACCTCCAAGCAAGGCCAGTACCGCAGCCAGTTGTCCCTGCAACGCCAGGAAATCAACATGTCCGAGCCGCTGGTGGCCCAGGGCGCGGTGTCGCCGGTGGAAGTGCTGCGCCTCAAACGCGCCGAAATGGAAACCCGCGGCCAGCTGGACGCCACCACCCTGGCAATCCCCCGCGCCGAATCGGCGATCAAGGAAGTGCAGCGCAAGATCGACGAAACCCGTGGCAAATTCCGCAGCGAAGCCCTGACCCAACTCAACGAGGCCCGCACCGAACTGAACAAGGCCGAATCCACCGGTCGCGCCCTGGAAGACCGTGTCAGCCGTACCCTGGTCACCTCGCCGGTGCGCGGGATCGTCAAGCAGCTGCTGGTCAACACCGTCGGCGGCGTGATCCAGCCGGGCAGTGACATGGTGGAAATCGTGCCGCTGAACGATACCCTGCTGGTGGAAGCCAAGATCCGCCCGCAAGACATCGCGTTCCTGCACCCTGGGCAAGAAGCGGTGGTCAAATTCACCGCTTATGACTACACCATCTACGGTGGCCTGAAGGCCAAGCTCGAACGCATCGGCGCCGACACCATCACCGATGAAGACAAGAAAACCACCTACTACATGATCACCCTGCGCACCGACCGCAGCCACCTGGGCACCGATGAAAAGCCGCTGCTGATCATCCCCGGCATGGTCGCCTCGGTGGACATTATCACCGGCAAGAAAAGCATCCTCAGCTACCTGCTCAAGCCGATCATCAAGGCGCGGGCCGAGGCGTTGCACGAGCGGTAATCTCTAGCGCCTGCTCCGGCCTCATCGAGGGCAAGCCCCCTCCCACATTTGAATGCGTTCACAAATCAAGTGTGTGAGGGGGCTTGCTCCCGATGAGGCCATCAGCATCACCCAATGCATATGGATATGCCCTAAAAGTATTTAAACTTCCATTCTTAGACCTATAAATTCACTCCCCTGTCTGCCGGAAGTGAATCCAATGTCCACCATCAACCAAACCTTCGACATCCGCCCCTTCCCCGGCAGTGTCGGCGCCGAAATCATCGGCCTGGATCTATCCCAACCCGTCAACGACCAGGACTTCGCCCGCATCCATCGCGCGCACCTGGACCACCACGTCATCGTGTTCCGCGACCAACGCATCACCCCCGAACAACAGATCGCCTTCAGCCGCCGCTTTGGCGTGCTGCAAATCCATGTGCTCAAACAGTTCCTGCTGGCCAATCACCCGGAGATCCTGATCGTCTCCAACATCATCGAAAACGGCCAATCCATCGGCCTGGGCGATGCAGGCAAATTCTGGCACTCGGACCTGTCGTACAAGGAGCTGCCCAGCCTGGGCTCGATGCTGCATGCCCAGGAACTGCCGTCCGAAGGCGGCGACACGCTGTTTGCCGACATGCACAAAGCCTGGGAGCAACTGCCCGAGCACCTGCGCAACGCCGTCGAAGGGCGCCGCGCCGCGCATTCCTATACCGCGCGTTACAGCGAGAGCAAATTCGAGGGCAACTGGCGTCCCACCCTGACCCCTGAACAGCTCGCCCAAGTGGCCGAAGTGGAGCACCCCATCGTGCGCACTCACCCTGAAAACGGCCGCAAGGCACTGTTCGTCAGTGAAGGCTTCACCACCCGCATCGTCGGCCTGCCAGAGGACGAAAGCCGCGACCTGCTGGCCCAGCTCTACGCCCACAGCGTGCTGCCGGCAAACATCTACCGCCACCAGTGGCAGCCCCATGACCTGGTGTTCTGGGACAACCGCTCGCTGATCCACCTGGCGGCCGGCTGCCCGAGCCATCTGCGCCGCAAATTGTTCCGCACCACCATCCAGGGTGACGCGCCGTTCTGAACCGCTAAAGCCTGCTAGGATTGCGTCCAGTTCACTCCCGACCGAACACGAGTGCTTGGCATGCAACTACCCGACATGAACCTGCTGGTCGCGCTCGACGCCTTGCTCGATGAAGGCAGCGTGGTGGGCGCCGCGCGACGGATGAACCTGAGCCCGGCGGCCATGAGCCGTACCCTCACGCGTATCCGCGAGGCGGTGGGTGATCCGATCCTGGTGCGTGCCGGCCGCGGCCTGGTGCCGACGCCCAAGGCGCTTGAGCTGCAAGGCCAGGTGCGCAACGTGGTGGAGCAGGCGGCGTTGTTGTTTCGCTCGGCGGACCAAGTCGATTTGAGCACTTTGCGCCGTCGCTTCAGTGTGCGCGCCAATGACTTTTTCATCGGTGTGTATGGCGGTCGGCTGTTCGACACCCTGCAACGCGCGGCGCCGTTCTGCGAACTGCGCTTCGTGCCCGAAGGCGACACCGACGATGAAGCGCTGCGCGAAGGGCGGTTGGACCTGCGGGTGAGCAATACCATGCCGGCCGGGCCTGAAGTGAAGGTGCAGAACCTGTTCTCGACCACGTTTGTCGGCCTCGCCCGGGAAGATCACCCGCTGTTCGACGAAGAGATCACCGCCGCTCGGTTTGCCAGCTATTCCCACATCAGCATCTCGCGACGCGGCATCGCCCGTGGGCCTATCGATACCGCCTTGAATGCCCAGGGCCTGGAGCGTCACGTGGCAATGATCGCTCCCGGCTTTCACGGCGCGATGTTCATGCTGCCCGACTCCGACCTGCTGCTGCCGGTGCCCAAGGAAGCCCTCCTGAGCGCCCGGCGCCTGAAGCTGCCGCTGCGCTCGTTCGCCCTGCCGATTTCGCTGCCGACCCTGGTATTGGCGCAATCCTGGCACCCGCGCTTCGATAAAGACCCGGCGCACAAATGGCTGCGCGAGACCATGCGCGAGAGCTGCCACGCCACCTGGCTGGAAGCCCAACCGGGCTGAAATCAAATGTGGGAGGGGGCAAGCCCTAATGCCAGTCAGTTAAGGCGACACCGAACCTGTGGCGAGGGAGCTTGCTCCCGCTGGACTGCGCAGCAGTCCCATTGTTTGGGGCCGCTTCGCGCCCCAGCGGGAGCAAGCTCCCTCGCCACAAGTTAGTTCTCGCTCCTGCTACTTCTTAACTGACCGGCATTAGGGCAAGCCCCCTCCCACATTAAAAGCCCTGCATTACCCGGTGGATTGCGTATGACGCACTTATAACCTGCCAACAAGTCACTTTTTGTCATGCATTTGCCTGATTAAACTACTCGGGTATTCCCCATTCCGAGTTACCTGTCCATGACTTCCCTCGCTGCCCCCGCCTTCGAGGCCGCAGCCAAACCCACTGCGCCCAGCCCACCGGTGTTCGGCCCGCGCATCATCATTGGCCTGGTCGGCGTGTTGCTGGCGGTGCTGGTGTCCGGCCTCAACGAAATGGTGACCAAGGTCGCCCTCGCCGATATCCGTGGTGCGCTATACATCGGCTTTGACGAAGGCACCTGGCTGGTCGCGGCGTACACCGCCACTTCCGTCGCAGCCATGGCATTCGCGCCGTGGTGCGCGGTGACGCTCTCCCTGCGCCGTTTCACCCTGGGTGCCATTGGCGTGTTTACGCTGCTCGGCATCCTGTGCCCGTTTGCACCGAACTACGAAAGCCTGTTGCTGCTGCGCACCGTGCAAGGCCTGGCCGGTGGCGCGTTGCCGCCGATGCTGATGACCGTGGCGCTGCGCTTTCTGCCGGCCAACGTCAAATTGTATGGGTTGGCCGGCTATGCACTGACCGCCACTTTCGGCCCGAGCCTGGGCACGCCATTGGCGGCGCTGTGGACCGAATACGTCGGCTGGCAATGGGCGTTCTGGCAGATCGTCGGGCCGTGCCTGTTGGCGATGGCCGCCGTGGCCTACGGCTTGCCGCAGGATCCGCTGCGCCTGGAACGCTTCAAACAGTTCAACTGGCGTGGTCTGCTGTTGGGTTTTCCGGCGATCTGCATGCTGGTGATCGGCCTGTTGCAAGGCAATCGCCTGGACTGGTTCGAGTCGGGCCTGATCACCTTTTTGCTCAGTGGCGGCGCGCTGCTGCTGGTGTTGTTCATGCTCAACGAATGGTCGCAGCCGCTGCCATTCTTCAAGCTGCAGATGCTCGGCCTGCGCAACTTGTCGTTCGCCTTGATCGTACTGGCCGGGGTGTTGATGGTGCTGACCTCGGTGATCATCATCCCGTCGAGTTTTCTCGCCCAGGTCCAGGGCTACCGGCCGCTGCAAACCGCGCCGGTGATGCTGCTGATGGCGCTGCCGCAGTTGATCGCGCTGCCGCTGGTGGCGGCGCTGTGCAATCTGCGCTGGGTCGATTGCCGCTGGGTGCTGGGCATGGGGCTGGGCATGTTGGCGTTGTGCTGCATCGGCAGTTCGCACCTGACCTCGGCGTGGATCCGCGATGACTTTTATGGCTGGTACCTGCTGCAGATCTTTGGTCAACCGATGGCGGTTCTGCCGTTGTTGATGCTGTCCACCGGCAGTATTCAACCCATCGAAGGGCCGTTCGCCTCGGCGTGGTTCAACACCGTCAAGGGCCTGTCCGCCGTGATCGCCACGGCGGTGCTGGATACGCTGACCACCCAGCGCGGGCATTTCCACTCGACCATGCTGGTGGACCGCCTGGGCAACTCGCCCCTGGCCGACGGCGACGCGCCGGGCCTGGCGCACCGCCTGCACGAGCAGACCGTGGTGCTCACCTCTTCGGATCTGTATGTCGTCATGGCCGGTGTCGCGGTGGCGTTGATCCTGCTGATTTTCTGGATGCCCACGCGGATTTTCCCGCCTCGTGCACCGACCTGACCCCAAGGATTTCTCATGAAACGCAAAGACAAAATTGCCGTCTCCGTCATCGCCGTATTTGCCGTGGGTGTGCTGGTGTACCTGGTTACGCCGGGCATCCTGGGCAGCCAGCGCCAGACCACCAACGACGCCTTCGTCGCCGCCGACTTCACCCTGGTTGCACCCCGTGTTGCCGGGTTCATCAAGGAAGTGCTGGTGGAAGATAACCAGCGTGTCAAAGCCGGCCAGCTGTTGGCGCTGATCGACGACCGTGACTTTCGCGCCGCCGCCCAGGCTGCCGACGCCGACACCTTGGTCGCCCAGGCCCAACTGAAAAACGCCACCGCGACCCTTGAACGCCAAAGCTCGGTGATCGCCCAGGCCCAAGCCACCGTGGCCGCAGATCGCGCCGAAGTAGCGTTTGCCGAACACGAACTGAACCGCTACAACCACCTCGCCGGCGTCGGCGCGGGCACCGTGCAGAACGCCCAGCAAGCCAAGACCCGCATCGACCAGGCCACCGCGCGCCTGGCCAAATCCACGGCGGTGCTGGCAGCCGAACGCAAGCAAGTGGAAATCCTCACCGCCCAGCGTGACGCCGCCGAGGGCGGTCTAAAGCGCGCACAGGCCGCGCTGGAAATGGCCAGTTATCAGCTGTCCTACACCCGCATCGTCGCGCCGGTGGACGGCATGGTCGGTGAGCGTGCGGTACGGGTTGGCGCCTATGTCACGCCGGGCAGCAAGATCCTCGCCGTGGTGCCGCTGGCCCAAGCCTATGTCGTGGCCAATTTCCAGGAGACCCAGCTGTCACACATGCAGGCCGGCCAAGCCGTGCAGGTGCGGGTCGACAGCCTCGATGGCGAGTTGCTCAACGGCCATCTGGAAAGCCTGGCGCCTGCCACGGGGGTGACCTTTGCCTCGGTCAAGCCGGACAACGCCACCGGTAACTTCACCAAGGTGGTGCAGCGTATTCCGGTGAAGATTGTGCTTGAGCCAAACCAACCGCTGACCGAACGCTTGCGCGTAGGGATGTCGGTGGAAGCCAGCGTCGACACCCACGCCGTCGCGCAACAACATGAGGTGGCCCAGCAATGAGACATCTCGCCTGGCTCACCCTGAGCCTGATCAGTTTGAGCGCTTGCACCGTCGGCCCGGATTTCCAGCGGCCGCAGGGTCCGTCTGTGGCCCAATGGACTGAGCCCCAGGGGCGTCAGGCGGCCAGTCGCGCCACCAGTGACCCATTGCAGGAGCGCTGGTGGGACGTATTCCACGACGAGCAACTGTCGGCCCTCACACGCCGCGCCCTCAGGGATAACCTCGACCTGAAACTGGCCAGCAGCCGCCTGCAACAAAGTCGCGCCGTGCGCCAGGTAACCACCGCCGAGCGTTACCCCAACGTCGACGCGGGCGGCGCTTACCAGCGTAAGCGCAACAGCGGCAAAGGTTTGAACGACCCCTCCGGCGAGAACGGCCGCTCGGCGTTCAACCAGTGGGACTTGGGCTTTTCTGCCGCTTGGGAAGTGGACTTCTGGGGCCGGGTCAAGCGCGAGACCGAAGCCGCCGACGCCACCCTGGAAATCGCCGAAAACGACCGCCGCGCCGTGTTGCTGTCGGTGCTGGCCGAGACCGCCCAGGACTACATCCAACTGCGCGGCGTACAAAACACCCGCGCCGTCACCGAGCAGAACCTCGACGTCGCCCGCCACAGCCTCAAGCTTTCGCAACTGCGCCTGGCCGATGGCGTGGCGACCGACCTGGACGTGGCCGAAGCCGCCGCCCAAGTCGCCGCCATCGAAGCGCGCCTGCCGGATTTGCAGCAGCGTCAGGACCAGTTGATCAACGCCCTGAGCCTGCTGATGGGCGAGCCTCCGCAAGCCCTGCACGCGCAACTGTCCAAGGACGCCGCCGTGCCGCAGACCCAGCGCCAGGTCGCTATCGGCCTGCCGTCGGAATTGGCCGAGCGCCGCCCGGACATCCGCCAGGCCGAAGCCCGCCTGCACGCCGCCACCGCCAGCATCGGCGTGGCCAAGGGTGATTTCTACCCGCGCATCACCCTGTCCGGCAGCCTTGGCTCCCAGGCCATGCAGCTCGCGGATCTCGGCTCCTGGGGCTCGCGCGCCTTTGCCTTCGGCCCGCAATTGAGCCTGCCGCTGTTCAACGGCGGGCGCCTGCAAGGCATGGTGAATTTGCGCGAAGCCCAGCAACAGGAAGCGGCGCTGGCCTACCAGCAAACCGTGCTGCGCGCCTGGCATGAAATCGACGACCAGTTGACCCGCTACAACGCCAGCCAACTGCGCCGCGACAGCCTCGCCGAAGCCGTGCGCCAGAACCAGATCGCCTTGACCACCGCGCAACACCAGTACGTCGAAGGCGTGGCGGATTTCGTCAACGTGCTCACCGTGCAAAGCGCGCTGCTGGCGACCCAGGAACAGTGGGTGGAAAGCTCTACCGGTGTGTCGTTGGCGATGGTGGGCTTGTATAAAGCGCTGGGTGGCGGCTGGGAGTCGGTGTATCCGTTGCACGCCGTTCGCTGATGACTGTGGGAAGTCGGGTATACCAACAACACCTACGTCTGGCAGCGCACCAGTAATTTGGATTGCTACTACGACGAAGGGCGAAAGGCTGTGTCGAGCGTGACCTGCGACTGGTAATTACGTATTTACGTGCGCATTAACATGAACGTGACGTCGTCTTCGGCTATGCACCCGTCAAGGGTGCGTTCCATGATGGCCTTGAATTGGTCCTCGGCTGAGAGTTCGGCCCAGAATCCATCTGTCGCCATGATCCATAGGGTGTCTTGGGCAATCTGCACGGATTGAATGTGAGGCTCGTGGGCCCGCCGGTGGCTCATGCAGTTGAGCAGTGTTTTACGAGCTGGGGAGTTGGCGATGAATGAATGGCTCAGGTCGCCTTTCCAGTTTGGACCGCAGTGAGGTGAACTCACCCAGTTAAGGCATTGAGATTTCTCCAGATGACCCAGGCAGCAATCACCTGCGTGAATGGAGATAGCTGTGTGACCAACTACCAGCAATACAAGGTAGCTGGTGGACGCCAATGGAAAGTCTGGACAAATGTTTGAATGCACTTCGTCGAGGGAAGTAAGCACTAGCGTCAGGGCGTGTTCAGGACAAGACACCACAACGGGTTGCGCATGGCGAAAACACTCAAGCAGGTGGTGACTCAAAGCGCTTGCCAATTCGCCACTCTTTGGTTTTGAAGTGCCGTCGGCAATCACGTAGAGGTATGCGCCAGCATTGTGTGCCGAGCCGCTGACATCGCGGTTCTCTATCCTATCGGTTCCTTGTCGACTCAAGCTCAATTGCAGAATCAAGCGGTTGCTCCGAATCCAATCAACGCGGTCAGTCGTTCGTGAATCAACGCCGCACGAGCTGGATCCTGGGCGGTGCTTTGGATCACGTCCTCAAATGCGGGTAACGCAAGCAGTGCCGTAAATTGTTCGCTCACGAAATGCCGCAGTTCGTGAGGCGCTAGTTTCACTTCTTCGATGAGTTCTTCCCTGCCATCCAGCAGGGCGATGATGTCCTCAATGTCGTTGGACATCAGTACATCACCATGACCGCGCCCCTGATAAGCCTGCAATTTGGCTGCGAGGAACCAAGGTGCGGCGAACACTCTGATCCGCGTTCCGTTGGGCAGGGTGTAGCCAATCGCGCGTTCTAACCCGCCCACGAACCAAGTATTGGCGAAGCCTAGGACGCTCTCCTGCGTCGGCATGAAGTCGACTTTCAACTGGCCCAGTCGTAAACGGCAGGTTACCGAGTCTTGGCCAGTATTTTTGAAACCTCGAGGTTTGAGTTTTTCTTCCAGCCGATACCAATCAGCGGTGCCTGTCAGATGAATGACCAAGTCCACATCATCGGTACCGCGAATTGACTCCAGTGTGTATTCATCAGTGATAAGCAAGACAGTGGTGCATCCGCCGACAAAGGCGACTTGCTCGCATAACTCTTCGCCCAAGGCCTCGGCAACCTCCTCCAGCATCTGCAGCATCATTGTTCGGTTGGACGTCACAGTATCCACTCCCGCAGCATAGCGTCGGCGACTTTGGTCTCACGCGGTCCGCCGATGCGGATGGCATCAACGAGGGCCAGGAAATGGTAGAGAAGCTCGTCTTTCTTCACGGCGCCGGGAACGGTTTTGTACAACGGTGTAATTGCCTGCCCTTTGCTTTTTCCGTAGGCATCTGGCCAGACGGGAATAAGGTCGCCCCCGCTCATCACTTTGCCTGCCAATACCGGTGCGGCAAAGGCCGTTGGAATGCCTCGGACGATAGCGCCAGGCTTAACCGGAAAAATATAGCGAATGCTGTGCGTAACTAAATCGAGCAGCGCTGTGCTTCTTACCAGCGGGATTCCATCGATGTGCCTTGTATAAATCAAGCCGATTTCCCTGCAACGATTCAGGGAGGAAGACACTTCGGTTTTGCTCAGACCCAACGCTGAGGACAGAGCTCTCACAGAGTAGTTTTGTGAAGCGTGCTCTTCAGAATCCTCGTCAGCGTCATCCCACCCGCGCCAGTCATCCATTGTTGAAAGTTGTACGGTTTCGAAGTTTTCAATATAGGTCGGAAGACTTTGAAAACCGAGGGACGCGGTCTCTTTTTCAACAGAGAACACCCGTTTTTTTACGCGCTCCCCTTTGGCCTGTAGTTCGAGGCTGATCAGTTTGAACAGGACTACAATGTCTTGACTTTTCATATGGCCCCAAAAGTTATTGTCCTCTGTCCGCGGACAGAGGACACTTTCTTGCATAAAGCCAGCCTCCCTGTCAACGATTCTGCAAAAACACCACATACCCCCGAAACCACTCACTCCCTGCAAATACCCCGGCGCTTGCCATTCCCCGCCCTGAATCAGGCCGACCTTGAACGGCACGCCCAGCCGGTTCATGCGGGGCAAATACGCGGCGTAGTCGGGGATGCTGTGCCGCCCTTGATAGGTCTGCACCACCACTTCATCCACCACGCCCTTGAGCTGGGCGATGGCGGCGGGGTCGGCGTTGCTGCTCCAGTCCATCAGGCCAGTGATGCTCAAGCGCAGGTCGGTCGGCAGGCGTTGGCGCAGGTCGCGCAGAAAGGTTGCGTATTCGTGCAGGTATTGAGTGCGGGCGTCAAAGTCGATCTGGATGCCGACCACCGGGTTGCCCGCCTCGCGCCAGCGTTGCACCTGGCCAAGCAGTTGGGTGTAGACCTGTTCCGGCCATCGCAGAGTATGGGCGCGGTAGACCACCCAGATGTCGCCCTGGGTGATACGCGGCACGCTCATGCCCTGGGCGATCAGTTGCACACCGCGTTGCGGCGCGCGGCGGGTGGAGTTGATCTGGCCCTGCAGGATGTAGAGGGTCCTGGCCTGCTTGAGCACCGGCTGGGGCGCGACGCCGCTCCACAGCCAGAAAGCGTCGTAGTCACGGGCGTCAACAGCACCGAAGGCCGGGCTTGCCAGCAACAGCAGGCCCAGCCACAGCATTTTCACCAGTAGTACTGCAGCGATTTGCCCCACTGGGTGTCGGCGTAACCGCTCTTGAGCTGGCGGAACCAGCCTTTGCGCACGGCCGGCGCCACGTCTTCGCCGCCGCAGCTGTTGTAGCCGGCCGGCGCGTAGCAATTGATCGCGCGGAACAGCGCGTAGGCCCGGTCGGTTTTGGGCGCCTTGGCATTGGCGATCACCTGCTGGTAGCCGTCCAGGCGCGAGAAGGTTTCACCTTTGAACTCCGAGGCGGTGCTGCCAAGGCTGCCGGTGGCGCGGGCCTGCTCCAGCGGCATGCCGTCCAGGCCATTGCGCAGGATAAATTCCCCCAGGCAGTTGAGGGCTTGCGGGTTTTTTGCGTCGCTTTGCAAGGTCGCGGCGGTTTGCGCGACGCTCGGGCAGGCATAGCCGGATTCGGCCTTGTCACCGTTCCACTGGAACAGCTTCAGGCTTTGCCCGCCGCTGTAGGTGTAACCCAGGCTGGTGCCGAGTTTGTCGTCAGACAGCGAGGCCTGCTTGAGGTCGTCGGCGAAGGTCGCGAACTGGCGGTGCAGCAGGTCTTTGTAGAGCAGCACGAATTGGGCGGTCTGGCGTTCAGTCGGGTCGTTGGCCTTGGCGATCTGCTGGCGCAACAGGTCGGGACCGGCCACGTTGCGCAGCAGGATGTAGCGCACCTGTTTGGCACTGATCGGCGAGTCGGCGGCGAACACCTTGGCCAGTTGGCCGCTGCGCTCGTAATTCATCGCCAGTGCCAGCTCCAATTGGTCGCGTTGCAGCGGTTGCTTGGCCAGCGGCAGCAGTTGCAGCCACAGCGCTTCGGCGCCTTTCCAGTCTTGCTTGGCTTCCAGGGCCAGGGCGCGCAGGGTCTGCTGGCTGAAGGCGAAGTAATCCAGGTTTGACGGCAGGTCCGTCGGCAGATGCTTCAGGGCCGTGTCGGGTTGGTGCTCGACGTACAGGGCATACGCCGCTTGCAGGTAGTCGAACAAGGCCGGCTCGTTGGCGAAGGTGCTCTTTTGCTTGTCGAGGGCTTCGCGACTCAACAGGGGCGGGGTATGGGCACGCATGGCCATCAGGTCGCTGACCAGTTGCAGCATCGGGCTGTTGGCCGCCTGGTTGCTGGTCATCAGCAATTTGAGGTCGGCTTCTTCCACCAACGCGTCCACGCTCACATTGCGCTGGGCGTCGCTGGCTTCGGTGAATTGCCAGGTGAAGTCTGCGGCGAGCCTGGTCTCGTCATTCGCCAGCCAGTGCACCCGGCGCAGCAGGCCACGGGCGGACGCGACGTAAGCGCCCTGCGGGTAGGTTTTCAGGTAGCCGAGAAAGCCTTCTTCGGCGTCGCTCAACGCAGCCTTGTCCACATGCTCGCGCTGGGGCATGCCGTATTCGTCGAAGGCTTCGGCCTGGGCTTGGTTCAGCGAGGTGCGCGCGGTCATGTACAGCGCGGTTTCCTTCAGCCAGGGCACATCGCTGGTCGCGGCGGCGGCGAAACCGCGCTCGGCGTTACCGAAGCGGCCGCTGTAGAAGTCAGCGGCGGCCTGCAGATAAGTGCGAAACAGTTGGGCGCTGGCCGAGGGGGTCAGCTGCGCATCCACCACTTGGCCGTCCCAGTCACAGGTGGTCAGCAGCTGCAAACGTGCTTTCACCAGCAGGTCGCGCTCGGCGGGTGGCATATCGGCCTTGATCACCTGGCTGATAAACGCGGTAGCGCTGTCATCAGCGTTGCTGCGGCAGCGGCTGCCTTCACCATCGAGAAACGCTTCGCCTGCAGTCTTGTACTCCTCACGCTTGATGCCCAGCGGCGCGAGCAGGGTGTCGAGCTCGGCGGTGCGCGAATCGTCCGCTTGGTTATCGGGTTCGTCCTCTGCAGCTGGAACCGGCACCAGGCGATACACCGGAAACGGCACCGGGCCGAAACCCTGTGCCAGGTCGTCTTCGCCCAGGGCATTCGGCGCCAGGGGCGCGGCCTTTTTGTCGGCCAGCAACAGGCGCAGGTTTACCCGGCTATCGTTGCCTGGGCTGAGAAAGGGTTGGTTGCTGCAGGGTTCGAGACTGTCACGCGACACCCGCCAATCGGGATAGCACGAGTCGTCGGAACTGGCCTGGGCCGCCAGGGGAATACCGGCCAGCAGGGCCAGTGCCAGAGGTGACAAAAAACCGATGCGCATGACGTGTCCTTGATCCTGGGTCCTTGGAGGACGGCAATCATAGCGTGATCCGACCCCAGCTTCGGTGAACGCTCACACAAATCACGGATTTGTCCGATTGAGGGTAGTGGCGTTTTAACCTTGCTGACATAGACTGCGTTCTTCATCAGGGAGGATCGTATGAAGCTATTGCGGCTATGGCTGTTGAGTGTTGCCTGCGTGATGGGCGTGGCGCCTGTCGCCATGGCGGACGACCCCTTGCTGGATCACCCGCCGGCGGCTGCCGCCGGCACTGACGAGGCGCGAGGCGTGTTACGGGCCCGCGACCAGGCGATGCTGGCCAGCGAGTTGTCGGGGCGCATCGTCGAACTGCCGTTCAGTGAGGGCGAGTCGTTCAAGAAGGGCGACACCCTGGCGCGTTTCGATTGCTCGGCCTACCAGGCGCAACTGAATGCCGCCCAGGCTGCCAGCCGTGGCGCCGGTGAAGAGCTGGCCCACAACAAACAGCTGGCGGCGCTCAATTCAGTCGGGCGCTTTGAAGTGGCCCGCGCCGAAGCCAAACTCAGCGAAACCCAGGCCCAGTCCCAGGTCTACCAGGTGCAGGTCAAGCGTTGCAGCGTGCTGGCGCCGTATGACGGCCAGGTGGTGCAACGCAAGGTGCAACGCTATGAAAGCGTGTCGGCCGGGGCGCCGCTGCTGGAAATCGTCGACAACCGCAGCCTGGAAATCCACCTGCTGGTGCCGTCACGCTGGATGGACAAGCTCAAGCCCGGCCAGACCTTCACCTTTACCCCCGATGAAACCGGCCAGGCGTTCAGCGCCACGGTCAAACGACTCGGCGCGCGCATTGACGAGGGCAGCCAGACGCTGCTGCTGGTCGCCACTTTACCCAACGCCGCCGGGTTGATGGCAGGCATGAGTGGCACCGCACACTTTGCGCAATTGCAATGAACGCCCCGATGCCGGGCAGCAGCGAGCGGGTGTTTGCGCAGTTTCTGGACCTGGAACGCCAGACCCGCGCCGCGCGCACCACCGAGCAACTGGCCTACAGCCTGGTCAATGACAGCCAGCCGCTGTTCGGCTATCGGCATGCCGCACTGTTGATCGCCGGCAAGGTGCAGGCGGTGACAGCCGTGAGTAACGTCGACCCGAATGCGCCGTTCGTGGCCTTTGTCGAGCAGGCGGTGGCGCAGTTGCACAAGCAGGCGCTGGCCCAGACCGCACGCGTCGTGCCGGCGGAGCAGTTGAGCGAGGCGGTGCGGGCGGACTGGCAAAGTCTGTCTGCCGGCCAGGTGTTCTGGTTGCCGTTGATCGACCCCCAGGGCCGAGTGTTCGGTGGTTTGTGGCTGGCGCGAGATACCTCGTGGAATCCGGCCGAGCAAGTGTTGCTGGCGCAATTGGGCGACACCTGCAGCCATGCCTGGCATGCGCTGCAGCCGCAGCGGCCGTGGCGGTTGCACCTGACCCGCAAGCGCCGGCTGATGGTGGTGGTCGCCTTGCTGCTGTTGCTGCTGATTCCGGTGCGCCAATCCGTGCTGGCGCCCGCCGAAGTGGTGCCGCTGGCCGGGCAGGTGGTGGCGGCGCCGCTGGATGGGGTGATTGCACAGTTTTTGGTCAAGCCCAACCAGGCGGTAAAAACCGGTGACCTGTTGCTGCGTTTCGAAAGCACCACTCTCACGGCCCAGGCCGATGTGTCGGCGCGTGCCCTGGGCGTGGCCGAGGCCGAGTTGAAGGCCAGCGCGCAGCGGGCTTTTGCCGATGCCGAATCGAATTCGCGTATCGACCTGCTGGCGGCCCGGGTCGAGCAAAAACGCGCCGAACGCGATTACGCCCGCGAACTGCTCAAGCGCAGCGAAGTGCGCGCCGAGCGCGACGGTATCGCCGTCTTCGCCGACGCCGAGCGCTGGACCGGCAAGCCCGTGCAAACCGGCGAGCGCCTGTTGCAGATTGCCGACCCCGACCAGGCCGAGTTGCGCATTGAGCTGGCGGTAGGCGATGCGATCGCCCTGGAACCGAACGCCCAGGTAGCGCTGTTCCTCGACAGCGACCCTTTGCATCGCCACCTGGCGACCTTGCAACGCGCAGCCTATGAAGCGCAGCCCACACCGGGTGGCCAACTGGCCTATCGCCTGGATGCGCAATTCGATGAAGCGCCGCCGCGTATCGGCCTGCGCGGCACGGCGAAGTTGTTTGGCGAACGCGCGCCGTTGGCGCTGTACCTGTTGCGGCGGCCGCTGGCAGGCCTGCGCCAGAGCGTGGGCCTCTGATGGACTTGCCCAAACTGCGTGAAGACCTGCAACTGTCCAGCGCCGGCGCGGCCCTGGACGGTTCGCCGCGCTGGACCCTGGCCGACCCGGTGCGCGGGCGCTATTTCAAACTGGGCGCCACCGCCATTCGCTTGCTGCGCCACTGGTCCCTGGGGGACCCGGAAAAAGTCCTGCAGGCCGCCAACCGCGAGCCGGGCCTGGCGTTGGGCGGCAGTGAAGTGGATGAACTGCTGGGTTTTCTGCGCGCCCACGACCTGATCGCCGCCCTCGACCCGCAGCAGCGCGCCAGTTACCTCGACAAATCTGCCGCGCGCAAACAAAGCCTGTGGCAGGTGCTGCTGCATCAATACCTGTTTTTCCGGATTCCGCTGTGGCGCCCGGATGCGTTTCTCAACCGTGCCTGGCCGCTGCTGGCGCGCTTTGGCCCTGGGTTGCTGCGCTACGGCTTGCCGATCATTTTGGCGCTTGGGGTGTTTCTGGTCGCCCGCGACTGGCAGCGCTTTGTGGCGACGTTTCCGCATCTGTTCAGTCTGGGCGGCGCCCTGGCGTTTGGCGTGGCGCTGTTCTTTGCCAAGCTGTGCCATGAATTCGGCCATGCCTTTATGGCCAAGCGCGCCGGGTGCAGGGTGCAGAGCATGGGCGTGGCATTCATGGTGTTGCTGCCGATGTTCTACACCGACGTAAGCGACGCCTGGCGGGTCAATGATCGTCGCGCGCGCTTGATGATCGGCGCCGGTGGGGTCATGGCCGAGTTGTTGCTGGCGTGCATCGCCCTGCTGGCCTGGTCGCTGCTGCCGGACGGCCCGGCGCGCACGGCAGCGTTCATGCTGGCAAGCGCCACCTGGCTGACCACCCTGGCGATCAACCTCAACCCATTCATGCGCTTCGATGGTTACTTTCTGATCAGCGATTGGTGGGAGGTGGATAACTTGCAAGGTCGCGCCTTTGCGCTGTGTCGCTGGCGCTTGCGCGAGCTGCTGTTCGGGTATGGCGAACCGGCACCGGAGCCGTGGTCGCCGAATATGCAACGCCGGCTATTGTGGTGGGGCTACCTGGCGTGGCTGTGGCGCGCGGCGCTGTTTTTAGGGATCGCCCTGGCGGTGTATCACCTGTTTTTCAAGCTGCTGGGGATCGTCCTGATGGGGGTGGAACTGGTGTGGTTTATCGGCCTGCCGATCTTCAAGGAGTGGCGCCAATGGTGGAGCCGACGCAGCCAGGCCCATGCGCCGCGGGTCATGCTCAGCAGCCTGGGCCTGGTGCTGGTGGTGCTCGCGCTGGTGGTGCCCTGGCGCAGCGCGGTGGAGCTGCCGACCATGCTCGAAGCCGGGCGCGCCAGTGCGCTGCATGCGCCGGTGGCGGCGCGGGTCAAGCACTTGCGGGTGGTGGACGGGCAAGTGGTGACCCAGGGCCAGGTGCTGATCGAGCTGGAATCACCGGACCTGGACGCCCGGCAACGCATCGTGCGTCGCGAAGTGGAGATTTTGCAGTTGCAGATGCGCCGCCAGGCCGGGCGCAGTGAAACGGCAGTGGACGCCGGCATCAATGATCAGCGCCTGTCCCAGGCCCTCGCCGAATACCGTGGCCTGGCCGCCCAGCGCGAACGCCTGCTGCTGCGCGCGCCTCACGCCGGCACGGTGCGCGATGTGCTGCCGCAATTGAGCGTGGGGCGCTGGCTGTCGCCCAAGGATTCGCTGGCGCGGGTGGTGGAAGAAGGCGCCCGCCTGCGCGGTTACATCGCCGAGGCCGAGTTGTGGCGGGTGGCGCCGGGGGCCACCGGACGGTTTATCGCCGATGACCCGATGCACGCGGCAATCCCGGTGGAATTGACCGATATCGACGCCAACGGTGTGGCCTACCTGGACCAGGAGGCGCTGACCTCAGACCACCACGGGCCGATTGCCGTGCGCCGCGATGAAAACCAGCGCCCGGAGCCGGTGCAGGCGCAATACGGCGCACGCTTGAAAAGTCTGCAAGCGATTGCAACGCCCCGTCAGCCATTGCGCGGCGTGGTGGTGCTGCAGGGGCGCAGTGAGTCGGTGTTGGGCGTGGCCTGGCGACGGGCGGCGGCGTTGGGTGTACGGGAAAGCGGGTTCTAGGAGTGAACGCAATGTCGAACAAGCAAGGTGCCCTGGCGCAGGGCCTGGTGATGCGTCCCTCACGCAGTACCGACGGGCCGTTTTTGCAGCGCCTTTACCGCTCGGCACGTTCGGATCTGCAGTGGATTGATGGCGAGCAGGCGCTGGTCGAGGAGGTGATCGCCCAGCAATTCCAGGTCCAGGAAAAGGGCCTGGACGAGCATTTTCCCGGTGCGCTGCACTATGTCATCGAAAAACTGAACACGCCTATCGGCGCCTTGAGTGCCGACTTCGGGGCCCATGAAATCCGGGTGTTGTACCTGGCATTCATCCCCACCGCGCGTGGCCAGGGTTTTGGCCGCGCGGTTTTGCAAGGGGTGCAGCAGGCGGCCACGCAGGTGATGTGCCCGGTGAGCACGGTGGTCTGGGCGAGCAACCCCCATGCGTGCCGGCATTACCTGGCGCTGGGGTTTCGGGTGGAAGAACAGACGCCCGCCGCGCAGCGGTTGGTGTGGTACCCGTCTCAGTTGAACACGATGCAGAAATAACCTCGCTCGCTGTCGCGGCCCATGGCGGGCTCGCGGGACACAAACACCTGTTCGAGGCAGGCGTCCGCCAGCGGTAAACGGCATAAGCCGTCGACGAAATCCGTGGGTACAAGGCTTTCGAGCAGCACCCTGAAGGCCCCGCGCGGGCTGCCTGGCAAGGTGGCCTTGGGGGTCTCGCTGAGGCTTTGGACTTGGATCGGCAGCGCCGAACCGTCGGGCAGGTAAAGCACGGCGGTGCCATCAAGCAACGGTCGAAAGTGTTCCGGGGTGACCAGGTTCAACATGTGAGGCTCCATTTCAGAGATGCCGGGGCCTGCGAGCCCCGGCCAGGGGTTAATCGCGCGACGGAAAAAGCCCGTTCAAGGCAATGCTGAAATTGATCGCAAGGTAAGGGTTCATGGTGGCCAAGGCTTGGCCCTGGCCGGCGACACTGATCGTGCCTCCGGCCACGGCGGTGCTCACGCCCTGCAGAGGGACCGGCGTGGCGCCCTGCTGGTCTGAATAGATTGCGGCGCTGCCTGGCCCACCGCCGGAAGCGCCGATAAACGCGTTGGTAGCGCTGGGTACTGTCAGCGGGTTGCTGGAGGTGTTCGCCAGTTGCACCGAGGTGGTGGCGGTGAGTGGTGTCATGGCGTGGGTGTGGGCAGGCAGGTTGAGCAGGGTGGCGGTGACGGATTCCGTGCCGGATATCTCGCCAATGACGCGCGCCGACAACCCCGCGCCGCTGCCTTGACCAATGGGCATTCGACCTTGCAGGTTAGGCAGCATGAAGCTGACGCTGCCATTTCCGCCGTAAACGACACCGAGCAGGGCGTACAGCGCCTGGTACTGG
The DNA here is from genome assembly GCF_003852065.1 of Pseudomonas sp. R3-18-08. Lineage (NCBI taxonomy): Bacteria > Pseudomonadati > Pseudomonadota > Gammaproteobacteria > Pseudomonadales > Pseudomonadaceae > Pseudomonas > Pseudomonas sp. R3-18-08. Next base: position 174,692 of record NZ_CP027729.1, read on the forward strand.
TTGACGGCAAGGGTTTGCCCGGCGCACAGGGCCCAGTCTCTGGGGGCGAAATCAAACGCAAAGGGTTGGATGGTGCCGATGAAAACTTCCATGGATCGTTCATCCTTGTGATGGCGTGACAGGGGGGAAGACGCCAATCGGTCCGGCGCCATCGCAGAGCGTAGTCGCCGTTGTTGCTTGCTGCCTGGCGGTTGCGAAACAGCGAGCGAAACCGGGGCTTTTGTCCTAGAGTGGCGCGTGTTTGCGCATGTGTGGGGTTTGCCTGGTAAACGGGCTGTGTCTGGGGAGTTGAGGTGCGACGGTCTGTGGTAGAACAAGACGACAAAGTGGCGGCACTTTCCGTAGTCAATCGCCTTTCGAGCGCCTGGGAAGGCGCCGGTTGGCTCAGCCGTTTGTGGTGGGTGCCGATCCTGGCGCTGGCCATGGCCGTGCGGTTTTATGGCCTGACGGCTGCGGCGATCTGGGGCGATGAGGGCTCAAGCCTGCTGCTCAGCGAATACGCCCTGGACGACCTGTGGTTTCACGCCGCCCATGATGTGCACCCGCCGCTGTACTTTTTCATGCTGCGCGGCTGGATCGAACTGTTCGGCGACGGCATCTGGTCGATTCGCGGCATGAGTGCGATCCCCGGCGTGCTGGCGGTAGGCCTGGGCGTCTGGCTCACGCGGCAACTGTCCACCCGCCGCGCTGCGGTGCTGGCGGGGGTGCTGCTGGCGTTGTTCCCCTCCGCCGTGCGCTACAGCCAGGAAGTGCGCATGTACTCGCTGCTGGCCGTATGGTTACTGGGGGCCACGCTGGCGCTGGTGTACTGGGTGCGCCAACCCACGCGTACGCGTTACCTGGTCGTTTATGCGCTGCTGATGGCCGCCGGTTTCTATACCCATTACTTCACGGCACTGTGCGTGCTGGTGCACTGGGCTTACCTGGGGCTGCTGTGCCCGTCCCAGGCGCCCGGCCAGCGCCTGATCCTGCGTCCGTCGTGGTGGTGCGCCAATGCGCTGGTCGTGGCGTTGTATTTGCCCTGGCTGCCGAACCTGCTTGACCTCGTGCAACACGTCGAACAGCTCAAGGTCGGCGGTGACATTGGCTGGGAAGACCCGGTCACGTTGACTTCAGTGCCGTCGATGATCTGGCAGTTCACGCTTCAGGATGAAGGCGTGGACTTCTGGCGACCGCTGTTCTGGCTGTTCCCGCTGTTGTTGATCACCGTCGTGATTGCCACCGCCTGGCAGGATCGCGAGCGCCATCACCCGGCCCGCCTGCTGGCGCTGTTCTTCCTGTTGCCGCTACTGCTGGTGTATGCGGTGTCGTTCATCTCGCCGGTGTTTATCGAGCGCTACCTCACGGTATACGCCCTGGGCTTGCCGATCCTTGTGGCCCTGGCCATCGACCGCCTGCCCACGCGCCTGGCATGGCTGGGCGCGGCGTTGTGCGTGGTGTTTGTCGGAGTGGAACTGCTGGGGCTGAAAAACAATGCCACGGTGGATGTGCATGATCAGTTCAACGTGCCGGTGGAGTTCGTCAACCGCAACTACCAGGAAGGCGACCGCATCGTTCTCAGCGACATGATGTGGTACCTCAGCTACGTGTATTACGACCAGACCGACGCCCAACTGCAGCTTTACACCCCGCCCAGGCCCGACGGCACGCCGACTCGGCCGAATGCCTATGGCTTCGGCACCCTGGTGGATCAGGACGGCGGGCGCATCTACCTTGACCGCCTGTCTGCCTTAGCGCCCGACACCCGCCGTGTCTGGCTGATCAGCAGCAACGAGCTGCCGGATGAATTCGCGCCGATTCCGTCAGGCTGGCAAGAACTTTTGCAGCAGGACGGCGGCGGCGCGCGGGCGCGGTTATTCGTGCTGTGTGGCGGGCCAGAGCCTTCGCGGCCCGCCGGTTGCCGCTAATCACGAATCGGTATTGGGGGCATGCCAAAATAGTGGCAAATGATCGCTAGTCGGCACTGTGTTTCTCAACTACGCTGCGGCCCACAAACGGATTTTTGTCCTACAAAGTGGTGAACGGATTGCAGTATCACTTTATCTCGGGCTTGCCGCGCTCCGGCTCGACCCTGCTCTCTGCGATTTTATTGCAGAACCCGCGTTTTCACGCCGGCATGAGCAGCCCTTTAGGCACCTTGTTCAATGGTGTGCTGGCGCAGTGCAGCGCCGGCAGCGAGTTTGGCTCGGTCATCGATGCCAACACCCGTCGTCGCCTGTTGCGCGGCCTGTTTGATTCCTACTACGCCGACAAAGCCTCCATCCCGGTGGTATTCGACACCAACCGCCAGTGGTGCGCGCGCATGCCTGCGCTGCACGACCTGTTTCCCCAGGCCAAGGTCGTCGCCTGTGTGCGCAACGTTGCCTGGATCATGGACAGCCTGGAACGCCTGTATCGCGCCAATCCTTTCGAAAACACCAAGCTGTTTGGCGATGACGTCGAGCGCAATACGGTCTACAGCCGCTGTGAAACCCTGGCCCAGCGCAACCGTCTGGTCGGGTTTGCCTGGGCTGCGCTCAAGGAAGCCTATTACGGTGAGCATGCCGATTCTTTGCTGATCGTCGATTACGACCTGCTCAGCCAAGCCCCGGAGCGGGTCATGCGGTTGGTCTACGATTTTATCGGCGAGCCATGGTTTGAGCATGACTTCGACAACCTCGCCTACGACGCGCCGGCATTCGACGAGGCGCTGGGCGTTTCCGGGTTGCACAAGGTCCAGCCCAAGGTGCGTTTGCAGTCGCGGCGCACCATCCTGCCGCCGGACTTGTTCCAGCAGTACACCGAGTTGTCGTTTTGGCAGGACGGCTCAGCCAGCGCCGCCAATGTGATTCGTATGAAGGCCAACGCCGCGATCAGTTGATCGCGGCGTTTTCATTTTTCTCAAGAACGTTTGACGCCGGGTGAGCAGCATGTGGTGGAGCAATCGCAAGTCGCGGGAAACCGAAGCAGTACGGGCACGGGTCTCGCCGATGATCATGCACCTGGAGCCGCGCATGCTGTTCGACGGCGCAGTCGCCGCCACCGTGGCTGAAGCGGCGCAACCGGACAGCCATCCCACCGCTGACGCCGCCAAGCCGCCGACGGCTGACCACCCGAGCGTGAGCAAAGACACCCACGGCCAGGCCGACGCGCCAGCCGTTTCACCCGTAGCCGTGCCCGGTCAAACCGTGGTGTTCGTGGATGCCCGGGTCAAGGACTCCGCCAGCTTGTTGCAAGGCGTGGCCCCGGGCGCCCAGGTCATCCAGCTGGATGCGAGCAAGGACGGCCTGCAGCAGATTGCCGACTACCTCGACACTCACCAGGGCGTAAGCTCGGTGCAGATCATTGCCCACGGCAACGCGGGCGATCTGTGGCTCGGTACTACCTACCTGTCGGCCGACAACGTCGCGGCCCGCAGCGCGGTGCTGGGGCAAATCGGCAAGGACATGAACGTTGGCGGCGACATCCTGATTTACGGCTGCTACACCGCCGAGGGCGAACGCGGCCTGAATTTTGTCGATTCCCTGGCGCAGTTGACCGGCCGCGACGTGGCGGCGTCGATCAACCGCACGGGCGTGGGTGGCGACTGGGACCTGGAGATCGCCACCGGCTCCATCGAAAGCGCCAACGTGCTGTCGACCAAAGCCATGAGCGATTACCAGTGGGGCCTGGCGACCTGGACCGCCACCAACAACCTCAACACTGGGGTCGGCTCGCTGCGCGCGGCCATCGCCTCGGCGCAGAACGGCGATATCGTCACGTTCAATGCCGGCCTCTCCGGCTCGACCGTGGCGCTCACGTCCGAGTTGCTGATCAACAAGAACATCACCGTCGATGGCGACCTGGACAACAACGGCACCGCGGATATCACCCTCGATGGCCAGTACCGGTCCCGCGTCGTGGAAATCGCGTCCGGCAGCACGGTAACCCTCGATGGCCTGGTCATCACCAAAGGGCTGGTGGCGGGCAACGGCGGCAACGGCGGCGCGGCAGCGGCGGGCGCGATGGGCGGCGGGATTTTCAACGCTGGCACCCTCACGCTCAACAACGTGACGGTCACCGCCAACGCCGCGTCCGGTGGCGGTGGCGGTGGTGGCGTGACGCCCGCCTATTCCGGCGGCGGTGGTGGCGGCGGCGGGGGTATCGGTGGGGGAAGCGGCGGCCATGGCGGTTCGACCGGCCCAGGCAACCTCACGTATGCAGGGGGCGCCGGCAGCGCCGGCGCTGGCGGCTACGGGGGTGGCTACTCAGTCAACGACATGGGCGGACGCGGCGGCACCAGCACCGGCGGCCTGGGTGGCAATGGCGCCTCCGGCTACAGCCACGGCGGTGACGGCGGATCGGCGACCAACGGCACGCTGTCGATTGGCGGTGGCGGTGGCGGTTCCGGCTGGGACAAGGTCGGCGGCGTCGGCGGCAATGCATCGGGCGGTATCTACAACGCTTCAAGCGGCACCCTGAAAGTGATCGGTGCTTCGGTGATCAGCAACAACATCGCGGCCGGCGGCGGCGGTGGGGGCGGCGGCAGCGGCGGCAAGATCTTCGACGGCGGCGCCGGTGGTCGCGGTGTGGGAGCCATCTGGAACAACGGCGGGACCGTGTTGATCACCGCCGCCAACTTTGCCGCGCTGAGCGGTAACGCCGCGGCCAGCGGGGTAGGCGGCCCCACGAGCGGGGGCACCGCGGGTACCACGCCGAGCGCGCAGCCCTCGATTTACAGCAGTGGCGGCGTCCTCAATACCGCCTATGTCGAGCCCCCGACCGCGACCATCGTGCTGGCCGATAGCGCCCTCAAAATTGGCGATACCTCGCTGGTGACCATCACCTTCAGCCGGGCCGTGAGCGGCTTCACCAATGCCGACCTGGCCATCGCCAATGGCACGTTGACGGCCGTTTCCAGCGCCGACGGCGGCATTACCTGGACGGCGACGTTCACGCCCACCAATGCCATCTCGGACACCACCAACGTTATCTCCCTGGACAACACCGGCGTGGCGGCCATCTCCGACGGCGCAGTCGGCGTCGGCACCACCAATTCCGCCAACTACGTGGTCGACACGCTTCGCCCGACGGCCACGATCGCTATCACCGACACGGCACTCAAAGCCGGCGAAACCACGGCAGTGACCTTTACTTTCAGTGAAGCCGTAAGCGGTTTCACCAACGCTGACCTGACCATCGCCAACGGTACGCTGAGCGCGGTGAGCAGCAGCGACGGCGGTATCACCTGGACGGCGACCTTTACCCCGACCACTGCTATCACCGACGCCACCAACCTGATCACCCTGGATAACACCGGCATTGCCGACCAGGCCGGTAACGCCGGCAGCGGCACCACCGATTCGGCCAACTACGCCATTGATACGGCTCGGCCGACCGCGACCATCGTGGTCGCCGACAATAACCTGAGCATCGGTGAAACCTCGCTGGTGACCATCACCTTCAGTGAGGCCGTGAGCGGTTTCACCAACGCGGACCTGACCCTCGCCAACGGGACGCTGTCGGCCGTCACCAGCGGCGACGGCGGCATCACCTGGACGGCCACGTTCACGCCCACCAACAGCGTCACTGACACCACCAACGTGATTACCCTGAATAACGCCGGGGTAGCAGACGCTGCCGGGAACACCGGGCAGGGCACCACCGATTCGAACAACTTCGTGGTCGACACCACGCGTCCGACCGCCACCCTCGTCGTGGCCGACACCGCGCTGGCCATCGGTGAAACCTCAACGGTCACCATCACGTTCAACAAGGCCGTCAGCGGCTTTACCAACGCGGACCTGGCTGTCGCCAACGGTACGTTGTCGGCCGTCAGCAGCAGCGACGGCGGCATCACCTGGACCGCGACGCTCACCCCGACGGCCAGCATCACCGACACCACCAACCTCATCACCCTGGATAACACCGGGGTCAGTGATGTGAATGGCAACCAGGGCCTCGGCACCACCAGCTCCAACAACTACACCATCGACACCCAGCGCCCGGCCGCGTCCATCGTAATGGCCGACACGGCCCTGAAAATCGGCGACACCTCGCTGGTGACCATCACCTTCAGTGAAGCCGTGTCGGGTTTCACCAATGCCGACCTGACGATTGCCAACGGCACATTGACGGCTGTCAGCAGCAGCGACGGGGGGATTACCTGGACAGCGACCTTTACCCCTGCCGCCAGCACCAGCGACGCCACCAACCTGATCACCCTGAACAATACCGGCATCGCCGACCAGGCCGGCAACGCCGGCAGCGGCACCACCGATTCGGCCAATTATGCCGTCGATACCGTCCGGCCAACCGCGACCATCGTGGTCGCCGACCCGGTGTTGAGCGCTGGTGAGACCTCGCTGGTCACTGTCACCTTCAGTGAGGCTGTCAGCGGTTTCACCAATGCCGACCTGTCGATTGCCAACGGCACGTTGACGGCCGTCAGCAGCAGCGATGGCGGGATCACCTGGACCGCCACCTTCACGCCGACGCTTGGCGTCAATGACGCCACCAACCTGATTACCCTGGCCAATACCGGCGTCGCCGACCTCGCCGGCAACGCCGGGTCCGGCACCACCAACTCGGCCAACTACACGATCGACACCGTACAGCCGACGGCGACCATCGTAGTCGCGGACACCGCGTTAAGCATCGGTGAAACCTCTCTGGTCACCATCACCTTCAGCGAAGCGGTCAGCGGCTTCAGCAACGCCGACCTGGCCATCGCCAACGGTACGCTGAGCGCGGTGAGCAGCAGCGACGGCGGCATCACCTGGACGGCGACGTTCACGCCCACCAGCGCCATTACCGATGCCAGCAACCTGATCACCCTCGACAACAGCGGTGTACAGAACGGCTCGGGCAACGTCGGCAGCGGTACCAGCGACTCCAACAACTACGCCATTGACACCCAGCGCCCAACCGCCAGCATTGTGCTTGCCGATACCGCCCTCGGCGTCGGCCAGACGTCGCTGGTAACGGTCACTTTCTCCGAGGCGGTCACAGGCTTTACCCTCGCCGACCTGACGGTTGCCAACGGTACCTTGAGCGCCTTGAGCAGCAGCGATGGCGGCATTACCTGGACCGCAACCTTCACGCCGACGGCCGGAGTCACCGACACCAGCAACCTGATCACGCTGAACAATACCGGCATCGCCGACTCGGCCGGCAACGTCGGCAGCGGCACCACCGATTCGAACAACTACACCATCGACAGCCAGCGCCCAACGGCCACGATCGTGGTCGCCGACCCAGTGTTGAGCGCCGGTGAGACCTCGCTGGTGACCATCACCTTCAACGAGGCGGTTTCAGGTTTCGACAACAGCGACCTGAGCGTGCCCAACGGCACTCTCTCGGCGGTGAGCAGCGCCGACGGCGGCATCACCTGGACGGCAACCTTCACCCCGAACGCCAGCGTGCGCGACACCACCAATCTGATCTCCCTGAACAACGCCGGGGTCGCCGACCTGGCCGGTAATGCCGGTACCGGCATCACCAACTCGGGCAACTTCACCATCGATACGGTGCAACCGACGGCAACCATCGTGGTCGCGGACACCGCGTTAAGCGTCGGCGAAACCTCACTGGTCACCATCACTTTTAGCGAAGCGGTCAGCGGTTTCAGCAACGCCGACCTGGTCATCGCCAACGGTACGCTGAGCGCGGTGAGCAGCAGCGACGGCGGTATCACCTGGACGGCAACGTTCACGCCCACCAGCGCCATTACCGATGCCAGCAATCTGATCACCCTGGATAACAGCGGTGTACAGAACGGCTCGGGCAACGTCGGCAGTGGCACCACCGACTCCAACAACTACGCCATCGACACCCAGGCCCCGACCGCCAGCATTGTGCTTGCCAATACCACCCTCGGCGTCGGCCAGACGTCGTTGGTAACGGTCACCTTCTCTGAGGCGATCTCCGGCTTTACCAACGCCGACCTCGCGGTTGCCAACGGTACCCTGAGCGCCTTGAGCAGCAACGATGGCGGCATTACCTGGACCGCAACCTTCACGCCGACGGCCGGAATCACCGACACCAGCAACCTGATCACGCTGAACAATACCGGCATCGCCGACCAGGCCGGCAACGTCGGCAGTGGCACCACCGATTCGAACAACTACACTATCGACAGCCAGCGCCCGACGGCCACGATCCTCGTCGCCGACCCGACTCTGGCCGCCGGGGAAACGTCGCTGGTGACCATCACCTTCAACGAGGCGGTTTCAGGTTTCGACAACAGCGACCTGAGCGTGCCCAACGGCACCCTCTCGGCGGTGAGCAGCGCCGACGGCGGCATCACTTGGACGGCAACCTTCACCCCGAACTCCAGCCTGCGCGACACCACCAATCTGGTCACCCTGAACAACGCCGGGGTCGCCGACCTGGCCGGTAATGCCGGTACCGGCATCACCAACTCGGGCAACTTCACCATTGATACGGTGCAACCGACGGCAACCATCGTGGTCGCGGACACCGCGTTAAGCGTCGGCGAAACCTCACTGGTCACCATCACTTTCAGCGAAGCGGTCAGCGGGTTCAGCAACGCCGACCTGGCCATCGCCAACGGTACGCTGAGCGCGGTGAGCAGCAGTGACGGCGGTATCACCTGGACGGCGACGTTTACGCCGATCAGCAATGTCACCGACACCAGCAACCTGATCACCCTGGACAACAGTGGCGTGCAAAATGGTGCGGGCAACGTCGGCAATGGCACCACCGACTCCAACAACTACGCCATCGACACACAGGCCCCGACCGCCAGCATTGTGCTTGCCAATACCGCCCTCGGTGTCGGCCAGACTTCGCTGGTAACGGTCACCTTCTCCGAGGCGGTCACCGGCTTTACCAACGCCGACCTCGCGGTTGCCAACGGTACCCTGAGCGCCTTGAGCAGCAGCGACGGCGGCATTACCTGGACCGCAACCTTCACGCCGACGGCCGGAATCACCGACACCAGCAATGTGATTACGCTGAACAATACCGGCATCGCCGACCAGGCCGGCAACGTCGGCAGCGGCACCACCGACTCGAACAACTACACCATCGACAGCCAGCGCCCAACGGCCACGATCGTGGTCGCCGACCCGACCCTGGCCGCCGGGGAAACTTCGCTGGTGACCATCACCTTCAACGAGGCGGTTTCAGGTTTCGACAACAGCGACCTGAGCGTGCCCAACGGCACACTCTCGGCGGTGAGCAGCACGGACGGCGGCATCACCTGGACGGCAACGTTTACTCCGACCAGCGATATTCACGACACCACCAACCTGATCACTCTGGATAACGCCGGTGTCAGCGACCTGGCAGGCAATGTCGGCAGTGGCGTGACGGGCTCCGGTAACTTCAGCATCGACACGCTGCGGCCGACCGCGACGGTTGTGGTCGACCACGGCGCATTGAAGGTGGGTGAGACTGCCCAAGTCACCATTACCTTCTCCGAGGCAGTCAGTGGCTTGAGCGTCGGCGACCTGAGCGTGGCCAATGGCACTCTGGGCAACCTGGCCTCCAGCGATGGCGGCGTGACCTGGACCGCGACCCTGACGCCGACAGCCAACATCACCGACACCAGCAACCTGGTCACGCTGAACAACAGCGGCGTGCAGGACGCGGCCGGCAACGCAGGCAGCGGCACCACCGATTCCAACAACTATGCCGTCGACACCCAACGCCCCACCGCGAGTATTTCCGTGGCCAACGGCACCTTGGGCATCGGGCAGACCACCACCGTTACCATCGCCTTCAGCGAAGCAGTGAGCGGCTTTGACCTGTCGGACCTGAGTGTGGCCAATGCTGTGCTGTCCAACCTGACAAGCCAGGATGGCGGTAAAACCTGGACCGCCCTCCTGACCCCGACAGCAGTGATCAGCGATGCGACCAACCTGATCGTGCTGGATGCGGGTCAAGTCAATGACACGGCGGGTAATGCCGGCAGCAGCATTACTATCTCCAACAACTATGCGATCGATGGCGAACGCCCCACCGCGACGATCAGCATCGCCAACCCGAACCTGACGGTGGGCCAGACCACCACCGTGACCTTCACCTTCAGCGAGAAAGTCAGTGGCTTCGACCTCGATGACCTGAGCGTGGCCAACGGCAGCTTGTCCAACCTGGCAACCAGCGATGGCGGCCAGACCTGGACGGCCACTTTGACCCCGGCAGCCAACCTCAACGACCCGAGCAACTTCATCACCCTCGATACCGGGCTGGTGAATGACCTGTCGGGCAATACGGGCAGCGGTTTTGCCAACTCCAACAACTTCTCGATCAATACCGTTACGTTGACTGGCGACCCGCTGTTTCGCGTCACCGAGCCGGCACCGTCGCAGGTGGCGACGAACGTGCCATTGCAGCCCGTTATCTTCGGCCCGCCGACCGGCAATCTCGGCTCACTCATCGGCTTCTCGCCGTTGTTTGCACCGCGCGAAATAGGCGCGGGTTTGCCGCCCCTGGGCAGTATCTTCATTCAAAACGGTGCGTCGGCGCCGAGCTTTATCGCCCAGGTTTTCAGCAATAACGACGCCGGTGACGGCAGCGGCAAGGGCTTTCTCGGCTTTGGCGGCGGCGATGGCGGAGTGTTTGGTTCAAGCTCCTTGTCGAGCCTGTTCAACCGTGAAAGCGGCGGCGACGACAGCGGCCTCAAGGCGTTCGACAGCAAGTCGATCAAGGGCCAGTCCGACCCGGCCCACGGGTTGCGTGGCGTATTTGGCGCGCCGACCCTCGGCCAGCAATTGCAGCAACTCAAGGACACCGAACAACGCCAGGTGATTGACCTGGCGCATGCACTGCAACAGGTCGGCATCAGCGAAATGCAGGCTTGAACATACTTAACTCAAGACGCAGGAACAGGGGCGCTCCAAGGATGAAAACAGGTCATAAGTTGTTCGGCGCCAGCTTGCTGGCGCTGGCGATAAGCGGTTGTGCAGTCACCAGCGAGCCGATTGAACGCAGTGTCAGTGAGCAGCGAGCCCGCAGCGATCTGCAAGGCATGTACAAGGACCAGGAGCCGCTGAGCGGCCCGCTCACGTTGCACCAGGCCATGGCCCGTGCGGTGAAGTACAACCTTGAAGGCCGCTTGAAGATCATGGAAGAAGCCCTGGCCATGCGTCAGTCCGACCTTTCCAGCTTCGACATGCTGCCGCGCATGGCCCTGTCCGCGGGCTACGCCGGGCGCAACAACACCAACGCCTCCAGCAGCCAGAGCGTGCTCAGTGGCAACCAGTCGCTGGAACCGTCCACTTCCCAGGACCGCGACCGCCGCGTGGCGGACCTGACCATGGTGTGGAACGTTCTCGACTTTGGTGTGAGCTACATCAGCGCCAAGCAGCAGGGCGACCAGCGCCTGATCATCCAGGAACGTCGGCGCAAGGTGATCAACACCATCGTGCAGGACGTGCGCTCGGCCTATTGGCGCGCCGTGGCGGCCGAACGCTTGCTGACCCAGATCGACAGCCTGATGGCGCGGGTCAACCAGGCCCAGACCAACAGCCAGAGCATGAGCGAGCAGCGCATCGGCGACCCGGTGCAGGCCCTCGGTTACCAGCGCTCGCTGATCGAAGCCACGCGCCAGTTGCAGGAACAGCGCCGCGCGCTGTCCCTGGCCAAGACCGAACTGGCTACCCTGATCAACCTGCCCATGGGCACCGACCTCAAGCTGGTAACGCCGGATGACTACAGCGTGCCGCAACTGAAGGTCAAGCTGGCCAGCCTGGAGCAGGAAGCCCTGGCCAACCGCCCTGAACTGCGCGAGCAGGACTACCAGACCCGCATCAGCGCCGCCGAAACCCGCAAAGCCATGCTGCGCCTGCTGCCGGGCCTGGAGTTTTCGGCCGGAGGCCATTACGACAGCAACTCGTTTCTGGTCGACAACCGCTGGGCCGACTACGGCGCCAAGATCACCTGGAACCTGTTCAACGTGATCTCCGCACCGGCCGCCATCGACGTCGCCAAGGCCGGTGAAAACGTCGCGACAGCCCGACGCCAGGCGATGTCCATCGCGGTGCTGGCCCAGGTCTACGTGGCCAACGCCAATTACCAGGAAGCCGTGCGCCAGTTCAAGACCAGCGAACAACTGGCCAGCATCGACGGGCAAATCCTCACCCAGTTGCGCAACCGCCATGAGGCCGCCGGGTTAGGTGAGCTCGACCTGATCCAGGGCGAACTCAACACCCTGCAAGCCGACCTGCGCCGCGACCTGGCCTACGCCGACCTGCGCAACGCCTATGGCCAGATTTTCGCCAGCGCTGGGCTCGACCCGTTGCCCGAAGAGCTGGACTCGGACCGCGTGCAGTCCATCGCCACGGCGCTGGCTGGCCGCGAATCAGCGTGGGCTGCCGGCAATATCACCACGCCGGTGCCACGTGCCGTCGCCAAATAACCTGGTAGCGCCGACGGCGAGCGTCACTCGCCGTCAACGCGAAGCGCGCAATGGGCATTGCGGCGTGGCGATCCTGCTCACCGGTTTGCCTGCCTCGGGCAAATCCACCCTGGCCCAGGGGTTGCACGCGGCGCTGTTCGAACAGGGCCGTCAGAGCCTGGTACTCGACGGCGACGCCTTGCGCGGTGGCCTCAACAAAGACCTGGGGTTTGCCGACAGCGATCGCCTGGAAAACATCCGCCGCGCCAGCGAACTCGCGGCATTGCTGGTGGAAAACGGGCACATCGTGATCCTGGCGTTGATCGCGCCGCTGGTTGAGCTGCGCGCGGTGTTTGCCGAGCGCCTGGGCGCCGATTATCGCGAAGTATGGTGCAGCGCCTCACTGGCGGTGTGCGAAGGCCGCGACCCCAAGGGGCACTACGCCCGTGCGCGAAGGGGAGAACTGCCGGGGTTCACCGGCATCGGCTCGCCTTACGAGCCACCGCCCCATGCGTCGCTGGTGCTGGATACCGGCGTGCTGTCGGCACAGCAGTGCGTCGAGCGGTTGTTGGCGTGGCTGGCGCCCGAAATGTGCAAAAAAATGTGTAAAAAGGCCAAAACTTGAAAAAAAATGGTGAGGGTTGAAAAAAACCGGGCTTTAGTCGGCTAGGTGAACTTTTTTTGAGGTTGCGTGATGTCTTTACGCCTCTCTAAATGTGGGAGGGGGCTTGCTCCCGATAGCGGAGTGTCAGTCGACAGTTTATTGCCTGTTTCACCGCTATCGGGAGCAAGCCCCCTCCCACATTCGTCCAGCGGTGTCAGCGCTATACCGCTCCACTCATCCGCGAAATTGTTTCCAAACTTGACGGGCGCGCATCGATCCACCATATTGATAGTTAGCAAACTAACTGTATGCGAACGATCCCGTGCCTCAATCCCTCGAACAACTCCAGATGAACCTCAGCAGCAGCATGGTGGTGGGCGCCCGTAATTGGCGCAAAATCTGCCAGACCACGCTGGTGAGCTATGGCATCTCCGAAGCCTGCGCCGTGCCGCTGCTGATGATCGGCCGCCTGGGTGACGGCGTGCACCAGGTCAAGGTGGCCCAGGCTTCCGGTATGGAGAGCCCCTCGTTGGTGCGCCTGCTCGACCGCCTGTGCAGCGACGGCTACGTGTGCCGCACCGAGGACATCCACGACCGCCGCGCCAAGGCCTTGAGCCTCACCGAGCGCGGCCGCGAACTGGTGCAGGCGGTGGAGGCGCAACTGGTGCGCCTGCGCAGGGACGTCCTGGCGGATCTGCCCCCCGACGACTTGCAAGCCGCATTGCGCGTTCTGCGCGCCTTCGAGGCAGCCGAGGCTGTGGCGCCTTGAACGGATTCTTGACCGGCTTTCCGCCCGCTCGCGACTGGTTCTACGGGGTGCGTACCTTCGCCGCGTCGATGATCGCGCTGTACATCGCCATGCTCATGCAAATGCCGCGTCCCTATTGGGCGATGGCCACGGTGTATATCGTCTCCAGCCCCTTTGTCGGCCCCACCAGTTCCAAGGCGTTGTACCGCGCTATCGGCACCTTGATGGGCGCGGCGGCGGCGGTGTTTTTTGTGCCAATGTTCGTGCAGTCACCCTACATCCTGGTGGTGGTGATCGCGTTGTGGACCGGGACCTTGCTGTTTCTCTCCCTGCACCTGCGCACCGCCAACAACTACGCGCTGATGCTGGCCGGCTACACCTTGCCGCTGATTGCCCTGCCGGTAGTGGATAACCCGTTGGCGGTGTGGGACGTGGCTGAGGCGCGTACCGAGGAAATCTTCCTCGGCATCGCCGTGGCGGCGGTGGTGGGCGCAATGTTCTGGCCGCGTCGCCTGATGCCTGTGTTCGATGGCTCCGTGGCCAAGTGGTTTACCGACGCCCAGGTCTACGGCCAACGTTTTCTCACCCGCGATGTAGACCCGGAAGCCGTCAGCATCCTGCGCGGTGGCATGGTCGCGACCTTCAACACCCTCGAATTGATGATCGGCCAGTTGCCCCACGAAGGCGCGCGGCCGCAGACGGTGCGCAACACCAAGGAACTGCGCGGGCGCATGATTCACCTGTTGCCGGTGATCGACGCCTTGGACGATGCGGTGTACGCCATCGAACATCGCGCCCCCGAGTTTCTCGCTCAGCTCACGCCGTTGCTCCAGGAGGCCAATGCCTGGCTGCAAAGCACCACCCAAACAGCTCCCCTTGAACGCTGGCGCGTGCTGCGCGACCAGATCGACGCCGCGCAACCCCAAGGCGAAGCGCTGGACGACCGCCACACGCTGCTGTTCTCCAACGCCCTGTACCGCCTCGGCGAATGGGTCGACCTGTGGCAAGACTGCCGCAGCCTGCAAGCCGCCATCCAGTGCGAAAGCCAGGACACCTGGCGCGCCGTATACCGTCACTGGCGCCTGGGCCGGCTCACGCCGTTCCTCGACCGGGGCCTGATGTTCTACTCGGCGTTTTCCACCGTCAGCGCGATTATCGTCGCCTCGGTGCTGTGGATTCTGCTGGGTTGGACCGACGGCGGCAGCGCAGTGATCCTGGCCGCCGTCGCCTGCAGCTTTTTCGCCTCGATGGACGACCCCGCACCGCAGATCTACCGGTTCTTTTTCTGGACCGCCATGTCGGTGCTGCTCGCCAGCCTGTACCTGTTCCTGGTGCTGCCCAACCTGCACGATTTCCCGATGCTGGTGCTGGCGTTCGCCGTGCCGTTCATCTGCATCGGCACCCTCACCGTGCAGCCGCGCTTTTACCTGGGCATGCTGCTGACGCTGGTCAACACTTCATCGTTCATCAGCATCCAGGGCGCCTATGACGCGGACTTTCTCAACTTCGCCAACGTCAACCTGGCCGGTCCCGTAGGCCTGCTGTTTGCCTTTATCTGGACCCTGATCGCGCGGCCCTTCGGCGCGGAACTGGCGGCCAAGCGCCTGACCCGTTTCAGCTGGCGCGACATCGTCAGCCTCACTGAACCTGCGACCCTGGCCGAACACCGGCACATGGCCGCGCAAATGCTCGACCGCCTGATGCAGCACCTGCCGCGCCTGGCCCTTACCGGCCAGGATACCGGCACCGCGCTGCGCGACCTGCGCGTGGCGCTGAACCTGCTCGATCTGCTCGCCTACTCGCCGCGCATCCTCGGCGTGCCTCGCGTGCTGCTCAACCAGGTGGTGGAAGGCGTGGGCGGTTATTTCAAGGCGTGCCTCAAGGCCGGTGAACGCTTGCCCGCGCCCAGCGGTCTGCTGATGACCCTGGACCGCACACGCCGCGCCCTCAACGGCCAGGGCCTGCAAGACGACGGTGACACGCGCCTGCACCTGCTGCATGCCCTGGCCGGCCTGCGCCTGGCGCTGTTGCCTGGCGTGGAGTTCATTGGCGGCACGGAAATGGAAGCGCCGCTACCCGATGGAGCGCCTTTATGATCGGTGACCTGGATATCAGCGGCGTATTCCTGCCCACGCTGCTGGTGCTGATGGGCATTACCTATGTGTTGTTTCTGGTGGTGCACGGGCTGTTGACGCGCATGCACTTCTATCGCCTGGTCTGGCACCGGGCATTGTTCAATGTGGGGCTCTACGCGCTGTTGCTGGGCGCGGTGGACTCACTCAGTCGATATTTGATGACATGAAAAAACCTTTTTTGACCATCGGCCGTGTAGTCCTGACGCTGTTGATCGTGAGTTTCGCGGTCGTCGTCGTGTGGCGCATGGTCATGTACTACATGTTTGCGCCCTGGACCCGCGACGGGCACATCCGCGCCGACATCGTGCAGATCGCCCCGGACGTGTCCGGGCTGATCCAGCGGGTGGACGTGCGCGACAACCAACTGGTGACCAAGGGCCAGGTGCTGTTTGCCGTCGACCAGGACCGCTTCAAGCTGGCCCTGCGCCAGGCCCAGGCCGCCGTGGCCGATCGCCAGGAAACCCTGGCCCAGGCCCAGCGTGAGTACAAGCGTAACCGTGGCTTGGGCAACCTGGTGCCCAGCGAGCAACTGGAAGAAAGCCAGTCCCGCGTGGCCCGTGCCCAATCGGCGCTGGCCGAGGCGCAAGTGACGGTGGATTCCGCCCAGCTCAACCTCGACCGTTCGGTGATCCGCAGCCCCGTGGACGGCTATGTCAACGACCGCGCGCCGCGCACCCAGGAGTTCGTCACCGCCGGGCGGCCGGTGCTGTCGGTGGTGGACAGCAATTCCTTCCATATCGACGGCTACTTCGAAGAGACCAAGCTCGACGGCATCCACGTCGGCATGGGCGTGGATATCCGCGTGATCGGTGACAACGCCCGCCTGCATGGGCATGTGCAGAGCATCGTTGCCGGTATCGAAGACCGCGACCGCAGCAGCGGCTCCAACCTGCTGCCCAACGTCAACCCGGCGTTCAGCTGGGTGCGCCTGGCCCAGCGGATTCCCGTGCGTATTGCCTTTGATGACGTGCCACCGGACTTTCGCATGATCGCCGGGCGTACGGCGACGGTGTCGATCATCGATGACAAGGCCAGAGCCGGAGACCAGCCATGAAGCAACTGCTGGCCACCGCTGCGCTGGGGGTGTTGCTGTCGGCCTGCCAGGCGGTCGGCCCGGATTACAAACTGCCGGACACCGCTGCCGTCAACCGTGGCGACCTGCAAGGCGCTATCGCGGGGGAGGGCAATAATGTGATGTCCGCGCCCGTGCCGACGGACTGGTGGAAACTTTACAAAGACCCGCGCCTGGATGAGCTGGTGCGCCAGGCCATGGCCTCCAACACCGACTTGCGTGTGGCCGCCGCCAATTTGCAACGCGCGCGCTATCAGACCCAGCAGGCCGAATCCGCAGGCGGTTGGAGCGCCGGGGCCAAGGCCGAAGCCCAGCGGTTGCAGGAGTCTGGCGAAGCCTTCTTGCTGGAAGACAAAGTCCCGGTGGGCAACATCGGCAGTGTCGGCATCACCACCTCGTATCAATTCGACCTGTTCGGCACCCTGCAGCGTGGCATCGAAAGCGCTCAGGCCAGCGCCGATGCGGCCCAGGCGGCCGCCGATATCGCGCGCATTACTCTGGTGGCCGATGTGGTGCGTTCCTACACCCAGGTCTGCGCCGCCAACGAAGAGCTGGCGATTGCCAACGAATCCCTCGACCTGCAAGCGCAAAGCACCAAGCTCACTCAGCGCCTGCGCGACGCCGGGCGTGGCGATGAAACCCAGGTCACGCGCTCGCAAACCCAATACAAATCTCTGCGCGCCGATATGCCGCGCTACGAAGCGGCGCGCCAGGCGGGGCTGTTCCGGCTGTCGATGCTGCTGGCCAAACCGCTCGATCAACTGCCGGCCGGCACCGCCAGTTGCGCCGAGCTGCCGCACATTGCGCAATTGTTGCCGGTGGGCGACGGCGCGGCCCTGCTCAAGCGCCGCCCGGATGTACGCCAGGCCGAACGTCAATTGGCCGCTGCCACCGCGCGCATCGGCGTGGCCACCGGCGCCTTGTACCCGGACATCGCCATCGGCGCCACGGTGGGCACAGTGGGCCTGCTCGACAACCTCGGCCAGCCGGCGACCAATCGCTGGGGCTTTGGCCCGATGATCAGCTGGACAGTGCCGACCAACGGCGCCCGCGCCCGTATCCACGAAGCCGAAGCCGCGACCCAGGGCGCCCTGGCGCATTTCGACGGGGTGGTGCTCAATGCGATCCGCGAAACCCAGACCGGCCTGGCGCAGTACACCGCCATGTTGCAGCGCCGTGAGGCGCTGGCCGACGCCGAACGCTCGGCACGTGAAGCGGCAGACCAGACCCACCGCTTCTTCCAGGCCGGGCGCGAGTCGTTCCTCGCCGACCTGCAAGCGACCCGCACCTACACCACCATGCGCGCGCAATTGGCGGCGGCCAACACCCAGGTTGCGATGAGCCAGATCGACCTGTTCCTGGCCCTGGGCGGCGGCTGGGAAAGCGGACGAACGCAAGGGGTAAAACCCGGCAATCCATGAGGTGATAGCTATGCTGTGTCTAAGGGGCGTAACGCCTCGCCTGACACTGCTCGCGTTTGCTCATGGGGATTCCAATAATGAAAAACCCTTATGCTCCCGCTTTCTGGTGCGTGCTCTTCGCACTGGTGCTGTTATCGGCCGCGTATTTCTACGGGGTCATGCTCGCCCACCAACTCGACAAGGCCATGGTGTTTCTCGACAGCGCCTGTCTGGTTATCGGCACCTTGTCCATCGGCGTGGTGGCCTGGGCGTCCTATCAAAACCAGCGGGTGAAGCGAAAGCTGCTCGAGCAAGGCAAGACCCGCGTAACGATCTGGGACACCAAGGTTGCCCTGCGCCGTGTCGAAACCGTGTTCGACCGCTATTTCTGGGGCAGCTACTGGCAACCCGGGCGCACCTTCCAGGAAGTCATGGGCGACCTCACCGGCACGCCCCTGGAAAAAAGCCTCGAAGTCCTGAAGAAGCAGTGCGTGGTGCTCGACCGGCAGGTCGCGGACGGTAGGCACTGGCTCAATAATGCGCGGGAATTGTCCGATGTCGCCACGCAGATGGCCCGTGAGCGCTACCAGCTGGACTTCTGTGACCCCAAGACCGACACCCCCGGCAACGCGGTGATACACCGCGAGTTTGAGGTGCTGGTCTACACCTGGACGGCGCGCCTGAAGAGCTTCGATCACCAGTTGGATGAAATTGAACTGGAGTACTCCTGAACTCCTGCTGAACTGATCCCTCTGAAAGGCTGGGCCGTTTGCGCCCGCCAGTGCTAATCTTCCCCAGCCTTTCGGCCATACGGGCCAGTACTGTAGGAGCGAGCTTGCTCGCGAAAAACGTCAACGATAACGCGTGCATTCTGAATGAACGCGGTGCCTGTGCGTTCTTCGCGAGCAAGCTCGCTCCTACAGTTCAAGGAAGACAGCCCACCTCTCACAGGATTTGATCAGGTCACTTCATGAATAAGCCAGCAGTCGTTCTTTTGGGTTTCGTTGTCGCCGTTGGCGTCGTCAGTGCAGGCGGCGCCTGGTACACCGGTAAACAACTGGAGCCGGTCCTGCAAACCGCGATCCAGAACGCCAACAAGGAACTGCAGACCTCCATGGCCGGCGTGGACGGCAGCGTGTCCCTGGAACTGGTGTCTCTGGACCGCGGCGTGTTCAGCAGCACCGCCCACTACCGCCTCAAGGGCCAGGGCAGTGTGTTCGGCGAGCAAAACCCGAACCCCGAGCTGCTGTTCGTCGACCATATCGAACACGGCCCATTGCCGTTCTCGCGCCTGGTTAGCCTGAAGTGGTTGCCAGTGATGGCCACCAGTCACTACGCACTGGAAAAGAACGCCACCACCGAACAATGGTTCGCCGCCAGCAAAGACGTGTCGCCGCTTAAAGGCGTGGCCAATATCGGTTACAGCCGTTCGGTCAGCGGCAACGTCGAACTGCTGCCCCTGGAATTCAAGGACGACAAGTCCTCGGTGAGCTTCTCCGGCGCCAACCTCGACTTCGACAGCAGCGCCGAAGGCCAGAAGGTCAAGGCCGACGGCTACATGAACAGCCTCAAGGTCGCGGCCGTCGATGCCAACGGCGACGCGTTCGAAGCCGAACTGGCCGGCCTGACCGTCGCCAGCAACCTGGCCAAATCCACCTTCGGTTTCTACACCGGCCAGAACACCATCGAACTGACCGACACCAAGGTCACCTTCGGCCCGCAGAAAGCCGTGCTGACCCTCAAGGGCTTCGAGCAGAAAGACTCCAGCGAAACCAAGGACAACAACCTGGCCGGCCGCGTCGACTACAAGATCGACGAGATCGGTTACCAGGGTAAGCCGGTGGGCTCGGCCGCCATGGCCGTCAGCATGAAGAACGTCGATATCCCGGCGATGCTGGTGCTGACCAAGCTCTACCAGGACAAGATGCAGCCGGTGCAAGCCGCCGCCGCTGCCGGCCAACCCGCGCCGGAGCTGCAACTGACCGAAGCCGAGCAGACCCTGGCCGAAGCCAACGTCAACCAGGTGCTGGCCGCCAAGCCACAACTGGCCGTGGAAAACCTGTCGCTGAAAACCACCCATGGCGAAAGCAAGTTCAGCTTGGTGCTGGACCTGGCCAAGCCGGCTTCCATGGAACTGCCGCCGGTTGAACTGGGCAAGCAGATGATCTCGCTGCTGGACGCCAACCTGAGCCTGTCCAAGCCGATGATCGGCGACGTGGCCGCGCTGCAGGCGCAGGTCGGCGGCGTGACCGACCCGAAAGCCATCGAACAGCAATCGCAGATGGCGGCCGATATGGTCAGCGGCGTGGCCGTGGGTACTCAACTGGCAACCCTGGAAGGCACCGATGTGGTGTCCAAGCTGCACTACGCCAATAACGAAGTGACCTTCAACGGCCAGAAGATGACGGTCGAGCAGTTCATCAGCTTCGTGATGTCCAAAGCCGGCGCAATGAGCGGCGCGCAATAACCCTGAAATGCAGTTAAAAATGTGGGAGGGGGCTTGCCCCCGATAGCGGTGGGTCAGTTAAAAATTTACTGACTGACACTCCGCCATCGGGGGCAAGCCCCCTCCCACATTTTGTTTTGTGTTCGGCAAGAAATCGCTTTCAGCCAATTCTGAACAATTGTTCTGAATTGCCCTTGGCCTCGCCTGGCTGAGGGATAGTTCCCATAGGAAAGCTAGGTCGGGTCCCGAGACGCCGACACCCTGATGCACATCGCTCAGGATCACCCATCGTTGCAGCTTTCCTTGTAAGGAAGCTGACGCCATGTTGCCAATCCATTCACTCAGTGCATCAGGCCGGTTGCGGTTGCTCATCGGAGCAGCCCTGTGCAGCCAATTGCTGATGCCCGCCTACGCCGTGGCCGACCCTGCCTATGACGCGCTGATCATCCAGGCCCGCAACGGCCACTTCACGCCGGCCCTGACTCAACTGCGCCAACTGTCCGCCGAACGTCAAACCCCAGGGCAGGTCAGCGATCACCTGGTGATTGCCGGTTGGGCCGGGCAGGACGCCGAAGTGCTGAAGGTGTATGAAGCCCAGGGTAAAAATCGCAACCTGACCAGCCAGGCGCTGGCCACGGTGGCGCGCACCTACCGCAATCAAAAACAGTGGGCCCAAGCCGAGGCGGTCTATCGCCAGGCGCTGCTGCGTGAACCGAACAATATTGACCTGCAACTGGGCCTGGCGCTCACCCAGGCCGATGGCGGCAAAGCCACCGAGGCGGTGCAACGTTTGCGCGCGCTGGTGGCCGCGCAGCCGAATGACCCCAGCCGTCGCATGGCCCTGGGCTATGCGCTGAGCCGCGCCGGCTTGAACTACGACGCGCTGTTCGAGTTCGACCAGGCATTTATCCGCGCCGGCGACAAACCCGACGTAGCCCGTGAATACATCGTCGCCCTGCAAAAGGCCCGCCTGCCGGAAGCCGCGCTGCGCCTGTCGGCCAAGCGTCCAGGGCTGGTGGACGCGGTGACCCAGCGCCGCCTGGAAGGCGACCTCGCCGCCGAGCGCGTGCGCATCGCCGAGTTCGCCACGCGTACCGAAAAAGAGCGCTACGTGGTGGCCGACCGTGCCCTCATTGACTACGACCGGCTGATCGCCCGCTGGGCCCCGGACGCCAGCGCCCATGACGACGTGGTGCGCTGGCGCATCGACCGCCTGGGCGCGCTGAAGGCCCGGGCGCGTACCGCGCAAGTGATCCGCGAATACCAGACCCTCACCGGCGAAGGCGTGCAGTTGCCCACTTACGCGTTGCGTTGGGTTGCCGCGTCGTATCTCGACCAGCGCCAGCCGGAGAAAGCCGAACCGCTGTACCGCCAGGTGTTGACCGCACCGGATGCTGACGCCAGTTACCGCGTCGACGACAGCACCGCGTTGTTCTACGCGTTGCTGGAAAGCGACAAGGTCGAGGACGCCCGCCAGGTCGCCAACTCCCTGGCCAAGGAACAGAACCCCCGCGTCGAACTCAAGGGCCTGCCGATTGGCAACCCCAACGACAACTGGATGGACGCGCAACAACTGGCCGCCCAGGCCGGCACCTTCGGCGGCGACCTGCCGGGCAGCGAAGCCAGCCTGGAAGCTCTGGTGGCGAAGGCACCGGGCAACGTCGGCCTGCGCATCGCCCAGGCCGACATGTACCGCGCCCGTGACTGGCCGCGCCGCGCCGAAGGCACCCTCAAGGAAACCGAAGCCCAGGCCCCACGCGACATCGGCCTGGAAGTTTCCCAGGCCTACACCGCCATGGACCTGCAGGAGTGGCGCCAGATGGACGCCCTCACCGACGACGTGGTTGCGCGCAACCCGGACAACCGCCAAGTGCAACGCCTGCGCCGCCTGCGCGATGTACATGACATGGCCGAACTGCGCGTCGAGGCCTACACCGGCAAAAGCTATGGCGGTGGCAATGACAACGACGCGGGTGCCGTGGCCGGTAGCCGTGACTGGGGCATTGAAAGCGTGATCTACACGCCGCCCATCGACGAAGACTGGCGCCTGTTCGCCGGTGCCGGCTACGCCACCGCCGACTTCAGCGAAGGTACCGGCCAGCACCGTTGGCAGCGCGTGGGCGTGGAGCGGCGTACCCGCGACATGACCATTGAGGCCGAAGTGTCCAACCATTCCTACGGCGATGGCTCCAAGCAAGGCGCGGCAGTGTCGATCGCTCGCGACATCAATGACCACTGGCAGTACGGCGGCAGCGTCGGCTACCTGCTCACCACCACGCCATTGCGCGCCTTGAACGACGGCGTCACCGCCAACGGCGGCAGTGGGTTTATCCGCTGGCGCGCCAATGAAAGCCGCGAGTGGAAACTGACCCTCAGCCCGTCGCACTTCAGTGACGGCAATGACCGCTTCGAAGCGCTGCTCAGCGGCCGCGAAGGCCTCTACAGCTCGCCCCATGTGCAAGTCGACCTGGGCCTGGAAGTGGGCGCCAGCCGCAACAGCAAGGAAGACACCGCGTACTTCAACCCGAAGTCGGACTTCACGGTGTTACCGATGATCAACGTCAATCACGTGCTCTATCACCGCTACGAGACCCAGTGGAGCCAGCAGTTCCAGATCGGTGCGGGCACCTACAGCCAGCGCGACTACTCCACCGGCGGCATCGGCCTTATCGGTTACGGCCAGCGCTTTCGCTGGAACGACGTATTGGAAACGGGCGCCAACCTCAGCCTGATCAGCCGACCTTATGACGGTGATCGCGAACGCGATCTGCGCCTGCTCGTCGACCTCACTTACCGTTTCTAGAAGAGCCTGACCATGACCGTCCTCAGCCGTTGCTTGTTGGTCCTGGGTGTAATGCTGGCCGCCGCCTGCGCCCAGCAACCCGCGCCCTATACCCCACCCGCGCAGCGGCCAACAGCGCCGAACGAAGCGCCTTGGCCGAAAAACCATTTCCTGGGCATTGCCTACCACGACGTCAATGATCGCGACCCCGACCAGACGGTGGTGGCGGTACGCACCGAACGCTTGATCGAGCAACTGTCGTGGCTGCGGGAGAACGGCTACCAGGCGGTCAGCGTCGACCAGATCCTGGCGGCGCGCGCCGGTGGCCCTGAACTGCCGCCCAAGGCCGTGATGCTCAGCTTCGACGACGGTTATACGAGCTTCTACACCCGCGTGATGCCGATTCTGCGCGCCTACCACTGGCCGGCCGTGCTGGCGCCGGTGGGCTACTGGATCGATACGCCACTGAACAAGCCGGTGGACTTCGCCGGCTCACCGCGCCCGCGTGGCGAATTCCTCACCTGGCAGCAGATTCGCGAAGTGTCCCAGTCGGGCCTGGTGGAAATCGCTGCGCACACCGACGCCAGCCACACCGGGATTCTGGCCAATCCCCAGGGTAACCTGGAGCCGGCGGCGACCTCGCTGCGCTACGACCCGGCGACCCAGCGCTATGAAACCCAAGCGCAGTTCCAGGCGCGGATGCGCGCCGATGTGGCGGCCATTACGCAGAAAATCCGCAGCGTGACCGGCAAGGCGCCACGGGTGTGGGTGTGGCCGTACGGCGCGGCCAAAGGCACGTCCCTGGCGGTGGTCAGCGAGCAGGGCTACCAGATGGCTCTGACCCTGGAAGACGGCCTCGACAGCCCCGGCAACCTGATGAACAGCCCACGCTTCCTGGTGGCCTCCGACCCGGACGGCGAGCACTTCGCCAACAGCATCGTCGCGGCGCAGACCCCGGCGCCGCTGCGCGTATTGCACGTGGACCTGGACAACGTCTACGACCCCGACCCGGCCCAACAGGCGCGCAATCTCGACGTACTGGTCCAGCGGGTAGTGGATATGGGCGTCGGCACGGTATTCCTGCAGGCCTTCGCCGACCCCAAGGGTGACGGCCTGGTGCATTCGCTGTATTTCCCCAATCGTCATCTGCCGGTGCGCGCCGACTTGTTCAACCGCGTCGCCTGGCAACTGCACACCCGCGCCCATGCTGCGGTGTATGCGTGGATGCCGGTACTCAGTTTCGCCCTCGACCCCAAGCTGCCCCGCGTGACCCGCTGGGACCCGCAAAGCGGCAAGCTGGGCGCCGATCCTGATCAGTACATACGCCTGTCGCCGTTCGACCCGCAGGTGCGCAAAATCATCGGCGAGATCTACGAAGACCTCGCCCGCAACAGCGCCATCGACGGTGTGCTGTACCACGACGACGCCGTGCTCTCGGACTTCGAAGACGCCAGCCCCGCCGCGCTCAAGGCTTATGCGGCCAATGGCTTGCCGGGCAGCATCACCGCTTTGCGCGCAGACCCTGCCACGCTGCAACGTTGGACCCGCTTCAAAAGCCGCTACCTGATCGATTTCACCCAGGAGCTGACCACCAAGGTGCGCGCCATCGCCGGGCCGCAGGTGCAGACCGCGCGCAACATCTTCGCCGAGCCGATGCTCAACCCGGCCAGCGAAGCCTGGTTCGCGCAGAACCTCGATGACTTCCTGCAGGCCTACGACTGGACCGCGCCGATGGCCATGCCGCTGATGGAAGGCCAGTCGCTGGAAAACTCCAACGCCTGGCTGGAAAAACTGGTCGCTACCGTCAAGGCCCGCCCCGGTGCGCTGGAGCGCACCGTGTTCGAACTGCAAGCCAAGGATTGGCGCACCCAGCAAGCCCCCGATATCAACGCTGTGCAAATGGCCGAATGGATGGGGGTGCTCAAACGCCAGGGGGTCAAGAGCTTTGGCTACTACCCGGACAACTTCCTGGAAAACTCGCCGGACCTGAAGACCGTACGCCCGGCCCTTTCCAACCAGTGGAACCCTTGATCATGTTCGACAGAATCCTGGCTTTATTCGTGTTGGCGTTGGTACTGGGCGTGCCCCTGGGCCTGATCTTTCTGGTCACCGGGCAGTTCCTGATGGACTTCGTGTTTTTCTACCCGTTGTTCATGTCTGCGCTGTGGATCGCCGGCGGCCTGTACTTCTGGCTGCACTGGGAGCGCCACTGGCCGTGGAAGGAACATACCCCGGCGCCGACCCTGGCCGGCAACCCGCTGATCTCGATCATCATCCCTTGCTACAACGAAGGCGATAACGTCGCCGACACCATGGCCGCCGCATTGGCCCAGGTGTATCCGAACATCGAAGTGATCGCGGTCAACGACGGTTCCAGCGACAACACCGCCGCCGTACTCGACGCGCTGGCGCTGCAACACCCACGCCTGCGCGTGCTGCACCTGGCGCAGAACCAGGGCAAGGCCGTGGCCCTGCGCATGGGGGCGGTGGCCGCGCGCAGCGAATATCTGGTGTGCATCGATGGCGATGCGTTGCTCGACAAAAACGCGGCGGCCTACATGGTTGCGCCGATGCTCGACAACCCGCGCCTGGGCGCCGTGACCGGCAACCCGCGTGTACGCACACGCTCCACCCTGATCGGCCGGGTACAAGTGGGCGAGTTCTCCTCGATCATCGGCCTGATCAAGCGTACCCAGCGCGTGTTCGGGCGGATCTTCACCGTGTCGGGGGTGGTGGTGGCGTTCCGTAAAAAGGCGCTGAACCGCATCGATTACTGGAGCACCGACATGATCACCGAGGACATCGATGTCAGTTGGAAGCTGCAGCTCGATCACTGGGCGATCTTCTACGAGCCGCGCGCGCTGTGCTGGATCCTCATGCCCGAAACCGTCGGCGGCCTGTGGAAACAGCGCCTGCGCTGGGCCCAGGGCGGCGCTGAAGTGCTGTTCAAAAATATCCGTGGCATCTGGCAATGGCGCCATCGCTACCTGTGGCCGCTGCTGTTCGAGTATTGCCTGTCCACCGGCTGGGCATTCACCTTCCTGCTCTCGGTGTTTTTCTGGGGGCTGGGTAAATTCATGGTGTTGCCGCAGGCGATTACCGTCGTCTCCCTGGTGCCCCCGGCGTTTACCGGGCTGGTGCTGGCAATGGTGTGCCTGCTGCAGTTCGCGGTGAGCATCCTGATCGACCGGCGCTACGAAAAAGACCTGTGGAAAACCCTGTTCTGGACCGTGTGGTACCCGATGGTGTTCTGGCTGGTGAGCCTGTTCACCACGCTGGTCAGCTTTCCCAAGGTGTTGTTCAACCAGCACCAGAAACGCGCCCGCTGGGTCAGCCCGGACCGTGGTATCAAACCTGCCCAAGAGGAGGCGTGACGATGAAACTGGTCAGAACCCGCCAGCACCTGGTGATGTGGATCATCGATGTATTGCTCACCCTGCTGGCCTGGGGCGGCCTGGTCTGGCTGCTGGCCCGGGGCATGAGCGCCATGCTCGAAACCCACGGCGGCCCGCGCCTGGAAGCGCCGATTTTCGCCGCGCTCAATACCTTGCAGATCTATCTGTGGATCGCCCTGTTCAACGCCGTGATCCTGATCGCCTGGGCGCGCTACCAGCAGCGCAAAGGCCGAAGATTCGCCCAGCGGCGTGCCGAGGCCAAGTCCCTGAGCGACCAGCACCTGAGTGAAAGCTTCAGCCTGGCCGACGGCGACCTGGAACAGTTGCGTCGCCCCGGCGTATTGGTCATCCACAACGACGACGAGGGCGGCGTCGCGCAGGTGAAAGCTCATGTCTCCCGTAATGTAGAGCGCCCGCCGCTCTCGCTGGTGCCGGGCCAGGAAAAAAACAAGGACATTGGCTGAGACCCAAGATCTGTGGCGAGCAGGCTAGTTCTGGTGAATAGCTTCTTATTGCGAGCGGGCTTGTCCCGCGATGGGTTGCAAAGCAGCTCTAACTATTCCAGGGTGAGCAAGCTGTGATAGACCCGATTTCCATCCTGATCTGTATTTACGCATGCTGGGAGATCGACCCAAGCGGCATCCAAACGCTCACCTTATGAAGTTGGAAATGTAGTCATCTAGTCATACCCCGGACTTCATACGCTTATAGGGTTCTATATTCTCGCGCCGACGTCTCTTGAGGGCAGCTCCTGCAGAAACGCCCGCCATCGCTGCAACTACTTTGTCGGGTAGTTTTCCCAAAAGGTGCTCGTACTCGTCAATAGGTGATGTATTCGAGCTCCTCAATGACTTTATCCCTAAGCGCGTACGGCGCTCTGTTATGGCGGCTTTCGAAACGCCAGCCCTGTTGGCGATTTCCTGATCTGGCATCGTTCCTAGAAGGTGTTCGAACTCTGCCAGTTTGGATACCCGGACATAGGGATCAATCTTAAGTGCAACTCTGCGTTGGCAGACGGCTGATACAGACACCTTAGCCAAGGCTGCCACATTGGGATCTGACATCTTCCCCAATAGAGCATCAAAGCCCCCCTGTGACAACAACGATTTCTTAGCCACTAACAGCACCTCACTGCAACTGAAGCGGATTTTGCAGACTGACTATTATGGATGTTTGCACGACGGTGGTTACCCATAAGCAATCAGGATTTCGTTTCTTTGGTTCCAAGTACGTCACGAATGCCGTCAATAACGTTGCCGTCTTTAATCACATCAGTTAGCCACCCCTCAAGCGGCATGTTACCCCACTTGATAGCGCGTTCGATCAGGTAGGGCACGGGGCTGTGAGGTTCGGTGGTTTTGAAGAATTGCGCCACGCTCGCTAACATTGTGAACGCTTCATCGCGGGTACCTGGAGTAGTCCGCAATATAGTCGACGGTGGGGTCTGCTGTTGTGAGGGCATTGCCGCACCTGCCTGGGTGATATCCAATTCTGGAGTGCCAAGAGTGACCGGCTCGACTTGCGCCGGATTGAGCTCGATTCCTCGGTCCTTCAACAGCTTCTCGACCAGTTGCGCGGCTCGCGACAAGATGGCGTCAAGTGCTGCGAAACTTGGAGCGTCGTGCCCGAACAGGCTGTCGCAGGTCGCCTGGAGCTGTCGGCAGGCCATAAGGCTGGCGGTGATTTCCGTGGCCTTCAGGCGAAGGTGATCAGTGTCGGTAAGGACCACCGAGCGCTGGAAAATTTCTGCGTTGATCTTGCCTTCATCGACAGCAGCCCGCATGGCCTGGGGGTTCTGCAAGGCGAGGTTTTCTACATGTCGGGATTCGTCATAACGCAACAAGCCATAGTTATCACCCTGAGTGATTGGCAATCCGCCGACCACATCGACAAGTGAGGCTTTGAGCCAGGTCAGGCGGGCGTTACGCTCTTCCATGCCGTCTTCAAGTGTTGGATATAAATCGTCCCAGAATGCCTGCAAAATACGCTCGGCGAGGGTCAGGCCGAAGTGAATGCCAGTAAAGTGATATTGGTGCGCGAGGCCTTCTGAAAGCCAGGCAACCAGCATCAGGTCCTTGCTCTGTTGAACCAGGCCTTGCGCGGCCAGGGTGACGGTCAACTCCCAATCCGAAGATTTGAGTTCGGTTTGCCAGTCGCCCTGGGTCAGGTAATCGGGATCTGCTCGGCGCGCTTCTTTGATTTGATCGAACAGGGTGGAAAAACTCAGGTCGGCGCCACTTCCCCCGTCGATTGGGGCGGTCAGTTCGGCCAGGGAAAGGCCGTTGAGAAATTCAGGCATAGGTAACTCTGCTCGGAAAAAAACGCCGTGCCTGCAAGCAGGCACGGTGTGGAGTACGGGATGCATGCGCGTCCCGAAATCGCCATATGCTTAAGCGAAAACCTTGTTCGCGGTGCGATCCCAGCCACCGGTGACGTTACCGCCGCCCTGACCGTCGGCACGGCTTTGTTGGGTATAGGTAGTCTTGATGCGTGCGAAGTTGAAGCTCACTTCCTCGATCGGCAGGTCGCTGACTGCCTTGTCCTCACCGCCTTGGTTACCGCCAGCTACAGCTTTGACGGAAGACACTACAACTTCTTCCAGGTTAATCGTCAGGTAGGTCAGCTTATCGCCGCCAGCACGGTTGACGTTCAGCTGGATCTTGGCGATGTGGGTGCCCTTGCAGCAGGCTTCAAACAGCTTGGCCGATGCCTTGTCCACGGCTTTGCGGATGCTGAAGTCACTGAGCGCTACGCGTTCAGACGACGCGCCGCCCGAAGAGCTGGCAGTGGCAGAAGTAGCTTGAGTAGCACCGTACTCGTAACCCAGCACTTCGATCCAGTCCTTGTGCTTATCGTCCAGCACTTCGCCTGGGATGCCATCGATTTGGATATATGCGTCAAATGCCATTTCTATTTCTCCTTTCACTGTTTAAGAGTTGTATCGACCCGCGCTGGGTCCCAACTCTCGTTTTGACCGTCTTGAAAAATCAAGACAGGCTTCTTTTACGCTGACCCGGCATCGGACCGGGCAGCGATATCTCGCTGACACATGCGCCTCAGTTGAGCGCGCGGACTTCGATCTCGACCCGCCGGTTTGGCTCAAGACATTGAATCAGTGCGGCACGGGGCAGTTGCATGTCACATTTCACAAGCGGTTTTTCGCTGCCTTCGCCCACCACGTCCACCAGTTCGGCAGGTACGCCTTTACCCACCAGATAGGTCTTGATGGTTTGCGCCCGCTGCTTTGAGACCGCCAGATTGCCCTGGCGATCTCCCAACTGGTCGGCATGCCCGGCAATGATGATTTTGCCGATGTTCGGTGTGCTTAACAGCTTGCCGGCGATGGCGCTCAACTGCGCCTGACCTTCGTTTTTCAGACTCTGGAAGTCGGCGCGGCCGAAGGCGAACAATGTGTCGGACTCCAGAGTGATCGTTTCGATTGAGCGCAGCGACTGGGTCAGCAGGCTATTGATGTAATTGCGCGAGCTGGAGGTGAGGAACGCGTTGTCGAGGATGCGCGGCACGTCCGGCTCATGAATCTGATCGCTATAGAAGTTGATCTGGCGGCTGGCGTATTCGTAATCCTGATTGGCACTTGCGGCATTGCCCTGACTGATAGTCTTGCCGGTCTGGCGCGCAATAGCCGGATACCAGTAGTCGGGCATTTTTGCTCTGAGAAACGCCGGGTCGGCCTTCTCTCGCTGGGCACGCGACAACATGATGTAAGTATCCAGGGTCGCCGTGCCGAAGTTCGCAATGGATTGCGCGCGATTGTCAGTCGGCAGCGCCTTGGGCTCCACGCTGTCGATACCTGTTACTGGGGTCAGATCCTTGGCGTTGCGCTGATACACCTTGATGGTGGTCAACAGGTACAACGAGCGGGTGAGGTTGTCGGCGGTTGGCTTGAGCATCACCGTCTCGAGGCGTGAGAAATACTGGCTGCGCAGGAGCGGCTCGATTTTGTAGCCTTGGTAAAGGCCCATGCGCATGCGCAGCGGTACGCCGTCTTCGTGGTGCTGGCTGTAATAGTGCCCGGTCCACGAACGCATGCTGTCCAGCGTATGCCATGCTGTGTATTGGCTGGGGTTGGCGCGATCATCGCTGGACGCCTGGGCCAGCTCGGCAGACAGGCTCCGGATCGTGCTTTTGTTGTTCCAGTAAGACCAGCCCCACACACCGCACAGCAGCAGGGCCAATACACCGAAACCGCCGATCCAGGCCGCTTTGCGTCTACGTTCGCGGTGATTGGTAGTGTATAGCGCCACCAGGTGCTGGTCGGGAATAATCACCTTGCGGAACAGGCTATTGATGAACA
The DNA here is from genome assembly GCF_003852065.1 of Pseudomonas sp. R3-18-08. NCBI lineage: Bacteria > Pseudomonadati > Pseudomonadota > Gammaproteobacteria > Pseudomonadales > Pseudomonadaceae > Pseudomonas > Pseudomonas sp. R3-18-08. The sequence continues at coordinate 205,911 of NZ_CP027729.1, forward strand.
GCGCACTCGGTTGCGCATGGCCGCTGGTGGGCTCCTGATCGCTCTGCAGTGAGAAGCGCTCGGTAACCTGGCGAGCATGACCGCCCAATTCAGGCTGATCGGCATCCAGCGCACTGGTGAAGTAGAAACCGCGCAGCAGTTCGGCGTTTTGATATGGGTTGGCCCGCAGCAAGGCATCGACAAACAGTTGCAGGCGCGGTTTGAGCGCCGCCAGTTCTAGCGGGAAGCGGTACACCGACGAGTTCTGGCGGGTCACCTGAATGTCTTGCAGCACTAATTGCCGGCTGGCCACATCCTGCCAATAGGTAATCAGTTCATCCATGGCGACGCCGAAGCGCTGGCCCCAATCGGCTTGCTCAAAGCCTTTGTGGGAGAAGGTCTTGCCCATCACTTCGCCGCGTGCCACCTCATCGAGTTGGCTGTAGAAGGGCGCAAACCCTGGCACCAGATCGCACTTAGTGAATACCAGATATACCGGCAGCCGCACTTCCAGCAGCGCGTGGGTTTCCTGGATGCGTTCGCGCAAGCGCTTGGCAATGCGCTCCTGATCTTCGAGCGACGATTGCAGGATGTCATGGATGCTCACCGCAACGATCAAGCCATTCAGCGGGCGACGTTGGCGGTGCTGGCGCAGCAATTGCAAAAACGCTCGCCATTTGCCAGCTTCTTCCTGGTTGTTCATATAGCGCCCTGCGGTATCCAGCAGCACGGCTTCGGAGCTGAAAAACCAATCGCAGTTACGCGTCCCGCCAAGGCCTGCGACTCTTGCGCCTTCGCGCTCGGCATACGGGAAGTTCAGCCCGGACTGATACAGCATGGTGCTCTTGCCCGCTGCAGGCTGGCCGATCACAAGGTACCAGGGCAGGGCGTACAAGGCATCCTTGGATTGGGTGCCGGGCTTGTTGTTGCTCAAACGCTCAATGCTTTGCAGCAGGCGTTCGCGTAGCAGGCTTACTTCCTCACGGTCCGCCGGACTTGCGTTCAGCACGGCTTGGTCGGCGTCCTCGCGCAACAGTCCTTCAAGGTTGTGATGCCGGGAGACACCGCGATACAGCAGCACCACATAGCCGGACGACAGCACCAGAAACACACCGATCCCGGTCAGCAGGCTATTGAGCGAGCTGAAGTTGAACGCACGGCCGATTCCCCACACGATAAAAATCGTCAAAAAGAACAGCACCCCGAGAATGTAGGGTTGGTAGCGCAAGAAATAATATTTGATTCTATTCATACGGACTTCAAATCCAGGGCACCGACAAAACGGTCGATAACGTCATAAAGAGGGCAGTCGATTTCAGGAAAAGCATATCCACAGTGGTGCTCATCAAACACTTCAAATGGCGCCAGCACATCGTAACTTTCTTGGCGTTCGCTGCTGCCGGTTAGCACCCTATACAGACTGTTGCCGCTGCGCGAAGCAAAGCACAGCAACTTGGGGCGCATGAAGTCATCGGCCAGCACGCTGATATGCGGCTCGGTCTCGGCGCTCTTCATACGCGTGAGCCAGTCGATCCACAGGTCGGCGGTCGGGTTTTTCAGCCCCCGTTCGGCAGGCAGGGGCAGAGAGATCGCCATGCTGGTTTTTTGTTGCATCGGTTGTTGCAGGGCCTGCAGGCGAGTGAGCACCGCATTGCTGACAAACTCCGGATACGAGTCCTCCAATGAACGGGTGATGTCGCGCAGATTGAAATTAACCAGGAACTTGTCGTGTACGCGCCGAAACAGTTCAAAGTCCTGGACTTGCAAGGGACGCAACGCTTTGATTCGCTCAAACAGCGTTGAGGGGTTTTCACCTTGCGCCGCCATGTGCAGCAACGGCTTGATTTGCCCACAAAACAATTCGCTCAGGGTAAAAGGATTTACCAAGGGCTGGGCTTCGCTGGCTTTGAGCGTCTGGAAGATGAAAAACGGGTAGCGCCGTGCGCTGAAGTCCCTCGAACTGATCATGCCACCCAACAGCCAGTTGCCGTTGCGCGCACGGTAGCTGAACAGGCACACCGGCAAGCGATCGAACAGCTCGCGCCAGTCCTCGCGGTGCTGCATGGCCGCCAAGGCACCCTGCAACCACGCGTCGAACTCGCAGACTTCTTCCATCGCACCGTGCAGGCTGACGAAATCTGCACTGGCAGGCACTTTGCCGAAACATCCGATCACCGGCGGCACTCCTGATACATGTATTGAGTCCTCACTTGGCGCGTCCGTCCGTGGCGTTCAACGCACTCAGTGCCTTGACGTTGGCCAAGTCGGTAAGCTTGACGCCGCCATAGTTGCGCACGGTCAGGCTGATCGGACCGCTGGCGGTGTTCCAGCTGAAACGCTGCTGAATGCCATCAAGGTCGGCGACCCGCGCACTGTCGTTCATGCGCAACAGACCCCAGCGTCCCGGATAGTCGAACACCGTGATGCGCTCGCCGCTCAGGGTCACCACGTCAAGACGTGCACCCGGCGCTGTGGTAGTGCCCGGCCACGAGAACCGGCTCCAGCTGGTCTTGCCATTGCGGTAGTGCTGCACCTGGCCGTCCAGGGTGAAGACGATGTCGGTGAAGTAAGCCGACGGCTCGAGCATGATCTCGAAGCCGTTGTCGCGGTCGGACAGGCTGGCAATCACCTCACCCAACGAACTGGCCTTGTCGATGCTGTTGACCATACCCGGATTGACCAGTGGGGCGGATTTCACGCCGCTACTCATGCCCAGACCTTCGCCTCCGGCAAGGTTACCGATTTCGTTACGCTTGAAGTTTGGCAACAATCCTGACTGGGGGTCGACAAAACGTTGCAGGTCCTTGACCGACGCTTCGTTGCGGCTGTTCACAGCAATCGGGTAACGATGGGCCATGACCTGCTCCCACGGCTTGGCGATCTGCTGTGCCCAGGCCTTGGCAATTTGCTCACCGGCCGGGTCGCGTAGGGTTTCCCAGGTGTATTGGATCGGCAGGCTGAACAGGCTTTGCAACGAATCCGACAGGCCGCCCTGACTGGTGTCGATGGTGGTCTCCACATAGTTGCGCACATTGGTGACCTCGCTTGGCTGGCCTTCCAACGTCTCGCTGATCAGTTGCTTGCTGCTTTTGCCGACGTCCTGCGAGCGCTGGATGTTGTTGACCCGCACTTTAAGTTTGCGCAGGGCGGCCAGGTAACGATCCATGATCGTGCTGTCTGCGCCTTCGGCGTTCTGTGCCGCAAATACGCGTGATACCGGCTCAAACCGTGCGGCAAGGCTGCCGTCATTCACGGCAGGTAGCGGCGAAATCAGCGTGCCCGGCGAGACGTCGGGGGAGTCGAATATGCCGCTGACTTTGCTCCAGAAACTGTCCTCATGCTTGGTGCCCGGTTGCTGGGCCTCATGCGACTCGGGCAGGTCCCACCGGGTGTTGTCATTGATCGCCGACAGCAACCGTTTGACGGGCGAATTCTGCACGTCACTGAGCAGCGAGAGTTGTTGGGTGGCGTTGGCCATATCGGTGAAGTGACGCACGCCGACACTGCCGACCAGGGTGTACCAGGCCTGGGTGTAGTCACGTTTGTAGCGCGCCATAAACTCACGGATGAAGTTGGCTTTTTGCACCACGCTGTCGCCGCCGTCGCCATCCAGCACCCAGTCGGTTTCGTTGTGCAGGTTGCCCGATACCAACTTGATCAGCTCAGGCTTGACGAATTCGTCCCAGCCCTGGCGGGTGAAAATCGCCGGAACCACTTCGGTGCCGTACAGCAGTTGACGGCTTGGAAGCGGCACCAGATCGCTCAAACCAATTGCTGGGAACTGGCGGCTGGATTCGAGTTGTAAACGCAGGTATTCACGGTCGACCAGGGAGCTGGATATCATGAACGACTTGAGGCTTTTTTGCGTTTCACTGATCAATTGCTCGTTACGCGGCAGCGTCGGTGCCTGGCCGTTTTTGAGCATTTGTACGTAGACCGGCACGTTATCCTGAATCACCTTGTCGCTGATCGGATTGTCCTGGCCAAGGGTGTTTGCCCAGGCGACCGGCAGCGCGGCGTCGACGAACTCGACTTCCGGGTGCGCGGCAGGCTGGGTGAGGATCAGGTACAGCTTCAGCGTGTTGTACGACTCGATGATCGACGCCACCTGATGCTCATCCAGGCGCCCCAGCATTTCTTCCGACAATGATAGCCCGCCTGTGGTGGCCGACAGGTCCGCAGCGTCACTGGCGGTAGCCGGGCTACGCAGGGAGGCGAGAGCGTTGTCGCGCGCCTGTCGGGCCGAACCCTTGGTCGTGCCGGTCAGTCGTTGACTGACATCGCTGGTGCTGTGTGGAAGACTGCCAAGATTAGGCTTCACTCCGGCACGTGCAGCCAGTCGTCGTGCGCTGTCGGCCGAAGCGCCCTTGCGTGTGTTTTTGGCAGGCAGTGCCGCCGTGGCATGTTGCAGGTCCATGGTATTCGCGAAGTCATTGAATTCGCGCAGATGGCGCTGCAAGTTGAGCGTAATCGGCTCCAGCGCCTGGGTGCGCAGTTGTTGCAAATATGCGTTTTGGGTAGCCAGATAAATATCGTCGCCACGGTACAGGCCGCCACTCAGCCGCAGCGGCACGCCGTGGTTGCGGTAGCGTTCGATGGTAGTCATCTGGTCACGCAATAGCTCCAGGCCCTGGCCGGAGGCAAGCAAATGCTCACGGTCCGGGGATTGCTCCAGCTCGCTCAGGTGTTGGCGCATGGAGGCCAGCCACTCACGGTTGTTCTTGAACGACAGACCTTGCCAGCCGATGAACATCACCCCGGCGAAAAGCGCCAGGCCGATCATCACCGGGTTCAGCGTCGACTTGCGACCAGAGCGCGACTGGTACAGCGACAGGTCGCGGTCGGGGAAAATCACACGGCGGAACGTATCGGTAATGAAGTAGCTGCGATCACCGGTTTTGCGGGTGCTGGCGTCAGCCGGCGGAGCCTGGTCAGCCTGTGGATGCAAGGCGAACGACTCGGCCAGGTCATCTTCGAACACCGGGCTCAGTTGCCGGTCGGTCTGCAACGCACTGGTAAAATACAGGCCGCGCAGCAGAAGCGGCTTGGTCTGATGAATGTGCGGGGCGAAGTGCTGGAGGAACTGTTCGAGTACACCCGCCAGTTCGGCAAAGTAGTTCGGGAAGTTCAGCAGCGCACTACTGGTATCGGCGCCGAGGGCGATCATTTGCGCATCGACGTGACGGCGAATCTGCCCGTGCAGGTTGGCCAGTTTAGTATCCAGTACGCTGCGCAAACCCTGGTTGCGGATCTCCGACAAACCAAAGGTCATGCCCAGTGGTTGCTGACGCTCGTTGAGGTCAAGGCCTTCGAATGCCTGACTGAAACCGGGCAGTTGGTCGGTCTTGCTAAGCATCAGGTAGATCGGCGGGTTCACGCCCAGGCAGTCGACGTATTCTTCAATACGCGACACCAGTTGCGCAGCCAGTGCATCGCGCTCATCCGAGGTGGAGGCGAGTAATTCCGGCAGACTGACCACCAGCACCAACCCGTTGACTGCAGCCTTGTTGCGTTGCTTTTTGAGCAGGCGCAGGAAGTCGGCAAAGTCGCTGGCGGATTGATCGTCGCGCAGGTACCGCCCGGCGGTATCAATCATTACGGCTTCAGGGCTGAAGTACCAGTCACAGTGCTGGGTCCCGCTTTCGCTGTCGTTCGCGCTGCTGGCAATGCGTGCAGACAAGCCCGAGCGGCTGAGCAGCGAGGTCTTGCCCGCTGCAGACATACCTATCACCAAGTACCATGGTAAGTCGTACAACGCCGAAGAACCGCCGCCGCCAGCCGCACGGTCGGTACGCAGCATGGCGATGGCGTGCTTGAGGCGTTCACGCAGCACTTGCTGGTCGCGGAACTCGCCAGTGGATTCGAGCGAGCGATCAACTTCGCGCTGTACCAGGTTCTCAAGGTTGTGCTCGGTGCGAATACGCCTGTATTGGCGCAGCACAATAATCAGTACATAAAAGGCGCTGATCAGAATCAGTGCTTCCGGCAAATGGCCCTGCAACCGCTGTACACGCGGTGCGGCGATCCAGCATGCCAGCAGGCTCAATGCCCACAGCACGGGGATGAGGAACCAGAAACTTTTCAATAAGCGCAGTAATGTCTTCATGTCTTCCTGACCCGGTTACCTGATCTGTGCTCAGGCACTGAACAGCTGGCTGATTTGTTCTGCCAGCGCGGCGACGTCCTTACCCAACAGCCAGTCCAGCGTCAGGTAAACAGCAACGCAGACCAGTGCAATGAGCACCAGATACAGCCACACCGGGACTTCGTGACGAAGCATTTGCGAGACCTGATCGGGCAGCGCCCAGTCCGGCGATAGCGCTTTTGGTATCTTGCGGTAACGTGCGATGTCCTGGCCGAGGGTGTTGGCCAGGTAACGCAATTGGTCTTTCTGGCCGAGGCTGAATTTGCCCTCGAAACCTAGCGCCAGGCACAGGTGGTAGACCTCAAGCACATCCAGGTTGGCTTTCACGTCGCTGCGCAACGATTCGATCTTTTCAAAGAACCCTTCACCCGCCAGGTGTACGCCGAAGTAACGGAACTGCAAAGGCTGCAACTCGAAATGATTGCGCAGGGCGTTTTCACCCGAGCGCAGCACGCTTTCGTCGAGGAATGCGCACAGGGCGTACTGGGTGTCCTTGACTTCGTCGACGCTGTAGTTGGCGCTGCGTGCATCGCGTTCCAGCGTATTGAAGAAACTGTCGACACTGGCTTCAAAAGCATCCACCGATGTGACTTGCCGGCCCCGGCGAACGATCAGCGCCATGCTGATGAAGTCCTGCACCAAGTCTTTGAGGGTAGGCTTTTCGTGCGCCGTGGCCACGGCGCCTTGCATCATGGTTTCGGTCATTTGAGTACCGCCATCAGTTCAAGCTGGAGGTTGGTAAAGGCGCTGGGCGCATAGAAGGAGATGGCTTGGGCGTTCATCATTCGCTCATACACCCGGCCGTGCGGCTCGATGGAGAAATAGTGGTTGTCCAGGCGCACCGGAATGGCGTTGGGTAAACGTGTCGAATGGTTCAGCGTGACGCCTGGCATGGCGCTGTTGACCACCACCTCAATGTCTTCCGGCGAACCCACCTTGATCGCGCGCGGTACCAGTTCCAACAGGCTGGAACCAGGCATGTCGGCATGCACTGAGATGTAGAAGTCGGCCTCGGTCAAACGCGGGTCGAGCAACTGGCCCTGCCAATAAGACGGCTTAGTCTGCGTCAGATTGATGACAATGCATTGGTTGGGAATCACATTGTCGAGCAGCACCCGGATCATCTCGTCGAGCTTGACCAAAGACGCAGCCGGATCATGATGGTCATACTCGGGAATGTCGTTGAGCTGAGTGTCGAGCGAAAACGTCAGCAGGCCGCCCGCAAGCTCCGCCAGGAACAGGTACAGGCGTTCGGGATGCAGGCGCGGGTGGGCCAACAGGTGAGCCAGGTTCGGGTAGGCACGGTTTACCGTGTTCAGCAGCCAGAACAGTGTAACGTCGCTGGAACCGAACTCGGCGATCTGGTCGGCGCGCTCACGACGACGGCCCGACAGCGCCTTGCTCTTGGACTGCAAGGCACCGAGCAGCCGTTTCCCCAGACCGACCAAGGTTTCATGGGTGCCGACATGCAGCGTCGGGTGCACAAAGTGCGTATCGAGGTTGAAGCCGCCGATGTTATTACGCGATAACCGCGCAATCGGGCAGTAGCTGTAACCGTCGAGGTTATCGCCGTCGATCAGCATCACCACGTTCAATCGCAAACTGGTGATTTCGTTTTCCAGGTCGCCTTCATTCAGGTCAGGCAGGGTGTCGAACTGCTTGCGAAAACGCCGGGCGCTTTTTTGCTCCTGGCCATCTTCGACATAGTTCAGGCCGAACGGCTCCGGCAGCTTGAGCGCGGCATACACCTTGAGGTCATTACCCTTGAGCAATTCCTTCAAGTCGCGCGCGGCGGGCAGCGGGTCGTGCTGGGGCGCGTCAAACAGGCTGCCGTCGGGAAACACCAGCTTCAGCCGAGTCAGGCGCAGGGTGCCGGTGGCCAGGGCTTCTTCATCAATCTGCAGGGTTTGCACACCCCAGTGGAATGGCGTGCTGCGCAGGGTCGACTCGGTCAACTGATGTTGGTGAAACTCATCCTGATACTGGAAATGCTGCGGCAAAAGGAACATGCCTTCTGACCACATCACACGGCTTTGCTTACTCATTTAGCGCCTTCCAATAGAGAATTCATTTGCGTATCAGCGGTCTTTTTCACGGCACCGTTGGCCATGTCAGCAGCTTGCTTCTGAGCCATGTCGCTGACTGGTTTGGGTATCACCGGGGTTTGAGGAGTGTTGGTTGCAGTCGACGGTTCTGCAGTCCTGGGTGTGTTCAGTACATCAACGCCGCCCACTGCCTGCACCGAGTAGAAGTCGGCCAGTACGCGTACCCCGTCAGAAGAGAACCAGATACCGTCCTTGCGTAGCGAGGTGGCATCGAAGGCGACCTTCCATTGGCTGTCTTCATCACTGCGAAAGAACCCTGCAACGCCTACATACCGAGTCGCCTTGTTCAACGGCCAGGTGTCGGTCTGGCCCATGCCGGGAAGCAGGATAATTTCGCGCTCGTCGATCAGCGTATTGCCCAGGGTCTGCTTAGGCGTCGCATACAAATCGTCGGCGGAGCCCGAGGCAAAACGCTCCAGTGCACTTAACTGATATACATGCACCACCACTGATAGCGGCTTGCCGTCTGCATCCAGGTTGAGCTGATTGCCAGCGTAGGTGTTGAGGATCACCTTTTCATTGTCGCTGTAAAACATGTCACCCATCCAGGTATCGTCGGCGCGCTTGCCGATGCGGTCGGTGACGCCGCATCCGCTGAGCAGTGCTGTCATTGCCAGGGCTACCACGCAGGCCGCGAGGGCTGGCTTTTGTCGCTTGTCCATAACTGCTACCCGTAGTGGTCGATCAGGTCAGGCTGTAGATGAAATCACCGTCGCTGCCCAGTCCGATGGCCAGGCTTTCAATCGGTTTATCCTGTGCCATCCGCTCCAGAACGCGTTGCGCCAACTCCGGCATCAGCGTTTTCGAGAGAATGTTGTCGATGTTGCGGGCACCGCTGTCCACCTCGGTGCAGCGCGCGGCAATCGCCTTGACCAGTGCTTCGTCGTAACTGAGCACCGCGTGGTGATTACGCTCGAAGCGCTTGCGAATGCGCGCCAGTTTCAGCGCAACGATGCGTTCCAGAATCGCGTCCTTGACCGGGTAGTACGGCACCACGGTCAGACGGCCGAGAAAGGCCGGCTTGAATACCTGATTCAGCTCCTCACGCAGGCCCTCGACCATTTGTTCCGGGGTGGGTTGCTCATCGCTGTTCAGGCACCACTGCATGATGCTGTCGGTGCCGGTGTTGGAGGTGAGCAAAATCACCGTGTTGCGAAAGTTGATCTCGCGGCCTTCGCCATCGTCGAGCACGCCCTTGTCGAATACCTGGAAGAACAGCTCAAGCACGTCCGGATGAGCTTTTTCCACTTCGTCCAGCAGCACGACGCTGTAAGGCTTGCGCCGCACGGCTTCGGTCAAGACGCCGCCTTCGCCATAGCCGACATAACCCGGCGGCGAGCCTTTGAGGCTGGAAACCGTGTGGGCCTCCTGATACTCGGACATGTTGATGGTGATCACGTTGCGCTCGCCACCGTACAAGGTGTCGGCCAGCGCCAGCGCGGTTTCGGTCTTGCCGACGCCGCTCGGGCCGAGCAGCAGGAACACGCCGATTGGCTTGTTCGGGTCTTCCATGCGAGCCCGGGAGATCTTGATGCGCTTGCCGATCTCGACCAACGCGTGGTCCTGGCCCAGCACCCGTTCGCCCAACAGCGCCGGCAGGCGCTGCACGGTGTCTATTTCGTCGCGCAACATCTTGCCCAGCGGGATGCCGGTCCATCCGGAAATCACTTCGCCAATGGTGCCGCCGTCTACCAAGGCGTGCACCAGCGGCTGCTCGCCCTGCACATTGGCCAGCTCGGCGCGTACAGCGGCAAGCTCGCTGGCGTCCGGTGTGCCGTTTTCCGGCGTGCTCAACGCGCCGAGTTTTGCCACCAGTTCCAGCTCACGCTTCCACTGGTGTTCCAAGGCTTCGCGCTTGGTTTGTTCGGCTTGCAGTTGCTCTGTCAAGACGCCCAAGCGTCGGGCATGGTCGCTGCCTTTAGAGACTTCTTGTTCCAGCACGGTGATTTCGGCCTGAAAGTTGTCGATCTGGCGTTTGCAGTCTTCCAGCGGTCCGGGCTGCGACGACTGGCCCAGAGCGACTCGGGCACACGCGGTGTCGAGAACGCTGACCGCCTTGTCCGGCAATTGGCGACCAGTGATGTAGCGGTTGGACAGGCGCACGGCCTGCACCAGCGCCTCATCCATCACGGTCACCTTGTGGTGCTCCTGCATTTTCGCGAGCAGGCCGCGCAGCATGTGTATGGCCTTGTCTTCGTCAGGCTCTTCAACCTTGACTACCTGGAAGCGGCGGGCGAGGGCGGCGTCTTTTTCGAAGTATTTTTTGTATTCGGCCCACGTCGTGGCGGCAATGGTGCGCAGCTCGCCGCGAGCCAGTGCCGGCTTGAGCAGGTTGGCGGCATCGTTTTGTCCGGCCTGGCCACCGGAGCCGATCAGGGTGTGGGCTTCATCGATAAACAGGATGATCGGGTGCAGGCTGCGCTTGGTTTCTTCGATCACCGACTTGAGACGGTTTTCGAACTCGCCCTTTACCCCTGCGCCGGCTTGTAGCAAGCCAAGGTCTAGGGTGTGCAGTGCCACGTCCTTGAGCACCGCGGGGACATCGCCCTGCACGATGCGCAGCGCCAGGCCTTCGACTACGGCGGTTTTACCCACGCCAGCTTCACCGGTAAGAATCGGGTTGTTCTGGCGCCGGCGGGTCAAGATGTCGACCATCTGGCGCACTTCGAACTCGCGACCGAGCACCGGGTCAATGCGGCCGTCGCGCGCACTTTGGGTGAGGTTTATGGTGTATTGATCCAGCGCTGGGGTTTTGCCGTTGCCCTTCACCGGGCTGCCATTGCCGGCGCCAGCGTTTGCCAATGGTTTGGCGAGCTTGGACTCGACGCTGCCTTCAACCAGGGCATTGAAATGCAGGCGCAGGTCATCCGCGTTGATTTTTTCCAGCTCGGGCGCGGAGCCGATAATCACTCGGCGCAACTCGGCGTCATCAAGCAGTGCCTGCACCAGGTGGCCGGTGCGGATCTGCGCCTGGCCGAACTCGATAGACGCCAGCACCCACGCTTGTTCGATCATCCGCGTGATATGCGGCGACAGCGCAGGCGTACGGGTATTGCCCTTTTTGAACGTGCTCAGGGCCGTCATCAATTGTGCCTGCAGACGATCCGGCACCACATCGTAATGGCGCAGGATGGCCGGCAGGTCGTTGTCGCTGGTATCGAGCAACTGCAGCAGCAAGTGCTCCACTTCTACATCGTAATGGTTTTCCGAGAAGCACAGTGCTGCGGCACCTTCGGTGGCGGTGCGGCTGTTGTCGTTCAACTTGGCAAACAGGGACTTCAGGTTCACAGGCAGACCCCATCAAAAGGAATGTGAAAGAGGGCGCAACGGGAGGGTTCCACGTCAACACCGGGGCGTTTTAGCCAGCCAAGCCGGCCCAGAGAAACGTTGCCTTTACGGCCAATACTGGCGACGGGTACGGCTTCGCGCTTAAGCGTGGGGGCCAATTGAAAGTCCAGCTCGGCGCCAACATAAAAGCGCACCAGCTCGACCAGCTTTTGGTAATCCACTGTGCCTGGCTGGAAGCGTTGGTAATCGATCAGCTCCAGCGGGCCAAGCTCGATGCGCACGCAGGATTGATAGTCCCAGACCCGGTTGCCGGCGACGGCGCTTTGCCCGAGCACGGCATTCTTGCGGCCCAGTTGCGTGCATTGGCTGGCGTCCAGGCGTAGCCAGCGACCGGCAAAGGACTTGACCTTGAACGGCAGCGAAAAATAGAAGCTCAGCATTACTTGCAGGTTCAGCGTATTGCGCGGCTTTTGCGCGAACATGCCCGAGAAGTAGCTGAACAGTTCGCGGCGCAGGGGCGACTCGCCCTTGTCGAACTTCTGTTTTTGCGCCTGCGGCCCAAAGCCCACCAGGTTGAGCAGGTAGCGATCAAACCCGGAAGTGCCATTGCGTTCGTACTCGATATAAAACTTGTACTTCTGCCAGGCTTCGTAAAAGAGCGTGGTCATACGGTGCGAGAAAATATCCAGGAACGCATGCGCCGCGTCGTCGCGGTACTGGATGTGACGGTCCATCAGCAGCTCGGTATATGGGCGCGGCAGTACCCCGGAAGGCCCGACCAGGCCCATGAACGTTACCTGCACCTCAGTCAGTGGCAAGCCCGCCGCCGACACATTGCCTGCGTGTTCGAACCGCAGGTCGCTGACCTCACTGGCAGGGAAGTTGAGCGACAACTGCGAGCGGAAGCGCAGCGGGTCTTCGTGCGGCCGGGTTTGCAGGTCCATTCGCCCGGTTCTGCTGTAATGAAGGCGCAGCAGACGCACCAATTGAAAGAATTCGAATCGGTGCGGCTCGGCCCTGGCCTGGTCGATCAGACCAGGGGTTGATCGCCGGTTCGCGGGGGCCATTGGACCACTCTCTTTTCGCGCTGCAGGGTGCGAAGGGTTAATTGGGTAAAGCTGTTCATCGTGCAGTACTGACCGAAGAAGTGGTCGAGCACCATGCCGAACAAAAACACACCACTGCCGGTGTACTGGCTTTCGTCAAATTTGAGGGTGATGCCTACTCCGCGCACAAAGTTCGGGCGCGGGTGACCAATACGTGCAACAACCGGCTCACTAGTGATCGAGACAATGCCGTTGATCTGTTTGCGGATTGCCGACAGGTTGCGGTAGTTGTAGAGCGACAGCAGCTCCAGCAGCACTTCGCGGCCTTTGGAAACCAGCGACATATGGTTGAGCGAGAGGTGCGAAATCAAGCGCCAGATCACCCCGTTGCCCAGCGGCACACGCACGGTGGCGGTGGGCTTGCGCAGGCAGCGGATGTCTTTGATCACCGAGTTGGCCGGCATGTTGAAATCCCCACGCTCGCCGCCAAACGGCAGCATCAAAGGCAGGTCGCGATTGCTGCAGGTGAGACGGATGCTCAAGGTATCGTTGTTCGAATCGATCATCTCCAGATTGCGATCCACCACCCGAATAAACATGTTCGAACCGTCGCGCTGCTGGGTTTGCACGGCACGGCGGCGGGCAATCCAGAAGCTGCTGCCGGGGCCCTGATCGCCACGCGGTTCAAAGAACGGGTGGCAGGTGCCGACCTGATCGGTGCCGCCGACTTTTTTCACGCGACGCACGCGGTCAATTGACACCACTTCCGACGCGCTTTGCAGGCGGACATCCGGCATCACTGCATACTCATGCTGGGCATGGGTCAGCTTTATAGGCTCGGCCTGCTGGCGGAACAGGTTGATGATCGGTGTGCAGTTGAGCTTGAAGTTATTGCGGCCGATATTTTGCGTAAGGCGAACCAGGCGGTCCGTAAGGTCGTAATCGGAAAAGTAGAAATTGATCTCGACGTTCTCGACTTCCTTTCCTGCGAGAATGCGCGCAAAACCGGAGAGGTCGAAGAACATGAATTTGTCGGGGAAAGTGAAGTATTCGTGAAGCAACCGGTAGCCCAGGAACGAGCGCTCGGAGTAATCCACCAAGCCTTCATCCAACTGGTAACCGACCGCCTTCAGCGCGCCGGCGGGCAGGGCCACTTCGCGGGTGCGGTCTTCGTCCTTGAACGACAACGTGGCCTTGGCCAGGTTGTTGAACAACAATTCGTACAGTTGCAGCATCAGCGTGCTTTCGCCGTCGAGGAAAAACCGCAGGCTGTCCAGCTCCATCTTGCCGAATGGCACGTCCGAGGTGGCCGTCAGGCCAATGCGCAGACGCGCGACGAGGTCGGCGCTGTGGCCGTTGAACGCTGAGCGTTCCATCTCGATGAACGACGCTTCCTGCACCGCCACTGGCCATAGCTCGACCGGGTAGCAGGTGCGGAATTTACACACCACGCCGTCTATGGGGTTGGCATGCAGTTCGGTGTGGCGGGCTACACGGTAGGCTTCAGTGACCTTCTCCTGCTTGCCGAGGTTGAACTCCACAATCGACATCGACGGCGTAGGGCGCAGGTAGTGGGGGTACAGCACTTCCAAAAAGGCTTCGACGATTTCCGGAAACTCGTCATCGAGTTTTTTGTGCACGCGCGCCGACAGGAACGAAAAGGCCTCGATCAACCGTTCGGTATGCGGGTCTTCGCAGTTATCGCCCTCGATGAGCAACCGCGAAGCAATTTTTGGATACTGGCTCGCAAACTCCTGGCCCAAAAAGCGCAGATGCGAGAGTTCCTTTTCGTAATAAGGCAGCAGATCGTCGAGCATCAGTTGAGATTCTGCACTTTGTATTCCTGGGTGTTGACTTGCAGCACCGCATCGAAGGAGACCTGACGTGAAATGTCCTGCAGACGCAGAACCGCGTCCACACGAAATGTCAGCATGCGTTGGCCGGTTTGTTGTGCGAGCAGTTGTACTTTCACGCTTCGAAAGCGCCGATCACCAACCGTGATGGCTTTTTCCAGCTGACGTTGTATCAGCAGGCGGTCCTGGGGATCGAGCACACTCTTGCTGGTGAAATCGGGCATGCCGTAGTCGAGGATGGTTCCCCCCAGATTGGCAAAACCATCCAAATCGCCGGCGACCAGGGACTGGCGGGTATTCACCAGAATCTCCAGGTCACGCACGATGCTGGCCTTGTAATCGGCCAGTGAACACAAGCGTTGCGAAGCTGCTTCAACGGATTGGTGCGGACGATCATCCAGCAATCGGTCCAGCAACGAAGGCAACAACCTATGTTGGCTACTCATGACGGCCTCCCTGGCTGAGTTCGATTAACCGCGAGTCGAAGGTGGCAGTTCTGCGACCAGACGCAACGAAGCAGTCAGTTCGTCCAACTGGTAGTGTGGACGCAGGTAAGTCACAGCCTTGTAAACGCCTGGCTTGCCCGGTACTTCAAACACTTCGGCACGGGCTTCGCGCAACGGGAACTTGGCTTTGGCTTCCTGGCCTGCGGTGTCATCCAGCAGCACATAACCCGACAGCCACTTGTTCAGAAACATCTCGACGTCCTTGCGCGAAGCGAAGCTGCCGATCTTGTCGCGCATGATCGCCTTCATGTAGTGAGCGATACGCGAGGTGGCGAAGATGTACTGCAACTGTGCCGACAGACGCGCGTTGGCGTTGGCGATGTCGGTGTTGTATTGCTTTTGCTTCTGCGTCGACTGGGTGCCGAAGAACGCGGCGTAGTCGGTGCCTTTGCAGTGCACCAGAGGGATGAAACCCAGGTCCGACAGCTCTTTTTCACGGCGGTCGGTGATCGCGATTTCAGTCGGGCATTTGAGCGCGATTTCGCCATCGTCGGTGTTGAACGTATGGGTTGGCAGGCCTTCCACCAGGCCACCGCCTTCCACGCCGCGAATCGCCACGCACCAGCCATAACGCGAAAACGCGTCGGTCACTCGGGTGCCCAGCGCGTAGGCGGCGTTCATCCACAAGTATTTGTTGTGATCACGACCATCGACGCTTTCGACGAAGTTGAATTCTTCCACGGGAGTGGTATCCGGGCCGTACGGCAGGCGACCGAGCACATGGGGCAGGGTCAGGCCAACGTAGCGCGAATCTTCCGAGGCACGGAACGACTTCCACTTGGCGTATTCGACGGTGTCGAAAATCTTCGCCAGGTCACGCGGGCCGGACATGTCGGTGAACGAATCCCAGCCGAACAGCTCTGGCGATGCCGCCGAGATGAACGGTGCGTGCGCGGCAGCGGCAACGTGGGAGATCTCTTCGAGCAGGTACATGTCTTCCGGGCTGCGGTTGAACTCGTAGTCGCCCAGCAGCATGCCGAACGGCGCGCCGCCGAAGGTGCCGTATTCTTCTTCGTAGATTTTCTTGAACAGTGCGCTCTGGTCGAATTCGGACGAAGCCTTGAGGTCGCGGACCAAGTCTTTTTTCGAGGCGTTGAGCAGCTGGATTTTCAGCGTAGTGCTGGTCTCGGTCTGGTCAACCTGGTATTTCAGGCCGCGCCACGAAGCTTCCAGTGCCTGGAATTCACGGGCATGCATGATTTCGTTCATTTGCTCGGAGAGCATCGCGTCGATTTCTGCGATACGCGCGTCGAGTACCGCGATCAAGTCCTTGCTCGGCGTCATTTCGCCTTCCAAGACCTGCCCGACCAGTTCACCGATCAAGTCGCGGGTGCGGGTACGCTCGGTTTCCGAACGGGCGACGCGGCTTTCGGAAATGATGCTGTCCAGAAGAGACGACTGTGGGGCGAAGTTTTCCACTTCCACCAGAGCACTGTCCTGCTGAGTCGCGGGTTGCTTATCGGTCATCATCAGGCTCCTGCTTACGCTTTAGGATCAGTTGGGGGAACAGCGGCTTCGCGGCCAAATTCCTTGCCCAGGGTTTTCAATTTCTCGGTGTTCTGCAGCACGTCCATCAGCAGCTCTTCGAGCTTGTCATTGCCGCCCATCTTGTTGCGTAAGTCAGCCAGCTTGTTACGCACTTCCAGCAGTTTGCGCAGCGGCTCCACCTGCCGAACCACGTTCTGTGGCTCGAAATCTTCCAGGGTGTTGAAGTTCAGTTCCACGCCCAGCTGGGTGCCGTTCTTGACCAGTGTGTTGTCAACCCGATAGGTCAGGCGCGGCTTGATGCCTTTGAGCACCCCGTTGAAGTTGTCGCGGTCGATAAAGATGAACTTGCGATCCTTGAGCTTGGGCAGAGGCTCAAGTGGGTTGCCGGAGAAATCGCCCAGCACGCCAACGACAAAGGGCAGCTCTTTCTTTTCCTGCGCGTCGCCAATGTCCACGTCGTAGGTGATGTGGACTCGGGGCGCACGAACGCGGTCGAGTTTATGCTGGGTACTTTCCTTCTTCGCCATCGTGATCTCCTGTGCGAGCAACTCGCTGAAAGTTATTTTCGCCTCGGTCGATTATTGACCGAGAGCGTTACAGTCCATCGACCGTCAGCAGCAGGCGCTGACGGATCTCATCATCCATTTCCAAAATATTCTCGCGCCCCACCAGCTCTTCAAAGGTGGTGTTGCCGGCAATCTGCGTGCTGTTACGGATGACAGTTTCATCTGGCAATTCAGAGCGCACGGGTGAGCTGATAATGCAGAACGGCAAGTCGCCGAAGTCCTTCAAACGCTCGAAACTCACCGGGAAGCGTAAGCCTTCCAGCAAGCGGCTCAGGCCGGGAGATTTGCTCAGGCAATAAAACAGCACCAGGTAGTGCACAACGAAACGGTACAGCTCGGCGTTACTGCGATTGGGGTCTTTGATGATCTGGCGAAATTGCGCCAGGTCGAACGAACTGAAACCGACCACCCAGCGTACGGGGCTGGTGATACGGATGGTTTGTCCGCTGTCTGAAAGTACCTTGTCGTATTCCAGCGCAAACAATTGCGGCGTAGTGCTGATGAGATTGAGGGGGACTTCCAGCTCGTTGACCAGCTGAAAAGGCGCAGCCGAACCGATGCGGTCGTACAGCGCCTTGAGCTCTTTGAAGTGGTGCTGGGTTTCGCGTCCGCTGCTGCGTTGCGCCCCTTGCAGGTATTCACCGAATAGCGTCTGTGGGCGAATCAACAAAGCGAGCGTCGACAGATAATCCGACGCCTGCGATTTGAGCACGTCAGAGATCGCCCGGGTCTGCCGGCGCAGCGTTATCAATGCTTCAACATCAAAGGTCTGAGTCATCAGTACATCGTCCTTGAACTCATCGCAACGATCCCGTCGTTATCGCGGGGGAGGAGAGGAGTTACGAATTTCTCGACTGCACGCCGGTTCATATCATGCTGCTGGCGAATCGCGGCGCCAGACGGGGCACGCCTGACTGGCTCTGATAGCGAACGGTGCTGGCATATTAATATCCAGAAGCCATCATTTGTGCAATATGGCAATCGCTCAACCGATTTAGTTCCCAGAGGATGTATATTTTCTTGTTTCTGCTACAGGTAGCAATAATGGCTCTGTGCCACTTTTTTTGAGGTGGAAGGGCGAAAAAGCGGTAAAACCCCGGAAATCAAGGGGAGGAATCCGATTTCTGTAAGATTATTCTTT
The DNA here is from genome assembly GCF_003852065.1 of Pseudomonas sp. R3-18-08. Lineage (NCBI taxonomy): Bacteria > Pseudomonadati > Pseudomonadota > Gammaproteobacteria > Pseudomonadales > Pseudomonadaceae > Pseudomonas > Pseudomonas sp. R3-18-08. The sequence continues at coordinate 224,028 of NZ_CP027729.1, forward strand.
TCAAATGAAGTAGAAAAATGCGAAACCAATCGTTTTTTTCTGACTTTAAGGAAGAGCCGGACATGCGGTGCGGGCAGGGAACATTCACATTGCGTGATGGCACCCCGCCGGATGGGCGGGGCGCCTGGAGGCTTGATTGCGGGTTAGAGGCGCATGCCCTTGAAGGGATTCCAGCCTTGTTCGCCCTTCACTTCCTTGAGGTAATACGCGTAGTTCGTGACGATCGCGTACATGAATGAAAATCCGAAGCCGATGCCGTTATCCAGCGCTCTCGGGAACTCCATGCCCAGCACAGCCAATATGATTGATACCACGGCATACGTCGCGAACATGATGCCAATCAACGCCAGGTTTTTCTTCCAAAGGCCCAGCACAAACAGATAGATCGGGCCGAAGAAAAAGGCGATGACATTTCCGTTGATCAGGAGCTTTTTACGAAAGGTCGGCATCGCCTTGAGGGCAGATTTGTAGCGAGGGTCGTTTGGTGCACCGTAGGTGTCAAAAAAATCGAAGCGCTCTTGCCATTTAGGCTTGTGCGTAGTTGGTATTTGAAGCTGTTCCGTTGTGCTCATCCTTGCGTCCTTATGTTCGTTATGTGGGTGTTTCAAAAAGCGCCATTCATCTCTTTGGCTTAGGGTGGCTCTCCTAATCAGCGTTTTCAAAATCAGGGATCAATCGTGCTGGTGTGGCTTAGCGGCTTCACTTGCAATGATCAGGCGCCAATGTGATTTCAGCGATAGGCACCGCCGCGTCGCTCATATACTGGTAGGTAATCTTGTTGCCAAGCGCCAACATCAGCAGATACGCCGTCTGGCTGCACAACGATTTTTCGATCTGTTGAGTCAGAAAGCTTTGGTAATAAGCCTGCTCGCCAGGCTGGCCCTTATAGCCACTTAGTGTGATGGTGTAGCGCACGTTGTGATCGGCGTATGCAATAGCGTCTACACGCGTGGCGGGGTCCAACATTATGGGCAGTTGCTGCTGTTGGGCAACGACAATTTTCAGGACTTGTTCGCTGTCTTGAGCCTGAAGGACGCCCGAGAAGAAAGTCGCCGCGCAGCAAGCAGCACCCAGAAAGATTCTATTCAAAATCAACACTGCGTGTTTTTTATTGATGGTACGCGCTGCTTTTCGGCCGACAGCTTCAATCCGGCAGCTGTATTTTCAGCCCGCGCGCGGATTGTATGGCGACATAAAAAGCGTCTTTCAACGCTCTCGCCAGCTCCGGATCATTTTCTTCGAATTCCTTCGATGCAATCGCACCAATGCTGAGCTGGTGCAGTTTGGATTTGTCGGTTTCCGAGCCCTCAAAAACAGCTTTTACATAGTCAAGTTGTTTGAGCAGTAGGTCGTAAACCGGAAACTGCGGGCATCGGTTACGGCGGTCCACCGTCAGCTCAATAGCTTTTTGAACATAAGCGAGTGGAGTGGCTAGTTTCATGGGTTACCCGGAGTAATTAATTTGAAGAGTTCTCGCTGGCCAGAAGTCATCTGCCGGGCGCCCCCAATTGCATCGAACGGCTGGGAGGGAACAGACCACGTGTCGAGCACGGGAGCGGACGTGCTTCGTAGCAGCGTCACTTTATCGGTGGTTTGATAAACGTTGACGATTTTCGGTACGACAGTTTCAGTTTTATAGATCTGGCCCAAAGGATTGATGCCCAGCTGAGATGGCACGATATCGGGGGTCGGAGAATACCACATGCCCTGACGGCCACCCGGGACCTGGAACTGCCAGAGTTTCTTGCCGCTATTGATGGTTTCGACGCTGACAGGCTTGGTGAAGTCCAGTCCGTTCATATAGCCTTCGTAGTCGGCCGGTTTGTAGCCTTGAGACTTGAAGAAGTTGGCAGCGGTTTCCTGATTTCCGCGAATATTGATGTCCTGGACAAGGTCGCCCGTACGCCCGAACTTTTTGTTCAAATAATCTCGGCGTGATGTCAGGTCGGCCGCGGGTTCCTCGATCGGTTTGGTCGCAGGCCGGTCTCGCAGCGGTGGGGGTTCCGGCTCTGCCCGTTTCAACGGCGCAGGATCCTTCACCTGCAACTCCGGCTGCGCCAGCATCTTCTGCTCATTCTTCGCCAACCAAACCGCAAACTGCTTGTTCGAAATCTCCGCCTGCAGCTTGGCACTTCGCGCCGCGATGCTGTCCATGCTAGCCATAACGCCGGATTTGATCTGTCCTCGGGTCAGGTAGGTCACGATTGCGGTGAGCAACAGCAACACCAGTTGTTCTTGACCACGTGCCAGTTGTCGCGCCGCGCGTTCCGTGCGTTCCTGAACTTGCGCTGCAGAACCGCCAGTAGGATCAAGCCCCTCGGGCTTGACGCCGTCTGCTGCGAACCACGCTGTGGCGAGCCCTTCTTGCAAGGTTGAAAGGCAAGCGGGCAAGCCCTGATAAAAATACTCGGCGATGGCCGACAGGCCCAGCGCCATCAGGATCAGATTACCCACCTGCAAACCGATACCTGCTCCGGCAATGGCTGCTGGCGCGGCGCCGACACCAAACGCAAATGCTCCCGCCGCACCACCAGCAATAGTGCCCACTGCCACGCTGGCGCCAAGGATCATCGAGACCTCCTTGACCAGTTGCAGCAGCACGGGAAGGATTTGTTCGATTTCGATCGAAGCCCATTTGTGCTTCAGGTTCGATTGGATGATCGGGTATGACAACGCCATGGCTTGGCGAACGTTGTCGATGCGGTTTCCGCCTAGCACTATTGCCGACGCGGCGAGTGAAGCCATTCCAACTGTCGTGAGTATTCTGTAGATTTATCTGCGAGTATTTTCACGGGCAAGTAAACGTCGAGACCTTACAACCGGCACAGACAGATAGGTGAACCGTAAATATCTGATCGCTGACGAGGTGTGTTCGTTGAGCCATGACGAAGGTCAATGTCGCAGTAGGAAAAGCTCGATGAGAGCGTTAATCTTGGTGACCTGAACCGGCTTCACATGAGACTTGAGCTGTAACTCTGCCGCGTGGTATTCGTCGGCTTATCCAAGGACATATGCAGGATTAAGGAGATAGCCATGCCGCCTACGCCATCATATTGCCGGTCTCAGCAGTTACGAGCCTTTGTCCCTATGGTGTGTGCAAACTATCGAGTGTCAGCTGCAATGCCAAAGGCCAGACCTTTGTGCGGCAGTCAGCGAGGCGATGTGCGTGAGTAATTTTTTGACGCCTCCCACTTCAGCCAGCTTGCGATGTGAGCGCAGGCAGTCAGGTCTATTGAGCGGCCAGCAGGTGTTCGCTGGCGAGTCGGCAATGGATTTTATATGCAGCCGGGGCGTTTCGCCGGGCTATACGCGACTGACGATTACACGGCCGCTGTGTATCTTGTACATCAGTTGTCATCTCGCGATGATCAAATGAGTCCTGATGAATTTAAGGGTGCTGTGCTGCTGCTCCGCGAGCTGCTGCAGAAGCTGAAGTCCGCCACCAATGTATCTGTTGAAGCGTTGCGGTCTCTGCAACAGGCTGCTTAGAACATTCCAGGAATTGGCTCCCTCATGTTCTCCGGGAGTAATTTGCCTGGGACCATCGCAACTGCCGCCGGTGGCATTATGGCGGCAGCCAAGAGCAGAAAGGTTACTGATCTTCTGGATTTGAGTCCTGCGCAAAAATTGAAGCTTCACGCGTGGGCCAATAGTCGCGGCACTCCCGGGGCGCAATCGGCCAACAGAACATTTAAGGGCAGTATCAAATTATCGCTAAAGAAAGTCAGTTATTCTTTGAGGTGCCGGTAACGGCCGTTGCGAAACATTACAAGATATTAGGTGCGGTCGGGCCGTCTGCTGTTCATGTACCCGTGGGAAGTACCAAAGCGGCGTTGAGTCAGCGCGCCCATTTGCATGCAAATGGGGCTACTGGGGCGCTAAAATTTATGGGGGGGAACACGGTCGGCGCTGTTCTAGCCGCGGGACCGCAAGCATTCTTGGATTATTCAAGCTCAACTACGGGCACAGAGTTCTACAATAAGTCTGTTCATAACCAACCCACGAATATCTTATCAGCGGCTGTGGGCGTCGGCGCTGGCTATGCACTGACGGGTGCCGCTGCGCTATTGGCGGTCCCCGCAGCGCCCCTGGTAGTAGTTGTGGCTGTTGGCTTCGTTGCTGGCTTGGGAATGCAGTGGGCGATGGTCGGATTTGGGATTGATAAGATGATCGGCAACGCATTGGAAATTGGTAATCATAATGATTGACTCAGATAGGCTTAGGAAATTTAGTTGGTTTTTGTTTAGCTTCTTCGTGTTTTTACTGGCTTTTGGTACTTCAGGGTTTAAATATTTTTGGCATGCGGTTTTCTTTATTTCTTTTTCGGCTCTAATTTGGAATTTATATCTAATTTATGTGTGTGAAAAGTTTGCGCTATATATAACTTCGGTGTTAGTTTCGGTGGTGGGTATCTTCTGTTGGTTAGCTTCTGTATCGGCTTATTTAGTTGCTGCCAGATTCTGGGGCAAGACAAGCGTTATTGCACTTTTAATTGGGCTTGTTCCGATAGGGGTTTCATCACTTGCATATTTGGTATTGGCCAGTGGCAAACCGTCATTTCATCCGTTCGAATATGATGGAATTAAGGTTCAGCCACGTCCGCAAGCAAAGCAAAGAAAATCGACTGCGTACTCTCCTCTCTTGGTGGCCGGCGCGACCACGCTGGCAGCTAGTGTCTTTACAAAAACGTTGGGGCCCCTCAGTGCTGGGATGGTCGCCATGTTTGGGCTCACGACTTTCTCGGTGGCATTATTGTTTCACGTGCGCCACATAATCAGGGGCCTACGCCTCCTCCGCGCCCAAGAAAAGAACATGCCTAAACCCTATACTTTCATGCAAATCGACGAAATCCGTGAAGCTCGCAATCATTGGTGGCTGAGCAGGTTGTTCAAGTGGATCGCTCGCTGGCGCAAATCATCGGGCGCCTGATGAGCTCGCTAACAAGCATTCTTTAATTGCTGCTGTTGGGAAATGATGATTTTCAGGGTTCGTTCGCTGTCTTGTGCGTGGAGGAGGCCCGAGAAGAAAGTCGTCGCGCAGCAGGCAGCACCCTAGCTTCCTAAGTTGAGGAGGAGAGAGGACCTTGGGTTCGACAAAGGCGTGTCATAAGGACGTCAGAGTCTCCGAGCGTGGGGTTTACCGCAGCTCCCACGGGTATCCTACTTCATCGCCAAAAGATATCGTTTATAGGCGATTCGTAAGGTACCGGTTGAATGTATTCAGCGTCTTCGAAAAAGCGCTTGAAGATCTGACTGTAGGTGTGCTCCCAGCGAAAAGTAAGCTCCTCGGATAGTCCACAAATATGTCCTCGGTTCTGGATCTTGGGTCTTTGCCTACTCCCACTGGGCCCTCCGTTGGCATATGGCCGCGTTGATGCCGCTAGCGGGTTATTTTCCAAGATTTCACCAGATGCCTTGGGTGTCAAATCAGCGCCAAAATTCCAGTTTTGCGGTAGAACGCCTTGACGCAGATCGTCCTACAGGTTGACACGATCGGCTCAGCGGTGTTTCCTCATCGCAATTGAAGAGTGGAACGTTTAAGCAAGTGTGACCAGCCTCTCTTTTTTTGAAACACTGAGGGCGTTTTTCCACGGTTTCGTGGTCACAGCGGTTCAGTCAAACAAGGCCTGTGGCTGCTGACGCCAGTATGATGATGAGGGGAAGGCCGTAGCCTTTTCCCGCAGGGCTCTTGGAGCTTTAGTACGTCTAAGTGCGACGATGGCGGTATAAGTACCATTGCTGATGCTTAATTTTTGGTGTCTCGCACGTGCTTCACGGTCTCGAGGCTTGTCGCTCTGTCGCGGTAGCGTCCGCAGTTGTATCCAAGGATAGTATGCAGAATTATGGACATCTCTACGCTGCCTGCTCCGTCAAAAAGTCAGCGATCACAAGGTGCTGAATTGCGTGGTGGGTGCGAATTATGGAGAGCACCGTGGTCGATTGATGCCGTGGTTCAAAATCTGCCTGGGCAGACTGTGAGGGGCGCGTATGAGTAACTTTTTGACACCAACCACTTCAGCCGCTCTTCGATGTGAGCGGAGACAGATTGGCCTGCTGGGGGGGGCAGCAGGCGTTCGTAGGCGAGTCGACCATGAGTTTTTACATGCGCCCTCCTAGTCCTGGTCTGGCAGGGCAGTACGCAACGGATGATTACACTGCCGCTTTACTTTTGATAAGTCAGCTGTCATCTCCTGATGAGCAGTTGGCTCCGGAAGAAGCCGAGAGCATGGCGGTTCTGCTCTGGGAATTGTTGCAAAATATCGAGCGGTCAAAAGACGTATCAGTTGAGGCGCTCCAGTCTCTGCAGAAAGCGGCGGAGGGAATTCCGGTATTAGGACCGCTGATGTTCTCCCCAGGGAACATTCCTGGAACTATTGCAAGCGGCTCAGGCTTAATCATGGCAGCCACCAAAGCCAAAAACATCTCCGATATGCTCGATCTAACTTCTGCTCAGCACACCAAGCTCCGCAAATGGGCAAATCAAAGAGGCGGGCCCAATGCCCGCGCTGCGGGCAAAGTTTTGAAGGGTAGAATCAAAGTCCTGCGCAACGGTGGCAAGTTATTCTTGGAAATACCGCTTACCCTAGAAGCCAAGGATTATAAAATACTGGGTGGGATTGGCAAATCGTCGATAAATATTCCTATGAACGAAGTGCGAAGTAAACTAAACAGCAGAGTGCATCTTCATGCTGATGGAGCAAAGGGCGCTCTTAAAGTAATGAATGGTGGTGTTGCTGGCGTAGCGCTGGCGGTCGGGCCACAAGCCTATATTGATTGGACCGGTTCAAATACCAAAGAAGAATTTTTTAGAAAGTCGGCGGAAACCCAACCTACAAACGTCGCCTCATTTGTTGTCGGCGCTGTGTTTACGGTTGCAGCTGGATTCGTTGGGGCTCCTCTCGTGGTTGTCATCGCTGTCGGGTGGGGAGCTGGCCTGATGGCACAATATGCCATGTCCAAGACCGGTGCGGATAAGGCGGCGGAAAAAATGATCAAGAGTTACTTGCCAGAATGAGCACTATTTACAATCCCGATGCACAAACTGTCAAACAAGCGTCGTTAGTGATATTTTTAATTATCGTGATTTCTGGAGTTATGGGCCCAGTAAGCTTTTCGGGTGGCTGGTGGGTTTATGGATGCTTTTCCTTAATGGCTTTTTTGTACATGATGTATATTAAGTATGTGTGTGAAAGCTATACTTTTTTTGCCTTGAGTTATTTTGTACTATTTGTTTTCTCTCTTGCCTTTGCACCAGCTTGCGTAACCTATATGGTGGTGACAGACGATCTGGCTGGGTCTAAGTTTGAGGGAGGTTTCGCCGCCTTTCTTCTGCTAAGTTTTCTTGCGCTGGTATATTTTTTTATTTATCTCACTCCAACAGTAGCGTTTCCATTTGAAGTGGCCGGCAATAAAGTTTCCTTCACTGCTCCTGATACATCCAGTCTCAAGGCTGGGGTCATTGCAGGTCTTGGAACATTGGTCGCATCTATAGTTATACGGTCAGTTACTCCGCTTACCACAGGCATCCTTATCATCCTGATTTTTGTATTCGGATGCATCACTATGTTAATCCACTCTCGTCATCTTATTAGAGGCCTACGCACCCTCCGCATCCAGGAAAAAACCATGGGCACCCCCTTCACCTTCATGCAAGTCGACGAAATTCGTGAAGCGCGCAGTCGTTGGTGGTTGAGCAGATTGTTCAAGTGGGTTGCTTCCTGGCGCAAGTCGCCGGGTGCCTGATTTTCGATGATCACTATGTGCAGGCCGCTCAAGCCTGATGACGTGTTTCGGTTAAGGAGTTGAAGCGATGGATCTTTCCTCACTGTTTACGGCTCAAAATAGGCGTCTGTTCAAGCTGACGATGGCCCTTAAGGGTGGTCAAGAGCTATTGCTTGAATCTTTTGCTGGTAGTGAGGGATTATCGGCCGATTTCGGGTTCCAGCTTGATCTGATTTCCGAGGACGCGAGCGTAAAGCTCAAGTCCGCCATCGGGCAGGCTGCGACGATTGAAATCGAACTCGCTACCGGCGGCAGCCGTTATATCAACGGCCACGTATTGAGCTTCGGTAACAACGGCAGCGATGGCGGCATGTCGCGCTATTCGGCCTATGTGGGTTCATGGTTGAGCTTGATTGCACAGCGCTATGACTCTCAAATCTATCAGGATCAAACCGTAGAGCAGGTGATCAGGAGGGTCTTTGGTCGCTATGAAGGTCTCGCGAAATACGAGTTCCGCGTCGACCGTACACTCAAGCCACACAGCTACATCACTCAGTACCGCGAAAGCGACAGTCACTTCGTCATGCGGCTGCTTGAGCAAGAAGGGTTGTTCTTCTACTTCGAGCACACGGCCGACAGCCACACGCTCATCATCATGGACGACTCCAGCGTTCTGACGCCGTTGCCTGAGCAGCCGCAAGTGCGCTTCCATACAGCATCGGTGACCGAAAACTCCGACTCCATCACCAACTGGAGTTCCGCCAGGGAGTTCCAGGCCGGAAAGATCTCGGTGCAAACCTTCGATTACCGACAGCCGGGAAGTCGTATTCCCGTCACGATGACTAGCCTCAATCAACAAGGCGATGTTCCGTCGTATGAAATCTTCGACTACATGGGCCAATACACCCACGGCACGCCTGAAGATGGCGAGCTTCTGGTGCGTAACCGCATCGAGGCGCTGGAGCTCAAAGGCAAGACATTTGTAGGGTCAAGTAACTGTCGCGCTATGCGTCCAGGCCATACTTTTGAGCTGACGCAGCATTACGAACATGACACGGGTTCTGCCGATGACAGGCAGTTCCTGGTGATGAATATCGAGCACCGCGGCAGCAACAATTATACTTCGGGCAGTCAGGCTGGCTACGGTAATAAATTTTATTGCGTGCGGAAGAAGATTAAATTCCGTCCGCAAATGGACTTGCTCAAGCCCGCGATTTCCGGTCCGCAAACCGCCATAATCGTCGGCCCCCCTGGCGAAGAGATCTACACCGATGAAATGGGTCGCGTCAAAGTGCAGTTCCACTGGGACCGTTACGGTAAGTTCGACGACAAAAGCTCCTGCTGGGTCCGCGTCGCCCAAACCGGCGCCAGCGGCGGTTTTGGCAGCATCCAGATTCCGCGAGTCGGCGATGAAGTGGTGGTGGTTTTCCTCGACGGCAACCCCGACCGACCTTTGGTCATGGGCAGCCTGTACAACAGTCAGAACACTCCGCCCTGGTCGTTGCCGGCGAACAAGACGCAGAGTGGCTTCCTCACCCGGTCGATCAAGGGTAAGGGCTCTAACGCTAACTTCTTCCGTTTTGAAGACAAGGCGGGGGCGGAACAAGTCAGCCTCCATGCCGAGCGCAACCTGGATACCGATATCGAGGCGGATGAAAGCCATACGGTTGGCGGCAATCGTGAGCTGAAAGCGACGGCAAGCATACCGAAACGATCAAGCTGGAAACCAGCATTGCGGTGACGGAAGGATCCTATTACGTCACGGTCGATAGCGGCGAAGTGAAGATCACCTCGGCGACCTCAATCACACTCGAAGTCGGTGCCAGCAAATTGGTTATGAACTCCGACGGCACCATCACGCTATCTGGCGTCACCGTCGATGTGACCGGCAGCACAAAAGTCAACCTTAACTAATCAGCCCGACGGACAAGGAGTTCCCGTATGCGCCGGAATATTTATGATCGCCTTTCTGAACGACGTCTCCGGGACCAAGAGCGCGAACGCGTTGAAAAGGAACTTGCCGATGCTGTGCCGCCCCCTCCTGAGCGTTTTCATACCAACGAATTGAGTTTCGTAAGAACGCCGAGCCTCAAAGACAAAACCTTCCATGTATTCACCCTGACAGACATCGGGCCAAGCCCGTTCTCACTGGTGGTGGGGCGTTCACAAGTTGAGGCGGGCGTTGATCTTGAAACCATGGCCCAACAATTACTGGGTGAGCTGAAAAAGTCTTTATCGCATGTCGAGTGGATCGAGCCGGTCACACCTCGGTGCGAAGGGTGGTAAGTGGTTTGATGCGCGGTATGAGGTTAAGGTTCAGGGGCTTGGGTCGAATTTTAGGAAATGTTAAAATTCAGCCTAGAAAACTCCTACTTCAACCGAACCTGCGCCGTTAGCCCGGCCTCCGAGGGATGCAAAAGGCCGCTTCGTACGAACTCAAGATCCAGCCATATACAATCGCAAGTCTCAATATCCGAGTGCATATCGTGCAGGTGTAAAAGATAAAGTATTAGATGCTAATACTATAACTAAAGGCAAGCAAGGCAAGCATGCCGGGAAAGTCTTGACGGTAGATGGAGATAAGGTTCCGCGTAATGGTCCTCGGTTGACAATTGAACATAATAAACCGGTTGTTGAACATTGGAATGAGCAAGGTTACAACTCCGGGAGGGCTGTGCGAAATGATTTTTATAATGATACAAATAATATGAGCCTCAGGCTTCGCTCGGCTAATAGTTCTGATGGTGCGAAGATGATGCAGAATGGTATAAGATATAGACAGGATGTTGGGCCAAATTATGAGTGAAAGAGGGTTTATGGATATTGAGGAATTACTTGAAGATGAGTATGGTGACGTCATAAAGAAAAACTCTGACATGTTCTTTTTTCAGGACGAGACCAAGACGTATGTAATTAATTACTGGCTAAAGGCGCGAGAAGATAATTCTAAACTACTCGTCATTTCTCAAGATTTCTTCGATGACGCTTTGGCGGAAATTATTGTTAACTCAGTTTCTGTTATTTCTTCAACAGATAAGCCATTAATATTACCGATCACCGCTGGTAAACACTCTTCTAGTTTGTTTACTCATATAATCATTTTGCCGCAAAATTACCATGGGTATATGAAAAGTGCAGGTATTGACCGAGGTGATCTCTATTGGTGTATTCCTATATTTCGTTGTGAGTTTTCCGGCGAGGAGAGCGTTGAAGAATTTATGAGTATGCGTGTACACTTCGTGCCTGTTCTTGATTGGAAGCGCGCGATCCGTCCTAAAGTTAAGGTCTATTTTGACAATCCTAAAACTGGCGCAGGCGCCGATGAAACACGTGTTTTGGTGCAATATCTGACTCTCCTTCAAGAGGTTGACAATCTTGAAGGTGTCTCTAACGGCTTTATTGAATTGGAGAATTATAAAGGTGAGGTTGTAGAAATTTTATCTCCCGTAAAAAGCGAATTCATTCTTATCCTAAATAGAGAGGATGAGACTGCTATGTCCAAGGATGTATTAAAAACCCATCTGGACGAGTTTGTGATGAGTTGAATTATATGTGCGAAGCTGACACTGCAGTGCACTGGCGCCGTTGCCCGAGCAACCGTGGAGCTACGCGCCTCTATTGCATTCCTAAACGCGCCGCTCGCCGTGCGCTAGTTGGGTTTTAAGGAGCGCTTACGAATTACGGCGGTGTATCGGCCGTCAGAGAATGTTTCTGCAAGTCTTGGGTCAAGCGGTCCGGCTCAATCGCAGAGTACTTGCCTGTAATTTTGCCTAGCTTGTGGCTTGGTAGGGTTTCAAGCTTTTGGGTGGCGGACTGGTTATCTATGGGGGCCTCAAGCAAAGGCTCCTCGGTCCATCCCAGGCGCACCGGCTCTCTCGCCTGCAACTCCGGCTGTTTCAGGTTCGTCTGCTCATTCCTCGCCAGCCACGCCGCAAGGAGCCAACACTAGCAATAGAATAAAAAACTCTGAGAGGCTGAGTACAGGTACCGGGTGTTGGTTCATTCATTCAGAAGGTGCATAAGCATAAATATTCGCTGGTGAAGGGCATTTTTTGATTGACACAATACGTTGCCTTCAATGTGCTGGGCATAATAATGCTCTATCTTCCGTCTGAGCGAATGCATATTTCTTGAGTGCCAACCATCTTGCAAGGCCAGTTGCCATTTATATACCGAGTGGGCTTAAAGCATGCTCTTTCGTCGTTAACCCAGAATAGTTGCCATGCCGAACCTGATATGAGCAGTTTTGGACAAGGTGAGTAATCCTTGAGCAGCAAGATTGCCGTCGTGAGGATCATTATCGCCGGAACGGCAAAAACTATTGTCTTGACAGAAAGATAAATCATCAGTGATTGAAAGCGGAATAAAAACGAATTCACCGGGGGATCAAATTTTTTTCCGTTCCATACGCAAATTGAAGCGCCTACGACGGAGGTCAGAGCTGCGGGTGGAGCCATCAGTAGACAGAACGCCATATAGGGTGTTTCTACGATTGGCGCTCCTCGATAAATGCGTCCGTATATGGGTAGCACGTACTCCCAAAGCCAATAAAGCGAAAATACGCCAATAATGGACATAAAAAAAACAATGAGCGCCGCGATTAGTCTGAGCTTTAGCGGCGACAAGGACGGTGCAAGCGTGCTTGAATTTTTTTTCATATGGATGCCTAAAACTTGGGGAGCTTAAAATCTGAAAAATTTGGCAACGTTGGAGTTTTAGGCCAATTAGGTAGTGGAAGCTCACCAGGCTGAATTTTTCGCAAAATCCAAGATTTTGTTTCGTCGTATGCTTGATCAAGAATACTTTGTGCGGCCTGAGTTGCTATATCCTCCATATACCGTTGCAGGTCTTTAGTCGTGACTTTGGTAGCTCGCTCATGCAGCAGTCTCACATTGTCCACAGCGTAGCGCATTCCAGATTTTACGCTGTCTTTAATACCATATTTATTATCTAATACGTTTAGTCCTATGCTGATAGCGAATACAACTATAGCTCCGACCACTACCGGAAGTGCGGCGGCTGTGAAAACCGCCCCTATCGCTAGTGCCGCAGCATAACCAATCGCAGTTGCAATTCCTGCCTTTACTAACTCAACCCCGATGCCTGCAAATAGGTCAGACAGTACCGCCTCGTCATTGAATATCCATTCTAAAACCTCAATGCCGACTGCCACGTAGCATGAGAGCTTAAATCCTGCTATCGAAGACCCCCTGACGCCATACCTACCTATACCCATCTCAACCAGTTGAGCGTTGCGAATCCCATAACGGGTTCCATTTAAGCGTCGCCGTAGACCTGGATAGCCGGTCAATACTACGTATTGTTTACCGTTTTTCACCGTAATCCGAATTTTGGTTCCGAACCCTCCGATATCTCGGAGTAAACGGCTGATATTGTAGGCATCGTAGGAGCCCAACGCAGTTGCTGTTGCCCATGAGGTGTTAACTGTCGGGTGTAGGGTCGCGTTATATATAGATTGAGTGCCGCCCCATAGGCCGTCCAACATTCCTGGCTGAGTTCTAGAACACATCACTGGTGGCTGCGTACTGGCGCCGGACGATGTATTGCTTTCGGCAATTATTGCATTCGCGTCTTCAAGAGTGAGAACAACCATTTCTTGCTGATTGTTATCGATATCCTTATCAAGTTTTTTGAGCTGGGTATCACTCAAGCTCATGATGCACTCCCTGTTTCTAATTGTCCGCTCGCTCAGCGCGGCAGCACGTGCGCTGGTAAGGGTGCACCGAGTGAGAAATAAAATCAAACTAGCATATTGCCACCTTTGGCGAGACGCCCGCTCTGGCTTGACAAGGTCACTACAAAAGGTTTTTCATCGTGCGCTTAGGCCCTATCTTGCAGGATGCAGTCAATGATTTCTGAGCTCCTCGAGCAGATAAACGTCCAGAATAGCAGGCTCATCACTTTCGATTCTCCTTTACCACCCGAGCAGGAGCTTGTCCTGGAGAGCTTCAGCGGTGAAGAAGGGCTGTCGATCCTGTTCGAATACGAGCTTCAACTGTTGTCCAACGATGCGACAATCGAGCTTAAAAAGCTCATAGGCAAAAAAGTCTCAATGGGCATCACATTGGCCGATGGCAGCACAAAAGTGATCAGCGGGCATTGCTCTCACTTTAACCACGTCGGTGCCAATGCTGGCGTTGCCAATTACGTGGCTAAAGTTGTGCCTTGGTTGTGGATATTAAGTCGTCGTCGCGATTCTCGTATATTTCATGACAAAACGGTTGAAGATATTGTAAAGGAAGTATTTGCATACTACTTGAGTCTCGCAAATCACGAATTCAGACTGAATCGCCCGCTAAAACCGATTAGTTACTGTACCCAATATCAAGAATCTGATCTTAATTTTGTATTAAGACTTCTGCAGCAAGAAGGCCTGTTCTTTAATTTTGAGCATAGCCAAGACGGTCATCGTATGATTATTTTTGATGACAGCCTTGATGCGGCTCCGTTGCCGAATCAGCCCACCATACGATTTCATACAGCCTCCGTGACTGAAGAGGATGACTCAATTACTGAGTGGTCATCCCAGCGTACGTTTCACTCCACCCGGCTTTCATTGAAGTCGTTTGATTATAAGCAGCCAAATTTTTCCAACCAGGTGCAGCTTCAAACTGTATCTAAGCAAGGGGACGTCGGGCAGTACGAGATATTTGAGTACGAGGGACTTTATGGTTACTCGGACCCGCAGCACGGTGAGCAAATTGCTCGCAATCGGCTTGAGGCTATGGAGGTCCAGGGCAAAACGTTCCAGGGCAAAAGCAACTGTCGCGCAATGCAGCCCGGCTACTATTTCGAACTGACTCAACATTATGACCACGACAGTGGTGCGGTTGAAGATCGACAGTTTCTGCTCTTGAGCGTCAAGCAATTCGGCCGAAATAATTACTCTGGCTCGGGAGAGGCGTTTTACCAGAATCAATTTATCTGTATTCGACGCAAGATTCCCTTCAAACCACCGATGAGCACCCCTCGAGCGGTGATCAGTGGCCCGCAGACGGCCATCGTCGTTGGCCCCAAGGGCGAAGAAATCTACACAGACGAACTCGGCCGCGTAAAAGTCCAGTTCCACTGGGACCGCTACGGCGAGCACAACGACAAAAGCTCCTGCTGGGTCCGCGTCGCCCAAACCGGCGCCAGCGGCGGTTTTGGCAGCATCCAGATTCCACGAGTCGGCGATGAAGTGGTGGTGGTTTTCCTCGACGGCAACCCCGACCGACCTTTGGTCATGGGCAGCCTGTACAACAGTCAGAACACTCCGCCCTGGTCGTTGCCGGCGAACAAGACGCAGAGTGGCTTCCTCACCCGGTCGATCAAGGGTAAGGGCTCTAACGCTAACTTCTTCCGTTTTGAAGACAAGGCGGGGGCGGAACAAGTCAGCCTCCATGCCGAGCGCAACCTGGATACCGATATCGAGGCGGATGAAAGCCATACGGTTGGCGGTAATCGTGAGCTGAAAGTCGACGGCAAGCATACCGAAACGATCAAGCTGGAAACCAGCATTGCGGTGACGGAAGGATCTTATTACGTCACGGTCGATAGCGGCGAAGTGAAGATCACCTCGGCGACCTCAATCACACTTGAAGTCGGTGCCAGCAAATTGGTTATGAACTCTGACGGCACCATCACGCTATCTGGCGTCACCGTCGACGTGACCGGCAGCACAAAAGTCAACCTTAACTAATCAGCCCGACGGACAAGGAGTTCCCGTATGCGCCGGAATATTTATGATCGCCTTTCTGAACGACGTCTCCGGGACCAAGAGCGCGAACGCGTTGAAAAGGAACTTGCCGATGCTGTGCCGCCCCCTCCTGAGCGTTTTCATACCAACGAATTGAGTTTCGTAAGAACGCCGAGCCTCAAAGACAAAACCTTTCATGTATTCACCCTGACAAACATCGGGCCAAGCCCGTTTTCACTGGTGGTGGGGCGTTCACAAGTTGAGGCGGGCGTTGATCTTGAAACCATGGCCCAACAATTACTGGGTGAGCTGAAAAAGGCCTTGTCGCATGTCGAGTGGATCGAGCCGGTCACACCCGCCGAGGTGGCAGGGGTAGAGGCGCGTCGCGTAGAGTTTCGCTGGCGGCAACAGGGTCAACCGGTTCATCAGCTGCAACTGATCTTCTTGCATCAAGATGAACATCAACAACCGTTGCTCATGCAGATCACCGGTACCAGTAACAACCCTAAAGGCATGACGTCCGAGGAGCGCCGGCAGTTTGATGCCTTGGTGCAGACGCTTGAATTGCGCTACCCGCCCGAAAGCGACAAGGAGGAGGACGTCGACGAGGTTGTACTTTCATGAGCCAGGCGGCGGCGCGCCTGGATGACCCGATTGAACACTCCAGCGCGCTAGGGGGCTTGCTGGCCGGTCTTGCCATCGGCGCCGGTGCGGTGTTGGTGGGGATTGCCATCGTCGGAACCGGCGGTCTCGGTGCCGTGGCATTGTGTGCGATGGTCGGAGCAGGGGCCGCTACCGGAGCAGGCATAGGCCAGTTGATCGGAAGCCTTTCATTTGCCTGCCACGATACCGGCCAGATCAAGACGGGCTCTGGAAATGTCTTTACCAATGGCAAACCGGCGGCCAGGGCCCATGTTGATACCGCGACGTGTGACCAGCATGGGTCTGCTCCGCAGATTCTGGCGCAGGGCAGTGACTCGGTTTACATCAACGGGCTGCCCGCTGCACGGGTAGGTGACAGAACAGTTTGTGACGCCAAGATCAGTGCCGGGTCCGGTAATGTGTTTATTGGAGGCGGTACTGAGACAACAGACGCCATCAGTCCAGAAGTACCGGGGTGGTTGGAGCGGGCGGTATTGGTGGTGGGTTTGGCGAGTGCCTTTGTCCTGGCGAGTCCGGTCGTGGTTATTGCCGGGCTGGTTGGAGGTATTGCGGGGGGCTTGGGGGTAATTGGGCAGGCGGTAAGCTGTTTGGTGAAGGTTCTGATGGCCAGAAATTGATGGCATTTGGCGGTGCGCTGCTGGGAGGCGGACTGGGTGCGAAGGGTGGTAAGTGGTTTGATGCGCGGTATGAGGTTAAGGTTCAAGGGTTGGGGTCGAATCTTGGGAATGTGAGAATAACTAAGCGGCCGACTATTCCACCGGCGAATACGAAAGGCGTTTCCCCCGAAGTTTATCAAAAGCTAAGAGCCCGCACTCCGAGCAAGGAGATACAAGCGATGGTTAACGATGAAGTTGTGCTACCAATGAAAGATCCTGCCTTGCCAGGGTTAGAAATTACAAAGCCTCTCCACGCGGATCATATCGTCCCGATGAAGCAGATAACAGAAATGGATGGCTTTAATAGACTAACCTTTGAAAATCAACTGCAGGTTCTTAATCATAAACCAAACTTTACTCCCTTAAGTGAAACGGCGAATACTTCGAAGGGCGCTAAAACGTTCGAGCAGTGGACTCGCTATAAGAAAGGAGCTGTAGATGTTGATCCCGCGTTCAGAAGTAGTATGATGGAGCGCGCCAGTAAGCTGGAAGTTGAACTGCAAAATAAAATTCATACACTTTTACCATAAAGGGAATGAAATGATAAGTTTTGATGATGTTTTAAACGAAGTAAGATCAAGGTTTTCTGATAGGGACGTTTACTTCTCAATCGCTGAAATTCCGACTGGCTTAGTTGTGCCAAGTGATTGGGAAGGTTTTGGTGCAGCCACCACAGAACATCCTAGTTTTCCAGCTTCATGGTATCTGTTTGCAGAGGAATTGCCTTGGGTGCTTTCCTTGCTAGAGGTAGGGCTCCTTGGGACTGGAATATTAAGCGGTGCAAAGCTGGAATTATTATATATTTTTCATGATGCAAACGGACTGTACTATTATATTGGAGGTCAGCCCCTGAACAGTTGCTCGCCGAAAGATAATCAGGCTGTTCCTTTTGAGGGTAAAGTTTTAGAGTTTTATCGTCGAGTACATAACGGATTTACTTTTTTTCCAGCTCAATCCATGGGACCTCAAAATGTAGAGGACTTTTCATGTATTGCTGACTTGATAGACGAAGAAGACACGCGTTTTGCTGAAAAGTGGGTGACGTTATTCTCAAATGGAGCCGGCGATTATTTGGCTATAGACTTAGCGAGTTCTGCTGAAGGTAAAGGCATTATTTGGTGGCATGAACAACCACTGGAGCCAGAGCTTGATGTTGATGTATTTAAAATAATGGACACTTGGATTTCTATTTTTTTAGAAGATACACAGCCGCGCGACAATATAATTATCCCAAGTGCGGGGTTTACAGCTTAACCACAGTTTTCGCTTAGCCGTTGCTCTATGGTAATTTGAATTTTTAACGCCAGCCTGACTCGTCGTATTACTACGAGCGCTCTACAAGTACCAATGGCAATCCGGCGCCAAGGTCCATGTTGATGCTGCGACATGTAACCAGCATGGGTCTGCCCCTCAGGTTCTGGCTAGGGCAGTGATTCGGTTGTAACTGATCCATAATCCCACCTATCCAAATAGGCGGCGTCTGAGCTGGGAAAGAGTCAAATCAAGCTGGCGCGGAGGCTATTCACGGCGCAGCGACTTAATTTTTTCTGGCTTGATATCCACCACCGTTCCCGCTTGTACGTATTTGATCGGTGAAAGCAAGTACGACGAAATTCCAGCTTATCCGTGGTCGGTTACCACAGTGACTCAGTTGTTATATATGCAAGTGCGTAGTCAGAAGTTATTGATCTATTTAAATCCAGTTGAGTGCTCGGCGTCGTAATATCAGCAGGAACTATTGTTCAACTGTACGATGGTGGGTTGCCTGTCAGCGACGTCCATAAATAATGGAGTTCATTTCATCGTGAGGCGGCGCTCGTTCAAATAAATTTTGTGCCTTTTCCTGAATATGTACCGACCAAGCAACCTTGTGGACCCATTCTTCCGGCATACCCGACACCCCGTACAGCCTCCCGGAAAGCTGGCTGGTGGCGACGACTCCACTACGCTGGCGCCGTTACCCGAGCAACCACAAATACGCTTCCACACTGCGTCGGACACAGAGACGGCCGACTCCATTACCCTATGGAGCGGAAATCGCAAATTGCAATCGGGCAAAATTGCGGTCCAGACCTTCGATTACCGCCAGCCTACCAACCGTCTGCCGGTCGCCATGAAGAGTCTGAATAAGCAGGGCGATGTCGATGATTTTGAAATCTATGACTTCCCCGGCCAGTACACTCACGGTACTTACGACGAAGGCGAAGCTTTGGTTCGCCTGCGCGTCGAGGCACTGGAACTCAAGGGCAAAAGCTTCCAGGTCCTGAGCAACTGTCGGGCCATGAAACCTGGCTACACCTTCGAACTGCTGCAGCATTACGATCACGATCAAGGCTCGCCGGACGACCGTCAGTTTCTGCTGATGAGCGTCGAAAGTGAAGGCCGCACAATTACCTCAACGGGCATCAGGCGAGCTACTTCAATACCTTCTCCTGCGTGCGCAAAAAAATCGTTTTCCGCCCTCAACTGACCACACCGCGCCCGACTATTTCCGGGCCGCAAACGGCGATCATTGTCGGCCCGCCGGGAGAGGAAATCCTCACCGACGAACTGGGATCGCTATCTGGCGTCACCGTCGACATGACCGGCAGCACAAAAGTCAACCTTAACTAATCAGCCCGACGGACAAGGAGTTCCCGTATGCGCCGGAATATTTATGATCGCCTTTCTGAACGACGTCTCCGGGACCAAGAGCGCGAACGCGTTGAAAAGGAACTTGCCGATGCTGTGCCGCCCCCTCCTGAGCGTTTTCATACCAACGAATTGAGTTTCGTAAGAACGCCGAGCCTCAAAGACAAAACCTTTCATGTATTCACCCTGACAAACATCGGGCCAAGCCCGTTTTCACTGGTGGTGGGGCGTTCACAAGTTGAGGCGGGCGTTGATCTTGAAACCATGGCCCAACAATTACTGGGTGAGCTGAAAAAGTCCTTGTCGCATGTCGAGTGGATCGAGCCGGTCACACCCGCCGAGGTGGCAGGGGTAGAGGCGCGTCGCGTAGAGTTTCGCTGGCGGCAACAGGGTCAACCGGTTCATCAGCTGCAACTGATCTTCTTGCATCAAGATGAACATCAACAACCGTTGCTCATGCAGATCACCGGTACCAGTAACAACCCTAAAGGCATGACGTCCGAGGAGCGCCGGCAGTTTGATGCCTTGGTGCAGACGCTTGAATTGCGCTACCCGCCCGAAAGCGACAAGGAGGAGGACGTCGACGAGGTTGTACTTTCATGAGCCAGGCGGCGGCGCGCCTGGATGACCCGATTGAACACTCCAGCGCGCTAGGGGGCTTGCTGGCCGGTCTTGCCATCGGCGCCGGTGCGGTGTTGGTGGGGATTGCCATCGTCGGAACCGGCGGTCTCGGTGCCGTGGCATTGTGTGCGATGGTCGGAGCAGGGGCCGCTACCGGAGCAGGCATAGGCCAGTTGATCGGAAGCCTTTCATTTGCCTGCCACGATACCGGCCAGATCAAGACGGGCTCTGGAAATGTCTTTACCAATGGCAAACCGGCGGCCAGGGCCCATGTTGATACCGCGACGTGTGACCAGCATGGGTCTGCTCCGCAGATTCTGGCGCAGGGCAGTGACTCGGTTTACATCAACGGGCTGCCCGCTGCACGGGTAGGTGACAGAACAGTTTGTGACGCCAAGATCAGCGCCGGGTCCGGTAATGTATTTATCGGAGGAGGGACTGAGACAACAGACGCCATCAGTCCAGAAGTACCGGGGTGGTTGGAGCGGGCGGTATTGGTGGTGGGTTTGGGCAGTGCCTTTGTGTTGGCGAGTCCGGTCGTTGTCATTGCCGGATTGGTGGGTGGCATTGCAGGTGGACTTGGGGGTAATTGGGCGGGTGGCAAGCTGTTTGGTGAAGGCTCTGATGGGCAGAAATTGATGGCATTTGGCGGTGCGCTGCTGGGAGGCGGACTGGGTGCGAAGGGAGGTAAGTGGTTTGATGCGCGGTATGAGGTTAAGGTTCAGGGGCTTGGGTCGAATTTAGGAAATGTTAAAATTCAGCGCCGAGCCGTACCTACCGACGAAACGGTAAAGGTTCCTACTCACAAAGTTCCGTATTCTCCAGTAACCAAGACACAAAGGGCTGCTCTAAAGGCGAAGCTGGAAAACCGAACGCTATCAAAGGATGAGTATAAGCGTCTTGATTGGGATAGAAGATTTGCTAATAAACGAGCAAAAGGCGTTTCGAGGTTTTGGTCTGATGAACGTACCAAGCTCAAGCTGGGAGAATCTGGAACTCGGAAATGGTCCCCGGAACAAGAGGCAGATATTTTATCTGGTAAAACACCAAAATATAATGGTGAAGCTATTCAAGGTCATCATAAATATAATGCGTTGGATCATCCGCAACTTGCTAGCGATCCGAAAAATATCTATCCTGCTACTCGAACGGAGCACTTTGAGAGATGGCATGGGGGCAGTTGGAGAAATGACTCGTTTGGCGAGCCTGTTAATTTTAAATATCCGGAGGAATTCTAATGTCTGTTATAGCAATAGTTTTAGATTTTAACTCTGTAAGCGCTCAAACGGTTATGAAGTTGCACCGCGCGCTCGGGATCTCTATACAGTCTATAAAGGATGCTTGGGCTGCGGGACTACCTATTGTGGAAATAGAGATATTCGAGGGGGATTATCAAGCTAATGCTCAGGCGATACGTTCCGTTCTGAAGATAATAAAAGAGAATAGCCTGATGGCAAAGTTTTATGAGCTCCCTTATGGAGAGCAATATGAGCGTGGTTCAAGTGTTGGCACTTGGGAGATTGGCGCTGAGGTTGTAGCCAACATATTGAATACGGCAGACGAAGAAGTTGAACGTCAGCTTGATAGCTAATGATGTCATCAATGTTGGCGGCAGATACTGGCCTGTTCTTTAATAATTCATTTTTGAGAGTGATTGTGAGATAGCTGCAGCCACCTGTTTCCAGTAGGACCTGAAACTCCGCATCACTGGGGCCGTCAACGTGCTGGGCCGTGAGCTGGAAATTCACTACAACGAAGACCTACGCGTCATCGCCAGCCGCGACATCGGCGGTGAGCACTACGCCATCGACCTCGACGAAGCCGGCAATACCACCGGTATCACTTTGCCTGACGGGAATCGTCTGACGTTCAAGTACGACGATTTTTCTCGGCTGATCGAGGAAACCGACCCACTCGGACGCAAGATTAAATACAAGCACCACCTCAGCACCACGCTGGTCACCGAAACCACTTTTCCGGACGGCAGCGTGTGGACCGCGCGTTACGATGATAAAGGCAACCTGATCGCCGAAGTTGATGCCCTGGGTCACAAGACCGAATACCTCAACAGCGAGGATGGACTGCCGCACACCATTATCGATGCCACGTATAAGTCCAAATATTTGTGGTGGAACGGGTTGGCGCAGGTTGAGCGGTTTCAGGATTGTTCGGGCAAAGACACGTATTACCGCTATGACGAGCGGCAGCATTTGGTCGCGGTGACGGATGCGCTGAATCAGACGACAGCCCTTGAGCGCAAGCCTGACGGCGAAGTGCTGCGCATCGAGCATCCGGACGGCACCGCCGAATCCTTTACCTACAACGCGTTCGGGCAGGTGCTGACGCACACCGATGGCAAAGGCCAGACCACGCGTTTATTACGCACCGCACGCGGTTTACCGAGCAGCCGCCAGGACGCCAAAGGCCAACGCATTCGTTATGAATACGACAAAGCCATTCGCCTGACCGCCCTGGTCAACGAGAACAATGCCGCGTATCAGTTTGCCTACGACGCTTCGGATCGATTGATCGAAGAAAAACGCATCGACAACCTGACCCGCCGCTTCCGCTACAACCTCGGCGGGCATCTGACGCGTGTTGATGAAATTGGCTACGGCGACAGAGCTGAAAGGCCACAACGCCATACCGAATTTGAGCGTGACCCGATTGGACGGTTGCTGGCCAAGCTTAACGAGGACGCCCGTCAGGATTATGCCTACGACGAGGGTGATCGTTTGCTGTCCATCAATCGGTTACCGACCACCATTGGTAAAAAACTCGGCGTTTCTGAAGAAAAACTAGAATTCGCCTATGGCCTATTGGGCCGACTGATCCAAGAGGCTACGCCCCAAGGCGCGTTGGCCTACGAATACGATCCCCTGAGCAACCTCAACACGCTGACGCTTCCGACCGGCCAACACCTTAACCACTTGTATTACGGCAGTGGCCACCTGCACCAACTCAACCTCGACGGCCAGTTGATCAGCGACATGGAACGCGACGACCTGCACCGTGAGGTCTATCGCACCCAGGGCAAGCTCACCAGTTGCTTTGGCTATGACGCGATGGGACGCAAGGCTTGGCAGTTTGCTTCAACGCTGCCTGCTGAAAAACTCTCGCGCGTGCTGGGCAGCGAAACGCCACAACTGCTGGTGGAGCACGCGTACAACCCAATCCATCGCCGTTATCAATATGACCCAGCTGGCGAACTGATCCGCACGCTTGACAAATTGCGTGGCGAAATCAAATACGAATATGAAGCCAACGGTCAGTTGCACAGCCGCGACACCGGCAAGCTGGTCGACAGCGAAGAGTTCCGCTACGACGCCGCCGCCAACCGCCTGAACTTCAACACCAGCCAGTTTGACCACGTTAAAGACAACCGCATCAAGCAGTGGCGGGATCAGGAATATTCCTACGACGCGTGGGGCAACCTGATTGAAAAGCGGATAGGACT
Organism: Pseudomonas sp. R3-18-08; assembly: GCF_003852065.1. Classification (NCBI taxonomy): domain Bacteria; kingdom Pseudomonadati; phylum Pseudomonadota; class Gammaproteobacteria; order Pseudomonadales; family Pseudomonadaceae; genus Pseudomonas; species Pseudomonas sp. R3-18-08. The sequence goes on from NZ_CP027729.1 coordinate 247,476, forward strand.
GACAACGTTACAAACTTTCACGTACGACTGCGAAAACCGCCTGGTCAAAGCCGAGACGCTGGTTAACAGCAAGCGCGAAAGTACCGGCAATTATCGCTATGACAGCCTCGGCCGACGGGTTGGCAAGACCTCCGAAATCAACGGCAAAACGGAGCAGAAAAACTTCCTCTGGCAAGGTTTGAGAATGCTGCGTGAGGAAAGCCCCGGCCAAAGCAGCCTGTACGTGTACGAACCCGGTAGCTATGCACCGTTGGCCCGCGTCGACCACCATGAAGGAGAAGAGCAAAAGCTTTACTACTTCCACACTGATCAGATCGGTACGCCGTTGGAAATGACGGACATCGATGGCGAAATCGTCTGGCAGGCAACGTACCGGGCGTGGGGTGAGGTTGAAACGCTGGCGGTGAGTGAGGTTGAGCAGAACCTGCGGTTTCAGGGTCAGTATTTCGATGATGAGACGGGGCTGCACTACAACACGTTTAGGTATTACGATCCGCAGGCTGGGCGGTTTATTACGCAGGATCCGATTGGGTTGGCGGGTGGGGTGAATCTTTATGCCTACGCTCCGAATACCAATGGGTGGATCGATCCACTCGGCTGGTGTGTCACTACAGTCACTACAAATGTTACGAGAGGGGCGGGACAACCTTTGCGAGCAACCGCCACTATCAGTGCAAAGGATTTAGGAACTGGGACCGCGACCAACAAGTCATCAAGATTTTGGGCGCAGCGGTGTGACAGTCAATGATGTATTGACTGTCACACCGCCATCGGGAGCAAGCCCCCTCCCACATTTGGATTTGTGTGAATCCGTTAGAACAACTTGCGCTGTACCGCCTCATCCAGCGTGCTGCGTGTCAACGCTTCTACCACGTCCAGGGTGTCTGCCTGGAACGGGATGCCCACGATCAGCACCAGGTGCATCCAGGTGCGTACCGACTCGCTCTTCTTGACCCGGCCCAATTCCTTGCCGTCTTTGTCCTTGAACACGGTTTCCAGGGTGAAGGTGTTCTTGGCCGTGGACGGGATGATGAAGAACGTCACGCCGGTGATGATCGCCGAGGCCATGCTGAACTGTTCGTTGTTGTACAGGGTGGCGTCAGCGTAGATGTCCGAGTCGACCTTGTCGGTGCTCACCCGTGCAAAGCGGTTGGACTGGCGGAACCCATCCGCCACGGCTTTTTCCCACAGGGCGGCGGGTGCGCCGGCAGCGGCGTTGGCGGGGCCGCCGTTGACCTGGTTCAGCCCGGTGGTGCGCACGTACGCCGTAGGTTTTTGTGCGGGCGCGTTGGCGGTGGGCGGCCAGGTCTGTACTGGTGGCAGTTCGTGTTGCGAGTAGGACACGCAGCCCGTCAGCAAGACGGCCGCGAGTACCAGGCTGTGCTTGATCAATCCTTTCATGTGGGGCTCCTTGAGTTTACGGTTTGGCCAGTTTGGCGGTGGCGGTGTCGAGCAGTTGCGCGACGAGTTCATTCAGTTGTTTGGCGCCCATGGTCGGGGCCCAGTATTCGCGACCGTACAGGCCCACGTTGCGCTCGAACTTGACCTCTTGTTTGCTGCTGGCCAGTTCCTTGCCGTCGCGGTCGACGATCACCAGGTCGCCGGCCAGATCGAACGTGTCGACGTAGATCGGGCCGTTGACCCAGATCCAGATCGTCAACGTCAGCAAAGCACCGGGCACGTAACCGGGGTGCACGCCGCGATGGCCCTTGAGCGACGTCATGTTGAACTTGAGCGAAACATCCTGCTCACCCAGGCGCACCGGGTACTCGGTAACCTGCTTGAAGTAACCGGCGGTGCGCACATACTGGATGAGCTGCAGCGTCAACGAACGGCTGATCGCGGTTTTGTTGGCGTCGTTGACGTCGGCGGCGTTCACCGTCACATCAGCGATTTGCGCGCTGCGCGGGCTGCTGACAGAAGCCGGGTGTAACGGGGCGCCGATGGGGCCGGTGACGGTGTAGGACACACAGCCGGTCATCGACAGTGCGGCAACGAGGGCCGCTGCCCGCAAGAGGATTTTCAACACGCAATATCCCTATTAATGAATGAACCAGGTCAGGGTCTCGGCACGTCGGCTCAGAACTTTAGGCCGATCCGGTTTCCTTCCCTCAGCAGCCCCATTCATCACTTAACCCTGCGTTTATTCAAAACACCTTGAGAACCGCTCTCAACCCCGTAAAATGCCGCAGCCGTTGCGGCACGACAGGTTCAGGGATGAATACAGACGCACGTGTTTCCCTCCCCGAAAGTGGCCGCAGCCCTGCGCTCTGCCGATTTCTCACTTTAGGAGCAACACGTGAAGACACTGTCCAAAATCCTGCTGTCGGGCCTCACCGCCGTGGCGCTGTTGACCGTGGCCGGTTGCGCCACCGAGAGCAACCGCGCAATGCCGGTGGAGCAAGTCGCCAGCGCCAGCGTGGCCTATTCCGGCGTGCGTGTACCGATTGCCGTGGGCAAGTTCGACAACCGCTCCAGCTACATGCGCGGTATCTTTTCCGACGGCGTCGACCGCCTCGGCGGCCAGGCCAAGACCATCCTCATCACCCACTTGCAGCAGACCAACCGCTTCAGCGTGCTGGACCGCGACAACATGGGCGAAATCTCCCAGGAAGCCAAAATCAAAGGCACCGTGCAGAAGCTCAAGGGCGCTGATTACGTGGTGACTGGCGATGTGACCGAGTTCGGCCGCAAGGAAACCGGCGACCGCCAGCTGTTCGGCATCCTCGGCCGTGGCAAGACCCAAGTGGCCTACGCCAAAGTCGCGTTGAATATCGTCAACATCAACACCTCCGAAGTGGTGTATTCCACCCAGGGCGCCGGTGAGTACGCGCTCTCCAACCGTGAAGTGATCGGCTTCGGCGGCACCGCCAGCTACGACTCCACCCTCAATGGCAAGGTGCTTGACCTGGCCATGCGCGAAGCGATCAACCGCCTGGTGGACGGCATCAACGCCGGCGCCTGGAACCCACGTAACTGATCAGCAACACCTCAAGGAGCAGTACACGGATGAGCAAGGCAGTGAAGTTGGCGCTGACGCTGGCAGCAATCGCGACGGTAACCGGGTGCCAGACGGCGCCCCAGCCCCTGTATCAATGGGAAAGCTACCAGCCGCAGGTTTACGAATACTTCAAGGGTGAGCCCAAGGAAGCGCAGGTCGAGGCACTGGAGCGCGACCTGCAAAAGATCAACGCCACCGGCCGCAAGGCGCCGCCGGGCTACCACGCGCATTTGGGCATGCTGTACATGAACATGGGCAAGGACGACCAGATGGTGCAGGAGTTTCGTACCGAGAAGGCGCTGTTCCCTGAGTCCGCCGCCTACATGGACTTTCTGCTGAAAAACGCCAAGACCGGAGTCGCCACTAAATGAGCCTGTTAAAACTCACCGGCGCCCTGCTGGCCCTGGCCTTGCTCGGCGGTTGCGCGGCGCCCAAGACGTTTGATTACTCAGCCTACAAACAGGCGCGGCCCAAGTCGATCCTGGTACTGCCGCCGATCAACGAGTCACCGGAAGTGCAGGCGTCCTACAGCCTGGTGTCGCAAGTCACCTACCCGTTGGCCGAAGCCGGCTACTACGTGCTGCCGATCGCCCTGGTGGACGAAACCTTCCGCCAGAATGGCCTGACCACCGCCAACGATATCCAGGCCGTACTGCCGGCCAAGCTGCATGACATCTTTGGTGCAGACGCCGCGCTGTACATCACCGTCAGCGAGTACGGCACCAAGTACATGCTGATCTCCAGCGACACCTCCGTGACCGCCTCCGCCAAACTGGTGGACCTGCGCACCGGCACCACCCTGTGGACCGGCACGGCGCGTGCGTCGAGCGAGGAGGGCAACAACAACAGCGGTGGCCTGGTGGGTATGTTGATTACAGCGGCGGTCAAGCAAGTGATCAACAGCTCCACCGACGCGGCGCACCCGATTGCGGGTATCACCAGCGCACGGTTGCTGTCGGCCGGGCAGCGCACCGGCATCCTCTATGGCCCGCGCAACCCCAAATACGGCACGGACTGATAGGCTCTGCAGATCAAAATGTGGGAGGGGGCTTGCCCCCGATAGCTTAGTGTCAGCCACTGCATCTGGTGGCTGACCCACCGCCATCGGGAGCAAGCCCCCTCCCACACTGATTTCTGCTGTTGTCAAAATTGCACGCGTTAACCCGAACCCCATATTCCTCGCGTCTGACCTTGTGAACGGACTATTCACTCACGAGGTTCAGCCCATGTCCCGCCCTCTGCTCTTCCTGCGTCCTGCTGCCCAAGGCTTTACCCTTACCCTGCTGGTGGCGCTGGCCGGTTGCGGGCTGTCGTCCTCGCCTGACCTGGCGAAACCGGCTGAGCCCGCCGCCGAGCTTCAGCGTGCGCCGGCCCAGGGCGCATTGGTCAAGCGCATGGCCATGCCTGCACCGATGCAAATGCGCGAGACCGCGACCATGGACTACCGCAGCGAACCCCGCGAGCAATACGCCAACCTGCCCGACAACCCGGTGCATCGCGTCGCCGAAACCCCCGTCTCCACTTTCAGCGTGGATGTCGACACCGGTAGCTACGCCAACGTCAGACGCTTCCTCAACCAAGGCAGCCTGCCGCCCGAAGGCGCGGTGCGACTGGAGGAAATGGTCAATTACTTCCCCTATGACTATGCGTTGCCTACCGATGGCTCACCCTTTGGCGTTACGACCGAAGTCGCCGCCACGCCGTGGAACCCACGGACTAAACTGCTGCGCATCGGCATCAAAGCGTCCGACCGCGCCGTGGCGGACCTGCCGCCGGCCAACCTGGTGTTTCTGGTGGATGTGTCCGGCTCCATGGACCGTCGCGAAGGTTTGCCGTTAGTGAAAAGCACGCTGAAATTGCTGGTGGATCAATTGCGTGATCAGGACCGCGTGTCGCTGGTGGTCTATGCCGGTGAGTCCCGCGTGGTGCTCAAGCCGACTTCCGGGCGTGACAAAACCAAAATCCGCAACGCCATCGACCAACTCACTGCCGGTGGATCCACCGCTGGCGCGTCCGGTATCGAACTGGCCTACCAGCTGGCCCGCGAAGGCTTTGTCGACAAGGGCATCAACCGCATCCTGCTGGCCACCGACGGTGACTTCAACGTGGGCATCAGCGACTTCGACAGCCTCAAGCAAATGGCCGTCGACCAGCGCAAAAGCGGCGTTTCGCTGACCACCCTCGGCTTCGGAGTGGGCAACTACAACGAACGCCTGATGGAGCAACTGGCCGATGCCGGTGACGGCAACTACGCCTACATCGACAACCTGCGCGAAGCCCGCAAAGTGCTGGTGGACCAACTCAGCTCGACGCTGGCGGTGGTGGCGCGGGACGTAAAATTGCAGGTGGAATTCAACCCGGCACACGTCAGCGAGTACCGCCTGCTCGGCTATGAAAACCGCGCCTTGAAGCGTGAGGATTTTAATAACGACAAGGTCGATGCCGGCGAAATCGGCGCAGGGCACACGCTGACCGCGCTGTACGAAATCGTACCCAAGGGCGAGAAGGGCTGGCTGGAACCGTTGCGCTATGCCAGAGCGCCTGCGGCTGAAAACACCTCGGTCGAACTGGCGACGGTGCGCGTACGCTACAAACCTGCGGCGGGCGGTGATAGCCAATTGATCGAACGGGCCGTCGATAAAATATCAGCCAGGCCCAGCGACGACCTGCGCTTCAGCGCCGCCGTAGCCGCGTTCGCCCAACAGCTCAAGGGCGATGGCCGCTACACTGGCAACATGAGTTTGCAGGACACCGCCAACCTGGCCCGCACTGCACGCGGCGACGACCCGTTCGGCCTGCGCAACGAGTTCGTCCAGCTAGTCGAACTGGCCCAAAGCCTAAAACACTGATCCCGACCACAACAAAGATCAAATGTGGGAGGGGGCTTGCCCCCGATAGCGGTACATCAGCACCAAATGTGCTATCTGACCCACCGCATCGGGAGCAACCCCCTCCCACAGTTAACCCTGCTTCGGCTGACAAAAAGGAGTTCACCCCACCAAATGGCCGTCCCAGACGATCCACCCAGCGACGAATCGCTGCTGGCCCGCTACCGCACCGGCGACGCCGCTGCTTTCGAAGCCTTGTACGCCCGGCACCGCCAAGGCCTGTACCGCTTCCTCGTTTCCCTGTGCAACAAACCCGAACTGGCTGAGGAAATCTACCAGGACACCTGGCTCAGCCTGATCCGCAGCACCACCCAGCCACAGGGTCGGGCGAGTTTTCGTACGTGGCTGTTCCAGATCGCGCGCAACCGCCTGATCGACCACTGGCGCAAGCACGGCATCCACAACCCGTTGCACGACAGCTACGACGAGCAACTGCACGCCCAGGCCGACCACAGCGCCGGCCCCGAGCAACACCTGAGCCTGAGCCGCGACCAGGCGCGCCTCGACGCCGCCGTGCAAGACCTGCCCGAAGACCAGCGCGAAGTCTTCCTGCTGCGCCTGCACGGCGAACTTGAAGTCCCCCAAATCGCCGCCCTCACCGGCGCCCCGCTGGAAACCGTAAAAAGCCGCCTGCGCTACGCCCTGCAGAAACTGCGGCGCTTGCTGGCCGACGAGGTAACCGTATGACTGACACTCGACCCACCCCAGACGACGAACTGCTCCAGCACTACCGTCAACACAGCACCGGCGAACCCCCCGCGTCCCTCGACGCCTTCATCCTCAACACCGCCCGCCGCGAAGTCCCGGCGCCACAACCGAACCTGTGGCAACGCTGGCTGCACGCCTGCCAACGCCCACGCTGGCAAATGGCATTCGCCACCGTCGCAGGTTTAGCGCTGATGATCGGCGTGCTCACACGCTCCCCCGTGCCGCAGCCCGAAATCTCCACCGCGACATTCTCCGCCCTGCGCCACGAAGAAGCCGCCCAGCCAACGCCGCAAGCCTTCTCCGCCCCCGCGCCAATGGCCCGCATGGCTGCGGCACCCAGGCTTGAACGTGCACCTGCCCAGGCTGAAACCGCAGATGCATTGGCGGCTCCGCCAGCGGCAAAGCTCAGCAAGGCCACGCCGGTTGCATTGCCATCTTTGGAGCAGGAGTTGCAGGCCATCGTGAAGTTGCGTGAGGCGGGAGAGAGCAAGGCGGCTGATGAGAAGCTGCTGGCACTGCATAAACGCTTTCCGGAGGAGGATTTGCCGGGGAGGTTGGAGGCGTTGCGGAAGCGCTGAATTGGCATATACGGAAAAGCCCCGGGTCTTTCGACCTGGGGCTTTTTAATTCATATCTGGTGCCCCGGCGTCGTTTGAACTGGGCGGTAAGATGCCCGTATTTATTGGGCTTCTTTGGTGGTGCGTCGGTTAGGCATACACGTGGGCATACAGGGCGCAGTGTGCTGACGCCTTTAACGCTCTTTCTGGAGGTTCCATCGAAGCTCCTCGTGACCTAGATCCCGATGGGTGACTCGCTTTCTTCAATGGCCTCTCCACGTTGAACCCTGTGGTCCTTTCGCCACCAGCACAACTACCGTGCTTTCGCTGCCTTCAGTAATTGGGTGAAGCTGTAAATTGCGAGGTGTATGTCATCCTGGGTATCTCCGTCCCACTCCTCAACCGTTTCTAACTCGGCTCGTAAGCTGACGATACGCTGTTCGATTTCTTCGATCTCAGCGGCACCGCATTGCTTAGCAATTGCCTGCCAACTGTCATCAGAGATTTTTTCGTCGAGAGCTAAGCCGGATCGGGCATTTACGATTAGGTTCTGGAGGTTACTCATCTGAGATCTCGGGTGGGTTGCAGAAAAAGGTGCTGGGGACCCCTGACGATATCCTGAGTATACGGGGCATGAAATCCGCGGGACTGAGTTAGTGGGAGGTGCTGAAAGTTACTGAAATTTCAATTGTTGAAATTGAAAGGATCTTGAAGAAAAAAGGGGATCCTTACCGGAACGGTAACGGTCCTCGGTTTTGTTCAGGATTGTGAACGGATGGCTCGGTCAACTCAGTCAACTAACTTTGGAGCCCAGCCACTAACGAGATCCGGCGGGTTCTTTGCCCCGTGTCTATCCGAAATGCCCAGGGTCCCCAGTGGCTTTGCGATTCATAGGGCAAATGCACTGGTGAACAACAGTTCACCCGGTTCACCTGTTCACTAAGCTGGGCACCTTTTCGCTAACACGATCACGCGGGTTTCCTACCCCGTACCAAACCAAAATTCGTAGGGGCCCCCACTATCTAGCTAGAATCAAGAGCATGTCGATCTCCCTTCGCTGGAGGGGCAATAGTAATGGGGTTCGGGGATGCGCTAATAAACCGTGTTAGGGCTGTTACGCGCGTTACATTGAGATTTAAGTGCTTGATTTTAAATGATTTAATCGAGGTTACAAAGCTTTGCTTCGTTTGCCGATAGACGTGTTACATAGCAAGTTGGTGTTACATCAATAACTGCTCTGCGAGGAGCAGGTTATGATTACTGAGGTGGCTGCCATCGGACGAGTGCCCTCTGATAAGAAAGGCCGCTACCGTACTAAAGCTGCAGCCCCTCAATGACAGGTAAGGTTCTTTTAAAGTGTCCGCTACTGAGAGCGGAAGGGCATTTATGCCGTCACTTTCTCTTACGGTCCCCCCAACTGCGTTTTTTAGCTACCCCGCTAAAATCCTCTTCCCACCCTCTCATCCATCCTTCATAGGCACTATCGGGAGGGATCAGAGCTGCGTTTTCTCCAATTGAGTCTACCCGCCGAATCAACCGCTTTTCCCCAGATAACTCCTCATACCGGTCACGGGCTTGAATCCCACGTGATGTCAGGCAATCGGAGAGCTTACATGCGAAGAAGATAATATCGTCGGTGTAGGTTGCTATTCCCTGCACAGCCGAGCCGTATTCATTATTTACAACGCCTCCAACGGGTAGCGCAAGATAGTAGTGCTCGGGCGCGAAACCTGCTGGTAAGCTTCGGTTTCTAAACATCTCCAGCAGTGCGTTATATGTGTCAATCATGCCGTTGAGATTTCCGACGGCGTCCGATAGCGCAATTATTGATTTCACCCCATTGGGCGACATGCTCATGTTCTTAAGAATTAGGCTTTGTAACTCAACAGTCGGCGGCGCTATGGTTTGAAACTTAAAATGGTTGATACTCAGTGGGAATGGATCTTCACGTCTCTCAGCTGCCTTATAATCAGCGAACCTTGCCAAGTCCGATTCGTACTTGCTCAAAAGTCCTAACACGTGCTGCTTTTTGAGAGATCCGGCCATATCTATTACCGATATGCATAGCGTTATCGCGACGTCGATACTGCGGAGCTCAGCCAATAGCTCGTCTCTCAGCTTCGCGCTCCTAGCAATGCGGCCGGCCATCCATGCACCAATACCAGCACCGAACCCTGCGCTGATCAGCGCGCTTCCCCATTGAACAGCGTCAATGTTGGGCAGACTAGCAGCCCAGGGGAAAAGCGGTACCGTAGCTGTATAAATGCCGTTAATCGGCTCCCACAAATCCGTCATTACGTACCCTCAAACTCGACGCCTCGACCATTTAAGGCATACGAGTCGGCATATTAAGCGATTCGCTACAGCAAGAGTGGTCCGTTCATTAGGCGCTGGCTTGCAGCCAAAAGGAATAAATACTCTTCAACTTCACAGCTCTGCCTTTGAGACTGAATCTCAGGGTTACCCTACGACTGTGATTGTCCCGGAAAAGATCTTTTATTAACGGTGGGTTACGACCCATACCTGAGACTCGGAGCGGACAGCTCCGGTCAGAAACGTCTGCCTGAGGCATTTCGCCATTACACGTCTACAATTGGCTGATTCACTGACCATAAAATGTTGAAGTTAACGCTAGATAAGGGGATCAAGATGCGCCTCAAGACCGTCAAGCTCACTCACTTCCGTGGTTATCGCAGCACCACCATCATTCCAATCGATTTAGCGATGACCGGCATCGTGGGCCGAAACGACTATGGGAAGTCCACCGTCCTTGAGGCTCTGGCCATCTTCTTCGATAGCGCCGATATCAAGCCTGATAAGAGCGATATGAACTGTTTTAGCCTGATGGAGGGGCATGACAAATTCGAGATTACCTGCGAGTTCGACGACCTTCCCGAAACCCTGGTGCTTGATGAGAATGTTCAGACTTCATTGTCGCAGGAGTTCCTGCTAAACGTGGAAGGCGGCTTTGAAGTTGTCAAAACCTTCAAGGCTAGCACCGGCAAACATGACGGTACGGCCATTCGCTGTCAGCACCCCGCAGACAAAGCACTCGCAAGCCTATTGAGCCTGAAAATGGCGGATCTGAAAAAGCTTGGCGAACAATTTGGAGTTACTGATCAAGTGGCTGATCAGCGGGTTGCTTCACAGTGGCGGCAAGCCATTCGCAGTGCCGCAGGAGATGTTTCTTGTCAGGAGACGCTGCTCGATGTAGGCAAAGGTCTATCGACAGAAGCCAAATCTATTTGGGAGAAGATTGAGATGCTGTTGCCGACCTTCGCTCTTTTTAAAGCTGACCGAGAGAGCAGTGACGGTGACGCCGAGGCCAAGAATCCCCTGCAACTAGCGGTCAAAGAAGCCCAGGCTGCGCTACAAGCCCAGATCAGTGAGTTGGAGCGGCAAATAGAAAGCAGCGTGCTAGACGTAGCCAAACGCACCCTCGACAAGCTTCGCGAAATGGCTCCTGAGCTGGCAAACGAGCTGACCCCGCGCTTTAAAGATAAGCCCAAGTGGACCTTCAACTTCACTTTGGAAGGAGAGAACGGCATCCCCATTAATAAACGCGGCAGCGGCGTACGCCGCCTCATTTTGCTCAACTTCTTCCGGGCCGAGGCAGAAAAAAATGCAGTAGTTGGAAGCCCGCGCAATGTGATATATGCCATTGAAGAGCCGGAGACCTCACAGCACCCCAACTACCAGATGATGCTGATGAAGGCGCTGCTGGAGCTATCCAGCCAGACGAATCGGCAGATCATCGTTACTACCCACGTCCCTGCACTAGCGGGTTTGATCCCCATTGAAGGTATCCGTTATGTCACTAGGGACGAGAACGGCATACCCATCGTCAAGATGCCCAGCCCACAAGTACTTAAGGAGGCTGCCGAGAGCCTAGGCGTACTACCGGAGACAGGGATGGAGCGGGCAAAAGGCGTAGTGCTGGTGGAGGGCAAGTCAGATGTCCTCTTCCTCCGCCATGCTTCGAATATCCTAAAGGCGGGTGGCCATCTTCAAGCCAGTCTTGAGGATGCTGGTATTGTCCCTATCCTTATTGGTGGGTGTGGCAGTGTGAAGCACTGGGTCACCCTCAACCTCGCCGATGATCTCGGGCTACCTTGGTGCGTTTTTCTGGACTCTGACCTAGGTGGGAGCCCGGAGCAGGTCGCCGCGATTTTAAAGCGTAAACAAGAAGTCGAGGGACAGGGCCGGGCTTTCTACTCGACACGTAAACGGGAAATCGAAAACTATCTTTGTCCCGACATGATCAACATGCAAACGGGGATACAGGTGGCTTTCACTGACACCTGCGATGCCAAAAAAATCATTGGCAAAGCAGTGGGCATCAAGGCGGACGATGTGATCGATAAACTCTGGCCTTTGATGACGGCCGAGCAGATCCTCAACAGGTCTACGTACCGAGAAAATAATATAGATCGCGCTGAGCTTAAAGAACTGTTGGGTAATCTGCTGAAACTTGTCGCGTGAATTCCTCGACAGCGCTAGCGCGCGGCAGAGATCTGTTGCCGATGAGAAGACGCTTCGTGCTACTGGCCGCATTAGGTCAATTGCTGCGAGGACGGCCGGCGGCTCCGGCCATAAGCGGATGGTTTCGGCTTACCCTCACATAAGCAAATAGGGAGGTGTGCTGTTGACAGGAAAAGCTTACGCCGTACTACTTAAGGATTACTCGCTGAAAAAGCTTTGAGAAAAAAACAACTATCACATTGCATTTCTATATGGTAATTTCAAAGAAGTGGCTGGATGACTGACTGCGGTTATGTCCGTGGGTACGAGTTCGTACTCGACAATTTGAGGTCTTACAAATTCCATCCAGCCACCCCATTTTTCCTATCAGTACAACACAATGACAACTACTAGAATTGAAGATGTTCATGATCTGGCCGAATTGTCTTTCGCAGTAGGGGTGAAGGCTGAGCTGATAGAGTCGTATTTAAACGCACCCTGGCAGGCACACCACTATCAAATTATAAAAATAGCTAAGCGGGGACGAAATCGTCAAGGAGAATACCGGCAGGTATACAAGGCGAAAAATAAGTGGCTTGCACAACTCCACCGATCTATTGCGATGATTATTTCAAATAGTGTCGAATTCGGTGAGCATGTACAAGGGTTTTTAGCTGGTCGATCAACAGTGTCTAATGCTAAATTGCATATGAAAAAAGACGTTATTGTTCATGCTGATATCAAAGATTTTTTTAATGCGATAACTGAAGTCCAAGTCTGTCAGTCGATATTGGCGCTTGGTGGCAATCTCCTCATCGCTCAAATTTTGGCGAGAGCATGCACTATTGATGGTTATTTATTACAGGGTACAAGATGCAGTCCTGTACTCTCAAACATAGTATGCAGAAGACTCGATTCAGATATGTTGGAGTTGGCGCGCACCACTAAATCGACATTTAGCCGATATGCAGATAACATAACTTTTTCTGGTATAACACCTCCAGCGCCGGAAAATATTGAAGCTGTTATCAATGGAAACGGTTTTCAATTACAGGCAAAAGGTTGTTATGTACAATATCGTGGTGCTCGTCAATTTGTAACAGGCCTTTCAGTAGTCGATCATGAAAGGCCAAGACTTCCAAAAAAAATGAAGAAGAAGCTGAGGTTGATTGCTTACTATATAAAAAAGCACGGAGATGGGCACTTCGAGTTCCCTTCAAGAAGTCATTCAATAGCACCGACGAGAGCTCAATTTGAAGGTTTTATCGCTTACGCTCATTCAGTTGAGCCACAGTTTGCAAAAAAGCTATGGTCGATGCTAAATTAGTTCAGGCAATAGGGTTTTTATCTCTTTTATGCTTCTCGCCAGTTGCAATATTTTCTCCATAGCGAATTCTGGTTTTTATATATGCTATATATTCTTTTGGATAGATTGATCCAGTCGATAGGTAATTGGCAGAAATATCAGCAACTAAATCTGAAAGCTCTAGTATTTCCTTTCTATTTCTAGCGTAGGAGCTTGATACTATAGAGTTAATTGAGCGATGGTATCTATTTTCAACTTCAGTTACGGCAGATGTAAATATAAAGTCAATGTTTTTAATTTTTGAATATACCATCTCGGTGAGTTCATTTTTATTGCTTAATCTATGGAGAAGAGGTATCACCATTAGCTCTCTCTCAACTTTCTCAGGAGGCCAATCACTTATCTCATTCCCTCTGGCATAATAGATATAAGCAGAAAAATCAGCAGTGACAAGATCTTGCATTAAGATACTTGCAAAATGAACATTTTTAATTAGTTCGTTCAGGTCGCTGTTTTCTATTAGAGCTTTATCATTTCTGGTCAGCAGTGAGCTGCGTTTTAACCGTTCCTTCCAAGTCCTCACCTCTTTTGCTAGTTTATTTAGATCATCAGTCACAACTATTGCGGTAAGGGCTAGATCTTCGTTTTTTGCGACTACATTGGCTATGGCAACACTACAGATTGAAGGGATGGCGCTGTCAAAAATCGGTTGATCAAAATGATTTGTAGTCACCGCAGAATCAATTTGGCTATTTTTGTCTTTAAATTTAAAAAGAGGGTACAGTAGTCGTTTGAGGGAATCCTGGCTATAAGTTGCGGAAACGCCAGCTCCTTCTCTAGATATGTTTTTCAAGTACTCCCAAAGATCATGTGCTCGACTAGGGGTTGTCAGGATTTGACTTAATCTATTAATTGTCTCTGAATTAGAAAGTGACTCATGTGTCATGACGTCAAAATTAAATATGACGAAGTTTTTAAGAAAGTTATGTAGTTCGAAGTCACTAAAATTAAATTGTGCAACACTTAAAATTTTCCGGATGTCGTCAATGAAGCTTTCAAACTCGACACTTGAAGTTCCAGATTCATTTTTTCGTGAAAAAAATACTGCTTCACTATGACTATGTCTCGCAGCCTGACAAACAGTTTTAACATTTCTTAAGCTAGCGCTGGAAATGGTATCTGTTGCTGCTCCATAGTAATCATATCCGAGATGGTTTTTTGGATTTTTGTAAGTTAGCCAGGAGCCCTTTACAACTTCACGGAAGTCTTTGTTGCTTTCGGCTGCGGATATTCTCAATGAGCGCTTAACTTGTATGTGTAGTTTCGTTTCGTGAGCATCATCAAAGGTGACAATTACGTCATCAAGCGGATCACCGAAGGCTGACTGCTGTAATGCGACAGTTCTGATGCTGGAGTTAAGTGGAGGTCGTATTTCTCCTGTTAGTAGTGCTGCTAAAAAATATGCAGCCACGTGTCCCTCATAAACGAATCCAGTCCCGCCAGCCAACTCAGAGGATTGTGCCATTTTTTTTCCTATTTTTGAGGACGCTTGTTGGTTAGTGACTAGGGATTTTTTGAGCTTCAAGGCAGGATTGCCTAGACCAATACCGGCCCCACTTATCAGCCCTACTTAAATAAATGAATTATGAATCGAACATACCATTTCGAGGAGCGATTTTAGACACTCGTGATGATTACTCATGTTCCGATCCGCCATTCTGGGGCTGCCCAATCAGATGTCCAATCAAGTTCCTCAGACATCGCCGCAATTTGACCATACTCTTCAAAATATGCGTTGACGATTTTCGCGTCGGTTATAAAAAGCGCGTTCTCGAGAGATAAGGTAGCGCTTTTTGTTAAATTAAATGAGCCTGTCCAGACTGCATAAGGCGTAATTGTTTCAACGCTGTCCGGTCCACTTTCTTCAATCTTCGCAAACACTAAAAATTTGTTATGCATACGCGGGAATGCAGGGTTTTTCTCGGAGTTATGATTGCCCACACATCTGATGGGATCAATAGAAGGGTCGCTTGCAACTGATATAGAGCTCAAAATATTACTAAACGAATACCTTGTTAAATTACATCTCAGTGCTTTGTACTTCTTACGCAATGCCTTTTCAAAGCCATATTTAGCGCCTACGTCAGGGCGAAGAAAGTCCTCTTTTTGTACAATAATAGAGACGTTTCTCAACCTAGCCAGTGCATCTAGTATAGGAAAATTTGTTAGCCAGGCAACGGCACCAAAAACAGCATCAGATTCTTTAATGTGCTGCAGCAATTTTTTATCTAAATTTCTAAAGTATACGGTTAAGCCGGAGTCCGAAACTACGCTGTTATCATTGAAAGCTTTATCATAGTTTCCATCATTTTCCAGTTGATATAGGTTCAGGTTGTCCATGTATTAAGCTTTCTCCATAATTCAACTGTCAATTGGTTTTTTTGATTCTAGCTCAATTCAATAAGTATTTCATTTTTTTATTGCTGGCTTGAGATTGCTGATTATGTTTTTGTTGTTGGTCTTAACAGTATCGGTGGTAGCAGATGCTGTATCAATATCTGCACTTAGACTAGAGTGTATAAAAGCGCTGTATCAAAACTCAAGTGCACGTGTCTATTTTGCATATGGAATTGATCAGCACGTTAGTAGATGTGGATTTTGCGCAGGTGTGCAAGTTTCAGTCCCGGTTTGAGTATTTGTTGCGCTCAAAAGCGCTGTTACACAGCCTCGGATGAATCGGTCATAAGACTAGGTCCGCCGTAGACCAGAAATCGAAAAGATCTGAACCTTTTTTGTAGTAGCACGATCTAGCACGGCGGAAACTGATTAAGCTTCCGCTTCTTCATCACCCGCTCTTTCTTTTGAGCTGACGGTCAATGAAATCGAGCTCTGCCTTGATTGCATCAAGCGTGAGCGTCTCAACTTTAGTGACAGTGTTTGCTCTTGCGTTGAGCTTTTTGGTGTCAGCCATGCCGATAATTGTCCCGTTCAAATGCAGCTTTCGGGCCTTTAGGTAATCAGGCATCTGAGCACTGTTCTGTGGTGGTTTATTCATGGTTAGACCGATGGTTGGCCCGAAGCAGCCGACCCTCGCCGGTTGCTTCGGGGAAGGTTCAGGTTAGGCCGCCAGCAGGTCAAGCAGGCTGTGTTGGCGCGAGCGATCTGCGAGTTCGTGCCAGGTCCAGCTTCCAAAGCGCTCGCCCTGTTCAGGGATATCCAGCTTCATCAATGCAACCGGGTCTCGATTGATCAAGTCGCGTGCGGCCCACAACTTACCGCCTGTTTCCAGCAGCGCTTTCGCGGCCTCATTCCACTTTTCTTCTAATACCGTGTTTGCCAGATGTGCTGCTTCTTTTTCAATCTTGGCATGTTCTTTTTGTGCCTCCGTAATGTGCTGATCAATCGTCACGAGTTCCTGCTCCAGGGCGGTGATGAGCAGTTGTTGACGGCGGTGATGCTCAGCCGCAGCCGTGAGGTTTTTTGCTGCCTTTTGAGCTTCTGCGTTAGCCGCTTTCTCGCCCTCTACATCGCCCCAGGCGACAGCCTGTGCATAAGCGGTGGCCGCGTCCGTTTCAGCTTGTCGAGCTTTGCCATGTCTTCCTGATCGCTCTGGCGGACCTGCTGTAACCTGGTCTCGATGCTGCTGCGCTTTTCGTTGAGTTCCATATCGTCGGCTTTCCAGTTCGCCATATCGCTGAGATAGCCCGCAGCCAAGCTCTCACGGTTTGCCAATGTCTCAAGGCGATGAATCTTTTGATTCAGGTTGCTGATCTCCAGATTTCGCGAGTCGATGCGTCTTTCGTGATCGTTGATTTCATCCTGCACGGCTCGTTGACGGCCCTGCTGGATGACCTCTGGGCTTTCCAGCGCCTCTTCGAAGGGCGCCAGGTCACGCTGAATGCTCTCCATTTCGAGGGTTAGTTTGTCGCGGCGGTCTTTCAGTTCTTGGATAGTGTTCATCTGTATTGTCTCTGGGTACTGCGGTTGATAGGGATGGTTGTCGAACGGCTGGCGAGGCCGGGAATGAGCCGGCGCTACCTCGATCAGCAGGCATGCCGTCAGGCGGCCTTGGCCTCGCTTTCATCCGTTCCTGGAACGGTCTTCACCACGTAGCAGCGTTGAGGTCCTAACCCGGGCAGACGGATCAAGCTGTAGGCCTTGCCGTCACTACCCGGCTCAAGCACGCAGCGTTGCAGCAACTCCTTGTTCACCGCACTGATGTTCATGCCTTTGAAGATCTGGGCCCTCCAGGCTTCAGGCAGTACGTAATAGGTGTTGGTGGTGTGCAGGGCGTCGCCCATGCCGTGTTCCAGCGTCTTGCGAAAGCCCAACCGATCAATCGTGCGTGGGCCGTGCTCGTCGATCTTGGCGGCGGCAGATTCCCAGCGGGTGAAGCGGCTTTCTCCAAAGCGCTCGATGACCTGGCGCAGCCGCGCCAAGATCGCATCACCCTCAAAGTTACCGGCGCCGCCACGTTCGGCCAGCCACGCATGCAGACACACCCGAGCGGCGGTCGTGGCTGTGCCATCCGGCCAGCCGGTAACACCAAAGGCGGTAGCCAACTCTCCGGCGGCGGCGAGGCCGAAGCGAAGAGCGGCACGCTGCGCCTGACCACTGGCCGAGGCTGGTAGGTTTTGGGTGATGAACTGTTCCACCGTGCGGCGCACGATCACTGTCCACCTGAGCATTTCCCCAGGCGCACACAGTGCGTGCAGGAAAGCGGTGAGGGGCGTGCCGTAATATTTGGCTACTCGGGCCTTGAGCGCATCGGAGAGGGCGGCAGCGTCCTCAAAACCATCCAGCACATCGAACATGCCGAGGCCTTTGCTGGCATCCGCTGGCACGGCGAGCATGCGCACCTCCATACCGGCTTTCAGCTCCTTGTTTGCATCCGCCATGTGCTGCGCCAACGTCTTCTCGCCGGTCGAGAGAAACAGCAAGCGCCACTCCTGCACCTGTCGGCCCGCTTGTCCTCGATCATTCGCCCGGGCCTTGCCGGTGCCGTTGCCGAGCATGTACACCGTCTCGCCAATAATGCGCGGGTCGCACATGCCGATTTCATCCAGTACCAGACGACCGTCTGAATGTGCAGCGGCGATGGATTCCAGAGCGTTATCTGTCGAGCGCCATGAACGCACCAGACGCGGCCCGCCATAGACCGAGGCGGCGACCCGCAAGTGGGTGGTCTTGCCCCCCGGAACTGTCGCCGTACAGGTGGAAGCCGCCTGATTCATGCCCGAGCAGGTTCAGCAGAGGCCCCGCAAAGGCCACAGAGACGACAAACGCCAAGCGGTGATTACCAACGCACAGCGCGCCGATTTGCTGCTGCCATTGCTCCAGAGAGCCCGCCTCGCTGATCGGCGGCAACTGCGCACCAGCCTCGTAAAAATGCAGGTGTTCTGCGTGCGAGCCGATCTGTTGTTCGGGCAATAGGAACGCGTTGTTGTGCCAGCCCAAGCGAGTCACCAAACGTGCTCGCTGGGCGCTATCGAAGCCGCCGAGATAACTCTGCAGATCATTGCGGGCATTGCGCCCTGATCGGGTTCCCGCGAGGCGCAGGCCCATGTCGACCGGTGGACCGAGTATGTCCTTTCCAAAGTCGCAGCCATGGTTCGGGCCGGAATGTTCCAGCGCTTTTTGGCGCCGTCCGGGTAATCGAATTCGACCAACACGCCCCAGTTGTGGACCTTGTCGTCGCGATTACAGGCGACGGATAGCCAGAAACAAGAAAGCCCGCACGGGGCGGGCTTCTTGGGGTGTTTCGTAGACTGTCTGAGACAGCCCGAGACTGCTATATGGTGCACCCGGCGGGATTCGAACCCACGACCCCTGCCTTCGGAGGGCAGTACTCTATCCAGCTGAGCTACGGATGCTTGTGCGGGCGACATCATACCCATGTCGACCTTGGGCGTCCATGCTGGTCTTTGGGCGTTTATGCGTAGGAATCCGCCGCGTGCAGGCTCTGGGCCGGGGGCCATCGATCAGTGCGGTGAAACCAAGTGCAACTACGCTGATCAGAAAGGTCTGACGGATATGCCGTTTTTGTTCTTTTTTTCGAACATCCTATTGCCCTGTACCCCCATTGCTCCTAGGATTCGTTTGAGATTTCAAACGCTCTGCCTCTCGTGCACTATCTATTCACTGTGGCGCGTTGAGGCCGATTTCCCTGACGGCAGCCCACCAGGCGCCTTTCAACAACTCTAATTCGCTCCGCGTGCGCGCGGTGCTGTTAAGGAAAGCCGACATGCAGCTTAAAGACACCCAGTTGTTCCGCCAGCAAGCCTTTATCGATGGCGCTTGGGTCGATGCGGACAATGGTCAAACCATCAAGGTCAACAACCCGGCCACGGGCGAAATTCTTGGCACTGTGCCGAAGATGGGCGCCGCCGAAACCCGCCGCGCCATCGAAGCCGCCGACAAGGCCCTGCCGGCCTGGCGTGCACTCACCGCCAAGGAGCGCGCCAATAAGCTGCGCCGCTGGTTCGAACTGTTGATCGAGAACCAGGACGACCTTGGCCGCCTGATGACCCTTGAACAAGGCAAGCCGCTGGCCGAAGCCAAGGGCGAAATCGTCTACGCCGCTTCCTTTATCGAGTGGTTCGCCGAAGAAGCCAAGCGCATCTACGGTGACGTGATTCCCGGCCACCAGCCCGACAAGCGCCTGATCGTGATCAAGCAGCCGATCGGCGTGACCGCTGCCATCACCCCGTGGAACTTCCCTGCGGCGATGATCACCCGCAAAGCCGGTCCGGCCCTGGCCGCCGGTTGCACCATGGTGATCAAGCCTGCGTCGCAAACCCCGTTCTCGGCCCTGGCCCTGGTTGAGCTGGCGCACCGTGCCGGCATCCCGAAAGGCGTGCTGAGCGTGGTCACCGGCAGCGCCGGCGACATTGGCGGCGAGCTGACCAGCAACCCGATCGTGCGTAAATTGTCCTTCACCGGCTCCACCGAAATCGGTCGCCAGCTGATGGCCGAATGCGCCAAGGACATCAAGAAAGTCTCCCTGGAGTTGGGCGGCAACGCGCCGTTCATCGTGTTCGACGACGCCGACCTGGATAAGGCCGTCGAAGGCGCGATCATCTCCAAGTACCGCAACAACGGCCAGACGTGCGTCTGCGCCAACCGCCTGTATATCCAGGATTCGGTGTACGACGCGTTTGCCGAAAAACTCAAAGTGGCCGTGGCCAAGCTCAAGATCGGCAACGGTCTGGAAGAGGGCACCACCACCGGCCCGCTGATTGACGAAAAGGCCGTGGCCAAGGTCCAGGAACATATCGCCGACGCCCTGAGCAAAGGCGCCAAACTGTTGGCCGGCGGCAAGGTGATGGAAGGCAATTTCTTCGAGCCGACTATTCTGACCGACGTGCCGAAAAACGCCGCCGTGGCCAAGGAAGAAACCTTCGGCCCACTGGCGCCGCTGTTCCGCTTCAAAGATGAAGCCGAAGTGATCGCGATGGCCAACGACACCGAGTTCGGCCTGGCGTCCTACTTCTATGCGCGTGACCTGGGCCGTGTGTTCCGTGTGGCTGAAGCCCTGGAATACGGCATGGTCGGCGTCAACACCGGGTTGATCTCCAACGAAGTGGCGCCGTTCGGCGGCATCAAGGCTTCGGGCCTGGGCCGTGAAGGTTCCAAGTACGGGATCGAGGATTACCTGGAAATCAAATACCTCTGCCTGGGCATCTGACCGGTAAGGGATTGCAGTAAACGCAGAGGGCACGAGAGCGCTGTCCCTTTGCGTGTTTTACGCCGTTATTCGCAGTGGCCGGAAAGCTGTGGCAGTCGATCATCGCATGCTGCCGTAGTTGCCTCCCCGCCACCTATCCTTGAGCTACGCCGCCCGATGAGCGGCGAATGAGGACTTTATGAGCAAGACCAACGCTTCCCTGATGAAACGCCGCGAAGCCGCTGTACCGCGCGGTGTTGGCCAGATTCACCCGATCTTCGCCGAATCCGCGAAGAACGCCACCGTGACCGACGTTGAAGGTCGCGAGTTCATCGACTTCGCCGGCGGTATCGCCGTGCTGAACACCGGTCACGTGCACCCGAAAATCATCGCAGCGGTGACCGCGCAGCTGAACAAGCTGACGCACACCTGCTTCCAGGTCCTGGCCTACGAGCCTTACGTGGAGCTGTGCGAGAAAATCAACGCCAAGGTGCCAGGTGATTTCGCCAAGAAAACCCTGCTGGTCACCACCGGTTCCGAAGCGGTCGAGAACGCCGTGAAAATCGCCCGCGCCGCCACGGGCCGTGCCGGTGTGATCGCCTTCACCGGCGCGTACCACGGCCGCACCATGATGACCTTGGGTCTGACCGGTAAAGTCGTGCCGTACTCGGCCGGCATGGGCTTGATGCCGGGCGGCGTGTTCCGTGCGCTGTTCCCCAATGAGCTGCACGGCGTGAGCGACGACGACGCCATCGCCAGCATCGAGCGTATTTTCAAGAACGATGCCGAGCCGCGTGATATCGCTGCGATCATCATTGAGCCGGTGCAGGGCGAAGGCGGTTTCTACGTCGCGCCGAAAACCTTCATGAAGCGCCTGCGCGAACTGTGCGACAAGCACGGCATCCTGCTGATCGCCGACGAAGTGCAAACCGGTGCCGGCCGCACCGGCACCTTCTTCGCCATGGAACAGATGGGCGTCGCCGCCGACCTGACCACCTTCGCCAAATCCATCGCCGGTGGCTTCCCGCTGGCCGGTGTGTGCGGCAAGGCCGAGTACATGGACGCCATCGCCCCAGGCGGCCTGGGCGGTACCTACGCCGGTAGCCCGATCGCCTGCGCGGCCGCGCTGGCGGTAATGGAAGTGTTCGAAGAAGAGCACCTGCTGGACCGCTGCAAGGCCGTCGGCGAACGCCTGGTAACCGGCCTCAAGGCCATCCAGGCCAAATACCCGGTAATCGGCGAAGTGCGTGCCCTGGGCGCGATGATTGCCGTGGAGTTGTTCGAAGATGGCGATAGCCACAAACCGAACGCCGCTGCCGTTGCATCCGTGGTGGCCAAGGCGCGTGACAAGGGCCTGATCCTGCTGTCCTGCGGTACCTACGGCAACGTCTTGCGCGTACTGGTGCCACTGACCTCGCCGGACGAGCAGCTGGACAAAGGCTTGGCAATCATTGAAGAGTGCTTCTCTGAGCTCTAAGCCCAGCGCTTTTCTCGATAGAAGAACCCCGCCTCGGCGGGGTTTTTTGTGCCTGATGAATCACCTCCAGGCGTTGTTTGGGTTAATCCGCGATCACCACACCGATCAACGGCACGATCAACGCCGTACTGATGGCCATGGATAAGACGTTGCCGATGTAGGGATGCAGGTAGCCAGGCAGGCGCCCGGCAATCGCGCAGGCCAGCGGCGGGGCGATCAGCGCGCCCAGTATTGCGCTGGCTACAATCACTGTCGGGTTGCCGCCATAGGTCAATACGGCAGCGGGCACCACCGAGACCAGGGGCACATAGGTTGGGTACCAGCCACGCTCACGCCATTGCCGGCGCCACAGGATAATGCCGATGAGTGAGGTCAGCGCTTGGCCTGCAATCAGGTGTGGCAACCATCCAGACCCATAAGCGGGGCTCAGTGGATTCAGTGCGTAGGCCAGCAGCACCCCAGCGAGCAGACCCAGGCTGGCCCACTCATTTCCATAGAACGGTGCTTCGGAAAAGTCCGCCAGTACCCGACGTAACGTCCAGCGTATACCGTAATCGGGTGTTTTCAGGGCGGCAGCGGGAGGGATGCTGGCCTTGGGTTCAGCTGCACGGCTTACCAGCACCGGCAGGGCACGGCATAGTAAAAACGCCACCACACTGCCTAAAGCCATGCCCAATACATTGCCAATCACCACCGGCAAACCCAGCGGAATGCACAAGTAGTTGACCAGCAACAGGCAGCTCGGTGTCACCAGAAGCGCGCCGAGCAAGGCGCCATTGAGCGTGACCTTCCATCCCCCGCCAAACAGCAGCACCATGGCCGCCGGCAGCGAAACAAAGGCGGCGAACGTGGGTTGCCAAGCGTCTGCCGTCAGGGTCCAGCCCCACATCGCATTGCTCAGCAGCAAGCCCAGCAATGAACTGGTCACCAACCAGGGCCAGAGCCCCGTGCCGTAGGCGATGTTGAAGCCTTGCCAGGTTTGAGCGTAACGACTGGTCCAGTAACCGAAGGCGCCACCGAGCAGCAGGCCGAGTGACGCGAACTCGTGTTTATAGAAGGCCACCTCACTGATATCGCCGACCACCCAACGCAACCACGCTGTCGGTGTGGGCAGGCTGGCCATCATGTCGTTGTAGCTTGGCCAAAGCTCCGGCGCCGAAGTGGAGTAAGCCACTGACAACCCGGTGAGTGACACTGCCAGGGTGAGCGAGGCCAGGAGCAGAATGACAAGGTGGCGAACAGGTGAGTCTGATGACGGTTTTTTTGTCGGTAGGAAAGCCATAGTCGCACCCCCATCAGCGTGGCAGGCACGGGTGAAGGCGGTAGCCGAGCATCCCGTCATACAGGTCGCTGCGACGATCCCGTTGCAGGTCGTTGAGGCTGTTCCAGATCGGTGCGCTGCGAGCGCTGGAGAGGTCGATGTCGGCGTAAATAATCGCTTGCTCGTTAGGTGAGGCGATCTTGCCGATCGGCCAGCCGTTGGTGCCGGCAATCAATGAACACCCAAGGTAACGTGCATCCTGTTCCTCGCCGATACGGTTGGCCGCAGCGATGAACACGTTGTTGACGTGGGCGGCCGTCATGGTCAAGTACGAGGCCATGCATTTGCCGGCTTCGTCGAACAGCGGCGGCGGGGTCCACACCCAGTTGTTCAGGCTGCAGATGATATCGGCGCCTTGCTGGGTCAGGATGCGTGGGACCTCGGGGAACCAAATGTCCCAGCAGATCAGTAAACCTATACGGCCGATGGGTGTTTCAAACACCGGGAACCCAAGGTTGCCAGGGCTGAACCAGAGCTTTTCCTTGTTCCAGAGGTGGGCCTTGCGGTATTTACCAATCAGGCCGTCGGGGCCCAGCAGCACGGCGGTGTCGAACAGTTGCATGCCATCGCGTTCAGCCAGGCCTGCCGCAAGATACACCTGATGAGACTGGGCGAAATCCATCCAGGCCCGTACGCTCGGACCGTCTGGAACGGGTTCGGCATGCAGATAGGCGTCCTGGCGATTGTTGAATAGGTAACCGGTATTGGTCAACTCGGGCAGCACAATCAGATTGGCGCCATTGTTAACCGCTTGCAGGGCAAGGCTCAGGCTGGTTTCCAGGTTGGAAGCGCGATTGTGGGTGCCGACTTGCGGATCAAATTGCACAACGGCGACGCGTACGGGACTCGTGGACTCGTTCATGGTGCAGACCTCTTATTGTTATGAACCCACCGGAATGGGTGGGCGTTTAATAGGAAGTCTTTTTTGTTTATGCGTCAGTAGGCTGTTTCCGCTTTAGTCGTAGGCAGTTGCTGTATCAATGGCTGCCCCTGGTAACGCGGGTACTCATCCAGGGTAAACCCCCCGTTGAACGCGGCTTGGGTCGTATTGCAGAGGTTGATCACGGCGTCGACGGCGCCGCGCAGGCACGGCTCGGTCCAGCCTGCATCCACGGAAAACGATTCCCCAGCCAGATACAGGCCGGAAACATGGGCATAGTCGCGGTTGTACTGCATCAAACTGACGGCATCGTAGTAAGTCCCCGCGCGGTAGAGCTTGGCGCACCCTAGCGCGTTCTTGTCGGTCATCCAGCGTTGGACGATGGCGTTTTGTGCA
Source organism: Pseudomonas sp. R3-18-08 (assembly GCF_003852065.1). NCBI lineage: Bacteria > Pseudomonadati > Pseudomonadota > Gammaproteobacteria > Pseudomonadales > Pseudomonadaceae > Pseudomonas > Pseudomonas sp. R3-18-08. The sequence goes on from NZ_CP027729.1 coordinate 272,137, forward strand.
TCGATGTAGGGCGATATCGGCGCTTTGATATTGGCGCTGCGTAACAGGATGCGGTCCAGTTCCGTGACGCACTTGTTGACCAGTGTTTGGTCGTCAAAAGAGGCCAGTTTGGTCGCGTCATCCTCCCAGGTGTAACTGAGCAAGATGCAGTCATAGGGATAGGCGTCGTGGTAGCGATAGGTGTACACATCGTGGATAAAGCTATCGGTGACCATGATCTGGGGAATCTTTCTGTTGTTCGACAAGAAGCTTTTCTTGAGCGGTGCGTAGACCTTGCAGCTGGTTTCCCAGTGAGCGGTTTTGTAGGCATTGGTTACGGAATAGGGCAGCATGGCCTGGCTGAAATTTTCCAACTGAATGTGTGTTTCGATAATCCAGGACGGCAGGGTCATGATCACCGCATCGAAGTCTTCATGACGTTCGGCTTTACCAGTAGGGCTGCTGGCGTGCCAGTCGTAGGTCACGCGAATTTGGCCGTTTTCAAGCTTGGTCAAGCGAGTCACTGAGGTATCGGTGAGAAAGCCCTTTCCGCGTTCTCGGCAGTGATCATAAAAGGACTGGGCGTTGACCTTGGTTTCCATGAACAGCAGGCACTCATCCAGCGCTGCCAGCCCCAGATAACGCGGCGCGTCGAACGCCAAGTCATTACAGTCCTGGAGGCTGGTTTGCCCCAAGTACGGTGACGCAACGGGATTGCCGTCAATGCCGACGCGCCCATGCACCAGTTGTAGTTGACTGCTGAAACCGAAGATCGCCGTGCGTAAAGGGTAGAGGCAGCACACGTCATAAAACGCTCCCCAACTGCCATCGCCGATGCCGATGGAATAGAACAGGATGGACTCCTCCCGGGTCATGCCGAGCCCGCCAAAGTCCCCGGGGATATTGGCATTCCACGTAACACTCGCCAATGTCACCAAGTCACGGAAGGACAGGCTCTGGTAACGCGCGACGATGGCGGCCCATAGGGATTCCCACTGCGGCGTGCCATAGATCTTTGCGACTTGGTGCGTCATCTGATCTGCAAATTGGCGCCACTTGGCATACACCTGCTGCAATTTTTCTGTGGGCGGAGGTGTGTGACCTTGCGAGTTTTTCCAGATAAGCATTTGCGGCTCTAGCTGTCCCTCGAGTAGCCCTTCACGCAGGTAAATGCCAGTGCTGCGCACATGCGGCGTGCCTGGATTGGGGAAGTCGGATAGCTGCAGTTCGAAGCGTTTGCAATAGTAGGCCAACAGCGATTGACCTTCTAAAGGCGATTCACCGGCCTGGTTGAACATCGGCATGCGCATGGCGCCCATTTCGAAGGGGGTCTGACCCAGCAGTGGAGATTGGCCGGAGTTGAGCGTTGATAGATGACGCCCTCCAACGCGGTGAGACTGTTCCAGCAATGTGACGTTTTTGAATCCGCACCGAAGCAATTCCCGCGCAGCGGTCAAGCCGGTGATGCCCGCCCCGACGATGCAGATTTTGTAATCAGGTTGGGTAGCCTGGGCGATGCCAAAGTCGTGTTCGACCAATTTCCGATAGTTGAAGCACAAGTCCGGAGGGCTCGGGAAACGGCCTCGCCATGAGGATGGCGCATGGGTTGGCAAGTGCTTGGCGACTAAGGCGGGGTAGTCGTAGGTGGATCCGATGGTCATGGTTCACGCTCCAGAGTCTGGCCAGTCTTGAGGAATGACCGGCGGCAATGGTGAGTGAATTTAGTGACGCGAGAAGGTGTCGGGGTGGTAGATCGTTGTGGTGAGACTGGCGTCAGATGTAGCGCGGGCCTGCAATCTTTCGACGGTAGCCCCGCTCCTGTATTTGATCAGCGCTAACCCGCGATCACCCGATTTTTACCCTGACGTTTTGCCTCATACATCGCCGCATCGGCGCGGCCGAACAGGCTGTCCAGGGTCGAGTCGTCTTCGCGCAGGCTGGTCAGGCCCTGGCTGACGGTCACTGTAAACGCGTGGCCTTCAACGCTGAAACTCAGCGCCTGGATTTCCTTGCCCAGCCGCTCGGCTACCTGCAAGGCCATGTCCGGGGCGCAGCCGGGCAGTATGGCGGCGAATTCTTCGCCACCGATGCGGCCGAACAGGTCGCCACGGCGTAACACGCCTCGGCCACTTTCGGCGATGCGCCGCAGCACCTGGTCACCCTCGAGGTGGCCATAACTGTCGTTGATGTCTTTGAAGTCGTCGATGTCCAGCAACAGGAACGCCAGCGGCGTGCCCTGCATACAGGCGTTGTCAAAGGCCTGGTTGGCGAGTTCGAAGAAGTGCCGGCGGTTGCTGCTCTGGGTCAGCACGTCGGTGGTGGCCAGGCGATGCAGTTCCAGCTCCAACTGCTTCTTTTCGGTGATGTCCTCGGCCATGCCCACGACGATCATCGGCTTGCCCGGCTCGGCCTGCTGATTGATATAGCATTTGTCGCTGAGCCAGCGGATCTGCCCGTCGACCGTGACGATGCGGTATTCGCGGTCTTCCACGGCGCCCTGTTCCAGCACGCGGGCCAGGCTGTGTTCGGCGTAGTCGAGGTCTTCGGGGTGGATGCTGTTGCGCCATTCCCGGTGATCGGCCAACAGCAAACCGGCGCTGCGGCCGAATATCCGTTCGTAGGCCGGGCTGACGTAGAGCACGCGACGCGTTTCCCAATCGATGGCCCACAGCACCGCATTCACACTCACCAGCAGCGAGCTGAGCAGCTGCTCACGCTCACTCAGCCGTTCGACCTCACCCTGGGCATGCATCAGCGCCAGCAGGGTCGACGCGGCCGCCGGACGCGGTGGCTGGGCGGTGGACAGGTCAGTCGGGCAGGGCTTTTCGTGAACCATCGGAACAACTCTCTCTGGGCGCGCCGCAGGATGGAACAGCGGTCACTACAAGGGGTCACCATGATGGCGAAGTGTTCTTTGAGAGAGGGGAATTGCGGTGAAGTTCCGTGATCGTGGTGGATTGGCGGTGCCCGGAAAATGGCGCCAAAAAGCCAGTGTGCGGGAGGGAGAGCCCTCCCGCAGTACCGTCAGACCGCTGCGGGACGCAGTGAATAGGTCTTCAATTGGTGAGCGAAATCGCGCAGAGATTGAATGCCGCTGGCCTCGGCTTCGTGCACCCATTCCTTGATCGCAGCCAGCATGTCGTGGCCGTTGGAACTGGTCTTGAGCCAGATTTGCTGCAGCGCCAGGCGCTTCTCGTAGATCACGCTCAGCGCATGGCTGTGTTCCAGCATGCTCTGGATGCGCACGTGGTGGCGATCGCTCAGCAGGCTGGTTTCCCGCGACAGCAGGCGCTTGGCGCGGTGAAACTGGTGGCGCACCGAATGATCGACTTTCTCCAGCTCCTGCTTGACCAGCGGGCCGATCACCAATTTGCGGTATTGGGCCATGATCTGGAAGCGGTTGTTGAGGATCGCCATCGCGGTGTCCATGTCCAGGTGGCCCTTGCCTTCGACACGGTGGGCGATCGGCGCGACGCGCTGCACCTTGGCCAGGCGCAGGAAGCTGAACACCTTGATCCAGGCCCAGCCCAGGTCGAATTCCCACTTCTTCACCGACAACTTGGCCGAATTGGGGTAGGTGTGGTGGTTGTTGTGCAGCTCTTCGCCACCGACGATGATGCCCCACGGCACCAGGTTGGTCGCCGCGTCGCGGCATTCGAAATTGCGATAGCCCACGGCATGGCCCAGGCCGTTGATGACGCCGGCGGCCCAGAACGGGATCCACATCATCTGGATCGCCCAGATGGTGATGCCGATGGTGCCGAACAACAGCACGTCGAGGACACCCATGATCGCCACGCCCAGCAGCGGGTAGCGCGTGTAGAGGTTGCGTTCGATCCAGTCGTCCGGGCAGTTCTTGCCGTAGATGCGCAGGGTCTCGGGGTTTTCCGCCTCGGCGCGGTACAGCTCGGCACCTTTGCGCAGCACGGTGGATAGGCCCTTGATCACCGGGCTGTGCGGGTCATCGACGGTTTCGCATTTGGCGTGATGCTTGCGGTGGATGGCGGTCCACTCACGGGTGTTCTGCGCCGTGGTCAACCACAGCCAGAAGCGGAAGAAGTGTTTCAGGCCAGCATTGAGCTCGAGCGAGCGATGGGCCGAATAACGGTGCAGATAGACGGTGACCCCGATAATGGTCACATGGGTCATCAACAACGTGACTGCCACCAGTTGCCAGGCTGACAGGTCAAGAAAACCGTTGTACCACATAGGCTGTATGGCCCTCAGATAAAGTAAAGAACAGCTCACGCATTATCACTAAGCCTACAGAGAAAACCAGCCGCCCTTTCAGATAGAAGTGACTGGATGTTTCTTATTCTATAATCCTCAGCCTTCGTAGGGCGATTGTGTTTTTTTGGTAAGGATTACTGAGCATATGTTGTTTTCATACCGAGGAGCCCTACGTGCGGGGCTGGTATACCTGCTGATTTCCATTCTATGGCTCCAGCTTAGCCACCATCTATTAATCAGCTTTATCGATGATCCACGGGCCTTGGCGCATTGGCTGCAACTGCGCGGCTATGTCTGGGTAGGCCTGAGCGCGCTGGCTATTTATCTGATGAGCGCGCGTTTTGCCCGTGCCCACGCGTTGCAACAACCCCTGAAAGAAAACCGTGAACGCCTGCAACAGGCCGCTGCGGTGTTTGATTGCACCCGCGAAGGCGTGCTGGTCACCGACGCTCAGGGCCTGATCGTGCACGTTAATCGGGCGTTCATCGAGATCACCGGATACCGCCGCGAAGACGTCATGGGCCGGCCTCCCAGCCTGTTCAAGTCCGGGCGCCATTCGTCGAATTTTTATCAACAGATGTTCCAGGTCCTCGAGCGCAGCGGCGAATGGAGCGGCGAAATCTGGAATCGACGCAAAAGCGGAGAAATTTACCCTCAGTGGCAAACCATCCGCGTCATCCGTGATGACCAGGGCCACATCAGCCACTACGTCGCCGTGTTCTCGGATATCAGCGCCATCAAGGACTCCGAACACGAGCTGGCGCACCTGGCCCACCACGACCCGCTGACCGGCCTGCCCAACCGCCTGCTGTTCACCGACCGCGCCGAGCAGGCGTTGGCCTCGGCACGCGTGCACAAGCGCGGCTGTGCGTTGCTGTTGATGGACCTGGATCACTTCAAGATCATCAATGACAGCCTGGGCCACAATGTTGGCGATCAACTGCTCAAGCTGGTGGCCGACCGTCTCAAGGGGCTGTTCGGGCCTGGGGTGACCCTGGCGCGCCTGGGGGGCGACGAGTTCGCCGTGCTGGCGGAAAGTTGTCCACAGGTGATGCAGGCTGCGGCCATGGCCCAGCGCATGCTCGACGCCATGAAGGAGCCGTTTGTTTTTGACGGCAACCAGCTGTTTATCAGCGCCAGCATCGGTATCAGCTTGTTCCCCAGCGATGCGCTGAGCGCCGAGCAATTGTTGCGCAACGCTGACTCGGCCTTGTTCAAGGCCAAGAACGCGGGCCGTGAAAGCTACGCCTTGTACACCGAGGAACTGACGGCTCACGCGCAGAGTCGTGTGGAAATCGCCAGCGAATTGCGCCGCGCCCTCGACCGGCAGGAACTGCGCGTCTATTACCAGCCCGTGCACGACCTGCAGGACAGCCGTTTGATTGGCGTGGAAGCGCTGGTGCGCTGGCAGCACCCGGAGCGTGGCCTGGTGCCGCCGGCTGAATTTATCCCCATCGCCGAGCGCACCGGGTTGATCGCCGACATCGATGCCTGGGTGATGGACCAGGCCTGCCGCCAGATGTGCCTATGGTTGGCGGACGGCGCGCCGTTGGGGTTTATCGCGATCAACGTCTCCAGCCGCCTGTTTGCCCGGCGTGAACTCTACGAGCAGGTCGGCCAGGTGCTCCACGACACCGGCCTGGACCCGGCCTTCCTGGAGCTGGAAGTCACCGAAAGCGCGGTGATGGATGATCCGGAAGTCGCCCTTGAACAACTGCACCGCCTGCGCGAGCTGGGCTTGCGCCTGGCCATCGACGACTTCGGCACCGGCTATTCCTCGTTGTTGCGCCTCAAGCGCCTGCCGGTGCAGAAACTCAAGATCGACCAAGGCTTTGTCGCCGGTTTGCCCTGGGACGAAGACGACGCCGCCATCGTGCGCGTGGTCATCGCCCTGGCCAAAAGCATGGGCATGCAGGTGCATGCCGAGGGGATCGAGCAAGTGGAGCAGGCGCGCTTCCTGCTGGACCAGGAGTGCGACATGGGCCAGGGGTATTGGTTTGGCAAGCCGATGCCGGCGGCCGATATCGACTGGCACCGAGCCCCGGTCCTTAATTGAAATGCGATCAAACTGTGGGAGGGGGCTTGCCCCCGATGGCGGTGTATCAGCTTGGTGAGGCTTGGCTGACCCACCGCCATCGGGGGCAAGCCCCCCTCCCACATTGGATTGCATTACGGCTTAATTTCAGTGGTTGAACGCAAAACCTGCGCGCAACTCCACGCCCCGCCAGAAAATTCTTTTTTGTTATATAAACATTCTTAAATAGTATTTTTAAGAATATCCGCGCTTATCTACTATCGCCCTCACGCCGCAAGCAGTGCCGCCACTGCCAGGCACTATTCATTTCAGGAGCGAGACCATGAGCGCATCTCTACGTAGCGTCGACGGCCAGGACGAAGCAGCCATTTTGCGTGAGATCCAGAGCGCCTTGCGCGATCTGCGGTTTGGCGCGGTGGAAATCACCGTACACAACGCTCAAGTGGTACAGATCGAACGCAAGGAAAAATTCCGTCTGCAGAACCCGGGTAACAAACCCGCCTAAGAATAAGCCACCAGTAGGAGCGAGCTTGCTCGCGAAAAACGCCAACGATAACGCAGCGCATCAGGTTTAACGCGGTGCTCCTGGGTTTTTCGCGAGCAAGCTCGCTCCTACAGGGTTGCGCCAACATAAGAATTTCAGGAGCTTCTATGTCGTCGATTCGCCGTTACGCCCTGGCCGCATTGGCCAGTGCCGTGTTTGCCGGTTCCGCCGTTGCCAAGGATTACGAGTTGCTCAACGTCTCGTACGACCCGACCCGTGAGCTGTACCAGGACTACAACGCTGAGTTCACCAGCTTCTGGAAACAGTCCCACCCGGGCGACAACGTGAAGATCCAGCAATCCCACGGTGGTTCGGGCAAGCAGGGCCGCGCGGTGATCGACGGCCTGCGCGCCGACGTGGTGACCCTGGCCCTGGCGGGCGACATCGACGAAATCGCCAAGCTGGGCAAGACCCTGCCGGAAAACTGGCAGACCCGCCTGCCGGATGCCAGCACCCCGTACACCTCGACCATCGTGTTCCTGGTACGCAAGGGCAACCCCAAGGGCATCAAGGACTGGGGCGACCTGGTCAAGAAAGACGTTTCGGTGATCACACCCAACCCGAAAACCTCCGGCGGTGCGCGCTGGAACTTCCTCGCGGCCTGGGCCTACGGCCTGAAGACCGGCGGCAGCGAAGCCAAGGCTCAGGAATACGTCAAGGAGCTGTTCAAGCATGTGCCGATCCTCGACACCGGCGCGCGCGGTTCCACCATCACTTTCGTCAACAACGGCCAGGGCGACGTGCTGCTGGCGTGGGAAAACGAAGCGTTCCTGGCGCTGAAAGAAGACGGCGGCGCCGACAAGTTCGACATCGTCGTGCCGTCCCTGTCGATCCTCGCCGAGCCACCAGTGGCCGTGGTGGACAAGAACGCCGAGAAAAAGGGCAATACCGAGATCGCCACCGAATACCTCAAGCACCTGTACAGCCCGGCTGGCCAGGAGATTGCGGCGAAGAACTTCTACCGCCCACGCGATGAGAAAGTCGCCGCCAAATACGCCCAGCAGTTCCCGAAACTGGACTTGGTGACCATCGACAAAGACTTCGGCGGCTGGAAAACTGCCCAACCGAAATTCTTCAACGACGGTGGCGTGTTCGACCAGATCTACACGGCGCAATAACAACACCGATCCCTGTAGGAGCGAGCTTGCTCGCGAAAAACTTCAAGGCACCGCGTGCAAACAGACCGCCCGCGTTATCGTTGACGATCTTCGCGAGCAAGCTCGCTCCTACAGGGGTCAGGAGAGCCCGCATTCATTTGCGGGTTTTGCATATCCGTTCCGCTAACCAAGGACTCTTATGTCGCGTCGTATCTCCCCCGTCATACCCGGCTTCGGGCTGACGCTGGGCTACACCGTCGTGTACCTCAGCCTGATCGTGCTCATCCCGCTGGCGGCGATGTTTGTACACGCCGCCCAACTCACCTGGGATCAGTTCTGGAACATCATCTCCGCACCCCGCGTGCTGGCAGCGTTGAAACTGAGCTTCAGCACCGCATTGTACGCCGCGCTGATCAATGGCGTGATCGGCACCCTGCTGGCCTGGGTGCTGGTGCGCTACACCTTCCCCGGACGCAAGATCATCGATGCGATGATCGATCTGCCGTTCGCCTTGCCCACGGCTGTGGCCGGTATCGCGTTGACCGCGCTGTACGCGCCTAACGGGCTGGTTGGCCAGTTCGCCGCCGACCTGGGCTTCAAGATCGCCTATACCCCGCTGGGCATCACCCTGGCGCTGACCTTCGTTACCTTGCCCTTCGTGGTGCGCACGGTGCAGCCGGTACTCGCCGATATCCCCCGGGAAGTCGAAGAGGCCGCCGCCTGCCTGGGCGCCAAGCCGCTGCAAGTGTTCCGTCACATCCTCGTGCCGGCGCTGTTGCCGGCCTGGCTGACCGGTTTTGCATTGGCCTTCGCCCGCGGCGTCGGCGAGTACGGTTCGGTGATTTTCATCGCCGGCAACATGCCGATGAAAACCGAGATTCTGCCGTTGCTGATCATGGTCAAGCTTGACCAGTACGACTACCGCGGTGCCACCTCAATCGGTGTGCTGATGCTGGTGGTTTCCTTTGTCTTGCTGCTGCTGATCAACTTGTTGCAGCGGCGCATCGAACGTCCATAAGGAGGCGCGGAACATGTCCCAATCGTCTATCTCCGCCGCGTCCTCGGCCAACGCCGCCCGGCGCGGCAGCGCCACCTCGCGACGCATCCTGATCGGCCTCGGCTGGCTGGTGTTCGCGCTGTTTTTGCTGCTGCCGCTGTTGATCGTGGTGTCCCAAGGCTTGAAGAATGGCCTCGGCGCGTTCTTCACTGCGATCCTTGAACCTGACGCGCTGTCGGCGCTGAAACTCACGGTAATCGCCGTGGTGATTTCGGTGCCGCTCAACCTGGTGTTTGGTGTCAGCGCCGCGTGGTGCGTGAGCAAGTATTCTTTCCGTGGCAAAAGCATATTGGTAACGCTGATCGACCTGCCGTTCTCGGTCTCGCCCGTGATCGCAGGCCTGGTGTACGTGCTGATGTTCGGCGCCCAGGGCTTCTTCGGACCGTGGTTGCAGGACCATGACATCCAGATCGTGTTCGCCTTGCCCGGCATCGTGCTGGCGACCATCTTCGTCACCGTGCCGTTCGTGGCCCGCGAGCTGATCCCGTTGATGCAGGAGCAGGGCACCCAGGAAGAAGAAGCCGCGCGCCTGCTCGGTGCCAACGGCTGGCAGATGTTCTGGCATGTCACCGTGCCGAACATCAAGTGGGGCCTGATCTACGGCGTGGTGCTGTGTACCGCGCGGGCCATGGGTGAGTTCGGCGCGGTGTCGGTGGTGTCCGGCCATATTCGTGGCGTGACCAACACCCTGCCGCTGCACGTCGAGATTCTCTACAACGAATACAACCACGTCGCCGCCTTCGCGGTGGCCAGCCTGTTGCTGATCCTGGCGCTCTTCATCCTGCTGCTCAAGCAGTGGAGCGAGAACCGAATCAACCGCCTGTGCAACAGCGCCGGTGAGGAATAAGTCATGTCGATCGAAGTCCGTAATGTCAGCAAGAACTTCAATGCCTTCAAGGCCCTGGACAGCATCAACCTGGATATCCAGAGTGGCGAGCTGGTGGCCTTGCTGGGCCCGTCCGGCTGCGGCAAGACCACCTTGCTGCGCATCATCGCAGGTCTCGAAACCCCGGATGCCGGCAGCATCGTGTTCCACGGCGAGGACGTCTCCGGCCACGATGTGCGTGATCGCAACGTGGGCTTTGTGTTCCAGCACTATGCGCTGTTCCGCCACATGACCGTGTTCGACAACGTCGCCTTCGGCCTGCGCATGAAGCCGAAAAACCAGCGCCCGAGCGAAAGCCAGATCGCGACCAAGGTTCACGACCTGCTGAACATGGTGCAGCTCGATTGGCTGTCGGATCGCTATCCGGAACAACTCTCCGGCGGCCAGCGCCAACGTATCGCCCTGGCCCGCGCCCTGGCGGTAGAGCCTAAAGTGCTGCTGCTGGACGAACCCTTCGGTGCCCTCGATGCCAAGGTGCGCAAGGAGCTGCGCCGCTGGCTGGCGCGCTTGCACGAGGATATCAACCTGACCTCGGTGTTCGTGACCCATGACCAGGAGGAGGCCATGGAAGTTGCCGACCGTATCGTGGTGATGAACAAGGGCGTGATCGAGCAGATCGGCTCACCGGGCGAGGTGTATGAAAACCCGGCCAGCGATTTTGTGTACCACTTCCTGGGTGACTCGAACCGCCTGCACCTGGGCGAGGATAAACACCTGCTGTTCCGCCCCCATGAGGTGTCACTGTCGCGGCATGAACTGGAGGATCACCATGCGGCTGAGGTGCGCGATATTCGGCCGCTGGGCGCGACCACGCGGGTGACCTTGAAGGTCGAAGGCCAACCCGAGTTGATCGAAGCCGAAGTGGTCAAAGACCACGACAGCCTCACCGGCCTGGCCCGTGGCGAGACCCTGTTCTTCAAACCCAAGGTCTGGCAAAAAGCCTGAGCTCACCGCAAAACCAAATCTGAAACCGGGACCAAATGTGGGAGGGGGCTTGCCCCCGATAGCAGTGGATCAGTCAGAGCATCTGTGACTGAGACACCGCCATCGGGAGCAAGCCCCCTCCCACATTCAGACCTCGCTTGGCTTGAGATCGCGGCGCGCCACCGGCCCCGAGCGCGTTTCAATCTGTTGTTTCAGGTCCTGCCGCAAGCCCACCAGAAACGCCAACTCCGCCACCACAAACAACGGCCCCACGATCAGCCCCGACACGTCGTCCACAAACGCCGGCTTGCGGCCTTCGTAGTAATGCCCGACAAACTGGATCACCCAGCCCAGCACAAACAGGCCCACGCCGCTGCCCAGCCACACTGCCGTGCTCTGCGCCGCCAGTACGTGCCCGGCCCACACCGACAAACCCATCAGCACCGTCATCAACCCACCCAGCGCCAGCTCCAGGCGTAGGTAGAACCACGCCGAAAACAGCGCCAGCAACACCGCCGGCGATAGCCACAGCCCGCCCACCGGCCATTCGGGGCGTGACAGCAGCACGGCGACCGCCACCACAATCAACGGAATGCCGATGAAATGACTGGTGATATTGCGCGGGTCGCGGTGGTAGGCGGCGTATTGACTGAGGTGGTCGACGAGGCTTTTCATTGTTATTCCTCTTGTAGGATGTTTGATCATGCCCTGTCAGTCGGCTGCCAGCGGCTGCTGATGATGATCGCGCAAGGCCAGGGTGAAGTCGAGCAGGCGCGCCTATGAACCGCGATAGGTGGAGAAGCCGTAAGGGCTGAGCAACAGCGGGATGTGGTAGTGCTGGTCAGCCTGCTTGACCTGGAAAATCACCGGCACTTCGGGGAAGAAGGTTTCGCGGTTGGCTTTCTTGTAATAGTCGCCGGTCTTGAACACCACGCGGTACTCGCCCGGCTTCATTTTGCGGTCAGCCGGGAACAGTTCGGCGATGCGCCCTTGTTGGTTGGTCACGCCTTGGGACAGCGTCTGCCATTGGTCGCCCACATGTTCTTCCAGGGTGACGTTGACGCCGGCGCTCGGCAGGCCATTTTCCAGGTTGAGCACATGCACGCTCAGCGGGTTGCCGTCGGCCAGGGCCAGATTGCACAGGCCGCTCAGGCTGAGGGCGGCGAGGGTCATGCTTAGGGTTTTCATCGAGAAGTCCTTGTTGACAGGAGTGGAATCAAGGGGTGATTTTCAAGCCCAGTTGCTCGGCCGTCTGTACGGCGCAGGCTTCATCCTGCGGCGCGCCGCCGGCACCGGCGATGCCCAGCGCGCCGACCAGTTCGCTCTCGGCAAACAGCGGCACGCCACCGCCGAGCAACAGCAATTCGGGCAAGCTGTTAAGGTTGGCGGCCTCGGGGTTGTTGCGCGCACGCTCGGCGAACAGCCGGGTTGGGGTTTTGGTCGACAACGCCGTGTACGCCTTGCGCTGGCTGGCGAGGCTGTTGTGCGGGCCGACGCCGTCGGCGCGCAGGGCCAGCAACAGGTTGCCGCCGCGGTCGAGCACGGTCAGCGCGGCGTTGCAGTGCGCCAGGCTGGCATCGGCCAATTGGCGCGCGGTGTGTAAATCAAGCGTGGCGTAGCGTGGCAGTTGTGGCGTTGCCTGAGCGGCAGTCGCCACGGCGAGGCTCAGGAATAAAGCAGTGCGATACATGGTGAACGCTCCAGAAGGCAGGCCGTCACGGTAGCCAGTGGAGGTGGACAAAAGCCGCACAATTTGATGACAGGTTTGTAATCAAACCCAGAGGTAAGGCATGCACGTGTTGTTAGTGGAAGACCAGCCGCAATTGGCGCAACGGATGGCCCAGGGCTTGAGCGAGGCCGGTTTTACCGTGGAAGTCGCGGCCAACGGCATGGCCGCGCAACGGTTTGTGGAAAGCACCGTGTACGACCTGGTGATCCTGGACGTGATGCTGCCGGGCCTGAATGCCTGGAAGTTGCAGCAGGCGATTCGCCAACGCGGCGAAACGCCCGTGCTGTTTCTGACCACGCCCGATGGCATCGAAGATCGTTTGCGCGGGTTGGAATTGCATGAAGACGACTACTTGCTCAAGCCGTTTGATGCCAAGGCATTGGTGGCGCGGGTGAGGAAGGTGCTGCGGCGTGACCGAGGGCGGTGATGGCCTGGGCAATCGCTATCGGGGGCAAGCCCCCTCCCACACTTGAATGTATTCACAGACCCAATGTGGGAGGGGGCTTGCCCCCGATGAGGCCCTCAAAGCCACTGCACATCTGCCTACCGCAACCCATCCCTGAACTGCCCCGGCGTCATCCCCGTCCAGCGCTTGAACGCCCGATTGAAGCTGCTGGTATCGGCAAACCCAAGCAAATGACTGATCTCGGCCAATGAACACTGCGGATCGCGCAGGTGCAACAGCGCCAGGTTCTGCCGACACTCATTGAGCAGCGCATCAAACCGGCAGCCTTCATCCGCCAGGTGCCGCTGCAGGCTGCGCAGGCTCAAATGCAGCGCCTGGGCGATCCGCTCCGCGCTGGGTTCGCCGTCGGGCAGTTGCGCCTCGATGGCGGCGCGCACCTTGCGTTCCCAGGTCAGCGGTTGCAGTTGGGCCAGGGTGCGCTTGAGCACGGTTTCATTGTGTTCGGCCAACTCCGGGTTGGCGTCGTCCAGGTGGCTGTCGAAGTCGCGGGCGGCGAACTCCAGGCGGTCTTCCTCGGCGCCGAAGAACACCGGTGAGCGAAACACCGTGTGCCAGGGCGCAGGGTCGGCCGGTTCCGGGCGCCGCAGGTACACCGCCAGCGGTGCGTAGTCACGCCCCAGGCGATTGCGGCAGGTGCGCACATAGATCGCCGCAAACGCATCGATCGCTTCCAGCGCCGGCGCCGGGCTGCCTTCGGGTTGCAGCAGGCGGAAACGGTAGCCGTCACCGTGACGGCTCAGCTCCAGGCTCAGGGCATCACTGACCACCTGGTGATAGCGCACGATACGCTCGAACACCTCGCGCAGGCTGCCGCTGGCCACCAGCGCATACCCCAACGCATGAAAGGTGGTGGGGCTGACAAATCTCGACACCCGCAAGCCAATCGCCGGATCGCCACTGGCCTGCACCGCCAGTTCCCACAGGCGCGTGGTGGCCGACAACGGGTAGCGCGCATTCGGGTCGTCCATCAACAGCGGGTCGAGCCCGGCCTCGCGGCAGAGCGCGGCGCTGTCGAGGCTCAGGGCGTCGAGTTGCTTGCGCAGGGCGCGGGTCCAACTGGCGAGGGAGGTGGGTTCGGTCATGGCGATTGGCGCTTGCGGTCAACAGGTTGGCGTGCGGAGCTAGCGCCCTGCGCCAGGGTTGGGTGCAGGATGCAGGCATCACTCCACTAGAGAATGGAAGCATGGACGGTACTTGTGCAAGTCCCCAGCAGATGAACGCGCAACAGCGTTCGGCGCATATCCGTGAGGTGGTGCTGGCCGAGGGCGTGCGACTGCGCCAACGCCACCCCTGGCTGCTGCATCAGGACGCCCTGGGCGCGGGCATCCTGGCGTTTGCGCTGGTCGGCATGCTGGGTTCGGCGGCGCTCTATATCAGCGGCCAGATGGCCTGGTGGGTGTGCCTGCTGCTCAATGCCTTCTTCGCCTCACTCACCCATGAGCTGGAACATGACCTGATCCACAGCATGTACTTTCGCAAGCAGCGCGTGCCGCACAACCTGATGATGGGCCTGGTCTGGCTGGCGCGGCCGAGCACCATCAACCCGTGGATTCGCCGGCACCTGCACCTCAATCATCACAAGGTCTCCGGCACCGAGGCCGATATGGAAGAGCGCGCGATCACCAACGGCGAGCCCTGGGGCATCGCGCGTTTGCTGATGGTCGGCGACAACATGATGTCGGCGTTGATCCGCCTGCTGCGCGCCAAGACCTGGCCGCACCGGTTCAGCATTCTCAAGCGCGTGGTGCTGGTGTACGCACCGCTGGCGCTGTTGCATTGGGGCGCGTGGTACGTGTTCCTGGGTTTTCATGCCGCCAATGGCATCGCCAGCCTGATGGGCGCGCCCATCGAGTGGTCAGCCGGGACGCTGCAGATGATGCAGGTGATCGACATCGCCGCCGTGGTGATCATCGGCCCCAACGTGCTGCGCACCTTCTGCCTGCACTTTGTCAGCTCCAACATGCATTACTACGGCGACGTGGAGCTGGGCAATGTGATCCAGCAGACCCAGGTGCTCAACCCCTGGTGGATGTGGCCGCTGCAGGCGTTCTGTTTCAATTTCGGCAGCACCCACGGCATCCACCATTTTGTGGTGAAGGAGCCGTTCTATATTCGCCAGATGACCGCCAAGGTGGCGCACAAGGTCATGGCCGAGATGGGTGTGCGCTTCAATGATTTGGGCACCTTTGCGCGGGCCAATCGGCTTGAGCGCCAGGAGCAGCCGCGCAGCGAACTGTCGTTCAGCAAGCGATGAACGCCAACGGCAGGTCGCGGATCTGTTCGCGCGCCGGCGGCTGGTAGTGATCGTCGCTGGTCAATTCATGCAGCAGCTCTTCGCGCAACTGGTGGAATTCAAAGCTGCTGCGCTGGCGTGGATGGGGCAGGGCAATCTCGACCACCTGCTTGATCCGTCCCGGTCGTGGCTCCATCACCACCACCCGGTCGGCCAGGAAAATCGCTTCCTCCACGTCGTGAGTCACCAGCACCGTAGTGATGCTGGCGCGGGCGCGGATCGCCAGCAGTTCGTCCTGCATTTGCTGGCGGGTCAGCGCATCCAGTGCGCCGAACGGCTCGTCCAATAGCAGAATTCGTGGGCTGGCGACCAAGCCGCGAGCGATCGCCACCCGTTGCGCCATGCCGCCGGACAATTGGTGAGGATAGGCGCGGGTGAAATCAGTCAGGCCCACCAGTTCGATAAAGTCGCTGATGCGCCGGCTGTGCTCGGCCTCGCTCAAGGGCTCGTTGATCAGGCCCAGGCCGATGTTCTGCGCCACCGTCAGCCACGGAAACAGGCGGTGTTCCTGGAACACAATGCCGCGTTCGCCACCGATGCCGTTCACCGGCTTACCGTCCACCTGTATCTCGCCGCGAAACTGCGTATCCAGCCCCACCAGCAAGCGCAGCAGCGTGGATTTGCCGCAACCGCTGGAGCCGACAATCGCAACGAATTCGCCCTCGGCGATCTGCAGGTTGAACTCGCGGATGGCCTCCAATTCGAAGCCGTCCACATCGAAAGACTTGCCCACATGGTTGAAGCTGACAATCGGTGCGTTCATGCGTGTCTCCAGCGGGTGGCGCGGGTTTCAAGGCGTTGGCCGACAAGGTTGAGGGTGGCGCCGGTGAGGCCGACCAGCAGCATGCCGCTCATGATCAAGTCCATGCGCAGCAGCTGTTGGGCGCCGATCATCAGGCTGCCGATACCGCCGTTGGACGGCATGAAGTATTCCGCGCCGATGGTGCCCAGCCAGGCGTAGATCAGGCTCAGGCGCAGGCCGGCGAAAATTCCCGCTGCCGCGCCGGGCAAGATCAGGCGGCGCAGCCGTTGGGGCAGGTCCAGGCGCAGCACTTGGGCGGCTTCGCTCAGTTGCGGTGACAGGTTCAACACGCTGCGCTGGGTGGCGACAAACAAGGGGAAAAACGCCGCCAGGCCGATAAACACCCACTTGGCCAATTCCCCCAGGCCAAACCACGCCGTAAGCAGTGGTACCCAAGCGAAGATAGCGATCTGGCGCAACGCGGCGAGGGTAGGGCCGAGTACCCGCTCACTGCGCGGTGACAAGCCCAGCCACAAGCCCACGGCAAACCCCAGGCTGCCGCCCAGGATCAAGCCGCCCAAGGTGCGCCCCAGACTTTTGCCCAGCGCCCCCGACAGCGTGCCGTCCGCGACACCCGAGGCGGTGGTGTGCAGCACCGTCCAGGGGCTCACCAGGATATTCGCGTCGACCCAGCCCTGTTGCGTCGCCACCTGCCACAGCGCGAGCAACAACAGCGGCAGCAGCCACGGCTGCAGGCGTTGCCAGCCGTGGTAACGCGGGCCGCGACGGATCTGCGCCGTGGCCGGGTGCGGCCAGTGCACCCAGCGCCGATCCAGCCAGCCGATGCCACGGTCCATCGCCACGCCCAGCACGCCGATGACCACGATGCACACAAAGACGACATCGAGCATGAATAACTGGCGCGCCCACACCATCAGGTAGCCGATGCCTTCGCTGGAGGCGAGCAATTCCACCGCCAGCAGCGACGTCCAACCGGCCGCCAGGGCCAGGCGCACGCCAGCCATGAACGCCGGCAGGGCGGCGGGCAGGATCAGCCGGCGGATCAGCAGAGGGGTGGGCAGGCGCAGCACCTGCGCAGCCTCACGCAACTGCGGTTGGGCGTCGCGCACGCCGACCAGGGTATGCAGGGTGACCGGCACCACGATGGCTTTGACCAGCACCACCAGTTTCAACGTCTCGCCGATGCCGAAAAACACCATGAACAGTGGGATCCACGCCAGGGTCGGCACCTGCGACAGCGCGCTGAATGTCGGAAATACCAGGCGCTCGGCACGCGCGCTGAAGCCCAGCCAGGCGCCGAGCAAGGCCCCGGCGCTGATGCCCGCCAGCAAGCCCCAGCACAAGCGCTGCAGGCTGATCGCCAAATGGCTCCACAACTCGCCGCCCGCCAGTTCCACTGCGCTGCTCCACACCAATGAAGGCGGCGGCAGGATCTGCTCGCTCATCCACTGATTGCGGCTGGCCAGCCACCACAGGGCGAACAACGACAGCGGCAGCAGCCAGTGGCTGAGCGACGGCCAGCGCAGGATGGGCGTTGTCAGAGGCGGGCTCAATCGTGCGCTCCGGGCCATTGAGGACTTCCCTTTCGTTATGTGATTTCGATCTTATAAAAACGTAATCAAGATGATTGTGGGATAAGAGAAGTCATTTAAAGCCTGCGCCCGGCACGCATCCAATGCATTCGAAGAATATTTTCGATGCTGTTTGTGCATAGGTCGCTGGAGCCTGCGGTTTGGCTCGCATAGTGCTAAAAGCTATAAAATAGTGAATTTATAGTATTTAAAGTTTTCAGCAGCCTGTGCCTACTTTCAGCTCCCCGGCGACCGTCGCCCACCAGGAGCTGCGCTTATGAAACTGCCCTTCAAACGTCTGATCACGCTGTTCGCGGGCACCGCATTGGCGGGGCTGGTGCATGCCGCCGAACTCAAGGAAATCCGCATTGCCGTGCCTGACCTCAGCGCTGGCACCCAACACAGCGGTGGCGGCATCACCGATGTGTTGCGCCAACAGCAGATCTTCGAAAGGGCCTTCGCCGACCAAGGCATCACGATTCAGTGGAATTACTTCAAGGGCGCGGGCCCGGTGATTAACGAAGCCTTTGCCAACGGCCAGGTGGACCTCGCCTACCTGGGCGACCTAGCGGCCATCATCGGCCGCTCCAATGGCCTGCAGACCCGCTTGCTCAGTGCAACGGCACGGGACATCAAGCAGTACCTCGGCGTGGTACCGGGCTCGGGCATCAAGACCCTGCAAGACCTCAAGGGCAAGCGCGTCGCGGTGTTTCGCGGCACGGCCAGCCAGTTGTCGTTCGACAGCGCACTGGCCAGCCAGGGCTTGAATGAGAAAGACCTGAAAGTCATCAACCTGGATTTCAACGCGGCCGGTGCGGCGCTGGCCGCCAAGCAGATCGACGCGACCTGGGGCGGCTCGAACCTGACCGCGCTGCAAGCCAAGGGGCTGGCCGAAATCGGCCTGACCACCAAGGACCTCGGCGGTGCCGGCAGCATCCAGGCGGTGCTGGTGGGCAGCAAACAGTTTGTCGATGAGCATCCCGACGCCGTGGCCAAGCTGCTCAAGGCCCAGCAGCAGGCGGTGCAATGGTTGACCGATGACAACAACAAGCAGGCCTACATCGAACTGGTGTCGGGGCTGGCCAGTTATCCGCCGGTGATCCTGACCAATGATTTGAAAGACCAGCAGCTCAGTGCGATTTTCCCGGCAACGCTTGATCCGGTGTTCCTTGGCAAATTGCAGGATGCAGTGGACTTGGCGTCCAGGGAAAAGCTGATTCGCCGGTCGTTTCAGGTGAGTGACTGGGTAGCGCCTGGGTTGGTGGCGGCGGGGCTTTGAGCTGAGTGGTGCCTGGGCAATAGCTATCGGGGGCAAGCCCCCTCCCACACTTTGAATGTATTCGCAGTTCAAATGTGGGAGGGGGCTTGCCCCCGATGAGCATAGGTATCTACACAACTTTGTAGCAGCCAACAGTAACCACGATGCGAAGCGAGCCGCTCTTGATCTTGCTCTTGATCTTAAGCGCCCCGTTAAACCACGCTGGCCGGAATTCGACAGTGATTTGGGGGGTAAACCGGCAGGGATGCCGGTTTAGCCGCCCCGCGCCATGGATGGCGCGTGGCTGCGGCCCCCCAAATCGCTGTCGGATTACGGGCACACCGAGCCTAAGCGAGGTGCCGAGTGGTGGGGCAAGAGCGTTTTGCTTACTTTTGCGCTTTTCAAAAGTGAGACGCCGTAAGGGCGGAACCCATAGCAGCCGTTACCGCAGCAACGGATATGTACTCGCCCTGATCCAGCATCCTGGTCGGCTGTCAGGCCGCCATCGGGAGCAAGCCCCCTCCCACATTTGGATCGCGCGGCATCAGTCAGATAGCTATAGGCCGCCAGGTCGCCACGGGAGCAAGCTCCCTCGCCACAGGTTCAGGGCTACGCCAAAGTTGTGTAGATATCTATGCCCCGATGAGGCCCTTCAAACCGCCACACTCACCTCCTGCCGATCAACTTCCACCAACGTCTCAATCATCGCCTTGGCCGCCGGCGACAAGCGTGACCCGGTACGGCTGACAACCCCGCACCGCGCACTCAAGGTCTCCAGGCTCTGCGGCAGGTTGCGCCAGTGCAGCAGCACCAGCGCACCTCGGGCGATGTCCTCGGCGAACGCTTCTTCGGTGCCCACGCCGATGGCATTGGACTGCAGCACAATCTTTACCAGCGCCGGGAAGTGTTCGGTCTGGATGCTCGGTGAAAAGTCCATGCGCCCGCTCAGGTTCGCCAGCAGTTTGCGAATGCCCTGGGAGATCAGCGGCGCGGCCAGCGGGTAGTCGAACATGTCGTTGGTCGACAGGCTGTCCTTGGCCAGCAGCGGATGCCCCGGGCGGCAGAAAAACACGCCGCGCTTGGGCGTCAGCGCACGGGTCTGGAAGTTCGGGTCGGCTTCGAATTGACGGATGTCGGCAATGAAGAATTCGATCTCCTCACGGCTCAATGCACGGCTGAGCTTTTCCCAGTTATCCACTTGGAAACTGGTGCGGATTTTCGGGTGCGCGCCGATAAAACGCGCCACCGCATCCGGCACCAGCTTCACCGCCGGCGCCGGGCCGCAGCCGAAGCGCAGGTCGCCGGCATCAAGCTTGGTCATGCGCGTGACTTCACTGCTCAGCAAGGCGGCGCCATGCACCAGGGTAAGGGCGTGTTGCAGCACCACCTGGCCTTCCGGTGTCGGGCGCAAGTCCTTGTGGCCACGGTCCACCAGCACGCAGCCGAACTCCTGTTCCAGCCCCTGGATACTGCGGCTGAACGCCGGTTGCGTGATGCCCATGGCGTCCGCCGCACGCACAAAACTGCGGTGTTCGTTGAGGGCGATGAAGTAGCGCAGCTGACGAAGATCCATATGCATTCCCGGCATTTGAAAAATAGGTCGAAGGCATTTGCGAGCGACGCAGCTGAGGTTTTAAATGCAAGCTCTTATTCCGTCAACGAAGCATTGGTTCAATTGCTAGATCTAAAAGGCATATGAATAGAGCGTTGTCGGCGAGCGTTCCACCATCCGCAGGCACATGAGGGTCACTACAATGAGCAACGCCGCATTAGCTGTTCAACCCATCGCCCAGGCACTGGAGATTCATCCGGTTGCCGGCCGCATCGGTGCCGAGATTCGTGGCATCACACTGTCCGGTCACCTCGATGCCGCCACGGTCGAAGCCATCCAGCAAGCGCTGGTGCAGTACAAGGTGATCTTCTTTCGCGAGCAAACGCACCTCGATGACCAGAGCCAGGAAGCCTTCGCCCATCTGCTCGGCGAGCCGATTGCGCACCCGACTGTGCCGGTACGCGACGGCACGCGCTTTCTGATGGAGCTGGACGGCACCCGCGGCCAGCGCGCCAACTCGTGGCACACCGACGTGACCTTCGTCGACGCCTACCCGAAAGCCTCGATCCTGCGTTCAGTGCTGGCGCCAGCCTCCGGCGGCGACACCGTCTGGGCCAACACGGCGGCCGCCTACAACGACCTCAGCGTCGAACTGCGCGCCCTGGCGGACAACCTCTGGGCCATTCACAGCAACGAATACGACTACGCCGCGCGCAAGCCGGATGTGGCGGTGGAGAAGCTTGAGGAGTACCGCAAAGTGTTCACCTCGACGGTGTATGAAACCGAGCACCCGGTGGTGCGCGTGCATCCGGTCAGCGGCGAGAAAACCCTGCTGCTGGGGCATTTTGTCAAACGCCTGAAAGGCTACTCCCAGGCCGACTCGACGCAACTGTTCAACCTGCTGCAAAGCCACGTCACCCGCTTGGAAAACACCGTGCGCTGGCGCTGGAACAGCGGCGACGTAGCCATCTGGGACAACCGCGCCACCCAGCATTACGCGGTGGATGACTACGGCACCCAGGAACGCATCGTGCGCCGGGTGACACTCAAGGGCGATGTGCCGGTGGGGGTGCAGGGCCAACGCAGCCAGACCACCAAAGGCCTTTAAATTCACACAGATGATCGTTCCCACGCTCCGCGTGGGAATGCCTCCTGGGACGCTCCGCGTCCCGCTACCGCGCACAGGTGACGCAGAGCGTCACGGGCTGCATTCCCACGCGGAGCGTGGGAACGATCATAGGCCTTACCAGACCCCAATCTGCACCACCTTCTCCGCCTCTGGCTCCCCATAGCGAAACCATTGGCCACGCACTTCAATCTCCGTGTGGCTGATGGTCGTGCGCCGCTTCAACCCACGCAGCCACTCGAACAGATAACCCACGTGTGTCTCGCGCACATCCGCATAGGCCGGATCGGCGCCCAGGTCGTGCACTTCTTGCGGGTCGTTTTCCAGGTCGAACAGCTGCGCGCGAAAGCCGTCGTACGCCAGGTATTTCCAGCGCTCGCTGCGCACCATGGTCATGCGGCAACGGTCGATCGGCCGGCCCAGGCGCTCGCGGGCCGGGGCCTGGAAGGCGTAGTCGTATTCGGCAATCGCATACTGGCGCCAAGGGGTCGGCTGACCATGCAGCAGCGGGATCAGCGAACGACCTTCCAGGCGGTGATCGGCGGCGGGCAGGCCCAGGGCGTCGAGGAAGGTCGGCAGCGCATCGATGGTCTCTATCAGGCGCGCGTCCACCGAGCCGCGGCTGCTATCGGCACTCGCGCGCGGGTCGCGCACAATCAAGGGAATGCCCACCGCAGGCTCCAGCAGAAATTCCTTTTCACCGAGGAAGTGGTCGCCGAGGAAGTCGCCGTGGTCGCTGGTGAACACGATCAGCGTGTCATCCCAGCGCCCGTTGCTTTGCAGGAAGTCGAACAGCCGCCCGAGCTGGTCGTCGATCTGTTTGATCAGCCCCATGTAGGTCGGAACCACTGTGAGCCGCACCTCGTCGCGAGAGAAATTCACGCTCTCCTGATGCTGACGGAATGCCTGGTACACCGGGTGATCGCTGGTCTGCTCCGGTTGAATCGGCGCCTGCACATGCTCGGCGGCGTACAACGCGTGGTACGGCGCCGGTGCGATATAGGGCCAGTGCGGCTTGATATAGGACAGGTGCAGGCACCAGGGTTGCTCGGCCTGTTCCTGGATGAAGTCGATGGCGCGGTCGGTGGTGTAGACGGTTTCCGAATGCTGCTCGGCGACCCGTGCCGGCAAACCGGCGTTGCGCATATGCCAGCCGCTGAGCACTTCGCCGTTTTCGCCTTGTGCGGCATTGGCCCATTCATGCCAAGGGTTGCTGCCGCCGTAGCCTCGCTCGCGCAGGTAATGCGTGTAGGGCGCGGACTCGCGTTTATCCTCGAACAGCGGGCTGTCGGGGTAGATGCCGTCGTGACGAAAATAGGTGTCGAAGCCCACTTCATTCAGCGGCTCGGCCTGGGCGCTTTCAGGGTCGATGTTCACGCGTAGCAGCGCATCCAGATTCGGCGTGGCGTGGGTCTTGCCCACCAGCGCAGTACGGATGCCGTGGGGGCGCAGATAGTCGCCGATGGTCAGCTCGTCCAGGGGCAGCGGCACGGCATTCCACGCCACCTGGTGGCTGCTGACATAACGCCCGGTGTAGGCCGACATCCGCGACGGGCCACAAATGGTGCCTTGGGTGTAGGCGCGGCTGAAACGCACGCCGGCAGCGGCGAGGCGGTCGATATTTGGCGTGTGCAAGTGCGCATGGCCATAGCACGACAGGTAATCGCGGCGCAGTTGGTCGCACATGATGTACAGCACATTGCGCACGGGTTGGGGTTTGGACATGAGGCTTCACCGAACGGAGGACAGGTGACGGTTTTCGCCGTTCGGATGGGCGCTGGCAAGTGCATTTGGGGTCTGGGTTTCATGCAGTGAATGCATGGGGCTTGCCCCGATGGCGTCGGTTCACACAGCGACATTTTCCAGCGTGCAAATATCTTCATCCAACTCATCTATCTGCTTGATCTGCTCAATCATCGCCTCCGCCAGCGGTGACAACCGATACCCCGCGCGGCTGACGATGCCGTAGCGGGTGTAACGCTCCTCCAGGTTTTCATCCAGGCCGTCGATCGCCAGGCACACCAATTCGCCGCGGGCCATCTGCAGCACGTCGCTGTTGGCGCTGACGATGCCGATGGCGTCCGAGCGCAGCACCACGCCCAGCAGGCTGTAGCCGTTTTCGCATTCGACATTGGGCAGGTAATCCGGTCGGCCGCTCAGGTCGACGATGACTTTGCGCAGGTTCGGTGGGCGGATGGTCACGGCCAGCGGATAGCTCATCAGTTCGGCGGCGCTGACGCTGTCGCGGGCGGCGAGGGGGTGGCCGACGCGGCAGCAGAAATACCAGCGGCGCGCGCGCAGGCGATGGGTGTGATAGTCGGGGTTGGCCTCGAAATGGCGGGTGTCGGCGACGAAGAATTCGAACTCTTCGCTGAGCAGGCGTTTGCTCAGGCTGTCCCAGTCGTCCACCTGGAACTGCACGCGGGCCTTGGGGTAGCGCCCGATAAAACTGCCGATGGCGCGGGGGATCAAGCCGCCCGCCGGGGCCGGGCCGCAACCGAAGCGCAGTTCGCCCGCCTCGAGGCCATTGAATTGGCTGATTTCGTTAGCCAATTGCTGCGCGCCGCTGACCAGGCGCCGGGCATGTTCGAGCAGCACCTGGCCTTGTTTGGTCGGCGCCAGGTCTTTGCGCCCGCGGTCCACCAACTGGCAGCCGGCGCTGTGTTCCAGGGCCTGGATGCTGCGGCTGAAGGCCGATTGCGACAGGTTCACCGTCAACGCCGCCGCGACAAAACTGCGTTGTTCGGCGAGGGCGATGAAGTGGCGAAGCTGGCGCAGGTCGATATGCATTTTTCACATCAAAAATATCCGGGAAATGCATTGGCTATGCATTAGGTCGACTCCTTATAAAGGCTATCTCTTATGCAGTAAATGTTCGTAAAAACATAAATAAATAACCTAAGGGAATATCAGAGATTGAATATTCCTGGGTTCCGGAGCCGCTCATGAGTCTGTTCACGCCCGCTGTACCTTGCTCTCCCTGGACGCTCAAGCGCCTGCCCTTGGCCCTGTTGCTCGCGGGCAGTGCCGGTTGGACGCCCAGCCACGCGGCTGAGCCTGCGCCTGCGGGCGAAAGCGCCAGTGGTCAGCTGGAAACCGTCACGGTCACCGCACGCCGGCGCACCGAAAGCGCCCAGGCGGTACCGACGCCCATGAGCGTGGTCGGCGGCCAGGCGTTGGAGAGCCAGCGGGTGTACCGGATTCAGGATTTGCAGCAACTGGTGCCCAGCGTAAACGTCGCCTATATGCATGCGCGCCAGTCCAGCGTGTCGATTCGCGGCCTGGGCAACAACCCGGCCAGCGACGGCCTGGAAGGCAGCGTGGGGTTGTATATCGATAACGTGTACCTCGGCCGCCCCGGCATGGCGGTGTTCGACCTCATGGACATCGAACAGCTCGAGGTACTGCGCGGCCCGCAAGGTACGTTGTTCGGCAAGAACACCACGGCGGGGGTGATCAATATCAGCACGCGTGCGCCGAGTTTCACCCCGGAGCGCAGCATCGAAACCTCGTTGGGCGAGGACGGCTATTTCCAGACCAAGGGCACGATTTCCGGCCCGCTGAGCGATGAACTGGCCGGGCGCTTTTCGGCCTATCGCACGCGCAGCGACGGCGACATTAAGAACGAACATGACGGGCATGACCTCAATGGCGGTTCGCGCCAGGGCTTTCGCGGGCAACTGCTGTACAAGCCCAATGAGGCGTTCAACCTGCGCTGGATCGGTGACTACAACGAGGAGGATTCCAGCGCCGGTACCCGCGTGCTCTACAGCACCGGGCCGACCATCAACGGCACCAACCTCTACCAGTCCAGGGCCAACGCAGCGGGCGCGACGCTGGTCGACGGCACCCACCGCAAGGTCAATCTGGACAATGACCAGCACGTCACGGTGTTCCAGGGCGGAACGTCGCTGGAGGCCAACTGGACCTTGCCGAGCGATTTCACCCTGACGTCGGTCAGCGCCTATCGCTGGTGGAATTTCACCCCGCGCAACGATGACGGGCTTAACGTGCCGGCCTCGTATAACGCCGGCGTATCGGTGGAAGACAAACAGTGGTCCCAGGAATTTCGCCTGGCTTCACCCCAGGGCGGGTTCTTCGACTACGTGC
Source organism: Pseudomonas sp. R3-18-08 (assembly GCF_003852065.1). Lineage (NCBI taxonomy): Bacteria > Pseudomonadati > Pseudomonadota > Gammaproteobacteria > Pseudomonadales > Pseudomonadaceae > Pseudomonas > Pseudomonas sp. R3-18-08. The sequence continues at coordinate 297,757 of NZ_CP027729.1, forward strand.
TCGGCGCCTATTACTTCGGCTCAGACCTGGATAACCAAGCCTTCGCCTATTACGGCCCGAGGGCCGACATCTGGAACGGCACGCCGACCGGCGCGTTGAATAATGTGAGCAGCGTCGGCAACGGGCACATCCGCACCGACAGCTTTGCGCTGTTCGCCCAAGGCACCTGGCACCTGACTGAACGCCTGGATTTCACCGCCGGCCTGCGCGGCACCTACGAAGAAAAAAGTGCCTGGGTGACACGCAATGCCCCGCTCGGCGGCGCGGCTGCCACGGCGCGGCGCGGGCGCGCCGGGGCGTATGACTCGGGTGACCTGACGCAATACAGCGCCACGCCGTCGGGGCTGCTCAACCTCAGTTATCACTTCAACGACAACCTGCTGGGCTACGCGACGCTGTCCCACGGCGAGAAGTCCGGTGGCGTCAACCTGGCGGTGGGCTCGGCGCCGACGGCCGGGGCCGACTCGCTGCTGATCGGCACCGAGCGCGCCAACAATGCCGAGTTGGGTTTCAAGAGCACGTTGTGGGATCGACGCCTGCAGCTCAATGCCAACCTGTTCTGGACCCAGGTCAATGGCTACCAGACCAACGCCTACGACCAGGACAACCGTGTGCAATACCTCACCAACGCCGGCTCCGTGCGCTCACGGGGCGTTGAAGTGGAAAGCACCCTGGTGCCGATCAAGGGCCTGACGTTGAATATCAACGGCTCGTTCAACGACGTGAGTTACCTGTCTTACAAGGACGCGCCATGCCCGCCGGAAGTCAGCCTGCGCCCCGGGGCAGCGGCGTCCTGCGACCTGACCGGGCACCAGGTGGTGGGCGCGTCGAAATGGATTGCCAATGCCAACGGCGAGTACAAGTGGAACCTGGATAACGGCTTTGAACCCTACGTCACCGCCAGTTATGCCTTCCGCTCCAAGGCGGTGGGCACGGTGGAAGATTCCGACTACGGGCAGATCCCCGCCTATGCGCTGGTCAACCTCTCCACTGGCCTACGCGGCAACTACGAGCAAGGCCAGTGGGATGTGTCGTTGTGGCTGAAAAACGCCTTCGACAAAACCTACTACACCACCCTGTGGACCGGCGGCAACGGCGGTTACGAAGGCCTGCTGGGCACGCCGCGTACCCTAGGCGTGACCGGGCGCTACGACTTCTAGCCCGGTGCGGTAGGTGGCCGGGCTGAACACCCGCGTCACCAGCAGCATCGCCACCGCCGTTACCGTGAGCACGACCCAGGCGCTGATGAAGTGGCCGGTGAGTTCGCGCAGCCAGCCGGTCAACCACGGCGAAATCGCGTTGATCAAAAAGCCCACGCCTTGTACGAAGGCCGCCAGTTGCCCGGCCTGGCGTGGGTCGCGGTGATGGTCGAGGGTCAGCAGCAGGCTCAGGGCGAAGCACGCACCCAGGCCGAACCCGCACAAGGCCACCCACAGGTGGGGGAATGCGGTGGGCGCGATGATCAGGCCGAGATAGCCGAGGATTTGCGCCAACAGGCTGATGCCTAGCAGCGGGCGACGGTCGATCCCACGTTGCGCCAGTACCGGCATCAACAGCGCGGCGATTACTTGGAAAATGGTCATGAACGCCAGCAACGAGCCGCTGGGCAGCACGCCCCAACCCAGTTGCTGATAGTAGGCGGGCAGCCAGGCCACCATGCTCATGTAGCCGCAATTGACCAGTCCGAAATACAGCGCCAGCAGCCACGCGCGGCGGTTGCGCAGGCCTTTGAAGGCCGGGGCGACCTGTGTATTTCGGGCGGCGCCCAGTGGCAACCCGGCCCATAGCAACAACGCCCCCAACGCCGGCAACAGCCATACGCCCAGGCCCGCCTGCCATTGCTGGAAATACGTGGCTACCAGCGGGCTGAGCAGCGCCGCCAGCCCTCCACCGGCCATCAGCGACGCCGAATACACACCCATCGCCACCGGCACGCGGTGCTGAAATTCGCGCTTGATCATCGCCGGCACCAACGCCTGGATCAGCGCCACACCCGCGCCGCCGAGCAATGCCGTGACCAACAGCGCCGAGGCCTGGCCCATCAGCCAGCGCGCCAGGCACGCCAGCAGAATCATCACCAGTCCCAGCGCAATACCGCGCCGTTCACCGAGTCGTGCTTCTACCCGCACGCCCACCAGCGCCACCAACCCCATGCACACCACCGGCAAGCTGGTGAGCAAGGCACTGCTCTGAAAGCTCAGGCCGGTGGCTTGGCGAATCTCACCGAGCAGCGGGCTGATGGAGCTGAGGATGGGCCGCAGGTTCAGTCCCAGGACCACCAGGAGGCCCCAGCCTGCGAGCTTGCTGGCGATCGAATGGTTAAGCGTCATGCAGGGCCTGCCGGAGAGCAAAAAGAGGCAGGGAGTATGCCAGCCGTTGTGTTGGGTCGACAGCCTGAGCACGCCTGGGGTGAGGTGCTTATCTGGTGCGATGCAAATCCCGCTTGAACCATGCCTTCACTGAATATTTTGTATGCCGTAAACGCATGCAAAAACAAGCGCTTCGCGCAAAGCCACGGAAGACGCGGGCTTGACGCAGGGGACGTATTTTTATATTCGCTTTAGATATATCCATAACTTTAAAGATTACTTTAAGAGATAAGCGCTCAACCCCGATGATTCAGCCCTCGACGGCCTTTCAAGCAGGCCTGTCGGTTTTTTGGTCTTGAAGCCGTAGGGAGTGAATCAATGGGCAATGTCCAGACCGCCGCCAGTGCACAAGAGGCGCAATGGCGCCTGGCACCGGGTGGTGAGTTGGTCGACCTTGGCCGGCCGCACCGTGCGCCGTTGGGTCAGTTACGCCTGCAACAGACCCCCAAGCGGTTTTCCAGCCGACGCGAAGGCATTCTGCTGGGCTTGTTGGTGCTGGCCTTGCACGGCGCCGTGATCTATTGGGTGAGCCAGAAGCCCACCCCGCTATTGCCGGTGGTGCCGCCGGAAATTCCGCCGATGACCATCGAGTTTTCCCGGCCGGCGCCACCCGTGGTCGAGCCGCCACCGCCCGTGCCGCCGCCACCTGCGGTGGTCGAGCCGCCGCCGGTGGTGGATGAGTTGGCCGCCAAGCCGGCGCCGCCCAAACCGATTCCTAAACCCAAGCCCAAGCCCGTGCCCAAACCTGAGCCCAAGCCGGTACCCAAGGTGATCGAACAGCCGCCCGCGCCGCCTGTACCCGCGCCGTCGGCACCTGTTGCACCGCCCGCGCCGGCCCCGGTAACGCCCGCTTCGGCCAACGCCGCTTACCTGAAGAACCCGGCGCCGGAATACCCGTCCCTGGCCCAGCGTCGCGGCTGGGAGGGCACTGTGTTGTTGCGGGTGCACGTACTGGCCAGCGGCAAACCGGGTGAGATCCAGCTGCAGAAAAGCAGCGGTCGCCAGCAACTCGATGACGCCGCATTGGCCGCCGTGAAGCGTTGGAGCTTTGTGCCGGCCAAGCAGGGTGACGTGGCCCAGGACGGCTGGGTCAGCGTGCCGATCGATTTCAAGATTCATTAATTATTCAGCTGCACAGAGGGAACACATCATGGCTTTGGCATCTCCACTTGAATCCATTGAAAGCGCGGTGATCTGGCTGTTGGTGGTCTTTTCGGTCGCCACCTGGGGCTTGGCGTTGTTGAAGGGCGTGCAATTCGGGCGCCTCAAGGCCCAGGATCGCCGGTTTCATAAAAAATTCTGGGCTGCCTCAAGCCTGGACGCCGCCGCCGAATTGACCGAAACCCAACCGGGCGCGGCGGCCCGAGTAGCCCATGCCGGTTACGCCGCGATCCAGGTCGGTGATACCCAGCACGCGGCTGACCTGAGCCAGGCCATCAATCATCAAGACCGCCTCGAACGTGCCTTGCGCCAGCAGATCGTGCGTGAACGCCGCTCCCTGGAAACCGGTCTGGCCGTGGTCGCCAGCATCGGCAGCACCTCGCCGTTTATCGGCCTGTTCGGCACCGTGTGGGGCATCATGGAGGCGCTCAAGGGCATCAGCGCCGCCGGTTCGGCCAGCCTGGAAACCGTGGCGGGGCCTATCGGTGCGGCGCTGGTCGCCACGGGCGTGGGGATTGCCGTCGCGGTGCCGGCGGTGCTGGTCTACAACTATTTCCTGCGTCGCCTGAAGCTGACGGCTGCCGACTTGGACGACTTTGCCCACGACTTCTACAGCCTTGCGCAGAAAAACGCCTTCCGCGTGCTGTTGCACCCGGCGCTGACCAAGACCAGCGCCGCCAACCCGCAAAAAGTGAAGGAGGCCTCCTGACATGGCCTTCTCCACCCAAGACAGCGATGAGGTGCTGAGCGAGATCAACGTCACGCCGCTGGTGGACGTGATGCTGGTGCTGCTGGTGGTGTTCATCGTCACCGCGCCGCTGCTCACCAATGCGATTCCGATCAACTTGCCCAAGACCGAGGCCGTGGCCCCGGTCGAGCAGAAAGACCCGCTGGTGGTGAGCATCGACGGTGCCGGCAAACTGTTTATCAACAAGGACGAAATCCCGCCGGACCTGCTGGAGTTCAAGCTGCAGGCGGCCAAGGCCAAGGACCCCGATGTGCGGGTGCAACTGCAGGCTGATGATGGTGTGAACTACGGCGAAGTGGCGCGAGCCATGGCGTCTATCGAGCGCGCGGGGATTACGAAGTTGTCGGTGATTACGGCGCGCTAGCGCGTAGTTGTGAGCTTCAAGCTTCAAGCTGCAAGCGGCAAGTAAAAGTCCGTCCGCTTACAGCTATTTTTTCAGGCCGTCTCCTTGGCAGGGTGCGGCCTTTTTTTTGCTCCAGACTTGCCGCTTGCCGCTAATCCCTTGAAGCTGCTTTTCAGTTATTAATAAATAGCTTCTTATTCCTTAACGAATATAAACCGCGTCCCTATACTGGTCTGCAACGTTAAACGCTGCAGGAGGGCACACCCATGCACAGCGAATCGATTCGTTACCTGATCGTGCCGGGCTGGCAAGGATCGCCAGAAGATCATTGGCAAAGTCACTGGCAGAACAGCCTGCCCAACAGTGCGCGCGTGGAGCAGGATGACTGGCTGACCCCGCGCCGCGAAGACTGGGTGGCGGCGTTGGCCGAGGCCATCGCCGCCGACAGCACGCCGGTGATCCTGATCGCCCATAGCCTGGGTTGCATCACCGTGGCGCATTGGGCGGCCACCGCGCCGGTGAATTTCCTGCGCCAGGTGCGCGGTGCCTTGCTGGTGGCCCCGGCGGACGTCGAACGTCCGGCCTGCGCCCCCGCCCTGCGCAACTTCGCGCCGATTCCTACCGACCTGTTGCCGTTTCCCAGCCAAGTGGTCAGTTCCGACAACGACAGTGCCGTCAGCGCGCCACGGGCGTTGGAGCTGGCGCGTCACTGGGGCGCCGAAGCCGGCATCCTGTCGGGGGCCGGGCATATCAATGTGAAGTCCGGCCACCAACGTTGGGAGCAGGGTTTCGCGTACCTCTATCGCCTGCAAAATCGCCTCGAGCATCACGCTCGGCGCCGTGCATAACCTATTTCAACACCCTGTCCCTGAGTGGATGGGGGCGGGAGCCTGCCATGAGTCTGCATGAAACCTACGGCCAGCCATTGCTGACCTTCCCCGATGCCGAAAAAAGCCCGTTGAGCATCCGCGCCAAGGCGCTGGTGTTCGTCGACCCACGTTCGCGGCAGCTGCGCGAAGAGCTGGAAAGTCTCGCACCGCGTGCATTGCCCGTGTTGATTCGCGGCGAGACCGGTAGCGGCAAAGAGCTGCTGGCGCGGCATATTCACCGTGGCAGTGATCGCTCGGGCTTGTTTGTGTCGGTCAATTGCGGCGCGATCAGCCCGACTTACGCCGACGCGGAGCTGTTCGGCTATGCCGCCGGCAGCCACAGCGGCGCGGCAAGCAGCCGGGCGGGGTGGTTCGGTTCGGCCAATGGCGGCACGCTGTACCTGGACGAAATCGGCGATTTGCCGTTGCCGATCCAGGTCAAATTGCTCGCCGCCCTGGAAAACCACGAAGTCACCCGCGTCGGCGCCCACCAACCCAGCCCGGTGGACGTGCGCCTGGTGGCCGCCACCAGCATCGACCTGGCCCAGGCGGTGGCAGCGGGCAAGTTCCATGAGCGCCTGTTCCATTATCTGAGCGAAGGTCAATTGGACCTGCCGGCATTGCGCGAGCGGGTCGGCGACATCCTGTCCCTGGCCGAATACTTCCTGGGCATCTACAGCCAGCGCCTGGAACTGCCGGTGCCGCTGATCAGCGACGCCGCCCAGCGCGTGCTGGAACGTCATAGCTGGCCGGGCAATACCCGCGAGCTGGAAAACGTTATCCACTTTGCCCTGTTGGTGAGCAGCGGCGATGAGATTCTGCCCGAGCATCTGAACCTTCCCGCCGCCGGCTCGCCCTTGGAGCAAGTGCAGCGGATTTTCGCGAACGCCAGTCCCACCGAACGGGAGACGCTGCGTAGCTTCTTGTATGAGCAAAATGGAATATCAACGTGAATAAAAGATATTGTTCGGGAATAAAAAATCTAGGTATTGTCCACTCCACGCCGCGATAGCACTTCGCTGGCACTCCACATAAAAACGGTCGTTAGAAGGACATTGCATGAAAAAGGTTCTGTTGTTTACCGCCCTGGCGGCTGCCCTGACTGCCAGCTTCGCCCAGGCCAACGAGAAACTGGTGGTGGCCGCCACCCCGATCCCGCACGCCGAGATCCTCGAGCTGATCAAGCCAACCCTGGCCAAGGAAGGCGTAGACCTGCAGATCAAAGTCTTTACCGACTACGTACAGCCGAACGTGCAAGTGGCCGAGAAGCGTCTGGACGCCAACTACTTCCAGACCCTGCCGTACCTGGAGAACTTCAACAAGGGCAAGGGCACCAACCTGGTGACCGTAGTCGGTGTGCACGTTGAACCTATCGGCGGGTACTCGAAAAAAGTCAAAAACATCTCTGAGCTCAAAGATGGCGCCACTGTGGCCATCCCGAACGAAGGCTCCAACAGTGGTCGCGCCCTGTTGCTGCTGCAGAAGAACGGTCTGATCACCCTGAAAGACCCGACCAACCCGTTGTCCACGCTCAAGGACATCAAAGACAACCCCAAGCACCTCAAATTCAAGGAGTTGGAGTCGGCGCTGCTGCCCCGCGTACTCGACCAGGTTGACCTGGACGTGATCAACACCAACTACGCGCTGGAAGCCGGCCTGAACCCAGCCAAAGACGCGCTGATCATCGAAGACGCCAAGTCGCCCTACGTGAACTTCCTGGTCGCTCGCCCGGACAACAAGGACAGTGACGCGATCCAGAAACTGGCCAAGGCCCTGACCAGCCCCGAAGTCAAAGCCTTCATCGAGAAGAAGTACAACGGCGCGGTCGTACCAGCGTTCTGATGTAAGTCAAAACCTCCTTCAAGGTTTCAACGCCGGTGGCTAATAAAGCGCCGGCGTTTTTTTTGTGACAGATACAGGGCGTCGAAGTGAAGCGTTAAGTTGTGGAGCGCAACTTTATATTCGTTACATTAAGGGTGTTTATTGGTTTTGTTTGTGGATTAGTTGCATTGAATGTTTTCTTGAATTGCTGGCTTATGTTTCTTAAATAATCTTACATTTGTATCTTTGTTTTTTTGTTTTTTTACCCGCAGGCTTGGAGTCGATGAAGGAACTAACGCATGGAGGCGCCGGCAAGTGTTGTCAGCTTTTTGGAGCCAATAGTTATGACTCAGCATGTATCTTCGCATCAACCGCTCACCACCTCCCCAAGCATGAGCCCGGTAGCGGCCCAGCCCCAGAGCCCTAAAAGCTTTGAATCCACCTACCCTCTAAGCGAATTCAAGCCCGTCCCGAACAATATCCATATGGTGTGGGTGGGCTCGGAACCAAGCGTCAAGCAGGATGAATACTTGCGTCAGTGGGCAGCCAAGAACCCTAACCATGAAGTCACGCTTTGGGTGGATTCCACTCAATTTGATGCTTACGCCACGAATAAGTCCGCGCAGGCAAAAGCGGAAGCTATTTATCCAGGCTATCAATCAGAGCGTCCCATTCGCGGTTTATTCAGCCAACTCAAAGTGACTACGGAATCTCCCAGGCAGCGTAAACCTGCAGAACAGTCACAAGTCATCAGCGAGTTGAACAAAGAGCTGTCTGCCTCGGGTAACAAAAAGTTGAAAGCGCTACTGCTGCCCGAAGGTGGAAACGTGACGGCTGCTAACGCTCGGCAGGTACTTGACGGATTTGAGCGTTACGCGCAGCGCACCGACGATAAGTTTTATCAAGCAGAAGCCGTGATTCTGGACCAGACGACAAAATCCTGGGACCGTTACGCGAGTAACCCTCCCCGTGATATCAGTACGCTGACGAGTTTAAAAGAGCGGTTTGCCGATCAAAAGAACATTCAGATTCGTGACCTGAGCAATCCCTCGGACATTCGATTACAGAATAAAGACGTGTATCAACACGAAATTATCGGACGTAACGGTGGCTATGCTGCAGCCTCGGACGTGGCACGTTATGAAATCGTCAATCGTTATGCGGGCACTTATACGGATATTGATCTGGAGAGCGTACGCCCCCTCGATGGCGCACTGCATGCCCATCCCGATTTAATGCTGGTCGGCATGGCTGAAGGCAAAAATGACGCAAAGGGCAGCGCCACCCCTTATTTCGCCAACGCGTTATTTTCCAGCCATGCCCAGAGTGCGATGCTGTCCAGCCTGATTGATGACATCGGCAACAACTACCGTTCCATGAAGGGCAATGAGTACGGCGGTGACCGTTACTTCAGTCGCCCGAATAAAAGCACTATTGAAACCACCGGCCCCAATGCATTACGCGGGCACGTCGACAAAGTGATACAGCAAGCGAAGGGGCAGCCGGATCTGGTGCGCAGCGACGCCCGCTCTCTGGCTGATCGAATATGGGACAAAGCAAAGCCGCAAAACGAAGAGTACTGGAAACTCGTGGATTCCCATTTCAAATTCCCCGACAACTACGTCAATTTTGAGACCGAAGAGCAGCAAAACAGCGCTACCAAAGCAATGGCCGGTGGCGGCCAGCCCGACACTCTGAAGAGGGGCTGAATAGTGTTGAAAGCCTTGCCTGTCGGCAGGGCTTTTTTTATCGAAGCGTTCACGTCTTGCACTTGGTTGAGCAATCCCCAATAGGTTAGCTATTTGGGTGATATTGATATGCTATTTCGGTATTTAAATTTTGCTTTTTATACCTTTAAAGTTCGCGCTACCCGACGTTATCCACGCCGGAACGGACTGCGCTCGCGGCATTACCCATGCGGCGATTTGGACTGCACATGACCTTCGATTTCGCATTTATTCTCAGCACCTTGCCGGCGTTTCTCAAAGCGGTCGGGGTGACGCTGCAAGTGGGTCTGATCGCAATTGCCACCTCCTTGCTTGTGGCGCTGATCAACGCGGCGCTGTTGGTGTTTCGCACCCCCTACCTGTCGCGGCTGGTGGCGCTGTATGTGGAGCTGGCGCGTAACACGCCGCTGCTGATTCAACTGTTCTTCGTGTATTTCGCGCTGCCGGCCCTGGGCTTGAATATTTCCGGATTCTGGGCGGCGATTATCACCATGACCTTCCTCGGCGGCGCCTACCTCACCGAAGTGCTGCGCGCCGGTGTGGAAGCGGTGCCGCTCGCACAGATCGAGTCGGGCAAGTCTATCGGCCTGTCCGACTGGCAGCTGCTGCGCCATGTGATTCTGCCCCAGGCCGGCATCCTCAGCCTGCCGGCGCTGTTCGCCAATTTCATCTTTCTGCTCAAGGAGACCACGGTGGTTTCCGCTGTGGCGGTGCCCGAGATTCTCTACACCACCAAGAGCTACATCGCGCTCTACTACAAGACCTACGAAATGCTCGCCGTATTGACGCTGATCTGCGTGCTGCTGTTCTTGCCGTTGTCGCTGTTGCTCAGCCGTTTGGAAAGGAGGCTCCAGCATGGCCAGTTCGGGTCTTGAATTGTTATGGGTGTCGTTGCCGCAACTGGGCAAAGGCGCTGCGCAAACCCTGTCGATTTCGTTCTTGAGCATCGCCTTCAGCACGGTCGGCGGCGTGTTGTATGGCGTATTGCGCACCTTGGACAACCGCGTGATCAATGCGCTGCTGCGGGTTTACCTGGAGCTGTTTCGCGCCATCCCGGTGCTGGTCTGGCTGTACCTGTTGTTTTTCGGCCTGCCGATCTTCTTCGGCCTGAGCATCCCCAGTTTCTGGTGTGCGGTGCTGGTGTTGTCGTTGTGGGGCGCCAGTGAAGTCGGCGAAGTGGTGCGCGGCGCCTTGCATTCGCTGCCCCGTGGCCAGCGCGAAGCCGGCTTGTCGATCGGGCTGTCCGACCCGCAGCTGTACGGCTACGTGCTGCTGCCCCAGGCCCTGAAACGCATGACGCCGCCGACCATCAATGTCTACACGCGGATCATCAAGACCAGCTCCCTGGCGGTGCTGATCGGCGTGGTGGATGTGATCAAGGTCGGCCAGCAAATCATCGAGCGCACCTATGAGTCGGTGTTGATCTACGGCGCGCTGTTCCTGTTTTTCTTCTTTATCTGCTACCCGTTGTCGGCCGCCTCCAAGGTGCTGGAACGGCGCTGGGCCCAAGCATGAGCGCATTGATCGAGTTTCAGGGTTTCAACAAATTCTTCGGCGAACAGCAGGTGCTCAAGGGCATCGACCTGAGCGTGCACAGCGGCGAAGTGGTGGTGATCCTCGGCCCCAGTGGTTGCGGCAAAAGCACCTTGCTGCGCTGCCTCAATGGCTTGGAAGTGGCTCACAGCGGGCACTTGCGGTTCGCCGGCAACGAGCTGTTGGCAAAACATACCGACTGGCGCCAGGTGCGCCAGGACATCGGCATGGTGTTCCAGAGCTACCACCTGTTCCCGCACATGAGCGTGCTCGACAACATTCTGCTCGGCCCCTTGAAGGTGCAAAAGCGCGACCCGCGTGAAGCGCGTGAGCAGGCGGAAAAACTGCTGGCGCGCGTGGGCCTGGCCGACAAGCGCGACGCCTTTCCACGCCAGCTTTCCGGCGGCCAGCAGCAACGCATCGCCATCGTCCGTTCGCTGTGCATGAACCCTCAGGTCATGCTGTTTGACGAAGTCACCGCCGCCCTCGACCCGGAAATGGTCAAGGAAGTGCTGGAAGTCATCCAGGGCCTGGCCCGCGACGGCATGACCCTGCTGATTGTCACCCACGAAATGGCCTTCGCCCGCGCCGTCGCCGACCGCGTGGTGTTTATGGAGGCCGGTCGCATCCTCGAACACAACACCCCCGAGGCATTCTTTACGAACCCGCAAACCGCACGCGCGCAGCAGTTCCTGGAGAAGTTCTCCTTTGTTTCAACACTGCCCAGAAAGATCAAGGAACCGGAGCTGCTATGAAAAAGTTACTGCTGCCACTGTTTGCCGTCGCGTTACTGGCCGGCTGCGACAAGAAGGCCGAAGAGCCTGCCAAACCTGCCGCCAGCGCGGTGAGTGCTATCGACAAGATCAAGGCCCGCGACAAGCTGATCGTCGGCGTCTTCACCGACAAGCCGCCGTTCGGCTTCGTCAACGAAGCCGGCCGCTACGTCGGTTTCGATACCGACATCGGCCGCCAATTCGCCAAGGACCTGTTGGGCGATGAAAACAAAGTCGAGTTCGTCGCCGTGGAGCCGGCCAGCCGTATCCCATTCCTGCAAAGCGACAAAGTCGACCTGATCCTCGCCAACATGACCGTGACCCCTGAGCGCAAGGAAGCGGTGGACTTCACCAACCCCAACCTGAAAGTCGCGGTACAGGCCCTGGTACCGAACGACAGCCCGGTCAAGAACCTGGATGACCTGGCCAGCCGCACCACCATCGTCACCACCGGCACCACCGCCGATATCTGGCTGACCAAAAACCACCCGGACTGGAAACTGCTCAAGTTCGAGAAAAACTCCGAGTCGCTGCAAGCGCTGTCGGCCGGCCGTGGCGATGCCTACGCCCAGGACAACCTGGTGCTGTTCAGTTGGGCCAAGCAGAACCCCGGCTACCGCGTGCTGGAGCAGAAGCTCGGTGACGAAGCCCCGATTGCCCCGGCGGTGAAGAAGGGCAATATCGAACTGCGCGACTGGGTGAACGCGGAATTGGCGAAGTTGGGCGAAGAGAAGTTCTTGCTCAAACTCTATGACCAATATGTGCGTAAAGAACTGAGCGATGACACCAAGCCTGAGAGTGTGATTGTTGAAGGCGGGAAGTGGCAGGGCTGAGGCCTGGCTTTTGTGTTGGCTGTTCTGCCGCCATCGGGGGCAAGCCCCCTCCCACACTGGATTGGGTTCACAGGTTCTGATTTGTGCATATATCCAAATGTGGGAGGGGCTTGCCCCCGATGAGGCCTGTGCAGTCACCCCCTATTCCGGCCACTGCCACGCCGGCGCATCCAGCATCCCCTGGCCCACCACCCGCGTCTCCCCCATCACCTTCTCCAGCACAATCGAGTTGCACTCTTGATCCTGCTGCAACGCCGCAATCAAGCGGCTGGCATGGGACACTACCCACACCTGGCACTGCGCCGACGCCTGGATGATCAAGCGCGCCAACGCTGGCAACAGGTCTGGATGCAAGCTGGTTTCAGGCTCGTTCAGCACCATCATGGTCGGCGGCCGTGGCGTCAGCAGCGCGGCGATCAGCAGCAGGTAGCGCAAGGTGCCGTCCGACAGCTCTGCCGCCGACAACGGGCGCAGCAGGCCTTCCTGGTAAAACTCGATGGCAAAGCGCCCGCCCTGTAACGGTTGGATATTTAAGCGCGCGCCTGGAAACGCATCGCTGACTGCGCGCTGTAACGCCTCGGGGTCGCCAATTTCACGAATGGTTTGCAACGCTGCGGCCAAATCGCGCCCGTCGTGATGCAGCACCGGCGTGCGGGTGCCTAACTGCGGTTGGCGCACTGGCGCGTCCACGTCGCTGCGAAAGTGATCATAAAAGCGCCAGCCACGGATGCTTTCGCGCAGCAGCAATACTTCCGGCGAGCCACGCAAACTGCCGACTTGGTCGAACAGGCTGTGGTAGTTCGGCGTGTGCTGGGCCAGTACATCCCAGGCACGGCCTTCGCGAGCGCGCACCAACGGCCCGGAACGCTGTACCAACAGGCTGGCCGGGCGGTAGACGTGCCCGGCCCAGATGCATTCCCTCTTCACTTCCGGGTCGAGGCTGAAAAACGACTGGGTGGGTTCCGGCAAGCCCAGGGAGATCGCGTAGCTGAAATCTTCGGCGGCGAACCCCAGGCGCAGACGCTTGACGCCCTTGCGCACGACAGCCTCCACCGGCACTTCACCGCTGTGCATACGCCGGCTGATGGTTTCCGGCCCGGCCCAGAACGTCGAGTCCAGTCCGCCCTCCCGGGCCAGGGCATTGATCACCCCGCCCTGGGCAGTTTCGGCCAGCAGGCGCAGGGCGCGATACAGGTTGGACTTGCCGCTGCCGTTGGGGCCTGTGACCAGGTTCAAGCGGCCCAGGGGCACCACCAATTTATTGATCGAGCGGTAATTGGCCACCGCGAGGGTCTTGAGCATGGCAATTGAGTCGGTAGGGGAACCATTGAAGTATGGGATCCTCCATGCAGATAAGGAACCCTGATCTAAGCTCACAGTCGCATACACACTGGCACGTCGGCATCACGCAAAAGGAGCCTGCATGGGCGGTCGCATTTCCACATTTTTCTTCGGGCTTGGCTTACTGACGCTGCTGGGCGGTTGTGGCCAGGAAAAGGCCGAGCCCAAGGCCCATTCGCGGGTGTTCGTGCAAACCGTGCAGCCGGCGGATTTTGCCGCAGCGGTCACGCTGACCGGGGATGTCCAGGCGCGGGTGCAAACCGATTTGTCCTTTCGGGTGGGTGGCAAGATCATCCAGCGCCTGGTCGACGTCGGTGATCGGGTGACGGCCAAGCAAGTGCTGGCCAGGCTCGATCCCAAGGACCTGCAGACCAACGTCGATTCCGCCCAGGCCCAGGTCGTGGCCGAGCAGGCGCGGGTCAAGCAAACCGCCGCCGCCTTCGTGCGTCAGGAAAAGCTCTTGCCCAAGGGCTACACCAGCCGCAGCGAATACGACGCCGCCCAGGCCGCGTTGCGCAGCAGCCAAAGCGCGCTGGCCGCCGCCCAGGCGCAGTTGGCCAATGCCCGTGAGCAACTGGGCTACACCGCGCTGATCGCCGATGCGCCGGGCATCATCACGGCGCGCCAGGCTGAAGTCGGCCAGGTCGTCCAAGCCACCGTGCCGATCTTCAGCCTGGCCCGCGATGGCGAACGCGACGCGGTGTTCAACGTTTACGAATCGCTGCTGGTGGAGCCGCCGCCGGACGCGCCGATCACCGTCAGCCTGCTGGATAACCCGAGCATCAAGACAGTGGGCAGAGTCCGCGAAGTCACCCCTGCCGTGGCCGCCAATACCGGCACCGTGCAAGTGAAGATCGCCCTGCAAAGCCTGCCCAAAGGCATGGAACTGGGGTCGGTGGTAAGCGCCACCGCCAATGGCCCGGCCAAGGCCAGCATCGAGTTACCGTGGTCGGCCTTGACCAAGGACCTCAGCGAACCCGCCGTCTGGCTGGTGGACGGCGACGGCAAGGCGCAGTTGCACAAGGTTACGGTGGCGCGGTACCTCACCGGCAAAGTAATCATCGGTGACGGCCTTAAAGGCGGCGAAAAAGTCGTGGTGGCCGGTGGGCAATTGCTGCACCCCGGCATGCTCGTCGAAATTGCCCAGCAAGGAGCCCAGCCATGAAGCACCTGACGGTGATCCTCGCCGCCAGCCTGTTGCTGGTGGCCTGCTCCAAGGAAGACGCGCCGCCCGAACCGGTGCGCCCGGTGTTGTCCATGGAGGTGGAGGCCGAAGACCAGGCACAGCTCGGTCGTTTTGCCGGCACCATTCAGGCCCGCTACGAAAGTAACCTGGGCTTCCGTGTGCCGGGCCGTATCGCCCGCCGCGCGGTGGACGTGGGCGCCGAGGTGGAGAAGGGCGCCTTGCTCGCCGTCCTCGACCCCACCGACCAGCAGAACCAACTACGCGCCGCCCAGGGTGACCTGGCCCGCGTGCAGGCACAGTTCATCAATGCCCAGGCCAATGCCCGCCGCCAGCAAGAGCTGTTCGACCGTGGCGTCGGCGCCCAGGCGCAGTTGGATGTGGCCCAGACCGACCTGAAAACCACCCAGGCCACCCTCGACCAGGCCCGCGCCTCGGTCAATCAAGCCAAGGACCAGCTCAACTACGCCGAGCTGCGCACCGACCACGCCGGCATCGTCACCGCCTGGAACGCCGAGGCCGGCCAGGTGGTCAGCGCCGGCCAGCAAGTGGTGACCCTGGCCCGCCCGGACATCAAGGAAGCGGTGATCGACCTGCCCGCCGGCCTCGCCGAGCGCTTGCCGGCGGATGTGGTGTTCCTGGTGGCCGGGCAACTGGACCCCAGCGTGCACACCACCGCCATCGTGCGCGAGATCGAGCCCCAGGCCCAAAGCGCCACGCGTACCCGTCGCGCGCGCTTGAGCCTGACCGACACCCCCGCCGCGTTTCGCCTGGGCACCGCCATCAGCGTGACCTTGAGCAGCGCCATCGCGCCGCGTATCCAGCTGCCGTTGAGCGCGTTGCAGGAAGTCGATGGCAAGACCCGCATCTGGTTGCTCGACACCCATAGCCAGACGGTGCAACCGCGTGATGTCACGGTTGTCAGCCGTGACGCCGACAGCGCAGTGCTCAATGGTGGCATCAAGCCCGGCGAGCGCGTCGTCACCGCCGGTGTGAACAGCCTGAAACCCGGGCAGAAAGTCAAAATCGACGAGGACAGCCCGCGATGAAAGGAAGCTTCAACTTATCCGACTGGGCCATCAAGCATCAGTCCTTCGTCTGGTACCTGATGTTCGTCGCGCTGCTGATGGGCGTGTTTTCGTACATGAACCTGGGCCGCGAGGAAGACCCCTCGTTCACCATCAAGACCATGGTCATCCAGACCCGCTGGCCGGGCGCGACCCAGGAAGAAACCCTCAAGCAGGTCACCGACCGCATCGAGAAAAAACTCGAGGAACTCGACTCCCTCGATTATGTGAAGAGCTACACCCGGCCGGGCGAATCCACGGTGTTCGTGTTCCTCAAGGACACCACCAGCGCCAAGGCCATCCCGGAGATCTGGTACCAGGTTCGCAAGAAGATCGACGATATTCGCGGCACCTTCCCCCAGGGCTTGCAGGGGCCGTCGTTCAACGACGAATTCGGTGATGTGTTCGGCTCGGTGTATGCCTTTACCGGCGATGGCCTGTCGATGCGCCAGTTGCGCGACTACGTGGAGCAGGTGCGCGCTGAAATTCGCTCGGTGCCGGGGCTGGGCAAGGTCGAGATGATCGGCCAGCAGGACGAAGTGATTTACCTGAATTTTTCCACACGCAAACTGGCGGCCCTGGGCATCGATCAGCGCCAGGTCGTGCAAAGCCTGCAATCGCAAAATGCCGTGACCCCCGCTGGGGTGATCGAGGCCGGGCCGGAGCGGATTTCCGTGCGCACCTCGGGGCAGTTCGCCTCGGAGAAGGACCTGGCCAACGTCAACCTGCGCCTGAATGACCGCTTCTATCGCCTGGCCGACATTGCCGACATCAGCCGGGGCTACGTCGACCCGGCGCGGCCGATGTTCCGTTTCAACGGCAAGCCGGCGATTGGCCTGGCGATTGCGATGCAGAAGGGCGGCAATATCCAGTCGTTCGGCAAGGCGCTGCATGGGCGCATGGATGAACTGACCGCCGACCTGCCGGTGGGCGTCGGCGTGCACAAGGTTTCGGACCAGGCCGAAGTGGTGGAAGAGGCCGTCGGTGGCTTTACCAGCGCGTTGTTCGAAGCAGTGATCATCGTGCTGGTGGTGAGCTTTATCAGCCTGGGCATGCGTGCCGGGCTGGTGGTGGCGTGCTCGATTCCGTTGGTGCTGGCGCTGGTGTTCGTGTTCATGGAATACAGCGGCATCACCATGCAACGGGTGTCGTTGGGCGCGTTGATCATCGCCCTCGGCCTGTTGGTGGACGATGCGATGATCACCGTGGAGATGATGATCACACGCCTGGAAAAAGGCGAAACCAAGGAGCAGGCCGCGACCTACGCTTATACCTCCACGGCCTTCCCGATGCTCACCGGCACGCTGGTGACCGTCGCCGGTTTCGTGCCAATTGGCCTCAATGCGAGTTCGGCGGGTGAGTACACCTTCACCTTGTTCGCGGTCATCGCCGTGGCGATGCTGGTGTCGTGGGTGGTGGCGGTGCTGTTTGCTCCAGTGATCGGCGTGCATATCCTCAGCGCCAATGTGAAGCCCCATAGCGCCGAGCCGGGGCGCATCGGCCGCGCGTTCAATGGCGGCATGTTGTGGGCCATGCGCAATCGCTGGTGGGCCATTGGCATCACCGTGGGCCTGTTCGTGGCGTCGGTGTTCTCCATGCAATTTGTGCAGAACCAGTTCTTCCCGTCGTCGGACCGTCCGGAAATCCTCGTCGACCTCAACCTGCCGCAAAACGCCTCGATCAACGAGACGCGCAAGGCGGTCGACCGTCTGGAAGCGATCATCAAGGACGACCCGGACATTACGCGCTGGAGCACCTACATCGGCCAGGGCGCGATCCGATTCTATCTGCCGCTGGACCAGCAACTGGAAAACCCCTACTACGCGCAGTTGGTGATCGTCAGCAAGGGCCTGGAAGAGCGCGGTGCCCTGATTGCGCGCCTGCAGAAGCGCCTGCGCGATGATTTCGTCGGCATCGGCAGTTTCGTGCAGCCGCTGGAAATGGGCCCGCCGGTGGGACGCCCGATCCAGTACCGCGTATCCGGCAAAGACACCGACCAGGTGCGCAAGCACGCCATCGAACTGGCGACTTTGCTCGACCAGAACACCCACCTGGGCGAGATCATCTACGACTGGAACGAGCCGGGCAAAGTGCTGCGCGTCGACATCGCCCAGGACAAGGCACGGCAACTGGGGCTGTCGTCGGAAGACGTGGCGCAGTTGATGAACAGCGTGGTCAGCGGCGCCTCGGTGACCCAGGTGCATGACGACATTTACCTGATCAATGTGGTCGGCCGCGCCGAAGACGCCGAACGCGGTACGCCGGAAACCTTGCAGAACCTGCAGATCGTCACGCCCAACGGCACCTCGATTCCGCTGCTGGCCTTCGCCACCGTGCGCTACGAGCTGGAGCAGCCGCTGGTGTGGCGTCGCGACCGCAAGCCGACCATCACCATCAAGGCCGCAGTGCGCGACGAGATGCAGCCGACCGACCTGGTCAAGCAGCTGGCGCCGACCATCCAGAAGTTCAGCGACGGCCTGCCGGTGGGTTACAAAGTCGCCACCGGCGGCACCGTGGAAGAAAGCGGCAAGGCCCAGGGCCCGATTGCCAGCGTGGTGCCGTTGATGCTGTTCCTGATGGCGACGTTCCTGATGATCCAACTGCACAGCGTGCAGAAGATGTTCCTGGTGGCGAGTGTCGCGCCGCTGGGGCTGATCGGCGTGGTGCTGGCGCTGATCCCCACGGGCACGCCTATGGGCTTCGTGGCGATCCTCGGTATCCTCGCGTTGATCGGCATCATCATCCGCAACTCGGTGATCCTGGTGACGCAGATCCACGAATATGAAGTGGCCGGCTACACGCCGTGGGACGCCGTGGTGGAAGCCACCGAGCATCGGCGCCGGCCGATCCTGCTCACGGCGGCGGCGGCGAGCCTGGGCATGATCCCGATTGCGCGGGAAGTGTTCTGGGGGCCGATGGCCTACGCGATGATTGGCGGGATTATTATCGCCACCTTGCTGACGCTGTTGTTCCTGCCGGCGCTGTATGTGGCTTGGTACAAGATCCGCGAGCCAAAGCAGGAAGAACGCGGTTAAAAATGTGGGAGGGGCTGATCGTTCCCACGCTCCGCGTGGTAACGCCTCCTGGGACGCTCCGCGTCCCGCCAAGCGCTGCAAATTTCGGCTACTGCGCACAGGTGACGCGGAGCGTCACGGGCCGCATTCCCACGCGGAGCGTGGGAACGATCTTTGAGATGTGGGAAGCTTCTGAAAGTGACGCCTGTTGCCCTGGTCACCCCGTTGAGTGTTTTACCCTCCGGCCTCCACCTCTCAACGGTCGCCTGCCATGAACCGTCTGCGTCATACCTTGCTGATCTGCTGCTGCTTCCTGTCGCCCCTGGCCTTTGCCAGCACCGTATTGGAAAACCCGTTGTGGCGAGTCGAACTCGACCCGGCCACCCTCGCCATCCGTGTGACACCCAGCGGCCAACCCGAGGTTCACGCCTCCAAAGGCGTATCGGCCCGCGCCGTCAGTCAACTCGCACAAAACGATCAACAGGTCAGTTGGCAATGGGACGACGGTGCCTATCGCGTAACTGCCAGCCTTGAGCAGCGCGACCTGCTGCTGTCGATCAGGGCGCGGGAAGACGGTGAACTGCCGATCCTTGTGCAGCCGGCGAGCGCCCTGGGCAAGGGGTTGATGTGGCCGTTGGCCGAAGGGCATTACGTGCCGGCCGGCAATGCCCTGTGGAGCGATTTCCTGATAGAGCAGGGCGATATCAACACCACCCAGGACCTCAGCCTGCCGTTGTGGGGTGTCGATCACGGTGCCTTCACCTTGAACTGGCTGCTGACCAATCCCTACAACAACCGCCTGCGCTGGCAAGGCCAGGCGTTGTCGTTGGCCCATGAGTTCACGTCGCTCGCACCTGCCGCGCCCATGACCCTGTTGTTGCACCTGGGCGACGCCGACCCGCTGGCCGGCGCCAAGCGCTATCGCCAATGGCTGGTCGAACAGGACCGTTACGAACCCTTGGAGGCCAAGCTGCGGCAAACGCCGGGTGCGCAAAAACTGCTGGGCGCCAGCCATGCCTACCTGTGGGGCAATGACCTGCTGGCGCTGGAGGATGTGCGTGATTGGCCGCTGTTGCTCAAGCGCTTGCGCGATCATGCGCTCAAGGGCCTGTTGGACAAGGACTCCGCAGCGCTGCTGGCGCAGCCGGGCAGGTTGAATCGCTACGAGCAAACCGTGCTGTTGCGCGGCCTCAACGCGGCGATCAACCAGAAGGCCCGGCAGAGCTGGCAGGTGGACGAGCCCGATATGACCCGTCTTGCCGCCCGCTACGGTGAGTTGCGTCGTGAACTGGCCGTGGATTTTGCCGGTGCCCTCGGCGGTAGCCCCGACACCTGGGGCAGCAAGATAGTACAGACACTGCGCGACGCCGGGCTGCCACGCTTGATGCTGACCCTGGGCGAAGGCTGGGAAGGCGGCCTGTGGCACCCCGAAACCATCCGCGCCGGTGTCGACGCGGGCTACCTGATAGCGCCCTACGACTCCTATCAAACCGCGTTGTCCGCCACCGAAAATCCCGACTGGACCACCGCCCACCTGGGCAGCAAGGCCTACCGCGACTGCGCCATTGTATTGAAGGACGGCCAGCTCAAGACCGGCTTCCAGCGGTCCGGCCACTACACCGATCCGCGCTGTGTGCGGCCGTTATTGGAAGCGCGGGTGAAAGCCGTACAGGCCAGGGCGGGCTTCAACGCCTGGTTTCTCGATGCGTACGCTACCAGCATGCTGCTCGACAGCTACCGCGACAGCGCACCGATGACCCAGGCGCAAAACGCTGAAGGCAATATCGATGCGTCCCGTTGGCTGAACACCACGCTGCAATTGCCGACAGGCTCCGAAGACGGCAACGCCATCACCGCCCAGGGGATCCTGTTCGCCCATGGCATGCAAACCCCGGTGCTGGGCTGGGGGGATCGCGACATGACTCGGGACAAACAGTCGCCCTACTACTTGGGCAACTGGTATCCGCCGGAGCAACCGGCGGTGTTCTTCAAGTCGGTGCCGCTGAACGAGCCATTTCGCACGCTCTACTTCGATCCGACGCTGCGCCTGCCGCTGTACCAGGCGGTGTTCCATGGTTCGGTGATCACCACCCATCACTGGCTGTTTGATAGCCTCAAACTGAGCAATGTGCGGGCTGAAAATGAGCTGACGCAGTTGCTCTACAACGTACCGCCGCTGTATCACCTGAGTGCTGCGACGCTCAAGGAACGGCTGCCGTTGATTCAGCGCCAGGATCGGTTTTTCCGTCCACTGCATGAGCGCCTGGCGACTCAGGCGATGACTGATTTTCGCTGGCTGACCGCAGATAAACAGGTGCAGCAAACCACGTTTGCCGATGGCACGCGGCTGGTGGCGAATTTTTCGGCGGGAGAAAAACAAGGCTATGCCGGGCGCAGTGTGACGGCGCTGGTGGAGGGTGAAAGCCCGGTGGTGTATCAGGTGTATCAGCGGGGCCATTGAGACCATCGGGGGCAAGCCCCCTCCCACATTTGAACGCGTTCCCCTGTGGGAGGGGGCTTGCCCCCGATAGCGTCAGCCCAGGCAATACATCACTTAAACCCGACGCCACACACTGGCCAACCAAGGCTGCTGCTCCCGAGGCAATCCCGCCGGCCGGTAATAGTGCTCCAACTCCACAAACCCCGCCGTCGTCAGCAATGCCTGCCACGCCGCCAGATCGTGATAAGACCCATACCGAGGCCCATTCCAGCCTTCCTGGTTGTCACCGCGAGGATTGGAGCTGAACAGCACGCCTCCAGCCTTCAACGTGCCATGCAGTTGCTTGAGGACCCGGGGCAATTCCTGCTTGGGAATATGAAACAGCACCGCATTGGCAAACACCCCATCGAAGCGCCCGTCGGGCAGGTCCAGCTTGAGGAAGTCCTGCTGCAACACCTCGCAGTCACTGTCCTGCCGCGCCATCTGCGCAAACCGCTCGGAACCATCGAGCCCCACGGCGATATGCCCCAGGCGTGTAAAGGTCTGCAGATCCCGCCCCGGCCCGCAGCCAAAATCCAGCACGGTAAACGGCGGCGTGCCCTGGATGTGCCGCAGCAACGCGTCGATGTTCTGGCTCACATCGTGATCGCGGGTGCCCTCGCGGAAGTCTTCGGCGACTTTGTTGTAATGGCCGAGGGTGGTGGCGGTAATCTGGTTAAGGTCGTCGGGCTTGAGGGTCATGACAGGCAATACCGGGCGCTGGGATGCGCCGACTATACCTCACCTCTTGTTCAGCACCCGCGCCAGTCGATCCCCGCCGAGTTGGATCACCGCCACCAACACCACCAACAGCACAATCACCGTCAGCATGATCTGCGTATCGAAGCGCTGGTAGCCATAGCGGTACGCAATGTCGCCCAAGCCACCGGCGCCAATCGCCCCGGCCATGGCCGACGAGTTGATCATGGTCACCAGGGTAATGGTGAACCCGCCGACGATCCCCGGCAGCGCTTCGGGCAGCAGCACGTGCCAGATGATGTGCCAGCGGCGGCACCCCATGGCCTGCGCCGCTTCGATCAAGCCATGGTCGACCTCGCGCAGGCTGACTTCGGCGATGCGCGCAAAGAACGGCGTGGCCGCGATGGTCAGCGGCACGACCGCCGCCCATACGCCGTAGGTGGTGCCGACGATCAGGCGGGTGAACGGGATCAGCGCCACCATCAGGATCAGAAACGGAATGGAGCGGAACAGATTGACGAAGGCCCCGAGCACCCGGTTCAGCGCCGGTGCCTGGTAGATGCCACCTTTGTCGCTGGTGACCAGAAACACCGCCAGCGGAATCCCTACCAGCAAGGCGATCAGTGATGACACGCCGACCATCAACAAGGTGTCGATGGCGCCCTGTACTAAACGATCAAACCACATAGCCCAGCACCTCCACCTGTTGTGCCCAGTTCGCGGCGCGGTTGCGCAGTTCCTCGGTGCTATGGGGCGAGCCATTCACCGCCAGCAGCAGTTGCCCCAAGGCATGCCCCTGAATCCGTTCGACACCGCCCTGCAGCAGACGCACACGCCCGCCGAGGGCACTGAACAGCGCGGCCAGGTCGGGTTCATCGCTGGCACTGCCGGTGAACTGCAAGCGCATCACCACGGCGGCTTCCGGCGATTCAGGCTGGGTATGCAAACGGTTTTGCAGCTCTTCCGGCAGCCCATGTTGCAGCGGCGCCAGCAGGGTCTTGCTGACCTCGTGTTGCGGGTTGCCGAACACTTGCCACACCGGGCCTTGCTCGACGATACGCCCATGCTCCAGCACCACCACGCGGTCGCAGATGTCGCGGATCACCGCCATCTCATGGGTGATCAGCACGATGGTCAGGCCCAGGCGCTGGTTGATCTCGCGCAGCAGGCCGAGGATCGATTGGGTGGTTTCCGGGTCCAGCGCCGAGGTGGCTTCGTCGCACAGCAGGATCTCGGGGTCGTGCACCAGCGAACGGGCGATGCCCACGCGCTGTTTCTGCCCGCCCGAGAGCTGTGCCGGATAGGCTTTGTGCTTGTCCTGCAAACCCACCAGCTCCAGCAGCTCACGCACCTTTTGCTCACGCTGCGGCTTGGGCACCCCGGCGACCTTGAGCGGCAGTTCGACGTTCTGCCAGACGGTCTTGGCCGACATAAGGTTGAAGTGCTGGAAGATCATGCCGATGCGCCGGCGCAGCGCTACCAGGTGGTCTTCATCGAAGCTGCCGATATCCACCTGATCGATCAGCACGCGCCCGCTGCTGGGTTGTTCCAGGCGATTGATGGTGCGGATCAGCGACGACTTGCCGGCGCCGCTGCGGCCGATGATGCCGAACACTTCGCCGCGCGCAATCGCCAGGTCGATGCCTTGCAGGGCATGCACAGTGCCGTCATAGGTTTTGCCCAGGTTGATGAAACGCACGTGGGCGCTGTTCAAGTCCGGATGCAGTTCGGTCTGCTCGGCGTCCCTGGGCAATGTGCCCAGGTCGCGCAGTTGGGCGTTGGCGGCGGTCATTTTTTATCGTCCCAGCCGACTTGGTAGAGCTTGCCGAGGGATTTATCCAGGGCGGCGCGCACCGTCGGCGAGTGCTGGTAAATGTCGACGAACTTGATCACCCTCGGGTCGGTTTTGCTCTTGGGCTGGATCACGAACTGGATCACGTATTCCGGATGGTCGAGGCCATCGAACAGCAGCGCCGACTCGGCATCGAAGGTCTTGGACAGGCGGATGTACGCCGGGTAGCCCTGCACCAGATCGGCGTCGTCATAGGCGCGTACCAGTTGCACGGCCTCGACTTGCAGGATCTTGATCTTTTTCGGATTGCTGACGATGTCTTCTTCCGTGGCCTTGTAGCCCACCCCCGGTTTGAGGGTGATCAGCCCGGCTTTGGCCAGCAGTTGCAGGCCGCGCCCGCTGTTGATCGGGTCGTTGGCGATGGCCACGCTGGCGCCTTCGGGCAGGTCGTTGAAGCTTTTGTACTTTTTCGAATACAGGCCGACGTTGTTGATGATGCCCGGCGCGTAGGGCTCCAGGTCAAAGCCGGCGGCGGCCTTGGCGTTTTCCAGGAACGGGATGTGCTGGAAGTAGTTCACGTCGATATCGCCGGCGGCGAGGCTGACGTTCGGCGCGATCCAGTCGGTGAATTCCACCAGTTCAACCTTCAGGCCCTGTTTGCCGGCTTCTTCTACAGCGGCTTCCAGGGGAATCGCGAAGGCGGCGGTGGTGCCGACTTTCAACGGCGCATCGGCGGCGAATACGGCCGAGCTGAACAAGCCGAATGCCAGGGAGAGCACTATTTTTTTCATATGAATTTCCAATTGTAGGAGCGAGCTTGCTCGCGAAAAACTTGAGGGCGCCTCGGTAAACCAGATGCACCGCGTTATCGTTAACGATCTTCGCGAGCAAGCTCGCTCCTACAGGGGTTAGTGTCGATAGGTAGACCCGGTGTGTTGTTCGGGAAGACGCGCAGTGCCATGGAAGACTTTTTCGCGCAGCGTTCCCTGCTCATATTCAGTCTTGTACGAACCACGCTTTTGCAGCTCCGGCACCACCAGATCAATGAAATCCACATAGCTCTCCGGCGTCACGATGCGCGTGAGGTTGAAGCCATCCAGGCCGGTTTCGCTGATCCAGGATTCCAGTTCGTCGGCGACCTGCTCGGGCGACCCCACCAGCGTGATGTAGCGCCCACCGAGGGCGTGCTGCTCGAGCAATTTGCGCCGGGTCCAGTCGTTGTTCTGCAGGTTTTTGGTCGCCGACTGGATGGCGTTGCTCTTCACGTACTGGATCGGTTCATCCAGTTCGTACTCGGAAAAGTCGATCGCCGTGGACGCCGAAAAGTGCGCCACGCCGGCCTCCGCGCTGGCGTAGCTGAGGTACTCGGCGTGCTTGGCCCAGGCCAGTTCCTCGGTCGCGCCGACGATCACGTTCAGGCCCATGAACACCTTGATGTCATCCGGATTGCGCCCGGCTTCCACCGCGCTGGCGCGCACTTTGTCCACCTGGATTCGGGTCGCGGCCTTGTTCTGCCCGCTGATGAACACGCACTCGGCATGGCGCCCGGCGAACTGCAGGCCACGGTCCGAACTGCCGGCCTGGAACAGCACCGGCGTACGCTGCGGCGATGGCTCGCACAGGTGATAGCCCTGCACCTGGTAGAACTCGCCATGGTGTTCGACCTTGTGCACCTTGCCCGGCTGCGCATACACCCGCGCCTGGGGATCGTTGACCACCGCGTCATCCTCCCAGCTGCCTTCCCAGAGTTTGTACAGCACCTCCAGGTATTCATCGGCCTGGTCATAGCGGCGGTCATGCTCGACCTGTTCGGTCAGCCCCATGGCTTTGGCGGCGCTGTCGAGGTAGCCGGTGACGATGTTCCAACCCACCCGGCCCCGGCTCAGGTGGTCGAGGGTGGACATGCGCCGGGCGAACAGATACGGCGGCTCGTAGGTCAGGTTGGCGGTGAGGCCGAAGCCGAGGTTCCGGGTGACGGCCGCCATGGCCGAGACCAGCAGGAGCGGGTCGTTGACCGGCAACTGGATTGCTTCCTTGAGCGGCACGTCGATGGACTTTTGGTACACGTCATACACGCCGACGATATCGGCGATAAACAAACCGTCGAACAGCCCGCGCTCGAGGATTTTTGCCAGGTCAGTCCAGTACTCGAGGGTCTTGTACTGGGTGGACGTGTCCCGTGGATGGGTCCACAAACCGTGGTTGATATGCCCGATGCAGTTCATGTTGAAGGCATTGAGCAGGATTTTTTTCTTGCTCATCAGATAGTCCCCCGCAGCGGCGGGTTTTCATCGTTGAGGTAGTAATTGCCCACCGCGTGGTATTTCCAGCGCACCGGGTCATGCAGGGTGTGCACGCGAGCGTTGCGCCAGTGGCGATCCAGGCCATGCTCGGCCAGGGTCGCCTGGCTGCCGGCCAGTTCAAATAGCGTGCTGCCGGCGGCCAGGGAGATTTCGGTGCTCAAGGCGCGCACTTCGGCGACGGCGATGGAGGCGGCCGCGACGGTCTGGGCATTGCTGTCGGCCTGGGCGCGGTCGAGAAATTCGCCCGAGCGCTCCAGCAGCGCTTCGGCGGCGTGCAGGCGAATGCTCAAGTGGCCGAAGCTCTTCAAGGTCAATGGGTCATCGGTGGCCTTGTCGCTGCCCGAGTCGATCCAGGGACGGGTCTTGGTGCGCACAAAATGCAGCGCGTCTTCGAAGGCGGCGCGGGCGATACCGGTGTCGATGGCGGCATGAAGGATCTGCGCCAAGGGGCCGACGGTGGTCGGGCGTTCGAAAGCGCTCTGGAACGGGATCACGTCCTGCGCCGCCACCCACACGTTGTCGAACACCACTGAGCCGCTGCCGGTGGTGCGCTGGCCGAAGCCGCTCCAGTCGTCAATCACGCTCAGGCCCGCGCTGTCGCGGGGCACGAAGGCCAGTTGCTGCACACCGTGCTCATCCACCACCGAGGTGGGGATGCGCTGGGCGTAGATCGCGCCGGTGGAATAGAACTTGCGGCCGCTGATGCGAAAGCCGTCACCGTCGCGGGTGATTTTGGTGACGCGGTCATGAGCGGTTTTCGTGCCCAATTCCGCCAGGGCGTTGCCGAAACGCTGGCCGGCCAATACTTCGGCATACAGGCTGCGTTGCTGGGCCGGGCTGCCATTCACGCGCAGCACTTCCAAGGCGTAGAAATGGTTTTGCGGAATCTGTCCCAGGGACGCATCCGCCTGGGCGATCAAGGCGATGACCTTGGCCAGGGTGACGTTGGACACACCAGCGCCGCCGTAGGCCTTGGGCACGCTGATGCCCCACAGGCCGGAACGCGAGAACACGTCCAGTTCGGGTAAGGGCAGGCGGCGCTCGCGGTCGCGCTGGGCGCTGTCGCGACGGAAGTCTTCAGCCAGGTCGCTGGCGACAATAAGGGCTTGTTCGTCGCTGGTGATGACCGCGACGGGGTGAGAGAAAGTCATGATGTTCTCCAGATGTCTGGTCGGTCAGATCCAGGAATGGCGAGCCGGCAAAGTGCCGTTCAGGCGATAGGCGCCCACCGCGTGATACTTCCAGCGCACTGGGTCATGCAGCGTGTGGACCCGCGCATTGCGCCAATGCCGGTCAAGGTTGAATTCGGCGAGGGTGGCGCGGCTGCCGGCCAGCTCGAAGAGTTTTTCGCTGACCAGCAACGCCACCTCAGTGGTGAGCACTTTCGCCTCGGCCACGGCAATCGAGGCGCGTGCAGCGGACTGCGCGGTAATCGGCGCAGCGCTGACCTGGTCCAGCACCTGGCCGGCCTTGCGCAACAGCGCCTCGGCGGCGTGCAGTTCGATTTTCAGCTTGCCGATGTCCGCGATCACATACAGGTCGTCGCTGGCCCGTTCGACCTTGGCGTCGATCCATGGGCGCGAGCGTTCACGTACAAAGGCGATGGTGTCGTCCAGTGCGCCACGGGCAATGCCGGCGTCGATGGCCGCCTGGATCAATTGCGAGACGGCACCCTGGATATTCGGGCTTTCGCCCAGGCGCCAGTTGTCCACCACCAGTTCTGCGTCCACCGGGACCCGGTCGAGCAGCACGGTGCCGCTGGCGGTGGTGCGTTGGCCAAAGCCCGACCAGTCATCCACGATGCGCAGCCCTTCGCTGCCACGGCGCACGAACGCCATGACCTGCTTGCCGTCGTCATTGAGGGCTTTGATGGCCACCCAGTGCGCAAACAGAGCGCCGGTGGAGTAGAACTTCTGGCCGCTGACCACGTAGCCGTCACCCTCGGCGGTGATACGCGCCTTGAGCTCCAGGGTATTTTTGGTGCCGCGTTCCGGACCGCCATTGCCGATGCGCCAACCGTCGAGCACGCTCTGGAACAGCTGCTTTTTCTGGCGCTCGCTGGCGGTGTTTTGCAACAGGTGCAGGATGCCGAAATGGTTCTGCGGGATCTGCCCCAGGGCCGGGTCGGCCGCGCTGATGATCGCGAAGACTTCGGCCAGGGTGACGAATGAAACCTGCGGGCCGCCGTATTCACGCGCAATGGAAATGCTGCCCAAGCCGCTGCGGGTGAACTGTTCGACCTGCGCCCAGGGCAATTGGCGTTGCTGGTCGCGCTTGGCGGCCTGCAGGCGCGCGGCGTCGGCCAGCTCATGGGCGGCGCTCAGCGCCTGGGCGTCGTTGCGCAGCACCGTGGCCGGCAACAACAGTGGGGCTACGTCCAGATCACTCTGGAGGGGTGTTAGAGCCAAGTTAGACATCAGCGCCGCTCCTTGGCTGCACGTAATGCCCTGGCGTTATGCACCGGGGTAATTCTGACCATACCGACCTCGCATTCAATGAAATAAAAACAAAAAATCAGGAATGTCCGGTGGTCCGGTGTATATACCCTAAGCGTGTTTATTTTTTAAATAAACTAACTTTTAGGAATATGCATAGAAGGCGCGTCACCCCGGTTCGCAGGGAGAGCCGAAAGGGCGGGGTTGATACACGTCCTTGGCTGCGCCAGGGGGCGTGGGAACCCAGGCGGCGATGCGCAAGGTGCGGGCTGGCGCCCAGCGCGAATTGTTGCCGACGCGGTCCAGGATGCAGTACGTCACCTCCAGGCGGCAGTCGTCACCGCCTTCGATAATGACTGTCGAAGGCACCCAGACCTGCACCGCCAGGCCGACGTCCCTGGCCTGGATGTTGGGCAGGTCCATGCGCACGTCACCCCAGCGCAGCGTGATGGCATCGCCACTGGCCATGTTCGCGTACGGCTCGATGCTCAGCGGAATTCCACGTTGCACCTGGCGACTGTTGACGCCCTGGCGGCGGATGGTCTCGGGCAGGCTGACCGGCGCGAGGTTCTGGTTTTCGTCGCTGTACAGGGCCGACGGCGCGCCGCCCGGGTAGTTGGTTTTGACCCGGACCTGGGTGGTGGCCGAGCGCGCCGGGCCGTGGCCGATCTGCATGATCTGGTAATGAACCCGCGCCGGGCCATCCTGTACAAAACTTTCCGGCACTCGCAGGTGGGTAGGCGTGCCGATTTTGCCGGCGGTCACCCGGCGTGAGGCGGCAAAGCAGTTGTTCCAGAACAGCTCGATCAGGTCGCCTTCTTCCATGCCGGGGTAAGGTGCGATGTCGACCTGCAATTGGGCAGCCGCGTGGGCACTGATGCCGTTTCGAACGGCTTGGGGCAGGGTGGGTGCGGTCAGCATGGCCGGGGTTGTAGTGTGCGTCATAAGTGATCTCCTTGATGCAGCCAGCAGCAATCGTTCCAGGCCTGGGCGCGGGTGCGCAAAGGGGCCGAAAGAACGATTCAGTGAGTAGCCGGGATAGGATCCAATCCTCTGGACGCTAGATAAGAGGGTTGGGCCGGGGACGTCAATGGCGGCAAAAGGCTAAACGGCGGGTTGGAGGATATTCAGAAGGGTCTGACTGGAAGGGGTATTTCAAGAGGGCCGCAGCGTGGTGTTTTACCGGCAGCAATGGCGTTTCTGTGTAGGAGCGGCTTTTTGTGGCGAGCAAGCCCGCTCGCCACAAAAAGCTGGGTCAATGGGCGAGAAACTTGCTCAGGAACTGCTGGGTGCGTTCTTCCCTGGGGCTGGCGAACAGCGCCTTGGCTTCACCCTGTTCGACGATCACGCCCTTGTCGAAAAAGATCACACGGTTGGCCACATCCCGGGCAAAGCTCATCTCGTGGGTGACGATCACCATGGTGCGGTTTTCTTCGGCCAGGCTGCGGATAGTCGCCAGCACTTCACCTACCAGTTCGGGGTCGAGGGCCGAGGTGGGTTCGTCGAACAGGATGACCTCCGGCTCCATGGCCAGCGCCCGAGCGATCGCCACACGCTGTTGCTGCCCACCGGACAAGCGCCGAGGATAAGCCGCCTCCTTGCCCGCCAGGCCCACTTTGGCCAGTAGCTTGCGGCCCAGCTCGGTCGCCGCCTCGCGTGGCATCTTCTTGACCACGATCGGGCCTTCGATGACGTTTTCCAGCGCGGTGCGGTGGGGGAACAGGTTGAAGTTCTGGAAGACAAAACCGACGTGCTGGCGCAGGCGTCGCACCAGGCCCTGTTGCTGGTTGAGTGGCTTGCTGCTGTCGATCTCGATATCGCCCACCTTGATGCGGCCGCTGGTGGGTTCTTCGAGAAAATTCAGGCAGCGCAGGAAGGTAGTCTTGCCGGAACCGCTGGGGCCGATGATGGCCACGACTTCGCCGGCCTTGACCTCCAGGTCGATACCGTTGAGCACTACCTGGCCGTTGAATTGTTTGGTCAGCTTTTCAACCACGATCATGCTTCAAGACTCCAGGTCGTGCCGGTTGACCCGGTCTTCCAGACGATTTTGCAGATGCGCCAGGATGCTCGCCAGGATCCAATAGATCAGGGCTGCGGACAGATACATGGTGAAAATTTCGAAGGTGCGCGCCGAGACCAGTTGCGCCTGACGGAACAGCTCGGGCACCTGGATAGTGGCGGCCAGCGCCGTGTCCTTGACCAGCGAAATGAAACTGTTGCCCAGCGGCGGCAAGGCCGTGCGCATGGCTTGCGGCAGGATGGCCCGGCGCAACGTCTGCGCGCGGGTCATGCCGATACTCGCGGCGGCTTCCCACTGGCCACGCTCGATGGACGCGATGGCGGCCCGCAGGATTTCACAGGCGTAGGCGGCCATGTTCAGCGAAAAGCCGATCATGGCGGCCGGGATCGGGTCCAGCTCGATGCCCACTTGCGGCAAGCCGTAGTAGATCAGGAACAATTGCACCAGCAAGGGCGTACCGCGAAAGAACGACACGTAGACCCGCGCCGTCCAACTCAGCAGCTTGAAGCGCGACAGGCGCATCAACGCCAGGCCGAAGCCCAGCAGCAGGCCGAAAAACATCCCGCCCAGGCTGAGGATCACCGTGTAATACGCGCCCTTGAGCAGAAAGGGCGCGGAGTCCAGCGCGAGTTGGAAACCTGCTTCCATTATTGAGTGACGTCAGCGTTGAAGTACTTCTCGGACAACTTCTTCAAGGTGCCGTCGGCGCGCAGCTTGTCGAGGGCCTTGTTTACCGCGTCGAGCAGTTCAGGCTCGCCCTTGCGCAGGGCAATACCGGCTTCCTGGCGGGAGAAGGCGGCGCCGGCAGCGGCGGTGTCCTTGGCTTTCTTGGCGTATTCCAGAGCGGCCAGGCGGTCGATCAGGATCGCGTCGATGCGGCCGATGCGCAGGTCCTGGAATTTGGTCGGGTCGTCGTTGTAGGTCTTGATGATGGCTTTGGGTTGGTTGTCCTTGAGCCATTGTTCGTAGTTGGTGCCCAGGCCCACCCCGACTTTCTTGTCGGCCAGGTCGTCGGCGGTCTTGATGCTGTCGACATTCTTCGCCAGGGTCAGCGCCTGGATACCGGAAATGGTGTAGGGCTTGGAGAAGTCATACTTCTTCTTGCGCTCTTCGGAGATCGTCACCTGGTTGACCACGGCGTCCAGGCGTTTGGATTCCAGGGCGGCGAGGATGCCGTCCCATGGCGTGGCTTGCAGCTTGACCTTGACGCCCAGCTCCTTGGCCAGCGCCTCGGACAGCTCCACCTCGAAGCCGCTGAGCTTGCCGCTTTCATCGACAAAGCTGAACGGTGGGTAGGTGCCTTCCAGGCCGATCTTGATCTCGCCGGCTTTCTTGATGGTGTTCAGTTGCTCGCCGGCGACCGCCTGGCCAAGCATGCCTGCGCCGAGCGCCAAGCCCAATGTGCCGACCAGCAATGTGCGACGCAATACAGAAATAGTCATGAAGAGCCCCTGTGGTTTTTTATGGTGAGCGAAGCCGGTGACGCAGTAGCCGTATCCTGCCTTAAAGCGCGGTGCGCGTCTTCGCCTTCGGCGCGATGATAAAGGCGGTTTTTAAGACTTGAAAATAATATAAATCATGTTTGATATTCGTTTTTGAAATATACGCGAATCCAATGTGGGAGGGGGCTTGCCCCCGATAGCGGTATATCAGTCAACTCCTCGGACACTGACCCACCGCTATCGGGAGCAAGCCCCCTCCCACATTTCGGTCCGTGTTCAGTCAGTTGAACACCGAATCATAGGCAAACAACGCCGGCGCTCCGCCGGTATGCAGGAAAATGATCGGCCCGTCTGCGAAACGCTGGCGCCCGATACCGTCCAGCAGGCCGGCCATGGCCTTGCCCGTGTAGACCGGGTCGAGCAACAGACCTTCCTGGCTGGCCAGAAGTTTGATCGCCGACAACGTACCCGCATTCGGCTCGCCATAACGCGGGCCGAAGTATTCATCCCACAGGATCACCTTGAAGGCTTCCGGCACCTGCATGCCGAGCAGTTCGGCCGTGCGCTCGGCCAGGCCTTGCACTTTTGGACGTTGGGCTTCATCGGTGCGCGACACGGTGACGCCGATCACCGGCAGGTTCGGCAGCGCTTCGCTCAACGCCAGTGCCAGGCCGCTGTGGGTGCCTGCGCTGCCGGAGGCCAGTACCACCGCCGCAAAGTCGAGGCCGCTGTCTTCGATCTGCGCCGCCAGCTCCAGGCCCGCGCGCACATACCCCAACGCACCGAGGGCGTTCGAGCCGCCGATAGGCACCAGATAGGGCTTCTTGCCGTTGCTGCGCAGGCGGTCGGCGAGGGCGTTGAGTTGGTCGTCGGCATTGTCGAGGTTTTCCACCCGCTCCACCTTGGCGTCGAACAGCTCCAGCAAAAGCCGGTTGCCGTTGCCCAGGTAGTTGGGGTCTTCGGTGCCGGTGGGGTTTTCCAGCAGGGCGACGCAGCCCAGGCCGAGCCTGGCGGCCAGCGCGGCGGTCTGGCGCACATGGTTGGACTGGATAGCGCCGGCGGTGACCAGGGTATCGGCGCCCTGGGCGATGGCGTCAGCGGCGAGGTATTCAAGTTTGCGCAATTTATTGCCACCCATGGCCAGTGGGGTGGTGTCGTCGCGCTTGACGTAGATATCCCTGCCCAGCCAGGTCGACAGCCGCTCGAGTTTTTCCAGGGCGGTGGCGCCGCCCAACAGTTCCAGACGGTTAAAGCGGTCGAGCTGTTGTTTGATCATGGCTATGCACGGTGGCTGAGTGATGGGGCGACTATAGGCAGGCACTTTTCATCGGGCAACCGCCAATCGCTTATGGGCTGGGGTTATATGTTTGGGATAATTGGTTATTAAGGCTGCTTTCAGTGCATGTCGTAGAGTGGGTGTCTTTTCAGGGGCAAGCTGTGAGCGGCAAGCTGCAAGTTGATCGCGGTTTGCTTGCAGCTTGCAGCTTGCAGCTTGCCGCTGCGCCCCCCCTATTCAGGAGCAAACCCCTTTGAGTGAGCGTTCCAGCCATTGGCAACTACAGACCATCGTCAGCCAACTGCGCAGCGCCCGGGACCAGTGGCGAACGCGCAATGGCCGCTTGAGTGGCGAACATGGAGGCCGCGAACTACCGTCTCGCCAGGCGGTGGCGCAGATTCTCGAAGCCTTGTGCGGCGCACTGTTCCCGATGCGCCTGGGCCCGGTGGACCTGCGCGAAGAAAGCGAAGACTTCTATGTCGGGCATACCCTCGACGTCGCCCTTAACGCCTTGCTCGCCCAGGCCCGCCTGGAGTTGCGCTACGCCGCGCGCCAGGGCGGCCAGGATGACCGTGAGGTCGACGCCCAGGCCATTCGCCTGATCCAGGATTTCGCCCTGGCCTTGCCGGCGTTGCGCAGCCTGCTGGACACCGACGTACTGGCCGCCTACCACGGAGACCCCGCCGCGCGCAGCGTGGATGAGGTGCTGCTGTGCTACCCCGGCATCCTGGCGGTGATCCACCATCGCCTGGCCCACCATCTGTACCGCGCCGGTTTGCCCCTGCTGGCGCGGATCAGCGCGGAAATCGCTCATTCGGCCACCGGTATCGATATCCACCCCGGCGCGCAGATTGGCCCGAGTTTCTTCATCGACCACGGGACCGGCGTGGTGATTGGCGAGACGGCGATCATCGGCGAGCGGGTGCGCATCTAC
Organism: Pseudomonas sp. R3-18-08; assembly: GCF_003852065.1. Classification (NCBI taxonomy): domain Bacteria; kingdom Pseudomonadati; phylum Pseudomonadota; class Gammaproteobacteria; order Pseudomonadales; family Pseudomonadaceae; genus Pseudomonas; species Pseudomonas sp. R3-18-08. The sequence continues at coordinate 331,922 of NZ_CP027729.1, forward strand.
CAGGCGGTGACATTGGGCGCCAAGCGCTTCCCGGCGGATGAAGATGGGCAATTGCAGAAAGGCCATCCGCGCCACCCTATCGTTGAGGATGACGTGGTGATCTACGCCGGCGCTACGATTCTGGGGCGGATTACCATCGGCCAGGGTTCGACCATTGGCGGTAATGTGTGGCTGACCCGCAGCGTGCCGGCCGGGGCGAATATTACCCAGGCGAATTTGCAGCACGACGATGGCGCCCAGAAATAAGCGACCTGCACAAATCTCCTGTGGGAGGGGGCTTGCTCCCGATAGCGGTGGACCAGCCATACATGTGCTGGCTGACCCACTGCTATCGGGAGCAAGCCCCCTCCCACATGTTTGACTGCATTCCAAAATCATCCCGTCATTGCTGAACGAATTCCGCACCTCACGCGTCATACCAATCCCTAAGCTAGTGTAGGAATCACCTACCACTCGGCCCCGAAATTAGTCCCAAACCGCCTATCCATGTTTAACTTGAACGTTCGTTCAAGTTAAACCGGTGGTTCGCTGCCCGCTCACAACAGGAGGCTTACCTTTGCTGAGTCCGTTATTGACAGCCACATTTCACACCTCGGGGGTGCATGGTTCATGAGTGCATCATCTACCCCGTCCAGCGGTCAGGTGCGCATGAATGCGCCCGTCTTCTACTTTGCCGCCACGGCTATTCTGCTGTTCGGCATCACTGTCATCGCTATCCCGCAACAGGCCGGTGCCTGGCTGCTGGCGGCGCAAAACTGGGCGGCCAATACGGTCGGCTGGTACTACATGCTGGCGATGACCCTGTATCTGGTCTTCGTGGTGGTCACCGCGTTATCGGGCTACGGCAAGATAAAACTCGGTGCCGACCACGACGAGCCCGAATTCAGTTACCTGTCCTGGGCCGGCATGCTGTTCGCCGCCGGGATCAGCATCACGCTGTTCTTCTTTTGCGTGTCCGAACCCTTGACCCACCTGGTGCAACCGCCCCAGGGCGAGGCGCTGAATGCCGATGCGGCGCGCCAGGCCATGCAGATCCTGTTCCTGCACTGGGGCCTGCACGGCTGGGGCGTGTTCGCGTTTGTCGGCATGGCCCTGGCGTACTTCGCCTACCGGCATAACCTGCCGCTGGCGCTGCGTTCGGCGCTGTACCCATTGATCGGCAAGCGCATCAATGGCCCGATCGGTTACGCGGTGGATGGCTTCGGCATCATCGCCACGGTGTTCGGCCTGGGGGCCGACATGGGCTTTGGCGTGCTGCACCTCAATTCCGGCCTGGATTACCTGTTCGGTATCGCCCATACGCAGTGGATCCAGGTGGGCTTGATCACCTTGATGATGGGCGCGGCGATCATCGTCGCCGTGGCCGGTGTCGACAAGGGTGTGCGGGTGATGTCCGACATCAACATGCTGCTGGCCTGCGCGCTGCTGCTGTTTGTGTTGTTTGCCGGGCCCACCCAGCATTTGCTCAACACCCTGATCCAGAACATCGGGGACTACCTGGGCGCCTTGCCGACCAAGAGTTTCGATGTGTACGCCTACGACAAACCCAGCGACTGGCTGGGTGGCTGGACGGTGTTCTACTGGGCCTGGTGGATCGCATGGTCGCCGTTCGTGGGCCTGTTCATCGCACGCATTTCCCGTGGCCGCACCATCCGCGAATTCGTGTTTGGCGTGCTGCTGATCCCGCTGGGGTTCACCTTGGCGTGGATGTCGATCTTCGGCAACAGCGCCATCGACCAGGTGCTCAACCATGGCATGACCGCGCTGGGCCAGTCCGCCATTGATGAACCGTCGATGAGCCTGTACCTGCTGCTGGAAACCTACCCGTGGAGTAAAACCGTGATTGCGGTCACGGTGTTCATCAGCTTTGTGTTCTTCGTGACCTCGGCGGATTCCGGCACCGTGGTGCTGTCGACCTTGTCGTCCAAGGGCGGCAACGCCGATGAAGACGGACCGAAATGGCTGCGCGTGTTCTGGGGCGCGATGACCGCCCTGGTCACCAGCGCCTTGCTGTTTGCCGGCAGTATCGATTCGTTGAAATCAGCGGTGGTGCTGACTTCGCTGCCGTTCTCGCTGATCCTGTTGCTGATGATGTGGGGGCTGCACAAGGCGTTCTACCTCGAATCGCAAAAGCAGATCGCGCAGTTGCATTCGTTGGCGCCGGTGTCGGGCTCACGCAAGGGCACGGGCGGTTGGCGCCAGCGTTTGAGTCAGGCCGTGCATTTCCCGTCGCGGGATGAGGTGTACCGCTTCCTTGAGACCACGGTACGTCCGGCGATCGAAGAAGTGACGGCAGTGTTTGTCGAAAAAGGCCTCAACGTCGTCACCCAGCCTGACCCGTCCAACGACAGCGTCAGCCTGGAAATCGGCCACGGCGAAGAGCATCCGTTTGTTTACCAGGTGCAGATGCGCGGCTATTTCACGCCTTCATTTGCGCGCGGCGGCATGGGGTCCAAACAGCTCAACAATCGCCGTTATTATCGGGCGGAAGTGCACTTGCGTGAGGGCAGCCAGGACTACGACCTGGTGGGCTACACCAAGGAGCAGATCATCAACGACATCCTCGACCAGTACGAGCGGCACCTGCAGTTCCTGCACCTGGTGCGCTGAGAAAACGTACGGCGCACCGTTCCTCTCAAGTAGGTCTTTGCTGTAAAAGGGAAAGGCAGACTTAAGCGATTCAGCAGGCAGATAAGGCCTGGGAATAACCTTATTCCCAGGCCTTATCTGCCCCAAGCCCAGAGAGGATTCGATGACGTACATTGCTGCCGAAAACCGCTATGAATCTATTCCTTATCGCCGCGTAGGCCGCAGTGGATTGGTGCTGCCGGCACTGTCCCTGGGGTTGTGGCACAACTTTGGCGACAGCACCCCGATCGCCACCCAGCGCGCCCTGCTGCGCACCGCATTCGACTTAGGCATCAACCACTTCGACCTGGCCAATAACTACGGCCCGCCCTACGGCAGCGCCGAGATCAACTTCGGCCGGTTGCTGCGCGAAGACTTCAAGCACTACCGCGACGAGCTGATCATCTCCAGCAAGGCCGGTTGGGACATGTGGCCCGGCCCCTATGGCCAGGGCGGCGGTTCGCGTAAGTACGTGCTGGCGAGCCTGGACCAGAGCCTGCAACGCCTGGGCGTCGACTATGTGGATATTTTCTATTCGCACCGTTTCGACGCCGACACGCCGCTGGAAGAAACCGCCAGTGCGCTGGCCACCGCCGTGCAGCAGGGCAAGGCGTTGTACATCGGTATCTCGTCCTACTCCGGCGTAAAAACCCGTGAGATGGCAGCGCTGCTCAACGAGTGGAAAGTGCCGCTGTTGATTCACCAGCCGGCCTACAACCTGCTCAACCGCTGGGTGGAAAAAGACCTGCTCGACACCACCGAAGAACTCGGCGCCGGGGTGATTGCGTTCACACCGTTGGCCCAGGGTTTGCTCACCGACAAGTACCTCAACGGCGTGCCGGCCGACGCACGAGTCAACCGCCCAGGTGGCGGTTCGTTGCAGGCCAAGCACCTGTCCGACGCCAATATCGCCCATGTTCGCGCCCTCAACGAAATCGCCCAGCGTCGCGGCCAGAGCCTGGCGCAAATGGCGCTGGCCTGGACCCTGCGTGATTCACGGGTAACCAGTGCGCTGATCGGTGCCAGCCGGCCGGAGCAAATCATCGAGAACGTCGGGGCGTTGAAGAACCTGAGTTTCAGCGCGGAAGAATTGGCGGAGATCGATCGGTTTGCCCTGGAAGGCGGGATCAACTTGTGGGAAAAACCATCCACCGCTGAATAACCTGACACAGCTGGGTTAAAAGTGTGGGAGGGGGCTTGCTCCCGATGGCAGTGGATCAGTCAATAGATATAGTGACTGACCCACCGCTATCGGGAGCAAGCCCCCTCCCACATTTAGAACGGCACATCGCCCAGGATGGTCGCCCTATGCATCACCCGCCGCTGCGGCCGGTAGTCATCCACCGCGTAATGCTGGGTCACGCGGTTGTCCCAGAACGCCACGTCATTTTCCTGCCAACGCCAGCGGAGGGTGAATTCCGGGCGTGTGGCATGGGCGAACAATAGTTTGAGAATCGCCGCGCTTTCGGCCGATTCCAGTTCATTGATCCGGGTGGTGAAGCCTTCGCTGACGAACAGCGATTTACGCCCGCTCACCGGGTGCGTGCGGATCACCGGGTGCGACAGGGGTGGGTTTTTTCGGCGGGCTTCTTCCCAACGGGCTCGGTCGTCGGCGGTGTTGCCAAAGCGCTCCAGTGGGAAAGACTGGGTGAAGTCGTGGGTGGCAGTCAGCCCATCGAGCAACGCTTTGAATGGCTCGGACAGCGCTTCATACGCCGCAATCCCACTGGCCCACAAGGTATCGCCACCGAACGCCGGCAGCAGTTTGGCGCTGAGCACCGCGCCCAGGGCTGGCGTGGGCAGGAAGGTCACGTCGGTGTGCCATACGGCGTTATCACGCACATCGGTGACCGCCGTGTCGAGGATCAACACTTCGGGCTGTTCCGGCACGTTGGGGTAGATCGGGTGGACGTGCAGGTCGCCGAAATTTGCCGCGAACCGTGCCTGTTGCTGCGGGGTGATCGGCTGGTCCCGGAAGAACAGCACCGAATGCTTGAGCAGGGCGTGTTCGATGGCGTCGCGCTGTTCGGTGCTCAGTGTCTGGGTGATATCGACGCCACTGATCTGGGCGCCGAGCGCGATGCTTAGGGGGGTAACGGTCAGGCTGCTCATTTATTCATCATCACTCAGTGTGCCTGGCCATGCCACGGCACCAATTTACGCTGCAGGGCGCGCAGGCCCATTTCCATGGCGAAGGCGATCAGCGCGATCACCAGGATGCCCAGGACCACGACGTCAGTGACCAGAAACTGCGCCGCCGACTGCACCATGAAGCCCAGGCCGCTGGTGGCGGCGATCAGCTCGGCGGCCACCAGGGTCGACCACCCCACACCCAGGCCGATGCGAACGCCGGTGAGGATGTCGGGCAGGGCGCTGGGCAGGATCACATGCCGGATCAACTGGGCCCGGGTCGCACCGAGCGACTGTGCGGCGCGCAACTTGGCCGGGTCGACCGTGCGTACGCCGGTCGCGGTGGCGATGGCAATCGGCGCAAAGATCGCCAGGTAAATCAGCAGTACCTTGGACAGCTCGCCAATGCCGCACCAGATCACGATCAACGGCAGATAGGCCAGCGGCGGGATCGGCCGGTAAAACTCGATCAGCGGGTCGAGAATGCCACGGGCGATACGGTTGGCGCCGATGGCAATGCCCACCGGCACGGCCGTCAGCACCGCAAAGCCCAAACCCAGGCCGATGCGGCTGAGGCTCGCCCCCAGATGCTGCCACAAGGTGGAATCCATATACCCCGTGGTCGCCAGCAACCAGCCTTTTTGCAACACGGCAGAGGGCGGCGGCAGGAATAGCGGCTCGATCAACCCGCTGGCGGTCACCGCCCACCAGATAGCCAGCAAGGCCAACAGGGTCAACAGGCTGATCCAGCGCGTGCTCACGCGGCGCCGCACGGGAATGACGGCGCGTGTCACCGGCTTGGCCGCCGTGGCGGCGAGTTCGTAGCTGCTCATGCGCACACCTGCCGTTGCGAGAACACTTTGCCCAGCACGTGTTCGCGGGTTTCGATAAAGCGCGGGTCGGACTTGATCGCCCGTGCCGATTCGCCCGCCGCGTAGCGTTGGCCGAAGTCCAGGCGCAGGCGCTCGACGATCTGGCCGGGGTTGGGCGCCAGCAGGATCAAGTCGGTGGCGAGGAACACCGCTTCTTCGATGTCATGGGTGATCAGGAACACCGGCTTGGCCGTGCGTCGCCAGACTTGCAGCAGCAGCTCCTGCATCTGTTCGCGGGTGAAGGCGTCGAGGGCGCCGAAGGGCTCGTCCATCAGCAATACACGAGGGTCGGCCGCCAAGGCGCGGGCAAGGCCGACGCGTTGCTTCTGGCCGCCGGAGAGTTGCCAGATGCGGCGGCTGTCGAAACCGCCCAGGTCCACCAGCGCGAGCATTTCCCGAGCGCGCACTTCACGTTGCGCCTTGGGCACGCCGGCCAGTTCCAGGCCGAAGGCGACGTTGGCCAGTACGTCCTGCCAGGGCAACAGGGCATCGTCCTGGAACACCACGCCGCGCTCGGCACTGGGCCCCTTGACCGGCACGCCATCGAGGGTGATGCGCCCGGCCGAGGGCTCGACAAAACCGGCAATCAGGTTCAACAACGAAGTCTTGCCACTGCCGGACGGGCCGAGGGCCACCAGCAATTGCTGGGGCCCAAGCTCGAGTGAAATATCCGCCAGTACCGGTTCCGGAGCGCCTGGGTACTGTGCGCTGATGCGCTCCAGTTGTAGCAAGGCCATCGCGATGAACTCCTCAATTAGTGATGAATTTGGCGCTGATGTAAGGGGCGTAGTCTGGGAGCACGGCATCGACCTTGCCCTGTTCCTTGAGGAACGCCGCAGTGTCGGTGACGGCCTTGGTGGTCGGCGCGCCCAGCAGGGTCACCTGGTCAGCGGCCAGCGGGTAGACGTTGCCTTGCAGCAGCAACGGAATGTCGCTGGCCTTGGCACCGGAGAGCTTCACCAGTTTGTCGACGTTGCCTTCGTCGGCGAGCCAGGCTTGTGGGTCTTTGCGGTACGCCGCGTAGGCATCCAGGGTGACTTTGGCGAAGGCGGTGACGATTTCCGGATGCTTCTCGGCAAAATCCTTACGCACGATCCAGGCATCGAAGGTCGGTGCACCGAACTTGGCCAGCTCGCCGGAGGTGATCAACACCTTGCCGTTTTCTTTGGCTACGCCCAGGGCCGGGTCCCACACATAGGTGGCGTCGATATCACCGCGCTTCCAGGCGGCGATGATGGCCGGTGGTGCGAGATTGAGGATGGTGACCTTCGAGGGGTCGATGTTCCAGTGCTTCAGCGCGGCCAACAGGCTGTAGTGACCGGTGGACACGAACGGCACGGCGATCTTTTTACCGATCAGGTCCTGCGGGCTGTTGATCCCCGAACCATCGCGCGCCACCAGGGCTTCGGCACCGCCGATCTGGGTGGCGACGAGGAAGGTCTGCACCGGTACGTTGCGCGTGATTGCGGCGGTCAACGGGCTGGAACCGAGGTAACCGATCTGCACGTCGCCCGAGGCGATGGCGGCGATGATATCGGCGCCATTGTCGAATTTGCGCCAGTCGATTTTGGCATTGGTGGCTTTTTCATAGGCGCCATCGGCCTGGGCGACTTTCGCCGGATCGACGGTGGTCTGGTACGCGACGGTCACATCCGCCGCCTGGGCAAACAGGCTGGCACCGGCCAGGGACAACGCCGCCAGCAAGCGCAGGGGGGTCAGCAGTTTCAAAGGGAAGCTCCTCGATCAGGCGGCCGGGGGTCGGCGTGTGAGGAGACTAAATGATCTAAGAATCCGAAAATAAATAACATTTTCGAATTAGCTTAGTCGGAGAAGAATTGAAGCAAACCTTTGAGCATATGAGAGACAAATGTGGGAGGGGGCTTGCCCTCGATAGCGGTGGATCAGTCACTGATGGAGCGACTGACACTCTGCTATCGGGAGCAAGCCCCCTCCCACAATGGACCGAGTTGGACCTTAGTTACTGATCGCCAGAATACTCGCCTGGTACGACCCGACAAACACATCGAAATCGCCCACCTCGTTCTGCTCAAGCTCCGCCTGCTGGGCCAGCGATGTACGCGCCAGTTCCTCAAAGCGTGCCTGTTCCTCAGCGGGAAGCGGCTCCTTGCGGAAATACTCAGCATGCACCTCGCTCTGATGCAGGGAGAACTGCGCAAAGCTTTCCTTGCGCTCGGCCATCGCTGCCAGCACCTGAGCCGACGGCGTCAGTGACGGGTCATTGACCTTCGCCAATTGAGCGTCCAGCGCCTGGCTGTGCTCGGTGATACCGTGGCTTGCATCGAGCAGGGCGGCCAGGGGGGCGATGTGTTCCAGCAGCTCGGTGGCCCACTCTTTCATATCCACCGCTTGGCCCTCACGCTGCAATTGCAGGCCCGGACGGCGACCTTCCTTGACCACGCTGAGGAAGTTGGAGGTGGCATTCCCACATTCATTATTGGCGAACAGCGGGCTGTCATTCAGCGCGCAATACAGCAGGAACGCATCGAGAAAGCGCGACTCTGGAAGATCTATGCCCATCGGCAGGAATGGGTTGATGTCCAGGCAGCGCACTTCGATGTACTGGATGCCTCGCGCCATCAGGGCCTGGATCGGCCGCTCGCCGGTATAGGTCACGCGCTTGGGGCGGATGTTGGAGTAGTACTCGTTTTCGATCTGCAGGATGTTGGTGTTGAGCTGCACCCACTCACCATCCTTGTGCGTGCCGACTGCGACATAGGGCGCGTAGGGCGTTGCCACCGCTTCGCGCAGGCTGTCGGTGTAGCTGGCCAGGTCGTTGTAGCACGGCGTCAGGCCGGCCTGGGCGTTGCTCTGGTAACCCAGGTCGCTCATGCGCAGGCTGGTGGCGTACGGCAGGTACAGGGTGTCGGCGTCGAGCACCTCAAGCTGGTGCGAGCGACCGCGCAGGAAGCCGGCGTCCAGGGCCGGCGAGGCACCGAACAGGTACATCAACAGCCAGCTGTAGCGCCGGAAGTTACGGATCAGCGCGATATAGGCGGTGGACTGATAGTCGCGGTCAGTGCCGACAAACCCTTCGGCTTCCTTGAGCAGCGGCCACAGCTGTTCCGGCAGCGAGAAGTTGTAGTGGATACCGGCAATGCACTGCATGGTCTTGCCGTAGCGCAGGGCCAGGCCCTTGCGATAAACGTACTTGAGCTGCCCGATATTGGAGGTGCCGTAGTAGGCAATCGGAATATCTTCCTCGGCCGGCAACGGGCACGGCATCGAGGGGCTCCACAGGTACTCGCTGCCCAGCTTGGTGTAGGCAAAGCGGTGGATCTTGTCCAGGCTGCTCAGGGTATCGGCCGGGTTGGGCAGCGCGGGGGTGATGAACTCCAGCAGCGATTCCGAGTAGTCGGTCGTGATCTGTTCGTGAGTCAACGCGGCGCCCAGGGCTTCCGGATGCGGCGTCTGGGCCAGGCGGCCCTCGCTGGTGACGCGCAGGCATTCACGCTCGATGCCATGCAGGCAGTGCTCTAGCAGGGAGAGGTGTTCGCGCTTGCCGAGCAGAGCCAGGCGGCGGTTGAGAAGTTCGCTCAAGTTGGATTCCTTCACGCGTCAGTCGCCCCAATATGGGGGTGGGCAAGACGGTCTACAAGGGTGAAGTTGAAACTGGCGTGATCGCCTGGTTCTGAGTCGATTTGACCCGCTCTGAATATGCCGACTTCACTCCATGAATTGGGCTACAGCGCAGCGAGAAAATTCCGACGCTGTTGTCACAGCGCCGAAATTAACTCAAATCATGGGCGGGGAGCTATAGGACAGCGAACGTGCCCTGTGCTTTTGCGACAAGTCTGTCGCCCTGGTACACGTCGGCTTCGACCACTAATGTGCGCCTGCCGGCGTGGATCACCCGGCTGGTGCACAGTACGTCACCGTCTTCCACGGCGCGGATATAGTTGATTTTGCACTCGATGGTCGCGCTCTGCTGGTCGAACCCATGGGCGCTGGAGCAGGCCAGGCCCATGGTGATGTCCACCAGGCTGAAAATCGCGCCGCCATGCAGCTTGCCGCCGCGATTGCGCAAATGCGGCGCCAGGCTCAGGGCCACTTCGGCAATGCCCTCATCCAGGCGCTGCAGGCGGCAGCCGATCAGTTCGCTGAACGCGCTCTGGGTCAAACCGGCCGGAATCTCCATCAGCGCTTCTTCAACTGTTTGGCGTTGGCGAACAGCGAAGCCATGGCGTTGTTGCTCGGAGCGGCTGTCGCGGTTTCCTTGCGCGGCGCGGTGTTCTGCGACGAGCGCGGGGCCGAGCCAGGACGAGCACCACGGGCGCCGTCGATTTTCTCGCCGGGGGTGTCGCTCATGCGCATCGACAGGCCAACGCGTTTACGTGGGATGTCGACTTCCATCACCTTGACCTTGACCACGTCACCGGCCTTCACCGCTTCGCGGGATCCTTGATGAATTTCTCCGAAAGCGCAGAGATATGCACCAAACCGTCCTGATGCACACCGATATCCACGAATGCGCCGAAGTTGGTCACGTTGGTCACCACGCCTTCGAGGATCATGCCCAGTTGCAGGTCCTTGAGATTTTCGACACCGTCCTGGAACTCAGCGGTCTTGAATTCGGGGCGCGGGTCGCGGCCGGGTTTTTCCAACTCTTGCAGGATGTCGGTGATGGTCGGTACGCCGAAGGTTTCGTCGGTGTACTTCTTCGGGTCCAGGCGCTTGAGGAACGCGGCGTCGCCGATCAGCGAGCGGATGTCGCGATCGGTTTCGGCAGCGATTCGTTGCACCAGCGGATAGGCTTCCGGGTGAACCGCAGAGGCATCCAGCGGGTTATCGCCGTTCATTACGCGTAGGAAACCGGCGGCTTGCTCGAAGGTTTTCTCGCCCAAGCGCGCGACCTTTTTCAGCGCGGCGCGGGTTTTGAACGCGCCGTTCTCGTCGCGGTGAGTCACGATATTCTGCGCCAGGGTAGCGTTGAGGCCAGAGATACGTGCGAGCAGCGCCACGGAAGCGGTGTTCACGTCCACACCCACGGCGTTCACGCAGTCTTCCACCACTGCATCCAGGCCACGCGCCAGCTTGAGCTGCGACACGTCGTGTTGGTATTGGCCGACACCGATGGATTTAGGGTCGATCTTCACCAGCTCGGCCAGCGGGTCCTGCAGGCGACGGGCAATCGACACGGCGCCGCGGATCGACACATCGAGGTCCGGGAATTCCTTGGACGCCAGTTCCGAGGCCGAGTACACCGAAGCGCCTGCCTCGGAGACCATCACCTTGGTCATCTTCATGGCCGGGTATTTTTTGATCAGTTCGGCGGCCAACTTATCGGTTTCGCGGCTGGCGGTGCCGTTGCCGATGGCGATCAGGTCCACGGCGTGCTTGGCGCACAGGGCGGCCAGGATGGCGAGGGTCTGGTCCCACTTGTTGTGCGGTACGTGCGGGTAGACGGTGGCGTGGTCCAGCAGCTTGCCGGTGGCGTCGACCACCGCGACCTTGCAGCCGGTGCGCAGGCCCGGGTCCAGGCCCAGGGTGGCGCGTGGGCCCGCCGGAGCGGCCAGCAGCAGGTCATGCAGGTTGTGAGCGAATACGTTGATCGCCTCGGTTTCGGCGCCGTCGCGCAGCTCGCCGAGCAGGTCGGTTTCCAGGTGGGTATAGAGCTTGACCTTCCAGGTCCAGCGCACGACCTCACTGAGCCACTTGTCCGCAGGACGATTCTGATTCTGAATGCCGAATTGTTGACCGATCATGCCCTCGCACGGGTGCATGGTGCCCGGCAGCTCGTCGCCGACTTTCAGCGCGGAGCTGAGAATGCCTTCGTTACGGCCACGGAAAATCGCCAGGGCGCGGTGGGACGGCATGCTCTTGAGGGGCTCGTCGTGTTCGAAGTAATCGCGGAACTTGGCGCCTTCTTCCTCTTTGCCGGCGATGACGCGGGCGCTGAGGATGGCTTCCTGTTTCAGGTAAGTACGCAGTTTTTCCAGCAGGCTGGCGTTTTCCGCGAAGCGCTCCATCAGGATGTACTTGGCGCCTTCCAGGGCAGCCTTGATATCGGCGACGCCTTTCTGCGCGTCGACAAAGCGCGCGGCTTCGGCTTCCGGGGTCAGCGACGGGTCATTGAACAGGCCGTCGGCCAGGTCGCCCAGGCCCGCTTCCAGGGCGATCTGACCCTTTGTGCGACGTTTCTGTTTATACGGCAGGTAAAGGTCTTCGAGGCGGGTCTTGGTGTCGGCGAGCTTGATGTCGCGTTCCAATTGCGGGGTCAACTTGCCCTGTTCCTCGATGCTGGCAAGGATGCTGATACGCCGCTCGTCGAGTTCTCGCAGGTAACGCAGGCGCTCTTCCAGGTGCCGCAGTTGGATATCGTCAAGGCTGCCGGTCACTTCTTTTCGGTAACGGGCGATGAAAGGCACCGTGGAGCCTTCATCCAGTAGCGCGACGGCCGCTTCGACCTGTTGGGGGCGTACACCGAGTTCCTCGGCGATGCGGCTGTTGATGCTGTCCATAAAACCACCTGAAATTCTGAAAAGCAGCTCGCAGGCCCGAAACACAAGGCTTTGCGAGGCTGGTTGAGCGGCCCGACTGGCGCCGCTGCCTGGGTCAAGAGGCAGTCTGTTGACCCTCGAAATCGAAAAAACACGACAAGCGGGTAAAAAAAGCCTGGCAGTAAACGGTAACGATCTGACGTTGCCCTGCACGAAGGCGCCGCATTATAACCAGCGTTCTGCCCTTGGGGGCTACTGCGCCAGTGGTCGTAGAGCGCGGCTTGGCTGGCAGTAGAGGAAAAATCTGCTAACAATGCACACGGTGCGTATAACGGCAGCTAGGCCATAATGCGCGCCGAGATAAGAGGAGCATCTAATGAGCAGCACTGCACAAACTGCTGAAGGCGAAAAAATTCTCATCGTTGACGACGATCCGGGGCTGAGCAGCCTGCTGGAGCGTTTTTTCAACTCCAAAGGCTACCGGGCGCGCGCGGTGCCGAACACCGAGCAGATGGACCGCCTGTTGGGGCGTGAAGTGTTCAATCTGGTCGTGCTCGACCTGATGCTGCCCGGCGAAGACGGCCTGACCGCCTGCAAGCGTCTGCGCGGTGCGAACAACCAGATCCCGATCATCATGCTCACTGCCAAGGGCGATGAGCTGAGCCGCATCAAGGGCCTTGAACTGGGCGCTGATGACTACCTGGCCAAGCCGTTCAACCCGGACGAGCTGATGGCCCGGGTCAAAGCCGTATTGCGTCGCCAGGCCCCGTCGGTACCGGGTGCGCCGGGCAGCGAAGACGAAAGCGTGACCTTTGGCGACTACGAGTTGTCCCTGGCGACCCGCGAGCTCAAGCGTGGCGACGAAGCGCACATGCTCACTACCGGCGAATTCGCGGTGCTCAAGGCCCTGGTGATGAACGCTCGCCAGCCGCTGACCCGCGACAAGCTGATGAACCTGGCCCGTGGCCGAGAATGGGACGCCCTGGAGCGCTCCATCGACGTGCAGATATCCCGACTGCGCCGGATGATCGAGCCGGACCCTTCCAAGCCGCGGTATATCCAGACGGTGTGGGGTGTGGGTTATGTGTTTGTGCCGGATGGCACCGCAACCAAGTGACCGATGATTTGCAGGGGCGGGCATCCGGCGTTTGATTCCATAAGGATCGACGGGGTGTCCGGCGTCTGCAATTCTGCGAGCGCCGCTCGTTCCTGCAAGGTGTCTAGCTGTCTCCTATGAAAACCCCGCTGTGGTTCCCGCAAAGTTTCTTCTCCCGCACCCTTTGGCTGGTGCTGATCGTCGTTCTGTTTTCGAAGGCACTCACACTGGTTTATCTCTTGATGAACGAGGACGTGCTGGTGGATCGACAGTACAGCCACGGCGTCGCCTTGACGTTGCGCGCCTACTGGGCCGTAGACCCTGAGAACCGTGAAAAGGTAGCCAAGGCCTCAACCCTGATCCGGGTTGATGGGGCCGGCGTGCCTGAGGGCGAGCAGCATTGGCCCTACAGTGAGATCTACCAGCGCCAGATGCAGGCGGAGCTGGGCGACGACACCGAGGTGCGGCTGCGCATGCATGTGTCGCCTGCGCTGTGGGTGAGGGCGCCCAGCCTGGGAGATGCCTGGATCAAGGTACCGCTGTATCCGCACCCGTTGCGCGGGCAGAAAATCTGGAACGTATTGGGCTGGTTCCTCGCCATTGGATTGCTTTCAACCGCGTCCGCATGGATTTTCGTGCGCCAGCTCAATCAACCGCTCAAACGCCTGGTGTTCGCGGCCCGCCAATTGGGCCAGGGGCGCAGCGTGCGGCTGCCAGTCAGCGATACGCCCAGTGAGATGACCGAGGTGTACGGCGCGTTCAACCAGATGGCGGAGGATGTCGAGCAGGCCGGGCGTGAGCGCGAGCTGATGCTGGCGGGCGTGTCCCATGACCTGCGCACACCGTTGACGCGATTGCGTTTGTCCCTGGAGTTGATGGGCAACCATACCGACCTCACCGATGACATGGTGCGCGACATCGAGGACATGGACGCGATTCTGGACCAGTTCCTGGCATTCATCCGTGATGGGCGCGACGAGGTAGTGGAGGAGGTTGACCTGACCGATCTGGTACGTGAAGTGGTCGCACCCTACAACCAGAGCGGTGAGCAGGTGCGCCTGCGCCTGGAACCGATTCAGCCGTTTGCATTGCGCAGGGTGTCGATGAAGCGCCTGCTGAACAACCTGATCGGCAATGCTTTGCATCATGCCGGTTCGGATGTGGAAGTGGCTGCGTACGTGTCTGGCGACAGTGCTGCGCCCTATGTCGTGCTGAGCGTGATGGACCGCGGCACCGGTATCGACCCGGCGGAACTGGAGGCCATCTTCAACCCGTTCACCCGTGGCGACCGCGCCCGTGGCGGTAAAGGTACCGGCTTGGGCCTGGCGATTGTGCGGCGGATTGCGTCGATGCATGGCGGCAATGTCGAATTGCGCAACCGCGAAGAGGGCGGGCTGGAAGCACGGGTGCGCCTGCCGCTTGGATTGATGTTGCCCCGGGATGCGGTCTAACAGACAACATGAATCAAATGTGGGAGGGGGCTTGCTCCCGATAGCAGAATGTCAGTCAATGCAGATGTGACTGACCCACCGCTATCGGGAGCAAGCCCCCTCCCACATTTGAACTGATGTTGTGTCAGGGGCAGAGCTTTTCAGCCCTTTCCCTTGGTCCGGGTCATGTTCGGCCCGCCATTTTTTTCCAGATGCTCAATGATGATCCCCGCCACATTTTTGCCCGTGGTGGTCTCGATCCCTTCCAGGCCCGGTGATGAGTTCACCTCCATGACCAACGGGCCATGGTTGGAGCGCAGGATATCCACGCCCGCCACGGCCAACCCCATAACCTTGGCCGCACGCAGCGCGGTCATGCGCTCCTCCGGGGTGATCTTGATCAGGCTCGCGCTGCCGCCACGGTGCAGGTTGGAGCGGAACTCACCCGGCTTGGCCTGGCGCTTCATGGCGGCAATCACCTTGTCGCCCACCACGAAGCAGCGGATATCCGCACCGCCCGCTTCCTTGATGTACTCCTGCACCATGATGTTCTGCTTGAGGCCCATGAACGCCTCGATCACCGATTCCGCCGCCGTTGCGGTTTCGCACAGCACCACGCCGATGCCCTGGGTGCCCTCCAGCACCTTGATCACCAGCGGCGCGCCATTGACCATTTCGATCAGGTCGGGGATGTCATCCGGGGAGTGGGCAAAGCCGGTGACCGGCAGACCGATCCCCCGGCGCGACAGCAACTGCAGCGAGCGCAACTTGTCCCGCGAGCGCGCGATGGCCACGGATTCATTCAGCGGGAAGACACCCATCATTTCAAACTGGCGCAGCACCGCGCAGCCATAGAACGTCACCGAGGCGCCGATGCGCGGGATCACCGCGTCAAAGCCTTCCAGCGGCTTGCCGCGGTAGTGGATCTGCGGCTTGTGGCTGGCAATGTTCATATAGGCGCGCAACGTGTCGATCACCACCATTTCATGGCCACGTTCAGTGCCGGCCTCGACCAGGCGGCGGGTGGAATACAGACGCGGGTTTCGCGACAGCACAGCAATCTTCATGCAGCACCTGGGGCTGAAATAGTAGAGACCGGGAACACCGGCTTGTCTTGAACGTACTTGACGCCCGGGCTGACCACCAACTGGCCGTCAATCAGCGCCTTGGAACCCAGTAACAGGCGATAACGCATGGCTTTGCGGCAAGCCAGGGTGAATTCCACCCGCCATACCCGATCGCCCAGCGCCAGGGTGGTGCTGATCACGTAGCGCACCTGCGCATGGCCGTTGGAACTCTTGATGGTTTTCATCGTTACCAGGGGCGCTTCGCAGCGGCGGTGACGCAGTTGCACCACGCTGCCCAAGTGGGCGGTAAAACGCACCCACTTTTCGCCATTACGCTCGAACGGCTCGATTTCAGTGGCGTGCAGGCTCGAGGTACTGGCGCCGGTGTCGATCTTGGCGCGCAGGCCAGCCACTCCCAAGTCGGGAAGCGCCACCCACTCTCGCA
This sequence comes from Pseudomonas sp. R3-18-08, assembly GCF_003852065.1. Classification (NCBI taxonomy): domain Bacteria; kingdom Pseudomonadati; phylum Pseudomonadota; class Gammaproteobacteria; order Pseudomonadales; family Pseudomonadaceae; genus Pseudomonas; species Pseudomonas sp. R3-18-08. The sequence continues at coordinate 348,048 of NZ_CP027729.1, forward strand.
GACCCACAACGGTCAAATGGTCAAATGTCTTCAATATGGGTACCGGTCAATGTGCCCAGGCGTCAGGCGAAACCTTGGCCAGGGCATTGAATGTGGGCTTGGCGAACCAGTAGCCCTGCATTAGAAATATTCCACAGTCGGAGAGGAAGTCCCGCTCGCCGGCACTTTCGATGCCTTCGGCGATGACAGTAACCCCCAACTGCTCACAGATTGTGACAATCCCCCGGACGATCACCTGACGCACACGGTCTTGGTCGACATCGCGAATCAGCGCCATGTCGAGTTTGATCAGGTCCGGCTGGAAATCGGCCAGCAGATTCAGCCCCGAATAGCCCGCGCCGAAATCATCGATGGCGGTCTTGAAGCCGAATTCGCGGTATTCACGCAGAATATTCGTTAAATGGCGATTGTTATCTACATGCTCGCTTTCCAGTGTCTCGAAAATCAGCCGGTCCAGCGGAAAATTGTGCGCGCGGGCGGCCTCCAGGGTGCTGCGGATACACAGTTCCGGACGGTATACGGCATTGGGCATGAAATTGATGGAAAGGTGAGTCTGCATGCCCAGGGCGGCAGCGCCGGCAATTGCCTGGGTGCGGCAGCGCTGGTCGAAGCGGTAGCGATTGGTTGCGTTGACGTGGGCCAGCACCGACGACGCGCCTTCACCCTGGATGCCGCGCACCAAGGCTTCATTGGCGAATATCGAATGATCACGCAGGTCTACGATAGGCTGATAGGCGAAAGCAAAATCGAACCCCAGCGGCTCGCTTTGCTGGCAACCCACGCACCGCTGGTTGGGCGAGGTGAGTGAAACGGGAAAGTCGGTCACAGCGTGTCCTCGCGAAAACAGAGTGCTACCTGGCGTATCTTAGGTGAGCCTCAGGGTTTATGCGTCGAAGCGTTTCAACGGTAAGGTTGCGACATTTTTCAGAGCGAGGAATTCAAGTGGCTCAAAAACAGGAAGAGGAAGAAAAGGTCCGCCTGGACAAGTGGCTGTGGGCCGCGCGTTTCTACAAAACCCGTGCCCTGGCCAAGGCCGCTATCGAGAGCGGCAAGGTGCACCATCGCGGCGAGCGCTGCAAGCCGGGGAAGGAGCCGCGTGTCGGTGACGAGTTTCAGATTCGTACAGGGTTCGATGAAAAGACTGTCGTGGTTCAGGCGCTTTCCGCCGTGCGCCGGGGTGCGCCAGAAGCGCAGACGCTGTATGTGGAGACCCAAGCCAGCATTGCCAAGCGCGAGAACGCTGCGGCCATGCGCAAGGCGGGAGCTTCGGGTTTGACCACCGATGGCAAGCCGAGCAAAAAGCAACGCCGTGACTTGTTCAAGTTTCGCGGCAGCGGCAATGATGATTGATTACACCAATCTCCAACCCAAAGGAGATCAAAATGTGGGAGGGGGCTTGCTCCCGATTGCGGTAAGTCAGCTACCTATAAGCTGACTGATCCACTGCTATCGGGAGCAAGCCCCCTCCCACATTTGGCCGGCGGTGTTAACGGGCTGCGCGTATCACACTCAATCGCCCGATCACCGGCAATTTGCCGAGCAACCCGAAAACCGGCGCTGTCATCCGCAACAGGAACCCCGACACCTTCGCCGCAAACGGCGTGTAGTAACCCCAGCCCAATGCCAGCAGTGCCAGCAAAACCCCGCCGATGTAATCGTCCTGGCCCCAGTGCGCGCCTGCTACGAGCCGCGGCATCATGAACAGCAGCGCCAGGCCCCAGATCGCCAGCACCTGGCCGATGCGCTTGGCGAACACGGTCATGAACATCGCCCAGATCAACAATACCGACGCATGATCGCCGGGAAAGCTCTGGCTCGATCGGTCTTTCAGTTCCCAGGTTTTCTCCAGCCCAGGGAAAAAATCACTCATCTGCACTGCGCCGCCGATCACCATCGACGGGCTGCTGTGCTGCCATCCCATCTGCGCCGCGAGTTTGGAAAACAGCATGCGGATAAACAGCAACAACAAAAGAATGCTGAGGAAGCCAAAGAACGCTTGGCGCACCTGCACGGCCTTGAACACCCAGTCGCCGCGTATTAGCAATGCCAACAGGATCACCCCGACGACCGCATCAAACGGTCGCAGGCTCGCCACGGCCCACACATGCAACCAAGTGGAGTTGCTCGCCAGCGGACCATTGAGCAGATGAAACAGCCACTCGTCGAAAACCACACACAGCATCTGCCCCGTGGGCCACAGCCAAAAACACAGCAGCCCGATAGCGAGTAGATTGCAAAGAGCCCATCGCCGGAGGTTCCAGTTCGCTTGGAACAAACCCGGATTGTTCATAAACTGTCCCTCATCGTCCTATTAAGCTCCTTGTTTTCAGGAGAATCCGCACCAATATGGTGCTAAAGCGTTTAATTTTATAAACGTTGTAATCATTTTGTCATCACTTCAGATACCCAGACCTATGACTGATCTACCGGATACCGACTTCACCCAACGCTTTATCTTTGACGAGAACGACGCCCGCGGCGAATTGGTTTCGTTGGAGCTCAGCTATGCCGAAGTCCTTGCCAAACACGCGTATCCGGAGCCGGTCGCGCAGTTGCTCGGTGAGTTGATGGCAGCGGCTTCGCTGCTGGTGGGCACGATGAAATTCGATGGCTTGCTGATCCTGCAGGCGCGTTCCGAAGGTCCGATCCCGATGCTGATGATCGAGTGTTCCAGCGAGCGCGAGATCCGTGGCCTGGCCCGTTATGACGTCGACCGGATTACACCGGATGCCACATTTTCCGAGCTGATGGCCGATGGCGTGCTGGCGATCACCGTTGACCCCACCGAAGGCCAGCGCTACCAGGGCATCGTTGACCTCGACGGCGAGACCTTGGCGGACTGCTTTACCAACTATTTCGTAATGTCCCAGCAAGTCGGCACCAAGTTCTGGCTCAACGCCGACGGCAAGCGCGCTCGCGGCCTGTTGTTGCAGCAATTGCCGGCGGACCGCATCAAGGATGAGGATGAGCGCACGGATAGCTGGCGCAAGCTGACCGCTCTGGCGGGCACCCTGACCGCTGAAGAATTGCTGGCCCTGGACAACGAGACCATCTTGCACCGTCTGTACCACGAAGAGGCCGTGCGCCTGTTCGACGAACAGTCCCTGCGCTTCAATTGCAGCTGCTCCCGCGAGCGCTCGGCCAATGCCCTGGTCAGCCTGGGCCTGGAAGATGCGCAGAATCTGGTGGTGGAGCACGGTGGCCATATCGAGATCGACTGCCAGTTCTGCAACGAGCGTTATCTGTTCGATGCTGCCGATGTCGCCCAATTATTCGCCGGCGCAGGCATCGACACCCCTTCCGACACCCGCCACTAAAACGTTTAAGCACAGGTAAATCACCTGTCAAATGCCGGATTAGAGGCGTTCTGACGGGAGGGCCCTACTCTTTTTGGGCTTTTCTGGCATAATCCGGCCCACTTTTTTCGCGGTAGTAGTGCGCAACTTTCTACTACAAAACGTTTGGAGCACTCGGCCATAGGCCGACGGGGAACCTCATGACGCAAGCCAATAACGCCGTATACACCGATCTGAGTGTTGACGATCTGGTCAAAGAAGCCCTGCAGCGCGGTGAAGGCGTGCTTGCCGATACTGGCGCGCTGGTCGTAGAAACCGGTCACCGCACCGGTCGTTCGCCGGTCGATCGTTTTATCGTTGAAGAGCCGACCACCCAGGCCGCAATCGCCTGGGGCCCGATCAACCGCAAGTTCCCGGCCGACAAGTTCGATGCCCTCTGGGCTCGCGTCGAGGCCTTCAACAATGCGCAAGAGCATTTCGTTTCCCACGTTCACGTAGGGGCTGCCGAAGACCACTACCTGGCCGTGAAAATGACCACCCAGACGGCCTGGCAGAACCTGTTCGGGCGCTGCCTGTTCATCAACCCGGCGCAGTACAACCCGGCCGGCCGTGAAGAGTGGCAAGTGCTCAACGTGGCCAACTTCGAGTGCGTGCCAGAGCGTGACGGCACCAACTCCGACGGTTGCGTGATCCTCAACTTCGCCCAGAAGAAAGTGCTGATCGCCGGCATGCGTTACGCCGGTGAAATGAAAAAAGCCATGTTCTCGGTGCAGAACTTCCTGCTGCCGGCCGCCGACGTGCTGCCGATGCACTGCGCCGCCAACATCGGTGAAGCAGGCGATGTGACCCTGTTCTTCGGCCTGTCCGGCACCGGCAAGACTACCCTGTCCGCCGACGAAAGCCGTTACCTGATCGGTGACGACGAACACGGTTGGGGCGAAGGCGTGGTGTTCAACATCGAAGGCGGTTGCTATGCCAAGTGCATCGACCTGTCCGAGCAGAACGAGCCGGTTATCTGGAAGGCCATCAAGCACGGCGCCGTGCTGGAAAACGTCGTTATCGACGAAGCCGGGCATGCCGACTACGCCGATGTCAGCCTGACCCAGAACAGCCGCGCCGCCTACCCGCTGGAACACGTTGCCAAGCGTTCCGAGAAGAACCTGGGCGGCGAGCCCAACGCGGTGATCTTCCTGACCTGCGACCTCACCGGCGTCCTGCCGCCCGTGTCGATCCTCAGCGAAGAACAAGCGGCCTACCACTTCCTGTCCGGCTACACCGCACTGGTGGGCTCGACCGAAATGGGCTCGGGCAGCGGCATCAAGTCGACTTTCTCCACCTGCTTCGGCGCACCGTTCTTCCCGCGCCCGGCCGGTGAATACGCTGAGCTGCTGATCAAGCGCATCCGCGGCTTCGGCTCCAAGGTCTACCTGGTCAACACCGGCTGGACCGGCGGCGGCTACGGCGTCGGCAAACGCTTCAACATCCCGACCACGCGCGGCGTGATCGCAGCGATCCAGAGCGGCGCGTTGATCGGTGCCGAAACCGAACACCTCGACACCATCAACCTCGACGTGCCGCTGGCCGTACCGGGCGTCGAGACCGGCCTGTTGAACCCACGTAACACATGGGCTGACAAGGCTGCCTACGATGAAGCGGCGAAGGCGTTGGCTGGGTTGTTCATCGAGAACTTCAAGAAGTTTGAAGTGAGCGATGCGATCAAGGCTGCAGGGCCTAAGTTGTAAGATTTAGCTGCAGTGAAAAAGCCGCCTCCAGTAGGCGGCTTTTTTGTGCGCGAAAGATCAGTCGGCGATGTGCAAAACCACTGCTCCGACCAGAACCAGCACAACCCCCAGCACCTGCACCGCCGTCAGCCGCTCCTTGAAAAACACAAACCCCAGGATCGCTGCAATCCCACCTGATAGCGTACTGATCACCGTCACCACCGAAACCGACCCTGCCATCGCCCCCCACGAAAACGCCGAGAAACCACCGAGGTTCATCACGCTCGCTCCGGTCAATGTCGCGCAGTTTTTCAGCGGCGGGATTTTCAAGCCGTCCTTGATCTTCAGCACCATCATCACCATTACGCACCCCCCAACCAGGTAACCCAGCCACAGCATGGTGATGGGTCCCAGCGCTGGCAGCGTATAGCGGCCTTGCAGCCAGAAACTGGTGCCGTACAGCAGCGCGGCGAGCATGGCGTAGGCGATGGACAGGCGCGGATTGTTGTGGGGTACGCCGTTGTCCTTATGGAGGCTGGAAAGGATCACGCCGATGACGCACAGGCCGATACAGCCGAGTTGGACCAGGCTGATCTGCTCGCCGCTGGCCCAGGACAGCAAGGTGGTGACTACGCCGTATGAGGTCACGAGTGGCGCAACGATGGCGGCTTTGCCCAGGGCGAAGGCCTTGGACAGTGCGAGGGCGCCGGACACGGTGAGCAGCGCGGCCGCGATACCCAGGAGCCAGACGCTCAACGGCGCATTGAGGGATTTGAAAAAGAAGGCAGGAAAACTGACCAGCAGCAGGGTCATGATCAAAAAGCCGAGGGCTTGGCCGAAATACACCGCGCGTTTAACACCAACGGCCCGGGCGTTGAGGCCCACCAGAAAGTCCGTGCCGCCCCAGAGCAGGGCGGCCAGCAGGCCCATCGTTACGTCCATGTAAGGTCCTTGTCATGTATCGCTCGCCAGATTTGCGCAAAGCTAATGTGGGAGGGGGCTTGCCCCCGATTAAGGTTTAACAGTCAAAAATTTGCTGGCTGACACACTGCCATCGGGGGCAAGCCCCCTCCCACATTTGAATTTCAGCGCTCTTCAGTTCAGCTCAGGTTTTCCAGCGTTTGCGTGTCCCAGCTGTAGGTCTTGATCGCCAGGTAGAGCATACCAATGGTCAGCGGGACTTTGTCGCCATGCCCCTTGGCCCGGCGCTTGAGGAACACGTCGAAGACCGGTGGGTTGAAGTAACGATAAGTGTCGTAGTCGCCCAGGTCGAGGGCGAACTCCTGCTCCAGTGCTTCCATCAGTTGCTTGGCCTCGCCGCCGTCACAGCCCAGGTCGAAATTGAGTGAGGTTTGCAGATGGATGGTCTTGTGTTTCGGCAGGCCGATTTCTTCGTGCAGCAGTTGCAGGAGTTGCTGCATGGCGGGGTCTTTGGGGAAGTTGGGGGCGAGGTTCACGGTAGGGGCACGCAGGAGTGGGTGAGGGGGACGGTTGCGTTGGTGGCGATACTTGTTTTGGCTTTTTAACAAAATGATGCCTGTTACAAAAGCGATGACCGGCAGGCTCTCTGTTTGTGTCTCCCTTATCCAAGAGGTGGCGCAGAATAAGATTGTCGGACCGCTCACCACGAGTATGAGCCCAAAAGCCTTTCTGAATACGGGCCGCTTGATTGTTTTGTCGGCTAAAGCGGCAAGTGCCAAGAGTAGAATCAAATTTATCCATTGGATGTACATGGTTATCGTATTAGCCACCCTGAAATTGTCGGACCATTGACGAGAGAGATCGCTGAGGGCCGATGCCTCCGTTGACCTGAGCGTCGATCCCTATAACGACGTCACCGGCGTGATAGCTACGAATGAGGCCTTTGATAGTCAGACCTACGGCTGCTCCTGCGGCGAGTCCAACTGCTGGAGATGCCAGACTCATTGGCGCGGATACCGCGCCGCTGATTAATCCTGCAACGATTTCCCCGCGAATGTTGAGCAAGTCGGCATGTTGCCGGGTGATTGGCTTCGAGATGCCGATGGTGATTTTGCAAGGCAAATCACGGGCAAGCATTTTGTCGTATAAATCTACGAGCCGCTGGCGCAGCTCATTTGCGAATGTGCCTGCTTCCAGCAGGCATAGGTTTGCCAGTGCGTGCCGGTTGGCTGGTAAGGCTATAAGGCGAAGCACCGTGAAGGTGATGCCATAATGGCCGATGTATTGAGTCCTTTCGATGTTCACGGGTGTCCGCCGAGAAAGTTGAGACCGCGCTATTTTCATTCAGCTACGGGTAACTTCTGTAGACGTTAGGTGGGTATTTGGAGCAGTTTGGGAAGGGGATGTCGCGGTGTTTGGAAGTTTCTTACAGCGGTTTCCGGCATTTGTGCCTTGGCAGCGACGCCATAGGTAAAACTGGTCAAATGTGGGAGTCGGGCTTGCCCGCGTTGACGTTGGGTCAGGTGTGGAAATGTCGCCTGATACTCCGCTATCGCAGGCAAGCCAGCTCCCACAGGGTTAGCTGTGTGGCTGGCTAGTTTGTGTTGGACTGCCGGCCGCCTGCTGTAGCTGCACGTGTTGCGCCGCTTCCAGCAAATCACATCCGTCCTGGACGAGCAGGTACAAGGCGTTGGTGATGTGGGAGATGTCTTTGAGGTCGGCGTGTTCGAAGGTCAGGCAGGAGAAGGTTTCCAGTAAGTCGGTGGCAGCGCGGATGCGTTGGTGGGCGGCGGACTGGATGTCTTCGGCTTTGGCTTGGGTGTCGATGAGAAGCGGATGGGTATCAGTGAAATTGGTGCGTAACTGACGATAGCGGATCATCGTTTCAGGTATTTGCATTTGAAGTTACTCAGTTTGCTGTTAGGTAACCGACATCACCGTGACCAAGCGGTGGGAGGCGGACTGTGCGCAGGTTGGTCAACCGGAAACAGCAATCCGGCACACCCGAAGGCGTCCTACACACAGCCGCCATAGCATTGCGTTACGAGACGATAGACGTCTGTAGAGCAAGTAATGGCACTTATGTGTGCTGTTTTTCGGGTGACCAAACCCGGCCGCTGATTTAGCAGCGACGGAACGAACCTTAGAAGTGAGTGTGTTCTTGGGCAATAAACGGATGGTTTAATCGTTCGTAGTTTTATCAGGTGCTGGCAGGTTTACTGATACACCGCTCAAAAATCGCCTCCAACCCCCGATAGTCACACGCCACCGCGTCAATATTTGCCGGTATCCACGCCGCATGTTTGACCAGCCACCAGTTCACCGAAAATCCCGCGTTCACGATGATCTGTTCAAACAAAATTCGCTGCGCCCGGCCATTGCCTTCACGGAAAGGGTGGATAACGTTGAGATCGCCATAAGCCTCGGCGACTTTACTCGCCAACTCGGGTTGGTTCGCGCCGACAAACCAGTTTGCCTGCTCCATCTGCCGGATGATTTTCGCGGCTTCTGGCGGGATACGTTCCGGAGTGCAGAACAGCGTGTCGCCTTTCTGGAGGTTGACGCTGCGTAGCTCACCGGCCCAGTCGTAGATGTCGCCGAACAGGATGCGGTGGATATGTTGCAGGCGTTCGAGGTCGTAGGGCGGCGGAAAGAGTGGGAGGTTGCCTACGGCGATTTCGGATAGTTCACGCTCGGCTTGGTGCAAGCGGAGCTCGTCGAGCAAGTCGAGTCGGTTGCGCAGGACACTGCTACCGGGGTAGCAGTACGGGTCCTGGCCCACCCCGTACTTGTCGAGCATTAGCGTGGGGTGTTGCGGTACTTGGCAAGGACGGCTTCGCGTGTCGGCAGCGGCTTGTCGACGTCGGTCGGTTGGGTGTCGAACCCTTCCAGGCGCAGGCTGGCCAGGTAATTGGAGCGGCGGATCTTATGATAGTGATCCTGTTTTTGCTCAAACGTCAGTTCGCTCATTGCAGCGTACTCCTAGTTAGCAAGGCTTTGATTGTAGCGCAATGCATCAGGGGGCAGGCAGGATAAAAACCACGTCACACTCTATACAAAAAACCCGCCAAAAATCTGAATTCAGCGTATGTTTCACCGCAAAATCTTGTAGGGCAATTCCGCCCACTACTTAAAGGGAATTAGCATGGGTTTGCTTCGTGTCGCTTCGGCGATGTCATTGTGTGCGGTGGCTTTTTCCGTTCAGGCCGAGCAGTTGCCGATCGAGGTGCTGAGTGCGGTGGTCAAGGACCAGAAAATCGCCGACGCCGAGGTGCTGCTGCAACGCAACGGTGCGCAGAACGTGGTGGGCCGCACCAACGCTCAAGGGCAGGTGACGCTGACCAGCGAGGCGGCTGACGACGTCAGCAACCTATTGATCATCAAAAAACCGGGCTATTCCAACCTGGTGGTGAAATGCCCGTGCAAGGGCATGACCTACGCTATCAGCCCTGTGATGGAAAACCTCGATGGCTTGCGCGTGGTGCTGAGCTGGGGCCAGACGCCGGACGATCTCGACTCCCATATGATCTTCCCCGGCAACAATATCTACTTCGAGAACAAGACCGGCACTGACGCCGAGCTGGACGTGGATGACACCGACAGCTACGGCCCGGAGACCATCACCCTGCAGAAAAAACACTACGGTGAAAGCTACGTTTACGCTGTGCATGACTACAGCAACGGCGGCAATCCAGGCTCGCGTCAGTTGTCCAACAGTGAAGCCAAAGTATTCGTGTACATGGGCCAATCGCTGGTGCGCACCTACTACGTGCCGAAAAACCGCAGCGGTAACCTGTGGACCGTGTTCCGCATGACCGGCAGTGGCGATTTCCAGGACATCAACACCTTCAGCGGCGTGACCGTGAATGCCGCCAATGTACTCAACGAAGTCAAACCATTGCTGGACGACAGCGTTGCCGTTACCGCAGTAGCCGTCAGCTCTTCCGCACAGACTGATGCGAAGCGTCTGAATGTGCAGGGTGAAGCTGCCTACCAGGCGGGTAATCTGGACCAGGCGATTGACCTGTTCCGCCAGGCCATTGATCTGGATAACGGCTTCGGTAAAGCCTATGGCAACCTCGGTCTGGCGTATCAGAAGGCTGGCAACACCGCCGAGTCGATCTGGGCCAACCGCAAGGCTATCGCCCTGGCGACGGGGGCCAATGCGGCAACCGTACGCGCGGGTGCCTACTACAACATTGCGCGAATCTACGAAGCGGCGGGCCAGTTCCCGGATGCGCTGCGTCACTACCAGTTGGCCAAGGAGCAGAAGGCCAATCCGGTGTACGACACGGCGATTGAGCGGGTGCAGAACCGCTGATTCAGGTGTAGGGCAGTTCCAAGATGTGGGAGGGGGCTTGCTCCCGATAGCAGTGGATCAGTGAGTTATTTGTAGCTGATCCACCGCCATCGGGGGCAAGCCCCTTCCCACATTTGGTTGTTGGTGTTCCTACCGTCGTATTTGGCCCAAGGCCATTGCTGCACCCTGTGTATCATCCTGTCTCTTTTTTCCATGCGACCTTTCTCGATCCGCTGAACTTAATGGGCTACGTTTTTAAGCCACGTTCAACGGTCAATGGAGTGACAGCCTATGCACGACACCCTCCAGCAGGTCTTTGGTTATCCACAGTTTCGTTTGGGCCAGGAAGAGACGGTCAGCGCCGTGCTGGCCGGTCGTTCGGCGGCCGCTATTTTCCCCACCGGGTCGGGCAAGTCCCTGTGTTATCAACTGTCAGCCGTATTGCTGCCACACCTGACGCTGGTGGTGTCGCCGTTGTTGGCATTGATGCAGGACCAGTTGGGTTTCCTGCGGCGTCACGGCATTTCAGCGGGCAGCATCGACTCGGCGCAAAGCCGCGAGGACGCCAGTGACGTGATGGCTCGCGCACGGTCAGGGGAATTGAAAATCCTGATGATTTCCGTGGAACGCTTGAAAAACGAGCGTTTCCGCAACTTCCTGCAAAGTGTGCAGCTCTCGCTGCTGGTGGTGGATGAGGCGCACTGCATTTCCGAATGGGGCCACAACTTCCGTCCGGACTATCTGAAGCTTCCCGACTACCAGCGCCAGTTCAAGATCCCACAAGCGCTGCTGCTTACGGCTACCGCCACGCCCAAGGTAATTGCCGATATGCAGGCCAAGTTCGCCATTGCGCCGCAGGATGTGATTACCACGGGCTTTTACCGGCCCAACCTCAACTTGTTGGTAGAACCGGTGAGCGGCGCGGACAAACGCCGCCGTCTCGTGCAATGGATGAGCGAGCGGGCCAATCAGCCGAGCATCGTCTACGTCACCCTGCAAAAAACCGCCGAGCAGATCGCCGAGCACCTGAACCGTAACGGCATCCAGGCCGAGGCGTATCACGCCGGTTTGCCCCACGACAAACGCGAGGGCATCCAGCAGCGTTTCATGGGCGGGCGCTCCAATTGCATCGTCGCCACCATCGCGTTTGGCATGGGCATCGACAAGAGTGATATCCGCAATGTGGTGCACTTCGACCTGCCCAAATCCATCGAAAACTACAGCCAGGAAATCGGCCGCGCCGGGCGCGATGGCCAGCCTTCGGACTGCCTGGTGCTGGCCAATCGCGACAGCCTCAATGTGCTGGAAAACTTCGTGTACGGCGATACGCCGGAGCAGGAAGGTATCCGTCGAGTGCTGGAAGAGGTTCAGGCCGCGCGAGACGAGGGCCAATGGGAGTTTTTACTCAGGTCTTTATCGGACCACAGTAACATTCGCGAGCTGCCGTTGAAGACGCTGCTGGTGCAGTTGGAGCTCAAGGGCGTGATCGCACCGCGCTACGCGTTTTATGCCGAGTACCGTTTCAAATACCTGATCGAACCCGATGCCTTGCTGGCGCGATTTTCCGGGGAGCGGCAACAGTTTGTCGCGGCGATCATCCAGGTGTGCAAGCGCGCGAAAACCTGGGCGACCGTGGATTTCGACGCGCTCTACCAGCAGCACAACGCCGAGCGCAGTCGTGTGGTGAAAGCGTTGGATTACTTCCAGGAGCAGGGCCTGATCGAATTGGAAAGCAAGCAGATGACCGAGGTCTACAGCTTGCTGAACACCGATTTCGACCCACAGGTGCTGAGCGCCGAGTTATACACAGGCTTCAAGCAGCACGAGGTGACAGAAGTGGCGCGGATTCACGCCATGCTTGATCTGTTCGCCACCGAGCAGTGCCTGGGGCAACGCCTGGCGCGCTATTTTGGCGACGAAAATGTACCTGAGCGTTGCGGGCATTGCTCGGTGTGCCATGGGCACGTCGCCCATCTACCGCCGCCGCCGAGCCTGCCGCCGCTTGTGGATAAAAACTTTATGGGGCTGTGCGGCGATTTTATCCACAGGCATCAAGAGCACACCGGCCAATTGCCGGGTGCGGAACGGCTGACGCGCTTTCTGGGTGGGATCAGCGTGCCGTTGTTCACCAAGTTGAAGGCGCGGGGCATTCCCGGTTTCGCTGCGCTGGAGGACTATCCCTACGCCGAGGTTCGTGAGTGGGCCGAAGCTCATTTAAATGACCTGTAAACTCCTTCTAACGAGAGGTGCCCATGCCTGACTCAGTGCCACAACGTGCCGATTACGCAAACTTCCAGCCGATCATTACGCGCTGGCACGACAATGACGTGTACGGCCATGTGAATAACGTCACCTACTACAGCTTTTTCGACACGGCGGTGAATACCTACCTGATCGAACAGGGCGGGTTGGATATTCATGACGGGGAAGTGGTCGGGTTTGTAGTCAGTTCGGCGTGCGATTACTTTGCGTCGATCGCTTTCCCTGAGCGCATTGATATCGGCCTGCGGGTGGGCAAGTTGGGCAATAGCTCAGTGCAATACGAGTTGGCGGTATTCAAGGCAGGCGAGCAGGAAGCCTGTGCGGCGGGGCGTTTTGTGCATGTGTTTGTCGATCGGGGCACGAACCAGCCGGTGACGATTCCGGGGAGGTTGCGCGAGGCGTTACAGCGGTTGGTAGCCTGACTCGGTCCCGCAAACACCGCTGAACCAAATGTGGGAGGGGCTTGCCCCCTCCCACATTGATTTGCAGTGTTCTTTAAAGCCTAGCGGTGACGGTAGTGATGTTTGTTCTTGCGATGCCCATAGGCATGTCCGCGGCCAGGGTGGCCATCGCGGTAGTAGCGACGGTCGTCGCGGCCACGGTAACGACGGTCATCGTCATCGCTCTTGTTGCCCATGTAGTTGCCCAGCGCGCCACCTGCGCCACCGCCGGCGGCTGAGCCGATCAGTGCGCCGGTGCTGCCGCCGACACTGCGGCCTACTACGTTGCCGCCAGCGGCGCCCAGTGCACCGCCAATGGCTGCTTCGCCACGGCTGCGCTTGTCGGCGCCGACCGCACTACCGCCCGCGCCACCCAGCGCTGCGCCGATGGTCGAACCGGTGTTGCCGCCCAACTGCTGGCCGACAACCGAGCCTAGAACCCCGCCCAATGCGCCGCCCACACCGGCTTCGGTGGTGCCGCCGGCCATGGCTGCGCCACTGACCAGGCCAAGGGACAACAAGAGAATCGAGGAGAACTTCATTCAGGGAAACCTCAAGGGGATGACGGCGCGATCCTGAGGTTGTATCGAGCCGCTGACAATCGAAATCCGACCGGCGGCAGCAGTTGTATACAATTTGCTAAGTTACTGTTTTGTATAGGGAACTTAAGTTGTTTTTACGAGTCTTTAGCTACTTAGGAAAGGCCGCTTTTATATAAAAAGCGGCCTTTTTTGTGCCTGCAAAATGTGTAGCACACGTCAGGCCGAGCGCGCCATGATCAACCCATTGTCACTCGCCGCTTCCAAACGAATCGCCACAAACTTCGACGTTGGCGTATGGCTACCGTCGCCCGTGCTTTCCAACGGCACCAGAGGGTTCACTTCCGGATAGTAAGCAGCGGCCTGCCCAGCCGGAATATCGAACGCCAGTAGGGTAAAGCCCTTGACGCGCCGCTCTCGGCCGTCTTCCCACAGCGAAATGATGTCCGCCTTCTGCCCCGGCTTGAAGCCCAGGCGGATGATGTCGGCTTCGTTGACGAACAGCACATCCCGTTGGCCTTTGACGCCGCGATAACGGTCGTCTAGCCCATAGATCGTGGTGTTGTACTGATCGTGGGAACGCATCGACTGCATAATCAGGTCCGGCACACGCCCCGTGGCGTGGGTGCGTTCGTGAATCAGGTCTTTGGGCAGGACGTTCGGTCGGAAGTTGGCGCGGCCCGATGGGGTGTTCCAGCGGCGTGCGCCGGCGGAGTTGCCCAAGTAGAAACCGCCCGGGTTTTTGAGCTTCTCGTTGAAGTCCTTGAAGCCTGGAATGGTGTCGGCGATCAGGTCGCGAATGCGTCCGTAGTCAGCCACCAGCCAATTCCAATCCACCGGTTTGCTGCCCAGGGTCGCGGCGGCAATGCCTGCCACAATCGCGGGCTCCGATTTCATCAGCTTCGACAGCGGCTGCAACTGGCCGTTGGAGTCGTGGACCATGCTGAACGAGTCTTCCACAGTCACCGCTTGCGGGCCCTCGGCCTGGATGTCGATGTCGGTACGGCCCAGGCATGGAAGGATCAGCGCGTCTTTGCCGTGCATCAGATGGCTGCGGTTGAGCTTGGTGCTGATCTGTACAGTCAGGTCGCAGTTACGCAATGCTTCGAACGTGCGGGTGCTGTCCGGCGTGGCCTGGGCGAAGTTGCCGCCCAGGCCGATAAACACCTTGGCGCGGCCTTCAAGCATCGCGTGGATGGCTTCGACCACGTTGTGGCCATTGGTGCGCGGCACCTGGAACTGGAAGCGGCGCTCCAGTGAGTCGAGGAATGCCACCGGTGGGCGTTCGTTGATGCCCATGGTGCGGTCGCCCTGCACGTTGCTGTGACCGCGCACCGGGCACAGGCCGGCGCCTGGGCGGCCGATATTGCCGCGCAGTAACATCAGGTTGGCGATTTCCTGGATGGTCGGCACCGAGTGACGGTGTTGGGTGATGCCCATCGCCCAGCACATGATCACGTTCTTGCCTTTGGCATACATGCGCGCGGCTTGCTCGATCTCCACCAGCGTCAGGCCGGACTGCTCGACGATTTCCTCCCACGAGGTGTCGTCGATCTGGCCCAGATAGTCCAGCACGTTGATGGTGTGTTCGTTGAGGAAGTCGTGATCGAACACTGCTTCCTTGCCTTCGGCCAAGGCTTGACGCTCCCACAGCAGTAGGAACTTGGCCATGCCGCGCAAGATGGCCATGTCGCCGCCCAGCGCCGGGCGGAAGTAGGCGGTGTTGGTTGGCTTGTCGCCGTTGGTGAGCATTTCCAGCGGATGTTGCGGGTGCTGGAAGCGTTCCAGGCCACGTTCTTTCAGGGGGTTGATACACACCACCTGAGCGCCGCGCTTCACCGCTTCGCGCAGCGGCTCGAGCATGCGTGGGTGGTTGGTGCCGGGGTTCTGGCCCCAGACGAAAATTGCGTCGGCATGTTCGAAGTCATCAAAGGTCACCGTGCCTTTGCCCACGCCCACACTCTGGGCCAGGGCGACGCCGCTGGCTTCGTGGCACATGTTCGAGCAATCCGGGAAATTGTTGGTGCCGTAGGCGCGCACAAACAGCTGGTACAGGTAGGCGGCTTCGTTGCTGGCGCGACCCGAGGTGTAGAACTCGGCCATGTCCGGGCTGGGCAGGGCATTGAGGTGCTTGCCGACCAGGTCGAACGCGGCGTCCCAACTGATGGGCTGGTAGTGGTCGGTCGCGGCGTCGTAGCGCATAGGCTCGGTGAGACGCCCTTGGTACTCCAGCCAGTAATCGCTTTGTTCAAGCAGCGCGGTCACGCTGTGTTTGGCGAAGAATGCGGCGTCCACGCGGCGCTTGGTGGCTTCCCAATTGACCGCCTTGGCGCCGTTTTCGCAGAACTTGACCATGCCACTTTCCGGCGAGTCGCCCCAGGCACAGCCCGGGCAGTCGAAACCGCCGTTCTGGTTGGTCTTGAGCATCATGCGCAGGTTTTTCAGCGCGTTGTCGCTGGTCAGCCAAGCGTGCGCCACGCTGATCAGTGCACCCCAGCCGCCTGCCGGGCCTTTGTAGGGCTTGTAGCGTGGGGTTGGGGTTTGGTCGGCTTGGTGGTGAAGGCTCATGGCTGGTACTCCATCGCTGGGCTGTAGACCCGCGGCGCGCTTTTCTGCGGCAGGTGGATGAGATTGAGGTTATGCCGGCGCGCCCATTGCAGGGCAAGGCCGGTAGGCGACGACAGGCTGACCAGGGTCTGGATGCCCGCGCGCAGGACTTTCTGGATCAATTCGAGGCTGCAGCGGCTGGTGACAATTGCCAGGCCACCGCCGGTCGGAATCTGTTGGCGGGTCAGTGCGCCAATCAATTTATCCAGGGCGTTATGCCGGCCGATGTCTTCGCGGCCCATCAGCAATTCGCCCTGGTTGTTCATAAATATGGCTGCGTGCACCGCGCCGCTGTGTTGGCCCAAGGGCTGGAAGGCGCTGATGCGCTGGCGCAGGCCATCAAGCCATGCGGCGGGTGGCAACGGTGCGCCGGGCAGCACCTGCAGGTCGGGCAAAGCCTGCTCCACGGCTTCGACGCCGCACAGCCCGCAGCCGCTGGTGCCCGCTAATTGGCGGCGCTGCTGCTTGAGGTTCCAGAACGCCCGGCTGGAAATCTGTACCTGGGCGTACTGTGCAGAGCCCGAGCCGCTGAGCTTCAGGTCATAGATGTCGCTGACGTCGGTGATAATGCCGCTGCCAAGGCTGAAGCCGACAATGAAGTCTTCCAGGTCGGTCGGCGTCACCAGCATGACGGCCTGGCTGATGTCGTTATAGGCAATCGCCAACGCCACCTCTTCGGCCAGTGCAGTACTGCCGACATCTGTGTGTTCGAGATTGCTGTACTCATAGCTCTGGCTGGCGGCGGGCGCGGGCGTTTCAAGGGCGGGCGCCGCGCAGGTTGGGCGCTTGGCGTTCATGAGGCAATTACCACCGACGGATTGATCAGTGTTCAGACTAGGCGCGACAAAGGGTCGCGTCTAATTGCCAGTATTGATGTAGTGATAGACGGCGTCGATCAAGGCTCGGTTTTGCGCGGTCGTCTGCTCGTCTTCGGGAGCGCTGGAACCCAAAACCTTGGGACTGGTCTAGTCTTGGGCATCAGGAACTTAAACCCAAGGAGAGCGCACTATGAGTATTTTCAGCTTTATCAAAGAAGCCGGCGAAAAGATCGTCGACCTGTTGACGCCGGGTAATGCTAATGCGAGTGAGCAGTTGAAGGAGCATGTGAGCAAGGTGGGCCTGGGTAATCCAAACGTGCAAACCACGGTGGATGGCGACAAGGTCACCGTGACCGGTGAAGTGGCCACCCAGGAAGAGAAAGAGAAAATCCTGCTGGCACTGGGCAACATCGCCGGCGTGGCGAGCGTGGATGATCAGATCACCGTCACGGGCCCTGCGGTTACCGCTGCGCGTTTCGTCGTGGTGAAAAAGGGCGATACCCTCAGCGCGATTTCGCTGGCTGTGTACGGTAATGCCAACCAATACAACAAGATTTTCGAGGCCAACAAGCCGCTGTTGTCGCACCCGGACAAAATCTACCCAGGCCAGACCCTGCGTATTCCTGAGTAATACGCACAACAACCCTGTGGGAGGGGGCTTGCCCCCGATGGCAGTGTGTCAGTCACTGGATGTGTTTCTGATACACCGCCATCGGGAGCAAGCCCCCTCCCACATGGGTTCAGAGTCCGGCTATTAGATCGCGGTAGTCCTCGACAGCCGCAAACTCTGCGGTGTCCTTGGGTCCCTTTTTGCTGTCCGGCTCCTTCACCGCCAGCAAATGCCCCACACCGAACTCCCTGGCGCTGCGCAGGATCGGCAAGGTGTCGTCGATAAACAGGCTGCGGGCCGGGTCGAACTGGATATCAGCGTGCAGCGCTTCCCAGAACTGCTGGTTTTCCTTGGGAAAACCGTAATCGTGGGAGCTGATCAGTTGCTCGAAGTACGGCGCCAGCTCAATGCGCTCCAACTTCAATGACAACGAATCGCGGTGAGCATTGGTGATCAGAATCACGCGTTTGCCGGCCTGTTTGATCGCCGCCAGAAATGTATCGGCGTCCGGGCGCAGGGCGATCAGGTGGGCGGTTTCAAGCTTGAGTTCGCGCACTGGGATCTTCAGTTCGGCGCTCCAGAAATCCAGGCAATACCATTGCAACTGTCCGGCGTTACGCTCGAACAGGGGCTGCAGTTCCATTTCGGCCATGGCCCGGCTTACGCCATGCAGTTCGGCATAACGCTGGGGCAGGTGCTCCATCCAGAAATGGTTGTCGTAGTGCAAGTCGAGCAATGTGCCGTCCATGTCCAGCAGGACGGTATCGATGGCGTGCCAGGGCAAAGAGGGCATGGGGCGTTCTCATGTAAGTAAAGATATCCGACACAGACAATCGGAAAAGCCACGGTATAGTAACCCGATCACGCCAAGGAGCCGTTCATGCGCCAGAAACCCACCGTCCTCGCCCGCGAAATAGTCGCCAGTAGCCGTTTGTTCCGCGTGGAGGAAGTGCAATTGCGCTTTTCCAATGGCGTTGAACGGACCTACGAACGCCTGGTGGGCCGTGGTGCCGGTTACGGCGCAGTGATGATCGTCGCGATGATCGACGAAGACCATGCCTTGCTGGTGGAAGAGTACTGCGGTGGCACCGACGAGTATGAGTTGTCCTTGCCTAAAGGCTTGATCGAGCCCGGCGAGGATGTGCTGGCGGCGGCTGACCGCGAACTCAAGGAAGAAGCCGGCTATGGCGCACGCCAGTTGGAACACATCACTGAGCTTTCGCTGTCTCCCGGCTACATGAGCCAGAAAATCCAGGTGGTGCTGGCCACCGAGCTTTATGAAGAGCGCTTGGAAGGCGATGAGCCCGAGCCCATGCGCGTGGAGCGGGTCAACCTGCGTGAGCTGTCGGCGCTGGCGCAAAACGAGCAGTTCAGTGAGGGCCGGGCGCTTGCCGCGCTGTACCTGGTGCGAGACCTGCTGACCCAGCGTGGAGTGTTTACCTTATGAGCGAACTGTTTCTGGGCCATCCCTTTATCGCCCCCGTCATCGAACTGGCTCGCCAGGCCGGTGAAGCCATCCTGCCGTACTGGCGTGCCGACGTCGCGGTTACCTCCAAAGCGGATGATTCGCCGGTGACGGCCGCCGACCTGGCTGCGCACCATCTGATTCTCGCTGGCCTCACTGCGCTGGACCCAAGCATTCCGGTGCTGTCCGAAGAAGACGCCGATATCGACCAGAGCGTGCGCGCCGGTTGGCAGCGTTGGTGGCTGGTGGACCCGTTGGATGGGACCAAGGAATTCATTGGTGGCAGTGAAGAATTCACCGTCAATATCGCCTTGATCGAACAAGGCCGCGTGGTGTTCGGCGTGGTGTCTATGCCCACCAGTGGTCGTTGCTACTTCGGCGGCGCGGGCCTGGGGGCTTGGCGTTCGGATGTGAATGCCGCGCCCAGGCAGATCCAGGTGCGCCAGGCTCCGGCCGCGGGTGAAGCCTTTACCGTGGTTGCCAGCCGCCGTCATACCAGCCCGGAGCAGGAGCGTTTGCTGGAGGGGCTAAGCCAAGGCTTGGGGGAGCTGAAACTGGCGAATATCGGCAGCTCGTTGAAGTTCTGCCTGTTGGCCGAGGGCAGTGCCGACTGCTATCCGCGCCTGGCGCCGACCTCGCAGTGGGACACTGCGGCGGCGCAAGGCGTGCTGGAAGGGGCGGGGGGCGAAGTGCTGGAGTTGAATGGCAAACCGTTCAGCTACCCGGCGCGGGAATCGTTGTTGAACCCGTTCTTCCTGGCGTTGCCGGCCAAGGCGGCGTGGCGTGAGCGCCTGTTGACCCTGGCCAGATCCTGAAGCCGCGACAGATCAAACTGTGGGAGGGGGCTTGCTCCCGATAATGGAGTGTCAGTCACTGAATGTGCTGCTGATACACCGCTATCGGGAGCAAGCCCCCTCCCACATTTTTAGCGGTGCAGGACGTACTGACCAGTGAAGGCTACTGCTCTTTCGTCACTGCCCTCATTCACAATCCACGTCTCCAGCGCCAATCGCGCTCGCCCATAGCGCTTGTACGTTGCGACAAAGCGCTTCCACACTTTCTCCTCCGGCGCTGCGCAAATCACCGTCGCGTCCTGCGTCACCGGCAACGGATAGCTGATCTGCCCTTCCTGAATCACGATATGCCCGTCTTCGATGCCCTCTTCGCGCAGTTTCAGGTGCAACCAACCCCAACCCGCCAGCACGGCGCCGCAGTAGAGGCTGCCGCCAAACATGGTGCTCTTGTGGTTGATATTGGCCTGCAAGGGTAAATGCAGTTGCAGTTGGCCGTGTTGCCAGTCGAGCACCTTGAGGCCCATTTCCCGGGTGAGGGGGATGTCGTGGTGGAGGATGGATTCCAGGTAACGGCTGTCGCGGCTCATGGCGGTCTCTTGGCGGGTGGGCAGGGTCATTCGTCGTCTGCGCTGTGGCTGGCGCTGTCGGCGAAGTTCAGGCCATGCTTGCGCAGTTTGTCGTGCAGGGTTTTGCGGGGCACGCCGAGGGCTTCGGCAAGGCTGCGCATGGAGCTGTGGGGGCGGGTCAGTTCGGCGGCGATCAGGCTTTTTTCGAATTGTTCGACTTGCTCGCTCAAGCCGCCGGGCGTGGAGGTCAGTGTGCTGGCCGATGGATTGTCCAGCGTACTGTCCAAGGCCAGTTCCAGGCCCAGGGCAAAGCGTTCGGCGGCGTTTTGCAGCTCGCGTACGTTACCTGGCCAACTGTGGCGCAGCAGCAGCGCGCGCTGGCCCGGTTGCAGCTCATGCAAGGGCAGGCCGTGGCGGCTGCTGGCTTCGTCGGCGAAGTGCTGGAACAGCATCAGCGCATCTTCACCGCGCTCGCGCAGTGGCGGAATGCGCAGCGGCGCGACATTCAGGCGGTAATACAAGTCGGCCCGGAAGCGGCCCTGGTCGGCCGCCTGGCGCAGGTCTTCCTTGGTGGCGGCGATGATGCGGATATCCAGTGCAATCAACTGGTTGCCGCCCAAGCGCTCCACGACGCGCTCCTGCAGCAGGCGCAACAGCTTGACCTGTACATCCAGGCTCATGCTTTCGATTTCATCGAGGAACAGCGTGCCGCCATTGGCGAATTCGAACTTGCCGATGCGGCGCTTCTGCGCGCCGGTAAACGCGCCCGGTTCATGGCCGAACAGCTCGCTTTCCACCACCGATTCGGCCAGGGCCCCGGCGTTGATCGCCACGAACGGACCGCTGCGGCGGCTCGACAGATCGTGCAAGGCGCGGGCGACCACTTCCTTGCCGGCCCCGGTTTCGCCAAGGATCAGCACATCGGCCTTGGTCGCTGCCAGTGCGCCGATTTGCTCGCGCAGGCGCAGCATCTGCGGCGAATGCCCCACCAGGCGCGTGCTCAGTTGCTGCCGATCGCTGAGGGCCAGGCGCAGGCTGCGGTTGTCCAACACCAGTCGGCGCAGGGCCAGTGCGCGGCGCACGCTGTCGAGCAAGGCGTCGCTGGCGAAGGGCTTTTCGAGGAAGTCATAGGCGCCGGCGCGCATGGCCTGCACCGCCAGCGGCACGTCACCGTGGCCGGTGATCAGCAGCACGGGCAGGTCCGGGTCCTGGCCGTGCAGTTCGGCGAGCAATTCCAGGCCGTCCATGCCGGGCATGCGGATATCGCTGACCACCACGCCCGACCAGTCCCGCGACAAGCGCGCGGTGAGGCCGCTGGCTTCGCCCAGGGGCAGCACTTTCAGCCCGGCCAGGTCCAGGGTCTGGCACAGCGCCTGACGCAAATGGGGATCGTCATCGATCAGCACCACCTGAATCTGGTTATCGATACTCATACACTGCGGTCCTCGGACGGTTGCAGACTGACGCCCGGCGAGCCGGCACGCAATTTCAAGGTTAACAGCGCGCCGCCTTCCTTGTGGTTGGCGAACAGCAGTTCGCCGCCGAAGGCACGCATCAGGGTGTCACAGATCGCCAGGCCCAGGCCGAGGCCCTGGGTGCGCGTCTTGGTGGTGTAGAACGGCTCGCTGGCGCGGCCCAACGCCTCCATGCAAAAGCCTGGGCCGTTGTCGCAAATGTACAGGTTGACGCCCTGGTCAGTGGTTTGGGCACTCAGCCACAGCTTGCGCGGCGGGCCTTTTTCGGTAAGGGCGTCCAGGGCATTGGCCAGCAGGTTGCCCAGCACCTGGCGCAGACGGGTTTCGCCGGCTTGTACCCATAAGGTCGCTTCGGGTAAGTCGCGGATCAATTCCACTTCCATCGAGCGCCGCCGTTTGGCCAGCAAGGCCAGGGCATCGTCCAGCGCGGGTTGCAGCGCCACGCTTTCCGGCGCGTGGCGGTCACGGCGGGCGAACGCGCGCAAGTGGGCGATGATCGAGGCCATGCGCCCGGTCAGTTCGCTGATCAGCTTGAGGTTGCCGCGCGCATCGGCGGTGCGTTCATGGTCGAGCAGGATTTCAGCATTTTCCGCGTAGCTGCGAATCGCTGCCAGGGGTTGGTTCAGTTCATGGCTGATACTGGCCGACATGGTGCCCAGCGCCGAGAGTTTACCGGCCTGCACCAGGTCATCCTGGGCACGTACCAGTTCCTGCTGGGCGTGTTCGCGCTCCAGCACTTCCTGTTTCAGGCGCCGGTTCAGGCCTTCCAGGTCGCTGGTGCGCTCGGCCACGCGCATTTCCAGCTCGCGGCGGGCCTTGGCTTCGAAGGCGATACGCTCCAGGTAATGCCGGCGGCGCTGCATCATCAAGCCGAGCAGCAGCATCAGCACCAGCAAGGTCGCGCCGCCTACGGCCACCACGGTACGCACCGGGCGGTTGATCAAGGATTGGGGGGCGAGGATTTCCACATTCCAGCCGGTCTCGGCGATGGCGGTGGATTGGCGCAGCCAGGCGCTGCTGCTGAGGTTCAGCGGCTGAGGATCACGGGTGGGATAAGGCTGAATGGCAATAATGGCCTGGCGCTCTGCGGCGGTCAGCGGCCGGGTGGCGCGGAACCGCCATTGCGGGCGCGAGGTGAGGATTACCACGCCGTTGTGGTCGGTCACCAGAAGTTGTTCCGGGGTGTTGCCCCACAAGCTCTCGGTGTGGTCCAGGTCTACCTTGACCACCAGCACGCCAATGATGTTCTCACCATCGCGCACGGCGGCGGCGAAGAAGTAACCGCGCTTGGCCGAGGTAGTGCCCAGCCCGAAAAAACGCCCCAGGCGCCCGGCCATGGCTTCGCTGAAATAGGGGCGAAAGGAAAAGTTGCGCCCGACAAAGCTGTCTTGTTTGTCCCAGTTGGACGCGGCGAGGGTCTTGCCGGTGGTGTCCATCAGGTACATCACCTCCACCCCGGCCTGGGCGGCGACGTCCTTGAGCAGCGAGTTGGCGTTGACCAGGTTGGTGCTGACGTGAGGCGCATCCAGCGCGGTGCGCAAGGCCGGCAGGTCACCGAGGATCTGCGGCAGCACTTCATAGCGATGCAGGGTGCCCAACAGGTTGGCGACGTACAGGTCGAGGGTCTGACGGTTTTGCCCGGCCAGCTCGCTGCGGTAGTAGCGCTCGGCCAGGTGCTCCAGCGGCCAGAGCAGCGGCGCCAGGCACAGCGCCAACAGGGCGAGGCTGCGCCAGCGGGGTCTTCGCGGAAGGGGTGGGGTCATGGGAATCGTGCGCCTGTGGGTACAGGCGCATTATGCCTAGTGCTGCCCGGCAAGACACTCGTGCAATGCGTCTTGCCACTGCGGCTGGCTGACTTGCCATTGCTGTTGCAGACGGCTGCAATCCAGGCGCGAGTTCAGCGGGCGCCGGGCGGGTGTCGGATATGCGCTGGACGGGATCGCTTCCAGTTCGGCGCAGGCTTTGCCCGCAGCGCGAAGGGCTTGGCCAATGGCCTCGGCAAAGCCGAACCACGACGTCTCACCCTGGGCCGTGAGGTGGTAAACCCCCCAATCCCCGGCGTTACCGGCTTGCCAGCGCTCAATCAACGCACGCGTACTGTTGGCGATGGTCCCGGCCCAGGTTGGCGCGCCGATCTGGTCGGCGACGATGCGCATCTGCGGCTTCTCCTGCAGCAGACGCTGCATGGTCAGCAGGAAATTCTTGCCGTGGCTCGAATAAACCCAACTGGTGCGCAGAATCAGGTACTTCCCGTCCACGGCCGCAATCGCCTGCTCGCCCGCCAGTTTGCTCTGGCCGTAGACGCCCAGTGGGTTGGGTGAGTCGCTTTCGGTGTAAGGGGCCGGCTTGCTGCCGTCGAACACGTAGTCGGTCGAGTAGTGAATCAGCGGGATGCCAAGGGCCTTGGCTTCTTCGGCGAGGATGCCGGGGGCGATGGCGTTGATGGCGAAGGCTGCTTCCGGCTCGCTTTCGGCCTGATCGACCGCCGTGTGGGCGGCGGCGTTGATGATCAGGCTTGGGCGGTGGGCGCGCACTTGTTGGCGAATCTGCTCGGCGTTGGCCAGGTCAAGCTGGTCGCGGCCGAGGACGATGAGTTCGCCCAGGCCTTGGAGCCGCTGTTGCAGCTCCTGGGAGACTTGGCCGTGTTGGCCGGTGATCAGAATTTTCAGGGGGGCTATCATGGGAACAGGTCCGCAACTTTCAGGCTTTTACCGGTTTGATCCTTGGCGGACAGGGTCGGTGGGCCATTGAGTTGCCAATTGATATTGAGGTCCGGGTCGTCCCAGCGAATGCACCGCTCGGCAGACGGAGTGTAGTAATCCGTCGTCTTGTAGAGGAATTCGGCGTAATCGCTCAGCACAACGAACCCATGGGCGAAACCGGGTGGAATCCACAGTTGACGATTGTTCTCGGCAGACAGGCGCACGCTGGTCCATTGACCGAAATGAGGAGAGCTGCGGCGGATGTCCACCGCCACATCCAATACTTCCCCGGCCGTCACCCGCACCAGTTTCCCCTGGGCGTGTTCTACCTGGTAGTGCAAGCCGCGCAGCACGCCTTTCAACGAGCGTGAGTGGTTGTCCTGCACGAATTGAAGTTTCAATCCGCTGGCGTTTTCAAATTCGCGAGCGTTGAAACTCTCATAAAAAAAGCCGCGGTCATCGCCAAAAACCTTTGGTTCGATGACCAATACACCAGGCAGCTCAGTGGCGCTCACATTCATTTAGGGTTCCCGGCCAGAGTGTACAGATACTGACCATAGCCAGTTTTGCCGAAATATTTCGCACGTTCCAGCAGATAGTCACGATCAATCCAGCCGTTCTCGTAGGCAATCTCTTCCAGGCAGGCTACTTTCAGGCCCTGGCGGTGCTCGATGGTCTGCACATAGGTCGACGCTTCCAGCAAGCTGTCGTGGGTGCCGGTATCAAGCCAGGCGAAACCACGACCGAAACGCTCAACGTGCAGGTCGCCGCGCTTGAGGTAGGCGTTGTTGACGTCGGTGATCTCCAGCTCGCCGCGTGGCGAAGGCTGGACGGCCTTGGCGATCTTGATCACGTCGTTGTCATAGAAATACAGGCCGGTCACCGCATAGCTGGATTTAGGCTTCGCCGGTTTTTCCTCGATCGACAGGGCACGGCCTTCTTGGTCGAAATCGATCACGCCGAAACGCTCCGGGTCTTTCACCCAGTAGCCGAACACCGTGGCGCCCGACGGGCGTTGGGCAGCGTGGCGCAATTGGTCACCGAAATGCTGGCCATGGAAGATGTTGTCGCCCAGGATCAGGCACACCGGGTCATCCCCGATGAATTCCTCGCCAATGATGAACGCTTGTGCCAAGCCGTCGGGCGAAGGCTGCTCTGCATAGCTGAAACGCACGCCGAACTGGCTGCCATCGCCCAACAGGTTGCGGTATTGCGGCAGGTCCACGGGCGTGGAGATCACCAGGATGTCCTTGATACCCGCCAGCATCAGCACCGAGATCGGGTAATAGATCATCGGCTTGTCATACACCGGCAACAGCTGCTTTGACACGCCCAGGGTAATGGGGTGCAAACGGGTGCCGGAACCGCCGGCCAATACAATTCCCTTCATCATGCGATCAGATCCTTTACGTCAGTATTGCCGAGTCGTTCACCTTGATAACTGCCATCCTGGACCCTGCGGCACCATTCCAGGTTATCGAGGTACCACTGCACGGTTTTGCGCAGGCCGGTTTCAAAGGTTTCTTCCGGGACCCAGCCCAGTTCGCGCTCGATCTTGCTGGCGTCGATCGCGTACCGCTGGTCGTGGCCCGGACGATCCTTGACGAAAGTGATCAGGTCGGTGAACTTTTCCACCCCGGCTGGACGCTGTGGCGCCAGCTCTTCCAACAGGGCGCAGATGCCGCGAACTACGTCGATGTTCTTCTGTTCGTTGTGGCCACCGATGTTGTAGGTCTCGCCCACCACCCCAGTAGTCACTACCTTGAGCAGCGCACGGGCGTGGTCTTCGACGAACAGCCAGTCGCGCACTTGCAAGCCATCGCCATAGACCGGCAACGGCTTGCCGGCCAGGGCGTTGAGGATAACCAGAGGAATCAACTTTTCTGGGAAGTGGAACGGCCCATAGTTGTTTGAGCAGTTGGTCAACAGCACCGGCAAGCCGTAGGTACGCTGCCAGGCGCGGACCAGATGGTCGGAGGCTGCCTTGCTCGCAGAGTACGGCGAGCTGGGGGCGTAGGGCGTGGTTTCGGTGAAGAGATCGTCCACACCGTGCAGGTCGCCATACACCTCGTCAGTGGAGATGTGGTGGAAGCGGAATGCGCTTTTAGCCGGTTCTGCCAGCGTCTGCCAGTACGCCCGGGTGGCTTCCAGCAGGCTGTAGGTACCGACAATGTTGGTCTGGATAAAATCCGACGGGCCGTCGATGGAACGGTCCACATGGGACTCGGCCGCCAAATGCATGATCGCTTCGGGCTTGAAGCGCGCCAGCACCGCGCTGACGGTGGCCTGGTCGATGATATCGGCCTGGACGAACTCATAGCGGCTGTTGGACGCAATGCTGGCCAGCGACTCAAGGTTGCCGGCGTAAGTGAGTTTGTCCAGGTTGAGCACTTCATGCTCGGTGTGCTGGATCAGATGCCGGATCAGGGCCGAGCCAATAAATCCGGCACCGCCGGTGATGAGAATACGCATGTCGAGGGCCTTTTCCTTAGACGGACATTAAGCGAAAGAAGCATAGCTTGAGTTGTGAATCGGGCGGGCGCAAGTGCGGCGAGCACGAGGGGTTGATTAACGCCCCGGAACAATGGCGATATAGACGCCTGATAAAACCGAGGTCGTCACAATGTTGCTTGCCACATTGATCCATCGTGCCAGTTTGCCTTGCCCCCAGTTGAGCCTCGAGCAGGCGGCCCATTTGCTTGAGCAGCATTACGGCCTCAGGGGCACATTGCAGTCATTGGGCAGCCAACAAGACCTTAACTACAGGATCGACAGCGCCTTGGGCCGCTTCGTTCTGAAAATCTGCCGGGGTGACTACGCCGCAATCGAGCTACTGGCCCAGCATGCAGCCCTCAACGAGCTGCAGGCACACGTACAAGTGCGCGTGCCCAAGGTCATCAAAGCCCTCAATGGCGACGAATTGCTGAGCGTCACCGTCGATGGGCATACCCTGCACCTGCGGCTACTGGACTACATCGACGGCCAGCCGCTGACCGACTTGCCTCACCTGGGCCGCGATGTAATCGCAGGGTTCGGCGACCTGTGCGGGCGAATGAGCCTGGCACTGTCAACGTTCACCCATCCCGGCCTGGACCGCACCCTGCAATGGGACCCACGCCACGCGCAGGAGCTGATTACCCATCTGCTGGCGACCTTGCCCGAGCTTCCCCATCGCACTGCACTGGAGCAGGTCGCCGGGCAGATCGAAGCGCATATCCGGCCTCTGGCTGCACACCTGCCCTGGCAGGCCGTGCACATGGACATCACCGATGACAACGTGGTCTGGCAGCGCGATGCGCAGCGGTATTGGCAGGTCCAGGGTGTGATCGATTTCGGCGACCTGGTACACACCTGGCGCATCGCTGACCTGTCGGTGACGTGCGCCGCGCTGCTGCATCACGCTGAGGGCGACCCGTTTGCCATCCTGCCGGCGATCCGGGCCTGTCACGCCATCACGCCGTTGCAGCATGAAGAGTTGCGCGCGCTGTGGCCGTTGATCGTCGCCCGCGCGGCAGTGTTGGTGTTGAGCAGTGAGCAGCAGCGACGTCTGGACCCTGATAACGCCTACCTGTTGAAGAACGCCGAGCACGAGTGGGAAATTTTCCATGTCGCCACGTCGGTGCCGTTCGAACTGATGGAAGCGGCGATCCTGAGTAGTGTCGGCGAGGCGTTGCCTGCCTTGGCCAGCCAGGACTTTGCCCCCTTGCTGCCGGGGCTGGTCGGGCGGGAGTTCGCGCTGATCGACCTGGGCGTGCTCAGCCCGCATTTCGAGGCGGGCAATTGGGAGACGCCGGGCATGGATCGGCGGCTGCTGAATGAAGCCGCTGCGGTGCATGGGCTGGCAGCCAGCCGTTATGGGCAATATCGCTTGTCGCGCACCCGCCCGGACAGTGCTGGGGAACCGGACACCTTCGCTCTTCATGTCGAATTAAGCCTGCCCCATGGCACAGTGCTTGAGGCACCTTTCGCCGGGACACTGCGCGAGGGCGCCGACGGCTTGCTGTGTGTGTACGAAGAGCGCCTGAATCTGCGCGTATGGGGCGTGACAACGCGGCTCAAAGCCGGTGCGCAGGTGGTGAAGGGGCAAATACTCGGTGAAGTCCACGGGCCGTTGATCGTGCAGCTGTGTCGTGCCGATCTTGCTCCCCCGCTGTTCTGTGCGCCTTCCCGGGCGTCGGCGTGGCAGGCGTTGTGCCCGTCACCGGCGGCGTTGCTCGGGCTGGCCTGTGATGCCGAACCGGAGCTGGACGCCGGAGCCCTGCTGGCCCGGCGCGACGCCAGCTTCGCCCGTTCGCAGAAGCATTATTACGTCGACCCGCCCCGTATCGAGCGGGGCTGGCGCAATCACTTGATCGACATGCAGGGCCGCTCCTACCTGGACATGCTCAACAACGTGGCGGTGCTGGGCCACGGCCACCCGCGCATGGCAGCAGTGGCGGCGCGGCAATGGTCATTGCTCAACACTAATTCACGTTTTCACTACGCGGCGATCGCCGAGTTTTCCGAACGCCTGCTGGCGCTGGCGCCGGCGGGCATGGACCGGGTGTTCCTGGTCAACAGCGGCACCGAGGCCAATGACCTGGCGATCCGCCTGGCCTGGGCCTACAGCGGCGGGCGCGACATGCTCAGCGTGCTGGAGGCCTATCACGGCTGGTCGGTGGCGGCGGACGCGGTGTCTACCTCGATTGCCGATAATCCCCAGGCGTTGAGCAGCCGCCCGGACTGGGTGCACCCGGTGACGGCGCCGAATACCTACCGGGGTGAGTTTCGCGGGCCAGACAGTGCGCCTGACTATGTACGAAGCGTGGAGCATAACCTGGCGAAAATCGCCGCTGGCCAACGCCAACTGGCGGGTTTCATCTGCGAACCGGTGTATGGCAACGCCGGTGGCATTTCGTTGCCGCCCGGCTATTTGCAGCAGGTCTATGGGCTGGTCCGCGCCCAGGGCGGTGTCTGCATTGCCGATGAGGTGCAGGTAGGTTATGGGCGCATGGGGCATTTTTTCTGGGGCTTTGAAGAGCAGGGCGTCGTGCCGGACATCATTACCATGGCCAAGGGGATGGGCAACGGGCAGCCGCTGGGCGCGGTGATCACCCGTCGAGAGATTGCCGAAGCCCTGGAGGCCGAGGGCTATTTCTTCTCGTCATCGGGCGGCAGCCCGGTGAGCTGCCGTATCGGCATGGCGGTGCTGGATGTGATGGAAGAGGAAAAGCTGTGGGAAAACGCCCAAGTAGTGGGCGGGTATTTCAAGACACGCCTGCAAGCGTTGATCGAGCATCATCCGCTGGTCGGTGCGGTACACGGTTCCGGCTTCTATCTGGGCCTCGAGCTGGTACGTGACCGACAAACCCTGGAACCCGCGACGCAAGAGACTGCGCTGTTATGCGACCGTCTGCGCGAACTGGGAATCTTCATGCAGCCGACCGGCGACCACCTGAACATCCTCAAGATCAAGCCGCCGATGGTCACGACCCGGCGCAGTGTGGATTTCTTCGTCGACATGCTGTCGAAGGTGCTGGATGAGCTGTAGTCATTCGATTGTTATCGACTAAATTAAGTGATCTAGCCTGATTATTATTTTTTTCACTATTAAAGCCGATATTTATCCGTTATAAAGTCGGCTTTCACCCCATTCGGAGTCCTCATCGCCATGACCACCCTGCACAGCACACCACGCGCCGATGGCTTCCATATGCCCGCCGAATGGGCGCCACAGACTCAAACCTGGATGATCTGGCCCGAGCGCCCGGACAACTGGCGCCTGGGCGGTAAGCCGGCGCAAGCGGCCCACGTGGCCGTGGCCAAGGCCATCGCACGGTTCGAGCCGGTGACCGTTGCGGTTTCCGCCAGCCAATATGAAAACGCTCGTAGCCGCCTGGATGTGCCGAATATCCGCGTGGTGGAAATGTCCAGCGACGACGCCTGGGTACGGGACACGGGGCCGACCTTCGTGATCAACGACAGCGGTGAAGTACGTGGGGTGAACTGGGATTTCAACGCCTGGGGCGGTTTCGATGGTGGCCTGTATGCGCCGTGGAACCGTGACGCACAGGTGGGCGGCAAGATTCTCGAGATCGAGCGCGCGTCGCGTTATCGCACCGAAGGTTTTGTGCTGGAGGGCGGTTCGATCCACGTCGACGGCGAAGGCACCCTGATCACCACCGAAGAATGCCTGTTGAACCGCAACCGCAACCCGCATCTGGACCGCGCAGCCATTGAAGCGGTGCTCAGCGCCAACCTGGCTGTGGATAAGATCATCTGGTTGCCGGATGGCCTGTTCAACGACGAAACCGACGGCCATGTGGATAACTTCTGCTGCTACGTGCGCCCAGGTGAAGTGCTGCTGGCCTGGACCGATGACCCGCAAGACCCGAACTACCCGCGCTGCCATGCCGCCATGGACGTACTGCAAAGCAGCACCGACGCCCGCGGCCGCTCGTTCACGGTGCATAAGATGCCGATTCCGGGGCCGCTGTATGCCACCGAAGAAGAATGTGCCGGTGTCGATCCGGTAGACGGCAGCCAGGAACGAAATCCGAGCGTGCGGTTGGCCGGTTCCTACGTCAACTTCCTGATCGTCAACGGTGGCATCATCGCGCCGAGTTTCGATGACCCGCTGGATCATCAGGCTAAGCAGATCCTGCAGAACCTGTTTCCACAACACGAAGTGGTGATGGTGCCGGGCCGCGAACTGTTACTGGGGGGTGGCAATATTCACTGCCTGACCCAGCAGCAGCCAGCACCGCAGAGAAATTGAGTGCAGTTGTAACAGCGCCTTGAGGGCGAGGGAGCACTGCGCGAACGCAGTGTTCCAGGCAAGCCCGCGACCCAGCACGGTCGCGGGCTTTTTTGTGCCTGAATACCTGTGAATGCGGGAGATTGGCATACCTCTTGTATCGGCAAACACACCACAGAGCGCCAAGGTGATGACCGCATGGTTCTGTCACAAACCTTGAGTAAGTTAGCCGCTCACGCAGCAGGAGAGAGCGCTGAAATGAATGCCGAAATCAACCCGATGTACACGCGCACGTTCCACCCGGTGCGGGTCGACGGCGACGCGATCCACGCGCTGGCGCTCTGGTTGAAGGAAAACGGCGCGCGCCATGGCAGGCAACAGCCTGACTTGCGCAGCGTGATGAGTGAACGCTACCCGGCGGGCTTGTTCACGGAGGATGAGGTGCAGGTGTTGTGCGCGCTGGAGCGCAACTGAAGAGCACCGAAGAATCAATGTGGGAGGGGGCTTGCTCCCGATAGCAGTGTGTCAGTCAACGAAATATGGACTGATCCACCGCAATCGGGAGCAAGCCCCCTCTCACATTGGTTGCGTCTGGTCTGATCGAACCTAGAAGCTGTAGGTCCCTGTCACCACCAGGCTACGCGGCTCACCCGGCTGGATCTGCGCCACGCTGGTCGCGGAGGCGTAATAGTGTTTGTCAGCGATATTGTTCAACGCCGCCCGCACATCCCACGCCTGTTGACGGAACCCGGCCAGCGCATCCCAGCGACCATATCCCGGTAACACCACGGTGTTGAGGCTGTCGGCATAACGATCACCGACCAGGGTCAGCCCGGTTTCCGCATACCAACCCATCTCCGGCTTCCAGGTGACAAATAGGCTGCCATTACGCTTGGCCACGTCGCTGATGCGCTTGCCTTCGAAACCGTTGTTGTCCTTCTCGACCTTGGCATCCTGCAGACCCACGCCGCCGCGCACATACCAATTGCCGACGATCTTGCCGGTGGCTGTCAGTTCGATGCCGCGTGAACGTTGCTCGCCGGTCAGCAGGGTAATCGTGCGGTCCAGCGGGTCGCTGGTGCGGCGGTTGTAGAGCACCAGTTCATACACCGCCAAGGTGGTGCTCAAGCGGTCGTCGAGCCAATCGCTTTTGACGCCGATCTCCTTCTGTTTGGTCAGTTCGGGGCTCAAGTCGTTGACGCTGCCGGCCGCGTTCGGCGTGATGCCGATCAAACCGCCGCCTGCCGGGGAGAAGGTTTTGCTCCACGAGGCATAGAACGAGTGATGTTCCAGAGGCGTCCACACCAAGCCGACGCGCGGGCTGGTGCTGTGGCTTTCGACGTCCTGCTGCGTATCGCGCAGCTTGTTGGTGGTGCCCACTTCGAAGCGGTCATAGCGCAGCCCGCCCAGGAGCTGCCACTGATCGTTCAGGCGCAGTTGGTCCTGCACGTA
This sequence comes from Pseudomonas sp. R3-18-08, assembly GCF_003852065.1. NCBI lineage: Bacteria > Pseudomonadati > Pseudomonadota > Gammaproteobacteria > Pseudomonadales > Pseudomonadaceae > Pseudomonas > Pseudomonas sp. R3-18-08. Next base: position 380,752 of record NZ_CP027729.1, read on the forward strand.
CAGCGCGCGGCTTTCGACTTCAGTGTGGTTGTTGCTCGAAACGCTCATCCGCCCGGTATGGTTGAGGTGACGATTGGGCTGGTTGAGGTCCAGGCTCGGCACAGCCTGGCCGCCCCGATTGGTCGCGGTGGCTGAGTAGAGTGTCGGATCGCGGCGCTGGCTGCCCAGTTCAATCCCCGTGAGCAGGCGGTGCTCGAGGCCCAAGGTCTCGAAACCACCCTCCAGCTCCAGGTTGTTGAACACATTGCGCGTGGTCAGGTCCTGCTGCCAGTGCTGGCGGCTGACGGTGTTGGTTTTCGCGTCGTAGCCGGTCTGGTAGGTGTTGTCGAACTCACTGTCGAGCTTGAACACGCCCAGGGTGTGGCGCAGTTGCCAGTCGTCGGTGAGCGCATAGGCAAGCCTGGAGCGCAGGGACTGGGATGTGTCATCGATGTAATCGCCGCTGGAGAAATAGGTGGTGCTGCGACTCACATCGGCAGGGCGCCCGTTGACCCCAGGAATGCCACGGTCCGGCGTGCGGTTGTAGCGGCTGTATTCGTATTGCACCAGCCAGTTCAACTCGGGCGTGAGCTGCCAGCTCATCGACGGCGCGAACAACTGGCGGTTGCCACTGACACCATCGCGAAAGCTGTTGGTGTCCTGGTTGCCCATGTTCAGGCGCAGGCTGATGGTATCGCTGGGATCGGTGCTCAGGTCGGCATACACACTGCGCAGGTCGTTGCTGCCGCCCTGGGCTTCAAGGCTGGATTGACGGCCGGGGGATGGCAGCTTGCTGACCCGATTGACGATCCCGCCCTGGCCGCCGCGCCCATAGAGCACCGCCGCCGGCCCCTTCAGCACTTCGATGCGCTCGATATTGTGCAGATCGCGCACGTACTGGCTGTCGTCGCGAATGCCGTCCAGGTAGAAGTCATTACTGGCGTCGAAACCACGGATACGCAGGCTGTCGAAGCGGGTGTCGGCGCCGCTGCTGACGTTGGGAATACCGCTCAACGCCTGGCCCAGATCGTTAGTGCCATAGGCGCGCAGGTTTTCGGTTTTCACCGAGTCGATCGCCTGGGGCACATAACGCACGGCAGTCGCGGTGCGCGTGGCGGTGTTGCTCTCCTTGACGCGCGGGTCGTCTTCATCGACTTCGGCGCTGATCGAGGTGGCAGGCAAGACCGTGGTGGCGCAGGCGAAACTGGCCGACAGCACAACGGAAAGCCCAAGGGAAATGGGCGTCAGGCGAGGGGCGAGCATGGGGAAATGTGTCCGAATTGTCAGGTAGGAAGAAGTGCGCGAATGGTAATGCTTTGCATTTGCCCGCGTGATCTATTCCCAAACGTAGCGGCTGATAATTTGTTACTTAGTGTGTTTTCGGCAGGAGAAAGGCGGTTTTTCCGACTTTTGCCAAAGCGCCATAGGTCTGTGCTTAGAATTATTTAGCCTAAATACAAGCGGTTCACGAAATTGACACATAGTTCAACGCGCGCATAGGATTGCGTCCAACGCCTGTGGCTAACAGCCATGACTCATCCAATAAGAAAAGGCCCGCGGCAGTTCAGTCGTCCGCGGGCCTTGTTTTTTCTGGAGAAAGTCGACACCAGAAAGCGATACGGGGCCTGGTGTCATAGCGCGTACTCAACCAGTAATAAGGAATATAAGAAAATGTTGAAGCAACGGATGAGTCTGATCGCTCTGGGGATTTTGAGCGCATCGACAGCCATGGCGAACGATCAGGAGCAATCCAAGGGTTTCGTTGAAGACAGCCACCTGAACATCGCAGCACGCAACGCCTACATCAGCCGGGACTACAAAAACGGCAAGCAGGACAAGGCCGAGTGGGGCCAGGGTTTTATCGGCAAATTGGAATCCGGTTTCACCCAAGGCACCGTCGGTGTGGGTGTGGACGTGATTGGTCAGTACGCGATTCGCCTGGATGGTGGCCAAGGCCGCGCCGGCGCCGGCGGTATCGACTTCTTCAAGCAGGGTAACGGCACGGTTGATGCCAACGGCAAGCCAAACCCAGGCCCGGCCCCCCACGACCTGGCCAAGGGCGGCGCGGCCGTGAAATTCCGCGTTTCCAACACCGTGCTCAAGTACGGTGATCAGTTCCCCGCCGTACCTGTGTTGCAGTACGACAACTCCCGCCTGCTGTCGGAAACCTACACCGGTACCTCGATCGTTTCCAAAGAGATCGCCGGTTTGCAACTGGACGCCGGTCACTTCACCAAAGAAGCCCGCAAAAGCATGGAAGGCACCGACAGCGGCCGCCTGAAAAGCATCGACTATATTGGTGGTAGCTACAAATTCACCGAAAGCCTGTCGGCAGCGTTGTATGCCTCCGACATGCAGGACGTACTGAAGAAGCAATACGTCAACGTCAACTATGTGCTGGCGCTGCCAGAGAAACAGTCGCTGACCTTTGACTTCAACGGCTACAAAACCAAGCTGGACCGCAGCTTCGCCCTGGAAAACCAGAAAGACGCCGACGCTCGCGACAACAAAATCTGGAGCCTGGGCGCTACCTGGGCCGTTGGCGCGCACAGCTTCACTATCGCTCACCAGCGCAGCACCGGTGACACCGGCTACCTGTACGGCGGCTACCGCAATGCGGGCGGCATCGGCGACGGCGGTAATACCATCCTGCTGGCCAACTCCTACTGGTCCGACTTCAACGGCAAGGACGAGCGCTCTTGGCAAGCGGGCTACGGCATCGACTTCACCACCTTCGGTGTACCGGGCCTGACCTACAACATTGCCTATGTACGCGGCACCAACATCGACGACGGCACTGGCCGTGGCGATGGCACCGAGCGTGAAATCTGGAACCAGTTCAAGTACGTGGTCCAGAGCGGCCCGGCCAAAGACCTGAGCCTGCGCGCTCGCGCCTCGTGGTTGCGCGTTTCCAACAACGCCAGCGAATATAATGTTGGCGGTAACGAAATCCGCCTGTTCGCCGACTACCCGATCAATGTTTTCTGATTGATCGCAGGTCGCGCCTGATGCCAGGCGAGAAAAACCCCGACTGGTTCTTTCGACTGGTTCGGGGTTTTTTTTGGGGTGAAAAACAGCAGCGCTGCCCCTTCGAAATCGCGTAACTCGTTGGCAAAATCCTGCTGCCTCAAGCCTTTCAGGCTTGAGACAAATAGCGTTGCGCCATCGTCGACTGCTTGATCTGCGCCAAAAGCCCCTGGCGTGCGGCTTGCAATGCATCCCAACGCTCGCCTTCCTGCAGCGCAGGAATAGTCACCAGCTCGCGTCGGTCGAAACCAAGCAGGGCGGCATCGACCAGTTCACCCACTTCCATGATTTCGCTCAAGGTGTTGATATCGATACCGGCGCGGTCCCAAATCTCCGTGCGGGTGGCGGCGGGCAGTACGGCTTGTACGTAAACACCCTGGGGCGACAGTTCCAGGCTCAGGCCTTGGGAAAGGAACAGCACAAACGCCTTGGTCGCCCCATAGACCGACATGCCGAACTCAGGCGCCAGCCCCACCACCGAGCCGATGTTGATGATAGAGCCTTCACCTGCTTTGGCCAGGCGTGGCGCGATGGCGCTTGCGAGCCGCACCAGCGCGGTGGTGTTGAGGGCCACCAGTTGCGCAACGCTCTCGGTGCTTTGCTCGATGAACGTGCCGGATTGTGCGGCGCCGGCATTGTTGACGAGGATGCCGATGCGCACGTCATCGCGCAGGCGCGCTTCAACGCTGTGCAGGTCGCTGAGTTGCGTCAGGTCGGCCTGAAGCACATCAATGGCGACGTTGTGTTCGTCCTGCAACTTCGCGGCGAGCGTTTCCAGGCGCGCGTGGTCGCGGGCGACCAACACCAGATCATGCCCGCGTTGGGCGAAACGCTCGGCGTACACCGCGCCGATGCCAGTGGAAGCGCCAGTGATGAGAACAGTAGGACGGGTCGTCATGATGTCAGCTCTTTATCAGGGATTGGGATTGAGGTGCGCGTAAATTCAGGCTCGATCAGCCGGTGACTTTGGTAGAGGTCATGTCACTTGCGATTAGGATGATGATCGAAATCTAAACTGTCAACGGTTTTGATTATGAACGACATCTATGTATCATCAGCTCATGAATTCAGCGGTAGAGAGGTAGCGAACATGCGCGTGTCCAAGGCCAAGGCCCAAGCAAACCGGGAGCACATCGTCGAAACGGCTTCAGTGGTGTTTCGCGAGCGCGGTTTTGACGGCGTCGGCGTGGCCGACCTGATGGCCGCCGCCGGCTTCACCCACGGCGGCTTCTACAAACATTTCGGTTCCAAGGCCGACCTGATGGCCGAAGCCTCGGCCAACAGCCTTGCCCGATCCCTCGCCGGCGCCGAAACATTGAGCGTGAGGGACTTCATCGACATGTACGTGTCCAGGGCCCATCGCGACAGCCGCGCCACGGGCTGCACCATGGCGGCGTTATGCGGCGACGCGGCGCGTCAGTCGAGCGAGTTGAAATCGACCTTCGCTGAAGGGATCGAGCACATGTTGCAAACCCTCGGCGAAAAATACCCAACCGGACCGGATGCCGCGCCGGATGAGGCGAGGGTGAAAATGATTGATCTGCTGGCAAGGGCGGTTGGCGCGATCGTGTTGTCGCGCGCTTGTCCTGATGATTCGGCGTTGGCGGATGAGATTTTGGGGGTGTGTCGGGGGGAGATGATTGAGGCGTTGTCGGGAGAGGTTTAGTGGGGATAGGGGGCGGGACGCTGCAGCACCCTAGAAATTAAAGAACCGCTAAAGGGCATAATTATTGCCAGTCCATAATCAAAGAGAAAAAAGGGACGGAATTATTTTCTTGCAATTTGCCACTATTCATTCAAACCCCAGATACCACAAAGCCCCGAGTTAAGGGGCTTTGTATTGTGGTGACGAGTCGGACCTACCGACTTGCAATTAGTTGGTCAGTTACCCGGGCGCTTCTGCGTATCAACGATACCAATCCTCCCGACGCTCTGAATGCTGGTGAAGAATCCTGAAGACCATCACGCGGTCGCCCTGCAAGCTATAGGTCGCTCGATACGGATACGTGGTGATAATCAGCTCTCGGCAATCGGGCACTGGAGACGCGTTCCCTGCATTAGGAAAACGCTCCAGCATTTCCAGGCAGTTGAGGATGTGGAAGACGGCTGCCTCCCCCAATTCCGCGCCGACTAAACCTTCGTAATGCTCGTTAATTCCATCCAGGTCACTTTCCGCTTTGCTGCTTAACGCGATCTTCGGCACGTTTTACCCACTTAGCCTTTACGGCATCCAAATCGGTGACGTTGCCGGCATCAGCATCTGCGATGCCTTCCTGCACGGCTTTGAAATGCCAGGATTCATCGGCCACATAGCGGCTCAAAGCCCGTTGCAGGTGGTATTGGCGGTCTCGGTCGGTCGCCTGCGCCAGTTGATCCAGCTCGCTGGCAAGTTCGGGCTTTACTCGGAAAGACAGAACGGGAGAGGCTGCCATAACGTTGCTCCATACATTTTTTGTATACGCTGTGTACACCGTATACAAACGTTAGGCTTCGGCAGGTTGGCGGTCAATAGCGGTTTGTCGGTTTGGGGAAGGGTTTGCAGGCGAGCGACTGGGTTGTATTAACCCAGAAACAACAAAGCCCTCACATTTCTGCGAGGGCTTCGTTTTGTATGGTGCCGGCACCAGGAGTCGAACCCGGGACCTACTGATTACAAGGAAGGTGCTTCAAGCATACAAATCAAGGAGTTACGTGATTCCTTGTTACGTCCAGACGCGCCAAGGCCCGCATAGATGGCGGGCCCTGGGTCGCTTGTTACGTCCGATTTGCTCAGTCTGCGGAGGGGGAGACGGTCGGTATGCTGTGGTCGTAGACGTCCATCATCTTCGGGTCGCGGTGGCCGCTGGCCTCCTGTTTATCCGCGCGCGTGCCCACAGTGTCGGTGATTCCACGTCTTTTCAGGTCGTGAAGCGCGAACCGCTGGTCCGGCGTGATGATGTCGTCGGCCAGGGCCAGGGTGATGAAACGTTGCCAAGCCGTATCCAGGCTTGACTTGCGAAGTGGGCCACCATGGCTGGCCACGATGATGTTCCGGCGTGACGGCGCGATCGGTATCGCGGTTTTGCGTTTGGCCCAAACCTTCGCCCGATAGGCCTTTGCATGATCCCAAGCTTCGCGCAGGCGCGGCGTCCAGCGAACAATGTTGTCCCGACTTCCCTTTCGACGGTTGGTTAGAATTCCAGTGTCCAGCTCGTTTGCGTCGGTCAGGGTTACGACTTCGATTCCGCGCAACCTGCAGAGATAGGCCAGCTCCATGACGTAACCAAGGTATTCGGGGCAGCCCCCTTTCTCGCCACGTACCAGCAACCCCCGTGCAATCGCCCGATCGATGAGCGTGTCCATAACCTGGTGATCTGGCAGGCGGCGTTGTTTGCGCTCGGTTGGGGCCTCGATGCCCAAGGCAGGGTTTACCTCCAGGTAGCCGCGGTTGCGCGCCCACTGCAACACACGGCGCAGGTAGCGGAGGGCGTGGGCAGCTTTGGACGGCGTGCCTTCGTCCGCTAGCCGATCGACGATTCGCTGCACCAGGGCAGAACTAAACTTCCGCACAGCCAGATCACCCAGTGGCTTGCCCAACCTGGTGGGCAGGGTCAGCAGGACATCACGCGAATAACAGTAATCGTCATGGGTTTTGGGGCTGAGCTTCTTATAGCGATCGCTTTCGTGGAACTGCGCGCAAACGTAGCGAAGCGTTCCACGGTCGACGTTGGATGCGTCATCCATGATCTGGTGCAGTTCGGCCAAAGAGACATCGGCCGGGGCAATGTTGCGCCGGCGCTGCTTTCCCGTTTCGTCGTAGTGCAGCGTGTACCAGACCTGACCTTTTCGGTGGTCAAAGTAAACGGCCGCTGGGAGAGCGGCCTGGTCGATATGTGCTGGAATGTGCGGATTGTGCTTCCGCTTCCGTGCTTTTTTCATAGGATATCGGAGTCGTATCGTTCTGATGCGGCTGGCTTCATGCCTGCAGCCTGGTTGATAAGGTCCAACGTGGTCCAGGGCCCGGTGCGACCACGGAACAGGCGAACACCCTGGTCGATCAGGGACCGTTCAACATCAGACCGGCGTTGGTAGCCGGTGATGCGCTGCAGGTCGGTGAATACCAGGACGTTGTCCGATCGGGAGTTCATTGCTAGCCCTCAGTAAGCTGGAGCACCCCGGGCAGTTTAGCGCTGCGGCCGGGGCTTCGTTATTAGAAATTGGATTACAAACTGCTGGGATCAGCGCGCATAACGTTTCTCCCGGGCTGCTCGAGCAGCAAGCTTCTCTGCCATCAAGGCCGCCCACTCCTCTGCTTTTCTCTGTTGGCGTAGTTTGCTGCAGCCCTGGTGCCGGCGCGTTGAACGAGCAAAGCCACAGATATCGCAAAGGCTGGGCAGATCCAGCCGCGTGCTGGCCATCGCCGGCCGGGTTCTTCCTGTTGCCACCACGGTCAGACTCTCCTTACTACTGGTCACTGGCGCGTCACTCGGGGATGGTTTGGCAGCTCTTTTTCAGACTCGATAAAACCGGTGCTCTTGGCGTCACCGTCCATAGCCTTGATGAATAAGACTTCCACCTTCGCCGAGTCCACAAGGACTTTTCCGACTTCGGCGATCGCCTTCGCACGCTCAATATCCATCGGCCTATCCTGATCCTGGAGAGCTTCCAAGGTGGCAAACAGGTGGTTTCGTAGGTCGGTCATTTTGTTATTCATGGGCGGCCTCGATCGCGCGCCTGAGTTTTCCTAGCTGGCGAATGGTGGTTTTGAGTTCTTCCGGGTATCGGTGAATAGTGTTTCGCCGCATGAGCTCACCCCGGGTTATCAATTCAAGGTTGTCGACGTTGCAGTTGTTATGGTCACCATCTCTGAAAATCAGCAGAAGGCCAGCTGCTATGGGCCCATGAACAGCCTCCCAATTACGTCGATGTGTCCATTCCCAGGTATTAGGCTCGGCGACTTTGATTTTCAGGTACCCGTCCGTGGCCATGACTTCTGTGCCGACCGGGACATGGTTGTGCGGCAGCCGCCCGCTGGCGAATTGCGTCTCTGCTGATCTCCCGCCGGCGGCGAACGGCTTACCCTTGTTCCAGCTGTCGTGTCCTTTTTGAAACCGTGTGGCCACGCCCGGGTTGTCACCTTTGCGAAGACGGCCGGAATGCTCACTGGCCAGGAACTCGGCGCTGCGCTTCAAACCGAGTTCTTTCGCTTTACCGTAGATCGCTGACTTCGGGCGCCCCAGCGTTTCTTGCATCTGAGGCATGGGCGTGTCGGGATACATGGCCGCCAAGCGCGATTCCTCGGCCGTTGTCCAGAACCGCCGGCGGTTGATCGATCGGCCTTGTTTCGCGTCAGCGGCGCTTGCTCTGGCCCGTGCTAGAGCCTGTTGTGCAATTGGGTTCATACGGAAACTCCGGATGTAGTGGGCTTGGCCAGCAGTTGGGACACAAATGCCCTTTCACTTGCAGTGAGATCACCTTGTAGGTGGGCCATGGTGGTGACTGCCTCAAGGCGGATCCGGGTGTCGGGCGTCTTGTGGACCTGGTAATCGAAAAGCGCGGTACCGACGATTCGGATGGCCATCAGGTGCCGCGCCGCCTGCAGTCCTTCTGCCGGCACTGTGGTAGCCTTCGGGTCGCTGCCGCTCTGGTGCTGTGCTTGCATGGTGTTGCCCTCAGTGGTGGTTGGTGTCGGGGAGGTGCAACTCCTCGACACCGTTCTAATTACCGGCCTTCGCCGGCAGTGGTTGGTTGCACTTGCCGAACCAGGTGAAGCACCAGGTTCTCCAGCTCGATCACTTCGTCAGTCGCTGACTGCCACTCCAGCACCGCCTGGATCTGTTCCCTGGTGCACTCCAAAACCAGAAGCTCCTGCTCTGTGGCACCACGGACTTGCAGAATCTCGACCAGGCCAGCAGCGCTATATGCCTCGGCGTGTACCATTTGGCTGGCCTCGCCGATCCACTCCTGCAGTTCCTTCAAATGCTTGAGCTGTTTCGTCGCACCGTCCCGACCTTGGCCGGTGATGACTTGTACGTGCATGATGTTTTTCCTTTTTGGTGCGGCGTTGCAGCACTAGGCTGTGAGTGTCAGAACGGAATGGACTCGGAAGCGATGTCGTGCAAGACCTTCACTGCTTCATTACGGAGTGCGTCGGGAATCGAAAGCAGTGTGCAAAGGAGGTCCAGCAGCGCGAGCATTTGCGCGCAATTCTTGGCAGTTCTTGGGCTGAGACCATCCCCATATGTTTGGGTCAACTGGCCCTGGTACCGAGGCAGGAGCCTCTCCAGGCTGCTGGTTACCCAATCTTCCGATTGCGCCACTTTGATACCGAACGCGATGGCCTTATCCGCGCTGACATCGGTTAACTCCTCGGGCCGGACCCTGGTTGCGTGTGGGCTCTCGTCTGAAAAGTTGATGGTGACCATGCGACTGGCGACGGCATCACTGCATTGCACTGGATGATTTGCGGTGATCGTTAACGCACCTTTGAATGTGTGGTGCTCGGCCATGACGCCCTTCGATCTGATGGAGAACTCGCCGTTGTAGAGCGGTTTCAGTTCGTCCCAATCAAACTTCTGATTGAACTCACCTTCGTTCTCGCAGATAACCACACGGTTTTCCGCGCTCAAGACGGACCGTGCTCGTGCTGCGGGAGTGGGGTATGCCAACGAATACGCATAGGGAACTTGGCCCGTCAGCTTTTGCAGGTAGTCCAAGATCAGAGACTTGCCGCTGTCAGCGGCGCCGATGATCTGGATAAACGGAAAGCTATTGTGGTCCTTGCGAATTTGAGCGGCGTGTACTGCCCCCAGCCACCAGGCCATGGCGACCACCCCCCGAGGTCCAAAGTAGGCGACAAAGTCGTTGAAGCGAATCGCCGATTTGAGTTCGTTTTGCATGGTGTTACTCCTGTCGGTCACTACGGTTAAGCACTCTGGAACATCCAGCAGCGCACGGTTTTTGCTTTGTCGAAGGCGTCGCGCATCCGTGCCGAGCAAACGGTGCGATTGGTCTCGATGAACTTGGGGCACTTACTGGTCTTGAGGTGGCGTTTGAGTTCGGTCAAATCCGGGACCTTCTGCCGTTTATTCGCTGCCATTTCCGCGAATTCGTTCAGGTTGACGGCGATCAGGCCGTCAGTTCTGGAGTGGTTGAGATCCCCTTCAGGCCCGTTGAGGTAGTCGAACAATTCCCAAAATTCCACAACGACGGAATGGTCGGCGTTGATGGCCAGCTGGCGATCCTTGGCCATGGTCTGGATCTCGGCATGGGCCGCGTCCACCTGGTTCTTTTTCAGCGGGACCACATGCACCAGGGCGTCGACCAGGGCGTGCAGTTGGGCATGATTCTTTGCGATCCGTACCGTGCGAATTTCGGGTAGGGCGAGCAGCTGCTGTTCGTACTTGGGACCCTTTTCTCGCACGGTTTCCATCACCGCGCTTTCCATCATGGTGGACTTCACTAGGAAGCCGCTGACGCGATCGACCGGCATGCGCTCCAGTTTTTCCACCAACAGTTTGGTCTGAGGTGTCTGGCCTTCTTTCGTCATTGCGATATGCACAAGCCGCTGCAGGATGGGTTCTGACGCGTTGACAGCGTGGTTTTGACCAATGACCACGGCCGCACGGAAAGGTGGTTCCCGTGTGTCGTTACCGTTGTTCTTCACGCCAGTGGAACGGACGCTGCGCCCGTTGTAAGCGGTTTTCAGTTCGTCCCAGTCGTACTGCCTGGTCTGGCTGCCGTCGGTCTTTTCCCGCTCGGATTCAATCAGTACCACCGGCAGATTGGCCACCTGGGCGAAGTTACGAGCCCGGGCTACCGGTGTGCCCTTGGTTGGGTCGAAGCCCTCGTAATCGCTCCGGCCGCACAGCTTCCAGAGAAATTCAATCAAGGTAGATTTGCCGGCACCTGGTTCGCCGATAATCTCCATGAACGGGTAACTTTTCTGGTGTTGCCGGATTTGCTCGGCAAACAGAGAGCCAAACCAGAACGCGAGCGCTACCAGGCCCTTGGCGCCGAAGCACTCCCATATGATTTCAAGCCATTCAGTCTCAAACTTCTGCAGGTCGGTGTTTAGGTTGAGGATCACGGACTGGCTCAAGGTCTTGATGCTGAGCCGGTCCATATCGAAAAAGTCTTCCTCGTTGAGCTTGAACACCTTCCCGTCGCGCACCGCGACGTCACCGTAGACGTATGCCCCGTGTTCACGGGTATACCCGGTGAAATCAATGGTCTGCACGGTTTTCAGAGCGTCAGTTTGTTCCTCAATGAAGGCATCCAATTGTTGCGTGGTGCCGGTGAACATCCCGCCCGGGGCGATGCCGAGTAAGCGTTTCTTAAACTCTGCAGACGATGAAATCTGAGAGCTGGTGAAGGTGTTCTTAATAGGCGCGGCGTCGTGCGCAAAGGTGATGCGGAAGTAATACCAGGACTCGTCGGTGAGCTTGTTTTCTTGGTAGTACAGAGCCTTGGGATTGCACGTAGCGATACGCTGCAGGGCGCCGCACTGCTGCATGGCCTTGGCTCGCATCTGCTTATTGTTCAGTTGCTGGTCGTCGTGGTGTTCGCTGTCCTCAAGTTCCTGGATTGCCTTGTTGTACTTCTCTAGGTCGAGCTTGAACCAGTACAGGCGGTTGCCGAACTCCAAGTGGAATTCGCTACGGCGCTTCCAATCGAACATCACCAAGGCCTTCTCGGTGGCGTTGTCGGCAATCAGCAGCGCGCCGTGGTGGCGGGCTGTGGTGATGTCCTTGTCAAACTGAGCATCGCGCTTAGCGCCCTCGTCCAGGAACTGCCAGCGCTGGTGCAGATCGTTCCAGTCGACCTTCCGGTTGTCCCGCTGCGGGATTTGTGCAGCTTCGCAAGTGAAGCCCAGTTCACGCGCCATACGCACCCACCGCTTTGTATAGGCGTGTGCACCTGGCTCGTTGTCCAAGGCCCACACCAGCTTCGGCAAGTTGCCTGGACGCGCTGCCACGATCGCCTGCAGCGAGTCGGCCGGGAAGGCGTTCGAAGACATAGCCGATACGGCAGCAATATTGTGATGGACCAGGGCGATGGCATCGAATATGCCTTCAACGATCCAGATTTCTTTCGCTTCCAGGACGTCGACGCACGGCGGGCACCACCACGTGCCCCGGTAGCTTTCACCTGGTGCGAACCGGGCTTTCATCTTTCCGAAGCGGGCCGGTTTGTCGATCAGGCGTTCCCAGTAGCCGCCTTTCTCCAGAGCGAAACGAACCGTGGCGCTGCCGGCGTTGTGCTGCCCTGAATAGTGGGAGTCCTGGGTGAACCAGCCGGCGATCAACTCGATGTTGAATCCACGCCCAAACTCCAGATAGGCGCGAGCTGTGGCCGTGGGGGCGTTGTCCGTCGCCGGCGCACGCTTGCTCCAGTCTTCAAACAGATCGTTGTAGATTTCTTTGACGTGCAGGGTGTGGCCGCATTTCTCAGACCGGCCGCAGATCACCAGCCAGGGTTTGTCATGACGCGAATACAGCTCACGCTTGTGGCACTTAGGGCACTCACCACCGCGCATGTAATCGGTATCTTTACGATGTTTCAGGCCGTAGTCGGATTCCAGGCGCTGCAGGACGTCGTGCCGAAGATCTTCTTTCATGATTGCTTCACTGCTTTAAGGCTTTGGGACAGGGCTGCCATGAGGCGTTTTTGCGCTGCCATTACCGGGACATGGGCGAGGATTGCGCCGTGGCGAAGACCGTCCGCTACAAAGCGAAATTGGTCGTCGTACCAATGTTCATTGAGGCTCAAACGGTACTGTTCACGCAGCGCGGCCAGCAACGCTTCGGCCTCGGCCGGGGGCAGTTGAGCGGTGACAATTACGGCGTTTACCATCAGGAAACCTCGATTTCGGGCGCAGCTCACCCAAACCCACGAGACGTGGGGCCGGCGTTTGGTTTGGGTTGGGAGTTACGAGTGCGCGGAGCGCAGACGGACGTTATCCGGGGTGTTCAGTACGCGCTGATAGATCAGGCTGACAGGCACGGACCAGCAATGCCCTTTAACTGGATCGCGGATAACCACAACGGTCTCGGTGCTGTGGTCCAAGATGAGGCGCTGACGGAAAGCGATTTCCATTAGCTCGATGTGGGCGAGGGAGGTCAGTCTGGTTGCAACCGATTCGCCCACGTCGAAGCTGGTCACCAGGTGGTTGATGGCGCGGTTAAGAAGCGCCGACAGGTCACCCAGGTGCTCGGCTTGATGGCGCTCAAGGAAAGCCAGCGCGGCGTTCTGCATGCATTCCTGATAGTCCAGGGCATTAGTTTGGGTGGTCATTTGGCTTTCCCCGATTTGGCGCGGTAAAGATCGATCGCGGCATACACTTCGGCGGTGCGTGCGGCCATGTGCAAGGTATGGGCGTTCTGGATCAACTCGGCTTCTACGTCGGTGATCACGCCGTCATCAAGGGCCTGGGCAATGATCTGGTCGACCGTCCCTTGTTTGGCTGAACTCTGCATGGCCCGTGTGTACATCTCCACGTTATCCAGCCTGTCCGGGTGGACGACTGGGACGAACATGCCGCCGTACATTGCCGCAACATAGTTGGGCAAGTGGTGGGTGCCAGTGACCTGCTCCAGTTGGAAGATCTGCGCATCGGTCAAAGGGCGGCAGCTGTTGTTCTCATAAGCATGGTTATCAAACTTCTTGAGCGGCAGGCCGATCCGGGCGGCGGCACATTCGCGGCCACCGGAGTAGCTGCAAATGATTGCGCTGACCACTTCCCGCCGCGTTTTTAGAACTCGACTTTTCATTTTCTGCTGTTCCTTCAGTACCGTGGCCATTACTGTGCAATCACGCCGTCTTTGATCCCCAGCAACACGGCGGCGCGATGTGCCTCCCCCCGGCGACCTTTGATCCGACCGTTCAACAGGTCGCTGACTAAATTTTTATTCAAATCATGTTTGCGGCAGAACTCCGCAATGCTCACTCCCTTGTGATCAAGAGCGGCGCGGGCTTGCTCGGGCGTAATGGTGGCGGGCATCATGTGTACTCTGTTTGTTTGTGGTTAATTCTGTTGGTCTGTGGTGATTCTTGGTCAAATATTTGATCAGGTCAAGCGTGGTGAATAAAAAAATGCTCATAGCTGACGGAGTAGGTGAACGCCTAAGGGAAGAGCGCGAGCGCTTAGGTTTGAATCAAACGGATTTTGGAACCCTTCTTGGAGTCAGTCGCGGAACTCAGAAAAATTATGAATTAGGCTCCAATACGCTGGACCTGCGCTATGTGGCCTCGTTGATGGAACACAACGTTGATGCGGGTTACGTGCTTTCTGGTCATCGCTCGCCACCACCTGGTCAGGGGCTTGACCCTGTCGAAGCGGACCTGGTCGAACAGTTCCGACGTCTACCTTTGGATGATCAAAAAACTATCCGAAGAATCATCAAGTCGATGGCCGCTGAGGCGGACGGGGCGACAAATTAAGCTGTAACAATTTGTGTCGATTAATCAAAACAACCACAGAGGAAAATGCCGAGACTGTCCGATACCGTCGATTCAGCAAAATGCATAAACGGAGCAGTACGCATGTTGGATCGCACAAAATTGGAAAGCAGTTATCGCGAGTCGGTAGGCCTTGAATGGCTTGAGCTGACGGATCTAGAGATTCGACTTATCACGCTCTACCGGCAAATCCCTGAAAAAGACCGCAGACAAGTTCGGCGTATCGCTGGTTATCTTGCAGAGCCAACCGAAGTTGAGTAGCCAACCGGCTCAAGGTTTTGGAGTTGTCTAACCTATAATCGAACGCAGACGCCGGACGATAACGGCCGGCGTTTCCAGGCCTCATCAAGCTGCTCCAAGCTGATCAAATAGCTCTCGCTGCTTGGCTCTCGGCATATCCCTCAAACGATCAAACAGCATTCTTTCGTAGGATTGAGCGGAAGGGCTGAGCGTGTGTGAAAACGTCAGATTCGCTACCCATGTGTGCCCGCACGTTGCGTCGAGGCACTGGCAATAGAGCTTGGCAAAATCCCGAGATAGTTCTTCGCGTGAAGCAATCCGACCCTTGTTTCCGCATTTGCATACAACTCTCATGTGTCCCTCCCCAGGGCAGCCAATAGCCACTATTTTGCCACACTTTGTAGTGGCAATAGCTGCTTCAAGACATTTGCCCAGTGTTATCGACTGGTGTTTTGGTTTCTTGCCAGGATATTTTCCTGTCGCGTCGCAGCGTGTCGTTCAGCTGGCTGAATAGCTGGCAAATCGGCTTGATTTCATTGCTGGTGTACACACGATCGATCTTCTCGATATCCCCAAACCCCCCGCTGTTTTCCGGGATGATCCCGGCCAGGGCAGGGTTCATTCGCCAGGCGGCAATCACATCGTTACGAGTGATGTTCTTCACCTTCTCCAGCTCGTCCTTGGCCTGGAAGTCCCCCACGGGGATGATCTGGATCGCGTTTTCCTTGCCGTTGGGGATGTTGACGAACATCGAGCGGAAGTTGCCCACGCCCTTGCTGGCGCTGATCTGGGCGCGAAGGTTCTCTTCGTCTTCCTCGGTAAGGTCCGGGTCGTTGGTGTAGAAGATGTAGCCCGCGTGCGCGCCGTTGCTGTAGTAGCGCCGGCGAAACAGGGTCGCGGCTTCGTTGAGCAGCAGCGCCTGCAGGCCGCCCAGATAGTCGGGTACGCCGTAGATGTTCTGTTCTACGTCATAGTCCAGGACGTGTTCGATTTCGTCCTGGTGGAAGTCCATGTACTTGCTGTCGGGCAAAAGCATCCTGAACCCGCCGTCGACCTTCACCCGCATGTTGATGGCGGGTAGGTGCTGCATCTCCAGTACTTCCCCGAAGGCGTTGGTATCGCGATAGAAATACGCCTCGCCGAACACCATGTAATCCAGGCTCGCCCGGCCCATGGTCTGCGTGCTGCAGCCCTCGGACGGGATGAATTCACGCAACAGCAGGTTGCGCTTGAACTTGGGAATGGCGCCGTGGTGCGCATTGGCGCGCAGCAGCTTGGCCAGGCCCGCCCGTGACACCGGCGGCTTGTAGATTTCGCCGTCGTCGCTGAGGAACACCCCCAGGTACTCGCCGATGTTGCCGGACAGCACCTGTTCGGGCTCCCCGAAGGTGAACGCCCTCATGGGCTGCGGCTGTCGCGCCTGTTGGCTGATTTGGGGCTTTTTGTGTCGTGGCTTGGGCATTGGTTCCGCTCGTGACATAGCGGCTACGGCGCCGCTTGTTGGTGTTGAGGGGTTCATTGAACAGGGCGTGCATGATCGACCAGGCGATATCGGCGTGGCCGGTAGCGTCGGTGCGCGAAGCGCTGTAGGTCACTTGGCCGCTAGTGGTGGTGCCGCGCTTGATGGTCAGGAACGCCTGGGCGATGTCGGTCCAACCGGCGTCCCATTCGATGCGACTGCCCTGGATCGTGTCCTGGGCCTTGAGTACCAGCAGGTTCTTGGTCTCAAGGCTGTAATGGATCGGCGTGGCTTTAGGGTAGAAGTCGCGCACCAGGTCGAACACGCCATAGCCGACGCCGGTGATATCGATACCGATGTGTTGGACGTTGAAGCGCTCGGTAAGCTTTTTGACCTGGGCAGCCTGGTAATTGAATGAGTGCCCCCGCCAGCTGTGTTTCTCCAGGATGCGGAACTTCGCCCCGGGTTCCAGCGGCGGAGCGACCACCACACAGGTGGCGTCGTCGCGGGTGCGGCTCGGGTCATACCCAAGCCACACCGGGCTGTTGCCAAATGGTCGGTCCAGTTCCGGGTTGTAGTCTTCCCACAACAAAAGGTCGGAATAGCAGCGCTCCAAGTCTTTGAGGCCGAATGCGCTTTGGCTGCTGTCGATAAATTTGCACATGAACAGTTGCTGGAACTTGTCGTCCTCATACTCCAACTGCAGTTGTTCCAGGTTGAACAAGTTGCAGCCGCCGGCAAGTGCATCCAGGACAGTGATGATCTTGCGCCAGTGCCCGTCAGGACAAAGTGCGCCGGCTGCGATCTGTTCGTCACTGGGCCAAGGTTTTTTGGCGTCTTTGTGCTTACCGTTACGGAATTTCTCCCCGGTCCAGAACGGGTACGCCTGGTGTGACACAGCGCTGGGCGTTGAAAAATAGGTTTTGCGCCATTTGAAGTGGGTGCCCATGGCACTGGCAGTGTTGTTCAACTTCTCGAAGTCGCGGATCCAGAAGTATTCATCGACGTAGACGTGGCCGTGATAGCCCTGAGCGGTAGCACCGTTGGTACTGAGAAAGCGCAGCTCGGCCCAGGGCTTGCCGTCTTTGCTGAGCACTATCGGGTTGCCGGTCAGCTCCAAGCCGAACCACTCCTGGGCAAAGGCGATGATGTAGCTTCGGAAAATTTCGGACTGGGCACGACTCGCAGACAGAAAGACCTGGTTGTCACCGGTAAGCACCGCATCCATGAAGGCTTCGCCAGCAAAGTAGTAGGTGAGGCCGACCTGGCGGCTTTTCAGGACGTTGCGGATCCGCATCGTTAGCGGATTCTGTTTGGCGGCGAACAGCTCCTTCTGATAGTCGTACATCTTGCTGATGAACTTATCCAGAAAGTCGACTTCGGTCAGTTCGCTGACGTCGTTCTTTACCTTCTTTTCCTTTCTCCTGCCGCCACCCTCGCCACGGCTGGAGCGTTCGCCACGCGATTGCTTACGCGATTCCTGGGGCTCGCCAAGGTCGCCGCCGTTCGATGCTGCCACCGGTGCGGGCTTGGCCGCTTGTTTCAGCAGGCGTTCGCGAACGGCGGTCAGTCGGTCCAGTTCGTTGAGGTCGTCTTTGGATAGGCTGCCGGCCTTGTCCAGAAGCAGGGTGATCCGCCGGCCGACGGCCGTCAGCGGTTCTTCGTCCGACAGCATGTCCTCCCAACCGCCCTGGCGGATCCAGTAGTAAACGATCCGGATGTTGGGCAGGTTGAGCTGCGCCTGAATTTCCTTGGCCTTACAGCGGCGCAGAAACAGGCGTTTGGCGGCTTCTTTAACTTCGGTCGAGTAGTACATGGGCCGCAGTCTATGCGGCGAAAACGCTGGAAACGCGGGGTTAAATTCCGTGATCCGCCTATATCTCGAATATAGGAGAAACGCGCATTTGAACCGTTTGTTTGAGGGCTGACGGCTCCCTATCTTGGCGGCTCATTCAACCGATTGAGCGCAGTCAACGCCCATGCCCCGTTCCCTTGTTTCGTTCTGGAAACGTGTCGCCACCAGCGGCATAACCGCCGATGGTCGCGAGATCCTTCCCCAGGAACTGCGCGATATCGCTGAAACCTACAAACCGTCGAAATACACGGCTGTTATCTGGTGTGAGCACCAACGTTCGGAAGGTTCCTTCGGCACCGTATACGCGGTCCGGCTGGTTGAGGAGGGCGACGACCTAGAGGAAGGGCAAATTGCCCTGGAGGCCCAGCTCAAGCCCAACGACCGGCTGCTGTACCTGAATGACCAAGGGCAGAAGCTGTTCACCAGCATTGAGATTTGGCCGAATTTTGCAGGTAGTGGCAAATCCTACCTGACCGGCCTTGCGGTCACCGACACCCCTTCAAGCCTGGGTACCCAGGAACTCTATTTCTCCCGCCGAACCAACAAAGCCACGTATTACGCCGCTTCCGTTGAACTGGGCACCTTTGAGGAGGAGCCCCAAGGAGAAGTGGGCAAGCTAATCGGTTTGCTCACTGGCTTTTTCAAGCGTTTCGCGGCGGACGCTGAGCCCGCCGAACCCACCACCCCAACTGAGACCAAACCCCCTATGGATGAAGCTACCGCAACGGCCTTAAAAGCCCTGCTGGCTCAACTGCTGATTGTCGCTGCCGGCATTCAGGCCGTGGTTGAGCCCGTCGCCGAAGAGGCTCCCGAGCCAGAGCCAGAGCCGATTGATGACGTGCAAGCTGCCGTCGACGGCATCGTCACTACTGCAGAAGAAGAGCGTGAGTTCAGCCGTAAGGGCGGGGCAACGAATAAGGCACTGTTGGCGAGCATGGCGGCGTTGGAAAAGCGTTTCACAGCGCTGCAAAACACTTCCGCCGGTCGCCAGTTGCCCCGCAACCCAGGCCCGGTAACCACCTCACGACGTAAGGTGCTCTGACATGGCCCAGCCATTAAGCGCCCGTGGCGCCAAACAATATGCCGAGCTGCAGGAAGCGCTTGCCGAAGCGTACGGTGTCGAAAGTTCGGCTCGGATGTTCAGCGTTGACCCGACGATTGCCCAGGAACTGAACGACGCGATCACCGCAAAAGCCGACTTCCTGGAACGCATCAACGTTACCCCGGTCAGCGAGATCAAGGGTGAGAAGGTCTTCATCGGCGTTAACGGTCCGGTCACTGGCCGCACCAACACCAAGACCACCGATCGGGAAGCCAAAGACGCTTCGGCACTGGATAACACCCAATACGAACTGGCTGATACCCAGTCGGACGTGGGCCTTCCATACGCCAAGATCGACGCCTGGGCGAAGTTTCCCGACTTCAAACAGCGCTATTCGGCAGCCGTGCAAAAGCGTATCGCCCAAGACCGGATCGTGATCGGTTTTCACGGCACCCACGCTGCAGCGCAAACCGACCTGGAGAAGTTTCCTAAGCTGCAGGACGTGAACAAAGGCTGGCTGCAGCAACTGCGCGAGCAAGCCCCGCAGCAGGTGCTGAAAGAAGGCGCTACTGCTGGCAAGGTCACGCTGGGCGCCGGTGGTGATTACGCGAACCTGGATGCCCTGGTGCACGACACCAAACAAATGGTGGACGAGATCTTGCGCGAAGACGGCGACCTGGTCGCGATCATCGGCACCGATCTGCTCGCCGCTGACAAGGCCAAGCTGTACACCAAGCAAGGTGACACGCCGACCGAAAAAGAGCGCATTGAAAACGCGCAGGTCATTGCGACCTATGGCGGTCTGCCGGCGTACAGCGTGCCCAACTTCCCGGTCAACGCCGTCTTGGTCACCAGTTGGGACAACCTCTCGATCTACTTCCAGGACACCAGCTGGCGTAAGCAGACGATCGAGAACCCGAAACGCTCCCGTGTTGAGGACTACAACAGCCGCAACGAAGGCTACGTGATCGAGCAGCTGGAAAAGATCGCGTTCACTGAAAACGTTGAGCTGGTGGTCGCGTGAGTCTGGCCCTGGCGCACAAGCGCCGCACCCTGGCCATGGGTAGCTCTGCAGTGGCGGCGCTCGCTGCTTCTGCAGGCTTGGCCTACACCCCAGGCGATGCCCTGAGCAGTCCCGCCAATGCGCGCAAACACTTGCTACTGCAGGAAGCCGCGTTGGATCAGGATCTGGAGCGCCTGAGCGCGATGAAAGGAGCTTTGGCAGGACGCCAGTTGCTCAAGCGCGACGAGCTGCTGCCCAAGTACCAGGAATACGTCCAGCGCTACTGCGAGTCGGGGCTGAACTTCCCCAATCGCGTTGCGGTGCAAGTGATGGTGTGGCTGTTCGACACCGCCCAGTTCGAAGACGCACTGGAGCTGGCCGACTTCCTGATGGAGCAGGGCCAAAAGATGCCGGAGCGATTCAAGCGCCGCGACATCCAGACCTTTGTTGCTGACGCGATCGCCGACTGGGCCTATGACGAATACAACGCGGGCCGCAGCCCTGAGCCCTACTTATCCGATCTGTTGCCCCGCGTTGACGGCGAATGGGACCTACCTGAGCAGATCCCGAGCCACTACCACAAGTTGATCGGCATGCGCGCTATGGAGGCTGAGCAGTGGGAGACCGCGCTCAAGCATTTGGAACGCTCCACCGAGCTGTACCCGAAAGCCGGCAACGACACCCGCATCAAAAAGGTCCGCAAGGCCTTGGAAAAACAAGCGGCCGCTACCCCGGCCTCCGAATAACCGACTACCCCCCCAGCGGGGACCTGTGGAAGTGAGCCGCCCATTTATGGACCGTCCCACTGAAAACAGGCTCCCCGCCCTATTTGAGCGGCCAGCAATGAGCTTTTCCGGGAAACCTACCGCCCTGGTGGAACACGCGATCGAGAATGACGGTTTCTGGCCAGACCTCTCTGTGTCCGAGTTCCAAAAGGAACAACGCCTGCCGGCGGAGTACCTGGTAGAGCTGCTGGTCGACACACTGAAAAGCGCCATGGTCGAGGTGAACACCGACCTGGCCCGCGTGAAAGCGACGCTGCAGGACGCCGGCGTTTCGAACCTTACCGCAGCGGCAGGTCTGGCAACCCCCGCAGAATGGGCTTACGCCAATAAGGTCGCGCTCTACAAGCGGGCTGTGTATTGCCGTGCCAAGGGACATTCACTGCCGCAGTTCGCCACCGTCACCCGGCGCGAGAGCGCTGAAAACACCGGCAAGGAAGCGCCCGAGCGTGCGGAAACCTTCTTGGCTTTCAGCCAGCAGGCCGTGCGTGCCCTGCAAGGCCGTGGCCGCATCACGGCGGCACTGCTGTGATCCAGCTGCAGGCGCTGACCGCCTACCTAATGGCTCGCAACCTCGTGGCGCCTGAGCTGTTCGACAGCTGGACCGAACAGGTCAGTCTTGAGCTGATATGGAAGCCCGATCGCGACGGCCTGCACATGGCTGACATGCGCTATCGCGCCGTCTTTTCCCTGGAGAGCTTCACCGGTAACCCGGCCAGGCTGATGGCCTTGGTCGGCAGTTGGCTTGAAACCCACGACCCTGACCGCGACCGCCACGAACTGCCGGCGCCGCTGTTTTCGATTGAGCCGCTGGACCCTGACAGCTTCGACGTGGACCTGTCCCTGGAATTCGTCGAACCGCAGTACCTGGCCGAAGACCCTGATGGCGAGATCGAGGCGTTCGGCAAGACCTGGGCGTTCGTCCCGTTCGATCTGTGGGTTGCCGAGCATGGCGAGGTGGGCAGCGATGGCCGCTAACCCGCTCGACCTCGATGTCAGGGGCTTGCTCGATGTCGACGCCCAGTTGGCGTTGCTTGAGCTGCCGCCCCAACTGCGCCGGCGATTGCTGAACAGAGTGACCACTCGTGTGCGGACGATGAGCCGTAAGCGGGTGCGTGAGCAGAAGAACACCGACGGCACCCCGTTTGCTGAGCGCAAGGGCACTGCCAAGGGCAAAAAGAAGATGGAAGCCGGCCTGGCCAAGCTGCTGCAGGTCACCCGCGTCAGTTCGGATGAAGCTGAGCTGGGCTGGAAAAACGCCTTGACCCGTTGGGTCGCCGCGCAGCAGCACAACGGAGTCAGCGAGCGACGTACCGCTGCACAGATGCGCCGCTGGAGCAAAGTCCCCCCAGGCATCGCCTGCACCGACAAACAGGCCAAGCGCCTGCGCCGGTTGGGCTTCCGTGTTCGCCAGAAGGGCAAAAAGGCGCTGGCCAGGCCGTCAGTGGCATGGATTCAAGAACATGTGAACTACGCCAAGGCCGGCTTGCTGATCCGCATTTTGAACGACGAACGAACCGAGTCTACCGGCGCGCAAAGCTGGGATATCACCCTGCCCAAACGCCAGTTCCTCGGTGTGGAAAGCGGAAGCGAAACCCGCGACCTGGTTAACCAGGTGTTCCAACAAATCCTTAATTCACCCCGCTAACGAGGCACAGCATGGCACTTGGCAAAGTCAGCGTTAACAATCTCAATCTGGGCCAAGGCGCCGTGACTGAGATCGAGCGCTATTTTCTCTTCATCGGTCCCGGCCCGAAAAACACCGGCAAATTGATCGCCCTCAACACCGACAGCGATCTGGACACCCAACTGGGCCTACCGGCCAGTGAGCTGAAAACCCAGATCACTGCAGCACGCCTGAATGGTGGCGATCGCTGGGCATGCCTGGCAGCACCGATCGCGCCGGACGGCGACTGGACCAAAGCCCTGGAAATGTCCCAGCAACAGGGCTTTTCCGTCGAGGCGGTGGTTATCACCAAACCGGTGGCCACCGGCGCCGAGCTGTCGGCCATGCACGACGCGGCCGTGTCGATGAATGACACCTACGGCCGTCGTGCCTTCGTCATGGCGGCCACGGCCGGCCTGTCGCTGAGCCCATTCCAAAGCTGGGCCGAGTACCTGGTGGCGCAAAAAAAGATCACCGCCGGTGTATCCGCGCCGCGTGTCCTGGTAGTGCCGCAGCTGCACGGTAACGACCTGGGCGTGTTGGCCGGCCGGCTGGCCAATGCGGCCGTCAGCATCGCTGACAGCCCAATGCGCGTGGCCACCGGCGCAGTGCTGGGGCTTGGCGCCGTGCCTGTCGACTCCGAAGGCGTGCCATTGCCGTCCTCGATCCGCGCGGAACTCGACAAGGCGCGTTTCTCCGTCTCCCAGACCTATTCCGATTACCCGGGCGTGTACTGGGGCGACGGCAACATGCTTGATGCACCAGGCAGCGACTACCAGGTCGTGGAGTACCTGCGCCTGGCTGACAAGGCGGCGCGCCAGGTGCGGCCGCTGCTGATTCGCCGCGTGGGCGATCGCCGGTTGAACAGCACCCCTAACAGCATGGCCGTGAACATCAACGCGCTGATGGCCCCTCTGCGCCGCATGGCCAAGTCGGTCAAGTTCGCTGGCGAGGTGTTCCCGGGCGAGATCGAAACGCCCAAAGACGGCGACATCGTGCTGGTTTGGAAGAGCAAAACCGCCGTTGAGGCGTACATCAAGCTCAAGCCTCACAACTGCCCGAAAGACCTCACGGCGAACATTGCCCTGGACCTTTCCAACGACGATTCGGAGTAACCCCCCATGTCACGTATTGGCGGCAAGAACTTTGACGTGAACCTGGGCGATCTGCTGGTCCACGTCGAAAGCTGCACCCTGGATATCACCGACAACAGCAAGACCGCACAAACCCGGGGCGTGCCTGACGGCTACGTCGACGGCGATGTGGCAGCGGCCGGCGAACTGGAGCTGGACTCCACCAACTTCAACCTGCTGATCGAAGCGGCGCGCACTGCCGGCAGTTTTCGCAAGCTCGATGCCTTCGACACAGTGTTTTTCGCCAAAGCCGGCGACGACGAGCTGCGCATTGAGGCCTTCGGCTGCAAGCTGAAAGTTTCCAGCCTGCTGAGCATCGATCCCAAGGGTGGCGAGAAGACCAAGCACAAGGTGCCTTTTGAGGTCACCAGCCCGGACTTTATCCGTATCAACGGCGTGCCGTACCTGGATGCCACCGAGATCGAGGGCATCAGCTGATGGTCTGCCCGTTCGATCGCGCCCAAGCCCTGGAACAACGTCAGCGGGACCAGGCTATCAACGCCCAGTTGGCCCAGGCCCGGCGTGAGTCAGCGGGCCCAAGCCTTACTCACTGCCAGGACTGTGACAACGAGATTCCTGCAGCGCGCCAGGCGCTCGGCGGCAAGACCCGCTGTGTCCCGTGCCAGTCCTTTTTCGAAAAAGGAGTGCAGCGATGAGCACGAATCAGGCTGCCCAGGACACCGCCATCGCACTGGCGAAGGCGTCACCTGCGATCGGTGTAGCGGCAACTGGAGCGACAGGGGCCGTCGACTGGTCGGCTGTCGCCTACATGCTGACTGCCGTTTACATGGTGCTGCAGATCCTGCTGTTGGTTCCCAAGTATCGCCAGATGCTGCGCGACTGGAAGGTGAAGCTATGAGCCTGCGCGGCAAGATCGCCGCCGGCGCCATTGCACTCTGTAGCTCCACGTTGGTGCTGTTCCTGGGCACCTGGGAAGGCGACGGCCAAAACATTGTCTACGCCGACAAGCTGGCCCGTGGCCTGCCCACCGTGTGCAAGGGCATCACCCGTCATACCAGCCCGTATCCGGTGGTTGTGGGTGATTACTGGTCGGACGCCCGGTGCAACGAGGTAGAGCAGTTGGTGATCAGCAAAGGGCAGCTGCAGTTGGCCGACTGCATCACCAACCAGGACGTGGGCCAGAACACCTTCGACGCCTTGAGCAGCCATGGCCACAACTTCGGCAACCCCAGCACCTGCGCCAGTCGCGCCGTGGGCCTGATCAATGCTGGCCGCATCAAAGACGGCTGCCAGGCCCTGGCCTGGGCACCGGATGGCAAAACCCCGGTGTGGGCCTTCGTCACCACCGCCCAGGGCAAGAAGGTGTTTATCCCAGGGCTGCATGCTCGCCGCCTGGCAGAAGCCGCTTTGTGTGAGGCGGGCTTGTGATGCGCGAAGGCATTTTCATCCTGGTGGTGTGCCTGGTGGCTTGGTTCGGCTTCGACCTGCTGGAAGGCCAGCGCGACACAGCCCGTACCGAGCGTGACGCCGCGCTGTTCGAAGCCAGCGGCCTGCGCGAGGCGGCGCGGATTAGCGGCGAGATGCTGGCCGAGCGTGACGCCATAGACCTTCAACGTACCCAGGAACTCAACGATGAACGCATCGAAAACGACGGCCTGCGCCGCGCTGTTGACGCTGGTGATAAGCGGTTGCTCCTCAACGCCACCTGCAGCGCCCCAGCCACCCCAGCGGCCGGCGCCGGCGGCGTGGCTGATGCAGGCACCGCCGAACTCACAGCAGACGCTCGACAGGATTATTTCACCCTCAGAGATCAGCTTGCCCTCAGTCGGCAAATGATCCTGGGCCTGCAGGACCACGTGCGCCGGGTTTGCCTGCGCTGATTCATCCCACTTACGAACCTGAACGGAGCAACACCATGACCGATACACGCGATATCACCCTGGAAGTCGGCGACAAGGAATTCACCTTCGCGCTGACCCCGCAGGACGTGACCAAGTACTTCAACGCCGTGACCCAGACCAACAAGGTCTCGCCGGCCAACAACCTGCTGGTGACCACCGTCAAGCAGGAACAGCGCGCAACCCTCAAGGCCCAGCTGGGCAACCCGGTGCTGGTCATGCAACTGGCCGGCGCGCTCCTCGAGGAGTACGGCCCGGACGTTGAAATCACCGTAAAAAAGCCCTCGATCACGCCGAACGACTGACCGAAAACGGCCTTGGCCAACTGGTGGCCTTGGCCAGCCGCTGGCTACCTGGTGCCGAACCCACCGCCGAGGTGATGGGGACGGCCAAGTGGCTGGAGGACGAGCACTGGCGCCGGATGGAGATCGCCATTGCCAACGGTATTGCCCACGCACTCAACGGATAAACACTGATGGCTGACAAAAGCGCCCGCCTGGCCTTCATTTTGAGCCTGACCGACAAGGTCACCGCCCCGCTGGGCAAGGTCAAAATGGGCTTTTCTGACCTTGCCGAGCAGGGCCAGAAGAACATCACCCAAATGGGCCTTGGCCTGGCTGGGATGGTGGGCGCCGGCGTGGCCATTACCCAGTCGCTGGAACCCGCCCTGGAGATGAACCGCGCCCTGGGCGAAGTCCGATCGTTGGGCGTGGCCGAAGATGCGTTGAACGCACTGAACCGCAAATCCCTGGAATTCTCCGTCGCTTATGGAGAGAACGCCCGGGACTTTGCCGCCTCGGCGTATCAGATCGAGGGCGCCATTAAGGGCCTGGCGGGCAGTCAGTTGGCCACCTTTACCAATGCCAGCAACTTGTTGGCCAAGGCCACCAAGTCTGATGCCGACACCATGGGCACCTACGTCGGCACCATGTACAACCTTTTTAAAGGCCAGGCCGACGCCATGGGCAAAGGCCAGTGGGTGGAAAACCTGGCTGGCCAAACCGCCACCGCAGTGCAGCTGTTTCGCACCAGCGGCGAGCAGATCGGCGAGGCATTCAAAGCGGCGGGCGGCCTGGCCAGTACGGCAGGTGTGAGCCTGGCCGAGCAAATGGCGGTGCTGGGCACGTTGGGCAGCACCATGGATGGCGGGGAGGCCGGTGGCCTCTACAAGTCGTTCTTTGAGAACGTCAGCGGTGCCTCGGAAAAGCTCGGCATGTCCTTTGTCGACCAGCAGGGCAAGTTGCTGCCGATGATGGACATCCTGGACAAGCTCAAAGGCAAGTTCGGGGATCTGTCGATCGAGGCCAACGGTAAGAAGCTGCGCGATGCCTTCGGCGGCGAAGCGGCGCGCCTGATCACCACGTTGATGGGCGATACCGGCCGCTTGAAAAACGGCATGGAGCAGCTGGGCAATGTGCGCGGCCTGGAGAACGCCGAGCGTATGGCCAAGGCCATGGTGGACCCGTGGCAACAGTTCGGCGCCGCTGTGCAGGCCTTGCGTATTGCGTTCGGCCAGTCATTGATCCCGATCCTGGCGCCGCTGATGGATCGCCTGGTGGGCATTGCCAGCACGCTAACCCGCTGGACCCAGTTGTTCCCCAATATTACCCGCGTGATCGGCATCGCTACGTTGGTGGTGTTCGGGATCATCGCCGCCATGTCCTTACTGACCTTGACTGTGGGCATGTCGAAGATGGTCTGGCTGGGCATGGTCACGGTGTGGAAAGTCCTGACCATGGCCGGCCTGCGCAGTATCGCCATGTTCCTGTACCACACGGTCATGGTGATCGGGTTTGTGGCGGGCCTGGTTTTGATGGTCGCCTGGATGGGCCTGGTCAAGGGCGCGATGTTGCTGTGGCAGGGCGCGATCTGGCTGGTCAATACCGCGTTGCTGGCCAACCCAGTGACTTGGGTGGTGATCGGCATCGTTGCCCTGGTCGCGGCCGTGGCGGCGGCAATCATTTACTGGGACGAGTGGACCAGCGCATTACTCAACAGCGAGGCGTTCCAGTGGGTCAGTGGCCAACTGACCGCGCTGTCTGAATGGTTCGACTCGATGGGCGGCTGGTCAGCCATGGCCAGCGCGGCCTGGGACGGCATCGTCAACATCTTCAAAAGCGCGATCAACGGCCTGATTGAGATGTTGAACAAGATCCCGGGTGTGCAGATCGATGCGGCGTTCGGCGACATGCCGGCCGCGCCGGACTTGCCCACCATCAGCGCGCCACAGGTCGAGGCACCGTTGCTGCCGCAATTGGTGAGCGCTCCCCAGCAACCCATCCAGGCGCCGCCCCTGGTGATGGCTGCTACGCCGAAAGCACCGGCGCCGGCCATGCCTGCCCTCAACGCTCTGCAGCCGCGGACCCAAGCGCCGGCGCTGGTGCTGGCACCTGTGCCGAAAACCCCGGCGCCGATCGCCCAGCCACTGACGGCTCCCGAAGCCCCGCGTACGGCGCCGGCCCTGGTGGCAACGCCGGCATTAAAAACGCCGGCGCCGATCGGGCCGCAACTACACGTTGCGCAGCCAACGCAACCGCCGGCTCTGGTCACCGCGTCCAAGCCGACCGAGAAGGCCGAGCAGAGCCAGCAACGGATCAACAACGCCGTGACCAGCCTGTCACCGAAACGGCCCGACGCCGTGCCCCGGGGCGGCTTGCTGGCCAGCATCCAGAACAACAACCAAACCCAAAACAAGGGCACTCACGTGGAGAACGTCAACATTCACACCGGAAAACCGATGAACCCGCTGGAGCTGGAAGGCATGTTGGCCATGGCGGTGGGCGGATGAGCGAATACATCGACCTGCTGATTGCCGACAACGACCTGGTACTGGACCCATCGCGTCAGCCGCTGCTGATCGAGGACCGGGCCAGCATCGCCCAGGACATTGCGCACATGATCCGCGAGAGCGGCTTGCTGGTCACCTTGGTGGCCGAGCGCAGCCGCCTGCGTCAGCGCGATTGCATCCAGCAATTGGAACTGCTGGTGGAGGCCGACGAGCGCCTGGTACCGGGCACGGCCCTCATTAAACAAGTGGAGTCTGGCCAGTACCTGGTCACGGCGAAAACGCTGAAATTTGGCGACATCGAGGTGAGCCTGTGAGCGACGTAGATTTTAAGCAGGCTCTGGCTGACGGCGGCATTCCGGTCACCGAGGAAGGCTTGCGCCAGGCGTGGGAAAAGGAAGTCGCGGCCCAGGGCAGCAAGATGAGCAACACCAGCGCTTATTCGCCATTCTGGCGGGTGATCACCGCCTTGGTGACTAAGCCTGTGCTGTGGCTTATCAACTTCGTCAGCGGCACGATCCTGCCGAACTTCTTTGTCAAAACCGCACGCGACAAGTGGCTGGACATGCTGGCCTGGGCGGTCAACGTCGAGCGCAAGGGTGCGACCAAGGCTAAAGGGGTGCTTTTGTTTACCCGCGATGTACCAGGTGGCGCGCTGGAACTGCCCGCCGGTGTGCGGGTGCAGTCCGCAGCGATCAACGGGCATATCTACCAGTTGATCACTACCCAGGCCGTCACCTTTGCGGACGGCGTGCTGCAGCTGGAGGTCCCTGTAGAAGCCGAGGACGTGGGCAGCGGCTACAACCTGGCCCCGGGTTACTACGCCATCCTGCCGGTGCCCATCGCCGGCATCGTCCAGGTGGTGAACGCGGACGGCTGGCTGATTGCACCAGGTGCAGATCCTGAGCCGGACGAACAGCTGCGTTTGCGCGTGCGCAACCAGTTCTCGGCGGTCAACCAGTGGCACACCGACTCGGTATATCGCGCCATGATTTCGGCTTTCCCAGGCGTTCGGCCGGATGGCGTGTATTTCCTGCACGGCGCGCCGCGTGGCCCGGGCAGTGCCAATGCCTACGTGCTGTTCGATGCGGACGTTCCGGCGGCGACTTACCTGGAGCAAATCAACGCGCATATTCGCGACCAGGGCAACCATGGCCACGGTGATGACCTGCTGGTGATGGTCATGCCAGAAACCCAGCACGCCCTGAGCCTGACCCTGTGGTCGCGGCCATTATTGACCGTGGAGCAACGTACCAAGCTGCAGGCCGAGGTGGAGCAGTTCATCCGTGCGGCGTTCCGCGAGAGCGGCACCGGTGACTATCAGCCAACGCTGACCTACCCCCAGTCGCGGTTTTCATTCAGCCGCCTGGGCGAAGAACTCCACCAGCAGTTCCCCGGCATTGAGTCGCTGCATTTCGACAATGCCGACATCGTTTCAGAGCTGAGCATTCCCAGGATAAAGAGCCTGCAGGTGGTGCCGGCATGATCAAGCTCAATTTGCCCTTCTGGCTCGATGGCCCGCAGTTGGCCAAGCTGAAAGCTGCCGCCCAGTCCTGGTGGGAGAAAGTCGAAGGTTGGCTGCAATGGCCGCTGCTGCAGATGGATGCCGACACCTGCCACTTGACCGTGCTGGACCTGCTGGCCTGGCAACGGGATATCAGCCGTTTCAAGGACGAACCCGAAAGTCTATACCGACTTCGCGTCAAGTTCGCCTTCATCAATGCCGTCGACGCCGGCAGCACGGCCGGGCTCAAACGCATCCTGCAGCGCCTGGGCGTGGGTTATGTCGAGATTGACGAACGCATGCCCGATCGGGACTGGGACGTGGTGATGCTGCGCCTTTCCGATTCCCAGCTGTCGCAGAATCCGGAGCTGCTGCGCGTGCTGATTCAGCAGTACGGCCGCACCTGCCGGCGCTATGACTTCGTGACCCTCACCCCCGTATCGCTGCGCCTTGTCGCGGCTGACTTCAACGACGATCAGCAAACGCTGATTGCCAGCCTGTAGGAGCCTCTTGTGGGAGCCAGTATTACCCTTGCAGGCGAAAGCCTGATCGCCCAAAAACTGGGCGCACAACAGCGCCTCGATGTCGTGCGCTTTGTCTTCGCCAACGTGCCCGGACTGGACCCGAACGGCCCGGTCAATCGTGCCGCGCCAAAGCCGCCGGCGGCGCAGATCGTCCACACCTACACGATTCCGCAACAGAACATCGGCTTCGTAAACCCGAACCAGGTGGTCTACAGCTCGATGCTGGGCAGCGAGATCGGGGACTTTGACTGGAACTGGATCGGCCTGGAAACTGCCGAGAATGTCCTCTTGGCCGTGGCCTATGTCCCGCTGCAGCAGAAACGCAAGAATATTCCGCCGCAGCAGATCGGCAACAACGTCACCCGCAACATCCTGGTGGTGTTCGACGGTGCCCAGGCGCTGACCGGTATCACGATCGATGCCAGCACCTGGCAGCACGACTTCACCGTGCGCCTCAAGGGAATTGATGAGCGCGAGCGGTTGAGCAATCGTGACGTGTTTGGCCGTGCGTGCTTCTACCGCAGCGGCTGGCTGGTGGAGAAGGTCGGGACCTGGTATCAGCTCAGACCAGGACTAGCCTACATCGAAGGCATCCGCTTGGAGCTGACGAGTGCTTATCAGATCGCACCGGCCAGCGCTCCAGCGCCGGTGTGGCTGCACGTGTCGTTGCGCCGGGAACTTAACGATGTGGTGGCAAGCTGGAAAGTGGTTTTTGATCCTAACCAGGTCGACTACACGGACGCCGCTGGAACGCGCAATTACTGCATTCAGTTGGGGCATATTGCAAGCTCTGGGCTGGTCACCGATCTACGCAAAGTTGCCGAAATAGATGGGCCGCTGGTTGACCATTTCGCCGCTCAGGTCGGTCATTACCCGCAACTGCGTTCGGGCAATGCAGACAAGTTGAGCAATCCTCGCAAGATCAACGGCGTGGCGTTTGACGGTTCGGCGGACGTGACGGTAGAGGACAACACAAAGTTGCCCCTCACCGGTGGCACGATGGCTGGGGGCATCCGCGCTGACTTCCCTGCAATGGGTGGCGGCTTTGTCGATTGGTGGAAAAGAACCCCGGCCCTGCAGATTGATTGCCCAGTCAATCAATATGCCTATTCCATCTGGAAAGGCACCAACTGGGAGGAACGTGATCTAGCAGCGATGGATGTTTACTCCGGAGGCGACAAAGATTCCATCCCCTCGGTGGTGCTACATGTCCATCCAAAACTTAATGCCTTCACGTTCGAAGGTAGCGGTGATCTGGCGATACTCGGCCGCTACAAGGGCAGCGGGGCGTTGCTGCAGAGTTTGAATGCGAGCGAGATTACGACCGGGACGGTACCCAAGGGCCGCCTAACTGGCACATATGACGTCAGCGTGACCGGTAATGCCAAGACGGCGAGCCGGTTTGAATCTGCTCGGCGCATCAACAACACGCTGTTCGACGGCTCAAAAGATATTCAAATCACCGACGACGGAAAGCTACCGCTGACTGGCGGGACACTGAGCGGCTCGCTCTATGCTGACTTCCCAGCCATGGCGGGTTCCTTTGTGGATTGGAAGGAGCGCAGCGCGGCTTTGCAGATTACGTGCCCCACCAACACTGCGGCCTACCAAGTATGGCGGGGCACGTGCTGGGGTGACCGCCACCTGGCGGCCATGGAGGTCTACGCCGGTGGTTCTTCAACATCTCAGCCCACCGTGGTGATGCATGTAGGTTGGGCCAACAATGCATTTACCTTTGATGGTTCTGGCTCTCTCACCATCAAGGGCTCGTACATCGGCGACGGTGGATCGCTGGGCGGCTTAAACGCCGGTGCGCTTGCCCTGGGCACCGTTCCGGCTGCGCGTCTGTCAGGCACCTACAACATTGCAGTGTCTGGCAATGCGGGCAGCGCTTCCAAACTGGCCACCCCCCGACTGATCAATGGCGTGGAGTTTGATGGCAGCCAAAACATTGCGATCGCCGACGGTTCTAAAGTGCCGCTGGCAGGCGGCACGCTGACGGGCACTGCACGGTTTGATTTTCCGCAACTGGGTGGTGGGTTTGTAGATTGGCGCAGCAGGTCGCCAGCGGTGCAGGTGGATTGTTCCATCAATAGCTACGCGTACATGGTTTGGCGAGCTACCAAGTGGAATGAGCGGCATTTGGCTTCGATGGAAGCCTACGCCGGCGGCGGAGCCAGTACACCTGCACAAGTGGTGACTCATGTTGGTTTAACCAACAACGCCATGACCCTGACTGAGGGCGGCAACCTGTCGGTGGCAGGTGCCTATTTCGGTAGCGCAGCGGGGCTCACTAACTTGCCGCAGGCGACACCTGATGTACCCGGCGCGGTATTGAAAAACACAGCGTCACTGGGACCAAGCGGCTGGTGGAAATGCGCGCAAACCGGATTGATTAAACAGTGGGGCTTCACACTGGGTGCCTCAGACACTGTGACCCACCGCAGTTTTCCCATCGCGTTCCCAAATCGTTGCGCGTCATTGGTCGCATCCAGGACCAGTGTCTTTTATTCCGATACTTCCACCGGTACCAACACCCTGATCGTCAGCAACTCTCAGTTCTCGGTGATATCCGGTCCTTTCAACTCGCCCGATGAAATCTACTGGGAGGCCACTGGCTACTAATCATGAGCATCTATTTTCACGCCGCAACAGCTGGCTTCTACGACACCCGCGCCCATGGGGAGCGCACCGCCCTTATCGCTGATCCGAAGTGGAAACACCCCATGATCAGCGTGCCGGATCCTGACTGGATGGCACCAGAGGGCTCAACGGATAAAGCTCCGATGATCAAGGTTAAAGACCCCAAGGCCAAACCACCTTTGATAGAAGTCCCGAATGCTGGCTGTAACCTGCCGCCAGCTGCGCAGTTGCTGGAGATCACCCAGGCTGAATACCAGGCTCTATTTGCCGCCCAAGCGCAGGGTAAAGTCATTCAAGCCGTCAAAGGCCGACCGGTCGCCCTGGACCCGCCACCACTGACCTGGGAACAGGTAAAAGCGGGACTTGTGACAAGCGTACAACTGTTCCTGGATCAAACTGCCAAGACGGCCGGATATACCGACTTGAAGGACGCGATCAGTTACGCGGATGAACCGGCGGTTCTCAAGTTCCAAGCGGACGGCGTGGCGTTTCGTACCTGGCGCTCGTTGTGCTGGGCCTATTGCTACGATCAATTGGCGGCGATCGAGCAGGGTAAGCGCAAGACCCCGACCGGCGCCGAGCTGGTGGCTGAACTGCCTGCCCTGGTGCTGCCAAATGCCTGACATGACCTGGTCGCCAGTGACGATGCGCTGGCCTGCCCAAGCCACCGAATGGATGGGCCAGCTGTTAGCCGCTCAGGGCTTGGCCGGCGGCGAGCTGGCCAACACGGCCAAGCGCCTAGCGGACCTCGACGGCAAGGCTACTACCAGCCCCGGGCCGGTGGGTGGTGCCGCCCAGGGTGCGATCGCTGCAGGCCGTGGGGCACTCGCTGGTCAGATGGGAGAGGCCCCGGCGTGCTTGGTGGTGACGCCTTTTCAAAGTGGCATTGGGCAGGGCCGCGGTTACCAGCGTTTCCTGTCTGCGCCAAACTTGCTGCAGCAGCTGGCCGGCAAACTGGTGGACGTGAGCGACACCGGCCGGCCCGATGGTCCCCAGTTCGCCCTGTGCGTGATGTTCCTGGCCACACGCTTTGATCAGTTGGCCGCGAGCCTGGCGCGCTTCAATGCGCTGTTGCCGATGCCCGACCTGGTGCGAACCGAGCGCCGCGCACGGCACCTTTCCAAGCTGGAAACGGAAAAGTGGGAGATTCCCGCCGCCGGCACCTTGCCGCGTTGGCAGTCGTTGCCTCTGGAGCGTTGCACCGTGGTCAAGGCCGCGCAGCAATCTATGTCTGGCCAGCTCGCCGTCCTGGAGAGCTACGCGGCCGACAGCTCGCCCATGGGCGACCTTGCCGCGTTGGCCAGCCGCAAGGCGGCTCAACAGCAGGGCCGTGACCAGCAACTGGCCGATCTGAAAGCCTTGCTCGCCGGTGGTAACCCTGACAGCAGCATGCGCGCTCGCCTGATCGGCCCAGGCAATGCCACCGAGCTGCGCCAGGCGCTATTGGCGGGCGACGCCCCAGGGCATGAGTGGGTGCTGTGCGCCGGTGTCTTGCTGGTGGGTTCTGAGAAGGGTTTGAGCTTCGTTCGTGAGTTGGTGGGCCTATGACGCTCCTACTGGATGGGCAAGAGGTGCGCGGGAAAAACCTCAAGGTCACGGGCAACCTGCGCATCGAAAGCGACGATCTGTCAGGCCAGACCAGCAACACCGACAAGGGCCACAAGGGGTTCAAGCCCAAGACCCTGACCGTCAGCCTGATGATTCCTTTTGTTGATCAGGTGCAACTGCGTGACCTGATGCGCCTGGTGGAAGCGACCGAAGGCGGTGGCCAGCTCAAGACCTACCGCATCGTCAACGACACCGCCGCCGCGTTTGGCATGCGTCAGGTGACCTTCACCGAAGGCGTGAGCGCCCGGGAAGACGACAACCTACGCGCCTGGCTGATCCAGTTCACCCTGACTGAAAAACTGTCGAACCCGGAAAAAGTCGAAGGCCGGCGATCGGGCAACGCGGTCACCGCGCAGTCCGGCCCGGGCGGGGCAGTGGGTGGCGCCGGCGGCACCGGTGGCGACTCCAGCAACGGACCGGAGGAACTGACCGGTTTTGAAGCCACGTTGAAAAAAGTGGATGGCTGGCTGGGCGGGGCTAACACATGAAGCTGCACAAGGAGTTGGCCATCAACGGCGTGCCTTACGTCCTGATCAAAAACGAAGTCCGGCTGGACGCGAAAAGCCCCGGCCGGGCGACATTTACCATTCAAGCCAAAGGCTCGGTCAAGGGGCTGGTGACGCTCGATATCGGCTACAACGGCAACACGCTGCAGCGACACTTCATTGGCTACGTCGAACGCTCCACCACGGCCAGCAGCTCCCAGCAGGTGCTGTTCTGCCGCGAGCTGGCCGCGATCCTGGCCAACCCGCTGCCGCTGAACTTGCGTCACGTCGACCTGCGCGCCGTCCTGGTCGACATCAGCCAGCACACCGGGTTGCGCTTTCGCGTTCCGGATCGGCCGTATGCCGGCGTCAAGGCGCCTTTCTTCTACAGCCTGGCCGCTGGTTACCAAGCCATGGACAGCCTGGCCCGGGTTTTCAATATCCCCGACTTCATCTGGCAACAGCAGGGTGATGGGGAGGTGTTCGTGGGCAGTTGGGCCGACAGCTTCTTTGGCGTTCGCTCGCCGCTGCAGCTGCCGGTGGAGCTGTTCGATGACTACCAGGGCAACCAAAGCGCGATGATCGCAGCCCTTCCCGGGTTGCGACCAGGTGCAACGATCAACCACGGCGAGCGCATCACCAGTGTGGCGCTCATCGACAACCAGATGGCCATCCGATGGACGACGCAATCCGCCGCAGCGTAGAACGACAATTTCCTGAACTCACCGGTGGCTATCACCTGCCTCGCTTTGCCAGGGTTGTCGCCGTGGCCGACGCCCCGGCCGGCGCCGGGATCTGTGACGACTTCCGGCCGCGCTATGCGGTCGACATCGAGGTCATGGGGCCTGACGGCGAGCCAGACACCAAGCTGCCGATCCTGGCTGGCGTGCCCCTGCCGCTGCCCACCGGTGGCGAAGAGATGGGCATCTATGCCTTCCCGGAAGAGGGCACCCAGGTTGTGGTGTGCTTTGCCTATGGATTGCCGCATAAGCCTTATATCCAAACCATCCTGCCCCATGGCCTGAGCATGCCCAGCGTGCCGAAGGGCGACCAGGTGTGGCAGCACAGCGAGGCCTGTCAGCAGCGTGTCGACGCGGACGGCAACTGGCTGCGCCAGACTGACGGCAAGATCCGGGATAAGGCGATCGAGCGAGAAGTGGAGGCGATGGGAAATAAGGAGACGTTCCAGAATCACACCAGGACGGTGGATGACCATTCCACCGAGTCAGTGGGTGGAATCAAGACGATCGAGGCGCTGGGCGCGCTCAAGCTGTTGTCGGGTGGATCTGCGAGCCTGGCGGCGGTGGATGATTTGCACCAAGCGACCGGACGTGACTTGAACATGGTGGTAGGGCAGAAGCATAACTCCACGGTGGGTGGTGATATGGAGGAAAGGATTCAGGGTCTGCGCCAGAGCGTGGCAGCGGTCAGCCAGCGGCTTGTAGCGCCCAAGACATGGGTCGGATCTGAAGGGGTGAACGTGCTGCAGGTGCTGTGTGATTTGCTCGACTTGGTCCAGCAGATGAATGTCCAACTAGCCAGCCATACACATGGTCCGACACCAGTACCTGGTAATGCCGCCGTTTTTACTGGCAAGGCCGCCGAAGTGTTGCAGTTGAAAGGTCTGTTAAAGCCAATCACTTTATAAGTCATAGGCTGTTAATAGGTGGAGAGTGGGAATAGGTGGAACGTATTACCGATTTCGGAAGTGATTGTATGCCGTTCGTCTGAAAGACCTGTTGTGGAATTCTTTATTTGTTGTCAACCAACTGTTGAATAGCTCTGCCTCGTTTTTGATCAACGACCTTTAGAAACCCCGGCAGTTAGCGAGGAAGGACGGATAAGGACAGATAGCTTCTGATCATGAAACGGCGAGGCCCGCGTGGGAGCGGGCCTTTTGATGCCCTCGAAGGGGCACTGGTGCTAGTTTTCTCAGAAGAAATTTGTGATAACTTCTTCACCTAAGCGCTGGTGGAACAGTTTCGTGGTACAGCTTTGAACGTGAGAACTCAAAGCCTATGGCCCACGGCAGGCACCGTCAAGCTCATTCACTACGAAAACAATCGTTAGTTATGTCGTTAGTTATGTCGTTAATCAGGATAATTGATCCTATATTTACCGCCGTTAATAACGATTATGGTTGAGTGAGTGAGGTTGAAGTTGGTCCGTATGATCAACTGCGTGACGCTCCACGCCTAAGTGGTGTGGCTCATAGTTCTCGGAGTTACGACAATGAAAAACTTCATTGCGCGCTATCTTCCTGAAGAGGTGATACGAATTTTGCAGACGGCCTACTGGGCTTACCGCTGGTTCAAAATCCTTCAACAGGTGTAAGGCTGTACAGAACAGAGACTCCGGTCTCTGTTCTTTTATCTGCCTTGCTTACCCAAGCCTGCACCACCAGGACTGCGCATAGGCGCATCCATCAATGTATTCAATACCGTTCAGCACAAACCCCGAGGGAGCCATCCCCGACAGCGTCGCGTCCAATAGCTGGGGCAGAGGGCTGGGCTCAAGCGGCATCCCTTTGTGCAGTATGGCTATATTAGAGTTGCGTCCTAACTCGTCGGAGATCCCCGCATTAACGCGCACGTCTCCCGCTATGGCCGGGTAACGGCGCCTTTCTTGAGGGGTCAGCGGCACGCCCTTGCACCGCATCGGTGTGACCAGCATATGCATAGACAGCTCCCGATCAAACGTTGCCTGACTCTTCAAGAAGCATTTCTACCGCATAAGCCAAAGCACTGTCGGCTAGCTCAAGTAGATCGCATAGGTCGTCTCGCTCAATCACCTGCGCTCTGTACAGCTCGTGCGCCTGCAGCAAGAGGGTTTTATGGTGCGCACCTGGATGTTGGAGCAGTGCTGACTGATCCCGCAGGAATAACATCCATGTCTCGACGGTCCACGCTTTGGAGAGGTTGCCAATGGTCATAGGTACATCCGAAACAATACTGTATATGCAGACAGTATATGGTTTCGTTTGATCATCAGCCTGTGGATCCGACGAAGGGCAGGGATGAAGTGCGGAAGTTACGCGGCGAAGAAAAAAACGGATGAAAAAGCACTTATCCCCCTCCCGCCGACGGGGTATACGTCGTTTTTTTGTGCAAACACGGATGTAGTGCAAACGAACCGGCAGCCCAGGCGGGCCGTGGCGCTCTGCAGGCGATCGGCAGTTTCACAGATTGCAAAGTTTGGAAGAGAAGTGCAGTGCAGTTGCACAGCGGTGCAGCAGGCTGTCACGAACAGGGCAGGTCTGAAGGCCCCGGTTTCATTGGGGGCAAATTTTGAAAACGTTTGAATTCGGTACTTTTCGAAAATGTGAGCGGTCTTTTTCAGGTGACAACTACCTATGAGCGCGGAAAGGTAAATTCCGATACAGCCCTTGTTTTGCGAGGGCTGCAGCCATTCTGGGCCATTTCAATTGAGCGCACTGCGTTGGACGCGGATCGGCGGTTACTGGATGTGCGCCATACCTGCGAGAAAATGCTGGCAAGATGATAGCGATTCTCAGCTATAGGGTGGGCATTTCAAAAAGAGTGATAAAGGCAATATCGGATAGAA
The DNA here is from genome assembly GCF_003852065.1 of Pseudomonas sp. R3-18-08. NCBI lineage: Bacteria > Pseudomonadati > Pseudomonadota > Gammaproteobacteria > Pseudomonadales > Pseudomonadaceae > Pseudomonas > Pseudomonas sp. R3-18-08. Next base: position 419,349 of record NZ_CP027729.1, read on the forward strand.
ACTGGGCTGGAGGCCACGGTTTTACTGGGGTTCTGATATCACATCGAGAAGTGATATGAAGTGATATGAAAAGTAATATTTTGGCCAAACCCCCGGTTTCATTGGGTTTCGTTCCTTCGGAATATCACCTTATGAAAGAGTAATACAATTACTTCTATATCACTTAAATATCACTTTTCCCTAATACCGCTCAAAGCCTTGTAATGCGTGGCTTTCAGCTTGATTCGGAGAGCGATATTACCTTTATCACTCTTTTTGCAAGCCCCCACACATTTTAGAAACTCCGTCCTAGCATCGCCCCCGTCATCAGTGGCGCGCTGCTGTGTGCGACGACGTGTTGCCGCTGAGGCGAACCGACAAGTGGGAGCCAGGCCAGAAAGGCCGTGGGGGGTGGCTTATTACGTCGCTTGTTACGTCTAGCGCAAAAAACAAGGGCCTGCATCACTGCAAGCCCTTGATTTATATGGTGCCGGCACCAGGAGTCGAACCCGGGACCTACTGATTACAAGTCAGTTGCTCTACCAACTGAGCTATACCGGCGTGTTAGGGCGACGATTATAGCGATTGAAAAGGTTCTGTAAACCCCTGAATTCTGACTATTTTTGCAAACGCTGCGGTTTTTTGCAGTCGCCGTGTTTTTTGCCCAATGTCACTGCATGAAAACCTGCGCAGACAGTGCTCAGAAAAAAGCCATTAAATTGACTTTTTACCGTTCATCCAGAAAGCACAAAACAAAAACATCAAAATAATGACACGCCCTACCCGTTGTCACAGAATGCCCAAACAAGGACGCCTATAATAAGACCTGCGGTAAGTACCCGCGCTTGCCGAGCTTCACGTCTTAACGCTGCGTCGTGAGGAGCAGGTTATGAGCCTTAGCAGAGAAATCCTGGCGTTGTTCGGCAAGGATGTCGCCCATGACGCCGATGGCATCAATGCGCGAATGCACTTTTTCGGCAGTGTCCCTGAACAACCCCTTCAATATCTCCAACCGCTGGTTACCCCTTTGCTGCGTCCAAAAATAGTGGCGCTGGTGTCGATCAATGGCGGTGTCGGGCGCAGCACGCTGGTTACGGCGTTGAGCAGTGGTTTGCAGCGCCACGGTGAGTCGGTGGTGGCGTTGGACCTGGACCCGCAGAATGCCTTGCACCACCACTTTGGCGTCAGTTCCATGTTGCCCGGGATCGGGCGCACCAGTCTGGAGCATGGGCAGTGGGGGCCGCTGCAGCAGTTGGGGTTTGCCGGTTGCCAAGTGATCACGTTTGGCGATGTCGATATTCAGCAGCAGGAGAATCTGGAGCGTTGGCTCAAGCATGAGCCCGATTGGTTGGCGCAGCGTCTCGCGTCGCTGGGCTTGAGCGAGCGGCAGACGGTAATTATCGATACCCCGGCCGGCAATAACGTCTATTTCCATCAGGCGCTGAACGTGGCCGATGTGGTGCTGCTTATTGTGCAGCCTGACGCTGCGTGCCTTGGTACGCTGGATCATCTGGACACGCTGCTCGCCCCGTACCTTGAGGGCCAGTGCCCACCGGCTGTGCACGTAGTGGTCAATCAGGTGGACGAAAGCAATGCCTTTAGCCTGGACATGGTTGAGGCATTCAAACATCGGCTTGGCACAGACCTGCTGGAGGTGCATCGCGACATGGCGATCAACGAGGCCTTGGCCTTCGCGGCCGACCCGTTGGATAACGTGACCAAGCGGCTCGCCAGTGACGATATCAGTGCGTTGTGCCTGCTGCTGAAGGCGCCGAGGAAAACCGCGTGAAAGCGCGGTTTATACGGTTTACGCCAGATGCTTATGCACAATCGGTTGGTAACGGGGATTACTGAACGGCCATTTTGTGGAGCCGTTCTCAATACGCTGCAACTGCCTGTTTTGCGTGCGTTTTATTGTGTGAACAAAAAATGACCAGCGCTGCTTTTGGGCTGTAGCGCTGATGGCTACAGCTTTGGTAAAGAATTCATCAACAGAGTTATCCACAGGGCGCGGTAAGAAGTTTTGCCCTTTAATCGCGCTCGGCTAGCACCATCAGGTTGCGTGGGGTGAGGGTGTATTCACAGAAGCTGCCGAGCTCGACGTTGTAGCCGTGCTCCATCAGGAATAACGCGCGATCCAGCACCAGCCACATTTCCAGCGGGCGGCGAAACAGGCCTCGGACCAGCTCCAGGTTTCGTACCTCGGCCAGCCGGTGCCAGCCGTGCGCTTCCAGCGCCTCCCAATCCTGGTCACCGGTGGATAAATCCTTCAGGCGTGCCAGCTCCCGGCAATAGTCAGCGAAGGATTTATCCAGCCACTTCGTGGGCAGGGATGGCGTGGGCAGGTAGTCGTCGCAGCCGCGTAGTTGCCGTTGCAGCCGGTCGAAGCCCAGGCGCCGGGCCATGGAGGTATCGCGTTGCTGGCGTACGCGGTTGCCGGCAGTGACGGTTTCGCTCAGCGGCAGGCCCAGATCGTCGATCGACAAGTGCAATGCTGACGCGCGCCCGGTGGCGGACAGCGCTTGATAGTGGTCGGCGCCGATGCGGTTATAGCAGCACGGCGCCAGCGCCAGTTGCTTGCAGCCGGCTGCGCTGGCCAGTTGCAGCATGCGCACATGCAGGTCGCCGCATGCATGCAGGCCGACGGGTGTGTGCTCGGGGCTGATCGCCACATCCGCCATCACGTCTTGCAGGCGATGGGTAGCGCGCAAGCCGTGGTGATCACTCAAGGCTGTGCCGGAGGCAATCAGGGCCGGGTCATATTCCAGGCAGGTCAGCTGTTGGCCAGGTTGCAGCAGGCGGCGGCCGAGATGGCCTTTACCGGCGCACCAGTCCAGCCAGTGGTGGGGCTCTGCGGCAAAATTCAGGGCGGCGCCGAAGGCTTCGATCTGTTGCCACTTGCGCCCCGGAACGTCGACATCCAGGCGATGGCGAGCGGGTGCAAGCGCGTGTGTCGGCAATTTATCCACGGCGCTGAGGCGCAGCGCCTGTGCGGCCAACTGTGGAAAAGGCGCGGGCGCCGGCAGGTCGTGGGGGTGATTGTGGCTGGCTTCGGCGTCGTCCAGCGAGCGTCGGCGTAGCCACTGTGCTAGCGCGGGATGTTCGGTTTCCCAGGCCAATCGAAGCTGGGTAAAGGGCCGTGGTCGCCACAGCCCTTGGTGCTCGATCAGAAACGCATCCAGTGCCTGGAAGCGTGCCTCAACGTCCTTGGCATGCATCGACGCGCAGCCATTTTTCCAGCAGTTTAAAACCGCGCACCAGCACGTAGGCCATCACCAGGTAGAACAGCCCGGCCGCGAAGAAGATCTCCACCGGCAGGTAGGTACGGGCAATGATGGTCCGGGCCATGCCGGTCAGTTCCAGCAAGGTCACGGTACTGGCCAGGGCGCTGGCCTTGAGCATCAGGATCACTTCGTTGCTGTAGGCCGGTAGACCGATGCGCGAGGCGCGGGGCAGGATGATGTAGAACAGTGTCTTGGGCCTGGACATGCCCAGGGCGCGAGCTGCTTCGATCTCGCCCGGGGGAATGGCCTGGATCGCGCCGCGCAGGATTTCAGCGATATAGGCAGCAGTGTGCAGGGTCATGGTGGCGGTGGCGCACCAGAACGGATCGCGCAGGTAGGGCCACATGAAGCTGCCACGCACGCTGTCGAATTGCGCCAGGCCGTAGTAGACCAAAAACAACTGCACCAACAACGGCGTGCCACGGAAGAAGAAAATGTAGGCATAGGGCAGGGCGCTCACGTACCAGCGGCGTGATGAGCGAGCGATGCCCAATGGGATCGCCAGCAGCAGGCCGGCAATCACGGCGATTGCCACCAGCTCCAGGGTCAGCGTCGCGCCCTGGGCCAATTTAGGCAGCCACTTGATGATCACGGCCCAGTTCAGGCCCAGGTCGAAATGCGACAGCCAGCTGTAATCAGCGCTCATTGGGCGCTCCTTGCAAAGCCGCGGGCGGCGCGTTTTTCCAGGAAGTGCATGCTGGTCATGGCGAGCACGGTCAGGCCCAGGTACATGAAGGCGGCGACCATGAAGAAGGTGAACGGCTGCTTGGTCACGGTCACGCCGATCTGCGCGTGGCGCATGATTTCTTCCAGGCCGATCACCGATACCAGCGCAGTGTCTTTCATCAGGATCATGAACAGATTGCCCAGGCCCGGCAGGGCGATGCGCCACATCTGCGGCATGATCAGCCGCGTGAAAATCCGAAATTTCGACAGCCCCAACGCCACACCGGCTTCACGGTGGCCCTTGGGAATGGCGAGGATCGCACCGCGAAACACTTCCGTGGCGTAGGCGCCAAAGCACAGGCCCAGAGCGATGACGCCGGCGGCAAAGGCACTCAGGGACAGGTCGGGGTTACCGAAGAATTCCCCCAGGGCACGCATCAGGTTGACCGTGCCGAAATAAATCAGCAGCACCCACAGCAACTCGGGAATACCGCGAACGATGGTCGAATAAGCACCGCCCAGCCATTGCAACGGCTTGTACGGTGAGGTCTTGGCCAAGGCGCCGGCCAGGCCGAGCACCAGCCCCAGGCACAGGGCCGTGAGCGCCAGTTTGACGGTCATCAGCGCGCCGGCGGCAAGGGCCGGGCCGAATCCGTAGAGGTCGAAATTCATGGTGTTTTCATATCGCGGCAGGCATTGCTGGAAGCCGGCGCGCTCGGATGAGCGCGCCGGTCAGGCCGTTCAGATCATTCGATGCTGAACGGGAAGTACTTGTCGTTGATCTTCTTGTAGGTGCCGTCTGCCTTGATCTCTGCCAGGGCTTTGTTCAGGCGCTCGCGCAGCGGGTCGCCCTTGCGCACGGCGATACCGATCTTGTCGCTCTCTACAACCGGGTCGCCCTTGAATTCATAGGCCGAACCGTCTTTGCTCTTGAGCCATTCGTACTGCACGTACTTGTCGGCCAGGATGCCGTCCAGGCGGCCGGAAGTCAGGTCGAGGTAGGCGTTTTCCTGGGTGTCATACAGTTTGGCCTCGGTGTCCGGCAGCTTGTCTTCCAGGTAGGTGCCAGCCAGGGTCGCACGCTGTGCACCGATCACCTTGCCCTTGAGGTAGGCGGCGTCGGGCTTGAAGTCGGCGGTGGCTTTTGGCGCGATGAACTGCAGCTTGTTGGAGTAGTACGGGTCGGTGAAGTCGACAGCCTGCTTGCGCTCATCGGTGATCGACAGCGAGGACACCAGGAAGTCGAACTTCTTGGCGTTCAGGGCCGGGATGATGCCGTCCCAGTCGGACACATACACTTCGCACTTCTCGACTTTCATCTTGGCGCACAGGGCGTCGCCGATGTCTTTGTCGAAACCGACGACATTGCCGCTGGCGTCCTTATTGTTGAAGGGCGGGTAGGCCGCCTCGATCCCCATTTTCAAGGTTTCTGCCATGGCCGTGGCGCTGAACGCCATCGAGACGGCCGCGGCCAGAAGGAATTTTTTATAGGTCTGCATGCATGTTGCTCCGTTAGCGGTTGCTGGACATGAATTGTTTGCAGCGCGCCGAAAGCGGGTTGTCGAACACCTGCTGTGGCGATCCTTGCTCTTCGACCAGGCCCTGGTGCAGGAACACCACCTCGCTGGACACTTGGCGGGCGAAGCCCATTTCGTGAGTGACCAGCAGCATGGTGCGGCCTTCTTCGGCCAGCGCGCGGATCACATTAAGTACTTCCTGGACCATTTCCGGGTCAAGCGCCGACGTCGGCTCATCGAACAGAATGACCTTGGGCTGCATCGCCAACGTACGCGCAATCGCTGCGCGTTGTTGCTGGCCGCCGGACAGTTGCGCCGGGTAGGCGTGGCGCTTGTCGGCGATGCCGACCTTGGCCAGCAGGGCCTCGGCCACTTCTATCGCCTCGGCCTTGCTCTGGCCGAGCACGCGGCGAGGGGCCTCGATGATGTTGTCGAGGATGCTCATGTGCGGCCACAGGTTAAAGTTTTGAAACACAAAACCGATTTCGCTGCGCAGGCGGTTGATCTGCTTACCGTCGGCGGCCATCAACTCGCCGTTTTTTGCGGCCTTGAGCTTGAGTTCCTCGCCGGCCACCAGGATCTGGCCCTGATGCGGGTTTTCCAGCAGGTTGATGCAGCGCAGGAAGGTGGACTTGCCGGAGCCGGAGGAACCCAGGATCGAGATCACATCGCCGTCGCGAGCGGTCAGCGAGATACCTTTGAGTACCTCCAGCTCACCGTAGCGTTTGTGCAAGTTGCGGATTTCAAGCGCGGGCGCGGCCTCGGCCATGTGCGGTCCTCATTGTGTGCATTGCATTCCTGCTGTTGGGCCGCCTTCCTGGCGAGGCGCCAAGCTAGCATAGCGTTTGGATGACAGCCAACAGCGCTGCGGACGGTTAACAGGTGGTCTGCGGCAGGGTGTCGCATCGGCGCAGCAGCGTGTCGCGCCATCAACAACTAACAGACGTTCGGACCTGGCCAATCCACAGGCTTCGCGTAAAAAAGGGCGCGATGGTGCCAGCTTTGGCCGGGTGTTGGAAGGGTTAACCGGGTAAACGGTGCATATCGGCCCCTTTATAGAGCGCCGCCTGCTTTTTGTGTGTGTTTTTGGTGCGCTCATGCGCGGTGAAAGTGGGTCGCTCGGTAACGCTATAGCGAAATGCCATTGTTCTCAATGACTTGCGACGACTGAGGAATTGTCCTACAGCCCGCGTCAATCCAGGCTTTGTAATATTTTGGCGCAAAACTTGCGTAAAAAATAAAGAACGCCCTGTTGGTTTCTTTTCACGAGAAAGACTGCGGGCCGGGCGAACCGTTTTCGCAATTCCTCCCAAAGGTGTGTCAATGAGTAGTACGCAAAGCTGCAATGACCTCGAACAGGGGCTTAAACCGCGTCATGTGACCATGCTCTCGATTGCCGGGGTGATTGGTGCCGGTTTATTTGTGGGCTCCGGCCATGCGATTGCTGCCGCCGGCCCTGCCGTACTGCTGGCATATGCCGCTGCGGGTACGCTGGTGGTACTGGTGATGCGCATGTTGGCCGAAATGGCCGTTGCCTCACCGGACACCGGTTCGTTCTCTACTTACGCCGACCGTGCGATCGGCCACTGGGCCGGGTTTACCATCGGCTGGCTGTACTGGTGGTTCTGGGTGCTGGTGATTCCGTTGGAAGCCAACGCGGCCGCGACCATTCTGCATGCCTGGTTCCCGGGCGTAGCCATTTGGGCCTTCACCCTGATCATCACCTTGCTGCTGACGGCGACCAATTTGTTCAGCGTGAAGAACTACGGTGAGTTCGAGTTCTGGTTCGCGCTGATCAAGGTCGTGGCGATCGTGGGCTTTGTCATCCTTGGCCTGGCGGCGATTTTCGGCTTTTTACCCACCAGCCAGGTCAGCGGTGTATCGCACCTGTTCGACACCCAGGGCTTTATGCCGAACGGCATGGGCGCGGTGCTGGCGGCGATCCTGACCACCATGTTCTCGTTCATGGGCACTGAGATCGTGACCATCGCCGCCGCAGAATCGAAGAACCCCGGCCAGCAAATCACCAAGGCCACCAACTCGGTGATCTGGCGGATTGGTTTGTTCTACCTCTTGTCGATCTTCATCGTCGTGTCCCTGGTGCCTTGGAATGATCCGACGCTGGCCGCGGTGGGTTCCTACCAGACCGTGCTCGAGCGCATGGGCATCCCGAATGCCAAGCTGATCGTCGACCTGGTGGTGTTGGTTGCCGTGACCAGTTGCCTCAACTCGGCGCTGTACACCGCCTCGCGCATGCTGTTCTCCCTGGGCCGTCGTGGCGACGCCCCGGCTGTGGCCAAACGCACCAATAAAAGCGGCACGCCTTACTGGGCCGTGTTGCTGTCCACGGGCGCTGCGTTCCTGGCGGTGTTTGCCAACTATGTGGCGCCGGCGGCGGTGTTCGAATTCCTGCTGGCCAGTTCGGGCGCCATTGCCTTGCTGGTGTATCTGGTGATTGCCGTGTCGCAACTGCGCATGCGTCAGAAGCGTACGGCAGCGGGTGAGAAGATTGTGTTCAAGATGTGGCTGTTCCCGGGCCTGACCTACGCGGTGATGGTCTTTATCGTGGGCACGCTGACCATCATGCTGTTCCAGGAAGCGCACCGCGTTGAGATCATCGCGACAGGGATCCTGAGCTTGCTGGTGGTGTTGGCGGGGCTGTTTGTTGCGAGTCGTCGCAAGGCCCAGAGAATGGGCGCTGCCGTACTGAACTGACGAAATGTAGATCAAAAATGTGGGAGGGGGCTTGCTCCCGATGGCGGTGGGTCAGTTAACAAATAAGTGACTGACACACTGCCATCGGGAGCAAGCCCCCTCCCACATTTTGTATGTGTCAGTCTGCTGAATTCGTCAGGGCCTGGGACGCTGCTACATAGTCCGCCTGGAACTGCGGCGATTCGATCCACGCCAATGCAGCCGCTTCATCATCGCTGTCAGTGGCCCATTGCCGATATTCAATCAGCGCGGCCAGGATAAAGTCGGTCGCCTCCTCTTCGCCTTCCTGCTCCAGCACCAGCGCCAGCAGCGGGTGCGCCAGGAATACCGCACACAGCGCCTGCTGGCTGATTTCGCCCGCCGTACGCATTTCCACGAACAGCTCGGTCAAGTCCACCGACTCAAGGTCGATACGGCTGTCGTCGCCTGCGAACGCGTCCGGCTTGGTCGCGACGGCACGCTGGGTGCGGTTTTGCTTGGCCTTGGTTTTTGCCCGCTGGGCGCGTTTTTGCTGCTTGTTTGGCGAGGCCATGGGCGTAACGTCCTTGGGTTTGGGGCAGGTATTGAAGCGCAGGTTGGGAGAAATCCCAAGAAGGTTCGGTCGCTCATCCAACTCGACCGCCAGGCAATAGATGAATAGGCTTGGCCTTTGCAACCTGCCAGAGCGTCTTCATGACCCGCGACACCCTCGAGCACAACCAGATTCCCGTCTACTTTGGCGCCATCCTGCTGGCCGCTCTGTGTGGCGTATTCGCACCATCATTCGCTCAGGGCCTCAGCGTGCTGATCACGCCGGCCATCGCGGTATTGATGTATGCGATGTTCCTGCAGATTCCTTTCCTGGAGCTGCGCCGCGGTTGGGGCAGCAAGCGCTTCATGGCGGCGTTGCTGCTGGCCAATTTCATCCTGGTGCCTTTGCTGGTATGGGCGCTGACCCGTGGCCTGTTGGGGCACCCTGCGCTGTTGGTGGGCGCGTTGCTGGTGTTGCTCACGCCGTGTATCGATTACGTGGTGGTGTTTACTCACCTCGGCAAAGGTGACTCGCGGTTGGTACTGGCGGCCACGCCGTTACTGCTGCTGATGCAGTTGGCCTTGCTGCCGGTGTACCTGGGTTTGATGCTGGGCACGCAATCCGAGGTGGTGATCGCGGTCGGGCCGTTTATCCAAGCGTTCCTGGGGTTGATCGTGGCGCCGATGTTGCTGGCCACATTGACCCTGTTCTTCGCCCGGCGATCAATGCTGATCGGCCGGTGGAACAGCGCCTGGGCCTGGCTGCCGGTGCCGGCGATGGCGCTTGTGCTATTTGTGGTGATTGGCTCGCAAATCACATCAGTGATTCGTGACATCGGCGTGCTGCTGCCAGTGCTCGCGGTCTACGCAGGCTTCGTGCTGCTGGCGCCGCTGATGGGAATGTTGGCCGCGCGGCTGTTTGCGCTGCCGGCGGCCTCGGCGCGGGCGGTGACGTTCAGTGCATCCACCCGCAATTCGCTGGTGGTGCTGCCCCTGGCGCTGGCGTTGCCTGAAGGCCTGCGCGGGTTGGCCGCGACGGCGGTGATCCTGCAGACCCTGGTCGAGCTGGTCGCGCAGTTGATCTATATCCGCCTGATCCCGGCCCTGGTGTGGCCCGCCAGCCGCTGACGCGTGAATAATCAGGTTTGTTCAGGCGCTATTCAGGGAGGCGGTCGGCACCATAAGCCCGCGCTTCCCACCTGACAGGTCACCCGATGGATCATCGCAACCGCTTTCGCCTGGAGTCACTGGGCATCTTTCTGATCGCCTTATTGCTGTTCACCTGGGGTATCTGGGACCAGCAGCCCCAGGGCTTTGACGGACGTTGGGCGCTGTTCCTGCAGGAAATGTTTCGCCACGGCGCGAGTCTTTTCCCCACCACCTACGGCCAGCCGTACGCCGATTACCCCGGCACCGCGACCTTCTTCAGCTACGTCTTCGCCCGGTTGTTCGACGCGCCGAACCATCTGGCGAATGTGCTGCCCACCGCGCTGGCTTCGGCCGGGGTGATTGCCTTGATCTATCGCCTGCTCGCGCCGTCCAGCCGGCCCTGGGCATTCCTGACGGTGCTGCTGACATTGCTCACCACCCAGTTGCTCGAAAAGTCGCGCTCGGTGTGCCTGGACCAGATGATCGCGCTGTTGTGCATCGGCACTTTCTACCTGCTGCACAGTGGTGAGCGCCTGGGCTCGCGGTGCAGGCAGCTTGCGGTGTTTCCTCTGTTTATCCTGGCCTTTGCGATTCGTGGGCCGCTGGGGTTGATCGAGGTGTGTGGCGTCGCCTGCGTGTACTCGGCGCTGGGTTGGCCGGGGGAGCGGGTCAGGCAGGTGTTGATTCACGGCGTTGTCGGGTTGGTGTTGCTGGCGGCGTGCTGGTGGCTGTTGATGAAGCTCGCGCGCATCAGTGGTGGCGATGCCTTTGCCGATGAGGTGTTCAAGATGCAGGTCGGCGGGCGCCTCGATGAGTCCGGCGAGCCGTTTTACTTCTACTTCCAGCTGAGTCTGTACCGCTACTTCCCGGTGGTGCCATTGGCGCTGGCTACCTTGATTGCGCTGCGTCATCGTTGGGCGCAACGCTGGGCCAACGAGGATGTGCAGTTATTGATACGGCTCGGCGCGTGCGGCCTGATGATTCTGCTCGGCCTGTCCGTGCCGCATTTCAAGCGTGCTTATTACATTCTGCCCATGGTGCCGATGTTTGCCGCCGTCGCGGCTTATGGGCTGCTCCAGGCGCAAGGCTGGCTCGTTGGCGTGCGTCGCGGTTACGAAGGGCTCGTTGTAGCGCTGCCGGCGCTGTGCGTGGTGGTGCTGTTTGTGTGTCGGCATGCCTGGCACAAGCAGGGTTACTGGCCCGACGTGTCCATGCCGCTATTGATCGGCGTGCTGGTGCTTCTGCAGGTGGCGGCGATGTTTGCGTGGTACCGGGCCACACGTTTGGTGTGGCTCAGCGCAATCGCCCTGGCGGCCCAGTGGTTGTTGCTGGTGAGTGTCATCGAGCCGGCCAAGGACCTTCAGTTTGATACCCGCCAGTTTGTCAGCCAGGTAGAGGCATTGCGGGATGCGCAGCCGGGGCCTCTGGTATTTGTCGACCTGGCCCGGGACACCTGGGCGGTGCGCTACATGATGAACCTGGATCACGATGAGCAGCCGCTGTTCGTCGGGCGTAACGAGCTTGAGAAGCTCGCTACGTTACCCCGGCCATCCTGGGTGATTGTGCCGCGCAAGGACACGGCGCTGTTGAAGGGCTCGCCCGTGGAGCCATTGGCGCCGAGCTTTCAGGGGCGGTTGAATGACAATCCGTTGATGGTGTTTTTGCTCAGATAAGAAGCTCTTCAAGCATAGGGATTATCCAAGTGCTCAAGGCCTCATGAGGGCCTGCACTATCTCAAAAACAGCGCTCAGATAAGTGAAAGGCGTCTGAGAAGAATTCCGGCCACCATCAAATCGCAGGCAATAAAAAATCCCAAGGAACATTGTTCCTTGGGGTTTCTCGGTATTTTGGTGCCCAGAGACGGAATCGAACCGCCGACACGGGGATTTTCAATCCCCTGCTCTACCGACTGAGCTATCTGGGCAACGGGGCGCATTAAACGGGTTTTTCAGGGGGTCGTCAAGCAAGTTTTCAAAAAATATTTAATTATTACCGTCGCTTACGTGCCGACCCCGGTTTTTGATCAATTATTGAGCAGGCGGAACGTAGCCTTCGGCTTGGGCGTATTCCTCGCCGGAAAAGAACTTGTCCATTTCGCCCTGCAGGTATTTGCGGTCTTCGGCGTTCATCATGTTCAGGCGTTTTTCGTTGATGAGCAGGGTCTGGTGTTTCTGCCAGTCGCCCCAGGCTTTGGCGGAGACGTGGTCGTAGATGTCCTGGCCCTTGGCACCCGGAAAAGGGGCGCGTTCGAGTGCGGGCAGTTCTTCTTTGTACTTGCGGCACATGATGGTGCGGGTCATGACGAAACTCCTGCGTTCAATACTTCAGCCGCGCGCTTCAGCAATTTTTTAACCGGGGCGGCAAGGCCCAGGCGCGGCGGGGTGGCGAGGTTATACCAGAGCCAGTCGGCCTCGGCCACGTGATGGGCGCTTTCCTCGACCTGGACCAGCCAGGGTTCGATGGCCAGCTGGAAATGGCTGAAGGTGTGGATCAGCCCCGGCAGTTCCTGATGCTTGCCCAATGCCAATGCGTGCTGGTTGGCCAGATGATCGAGGTCTTCCAGGTCGTCCAGCTCCGGCAGGCTCCACAAACCGCCCCACAGGCCCGTGGAGGGGCGACGGTAAAGCAGGATCGCGCCTTCGGCATTGGCGAGCATCGGCATCAGCGTGCGTTTCTGCGGGATGGTCTTGCGTGGCTTGGGGATCGGGTAGCGCGTTTCCAGGCCGAGCATGTGCGCTTCGCAGCCTTTTTCCAGCGGGCACAGCAGGCAGCTGGGTTTGCTGCGGGTACAAAGGGTCGCGCCCATGTCCATCATTGCCTGGGTGTAGGCGTTGACGCGGTCATGGGGCGTGAAGCGCTCTGCGGTGGCCCACAACTGCTTGGCGACCTTGGGTTCGCCTGGGTAGCCCTCTTGCGCGGTAAAGCGTGCCAGCACGCGTTTCACGTTGCCGTCGAGGATTGGCGCGCGCAGGCCCATGCTCAGGCTGGCGATCGCTCCGGCGGTGGACAGGCCGATGCCTGGCAACTCGGTAAGCTTTTCGACATCCCTGGGAAACTCGCCACCGTAGTCGGCTACCACGATCTTTGCGGTCTTTTGCAGGTTACGCGCCCGGGTGTAGTAACCCAGGCCGGTCCACAGGTGCAGCACTTCGTCTTCCGGCGCGGCGGCCAGGGCTTCGACCGTCGGCAGGGACGCCATGAACCGATCGAAGTAATTGAGCACGGTGCTGACCTGAGTCTGTTGCAGCATGATTTCCGACACCCACACCCGATAAGGCGTAATGCCTTGTTGCCAGGGCAGGTCGTGGCGACCGTGGCGGTCGTACCAGTCGAGTACCGCCTCTGAAAACTGCTCGTCTCTCATCGGTTGAACAAGCCTTTCAGTGCGTCTTTGAGCTTTGGATTCACTTTGTCGAGCTTCTCTTCGAGCTTCTCGTTAAGGCGATTGCCCGCCGCCTTGATGGCGACCTGGCCAAGCCCGTCCTTGTCCAGGCGGCAGGCCTTGGCGCCCAGTTCCAGCGGGCCACGGCAACGCAGCGGCACTTCGATGCCCTGGAAGTTGGCGCCGACCTGGCAGGCCGGGTCCGGCACGTCGCGCTGGTCGCCTTCGACGATGATGCCCACGCGGTAGTCCATGCCCAGCACGCGCAGGTCGACATCGCCATCGCCGTTGAGCGTCAGCCCCGGAATGCGCACCTTCAGGTCTGGGTTACTGGCCACGCCATTGCGGAACGTCAGGTTGCCGCGCAATTCCTGGAAAGGCGTGTCCTTGCCTTGTGGCGTGGTGCTCAGGGTCTTGCGGTTGAGCAGGGCGATACCGGTACACAGTTGTTGCTCGATGTTGGCATTGAGCAACACGCCGTTGTTGATCACGACGTTGGCGGTACCGTTGAGGCTGTCGATCAGGGCCTTCTGGCTGTTGCCTCGGCCACTCAGGTTGCTGTCGAGGGTGATCAGGCCCTTGACCGGCGGGGTTTTCCCCTGGGCCTGCAGGATGCGTTCGACGGGCACTTGCTTGATATGACTTTGCAGCGCCAGCAGCGGGATGTCCTGGCGCACGTCGAGGCTGCCGTTGGCCTGGAATGTACCGTTGTAGAGGCCGCCGCTGAGGCTGTCGAGCTTGAGCTGGCCGTCGATGCCGGAGGCTTTCAATACTGCGTTCTGGATTGGCAACTGGCTCAAGGTCAGCTGACCAAAGGCGAGGTCAGCGTTCACATCCAGGCTGCGCAGGCGGGTCAGTGGCAGCAGTTTGTCACTGCTCCAGGCGCCCTTGGTCGGCGCTTCCGGCAGCGGAGTGCTACCGCCGGCGGCCATCGCCCCGGCTTCGCTGCTCTGCACTTCGGCCTGGCGTGCGGCGGTGGCGCCTTTGGCGGCTTCGGATTTGGCCGGAAGGTAATTGTCGGCGTTGAAGGTATCGCCCTTGAGCTGCACGCGCAGGGACTGTTTGGCGAAATCATCCACGGCGACGCGACCGGTGAAGGAGCTGCCGTCGAGTTTCAGATTGAGGTCTTCCAGCGCAACGCTGGTCGGCGTGCCCTGGACGCGGCTGACCAGTTCGACTTTGCTCAGGCTGCCCGGCGCCATGGCTGGCAGCGGGTGGCCGACGCTCTCGAGGAACTTGGCCAGGTCGAACTGGGCGACCGACAACGCGCCGCTGACCTGCGGGGTTTTGTCCAGGTCATTGACCCGCAGTTCGCCCAGGGCGCGCAATTGGTTGGCCGAAAGTTTCAGGTTGGTCCATTCGGCAAAGTTGGCCGCCAGGTCCACCAGCACTTGGCCCTGGGTGGAGAAGGTCAGGGTCTTGCCTTGCAGGGGCTCGCCGGTGGCTTCCCCGCTCAGGCGCATGTCTTCGAACTGGTAGCGTTTGAGCGCCCGTTGGATGCGTAGATTGCCGTTCAGCTCGGTCTTGAGCCGCATGACCGGTTGGTTGCTGCCCAGGAACGCGGTGAGTTTCAGCGGAATGTTGGCGCCTTCGTGGATCGCGCCGGCGCTGAGCTGGATGCTCTCGGCGCTGAATTGCTTGCCGGTCTGTTCATCGTTGTATTCAACGCGGGCGTTGTTGATGGTCAGGCTGTCGATGTCCAGGCGGATCGGCTGCGGCGGTTTTTCCGGCTTGGTTTCGGCCACCGGCTCGACTGGCGCGGGAGCGGGGGTGCCCGTGGGTTCATCGGGCAGGTTCTTGCCGATGTCTTCCCAGTTGCCGTGGCCGTTCTTGTCGCGGTTGAGGCGCAGGTTCAGGCCTTCGACGCGCACGTCGCTCATCTGCACTTCGCGGCGCAGCAGCGGCAGCACGCGTACCGACAGGCCGAGCATCTGCAGGTCGGCGAAAGGTTGGGTCGGGTTGGTCAGGGTCGCCACCCCGGCTTCGTGCAGCTCCAGGCCCAGCCAGGGGAACAGGCTCCAGCCGATGTCGCCATTGAGCGTCAGCTCGATGTGGGCCTTGTCGCGGGCAATCTGGCGAATTTCTTCTTTGTAGTCGTTGGGATCGAAGAGGTGGGTCAGGGCAAAGCCGAGAGCCACAATGATCAGCAACAGCCCGAGAAATACCAGACCCAGGATTTTGCCGAACGCTTTCATGGGCGAGTCCTTGTATGTCGATTTCAAAATTTAGCCGCAGAGTATAACGCCCGACGGCCTGCATCAGTTCGTGGATCGTTACATTGTATCTACGACCGCCGAAACAAGATTCTGGCGTCAAAAAAACCGATTTGCTGAAAAAAGTGATGTCACTTTGGTTTTTCTCACGTCCGCAAGTGCTAATCTCTGCGCGTTCGTCCGCCTTCTGCGACCTATCGTCGCGCCAAAATGGAGTTTCACCCAAAAAAACGGTCACGCTTTGCGTGCAAGGCCGAGGGGGAGAGCGCCTGACGGACGCATACCAATAACTGGGGGAAACACCAATGAGCACTAGCACTGCGGCCGATATCAACGCCGCACCGCCTGCGTTCCTGTCCAAGGAACGCATTATCGCCAAGCCCGGCTTCAACCGCTGGCTGGTTCCGCCGGCCGCCCTGGCCATTCACCTGTGCATCGGCATGGCCTACGGTTTCTCGGTGTTCTGGTTGCCGCTGTCCAAGGCGCTGGGTATCACCGCACCGGTCGCCTGTGCGCCGGACATGGGCTTCATCGCCCAAGTCTTTTCGTCTCAATGCGACTGGCCCATCTCCATGCTGGGCTGGATCTACACCCTGTTCTTCATCTTCCTGGGCTGCTCGGCAGCAATCTGGGGCGGCTGGCTGGAACATGCCGGGCCACGCAAGGCCGGTGTCGTATCGGCACTGTGCTGGTGTGGTGGCCTGCTGATCTCGGCCTTGGGTATCTATACCCACCAGATCTGGCTGATGTGGATCGGCTCCGGGGTCATTGGCGGTATCGGCCTGGGCCTGGGCTATATCTCGCCGGTATCGACCCTGATCAAGTGGTTCCCGGACAAGCGCGGCATGGCCACCGGCATGGCGATCATGGGCTTCGGTGGCGGCGCGATGGTCGGTGCACCGCTGGCCGCAGCACTGATGGGCCACTTCGCTTCGCCGACCAGCGTGGGCGTATGGCAGAGCTTTTTGGTGATGGCTGCGATTTACTTCGTGTTCATGATCGGCGGCGCACTCTCGTATCGCGTGCCGCCGACCGGCTGGAAGCCTGAGGGCTGGACCGCGCCGGCGAAAAAAGCCAGCAACGCGATGATCACTCATCGTCATGTGCATGTGAACGTGGCGTGGAAAACCCCGCAATTCCGTCTGGTATGGCTGGTACTGTGCCTGAACGTGTCGGCCGGTATCGGCATCCTCGGCATGGCGTCGCCACTGTTGCAGGAAGTGTTCGGCGGCAAGCTGCTGGGTGTGGATGTGCCGTTTGGTCAGCTGGATGCCGGGCAACTGGCGTCGATTGCAGCCATCGCGGCAGGCTTCACCGGGTTGTTGAGCCTGTTCAACATCGGTGGCCGGTTCTTCTGGGCGTCGTTCTCTGACTACCTGGGCCGTAAAAATACCTACTTCGTGTTCTTCGCCCTGGGCTTTGCCCTGTACGCGCTGATCCCGAACCTGGGGCACCTGGGCAACGTGGCGCTGTTCGTGGCGGCGTTCTGCATCATCCTGTCGATGTACGGCGGTGGTTTTGCGACGGTGCCGGCTTACCTGGCGGACCTGTTCGGTACGCAAATGGTCGGCGCGATCCATGGTCGCCTGTTGACCGCCTGGGCTGCGGCCGGCGTGCTGGGCCCGGTGTTGGTGAACTACCTGCGTGAATATCAGCTGAGCATCGGCGTCGAGCGCGCTGCGGCCTACGACATCACCTTGTACATCCTCGCCGGCCTCCTGGTGCTGGGCTTTATCTGCAACCTGCTGGTGCGTCCGGTGGCCGACAAGTACTTCATGACCGACGCGGAACTTGCCGCCGAACAGGCGCTGGGCCATGACAAAGGTGCTGATGCCAGCACTTCCCTGGAGTGGAAAGCGGCTCCTGGCACCGTCCCCATGGCGATCGCCGCCTGGCTGGTGGTGGGCATTCCGCTGGCGTGGGGTGTGTGGGTGACCCTGCAGAAGACGGCTGTACTGTTCCACTAACACCGCAAAACCTTTGTGCCTGATCGTTCCCGCGCTCCGCGTGGGAATGCATCCCGTGACGCTCCGCGTTACCAGCGCGCAGGCTCTGAGTCTTACACCCGTTGGCGGGACACGGAGCGTCCCAGGCGGCATTCCCACGCAGAGCGTGGGAATGATCTTCGCGCACCATGCTGGGGCGCTTTGATCAACTCGTCAGTCTTATCCCCTTCGATGTTTCTGTTTAGCGCCCGCGCCCCTATAATGGCTGCCTTTTTCGCCCAATGATTTGCGGAGCTGGTGATGGTCGAACGTATGGCGTCCGTCGAGCGCGACACTCTGGAAACCCAGATCAAAGCCTCGATCAACCTGGATGGCACCGGAAAGGCCCGATTTGATATCGGTGTCCCTTTTCTTGAGCACATGCTGGACCAGATCGCCCGTCACGGGCTGATCGACCTGGATATCGTCAGCAAGGGCGACCTGCATATCGACGACCACCACACGGTGGAAGACGTAGGCATCACCCTCGGCCAGGCATTTGCCAAGGCCATCGGCGACAAAAAAGGCATCCGTCGCTACGGCCACGCCTATGTCCCGCTGGATGAAGCGCTGTCGCGCGTAGTCATCGACTTCTCCGGCCGCCCAGGCCTGCAGATGCACGTGCCCTACACCCGCGCCACCGTGGGCGGCTTTGATGTCGACTTGTTCCAGGAATTCTTCCAGGGTTTCGTCAACCACGCACTCGTCAGCCTGCACATCGACAACCTGCGCGGCACCAACACCCACCACCAGATCGAAACCGTGTTCAAGGCCTTCGGCCGCGCGCTGCGCATGGCCGTCGAGCTCGATGACCGCATGGCCGGGCAAATGCCGTCGACCAAGGGCGTTTTGTAATGCAGACGGTCGCGGTTATCGATTACGGCATGGGTAACCTGCACTCGGTGGCCAAGGCCCTCGAGCACGTCGGGGCCGGCAAGGTGCTGATCACCAGCGATGCCAGCGTGATTCGCGAAGCCGACCGCGTGGTGTTCCCAGGCGTCGGTGCGATTCGCGACTGCATGGCCGAGATCCGCCGCCTGGGCTTTGACAGCCTGGTGCGTGAAGTCAGCCAGGACCGCCCGTTCCTCGGCATCTGCGTGGGCATGCAAGCCTTGCTCGACAGCAGTGAAGAGAACGATGGCGTTGACTGCATCGGCCTGTTCCCAGGCCAGGTGAAGTTCTTTGGCAAGGACCTGCATGAAGACGGCGCCCACCTGAAAGTCCCGCACATGGGCTGGAACGAAGTGCGCCAGAGCATGGATCACCCGCTGTGGCACGAAGTGCCGGACATGGCGCGCTTCTACTTCGTGCACAGCTACTACATCGCCGCCGGTAAACCGGAGCAGGTGGTGGGTGGCGGGCACTACGGCGTCGACTTCGCCGCCGCGCTGGCCGACGGTTCGCGCTTTGCCGTGCAGTTCCACCCGGAGAAGAGCCATACCCATGGCCTGCAGTTGCTGCAGAACTTTGCCGCGTGGGACGGACGCTGGTAAATGGCCAAGAAGCCCAAGCCGCCGATCTTGAACCTCACGCCCGAGCAGGAACGTGAGGCTACCGACAAGATCAAGCGTTTCATGGAGGACCGCTTCGAGCTCAAGCTGGGCTCGTTCGAGGTCGCCGAGATTCTTGAGCTGTTCACCACCGAGGTGGCACCGCACTATTACAACAGGGCGATTTTCGATACGCAGACGCTCCTTAAAGAAAGGTTCGAAAGCATCGAAAGCGACTTGTGGTCGCTTGAGAAACCCTGATTTCCCAAGCATTGCTGAATATCGAATAAGGTTTGCCAGATGCTGATTATCCCCGCTATCGATCTCAAGGACGGCGCCTGCGTACGTTTGCGCCAAGGCCGCATGGAAGATTCCACCGTGTTCTCCGATGACCCGGTGAGCATGGCCGCCAAATGGGTGGAAGGGGGCTGCCGTCGTCTGCATCTGGTGGACTTGAACGGCGCCTTCGAAGGCCAGCCGGTCAATGGCGAGGTGGTCACCGCCATCGCCAGGCGCTACCCGAACCTGCCGATCCAGATCGGCGGTGGCATCCGTTCCCTGGAAACCATCGAGCACTACGTCAAGGCCGGCGTGAGCTACGTGATCATCGGCACCAAGGCCGTGAAAGATCCGGCCTTCGTTGCCGAAGCCTGCCGCGCCTTCCCAGGTAAAGTGATCGTGGGCCTGGACGCCAAAGACGGCTTCGTCGCCACCGACGGCTGGGCGCAGATCAGCACCGTGCAAGTGATCGACCTGGCCAGGCAGTTCGAAGCCGACGGCGTGTCCGCCATCGTTTATACCGACATCGCCAAAGACGGCATGATGCAGGGCTGCAACGTGCCGTTCACCGCAGCGCTGGCGGCGGCGACGAAGATTCCGGTGATTGCGTCCGGTGGTATCCACAACCTGGGCGATATCAAGTCGCTGCTGGACGCCAAGGCGCCTGGCATCATCGGCGCCATCACCGGCCGCGCGATCTACGAAGGTACCCTGGACGTCGCTGAAGCCCAGGCTTACTGCGACGCCTACAACGGCTGAGGACTGACCATGGCGCTGGCCAAACGCATCATCCCTTGCCTGGACGTCGACAACGGTCGCGTGGTCAAGGGCGTCAAGTTCGAGAACATCCGTGATGCCGGCGACCCGGTGGAAATTGCCCGTCGCTACGATGAGCAAGGTGCCGACGAAATTACCTTTCTCGACATCACCGCCAGCGTCGACGGCCGCGACACCACCTTGCACACCGTCGAGCGCATGGCCAGCCAGGTATTTATCCCGCTGACTGTGGGCGGCGGCGTGCGCACCGTGCAGGACATCCGCAACCTGCTCAATGCCGGTGCGGACAAGGTCTCGATCAACACGGCGGCGGTGTTCAACCCGGAGTTCGTCGGCGAGGCCGCGCAGCACTTCGGCTCGCAGTGCATCGTGGTTGCCATCGACGCCAAGAAAGTCTCCGGCCCTGGCGAAACCCCGCGCTGGGAGATCTTCACCCATGGCGGGCGCAAGCCCACCGGTTTGGACGCGGTGGAATGGGCGATGAAAATGGAAGGCCTGGGCGCCGGTGAAATCCTGCTGACCAGCATGGACCAGGACGGCATGAAAAACGGCTTCGACCTGGGCGTGACGCGCGCCATCAGCGACGCGCTGGGCATCCCGGTGATCGCTTCCGGCGGGGTCGGCAACCTGCAGCACTTGGCCGATGGCGTCATCGAAGGCCACGCCAGCGCGGTGCTGGCGGCGAGTATTTTCCACTTCGGCGAATACACGGTCCCTGAGGCCAAGGCCTACATGGCCGCACGCGGTATCGTCGTTCGCTAAACGCTGGACACCATGGCAGGCTCGCGGCACTCTCTGCGCTTGCCATGGATTCCGGTAGCCTTCATGTTCAAACACCTGCTGCTCGCCCTCGCCAGTTCCTCCATGCTCATGGTGGCTACGGCACACGCCGAAGAATCGTCTGACGCCTCCCTGGTGTTGCTGACGGAAAATTTCCCGCCCTACAACATGGCGAAGAACGGCAAGAATTTCGCCAAGGACGAGAACATCGAAGGCATCGCCGTGGACATCGTGCGGGAAACCTTCAAGCGCGCCGGCATTTCCTACAATCTCACGTTGCGGTTTCCTTGGGAGCGAATCTACAAACTCGCCCTGGAAAAGCCTGGCTATGGCGTATTCGTCATGGCACGTCTGCCGGACCGTGAAGCGCTGTTCAAATGGGTCGGGCCCATCGGCCCGGACGACTGGGTGCTGCTGGCCAAGGCTGACAGCAAGATCCAGCTCAACGGCCTTGAGCAGGCGCGCCGCTACAGGATTGGCGCCTACAAGGGCGATGCCATTGCCCAGAGCCTGGACAAGCAGGGGCTCAAGCCGATTGTCGCCTTGCGTGACCAGGATAATGCGCAAAAGCTCATGGAGGGCCAGATAGACCTGTGGGCCACCGGCGATCCTGCTGGCCGTTACCTGGCGCGGCAGGTGGGGGTGAACGGGCTCAAGACGGTGTTGCGGTTCAACAGTGCGCAGCTTTACCTTGCGTTGAACAAGGATGTGCCGGATGAATTGGTGGCCAGGCTTCAGGCCGCGCTGGATGAACTACGCAAGAGCGGCCGAGTAGACGAAATCATGGCGCAATATCTGTAGGAGCGAGCTTGCTCGCGAAAGACGTCAACGATGACGCGAGCCTCCTGGGGGTACGCGGCGGTCTCAGGTTTTTCGCGAGCAAGCTCGCTCCTACAGGGGCGGAGGGCCGTCAGCGATAGATGCCGTTTTTGCCGTGGGCACTCATGGCCTGATTACTGCGCACGCTGATCATCAACTTGATATCGATCCACTCCACACCCTGGGCCTTGAGCTTGGGCAACTCGCGCTCGAGCACCGCCAGCGTTTGCGGATAAGGATGCCCGATCATCACCGCCGAACCCTGCTTGTGCGCCAGCTTGATTGCGGTTTGCAACTGCGTGGTAATCGCCGCCTCGGTGCGTTCGTCATCGAGGAACACATCCCGCGAAACATGCGCCAAACCAATCTTCTGCGCCTCAGCCGCAGCCACCGTCTGCGCGCTGGTACGGCTGTCTACAAAGAACTTGTGGCGCCGTTGCAGCTCGCCCATCAACCAGGCCATTGCCTGCGGCTGCGCGGTCATACGGCTGCCCATATGGTTATTGATGCCAGCGGTGTAGGGCACGGCCTCGAACGCCGCGTTCAGGCGCTTGCCCAGCTCTTCGATCGACAGCTCAGGGTGCCAGGCAAACGGCCCGGTGGCCGGGTCCATGGGCATGTGCAGGATGACAATCTTGCCGGCCTTGTGGGCTTCGCGGGCGAATTCGGCGGCGTGGGGGGTGTCGGGCATGATCGCGGTGGTGACCGGCCCAGGCAGGGCCAGCACGCGACGATCCCTGGGCAGGTTTTGCCCCAGGTCGTCGATGATCAGGGTCAGGTAGGCTTTGTGCGGCTCGCCGGCCGGCGTCGCTTGGGCGAATCCGGCCAGGCTGCACAGCACGGCGATAATCAGTGCAACACGCATATCAACGGCTGCGCGTGATGCTCAGGCCCTTGAGCAGGCTCAGCGCCTGGGCCAACTGGTAGTCGTCGTCCTGCGGCATCGGCTTGGCTTTGGCGCCGCTGCCGGTCGGCTGGTCGGCCCCGCCGTTGCCATTGCCCAGGTGGCCTTGCAGATCGGCTTCCTTGTAGTACTCGCTGTCGATCTCGTTGGTGATCTTGGCCCTGCGCACTTCGATGTCCGGCACGATGCCCTGGGCCTGGATCGAGCGACCATTGGGCGTGTAGTACAGCGCCGTGGTGATCTTCAGCGCACGTTCGTTATTGAGCGGCAGCACCGTTTGCACCGAACCTTTACCGAAGCTGGTGGTGCCCATCAACACGCCGCGCTTCTGGTCTTGCAGGGCGCCGGCGACGATCTCCGATGCCGAGGCGCTGCCGCCGTTGATCAGCACGGCCAGCGGCACGTTCTCGCTGAGGTCGTTGCCGGTGGCCGAGAAGCGCAGCTCGGAATTGGCGATACGGCCCTTGGTGTAAACGATCAGGCCCTTGGTGATGAAGTGATCGACCACTTCCACCGCCGACTGCAACACGCCGCCTGGGTTGTTGCGCAGGTCGAGCACGATGCCGTTGAGCTTCTTGCCGTTATCCTTGCGCAGCTTGGCCAGGGCCTTGGCCACTTCGTCGCCGGTCTTGACCTGGAACTGGGTGATGCGGATGTAGCCGTAGCCCGACTCCAGCAACTGGCTCTTCACGCTCTTGACCGTGATGGTCGCGCGGGCCAGGGTCACGTCGAACGGGTTGCCGCCGTCGCGCACCAGGGTCAGGGTGATTTTCTGGCCGAGCTTGCCGCGCATCTTGTCGACGGCTTCGGTCATGGATTGGCCGCGGGTCGGCTGGCCGTTGATCTTGACGATCAGGTCGCCGGCCTGGATGCCGGCCTTGGACGCAGGGGTATCGTCGATGGGCGAGACCACTTTGATCTGGCCGTCTTCGGAGCCCACTTCGATGCCCAGGCCGCCGAACTCACCGCTGGTGCTTTCCTGCAGTTCGGCAAAGTCTTCCGGGCCCAGGTAGGCGGAATGCGGGTCGAGGTTGCTGAGCATGCCCTTGATGGCATTTTCCAGCAGGGTCTTGTCGTCTACGGGTTCGACATAGGCTGCCTTGATCCGGTCCATGACCTCGGCAAAGGTACGCAGCTCGTCCAGCGGCAACGGCGCCTTGGTGGTCGCGGCCATAGCGGCGGGCGCAGCCGGTGCGGCCTGGTCGGCGAAAGCCAGAGGCGCGCCGATCACCAGGGCGATCGTCAGGGCCAGCGAAGTGAGGCGGGACAAATGCAGCATGTCGAACGAGCTCCTAATGTAGATGCGACCCTATCCTTGGGATCGGCACCATTGTGCGGGATCGCTCGGGCGACCCTGCTGACGAATAGCGAAGTACAGCGCCGGCGTGTCCTGGCCACCACTGTTACCGACAGTGGAGATGGATTCACCGGCTTTTACCACATCACCTGCCGACTTGAGTAACGTCTGATTGTGGCCGTAAAGGCTCAAATAGCCATTGCCGTGGTCAAGAATCACCAGCAAACCGGCCCCGCGCAGCCAATCGGCAAACACCACGCGCCCGCCGTGAACGGCGTGGACCTGGCTGCCGGCAGAGGCGCTGATCATCACCCCATCCCACTTGGCGCGGGTGTCATCGCCACGGGTTTCCCCAAAGCGTGCCAATAGTCGACCATCAACGGGCCATGGAAGTTTTCCGCGAGCTGAAGCAAAAGGCCCGCCGAACGACTCGCCGCTGCTGGAAACCAATGGGCCAGGCGCTGCATGTGCCGGCTTGCGTGGAGCCGGCGCATCGGTAGTGGCTGCCAGTTCGGCCTCACGCTGGCGCTTTTTTTCGGCTTCCTGCTGCGCGATCAGCGCCTTTTGCCGCGCTTCTTCGGCCTCGCGCGCCTGGCGAGCAAGGGTTTCTTCGATCGTCTTGAGCACTTTGGCCAAATCGGCCTGGTCTTGCTCGCGCGCTTGCAGCTTGGCGTCGCGGGCTTTCACGTCGTCGTTGAGCTTGGCCAGGGCTTGCTGGCGTTCCTTGCGGACTTTATCGAGTTCGTTGCGCTGGGTGTCGAGTGCGGTTTTCTGGTCGAGCAGCTGTGCCTGCTGGTCATTGATCTCCTGCTCGACATTGGCCAACTGGCGCAGGGTTTCGTTGAAGCTCTTCAATTGCGCCAGGCGCGCCTGGCTCACGTAATCGTAATAGGTGAGGGTGCGGGCGAATTTTTCCGGGTTCTGCTGGTTGAGCAGCAGCTTGAGGTATTCCTGGCGGCCGCTCTGGTAGGCGGCGCGGGCCTGGATCGCGATCAGGCGTTGCTGCTCAACGCGTGCGCTCTGGAGTTTTTTTTTCTCAGCGTCGAGTCGCTCCAGTTCCGACTCGCTCTTCTTTAATTCTTTTTGCAGCTCCTGGACCTGCTTCTCCAGCTTGCCCATTTCGGTTTCCGTGCCGCGCAGGTCTTTCTGCACGCCGGATTTCTCTTCCTGGAGCTTGCCGAGCAGTTTTTTCAGCTCGGTAATGTCCTGACGCGTAGCGTCCAACTGTTGTTGGGTTTGTGCGCGCTCATCGGCAAACGCCGGTTGGAGCAGGCAGACAAGAGCGAGGGTAATCAAGGCGCGAAGCATAGAGGCGGGCGACACCAGGGGAAAGGGACGGCCTAGTATGCCCGCCAAGCGCTGCAAAAAAAACGCCCAATTGGGGCTGGCGGGCAAGATAGGTGCCGAGTGGCGGTGGTATGGCAAAAAGATATCTACCAAACGGTGCAAAGCTAATGTGGGAGGGGGCTTGCTCCCGATAGCAGTAGCTCAGTCACATAAGTGTCGACTGACCCACCGCTATCGGGAGCAAGCCCCCTCCCACACTGTTTTGTGGTGTGTTTTGGATTAAACCAGAATTGAGGTCCCGGTCATCTCTTTCGGCTTCTCCAGCCCCATCAACATCAGCATGGTCGGCGCCACATCCGCCAGTACGCCACCGTTGCGCACTTTGAAATCGCGCTTGCCGACGTAGATGAATGGCACCGGTTCGGTGGTGTGGGCCGTATGCGCCTGGCCGGTGGATTCATCGGACATCTGCTCGCAGTTGCCGTGGTCCGCCGTGATCAGCGCTTCGCCACCGACCTTGTCCAGGGCATCGACAATGCGACCGACGCACAGGTCCAGGCATTCCACGGCCTTGACCGCCGCTTCCAGGTTGCCGCTGTGACCGACCATGTCACCGTTGGCGTAGTTGACCACGATCACGTCGTAACGCTGATGCTCGATGGCGTCGACGATCTTGTCGGTGACTTCCGGTGCGCTCATTTCCGGTTGCAGGTCGTAGGTGGCGACTTTGGGCGAGGGGATCAGGATGCGCTCTTCGCCGGGGAACGGTTCTTCACGCCCGCCGGAGAAGAAGAAGGTCACGTGGGCATATTTTTCGGTTTCGGCGATGCGCAGTTGCGTCTTGCCGTTTTTTGCCAGGTAGTCGCCCAGCACGTTTTCCAGGCTGCCCGGAGCGAACGCCGAGGGGGCCGGGATATTGGCAGCGTATTGGGTCAGCATGACGAACTCGACGTTCGGCTGGCGCGCGCGCTCGAAGTCTTTGAAGCCGTCGTCGACAAACACATGGCTCAGCTCACGGGCACGGTCGGCGCGGAAGTTCATGAACACCATGGCGTCGCCGTCTTCGACCTTCACCGGCTCGCCGATGGTGGTGGCCTTGACGAATTCATCGCTCTCGCCACGCGCATAGGCGGCTTCCAGGCCTTGCTGGGCGGTAGGGGCGTTGAATTCGGCCTGGCCGTCGACGATCAGGTTGTAGGCTTGGGCCACGCGGTCCCAGCGGTTGTCGCGGTCCATGGCGAAGTAGCGGCCCACGATGCTGGCGATACGGCCCTTGCCCAGGGCGGTGAAGGTGGTGTCGAGCAGTTCGATGGACGACTGCGCGCTTTTCGGCGGGGTGTCGCGGCCATCGAGGAAGGCGTGCAGGTAGATTTTGTCGGCGCCGCGCTTGAAGGCCAGTTCGGCCATGGCCACCAGGTGGTCCTGATGGCTGTGCACGCCGCCATCGGACAGCAGGCCCATGAAGTGCACGGCCTTGCCGGCGGCGACGGCTTTATCCACCGCAGCGCAGATGGTCGGGTTCTCGAAGAACTCGCCATCGCGGATCGCTTTGGTCACACGGGTGAAGTCCTGATAGACCACTCGTCCGGCGCCGAGATTCATGTGGCCGACTTCCGAGTTGCCCATTTGACCGTCCGGCAGGCCCACGTCCATGCCGGAACCGGAGATCAAGCCGTTGGGTACGGTGGCGGTGAGGCGGTCCAGCACGGGCTTGTTCGCTGCGTACACAGCGTTGTCGTGGTGGCTTTCACTGTGTCCGAAGCCATCGAGAATTATCAGGACCAAAGGTTTAGGCGTGGTAGTCATAGATCCTCTCGCGGCGGTAATAAAGGAAGACAATGGAAAAGGGAGTGGCAGTTTAAAGCGAAGTTCCAACCGCGTCACCGCTTTACGGGGGTTGGCCGCCCCTGGCGGCTGTGTATACTTACCGCCATTTTAACGCCCTGGAACCTCCTTGATGGTTGATCACCTGATTGCATTTGCCACTGCCCACTATCTGCTCGTGGGTGCCTTCGTCATCCTGCTGGCGCTGCTGATCGCTCACGAATTGAGCCGTGGTGGCCGCAGCCTGAGCACGTCGGAGCTGACCGCGCTGGTCAACAAGGATGAAGCGGTTGTCGTGGATATCCGCCCGGCCAAGGATTTCGCCGCCGGCCATATCGTCGGCGCCCTGAACATTCCCCAGGACAAGCTGATGGCGCGCCTGGGCGAACTGGAAAAGCACAAGGCCAAGACCATCATCCTGGTCGACGCCCAGGGCCAGCATTCCGGCACTCACGCGCGTGAAATGCTCAAGGCCGGCTTCACCGCCGCCAAACTGTCCGGCGGTATCGGCAGCTGGAAGGCCGATAACCTGCCGCTGGTGAAGTGATATGAGCCAGGTTGTCGTGTATTCCAGCGATTATTGCCCTTATTGCGTGCGAGCCAAGGCTTTGCTGGGTAAGAAGGGCGTTGCCTTCGAAGAGATCAAGGTCGATGGCAAGCCCCAGGTGCGCGCCGAAATGGCCCAGAAGGCAGGGCGCACGTCGGTCCCGCAGATCTGGATCGGCACCCGGCACATCGGTGGCTGCGACGACCTGTTTGCCCTTGAGCGCGCCGGTAAACTTGATGCGCTGCTGTCCGCCTAACCCCTAAAAGCCCCAAGATAGAGAAGGATCTGCGATGACTGATCAACAGAACACCGAAGCAGCAGAAGCCCAAGGCCCACAGTTTTCGCTGCAGCGCATCTATGTGCGTGACCTGTCGTTCGAAGCACCGAAAAGCCCGGCCATCTTCCGCCAGGAGTGGACCCCAAGCGTCGCGCTGGACCTGAACACCCGTCAAAAAGCCCTGGAAGGCGACTTCCACGAAGTCGTGCTGACCCTGTCGGTCACCGTCAAGAACGGCGAAGAAGTGGCCTTCATCGCTGAAGTGCAACAGGCCGGTATCTTCCTGATCCAGGGCCTGGACGAAGCGTCCATGAGCCACACCCTGGGCGCGTTCTGCCCGAATATCCTGTTCCCGTACGCCCGTGAGACCCTGGACAGCCTGGTCACCCGTGGCTCGTTCCCGGCGCTGATGCTGGCACCGGTGAACTTCGATGCCCTGTACGCCCAAGAGCTGCAGCGCATGCAACAGGAAGGTTCGTCGACGGTTCAATAAGTCGATGCGGTAAAAAATGTGGGAGGGGGCTTGCTCCCGATGGCGGTGGGTCAGCTACAGATATGCTGGCTGATATACCGCTATCGGGAGCAAGCCCCCTCCCACATTTTGTTTTGTGTGTTATTTAAAGCCGAGTTGGCGCCAGCCTTCATAGACCGCCACGGCGACGGTGTTCGACAGGTTCAGGCTGCGGCAGCCTTCGCGCATCGGCAAGCGCAGGCGATGGCCGTCGGGCAGGGCGTCGAGCACTTCGGCCGGCAGGCCCCGGCTCTCCGGGCCGAACAGAAACGCGTCGCCCTCGGCGAAGCTGGCATCATGAAACGGCCGCGAGCCCTTGGTGGTGAACGCGAACAAGCGCGGGTGGCCCAGGCTTTCCAGGCAGCTTGCCAGGTCGGCGTGGCGCTTGAGGGTGGCGTACTCGTGGTAATCCAGCCCGGCGCGGCGCAGGCGTTTGTCGTCCATGTCGAAGCCCAGCGGCTCGATCAAATGCAGGTGGCAGCCACTGTTGGCGCACAGCCTGATAACGTTGCCGGTATTCGGCGGAATTTCTGGTTGAAAAAGGATGACGTGAAACATGCACGGCTCCGAAGGTAAAGATGCGCTGCATTCTACCCCCGAAGACGATCCGAGGCCGAAGCTATTGCCACGGGTGCTCGGCTCACTGGCGATTGTCGGCTTGATGATTGGCTTGATGATCGGTCGCTTGACCACTGCGGACCCGGTCGAGCTGCAGCAGGTGGAACCTGCGGCGGACGGTCTGGTGGTGTGGTTCAACAGCGAACCCAAGCTGCACGGCGAGCATATCGACGGCACCGTGGCGCTGCTGTTCGACGCACAGGGCAAGGCCGCCAGTGGGCAACTCAAGGTCAATGACAAGGACGTGAACTGGCGCGTACGCAAGACCGACAGCGGCTTGCTGCTGAACCTGGTGGCGGCTCGGCCATTGCGCGGGGAGTGGAAGGGCGAAGAGGTCGATGACCGCTGGCGGCTGGAGATCCATCTCCACGAGCAATAAAAGAGGGAGTTCCCGGCCTGCCTGTACCAGGGCTCCCAAAACGGGGTGAAGCCTAGGGCTTCGGTGTTAAAGAGGGGATTCTCGGCCTGCCTGTACCAAGGTCCCCGAAACTGGGTAGTACAAGAGGTATTGCAGGGGGCGTGCCAGAGTTTGCAATTGGCGCTATAAAAACTTGAAAGAAAGCGCAAAGCCCCGGAATTCGGGGCTTTGGTGGTTTGAGCTGTCGAGAATTCTTCAGCGATAACGATCTTTCAGGTATCAGGCCCGTGCCCAACGCCGGTTCATGGTGCATTGAAGCGGTGCACGATCCCGAAACCTTGTGAAGATCCAAATGTGGGAGGGGGCTTGCTCCCGATGGCGGTGTATCAGTCAGGTAGATGTTGACTGACACTCTGCCATCGGGAGCAAGCCCCCTCCCACATTGGATCTTCGGTGGATCCGAGAGCGGTGATCAGCCCTCATCACCTTCGTCGTCGTCACCGCCGTCGACCTTCATCCCCAGCTCCTTGATCTTGCGCGTCAGGGTATTACGCCCCCAGCCCAGCAGCACAGCGGCATCGCGACGGCGGCCAGCGGTGTGCTTCAGCGCGGTCTCGATCATGATCCGCTCGAACGCCGGCACGGCGCTGTCCAGCAGGTTCGACTGGCCGCGTGCCAGGGCCTGGTCGGCCCATTGGCGCAGTGCCTGTTCCCAGTTGGTGACCGGTGCCGAATCCTGCGGCAGGCTCAGCAGTTCCGGCGGCAGGTCGCTGATATGCACTTCGCGCCCGGAGGCCATCACCGTGATCCAGCGGCAGGTGTTCTCCAACTGGCGTACGTTGCCGGGCCATGGCAGGTTCTTCAGGTATTCCTCGGTCTCGCTTTTCAGCAGCTTCGGCTCGACGGCCAGCTCCTGGGCGGCGCGGCTGAGGAAGTGACGGGCGAGGGTGGGGATGTCTTCGCGGCGGTCCGACATGCGCGGGATGTGGATCCGGATCACGTTGAGGCGATGGAACAAGTCCTCGCGAAATTTGCCGGCGTGGACCAGGGTTTCCAGGTTCTGGTGGGTCGCCGCGATGATGCGTACATCGACCTTGACCGGCGTATGCCCGCCGACGCGATAGAACTCACCATCGGCCAGCACCCGCAGCAGGCGGGTCTGGGTATCGGCCGGCATGTCGCCGATTTCATCGAGGAACAGGGTGCCGCCGTCCGCTTGCTCAAAGCGCCCGCGCCGCAGGTTGGCCGCACCGGTGAACGCGCCTTTTTCATGGCCGAACAGCTCGGACTCCATCAAGTCTTTCGGGATAGCCGCCATATTCAACGCGATAAACGGCGACGCCGCCCGAGGGCTGTGACGGTGCAGCGCGTGGGCGACCAGCTCTTTACCGGTACCCGACTCGCCGTTGATCAGCACGGTGATGTTGGAGTGGCTCAAGCGCCCGATGGCGCGAAACACTTCCTGCATCGCCGGCGCTTCACCGATGATTTCCGGCGTGCGCGTCAGGGCCGGCGGGGCTTCCTGGTTCTGCTGTTCCTGGGCGTGCTGGTTGGCGCGCTTGACCAGCGCCACCGCCTCATCCACATCGAACGGCTTGGGCAGGTATTCGAAGGCGCCGCCCTGATACGACGCGACAGCGCTGTCCAGGTCCGAGTGCGCCGTCATGATGATCACCGGCAGGCGCGGGTGCTGTTCGCGAATCCGCGCCAGCAGGTCCAGGCCGCTGGCGCCGGGCATGCGGATATCGGAGATGATCACATCCGGCTGCTGGCGAGCCAGGCGGCTCATCACACCGTCGGCGCTGTCGAAGCTCTGGGTGGTCATGCCTTCCTGTTGCAAGGCTTTCTCCAGGACCCAGCGGATAGAACGGTCGTCATCGACGATCCAGACAGTTTCACTACGGCTCATGTCGTGGGGGCTCCTTGTTCCAATGGCAGGAAGATCGAGAACGTGGTGTGGCCGGGATGGCTCTCACATTCGATCAGGCCCTGATGCTGGCTGATGATGTTCTGGGTAATGGCCAGGCCCAGCCCGGTACCGTCCGGGCGGCCGCTGACCATGGGGAAGAAGATGGTTTCCTGCAATTCCGCAGGAATGCCCGGGCCGTTGTCGATGATTTCGACCTTGGTCACCAGGCGATGGCGCACATGCCCAATGGTGAACTGGCGCAGGGCGCGGGTACGCAGGCTGATGCGGCCCAGGCGCAGCTCGTTCTGGCTGCTGATGGCCTGCATGGCGTTGCGCACGATATTGAGCACCGCCTGGATCATCTGCTCGCGGTCGATCAAGACATCGGGGATGCTGGGGTCATAGTCGCGCACCAGGGTGATGCAGCCCTGGCTTTCGGCCTCGACCAGCTGGCAGACGCGCTCCAGCACTTCGTGCACGTTGGTCATCGCCAGCGACGGCAGCTTGTTGGAGCCGAGCATGCGGTCCACCAGGTTACGCAGGCGGTCGGCCTCTTCGATGATGACGTTGGTGTAGTCCTTGAGATGCTCCTCCGGCAGCTCGCGGGCCAGCAACTGCGCCGCGCCACGAATGCCGCCCAGCGGGTTCTTGATCTCGTGGGCCAGGCCGCGCACCAGCATCTTGCTGGTTTCCTGCTTGGACAGCTGCGCTTCCTCCTTGGTGATGCGCAGCAGGCGGTCGCGGGGGTGCACTTCGAGCAGCAGCAGCGTCGCGCCATTGCTCAGGATCGGCGTCACCGCGTAGTCGACAGTCAGCGTCTGCCCGGTCAGGGCGGTGAGCATCGCTTCGCGCTTGGTGAACGGGTGTGCCTGTTCCACGGCCTGGCGCAACGAGCTCAAAGCTTCGGCCGACTCGGTAAACAATTCGCTGATGAACTGCCCATGGCTGCGCTGGCCGCTGATAGCCAGGAGCATCTCCGCCGCCGGATTCATGTACTCAAGACGCAGGTCGGCGTTGAGCAGGATGGTCGCAGTGGTCAGGTTGTCGAGTAGCAAACGGTGCAGTGCATCACTTATGGTCATCAGGACCTCTTTTGGAGCAAGGCGCAGGCTTGAGGCACACGCTGATACAAGGAAAATGCAAAAACCAAACCAAGGCTCCGAAAAGAAGCGTTAAAGCCCTGAAATAAGGGGTTAAGGCGCGAAACTGTGGCGTTCTGCCAGCTTGTTCGGGAAGAATCGAACCAAAATGGGCTGGATCGCTGGGATGGGTGCAACCTATCGCACCAATATAGTGCGTTTTGAGAAAGTCTGTTCAGGAAGCTGAATGCACCCAAATCCAATGTGGGAGGGGGCTTGCTCCCGATAGCGGTGTATCAGCTGTTAAATATGCTGACTGACACTCTGCTATCGGGAGCAAGCCCCCTCCCACAGTTTTGATTGGGTTTGCAGGCGTTAACCTTTGTAGACGCACAGCTCCGCCGTGGCGCGGATCATCGCCAGTTGGCGCAGCGGGTCATTCAAGGGCTCATGCACTGCCTCGGCAAGCCATTGCGGGCATTGAGGGTCTGTGCGCAGGGGTGTGAAGTCGGCCAGTTGCTGCAGCAGGCTTTTTTGCAGCTCATCCAATCGCGGGCGAATCTGCTTGATCAGGTCCGGACGCGGATCGTCGGGGGCCTTGCCCTGGAATTGCCAGTCGGACAAATGGGTGTACTGCACCAGTTTGTTTGCCTCGATCTGCGCCGCGAAGAATTGCTCGGCAGAGGCGGGGTCCAGTTTGTAGCTCGGTGCTTGGGCGACGACGCTGGCAATCACTTCCTGCTCGCGCTTTTTATCTTCCACGGGCTTATGGCTGTCCCATTTGCTCAAGGCTACCTGGTCGGCTATCTCCAGGCGCTCGGCGATGCTGTTGAGCAGTGGCTCGAGGGTGGGCGGTGCGGCGAATGCACCGGCACTGACGAACATCAAGGCAAATACGAATCGAGATTTCAAAGGCGATCCCCTGTAGGAGCGAGCTTGCTCGCGAAGGTCGTTAACGATAGCGCGTAAATGTTGAAGAAATGAGGTGTCTTTGCGTTTTTCGCGAGCAAGCTCGTTCCTACAAAAAATTGCGCAAAAAAAGACCTCCCGAAGGAGGCCCTTTTTTCAATCACGCTACATCAAGCAGCGCTACCGGATCAGCAGCTGTAGTACAGCTCGTATTCCAGTGGGTGTACGAAGGTACGAACCTTGATTTCTTCTTCGCT
Source organism: Pseudomonas sp. R3-18-08 (assembly GCF_003852065.1). Classification (NCBI taxonomy): domain Bacteria; kingdom Pseudomonadati; phylum Pseudomonadota; class Gammaproteobacteria; order Pseudomonadales; family Pseudomonadaceae; genus Pseudomonas; species Pseudomonas sp. R3-18-08. The sequence continues at coordinate 452,671 of NZ_CP027729.1, forward strand.
TTTGAGCTCGATGTAGGCATCGATGAAGTCGTCGCTGAACACGCCGCCTTTGGTCAGGAACGCACGGCCCTTGTCCAGCTCTTCCAGGGCTTCTTTCAGGCTGCCGCACACTTGTGGAATCTCTTTGGCCTCTTCAGGCGGCAGGTCGTACAAGTTTTTGTCGGCGGCGTCGCCAGGGTGGATCTTGTTCTGGATGCCATCCAGGCCAGCCATGACCAGGGCTGCGAAAGCCAGGTATGGGTTGGCTGCCGGGTCCGGGAAGCGGGCTTCGATACGACGAGCGCGCGGGCTGGACACGTAAGGGATCCGGATAGAGGCGGAACGGTTACGGGCCGAGTAGGCCAGCATCACCGGCGCTTCGAAGCCTGGGACCAGACGCTTGTAGGAGTTGGTCGACGGGTTGGTGAAGCCGTTCAGGGCCTTACCGTGCTTGATGATACCGCCGATGAAGTACAGGGCGGTGTCGGACAGGCCGGCATAACCTTCGCCGGCGAAGGTGTTCTTGCCTTCTTTGGCGATGGACAAGTGAACGTGCATACCCGAACCGTTATCGCCGTACAGCGGCTTAGGCATGAAGGTAGCGGTACGGCCGTAGGCATCAGCCACGTTGTGTACGCAGTACTTCAGGGTCTGGACTTCGTCAGCCTTGGCGACCAGGGTGTTGAACTTCACACCGATTTCGTTCTGGCCGGCAGTCGCCACTTCGTGGTGGTGAACTTCGATGACCAGGCCCATTTCTTCCATGGCGTTGCACATGGAGGTACGGATTTCGTGGTCGTGGTCGAACGGCGGAACAGGGAAGTAGCCACCTTTGATGCCTGGACGGTGGCCTTTGTTGCCGCCTTCCACGTCCTGGTCGGACATCCACGAGCCTTGTTCGGAGTAGATCTTGAACATGGAGCCGGAGATGTCGGACTTGAACTTGACCGAATCGAAGATGAAGAATTCTGGCTCCGGGCCTACGAATACGGTGTCGCCGATACCGGTCGACTTCAGGTATTCCTCGGCACGCTTGGCGATCGCACGTGGGTCGCGGTCGTAGCCTTGCATGGTCGAAGGCTCGATCACGTCGCAGACGATGATCAGGGTTGGGTCTTCGGTGAACGGGTCGAGGACGGCAGTGCTGTCGTCCGGCATCAGGATCATGTCGGAGGCTTCGATGCCTTTCCAGCCAGCGATGGAGGAACCGTCGAACATCTTGCCTTCTTCGAAGAAAGCATCATCCAGCGCGTCGCGAGCCGGCATGGTCACGTGGTGCTGAGTACCTTTGGTGTCCGTGAAGCGCAGATCAATCCATTTAACGTCATGATCTTTGATGAGTTGAACCGACTTCGACATGGTGTCCTCCGGGTGGCTTCGGGCTAGGGTAGTGGAGTTAGCCCTTAGAATTTGGGTGATGCCGGCGCGGATACTCCGCCAAGGCAACCTGCCTCACAAGAGAGCAAATTGCATGCCAGTGCGCCAACATGGTCTTTTTGCTTCAAAATGGCCCCTATAACGGTGCAATCGGCCAAAGCGCGGTAAATAGCGCACTGCAATGTAGCGCTAACGGGCGAAAATGACCCGTTTTGGTGCGCAGCGAATGCGCTGCATATTAACTGGTTAAACCTTGAGCGATTTCCGCTATAATCCGCGCCCCCCTTTTTCAGCAGGCCCGGCGCGCGCTGTTTCCATGAAATTAATCGTTAAAGTCTTCCCCGAGATCACCATCAAGAGCCGACCGGTACGGACGCGTTTCATCCGTCAATTGGCCAAGAACATCCGTGCCGTGCTCCGTGACCTGGACCCGGCTGTGGTGGTGAATGGCGTGTGGGACAACCTCGAGCTGGAAACCCGCCTGACCGACGCCAAAGCCTTGAAGGACATGACCGAGCGCCTGAGCTGCATGCCGGGCATCGCGCATTTTCTGCAGGTGGATGAGTACCCGCTGGGCGACTTCGACGACATCACCGAGAAGTGCAAACAGCACTTCGGTGACGCGCTGGCCGGCAAGATTTTTTCGGTGCGCTGCAAGCGTGCCGGCAAGCATCCGTTCAGCTCCATGGACGTAGAGAAATACGTCGGCAGCAAGCTGCGTCGCGAGTGCGGCGCCGCCGGAATTTCCCTGAAAGCACCGCAAATTGAAGTGCGCATGGAAATTCGCGACAAACGGTTGTTCGTGATCCACAGCCAGCACAACAGCATCGGCGGCTACCCGCTGGGCGCCCTGGAACAGACCCTGGTATTGATGTCCGGCGGTTTCGATTCGACGGTGGCGGCCTACCAGATCATGCGTCGCGGCCTGATGAGCCACTTCTGCTTCTTTAATCTGGGCGGGCGTGCACACGAATTGGGCGTGATGGAAGTCGCGCACTTTATCTGGAAGAAGTACGGCAGCTCCCAACGCGTGCTATTTGTGAGCGTACCGTTCGAGGAAGTGCTGGGCGAAATTCTCGGCAAAGTCGATAACGGTCATATGGGCGTCGTATTGAAGCGTATGATGTTGCGCGCGGCGTCCCGGATTGCCGATCGGTTGCAGATCGACGCGCTGGTGACCGGTGAAGCGATCTCCCAGGTATCCAGCCAGACGCTGCCAAACCTGTCGATCATCGACTGCGTCACCGAGAAACTGGTGTTGCGCCCGCTGATCGCCAGCCACAAGCAGGACATCATCGATCAGGCAGAGCAGATCGGCACCGCCGACTTTGCCAAGCATATGCCTGAGTACTGCGGGGTCATTTCGGTGAACCCCAAGACCCACGCCAAGCGCAACCGCGTGGAGTATGAAGAACAACAGTTCGACATGGCGATTCTGGAGCGAGCGCTCGAGAACGCCAAACTGGTCCCGATCGATCGCGTCATCGACGAGCTGGGCCAGGATGTGCAGATCGAAGAAGTCAGCGAAGCCCTGGCTGGCCAGATCATCGTCGACATCCGCCACCCGGATGCCGCCGAGGATGAGCCGCTGGAAATTCCTGGCATCGACGTACAAACGCTGCCGTTTTATGCATTGAACGCGCGTTTCAAGGAACTGGATGACAGCCGTCAGTACCTGCTGTATTGCGACAAAGGCGTGATGAGTCGCCTGCATGCCCACCATTTGCTCAGTGAGGGGCATGCCAATGTGCGCGTTTATCGACCGAGCTAAGAGCCCGGGGCTGTTTGCCTGTGGCCTGCGTCACCGGCCCCCCGACTCTGCCGTCAAGCTGTAACGGCAAGGCCTGACTCTACTGTAAATCGCTGCCACGACCTGTCAGCACACCGAATCCTCTGATCGAGATACACAAGTGATCGAAAATCTACGTAACATCGCCATCATTGCTCACGTTGACCATGGTAAAACCACCCTGGTAGACAAACTCTTGCGTCAATCCGGCACCCTGGAGCGCAACGAGCTCAACGACGAGCGCGTGATGGACTCCAACGACCAGGAAAAAGAGCGCGGTATTACCATCCTGGCAAAAAACACCGCAATCAACTGGAACGGCTACCACATCAACATCGTGGACACCCCGGGCCACGCCGACTTCGGCGGCGAAGTAGAACGCGTAATGTCGATGGTTGACTCCGTTCTGCTGCTGGTTGACGCTCAAGACGGCCCTATGCCGCAAACCCGTTTCGTGACCAAGAAGGCTTTCGAAGCCGGCCTGCGTCCGATCGTGTGCATCAACAAGGTTGACCGTCCAGGCGCGCGTCCGGACTGGGTTCTGGACCAGATCTTCGACCTGTTCGACAACCTGGGTGCCACCGAAGAGCAGCTTGATTTCCAAGTGATCTACGCCTCGGCCCTGAACGGTATTGCCGGTCTGGAACACACCGCCATGGCGGAAGACATGACCCCGCTGTACCAGGCCATCGTTGACCACGTTCCACCACCGAAGGTTGACCGTGAAGGCCCGTTCCAGATGCAAATCTCGGCACTGGACTACAACAGCTTCCTGGGTGTTATCGGCGTTGGCCGTATCGCCCGTGGCAGCGTCAAGCCGAACACCCCGGTTGTCGCGATCGGTGCCGACGGCAAGAAGCGTAACGGCCGTATCCTGAAGCTGATGGGCCACCACGGCCTGCACCGTATCGACGTTGAGGAAGCCTTCGCCGGCGACATCGTGTGCGTCAGCGGCATGGACTCGCTGTTCATCTCCGACACCCTGTGCCAGCCGGACACCGTCGAGGCGATGAAGCCCCTGACCGTTGACGAGCCGACCGTTTCCATGACCTTCCAGGTCAACGACTCGCCGTTCTGCGGTAAAGAAGGCAAGTTCGTGACCTCCCGTAACATCAAGGAGCGTCTGGACAAAGAGCTGCTGTACAACGTTGCCCTGCGCGTTGAAGAAGGCGACTCGGCCGACAAGTTCAAGGTCTCCGGCCGTGGTGAGCTGCACCTCTCGGTACTGATCGAAACCATGCGTCGCGAAGGCTTCGAAATGGGTGTTGGTCGTCCGGAAGTGATCATCCGTACCGTTGACGGCGTGAAGCAGGAACCGTTCGAAAACGTCACCATCGACACCCCGGAAGAATCCCAGGGCAAGGTGATGGAAGAGATGGGCCTGCGTAAAGGCGACCTGACCAACATGGTGCCGGATGGCAAAGGCCGTGTGCGTCTGGAATACAACATCCCTGCTCGCGGTCTGATCGGTTTCCGTAACCAGTTCCTGACCCTGACCAACGGTGCTGGCATCCTGACCTCAATCTTCGATCGCTACGACACCATGAAGTCCGGCGACATGTCCGGCCGTCAGAACGGTGTTCTGGTATCGGTAGAAACCGGCAAGGCGCTGACCTACTCCCTGGAAACCCTTCAGGCGCGTGGCAAGCTGTTCGTTGAACACGGTCAAGAGATCTACAACGGCCAGATCGTTGGTCTGAACAGCCGTGACAACGACATGGGCGTCAACCCAACCAAAGGCAAGAAGCTCGACAACATGCGTGCTTCGGGTAAAGACGAAACCATCGCTCTGGTTCCACCGGTGAAGTTCACCCTGGAACAGGCCCTGGAATTCATCCAGGACGACGAGCTGTGTGAAGTCACGCCTAAGTCGATCCGCCTGCGTAAGAAGATCCTGGACGAAGGCGAGCGTACCCGCGCTGCCAAGAAAGCCAAGAACTGAGTTAGCTCAGGCTGAATAAAAACGCCCCCGGTCGAAAGGCCGGGGGCGTTTTTTTATGCCTGATGTTTGTGTGGTGTCTGTACTGGCCTCATCGGGGGCAAGCCCCCTCCCACATTTTGATCTGTGAACACATTCAAGTGTGGGAGGGGGCTTGCCCCCGATGAGGCCCCAGAGAGCCCCGCAAAACCTGGATCAGAACTTGTCGAGCGTCTTGAAATTAGTCTCGCGCACCACTTCCTTGGGCTTGTACGCGCAATACCCCGGCCGCGGCCCGATTTTCGGGTGGTTGCGGCAGGTATCCGGGCGCTTGTCATAAATAGTGCAAAAGCGCGTCTTACGATCCAAGTACAAGCAGTCGTTGTTGCTCATGCGCTGCAAGGTAAAAATTTCGGATTTGGAATTGAAGCGCTCGACGATGCCTTCCTTCTGCAAACGCTTGGCGATGTTCTTCGGCGGATCGCCGCGCTCGAACTCATCGACGATGCCGATGCGGATCAGGTCCTTGATCTTCACTTCGACCGGCAGCGTGCAGCAGCTGGACACGCAGCCACCGCACATGTGGGCGGAATATTTCTGCCAGGTCTCGAGACGGTCGAGTTCCGCGGCGGCGATCAGTTGAGGCTTCATCAGGGTTCCAAAAGGTGGGGCTGTATCCGGGCGCGCGATCATACCGGGATTGGTGGTTTTTTGAACAACCTTTTCAGAGTTTCTGCGCGAACGGCGATCAGGCACGACCTCTGCATCAAATTCATGCAACGCGCAATGAGTTAAAAAACTGACGAACCAGAGCGTCCACCGTCTGTCAGACCGTCTAGGCTCTAGCAACTCCTTCTATCTCGCCCGAGGTCGCAATTGATGTCTCAGGAACCACTTGCACGAGAAGCAGAGGTAGCCGCATTTCGCGATGCTGTCTTGACCAAACTCACCTACGCGGTGGGCAAGGACCCGGATCACGCCTTCGACCACGACTGGTTCGAAGCCATTGCCCTGGCCGCCCGCGACCAGATGGTCGACCACTGGATGAACCATACGCGGCGCATCTACCGCAAAGGCCAGAAACGGGTTTATTACCTCTCGCTGGAATTTCTCATCGGCCGCTTGCTCTACGACAGCCTGAGCAACCTCGGCGTGCTGGAAATTGCGCGCGAAGCGCTGTCCGAGCTGGGCGTAGACCTTGAGCGCATCCGTCTGCTCGAACCCGACGCGGCGCTGGGCAACGGTGGCTTGGGCCGTCTGGCGGCGTGCTTCATGGAAAGCATGTCGACCCTGGGCATTGCCGGCCACGGTTATGGCATTCGTTACGAACACGGCTTGTTCCGCCAGGCGATTGTCGATGGCTGGCAGCAGGAGCAGACCGAACGCTGGCTGGATTTCGGTAACCCGTGGGAGTTCGAGCGCGCCGAAGTGATCTACCCGATCGGTTTTGGCGGCAGCGTGGAAACCCTGGCGGACGCGTCCGGCAAGATGATTCAAGTGTGGTCGCCCAGCGAAACCGTACGCGCGGTCGCCTACGACACCCCGGTGGTCGGCTGGCGGGGTGCCAGCGTCAACACCCTGCGCCTGTGGCGAGCCCGTGCGGTGGAAGACCTGCACCTGGAACGCTTCAACGCCGGTGACCACTTGGGCGCCGTGGCCGAGGTGGCCCGCGCCGAAAGCATTTCCCGGGTGCTCTACCCGGCTGACAGCACCGAAGCGGGGCAGGAACTGCGCCTGCGCCAGGAATACTTCTTCGTTTCCGCCTCGTTGCAAGACTTGCTGCGCCGCCACAAGAACATGCACGGCTCAGTGCTGAGCCTGGGCGAACACGCCGCCATCCAGCTCAACGATACCCACCCGTCCATCGCCGTGGCCGAGTTGATGCGCCAGTTGGTCGACCTGCACGACATTCCGTGGGAAGCCGCGTGGGACGTCACTGTCGAAACGCTTTCCTACACCAACCACACCTTGCTGCCCGAGGCATTGGAAACCTGGCCGGTCGGTTTGATGGAGCGCATGCTGCCCCGGCATATGCAGATCATCTACCTGATCAACGCCCAGCATATCGACTCGCTGCGCGCCAAGGGCATTCACGACTTCGATGTGCTGCGCGCTGTGTCGTTGATTGAAGAAGACAACGGCCGTCGTGTGCGCATGGGCAACCTGGCGTTCCTCGGTTCCCACAGTGTCAACGGCGTGTCCGGCCTGCACACCCAGTTGATGCGCAGCACGGTGTTTTCCGAACTGCATAAGCTCTACCCGGAGCGCATCAACAACAAAACCAACGGCATCACCTTCCGCCGCTGGCTGTACCAGGCCAACCCCAAGCTCACCGATATGCTGGTGCAAGCCCTGGGCCCTGACATTCTCGACAACATGGAAACCCGCCTGGGCGAGCTGGAAACCTTCGCCGAGAAACAGACCTTCCGCAAAGCCTTCGCCGACCAACGCCTGCACAGTAAGCGGGCGCTGGCCGAGATCATTCATGAGCGCCTGGGTATTTCGGTGAACCCGGCGGCGATGTTCGACGTGCAGGTCAAACGGATCCACGAGTACAAGCGCCAGTTGCTCAACCTGCTGCACACCGTGGCGCTGTATCAGGCGATCCGGGCCGAGCCGGAGGTCGACTGGGTGCCGCGGGTGAAAATCTTCGCCGGCAAGGCGGCGGCGAGTTATCACCAGGCCAAGCTGATCATCAAGCTGACCAACGACATCGCCCGCACCGTCAACAACGACCCGACCGTACGCGGCCTGCTCAAAGTGGTGTTTTTGCCCAACTACAACGTCAGCCTGGCGGAGAGCATCATCCCGGCGGCGGATTTGTCTGAGCAGATTTCTACCGCCGGTTTCGAGGCGTCGGGCACCAGTAACATGAAGTTCGGCCTCAACGGCGCGCTGACCATCGGCACCATGGACGGCGCCAACGTGGAAATGCACGAGCGGGTGGGCGCCGAGCACATGTTCATCTTCGGCCTCAGTGCCCAGCAGGTCGAAGCCCGCAAGCACGCCGGTGAATTCAACGCCGGGCCGGAAATCGCCGCCTCCCATCGCTTGAGCGATGTGCTGCAGGCGATCCGTGGCGGGGTGTTCTCGCCGGATGATCCGGGCCGGTATGTGGGTTTGATCGACGGGCTGATCGACTATGACCGCTTCCTGGTGTGTGCCGACTTCGACTCCTACTGGGACGCCCAGACGCGGGTCGAGGCGCACTGGCATGACTCCAAGGCCTGGTGGCGCTCGGCGGTGCTGAATACGGCGCGGATGGGTTGGTTCAGCTCGGACCGTACCATTCGCGAATACGCCACCGAAATCTGGAAAGCCCTCGACTAAACGCCGCAGTAAAAAATGTGGGAGGGGGCTTGCTCCCGATAGCGGTCTATCAGTTAACAGCGATGTCGACTGGCACACCGCTATCGGAGCAAGCCCCCTCCCACATGGGGTCCGCGTCGATATACCAGGCGCCATGGTGCGCAAACCGCAGGGCCAGCCGTGAACTCTATTGGCGTTAAATCCTCTGATTAGAGGAAATCAGCCCCGACTCGCGCTAAACTGCGCGGGTTTTTAAGCCCCCCATTCTCCGGAGCCGTCCATGTCCCGCGTTACCTTGAGTCGCTATTTGATCGAGCAGACCCGCAGCAACAACACGCCTGCCGATCTGCGCTTCCTTATCGAAGTGGTGGCGCGTGCTTGCAAGGAGATCAGCCACGCCGTGTCCAAAGGCGCACTCGGTGGTGTCCTGGGCAGCATGGGCACTGAAAACGTGCAGGGCGAAGTGCAGAAAAAGCTCGACGTTATCTCCAACGAAATCCTGCTCGAAGCCAACGAATGGGGCGGTCACCTGGCCGGCATGGCCTCCGAGGAAATGGACAATGCCTACCAGATTCCGGGCAAATACCCCAAAGGCGCGTACCTGTTGGTATTCGACCCACTGGACGGTTCGTCCAACATCGACATCAACGCGCCAGTCGGTACTATCTTCTCGGTACTGCGTTGCCCGAACGAATACCTGAGCCAGAACGAAGCCCTGAACGAAAAGGCCTTCCTGCAGCCGGGCACCGAGCAGGTTGCCGCCGGTTACGCGATCTACGGCCCACAGACCATGCTGGTGCTGACCCTGGGCGATGGCGTCAAAGGCTTCACCCTGGACCGCGAAATGGGCAGCTTCGTACTCACCCACGAAGACATCTCCATTCCGGCCTCCACCCAGGAATTTGCGATCAACATGTCCAACCAGCGTCACTGGGAAGAACCGGTGAAGCGCTACGTCAACGAGTTGATGGAAGGCGAAGAAGGCCCGCTGAAGAAAAATTTCAACATGCGCTGGGTCGCGGCCATGGTTGCCGACGTGCACCGCATCCTGACCCGAGGTGGCTTGTTCATGTACCCACGTGACGGCCGCGAGCCGTCCAAGCCGGGCAAGCTGCGCCTGATGTACGAAGCCAACCCGATGTCGTTCCTGGTGGAGCAGGCGGGCGGGGCGTCCACTGACGGCCACCAGCGCATCCTCGACATCCAGCCCGAAGGCCTGCACCAGCGTGTGGCGGTGTTCCTGGGCTCCAAGGAAGAAGTTGAGCGTGTGACGGCGTATCACAAGAAGTAAGCTGCTGCGATAGGTTATCCGCCGTGTTGTGAGGCGGATCACCGTTAAAGAAGCCCCGAAACGTTTCAGCGTTTTCGGGGCTTTTTTGTTTTCACTCGTCGGGAACCAGACACCTCTTTTCCCTTCTAAGCTTCTGGCAGATACCCCAGCTGCCTTGTCTCTCCAGGAGCTTTTCCATGTCTTTACGCCGTCTCGCCCTGCTGGCTTTTTGCGTGCTGTTAGCCGCCTGCAGCAAGGTCAACCAAGAAAATTACCAGAAGCTGTCGGCCGGCATGGCCAAGGCCGAGGTTGAGTCGCTGCTGGGCAAGCCGACCGATTGTTCCGGCGCACTGGGCATGTCCAGCTGCACCTGGGGCGATAAAAACAGCTTTATCAGCGTGCAGTACGCCGGTGACAAAGTTCTGATGTTTTCCGGGCAAGGCCTGAAGTAAACCGGGGCGCGAGCCTGCGGGAGAAGAAGAATGATGCGTTTTGTTGTGTTCCTTTGCGCCAGCCTGTTTTTGGCGGGCTGCGCCAGCCATTCTGGCGATGATCTGCAACCCAAGACCGCGAGCAACGTCAACCTCAAGCGTTACCAGGGCACCTGGTATGAGTTGGCTCGCTTGCCGATGTACTTCCAGCGCAACTGCGCGCAGTCCGAAGCCCGCTACACCTTGTTGCCGGATGGCGACATGTCGGTGTTCAATCGCTGCCTGACGCCTGAGTGGAAATGGCAGGAAGCCAAAGGCACGGCCACGCCGCAGGTGCCGGGCAAGACCGACAAGCTCTGGGTAGAATTCGATAACTGGTTTACGTCGTTGTTGCCGGGCGTTGCCAAGGGCGACTACTGGGTGCTGTATGTCAGCGATGACTACAAGACCGCCATCGTCGGTAGCCCGAGCCGGCGTTACATGTGGATTTTGTCGCGTACGCCAACGGTGAGCGCCGATACGCGCGAAGACCTCTTGAGCAGGGCGCGACAACAGGGGTATGACACCACGCGTTTGATCTGGCGCACGTCGGACAAGCAGATGGCGAAGACTTCGCAGTAACTGGATCACCATAATCCAAATGTGGGAGGGGGCAAGCCCCCTCCCACATTTTTAACCGAGTAGGTCTTTCAAGACCTGGGTGAATGCCCGGTTGCTGTCTTGCTCAGCAGCGTGATGGCCGTCGCGAACCACCCACTGGCCGTTGACCAGCACATCCCGCACTTGTCGATCACCGCCAGCGAACAGCCAGCGATTCAGAATGCCGTCCTCTGTCGCTGTCGCCAGGTAAGGGTCGTTGCCGTCCAGCACGATCCAATCCGCGCGCTTGCCCACCTCCAATCGACCAATCGGCTGGCCCAATGCCTGGGCGCCGCCGTCCAATGCGGCATCGAACAGCGTGCGGCCGACCATCGGCTGGTCATTGCGATACAAGCGATTGCGCCGTTGATCGCGCAGGCGCTGGCCGTATTCCAACCAACGCAATTCTTCCACCACGCTCAGTGACACATGGCTGTCGGACCCGATGCCCATGCGCCCGCCCTGGGCCAGAAAATCCACCGCCGGGAAAATCCCGTCGCCCAGGTTGGCTTCGGTGGTCAGGCACAAACCGGCAATCGCCCGGCTCCTGGCCATGCGCGCGACTTCGTCGGCATCGGCGTGAGTGGCGTGCACCAGGCACCAGCGCTCGTCGACGTCCACGTTGTCGTACAGCCACTGCAACGGGCGTTTGCCGCTCCAGGCCAGGCAGTCGTCGACTTCTTTTCGCTGTTCGGCAATGTGGATGTGCACCGGGCACGCCTTATCACTGGCGGCCAGCACGTCCTTGATCTGCTCGGGCGTGACCGCACGCAGGGAGTGGAAACACAGGCCCAGCTGCTGCGCAGGTTGCGCGGCGAGCATCGGCTGCAAACGCGCCTGCAGATCCAGGTAGTTGTCGGTGCTGTTGATAAACCGGCGCTGGCCGTCGTTGGGCGCCTGGCCACCGAACCCCGAATGCGTATAAAGCACCGGCACCAGCGTCAAGCCGATGCCACTGCTGGCGGCGGCCTGGCTGATCTGGCGCGACAGTTCTGTGCGATCGGCATAGGGCTGGCCGCTGACATCGTGATGCACATAGTGAAACTCGGCCACCGAGGTGTAGCCAGCCTTGAGCATCTCGATGTACAGCTGGCGGGCGATGATCTGCAACTGCTCCGGGTTGATCTTGCCGACCATGCGGTACATCAGGTCACGCCAGGTCCAGAAGCTGTCATTGGGGTTACCCGCCACTTCCGCCAACCCCGCCATGGCGCGCTGGAAAGCGTGAGAATGCAGGTTCGGCATGCCGGCCAATACCGGACCACTCAGCCGTTCGGCGCCCACCGCGCTGGCATTGGCCTCAACCTGTGTCAGCACTCCATTGGCACTGACTTCAAGACGTACATCATTGGCCCAGCCATCAGGCAGCAGCGCGCGTTCGGCAAAGAAAGCGGACATGATCAAGGCACCCCGGTCGTGTGTTTATTTGTATATACATATACAGACGTTTGCCTGCTCGGTAAACTCCGGCAATCTATGCATCTTTTCCCCCTGCAAGGATTCCCTGTGCCGACTCCGCCCGCCAAGTCTCCGCTGGCTGCCCACATGGACGAAAGTCCGGCGCCCTTGTATGCCCGCGTCAAACAGATGATCAGCCAGCAGATCCTCAACGGCAACTGGCCGCCCCATTACCGCGTGCCGTCGGAAAGCGAGCTGGTCAGCCAACTGGGCTTCAGCCGCATGACCATCAACCGCGCGCTGCGCGAGCTCACGGCCGAAGGTTTGCTGGTGCGCATGCAGGGCGTCGGTACGTTCGTCGCCGAGCCCAAGAGTCAGTCGGCGCTGTTTGAAGTGCACAACATTGCCGATGAGATCGCCTCCCGCGGCCATCGGCATACGTGCCAGGTCATCACCCTGGGCGAAGAAGCGGCCGGTTCGGAACGTGCCGTCGCGCTGGAAATGCGCGAAGGCGGGCGGGTGTTTCACTCGTTGATCGTGCATTTCGAAAACGACATCCCGGTGCAGATCGAAGACCGTTTCGTCAACGCCCTGGTTGCGCCGGAATACCTGCAACAGGATTTCACCCAGCAAACGCCCTACGCCTACCTCAATCAGGTCGCACCGCTGACTGAGGGCGAGCATGTGGTCGAAGCCATCCTCGCCGATGCTGCCGAATGCAAGCTGTTGCAGATCGAGCCGAGCGAGCCCTGCCTGTTGATCCGCCGACGCACTTGGTCTGGCCGTCAGCCGGTGACGGCCGCGCGCTTGATTCACCCTGGTTCCCGACACAGCCTCGAAGGACGCTTCAGTAAATGAGTTCAGTCAACGTCTGGCGCGCTGCCGACTATGTGCGCATGCCGTGGAAGAACGGCGGCGGCAGTACCGAAGAAATCACCCGTGACGCGGGCACCGGCCTCGATGGTTTCGGCTGGCGCCTGTCGATTGCCGATATCGCCGAGTCGGGTGGATTTTCCACCTTCGCTGGCTACCAGCGCGTGATCACCGTGATCAAGGGCGCGGGCATGGTGTTGACCGTGGACGGTGAGGAGCAGCGCGGTTTGTTACCGCTGCAACCGTTCGCGTTCAAGGGTGACAGTCAGGTGGCGTGCCGCTTGATCACCGGGCCGATCCGCGATTTCAACCTGATCTACTCGCCCCAGCGTTATCACGCGCGGTTGCAGTGGGTGGATGGCGTACAGCGGTTTTTCAGCTCGGCGCACACTGTGCTGGTGTTCAGCGTGGCGGATGAAGTGAAGGTGCTGGACCATGTGCTGGGTCATCACGACTGCCTGCAAGTGGACGGTAACACCGGCCTGCTGGACATCTCGGTGAGTGGCCGCTGCTGTGTGATCGAACTGACCCCGCGCGGTTAAAATGTGGGAGGGGGCTTGCTCCCGATAGCGCTGGATCAGTCAATATATCTTTGACTGGCACACCGCTATCGGGAGCAAGCCCCCTCCCACATTTGTTTTGTGTTGCTCTTGGAATCTGTTTCCAGGCCCCGCACCAAATTGTTACCTAACGCCCCAGCGCGGCGCAAAGCCATGTTGTCGTGACAAACTTCCCTCGCTGCAAAACTCCTTCGTAAGAAATTTCATCACGCCTCGAAGCCTTAATTTCCAAGGCTCCCACGCGCTTTCGAAAAAAATCCAAACCCTCGCTCTGAAAGTTGGCCGCTTGATTGCATATGCTTGTACATACAAGTAAAGATGTGTGCGTAAGAGTCTGCTTCGCACCATCCCTGTTCGCGCATCATGCCGAGGAGTCCAGCTGTGACCGATTTTTCGAAAGCAAGGCCTACAAAATACCGTGACGTCGAAATCCGCGCCGCCCGCGGTAACAAGCTCACCGCCAAAAGCTGGCTGACTGAAGCGCCGCTGCGCATGCTGATGAACAACCTCGACCCGCAAGTGGCCGAGAACCCCAAGGAACTGGTGGTGTACGGCGGTATCGGGCGTGCCGCGCGCAACTGGGAGTGTTATGACCAGATCGTCGAGAGCCTTACGAACCTGAACGACGACGAAACCCTGCTGGTGCAATCCGGCAAGCCGGTCGGCGTGTTCAAGACCCACAGCAATGCCCCGCGTGTGCTGATCGCCAACTCCAACCTGGTGCCGCACTGGGCCAGCTGGGAACACTTCAATGAACTGGATGCCAAGGGCCTGGCCATGTACGGCCAGATGACTGCCGGCAGCTGGATCTACATCGGCAGCCAGGGCATCGTCCAGGGCACTTACGAAACCTTCGTCGAAGCCGGTCGCCAGCATTACGACAGCAACTTGAAAGGCCGTTGGGTCCTCACCGCCGGCCTTGGCGGCATGGGCGGTGCCCAACCTTTGGCCGCGACCCTCGCCGGCGCATGCTCGCTGAACATCGAATGCCAGCAGGTCAGCATCGATTTCCGTTTGAACAGCCGCTATGTCGACGAGCAGGCCACCGACCTTGACGACGCCCTGGCGCGCATCGCCAAGTACACCCAGGAAGGCAAGGCGATCTCCATCGCCCTGCTGGGTAACGCGGCTGAAATTCTGCCGGAACTGGTCAAGCGTGGCGTGCGCCCGGACATGGTCACCGACCAGACCAGCGCCCACGACCCGCTCAACGGCTACCTGCCGGCCGGCTGGACCTGGGACGAGTACCGCGCCCGCGCCAAGACCGAGCCTGCCGCCGTGATCAAGGCCGCCAAACAGTCGATGGCGGTGCACGTCAAAGCCATGCTCGAGTTCCAGAAACAGGGCATCCCGACCTTCGACTACGGTAACAACATCCGCCAGATGGCCCAGGAAGAAGGCGTGGAAAACGCCTTCGATTTCCCAGGCTTCGTACCGGCCTACATCCGCCCGCTGTTCTGCCGGGGTATCGGCCCGTTCCGCTGGGCCGCGCTGTCGGGCGAGCCGCAAGACATCTACAAGACCGACGCCAAAGTCAAAGAACTGATCCCCGACGACGCCCACCTGCACAACTGGTTGGACATGGCCCGCGAGCGCATCAGCTTCCAGGGCTTGCCGGCGCGTATCTGCTGGGTCGGCCTGGGCCAGCGCGCTAAGCTCGGCCTGGCGTTCAACGAGATGGTGCGCAGCGGCGAGTTGTCCGCGCCTGTCGTAATCGGTCGTGATCACCTCGACTCCGGCTCGGTGGCCAGCCCCAACCGTGAAACCGAATCCATGCAGGACGGCTCCGACGCTGTGTCCGACTGGCCGCTGCTCAACGCCTTGCTCAACACCGCGAGCGGCGCGACCTGGGTGTCGTTGCACCACGGCGGCGGCGTCGGCATGGGCTTCTCGCAGCACTCGGGCATGGTGATCGTGTGTGACGGCACCGACGAAGCGGCCGAGCGTATTGCACGGGTGCTGCATAACGACCCGGCTACCGGGGTGATGCGGCATGCGGATGCGGGCTACCAGATTGCGATCGATTGCGCCAAGGAACAGGGCCTCAACCTGCCGATGATCAAGTAACAAGTGTGGGAGGGGGCTTGCTCCCGATGGCGGTGTATCAGCCAAAGAGTCAGTGACTGATCCGCCGCTATCGGGGGCAAGCCCCCTCCCACAGTTGATTGGTGTAGTACATAAAAACAATCCATCAGAGGTTGAACACCCATGGCTGCAAACGACACCACCCCGTTGATCGAAAGGCGTTCGATCGACTACATCCCGGAAGCGGAAAGACATGGTCGTCTATTGAGCCAGTTCACCCTGTGGCTGGGTGCCAACCTGCAGATCACGGCTATCGTCACCGGGGCCCTGGCCGTGGTGCTGGGCGGGGATGTGTTCTGGTCGTTGATCGGTCTGTTGATCGGCCAACTGCTGGGCGGCGGGGTGATGGCGTTGCATGCGGCGCAAGGGCCCAAGCTCGGCCTGCCGCAGATGATTTCCAGCCGGGTGCAGTTCGGCGTATATGGCGCGGCCATCCCGATCGTGCTGGTGTGCCTGATGTACCTGGGTTTCACCGCAACCGGCACGGTACTGTCCGGACAGGCGCTGGGCCAGTTGTTCGGGGTCAGCGACAGCGTCGGCATCCTGATCTTCGCCAGTGTCATCGTGCTGGTCACGGTGCTGGGGTATCGGGTGATCCACTTCATCGGTCGCGTCGCCAGCGTCATTGGCGTGATTGCCTTCGTCTACCTGTTCAGCCGCTTGATGGGCCAGGCCGACATCGGCGCGTTGCTGCAGATCCGCCATTTCAGCTGGAGCAGCTTCTTGCTCGCGGTTTCGCTGGCCGCGTCCTGGCAGATCGCGTTCGGGCCCTATGTGGCGGATTACTCACGTTACCTGCCGAGCAGCACCTCTTCGGTGAAAACCTTCCTGGCGGCTGGCGCAGGCTCGGTCATCGGCGCGCAGGTGGCGATGGTTCTCGGTGTGTTTGCCGCCGCCATGGCCAACGGGCAATTCGCCGGGCACGAAGTGGCTTACATCGTCGGCCTGAGCGGTAGCGGTGCGGCGGCGGCGTTGCTGTACTTCAGTATCGCGTTCGGCAAGGTCACGATTTCCACGCTGAACTCCTACGGCAGTTTCATGTGCATTGCGACCATCATCAGCGGCTTCCAGGGCCACCTGCGGGTATCGCGCCTGCAGCGCCTGCTGTTCGTGCTGGCGATTGTCGGCACGGCCACCCTGATTGCGCTGCTCGGCCAGCACTCGTTCCTGGGCGCGTTCAAGTCGTTCATCCTGTTCCTGCTGGCGTTTTTCACGCCCTGGAGCGCGATCAACCTGGTGGATTACTACTGCATCACCCGCGAGCGTTATGACGTGCCGGCGCTGGCTGACCCCAAAGGTCGCTACGGGCGTTGGAACCCCCTGGGAATCAGCGTTTATGTAGTCGGTGTGCTGGTGCAGCTGCCGTTCATTTCCACCAAGTTCTATACCGGCCCGCTGGTAGAAACCCTGGGTGGGGTGGATATCTCCTGGATCATCGGCCTGGTGTTGCCGGCGGCCCTGTACTACCTGTGCGCGAAAAAATGGCACGGCACGATGCCTGATCAACTGATCCTGCCGGTCGAGCAGGACAGCGTTGCACCCACGCAAACAAGCGGTATCGGTCGCGCTGCGGCGCAGGCCTGACGGGACGTGGACAAGGCAGGATGCCTTTTGACTGCCGTAATCCATTTCATGATTGGGAGCGTCACACAATGAAAATGCATAAGACCCTGCTGACCACGTTGCTTTCTGCGGGCTTGCTGGCAAGCGCCGGTGCCCAGGCGGCCGGCTGGTGTGAATCCGGCAAGCCGGTGAAGTTCGCCGGTCTGAACTGGGAAAGCGGCATGTTGCTCACCGACATCCTGCAAACCGTGCTGGAGAAAGGCTACGACTGCAAAACCGACAGCCTGCCGGGCAACTCCATCACCATGGAAAACGCCCTGAGCAGTAACGACATCCAGGTGTTTGCCGAAGAGTGGGTCGGCCGCAGCGAAGTCTGGAACAAGGCCGAGAAGGCCGGCAAAGTCGTTGGCGTCGGTGCGCCCGTGGTTGGCGCCATCGAAGGCTGGTACGTGCCGCGCTACGTGATCGAAGGCGACGCCAAGCGCAAGCTGGAAGCCAAGGCCCCGGACCTCAAGACGATTGCCGACCTGGCCAAGTACGCTGCGGTGTTCAAGGACCAGGAAGAACCCTCCAAGGGGCGCTTCTACAACTGCCCGGCCGGCTGGACCTGCGAACTGGACAACAGTGAAATGCTCAAAAGCTACGGCCTGGAAAGCACCTACACCAACTTCCGCCCCGGCACCGGTCCGGCGCTGGATGCGGCGGTGCTGTCGAGCTACAAGCGCGGCGAGCCGATCCTGTTCTACTACTGGTCGCCGACGCCGCTGATGGGCCAGGTGGATCTGGTCAAGCTGGAAGAAAAGCCGGGCGTCGATAAAAGCGTGAGCATCAAGGTCGGCCTGTCCAAGGCCTTCCACGAGCAAGCGCCGGAACTGGTGGCCGTGCTGGAAAAGGTCAACCTGCCCATCGACCTGCTGAACCAGAACCTGGGCCGCATGGCCAAGGAGCGGATCGAGTCGCCGAAACTGGCGAAAATTTTCCTCAAGGAACATCCTGAAGTCTGGCACGCCTGGGTGAGCGAAGACGCCGCCAAGAAAATCGACGCGGCCTTGTAGGTCAAGCGTGTCCGGCTACCCTCAGGGGCAGCCGGGCGCCTGGCCTCAACCCACTGGATCGAGAGCACGCTATGTTTCCTGAGAGTTTTACGTTTTCCATTGCCGACTGGGTCAACGGTTGGGTGGATTCGCTGGTCACCAACTACGGCGACGTGTTCCGGCACATTTCCGACACCCTGCTATGGGCCATCGTCAATCTGGAAAGCCTGCTGCGCGCAGCGCCCTGGTGGCTGATGCTGGCCATCGTCGGCGTCATCGCCTGGCATGCCACGCGCAAGGTGGTGACCACGGCCGTGATCGTCGGTTTGCTGTTCCTCGTCGGCGCGGTCGGCCTGTGGGACAAACTGATGCAGACCCTGGCGCTGATGATGGTCGCCACGGTGATTTCGGTGCTGATCGGCATTCCCTTGGGCATTCTTTCCGCGCGCAGCAACCGCTTGCGTTCGGTACTGATGCCGTTGCTCGACATCATGCAAACCATGCCCAGCTTCGTGTACCTGATCCCGGTGCTGATGCTGTTTGGCCTGGGCAAGGTGCCGGCGATTTTCGCCACGGTCATTTACGCCGCACCGCCGCTGATCCGCCTGACGGATCTGGGTATCCGCCAGGTCGACGGCGAAGTCATGGAAGCCATCAACGCCTTCGGCGCCAACCGTTGGCAGCAGTTGTTCGGCGTGCAACTGCCGTTGGCGCTGCCGAGCATCATGGCGGGCATCAACCAGACCACCATGATGGCGTTGTCGATGGTGGTGATCGCCTCGATGATCGGCGCCCGTGGCTTGGGTGAAGACGTACTCGTCGGCATCCAGACCCTCAACGTCGGCCGAGGCCTCGAAGCCGGGCTGGCGATC
Organism: Pseudomonas sp. R3-18-08; assembly: GCF_003852065.1. Lineage (NCBI taxonomy): Bacteria > Pseudomonadati > Pseudomonadota > Gammaproteobacteria > Pseudomonadales > Pseudomonadaceae > Pseudomonas > Pseudomonas sp. R3-18-08. Next base: position 471,768 of record NZ_CP027729.1, read on the forward strand.
GTGATTCTCGCCGTGGTCATCGACCGCATTACCCAGGCCTATGGTCGTCCACGGCATGAGGCGAGCAAATGACTACTGTCAGCAAAATCGAAGTCAAGAACGTCTTCAAGATCTTCGGCAACCGCTCCAAAGAAGCGCTGGCGCTGATTGGCCAGGGCAAGACCAAGGATCAGGTGCTGGCCGAGACCGGTTGCGTGGTGGGTGTGAACGACCTGTCCCTGAGCATCGGTACCGGTGAGATCTTTGTGATCATGGGCCTGTCGGGCTCCGGCAAATCCACCCTGGTGCGTCACTTCAACCGCCTGATCGACCCCACCAGCGGCGCGATTTTGGTCGACGGTGAAGACATTCTGCAACTGGACATGGAAGCCCTGCGCCAATTCCGTCGCCACAAGATCAGCATGGTGTTCCAGAGCTTCGGCCTGTTGCCCCACAAGAGCGTGCTCGACAATGTTGCCTATGGCCTCAAGGTGCGCGGCGAAACCAAGCAGGTGTGCGCTGAACGCGCCCTGCACTGGATCGAAACCGTGGGCCTCAAGGGCTATGAAAACAAATACCCGCACCAGCTCTCTGGCGGCATGCGTCAACGTGTCGGCCTGGCCCGCGCCCTGGCGGCTGACACCGACATCATCCTGATGGACGAGGCGTTCAGCGCCCTCGACCCGCTGATCCGCGCCGAGATGCAGGACCAGTTGCTCGAGCTGCAAAAGACCCTGCACAAGACCATCGTATTTATCACCCACGACCTCGACGAGGCGGTGCGCATCGGTAACCGCATTGCGATCCTCAAGGACGGCAAGCTGATTCAGGTCGGCACGCCCAGGGAGATCCTGCATTCGCCGGCGGATGAGTATGTGGACCGGTTCGTTCAGCGGCGGGCGGCGGTGGTCTGATCCGGATTTGGTGGCGCGGCTGCCGGCCTCATCGGGGGCAAGCCCCCTCCCACCTTTGAAATGCATTCCCCTGTGGGAGGGGGCTTGCCCCCGATGAGGCCGGCAAATCTGCACAAGAATTAAAGAAGGTATGAACATGCCCCAGGCAACAAAAATCACCCTCGCCGACACCCCGTTGCGCTGGCAGGACGTCGTCGCCGTCGCCCGCCACGGCGCCGTGCTCGAACTCTCGGGCCACGCCTGGGCGCGTATCGACAATGCCCAGGCCATCGTGCAGCGCATCGTCGCCAGCGGCGAACGCGCCTATGGGGTGAACACCGGCCTGGGCGCGCTGTGCAATGTTTCGCTTGAGGGCGAGCAACTGAGCCAGTTGTCGCGCAACACCTTGCTCAGCCACGCCTGTGGTGTCGGTCCGGTACTGAGCGATGAGCAGACTCGCGCGATCATCTGCGCCGCCATCATCAACTACTCTCACGGCAACTCCGGCCTGCACCCGCAAGTGATGCATGCGCTGCTGGCGCTGCTCAACCAAGGCATCACGCCGCAGGTGCCGTCCCAGGGTTCGGTCGGTTACCTGACCCACATGGCCCATGTCGGCGTGGCGCTGCTCGGGGTCGGCAACGTCAGCTATCGCGGCCAGGTGGTGACCGCACAAGCAGCGCTGGCAGCCGAAGGTTTGCAGCCGGTGGTGCTCGGCGCCAAGGATGGTCTGTGCCTGGTCAACGGTACGCCGTGCATGACCGGCCTGAGCTGCCTGGCCCTGGCCGATGCGCACCACTTGCTGGAATGGGCCGACGTGATCGGCGCCATGAGCTTTGAAGCCCAGCGCGGCCAGATCGACGCGTTCGACGAAGCAATCATCGCCCTCAAGCCGCACCCGGGCATGCAGCACGTCGGCCGCCATCTGCGCGCCTTGCTCGACGGCAGTGAAGTGATCGCCAGCAGCCGCGGCATTCGTACCCAGGACGCCTTGAGCCTGCGCTCGATCCCGCAAATCCACGGCGCGGCGCGCGATCAAGTGGAGCACGCTACCCGCCAGATCGAGACCGAACTCAACAGCGCCACGGATAACCCGCTGCTGCTCGGCACGCCGGGCAACTACCGCGTGGTGTCCCAGGCCAACCCCCACGGGCAGTCCGTGGCCCTGGCCGCCGACATGCTCGCCATCGCCATGGCCGAAATCGGCTCGGTGGCCGAACGTCGCCTGGACCGCCTGATCAACCCGCACGTCAGCGGCCTGCCGGCATTCCTGGTGAGCAAACCGGGGGTCAACTCCGGAATGATGATCGTGCAATACGTCGCCGCGTCCTTGTGCGGGCAAAACCGCCAGTTGGCGCAACCGGCGGTGCTCGACAACTTTGTCACCTCGGGTCTGCAGGAAGACCACTTGAGCATGGGCACCAATGCCGCGCTCAAACTGCATCAGCTACTGGCCAACGTTACCCAGATTCTGGCCATCGAATACCTGCTGGCGGCCCAGGCGTTCGAGTTCCTCAAGGACCAGCGCTTCGGCGCCGGCACCGACCGCGCCTGGCGCTTGCTGCGCGAAGTCGTACCGGCCTACGAAGAGGACCGCTGGCTGGCGCCGGACATCGCGGCGGCCGCCCACCTGCTCAAACACACCGCATTACCGAATGTGCACTGAACACCTATTCAAGAAGAACAATTCACAAGGAGAACGAATGTGACTGCGCTAAACCTGATTCCAGGCCAACTGAGCCTTGCCCAACTGCGGGCCATCTACCAGCAGCCGGTAACCCTCAGCCTGGATGACAGCGCCACTGCCCAAATCGACGCCAGTGTGGCCTGTGTGGAGCAGATTCTCGCCGAGAACCGCACCGCCTATGGCATCAACACCGGTTTCGGCCTGCTGGCCTCGACCCGCATCGCCAGTGAAGACCTGGAAAACCTCCAGCGTTCCCTGGTGCTGTCCCACGCTGCCGGCGTGGGTGAGCCGATCAGCGATGCGCTGGTGCGGCTGGTCATGGTGCTCAAGGTCAACAGCTTGAGCCGTGGGTTCTCCGGGATTCGTCGACAGGTGATCGACGCGCTGATCGCGTTGATCAACGCCGAGGTTTATCCACATATTCCGCTCAAGGGCTCGGTCGGTGCCTCCGGTGACCTGGCGCCGCTGGCCCATATGTCCCTGGTGCTGCTCGGCGAAGGCAAGGCGCGTTACCAGGGCGAATGGCTTTCGGCCACCGACGCATTGAAAATCGCCGGCCTCACGCCGCTGACCCTGGCCGCCAAAGAAGGCCTGGCCCTGCTCAACGGCACCCAGGTGTCCACTGCCTACGCCTTGCGCGGCCTGTTCGAGGGCGAAGACCTGTTCGCCGGCGCGTTGGTCTGCGGCGGCCTGACCGTGGAAGCGGTGCTTGGCTCGCGCTCGCCCTTCGACGCGCGTATTCATGCCGCGCGCGGCCAGCGTGGGCAGATCGATGCGGCGGCGGCCTATCGTGACCTGCTCGGCGAAAGCAGCCAGGTGTCCCAGTCGCACCAGAACTGCGACAAGGTGCAAGACCCGTATTCCCTGCGTTGCCAGCCACAAGTGATGGGCGCCTGCCTGACCCAGTTCCGCCAGGCTGCCGACGTGTTGGTCGTCGAAGCCAACGCCGTGTCGGACAACCCGCTGGTGTTTGCCGCAGAAGGCGATGTGATTTCCGGCGGTAACTTTCACGCCGAGCCGGTGGCCATGGCCGCTGACAACATGGCCCTGGCCATCGCCGAAATCGGCTCCCTCAGTGAGCGGCGTACCTCGTTGATGATGGACAAGCACATGTCGCAATTGCCGCCGTTCCTGGTGGGCAATGGCGGGGTCAACTCCGGTTTCATGATCGCCCAGGTCACGGCTGCGGCCCTTGCCAGCGAGAACAAGGCGTTGGCCCATCCCCATAGCGTCGACAGCCTGCCGACGTCGGCCAACCAGGAAGACCACGTGTCCATGGCCCCGGCTGCGGGCAAGCGTCTGTGGGAAATGGCCGAGAACACCCGTGGCATTCTGGCTGTTGAGTGGCTCGCCGCCTGCCAGGGCCTGGATCTGCGCGACGGCTTGAAAACCTCGCCAACACTGGAAAAAGCCCGTGGCCTGTTGCGTGACAAAGTGGCGTTCTACGACAAGGACCGCTTCTTCGCCCCGGACATCATCGCCGCCAGCGAACTGCTCGCCAGCCGCTGCCTGAATGAACTGGTGCCGGCCAAGTTGTTGCCGAGCCTGTAATCCACCGATCGTTCCCGCGCTCTGCGTGGGAATGCCGCCCTGGACGCTTTGCGTCCGCTTTTAGAGTTGTGCATTCCCACGCAGAGCGTGGGAACGATCTTCTCCTCATAAGAATGTCTCATCGATAACTGAGGGAGGCGTTGATGAAAATCCTTTGGCAACACTGCCACATCGCGACTATGGCTCATGGCAAATACTCGATCATCGAGGACGCCGCCATGGTCACCGCACATTCGCTCATCGAGTGGATCGGCCCGCGCAGCCAAGTGCCGACGGCGGATTACGCCCAGGTCCACGACCTGCAAGGCGCGTGGGTCACCCCCGGGTTGATCGACTGCCATACCCACACGGTGTTTGGCGGTAACCGCAGCGGCGAATTCGAGCAGCGCCTTCAGGGCGTGAGTTACGCCGAGATCGCGGCCAAGGGCGGCGGTATCGCCAGCACCGTGCGCGCTACCCGTGCGGCGACGGAAGATGAGTTGTTCGTCAGCGCGGAAAAACGCCTGCGCAGTCTGTTGCGCGACGGTGTGACCACGGTGGAGATCAAGTCCGGCTACGGCCTGGACCTGGCCAACGAACGCAAGATGCTGCGTGTGGCGCGACGCCTTGGGCAAGCGCTGCCGGTGAGCGTGCGCGCCACCTGCCTGGCGGCCCACGCGTTGCCGCCGGAATACAAAGACCGCGCCGATGACTACATCGAGCACATCTGCAACGACATGCTGCCGGCCCTGGCGGCCGAAGGGCTGGTGGACGCGGTGGATGCCTTCTGTGAATACCTGGCGTTTTCCACCGAGCAGGTGGAGCGTGTGTTCAAAGTGGCCCAGCAACTCGGCCTGCCGGTGAAATTGCACGCCGAGCAACTGTCTTCCCTGCACGGCTCCAGCCTGGCGGCGCGCTATCAGGCGTTGTCGGCGGATCACCTGGAATTCATGACCGAAGAGGATGCCATCGCCATGGCTGCTGCCGGCACGGTCGCCGTGTTGTTGCCGGGCGCGTTCTACTTCCTGCGTGAAACCCAGTTGCCGCCCATGGAGGCCTTGCGCAAACACGGCGTGAAGATTGCGATTGCCAGCGACCTCAACCCCGGCACCTCACCGGCACTGTCGGTGCGCCTGATGCTGAACATGGCCTGCACCCTGTTCCGCATGACCCCGGAAGAAGCCCTGGCCGGCGCCACGCAGCATGCGGCCAGCGCGCTGGGCATGGGCGATACCCATGGTTCCCTGGAAGTGGGCAAGGTCGCGGATTTTGTCGCCTGGCAGATCGATCGCCCCGCCGACCTGGCCTATTGGCTGGGTGGCGAACTGGATAAACGCGTCGTACGCCATGGCGTCGACGTCACTGTATAAGGAGCACTGTTGTGGATAAGGTTCTGAACTTCAAACAAGGCCGTGTGCCGCTGCTGATCAGCATGCCCCACGCTGGCCTGCGCCTGACGCCTGCGGTGGAAGCCGGGTTGATCCCCGAAGCGCAAAGCCTGCCGGACACCGACTGGCACATCCCCACGCTGTATGACTTTGCCGATGAACTCGGCGCCAGCACCTTGTCGGCCGAGTATTCGCGGTTCGTCATCGACTTGAACCGGCCGTCCGATAACAAGCCGCTCTACGCCGGCGCTACCACCGGCTTGTATCCAGAGACGCTGTTCGATGGCGTGCCGTTGTTCCGCGAAGGGCAAACACCCTCCGAGACCGAGCGCGCTACCTATCTGCAAAAGATCTGGGGCCCGTATCACCGCACGCTGCAAGAGGAGCTCGCCCGCCTAAAGGCCGAGTTCGGTTATGCGCTGCTGTTCGATGCACACTCGATCCGCTCGGTGATCCCGCACCTGTTCGACGGCAAATTGCCGGACTTCAACCTCGGCACCTTCAACGGCGCCGCATGCGATTCGCAATTGGCCCGCCAGCTCGAAGCCATCTGCGCCAATCACCCGCAATACACCCATGTGCTGAACGGGCGCTTCAAGGGCGGCCATATCACCCGGCACTACGGCGACCCGGCGCGGGATATTCATGCGGTGCAGTTGGAGTTGTGCCAGAGCACCTATATGGAAGAGGCCGAGCCGTTCCGCTATCGCGAGGACTTGGCCACGCCGACGCGGGTGGTATTGAAGCAGTTGCTGGAGGGTGTTTTGGCTTGGGGTGCCCAACACTACTGTTGAGTGTCGGTAAGCAACAGGTGCGATTTCTGAAGATAAGAAGTCGCACCTTAAATTTTCTCTTTTTCAAATGGTATGTGGGCCCTTATTGAATATGTGAAAGTAGCCGTTTACTTTGAATATTTGTTCGTTGTCGTCGATGGCGGAAAAGCCAAAGCTACCTTCCACTTGTTTGTTGTCTTCGCTCCAAGCGTATTTTATGGCACCTCCGGTGCCAAGGTAATCTACGATGGTGTCGATCTTTTTTTGAGGATCGGGAATTTTATCCACGATTTTGAAATAGCTCGCACTGTTTTGTAACAGGTCCGGTGGGGTTAAACCTCCAACCAGGTCGACTTCGCCCTTCAAAGAGCTTTTTGGCAAATATATGTGAATTCCGTTTACTTCCGGGCTTCCCGTGGTCTCGTTGACGGTGTCTTGAAAAGCCATGATTGTCCAGCATGGGATTCCAGTAATATCTGTGCTGGATACAATGTTGATTTTATTGGCGACAAAGTTGAAGTCTTTGTTTGCATACTCTACAAGGGCTTTGAATTGTTCGGATGGGAATGTTGAATAAGTCATGATCAGTTCACCCTGTTGATCTTGATGTCCGAAGGTAGTGCTGTTTCATTTTGATTTAAGACCGAAGAGGAAGGTGCGTCTGCTGTTAAAGTTGACAGTTTTTTATATGACTTAGTTATCGGTTATATAATTTTTATTCGGGTTTTACCGTGATGGGTAATGGAGGGGAATATCGTAGCCATGTCATGGCGGTCAAGTAGGTCGACGTCTTCGATACGCCCAGTCGTGGCGCGCGATCACCCGCATCGCCGTGCGCAGGACTGAGCCCTGCGGTGACAGCGGGGCGACTCAGAGCGTGGGAACGATCAATGCGCGCTCAAGGGCATGCTCATTGCACAATTCGGGTTTATGATGCCAGACGGCAAAAATAATAGACGTCCCCCCAGGGATGAACCCGACACCCTACGGAGCGCGCAATGCAGACTTGGTACCCGCAGATCAAACCCTATGCCCGGCACGATCTGGCAGTCGATGATGTTCACACCCTGTACGTCGATGAAAGCGGCTCCCCCGAAGGGCTGCCCGTGGTTTTCATCCATGGCGGCCCAGGCTCCGGTTGTGATGCGCAGAGCCGGTGCTACTTCGATCCGAACCTGTACCGCATCGTCACCTTCGACCAGCGTGGCTGCGGCCGCTCCACCCCGCGCGCGAGTCTGGAAAACAACACCACCTGGGACCTGGTCGCCGACCTTGAGCGCATCCGCGAGCACCTGGGCATCGACAAATGGGTGCTGTTCGGTGGTTCCTGGGGTTCGACGCTGTCCCTGGCCTACGCGCAAACCCATCCCGAGCGCGTGCATGGCCTGATCGTGCGCGGCATTTTCCTCGCGCGCCCACAGGACATCGAATGGTTCTACCAGGCCGGTGCGAGCCGCCTGTTCCCGGACTACTGGCAGGACTACCTCGCGCCGATTCCTGTCGATGAGCGTCACGACATGATCGCGGCCTACCACAGGCGCCTGACCGGCAACGACCAGATCGCCCAGATGCACGCGGCCAAGGCCTGGTCCGGTTGGGAAGGGCGCATGCTGGGCCTGTGCCCGAGCCCGCAGCATGTCGAGCGCTTCTCCGAGCCGCAGCGTGCCTTGTCCATTGCCCGCATCGAATGCCATTACTTCACCAACAACTCCTTTCTGGAGCCCAACCAGCTGATTCGCGACATGCACAAGATTGCCCATCTGCCTGGCGTCATCATCCATGGCCGCTACGATATGATCTGTACGCTGGATAACGCCTGGGAGCTGCATCAGGCCTGGCCGAACAGCGAACTGCAGGTCATCCGCGAAGCGGGGCATGCCGCGTCCGAGCCGGGCATTACCGATGCGCTGGTACGCGCAACCGGCGAAATGGCACGGCGCCTGCTTGATTTACCGCCTGAAGAAGCATGAAGGGCCTGTTGCAACGGGTGCGAGGCGCCCGGGTCGAGGTTGCCGGCGAAGTCGTCGGGGCGATTGAACAGGGTTTGCTGGTGCTGGTGGCCGTCGAACCTTCAGATACCCCCGAGAGCGCCGATAAACTGCTGCATAAGATGCTTAACTATCGGGTGTTCAGCGACGACGAGGGCAAGATGAACCTGTCGCTGAAGGACATCGGCGGCGGTTTGCTGCTGGTGTCGCAGTTCACCCTGGCGGCGGACACCAAAAGCGGGCTGCGGCCAAGCTTCTCCACAGCGGCCCCACCGGCGCTGGGAGCGGCGCTGTTTGATCACTTGTTGTTACAAGCGCAACAATTGCATGGCAAGGTGGCGTCAGGGCGTTTTGGCGCGGATATGCAGGTGCATCTGGTCAATGATGGCCCTGTGACCTTCCTCTTACAGACCTGAATGTATGAAAAACGACGTTAATGCCTAAAAACGCAGGGTTTCGCTACAAATACTTCGTTGTCCCTGATGCGTTGTCTCGCGGGCTACTAGATAATCGCGCGCTACGGGGATCAGCGTTGTTTGGTCCATTTTTGACTTAGGTAGAGACTTGTCCGGCAAACCAGTGGGGAATCATTTTGCCCCTGAGGAGTCGGAACAATGCTCGCCAACCTGGCATATAGATAGCTGGCCGTTGGTTTTTTGATCTGTTTTCGGCGAGGGTTGCTCGTGATTGTTAGTCCCTGTAATGCACCAAAATTGTCTGCCAAACGGTTACGAAACGCACTGGTGACGGGCTCCGCCCTGTTTTGCCTGTTCGGCGCGGGTCAACTGTGGGCATTCAGTCTGGACGATGTGTCGGCCAAGGCAAAAGAACTGGCTGGGCAGAAATACGAAGCTCCGCGCAGCAATCTGCCGAACGAATTTCGCGAAATGAAATTCGCTGACTACCAGAAGATTCGTTTCCGCAACGAAAAAGCCGAGTGGGCCGATCAGAACACCCCGTTCAAGCTGTCCTTCTATCACCAGGGTATGCACTTCGATACACCGGTGAAAATCAATGAAGTCACCGCTGACAGCGTCCAGGAAATCAAATACGACCCCAATCGTTTCGATTTCGGCGACGTAAAGTTTGATCCAAAAGCCACTGAACAGTTGGGTTATGCCGGCTTCCGTGTGCTGTTCCCGATCAACAAGGCTGACAAGCAAGACGAAATCATGACCATGCTTGGCGCCAGCTATTTCCGCGTCGTCGGCAAGGATCAGGTGTATGGCCTGTCGGCCCGTGGTATGGCAATCGACACCGCGCTGCCGTCCGGCGAAGAATTCCCGCGTTTCACCGAATTCTGGATCGAGCGTCCGAAGCCGGGCGACAAGCACCTGGTGATCTTCGCCCTGCTGGATTCCCCACGTGCGACGGGCGCCTACCGCCTGATTCTGCGTCCGGGCACCGACACCGTGGTCGACGTCAAATCCCAGATGTACCTGCGCGACAAGGTCAGCAAGCTGGGCGTGGCCCCGTTGACCTCGATGTTCCTGTTCGGCGCCAACCAGCCGTCCAAGGTCCTCAACTACCGTCGCGAGCTGCATGATTCCAGCGGTCTGTCGATCCATGCCGGTAATGGCGAGTGGATCTGGCGCCCGTTGAACAACCCTAAACATCTGTCGGTCAGCAACTTCAGCGTCGAAAACCCGCGTGGGTTCGGCCTGCTGCAACGTGGCCGCAACTTCAGCCATTACGAAGACCTGGACGACAACTACGACAAGCGCCCGAGCGCCTGGATCGAACCTGAAGGTGACTGGGGCAAAGGCACCGTCGACCTGGTAGAGATTCCGACCGCCGACGAAACCAACGACAATATCGTTGCCTTCTGGAGCCCGGCCGAACTGCCGGAAGTCGGCAAGCCGCTGGACGTGTCCTACCGCCTGCACTGGACGCTGGACGATGCTGCCTTCCATTCGCCTGACAGTGCCTGGGTCAAGCAGACCCTGCGTTCCACCGGTGACGTGAAGCAATCCAACCTGATCCGTCAGCCGGACGGCAGCGTGGCTTACCTGGTGGACTTCGAAGGCCCGGCCCTGAAAAAACTGCTGCCGGACGCCCCGGTGCGCAGCCAGGTGAGTGTTGGCGACAACGCCGAGCTGGTTGAAAACAGCGTGCGCTACAACGAGCACACCAAAGGCTGGCGCCTGACCCTGCGCATGAAAATCAAGGACGCGAGCAAGCCGACTGAAATGCGCGCCGCGCTGGTGCAGGAGATCGCACAGGCCGAGCCAGAACAGGTGTCGACCCACGTGCTCAAGGCTGACAAGGTCTTGGCCAAGCAACATGAGAAACAGGCCAAGAAAGACGCCAAAGAGGCAAAGGACAAGGACGCCAAGCAGCCAGAAGCTGCCCCGGCCCCTGTCACGCCGGAGCCGGCCAAGACCGAACAAGTCCTGACCGAAACCTGGAGCTACCAGTTGCCCGCCGATGAGTAATTCACAAGTCAAGCCAGAGACTCTGACCGAGTACCTGGCGCATCTGCCCATGACCGCTGAGCAGCGTGCCGAACTGGCGGGCTGCAGCTCCTTCAGCGAATTGCACGAACGCCTGTCGTCCGCAACCTTCGACGCACCTACCGACGCCGCCCAAGCGTCGGTGGGCCGCAGGCTGACCCTCAGCACGGCCGAAGAGCTGCAGGACGCCGAGATGCTGGCGCTCGACGCCAGCGGTCGCGTCTGCCTGAAGGCCACGCCGCCGATCCGTCGAACCAAAGTCGTGCCCGAGCCTTGGCGCACCAATATCCTGGTACGCGGCTGGCGCCGGATGACGGGTCGTACCAACCCGCCCAAGCCGCCGAAAGACGAGCGGGTCCTGCCGGCTGCGCGCTGGCGGACCGTGGGTTCGATCCGTCGCTATATCCTGTTGGTGCTGATGCTTGGCCAGACCATCGTGGCCGGCTGGTATATGAAAGGCATCATGCCGTACCAGGGCTGGTCGCTGGTGGACTTCGACGAAATCCGCAACCAGACCCTTCTGCAAACCGCTACCCAGGTTCTGCCTTACGCGCTGCAAACCAGCATCCTGATCATGTTCGGGATTCTGTTCTGCTGGGTCTCGGCCGGTTTCTGGACCGCGTTGATGGGCTTCCTCGAACTGCTGACCGGCCACGATAAGTACCGTATCTCCGGTAAAAGTGCTGGTAATGAGCCGATTCCGAAAGATGCCCGCACCGCGTTGGTCATGCCGATCTGTAACGAAGACGTGCCTCGGGTATTCGCCGGTTTGCGTGCGACGTTCGAATCGGTGGCGGCTACCGGTGATCTGGACCGCTTCGACTTCTTCGTGCTCAGCGACAGTAACGACGCCGATATCTGCATTGCCGAACAGCAAGCCTGGCTCGACGTGTGCCGCGAAGCCGGTGGTTTCGGCAAGATTTTCTATCGCCGCCGTCGCCGTCGCGTCAAGCGCAAGAGCGGTAACCTCGACGACTTCTGCCGTCGCTGGGGCGGGGACTACAAGTACATGGTGGTGCTCGACGCCGACAGCGTGATGAGCGGCGAATGCCTGACCAGCCTGGTACGCCTGATGGAAGCCACGCCGGATGCCGGGATTATCCAGACCGCGCCGCGTGCGTCGGGCATGGACACCCTGTATGCGCGCATGCAGCAGTTCGCCACCCGCGTCTACGGCCCGCTGTTCACTGCCGGCCTGCACTTCTGGCAGCTGGGTGAATCCCATTACTGGGGCCACAACGCAATCATCCGCATGAAGCCGTTCATCGAGCACTGCGCCCTGGCGCCGTTGCCGGGCAAAGGCGCGTTCGCCGGTGCGATTCTCTCCCACGACTTCGTCGAAGCCGCGCTGATGCGCCGTGCCGGCTGGGGCGTGTGGATTGCCTACGACCTGCCGGGCAGCTACGAAGAACTGCCGCCGAACCTGCTCGACGAACTCAAGCGTGACCGTCGCTGGTGCCACGGTAACCTGATGAACTTCCGCCTGTTCCTGGTCAAAGGCATGCACCCGGTGCACCGTGCGGTGTTCCTGACTGGCGTGATGTCCTACCTGTCGGCGCCGTTGTGGTTCTTCTTCCTGGTGCTGTCCACTGCGTTGCTGGCGGTGAACACCCTGATGGAGCCGCAGTACTTCATGGCGCCACGCCAGTTGTACCCGCTTTGGCCACAATGGCATCCGGACAAGGCGGTGGCGCTGTTCTCCACCACTATCGTGCTGCTGTTCCTGCCTAAATTGCTCAGCATCATCCTGATCTGGGCCAAGGGCGCGAAAGAGTTCGGCGGCAAGTTCAAGGTGACCCTGTCGATGCTGCTGGAGATGCTGTTCTCCATGCTGCTGGCGCCGGTGCGCATGATCTTCCACACCCGTTTCGTACTGGCTGCGTTCCTCGGCTGGGCTGCGACCTGGAACTCGCCGCAACGCGACGACGACTCCACGCCTTGGAGCGAAGCGGTCAAGCGCCACGGTCCGCAGACTGTGCTGGGCTTCTTGTGGGCACTGTTGGTGGTGTGGCTGAACCCGAGCTTCTTGTGGTGGCTGATCCCCATCGTCGGTTCGCTGATGCTGTCGATCCCGGTGTCGGTGATTTCCAGTCGGGTCAAGCTGGGCCTCAAGTCTCGCGATGAGAGCCTGTTCCTGATCCCCGAGGAATACAATCCACCGCAGGCGTTGCTGTCGACCGAGAAGTACACCCACGAAAACCGTTGGCACGCGCTTAACGACGGGTTCGTGCGTTCGGTGGTCGACCCACAGCAGAACGCCCTGGCCTGCGCCCTGGCGACTTCACGTCACCGCGAGGCGGAGCCGATCGAGTATCTGCGTGGGGAGCGTGTTCGCCACGCGTTGAAAGTCGGCCCGGCCGGCCTCAACAACGGCGAACGTCTGGCCTTGCTCAGTGATCCGGTGGCCCTGGCTCGCTTGCATGAACAGGTGTGGAGCGAAGGCCATGCCGAGTGGCTGGACGCTTGGCGTGCTTCGATCAAGGCTGACCCGCACGCGCCGTTGCTACCCCTGCAACCGCAGTCGTCCCAGGCTCTGCCGGCCTGATTCAGACGCCCCCGAGGGCTCACCTCGGGGGTGTTCCAAGCGCTTGTCCTACAGCGTTTACCGCCCCTTCCTTTGTTTGCTAACCCCTTGTTATTTCGAAACAAAACACCTTCGTTCGAAGCGTGTTGCCGTGCCTGTGGCTGGGGTAGCATCGCCCCCAATTTGACTCGCCACGGGGGCACACATGTTCAAAAGGTATGGTTCGGCACTGCTGATGGGTGTTGTCGCATTGATTTACACAGGCTTGCTCAACGCCGGGGCAATTGACGACGCCGTTCGCCGTGGAGTGCTGAAAGTCGGCACCACGCCGACTTACGTACCGTTCGAAATGACGGACAGGCAGGGGCGCGTCGTCGGCTTCGAGATCGATTTGCTCCACGCCATGAGTCGCGCGCTGGGGGTTGAACTCGAACTGGTCACGGTGCCCTATACGGAGTTGCTGTCGGGGCTGATCACGAAGAAGTTCGACTTGATCGGCAGCGGTATGACGGTCACCCAGGAGCGCAACCTAAAGCTCAATTTCAGTGATTCTTTTATCGTGGTGGGCCAGACCGTCCTGCTGCATCCGCGCCTGGCCGGCACGGTGTCGAGCATCGAAGACCTGGACGAGGCGAGCTATCGGATCGCGGTCACCGAAGGCACCACCGGCGAGGCGGCGGCGCAGCGCTTCCTGGGGGCGGCCCGGCTGATGAGTTTCGTAACGCCGGAGGAGGGTGTGCGCGAGGTGGTGGAGGGCAGGGCCGACGCTTTTATTTATGATGCGCCCTACAACCTGATCGCAATGGCCCGGCCCGAGAACAGCGCATTACTGACGCTGGAGCAGCCGTTTACCTTTGAGCCTCTGGCGTTCGGCCTGAAAAAAGGTGATTACGACAGCCTCAACTGGATCAATCATTTTCTCAACCAAGTGGCTCAGGACGGGACCTACGATCAATTGCATGACAAGTGGTTCAAGGACACTGCCTGGATCGCGGAAATTGACTTGTCGTCATAACTGCTTACACATCAACCCATTAGTGAACCCAGGCGCTGACCGGTCTAGGCCTGCGGTCACGCGCGGCGCCGTAGGGTTTCTCTTACACACGCCGATAACATTTAGCCGTGAAACCTTTGTGACGGGCAACGAGTGGGTTAGGATCGCACCCCGAAATGGCGCAGCCCTTTTGTGCGCCCACTTTATAAGAACCGTTCAGGGGACTTGATGATGAAAAAGTATCTTTCGATGCTGATGCTCGGTGTCACCGCGCTGGTGGCGGCCACTGCGGCCCAGGCCGGCGCCATCGATGATGCGGTCAAGCGCGGCACGCTGAAAGTCGGCATGGACCCGACCTACATGCCGTTCGAAATGACCGACAAACGCGGTGACATCATCGGTTTCGAAGTGGACATCCTCAAGGCCCTCGCCAAGTCCATGGGCGTCAAGCTGGAACTGGTGTCTACCGGTTACGACGGTATCATCCCGGCCTTCCTGACCGGCAAGTTCGACATGATCGGCAGCGGCATGACCCTGACCCAGGAACGCAATCTGCGCCTGAACTTCAGCGAACCGTTCATCGTGGTCGGCCAGACCCTACTGATTCGCAAGGACCTGGAAGGCACCATCAAGTCCTACAAAGACCTGAATGACGAAAAGTACCGCCTGACCTCCAAGCTTGGCACCACCGGTGAAATGGTTGCCAAAAAGCTGATCGCCAAAGCCAAGTACCACGGCTACGACAACGAGCAGGAAGGTGTGCTCGACGTGGTCAATGGCAAGGCTGACGCGTTTGTCTACGACGCACCGTACAACGTGGTGGCCGAGAAGAAAGTCGGCAATGGCAAGCTGGTGTTCCTTGACGAACCCTTCACCTTCGAACCCCTGGCGTTCGGCCTGAAGAAAGGCGACTACGACAGCGTCAACTTCATCAACAACTTCCTGCACCAGATCAAGCACGACGGCACCTACGATCGCATCCATGACAAGTGGTTCAAGAGCTCCGAGTGGCTCAAGGACATGGAATAAAGGCTGATTGATCGTTCCCACGCTCCGCGTGGGAATGCAGCCCGTGACGCTCCGCGTCACAAAGCAGACGCAGAGCGTCCATTGAGGCGTTCCCACGCGGAGCGTGGGAGCGAGCTCTAATCCCGGAATCTGAAATGAAACAGAAAAAAGCCCAATGGCCCTGGCACCTGCTGACGGTGCTCGTACTGGTCGGCCTGGCTGGCGCCTTGTACTACGCCACCTCGCTGATGTCCTACGAATGGCGCTGGAACCGCGTGCCGCAGTACTTCGCCTATCAGGCTGAGGAAGCGCAGCGTGCGGCGGATATTTCGACGGTCATTGAACTGGTACGCAAAGGCGACGTGGCCGAGGTTACCCTGCGCAATGACGCCGGCACCGAACAAACGCTGACGGTTGCCGACAACAGCCTGCAGGTGGCGCGCGGCGATGATGTGGCTGAAGGTGACGTCATCGGTGTCAACCGTCATTGGGCGTTGGGGCCGCTGATGTGGGGCCTGTGGACCACGCTGTGGTTGTCGGTGGTGTCCGGCGTCCTGGGCCTGGCGATTGGCCTGGCCACCGGTTTGTGCCGCCTTTCCAGCAACCCGACCTTGCGCGATCTGTCGACGCTCTACGTCGAACTGGTGCGCGGTACACCCCTGCTGGTGCAGATCTTCATTTTCTATTTCTTTATCGGCACGGTGCTCAACCTGTCACGGGAGTTTGCCGGGATCGCCGCACTGTCGCTGTTCACCGGCGCCTATGTGGCGGAAATCGTGCGTGCCGGTGTGCAGTCGATCACCCGTGGCCAGAACGAGGCCGCACGCTCCCTGGGCTTGAGCGCCAGCCAGTCGATGCGGCATGTGGTGTTGCCCCAGGCGTTCAAGCGCGTACTGCCGCCGCTGGCCGGGCAATTCATCAGCCTGGTGAAAGATACCTCGCTGGTCTCGGTGATCGCGATCACCGAGTTGCTCAAGAGTGGACGCGAAGTGATCACCACCTCGTTTTCGCCGTTTGAAATTCTGTTCTGTGTGGCAGGCCTGTACCTGCTGATCAACCTGCCGCTGTCGAAAATGGCCAGCCGGCTTGAGCGGAGGCTCGCGCAAAGTGATTGAAGTCCGCGATCTGGTAAAAGTCTTCGACACCCGTGGTCATGTGGTGCGTGCGGTGGACCATGTCACCACCCAGGTGGCCAAGGGCGAAGTGCTGGTGGTGATCGGCCCGTCAGGTTCTGGCAAGTCCACCTTCCTGCGCTGCCTTAACGGGCTGGAGGAATTCGACTCAGGTTCGGTCAGCATTGACGGTTTGCAGTTGGCAGACCCGAAGACCGATGTGAATGCCTATCGCCGTGAAGTCGGCATGGTGTTCCAGCATTTCAACCTGTTCCCCCACATGACCGTGCTGGAAAACCTGTGCCTGGCGCAAAAGGTCGTGCGCAAACGCGGCAAGCAAGAGCGTGAGGCCAAGGCCCTGGCACTCCTGGAAAAGGTGGGTATTGCGCAGAAAGCCAATGAGTTCCCGTCACGCCTTTCCGGCGGTCAGCAACAGCGGGTCGCCATCGCCCGGGCGTTGGCGATGGAACCCAAGGTGATGCTGTTCGACGAACCCACCTCGGCCCTCGACCCGGAAATGGTCGGTGAAGTGCTCGACGTCATGAAGACCCTGGCGCTGGAAGGCATGACCATGGTGTGCGTCACCCATGAGATGGGCTTTGCCCGCGAGGTGGCAGACCGGGTGTTGTTCTTCGACCACGGCAAATTGCTGGAAGACGCGGCGCCGGCCGAATTCTTCGCGGCGCCGAAGGACCCGCGGGCCCAGGCTTTCCTGCGCCAGGTTTTATAGGTCCAGGAGCTGGCAGAACGACGCGGATCCAAATGTGGGAGGGGGCTTGCTCCCGATGGCGATAGATCAGTCTGTTAGATGTCGACTGCAATCCCGCTATCGGGAGCAAGCCCCCTCCCACATTGGACACTCAGCGTCTGCTGCTTAAGTAAACAGCGTAACCCCGGTGTTTCAGAGCTTGAATTTGCCGATCAGCGTCTGCAGATCCAGGCTCAACCTCGTCAACTGAACACTCGCGGCCGCCGTTTCCTCGCTGGCGGCGGCGGTCTGTTCCGACACATCCCGCACCTTCAAGACACTGCGATTGATTTCCTCGGCCACCGCGCTTTGCTGTTCGGCGGCGGCGGCAATCTGCGGGTTCATTTCCTGGATGACCGATACCGTGCGGGCAATCGCTGCCAAGGCCTCGCCGGCGTCGCGAGTCAGGGCAACGCTGTTGTCGGTCAGGTTGCGACTGCTGTCCATGATGTCCGCGACCTGCTGGGTGCCGTTATGCAGCCCCAGGATCAGCCCTTCAATCTCTTCAGCCGATTCCTGTGTGCGCTGGGCCAGGCTGCGCACTTCATCGGCGACCACGGCAAACCCTCGCCCGGCAGTGCCTGCGCGCGCCGCTTCGATGGCGGCGTTCAGGGCGAGCAGGTTGGTCTGCTGGGACACGGACTTGATAACGTCCAGCACGCTGGCGATCTTTTCGCTCTCTTTTTGCAGAGCCAGCATCGCGCGGCCGGATAAGGCCATTTCACTGGCCAGGTTGCCGATTTGCTCAACCGCCTGGATGACTACCTGCTCGCCGGCGCCGGCCTGCTGGTCTGCTTCGTTCGCTGCAACGGACGCGCGTTCGGCATGGCGCGCCACTTCCTGGGCGGTGGCGAGCATTTCATTCATCGCCGTGGCCACTTGGTCGGTTTCATCTTTCTGATTGTTCAGCCCGTTGCGGGTCTGTTCGGTCACGGTGGATAACTGCGTCGCCGCACCGGCAATCTGCCGAGCGCTGTCACCGATGCTGCTGATCAGGCTGCGCAGGCTGCGGGTCATTTGCCCGATGCTTTGTTGCAGCTGGCCCAGTTCGTCGCGGCGCTCCACGTGGGTGTCGTGGCTCAGGTCGCCTTGAGCGACACGGTTGGCGGCAACGAGGATGTCACGCAACGGCGAGGCGATCTGGCTGGCAATCCACCACGCGGCCAGCGCGCCCAGCCCCAGTGCAGCCGCCGTGACGCCAATCAGCAGCGTGCGCGTGTGGTCGGCCTCGTCATTGCGCTTGGTGTTCTGGCTCTGGCTCAGCAAGTTACTGTTCTCGCGCAACTCATTGAGCTGCTGTTCGAAGCGGTTTTGCACGGTTTCGACGTTGAGCTGGGCTTGCTTGAGCTTGAGCAGTTGTGCACGGTAGTCGTTCAGGTCGGTTTTGAGCAGTGCTGAGTCCACGGGCAGCATGAACACTGCCTTCTGTGCGATGTCCAGCGCATCCAGCGCCTGGCTTGCTGCCTCGGCATAGGCTTGCAACGACTCGGCGGCCCAGGCGGGATTCTGGGCGCGATCCTCGGCCTGCTCCATGGCTTGGCGCAGTTGCTCAATGGCGTCGAGCGCCTTTTCGTCATTCTGGTCGGGCAAGTCGCTGGCGAATTGGGCCAGGGTGTCACTGGCTTGCAGGGCGGATTTTTTGAGCGCTGGCCGGACACTCTCTCGCTGCTCGATCAACGCGGGCAGCTCCGCCAGCGCGGCCTTCAAGCCAGCCACCAGGCGTGTCGCCTCCTCATTGCGTTGTACATCGATCGGGTCTACCAATCGATGCGAAAGGTCTGCCAGGAGCTGGTCGATTTTCTCGGTCTTCTGCGTCATCTGGGCCAGGCTGGCTTTGTCCGCAAGGGTGCGGTAGACGGTGCGGTCGGCGCGCATGGCCTCCGCGTACACGGCCAGTTCGCCCAGGCTCGTCAGGCTATTGGACCGATAAAGCACGGCGTTCAGGGCTTGCCAGCCCGCCGCGGCGATCATGAAACTGAGGATCAGCACTTGGCCAAAACCCAGAGCCAGCTTGAGGCGAACACTGGCGTTAACCAGTATGCGGGTCAGCCGAGAAAACATGGCACACCTCCCAATCAGAAAAAGCGTTTCGCGACAGATGAACGCTAATCCGATTCGAGGTGAGGGCTGGCTGATAACTGTGTAGGAAATTTCACAAGATGCGGCGGCCTCAATCGGCCGCCGCTCAAGTCAGTTAGATGCGGAAGCGCCCGACCAGGGTTTGCAGGTAGATGCCCAGGCGTGCCAGCTCTGCGCTGGACGCCGCCGTTTCTTCGCTGGCTGAAGAGGTTTGTTCGGAAACATCGCGCACATTCAACACGCTGCGGTTGATCTCTTCGGCCACCGCGCTTTGCTGCTCGGCGGCCGTGGCGATCTGCGAGTTCATTGCCTGGATGGTCGAAACGGTACGTGTGATGTTCTCCAATGCGCTGCCGGCGCGGCGGGTCAGTTCGACACTGCTGTCGGTCAGGCCGCGGCTGTTGTCCATGATGGTCGCCACCTGCTGGGTACCGTTTTGCAGGCCGACGATCAGTTCCTCGATCTCCTCGGTGGACTTCTGTGTGCGCTGGGCCAGGCTGCGCACTTCATCGGCCACCACGGCGAAGCCACGCCCGGCTTCACCGGCACGCGCCGCTTCAATGGCCGCGTTCAGCGCCAGCAGGTTGGTTTGCTGGGCCACGGACTTGATCACGTCGAGCACGCTGCCGATTTTGTCGCTTTCGCGCTTCAGGTCGGCCATGGCGATCGTCGAATTGCCGACTTCGGTGGCCAGGCGCTCGATCTGGGCGATGGCTTCGCCAACCACCTTGTCGCCTTCACGGGCCTGCAGGTCGGCGGCCACGGCGGCTTCCGAGGCTTCCTCGGCATTGCGCGCAACTTCCTGCACGGTAGCGGCCATCTCGTTCATGGCCGTGGCTACCTGGTCGGTCTCGATCTTCTGACTGTTGACCCCGGCGCTGGTCTGTTCGGTCACTGCCGACAACTGCTCGGCGGCGCTGGCGATTTGCGTGACGCCATCGCTGATGCCGCCAATCAACTCGCGCAGGCCCACGGTCATGCTTTGCATGGCGCGTTGCAGTTGGCCGAGTTCATCCTGGCGGGCAGATTCCAGGTTGTGGCTCAGGTCGCCCGAGGCTACGCGTTCGGCGACCTTGAGGGTTTGATTGAGCGGAATGATGATCTGTCGAGTGATGGCCCAGGCGGCGAAGAGACCGAAGATCAGTGCCAGCAGGGCAGCCAGCAGCAACAGCTGTTTGGCTTGCGCGGCATCACTGTCGCGGACCACGGTTTGCGAGGCGGTGAGTGTGCTGCTGCGGTCCAGCAGAATGTCGCCTTGGACGTTCATGAGTTTCAGCGCAGCGGCGCTGGCCACCTGCGAGTCACGGTACTGGCTGACAGCGGCGCGGTAGGCTTGCAGCGAGGCGCTGGCCTGTTGCAGGTTGGTCGAGAATTGGTCAGGTAGCTGGCCGTTAAGGGCGGCGATTTTCTTCAGCGTATTGTCGATGGCATCCAGCGCAGGCTGCTCGGCCTCGACTTTACCGCTGTAGGTGTAGCCGCGAACCTGAAACCGTGCCTGCTGGATCAGCTTGCTCAGGTCGACGATGCTGTTGAACTGGCTGACGCTGTCGCCCTGTAACAGGGCCTTTTCCACTTCGCCGACTTTGAGCACCGCGTTGTCGGCGGTATCGCCGAGTTTGCTGCGCGCGTTTTCGCGATTGGCTCCTGCCTGGACCATGGCGTCGAATGCACGCTTGTACTGGTCAACCGCCGCAAGTTGGTCATCGACCAACGCGATATCGGCGGGCTGTTCAATCAGCGCCCGCGCAGTTTTCAGGCCGCTTTCCAGTTGGCCGAGAAGGCCATTGACGGTTGCCGGGCCCTGTTCGCCACGACGCATTTCAAAGTCCAGTCGCGCGATGCGCAGGTCCTTGCTCAAGTCGTTGAGGCTGGCGATGTAGCCCAGTTTGTCGCCACGGCTTATCACGTTGGAAAGCCCGGTCCAGCCGGTGAGTGTGATGATTAACGTAAGCAGCAACACCAGGCCGAAGCCTACGCCCAGTTTGGTTTTGACGCTCACATTTCCGAGCTTTTCGGCCGACCAACGATACATGCTGCGAACTCCCCTGGAACAAGGCTTGGACTTATTCACAGGCTATCGGCATGTGCACGGGATTCTGTAGCGCCACCGATTCACTGGGGGAGGAGGCTTGCCCTAATGCCAGTCAGTTAAGGCTTTTTGTAGGAGCGAGGCGGGCGGCTAGCCCTTGCTCGCGAAGAACTCAGAGCCCCCGCGTTTATTCAGAATGAACGCGTTGCCTAGACGTTTTTCGCGAGCAAGCTCGCTCCTACAGTGGAGCACTTTCGCTTAACTGAATGGCATTAAGGCTTGCCCCGATCATCATAGAGCGTCCGTGACAGGCGCCTGAGGCAGCGCCGCACCCTTGGGCCACAACATCCAGATCTGCCCCTGTTGCTTCATGTTCCCGGCCAACTCGCCCGCTGCCTCGCCTGTGCCCCAGAACAAGTCTGCCCGCACTTCGCCGGTGATTGCGCCCCCGGTGTCCTGGGCTGCGACGGGTCTGGTGATGGCTGAACCGTCAGGTTTGGTGGTCGACAGCCACAACAGGCTGCCCAGCGGAATCACCTTGCGGTCCACCGCCACGCTGTACCCCGCCGTCAATGGCACATTCAGCGACCCGCGCGGCCCTTCGTTGCTGTCGGGGCGGGCGCTGAAGAATACATAGCTGGGGTTGCTCGCCAACAACTCTGGAATACGCTGCGGATGCGCCTTGGCCCAGGCGCTGATGGCACCCATGCTCACCTCTTCTTTTTTCAGCTCGCCTTGCTCGACCAGCCAGCGGCCGATAGGGCGGTAGGGATAGCCGTTCTGGTCGCCATACCCCACGCGCAGTTGACGCCCACCGGCCAGTTGAATACGCCCGGAGCCCTGGATCTGCAGGAACTGCAGGTCCATCGGGTCGGTCAGCCAGGCTATCGGCTTGGCGGTCGAGCCCTGGCCGTTGATGGTGCTGGCATCGTCATACGGCTTGAGCACGCGGCCTTCCAGGCGGCCGCGCAGGCGTTTGCCCTTGAGTTCCGGATAGATTGCTTCCAGGTTGACGATAATCAGGTCGTCCGGCACGCCGTACACCGGCACATGCGCGGTGGCGGTTTCGGTCAGGCTGCCGGGGTAGACCGGCTCGTAGTAGCCAGTGATCAGGCCGTTCGGGGTGTTGTCGGCTGAACGCAGGCCGAATACATCCAGGCGCTCTTTAAGAAACCCGCGAACCGCCACGGCATTGCCCGGTACGCTGGCTGCCGCTGCGCAGGTCGCGCCCCAGATCGGGTCGGCCTTGAGGCGCTGACAGGCACTGCGCCAGGATTCGAAGCCCGCCAGCAAGTCGCTGTCGGAAACCTCAGGCAGCGCTTCCCACGGAGCGCTCACGTAAGTGGCGACGGCATGGGGTTTGGGCGCCTCTTCTTTGGCTGTCTCTTTGCCAGCGTCTTTGCCCACGTCGCAGCCGGCCAGCAGCGCGATCATCGGTAGAGCCCACGCCAGGCGGCTCCAGGGTTTCCAATTGACATTCATGCACGTAATTCCTGAAGCGATTGCCCGTGCTTTATGGCGCTTGGGCAACCTTGTTATTAATAGGGCTATTGGTCTTTGCGGAGGGGGCGGGGATACTGACCGCCGTTTCCGTGACCCTGAGCCACCATGACTTTAAAAAATATGACCGTTGTAGTGTTGGCCTGCCTGGCCTTGTCCGCCTGCGGCGGGGTTGACCCCAATTCCCCCCTGGGCCAGCGCAAGGCGATCTTCAAACAGATGCTCAAGACCGCCGAAGGCCTGGGCGGCATGTTGCGCGGGCGCATCCCTTTCGACGGCGCCCAGTTCGCCGACGGCGCGGTCAAGCTGGACGTGTTGTCCCATCAACCCTGGCAGCACTTCCCGAACGTGCGTGAAGAGGACCACACCAGTGCCAGGGACGAGGTGTGGCAAAAGCAGGCGCAGTTCCAGCAAATGGCGCGCGACCTTGAGGCGGCCACCGGTGAATTGGTGATCGCAAGCCAGGTCCAGCCCTATAAGGCCAGCAATCTGCAACCTGCAGTGCAGAAAGTTGAAGATGCCTGCAGCGCCTGCCATAAGCAGTTTCGGGACCACTGACCGGTTTACTGGTCGAGTTCTTCCACCGCATCCTGCAGTTCTTTGCGCGATTCGGCGAGCTTGTCCTTGCGCTTGTTGATCTTGTCCGGATCGCCTTTTTTCATGGCCTTGTCGAGGTCGGCCTGACGGCGGCTGACTTCGTGCTTGGCATCCAGCACCTTGTTTTCGCGTTCTTTCTTCAGCGATGCGTCAGTGCAGTTGGCGGTGACCTCGCTCAGGGCTTTTTCCAGGCCGGCCTGTTGGGCGCTGTTGCCATGGGCCTTGGCCTGTTCGATCTGGGTGCTGATGGCCTGGCGCTTGGCGGCGCAGCCGGTCAGTTCGGGCGTTTCTTCGGCGGCCAGCAGCGGCGTGGCCATGAAGCTTGCGACAGTCAGTAAGGCAAGAGGGGCAAGAAATTTCATATAAGGACTCCAAGTAGCATTCAGAGGGTCGGGCCGGACTCAGAAACCGTCGATGCCGGCTCCACGTAATGTTTCAGCCAATGCCTGGACCTGCGGGTCGCGGAAAAAGGCGCTCAGTTGCGCTGCGCGGCCCGGGCCGATGCCGTCTGAGGCCAGCCAGGCTTGGGTGTCTTTGGCGACCAGGGTATGCCAGTCGCCCTCCAGGTTGTTGCGCGCCGCAGGCGGTACGCCCAGGGCTTTGAGCCACTGCGCAAACGGGCGTTGCCGGGCGCTGTGAATACTGTCGAGCACCCGCGCGCGGGTGCGTTCGCCGAAGCCATCAATGTTAGCAAGCTCTGCCGCATCCAGGGTCAACCAATCGAGAAAGCCTGCGATTAGACCGGCCTGGATCAATACGTTCCAGGTTTCCCGCCCCATATGTGGCAAGGCCAGGCCCTGGTTGCTGCTCAGCCAGGTGAGGCGCGAGAGCAGTTGCTCCTCGCAGCCAGGGTCCAGCTGCCAGCAGCTCAAGGCGTGAAAGTTTCGAGTATCGGGTACTGGCACTTCCACTCGGGTATTGTTGCGCAGGATCACCTCGTCGAGCCGGGGAATGACCTGGCCGGCAAGGCTGATGGATACCTGATCGCCGGGCCGGATGTCGAGGGCCTGCCAGTTTCTCAACGAACCCGCGCTGACCCGGCTGATTTGCCGGTCATCCAGTCGCACTGGTTCCAGTTCGAGAATCGGTGTGATACGTCCGGTACGCCCGATCCTGAACTGCACTTTGCGTACCAGCGCCAGCGCTTTGGTCGCAGGGTACTTCCAGGCCACCGCCCAGTAAGGTGCGCTGGCTTGCCAACGTTTGGCGGGTGCGCGCGCAGCCTGGTGCAACACCACCCCGTCGCTGGCGAACGGCAACGGATGGTTGTACCAATGTGTACGCCAGCGCGTGGCATCGCTGATGCTGTCGATGGACTGGCTATACCGCTGGCTGTCGGTGAACCCCCACCGTGCCAGCGTGGCCAGGCGCTCGGTGAAGCTCGCCGGGCCGTCGGGCCAGGCCCAGACGAACAACCCGATCCCGCCCGCCTCGGTGTCGCTCAATTGGCGTCGGTTCATCAAGCCGGCCACCTTGCTGCGCGCGTTTAGCCCGCCGTTTGCCGACTGTACGTGGCCGTCGAGGCGCCAGTACAGCTCGCCTTGCAGTACAGCGTCGACGGGCTCCGGCAGTTGCTGGACGATACCCGGCATCTTGCGCGCGGAAGCTGTCCAATCGTGACCGAGCAGGCCATCGCCGCGGCTGATGAGTTGGTGCAGCTGGCCCTTGCGATACACCAGGGTCACGGCTACCCCGTCGACCTTGGGTTGAATCCAGACGTCCTGGCGGGTGCTGAGCCACTCACCCACATCGGACGCGTCCAGCAGCTTCTCCAGGCCGGTATGCGCGACCGGGTGGCGCAGTGTGCCGCGTGAGCTTGCCAGCGGGTTGTCAGCCCTGGGTGTGGGTTGAAGGTCACATTTGCGCCAATGAGTCAGGCGTTGGCGGGCCTGGTCGTACAGTTCATCGCTGATGGGGGATTGACCCTGTCGATGGTAGACGTCATCCCACTGGCTGACCTGCCTGGACAACGTGTCGATTTGCGATCGGGCGTCCTCGGGACAGTCATCGGCCCAGGCCCAGCACGGTAGAAAGCCAATCAGGAGAACCATTAACGCGCGCATCGGGAGCATCCTTGCTCGAAAAGGGCGTTCAGCCTAAGTGATCCGCACGGCCGCAAAAAAGCCCCGACCGAGCGGGGCTTTTTACCGGGTGTTTCTGCCTGCTTGAACCAGCCGTTCAACGCGTCCGGCGCGTCGTGGTTATCAGCCTCGGCCGCCCGATTTGCTGGCCCGCGTCGACTTCGGCCTCGGTTTCAACGATTTTGTTGCAACCTTTGAAAATCAAAAAGCCCCGCCGGGCGAACCTGGCGGGGCTTTGGCAGTCGCGAACGATTACAGACCGGCAGCGGTACGCAGGTCGTTGGCGCGGTCGGTTTTTTCCCAGGTGAAGGTGGTGAAGGTGTCGTCGCCGACCGTCTTCTGCGCAGGGGTACGACCGAAGTGGCCGTAGGCTGCGGTTTCCTGGTACATCGGATGCAGCAGGTCGAGCATGGTGGTGATCGCGTAAGGGCGCAGGTCGAAGATCTCGCGCACCAGCTTGACGATCTTGTCATCGCTGATCTTGCCGGTACCGAAGGTATTCAGCGAGATCGAAGTAGGCTGGGCCACACCAATGGCGTAGGACACCTGAATCTCGCAACGTTCAGCCAGGCCGGCGGCGACGATGTTCTTGGCCACGTAACGACCGGCGTAGGCTGCGGAACGGTCGACCTTGGATGGATCCTTGCCGGAGAACGCGCCACCACCGTGACGGGCCATGCCGCCGTAGCTGTCGACGATGATCTTGCGACCGGTCAGGCCGCAGTCGCCCACCGGGCCGCCGATGATGAATTGGCCGGTCGGGTTGATGTGGAACTGGGTGTCCTTGCTCAGCAGCTCGGCAGGCAGTACGTGCTTGACGATCAGCTCCATTACGCCTTCGCGCAGGTCTTTGTAGGAGACATCCGGGTTGTGCTGGGTGGACAGTACGACGGCGTCGATACCCACCACTTTGCCGCCTTCGTAGCGGCAGGTGACCTGGGACTTGGCGTCCGGGCGCAGCCACGGCAGCAGGCCGGATTTACGTGCTTCGGCCTGGCGCTGTACCAACTGGTGAGAGAAGGTGATCGGCGCGGGCATCAGCACCTCGGTTTCGTTGCTGGCGTAGCCGAACATCAGGCCCTGGTCGCCAGCGCCTTGATCTTCAGGCTTGGCGCGGTCGACGCCCTGGTTGATGTCGGGGGACTGCTTGCCGATGATGTTCATTACGCCGCAGGTCGCGCCGTCGAAACCGACGTCGGAGCTGTTGTAGCCGATGTCGGTGATCACGTCGCGCACGATCTGTTCCAGGTCGACCCAGGCCGTGGTGGTGACTTCGCCGGCGATGATCGCCACGCCCGTTTTCACCAGAGTCTCGCACGCCACACGGGCGAACTTGTCTTCAGCAATGATGGCGTCCAGCACCGCGTCAGAAATCTGGTCGGCGATTTTGTCCGGATGCCCTTCAGACACGGACTCGGAGGTGAAAAGGGAGTATTCGCTCATCTCGATGTTTTCCTGATATTTACCGATGGTGAGTGTCGCCAGCCGGTCGCTGAAAATGGCGGACCTGAATCTGGAAACCATTACGTAAACCTACATAGAGGCTTTCCCCGGGAACGAGTCCCGCAGCGGTGGCCCAACGGGCCAGATCGTCCTGTTCAAACCCCAACCAGAGATCACCGCAGGCCTCCCTGGCCCAATTCTGGTTGTGGCTGCATAAATCCGTTACCAGCAGGCTACCGCCGGGGTGCAGCAACCCGGCCATTTGCTTGAGCGCGTCGGCGGGGGCGGCAAAGTGGTGCAAGACCATGTTCAGTACCACGCAATCGGCCTGCAGGCGGGTGTCGCTCAGGGCGTCGGCCAGTTGCAGGCGGACATTGCCCAACGCCTCGCGTTCACACAGCTGGCGCGCCAGTTCAAGCATCGCCGGGCTGTTGTCCAGTGCCGTCACCTGGCCAAAGCGCCGCGCCAGGTCCGGCAGGAAACCGCCGTCGCCAGGGCCGACTTCCAGGGCCGTGGCCTCATTGCTGAAGCTCAGTTTGTCCAGCAGCGCCAGTACGCTTTCGCGGTATTGGGGCAAGCCGGCGATCAGGTCTTGCTGAGCACGAAATTTCTCGGCAACCCGTGCGAAAAAATCCTGGCTGGCAGCGGCGCGTTGTCCGTGAACCTGACTGACGCGCGACTGTACGTCGCTCGGCAGGTCCAGGCTGTCCACTTCGTCGAGCAGGGCGGCGTGCAGTTTGCCGCCGAGCAGTTCGGTGTGGGGCAGGGCGCGACGGTAAAAAATTGCATTGCCTTCGCGGCGGGTCGCCACCAGGTCGGCCTGGGCCAGTACCTTCAGATGATGGCTCATGCCGGACTGGCCGATGGCGAAGATCTGCGCCAGTTCCAATACGCCGAAGGAATCGTTGGCCAGTGCGCGCAATACGTTCAAGCGCAACGGATCACCTGCAGCCTTGCAAAGGGCAGCCAGTTCATCGCCGTCGTCAGGACGCAGGGAGGGCACGGGTAGGTTCATAAGGCCAGCAGTCTAGTGACGGGTGGTAATCGCCGCAAGGCCAATATCAAAAAGTTTTGATATTGATCGATAAGTGGCAGTTATAAGCGGGCGCTATAACCTTTGGACGAACCGGCATCCGAGTTCTACAAGGGATTGGCGGGCAAACCACAGGAAAAACCGCTTCAAGTGACTATCTGTCATTGCCCGCAGGCGGTGGCTGAGGGAAAATGCCGGTCCTTTTTTCCGTTTCTTTGTTCAAGCCCCCAGGAGATCAGCGATGCCCAGCCGTCGTGAGCGTGCCAACGCCATTCGTGCCCTCAGCATGGATGCCGTGCAAAAAGCCAACAGCGGCCATCCCGGTGCCCCGATGGGCATGGCGGATATCGCCGAAGTACTTTGGCGTGACTACCTGAAGCACAACCCGAGCAACCCGTCGTTTGCCGACCGTGACCGTTTCGTACTGTCCAACGGCCACGGCTCGATGCTGATCTACTCGCTGCTGCACCTGAGCGGCTACGACGTCACCATCGATGACCTCAAGAGCTTCCGCCAGCTGCACAGCCGCACCCCGGGCCACCCGGAATTCGGCTACACCCCAGGCGTCGAGACCACCACCGGTCCCCTGGGCCAGGGCCTCGCTAATGCGGTTGGCTTCGCGCTGGCTGAAAAAGTCTTGGGCGCGCAGTTCAACCGCCCCGGCCACGATATCGTCGATCACCACACCTACGTATTTTTGGGTGATGGCTGCATGATGGAGGGCATTTCCCACGAAGTCGCTTCCCTGGCCGGCACCCTGGGCCTGGGCAAGCTGATTGCCTTCTACGATGACAACGGCATTTCCATCGACGGCGAAGTCGAAGGCTGGTTTACCGATGACACCCCCAAGCGTTTCGAAGCCTACAACTGGCAGGTGATCCGCAACGTTGACGGCCACGATCCGGAAGAAATCAAGATCGCCATCGACACCGCTCGCAAGAGCGCGCAGCCGACCCTGATTTGCTGCAAGACCACCATCGGCTTCGGCTCGCCGAACAAGCAAGGCAAGGAAGACTGCCACGGCGCCCCGCTGGGTGACGCGGAAATCGCCCTGACCCGCGAAGCGCTGAAGTGGAACCACGGCCCGTTCGAGATTCCAGCAGATATCTACGCCGAGTGGGACGCCAAGGAAAAAGGCCTGGCCACCGAAGCCGAGTGGGATCAGCGCTTCGCTGCCTACTCTGCCGAATTCCCTGAGCTTGCCAATGAGCTGGTACGCCGCCTGGCCGGTGACCTGCCTGCCGATTTCTCGGAAAAAGCCTCGGCCTATATCGCCGAAGTCGCGGCCAAGGGCGAGACCATCGCCAGCCGTAAAGCCAGCCAGAACACCCTGAACGCCTTTGGCCCGCTGCTGCCTGAGTTCCTCGGCGGTTCGGCCGACTTGGCCGGTTCCAACCTGACGTTGTGGAAAGGCTGCAAAGGCGTGTCGGCTGAAGACGCCAGCGGCAACTACATGTACTACGGCGTGCGCGAGTTCGGCATGAGCGCCATCATGAACGGCGTGTCGCTGCACGGCGGCCTGGTGCCTTACGGCGCGACCTTCCTGATGTTCATGGAGTACGCCCGCAACGCGGTACGCATGGCCGCGCTGATGAAGAAGCGCGTGATCCATGTCTACACCCACGACTCCATCGGCCTGGGCGAAGACGGCCCGACGCACCAGCCGGTCGAGCAATTGACCAGCCTGCGCACCACGCCGAACCTGGATTGCTGGCGCCCTGCCGACGCGGTGGAATCCGCCGTGGCCTGGAAGCACGCCATCGAGCGCAAGGACGGCCCTTCGGCGCTGATCTTCTCGCGCCAGAACCTGCAGCACCAGGTGCGTACCGACGCGCAGATCGCCGACATCAGCCGTGGCGGCTATGTGCTCAAGGACTGCATCGGCGAGCCGGAGCTGATCCTGATCTCTACCGGTTCCGAAGTGGGCCTGACCGTTCAGGCGTACGACAAGCTGACCGCCCAGGGCCGCAACGTTCGCGTGGTGTCCATGCCCTGCACCAGCGTGTTCGAAGCCCAGGACGCCGGCTACAAGCAATCGGTATTGCCGTTGCAGGTCAGCGCGCGTATCGCCATTGAGGCGGCTCACGCCGACTACTGGTACAAGTACGTAGGCCTGGAAGGCCGCGTGATCGGCATGACCACCTACGGTGAGTCGGCGCCGGCACCCGCCTTGTTCGAAGAGTTCGGTTTCACCCTGGAAAACATCCTGGGCCAGGCTGAAGAGCTGTTGGAAGACTAAGGCGCTAACGCGGTGGCCCACTGACCACCGCCTCTACTGTAGGAGCGAGCTTGCTCGCGAAGATCGTTAACGATAACGCAGCGTTTCTGGTTTAACGCGGCGCTCTCAAGTTCTTCGCGAGCAAGCTCGCTCCTACAGTGGTTTGTGTCGCCCCTACTGCGAGAACCCCATGCCCCAACCGCGTCCCTACAAAGTTGCACTCAACGGCTACGGCCGCATTGGTCGTTGCGTCTTGCGTGCTCTGTTCGAGCGAGGGGCGACGGCAGGGTTTGAAATTGTCGCGATCAACGACTTGGCCGACATGGCCAGCATCGAATACCTGACACGCTTCGACTCCACCCATGGCCGCTTCCCTGGCGAAGTGCGGGTCGAGGGCGATTGTCTGCATATCAATGGCGACTGCGTAAAAGTACTGCGCAGTGCCACCCCCGAGGGCATCGACTGGGCGGCGCTGGGCGTCGACCTGGTGTTGGAATGCTCCGGTGCCTACCATACTCGTGCCGACGGCCAGCGTTTTCTCGATGCCGGCGCTCCGCGCGTGCTGTTTTCCCAGCCGATGGCCAGCGAGGCGGATGTGGACGCCACCGTCGTCTACGGCATCAACCAGGATTGCCTGACCGGCGCCGAGCTGCTGGTGTCCAACGCCTCGTGTACCACCAACTGCAGCGTGCCGTTGTTGCGCCTGCTGGACCAGGCGATCGGCCTGGACTACGTGTCGATCACCACGATCCACTCGGCCATGAACGACCAACCGGTGATCGACGCCTATCACCACGAAGACCTGCGCCGCACGCGCTCGGCGTTCCAGTCAGTGATTCCGGTGTCCACCGGCCTGGCGCGTGGCATCGAGCGATTGCTGCCGGAACTTGCCGGGCGAATCCAGGCCAAAGCGGTACGGGTACCGACGGTGAACGTGTCCTGTCTGGACATCACCATGCAAACCGTGAGCGACACCGATGCGGCCGAGGTCAACCGGATATTGCGCGACGCCGCCACCAGCGGCCCGCTCAAAGGCTTGCTGGCCTACACCGAGTTGCCCCACGCCAGCTGCGATTTCAACCATGACCCGCATTCGGCGATTGTCGATGCCAGCCAGACCCGCGTTTCCGGCCCGAGGCTGGTGAACATCCTGGCCTGGTTCGACAACGAATGGGGCTTTGCCAACCGAATGCTCGATGTTGCAGAACACTATCTGCAAGTGGCTTCCAAACAACCTCAACAGTAATTCAGGAACTGCGACCCATGACCGTGTTGAAGATGACCGACCTCGATCTGCAAGGTAAGCGCGTACTGATTCGCGAAGACCTCAACGTCCCAGTCAAGGACGGTGTTGTCACCAGCGATGCGCGAATCCTGGCCTCGCTGCCGACCATCAAGCTGGCCCTGGAAAAAGGCGCGGCCGTGATGGTCTGCTCCCACCTGGGTCGCCCGACCGAAGGTGAGTTCTCCGCCGAAAACAGCCTCAAGCCGGTGGCCGAATACCTGAGCAAGGCCCTGGGCCGCGACGTACCGTTGGTGGCTGACTACCTGGGCGGCGTTGACGTCAAGCCTGGCGACATCGTGCTGTTCGAAAACGTGCGCTTCAACAAGGGCGAGAAAAAGAACAGCGACGAGCTGGCCCAGCAATACGCGGCGCTGTGCGACGTATTCGTGATGGACGCCTTTGGCACCGCCCACCGCGCCGAAGGCTCGACCCACGGCGTGGCCAAGTTCGCCAAGGTCGCCGCTGCCGGCCCGCTGCTGGCCGCTGAGCTGGATGCGCTGGGCAAGGCCCTGGGCGCTCCGGCGCAACCGATGGCCGCCATCGTCGCCGGTTCCAAAGTCTCCACCAAGCTGGACGTACTCAACAGCCTCAGCCAGATCTGCAACCAGTTGATCGTCGGTGGCGGCATTGCCAACACCTTCCTGGCCGCAGCCGGCCATCCGGTGGGCAAGTCCCTGTACGAGCCGGACCTGCTCGATACCGCCCGCGCCATCGCCGCCAAAGTCAGCGTGCCGCTGCCGGTGGACGTGGTGGTCGCCAAGGAATTCGCCGAAAGCGCCGAAGCCACCGTCAAGCTCATCGCTGACGTGGCCGCCGACGACATGATCCTGGATATCGGCCCGCAAACCGCAGCCAACTTCGCTGAGCTGTTGAAAGCCTCCCAGACCATCCTGTGGAATGGCCCGGTCGGCGTATTCGAATTCGACCAATTCGGCAATGGCACCAAGGTGTTGGCCAAAGCCATCGCTGAAAGCTCGGCATTCTCCATCGCAGGCGGTGGCGACACCCTGGCGGCCATCGATAAATATGGCGTTGCTGATCAGATCTCCTACATTTCTACCGGTGGCGGCGCGTTCCTCGAGTTCGTCGAGGGCAAAGTGCTGCCGGCCGTGGAAGTGCTGGAAACCCGAGCCAAAGGTTAAGGCGCGCGTGATC
Organism: Pseudomonas sp. R3-18-08; assembly: GCF_003852065.1. Taxonomy (NCBI): domain Bacteria; kingdom Pseudomonadati; phylum Pseudomonadota; class Gammaproteobacteria; order Pseudomonadales; family Pseudomonadaceae; genus Pseudomonas; species Pseudomonas sp. R3-18-08. The sequence goes on from NZ_CP027729.1 coordinate 504,265, forward strand.
AGGAAAAAGGAGCGTCCCATGATCAAGTCGTTGGCACTGGTGATAGCAGTGGGCCTGTTGGCCGGCTGCAGCAGCACGCCAAGCGCGGCCCCGGAAGCTGAAAAGCCGGGGCCGGTGCAGAAGAAAAGCTGCTACCAGGCCGACTGGCAAGCGGAAACCATGCCGGTGATCAACAAGCGCATGGGCAATGACCGGCTGGAGAAATACGACTCCGCGCCCAACGGTCAGGAACAGGGTTGCCCTTGACGGGTCTGATCCACTAACCCACAGCAATGGCGGCCTTGTGTCGCCCTGCGAGGATTGGCAATGAAAGGCGCTATCGCCCTGGCAACCCTGGCCTTGTTGGCTGGTTGCAGCAGCATGAACATGTTCGACAAGGCTGGGCCGGAAGGTAAATGGACGACGTGGACCTGCGACAGCAAGGCCGAGGTCAATTGGCGCTTCGCCAACCCGGCCCGCACTGAGGTGGATGTACGCCTCGGCGGTTCCGACCAGGTTTATCGACTCAAGCAGGACGTGGCGGCTTCGGGCGTGCTGTACAGCAATGATCAGCTGGCGTTTCACACCAAGGGTGAGGAAGGCCTGATTTACTGGACGGCCACGGATGATTTGATTGGGCGCGGCTGTAAGGCCCAATAAGGTCTCGAATGTGACGAGATCCAAATGTGGGAGGGGGCTTGCCCCCGATTACGGTAGGTCAGCCAGCACACAGGTGTCTGGCAAACCGCTATCGGGAGCAAGCCCCCTCCCACATTAAATCCGGTTCCAAAGTGACATAGGTTGTGAGCCGGACACTGCAATAACGATTCAGCAGCACAAGGCTCAACCCCTTGATCTGCAATAACTTGAATAGCAGCCGCCGCTACGGCAGGCTTGCACGATTAACGACCCTCGACCGGGAGAGACAACACAATGGCACTTATCAGCATGCGTCAAATGCTGGACCACGCAGCCGAGTTCGGCTACGGCGTTCCAGCCTTTAACGTCAACAACCTTGAGCAGATGCGCGCCATCATGGAAGCCGCTGACAAGACCGACTCCCCCGTGATCGTCCAGGCTTCGGCCGGTGCCCGCAAATACGCGGGTGCGCCGTTCCTGCGTCACCTGATCCTCGCGGCCATCGAAGAATTCCCGCACATCCCGGTGTGCATGCACCAGGACCACGGCACCAGCCCTGACGTGTGCCAGCGCTCGATCCAACTGGGCTTCAGCTCGGTGATGATGGACGGCTCTCTCGGCGAAGACGGCAAGACCCCAACCGACTACGAGTACAACGTACGCGTTACCCAACAAACCGTGGCCATGGCTCACGCCTGCGGCGTATCGGTTGAAGGCGAGCTGGGCTGCCTGGGTTCCCTGGAAACCGGCATGGCCGGCGAAGAAGACGGCATCGGCGCCGAAGGCGTGCTGGATCACAGCCAGATGCTGACCGACCCGGAAGAAGCCGCCGACTTCGTCAAGAAGACCCAAGTGGACGCCCTGGCCATCGCCATCGGCACCAGCCACGGCGCCTACAAGTTCACCAAGCCACCGACCGGCGACGTGCTGGCCATCGACCGCATCAAGGAAATCCACAAACGCATCCCCAACACCCACCTGGTGATGCACGGTTCTTCCTCGGTACCGCAAGAGTGGCTGGCGATCATCAACCAGTACGGCGGCGACATCAAAGAAACTTACGGCGTACCGGTTGAAGAAATCGTCGAAGGCATCAAGTACGGCGTGCGCAAGGTCAACATCGACACCGACCTGCGCCTGGCCTCCACCGGCGCAATGCGTCGCCTGATGGCGACCAACCCGAGCGAGTTCGACCCGCGTAAATTCTTCGGCGCCACCGTGACCGCCATGCGTGATGTGTGTATTGCACGTTATGAAGCGTTTGGTACTGCCGGTAATGCTTCGAAGATCAAGCCGATCTCGTTGGAAGCGATGTACCAGCGGTATTTGAAAGGTGAGTTGAACGCTAAGGTCAATTAAGCCTCAGCGTTTAAAAGGAAGCCCGCAGTGATGCGGGCTTTTTTGTGTTTGGAGATGGCAGGCCGCAACGGTGCCGTAGGACGAGCGCCGCATGCTCAGGCTACGCGATCCAAATGTGGGAGGGGGCTTGCCCCCGATGGCTGTGTATCAGCTAACACATTCAGAGACCGACCCACCGCTATCGGGGGCAAGCCCCCTCCCACAGGGTTCATCGGAACTTGCCTACTCACGATTTTACTCGTGATCAATATCCAACTTCGCAAACGTCACCTTTGCCCCTTCCTTGCTATCCCCACTGTTGTCCTGCACATACACCCCCGCCTTGAAGTACAGCGGCTTGTCGGCCCAGGCTGCGCCGATGCGTTCATTCCACTCACTGTCGGCCGCGTACACGCTGAGCAGCCCGGCTTTGTTGAGGTTGATCACATAGGTGAAGGTCTTTTCCAGTGGCACATTGGAGGCAACGATGATTACCCGGCTTTCAGATTCGTCCGGGCGCATGCGCACTTTGGCGACGATGTTGCCGGTCTGGGTTTTTTCCTTGAACTGGTACTCCAGTTTGATCAGCGGTTTCTGACTGTCGTAGGCGTGGATCTGGCCGATCACCACCTTGCCGGTGGACGGTACCTGGTTGACGGTGAGCGTGGCGCGCAGGAAGTTATCGGCTTCGGGGTAGGTCCAGTTGCGCAAGCGCCCGTCGGCGTAGGTTTCGCGCAGTTCGCTGCGCGGGTAGATGGCGTTTTCCGTGCGGGTGCCGGTGACAGGGGTCCAGAACTGCACATCGCTGCCTTCGGCCTGGAAATACTGGTCATTGAAGCCGTTGAGCAGCTTCGGGGTTTCGATGGTCGTGGGCGGGGAGCCGACCGGAATGCTCAGGTTCCAGGTGGAAAGGTCGATCATGGTGTTGGCCTTTTACGAGGGGTGAAAGCTTTAGCCCGAGGGCTGCACAGGTTCTTTATAGGTGGTGTTAACCAAGTTGTTAACTCTGACTGGCAATAAATTGGCGTCAGAGGAATGCCAAAAAGCCATGTTGCCCATGGTACGCGGGCTACAGAGCCTGACCGTTAGTCGGCTGCCTCGGCTTTGGCGCAATGATGGCATCGACGTTACTTCTGCTTTTTTATAACCGGGGCTAGAGTGAGGCCTCATTATTTGTCCGGTTTAAAGTACCCGAAGTGACCGGTGCAGTTCCTTAAGGAAGAGACGTAGCATGGATTGCGCTCCAAACCTCGGCGACGGCAGTTCAGTTCTCTTGGTGGTCGATGACTACCCGGAAAATCTCGTCAGCATGCGTGCAGTGTTGCAGCGCGAAGACTGGCGAATCATTACCGCCGCTTCCGGTCTGGAGGCCCTGGAATTGCTACTGGTCCACGACGTCGATCTGGTATTGCTGGATGTGCGAATGCCCGGTATGGATGGCTTCGAGGTGGCACGCCTGATGCGGGGCAGCCAGCGTACGAGCATGACGCCGATCATCTTTCTCACCGCCGATGCACAGTCGCCCGACGCTGTGCTAAAAGGCTATGCCAGCGGCGCCATCGATTACCTGTTCAAGCCCTTCGACCCGCATATCCTCAAGCCCAAGGTGCAGGCGCTGTTGGAGCATCAGCATAATCGCCGCGCCCTGCAGCGGTTGAGCCATGACCTGGAAGCCGCCCGCGCCTTCAATGCCTCGGTGTTGGACAACGCCGCCGAAGGCATTCTGGTGGTGGGCGAGGGCAGCGTGATTGAGTATGCCAACCCGGCGATCTGCAGGCTGCTCAACGCCACGATGGCGGAGTTGCAGGGCGAGAGTTTCTTGAGCTTCCTGCAAAAACCCCATGTGCCCGCCTGGTTGGGGTTCCCGATGTATGAGGCCTATCGCAAAGGCGAAACGTGGCGCTTGCACGATGCCATCTTGCGCACCAGCCGTGGTCAACAGGTGCCGGTGGCGTTGTCCTGCGCGCCCTTGCCCGCAGAGCAGAAGGCGATGGTGGTGACGGTGCTGGACATGTCCGAGGTGCGTCACTTGCACCAGCAACTGGAGTTCCAGGCGGTGACCGACCCGTTGACCGGGCTGCTGAATCGTCGCGGCTTCTACCAGACAGTGGGCAACATGTTGTCGCGCAGCGAGCGCAATGAGCAGTCGCTGGTGTTGCTGTATCTGGATCTGGATGGCTTCAAGCGAGTCAACGATACCTTGGGCCACGACGCCGGTGATCGCGTGCTGCGCTGGGTTTCCGAGCAGATGCAGGCGTGCCTGCGCTCCTACGACATTCTGGGACGCATGGGCGGGGATGAATTCACTGCCTTGCTGGAGCTGGAGTTCCCGGAGCAGGCAGCGAAGATTGCGGAAAAACTGATCGAACGGGTGTCGGTGTGCCAGCAGGTCGACGGTCTGGAGGTGATGCTTGGGGTCAGCATCGGTATTGCGACGTTTCCCGACTGTGGCTCGGACCTGAGCGGTTTGTTGCGCGCGGCGGACATCGCCATGTACGAAGCCAAGCGCGCCGGCCGTCAGCAGTATCGCTATTACGACCAGGAAATGAACGGCCGAGCCCGTTCACGCCTGATGCTGGAAGACAGTGTGCGCACCGCGATTCAAAACAAGGAATTCACCTTGGTGTACCAGCCGCAGGTGTCGCTGGAGGACGGGCGCTTGCGCGGTGTCGAGGCGTTGCTGCGCTGGCAGCACCCGAGCGTCGGCGATGTGTCGCCGGGGCTGTTTTTGCCGTTGCTGGAAGAGGCGCGCTTGATCAGCCAGTTGAGCACTTGGATTTACCAGCAAGTCGCCGCCCAACGCCAGGCCTGGCAAGCGGCGTTCGATGAAGAGCTGGTGCTGAGCGTGAGCCTGAGCAGCAGCCAGTTCAATATGCCTAACCTGGCCAGCCAACTGCGCCAGGTCCTCGAAAGGCACGGGTTACAGGGGCGGCAGTTGGAAGTGGAAATCAGTGAAGACTGCCTGATGAGTAACCTTGAGGAATCGACCAAGCAGCTCAAGCTGTTGCGTGGGCTTGGGGTGCGTATCGCCCTGGATGACTTTGGCTCAGGGCGGTGTTCCCTGGCCCATCTGCGCGACCTGGCGTTCGACACCCTCAAGCTGGACCCGCAATTGGTGGCCCGCCTGCCAGGCTCGGCACGGGATGCAGCGATGGCGCGCAGCATCATCGAGCTGTGCGGGCATTTCGATGTTTTGGTGATCGCCGAGGGCGTAGAAACCCTTGAGCAGTCGCAGTGGCTCAAGGCCCATGGCTGCTCGTTCATCCAGGGCACCTGGGCGGCGGCGCCGCTGATGGCCGAGGACGTTGTCGGTTGGTCGCACCCTCACGCGCTTTGAATTCGCTACACTGGCGCCCGTCCGAACTACGTTGCAGACCCCATGACCGCGTTGAAATACCTCCAGGCCTATCCCGCCGCCCTTCAGGAGCAAGTTCGCCAGCTGATCGCCAAGGACCAGTTGGGCGCGTACCTGGAGCAACGTTATCCCGAGCGGCACGCCGTGCAGAGCGACAAGGCCCTGTACAGCTACGCCCTGGCCTTGAAGCAGGAACACCTGCGCAATGCGCCGTCGATCGACAAGGTGCTGTTCGATAACCGCCTGGACCTGACCCACCGCGCCCTGGGCCTGCACACCACGATTTCCCGGGTGCAGGGTGGCAATCTCAAGTCCAAGAAAGAGATCCGCATCGCCTCGCTGTTCAAGGAAGCGGCTCCCGAGTTCCTGCGCATGATCGTGGTGCACGAGCTGGCGCACTTCAAGGAATCGGACCACAACAAAGCGTTCTACAAACTCTGTGAATACATGATGCCCGGCTACCACCAGGTGGAATTCGACCTGCGGGTGTACCTCACCTGGCGCGATCTGCAGGGCAAGCCCTAATCACAAGGCAATTGACCATGGATGTGAGCAAGACCAAGAGCAGCTTCTACCGCCGCCTGTATGTGGCGTACCTGATCGACAGCGGGCTGGCCAGCAGCGTCCCTGCATTGACCGAAGCGACTGGCATGCCCCGGCGCACGGCGCAGGACACGATTGCGGCGTTGGCCGATCTGGATATTGTGTGCGAGTTCGAGCAGGAGGATGGCGCCCGTAACCATGCCGGGCGTTATCGGATTCGTGATTGGGGGGCGATTGATCGACGGTGGATCGAGGGGAATCTGGTGTCGATCAAGCGGGTATTGGGTTATCCCTGAAGGCTTGCAGTGCCTGGCCTGACGCTATCGGGGGCAAGCCCCCTCCCACACTTGATTTGTGAATACATTCAAATGTGGGAGGGGGCTTGCTCCCGATGAGGCCCTCAAACCCGTCGCATCCCGATATGTGGAATATCGTCTTCCAGGTATTCCTCTCCCGCCACCACAAACCCGTACCGTCCGTAATACCCCTGCAAGTGCGCCTGGGCTGACAGAAAAATCGGTGTCTCGGGCCAGATATCCTCGATCTGCTTGAGGGCCTCTTCCATCATCAAATGCCCCAGCCCGGTGCCGCGTGCCGATGGCGCGACGATCACTCGACCGATCACCACATCACCGCCCTGGGTCTCTGGGTCCAGCAGCCGCAGATAGGCCACCAGTTCATTGTCGTTCCAGGCCATCAGGTGGTGGGTATCGCCTGACAGGTCCTGCCCGTCAATGTCCTGGTAAACGCATTTCTGTTCAACGACGAACACCTCGCCGCGCAGGCGCAGGATGGCGTAAAGCTGTTCTTTGCCCAGATCGTCGTGATGTTTGCAGACCCAATCAACCGTCATGATGTGCGCTCTTGTCAAAGGCTTGGCAGGGATAGTAAGCGCGACCGGCGCTGCTGTCTAAAACCGGTTATTTTGTGAATGGCGTCAATTTGCCATCATTCAGTGCATGCACGGCCGACTTCTTTGTGTAATAAGCAATGCACGCTCATTGATGAGCTACTGTTATCAGGCCATCGCCTGCCCGCCAAGGATTTTAAGCATGCCGCGATTGTCTCGTGCCGTTGCTTTGATTGCAGTGTTGCTGCTGGCTCAACCGGTGGTGGCGCAGCGTCTGCGCCTGGTGGCGGATGGTTGGCCACCGTTCACCGATGTCACCTTGGTCAACGGCGGGCTGGCCACGGATATCGTCAGCACCGCGCTGGCTCGGGCGGGGTACGCCAGTGATTTTGAGCAGGTGCCTTGGGCGCGCGCACTGAAGGGTGTAGGCGATGGGCGCTACGACGTGCTGATCAACGCGTGGTACGACGATGCCCGCACGCAGCTGGGGCAGTTTTCCGAGCAATACCTGGTCAACCGTGTGCGTTTTATCAAGCGTCGCGACGACGCTATCGATTATCAGAGCCTGGAACAGTTGCACGACGAAAGCATCGCCGTGGTGCGAGGCTATGCCTATTCGGCGGCGTTCGACCAGGATGCGCTGTTACAGAAAGTCCCGGTGCATAACTTTGCCATGGCCGTGCGCATGCTGGCGGCGGGCCGTGTGCGGCTGACGCTGGAAGACGAGTACGTGGCGCGTTACTACCTGGCGCGGGAGTCGCCAAGGGTGCGCAATGCCGTGGAGTTCCTGGGCAAGCCGCTGAGCGAGAACAGCCTGCATATTCTGGTCAGTCTGAAGAACCCTGAGCATGCGCAGATCGTGGCCGGCTTTGATCGGGAGATTGCCAGGATGAAGGCGGATGGCAGTTATGCCAAGTTGATGAAGGCGCATGGGATGTAGTGCCTGTGAGGGCCTCATCGGGGGCAAGCCCCCTCCCACATTTTACTGCATTCCACTTTGAGAGGGGCTTGCCCCCGATAGCGGCCTAAGCCGCACGGGTATCCTTGATCAGGTGCGCCGCCAACGTCCGCAACGGCCCCAACTGCCGACAGATCAACGCCAACTGCGTCTGCACCAGCCGCTGGCCTTCGTCGATCTCATCCGGCATCTGCTCAAGCTGCGCCGCCAGTGTTTCCTCCTCATCACTCTGAATCGCAATCGGCTGTTTATTCGCCAGCCCACTGGCGATCTCGTCGATGCTCAACGCCAGGGCGTGCCCGGCACCGTCGATCAACTGCTCCCGCACCTCGGCCGGCAGCTGGGTGTCGCGGTGTGCGCCAAGGCCCGACAAGTAGCTGAGCAGAGTGTGCGACAGCACCAGGAACCTGAAGCCCACATCCGCTTCCTTACGGAAATGCCCCGGTTCCATCAGCATGTTCGCCAGGGTGGTGGACAGCGCCGCATCGGCGTTGTGCGCGTTGCGCCGGGCCAGTCGGTAGGCCAGGTCATCGCTCTTGCCAGCGGCGTACTGCTGCATGATCTGGCGCAGGTAGATGCTGTTGCAGGTCAGGGTATTGGCCAACACTTTGTTCAGGCGCCGGCCTTGCCAGTCCGGCAGGAACAGGAACACCGCCAGGCCCGCGATCAGGCTGCCGAGCAGGGTATCGAACAGGCGTGGCAGGAACAGTCCGTAGCCATCGCCCACTTGGTTGAAGCAGAACAGCACCATCAGGGTGATCGCCGCCGTGGCCAGGGTGTAGCGCGTGGTGCGATTGATAAAGAACACCAGGCCGGCGGCGATGGCGAACATCGACTGCACCACCGGGCTGGGGAACAGGTCGAACAGCGCCCAGGCCACCGTGAGCCCGATGGCGGTGCCGATGATCCGCTGGCCGAGCTTGCGTCGTGTCGCGCCGTAGTTCGGTTGGCAAACAAATAGTGTGGTGAGGATGATCCAGTAACCCTGGGAAGCGTGGATGGCATGCAGCGTGGCGTAGCCGACGGTCAGTGCCAGGGACAGGCGCAGGGCGTGGCGAAACAGCAGCGAGGTCGGCGTGAGCTGGGTGCGCAGGCGCGTCCACATTTCCTTGAGGTTGCGCGGGGCGCGGTCCAGCAGGTTGCTGTCGGTGGCGTCGGCCAGGGCGTCGGGGTTGCTCGCGTCGCCGAGCAGGCGGTCGAGGGTGGACAGGTTGGCGGCCAGGGCGCGCAACGAGCGCAGCAGGCCGCGCCAGGCCGGATTGCTCTGGATGCGCAGGTGTTCCAGGGAGGCGTTCAAATCGCCCAGGGCTTCGGCGAAGCTGTCGTCATAGATGAATGGCTGGCGCAACTGGATCGACTCGGCCAGGGCCTGGCACGCCTTGCCTTGCTGGCGCAGCAGGCGTTGGCAGCGGAACAGCACGTCGCTGTGGAAGAAGGCTTCGGCCAGGGCGTTATACGGGTAATGGGACGAACTGGCGCGCTCGTGGATGTCTTGCGCCAGGAAGTACAGCTTCAGGTACCGGCTGACCTTTGAGCCTGGGCGACCATTGCCGACGCGGTGCAGGATGATTTCCTTGGCGGCGTTCAAGGCGGCGACGACCCGGCCATTCTGCTGGGCCAATTCCAGGCGCCGCGCCTCTACGTCCAGCTGGCGGATCGGTTCGAACAGCGACGACTTGAGCTTGAGGTAGCGCCCCAGTTCGCGGAACAACCGCGCCAGGCTCTGCTGCACCGGCTGGTTGGAAAACAGCGCCTGCCACAGCACCGACAGCACGCCGTACCAGGCCGCGCCCGCCACCAGCAGTAACGGCTCGTGCCAGAAATCACTGACGGCACCGCCGCGCTGGTCCACGCCGATCATGGTATAGACCGACAGAATCAACGTGGCCGAGGCAATCGCGCCATAGCGTTCGCCGAGCGCGCCGAGCATGGTCAGGCCGAACGTGGCCAGGGCCAGGGAGGCCGCGAAAATCCAGGGGTAAGGGAACAGCAACTCCACCGACAGCGCCGCGATGCTGAAGCACACCAGCGTCACCGCCAGGGCGTTGAGGCGGCCTTGCCAACTGTCATCGGTCTCGGCCAGGGCGCTGGCGATAATCCCCAGGAACAGCGGGATCAACAGCGTCATTTCATCCTGATACCAGCACAGCGCCATGCTGCCGGTGAGGGCGATGAATACCCGAATGCTGTAGCTGAATTTATCCAGTGCCCACAGGCGCCGCAGGGACTGCTTGAACGAGGTCGATGACATGAAGTCGGGAGTCTTCCGGGACGATGCCGCTAAATTGAGCTATCAAGGACGCCACGGCAAGGGTGGTGATCACATCGATGCGCAAAATATTTCCCTGGCTCACCGCCAAACAAAAGGTGGGAGGGGGCTTGCTCCCGATGGCGGTGTATCAGTCAGCTAATGAGTTGACTGTGCTGCCGCTATCGGGAGCAAGCCCCCTCCCACATTTTTTACCGTGTCGTGTCAGACATATTGCGCAGCCGCATAGCCTGACGCCCAGGCCCACTGGAAGTTGAACCCGCCCAAGTGCCCGGTTACATCCAGCACTTCACCGATAAAGTACAACCCTGGGCTTTTCAGCGACTCCATGGTCTTGGAGGACACTTCCCGCGTGTCCACCCCGCCCAATGTCACCTCAGCGGTGCGATAGCCCTCCGTGCCCGCCGGTACCAACTGCCAGCTGCCGAGCATCGAAGCGATATCGGCGATTTCGGCGTGGGTGTACTGCTTCATCGGCTTGGACGCGAACCAGGTCTCCGCCAGCAGATTGGCCATCTTCTTGGTGAAAATCTCGCCCAGCAGGGTTTTCAGCTCGCTGTTGGGGCGCTCGGCCTGTTGCTGTTGCAGCCAGGCGTGGGCGTCGTGGTCGGGCAGCAGGTTGATTTCCACGGTGTCGCCGGATTCCCAGTAGGAAGAAATCTGCAGGATCGCCGGCCCACTCAGACCTCGATGGGTAAACAGGATGTTCTCGCGAAAACTCTGGCCGTTGCAGCTGACCAGGCAGTCCACCGAGGTGCCCGACAGCTCGCCGCACAAGTCCTTGAGCTGATCGGTGATGGTGAACGGCACCAGTCCCGCGCGGGTCGGCAGCAGCTCATGGCCAAATTGCCTGGCCACTTGATAACCGAAGCCGGTGGCGCCGAGGGTCGGGATCGACAGGCCGCCCGTGGCGATCACCAAGGACTCGCAGCGCAGTTCGCCCAGGGTGGTCTGCAACTGGTAGCCGTTGTCGACCTTGGCGATGGCTTCAATCGAGGTGTCCAGGTGCAGGCTCACGCCGGTCTGGATGCATTCGTCGAGCAGCATGCCGAGGATGTCGCTGGACTTGTTGTCGCAGAACAGCTGGCCGAGTTTCTTTTCGTGGTACGGCACGCCGTGCTTGGCTACCAGCCCGATGAAATCCCACTGGGTATAGCGCGCCAGTGCCGACTTGCAGAAGTGCGCGTTGTGCGAGAGGAAGTTGACCGGCTCGGTGTACAGGTTGGTGAAATTGCAGCGGCCACCGCCGGACATCAGGATCTTTTTGCCGGCCTTGTTCGCATGGTCGATCAGCATCACCTTGCGCCCCCGCCCGGCGGCGGTCAGCGCGCACATCAAGCCTGCGGCGCCGGCGCCAATGATCACAACTTCGGTCGAGCGCAAAACGGTGTCCTCACAAAATTCTGAATTTGAATACAGTCAAATGTGGGAGGGGGCTTGCTCCCGATAGCGGTGTATCAGTAACAGATGTACTGACTGACACACCGTAATCGGGAGCAAGCCCCTCCCACATTGGATCTTCATTAGGCAGGAGATCGAGTTACAGAATCCGCACGCGCAACGAACGGCCCTTGATCTTGCCGTCGTTCAAACGCTGCAGTGCCTGCTTGGCGACCCCGCGTTCCACGGCGACGAAGGCCTGGAAGTCAAAGATCGCGATCTTGCCGACCTGGGCACCCGGAATGCCGGCATCGCCGGTCAGTGCGCCAAGGATGTCGCCTGGGCGAACCTTGTCTTTACGCCCGGCGGCGATGCACAGGGTGCTCATCTGCGGCAGCAGCGGGCCGCCGCTCTGCGGCTTGAGGTTGTCCAGCTGGTCCCAGTTCAAGGGCGACTTTTGCAACTGCTCGATGGCTTGGGCACGGTGCGCTTCGGACGGCGCCACCAGGCTGATAGCGATGCCGGTCTCACCCGCGCGACCGGTACGGCCGACACGGTGGATATGGATTTCCGAGTCGCGGGCCAGTTCGACGTTGATCACCATGTCCAGTGCGTCGATGTCCAGGCCACGGGCGGCCACGTCGGTGGCGACCAGGACCGAGGTGCTGCGGTTGGCGAACATGGCCAGCACCTGGTCACGGTCACGCTGCTCCAGGTCGCCATGCAGGCCAACGGCGGAAATGCCCTTGGCGGTCAGGTGATCCACGGTTTCCTGCACTTGCTGCTTGGTAAAGCAGAACGCCACGCACGAAGCCGGGCGGAAATGCGCCAGCACCTTGGTCACGGCGTCCATGCGCTCTTCCGGCGAGATCTCGTAGAAACGCTGCTCGATCTGGTCGTCGGAGTGGAAGGCTTCGGCTTTCACCTGTTGCGGGGCGCGCATGAACTTGGAGGCCAGCTGCTTGATGCTCACCGGGTAGGTGGCCGAGAACAGCAGAGTCTGGCGGCGCGGCGGGGTCTTGCTGATGATGTCTTCGATGGCGTCGTAGAAACCCATGTCGAGCATGCGGTCGGCTTCATCGAGGATCAGCGTGTTCAACCCGTCCAGTACCAGCGAACCTTTGCGCAAGTGCTGCTGGATACGGCCCGGGGTGCCGACGATCACGTGGGCACCGTGCTCAAGGGAGGCGATCTGTGGGCCGAGGGACACGCCACCGCACAGGGTCAGCACCTTGATGTTGTCTTCGGCGCGGGCCAGGCGACGGATTTCCTTGGCAACCTGGTCGGCCAGCTCGCGCGTCGGGCACATCACCAGGGCCTGGCAACCGAAGTAGCGCGGGTTGATCGGGTTCAGCAGGCCGATACCGAAGGCGGCGGTCTTGCCGCTGCCGGTCTTGGCCTGGGCGATCAGGTCCAGCCCCTTGAGGATCACCGGCAAGCTCTGCGCCTGGATCTGCGTCATCTCGACATAACCCAGCGAGTCGAGGTTAGCCAGCATGGCGGCGGACAGGGGCAAAGTATTAAAAGCGGTGGCGATGGTGGTCACGGGACTGGCTCTGCAAAACAAAATGTCGCGCAGTGTACCAGTCTCGTGGGAATTTCCCCGCAAGTTCTAGACGAGCCGCCGGTCAATGCTCCAGGTCGTGCTCGCGGCTGACCACGCGTTTGCCGTCTTTTGGCGACAATTGCAGGAAGATCGCCGCCGCCAGCATGGCCATGATGCCCACCGTGAGGAACGTCAGCTGGAACGCGCCCAGTACCGTGTTCACCCCATCGTTGCCGGTCTCCAAGGTAAACCCGCCGAGCAGCGCGCCGGCGCAGGCCACGCCCAGGCTCAGGGACAGTTGCGCCACCACCGACAGCAAACTGTTGCCGCTGCTGGCCTGGGCGTCGTCGAGGTCGATCAGCGTCACGGTGTTCATCGCGGTGAATTGCAGGGAGTTGATCGCGCCCAGCACCGCGAGCATGCCCAGCAGCACGGGATAGGGCGTCTGCTCGCTGACCAGGCCCATGCTCGCCAGCATGGCGCCCAGGGCCAGGGTGTTGCCGGTGAGCACCACGCGATAGCCCAGGCGCTCGATCAGCGGCCGGGCGATGGACTTGGCAAACATCGCCGCCGCCGCGAGCGGCAACATGCTCATGCCGGCTTCCGATGGCGAATACCCCAGCGCCACCTGCAACAGCAAGGGCACCAGAAACGGCAGGGCGCCGCTGCCCAGGCGGGCGAACAGGTTGCCGAGGATGCCCACGGCAAAGGTGCGGGTCTTGAACAGCACCGGGGAGAACAGCGGGTTATCGATATGCCCGGCGCGCAGCCAATACGCCGCCAGGCACGCCAGGCCACCGAACAGCAGCAACATCACCCGCAAGTGCGGCAAGTGCAGTTCGCCCAGGCCCTCCATGGCGATGGTGATCAGCACCATCGCGGCGCCGAACAGCACAAAACCCAGGCCATCGAAGCGCGTGCGCTCGCTGCCGCGCAGGTCGGGAATGAATTTCCATACGGCATAGCAGCCGATCATGCCCACCGGCAGGTTGAGCAGGAAGATCCAGTGCCAGGTCAGGTATTGCACCATCCAGCCGCCCAGGGTCGGGCCGAGCAACGGGCCGAGCAGGCCGGGGATTGTGATGAAACCCATGATCCGCACCAGCTCGGAACGGGGATAGGCGCGCAGTACCACAAGGCGCCCCACCGGCAGCATCAGCGCCCCGCCCAAACCCTGGATCACCCGCGCGCCCACCAGCATGCTCAAGCTGCTGGACAGGGCACACAGCAATGACCCGATGCTGAACAGCAAGATGGCGCCAAAGAAGATTTTCTTGGTGCCGAAGCGATCGGCGATCCAGCCGGATGCCGGAATCAGCAAAGCGACGGTGAGCATGTAGGCAATGACTACGCCCTGCATGCGCAGCGGGTTTTCCGCCAGGTCCCGGGCCATGGCCGGCAATGCCGTGTTGAGGATCGTCCCGTCCAGCGACTGCATGAAGAAGGCAATCGCTACCACCCAGGGGAGCCATCGGGCGGTCTTGGCGTCGAGAGGGGCACGATTCGGCATGGGATCCCTTTTGTTAGCAGGCTATGTGTCGGCGATTATGCGCCATCCGTCGCTCCTTTTCCCACTGGCGGTTCGTCTAAATCGGACATTGAAGCGTGCTCGCCCACCAGAAAATCCAGCAAGACGCGATGCACTGCCAGCGCCGCCTCGCGGGATTCCAGGTCGAGCAAATGGCCGGTATGTTCGGCCACGGCGAAACTGCTGCGCCTCACGTAACTGCCGAACAGTTGTGCATCGGCGGCGGGGGTGTATTCGTCCAGCGTGCCGTTGAGAAAATGCACCGGCGTTTCAATCTGCCTGAGCGCCGGCAGGTAGTTGCCGTCGCCCAATGCCAGCACCTGATGAATATGAAAGCGTGCCTGGCGATACTCGGTGGTGGCCATGTTCGCCAGATGGCGGTGGTTGTTGCGCTTGAGGCGGGGCGACAGGTATTTCCCGACCGTCTCGTTGAGCAGATGGCCGACGGCGGATTTGTCATCGGCCTCGATCAACACGCGTACGCGCTCTACGTACTCAAGCATCGCCTGGTTGAGGTTGGGCGCCAGGGCCATCACCACCGAGCTTTCGATGGTTGGCGGGTTATGGGCCAGGGTCAGCAGCGTGGAGATGCCACCCCATGAGGCCGAGACCAGATGGTTGACCGCAAAGCGCTGCACCAGCGCCCGCAGGATCTGCACTTCGTCATCTTTGGTGACCAGGTCGAGGTCGGTATTGTGCTCGCGGGAATAGCCGGAGAAGGGCAGGTCGAACAGCAGCACATTGAAATGCTCGGCCAGGCATTTGCTGGTGCGGGCAAAGGAGCGCGTGGTGGACAGGGCGCCATTGACCATCAGCACGGTTTTTCTGTGTGGGTCGTTGCCCAGTTGCTCTACGTGGACGTTGTAGTGCTTGTACAGCTTGTCTATGACAAAACTTGCCTGGGTCATCGCAACACTCCCTGTCGTGTGGCGGTATGCCATTAGCTTTTATAACGGGGTTTTTTGCGGGCGACAACAGGCTGCCCGGAGTATGGGATTGAACGGTAGGAAGGGGCTCAGCGAAGTGTCCGAAATCAACACAGGACAATGTGGGAGGGGCTTGCCCCCTCCCACATTGGATGGCGGTGCTTAGAGGGTCAGTGTCAGGCGTTTGACCAGTGCGCCGGGAAGCAAATTGGATGAAGTGTTGCGCTGGCCATACGTACTGGCCGACAGCAGCAGTTCCCGGTCAGCGGTCAGCGCTTCCAACTGCGAGCCCAGCAGGCTGAACACGCTGTCATCAAAGCGCATGGTGCTGACCGGCGCCTTGATCTCGCCGTCTTCCACCCAAAACGTGGCGAAGCGGGTCATGCCGGTCAGGCGCGCTGCCGGCAGGTCGGAGTAGTTCAGGTACCACAGGTTGCTGATGTACAACCCGGTGCCCAACTGCTTGAGGATATCGGCCTGGGCCAGGTTGCCGGCAGCCATTTGCAAGGCGCTGGGGGACTCGTCGCTGCCGGCGCCATTGGCGCTCAGGCCATATTCGGCGGCGCTGCGCGAGTTGACCAATTGGCCTGCGGCCTGGCCGGCCTGGATCAACGTGACGTCGCTGCGCGGGTAGCCTTCGCTGGAAAATGCCTGGCTCAGTGAACCGCTGATCTGCTCGGTTACCGTCACCAGCGGGCTCAGGTGTTGTTCCCCGGCATACAGGCGTTGCAGCGAACTGCCCTTGCTGGCGATGGCCTGCGCGGAAAAACCGCCCCAGGTAATGATGCTGATGATTTCTTCCAGCGCCGCCGGAGCGAGGTAGGCGCGGTATTGTCCGGGTGCCAGCGGGTGCAACGGTCGGCCGAGGAATTCAAGCTGGTCGCGGGCCTGTTGGACGCGCCGGGCGAACTCGGCACTGTCCCAGGTGTGCCCGGCATAGCTGGCCTTGACCGCTTCGCCATTGGCGTGGAACAGACTGAAGTCGAAGTTGAAGCTATTGGCCTGGTGCCAGCCGAACGCGCCGTCGGAGCTGGCAAAGCCACGGCTGATCGGGCCGGCGGCATAGAAGCCGACCAGGTCCACGCCTTCGGCGGCCTGGCTGATGTCTTGCAGCACCTGGGTCAGTTCCGGCAAGGGTCGCAGTTGTTCGTTGTGGCTGTGCCAGGCGTTGTGGTTGAGCAGCAGGTAGGGGTCTGGCGGCAGCAACGGCAAGGTTTCGCGCAACTGTTGCAGGCCTGTGGTGAGGCGTTGGCGGTCCAGTTGCGGATCACCCGCCAGGGTGATGCCGAGGTCGGCATGGCGACCGGCGTTGATCAGCTTGAGGTTGAGGCTGGCCTGTTGCACCTGGCCGGCCTGGCGTACCTGAGCGTGGTTGAAACGCACGAACTCGGACGCTTCAGCAGCATAGCCAAGGTGAAACTGTTCCTGCTCGGTGATGGCCTGTTTGAGCCAGTCCACCAGTGCCTTGAAGTCGTTCATCAGGCATCTCCCCCAAATACGTCGACGTTACGGAACACACACGCCGGCGAAGCATGGCCGACGCGGATCACCTGATTAGGTTCGCCTTTGCCGCAGTTCGGTGTGCCCAGCACCTTGAAGGTACTGGCATCGCCGACCGCGCTGAGCTTGCGCCAGAACTGCGCGGAAATGGCGCGGTAGTTGGGGTTCTTGACCACGCCTTTGAGTTCGCCGTTTTCGATCAGTTGGCCCCATTCGCAGCCGAACTGGAATTTGTTGCGTGCGTCGTCGATGGACCAGGAGCGATTGGTCGACATCAGGATGCCGTGTTCGATACCGCCAATCAGCTGGGCCAGGCTCTGGTCACCCGCCTCGATATTGAGGTTGGCCATGCGGTCGATCGGCGGACGGTTCCAACTGCTGGCACGGCTGTTGGCTACACCGCCGAGCCCCGCGCGAAATTGCGATAACGCGCCGCCCAACGGTTTGAGCAGCAGCCCTTCGCGAATCAGGAACTGTTTGCTGGCGCGGGTGCCGTCATCGTCATGGCTGTAGCTGGCGAGTTGTTCGGGGATGTCCGGGTCGAACGTCACGTTGAGCAGGTCGGAGCCGTATTGCAGATGGCCGAAGTCGCTGGCCTTCACAAAGCTGGTACCGGCGTAGTTGCGCTCGTCGCCGAGAATGCGGTCCAGCTCCAGCGGGTGGCCGATGGACTCGTGGATCTGCAGGATCATCTGGTCGGGCATCAGCAACAAGTCACGCGGACCCTGGGGCGTGTTCGGTGCCAGCAGCAGTTGCAGGGCCTCATCGGCCACACGCGGCGCGGCGCCGATCAGGCCGAAGCGGCTGATCACGTCAAAACCGCCTTGCTGGCCGAAGTTGCTGCCGCCAAGGGTGCGGGTCTGGCTGTCGCTGCCATCGAAGGCGGTGACGTTGACGCCGGGAAACACAAAGCGCTGGGCCTGGCGCAATTGCGCGCCAGCGGTGTTGAGGTAGATCTGTTCGACCGTGGTCTGGCCGAGGCTGACGTCCCAGCTCACCAGGCGCTCATCCCTGGGCACGGCGGCCGACTCATCGCCGAGCAGTTGGTAGCAGTCGCTCAGGGACGGGAAGGGCTGGTCGAAGTCGGGAGACAGGTAGTCAGCAACGTCACTCGACACCGCTTGCTCGCGCAGGTCGAGCAGCGCGTGGGGCTTGATCCGTCGGGCCTGCTGTTCGGCACGTTCGAGGGCGGCTTGCAGGCCGGCCAGGGACATATCATTGGTCGCGGCGTAAGCTTCGACGCCGTTGAGGCGCACAGTGAGCATGGCGCCTTCGTCATGGCTCAGGTGTGGCGGTTCGGCGACGTTCTTGCGCACCGACAGGTACCGGCCGGATTCGCGCACATAGCGCAGGGAGAAGAATTGGGCGGTGGTGCGCAGGGCACTGAAGTGTTGTTTGAGCGTGGCGTGGTGTTCGAACATGGGGCCTTCCTTGTGGGCAGCTCAGCGCGGGGCATGCCAACAGAGTAGGCCGGGGCTGGGGGCTGATCAAGGAGGGGGAGGTGATCGTTCCCACGCTCCGCGTGGGAATGCGTCCTGTGACGCTCCGCGTCACGACCTCAAGAGCAGACGCAGAGCGTCCAGGGCGGCATTCCCACGCGGAGCGTGGGAACGATCGGTTGGCGGTGTATCAGTTATTGCGCAGCGGCCCCACTTCACGCAGCGGCTTGCCACGCACCGGCGCATCGCCTGCTACGTAGTAGTCGGCGGTGCTGCGCGGCAGCGGCTGGCGGCCGCGGATCTTGTCGGCGATTTTCTCGGCGATCATGATCGTCGGGGCGTTCAGGTTGCCGGTGGTGATGATCGGCATGATCGACGCGTCCACCACACGCAGGCCCTGCATGCCATGCACGCGACCCTCGCCATCGACCACCGCCATCTCGTCGGTGCCCATCTTGCACGAGCAGGACGGGTGGAACGCGGTCTCGGCGTGCTCGCGGATGAACTGGTCGAGCTGTTCATCGGTTTGCACCTCGATACCCGGGCTGATTTCGCGGCCACGGTATGGGTCCAGTGCCGGCTGCTGCATGATTTCACGGGTCAGGCGGATGCCGTCGCGAAATTCCTGCCAGTCCTGCTCGGTGGCCATGTAGTTGAAGAGGATGCTCGGGTAGTCCCGTGGGTTCTTCGACTTCAACTGCACACGGCCACGGCTTGGCGAACGCATGGAGCCCATGTGTGCCTGGAAACCGTGCTCTTTCACCCCATTGCTGCCGTTGTAGTTAATCGCGACCGGCAGGAAGTGATACTGGATGTTCGGCCATTCGAATTCCGGACGCGAACGGATAAAACCGCCGGCTTCGAACTGGTTGCTGGCGCCAATGCCCGTGCCGTTGAACAGCCACTCGGCACCGATGGCCGGCTGGTTGTACCAAAGCAGCGAGGGGTACAGCGACACCGGCTGAGTGCACGCATATTGCAGGTACAGCTCAAGGTGGTCCTGCAGGTTTTCGCCGACGCCTGGCAGGTCGTGGACCACCGGGATGTCGAGGCTTTCCAGCAGTTTGGCCGGGCCGACGCCAGAGCGTTGCAGCAGCTGCGGCGAAGCGATCGCGCCACTGCAGACCAGCACTTCTTTACGCGCACGGGCTTCGACACGCTCTTCAGCGGCGCCGATCAGGTAACGCACGCCGACCGCACGCTTGCCTTCGAACAACACTTTGTCGGTGAGGGCGTGGGTAACGATGGTCAGGGTCGAACGCTTCTTGGCGACGTCCAGGTAACCGCGTGCGGTGCTGGCGCGACGGCCGTTCGGCGTGACGGTGCGGTCCATCGGGCCGAAGCCTTCCTGCTGGTAACCGTTCAAGTCTTCGGTACGCGGGTAACCAGCCTGCACGCCGGCTTCAACCATGGCGTGGAACAGCGGGTTGTTGCCGGCTTTGGGCGTGGTCACGCTGACCGGGCCTTCGCCACCGTGGTAGTCGTTGGGGCCGATGTCGCGGGTTTCGGCTTTGCGGAAATACGGCAGGCAGTCCAGGTAGGTCCAGTCTTCCAGGCCCGGCAATTTCGCCCAGTTGTCGTAGTCCATGGCGTTGCCGCGGATGTAGCACATGCCGTTGATCAGGGAAGATCCACCCAGGCCCTTGCCGCGACCGCATTCCATCCGGCGGCCGTCCATGTGTGGCTCTGGGTCGGTCTCGTAGGCCCAGTTGTAGCGACGGCCTTGCAGCGGGAACGCCAGGGCGGCGGGCATCTGGGTACGGAAGTCGAGGCGGTAGTCCGGGCCACCGGCTTCCAGCAACAGGACGGTGACGCCTTCGTCTTCGGTCAGACGGGTCGCCAGGGTGTTACCGGCAGAGCCGGCACCCACAATGATGTAGTCGTATTCTTGGGACATTGAATGCACCCTCTTGATGTGTGGTCAGGTCGGGCCTCATCGGGAGCAAGCCCCCTCCCACATTTGAATGTATTCACAAATCAAAGTGTGGGAGGGGGCTTGCCCCCGATGGCGGCCTAATAGGCACTACATGGCTCGGGTGTTAAAACACCGAGGCGTAATCGCCCAGCTCAACCTGTACCGATTTGATGCGGGTGAAGTTATTCAGCGAGCTGATCCCGTTCTCGCGGCCCACGCCGGATTGCTTGTAGCCACCGACCGGCATCTTCGCGTCGGATTCGCCCCAGGCGTTGATCCAGCAGATACCCGCTTCCAGCTGGTGAATCACGCGGTGCGCGCGGTTCAGGTCTTTGGTCACAAGGCCCGCAGCCAAACCGAAATCGGTGTCGTTGGCGCGGCGGATCACTTCTTCTTCGGTTTCATAGGTGAGGATGCTCATCACCGGGCCGAAGATCTCTTCACGCACGATCACCATGTCATCGGTGCAGTCGGTGAACACGGTCGGTGCGACGAAGGCGCCCTTGGCCAAGTCGCCGTCGGTCAGGCGGTCGCCGCCGCACAGCAGGCGTGCGCCCTGCTCTTTGCCTTTGGCGATGTAGCCCAGCACGCTTTCCATGTGCGCAAAGCTGACCAGTGGGCCGAAGTTGGTGTTGTCATCTTGCGGGTCGCCCACACGGATGCGCGCAACACGTTCAAGAATCTTGGCTTCGAACGCCGCTTGCAGGTGCTTGGGAACGAACACACGCGTGCCATTGGTGCAGACCTGGCCGGAGCTGTAGAAGTTGGCCATCATCGCGATGTCGGCGGCGCGATCCAGGTCGGCGTCTTCGAACACGATCAGTGGCGACTTGCCGCCCAGTTCCATGGTCACTTCCTTGAGCGACGAGCTCGACGCGCTGGCCATGACCTTCTTGCCGGTGTCGGTGCCGCCGGTGAACGAGACTTTCTCGATGCGCGGGTGCTCGGTCAACCAGGTGCCGACTTCACGGCCGCTGCCGGTCAATACGTTGAACACACCGGCCGGAACGCCGGCTTCGGTGTAGATTTCGGCCAGTTTCAGGGTGGTCAGCGAGGTGACTTCGCTGGGCTTGAAGATCATCGCGTTACCGGCGGCCAGGGCCGGTGCGGATTTCCACAGGGCGATCTGGATCGGGTAGTTCCACGCGCCGATACCGGCGACCACGCCCAGCGGCTCGCGGCGGGTGTAGACGAAGGACGTGTCGCGCAGCGGAATCTGCTCGCCTTCGATGGCTGGCACCAGGCCCGCGTAGTATTCCAGCACGTCGGCGCCGGTGACGATGTCCACGTACTTGGTTTCGGAGAAGGCTTTGCCGGTGTCCAGGGTTTCCAGGGCGGCCAGCTCATCGTTGCGCTCGCGCAGGATGTCGACGGCGCGACGCAGGATGCGCGAACGCTCCATGGCGGTCATGGCGGCCCAGATCTTCTGGCCCTTTTCAGCGCTGACCACGGCACGCTCGACGTCTTCCTTGGTGGCGCGTTGCACTTGGGCGAGAACTTCACCGTTAGCCGGGTTGATGGCTTCGAAGGTGGCATCGCTGCCAGCGTCGCTGTAGCCGCCGTCAATGTAGAGTTTTTGCAGGTCGAAACGGGCCATAAAGTCCTCGCAAGTGCATAAGTGGTTGGCGTTACCCGTCGAACAGTGGGCCATGGGGATGTGGCAATACTGCGCGGCGGACGTTCAGGGGTTGAGCGTTTATAAGGGCTCTAACTCACCTGCTTGGCCAATTGGAAATCCATGTAGTCGTAAGCGATCCGTTGCGCCTGTTCCGTGTCGAAAGCGTCTCCCGACAAGGCACCGCGCAACCACAAACCGTCGATCAGGGCCGCCAGGCCTCGAGCTGCGCTGCGTGCCTCGGGTAACGGCATCGCACGGCGGAACTGGCAGCACAGGTTGGAATACAGGCGGTGATCGTTGATCCGCTGCAACCTGTGCAAAGACGGGTGATGCATGCTGGTGGCCCAGAAGGCCAACCAGGTTTTCATTGCCGGGCCGTTGACCTGGCTGGCGTCGAAGTTGCCTTCGATGATCACCCGCAGATGCGCCCGTGGGCTGTCATCGTTCAGGGCACGCCGGCGTTCCTGGACGTTCTCGATCAGCGCGTTCATCAGGTAACGCATCGTCGCTGCGATCAGGCCGTTCTTGTCCTGAAAATAGTGACTGATGATGCCATTCGAGACACCCGCCAGACGGGCGATCAGCGCAATGCTGGCATCTCCCATCCCTACCTGATCGATGGCCGTCAAAGTGGCTTCGATCAACTGCTGGCGGCGTATGGGTTGCATACCGACCTTGGGCATGTAGCACCTCTCCTTTGGCCTGCCGACAGGCGATCCACGTCCGTCGGCTTGAGGACCAGTCTATTTTGTTTTGATTGAACGTTCAATCAACAAAGAATAAGCTCTGCGACAAATGGTCGCTGCCTACAGATATTTCCTACCTGGCCGCCGCGACCTCTGACACCTGCGAAAACCCCTGAAACAGGCCGTATCAGGGCCTGGCTACCGCTTCGGCGGGGTTGAGGATTTTCGGAGTGTCTTTATAACACCCGTCCGTCGACTGCCGAAAAATCGATGTCCCGGGATAACCGTTGCCTTGTGTTTCTCTCTCGCACTGCCCGGAGCATCTGCGCCATGAGTTCTGCCTCTCTTATAAAGACCCCGCCGGAAAAGGTCCGGGTCAACGGTTGGGTGTTCTACACCTCCACCGCGCTGATTCTGTTGTTGACCGCCATCCTGATCATCGCCCCGCAGGAGGCCGGGCGCATGCTCGGCGTCGCCCAGGCCTGGCTGTCGAAAAGCTTCGGCTGGTACTACATGGTGGTCATCGCCGCCTACCTGGTGTTCGTGGTCGGCCTGGCGTTTTCGTCCTACGGCAAGTTGAAACTGGGCAGCAAGGACGACACCCCGGACTTCAGCTATGGCGCCTGGGCCGGCATGCTGTTTTCGTCGGGCATCGGCATTTCGCTGCTGTACTTCGGCGCCTCCGAGCCCCTGGATCACTACTTCAACCCGCCCGAAGGCACGGCCGCCAGCAATGGCGCGGCACGTCAGGCGCTGCAACTGACCTTCCTGCACTGGGGCCTGCATGGCTGGGCGATCTACGCGCTGGTCGGCCTGGCCGTGGCGTACTTCGCGTACCGCCACAACCAGCCGCTGGCCTTGCGTTCGGCGCTGTACCCGCTGGTGGGCGAGCGTTGGGTGAAGGGCGCGGCCGGCCATGCGGTGGACGGTTTCGGCATGTTCGTGACCCTGCTCGGGCTGGTGACCAACCTGGGGATCGGTTCGATGCAGGTGTCGTCCGGGTTGGAAAACCTGTTCGGCATGGCGCACAGCAACACCAACCTGCTGATCGTGATCATCGTGATGAGCACGGTGGCGACCATCGCCGCGGTGTCGGGCGTGGAGAACGGCATTCGCCGCCTGTCCAACCTCAACATCGTGTTGTTCAGCGGTTTGCTGATCTTCGTGCTGCTGTTCGGTCCCACCCTGCACCTGCTCAACGGCCTGGTGCAAAACACCGGTGACTACCTCAACGGCATCATTCTGAAAACCTTCGACCTCTATGTGTACGAAGGCGACGCCGACAAGACCGAGCGCTGGATGGGCCTGTGGACCCTGTTCTACTGGGCCTGGTGGATTTCCTGGGCGCCATTCGTGGGCATGTTCATTGCGCGCATTTCCCGTGGCCGCACCGTGCGCGAACTGGTCGCCGGCGTACTGCTGATCCCGCTGGGCTTCACCCTGGCGTGGTTGTCGATCTTCGGTAACTCGGCGTTGGACCTGGTGCTGAACCATGGTGCGGTGGAGCTGGGCAAGACTGCACTGGAACAGCCGTCCATGGCCATCTACCAGCTGCTTGAGCATTACCCGGCGTCGAAAATCGTTATCGGTGTGTCGATCTTCGTAGGCTTCGTGCTGTTCTTGACGCCTGCGGATTCCGGCGCGGTGATGATGGCCAACCTGTCGTGCAAAGGCGGCAACGTGGATGAAGATGCGCCGCACTGGCTGCGGATCTTCTGGTCGGCGGTGATCACCCTGGTGACCATCGGCCTGCTGTTCGCCGGCAACTTCGAAGCCATGCAGACCATGGTGGTGCTGGCGGGGTTGCCGTTCTCGGTGGTGCTGATTCTGTTCATGTTCGGTTTGCACAAGGCCATGCGCCAGGATGTGGCCATCGAACAAGAGCAGGCGCAGTTGGCTGAACGCGGGCGCCGGGGGTTCAGCGAGCGCCTGACCGCGCTCGACCTGCAACCGAGCCAGGGCACCGTGCAACGCTTTATGGACAAGCACGTCACGCCGGCATTGGAAGAAGCCGCCACAGCGTTGCGCGAGCAGGGATTGGAAGTGCAGACCTTGCTGGGCAAATCCAAACGCTGCATCGGTGTGCGGATCGAGATGGAAGAGGGCAACCCGTTCGTCTACGAAGTCAGCCTGGATGCCTATTCCTCGGCGCCCACTGACCTGCCCGAAGAAGAACGCACCCGCTACTACCGCGCCGAGGTGTACCTGCACAACGGGCCGCAGGAATACGACCTGATGGGCTTCACCCAGGAGCAGATCACCCGTGACGTGCTCGATCAGTTCGAAAGCCATCGGCAGCTCCTTGGCCGGGTCTATAGCTGATAGTGGAACCTGGTGGTGTCCTGAATGACACTACTGGGTCAAAAATGTGGGAGGGGGCTTGCCCCCGATTGCGGTGTGTCAGTCAGCACATTTGATGCTGATACACCGCTATCGGGGGCAAGCCCCCTCCCACATTGACCTGGTTCCTTCAGGGGTTTTGCGGTGTTGGTCAGCCCAGGTTTTTGCCTAGGAGGGCGTGATACAGCTCGCTGTCGCCCAGGATCCCCACCACCTTGTTGTTGTCATGCAACACCAGCTTGTTTCCCGTCTGATAGCGAATCTGCAGCGCATCACGCATGCCGATGTTGGAATCCACCAACGTCGGCACCCGGCCCAGGCCTTCTACCGCTTGCCCCGGGGCCCAGTTCTGCAGGTTCATCACCACGCCATTCTGGCGTGCGCCCTGGATGGTGTTGCCTTCGGCCAGGTCCAGCCAGGAGTCGGCGCCTGGGTCCAGGCATACCGAACCGTTCACCCGCGTGCAGTTGTCCAGCGTGCGCATCAGGCTGCGGCCGCACAGTACGTTCAGTGGGTTGGTGTGGGCGACGAAGGTGCGCACATAGTCGTCCGCCGGGTTCAGCACGATTTCTTCCGGCACGCTGTACTGGATGATCTTGCCGTCTTTCATGATCGCGATGCGGCTGCCCAGCTTGAGGGCTTCGTCGAGGTCGTGGCTGACGAACACGATGGTCTTGCTCAGCTTGCGTTGCAGCTCCAGCAGCTCATCCTGCAGGCCCTGGCGGATCAGCGGGTCGAGGGCGGAGAAGGGTTCGTCCATCAGCAGGATATCGGCATCCATCGCCAACGCACGGGCCAGGCCCACGCGCTGTTGCATGCCGCCGGACAGCTCATCGGGCTTCTTGTTGCGCCATTGGCTCAGGCCCACCAGCTCGAGTTTTTCGTCGACCAGGGTGCGCCGTTCTTTCTCCGGACGGCCCTGCATTTCCAGGCCGAAGCTGATGTTCTCGCGCACCGTCAGCCAGGGCATCAGGGCGAACTTCTGGAACACCATGGCGATGCGTTTGGTGCGCATCATTTTCAGCTCGGCGGGGGTGCAGGACGCGATGTCGATCTGGCGACCTTCATGCTCCACGAACAGCTGGCCACGGCTGACGGTGTTGAGGCCGTTGATGCAGCGCAGCAAGCTGGATTTGCCGGAGCCCGACAGGCCCATCAGCACACAGATCTCGCCTTTCTCCACATCCAGGCTGGCGTTTTCAACGCCGACAATCTGCCCGGTTTTCTTCAGGATTTCGTTACGGCTCATGCCCTGGTCCAGCAGCTTGAGCGCTTCGCGCGGGTCTTTGGAAAAGATCACGTCGACTTTGTCGAATCGGATAATGCTCATGCATCACCCCCTACTTTGGCATCGGGTTGTTTGCAGATACGGTCGAGCATGATGGCCAGCAACACAATGGCCAGCCCGGCTTCGAAGCCCAGGGCGATGTCAGCAGTGTTGAGTGCGTTGACCACCGGCTTGCCGAGGCCATCGGCGCCGACCAGCGCCGCGATCACCACCATCGACAACGACAGCATGATGCATTGGGTAATACCGGCGGCAATGCTCGGCATCGCGTGGGGCAGTTCGATGCGCGAGAGCAACTGGCGGCGCGAGCAGCCAAAGGCCTTGCCGGCATCCATCAACTCTTGCGGTACATCGCGAATGCCCAGGTAGGTCAGGCGGATCGGCGCGGCAATCGCGAACACCACCGTGGAAATCAAGCCGGGCACCACACCCAGCCCGAAGAGGGTCAGGGTAGGGATGAGGTAGACGAAGGTCGGTACGGTCTGCATCAGATCGAGAACCGGCCGCATCATGGTGTAGAACATCGGCTTGTGCGCGGCAACAATGCCCAGCGGCACGCCGATGACCACGCAGACCAGGGTGGCGAACAGCACCTGCGCGAGGGTTTCCATGGTTTCCTGCCAGTACCCCAGGTTGAGGATCAGCAGGAAGGAGGCGATGACAAAGACGGTCAGGCCCCATTTGCGTTGGATAAAGTGAGCCAGCAGCGCAATCAGACCGATCAATGCCAGCGGATTGAACCAGGTCAGCGCAAACGTCACGCCGTGGATCATCGTTTCCAGTGTCGATGCGATTGCGTCGAAGTAGTTGGCACCGTGTTGGGTCAACCAGTCGACGAAGGCAGCGATGTACTGGCCTAGTGGGATTTTCTGTTCAGTCAGCATGGTAGTGAATGTCCACATGCGAAGAGGGAAACATCCCGGGGCAGCGCACCGCCCCGGGGTCAGCGGGTGCTATTTGGCGAGGTAAGCTTTAACGGCATCGAGACCCGGTTGGCCATCAACGGTGGTGACACCGGCCAGCCAGGTGTCGAGGATTTGCGGGTTCTTCTGCAGCCAGGCCTTGGCGGCAGCATCGGGCTTCATTTTGTCGTCCAGGACGTTGCCCATCAGGGTGCTTTCCATGTTCAGCGTGAACTGCAGGTTTTTCAGCAACTGGCCCACGTTGCTGCATTCCTGGGTGTAGCCCTTGCGGGTGTTGGTGTAGATGGTGGCCTGGCCGTAGTTGGGGCCGAACGAATCGTCACCCCCGGTCAGGTACTTCATCTTGAAACGCGTGTTCATCGGGTGCGGTTCCCAACCGAGGAACACGATGGCCTGGCCGCGCTTGGTGGCGCGTTCAACCTGGGAGAGCATCCCCGCTTCGCTGGACTCGACCACTTTGAAACCGGCTTTCTTGAGGCCGAAGGCATCCTTGTCGATCAGCGTCTGGATGGTGCGGTTGCCGTCGTTACCCGGCTCGATGCCGTAGATCTTGCCGCCCAGCTCATCCTTGAATTTGGCGATATCGGCGAAGTCTTTCAGGCCCTTGTCATACAGCGCTTCGGGCACCGCCAGGGTGTACTTGGCGTTCTCCAGGTTGGCGCGTACGGTTTCCACGGTGCCGGCATCGCGGTACTGCTTGATGTCGTTTTCCATGGTCGGCATCCAGTTGCCGAGGAAGATGTCCATGTTCTTGCCGTCAGCCAGGGACTTGTAGGTCACGGGGACCGAAATCATCGTGGTGCGCGGCTTGTAGCCCAGGCCCTTGAGGATTTCGCTGGTGGTCGCGGTGGTGACGGTGATGTCGGTCCAGCCGACATCGGAGAAGTTGACGGTCTTGCACTGTTCCGGTTCTGCGGCGTGCGCCATGACCGGCAGACTCAGCATGGCGGCCAACAACAACGAGGGTGAACCTTTCATCGGGGTAGACTCCTGTGTTTTTTCTGGCGGCATTCGCCGCGCTTTATAGGTGCTGCTATTGGAGTATGCGTCGGACAGCTCTGGCACGGTGCCTTGCAAACGAGTCGAGACTGATCATGTACCAGTGAAAATCTGACGCCTACAGGGGGCGTCGTATCCAGTACAGGGAGGGTCGCATCCAGTGTCGGTGACGTCGCTTACAGATTTTTACCACAGTGAAACTGCAGTTTTTACTCATCTGCACCGTTAAAAACGGCCAAAACAGGCGATCGCACGTTAGCGACGCTGGTGAGCATGGGTGCGTCGGTGTGAGACGCCGTGACGGCGGATAAAAGCTGGATGATGCCGCCATCTGGGCGATCTGAGCGTAGCACCTCGTTCAAGCCTGGCCGCGCTTATCGAGGAGTTTCAGGTTAATGGCTATCAGCGTTTTCGACTTGTTCAAGATCGGCATCGGGCCCTCCAGCTCTCACACCGTCGGCCCCATGCGCGCTGCGGCGTTGTTCGTTCAAACGTTACGCGAACGTGGCCTGTTGGAACAGGTTCGGCGTGTCGAAGTGCAACTCTACGGTTCCTTGTCGGCCACCGGCATCGGCCATGGCAGCGACACCGCCACCATTATGGGGCTGATGGGCGAGTGGCCGGACGCAATCGACCCGTCCCAGATTGGCGTGCGCATTCACACGCTGCGCGAAACCGAGACCCTGTTGCTCGACGGTCGCTTGCCGGTGCCGTTCATATGGTCACGGGACATGCGTCTGCTCGACGAAAACCTGCCGTTCCATCCCAACGCCATGACCCTGGTGGTGTTCGATGCCGACGGCGAGTTACACCGCGACACCTACTACTCGGTGGGCGGCGGTTTTGTGGTGGATGAAGCCCAGGCCCAGAGCGGCGTGGCGGACATGGACCGCACCGAGCTGCCGTATGACTTTTCCAGCGCCGCAGAACTGTTGCAGCTGTGCAAGACCCACAACCTGCGCGTCGCCGAACTGATGCTGGCCAACGAGAAGGTGTGGCGCTCCGAAGAAGAAATCCGCAGTGGCCTGATGACCCTGTGGCGCGCCATGCAGGCGTGCGTGGAGGAAGGCCTCAAGCATGAAGGCATCCTGCCTGGCGGCTTGAACGTGCGCCGTCGCGCCGCCAAGTTGCACCGCAGTCTGCAGGAATTGAACAAGCCCAATGTGATCGGCTCGACCTTGAGTGCCATGGAGTGGGTGAACCTGTTCGCTCTGGCGGTCAATGAAGAAAACGCCGCCGGTGGGCGCATGGTGACGGCGCCCACCAATGGCGCAGCGGGGATCATTCCGGCAGTGCTGCATTACTTCATGAAGTTCAGTGAAGAGGTGACCGAGGCCAACGTGGTCGACTACCTGCTCGGCGCGGCGGCGGTGGGCATTCTGTGCAAAAAGAACGCCTCGATCTCCGGCGCCGAAGTCGGTTGCCAGGGTGAAGTCGGTTCCGCCTGCGCCATGGCCGCAGCGGGCCTGGCGGAAATTCTCGGCGCCACCCCCGAGCAACTGTGCAACGCTGCGGAAATCGGCCTGGAACATAACCTGGGCCTGACCTGCGACCCGGTGGGCGGCTTGGTGCAAGTGCCGTGTATCGAGCGCAATGCGATTGCGGCGGTCAAGGCGATCAACGCTGCGCAAATGGCCTTGCGTGGCGATGGGCAGCATTTTATTTCCCTGGACCGGGTGATCCGCACCATGCGCGATACCGGTGCGGATATGCATGACAAGTACAAAGAGACGTCGCGGGGCGGGTTGGCGGTGAGTGCGGTTGAGTGCTGAGACCGGGTCACCTGCATCGGCAGACGCAGGTGATCTCAGGCCTTCACATGGCCCAACGGCGCCAACTTCGCCAACCTCAACGCCACCAGCAACGCGCCGGTCAGCAACACCAGGATAAATGCGCCTATCCCGTTCCATCCGGCAAAGTGCCAGAAGAATCCGCCCGCCGTACCGGCAATGCTTGAACCTGCGTAATAGCAAAACAGATACAGCGACGACGCCTGTCCCTTCGCCTTCACCGCACGACGGCCGATCCAGCTGCTGGCCACCGAGTGGGCGCCGAAGAAGCCGAAGGTAAAGATCAACATGCCTGGCACCACCAGCCATAGCGGGGTGAAGAGTGTCAGGGCCATGCCGGCGAGCATCAGCACAATGGTGCCCCACAGCACGCGGCGGCGGCCCAGGCGGTCGGCGAGCGAGCCGATTTTCGCCGAGCTGTAGATGCCCGACAGATACACCAGCGACAGCAGGCCGACCACGGCCTGGCTCAGGTCATACGGATCGGCCAGCAGGCGATAGCCGATGTAGTTGAACAGCGTGACAAACGCGCCCATCAGCAGGAACGCTTCAAGGAACAGCCACGGCAGGCCCGCGTCCTTGAAGTGCATGACAAAGCCGTCCAGCAGATTGCGCGGCTTGAGGCTGCTGGCGCGGAAGTTGCGCGATTCGGGGAGGATTTTCCAGAACACCGTCGCGGCGATCAGCGCCAGGCCGCCGATGATCAGCATTGCGGTGTGCCAACTGACAAAGTCGATCAGCACGCCGATGATCAAGCGCCCGCTCATGCCACCAATCGCATTGCCGCCGATGTACAGGCCCATGGCCAGGCCGATGTGTTGCGGGTGGATCTCTTCGCTCAGGTAGGTCATGGCCACGGCGGCCAGGCCGCTCAAGGACAAGCCCACCAGCGCCCGCATCAGCAGGATGCCTTCCCAGCTCGGCATCAAGCCGCTGGCAATGGTGGCCAGCGCTGCGCAGAACAGCGCGGCGACCATCACCGGCTTGCGCCCCAGCCTGTCGGAAACCGGCCCGGTAATCAGCAGGCCGAAAGCAAGCATCGCCGTGGCGACCGACAGGATCAGGCTGCTTTGCGCGGCATTGATGGAAAACTCGTGGGACAGCGCCGGCATCATCGGCTGCACGCAATACAACAGGGCAAAGGTGGCAAAGCCGCCGGAGAACAGCGCCAATACCGTGCGCATAAACATCGGTGTGCCTTTTTCGATGTACTCGTCGTTGAGCTGCGCGACGACCTCATCCAGGGCAGTGTGCGGGGCTTCTTGAGCGTGTGCAGCAACAGCAGATTTCACGGTGACCTCGGGGAGGAAAGACTGCCACGGCCGGCAATACGAAAAAGAATATAGCTGGCTAATGATTCTTTCCAATATATTGTTCGACCCGTTTGATAGCTTTAGCGACCTAATGAGGTTTGCATGGAATTACGTCACCTGCGGTACTTCATCGCCGTCGCCGAGGAGCTGCATTTTGGCCGCGCCGCGCAAGTGCTGGGCATCTCGCAACCGCCGTTGAGCCAACAAATTCAGGCGTTGGAGCAAGACGTGGGCGCGCGCTTATTTGAGCGCACCAATCGTCGGGTCGAGCTGAGCGAAGCAGGGCGACTGTTTCTGCACGAGGCGCGCCTGGTGCTGGCGCAGGTCGATAAAGCGGCAGACGTCGCGCGACGTGCGCAGCTGGGAGAGCTTGGAGAGCTGAAAATCGGCTTCACGTCGTCGGCGCCGTTCAACGCCAGCATCCCGCAGGCGATCTTTGCGTTTCGCCAGGCGTTTGCGGCGGTGCATTTGAGCCTGCAAGAAATGAGCAGCACCCAGGTGGCTGAATCGTTGCTCGATGAGTCGATCCAGGTCGGGCTCATGCGACCGTTGCCGTTGCCGGATTCCCTCAGTGTGATCGAACTGATGCGCGAGCCGTTGGTGGCGGTATTGAGCGCCGGGCACCCGTTGGCCCAGGGCAGCGAAGGCGGCTTGCACCTGGCGCAATTGGCTGACGAACCCTTTGTATTTTTCCCGCGCAGTTATGGCAGCGGCCTCTACGCACAATTACTCAATCTGGCCCGCGACGCCGGGTTCAGCCCGCACTTTGCCCAGGAAGCAGGCGAGGCGATGACCATCATCGGCCTGGTGGCGGCGGGCTTGGGGGTGTCGGTGCTGCCCGCGTCTTACCAGCGTATCCGCATCGATGGCGTGGTGTACCGCACTTTGCTGGACCCGGAGGCGGTGACGGCGGTGTGGCTGGTGCAGCGCAAGGGCGCGCAGACGCCGATGGCGCAGGCGTTTGTGGAGTTGTTGACGCGTAAGGCGCTGGTGTAGGCCGGGTCACATATCAGGTAACGCAACCGGCTTAGTTATTCGAGGGAAACTTGCGCAGAATCGCTCTTTTTCAGACGAGTGAATATGGATGGCACTTCTCTATCAGCCCAAGGAGGGCAGCGTGTTGA
Source organism: Pseudomonas sp. R3-18-08 (assembly GCF_003852065.1). Lineage (NCBI taxonomy): Bacteria > Pseudomonadati > Pseudomonadota > Gammaproteobacteria > Pseudomonadales > Pseudomonadaceae > Pseudomonas > Pseudomonas sp. R3-18-08. The sequence goes on from NZ_CP027729.1 coordinate 536,511, forward strand.
TATGTGATTTTCGTGGCTATGAGGTTCCGGAAATCACCAAGATTCGGCCCGTTATTGTGGTACGCAAACATCGGACTAATAAGCTGCTCGTCACGGTGGTCCCTCTGAGTACCACCGCCCCACAGCAGGTGTTGGAGCATCATTTGCAGCTTGATAGCCACCTTCAGGGAGCGAGCCCCATCTGCTGGGCAAAATGCGACATCGTTGCGACAGTTAGCTTGGGCCGACTGGACCGAATCAAAAGTAAAGATCGTCATGGCAAACGAACTTACAAAATCGCAGAACTCACCAGTGACCAATTCTTGGCGATAAAGGCGGCGGTGCGCAGTGCGCTTGGGTTGCGATAAAGTAGGACGGCATTCTGCCACTGATTGCAGGCCGCCTGTTTTCAGGCATACTGGCCGAGTTCCCGAAAGGGGCTTGTGAGACTCTGAGGATCCTGGGCAACCAGCCATCGCAGAGCCAGGCAGGAAGCGGCGATGACAAGCCAACCTGTTTGAGAAGAGGGCGCCGAAAGGCGCCCTTTGTCGTTTCTGGCGTTACTGCATTCCCGCCGAGCGCAACCCGGCCATGATGTCGCGGTCCAGCATGCTGATCCAACGGTTGTAGTTGCGATGGATCTTGCCGTCCTTGTAGCCCAGGTCGCGGCTGTCGCGATAGGTAATGGCGTAGCTGTTGCGGGTGTAGCGAATATCGATGGCCGCATAAAACTGGTTGCGCACGGTGATCTCGGCCTGCACCAGTTGCGGGCTCAGGCGTTGTACCGTCCACTCGCGTTTTTGCAGGGCAGCGACGATCACCTGTTTCATTTTTTCTTCGCTGACCTGGGTCGTGGCCGGCAGTTCGTGCTGGGTGTTGAGTACCGGTTTGTTGGTGCAGCCGGCGGTGGTCAGCAGGGCCAGGGTGATCAGGGTCGCGCGTAGCAGGGAAGACATTCCGTTTTCTCCAAGTGATTTAAAAGTCAGGACCAGCGGCGGAAGATCAACGAGGTGTTGACGCCGCCGAAGGCAAAATTGTTGTTCATCACGTAGTCGTGATGCATCTCGCGAAAGCCACCTTGCAGGTAGTCCAGCTCGCCGCAGTGCGGGTCGACGGCGTCCAGGTTGAAGGTGTGCACGTATTGGTCGCGGTTCATCATCTCGATGCTGAACCATGACTCCAGCGCCCCACACGCGCCCAAGGTGTGGCCAAGGAAACTCTTCTGCGAACTGATGGGCATGCGAGGGCCGAACAGGCTGCTGGTGGCCAGAGTTTCGGCGATGTCGCCCTGGTCGGTGGCGGTGCCGTGGCCGTTCACGTAGCCGATGGCAGACGGTTCAAGCCCGGCATCTTCCAGCGCCAGTTCCATGGCGCGACGCATGGTTTTCTGCTCCGGACGGGTAGTGTGCTGGCCGTCGGCGTTGCTGCCGAAGCCGACCAGTTCAGCATGAATATGCGCACCCCGCGCCAGCGCGTGCTCCAACTCTTCCAGCACCAGCATGCCGCCGCCTTCACCGATCACCAGCCCATCGCGGCCGCTGTCGTAGGGGCGCGGGCTGGTTTGGGGCGCGTCGTTTTTCAGGCTGGTGGCGTAGAGCGCATCGAACACCATGGCCTCGGTGGGGCACAGCTCTTCGGCGCCTCCGGCCAGCATCAAGGGCAGGCGGCCGAACTTGATCGCCTCGTAGGCATAGCCGATGCCCTGGCTGCCGCTGGTGCAGGCGCTGGACGTGGGGATCAAACGGCCGGTCAGGCCGAAAAAGATGCTGATATTCGCCGCCGTGGTGTGCGGCATCATGCGCACGTAGGAGTTGGCATTCAGGCCCTCGGCCACCGAGTTCAGCAGCATGTTGCCGAACGCCTTGATCTCATCGGTGCTGCCGGTGGACGAGCCACACGCCACGCCCATGCGTCCGTCCTTGATCGACGCGTCGCCGAGCAGGCCGGCGTCCTGCAACGCCTGCTCCGCTGCCCACACCGCCAGGCGCGATACACGGCCCATGCTGCGCAGCTGCTTGCGCGTCCAGTGCGCGGGCACGACGAAATCGTCAATCGGCCCGGCCAGGCGCGTGTTCAGTTCGGTGAAACGGTCCCACTCATCCATGCGCCGGATGCCGCTGCGGTTGGCGCGAAAGTTGGCCGCGATGGTGTCCCAATCGCTGCCCAGGGAGGTCATGCCGGCCATGCCGGTGACGACGACGCGCTTCATCAGCACAAGCCCCCGTTCACGGCCAACACCTGGCGCGTGATATAGCCGGCCTCGGCCGACATCAGGAAGTTCACCGCCCCGGCCACTTCTTCCGGGGTGCCCATGCGCTGCGCCGGGATCATCTTCATCAGCTCTTGCACCGGGACGTTTTCATCCAGCATGGCGGTGTCGATCAAGCCCGGTGCGACACAGTTGACGGTGATCTTGCGCTTGCCCAGCTCGATGGCCAGCGCCTTGGCTGCGCCGATCAGGCCCGCTTTGGAAGCGCTGTAGTTGACCTGGCCACGGTTGCCGATCAGCCCGGAAACCGAGGTGATGCACACGATGCGCCCGGCGGCACGCCGACGAATCATCGGCATCATCACCGGGTGCAGCACGTTGTAGAAACCGTCGAGGTTGGTGCGCAGCACCACGTCCCAGTCCTCTTCCGACAGGGCCGGGAAGGCGCCGTCGCGGGTCAGGCCGGCGTTGAGCACCACGCCGTAATAAGCACCGTGCTGCTCCACATCGGCCTCAAGGATTGCCTTGCACGCGGCGCGGTCTGCCACATCGAACTGCAGGACCCGCGCCTGGCGGCCAAGGGCTTGGATCTCGACCTGTACCGCGTCGGCTTCGGCACGCCCGCTGCGGCAGTGCAGCACGATGTCATGCCCGGCCTGGGCCAGGCGCAGGGCAATGGCGCGGCCGATGCCACGGCTGGAGCCGGTGACCAGTACGGATTCAGTCATGGCGTTTCGTCCTTCGTTTCAGCTAAATAGTTGGCCGCCTGGGGCGGTCGAAATACGTTCAAGCGTGCGCTGGCCTGGATTCCATCGCCAGTGAGGTGGCATTCGAACACCCCCATGCCATTGTCGTCTTCCAGAGAGCGCAGGCCGTGGATGTTCAGCTCGGCGCCGGCGGGGAAGTGCTCCACGTTGCACTCGAACTTACGCGTGCCCAACAGGAAACCCAGTTCTACCGCCAGGCCCTGCTGGCGCGCGCGACAACCGGCATAGGCGGCAACGCTTTGCGCCATCAACTCGATACCGACCCAGGCCGGCAGGCTGCCGTCTGCACGGTTGAACAGGCCACCGGGCTTGACGGTGAGGCGGGTATGCACCTGCTCTTCATCGAACGACAGCACCTGGTCGAGCAGGATCATGTCGCCCGCGTGGGGCAGCAGTTCGGCGAGTGGCCAATCGATCATGGGGCCTCTCCAATAATCAGGCTGACGTTGTTGCCGCCGAAGGCAAACGAGTTGCTCATCAGATAGGGTTTTTCCAGGGTGTCGCCCTGTTGCGCCCACTGCAACGCGGGCAGCGCCGGGTCAATGTGGCCGTCCCACACATGGGGCGGGACAAGGCCGTGAGTCAGGCTCAACCAGCAGAACGCCGCTTCCAATGCGCCCGCCGCGCCGAGGGTATGGCCGCTCATGGGTTTGGTCGACGAACAGGCCACGCCGCCCGGAAACAGGCTGGCGACCGCCTGGCTTTCCATGGCGTCGTTGTGTTGGGTGGCGGTGCCGTGCAGGTTCAGGTAACCGATCTGCGCAGGGGTAAGTTTTGCGCTGGCCAGGGCCTTGCGCATCGCCTGCAACGCCCCTTTGCCGCTGGGCTCGGGCGCGGAGATATGGTGCGCGTCGCAACTGGCGCCGCTGCCCAGCAGGGCGACCGGCGCCGCCTCGCGGCTCATCACGAACAACACCGCCGCTTCGCCGATATTGATGCCGTCGCGGTTCACCGAGAACGGATTGCAGCGCTTGGCAGACACCGCTTCCAGCGCGGTGAACCCGTTCAGCGTCAGCCTGCACAGGCTGTCGACGCCGCCGCAGAGCACCGCATCGCACACGCCCAAGTCGAGCAGGCGCTGGGCGCTCATCAACGCGCGGGCGCTGGACGTGCAGGCGGTGGAAATCACATAGGCCGGGCCGCTCAACTGCAGCCAGTCGGCGAGGAAATTCGCCGGAGCGCTGAGTTCCTGCTGCTGGTAGTCGTAGTCGCCAGGGAACGCGTGATCGCGCAGGTAGTGGGCAATGCCGCGACTGGCTTCGTCGATGCCCGAGGTGCTGGTGCCCAGCACAACGCCCACCCGTGAGGCGCCGTAGGTGTCGACCACCTGGCGAATCTGCGCCTCGATCTGCAACGCCGCTTCCAGCAGCAACTGGTTATTGCGGCTGCTCTGCTGGCCCAATTGCGCCGGAATGGTTGCCAGCTCGCCGCGCACCGCCGCGACCGGCACCACGCGCTCCGGCACCCAGCCGTTCTCGGCGCGCATGCCGCTGCAGTCACCGGCAAACAGGCTGCGGCTGACCTCGGCCTGGCCGCGCCCAAGGGCACAGATCACGCCGAGGGCATTGAGGTAAGCGGTCATCGGCCGACTCCCAGCGGAGTAATGCGATAGCTCAACGGTTGGCCCGCCATGTTCACGCTGAACACCTCCGAGGACTGATAGACGATTTGCCAATGGCCCGGCAGCGTTCGCGTGAGGTCCCTGGCCTGGGCCGAAGGATACAGCGCACGCACGTCATCCGCCGAGGCCAGGGCAAACAGCAGCGCGGCGAACAGTTCTCGCGCCTGGGGATTGGGCGGCAGCAAGCCATCGGCCTGCCATTGCCCGTCGATCAGCTTCTGCCGGGCCTGGGGAATGCCCAGCGGATCCATCAACGACCAACGAATCGCCGCGCCTTCACGCTGGATCACCAACAGCCAGTCCTGGCTGCGCTCGCCCTCCAGGCGTTGCACATGCAATTGCATCGGCAAGGCCAGCGCCGGGATTTTCTCGGGTAACGGCGCCTGGCTGGCGCACGCGCTGAGCAGCAACAGGCAACCCATCAACAGCCAGCGCATCATGAGCTCGCGGCCTCTAACGGTTTACGCGCCACACAGTTGACCAGGGTTTCCTCACGCTGGCCCACCGGCGGCGCCTTGCGCAGGCCCCAGCGTTCCAGCAGGCCGAAATCGCTGGAACGGCTCCACCACAAATAGGGATACGAGACGTTCCGCGCGCCGAATTCAAAGCCTTGCTCGCGCAGCATCTGCAGATACTCCTCGGCGCTTTTCTGCACGTGCATTGGGTGGCGGAACAGCCAGCGGATTACCCAGGTGTCGATATAGGCCTCGGTGGACTCGGCAAACAGCAAATAGCCGCCCGGCTTGAGTACCCGATAAAACTCCTTGAGTGCGCGATGTTGCTCGACCAGGTGGTGAAAGGTCTGGTGGCAAAACACGATATCGATGCTGGCGTCGGGGACGTCGAGGGTGGCGCAGTCGCTGGCGATCAGCTCCACGGCCAGGCCCTGGCGAGCGGCTTCTTCGCGGCTCAGGGCCAGGCTGTGAGGGTCGGCATCCAGGCCGATCAGGCGCGAGGGCGCGAAGACCTGCTGCAGCAAGTTGAAGGATTTGCCCTGGCCGCAGCCGGCGTCGAGCAACACCGGCGCCACCGGCAGCGGTTCGCTGAACAGGCTGCGCAGGTCGTTGATCGCCACGCGGAGCACATGGTGCTGCCAGGTGTGGCTGCGCAGGAACCAGAAGCCGAACCGGGTTTCTTCGACGTAGTTCTTACTCAGGTAGTTTTTTTCAACGGCAGGGCTGGTCATACCGTCTCACTCGCGCAGATCTGCGACAACATGCGCAGGCGCCGCTTGGGCTCGCTGACAAACGGATTGCGTTCATCCCAGGCGTAACCGGCGAGAATCGAACTGATCATGCGGCGAATATCCGGCGAACTGCCGGCGTGGAAAATCACATCCTGGAATGTCCCAGCGTACCAGCCCTCGACGTAGCAGCGGAAGGTGTCGACGCCGCGCTTCAACGGTTCGGCAAACTCGGTTTGCCAGTCCACCGTTTCGCCTTGCAGTTGGCGATGCAGCAAGCCGGCGGCCATGCTCGCCGAGCGCATGGCGATGGTCACGCCGGAAGAGAACACCGGGTCGAGAAATTCCGCCGCGTTGCCCAACAGCGCAAAGCCCGGACCGTGCAGGGTTTTGACGTTGGCCGAATAGCCGCCGATGCTGCGCGCCGGGGTGTCCCACACGGCGTTTTGCAGCACGCCGGACAGGCTCGGGGTTTGCTCTATAAACCCGCGCAGGCAGGCGTCGAGGTCGCCGTCATGGCCGTCGAAGTGCTCCTTGGCTGCGACCATGCCCACCGAGCAACGGCCGTTGCTGAACGGGATGGTCCAGAACCAGATATCGCGCTTCTCGGGATGGGTGGTCACCAGAATCTTGGTGCGGTCGAAGCCTGGGTGTTCGATGCGGTCTTCGACGTGGGTGAACACGGCCTGGCGCAGCGGGAAATTTGATGGCGCTTCAAGGTCCAGCAGGCGCGGCAGCACGCGGCCATAGCCGCTGGCATCCAGCACGAATTTGGCCTTGAGGTGGTACTCGCTGCCATTCTCGCGGCGTACGTGCAGGTAACGACACTCGCCGGAAAAGTCCACGCCGACGATGCTTTCGCCGTAGCGGATTTCCACACCCTGCAGTGCCGCCTGATCGGCCAGCAGCTTGTCGAACTCGGCGCGCTGCACCTGGAAGGTCGTCGGCTTGCCGTTGCTGAAGGTGTCACCGAAATCGAACGCGCTGTAGCGCTCGCCCCAGGCGAACGCGGCACCGGTTTTCAGTTGAAAGCCGGCCGCCTGCACGGCGTCGAGCATGCCGGCTTCTTCGATAAAGTCGATGCAGTGCGACAGCAGGCTTTCGCCAATCGAGAAGCGCGGAAAATGCTGGCGCTCGATAATCAATACATCATGCCCTTTGCGCTTGAGCAGCGCGGCCGCGATGGCCCCGGACGGCCCGGCACCGATCACCACCACTTGGCGACGTTCCATTTCAACTGTGGGCACGAAGGCTCCTTGCCGCTTTGGCGATAATCACATTCATAAGGCGTGTTTCTGTTGCCCGGCCCAGGGCGCCAGCATAAAGCTGAATGCCAGGCCGAGGCTGACCGACAGGCCGAAATTGCTCACTGCCGGGGTACTGGAGACGGCCAGCAGGCCGAACGATAACCAAGTGGTTAGCGCGGCCAGTAAGGTTCCCAGCAGGCTCACGGCAGCACCGCCGATCTGCTCGCGCATCAGGATCGCATAATCGACGCTGATGGCCGTGACCAGCAGCAGGCCGAAGAGGCTGAACAGGGTCAGCGGCTGGCCCAGCCAACCAAGGCTGGCCAGGCTGCACAGCGCCGCCAGCAACGGCAGCGCGACGATGCGCAAGGCGCCGATGAAGCCGAAGGGCAGCATCAACAGCACCACGATCAGTACACAGGACAGCAACTTCAACTCGGCGGCGCTGATTTGGGTATCGGCAAACACGCGGTTCAAGTCACCCAGGCGATCCACCAGTTGCACGCCGGGCAAGTCCACGGCCTGCACCCGCAGCAAGGCCGGGTTGTTCAGGCCTTGCAGGCTGACCATCGCCGCCACGCCGCCGTCTACCTCGCCCAGCCACAGCGTACGCCATGGCTCGGCGAGCGGGCCTTTGAGCGCGGCGTCGATGTCTTCGGTGGGCAGCGCCTGCAACTGCGCGACTTCGGCCTGCAGCGCGGCGGCGGGCACGCCGAGGTCCAGCAGCGGTTGCCAATGCTGCGCGAGTGTATCCAGCGCCGCGCGCAGTTGCTGCTGCTCGGCGGGCAGGTTGACCAGCTGATTCAGCGCCAGGTAACCCTGCAGCTTGTCCATGTTCACCAGTTGATCCAGGCGCTGGCCGAGGGCGGCCTGGCGTTCGAGTAACTGCTGCTGAGTGTCGGCGCGCACCAGGAAGAACTGGCTGGTGGGCTGGAACCCGGTGATGCGCGCCACGGCCTGGGCCTCCTGCAACAATTGCGGCGGTGCGCCGATCCACTGGCGGATATCGTTTTTAGTGTTCAACTGCCACAGGCCACCGGCGCAGAACAACAGCACCCACACCAGCAGCACCGAGCCTGGTACGCGCTTGATCAATGCAGCCCGCCATTGCCACAAGCGTTCGGCGATGCGCAGCGGCCATTGCGCCGGGCGCAGTTCCACACCGCTGAGCAGCGCGGGCAACAGGCACACGGCCGAGAGATAGGCGCCGACCAGGCCGGCTGCCGAGAACACCGCGATTTGCGTCAGCGCCGGGAACGGCGTCCAGGCCAGGGCCAGGTAGCCGATGCAACTGGTGGCCAGGCTCAGGCTCAGCCCTGGCAGGGTCAGGCGCAATGCCGGCCAACTGCGCCAGGGTTGCAGGCTCCAGCTTTTGGACAGGTAGTGCAGCGGGTAATCCACCGCCACGCCAATCAGGCTCGAGCCCAGCACCAGAGTCATCACATGCATATGGCCGAACAGCGCCACACAAGCCACGGCGCCAAACAGCATGCCGACCACCACCGGCACAAACGCCAGCAGCACTCGCCAGCGCCGGAACGCCAGCAACAGCAACAGCAGGATGCCCACGGTTGCGCCGCCGCCGACCCAGGTGATTTCCCGCGTGGCTTGCTGCTGCCCATTGGCCGCATAGAGCAAGCCGCTGGCGGCGAGCAGTTGCACACCTTGCTCGCCTGCCTCGGCGCGGCTGGCCTGGAGCAGATCGGCCACTTGCAGCGGCAGTTTCATATCGAACGCATTGCCGGTGGTGCGCGCCCGCAGCAGCACCCAGCTTTTGCCGTCGGCATCGGCGATCAGCGCGCCGCTGCCGATATCCAGCTGTACCGCCCCGTGTTGTGGCTGGCTGTTCTGGACGCGCCCGGTCAGGCCCAGCCAGTCGTCCTGGCTTGGCACCAGGCTGAAGCCGGTGAAGGGGTCGAACAGCGACTGCACACGCTGCTGGATGAAGGCCTCAGGCTGTTCGATCAGTTGCTCGCGGTCCTTGGCCGCCAGCATCGCCAGGCGGCCGCGCAGCAGCTGTTCGCGCAGCGCCGGCAAGTCGGCTTGCAGGTTCCATTGCACCTTTTCAAACAGACCGCTGGCTTGCCAGCGCTCGGCCAGTTGCTGCGCCACGGCCAGCGCTCGTTGGCGGTCGGCATGCCCCACCAGCACCAGCATCTCGCGGTTCAGCGGCTCCTGCATGCGCTGCTCGGCTTGCAGCTCCAAGGCGTCCGGCGTACTGCCGGGCACCAGCTCCATCAGGTTGGCCGACAGCGGCGCACCCTGGCGCCACTGCCAGCCGGCCAGGGCCAATACGGCCACCAGCAGGATCAGGAACAGGCGCGGCAGCAGGCGCTCACTGGGCAAAGTCATGTTGCTCGGCAATGCTCAAAGGTTGGTCGGCGCTGCTGTCCTGCATGCGCAGCAGGGTGCTGTCGCCCTGGGTTTCCAGCAGCTCAATGGTATTCACTAACGCGCCGCCGTCGATATTGATCTGGGTGAACACCTGCTTGAGCAGCAGCGAACGCGGGATCAGCGTCAGCTTCCATTGCTGGGCTTGCCCTTGCAGTTGCAGTTCGAAGTCACGTTGCAAGCCACTGCTGTCGCCCTGCAGCACCGCGAGGAACAGGCGATTCTGCTCGGCGCCGGCGCTCTTGTTGGGCAGCAATTGCCAGCCGTTGGCGTCACGCCGGGCGATGCCCTGGGCGCTGATGCGGTAGTCCTGTTGCAGCGGGGTTTTCAACAGCCACAGCAAGCCGTGGTCCTTGGCCAGCACGAAGGTGCCTTTGCTGACCAGCGGCTGGGGCAGGGCGCGCAGGTGTTTTTCCTGGATGAAGTTGCCGTGGATCACGCTGGGTTTGGCCAGTTGATCGCTGAGTTGCTGCAGGTCGAAGGCGTGGGCGCTGAAGCTCAGCAACAACGCGATCAGTGTGGGAGCGGGCTTGCCCGCGAAGAACCTGAGAGCTCTGCGCAGTGTCAGGCGGATCGCGTTATCGTTGACGTCCATCGGGGGCAAGCCCCCTCCCACATGGGATCTCATTTCAAGGCCCTTTCTACGGCGTCGGTGAATATTTTGGGGGAAGCGAGTTGCATCTCGCGGCTGGCGATCTCTACAGCCACTTGCACGGTGCTGGCGCGGGTCAGGCGTTCGCCGCTGGCGAGGTCGGTGATCAGGTAATTCACCTTCAAGCGATTCTCCCACTCCACCAGGCTGGCGCGCACGTTGAGGGTTTGGCCGAAGGTCGCGCCGCGCACATAGCGCAGCTGCATATCGATGATCGGCCAGGCGTAGCCGGCTTCGAGCATCGCGGTGTAGTTGTGGCCGATCTTGTCCAGCAGCGCGCAGCGCGCCACTTCCAGGTATTTCACGTAATGCCCGTGCCACACCACGTTCATCGAGTCGATATCGAAAAACGGCACGAGGATTTCAGTGTCGCTGTGCAATACGCCGGGACTACGCATGCAGCCTCCAGTGTTGCGCGGCAATGCGTTGCAGGCACAGGCGCAGTTCGCCTTCCAGGGCGCGGTCTTCAATGACCGGCGGGAAGTCCTTGGCCAGCGCGTCATGCATCGCCGCCAGCGCCGGCGGCAACGGCCGGGCATCGTCGGCCTGGGCGCGCAGCCATACCCCTTGGTTGGCGGCGAGCAAGGTGGCGGCGGCGACCTGTTCGGTCAACTCCAGTACGCGGATCGCATCGCGGGCGGCGATGGTGCCCATGCTCACTTTGTCCTGGTTATGGCACTCGGTAGAGCGCGAAAACACGCTGGCCGGCATGGTGTTTTTCAGCGCTTCGGCGGTCCAGGCGCTGGTGCCGATCTGCACGGCCTTGAAGCCATGGTTGATCATTGCGCGGTCGGCCGGCGCGCCCGACAGGTTGCTCGGCAGGCCGTGGTTGTAACGCACGTCCACCAGCAGCGCCAGTTGGCGGTCGAGCAGGTCGGCGACGTTGGCCACCAGGGTCTTGAGGCTGTCCATGGCGAAGGCGATGTGCCCGCCGTAGAAGTGCCCGCCGTGCAGCACGCGTTCGGCTTCGGCATCGATGATCGGGTTGTCATTGGCGCTGTTCAGCTCGATTTCGATAAACGAGCGCAGCCAATTCAAGCTGTCGGCCAGCACGCCGAGCACATGGGGCGCACAGCGCAGCGAGTAGCGATCCTGCAGGCGGTGCAGCGGAGCAGTCGGTGCATCGATGGCCAGGTCCTGGCGCAGCCAGGCGGCGACTTGCATCTGCCCGGGGTGGGGCTTGGCGGCGAACAGGCGTTCGTCGAAGTGTTCCGGGTTGCCTTGCAGCGCTACCACATTGAGCGCGGTGATGCGCGTGGCCAGGTGCAGCAGGTAGTCGGCGCGGGCGAAGGCCAGGCAGGCAATACCCGTCATCACCGCAGTGCCGTTCATCAATGCCAGGGCTTCCTTGGGCCGCAGTACCAACGGCTCCCAGCCGAGTTCGCGGTGCACGTCGGCGGCTTGGCGCCGTTCGCCACGAAACAGCACTTCACGCTCGCCGGACAAGGTCGCCGCCACATACGACAGCGGCGTCAGGTCGCCGCTGGCGCCCACCGAGCCTTCTTCAGGAATCAGCGGCAGCACATCGTGTTCGAGGAAATCCTGCAGGCGCTCCAGCAGTTCCACGCGCACGCCCGACACGCCATGGCACAGCGACTGCAAGCGCGCCGCCAGCACGGCGCGGGTGGCTTGGGCGTCGAGCAACTTGCCCAGGCCGCAACCGTGGAAGGTGTAGAGATGACGCGGCAGCGCTTCGACATGGTGCAACGGCACCGCGACCACGCACGAGTCGCCGTAACCGGTGGTCACGCCGTAGATCACGCCTTCCTTGTCCAGCAGCGAGTCAAGAAACTGCGCGCCCTTGGCGATGCGCTGGCGATACGCGGCATCGTTCTGCAAGCAGGTAGGCACCTGACGGTTGGCCAGGGCCAGTACGTCTTCGATGCGCAGGGGGCGTTCGCCAAAGGTGATCGGCTCAAGAGGCGTCGTCATCGGTCTTCCAGAAAGGGTAAAAGTTGAACCACTGTTGAGGCGCCTGCAGGCAGAACTCGCCCAGGCGTGCGGCGTAGCGCGCGGTCCACAGGGCGATGACCTGCTCGCGGGTGCTGCGCTTCCATTCAATCGATTGGGCGAAGGGCTCGATGGTCAGGCGATAGCGGCCCTGGTGCTTGAGGCACATCAGCAGGTTGACCGGGCATTTGAGCAGACCGGCCAGCAGCCACGGACCTTGGGGGAACGCGGCTGCATGCCCGAGGAAATCCACGCGCACCGTGCGCCCGCCATGCAGCGGGATGCGGTCGCCGGCAATCGCCAGCCATTCGCCGTCGTCCAGGCGCTGGCTGAGCAGCAGCATGGTGGCCGGGTCCAGCTCGCTGACCTGGATCAGGCGCAAATGGGTCGCGCCCGCTTCGCCCAGCAGGCGATTGAAACGCTCGGCATGCTTGGTGTGCACCAGTACATTCATGGTGACGCGTTCGCCGATTTCCGCCAGGGCGCGGCACACTTCCAGGTTGCCCAGGTGCGCGCCCACCAGCATCTGCCCGCGCTCGCCTCGCAATTGGCCGCGTAATTGCGCCGGGTCGTTGATGTCGATCTGTTCCAGGCGCAGCTTGCCGTTCCACACGTCCAGCTTGTCGAGCAGTGAGTCGGCGAAGGCCATGAACTGGGCAAAGACCGTCCTGTGGCTCGGCAGCAGGTCGTCACGCCCGCTCCACTGCGCCAGGCGCTGCTGGTAGTGCCAGGCGCTCTGGCGCGCGGTGCGGCCGAACAGGAAAAAGTACAACACAATGCTGTAGAGCAACGGGCTCAACAGGCGGCGGCCGAGGACTTTTGCCGCGAGCGCCGTGAGTTTCATCAACCAGAAGCTGCCGCGCTCCTCGCGATCGGCCCAGTGTTTGCCGCTGTCGCTCATGCCTGCCACCGGCGCCACAAAATAGCCGGCGCGCGTACCAGCATGCCGAAGAACAGGCGCGTATGCATGGCGCTGATGCGCAGGTTGTCGCGGAACAGGCGGAAGTGCGACAGGCCGTCGGCGGGGTAATGCACCTGGGTCGGCAGCCAGCGCATGGGCTGGTTGCGCCAGGCCAGGCGCACGAGGATGTCCGAGTCGAAATCCATGTGTGTGCCAATGTAGGCCGAGTCCATCAGCGCCAGCGTGGGGGCCAGCGGGTACACGCGAAAGCCGCACATCGAGTCGCGAATCTGCAGCGACAGGGTGTTGATCCACACCCACACGTGGGTCAGGTAGCGTGCGTAGAGGCGGCCTTTGGGCACGCTGTCGTCGTATTCGGGGTAGCCGCAGATGACGGCGTCGGGGTGCCGGCGGGACGTGTCGATAAAGGTCTCGACTTCGCGCAGGTCATGTTGGCCGTCGGCATCCACCTGCAGGGCATGGGTGTAACCCAGCCGCGCGGCTTCGCGAAAGCCCGCCATGACCGCGCCGCCCTTGCCCTGGTTGCGGGGCAGCGTCAGCAGGGTGACGTGTTCCAGCGTCGCCAACTGGGCCAGCACCGCCGCGCAGGCCGCGCTGCTGCCGTCGTCCACCAGCAGGCAGGGCAGGCCACTGTCCAGCAGGCTGTGGACCACGGCGGGCACGGCGGCTTCATGGTTGTAGACCGGGATCAGGGCGCAGGGGTTATGCATGTGCGGCCTCCAGCACTATCCGGCCACTGGAGCAGGCGGCGATGCCATTGCGGTAGGCGAAGTACAACTTGCTGCGTTCGCGGTCAAAGCGCAGGTGCAATTCGATGTGATCGCCGGGGCGCACCAGTTGCTGGAACTTGAGCACTTCCATACCAGCGAACGTCGCTGGCAGGTCGAGCAATTGCTGGCCCAGGTTGAAGGCCCATTCCACCTGCACCACCCCCGGCAGCACCGGCGTCACCGGGAAATGCCCGCTGAAATAGGCCAGGTCCGGCGGAACGCTCAGTTGCAACGTCCATTCGCCGTCGGTTTCGACCTGCGCCAGCACCTCCGGCGCCTTGGGGCGCGGCGCCAGCAACAGCGCCTCGGTATCGGCCTGGGGCAGCTTGCCCTGGCTGTTGAGCGGCAATTGGCGCAGCAAACGCCAGCGGCGCGGCAAGGCCAGGGCTTCGCAATGCTGGCTCAGGTGCTGGCGCAGGGTTTGGGTCAGCGTGCGCCGGCCCTGGTTGCGCAGGGCATGCAAGCCCTCGGCACTCAGCACCACCAGGGCGCCGAGTGAGGCGCGGTTTTCCTGCACCACGCCCAGGCGGGTGTCGGCGACCCATGGATGGTTCATCAAGGCCTGTTCGAGCATCGGCAAGGCGATGCGTTTTTCTTCCAGCTTGACGATGCGGTCCAGGCGCCCGAGCAGTTCGAAGCGGCCATCGGCATGGATGCGCGCGGCGTCGGCGGTCTGTTCGATATGCCCCTCGGGCAGGTAAGGCGAGGCAATGCGCAGGGCACCGTCGGCATCCTGGCTCAGTTGTACATCGGTAAACGGCTGCCACGGTTGGGCACCCTGGCGCCAGGCGATACCGCCGGTTTCCGAGCTGCCGAGGATTTCCGTCGGCCATTGCTGCAAGCGGTCGTAGAGGCTGGCGGCGGCCTCGACAGGCAAGGCACCGCCGGAGGAAAACACCCGGGAGACCTGGCTCAGCGCCGGCCAGTCGAGGTTGTCGCCCATGCGTTTGAGCAGCGCCGGGCTGGCCACCCAGGCGAAGTGCGGATGCTCGCGACTGGCGCGCTGCAGGTCCTCGGGGAATGCCAGCTGCCTGCGCCCAAAGGGGCGCCCGGCGCACAGCGGCCACAGCACGCGAAACAGCAATCCGTAGATATGTTGAGTGGCGACGCTGCCGATGATGCAGGCGTCTTTCAGGTCGGCGCCCCACAGCGCTTCCAGCGCCTGGACCTCATTGGCCAGCTGGCGCAGCGACTTGTCGATGCGTTTGGGTTCACCGCTGGAGCCGGAGGTGCACAGGCTCAGTTGGCAGCTGTCCAGGTCGAGTGCGGCTGGGCTCAGTGGCGTGTGATACAGCGCTTGCAGGTCCGACGCCTGCGTCAGCCAGGCATCCACGGCGGCGTCCCAGCGTTGGCGGGTCTGGGGTTGCAGGTCGGCCGGCAGCAGCACGCTGACCCCGGCACGCCAGGCGCCGAGCAGGGCAATCGCCAGCATGCCCGCGTCTTCCAGGTGCACCGCCAGGCGTTGTATGCCACGCGCTTGCAGGCCTGCCGCCAGGCGCAGGGATTGTTCCACCAGTTGAGCATGATTCAGCGCAGGCTCAATAGCGACCTGGCGGTGTTCCTGCGGCTCGAGCAGCAGATGCTCAAGTTTCAAACCTTTCATACGCGGCCTCGAACCCTTTGTCGTACCAGCCATTCCACGGCAAACAACAGCCCCATCAGCCCGTAGGCGATCAAGCCGTTGTACAACGTCCACCAGCTCAGCGGCGCCCACAGGGTGAGGGCGGCGGCGAGCAGGCCATTACCCAGGAAAAACACACTCCACACGACGGTGACCCGACGCGTATACACAATCGCATGCGGCGGCAACTGCGGGTCGCTCATGCGCGCCAGGCGCTCGACCATCGGCGGCCCGTATTTAAGGCTCAGGCCGAACAGTGCCAGCATGAACGCGCTGACCAGGCTGGGGTACCAGCGTAGCCACTGCGGGTTGTCGAACCAGGCCAAAGCCAGGCAAAACACAATCACCACCACCGCCATCCAGCGACTGCCGGGGCGTCGTGCCGCAGTGAACGCGCGCAGCAGCCACAGGCTGCCCAGCAGCAGGCCGAATTGCCATGGCGCAAAATGCTCGGTGCCGTAATACACCGCAAAGGGGTACAGCAGCCCCGCCAGCAACAGGCCAAGGCCGATCAGCCGGCTCATGCGGCGGGCTGGACCAGACGGTACACCGCCTCAACCACGTCATTCACAGTGCGCACTGCCTTGAATTCTTCGGCGGCGATCTTCTTGCCGGTCTGGCGCTTGATATGGTCGATCAGGTCCACCGCATCGATGCTGTCGATTTCCAGGTCCTGGTACAGGTTGGCATCGAGGGTGACGCGTTCAGGTTCCAGTTCAAACAGTTCCACCAAGGCGTCGCGCAGGGTGTTGAAAATATCGTCACGAGTTTGCATGGTCCGGTCTCAAGCTGCCTGTCTGGCCGTGACGAATGCCGCAAGGCTGGCCACGTTGGTGAAGTGATTGCGCGTGTCCTTGGCGTCGGCGTCGATCTTGATGCCGTACGTTTTCTGGATGGCCAGGCCCAGTTCCAGGGCGTCGACCGAATCCAGGCCCAGGCCTTCGCCGAACAGCGTCTGCTCGCTGCCGATGTCGTCGGCACTGATGTCCTCCAGGCCCAGGGCCTCGATGATCAGCGTCTTTATGTCGTGCTCAAGGCTAAGGCGGTGTTGGTCGCTCATCTTCGGCGAGCTCCTTAATGAAATAGTGATGCAGGTAATCGTTGAGCTTGCGTGACGCCTGGGGCGCGGGGCCCAGTGCGGCGAACGCCTGTGGTTCTATATCGGCACCCACGCGCAAACTGAAGTGGAATCGGCATCTGGGAATGCGATACCAGGGCTCGGCCTTGGTCAGGGTGGTGGGGCTGACCTTGATCACCACCGGGGTGATGATTGTCGCACCGCGCAGCGCAATGGCCGCGCCGCCGCGATGAAAGGCAGGCGCGCTGCCTGGCGTGGTGCGGGTGCCCTCGGGAAAGATGATCAGGGTCTGGCCGGCGCGCAGGGCGTCGGCCGCCGCGTCCAGCATGTCGGCGCTGCCGTCGTTGCTGATATAGCCGGCGTCGCGCACCGGGCCACGGGTGAACGGGTTCTGGAACAGGCTCCGCTTGACCACGCAATTGGTCTGGCGCATCAGGCCGATCAGGAACACGACGTCGATCAGCGACGGGTGGTTGGCGACGATCATCTGGCCGGGGCGGCCGAGTTTGTCCGCACCCTCGACGCTGTAGGTGAGGATGCCTAGAAACTTCATCATCCGGATAAAAAACCAGAACAGGCAACTGATGGTGTGACGTGCGCGTCGTTGATGCTGCCTGGCGTCGCCCGGCAGGCAACTGAGCAGCGGGAATACCAGCAAGCGCAGGCACAGCCCGCCGACACCGAACATAAAGAAGCTGGTGGCGGTGGCGAACAGGCGCCAGTAATAGGCCTGCCGTGGTTTGTCGGTCAGGATTTGCGTCGCCAGTTCCATACTCGGTTCTTCCAGGCATGTTGGCAGGCGCCCTGTTCGGTCAGCAGGGTGCGCAGCAGGTTCAGGGCGTGGGGCCACTGGGTTTGAGTGAGTTGGACCGCGCTGCTGTTTAGTTCCAGTTGCCACTCGTCGCCGGGCGTGAGCAAAAGACCGAGCGCGTAGGGGAAGGGCACGTCGGCGATCCAGCTGGCATACGCCTCGGGCGGTTGCTCTTCGGTAATCACCAGCAATACCGCCGGGGCGCCTTCGTTGAGCAACGCGGCGGCTTCGAGCAGGCCGTGTTCGAGGCCATCGCCGGCGGCGGCGAGGGCGGTCATTTCGCTGGTTTCATTGCGCAGGATCGACCACAGGCCAATCACCGCGTTGTGCACTGACAGGCTGAACTGGGTCGGCGACAGCGGCTGCTCATTGGCCAGGTCACTGAGGATGTCGAGGGTGCGCGGGGTCTCGCCGTGGCGCGAGACAAACACCAGCGGCAGCGCTTCACGGCCTTCGGCCAGCGGCCAGCCCACACTGAATGCCATGCGCGCCAGACGGCTCAAGCGTCGGCGTTGCATGGCTGGCAAAAATGACACATCCGGAGAGGAATCGCTGGCGGGCAGCAACACCGGGTCCCGGCACCAGGCCTGCCAGTCGTCCGCACGCTCCAGGCCAGGGGCCCAGGCGCGCCATTGGGCGATGTTGAAGTTGATCACTGAGAAGTTATCCCGCCCCTGCGGGCTTCCATGTGCGGCCAATGGCCCCGGATTCCGGGACAGAGGGCAATGGCCGAATGGCGCGCATTATCCCGGTGCCGTGGGCTTCTAGCAAATATTGGTAAAAATTTGTTCACGACGGATCACAAATAAATTGGACGGATTCACAAATTGTGCGCGATAGAGGGCCGAACTGGATTGTCGGAGCGTTCCCATTCATTTGTGGGCCAGACACAGCGTATGGATGAACGAGGTAGCTAACCGGCGCTTTTGCGCTCTACACTCGGTCATTCATTGATACACGGAGGTTTTCCCATGCGGCGCGTGGTGTTCAATCAGAAAGGCGGCGTGGGCAAGTCCAGCATCGCCTGCAACCTGGCGGCGGTCAGCGCCAGCGAAGGTTATCGAACCCTGTTGGTGGACCTCGATGCACAGGCCAACTCCACCCAGTACCTTACGGGGCTGACCGGCAACGACATCCCCATGGGGATCGCCGACTTTTTCAAGCAAACCCTGTCTTCCGGGCCGTTTTCGAAGAAAAACAAGGTAGATATCTACGAAACGCCGTTCGATAACCTGCACGTCATCACCGCCACTCCGGAACTGGCAGACCTGCAGCCCAAGCTCGAGGCCAAGCACAAGATCAATAAGCTGCGAAAGCTGTTGGACGAGTTGAGCGAGGATTACGACCGTATTTACCTGGATACGCCGCCGGCGTTGAATTTCTATGCGGTGTCGGCGCTGATTGCCGCTGATCGTGTGCTCATTCCCTTTGATTGCGACAGCTTCTCGCGCCAGGCCTTGTATGGCCTGTTGGCTGAAATCGAAGAATTGAAGGAAGACCACAACGAAGGCCTGGAAGTCGAAGGCATTGTGGTCAACCAGTTCCAGGCCCGGGCGAGCCTGCCGCAGCAGATCCTCAATGAACTGATTGCCGAAGGCTTGCCGGTATTGCCGGTGTACCTGGCCAGCTCCGTGCGCATGCGCGAGTCGCACCAGGAGAGCAAGCCGCTGATTCATCTGGACCCACGGCATAAGCTGACGCTGCAGTTTGTGGAACTGCATAACCTGCTGGAAAGCGCCTGATCTCAAACACTACACAGAGCCAATGTGGGAGGGGGCTTGCTCCCGATGGCGGTGTGTCAGGCACTTAAGTGTCACTGACCCACCGCTATCGGGAGCAAGCCCCCTCCCACATTTGGATAGCGATCGAGCAGGGGGATTTGGATTTTTCCCACATGATCTGTAGGAAGGGTCTGGCGCAAGGGGTTGGGCCTTGTAACCTTGCCTACAGCTACGCCAGAATCCGCCGGCTTGTGCGTCTGGATGGGCATCTCTAAGGTTTGCCGGTCGCTGAATGTTCAGTGATCGGGTTTAGTAGCCCGTGGTGAGACGTACGGTAAATCGTCGGTCAGGACTCTCCTGAATTTGATGGTGGCTGTACGGAGGGCGCTTTCGGGCGCGCCGGTTGAGTCTCCCCGGTCTACTAACCTGCGTACAGCTGCCACCCTCCGTTTAGTAGCGGGTTGGTTGCGGCTTCTACCCGGAGACGATTCATGGTTAACCTCTATACCGTTACACCCAACCTGCCCACCGAAACCCTCGTGCTCAACAGCTACGAAACCTTCGCCTCAGTCCGCACCTTATTGCTCAATCTATCCAACGACCTTACCGGTGAACACCGCGATGTGGCCTTGGCTATCCATCAATTGAGTGAGCTTGGCGTCATGCTGGTCAGCCAAATGATGGACCGCCAAGCCCCGCTGACCCAAGGCTAAAACGCGGTCAAAATGTGGGAGGGGGCTTGCTCCCGATGGCGGTGTGTCAGTCCTGAACTTGGCAACTGATCCACTGCTATCGGGGGCAAGCCCCCTCCCACATGGTTTGGTGTAGTTCTGATGGGCCGGTTACACGCCTTGGCTGCGCAACCAACTCATCAACTGTGGCAACGGAAACGCCCCACTCTGGCGCGCTACTTCGCGGCCATTCTTGAACAGAATCAAACTGGGAATCGAGCGAATCCCCAGCTGCGCCGACAACTGCTGATTGGCCTCGCTGTCCAACTTGGCCAGCCGGCACTTGCCTTCCAACTGCCCGGCCGCCTGCTCGAACACCGGCGCAAACGACTTGCACGGCCCGCACCAATCCGCCCACACATCCACCAGCAACGGCAGATCGCCCTTGATCTGGCTGGCGTAGTCGCCTTGTTTCAATTCAAAGGGTTTGCTCAACAACACAGGCTGCTTGCAGCGCCCACATTTCGGCGCATCGCCCAGGCGTTCGCCGGGGATGCGGTTGAGGCCGTTGCAATGTGGACAAGGGATTACGAGAGGTTCGGACATCGGAGGCTCCTGGGGACTGGCCAATAGGTTGTATGTGGTGCTGGAGCGGAGATTTATCAAGGCTGGGTGCAGAGTCTCATTCGCTCACAGTTTTACCCGCGCTGCGGTGAGTCGTCTGTCTAGGCTTCCTGGTGTGCGCCACCGGTCTGTTTGCGGCTATAGCAAATTGCGATAGTTCGAATTCAGGTTTAACCTCCATAGCAAGATGCGATAAGGACGTTGCATGCGAGTCATCAGTGAAAGCAGGATCTGGGAAGCAAAGGGAAAATGGCCGCGCTCGGCAACAGCGTTGGATCAGTGGTATCGCGTGATCAAACGCAACGCCCCCAAGGACTTCGCCGCAATGAAAACCATGTTTCCTGCCACGGACAAGGTAGGTGAATTTCATGTGTTTGATATTGGCGGTAACAAGCTGAGGTTGATTGCATCGGTGCAGTATCGAATGCAGCGCGTTTACATCAAGCACCTGCTTGACCATCGCGATTATGAGAAGGACAAATGGAAGGAAAAAATCAGATGAGCGCACTTATGCGAGTGGCGGCAGAGCACTGGCAGTTCGTTTCGCCTGTGCTGCGCAAGCCGGAAAACGAGGCAGACTACGACGCACTGGTGTGCGGTTTGGATGAACTATTGAGCCTGGTGGGTGAAGATGAGGACAGCCCGCTGATGAGCCTGGTCGACATTCTGAGCGACTGGATCGAAGCCTACGACCGTGAACATCGTCCAATGCCAGTGGCCAGCGGTGTCGATGTGCTGCGCTACATGATGCGCGAGCACAATCTCACTCAGAGCGACCTTCCGGGGGTTGGGGCGCAATCAGTCGTCTCGGAAATATTGAGCGGGAAACGCCAGCTCAACGTGCGCCAGATTCGTTGGCTGGCCGAGCGTTTCGGGGTGTCTGTGGAGACCTTTATCTAAGCGGTCAAGACGAACAACTAATCTCCAAATGCTTGCCCCAATCCGGCGGCCGCTGTGCGTACTGTTCCACTCCCGCTTGTTCCTCAAACGGCTTGGTCAGCACCTCATGCAGCCGTCGCACTTCGCTGTAATCGCCTGACTCGGCGGCGGCGATAGCGTTTTGAGCGAGGTAATTGCGCAGGATGTAAAGCGGGTTCACGGCGTGCATGCGCTCACGGCGCTTTACCTCGCTGTCGTCCCCGTCTCGGGTAACACGGGCCTTGTACAACTCGGCCCAGGCATCGAAACCGGCCAGGTCGACAAAGTCATCGCGTAGCCGCGTGACTGCCAAGGCTGCCGACTCATCGCCAAGACGTCGGAAAAACAGCGTGTAATCCACGCCGCTGTTCTGCATCAGCTTGAGCAAGCGTTCTACCAGCTGCTGGTCGTCGTCTTCGGCGGTCGTCAGGCCCAACCGGCGACGCATCAGGTCCAGGTAGTGCGCTTGATACAGCGGCAGGTACAGGCCAAGGGCTTCTTTGAGGGCGTCAACGCTGATAAACGGCGTCAGCGCCTGGGCCAGCGCGCTGAGGTTCCACTGCCCGATCGGCACCTGATTGCTGAAGGAATAACGCCCCTCATGATCGGAATGGTTGCAGATGAAGTGCGCATCGAAATCATCCAGAAACGCAAACGGCCCGAAGTCGAAGGTGATGCCCAGAATCGACATGTTGTCGGTGTTCATCACGCCATGGCAGAAGCCATACGCCTGCCATTTGGCGATCATCTCGGCATTGCGTTCGACGACTTCACGGAACATCGCCAGGTAAGGTTCCGGTTGTTCGCGGCACTCGGGAAAGTGCAGGTTCAAGACGTGTTCAGCCAGCTGGGCCTGCTGCTCGGCCTGCTTGGTGTAATAGAAATATTCGAAATGCCCGAAGCGGATATGGCTGGGTGCCAGGCGCAACACCATCGCCCCGCGTTCCTGTTTTTCACGCCATACCGGTGTACTGGAGCCGATCACGCACAAGGCGCGACTGCTGGGGATGCCCAATGCATGGAGGGCTTCGGAGGCGAGGAACTCACGGATCGAGGAGCGCAATACCGCACGCCCGTCGCCCATCCGCGAGTAGGGCGTCATGCCGGCGCCCTTGAGGTGCAGGTCCCAATGTTCGCCGGCCTGGTTATACACCTCGCCCAGCAGCAACCCTCGGCCATCACCCAGTTGCGGGGTGTAGCCGCCGAACTGGTGCCCGGAATAGACCATCGCCCGCGGTTCCGCTTCGGCCCATAGCTTGTGGCCACCGAACAGTTCGGCAAACACGGGCGTTTCGGCCACGGCCGGGTCAAGGTCGAGCAGGGCCATGGCGGCGTTGCTTGCCACCACCAGGCGCGGCTCGTCGAGGGGCTCGGGCAGAACGTGGGTTGAGAACGCATCGCCCAGGCGTGCGAAGCGGTTGTCGAAGGTCAGTTCGTCGAGGGCTTTCACCGGCCATCTCCAGCAGGATGCCCCCAACGTTTTGCTGGGGGTAAATTCGTTAGTCGAGTTTGCTCGGCGGTGGTTCAGGCGCGTCTGCGACTTTTCCGGCGGGCGGCTCGGGGGTGTCCTGCTCGGGCGCGACGATGGTCTTGCGCTCGTCTTCCACCGGGACCAGTTTGTATTCCTGGCCTTGCATGTTTTTCAGATACACCTCCATCTGCCTGAACGAGATGTTGATGTGCTGTTTCTTGAACTCACGGTTGATAAAGCGGTTGACCTCGTCCAGCACAGGGTTGCGGTCGCCCAGGTCGCGCACATGCATGCGCAGCTCGTGGTCGAGGGTGCTTTCGCCGAAGTTGAGGAAATACACGTGGGGCTCGGGCTCTTTGAGTACCCGTGGGTTTTCCTTTGCGGCCTTGAGTAACAATTCCTTCACCAGATCCAGGTCGGAGCCGTAGTCCACGCCCAGTTTCAAGGTGACGCGAGTGATGGTGTCGGTCAGCGACCAGTTGATCAGTTGCCCGGTAATGAAGGTCTTGTTCGGGACAATGATGTCCTTGTTGTCGAAATCGGTGATGGTGGTGGCGCGAATGCGGATCTTGCTCACCGTGCCCGACAGGTTGCCGATGGTGATGGTGTCGCCGATGCGCACGGGGCGTTCGAACAGGATCATGATGCCGGAGATGAAGTTGGCGAAGATTTCCTGCATGCCGAAGCCCAGGCCGACCGACAGCGCGGCCACCAACCATTGCAACTTGTCCCAGCTCACGCCCAGGGTGGACAAGGTGGAGACAAAACCTACGCCGGCAATCACATAGGACAGCAGCGTCGTGGTGGCATACGCGCTGCCTTGTGCGAGCTCCAGTTTGGACAGCACCAATACTTCGAGTAGACCGGGCAGGTTGCGTGCCAGGGCGAAGGTGATACCGATGATGATCAGCGCGCCGAGCATGTCGCCGATGCTGATCGGCACCATGCTGATATTCGAGCCGGTGCCGCTGGTGTATTCGTACAGCGTGACGTTATCGAGGTAGGAAAATACCGAGATCAGGTCCGACCAGACCCAGTACAGGGCTGCGATAAAGCCCCGAGCAAGGCCAGGCGGATCAGGCGCAAGGATTGTTCGTTGACCTTTTCGATGTCCAGGGTGGGCTCTTCCACCACCGCTTCGCCTTCACCGGCTTCCTTGGCGGCCTGACGTTTGGCCAGGGCGCGGGCATACGCCAGGCGTCGGGCGGCAACGCTCAGCCAGCGCACGAAGGTGGCTTCGATTACCAGCCAGAACATCAGCAGGTACAGGGTGTTGATCAAGCGGTCGCTGAGTTTCAGTGCGGTGTAGTAGTAGCCAAAGCACACGGCAATAAACAATGCGACGGGCAGGGCGGTGAAGACCAGCCCGATCGTCTTGCGAAACAGCGAGGCTTTTTCATGGGTGGGGCTGTTCAGCAGCAGGCGGCTGAGCAACCACGCCATCAGCGCGTAGCAGGTGAGTACCACGGCGATGCCCAGCACGTCTTCGGCGAGTGCCGCCGGTTGGTGTTCGGCGATGGCCACCACGGCCACCAGGGCCAGTACCACCAGCCCGAGCTTGCGTACCCAACCTTGCAGGAATTCCACCTGGGGCTTTTCCCAGCGAAAGTGCAGCTCGGCCACGCCGCCGGGCGCCAGGATGCGGTAAGCGGTGTAGAACACCAGCCACGCCTGGGCGATCTGCAACAAAGCCGAGCCCAGGTTGGCGTTCTGCCCACGGGCGTCGATCTGCAACGCATAGCCGCACAGCGCCAGGCCGAGGGACACCGGCATCGCCAGCAGGATATTGATCAGGATCGCCTGGGGCGTGTGCCACTGGCTGTCGCGCTTGAAGTGACCGATGTCCAGGTGAACTTTGTTGAGGCGCTGATACAGCGCCTTGCGCCGCCACAGCAGCGCGCCGATCAACAGCAGCAGCGGCAGGAACAGCCACGGGCGCTGGGTCAGGCCGTCATACAGTTCGCTGACGCTGGAGGCCCAGGGCAGGGTGGTGACTTGCTTGCTCAGGTGCGCCGGTACGGTTTCCAGCCACTCGGTGTCCAGCGGCTTGTTGCTCGGGATCCAGAACATCTGTTCATCGAGCGTGGCGCGCAGGGTGGTGGCGGTGCTCAACAGTTGTTTCTGGTTCAGTTGCAGGGTGATGGATTCGTTGAGCAGTGCGCTCAATTCACGGCTCAGGCGCTCCAGCAGGTCGCTGCGGGTGATTGCCAGTTCCAGCAGGGTGCGACGCAATTGCGGGGTGACGTCGTCCGGCGGCTGGTTGGCCAGCAGGTTATCCACATACGCGCTGGGCGAGCTGATCAGCTCGCGCTGCTGGTTGACCTCGAACTGGTACAGGCGAATGTTGGCGATGTCGTCGGCCAGGTCACGGTCGACGGTCAGGCGTGGCAGCGCCTGTTTCTGCTTGTAGAGGATCTTGGACAGCAGCAGGCTGCCCTTGAGCACGTTGATCTGCTCGTCCAGCGCCGAATCGCTTTGGGTGACGGTGTCCAGTTGCTGCTTGGTCTGCAGGTTTTTCTGGGTCAGGTCGTTGAGGCGGTCGGTGCTCTTGAGCAAGTAGTCGGAGAGCTTCAGGTTGGCCGCGCTTTCCGTGGCCAGCAGGCTGCTGCCGCCGGCTTTCTGTGCTTCGATGGACTGTTGGGTCACCGTCTGCTGGGACTGGGCCAGGCGTTTCTGGTTGATCAGGGTTTGCAGGTCCTGGATTTCCTGCTCCAGGCGCGCGGTTTTTTCCTGGATCAGGTCGTGCTGGCTGTTGCCCAGGTCTTGCAACTGGCTGTTGCCGGCCAGTTCCTGGCGGCGCAGGGGGATCAGCGCATTCAGGGCGGCGAGTTCGGCGTTGAGCTGGTTGCGCTGGTCGGCGCTAAGGGCTTTGCCGTTGTCTTTGCCGGTCTTGAGGGTCGCATTGATCTGCTGGATGCGCGTCTGGCTGCTGCTGATTTCGGTTTGGGCGCGCTCGGGGCGGGTTTGGGCGGCGATGGTCAGACTATTGGCGTCGGCAAGCTCTTTTTGCAGATCACCTTGCTGGGTGGTGCGTTGCACCAGCAATTGTTCAAGCTGCGGCACGGGCAGGCTGGCGTAGCGTTGGGCCACCGGGATGATTCTGGTGGCCTTGAGCCGAGTCAGCTCGCGCTGGTTGTCCGTCGTCTGGCGCGGGGCATCTTCCAGCTGGCGCTTCAGATCTGCCAGGCGCTGCTCGTACTCCTGCTTGTTAGCCAGGAACGTCAGGGTCTGTTGCAGGATGCTCTGCAACGCCTTCATGTCGGCGTCGGGCAGCTTGCGGTCGGGCAGTTTGTCCAGGGTTTGCTGGACGGCGTCGGCGCTGGGTGGGTCGGCCGCGTGAACGGTGCCAACACAAAGAGTCAGGCCCAGCAGGGCAGTGGCGAGAAAAGTGCGCAGGGTTGGCATAGAGACCGGTCGAGCTAGATGAAGAATCGGGGCGTGTGGCCCCGCAGTTTAGAGGAAGAGCCCGGGGCCCGGGCGACTTCCTTCGGGGAATCTGACGCCGACTTTGCCAATCTTGTTCCCGTCCATGACCGCGACGGTCCAGATGGTGTTGTTCCACTCCACCTGGTCGCCCACCACCGGCGCGCCGCCGACTTTCTGGGTGATGAAGCGGCTCAACGGCATGTCCGGGTCGATACCTTCGAGCTTGAGCCCGTACAGCGCCGACACCGCGCCGAGCTGGGCGTCGCCTTCGAGTACGAAGTCGCCGAAGAAGCGCAGGTCGAGGCCGCGTTGCGGGGCCTGGCTGAACAGTTTGCCCAGGGCCGGCAGGTTGTGTTCATGGCCGATGACGCAGAGCAAATCATCGACTTCCAGCACCGTACTACCCGACGGATGGAGCAGTTGCTGGCCACGGAATAGCGCCGCGATCCGCGTGCCCTCGGGCATTTTCAACTCGCGCAGGGCGGCGCCGATGCACCATTTCTCTGCGCCCAGGCGGTAGACGAACAGCTCCCACTCGCTGGTGACATGCACTTCCAGGGCCGCGCGGGAAATCGGCGCCGGGTCTGGCGGTACGGTGACTTTCAGCAACTTGGCCACCCACGGCAGGCTGGTGCCCTGCACCAGCAGCGACACCAGCACGATAAAGAACGCCAGGTTGAAGTACAGCTGGGCATGGGGCAGGCCGGCCATCAGCGGGAACACCGCAAGGATGATCGGCACCGCGCCGCGCAGGCCGACCCAGGCGATAAAGGCTTTTTCCCGGCCGTGGAACGCCTTGAAAGGCAACAGGCCGACCATCACCGACAGCGGCCGTGCAAACAGGATCATCCACAGCGCCAGGCCCAGTGCCGGCAGGGCGATCGGCAGCAAGTCATGGGGCGTGACCAGCAGGCCCAGCACCAGGAACATGCCGATCTGCGCCAGCCAGGCCATGCCGTCGAGCATATGCAGGATGCCATGACGGCTGCGCACTGGACGGTTGCCGATCACCAGGCCGCACAGGTACACGGCGAGAAAGCCGCTGCCGTGCAAGGCGTTGGTCAGCGCGAAGACGAACAGGCCGCCGGCGATCACCAGGATCGGGTACAGGCCGGTGGCCAGGTTGATGCGGTTGACCATCTGCAGCATCAGCCAGCCGCCGCCCAGGCCGACCAGGCCGCCGATGCCGAACTCGCGGATCAGGTGGGTCAGCAGGCTCCAATGCAGGCCGGTCTGGCCGCTGGCGAGCATGTCGATCAGGGTCACGGTGAGGAACACCGCCATCGGGTCGTTGCTGCCGGATTCGATTTCCAGGCTGGCGGTCACCCGTTCGTTCAAGCCCTTGCCGCCCAGCAGCGAGAACACGGCTGCGGCGTCCGTGGAACCAACAATGGCGCCGATCAGCAAGCCCTGCACGATGTTTAGGTCGAACAGCCAGGCCGCGGCCATGCCGGTGAGGCCGGTGGTGATCAACACGCCCACCGTGGCCAGGGACAACGCAGGCCAGAGTGCCACGCGGAAACTCGCCACCCGCGTGCGCAAACCGCCGTCGAGCAGGATCACGGCCAGCGCCAGGTTGCCCACCAGGTAGGCGGTCGGGTAGTTATCGAAGATGATGCCGCCGCCATCGACGCCGGCGATCATGCCCACGGCCAGGATGATCACCAGGATCGGGATGCCCAGGCGCGACGACAGAGAACTCACCAGAATGCTCGCACTCACCAGCAACGCGCCGATCAAGAACAGGCTGTTGATGGTCGTCGCATTCAAAGGCAGTACTCCAGAGCAGGGAAAGACAGGGCGCAAACTGACCATGCAGTCTGCGTGCCAGGGATTCTAACCTGTTGAATTGCTGCGCTGTCAAAAGATCGTTCCCACGCTCTGCGTGGGAACGCCTCATTGGACGCTGCGCGTCCGCTCTTGACGTCGTGACGCAAAGCGTCACCTGAGGCATTCCCACGCGGAGCGTGGGAACGATCAAAGCCCCCCCACATTTTTACAGGCGGAAGCGGCCAACCATCCCGTTCAAATCCACCGCCAGGCGCGACAGCTCGCTGCTCGCCGCGCTGGTCTGGCTGGCGCCTGTCGCCGATTGCACCGACAGATCGCGGATATTCACCAGGTTACGGTCGACTTCCCGCGCGACCTGCGCCTGTTCTTCCGCTGCACTGGCGATCACCAGGTTGCGCTCGTTGATCTCGACAATTGCCGTGTTGATGGTGTCCAGCGACATTCCTGCGCCCTTGGCGATGTTCAGCGTGGATTCGGCGCGCTCAGTGCTGTTGCGCATCGAATCCACCGCATGCTCGGTGCCGGCCTGGATGCTGCCGATCATGCGCTCGATCTCGCTGGTGGACTGCTGGGTACGATGGGCCAGTGCCCGGACCTCGTCCGCCACTACCGCAAAACCACGCCCGGCCTCACCGGCCCGCGCCGCTTCGATGGCCGCGTTGAGGGCCAGCAGGTTGGTCTGGTCGGCCAGGCCACGGATTACATCCAGCACTTTGCCGATATCGCGGGATTCATTGGCCAACTCACCGATCAAGGTCGCGGTGGCTTGCACGTCGCCGCTCATGCGCTCGATGGCGCTGACGGTTTCCTGCACCAGGTCACGGCCATCACCGGCCGAGGTGGTGGCGTTGCGCGAGGCTTCGGAGGTGCTCACGGCATTGCGCGCGACTTCCTCGACCGCGCTGGTCATTTCGTTCACCGCGGTGGCGGCCTGTTCGATCTCATTGTTCTGCTGGGTCAGGCCACGCGCGCTTTCGTCGGTGACGGCGTTGAGCTCTTCGGCGGCCGACGCCAGTTGCGTGGCGGAGCCGGCGATGCGTTGCAGGGTGTCGCGCAGTTTGTCCTGCATCTTGGCCATGGCGGCGAGCAGGCGGCCGGCCTCATCGTTGCCGTCGACTTTGATCGGGCGCGTGAGGTTGCCTTCGGCCACTTCTTCGGCCGCTTCCAGCGCTTGGGAAATCGGCACGGTGATGCTGCGAGTCAACAGCCAGGCGAACAACAGGGTCAGCGCGGTGGCGACCACCAGCAGGCCCACGACCATGTTGAAGGCCAGGTCGTACTGGTCTTCGGCCTGCTGGTTGGTGGCCAGGGCCATGCTGTTGTTGATTTCCAGCAGGCGGCCGAGCACCGCATTGACCTGCTCGGAGTTGCTCAGCAGTTCGGTGTTGAGCAGGGCGCGCAATTCGTCGACCTGGTTGGCCCGTGACAGGCTTTTCATGCGCTCTTCGATCTGATGGTACTGGGCCAGCAATCGCACGTATTCATCGTAGGTCGCGCGTTCTTCGCGGCTCTCGATCAGCTTTTCATACACGCCCTGGGCGGTGCGGATCTGCTGGTTGCGCACGTCGAAGGCTTCCAGGGTTTTCTGCTGTACCTCCGGCTCGCGGTTGGTGAGCAAGCGGTACGACAATACGCGCAGGCGCAAGGTCAGCTGAGTGAATTCGTCGAGGGCGCGGATGCTTGGCACGCTGGACAGGGTGATGTCTTCGGTGGCAGCACGGATCTTGCTCATCTGGTTCAGGGCGAACACGCCGAGAAACAACATCAACGCGCCGATAAACGCGAAGCCGAGGAAAGCCCTCGGGGCGATATTCATATTACGGAGAGACATGCTGGAATCCTGGGGAGAAGCGCGATCCGTGCGGCCATGAGACGGGGTGTACATCGCGTATCGGCCCTGCGACTAAAGTCTTAAGGGGGCGCGCGCTTTTGTCGCAGCTGACCAGGGGTTGTACGGATTCAGGAACCAGATCGGGTAATTACAGTCACTAAGGCTCGAAAGCGCGGCCCGGCCCTTGAGCATCGGGCTGCGCGCCGGGGATAACCCTGGCATCCGAGGTGAATTTTCTTTATCGTCACCGCCCTTTTAAAAAGCCCGAGAAATCAAAATGTTAGAAACATCCCTCAGCCAACTGGAACAACTGGTCAACGACCTGGTACAGCAGAACCAGGACCTGCTGAGCAGCAACGAATCCCTCAAGGCGCAGTTGGCCCAGTCCAAGGACGAAAACGACAGCCTGCAACTGAACCTGATGGAACAGGAAGAAAAGCATGGCGCCACCGCTGCCCGCATCCAGGCACTGGTTGAGCGTGTGAGCGCAGGGCCTGTCAGCGCATGAATGAAGGGATAAAGGTCGTTTCGATTCTCGGTGAGGATTACTCGATCAAGGCGCCGGCCGGGGAAGACCAAACCCTGATGCACGCCGTGACCATGCTCAAGGCTTCCCTGGCCACGACCAAAAAAAAGTACCCGACCCTCATTGGTGACAAATTATTGGTATTGGCCGCGCTGAACCTGTGCGCCGAGCAGATCGAAATGCAGCAGGCTCACCAACAGGAACTCGACCGTTACCAAGAGCAAGTCAGCGCCACGGTCGAGGTGATTTCCAAGGCGATCCAGCCTTAGAACCACGCATCCTGCATCCCCAGGCACGTATCGTCGCGTGCCTCCAGAATCGCCAGTTCATGATGGCAGCTTGGTACTTCCCAGGTCAGGAAGTACCGGGCGGCCTGGAGCTTGCCTTTATAGAAGGCCACATCGGCCGCATTGCCCTTGGCCAGCCCTTCTTCGGCGCGAATTGCCTGTTCCAGCCAGCGCCAGCCAATTACCGTGTGCCCGAACACTTTCAGGTACAGCGCCGAGTTCGCCAGGCTGCTGTTGACCTTGCCCTGGGCGAGATCGCTCAGCAGGCCGAGGGTCACGCGTTGCAGGCGGTTGACCAATTGCTCCAGCGGTTCCCTCAGTGCGGTGAGCGATGGGTATGGCTGCGCTCGAGCACCTGTCTCGGCGATCAGTCGAATCAATTGCTTGAGCCCGGCACCGCCGTTCTGCGCCAACTTACGCCCAAGCAGGTCCAGGGACTGGATGCCATGGGTGCCTTCGTGGATCGGATTCAGGCGGTTATCGCGGTAGTACTGCTCGACCGGGTACTCGCGGGTATAGCCATGGCCGCCGAGAATCTGAATCGCCAGTTCGTTGGCCTTGAGGCAGAACTCCGACGGCCAGGATTTGACGATGGGGGTCAGCAGGTCCAGCAACTCGTGGGCTTGTTTGCGTTCGGTTTCGCTTGGCAGGGTGGTGGTGTCGTCGAACAGGCGTGCGGCGTACAGGCCCAGGTCGAAGGCGCCTTCCACGTAGGCTTTTTGGGTCAGCAGCATACGTTTGATATCGGCGTGCTGGATGATCGACACCGGTGCGGTGCTCGGGTCTTTGCTGTCCGGCAGGCGGCCTTGCGGACGTTCGCGGGCGTACTCCAACGAGTAGAGATAGCCCGCGTAACCGAGCATCACCGCGCCCATGCCGACGCCGATCCGTGCCTCGTTCATCATCTGGAACATGCAACTCAGGCCCTGGTGCGGTTTGCCGACCAGATAGCCGACACAGTTGCCGTTATCGCCAAAATTGAGTGCTGTGGACGTCGTGCCGCGCCAGCCCATCTTGTGAAACAGCCCGGCCAGCAGTACATCGTTGCGCTCGCCCAGGCTGCCGTCAGCGTTGACCAGGAATTTGGGCACGATAAACAACGAAATGCCCTTCACCCCGGCCGGTGCATCGGGCAGCTTGGCCAGCACCATATGCACGATGTTTTCCGACAGCGGATGGTCGCCGCCGGAGATGAAGATCTTGTTGCCCTTCAGCCGATAGCTGCCGTCAGCCGCAGGCTCCGCGCGGGTACGAATATCCGACAGGGATGAACCAGCGTGCGGCTCGGTCAAGGCCATGGTGCCGAAGAAGCGGCCTTCGATCATAGGTTGCAGGAAGCGCTGTTTCTGCTCCTCGGTGCCGAAACTTTCGATCAGGTTGGCGGCGCCCATGGTCAGGAACGGGTAGGACGTAGAGGCCGCGTTGGCGGATTGGAAGTGAGCGAAGCAGGCCTGGGACAGCAGGGTCGGCAACTGCATGCCGCCGGCTTCGAAGCTGCGGGCGGCATTGAGGAAACCGGCTTCCAGGAAGGCATCTACCGCCGGTTTCACTTCCGGAATCAGAATCGCCTTACCGTCTTCGTAACGCGGTTCGTTTTCATCGTTCTTGCGGTTGTGAGGCGCGAAGTACTTTTCGGCAATGTTGCGCGCTGTGCTGATGGCGGCGTCGAAGGTTTCGCGATTGTGCTCGGCAAACCGCTCGCGCTGGGTCAGGCCCTCGGCATCGAGGACTTCATATAGCTCGAAAGCCAGATTGCGGGAACTGAGCAGCGTCTCGGACATGGCGGCTTACCTTTTAAGGAATTGCCGTGAGTCTAAGTGTGCGAATAGAGGCTGGATAGCAAGATTGATCTGGGTGATGGAGGGGCAGAACGCAGGCAGGGAATTGAAATGAGGCCAAATGTGGGAGGGGGCTTGGCCCCGATAGCAGTGTGTTTAAGATCGTTCCCACGCTCTGCGTGGAAACGCCTCTCTTGACGCTCCGCGTCACGCTTCTGGACGCAGAGCGTCCTTGAGCTGCGTTCCCACGCGGAGCGTGGGAACGATCAGCCCGCGTTTAACCGATGGTCATCAGGCTCGCATTACCGCCGGCAGCAGCCGTGTTAACGCTCAACGCCCGCTCGATCACCAACCGCTCCAGGGCAATGGATGTTTCGCCCTGTGACAAACCATGCACCCCAACAATCGCCCCACCGCGCTGCGCCACTTGCTGGCACACCGCACGCAGCTGGTCGGAATCACCGTGGTGCAGGACAGCGTCGAACACCACGTCGTCTTTGGTCCAGTCGGCCACGCGCTTGATCTTCGTCTGAATATCTTTCGGCAGGCGTGGGAACACGGCCTTGGTCAGCTCGGTTTCCGGCCATACCGCAGAACCGCCTACCGCCAATACCGCAGCGAGTTGGGTCAGCAGGTCACCTTCCACTTCCGCCAGGCACAGCACGTGTTCACGCGGCAGGATCGCATAGCTGTTGCGCTCGCCGGTCGGGCCGGCCAGTTGGCGGGTGATACCGCTTTGCGACTGGGCGGCGAATTGGCTGCACAGGGCGCTCAGTTCGCTGAAGTTGTGGCTGTCGGCCCAGGTTTTCAACGCGGTCAGCGGTTGGCTCATGGCGTCGCGCAGGCGCACATCCGGCGCAGCCAGCTTGTCGCCACGTACGAAGGATTGCTCGATCGCATCGGTAGGACGAGTCGACAGCAGGCGGTACAGGTACAGCGGGCCACCGGCTTTCGGGCCGGTACCCGACAGGCCTTCGCCGCCGAACGGCTGCACGCCCACCACGGCACCCACGATGTTTCGGTTGACGTAGACGTTACCGGCATTGACGTTGTCGATCACCTTGGCGATGGTCTCGTCGATGCGGGTGTGCACGCCCAGGGTCAGGCCGTAGCCGGAGGCATTGATCTGGCTGATGAGCTGGTCGATCTCTTTGCGCTTGTAGCGCACCACGTGCAGCACCGGGCCGAAGATTTCGCGTTGCAGCTCATCGAAGCTTTCCAGCTCGATCAGGGTGGGCATCACGAAGGTGCCACGCTTGATCTCTTCGCCATCGGCAATCGCCACCTGGTAAACGTTGCGGCCTTTGTCGCGCATGGCCTGGATGTGTTTCTCGATACCAGCCTTGGCTTCGGCGTCGATCACCGGGCCGATATCCACCGACAGGCGTTCCGGGTTGCCCAGGCGGCATTCCGCCATGGCGCCCTTGAGCATTTCGATGACACGGTCTGCCGAATCTTCCTGCAGGCACAATACGCGCAGGGCCGAGCAACGTTGGCCGGCGCTGTCGAAAGCCGACGACACCACGTCAATCACCACTTGTTCGGTGAGCGCCGAGGAATCCACGATCATCGCGTTCTGGCCACCGGTTTCGGCGATCAGCGGAATCGGACGGCCCTGGGCATCCAGGCGACCGGCGACATTGCGTTGCAGCAAGCGCGCAACCTCGGTGGAGCCGGTGAACATCACGCCTTTGACACGATCATCACCGACCAGGCGGGCACCGATACTTTCGCCCTGGCCCGGCAGCAATTGCAGCACGCCTTGCGGAATACCGGCTTCGAGCAGGATGCGCACGGCCTGGGCGGCGACCAGCGGGGTTTGTTCGGCCGGTTTGGCCAGCACCGGATTACCGGCAGCCAATGCCGCCGCGACCTGGCCGCTGAAGATTGCCAGCGGGAAGTTCCATGGGCTGATGCACACCACCGGGCCCAACGGGCGGTGGGCGTCGTTGGTGAAATCATTACGCGCCTGCACCGCGTAGTAGCGCAGGAAGTCCACGGCTTCGCGCACTTCAGCGATGGCGTTGGCGAAGGTCTTGCCGGCTTCACGGGCCAGCAGGCCCATCAATGGCTGGATCTCGCCTTCCATCAGGTCGGCGGCGCGCTCCAGGATCGCGGCGCGTTCGGCGGGCGGGGTGGCCTGCCAGATCGGCGCGGCGCTGATGGCGCACTGGATGGCGTTGTCGACGTCTTCGACGGTGGCCTCCTGAACGTGGCCGACCACATCGCGCACGTCGGACGGGTTCAGCACCGCTGCAGCCGGTTGTTCGCTGGCGGCGCAACCGAGCATCGGCGCGGCTTTCCAGTCGTTGTGGGCGGTGGCCAGCAGGGCGCAGGACAGCGAAGCCAGGCGATGCTCGTTGGCCAGGTCGATACCGGCCGAATTGGCGCGGTCGCTGCCGTACAGGTCACGCGGCAGCGGGATACGCGGGTGCGGCAGGCCGAAGCCGCCTTCCGCCGTCGCCATCTGCTCGATGTTCGCCACTGGATCGGCCACCAGCTCCTGAATCGAGATGGAGTGATCGGCGATGCGGTTGACGAACGAGGTGTTCGCACCGTTTTCCAGCAGGCGACGTACCAGGTACGCCAGCAGTGTTTCGTGAGTGCCGACCGGTGCGTACACGCGGCAGGGACGGTTCAGCTTGCCTTCGGAAACTTTGCCTACCACTTGCTCGTACAGCGGTTCGCCCATGCCGTGCAGGCATTGGAACTCGTACTGGCCGGGGTAATAGTTCTGACCGGCAATGTGATAGATGGCCGACAACGTATGGGCGTTGTGCGTGGCGAACTGCGGGTAGATGGCTTCCGGCACCGAGAGCAGTTTGCGTGCGCAGGCAATGTAGGAAACGTCGGTATACACCTTGCGGGTGTACACGGGGTAGCCTTCCAGGCCTTCAACCTGGGCGCGCTTGATTTCGCTGTCCCAGTACGCGCCTTTGACCAGACGGATCATCAGACGGTGGCGGCTGCGGCGTGCCAGGTCGATCACGTAGTCGATCACGTAAGGGCAACGCTTCTGGTAGGCCTGGATCACGAAACCGATGCCGTTCCAGCCAGTCAGTTGCGGCTCGAAGCACAGGCGCTCGAGCAGGTCCAGGGACAACTCGAGGCGGTCGGCTTCTTCGGCATCGATGTTCAGGCCGATGTCGTATTGCTTGGCCAGCAGGGTCAGCGACAACAGGCGCGGGTACAGTTCGTCCATCACCCGTTCGTACTGCGCGCGGCTGTAACGCGGGTGCAGAGCGGAGAGCTTGATGGAGATGCCTGGGCCTTCATAGATCCCACGGCCGTGGGACGCTTTGCCGATGGAGTGAATGGCTTGTTCATACGAAGCCAGGTACTTCTGGGCGTCGTGTTCGGTGAGGGCGGCTTCCCCGAGCATGTCGTAGGAATAGCGGAAACCCTTGGCTTCGAACTTGCTCGCATTGGCCAGGGCTTCGGCGATGGTTTCGCCGGTGACGAACTGTTCACCCATCAGGCGCATGGCCATGTCGACGCCCTTGCGGATCATCGGCTCGCCGCTTTTGCCGATGATGCGGCTCAGGGACGAGGTCAAGCCTGCTTCGTTATGGGTCGCGACCAGTTTGCCGGTCAACAGCAGGCCCCAGGTAGCAGCATTGACGAACAGCGACGGGCTGTTGCCCAGGTGCGGGTGCCAGTTGCCGGTGCTGATCTTGTCGCGGATCAGTGCATCGCGCGTGCCTTTGTCCGGGATGCGCAGCAGCGCTTCGGCCAGGCACATCAGCGCCACGCCTTCCTGGGACGACAGGGAAAATTCCTGCAGCAGGCCCTGAACGATACCGGCACGGCCGCCAGCGCTTTTCTGGTTGCGCAATTTTTCGGCAATCGTGGCGGCCAGCTTGTTGGTGGCTTCGGCCATTTCTACCGGCAGGCGCGCCTGCTCGATCAGCATCGGCACCACTTCCGGCTCGGGGCGACGGTAAGCGGCGGTGATCGAGGCGCGCAGTACAGATTGCGGCAGGATGCTCTCGGCGAACTCGAGGAAGCACTGGTGCGCGTGGTCATGCTGGACTTCGCCGGCGTCGTCGGCATCCTTGCTGCCCGAACCGTTAAGTTCGGAAAGGGTTGCACCACCCTCGAGTTTCTCCAGGTAATTGAAAATTGCCTGTTTGATCAGCCAGTGCGGCGTGCGATCAATGGAGGACGCGGCGGTCTTCAGGCGCTCGCGGGTCGGGTCGTCGAGTTTGACCCCAAGGGTGGTCGTAGCCATTTTGTTATCCTCATGGGTGCCACTACCGAGTGGCATCTGCTGGCGGCAAGATTAGCTTTGCCCATGATGAGGTGCAACCGGGTGCAACCCTTTTTGTTCAAGAAATTTTCGACGGTTGATCGGAAAAAATCCGGCCTTCTGCCGAATCGGCGCTTTGGTGGTGCATTTCATTCTGAGATAGAGTGTTCTTGCTCCGAAAAGGAGCAAAAAACCGGCGTTTGTCCCGAAATACGCGTAGGTGCAACTTATTCACGAGAAACTGGTTGCACCTTATTTGCTTTGTTGAATAGCATTCGCGCACCAAGGTGCAACCACTTCCACAGTCGGTTCATCGGCTGGCGGCTTTCCTGGGGAAACGTCAGTCATAAATGCGCGGCAGGCAGCATCGTTTACCCGGTTAACACCGGTAGCGGGCTGACAGACCGTCGCTACATAAAAACAAAGCCAGGGCGTCACTTCTATGAGCGTTAGTAATCCCACCCTGATCACGTTCGTGATCTACATCGCAGCAATGGTACTGATCGGCTTGATGGCCTATCGCTCCACCAATAACCTTTCCGATTACATCCTGGGCGGTCGCAGCCTCGGTAGCGTGGTGACCGCTTTGTCCGCCGGCGCTTCCGATATGAGCGGCTGGTTGTTGATGGGCCTGCCGGGCGCGATCTACATGTCGGGCTTGTCGGAAAGCTGGATTGCTATCGGCCTGATCGTCGGTGCCTACCTCAACTGGCTGTTCGTGGCCGGTCGCCTGCGCGTGCAGACCGAACACAACGGCGACGCCCTGACCCTGCCGGATTACTTCTCCAGCCGCTTCGAAGATAAAAGCGGGCTGCTGCGGATCATCTCCGCTGTGGTGATCCTGGTGTTCTTCACCATTTACTGCGCCTCCGGCATCGTGGCCGGTGCCCGCCTGTTCGAAAGCACCTTCGGCATGTCCTACGAGACTGCGCTGTGGGCCGGTGCCGCAGCGACCATTGCCTACACCTTTGTTGGCGGTTTCCTGGCGGTCAGCTGGACCGATACCGTGCAAGCCACACTTATGATCTTCGCGTTGATCCTGACGCCGATCATCGTACTGCTGGCGACCGGCGGCGTGGACACCACCTTCCTGGCCATCGAAGCCAAGGACCCGACCAGCTTCGACATGCTGAAAAACACCACTTTCATCGGCGTTATCTCGCTGATGGGCTGGGGTCTGGGTTACTTCGGCCAGCCGCACATCCTCGCGCGGTTCATGGCGGCGGATTCGGTGAAGTCGATTGCCAACGCGCGTCGCATCTCCATGACCTGGATGATCCTGTGCCTGGGCGGCACCGTGGCGGTGGGCTTCTTCGGTATCGCTTACTTCTCGGCGCACCCGGAAGTGGCAGGCCCGGTGACTGAAAACCCTGAGCGGGTATTTATCGAACTGGCCAAGATCCTGTTCAACCCATGGATTGCCGGTGTATTGCTGTCGGCCATCCTGGCGGCCGTGATGAGCACTTTGAGCTGCCAGTTGCTGGTGTGCTCCAGCGCCCTGACCGAAGATTTCTACAAGGCTTTCCTGCGCAAGGGCGCGTCCCAGCTTGAACTGGTATGGGTCGGTCGGATCATGGTGCTGGTGGTGGCCTTGATCGCCATCGCCATGGCCGCCAACCCGGAAAACCGCGTACTGGGCCTGGTCAGCTACGCCTGGGCCGGTTTCGGCGCCGCGTTCGGGCCTGTGGTGCTGATCTCGGTGATCTGGAAAAACATGACCCGCAACGGCGCACTGGCCGGCATCCTGGTCGGCGCGATCACCGTGATCGTGTGGAAGCACTTCGAAGTGCTGGGCCTGTACGAAATCATCCCAGGCTTCATCTTCGCCAGCCTGGCGATCTATTTCGTGAGCAAGATGGGTGCACCGACTGCCGGTATGGTCGAGCGCTTTGATGCCGCAGAAAAAGATTACAACCTCAATAAGTAATTCGCCGGGCGCTGGGCGCTCGATGAGTTAACAAAAAGGCCCGCGTCCTACGGATGGCGGGCCTTTTTTTGCCTGTGATTTACGACGCTCCGAAGAGGATTCCGACGTTCGCGTGTAGGGTTTTACTGATTTTCCTGGGGTCTGCTCAGCAGGGCGCAACAGTGGTGCAGAATCGGTCGCCTATTTTTTTGCAGAGAAACACCGGATGTTCGCTCCTGCCAATCAAACCGCGTTTACCCTGACCCTGGATGGGGTTGCCAGTGACCTCAGGGTCTACAGCTTCAAGGGTAACGAAGCGCTCAGCCAGCCCTATCGTTTTGACCTTGAGTTGGTCTGCGAGCAGCCTGACCTGAACCTCGAGAACCTGCTGCATCACCCGGCGTACCTCGGTTTCGATGATCAGGGCCATGGTGTGCATGGCCTGGTTTACCGGGTAGCGCAGGGTGATTCCGGGCGGCGCCTCACGCGCTATCAGTTCAGCCTTGTGCCGCACCTGACCTACCTGAAACACAGCAGCCACCAACGTATCTTCCAGCACAAGACGGTGCCGCAGATTGTGGCGCTGGTGTTGACGGGGCAGGGCATCCAGAGCAATCAATTCGAGTTTCGCCTGAGCGGTACTTACCCCGAACGCGAGTATTGCGTGCAGTTTGGTGAAACCGACCTGGCATTCGTTCAGCGCCTGTGTGCCGAGCAGGGCATTCACTATCACTTTCAACATTCAGCCGAACAGCACCTGCTGGTGTTTGGCGATGACCAGACCGTGTTCGCCCAGGCGCAACAGCCAACCGCGTATATGCCGGGTTCCGGAATGGTCGCGCAGACCCCGGCGATCAAGCGGTTTGCCGTGGAGCTGGAAACGCGCACCACATCGGTGAACCTGCGCGATTACGATTTTCGTAAACCGCGCCTTGAGCTGGAAAGTGCAGCTACCGGCGAGCAACTTCCCAATCTTGAGCAGCAATTCTTCCCCGGCCATTTCAGCGAGCGTCCCCATGGCAAATACCTCGCGCAGCGTGGGCTGGAGCGCCATCGCAGCGACTATCGGCTGGCGCATGGCTCGGGTGATGAGCCTGGATTGGTCAGCGGCCGCTTCCTCAGACTGAGCGGGCATCCGCGTGAGGACTGGAATGGGTTGTGGTTGGTGACGCAAATCACCCATGAAGGTATGCAACCCCAGGTGTTGGAGGAGGCTGTCACAGACCTCGCCGGCGGGGATTTTCGTCAGGGCTATCGCAACACATTCATTGCCGCCCCATGGGATGTCATGTTTCGTCCCCCTTTGCCTGAACTAACCCGCCCGAGTGTGTCCGGCTATCAGAGCGCGGTGGTTACCGGGCCCGTCGACAGCGAAATTCACTGCGATGAATACGGCCGGGTGAAGGTGCAAATGGCCTGGGACCGTGCTGGCGAGCGGACTGATCAGTCCAGCTGCTGGCTGCGAGTCGCCAGTGGTTGGGCCCATGACCGTTATGGCACGGTGCTGATTCCCAGGGTCGGCATGGAAGTGCTGGTGGGGTTCATCAATGGCGACCCGGATATGCCGCTGGTGATGGGCTGCCTGCCCAATGCCGCGACATCGGTGCCCCTCGATCTGCCGGCGGACAAGACCCGCAGCATCTTTCGCAGCCAGAGCACGCCCGGCGGTGGCGGCTACAACGAGCTGCGCATCGAAGACCGCAAGGGCGCCGAAGAAATCTACCTGCGTGCCCAGCGTGATTGGACCCAGCATGTATTGCACGACCAGCAGGTGCAGGTTGATAAGAGGCGTCGGGTGAAGGTCGGCGGCGAGTCGCACCATGAGTTGCACGGCGAAGAGCAGCGCATTACCCATGGCAACCGCCTGACCGAGCTCAAGCAGGATGATCATCTGATGGTCGGCGGCTCGCAGCAGATGCGGGCTGGCAGGACCATTCAGATTGGCGCCGGGCAGAGCATCGTCATCGATGCGGGGGCCAGCGTTACGATTCAGGCGGGAGGGCAGTCGATCACGCTGTCGGCGGGCGGGATTTTCAGCAGTGTGCCAATCCAGCTTGGCGGGGCGCCAGCACCTGCGGCGGCGCCGTTGACGCCCGGTTTGAAGGAGACGGTACTGGCGGTTATCCCGCTCCCCCTGAGCCCTGTGCAAGTCGCCAGCCTGAAACGCAGCGCGCCGTTTTGCGAAGAGTGCGAGCGTTGTCGGGGCGGGCAGTGTGATATCACCGATCATGCGCGGAGGGTTTCCTGATGCAGGCACTCATGGATCCTGGCACCTGGTTGGCACAGTTTCCCTTGCGCGGCGATGAGCGCATCTTCGCAGTGCTGGGCAATGCCAGCGCCGCCAAACCGCTCGTCGCCTGGCAAAACCTGACGGCAGGGCCGCTGCCGCGAGCGATCTGGGCGGGTACGGCCTACGCCCATTGGGACGAGGTGATGCCTTATGTGGGCATTGTCGAGCCGGGTAGCGCCTTTCTCGATTGGGTAGCCACCGCGCACGCCACCGATTGGGGTTGGTTGGCGGTATCCTCCAGCGCGTTGGACACCGTGATCGCCCATCTGCAAAGCTTGACCAAGGTGTTTATGCCCAATAACCAGGCGGTGTTTCTACGCTTCTGGGATGGCGCTCAGTTTCAGCCAATGTGGCAGCAATTGGGTGACGAGGCGGGGAAGGTCTTGCCGGTGTTTGGGCGTTATTTGATCAATGGTCAGCCGCTGACGGTGGCGACCGG
Source organism: Pseudomonas sp. R3-18-08 (assembly GCF_003852065.1). NCBI lineage: Bacteria > Pseudomonadati > Pseudomonadota > Gammaproteobacteria > Pseudomonadales > Pseudomonadaceae > Pseudomonas > Pseudomonas sp. R3-18-08. The sequence continues at coordinate 577,640 of NZ_CP027729.1, forward strand.
CCAGATCACCCCTGCCAAGCCCTGGCCCTGGTGGCGAGTGCCTGCGCCATTGCTCGAGCACCTGGCTGCGCAGTCGCCTCAGGTACTGGTCGGCAACCTGTTGCAATGGCTGCAAGAGCAGCGTCCTGATGTGTATGCCGCGTTCACGCCGGCCACCTTGCAACACAAGCTCGCCTGGTTCGCGCGCAGGCCGGGAGTCAACCATGCAGCGCTGGCCGATTACCTCGCTGCGCAGTTGAGTTAACAAAAACACCAGCCGCCATGCGGCCCTGCACCTTTGCGCCGGTAGAAGGTAAACTTCGCCCCCTGCGCAGGAGCAACCATGAATTATCGTCACGCCTTTCACGCCGGCAACCACGCCGATGTCTTCAAACACCTGACCTTGACCCGCCTCATCGCCTTGATGTCGCGCAAGGAGCAGCCGTTCGCCTACCTCGATACCCATGCCGGCATTGGCCTGTACGACCTGCAGGGTGACCAGGCCAACCGCACCGGTGAATACCTGGAAGGCATCGCCCGCCTGTGGGGCGCAAACGACCTGCCGCCGCTCACTGCCGATTACATGCGCGTGCTCCACGAGATGAACCCGGATGGTCAGTTGCGCTACTACCCAGGCTCGCCGGAGCTGGCGCGGCGCCTGACGCGCCCCCAGGACCGTGTACTGCTCAACGAAAAGCACCCGGAAGACGGCGTGTTGCTCAAGGACAACATGAAGGGTGATCGTCGGGTCAAGGTGCACCTTGGCGAAGGCTGGCATGTGCCGCGCGCCCTGTTGCCGGTGCCGGAAAAACGCGCATTGATGCTGATCGATCCACCGTTTGAAAAGCTCGATGAAATGCAGCGTTGCGCGGCGTCCCTCAAGGAAGCCGTCAGCCGCATGCGCCAGACGGTCGCGGCAATCTGGTACCCGGTGAAAGATCCGCGCATGTTGCGCCGCTTCTACCAGGACCTGGCCGGCACCGGTGCGCCGAAGCTGTTGCGCGTAGAGCTGCTGGTGCATCCACTGGATACGCCCAACACCCTGACCGGCTCAGGCCTGGCAATCGCCAACCCGCCGTGGGGCCTGGAAGAGGAGCTGCGTGAATTGCTGCCGTGGCTGTCCAGGCAACTGGGCCAGACCCAGGGCGGCTGGCAGATGGATTGGCTCATCGCTGAATAGCCTATTTCAAGCCAAACACAAACCAGTGTGGGAGGGGGCTTGCCCCCGATTGCGGGGTGTCAGTCAGTACATTTGTCACTGATACACCGCAATCGGGAGCAAGCCCCCTCCCACATTTTGACCGGTGTTGCCCCTTTATATCGGGCAGGTCACGCCGGTGCCGCCGATGCCGCAATAACCCTGGGGATTCTTCGCCAGGTACTGCTGGTGATACGCCTCGGCGAAGTAAACCGTCGGCGCTTCGTCGATTTCGGTGGTGATCTCGCCCAGGCCGGCCTTGGTCAGCTCTTGCTGATAAGCCTCGGCACTGGCCTTAGCCGCCGCCAGTTGCTCCGGCGTGGTGGCATAGATCACCGAGCGGTATTGGCTGCCGATATCGTTGCCCTGGCGCATGCCCTGGGTCGGGTTGTGCAGTTCCCAGAACATCTTCAGCAAGTCTTCGTATTTCACTTTGGCCTGGTCATACACCACCAGCACCACCTCGCTGTGGCCGGTCAGGCCTGAGCAGACTTCTTCGTAGGTCGGGTTCGGCGTGAAGCCGCCGGCGTAGCCGACCACGGTGCTGACCACGCCGTCGCGCTGCCAGAACTTGCGCTCTGCGCCCCAGAAGCAGCCGAGGCCGAAGATCGCAAAACCGACGTCGTCGGTAAACGGGCCCAGCAGCGGGTTGCCGTTGACGAAGTGCGTTTGCGGCAGCGTCATCGGGGTTTCACGGCCAGGCAGAGCTTGTTCTTGAGTAGGCAGCACGTTTTTGTTCACCAGAATTTCCGAGCGCAAGACCATGATCAGTCCTCTCGTCAGGTTGATTAGCAGTAAATTGTCAGACAGCCAGTGTGCCCGAGTGTTACAGCGCTGTCAGGCGATTGGCCCGCGTGGATAGCGTTTAAGCTTCTCCAGCAGCTCTGCGCCGGGGATTGGCCGGTCGAACAGGTAGCCTTGGCCCACGTCGCACCGATGCCTGCGCAGGAACGCCAATTGCGCGGCGGTCTCGATGCCTTCGGCCACCACCTTGAGCTTGAGGTTGTGGGCCATGGCGATGACCGCCGAGGTGATTTCCATGTCGTCCTGGTTATCCGGGATTTCGTGGATAAAGCTCCGGTCGATCTTAATGATGTCGATGGGGAATTTTTTCAAGTAGCTCAGCGACGAATAACCGGTACCGAAGTCGTCCATGGCCAGGGTCAGGCCAAAGCTCTTCAGTTGGTCCAGTTGCAGGCGCGTGTCTTCGGTGGCCTCCAGCAGCAGGCCTTCGGTCAACTCCAGCTCCAGCAGATTGGGCGGCAGCTGTTCTTCCTTGAGAATCGAGGCGATCGAGGCCACCAGGTCCGGGTCGGAAAACTGCTTGGGCGACAGGTTGATCGCGACCTGCAGATTACCCAGGCCCGCCGCCGTCAACTGCCGGCTCATGCGGCACGCCTGGCGCGCGATCCATTTGCCGATGGGGATGATCAAGCCGGTCTCTTCGGCCACGCTGATGAACTGGTCGGGGCGGATCATGCCCTTTTCCGGATGGTTCCAGCGCAACAACGCTTCCATACCCAACAGGCGGCCACTGCGCAGGCACAGCTTTGGCTGGTAGAACACATCAAGCTCGTTCTGGGTCAGGGCGCGGCGCAGGTTGTTTTCCACGAACAGTTTGTAGCTCGCTTCGGCATTCAGGGCTTCGGTAAACACTTGCACCTGGTGTTTGCCGTTGGCCTTGGCCTTGTGCAGGGCCAAACCGGCGTTGCGCATCAGGGTCTGCGGGTCGCGGCCGTGCAGCGGCGCGCAGGCCAGGCCTACGGAGCCGGTCACGCTGATCAATTGGTTGTCGACGAACATCGGCTTGTCGAGGGTGGCCAGCAACTGGCCGGCGACCTGCTGGCCGGTCTCCAGGTCGGCATCGTCCAGCAACACCGCAAACTCGTTACTGGCAAAGCGCGCCAGGCTGCCGCCGCTGCTCAGGCTGTTGCGTAGACGACGGGCCAGGCTGATCAGCAGCTTGTCCCCGGTCTGGTGCCCAAGGCTGTCGTTGATGCGCTTGAAGTTGTCGATGTCCACCAAAAGCAGGCTGATCGGGCTGTCGCTGTCGCGGGCAAAGCGCTCGTCGAGGTTGCGGATGAAGGCCGGGCGGTTGCCCAGGTTGGTCAGGTTGTCGGTGTAGGCCAGGCGTTCGATGCGCTGTTGCGCCAGCTTGGTCTGGGTAATGTCTTCGTAGATGCCGATGTAGTGGGTCAACTCACGGTTGTCGCCATACACCTTGGAAATCGACAGCTGGCCCCAGTAGGGTTCGAGGTTTTTGCGTCGGCTTTTGAATTCACCTTGCCAGCTGTTGCTCTTGGCCAGGCTCGACGGCGCATCGAACAGCAACTCGCTGAGGTTCTCCAGGGCCGGCAACTGCGCCAGGCGGTGGCCGTGCACCTCTTCGGCGCTGTATTGGGTGATCGCGGTAAAGCTTGGGTTGACGTACTCCACCACGCCATCGCAATTGACCAGCAGAAAGGCGTTGGCACTTTGTTCCACGGCACGCTGGAACAGGTGCAGAGCGCTGGTGGCGGTGCGGCGGTTGTGGTTGTTGATGACTTGGGCGAACTGGTCCGCCAACTCGCCGGCAAAGGCGATTTCATCGGACTGCCAGGCACGCGAACTGCCGCTTTGCTCCAGGCACAGCACGCCGACGACCTGGCCATCCACCCGGATGCTCGCGTCGAGCATGGCGTGGATATCCTTGGCGAACAGGCTTTCGGCCATTTCCCGCGTACGCGGGTCGCGCAGGGCATTGGTGGCATCGATCGCGCGGCTGCTGTGCAGGGCTTCGAGGTAATCGGGGAAGCAACTGGCGTCAATCGCTTCAGGCAAATGGTATTGCTGATCGGCGCGGTGATAGGCCGAAATCGGCACCAGGCGCTGGCCTTCCAGGTTCCAGATGCTGGCGCAATCGATCTGGTAGATGTCGCAGGCGCTGCGGGTGATCAGTTCGGCGGCTTCTTGCAGCGAATTGGGCGTGGTGTAGCGTTGGCGGGCCAGGAGCAGGATCAACTCCTGCTGGGCGCGTACCCGCTCCAGGTGTTGCAGTTGTTCCTGTTGCGCGCGCTGGTTGAGTTCCAGGGCGATTTGCAGGCGGCTGTTCTGGTTTTCCAGGTCGGCGGTCGGCACCGTGGCGGGAATTTCGCTGAACAGGCCATCAACCACCATCAGGTAGCCGCGCAGCAGGTGGCGATTGTGTTGTTTGTAGGCCTCGCCCATTTCCAGCAGGCTCAGCGGGCCATCGTTGGTGTGCAGGGTGTAGCGCACCAGGTAGTGGGGGCTGAGGGTCAGTTGCTGCTGGATCGCGTCGTGCAGTTGATAGCGTGCCTGGGGCTCCATCAGGCTGGCGTACGGCGTGCCGATCAGGGCACAGAGTTCGACCGCCGGCAGGCCGAATTGGCGCTCGCAATTGGGGTCGAGGTAGAGCAGCGCCCAGCTTGCCTCATTAAGCCGCTCGAAACGCAGCATACCGAGGCGCGAAGGCACCGGTAATTGCGTCACTACCTCGGCCGCCGTTCGGGCGACATCGGGTTGGCTTTTCATGGGGGAAACTCGCTTGGAAAAATGCGCACGGCGCCGGGCTCACGCCCTCTTTACTGTTGCCTGCGGCAAGGTTGCATCATGCGGCACGCACTGACAAGAGAGGATGAAGGCTAAGTGCTATAACCCGGTTATCGGCCGCCCAGGGGGTTTCTGCAGTCGAAGTGACGGAAGGTGTACAAGCCTGTCCTATGTATACAACAAACGGGCAAAAAAAGCCCCGCCAAGTGGCGGGGTTGAGGTACGAGCGTGGCGCTCGGAAATCGGTGCGGCAAAGGCCTCCCGCCGAGGGGAGGCCGCTGCGGCTTACAGCAGGATGGTGCGGATGTCGTTCAGCAGCTGGCTCAGGCGCTGGGTGAAGCGTGCCGCCGCGGCGCCGTTGATCACACGGTGATCGTAGGACAGCGACAGTGGCAGCATCAGCTTGGGCTGGAACACTTTACCGTCCCAGACTGGCTGGATAGTTGCCTTGGACACACCCAGGATCGCCACTTCCGGCGCGTTGACGATTGGCGTGAAGCCAGTACCGCCAATGTGCCCGAGGCTGGAGATGGTGAAGCACGCGCCCTGCATGTCGTCCGGGGTGAGCTTCTTGTCGCGGGCCTTGGCGGCCAACGCAGCAGCCTCGGCAGCCAGTTGCAGCAGGCTCTTCTGGTCAACGTTCTTGATGACCGGTACCAGCAGGCCGTCAGGCGTGTCTACCGCGAAGCCGATGTGCACGTACTTCTTGCGAATGATCGCCTTGCCGCTTGGCGCCAGCGAGCTGTTGAAGTCCGGCAGTTCCTTGAGCAGGTGCGCACAAGCCTTGAGGAGCAGAGGCAAGACGGTCAGTTTCACGCCGGCCTTCTCGGCCACGGCTTTCTGCGCAACGCGGAACGCTTCCAGGTCGGTGATATCGGCCTGGTCGAACTGAGTCACGTGCGGGATGTTCAACCAGCTCGCGTGCAGACCTGCCGCGCCGATTTGCATCAGGCGGGTCATCGGCACTTCTTCGATTTCGCCAAAACGGCTGAAATCCACGGTGCGGATCGGCGGAATGCCCGAGCCACCGGTAGCGCCGCCGGCAGTTGGCGCTTCCTTGGCTTTCTGCATCATGGTTTTGACGTAAGCCTGCACGTCTTCCTTCAGCACACGGCCGTGAGGGCCGCTGGCCGAGACGGCGCCCAGCTCGACGCCGAATTCACGGGCCAGCTGACGCACGGCAGGGCCGGCATGAACCTTGGCACCGCTTGGTGCAGGCGCGGCGGCAGGAGCCGGTGCAGCTTCGGCTTTTGCAGCCGGGGCAGGAGCAGCAGCGGCCGGAGCCGCTTCAGCCTTGGCCGCAGCCGGAGCGGCGGCAGCTGCTGGAGCAGCAGGCGCAGCGCCTTGTACTTTCAGCTTGAGGATGAAATCGCCAGTGCCGACTTCGTCTTCCAGCTTGACCCCGATGCTTTCCACCACGCCGGCAGCCGGCGATGGGATCTCCATGGAGGCCTTGTCGGACTCCAGGGTGATCAGCGACTGGTCGGCTTCGACGGTGTCGCCGACCTTGACCAGCAGCTCGATGATCTTGGCCTTGCCCGACGAGCCGATGTCCGGAACGTGGATGTCCTGGACGGTGGCGGCGGCAGGTGCAGCGGCCGGGGCTGGAGCAGCCTCGGCAGCAGCAGGCTTTTCAGCAGCCGGCGCAGGTGCAGCAGGAGCCGCCGCCGGGGCCGCATCAGCGGCACCTTCGATTTCCAGTTCCAGCAGTTCGTCGCCTTCTTTCAGGCGGTCGCCCAGCTTCACTTTCAGGCTTTTGACCACACCGGCCTTGGGAGCAGGGATTTCCATGCTCGCCTTGTCCGACTCCAGGGTCAGGATGCTCTGGTCGGCTTCGACGGTGTCGCCAACCTTCACAAACAGCTCGATTACTTCACCTTCACCGCTGCCGATGTCAGGTACGCGAATGAGTTCGCTCACAAAAAATCTCCTCAGCAGTCCAGTGGGTTGCGTTTTTCCGGGTTGATCCCGAACTTGACGATGGCGTCAGCCACCACCTTGGGTTCGATCTCACCACGGTCAGCCAAGGCTTCCAGGGCTGCCAACACCACGAAGTGACGGTCGACTTCGAAGAAGTGACGCAGCTTCTTGCGGCTGTCACTGCGGCCGAAACCGTCGGTGCCCAGGACTTTGAATTCCTTGGACGGGACCCACTGGCGAATTTGTTCAGCAAACAGTTTCATGTAGTCGGTAGAGGCGATGACTGGACCTTTACGGCCGGCCAGGCACTCTTCGACGTAGCTCAGTGCAGGCTTCTGGCCCGGGTGCAGGCGGTTGCTGCGTTCCACGGCCAGGCCGTCGCGACGCAGTTCGTTGAAGCTGGTAACGCTCCACACGTCGGCGCCGACGTTGAACTCGTCACGCAGGATCTTCGCCGCTTCACGCACTTCGCGCAGGATGGTGCCGGAGCCCATCAGCTGTACGTGGTGCGCCGCTTCCTTGGTGTCTTCTTCGAGCAGGTACATGCCCTTGATGATGCCTTCTTCCACGCCAGCCGGCATGGCTGGCTGCTGGTAGGACTCGTTCATCACGGTGATGTAGTAGAAAACGTCCTGCTGCTCTTCGGTCATCTTCTTCATGCCGTCCTGGATGATCACCGCCAGCTCATAGCCGTAGGTTGGATCAAAGGTGCGGCAGTTCGGGATGGTGGCAGCCAGGATGTGGCTGTGACCGTCTTCGTGTTGCAGGCCTTCGCCGTTGAGCGTGGTACGCCCGGCGGTACCGCCGATCAGGAAGCCACGGGTACGGCTGTCGCCTGCGGCCCAAGCCAGGTCGCCAATGCGCTGGAAGCCGAACATCGAGTAGAAGATGTAGAACGGCAGCATCGGCTGGTTGTGGCTGGAGTACGAAGTACCGGCAGCGATGAAGGAGCTCATGGCGCCCGCTTCGTTGATGCCTTCTTCGAGGATCTGGCCCTTCTTGTCTTCCTTGTAGAACATCACCTGGTCTTTATCGACTGGCTCGTAGAGCTGGCCGACGGAGGAGTAGATGCCCAACTGGCGGAACATGCCTTCCATACCGAAGGTACGGGCCTCGTCCGGGATGATCGGCACGATACGCGAACCGATTTCCTTGTCCTTGACCAGCTGCGCGAGGATCCGCACGAAGGCCATGGTGGTGGAGATTTCGCGGTCGCCCGAGCCGTCCAGGATAGCCTTGAGGGTATCGAGTGGCGGCGTCGGGATGCTCATGCTCTTGGCGCGGCGTTGCGGCACGAAACCGCCCAGTGCAGTGCGACGCTCGCTGAGATAGCGGGCTTCGGCGCTGTTCGGCTCAGGCTTGAAGAACGGCAGGTTCTCCAGCTCTTCGTCCTTGACCGGGATGTCGAAGCGGTCGCGGAACAACTTCAGGCTGTCGACGTCGACTTTCTTGGTGTTGTGCGCGGTGTTCTTCGCTTCGCCGGCACCGGTGCCATAACCCTTGATGGTCTTGGCCAGGATGACGGTCGGTTGCTCTTTGTGGTTGACCGCTTCGTGGTACGCCGCGTAGACCTTGTACGGGTCGTGGCCGCCACGGTTGAGTTTCCAGATCTCGTCGTCGGACAGGTCGGCAACCATCGCCTTGAGTTCAGGCGTGTTGAAGAAGTGTTCACGCACGAACGCGCCGTCTTTGGCTTTGTAGTTCTGGTACTCGCCGTCGATGACTTCGTCCATGCGGCGTTGCAGGATACCGTCGACGTCCTTGGCCAGCAGTGGGTCCCAGAAACGGCCCCAGATGACTTTGGTCACATTCCAATGTGCACCGCGGAACACGCCTTCGAGTTCCTGGATGATCTTGCCGTTGCCGCGAACCGGGCCGTCGAGGCGCTGCAGGTTGCAGTTGATGACGAAGATCAGGTTGTCCAGCTTCTCGCGGCCGGCCAGGGAGATGGCGCCCAGGGATTCCGGCTCGTCGCACTCGCCGTCGCCCAGGAAGCACCAGACTTTCTGCTTGCCTTCGGGAATGAAGCCACGGGCTTCCAGGTACTTCATGAAACGTGCCTGGTAGATCGCCTGGATCGGGCCCAGGCCCATGGATACCGTCGGGAACTGCCAGAAATCAGGCATCAGCCAAGGGTGCGGGTAGGACGACAGGCCCTGACCGTCGACTTCCTGGCGGAAGTTGTTCATTTGCTCTTCGGTGATGCGACCTTCCATGAACGCACGGGCGTAGACGCCTGGCGAGGTGTGGCCCTGGAAGTAGATCAGGTCGCCGCCGTGTTCGTCGGTCGGGGCCTGGAAGAAGTAGTTGAAGCCGATGTCATACAGGGTTGCGCTGGAAGCGAAGCTGGAGATGTGACCGCCCAGGTCCGAATCCTTCAAGTTCGTGCGCATTACCATCGCCATGGCGTTCCAGCGTACCAGCGAGCGAATGCGGCGTTCCATGAACAGGTCGCCAGGCATGCGTGCTTCGTGGGTAACGGGGATGGTGTTGCGGTATGGCGTGGTGATGGCGTAAGGCAATTGCGAGCCGCTGCGGGTCGCGAGTTCGCCCATACGGGTCATCAGGTAGTGAGCACGGTCTTCGCCTTCTTTGTCGAGAACCGATTCCAGGGCGTCCAGCCATTCCTGGGTTTCGACGGGATCGAGGTCTTGCATGGCTTGCTCCAGGGCGGAAAGGCTACCAGAATCGGTTGCCTGAAGTTTGCGACTGGCCTTGTGGGCAGACGACATAAATTCTTGGATGGCCGAAGGTTGCTTCGGCGTCCTGTAGTTTTACTACAAATCGTCGGCCATTTCAGCCTTTCGAATGTATATACGAGTAGTAAAACTACACAAGACTGAGCGTATGGCTCGGTCTGGCTGGTGAGCATAATCGTTATTGTTGGTCTATTGCGAACAAGAAAAGGTGAAAGTTTGATGTTGCCTGCCAAGATTAATTTAATTTCAGCTATTTCTAACTTTTGTTCGACAGTCCTTCATCGAGCATGGCTCCTGCGTTCACAACTACACGCCATTTACACGCCGATCAAGGATAGACCATGAGCCTTCCAACGCTGGCCGAACTGCCGGCCATTCTCTTGCCTTACGCCAGCCGGGCCGAGCAGTCATTTCGTGACGCAGTGGCCGCGTTGGATGACGATCATGGCCTTTCTGGCTGGACGCCGCAACGGTGGGCCGACTTCGCGCGGGTGTGCGCCGCCAGTGATTTTGTCATTGAACAGAGTGTGCGTGACCCTTTGATGTTGCTTGAGCTGGCGGCCTGGGGCGAGCTGGACCGGGGGTTTGCGCCGGGTGAGTTGTGCGGGCAGATTGCCGGTGCCGTGCAACAGGCCGAAACAGAAGACGAACTCGGCCGTGTGCTGCGGCGCCAGCGTACGCGCCAGCAGGTGCGCATCATCTGGCGTGATCTGACCCGCCAGGCGGATTTGGTGCAAACCTGCCGCGACCTCTCCGACATGGCCGACGCCTGCATCGACCAGGCCTACCAATGGCTGTACCAGCGCCATTGTGTGCAGTTCGGCACGCCAACCGGGCGGCGCAGCGGCGAGGCGCAGCACATGGTCATCCTTGGCATGGGCAAGCTCGGGGCGGTGGAGCTGAACCTGTCGTCGGATATCGACCTGATCTTCGCCTACCCAGAAGGCGGCGAGACGGTGGGGGTCAAGCGCTCCCTGGATAACCAGGAGTTTTTCATTCGACTTGGTCAGAAATTGATCAAGGCCCTCGACCCGATGACGGTCGACGGTTTCGTGTTCCGTGTCGACATGCGCCTGCGCCCCTACGGTTCGGCCGGCGCGCTGGTACTGAGCTTCAACGCGCTGGAGCAGTACTACCAGGACCAGGGCCGTGATTGGGAGCGTTACGCCATGATCAAGGCCCGCGTCGTCGCCGGTGACCAACTGGCCGGCGCGCAGTTGCTCGACATGCTGCGCCCGTTCGTCTATCGCCGTTACCTGGACTTCTCGGCCATCGAAGCGCTGCGCACCATGAAGCAGCTGATCCAGCAGGAAGTGCGACGCAAAGGCATGGCCGAGAATATCAAGCTGGGTTCGGGCGGTATTCGTGAGGTGGAATTTATCGCCCAGGCGTTCCAGCTGATCCACGGTGGCCGCGATCTCAGCCTGCAGCAACGTCCGCTATTGAATGTGCTGGGCACCCTGGAGGGCCAGGGTTACTTGCCGGCCGCCGTGATCAGTGAGTTGCGCAATGGCTACGAGTTCTTGCGCTACACCGAACACGCGATCCAGGCGATCGCCGACCGCCAGACCCAGATGCTCCCGGACAGCCCGGAAGACCAGGCGCGTATTGCCTTCATGCTCGGTTTTGCCGACTGGGCCGCGTTCCACGAACGCCTGATGTATTGGCGTGGGCGGGTGGATTGGCACTTCCGCCAGGTGATTGCCGACCCTGATGAAGAAGAGGGCGCAGAAAGCGAACTGGTCGTCGGCGGGGAATGGTTGCCGCTGTGGGAAGAATCCCAGGATGACGATGCCGCCTGCCGCCAGTTGAGCGAAGGCGGCTTCACCGATGCGCCCAAGGCCCTCAAGGCCCTGGCCGGCTTGCGCGGCAGTCCGCAGCTGCGCGCCATGCAGCGCCTCGGTCGCGAGCGGCTGGATGCGTTTATTCCGCGCTTGCTGGCCCAGGCGGTCGAACACGCCAACCCGGACCTGGTATTGGAGCGCGTACTGCCGCTGGTCGAGGCGGTCGCCCGCCGTTCCGCTTACCTGGTGTTGCTCACTGAAAACCCCGACGCCCTGCGCCGTCTGCTGACGCTGTGCGCCGCGAGCCCGTGGATCGCCGAGCAGATCACCCGTTTCCCGCTGTTGCTCGATGAGCTGCTCAACGAAGGGCGCCTGTTCAAGCCGCCGTTGGCGCCGGAGCTGGCCGCCGAATTGCGCGAGCGCCTCACGCGTATCCCTGAAGACGACCTCGAGCAGCAGATGGAAGCCCTGCGCCATTTCAAGCTGGCGCACCGCCTGCGCGTGGCTGCGTCGGAAATCGCCGGCAGCCTGCCATTGATGAAGGTCAGCGACTACCTCACCTGGCTGGCTGAAGCCATCCTCGAACAAGTGCTGGCCCTGGCCTGGCGCCAGACCGTTGCCCGTCACGGCTCGCCGCAACGGCTGGACGGCAGCCTGTGCGATCCTGGGTTCATCATTGTCGGTTATGGGAAAGTCGGCGGTATCGAATTGGGGCATGGTTCGGATTTGGACCTGGTGTTTATCCACGACGGCGACCCCCAGGCCGAGACCGACGGTGCCAAGCCGATCGACGGTGCGCAGTTCTTCACGCGCCTGGGCCAGCGCATCATTCACCTGCTGACCACCCAGACCAACTCCGGCCAGCTGTATGAGGTGGATATGCGCCTGCGACCTTCAGGTGCGTCCGGGTTGCTGGTGAGTTCACTGGGCGCGTTCGACCGTTATCAACAAAATGAAGCCTGGACCTGGGAACATCAGGCGCTGATTCGCGCACGGGTGTTGGTCGGCAGCCAGGATGTGGGCCAGGCGTTCGAGCAGGTCCGCGCCAAGGTATTGGGGCGCGAACGGGACTTGGCGAAGCTGCGCCAGGAGGTCAGCGAGATGCGCGCCAAGATGCGTGACAACCTGGGGACCCGGAGCACAGCGGCCGGTATGGGCGCCAATGCCTTCGAAGCCACGGCGCTGTTCGACCTCAAGCAGGACGCCGGAGGTATCGTCGATATTGAATTTATGGTGCAATACGCCGCTTTGGCGTGGTCTGCGCAACATCCATCGTTGCTGCGCTACACCGACAATATCCGCATTCTGGAAGGCCTGGAGCAGGTCGGGCTGATGCCCGCCGCCGATGCCCATTTGTTGCGGGAGGTGTATAAGGCGTACCGCTCCGCCGCGCACCGCCAAGCCTTGCAGAACGAGGCGGGCACGGTGGCCGGGGACCAATTTGCAGACGAGCGGCGCCAGGTGATGCGAATCTGGCAGGCGCTGGGTTTGAGCTGAAACACTATTAGGGCGGGGAGGCATAAGCCTCCCCGCATCGTTTGTGGAAACTACATGAATATTCTGATCGTTGGGCCCAGTTGGGTCGGTGACATGGTGATGGCACAGACACTGTTCCAGTGCCTGCGGCTGCGCTATCCGGACTGCCAGATCGACGTGCTCGCCCCCGAGTGGAGCCGGCCGATCCTCGAGCGCATGCCCCAGGTGCGCAAGGCCTTGAGCTTTCCGCTCGGCCATGGCGCGCTGGAATTGGCGACCCGCCGGCGCATCGGCAAAGCCATGGCCGGCCAGTACGACCAGGCGATCCTATTGCCCAACTCGCTGAAGTCGGCGCTGGTGCCGTTTTTTGCAGGTATTCCAAAGCGTACCGGTTGGCGCGGCGAGTTTCGCTATGTGCTGCTTAACGATGTACGCACCCTGGACAAGGCGCGCTACCCGTTGATGATCGAGCGTTTCATGGCCCTGGCCTACGAACCCGGCGCCGAGCTGCCCACGCCGTATCCGCGCCCCAGCTTGCAGATCGACCCGCTGACCCGCGATGCGGCGCTGGCCAAGTTCGGCCTGGCGCTGGACCGCCCGGTATTGGCCTTGTGCCCGGGCGCCGAGTTCGGCGAGTCCAAGCGCTGGCCGTCGGAGCACTACGCCAAGGTCGCCGAGACCAAGATCCGCGAAGGCTGGCAGGTGTGGCTGTTTGGCTCCAAAAACGATCATTCGGTGGGTGAGGATATTCGCCAGCGCCTGATTCCAGGCCTGCGCGAAGAGGCGGTGAACCTCAGTGGCGAGACGTCCCTGGCCGAGGCCATCGACTTGCTGTCGTGCGCCGACGCGGTGGTGTCCAACGACTCCGGCCTGATGCACGTCGCCGCGGCGCTGAATCGCCCGTTGGTGGCGGTGTACGGCTCGACCTCTCCAGGGTTCACTCCGCCCTTGGCCGACCAGGTCGAAGTGGTGCGCCTGGGCCTGGATTGCAGCCCCTGTTTTGAGCGCACCTGCCGTTTCGGCCACTACAACTGCCTGCGCCAATTGCTGCCGCAGCCGGTAACCGATGCCTTGCAGCGGTTGCAGGGCGACGTGGTCGAGGTTCACTGAGTTGCGGGTACTGGTAATCAAGACCTCATCCCTGGGCGACGTGATCCACGCCTTGCCGGCACTCACCGACGCGGCGCGGGCGATCCCCGGTATCCGTTTCGATTGGGTGGTGGAAGAAGGCTTTGCCGAAATTCCGACCTGGCACCCGGCGGTGGACAAGGTGATCCCGGTGGCGATTCGTCGCTGGCGCAAGAACCTCTGGCAAACCATCAAGAGCGGCGAATGGCGGCGTTTCAAACAGGCCGTGCAGTCGACCAAGTACGACCTGGTGATCGATGCCCAGGGCCTGCTGAAAAGCGCCTGGCTGACCCGCTACGTGCGGGCGCCGGTCGCCGGCTTCGATAAAACCTCGGCCCGCGAGCCCCTGGCGGCGCGTTTTTATTCCCGACGCCTGGCCGTGGCCCGTGGGCAACATGCGGTGGAGCGGTTGCGCCAACTGTTTGCCGTGGCGCTGGGTTATGACCTGCCCAAGGGCCTGGGTGACTATGGCCTGAGCGTCGAGAAACTGCTTGGCCTGCCGCCGAAGAAACCCTTCGTGCTGCTGCTGCACGGCACCACCTGGGACACCAAGCACTGGCCCGAAGCCTACTGGCGCGAACTGGCCGAACGTATGGCCCGCCTGGGCGTGGACGTGAAGTTGCCGTGGGGCAACGCCGCCGAAAAAGCCCGCGCCGAGCGCCTGGCCCAAGGCTTGCCCAACGCCGAAGTGCTGCCAAAACTGAACCTGGCGGGCGTGGCCCGTGTTTTGGCCGGTGCCCGCGCCTGTGTGGCGGTAGATACCGGCCTCGGCCACTTGGCGGCGGCGCTGGATGTGCCGACCATTTCGCTGTTCGGGCCGACCAACCCCGGCCTCACCGGCGCCTACGGCAAAGGCCAGGTCCACTTGGCCAGCGACTGGCCGTGTGCGCCGTGCCTGCAAAAGCACTGCACCTACCAACCCACCGCCGATGACCTGCGGCGGTTCGACATCACGCGCGAGTCGCCCCTGTGCTTCACGCGCCTGAATCCTGAGCGCGTAGCAAGCCGACTGAGCGCGTTGTTACTGGCTGAGGAGCAGCACTGATGCAACTGGCTTTCGTACTGTACAAATACTTTCCCTTCGGTGGCCTGCAGCGCGACTTCATGCGCATCGCCCTGGAGTGCCAGCAGCGCGGCCATCAGATTCGTGTCTATACGCTGATCTGGGAAGGCGATATCCCGCCCGGCTTCGAAGTGCGGGTGGCGCCGGTCAAGGCGCTGGTCAACCATCGCCGCAACGAAAAGCTCTACGCCTGGATCCAGGCCGACCTGGCCAGGCGCCCGGTGGACCGCGTGGTGGGCTTCAACAAGATGCCGGGGCTGGACCTGTACTTCGCCGCCGACGGCGTGTTCGAAGACAAAGCCCAGACACTGCGCAACCCGATGTACCGCTGGTTCGGGCGCTACAAGCACTTTGCCGAATACGAACGTGCGGTTTTCGACAAGAGCGCCAAGACCCAGATCATGGTGCTGTCCGAGCATCAACAGCAACTGTTCAGCCAGTATTACGGCACCCAGCCCGAGCGGTTCCACCTGCTGCCGCCGGGCATCGCCCGTGACCGGCGCGCGCCGCCGAACGCCGCCGACATCCGCGCTGAATTTCGCCGTGAGTTCGGCCTGGCCGAGGACGACTTGCTGCTGGTACAGATCGGTTCGGGTTTCAAGACCAAGGGCGTCGACCGCAGCCTCAAGGCCGTCGCCGCATTGCCGTCCAAACTGAAGAAACGCACCCGCCTGTTTGTAATCGGCCAGGACGACCCCAAAGTCTTCCAATTGCAGAGCGCTGCGCTGGGCCTGGGCGACCAGGTGCAGTTCTTCAAGGGCCGCAACGATATCCCGCGCTTCCTGCTCGGGGCGGACCTGCTGATTCACCCTGCCTACAACGAGGCGGCCGGCATGGTGCTGGTCGAAGCGGTGGTCGCCGGCCTCCCGGTACTGGTGAGCCGGGTCTGCGGCTACGCGTTCTACATCGACAAGGCCCAGAGCGGCCGGGTGTTGGACGAACCGTTCGAACAGGCCCAGCTCAACCAGTACCTGGTGGATATGCTCGAAGATCCACACGCGCGTGCGACCTGGAGTCGCAATGGTCTGGCCTTCGCCGAGACGGCCGACCTGTTTAGCATGCCGCAGTACGCTGCGGACCTGATTCTGGCGGAGCCAAACCGATGAAGTTGATTCTAGCCGAACCCTTCAACACCCTCTGGGCCGGACGCGATGCGTTCACCGAGGTCGAGAAGCTGCAAGGCCAGGTGTTCCGCGAGCTGGCCGCTCGCCGTACGTTGCGTACGGTGGTGCAGGGCCAACCCTATTTCGTGAAGATCCACCGTGGCATCGGCTGGGGCGAAATCCTCAAGAACCTGGTCACCGCCAAATTGCCGGTGCTGGGCGCAGGCCAGGAGTGGTTGGCGATCCAGCGCTTGCAGGAACTGGGCGTGCCGACCATGACGGCGGTGGCCTTTGGCGAAAAAGGCAGCAACCCGGCCGACCAGCATTCGTTCATCATCACGCAAGAGCTGGCGCCGATCATCAGCCTGGAAGACCTGACCCTCGATTGGGTCAAGCAGCCGCCGGTGCCGGCGATCAAGCACGCCTTGACCGTCGAGTTGGCGAACACCGTCGCGGCGATGCACCGGGGCGGCGTCAATCATCGCGATTGCTACCTCTGCCACTTCCTGCTGCACACCGACCGGCCCATTGCGGTCGACACCCTCAAGCTGTCGGTGATCGACCTGCACCGCGCCCAGGTGCGTGCGACGATCCCCGTGCGCTGGCGCAACAAAGACCTGGCCGGACTGTATTACTCTGCCCTGGAAATCGGCCTGACCCAGCGCGACAAGCTGCGCTTTCTCAAGCATTACTTTCAGCAGCCGTTGCGCCAGATCCTCGCCGAGCAAACCGCGCTGTTGCGCGAACTGGAACGCATGGCCGCCAAGCTCTATGCGCGCAAGCAGCGCTACGGGGATGCGCTCTGATGGCGGGTTGGAATCTGGAACCTGCCTACGCTGCTCTCGCGGACGACTTCGGAAGCCTGGAAGCGGTGTTTGCCCTGCAAGGCGAGCGCCTGACCCGCGACCCACTGTCGGAAGTGATTCGGGTGGAGCGCGGCGGGGTCAATTATTACGTCAAGCGCTATGTCGGGGCTGGCAAAGGCCTGCGCCGCTACCTGGGCAAGCCGCGGGTGAAGTCCGAGTGGCAGAACCTCAAGCGCTTTGCCAAGTGGGGCATTCCCACCGCCGAGGTCATCGCCTGGGGCCTGCAACGCAGCGGATTGGCCTACGACCGTGGCGCGATGATCACCCGTGAGCTGCCCAAGACCGAAGACCTGTCGGCGTTGGCTGAGCGCAACGATCCGCGCCTCAAAGACCCCACGTGGGTCGATGCGATCAGCCGCCAGCTCGCCGAATACACGCGCACCATGCACGAGCACCGCTTTACTCATAACGACTTGAAGTGGCGCAACCTGCTGGTCGACGACCAGCGCACCCTGTACCTGATCGACTGCCCCAACGGCGATTTCTGGCGCGGTTTCTGGCTCAAGTACCGCATTACCAAAGACCTGGCCTGCCTGGACAAGGTCGCCAAGTATCATCTGTCGGCCACCCAGCGCCTGCGTTTCTACATGCAATACCGCCAACGCACGCATCTGAAGACGTCGGACAAACAACGAATTCGCCATGTGGTGAAGTTTTTCGAGGGACGTGAATGAGTGACTTCCTGGCGGCCGAAGACCGCGCTTTGCTTGAGCGCAACGGCCTGGCTAGCTTCGACGCGCTGTGGGCCCGGCAACTGGACGCGGTGGACGAGCCGAACACCAGCGGCGACGGCTGGAGCAGCGTGTATCGCCTGGAGCTTGAAGGTCAGGGTTACTACCTCAAGCGCCAGAGCAACTACCTGACGCGCACCTTGCACCGGCCGTTTGGCGAACCGAGTTTTGCCCGCGAGTTTCGCAATATCAGCCTGTACCGAAAGCTGGGTATCCCGGCCTTGCAGGCAGCCTTTTTTGGCGAGCGAAAGGTTGCAGGCGAGCGCCGTGCGATGCTGCTCACCCGTGCCCTGGACGGCTGGAACGACCTGGACTCGTTGCTGGAGCAATGGACGCAACTGAGCGACGCCCAGCAGCACGCGATCCTCCTGGCCTGCGGCAAGCTTGCGCGGCATTTGCACAGCGTGGGCCAGGTGCACGGCTGCTTTTACCCCAAGCATATTTTCCTGCAGGCGCGTGGCGACAGTTATGCCGCGCAACTGATCGACCTGGAAAAGACCCGCCCGCTGTTGTTCGGCTGGCGTGACCGGGTCAAGGACCTGGAACCGCTGCTGCGCCGTGCACCGCAGTGGACAGACGCCCAGGTGCGACAGCTGTTGGCGGCTTACCTTGAGCAGCCCGAAGACAGTGCATTGGTGTCTACCTGGCACCAGCGCCTGACGGCGCGCCGCAGCCACAAGGAGAACCGCTGATGCGTTTGTCCGAGCTGAAAAATGCCGGTCGTACACCCCGCCTGCCACTGACCCTCGATCTGGCGGATGCGGCCGGTCCGGGGCAACTGCAACTGCTCAGCCTGTTGCGGGTATTGCCGGGGCAGCGCTACGTCGGCGCCGCCGTGTGGCGCGGTCGCCCGGTGCTGGCCAAGTTGTTGGTGGGCAGCAAGGCGGCGCGGCATTTTCAACGTGAACTCAGCGGTGTGCGGCTGTTGGCCGAGCAAGGCTTGACCACACCGCTGCTGCTCGCCGACGGTTTGCAGGAAGGCGAGGGGGGCTGGCTGCTGTTCGAGTTTCTCGAAGGCGCCCACAGCCTGGGCGACGCCTGGCTCGCTGTCGAAGGCTTGCCGCCCTTGGCCGACGAACAAACCGCCGTGCTCGCCGAAGCGCTCGGCGCGATTGCGCAGATGCATGCCCAAGGGCTGTGGCAGGAAGACCTGCACCTGGACAACTTGCTGCGCCAGGACGGCCAACTGTATTTGATCGATGGTGCCGGAATCCGTGTCGAAGAGGCGGGCAAGCCGCTGTCGCGCAATCGGGTGCTGGAAAACCTCGGGGTGTTCTTTGCCCAGTTGCCGAAAAACCTCGAGCCGTTTACCGAAGAATTGTTGGTGTACTACCTGCTGGCAAACGGTGAACATGCCTTGCCACTGGAAGCGCTCGAAAAGCAGGTGCGCAAAGTCAGCGCCTGGCGCTTGAGGGACTATCTGAACAAGGTCGGTCGCGACTGCACGCTGTTCAGCGTGGTGCGTGGCGCCTTCGGCCTGCGCGCGATTCGGCGTGAAGAAGAGGCGGCCATGCTGCCCGTGCTGGAGCAGGCCGATGCGCTGCTCGACCAGGGCCATCTGTACAAGACCGGTGGCGCGGCAAGCGTGGCCAAAGTCGAAGTGGCCGGCCGGCCCCTGGTGATCAAACGCTACAACATCAAGGGTTTCGCCCACTGGCTCAAACGCTTCTGGCGCCCCAGCCGTGCCTGGCATTCCTGGCGCGAAGGCAATCGCCTGGCATTCCTCGGCATCGCCACGCCCAAGCCGCTGGCGGTGTTGGAGAAGCGCTTTTGCTGGTTGCGCAGCCGTGCGTATCTGGTCACTGAATACCTGCCTGGACCCGACATTATCGAGCGTTTTGCGCCCTATGTTGAAAACGGCGATGCGCCTGAAGATGAGCTGCTGGCGCTGGACCGGTTGTTCGCCGAGTTGATCCGCGAGCGCATCAGCCATGGAGACTTCAAAGGCCACAACCTGTTCTGGAGTGAAGACCGCTGGGCGATGATCGATCTGGATGCCATGTGCCAACACAGTTCTGCTGCCAGCTTCGCTGGGGCGTATGCCAAGGATCGTGCGCGGTTCATGCGTAATTGGCCGCAGGGCAGTGCGTTGTATCAGGTGATTGATCAGCGTTTGCCCAGGATCTCTCTGTCTGATTCTGTAACGTAAGCAAAGGTCTGGCTGGACAGACCTTTCGATATTATCCCGGCGAACAAAAACGAAAACCTGGGATTAACAACTCCATGGCAAATGAACCGCCAGCTTCCCCGCAGTTTTTACTTTTTGAAAATGAAAGCGAGACTGAGCGAGCCGCAAAAAGTGTGATAGCCAGCTCGCCGACTGGGCAGTTCAGCGATTTCATCGTTTACGTGGATGAAAGCGGCGATCATGGGATGCAAACGCTTGACGTCAACTACCCTATGTTTGTATTGGCTTTTTGCGTGTTTCATAAGCGGCACTATTGCGAGAAGGTCATCCCCGCGCTTCAGAAATTCAAATTCAACCATATGGGGCATGACCTTGTGGGTTTGCATGAATTGGAGATCCGCAAAGAGAAAGGCGCGTTCTCGAACATGTTTATGTCACGCCAGCATAAACACGACTTTCTTGAAGAATTGACCAGTATTATCCAAGTGAGCAATTTCGTATTGATCAGTTGTGTGATTGATAAAATTGCACTTCGTGAACAGCAGGGGCCGATACACAACCCGTATCATCTGGCGTTGGGGTTCTGTCTTGAAACGCTTTACGAATTCCTTCAAGAGAAAAATCAACAGCATGCGTTAACTCATGTGATTTTCGAGCGTCGAGGCCGCAGGGAGGATAATGAGCTTGAGTTGGAGTTTCGCCGAATGTGTGACGGTGCGAATCGTTCAGGTGTTCGTATGCCATTTGACATTGTATTCGCTACAAAACAGGTTAATTCCACAGGGTTGCAACTTGCGGATCTCGTTGCGAGACCCATCGGCATGAGCGTCTTGCGCCCCGGCCAGGAGAATCGAGCCTTTGATGTGCTTACGCGAAAGTTCTACTGCAGTGGAGGGCGTGGCAAGGTCGGAGAGGGGTTCGAAAATTGGGGGCTGAAGATTTTTCCTGTCGCTGAAAGCGAAAAGCCCCGGTGAAACTCACCGAGGCTATAGCGCCGACCAGGATCCCCCAGTCCATTTGAAGCAAATTCTATGCGCGCGATTTTTAGGTGTCAACGCAGCTATTGAGCCAGCTTGCGGCCAGGCGGCGCCAGATGATGGAGCTGCGTTCAGAACTGATACTCCGCCCCCGCCCCCGCATACCACGACCTCCCCGGCGCCGCTTCGTAGTAGCGACCATTGCCGTCCCCCACGATCACCGATCCCACGTACTGACGATCCAGCAAGTTATCCAGGCGCAAGGTCTGGTGAAAGGTCCAGTGCTCCGCCTTCTGCTCGAACCGCGCGCGCCAGTTGAATACGCTGTAGCCCGGTGCGGCATGTTGGCGGTTGGTGTCTTCGACGTAGACTTTGCTGCGGTACATGCCTTCGAGGGCGGTACTGACCCAGTCGCGCGGTTTCCAGTTCAGTTCGGTGAACAGCGTGGTTTGCGGCACGCCGGGCAGGTAGTTGCCTTTGTCGATGGTATTCGCGCCGCTGACAAAGTTGCTGTCGTAGGTCGCTTGCAGGCGTGTATAGGCGAGGCTGGTGCTCCAGTGCTCGCTGAGCTGGCTTTCCACGCCCAGTTCGAAACCGCGACGCAAGGTTCGGCCGGCGTTCTGGTAGCTGGTGCGGCCACCGATGGATTGCTGCACGACCAGTTCGTCTTCAGTGGTGATCTGGAACACGGCGGCGTTGACGCGGGTGTTGGCCAGTTGAGCCTTCAGGCCTATTTCGTATTGCGTACTGTCAGACGGCTTCAAGCCAAAGTTGAAGCCTTCGACATTGCCCGGTGCATAGGCCAGCTCGGCCTGGGTGGGGGTTTCGAAGCCTTTGCCTGCGCTGATGTAACCGTGCAGATCGGGCGTGAACGCGTACATCACGCTCATCGACGGGGTGTTCTTCTGGTAGGTCTTGTTGCCGCTGGCGTCGCCATTGCTCAGGAATTGGTCGTCGACGTCCAGCTGCATGGTGCTATGGCGGATGCCGGCTTGCAGGGTCCAGCGATCGAGGGCCCAGTTGGCCTGGATATAGGGGTCGAGACTGCGGGCGGTGTCGATTTCATCACGGCGTAACTCGCCTTTCACGCCCAGGGTGTTGCCGCTGTAGTTCTGATAGCCGTGGCGGCTGTCTTCGCTCTGGTCGAAGTCCAGGCCGGTGATGATCATCAACTCGCCCGGCGCGCGTTCGATGGGCTGCATCCAGCGCACGCTGCCACCGTAGAACTTGCGGTCGAATTGCACGACGCCGCCGCCGCGTTCATTGGCAGGGTTAAGCGCTCCAGTGCTCGTAAACTTGGGAATCGACAGGTACTGAATCACGCTGCGCCGCCCGGTGTAGGCGTTGACCTGCAAGGTCGCCTCGCCAAAGTACCGTTCGTAATTCATGCCCAATTGCTGATGATCGATACTTTTACGTGTGTTGTAGGTCAGCGCATTGGCGCTCACCGAGCGTGGATCAGCCTTGTACGCCGCCCAGGTCTGCCCCAGCGGATCTTGCGTGCCATTCTGTTCCAGGCTGCTGTAGATCAACGCCAGCTTGCTGTCGTCATCCGGCTGGAAATTGAGCTTGGCGAACGTCTGGTCGCGACGCGCGCTGCTATGGTCACGATAGCCGTTGGTGTCCATGCGCGAGGCGTCGAGCACGAAGCCGGCGCCGTTGGCCGCACCTTCGGCGGTGAGGTGGTTTTTGTTCAGCCCGTCGCTGCCGACCAGGGTTTCGGCACCGATGCGCGGCGGGCCCGCGCCGTCGCGAGAGAACATCTGGATCACCCCGCCGGCGTTGCTGCCATACAGCGTCGCGGCGGGGCCGCGCAGGACTTCGATGCGTTCGGCGGTGTCGAGGTTGAAGGTCGCTGCCTGGCCCTGGCCGTCCGGGGTGCTGGCGGGAATTCCGTCGGCCAGCAGCTTGATGCCGCGCACGCCGAAGGCTGAACGGGCGCCGAAGCCACGGGAGGAGATTTGCAGGTCCTGCGCGTAGTTCTGGCGGTTCTGCACCACCAGGCCGGGCACGCGGGACAAGGCTTCGGAGGCGTTGATGCCGAGTTGGCCGTCGCTGATCTGTTCGCGGCTGATGCCGTCGACCGAGTAGGGCAGGTCAAAGGTGGGGCTGGCGCTGCGCGAACCGGTGACCACGCTGGGGTCGAGGATCAGCGGCGCATCGTCGGCCTGGGCGGTATTGACCAGGCCCAGGAGCAGGGCCAGGCAAGCGGGGGTAGATGAGTTCATGAACAGGTCAGGTCCGTGGCGCCACCCGACAGTGCGCGGGTGCAAATATCGCAAGTTTAACGATTCAGTCCTGGAATTGCCGAGTTCCTTGCCGTTGGGCCGTTCTCGATGTGCCCCTTCTCCGGCTTGCTGGATAAGCTCATCCTGCCCTATACCCTCTACCGGCAAAACGTCGACGGTAACCTTGAGCTTCGCTAGCCCTTGGCGCTAACAGCTTCCTAGTGCTTTTAAGCTATAATCCCGCCCTTTAGCTGTTTCCCGCGCGAGCGGGAGGCACACTTTTTTCAGGCGCGACCCGCCTGCATGCAGACTAAAAGAGGCTAGACCCCAGTGGCATTGACGATTCTTGGCCTGTCCGGCGCCCTTAGCCATGATCCTTCCGCAGCCCTGTATATCGACGGCAAGCTGATCGCGGCCGCCGAAGAAGAGCGCTTCGTACGCGACAAACATGCAAAGAACCGCATGCCCTACGAGTCGGCGAAGTTCTGCCTGGAACAGGCGGGCATCAAGCCTTCCGACGTTGACGTGGTGGCTATTCCGTTCGCTCCGATCAGCTTGTTCGGCGAAGCGCGCTGGCACTATGCCAAGCGTTACTGGTACGCGCCGGACCGCGCGCTCGACGCGATCCTGATGGGCAACCGCCGCTACAAGCGCTATCGCAACAAGATCGTCTGGTGCCTGGAGCAACTGGGCTTTGATCCGAAGAAAATCAAGATCGAACCGGTTGAACACCACCTGGCCCACGCCTCCAGTGCCTATCACTGCTCCGGCTTCCAGGAAAAAACCGCGATCCTGGGCATCGACGGCAAAGGTGAATACGCCACCACGTTCTTTGGTTACGGCGAAAACGGCAAGATCCACAAGATCAAGGAATTCTACGATCCGGACTCCCTGGGCGGCCTCTACGGCGCGATCACCGAGTTCCTCGGTTTCGAGATGCTCGACGGTGAGTTCAAGGTCATGGGCATGGCGCCTTATGGCGATGCCAGCAAATACGATTTCTCGCGCCTGGCCTCCTTTGAAAATGGCGAGTTGGTGATCAACACCGATTACGCCAACGTGATCGGCCTGCGTCGCTATAAAGAGAAGGGCAAGGGGTTCTACTTCTCGCCGAAACTGATCGAGTGGCTGGGCCCCAAGCGCGAGGGCGATATTGCCGACGAGCCGTACATCCACTACGCGGCCAGCATGCAGGCACTGTTCGAGAAACTGGCCTTGCAGATGATCGACCATTACCTGGGCGACATCCTCAAGGACACCGGCAAGCTGGCCTTTGCCGGCGGCTGTGCGCTGAACGTAAAGCTGAACCAGAAAATCATTGCCCGCGATGACGTCAAAGAGCTGTTCGTGCAGCCGGCGTCCGGCGATGCCGGCACTGCCGTGGGTGCGGCCGCCTATGTCTCCCACGCCCGTGGTGTGCCGGTGGAGAAGATGGAGCACGTCTATCTCGGCCCGTCCTACAGCAACGAAGATGTCATCGCGGCGTGCGCCAAGCACGCGAGCAAGCCGAACTGGCGCAAGATCGAAAACATGCCCAAGCGTATCGCCAAAATCATGGTCGATGGCAACCCGGTGGCCTGGTTCCAGGGCCGCATGGAGTTCGGCCCGCGTGCCTTGGGCGGTCGTTCGATCATCGGTTGCCCCAGCGCCACCGGCGTGGCCGACCGTATCAACCACCAGATCAAGTTCCGCGAGCGCTGGAGGCCTTTCTGCCCGTCGATGCTCGACACCGTGGCCCCGCAGATGATCAAGGTCGATCACCCGGCGCCGTTCATGACCTTCACCTTTGAAGTCTCGGAAGAATGGAAAACCCGCGTGCCGGAGGTGGTGCATGAAGACGGTACCTCCCGTGCCCAGGTACTCAAGCGCGAATACAACCCGCGCTACTACGACATGATGAAGGAGCTGGAAGTACTGACCGGCAATGGCGTGTCCCTGAACACTTCGCTCAATCGCCGGGGTGAAGCGATGATCTGCTCGCCGACCGACGCACTGAACATGTTCTTCGGCTCCGACCTGCAGTACCTGATCATGGAAGACATCCTGGTGGTCAAGGATGGCGTGGACCCCTATGACGCCGTGGTTTAAATGCTGAACCGCTTGCGGGGCTGGCGTGAACGTGGCTGGACGCCTGTCGAGGCCGAGGTTTACGCCCAGGCCTGGCAGCGTTACGGCGGCAGTGTGGCGACCCATCCGCAGGTCATCGAACGCTTGGCCGGCCTGGCCCAGCTTCCGGTGCGCTACCTGGGTTGGGAGCAGGACGGCGAACTCAAGGGGGCGATTGCCACCTGGGGGCGCGACCTGGCCCTGTCCAAGGACGTACTCAAGCGCACCGGCAGGAAGGGCCTGTTTGACCTGGGCAATGCCGAGATCATCCTGCCGATTGCCGCCGATGCGCAGGCGCCGCTGCGCCACCGTGGGCGTTACCTGTCAGCGCTGAACGAAGGACGCATCAGCACCCTCAAGCCCCAGGCCGAACAATTGGCCATGGCGCGCACCCCTGAAGAACTCTCGAAAAAGTTTCGCTACAACCAGCGGCGTGAGTTGCGTTTGCTGGAAGAAGCGGGTGGCGTGGTGCGGGCGGTCAACGAGTTTTCCAGCGTGGAACTGGCGGCGATTTATTGCGACCTGTTCCAGCGCCGCTGGGGTTTCCCGGCGGCCGGCGCGGCGCGCTTGGCCGAGGTGCTGGAGCTGCTCAAGGAGTTTCTGTTCGGTTCGGTGCTGTTTCTCAACGACGCCGCAATCGCTGTGCAGTTGGTGTATCAGGTGCAGTCCCGCGAATGGTTCAGCGCCGAATACGTCAACGGCGGTGTCGACCCTGAAACTCGCGCGTTCAGCCCCGGCAGCGTATTGAGTTTCCTTAATACCCAAAGTGCCTGGGAGCAGGCGCGTGCGGCCGACAAGTCGCTGCGCTTTTCCTTCGGGCGTGCCGACCGCGAATACAAGGAGCGCTGGTGCAACCCGGTGCCGGTGTTCAGCGTATGAGCCGCAAACAGCAGTTGCTCAAGCGCCATCGGCGCAACAAACGCATTGCGCTGTTAATCGGCTTGCTGGTGCTGATCGCGACCGGCGTGCTGGTGGCCTGGTGGCTGCTGCCGATCCTCGCGGTGCTGCTGTGGGCGGCCCATGAAGCCTGGTTTGCCGACCACCTGTTCTACTCGCCAAAAGACCCTTATGAGTACGCCTTCCCGGCCGGCAGCGAACAGCCCGGTTTGCGTCTGGAGGCAGGACGGCTATTGCTGGACGCGCCGTTGGCGGCCGATGAAACCCTGATCGTCGGGGTTGAGTTGAAAAGCTCATGGCTAGGGCGCTTCCTCGACCCGGCGTTGGACGTGCTGGGCCTGGAAACACCGGACCGGCAAGTCTTCGAACGGGGTGTCGCCGGGCGGCGTTATCTCAACCTGACCGGCGCCACTGAAGCACTTGCGGCGGGCAATATCGTCTTGCGCGGACGTTTTTGCCGGATCGAGGGCCAGCCGACGCTATGGCGTTTTCGCCAACCCGACTATCGCCAGCAACGCGTAATGGTGATCGCCCCCCACGCCGACGATGCCGAGCTGGCCGCGTTCAGCCTTTACAGCCAGGCGACACAAAGCTGGATCGTGACCCTGACCGCCGGCGAAATCGAAGCCGAGCATTACCAGCACATGGGGTTGCCCAAGGCTGAGGCGGCACGGCTCAAAGGCCGCCTGCGCGCCTGGGACAGCGTTGCCGTGCCGCGTTGGGCCGGTGTGCCCGAGGCGCAGTGCGTGCAACTGGGTTATTTCTGCATGCAATTGCAGGCTATGCAGGCCGCGCCGGGTCAGCCTCAGGCCTCGCGCGAAGCCGACTTGGCCGATACGCGACTGTTCCGTCAATTCAATAG
Source organism: Pseudomonas sp. R3-18-08 (assembly GCF_003852065.1). Classification (NCBI taxonomy): domain Bacteria; kingdom Pseudomonadati; phylum Pseudomonadota; class Gammaproteobacteria; order Pseudomonadales; family Pseudomonadaceae; genus Pseudomonas; species Pseudomonas sp. R3-18-08. The sequence continues at coordinate 604,334 of NZ_CP027729.1, forward strand.
CTTTGCTTTGCCCGGGGATGTGGACGGCGCGCCGACCTGGCACAACTTGATCGCCGACCTGCGCGCACTGCTGCTCAAGGCGCAGCCTCAGGTGATCGTGTTGCCCACGCCGTTGCTCGACCCGCACGCCGACCATATCTGCGCTCATGCGGCGGTGCTTGAAGCGTTGCAGGGCCTGGCGTGGCAGCCCGACACATTGCTCGGCTACGCCAATCACCTGCATGATAATGACCGCTGGCCGATGGGCGATTCCGGGGCCGGGGTGGCGCTGCCGCCGCATGTCGATGCCGCCGTAGCGCTGGTCCCGTGCAGTTTTACCCTGACCTTGCGCCAGCAGCAGGACAAGGCCATGGCGCTGGGCATGATGCATGACCTGCAGCCGCGAACGCCGTTCAAGCGTCGCGTGCGCAAGTGGTTGCAGCAGGTGCTGGCGGGCCGTAGTCCATCGCCTTATGGCGAGAACGAATTCTTTCGCAAGGCCGTGCGTCGTCACGAGCTGTTGTGGGTCCTTAAGCAGGACTGAGACCCTATCGAAGGCAGGCCGGCATGGGCCTGTCGCTGTTTTTTACCGGGCCGTGCGCCCGTAGCCAGATCGCTGCATGGAGAGTTATGAAGCCGCGTTTCAAGGTTTTGCAGTTACAGCCGGACTACAACGTCAAGACCCATGATTTCGCCGACCTGGGTGAGCAGATCGTCAAATCCCTGCCGGTTGAGCGTTTTGAGGTGACCTCCGGTTTTCTCAGTGGGCGTCCGCAGCCAGGCCAGCCCTTGAGCGTGGCCGAGCACTCCCACTATTTCGAGTTGCCGGAGAAGTCCCTCAAGGGCATCCGCTTTGGCGCCATGTGGCAGATCTACAAGTATTGCCGCGAGCAGAAATTCGACGTGGTCATCTGCAACCGCTTCAAATCGGTGAACATGATGCTGTCGCTCAACCGTTGGCTGAAGATCCCGCTGTGCATCGGCATCTCCCACGGTTTCGGCGAGTATGCCCGTGGCTATCGCCGGCGCCAGACCCGGCGTTGGGTCAGCCCGGCCTGGCGGTTCGTCGGTGTGTCGGAGGCGGTGAAGGACTACCTGGTGGACCTCAACTGCGGGTTCACCCGTGAGAACACCACCTATGTGACCAACGCGATCGATATTCCCCAGGCAGAGGCTTTGCAGCTGTCCCGCGAGGATGCCCGCCAAGCCCTGGGGCTGCCGATGGACGCACGCATGATCGGCGCCCTCGGCCGCCTGGTGCCGATCAAGGGCCACACCCATTTGCTGCAAGCCTTTGCCACCCTCAAGGACAAATACCCTGAAGCGCAGGTGGGCATCATTGGTTCCGGGCGTGCCGAAGCCGATCTGCGCGCCGACATCGAGCGCCTGGGCCTGACGGGCCGTGCGCATTTGCTGGGCTTTCGCGAAGACGGCATGAAGTACGTGCGCGGTTTCGACATCTGGACCATGCCATCGCTGTTCGAAGGCCTGGGCCTTGCGCTGCTGGAAGGCATGAGCGGCCACTTGCCGGTGATCGCTTCCAACGGCCCTGCGATGCTGCCCCTGGTGCAGGGCGCGGGCGGCTTGTCCCATGACCCAGGCAATGTCGAGCAACTGGCCGCGGCCCTGGACACTTATCTGGCACTGAGCGATGAACAGCTGCGCGCCAAGGGGGAAGAGGTGTTCCGCTATCTGGAAGCCAACCACACCCTCGACGAGTTCAAGCACAAGTACCTGACCCTGATTGAAACCGGTTTGCGTGAAGTAGGTAGAGCATGAATCAGCAGCAACCCCTGGTCTCGGTGATCATTGCTTCCTATAACCATGCCCGGTACATCGAGCAGAGCATCCTCAGCGTGTTGGGGCAGACCTACCCCAATATCGAGTTGCTGGTGGTGGACGATGGTTCCAAGGATGACAGCGTCGAGCGCATCCGGCGCCTGCAGGCCGAGCATGGCTTTGATTTCCAGGTGCAACAGAACCAGGGCCTCAGCGCCACCCTCAACGGCGCGATCGCTCGCGCCAAGGGCAGCCTGATCGCACCGTTCGGTTCGGATGACATCATGTTGCCGGACCGCATCGCGACCCAGGTGGCGTATATGGAAGGCAAGCCGAAGGTGGGCATGTGCGCCGGCAACATCGAGCTGATCGATGGCGATGGCAACCTGCACCCGGAGAAGAAGCAACGTCGCGATGTGCCGTTTCGCAGTCTCGATTTCGACGACATGTTCATGGACCGCAAGCCGTTCCCACCGGCGCCCACCATGCTGATTCGTCGGGACGTGCTCGAGGAGGTCGGCGGTTTCGATCCGCAGATTCCCCTCGAGGACCTGCTGATCCAATTGAAAATCACAGCGGCGGGCTACACCATCGACGCCCTGGACGTGGTGATGGCGCAGTATCGGCAGCACGGCAGCAACACCTACAAGAACCACCGCTACATGATCCAGAACATTCTCAAGACGTACGCCAAGTTCAGCGACCACCCGGCCTATGACGCGGTGCGCTACAACTTCCTGAACTCGATGTTCTTAAAGACCGCCCAGCGCGACCGGCCGTTGGCGCGCGAGATTCTCAAGCAGATTCCCCTGAAGTTCTGGGGCCGCAAAACCTTGCGCGGGTTGGTGCGGCTCTACCTGGCACCGCTCAAAAGCTGAGGCGCTTCCCCTGTAGGAGCAAGCTTGCTCGCGAAAAAACCGAGGACACTGCAGGCAGTCTGAATGCCCGCGTTATCGTTGACGATCTTCGCGAGCAAGCTCGCTCCTACAGGTGCTTATCACCTGAATGGGCCAGGCTGCGCACCTGCTCGCGAATTTTCGCAGTGGCCGTTGGGCTCGCAACGGTTGCGTAGCCCTTCACCAGTTGCTCGAAGTGCGTTTCGAACAGCCAGTTGCGGTCCTGCGGATAGCGTTGCATGTGGCGCAAATTACGCTGGCGCAATGCGTAGCGCAGGGGCGACGGGTAGATGCGCAGGTCGGCGACGTCAATCAGGCCGAACTCGCCGTCGTCCATCAGCAACACGTTGCCCAGGTGCAGCGAGCGGAAGTACACGCCGCGCTCATGCAATTGCGCCATGAACCGACCAAAACGCTCGACCAGCGATTCGCGCAGGCTGCTGTCCAGGCTTTGCAGGGCCTGGCGCAGGGTCAGGCCGGGCAGGGGCGTGTAGGCCACGGCGCTGCTGGCATCGGGCAGGGAGTAGAGCCCGAGGATGTGTGGTGCGGGGATGCCCAGGGTGCGCAATTGCTCGCTGTTGCTGGCAAAGCGCTCTGAATACGGATTGAAGCTACCGGAGGTGTACCAGCGGCGTGGGCGGAACAGTTTGAGGAAACTGCCATCTTCCAGGCGCAGGACTTTTGGCCCGAGGCCATCGGCTTCGATTACATGGGCATTGCTGCACAGCTGGTCGAACTCTTGCGACTTAATGTCTGCCACAGGTAAGCGCAAGAGACTGCGTCGGCGCCGGGCGATATTCAGGCCGGCGATCAGCGCCAGCGGAATCCACAACAGGAACCAGTGCTCTTTAGGGCGCGAGAGAATACCGCCGCCCTCAGTTAGACCTGCACCGATCCCATATGCCAGTAGTGATGAGGCAAGAATGAAAAGCGCTTGGGTACGGTGTCGGAAGCTGCTGTACAAACCCCAGCAGATCATGAGAATCCATGGGATGAAGCCGATGATACCGACATAATACAGCACGCCTAGGGCAAAGCTATGGGGTTCACGCAGAGTTTCGCCCCAACCGAAGCTCAGGTATAGATCAGAATCGTAGCTGTGACCGATCCACGGATGCTCGGCGATACGCTCCAGCGAGAGCTGCCAGAGACCTAGGCGCGAAGAATCGCCGCGTACAGTGATAATTTCAGGGGCAATCGCCACTACCGTCGCGAAACCGAATATCAGACCCGCGATCATCAGAGCCGACCGACGGTTCGGGCTTATGAGGGTCAACCAGAGTGCGGCAACCACCAGCGCTACCAGCGGCGTCCTGGACCCTGTCGCCAATACTGCCGCAAGCATAATGGCAAGCGCGGGAACTGCGAACCACAGACTCTTGAGTTGACGGGTTGTTACGCAGACAAAGAGCCAGTAGATAGTAAAGAAACCGAAGATGTGAGAGCTGAGCAGTGGGTTGTCCAGTGCGCCGCGCCCACCAATCATGCGCATTCCGGGTTCAAAGCTTTTGATGAAATGTGCAAGGTTGAAGAGGGTGGTGATCAGCGCGATGAGCGCCGCGCTGAAAAAGATCGGCTTGAATAGTTCGTTACGGTAATGCAACAACATGCCGCAGCCGGCCAGCAGCATGAACGTATGCATCGGTCTCTTGAAAAGATCGGTATCAGGGTGATGCTCAGGGCTCCATAAGAGACTGATCAATGCCCAGGCCGAAAACATCACAAAAGCGATGATCACAGGCTCGCGGAAGGCCTCCTTGAACTCCCTTGGGCGCAAGCACAACAACAACAGAGTTGGCGCACTGAACAGGCCGTAATAGAGTTTATGCAGTACGTTACGGTTGCCGACGAAGAACAGCGCACTCAAGAGCAACAGCAAGCCAACAGGCAAAATCCACAGGACCAGGAAGTCGAAAACGCGATTTGAGCCATAGATAAGGCGCTTTGAGTGCATACGATAAAGCCATTCCAGAAAGAGAAAGCCGACCATCTTAAGGTGGTGGCTATGTAATGTCGCCCGTCTGATCCAACCGGGCTGCGGGTTACGCCGGGTGCAAGTACAACAGAGAAGCTGTGCTAAAGTCAGCCTCCTTTTTCAAAACGCCGCGTGATATGACCGACTCCAGTCCGAGCGCAAGCCCTTCGAGCTTGAAAATATACTTCCGCCTGCTCAGTTACGTTAAGCCTTATATGGGCTTGTTCGCGTTGAGTATCCTTGGATTTCTGATTTTCGCGTCGACCCAACCGATGCTGGGTTACATCCTCAAATACTTCGTCGACGGCCTGTCCAACCCCGAAGCCGTGCTGTTTCCGACCGTGCCTTTCCTGCGCGACCTGCAGCTGCTGCAGGCGGTGCCGCTGCTGATCATTCTGATCGCGGCCTGGCAAGGCCTGGGCTCATTCCTGGGCAACTACCTGTTGGCCAAGGTCTCCCTGGGGCTGGTCCACGATTTGCGCGTGCAGTTGTTCAACAACCTGCTGACGCTGCCAAACCGTTACTTCGACAACCATAACTCCGGCCACCTGATTTCCCGCATCACCTTCAACGTGACCATGGTCACGGGGGCGGCAACCGATGCCATCAAGGTGGTGATCCGCGAAGGCATGACAGTGATCTTCCTGTTCGCCTCGCTGCTGTTCATGAACTGGCGCCTGACGCTGGTGATGATCGCCATCCTGCCGTTGATTGCGGTCATGGTCAGCACGGCCAGCAAGAAATTCCGCAAGCAGAGCAAGAAGATCCAGGTGGCCATGGGTGACGTCACCCACGTCGCCTCGGAAACCATCCAGGGCTACCGCGTGGTGCGCAGCTTCGGCGGCGAGGTCTACGAAGAAAAAAGATTCTTCAAGGCCAGCCAGAGCAACACCAACAAGCAATTGCGCATGACCCGCACCGGGGCGATCTACACGCCGGCGCTGCAACTGGTGATCTACTCCGCGATGGCGGTGCTGATGTTCCTGGTGCTGTACCTGCGAGGCGATGCGTCGGCCGGTGACATGGTGGCCTACATCACCTTGGCCGGTTTGTTGCCTAAACCGATCCGCCAACTGTCGGAGGTCAGCTCGACTATCCAGAAAGGCGTGGCCGGTGCCGAAAGCATTTTCGAACAGCTGGACGAAGAGGTGGAGGTCGACCACGGCACCCTCGAGCGTGAAAAAGTCAGCGGTCGCCTGGAAGTGCGCAACCTGAACTTCACCTACCCCGGCACCGAGCGCCATGTGCTCAAGGACATCAGCTTTACCGCCGAGCCTGGGCAGATGATCGCCCTGGTGGGGCGCTCGGGCAGTGGCAAGTCGACCCTGGCCAGCCTGATCCCGCGGTTCTATCACCATGAAAGCGGTGAAATCCTGCTCGATGGCATCGAGATCGAAGACTACAAGCTGCTCAACCTGCGCAAGCACATTGCCCAGGTGACCCAGCACGTGACCCTGTTCAGCGACACCGTGACCAACAATATCGCCTACGGTGACCTGGCCGGCGCGCCACGCGAAGACGTCGAGGCGGCGGCGGCGGATGCCAACGCCAGGGACTTCATCGACCAGTTGCCCAAGGGCTTCGATACCCAGGTCGGCGAGAACGGCGTGCTGTTGTCCGGCGGCCAACGCCAGCGCCTGGCGATCGCCCGTGCCCTGCTCAAGAATGCGCCTGTGTTGATTCTCGACGAGGCCACCTCGGCCCTCGACACCGAGTCCGAGCGGCATATCCAGGCCGCGCTGGACAAGGTCATGCAGGGCCGCACGACGCTGGTGATCGCACACCGCTTGTCCACCATCGAAAAGGCTGACCTGATCTTGGTGATGGACGACGGTCGGATCGTCGAGCGCGGCAGCCACGGCGAACTGTTGGCGCAGAACGGCTATTACGCCCGCCTGCATGCCATGGGCCTGGATGCGCCGGTACCCGCCGATATCACCTGATCCAACAGGTGCCACGACTCAGATGTGGGAGGGGGCTTGCCCCCGATAGCGCAGTGTCAGCTTGCACAAATGCCAGCTGACCCATCGCCATCGGGGGCAAGCCCCCTCCCACATTTGCCCTGCGCTGGATTCGGCGTCGCGCCAGTCGCAAGCCGGCGCAAACCCTGTGCTAATATCGCGCCCCTGTTCATTTTGTATGTGGGTTGCTCCATGAAGTTGTCCATGCCGCGATTCAATCAAGCCCCTGTCTTGGTGGTCGGCGATGTCATGCTCGACCGTTACTGGCATGGTGGTACCTCACGGATTTCCCCTGAGGCGCCGGTACCGGTCGTCAAGGTCGAGCAAATCGAAGACCGTCCAGGTGGCGCTGCCAACGTCGCCCTCAATATTGCCGCGCTCGGCGCCCCGGCCTCCCTGGTGGGTGTGACCGGTGACGACGAAGCGGCCGACAGCCTGGCCAACAGCCTGCGCGGAGCGGGCGTGCGCGCGTTGTTCCAGCGCATCGCTCATCAGCCGACCATCGTCAAGCTGCGGGTCATGAGCCGTCACCAGCAATTGCTGCGCATCGATTTTGAAGAACCCTTTGCCACCGACGCCCTGGCCCTCAATAGCCAGGTAGAGGAGTTGCTCGAAGGCATCAAGGTGCTGGTGTTGTCTGACTACGGCAAAGGCGCCTTGAAGAACCACCAGGTGCTGATCCAGGCCGCCAAGGCCCGCAACATTCCGGTGCTGGCCGATCCCAAGGGCAAGGACTTCTCGATTTATCGCGGCGCCAGCCTGATCACGCCAAACCTCAGCGAGTTCGAAGCCGTCGTCGGTGGTTGCGCCGATGAGCACGAGCTGGTGAGCAAGGGCGCGGCGCTGATGGCCGATCTTGAACTCGGCGCCCTGCTGGTGACCCGTGGCGAGCACGGCATGACCCTGCTGCGTCCAGGCCATCCGGCGATGCACCTGCCGGCGCGTGCGCGGGAAGTGTTCGACGTCACCGGCGCCGGTGACACGGTGATTTCCACCCTGGCCGCATCCATCGCCGCCGGTGAGGAGCTGCCCCACGCCGTGGCCCTGGCCAACCTGGCGGCGGGCATCGTGGTCGGCAAGCTGGGCACCGCTGCCATCAGCGCACCCGAGTTGCGTCGCGCCATCCAGCGCTCCGAAGGCTCGGAACGCGGGGTGCTGGGGCTCGAGCAATTGCTGTTGGCGATTGACGACGCTCGCGCCCACAACGAAAGCATTGTCTTCACCAACGGTTGCTTCGACATCCTGCACGCCGGCCATGTGACTTATCTTGAGCAAGCGAGCGCCCAGGGTGATCGCCTGATCGTCGCGGTCAACGATGACGCGTCCGTCAGCCGCTTGAAAGGCCCTGGCCGCCCGATCAATAGCGTCGACCGGCGCATGGCGGTACTGGCGGGTTTGGGTGCGGTGGACTGGGTGATCAGTTTTTCTGAAGGCACCCCGGAAAACCTGTTGGCCCAGGTCAAGCCAGACGTGCTGGTCAAGGGTGGTGACTATTCCGTCGACCAGGTGGTGGGTGCGGACATCGTCAGCGCCTACGGTGGCACGGTCAAAGTGTTGGGGCTGGTGGAAAACAGCTCGACCACCGCGATCGTCGAGAAAATCCGCAATAACGAATAAAGCCTGTGGCCGCTGGGCTCGCGCCTAGCGGCTGGTTTTCTTCGGCACGATCTTGCGCAGCATCTGCTGCGCCTTGCCGGTCAAGCGCTTAAGCTTCGACTCTTTTTCCGGTTCTGCCAGGCCTTGCTGGCGCAGCCAGTCCTTCCAGCGAATCCGCTCATCACGCACCAGCCAGCCCTCCTGCTGGGCGAAGCTTTCGGCCAGGTACAGACCACGCGTGCTCGCCGGGTACAACTGATCTTTCTTGACCGTGTAGAGCTCGGCCAGCGGCTCGCCGTCTTTGAGCGGCATCAAGTACAGATCCGGACGCTGTCGATCCAGGCGCGCCACCAGTTGGTCACCTTCCAGGCGCTCATCCACATGAAACAGGCTCAGCGACTTGGCCTCTTTCGGCACTTCCAGGCGCAGATCGTAAATCAGCTGCAGTGACGCCGTCGGCAGGTGCACATAGGCCCGTGGGCGCTCGATCAACTGGGTGGTCGCACAGCGCACCGGGCGCGCGGCGCCGGACAGCGGGCTCAGGCGAAACGGCAGGGCTTCACGGTAATGCAGCGCGGCTGAGTAGGGCGCCGGCAGCCACGTGTCGTTGAAGCGCCCGCCGAGCCAGCCTTCCGGGGTTTCCAGCAAGCACTCTTCGGCAATTTCCTGGATGGCGGTATGCAGCGGCAGGTTCAGTTCATGGGCCGGGACGTAGCCGGAGATCAGCTTGAGCACCACATCGCCGCGATCCTGGCGCCGCTGGCGCACCAGTACCCAGTAATCCTTGTTTTGCCAGTGCAGCGTCAGGCGCACCGAGACGCCGAGATTCGCCAGCTCCAGAGTGAAGCGTTCGGCGTCGGGCACCTCGACCGGCTTGCGCCGTTGCAGGGTCTGGGCGAAGTTGAGCGGCATGCCGACGCTCTGGTAGCTCAGGCCTTCGGGGGTGGCTTCTACGTGCAGCGGCAGTGTCTTGAAGTTGCTGGGGTTCTTTCTTATGAGCGTACGCGGCATGTCGGCTCCTTTTTGCGACGGGGTCGGCCGCGTGGGCGGCATCAGAGTTGACGGATGACTCGGGCAGCGGTTGCCACGTTATGGGCCAGGTGCAGCGGATTAATGGTCCCGACAATAGCACTGGCGACACCCGTTTGCGCAAACAACAACATGAAACTGGCCTGAATTGGATCCATTCCAGGCTCCAGGCACACGTGGCCGCTGGCCAGGGCTTTTTTCACCAGGATGCCCTTGCCATGGGCCGCCGCGTATTCAATGACGGCTTTTTCAGCTTGTTCGTTCAAATTGTAAGTGACCATTGCGCAATCACCCTGTTCCAGCGCCTTCACGCCGCCTTCAACGGTCTTGCCGGAGAAGCCGAAACCGCGAATCTTGCCCTCTTTTTTCAGCGCCGCCAGGGTCTGGTACACCTCGCAATCGTTGAGGACATGCAGGTCGTTACCGTCGGAGTGCACCAGCACCAGGTCGATAAAATCCGTTTCAAGTCTTTTCAGGCTGCGCTCGATTGACATCCGCGTATGGGCAGCGCTGAAATCGTGGCGGGAAACGCCCGCTTCGAATTCCTCACCGACCTTGCTGACGATCACCCAATCCTTGCGCTGGTCGCGCAGCAGAGGCCCGAGGCGCTCTTCGCTGCGGCCGTAGGCGGGCGCGGTGTCGATCAGGTTGATGCCCAGCTGGCGCGCCTGGCGTAGCAACATCCGCGCCTCGTCGTCATCTGGAATCTTGAAGCCGCTGGGGTATTTCACCCCTTGGTCGCGGCCCAGCTTGACGGTGCCCAGGCCCAGCGGCGACACCAGCAAGCCGGTGCTGCCCAGGGGGCGATGCAGGTCGTGCAGGGTTGGCAGGCTCATGGCAACAGTTGCTCCCAGGCGGGTTGGCCGATAGCCGGCTTTGGCAGCTCGGGCAGGGGGGCGCTGGCGCTTGGGCGGATGCCATCGCGTTCCAGGCGGGTGATGACTCGGTCGGCGAAGTCCGGTGCCAGGGCCAGCTTGGTCGGCCACCCCACCAACAGGCGACCCTGTTCGGCAACGAAGGCGTTGTCGGGACGGGTCAGGCCCGATTGCAGTGGCTCGGCGCGGTTGACGCGCAGGGTGGCCCACTGGGTCTGGCTCATGTCGATCCACGGCAACAACTGGGCAAGCTCTTTCTGGGCGGTAGCGATCTGCTCTTGCGGCGTGCGCGCCACGCCGTCGGCCTCGGCGATATCGCCACCGATGTACCACACCCAGCGACCGTCGGCGGCCGGGTGGGTGGTCACGGTCAGGCGCGGCTTGGTGCCGCCGCCCAGGCAGTGGGCATACAACGGCTTGAGGCCTGGGCCTTTGGCGATGATCATGTGCAGCGGGCGGGTCTGCATCGCCGGCTGGCTCAAGCCCAGGGCCGCCAGCAGATCCGCCGTGCCGGCGCCGGCGCTCAGTACGATGCGTTGGGCGCGGATGCCGCGGCCATCAACCTTCAAGCCGACCAGCGTGTCGCCGTCGAGCAGCGGTTCGATCTGCCGGCCTGCGAGCAAACCGTCACCAGCCAGGTGCGCCAGGCGTTCAATCAGGCTCGGCACGTCCACTACCAACTCCGCCAGGCGATAGACCTTGCCCTTGAAGCGGCGATCCTGCAGCGCCGGGGGCAGTTCGTCGCCCTTGACCTGATCGACGCGACCACGCACGGCCTTGCTGGCGAAAAAGCTGGTGAGATTACCGGCGAGGGTGCCGGGGGACCACAGGTAGTGGGCTTCAGAAAGCAGGCGCACGCCGGACAAGTCCAGTTCGCCGTTGCCGGCCAGGGCTTCACGCCAGCGGCGCGGCATGTCGGCAATGGCTTCGGAGGCGCCGGTGAGGGCGCCATGCAGGGCGTATTTCGCGCCGCCGTGGATGATCCCCTGGGACTTCACACTTTGCCCGCCACCCAGGGTCGCGCTTTCCACCAGCACCGTGGAAAACCCCTGGCGGCGCAGGCGCGCATTGAGCCAGAGGCCGGCAACCCCGGCGCCGACAATCAGAACGTCGGTGGAAATAACGGATGGCATCGGCGACCTCAATGTTCAAGACAAGAGGCGCAGTATACAGGCTGTTGAGTGGCGGTCAGTGACCGGCGGTTTTCGAGAACAGCTGAATCACCACCACGCCCAGCACAATCAGACCCATCCCCAGCATGGCCGGGATGTCCAGCTTCTGCCCGTAGATGAACAGCGCTGCAACGCTGACCATCACGATGCCCATCCCGGCCCAGACGGCATAAGCCACGCCCACCGGCACCGTGCGCACCACCAGCGTAAGCATCCAGAACGCCACGCCATAACCGACGATCACCAGCAACAGCGGGATGGGCGTGCTCCAGCCCTTGATGGCTTTCATGGAAACGGTCGCGATCACTTCCGAGCAGATGGCGATGGCCAGGTAACAGTAGGCGGCGTTCATGGTGCGTTCCTCAAGGTGAAGCTGGTTTGATATGGTCGGCATTCTAGAGGTTCAACAGATGGGGTAAAGTCATTACCTATCCGAATTCAAGATAGGTTCAGCCATGGGTTCAGACGTGAGTGTGCAGTGGGATCTGGAACAGATGCGCCTGTTTGTCAGCGTAGCCGAGCAGCGTTCGTTCTCTGCCGTGGCGCGCGGGCAACGCAAGGCGCAATCGGCCATCAGCAACGCTATTGCGATGCTGGAGGCGGACCTCGGCGTCAGCCTGTTCGAGCGTAGCAGCGGCCGCCAGCCGCGCCTGACCGAAGCCGGCAGTGTGCTGCTGGAGGAGGCGCGCGAAGTGCTGCGCCAGTGCGAGCGCCTGACGGGGCGAGCATTGTCGTTGACCCGTGGCGAGGAAGCGTGCCTGCGCCTGGCCCAGGACGAGGCGATGTTGTTCCAGCCGGTGCTCGACAGCTTGGAAGCGCTGGCCGTGCGCTATCCGTTGCTTGAAGTGCAGTTGTCCAGCGCCGCTCAGGGCGATGTGGCGCGCAAGCTGGTGGAACGCCAGGCCGACCTGGGCCTGCTGTTTTACCACGACCAGATCCCCGAAGCCCTCGAACGCCGGGTGGTGGGCAGTGTGGAAATGGTCACGGTGTGCGGAGTGAATCACCCTTTGGCTAGGGAAAAGTATGTGGATTGCCAACGACTGGCACAGTTTCGCCAGTTGCTGATGTCGACCCAAGCCAGCGTCTACCCCGGCAGTGAAGCCGCCAGCCCGTTGGTGTGGCGGGCCGACAGCTTCTACGTACTGGCCGAATGGCTGATGAGCGGCCTCGGCTGGGCCTGGTTGCCACGGCATATCGTGCAATACCCGACCTACCAGCAACAGATGGTTGAACTGGACAGCGAATGGACCCCGCCGGCGCTGGTGGTTGAACTGGTGTGGCGCCGCGATGAACACCTCGGGCCTGCCGCACGCTTTTTGGCGGAACGTTTTGCCGAGTGCCTGCAGGCGATCGACTGAAAAAGCCGATAAACTCCGCCGCCATGAATAGAACTCTCTATAGCTGTCTGTTTTACCTGGCGCTGCCGTTGGTGGCTTTACGTCTATGGTTGCGCGCGCGCAAGGCGCCGGCCTATGCCAAGCGCGTGGGCGAGCGGTTTTCCTATGGCTTGCCGGTGATGCAGCCCGGCGGCATCTGGGTGCATGCGGTGTCGGTGGGCGAAAGCATTGCCGCCGCGCCGATGATCCGCGCCCTGCTGGAGCGTTATCCGCAGTCGCCGATGACCGTCACCTGCATGACGCCCACCGGTTCCGAGCGCATCCAGGCGCTGTTCGCCAATGAACCGCGCATTCAACATTGTTATCTGCCGTACGACTTACCCTGCGCCGCCAATCGTTTCCTCGATCGGGTACAGCCTAGGCTGGCGGTGATAATGGAAACCGAGTTGTGGCCTAACCATATTCACGCCTGCGCCCAGCGCGGTATTCCGGTGGCCCTGGCCAATGCGCGGTTGTCGGCGCGCTCGGCCAAGGGCTACGCCCGGTTTGCCAGGCTGACCGCGCCGATGCTGGCGCAAATGAACTTGATTGCGGTGCAGACCGAGACCGAGGCCGAACGCTTTCGCAGCCTCGGCGCGCGTCCTGAAACCGTTGAAGTCACCGGCTCGATCAAGTTCGACCTGACCGTCGACCCTCAACTGCCGGCCCGCGCCGCCGCCCTGCGCGAACAATGGGGTGCCGGCGAGCGGCCGGTGTGGATCGCCGCCAGCACCCACGAAGGTGAAGACGAAGTCGTGCTTGCGGCCCATCGCCAATTGCTCGCCAGCTATCCCAACGCCTTGCTGATCCTGGTACCGCGTCATCAGGAACGCTTTGACCCGGCCTTTGAGCGTTGCTTGCAACAGGGCTTTGCCACGGTACGTCGTTCCGGTGGCGAGCCGGTCACCGCAAACACCTCAGTGTTGCTCGGCGACACCATGGGCGAGTTGCTGTTTCTCTACGCCTTGGCCGACAGCGCCTTTGTCGGCGGCAGCCTGGTCCCGACCGGTGGGCACAACCCGCTGGAGCCGGCCGCGCTGGGCAAGCCGGTGATCATGGGGCCGCACCTGTTCAACTTCCTGGAAATCACCGCGATGATGCGCGACGCCGGGGCGTTGCGTGAGGTGGATGATGCAGAAGGCTTGGCCGAGGCGGTGCGGCAGCTGTTCGAGTTGCCACAGGATGCGCGCAGGATGGCGCAGGCGGGATTGAAGGTGATGCAGGCCAACCAGGGCGCGCTTAAGCGCTTGCTGGATGGTTTGGATCGATTGATCACTCACTGACTCAACGCCGATCCAAAATGTGGGAGGGGGCTTGCTCCCGATGACGGAGTGTCAGTCAAAACTACTTGAACTGACCGACCGCTATCGGGAGCAAGCCCCTCCCACATTGGTTTTGCAGTGTTCTCAAGAACCCGGGCGGGCCTTCAGTTGCTCGGCGGCGGCTTTGGCCAGGTCCGGTGGCAGGAAGTCCTTGTCCGGGTTGTAGTCGGCCTTGAGGTAGCGCCTCAGGTCCTGCAGATCCCCTGGGTTCAACGTGCCCGCCGCCTGCTTCAAGCGCAGGTTGTCGAGGATGTAGTCGTAGCGGCTATTGTTGTAGTTGCGCACCGACGCGTAGAGCTGGCGCTGGGCGTCGAGCACGTCGACGATATTGCGCGTGCCCACCTGATAGCCGATTTCCGTGGCTTCCACCGCGCTCTGGTTGGAGATGATCGACTGGCGGCGCGCCTGTACCTGCTCCACGTCGGTATTCACCGCGCGGTGCAGGTTGCGGGTGTTTTCCACGACCTGGCGGCGCAGGCCTTCGCGTTGCTGCTCGGTCTGGCCCAGGCGCGAGTAGGACTCACGGACCTGAGAGCTGGTCAGCCCGCCGCTGTAGATCGGAATGTTCAGACGCAGGCCGATAGTGCGCTGTTCGACGTCACCGCGATAGGGCGTGCCGAACGCATTCGGGTTGCTGAAACCCAGGGCATCGTTATCGCCTTTTTCGTACTGCGCCACCGCGTCCAGGGTCGGCGCGTGGCCGGCCTTGCGCTGCTTGAGGGTTTCCTCGGCGGCGGTGACGGCGTAGTTGCTGGCCAGCAGGTTCAGGTTCTGGCGGCCGGCGGTTTCGACCCAGGCCTTGGCGTCGTTTGGCAGCGGTGGCAACACCGGCAGCGTATGGACAATGCCCTGGATCGAATTGTATTGGCGATTGGTCAGGGTGATCAGCGCCTCGAAGGCGTCTTCCACCTGGCGCTGGGCGAGGATACGGTTGGCCCGTGCCGTGTCATAGCTGGCCTGGGATTGCAGCACGTCGGTCTTGTCCGACAGGCCCACATCGAAGCGTTCATTGGATTGGTCCAACTGGCGCTTGAAGGCATTTTCTTCGGCCTTGGTCGAGGCCAGGTTGTCTTGGGCGCGCAGCACGGCGAAGTAGCTTTCGGCGCTCTGCAGGATCAGGTTCTGTTCGGTCGCCGAGAGCTGCAGCGCCGCTTGCTCGTTGGTGGCTTCGGCAGCTTGCAACTGGAACCAGCGGTCGGCACGGAACAGCGGCTGGCTCAGGGTTGCACGCCAGGAGTGCGCATCGCGATTGGCGGTGGCGGCCGGCGTGTCGATCTGGGTGCGTACGTTGTTGATATCAGCGCCGCCGGTCAGGTTCGGCAGCAACCCGGCGCGAGCCTGGGGCACTACTTCTTTCTGCGCGCCGTACTGGGCGCGTGCGGCGGCCAGATCAGCGTTGTTGTCCACCGCTTCCTGATAGACGCTGACCAGGTCGGTCCTGGCAGACAAGGGCGCTTCAGCTGCCCAGACCATTGTGTGGGTCGCACAAGACACGGCAACTGCCAGTGAAAGTTTGCGCAGCATGAGTCGATCCCTGAGTAAATATTACGATGATAATTTGTTGGCCAAGGCTACGGTGACCCAACTGGAGCGTCAAGCCTTGAGGCAGCTCCCGAGTGTAGTGGCCGGACCGCGGCACAACAATCCTGCAATCACGCCATTTATCATGCCCAATGCGGCGCCATTGGCAATTTGCCCACGCCATGGTCTAGACTGGCCGCGTTCTTGTCGGGGTGCCTTGTTGGAAGGCTGAGATCGGTAAATACCGGATCCCGTTGAACCTGATCAGGTTAGCGCCTGCGTAGGGAACAAGATTTCTCGTCCCCCGGCGAGTCCTCTTGTGCTTCGTCCGGGAAGTTGTTCGACAATCGAACAGCCCTCGTGCGCCAAGCACAGCACTGGTTCCAGTGCCTCCGTCCGTCACAGGTTCGCTCCGACAAACATCCACCGCCTGGAGAGTTGGAGAGCCCGTGATGAGCACAGAAATAAAAAGTACAAAACTGAAAAACACCGTGCACTTGAGTGAATCGGCCAAGGTCGACTCCGGCTCCGTGCAGCCGTTTACCCGCTCGCAGAAAATCTACGTACAAGGCACTCGCCCGGACATTCGTGTGCCGATGCGCGAGGTCAGCCTGGATGTGACGCCCACCGATTTCGGCGGCGAAATCAACGCGCCCGTGGTGGTCTACGACACCTCCGGTCCGTACACCGACCCTAACGTGATCATCGACGTGCGCAAAGGCTTGGGCGATGTGCGCTCGCCCTGGATCGAATCTCGCGGCGACACCGAGCGCCTGTCGGGCCTGAGTTCGCACTTCGGTCAACAGCGCCTGAGCGATGCCGAGTTGACCGCCCTGCGTTTCGCCCATGTAAAGAACCCGCGCCGCGCCAAGGCCGGGGCTAACGTCACGCAGATGCACTACGCGCGCAAGGGCATCATCACCGCCGAGATGGAATACGTTGCCATCCGCGAAAACATGAAGCTTGAAGAAGCCCGCGCCAGTGGCTTGCTTGACCAGCAGCACGCCGGCCACAGCTTCGGCGCCAGCGTACCGAAGATCATCACCCCTGAATTTGTGCGTGAAGAAATCGCCCGTGGCCGCGCGATCATCCCGGCCAACATCAACCACACCGAATTGGAACCGATGATCATCGGCCGTAACTTCCTGGTGAAGATCAACGGCAACATCGGCAACAGCGCGCTGGGCTCGTCCATTGAAGAAGAAGTTGCGAAACTGACCTGGGGTATTCGCTGGGGTTCGGACACGGTGATGGACCTGTCCACCGGCAAGCACATCCACGAAACCCGCGAGTGGATCATCCGCAACTCGCCGGTGCCGATCGGTACTGTGCCGATCTACCAGGCCCTGGAAAAAGTCGGCGGCGCCGCCGAAGACCTGACCTGGGAGCTGTTCCGTGACACCTTGATCGAACAGGCCGAGCAGGGCGTCGACTACTTCACCATCCACGCCGGGGTGTTGTTGCGCTATGTGCCGCTGACCGCCAAGCGCGTCACCGGCATTGTGTCCCGTGGTGGCTCGATCATGGCCAAGTGGTGCCTGGCCCACCACAAAGAGAACTTCACCTACACGCATTTCGATGAGATCTGCGAAATCATGAAGGCCTATGACGTCAGCTTCTCCCTCGGCGATGGTCTGCGCCCTGGCTCGATTGCCGACGCCAACGACGCCGCGCAATTCGGTGAACTCGAAACCCTTGGCGAGCTGACCAAGATCGCCTGGAAGCACGACGTGCAAACCATGATCGAAGGCCCGGGCCACGTGCCGATGCAGTTGATCAAGGAAAACATGGACAAGCAGCTGGAGTGCTGCGACGAAGCGCCGTTCTACACCCTCGGGCCGCTGACCACCGATATTGCGCCAGGCTATGACCACATCACCTCCGGTATCGGCGCGGCGATGATCGGCTGGTTCGGCTGCGCCATGCTCTGCTACGTCACGCCCAAGGAGCACCTGGGCTTGCCGAACAAGGATGACGTGAAGACCGGCATCATCACCTACAAGATCGCGGCGCATGCTGCCGACCTTGCCAAGGGCCATCCGGGTGCGCAGATACGCGACAACGCGCTGAGCAAGGCACGCTTCGAGTTCCGCTGGGAAGACCAGTTCAACCTCGGCCTGGACCCGGACACCGCGCGTTCCTATCACGACGAAACCCTGCCGAAGGATTCGGCCAAGGTCGCGCATTTCTGCTCGATGTGCGGGCCGAAATTCTGCTCGATGAAAATTACCCAGGAAGTGCGTGAGTACGCGGCTAACCAGCGCATTGAAGCGGTGGATGTGGACGTGGCCAAGGGCCTGGCAGAGCAGGCGGAGCGGTTCAAGCAGGAAGGCAGTCAGCTGTACAAAAAAGTCTGAAACCCATGATCGTTCCCTCGCTCCGCGTGGGAATGCATCCCGTGACGCTCCGCGTCACAAAGGCGGACGCAGAGCGTCCAAAGCGGCATTCCCACGCAGAGCGTGGGAACGATCAGCCCCTCAGAGATACCCCCCCATGAACATTCAACCGAGTACCTACTCCCCCGACATCGCGGTGCCCACCGACAAGCGCGTCTTCGGCGCCCGCGACCTGTTCTCCCTGTGGTTCTCCCTCGGCATCGGCCTGATGGTCCTGCAAACCGGCGCGCTGTTGGCGCCGGGCCTGGGTTTGTCCGGCTCATTGTTGGCCATCTTCCTTGGCACCCTGGTGGGCGTGCTGTTGCTGGCATCCGTCGGTGTGATCGGCAGCGACACCGGCTTGTCCGCCATGGCCGCACTCAAGCTCAGCCTCGGTGCCAAGGGCGCCAGCCTGCCGGCGCTGTTGAACCTGTTGCAATTGATTGGCTGGGGCTCGTTCGAAATCATCGTGATGCGCGATGCCGCCAGTCTGCTGGGCACAAGAGCGTTCAGCGAAGGCAGCCTGCTGGCGAGCCCCTTGCTGTGGACGCTGTTCTTCGGCGGCCTTGCCACCTTGCTGGCGGTGAGCGGCCCGCTGACCTTCGTGCGGCAGATCCTGCGCAAATGGGGTATCTGGCTGCTGCTTGCGGCCTGCCTGTGGCTGACCTGGAACCTGTTCACCAAGGCCGACCTCGCTGCCCTGTGGGCCCAGGCCGGTGATGGCTCGATGCCGTTTGCGGTGGGCTTCGACATTGCCATCGCCATGCCGCTGTCCTGGCTGCCGTTGATTGCCGACTACTCACGCTTCGGCAAGCGCGCCAAAAGCGTGTTCGGCGGCACGGCGCTGGGGTTCTTTGTGGGTAACTTCTGGCTGATGAGCCTGGGGGTGGCCTACACCCTGGCATTTGCGCCAAGCGGTGAAGTCAATGCATTGCTGCTGGCCCTGGCCGGCGCCGGCCTGGGTATTCCGCTGTTGCTGATCCTGCTGGACGAGTCGGAAAACGCGTTTGCCGATATTCACTCGGCGGCGGTGTCGAGCGGGATTCTACTGCGCTTGAAGGTCGAGCACTTGGCGTTGGCTATCGGTGTGCTTTGCACCCTGATTGCCTGCTTTGCACCCTTGGCGCAATACCAGAACTTCCTGTTGCTGATCGGTTCAGTATTTGCACCACTGTTCGGCGTGGTACTGGTGGATCACTTCATCCTGCGCCATCGGCGTCAGGGCGCAGTGACCCAGCTGCACTGGCCGGCGCTGGTGGCCTGGCTGGGCGGCATCGCTACCTATCATCTGCTGGCCAACCTCTATCCGGATATCGGCGCAACCCTTCCGGCATTGCTGCTGGCGGGGCTGCTGCAGTTCATCCTGGGGCGGGCGGTCAGTGGCGCGCGGGCATCAGCTCAGGCTTGATCACACCGGTAAGGCGCGCATAGGGGATGGTGATTTCGATCAACCCCTGTGCATAAGGGGCGATGGTGCTCACGTTGTACTTGAGTACCACGCCGCCACTGGTCAAGGCCACGTTCGGGGTTTTCTGGAACGGCCAGTTCTTCACGAACTCCGGATCGCGGTCCATCTTGGTGTTGATCAACCAGCTGTTATGGGCAACTTTTGCCGTATTCCAGAAGGCCTGCTCCTGGCCGGGCAACAGCATGTCGGCCAGGCCCAGCTCTTTATGCAGCACACGTGAATAGTTGATGAACCCGCGGCCAGGCTCACCGTGGGCCACGCCGGTGTCCAGGTAGCTGGACACTTCGACGATCACCAGAGCGTCATGCTGCTCGCGTACCTTGGCCTGCAAATACATGCTGTGGCGGTCGGGGGATTCGCGCAGGAACTTGTCCCGGTAGGCATTCAGGGTTGCCGGAACGCTGGCGCCGGGGCTGGTGCGGGTCATTTGCAGCAAGCGCTGCTCCACCAGGCTGTCGAGTTGCGGGTCGGCGGGGAAATGCACGGTATCGATGTTCACCAGCGGGCAGTCAGGGCTGCCGCAGCCGGGTTTGGTTTGCTCCGACTTGTCGGTGGTAACGTCCAGCGGCTTGAGCTGGCTGGGTTGGAACAGGCTCTGGCAGGCACCCAGGGTCAAGGCAATACAAGCCACGGAGGCGATTTTTAAAAGCGACATGTGTGTCCTTCGTAAATCGATGGAAAGCGAAAAGAGTAGCGCTTGGACTGCCAACAAGGCCGCCAGTTCGCCACTAGACTGATTAGAGTGAGTTTGACGCCCGCCGTCTATCCCGGCAACCGGAAAGGGGCTGCGCCAACCTGCATGGGCGCGTTAGGATGGCGCCCATTGCACGGCTTATGACGAGGAAGGATATGACGGATTTTACGAAGTCGACGCCGAATAAAATCGAGATTGTTCAGCGCGACTCTGCCTACAAGGGCTTCTACCAGCTCGATCGCGTGCAGTTGCGCCACGAGAAGTTTGACGGCGGCATGAGCCGCGTGATCAATCGTGAAGTCTTCGTGCGCCATGATGCGGTGTGCGTGCTGCCCTACGACCCGCAGCGCGATGAAGTGGTGCTGATCGAGCAGTTCCGCGTGGGCGCCATGGGCCGCACCGACAACCCCTGGCTGGTGGAAATGGTCGCCGGACTGATCGACAAGGACGAGCAGCCGGAGGAGGTTGCACACCGCGAAGCCGAGGAGGAAGCTGGGCTGACGTTCTCCGCGCTGTGGCCGATCACCAAGTATTTCCCCTCGCCTGGCGGCAGCACCGAATTTGTCCACTTGTACCTGGGCCGTTGCGACAGCTCCCAGGCCGGTGGTATCCATGGATTGGAAGAAGAGGCAGAAGACATCCGCGTCACCACCTGGGCATTCGAAGATGCCTTGCAGGCGGTACGCGACGGTAAGATTTCCAACGCAGCCAGCATTATCGCCCTGCAATGGCTTGCGCTTAATCGCGCGGAAGTGAGGGGGTTATGGCAGTAAAGGCACGGGAACGTTATCGGGTCGACCTGATCGGGCTGCAAGCCGCGTGCGAGGCCAACTACGCGCGGCTGATGCGCCTGCTCCCCGACATGCGCCACGCGCCCGAGGCGCGGCGCATTGCCGTGACCCACGGCGACCAGATGCTCGGCGTGCTGGCCCTGGAAGTCATCGTCAATTGCCCGTACACCACCACCCTGCGCGTGCGCCAGGAACACAGCCTGCCGTGGCTGCCGGTGCCGCAGCTGGAAGTGCAGGTGTACCACGATGCGCGCATGGCCGAAGTGATCAGCGCCGAACATGCACGGCGCTTTCGCAGCATCTATCCTTACCCGAATGTGTTCATGCACCAGCCCGACGAGAAAGCCCAGCTCAATGTGTTCCTTGGCGAATGGTTGAGCCATTGTCTGGCCTTGGGCCATGAGTTCGAAGTCGTGCGATAGATGTGAACGGTGTCCGTTTGTCCAGGTTTCCTCTTTGTGTCCTGCCCCAGCATAATTGCCCCAATTATCTATTCCTGTGATTGCTAGGGAGAGCGCCTTGCCGAGCGTATCCGCCGTGAACCCTGACGCTGTGCTGCTGGTGCAGCTGACCGACAGCCATCTGTTTGCCGAGGCCGACAGTACGCTGCTGGGTATGAATACCCGCGAGAGCCTGCAGGGGGTGATCGAATTGGTCCGCGAACAGCAGGCGCACATCGATCTGGTGCTGGCCACCGGGGATCTGTCCCAAGACGGCACGCTGGCGTCATACCAGCAATTTCGCGATATGACTGCGCCGATAGGTGCTCCCGCGCGCTGGATTCCCGGCAACCACGATGAGCCGCAAGTCATGGCCCAGGCTGCCGTGCACAGCGACCTGCTGGAGCCGGTGGTCGATGTCGGCAATTGGCGCATCATCCTGCTGGACTCCGCCGTACCCGGCTCCGTGCCCGGCTACCTGCAAGACCAGCAACTGCAATTACTCGCCCAGGCCTTGAGCGAAGCGCCGAACCGGCATCATCTGGTGTGCTTCCATCATCACCCGGTGTCGATCGACTGTGCCTGGATGGAGCCTATCGGCCTGCGCAACCCCGATGCGTTGTTTGCCGTGCTCGACCGCTTCCCGCAGGTCAAGGCGGTGCTCTGGGGCCATGTGCACCAAGAAATCGACCGCGAGCGCAACGGTGTACGCCTGCTGGCTTCGCCGTCCACGTGCATCCAGTTCGCACCCGGCAGTGAGCACTTCAAGGTCAGCGAGCAAGCGCCGGGCTATCGCTGGCTGCGCCTGCATGCCGACGGGCGGTTGGATACCGGCGTAGAAAGGCTCGAAGGCTTCGCGTTCCAGGTGGACTACGGCAGCAACGGCTATTGACCACCGACGGCGCGGCTATAGGTCCAGCTCCTTCGCCAATCTGACCACGGTAACGCCTTGCCCCAAGTGTCGCAGCGAGGGTTGGATCAGCACGCAGTTGTCATACGGCGTGAGGATTTCGCGTTCGGCGTCTCGGGCGATCACTGTTCCCGCGTGAGCGATCCGTTCCAGGCCACGGAAGTCAGCGGTAAAACTGAAGTCCATGCTGTTCGCGATCACCGGATCGGTGACCTGCAAACAGTGCTGGGCAACGGGCTGTTCCCGGCTTAGAAACCTCGAAACGTCGGCCCCGGCGACGGTTTCAGTCGCCACCAGGAAACGAGCGGCTATATCGAGGGCGACGTGTTCGCTCTTTTTTGAAAAGTGCTGACCTGTTTCGATCAGCAGCGCGTTTTTGGTGCTTTTGGCGTCACCAAACCCGCCGTAGTCACGCATGCGTCGACCATTGGCGTGGCCGGCGTCGGCGACGACGGTGGCCGGTACACCCAACGATTTTGCAAATGCCAGGCCTTTGGCGCACGCCCCGCACATCATCAGGGGTGGAGACTCTTCGTGCATGGAATGGATATCGAGCAGCAAATCGACGTCGTCGATCAGCGGTCGCAGCTCACGGGCGCGGCGCAACTCGACAGACTTTCGCTTGCCGTCCAGTGCGGATGGCAGCCAGACACGGTTCATGTCCTCGTCAATGAAGCGGGACGCGTCGATGTTTTGCGGGTCGAAGCGTTGATAGGCCTCAACGTTGCCGAACGCCAGTGACAAGCGGCCCTTGCGCGGGCGGATACCGCTGCGTAACAGGGTGTCTACCGCGATGGCTCCGCTGACTTCATTCCCATGGGTCAATGCCATGATCAAAACATGCGGCCCCGGTTCGCCGCTGTCGAAGCTGTAGACGTAGTCGATCCCGCCATTACCGTTTTTCCATGGGCTGAGGTCGGGGAAGTTAACCTCAACCGGATATGGCTTCAGGGATGCACGCACTTGCTCTAAGGTTTTCATTTCCGTCTCCGATAGGCCAACGTTTAGACGTGTCGCCAGATAGGGCGCGACAATCATGGGAAGCTGGCTTTTATAAGGGCCCGGCTCAACTGGCCGAAGGTTGCGTACCGCGCATGCGCCGGCCGAGGCAGACGATCGACACGACACTGATCAAGATGGTCCCCATCACGTAAAAGCTCGGTGCGAGCTTGCTGCCGCTGGCTTCGATCAACCCGGTCACGATCAATGGCGCAAAACCACCAAACAGGGTGACGGAAAAGTTGTAGCTCAGCGCCAGGCCCGTGCCGCGAATGCTGGTCGGGAAAATGTCGGAGAGCATCGCTGGAATCGGCCCCAGGCAGGCTGCGATCAACAAGCCAACAAGGGCTTGCACGATCAGCAGTGTGGTGAAGGTGGGGAAGGTGTTGAGCAGCACGAACATCGGGTAAGACGAAAACCCGGTAATCAACAGCGCGATGGTCAGTACCCGGTATCGTCCGTAGCGGTCGGAAAGCCCGCCAAATACCGGCGCCATCAGCATTAACGTAACGCCCGTCATCAGCGCCCCGAGGTAAGAAGACGTGGCGGCGATGTTCAGTTGCTTGAACGCGTAGATCGGCATGTACAACTTATGGACATAATTGAATGCAGTCGCACCGGCCACTACACCGATAGCCAGCAGCAGGCTGACATGCCCCTTGATCAAGACATCTCGCAGCGGGGTTTTGGCCGTGCTGCTGATCAGCGTTTTCTTGAAGTCCGGGGTTTCATCGATTTGTGTACGAATGTAATAGCCCACCGGCCCGATCAGCAGGCCGAAACCGAACGCGACGCGCCAGCCCCATTCGTTCAACTGCACATCCGACAGTACATAACTGAGGATCGCGCTGACCCCCGCTGCCAGGACGGTTGCCAGCCCTTGGGTGGACAGTTGCCAGCTGGCAAAGAAGCCACGGCGCTTGGCGTCTGCGTGTTCGACCATAAACGCCGTCGCGGCGCCGAACTCACCGCCTGTGGAGAACCCCTGAAGCATGCGCGCAACGATGATCAACAGCGGCGCGGCCAAGCCAATCTGTTCATAGGTGGGTGCGAAAGTGATTATTGCGGTGCCGAGCAACATGATCATGATCGACAGTGTCAGCGAGGCTTTTCGCCCGGCTTTGTCGGTGTAGGAACCCAGCACAATGGCGCCCAGCGGACGCATCAGAAAGGAAATGCCGAATGAGCCCACGGCCAGCAACAGTGAGGTGGTTTCGTTATCGGAGGGGAAAAACTGTTTGCCGATGACGACTGCAAAATAGCCGTAGATCAACAAATCATAGAACTCCAGCGCATTGCCGAAACTGGCAGCGATGATTTCCTTCCATGGGCCTCGTCGGGCTGGGGTCGTTGCCGAGGGTAAGACGGGTGATTGAGCGGTCATGGGTGTGCCCCGGGTGTATTTCACGTTTGGCATTCGGATTCGCCCAAGCTGCTACGCGGCCTGGCGAGATCGAAAGCGTTAATTGTTATGGGTGAAAGCCCGGATGAAAGTGAATCAATAGCGGTGTAGCGGCAATTGCTGATTCGGCACAGGTTTGAGCTGTTTTGGCACGGGCCAGGCCAGCCGCGGCTGGTAGCGGTGGTGGAGCGGAAAAACGGGCGATTATGAGGCGGGCGGCAGCGTTTCAAGCGCTGCCAACGCTTCCCATATCTTCATCACCATCTCGCTCTGGTTATCGCGTAACCGATGCAGCGAGACGTCAAAGCCGACGCAAAACTCGGCGCCGCCTGCAATCAGCAGTTCGCCCGACGCCAGCGCATCGTTGACGACCATCTGCGGTAACCACGCAAGGCCCTTGCCACGCTTGGCCATTTCCAGAATCGCATCATAGGAATCGGCCTGGTAAACCATCCGCAACGCCAGGCGCTGTGGCAGTCGCTCCAGGTGCTGCGCCAGCACGCCGCGCAGCGCAAGGGAAGGTGAAAAGGCCAGCCAGGGAATGGAGAGGGCGTTACTGCTTGCGGCTATCTGCTGGCGCGGTTGGCCCTGAGCGTCCGGCGCACTGACCGGTAGCAATTGTTCCTTTGCCAGCACTCGAGAGTCAAAACGCTGCGGGTCGATCAATGACTGGGTCAGCGGGCTGGAAAAGCTCAGCAGCAGATCGACTTCGCCAGCCGACAGCCGGCTGATGGCCTCTTGCGCACCGCTGGTGAGCAGTGACACCGCAAAACTGCCCAATTGCGGGTGCAGCGACTCATACCAGTCGGGGAAGAAGTCACAGGCCAGGGTTCGCCCGGTGGCGATACGCACGGGTTCATCGCGGCTCAGGGGGCCACCTTTGAATTGCGCTCTGACGGCGGTCAGCAGTTCCAGCGATTGGGTTGCAGCATCCAGAAACAGCGCGCCGCAAGGGGTCAATGACACCGGTTGTGTACGTTCGATCAATGGCGTGCCGACCCATTCTTCCAGCGCCCGGATACGGCGCCCGAACGCGGGGTGCGTGACGCACCGATTTTCCGCCGCGCGCGACAGGCTGCGGGTGCGGGTCAGTTCAATAAAGTCCTCAAGCCATTCCAGTTGCATGCTGTTTTCCCGCTCGGCGACCTATTTAACGCGCCGCCAGTACCGGCGAATTCCACAAGCAATGAAGAAAGGGTGCGCTGATCAAAAAATGAGCAGTTTGCAGCCGATCAGGTGCTTAAGGGTCGTGGAACGGATAGTAACGCCAGCGGCGATGGGCTGCACCCACGACCCCGCTGTTACCTGTAAACTGCGCCTCTTTGGCGCAAGCATGGAGAGCCCGGCATGTCCGCAATCTTGTATATCCACGGTTTCAACAGCGCACCGGCGTCCAACAAGGCCAGCCAGTTGATGACCGTGATGGACAGCCTGGGCCTGGCCGACCAGTTGCGTGTACCGGCCCTGCATCACCACCCGCGTCAGGCGATTCCTCAATTGGAGGAAGCCATCGCGCAACTGGGTCGGCCACTGCTGGTGGGAAGCTCACTCGGCGGCTACTATGCAACCCATCTTGCCGAACGCCATGGCCTCAAGGCTTTGCTGGTCAACCCGGCGGTCAGCCCCCATCGGATGTTTGACGGTTACCTGGGCACCCAGAAGAACCTCTACACCGATGAAACCTGGGAGCTGACCCACGACCACGTCACGGCATTGGCCGAGCTGGAAGTGCCGGCTCCTCAAGATGCCGCGCGTTATCAGGTGTGGTTGCAGACCGGGGATGAAACCCTGGATTATCGCCTGGCCCAGCAGTATTACCGGGCCTGTGCCTTGCGCATCCAGGCCGGTGGCGACCATGGTTATCAAGGGTTCGCCCAGCAATTGCCGGCACTGTTGAGCTTTGCCGGCATTGGCGCAGATCAGTATCAGTCCTTCGATTTTTCGTCACTGTAAAAATCGCGGGTCACTTTTTTAATCGAACGACTCACGACGAGACCCCATGGCCACTCCCAGCGCTAGCTCTTATAACGCCGACGCCATCGAAGTCCTCTCGGGCCTCGACCCGGTGCGCAAACGCCCCGGCATGTACACCGACACCAGTCGGCCGAACCACCTCGCCCAGGAAGTCATCGACAACAGCGTTGACGAAGCCCTGGCCGGCCACGCCAAGTCGGTGCAGGTCATTCTCCACGCCGATCACTCACTGGAAGTGTCCGATGACGGTCGCGGCATGCCAGTGGACATCCACCCCGAAGAGGGCGTGTCGGGCGTCGAGCTGATCCTTACCAAGCTGCACGCCGGCGGCAAGTTCTCCAACAAGAACTACCAGTTTTCCGGCGGCCTGCACGGCGTGGGTATTTCGGTGGTCAACGCGCTGTCCACGCAGGTCAGGGTCAAGGTCAAGCGCGATGGCAACGAATACCAGATGACCTTCGCCGATGGCTACAAAGCCACCGACCTGGAAGTGATCGGTACCGTTGGCAAGCGCAATACCGGCACCAGCGTGTACTTCGCGCCGGACCCGAAATACTTCGATTCGCCGAAATTCTCTATTAGCCGCCTCAAGCACGTGCTCAAGGCCAAGGCCGTGCTGTGCCCGGGCCTGTTGGTGAGCTTTGAAGACAAAGGCACGGGGGAGAAGGTCGAGTGGCACTACGAAGACGGCCTGCGCTCCTACCTGGAAGACTCCGTCAGCGACTTCGAGCGCCTGCCCAACGCGCCGTTCTGCGGCAGCCTGGCCGGTAACAAGGAAGCCGTCGACTGGGCGCTGTTGTGGTTGCCCGAAGGCGGCGACAGCGTGCAGGAAAGCTACGTCAACCTGATCCCTACCGCCCAGGGCGGCACCCACGTCAATGGCTTGCGCCAGGGCCTGCTGGATGCCATGCGTGAATTCTGCGAATACCGCAGCCTGCTGCCGCGCGGCGTGAAGCTGGCGCCGGAAGACGTGTGGGAGCGCATCGCCTTCGTGCTGTCGATGAAAATGCAGGAGCCGCAATTCTCCGGCCAGACCAAGGAGCGCCTGTCGTCCCGCGAGGCGGCGGCGTTTGTCTCCGGTGTGGTCAAGGATGCCTTCAGCCTGTGGCTCAACGAGCACCCGGAGCTGGGCCTGGCCCTGGCGGAACTGGCGATCAACAACGCCGGCCGTCGCCTCAAGGCCAGCAAGAAGGTCGAGCGCAAGCGCATCACCCAGGGCCCGGCATTGCCCGGCAAGCTGGCCGATTGCGCCGGGCAGGACCCGATGCGTTCCGAGCTGTTCCTGGTGGAAGGTGATTCCGCCGGTGGTTCCGCCAAGCAAGCGCGGGACAAGGAGTTCCAGGCGATCCTGCCGTTGCGCGGCAAGATCCTCAACACCTGGGAAGTCGACGGCAGCGAAGTCCTGGCCAGCCAGGAAGTGCACAACATTGCCGTGGCCATCGGCGTCGACCCGGGCGCGGCGGACATCAGCCAGTTGCGCTACGGCAAGATCTGCATCCTCGCCGACGCCGACTCCGACGGCCTGCACATCGCAACCCTGCTGTGTGCGTTGTTCGTGCAGCACTTCCGCCCGTTGGTGGATGCCGGTCACGTCTACGTCGCCATGCCACCGCTGTACCGGATCGACCTGGGCAAGGAGATTTTCTACGCCCTGGACGAAGCCGAACGCGATGGCATTCTCGACCGCCTGGTGGCCGAGAAGAAACGCGGCAAGCCACAGGTCACGCGATTCAAGGGCCTGGGCGAAATGAACCCGCCGCAACTGCGCGAAACCACCATGGACCCGAACACCCGGCGCCTGGTGCAGTTGACCCTGGAAGACTTTGCCGGCACGTCGGAAATGATGGACATGCTGCTGGCGAAAAAGCGCGCACCGGATCGCAAAGCCTGGCTCGAATCCAAAGGCAACCTGGCCGAGGTTCTGGGCTGATGCGCACAGGCGTCGCCCTGGCGATCCTGATGGTGTGCGGGTTGGCGGCCACTGATGTGGTTGCCGCGCCCGTGGCTGAGCTCAAGCTGGTGTCGGAACATTCGGTAGACGGCATGCGCGGCGGGAACCTGTCGGGCCTGGCGCTATGTGGCGAGCAATTGTGGACCGTCTCGGACCGTGATGATGAGCAGATTTACCGCCTGGACACCCGCGCGCCGGCCTGGACCGCCGAAGTGGTGAAGATCGACGTACCCCCCGTGCCCGAATCCGGCCTGCCGTGGGGTTTGCGCTCGCGCACCAAGGCGGCTTCGTTCGTTCGCGGTGGCGACCTGGATTTCGAAGGCATCAGCTGTGATGCCGCAGGCAACCGCTACATCGTCAGCGAAGCCCATGCGGCAGTGCTGCAGGTGCCGGTAGCAGGCGCTCCCGAGTGGCTGAAAATTGCCCCGAGCATGGTGCGCGAAGCCCGTGCCAGTGGCATGTTGCTGCACTTCAATGCGCTGTTCGAGGGCCTGACGGTGAACCCGCAAGGCGATCGGATCTGGCTGGCCGCTGAGCGTGAGCGCCGTGGCCTGGTCTCGATCAAGCGCGGGCAGAGCGTGTGGGATTGCGACGGTGCTTGCGTGTTGTTGAGCGAGGCCGGCCTGGAAGTGCAGCCGGCGCAGTTCCCCAACGCCAAGGCGGTGTCGAAGGACTTTGCCGACCTGGCGCTGTTCAACGGCAAGCTGTTTACCCTGGAGCGTAATGCGTTCCAGATTTGCCGGCGCGATACGGTGACGGCCAAGGTTGAGCTGTGCTGGTCGTTTGCCGACGAAACCCTGACGCCCGAGCGGCGTTACCCCCAGCCTTACGGCCTGGCCGAAGCTCTGGTGGTGGACGCCGACGGTGCCTGGATTGGCATCGACAATAATTTCGGCGCGCGTGCCGATGGTGAAAAGCGCCCGGTGGTCTATCGTTTCGCCGCCCCGGCCGGTGGCTGGAGTGCCCAGCCATGAGCCGTCACGATTTTGAATTGAATCAGCGCAGCGGCAATTCCGTTGCGCCTTACCCCATGATGAGGCCCGCATGAGTGACATCCTCGCAGACAGCTTAGATGGCGTAGAACGCCGATCGCTGGCTGACTTCACCGAAAATGCCTACCTCAACTACTCCATGTACGTGATCATGGACCGTGCCCTGCCGCATATCGGCGACGGCCTGAAGCCGGTACAACGGCGCATTATCTACGCCATGAGTGAGTTGGGCCTGGACGCCGATTCCAAGCACAAGAAGTCGGCGCGTACCGTCGGTGACGTGCTCGGTAAGTTCCACCCCCACGGCGATTCGGCGTGCTATGAAGCCATGGTGCTGATGGCCCAGCCGTTCAGCTACCGCTACACCCTGGTTGATGGCCAGGGTAACTGGGGTGCGCCGGATGATCCCAAGTCCTTCGCCGCCATGCGTTATACCGAGGCGCGCCTGTCGCGCTACTCGGAAGTACTGCTCAGCGAGCTGGGCCAGGGCACCGCGAACTGGGGGCCGAACTTTGACGGCACCCTCGACGAACCCCTGGTATTGCCGGCACGTTTGCCGAACATCCTGCTAAATGGCACCACCGGCATCGCGGTCGGCATGGCCACCGACGTGCCGCCGCACAACCTGCGCGAAGTCGCCACGGCCTGCGTGCGCCTGTTGGATGAGCCAAAAGCCACGGTCGAGCAGTTGTGTGAGCATATCCAGGGCCCGGACTACCCGACCGAGGCGGAAATCATCACACCGCGCGCCGACCTGCTGAAGATGTACGAAACCGGCAAGGGCTCGGTGCGCATGCGCGCCGTGTACCACGTCGAAGACGGCGACATTATTGTGACCGCGTTGCCGCATCAGGTATCCGGCGCCAAGGTGCTGGAGCAGATTGCCGCATTGATGCAGGCAAAACCGTCGAAATTGCCGCAAGTCGCCGACCTGCGCGATGAGTCCGACCACGAAAACCCTTGCCGCATCGTGATCATCCCGACCAATAGCCGGGTTGATCATGAAGTGCTTATGCAGCATTTGTTTGCCAGCACTGACCTTGAGTCCAGCTATCGGGTCAACGTCAACATCATCGGCCTGGACGGCAAGCCACAGCTCAAGAACCTGCGCAATTTGCTGGTGGAATGGCTGGAGTTCCGGGTGCAGACCGTGCGCCGCCGCCTGCAATTCCGCCTGGACAAGGTCGAGCGCCGCTTGCACCTGTTGGACGGCTTGTTGATTGCCTACCTCAACCTGGATGAAGTGATCCATATCATCCGTACCGCCGAGCACCCGAAGGCCGAGCTGATCGCGCGCTTCGAGCTGAGCGAAATCCAGGCTGACTACATCCTCGACACCCGCTTGCGCCAGTTGGCACGCCTGGAAGAAATGAAGCTGCGCGACGAGCAGGACGCGCTGCTCAAGGAACAAGCCAAGCTGCAGGCGCTGCTGGGCAGCGAAGCCAAGCTCAAGAAGCTGGTACGCAGTGAACTGATCAAAGACGCCGAAACCTACGGCGATGACCGCCGCTCGCCGATTGTCGAGCGCGCAGAAGCGAAAGCTCTGACAGAAACCGAGCTGTTGCCTAACGAGAAAATTACCGTCGTTCTGTCGGAAAAGGGTTGGGTTCGTTCCGCCAAAGGGCATGATATTGATGCCACCGGCCTGTCGTACAAGGCCGGTGATGGCTTCAAGACTGCGGCGGCTGGGCGTTCCAACCAATTTGCGGTGTTTATCGATTCGACCGGGCGTAGTTATTCGGTGCCGGCCCACACCTTGCCCTCAGCACGCGGGCAGGGCGAGCCGCTGACCGGGCGCCTCACGCCGCCGCCGGGGGCGAATTTCGAGTGCGTGCTGTTGCCGGACGATGATTCGCTGTACGTCATCGCGTCCGACGCCGGCTATGGTTTCGTGGTCAAGGGTGAAGACCTGCAGGCCAAGAACAAGGCGGGCAAGGCGTTGTTGAGCCTGCCGAACAACGCCAAGGTGATCCTGCCGCGGCCCGTGGAGGATCGCGAGCATAACTGGCTGGCCTCGGTGACCACCGAAGGGCGTTTGCTGGTGTTCAAGATCAGCGACCTGCCGCAGTTGGGCAAGGGCAAGGGCAACAAGATCATTGGTATCCCTGGAGAGCGGGTGGCCAGTCGCGAAGAGTACGTGACCGACATCGCCGTCATCCCCGAAGGCTCAACCCTGGTGCTCCAGGCCGGCAAGCGCACGTTGTCCTTGCGCCCTGACGACCTTGAACATTACAAGGGCGAGCGCGGTCGACGCGGTAACAAACTGCCTCGCGGCTTCCAGAGAGTGGATGCTTTGTTGGTAGAAACGCCTGCTTAAGGCGTACTAGAGGCCTTGATCTACGATTTAACGCGTAGATCGACGCTTTGGCGCTGGAGTCATGGCGCATATTCACGGATGATATGGCCTTTCCAGCGCCGGCGTGGCCGAGCGTATTTAGGTTATTTTTAGTATTACATTGTGGTTCGCCGTGCGGCAGCCACCTGGATGGGATGATGACTGCTCCACGCCTTCCTCTATTTTTGATGCTCGCTGGCCTGTTAGGGCTGGCGGGTTGCAGCACGCACCAGCCGGTGTCGCTGTACCAGCTGGACAGCGGAAGTCCGGCTCAGCCAGCACAAACCGCCGGCATGGCCGTTCTGCTGGGGCCGGTAATCGTTGCCGATTACCTGCAACGCGAAACCCTGCTGCAACGTCAGAACGACGGCAGCCTGCAAGGTTCCACCGATGGTCGCTGGGCGGGCAGCCTGTCCTCCGATATCAATCAATTGATGTTGCGTCAGGTGGCCGGCCAGTTGGACAGCCAGCGTGTGGTGTTGGCGCCGGGGCCATCCGGGTTTACCCCGGATGTGCAGGTGCTGCTGACGATCACGCGGCTTGACTCCGGTACCTCGCAACCGGCGATCCTGGATGCACAGTGGCGCCTGATCGACCGTCGCGGCCAGGTGCGGGACAACCGTATCGTGCACCTGCAGGAAGAACATACCGGCACCACGGCGTCCCAGGTCCAGGCCCAGGGCGTATTGTTGCAGCACCTGGCGCAACAGTTGTCGGTAGCGCTCAAGCCGCTGGCCAACCAGCCGCCAATTGCCGAGGCCCCGCGCAAGCAGGCACCGACACAGGCCAAACCGGCCACACCGGAAAAACCCAAGATGCCGATGGCGACACCTATTCGTACGGATTTGGAAGTGTTCAGGTTTTGACCTGAATGGCAGACAAACAAAAGGCCCGCTGAGTAAGCGGGCCTTTTTGTATCTGAAAATAGAAGCCATGGCGCAGTCAAATGTGGGAGGGGGCTTGCCCCCGATGGCGGTGGTTCAGTGAGTGATGTGCTGACTGATACTCCGCTATCGGGGGCAAGCCCCCTCCCACAGGGAGCAATTGCGTGCCTTATGTCTTTGTGCGCGTCTCATGCATCCGCGCCAGCTGCCGTTCCAGCATTGACGGATAAGGTTCCATCAAGCGCTCCACGCAGCTGGCACCCTCAGGGCTGGCTATCGGGCGGATGCGTGCGCGTTGGCGGATCAACGTGTCTTCACTGATCTTACGCTCCACCAGCAGCAGGTTGCGGCTGTGTTGCGACAAGGCCAAGGCATCCTGGGCGATCTCGGTCAGCAGCAGGTCGATCTGGCTGATGCCGAACAGGTCATCACCCACCGTCAAACCCAGCTGCAGTTGCAACGTGATGCCGCTGTCCGCCACTTCAATCTGCAGGGCATGACCCAGGGCGCGCAACAACTCGCCGCAGCAGATGGCGTTGGTCAGGTAGTCCTCGCCGCTGTCTTCGCTGTGGAACAGCATCAGCGTGCTGCCGTCGTTCAGGGTGTGCAGTTCGCTCTGGTAGAGCGAGGCGGCCTGGTCGAGACAGTCGCGGTAGCGTTCCAGCAGTTCCGTCAAGCGAGCGCGGGGCAGGCGGCGCAGTTGGTCCTGGGCACCCAGTTGCACGGCGAGTACGGCGCTGTACTGAGGTTCGCTGCTTTTGGCGGGAAGCAATTTGGGCGCTACGACGGGCGCGGCCTCGGCGGTATCGCGCAGGTCGGCGAACGGGTCTTCGTCGTCCAGCTCGTCTTCTTCGGCCTTGATTACATGCCGCGGCGCAGGCTTCAAGCCCGCTACCGGAGCGCTTTCGTCGAAGCCTGGGTCGCGCAGGTCGCGTACTTCAAACTCAGGTTCGTCGGTGTAGTCGGCGTCGCCGTACTCGGGTTCGGGTTCGACCTCAGGCACGGTCGGCTCCGGGGCGAAGCTGGCATGCAGCTGGCGCGCCAGGTCGCCGATTTCGTCCTGGCGGTCGGTGGCCGGAGTGTGTTCGTCGATATCGCGCAGCCAGATGCGCAGTTGCATCAACGGCGTAGAGATATGCCGTCCCAGGCGCAGGCTCAACGCCAGGGCCAGGGCCAGCAGGATCGCGCTCAAGATGCCCATGCTCTGCAGGCTGATGGTCATCGGCTGCTGGAATTGCTGCATGTCCAGGCTGATGCGCAATTGGCCGGCTTTTACATCCTGAAACGTGATATTGCTCTGATACAGGCCCTCGGCTTCGCCCAGCAGG
This sequence comes from Pseudomonas sp. R3-18-08, assembly GCF_003852065.1. Classification (NCBI taxonomy): domain Bacteria; kingdom Pseudomonadati; phylum Pseudomonadota; class Gammaproteobacteria; order Pseudomonadales; family Pseudomonadaceae; genus Pseudomonas; species Pseudomonas sp. R3-18-08. Next base: position 638,358 of record NZ_CP027729.1, read on the forward strand.
CCGTTTTTCGGGCGTTGCCCGGCTTCGGCCATGATCCGGTTGTCCACGCTATAGATGGCGGCGTGGGCCACCAGCGGGTTCTTGGTCAGGTTGTTGAGCAATACGTTGAGGCTGAGGATGTCGTTGGACACCAACAACTCAGTCGCCGAGGTGGCGGTCTGGGTGGTCAGGCTCTCGCCGAGGGCGTCGGCCTGCTCGTGCATGGCCTGCTTGAACTGCAAACCCATCACGCAGGCGTAGATCACCAGGGCCAGGGCGACCAGGATCACGTTATGGCTGGCGATGCGTAATGCGATCGGTACACGGCGGTGGCGCAGTGCCCGGAAGATCAGCAGGAAGAAGTTATCGGTTTTTACTGGCGTGGGCCGGTTCACTTGCGCTCGGCTCTTGGTCCGTGAAGTTGACGCGCAGTATAGCGACAGGCCCATGACCGGCAAAGCGCTGGCTGTGCCCGATGGTCACTGAAAGTGGGTAGAATGCGGTTTTTTTCCAGCCTGGGGGTGCGCTTTGCGCGAAATTGTCCTGATCAACATCACAGGTCTTGACCGACCGGGTCTCACCGCTGCCATTACCGGCGTTCTGGCCCAGGGTGGTGTGAACATTCTCGACATCGGCCAGGCGGTGATCCACGACACCCTGTCGTTCGGCATCCTGGTGGAAATCCCCAGCAGCGAGCAGGCCTCGTCGGTACTCAAGGACATCCTGTTTACGGCCTACAAGCTGGATCAGCAGGTGCGTTTCACGCCGGTGTCCGAAGCCGATTACCAGCATTGGGTCGAAGGCCAGGGCAAAAAACGCCATATCGTGACGTTGCTCACCCGCAAGGTCACGGCCGAACAGTTGCAGCGCGTCAGCTCGATCACTGCGCACTACGGCTTGAACATCGACCATATCGACCGTCTGTCGGGTCGCATGCCCTTGGACACGCCCGCAGACAAAGGCAAGGGCTGCATCGAGTTCTCCGTGCGGGGTGAGCCGGCCGATGCGCAGGCGCTGCGCGCTGAATTCCTGAGCGTGGCCCAGGAGCTGAATGTCGACATCGCCTTCCAGGAAGATTCGCTGTTCCGGCGCAACCGTCGCCTGGCGGTGTTCGACATGGACTCCACGCTGATCGAAGCCGAGGTTATCGACGAACTGGCCAAGGCCGCCGGTGTGGGCGAGCAAGTCTCGGCCATTACCGAGCGCGCGATGGCCGGCGAGCTGGATTTTCGCGCCAGCTTCAAGGAGCGCCTGGCGTTGCTCAAGGGCCTGGATGTGAGCGTGCTCGATTCAATCGGCGCGTCCCTGCGCCTGACCGAGGGCGCCGAAACCCTGTTCGCCGAGCTCAAGCGCCTGGGCTACAAGACGGCCATCCTGTCTGGCGGCTTCACCTACTTCGCCAAGCAACTGCAGGCCAAGCTGGGCATTGACTATGTGTTCGCCAATGAGCTGGAAGTGGTGGATGGCAAAGTGACCGGCGTGGCGGTGGAGCCGATTGTCGATGCACAACGCAAGGCGGACCTGCTCAAGGAGCTGGCGCACAAGGAAGGCTTGCGTCTGGAACAGACCATTGCGGTCGGCGACGGCGCGAACGACTTGCCGATGCTGGCGATTGCGGGATTGGGTGTGGCGTTTCGCGCCAAGCCATTGGTCAAGCAATCGGCCAAGCAGGCGATTTCGACCTTGGGTTTGGATGGGGTGCTGTATCTGCTGGGCTTGCGTGATCGCGACGGTCAGCTGTAACTCGACAGATCGTTCCCACGCTCCGCGTGGGAATGCCTTCTGTGACGCTCTGCGTCAGGCTTTGGGGGCGCAGAGCGCCCTGCGCTGCATTCCCACGCAGAGCGTGGGAACGATCATCAGGCTTTAGGTGAGCCGATACCCTGGCCCATCTGCACCGGCGTGCCCGCCGCCAGTTCCTGCGCCCACTGCACCTGGTCCGGCCCGAACAGCACGATCGCGGTAGAACCCAGCTTGAAGCGACCCAACTCCGCACCTTTCTCCAGGTGAATCGGTGCGCGAGCAGCTTCGTCATAGCGGAAGGTTTTCAGCTCGCGTTTCGGTGGGGTTACCAGCCCGGCCCACACCGTCTCGATCGAAGCCACGATCATCGCGCCCACCAACACCACGGCCATCGGGCCGCGTTCGGTGTCGAACAGGCAGACAACCCGCTCGTTACGCGCAAACAGTTCCGGTACGTTCTCGGCGGTGGTCTGGTTCACCGAGAAAATCCGCCCCGGTACGTACACCATCTCACGCAAGGTACCGGCCAGTGGCATATGTACGCGGTGATAGTCCTTGGGCGACAAGTAGATAGTGGCGAAGTCACCGCCCATGAACGGCGCTGCCAGCGCGGCGTCGCCACCGAGCAATTCCAGCACGCTGAAACTGTGGCCCTTGGCCTGGAACACACGGCCATGCTCGATCGGGCCGAGCTGGCTGACAGCACCATCGGCCGGGCTCAGTACGGCGCCCGGGGTTTGGTCCAGTGGGCGCGCACCGTCTTTCAGCGCGCGGGTGAAGAACGCGTTGAAGTGCTCGTAGGCGGTCACGTCTTCAACCAGTGCCTGGGACATGTCCACTTGGTAACGCTTGGCGAACCAGCGGGTGAAGGCGTTCTTGAACCAGCGCACGCGGCACTCGGCAATGCAGCCGGCCAAGCGCGACAGCAGGTGGTGCGGCAGCAAGTACTGACTGAGGATAAACAACTGCTTTTTCATTAAGTGTCCTTAAGCTTCAAATCTCGACGGGGGTGTCGGGGTGGTTGCCCCATTCGCCCCAGGAACCGGCATAACCTTTGACTCGCGGATAACCGAGCGCCTTGGCCACCAGGTAGGTGAAGCCAGAGCGGTGGTGAGTCTGGCAGTGGGTGATGATTTCTTTATCGCGGGTCAGCCCGAGGTCTTCGAGGATTTGCGGCATGTCGCGGCGGATACGCAGGCTACGCGCCTTGTCCATGCCAGCGGTCCATTCGAAGTTCACCGCGCCGGGAATGTGCCCGGCTTTGGCCGCGAGCACTTTTTCGCCGGAATACTCCAGCGGGCCGCGTGCGTCCCAGATACCCAGGTCGGCTGCGCCCAGCCGGCTTTGCAGGTATTCGCGGGTGGCGGTGGGGCCGTCGTGCAGCGTAAGGCTGACCGGGCCACCGGCTGGCGCGGGCACCTCGGTGGAAACCGGATGCTTTTCTTCCAGCCACGCCAGAAGGCCGCCGTCGAGGTAGTGGTATTTCTGGTGGCCGATGACGTCGAGCATCCAGATAAAGCGCCCGGCCCAGCCGCCGCCCTCGTCGTCGTAGACCACATAGGTGGCGTCGGGGGTGTGGCCCAGCTCGCCGAACAGTTTTTCCAGGTCGGCCTTGTGCGGCAGCAGGCCTGGCGCGGGTGGCTGGCCCAATTGGGTGCGCTTGGGGTCAACGAAATGCGCGCCGGGGATATGCCCTTCGGCGTAGCGGGCGGCACTGGTGAGGTCCACCAGAATCAGGTGGTCGGCATCCAGGCGACCTTGCAGGTCGCTGGATTCGATCACCAGCGGCAAGCCAGAGAAGTCAGGCATGTGAGGTCTCCTGGGCACGAATATTGGCGATAAAGGAGGGCGATTGTAGCGCAAGCATCAGGCGCTGCGGTTGGTAAAGCTGTGCAGGGCCTTTTCGATGCATTGCGCGGTTTTACCAAAGGCTTGCACGGTGGTTTCCGAGAACGGCCCGCCACCCTGGTCCGCCACCATCAGCATCACCACGCGGCCATTGCAGCTCAGCGAGCGCAACAGCAGGTGCTCGCCGGTAAACAGGCGGCGCAGGATCGGTGGCAGCAGGGCGGCGAACTGCGCATGGTTGTCAGGGCTGAGACGCACCTGGGCGGACTTTTCCAGCAGGCGTTGCAGCAATGTACTGTTAACCACATCCAGGCTCAGGTTGGCAGCGTCCCTGGGCAAGCCATCGGCCTGATGCACACGCAAGGTGCTCAAAGCGCGATCCGCCATGAACAGCAATACGCGTTGCATGCCGCTGGCGACCAGGGCTTCCTTGGCGCAAGTGGTCAGGTGCATCGCATTGGCAAAGCGGCTCGGCTCGACCAATAGCTCGGTGCAGCGGCTGCGCCATAATGCCAGTGCTTCGGCCGTGGGCGGCGGCGCGGGCAACAGGCCACGATGGACTTTTTGCACATGCCACGGCCAGATCAGCGACAGGGCCGGGTGCCAGAGGTCAGGCATCAAGGTGCTGCGCGCGCTGGTCACCGCTTGTTGGTGCACTTGCTGCTGCACATCGCCCAATGGCTCCTGCAGGTACAGCGCAGTGAGGTATTGCCAGCGCTCGGTGTGCGGACAGGCCCAGGATTCCTGCGCCGACATTGCCAGGCCGTTGGCCAACAGTACGGTGTTGGCCGGCTGGTTCAGCCAGCGGCGCAGGTTGGGTTCGGCGTCGAGTAATTGCTGGTGGCGCAGAGGATCGTCTTCGCGCGCGATGCGCAAGGCCTTGACCAGCAGGCGACGCTCGCCCAGCAGCAGGTGATAGCCCTGGGACACCCAGATCGGCAGGTGCCAGGCCGCAGTCAGGCCAAGGCACAGGTCCAGCAGGCGCACGCCGAATAATTGCTGCTCGACCTGATGTGCCGACTCGCCTTTGTGGATCACCCGCAGTTCCCATTCCTCCAGGAGCTTGGGGTAGGCGACGGCCATCGGCCACAACGGTGACAGAAACAACAGGCTGCCCCAATGAATATCCTGCCACAGCCGCGCCAGGCGGTTGCCGAACAAGCCGTTGGCCTGCTGCGAGGCATGTTGGCTGATCAACAGCAGCTGGCGCAGCGCTACGGGAATTTCAAGGGCCGGCACCGAAGGCAGGCGTGCCAGCAGTTCCTCGGCGCGCTTGAGACCGAGGCGGTTGAGCGCCACTTCGAGGTTTTCCGCCGGTTCCGCCAGGCTGCCGTGAGTGTGGCTGTTGGCCTCGCGCATCACGCTGAGCACCAGGGCCGGGCTGTCCTGCATCAGCTCGGCAATGTCCCTTAATGAGCTGCGGCTGTCGCGGATGGCTTTGCACACACGCTCGTGGCTGGCCTGGGGAACGGGCAGCAGCACGTCGTCCAGGCACTTGATCCAGGCGGCGAGTGTGGCGGGTTTTGCAGTTGGAACTGTCGTTTCATTAGCCATGATTGGGGCGCGATCGTCACTTGTGTTCAACACGCCCGGAACGGGCTGAATTGGCTTTTCGCCTTAACGGGCTATAGTCTGGCGCAGTTTTGCCGATAAGTAGAACAAGAGTTTTTCAGCTGCACCCACTATGTCCATGAACCCGACGGCGCAAGTACAGATCCCCTATGGCTAAAATTATCGGCATCATTGTCGTCTTCGCAAGTGTGCTCGGTGGGTACGTCCTGTCCCACGGTAAAATTGCCGCGCTGATTCAGCCTTTCGAAGTGTTGATCATTGGCGGCGCCGCTTTTGGCGCGTTCCTGCAGGCCAACCCCGGCTACATGACCATGCACGTGATCAAGAAGTCGCTGGGCATGTTCAGCTCGCGCTTCTCGCACACGTTCTATCTGGAAGTGCTGGGGCTGGTCTACGAGATCCTCAACAAGAGCCGCCGCGAAGGCATGATGGCCATTGAAGGGGATATCGAAGACGCCGCCGCCAGCCCGATCTTCGCCAAGTACCCCGCCGTGCTCAAGGACGAGCGCATGACCGCGTATATCTGTGATTACCTGCGCATCATGTCCTCCGGCAACATGGCTCCCCATGAGCTTGAAGGCCTTTTCGACATGGAGCTGTTCAGCCTCAAGGAAGAGCTGGAGCATCCTTCCCACGCCGTGACCGGCATTGCCGACGGCATGCCCGGTTTCGGTATTGTTGCGGCGGTGCTGGGTATCGTGGTGACCATGGCTTCCCTGGGCGAGGGCGACCAGGCGGCCATCGGCATGCACGTCGGCGCGGCGTTGGTCGGTACCTTTTTCGGTATTCTCGCGGCCTACGGTTTCTTCGGCCCGCTCGCCACGTCGCTGGCCCACGATGCCAAGGAAGAGATCAACCTCTACGAAGCGATCAAGGCGTGTCTCGTGGCTTCGGCATCCGGCATGCCGCCATCGCTGGCGGTAGAGTTCGGACGCAAAGTGCTGTACCCGAAACATCGCCCAAGTTTCGCCGAGCTGGAACAAGCGGTTCGCGGTCGCTAAGCCATGGAAAACAACCAGCCGATCATCATCAAGCGCGTCAAGCGCTTCGCAGCGGGGCACCATGGCGGCGCCTGGAAAATCGCCTTTGCCGACTTCGCGACGGCAATGATGGCGTTCTTCCTGGTGCTGTGGCTGATGTCCACCGCTACCCCTGAACAGAAGATCGCCATCGCGGGTTACTTCAAGGACCCGATTGGTTTTTCGGAAAGTGGCACGCCCTTCGTGATCGACCTGGGTGGCTCGCCGCAGTTGGCGCCTGAGCGCACCATCAACCCGGAAGTGCAGACCGAATCGCCCCAGGAAAAAATCCCGATCGAGCGCGATAAGGTCGAAACCATGGCCGAACAGGTCGAGAAAGAACGCCTCGAGCTGCTGTTGCAGGAGCTGCAGACCAAGGTTGAGGAAAACCCGCAACTGCTGAAGTTCAAGGATCAGATTTCCTTCGAGATCACTCCGGAAGGCTTGCGCATCCAGATCACCGACGCGGCCAACCGGCCGATGTTCGATTCCGGCAGCGCACGCTTGAAACCGTACTTCGAAGATATCCTGCTGGCCATGGCCGACACCATCAAGGCGGTGCCGAACAAGATCAGTATCAGCGGCCACACCGATGCCAAGCCCTACGCGGGGCAGGGCGACTTCGGCAACTGGGAACTCTCGGCCAACCGCGCCAACGCCGCCCGCCGTGCGCTGGTGGCTGGCAGCTACCCGGACCCGCAAGTGGCGCGGGTGGTGGGCTTTGCGTCATCGCAGCTGTTTGACCCCAAGGAACCGTTCAACCCGATCAACCGTCGGATCGACATCGTCGTGCTGACCAAAAAGGCCCAGCGTGCGATCGAGGGCGATCAACCGCCACCGCCACAGCCGGCTCAGGGTGAAGGCGCCCCCGGTGAAGTACCGGCGGACCCGAATGCGCTCCCACCAGGGCAGGAGCCGCTGCCGGCCCATGAACTGCGCCAGAAGCTGAACCTGTTTGATGATGGCGGCGTGAAGGACCCGACGGCGCCTGCGCCGGGGTCGTAAAGCTCCAGATACAACAAGGCCGCGATTATCGCGGCCTTGTTGTATCTGCCGTCTCATTGTAGGAGCGAGCTTGCTCGCGAGAAACGTCAACGATAACGCGTGTATTCAGGATGCCCGCGTTGCGCTTGGGATCTTCGCGAGCAAGCTCGCTCCTACAGGGGCTGGCAGCTTAGTAACTGCTCTCAGGCAAGCTCGCAATAATCGACCGATAGCTGTTCATCCGTTGCTGCTGCACGCGGCCATCTTCCAGGGCCTTGAGCAATGCACACCCCGGCTCGCGGTCGTGTTTGCAGTCGCGGAAGCGGCAGGTGCCGATCAGGTCGTTGAACTCGATGAAGCCCGCTTCCACGTCGCTGCGGCTGACATGACCGAGGCCGAATTCACGAATGCCTGGGGAATCGATCAGCTCGCCGCCACCTGGGAAGTGAAATAGCCGTGCGGTGGTGGTGGTGTGCGTGCCTTGGCCGGACAGCTCCGACAGCGGGCCGACACGGGTGTCGACTTCCGGCAGCAGGCTGTTGACCAGCGATGACTTGCCCACGCCGGACTGGCCGACAAACACGCTGATACGCCCGTCTAACTGCTGTTGCAACTGTTCCATGCCGTTGCCGTGGTGTGCCGAGACTTCCAGCACGGGATAACCCAGGGTGCGGTAGACCGCCAATAACGCGTTAAGCGCCGGCGCGTTCTGCTCGTCGATCAAGTCGAATTTGTTCAGCAGCAGCAGCGGGCGGATACCGGCATGCTCGGCAGCGACCAGATAGCGGTCGATCAGGTTGGCGTGGGGCTCGGGCAGCGGCGCGAACACAATCACGATCATGTCGACGTTGGCCGCCACCGGCTTGAGCTGGCCGCGGCTGTCGGGGCGACGCAGTTCGGTGCTGCGGGGCAACTGGGCGACGATCACGCCGATGCCCTGGTTGCCGGCACGCCAGACGACCTTGTCGCCGGTCACCAGCGCAGGCAGGTTGGCGCGCAAATGGCAGCGGGATACCGAGCCGGCGAGCTCGCCTTCCAGCGCCTCGACTTCGACCTGTACGCCGAAGTGCGCGATCACCAGGCCCGTTTGTTCGGGACCCAGGTCGCCGCCCTCAAGCGCTTCCACGGCGGAGGACTCTCGTTTGGCGGCGCGCGCTGCGCGTTCACCTTGAATCTTTTCGATGCGCCAGTTTTGGCGACGATTGAGCTGGCGTTTGGCCATTGGTGTTCCGTGTCGATAATGCAAAAGTTGGGTGAAACGGTCGCGAGTCTAGCACGGCGCCGCCTGCTAAACTGCCCGGCTACGCCAAGGTGCCAAGAGAATCAAGCCATGCAAAACCCACAGAACCTGATTTGGATCGATCTGGAAATGACCGGTCTGAACCCCGACACCGACGTCATCATCGAGATGGCGACGATTGTCACCGACAGCAACCTCAACACCTTGGCCGAAGGTCCGGTGATCGCCATCCATCACAGCGATGCGGTGCTCGCCACCATGGACGAATGGAATACCCGCACCCACGGCAACTCCGGCCTGACCCAGCGTGTACGCGACAGCCGCATCAGCATGGCCGAAGCCGAAGCCGAAACCATCGCGTTCCTGGAAAAATGGGTGCCCAAGGGCAAATCGCCGATCTGCGGTAACAGTATCTGCCAGGACCGTCGCTTCCTTTATACGCATATGAAGGCGCTGGAGAGCTACTTCCACTATCGCAACCTGGACGTGTCCACCTTGAAAGAGCTGGCTGCACGCTGGGCGCCGGAGGTCAAAGACAGCTTCCACAAAGGCAGCACGCACCTGGCGCTGGATGATATTCGCGAGTCGATCGCCGAGTTGCAGCATTACCGCAAGCATTTCATCAAGGCTTGAAGACCTTCCGCCTTGGATCGTTCCCACGCTCCGCGTGGGAATGCAGCCCAGGACGCTCTGCGTCCCAATGTGGCAGGCGACTCGGTTTATCGCCAAGCGCCCCCTTTTGGTGCCATCAGCAAATGATTAGACTGCCGGCCTCTCTGCAAGGATCGCCATCATGCTGCTGATGCTCTACCTCATCGCCATCACCGCCGAAGCCATGACGGGCGCCTTGTCCGCCGGCCGGCGTGGCATGGACTGGTTTGGCGTGGTGCTGATCGCGTGCGTGACGGCGCTGGGTGGCGGTTCTGTGCGCGATATGTTGCTGGGGCATTACCCGCTGACCTGGGTCAAGCACCCTGAATACCTGGTGCTGACCTCCGTCGCCGCACTGGTGACTATCTTTATCGCACCGTTGATGCGCCATCTGCGCTCGCTGTTTCTGGCGCTGGATGCCGTGGGGTTGGTGGCGTTCACCTTGATCGGCTGCATGACCGCCCTGGAAATGGGGCATGGCATGCTGGTCGCCTCGGTCAGTGGCGTAATCACCGGCGTATTCGGCGGCATCCTGCGGGATATTTTCTGTAACGACATCCCACTGATCTTCCGTCGTGAGCTGTACGCCAGCGTGTCGTTCCTCGCCGCCTGGTTTTACTTGCTGTGCCTGTATCTGGAATTGCCCAGCGAACAGGCGATCCTGCTGACCTTGTTCAGCGGCTTTCTACTGCGCCTGCTGGCGATCCGGTTTCATTGGGAAATGCCCAAGTTCGTCTATAACGACGACGTCCACTAGCGGGCGGCGTGCTGGTTCAGCGCCCATTCCACATGCTCACGCACCAGTTCCGACGGGTAGTCGCGCCGCGCCTTCAAAGCTTCCAGCACCGGAATGCTCGAGGGGGCATTGCCCAGGCCCACCGCCAGGTTGCGCAGCCAGCGCTCGTATCCGGCACGGCGCAAGGGTGAGCCTTCGGTGCTGCTGAGGAATTTATCCTCGTCCCACATAAACAGTTCGGCCAGGGTCGCGTTATCCAAATTGTGCCGAGGCTTGAAATCGCTTTCGCCAGTGGGTCGGGCGAAACGATTCCACGGGCAAACGATCTGACAGTCATCGCAACCGAATACCCGGTTGCCGATCAGTGGGCGCAGGTCCTCGGGAATCGCGCTCTTGAGCTCGATGGTCAGGTAGGAAATGCAGCGCCGGGCATCCAGCACATAAGGGCCGACGAATGCGTTGGTGGGGCAGATGTCCAGGCACGCCGTGCAGCGGCCGCAGTGTTCGGTGGTATGGGGTGGGTCGACCGGTAACGGCAAATCGACAAACAGTTCGCTCAGGAAGAAATAGCTGCCGGCCTTGCGATTGAGTACCAGGGTGTTCTTACCGATCCAGCCGAGGCCGGCCTGTTCGGCGATGGCTTTTTCCAGTACGGGTGCGCTGTCGACAAAGGCCCGAAAGCCGAACGGCCCGATCTGCGCCTGGATACGGTCAGCCAGTTGCTGCACGCGCTTGCGGATCAGCTTGTGATAGTCGCGGCCCAGGGCGTAACGCGAGACATAGGCTTTTTCCGGCTCGGCCAGCAGTTGCGCCATTTTCGTGTCGCCGGGCAGGTAATCCATGCGCAGTGACACCACGCGCAAGGTGCCGGGCACCAGTTCTTCGGGGTGGGAGCGTTTGCTGCCATGGGCGCCCATGTAGTCCATCTCGCCGTGGTAGCCCGCGTCGAGCCAGCGTTGCAGGTGCTGTTCATGCTCAGCCAGGTCGAGGCCGCTGATGCCGACTTGTTGGAAACCCAGCTCGCGGCCCCAGTCTTTGATCGATTGGGCGAGGGCGGGCAGATCGGAGCTAATAGCGGGCATGAGACACAGGAAACCACAGGTTAGATGCGTATAATTCTGCCAGACATCGGAGCTTGAAGACGCATGCCTCAGACAAAACACGAAATAACCGACGTGCAGCCGCTGTTGCCCGGCCACTTGCCGCAACTGGCTGCGCGCTCCCCGGACGCCCATAAGGGCCAGTTTGGCCATCTATTGGTGATTGGCGGCGACCGAGGCTTTGGCGGCGCCGCGCTGCTCAGTGCCGAGAGCGCGTTGCGCAGTGGCGCCGGCATGGTGTCCCTGGCGACCCGTGTGGAGCATGTTCCCGCCGCGCTGACGCGTTTGCCGGAAGTGATGACCGTGGGCGTGAGTTCGGCTAATCAACTGATGGGCTTGCTGGAAAAAATCTCGGTCATTGTGATCGGGCCCGGTCTCGGCGATGCGTCCTGGGGTAAAAGCCTGCTGTCCGTCGCCGCCAATGCGCACCTGCCACAGGTCTGGGACGCCGATGCCTTGAATCAGCTGGCCACCGGCAGCGTCAGCCTGCCTGCCAACTGCGTGATCACTCCGCATCCAGGCGAAGCCGCGCGGCTGCTGGGCATTTCGACAGCCGAGGTTCAGGCCGACCGCCTTAAGGTGGCGTGCGCGTTGAGCCGTAAATTCGACGCAGTGGCTATCCTCAAGGGTGCTGGCAGTTTGATTGCCAGCCCGGACGGGCGCGTTTCACGTTGTGACCAAGGCCATCCCGCCATGGCGACGGCGGGGCTCGGTGACGTATTGGCTGGCCTCGTGGGTGCGTTGCTCGCCCAGGGCATGCCGGCGTATGAGGCAGGTTGCCTGGCCGTGTGGTTGCACGCCACGGCAGGGGATCGCCAGGGCACCTTCGGTCGCGGGCTGGCAGCGAGCGACCTGATACCTGCCATTCGTCAATTGCTGGAGGAGCAGTCGCCGTGCCTGAAGTAAATCTTTTCCTGGCCGATGAAGACGCGATGGTGGCGTTCGGCCACGTTATTGCGCGGGTGACCGGCGGGGCGGGGCTGGTGTTTCTCGAAGGTGACCTGGGGGCGGGCAAGACCACGCTGTCTCGGGGCATCATTCGCGGGTTGGGCCATACCGGTGCGGTAAAAAGCCCGACGTTCACCCTGGTCGAACCCTACGAGATCGGCGACGTGCGCGCCTTCCACTTCGACCTCTATCGCTTGGTCGACCCTGAAGAGCTGGAGTTCATGGGCATTCGTGATTACTTCGACGAAGACGCGCTGTGCCTGATCGAGTGGCCAGATAAAGGCACAGGCTTTTTGCCAAAGCCTGACATGACCATTACCATTACGCCGCACGAGCACGGACGTCAGCTGAAGTTGTTGCCCCAGAGCCCGCGCGGTGAAGCGTGGCGTGAAGCTCTGGCATTGGAATTCAAATAATTGGTGGGGTTAGGTATGCGCTTTCGCGCGTTGGTTGCTGTCGTGGGGGTGTTGCTTGCGGCAATGACTGTCAATGCTGTGGCTGCTTCACAGGTCAAGAGTGTCCGCCTGTGGCGAGCGCCGGATAACACGCGACTGGTGTTCGACCTGTCGGGCCCGGTCCAGCACAGCGTCTTTACCCTCACGGCGCCTGATCGCCTGGTGATCGACATCAACGGTGCGACCCTGGCCGCGCCGCTGAAAGTCTCCACCGCCAACACCCCGATTACGATGATGCGTTCGGCCCAGCGCACGCCGACCGATTTGCGCGTGGTCATCGACCTGAAAAAAGCCGTTACCCCCAAAAGCTTCTCCCTGGCGCCCAACGCCCAATATGGCAACCGCCTGGTGGTCGACCTGTTCGACAACCCCGCCGATGCCGCACCGCCGCCTGCGCCGACGCCCAGCGTGGCGACGGTGCCGGCGGTGCCGGTCAACCCCTCACAGCCGCAGGTCAAGCTGCCACCGCCGCCGCCCGCTCCGGCAGGCAAGCGCGACATTATCGTGGTGATCGATGCCGGCCACGGTGGCGAAGACCCGGGCGCGTCCGGCTCGCGCGGCCAGCATGAAAAAGACGTGGTGCTGGCCATCGCCCGCGAACTGCAACGCCAGGTCAATGGCATGAAAGGCTATCGCGCCGAACTGACCCGTACCGGTGACTATTTCATCCCGTTGCGCGGGCGTACCGAAATCGCCCGCAAGAAGGGCGCGGACCTGTTCGTATCGATCCACGCCGACGCCGCCCCTTCCTCGGCGGCGTTCGGTGCGTCGGTGTTTGCCTTGTCCGATCGTGGCGCCACGTCCGAGACCGCCCGTTGGCTGGCCGACAGCGAAAACCGTTCCGACTTGATCGGCGGGGCCGGCAATGTCTCCCTCGATGACAAGGACAAAATGCTCGCCGGCGTACTGCTCGACTTGTCGATGACCGCCTCGCTGACCTCCAGTCTGAACGTCGGCCAAAAAGTCCTGAGTAACATCGGCCGGGTCACGTCGCTGCACAAACAGCGCGTGGAGCAGGCCGGGTTCATGGTGTTGAAGTCGCCGGACATCCCGTCGATCCTGGTCGAAACCGGCTTCATTTCCAACGCCAACGAGGCCTCGAAACTGGCCAGTGCCAGCCACCAGCAAGCGTTGGCGCGCTCGATCAGCGCCGGCGTGCGCCAGTTCTTCCAACAGAACCCGCCACCGGGTACTTACATCGCATGGTTGCGTGACTCCGGCAAAATTGCCCAGGGCCCGCGTGACCACCGCGTGCAGCCTGGCGACACCGTGGCGATGCTGGCCGTACGTTTCCAGGTCACGCCCGCCGCCTTGCGCAGCGCCAACAACCTGAAAACCGACGAGTTGAAAATTGGCCAGGTGTTGACCATCCCCGGCACTGAATTGGCGGCGCAGTAATGAGCGAATCTGTGTTGAATAGTGGCTCGCGCATCGAACTGCTCAGCCCGCGCCTGGCTAACCAGATCGCCGCAGGTGAGGTGGTCGAGCGCCCGGCGTCGGTGATCAAGGAGCTGCTGGAAAACAGTATCGATTCCGGCGCCAAGCGCATCGACGTAGACGTGGAGCAGGGCGGCGTCAAGCTGCTGCGGGTACGTGACGATGGCAGCGGCATCTCTTCGGATGACCTGCCGCTGGCCCTGGCCCGTCACGCCACCAGCAAGATTCGCGACCTGGAAGACCTCGAGCGGGTGATGAGCCTGGGCTTTCGCGGTGAGGCCCTGGCCTCCATCAGCTCCGTGGCCCGACTGACCCTGACTTCCCGTACGCGCGGCGCCGAACAGGCGTGGCAAGTGGAAACCGAAGGCCGCGACATGGCGCCTCGGGTCCAGCCGGCGGCCCATCCGGTGGGCACCTCGGTGGAAGTGCGCGACCTGTTCTTCAACACCCCGGCGCGGCGCAAATTCCTCAAGGCCGAGAAAACCGAATTCGACCACCTGCAGGAAGTGATCAAGCGCCTGGCCCTGGCGCGCTTCGATGTGGCGTTCCATCTGCGCCACAACGGCAAGACCATCCTCAGCCTGCATGAAGCCAATGATGACGCCGCGCGCGCTCGGCGAGTGGCGGCCGTGTGCGGTGCCGGGTTCCTGGAGCAGGCGCTGCCGATTGAAATCGAACGCAATGGCTTGCGCCTATGGGGCTGGGTCGGTTTGCCGACCTTCTCCCGCAGTCAGGCCGATTTGCAGTATTTCTTCGTCAACGGCCGTGCGGTGCGCGACAAACTGGTGGCCCATGCGGTTCGCCAGGCGTACCGCGACGTATTATTCAACGGTCGGCATCCGACGTTTGTGCTGTTTTTCGAGGTCGACCCCTCGGTGGTCGACGTCAATGTGCACCCGACCAAGCACGAGGTGAGATTCCGCGACGGGCGCATGGTGCATGACTTCCTCTACGGCACCCTGCATCGCGCCCTGGGCGATGTGCGCCCGGATGACCAGTTGTCCGCACCAATCGTGACGGCGGTGGTTCGCCCGAGCGGCCCCGAGGCTGGCGAGTTCGGTCCCCAGGGCGAAATGAGCCTTGCTGGCAACCTGCTGCAATCATCGCAGCCGCAGCCGAATTATACGGCGCCCAACTCGGGCGCCGGCGCGGGTTATCAATATCAATATACCCCACGGCCGCAATCGACCGTGCCGGTGGCTGAGGCCCAGGCGGCTTACCGTGAATTCTTCGCGCCGTTGCCGGGTGCCGAGCCGGGCACGGTTGCCTTGCCCGAGGGCGGCGGTGATATTCCGCCGCTGGGCTACGCGCTGGCGCAACTCAAGGGCATCTACATCCTTGCGGAAAATGCCCACGGCCTGGTGCTGGTAGACATGCACGCCGCCCACGAGCGGATCATGTACGAGCGCCTGAAGATCGCCATGGCCAGTGAAGGGCTCAGTGGCCAGCCGCTGCTGGTGCCGGAATCCCTGGCAGTCAGCCAGCGCGAAGCCGATTGTGCCGAGGAACACCACGGTGTGTTCCAGAAGCTGGGCTTCGAACTGCAACGCCTGGGCCCGGAGACCCTGGCGATCCGTCAGATTCCTGCGCTGCTCAAGCAGGCCGAGGCCAATCGCCTGGTGTCCGACGTACTGGCGGACCTGATGGAATACGGCACCAGCGACCGTATCCAGGCGCATATCAACGAACTGCTCGGCACCATGGCCTGCCACGGTGCCATCCGCGCCAACCGCCGACTGGCCCTGCCGGAAATGAACGGCCTGCTGCGCGACATGGAAAACACCGAGCGCAGTGGCCAATGCAACCACGGCCGGCCGACCTGGACCCAGATGGGCCTGGATGATCTGGACAAACTGTTCCTGCGCGGTCGCTGATGAGTGCCTTGCCCCCCGCGATCTTCCTGATGGGCCCGACGGCCGCGGGCAAGACCGACCTGGCCATCGAACTGACCAAGGTCTTGCCGTGCGAGCTGATCAGCGTCGACTCTGCCCTGGTTTACCGGGGCATGGACATCGGCACGGCCAAGCCTTCGAAAGAGCTGTTGGCCCGGCATCCGCATCGGTTGATCGACATTATCGACCCGTCCGAAAGCTATTCGGCCGCAGACTTCCGTACCGACGCCCTGGCCGCCATGGCTGAAATCACCGCGCGGGGCAACATCCCGCTGCTGGTCGGCGGCACGATGCTGTATTACAAGGCTCTGCAGGAGGGCCTGGCGGACATGCCGCCCGCTGACGCCCAGGTGCGCGCCGAGCTTGAAGATCAAGCCGCGCGCCTCGGCTGGCAGGCCCTGCACGACCAGCTGGCGGCGGTAGACCCGGTGTCTGCGGCGCGCATCCACCCCAACGACCCCCAGCGGCTTACCCGTGCGCTGGAAGTCTGGCGCGTCAGCGGCCAGACCATGACTGAACACAGGCTGAAACAAACTGCGCAAAGTGCTGATGCAGGCGCATCTGGTCAGTCACAATTGCCCTATACTGTGGCGAATCTGGCCATCGCTCCGGCTAATCGCCAGGTGCTGCATGAACGAATTGCACAAAGATTCACAATTATGTTGGAACAGGGGTTTGTGGAGGAGGTCGTAGCACTGCGTTCCCGAGGTGATCTGCATCCAGGATTGCCTTCGATACGTGCTGTAGGCTACCGCCAAGTCTGGGATCATCTGGATGGCAAGCTGACGTCAGCCGAAATGCAGGAGCGCGGCATCATTGCCACGCGCCAATTGGCGAAGCGCCAGTTCACCTGGCTGCGCAGCTGGAGCGATTTGCACTGGTTGGACAGCCTGGACAGCGACAATCTGTCACGCGCCTTGAAATACTTGGGAACGGTCTCCATATTGAGCTGAGTCCTTGCAATTGCCGTCTATCCTTGGGGGTGTGACGGCCATGAGCTATTTATTTTCCGATTTTTATTATTGATCCTTAAAGGAGTGCGGCACATGTCAAAAGGGCATTCGCTACAAGACCCTTACTTGAATACTTTACGTAAAGAGAAAGTGGGGGTTTCCATCTATCTGGTCAACGGTATCAAGTTGCAAGGTACGATCGAGTCGTTCGACCAGTTCGTGATCCTGCTGAAAAATACCGTCAGCCAGATGGTTTACAAACACGCTATCTCGACAGTCGTCCCTGTTCGTCCAATCCGTCTGCCTAGCGCAGCAGGTGATGAAGCAGCTGACGCTGAGCCAGGTAACGCCTGATAGGAGTCTCCTTTGTTCTTTGAGCGCCACGGTGGTGGTGAGCGAGTGATCCTCGTTCACTTGGATGGACAGGACCCTGAGGCGCGCGAAGATCCGCAGGAGTTTCAGGAGTTGGCAAATTCGGCCGGCGCCGAGACCGTTGCGTTTTTTAACGTGCCGCGTCATCGGCCAACCGCCAAATACCTGATCGGCAGCGGCAAGGTCGAGGAATTGCGCGACCTGGTCCACGCTGAAGAAGCCGATCTGGTGATCTTCAATCACACCCTCACGCCCAGTCAGGAACGTAACCTCGAACGTGTCTTCGAGTGTCGCGTGATCGACCGCACCGGTCTGATTCTCGATATCTTCGCCCAACGCGCGCGCACCCATGAAGGCAAGCTGCAGGTCGAACTGGCCCAGCTTGACCACATGAGCACCCGCCTGGTGCGCGGCTGGACTCACCTTGAGCGCCAGGGCGGCGGCATCGGCATGCGTGGCCCGGGTGAAACCCAGCTGGAAACCGACCGACGCCTGTTGCGGGTTCGCCTGCGCCAGATCAAGGGCCGCCTGGAAAAAGTGCGCAGCCAGCGCGAGCAATCGCGTCGAGGCCGTTCGCGTGCGGATATCCCTACCGTGTCCTTGGTGGGGTACACCAACGCCGGCAAATCCACACTCTTCAACAACGTGACGAAATCGGACGTGTACGCGGCAGACCAACTGTTCGCCACGCTCGACCCGACCCTGCGCCGCCTGGATATCGGCGACCTGGGGCCGATCGTCCTGGCCGATACCGTGGGTTTCATCCGCCACTTGCCGCACAAGCTGGTCGAGGCATTTCGGTCTACGCTCGAAGAGTCGAGCAGTTCCGACCTGCTGTTGCACGTAATCGATGCGGCTGAACCGGATCGCATGCTGCAGATCGAGCAGGTGATGGTAGTGCTGGGCGAGATTGGTGCACAGGACTTGCCGATCCTCGAGGTCTATAACAAACTCGATCTGCTTGAAGGCGTTGAGCCACAAATTCAGCGCGACGAGAACGGCAAGCCCCAGCGGGTCTGGCTGTCGGCGCGTGATGGGAGTGGCCTGGAGCTGCTGGAACAAGCCATTGCCGAGTTGCTCGGCAGCGATTTGTTCGTGGGCACCTTGCGCTTGCCGCAGCGTTTTGCTCGACTGCGTGCACAGTTTTTCGAGCTGGGCGCGGTACAGAAAGAAGAACACGACGAAGAAGGTGTCAGCTTGCTGGACGTTCGATTGCCGCGCTCGGAGCTTAATCGACTGGTCAGTCGCGAGGGTGTTGTACCGGCAGAGTTCATCGAGCAACACACTTTGCAATAAAAGCCTGAGAAAGCGGTTGTGCCGCGGTGGCAGGCATTCTGTAGCATTGGTCGGCGCGCCGTGGGTGCGTCTTTGCTTTATCAGATGGAGAGCGCTATGGCTTGGAATGAGCCGGGTGGCAACTCGAATAATCAGGATCCTTGGGGTGGTAAGCGCCGCAATAATGGCGACCGCAAGGGGCCACCGGATCTCGACGAGGCCTTCCGAAAGCTGCAGGAAAGCCTGAATGGGTTGTTCGGTGGTGGAAAAAAACGCGGTAGTGACGAGGGTGGTCGCACGAGCAAGGGCGGTGGCTATGGCCTGCTGGGCCTGGGCCTTGTCGTGCTTGCGGCCGTCTGGCTGTACAGCGCGGTCTATGTAGTGGACGAGCAGGAGCAAGCCGTGGTGCTGCGCTTCGGCAAGTACTACGAGACTGTCGGGCCAGGCCTGAACATCTATTTCCCGCCGATCGACAAGAAGTACATGGAGAACGTCACGCGTGAGCGTGCCTACACCAAGCAGGGCCAGATGCTGACCGAAGACGAGAACATCGTCGAAGTACCGCTGACCGTGCAGTACAAGATCACCAACCTGCAGGACTTCGTGCTGAACGTCGACCAGCCGGAAATCAGCCTGCAACACGCAACCGAAAGTGCCTTGCGCCACGTGGTGGGTTCCACCGCCATGGACCAGGTGCTGACCGAAGGGCGTGAATTGATGGCCAGCGAAATCAAGGAGCGCCTGCAACGGTTCCTCGATACCTATCGCACCGGTATCACCGTCACCCAGGTCAACGTACAGAGCGCTGCCGCACCGCGTGAAGTGCAGGAAGCCTTTGACGACGTGATCCGTGCCCGTGAAGACGAGCAGCGTTCGCGCAACCAGGCAGAAACCTACGCCAATGGCGTGGTGCCGGAAGCCCGTGGTCAAGCCCAGCGCATCCTCGAAGATGCCAACGGCTACCGCGACGAAGTGGTCTCCCGTGCCAAGGGTGAGGCAGACCGCTTTACCAAATTGGTTGCCGAGTACCGCAAGGCACCTGAAGTGACCCGTGAGCGTCTGTACCTGGACACCATGCAGGAAGTCTTCAGCAATACGAGCAAGGTTCTCGTGACCGGCAGCAAGGGTGGGCAGAACAACCTGCTGTACCTGCCGCTGGACAAGATGATCGAAGGTGGTCGTAGCGGCGCCAGCGCGCCGTCCACCGGTTCGAATGCCGCTGCCAACGAAGCGAGCGCCCGTGCGGCCGCTGACTTGCTGCAACAGCAAACACGTACCAGGGAGAGCCGTTGATGAGCAATAAATCGCTGACCGCCCTGATTGTGGGCGTCGTCGTGGTCATCGCTGCCTGGAACTGCTTCTACATCGTGGCTCAGACCGAGCGTGCGGTGCTGCTGCAATTCGGTCGCGTGGTCCAGGCGGATGTCCAGCCGGGCCTGCATGTGAAAGTCCCCTACGTCAACCAGGTGCGCAAGTTCGACGCCCGCCTGATGACCCTGGATGCACCGACACAGCGCTTCCTGACCCTGGAAAAGAAAGCCGTGATGGTTGACGCCTACGCCAAGTGGCGCGTCAAGGACGCCGAGCGCTTCTACACCGCGACTTCCGGCCTCAAGCAGATTGCCGACGAGCGTTTGTCGCGCCGTCTGGAATCGGGCCTGCGCGACCAGTTTGGTAAGCGCACCCTGCATGAGGTGGTATCCGGTGAGCGTGATGCGCTGATGGCTGACATCACTCGTTCGCTGAACACCATGGCGGAGAAAGAGCTGGGTATCGAAGTGGTCGATGTGCGGGTCAAGGCCATTGACCTGCCGAAGGAAGTGAACCGCAGCGTGTTCGAGCGCATGAGCACCGAGCGTGAGCGTGAGGCCCGTGAGCACCGCGCCAAGGGTAACGAGCTGGCCGAAGGTATCCGTGCGGATGCCGATCGTCAGCGCCGTGTACTGCTGGCAGAAGCCTATCGCGAGTCTGAAGAGGCCCGTGGTGATGGTGATGCTCAAGCCGCGGCGATCTACGCCAAGGCTTACGGCCAGGACCAGGAGTTCTACGCGTTCTACCGTAGCCTGCGTGCCTACCGTGAAAGCTTCGCGAATAAGACCGACGTGCTGGTGCTGGACCCAAGCAGCGACTTCTTCCGCTACCTGGAAAAGTCCAAGTAACAGGCCTGTGATTCTGCAGGACCACTCCGTCGGGCGGCTAAAATGCCTGGCGGGGTGATCCTTTCAGAAAACGGGTGTATGATGCGGCAGCCGGGAAATTCCCGGCTTTTTTGCGTCTGCATGTTCGATTCGGCAGGCGTGACAGGTTTTTCGAGGAAAGTGCCCGACGAGGCCGGTTACAGGTCGTTCGTCACGTCGCTCTTGCGCGTGGTTTATGCAGGCGGCGGGTATTTTCTGCTTCACTCAAGGCTCGGCCGAGGGCTGGCCGCCCGGATCATAGGGGAATGGCGTAATGGCAACGGTAGACCGCTGGCTGCTGCCAGATGGCATCGAAGAAGTACTGCCACCAGAAGCTGCGCGCATTGAAGTAGCGCGTCGCCAGGTGTTGGATCTGTTCCAGAGCTGGGGTTACGAGTTTGTCGTGACTCCCCATATCGAGTACCTGGAATCCCTGCTGACCGGCGCGGGCCAGGACCTGGATCTGCGCACCTTTAAGGTTATCGACCCACAATCGGGCCGGCAGATGGGGTTCCGCGCCGACATCACGCCGCAAGTGGCGCGTATCGATGCGCACACCCTGCGCCGCGAAGGCCCGAGCCGCCTGTGCTACGCCGGCAGCGTGCTGCACGCCCAGCCGCGTGCCTTGTCATCGTCCCGGAGCCCGATCCAGTTGGGCGCCGAGCTGTATGGCGATGCGAGCCCGAGCAGCGACATCGAGGTGATCAGCCTGATGCTGGCCATGCTGCAACTGGCTGATGTGCCGGACGTGCACATGGACCTGGGCCACGTCGGTATCTACCGTGGCCTCGCTCGTGCCGCTGGTTTGTCCGGTGAAGCCGAGCAACAACTGTTCGACGCCCTGCAACGCAAGGCGATTGACGAAGTGATCGCCCTCACCGAAGGCGTGCCGGCTGACCTCGCGCAGATGTTGCGCGCGTTGGTCAACCTGTGCGGCGGCCGTGAAGTGCTGGTGGCTGCACGTGAACGCCTGGCCAATGCGCCAGCGCCGGTATTGGCGGCCCTGGACGATGTGCTGGCGATCGCCGAGCAGTTGTCGGCGCGCTTCCCGCAATTGCCGCTGTATTTTGACCTGGGCGAGTTGCGCGGCTACCACTACCACACCGGTGTGGTGTTCGCGGTGTTCGTTTCGGGTGTTGGCCAGGCCATCGCCCAGGGCGGTCGCTACGACGATATCGGCGCCGACTTCGGTCGCGCCCGTCCGGCCACTGGCTTTTCCACCGATTTGAAAACCCTGGTGACCCTGGGGCGTGCTGAGGTCGAGCTGCCGTCTGGTGGCATCTGGATGCCCGACAGTACGGACGCGGCACTCTGGCAGCAGGTTTGCCAGTTGCGCAGTGAGGGTCAGCGTGTCGTCCAGGCCTTGCCTGGGCAGCCATTGGCCGCCGCCCGTGAAGCGGACTGCGACCGGCAATTGATTCAGCAGAACGGGCTTTGGCAAGTATCGCCACTGGCTTCTTGAGTTTTCCTGCCGGCCATCGCCGGCACCAAGTTTGCGCGAATGAGGACAAGTGTTATGGGTAAGAATGTCGTAGTCCTGGGCACCCAATGGGGTGATGAGGGCAAAGGCAAGATCGTTGATCTGCTGACCGAACATGCTGCCGCCGTAGTGCGCTACCAAGGTGGCCACAACGCGGGTCACACCCTGGTCATCGATGGCGAAAAAACCGTCTTGCACCTGATCCCGTCGGGCGTACTGCGCGAAGGCGTGCAGTGCCTGATCGGCAACGGCGTGGTGGTTGCACCGGACGCCCTGTTGCGCGAGATCACCAAGCTGGAAGAGAAAGGCGTACCGGTGCGTGAGCGCCTGCGTATCAGCCCATCCTGCCCGCTGATCCTGTCCTTCCACGTGGCGCTGGACCAGGCCCGTGAAAAGGCCCGCGGCGAGCTGAAGATCGGCACCACCGGTCGCGGCATCGGCCCGGCCTACGAAGACAAGGTAGCGCGCCGTGGCCTGCGTGTGGGCGACCTGCTCAACATGCCGCGCTTTGAAGACAAGCTGCGTGAACTGGTGGATTACCACAACTTCATGCTGGTGGGTTACTACAAAGAACCGGCCATCGAGTTCGAAAAGACGCTGGCCGAGTGCAAGGAATACGCTGAGCTGCTCAAGCCGCTGATGCTGGACGTGACGGCCGAACTGCACGACCTGCGTCGCGCCGGCAAAGACATCATGTTCGAAGGCGCCCAGGGTTCGTTGCTCGACATCGACCACGGCACCTACCCGTACGTGACCAGTTCCAACACCACCGCTGGCGGCGTTGCTACTGGTTCGGGCGTTGGCCCGATGTTCCTGGACTACATCCTGGGCATCACCAAGGCTTACACCACCCGTGTAGGTTCGGGCCCGTTCCCGACTGAGCTGTTCGACGAAGTCGGCGCGCACCTGGCCAAGCAAGGTCATGAGTTCGGCGCAACTACCGGCCGTGCCCGTCGTTGTGGCTGGTTCGACGCCGTTATCCTGCGTCGCGCTATCGATGTGAACAGCATCTCGGGCATCTGCCTGACCAAGCTGGACGTACTCGACGGTCTGGAAGCCATCAACATCTGCACCGGTTACAAAGACGCCGAGGGTAATGACGTCGCTCCTACTGACGCCGACAGCTACGTGGGCCTGCAGCCTGTGTACGAAGAAGTGCCGGGCTGGACCGAGTCGACCGTGGGCGCCAAGACCCTGGAAGAGCTGCCAGCCAATGCCCGTGCTTACATCAAGCGCGTTGAAGAGCTGATTGGCGCGCCGATCGACATTATTTCGACGGGCCCGGACCGCAACGAGACCATCGTTCTGCGTCATCCGTTCGCTTAATAAGCTGTTGATGTAAAAAGCAAAGGGCTCCTTCGGGAGCCCTTTTTCGTTTGTGTCTGGCAAGCGGCACGACCCTTGCTGTGTTTCCTTCTTTCCGAGGTGCTATCAATTTAATGGCACCCGTGGTGGAGGGATTCCCAGTGTCTGCCGTTCTCTCGTTGTTACAAAGTCGTCTGTTGCGACCAGTGTTCGTTACCCTAGGTATCGCTCTTTTGGTGCAAGTGCTGGTGGCCGTCGCGCTGACGCGGAGCACCGTTACTGCCCTGGAGGCAGATTTGGGTAATCGCCTGGGCGTCGATAGCCAGAAGCTGTCCGGCGAATTAGCCCAGGCCGGCAAGGAAGTCACGTCCAGTCTGGACAGTTTGTCCACCAGCACCCGTCAGCGTCTGACCGCAGGGCTTTCCACGCGCCTTCAGGAAGAGCAGAGGCAATTGCGTGCGACCCTGGAAAAAGACCTGCAGGACTCTGCCAATGACATGGCCCAGTTGCTGGCGTCGGTGGCGCCGCGAGCCATGTGGGACAGCGATGTGCCGACCTTGTCGGAGTTCGCCCGGCGTGCGCAGCGTAATCCCAACGTGTTGTTCGTGGTGTATGACGACGCGGCGGGCGAGCACCTGACCCGTTACCTGAACCGTGAAAACCCGATCAACCAGGCCCTGCTGGCAAAGGGTGCGGGGGAGCGGGCCCTGGATAAAGTGCTGGACGCGGCCAAGACTGATCCTGCGGTGTATTACGTCGAAGCCTCGATCAGCCCCAACGGCGTGGAGATCGGCAAGGTCCGCATGGGGGTTTCCACCGCGTCGGTCGAGGCCGATCTGCAAGCGCTGGACAAGCGTTTTGCCGCGCTGATTGCCAGCGGTGATCAACTGGTCGGTGACAGCCTCAAAGGCGCAGCGGCGGATAGCGCTGCGGCCATGGGCGCGCGCCTGCAATCAGCACAAGCCACGGCCACCCAGATGACCGCCAACACTACCAGCGCGGTTCAAGAGGCTGCCGGCACCCTGCGCTGGCGCATCGGCATGGGCCTTGCGCTGGTCGGTCTTGGCGTATTACTGCTGATCGCCATCGTGCTCGGTCGCCGCGTCGTCAACCGCTTGAAGCTGCTGATCGCTGCCATGGATGATTTGGCGGCGGGCGAGGGCGACCTTACCAAGCGGGTGCAAATCAGCAGCAAGGATGAGATCGGCGACATGGCGTCGGCGGTCAATCGCTTTGTGGATAAGTTGCAGCCCATCGTGCGCGAAGCGGGTGAAGTGGCCCAGCGCACCGGTGTGGAAATCGGTGCGATGACCTTGCGCAATGCGGGCGCCGACAAGGCTGCCGGTTTGCAGCGTGATGAAGTCGCCGAGAGCCTGCGCGCACTGTCGCAGATGGCCGATGAGGCCCAGGCCGAAAGCCATGCCATGCAGGCGGCGCTGCAACAGGTGGTGGAGATTCGCCACGCGACGGATGAGAACTCACGCACGTCGGCCGAAGTTGGCAGTTTGATCGAAGCGTTGGCGGGGCAGGTGCAGGCGGGGTCACAGGTTATCGAGCGCCTGGCCCAACAGAGTGAGCAGATTGAAGTGGTGCTGACGGTGATCCATGGGATCGCCGAGCAAACCAACCTGCTCGCCCTGAACGCCGCCATCGAAGCGGCGCGCGCCGGTGAAACGGGGCGCGGTTTTGCGGTGGTTGCGGACGAGGTTCGCGCACTGGCCAGTAAAACCCAAAGCTCCACCGGTGATATCCAGGCGCATATCGTGGCGTTGCAACAGGGCGCGCGTGAGGCGGTGGACACCATCGGCAAGGCCGGGCGCCAGGCCAGTGAGGGCTTGCTGGTACTGCGCGAGAGCGTGCGTTTGCAGCAGACGGTGCAGGCTTCGGTGGAGCAGGTGCATGCGGCAATCGGCCTGGCGACACGTGCGGCCGAGCATCAGGCTCAGGGCGCACATGCGGTGCGTGGGCGCGTCGAGGTGATCCACGCCCAGGCCGAGCGTGCTGCGCAGGCAGTGGTGGAAACCACGGCCAGTGGCAAGGTGCTGGATGGGTTAGCGGCGCAGTTGAAGGCGAGTTTGGGGCAGTTCAGGGCTTAGTGGCGCCTGGACTGGCGCTATCGGGGGCAAGCCCCTCCCACATGGGAACGCATTCCAAATGTGGGAGGGGGCTTGCCCCCGATAGCAATCTCAACGGCTCAAATACATCCGCGTCGTAAGCAGATACACCGGCAACCCCGACACCAGGATCAACAACGCCGCATAAGGCGCAGCCGCCGCAAACTCCACATTCGACGTATGCGCCCACACGGCAGTCGCCAAGGTATTCAGCCCGGTCGGACTCAGCAGCAAGGTCGCCGTCAATTCCTTCATCGCATCCAGAAACACCAGGGCAAACGCCGCACCCAATGCCGGGAAGATGATCGGCAGTGTCACCCGGCAAAAAGCACTGAAGGGCGATGCCCCGAGCGTCCGCGCAGCCTCTTCCAGCTGGGGCGCGGCCTTGTTCAATGCCGTGCGTATCGGCGCCTGGGCCAGCGGCAGAAACAACAGCGCGTAGGCGATCAGCAGCAGCGCCGACGTTTGATACAGCGCCGGCACGTAATGCAGGGCGAAATACACCAGGGTCAGTGCAATCACCAGGCCGGGCAGGGCGTGCAGCAGGTAGGGCAGGCGTTCAGCCCAGATCGCCAGTCGGCCTTTATAGCGCACCACCAGCAAGCCTACCGGCACCGCCAACGCCAGGCACACCGCTGCGCCACCCAGGGACAGCGCCAGGGATGATAACAACGCTTCACTGATCTCGGCCACCGGAAACGCCGCCGACGAACCCACGGCCAGCCAATAACCGAGCATCCCCAGCGGAATGCCGCTGCCGATGACTGCCAGCGCCAGGCAATACAGCTGACCGAGCGGCGCCCACTTGCCCAATTTAACCTGTTCGGCATGCCGCGCCGCGCCCTGGCCGATACGCACATGGCGGCCCTTGCCACGCATGCGCAGCTCCAGCCACAACAGGGTCAGGCACATCGCCAGCAGCACCGCCGAGAGCATCGCCGCATTGGCATTGCTGAACTCCAGCTCGAATTGCTGATAGATCGCGGTCGTGAAGGTCTGCAGGCCGATGATCGACAAAGCGCCGAACTCCACCAGCATGTGCAGCGCAATCAGCAGCGCGCCGGCCACCAGCGAGGGCCACAGCAGCGGCAAGGTGATGCGCCGGAATACGCCCCAGCGGTTCAGGCCCAGGGTACGCGCCGATTCTTCCAGGGCGGGATCAAGATTGCGCAGTGTCGCGGCCACCGGCAGAAACACCAGCGGGTATTTGGACAGGCTCATCACCAGGATCGCGCCGCCGAGGCCTTCGAAGTTGGCGCTCAGCGACACCCAAGTAAAGCTGCTGACAAACGCCGGCACCGCAAACGGCAGGCACAGGATCACCCCCCAGAGGCGCCGCCCAGGCAGGTTGCTGCGCTCCAGCAACCAGGCCAGGGACAGGCCGACCACGCCGCACACCACCGTCACGCCCACCATCAGCGCCAGGGTGTTGCGCAGCAGCCCGAAGACATAAGGTCGCCACAGCAGATGCACCGCCTGCGCCCAACCAGCCTGCCAGGTCTTGAGCCCGACATAGGCCAGCGGCAACAGGCTCAGGCCAACCAGCAACAGCACCGGCAACAGCAGCCAGATCGAAGGGCGTTTGCGCCGGGGGCGAAAACCTGCGGCGCTGAGCGATGGGTTCATCAGTTCAAGCCAACGTCACGTTCCAGGTCCAGGGCCTCTTCGGCATTGCCCAGGTCGGCGGGGGTGACTTTCGGCGGCTGCAGTTCGTTGAAAGGCTTGAGGCCGCGATTGGACTGCATGCCTTTGCGCAGCGGGTATTCAGCCGAGGTGTTGGTGATCACGCGCTGGCCTTCTTCACTGGCCATGAACGCCAGCAGTTGCTGGGCTTCCTTGGGGTGTTTGCTGGATTTCAGCGCTGCAGCCGAAGACACCGTAATCAGACCGCCCGCATCGCCGTCGGTGAAGTAGTGCAATTGGGAGTCGAGGTTGGTTTTCTCTTTTTTCAGGGCAAACCAGTAATAGTTGTTCACCAGTACCGTAGCCACTTCGCCGTTTTCCACGGCTTTGAGCGCAACCATATTGTTGCTGTACACCTTGCC
This sequence comes from Pseudomonas sp. R3-18-08, assembly GCF_003852065.1. Taxonomy (NCBI): domain Bacteria; kingdom Pseudomonadati; phylum Pseudomonadota; class Gammaproteobacteria; order Pseudomonadales; family Pseudomonadaceae; genus Pseudomonas; species Pseudomonas sp. R3-18-08. The sequence goes on from NZ_CP027729.1 coordinate 665,683, forward strand.
GAATGCGCGCAGGCCGGTCAGCCATTCTTCTGCGGCTTCACGTCCGTGCAGCTTGATGATCGCCACCGCCTGTTCCTGGAATGCACCGCTGGTGGGCACGAAGCCAACCTTGCCTTGCCACTCGGGACCGGCGAAATCCAGCACCGATTTGGGCAGGTCTTTTTCGGCAATCAGCTTGGGATTGAAAGCGACGACGCGGGTGCGTGCGGTCACGCCCATCCAGTCACCGTTACTGCCGACGTAGTCTTTGGGCAATACATCGAGGGTGCTGGCATCGATCCTGGCCAGCAGGCCTTGCTCGCCCAGCTTGTTCAGCGGCGGCGATTCTTCGGTGTAGATCACGTCGGCAGGCGAGCGGTCGCCTTCTTCGACGATTTGGCTGGCCAGTTGATTGCTGCTGCCTTTGCGTACATTGACGTGAATGCCGGTCTTGGCTTCGAAGGCTTTGGCGAGTTCATCGCCGACTTCCTTGTGCTGGCCGTTGTACAGGGTCAGGGAGACCTTATCGGCAGAATAGGCGGCGGGCGAGAGCAGGGTCAGGCCGAGCAGAGTGATGGTCAGGCCACGCAGAAGGGAGGTCTTGAGACGGATATCGCGGATCATCATCCGGGGTTTTCCTCACTTGTAAGCTACAAATTCTTACAAGGATAAACGATAAACCTTCTCAAGTGCGCATGAGCAGGCCCCACCATCAAGTTTTAAACCCCAGAAACGAAAAAAACCGCTTTCGCGGGTTTGATCTGAATTTTGGTGCCCAGGAGAAGACTCGAACTTCCACGACCTTGCGATCACCAGCACCTGAAGCTGGCGTGTCTACCAATTTCACCACCTGGGCATTATCAAGCAACGTTGCCGCTGTTGATGGGGCGAACTATACGGCGGGCTTTTTGATCTGTAAACCCCTGATTCAAAAAAATAAATCAGGTTTTACGTTAAGAATCAAAGACCTGAAACGAAAAAACCCGCTTTCGCGGGTTTGATCTGAATTTGGTGCCCAGGAGAAGACTCGAACTTCCACGACCTTGCGATCACCAGCACCTGAAGCTGGCGTGTCTACCAATTTCACCACCTGGGCAGCATCAACAACGTTGCCGTCGTCGATGGCGCGCACTATACGGAGCCCTTTTTCAGCTGTAAACCCCTGGTATGAAAAAAGCCTGGAAAATTCCCTCAATGGTCGTGCAAGGTACGCGTCGGTGGGCTACAAAGGGCTTTTAAACACTTGTTGATGCCTGAAATTTCCCGTTTCAATACGCGTATGCCAAACTAACCCGCATATAGACAAGGTGAAAACTCTCTAATGGCCGATTGGCAGTCCCTCGATCCCGAGGCCGCTCGTGAAGCGGAAAAATATGAAAACCCTATTCCTAGCCGCGAACTGATCCTGGCGCACCTCGCCGATCGTGGTTCGCCTGCTAGCCGTGAGCAGCTGGTTGAAGAATTCGGTCTGACCACCGAAGACCAGCTCGAAGCCCTGCGCCGCCGTTTGCGTGCGATGGAGCGCGACGCTCAGCTGATCTACACCCGCCGTGGCACCTATGCGCCGGTCGACAAGCTCGACCTGATCCTCGGCCGCATCGCCGGCCACCGGGACGGCTTCGGCTTCCTGATCCCGGATGATGGCAGCGACGACCTGTTCATGAGCCCCGCGCAAATGCGCCTGGTGTTCGACGGCGACCGTGCCCTGGCGCGTGTTTCCGGCCTGGACCGTCGTGGTCGTCGTGAAGGCGTGATCGTCGAAGTGGTGTCCCGTGCCCACGAGTCCATCGTCGGCCGTTATTTCGAAGAAGGCGGTATCGGCTTCGTCGTGCCGGATAACCCGAAGGTCCAGCAGGAAGTGCTGATCACCCCGGGCCGCAATGGCGCCGCCAAGGTCGGCCAGTTCGTCGAGGTGAAAATCACCCACTGGCCAACTGCGCGCTTCCAGCCCCAGGGCGACATCGTTGAAGTGGTCGGCAACTACATGGCGCCGGGCATGGAAATCGACGTCGCGCTGCGCACCTACGATATTCCTCACGTCTGGCCCGACGCTGTGCTCAAGGAAGCCGCCAAGCTCAAGCCGGAAGTCGAAGACAAGGACAAAGAGAAGCGCATCGACCTGCGCCATCTGCCGTTCGTCACCATCGACGGCGAAGACGCCCGCGACTTCGACGATGCGGTCTACTGCGAAGCCAAGCCTGGCAAACTGCGCCTGTTCTCCGGCGGCTGGAAGCTGTTCGTCGCGATTGCCGACGTGTCCAGCTACGTGAAGATCGGTTCGGCCCTGGATAACGAAGCCCAGGTGCGCGGCAACTCCGTGTACTTCCCTGAGCGCGTCATCCCGATGCTGCCCGAGCAGCTGTCCAACGGCCTGTGCTCCCTGAACCCGAAAGTCGACCGTTTGGCCATGGTGTGCGAGATGACCATCTCGAAAACCGGCGAAATGACCGACTACCAGTTCTACGAAGCGGTGATCCATTCCCAGGCGCGCCTGACCTACAACAAGGTCAGCACCATCCTGGAAACGCCGAAGACCAGCGAAGCCAAAGCCCTGCGTACCGAGTACGCCGACGTGGTGCCGCACCTCAAGCAGCTGTACTCGTTGTACAAAGTGTTGCTGGGTGCCCGTCATGTGCGTGGCGCGATCGATTTTGAAACCCAGGAAACCCGGATTGTCTTCGGTTCCGAGCGCAAGATCGCCGCGATCACCCCAACGACGCGTAACGACGCGCACAAGCTGATCGAGGAATGCATGCTGGCCGCCAACGTGGCCACCGCTGAATTCCTGAAAAAGCACGAGATTCCAGCGCTGTACCGGGTGCACGACGGCCCGCCGCCGGAGCGCCTGGAAAAACTGCGCGCCTTCCTCGGTGAGCTCGGCCTGTCCCTGCACAAAGGCAAGGACGGCCCGACGCCGAAGGACTACCAGGCTCTGTTGGCCAGCATCAAGGACCGTCCGGATTACCACGTGATCCAGACCGTCATGCTGCGTTCGTTGAGCCAGGCGGTGTACAGCGCCGATAACCAGGGCCACTTCGGCCTGAATTACGAGGCGTACACCCACTTCACCTCGCCGATCCGTCGTTACCCGGACCTGCTTACGCACCGCGCGATCCGCAGCGTGATCCATTCCAAGCAGAACACCCCGCACGTCAAGCGCGCCGGTGCCATGACCATTCCGAAGGCACGGATCTATCCGTACGACGAAGCGGCCCTGGAGCAGTTGGGCGAGCAGTGCTCCATGAGCGAGCGCCGCGCTGATGAAGCCACCCGCGATGTGGTGAATTGGCTCAAGTGCGAATTCATGAAGGATCGCGTGGGCGAGTCGTTCCCGGGTGTGATCACCGCCGTGACCGGTTTCGGCCTGTTCGTCGAGCTGACCGACATCTACGTCGAGGGCCTGGTGCACGTCACCGCCTTGCCGGGTGACTACTATCACTTCGACCCAGTGCATCATCGCCTGGCGGGCGAGCGCACCGGGCGCAGTTTCCGCCTGGGTGACACGGTAGAAGTGCAGGTCATGCGCGTCGACCTCGACGAGCGCAAGATCGACTTCGGTATGCCTGACAAGCCGGCCGAGCCTGCGGGTCGCAAAAAGCGTGGCGGCGAAACCACCGCACCGGCCAGCAAAGGCAAAGGGGCTCCTGCGAAAGCGGCGGCCGCCGAGCCTGCGCCAGCCAAGGCCGGTCGTCGTTCTTCGGCCAAGGAAAAGGCCCCGGAAGCCTATCGCCCAAGCGATGCTGCGGCGAAAAATGCCGAGCTGCGCAAGAGTCGCGAGTTGAAGCAGCAGTTGCTCAACGAAGCCAAAAGCGGTGGTAAAGCGGCGTCTGGGGGAAAGTCCCAAGGGGCGGAAAAACCGTCGAGCAAACCCAGTAAACACCGTAAAGGCCCGCCCAAAGCGGGTTCGGCCCCCGCGAAAAGCGGCGGGTCGCGCAAACCTAAGGCCAAGCCATGAGTCTGGAAAAAATCTACGGCGTGCATGCCGTAGAAGCACTGCTGCGTCACCACCCCAAGCGTGTCAAGCAAGTGTGGTTGGCGGAAGGTCGCAGCGAGCCACGCGTGCAGGCGCTGGTCGAGCTGGCCAACCAGAACAAGGTTGCCATCGGCCAGGCTGAACGCCGTGAAATGGACGTATGGGTCGAAGGCGTTCACCAGGGCGTGGTTGCTGACGTCAGTCCGAGCCAGGTGTGGGGCGAGGCCATGCTCGACGAGCTGCTCGACCGTACCGAAGGCGCGCCGTTGCTGCTGGTGCTGGACGGCGTGACCGACCCGCACAACCTCGGCGCCTGCCTGCGTTCGGCGGATGCTGCCGGCGCGCTGGCGGTGATCGTGCCTAAAGACAAGTCGGCGACCCTCACGCCGGTCGTGCGTAAAGTCGCCTGCGGCGCGGCGGAAGTGATTCCGCTGGTGGCCGTGACCAACCTGGCGCGCACCCTGGAAAAACTCCAGCAACGTGGCTTGTGGATTGTCGGCACGGCGGGGGAGGCTGAAGTCAGCATCTATCACCAGGACCTCACCGGCCCGACCATCCTGATCATGGGCGCCGAAGGCAAGGGCATGCGTCGCTTGACCCGTGAGCATTGCGATTATCTGGTGCACTTGCCGATGGCCGGTAGCGTCAGCAGCCTGAACGTTTCGGTGGCAACGGGCGTGTGCCTGTTTGAAGCCCAGCGTCAACGCGGTGCCAAGGCGAAGGCCAAGCCCAAGAAGTAAGCCAGGCCTGGCCTGGATCAACATGTGGGAGGGGGCTTGCTCCCGATGGCGGTGAGTCAGTCACAACATCTGTAACTGAAACACCGCTATCGGGAGCAAGCCCCCTCCCACATTTGTTTTTGTGGTGTTTGGGGGATTGTTCAAATAATCACCAATCACCTTGCGCCGCTCCTTCCCCTTCTCTACAATTGCGCCCCTTGCCCACCTGGCAGGCACGCATGTGCCTCCCCTGCGGCAAGATCCATAAGTGTCATTCACTCCTTGTCTGACCGTTTTTGAGCGGCAGGCTACAACCCGTAAGGAGCATTCATGCGTCATTACGAAATCATCTTTTTGGTCCACCCGGATCAAAGCGAGCAAGTCGGCGGCATGGTTGAGCGTTACACCAAGCTGATCGAAGAAGACGGCGGCAAAATCCACCGTCTGGAAGATTGGGGCCGTCGTCAACTGGCCTACGCAATCAACAATGTTCACAAGGCTCACTACGTGATGCTGAACGTTGAATGCACTGGCAAGGCCTTGGCCGAGCTGGAAGACAACTTCCGCTACAACGATGCAGTGATCCGTAACCTGGTCATCCGTCGCGAAGAAGCCGTTACCGGCCAATCCGAGATGCTCAAGGCTGAAGAAAACCGCAGTGAGCGCCGTGAGCGTCGCGACCGTCCTGAGCACGAAGGCGCTGATAGCGCTGATAGTGATGACAGCGACAACAGCGATAACGCTGACGAGTAATCCACGGACCTTTTAAGGAGCCTATCAAATGGCACGTTTCTTCCGTCGTCGTAAATTCTGCCGCTTCACCGCTGAAGACGTGAAAGAGATCGATTACAAAGATCTCAACACTCTGAAAGCCTACGTATCCGAGACCGGCAAAATCGTTCCAAGCCGTATCACCGGTACCAAAGCACGTTATCAGCGTCAGCTGGCCACCGCTATCAAGCGCGCCCGCTTCCTGGCCCTGCTGGCCTACACCGACAGCCACGGCCGCTGAGACCGGGCAGTCGACAAGTAGTAAGGGATTGAATGCATGCGCGCCTTAGCTGAGTTCATCATGCGCGGTCGTATGCAGGCCACTCTGGTAGTGGCTGGCTGTGCGGCATTGCCGTTGCTTTATTGGTTGGGTGCTGCCGCAGGTTGCCTTGTGCTCCTGCGGCGCGGTTTGAAGGACGCTCTTGGCGTTCTTGCCCTGGGTTTGTTGCCGGCCTTGATCTGGTGGCTGCAAATGGGTGATCCACGGGTACTTCTGGTACTGCTGGGGTCATCGAGCCTTGCGTTGGTTTTACGCGCAAGTGAGTCCTGGGTCCGCACGCTGCTGGTCAGCGTGGCATTGGGGTTGGTGTACTCAGTGATGCTTGGCGCGGCTTTCCGCCCGCAAATCGAGGCGCTGGCGCAGGAAATCGTCAAGATCCTGCCGCTGGCCCTCGGGGATCTCTACCAGCAATTATCGGTAGATGAGCGAGCGCGGTTTGCGTCACTGATTGCGCCGGTCCTGACCGGCCTGATTGCGGCTTTGTTGCAGGTTGTCAGCGTGCTGAGCCTGATTCTTGGGCGTTATTGGCAGGCGTTGTTGTACAACCCGGGTGGTTTTGGTCGCGAGTTTCGCAGTATCAGAATTCCTGCGGGGCCGGCGATGTTGCTGCTGGCGTGCATGGTTGTCGGGCCGAACTTCGGTCCACAGATGGCCTTGTTGGCGCCGATTTGCAGCGTACCGCTGGTGTTTGCCGGGCTGGCCCTGATTCATGGGCTGGTTGCGCGCAAGCGCCTGGCCAGGTTCTGGCTGGTGGGGTTGTACGTCACGCTGTTGCTGTTCATGCAGCTGATCTATCCGTTACTCGTGGTTTTGGCCATTGTCGACGGCCTGATTGATTTTCGCGGACGTCTGGCGTCGAAAGATGCCGATAGCGCGAACGGTGAAGGTTAAAAGTTAGAGGATTTTCACATGCAACTGATCCTTCTGGAAAAAGTCGCCAACCTGGGCAACCTGGGCGACAAAGTGAACGTTAAGGCCGGCTACGGTCGTAACTACCTGCTGCCATACGGCAAAGCCACCGCTGCAACCGCTGCCAACCTGGCTGCGTTTGAAGAGCGTCGTGCTGAGCTGGAAAAAGCAGCAGCAGACAAAAAAGCTTCGGCCGAAACTCGCGCTGCCCAACTGGCTGAGCTGGAAGTGACTATCACTGCCACCGCCGGTGACGAAGGCAAGCTGTTCGGTTCGATCGGCACCCACGACATCGCTGATGCACTGACCGCCTCCGGCGTTGAAGTGCAGAAGAGCGAAGTTCGCCTGCCGAACGGCACCATCCGCAACGTAGGCGAATTCGACGTAGCCGTGCACCTGCACGCCGAAGTTGAAGCCACCGTACGCGTTGTCGTGGTAGCAGCTTAAGCCGCACCTAACTGACTGGCACCTCGCGTGTCAGCCGGTTAACATCGGGCACGATCCTGTTTACAGGTCGTGCCTTTTGTTTTTCTACACACCCCTAAATTCCAAGTGGCCATGAACGAAATCTCCGCTCCTGAGCAATACGATCTGCAAACCGCTGCCCTGAAGGTGCCGCCGCATTCCATCGAGGCCGAACAGGCCGTGCTCGGTGGCTTGATGCTGGACAACAACGCCTGGGAACGCGTGCTGGATCAAGTCTCGGACGGGGATTTCTATCGTCATGACCACCGCCTGATCTTCCGTGCCATCGCCAAGCTGGCCGACCAGAACTCACCGATCGACGTGGTGACCCTGGCCGAGCAACTGGACAAGGAAGGCCAGACCTCCCAAGTCGGCGGCCTGGGTTACCTCGGCGAACTGGCGAAAAACACGCCGTCCGTCGCCAACATCAAAGCCTATGCGCAGATCGTCCGCGAGCGCGCCACCCTGCGCCAGTTGATCGGCATCAGCACTGAAATCGCCGACAGCGCCTTCAACCCCGAAGGCCGAACCGCCGCCGAGATCCTCGACGAAGCCGAGCGCCAGATCTTCCAGATCGCCGAAGCCCGCCCGAAAACCGGCGGCCCGGTCAGCGTCAACGACCTGCTGACCAAGGCCATCGACCGCATCGACACCTTGTTCAACACCGATGCCGCGATTACCGGTATTTCCACCGGCTACACCGACCTCGACGAGAAGACCAGCGGCCTGCAGCCGTCCGACTTGATCATCGTGGCCGGCCGTCCGTCGATGGGCAAGACCACCTTTGCGATGAACCTGGTGGAAAACGCCGTACTGCGCAGTGACAAGGCGGTGCTGGTGTACTCCCTCGAGATGCCAGGCGAATCGCTGATCATGCGTATGCTTTCGTCACTCGGCCGTATCGACCAGACCAAAGTGCGTTCCGGCCAGCTCGAGGATGACGATTGGCCGCGCCTGACCTCGGCGGTCAACCTGCTCAACGACCGTAAGCTGTTCATCGATGACACTGCCGGTATCAGCCCGTCCGAAATGCGCGCGCGCACCCGTCGCCTGGTGCGTGAACACGGCGACATTGCGTTGATCATGATCGACTACCTGCAGTTGATGCAGATTCCGGGTTCCAGCGGCGACAACCGCACCAACGAGATTTCCGAAATCTCTCGGTCCCTCAAGGCCCTGGCCAAGGAATTCAACTGCCCGGTAGTGGCGCTGTCCCAGCTCAACCGTTCCCTGGAGCAACGTCCCAACAAACGTCCGGTGAACTCCGACTTGCGTGAATCCGGCGCGATCGAGCAGGATGCCGACGTGATCATGTTCGTGTACCGCGACGAGGTGTATCACCCCGAAACCGAGCACAAAGGCATTGCCGAAATCATCATCGGCAAGCAGCGGAACGGGCCGATCGGCTTTATCCGCCTGGCGTTCATCGGTAAGTACACACGCTTTGAGAACCTTGCGCCGGGCAGCTACAACTTCGATGACGATGAGTAATCGGCTTCAGGCGTTTGCCTGAGGGAGCGCACCGAACAGCGCCCTCACCGTGGGCTCGTTGTATTGGTAATTCCAACGCAACTCGGCACCGGCAGGGATATCTTCACTGGCAAAGAATGCACTGAGGAAAAAGTTCTCCCTGGGTTGCTCAGCAATCTGTGTCGTGACGTTGAACCGCGCAACCTCTACGTTATAGCCCGTGGATGCCTGCCTGATCGGCAGATTTGCTTCGTACTCAAAAATCGTATTTATTCGCGAAAGTACGTTGTCACCCGACAAAATGACCGGCTGTGGTGCAGCGGGAATGGGTTCAAAAGGTTTGACGTCGATCAAATAGGGATCCTGCCGATAAGCCGCCACATAATACGGCACCAGTTCCCCGCCATAGACGCCGAGCGCCTCACCTTTTATCAACGGCTTCCTGCTTATGACGGTCTGCTCGCCGATCATCACTGCCTCCTGCACACACTTTTGGTGGGCCGCGGTGAAGGGTGTCACTTCTAGTTTGTCTTCATAGAGGCGTGCAACCCGTTCATACCCTTCCCACTGCAAAAAAGGCAGGATCAGCTCCTTGCTGAAAGTTTGATCGGACGTGAGCGATTTGCTGCGGATTTGTATGCTTCTGATCCGCAATGGGCGACCTGTTAAATCGCGCAGGGGGTAGCGGCCATTGTTGGCGCGATCATAAATGCGTCGATAGTTCTGGCTGTGTTGATAGCTTCGTGTGGACCGCATGGTCTCCATCTCCTTCGGCGTATACAGGCTGTTGACCGTGCCTTCTTCTGCTGAGTCGTATTCGCTGGATGAGTGCGCCGACTCAAACTCGTCGCTGAGCTCCATCAGCTCGCCCGACGGCGAAGCAGCCGCTTGCATGCCACCCATCAACCCCTGGCTGCTCGGATCGATATCCCAGCCACCGGCGGTTTTTGCGCGCAGATAGGGCCGGTAAGCCCTGAACGGGCTGCGGGCATCGATCAGTCGCCATTTCTGCCCTTCGGCTTTGACCTGAAAGTAGTTCCCGCCCTCCAGGACGTAATAGTGATAGCCACCGTTGGGCAGCGGGGCTGACTGATGGATACCATCAGCGCGCAGCGTCAGGCCTGCCGGGGCGGTTTGCGTGGCGAACAGTGGATCAAGCGCAATACCGAGGGTCTGCACTGGCGCCGTTGGGGCTAGCCGGGCGAGCGGCGGCAGCGGCGGTTTGGCGATCATTGCCAGGCTATGCTGGTGGATGGCTTGTTTGAGCGTGCCTGCATTCGACCCACGCAAAAGCACGCTGCGCTCGGCCTCGGTCAGCGTATGTTCCAGCGCGCTGAACAGCGTGCTCGGTGCATGCAGCTCTGTCGCCTCGGCGTCCTGCACGGCGTACTGTTCGCCCTGGCGGATCAGGATGTGACGCACACTGTCCTGTTCGCTGCCAATATGTCCCAGCAGCGGGCCGCTGTTATCATTCTCGTACACTTCGATGCGGCGTGCGCCTGGCCAGCCTGGCAACTGTTCCAGAGTGTGCAGCACCAGTGGCACGCTCTCGTTACTGCTCATCGAATCGAGAAAAATGCCTTTGTGGATGCGTGCGCTGCGCGCCACGTCGCTGTATTGGGTGGCTTCCCACTCTTGTGTTGACGGCAGTTTTTTCTCCTGGTGCAGGCGTTGCCGTTCCTGCGGGCTGAGGGTGGTTTCCATTTCTTCAAGGTGACGCTTGGACAGTTCGGGCATGGTTGGGCGAAGGTCCTGTTCAACTTGGCTGACGGGTTCCTCGCCGTGGCTATCGAGCAACGAAAACAGGCGCTGGCGTTGTGCCGGAACGCTTTCCTGCAGGCGTAAGGCAAGGTTTTCGACCGGGGTGAAATAGTCGATGTACAGCGCAGGTAGCAATTGATTGAATTCTTCCCGCGGCATCTGCTCCTCCAGTGCATGCAGCAGTTCGCCTTTTCTGAAGCGTGAAGCGCTCACCTCGATCGCGTTGGCGCCGCTACCGTGGCTGATCAGTACCTGTTGCCGTTCGTCGACGATTTTCAGCCGCCGGGTCGCAGGCCATTCCGGCAATGCACACACCAGGTGGAACTGGATGAAGGGGGACTGCGGTGTGACCTTAGTGCCTTCGGCGCGATCGAGGTTGAAGTCGGCGATCTCCTGGTCCAGGTTGAAGTGCTTGATCGTGTCCCGCAGCAACGGCGGCGGCCTCAGCATGTCCTGATGGAGCTCGCGCAGGCCGGCGCTGTCCATGCCGCCGAGCAGGAGGATCGGCTCAACGGCGGGCTGTTTGATCGTGGCTCCGTCAGGGCCCAGGCGTTGGATCAGCTTGAGGTCGTCCCAGTCGGCGGGGGTCTCATGCTCGACGCGCCATCCGCCGACAGAGTTGCCCCGCACGGGCGGCGCGTAGGCGTCGGGGTCGGTGGGGTGGGACAACTGCCATTGCTGGCTATCGGGCGCCCGTTGCAAGGCATGAACCTGATCATCGAGCTTCAGGTAATACCGCTGCGCGTGTTCATACAAACCTTGTTTATCCGCGACCAGGCTGTCGGGCAGCATCTTGGGATGCCGATAGGGGGTCAGGTCGGGGTTCCACAGGCGCAAGCCCTTGTTGGCCACGTGCACTTTCAGCAGTTTTACACCGAAGCCGGCGGTCTTGATCACGCCTGCGGTGGCGACAGCCATCGCGACGTCGTCCACCGCGTCGAGAAAGTCGTTCAAGGCCTCTTCGCTATCGCCGCGGCTCCAGGCGGCGAAGCCGTCATAGACGGTATTGAGCAACTGCAAGGCGCTGACGGCCAACAGCACTTCACCGACGATTGGAATGAATGACGCGGCAAAAAACAACAGTGACTTACCTAGTTCCAGATAGCCCTGCAGACGCTTTTGCCGGCTCATCAGGTCGACATCGGCAGTGGGCACGGCCAGGATGCGCGCGTCATTCCTGATCTGGATGATGCGTTGCGTAGCCATGTCCTGAAACACATGCGTACGGACCGGGGTCAGGTTGAGCCTGCTCTCCAGGTTCGGGCGCGCACTCGGCGACGGTCGCGGGGCCAAATGCAACAGGCTGCCCTGATGTTGCAGCGGTACCAGACGAGTGAAAAAAGCCAGGTACTGCGGCTGTTCCAGGCGTTCGGCCAGGCCGTGGTGGAGATCCTCCCAGGTTGGATGCAGGCGAAACGCCGCGCTGGGGTCCTGGGGTGTGTAGAGAACCATCGGCAGCCCGATCGCCGACGCCTGAATCACCATGACATTGGGCAGAACAACATCCTGGAGGGTCAAAAGGCTGCACCGTATGTCGATGTTATTTCCAGTGGTCTGGAGGCTGCGCAGCTGCAGAAACTGCCAGGTAGTGAACGCCTTCTGCAGGTAGGCGATATGCAGTGCGACCCCAAAGGCAAGCTGCTCTTGACTGGACAAGAGTTGCAGGACCTCGGCGGCGGTACGGGACGTGCCGGAGTTGGGCGCGGGTTCAAGCACGTTATCGATATGCGCGAGGTACTGGCTGCCGATATCCAGATTGCGGCAGACGCTGGCGAAGCGTGTCGCAGCAATAATGCTCAGCACTTCGCCGGTGGGGCCGGGATTGTAAATGGCGGTGCCGGTTTCCATGCCGCCGGTCTCGGCTTCGGTCGCTTCGAAATTCTGCAGGGCCGCTTCCAGCAGCGTCTGCCGGGTGGTGCGGGCGTGTGTACGGATCAGGCCCAGCAGATGATGGTTTTTCCATTCACGGGACAAGATGGCGTTCTCGTCGTCCTGCAAACCGAAAAACTCGGTTCGCAGGGTCTGGCGTAACAAAGGCCGGGCAAACTCCTCGGGGTTCTGCAGTTCATCCATCAGGGCCTTGAGGTCGTGCCTGGCCTGATTGCTGCTGATCAGGTCGCGGCGAAAATCGGCGAGCTGCGAAGCCGGCGCCTGGGTCAGCCAGGCTGGTAAGTTGGATTTGATAAATGCCTTGTGGGGCGATTGTGGCAAGGGACTGCTCATGGGCTAGGCCATCCGGAGTGATGATTGACCTGCCGCAGATTACCCATGGAATTTTCGATCAACGGTTAGCGGATTAGCCCCAGTGCCTTTTATAAAGGAGCTTAGTTTGCCGGCCCGCGAGCCTATGGCTTAAAAGCCGACCGCTATCGTCGGAATTGGTCAAAATTTGTGCTATATTCCGCGCCCGCGATTTTTCATCTCAACACCGGTCACCGTCATGCAAACAGCCAAGCCGTTATTTGACTATCCCAAGTACTGGGCCGAATGTTTCGGTCCTGCGCCATTCCTGCCGATGAGCAGGGAGGAGATGGATCAGCTTGGCTGGGATTCATGCGACATCATCATCGTCACCGGTGATGCCTACGTTGACCATCCGTCGTTCGGCATGGCGATCATCGGCCGGCTGTTGGAGTCCCAGGGCTTTCGCGTCGGGATCATTGCCCAGCCGAACTGGCAGTCCAAAGACGACTTCATGAAGCTCGGCGAGCCGAACCTGTTTTTCGGCGTCGCGGCCGGCAACATGGACTCGATGATCAACCGCTACACCGCCGACAAGAAAATCCGTTCCGACGACGCCTACACCCCAGGCGGCATGGCCGGCAAACGCCCGGACCGCGCCAGCCTGGTGTACAGCCAGCGCTGCAAGGAGGCCTACAAGAACGTGCCGATCGTGCTCGGCGGCATCGAAGCGTCCCTGCGCCGCATCGCTCACTATGACTACTGGCAGGACCGCGTGCGCAACTCGATCCTGATCGACGCCACCGCCGATATCCTGCTGTACGGCAACGCCGAGCGCGCGATTGTCGAAGTCGCCCAGCGCCTGTCGTGGGGCCACAAGATCGAAGACATCACCGATGTGCGCGGCACCGCGTTCATCCGCCGCGACACCCCGGCCGGCTGGTACGAAGTGGACTCCACGCGCATCGACCGTCCGGGCAAGGTCGACAAGATCATCAACCCGTACGTCAATACCCAGGACACCCAGGCTTGCGCTATCGAGCAAGAGAAAGGCCCTGTCGACGATCCGGAAGAAGCCAAGGTCGTGCAGATCCTGGCCAGCCCGCGCATGACCCGCGACAAGACCGTGATCCGCCTGCCGTCGGTGGAAAAAGTCCGTGGCGACGCGGTGCTCTATGCTCACGCCAACCGCGTATTGCACCTGGAAACCAACCCGGGCAACGCCCGCGCCCTGGTGCAGAAGCACGGTGAAGTAGACGTGTGGTTCAACCCGCCGCCCATTCCCATGACCACTGAAGAAATGGACTACGTGTTCGGCATGCCGTACGCCCGCGTACCGCACCCGGCGTATGGCAAGGAGAAGATTCCGGCCTACGACATGATCCGTTTCTCGGTGAATATCATGCGTGGCTGCTTCGGCGGCTGCACCTTCTGCTCGATCACCGAGCACGAAGGCCGCATCATCCAGAACCGTTCCGAAGAGTCGATCATTCGCGAAATCGAAGAGATCCGCGACAAGGTGCCGGGCTTTACCGGGGTGATTTCCGACCTCGGCGGCCCGACCGCAAACATGTACCGCATCGCCTGCAAGAGCCCGGAAATCGAATCCGCGTGCCGCAAGCCGTCGTGCGTGTTCCCCGGCATCTGCCCGAACCTGAACACCGACCACTCCTCCTTGATCCAGCTGTACCGCAGCGCCCGTGCGTTGCCGGGTGTGAAGAAAATCCTGATTGCCTCCGGCCTGCGCTATGACCTGGCCGTCGAGTCGCCGGAATATGTGAAAGAGCTGGTCACCCACCACGTTGGCGGCTACCTGAAGATCGCCCCGGAACACACCGAGGAAGGTCCGCTCAACCAGATGATGAAACCGGGCATCGGCAGCTATGACAAGTTCAAGCGCATGTTCGAGAAGTACACCAAGGAAGCCGGCAAGGAACAGTACCTGATCCCGTACTTCATCGCCGCCCACCCCGGCACCACCGATGAAGACATGATGAACCTGGCCCTGTGGCTCAAGGGCAACGGCTTCCGCGCCGACCAGGTGCAGGCGTTCTACCCGTCGCCTATGGCCACCGCCACCGCGATGTACCACTCGGGCAAGAACCCGCTGCGCAAGGTCACCTACAAGAGCGACGCGGTGACCATCGTCAAGAGCGAAGAGCAGCGCCGTCTGCACAAGGCGTTCCTGCGCTACCACGACCCGAAAGGCTGGCCGATGCTGCGTGAAGCGCTGACCCGCATGGGTCGCGCCGACCTGATCGGGCCGGGCAAGGACCAACTGATCCCGCTGCACCAGCCGTCCACCGACAGCTACCAGAGCGCCCGTCGCAAGAACTCGACGCCGGCCGGCAGCCACAAGGTCGCCAAGGAAGCCACCACCAAAATCCTCACCCAGCACACCGGCCTGCCACCCCGTGGCAGCGACGGCAGCAACCCGTGGGACAAGCGTGAACAAGCCAAGGCAGCGGCCCAGGCGCGAAACAAGCAGGCGGCGAAGGAACGTACCGATGCGGCGAAGGGCAAAGGCGGCAAGCCTGCGCGTAAGCCGGTTGTGCCGCGTTGATTGCAGCGTGAATATGCAAAACGCCAGCCTCGTGCTGGCGTTTTGCTTTCTGGCCGGTGGTGAGCCTGTTTGGTAAGGTGGCGGGCATTGGATCCCTATCGGGAGCAAGCCCCCTCCCACATTCTGACCTGTGAATACATTCAAAATGTGGGAGGGGGCTTGCTCCCGATAGCGCCCGTCCAGTCCCCACCCAAACCAAGGAAGAACGCCCCATGAGCAACCCCCTGCTCACCATCGGCATGGACTCCAACCGCTCCCAGTTCATGGCGCGCCAGCGTATTGAGAGCCAGATCAACCTGCCGCGCCTGTTTGCAGCCATCGATGGCGACCCCGGGATCGTCGGCGCTGGCGTCGTCTATATCGACGCCGACCTTAATGTGGTCACCCTGCGCGAATTCAAGCCGATTTGCAGTATCAAGCCCAAGCGCATCATTTTACGCGAGGCGCAGAAGTACATTTCGCCTGCCCAGTTTGTGGAACAGGTGAAGACAGATCCCCGTGAAGGGCGCCTCCAGAAGGAGGCATTTGATATGGGTCTTTCCTGCGGCGCAGCGGTGATCGGTTGGATCGTGGTGTTCAGCGGCAGCGTCGCCGTTCCGTTCACAGCCGGTGCCAGCGCTTTTGTCGTGGGCATTGGCATTACGGCAGCGCTGGCCAGCAGCGCCCAATGCGGGTTTGGTGTTGCGCGTACCTATAACGAAGTGCTTGATCCAGATGCCAACGACCGCATGGACGACGCCGAATGGTATGGCGCGGTTTCACCCATCCTCGATGCGGCCTCGCTGGTGGGTATCGGCACGGGGGCCTTGACCACGGTTAGGCTGCTCAAGGCCAACAAGGCCGCCGCGTTGGGTAAGAGTTGGTATGAACTGCTCAAGGGCCTGAGCCGTCAGGAGCGCAAGAAGTTGACCAGGGAGTTGCTCAGCCTGCGCGATCCGAGCCTGACGCCCAAGTTACTCAAGCTGCAGCAGCGCGCCGGCAAGCTGACCAAGAGCTACAGCTCCACCGAAATCCGTCACGCCACCCTGACCCAATTGAAAGATGCGCTGGGCGGCCTATTGGGTATCACCGGTAGCTATCGAACAGGGCATGTCGGTACGGCCAGCACCATTGCGATTGGCTTGTACGAGGATTTGACCGAATGAGCGGCTTCCCCGATATGCGCAGTTTTCTCGCCCGTTATTTTCCGGTGTTCATGGGGACTGTTTTCATGGCGATCTTCTCCGGCTCAGTTGCCGTTTCCACGGCGGGCGTGACCTATTTGCGTGGGGTAGAGCCAGCGCTCAAGTCCAATTATTCCGGGGCTGCGATCCTGCTGCTGGTGGCGGTGCTGGTGTTTGGCAACGTGATGATCGCGCGTGGCTATCCCTGGGCGGCCAGGCTGGTGGCGGGATACCTCGGCGCATGCCTGTTGTTCGTCTTGCCGATGATTCAGTACGACCTCAATCGCCTGGTGTACGGCTCGGCGGTGTTATTCCCTCTGCTGGGGTTGCTGTTGCTCAACAGCAAGCGCCATCGCGAAATGCGTCAGCGGCTACTTGAAATTCGCCACCTGCGCCAAGCCCTCGGCGCCAGGCACAAGGCCCCATGACTGGGTAGATTCGCCACCTCCCTCCAAGGGTTCGCCACAAATATGTGCGGCGGTCGCACCACGGAACGTACGATGGCGTTGTTTTGGTGCTGTACTGCACCGGGTCCCACGATTAAGCGCAATGACTGCCGCTCTGGCATAAGTCTTGCGCGCGTTGTGCCCATGCCCTGGCTCGCAGGAGGCCGCCGTGTCGATTCATGTCGCGTTGCACCACGTTACGCATTACCGCTACGACCGCGCAGTCGAACTCGGCCCGCAGATTGTGCGCTTGCGCCCGGCTGCCCACAGCCGCACGCGGATTTTGTCCTATGCGCTGAAAGTGCTGCCCGAGCAGCATTTCATCAACTGGCAGCAGGACCCCCAGGGCAACTACCTGGCGCGTTTGGTGTTTCCGGAAAAGACTGACCAACTGCGCATCGAAGTCGATCTGGTCGCCGAGATGGCGGTATTCAACCCTTTCGACTTTTTCCTCGAGCCCTACGCCGAGAACATCCCTTTCAGCTACGCCGCCGATGAGCAGCGCGAGCTGGCGCCCTACCTGGAAACCTTGCCGCTGACGCCGAGGTTTGCCGCCTACCTGGCCGGTATCGACCGTACGCCGTTGCCGGCCGTGGATTTCCTGGTCGGGCTCAACCAGCGCCTGGCCGCCGATATCGGCTACCTGATCCGCATGGAACCGGGCGTGCAAACCCCGGAATTCACCCTGGAAAACGCCTCGGGCTCGTGCCGCGATTCGGCCTGGCTGCTGGTGCAACTGCTGCGCAACCTGGGGCTGGCGGCGCGGTTTGTCTCTGGCTACCTGATCCAGCTCACCGCCGACGTCAAAGCCCTGGATGGCCCCTCCGGTACCGAAGTGGACTTCACCGACCTGCACGCCTGGTGCGAGGTGTATCTACCCGGCGCTGGCTGGATCGGCCTGGATGCCACCTCCGGGCTGTTCGCCGGTGAGGGGCATATCCCGTTGGCCTGTAGTCCAGATCCGTCGTCCGCCGCACCAATCAGTGGGCTGGTGGAACCGTGCGAGTGCGAATTCACCCACGAAATGTCGGTAGAGCGGATTTGGGAGGCCCCGAGGGTCACCAAGCCCTACACCGAAGAGCAGTGGCTGGCGATCCAGGCCCTGGGTCGGCAGATCGATGGTGACCTGCTCAGGGACGATGTGCGCCTGACCATGGGCGGCGAACCGACATTCGTCTCCATCGACGACCCCGACGGCGCCGAGTGGAACACCGCCGCCCTGGGGCCGGACAAACGCCGCCTGTCCGCTGAACTGTTCCAGCGCCTGCGCAAGCACTACGCGCCGCAGGGCCTGGTGCACTTCGGCCAGGGCAAGTGGTATCCCGGCGAGCAATTGCCGCGCTGGTCGCTTAACTGCTACTGGCGCCGCGATGGGGTGCCGATCTGGCACAACAGTGCGCTGATCGCCGATGAGCAAGCAGACTATGGCGCGGATGGCCCGTTGGCCGGGCGCTTCCTGGCCAGCGTCGCCGAACGCCTCAAGCTGCCGGCGCACTTTGTGTTTCCGGCGTTCGAAGACAACTTCTATTACCTTTGGCGCGAAGGTGCGCTACCGCAAAACGTCAGCGCCCAGGACCCGCGCCTGAGTGACGATCTGGAGCGCGAACGCCTGCGAAAAGTCTTCGGCCAAGGCCTGGATAAAATCATCGGCCAGGTGCTGCCGCTGGCGCGCACTGCCGCCAATGATCGCTGGCAGAGCGGGCGCTGGTACCTGCGCGACGATCACTGTCGCCTGGTGCCCGGCGATTCGCCGTTGGGTTATCGGCTGCCGTTGGCCTCGCAGCCCTGGGTGACGGCGGCGGAATATCCGTTCGTGCATCCGACCGACCCGAATCAGGATCAACCGCAACTGCCCAGCACCGCGCAATTGCAAAGCCATGGCGAGCCCGCGCCGAGTGAGGAGCGTGAGCCACAGCTGGATGAATCCGCCGACTGGCTGACCCGCACCGCGCTGTGTGCCGAAGCACGGGAAGGGCGCCTCTATCTGTTCATGCCGCCGCTGGAGCGCGTGGAAGACTATCTGGAGTTGGTGACGGCCATCGAGGCCACCGCTGAAGAACTGCATTGTCCGGTGTTGCTGGAGGGCTATGAGCCGCCGGCCGATACGCGCCTGAGCAACTTTCGCGTCACGCCGGACCCTGGCGTGATCGAGGTCAACGTGCAGCCGTCCGCCACCTGGGACGAGTTGGTGGAACGCACCGAGTTTCTTTACGAAGAGGCGCGGCAAACCCGCCTGACCACGGAAAAATTCATGATCGACGGCCGCCACACCGGCACCGGCGGCGGCAACCATTTCGTGTTGGGCGGCGCGACACCCAAGGACTCACCGTTCCTGCGCCGGCCCGACCTGCTGCGCAGCCTGATCAGTTACTGGCACAACCATCCATCGTTGTCCTATCTGTTTTCCGGCCTGTTTATCGGCCCGACGTCCCAGGCGCCACGGGTGGATGAAGCGCGCAACGACGCACTGTATGAGCTGGAAATCGCCTTTGCGCAAATGCCCGCGCCGGGCGAAGAATGCCCGCCCTGGCTGGTCGACCGGCTGCTGCGCAACCTGCTGATCGACGTGACGGGCAATACCCATCGTGCCGAGTTCTGCATCGACAAGCTCTATTCCCCCGACGGCGCCACCGGCCGTCTGGGCCTGTTGGAACTGCGCGCATTTGAAATGCCGCCCCATGCGCGCATGAGCCTCACCCAGCAGTTGCTGTTGCGGGCGCTGGTCGCGCGTTTCTGGCGTGAACCTTACGCGCCACCGAAGCTGGCGCGCTGGGGCACCGAACTGCATGACCGCTATTTGCTGCCGCACTTTATCGAACAGGATTTCGCGGATGTGATCGTCGAGCTCAACGCCGCCGGTTATCCGCTGCGCGCCGAGTGGTTTGCCGCGCACCTGGAATTCCGATTCCCCAAGGTCGGCGACTATGCCGTCAGTGGCATCGAACTGGAACTGCGCCAGGCCCTGGAACCCTGGCATGTGCTGGGCGAGGAGGGCGCGGTGGGCGGCACGGTGCGTTATGTGGATTCGTCCCTGGAACGCCTGCAGGTGAAATTAAGCGGCTTGCCGGCGCAACGCTATCTGCTGACCTGCAACGGCATCCCGGTGCCGCTGCAGCCCACCGGCCGCGTCGGCGAGTTCGTCGCCGGCGTGCGTTACCGCGCCTGGCAGCCGTCCAACTGCCTGCAACCGACCATCGCCGTGCATGCGCCGTTGGTGTTCGACCTGCTGGACACCTGGATGCAGCGCTCGCTGGGCGGCTGCCAATATCATGTAGCCCACCCGGGCGGGCGCAATTACGACAGCTTGCCGGTGAATGCCAATGAAGCCGAGAGCCGGCGGATGGCGCGGTTTTTCCGCTTGGGGCATAGTCCAGGCAAACTGGATGTGCCAACTGTAGTGGTGAACGATGAATTGCCAATGACCCTGGATTTACGCCGCTTCCCCAATAAAAATGATTGAACGCGATCCAAATGTGGGAGGGGGCTTGCTCCCGATGGCGGTCTGTCAGTCAGAATATCTGTTGCTGATCCACCGCCATCGGGAGCAAGCCCCTCCCACAGGGGATTTGCAGTGTTTGTTGAGTTAACCTGAGCCCCTTGCCTCTGCCGAGCGTTCCATGTCCGATTTGCTCGACCGTTACCCCCTGACCCCAGGCACCTATCACGAACTGCTGGATGACAGCGGCGATGTGCGGGCCCATTGGCAGCGCCTGCTCGACCACCTGCAACGCAGCACGCCGGCCCAACTGGCCCAGCGCCAGGCATTGCTGACCCGGCAGATTCAGGAAAACGGCGTGACTTACAACGTCTACGCCGACCCCAAGGGCGCCGATCGTCCGTGGGAACTGGACCTGTTGCCCCATGTGCTGGCCGCTGATGAGTGGCAGCATCTGTCGGCTGGTATTGCCCAGCGGGCGCGTCTGCTCAATGCCGTTCTCGCCGACCTCTATGGCCCGCAGCGCCTGATCAAAGAAGGCCTGCTGCCCGCCGAACTGGTCTTTGGCCACAACAACTTTCTCTGGCCGTGCCAGGGTATCCAGCCGCCGGACGGGACCTTTCTGCACCTGTTCGCCGTAGACCTGGCCCGCACGCCGGATGGTCGCTGGTGGGTGACCGCCGACCGAACCCAAGCCCCGTCGGGCGCCGGCTACGCCCTGGAAAACCGTACCATCGTGTCCCGCGCCTTTCCGGATTTGTACCGTGACCTGCAGGTGCAACACCTCACCGGTTTCTTCCGCACCCTCCAAGACACCTTGGCCCGCCAGGCGCCCGGCGATGACCAGCCGCCGCTGATCGTGCTGCTCACGCCGGGGCGCTTCAACGAAAGCTATTTCGAACATCTCTACCTCGCCCGTCAGCTCGGTTACCCGCTGGTGGAAGGCGGCGATCTCACCGTGCGCGACAGCACGGTGTTCCTCAAAACCCTCAGTGGCCTGCGCCGCGTAAACGCGATCATGCGTCGCCTGGACGACGACTTCTGCGACCCCTTGGAGCTGCGCACCGATTCGGCCCTCGGCGTACCCGGCCTGCTCGATGCCGTGCGCCAAGGCAATGTGCTGGTGGCCAATGCCCTGGGCAGCGGCGTGCTGGAGTCGCCGGGGCTGCTCGGTTTCCTGCCGAAGATCAACGAGTTTTTATTTGGTGAACAACTGATCCTGCCGTCCATCGCCACCTGGTGGTGCGGTGAGGCGCCGGTGCTGGCCGAGGCGCTGGAAAAGCTGCCGCAGTTGCTGATCAAACCGGCATTCCCCTCGCAGAGTTTTGCCCCGGTATTCGGGCGCGACCTGAACGCCGACCAACGCCAGGCCCTGGCCGAACGCATGCGCGCGCGGCCTTACGCTTACGTCGCCCAGGAGTTGGCGCAGCTGTCCCAGGCGCCGGTGTGGCATACCGTGGATGACCACTTGCAACACCGTGCCATCGGCATGCGCGTGTACGCCGTGGCCAGTGACGACGGCTACCGCGTGCTGCCCGGCGGCTTGACCCGTGTGGCCGCCGACGCCGACGCCGAAGTGGTGTCGATGCAGCGCGGCGGTGCGAGCAAGGACACCTGGGTACTCGGCGAGCGTGCCCCCGGTGGCGAACAATGGCGCGCCCAGCGCGCGATCGGGGCGCACGACCTGGTGCGCCGCGATCCGTATCTGCCGTCACGCGTGGTGGAAAACCTGTTTTGGTTTGGCCGTTATTGCGAGCGCTGCGATGACAGCGCGCGCTGGCTGCGCATCGTGCTGGCGCGCTATGTCGACGGTGACGATCCGTTGGCGCTGCAGGCGGCGGTGGAGCTGGGTGAGAGCCTGCGATTGTTGCCGGATGAAGGGGCGCTTCCCGAACGCTTGCTGGCCGCGTTGCTCGGCGATGACTGGCCGTCGAGCCTGCGCGCCAATTTGCAGCGTTTGCAGTGGGCGGCGTCCCAGGTGCGTGGCAAATTGTCCCGGGAAAACTGGCAGGCCCTGGTGGAGTTGCAACGCGAAGCCCTGCAACTGGAGAGCGAAACCCCGGACTTCGGCGAGTTGCTGGATTTCCTCAACCGCCTGGTGATGTCCCTGGCGGCGCTGTCGGGGTTTGCCCTGGACGATATGACCCGCGATGAAGGCTGGCGCTTCTTGATGATGGGCCGGCGTATCGAGCGCCTGCAGTTTCTCAGCAGCAGCCTTGCCGCGTTCCTGCGCGGTGTGGCGGTATTCGATCAGGCGGGGTTGGAGTGGTTGCTGGAGCTGGGCAACAGCAGCATCACCTACCGCTCGCGTTACCTGGCAGTGCCGCAACTGATTCCGGTGCTCGACCTGCTGTTGCTCGACGAGCAGAACCCCCATGCGGTGCTGTTTCAGCTGAAACTGGTGAGCCGTACCTTGCGGCGCTTGAACGATGATTTCGGCGTGCCACGGGAAACCGGCCTGGGGCCGTTGGTGGAGCAGTTGGCGCGCTTTGACCTGGGTTGCCTGGAGAACCCGCTGTTCGGTGAATCCAGCGTGCGCGCCGCGTTGGACGGCCTGGCCGACCTGCTGCAAGCGGTGGCCGATGAGAGCGGGCAAGTGTCGGATCGCCTGGCCTTGCGTCACTTTGCCCATGTGGATGATGTCAGCCAGCAAACGGTGTCGGTGTAATGAGCGCGCGCTACCAGATTTTCCATGACACCCATTACCACTATGACAGCCCGGTGTCCCTGGCCCAGCAGCTGGCGCATTTATGGCCGCGGCCCTGTGCGTGGCAGCGCTGCACCTGGCAAACCCTGGATATCAGCCCGCCGCCTTCTTCACGCCGCGATGAACTGGACGTGTTCGGCAACCCGATCACGCGCGTGGCGTTCGAGCGGCCCCATGATGAACTGCTGGTCAATGCCGGGCTGACCGTGGAAGTGCTGGCGCGACCCGCGTTGGACTTCCGGCAATCGCCGCCATGGGACCGCACCCGTGACAGCCTCACCTACAGCAGCCAACCGCTGTCGCTGGAGGTGATCGAAGCCTGCCGCTATCGCTTCGAATCGCCTTACGTGCATTTGAAAAAAACCTTCGTCGAATTCTCCGAAAGCTGCTTCCCGCCTGGCGCGCCCTTGTTGATAGGCGTGCAGGCATTGATGCACAAGATCTTCAGCGAATTCACCTTTGATGCCGAAGCCACTCAGGTCGCCACGCCACTGGTGGAAGTGCTGGAGCGCCGTCGCGGCGTGTGCCAGGACTTCGCCCACCTGATGCTCGCCTGCCTGCGCTCGCGGGGGCTGGCGGCACGCTATATCAGCGGCTACCTGCTGACCCAGCCACCGCCCGGCCAGCCACGGCTGATCGGCGCCGATGCGTCGCACGCATGGGTGTCGGTGTTCTGCCCGGAGTCGGGCTGGGTGGATTTCGATCCAACGAATAATGTGCAGCCGGCGCTGGAGCACATCACCCTGGCGTGGGGCCGGGATTTTTCCGATGTGTCGCCGTTGCGAGGGGTGATCCTGGGAGGAGGGAGCCATGACCCGGAGGTGCGGGTGACGGTGATGCCGCTGATGTAACGGGATCGTTCCCACGCTCTGCGTGGGAACGCCTGCGGTGACACTCAGCGTCACTGTGCGCCGGGACGCGGAACGTCCAAGGCTGCATTCCCACGCAGAGCGTGGGAACGATCAATTATTCAGCCGGGTCTTTCGGTGTTTCAGTCTCGTCTGCTGCCACTTCACCTTCCGCATCCGGGTTCAGTGCGCCCGCTTCTTCATCTGCAGCGGCTTTCTTGCGTTGCAGCTTTTCCTCTTTCTTCTGTTCCTTGGCCAAGTCTCTCTGACGTTTGGCGAAGGAGTAATTAGGTTTGGCCATGGGCGATCCTCTAGGGTACGAAGGTGAGGGTGGGCGGCGCGCGGCTGCCTTGGGTCGCTATGGTAGCAGCTTAGCAGCGCGCTTGGCCTTCACTTACCGCTGGCGTAAGCGGCCAGCAGGCCGTGGAACAGTTGATTGAGGTGCATGGCTCAGGCTCCAAGGGGGGCTGGGCCGATCATATTCGGTTGCCGCGACGTTGGCTGGTAGATTGTATTGATCAGTCTGATAGCCTAAAGTTGTATACAATCTGTTGATGCAGATCATAAGAACTCACGCCTGAATGAGGCACCCTTGTCGCAATACGCGTTATTCAACCCTGCCTTGGAGATTCACATGTTCGCCAAACTCGTTGCTGTTTCCCTGCTGACTCTGGCTAGCGGCCAGTTGCTTGCCGCAGAGTGCAAGGTCACTGTCGACTCCACCGACCAGATGTCGTTCAACACCAAAGAAATCACCATCGACAAGAGCTGCAAGCAGTTCACCGTCGAGCTGACTCACTCTGGCAACCTGCCCAAGAACGTGATGGGGCATAACTGGGTGCTGACCACTGAAGCCAACATGCAGACTGTGGCTACTGACGGTATGGCTGCAGGTATCGATAAGGATTATCTGAAAGCCGGTGATGACCGCATCATCGCCCACACCAAGATCATTGGTGCTGGCGAGAAAGACTCGGTGACCTTCGACGTCTCCAAGCTGAAAGCCGATGAGAAGTACAGCTTCTTCTGCTCGTTCCCCGGCCACATCTCGATGATGAAAGGTGCCGTGGTTCTGAAGTAACACCGCGTTATCGTTCATCGGGGGCAAGCCCCCTCCCACATTTGAATGTATTCACAAATCAAAGTGTGGGAGGGGGCTTGCCCCCGATGGCATTTTGGCAGTCACTGCAAAATCAGCTGCCTCACCTCAAGGCGCAAAGGGCATCACCCGCTTGTGCTCAGTCTTGCGGTACGTCTCGCAAATAATCCTGAACGCCTCCTCACGCACCGGCTCACCGTGCAGGAATGCATCGATCTCGGCATAGGTCACGCCATGTGACGCTTCGTCCGGCTTGCCCGGCGACAGGTCTTCCAGGTCGGCGGTCGGCACTTTCTCCACCAACGACTCCGGCGCGCCGAAATGCCGCGCAATCGCCCGCACCTGGTTTTTCACCAGCCCGCTCAGCGGCGCCAGGTCGCAGGCGCCGTCACCGAACTTGGTGAAAAAGCCCATGACCGCTTCCGCCGCATGGTCGGTACCGATCACCAGCCCACCGGCCGCGCCCGCGATGGTGTACTGCGCGACCATGCGCATGCGCGCCTTGGTGTTGCCCAGTACGAAGTCGCGGGAGGCCACCGGTTTGCCCTCGAACGCCGCGACTTCATTGGCCAGGGCTTTGACCGCCGGGCCGATGTTGACGGTGTGGCGCTCGTCCGGCTCGATGAAGTCCACCGATGCCTGGGCTTCGTGTTCGTCGAACTGGGTTTCGTAGGGCAGGCGCACGGCGATAAACCGAAAGGCCTCGTCGCCGCTGCTGGCGCGCAGTTCCTGCACGGCGCGCTGGGCCAAGAGGCCTGCGGTCAGGGAGTCGACACCGCCACTGATGCCCAGTACCAACGACTTGAGCCCGGAATTGCGCAGGCAGTCCTGGATAAAAGCCACGCGCCTGGCGACTTCTGCCTCAAGGGCGGCCTGGTCTTTGAACGGCGCTTGCACCTTGAGCTGCTGCGCAATCTCACGCTGTACGGCTTGCATGATTCACTCCTTGCTGGATAGGGCAGGTACTTTGAAAACGTGACGCAAATAGGCGACGAAATTGGGGTCGGTGCAGTGGGTCTTGCCCGCTTCATCGGAAATCTTCGCGACGGGCTGGCCATTGCAGGCGGTCATTTTAAGCACGATGCTCATCGGTTCCACCCCTGGAATATCGCAGGTCAGGTTGGTGCCGATGCCAAAGCTCACATTGATGCGACCGCGCAGCGCACGGAAAATCTCCAGGGCCTTGGGCAGCGTCAGACTGTCGGAGAACACCAGGGTCTTGCTCATCGGCTCGATGCCGAGCTTGTGGTAATGAGCGATGGCTTTTTCCGCCCACTGCACCGGGTCGCCGGAGTCGTGGCGCAGGCCATCGAACAGCTTGGCGAAGTACAAATCGAAGTCGCCGAGGAACGCGTCGGTGGTGATGCAGTCGGTCAGGGCGATGCCCAGCAGGCCACGGTATTCGCGGACCCAGCAATCGAGGGCGGCGATCTGGCTGTCGATCAGGCGCGGGCCGAGTTGTTGGTGGGCCATGATCCACTCATGGGCCATGGTGCCCAACGGTTTCATATCGAACTCGCGGGCCAGGTGCACGTTGCTGGTGCCGACAAAACGCCCGGGGAAGTCGTGCTTGAGCACGCTGACTACTTCCTCCTGCACCCGGTACGAGAAGCGCCGACGCGTGCCGAAGTCGGCCACCTGCAACTCGGACAGCTCATCGCTGCTGGCGTTGGCGGTCAGCCAGTCGAACTTGCGGTACAGCTGCTCGCGGGCCTGTTCTAGGATCACGGTCTGGTAGCGGTAGCGGTTACGCACTTCGCTGACGATGGCCAGCATCGGCACTTCAAACAGGATCACATGCAGCCACGGCCCGCGCAGGCGGATAAACAGCTCGCCGTTCTCGATACCGGTCTGCACGTAGCGCAGGTTGAAGCGGAACAGCCCGAGGAAACGCAAAAAATCCGGCTTCATGAAGCTGATGCGCTCCAGGAAACCCAATTGGTCCGGGCTCAGGCTCAGCTCGGCGAGGCGTTCGATCTGGTAGCGGATCTCCGCCAGATAAGGGCGCAGGTCTTCGCTGTTGCGGCAACGGAACTCCCATTCAACTTCCACGTTCGGGTAGTTGTGCAGCACCGCCTGCATCATGGTCAGCTTGTAGAAGTCGGTGTCGAGCAGGTTCTGCACGATGCGATCGGCAAACACACTCTCGCTCATAACGGGAATCTCCAGACGGGTCGGCGAGGGGCGCCGGCCTTTACGCTCAATTGAGGAAGGGGGCTAGTGGCGCATAGACCTGTGGGGTTTTGCCAGTGATTTTTTTGGCAAGGCAACTGACGCTATCGGGAGCAAGCCCCCTCCCACAGGTTGGAATGCATTTCAAAATGTGGGAGGGGGCTTGCTCCCGATAGCGATATTCCAAGCACTACACAACTTGTTCCATCATCCACTTCACAAATTCACGCACCTTGGGCACCTCCGCCGAATGCTCCGGATAGGAGAGGTAATACGCATCCTGGCTGGGCATTGCATGCTGCCAGGGAATCACCAGCTTGCCGTCGGCCAGTTCCTCTTCCACCAGAAAGCGCGGCAGCAGCGCCACGCCGCAGCCGACTTGCGCTGCGCGAATGCACATATAGAAGGTGTCAAAGCGCGGCCCGTGATAACTGTGCTCGGTGTGAAAACCCTGGCTGGCGAACCAGTCATGCCAGCCCTGGGGGCGTGAGGCGTTTTGCAGCAGCACCAGCTCGCTCAGTTGGGTGGGGTCGGTGAACGGCGCTGTCGGCAGGCTCTCCGGGGCGCACACGGGGATGAGTTCTTCGCTGAACAACTTCAGGCTTTCGGTGCCAGGGCGTGAACCCTGGCCGAAGTAGAACGCCATGTCGGCCTTGCCTTGCAGCAGTTCGTCCGGTTCCTGTTCGTTGCACAGGTCCAAATGAATCTGCGGGTGGCGCAGGCGCCAGCCCTTGAGGCGCGGCACCAGCCAGCGCGCACCGAATGTGTAGGGCGTGGACACGCGCAGTACTTCGGTTTCGCCGCCGTAGGAACGCAGGTAGTGGGTAGACATCTCCACTTGGGTAAGGATCTTGCGCACTTCCACCAGGTACAGATCGCCCGCCGGGGTCATCTGCAAGCGGCGCCGCACCCGGCGAAACAGCAGGTGTTGCAGCAACTCTTCCAACTGCGCCACCTGTTTGCTCACCGCGCTTTGGGTGAGGTTCAGTTCCTCGGCGGCGCGGGTAAAGCTCAGGTGGCGGGTGGCGGCTTCGAAACACTGCAGGGCGGTGATCGAAGGCAAATGTCTTTTGTTCAGCACGGCATGCCTCTTTTTATTCTTTGCATGAATAAACGGAATGATATCTCGCCTAATCGTCGTTTGTTGGCAAGTCTTGGGCCAGCTACAAATGAGGCCTGGATCGCCGCGCCGGTTGCGGCGCACATTTTTCTGCTTTTGTTTGAAGGAGTGACCCATGGTTGCCGCATTGCTTGACCGTCTAGGGGTAAACCCGGCGCTGTACCAGGCGGGTACCCAGCCCGTGCATTCGCCGATCGATGGCAGCCGTATCGGCAGTGTGCACTGGGAAGGCGCCGCCGAGGTGGAGCAGCAGGTCAGTCGCGCCGAGCATGCATTCGACGCCTGGCGCAACGTGCCGGCCCCGCGTCGCGGCGAGCTGGTGCGCCAGTTGGGCGACATGTTGCGCCAATACAAGGCCGACCTTGGCGAGCTGGTCTCCTGGGAAGCCGGCAAAATCACCCAGGAAGGCCTGGGGGAAGTGCAGGAAATGATCGACATCTGCGACTTCGCCGTCGGCTTGTCACGCCAACTCTACGGCTTGACCATCGCCTCCGAGCGCCCCGGCCACCATATGCGGGAAACCTGGCACCCGCTGGGCGTGGTCGGCGTGATCAGCGCGTTCAATTTCCCGGTGGCCGTGTGGGCGTGGAACACCACGCTGGCGCTGGTGTGCGGCAATGCGGTGATCTGGAAACCGTCGGAAAAGACCCCGCTCACCGCGCTGGCCTGCCAGGCGCTGTTCGAACGGGTGCTGAAGAATTTCAAGGATGCACCGCAGTACCTCAGCCAAGTGATTATTGGCGGTCGCGATGCCGGCGCCGCGCTGGTGGATGACCCGCGCGTGGCGCTGATCAGCGCCACCGGCAGCACGCGCATGGGCCGCGAAGTGGCGCCGAAAGTTGCCGCGCGCTTTGCCCGCAGCATTCTCGAACTGGGCGGCAACAATGCGATGATCCTCAGCCCCAGCGCTGACCTGGACATGGCCGTGCGCGCCATCCTGTTCAGTGCGGTCGGCACCGCCGGCCAGCGGTGCACAACCCTGCGCCGGCTGATCGCCCATGAATCGGTCAAGGCCGACATCGTCACCCGCCTCAAGGCTGCCTACGCCAAGGTGCGCATCGGCCACCCGCTGGAAGGCAACCTGATCGGTCCGCTGATCGACAAGCACGGCTTCGACAACATGCAGGACGCCCTGGAGCAAGCCCTGAGCGAGGGCGGCAAGGTGTTCGGCGGCAAGCGCCAGCTCGAAGACCAGTTCCCCAACGCCTACTACGTGTCGCCGGCGATTGTGGAAATGCCCGAGCAGAGCGACGTGGTGTGCACCGAAACCTTCGCGCCGATTCTGTATGTGATCGGCTACACCGACTTCGCCGAGGCCCTGCGCCTGAACAACGCGGTGCCACAAGGCTTGTCGTCATGCATCTTCACGACCGATGTGCGCGAAGCCGAGCAGTTCATGTCGGCGGTGGGCAGTGACTGCGGCATTGCCAACGTCAACATCGGCCCGAGTGGCGCGGAAATCGGTGGTGCGTTTGGCGGTGAGAAGGAGACGGGCGGCGGGCGTGAGTCGGGCTCGGATGCGTGGCGCGGGTATATGCGGCGCCAGACCAATACCGTGAACTACTCGCTGGAGTTGCCGCTGGCTCAGGGCATTACCTTCGACTGATTTCTCAAGTCGAAGTGAAGGCAAATGTGGGAGGGGGCTTGCCCCCGATAGCGGTGGATCAGCTGTGCATCGGTTGCCTGACACACCGCCATCGGGGGCAAGCCCCCTCCCACAATTGATCGGATTCAAAGTGTAAAAAAACCGTTGTTTGTTAGGTCCTCTGCGGAGTCTGGCAATGCCCTTACGCGAAACATGTTTGTGGGAACACCTCACCCCGAGCCGGCCGGATCGCGCCGCGCTCAAAGGCGAAATCAAGGTGGATGTGTGCGTGATCGGTGCCGGCATCACCGGTTTGTCGGCGGCCATTCACTTGCTCGAACAAGGTAAAAGCGTCGCGGTGCTGGAGGCTCACCGCACCGGCCACGGCGGTTCGGGGCGCAACGTCGGGCTGGTTAACGCCGGCATGTGGATCCCGCCGGACGAGATCGAAGCCGGTTTCGGCGAAGCCGTGGGCAGTCAGCTCAACCGCATGTTGGGTGCCGCGCCGTCGCTGGTATTCGGCCTGATCGACAAATACGCCATCGATTGCCAACTGCGCCGCGAGGGCACTTTGCACATGGCGCACAACGCCCGTGGCGAGGCGGACTTGCGCAGCCGGGAAGCGCAATGGAAGCGCCGGGGTGCGCCGGTCGAGTTGCTGACCGGGCAGGCGTGCGAGCAGGCCACCGGCACCACGAAAATCGCCGCCGCGTTGCTGGACCGACGCGCCGGCACTTTGAACCCGATGGCCTACACCAGCGGCCTGGCGAATGCGGCAGTCGGGTTGGGCGGGCAGTTATTCGATCATTCCCCGGTGACCCAGCTTGAGCGCCAGGGCGCAGACTGGCTGGTGCAGACCGCCCAGGGTGCGGTGCGGGCCGCACAGGTGGTGATCGCTTCCAATGCCTACACCGAAGGTGAATGGACCGAGCTGCGCCGCAATTTCTTTCCCGGTTATTACTATCAGGTCGCGTCGGCACCGCTCACCGATGACGCCGCCACACGCATCCTGCCGGGTGGCCAGGGCTCATGGGACACGCGCCAGGTGTTGAGCAGCATCCGCCGTGACGCCGATGGTCGCCTGTTGCTCGGCAGCCTGGGCAATGGCAACCAGAAGCCGGCCTGGTTCCTCAAGGCGTGGGCCGATCGGGTGCAGCAGCACTACTTCCCGTATCTCAAATCGGTGCAGTGGGAATACACCTGGACCGGCTGCATCGCCTTTACGCCCGATCACCTGATGCGTTTGTTCGAGCCGGCGCCGGGGCTGGTGGCGGTCACCGGCTATAACGGGCGCGGGGTGACCACCGGCAGCGTGGTCGGTAAAGCGTTTGCCGACTATTTGTGTCACCAGAATCCCCAGGCGCTGCCGATTCCCTTTACACCGATGCAACCGCTGGCGGGCGCAGGCCTGCGCAGTTGCCTGTATGAAGCGGGATTCTCGCTGTATCACGCCGGGCAATGTCTGCGGATCGTGATCTGATCCGCGAAATAGCGCGCGGAAGCCGGCATTTTCTTAGCCGGCTACCCATCTGTATTGGTGCAAGTCGTAGCAATCGCGCACTGTAAATGTGCAGTTCCGTTACGCAGCTGGTTACAAGTAGTGGAGCTGTCGTTTATCCCTCCGGTTGCAGGTGCCACCGTTCGGGGTTGTACTTTTTTGGTGTGCCGGTTGCACCTGTCGGAGCTAGACGGTTGCACGTCCTGGCGAAAGGACTCGAAACGCCAGCAATAACAATGACACCGTGTCTTTTTGAAGAATAAAAAAGTAATGGCACGCGGCTTGCTCTGAGCTTTCAGTGAAAAGTTTGAATGCAAGTTGTCGTGCCAAAAATCAAAAATATCGGAGCACCACTCATGTCCCAGACGTTTTACAAGAAAGGTTTTCTGGCCCTCGCCGTTGCAGCGGCGCTGGGTGTTTCTACGTTTGTTCAAGCTGATGTGAAAATTGGTGTGGCAGGCCCGATGACGGGTGCCAACGCCGCTTTCGGTGAGCAGTACATGAAGGGTGCCCAGGCGGCAGCCGATGAGGTCAACAAGGCGGGTGGCGTCAACGGCGAGAAGATCGTGCTGGTGGCCGGGGATGACGCCTGCGAGCCAAAACAAGCGGTGGCCGTGGCCAACCGCCTGGCCGACCAGGACAAAGTGATCGGCGTGGTCGGGCACTTCTGCTCCTCCAACACCATCCCGGCCTCCGAGGTGTATGACGAGGCGGGCATCATCGCAATCACCCCAGGCTCCACCAACCCACAGGTGACCGAGCGCGGCCTGGGCGCCATGTTCCGCATGTGCGGGCGTGACGACCAGCAAGGCATCGTCGCCGGCGACTACATCGTCGACGTGCTCAAGGGCAAGAAAGTCGCGGTCATCAACGACAAAGACACCTACGGCAAGGGCCTGGCCGACGCCACCGCTGCCCAGTTGACCAAGCGCGGCGTGAAGCCGGTGCTGGAAGAAGGCCTGACCCGTGGCGAAAAAGACTTCAGCGCCCTGGTCACCAAGATCCGCTCCCTGGGCGCCGACGTCGTGTACTTCGGCGGCCTGCACCCGGAAGCCGGCCCGCTGGTTCGCCAGATTCGTGAAGCCGGCTTGAAAGACGTCAAGTTCATGTCCGACGACGGCATCGTGACCGACGAACTGGTGGCGACCGCCGGTGGTGCGCAGTACGTGGACGGCGTCTACATGACCTTCGGCGCCGACCCGCGCCTGTTGCCGGACAGCAAGGCGGTGGTCGAGCAGTTCCGTAAAAACGGCACCGAGCCCGAAGGCTACACCCTGTACGCCTACGCCTCGATCCAGGCCCTGGCCGCCGGCTTCAACGGCGCCAAGTCGAACAAGGGCGAGGACGCGGCCAAGTGGTTGAAGGCTAACCCGGTTAAAACCGTCATGGGCGAAAAGGCCTGGGATACCAAGGGCGACCTGAAAATCTCCGACTATGTGGTTTACCAGTGGGACAAAGACGGTAAATACCACCAGCTGGAAAAGCAGAAGTAAGGCTCTGCACCACAGTCCCAATGTGGGAGGGGGCTTGCTCCCGATAGCGGTGGATCAGGTTCAAATCTATTGACTGGCACACCGCAATCGGGAGCAAGCCCCCTCCCACAGGAGACCGTGCTGTTATCAAGATCTGTCTTTTCCTCCAGAAGAACCGCACACCCACCGGTGTGCAGGTTCTCACCGCGTGAGATTGCGTTATGGATGGTATTTTCCTGCAGCAACTGGTCAACGGCCTGACCCTCGGGTCGGTCTATGGCCTGATCGCCATCGGCTACACAATGGTCTATGGCATCATTGGCATGATCAACTTCGCCCACGGCGAGGTTTATATGATTTCCGCTTACCTCGCGGCGATCAGTCTGGCACTGCTGGCTTACTTCGGCATCGAATCCTTCCCGCTGCTCATTCTCGGCACTTTGGTCTTCACCGTCGTCGTCACCGGCGTGTACGGTTGGGTCATCGAACGTGTCGCCTACAAACCGCTGCGCAACTCCACCCGACTGGCTCCGCTGATCAGCGCCATCGGTATCTCGCTGATCCTGCAGAACTACGCGCAGATCGCCCAGGGCGCCAAGCAACAAGGTATTCCCACCCTGCTGGCCGGCGCCTGGCGCGTCGATATCGGCACCGGGTTCGTGCAACTCACCTACACCAAAGTGTTCATCCTCGTGGCGGCATTCGCCGGCATGGCGTTGCTCACCTACATCATCAAATACACCAAGCTCGGCCGCATGTGCCGCGCCACCCAGCAAGACCGCAAGATGGCCTCGATCCTGGGCATCAACACCGACCGCGTGATCTCCTACGTATTCGTCATCGGCGCCGCCATGGCCGCCCTGGCCGGCGTGCTGATCACCCTCAATTACGGCACCTTCGACTTCTATGCCGGCTTCATCATCGGCATCAAGGCGTTTACCGCAGCGGTACTCGGCGGCATCGGCTCCCTGCCTGGGGCGATGCTGGGCGGGATCATCCTCGGTATCTCCGAGTCGCTGTTCTCGGGGTTGATCAACTCCGACTACAAAGACGTGTTCAGTTTCTCCCTGCTGGTGGTGATTCTGATTTTCCGTCCCCAGGGCCTGCTTGGTCGCCCACTTGTGGCGAAGGTGTAAACATGTCTGCTGCCAAATCTATCGATATCAAGAAAAGTGTGGTCGATACGGTCCTCGCCGGGCTGATTTCGCTGATCGTGTTCGGCCCGATCGTCGGCGTGGTGCTCGACGGCTACAGCTTCAACCTGGAACCGGCGCGCGTGGCCACGTTGGTCGCCATTGTGATGGCCGGGCGCTTTGCCCTCAGCCTGTTCCTGCAAACCCCCAAGGGCGTGAAGATCCTGCAGGGTTTCGAAAGCAGCGGCTCCGGAGTGCACGTGCGGGCGCCGGACTACAAGTCGCGGCTGCGCTGGATCATTCCGGCGCTGATCGTGATCGCCATCGTGTTTCCGATCTTTGCCAACAAGTACCTGCTGACCGTGGTGATCCTCGGGCTGATCTACGTATTGCTCGGCCTGGGCCTGAACATCGTGGTGGGCCTGGCCGGTCTGCTCGACCTGGGTTATGTGGCGTTCTACGCCATCGGCGCCTACGGCCTGGCGCTGGGTTACCAATACCTCGGCCTGGGTTTCTGGACGGTGCTGCCGCTGGCCGCCATTGCGGCGGCGTTGGCGGGGTGCATACTCGGCTTTCCGGTATTGCGAATGCATGGTGACTACCTGGCCATCGTGACCCTGGGCTTCGGTGAAATCATTCGCCTGGTGCTCAACAACTGGCTGTCGTTCACCGGTGGCCCGAACGGCATGCCAGTACCTTCGCCGACCTTCCTCGGCCTGGAGTTCGGCAAGCGTGCCAAGGACGGCGGCATCCCGTTCCACGAGTTCTTCGGCATCGATTACAACCCCAATATCAAGTTCATGTTCATCTACATCGTGCTGTTCCTGGTGGTGCTGGCCGTGCTGTACATCAAGCACCGCCTGACCCGCATGCCGGTCGGGCGTGCCTGGGAAGCCCTGCGCGAAGATGAAATCGCCTGTCGCTCCATGGGCCTGAACCACGTACTGGTCAAGCTTTCGGCGTTCACCATCGGTGCCTCCACGGCTGGTTTGGCCGGGGTGTTCTTCGCCAGTTACCAGGGCTTCGTCAACCCGTCGTCGTTTACCTTCTTCGAGTCGGCGTTGATCCTGGCCATCGTGGTCTTGGGCGGCATGGGCTCGACGGTCGGTGTGGTGATCGCGGCGTTCGTGTTGACCGTTGCCCCGGAACTGCTGCGCAGCTTCTCTGAATACCGCGTGCTGCTGTTTGGCGTGCTGATGGTGGTGATGATGATCTGGCGACCGCGCGGCTTGATCCGCATCAGCCGTACCGGTGTGACACCACGTAAAGGAGTGGCGCCATGAGCAAGGAAGTCGTCCTCTCCGTTGAACACCTGATGATGCACTTCGGTGGCATCAAGGCCTTGAGCGATGTGAGCCTCAAGGTGAAGCGCAACTCGATCTTCGCCCTGATCGGCCCCAACGGCGCCGGCAAGACCACCGTGTTCAACTGCCTCACCGGTTTCTACAAGGCCAGTGGCGGCAAGATCGAACTCAACGTGCGTGGCAAGCAGACCAATGTGATCCAGTTATTGGGTGAGCGCTTCCAGGCCACCGATTTCGTCTCGCCGAAAAGCTTCCTCAGCCGGGTGTACTACAAGATGTTCGGCGGCACCCATTTGGTGAACCGCGCGGGCCTGGCGCGGACCTTCCAGAACATTCGCCTGTTCAAGGAAATGTCGGTGCTGGAGAACCTGCTGGTGGCGCAGCACATGTGGGTCAACCGCAACATGCTCGCCGGTATCCTCAACACCAAGGGCTACCGCAAGGCCGAAAGCGATGCCCTCGACCACGCGTTCTACTGGCTGGAAGTGGTCGACCTGGTGGACTGCGCCAACCGCCTCGCCGGCGAGCTTTCCTACGGCCAGCAGCGCCGCCTGGAAATCGCCCGCGCGATGTGCACGCGGCCGCAGATCATCTGCCTGGATGAACCGGCGGCGGGCCTCAACCCCCAGGAGACCGAAGCCCTCAGCGCGATGATTCGCCTGCTGCGCGACGAACACGACCTCACGGTGGTGCTGATCGAACACGACATGGGCATGGTGATGAGTATTTCCGACCACATCGTGGTGCTGGACCACGGCAACGTGATCGCCGAAGGCGGGCCGGACGCGATCCGCAACGACCCGAAAGTGATCGCCGCCTACCTGGGCGCGGATGAAGAGGAACTCGTATGAACGGGCCTATCCTCGAAATGAAGGACCTGGACGTGTTCTACGGCCCGATCCAGGCCCTGAAAAAAGTCTCGCTGTACATCAACGAAGGCGAAACCGTCAGCCTGATCGGCTCCAATGGCGCGGGCAAATCCACGCTGCTGATGTCGATCTTCGGCCAGCCACGGGCCGAGTCGGGGCAGATTCTCTACAACGGCGTGGACATTACCCACAAGTCGTCCCACTACATCGCCTCCAACGGCATCGCGCAATCGCCGGAAGGGCGGCGGGTATTCCCCGACATGACCGTCGAGGAAAACCTGCTGATGGGCACCATCCCCATTGGCGACAAGTTCGCGCAGGAAGACATGCAGCGCATGTTCGAGCTGTTTCCACGGCTCAAGGAGCGGCGTAACCAGCGCGCGATGACCATGTCTGGTGGCGAGCAGCAAATGCTCGCCATCGCCCGCGCGCTGATGAGCCGGCCCAAGCTGTTGCTGCTCGATGAGCCCAGCCTGGGCCTGGCGCCGATCGTGGTGAAACAGATCTTTTCCACCCTGCGCGAGCTGGCCTCCACCGGGATGACCATCTTCCTGGTGGAGCAGAACGCCAACCACGCCCTGCGCTTGTCGGACCGCGCCTACGTCATGGTCAACGGCGAGATTCGCCTGACCGGTACGGGCAAGGAACTGCTGGTGAATGAGGAAGTGCGCAACGCCTACCTGGGCGGTCACTGACTGCGCGGTATCCTGTGGGAGGGGGCTTGCTCCCGATAGCGGAGTGTCAGTTTCAGATGTGCTGACTGACAAAACGCTATCTGGAGCAAGTCGAATCGTCGCACCGCCCCTCCCACATTGTTTTGTGTGATCCACAAGGCCTGCGCCAAATTGTGGAAAACAAATTCAGCCCCCCTCCAAAGCGCGACATATAGCCGCCGCAAATCCCTGTTTTGTCACAGTTTTGACTTGTCCCCATCCGCTGTGGAACCGGCTGTGGGTAAGGTGGGAGTAGCTGGCTGCAAGCCTCTGAAACCGTGGCTTGCAGCGGTGTGGTTAGTATTTGACCAGCCACTTTTTCGGGACCCTTCGAGGGGTTTGTCAACCTGTTTAAAGACACAGGTATATGACCGTTGCGTGTCACTCCTGCCTGTGGATAAGTCTGTGACTAAACTATGGAAAGACTGCCGCAGAGGCCGGAATGACTGGCCTGGAGCCATCGTCTAGATGTTCACCGGGGAAAACGCCTACATACGCCTCTACCCAGGTCAAGCAAAAAACTTTCTAAAAGCTCCTGCAGGCCTTGTATCACGCGGCTCAAGACGATTCGCACTTGCCCCCAAAGACTGTGGGCGCAGTTGTGGATAACCTGCGCGTATGTGGCTGCAGGCCTTGATCTGCATAGCTCTGCCAAACGTGGTTAAAAAATGATCAGGCGAGTATGAAGGTGCGCGCTTAGCGGTTGCCGCGAGGGCAGCGTAAGGGCATTCTGCTGGCAACTTTTCCCGTTGCCCGCAAGGAGACCACCATGTCCGACACGCTGTTTATTACTGGCGCCACTTCAGGTTTCGGTGAAGCCTGTGCCCGCCGTTTTGCCGAAGCCGGCTGGAAACTGGTGCTCACCGGCCGGCGTGCCGAGCGCTTGAATGCGCTGGTCGAAGAGCTTTCCAAGCAAACCGAAGTGCATGGCCTGGTGGTGGACGTGCGTGATCGCAAAGGCATGGAAGACGCCATCGCCAATTTGCCGCCATCGTTCGCCACGTTGCGCGGGCTGATCAACAACGCCGGCCTGGCCGTGGGCACCGACCCCGCGCCCAAGTGCAACCTCGACGACTGGGAAACCATGGTCGACACCAATATCAAAGGGTTGCTGACCACCACCAACCTGCTGCTGCCGCGCCTGATCGCCCATGGCCGTGGCGCCGGGATCATCAACCTGGGTTCCATCGCCGGTAACTACCCTTACCCGGGCAGCCATGTGTATGGCGGGTCCAAGGCGTTCGTGAAGCAGTTCTCGCTGAACCTGCGCTGCGATCTGCAAGGCACCGGTGTGCGGGTGACCAACATCGAGCCGGGCTTGTGCGAGAGCGAATTTTCCCTGGTGCGTTTCGGCGGCGACCAGGCGCGTTATGACGCGACCTACGCGGGCGCCGAGCCGATCCAGCCGCAGGATATTGCCGACACGATCTTCTGGGTGCTGAATACGCCGGCGCACGTGAATATCAACCGCTTGGAGCTGATGCCGGTGAGCCAGACCTGGGCTGGGTTTGCGATTGAGCGTGGGGCCAAGGGCTAACTGATTGTTCCCACGCTCCGCGTGGGAATACCGCTGGGGACGCTCTGCGTCGCGCTTTGCTGGTGACGCAGAGCGTCACACCATGCATTCCCACGCAGAGCGTGGGAACGATCAAAGGTACACTCCGCTCCTGAAAACCCTCCGCACTGTGCGGTTTAAAGGTTTTGACGGGAGGAAATGTGAGTAACCGAGGTGAGCAGGCACTGCTCAAACAATCGACCATCCTGATGTTCGCAGTTGCGGTCGCCGGGATTGTCACGGGTGTGATATCCGGCGCCCAATCCATTCTGTTCGACGGCTTTTTCTCGCTGATCGCCACCGCCATCAAGGTGTTGATGCTGATCACGGCCAAGCTGATCGCCAAGAAAAGCAACGAGCGGTTCCAGTTCGGCTACTGGCACCTGGAGCCTATGGTGCTGTTGATCGAAGGCAGCTTTCTGCTGTTGATCGCCATCTATGCGTTCCTCAACGGCGTGTTCGGCATCATCAATGGTGGGCGCGAGATCGAGTTGGGGCTGGTGATCATTTATGCGGCGGTGTTTACCGTGGTGGAGTTCGCCTACTTCTTCTATGTGCGCTACCGCAATCGCACGCTGAAATCCTCGTTGATCCAGTTCGACAACATCAGTTGGCTGGTGGACGCGATGCTGTCGGTGGGCCTGTTGATCAGCTTTCTGGCGGCACTGTTGCTCAAGTCCCAGGGGTATGGCGAGTGGGCGGTGTACGTCGACCCGCTGATCCTGATCCTGTTGGCCCTGAGCATGCTGGCGCCGGCGTTCAAGATCCTGCGCCCGGCGTTGCGTGAGGTGCTGGGGATCGCCCCGGATCACCTGGACGACACCGTGCGTGAAGTGATGGACGCGGCCAAGGCCAGGCATGGTTTCGATGACTACGTGTCCTATGTGCAAAAGCACGGGCGGGCGCGGTTCATCGAAATCCATGTGGTGTTGCCGGCGGATTACCCGGTGGATAACGTCGCGGCCCTCGACCTGCTGCGCGAAGAGATATCCACAGGGCTCGGCACGCCGGATGCGGCTCGTTGGCTGACCATCAGTTTTACCGGGGATCGCAAGTGGATTGCGTGAAGTCAGTCAGACCGAGGTAAGGCTATCGGGAGCAAGCCCCCTCCCACACTTTGATTTGTGAATACATTCAAATGTGGGAGGGGGCTTGCTCCCGATGAGGCCTGAAGGTCAGCCCAAATGCTGGATCAGGCCCTGATAGCAAGTCGCCAAGTGATACGGCGTGGTCGAGGGCATGTCCCGTCGGCTCACCGCACCCTGGGCATCCAGGCATTCATGCCAGCCCTTGTCGTGCAGGAAGTTGTTCTGCAGCGCCAGCAACTGGCGTTGCAGCACCGCTTCGCTGCCGGGTCGCAAGGTCAACGCCCGCAGGTATTCAGCCTGGGCCCAGATACGCTGAGTGCCGTCGCGCACGCTACCGTCCAGGGCAAGCATGCCACTGACCGCACCGCTTAACTTATCCACACCCTTTTGCTCAGCATAGGCAAACGCCCGCATCAGTGACGCATGCAGCGCTGTACCGAGCAGCACCTGCGACGACTCGAGCAAAAAGAACCACTCGAACTGATGCCCTGGCTCGAACCAGTTATCCACAGCGCCCAGGGGTTTTTCCATCATCACGCCGTGCTGGCGGTCGATAAAGCGCTTTTGCAGGGCGCCAGCCAAGTCCAGCAATGCGTCACGCGTGAGGGGATCGTCACGCACCGCCAGTGTGGCGAGAAAGCCTTCGGCCAGGTGCATCAGCGGGTTCTGCAAGGGGCCCGACTTGAGGCTTGACCAGTTGCGCTCCAGCACCGCTTCGTAGAGGCCGTCGCCGCTGGCGAAGCGTTCGGCGACCACGGCAAGCGCGGCATTGAGCACTGATTCCACCAACGGTTCACGCACCTTGGCCCAGTAATGGGCGCAGGCAAAGATGATGAAGGCGTGGGTATAGAGGTCTTTGCGTTTATCCAGCGGCTGCCCGGCGGGGTCGATGCTGTAGAACCAGCCGCCGTGTTCGGCGTCGTGGAAGTGCCGTTGCAAGGAGCGGAACAGGGTGGCGGCGCGTTCCTCGGCAAAGGCTGCACCGGGTTCGCCGATCAGGCTGGCGAACAGGTACAACTGCCGGGCGCAGGCCATGGCGCGGTAGCGTTGTGGAGGCAACGGCTGGTGATCGGCGTCCAGTGCCTCGTACGGCAGCGCCAAGTCGGCATTCCAGCCCGGGCCCTGCCAGAGCGGCACGATCAGGTCGTGGAAGTGCGTGAGCACGGAATTCAAAAGAGGTTGGGGCATCGGCTGGCGTCGTCACGGCAGGGGTGTGGCGCGCATGGTATCAGGCTGATCGTTCCCACGCTCTGCGTGGGAATGCTTTTCATGACGCTCCGCGTCATGCGTGGGAACGCGGAGCGTCCCCGGCTGCATTTCCACGCGGAGCGTGGGAACGATCTATCAGCCCGCCAGCAACCAGACCCCAGTTGCAGCGGAAGCAGCCCCGGCCACCCGCACCAACGGTGCCGCCGCCGCTGGCAGCAAACGTACCACCGCATAGCCCGCCGCGTGCAGCGCCGCCGTCGCGCCGACAAACCCCGCCGCATACGCCCAGGGGCTGGACATGTCCGGCAGTT
This sequence comes from Pseudomonas sp. R3-18-08, assembly GCF_003852065.1. Classification (NCBI taxonomy): domain Bacteria; kingdom Pseudomonadati; phylum Pseudomonadota; class Gammaproteobacteria; order Pseudomonadales; family Pseudomonadaceae; genus Pseudomonas; species Pseudomonas sp. R3-18-08. The sequence continues at coordinate 706,482 of NZ_CP027729.1, forward strand.
CCAAACCATGGGCCACGCCGTGAAACAGCGCAAACAACGCCGTCACACCCACCGCCACGAACAGCGGTGGGCGTACCGCCAGCGCCACTGCCAGGCCCAGCGCCAGCACCGACGCAGCAATCCCGCTTTCCAGCGCCGGCAATTGCAGGCCTTCAAAACCGAGCATGCCGCCGATCAACATGGTAGCGACGAAGGCGCAAGGCAGGGCCCAGCGTGCATTGCCTTTTTGCTGCGCTGCCCACAGCCCGACCGCAACCATGGCCAGCAAGTGATCGAGACCGCCCAGCGGGTGGCTGATGCCGGCAACCAGGCCATTGTCGCCGTGACCCGGGTGAGCAAACGCGAGGGCGGGGGCCAGCAGCAATGTGGCGGCGGCGAACAGTTTCTTGAGGTTCATACACAGGCTCCGTAGGGGGATCAGGCAGCGGTCAGCAGGCCTTGGCGTTCGATAAAGGCGACGATTTCATCCAGGCCGACGCCGGTTTTCTGGTTGCTGAACACAAAGGGTTTGCCATTGCGCATGCGTTGGGTGTCGCTGTTCATCAACTCCAGCGAGGCACCCACCAGCGGCGCGAGGTCGATCTTGTTGATCACCAGCAGGTCGGATTTGCAAATACCGGGCCCGCCCTTGCGCGGGAGTTTGTCGCCGGCGGACACATCGATCACATAGATGGTCAGGTCTGACAGCTCGGGGCTGAACGTCGCCGACAGGTTGTCGCCGCCGGACTCCACCAGAATCAGGTCCAGGCCGGGAAAACGCCGGTTGAGTTGGTCCACTGCCTCCAGGTTGATCGAGGCATCTTCGCGGATGGCGGTGTGCGGGCAGCCGCCGGTTTCCACGCCGATGATGCGCTCCGGCGCCAGGGCCTGGTTGCGCACCAGGAAATCGGCGTCTTCGCGGGTGTAGATGTCGTTGGTGACCACCGCCAGGTTGTAGCGGTCGCGCAGCGCCAGGCACAGGGCCAGGGTCAGGGCGGTCTTGCCGGAGCCCACCGGGCCGCCGATGCCGACGCGCAGGGGTTGTGTGTTCATGTCAGGTTCTCCAAAAACAGTCTCAGGAACGGAACAGGCGGCTGTACTGGCGTTCATGAGCCATGCACGCCAAAGACAGGCCAAAGGCGGCGCTGCCCAGATGATCGGGTTCGATGCGGTCGGCCTCCTGCTGGGCCTGTTGCAGCAGCGGCAGCAGCTCGCTGGTCAGGCGCTGCGCGGCTTGCTGGCCCAGGGGCAGGGTTTTCATCAGCACGGCCAGTTGATTTTCCAGCCAGCTCCATAGCCAGGCGGCGAGCGCGTCGTCGGGGCTGATTGCCCAGGCCCGCGCGGCCAGCGCCCAGCCGAGGGCGAGATGGGGTTCAGGGTGTTGGGCAAGAAAGTCGCGGGCGGCGGCGTCCAGTTCCGGCAAGCCATTGAGCAGTTGCTGCAGGGAGTAGCCCATCTGCCGGCTCTCCTGATACAGCTCGCGGGTTTCGCGGCTGGCACGGTGTTCTTCACACAGCTGCGCCAGGCGTGGCCACGCCTGTTCAGTGGCCGCGCGGCAATGGGCGAGCAGCAACGGCGCTTCGAAACGCGCGAGGTTGAGCAGCAATTGATCGCTGATCCAGCGCCGCGCGCTGGCGGCATCGTTGACGCGGCCGTTGTCCACGGCCATTTCCAGGCCCTGGGAATAGCTGTAGCCACCAATCGGCAACTGCGGACTGGCCAGGCGCAACAACGCCCAGGCTGGGTTCATAGACGCACGCCGAACTGATGCAGTTTGGGCGCGTAGTTGAACGCTTCATCGCCATGCCGCGAATGATGATGGCCACCGCCATAGGCCCCGTGTTCAGGCTGGAAGGGCGCCTCAATGGTGTGCACGTCGGCGCCCAGCTGCTCAAGCATGGCCTTGAGCACGTAGTCATCGAGCAGGCGCAGCCAGCCATCGCCGACCTGCAGGGCCACATGGCGGTTGCCAAGGTGATAGGCGGCGCGGGTCAGTTCAAACGCGTTGCGGCAGGTGACATGCAGCAGCTGTTCAGGGCGCGCGCAGACACGTACGACGCGTCCGTCTTCAGCTTGTAGGAATTCGCCATCATGCAGCGGCGGTTGCCCACGCTCCAGAAACAGGCCGACGTCCTCACCCTCGGCACTGAAACAGCGCAGACGGCTTTTGCTGCGGGCTTCGAAGTTCAGCAGCAGTTCGGCGGCCCAGAGGGCTTGCGGGGCGATTCGGCGGTGGATCACCAGCATCAGAAAGCTTCCGGCTATGAGCGATAAGGGAGCTAGAGCAAGGGGCTTGCCAACCCGGCAGGCGCGTAGGAATTTCCTGTCAGCAGGGCGCGAGCGCCACAAGGCAGGGCACTCGCTGAGTGCGTCCGTGTTGCAATTTGGTGCGCTTAAGCGGGTTTTAGCACCGGAAAAGGGCATTTTGCGTGGTGAACGGCCGTGTGTTGCATGAAACTTCTTTCATCCAATTCTTCGTGGCGTTTTTAAGGATTTTTCCTACAAGGCCACGGGAATCGGCCTTCGTGGAGTTACACGGGGGTTGTTTAAGATTCGCGCCGTGTTTAATTCACTGCGATGTTCATCATGTTCAAGTCACTTATCTGTTCCGTCATTGTCAGCCTGTCGTGCCTTATCTCATCAGCCTCGGCCACTCTTCAACAGCCGCCCACCTTTATTTCCAAGCCCGCATCGTCCTCGGTCGACGATGTGATCGACCGGGCCCATCAATTGCTCGGCACACCCTACAAGTGGGGCGGTACGTCTACCGAGCAAGGGTTCGATTGCAGCAGTTTCCTGGTCTATCTGTTCAAGACCGAAGCGAATATTCAGCTTCCACGCACCACGGCTGCAATGCACCGTTCCACCGCCGCGACCATCAAGCGCACTGCGTTGAAGCCGGGCGACGCGGTCTTTTTCAAAGGCAACGGGCAGGGGCGGGTGAGTCACGTCGGGCTGTATATCGGCGAAGGCAAATTCATCCATTCACCGCGTACCGGCAAGAATGTGCGTATCGATTCGTTGAGCAATACCTATTGGAGCAAGAACTACACCACGGCCAAGCGCTTTCATACGGCCGGCTGAGGCATTACTCGGTACTGCCCAGGCCTTGCCAATGCTTGAGGCCGATAAAGATGAAGCGCAATTGCTGGGTGATCTTCGCCTGGGGCGTGAGATGGGCAGGCAACGCGTGGGCGGGTGGGTCGATGATGTCGGGCAGGGTGGCGAACACGCTTTTGACGATGAGGTCGGCCATTACGTGCAAACCTTCGGCATCCAGGTGTTGCAGCTTGGGCATCAGCGTGAGGTCGGCCGCCAGGTCGCGGGTGATGTCTTCGCGCAGGGCGCCGATGGCCTGGCGCACCGCCAGGCAACCGCCATATTGTTCGCGGGCCAGGAACAGGAATTGGGAACGGTTGGCCGAGACCACATCGAGAAAGATCCGCACGGACGCATCGATGATCCCGCCCATCACGAATTCGTTGTGACGCACCAGGCGAATCGTGGCGCGGAAGGTCTGGCCGACTTCACTGACCAATACGAGCCCAAGCTCGTCCATGTCGGCGAAATGGCGATAGAACCCGGTAGGCACGATACCCGCTGTCTTGGCCACTTCGCGCAGGCTCAGGCTGCCAAACCCACGGCCACACTCCATCAGATGGCGGGCAGCGTCCATCAAGGCGAGGCGGGTCTGTTGCTTCTGTTCGGCGCGGGGCAGCATGAGCGGATGGGCTTTGTCGGCGAGTACAGCGACGCACTCTAGCAAAACCGCTTTGCCGGCGTCGAACTTGGCGGGGGCGAGACGTGACGCGGTCTATATAAAAGCGAAAGCCCGATCGACAGACCGGGCTTTTTTATGGGCCACCATGGGCTTAGCTCTGTGCTTGATGCAGTTCTTCCAGACGGTCGGCACCGCCTTCGGCAAGACCTTGGGTGTAGGCGCGATCATTGGCTTGTTCAGCACCGCCTTCTACCAGACCTTTTTCTTGCAGGCGGTCGTTGCCACCTTCGGTCAGGCCTTCGGTGTAGGCGCGTTTGTTGGCCTGTTCCGAACCGTTTTCAGCGACAGCGCCTTTGGCGTAGTCACGGTTTTCGTCTTCTTGCGAACCGCTGCGCGCCAGGGTCTGGCTGGACTGCACGGCTTGGGCTTTGTTCTGTGGAGTGGCCTGTTCGGCGGCTGGCAGGGCAACGGCACTGGAAGCCAGGATGGATAACAGGACGGTAGCGAGTACTTGGCGTTTCATGAGGGTTGCTCCTTGGGAGGGCGATAAAGTGGGTACAGGGCTAATGCTACTCTTGATAAGTCGATATAAAAGTTCATAAAGACAATGGTAATAATCAACAGAATTGATTGTTCCCACGGGAGGCTCTAGAACGCGCCTCTCAAGCACGCGGTTTTGCACCGAGGTGGGTATTTTCGACACGAACCTGGGTAACAATGGTGCGTCGTGGATGATCAACCTTGTCTGGTTGATCAGGAAAATCGGTTTTTTCAGCTAAATCGGCCGTTGCGTTAAACCCCCAGGCACTTTGCCAGTCGTAGTCCTATAAGCTGTGTCAAAGGCTGTTGCCCAGCCAGTCGTATTCAGGAGCCCTGTGCAATGACGCGCACTCGAAAAATTGTCGCTTGGAGCTGCGCCAGCTTCGTTCTGTTGATTGCCATCGCGGTATTGGTCCTGGTGTTCTTCGACTGGAACCGCATCAAGCCCCCCCTCAATGCCAAGGTCTCCGAAGAGTTGCACCGCCCGTTCGCCATCAATGGCAACTTGGCGGTGGTGTGGCAGCGTGAGCCCGACGAAGGCGGCTGGCGCGCGTGGGTGCCGTGGCCCCATGTGATTGCCGAAGACCTGAGCCTGGGCAACCCCGACTGGTCCAAGCAGCCGCAGATGGTCACGCTGAAGAAAGTCGAGTTGCGTATTTCGCCGTTGGCCTTGCTGGCACAACGCGTGGTGATTCCGCGTATCGACCTCACCGAACCGAGCGCCGACCTGCAGCGCCTGGCTGACGGCCGGGCCAACTGGACCTTCAAGTTCGACCCCAAAGACCCCGACGCCGAGCCTTCCAGCTGGGTGGTGGACATCGGCGCCATCGGCTTCGACAAGGGCCACGTCACCCTCGACGACCAGACCCTCAAGACTCGCCTCGATGTGATCATCGACCCGCTGGGCAAACCGATTCCTTTCGGTGAAATCGTCGGTGACGCCGATGCCAAAAAGGCCTTGGAGAAAGGCTCGGCGCCGCAGGACTATGCGTTCGGCCTCAAGGTCAAAGGCCAATATCATGGCCAGGCGCTCGCCGGCACCGGCAAGATCGGCGGGTTGCTCGCCTTGCAGGACGCGGCCAAGCCTTTCCCGCTGCAGGCCCAGGTCAAGATCGCCGACACCAGCATCGCCCTGGCCGGCACCCTGACCGACCCGCTTAACCTCGGCGCCCTCGACCTGCGCCTGAAGCTGTCGGGCAGCAGCCTCGGCAACCTCTACCCGTTGACTGGTGTGACATTGCCCGATTCGCCGGCGTACTCAACCGACGGCCATTTGATCGCCAAGCTGCACGAAGCCAGCGGCGCTTCATTTCGGTATGAAAACTTCAACGGCAAGATCGGCAACAGCGACATCCACGGCAACCTGGCCTACGTTGCCAGCCAGCCACGGCCCAAGCTCAGCGGCGCGCTGGTGTCCAACCAGCTGCTGATGGATGACCTGGCACCCTTGATCGGCGCCGACTCCAACGCCAAGCAGAAAGCCCGTGGCGGCGAAAGCAAACAACCGGCCACCAAAGTCTTGCCGGTGGAAGAGTTCCGCACCGAGCGCTGGCGCGAGATGGATGCCGACGTGGAATTCACCGGCAAACGCATTGTGCACAGCGCCGACCTGCCTTTCACCGACCTCTATACGCACCTGGTGCTCAATGATGGTGAGCTGAGCCTTGAGCCCCTGCGCTTCGGCGTGGCCGGCGGCAAGCTCGATGCGCAGATCCGCTTGAACGGCCGCACCACGCCGATGGAAGGCCGCACGAAACTCACGGCGCGTAACTTCAAGCTCAAACAGCTGTTCCCGACCTTTGAACCGATGAAAACCAGCTTTGGTGAGCTCAACGGCGACGCCGATATTGCCGGGCGCGGCAACTCCGTGGCGGCGCTGCTGGGCACGGCCAACGGTGACTTGAAGATGCTGATCAACGATGGCGCCATCAGCCGTGGCCTGATGGAAATCGCCGGCCTTAACGTGGGCAACTACGTGGTGGGGCGCCTGTTTGGCGACAAGGAAGTGAAGATCAACTGCGCGGCGGCGGACTTCGGCATCAAGACCGGTTTGGCGACGACACGCTTGTTTGTGTTCGATACCGAGAACGCGATCATCTACGTCGATGGCACAGCAAATATGGCGACCGAGCAGTTGGACCTGACCATCACGCCGGAGTCCAAGGGCTTTCGTCTGTTCTCCCTGCGCTCGCCGTTGTATGTGAACGGGCCGTTCATCAAGCCCAATGCCGGGGTCAAAGCCATCCCCCTGGCGCTGCGCGGCGCGGGCATGGTCGCCCTGGGTGTGATCGCCGGCCCGGCTGCCGGGTTGCTTGCACTGGTTGCCCCAAGTGGCGGCGAGCCGAATGCGTGCGCACCGTTGTTGCAACAGATGCGAGAAGGCAAGGCGCCGAAAACCGTGAAGTAATAACCGACTGCACCTGAAACCAAATGTGGGAGGGGGCTTGCTCCCGATTGCGGTGTATCAGCCAATCAATCTTTGACTGAGACACTGCCATCGGGAGCAAGCCCCCTCCCACATTGGTATTGCGGTATTACGGGTTACAGACCCTGCAGAATATCCGCCATGTCATCGGCGTGTTCTTCTTCCTGGGCCAGGATCTCTTCGAAGATGCGACGGGTAGTCGGGTCTTTATCGCCGATGTACTGAATGATCTCGCGATAGCTGTCCACCGCGATGCGCTCGGCCACCAGATCTTCGTAAACCATTTCCTTCAGCGAATTGCCCGCCACGTATTGTGCGTGGGAGTTCTTCGACAACAGGTCGGGGTTGAACTCCGGCTCGCCGCCCAGTTGCACGATGCGTTCGGCGAGTTTGTCGGCGTGTTCGGCTTCCTGGGTGGCGTGCTCCAGGAACTCGTCGGCGGCGACGCTGGCTTTCAGGCCGCTGGCCATGAAGTAATGACGCTTGTAGCGCAACACGCAGACCAGCTCTGTGGCCAACGCTTCGTTGAGCAGGCGGATGATTTCTTCGCGGTCGGCACCATAGCCTTCGGTCACGGCACCGTTTTCGACGTTCTGGCGGGCGCGGCTGCGCAGGGTCGCAACGTCAGTCAAGTGTGCTTCAGTCATCTCAATCTCCTGGGGCTAATCCGGTTTTACGCCACGCTCTGCCGGCGTGATCGCTCCAGGTTGTGAGTCGCGCAAGGGACGAAAAGTTTTATCGGATTTAACCGGATGTGTCATGAGCACTCCGTGTACTGGCATCGCGGCGATTGGAATATCCATGGCCGGTGAAGTTGTAACGAGTTTTGACTACACTGCGCTGTAGGCCGCGCCCTTCGGCACGGTAACCGGGAGAAAACTCCATGAAGATGCTGCGTATTCCGTTGATCATGATGAGCCTGCTGCTGTGTTCCCAAGGTTTTGCCGCCACCGCCCAGCAAAACAAAATGACCACCTGCAATGCCGAAGCCTCTACCAAGACCCTCAAGGGCGACGAGCGCAAGGCCTTCATGAAGACCTGCCTGTCGGCCCCGGCGGCCAATGACGCCAAGACCCTGACCCCGCAGCAGCAGAAGATGAAGGATTGCAACGCGTCGGCGAAAACCAAGGCGTTGGCCGGTGATGCGCGCAAGACGTTCATGAGTACTTGCCTGAAGGGTTAATCACAATTGTGCAGGCGCTGCTGATCAAATGTGGGAGGGGCGGTGCGACGATTCGACTTGCCCCCGATAGCGCAATGTCAGTCAACCGATTCATAGGCTGATTCACCGCCGCCCACACTTGATCGCATTCACAACCGCCCCCTCGCTTGATTCCCGCAAGGCTGGCAGACTGCCCATCCTTTAACGCCGTTCGTTTTGAGGCTGTATGCCAACGTTTTCTCAGCGTCATGTGTTGTTGCTGTCCAGCTACATCATCATTTTCGGCGGGTTGCTGCTGGTGCTGCCGCTGAAACTGCTGCCCAGCCTGCTGGCCGGCCTGTTGGTCTATGAACTGGTCAACATGCTTACTCCCCAACTGCAGCGCCTGATCGAAGGGCGGCGTGCGCGCTGGCTGGCGGTAGCCTTGCTTGGCACCTTGATCGTCAGCGTGCTCACGCTGATCTTCGCCGGCGCGATCAGCTTTCTGCTGCACGAAGCGGAAAATCCCGGCGCCTCGCTGGATAAATTCATGCACGTGGTCGACCGCGCACGCGGCCAGTTACCGCCGTCCATCGATGCCTATCTGCCCGCCAGCGCCGCCGAATTCCGCGTGGCCATCGGCGACTGGCTGAGCAAACACCTGAGCGAACTGCAACTGGTCGGCAAAGACGCGGCTCATATGTTCGTCACCTTGCTGATCGGCATGGTGCTCGGCGCGATCATCGCCCTGCAGCGCGTGCCCGACCTGACCAAGCGCAAACCCTTGGCCGCCGCGTTGTTCGACCGCCTGCACCTGTTGGTCCAGGCGTTTCGCAACATCGTCTTCGCCCAGATCAAGATCGCCGCGCTCAACACTGCCTTCACCGCCGTGTTCCTCGCCGTGGTGCTGCCGCTGTGCGGCATTCACCTGCCGCTGACCAAAACCCTGATCGTGCTGACCTTCCTGCTCGGCCTGCTGCCGGTGATCGGCAACCTGATGTCCAACACCCTGATCACGATTGTCGCGTTGTCGCTGTCGATCTGGGTCGCGGTGGCGGCGCTGGGGTATTTGATCGTGATCCACAAGGTCGAGTACTTCCTCAACGCGCGCATCGTCGGCGGGCAGATCAGTGCCAAGTCGTGGGAGTTGCTGCTGGCGATGCTGGTGTTTGAGGCCGCGTTCGGGCTGCCGGGGGTGGTGGCGGGGCCGATTTATTATGCGTATTTGAAGAGTGAGCTGAAGCTCGGCGGAATGGTTTAAGCCGTGTTTTGCCTGGGCGGGCCTCATCGGGAGCAAGCCCCCTCCCACATTTTGACCGTGTTCACAAATCAAAGGTGGGAGGGGGCTTGCCCCCGATGAAGTCACCACGGTGTTTCAGGTGAAATTCAGCAACCGTAGCGCTTACTCGCCTCAATCGCCAACCCACTGCCAATACTGCCAAAGATATTGCCTTCCACATGCCGCGCATTCGGCAGCATCGCCGAGATGCTGTGGCGCAGTGCCGGGATTCCGCTGGAACCACCGGTGAAGAACACCGTGTCCACCTGGGCCACATCCACCGAGGCGTCGTTGAGCAGTTGGGTCACGCTGTTGCGCACGCGCTCGAGCAGGCCATCGATGGCCGATTCGAACAGGTTGCGGCTCAGTTCCACGCTCAAGCCAGGCTCAACCCGGTCCAGCAACACCAGGCGGCTGTCTTCATGGGTCAGCTGGATCTTGGTTTCTTCTACTTCCATCGCCAACCAGTGCCCGGCACGCTGTTCGATCAGCTTGAACAGGCGGTCGATGCCGCCGGTGTCTTCGATGTCGTAGCGCATGCTGCTCAGGGCCAGCTGGGATTTCTGCGAGTACACCGAGTTGATGGTGTGCCAGGTAGCCAGGTTCATGTGGTGGCTGGTCGGCATGTAGGCGCCGCTTTTCATGCGGCTGCCGTAGCCGAACAGCGGCATCATGCCTTGCAGGCTGAGCTGCTTGTCGAAGTCGGTACCGCCGATGTGCACGCCACCAGTGGCGAGGATGTCGCTCTGGCGGTTGTCGTTGTGACGACGGTCCGGCGACAGGCGCACCAGGGAGAAGTCGGAGGTACCGCCGCCGATATCGACGATCAGCACCAGCTCTTCTTTTTCGATGGTCGACTCGTAGTCGAACGCGGCGGCAATCGGTTCGTACTGGAACGAGATGTCCTTGAAGCCGATCTTGCGGGCCACATCGACCAGGGTGTTTTCCGCTTCCTGGTCGGCCATCGGGTCGTCATCGACGAAAAACACCGGGCGCCCCAGCACCACTTCTTCGAACTCGCGGCCGGCGGTGGCTTCGGCGCGGCTCTTGAGCTGGCCGATGAACAGCGCCAGCAGGTCGGTGAACGGCATCGCCGTGCCCAATACGCTGGTGTCGTGCTTGATCAGCTTGGAACCCAGCAGGCTCTTGAGCGAGCGCATCAAGCGGCCTTCGTAGTTCTCCAGGTATTCATGCAGCGCCAGGCGACCGTACACCGGGCGGCGTTCCTCGAAGTTGAAGAACACCACCGACGGCAGGGTGATCTTGTCGTCCTCCAGCGCGATAAGCGTCTCCTCGCCGGGGCGGATCCAGCCGACGGTGGAGTTGGACGTGCCGAAGTCGATGCCGCAGGCACGGGCTGGGGATGGGTTTTTCATGTCGATCGGGTTCCGGTTGCAAAACGGCCGCGCAGTGTATGCCAGTCGACGCCGGATGCGTAGGCCGACCATCCGTTAAATAGCGCTTGAAAGCGCGCGATTCGCCCCCACATCTGGTGCATACGGCAAGTGCCTGTAAAACTCCGACGCACCCCAGGCCGCAAGACTCAACACGTGCAAACCAGCGCACCTTGTGTCCGGGCTGTGCGATCTCGTTTAAGGATGGTGAACCACCGATGGATTTCAAAGACTACTACAAGATATTGGGTGTCGAGCCGAGCGCCGATGACAAGGAAATCAAAGCCGCCTATCGCAAGCTCGCGCGCAAATATCACCCGGACGTCAGCAAGGAAAAAGACGCCGAAGCCAAGTTCAAGGACGCGTCCGAAGCCTATGAAGCCCTCAAGAGCGCGGACAAGCGTGCCGAGTACGACGAGCTGCGCAAATATGGCCAGCACGGTCAGCCGTTCCAGGGGCCACCTGGCTGGCAGAGCCGTGGCGGCTTTGGCGGTAGCGCGGGCACTGAGGATTTCTCGGACTTCTTCAGCTCGATCTTCGGCTCGCGCAGTGACGGGTTCGGCGGCGGCCAGCGCCGCCCTGCCGGGCGCAAGGGCCAGGACGTGGAGATGCAGCTGTCGGTGTCCCTCGAGGAGACGCTGTCCACCGAGTCCAAGCAGATCAGCTTCCAGGTGCCTCAGTACGACGCTTCTGGCCGGCACGTGAGCAATACGGTCAAGAACCTGAACGTGAAGATCCCGGCCGGTGTGGCCGACGGTGAACGTATCCGTCTCAAGGCCCAGGGCGCGCCCGGTATTGGCGGCGGTGCCAACGGTGATCTGTACCTGATCATCAAGTTCGCGCCGCATGCCAAGTTTGAAGTGGATGGCGAAAACCTGGTGATCAACCTGCCGCTGGCGCCGTGGGAATTGGCGCTGGGCACGGAAGTCCCGGTGCCTACGCTGACCGGCAAGATCAACCTCAAGGTGCCCGCCGGCAGCCAGAACGGCCAGCGCATGCGCGCCAAGGGCCATGGGTTGCTGAACAAGGCTGGCCAGCGAGGTTTCCTGTTCGTGCAGCTCAAGGCGGTGATGCCGCCGGCAGGTAGCGACGAGGTGAAAGCGTTGTGGCAGGAGCTGGCCAAGAAAGCCAACTTCAATCCGCGCGAAAACTTCTAAGCTGCCTTACTGTAGGAGCGAGCTTGCTCGCGAAGAACGTCAACGATAACGCGTACAACCTGAATAAACGCGGCGTCTTTGAGTGCTTCGCGAGCAAGCTCGCTCCTACAGTTACAGTGAGGCGGTTGTCAGAACAGGAAATAGCGCTGCGCCATCGGCAGTACGTCAGCGGGTTCACACCACAGCAATACACCATCGGCCTTGACCTGATACGTCTGCGGGTCCACCTCGATATCCGGCAGGTAATCGTTATGGATGAGGTCGCTCTTCTGCACCTCGCGACAGCCCTTGACCACCGCAATCTGTTTTTTCAAACCCAGGGCCTCGGGCAGGCCGGCCTCCTGTGCCGCCTGGCTGATAAAGGTCAGGCTGGTGGCATGCAGTGAGCTGCCGAAGCTGGCGAACATCGGCCGGTAGTGCACCGGCTGCGGTGTGGGAATCGAAGCGTTGGCATCGCCCATCAGGCTCGAGGCAATCGCGCCGCCCTTGAGGATCAGCGTGGGCTTGATCCCGAAGAACGCCGGGCGCCACAGCACCAGATCGGCCCATTTGCCAACTTCGATGGAGCCGACGATATGGCTGATGCCATGGGTGATCGCCGGGTTGATGGTGTACTTGGCGATATAGCGCTTGGCGCGAAAGTTGTCGTTGCCCGGGCCGTCACCGGGCAGGGCGCCGCGCTGTTTTTTCATCTTGTCGGCGGTCTGCCAGGTGCGGGTAATCACTTCGCCGACGCGGCCCATGGCCTGGCTGTCGGAACTGATCATCGAAAACGCGCCGAGGTCGTGCAGGATATCTTCGGCGGCAATGGTCTCGCGGCGGATGCGGCTTTCGGCGAAGGCCACGTCTTCGGCGATGCTCGGGTCCAGGTGATGGCAGACCATCAGCATGTCCAGGTGTTCATCGATGGTGTTGCGGGTGAACGGCCGCGTCGGGTTGGTGGAGCTGGGCAGCACGTTCGGCAAGCCGCAGGCCTTGATGATGTCCGGTGCATGCCCGCCACCGGCCCCTTCGGTGTGGTAGGTGTGTATGGTGCGGCCCTTGAGCGCGGCGAGGGTGGTTTCGACGAAGCCGGATTCGTTGAGAGTGTCGCTGTGGATTGCCACCTGCACGTCGTATGCATCGGCGACGCTCAGGCAGTTATCGATGCTGGCGGGTGTGGTGCCCCAGTCTTCGTGCAGCTTCAAGCCAATGGCGCCGGCCTTGACCTGTTCGATCAACGGCTCGGGCAGGCTCGCGTTGCCCTTGCCGGTAAAGCCGATGTTCATCGGGAACGAATCACTGGCCTGCAGCATGCGCGCCAGGTGCCAAGGCCCTGAGGTGCAGGTGGTGGCGTTGGTGCCGGTGGCAGGTCCCGTGCCGCCGCCGATCATGGTGGTGATGCCGCTGGTCAGCGCCTCTTCGATCTGCTGCGGGCAGATGAAATGCACATGGGAGTCGATACCGCCGGCGGTGAGGATCATGCCTTCGCCGGCGATCACTTCGGTGCTGGCGCCGATGGCCATGGTCACGCCGGGCTGGATGTCGGGGTTGCCGGCTTTGCCAATGGCGTGGATGCGGCCGTTCTTAAGGCCCACGTCGGCCTTGACGATGCCCCAGTGGTCGATGATCAGCGCGTTGGTGATCAGGGTGTCGACCACTTCGTGGGCGAGTAACTGGCTCTGGCCCTGACCGTCACGGATCACCTTGCCGCCGCCGAATTTCACTTCTTCGCCATACACGGTGAAGTCCTGCTCGACTTCGACGAACAGCTCGGTGTCGGCCAGGCGGACCTTGTCGCCAACGGTGGGGCCGTACATGTCGGCATATGCCTGACGATCGATTTTCATATCTCGTTCCTCGGTATGAGCTGCAAGCTGTTAGCCGCAAGCGTCAAGTAAAAGCCAATGGGGCGCCGCAAACTGCTCTTTCTTGCAGCTTGCAGCTGATCGCTTGCAGTCGGCCTAAAGCTCGCCCATGACTCTCCCCGCAAACCCATACACTCGCCGCAATCCGCTCAGGTCGACGAGCTCGACAGTCCTCGCCTGCCCCGGCTCAAACCGCACCGCCGTCCCCGCCGGAATATTCAGGCGCATGCCACGGCTCGCGGCGCGGTCGAAGGTCAGCGCATCATTGGTCTCGAAAAAATGATAATGCGAGCCCACCTGAATCGGCCGGTCGCCACTGTTGGCCACGCTCAGGCTGATGGTGCGCCGGCCCACGTTCAGTTCGATCTCGCCAGGCTGGATCTGGAATTCGCCAGGAATCATGCAGGTTGCCCCAGGGTCTTGAAGTAAATGGCGGTCGGGCTGTAGCGCCCGTCCGGGCTTTGGCAGTAGTCGGGCAATTCGCCGACCTTGGTGTAGCGCAGCGACTGGTAGAAGGCCTCGGCGCCGGAGCCGGCTTCGGTGTCGAGGTAGAGCAAACCGCGCTTGTGCTGGCGTGCGGCGAGTTCCAGGGCATTCATCAATTGCTGCCCCAGGCCGTGGCGCCGCGCACAGCTGTGCACCAGCAGCTTCTGCACCTCGGCACGGTTCAGGCCATTGGCTTTCTGGCACAGCGCCAACTGCACGCTGGCGACCACCTGCTCATCGCGCACCACCACCCACAGCAACAGGCTGGCGTCTTCGATGCCGGCTTGCACACCGCTCAGGTACACGCGGGCCTGGGCCTCATCGAAGTCGGCCATGAAACCCACCGAGGCGCCATGCCGGACCGCGTCCAGCAACAGCTCGATCAAGCCGAGGCGGTAATGGGCAAAGCTTTCAGCATTGACTCGACGCAGTTGCGCAGCGCTCATCGATCTCACTCCTTGGGCGGTTCGGCGCCCGGGTTCAAGGCCAGTTGCATAAAGGTCAGGTCGAGCCAGCGGCCGAACTTGATACCCACTTGCGGCATCTGCCCGGTGGTGATGAAACCCAGGCGTTCATGCAGGCGGATCGAGGCCAGATTGCCGCTTTCGATGGCCGCGACCATCACCTGTTTGCCGCCGCTGCGCGCGCGTTCGATCAGGGCCTGCATCAAGCGCGGGCCGAGGCCCTTGCCGCGCTGGTCGTTGCGCACGTAAACCGAGTGCTCGACGCTGTAGCGAAAGCCTTCGAAGGGCCGCCAGTCGCCGAACGAGGCGTAGCCGGTGACTTCGGCGTTTTCCACCGCCACCAGGATCGGATAGCCCTGGGCCTGGCGGGCGCTGAACCACGCCTGGCGGTTAGCCAGGTCGACCGGCTGTTCGTTCCAGATCGCCGTGGTGTTCAACACTGCGTCGTTGTAGATATCGCGGATTGCCGGCAGGTCTTGCTCGGTAGCATCACGAATCATTGCCGCGCCTCACGCAATGGGTTGATGGACAGTGACCAGCTTGGTGCCGTCCGGGAAGGTGGCTTCGACCTGGATGTCCGGGATCATTTCCGGAATGCCTTCCATCACTTGCTCACGGCTGAGCAGGGTCGTGCCGTAGTGCATCAGGTCGGCCACAGTGCGGCCATCGCGGGCGCCTTCCATCAGCGCGGCGGAAATATAGGCGATGGTTTCCGGGTAGTTGAGCTTCACCCCACGCGCCAGGCGGCGTTCGGCTACCAGGCCGGCGGTGAAGATCAGCAGTTTGTCTTTTTCCCGTGGGGTCAAATCCATGGTTCAGTCCGTCGTGAAATACATTCATAAATACAAGGAGATCAAGTGTGGGAGGGGGCTTGCTCCCGATAGCAGGGTGTCAGCCAATACATCTGTTACTGACCCACCGCCATCGGGAGCAAGCCCCCTCCCACATTTTGATCTTCATGTGCTCCAGATTCTCGGTGATACCGCTTCGCGGCCAAGCAGCGCCGGGCGCAACAGTTTCCATAATTCAATCAACCATCCCCGCGCCAGCAGCGCTTCGCTGGCCAGGCAGCGCGCGACCAGCAAACCGGGCAGTTGGGTCAAGTCGCCGCGCACCGCGTTGGGCAGTGAGCGGCAGTGTTCGAGCAATTGAGCATCGACTTCACCGGTTACCAGCAACGTAGCGAACACCGGTTGCCCATCCAGCCCGATAGGCGAATCCAGCAGCCCATCGCCGCCCACAATGCGCTGGCGCTCATGCCAGAGCAACTGGCCGTCGCGACGGATATCAAGGTGCGATTGAAAGTGGCCGAGGTCGAACCGTTCGCCGCTGGCCGGGCGCCCGAGGGCGACCACGTCCCAGTAGAACAACCGCGCATCGCCGTGCAGGTCGATGCGCGTGCTGAGTTCGGCCTGGGCGGCGCTGAATACGATGGTTTCCTGGGGCAGCCATTCCAGGGTCGCGCCGGCCTCCACGCGCAAATTCAACTGCTGAAACGCCGGGCCGCTGGCGCGGTACCACTTGGCCGCGCCGGGGCTGGTCAATTGCGCCCAGGCGCCTTGGGCAACCTGTGCGCTGATATCGAGTCGATCACCGCCGGCAATGCCGCCGGGCGGGTGCACGATGATGTGCTGGCACACCTCGGGGCCTTCGGCGTACAGGTGTTTTTGCACGCGCAGCGGGCCGAGGTGACGGCGCAGCACCGGGCGTGTGGTGTCGCCGAAACGCGCATAGCCGAGTTCCAGCTCGGCGCGCCAGCTGGGGGTGAACAGGGCAGGGGTGACGGGGAGGTTCATGGTTTTGTGCTTATCGTTAGGACGCTACAGATTAGATGGTTACCAGTCCGCGTACACCCTCGCTTTGCATATTTTCCCCCCGGCCCTGCTGCACGATTTCGCCACGGGACATCACCAGGTACTGGTCGGCCAGTTCAGCGGCGAAGTCGTAGAACTGCTCCACCAAGAGAATCGCCATGTCACCGCGTGCCGCGAGTTTCTTGATCACCGCGCCGATTTCCTTGATCACCGAGGGCTGAATGCCTTCGGTGGGCTCATCGAGAATCAACAACCGCGGGCGACTCGCCAAGGCGCGGCCGATGGCCAACTGTTGCTGCTGGCCGCCGGACAAATCCCCTCCGCGCCGGTGCTTCATCTGCAGCAACACCGGGAACAGCTCGTAGATAAAGGCCGGCACTTCCTTGGCTTGGGCACCGGGGAAGCGCGAAAGGCCCATCAGCAGGTTTTCTTCCACCGTCAGCCGGCCGAAAATTTCCCGGCCCTGGGGCACGTAGGCAATGCCAGCATGTACGCGCTGATGCGGCTTGAACCCGGTGATCGGCTTGCCCTCCCAGCTCACCGCGCCTTCCTTGGCCGGCAGCAGGCCCATCAGGCATTTGAGCAGGGTGGTCTTGCCCACGCCATTACGCCCGAGCAGGCAGGTGACTTCGCCGATCTGCACGTCAAACGACAGGCCGCGCAGGATGTGGCTACCGCCGTAGTACTGGTGCAGCTTGTCGACTTGCAGCATTCTCAAACCTCCTGATGAAAGGACGCGGAGCGTCCGGGGCGGCATTCCCACGCAGAGCGTGGGAACGATCAGCGACCGAGGTAGACCTCGTTCACCCGCTCATTTTCCTGCACCTGTTCCAGCGACCCCTCGGCCAACACGCTGCCCTGGTGCAACACGGTGACGTGGTCGGCAATCGAGCCGACAAAGCCCATGTCGTGCTCCACCACCATCAACGAATGCTTGCCCGCCAGGCCCTTGAACAGTTCGGCGGTGAATTCGGTTTCGGCATCGGTCATGCCCGCCACCGGTTCGTCCAGCAGCAACAGTTGCGGGTCCTGCATCAGCAGCATGCCGATCTCCAGGAACTGCTTCTGCCCGTGGGACAGCAACCCGGCCGGGCGCTGTGCCGAGGCCGTGAGGCGGATGGTGTCGAGCACTTCATCGATGCGGTCTTTCTGCTCGCCGCTCAAGCGTGCGCGCAGGCTGGCCCAGACGGACTTGTCGGTCTTCTGCGCCAGCTCGAGGTTTTCGAACACCGTGAGGGCTTCGAACACCGTGGGTTTCTGGAACTTGCGGCCGATACCCGCCTGGGCGATCTGCACTTCGCTCATGCCGGTCAGGTCCAGGGTTTCGCCGAACCAGGCCTTGCCGTGGCTGGGCCGGGTCTTGCCGGTGATCACGTCCATCAGCGTGGTCTTGCCTGCGCCGTTGGGGCCGATGATGCAGCGCAGCTCGCCGACGCCGATGTAGAGGTTGAGGTCGTTCAAGGCCTTGAAGCCATCGAAGCTGACGCTGATGTCCTCCAGGGTCAGGATGGTGCCGTGGCGGGTGTTCAGGCCTTTGCCCGCAGCCTGGCCGATACCGATGGCCTCGCGGCCGCTGCCCGCGTCGAAAATAGGTTCAAGCATGACGTTCCTCATTTCTTCAGCAGGCCGATAACGCCCTTGGGCAGGTACAGGGTGACCAGAATGAACAACGCCCCGAGGAAGAACAGCCAGTATTCCGGAAAGGCCACGGTGAACCAGCTCTTCATGCCATTGACCACGCCGGCGCCGAGCAACGGGCCGATCAAGGTGCCGCGCCCGCCCAGGGCCACCCACACGGCGGCTTCGATGGAGTTGGTCGGCGACATTTCGCTGGGGTTGATGATGCCCACTTGCGGCACATACAACGCCCCCGCCAAGCCGCACAACACTGCGCTCAATACCCACACGAACAGCTTGAAGCCGCGCGGGTCATAGCCGCAGAACATCAGACGGTTTTCCGCATCACGCAACGCGGTGAGCACCCGGCCGAACTTGCTGCGGGCCAGGCGCCAGCCGAGGTACAGGCTCGTCACCAGCAGCAGCACCGTGGCCACGAACAACACCGCCCGCGTGCCCGGTTCGGTGATGCCGAAGCCCAGGATGCTGCGGAAATTGGTAAAGCCGTTGTTGCCGCCGAACCCGGTCTCGTTGCGAAAGAACAGCAGCATCCCGGCAAAGGTCAGGGCCTGGGTCATGATCGAGAAATACACGCCCTTGATCCGCGAGCGGAAGGCGAAGAAGCCGAACACCAGAGCCAGCAACCCCGGCGCCAGCACCACCAGGCACAGCGCCCACCAGAAGTGTTGGGTGCCCGCCCAGTACCAGGGCAATTCGGTCCACGACAAAAAGGTCATGAACGCCGGCAACGCATCGCCGGACGCCTGGCGCATCAGGTACATGCCCATCGCATAACCGCCCAGGGCGAAAAACAAACCGTGGCCCAGGGACAACATCCCGGCGTAGCCCCACACCAGGTCGAGCGCCAGGGCGACGATGGCATAGCAGAGGATCTTGCCCACCAGCGTCAAGGTGTAGGCGGAGATATGAAAGGCGTTTTCCGCCGGCAACAGCGACAGCAACGGCAGCGCCAGCAGCACCGCGAGCAGGATCGCGCCGACGGTGATCGTCACCTTGGGGCCGGCTTTCTGTGCGGCCGTAAGCATCAATGGCTGGTTCATCAGTCGATCACCCGTCCTTTCAGTGCGAAGAGTCCTTGCGGGCGTTTCTGGATAAACAGAATGATCAGCGCGAGGATCAGGATCTTGCCGAGCACGGCGCCGATCTGCGGTTCAAGAATCTTGTTGGCGATGCCCAGGCCGAAGGCCGCCGTGACGCTGCCGGCAAGCTGGCCCACACCGCCAAGCACCACCACCAGGAACGAGTCGATGATGTAGCTCTGGCCCAGGTCCGGGCCGACGTTGCCGATCTGGCTCAGGGCGACGCCGCCCAGCCCCGCGATGCCGGACCCCAAGCCAAAGGCGAGCATGTCTACCCGCCCGGTCGGCACACCGCAGCAGGCGGCCATGTTGCGGTTCTGGGTGACGGCGCGCACGTTGAGACCCAGGCGCGTCTTGTTCAGCAGCAGCCAGGTCAGCGCCACCACGAACAGCGCAAAGGCAATGATCACCAGGCGGTTGTACGGCAGCACCAGGTTGGGCAGCACCTGAATGCCCCGGACAGCCAGGCGGGGTTGGACACTTCGACGTTCTGTGCGCCGAACACCAACCGCACCAGTTGGATCAGCATCAGGCTGATGCCCCAGGTGGCGAGCAAGGTTTCCAGCGGGCGGCCATACAGGTGACGAATCACCGTACGCTCCAGCGCCATGCCGATGGCGGCAGTGACAAAAAACGCCACCGGCAGCGCGATCAGCGGGTAGAACTCGATGGCCTGGGGCACGTAGCGCTGCATCAGCATCTGCACGACATAGGTGGAATAGGCGCCGAGCATCAGCATTTCGCCGTGGGCCATATTGATCACGCCCAGCAGGCCGAAGGTGATCGCCAGGCCCAGGGCCGCGAGCAGCAGAATCGAGCCCAGCGACATGCCGCTGAAGGCTTGGCCGAGGATCTCCCCGACCATCAATTTGCGTTTGACCTGGGCCAGGCTGGTTTCGGCGGCGGTGTGCACGGTGGCTTCGGTTTCGACGCCGGGCGCGAGCAAGGCTTCGAGGCGAGTGCGGGCCAGCGGGTCGCCCGTGCTGCCGAGCAAGCGCACGGCGGCCAGGCGCACCACCGGGTCGCTGTCGACCAGTTGCAGGTTGGCCAGGGCCAGGCTGAGGGCGCTGTGCACTTGCTCATCGGGCTCGGTGGCGAGCCGTTGGTCGAGGAATTTAAGCTGGGCCGGCACCGCGCTTTTTTGCAGGGTGCGCGCCGCATCAAGGCGTACCTTGGGATCGGCCGCGAGCAGTCGCTGGCTGGCCTGTACATTATCGATCAGGCCGCGCAGGCGGTTGTTCAGGCGCACGGTCTTGGTTTCACCGTTGACGGTGAGTTGGCCTTGTTGCAGGGCGTCCACCAGTTCGATGCGCGCCGGGTCTGGCTGGGCGGCCCAGTCCTGAAGGAGCTTGGCTTGCTGCGCCGGGTTGGCGTTGATGAAGTCTTCGGCGTCGCTGGCGTGTGCGGCCAAAGGCAGCAACAACAGCAAGGCGAGTAAATAGCGATTGAGGGCAGCGGGCATAAACAAGTGTCCTAGTCATGCACGGACAGTGTGGGAGGGGGCTTGCTCCCGATAGCGGTGGTTCAGTGCCAGATGCATTGCCTGGCACACTGCTATCGGGAGCAAGCCCCCTCCCACATTTGGCCTGTGGTGGGGCTTAGTTGCTCTTCACGGCGTAATCGGGCTTCTTGTCATTGCCCGGAATATACGGGCTCCACGGTTGCGCACGAATCGGCTCATTGGTCTGCCACACCACCGAGAACTGCCCGTCAGCCTGGATTTCGCCGATCATCACCGGCTTGTGCAGGTGGTGGTTGGTCTTGTCCATGGTCAGGGTGAAGCCGGACGGAGCGGCGAAGGTCTGGCCGGCCAGGGCTTCACGCACTTTGTCGACGTCGGTGGACTTGGCCTTCTGCGCCGCCTGCGCCCACATGTGGATGCCCACGTAGGTGGCTTCCATCGGGTCGTTGGTCACGGCCTTGTCTGCGCCTGGCAGGTTGTGTTTCTTGGCGTAGGCTTTCCAGTCGGCCACGAACTTCTGGTTCACCGGGTTCTCCACCGACTGGAAGTAGTTCCAGGCCGCGAGGTTGCCCACCAGTGGCTTGGTGTCGATGCCGCGCAGCTCCTCTTCACCCACGGAGAACGCCACCACCGGTACATCGGTCGCCTTCAGACCCTGGTTGGCCAGTTCCTTGTAGAACGGCACGTTGGAGTCGCCGTTCACGGTGGAAATCACTGCGGTCTTGCCGCCGGCGGAGAACTTCTTGATGTTGGCGACGATGGTCTGGTAATCGCTGTGGCCGAACGGGGTGTAGACCTCTTCGATGTCTTTGTCCGCCACGCCTTTGGAATGCAGGAACGAGCGCAGGATCTTGTTGGTGGTGCGCGGGTACACATAGTCGGTGCCCAGCAGGAAGAAGCGCTTGGCGCCGCCGCCTTCTTCGCTCATCAGGTACTCCACCGCCGGGATCGCCTGCTGGTTCGGCGCCGCGCCGGTGTAGAACACGTTCGGCGACATCTCTTCGCCTTCGTATTGCACCGGGTAGAACAGCAGGCCATTGAGCTCTTCGAACACCGGCAAGACCGATTTACGCGACACCGAGGTCCAGCAACCGAACACCACGGCGACCTTGTCCTGGGTCAGCAACTGGCGGCCTTTCTCAGCGAACAGCGGCCAGTTGGACGCGGGGTCGACCACCACCGGTTCGAGCATCTTGCCGTTCACACCGCCCTTGGCGTTGATCTCGTCGATGGTCATCAGCGCCATGTCCTTGAGCGAGGTTTCGGAGATCGCCATGGTCCCGGACAACGAGTGCAGGATGCCGACCTTGATGGTCTCGGCGGCCTGGAGGGTCCAGGTCATGCCCATGGCGGCAATGGATGCCGACAAAGTGAAAGCCTTGATCAAGCTGCGACGCTTCATGGTGCGATCTCCGTAAAACCGATAGTTTTTGTTGGGCAGATACACACGACTTTGCAAGGGCTGTGCCTGCTACGCGAGGCACAGGATTACAGGCGGGTTCGGGAGGCGCTTAGGCATAGTGGCGCACCAGCATGGCGCCACATTCCGTTGCGCAGTGCACGGCAAGCTTCAAAACAGGGCGTTGCGCAATCCACTACTACGCGGTGACGCTGACCCGTGACAGGATCAGGCGGTCCAGCACCCACACGACGATCAGCGAAGCGCCCACCAACGGGAAAATGATTGCCAGGCCGAGCATGATCGCCGTGGCGGTTTTCCATCTGGGCAAATCATGACGCAGGGGCGGCACACCCAGCCCGCCCTGCGGCCGACGCTTCCACCAGATCACCACGCCACTCACCGCGCTGAGCAGGATCATCAGGCAGATCACCAGCACGATCAGTTGGTTGACCCAGCCGAACATCTTGCCTTCGTGCAGCATCACGCCGGTTTCGGTGGCGCGTGCGACGCCGTTGTAATGGGCCCAGCGCACGTCGGCGAGCACCTTGCCGGTGTACTGGTCCACATGCAGCGTGGCGTCGTTGCGTGGGTCGTCGGCGAACACCGCGACCGTGAACACGCCCGTGGCCGTGGTGGGGAAGGTGATGCTGTAGCCGGGCTCGACCTTGCGCGCCGTGGCCAGGTCGACCACCTGTTGCAGGCTGACGGTGGGCGCGGCGGGGCCTGCATGCATGGCGCCGTGGTTCATGTGTTCGGCGTGGTCGCCGGACATCGGCATCGGTGTGTTTTCCATGGCCCAGGGCACGGTCTGCTGGCTGGCGGTATTGAGGCTGCGCGCCTGCTGGTCCGATTGCGGCACGTTGTTCCACATCGCCGCCGGGAAGGTGTTCCACAGGTCAGCGTATTGCTTGCCCCAGAACCCCGTCCAGGTCATGCCGCTGAGCAGCATCACCAGCAGGAAAGCCGCGCCCCAGAAGCCGGCGACAGCATGCAGGTCGCGCCAGAACAACCGCCCTCGGCTGCCCAGGCGTGGCCATAACACGCCCGCCGATGACTGACCGCGCGGCCACCACAGGTACAGGCCGGACACCACCAGCATCACGCCCCAACCGGCAGCGAGCTCAATCAGGCGGTCACCCGTGGTGCCGATCATCAGCTCGCCATGCAGGGCGCGGGCGATGGCTTGCAGGTTGTTCTTGGCGTCCTGCTCACCGAGCACGGTGCCGCGATACGGGTCAACGAATACAGTGATTTCGCGGCCTTGGTGTTGCATCACGAACTGCGCGCTGGCGGTGGCATCGGCGGGCGGCAGGTATTTGCTGATCGCGGCCTGGGGGTAAGCGGCCTTGGCCCGTTGCAGTTGCGCGTCGGCGCTGAGTGCCTGCGCGGCGGCGGGCACTTTGAGCAGGTCGCCGTACATCAGGGGATCGAGCTGGGGTTTGAACAGGTAGATGATGCCGGTCAGGGCCAGCAGCACCATGAAGGGGGCGACGAAGAGCCCGGCGTAGAAGTGCCAGCGCCAGGCCAGGTTGTAGAAGGAGGTTTTTTGAGTGGTCATCGAGGGCTCCGCAAGGCTTTGATTTATTTGTGTCAGTTACACCGCCATCGGGAGCAAGCCCCCTCCCACATTGGAATGCATTCCAAATGTGGGAGGGGCGGTGCGGCGATTCGACTTGCCCCCGATGCTTTTAGAAGCTCATATCCACCTTGGTCCAGAGGGTTCGCCCCGGCTCCTTGATGGCCTGCGGGTCGCTGGCCGGGTAACCGAACCCGGCATTCCCCGCCAGATTCAAATGCTCGGCATAAGCCTTGCCGAACAGATTGTCGACACCGGTACTGACCTTGAAGTTTTTATTGATGCGGTACGCCGCGTTCAGTGAGAACACACCAAAGCCGCCGCTCTTGTCGAAGTCCTTGCCGACCACATTGCCCTTGTTCGGGTCGATACGGTTTTGCGCCGCGACCACGCGCCACAAGGCCCCGGCGCTCCAGTCAGCTTCGCTGTAGGTCAGGCCCAGGCGCGCATCCAGCGGCGGCATCTGTGGCAGTGCCTTGCCGTCGCTGCTGTTCTTGCCCCAGGCGTAAGCGAGGCTGGCGTCGGCTTTCCAGTGTTGCGTCAGTGTGTAGGCCGCACCCAGTTCACCGCCCATGATGCGCGCGTCGACATTGCGCGCCTGGGAGGTGGTGCCCATCATGCCGGGCCGGTAGTCGAACAGGATGAAGTCGTGCACTTGGCCGACGTAAGCCGAGGCCCACGCTTGCAGGTTGGCGGTTTTGTATTGCGCGCCGACATCCAGCTGGGTGGTCTTCTCGGGCTTTACGCCGTCGAAGGCATTGGCCGAGCCGACCGCGCCTGTGTTGGGGGAAAACAGCTCCCAGTAATCCGGGAAGCGTTCGGCGTGGCCCACGCCGGCATACAGCGTGGTGGGGGTGTCCGCCAGGTCGTGCTCGTAGCGCACAAAGCCTGACGGCAAGGTATCGGCGCGGGTGTCGCCGGCGGTCGGGTTCGGGCGCGACATCATTCCCGAGCCGGTGCGTTGGCGAAAATCCTTGGCCGAGGCGCGGTCCAGGCGTGCGCCGGTGATCAGGCGGTCGCGGTCGGCGGCGTACCAGGTCAGCTCGCCAAATACGCCGTAGTTGTGGAAGTTGGCGTCCTTGTCGCGCGGCAGCTCCTTGTAGGTGTCGACGCCCATACTGCTGCGCGCGCGATGTTCGTTGGTCTGCGCGTCCAGGCCGCCGATCAATTGCACATCGGCCCAGCGCCACGTGGCCTTGACCCTTGCACCGAGGGTGCGGCGGTCGACGTTGGAGGCCATGGGCCCGGCCATCATGCCGGTGCCGGACGGTACGCGCAGGCTGTAGTTGTCCATCACATGGTCGGCGTAGTTGTAGTAGACCTGAGCCTCAACTTTATCCAGCACCTCGCCGAGGTTGGACTTCTCGAAGCGCAGCCCCAGGCTTTCGCGCAGGAACTGCGACCCGTCCATACCGCGCCCGGCGTAACGTGCCTCGCCATCGCCACGGCCGGCGGTGAGTTCGAGCAGCGTATCCGCGTCGGGGGTGAAGCCGACGGCGACATCGCCATTCCATTTGTCATAGCGCGACGCGACCGTGTCGTTGTTGCCGTCCTTGTAATCGTCGGCGTGGGCCTGGTTGCCGATCACCCGCACATAGCCCAGCGGCCCGCCGGCAGCGGCATCGATGACCTTGTCGAAACGGCCGTTGGAACCGGCCAATACGCTGGCGTTGAGCCGCGTGCCCAGCTCGCCGAAGTGTTCCGACTCACGCTCGAACAGCACGGTGCCGGCTGACGCACCGGGGCCCCACAGCACGGTTTGCGGGCCCTTGATCACGGTGAGCTTGTCGTAGGTTTCCGGCGAGATGTACGAGGTGGGCGCGTCCATCCGGCCGGGGCAGGCGCCGAGCATCATGCCGCCGTTGGTGAGGATATTCAGGCGCGAGCCGAACATGCCGCGCAGCACCGGGTCGCCATTGGTGCCGCCATTGCGTACCAGGGCGAAGCCGGGGATGGTCTTGAGGTAGTCGCCACCATCGCTGGCGGGCACTGGCTGGCGTGGGTCTTTCGGGTTGGTGACCACGGTGAGTGGCGAGCTGGGGGCGATCGCGGTGATCACCGTAGGGCTCAACTCGTGTTCGTCCGCGTGGGCCTGCGGAGCAAGCAGTGCGCCGCACAGTACGGCAAAAGCAGGGGCAACCCCCAAACGGGTGTCGGCAGAAAACCTGGACATGAAAAATTCCATCAATCAATCGTAAACGACACGGCCAGCAGCCTGCGGCTGTCTGTTTAAAGTCGGCCGGTGTGAAGTAACGCGATGTAGGGCTTACGAGGCGATGGGCGGCGCGCGACTGCGGGCGCCGGGGAAGATGCTTTGCCGGGCATGGCCCAGGCGCGGGGCGGGGGGAAGGGCGTTGGCGGGCGGCGGGGCGTCGAGGGCAATGAAGGACACGCCGCCGGGCAGGGCCGGGCAACTGAAGAGCAGGCTGCAATAGCCGCACTTTTCCCAGAGTACGTGGTGCTCGTCGGGGGTTTTGGTGGGCTTGGGCTCGCCATGGCAGCTCGGCATGTCCATCGACATACCGGCGTGATGATCCATCGGCATCGCTTGGGAAATCAGCGGGCCGATAAAGATCATCAGCATGGCGAACAGACTGATCCAACTGCCACGCATCAGGCGCGGGCGTGGAGACAGCCTGGCGCGAGAGGCGCCCATCAAGGTCAGCCTATTGGGCGTGCTGATGCGCGTGGGCGGGCACCGGCGGCGTTTTCTGCACCGATACGTTCACGACGACATTGCCGGCCTTTTCAAAGGTCAGGGTCAGCGGGAACTGCTTGCCGTCGGCCAACAGGCTGCGGTCTTTGAGGCCCAGCAGCATGACGTGGTAAGCCATCGGCGCGAAGGTCAGCTCGCCCTTGGCCGGCACGGCGACGCTGGGCACTTGTTGCATCTTCATCAGGTCGCCTTGCATCACATGCTCGTGCAACTCGGCTTTTTCGGCGACGCTGGTTTCGACGCTGAGCAGGCGGTCCGGGGAAGCGCCGGTGTTATGAATCACGAAGTACGCCGCAACGGTGGGCGCATTCGGCGGCAATTCCTGGGACCAGGGATCGCTGACCAACAGGTCGCCGACCTTGTAGTCATCGGCATTGGCGGCACTGAACACCGGCAGCAGCAACGCCGCCAAAAGCAGGGAAGATTTGAGCATGGCAGTTCTCCAGAACAGTTCTAAACGCAGTTCACTTGCGAAGAAGATCAGACCGTTGGAGAGGCGCGGGGGTTGAGGCTCGGCCATTGCTGGCGTGGCGTGGGGTTTTGCAGTGCAGGCGCCGGCAGGCCGCGCAGGGCTTCGAACCCTGTGACATACAGCCGCGGCACATGCCCCGGCAACGCCACCCACGATGCCGAACCTGAGCAACACCAGCAATGCTGCATGGCAGAGTGATCATCCGGCGCCGCCGGAACCTCCAGCGTGCTTAGGGCGAGCGTCTTCAAGCTGGCGCCGTTGGAAGAGCAGAAACTGCCCCACATCAACCGCTTGACCGGGTCATCCGCCTGCTGCATCGCACTGGCCAGCGGCATGGCAAACGCATTGAACAGCACTGCAAGGCAGGCGATCCAGGCAATTGCAAAGCGTTGACGGGCCATGGCGGATAATCCGTAGGGTTAAACGATCAGGCGGGTATTTAGCCTGATCGGGGGGATAAGTAAAAAGGGGCGGTGTGGTTTGGTGTCGCAGTGCTATCAGATTGCCGTGGCGTGAAGCTTGAGACCCAAGGCCTTTATTACTTTCATGATAGTCGCGAACTCGGGATTACCAGTGCTGGAGAGGGCTTTTCGATCGTTCCCACGCTCTGCGTGGGAATGCAGCCCAGGACGCTCTGCGTCTGCTCTAGTAATTGTGACGCGGAGCGTCACGGGATGCGTTGCCACGCGGAGCGTGGGAACGATCAAACAGAAATCTCCGACAACTCTTTGAGGTTGCCGGTAGGAAACTCAATCTCTAGTCTCCGTACACCGCTGCAAACTCAGCGGTCGGGCGTCGCGGCTCGGATTGATTAAGCATTGCCTCCTTTCAGTTGACGCTTTTTTATCGTCTACTGTTCGGCGCTATGGTGGCTGTGCGCGGGATACCTTCGGGTATGCCGGCTTCCTTAATCTCCGGTCCGCGAACCTGCGCACAGCTGCCACCCCCATCGCGTCGCGGCGATTAGTTGGCAGCTCCACTTAGATTAAGGAGCTTCACAATGATCAAACCCACCCCAAATCCCCCCATCCGGCTGTTCACCGTGGCCGATGGAGTCAGCACCGAAGACCTGCTGGTCAACCTCAGCGAAACACTCGCCTCGGCCAATGCGCTGAGTTGCGACATTGCCTTTAACCTGGAAGGCGCACCACGCGAGGAATTGCTGGGCGTTGCGCAGTTGATCGAGCTGGCACAATTGCTTGCTGACAGGGTGCACGAAGGTGGAGGACAGGCTGCAAGTCGTTAACAAGTTCGATGAGCGATCGTTCCTGCGCTTAAGCGTGGGAATGATCGTGTGGCAGGTATCAGACCTCCCAACTGGCTTCCCGTATATGATTGAAATTAACGACATCTACGCAGTGCTGATGAGCAAACCCAGCGACCCTGAGATCGTCAGTTAAAACCAGATAATTATCTTTTGCTGCGGCAACAATGCCGACGTCGGTAAGACCGTAGGGCGATAGCTCATAATCACGACTTATAGCCAAAGCTGGATTATGAATCTCGATTATTGTTGACAGTGAATTTTTTAATGTTGAATAAAAATCGCGCAGCTTGCTTCCATGAAGTCCGTTTGTAAGGTTACTGACTTCAGCGAGTATGTGAGGGGTTGCAACAAGCTTTTCGAACTGATCAATCACTTTGAGTAGAAGTTGATAGTCGTCATCGCTGTAGCCGCGTGTTCTCTTGAACGCTACGATGCTGGACGTTCCTCCTATCAGGGCCAGGAGTAGCAAATTAGTGTCAACGATGAGTCCTTTTCTTCGATATTGCTTGATGTAGGCCTCTATCATACTTCGCGAATCTTCATGGAGCGGAACTCGCCAGTCTCCGAGTCAATGATGAATGTTTTGTATTTTCGTGCATACATGTGTCCCGCGAGAGATGCACCTAGTCGTTCATATTGATTGGGGTTGGGAACATTGATGCCCAGTGTAATGGCCCAGGTTTTATTATCTGGATTCAACTCTACTTCCTCGAGCATCAGGTCTTGCAGGGCTGTCTCTTGTCCGAGAAAGTCGTTTGCGGCTGCCTTGGCAACTTGGACGGCTTCTTTAACTTCTATCATGTCAGCTCCTGAATATCCTTGGGTCTGGCTTGAACTGTTCCTGGAGTTTAGCACTTCGTGTTGTGGGTTCATCGCCGTCCCTTGTAGCAACAATAGATTGGATAGAGGTGGCGGATGATCCTGATCTATCGAATGAAATATGCCAACGAATCGATTGTTTCCGCGGGCGACAAAAGCTCCCTGTCCACCGCCGCCAACACCGGCCGCTTCAACACCAACACCGGCACCCCGCGTTCCCGCGCCACTTCCAGCTTCGGCTCGGTGGCCGTGCTGCCACTGTTCTTGCTGATCAGCACATCAATCCCGCGTCGTTCAAACAGCGCACGTTCGTCTTCAATCAGGAACGGGCCGCGTGCGCCAATCACTTCACAGCGATCATTGCCCGGATACACATCCAGCGCGCGCAGCGTCCAGAATTGGTTGGCGGGGATTTCGTCGAGGTGCTGCAACGGTTCGCGACCCAAGGTGAAGAGGGGACGATTGAACGGTTTGAGTGCTTCGATCAGCTCGGCCCAATCACTGACCTCACGCCAATCGTCACCGGCCTGCGGCTGCCAGGCCGGTCGACGCAGCGCCCAGCAGGGGACACCGCACAATTGCGCCGCCCGTGCCGCGTTCTGGCTGATCTGCGCTGCATAAGGATGGGTCGCGTCGAGGATCAGGCTGATCCCCGCATCCCGAACAAACTGCGCCAGGCCCTCAGCGCCACCGTAACCGCCGACCCGTACCTGGCAGGTCAGATCGGTCGGCACACGCCCCACGCCCGCCAGGCTGTAGATATGTTCCGGCCCTAACGTCCGCGCGATGGCCAGCGCTTCGGTCACACCGCCCAGCAGCAGAATCCGTTTCATAGCGGCTTGACCACTTCCAGCAAGGTAATCGGCAGCGCCTGGCGCCAGGTATCGAATTCTCCCAGCGGCTGGGCCTGGGCCACATGGATGCGCGTCAGTTCGCCGCCGTGCTCGGCGCGCCAGTTCATCAGGGTCATTTCACTTTGCAGGGTTACGGCGTTGGCGACGAGTCGACCACCGGGGCGCAGCTGTTGCCAGCAGCTGTCGAGTACGCCGTCGCGGGTGACGCCGCCGCCGATGAAGATGGCGTCGGGTGTCGGCAGGCCATGCAAGGCGTCCGGGGCGGTGCCGCGTACCAGGTGCAGGCCGGGCACGCCGAGGGCGTCGCGATTGTGTTCGATCAAGTCTTGGCGGCCTGCGTCGGCTTCAATCGCCAGTGCGCGGCAGCTGGGATGCGTGCGCATCCATTCGATACCGATGGAACCGCTGCCTGCGCCCACGTCCCACAGCAGCTCGCCCGGCATGGGGGCCAGGCGCGCGAGGGTCATGGCGCGCACATCGCGCTTGGTCAGTTGGCCGTCGTGCTTAAAGGCGCTATCCGGCAGGCCTGCCAGGCGCGACAGGCGTGGCGTGTCGGGCGAGGCCAGGCACTCGATGGCGACCAGGTTCAGATCGGCGGCCGAGTGGTGCTGCCAATCCTCGGCCAGGCCGTCGACACGTCGCTCATTCGTCCCGCCCAAGTGTTCAAACACGCTCAATCGGCTCGGCCCGAACCCGGCCTCGGTCAACACCGCAGCGATCAACGCAGGGCTGCCACCGTCATTACTCAGCACTAACACGCGCACACCGCTGGCCAGATGCGCGTTGATTGCCGCGACGGGCCGCGCCACCACGGATAACGTCACCACGTCCTGTAACGGCCAGCCCAAACGCGCGGCTGCAAGGGATACCGACGACGGCGCGGGCACAATCAGCAACTCTTGCGCCGCAATCTGTCGCGCCAGACTGGCGCCCACGCCATAGAACATCGGGTCGCCGCTGGCCAATACGCACACCGGTTCACCGCGCCGCGCCAGTACCGGTTCCAGGGAGAACGGGCTCGGCCACAACTCGCGCTCACCGCGAATGCACACCGGCAACAGGTCCAACTGGCGCTGCGCCCCTATAATCCGCGTGGCGCGCAGCAAGGCGTGCCGGGCGTTTCTGCCCAGGCCCTTGAAGCCGTCTTCACCGATGCCTACTACCGTCAGCCAGGGCGACATATCAATTCCTTGAGCGACATCCGACGGGCAGGCTTTTCATGCCGTCGGACAAAGCAGGCATAATACCGCGCCTTTACCCGTCAACCGGAAGCCCCGTGAAGCCAACGCCCGCTCTGAATACCTTGCGCCCCTCGGCTTGTCCGGGGTTGTTGCGCATCGTCCAGGCGTTGGACGGCGGTATTTGTCGGATCAAACTGGCCGGTGGCTCGATCACCGCAGCCCAGGCCAACGCCGTGGCGGACGCTGCTCAGTCGTACGCGGGCGGGGTAATCGAGGCGACCAACCGCGCCAACCTGCAGATTCGCGGGATCGGCGCCGAGCAGGAGGCCTTGATCGCGATGTTGCTGGCGGCAGGCCTCGGCCCGAGCACTGCGGGCGGTGATGACGTGCGCAACCTGATGCTCAGCCCCAGCGCCGGCATCGACCCGCAGATGCTGTTCGACACGCGCCCACTGGCCGGGCAGATCCTCGCCACCCTGGAAAACCATCCACGCTTTCATGAGCTGTCGGCCAAATTCGCCGTGCAGCTGGATGGCTTCGAGGCCTTGGCGATGCTCGAACATCATCACGATCTGTGGCTGTCGGCCTTCGAACAGGCGGGTAAAACCCTGCTCGCGTTCGGCCTGGCCGGCTGTCCTGGCCTGAATGCACCGTTGGCCGCTGTGCGCTTGGACCAGGGCCATGCGCTGGTGGTGGCCGTGCTCGAAGCCTTTCTCGACCTGGCCACGCCGGAACAAACGCGCATGCGCCAGCTGGTTGTGGATAACTTACTGAGCCGCCTGCGCCTGCCGCTACTGCCGGCGGATGGCTTCAACCGCCCGGCCAGCGGCGCGTCAGGCCATCCGGGCAGTTATCCACAGCGCCAGCAAGGCCGGTTCTATGTCACCGCCGTCGCGCCATTGGGCCGCCTGGATTCGGCGATGCTCAAGGGCGCTGCACAGCTGGCCTGCGAGTATGGCGACGCCACCTTGCGGTTCACCCCTTGGCAGGGCGTGCTGCTGCCTAACCTCACACAGCCAGGCGTGGTGACCGAGCAGTTGGCGCAACTGGGCTTTCTCTGCGCAGCCGAGCAACCCCTGGCGCGGATGATCGCCTGCACCGGTTCCAGTGGCTGCGGCAAAGGCTTGTCGGATACCAAAACCGACGCCGTGCAATTGGCCGCCCTGCAACCGGGTCACGACGTTCACCTGTCCGGCTGCCCGCGTTCCTGCGCCGCCGCACACACCGCGCCGGTCACCTTGCTGGCGGTGAGCCCCGGCCACTACGATCTCTATTTTCGCGATGCTGCTCATCCAGGTTTTGGCCGGCTGCACGCGCGCACTCTTTCTATTGACGCGGCGGGTGCCTTGCTGCGCGCTCGCCCACGGAGCAACACCGATGATTGATTACATCCGCGACGGTCAGGAGATCTATCGCAACTCCTTCGCCATTATTCGCGCGGAGGCCAACCTGGCGCGTATCCCGGCGGATCTGGAGAAACTCGCGGTGCGGGTGATTCATGCATGCGGCATGGTCGAGGCCATCGACGGCCTGCAATTTTCCGACGGCGCAGGCAAGGCCGGGCGCGACGCGCTCGCGGCGGGCGCAGCGATTTTATGCGATGCGCGGATGGTCTCCGAAGGCGTGACCCGTGCGCGCCTGCCGGCCAACAACAAGGTGATCTGCACCCTGCGTGACGACAGCGTGCCGGAGCTGGCGCGCGAGCTTGGCAACACACGCTCCGCCGCTGCCCTGGAACTTTGGCGCCCGCATTTGGCCGGCAGCGTGGTAGTGATCGGCAACGCACCGACCGCCTTGTTCTACCTGTTGGAAATGCTCGACGCCGGCGCGCCGAAACCGGCGTTGATCCTCGGTTTTCCGGTGGGTTTTGTCGGTGCCGCCGAATCCAAGGCGATGCTCGCCGCCGATAGCCGTGGCGTGCCGTTCGTGATCATGCAGGGCCGCCTGGGTGGCAGCGCCATGGCCGCCGCCGCCGTCAATGCGCTCGCCACGGAGGTTGAATAATGCCTGCACGCGGACGTCTGATCGGCCTGGGCGTAGGGCCCGGCGACCCGGAACTGATCACCCTCAAGGCCCTGCGCTTGCTGCGCGAATCGCCGGTGGTGGCGTACTTCGTGGCCAAGGGCAAGAAGGGCAATGCCTTCGGCATCATCGAAGACCACCTGGTGCCCCAGCAAACCCTGATGCCGCTGGTGTACCCGGTGACCACCGAGGCGCTGCCGGCGCCGCTGTCCTATGAGCAAGTGATCAGCGATTTCTACGACACGGCCAGCGTCGCCGTGGCCGCGCATCTGGATGCCGGCCGCGATGTGGCGGTGATCTGCGAAGGCGACCCGTTCTTCTACGGCTCTTATATGTACCTGCATGACCGCCTCGCCGAGCGCTATGAGGCGCAGGTCATCCCCGGCGTGTGTTCGATGCTGGGCGGTGCTTCGGTATTGGGCGCGCCGCTGGTGTATCGCAATCAGAGCCTGTCGGTGCTCTCCGGCGTGCTGCCCCACGATGACCTCAAGCGCCGTCTGGCGGACGCGGATGCGGCGGTGATCATGAAGCTGGGGCGCAACTTTCCCAAGGTGCGCCAGGTATTGGAAGAACTCGGCCTGGCCGGGCGCGCGCTGTACGTGGAGCGCGCCACCATGGCCAATCAGAAAATCGTGCCGCTGGACCAGGTGGAGCCGATGTCGTCGCCGTATTTCTCGTTGATCATCGTACCCGGTGAACGGTGGCAAGGTTGATGAGCCCGGCGATTGTCATTCTGGGCCAGGGCAGCCTGGCGACCGCGCGCAGGATCCAGCAGCTTTATCCGGCTGCGCTGATCCATGGCCTGGACGGTCGGGTTGAGGGTGCAGACCAACGCTACAGCGAATTCGGCGCCACCCTGCGCCAGCTCTACCAGCAAGGCACGCCGCTGATTGCGTTGTGCGCCGCCGGCATCTTGATCCGCACCCTTGCGCCGCTCTTGCTCGAAAAAGGCGAGGAGCCGGCCGTGCTGGCCGTCGCCGAAGACGGCAGCGCCGTGGTGCCGCTGCTGGGCGGCCTGGGCGGCGTGAATGTGATGGCGCGGGAGATTGCCGCCGTGTTGGGCGTGGCAGCGGCGATCACCACCAGCGGCGAGTTGCGGTTCGGCACCTGCCTGCTCAACCCGCCCACGGGCTATGCGTTGGCGGACCTGGAGCTGGGCAAGCGCTTTGTCTCGGACCTGCTGGCCGGTGAAAGCGTGCGCATCGAAGGCGTGGCGCCCTGGCTGGAGCAGGCCAATTTGCCGCAGGATCCGCAGGCACGCCTGGCGATTCATGTGGGCAGTGCCGAGCGTACGCCTGCCGCCAACGAATTGCTGATCTACCCGAAGACGGTCTGCGTCACCTGCAAGCCCGGTGCGCACCTGGCGGCACGTGTGCGCACGGCCTTGCAGGAGGCCGGCGTTGCCGTGCAAGCGCTGGCTTGCCTGCTGGCGAGCGACACGCAGATGGCCGAAGCCTCGTTGCATGAGGCGGCGCTGGAGTTGGGTGTGCCGCTGCGGTTTGCCAAGCTTGAGCCGCACGCGGACATCACCCTCAGCGTGGCCGAGCAGCCGGTGGATGTGTCACAGGTAGGCCGCCCGCGCGGCCGTCTCGCCGTGATCGGCCTTGGCCCTGGCGCCGCTGACTTGATGGTGCCGGCCGTCAAGGCCGAGTTGGCGCGCAGCACCGATGTGCTGGGCTACGAAACCTACGTGCGCATGGCCGGGCCGTTCCGTGACGACCAGGTGCAGCATTGCACGGACAACCGCGAAGAAATGCAACGCGCACGTCACGCCTTCGAACTGGCCGCCCAAGGGCGCTCGGTGGTAGTCGTGTCGTCCGGCGACCCCGGTGTATTCGCCATGGCCGCTGCGGTGATCGAGGCATTGCATGAGTCCAGCGACCCAGCCTGGCATCAGGTCGACCTGCAGATCCTGCCTGGCGTCTCGGCGTCCCTGGCCACCGCTGCCCAGGCGGGCGCGCCGCTGGGGCATGATTTCTGTGTGATGTCGCTGTCGGATAACCTCAAGCCCTGGTCGATCATCGAAAAGCGTCTGGACCTCGCGTCCCAGGCCGACCTGGCGCTGGCGTTCTACAACCCGATTTCCCGTGCGCGCCCGTGGCAACTGGGGCGTGCGCTGGAGATCGTCGCCCAGCACCGCACGCCTGAAACACCGGTGGTACTGGGCCGTGATATCGGTCGCCCCGGCCAGACACTGCGCGTCACCACGCTGGGCCAGCTCACCCCGGACCAGGTGGATATGCGCACCATGGTGCTGGTCGGCTCGTCCACTACCTGCACCTTTGCGCGTGCCGGCGGCGGGGAGTGGGTGTACACACCGCGCTGGTACGGCGGTAAACCCACCTCCTGAAAACACCTCGGCGGCGGTCTGAAAGCTCCGAATGACTCAAGGATTTTCCTGTAGTCGTTCGGGGCTTTTTCTTTTTTTCACGACGAAACCATGAAGCCCTTCGTGCATGCCGCGCTATTGCTGGACGGCGCGTTTGGCCGAGCCGCGCCAAGGGATGTTTGTCGCCTGGAAAGCCCGTCGGTCAGTGGACTAGTGTGGTTACAAGCCCCGAGTCGGGGTGTACGTGGAGAATTGGAAATGGAGCGACATCACAGAAGGATCAACAGTACCAAAAGGCGCAAGTTGATTGCCGCCTACAAATTGCCGGGTGCGCCAGGCACGCACGCGGCTTTACCGCTGGACACCGAAGATGACTGCAATGCGGCGGTGGTCAACAACGGCGTGATTTCCTTTGCCGAGGGGTTGTCCGGGCTTAACCGCGAGTACATTCGCAAAAGCTACCTGTTGGCCAGCAGTTATGTGAGCGATGTATTGAAGGTTCATCGGGGTACCGAGGCCTGGTACGAGGAATTTATCAAGGTCATGGTCAGCCTCGGCTGGTTGCCGTTGCGCAGCAGTTTTGAGCGAGTCTCACGCGTCGGCGAGGGGCTGACGGTGCAACTGGCGGCATTGAATATCATCGGCGCGATGCTCGCTTCGATGTCGTTGTCGGGGCCGCTGCTCAGCCTGCTGCCGAAACTGGCCGCGGATGCGCTGGAAGCCTTGAAGCAACAGCCGGCGTCGTTCGATTTGTTCAAGCGCAACTGCAGCGTGCACCAGGGCGGTGACTTTGGCGTGGCGTCCTGCGCGCAAACCAATGGCGAAGTGATGATGGTGCTGGTGACCTACAGCAGCCGTGGCGTGAGTAAACAGGTGGGTTTGCCGTTCCTTGAATGGGACAGCTCATCGTTCGAGGCCTTCAGCGGGCAGACCTGCCTTGTGCTGAATACCTCGGTGGTCAACGAGAAGACCCTTCAACTGATGCGTGACAGCGCGGGCGACAAGGTGCAGTCGGCCATTGCCAAATACCGGATCTAGGTCACTAGATAACCGCGCACCCCGGTAAAGATAATTTGCGCGGCCAGGGCACACACGAACAACCCCATCAACCGGCTGACAATCTGCAAGCCCTGGTCGCCGAGAATTCGTTCGATCCGATTGGACAGGTACAGCACCACGCCCACGGTAAGGCTGGCCAGGGCGATGCTGAGGATGGCGGTGAGCTTGTCGTCCCAGTGGGGCTGGCTTACCCCCATCACCAGCAGCGCGCCGATGGTGCCGGGGCCGACCGTCAGCGGGATGGTCAGCGGTACGATGGTCACGTCCTGCTGCACGTTATCGGTTTGCACCGCCGACTTGCCCTGGGCCATGCCCAGGGCTGAGATAAACAGCACGCTGCCGGCACCGATGCGGAAGGCATCCACGGTGATACCGAACACACTGAAAATCACCCGGCCGAACAGGTACAGCAGCACGCTCGACACCAGCGTCGCCAACGCGACTTTCCACGCCAGGCGCCGCCGCTCCTTGCTGGAATAACCACGGGTCAGGCTGATAAAGCAGGACAGCACAAAGAACGGGCTATAGAGCACCAGCATCTTCAGGTAAACGCTGAATAACACATGGAGCATGAGGGGCGGCTCGCGGGTGGTGGAAGTGTGGAGGAGTCTATCAGTCGCCAGAGATCAAATGTGGGAGGGGGCTTGCTCCCGATTGCGGTATACCAGCCAGATATTACTCACTTACCCACCGCGACTTAAGCCCAACCTATCAATCGTTCATACTCGGCCGACTTTCAAGAAAAACAGTCACCGCTGTGTAGTCACTGCCATTGGCATGTCGATACAGCGTACGGCTGTGATAGTCCGATACATCTCCCGCCACCGAGACAGTGATTGTTTGGCCTTGCACCTCAACCTTTGCCGACGCGTCACGCGTAATTAGGAATGGACTGGCACCTTCCAAAGCAGACAATATTTCTCGATCAGCCCCCAAGGTGCGGTAGACGTAGTATCGGTAGGTGAACGGAACAGTTGCCCCTCCACGATCATCCTTCACGCCGTAGACCGAAGCATCACTGCTCAGAGGCGTGCGGAGTACAACCTCTGTCAATTTCGGGCGACCTGGCGAAAGAAGCCAGCCGCCGCCGATATACACCAAGCACAGCGCCAGCAGGATCGTGGTAACAATAGAATAAAGCGACTTTTTAGTAGTTCCTGAATCTGGCATATCTGATTCCTTCCTTGATCCAATATTGGTCGACAGGATCGTCGCCGAATGGTGCATTCCCCCACCAACGACCAAATTCGTCTTTGTCCGTACCGGCGCTGTTTTGAGCAAGGCCCGCTGCGCGCAAAAGCACGTTCTCGCTAAAACCGCCAGCGATCCCTACCGCACCATAATGGAAGTTTCCAAAAGCTTCATATTCAATGGATATTTGCTTGTAATCCCAAGGTCCGCGATTACGGACCTGAGTATAAAACCAAGAGTACATAAACGCTGAGCCAGCCTTTAGCACATTCTTTTTGTGGAACGCGGTGGCCATATTTTCATCGAGTGATACGCCGGGTGGCGGCATAGGGTTCGCCATTGCATGCTTCCTCTGCATTAGGGGTTTGCGCAGCGGAACCTAACACCAGAAGGTCAGAATGATGAGCGGAGCAAGGAACAAAAGAGAATTCGTACGAAGGAGTAGGACATGCCTCACGTCACTGCATAGTGATGAGATGTTTCCTACAGTTCTTTCAGGTTGCTGGTCGGAACGGGCATCAATAGTCTTCGCCAGCCGCTGCCAATTCAGCGGCCGGACGTGAGAAATCCGAACTACTCCATTGGCGCAAAAGCGCCCACCATATACAGTGCAGGCGCTTTTCTATGCCCGCTGTTATGGCGGCTGTGCGCGGGCACGCTTCGGCGTGGCCGAGTTCCTGGAGACTTGGTTTTCTCACTCCGCGTACAGTTGCCACCCACAGTTCGTGAGAAAAACTTGGTGGTAGCCCTTAATTCTCCAGGAGCTACATCATGATCAAAGACAGTCCAAACCCTCCTTCAGATTCAAACCTGCTCTTCATCCTCCGTCCTGACCTCGACAACGAAACCCTGCTGGTCAACGCCTCTCAGGATCTAGAATCCATCAATGCCATCGCGACCCACCTAGCCTTTGAAGTCGATGGTCCACAGCGCAGTGTGGTGTTAGGGCTTTGTCGAATGGTCGAGGGAGTGCAGTTACTGATAGATCGAATGGTTGATGGATGCGGCGAGGCTCGAGCACAGTAGTAGCGGCG
The DNA here is from genome assembly GCF_003852065.1 of Pseudomonas sp. R3-18-08. NCBI lineage: Bacteria > Pseudomonadati > Pseudomonadota > Gammaproteobacteria > Pseudomonadales > Pseudomonadaceae > Pseudomonas > Pseudomonas sp. R3-18-08. The sequence goes on from NZ_CP027729.1 coordinate 744,830, forward strand.
TGCTTTAGGGCCTCATCGCGGCATAGGTATCTACACAACCAGCCAACGGTAACCACGATGCGAAGCGAGCCGCTCTTGATCTTGCTTTTGATCTAGGCGCCCCGTTAAACCACGCTGGCCGGAATTCGATAGTGATTTGGGGGGTAAACCGGCAGGGATGCCGGTTTAGCCGCCCCGCGCCATGGATGGCGCGTGGCGGCGGCCCCCAAATCACTGTCGGATTACGGGCACACCGAGCCTAGGCGAGGTGCCGAGTGGTGGGGCAAGAGCGTTTTGCTTACTTTTGCGCTTTTCAAAAGTGAGCCGCCGTAAGGGCGGAACCCATAGCAGCCGTTACCGCAGCAACGGATATGTACTCGCCCTGATCCAACATCCTGGTCGGCTGTCAGGCCGCCATCGGGGGCAAGTCGAATCGTCGCACCGCCCCTCCCACATTTGGATCGCGCGGCATCAGTCAGATAGCTATTGGCCGGCAGGCCGCCACGGGAGCACGCGCCCTCGCCACAGGTTCAAGGCCACGCCAAAAGCTGTGTAGATACCTATGGCCATCGGGGGCAAGCCCCCTCCCACATTTGGATCGCGCGGCATCAGTCAGATAGCTATAGGTCGGCAGGCCGCCACGGGAGCAAGCTCCCACGCCACAGGTTCAGGGCCACGCCAAAGTTGTGTAGATACCTATGGCCATCGTGGGCAAGCCCCCCCTCCCACATTTGATTGCGTTTCAAGTCAGGAGGGCGCGTGCTCTGGTCGCTGTTGGCGCTGCGCCACCCAGAATTCCACCAGCTCGCGCAACTGCGACAGCTCCACCGGCTTGGCCATATGCCCATCCATCCCGGCCTGGCGCGCACGTTCCTTGTGTTCCGAAAGAATGTGCGCAGTCAGCGCCACCACCGGCGTGCGTACGCGTTGGTGGCTGACTTCCCACGCGCGCAGTTGCTGGGTGGCGGAGAAACCATCGAGGATCGGCATTTCACAGTCCATCAACACCAGGTCATAACGCTGGGCTTTCATCGCCTCCAGCGCTTCTTCGCCGTTGCTGGCAGTGTCCGGGTTGAGGTTGAGCTTGCCGAGCATGCCGCGGATCACTTTGGTGGAGATGCTGTTGTCTTCGGCCACCAGGATGCGGAAGTCGCTGGGCACCGTAATCACTGCCGGGGCGGCTGGAGCGGGGCGAGGGTGGGTCACGCCTTTGCTGCGTTGGGCCAGTTCGTCGGCCAGGGTGGTCTTGAGCGTATAGCCGGCCACCGGTTTGGCCAGGATGCGTTTGATCCCGCAGTTGCGCGCGATGATCTTGCTCGGCGCGTTGCTGATGCCCGTGAGCATGATCAGCAGGATATCGTGGTTCAGGCTCGGGTCTTCCTTGATCTTCGCCGCCAGTTGCATGCCGGTCATGCCGGGCATGTTCTGGTCCAGGAGCACCACGTCGAAGTAATCGCGCAGGTGCGCCTTGGTACGCAGCAGGGCCAGGGCCTCCTTGCCGGAAGCCACGGCGCTGACGTTCAGGCCCCAGGCCGAGCATTGCTGCAACAGCACCTTGCGGCAGGTGTCGTTGTCGTCCACCACCAGGACGCGTGCGTCCTTGAGCGGGCCATCGAGATCGGAGGTCGGGTGCTCGAGGCGTTCCGGGTCCAGCGGCAGGGTCAGCCACAGCGTGCTGCCTTGGTGACTGCCGCTCTTGATACCGAACTCGCCGTTCATCAACAGGATCAACTGGCGTGCGATAACCAGGCCCAGGTGGCCGCTCAAGCGTGTCGCCGAGAGGAAGTTCTTGCTGTGCAGTTCGCTGTGCAGCAGGGCGTCGCGTTCGGCGGCTTCCATCGGTACGCCGCTGTCTTGTACCGCAATGCGCAGGCGCGGCTTGGTGCTGCGTTCGTCGAGGGCCACGACGATCAGCACTTCGCCCTCGTCGGTTTTGTGCAGGGCGTTTTCCAGCAGGCTCAGCAACGCCTGGCGCAGGCGTGTCGGATCACCGCTGATCACGCGCGGTACCTGGGGCTGGATGAAGCTGATCAGCTCGACATTCTGCTGCTCGGCCTTGGCGCGGAAGATGCTCAGGCAGTCGTCGATCAGCGCGTTGAGGTCGAACTGCACATCATCGAGTTCGATCTGCCCCGACTCAAGCTTGGAGATGTCGAGGATTTCGTTGATCAGCGTGAGTAACTCGTTGCCGGCGCTGTGGATGGTCTGCACATAGTCGCGTTGTTTCACCGACAACGGCGTGCCCAGCAGCAACTCGGTCATACCCAGCACGCCGTTCATGGGCGTGCGGATTTCGTGGCTGATCTTCGCCAGGAATTCGGCCTTGGCGGCAATTTCGGCGTTGCTGGCGGCCAGGTCGCGGCTGAGGCTGAAACGGGTTTCGACAATGGCGCGCTGGCGCTCGCCGAGGGCCAGGCTCATCAACAGGCCGCTGAGGCAGATAAACGTGAGCAGGGTCACGATCAGGCCTTGCGGCGCCACCAGCGTGAGGCCGAGCAGGGCGGGCAGAATGATCAGCGTACCGATGTTGAACACCACCATGCCGGCCACGAACAGGCGCGCCGGGCGATAGCCTCTTTGCCAGTGATAGGCCGAGACAAACAGCATGCTCAGGCCGGCCAGCGCGACCAGGGCGTAGGTGATGATGTTCAGTGGCAGGGTGTTGACGAACAACAGCAGCAGGCCACACAGCACGATCAACAAGATGTCGGCCATCAACAGTTTGTTCAGCGGGTGTGGGCCCAGGGGCATGAAGAAACGATAGGCAAACATCAGCCCGCACGGCGCGGTCAGCAGCAGCGCGAGGTAGGCGCCTGGGGTCTGGATCGCATGCCAGTTCGGCAGCCACGGCCCCACCACGTTGAGCAACAGCGCCAGGCTGAGCATCAACAGCACTTCGCAGGCCGCCAGCCACAGGCTGCTGCGCGAGCGGTGGTAGGCGAAGCGTGTGAGGTTATGCAGGATCAGCATCAGCAGCACGCCGAACAACAGGCCATAGAGCAGCGTCTGGTTCTGGTTGGCGGCGGCCAGTACGGCGGGTTCCAGCGTGATGTAAGGGCGTAGCTCGTGCTCCGACACCAGGCGCAGGTACACCTCGAGCGGGCGCTGGCTCTGCGGCATCGGGAGCATGAAGTCACTGCTCGGCAGCGGGCGCTCGGCCTGGGGCTGGCGCGTGCCGGTGGTCTGTTGTTCCACCATGGTATCGCCATCCAGCACATACAGGCTCAGGTGCGACAGGTCCGGCGCGAACACCCGCAGCACTTGTTCATGCTTGCCGGGTTGCAGCTTGAAGCGTACCCACAACGCACCGTCCGGCTGCGCGGCGGTAATCCGGTCCAGTTCGATGGGGCTGAATTGATTGGTGTAGCGGGCGGAGCGGATATCGCTCAGTTGCAGGTCGGCCTGTTCATCGAGCAATACTGCCCAACCACTGCCTTGCGCAGCGGCTTGAGCCGGGGCCAGGCAGAGCAAGGTCAGCAGGCTGACTGTAAAAGCTAAGGCGATCCTGAGCCAGCGCAAGGCGAAGTCCCTTCGTAGGTGAATGCACGGGTTAACTATGCGCGGGGGGCATGAGTACGGCAAGGGCCAGAGGCCCTTACCTACCCGAACGGATAGCTACTCAGTTGCTCTCGCCACGTTCACGGGCAATGGCGCGGTAACCGATGTCGGTGCGATAGAAGCAGCCTTTCCAGTCGATTTTCGCGGCCAGTTTGTACGCCTGTTGCTGCGCGGTGTCGACACTGGCGCCCATGGCGGTGGCGCACAGCACGCGGCCACCGGCGGTGACGACCTGGCCGTCCTTCAGCGCAGTGCCAGCATGGAACACCTTGCCTTCCAGCGCTGCCGCTGCCTCCAGGCCCTCAATCACATCGCCCTTGGCGTAATCGGCAGGGTAACCGCCGGCCGCCAGCACGATACCGACGCTCGGGCGTGGGTCCCACTGGGCTTCGACCTTGTCCAGGGCCTGGGCCAGCGCGGCTTCCACCAGCAGCACCAGGCTCGACTGCAGGCGCAGCATCACCGGCTGGGTTTCCGGGTCGCCAAAGCGGCAGTTGAACTCGATGACTTTCGGGTTACCGGCTTTGTCGATCATCAGGCCGGCGTAGAGGAAGCCGGTGTAGACGTTGCCTTCGTCGGCCATGCCGCGCACGGTCGGCCAGATCACCAGGTCCATGACGCGCTGGTGCACGTCGGCGGTGACCACCGGCGCCGGGGAGTAAGCCCCCATGCCGCCGGTGTTCGGGCCGCTGTCGCCGTTGCCGACGCGCTTGTGGTCCTGGCTGGTGGCCATTGGCAGTACGTTCTTGCCGTCGACCATCACGATGAAGCTGGCTTCTTCGCCGTCGAGGAATTCTTCGATTACCACGCGCGAACCGGCGTCACCAAAGGCGTTGCCGGCGAGCATGTCGCGCACGGCATCCTCGGCTTCCTGCAGGGTCATGGCGACGATCACGCCTTTACCCGCAGCGAGGCCGTCGGCCTTGATCACGATCGGCGCGCCTTTTTCACGCAGGTAAGCCAGGGCCGGCTCGATCTCGGTGAAGTTCTGGTAGTCGGCAGTCGGGATCTTGTGGCGCGCCAGGAAATCCTTGGTGAACGCTTTCGAACCTTCCAATTGAGCGGCGCCGGCGGTCGGCCCGAAGCAATCCAGGCCACGGCTGCGGAACAGGTCGACGACGCCGGCCACCAGCGGCACTTCCGGGCCGACGATGGTCAGGGAGACATTGTTCTCGGCGAAATCTGCCAGTTGCTCAAGGGCCAGCACGTCGATAGCGACGTTCTCGCACTTGGCTTCAATGGCGGTACCGGCGTTACCCGGTGCAACGAAAACTTTCTGGACGCGTGGGTCCTGGGCAACTTTCCAGGCCAGGGCGTGTTCACGGCCACCGCTGCCAATGATCAAAACATTCATTTCAAAAACCTCGTTAGCATGATCGTTCCCACGCTCTGCGTGGGAATGCAACACGGGACGCTCCGCGTCCCAAAGCGTGACGCAGAGCGCCACAAGAGGCATTCCCACGCGGAGCGTGGGAACGATCGATCAGTGGCGGAAGTGGCGCATGCCGGTGAAGACCATGGCGATGCCAGCTTCGTCGGCAGCAGCGATGACTTCAGCGTCGCGCATCGAACCGCCCGGTTGGATCACGGCGGTCACACCGGCTTTCGCGGCATTGTCCAGACCATCACGGAACGGGAAGAACGCATCGGAAGCCATTACCGAACCGGCTACCTGCAAGCCGGCGTGTTCGGCCTTGATCGCAGCGATACGTGCCGAGTTCACGCGGCTCATCTGGCCGGCGCCGACACCGATGGTCTGGCGGTTCTTGGCGTAGACGATGGCGTTGGACTTAACGTACTTGGCGACTTTCCAGGCGAAGATCAGGTCGTTGATCTCCTGCTCGGTCGGCGCGCGTTTGGTCACGACTTTAAGGTCCTGGCTGCCGATCATGCCGATGTCGCGGCTCTGCACCAGCAAACCGCCATTGACGCGCTTGTAGTCCCAGGCTGCGGCGCGTTCAGCCGACCATTCGCCGCAGGCCAGCAGGCGCACGTTGGCCTTGGCGGCGACGATGGCGCGGGCTTCTTCACTGACGCTTGGCGCAATGATCACTTCGACGAACTGACGCTCGACGATGGCCTTGGCCGTCTCGGCATCCAGTTCACGGTTGAAGGCAATGATGCCGCCGAATGCCGATTCGGTGTCGGTGGTGTAGGCCAGTTCGTACGCCTGGCGGATCCCGCCTTCAGCGTCCGGGCTCACGGCCACGCCGCACGGGTTGGCGTGCTTGACGATCACGCAGGCTGGCTTGACGAAGCTCTTCACGCACTCCAGCGCGGCGTCAGTGTCGGCCACGTTGTTGTAGGACAGTTCCTTGCCTTGCAACTGGGTCGCGGTGGCGATGCCCACTTCGGCCGGCTTGGCTTCCACGTAGAACGCCGCGCTCTGGTGCGGGTTCTCGCCGTAGCGCATTTCCTGGGCCTTGATGAACTGGCTGTTGAAGGTGCGTGGGAACTGGCTGCGGCCTTCGGTGCTCAGGACGTCGGCGGCCTGGTTCACAGTGCCCATGTAGTTGGCGATCATGCCGTCGTAGGCGGCGGTGTGTTCGAACGCCTTGAGCATCAGGTCAAACCGCTGGGCGTAGGTCAGGCCACCGGCTTTGAGGCTGTCGAGCACTTGGGTGTAGTCGCTGGCGTTGACCACGATGGCCACGTCTTTGTGGTTCTTGGCGGCCGAGCGAACCATGGTCGGGCCGCCGATATCGATGTTTTCGATGGCGGTCGGCAGGTCGCAGCCTGGCTTGTTGATGGTGGCTTCGAACGGGTAGAGGTTAACCGCCACCAGGTCGATCGGCTTGATGCCGTGCTCGTTCATGATGGCGTCGTCGATACCGCGACGGCCAAGGATGCCGCCGTGGATTTTCGGGTGCAGGGTCTTGACCCGACCGTCCATCATTTCCGCGAAACCGGTGTAGTCCGCGACTTCTACTGCGGCCACGCCGTTGTCCTGCAGCAGTTTGAAGGTCCCGCCCGTGGAGAGGATTTCCACGCCAAGGGCTTCCAGCTCCCGGGCAAATTCGAGGATCCCGGTCTTGTCGGAAACACTGATCAAGGCGCGGCGGATCGGCAGGCGGGTAGTCTGGTCGGTCATCTCAATTTCCATCAAAAGCAAAGGAGTCAGCAAAAAAGGCGACCGTTTTTACGCGGGCGCCTTTCTGGTTTGATTGAATGCTTACAGCAAATCGTATTGCTTGAGCTTTTTGCGCAACGTGCCCCGGTTGAGGCCCAGCAGCTCACTGGCTTTGGTCTGGTTGCCCTTGACGTAGTTCATCACGCTTTCGAGCAGGGGCGCCTCGACTTCGGAGAGCACCAGGTTGTACACGTCCGTGACGGAAGCGCCCTCGAGGTGGGCGAAATAATTGTGCAGCGCCTTCTCGACACTCCCGCGAAGGGTCTGGCCTTCTTCGCTCGGCGTGTTGAGGTGCTGTTTCAAATTGACGTTGTCGCTCACGGGTGCTGTTCCACTCACTAAAGTCTCGGTCATCATCGTCATGCGGCCACCCCTTCTCCATCCCCTGTTCCCAGGCTCTTGTCACGTTCGGCGAAGAACTCACGAACGGTGGCGACCTGTGCCTGCGTTTCATCCAAACGGTTGAACTGAGCGCGAAATTCCCTGGCGCCCGGCAAGGTGGCGAGGTACCAGCCGACATGCTTGCGAGCAATGCGTACGCCCATCACATCCCCATAGAAGGCGTGCAGGGCGGCCAGATGCTCTAGCAGAATACGTTCCACCTCGGTCAGTCCCGGTGCCGGCAACACGTTGCCGGTACGCAGGAAATGCTCGATCTCACGGAAAATCCATGGCCGCCCCTGGGCGGCCCGGCCGATCAACACGCCGTCGGCACCGGTTGCGTGCAGAACGCGCCGGGCTTTCTCGGCTGAATCGATATCGCCATTGGCAAACACCGGCATCGACACCGCCTGCTTGATCGCGGCAATGGTGTCGTACTCGGCTTCCCCGGTGTAAAGGTCGGCGCGGGTGCGGCCATGCACCGCCAGCGCTGCAATACCTGCCTGTTCGGCGATCTTCGCCACCGTCAGGCCATTCTTGTTGTCCCGGTCCCAGCCGGTCCGAATCTTCAGGGTCACCGGCACATCGACTGCGGCGACAACGGCCTGCAGGATCTCGGCAACCAACTGCTCATCTTTCAACAGGGCGGAACCTGCGGCCTTGTTGCAGACCTTCTTGGCCGGGCAGCCCATGTTGATATCAATGATCTGCGCGCCCAGCTCCACATTGGCCCGGGCCGCCTCCGCCAGCATCTGCGCATCACCCCCGGCGATCTGCACCGAGCGTGGCTCGGGATCACCTTCGTGGATCATGCGCATCCGCGACTTGCGGGTGTTCCACAAACTCATGTCGCTGGTGACCATTTCAGAGACTACTAGACCCGCGCCCAAACGTTTGCAGAGCTGACGAAAGGGCTGGTCCGTGACGCCCGCCATTGGGGCGAGGATCAAGCCGTTGTGCAATGTATATGGGCCGATGCGTACCGCCGACATAGGACTTCCCTGTTGTGGGGCCGGATCATTAGAGTTCGAAAAAGGGTTGGCATGATACCCGCTCTCGATGACTGGATAAAGGCTGAATTGGATAAAATCTGAACAGTTATTTTTTTATCGCCAGCGGTTTGGTTGACGTCGGCGCAGTCAATAAACCGCCGTCAAACCTCGGTTCTGGCGCAGCTTCACTCGGGCGAATGGAAGCTCAGGCTGTAGTTCACCGCTTTGCTGCCGGGGTCAAGGATGTCCAGGGAGATGTGGATCGGTGTCTGCGACGGCATTTCACTGACCCCGGCCAACTCGCCGCTGAGGTACTCGGCGGGCTTGAAGCGCCGACTGGCGATCAGGCCGCCGTTCAAGTCGGCAAAGCGCAGCTCCAGCTGCGGAAAGGGCTGGGAGAAGGTCGCGCGGTTGTAGATGATCGCATCCACCACCAGCGCCCCGGCGAACTCCGGATGGCTGCGCACCACCAGGTTGCTGCTCTTGATGTGGGCGATGTCGACCCGTGATGGCACGGTGCAGCCCAATTTCGGGCACAGTTGCTGGAACCACGGACGGTAGGCGTCCTGGCGGGCCAGTTCGTCGAATTGGTAGGCGATGTACTGGCCCGCCAGGCCCGCGGCGGCGAGCAGTACCAGCACGATCCAGGTCAGGCGGCGGCCCAGGCCTGACGGACGCTTCTGCGCATACAGGTGCAGCGGGTCGTCTTCCAGGTCCTGGAACACCTCGTCGACATTGGCCTCGGCACGCGCGCGCTTGCGCCGGGCGTGGGGGCGGTCGTCGGTGGCTTGCGCCGCTGGCGTCAGGGGCGTGAAGGGTGGGTCGGGATCGTCGTCCGGGGTCGAGCGCAGTGGCGGTTCGTCGTCGTCGAGATCGTCGCGGTGAAACGACAGGGACGGCTCGGTGCGCTCGCTCGGCTCCGGCTCGGCTTCGGCGGGCAGGACGCGCTCTTGCGGCGGCTCGCTGAACAGGCTGGCGGCCCACTTTTCTTCCTCGGCCTTGACTGTATTGCGGCTGGCGCTGAGGGCATCTTCCTTGTGCCGACGCTCGGCACCGGGCTGGCGGCGGTCCGCGCCGACGGGCTGGGTGTGCTGAATTTCACGGCGCTCGAGCTTGGCCAGCTCCTCGTCCAGGTCCAGGTTGTCCAGGTCCAGCTCTTGGGCTGTCCACTGTTTCTGGCTGATTGCGCGCGGCGGCTCAGGCGTGGGTTCATCAGCGCCGGACTGTTCAGGTTGCGCTGCCGGCACCGAGGCTCGCTGCTCCAGCAACTGACGCGCGGCGTTGAACACCTGCAGGCAGGAGCCGCAGCGCACCACGCCACGGGCCACGCTCAATTGAGCGTGGTTGACGCGAAAGCGTGCTTGGCAATGCGGGCACTGGGTGACGAAACTGTCGCTCATGCGGCCATCCGATTCAGACAAGCGCTCATTCTAGCGCCGACGACCGCTGATGCGTACCCAGCCGTCACGGTTGGCGATGGGGTCCAGCTCGAAATCCCTGGCGTAGGCGGCGGCGACCTCTTCACCTTGCTCGGCAAGAATGCCCGACAGTGCCAGGCGCCCGCCAGGCTTGACCAGGCTCGACAACTGCGGCGCCAGCGACACCAACGGCCCGGCGAGGATGTTGGCGACCAGCACATCGGCCTGTTCCTGGGGCAGGTCCTCAGGCAGATAGAGTGGGAATTGGCCTTCAGGAATGTGGTTGCGCCCGGCGTTATCGCGGGAAGCTTCCAGGGCCTGCACGTCGATATCGGTGCCCACGGCCTGCTTGGCGCCCAGCAGCAGCGCGGCAATGGCCAGGATCCCCGAGCCGCAGCCGAAGTCGAGCACGTTGCAGTCGGTCAGGTCCTGGCCGTCCAGCCATTCCAGGCACAGCGCGGTGGTGGGGTGAGTGCCGGTGCCGAACGCCAGGCCCGGGTCCAGCAGCAGGTTGACCGCATCCGGCTCGGGGGCGGCGTGCCAGCTGGGTACGATCCACAGGTGCTGGCCGAAACGCATGGGCTGGAAATTGTCCATCCAGCTGCGTTCCCAATCCTGGTCTTCGATCACTTCGCTGTGATGCTCCGGCAGCGGGGTGCCGGTGAGCAACTCCAGATGGGCCAGCACGCTGGCGGCCTCGGTACCGTCTTCGAACAGGGCCAGCAAGTGGGTGTGGGACCACAGCGGGGTGGTGTTGAGTTCCGGTTCGAAGATCGGTTGGTCTTCAGCGTCCATGAAGGTCACCGACACAGCGCCGACTTCGAGGAAAGCGTCTTCGTAGGTTTCGGCTTGTTCTGGGCTGATGGCGAGACGGACTTGCAGCCAAGGCATGGCGGGCACCTTTGAAAAAATGAGTGTGCAGCGGGATGGGGCTGCGAAAGCGCGCAAGTTTACGCGAGCGGCGTGCAGAAGACGACATTACTGACTGCATGCAGGCCAACTGTGGGAGGGGGCTTGCTCCCGATAGCGGTGTTTCAGTTGGCTTATTCATGACTGACACTCCGCTATCGGGAGCAAGCCCCCTCCCACATTTGAACTGTGTACATGCTGGAAATCGGAGTTCCAGAAACAACAAAGCCGCCCGAAGGCGGCTATGTTGGGTGGAGCACTTACTGGTTGGCCAGCTTGTGTTCCAGGTAGTGAATGTTCACACCACCTTCGCAGAAGCCTTCATCACGCACCAGGTCCCGATGCAGCGGGATGTTGGTCTTGATGCCGTCGACCACGATTTCGTCCAGGGCGTTGCGCATGCGGGCCATGGCCTCATCGCGAGTCGCGCCCCAGGTGATCAGCTTGCCGATCAGCGAGTCGTAGTTGGACGGAACCTTGTAGCCGCTGTACAGGTGCGAATCCACACGTACGCCGTTGCCGCCGGGCGCGTGGAAGTGCTTGACCAGGCCAGGGCTCGGCATAAAGGTTTGCGGGTCTTCGGCGTTGATCCGGCACTCCAGGGAGTGGCCGTGGATTTTCACGTCGTCCTGGGTGAAGGACAGCACGTTGCCGGCGGCGATGCTGAGCATCTCCTTGACGATGTCGATACCGGTGACCATCTCCGACACCGGGTGCTCTACCTGCACGCGAGTGTTCATCTCGATGAAATAGAAACGGCCGTTCTCGTAGAGGAACTCGAAAGTACCGGCGCCACGGTAGTTGATGTCGATGCACGCCTTGACGCAGCGCGCCAAGACTTCCTGGCGGGCTTTCTCGTCCAGGCCCGGTGCCGGGGCTTCTTCCAATACCTTCTGGTGACGACGCTGCAGCGAGCAATCGCGGTCGCCCAGGTGGATGGCGTGGCCCTGGCCGTCGGACAGTACCTGCACTTCCACGTGACGTGGGTTGGTCAGGTACTTCTCCAGGTAGACCATCGGGTTGCCAAACCAGGCAGCCGCTTCGGAGCGGGTCTGCTTGGCAGCTTCGATCAGTTCTTCTTCCTTGTGCACCACGCGCATGCCGCGACCACCACCGCCACCGGCGGCCTTGATGATCACCGGGTAGCCGACTTCGCGACCAATGCGCAGGGCGGTTTCCTCGTCCTCAGGCAGCGGGCCGTCGGAGCCGGGAACGGTAGGCACGCCGGCCGCGATCATGGCGTCCTTGGCCGAGACCTTGTCGCCCATCAGGCGAATGGTTTCGGCTTTCGGGCCGATGAAGGCAAACCCGGATTTTTCCACCTGTTCGGCGAAATCGGCGTTTTCCGCGAGGAAGCCGTAGCCTGGGTGAATGCCATCGGCGCCGGTCACTTCGGCGGCAGCGATGATGTTCGAGACTTTCAGGTACGAGTTGGTCGCCAGGGGCGGGCCGATGCAGATGCTCTCGTCCGCCAGTTTCACGTGCATCAATTCGGTATCGGCCGTCGAGTAAACAGCGACGGTCTTGATGCCCTCTTCCTTACAGGCGCGCAGGATACGCAGCGCGATCTCGCCGCGGTTGGCGATCAGGACTTTTTGCAGTTTCTTCGCAGGTTTCAACATCGAAGGCGCTCCGCGGTTCAAACGATGGTGAACAGCGGCTGGTCGTACTCAACCGGCTGACCGTTTTCTACCAGGATGGATTCGATGGTGCCGGCTTTTTCGGCCGTGATGTGGTTCATCATCTTCATCGCTTCAACGATGCAGATGGTGTCGCCCACTTTCACGGTCTTGCCCACTTCAACGAAGGCTGGCGAGGTCGGTGCCGGGGTGCGGTAGAAAGTACCGACCATTGGCGACTTGACCACGAAACCGTTCAGCTCAGGGGCTGCTGGCGCCGCAGGCGCGGCGGCGGCTGGAGCGGCGGCAGGTGCGGCAGCGGCCGGAGCCGGTGCTTGCATCTGTGGCGCGTAGAACTGTTGAGCCGGGGTCTTGCTGTGACGGCTGATCCGTACGGACTCTTCGCCTTCCTTGATTTCCAGCTCGTCGATACCGGATTCTTCCAGCAGTTCGATCAGTTTCTTAACTTTACGGATATCCATGAATCATCAACTCCCAAGGGGCGGTCAGGGGCGTTTAGCCTGTTCTTCAACGTGTTCCAGGGCGGCCTCCAGGGCCAGTCGGTAACCGCTGGCGCCAAGGCCGCAGATCACTCCTACCGCTACATCGGAGAAGTAAGAGTGATGGCGGAAAGCTTCGCGTTTGTGCACGTTCGATAAATGCACTTCGATGAATGGGATGCTCACCGCCAGCAGCGCGTCACGTAATGCAACGCTTGTGTGCGTAAAAGCGGCGGGATTGATCAGAATGAAATCCACGCCTTCGCCACGCGCGGCATGGATGCGATCAATCAATTCATACTCGGCATTGCTTTGCAGGTAGAGCAAATGGTGGCCGGCGACACGGGCCCGCTGTTCCAGATCGAGGTTGATCTGATCCAGGGTCACTGCCCCGTAGACGCCCGGTTCGCGGGTGCCGAGCAGGTTCAGGTTGGGTCCGTGAAGAACCAGTAAGGTCGCCATCGGCTGTTCCTTGTTATTGGTGGGGTACGGCAGAACCCGGCGACTATGCCGCAAAGCCTTTGTGACTGTCCAGTTCTATGCAGTAGCCAGCACGATTAGCGAGGATTGCGCGAAATTTGTGACTGTGGCTCAGGATCTGGTCATTGGCAATGCAATCGAGAACATGTGGGAGATCAATGTGGGAGGGGGCTTGCCCCCGATAGCAGTGTGTCAGTCTCGACATCTGTAACTGAGCTACCGCAATCGGGAGCAAGCCCCCTCCCACATTTGATCTTCATGGGGCGCAGGATTGGGTCAGACCCGAAAGGCTTTTACAGCCGTATTGAGCTGCCCGCCCAGCACCAGCAGATGCTCGCCCTGGCTGCGTCCCTGGCCGATACGCCGCAGGTTGTCTTCACCCAGTTGGTGAATTCTTTCGCTGTTGTCGCGAATCTCACTCACGGCCCCGCTTTGCTGCGCCGTTACGTCAGCGATGCGCACGGCGGTCGCGGAGATGGTCTGGATCGCCCCGACGATTTCATCCAGCGCGCCATCGGCGGCCTGGGCTTGCTCGGCGGTGGCTTCGGCGTGTTCGACCTGTGCCCGCATGCCTTGTACCGATTGGTGCGCGGCGGTTTGCAGGCCGGCGATCAGGCTCTGGATTTCGGCGGTGGCGCCGGCGGTGCGTTGGGCCAGGGAGCGCACTTCATCGGCGACCACGGCAAAGCCCCGCCCGGCCTCACCGGCGCGCGCCGCTTCGATCGCCGCGTTGAGCGCCAGCAGGTTGGTCTGCTCGGCGATCGAGCGGATCACCGTGAGTACGCCGCCGATGGTCGCGGACTCTGCGGCGAGTTTCTCGATCATTTGCGCATTTTGCTGCACTTCACCCACCAGGGCATGCAACCCGGCCAGGCTCAGGCCGATCACCCGCTGGCCTTGTTCCACGGCGACGCCGGCACTGCGACTCGCGCCCGCAGCCTGGCTGGCATCACCCGCCACTTGCTGGATGGTCGCCTCCAGTTCGCCCAGAGAGTCACGAATCTGCGCGGTGTCACCGGCCTGGCGTTCGGCGCCGTCGTGCAAACCGCTGCTCAGTTCGGCCAGGGTGCGGCTGCTGCCGGCGACTTCTTCGGCATTGCCGCGGATCGTGCCGACGAGGTCCACCAGATAAGCGCGCAGGCGATTCAGCGAGGCTTCGATGTCGCGCAGCTCGCGATTGGTCCTGCCCAAGGCTATCGGCTGGCTGAAGTTGCCTTCGGCCCAGGTGGAAAGCGCTGGGGCGAGGTGGGTCAGCACTCGCGCCAGGCGGCGTTGCAGGGTATCGATCAACAGTGCGATCAGCAGGATCAGGCCAATCATCAGCCCCTGCATCAGGCGCACTTCGCCCTGGATGTTGGCGTGCTGCGCGCGCACCACCGGCTCCAGGCCGGCGATGGCTTGTCGCACGCGGGTGATCTTGATGTGTGTGGCGGCGGCGAGGTCGGTGCGTTGCTGGATCTGTTCGCGGGTGCGCTTGAGTTCGGCGGGGTAGCGGGTCAACAGGCTGTTGAGTTCACGCTTGAGGTCGACGCCGGTGTCCTGGGCTTCGGTTTTTTCAGCGTTTTCCAGGCCCATCAACGCGGAAAAATCGTCGCTGCTGGATTCGGCGCTGGCCTTCACCCCGAGCAAAGGCAGCTGGGCCAACAGGTCGGCCTGGGTACGAATGTTGGCGATTTCACGCTCTACATCATCGGCCAATTCGGCGCGACCGCTGCTCACCAGTTTGTCCCGGGCCAGGGACAGCTTGCCCAGGTGTTGCGAGGCGGCCAGCAGTGGCGGCAGATAGCGCGCCGCGTCAGGGGCATTCACGGCGCTGGCGTACTGGCTCAGTTGCTCCAGGTTCGCCCCCAGCTCGCGTTCGGCCTGCAATAACAGCGCTTGCGGGTCACCGGCCAGTTTACCGGCGGCGAGCAGGTCGGTTTTGCTGAAGGTGTCTAGCTCCGTGAGGCTGGGTCGCAGGTTCTGCGCCAACTCGGGCGGCAATGAATCGAGCTGCTGCAGCAGGCTTTCCAGGCTCTGGCCGGCGCTGCTCAAGCGCAGGGCATCGCCGCTGGCCAGGTAGTCGTCGATATTGCGTGCGGCCTGATTCTCGAAGGCCTGGGACAGCCCCAGATAGCGCTCCATCAACAGGTACGGGCGCTCCAGTGCTCGTTGCGACCACCACAGCGTCGCTCCGAGTGCCAGGCACACGGCCACCAACAAAAGGGTATTGAGATTGGTCAGCAGCTTCAGGCGCATGCGTGGTTTCAACCGACAGCAAAAGATAAGTGCCTGAAGTTATTGCGTTTACATTACAAAGTTATGACCGAATCAGTGGATTCCGGTGAAAAGATGGCACTTTGCTTTGATGTGCGAGCAGCTTGCACGCGGTTACGTCCGGCATGCTTGGCGCGGTACAGCGCCTCATCGGCCTGGGCGGCCATCGTCAGGCTGTCGGAACCGTCGCACAATTCCACCAGTCCGGCGCTGAAGGTGCACCATAAATCCTGGGGTTGGGCCGGGTAGTGGATTTCCGCAAAACGCCCACGAATCTCGTCCAACACATTGCAGGCCGATTCGAGGTCGGTGTCGGGCATCACAATGGCGAATTCCTCACCGCCATAACGGCCGATATAGTCGCTCTTGCGCAAACGCTGCTTGAGAAACAACGCCAGGCTTTTGATCACGCGGTCGCCCATGGGGTGACCGTGGCTGTCATTGACCCGCTTGAAGTGGTCGATATCGAGCATGGCAAAGCTCAGCGGCTTGTTCTCGCGGCGGGCGCGGAAGCTGCAGTCTTCGAGCAGTTGCAGGATATGCGTGTGGTTGTACAGCCCGGTCAGGCTGTCGCGCACCATCCGCGCTTTCAAATTGCGCGCACGCGCCGCGCGGTTGCGCACGGTGGTGATCAGGTGGCGCGGCTTGATCGGCTTGGTCAGGAAGTCGTCACCGCCTTCGCTCATCGCATCCAGCTGTTTGTCCAGGTCGTCTTCGGCCGACAGGTAGATGATCGGTACGCTGACATAGCGGTCGTTGTGACGAATCACCTTGGCCAGCTCGGTGCCGGTGCAGGCGGGCATGTACATGTCGAGGATGATCAGGTCGGGCTGGAAGTCGGCCAGTTCGGCCATGGCCCGGATCGGCTCGATCAACGTGCGGGTGACGATGCCGGCGCTGTTGAGCAGGCGCTCGGTATGCAACGCCTGGGCGCGGGAGTCGTCAATGATCAGCACTTTATACGGCTCATATTGAGCCACGCAGGTCAGCACTTCGATCTTTTCCAGCAGGCTCGAGGCCTCCAGCGTGCCGGTCAGGAATTCTTCGCCGCCGGCGCGCACGGCGGCCAGGCGGGTCGGGGTGTCGGTTTCATGCAGGCTGAAAAACAGCAGCGGCAGCTTTTGCTCCAGGCCTTCCTGGGCTTCGGCAGCCAGTTTCAGGCCCAGGCCGGTGCCGCAGAAATCCACGTCCATCACGATGGCCGACGGCAGGCGCTCGGCCATGGCGGCGCGAAAGGCTGCGACGCTGTCCAGGGACTGGGCGCTCATGCCGAAGAATTCCAACTGCTTGGCCAGGCGCTCGGCGCGGTTGTGGTCGGCCAGCATCACGTAGATCGGCTTGCGCATCGGCGGCAGCAGGGTTTGTTCCAGCTGATCGCCCTGGCGCAGCCCGGTGCGCGACAAGCGCTGCATCAAGCGATTGAGCTCTGTGATCAATTGGCTGCTCAGGCGCCCGCGGTTTTCATCCACCGCTTTGAGGGACTCGCCAATGTGCTGGGCCAGTTGGCGGTGTTCGGGCTGTTCGAAGCGCTCGGCAAAGCGCTGCAGGCGCAGATTGGCTTCATTGAGCTCGGAGAAATCCGCGTTGGACCATTCGCTACGCTGCAGGCGCTGCCAGATCTCAAGAATTTGACGTGCCTGATGAATTACCCGCTGGGCAAAGTGCTGCTTGAGACGCTCGCGGCTGGGGTCTTCTGACTCGGTCATATCCTGACTACTGTGCGGGTGCATGCTGAGGTCGACTGATGGCTCTATGCTAGCACCTCTTTTCTGCTGCATGAGTGTCATACGTCAATTAAGTACGTGTCGGCGGTATTCATTTTTTGACCTCGTGGTCGCGCTGTGTAAAAAGCGTGCATCCTTTATAGTTCAACCTTCGGTATGCGCCAATTTGGTTTAAAAGCCCGTACTGATGGGCACGATGGGGTAGGGTTGTGGTCGGAATGTTTGACCGCACCCGGACAATTGATGTGCATGAACTCAAGTGATTGAAAGGATATCGCCATGCTGGACTGGAAAAACCGCGAAGGCAGTGCCAAAGGCCCCGCCCCTGAGCCCAAGTCGGCCAACCGCAGCTACGTTCGCAACCTGCTGATGAGCCGCGCCTTGCTCAGCGTGATCTGCTTGTACTTGCTGGTCACCGGTGGCCTGGGTTGGTATTGGAGTCAGGAACCCGCGTTGTTCCCGGTCCAGCAAAACGCCCAGCTGGCGGCCGAGAAGGAAGGCAAGCAGATGGTGATCGGCTATACCACCGTCGAGACCCTGAAAAGTGTGGTCGGCACCTTGCTGAACAAGCCAGGTGGCTACATTTCCAACGACCGTTTCCCGCCAGGCCTGTGGATGGACAACATGCCCAGTTGGGAGTACGGCGTGCTGGTGCAGGTGCGTGACCTGACCCGTGCCCTGCGCAAAGACTTCGCCCGTTCGCAGTCGCAGTCGGCTGAAGACGCTGACCTGGCCAAGGCCGAGCCACGTTTCAACTTCGACAACAAGAGCTGGGTGCTGCCGTCCAGCGAGTCGGAATACCAGGAAGGCATCAACTCCCTGAACCGCTACGAAGCACGCCTGTCCGACCCGAACCAGAAGGGCGCGCTGTTCTATTCGCGCGCCGACAACCTGAACAACTGGCTGGGTGATGTCGCCACCCGCCTGGGTTCGCTGTCGCAGCGCCTGTCGGCCAGCGTGGGCCGGGTCAAGCTGAACACCGCGCTGAAAACCGAAGCGCTGGCGCCCGGTGAAGTACCGCAGGTCGATGAGGAAGTGGTGGAAACCCCCTGGATGCAGATCGACAACGTGTTCTACGAGGCCCGTGGCCAGGCGTGGGCACTGTCCCACCTGCTGCGCGCCATCGAAGTCGATTTTGCCGACGTGCTGGCCAAGAAAAACGCCACCGTCAGCGTGCGCCAGATCATTCGTGAGCTGGAGGCCTCGCAGGAACCGGTGTGGAGTCCGATGATTCTCAATGGCAGTGGTTTCGGGGTTCTGGCGAACCATTCGCTGGTGATGGCCAACTACATTTCCCGGGCCAACGCTGCAGTGATCGACTTGCGTCAGCTCCTCAACCAGGGTTGATGATGGACGCTACTCATAGGGAGGCTGCCCACCGCGTGGCCTCCGATGCTGAACTGATCTGTTGGGTCGACGAGCAGGACAACCTGCTCGGCCACCTGGTCAGGTCCGACCTTCGCCGGCGCGGCTTGATCGGCCGTTGCACCTTCATATTCCTGTTCAATACCAAGGGTGAGTTGTGCGTGCATCGGCGCACCCTGAGCAAAGCGCTGTATCCAGGTTTCTGGGACACGGCTGCGGGCGGGATGGTCGCGGCAGGGGAGACCTATGCCGATTCGGCGGCCCGTGAGCTTGCAGAAGAACTCGGCGTCAGCGGCGTGGAATTGACCGAACATGACCATTTCTATTTCGAAGACGGCGACAGCAGGCTTTGGTGCACCTCCTACTCTGCGGTATGGGACGGGCCACTGTGCCTGCAGCCCGAAGAAGTCATGGAAGCGCGCTTCCTGCCGATTGAAACGGTGTTGAGCGAGGCGAAACACAAGTCTTACTGCCCGGACGCTCAAGAGGGCCTGCGGCGCTATCTGGCGTTGCGTCGCTAAAGTTGCATGAAATGGCGCCATTTGGCCCTTAGCAACTTGGCTTTTTGCCGTTACACTGCGCCACTTTTCATCCCCTAGAGGATTGCCGGTGGCCAAGAAAGCCGCATCCTTCGCCGCCCTCGGTGGCCTGGTATTTTCCACCGACGCAGGTCGACACTGCCCGGACTGTCGTCAGCCCGTGGATTCGTGCACCTGCAAGAACACCCTGATTCCCGAAGGCGACGGCATTGCCCGCGTACGCCGCGAGAGCAAAGGCCGAGGCGGCAAGACGGTGACCACCATCACCGGCGTGCCGCTGGCCGAAGACGCGCTCAAGGAGCTTGCCACCGCGCTGAAAAAGCGCTGCGGCACCGGTGGCGCGTTGAAAGACGGGGTCATTGAAATCCAGGGCGATCACGTCGAACTGCTGTTGGCCGAGTTGATCAAGCTCGGTTACAAGGCCAAGAAGTCCGGCGGCTGAAAGCCTCTTCCCAACCTGTGTCTAAACTCTGTCCTGCAAGCGAGGTCTACCTCCCTCACAGGCAAATCGTCATTTTCATTCTTTAGACTGCGCCAGCCTCCGCTTGAGGTGGCGCCTTCGCCTTCATTTATAGGGGACTTCGATGTCCGTACGACGCACACGCAAAGACGATGGCAGCCAATGGACAGTTGCGGACAGCCGCAGCGTTTATGGGATTCGCCATTGGGGGGCCGGTTATTTCGCGATCAATGAAGCCGGTCGCGTAGAAGTCCGTCCGAACGGTCCGAACAGCACGCCCGTCGATTTGTACGAGCAAGTCGACGCGCTGCGCAAAAGCGGCCTGTCGTTGCCGCTGCTGGTGCGCTTCCCCGATATCCTGCAAGACCGTGTCCGCCAGCTCACCGGTGCCTTCGATTCGAACATCGAACGCCTGGAATACCAGAGCCAATACACCGCGCTGTACCCGATCAAGGTGAACCAGCAGGAAGCGGTGATCGAGAACATCATCGCCACCCAGAACGTCTCCATCGGCCTGGAAGCCGGCTCCAAGCCTGAGCTGCTGGCCGTATTGGCCCTGGCGCCGAAGGGCGGCACCATCGTCTGCAACGGTTACAAGGACCGAGAGTTCATCCGCCTCGCGCTGATGGGCCAGAAGCTCGGCCACAACGTGTTTATCGTGATCGAGAAAGAATCCGAAGTGGGGCTGGTAATCGAAGAGGCTGCCAGCCTCAAGGTCAAGCCACAGGTCGGCTTGCGTGTGCGCCTGTCGTCGCTGGCTTCGAGCAAGTGGGCTGACACCGGCGGTGAAAAGTCCAAGTTCGGGTTGTCGGCGGCGCAACTGCTGTCGGTGGTCGAGCGTTTCCGCGCGGCGGGCCTGGACCAGGGCATCCGCCTGCTGCACTTCCACATGGGCTCGCAGATCGCCAACCTGGCCGACTACCAGCACGGGTTCAAGGAAGCCATTCGTTACTACGGCGAACTGCGCAACCTCGGCCTGCCGGTGGACCACATCGACGTAGGCGGTGGCCTGGGCGTGGACTACGACGGTACCCACTCGCGTAACGCCAGCTCGATCAACTACGACATGGACGACTACGCCGGCGTGGTGGTGGGCATGCTCAAGGAATTCTGCGACGCGCAGAGCCTGCCGCACCCGCACATCTTCTCCGAAAGCGGCCGTTCCCTGACCGCCCACCACGCCATGCTGGTGGTGCAGGTGACCGACGTCGAGAAACACAACGACGAAATCCCGACCATCGAAAACAAGGAAAGCCTGCCGGAAACCGTGCAATGGCTGGTGGACCTGCTCGGACCGACCGATATCGAGATGGTCACCGAAACCTACTGGCGCGCCACCCACTACATGAGCGACGTGGCCACCCAGTATGCCGACGGCAAACTGACCCTGGCCGAGAAAGCCCTGGCCGAACAGTGCTACTTCGCCGTGTGCCGCCGCCTGCACAACTCGCTCAAGGCGCGCCAGCGCTCGCACCGCCAGGTGCTGGACGAACTCAACGACAAGTTGGCCGACAAGTACATCTGCAACTTCTCGGTGTTCCAGAGCCTGCCGGACACCTGGGCCATCGGCCAGGTACTGCCGATCCTGCCGCTGCATCGCCTCGACGAAGAACCGCTGCGCCGCGCCGTGCTGCAAGACCTGACCTGCGACTCCGACGGCAAGATCAAGCAGTACGTTGACGAGCAGAGCATCGAGACCAGCCTGCCGGTACATGCCCTGAACGAGGGCGAAGACTACCTGCTGGGTATTTTCCTGGTGGGGGCTTACCAGGAAATCCTTGGTGACATGCACAACCTGTTCGGCGACACCGACTCGGTGAACATCTACCAGCGTGAAGACGGTTCGGTGTACAGCGCCGGTATCGAGACCCACGACACCATCGAAGACATGCTGCGCTATGTGCACTTGTCGCCGGAAGAGTTGATGACGCATTACCGTGACAAATGCGCGAGCGCGAAGATCAGTGCTTCGGAGCGCACCCAGTTCCTCGATGCGCTGCGTCTGGGGCTGACGCGTTCGTCGTATCTTTCTTCCTGATACCGATCCAGCCTTCAACAGGGGCAGCAGCTAACCCTGCAGCCCCTTTTTTGCTACTGAACGATCAGGCAAAACTGTTGCTTGCAGGTGCCAGTTTTGCTTGTGAGTGTCACAAATTTCAGCTTGGCAGTACCGTCGGCAGGCGTTACAGAAACCGGATATTGACTCACGTTCCGTTCGAGAATGCCCTTAGTCTCCAAGGTTTCCTTATGACCCTTCTGCACCACCAATACACTGAATGGGCTGTTGTTACGCACCTCGACGGTTTGCGGCGAGAGGAGCGCAGGTGGTGCGTCCGGCGCTTGCACCGCTGGAACCACGACTTGCCCATCGGGTATGGATTCCATAGGTAGCGGATCAGAGGTGTCAGCTGCATGGGCGTTTTGCAGCACAGCGACCAGTAGCATGGGCGCAATAAAAGGCAATGTCCGGTTTTTCATGTTCTGTCTTCCCTAGGGCGGTATAGGTCGATTTAACGTCCGACAGGGAAGCTTGTCACCTGTAAGAACTAACAGGTATGGAGGTCAGCGTGGCGTATCGTTCAGCCACCGATTGTGTTTATTCAACCGCCAGGCAATAGCCCAGAGCGTCAGACTGCGCACCGCCATAAAGAGTAGGAAAGTTATCCACAGTCCGTGATTGCCGAGCCCCTGCAACATCCAGGCAAACGGCAGCACGATCAACACCGTCAGCAACATCCCATTGCGCATTTCCCGCGCCCGCGTTGCGCCGATAAACAGTCCATCCAGTAAATAACTCCACACCGTAATCAACGGCAATACCGCGAGGTAGGGCAGGTAGATATCGGCGGTTTCGCGCACGCTGGGGATATCCGTCTGCATGGCGATAAACACATGGCCGCCGAAGGTAAAGAGCAATGCGAAGCCCAGGCTGGCGATCAATGACCAGCCACAGGCCACCACCAATGAACGTCTCAACGCCTGGCGATCATGCGCACCGATGGCGTGGCCGCACAGGGCTTCCACCGCGTGGGCCAGACCGTCCAAGGCGTGAGCGGTCAGCAGCAGGCCGTTGAGCAACAGCGCATTAGCCGCCACGGTGGCATCGCCCAGGCGCGCGCCTTGCACCGTGATCATGAAGAACACCGATTGCAACGCCAGGCTGCGGATAAAGATGTCGCGGTTGACCGCCAGCAGCGGGCGCCAGCTTTCCCACAGTTTCAATGCGCCCCAGGCGATATGCCCAGGGTAGGCGCGCAGGGCTTTTTGCGTGAGGGCCAGGCCGAGCAGGGCGCCGGTCCACTCGGCGATCACCGAGGCGCGGGCCGAACCGACCACGCCCCAGTCCAGGCCGAGCACGAACCACAGGTTCAGCGCGATATTGACCAGGTTGGTGGTCAGCAGAATCGCCAGCGGCGCACGGGCGTTCTGGGTGCCGAGGAACCAGCCGACCAGCGCATAACTGGCCAGTGCCGCAGGCAGACCAAACAGGCGCGTATGGAAGAATTCACGGGTCAGTTGGTTCAGTTCGGCGGAGGGTTGCATCCACTCCAGGGCCAGATGACTGAGCGGGATACCCACGGTGCCGAGCAACATCGCCAACCCCAGCGCCAGCAACAGGCCCTGCAGCAATATCTGCCGCAAGGCCGCACCGTCATTACGCCCGGCGGCCTGGGCGGCAAAACCGGTGGAGCCCATGCGCAGGAAACCCATGGCCCAGGCGAGGAAGGTATACAAGCTGGCCCCGACGGCCACGGCGCCCAGTTGGTGAGCGTGGGGCAGGTGGCCGATGACCATGCTGTCGACCAGGGCTACCAGCGGCACGGAGATATTCGACAGGATCATCGGCGCGGCCAGGGCCCAGACACGGCGATGGGTGGGGCGGTGGCGCCAGTCGGTGAGCAGGGTGGTCATGAAGGCTCCTTCGAGGGTGGCGCATTGTAACCGTCCACCCGCCACACCGCAGAACCAATGTGGGAGGCCCCACTACCTCTTCGACGTAGCGCTGTCGCGCAGCAAACTGGGGGCGCCTACAAATATTCTTGGCGCTGAGGTGATCGTTCCCGCGCTCTGCGTGGGAATGCCTCCTGGGACGCTCCGCGTCCCGCCAAGCGCTGCAAGTTTCGGCGATTGCGCACAGGTGACGCGGAGCGTCACGGGCTGCAATCCCACGCAGGAGCGTGGGAACGATCTTTGAATGTGAAATTTCAGTTTTTAACTGAAAAATTAATCCTTTAAAATCAGCGAGTTATTTTAAGTTTGATAAGAGGGGGCTTGCTCCTGATGGCCATAGGTATCTACACAACTTTGTAGCCGCCACGGTAACCACGATGCGAAGCGAGCCGCTCTTGCTTGTGATCTTGCTTTTGATCCAAGCGCCCCGTTAAACCACGCTGGCCGGAATTCGACAGTGATTTGGGGGGTAAACCGGCAGGGATGCCGGTTTAGCCGCCCCGCGCCATGGATGGCGCGGGGCGGCGGCCCCCCAAATCGCTGTCGGATTACGGGCACACCGAGCCTAGGCGAGGTGCCGAGTGGTGGGGCAAGAGCCCTTTGGTTACTTTGGGGCTCTTTTCCAAAGTGACCCGCCGTCAGGGCGGAACCATAAGCCGCCGTTACCGCAGCAACGGATATGTACTCGCTCTGATCCAACATCATGGTCGGCTGTCAGGCCGCCATCGGGAGCAAGCCCCCTCCCACATTTTGATCTGCATTGTTTGTGGGATTTGGTTTAGCCCGAATGACGCCGAGAACCAACCCACCCTCCGTCGGTCAATGTGACCGGCGCCACAGCGGCTTGCCCGGCGCTGATATATAGTTCACCCCCGGTTTCCTCTGACGACGAGTGCCCCATGCTTAACAAAGGATTGTTCCTGGCCTGCGCGCTGGCCCTGCTGAGCGCCTGCGATTCTTCCGATAAACCGTCTGCACCCTCCGCCCCGGCGGCGAGCGTTGCGCCCAAGCCGGCCAAGGCGGCAGTGGATGTGGCGGCGTTGAAGCAGCGCTACGCCGGGCGCGAGTTGAGCGTGGTGGACGTGTCCGAGGTGCAGTTGGATGGGGCCAGCACCTTGTCGGTGAGTTTCTCCATTCCCCTGGACCCGGATCAGAAGTTCGCCGACAAAGTCCATCTGGTGGACAGCAAGTCAGGCAAGGTCGATGGCGCCTGGGAACTCTCCGACAACCTGATGGAATTGCGCCTGCGTCACCTGGAGCCGCAGCGCAAGCTGGTGCTCACGGTGGACCCCGGTGTCAGAGCGGTGAATAACAACCTGCTGCCCGCCGAGTACAGCGCCCGCCTGGAAACCCGTGACCTGCAAGCTACCGTCGGCTTCGCCAGCCGCGGCACGTTGCTGCCCACGCGCCTGGCCGAAGGCTTGCCGGTGATCGCGCTGAACGTCGACAAGATCGACGTCGAATTCTTCCGCATCAAGCCCGAGTCACTGCCGTCGTTCCTGGCGCAGTGGGGGCGCAATACCAGCCTGCAAAGTTACGAGTCCCGCGAATTGCTGCCGATGGCCGACCTGGTCTACGGCGGGCGTTTCGACTTGAACCCGGCGCGCAATACCCGCGAAACCCTGTTGCTGCCGATCGCCGGCCTCAAGCAATTGCAGCAGCCCGGAGTGTACCTGGCGGTGATGCGTGCCTCAGGCACCTACAACTATTCGCAACCGGCCACGTTGTTCACCTTGAGCGATATCGGCCTGTCGGTGCACCGCTACGCCAATCGCCTGGATGTGTTTACCCAGGCGCTGGAAGGTGGCAAGGCGCTGAACGGCGTCGAGCTGGAAATTCTCGATGCCGAAGGCCGTGTGCTCGGCCAGGGCAAGACCGAAGACGGTGGCCACGCCGAGTTGCCGCTGCCGAAAAAAGCCCAGGTGCTGCTGGCCAAACAAGGCGAACAGACCAGCTTATTGCGCCTCGACAGCGCGGCGCTGGACCTGGCCGAGTTCGATATCGCTGGCCAGCCGTCCCATCCGCTGCAGTTTTTTGTGTTCGGTCCGCGTGATTTGTACCGTCCCGGTGAAACCGTGCTGCTCAACGCGCTGTTGCGTGACAAGGACGGCAACGTCGTCAAGCCGCAACCGGTAAGCGTCGAAGTGCGCCGACCGGATGAGCAGGTCAGCCGCAAGTTCGTGTGGGACGCCGACGCTTCCGGCCTCTATCAATACGCGCTGCAACTGGCCGGCGAAGCGCCGACCGGGCGGTGGCAGTTGGTATTCGACTTGGGCGATGGCAAGCCGCAGCTGTATGAATTCCTCGTCGAAGACTTCCTGCCCGAGCGCCTGGCGCTGGAACTCAAGGGCAGCGACACCGCGCTGAGCCCGGCGGATGACCCGGTCATCCAGGTCAACGGCCGTTATCTGTACGGCGCGCCGGCCTCGGGCAACCGGGTCAGCGGGCAGGTTTATGTGCGCCCGCTGCGTGAGGCGGTCAAAGCCCTGCCGGGCTTCCAGTTCGGTTCGGTCACCGAAGAAGAGCTGAGCCAGGATTTCGAACTGGACGAGAGCACGCTCGACGCCAAGGGCCAGGAAGAACTGACCCTGGAAAGCAAATGGGCCGAGGCCAAGTCGCCGCTGCAACTGATCGTGCAAGCCAGCCTGCAGGAGTCGGGCGGGCGGCCGATCACCCGGCGCCTGGTACAGCCGATCTGGCCGGCCGAGCAATTGCCGGGCCTGCGCGGGCTGTTTGACGGCACTGAAACCAACGGCGACCGCCCGGCGGAATTTGAAGTGCTGGTGGCCAACCAGGACGGGCAGAAACTCGCCGCGCAGAACCTCAAGGTGCGTCTGGTGCGTGAGCGCCGCGACTACTACTGGAACTACTCCGACAATGATGGCTGGAGCTATCACTACAACGAGAAATTCCTCAACCTCGACGAACAGACCCTCGACATCAAGGCCGGCGATACCGCCAAGGTCAGCTTCCAGGTGGAGTGGGGCCCTTACCGCGTCGAGGTCGAAGACCCGCAGACCGGCTTGATCAGCAGCCTGCGCTTCTGGGCCGGCTACCAGGCCCAGGACAACACTGAAGGCGGCGCCGTGCGCCCCGACCAGGTCAAGCTGGCGCTGGATAAACCCGCCTATGGCGATGGCGACACCGCCAATGTCACCGTCACCCCGCCGGCTGCCGGCAAAGGCTACCTGCTGGTGGAGTCTGCCGAAGGGCCGTTGTGGTGGCAGGAAATCGACGTGCCGGCCGAAGGCAAAAGCTTCGCCGTGAAGCTCGACCCGAAATGGTCGCGGCATGATTTGTACGTGAGCGCACTGGTAATCCGTCCAGGCGAGCGCAAAGCCAATATCACCCCCAAACGCGCGGTGGGCCTGCTGCACCTGCCGTTGGATCGTACCCAGCGCAAGCTGGGCCTCACGCTGACCGCTCCGGAAAAAATGCGCCCCAAACAGCCGCTGACGGTGAAGATCGCCGCCAGGAATGCCGACGGCAGTGTGCCCAAGCAGGTGCATGTGCTGGTGGCCGCGGTGGACGTGGGCATTCTCAATATCACCGAATACCCCACACCCGATCCGTACGCCAGCCTGTTCGGCCGCAAGGCCTACGGCGTGGACCAGTTCGACATCTACGGCCAGTTAATCGAAGCCGGGCAGGGCCGCCTGGCCAGCCTGGCGTTCGGTGGCGATGCGGCACTGGCCAAGGGCGGCAAGCGCCCGGACACCAGCGTGACCATCGTCGCCCTGCAAAGCGCGCCGGTCACCCTCAACGAAAAGGGCGAGGGTGAAGTCAGCGTCAATATTCCGGACTTCAACGGCGAACTGCGCCTGATGGCCCAGGCCTGGAGCGATGATCGCTATGGCATGGCCGAAGCCAAGACGGTCATCGCCGCGCCGCTGATTGCCGAGCTGTCCGCGCCGCGCTTCCTGGCCGGCGGTGACCAGACCACCCTGGCGCTGGACCTGTCCAACTTGTCGGGCAAGGCGCAGAAACTCGAGGTGCAACTGACCGCCGAAGGGCAACTTGAACTGGCCGGTAACGGCGCGCAAACCGTCGAGCTGAAACAAGGCCAGCGCACCACCCTGCGTATCCCGGTAAAAGCCTGGGGCGGCCTGGGGCAGGGCAAAGTGAAGGTCACGGTCAATGGCCTGGACCTGCCCGGTGAAACCCTGCCGCCGTTCAGCCGTGAATGGACTCTGGGCGTGCGCCCTGCTTACCCGGCGTTGCTCAAGCATTACCGCGCCGTGCTCAAGGACCAGCCGTGGAGCTTGCCGGCAGGCACCCTGGAGCAGTTCGACAGCTCGGGACGCGAGGCGTTGTTGAGCCTGTCCAGCCGGCCGCCGTTGAACCTCGGCGCGCAGATCAGTGCGCTCAAGGCTTACCCCTACGGCTGCCTGGAACAAACCGCCAGCGGTCTGTACCCCTCGCTCTATGCCGACGACGCGCTGCTTAAACGCCTGAGTATCAAGGGCGAGCCGGATGCCGAGCGTAAACGCAAGATCGAGCTGGGCATCGAACGCCTGTTGGGCATGCAGCGCTACAACGGCAGCTTCGGTTTGTGGGGCGCTGACGGCGAGGAAGAATATTGGCTGACCGCCTACGTCACCGACTTCCTGCTGCGCGCGCGCGACCAGGGCTTTGCCGTACCGGCCGAGGCGCTGAAGAAAGCCAGTGAGCGTCTGCTGCGCTACGTGCAGGAACGCAACCTGATCGAAGTCGACTACAGCGACAACGCCGACCACA
This sequence comes from Pseudomonas sp. R3-18-08, assembly GCF_003852065.1. NCBI lineage: Bacteria > Pseudomonadati > Pseudomonadota > Gammaproteobacteria > Pseudomonadales > Pseudomonadaceae > Pseudomonas > Pseudomonas sp. R3-18-08. Next base: position 772,828 of record NZ_CP027729.1, read on the forward strand.
CCCGTTTCGCCGTGCAGGCCTACGCCGGCATGGTCCTGGCGCGCAGTCAGCAGGCGCCGCTGGGGGCCTTGCGCAGCATCTTCGAACGCCGCAGCGATGCGCGTTCCGGCTTGCCGCTGGTGCAGCTGGCCATCGCCCTGCAGAAAATGGGCGACCAGCCGCGTGCGGACCAGGCGTTGCTCGCGGGCCTGGCGGCGCAGCGCAGCGCCAAGGAATGGTTGGCCGACTACGGCAGCCCATTGCGCGACCAGGCGATGATCCTGGCCTTGCTGGAAGAAAATGACCTGGCCAAGGGCAAGCGCGAGGAACGTTTGTTTACCCTGGCGGACCAGTTGGCGGCCAGCCCGTATCTGTCGACCCAGGAGCGTAATTCACTGTTCCTCGCTGGGCGCCTTGGGCTTGCCCAGCCAGAGGCGAGCTGGCAGGTGTCGCTGACCGGCAGTGGCGCGGTGCGCGAACTGAACAATCAGCAATCGACGCTGCAACTGGATGACAAGCTGCTGTCCAGCGACTTGACCCTGAGCAACCAGGGCGAAACGCCGGTGTACCAGCAACTGACCCTTTCCGGTTATCCACAAGTGCCACCGGCAGCGGGCGGCGAGAATCTGAGCATCCGTCGCGAATACCTGGGCATGAACGGTCAGCCGCTGAACCTGCACAGCCTCAACAGCGGTGATTTAGTGCTGGTGCACCTGGCGGTCAGCGCCAAGCAACGGGTGCCGGACGCCTTGGTGGTCGACCTGCTGCCGGCCGGCCTGGAACTGGAAAACCAGAACCTGGCGCAAAGCGCGGCCAGCCTGGAGAACGCCAGCAGCCAGGTGAAGGAATGGCGCGAATCGATGCAGAACGCCTCACTCAAGCATCAGGAGTTTCGTGATGACCGTTATGTGGCGGCCATGAACCTGGATGGCTATGGGACGACGCACTTGCTTTATCTGGCGCGGGCTGTAACGCCGGGCACCTACCGCGTGCCGCCGCCGCAGGTGGAGTCGATGTACCGGCCGAACTGGCAGGCGGTGGGCGAAACCCCGGCAGATATGGTGATCAAGGGCCGCTGATCGCTGAAGTTGAAATGGGGGCTATTGTGGGAGGGGGCTTGCTCCCGATAGCTGAGTGTCAGCCAATGATGTTTTGACTGATTCACCGCTATCGGGAGCAAGCCCCCTCCCACATGGGATTGGGGACATTCTTGGATCTAGTGCACAACCCAACTGAGCAGCCACAACCCCAGGATCAACCAGATAATCCCCATGATGATCGACGCGCGCATGAACGCCCGCACGGCCGAGTACAGCAGCAACAGCCCGACGATCAGGGTAAGGATGCTGATGATCGAGGTGTCCATGCCCAGGGTGCGTGACAAGCCATCGATAAAGTTGCCGCCGGCGTGGGTCAGGGCTCCGAACAAGCCGCTCAGACCGTCGACGATAAAGCGGATGACGGAGCCGAGCGCCTGGCCCAACCACTCGAAAAAGCTTTCTACCTGCATGTGCGTGTCCTGATAAGAAGGTGGGCGTAACTGTGCCTTTGGTCGTTGTAGCGACAGGCGAGTTCCCTACAAGCATAGAGGTTTGCCCGCTTGAATTTGCGTTTTGTTGCCCGCTGGACACTGCTGAGCCTGTTGTTGGCGATTGCCCTGCTATGGCTGGCCGACCGTATCTGGCCTTTGCCGTTGCCCCAGGACGACCTGGCGCGGGTGGTGTTGGCCGAGGATGGCACGCCGTTGTGGCGCTTTGCCGATGCCAATGGCGTGTGGCGCTATCCAGTGCAAACCAGCGAAGTCTCACCGTATTACCTGGACGCGTTGCTGACCTATGAGGACCGCTGGTTCTACCGCCACCCTGGCGTGAACCCGCTGGCGTTGGCGCGGGCGACCTGGCAAAACCTGACCGGTGCGCGGGTGGTGTCGGGCGGCAGTACGTTATCGATGCAGGTGGCGCGATTGCTCGATCCGCATTCGCGCACCTTCCTCGGCAAGTTGCGTCAGCTGTGGCGTACCGCGCAATTGGAGTGGCACCTGTCCAAGGAGCAGATCCTCAACCTGTACTTGAACCGCGCGCCGTTCGGCGGCACGTTGCAGGGCGTGGCGGCGGCCAGCTGGGCTTATCTGGGTAAATCCCCCGCGCAATTGACCCACGCCGAAGCGGCCCTGCTCGCGGTATTGCCCCAGGCACCGAGCCGCTTGCGTCCGGACCGTCACCCGCAGCGCGCCCAGCAGGCCCGCGATAAAGTGCTGCGCCGCCTCGCCGAGTTCCAGGTATGGCCGCAATCGGCGGTGGATGAGGCGCTGGAAGAACCGCTGCTGCTCGCGCCGCGCCTGGAACCGAGCCTGGCGCCGTTGCTCGCGCGGCGCCTGAACCGTCCCGACAGCCCGCCGTTGATCCGCACCACGGTGGATGCCACGTTGCAGCGCCGTCTGGAAGACCTGCTGTTGGGCTGGCGCGCGCGTTTGCCCGAACACACCTCCGCCGCGATCCTGGTGGTCGAGGAGGAGACCATGGCCGTGCGTGCCTACCTCGGCTCGGTGGATATCAATGACGCCAAGCGCTATGGGCATGTGGACATGATCAGCGCGCTGCGCTCGCCCGGTTCCACCTTGAAGCCGTTCCTCTATGGCATGGCCCTGGACGATGGCTTGATTCATTCCGAATCCCTGTTGCAGGACGTGCCGCGACGTTACGGCGATTATCGGCCGGGCAATTTCTCCATGGGCTTTACCGGGGCGGTGCCGGCGAGTACGGCGCTGTCCAGTTCGCTGAACCTGCCGGCGGTGCAATTGCTGGAAGCCTACGGGCCGAAACGCTTTGCCGCGCAGATGCGTATCGGCGGCATGCCGTTGGCGTTGCCGGCATTGGCCGAACCGAACCTGGCGCTGATCCTGGGCGGCGCGGGCAGCCGCCTGGAAGACCTGGTCAGCGGCTACAGTGCGTTCGCCCGCGACGGCAAGAGCGCCACCCTGCGCTTGCAGCCGGATGACGCGTTGAGGGAGCGGCCGTTACTGTCGCCGGGAGCGGCCTGGATCGTGCGGCGTATCCTCAGCGGCCAGGCGCGCCCTGACCGCGACCCACGGGCCGAACTGGTGCAACGCCCGACGCTGGCCTGGAAAACCGGCACCAGCTATGGCTTTCGCGAGGCCTGGGCGATTGGTGTCGGCCCGCGTTACCTGATCGGCGTCTGGATCGGTCGCCCAGACGGCACGCCGGTGCCGGGGCAGTTTGGCCTAGCGTCGGCGGCGCCATTGATGTTGCAGGTGCATGACGTGCTGGCCAACCGCGACAGCCAGCGCGGCATCAGCGCAGCCGTCAAGCCGGTGCCGGCCAATGTCGGCGTGGCGGCCATCTGTTGGCCGCTGGGCCAGCCGATGAGCCGCAGCGATCCCAATTGCCGGCGCCAGCGCTTTGCCTGGACGCTGGACAACACCACACCGCCGACCTTGCAGGCGCTGGACCAACCCCTGAGCGTGGGGTTGATGGAAAACCTTTGGGTCAACGCCAAGGGATTACGCGTGGATGCCCATTGCCCCGGCGCAGAAGCGACCAATATCGCCCTGTGGCCGGCGCCGCTGGAGCCTTGGTTGCCCAGGGCGGAGCGCCGCGAGGCGCGCATCCCGGCAGCCGACCCGGATTGCCCGCCGCCAGCCCTGGCCGCCGCTTCGCCGTTGTCCATTGTGGGCGTGCGCGAGGGCGATCAACTGCGTCTGCCCGCCAACAGTCAGCAGGCCTTGCGCCTGAAAATTTCCGCCTTGGGCGGGAGCGGGCGGCGGTGGTGGTTTCTTAATGGGGCGCCTTTGGGGGATAGTGCCAATCAGGATTTCATCAATGCCAGTTTCGAGCGATTGGGCCGTTATCAACTGAGTGTTCTGGATGAGGCGGGGCAGACCGCCAGGCTGGAGTTCAGTGTTGTTGATTAGGGCCTCATCGTGAGCAAGCCCCCTCCCACAATTTTGATCTGTGAATACATTCGAAATGTGGGAGGGGGCTTGCCCCCGATAGCGTCCTCAAGCCCACCACCGCTATTCACTTGCCTTCAATCTCCATCCCCCTGAAGCTATACCCATTCAGGAGCCCCCAATGAACCTCGAACACCTCACCGAACGCCTGCACCGCATCCGCGATACCAACGACTGGAAGCAGTTCCACAGTCCGAAAAACCTGGCCATGGCCGCCAGTGTGGAAATGGCCGAACTGGTGGAGATCTTCCAATGGCTGAGCGAAGACCAGTCGCGCCAATTGCCCGCCGATAAGCTGGCTCACGCCGGCCAGGAAGTCGGTGACATCGTGCTGTACTTGCTGTTGCTGTGCAGTGAGCTGGGCCTGGACATGAACGAGGTGGTGCGCGCCAAACTGGCCGACAGCGAACGGCGGTTTGCCCATGAGTGATCGGCATTTTGACCAATTGGCCACGCGCTTCGCCGAAAAAATCTATGGCGGCGCCAAGGGCGCGATTCGCCTGGCGGTGCTGCAGGCCGATCTCACCGAGGCCTTGCCGGACCGCCCGTTGCGCGTACTGGATATCGGCGCGGGGTTGGGGCATATGTCGCTGTGGTTGGCCGAACGCGGCCATCAGGTAACCCTGGCCGAACCCGCCGAGCCCATGCTCGAAGGCGCACGCCAGCGTTTCGCCGAAGCAGGGCAGAGCGCCACGTTCATCCACGCGCCCTGGCAAGACTTGCTCGGCCAACTCACCGAGCCCTACGACCTGGTGCTGTGCCATGCGGTGCTCGAATGGCTGGCCGAACCCCACGCGATCCTGCCGGTGCTGCACCAATTGACGCTGCCCGGCGGCTGGCTGTCCCTGGCGTTCTATAACCGCGACGCGCTGATCTACCGCAACCTGCTCAAGGGCCACTTTCGCAAGATGCGCAAGAACGATATGGCCGGCGAAAAGCAGAGCCTCACACCGCAGCAGCCGCTGGACCCGCGGGAATTGGCGGCGCAACTCGAAGGGCTGTGGCAGGTCGAAAGCCAAAGTGGCGTGCGCGTGTTCCACGACTATATGCCGGTGGAATTCCAGGCGCGCGCCGATCTGCAGGATTTGCTCGAGATGGAGCTCGCTCACCGTCGTCACCCAAGCTTTGCCGGACTTGGGCGTTATTTGCACTGGGTGTGCCGTCCGGTTTAAGCGGCCCAGTCTGCGGAGGTCGAAATGCGTCGTCTCGGTTTGCTCCTGTTGTCTCTCGGCTTAGGCGCCTGTTCCAGCCCTAATCCTTATGTGGCCGCTTCGGCGCCGATGCCACCGGCCCCGGCGCAAGCGGCCACGACCTTCGATGCCAGTGCCTACCCGGCGCCGGTGCGCGACTATGGTGCCTACCGCAATTGGGCCTGGCGTAACGGCCAGTTGCCGGCCGGCACCGCGTGGGCGGATTCGGCCCAGGTGGCCGAAGCGGTCAGCGGCGCACTGGACCAGCGCGGCCTGCGTCCGTTGCATGACAATCGCGCGCCCGACCTGTTGGTCAGCGCCGATGTGCGCCTGGAGAAACGCCTGCGGCAAGTCCAGGATGACTATGGCTACGGCTATGGCGGCTACAACCGTTATGGCAATGGCTACGGCATGTACAACTCGGTGCCGATGGTGCGTACCTATGAAGTGCAGGTCGTGGTGGTGCGGGTCAACCTGTTTGACGCCCGCAGCGGCCAGCCGGTGTGGAGCGCCAGTGCGGAAACGAGCAGCCAGGGCAGCCTCAGCGAGCGTGCGGATGCGCTGCGCCAGGCGGTACAAAAGGCAATGGCGGCGTATCCTCCGCGTTAACCGCTATTCTGATTTAAAGCCTGGACCGAACGTTGGAGAGCCATCATGTTTCGTCGTATCGCTACGCTTGCCGTTGTGCTGCTGCTGGGCGGTTGCCAGAGCAACCAGGTCAACCACGATTTTGACGCCAGCCGCGACTTTGCCGCCTACCGTCACTGGGCCTGGAAGGAGCCGGCGCTGCAATACCGCCCGGATGACCCGCGCATCAAGAGCGACCTCACCGAGCAACGTATCCGCCAGGCCGTGGGCGAGCAGCTTGACCAGCGCGGCCTGCGCCCAGCGGCGCCCGGCACCAAGGCTGACCTGAATGTGCAGGCCTACCTGATCGTCGAAGACCGCCAGCAGCAGGTCTCCACCAACTACGGCGGTGCCTGGGGCGGGCCATGGAACGGCTATTGGGGCGCGCCGATGTACAACGAAACGCGCAACATCACTTACAAAGTGGCGACCCTGCAGATCGACCTGCTCGACGGCAAGGACGGCAAGCTGGTGTGGCGTGGCAGTGACGAGCAAATCATGGCCAGCTCGCCGAACCCCCAGGACCGCAGCGCGGCCATTCGCAACACCGTGAGCAAAATCCTCGCTAACTACCCGCCGCGCTGATCCTGCCCTTTAGAAGCGCTGCGCCGGCAGCGCGTCTACACTCATCGATACCCTAAGGAGAGTAAGCGCACGGCAACTCGCCGGCACAGGAGTGCTCGATGTCTCCCCGACTTCATGGCAAGCAACGCGGCGCCATCGGCTTGATGGCGGTCGGTGTGTTGGCAGTGGTGTTGGCGTTCACGTTGCTGGCGGTCGACAGCGGACGGCTTTACCTGGAAAAGCGCAGGCTGCAAGGGGTAGCGGACACGGCAGCGCTGGAAGCTGTCAGCCGCGACGGCACTTGCGCGGCCGGCCTGAGCGCAGCGGCGTATGCGGCGCAAAGCGTGGCCCGTAATCAATTCGTGGTGGGTAACGGCAATACCTTGGTCACCCGTTGTGGCGCCGTGACCACCGGCGCGTCCGGCCAGCGCGTGTTCGCGGCCAACCCCGCAGTGTCGGCGGCGATCGAAGTGGTGGTCAGCAAAACCGTCACCACCAGTGTTGCCGGCGGCGTGTGGTCGTTGTTTTCCGGTACCCCGGTCAGTCTCAATACCCAATTGACCGCGAAGGCCGTGGCGGCGAAGCCCACGCCACCGATGGCCCAGTTGAGCATCAAAAGCACCCTGACCAGCGTCGATACCGCCAGCGCCGGCGCGTTGAACGCGGTGTTCAGCGGGTTGCTCGGCGGCGCGGTCAATGTGTCGGTGCTGGGCTGGAATGGCTTGCTTAACAGCGACATCAATATGCTCAGCTACCTCGACCAGTTGGCCCTCGACCTGCACGTGACCGCCGGTGACTACGCCCAGTTGCTCAACACCACGGTGACCGCCTCACAATTGCTCCAAGCCGCCATCAGCGTGCTGGGTAACAACCCGTTGACGGCGAGTGCCGCGACCGCGCTGGGCATTATCAAGGTCGCGGCGACCAACCCGGTGCCGCTGACCGTCGGCACAATCCTGCAGGTGCAGACCGGCACCACCGCCGCTGCGCTGAACGCCAACCTGCAGGTGTTCCAACTGGTGCAGGGCGTGGTGCAGCTGGCCGGCAGCCAGAGCGGGGCGGCGGCGACCTTGCCCATCAATGTGTTAGGGCTGGCCAATGTCACCACGCAAATCAAGGTGATCGAGCCGCCGCAGCTGTCGGCCATCGGCAATCCGATGCTCGCGGCGGCCAACCCCTTGGGCCCGAACAGGATTTTTGTGCGCACTGCGCAACTGCGCACGCAGGTAACGGTGAGTTTGCCGGTGCTCAACAGCGTGGCCGGCTTGACCACGGCGGTGAATGACCTGGTGGGGCCGCTGACGCCGGTGCTCAACGGCCTGCTGAGCCTGAACCTGGTAACCACGATCAACTCGGCGTTTTGCCTGCTGGGGGCCGGTTGCCAACAACTGGACATCATTGCGGTGCCGGGTAACGTGCCGCTCAAGATCGTGCTGGATGCCGGCGGCGCCAGCACTTATGTCACCGGCTACACCTGCCCGACGGGCAGCGCGGGCACCAAGAGCCTGACCGCCCACACCATCAGCTCGATTGTGTCTTTGAACGTTGGCAACATCAGCAACGCATTTTCGTCCACCCAGCCGATGAGCGTGGCGCCGCTGCCGCTGGTCGATATCGGCATCAAGACCTGCCACAAGATCCTTGGCATCGGCAGTTGTGACCCGCGTGTGGCGTTTGCTGGCGGCGGCATCGCGATCAACGTGCAAAGCACTATGACGGGGAGCAACAGTGAGCAGAACCTGGTGTTTTCCAGCACCACGCCGTTCGCCACGCCGCCTGATGTGGGGCTTGCGCCCAGTTATCAATCGGCTGTGCCGGCTGCAAATTTGGTGAGTGGCCTTTCCGCCGCGCTCAATGGCGTCGGGATCACGGCTTATCGACCCGTGGGGAGCAACCCTTTGGGAAGCGTGATCTCAGGCACAGCGTCGTTGCTCAGCAGCGTCACCGCCCTCGTGACGCCCGTGTTGAATAACGCCCTGGGCCCATTGCTCAACCCTATCCTCAACAACCTGTTGAACAGCCTGGGCATCAGCCTGGCAAGCGTGACCGTGGGCGCCAACCTGAGCTGCGGCCAGGCCGGCGAAGCCTACCTGGTGATTTAAACGTCGCTGGCCCTGGGCAGTTCCACGCAAAACCGCGCGCCGTGCTCGCCGTTGCTGACGCTGAGGCGTCCGCCCATGTTTTCGACGATGCCGTAGCTCACCGACAAGCCCAGCCCGGTGCCCACGCCAATCGGCTTGGTGGTGAAGAACGGCTCGAAGATGCGTTCCAGCAAGCGCGGGTCAATGCCTCCGCCGTTATCTTCGACCCAGATGCGTACGTGGCGGCTGTCGTGTTCGGTGTGCACGGCGATCCATGGACGCAGGTCCGGGTGCTTTTGCTTCAGGCTCAACAGCGCATCGCGGGCATTGACCATCAGGTTGATCAGCACTTGTTCCAGCTGGTCGGCGTAACCTGTGACCTGCACCGAACTGTCCGCCTGGGTCAGTTTGACCTCCACGCCTTTGCCGCGCAGGCCTTCGCTAAGCAGCGACAGGGTGCCTTCCACCGCCTGCGCCGGGTCGAAGGGTTGCTGCTCGACTTCCGAGCGGCGGCCGAACACGCGCATATGGTCCACCACCCGCGCCGCGCGTTGCACCTGCGCGTCAATGCGCTGGAGCTTTTCCGTCAGGTAGTCGACCTGCACGTCACCATTGCTCAGGCGCTTGAGCACGTTGACGACGGCCATGCGCATCACGTTCAGCGGCTGGTTGATCTCATGGGCCAGGCCGGTGGCCATTTCGCCGAGGGTGGCCATTTTCGCGCTTTGCGTCAGCTGCTGCTGGGAGCGTCGCACTTCGGTGTTGTCGCGGCCCACGGCCTGCACTTCGACCAGATCGCCGTGCTCATCGAACACGCCACGGTCCGACCACACCCACCAGGCATGCTCGCGCCCCGGCAGTTGCAGGCTGATTTCCGCCGTGCTCACGGGAAATTCCGGGGTCAGTTGCTGGATGCGCAGCACAAAGGCTGCGCGTTGCTCGGCCGACAACCAGTGCCCCAGGTTCAGTCCCGGCAATTGCTCGGCTCGGCATTCCAGGTAGTTGGCCAGGGGCGTGTTGCCGAAGGTCAGGGTCAGGTCCGGGCGGTAGCGGCAGATCATTGCCGGGGAGTCTTCCACCAGAATGCGGTAGCGCTCTTCGCTGGCCTTGACCTGTTGCGCGGCCAACGTGGCTTCGGTGACGTCCAGCCACAGGCCGACCGCCTCCACTGGCAGGCCGAGGTCGTCGCGCAGCAACTTGGCCTCGTCGAGCAGCCAGTGGTAATCGCCCTGTTTATCCTGGACCCGATAGCGGCTGCGCACGCTGCCTTCGCGCAACAGTTGGCGCGTGCGCTGGAAATACAGGTCACGGTCTTGCGGGTGGACCCATTGCACCAGGCTGTCGTGGCTGCATTCGGCGAGGGTGCGGCCCAGCAGCGGCAGCAGGCTGTCGCTGAAAAACACCGGCTGCAAGGCGCCGTTCACGTAGCGCTGTACGTAGATCACCGCCGGCGAACTGGCGATCAGGTTATCCAGGCGCGCATGGGCGGCGTCGGCTTGCAGTTGCTGGTTCTTGATGTCGCTGATGTCGAGCATGAAGCCGATCCAGCGGCGCTGCTCACCCGCGCCCAGCACCTGGCCCTGCACGCGGTACCAGGTGGGTGGTTGGTCGCTGTCGCCACGGTTGAGGCGTACGCTGGCGAGCAAGGGTTTGCCAAGGGCTTGCAGGTCGCGCAGGCGGCTGTGCAATTCCTCGCGATCAGCGGGGTGGATGAGGTTTAGCCAGGTGTCCAGGGCTTGCCGGGTCGGGCCGTCTTCGGGGCCGAGGTTGCGCAGCAATTGCGGCGCCAGCTGTATCTCGTCGCTGGCGGGCAGCAACTCCCACCAGCCGGTGCCCAGCAAACCCTGCAGGGCTTCCTGGCGCTCCAGTTGCAGATGATGGCGGTGTTCGCGCAGGCGGCTGAGCAGCGGGGCGGCGAGGGCGGCGGCGAGGTTCAGCCAGTCACGCTCGCGGGTGTCGGGTTCACCGCTGTAGGCCCCGCACAGCAACCACGCGGCGACGCCCTGGCTATCGCGGTAGGGCACGAGGAACCCATCGGCATTGCCAAACACGCTGTGCAAGCGTGGGTGTTCACCGCGCCCGTAAAGTGCCTGCAGGCTCAATGGGGTGGTGCCGTTGAGGCTGTCCAGGCAGGTCCCGAGGCGCTGGCCGGGGTGCCAGAACAGCGGCGCGTCATGCTGGGCGTATTGGCTGTAGATCATCCAGCCCTGGTCCTCCTGGTCGAGCAGCGCCAGGGCGATACAGGGGATTTTCCAGCGCTGCGCCACACTGCACAGTTGCTCGTTGAACACATCGGGCAGTCGGCTGAGGCTGCACACGCGCAGTTGCTCGCTGACCTGGCTGGCCAATTGCTGATTCTGTTCGCGCTGCTCGGCCAGTTGCCGCCCGTCAAGCAAATCGCCGATATCCACCGCATGCAGGCGCCAGCCCTGGTCGTCAGGCTCAAGGGTGCCACGGGTGTGCAGGACCTGCCCGGCGCTGCCCCGGAAATCCAGGTCAAGGCTATGGCGCTGCCAGTCAGCGGGAACGCCCTCCACCGCCAGGGCGCTATGGGCCCACAGCAAGGCGTGCAACGGCGTCCCTGCGGCAAAGGGCGCCAGGTGTGAGCGCAGTGTGCCGCTGATATCGAGCACTCGACCTTGGGCATCCAACAGCACCTGCAAACCGGCCGAGGGCGCTGCCGCAGGCGCGATCGCCAGCGCGCCGCCCCGGCCGAGCAGGCGCCCGAACAGTTTGTCCCCGGAGGTCAAAACTGCAGGCTCGACTGGGCCTGCAGCGTCACCGGCAACTGCGGCACGCTGCCAATGCCGGGCAACACAATGAACGGCATCACCGCCTGCAGATTGGCTGAGGGGTAGTTGATCTGCACCTTCAGCAGACCACCCACGAAGGTGGTGCTGACCTGCGTCGCCGCGTTGAAGTTATAGGCGTTGGGGATCCAGCGCAGGCGTTCGCTGATCGCGCTCCTGGCGGTGCTTTGTACCGCAGCGCTGTAGCCCGGCATCGCCGGGTCCAGCCCCACGCTCAGGCGCACGGCCTCGGCGGTGGCCTGGTTGAACGACTGCAATAACAGCAGCGGCAGGCTGTAGCTGACCATGCCGTAGAACACGGCGAAGAACATCACGAGCACCGCGACGAACTCAATCGCGGCCGTGCCTTTCTGTTTGTTGGGGAGGCTAGTTTTCATCACCGCGTCTACCCTGACGGCTACTACTTGATATCAGCATAGAATCAATCGGCGAAAAGGGATGTTTTTTAGGTGATCCAGGGTGCGGTGGTGCTGTTGTGGTTGGGGCTTTGCGCGGTGCAGGACACGCGGCAGCGCTTGCTCGCCAATCGCCTGACGCTGGGTGTTGCGGCGTTGGCGGGGATCTACCTGTTCTGGACCGGCAGCACCTGGCTCGGTGCCTCCGTCGGCCAAGGTCTGTGGGCGTTTATTCTGGCGCTGCTGTTGACCTTGCCGGGGTACGCCTTGGGCCGTCTTGGCGCTGGGGATGTGAAGCTGCTCGCGGCCTTGGCCCTGGCGTCGGATGCCGAGTATTTGTTGGGCTCGTTTATCGGCGCAGCCGTGGCGAGCGGGCTGTGGCTGTTGCTGGCGCCACGGCTCTGGCCGCTTATAAGTCAACGGCTTGCGGCTTGCCTTGGGCACCTTGCACCCGCACCGTCAAAAAAACTGCCATTTGCGCCGTTTTTGCTGGTGGGATTTGCGCTTGTCTGGTTTTGGATCCATTGAGCGTCGGAAGGGATTAACGCTATGTACATAGTTGGAAAGTACGTCTACGTTTAATGAAGCGTTGTATAGGAATATTCGTGGTTAAGGATGGGTCAATCTTTTGGCTGCCAGGCATGGAGTAGCGTGTGGACAAGCTTAATTCTGCGGTAAAAGTGCTTGTGGTCGACGATCAGCCGTTGATCGTGGAAGAGCTTTGCGAATTTCTTGAAAGCAGCGGGTTGCGTTGTGTGCCGTGTGAGTCCAGCCAGCAAGCCTTGACACGTTTCAGCGAAGACACCGAGATCGGCCTGGTGCTGTGTGACCTGCATATGCCGGAGATGGATGGCATCGAACTGGTCCAGGCCCTGCAAAAAGTGGCCGGCCGGCAACGGGTCTTCGAGGCGATCATGCTGACCGGGCGCGCCGACAAACAGGACGTGATCAAGGCCCTGCGCGCCGGGATCGCGGATTACTATCAGAAGCCGATCAATCTGGACGAGTTGCTGGAAGGTTTGCAGCGCCAGCTAGCCGCGTTGCAAGAGCGCAAGAACGACCTGCAACTGGGGAACCTGAACCAGAAGCTGCAATTTCTATCCGAGTCGATCAACGACCTGTACCAGGACCTCGATAAAGTGCGCCGCAATCCCAAGGGTGAAGAGGCCACGACGGAAGAAACCGGGCCGGTGGAAATTCCGGCGATCTTCAACCAGCTGTCACCGCGTCAGCTGGATGTAGCCAGGCTGGTTGGCAAAGGGCAGACCAACTATCAGATTGCCTGCGAGCTGGGCATCACGGAGAACACCGTCAAGCTGTATGTGTCGCAGGTGCTGCGGCTGACCCATATGCATAACCGTACACAGTTGGCGTTGGCGTTATCGCCGAGTAATTCGACGCTGCGCCAGCGGGTGACGGCTCACTGATTGATCGTTCCCACGCTCTGCGTGGGAATGCCTCTTGCGACGCTCCGCGTCGCGCCCACCGCGGTAATGCGCACAGCTGACGCAGAGCGTCACGGGCTACATTCCCACGCGGAGCGTGGGAACGATCATCCCACTCGGAGCGTGGGAACGATCACCAACGATCACCGCTCAGTTGTCCCCTTGGGTTTTGCCGCCGATCTTCTGCTCGAAAAACTCCGGAATCTCATGCTTGAAGCTGTCCACCCAACGCTGTGCGGCCACGTCGCGTTCGGTGGCGGAGGCTGACTGCGGTGTCGCTGACGCGGCTTTCCCGTTGACCTGCAACGCCAGCCAGGTCTCCGTGGCGGCCTGCTGTGGCGAGGAGGGGCCGGGCTCGATGGCCATGACACCGAGCGGCAAGGCCAGCGCGGCCAGGCTTGCGAGATAGGGCAGTTTCATCATCAATTCCTCGGGTTGCTGTTGGCGTCGTTGACTCTGGCGATCTGGTCCTTGGCTTTGGCGGCGGTCGCGCTTGAAGCCTTGAGTTTTTCGGCGCGGGCCTGGGCTTCGGTGACTTGTTCGGGCCCCAGGCCCATTTGGCTGACCACCTGCGCGGCCTGCTTCCAGTTGTCTTGATAGATCAGCAGCGTCACCAGGTTGATCGCTGCCAGTGGGTCGCTTTGCTTGAGTTCCATGGCGGTCATGAATTCAAACTGCGCGTCGTCCAGGCGCAGTTGGTTGAGGTACACCACGCCCAGGTCATTGCGGATTTTCTCGTCGGTGGGCGCCAGCCGCGCCGCGCGCTGCAAGTGGGCCATGGCCTGGGCGTTGTCGCCTTTGGCCGAAGCCAGTTGCCCCAGGCCGTGTTCGCCTTCGGCAGCCATGCAGGTGCCGAGCAGGCTGCGGTACAGCGGCTCTGCCTCGCTGCGCCCGAGCAAACGATAGGCCTTGGCCTGGCGCAGACGAACCTGGGGCAGACCGGCCGGCAAACTCTGCAGGTTGGCCAGGCTGGCGTGCAGTTTGCCGTCGTTGGCCATTTCATCGGCCAGGCTCAACGACAACTCGTGTTCGGCGCCAGGCTTGGGGCAACTGCCGGGGGCGGTCAGGGCGGCCCATGGGGTTTGGCCATTGGTGGCGCACCCTCCCAGCAGCAACAGGCTCAAAGCGGCTATCAAGGCTTTCATCGGGCGCTCCTCATAGGTTACTCAACGCCCGGGTGATACCGATGAAGGCCGGCCCCCCGAGCACGATCAGCAAGGCGGGAAACAAAAACACCATCATCACCACCGACATTTTCGCCGACATCTTCGACACGAATTCCTGGATGCGTGTCAGGCGTCGGTCGTCGAGCAATTGCTTGAGCGCCAGCAATGACTTCATCGCACCGCCGCCCTGCTGGATCAGTTGCTGGAGGATGATGCAGGTGTCGGTGAACTCATCCACGGCCAGCAGCCTCGCGGTCGTGCCCAGTTCCTCACTGAGCTCCAGCCCGGAGTCGACCCGGTGCAGAACCAGCCGCAGTTCATGGGTCAGGGTCGGCAGCAGGTGTTGCGCTTCGATGCTCAACACGCGCAATGCTTGTTCGACCGCCATGCCCGATTCGAACAGGATCCGCAGTAACGGAATAAAGGTCGAGACTTCCTGGGAGATCCGCAGCTGACGCGCCTTGGCCACGCTGGCCAGGATGCGCTTGGGCAACAGGTAGCCGACTCCCAGCGCGATCAGGGGCAGCAGCCACGGCGAGCCACTTTTGGGAAACAGCAACGGCTGAGCGATCAGGGCCACGACCAACAGCAGCACCGGCGTGCCGATCTGGAAGGCGGCGAACATCGAGCGCTGGCTGGCGGTGCGCCAACCGATGCGGTTGAGCAGCGTCTGGGTTTCGTTGTCGAGGCTGACCGAACGTTGCGCGAGGGGGCTGTTGCCCAGCTGGCGCATCATCGCCCCGAGACGGTGTTCGCGGCCCAACTGGCCCTGCAGGCGTTGCGCAACCAAACGCCGACCACGCCGATGTTTGACCAGATTGGCCAGGACCAGCGCCAGGGCGGCCAGCAATAACACGGCGCTGATCAGCAGCGAAATAGCCATCTCATACGCTCCGCAACATGCGCCACAGGGCGAAGCAGCCGAGCACCTGCATACCCAGGGCCACGAACAACAGCATGCGGCCGGTGCCGTCGTTCCACATGGTCATCAGGTAGGCTGGGTTGACCGCCAGGAAATAGCCCACCATGGAAATGGGCAGCGCGGTGAGCACGTAGGCGGTCACCCGGGTTTCGCCGGTCAGGGCGCGTAACTGGCGCGCGGCTTGCTCGCGCTCGCGGATCATCTTGATCAGGTTTTCCAACAGCTCGCTGGCATTGCCGCCATAGCGGTGGTTGACCTTCAAACCCAGGGCGAACAGCCGCAGTTCGTCGCGTTCGTAGAATTCGGCAAAGTCGTAGGCGGACTCCGGCAGGCTGACCCCCAGTTGCACGTTGCGCTGGATCCTGCCCATGGCGTTTTTCAGCGGGTCTTCGGCCACGTCGATCCCGCCCAGCACCGCATCGGCCAGGGTGCGTCCGGCCTTGAGGCTGCGCACGGTGTGGTCGAGCAATTGCGGCAGCTGTTCGATCATCCGCGTGATGCGGCGTTGATAACGCCAGGCGATGTACAGGCGCAGCAGCACGGGCGGCAACACCAGCATCACCAGCAGGCCGACCCAGCTGGCGACGATCAACCCGAGCACCGCGCCCAGGCCCCACACCGTCAGCCACAGCCCCAGACTGTCGCTGGGTTTGCCCAGGCCTGCGCGCAGGAACATGCGTTCCACGCGATTCCACGAGTCGTTTTCTTCGGCGAGCTGCGGCTGGCCTTCGGCGAGGCGGCCCAGCACGCGTTCGGTCTGGGCACGGCGCAAGCCATGCTGGAACGAGCGGATCGACAGGCCGATCAGGATCAGGCAGAGGAGTAGCAGGATGGCCCCGGTCATGCTTGATTCCCCCTCAAGGCTATACCGGTTCGCGGCGCAGTTTGTCGCCGGCCGGGTGGAGCGCTTCACGCACGAAGCCGAAGCCGGTGCGCCGGTCATGGCGAAACAGGGTGTTGGTCACGTACACGTCTTCGCGGATGCCCACCACCTCGACCACTTCGCTGACGCAACGACGTCCGTCCGGCAGGCGGGTCAGTTGGACCACCACATCCAGCGCCGCGCAGATCATTTGCCGCAGGGTCTTTTCTGCGATCATGCGGCCGGTCAGGCCCACCAGGGTTTCCAGGCGCAATAGGGCATCGGCGGCATTGTTGGCGTGCACGGTACTCATGGAGCCGTCATGGCCGGTGTTCATGGCGGTCAGTACATCAAGCACTTCCACCCCGCGAATCTCGCCGAGAATGATGCGGTCGGGGCGCATCCGCAGGGCGTTGCGGATCAGGTCGCTGGCCTTGACCTCGCCGTGCCCTTCGGCATTCGGCGGGCGGGTTTCCAGGCGCACCACATGGGGATGGCCCAATTGCAATTCGGCCACGTCTTCGATGGTGACCAGGCGTTCATGGGGGTTGATCAACTGGCTGAGAATATTCAGCAGTGTGGTTTTACCGGTGCCGGTCCCGCCGCTGATGAGGATATTGCAGCGCTTGCCTACCGCCTCCTGGAAGAAGTCGAAGATGTTCTGGTCGATGGTCTGCATGGCCACCAGGTCGCTGCTTTTGAGCATGTCCTTGCGAAACTTTCGGATCGACAGGCAGGGGCCGTCCAGGGCAATCGGCGGAATGATTGCATTGACCCGGCTGCCATCGGGCAAGCGCGCATCGACCATCGGCGACGACTCATCCAGGCGCCGTCCCAGCGGCGCGAGAATGCGCTGCATGACGCGCTCCACATGGTGGGCGTCGATAAAGCGCAAATCGCTTTGATGCAGCAGACCGTCACGTTCGATAAACACCCGGTGCGGGCCATTGACCAGGATTTCGGTGACGGACGCATCGCGCAGTAACACTTCCAGCGGGCCGAAGCCAGTCAGTTCGTCGACGATTTCTTCGGCCAGGCGCTCCATCTCGTAGCGTGAAATCGCCAGGTGCATGCGGTTGATGTACTCGGCCACTTTGTCGATGACAAATTGCGCCAGGGACTGGCGCGAGCCTTCCAGCAGGTTCAGCCCCGATTCTTCGATGGCATCGATGATGTAGCGATGCAGCACCAGCTTCAAACCGTCGTGATCGGTGTTGCCAGCCACGCCGCGCGCGGGTGCGCCGAAGAGTTTTTCACTGCTCATTTAGCGGCTCCCAGCAAACGCTCCAGCCAACGGCTGGGCGGTTTTGCGGTGGGGTCCTGCGAGCGTTTCGCCAGGCGCTCGCCGAGGGTTTTGAGCCCTTGCGTCAGGGCTTCGCGCGGCGCCAGCGCAAACAGGGTTTGCCCTTGGTTCTTGGCGTTCAGCCGTAGCTCCGCGCTCAGTGGCAACACCGCAATCACTTCCAGGCCGAAGCTTTTGCCCAGCGCTTCGGCGTCAGGCGCGCAGCCTTTGAGGTAGCCATCGATCAAGAGCTTGGCGTGTTCGAGCTTCATGCCTTTTTCGCGCCAATGGCTCAGCACGGCCAGGTTGCGTCGGCAGTCCAGCACGTTCTGGTCGGTGCACCACAGCAGCTTGTCGCAATGGCTGACAAAGGTGCGCAGGGCGTCGCTGTCCGGCTGGCCGACCAGGTTTACCACAATGTGCTGGAAGTGCTGGCGCAGTGCGCTGAGCAACATGTACAGCTCGGCGGCGCTGGTGTGCTCCAGCAGATCATCGTTGGGCGCGTAGGCGAGAATACGCAGGCCGTCTTCGGCGGAGGTAAAGGCGCTGTTGATCAGGGTCGCGTCCAGCCGCCTCAGGTGGCGCAGGGCATCGCCGAAGTTGAACGAGCTTTCCAGGCCCAGCAGCGCCAGGCTGTCACCGCGTGGCAGGCCGAGGTCGAGTAACAGCGTCTGCTGGCCGCTCTTTTGCACCACCAGCGCCAGATGGCTGGTGAGCAGCGCGCCGTCGGAAGTGCCCTGGGTGCCGTACAGCACCGAGAGGCCGCCCAGATGGGTGTGAGTGGTGACCGCAGGCAGGCGCTTGCTCAGGCGGCGCACCAGCCCGGCGACTTCGCTGGAGCGCGAACCGTAGGCGACGAAGTCCCGCGCCCCGGCACGCATCGCATTGAGCACCAACTGGTTGTCCATACCATCGCCGAGGGCGACGATCGCCAGCATCGGCTTGGCTTCCAGTGCGCCTTCGATCAGCGCGCTCTGGGCCACCAGGTGCTCGCGGTTGAGGCCGATGAACACCAGGTTGGCGAAGGTTACATCGACCAGGGCCAGCAGCTCATCGAGGGTGCCGCTGCCGGCGCTGACCACTTGGCCGAGGGGCGCCAACGCGCCCTGCAACCATTCCAGGTCGGTGGTATTACGGGTGATTGCCAGGAAGGTCTGGCTCAGGTGATCGCTCATTGGGACAACCCGTTGAGGCGGTCAAAATTACCGTTTTCGAGGAAGAACAGGCGATACCAGTTCGGATCGTAGTTGCGCATTTTCTCACCGGGCAGCGCCGGCAGTCGGGCATTGGCCGCCAGCGGTTGCACCAGGTGCGGCGTGACGATCATCAGCAGTTCCTTGTCCTCGCGCTGGACCGACGAGTCGCGAAAGAACGCCCCTAGGATCGGGATGTCACCCAGGCCTGGGAACTTGGCGATGCTGGTGGTGGTGTTGCTGCTGATCAGGCCGCTGATCACAAAGCTTTCGCCATCGGCCAGGGACACGCTGGTATCGGTGCGGCGAATGGTCAGGGCCGGCACGCGGATGTTTTCGATGACCACCGCGTTGGTGTAATCCAGTTCGCTGACCTCCGGCGCCACCTTGAGGGAAATGCGATTGCGGTCGATCACGGTCGGGGTGAGGGTCAAGCGAATGCCGAATTCCTTGTATTCGATCGAGATGGTATCGCTGCCGCTGCTCGGCACCGGCACCGGTATTTCGCCGCCGGCGAGGAAGGTTGCGCTTTGCCCGCTCATGGCCACCAGGCTCGGCCGCGCGAGGGTGTAGGCAAAGCCGCTGCTTTCCAGGGCGTTGATCATCGCCGAGACGCGGCCGCCGCCAAAACCGATGTTGAAGTTGTCGGTGTTCACCGGCAGCTTGAACGTGCCGGGCGTGGGGGACAGCAAGTTGGGGCTGCCGAGGAAGAAGTTATTGCCGATGCCCAGGATCTTGGTGCTGGCCTCCTTGAGTTTGGTGCGGCTGACTTCAACGAAGCGGATATCGGTCTGTACCTGGCTGGGCAGCAAAGGATCATCGGCGGGCGACAGCGAAAGACTGGTCAAGGCGGTATTGGCCTTGCCCTTGACGAACACCATGCTCTGGCGCGGGGTGGTCGAGCAGGCGGTCCACACCATCAGGCTGGTGGTGCCGGGGCCGACGCCGGTCAGCAGGAAACCCCGGTCGCCATTGAGATGAACGTCGGCTATTTTCGGATCGCCAATGGCCAGGCGTGTTATGGCCACCGGCGATTGCAGTTCCTGTTGCAGGCCCTCGCCTACCGACAACGCGGCGGGCAGTTGAGCCAGGTTGGCGCAATTGCTCGCAGCGGCCATGGCCAGCCCGATGGACAGGTGCGACAGCAGCAACGCACAGGTAATTCTCAGCGTGAACACCGGTATGAAACGTCGGTTCATGCACAGCATCCTTGTTCAGTCGGGGGTTTGTTGAGTTGCTTGATTGCCGCGTATCACCTCGACGCCTGCACGGCGCGGGGCGCTGCTCTGGGCCACTTTCCTGGGGGCTTGGGCGAACGCCAGTTGGGTGAACTGATAGAGGTCGCGGTTGGCGTTCTGCAGGTTGCCCGGCGCGTCGTCTGCGCCGGCCCAGTAGCGGCTCAGCAGGCGTTCGTCGGCGCTGCGCACGGCCAGGCGCAAGGTGCCGGCCTGGGTGGCGAGCATCAGCCGGCTCAGCAATTGTTCGGGCACGGCCAGCACCACCGTGCGCGAGGGCGCATGGCGCTGAGCTTTTTCTTCGGCGGTCAGCGCGGGAAGGGAGGCGGGGGTGCCGTCGTTGGTCAGGCCCATCTGGTCGCCGACGCTGAGCAGGCGCACGGCGGGGATCACCACCTGGGCCGATTGTTCAAGGTTGGCGGCGTCCTGGCGCAGGTACAGCAGTACGTCCACATAGTCGCCAGGGCTCAACTGGCCGGCGGCGCCAATCACTTCATCGACGGCGACGGCCAGGGCGCGCTCATCTGCGCGGATCATCCGCGCCAGCGGCCCGCCAGGTGTGAAGCTTTCCTCGTTCAGCCAGGTGCCCGCGCCGAGCGCCCGCCACGGGGTACGGCCAACCGCCTGGTCGATACGGCTCATGCTGCCCGCCGGAGCCGTGCGCAGTTTTTCGAGGCTCAGGTCAGCGGCAGTCAGGGCGACGAAGGGGGGCACATCGTGGGCCAGCACGACCACCGATTGACGGGTCGAGTCTTCCACCACAGCGACGGCTTTTTCGACGGGAGCAGCCTGTGGCGGTGGTGGCGGCGCCGGAGCGGGCTCACGGCTGAGGACCAACCCCCAGTAACCGGCAAACAACGCACCGACCAACAACACAGCGGCCAGTACCATGCTTAGACGCGTGTTCATGACGGCTCTCCTTTTCCCGTTGCACCACCGCCCGTCGGTCCAACGGGCTACTTGCGCAACCCGGCTGAACGGTGACTAACTATTTCGCTATTTGACGGTAGTTGAGCTAGGACAAAATGCCATTACTGACAGAAAGTTTTCTTCAGGGAGCAGGACGTGTCCTTTAAAAACACACATTTACGGCGTCAGAAGAGCAACTACTACTTTAGGACTAATCAGTTCTTACAGTTGTGAGGCTGGGCTTTGTTGGCAATGCTTTGGGTGGCACATCGCAATCACTGTGCGGTATCGGGATACGGCGCTTGGTCGCCTGAGGAGAAGTGTTATGGTCCTTGCTCTGCTGATGAAGCTTCACGTTCAACTGCAATTGTTATTTCACCGTAAAGACGGCGCGACAGCCATCGAGTACCTCATACTGGTGGCGATTGTGGCGCTGGTGGTACTCGCCGCCGGAACGACGCTGGGGCCTCAGATCACGGCCTTCTTTACCAGGATCGGTACTGCCATTTCCCCATGAGTTGCCGTTGTTGATTGATCAGGTCGTGCTCATGAATGCTGCTGTCTCTCCTCGCCAACAAATCCTGTTGGTGGACGACGAAGAAGATGCCCTCGTTGAACTGGCGGAGTCGCTGGAGAACGAGGGCTTCGTTTGCTTTACCGCCACCTCCGTGATGTTCGCGCTGCAGGAACTCACCCTGCATCCCGATATTGCCTTGGTCATCACCGACCTGCGCATGCCTGAGGAAAGCGGTATCTCCTTGATCAAGCGTCTGCGCGAACACACCTCCCGTTCGCACCTGCCCGTGATCGTCATGTCGGGGCATGCGGAAATGGATGACGTCAGCGACATGCTGCGCCTGCAGGTGCTGGACCTGTTTCGCAAGCCCATCTACCTCGCGCGGCTGCTCGATACGTTGAACAGTTTGTTTCCCAAAACAATTCGCCAGCTGTAGGAGCGAGCTTGCTCGCGAAGAACGTTAACGATGACGTGGGCCTCCTGGTTCCCCGTGTCGCCTTGGCGTTCTTCGCGAGCAAGCTCGCTCCTACAGAGATGGGCGTTTACAGCTGATAACTGAAACTCAACGTATAGCGCGGCCGCCGGTTGAAGCTGTCCAGGGCGATGTCCGACATCGGCTTGGCGGCTTCCAGGGCGATGTTGTAGTACTTGTTATCGCCAAAGCGCAGACCCACCGCCGCCGAGGACATGTCGCTGGCCTTGACCGGCAGTTCGTTGAACCAGGCCTTGGCGCGGTCCAGTACCACGTAGGGTTGCAACACCTTCACCCAATCGCCGGCCCGGTTGAAGTTGTAGTTGACCTCATACGCCACGCCCCAGCCCTTGTCGCCCGAGCCTTGGTCATCGGGGTAGCCACGGCCGAAGTTCTGCCCGCCAAACGTGGCGCGCTCGCTGTCGGGCAGGGTGTTGTTGCTCCAGTAGAGCGCACTCGAAAGCACGCCTTGCCAGTTGTCGAAGAACTTGTTGCTTTGCACGCCGGACAGGCGCAGGCGAAAGAAATCGAGATCGGGCTTTGCCACGTCCAGGTCGCTGCGGGCCTTGGCGCCCAGACCGTCGATACCTTGATACAAGCCGCCGCTGAGGATGCGTAACTGCCTGGCGTCGGCCTTGCGCCAGTCACCCTCGAAGGCCAGGGCGCGCAGGTTGGATTCGATATCGAAGCGCAGCGGGTAGCCCACCAGTTTATAGCGGGTGGTCTGGTCCACCGCGTACAGGCGCGTGCCCAGGGTGAGCGACTCGGTGGGTGAGGCAATGAAGGGGTGGCTCAGGCCGATGGAGTAGCGATCGATCGACTGGTGTGGCTTGAGTTCGAAGCCGCCGTCCAATTGCACGCTGCTGCTGGGGTCGGCGCGATAACGCTCGGCGGCCAGGGCCAGTTGGGTGCCCTCGGTATTGATGAACTGGTTGTAGTCCACGCGGTAGTAGTGCTCTTTGTCCTCGCCGGGCGGAAACAACCCGCTGAGGCTGAGCTGTTCGCCCATTGAGGTTTGAGCATTACTGGTTGCGCTGAGCAAGGCCTGGGTGCCGCCGCGGCTTTTCTGCACCAGGTTCATGCTGGTGGTGAAGGGTTTGCGGCTGGCCTGGATCTGCATGTGCGTGGCGCCATCGGTGGTGCCCGGCGGCGGCACTTGTGCCTGTACGGTGAGGCCGGGGATGCGGCTCATCAGCGTGGTGTAGCGTTCGAAGGTCTCGCGCGTGAGTGGGCGTTCGGCCAGGAGTTTTTGCGCGAGTTTGTCGACGTAGGCCGACACCGAACCGATGTCGCCGGTTTGTTGATAATCCTTGATGTAGCCTTCTACCAGCACCACGCGGACCAAGCCGTTTTCGAAGGTCTGCTGCGGCAGGAACGCGTATGACAACAGGTAGCCGTCCTGCTGGTAGCGACGGGTGATGCCACGGGTGGCCTCGATCAGTTGCGCGAGGTTGGTCTCATGGCCAATCAACGGCGCGTAGACCTGGGCCGTCTCGGTGAGCGGGTACACCGTGCCGCCTTCGATCTGCAGCTTGCGAATGGTGACCTTGGTGTCCATCAACAACGGCTGGCCCGCAGTGGGCGGCGTTTCCGGCACCTGGGTTTGCGGCGTGGCCGGTCGATAGGCGTCGGCGGGCAGGTTGGGGACCGGCAGGGTGCGAACGGTGTCGTTGCTGTTGAGGAAGCTGGGAAGGGTCTCGGCTTGGGCATAAGCGCTGAGGGTAAGCAATAACAACGGGGTCAACACGCGCATAGGACACTCCATGGTCAACTGCAGCGTTTCGGGCCTGCCGGGCTCTGGGGGCGCGGTTCGGGAGGCGCTGGGTATCTATATCCAGCAGTGGCCCCTAAAAAAGACGAGAGACTTAGTCAGGGTCTCTCGTCTCAACCAAGCGTAGGCGCTGTAGGGGAGGCCGTCTAATCGGCCAGGTGCATTTCTATTGGCCGGTCAGGCCGTTCAGCAAGCCGCCCAGGCCTCCCGTTGTTGTGGTGCCACCAGTGGTGGGTGCGGTGCCTGTGGCGGGGGCTGTGGCGCCAATATTCAGACCGCCGAGCAGGCCACCGCCGGTACCGCCGGTGCCGCCTGTGACCAGCCCACCGACCGAGCTTACGGTATTGCCGACGGCGGTTACCGTGGTGCCCAGGGTCGTGGTGACCGGGTTGGCGTTGGCGGTGGTGAGGTTAGTGCCCAGGCTGCTGACGGCGCCGCCGACTTGGGTCACCAGGCCGTTGACTGGAGTGCCGACGCCGGTGGTGGTGCCGATGTTTTGCGTCAGTGCGGTGACGCCCGATGTCACTGGGTTCAGCGCAGCGCCTACGTTGGCTGCAACCGTTGCGACCGGTGCAGTGGCGGCCGTGTTGGCGACACCCGTGCCACCGAGCACGGTACCCACGGAGGCAACGGTGTTGCCTAATGCGCCGCCGGTCACCCCGGCTGCACTGACCGTGCCGTTGGTGTTGCCGACGTTCAGGCCGGTCCCGACGTTGTTCACCAGGCCGCCGACCAGTTCCGGTATGCCGGGTGCTGCGGCGCCGCCGGTTGGCGCGACATAGCCGCCGGACTTGTCGAGTGTGCCGCCTACGCCTGTCAGCACGCTGCCGACGATCGAGGTCACAGGGTTGCCTGCGCCACCAGTGCTGGCGACTTGGGTGCCAAGGCCGGTGACGGTGGCGCCCAATTTATCCACCAGGCCGTTGACGGGCGTGCCCAGGCCGGTTGCGTTGCCGAGGTTGCCGGTGGTGTTTTCCACCAGCGACACCACCGGCACCAGCACTTTGCCGCCCAGGGTGCCGGTCAGGGAACCCAATGGGCCGGTGGTGCTGGCCGTGCTGAGGGTATCGCCGAGCATGGTCACCGTGGTGCCAACTTTATCGACAACGCCACCGACTGCACCGCCCACGCCGCCGGTCAAGCCGCCGACGACGGGAACCCCGCCGAGGGTGGTCGACAGCGATCTGCCGGTGGTCGACAGGCCGCCGCCCAGGTCGGCGACGCCAGTGCCGACACCCGCGACCGTGATGCCCAGGGAGTTGCTGTTGGTGCCCAGGGAGCCCAGGCCCGCCGTCACGCCAGTGCCGATGCTGGTCACGGCGGTGCCGGCCGAAGTGACCAGGCCGCCAGCGGTTGTGCCGACGATTGGGACACCGTTCAAGGTCGAACCGAGGTCACCCACCGCTGCGCCTACATTGCCCACGGTGGTACCGAGGGTGCCGGCGATCTGGCCAGTGACGAGTGGGGTGGTTGTGGAACCGGTGCCGCCGCCAGTGCCACCTCCGGTACCGCCGCCGGTTCCGCCACCAGTGCCGCCACCAGTGCCGCCACCAGTGCCCCCGCCGGTTCCGCCACCAGTGCCCCCGCCAGTACCTCCACCGGTACCGCCGCCAGTGCCACCGCCAGTACCGCCACCGGTGCCATCGCCAGTACCGCCGCCAGTACCGCCACCAGTACCGCCACCAGTACCACCGCCAGTACCGCCACCGGTTCCACCGCCAGTGCCGTCGCCGCCGTCAGTGCCACCACCCGTGCCGCCACCAGCGCCTGCACCAGCATCCGGCGAAGAGGCCGCCACGTTGGATTTATGCCCGCCACCACCGCTGCTGCAGCCGCCGAGGCTCATGGCCAGAATCAACGCCAGCGCGGTACTTGCTTTCCAAAACACTACTTGAGTTTTCATGATTGAGTTCCTTGCACCTGGTACAACCTTGGTTGTTTCAAACGTTCGCTATTTCTTTGGCTAGCGATACGTTTGTCCGTGTGGTTATCACAGACCCGGGCCGGTTTTCTCGCAATCTCAACTTGGTATTAACGATTTATATACATAAGGTCTTGGTCGTCTTAAGCACTAATACGAACGTTATAAATTCAGATAATGCTGGCTGTCTGTTGCTTGTAAATCAAAGGGTTGAATGCAGTAGCGGACCCGGTAGGGTCCGCTATAACTTAAGGTGTATATATACAATTAATCAGTGTCTCTCAGGCAATCGGTCGCCACGTTCCGAGCATATGCTGGATATCTCCCGCGCCGTTCAACACCAACTCACCAGTTGAACCGGCGCCGCTGGTCATCAGAATCACTTCGCTGGGCAGGCGTACGGGTTTCTTGAATTCAACGGCGATTTCGACATTGGCCACCGGCAGTTGCTCGCCCATGGCCGCCAATGTGCGGGCCTTGTTCCACAACCCGTGGGCAATCGCCTGGGGAAAGCCGAATAGCTTGGCCGTCACTGCGCTGAGATGAATCGGATTGTAATCGCCGGACACGCGGGCATAACGGCGACCGATATCGGTAGGCGCTTTCCAGCGCATGAGCTCGGTGAGGGCCGCGTCAATTACCAACGTGCGTTCCTCGGCCTCGCCCTCAAGCTTTACGCCCCGGCATAGCATCGTGCTTTCAGCTTCCCAGAGCAGCCCGAGGGCATCCTCGACCACGGTCACCACATCGAAGGTCGCGCCTTTGGCATGGGGCTTGAGGTCGCACGCATACACCCCGACCGTCAGCTCACTCACACTGCCCAAGGGCCGATGCAGGCGAATGCGGTTGCTCAGGTGGATCAACCCCAGCAACGGAAACGGGAACGCCTGGTCGGTCAGCAGTTGCATCTGCAGGCCGAACGCGAGGATATGCGGATAGGTCGCCGGCAGCATCGGGCTGTCAGCAAAACCACAGACCTTGCGGTACGCCGCCACAGCCCTGGGGTCGACGCGAACCTGGCAGCGCAGGCCGTGCTCGGGCAGTGCGCTGCCGGTGATCTTGCGCTTGAGCGCCGCACGCCAGTACAGCGGCGGTAGATACGGCGTGCTGTCCAGTGTCTGCCATTGCATATTCACGCTCCCAGAAGACTTTGCCCACACACCCGCAGCGCCTGGCCGCTGACGGCGCCCGAACCCGGCTGGCTCAGCCAGGCCACGGCTTCGGCCACGTCCTGCGGCACACCGCCCTGGCCCAGAGAACTCATGCGTCGTCCGGCCTCACGCAGGGCAAACGGAATATGCGCGGTCATCTGGGTTTCGATAAAACCGGGAGCGACCGCGTTGATGCTGATCCCGCGCGTTTGCAACAGCGGTGCCCATGCCTGGGCCAAACCGATCAGCCCGGCCTTGCTCGCGGCATAGTTGGTCTGCCCGCGATTGCCGGCAATGCCGCTGATGGAAGCCAGCAGCACCACGCGGGCGTTGTCGCGCAGGGTGCCGCTGTCGAGCAGCGCCTTGGTCAGCAACTGCGGCGCATTGAGATTGACCGCCAGCACCGCGTCCCAGTATTCCGGGGTCATGTTGGCCAGAGTCTTGTCGCGGGTGATGCCGGCGTTGTGCACCAGGATATCGAGGCCGTCCGGCAGGTGTTCGATCAACTGGGCGGCGGCGTCTTCGGCGCAGATATCCAGCGTGAGGGTGCGCGCATTCAAGCGTGCGGCCAGGGCGTCGAGGTCGGCCTTGGCTTGGGGCACATCCAGCAGGATCACCTCGGCGCCATCGCGGGCCAGGGTCTCGGCGATGGAGGCGCCGATACCACGCGCAGCGCCGGTCACCAGGGCTTTGCGCCCGGCCAACGGGCGTGTCCAGTCTTCGACCGGCGTGGCGCAGGCCTGCAGGCGAATCACCTGCCCGGAAATATAGGCGCTTTTGGGCGACAGGAAAAACCGTAGTGCGCCTTCCAACTGGTCCTCGGCACCCTCGTCCACCTGCAGCAACTGCAGCACGCCGCCGCTGTGCAGTTCCTTGGCCAGGGAGCGGCTGAACCCTTCCAGGGCGCGCTGGGCGCTGGCGGCGAACGGGTCGCTGAGGCTTTCCGGCGCGCGGCCGAGGATCACCAGGTGTGCGCTGTGGGCGAGGTTTTTCAGCAAGGGCTGGAAAAATTCACGTAGCTGCTTGAGCTGATCGGTGTGCTGTAAGGTGCTGGCGTCGAAGACTACCGCCTTGAGCTTGGGACCGTGGCCGGGAATCCACGCCGGTGCGCCCAGCGCTTCGGCACCGTAGCTGTAGACGGCATCGGTGAGTTTGTTGGCAAACGGCAACACTTTAGCTGCCAGCGCGCCACCGCCCAGCAGCAGTGCACCTTCCACCGGGCGCAGGCGCCCGGCTTGCCAGCGTTCCAGGCGTACCGGCGACGGCAGGCCAAGGGCGGCGACCAGGCGATGGCCGAGGCTGGAGTTGGCGAAGTCGATATAACGGTCAGACATGGAACGCTCTCCGAAGACTGGGGTTCAAAAGGTGGACCATCCCAGGGTAGCAGTCGTTCGACTAGGCTCACTGATCAAGCCCATAACAGACAGAGGGAGCTTTCCATGACTCAATTGCGCCGTGTGGCGATCATTGGCGGTAATCGCATTCCTTTCGCCCGCTCCAACGGCCCCTACGCCACGGCAAGTAACCAGGCGATGCTCACCGCTGCCCTGGAAGGCCTGATCGAACGTTTCAACCTGCACGGCCTGCGCCTCGGCGAGGTGGCCGCCGGCGCGGTGCTCAAGCATTCCCGCGATTTCAACCTCACCCGCGAATGCGTACTCGGCTCGCGCCTGTCACCGCAAACCCCGGCTTACGACGTGCAGCAGGCCTGCGGCACCGGGCTTGAGGCGGCATTGCTGGTGGCCAACAAGATTGCCCTGGGCCAGATCGAATGCGGTATTGCCGGCGGGGTGGACACCACCTCCGATGCGCCGATCGGCGTTAATGAAGGCCTGCGCAAGATTTTGCTGCAGGCCAACCGCAGCAAGTCCATTGTGGATAAGCTAAAAGTTTTGTTACAACTTCGTCCGCAGCACCTCAAGCCGGAACTGCCGCGCAACGGTGAGCCGCGCACCGGCTTGTCCATGGGCCAGCACTGCGAGCTGATGGCGCAGACCTGGCAGATTCCTCGCGCCGAGCAGGACCAACTTGCCCTGGAGAGCCATCAGAAAATGGCCGCCGCCTACGCCGAAGGCTGGCACAACGATTTGCTGACGCCGTTTCTGGGGCTGACCCGCGACAACAACCTGCGCCCTGACCTGACCCTGGAAAAACTCGCTGCACTCAAGCCCGCTTTCGAGCGCAGTGAAAAGGGCACGCTCACCGCCGGCAACTCGACGCCGCTGACCGACGGCGCCTCGCTGGTGCTGCTGGGCAGTGAAGCCTGGGCCAACGAGCGCGGCTTGCCAATCCTTGCGTACCTGCGCGATGGCGAAGCGGCGGCGGTGGATTTCGTCCACGGTGCCGAAGGCCTGCTGATGGCGCCGGTGTACGCCGTACCGCGTTTGTTGGCCAGGAATGGTCTGACGCTGCAGGACTTCGATTACTACGAGATCCACGAAGCATTCGCCGCCCAGGTGTTGTGCACGCTCAAGGCCTGGGAAGATGCCGACTATTGCCGCACGCGCCTGGGCCTGGATGCGCCGCTGGGCGCCATCGACCGCAGCCGTCTGAACGTCAAAGGCAGCTCACTGGCCGCCGGGCACCCGTTTGCCGCGACCGGTGGGCGCATCGTCGCCAACCTGGCCAAGTTGCTGGATGCAGCAGGGAAAGGGCGTGGGCTGATTTCGATCTGTGCGGCGGGGGGCCAAGGCGTTACGGCGATCATTGAACGATGAACGAGGCTTGACGAATCCCCCTTGTAGGAGCGAGCTTGCTCGCGAAAGATGTCAACGATAACGCGTGCATCCTGGATAAACGCGTCGCCTTTGAGCTCTTCGCGAGCAAGCTCGCTCCTACAGGAAATTGCGGTAGCCTCTCCCTCCAACGAGTGGATTGCCGTATAACGAGTGCCACACGCGTGTTTGGTAATACAGGACCCACAATAAAAGCTGATGAAGACTCCTAAACGCATTGAACCCCTGATCGAAGACGGTCTGGTCGACGAAGTGCTGCGCCCACTGATGAGTGGTAAAGAAGCAGCTGTTTATGTGGTGCGCTGCGGCAACGAATTGCGTTGCGCCAAGGTTTACAAGGAGGCGAATAAACGAAGCTTTCGTCAGGCGTCCGAATACCAGGAAGGCCGTAAGGTCCGTAACAGCCGCCAGGCCCGGGCCATGGCCAAGGGCTCCAAGTTCGGCAAGAAAGAAACCGAAGATGCCTGGCAGAACGCCGAAGTAGCGGCGTTGTTCCGCCTGGCCGGTGCGGGCGTTCGCGTGCCCAAGCCGTACGACTTTCTTGAAGGCGTGCTGTTGATGGAACTGGTCGCCGACGAGTATGGCGATGCGGCGCCGCGCCTGAATGACGTGACGTTGGAGCCGGACCAGGCGCGTGAATACCACGCCTTCCTGATTTCCCAGATCGTGCTGATGCTGTGTACCGGGCTGGTGCACGGTGACCTGTCCGAGTTCAACGTACTGCTTACGCCAACGGGCCCGGTAATCATCGACCTGCCCCAGGCGGTGGATGCGGCGGGCAACAACCACGCATTCAGCATGCTGGAGCGGGATGTGGGCAACATGGCTTCCTACTTCGGGCGCTTTGCCCCGGAGCTGAAGAAGACCAAGTACGCCAAGGAAATGTGGGCGCTGTACGAAGCCGGTATCCTGCACCCGGCCAGCATCTTGACCGGTGAGTTCGACGAGCCGGAAGAGTTGGCGGATGTGGGCGGTGTGATCCGCGAGATCGAAGCGGCGCGGCTGGATGAAGAGCGCAAGCAAGCGAATCGCGCGGCAGATGATGCCCCACCCACCAAGACCGCCGAAGAACCGCCGCCGCCTTGGATGCAGTGATCTCCCGGCGCCTGATCGTTCCCACGCTCCGCGTGGGAATGCCTCCTGGGACGCTCCGCGTCCCGCCAATCGCTGCACGTTTAGGCTAGGTGACGCAGAGCGTCACGGGCTGCGTTCCCACGCGGAGCATGGGAACGATCTTTACGTTGGGGCCATCAGGTGCAGCAACTGCCGGAAGCCAATTCCTTGAGGATCGGGCAATCCGGTCGATGGTCGCCCTGGCAGTGCTCCACCAGGTCTTGCAACGTGTCGCGCAGTTGCGCCAGCTCGCGGATCTTCTGATTCAGCTCATCGATATGCTGACGCGCCAAGGCTTTCACGTCGGCGCTGGCGCGCTGTCGGTCCTGCCACAAGGTCAGCAGTTTGCCGACCTCTTCCAGTGAAAACCCCAGGTCGCGCGAGCGTTTGATGAACGCCAGGGTGTGCAGGTCGTCGGCGCCATAGATGCGATAACCGCTGTCGGTGCGGTGGGCTGCCTTGAGCAGACCGATGGATTCGTAGTAGCGAATCATCTTCGCGCTCAGCCCGCTCTGGCGAGCGGCTTGGCCGATATTCATGGGCGTTGATCCTCCAAGTCCTTGGGTTTCCAGGTTTTCAACAGCAACGCATTGCTCACCACACTGACGCTGGACAACGCCATCGCCGCGCCTGCCAGCACCGGGTTGAGCAGGCCGAAGGCGGCCAGGGGAATGCCGATCACGTTATACACAAAGGCCCAGAACAGGTTCTGGCGGATTTTCGCATAGGTCTTGCGGCTGATCTCCAGGGCCGCCGGGACCAGGCGCGGGTCGCCGCGCATCAGGGTGATGCCGGCGGCGTGCATGGCTACGTCGGTGCCGCCGCCCATGGCGATGCCGATATCGGCGGCAGCCAGGGCCGGTGCGTCGTTGATGCCGTCGCCGACCATGGCCACCCCGCCGGTTTTTTTCAGTGCGGTCACGGTGGCGGCTTTGTCGGCAGGCAGCACTTCGGCGTGTACATCGTCGATGCCCAGCGCCTCTGCAACCACCCGCGCGCTGCCGCGATTGTCGCCGGTAAGCAGGTGGCTGCTGATGTGCTGCGCCTTGAGTTGCTGCACGGCCTGCAGCGCGCCGGGCTTGAGCGTGTCGCCGAATGCGAACAGCCCCAGCACGCGAGGGCTTGCGCCTTGCTCGATCAGCCAGGACAAGGTACGCCCCTCGGCTTCCCATGCCGTCGCGTGCTGACTCAACTGGCCCGCGCCAAGGCCGGCCTCTTCCAGCAGGCGCCGATTGCCCAGGGCCAATTGCCGACCATCAAGGGTACCGGCGATGCCGCGCCCAGTCAGGGACTGGCTGGCGCTGACATCGGCCACGCTCAGCCCGCGTTCGTCACAGGCGTCCAGCACGGCCTTGGCCAGCGGGTGCTCGCTGCCGCGCTGCAGGGCCCCCGCCTGTTGCAGCAGTAACGATTCGTTGCCATCCAGCGCCGCCAAATGGGTGATCTTCGGCGTGCCCGAAGTGAGGGTGCCGGTTTTATCGAAGACTACGGCGCTCACCCCATGGGCATGCTCCAGGACTTCGGCATCCTTGATCAGAATGCCATGGCGCGCGGCGACGCCGGTGCCGGCCATGATCGCCGTCGGCGTCGCCAGCCCCAGGGCACACGGGCAGGCGATCACCAATACCGTGACCGCATTGATGATTGCGCTCTCCAGCGGGGCGCCGTACAGCCACCAGCCCGCCAGGGTGAGCAATGCCAGTACCAGCACGGTCGGGACGAATACCTGGCTGACTTTATCCACCAGTTTCTGAATCGGTGCCTTGGCGGCCTGGGCGTCTTCGACCAGGCGGATGATCCGTGCCAGCACGCTTTCCGCGCCCAGGGCCCGGGTACGCACCAACAGGCGGCCTTCACCGTTGATCGCGCCGCCAGTAACCGTATCGCCGGGCCGCTTCGGCACCGGCAGGCTTTCGCCGCTGATCAGTGCTTCGTCGGCATGGCTTTGGCCGTCGACCACTTCGCCATCCACCGGAAAACGTTCGCCTGGCTTGACCAGCACCAGGTCACCGAGCGTAAGCGTGTTGATGGCGACCTCTTCCTCGCGCCCCTCCAGCACGCGGACCGCCCGCTCGGGGCGCAAAGCTTCGAGGGTGCGTATGGCGCTGGCGGTTTGGCGCTTGGCGCGGCTCTCCAGGTATTTGCCCAGCAGCACCAGGGCGATCACCACGGCCGAGGCTTCGAAATACAAGTGCGGAGCGGGTTGGGTTAGCCATTGATAGACGCTCAAGCCGTAACCGGCGCTGGTGCCGATCGCCACCAACAGGTCCATATTGCCCGCACCGGCGCGCACGGCTTTCCACGCGGCACTGTAGAAACGCGCACCGAGGATCAATTGCACCGGCGTCGCCAGCGCGAACTGGACCCAGGCGGGGAGCATCCAGTGCAGGCCGAAGGGCTCCACCAGCATCGGCAGCACCAGGGGCAACGCCAGCACGATCGCGAGCATCAGCGACCAGCGTTCGCGTTGCAGGCGCTGGGCTTGACTGGCCTGGGTGGCGGTTTCGCTCTGGGGCAGGGTAGCGCTGTAGCCGGCTTTTTCCACCGCAGCGATCAGTACGTCGGGGGCCATCTGGCCGAGTACTTCAATGTGGGCGCGTTCGTTGGCCAAGTTGACGCTGACCCGCTGCACCCCCGGCACCTTGCCCAGGGCACGCTCCACGCGCCCGGCGCAACTGGCACAGGTCATGCCGCCGATAGGCAGGTCAAACGTGGTGGGTCCATTCATGGGGCAGTCCTCCAGAAGACGATGCTCCTAGGATCAACCTTGACCTGTGGGGAAAGTCAAGCGCGATCGTTCCCACGCTCTGCGTGGGAATGCATCCCCATGACGCTCCGCGTCACCCTTGCGCCGAATCAAAGGCTTGTACGCGGGACGCGGAGCGTCCCATGAGGCGTTCCCACGCGGAGCGTGGGGACGATCTGCGCCTTCAGTATTCCAGCGTGGCGGCTTTCAGGTAGATACCGTCCGGGCCTTGGGCGATACGCAGTTTGCGTACATCGCCGGCCTTGAGTGTGATGTTCTGTGCCGGCGGTGCCAGCATGCCCGGCAAGCATCCCGGTGTCTGGCCCGGCAGCAGCTTGAGGCGCAATGACACATCGCCCGGCGGCAAATTGAAGGAGGTGGCTTGTTCCTGGAACAGGCGCCCGGCCAGTTGGTCCTGAATGTAGAGGCCGATCTCACAGTTGGTCGGCACTTCCAGGCGTTCGCGGGAAATGATCAGCACCGCATAGTCTTCAGCGGCGGGCGCAACGGCAGAAAAACTCATCAGGCCGGCAAGGGCAAAAATCGACCAGCGCATGGCGAATGCTCCGTGGTTCACTTCTATTGAAGGTGAAGCTTGGCCGACGTCGCCACCGAATACCAGCCCGGCCGACGTTTCTGAAACTTGACCTTGCCATCGTGGCAAGGTCGAGACTGCGTTCAACCTCATCAAAGGAGACATGTCATGCAAGTATTCAAGGTGCAAGGAATGACCTGCGGCCATTGCGTCCGGGCGGTGACTCAGGCGGTGCAGAGCCAGGATGCAGAAGCCGAGGTCACGGTGGACCTCGCGGCCAAGCAAGTCAGTGTCCAAAGCAAACTGGACCGTGAAGCGATCGCGGGCCTGATCAAGGAAGAAGGCTACACAGTCGTCTGATTCTCGATAGTTAGCGAGCTAACTTAATGTTCAAGACGCCCAAGCGCGGCTAGACTGTCGGGCTGCCGACTCACTTGGGTGTCTGATGAACCTCCGCATAATTCTGATCCTGGGCGCCTTGAGCGCCTTCGCGCCGTTGGCGATCGATTTTTACCTGCCGGGTTTCCCGGCGATGGCAGCCGCTTTTGCAACCGATGAAAAACACATCCAGCTGACCCTGGCGGTGTATTTCGGTGGGCTGGCCATCGGCCAATTGATCTACGGCCCCTTGGCCGACCGCTTTGGCCGGCGCGTGCCGCTGCTCAGCGGCGTCACGCTGTTTACCCTTGCGTCCTTCGCCTGTGCGTACGCGCCCTCCCTGGAATGGCTGATCGGCGCGCGCTTCGTGCAGGCCCTGGGCGGTTGCGCGGGCATGGTGATCTCACGGGCGGTGGTGAGTGACAAATGCGATGCCGTGGGCTCGGCCAAGGTGTATTCGCAACTGATGTTGGTGACTGGCCTGGCGCCGATTCTCGCACCGCTGGCGGGCGGGATAATGGTAGGCGTGTGGGGCTGGCAGTCGATTTTCCTGGCGCTGTCGCTGTTCAGCGTGATGGCGGCCGTTGCGGTGGCGGTGGGCTTGCCGGAAACCTTTCCGGCGCATCAACCGCGCCAGCCGTTGTCCGGCTCGCTGCGCCGCTACGGCGCGCTGTTGTCAGATCGGGTTTACCTCGGCTACGCCTTGACCGGCGGCATCTCGATTGCCGGGATGTTTGCCTACATTGCCGGTTCGCCGTTCGTGTTCATCAAGCTGTATGGCGTACCCGCCGAGCATTACGGCTGGCTGTTTGGCTCCAACGCCGCCGGGTTTATCCTGGTGGCGCAGTTGAATGCGCGATTACTGGCCAAGCGCGGCCCGGCGTTTTTGCTCTCGCGTACGGTGTGGGTTTACGTCGCGGCGGCGTTGGCCCTGCTGGGCATTGCAGCGCTGCGCACCGAAGCCCTGTGGCCGTTGCTGGTGCCGCTGTTCATCTGCATCGCCAGCCTGGGCTGCATTTTGCCTAACACCTCGGCGTGCGCCATGAACGGGCAAGGCGCCCGTGCCGGCAGCGCGTCGGCGTTGCTCGGTTGCATTCAGTTCGGCGTGGCGGCGGGGGCGGCATCGTTGGTGGGCGTGTTGCATGACGGCACGGCGATGCCGATGGCGATGGTCATCAGCCTGTGCGGTGTGCTGGCGGTGACGATTGCGATGTCGACCCAGCGCCTGCAACGGGCCAGGGCCGCGCAGGCGCAGGTCTGATCTGAAGGGCCGATCAGCCGGCGGCGGCGCGTTGCTGGCTGAGTGGGAAACGGTGGGGAGCCTGGATGCGGGCTTGCAAGGTGTCGGCAAAGGCACGGGCCTCGGCTTCGGTGTGGAAAATAATCGACTTCTGGTCCAGGCGGACCTCCCACTGCGATTTTGCTAACGCTTTTATCAGGATCTTCATTGCTGACTTCCTCACGTAAAAGAATCGTGGCAAAGGCGGCCAATATAAACCCGTATGCGCGCACAAATATGACAAACGTCAACTCTCGGACTAATGGTGTCGTCCATCACCTACCTCAGTGACAGACGACACGGATAGCCGTTTTTTAGAACCCTTCTAAAACGATCTTGCCCTTGGCCTTGCCGCTTTCCAGCAGCGCGTGGGCGCGCCGCAGGTTCGCCGCATTGATCACGCCGAAGTGCTCGCCTACCGTGGTTTTCAGGGTGCCGGCGTCGATCAGCGCGGCCACACGGTTAAGCAGGTGATGCTGCTCGATCATGTCCGGTGTCTCGAACATCGAGCGGGTGTACATGAACTCCCAGTGCAGCGACAGGCTTTTGCGCTTGAGCTTGCTGACGTCCAGCGTCTTGGGGTCGTCGATCAGCGCCAGCTTGCCTTGGGGCTGCAGGGCTTCCACCAGTTGATCCAGGTGATGGTCGGTCTGGGTCAGGCTGGCGACGTGGGTCACGTGCGGGTGGCCGGCGTGTTTCAGCGCTTCGCTCAGCGGCTGGCTATGGTCGATCACCAGGTCGGCGCCGAGGGCCTTGGCCCATTCTTGAGTCTCCGGGCGCGAGGCGGTGCCGATGACCTTCAGTGCAGTAAGCTGGCGGGCCAACTGGGTCAGGATCGAACCCACGCCGCCCGCTGCGCCGACGATCAGCAGGCTCTGGCCCAGGTCCGCCTTGCCCTCGGGGACCTGCAGGCGTTCGAACAGTAGCTCCCAGGCCGTGATGGCGGTCAATGGCAGCGCGGCGGCGTCGGCGAAACCCAGGCTCTGCGGCATATGCCCGACGATGCGTTCATCCACGGTGTGCAATTGACTGTTACCGCCCGGGCGCACCAGGGAGCCGGCGTAGAACACCTTGTCACCGGCCTTGAACAGCGTGACTTCGCTGCCGACCGCCTTGACCACACCGGCTACGTCCCAGCCGAGCACCTTGGCCGCACCGTGTTCCGGGGCGACGTTCTGGCGCACCTTGGTGTCCACCGGGTTGACCGAGATGGCTTTGACTTCCACCAGCAGGTCGCGCGGCCCGGCCACGGGTTCGGGCAGTTCGATGTCTTGCAGGGCGTTCGTGTCGGTGATGGGCAGGCAGCTGTAGTAGGCGATGGCTTTCATATTTTCTCCGGGTAAAGGGTTGGTGGTCAGGCGAGAAACTTCAGACGCTTGAGGTCGAAGTGTTCAATCACCTCGGCGGCCTGGGCCCGGAAGCTCTGGATATGCGCGCTCTGATCGTGGTCGGCCAGGGCCGCCTCATCGCTCCAGCGCTCGAGCATGTAGAACGTCTCGGGATGTTGCAGATCCTGATGCAGGTCGTACTGCTCACAGCCAGGTTCCAGGCGGGTCGGTTCGAGCAGGCCGCGTAGCAGGGTTTCCAGAGTGGCTTGTTGGCCAGGCTTGGCGATCAGCGTGGCGATGACGTTAAAGGCAGTGGACATAATCAACTCCTGGTCGTAAAGGAACGGCGTGGGCAGATGATTGGCTATTTCCAATGCAGATAAAAGCCGATAAAACAGCGTTCTGTTTCAATAAAAAATTGATAATTGGCGGGAATGCATGCTTCGCTTTGATGATTTGCAGTTGTTTGTGCGGGCGGCGGACCTGGGCAGTTTGTCCGCAGCCGCGCGGGTGATGGACCTGTCCCCAGCAGTGGCCAGTGCCGCGTTGAAGCGTATAGAGCAGCAACTGGGCGCGCGCTTGCTGGCCCGCTCCACCCGCAGCCTGCGCTTGACCGCCGAGGGCGAAGGTTTTCTCACCTACGCCCGCGCCGCGTTAAGTTCACTGGATGAAGGGCGGCGCTTGTTGGCCAGTGGGCAGGACCACGTGAGCGGCCTGCTGCAACTGTCGGCGCCTTCGGATTTCGGCCGTAATCAGCTGTTGCCCTGGCTGGATGATTTCCAGCGTGAATACCCGCAACTGAGCGTGCGCCTGTTGCTGGGTGATCGCATAGCCGACCTGTTCCGGCAACCGGTAGACATCGCTTTGCGCTATGGCGAACCCGAGGACTCAAGCCTGGTGGCGCTGCCCATCGCCCCGGAAAATGTGCGGGTGCTGTGCGCAGCACCCAGTTATCTGGCCCGTTATGGCGAGCCGCGACACCTTGAACAACTGGCCCAGCATAATTGCTTGCTCTATATGCTCGCCGGCCGCGTGCATGACCACTGGCGTTTTGATGACGGCAAGCGCGAGGTCGGCCTGACCGTCACGGGGGACCGGGTCAGTGACGACGCCGACGTGGTGCGCCGCTGGGCGGTGGCGGGTGTGGGCATTGCCTATAAATCCTGGCTGGATGTGAGTACCGACGTCGTGGCTGGGCGTTTGCGCTTGATCCTGCCGGAGCTGCGCGGTGAGCGCACGCCGCTTAACCTGTTGTGCGCGCATCGTGCGCAGTTGAGCAAACCCGTCAACCTGCTGCGGGAGATGCTCGTGTCCCGTTGTGCGACATTGACCGCGCAACGGTCGGAGCGATTCGCGGCTAAGTAATGGCCGGCAGAAAAGCAGGAACTTTCGCTCAACTGCTGTCCCTGTCCAGGCTGTAAGACGCCATGGAACCGGCTGTTTTGGCCCCTATACTTTGGCGCCAACCGCAGCAGAAAAACGCGTCAACAGGGAGTCGAGAGATGGAACAGGCACCATGCATCAGTCATATCGCCAGCTTGCTTGCCGAGCCCAAGCGCACCGCAATGCTGTGGGCATTGATGGACGGTTCGGCAAAATCTTCAGAGGAGTTGGCGACGTGCGCCGGTTTGTCGGCGGCGTCGGCCAATGCCCATTTGGCGCGGTTGACCGGCAGCGGCTTGCTGCGGGTCGAAGCGCGACGGGGCAAGCGGCTGTTTCGTGTGGCGGCTGCGGACGTCAGCGCCGCCATCGATGCCCTGGCGACGACCACCATGGCCAGTGTCGGGCGCAGCACGCCGGATACTCAGCCAGCGGCGTTGCGGGTACCGTCGCTGTTGCGTCGCGCCCGTGTGTGCCAGGACCACCTCGGCGGTGAACTGGCGGCCGGCCTGTACCAGCGGATGATGGAGGCAGGGTGGATCCAGCGCTACGAACAACGTACCGAAGTCACGGTCAAGGGCACCCAGCATTTGGCGAGCCTGGGTATTTTTGTCCAGGCCTTCTCGTCGCCGTTGGTGTGTGACTGTTTCGACTGGAGCCAACAGCAACCGCATGTGGGCGGTGCGCTCGGCGCGGGGTTGTTGCAACTGTTCCTGCAGTCGAACTGGGTCAGTGCGATCGATGAATCCCGGGCCTTGGCGGTCAGCGACGCCGGGCTTGCGGAGATCAACCGGCTGGCCACAGCGTAGGCGCGTCGCTCCTGGTTTCGGTCAGGTCGCATCCAGCAATCGCCAGGGCAGACGATGCCGCACACTCTTTGGGGGACTTTTCAGACAGGGGGCGGCGGCATGGGTATGCAAGGCTATAGCGCAGCGGAGCGGCTGGAACGGTTGCCCATCAGTGGTTACCACCGAATCATTTTCATCATCATTGCCCTGGCGTTTTTCTTCGACTCCATGGACCTGGCAATGATGACGTTTCTATTGGGCTCGATCAAAGCCGAGTTCGGCCTGAGTACGGCCCAGGCCGGGTTACTCGCCAGTTCGAGCTTCTTCGGCATGGTGATTGGCGCTTCGCTTTCGGGGATGCTCGCGGACCGCTTCGGGCGCAAGCCGGTGTTTCAGTGGAGCATCGTGTTGTGGGGCGTTGCCAGCTACCTGTGCTCCACGGCGCAGACGGTCGAGACGCTGACGCTGTTTCGCATCTTGCTGGGCATAGGCATGGGCATGGAATTTCCCATTGCACAGTCGATGTTGTCGGAGCTGATTCCGGCGAAGCGACGCGGGCGGTATATCGCGTTGATGGATGGTTTCTGGCCGCTGGGGTTTGTCGCCGCCGGGGTGCTGTCGTATTTCCTGCTGCCGGTGGTGGGCTGGCGCGACATCTTTCTGGTGTTGGCGGTGCCGGCGGTATTTGTGCTGGCCATCCGGTTCTTTATTCCGGAATCGCCACGTTGGCTGGAACAGGCCGGGCGCCATGAGGCGGCGGACAAGGTATTGCTTGGCATCGAGCAAAAGGTGCGCGACTCCCTCGGGCGCGCCGACTTACCTGAGCCGGTGGCCCTGCCGCGAGTGGCGAGTACCCCAGGCACGTTCTTCTCGGCCTTCCAGCAGTTATGGTCGGCGCAGTACCGTCAACGCACTTTGATGATCTGGAGCGTGTGGTTCTTTGCCCTGCTCGGGTTCTACGGACTCACCTCGTGGTTGAGTGCGTTGTTGCAGCAGTCAGGCTTTGCGGTGACGCAATCGGTGTATTACACGGTGATCATTTCCCTGGGCGGAATACCGGGTTTCCTCATGGCCGCGTGGCTGGTCGAGCGTTGGGGGCGTAAGCCGGTGTGCGTGGTGACGTTGCTGGGTGGCGGGGTGATGGCATTCTTGTATGGGCAGAGTGCGGTGTTTGGCGGCAACGTCGGGCTGCTGATTACGTCCGGCTTGTTGATGCAGTTCTTTCTATTTGGCATGTGGGCGGTGTTGTACACCTATACGCCCGAGCTATATCCCACCTCGGCGCGTGCGACCGGGTCCGGCTTCGCTTCGGCGATTGGGCGGGTGGGGTCGTTGCTGGGGCCACTGGTGACCGGGCTGGTGTTTCCGATTACCGGGCAGGGCGGGGTGTTTGCCTTGGGCGCGCTGTGTTTCGCCGTGGCGGCGCTGGTGGTGTGGGTGTTCGGGATGGAGACCAAGGGCAAGACGTTGGAAGAACTTACCGAAATCTGAGGTCAACGCAAAACCCATGTGGGAGGGGGCTTGCCCCCGATGGCGGTGGGTCAGCTACAAATAAGCTGGCTGACATACCGCAATCGGGGGCAAGCCCCCTCCCACATGTCTGGACTGCGTTTATTCAGTTATGGCTTTACCAGTCGCGCATCCAGGCTGTTCTGCGCCAGGCGTTTGGCCTGGTCCTGGGTCATGCCCAGGGAGGTGTACAGCGCGTGGAAGTTCTCGGTGACATAACCGCCGAAGTAGGCCGGATCGTCCGAGTTCACGGTGACCTTCACGCCACGCTCGAGCATGTCGAGGATGTTGTGCTGGGCCATGTCGTCGAATACGCACAGCTTGGTGTTGGACAGTGGGCACACGGTCAGCGGGATCTGCTCGTCGATGATGCGCTGCATCAGGCGCTCGTCTTCGATGGCGCGCACGCCATGGTCGATACGCTGGATTTTCAGCAGGTCGATGGCTTCCCAGATGTACTCGGGCGGGCCTTCTTCGCCGGCGTGGGCCACGGTGAGGAAGCCTTCGTGACGGGCGCGGTCGAACACACGCTGGAACTTGCTCGGCGGGTGACCCATTTCTGAACTGTCCAGGCCCACGGCGACGAACGCGTCACGGAAGGGCAGCGCCTGGTCGAGGGTTTTCTCGGCTTCGGCTTCGCTCAGGTGGCGCAGGAAGCTTAAGATCAGGCCGCTGGTGATGCCCAGTTGTTGCTCGCCGTCCTTGAGGGCGGCAGCGATGCCGTTGAGCACCACCTCGAACGGCACGCCACGGTCGGTGTGGGTTTGCGGGTCGAAGAAGGGTTCGGTGTGGATCACGTTCTGGGCCTTGCAGCGCAGCAGGTAGGCCCAGGTCAGGTCGTAGAAATCCTGAGACGTGCGCAGCACATCGGCGCCTTTGTAGTACAGGTCGAGAAACTCTTGCAGGTTATTGAACGCGTAAGCCTTGCGCAGGGTTTCGACGTCGTTCCACGGCAGTGCAATCTTGTTGCGTTCGGCCAGGGCGAACAGCAGCTCGGGCTCCAGCGAGCCTTCCAGGTGCAGGTGCAGTTCAGCCTTGGGCAGGGCGTTGAGCCAATCGTACATGTCTAAAAATCTCATCAGGTGCAATGGCGGCATTCTACAGGCCATGGCCGAAATAATCGGCAAAACCTGACCAGCAGGAGAGTATTTGATTTTTTCGCGCAAGAGCGGCGTGAACTAAGGTGTAACGAAACGTTAGCGGCTGGGCGCAGTCTGTACCCCAACGATGACTGATTTGCTGCACATAAAGGCCTCCCATGCTCACTTCCCTCAAGCAAGAAAAATTCATGCTGCTGGCGCTGATTGCCGCCATTGCCGCCTACCCGCTGGAACACTGGATGCTCCATAGCGGGCAGATTGTGGCATTGCTCGCGGGCCTCGGGTTGATCGCGTTTATCGTGATGGCGTCGATGCGTGTGGCCCATCATGCCGAGCAACTGGCGGAAAAGGTCGGCGACCCTTACGGCACCATGATCCTGACCTTGGCGGCCGTGCTGGTGGAGGTGGTGATCCTGGCGATCATGATGAGCAACGAGCCTTCACCCACACTGGTGCGCGACACCATCTATTCGGCGGTGATGCTCGATATCAACGGCATCCTCGGCCTGGCCGCGCTGATGGGCGGCATCAAGCATGGCGAGCAGTCCTACAACGATGATTCTGCGCGCACCTACAGCGTGATGATCCTCACCGCCATGGGCGTGTCGATGGTGGTGCCGGAATTTATCCCCGAGGCCGA
Organism: Pseudomonas sp. R3-18-08; assembly: GCF_003852065.1. Classification (NCBI taxonomy): domain Bacteria; kingdom Pseudomonadati; phylum Pseudomonadota; class Gammaproteobacteria; order Pseudomonadales; family Pseudomonadaceae; genus Pseudomonas; species Pseudomonas sp. R3-18-08. Next base: position 814,821 of record NZ_CP027729.1, read on the forward strand.
CTGGAAAATTTACTCGGCCTTCACCATCGGCGCCATGGTAGTGCTCTACACCTTGTTTCTGAGAATGCAGGTTGGCCCACACAGTTATTTCTTCAGCTACAGCTACCCGGAAAAACGCCGCAAGAAATTGCCGGAAGACGAGCAAGCGCCGCCTGTGAACCTCGCGTTCTCGATCGGCACCCTGGTGTTTGGCGTGATTGTGATTGGCGCGTTGGCCGAGGTCATGTCCAAGACCCTCGACCTGGGCCTGGAAGGCACGGGCGCGCCGCCGGTGATCACCGCGATTGTGGTGGCGGCTATTTCCGCCGCGCCGGAAATCCTCACTGCCTTGCGCGCCGCCTTGGCCAACCGCATGCAGTCGGTGGTGAACATCGCACTGGGTGCCTCGTTGTCGACGGTGATTCTGACGGTGCCGGTCATGGAAGCGATGGCGCTCTACAGCGGCCAGCCGTTCCAGATGGCAATGACGCCGGTACAGACGGTGATGGTGTTTATTACGCTGATCGTCAGCGCGATCAACCTCAATGATGGTGAAACCAATGCCATTGAAGGGATGACGCATTTTGTGTTGTTTGCGACGTTTATCATGTTGTCGCTGTTGGGGCTGTAACCCGGCTTCAAGGCCACCATAGAACCAAATGTGGGAGGGGGCTTGCTCCCGATAGCGGTGGGTCAGCCAACTGGTATGTGACTGAGACACTGCTATCGGGAGCAAGCCCCCTCCCACATTTTGGCTGGTGTTTGGCTCAGGTGCCGGCGATCAGCTGGCGCGCCGCCTGGCTGTGATCGGCGATCAGGCCTTTCAGGTCCAGGCCTTCCACCTGCCCATCAATGACCCACCACTTGCCGCCGATCATCACCCGGTCCGCCCGATCTGCGCCGCACAGCAGCAGTGCGGAAATCGGATCATGGCTGCCGGAGAAGCGCAGTTCATCGAGTTTGAACAGCGCCAAGTCGGCCTGTTTGCCTACGGCCAGTTCACCAATATCCGTACGCCCCAGTAGCTGCGCCGAGCCTTTGGTCGCCCAGCCCAATACACCTTCGGGCGTGATTTTTTCTGCCCCGTAACGCAGACGCTGGATGTACAGGGCCTGGCGGGTTTCGAGGATCATGTTCGAGGCGTCGTTGGAAGCCGAGCCGTCCACGCCCAGGCCGATGGGGGCACCAGCGGCGAGCAGGTCAAGGGTCGGGCAGATACCGGAGGCCAGGCGCATATTCGAGCTCGGGCAGTGGCAGATGCCCGTGCCGGCGGCGCCCAGGCGGGCGATTTCATCCGGATTGAAATGAATGCCATGGGCCAGCCAGGTGCGCGGGCCAAGCCAGCCGACGCTGTCGAGATAGTCCACGGTGCGCAGGCCGAAACGCTGCAGGCAGAAGTCTTCCTCGTCGAGGGTTTCCGCCAGGTGCGTGTGCAGGCGAACGTCGAGGCTGTGGGCCAGTTCGGCGCTGGCTTGCATGATCTCCGGGGTGACGGAAAACGGCGAGCAGGGTGCGAGGGCAATCTGGATCTGCGCACCGTCGCCGCGCTCGTGGTATTGGCGGATCAGGCGCTGGCTGTCGTCGAGGATCACTTGGCCTTGTTGCACGGTCTGCTGCGGTGGCAGGCCACCCTCGGCTTCGCCCAGGCTCATGGAACCGCGGGTGAGCATGGCGCGCATGCCCAGTTCACGCACGCTGTCGACCTGCACATCAATGGCATTTTCCAGGCCGTCGGGGAACAGGTAGTGGTGGTCTGCCGCTGTGGTGCAGCCGGAGAGCAGCAATTCGGCGAGTGCCACCTTCGACGCCAGGGCGAGTTTTTCCGGCGTCAGTCGGGCCCAGACCGGATACAGGGTTTTCAGCCAGGGAAACAGCGGCTGGTTGACCACCGGCGCCCAGGCGCGGGTCAGGGTTTGGTAGAAGTGATGGTGGGTGTTGATCAGTCCAGGCAGAACCACGTGCTCGCGGGCATCGAACACCTGCGCACAGGGTTGCGCGGGTTCTTGCCCCTGGGCCAGCACTTCGGTGATGACACCTTCTTGCAGCACCAGGCCGCCACGGGCATCGAGGCCATTGGCAGTGAAAATAGCGAGGGGGTTTTTTAACCAGATACGGGTCGCAGGCATTGGCCGGCTCCTCTGAATGATGGGTTCAGGTTTGCCAGCTCAGTGTTGCCCTGTCTGCTGATCCAGGGTCGCCGGGGAGGGCGAGGTGGCTAGATTACGTGTTGGTCCACATGCAGGCAAGCGGACGCGGTCAGTGTGGGAGGGGGCTTGCCCCCGATAGCGGCGGACCAGCCAACTTATGTTTGGCTGACATACCGTAATCGGGGGCAAGCCCCCTCCCACAGGGTGATCAGTGTACTTACCAGGCGATGGTATCGCCCTTGTAGTCCACGAAATGATGACCGCCTTTGCCGGTATAGGCGTTCACCTGGTCCACCAGGCCGCGCACGCTGGTTTCGACGTCGATGTGTGCATTTTCGCCGCCCATGTCGGTTTTCACCCAGCCTGGGTGCAGCGATAACACCGTCGGCTTGTGTTCGCCCAGTTGGCTGACAAAGCTGTTGGTCATGGAGTTGAGCGCCGCCTTGCTGGCTTTGTACAACGCCATGTCCGAACCATCAGGAATGGTGACGCTGCCCAGCACCGAACTCATGAAGGCCAGCACGCCGGTGTCCTTGCGGATCTGCCCGACAAAACGCTGGGCCAGGTTGATCGGGGCCACGGCGTTAGTGAAAAACAGTTGGCCGACTTCCGCCAGGGTCGCGTGGCCAGGTTCCTGGTTCGCCGGGCCCTTGACGCCGGCGTTGACGAACAGCAGGTCGAAGGTGCGGTCTTTCAGGCGCTGGGCCAGGGCGATCACGGCTTGCTGATCGTCCATGTCGAGTTTCTCGATCTGCACCGGGCCCACGGCTTTCAGGGCGTCAGCCTTGTTCGGGTCGCGCACGGTGGCGGTCACGTCCCAGCCGTCCTGGAGCAGTTGCTTGACCAGGCCAAGGCCCAGCCCGCGTGAGGCGCCGATGATCAGTGCGGTTTTTGGCGTAGGCATGAAAAGCTTCCTTTAGAGTCGCGGTTCAGGGAGTTCAGCAAATAACAGTAACAGCTTTCAGCGTTGCAGCAGGATACGTCCACGGCTCAGGTCGGCCAGTTGGGCCTGCAGGGTATCCACCTGCTCTTCGCCTAAAGCCAGTTGCAGTTCGACACCGTTGGCGGTGAAGGTTTCCTCCACCACCAACCCGCCAAGGTCGGCAACGCGCAGTTTTACCAGGTTCAGCTCGGCGAATGCACAGGCGCAGCGCAAGGGTATGCGGCTGATCAGCTCGATGCGCTCGGCATTCTGCAGGCACTTGTTGGCGCCACCGCCATAAGCCCGGGCCAGCCCGCCGGTGCCCAGTTGAATGCCGCCGTACCAGCGAATCACCAGCACCGCGACCTGATCGAAACCCTGGGCTTCGATGGCCGCGAGGATTGGCCGCCCGGCGGTGCCACCGGGTTCGCCGTCGTCGTTGCTGCGGTATTGGTCGGCCAGTTTCCAGGCCCAGCAGTTGTGTGTTGCGTTTAGGTCGCTGTGCTGCTCGAAAAACGTCTGGGCGTCTTGCGGGCTGGTAATGGGCGCCGCCAGGGTGATAAAGCGGCTTTTGCGGATTTCTTCACGAAATTCGCTAAGGCCTGTCAGCGTGAATGGCATAAGTCGCTTCGTTTATTGGGCCGGCTTGATGCCACAGCCTTTGAGAATGATGTGGATCAGATTGGTGCCGGCGTCTTCCATATCCTGCTTGGTCAGCTTGGTGCGCCCCGTGACGCGGCAGATCTGGGTGGCGAAGTCGGCGTAGTGCTGGGTGCTGCCCCACAGTAGAAAGATCAGGTGTACCGGGTCGATGGGGTCCATCTTGCCGGCATCGATCCAGGCCTGGAACACGGCCGCACGGCCACTGAACCAGGCGCGGTAGTCCTGGCTGAAATATTCGGTAAGGCATTCGCCGCCGCTGATGATCTCCATGGCGAAGATTCTCGAGGCCTGTGGCTGGCGTCGTGAGAATTCCATCTTGGTGCGGATGTAACGGGAAAGGGCCACGGCCGGGTCGTCCTCGGCAGTCAGCGCGTTGAACGTGCTGTCCCACAATTCGAGAATATTGCTGAGCACCGCAATGTACAGGCCAAGCTTGTTGGTGAAGTAATAATGCAAGTTGGCTTTGGGCAACCCGGCGCTGGCCGCGATGGTGTTCATGCTGGTGCCCTTGTAGCCGTGGCGCGCGAACTCATCTTCAGCCGCCTGGAGAATCGCTTGTTCGTTCTTTTGCCGAATGCGGCTGGCAGGTTTACCGGCGTGGTTGCTGTGGGCAGGAACTTCGAGGCTCATGGAGGTTTCCGTGCTGATCGATAGAGGCGACGTGTGCACAGATAACCCACCCTCAAGCCTCAGACAAGTGTTGATGCAATAAAACCGTCAAAGCGATTCCAGGGAGTCACTTCCGGGCGTTTGGTTTGCAACATCGCCGGTGGTTTTGGCCTCGGGCAATAGCAGGCACAACACAATGGCGGTCAGGCCGCCGCTGGTGATGGCGGAGTCGAACAGGTTCTGCACCAGGGTCGGCATCAAGTGCAGCAGGTTGGGTTGGGCGGCGATGCCCAAGCCGACCCCGAACGAGGTGGCGATGATCAACATGCTGCGTCGATCCAGCGGCGCCTTCGCAAGAATTCGCACACCTGCCGCAGCGACGCTACCGAACATCACCAGGGTCGCGCCGCCCAGCACCGGTTTGGGGATTTGCTGCAACACCGCGCCGATCATGGGAAACAACCCGAGACAAATCAACACGGCGCCGATGTACAAGCCGATGTAACGGCTGGCCACGCCGGTGAGTTGGATCACCCCGTTGTTTTGCGCAAAGGTGGTATTGGGAAAGGCGCTGAACGTCGCGGCGATCATGCAACTGACCCCGTCACCCAGCACGCCGCCTTTGAGTCGGCTTATATAAGACGCACCGCTGATGGGCTGGCGGGCGATCATGCAGTTGGCCGTAAGGTCACCGACGGTTTCGATGCTGCTGATCAGATAAATCAGCGCGATTGGCAGGAAGGCGCTCCAGTCGAAGTTGAAACCAAAGCGAAACGGCGTAGGCAGGCTGATCAGAGGCAAGTCGGGCAAGGCGTGGGGCACCAGCTTGCCGCTGAACCAGGCGGCCAGGCTGCCGAGGGCCAGGCCGATGATGATGGCCGAGAGGCGTACCCAGGGCGTGTTGGAGCGGTTGAGCAGGATGATCGTCACTACCACGAACAGGCCCAGGGCCAGGTTGATGGGGGCGCCGAAGTCGGGAGCGTTGAAGCCGCCGCCGAGATCGGTGATGCCGACTTTTATCAGGCTGATGCCGATCAGCGTAATCACGATCCCGGTCACCAGGGGCGTGATGACCCGGCGCAGTTGGCCGATACAGCGGCTCAGCACGATCTGCACCAAGGCGCCGAAAAAGCACACGCCGAAGATCATCGCCAGGATGTCCTCAGGGCTGCCGCCGCGTTGCTTGACCAGAAAACCGGCGGACAACACCGCACCCAGGAAGGCAAAGCTGGTGCCTTGCAGGCAAATCATCCCGGCGCCGATACCGAACGGCCTGCGCGCCTGGATAAACGTGCCGACGCCGGAGACCATCAGCGCCATGCTGATCAAGTAGGGCAGGTGCGCGGTGAGGCCCAGGGTGGAGCCGATGATCAGTGGCGGGGTGATAATGCCGACGAACGCCGCCAGCACATGTTGCAGGGCAGCCAGCAGGGCGGGCAGTGGTTTCGGACGGTCATCGAGGCCGTAGATCAGGTCGTTGGGGCTGGCGGATTCTGGTGGCATGGCGAGTCAACTCGGGGCGGACGGTTCAAGGTCCTTGTGCCTTGCAAAAAACTGTCCACCTGCTCAGCTTTTTGTGCGAGGCCCGAATTAGCGCGTTGCTGCCAGGCTTTCCAGAAAACTCTCCAGCACCAAATGGGGGCGGCGGCCCTTGCGTGTGACCGATGCCAGGCTTAAATCGTAAAATCGTGTAGCCGATTTCAACGCGCGGAGTCGGCCTTGTTGTACCCACAGGCTGGCGTAGTGGTCGGGCAGGTAGCCGATATAACGGCCGGTGAGGATCAGGAATGCCATGCCTTCGCGGTCCGAAGCACTGGCCGTGCAATTGAGCGCCTGGTAGTGGGCCTGAATCTCGGCGGGCAAGCGGAAGGTCGGGGCGATGGCGTCCTGGCTGTCGAGCCGCGCGTCGTCCAGTTGCTTGTCGTCGGCATAAAACAGCGGATGGCCGACCGCGCAATAGAGCAGCGAGCGCTCGCTGTACAGCCGTTGGTATTCCAGGCCGGACAACGCGCTGGCCTGGGGCACCACGCCGACGTGCAGACGGCCATCGAGCACACCTTGCTCCACTTCATTGGGGGCGATCATGCGGATCTGAATCTGCACGTCCGGGCCGCGCTCCTTCAACTGCGCCAGGGCGTGGGTTATGCGCATATGGGGCAGGGTGACGAGGTTGTCGGTGAGACCGATGATCAGCTCCCCGCGCAAGTGCTGGTGCAGGCCGTTGACCTCGGTGCGAAAACTTTCCAGGGCACTCAGCAGTTGCAGGGCCGACTGATAAACCTCACGGCCTTCTTCAGTCAGTGAGAAGCCCGCGCGGCCGCGTTGACAGAGCCTCAGCCCAAGGCGCTGTTCCAGGTCGCTCATTTGCTGGCTGATGGCCGAACGCCCAATCCCCAGTACGGTTTCCGCTGCGGAAAACCCGCCGCACTCCACCACGCTGCGAAAGATGCGCAGCAGACGGATATCAAAGTCGCTGACCTGGGCCAGGGGGTCGGGACGACGGCTCATAGTTTAGTGAAGTCCTGACTGAAGGTTAGAAGAGTTGAATTTCACCGACTTTATCCCCGTGGCAATTTAGCTGCAACAACGCTTTTTCAATCCCGACGCTGCCTTTTGCCTTGCGAGGTTTTGCTGATGAACATGCCGGAAAACGCCCCATCGTCCCTGGCCAGCCAACTCAAGCTGGATGCTCACTGGATGCCTTACACCGCCAACCGCAATTTTCAGCGTGATCCGCGCCTGATCGTGGCCGCCGAGGGCAGTTGGTTGACCGATGACAAGGGGCGCAAGGTCTACGACTCGCTGTCGGGCCTGTGGACGTGCGGCGCCGGGCATACACGCAAGGAGATCCAGGAAGCAGTGGCCAAACAGTTGGGCACCCTGGACTACTCACCGGGCTTCCAATACGGTCATCCGCTGTCCTTTCAACTGGCGGAAAAGATTACCGACCTGACCCCTGGCAACCTCAACCATGTGTTCTTCACCGACTCCGGCTCCGAGTGCGCCGACACTGCGGTGAAGATGGTGCGTGCCTACTGGCGCCTGAAGGGCCAGGCCACCAAGACCAAAATGATCGGCCGCGCCCGTGGGTACCACGGGGTGAACATTGCCGGCACCAGCCTTGGCGGCGTCAACGGTAACCGTAAGCTGTTCGGCCAGGCCATGATGGACGTTGACCATCTGCCGCATACCTTGCTGGCGAGCAATGCGTTCTCCCGTGGCATGCCGGAGCTGGGCGGTATCGCGTTGGCCGATGAGTTGCTTAAGCTGATCGAGCTGCATGATGCTTCGAACATTGCTGCGGTGTTCGTCGAGCCCATGGCCGGTTCTGCAGGTGTGCTGGTGCCGCCACAGGGGTATCTCAAGCGCCTGCGTGAAATCTGCGATCAGCACAACATCCTGTTGGTGTTCGACGAAGTGATCACCGGTTTCGGCCGCACAGGTTCGATGTTCGGCGCCGACAGTTTTGGCGTGACCCCGGACCTGATGTGCATCGCCAAGCAAGTCACCAACGGCGCGATTCCCATGGGCGCGGTGATTGCCAGCAGCGAGATCTATCAGACCTTCATGAACCAGGCGACGCCCGAGTACGCGGTGGAATTCCCCCACGGCTACACCTATTCGGCGCACCCGGTGGCCTGCGCGGCCGGCCTCGCGGCACTTGACCTGCTGCAGAAGGAAAATCTCGTGCAGAGCGTAGCCGAAGTCGCACCGCACTTTGAGAATGCGCTGCATGGCTTGAAGGGCAGCAAGAATGTGGTTGATATCCGTAACTACGGCCTGGCCGGAGCCATCCAGATTGCCCCGCGCGACGGAGATGCGATCGTTCGTCCGTTCGAGGCCGGCATGGCGCTGTGGAAAGCCGGTTTCTATGTGCGCTTCGGCGGTGACACCCTGCAGTTCGGGCCAACCTTCAACAGCAAGCCGCAGGACTTGGATCGCCTGTTCGATGCGGTCGGTGAAGTGTTGAACAAGATCGACTGATTTCTCCTTCTATATAGAACAACTTTTCAGGAGCCCTGCATGAGCCTTATCCAGCATCTGATCAACGGTGAGTTGGTCAACGACAGCGGTCGCAGTGCCGACGTGTACAACCCGTCTACTGGCCAGGTGATTCACCAGGTGCCGTTGGCCAGTCGCGAAACCATTCAACAGGCGATCGACGCGGCCAAGGCGGCGTTCCCGGCCTGGCGTAATACGCCGCCGGCCAAACGTGCGCAGGTGATGTTTCGTTTCAAGCAGTTGCTGGAACAGAACGAAGCGCGTATTTCGCAGTTGATCAGCGAAGAGCACGGCAAGACGCTGGAGGATGCCGCCGGTGAGTTGAAGCGTGGCATCGAGAATGTGGAGTACGCGTGCTCGGCGCCGGAAATTCTCAAGGGCGAATACAGCCGCAACGTGGGGCCGAACATTGATGCCTGGTCGGATTTTCAGCCGCTGGGCGTGGTGGCGGGGATTACGCCGTTCAACTTCCCGGCGATGGTGCCGTTGTGGATGTATCCGCTGGCGATTGTGTGCGGTAACTGTTTCATCCTCAAACCGTCGGAGCGTGACCCGAGTTCAACGTTGTTGATCGCGCAATTGTTGCAGGAAGCGGGTCTGCCTAAAGGCGTGCTGAGCGTAGTACACGGTGACAAGGGTGCAGTGGACGCTTTGATCGAGGCGCCCGAGGTAAAGGCGCTTAGCTTTGTAGGATCGACGCCGATTGCCGAATACATCTATGCCGAAGCGACCAAACGCGGTAAGCGCGTGCAGGCACTGGGCGGGGCGAAGAACCACGCGGTGCTGATGCCCGATGCGGATCTGGATAACGCCGTCAGTGCCTTGATGGGCGCGGCATATGGTTCCTGCGGCGAGCGTTGCATGGCGATCTCGGTGGCGGTGTGCGTTGGGGACCAGGTGGCGGTGTGCGTTGGGGACCAGGTGGCGGATGCGTTGATCGCCAAGCTGGTGCCGCAGGTCAAGGCATTGAAGATCGGCGCGGGCACCACCTGTGGCTTGGACATGGGGCCGCTGGTGACGGGGCAGGCGCGGGACAAGGTCAGTGGCTATATAGAAGACGGTGTGTCGGCGGGGGCCGAGTTAGTCGTCGATGGTCGCGGCTTGAGCGTTGCCGGGCATGAAGACGGGTTCTTCCTCGGTGGCAGCCTGTTTGATCGCGTGACACCCGAGATGCGTATCTATAAAGAAGAGATCTTCGGGCCAGTATTGTGCGTGGTGCGGGTGGACAGCCTGGAAGCGGCGATGCAACTGATCAACGATCATGAGTACGGCAACGGTACCTGCATCTTCACCCGTGACGGTGAGGCGGCGCGACTGTTCTGCGATGAAATCGAAGTGGGCATGGTGGGGGTCAACGTTCCGCTGCCGGTGCCGGTGGCTTATCACAGCTTCGGTGGCTGGAAGCGTTCGCTGTTTGGCGACCTGCACGCCTATGGGCCGGATGGGGTGCGGTTCTATACCCGTCGCAAAGCGATCACTCAGCGTTGGCCGCAGCGGGCCAGTCATGAAGCATCGCAGTTCGCTTTCCCGAGCCTGTAAGGTTGGGTGAATAGAAGGCCGGCCCCTTGGGGCCGGCCTTTGCGTTTTCTGGGCTTTTTGACCTATATGACAGAAATGTGAAAAAGAAGGTTGACGGCAGATTCTGGGCGCCTATAATTCGCCCCACTTCCGGCGCAGTCGAAACGGAAAACTCCTTGGTAAACAATGAGTTAAGTAGTTTTCGGCAGCAGGTTGCTTCAGTCCATCGAAGCCAAAAGGAAGTTGCAAAAGAGGTGTTGACAGCAGCGCGTAACGCTGTAGAATTCGCCTCCCGCTTACGAGAGATCGCAAGCGCAAGTGGTTGAAGTTGTTGAAGAATTCTTCGAAAACTTCTGAAAATAACCGCTTGACAGCAAATGAGGCTGCTGTAGAATGCGCGCCTCGGTTGAGACGAATAGCTCTTAACCAACCGCTCTTTAACAACTGAATCAAGCAATTCGTGTGGGTGCTTGTGGAGTCAGACTGATAGTCAACAAGATTATCAGCATCGCAAGTTACTCCGCGAGAAATCAAAGATGTAACCAACGATTGCTGAGCCAAGTTTAGGGTTTCTTAAAAACCCAAAGATGTTTGAACTGAAGAGTTTGATCATGGCTCAGATTGAACGCTGGCGGCAGGCCTAACACATGCAAGTCGAGCGGTAGAGAGAAGCTTGCTTCTCTTGAGAGCGGCGGACGGGTGAGTAATGCCTAGGAATCTGCCTGGTAGTGGGGGATAACGTTCGGAAACGGACGCTAATACCGCATACGTCCTACGGGAGAAAGCAGGGGACCTTCGGGCCTTGCGCTATCAGATGAGCCTAGGTCGGATTAGCTAGTTGGTGAGGTAATGGCTCACCAAGGCGACGATCCGTAACTGGTCTGAGAGGATGATCAGTCACACTGGAACTGAGACACGGTCCAGACTCCTACGGGAGGCAGCAGTGGGGAATATTGGACAATGGGCGAAAGCCTGATCCAGCCATGCCGCGTGTGTGAAGAAGGTCTTCGGATTGTAAAGCACTTTAAGTTGGGAGGAAGGGCAGTTACCTAATACGTGATTGTTTTGACGTTACCGACAGAATAAGCACCGGCTAACTCTGTGCCAGCAGCCGCGGTAATACAGAGGGTGCAAGCGTTAATCGGAATTACTGGGCGTAAAGCGCGCGTAGGTGGTTTGTTAAGTTGGATGTGAAATCCCCGGGCTCAACCTGGGAACTGCATTCAAAACTGACTGACTAGAGTGTGGTAGAGGGTGGTGGAATTTCCTGTGTAGCGGTGAAATGCGTAGATATAGGAAGGAACACCAGTGGCGAAGGCGACCACCTGGACCAACACTGACACTGAGGTGCGAAAGCGTGGGGAGCAAACAGGATTAGATACCCTGGTAGTCCACGCCGTAAACGATGTCAACTAGCCGTTGGGAGCCTTGAGCTCTTAGTGGCGCAGCTAACGCATTAAGTTGACCGCCTGGGGAGTACGGCCGCAAGGTTAAAACTCAAATGAATTGACGGGGGCCCGCACAAGCGGTGGAGCATGTGGTTTAATTCGAAGCAACGCGAAGAACCTTACCAGGCCTTGACATCCAATGAACTTTCCAGAGATGGATTGGTGCCTTCGGGAACATTGAGACAGGTGCTGCATGGCTGTCGTCAGCTCGTGTCGTGAGATGTTGGGTTAAGTCCCGTAACGAGCGCAACCCTTGTCCTTAGTTACCAGCACGTTATGGTGGGCACTCTAAGGAGACTGCCGGTGACAAACCGGAGGAAGGTGGGGATGACGTCAAGTCATCATGGCCCTTACGGCCTGGGCTACACACGTGCTACAATGGTCGGTACAGAGGGTTGCCAAGCCGCGAGGTGGAGCTAATCCCAGAAAACCGATCGTAGTCCGGATCGCAGTCTGCAACTCGACTGCGTGAAGTCGGAATCGCTAGTAATCGCGAATCAGAATGTCGCGGTGAATACGTTCCCGGGCCTTGTACACACCGCCCGTCACACCATGGGAGTGGGTTGCACCAGAAGTAGCTAGTCTAACCTTCGGGAGGACGGTTACCACGGTGTGATTCATGACTGGGGTGAAGTCGTAACAAGGTAGCCGTAGGGGAACCTGCGGCTGGATCACCTCCTTAATCGACGACATCAGCTGCTCCATGAGCTCCCACACGAATTGCTTGATTCATTGAAGAAGACGATAGAAGCAGCTTTAAGCTCCAAGCTGATAGCTCTTAGCTAATCAGTTGCGCTCGAAATTGGGTCTGTAGCTCAGTTGGTTAGAGCGCACCCCTGATAAGGGTGAGGTCGGCAGTTCGAATCTGCCCAGACCCACCAATTTTGTTATGGGGCCATAGCTCAGCTGGGAGAGCGCCTGCCTTGCACGCAGGAGGTCAACGGTTCGATCCCGTTTGGCTCCACCATTAACTGTTTCTGCTGTTAGAGTTTAGAAATGAGTATTCCGCTGTGAATATTGATTTCTAGTCTTTGACTAGTTCGTTCTTTAAAAATTTGGGTATGTGATAGAAAGATAGACTGAACGTTACTTTCACTGGTAACGGCTCAGGCTAAGGTAAAATTTGTGAGTCGCTCTTAATTGAGTATGATCGAATTTTCGGCGAATGTTGTCTTCACAGTATAACCAGATTGCTTGGGGTTATATGGTCAAGTGAAGAAGCGCATACGGTGGATGCCTTGGCAGTCAGAGGCGATGAAAGACGTGGTAGCCTGCGAAAAGCTTCGGGGAGTCGGCAAACAGACTTTGATCCGGAGATGTCTGAATGGGGGAACCCAGCCATCATAAGATGGTTACCTTACACTGAATACATAGGTGTATGGAGCGAACCAGGGGAACTGAAACATCTAAGTACCCTGAGGAAAAGAAATCAACCGAGATTCCCTTAGTAGTGGCGAGCGAACGGGGACTAGCCCTTAAGTGGCTTTGAGATTAGCGGAACGCTCTGGAAAGTGCGGCCATAGTGGGTGATAGCCCTGTACGCGAAAATCTCTTAGTCATGAAATCGAGTAGGACGGAGCACGAGAAACTTTGTCTGAATATGGGGGGACCATCCTCCAAGGCTAAATACTACTGACTGACCGATAGTGAACTAGTACCGTGAGGGAAAGGCGAAAAGAACCCCGGAGAGGGGAGTGAAATAGATCCTGAAACCGTATGCGTACAAGCAGTGGGAGCCTACTTTGTTAGGTGACTGCGTACCTTTTGTATAATGGGTCAGCGACTTATTTTCAGTGGCGAGCTTAACCGAATAGGGGAGGCGTAGCGAAAGCGAGTCTTAATAGGGCGTCTAGTCGCTGGGAATAGACCCGAAACCGGGCGATCTATCCATGGGCAGGTTGAAGGTTGGGTAACACTAACTGGAGGACCGAACCGACTACCGTTGAAAAGTTAGCGGATGACCTGTGGATCGGAGTGAAAGGCTAATCAAGCTCGGAGATAGCTGGTTCTCCTCGAAAGCTATTTAGGTAGCGCCTCATGTATCACTGTAGGGGGTAGAGCACTGTTTCGGCTAGGGGGTCATCCCGACTTACCAAACCGATGCAAACTCCGAATACCTACAAGTGCCGAGCATGGGAGACACACGGCGGGTGCTAACGTCCGTCGTGAAAAGGGAAACAACCCAGACCGTCAGCTAAGGTCCCAAAGTTATGGTTAAGTGGGAAACGATGTGGGAAGGCTTAGACAGCTAGGAGGTTGGCTTAGAAGCAGCCACCCTTTAAAGAAAGCGTAATAGCTCACTAGTCGAGTCGGCCTGCGCGGAAGATGTAACGGGGCTCAAACCATACACCGAAGCTACGGGTATCACGTAAGTGATGCGGTAGAGGAGCGTTCTGTAAGCCTGTGAAGGTGAGTTGAGAAGCTTGCTGGAGGTATCAGAAGTGCGAATGCTGACATGAGTAACGACAATGGGTGTGAAAAACACCCACGCCGAAAGACCAAGGTTTCCTGCGCAACGTTAATCGACGCAGGGTTAGTCGGTCCCTAAGGCGAGGCTGAAAAGCGTAGTCGATGGAAAACAGGTTAATATTCCTGTACTTCTGGTTATTGCGATGGAGGGACGGAGAAGGCTAGGCCAGCTTGGCGTTGGTTGTCCAAGTTTAAGGTGGTAGGCTGGAATCTTAGGTAAATCCGGGATTCTAAGGCCGAGAGCTGATGACGAGTTGTCTTTTAGACGACGAAGTGGTTGATGCCATGCTTCCAAGAAAAGCTTCTAAGCTTCAGGTAACCAGGAACCGTACCCCAAACCGACACAGGTGGTTGGGTAGAGAATACCAAGGCGCTTGAGAGAACTCGGGTGAAGGAACTAGGCAAAATGGCACCGTAACTTCGGGAGAAGGTGCGCCGGTGAGGGTGAAGGACTTGCTCCGTAAGCTCATGCCGGTCGAAGATACCAGGCCGCTGCGACTGTTTATTAAAAACACAGCACTCTGCAAACACGAAAGTGGACGTATAGGGTGTGACGCCTGCCCGGTGCCGGAAGGTTAATTGATGGGGTTAGCTAACGCGAAGCTCTTGATCGAAGCCCCGGTAAACGGCGGCCGTAACTATAACGGTCCTAAGGTAGCGAAATTCCTTGTCGGGTAAGTTCCGACCTGCACGAATGGCGTAACGATGGCGGCGCTGTCTCCACCCGAGACTCAGTGAAATTGAAATCGCTGTGAAGATGCAGTGTATCCGCGGCTAGACGGAAAGACCCCGTGAACCTTTACTATAGCTTTGCACTGGACTTTGAATTTGCTTGTGTAGGATAGGTGGGAGGCTTTGAAGCGTGGACGCCAGTTCGCGTGGAGCCAACCTTGAAATACCACCCTGGCAACTTTGAGGTTCTAACTCAGGTCCGTTATCCGGATCGAGGACAGTGTATGGTGGGTAGTTTGACTGGGGCGGTCTCCTCCTAAAGAGTAACGGAGGAGTACGAAGGTGCGCTCAGACCGGTCGGAAATCGGTCGTAGAGTATAAAGGCAAAAGCGCGCTTGACTGCGAGACAGACACGTCGAGCAGGTACGAAAGTAGGTCTTAGTGATCCGGTGGTTCTGTATGGAAGGGCCATCGCTCAACGGATAAAAGGTACTCCGGGGATAACAGGCTGATACCGCCCAAGAGTTCATATCGACGGCGGTGTTTGGCACCTCGATGTCGGCTCATCACATCCTGGGGCTGAAGCCGGTCCCAAGGGTATGGCTGTTCGCCATTTAAAGTGGTACGCGAGCTGGGTTTAGAACGTCGTGAGACAGTTCGGTCCCTATCTGCCGTGGACGTTTGAGATTTGAGAGGGGCTGCTCCTAGTACGAGAGGACCGGAGTGGACGAACCTCTGGTGTTCCGGTTGTCACGCCAGTGGCATTGCCGGGTAGCTATGTTCGGAATAGATAACCGCTGAAAGCATCTAAGCGGGAAACTAGCCTCAAGATGAGATCTCACTGGGACCTTGAGTCCCCTGAAGGGCCGTCGAAGACTACGACGTTGATAGGTTGGGTGTGTAAGCGCTGTGAGGCGTTGAGCTAACCAATACTAATTGCCCGTGAGGCTTGACCATATAACACCCAAGCAATTTGACTACTCGAAAGAGCATCAGATTGCGGTGTGTGAAGACGCAATGAACCGAAAGTTCGATGCTCACAAAACACCGAATTCTATCGCATACCCAATTTGCTGAAGCGAGGCCACATGGTCACGACTCAGTACCCGAATTTCTTGACGACCATAGAGCATTGGAACCACCTGATCCCATCCCGAACTCAGTAGTGAAACGATGCATCGCCGATGGTAGTGTGGGGTTTCCCCATGTGAGAGTAGGTCATCGTCAAGATTAAATTCCGAAACCCCATTTGCGAAAGCAGGTGGGGTTTTGTTTTGGGCGGTCGAAAAGGGCCAACACTCCCTCACTACCTCCGACAAATTTGCACAGTTATTTCTGAACCAGACCACTAGAATAGGCACCTAACCTTTTTTAGAGCCCGAGCCCTATTTATGCCCGATCCGGTTGATGCCCTTGAGGTGTCGGACTTACCCCTGGACGACTTGGTGGCATGCCATGAGTGCGACCTGCTGATGCGCAAACCCTCGCTCGCCCTCGGTGAGAAGGCTGAATGCCCACGTTGCGGTTACGAGCTCTACGCTCATCGTCACAATGTCGTCGAGCGCAGCCTCGCCTTGGTGCTCGCAGCACTGCTGCTGTATATTCCCGCGAATTTTTTACCCATCATGCAGCTCAATCTACTCGGGCAGTCCTCGGAGGACACCGTGTGGACCGGCGTAGTCGGCCTGTTCAACACCGGTATGCAGGGCGTTGCCGTCGTGGTTTTCCTGTGCAGCATGGGCATCCCCCTGCTCAAGTTGTTGTGCCAGCTGGCTGTGCTGCTCAGCATCCGCTGGAACATCGGTCGCAGTTATGGACTGCTGTTCTACCGCATCTACCACCATATGAAAGATTGGGGAATGCTGGAGGTCTACTTGATGGGCGTACTGGTGGCACTTGTGAAGCTGGCTGACATGGCCTCCATTACGCTTGGCTTGGGTCTGGTCTGCTTTGTAAGTCTGTTAATGGTTCAGATTCTGCTCGAGGTGGTGATGTCACCCCACCAGATCTGGCAAGCGCTGTCAGGAGAGGATGACCATGCGGGCAATTGATGCAGGCATTCTGATTTGTACCGAATGCCATGAGTTGAACAAGCAGCAAGCCGATGCCGATGAGCAACTCTGCACCCGTTGCGGTGCGCTGATCCACCCGCGTCGTCCCAATAGCCTCATACGCACCTGGGCACTGCTGGTGACTGCGGCGATCCTGTACATCCCGGCCAACCTGCTGCCGATCATGACCGTCAACTCTCTCGGCCAAGGCGACCCCAGCACCATCATGTCCGGTGTGATCCAACTGGTACAGCACGGCATGTTTCCGATTGCCGCTGTGGTGTTCATCGCCAGTATCCTGGTGCCGACGTTCAAGCTTGTGGGCATCGGCCTGCTGCTGTTTTCGGTGCAGCGCCGGCAACCGCTGTCTGCGCAACAACGCATTATCATGTACCGCTTTATCGAATTCATCGGTCGCTGGTCCATGCTGGATATCTTCGTGATCGCCATTCTGGTGGCGGTCGTAAACTTTGGGCGGCTTGCCAGTGTCGAGGCCAATCTTGGCGCAGCAGCGTTCGCCAGTGTGGTGATCTTGACGATGTTTGCCGCAGTAACCTTCGATCCCCGACTGATTTGGGATAACACGGAGTCGGATGACGACCATGAGTGATTTGCCTAAAGCTAAAACCCGCCCTGCGTCTAACTGGTCGGCCATCTGGGTGTTGCCCCTCATCGCCCTGATCATCGGTGGCTGGCTGGGGTGGCGTGCCTACTCCCAGCAAGGTATCGAGATTCAGGTCCGCTTTGAAAGCGGCGAAGGCATTCAAGTCAACAAGACCGAAGTGGTCTACAAAGGCATGACGGTGGGCAAGGTCAAGGCCTTGGCGCTGGATGACGAAGGCAGCAATCGCGGGGTGATTGCCACCATCGAGATGAACAAGGACGTCGAACAATACCTCAAGACCAACACCCGCTTCTGGCTGGTCAAGCCCAGCGTCAGCCTCGCCGGCATCACCGGCCTGGAAACCCTGGTCTCGGGCAACTACATCGCCGCAAGCCCGGGGGATGGTGAGCCCACCCGCAAATTCAAGGCGCTTTCCGAGGAGCCGCCGTTATCCGACGCCAAGCCCGGCCTGCACCTGACCCTCAAGGCTGATCGCTTGGGTTCGCTGAACCGTGGCAGCCCGGTGTTCTACAAGCAGATCCAGGTGGGTCAGGTCAAAAGTTACTTGTTGTCTGAAGACCAGAGCACTGTCGAGATCAAGGTTTATATCGAACCGACCTACGCCAACCTGGTGCGCAAACATACGCGTTTCTGGAACGCCAGCGGCATCAGCATCGACGCCAATCTGTCCGGTGTGAAAGTGCGCAGTGAATCCCTCTCCAGTATCGTCGCCGGTGGTATTGCCTTCGCCACCCCGGAAAACCGCAAAGACAGCCCGCCAACCGACCCGAGCCTGCCTTTTCGCTTGTACGAGGATTTCGACGCCGCCGCCGCGGGCATCAAGGTCAAGGTCAAACTCACCGATTTCGAAGGCCTGCAGGCTGGTCGCACTCCCGTGATGTACAAAGGTATCCAGGTCGGCAGCCTGAAAACCCTGAAGATCGACCCGGACCTGACCAGCGCCAGCGCTGAATTGACTCTCGACCCATTGGCCGAAGACTACCTGGTTCAGGACACGCAATTCTGGGTGGTCAAGCCGTCCATCTCCCTGGCCGGCATTACCGGGCTGGAGGCCCTGGTCAAAGGTAACTACATCGCCATCCGCCCCGGCGACAAAGGCACCCCGCCACAACGTGAATACGTGGCGCGCGCCAAGGCGCCACCGTTGGATCTGCGCTCCCCAGGCCTGCACATGGTGTTGCTCACCGACAACCTCGGCTCGCTGGATGTCGGCAGCCCGATTCTGTACAAGCAGGTCAAGGTCGGTTCGGTACAGAGCTACCAGTTTTCACGCAAGAAAAAGCAATTGGTGATCGGCGTTCATATCGAGAAAGAGTATGAAAGCCTGGTCAACGGTTCGACACGTTTCTGGAATGCCAGCGGTGTCACCCTCACCGGTGGGCTTACCGGCGGTATCCAGGTGAAAAGTGAATCCCTGGCCAGCCTGATGGCCGGCGGCATCGCCTTCGAAACGCCGGAACCGAATGTGCCGCTGAAACGACGCATCCCCCGTTTCCGCTTGTTTGCCGATCGTGACGCTGCCAATCAACATGGCACCCTGGTTACCATCAAGGTCGATCGCGCCGACGGCTTGCGCCCAGGCACGCCTGTGCGCTTCAAAGGCCTGGAAGTGGGCAAGCTCGAGAGCGTGGACCTGAGTGCCGACATGCAATCGGTGCTGCTCAAGGCGCGTATCACCCAGGTTGCGGACCGCATTGCGCGGGTTGGCAGCCAGTTCTGGGTGGTCAAGCCTGAATTGGGCCTGATGAAGACGGCAAATCTGGAAACACTGGTCACCGGTCAATACATCGAAGTACAACCGGCCGCGAAAAACGCCGGCCCGCAGAAGAGCTTTGTCGCCCTTGCGCAACCGCCTGAAACCGCCCGTCAGGAGGCCGGCCTGAGCCTGACACTCAGCGCCGCACGCCGTGGTTCGCTCAAGGAAGGCGTGCCCGTCACCTACCGTGAAGTCACCGTGGGCAAAGTTGCCGGCTATGAGCTGGGACAGACCGCCGACCGTGTCCTGGTGCACATCCTGATCGAGCCCAAATACGCGCCGTTGGTACGCAGTGGCAGTCGCTTCTGGAACACCAGCGGCTTCGGGCTCGACTTCGGCTTGTTCAAGGGCGCGACGGTGCGCACCGAGTCCCTGGAGACGTTGGTTGCCGGCGGTATCGCCTTTGCCACGCCTGAAGGCGAGCGCATGGGCAACCCGGCACGGCCGCAGCAGACCTTTGCACTGTTCGACAAGTTCGAGGATGAGTGGCTGACCTGGGCGCCCAAGATTCCACTCGGCAAATAGACCGAGGCGCGGCTATCGGGGGCAAGCCCCCTCCCACATTTGACTGTATTCACACATCAGAAGGTGGGAGGGGGCTTGCCCCCGATGAGGCCCTTAAACTCGCTGCAAAACCCACAAAAAAGGCCGCGATCCAAACGATCGCGGCCTTTTTGCCTTTCAGCACTACACGTCAGACGGCATCCAACTCCGGCTCGTCCGCCTGCACGTTCAGGGTGGCCTTCACCGCATCGTGACGACGGATATATTTCCAGTCCGCCTCATCAATGTAGATGCCGTTCGGCCCGCTGCCGCCTTCCAGGTCGATCGCCACCTGCGCAGACACCTGCGGCTTCACGCTGGCCAGGATTGGCACGAAGCCCAACTGCAGGCTGGTTTCCAGCAACGCTGCCTGGTTCTTCTCATCGATATCCGCCGCCTCGTCGAGGTAGTACGGCAAGCGCACGCGACCAGCCTGGTCGCGGTCCATCAAGTGCAGCAACAAGTACATGTTGGTCAGCGCCTTGATGGTCATGGTGGTGCCGTTGGACGCGGCGCCGTCGATGTCGGTATGAATCACCGGTTGGCCGTTCACCTTGGTGATCTCGAACGCCAGCTCGAACAGGTCCTTGAGGCCCAGTTGGTTATGGTTGGCCGCCACGAGGCGGGCCAGGTATTCCTTGGCTTCTTCGTTCTTGTTGTCCTGCTCGGCGCTCTGGCTGAGGTCGAACACCGACAACGTCTCGCCTTCTTCATACTGACCGGCGCTGTGGATGATCTGGTCGATATGCTTGAGGGCTTCCTTGTTCGGCGCCAGCACGATGCGAAAGCTCTGCAGGTTGGAGACCTGGCGCTTGTTGATTTCGCGGTTGAACAACGCCAGTTGGTGTTCCAGGCTGTCGTAGTCGCTACGGATATTGCGCAAGGTCCGCGCGATATCGGTGACGGCCGCGCGGCGCGCCTTGCCCAGGGTCAACGCCTCATCGGTCCGATGCGCATAGGCGTTGATCAGCAGTTGCAGACGGCGCTCCATGTCATCCTCGCTGTCGAACTTGGCCACGCCCTTGAGGCGCACCTGCGCATACAGCGCTTCGATCTGACCGTCGGCGCGCAGCAAGCCTTGCCAGCTGTCCTGATAGTCGTTGAGCAGCGCCAGCAGGTTGTCCATGGAGTCGTCGACCGGGTCCATGAACGGCGTGCCGAACGGCAGGTCCGCCGGCAATAACTGGCGCCGGCGCAACGCGTCGTCCAGCGTACGTTGCTTGGCTTCCATATCGCCGATCTGGCGGCCGACCAATTGCAGCTTGGCCGACAGCTGCTGGACGCGCTCGGTGAACGCATCGCTGGAGCGCTTCAGTTCGTCCTGGGCCGCTTCCATCTGCGCGAGGTGTTCCAGCTTCTCGCCTTCCTCCGCGCTCAGGGTCTGGGTGCGGCGGAAATCTTCCAGCGCCTTCTGCGCGTCCAATACCTGCTGGTACAGCGCTTCGGTCTGGGTCTTGCTCGCCGCTCGGTCGGAAGCGACCGCTTGCTGGGTTTTCAGTTGCTTGAGTTCTTTTTCCAGGCGCTCTTTCTGGTCGCGCAACGCCGCGCGATCCGCCAGGGCCTGCAAAGCCGGTGGTTCGATGTGCGAGATGTCGATGGACAGCCCCGGCACTTCGAAACGCTCGCCCTTGAAACCATCGAGGATCTGTTCCAGGGATTTGACCCACTGACCTTGCTCATCCAGCGTGATGCCATGTTCACCCAAGGGCAGGCTGAACAACGCGCTGTTGAACAGGCGCATCAAGCGCTCGACATCCTGTTGCGAGAATTCTTCGCGCAGCTTGGCGTAGCTGTTGTTGTCCGCGTGATCAAGCTGCTGCCTGACCGACTTCAAGCGTTTTTCCAGGTCACGCAGACGCTCGTCCAGGTCCTCGGCGCTGAACTGACGCGACTGCGCCAGCGCACCCGCCAATTCGTCGTGAGCGTCCTTGGCCGCGAGCAGTTGTTGCTCCAGCACCCGCACATCATCGACCAGCGCGAAGCGATGCTTGAGCACCGACAACTCGCCCAACCAGCGTTGGATGCCGCTGATCTCACGTTCCAGGCGCATCAGCTCCTGGGTGCCGCCACGCTGGTCGTTCTGCAGCGCATCCTGCTCGTTGCGATAGTGTTCGGCCTGGATCGTCAGCTCTTCCTTGCGCGCACTGGCGTAATCCGACCAGGTGCCCAACAGCGAATCGAGCAACGGAGACAGGCGATGCAATTTGCCGCGCAAAATGTCGCGCTGTTTCACGCCATTGGCGAGTGCTTCGACCAACGGCCCGGCGGCCACCAGGGAGTTGTAGTCCTGCTCCATGCGCCGTACATCGCGGAAGGCTTCTTCGCACGCGGCGATGTAATCGACGCTGCCGGAGCGCAGGCTGTGTTCAAACGCATCGAGGAACAATTGCTTGAGCTTGGCTGCGGTGATTTCGCGCATGTGCAGCAGGTTGATGAACAACGCGCGGAAGGTCTTAAGACTCTGTTCGCTGGTGGAGCGCAGTGGGATCAGCGTCAGGTCCAGCGGGATCGAGGTGTGGCCGCCCACCAACAGGCGCCGCAGTTCGTCGGGCTTGAGTTCATAGGCCTTCAGGCCTTCGCGCTCAAGGTTGGTGAACAGCTCTTTCTGGCGCAGGCAGGTGTCGTTTTTCTGATAGTGGGCCAGGTCCAGCTTGCCGGCATAGGCGAAGAACTGATGACCGAAACCACCGCCCGGGCCGCGCCCGACCACGCCAATCACATGCGGGCCGTGGGGCAGCGAGACTTCCACGAGGATGTAGCTGGTGTCGGTGGCAAAGTAGAAGCGTCGCGATTGCTCCAGGGTGTACTTGCCGAAACTCATGTCCGACATGCGCGCCAGGATCGGGAACTGCAAAGCGTTGATCGACGCGGATTTACCCAGGTTGTTCGCGCCATACACCGACAGTGGCTCTTCCAGCGGGAACAAACCCAGGCTGTAGCCGGCGGTATTCAACAGGGCGAAGCGGCGTATACCGTAGCGTTCCTTACTCATGCGTCGGTCTCCTGTTCTTCGGCAATGGCGCGGGCGAGGGCGTCTTCTTCGCTGTCTTCGGCGAAGTCACTCAAGTCCAGCGGGTCATCGGTCTTCAGCAGTTTTTCATCGCTGTCTTCGTCGATGATCACCGGCGCCGGCAACGGCAAGACGCTGTGCACACTGGCGGCGAGGTCGCGGTCTTGCTGCACCGACAGGCATACATCAAGGAAACGGTGCATCGGCGGCAGGAAGCGATAGATACCGTTGTCTTCGCTGGCGAAACCCAGCTGAGTCATGCGGCGCATGATTTTTTCTTCGAGTTCTTCCTGGGTCTGCACTTCGGCCTGGATAAACAGGTCGCGGTATTTCTCCAGTAACGACGGCAGTTCATCGCGGCCCAGGCTGCCGCCATCGAGCACGGCAACCGGGTCGCGGCCCTGGTCGGCCAGGTGCTCGACGAGAATGAAGGTGAACAACGCCAGGCGCTGGGCGGTCTTGTTCACCTGCGCGCTGGCAATCGCGGAGTCCGGCACGAAGTAGTAGAAGCCACGGGTATCGCAGACCAGCTCAAAGCCCAGGGCCTTGAACAGCGTGCGGTACTGGTCCTGGAAGTTCGACAGTTGCGCGTACAGCTCCGGGTCGCGGCGGCTGACGTGGTAGCCCTTGAACAGCTCGCGAAAGATCGGCGCCAGCTGGGACAGTTCGGATAGATCAAGATGCATTTGGGATGCTCGCAGAATGCTCGGCCGCGTCAGAGCTGGCCGGGAGCAGGGCGAAGGAGCGCAGGCTGACCTGATGCTCGTGGGTGTGGTAATCGCGGCGTTCCAGGCGCTCGCGCTTGAAGCGTTTTTCCCGCGAGAGCCGCGAGAACCAGTACAACAATTCGTCGGTCGCGCCGTCCGGCTCCTGCTCCAGCAGCCAGGTCATCAAATCCGGCATCGGCAGCGCGTCTTCGCAGCGTTCGAGCATTTCCTTGACCGTTCGCGGTGCGCGCGGGGCTTCGCCCTTGTGGGTTTTGTGGGCCTTGGGGAAACGCGCCGGTTTCGGCTCGAAATTCGCCAGGGCATACACATACGCTTCGACCTGGCTGGCACTGCCCAGGAAGGTGCTTTGCGGCCGGCTGAACATTGGCATGGCAGCCTGCGGCACCGCGTCCAGCCCTTTGCGGCGAATGGCCGACAGGGCCAGCGCCGCGCCACGGGTCACCGCGTTGTGCCGGCGTGCTTCTTCGCGCAGCGGCAACAACAGCTCGCGCGCATGGCGCAGGGTCAGCTGGGCGCTGGTCTGCATCTCGAGGATGCGCGCGTGGGTGCGCAGCAGCATGTCGTCGTCCACCAGGTGGCCCAGACGCTGCTGCTCGGTGAGCATGCGCAGCAGCACGTTTTCCACCTTGCGCACGCCTTGCTCGAACGCGCCGTCGGCGTTCACCAGTTGGATCATCGGTTCGACGTATTCGTCCCAAGTGGCCAACACCTCGGCGTAACGCTGGCGCAACGGGATCTGCCGGTCGCTGGTCTTGGCGCGGTCGGCCACGGCGGCGAGGGCCTGTTCGTCGTTGGCGAGTTTTTTCAGCACGTCGCGCACGCGCATATCCAGCAGGCGCAGTTGGCGGGCCAGGTCGTGGCCGTCACGGATGTCGAAAGCGTCCTGGATATAACCGGCCAGGCGCTCGAGGTGACGCAGGTAGGCTTCGATTTCCAGGCACAGGCCAAGCCGGTGCTCCTTGCGAAGATACGCCAGGAAGTCGTGGATCTGCGCGTTGAGCTCGAAGCGGTTCGGGCTCTTGGCCACAGGCACCAGGATATCCAGGCGAATCCACACGTCCAGCAGACTGGTGATGTCCTGGGGCGTGCTGTCCAATTGTTGGGCGGCCAGTTGCGCGCGCAGTTCGCCCAGGCTCAGGGTGCCTTGGTCGAAGTGTTCGCACAGTGGCTCAAGTAAGGCCCAGTGTTCGGCGAGGGCGCGCAGGACGCGCTTGGGTTCGATCATGGGAAAGGCCGGCTGGTTGGCGATTAAAAGTCGCGATTGTACTGCATCGGGCGCGGGATTTATCCACAGCCGGTCAGTGTGCAGTGGGCGATTGTTGCCGAACAGCGGTAGAATCCCCGCTCTTTAGTTATCCACAAGTGGCTGAGCTGTGCTTACCGAGTCCCGACGTCGCGCTTACTTGAGCGCCATGCAGGTGGTCAACTGGCTGCCCCGCACCGAACTGCCGTTTGCCGCGCCGTCGCGGCCCGAGCTGTTGCAGGCGCCGGAGCCCTATGAGGCGTTCGCGCCGTCAGGCGAGGAAGCCGCGGCGCCGGTGGCGGTCATCAAGCCTGTGCCTGAAACGCGGCCGACGGTGGAGCGCACGAAGATCGAGGTGCCGCGCCCGTCACCGGTGGTCAAGGCAGTGGTCGCCGAAGACGCTGCCCCGGTGGCCAAGGCCCCGGTCGTGCCGCCGCCACGCTTTGCCCTGCAACTGCTGCGCGCCGGGCGTTGCCTGCTGCTGGTGGAATTGCCCACCGGCGAACGCTTCCAGTCGCGCGACCCGGCCTACCTGCTGCTCAAGGACATGCTGCGCGCCGCCGGCCTGCCCGACAGCCCGCAAATTGTCGGCGACCCGGTGCGCTGGCCACTGCTGGTGCGCGGCACCATGGACCAGGGCCCGGACGCCGCGCGGGATTTTGTACAGAGTTTTGTTGCGGCACGCCTGGAAGACGAGCCGTGCGTCTGCCTGTGGCTGATCGGCTTGCCGGCCGTGCGCTTCGCCGGTGAGGCGGACGCCGAAGCCTGGTACCGCGAACTGCTGGTTGAAGGCCTGGGTTCGGTATGGGCCCTGCCGGGCCTGGAATTATTAATGGAAGAGCCACAGCGTAAGGCTGATATCTGGCAAGCCATGCGCCGGCTGATGGCGCGCTGGAAAACAACCGATGAGTGAGGCTTTATCCTTCCGCCCGATGACCGAGGCAGACCTCGATGCCGTGCTGAAGATCGAATACGCAGCGTTCAGCCACCCTTGGACCCGGGGCATCTTTCTCGACGGGCTGGGCAAATACCAGATCTGGCTGATGTTCGAAGGTGAGCAGCAGGTGGGCCATGGCGTGGTGCAGATCATCCTTGATGAGGCGCATCTGCTCAATATCACCGTGAAGCCGGAGAATCAGGGCCGGGGTTTGGGGTTGGCGCTGCTGGAGCATCTGATGTCCCGCGCGTATGCGGCTAATGCTCGTGAGTGTTTCCTGGAAGTGCGTGACAGCAATACCGGCGCATTCCGCTTGTATGAGCGCTATGGCTTCAACGAGATTGGCCGTCGTCGCGATTACTACCCAGCCGTGGGCGGCCGCGAAGACGCAGTCGTGATGGCCTGCACCCTCATCGATTAAACGCCGAACCCGGTGTGTGTGGGAAGGGACAAGCCCTAATAATTGTAGGAGCGAGCTTGCTCGCGAAAAACGTCAACGATAACGCGTGTTTTCTGAATGAACGCGGTACCTGTGAGTTTTTCGCGAGCAAGCTCGCTCCTACAGGGGCAGGGGACCAGTTCCGCTTAACTGACGAGCCCCCCACATTTTGAACTGCGTCGTCAGCGCTTGCCGTTGAGCGGGTCCAGATCGGCCAACTCGGCCTCATCCAACCCGTTCCCACCGCCAATCTCATCTTCATCGACGATGCTCAGGTCATAATCCGCCGCGCTATCTTCACCTTCCTCCCGTGCATCTCGCGCGCCATCTTCATGGATCAGCGTTTCCGGGCTCATATCATCATCGGTCGACTCATGGTCATCCGTCGAAGCCCCGGTCAGCCCGGCCTCGCGTACCCGTTCGTCGGGCATCAGGTGCTCGCGTTCGCCAGGTGGAAGTTCATCGCCGATTTCCGCGGTTTGGTCTTCTTCATCAAAATCCAGCTCGCGCATCGAACCCATGCGGTCTTCGTTATCATCAATGGGTTCGGGCTGCGTGGCGCCGTAGGGACGTCGTGATTCAGTCATGGCCAATCCTCATACTGTGGGGCTTATAGTGTGTGGACAGGCTTTGCGCCGCAAAGATTCAAGCTAATTTGCGCAAGGCGTGACCTGGACGAAGGCTTGTCAGTCACAAAACTGCGCATCATTCCTGAGGCTTTCCCTGATGAACGAACTACAAGACCTGCTAGACAACAACGAACGCTGGGCGGATGCGATCAAACAGGAAGATCCCGAGTTCTTCGCCAAGCTCGCCCGCCAGCAAACCCCGGAATACCTGTGGATCGGCTGCTCCGATGCGCGTGTACCGGCCAACGAGATCGTCGGCATGTTGCCCGGTGATCTGTTCGTGCACCGCAACGTGGCCAACGTGGTGCTGCACACCGACCTCAATTGCCTGTCGGTGATCCAGTACGCAGTCGATGTGCTCAAGGTCAAACATATCCTCGTCACCGGCCACTATGGCTGCGGCGGCGTGCGCGCCGCGATGCAGGACCGTCAGTTCGGCCTGATCGACGGCTGGCTGCGCACCATTCGTGATCTCTACTACGAAAACCGCGACGTGTTGGCCCAGTTGCCTACCGAAGAAGAGCGCGTCGACCGCATGTGCGAGTTGAACGTGATTCAGCAGGTGGCCAACGTCGGCCATACCAGCATAGTGCAAAACGCCTGGCACCGCGGGCAGAGCCTGTCGATCCATGGCTGCATCTATGGCATCAAGGACGGCCGCTGGAAGAGCTTGAACACCACCATCAGTGGCTTCGAGCAACTGCCGCCGCAGTACCGTCTGCGGCCGTTGGGCGAAGTCTAAGTCCGTTTACGCTCGCGCAAAAGGGCGCCGCGCAAGACTCACCGAAGTCAGAGCCGATTTCTACTGTCAAATCTGACAGTAGAAATCCTGGGTGCTCCTCATAGCGCGGGCGGTGCGAGGGTGGGGGCCGGGGCTGCACTGCGCAGCTGCTTCAGCTGGTCTTTGATGGCGGGCGTGGCGCATTTGGCGTTGGCCTGCTCCGGGGTCAGGTTGCGCACCGAGGTATAGAACAGTTCGCAGGTCTGCTCCTTGCGTGTGACCTGCCAGGTGTTCATGCATGCCTTGAGCAATACATTCGCGTCGCTGGCGGGCTTCTGGCCCATGCCGGCTTGCCAGCAGGCTGCGCTCAGATCCTGGCCCATCACTTTCAAGCCGGCCTCATCGGCCTTCTGCTCATTGCCGTCATACGTGTCCGGGCTGGCGGCGTACCAGATGTAGCTTGGGTGGTTGGCGCCGAGCACCGAGACCGGCCTGCCCGGCTCCGGGTTGATCTGCGCCAGGCCCAGCACCGCCACCGTTTGCCCGTATTGTTGCTTGATCCAACTGCGCACCGGCGCGCCGAAGGCCACCATCGGCAACGAATCGCTGGGGCGCAGGCTCAACTCCTTGACCATGCGGGTCTGGTAATTGGTGAAGTAGCCGTAGACGGCTTCCAGGTCTTTACCCGCGTTGGACGGCGCGGCGATGGGGGCGATATCGATGATGGTCTGGTAGGCCGGCGTTTCGCTGGCAGGAATGCCATTGCTGGTGAGCAGGGTCGCCCAGCGGTCGGTGGTAGCCGATTCCAGGTAATCCTGGGCCTGGGTCAGCGAATAATCTGGCGGAAAGTGCAGCAGCTCGATGCTTTTGCGGTTTTCCAGGGCCATGCCCAGCGGCAGGAACAAGTACCAGTTATAGGCCCACTTGCCGTCGCTGTTGAGTTGGCTGGCACCTCGGTAAGCCAGGTCTGCGGTATCGAGCAGCGTGGTCAGGGGCTGGCCGTAACCGTCCGGCACGCCGCTGAAGGTTGCCGCGACCTGGCCGTCATGCACCTTGACGCTGACCTTGGCGCGGCTGTAGCCGTCACGTTGCAGGCTCTGGTTCAAATAATGCTCGGCGGTCTGCTCCAGCGTCCAGGGCCGAAAACAGATCACGTTGCAGTTATTGGGAAACGCGAACAACTGGGTGACACGCTGTGTACTGCCCAACGGCACTTCGATGTCGGCCTGTACGACCGCACTGGCCAGCAGTGCGGCCAGGGTCAAGCACAGCCTGGTCGGTTTGAACATAATTGGTTCCTTGTCAGCGAAAGCCCGTCTGCGCGGGATGAAAGCCCACCCTCACACAGTAGCGGCTGACCGGGAAAACCGCGTGCTAAATCGCCACGTGTGTCGCGATTGGATAAGTGAACCTACACGCTGAACTGCAAGGCATTGCTCAAATCCCCCATGGGTTTCTGGCCGCGGGCGATCATCGCGGCATCCCTTTGCTTGAGGCCGTCCAGGGTTTCCAGCTGAAACACGCGGGTGATCAAGCGCAGGATCGACGCGGTGTCGTAGAGCGTGTGGTCAACCGTGCCTTTGCGTGCGAACGGCGACACCACCAAGGCCGGAACCCGTGTGCCCGGACCCCAGCGGTCGCCCTTGGGCGGTGCCACGTGGTCCCACCAGCCGCCGTTTTCATCGACGGTCACGACTACCACCATGTTGTTCCACTGCGGGCTTTCCTGCAGCACCTTCAAGGCGCGGACGATATGGCGGTCGCCCGAGGCCACATCGGCATAGCCGGCGTGCATGTTCAGGTTGCCCTGGGGCTTGTAGAAGGTCACGGCGGGCAGCTTGCCGGCTTGGGCGTCGGCGAAGAACCTGTTGGTGCTCGACTCATCGCCCAACCCGCCGTCGCGCAGGCGTTTGTCGCGCTCGGCACGGTTCTTGGGGCCCTGCTGCTTGAAGTAATTGAACGGCTGATGGTGGTACTGGAAGTTCGGAATCTTGGGGATACCGCCCGAGTCCTTGAATTGCTCCAGAGTGGCTTGCCAGGCGCCAGCGTACCAGGCCCAGTCGATGTTCTTTTTCGAGAGCTTGTCGCCAATGTGTTCATGGGTTTGCGGCACCAGCACATTGGGCAGGTCCGGTTTGGCGTAGTCCGGGTTCTGCGGGTCGCGGATCCAGGTTGGCCAGTAGGGCGGAGCCAGTGTGTTGACGGCGTAACCGTCCGGCGTCAAGGCGCTGGGGCCGAACTGCGGCGGGCCGGCCATGGCGCTGGCCGGCGAGGTGTCCAGGGGCTTGAGGCGCGTGTCTGTAGGGTCGTCGCTTTGCAGCGTGGCGATCTGCGCCTTGGCCACCGATTGCGCGGCATTCGGATAGATCGGTGCCGTGGCGCTGATCAGGTACTGGTGGTTGAGGAACGAGCCACCAAACGCACCCTGGAAAAAGTTATCGCACAGCACAAACTCCTTGGCCACGTCCCACAGGCGCAGGGAATAGCGGCTCTGGGCGTAATGGCCCATCACCAGGCCGCCGGAATCGCCCCAGGCAACGAAACCGTCATTCTTGCCGCCGTTGATCTGCATCTGGTTCTGGTAGAACACATGCCACAAGTCGCGGGTCACCAGGCTCAGCGGCAAGTCCTGCGCATCCGGGCCCTTGAGGGCGAACGGGGCGTTGGGCAGGTTCTCCTGGAATTGCACGGCGCTCGGGTAGGTCACGCCATCCACGCTTTGCGGGCCCACCTGCAGCACGCCGCCCCAGGTCGGGGGGAGGGTGGCCAATACGCTGCCATCGCGGTCGCGTTGTTGAACGTCAGCCGCCGAAAGCGCCGAGAGAGGTTTCTCCAGCCCGGGGAAGTCTGCAAACAGATTGTTGAAGCTGCGGTTCTCGGCGTAGATCACTACGACGGTTTTCACATTGTCGCGCAAGGCTTTATCCAGCTCCTGCGAGGTGAGTGGGCGCGGCATCGGTTTTCCCGGTGCTTCGCCGGTATTGCCGCACGCACTCAAGGTCGCGCCCACCCCCAGTACCGCCGCGCCCCCCAGGAAGCGCCGCCGACTGGTGTCAACCGGCGGTTGGCCTAGCGAATCCGTGGAAGGGCGGTCTACGTGCTCGTCACTCATTGCGCGGGAGTCCTTGGCGAGATGTTGCAAGATGTTTCGCAGGACGGTAGCAATGGAATGTGACGAAATTAAGGCAGCTGCAAATTTCAAGCTTCAAGCTTGAGGCTAAAAACTTGCAGCTTGAAGTCGCTTTTAAGGCATCACCGGCGGCAAATACGTCAACGTCGTCCCCAACGCCCACAGCAAGAACAACACCAACGGCGTGTGCACCAGCAATTGCACGAACGAAAACCCGATCAAGTCCCGCGCCTTCAGCCCCAACACGCCCAGCAACGGCAGCATATAGAACGGGTTGATCAGGTTCGGCAGCGCTTCGGCCGCGTTGTAGATCTGTACCGCCCAGCCCAGGTGATATTGCAGGTCATTGGCCACTTGCATCACGTAAGGCGCTTCGATGATCCACTTGCCGCCGCCGGAGGGGATGAAGAAGCCCAGCACCGCCGAGTACACGCCCATCAGCAGGGCGTAGGTGTCGTGGGACGCGATGGAAGTGAAGAACAGCGAGATGTGGTGCGCCAGGGTCTGGCCGTCGCCGCCTTTGACCACGGTCATCAGCGCCGCGATCGAGCCGTACAGCGGGAACTGGATCAGCACGCCCGTGGTGGTCGGCACGGCGCGGGCCACGGCATCGAGGAAGCTGCGCGGGCGCCAGTGCAGGAGCGCGCCGGCCATGATGAACAGAAAGTTATAGGTATTGAGCCCCGAGATGGCGCTGATCGCCGGTTTGGTCGAGAACTCGTGGAACAACCAACCGGCCGCCAGCAGCGCCAGCAGAATAGTCAGCAACGGGCTGTGCTCCAGCCATTCGCCGGGTCGGGTCGGCGCCTGCGGCTTGGGCAGGTTGAATGCCGGGTCGACACCGCAGGCCTTGGCATCCCGCGCACTGTTCGGGCCTGGCGCGGTGGCGTAGGCGATGATCAGCGACACGATGATCAGCGCCAGCAACAGCACGCCGGATTGCCATAGGAAGATGGTCTCGGTAAATGGGATCATCCCGGTGATCGCCAGGATCGACGGCGGCAAACTGGCCGGGTTGGCCTGCAACTGCGCGGCCGATGACGACAACCCCAGCGCCCATACGGCACCCAGGCCCAGGTAGGCCGCAGCGCCAGCGGCGCGGTAGTCCATGCGCAAATCCGTGCGACGGGCCAATGCACGCACCAGTAAACCGCCGAACACCAGGGACAGGCCCCAGTTGAGCAAGGAGGCCACCATGGAAATCAACGCGACCCAGGCCACCGCCGAACGGCCGTTCTTCGGGATGCGCGCCAGGCGGTCAATCAGCTTTACCGCAGGCGGCGAACTGGCGACCACATAACCGCCAATCACTACAAAGGCCATCTGCATGGTGAACGGGATCAGGCTCCAGAACCCGTCACCAAAGGCTTTGGCGGCTTCGCTGGGCGCAGCGCCCATGCCCAGGGTCGCCACGGCGACGATGATCACGGCAAGGGCGGCGAACACCCAGGAGTCCGGGAACCAGCGCTCGGCGAAGTTGGAGCAACGCAAGGCAAATCGGGCATAGCGGCTTTCTTCGATAGCATCGGCCACGAGTCTTTCCTCTTGTATTTATTATGGGGGATGGCAGTTTTTCGGCATGTTCCTCCAAGGTCATTGATTTGGGAATGTAGTTATCTTCATTGATCAATGAGTAAAACAAATATATCCGTCGCGATTGCCATCATCCGGTGCAACTCATAACCTGCACGCCATTTTGTTTGTCTGCCGAGCCCGTACATGACTGCCACCTTTTCGTCACAGGCGCAGCGTTTTTCCCGCTCCGACTACAAAACCCTGGGCCTGGCCGCCCTCGGTGGCGCCTTGGAAATCTACGACTTCATTATCTTCGTGTTCTTCGCGCTGACCCTCAGCCAACTGTTTTTCCCCCCGGAAATGCCCGAGTGGCTACGCCTGCTGCAAAGCTTTGGCATCTTCGTCACCGGCTACCTCGCCCGCCCGCTGGGTGGCATTCTGATGGCGCACTTTGCCGATCACCTGGGACGCAAGCGCGTGTTCAGCCTGAGCATCCTGATGATGGCCTTGCCCTGCCTGCTGATCGGCATCATGCCGACCTACGCGCAAATCGGCTATTTCGCACCGCTGATCCTGCTGGCGCTGCGTGTATTACAAGGCGCCGCGGTGGGCGGTGAAGTGCCCAGCGCCTGGACCTTCGTCGCTGAACACGCCCCGCGCAACCATCGCGGTTATGCCCTGGGTTTTCTGCAAGCCGGCCTGACGTTCGGCTATTTGCTCGGCGCACTCACCGCCACGCTGCTTGCACAGGTATTCACCCCGGCCGAGATTCTCGACTACGCCTGGCGCTTGCCCTTCCTGCTCGGCGGCGTATTCGGTGTGATCGGCGTATGGCTGCGCCGCTGGCTCAGCGAAACCCCGGTGTTCCTCGAAATGCAGGCCCGCCGCCAGGCCGCTGCCGAACTGCCGCTGCGCACCGTATTACGCGACCACCGCGCCGTGTTGCTGCCGGCGATGATCCTCACCTGTGTGCTCACGTCGGCGGTGGTGGTCCTCGTTGTCATCACCCCGACCATGATGCAGAAAACCTTCGGCATGAGCCCCAGCCACACCTTCGCCTTGAGCGCGTTGGGAATTGTGTTCCTCAACATTGGCTGCGTGCTGGCTGGCCTGCTGGTCGACCGCATTGGCGCCTGGCGCGCGGTACTGGTCTACAGCCTGCTGCTGCCGGTGGGGGTGTTTATCCTGTATGCCAGCCTGATCAACGGCGGCGTCTGGCTGGGCGCGGCGTATGCCGTGGCCGGCTTGAGCTGCGGGGTGGTGGGCGCGGTGCCGTCGGTGATGGTCGGCCTGTTTCCGGCGCATGTGCGCGTATCGGGAATTTCCTTCACCTACAATATCGCCTATGCGCTGTGGGCGAGCACTACGCCGCTGATGTTGATTGCGTTGATGCCCACTAGTCCGTGGATTTGCGTGGGCTATTGCGTGGTGATGGGGGCGGTGGGGGTGGGGAGCGTGGCGCTGTTCGGCAAGCGCCACACCTTGGCGGGCTGAGGTTCAGGTCAGAAAGTGCCAGAGCAACAACGCGCCGACCATCATCGAGAGCGGAATATAGTTCGGCCAATGCCGCAAGCCCTCTTCAGAAAAGGCCAGCTGCGCCGATGCAGGTTAGACACCCACCTCACTTGCCATCGGTGCCCCATGTTCAATACCCGCCTGAAGCAGGAGCTGTCGGCTCTTCGCGAAGAATTGTCGAGCTTGCTCCAGGTTAAAGAGAGCCTGGAAAACGAAATGCTGTGTCTGACGCTCGGTCCTGATGGGCGGGTGGAGTGGGCGAATGCCAACTTCCTGCGGGAACTGGCCTACCCGTTGGGCGAGATTGTGGGGCGGCCGATCGAAGACCTGACGCCGGCCCACATCCGCCAGAACGAGTTCCAGTTGCGCTTCAAGCATGCGCTGGCGCGTGGCGAACACTTCGCGGGAGCCGTGCGCTTGATGCGTGGCACTGGCAAAGAGGCGTGGCTACGCTCGATCCTACAGCCGGTGCGCAGTTCGGACGGGCGCCTTCTGCATTTTGCGATGTATTCCAGCGACCTCACGCGCACCATCGAGAGTTCGCGTGAACATGAAAACCTGATCACCGCGCTGATGCGCTCCACCGCGTTGATCGAATTCGACCTGGACGGGCAGGTGCTCACCGCCAACGACCGCTTCCTCAACGCCATGGGTTACAGCCTGGCGCAGATCCAGGGTAAACATCACCGTATGTTCTGTGAGCCACAGGAATACAACAGTCCCGAGTACCAGCAATTCTGGAAGCGCCTGAACGCCGGCGAGTTCGTCGCGGCGCGCTTCAAACGCGTGGACAGTCATGGCCGCCTGGTGTGGTTGGAAGCCACCTATAACCCGGTGGCTGACGCCAATGAGCGGCTGTACAAAGTGGTCAAGTTCGCCACGGTGATCACCGACCAGGTCAACCGCGAGCTTGCGGTGGCCGAGGCCGCCAACATTGCCTACAGCACCTCCCGGCAAACCGATGACAGCGCCCAGCGCGGCACCACCGTGGTGACTCAGGCGGTGGAGGTAATGCGTGATCTGGCCGAGCATATGCAGCGGGCCGGCGAAGGTATCGAGGCGTTGAACGCCCAGTCCCAGGTGATCGGCAGCATCGTCAAGACCATCAGCGGCATCGCCGAGCAGACCAACCTGCTGGCGCTCAACGCGGCCATTGAAGCTGCGCGGGCAGGTGAGCAGGGACGTGGCTTTGCGGTGGTGGCCGATGAGGTGCGGCAATTGGCTTCTCGGACCAGCAAAGCCACCGAAGAAATAGTCGGTGTCGTGCGTCAGAACCAGGACATGGCCCGCGACGCAGTAGCCTTGATGGTCGGCGGCCGCCAGCAAGCCGAGCAAGGCCTGGCGCTGGCGGCGGAAGCGGGCACGGTGATCGTGGAGATTCAGGATGGCGCGCAAAAAGTGGTGAGCGCCGTCGGGCAATTTGCCAACCAACTGACGAACTGACTGATTAGGTTTTTTCTCTCAAAGCCCGCGCCAACGCCGTACGCGGTTTTGAACACAACAGCACTCAAATGTGGGAGGGGGCTTGCTCCCGATAGCAGCGTGTCAGCCAGCCTATCTGTCGCTGATACACCGCCATCGGGAGCAAGCCCCCTCCCACATTTGAATGCATTCCAAGTCAAAGATCGTTCCCACGCTCCTGCGTGGGAATGCAGCCCGTGACGCTCCGCGTCACCTGTGCGCTGGCGGGACGCGGAGCGTCCCAGGAGGCATTCCCACGCAGAGCGCGGGAACGATCAATCAGCGCCCGAGCATCTTCACCCACCGCGACGGCGGCATGCCGTAGGCGCTGCGAAATTGCCGGGTCATGTGGCTTTGGTCGGTGAAGCCGGCGGTCATCGCCGCATCCACCAGTGGCAGGCCCTGGGCCAACAATTGGCGCACCAGGTCCAAGCGACGCATGGTCAGGTAGCGGTAGGGGCTGGTGCCGAACAGCAAGCGGAAATCCCGCGACAATGCCCAGCGGTCGCGCTCGGCATGCTCGGCCATTTCATCCAGGGTGATGCTGCGGCCCAGGGCGCTGTGGATAAATTCCCGGGCGCGCTCAGCGGCGATGTAGTCAAAGGATTTGCGGTTGGCGATTGCGCCGCACGCCTCGCTCAGCGCCTGGGCCAGGTCGAACATCGCGTCCTGCTCCTGCATCGGGTCGATCGGGCAATCCAGGCTTTGCAGCAACGCTTCGCTGGCGCGATGCAGCCGAGGGTCGGTGGACACACCGCCGGGTATGAAGGGCAACGGCTTGCCGCCGAGGATCTGCTGGATCAGCGCCGGCTGCACATAAATCATCCGGTACTTGAAGCCTTCCGTGCTGCCAGCGCGGCCGTCATGGACTTCATCGGGGTGAATGACCATGGTGGTGCCGGGCAAGCTGTGGGTCATGCCGCCGCGATAATGAAAACTCTGTACGCCGAACAACGTGCGGCCGATGGCGTAGGTGTCATGGCGATGGGGGTCGAACGCAAAGCCGGCAAAGTACGCCTCGATACGGTCCAGGCCGCTGGCGTGCGGGGCGCGGTGCAGCCAGTCGAGGGTGTGGGTAGGGTTGCCCATGGTGACTTGTCACAAAAGGAGGTGGAAACACGTTAACCCAGTCTGTATGCCTTGTCTGCCGAGGTCTTGTACGATCGTGCAGAGGCTGGCGAGCCTTGGCAGGAAGCCTTGCTTTCAACTCGCCGCGCCACACAGGGCGGGTCAATCGCCCAGTGCTTCGCCTTCGCGCCGTGGGTCTGCACCGCCGCTGAGTGACACCTTGCCCTGAGCATCCTGTGTGCGAACGATCGCCTGGACGCCGCTGGTCATATCGATCTCGCTCAGCGCATGGCCCTTGCTCTTCAATGCCTGCTTCACGCCCGGGCTGAACAACCCGGCCTCCAGTTCGGTGGCGCCGTTGCGGCTACCGAAATTGGGCAGGCTGATCGCAGCTTGCGGGTCGAGTTTCCAATCGAGCATGGCCACCAGTGATTTGCTCACATACTCGATGATCTGCGAGCCGCCCGGCGAACCCACCGTGGCCAGCAATTCACCGCTCTGACGATCGAACACCAGCGTCGGTGCCATGGCCGAACGCGGCCGCTTGCCGGGCTGCACGCGGTTGGCGACGGGCTGGCCGTTTTCTTGGGCAATGAACGAGAAGTCGGTCATCTGGTTATTGAGCAAAAAGCCCTGCACCATCACATGGGAGCCGAACGCTGCTTCCACTGTGGTGGTCATCGAAACGGCGCCACCCTGGTCATCCACGGCCACCACTTGTGAGGTGGAGATACGCAGCGGCGATCGGTCTGGCGCGTAGGCTACCCGGATGCCCGCCGGTTGGCCTGGCTTGGCCACGCCCATGCTGCGTTCACCGATCAGTGCGGCGCGCTGGGCCAGGTAATCGGGGGCGATGAGACCTGCGACCGGCACCGGCGTAAAGTCCGCATCGGCCACGTAAAGTGCACGGTCAGCGAAGGCCAGGCGCCCGGCTTCAGCGATCAGGTGCACGGCCTCGGGCGTCGGTTCAAGCCCGGCGGGCGAGGTGCTCCGGATTGGCATCATCGGCGCGATGGCCAGACGTGGATCGCGGGTCTCCAACGCTTGCAACGTACCGAGGATTTGCGCAACGGCGATCCCACCCGACGATGGCGGCGGCATGCCACACACCTTCCAGTGTTTGTAGTCGGTACACAGCGGTGTGCGCTCCTTGGCGGCGTAGCCCGTAAGGTCGGCCTGAGTCAGGCTGCCAGCATTGCGATTGCCTTGCACCTTGCGCGCAATCTCATCGGCAATCGGGCCGCGATACAGCGCATCCGGCCCTTCCTTGGCGATGCGTTTGAACACCTTCGCCAGCGCCGGGTTCTTCAACAGCGTGCCGGTGGCTTTTGGCGACCCATCGGCGTTCAGAAAGTAAGCGGCCATGTCCGGCGATTGCGCGATAAAGCGGTCGGCCGCGATCAAGCTGTGCAAGCGCGGGGAAATCGCGAAACCCTGTTCGGACAAACGAATCGCCGGTTCGAACAGCTTGGCCCATTGCAGATGGCCGTGCTGCTTGTGCGCCATTTCCAGGGCCCGCAATACCCCTGGCGTGCCCACCGAGCGCCCGCCAATCTGCGCATCGGTGAATGCCATCGGCGTACCGTCGGCGTTCAGGAATAGCCGCTCTGTCGCCCCGGCCGGGGCGGTTTCACGGCCATCATAGGCGTGCACGTTTACGCCGTCCCACAGCATGATAAAGGCGCCTCCGCCGATGCCGGAGGACTGCGGTTCAACCAGCGTCAGCACCGCTTGCATGGCGATCGCCGCATCGATTGCCGAGCCGCCCTGGCGCAACATCTCGCGCCCGGCTTCGGTGGCCAGCGGGTTGGCGGCGGCGGCCATATGACGTTCGGCGTGGCGGGGGGCGAGGTCGGTGCGATAGCCCGAACCCAGCTCCGGGGCGGGCGGTGATTCATTGATTGCGGTGTGGCAGCCGGCCAGGGCGAGGGTGGTGGCAACTATTGCCAGTTGACGGCGGGAAATAAAAAGCACGCGCTGAACTCCGTTCATCTTGAGAATGATCTGGTCTTCCTGTCGGCAGACTGTAACGCACTAAAGACGGGGAGGGACGGGCGGGCTGTTTTTTCTGAATGAGCCCGTCGAGGCCTGGTTTTATTCCGCGACGCTGGAACCAAAGCCACGTAAACGCTCACAGCATTACTGGTATTAAGCTATTTCTGGAGCCAGTTATGCACAGAAGACTAGACAATTTTCCCCACGCGCAGCTCAGTGTTATCGACCACTCCCCCACACCCGGCAAGGCTGCGGTGCCCGCCCAGCAGTCACCCCGCTATCAATCGTTGACCCCCGCCTCAATGCTGTTCGATATCCGCCTCAAGGACGGGCAGCTGGAACCTGACACGACCAGGGTGGCACGCGATATCGCTCTTCATCTCAACGCGCCAACCAAACACTTTGTCGCCGATGGCGCCAGCGCCGCAGGCACCTTGCGTGTCAGGGATGGGCGAGATTACCTGTTTCATATTCAGTCTACGCCCGCTGTCGCGGCGGTATTCAAAAGCAGCGTGCCCGATCCTGTCGGCGGCGACGGGGGCGTTTCGTCATTTGACAGCCCTGGTCGCGGGCATTTGGCAAGCGTCAGCAGTGTACAGACGACGGTCGACGGCAAGCAGTTTCGTCTGGACGAACAGCGCCTGTATCGCTTCGAACCTCTCACCCTGGCGTGGTTGCCCGACCCCGACAACCAGGCCTACAGCCGTATTGGGCTGACCGGTGAGGGGCACTTGTCGAAGACACCCCAGGGGGCGCTGGACAGCAGTGCACAGGGGCGCAGCTCGGTTGTATTGAGTCAGGTTCAGGGCGCGCCGATGGTGCAGATTCAAGGTGCCGGCGCGGCGGATGTACGCCCGATTGATGAGACCGGCGCCCCTGTGCAACTTACCCGAATCGGTTTGGCCGGCAGTACGCTGTATGCGGCCACGGCCGACGGCGAACTGCTGCGCGCGGATGTGCGCATGGCTCGGGACGGCGTGTTGCCGATGGCTGCGCAATCGCTCGAATCATTGGAGCAGGCGCTAAAGGGCGCTGTGCGTGTCGAAGGCTTCTTCCATGATGATGCCGGGCAGCTCAATGCCCAGGTTCGCGATGCCCGGCAGCAACTGCACAGCGTCCCCGTGGATAACGCAAGCGGGCTGCGCCCTCAGTGGAACCTGAGCGATGTGTGGGTCAAGGGCATCGAGAAAGGTCTGCCGTTGCCCAGCCAGCAGGCGCTGACGAGCGCAGTCGACCTGGGCCCACGCGGCAAGGTTGCGTTTGACGCAGGCGCGTTGTTGAGCTGGGACGCGGCTGCGCAACGTTGGGATCACTCGGGGCTGCAGGGCGTCACACAGCTGGAGCGAGGGTTGGACGGACGTGCCTATGTGCTGCAGGAAGGGCAGCTCAAAGCGGTGACCCTGCAAAAGGTGCGTGACCCCGTCTTCGAGGGGGCCAGCCATGAATTGAGCGCACTGCCCAAGCCCCGTCCTCAAGTGTCACTTGACGAGGTGCTGGCGGGCGATCCTCAGCGCCCTGTCACTGGATTCGCTATCGCTGA
Source organism: Pseudomonas sp. R3-18-08 (assembly GCF_003852065.1). Classification (NCBI taxonomy): domain Bacteria; kingdom Pseudomonadati; phylum Pseudomonadota; class Gammaproteobacteria; order Pseudomonadales; family Pseudomonadaceae; genus Pseudomonas; species Pseudomonas sp. R3-18-08. The sequence continues at coordinate 854,156 of NZ_CP027729.1, forward strand.
CGGTCGCAACTTTGTAACTGTCGATAAAAACCATCAGCTTCAAGCCTGCGTGGATGGGGTGGTCAACCCGTTACGGCTTTCCCCCGCGCTCGCCATACAAACCCTGGCGCTCGATCATGAAGCAAGTCTTTATGCACACACCCAGGCGGGCGAGTTGTTCAAGGCGGATCACCACGCCTGGCAGGGCCGCGACGGTGCCGCGCCAAGCTGGACCCAGATTGAATTGCCGCAGGGCCAATTGCTGGATTCCTTGCGGATGGGGGCTGACAAGCATCTGGTTGGCGGATGGGATAAACAGTTCCATCGACTCGATAAGGCGGCCTTGGGCGCAATGGCGTGGGGGCCGTTGGCAGTGGCGGTGCAGCGGCCCTCATTGGCCGATACGTTATCGGCCGCGCAGATGCGCAAGCCGATGGCAGGAGGCGCGCTGACGGCCACAAGCACTGTCGTGGGGCAAACCCGTGAAGGCGTGCCGCTCCAGCGCAATTTTTTCCAGGGACTCAATGCGCACTTTCATCCTCTGGAAGCCATCAGTGAGAAAGGCAAATTCATTCAACATCATGTAAACGGGCGCCGTGGGCTGGAGCACGTTTATGCTGACGATAAGCAACTGCACCAGCAGCTCGCATCGCTTTCCAAGAGCAAGCCGGTTGCCGCTGACCTGAATGCGCGTCTCGCCGCCCTGTGCGAGCCCGGGCCGCGTCAGGCATTGGCCATGCGGATCAGCCAGGCGTTGACGCAGGTAACAGAAAGCAGCCAGTCAAGCGCCCGCCTGTTAGGAGACGTACACGGGCTGGCGTTTGACCCACGGCCCACGCTGAGCCGAGCGCTGACGAGCCCTGAGTCGACGCTGCACCAACTGCATGAGGCATTCAAACGGGTTGCGCCTTCATCGGAGCCTTCAACCGCAGGCCTGCTGGCCAACTTCGAAGGTCAAGGCTTGACACTGCCCAAGTGGAAACCTGAGCGTAAACGCGATCTCGACCACCCTGCGGCCCTCGTCGAGGGCGACCTTATTCACCATGCCAATACGCTCAAGCAACTAAACGACTTGGCCAAGGAACTCGACAGCACTACTGGCCACAGCCCCAGTGCCTTGAAAAGAATCGAAGCGTCCGTGGGCACTGTAATGAAAGGGTTTGATGACAGCCCTGTCCATAAACTGTCCAGCCAGAAAGTCGCCAGTTACCGCCAGGCGGAATCCCTGTATGACAATTTCAAGCTATTGGCCAAGGACCTTGGCACGCCGGGGTCTGCCTTGCATTGGCACCTTTCGGGCCTGCTGGGGTTGCCCGCCGATGCGTCCATTACGCAGGCAATGACACAGCAAGTGCAGCAGATGGAAAGTGGTCAAACCCTTAACCCCAGCCGAACCCAGGGCGAAAGCCTGGGGCTGATGCTGACCGGTATAAAGCCTGTGTCAGCCGTAGAATTTTTTCTGGGAGCCTCCAAGTCTCATACGCATGGCGTGAGTATCAGTCGTACCGACACAGGCGCCAGGGTTGAGATCAACAGCGACGATATGCGGCGCCTGGCCGGCTCCGTGGCCACGGGGGTGACGTTAGGTCGCGGGGGCGGTGCAGTGGGGCCCGGCCTGAGGGTTGCCGGTGAGCTGACGGCGGCCGTTGCGAAGAACACTGGATCGAACATCAGTTTCGATGTGAAGGAGTCGGACTTCGGTAAGATGATGTCGATACTGATGGGGCAGTCCGGGGGCTTTCACGACTTATTGGCGCTGGGCGAGAAACACGCGGCTGGCGAAAGCTCGAAACTCAGTGCTGACGTTAACCTGGATGGGCTCGCGCAACTGCGTTTGATGTACAGCCCGCAGGAAGACATCGCCGAGTTGGATTCAGCGATACGCGCCGGGATTGGAGTGATGGGTAACCTTAACCTTGCGCACACGGATAAAAGCCAAGCCACCACGCGCTCTGCGACGGGCACCAGCCGTGACCAGGCAAGCAGCGCGCGGTGGCTGAGGCAGGGCGGCGTGGGGGCCAACTTTGCGCCGATCAGTGCGATGGCGTTGGCGGGCAGTGCCGGGGCCGGCGGGCCGGCGACGATGGTTGCGGCCTCGGCGGACGTATCGGTCATGGTGAAATTTGACCGTGGGCAGTCACAGGCCTTCAGCTTTTCTTTCAAGCCGCCGCAGCCAGTGACTCAATCTCAGGTCGATGATATTCACGGCAGCCTGTCACTGTATTCCCCCAGTTCAAACGGGACTTGGCCGCCGCTGACCCGTTGGGCGCGCAGGGCTCCCCAAAAGAACAAATGGCCAAGTTGCAGCAGTTTCTTTCCACTCATCCGGCGTTGGCGACAAAGCCGGACGCTTATTACGCCATTAGTCAGTCGCTGGACACGTTGATGACCCAACAAGACTTGATGAACAAGGGGCTGCAGCAGTTGGCATCGGTCGAGTCTTCCGTCACGCGCGTGGGGTTACGCGATAACGGGCGGCATGACTGGTTGGACGATGTCGCGCCGGCCAACAAGGCTGCCATCGAACAGTGGCTCAAGGATGACCCGCAGTTTGCCCAGGTGATCGGTCAACTGCAGCGGGGTGACGGGACTTCAGTGAGGCTTGGCATGGAGCTCAAGCCAGAGGTTCTACGCACCATCGAGCGCAGCCTGCTCGCGGGCGCAGATACCGAGCCGCTGATCAAGCGGGCACTGGGAGATCCGAACAACCTGCGCGTGAAAAGCATGAGCATGAGCTACACCGCGAGCCAGTCCCATGGCATGTCGGTGCCAGCCATGATGAATCTGAGTTTTTCCAGCAGCGCGGCCATCAGCTATACGCAAAAACAGGTCAACGTCGACTTCGAGTACGGGGTGGATGCGGATAAACCGCTACGGATGAACTTGAACGATACGCTGAACAGCCTGCCTGGCCATGACCTGACGATCGACTTGGGGGACCTGCGCATAAGGACGCCGGCTTCCACCGCCTGAAAGGTAAACAGCGGGCATAAAAAAACGGCCTACCTTTCGGTAAGCCGTTTTTAGTACTTGGTGGCTACACAGGGACTTGAACCCCGGACCCCAGCATTATGAATGCTATGCTCTAACCAACTGAGCTATGTAGCCAAGTGGCGCGCATTATTCGCGCAGAACGGGAATGCGTCAAGAGGTTTTGTTAAGTTTTTTCTACGCTTTCAACTGTTTAACGAAAAACAGGCTGATTGGCGACGAGCGGCGGGGGCTCTTCAGGCTGCGATTCTCGTGCTGTCGCGCCCATCAAGCGTCAATCGTGTTGGGCAGATATCCCTTTCGCCCAACGGTGTTGCTGTGGCGAGACTTACGGCAACGGGTTGCGCGTCACGCGTTTGAGCTGTTCGCGCGCTCGCGACAAACGTGAGCGTACCGTGCCGATGGGGATGTCCAACGCATCGGCGGTGTCCTGATAGCTACCATCGGTCTCGAGCGAAGCGTAAAGCGTTTTGCGCATTTCTATCGGCAAGTGGTCGATGGCGTTCAGGGTCTTTTCAAGCCGTCGGTTGACTTCAAACTCCCAGTCCAGGCTGTTGTGTTCTTCCTGGCCATGCCACAACGATTCATCGAACTCGCAATGCACCGGTTTGGCATACATGCGCCTGAAGTGGTTGCGGATCAAATTCTGCGCAATTCCGCACATCCAGGTGCTGAGTGTGGCCTGCCCGCTGAAACGCTCTCTGTTGCGCCATGCTTCCAGGTAAGTCAATTGCAGGAGATCGTCCGCATCTTCAGGGTTGAGCACGCGTTTATGAATGAAGCGTCGCAGTTTTTTCTGCTGGTCGTCCGTCAGCTGGACCATGAACTGAGGCGAATTGCCGACGAGGTGAACTAGATCGCCAATAGGTATTTTCATGTTGTTTTTCCTCCGGGAAGGCTCGATCGAAATGGTTTCGATAGGGACCCCTTTTGCACCGGCTGTGCCAAATGGGAAAAACACACAACTTATTGATTTATATATATATATATTTTTTGTTAGGGGTTTTCTGTGCCGTAACTTGCAAAGAAGACGATCTGGGTGTGCGGGTATTTTCATACCCCTCGCCGTGAAATGTTTTGATGGAACTGAACCGCAGCGGCTTGCCACATAGGGACACAAACTTCCCATTCTGGCCCGCCCATGAAAGTCGAATCCTTCAACGATGTGCAGCAGATCCAACCTGCGGATAAGCCCAGTGTGAGCACTGTCGATGTGCCAATCCGTTCGCAGGGCTTAGATGACATCGCGCAGATTTTCAGCGAAGAAGTGGCACTCAACGCACAGGCCCTGGGCCGGCGATCCATTGGCACAAAAGTTTCGCCTGTCACAGAGTTCGTGCAGCTCTATGAACAACTGGGTCACCCCGGCCTGGCCACGCTGGAAACCGTTGTTCGTCGGCTTCGGTTCGAGTTGCTGCGCAAGCCCACTGTCGAAAAATTGGTAAGCCATGCCGGTGGTGACCCCGCGCGTGCCTTCGTGGTGCTTCAATTCATCGCCAACGAAGCGCAGACCAATGGGCTGACAGTAGAAGAGGGCCTGGCGCGCGGGGCCTTGAAAGCGCTGAGGCAGGATTTCGGTGGGCACATCCAGGCAGGCCTGAATATCGCCTTGGCATTGAAGGAGGCCAGCGCTGACCCGCAGGAGCGTCAGGACGTGCGTACGCTTTATTACGCTTCCGTGGTCGTTCGCCAATCCTTGGCGTTGATGCTGCAGACGCTGTTGAAGATGTACGGCTTAACGGCGTTTTCCAAAGGCGTCGACCTGATGACGCAGGCGCTGAACGGCGATATCGCGGCGCACACCCAGTCGGTGCCCACGGAAAAATTGCACCTGCTGCTTAAGGGGTTGGCGCAGTGTCGTCAATTGCGCTCGGTGCTGGGCAACTGTGATGCGTTGATCCGGCGCCTGAACGTCGATCTGGAGGCGGTGGATTTATTGCAGCGCTTTCTGGGTTATGCCAGTACCGGTATCGATGCGGCCGAGGTGCAAAGGCTGGCCAGTGAGTTTGGGGGGACGCTGCTTGCCGCTCGTCTGCGCTCGCTTAATGAATTGGCCACGCAAGTAGAAAGTCTGCCCAGGGACTGGTGGCTTGATGCGCAATCCCAGGCATCTGCCGTGAAAGCGTTCAAGGACGTCATGGTTGAGTGGGCGCGCGAAGAGCGCGGTCATCAGACGTTTCCCGGCGAGACGAGGACGTCCGGGTGACACTGCTGTCATCGGTCAATGGCGTGCTGCTCAAGGTGGCGCGGCGTGCCGAAGTGCTCGGCGCGGTGGTGGTCCTGGCCATCGTGTTTATCTTTATCGTGCCGCTGCCCACTTGGCTGGTGGACATCCTGATCGCATTGAACATCTGTATTTCCTGCTTGTTGATCGTACTGGCGCTGTACTTGCCGGGGCCGTTGGCGTTCTCGTCGTTTCCATCGATCCTGCTGTTGACCACCATGTTTCGCCTGGCCCTGTCGATTGCCACCACACGCTTGATTCTGCTGGAGCAGGACGCGGGCGATATTGTGGAAGCGTTCGGTAATTTCGTGGTGGGCGGCAACCTGGCGGTGGGGCTGGTGATCTTCATGATCCTGACCATCGTCAACTTCCTGGTGATCACCAAAGGTTCGGAGCGGGTCGCCGAAGTGGCTGCCCGCTTCAGTCTGGATGCGATGCCGGGCAAGCAGATGTCGATCGACAGTGACCTGCGCGCCGGGTTGATCGATGGTATGCAGGCTCGGGACAAACGTGAGCAGTTATCCCGCGAAAGCCAGCTGTTCGGGGCGATGGACGGGGCCATGAAGTTCGTCAAGGGCGATGCCGTTGCCGGTCTGATCATCGTGGTCATCAACCTGCTGGGAGGCTTTTCTACCGGCATGTTCCAGCACGGGATGAGCGCGGGCGAGTCGATGGCGCTGTATTCGGTACTGACGATCGGCGACGGCCTGATCGCACAGATTCCCGCGCTGTTGATCTCCCTGACGGCCGGCATGATCATTACCCGAGTGGCGCCGGACGGGCGCAAGGGCGTCACCAACATGGGCGCCGAAATTGCGCGGCAGATGACCAGCGAACCCAAGAGCTGGATGATCGCGTCGGTGGGCATGTTGGCCTTCGCCACGCTTCCCGGCATGCCTACCGTGGTGTTCATTCTGATTTCGCTGATGACCGGCTCCCTGGGGTACTACCTCATGCGCCAGCGTCAGCGCGAGGACTCCCCGGCGGCGTCGGACGAAAAAGCGGTCCGTCCGGAAGAGAACGGCAGTGAAGACCTGCGTGGCTTCGACCCGTCACGGCCGTATCTGCTGCAATTCAACAGCCAGATGTACGGGGCCCCAGAGGTCATCGACATCGTGCAAAAAATTCGTCAGGCCCGAAATGCGCTGGTCGCCAATATCGGGCTGACGCTACCCCCGTTCGAAGCCGAGTTCAGTGAGGCGCTGGCCGTCGACGAGATGCGCTTTTGCGTGCATGAAGTTCCGACCGTGACGGCAACCCTCAGCGACCGTGTTGCGGTTGAATATGCCTCCTTGGCGCAGCCCCCGGACAGGGGCGATAGAGGCCTGGCCGAGCGGGACGAGGCGGACTGGCTGTGGCTCGACCCTGATGATCCATTGCTCGATGACCCCCAGATTGAGCGTTTCAGCGCCCAGAGCCTGATCATCGAACGGATGAAGCGGGCGATGTTGCTGAGCGGACCGCGGTTTCTCGGCATCCAGGAATGCAAGTCGATCCTCAGTTGGCTTGAACACAACCAGCCGGAGCTGGTGCAGGAGCTGCAGCGCATCATGCCGCTTTCGCGCTTTTCGTCGGTGCTGCAGCGCCTGGCGAGTGAGGGTGTGCCATTGCGCGCCGTACGTTTGATCGTCGAGTCATTGATCGAGTACGGCCAGCATGAGCGTGAACCGGATGCCCTGGCCGATTACGCACGGATCGCCCTCAAGTCGCAGATTTTTCACCAGTACAGCGAAGCCGATGGCCTGCATGCGTGGCTCCTGTCGCCACAGACCGAGAACATCCTGCGCGAAGCGTTGCGCCAAACCCAGAGCGGGGTGTTTTTCGCCCTTGATAACGACAGCAGTGCGGCCTTGGTCGGGCTGCTCAACCAGGCCTTTGTGCTACGGCCGAAAACCAAGAGCGTGCTGTTGGTTGCCCAGGATCTGCGCAGCCCGTTACGGGCGCTTTTGCTGGATGAGTTCAACCATGTGCCGGTGATGTCTTTTGCCGAGCTGGGGAGCAACTCCAAGGTCAAGGTATTGGGCCGCTTCGACCTGGGCCAGGACGAACCAATGCGTGGGGCGGCGGCATGAGCGCGTTATTTTTATCCGGATCGAGGGTGGCCCCATGATGTTCGAGCTGCGGGTGCTGGATGGTATGCATCAAGGCGCCGCGCTGCCGTTGTTTGGTGAGCAGTGGGGCGTGGGTGCCAACCCGGACGCTGATCTTCTGCTGAACGATCCCGGCGTTGTCGAGCATCACGCACGTTTGCGCTTGGCCGATGGCCGGTGGTCGGTGCAGGCCGAGGCGGGGCTGCTTGAAAACAGCGATGGGCAAGTGCTGGCGCAGATCGGCGAGCTTGCGCTGAACACGGTCTTTTTGATCGGTCCCGTTCGCTTGTGCGTCAGCCCTGCCGATCAGCCCTGGCCACAGGCACCCGCGCCTGCACCTGCTGCGCCTGAGCCTGCGGAGCAGGCGCCGCTCGCGTTGAAACTGTCAGCAATTCCATCGTCCCAACAAAAGCGTTTGCTTAGCCTGGTACTTGCGTTCGCCGTGCTCATTGCGGCAGCCGGCATCATCTTTAGTGGCGAGCGCAAGGCCCAGGCATCGCTGATGCCGGTAGTGGTTCAGAAGCCCGAACTGGGCTCGCCCTTTGAGGTGCGCCAGCAATTGCTGAAGATGCTCAGCGAGCGGGAACTGAGTTCACGGGTCAGCTTGCAAGTCATCAATGGGCAGATTTCCCTGAGCGGTGATGTTTCCCAGGAAGAGGCGGACTTGGTCGCGCGCATGCTCGACCGCTTTGCCGGGCAGTTCGAAAGCGCGGTGCCGGTGATCAGCCGCGTACGCACGCGTGACGGAGCGCTGCCGTTCAAGATCGTGCAGATCATCAGCGGACCGAACGGCCACGTTGTGCTGGAAGAGGGCACCCGGTTGTTTGTGGGCGACGAAGTCAATGGTCTGCGCCTGGTGCTGATCGATAACAGCAAGGTGGTGTTCGACGGTGCGCAGCGCTATGAGGTGCGTTGGTGAGCGGCGCGTGGCAAGAGCGTCTCGAGGCTTGGCAACGCAGTCAGTCGGCTGCGTTGGACAGCTTTGCGCCGGTCACGATGCGCGGTCGCATACAGCGCGTCAACGGCATGCTGATGCAGTGTCGGCTGCCCCAGGCGCGCATCGGCGACCTGTGCCAGGTTGAAAAGCAACCGGGCGATTACATGCTCGCCGAAATCATTGGCTTCGATCAGCAGGATGCGGTGCTCAGTGCCCTGGGGAATCTGGAAGGCGTGAGCGTGGGCGCCAGCGTGGAGCGTCTTGGTGTGCCGCACAGGGTACGGGTGGGTGATGACCTGCTGGGCCAGGTGCTGGACGGTTTCGGCCGGCCGATTGCCGGCAACGGTCCCAGTGCGTTCGCCGAAGCGGATACGCCCGACGCAACCCCGGTGTTGTGCGAGGCGCCGTTACCCACGGAGCGGCCGCGCATCAACCGCGCATTGGCCACGGGGGTGCGATCGATCGACGGTCTGATGACGCTGGGAGAAGGCCAGCGCGTCGGGCTGTTCGCGGGGGCAGGCTGTGGCAAGACCACCTTGTTGGCCGAGATCGCCCGTAACGTGGACTGCGATGTGATCGTGTTCGGTTTGATCGGCGAACGGGGCCGAGAGTTGCGCGAGTTTCTTGACCATGAACTGGATGACCAACTACGGGCCAAGGCGGTGCTGGTGTGCTCCACCTCTGACCGTTCCAGCATGGAGCGCGCCCGCGCCGCCTTCACTGCGACGGCGCTCGCCGAAGGTTTCCGGCGCAAGGGCCAGCGGGTGCTTTTGTTGATCGATTCCTTGACGCGTTTTGCGCGAGCCCAGCGTGAAATCGGCCTGGCTGCCGGCGAGCCGCTGGGGCGGGGCGGTCTGCCGCCTTCGGTGTACAGCCTGTTGCCGCGCCTGGTGGAACGGGCGGGGTTGACGCGTGACGGCGTGATCACGGCCATCTACACGGTGTTGATCGAGCAGGACTCGATGAATGACCCGGTGGCCGACGAAGTTCGCTCGCTGCTGGACGGCCACATCGTGCTGTCACGCAAGTTGGCCGAGCGCGGCCATTATCCGGCCGTGGACGTGCTGGCCAGCCTGTCGCGGATTTTGACCAATGTCTGCGAGCCCAGGCATATCCAGGCCGGTACGGCTTTGCGACGCCTGTTGTCGGCCTACCAGCAGATCGAGCTGATGCTCAAGCTGGGTGAGTACCAGGCAGGCAATGATGCCCTGACCGACATGGCGGTAAGCAGCCGCCAGGCGGTGGATAGCTTCCTGCGCCAAGACTTGCGTGAGCCTTCTGCGATCGACACGACGATGGACCAACTGACGGAGCTGACTGCCTATGTCCCATTCTGAAACGTTGCCCGGTGAGATCGAAACCCTGCGGCGCTTGCGTCGGTACCGGGCCGATCGCGCCGAACGTGCGCTGCGCGAGGCCAAACGATCACAGCAGGCATTGGTGGCGCACATCCAGCAGGCCCAAGACCTGCTGGAGAAAACCCGTCAGGAAGAGCAACGCCAATGTGCACAACTGTTGAGCGAGCACCAGGGGCAGGTTGTGAGCGTTCAGGCGCTGAACTCGTGGAATCGCAAGGAACAAAGCCTGTCTGCCGGTACCCGGCGTGAAGAAGGCCAGGTGCAACAGCTGCAAGGGCAGCAGGAACAGCGTGAGGTGGAGGTAGGTGTCGCGCAGAAGCACGTCACCCAGTGCCTTCGCCAAGTAGAAAAACTGCAGGAATTGGCCAATTTACTCACGCAGGAACCGCTATGAACGCTATTTCAGCCAACACGCCTGAACGCCAACGCCGCCGCGACCCTCGCGAGGACCGTGTCCATGAGGTGGGCGCTCCAGTGCCTTGGGAGCAACGGCAGCTCTTTAGCCAATTGTTCGGTGATGACGAACAGGACTCGGGCCGTAGCGCGTCACAGCCCGGAACCCGGGCCGGCGGCGATCTCGCCATGGTCGAGGCGTTGTCGGAGCAGTTGATACCTCGGCTGCAAAGCGGCCCGACGTGGCCGCTGACAGTGGCCATGTACTTGCCACGCCTGGGGCGGATCAATGCCCGTATTCGTCGAGAAGGGGCGGGGTGGAATATCGAGCTTGAGGCGCAGCAGGAAGCAACAGCGCGCTGGCTCTACGGCGTACGGCACCAATGTGAGCACAGGCTCGCCGCGAGCCTGGCGTTACCGGTGGCGCTGTGCGTGGCGAATTCGGCGCCGGCATGATGTTGCCCTCTCTGGCCTTGCGCACTGTGAGGGCTGATGCAGTGGCTGCCCGGCGACGGCTGGGGCGTGGGTTGCACATGCCGTTCCAGGTGGCCGAACAGCGCGGTGAATTACGCCTGGAGCCTGGCACTGAGCCGGTTGGCGCTCAGTCGCTGTGCTTTGAAACCACCAGTGGGGTATTGGCGTTCAGCGAACCGGGGCCGCAATTGAGCTTGATGGGTGAGTGCCCGGTGACGTTGGCCCAGGCCGGCAATGATGCGGACTCCTGGTTCTGGGCATTGTTTCAGCACTACTTGAGCCCCCAGATACGTGACCTGTTCGGCTATATGCGGCTGCTGGAGACGGATCGGCCCGAGGGGTTCGGTTGCCGGCTCAGCGTGTCCCTGGGCGCCTCACGGGTCATGGGTTACCTGTGGCTGAGCGCTGAAAGCTTCCTCGCGTTGTGCGAGGCCGCCCCATGGCGCTCTGTCGCTGCACCGCTGCCGGGGCAGTTTCAACTGGCAATTGCCGTCACCCTGGGACGCATGCGCCTGACCATTGCACAGGTACGCGGCCTGCGCGCCGGTGATGTGCTGGTCCCCGAGCTCGCGCTGTTCCAGGCGCAGGGCAGCGGTTATATGCAGGTTGGCAGGCATCGGCTGCGGGGCAGTATTGACGATGAAAACGGGACTCTGTGCCTGACCCTTTCTTCTATCGAGGACACGTCTGTGGACGAGAATTTTGCGGCGCACGCCTACTCCGAGGATGCGCAGGATGAACCTGTGGTGGATATCTTTGGCCACGAGCCATTCGATGAGTTGAGCATGGCGCTGAATGTTCGCTGCGGCACGCTGAACCTCACGCTGGGCGAGTTGCGCAATCTGGGGCCTGGCTCGGTGCTGGGCATTACCGGTTACGCGCCTGGCCTGGCAGGCCTGTATTACGGCGACCGTCCCATTGGGCAGGGCCAACTGGTGGAAGTCGATGGCCGCTTGGGGTTGCAGCTGTCCCGCGTGCTTTTCGGTCGATGACAGTTCAGGGGCTGGACCCCCTCGTTCTCGCACTGTTTATTGCCACGCTGACGCTGCTGCCGATGCTGTTGATTATCTGCACATCGTTTTTGAAAATCGTGATTGTGCTGATGATTACCCGCAATGCCATCGGCGTGCAGCAAGTGCCGCCGAGCATGGCTATCAACGGCATCGCATTGGCCGCGACGCTGTTTATCATGGCGCCGGTGGGCTACCAGATCGCAGAAAGCCTCAAGATTTCTCCGCTGGACACGAGCAGCGTGCAGGGGGTGCTGCAGACAGGCGCAGAGGCCATCAAGCCGTTGCGTGCATTCATGCTGCGCAATCTCGACCCCGACGTGCTCACCCACCTGTTGGAGAATACCCACCGCCTCTGGCCCGCGCAGATGGCGCAGGAGGTGCAGCGTGAAGACCTGATCCTGCTGATTCCCGCCTACGTATTGTCGCAACTGCAGGCGGGGTTCGAGATCGGGTTTCTGATCTACATCCCCTTTATCGTAATTGACCTGATTGTCTCCAACCTCTTATTGGCGCTGGGCATGCAAATGGTTTCACCCATGACCATTTCCCTGCCGCTCAAATTGCTGCTGTTTGTAATGGTGTCCGGCTGGTCGCGGCTGCTCGACAGCCTGTTCCTTTCTTATCTCTGAGCTGAATATGGAACCGATCGTATTGTTCAAGCAGGGCATGTTACTGGTCGTGGTATTGACTGCACCGCCGCTGATCGTGGCTGTGGTGGTGGGCGTGCTGACCTCGCTGGTTCAGGCGCTGATGCAGGTGCAGGATCAGACGCTGCCGTTTGGCATCAAGCTGGTGGCGGTGGGTGTCACCCTGATCATGACCGGACGCTGGATCGGCGTGGAGTTGATCCAACTGATCAACCTGACGTTCGACATGATCGGCCGTTCGGCCCTCCACTGAGGTTGCCTCTGTGCTGCTGTATCTTGAATACCTGCCAAGCCTGGTGATTGCCATGGCGCGCATTTATCCCTGTGCCTTTCTGGTCGCTGCATTCTGTTTTCAACATATTCGTGGCATGCCCCGGCACACGATCGTGATGGTCATGGCATTGATCCCCGCGCCGGGTATCCATGCAGCGTTGGAGGGGTTGGATTACTCGGGCCTCATGCTCGCCGCCTTGGCGTTCAAGGAGTTGGCCCTTGGGGTAGTGCTGGGCGTGTTGCTGTCGATGCCGTTCTGGATGTTCGAGTCGGTGGGCGCGCTGCTGGACAACCAGCGAGGCGCGTTGGCCGGGGGCCAGCTCAACCCGTCGCTGGGCCCGGACGCAACGCCCATCGGGCATATGCTCAAGCAGTTGGCGATTTTTCTGTTGATGGTCACCCTGGGGCTTGGCGCACTGACCCAGGTAATCTGGGACAGCTACCTGATCTGGCCGCCGACGGTGTGGTTCCCGCTGCCGGGGCCCAATGGGTTCAGCGTATTCATCGCGCTGCTCGGGGATACGTTCACCCATATGATGCTCTACGCGGCGCCCTTTATCGGCGTGCTGCTGTTGCTGTAGTTCGGCATCGCGCTGCTGGGTGTTTACAGTCAGCAGTTGCAGGTGAGCACACTGGCTCCGCCACTCAAGAGCCTCGCGGGTATCGGTATCCTCTTGCTGTATTTTGCGTTATTGCAGGATCTGATCGTCGGGCGTATGAGTTTGCTGGGTGACCTCAAGCATTCCCTCGGGCTGCTGTTCAAGGTGGCGATGCCATGAGCGACTCGGAAGAGAAAAAACACCCCGCCTCCGCTAAAAAGCTGCGTGACCAGCGTAAGAAAGGCCAAGTCTCCCAGAGCCAGGATGTAGGCAAGTTGCTGGCGCTGACCGCCATCAGCGAAATCGCGCTGTATTCCGCCCAAAGCAGTTTGCAACGTTTCGAACAATTGATGGTGCTACCGATTTCACGCATGAATCAGCCCTTCGTGCGAGCGCTGGAAGAAGTGCTGTTCGATGGGGTGGTGGTGTTTCTATCGTTCGCCTTATTGATGGTTGGGGTGGCGATTGCCACGAAGCTGATCAGCAGTTGGTTGCAAGTCGGGTTTCTGTTCGCCCCGGAAGCACTCAAGCTCGATTTCAATCGGGTCAATCCCATGAGCCAACTCAAGCAAATGTTCTCCGCCCAGTCGGTGATGAACCTGCTGATGAGCGTGGCCAAAGCGTTTCTCCTGGGCCTGATTGTGTATCTGGTGGTCTGGCCCTCTTTGGGCACGCTGATTAATCTGGCCAACAGCGATCTGCAAAGCTACCTGCTGGCGCTGATTGCGCTGTTCCGCTATCTGCTCCATGCCTGTCTCGGATTGCTGTTGGTGTTGGCACTGACCGACCTGACCCTGCAAAAGTACTTCTTTGCCAAGCGCATGCGCATGACCCAGGTCGAAGTGGTCAAGGAATACAAGGACATGGAGGGTGACCCGCACGTCAAGGGGCAGCGCCGCTCATTGGCGTATCAGTTGGCGCAGGAGGAACCCAAGGTCAAGTTGCCCAAGCTGGAAGAGTCGGACATGTTGGTCGTCAACCCGACCCACTTTGCCGTCGCCCTGTATTACCGTCGCGGCAAGACGCCGTTGCCGCAGTTGGTGGCCAAGGGCACGGATGCGCAGGCGCGCAAACTGATCGATCGCGCCAAGGCAGCTGATGTTCCGGTCATTCAATGCGTATGGCTGGCCCGCACGATTTACGAGAAAAAGCTCGGAGCGCCGATTCCTCGAGAGACGTTGCAGGCCGTGGCGTTGATCTACCGTACCTTGCGTGAGCTTGACGATGAGGCCAAGCGTGAAACCCTTACATTGCCGGAGCTCGAGCAGCGCTGATCAGCGTATGACCGAAAAGTCCAGAGCGTGCAAGTTGGCCAGAGACAGCATCCTGCTGAGGATTTTGTCCAGCGCCTGGGGTTGTGCGGGCAGGGCGTGCCAGATAACCAGCGCGCCCTGTTTGTCCACATAGAGGTAACAGCCGTCAAACGCCAGCGCCTGTTGGAAACGACGCTCCAATACCTGTTCCAACTGCCCAGCCTGCAGGGCCATGCCTGCAATGTGTAAGGCTACGCCCTTGCGTGTGCCCGCATCGCACGAGCGCAATGTAATCCCCCTGCACAACTGCTGATGAGCGGGACGGCCGCTCACCAGGTCGTCAATGAGCATCTGGCGGTTCACAGGGGCGCCTGCCTCCACGCTCATCGCTCCAAGGACACGGTCTGATAGTCCGAGCGCTCCCCGGCCGGGCCAGGTTCGACGCGCATCTGCGGGGGCCACCAGACCACCATCTTGTCTTTGCTCGATTGCGGACGTGAGCAGGAGTCGCCTTTGCAGGTCGGTGTGCAACCGGTAACAAGCAGTACGGCAGCCATTAGCGCGGCATGCATCAGTTTGTGGTTCATGGTGTAGGTGTCCGGGTTGGAAGTGGGGCGATCAGGGAAGGGCGTGGCACACTCAGATGTTCATCCTTGATGACAGGGCGCATGGCGATAAACACTTCGGCTTCTTCACCAGGCTTGAGCCAGGCACGCGGCCAGACGGTGACCGCCAGCGTTTGCGAATTGCTGCATTCCTTCTCATCGATGCGCACATTGCGCTTGAACTGATTGCGCAGCACCACCACCGCCACGTTGTAGTGCGGGCCTGCATACCATTGGCTGCGCTCAGTATTCAGCGCCAGCAAGTCGCGGGTGCTGCACAACGTGTTCAGCCCCAGCGGCATAGGTTCGGCCTTGAACGCCTTGGGCACTTCGCCGCTGACCAGGTGCGCCAGGGTGCTGGTGATATCGCTGCGGTTAATCACCGGCTGATGGGGGGCGTAGCGCCGCGCCAATGGCTTGAGCGCAGCTTGCAGTTCGACCTGATCGTCCTGAGGCAAATAGCGCGAAGGGTCAGACTGATCGCCGATCACTCGCGGGGTCAGGATGAACAGCCGTTCACGCCGGTTATTCTGCCGTTCGGTCGAGGAGAACAGCGCCTTGCCCAGTAACGGTATGTTCCCCAGCACGGGGACCTTGTTTTGTTTATCGGTGCTTTCGGTAACGTGGAACCCGCCCACCACCAACGAGCGCTTTTCTGCCATCACGGCTTGGGTGCTGACCTTGCCTCGGCGTACATCCGGGCCGATGCGGTCTGGATTGGACTCGTCAAAGTTACCGTCTTCGATGTCTATCGCCAGATGGATCTGATGACCGCCCCGGCTGGTGATCACTCGGGGAACCACCTGGAAGCTGGTGCCCACGGTGATGGGCAGGATCGTCGCGTTTCTGGTGCCGGCAGTCAGGTATTGAGTACGGTTGAAGTCAATGATCGCCGGTTGGTTTTCCAGGGTCAGCACCGAGGGATTGGAGACCATGGTTGCCAGCCCGCGGGATTCCAGCGCGCGGATATCGGCGTAAAAGCGATCAAGACGTCCGATCGATAATTGTGATGCGGTACCGGGCGCCATGTTGACGCCGCCACGGAAGCGACTGTTCTGAAAGCCCCACTTGATACCGAATTCATTTAATTGCGTGCGCTCGATGTCGAGGATGATTGCATCGATTTCCACCAGCTTGCGCGCGACATCCAGTTGGCTGATCAACTCGCGATACATCGCTTGTCGCTCCGGCAAGTCATAAATCAGGATGGCGTTGTTACGCACATCCGCCTCGACGCGGATCCGGCTGGTGCCCACTGGCGCCCGAGGCGTAATCGACATGCCGGCATCCGGGGAAGCAGGTGCACTGAGCATTTGCCCCAGCAGCGGGTTGCCCAGGCGCGCAAAGCTGGGCGTGACAGGTGCGGGCTGGGACTGGGACGGGGAACGTTGGGCCAGCCCGGAAAGCGTCGTGCCAGAGCGCGGCTCCAATAGCCCGCGCAGCATGCTTGCAACGCCAGGGATAACGATTTTTTCGCTGCGATACTCTATCTGGCGGTCTGCGGCATTGGCGAATTTCAGCGGGAACGTCAGCACGCTCTGTTTTTCATCCGCAGAGCGACGCTGGCTGCTGAATTGCTTGATCTGTTCGATGTAGCTTTTGGGGCCGGATACCAGAACGATGCCGTCTTCCGGCAACTCGCCCCAGCCGAAGCGACTGTCGAGCAGACCGATATCAGTTAGCGCCTGCTTGAGGTCGGAAACCGTCTCGGAAGAGACTTCCAGGCGCGCGGACTCTTGTTGGTCCAGTGTGCTGATAAACAGTGTGTTGTTGTACATGTACCACTGGAAGCGGTGTTCGACGCCCAGTCTGTCCAGCAGCGACTGCGGTGTGTTCGCTCGGATCTTGCCATTGACGTCGCCCTCCAGCAGGCCCTCGATTTGCAGTTGCGTGCCGAAGGTCTGGGCGAAGTCCTCGAGCACTTCGCGTAAAGGCTTGTGTTCGGCCTCATAGGCGTAGGCGGTGTTTTTCCACTCGGGAGGGATGGCAGCAAAGGCGCTGAGCACCGGAGCGAGCAAACCGGCGAGCGCGATCAGGCACCTGAAGTGGACACGTCTGGACGAAGTCTCAGGCGGGTTGACGCGCAAGCTGTTGCGCTTGAAGAGGTTCTTATACATAGGTGTTTCCCTGATTAGTGCGACAACGAACGTAGCGAGGTGGGGCTGAGCGGATGGGTCGGCTTGTTCAGGCGTGCAAAGGTTGCCCGCCAGGTATCGCGTTGGTTGAGCAGGGACTCTATACAGCGTTGCAGAAGCTGTTCGCCGTAGGGCTTATGCAGGCAATGAACCAGCCAGAGTTCACCGCTGGTTGGGTGTTGAGCGAGAGCACCCTGGAAGTGATGCAGGCTTATCGCGCCCAGTCGCATCCACGTCATCAGCACTGATTTATTCGGGGGTTGTTGGGTCAGTTGGACACTTAGCAGAAGAGTGTCCGGACAGTGACGCAAGACGATTTCGTCGTCGTTTTCGAATAACCTCAACTCTGCGCCGCCACTTCTCAAACACTCGGCAAGTAGCTCTTTCATGTTACTGGGCGCTGTCCAGAGCAGACTTCATTAGCATGAACTTTACGCGGGTCTGTTCATTGATGAGGTATTCAGACTTGCGATGTTTTACCACAAGGTCATAAAACAAGTCCGCGTCCTGCTCTGACCCGGAGTAATTGTTTACTGCAGAGTCGACCTCACGTTTAACGTGTTTTGCGTCTCTGACAAGTCTATCTCTAAGGCTGTCGAAAAAGTTCATGTGAGGTGCCTTTCTGGGTGTGTATCCCTTTATGGCTTTTATTTCGAAATGGTTCCATGTATTGCTGCTTATATGTTAAGAAATATGTCCCCGCCGTCCGTTGTCGAAGGGCTTTCATCGCTGTTCATGACGGCCTTGACCATAGAGATCCAGTCAATGCGGAAATCTCCCTCATCGGTATTCAATAACAGCGTTTGAGGCTCGATCGAGTTTGCTGCGCGCAGCGACCAGTGATGACTACCGCTGCTGTCTAGGCATCGCCTCACCGTCTCAAGGTCATGTGGATTACAAAGTAATGTCGCCTTGATTGCAGGGATTTGGCACGCCAGCAACTGCTTGATCAGGGCGCCGATACGTTGAGGTGGGGACGTTTGCTCGAGCAAAAGGTGAATAGCCTGGTTGGCAATTGAAGTGGCGCATCGTTCGAGGTTTTCACAGAGGGCCTGGCGCTCTGCTTCCCAGCGTTTGAGTTGGGCATCGGCACGCTGCCATATTTCAAACCCTGCTTGTTCAAGCAAGTGTTCCCGTTGTTCGTGTGCCTCCCTCAGCAATTGTCTGGCACTAGCCTTTGCCTGCTCTATCACATCACTGGCCTGGGTATAACTGGCCAGGGTTTCACCGGAAATCAGGCTTCCCGGGAGAGGCGGCGTGGCGCCAGGCGAGTTGATCGTACGTCGACATAGCATCGTTAATCTCCTTGCGGCTGCGGCCATGATTCGCAAGCGCTGCTATTAAGGTTCAGCGTGCCTATACGCCACACCACGGCGTGCCAGAGGGTATCGAGCCGACTGTGCGATCCATTGAGCGCCAGTGGCATTTCTTCCAGGTCAAGCACGCGTCGGCGTGCAAAGCGTAGCCTTATCCGTTGCCAGGCCGCAGGTGGGATCCAAGCGCGCAACAACTGCAACGGATCCTTATCCGGTTGCACAATATCCAGGCATAGCGCCTTGGACAGGCTGTTACACCACAGAAGATGGTGCTCATCCAATGCTGCTGCGTAGCTGGGCCGGCAGATACCGTCGATCAGTGCCAGCCCCAGCTCAAGTTGCTCGCATGAGGCAATTGCCAATTGGAGTAAGGCGGGGTCAGGCATTGTCGGCAGGCAGGGAGTAATACCGTAATGTGTACCCGTTGCGACTAGCCCGCGGCGATGGATGTCTACAAGCGCCGCATGGGTATGCGTGCTTTTCCAGTCTGCGTGCGCATACAACCAGGGGGCTGCCCACCATCGGGCCCATGCGAGGTTACTCATTGTTTGAATGAGCGGGCATGTCAGGGGACCGCGCGTGCGTTTGAGCGTGCAAGACAGGTTCGGGCGTGGCTCGCTGTTTTCGCTTCTGCCAGAACAGGGTGGCCGACACCATAAGCGCCAGGACCAGTAGCGAGACCGTCACGCTGGCCCGCCAAAAACCGAGGTCGTCACCTGGGACCAGAAACGGCCCGAAGTAAACCAGGCTTTGTTGTTCCGTATAAGCTGTCGCCGGCACGAATACCACGGTCAGTTTCTGCGGATTATCGAGCGCCGTGGCCATGCCGGGTATGCTACTGGCAACCAGCCTGCGCACACGGGCCCTGATATTGTCGGGGTCAAGCCGCGGATCATGTTTGATAAACACCGACGCGGAGGCCGGTTGGACAGGCTCGCCCGGCGCCACTCGCTCAGGCAGTACCACATGGACCCTGGCCACGATGACCCCATCAATGTTCGATAAGGTGGTTTCCAACTCCTGAGACAGGGCGTAGATGTAGCGTGCTCGTTCTTCCAGCGGCGTCGAGATGACGCCTTCTTTACGAAAAGTGTCGCCCAACGTAGCGCGTGCTGCCCGAGGTAGTCCAACGGCCTCCAGCGTTCGTACGGCCCTTGCAATATCGATGGCATTGACTACCACGACAACGCCGTCTTTGGCGGGAACCTTACTCGCACGAATATGTTTGTCCGCCAGTTCTGCTACAACTTCGTTAGCCTCTTGTTCCGTTAATTGCCGGTGGAGTTCGACACGTTCACTGCAGCCACTTAGCATGAGTGTGAAAGACAGGGTTAATGCAGTAAACAACGTGCGCGTCATGTTGACCTACTGGAGGTTGCTGATTTTATCAATGCACTGCGCGGTTTTACCAACACACTTCGTCAACATTAGCTGAAGCAATAATGCGTCGGAGAGTTGGCCCGGGTATTTTCGGGCTTCGTCAAGTTTGTCTGTGCTGCCGAGTGCACGCAAACTTTTGGACATACGTTCAGTTACGCCGGTTAGCTTGCCTGCGGTGTCGGTCAACAGGTTTTTTGGCGTTGGCTGATCAACTGTCGGGCTCGTATAGGCAGATGGCGTCATGGCCGAATTGAAAAAGTTCACATCTGTGCTTGAGGCGAACACTTCTTCTGTTCTGTAGGCGCCCGGCAGTCTGGCGTCAGCAGGCTTTATAACTTCTATCATCATGCAGCCCCGTGGTTGAGTAGTTGCCAATGCGGTGTTGATAGTCGGTAATGGAGTCTGCACTTAAATGGCCCTCCCGGCAGAGGCTGCCGGAAAGGCCAGATACGTTCAGGCGGTTACAAACGCAGGGCGTCGACAGCCGATTTGATACCGCTGGTATTGGCGTTCTCTGCCGCTTTGAACGCGTTTTTTACACCGTCTGCGCGTTTCTTGCGTTCAGAGGCTTCCAAGCCAGCGTCGGCATCCTGCGCAGACATACCGCCACTGCCACCGCCAAAACCGCCCGCATAAGGTGAATAGGAAGATCCACTAGGAATAGTCATATCATTTTCTCCGTAGATAACGTTATTTTTACTGGGGTCAGCAATACGCTAAAAATGTGTGTATAACCGTAGTGCCTTTCCAACATTTAAGTGGTTCAAGAGATTTTTGCGTTCCATGGGGTTCCGAGCGGAATGTTTCAAAAAGTGTAAGTTGATAGCGGTATAGGTCGTGGCGATTCTCAGCTCAGCGAAACGCCCAGATGCTTCATCCGGTGGTAGAGCGTTCTTTTGGCTACTCCTAGTTCTATCGCCACACTGTCGACACAGCGGTCGTTTTGACGAAGAGACTCCTCAATCAGCGATTTCTCCATCTGATGCAAGCGGGCCTTCAGGCTCATTTCCCGTTCCTGGCGCGTTATCACCGTTGCTGAGAGCGGTGGCAGGCCCAGTACAAAACGCTTCGCCGTAGAACGTAACTCGCGCACATTGCCCTTCCAGGAATGACACAGCAACTGCTGTAACAACCACTTGCCGGGACGGGGCGGAGCAGGGAGTTTGAAGTGCTCAGCCTCATGCTCAATCATATCGAGGAACATCGGTATAATTCGCTCTCGCCGCTCCCGTAAAGCCGGAAGATGAATGCTGACAACATTCAAGCGAAAGTACAGGTCTCGCCGGAAGGTACCTTGCTCGACCATGTCGTGCAGCGCGTGCTGAGCAGAGGCGATCACTCGCATGTCCACGGGTATGAATCGGGTCGAGCCTAAACGCTCCACCCCGCGAGACTCCAATACCCGTAGCAGCTTGGCTTGCAACGTCAGTGGCATGCTGTCGATTTCATCGAGGTATAAGGTGCCCAAGTGTGCCGCTTCAACGAATCCGGCTCGAGATTGCATGGCGCCCGTGTAGGCGCCGCTGTTGACGCCGAACAACTGGCTTTCGGCAAGGCTTTCCGGGATGGCCGCACAGTTGACCGCAACGAAGTTTCCTTTGCGGCGTGACAGGTGGTGAATACGTTGTGCCAATGTATCTTTACCGGTACCTGTTTCTCCCATCAACAGAATATCTATATCGAGAGCGGCTGTGCTGTTAACAGTCGTTTCGATGTTCGGGCAATCAGAAAAAGTTATATCTGTTATAGGTTTATTCTGACTGAGCGTCGACATAAATGCTTTGGTCCATTGCGGTAGCCACTCGATAAGGGCTGTCTCCATTAGCGTTAGTTAAACAGGATTTTTTTGGCTTGTCATGATCCAGTTAAAGCAGCAGGCAAAGTGAAAAGTATGAATGCTCAAGCGATAAAGGATTTCAAGTGAAGATTGGAAGTGTCAGGCAAATTGGGTGTAAGAGAAATCCTGAATTAATAGCGATTAATTTTAAATGGCGAGTTTTTTAACCAGGGATTACGGTTAATGTGCGTCGAGCGTTTGAAGTTAAAACGTATCAGCAGATGTCATGCTCGCAAAGTTTGTTTCTTCATAGTAAGTATTTTATTTGCGCGGCGCTCTAACGCCCACAAAAAAGCCGATGCAATGCATCGGCTCATTTTTGCGGCGTCAAAAACCGCAGGCAATTCTTACACGTTGAAACGGAAGTGCATCACATCACCATCCTTGACGATGTATTCCTTACCTTCCAGACGCCACTTACCGGCCTCCTTGGCACCGGCTTCGCCCTTGTACTGGATGAAGTCGTTGTAGGCGATCACTTCAGCGCGGATAAAGCCTTTTTCGAAGTCGGTGTGGATCACGCCGGCGGCCTGTGGCGCGGTGGCGCCAACCTTGACGGTCCAGGCACGGACTTCTTCAACACCGGCGGTGAAGTAGGTCTGCAGGTGCAGCATTTCGTAGCCGGCGCGGATCACGCGGTTCAGACCAGGCTCTTCCAGGCCCAGGGCCTCGAGGAACATGTCTTTTTCTTCGCCGTCATCCAGCTCTGCGATTTCCGCTTCGATCTTGTTGCACACGGGGACCACGATCGCGCCTTCTTCGTCGGCGATGGCCTTGACCACGTCCAGCAGCGGGTTGTTCTCGAAGCCGTCTTCAGCGACGTTGGCGATGTACATCACAGGCTTGGTGGTGAGCAGATGGAAGCCCTTGATCACGGCTTTTTCGTCGGTGCTCATGTTCTTCATGAGGCTACGCGCCGGCTTGCCTTCGGTGAAGTGAGCGATCAACTGCTCCAGCAGGCCTTTCTGGACCACCGCGTCCTTGTCACCGCCCTTGGCGTTGCGCGCGACTTTCTGCAGCTGTTTCTCGCAGCTGTCGAGGTCGGCGAAGATCAGTTCCAGGTCGATGATCTCGATGTCACGCTTGGGGTCAACGCTGTTGGAGACGTGAATCACGTTCTCGTCTTCAAAGCAGCGGACCACGTGGGCGATGGCATCGGTCTCACGGATGTTGGCCAGGAACTTGTTGCCCAGGCCTTCCCCTTTCGAGGCGCCCGCTACCAGGCCGGCGATGTCGACGAATTCCATGGTGGTCGGCAGGATGCGCTTGGGATTGACGATGGCAGCCAATGCAGCCAGGCGCGGGTCGGGCATGGCCACGATGCCGCTGTTGGGCTCGATGGTACAGAAGGGGAAGTTCTCCGCTGCAATACCGGACTTGGTCAGGGCGTTGAACAGGGTGGATTTGCCGACGTTGGGCAGGCCGACGATGCCGCAATTGAATCCCATGGTGTTTCCCCTCGGTAAAAGTCAGGCCTTCTGGCTGTGCAGGTTTTTCATCGCACGGTTCCATTCACCGGCGAAGATATCCGGCAGCACGCCGAGGGCAAAGTCGATGCTGGCATCGAGTTTTTCCTGTTCGGCGCGTGGCGCACGACCCAGGACGAAATTTGAAACCATACTGGCAACGCCTGGGTGGCCAATGCCGAGCCGCAGACGGTAGAAATTATTCTGATTACCCAACTGCGCGATGATGTCGCGCAAGCCATTGTGCCCGCCATGCCCGCCGCCCAGCTTGAGCTTGGCAACGCCGGGTGGCAGGTCCAGTTCGTCATGGGCCACCAGGATTTCCTCGGGTTTGATCCGGAAGAACCCCGCAAGCGCCGCGACAGCCTGGCCGCTGCGGTTCATGTAGGTGGTGGGAATCAGCAGACGAACATCCTGACCCTGGTGCGAGAAGCGCCCGGTCAGGCCAGAATATTTGCGATCGGCCACAAGATTGACGCCTTGGGCGTGGGCGATGCGCTCAACAAAAAGGGCCCCCGCGTTATGCCGGGTCTGTTCGTATTCGGCGCCTGGATTTCCCAGGCCAACGATCAGTTTAATGGCGGTCACGACAGGGGCCCTTCCTTTGGAGTTGTGGATAACATCGCCGCAACCAACGTGCGGCGAAAGTGGACGACAGGAGCTCACTTATCCAGAGATAAACTTCGCGTTATCGCCCGCTTTCTCGCTACGTTTCGGTCCGCGATGTTTCCTCAAGCTCCGACGCTGCACAGAGCATTACTCGGCAGCGGTTTCGCCTGCTTCATCTTCTGCTACAACACGTGGCGCGTGGACGTTGGCAACAGCCTTGTCGTCGTTGTGAGCCAGTGCAACGAACTCAACGCCTTTAGGGGCCTTGAGGTCGGACAGGTGAATGATGGTGCCGATTTCAGCAGCCGACAGGTCGACTTCGATGAACTCAGGCAGGTCTTTCGGCAGGCAGCTTACTTCCAGCTCGGTAGTAGTGTGGGAAACAACGCCACCTTTCTTGACCGGAGCTTCTTCACCAACAAAGTGCACTGGAACGATGGCGGTCAGTTTCTGGCCGGCAATAACGCGTACAAAGTCAGCATGCAGCACGTGGCCTTTGGCCGGGTGACGTTGCAGGGCTTTGATGATCACGTTCTGCTTGGTGCCACCGACGTTCAGTTCGATAACGTGGCTGTAGGCAGCATCGTTTTCGAGCAGTTTGGCAACTTCTTTAGCCAGCATGCTGATGGATTCAGGGGCTTTGTCGCCACCGTAAACTACAGCTGGAACCAGGCTTGCGAGACGACGCAGGCGGCGGCTCGCACCTTTCCCCAGGTCGGAACGCACTTCAGCATTCAGAGTAAAATCGTTCATGTTGTATCTCCAAAATAACCACATTCGCCCCAGCGTTTGCGACCAGCGCTAAAGGCGATATGGGCAAAAAAGCCCCGCCCCAGCGGAATGCTGGGGCGGGGCGCTTTTCGTCAGTGAAATGGTCCGCAGGTTTGACCCTTAGCGGAACATCGCGCTGATCGATTCTTCGTTGCTGATGCGGCGAACCGCTTCGGCAACTACCGGTGCGATATCCAGTTGACGGATACGCGAACAGGCTTGAGCTGCAGCGGACAACGGGATGGTGTTGGTCACCACCAGTTCGTCCAGCATGGAGTTCTCGATGTTCTCGATCGCTCGGCCCGACAGCACAGGGTGTGTGCAGTAGGCGAAGACTTTTGCGGCACCGTGCTCTTTCAAGGCTTTCGCCGCGTGGCACAGGGTGCCGGCGGTGTCGACCATGTCATCAACCAGAATACAGGTACGCCCTTCGACATCACCGATGATATGCATCACTTCAGAGTGATTGGCTTTCTCGCGGCGTTTGTCGATGATACCGAGGTCCACGCCCAGGGATTTGGCGACAGCCCGTGCACGCACGACGCCACCAATGTCCGGGGACACGATCATCAGGTTTTCAAAGCGTTGGTCTTCGATGTCATCCACCAGGACGGGGGAGCCGTAGATGTTATCTACTGGAATATCGAAGAACCCCTGGATTTGGTCAGCGTGCAGGTCAACCGTGAGAACACGGTCGATACCTACCACGGTCAGCATGTCAGCAACGACTTTCGCGCTGATGGCCACACGTGCGGAGCGCGGACGGCGATCCTGACGGGCATAACCAAAATAAGGGATTACAGCTGTGATTCGAGTCGCTGAGGAGCGGCGGAAGGCATCAGCCATCACGACGAGTTCCATCAGGTTATCGTTGGTCGGAGCGCAGGTCGGCTGAATAATGAAGACGTCTTTACCGCGAACGTTTTCATTGATCTCGGCAGTAATTTCGCCGTCGGAGAATTTACCGACAGAGATGTCACCGAGAGGGATATGCAGCTGACGTACGACACGTCGAGCCAGATCGGGGTTGGCATTCCCCGTAAAGACCATCATCTTGGACACGCGCAGTACCTAGAGGCTGAGGGTAACCTGGATGAGTATTAGAAAATGGCAGGGGCGGCTGGATTCGAACCAACGCATGGCAGGATCAAAACCTGCTGCCTTACCGCTTGGCGACGCCCCTGTATCTGTTGCAACGAGTGCCTAACACTCGATTCCTTTTAGAGCAGATTTTGCAGCTTGCGATGCAACATCGAAACGTTGCTTCCTTTTGCTACAAACCCTGTAAGGGTCTCTGTAAGAAGGGCCGAGACTTTATCAGCTTCAGCTTTGCTTGGGAAGCCCCCAAACACACAACTTCCAGTTCCGGTTAATTTTGCTTCGGTAAATTTACCTAACAAATTCAAAGCGTTACGTACTTCTGGATAACGCCTTGCTACAACCGGTAAGCAGTCATTTCGACTGTTTCCCTTGGGAACGGGGCGCACTTTAATGGGAGAAGAGTTACGTGTCAACAACGGATCTGAAAAAATTTCTGCTGTACTTACAGATACTTGCGGCACCAGCACGAGATACCACGGCTCTTCGGGCTCCACGGGGGTCAGTTTCTCCCCCACGCCCTCGGCAAATGCGGCATGCCCATGCACGAAAACCGGGACGTCGGCGCCGAGTGTGAGGCCCAGTACGGCCAGGCGATCAAGGTCCCAGCCCAGTTGCCACAAGTGGTTGAGGCCGAGCAGGGTGGTCGCGGCATTTGAACTGCCACCACCGATGCCGCCGCCCATGGGCAGGATCTTATCGATCCAGATATCGATGCCGAGTGGGCAGCCGGATTGCTGCTGAAGTTTCTTCGCGGCCTTCACGATCAGGTTGCTGTCGTGGGGCACGCCTTCGAACGCGGTGTGCAGCTTGATCACGCCGTCGTCACGCACGGCGAAGGTCAGTTCATCGCCGTAGTCGAGAAATTGAAACAGCGTCTGCAACTCGTGGTAGCCGTCTTCACGACGGCCCAGGATGTGCAGCATCAGGTTGAGTTTGGCGGGAGAGGGCAGCGTCAGTGTTGCGACAGTCACGTTATTGCCCCAATTTACGCGGTTGCCAGTCCTTGATCACCAGCGTGACGTCAAGGTCGGTGCCGTGCAGTTTGATGCGCTCGGGCAGCCAGTAGCCGTTCTGTTGCACGTAGCTCAGGTACTCGACCTGCCAACCGTCCTGCTCCAGGGAGGCCAGGCGACTGTCACCATTGAGGCTCAAGCGGCTTTTGCTGTCCGGCGCGGGCAGGCCGCGCACCCACCAGACCAGATGTGAAACGGGCAGCTTCCAGCCGATCTGCTGCTCCAGTAGTTCTTCCGGCGAGGTCGCTTCATAGCGGCCCTGGTTGGCCACTTCAAGGCTGACTTGCCCCGGCCGACCGGTCAGGCGAGCGGCACCGCGCCCCAGCGGGCCTGAAAGACGAATATCGTAGTAATCCTGGCGTTGCAGCCAGAACAAGGTGCCGCTGCCGGAATCTTTCGGTGCGCGCACCCCGACCTTGCCTTCGATCTGCCAGCCGTCAATGCTGCTGAGCTGGTCCTTGTGCTGTTGCCATTGTGCCGGGTTGCCCTGGCCTTCAACGGATTCGCGGTTGCCTACACCCGCGCAACCGGCGAGCAGGGCGATGAAACTGAAAACGATAACGTGGCGCAAGAACATAAGCTTATAGGGTCTCGGATCCGGTCAGGCGCTTGATGGTGCCGCGCAGGATGGGGCTTTCGGGTTGTTCCTTGAGGAATTTTTCCCAGATTTGTCGCGCTTCGCGTTGCTTGCCGTTGGCCCACAGCACTTCGCCCAGATGGGCGGCTACTTCCTGGTCGGGGAAGCGCTCCAGCGCCTGGCGCAGCAGGCGCTCGGCCTCGTCGAGGTTGCCCAGGCGATAGTTGACCCAGCCCAGGCTGTCGAGCACGGCCGGGTCTTCCGGGTTGAGCTTGTGGGCCTGTTCGATCAGCACCTTGGCTTCGGCGTAGCGCGTTGTGCGGTCGGACAAGGTGTAGCCCAGGGCGTTGAGGGCCATGGCGTTGTCCGGGTCGCGCTTGATGATCAGGCGCAGATCTTTTTCCATCTGCGCCAGGTCGTTGCGTTTTTCTGCCTGCATGGCGCGGGTGTAGAGCAGGTTGAGGTCGTCGGGGTATTGCAGCAACGCTTGTTGCAACAATTTCCAGGCGCGTTCGCCCTGGTTGTTGGCCGACAAAGTCTCGGCCTGGATCAGATACAGCTGGATCGCGTAGTCCGGTTCGGCATCGCGGGCCGCGGCCAGGCGTTTCTCCGCTTCGTCGGTACGACCGTTGCTCATCAGAATATCGGCCTGGCGCAACTGGGCCGGCAGGTAATCATTGCCCGGGCCGACCTGGGCGTACTCGAGCAAGGCCGCTTGCGGGTCGTTGCGTTCTTCAGCGATGCGGCCCAGGTTCAGGTGCGCCGAGTCCACATGGCTTTCGCGCGCGACCAGCTCTTCAAGATAACCCTTGGCCTCGTCCCAGGCCTTGGCTTCCAGGCACACCAGCGCGAGGGAATAACGCAGTTCGTCATCGTCCGGGTATTGCTGGACCAGATTGGCGAACTGCACCTTGGCGTCTTCCATCCGATCCTGCTCAACCAGCATCCGCGCGTAAGTCAGGCGCAGGCGCTTGTCGTCCGGATATTTCTTGATGCTTTTTTCCAGCAGCGGAATCGCTTCCTTGCCGCGGTTGAGGTTCTGCAGCAGGCGGGCGCGTAGCAGGATCGGGGCAATCTCACCGTCTTCCGGCGGGTTCTGCTCCAGCAACTTGAGGGCGGCGTCGGCTTCATCGTCCTGTTGCAGCAGCAAGGCTTTGCCGAAAATCAGCTGGCTGTTCTTCGGATGCTTTTGCAGCAGGCGGTCGAAACTCTTCATCAGGCCATTGCGCGTGTCCTGGTCGGTATCGGCGGCTGACAGCGCAAGGAAGTCAAAATGCGTGTCGCCCTTGCCCTGCAAGACTTTTTCCATATAGACCATGGAATCGTCATAGCGCCCGGCGCGTGCCAGCTGCACAGCTGCCGCCCGTTGGGCTTCCAGGTCGTCCGGGGCGTTTTTTGCCCAGATCAGCGAGGCGTCCAGCGCAGCCTGGTCGGCGCCCAGGTACTCGGCGATGCGAAACGCGCGTTCCGAAATACCGGGGTCCTGGGTATTGATGGCCTGGGTCACGTAGTTATCCAGGGCAATATCGAAGCGATTACGCTGGCCGGCCAGTTCTGCGGTCAGCAGGCTGTAGACCGTTTCTTCGCTGAACGAGGAATAAACCTTGGGCTTTTCAGGGGCGGGGGTGCTGTCTTCCACCGGCGCTGTAGCGTCCGGCGACACGGGTGCCATGGCCTGGCAGCCGCTGAGGAAGACAAAAGCAAGGAGCAACGCGGAAGATCTATTCATATAGGAAGAGGACGACTAACCTGCGGTCGGATCATCATGACACAAGCCTTCGGCCAAACATAACCGAGTCTCAATGGATGCCTTTATAGGCACAACGTATAGGGACAATAGACGACGGTGGTTGTTCTGGATCTTTCGAAGTAGGACAATTGTCGGCTTCCCGACATCATCAGCGATAGTGAATGGCCTTTCTCGCACTCGGTATTAACCACAAGACTGCCTCGGTAGACGTGCGCGAGCGCGTAGCGTTTACGCCAGAGCAGTTGGTTGAGGCCTTGCAGCAGCTCTGCCGGCTTACCGACAGCCGCGAAGCTGCAATCCTTTCGACCTGCAATCGCAGTGAGCTTTATATAGAGCAGGAACACCTGTCTGCCGATGGCGTGCTGCGCTGGCTGGCCGATTACCACCATTTGAGCCTCGATGACCTGCGCGCCAGTGCCTACGTGCACGAAGACGATGCGGCCGTTCGTCACATGATGCGCGTGGCATCCGGTCTCGATTCGCTGGTGTTGGGCGAACCGCAGATTCTTGGCCAGATGAAGTCAGCCTATGCCGTGGCCCGCGAGGCCGGCACGGTCGGCCCGCTGCTGGGCCGCCTGTTCCAGGCCACCTTCAATTCCGCCAAGCAGGTGCGCACCGACACAGCCATTGGCGAGAACCCGGTTTCCGTGGCGTTTGCCGCCGTCAGCCTGGCCAAGCAGATTTTCAGCGACTTGCAGCGCAGCCAGGCGTTGCTGATCGGTGCCGGCGAAACCATTACCCTGGTCGCGCGTCACCTGCACGAACTGGGTGTGAAGCGCATTGTGGTGGCCAACCGCACCCTTGAGCGCGCCAGCATCCTCGCCGAGCAGTTCGGTGCGCACGCCGTGCTGCTGTCGGACATCCCGGCTGAGCTGGTGCGCAGTGACATCGTCATCAGTTCCACCGCCAGTCAGTTGCCGATCCTGGGCAAAGGCGCGGTCGAGAGCGCGTTGAAGCTGCGCAAGCACAAACCGATCTTTATGGTGGATATCGCCGTTCCCCGGGATATCGAACCAGAAGTAGGCGAGTTGGACGACGTTTACCTCTACAGCGTCGATGATCTGCACGAAGTGGTCGCCGAAAACCTCAAGAGTCGTCAGGGCGCCGCCCAGGCTGCCGAGGAAATGGTCAGCACCGGCGCTGAAGATTTCATGGTGCGCCTGCGTGAACTGGCGGCGGTGGATGTGCTCAAGGCGTATCGTCAGCAGGGCGAACGCCTGCGCGATGAGGAGCTGATCAAGGCCCAGCGTTTGTTGGCCAATGGCAGCAGCGCCGAAGACGTGTTGATGCAGTTGGCCCGTGGCCTGACCAACAAGCTGCTCCACGCCCCCAGCGTACAGCTTAAAAAATTGACTGCCGAAGGCCGCCTTGATGCGCTGGCCATGGCTCAGGAACTCTTTGCCCTCGGTGAGGGCGCGTCAGACAGCTCTTCGGATAAAAAACCGCAATGAAAGCGTCACTGCTCAATAAACTGGATGTGCTCCAGGACCGTTTCGAAGAACTGACCGCCTTGCTCGGCGATGGCGAGATCATTGCCGATCAAACCAAGTTCCGTGCCTATTCCAAGGAATACGCCGAAGTCGAGCCCATTGTGGCCACCTACAAGCACCTGCTCAAAGTGCAGGCCGACCTTGAGGGCGCCCAGGCGCTGCTCAAAGACAGCGACCCGGACATGCGCGAAATGGCCGTGGAAGAAGTGCGCGAGGCCAAGGAAAAGCTCGTCGAGCTGGAAGGCGACCTGCAACGCATGTTGCTGCCCAAAGACCCTAACGACGGGCGCAACGTGTTCCTCGAAATCCGCGCCGGCACCGGTGGCGACGAGGCGGCGATTTTCTCCGGCGACCTGTTCCGCATGTACTCGCGTTACGCCGAGCGCCGCGGCTGGCGCGTGGAAATCCTCTCCGAGAACGAAGGTGAGCACGGCGGCTATAAAGAAGTCATCGCGCGGGTCGAGGGCGATAACGTCTACGGCAAGCTGAAGTTCGAATCCGGCGTGCACCGTGTGCAGCGTGTTCCGGCGACTGAGTCCCAGGGCCGTATCCATACCTCGGCGTGCACCGTGGCGGTGTTGCCCGAGCCGGACGAGCAGGAAGTGATCGAGATCAACCCGGCGGACTTGCGCGTCGACACCTACCGCTCGTCGGGCGCGGGCGGCCAGCACGTCAACAAGACCGACTCGGCGATCCGCATCACTCACTTGCCGTCCGGCATTGTGGTGGAATGCCAGGAAGAACGTTCCCAGCACAAGAACCGTGCGCGGGCGATGTCCTGGCTGTCGGCCAAGCTCAATGACCAGCAGACCAGCGCCGCCGCCAACGCGATTGCCAGCGAGCGCAAGCTGCTGGTGGGGTCGGGCGACCGCTCCGAGCGCATCCGCACCTATAACTTTGCCCAGGGCCGGGTCACCGACCACCGAGTCAACCTTACCCTGTATTCCCTGGATGAAATTCTCGCCGGTGGCGTCGATGCCGTGATCGAGCCGCTGCTCGCCGAATACCAAGCCGATCAATTGGCGGCGATAGGTGAATAAATGACCATCATCGCCAGCCTGTTGCGTGCCGCCGACCTGCCCGACTCGCCCACCGCGCGCCTGGATGCCGAATTGCTGCTGGCCGCTGCGTTGGGCAAGTCCCGCAGCTACCTGCACACCTGGCCGGAAAAGATCGTCAGCAGCGAGCACGCCCTGACCTTTGCCGGCTACCTGCAACGCCGTCGCGGCGGTGAGCCGGTGGCTTATATCCTCGGCCAGCAAGGCTTCTGGAAGCTGGACCTGGAGGTCGCCCCCCACACGCTGATCCCGCGTCCGGATACCGAACTGCTGGTGGAAACCGCCCTGGAATTGTTGCCGGCCACATCCGCCAATGTCCTGGATTTGGGCACCGGCAGCGGAGCCATCGCCCTGGCCCTGGCCAGTGAACGGCCGATGTGGCAAGTCACGGCCGTCGACCGCGTGCTTGAAGCGGTGGCTTTGGCCGAGCGCAACCGCCAGCGGCTGCACCTCAATAACGCAGTGGTGCTCACTAGCCATTGGTTCGGCGCGTTGCAAGGCCACACCTATGACCTGATCATCAGCAACCCGCCGTATATCGCCGCCAACGATCCACACCTGGCAGCCGGCGATGTGCGCTTCGAGCCGGCCAGTGCGCTGGTGGCCGGCGACGACGGGCTGGACGACCTGCGCCTGATCATCAAACAGGCGCCTGCCCACTTGAATGCCGGTGGCCGTCTGTTGCTGGAGCATGGTTACGACCAGGCTTCGGCCGTGCGCGAGCTGTTGCTCAGTGAAGGCTTTGAAGAGGTGCACAGCCGCATCGACCTCGGCGGCCATGAGCGCATCACCTTGGGACGCCGCCCGTGCTGAGCGACCAGGAGCTGTTGCGCTACAGCCGACAGATTCTGTTGCAGCATGTCGACATCGACGGCCAGTTGCGCTTGAAAAACAGCCGTGCGTTGATCGTCGGGCTGGGCGGGCTGGGTGCGCCGGTTGCGCTGTACCTGGCCGCCGCTGGCGTAGGTGAGTTGCATCTGGCGGATTTCGACACGGTCGACCTGACCAACCTGCAGCGCCAGATCATCCACGACAGCGACAGCGTGGGGCAGACCAAGGTCGATTCGGCCATGGGGCGGCTGAGCGCCCTCAACCCCGAGGTCGCGCTGCTCGCTCACCGCGCCGCGCTGGATGCCGATTCGTTGGCGGCAGCGGTCGGCGCAGTCGATGTGGTGCTCGATTGCAGCGACAACTTTTCCACCCGCGAAGCGGTCAACGCGGCCTGTGTCATGGCCGGCAAACCGTTGATCAGCGGCGCGGCGATTCGCCTTGAAGGGCAGTTGTCTGTCTTCGACCCACGTCGCCCCGAAAGCCCGTGCTACCACTGCTTATACGGGCATGGCAGCGACACCGAACTGACCTGCAGCGAAGCCGGCGTGGTCGGCCCTCTGGTGGGGCTGGTCGGCAGCCTGCAAGCGTTGGAAGCCTTGAAGCTGTTGGCCGGGTTTGGCGAGCCGCTGGTAGGGCGTTTGTTGCTGATCGATGCGTTGACCACGCGCTTTCGTGAGTTGCGCGTCAAACGCGACCCTGGTTGCAGCGTGTGCGGGACGCAACATGGTTAAGGACGCGCCCATCGGTGTGTTCGATTCCGGGGTCGGCGGCTTGTCGGTACTGGACGAAATCCAGCAGTTGTTACCCCAGGAGTCACTGTTGTACGTGGCCGATTGCGGGCACATCCCCTATGGCGAGAAAACCCCGGCCTTCATCCGCGAACGCTCGCGCCGGGTCGCCGAGTTTTTTCGCGGGCAGGGCGCCAAGGCGTTTGTGATCGCCTGTAACACCGCGACGGTCGCCGCTGTTGCCGATTTGCGCCAGGACTACCCCGACTGGCCCCTGGTCGGCATGGAGCCTGCGGTAAAACCGGCGGCTGCCGCGACACGCAGCGGCGTGGTCGGCGTGCTGGCCACCACCGGCACCCTGCAAAGCGCCAAGTTCGCCGCCTTGCTCGACCGTTTCGCCACCGACGTGCGGGTGATTACCCAACCCTGTCCGGGCCTGGTGGAGCTGATTGAGACCGGCGACCTGAACAGCCCGGCGCTGCGCCAGTTATTGCAGGGCTACCTCGAACCGCTGCTCAGCGCTGGCTGCGACACCATCATCCTCGGCTGTACCCACTACCCTTTCCTCAAGCCACTGCTGGCGCAGATGCTGCCCCCGAGCATTATCCTGATCGACACCGGCGCCGCCGTCGCGCGCCAGCTCAAGCGTTTACTGGGCGAACGCGGGTTGCTGACCAGCGGCGCATCGGCCTCTTCACCGCTGCCTGCGCAGTTCTGGACCAGCGGCGATGTGTATCACCTAAGAAATATCCTACCGACACTTTGGAAACATCCTGGAGTTGTGCGAAGCTTCGCCTCGTGAAAATTTCGTGAAATCTCGCTGAACTTCTGGCTCTACGTCAGCTTCTATAGCGAGATGGCCTGTAAATAACCAACAACTTCGTTCGCAAAGGTAGTTTCTATGAAGCGCTTGTTCTGTATGGCTGCTATTGCGGCTGTGATGGTGGGACACTCTATTACCACCCAGGCCGCCGGCCTGGAGTTCGGGCTGGGCAGCACCAGCGATTCAACGCTGACCTACCGTCTGGGCCTGACCTCGGATTGGGACAAAAGCTGGATGCAGAGCAATGTCGGTCGCCTGACAGGCTACTGGAGCGGCGCTTACACGTATTGGGAAGGTGATGACCGTGCAGGCGCCAGCAGCCTGTCGTTCTCGCCGGTGTTTGTGTATGAGTTTGCCGGCGAGTCGGTCAAACCCTACATCGAAGCCGGGATCGGCGTGGCGTTGTTCTCCCGCACCAAACTGGAAGACAACAACATCGGCCAGTCCTTCCAGTTCGAAGACCGCCTGGGTTTCGGCCTGCGGTTTGCCGGCGGACATGAAGTGGGCATTCGCGCCACGCATTATTCCAACGCCGGAATCAGCAGCAACAACGATGGGGTAGAGAGCTACGCGCTGCACTACACCATGCCGTTGTAAAACCCAGCGCAAAACCATGTGGGAGGGGGCTTGCTCCCGATTGCGGTGTATCAGTGCCAAATGTACTGACTGACACACCGCTATCGGGAGCAAGCCCCCTCCCACATTTGGATCCCCACTCATTTCAGTCTCAGCGATAGACCGTAGCAATACCGGCACGCTCTTCCAGGCACTCCGGCGCCCCCATCTCGAACTCCCGGCATATCAACGGCCGAAGCTCATAGATCGTGCACATCATAGTGTTCCGGTCCAGCGCCGCACACCAGCCGTCATCCAGGCGCAGCATCACTTCGCCGCCCCAGTCGTCGGTATCGATATAGCGCTGCGGCACACCGGTGTCGGTGATCAGCATGACTTCCAACTGGCAACAGCAGGCCGCACATGTCGAGCAGGTGACGGCGGGTTCGGTGATTTGAATGTGAGGGATGTTGGTCATAGGCGCGCAGTGTAAGCCAAGCAGGCCATGGGTGTAGGAATGCGCGACGGACGTCAGTGAGCCAGCCGCTGCATGCCGACAAACACTGCGGCCCAAAGTGCCGCCAGCCCGGCCATTGTCGGCCCCAGTCCATAGCCAAACTGCACGCCAGCCAATTGGCTGCCGGCGTAATACGACAACGGCCCACCCACCGCGCCCAACAGGGCGGCACGCCACCAGGGCCGGGCGCTCCAGGCCAGGCAATGGCGCAAGGTGGTAGCCAGCAATGCCCACAGCAACATCAACCAGAACGGAATCAACGGCCCCGGTTCGCTGAAGTGGAATACCCCCAGGGTGCGCAACAGCGTGTCGAGCAGCGTGCCGGCGAGCGTCACGCCGATGATCAGCACCCCGTCATCCGCCAGCGGACTTATCCACAGCAGGTTGATCACCAATACCGCCAGCCCCACCAGCAGCCACAGGCTGTCGCCGCCGAGCACACAGGCAAACCAGCCGCACTGGAACAACGCGGCATTGGCCAGGGATTTAAGCACTGAAGCGCCCGAGCAACGGCGGGTTGATTGCCGCCGGCTTAGCCAGCAGTAACTGCGCGGTGCCAATCGTGCGCTCCATGAAGCCGCCCTCGCAGTAGCACAGGTAGAACTCCCACAAGCGCAGGAAGTACTCGTCGTAGCCAAGCTCCGCGAGGCGGCCATGGGCGCGGCGAAAGTTCTCATGCCACAGGCGCAGGGTTCGTGCGTAGTGCAGGCCGAAATCTTCCATATGCAGCAGGTTCATGTCGGTGTCGCGGCAGACGATCTGCAGCATGTTCTGCACACTGGGCAGGGCGCCGCCGGGAAAGATGTAGCGTTGGATGAAGTCGACGCTGTGCTTGGCCTGCTCGAAGCGTTGTTCGCGGATGGTGATGGCTTGCAGCAGCATCAGGCCGTCGGGTTTGAGCAAATGCGCACACTGCTTGAAATACGTGGGCAGGAAGCGATGGCCTACCGCTTCGATCATTTCGATGGACACCAGCTTGTCGTACTCACCCGTGAGGTCGCGGTAGTCCTGCAGCAGCACCGTCACCTGACTGTGCAGACCCGCCGCCGCGATGCGCTGCGTGGTGTAGGCAAACTGCTCTTTGGACAAGGTGGTCGTGGTGACCTTGCAACCATAATGCTGCGCCGCGTACAGCGCCATGCTGCCCCAGCCGGTGCCGATTTCCAGCAGGTGGTCAGTGGGCTTGAGCGACAGTTTCTGGCAGATGCGTTCCAGCTTGTTCAGTTGCGCCTGTTCCAGGGTGTCGTCGGCGCTGAGAAATTGCGCTGCCGAATACATCATGGTCGGGTCGAGAAACGCCTCGAACAGGTCGTTGCCCAGGTCGTAATGGGCCGCGATGTTTTTCTGCGAGCCCTTGCGTGTGTTGCGGTTGAGCCAGTGCAGGCCCTGGGTGAACGGCCGCGCCAGGCGGGCCAGGCCACCCTCCATCGCATCAAGCACGTCGAGGTTGCTGACCATCACCCGCACCACGGCGGTCAGGTCCGGGCTGCTCCAATAACCGTGGATAAATGCCTCGCCGGCGCCGATAGAGCCGTTGGCGGCCACCAGGCCCCACGCCGCCGAATCCAGGATCTGGATTTCCCCCAGCAGGTGCGCTTCCCGTGCGCCGAACACTTGTCGCTCGCCGTCCTCGACGATCACCAATTGCCCATGGCGCAATTGGCTGAGTTGGCGCAACACGCCTTTGCGCAATAGCGCAGCGCTGATGCCGTTGACGTTCAGGCGATTGGTCTTGACCGATAAGCTAGGGGATTTCATGGCGGCGGTCCTTGGTATACCCGACTGCGGTGCTGGAGGCGCCATCGGCGGCTCGGTGGGGGAAAATCGGTGTGCGTTTGAGCAGCAGGCGCAGGGCCTGCCAGTAAATCGCGAGGCAAGTTTTGGCGGTCATCCAGGGAAAGCGCCATAGATAGCGATGCAGGCTGGCGCGGTTCAAGGCCTCTTTTTGCAGGCTCAAGGTGGCGTCGAAAACTTTATGCGCGCCTTGCCAATCGGCCATGTGCACGCCGAGCCGGGCGGCCGGCGGGCTGAAGCTCATGCGGTATTCCAGGTCGCGCGGCAGGAAGGGCGACACATGGAACGCCTTGGCCACGGCGAAGTGCTGATGCTCATCGGCGCCCATTGCCTGAGCGGGCAACACGTAGTGATAGCGCTCGCGCCAGGGGGTGTTGGTGACTTCACACAGGATCGCCGCCAGTTGCCCGTCGGCCTCGAAGCAATAGAAGAAACTCACCGGATTGAACGCCAGGCCCCAACTGCGGGCCTGGGTCAGCAGGCAGATAGCGCCCTGCGGGGTGCGCCCCAGGGCCTTGCCGACTTCCTGGCGCACCGCGTCGCTCAAGCTCATACCGTGGCGCGTGAATTGGCGCAGGTAGTCCTGCTGGCGAAAGCCGAACGGCGCCAGGCGGCTCCCGCCGGCCAGGGGGGAGAGCGCGAGCACCGCGTCCTCTTCGCTGAGGTCCAGGTACAGCAGGCCGATGCGGTAGCGAAAGGCATGGGCCTTGGGCGCAAACCGACGATGGGCGATCCAGCCGCTGTAGAGGGCGCTGTTCACAGGGTTTCCCCAAAGGCCTGGGCCACGCGCAGGGCGCTGACCACGCCGTCTTCATGGAAACCGTTGGCCCAGTAGGCGCCGCAGTAGAACGTGTTGCGCGCGCCATGCAATTCTTCCCAGCGCGCCTGCGCAGCCACCGCTGCCAGGCTGTATTGCGGATGGGCATAGGTGTAGCGCGCCAGGATCTTCAGCGGGTCGATCATCGGCGTCTGGTTGAGGCTCACGCAAAAGGTGATGGCGCTGTCGATGCCTTGCAGGATGTTCATGTCGTAGGTGACAGCGGCCTGATGCTGCTGACTGCCGCTCAGCCGGTAGTTCCAACTGGCCCAGGCCAGCTTGCGGTCGGGCAGCAGTCGCGTGTCGGTGTGCAGCACCACGTCGTTGTCGGCATAGGGCAGGGCGCCAAGGATTTGCTGTTCGGCCAGGCTGGGGTCGGCGAGCAATGCCAGGGCCTGGTCGCTGTGGCAGGCGAAGACCACGCGATCGAACGCCTCGCTGCCGGCCGCGCTGTGGATAACCACGCCGTCGTCGGTGCGTTGCACGTTATGCACAGGGCAGTTGAGGCGCACGTGATCGCGGAAACTGCGGGCCAGCGGTTCGATATAACAGCTGGAGCCGCCTTCAATCACGCACCATTGCGGGCGGTTGCTCACCGACAGCAAACCGTGGTTCTTGAAGAAGCGCACGAAGAACTGCAAGGGAAACTTGAGCATGTCGGCCAAAGACATCGACCAGATCGCCGCGCCCATCGGCACGATGTAGTGGCGGATAAAGCGCGGGCCATAACCGCCGGCGTCGAGATAATCACCCAGGGTCATGTCGGCGCTGATGCGCTGCTCATGCAGGTCCTGCGGCGCCTGGCGATTGAAGCGCAGAATATCGCGCAGCATGCCCCAGAAGCCCGGCGACAGGATGTTGCTGCGCTGGGCAAACAGGCTGTTGAGGTTATTGCCGTTGTATTCGAACCCCGCGCTCTGGTCGCACACCGAGAAGCTCATCTCGGTGGGTTTGAACCTGACGCCGATCTGCCCCAGCAGGCGGATGAAATTGGGATAGGTCCAGTCGTTGAACACAATAAAGCCGGTGTCCACCGCATAACTTTTGCCTGCGACCGTCACGTTGGCCGTATGGGTATGCCCGCCGAGGCAGTCACCCGCCTCGAACAGCGTGATGTCGTGGCGCCGACTGAGCAGGTAGGCGCTGGTCAGCCCGGCGATACCGCTGCCGATAATGGCGATCTTCACAGGTCGTCCTTGTGCGGCGGCGGGCTGCGCAACATGCGTTTGCCGATGATCAGTTGGGCCCGGTTAGGCAGCTTCGACAGCGGCCACAAGGTGGCGATGAACATGGCCGGAAAGGCGATCTCCAGCGGGCGCTTTTCCAGTTTGGCGAAGATATGCTTCGCCGCCTTGTTGGCCGACCAGCTCAACGGCATGGGGAAATCATTGCGTTCGGTCAGGGGCGTGTCGACAAACCCCGGGCTGATCACCGTGACGTCGATGTTCTCGGGCGACAGGCTGATGCGCAGGGATTCGAACAAGTAGCGCAGCCCCGCTTTCGAGGCACCGTAGGCTTCGGCACGTGGCATGGGCAGGTAGGTCACGGCGCTGGCCACGCCCACCAGGTGCGGCGTACGCCCGGCACGCAACAGCGGCAGTGCGGCTTCGATGCAATAACTGCTGGCCAGCAGGTTGGTGCGCACCACGTGTTCGATGATCGACGCATCGAACTGCCGGGCGTCGACGTACTCACAGGTGCCGGCGTTGAGGATCACCGTATCCAGCGAGCCCCAGGCTTCGCCGATTCGTTCACCGATCTCGCGTACGGTCTGGCTGTTGGTCAAGTCGCCGGCCACCACCAGCACCTGCCCCGGATAACGCTGGGCGAGTGCTGCCAATGGGCCTTTGGTGCGCGAGCTGAGCGCCACATGGGCGCCGCTGTTGAGCAACTCCACGGCCAGCGCAGCGCCGATGCCACTGCTGGCGCCGGTCAACCAATAACGACGGGGCGGTGTCAGGGTCATCCCATTCTCCTCTCTGGACGCGTGGGCAGGCTGCGAAAGGCGGCAAGGGCGCGCTCGCGGGAGTGTTTCAGGTCGACAATGGCGCGCGGGTAATCGGCGATGCCGAACAAACCGCCGGCGGCTTGCGGGTTGTGCACGTCCTTCTTGTTCAGCGCGGCCAGCTCCGGCATCCAGTGCTTGATGAACAGGCCTTCGCTGTCGAATTTTTCCGACTGGCTCAGCGGGCTGAAAATCCGGAAATACGGCGCCGAATCGGTGCCCGTCGATGAACTCCACTGCCAGCCGCCGTTGTTGGCCGCCAAGTCGCCGTCGATCAGGTGCCGCATGAAGAAGCGCTCGCCCTCGCGCCAGTCGATCAGCAGGTTCTTGGTCAGGAACATCGCCACCACCATGCGCAGGCGGTTGTGCATCCAGCCGGTTTCCAGCAGTTGGCGCATGGCCGCGTCGATAATCGGCAAACCGGTGCGCGCTTGCTGCCAGGCGGCCAGGTCCTCGGGCGCGTCGCGCCAGGCCACGGCTTCGGTTTCGGGGCGGAACGCACGATGGCGCGAGACCCGTGGGTAACCCACCAGGATGTGTTTGTAGAACTCACGCCACAGTAGCTCGTTGATCCAGGTGATCGTGCCGATGTCGCCGCTTTCGAACTCGCCCTGGTTGGACTGCAACGCCGCGTGCAGGCACTGGCGTGGCGACACGACTCCGGCGGCCAGGTAGGCGGACAGCTGGCTGGTGCCTGGCTTGGCGGGGAAGTCGCGCTCGTCTTTGTAATAGCTGATTTGCTCGTCTGCAAAAGCGTCGAGGCGGCGGCGCGCTTCGTCTTCACCGGCGGGCCACAGGGCGCGCAAGGTTTCACTGGGTGGCGCGAACCCTTCAACGCGGGTGGGGATGACGTCGCTTTTCACGTCGAGCCTCGCCTGGGCCTTGGGGCTTGCCACCAGGCGCGGCAAGGCGCTGTGCAGGCGGGTGTAGCAGACCTTGCGGAACTGGCTGAATACCTGGAAGTAGGTGCCGGACTGGGTCAACACGCTGCCCGGCTGGAAAAACAGTTGGTCCAGGTAACGCTGGAAGGTCACGCCCTGGGCTTCCAACGCCTGGGCCACGGCGGCGTCGCGCCGGCTCTCGTGGATACCGTATTCGTCGTTGACGTGCACCGATTGCACCTTGAGCTCCCGGCACAGCTGGCTCAATACGCCGGGCGCCTGGTCCCAGGTGTCGGCGTGACGGATCAACAGCGGGATATTCAGGGCTGCCAGCGCCTGACTCAGCGCTTGCAGGTTGCGCAGCCAGAAGTCGACCTTACAGGGCGCGTCATCGTGGGCCAGCCATTGTTGCGGCGTGATCAGGTAAACCGCCGCGACCGGGCCTCGCTGGCTTGCGGCAGCCAGGGCGGTGTTGTCGTGAAGGCGCAGGTCGGTGCGCAGCCAGATCAAATGCATTTAGACAATTCCACGCTGGAGCAATATCTGATGGGCCGACAACGGGTCTTCGGCGACGAACACGTCGGGGAGGTCACGGGTGAGTGCGGCCAACTCGGCGTGGTGGATGCACACCGCGGGGCCGGCAATCAGTATCGGGCAACCAACGCCGGCCAGCAGTTTGGTGAGTGCCGCTACCTGCAGCGCTTTGCTTGAATACAGCAGCACCGCGCGCGGTTGCAGGTGTTCTACCGCCAGGGCCAGTTCGCCGGCGGGCAGCGGCCAATCGAACACCTCCACCGGGCAGTCGGCGCTGCTGGCCAGCCAGGCACTGAGCCACAGGTGCGGTTCCAGGGGTAAGTCGGAATGATTGACCAGCAGCAACGGAGCGCCGTGGAGTTGACGATTGTTGTGGTAAATCCGCGCGCCAAACTTGCTGCGCAGCCACGACAGGAAAAACACCCGCTCCATCTGCGCGCCGAATTGACCCTGCCATTTTTGTTCAAGCTCGCTGAGCAGCGGCAGCATCAACTGCTCGCACAAGGTGCGTGGCGGGTAGAGCGCCATGGCTTGGTTGAAGGCATCGTCGACCCGGCGTTCAGCCAATTCGCCAATGGCAGTGATCAAGGTTTGACGCAAGGCGTGCCATTCATTTTCCATCGGCTCGGGGTTGGCCTGGGCGGAGTCGATCAAACCTTTTACCTGGCTGACCGGCACGCCCCGATTGAGCCAGGTGAGGATGGCGTGGATGCGTTGCACATGTTCGGCGCTGAACAACCGGTGCCCTTTGGGCGTGCGCTGGGGCACGATCAGGCCGTAGCGGCGTTCCCAGGCGCGCAGGGTCACGGCGTTGACGCCGGTCTGGCGCGCCACCTCGCGGATCGGTAACCAGCCATTTTTCAGGGCTTGGGCGATGTCTTCGCCGGTTTCGTCTTGCAGGGCAATGTTCATGGCTTAGATCGCATTACGCAGGCTGAGATTTTCCGGGTGCGGTTGCAGGTAGGCCTGCTGCGCAATGTAGCGGTCCGGGTGTTGACGAAAGTGATGCTTGAGCAGGGTAAGCGGTACCACCAGAGGCACGATGCCTTGGCGGTATTGGCCGATGATGGTTTGCATTTCCTGCTTGTCGTCGGCGCTGATCGACGCCTTGAGGTAGCCGCTGATGTGTTGCAGCACATTGGTGTGGGTACCGCGGGTGGCGCACCTCTTAAGGCCCGTCATCAGTTCGCAGAAGTAGCAGGTGGCCAACTCGTCGAGGTTGTCATCCTTGCCCATGGTGCCGAGCAACTGGCCGAGGCTTTTGTAGTGCGCCGGGCTGTGGGCCATCAGCAAGTATTTGTAGCGCGAGTGAAAGGCCAGCAGGCGATGACGCGTCAGGCCATCGGCGAGCAGTTGCTGCCAGCTGGCGTAGACGAACACGCGGGTGAGGAAATTTTCTCGCAATACCGGGTCATTCAGACGGCCATCTTCTTCCACCGGCAAGTTGGGATGGCGCGCGCAGAAGGCCTGGGCGTAGATACCGCGCCCCCCGCCATCCACCGGTGCGCCGTTCTCACGGTAAACCTTGACCCGCTCCAGGCCACAGGACGGCGATTTCTGCATAAAGATGTAGCCGCACAGGTCGGTGTGTTCACGCGCCATCGCCTGCCCGTATTCATCCAGTGGCTGGGTCACGTTGAGTTCGCGGTGGACGGTGCCCACGGCGTGGGGATTGTCCGCGTCGCCGACCAGGCGAATGGTTTCGCGGGGGATGCCCAGGCCGATTGCGACTTCAGGGCACAGCGGCACGTAGTCGAAGTAGTCGACCAGGGTCTGGCTGCACAATAGGGATTGTTTATGCCCGCCGTTGAAACGCACGTTCTCGCCCAGCAGGCAGGCGCTGATGCCGATCTTGGGTTTCACGGAATGGGGCATGGGCAAACCTCTGTGAAATTCCTGTACAGGTGCAAATTACTGTACAACTAATCTCATCATAGATTTGATCTTGTACAAGTCAATTATTTTGTACAGGTTTTTTCGCAGGGCTTACTGCCATCCCATTTTCCAGCTATCCGTATTCTGCAATGTTTGCCAGCCAACGCGCTCGGTTCGTCGGGTCATCACCGCCTGCAGCTCGATCTCCAGCACAGTGCCTTCCTCGTCACGAAACAGCTCGGTGACGAGGAAGTGTTTTTCCTTGTTTTTCGGCAAGGTGGCTGTCCATTTCGACAATAGCAATTTGGCCGGGTTGATGCGATTCATTGCAGGTGCTCGATCAACCGTCGTGCCGCCTCCTGGCCGCTGAGCCAGGCGCCTTCGACACGCCCCGACAAACACCAGTCGCCGCAGACGAACAGGCCCAGGTCGGCATCGGCC
This sequence comes from Pseudomonas sp. R3-18-08, assembly GCF_003852065.1. Classification (NCBI taxonomy): domain Bacteria; kingdom Pseudomonadati; phylum Pseudomonadota; class Gammaproteobacteria; order Pseudomonadales; family Pseudomonadaceae; genus Pseudomonas; species Pseudomonas sp. R3-18-08. The sequence goes on from NZ_CP027729.1 coordinate 897,296, forward strand.
AGCACGCCGAATTCATGACTGCTGGACGGTCGGGCGTAGAGCCAGCGGTGCGCCAGGCTGAATGAGGGCGCGGGCATGGTGCAATGCAGCAACTCGGCGAAGGCGCCGTGCAAGTGTTCGATCACGGCCTCTTTGGGCAGGTCCAGGTGCGCCTTGCTCCAGGTGCTGGTGGCATGCAGCACCCAGGTGTCGACGGTAACGTCACGCCCCGGTTTGCTGCGGTTGCGCGCCAGCCAGTCGAGGGCGCTGTCCTGCACGAAGCAGCCTTCCATTGGCGTATCCAGAGGCGTATCGAAGGCCAGGGCGATGGCCCAGGTCGGGTCCATTTTCACCCCGGCCACGACGCTCGCCAGTTTCGGTGCGGCGGCCAGCAGGGTGGTAGCCTGGGGCGCCGGCGTGGCGATGATCACATGGCTGAACGGGCCGTGATGGCCGCCATCGGCGTCGAGCAGGTTCCAGTGCTGGGTGCCCTGGAACACCTCGGTGATGCGGCAACCGAATTCCACCGCCAGATCATCGAGCAGGGCGCGGGTAATGGCGCTCATGCGCGGTGTACCGACCCAGCGGATCTGTTCGTCGGGGGAGGGCGTCAGTTGGCCGGACTTGAAGTTGTACAGCTGGGGTTTCCACTGTTGCGCCCAGCCATGGCTTTGCCAGCGCTGCACTTCGTTGACGAAGCGCCGATCGCGTGCGGTGAAGTACTGTGCGCCCATGTCCAGGGCACCGGCATCGCTGCGCTTGCTGGACATACGGCCGCCGCTGCCGCGGCTTTTATCGAAGAGTTGTACAACGTGCCCCGCGTCTCGTAACGCTCGGGCGGCGGAGAGACCGGCAATGCCGGTACCGATGATCGCAATGGGGACAGTCATGGGAGGCCTCGTTTTACCGTTGGGTACAGACTACGCCGACACCAATAGCTGTACAATATTGTTTTTTAGTATAAGTTTTGGCGTGCCTGATTGTGTGGCGTGACCTATGGTTAAGCTAAGGGCTGAATGGCCGCCACGCTCGATTATTAAATTGATCCCTGCTTATAAAATAGACCAGTGAGCGGCGGCGAACGTTACATGAGGAGCGTCCCATGCATATTTTGCTGACCGGCGGTACCGGTTTGATCGGCCGTCAACTGTGCCGGCACTGGCTTGCCCAGGGCCATCGCTTGACCGTGTTGAGCCGCAAACCCGATGCCGTTGCGCGGGTCTGCGGCGCGCAAGTGGCGGCTGTCGGGCGCCTGCAGGACGTGATCGGCGGCGTCGATGCGGTGGTCAACCTCGCCGGTGCGCCCATCGCCGACCGTCCCTGGACCCACAAACGCAAGGCTTTGCTGTGGAACAGCCGCATCAGCCTGACCGAAAGCCTGCTGGCATGGCTGGAAGGCCTCGAGCAAAAACCGGCGGTGCTGATCTCCGGGTCTGCGGTGGGTTGGTATGGCGACGGCGGCGAGCGCGAACTGACTGAAGCGTGCGGCCCGGTGCAGGACGATTTCCCCAGCCAGTTGTGTATCGCCTGGGAAGAAACCGCCGTGCGGGCCGAGGCCCTGGGTATTCGCGTGGTGCTGGTGCGTACCGGCCTGGTGCTGGCGGCCGAGGGCGGCTTTTTGTCGCGCCTGCTGCTGCCGTTCAAACTGGCGCTGGGCGGGCCGATCGGCAATGGTCGGCAATGGATGCCGTGGGTGCATATCCAGGATCAAATCGCCCTGATTGATTTTCTTCTGCACAAGGCTGACGCCAGCGGTCCTTATAATGCCTGCGCGCCACACCCGGTGCGTAATCGCGAATTTGCCCAGACGTTGGGCCAGGTGCTGCACCGCCCGGCGTTCATGCCGATGCCGGCCTTTGCATTGAAGGTCGGCTTGGGTGAGTTGTCGGGCTTGTTGCTGGGCGGGCAAAAGGCCCTGCCTGAGCGGCTGCTGGCGGCGGGTTTCACTTTCCAGTTCACTGAGTTGCATGCGGCCCTGGACGACTTGTCCAGCCGCCTCTAGAGATAGGATGTTGCATGACGGATCACGCGTTGTTACTGGTCAACCTGGGCTCGCCAAAATCCACTTCGGTGGCCGATGTGCGCAGCTACCTCAATCAGTTCCTGATGGACCCTTATGTGATCGACCTGCCGTGGCCGGTGCGCCGCCTGCTGGTGTCGCTGATCCTGATCAAGCGCCCCGAGCAGTCGGCGCATGCCTATGCGTCCATCTGGTGGGAGGAGGGCTCGCCGCTGGTGGTCCTCAGTCGTCGCCTGCAGCAGCAGATGACCACGCAATGGACCCAGGGCCCGGTGGAGCTGGCGATGCGTTATGGCGAGCCTTCGCTTGAAACGGTGCTGACACGCCTGGCCGCCCAGGGCATCCAGAAAGTGACCCTGGCGCCGCTGTACCCGCAGTTTGCCGACAGCACCGTGACCACGGTGATCGAGGAAGCCAGGCGCGTGGTGCGCGACAAGAAACTCAAGGTGCAATTCTCGATCCTGCAGCCGTTCTACGATCAGCCTGAGTACCTCGATGCCTTGGCGGCGAGTGTGCGGCCGTATGTAGAACAGGATTACGACCACCTGCTGTTGAGTTTCCACGGCTTGCCTGAGCGTCACCTGACCAAGCTCGACCCCACGGGCCAGCATTGCTTCAAAGACGCTGACTGCTGCAGGAACGCGTCGCCTGAGGTGCTTGCCACCTGCTATCGCGCGCAGTGTTTCAGCGTGGCCCGGGATGTGGCCGCGCGGCTGGGGTTGCCGGACGGCAAGTGGTCGGTGGCGTTCCAGTCCCGCCTGGGTCGCGCCAAGTGGATCGAACCCTACACCGAGGCGCGTCTTGAAGCCTTGGCGCAACAAGGCGTGAAAAAGCTGCTGGTGATGTGCCCGGCGTTTGTCGCCGATTGCATCGAGACCCTGGAGGAAATCGGTGATCGCGGGCTGGAGCAGTTCCGTGAAGCGGGGGGCGAGGAGTTGGTGTTGGTGCCCTGCCTGAATGATGACCCGCAATGGGCTGCGGCGCTCAATACCTTGTGTGAACGGGCGCCTGTTTCACTGTAATTAAGCCGTGCGAATAACCAAATGTGGGAGGGGGCTTGCTCCCGATAGCAGGGTGTCAGTCTCAGTATTGCTGATTGATACACCGCTATCGGGAGCAAGCCCCCTCCCACATTTAGTATGGCGTTTGCTTAGAGATTGAGGGTCAGGCTGAGTGTGAGGTTGCGGGGTTCACCGGGGTTGACCCAGTAGCTGCTGTAGGACCGTTCGTAATAGTGCTCATCGAACAGGTTGTTGAGGTTCAGGCCCACGGTGACATTTTCCGTCGCCTTGTAATGCGCGAGCAGATCGACGGTGTGGTAGGCGGGCAGTTCGAAGCCTGTGCCCGCTTCACCGGAGCGATCACCGACATAGGTAAACGCCGCCCCCAGGTCGGAACCGCGTAACGCGCCGTCCTGGAATTCATACACGCCCAACAGACTGCCGCTGCGCTTGGCCACGCCGAGGATGCGGCTGCCCGCTGGAATGGTGTTATCCCCCTTGGTCACTTCGGCGTCGATGTAGGCGAAAGCGCCGATCACGCGGATGGCGTCGGTGACTTGCCCGGTCAGTTGCAGATCGAACCCCTGGCTGCGCGCCTTGCCCATGGCGCGGTTGGTGTTGGTCGACGGGTCCAGGGTCAGCACGTTTTCCTTTTCGATATGAAAGGCGGCGAGGGTGGCGCTGAGGCGGTCGTCGAACAGCTCGGTCTTGATTCCAACTTCATAACCCACCCCTTCTTCGGGTTTGAAGGTTTTGCCAGTGGCGTCCAGGCCACTGTTGGGTTTGAACGAGGTCGAAGCGTTGGCGAACACGCCGATTTCGGGCGTGAGCTGGTAAAGCAGGCCGGCGCGCTGGGTGAGTGCGTCGTGGGTTTGCCGGCTGGGTGGGGCGTTACGGGTGAAGTCGTCGACCGTTTGTTCGAAATGCTCAAAGCGCGTGCCAATCATGCCGCGCAGGCGGTCGGTGAAGATGATCTGGTCTTGCAGATTCAATGCGTGGCTTTTGGTTTGCTCAAAGAAGTCGGTGCCGGAGCGTTTGCCGTTGGGTTTGGGCTGGCCGTAGACCGGGTTGTAGAGGTCGATGGGGTAGCTGCCGTCGGTAGCGGTCACGCGTTCCTGCTTGCGATAGTCCTCGTATTCGGTGCCCACCAGCAGTTCGTGCTGCCAACTGCCGATATCAATCAGGCCGCGCAGTTCCAGCTGGGTGATGCTGTCGTGCCAACCCATGGAGCGCTCGCGGTAGCGGCGGTTGAGGGTGTGGCCGTCTGCATTCAGTGCACGGTTTTCCGACGCGTCGCCCCACAGGCTGCCCTGTTTGTAGTGGCTGGCCAGGCGCAGTTTCCAGGCGTCGTTGAGGTGATGTTCCAGGGTGGCCTGGATGCGATTGTTGTGGTTGTCGATGTCGCCGTCGTTGGGTTCGCCGAGGAAGGTGGAGCGTGATACCCCATGGGCGTCGACGATGCCGCGATCGAAGGTCGAGCTGTGGCGCACGAATTCGCTTTCCACCAGCAGGCTGGTGTCCGGGTTCAGCTGCCAGCTGAACGAAGGCGCGACGAACACGCGCTTACTTTCGACGTGATCACGGAAGCTGTGGTTGTCTTCCACTGCCAGATTGACCCGTGACAGCACATTGCCCTCGGCGTCCAGCGGTGTGTTGACGTCGAGGGCTGTGCGATAGCGGTCCCAACTGCCGGCGCTGGTTTGCAGGGTCGTGAAGGCTTCCGGCTGGGGCTTCTTGGTGACGATATTTACCGTGCCGCCCGGATCGCCACGCCCATACAAACTGGCGGCAGGCCCCTTGAGTACTTCGATGCGTTCGATATTCGCGGCATCCGGCGTGCTCGGGTAGCCCCGGTTGGCACTGAAGCCATCCTGATAGAACTCCGAGGTGGTGAAGCCGCGCACGCTGTATTCGTAAAGGGTCAGGCCGCCGAAGTTGTTCTGTTTGGAGACGCCGCCCGCAAACTCTAAAGCGCGTTCCACGCTGGTACTGCCCAGGTCCTTGAGCACCGTGGCGGGAATCACGCTGATCGATTGCGGGATGTCGCGCAGGGCGGTGTCGGTCTTGGTGGCACTGGCGGAGCGAGTGGCGCGGTAGCCCTGTACCGGGCTGGTCGCCGACTCATAAGCGTCGGTGGTGACGCTGATGGTGTCCAGTTCCAGGGTGTTTTCTTCGGCGTAGGCGGGGTCGAGCAGCAAGCCCAGGGCCAGGCCGGCCAGGGGCGCAAACTTTCGAGACGGCATGATAGAGCGTTCCAATGTCGGTATTGAAACAATATAACATGTCTGATGAGATTAATTGTTATGTAATATCATCTTGCAGGTGCCCTTGAGCGGGCACCTGGCCGATGCTGCTTATTCCTCTTCTTTCACAGGTGCCGTGGCCGGTGGTGGGCGCAGGCCGATTTCCGCCGACAGCTTGATTTCCTTGCCATTGCGCATCACCTGGATCGCCACCTTATCGGTCGGCTTGATCCTTGCCACCTGATTCATCGACTTGCGGCCATCACCGGCCGGAGCGCCGTCGATGCTGAGGATCACATCGCCCAATTGCAGGCCGGCTTTCTGCGCCGGGCCGTCGCGGAAGATCCCCGCGACCACGATGCCAGGCCGCCCGGTCAGGCCGAACGACTCGGCCAGTTCCTTGGTCAAGGGTTGCACTTCAATGCCCAGCCAGCCACGAATCACCTGGCCGTGCTCGATGATTGACTTCATCACCTCCATCGCCAGCTTCACCGGGATCGCAAAACCGATGCCCTGGGAGCCGCCGGACTTGGAGAAAATCGCCGTGTTGATACCCGTGAGGTTGCCATTGGCATCCACCAGCGCGCCGCCGGAGTTGCCGGGGTTGATCGCCGCGTCGGTCTGGATGAAGTCTTCGTAGCTGTTAAGTCCCAACTGGTTACGCCCGGTGGCGCTGATGATGCCCATGGTCACCGTCTGGCCAACGCCGAACGGGTTGCCGATGGCCAGCGCGACGTCGCCTACGCGCAGGCCATCGGAGCGGCCGAGGGTGATCGAGGGCAGGTTCGTCAGGTCGATTTTCAGTACCGCAAGATCGGTTTCCGGATCGCTGCCCACGACGCGAGCCAGGGTCTCGCGGCCATCACGCAGGGCCACCACGATTTGGTCGGCGCCGGTGGTCACGTGATTGTTGGTGAGGATGTAGCCTTCGGGGCTCATGATCACCCCGGAACCGAGGCTCGACTCCATGCGGCGTTGCTTGGGCCCGTTGTCACCGAAGTAGCGGCGAAACTGCGGGTCTTCGAACAACGGATGCGCCGGTTTGTTGATGACCTTGGTGGTGTACAGGTTGACCACCGCAGGGGCGGCGATGGTCACGGCGTCCGCATAGGTCACCGGGCCTTGCACCACGGTGCTGGTTTGCGGGGCCTGTTGCAGGTTCACATCAAGGCTGGGCAGGCCAACCCACTGTGGATAACGCTGAATGATCAGCATCGCGATCAGCACGCCGGCCAGCAATGGCCATCCAAAAAAACGCAGCGCCTTGAGCATCAAGTAAGTCCTGACAGGTTGCAGGGGGCGCGGGAGCGCCCATAATGACGCGCATTATACGAGGCTGCGACGCCAGCGAACGGGATATTTAGGAGTCTTTTATGGCCGTCCCCCTTACCACCCTCGTCGAGGAAGCGGACCGCTACCTTGGCAGCTTGAAAATCGCCGATTATTGCCCCAACGGCCTGCAAGTGGAGGGCCGGCCGCAGGTGATGCGCATCGTCAGCGGCGTCACCGCCAGCCAAGCCTTGCTGGACGCCGCCGTCGAAGCGCGGGCCGACCTGATCCTGGTGCACCACGGGTATTTCTGGAAGGGTGAAAACCCCTGCATCACCGGCATGAAGCAGCGTCGCCTGAAAACCTTGCTCAAGCATGACATCAGCCTGCTGGCCTACCACCTGCCACTGGATCTGCACCCCGATGTCGGCAACAACGTGCAGCTTGCCAAGCAACTGGACATCACCGTCGAAGGCCCGCTCGACCCAGGCAACCCCAAGGTCGTCGGCCTGGTCGGCTCGCTCGCCGAGCCGCTGTCGCCGCGCGACTTTGCCCGTCGCGTGCAGGACGTGATGGGCCGAGAGCCGCTGCTGATCGAAGGCAGTGAAATGATCCGCCGCGTCGGCTGGTGCACCGGGGGCGGCCAGGGATATATCGACCAAGCAGTGGCTGCCGGTGTCGACTTGTACCTGAGCGGCGAAGCCTCGGAGCAGACCTTCCACAGCGCGCGGGAAAACGACATCAGTTTCATCGCCGCCGGCCATCACGCCACCGAGCGCTATGGCGTGCAGGCGTTGGGGGATTACCTGGCACGACGCTTTGCCTTGGAGCATATCTTCATCGATTGCCCGAACCCGATCTAAGCCATACAGCCGAGGCAAATGTGGGAGGGGGCTTGACCGAGTTTCAGGCCAAACTTGGGGGTATATTCATATACCGTTTCGATCTAGTTGGCGCCCTGAATAGAAGCAGGTGCTGTGCTAGCATGCCCCGCTCGAACACGGCCCGCTGGCCGTCCACACGATCGTTTTTCCGTGAGTAGCCATGGTCGACAAACTGACGCATCTGAAACAGCTGGAGGCGGAAAGCATCCACATTATCCGCGAGGTCGCCGCCGAGTTCGATAACCCGGTGATGCTCTACTCGATCGGTAAAGACTCCGCCGTGATGCTGCATCTGGCCCGCAAGGCCTTCTTCCCGGGCAAATTGCCGTTTCCGGTGATGCACGTCGACACCCGCTGGAAATTCCAGGAGATGTACAAGTTCCGCGACAAAATGGTCGAGGAACTGGGCTTGGACCTGATCACCCACATCAACCCCGATGGCGTGGCGCAGAACATCAACCCGTTTACCCACGGCAGCGCCAAGCACACCGACATCATGAAGACCGAAGGCCTCAAGCAGGCCCTGGACAAGCATGGTTTCGACGCAGCCTTCGGCGGCGCCCGTCGCGATGAAGAGAAATCCCGCGCCAAAGAACGCGTGTACTCATTCCGCGACAGCAAGCACCGCTGGGACCCGAAAAACCAGCGCCCGGAGCTGTGGAACGTCTATAACGGCAACGTCAACAAGGGCGAATCGATCCGGGTATTCCCGCTGTCCAACTGGACCGAGCTGGACATCTGGCAGTACATCTACCTGGAAGGCATCCCGATCGTGCCGCTGTACTTCGCCGCCGAACGCGACGTGATCGAGAAGAACGGCACGTTGATCATGATCGACGACGACCGCATCCTCGAGCACCTCTCGGACGAAGACAAAGCCCGTATCGTCAAAAAGAAAGTCCGTTTCCGCACCCTTGGCTGCTACCCGTTGACGGGCGCGGTGGAGTCCGAAGCCGAAACGCTGACGGACATCATTCAGGAAATGCTCCTGACGCGAACTTCCGAGCGCCAGGGCCGGGTCATCGACCACGATGGCGCCGGCTCCATGGAAGATAAAAAACGTCAGGGTTATTTCTAAGGGGTTGTCATGTCGCACGTATCTGATTTGATCAGCGAGGACATCCTCGCCTACCTGGCCCAGCACGAGCGCAAGGAAATGTTGCGCTTCCTGACCTGCGGCAACGTCGATGACGGCAAGAGCACCCTGATCGGGCGACTGCTGCACGACTCCAAGATGATCTACGAAGATCACTTGGAAGCCATCACCCGCGATTCGAAGAAGTCCGGCACCACCGGTGACGACATCGACCTGGCGCTGCTCGTCGACGGCCTGCAGGCCGAGCGTGAGCAGGGCATCACCATTGATGTCGCCTACCGCTACTTCTCCACCGCCAAGCGCAAGTTCATCATTGCTGATACCCCAGGCCATGAGCAGTACACCCGCAACATGGCCACCGGTGCGTCCACCTGTGACCTGGCGATTATCCTGATCGACGCGCGCTACGGCGTGCAGACCCAGACCCGTCGCCACAGCTTCATCGCCTCGTTGCTGGGCATCAAACACATTGTGGTGGCCGTCAACAAGATGGACATCAATGGTTTTGACCAGAGCGTATTCGAGTCGATCAAGGCCGATTACCTGAAGTTTGCCGACGGTATCGCGTTCAAGCCGAGCACCCTGGCCTTCGTGCCGATGTCGGCGCTCAAGGGCGACAACGTGGTGAACAGGAGCGAGCGTTCGCCGTGGTACACCGGGCAGTCGCTGATGGAGATTCTCGAGACCGTCGAGATCGCCAACGACCGCAACTACACCGACCTGCGTTTCCCGGTGCAGTACGTCAACCGTCCGAACCTGAACTTCCGAGGTTTTGCCGGCACCCTGGCCAGCGGCATCGTGCACAAGGGCGACGACGTCGTGGTGCTGCCGTCGGGCAAGAGCAGCCGCGTCAAATCCATCGTCACCTTCGAGGGCGAGCTGGAACAGGCGGGCCCAGGCCAGGCCGTGACCCTGACCATGGAAGACGAGATCGACATCTCCCGTGGCGACCTGCTGGTGCATGCCGACAACGTGCCGCAAGTGACGGACGCCTTCGACGCCATGCTGGTGTGGATGGCCGAAGAACCGATGCTGCCGGGCAAGAAGTACGACATCAAGCGCGCCACCAGCTATGTGCCGGGCTCCATCACCAGCATTGTGCACCGCGTGGACGTGAACACCCTGGCCGAAGGCCCGGCGAGTTCGCTGCAGTTGAACGAGATTGGCCGGGTCAAGGTCAGCCTTGACGCGGCTATTGCGTTGGACGGTTACGACAGCAACCGCACCACTGGCGCGTTTATCGTCATCGACCGCTTGACCAATGGCACCGTGGCCGCCGGCATGATCATCGCACCGCCAGTCAGCCATGGCAGCGCGGCTCAGCATGGCAAGTTGGCCCATGTCGCCACCGAAGAACGCGCCCTGCGTTTCGGCCAGCAACCGGCCACCGTGCTGTTCAGCGGCCTGTCCGGCGCCGGCAAGAGCACCTTGGCGTATGCGGTCGAGCGCAGGCTGTTCGACATGGGGCGTGCGGTGTTTGTGCTGGATGGCCAGAACTTGCGTCACGACCTCAACAAAGGTCTGCCGCAGGACCGCGCCGGGCGTACCGAGAACTGGCGCCGTGCCGCTCACGTGGCGCGCCAGTTCAACGAAGCCGGCCTGCTGACCCTGGCCGCGTTCGTCGCCCCGGATGCCGAAGGCCGCGAACAGGCCAAGGTGCTGATCGGCAGCGACCGTTTGCTCACGGTATACGTGCAGGCGTCGCCGCAGGTGTGTGCCGAGCGTGATCCCCAAGGGCTGTACGCGGCGGGTGGGGATAACATCCCCGGTGAATCCTTCCCGTATGACGTGCCGTTGAATGCTGATCTTGTGATCGACACCCAGGCGTTGTCGCTGGAAGAGAGCGTCAAGCAGGTACTGGAGTTGTTGCGTCAGCGTGGCGCGATCTAAACCGCGCTGCAGTTAAATGTGGGAGGGGGCTTGCCCCCGATGGCGGTGTGTCAGTCAGTACATCTGTCACTGATCCACCGCTATCGGGAGCAAGCCCCCTCTTATCAAACTTAAAATAACTCGCTGATTTTAAAGGATTAATTTTTCAGTTAAAAACTGAAATTTCACATTCAAAGATCGTTCCCACGCTCCTGCGTGGGATTGCAGCCCGTGACGCTCCGCGTCACCTGTGCGCAATCGCCGAAACTTGCAGCGCTTGGCGGGACGCGGAGCGTCCCAGGAGGCATTCCCACGCAGAGCGCGGGAACGATCACCTCAGCGCCAAGAATATTTGTAGGCGCCCCCAGTTTGCTGCGCGACAGCGCTACGTCGAAGAGGTAGTGGGGCCTCCCACATTTTTGATCAGTGCTGGTCTGGGTAATCTGTGTGAAGTTGGCCGAGAAGCGCATCCTTGTCTTCCCAAAGCTGGTTGATCCAGCCCTGGAACGCCAACCGATATTCCCCATCCTGCTCATAATTCTTGCCAATAAACTCGGGCGGAATCTGCACCTCTTCAAAGTGCACCACCACATCCTTCACATTCCCGCACAGCAAATCCCAATACCCCGGGCGTCCGGCAGGGTAGTGGATGGTCACGTTGACCAGTGATTTGAGCTGTTCTCCCATCGCATCCAGCACAAACGCGATACCACCCGCCTTGGGCTTGAGCAGGTAGCGAAACGGCGAGTTCTGCTGTGCATGCTTGCCCGGTGTAAACCGTGTGCCCTCGGCAAAGTTGAAAATCCCCACCGGGTTGTCGCGAAACTTCGCACAGGTCTTGCGGGTGGTTTCCAGGTCCTTGCCTTTCTTTTCCGGGTGTTTTTCCAGGTACGCCTTGCTATAGCGCTTCATGAACGGAAAGCCCAGCGCCCACCACGCCAAACCAATCACCGGCACCCAGATCAGCTCCTGCTTGAGGAAGAACTTCAGCGGGCGAATGCGTCGATTGAGCACGTATTGCAGCACCATGATGTCGACCCAGCTCTGGTGGTTGCTGGTCACCAGATACGAGTGTTGATAGTCCAGGCCTTCAAGGCCGCTCAAGTGCCAGCGCGTGCGCCGTACCAGGTTCATCCAGCCCTTGTTATTGCTGACCCAGGCTTCGTGCGTGTGGTTCATCAAGCCTTCGCTCAAGCGCTTGGCGAAAGGCAGGGCCTTGAACAGCGCCACGATAAACAGGAACGAGCACAACAGGATCGTGTTCAGCGCCAACAGCAGGGAAGCGATTACTCCGCGTACGGCGGCAGGTAGAAAATCCAGCATTTAGATATCCATAGGTCGGTTGGCGGCTTGGATCGCGGTCAGGGCGATGGTGTACACGATGTCGTCCACCTGGGCGCCGCGCGGCAGGTCGTTGACCGGTTTGCGCAGGCCCTGGAGCATCGGCCCCAGGCTTACGCAATCGGCGCTGCGTTGCACGGCTTTGTAGGTGGTGTTGCCGGTATTCAGGTCCGGGAACACGAACACCGTGGCCTTGCCGGCGACCTGACTGTTGGGCGCCAGTTGCCGGGCCACGCTTTCATTGGCGGCGGCGTCGTATTGCAGCGGGCCGTCGATCAGCAACGAGCTCTGTTGCTCGTGGGCGAGCAGGGTGGCTTCGCGGACTTTTTCCACTTCCTCACCGCTGGCCGACTCGCCGCTGGAATAGCTGATCATCGCCACGCGCGGGACGATGCCGAACGCGGCGGCCGAATCGGCGCTCTGCAGAGCGATTTCCGCCAGCTCCGCAGCGCTTGGGTGCGGGTTCATCACGCAGTCGCCATACACCAGCACCTGCTCGGGGAACAGCATGAAGAACACCGACGATACCAAGGTGCAGCCCGGCGCCGTTTTAATCAGCTGCAGGGCCGGGCGGATAGTGTTGGCGGTGGAGTGGATCACCCCGGACACCAGGCCGTCCACCTCGTCGAGGGCGAGCATCATGGTGGCGATCACCACGGTGTCTTCCAATTGCTGCTCGGCCATCGGCGCGTTCAAGCTCTTGCTCTTGCGCAGTGCAACCATCGGTTCGACGTAGCGCTGGCGGATCAGGTCCGGGTCAAGTATCTCCAGGCCTTCCGGCAGTTCGATACCCTGGGCCCGCGCCACCGCTTCCACGTCCGCCGGCTTGGCCAGCAGCACACAGCGGGCGATGCCGCGGGCCTGGCAGATCGCGGCGGCCTGCACGGTCAGCGGCTCGCTGCCTTCGGGCAGCACGATGCGCTTGTTGGCGGCCTGGGCGCGCTGGATCAACTGGTAGCGAAAGACCGCCGGTGACAAGCGCATCTCCCGTGGGGTGCCGCAGCGCTGGTGCAGCCAGCGCGCATCGAGGTGGCTGGCGACGAAGTCGGTGATGATCTCCGCGCGCTCGCGGTCATCGATGGGGATTTCCTTGTTGAGGCTGTTGAGCTGGTTGGCGGTGTCGTAGGAGCCGGTGCTCACCGACAGTACCGGCAACCCGGCCTGGAACGCGCCACGGCACAAATCCATGATGCGCGGGTCGGGCAGGGTGTCGCTGGTCAGCAACAGGCCGGCCAGCGGTACGCCGTTGATCGCGGCCAGGCTGACGGCGAGGATGATGTCGTCGCGATCGCCCGGCGTCACCACCAGCACGCCGGGCTTGAGCAGCTCCACGGTGTTGCGCATGGTGCGCGCGCAGATAATGATCTTGGTCATGCGCCGGGTTTCATAGTCGCCGGCATTGAGGATCTGCGCGCCCATCAGGTCGGCCACATCGCGGGTACGCGGCGCGTTGAGTTCGGGCTGGTAGGGAATGCAGCCGAGCAGGCGGAAATCACCGCTGCGCAATAACGGCGAGTGCTCTTTGAGACGCGCCGAGAAGGCCTCCATGCTTTCGTCGGTGCGCACCTTGTTGAGGATCACGCCCAGCACTTTCGGGTCTTTCGGGCCGCCGAACAGTTGCGCTTGCAGTTCCACGCGGCCGGACAGTTCGGTGAGCACTTCATTTTCCGGGGCCGAGACCAGAATCACTTCCGCATCCAGGCTTTTGGCCAGGTGCAGGTTGACCCGTGCCGCATAGCTGGCGCTGCGGGTCGGCACCATGCCTTCGACGATCAGCACGTCCTTGCCCACGGCGGCTTGCTGGTACAGCGTGATGATTTCTTCGAGCAACTCGTCGAGCTGGCCGTCGCCGAGCATGCGCTCAACATGGGCCAGGCCCAGGGGCTGCGGCGGCTTCAGGCCGTGGGTGCGCGCCACCAGTTCGGTAGAACGCTCGGGGCCGGTATCGCCAGGGTGTGGCTGGGCAATCGGTTTGAAGAAACCGACTTTCAAGCCGGCCCGTTCCAGGGTGCGCACCAGCCCAAGGCTGATGGAGGTCAGACCCACACCAAAATCGGTGGGCGCGATAAAAAAAGTCTGCATGCGAATTCTCTGGAGGTGCATGGCTGGGGTGGCACTCTATGCGTGAGTGCCTACCGCGAATCAGGCGCCAAGGTTATCGTTATTCGGGGTGTTGCGCACACCAGCCGCACGCAAAGGGCTGGCCGATTTTTTCAAGGCGCTGCGCGGGGTCGAGCACCCAGGCGCGTGACTGCCATGGCGGCTGGTGACGCAGATGCTGGGTGTGGCCGCAGGACAGCTCGACGACCCAGTGCAGGTCGTCGTCCTGGTGGAATCCGCTGATCGTCGCGACCGTTGGTCGGCCCCGTCTGTCCGGGTTCTGTTCGCTTTCGGGCAAATCCTTGTTTAGACTTGTCCGTTCTTCATTCTTATGCAAAAGGTCTCGCCCCATGACGATCGCCGCTAACAAGGCTGTCTCCATCGACTATACCCTGACCAACGACGCTGGTGAGGTCATCGACAGCTCCGCCGGCGGCGCGCCGCTGGTCTACCTGCAAGGCGCGGGTAACATTATCCCAGGCCTGGAAAAGGCTCTGGAAGGCAAGGCAGTTGGTGATGAACTGACCGTTGCCGTAGAACCTGAGGATGCCTACGGCGAATACTCCGCCGAACTGGTCAGCACCTTGAGCCGCAGCATGTTCGAAGGTGTTGATGAGCTGGAAGTGGGCATGCAGTTCCACGCTTCCGCCCCGGACGGCCAAATGCAGATCGTGACCATCCGCGACCTGGACGGTGACGACGTGACCGTTGACGGCAACCACCCGTTGGCTGGCCAGCGCCTGAACTTCCAAGTGAAGATCGTTGCCATCCGCGACGCTTCCCAGGAAGAAGTGGCTCACGGTCACGTCCACGGTGAAGGCGGTCATCAGCATTGATCGATGTTTTGATCAAGCGGTAGCAAAAACGCCCCGACTGGTTCGGGGCGTTTTTTTTGCGCGGTTGAAAATGCACCACTATTCAAATGTGGGAGGGGGCTTGCTCCCGATAGCGGTGGATCAGTCACTAGATGCAGTGGCAGACACTCAGCCATCGGGAGCAAGCCCCCTCCCACATTTTGATTTATGCACTCCAGAAAACAAAAATGCCCCGCACCTTTCGGTACGGGGCATTTCTTAACTGTTTCGCAACCTGGGCTGCGTAGCAGTTGTTACCACTTAGGCTGCAGCAGGAACGCTCAGAGCCTTGATGTGGCCATTCAGGCGGCTCTTATGACGAGCGGCCTTGTTCTTGTGGATGATGCCTTTATCGGCCATACGGTCGATAACTGGCACGGCCAGAACGTAAGCAGCTTGAGCTTTTTCAGCGTCTTTGGTGTCGATGGCTTTAACTACATTCTTGATGTAGGTACGAACCATGGAACGCAGGCTGGCGTTGTGGCTGCGACGCTTCTCAGCCTGTTTTGCACGTTTTTTGGCGGAAGGTGTGTTGGCCACCGTCGAGCTCCTCGAAAGACTTTTTAGGAAATAGCAAACAAAATAGGCCGCGAATCATGCCGATGACTTGATGGGTTGTCAAGGGCGGCTGATGCGAACTGCTGAGTGGTCGATCTGAAGAGGCGGGTGATTTATTTCCGGCGCTTGACCTGTAAACTCGCGAGCTTTGGCTCTGTGCTGTTGCAGGCGCGCAGTATCGCATAAGTAGGCGCTTTGTTCGCCTGCTCTTTATCTATAGGCGCAAACTCTTTCAATGAATCTGCTCAAATCGTTGGCTGCCGTCAGCTCTATCACGATGATCTCCCGGGTTTTGGGGTTTGTGCGTGACACCCTGCTGGCGCGCATTTTTGGCGCCAGTATGGCCACGGATGCCTTCTTTATTGCCTTTAAATTGCCCAACCTGCTGCGCAGAATCTTCGCCGAAGGCGCGTTCTCCCAGGCCTTTGTGCCGATCCTGGCCGAATACAAGACCCAGCAGGGGGAGGAGGCAACCCGCACGTTCATCGCCTACGTCTCTGGCCTGCTGACCCTGGTGCTGATGCTGGTGACCCTGGTTGGCATACTCGCCGCGCCCTGGGTGATCTGGGCCACGGCGCCGGGCTTTGCCAACACCCCGGAAAAGTTCGCGCTGACCACCGATCTGCTGCGCGTGACCTTTCCTTATATAGTGCTGATCTCGCTGTCATCCCTCGCCGGGGCGATCCTCAATACCTGGAACCGTTTCTCGGTGCCGGCCTTCGTGCCGACGCTGCTCAACGTCAGCATGATTATCTTCGCGCTGTTCCTCACGCCGTACTTCGACCCACCGGTGATGGCCCTCGGCTGGGCAGTCCTGGCCGGCGGCCTGGCGCAGTTGCTCTACCAACTGCCGCATCTGAAAAAAATCGGCATGCTCGTGCTGCCGCGCCTGAACCTCAAGGACACCGGCGTCTGGCGCGTGATGCGCAATATGTTGCCAGCGATCCTCGGGGTGTCGGTCAGTCAGATATCCCTGATCATCAATACGGCGTTCGCTTCGCTGCTGGTGTCCGGCTCGGTGTCGTGGATGTACTACGCCGACCGCCTGATGGAATTGCCGTCCGGCGTACTCGGGGTGGCCTTGGGGACAATTCTGCTGCCGACCCTGGCGCGCACCTACGCAAGCAAGGACCGCCAGGAGTATTCGCGCATTCTCGACTGGGGCCTGCGTCTGTGCTTCCTGCTGGTGCTGCCATGCGCCTTGGCCTTGGGAATCCTGGCTGAGCCCTTGACGGTCTCGCTGTTTCAATACGGCCAGTTCGACGCCCATGACGCCTTGATGACCCAGCACGCGCTGGTGGCTTACTCCGTCGGCTTGCTCGGTATTATCGTGATCAAGGTGCTGGCGCCGGGCTTCTATGCCCAGCAAAACATCCGCACGCCGGTAAAGATCGCGATTTTCACGCTGATCGTCACGCAACTGCTCAACCTGGTATTTATCGGCCCGCTGGCCCATGCCGGCCTGGCGTTGGCGATTAGCGCCGGTGCGTGCATCAATGCCGGCCTGCTGTTTTATCAACTGCGCAAACAACAGATGTACCAGCCGCAGCCAGGCTGGGGGGGATTCACCCTCAAGCTGCTCGTGGCGGTCGCCGCGATGTCCGCCGTGTTGCTGGGCCTGATGCATGTCATGCCGGCCTGGGACCAGGGCCATATGCTGGAGCGCTTCATGCGCCTTGGCGTGCTGGTGGTGGCGGGCGTGATGGTGTACTTCGGGATGTTGCTGCTGCAGGGTTTCCGCCTGCGCGATTTCAATCGCAAGTCCCTGGGGTAGAGAGTTAGCCGCGATAAAACGGCTGTTTTATCGAATCGATCCATTTGGCCTGTGCTGTTGCCTGTCGTCCGGGGCCGGGTGTGGTTATAATCGACCACTTTATGAGCAAGAAGCGCGTTATGCAGCTGGTTCGAGGTCTCCACAACCTGCGCCCCGAGCATCGGGGCTGCGTCGCCACTATTGGCAACTTTGACGGTGTTCACCGTGGCCACCAGGCTATCCTGGCCAGGCTGCGCGAGCGTGCGGTCGAGTTGGGCGTGCCCAGCTGCGTGGTGATTTTCGAGCCGCAGCCGCGGGAATATTTCACTCCCGAGACCGCGCCGGCCCGTCTGGCCCGCCTGCGCGACAAGCTGCAACTGCTGGCTGAAGAAGGCGTCGACCGTGTGCTCTGCCTGGCCTTCAACCAGCGCTTGCAAAGCCTGAGCGCCGCCGAGTTCGTCGACCGCATCCTCGTCGATGGCCTGGGCGTGCAGCATTTGGAAGTCGGCGACGACTTCCGTTTTGGTTGCGACCGCGTCGGAGATTTCGATTTCCTGCAACACGCCGGCGTCAACCAGGGGTTTACCGTCGAAGCCGCGCAAACCGTCGAACTGGACGGCCTGCGCGTGAGCAGTACCCAGGTGCGTAACGCCCTGGCCGCTGCCGACTTCGCCTTGGCCGAGCGTTTGCTCGGTCGCCCGTTCCGCATCGCGGGGCGGGTGCTGCACGGCCAGAAGCTGGCGCGCCAACTGGGCACGCCAACTGCCAACGTGCAACTCAAGCGCCGTCGTGTGCCACTCACCGGGGTTTACCTGGTGAGTGTCGACATCGATGGCCAATCGTGGCCGGGAGTCGCCAACATAGGCGTCAGGCCCACGGTTGCAGGTGATGGCAAAGCCCACCTGGAAGTTCACCTTCTGGATTTTGCCGGTGATTTATACGACCGGCGTTTAACGGTGGTTTTCCACCAGAAGCTGCGTGAAGAGCAGCGTTTCGCCTCCCTTGAGGCGTTGAAAACGGCGATCAATGCGGATGTCGCCGCCGCCCGTGCACTAGCCGCACCTAGCGCCCATCGCTAACCGAAGAGCCTTAAATGACCGACTATAAAGCCACGCTAAACCTTCCGGACACCGCCTTCCCAATGAAGGCCGGCCTGCCACAGCGCGAACCGCAGATCCTGCAGCGCTGGGACAGTATTGGCCTGTACGGAAAGTTGCGCGAAATTGGCAAGGATCGTCCGAAATTCGTCCTGCACGACGGCCCTCCTTATGCCAACGGCACGATTCACATCGGTCATGCGCTGAACAAAATTCTCAAGGACATGATCCTGCGTTCGAAAACCCTGTCGGGCTTCGACGCACCCTATGTCCCGGGTTGGGACTGCCACGGCCTGCCGATCGAACACAAAGTCGAAGTGACCTACGGCAAGAACCTGGGCGCGGATAAAACCCGCGAACTGTGCCGTGCCTACGCCACCGAGCAGATCGAAGGGCAGAAGTCCGAGTTCATCCGTCTGGGTGTGCTGGCCGAGTGGGACAATCCGTACAAAACCATGAATTTCAAGAACGAGGCCGGTGAAATCCGCGCCTTGGCCGAAATCGTCAAGGGCGGCTTCGTGTTCAAGGGCCTCAAGCCCGTGAACTGGTGCTTCGACTGCGGCTCTGCGCTGGCCGAGGCGGAAGTCGAGTACGAGGAAAAGAAATCCTCGACCATCGACGTGGCCTTCCCGATCGCCGACGACGCCAAGCTGGCCGAGGCCTTTGGCCTGGCATCGCTGGCCAAGCCCGCTGCCATCGTGATCTGGACCACCACGCCATGGACCATCCCCGCCAACCAGGCACTGAACGTGCACCCGGAGTTCACCTACGCGCTGGTCGATGTTGGCGATCGCCTGTTGGTGCTGGCCGAAGAAATGGTCGAGTCGTGCCTGGCGCGCTACGAGCTGCAAGGTTCGGTGATCGCCACCACCACCGGCTCCGCGCTGGAACTGATCAACTTCCGTCACCCGTTCTATGACCGCCTGTCGCCGGTATATATGGCTGACTACGTCGAGCTGGGTTCGGGCACGGGCATCGTTCACTGCTCGCCTGCCTATGGCGTGGACGACTTCGTGACCTGCAAGAAGTACGGCATGGTCAACGACGACATCATCAACCCGGTACAGAGCAACGGCGTGTATGTGCCGTCGCTGGAATTCTTCGGCGGGCAGTTCGTCTTCAAGGCCGACCAGCCGATCATCGACAAGCTGCGTGAAGTCGGCGCGCTGATGCAGGCCGACACCATCAAGCACAGCTACATGCACTGCTGGCGCCACAAGACCCCGTTGATCTACCGCGCCACCGCGCAGTGGTTTATCGGCATGGACAAAGAGCCGGCCAGCGGCGAAACCCTGCGCATACGCTCGCTCAAAGCCATCGAAGACACTCAGTTCGTCCCGGCCTGGGGCCAGGCGCGCCTGCACTCGATGATCGCCAACCGTCCTGACTGGTGCATCTCCCGCCAGCGTAACTGGGGCGTGCCGATCCCGTTCTTCCTGAACAAGGAAAGCGGCGAACTGCACCCGCGCACCGTCGAACTGATGGAAGAAGTGGCCCAGCGCATTGAACAGGAAGGCATCGAAGCCTGGTTCAAGCTGGACGCCGCCGAGCTGCTGGGCGATGAAGCGCCGCAGTACGACAAGATCAGCGACACCCTCGACGTGTGGTTCGACTCCGGTACCACCCACTGGCACGTACTGCGCGGCTCGCACCCGATGGGGCACGACAGCGGCCCGCGTGCCGACCTGTACCTGGAAGGTTCCGACCAGCACCGTGGCTGGTTCCACTCCTCGCTGCTGACCGGCTGCGCCATCGACGGCCATGCGCCATACCGCGAACTGCTGACCCACGGCTTCACCGTCGACGAAAACGGTCGCAAGATGTCCAAGTCGCTGAAGAACGTGATCGAGCCGAAAAAGATCAACGACACCCTGGGCGCCGACATCATGCGCCTGTGGGTAGCGTCGACCGATTACTCGGGCGAGATCGCCGTGTCGGACCAGATCCTGGCCCGCAGCGCCGATGCCTACCGTCGCATCCGTAATACCGCGCGCTTCCTGCTGTCGAACCTGACCGGCTTCAACCCGGCCACCGACCTGCTGCCGGCCGAGGACATGCTCGCCCTCGACCGTTGGGCCGTGGACCGTACCCTGTTGTTGCAGCGCGAGTTGCAGGAACACTACGGCGAGTACCGTTTCTGGAACGTCTATTCGAAGATCCACAACTTCTGCGTGCAGGAGCTGGGTGGGTTCTACCTCGACATCATCAAGGACCGCCAGTACACCACCGGCGCCAACAGCAAGGCGCGCCGCTCGGCGCAGACCGCGCTCTACCACATCAGCGAAGCGCTGGTGCGCTGGATCGCACCGATCCTGGCGTTCACCGCCGACGAACTGTGGGAGTACCTGCCGGGCGAGCGTAACGAGTCCGTCATGCTCAATACCTGGTACGAAGGCCTGACCGAACTGCCGGCCGACTTCGAACTGGGTCGCGCGTACTGGGAAGGCGTGATGGCCGTGAAGGTTGCGGTGAACAAGGAACTGGAAGTGCAGCGCGCGGCCAAGGCCGTGGGTGGCAACCTGCAAGCCGAAGTCACCCTGTTTGCCGAGGATGGCCTGAGCGCCGACCTGGCCAAGCTGAGCAATGAACTGCGCTTTGTGTTGATCACCTCCACCGCCAGCCTGGCGCCATTCGCCCAGGCTCCGGCAGACGCCGTGGCGACTGATGTACCGGGCCTGAAGCTCAAAGTGGTCAAGTCGGCGTTCCCTAAATGCGCGCGTTGCTGGCACTGCCGTGAAGATGTCGGCGTGAACCCGGAGCATCCGGAAATCTGCGGTCGCTGCGTGGATAACATCAGCGGTGAAGGCGAGGTTCGCCACTATGCCTGATGCAACCAGTCGTTTCGGACGTCTTGGCTGGCTCGTATTGAGCGTGCTGGTCCTGGTCATCGACCAGGTCAGCAAGGCTCATTTCGAAGGCACCCTGGAAATGTTCCAGCAAATCGTGGTGATCCCGGATTACTTCAGCTGGACCCTGGCCTACAACACCGGCGCGGCCTTCAGCTTCCTCGCCGATGGCGGCGGCTGGCAGCGCTGGCTGTTCGCACTGATCGCCGTGGTGGTCAGTGCGGTGCTGGTGGTCTGGCTCAAGCGCCTGGGCCGTGATGACACCTGGTTGGCCATTGCCCTCGCCCTGGTGCTGGGCGGCGCGCTGGGCAACCTGTACGACCGCATTGCCCTGGGCCATGTGATCGACTTCATCCTGGTGCACTGGCAGAACCGCCATTATTTCCCGGCGTTCAACTTCGCCGACAGCGCCATCACCGTTGGTGCAATCATGCTGGCGCTGGATATGTTCAAGAGCAAAAAAACCGGAGAGACCGTCAATGACTGATCAGGTATTGGCTGAGCAACGCATCGGCCAGAACACGGAAGTCACTTTGCACTTTGCATTGCGCCTGGAGAATGGCGATACGGTCGACAGCACTTTCGATAAAGCCCCGGCGACCTTCAAAGTCGGCGATGGCAACCTGTTGCCGGGTTTTGAAACGGCGCTGTTCGGATTCAAGGCTGGCGATAAGCGCAACCTGCAGATCCCGCCGGAAAATGCCTTTGGCCAGCCCAACCCGCAAAACGTGCAGATCATCCCTCGTTCGCAGTTCGAAGGCATGGACCTGTCGGAAGGCCTGCTGGTGATCTTCAATGATGCGGCGAATACGGAATTGCCCGGCGTGGTCAAAGCCTTCGATGACGCGCAAGTGACCATCGACTTCAACCATCCGTTGGCCGGCAAGACACTGACCTTTGACGTCGAGATCATCAACGTCAAGGCGCTGGTCTAAAATGTGGGAGGGGGCTTGCTCCCGATAGCGGTGGGTCAGTCTGACAATTCGCTGACTGACACTGCCATTCGGGAGCAAGCCCATTCCCACCTTTGATCTCCATTGTCCCTTCGGTCAGCAACACATCTGACCCTAAGTGGCTGCAAGACACGAGGCACAGCATGCAAATCAAACTCGCCAACCCCCGTGGCTTCTGCGCCGGCGTGGACCGGGCGATCGAAATCGTCAACCGCGCCCTGGAAGTCTTCGGCCCGCCGATTTATGTGCGGCATGAAGTTGTCCACAACAAGTTCGTGGTCGAAGACCTGCGTGCTCGCGGCGCCATCTTCGTCGAAGAGCTCGACCAGGTGCCCGATGATGTCATCGTTATCTTCAGTGCTCATGGCGTGTCCCAGGCCGTACGCACCGAAGCGGCTGGCCGTGGCCTGAAAGTGTTCGACGCCACGTGCCCGCTGGTGACCAAGGTGCACATTGAGGTGGCGCGCTACAGCCGTGATGGCCGCGAATGCATCCTGATCGGCCACGCCGGCCATCCGGAGGTCGAAGGCACCATGGGCCAGTATGACGCCAGTAATGGCGGCGCGATCTACCTGGTAGAAGACGAAAAAGACGTTGCCAGTTTGCAGGTGCAAAACCCTGAACGCTTGGCCTTCGTCACCCAGACCACCTTGTCCATGGACGATACCAGCCGCGTTATCGACGCCCTGCGCACGCGATTCCCGGCCATCGGCGGCCCGCGCAAGGACGACATCTGCTACGCCACGCAAAACCGCCAGGATGCAGTCAAGCAGCTGGCCGATGAGTGTGATGTGGTGCTGGTGGTCGGCAGCCCTAACAGCTCCAACTCCAACCGTTTGCGCGAGTTGGCTGAGCGCATGGCGACGCCGGCGTACCTGATCGACGGCGCCGAGGACATGCAGCGTAGCTGGTTCGACGGCGTAGAGCGCATCGGCATTACGGCAGGCGCCTCGGCCCCGGAAGTTCTGGTGCGCGGCGTGATCCAGCAATTGCACGCCTGGGGTGCCACCGGCGCCGACGAGTTGGCGGGCCGGGAAGAAAACATTACGTTTTCAATGCCCAAGGAATTACGGGTTCGCTCGCTGCTCTGAACCCCTGGCGGCTGGGTTAACCTCGGCATAGCGCCTGCTCGGTCTTGTCACTGCGCAGGCTGATACGCCCGCTGGGAGCGAGCACGACCTGATACAGGCTCTGGGCCTGTTGTGTGTCGCACACATGCACGGTGCCGGCACGAAATCCCCCGCCCGCAAACACCGGTTCTCCCAAACCGCTGAAACGAACCTGGCTGCTGACCGGGCCATTGCCGGCAACCGGTACTTGCCCGCTGTCCTGTCGCTCCAGTAGCACCGGATTCTCGTCGTCCAAGTGGCCGCGCCCACTGATATCCAGTATCACCCGCCATCCTTGGCTCCAGTCTTCATCCCGCGCATGGATCACCACCGCACGATTGCGTGCAATCGCCTCGGTGCGCGCGTAACGCAGCCCGTCGGCCAGTGCCTGGGCCACGCTTTGTCGCTGCTGCGATTCCAGCAAACCCTTGAAGTTGGGTATGGCCAGCTGCGCCAGAACACCCGTCACGATCAATCCCAGTAGTAATTCGATCAGGGTGAAACCTCGTTGTGTCATGTGCGCTCCCTCCGTGGATGCGGGTGATCTTCAAGTGGCAGGCATAGGTATAGCGCTTGGTCCCTGGTGCTGAATGATGGCCTTTACGTCCAATGTATTTCCCTTTGTTCCGGTAGCGGCAGCGGCGGAAAACCGACGCTAGTCTTTGGGCACACAGCAGGTTTTTCCTGTTTCCCTGAGGCCTTCGACATGGATGACGACGGTATGCCTTTCTGCCGGAATACACTTTCTCTACGCGCTTTTCATCGGCGCCAATCCGGCATGACGCTGATCGAGGTGCTCGTCGCGGTGCTGGTTTTGTCGATCGGACTGCTGGGGGCTGCGGCGATCCAGCTCAACGCGCTCAAGTCCACCGACAGCGCAAGGATGACCAGCCAAGCCAGTTTTATTGCCTACGACATGCTCGACCGTATTCGCGCCAACGCCGCTGCCGATTACTCCCGAGTTAGCGCTGGCAGCACCTCGACCACCAGCGTGCGTGACCTGGACCTGCGTGACTTCAAGTCCAATATCACTGGTTTTGCCGGCAAGGACGCTGAGGGTGCGATAGCGGTCAGCGGCGATGAGGTCACTGTCAGCATCAGTTGGGAGGATGTCAGGAGCAGGCTGGGTGAGCGGCAAACCTTCACCCTGACCAGTCGGATCGCCAATGGGCAAGGGCGGTTGCAATGATCCGTCCTGCGCGAGGTTTCGGGCTGGTGGAGTTGCTGCTGGCGCTGGCCGTCGGGCTGGTGGTAGTGCTCGGGGCGAGCCAGGTGCTGATCGGTTCGCGGTTGACCCAGGCCAGCCAGCAGGCCGCCATGGTGCTGCAGGACGATGCGCGGTTCGTCCTGAGCAAGATGACCCAGGATATTCGCCAGGCGGGCATGCTGGGGTGTCTGGCCACGGCTTTTATCGACAACGCCCCGGCGGCCTTTGATCGGCCGATTGGCTGGGAAGTGTCGGCAAGCGCAAAGTCACTGACTCTGGTGACCGCCAATGCCAGCGACGGTGCAGGCAAGCCCGACTGGACGGTGGTGTCCGACTGCAAGGAGGCCGCTCAGGCCTTCACCGGGACGCCGTCTGGGATTGCGCCCGGGCAGATTCGTTTCGCCATACGCGAGCTCACCTACACCTATGAGACGGGCCAGTTGAAGATCAGTACTCCGTCAGCTCCGGCCAAGGCCGTATTAATGGATAACGTACGGGCCTTCGAGATCAGTTTTGGTGTGGCGGCCAGGCCTGAATCGACCGGCGTGGTGCGTTACGACAGCCACCCGGCCGACGCATCGTTGATACGCAGCGTGCGCATCCTCATGACCCTGCAAGACCCCACCGGTCGGGTGAAGGACCAGGCCTACGCCGTTGTGGCGGCACTGCGCAACCGGCTGGAGTAGGGCGATGAAAATGATGCGGTGTAGCCAGGTGCGGCAGGCGGGGATGGTATTGCTGATCAGCCTGGTATTTCTGCTGTTGTTGTCACTCGTGGGTTTGTCGTCGATGCAGGGCGCGATCGCTCAGCAGAAGGCGGCCAATAGCCTCTGGCAGCGTAATCAATCGTTCCAGACGGCTGAAAGTGGCCTGCGGCTGGGGGAGTCGGCGGTGCGCACGGGCGGGCAGGTGATGCCGGTTTGCCAGTCGATCATCAGTTGCGCGCCGCCCGATGAAGCTTCATCGGTGGAGGGCGCCGGACACAATCCGGTCTCGGCGGTGACGTGGGTGGCGTTCAAGGACGGGGTGTATGGCGTTCAATCCCTGGGCGTGGGTTCGGGCCACGCACATTTGCCGCCGTATGCCCCAGCCGCGCTCTTCCGGGTGACGGCCGTCGGCCTTGGTGGCCAATCGCGCACCGTGCTGGAGGCTGTGTATGCGCGGGTGGAGGAGGGCGACGGCGAACGGTTTCGGCGAGTCTTATGGCGGCAACTTCAATAAGGAGCAATCGAATGGGCATGGACAGCCAGGGCTTTACCCTGATCGAATTATTGATCGCCGTGGCGATCATTGCGTTGCTGGGCGGGATCGCTTACCCCGCATATACCGTCCAGGTGAAAAAGGTCCACCGGGTGCAGATCGTCGCGCTGCTGGCCGAGCAAGCTCAGTACCTGGAGCGTTTTTACACGCGCAACGGCACTTATATTGATGCAAGCGGCGTCAGTACAGGCAACGATCACTATAGAATCAGCGCAGTCTTGAACCCTCAGGATTTTGCCTTGCTGGCCACGCCTGCCACGGGCTCTGCCATGGCGGACGACGCCTGTGGCCGGTTCAGCTTGACCAGCACCGGCATGCGGAGCAATCCGGGAGCGGCGCCAGAGATGTCGCTCAAGGCATGCTGGGGGTAGTGATGAGAGTCCTGGATGAATGGGCGCCGGGCGCGCTTTTCCCTTTTTATCGGCTGGATCAAATGATGGCTAAGCAACAGCGAGTAGTGATTGTCGGCGGCGGAGTGATTGGCTTGTTGACGGCATACAACCTGGCGAACCGGGGGCTGGCGGTCATATTGCTGGAGCGCGCCGGGCTTGGGCAGGAGTCTTCCTGGGCCGGCGGCGGAATTGTTTCGCCGTTATATCCGTGGCGTTATAGCCCGGCGGTGACTGCCTTGGCCCACTGGTCCCAGGATTTCTACCCGCAGCTGGCGCAACGGCTGTTCGCCGCGACCGGGGTTGATCCTGAGGTTCACACCACGGGCCTGTATTGGCTCGACCTGGATGACGAAGCCGAGGCTCTGGCCTGGGCTGCGCGTGAAGGCCGGCCCTTGAGTAAAGTGGACGTGTCGACCGCCCATGACGCGGTCCCGGTGCTGGGCGGCGGTTATTCGCGGGCGATCTACATGGCCGACGTGGCCAATGTGCGCAATCCGCGCCTGGTCAAATCACTCAAGGCGGCGTTGTCGGCGCTGCCCGGTGTGACGATTCACGAGCAGTGCGAGGTCGCTGGATTTATCGTGGAAGGCGGCACTGTGGTGGGCGTGAATACGTCTGCTGGCGTCATCACGGGTGATCAGGTGGTGCTTGCGGCCGGTGCCTGGAGCGGGGCGTTGCTGGGAAAACTGGGCTTGGCGCTGCCCGTGGAGCCGGTAAAGGGCCAGATGATCCTCTACAAATGCGCGCCTGATTTTTTATCGAGTATGGTCCTGGCCAAAGGACGCTATGCGATCCCGCGACGGGATGGGCATATTCTGATTGGCAGCACCCTGGAGCATGAGGGGTTCGATAAAACGCCGACCGAAACCGCGCTGGAAAGTCTCAAGGCTTCTGCGGTGGAACTGCTTCCCGCCCTGGCGGACGCCGAGGTGGTGGGGCATTGGGCGGGGTTGCGGCCCGGCTCGCCGGAAGGCATCCCTTATATCGGCGAGGTGCCCGGCTTCAAGGGCCTGTGGCTCAATTGCGGGCACTACCGCAATGGCCTGGTGCTTGCCCCGGCGTCCTGCCAGTTGTTTGCTGACTTATTGCTGGGGCATGCGCCGATCATCGACCCGGCACCTTACGCGCCCGCCGGTCGACTCAACGCTGGATAGACTTCGGCCCTTGCTGCAGGTGTGCCTGGGTGCAATACCATTGCTGGCCCGAGCTCAGCGCACGATCCTGCGGCACATGCACGCCGCAATGGGCGCAACGCACCATCAGTGCGGCATTGGGTTCGCCGGTACGGGATTGGCCGGCCGCTGGGCTTTTAAATTTGCGCCAGAGCCATACCGCAGCGGCAATGACGGCGATCCAGAACAATAGACGAAGCATGATGGGCAGTTTCTCGATGAGGAATGCGCCAGTTTAGCCAAGGTCGCCATGGGCGCACAGCGCAATAAATACTCGCCCATGAAAAAGGGAGCTCCTGAGAGCTCCCTTTTGCGTTGCGTCGAACGGTCAGTCGAACACACCGAAGGTCATGTAGCTGAACCACGAGCGGTCCTGGTTGTTGCCCAGGGCTTGCGGCTCTTCCTCTTCGATCACGTCGCCGTTCTCGTCGTGTGGCTTGAGATCCGAAGGAATCGCGTCCTTGGCGTCCTGGTACTGCTTGATCACGTCCTGGTTGGCGCGTGTTTCACCCGGTGGCAGCGGTGGACGGGACTCGATCAGGCCCAGGGTGTATTTGCTCAGCCACGAACGGTTGTCGGCTTCGTCAACCTGAGGCACGAACTGGCCGTCTTTCAGGCTTGGGTGGTCCGGGTAGTTGAGCTTGAGGGTTTCCAGGCTGGTGCCTGCCAGTTCGTCCAGATGCAGGCGCTGGTAAGCCTCGGTCATCACGGCCAGCCCGTCACCCACCGAAGGGGTTTCCTGGAAGTTCTCCACCACGTAGCGGCCACGGTTGGCGGCGGCCACGTACGCCTGACGGGTCAGGTAGTAGTGGGCCACGTGGATCTCGTAGGAAGCCAGCAGGTTGCGCAGGTAGATCATGCGCTGCTTGGCGTCCGGCGCGTAGCGGCTGTTCGGGTAGCGGCTGGTCAGCTGGGCGAACTCGTTGTAGGAGTCGCGGGCAGCGCCCGGGTCACGCTTGGTCATGTCCAGCGGCAGGAAGCGCGCCAGCAGGCCGACGTCCTGGTCGAACGAGGTCAGGCCCTTCATGTAGTAGGCGTAGTCCACGTTCGGATGCTGCGGGTGCAGGCGGATAAAACGCTCGGCAGCGGACTTGGCTGCTTCCGGCTCGGCGTTTTTATAGTTGGCGTAGATCAGCTCGAGCTGGGCCTGGTCGGCATAGCGTCCGAACGGATAGCGCGACTCCAGTGCCTTCAGCTTCGCTGTGGCGCTGGTGTAGCTATTATTGTCCAGGTCTGTCTGAGCTTGCTGGTACAGCTCGACTTCGCTCAGGTTTTCGTCGACGACCTCCTTGGTTGACGAGCAAGCAGCAGTCATGGCGAGGATGGCGATCAGCAGCAGGTGTTTCACTTGCATGGCGGCTTGCGTCCCTATGACGGCCGCTGTCTTGGGCGGGGCCGTCCTGTTATGATGAGCGCCCCGTTGAAAGCCTCGGGGCAAAAGACGCCGTATTTAACCACAAGCGCGCAGCCGAAACCAAAGGCTGTGCCACGCCTAGTCTGAGCATGTCCGATAAAATTGAACTTCGCGCAGAGGTGCCGTCCGAATTGGGCGGCCAACGCCTCGATCAAGTCGCCGCACAATTATTCGCTGAGCACTCGCGCTCGCGCCTTTCCGCCTGGATCAAAGACGGCCGCCTGACTGTGGATGGAGCGGTTATCCGCCCGCGAGACATAGTGCATGGCGGTGCGATTCTTGAGCTGACTGCCGAGCAGGAAGCCCAGGGAGAATGGGTCGCCCAGGACATCGAGCTGGATATCGTCTATGAAGATGACGACATCCTGGTCATCAACAAACCCGCAGGCCTGGTGGTTCACCCGGCTGCCGGGCACGCTGATGGCACCTTGCTCAATGCCCTGTTGCACCACGTGCCGGACATCATCAATGTGCCGCGCTGCGGCATCGTGCACCGTCTGGACAAGGACACCACCGGCCTGATGGTGGTGGCCAAGACCATTCAGGCGCAGACGCAACTGGTTACTCAATTGCAGAGTCGCAGCGTCAGCCGGATCTACGAGTGCATCGTGATCGGCGTCGTGGTGGCCGGGGGCAAGATCAACGCCCCTATCGGTCGCCACGGCCAGCAGCGCCAGCGCATGGCGGTGATGGAGGGCGGCAAGCAGGCCGTCAGCCACTATCGCGTGCTGGAGCGTTTCCGTTCCCACACGCACGTGCGGGTCAAGCTGGAAACCGGTCGTACCCACCAGATCCGCGTGCACATGGCCCACATCAACTTCCCGTTGGTCGGCGATCCGGCCTACGGTGGTCGCTTCCGTATTCCGCCGGCGGCCAGCCAGACCATGGTTGAATCGCTCAAGACGTTCCCGCGCCAGGCGCTGCATGCACGCTTCCTGGAACTGGATCATCCGACGAGCGGTAAGCGCATGAGCTGGGAATCGCCGCTTCCAGACGATCTGGTCTGGTTGTTGTCGCTGCTCAAGCAGGATCGCGAGGCGTTTATCGGATGAGTGACTGGCTGATACCTGACTGGCCCGCGCCGTCTCAGGTCAAAGCCTGCGTCACGACCCGTGCGGGCGGCGTCAGTGTGGCGCCGTTCGACAGCCTCAACCTGGGCGATCACGTCGAGGACAGCCTTGAGGCCGTCCTGGAAAATCGTCGCCGTCTTACCGATGCCTTCGGTATCCAGCCGGCCTGGTTGCGTCAAGTCCACGGCACCACTGTGGTCAAGGCCGACCCGGGCCGTATCGCCGAAGCGGATGGCAGTTGGACCAGCACCCCTGGTATCGCCTGCACCGCGATGACGGCCGATTGCCTGCCTGCATTGTTCTGCAATCGAGCGGGCACCCGTGTGGCGGCGGCGCATGCCGGTTGGCGTGGGCTCGCGGCCGGGGTGCTGGAGGCAGCCTTCGACAGCCTGGGTTGCGACCCCGCCGACGTGCTGGTCTGGCTCGGCCCGGCCATTGGTCCGCAGGCCTTTGAGGTAGGCCCCGAGGTGCGTGAAGCCTTCATGCAACAACTGCCCGTGACTGCCCGGGCCTTCGTGCCCAGCCGTAATCCCGGCAAGTTCATGGCCGATATCTATCAGCTTGCTCGTCTGCGCCTGGCAGCACGGGGCGTTACCGCTGTGTATGGTGGCGGTTTGTGCACCGTGACCGACCCGCGCTTCTTTTCCTATCGCCGCAGCCCACGCACGGGCCGATTCGCCTCCCTTATCTGGCTCGAACGCTAGACTGTCCTGATCTGTATCAACCATCCGCTGCTTGAATCCCCCAGAATCCACCCCATCTATAGGGGTATCTGGCAGGTTTCTTCATTCAGGATGTTTCTACAGCTCCGGCCTGCTCAAAAGGAAGGTGACTTATGCGTATTGATCGTTTAACCAGCAAATTGCAGTTGGCCTTATCGGACTCCCAATCCCTGGCGGTCGGTCTCGACCACCCGGCAATTGAACCTGCGCACTTGATGCAGGCGCTCCTGGAGCAACAAGGTGGTTCTATCAAGCCCTTGTTGATGCAGGTGGGCTTTGACATCAACAGCCTGCGCAAGGAGTTGAGCAAAGAGCTCGACCAACTGCCGAAAATCCAGAATCCTACCGGCGACGTGAATATGTCCCAGGATTTGGCGCGCCTGCTGAACCAGGCCGACCGCCTGGCCCAACAGAAAGGTGACCAGTTCATCTCCAGCGAGCTCGTGCTGCTCGCCGCCATGGACGACAACAGCAAGCTCGGCAAATTGTTGCTGGGCCAGGGCGTGAGCAAGAAAGCCCTGGAAAACGCCATCAACAATCTGCGCGGCGGCGAGGCGGTGAATGACCCCAACCACGAGGAGTCGCGCCAAGCCCTGGATAAATACACCGTTGACCTGACCAAGCGCGCCGAAGAGGGCAAGCTTGACCCGGTCATCGGCCGTGACGACGAAATTCGGCGCACCATCCAGGTGCTGCAACGCCGTACCAAGAACAATCCCGTGCTGATCGGTGAGCCTGGCGTGGGTAAAACCGCCATCGCCGAGGGCTTGGCCCAGCGCATCATCAATGGCGAAGTGCCGGACGGCCTGAAAGGCAAGCGCCTGCTGTCCCTGGACATGGGCTCGCTGATCGCCGGCGCCAAGTTCCGTGGCGAGTTCGAAGAACGCCTCAAATCCCTGCTCAATGAATTGTCCAAGCAGGAAGGGCAGATCATTCTGTTTATCGACGAACTGCACACCATGGTCGGCGCCGGTAAAGGCGAGGGCTCCATGGATGCTGGCAATATGCTCAAGCCTGCCCTGGCGCGAGGCGAGTTGCATTGCGTCGGTGCCACCACGCTCAACGAATACCGTCAGTACATTGAAAAGGACGCGGCTCTGGAGCGGCGTTTCCAGAAAGTGCTGGTGGAAGAGCCCAGCGAAGAGGACACCATCGCCATCCTGCGTGGCCTGAAAGAGCGCTATGAGGTCCACCATAAAGTCGCGATCACCGACGGCGCGATCATTGCGGCGGCCAAGTTGAGCCATCGCTATATCACCGATCGTCAATTGCCCGACAAGGCCATCGATTTGATCGACGAAGCGGCCAGCCGGATTCGCATGGAGATCGACTCCAAGCCGGAAGTGCTCGACCGCCTGGATCGCCGCCTGATTCAACTGAAAGTCGAATCCCAGGCGCTGAAGAAAGAAGAGGATGAGGCGGCGAAGAAACGTCTGGAAAAACTCCAGGAAGAAATCGTCCGCCTGGAGCGGGAGTATTCGGATCTCGAAGAAATCTGGACCTCGGAAAAAGCCGAAGTGCAGGGTTCGGCGCAGATCCAGCAGAAGATCGAGCAGTCGCGCCAGGAGCTGGAAGCCGCACGCCGCAAGGGCGACCTGAACCGCATGGCCGAGTTGCAGTACGGGGTGATCCCGGACCTGGAACGCAGCCTGCAGATGGTCGACCAGCATGGACACAGCGAGAACCAGTTGCTGCGCAGCAAGGTGACCGAGGAAGAAATAGCCGAGGTGGTCTCCAAGTGGACCGGCATTCCTGTGTCGAAAATGCTCGAGGGCGAACGCGACAAGCTGCTGAAGATGGAAAGCCTGTTGCACCAGCGCGTTATTGGCCAGGAAGAGGCCGTGGTGGCGGTGTCCAATGCGGTGCGGCGTACCCGCGCCGGGTTGTCCGACCCGAATCGACCAAGTGGTTCGTTCATGTTCCTCGGCCCGACCGGCGTGGGTAAGACCGAGCTGTGCAAGGCCTTGGCCGAATTCCTCTTCGATACTGAAGAGGCGATGGTGCGCATCGACATGTCCGAGTTCATGGAGAAACACTCGGTGGCGCGCCTGATCGGCGCCCCACCAGGCTATGTGGGCTACGAGGAGGGCGGTTACCTGACCGAGGCCGTGCGGCGTAAGCCTTACTCGGTGATCTTGCTGGACGAGGTCGAGAAGGCGCACCCGGATGTGTTCAACATCCTGTTGCAAGTGCTCGAGGACGGCCGCCTGACCGACAGCCACGGCCGTACAGTGGATTTCCGCAACACGGTGATCGTGATGACCTCCAACCTGGGCTCGGCGCAGATCCAGGAGTTGGTGGGCGATCGCGAGGCCCAGCGGGCAGCGGTGATGGATGCGCTGACCTCGCACTTCCGCCCGGAATTTATCAACAGGGTGGATGAAGTGGTGATCTTCGAGCCTTTGGCCCGGGATCAGATTGCCGGTATCACCGAGATCCAGTTGGGACGCCTGCGTGCACGCCTGGCCGAGCGCGAACTGGCGCTGGAGCTGAGCAGCGAGGCGTTGGACAAGCTGATCGCGGTGGGTTACGACCCGGTGTATGGCGCACGGCCGTTGAAGCGTGCGATCCAGCGCTGGATCGAAAACCCGCTGGCACAGCTGATCCTGTCGGGCAGCTTTATGCCCGGCACCCCCGTCAAGGCGACGGTGGAGAACGACGAAATCGTCTTCCATTAAGCCCGGCAGCCAGTGCTAAAAGAGGAGGCCCCGCATTGCGGGGCCTTTTTTTTCGATAGGGCGTTGAACTGTAAGGCAAAGGCTTGTAAAGTGCGCCCCGCAGCAACGTCAGCCCACGGGTTTCTTCTCCCCAAGAAGAAATCAGAAAGAAGCGCAAATCATTGTCTTAAAAGCAATTTAAAGGGTTGACAGGGGTTTTTAAGATTGTAGAATAGCGCGCCTCAGAGACGCTAACGTAGCGATACGGACAGGGTCGAAGAGAAGGTTTTACCGCAGTAAAAGTTGCACATTGAAATATGTAGTTCCGTGATAGCTCAGTCGGTAGAGCAAATGACTGTTAATCATTGGGTCCCAGGTTCGAGTCCTGGTCACGGAGCCAATTTCAAACCGGGGTATAGCGCAGTCCGGTAGCGCGCCTGCTTTGGGAGCAGGATGTCGGGAGTTCGAATCCCCCTACCCCGACCATATTTGGGTCGTTAGCTCAGTTGGTAGAGCAGTTGGCTTTTAACCAATTGGTCGTAGGTTCGAATCCCACACGACCCACCATTTTTGAGACCAGTTAACGCTGGAATCAGATCTTAAGATCAGAGGCCAAAAGCACTGATCGAAGAAGGCGACTGAAAGGTCGCCTTTTTATTACCGGGGTATAGCGCAGTCCGGTAGCGCGCCTGCTTTGGGAGCAGGATGTCGGGAGTTCGAATCCCCCTACCCCGACCATATTAAAAATCCTCGTATCGAAAGATACGGGGATTTTTTTTGCCTGCAATTATCTCAAATTCAACACAATCCTAATGTGGGAGGGGGCTTGCTCCCGATGGCGGTGGGTCAGTTAAGTATTCATACCTGACACACTGCCATCGGGAGCAAGCCCCCTCCCACATTAATCGAGTCCCACCAGAAACCGAGTTGTCAGTGCAGTTTCAGACGCGGCTCAGTCCCACGTCCAATCTTGCTGCCTAGCATCAGCATCGCCGTGCGGAAAAAGCCATACAGCGCCATCTGGTGCATACGGTACAGCGACACGTAGAACATCCGCGCCAACCAGCCCTCCAGCATCACACTGCCGGTCAGGTTGCCCATCAAGTTGCCCACCGCGGAAAAGCGCGACAGCGAGATCAGCGAGCCGTAGTCGGTGTACTTGTAGGCCGGCAGCGCCTTGCCTTCAATCCGCAGCTTCAGCGATTTGGCGAGCAATGAGGCCTGCTGGTGAGCGGCCTGCGCGCGCGGCGGCACATTGCGGTCGGTGCCCGGTTGCGGGCAGGCGGCGCAATCGCCAAAGGCGAAGATGTTTTCGTCGCGGGTAGTCTGCAGCGTCGGCAGCACCTGCAGTTGGTTGATGCGGTTGGTCTCCAGGCCATCGAGGTCCTTGAGAAAACCCGGTGCGCGAATCCCGGCGGCCCACACTTTAAGGCTGGCCGGGATTACCTGGCCGCTGCTGGTGATCAGCGCGTCGGCGGTCACTTCGCTGACGGCCGAGTTGGTCAGCACGGTCACCCCAAGTTTTTCCAGGGTTTTATGCACAGGCCCGCCAATCCGCTCCGGCAGCGCGGGCAATACCCGAGGGCCGGCTTCGATCAGGGTGATGTGCATGTTTTCCGGCTTGATACGGTCCAGGCCGTAAGCTGCCAGCTCATGGGCTGCGTTATGCAGTTCGGCGGCCAGTTCAACGCCGGTGGCGCCGGCGCCGACGATGGCGACGCTGATCTGTTCAATGGTGTCGGTTTGCCCGGCGTGGGCACGCAGGTAATGGTTGAGCAGCCGCTGATGGAAGCGCTCGGCCTGCTTGCGGGTGTCGAGGAACAGGCAATGCTGCGCCGCGCCCTCGGTGCCGAAATCGTTAGTGGTGCTGCCCACTGCAATTACCAGGCTGTCGTAACTCAGTACGCGCGCAGGTACCAGCTCCCGGCCTTCTTCGTCGAGGGTGGCGGCCAGTTGGATTTTCTTTTGTTCACGGTCAAGCCCGCTCATACGCCCCAGTTGGAACTCGAAGTGGTTCCATTTCGCCTGGGCGACGTAATTGAGTTCGTCTTCCGAAGAGTTCAGCGAGCCGGCCGCGACTTCGTGCAGCAGCGGTTTCCAGATATGCGTCAGGTTGGCGTCCACCAGCGTGATGCTGGCTTTGCCGCGTTTGCCCAGAGTCTTACCCAGGCGGGTCGCTAGCTCCAGGCCGCCGGCACCGCCGCCGACGACAATAATACGATGGGTCATGGGGATATCTCGCAAGGCTAAAAGAAATCGGAGCAGTTACCCCCGCGAGCGCCAGGCAGCTCATAGCGTCAGGTAACTCAAAAGGCGGCTCAGCAAGCCGAGCCCGATCACCACCACCAGCACCACACCAAGGAGCAGCCACGGCCTGAAAGGCTTGCGCTCGACTCTGTGCTGGGAGAGTTGCAGGTACTCTTCGACATGCTGTTGGTCATCGGGTTTCAGGCGGCTGGTCATAAAAGCCTCGTCAGGTAGACGTTGCAAAAGGGCGCCACGTTACAGCCGGGGCATCAAAGGCTGATGCCCACATCGAACACTATGCTGCGGCCCAGGTTGTTGCGCAAGAAATCCGGCGCGTCCGGATGTGCGAACAGTACCCGCGCAAAGGTTGGCCCCACCAGCGACAGCGAACGCCAGCCCTGGCGCAGATATTCGGTAGGCGGTGGGAAGTGGCTGTTGAGGTCCAGCACTTCGCGCTTGAGGCTGGTGAAGGCGATGAGGTCCAGTTCCCCCAGGTCCATTCCGCGTTCTTTGTAGTTATGCGCTTTTTTGCGCAGGGTCGGGGCCAGGCGCAACAGGAACTCGTGGGCAGGGATGCGCCTTGGCTTGGCTTCGCGGCGCACCAGCTGGCTCAAGGAAAAGGCGCTGCGCCGGCGCAGCAATTCGTCGCGCCATTCGTCGTTCAGCCGGCGGCCTTCGTCCAATACAAAGAACACCTCAAAACTGGCGTCGCGAAACAGCACGTCCGGCGGCTCCTGGCCGGCGGCGTGGAACTCCTCGGCGCGATAGGGCACGTTCAAGCCTTGCAGCAGGCGCTGGCAGACCCAACGCTCACGCTCCCATTTGCGGGCATTGGACAGGAACGCGTTGGCTTGTTCGGCTGCTACGGTGAGCAGGCGCAAATAATCTGAGTCATCCATAGGCGTAGCTTAGCGTTCAAATGATGACCGCAGGAAGACTCGTTGCGGGCCCGGCGTTGCTCAGCCTTACAGCTGGCTACCCGGTAACCTGGCGATGTAATCTGACCATCCGGCAGCGACTCTGGAAACGAGGCGTTCATGTTTACGATCAACGCGGCCAGGCCCATGACGGGCCATGAGGCGGCTAGGCAGGTGAAACGGTGATCGGCGCGGCGGTACTGATGCCGCAGACCCTTGCCATCGGCTGGCTGTTGTATGCCCCGCTGGTGGTCTGGGCGATCTGGCGTGCGCCTTGGGTTGAGTTGTTTGCCGACCGACGGCGCCAGCATTTGCTGTTCGGCACGGTGTTCGCGCTGTTCATGTTATGGCTGGTGCGGCGGGATTTCGATACGGGGGTGTCTTACCATTTTATCGGCATGACCGCCGTGACCTTGTTGCTGGACTGGCCGTTGGCGATCGTGGGTGGGTGTGCCGCGCAGTTGGGTTTGGTATGGCTGGGGCGTCAGGGTTTCGCCGCAGTCGGTGTGAACGGCCTGCTGTTGATTGGGCTACCGGTGCTGGTGACCGAAACCTGTGCGGCGCTGGTAGAGCGGGCGCAACCGCGAAACCCTTTCGTGTACATCTTCTGTTCCGGTTTTTTGGCTGCCGCCTTGTCGGCGTTGCTCTGCCTGTTGGCCGGCCTGGGGCTGCTATGGTTCTATGGACGATTTGCGATGCCGGAATGGCTTGAAGACTTTGTCGGCTACCTGTGGCTGATCATCTTTCCCGAAGCGTTTATCAACGGCATGGTGATCAGTGCCTTGGTGGTGTTCTGCCCGGACTGGCTGGAGACGTTCAACCGCACCCGCTATCTCTCGGCACCCTGGAAGGATGACGATTCGCGGGGTTGATCCAGATCAAACACCGGATGGCCGCACGGGCCCATGCTCGTCGAAATTTCAGGAGCACGAATCATGAGTGTGTACGAATGGGCGCGGCAAGAGTTGCGCAGGAGCCAGGACGCGGCACAGGAAATCGGGTTTGATCCGGGCCTGACCCTGCGCGCCATGCTCAGCGCGGTGGTGGAGCAGAGCAAGGGCGTGCGCAGCTTTGAAGACCTGGCCGACGAGTTGCAATACCTTGCGGAAAACCTCGACGACCAGCAGGAATACGCCTTTATGCGGCCTTAGTGGCGTGGCGGCAGGTCTTCGGAAAACAACTCGTCTTCGGCGTCCGGGGCCACCGGGATCTTATGTTCTTCAGCAGCCCAGGCGCCCAGGTCGATGAGTTTGCAACGGTCCGAGCAGAACGGCCGGTTGAGGTTGTCGGGTTTCCATTCCACGGGGGCGCCGCAGGTTGGGCAATCGACGGTCAAGGGTTGGCTCATGATCGGCCTCCACGCAAAGTAAGGTAAAAGTGGTGCAGTCGCTCGACCTCGCCGTGCAGCCAGGCAAGGTCCTGGTCATTGACCAGTACGTCATCGGCATGGTTCAGGCGGTCTTCGCGGCTCGACTGAGCCTTGAGAATGGCCTGCACCTGTTGCTCGCTGATGCCG
This sequence comes from Pseudomonas sp. R3-18-08, assembly GCF_003852065.1. Lineage (NCBI taxonomy): Bacteria > Pseudomonadati > Pseudomonadota > Gammaproteobacteria > Pseudomonadales > Pseudomonadaceae > Pseudomonas > Pseudomonas sp. R3-18-08. The sequence goes on from NZ_CP027729.1 coordinate 934,842, forward strand.
TCGCGCTGCAGGGTACGCTGAATCTGCAGGGATTGCGGCACGTCGATCACCAGGATGCGCTGGGTCATGCTGTACTGGCCGGATTCGATCAGCAGCGGTGAGACCAGAATCGCATAGGGTGATCGGGCGCGCGCCAGGTGGTCGCGAATTTCTTCGGCGATCAGCGGATGCAACAAGCCTTCCAGCCAGAGACGTTCGGCGGGTACGTCAAAAATCAATTTTCGCAACGCGGCGCGGTCCAGCTGGCCGTCCGGCTGCAGCACACCGCTGCCGAAATGTTCGGCAATGCGTGCCAGCGCCGGCCGGCCGGGCTCAACCACCCAGCGGGCGGCATGATCGGCGTCGATCAGGTCGACACCCAACTTGGTGAAGTGTTCGGCCGCAGCGCTTTTACCGCTGCCGATCCCGCCCGTAAGGCCGAGAATCCAGGGTGTTGCAACAGGAGTGGTCATCTGAAACCGACAGACTGCAAATAGAAGTCGGTTATTTGACCACCCCAGAGCAATGCAATCCAGCCGGCAATTGCCAAGCAGGGGCCAAATGGCATCGGCACCGACGCTCCGGTCTTGCGCCAGCGCATCAGCAGCACGCCGACGAACACGCCGAGCAGCGACGCCATCAACAGCGTCATCGGCAGGATTTGCCAGCCACCCCAGGCTCCCAACAATGCGAGTAGCTTGAAGTCACCATGGCCCATGCCATCCTTGCCGGTGGCCAGCTTGAACAGCCAGAACACGCTCCAAAGGCTCATGTAGCCAAACACCGCGCCCCATAACGCCTCGGGCAATGTCGCCAGCAGGCCCGCGCTGTTGACCATAAGCCCCAGCCAGAGCAATGGCAGCACCAATGCATCCGGCAGCAACTGGTGATCCACATCGATCAGGCTCATGCCCAGCAACCCCCAACTCAGCAGCAGCACCGCGCCCGCCTGCCAGCTGAAACCGAAGTGCCAGGCGACAGTGGCGCTGATCAGCGCGCATGCCAGTTCGGTGAGGGGGTAACGCGCGCTGATGGTTGCATGGCAATGTCTGCAACGCCCCTTGAGCATCAGGTAGCTGAGCACGGGGATGTTTTCCCAGGGGCGAATCCGCTGGTCGCAGCGCGGGCAGCACGAGCCGGGGTGCATGAGGTTATAGACCGGCCCCGCCGGTACGACGGGCAGGCCGAGAATTTCATGGGCTTGGGCGCGCCATTCCCGCTCGAGCATTTTGGGCAGGCGCCAGACCAGCACATTGAGGAAACTGCCAACGATCAGGCCCAGCAGCAGCGCCACGCCCACAAACACCCAGGGCTGCTCGCCCAGCAACGCACTCAAAATGCCGACCCTAATTGAAACACCGGCAGGTACATCGCAATCACCAATGCACCGACAATGCTCCCCAGCACGACCATTATCAGCGGTTCCATCAGGCTGGTAAGGTTATCGACGAGGGTTTCTACGTCGGCCTCGTAATGGCTCGCGACCTTGTCCAGCATGCGGTCCAGCGTGCCGGACTCTTCGCCGATTGCTGTCATCTGGATCGCCATGCCGGGAAACAGCCCGCTGGCGGCCATGGATTGATTCAACTGCATACCCGTTGATACATCGTGGCGCATATGTTCGATTGCCTGTTTGAAAGGGCCGTTACCGACGGCGCCGGCCACTGAGCCCAGTGCCTGCACCAGGGGAACACCTGCCGCAAAGGTGGTTGAAAGCGTGCGGGCGTAGCGGGCGACGGCCGCTTTGTTCAACAGTTTGCCTGCCACGGGAATTTTCAACAAACCCGCCTCCAGCCCGTGGCGAAAACCCGGCGAAACACGGTAGGCGTGGCGCCAGGCGCCTATTGCCACGCCCAGGCTCAGCGCCAGCATCCACCAGGCCTGTCGCAGAAAGTCGGAGAGGGCGATGACCCCCAGGGTAAAACCGGGCAACGGGCTGTCGACCCCGGCGAACAGGGTCTGGAACTGCGGCACCACCTGCATCAGCAACACTGCGCTGACCAGGCTGGCCACCACCAGTACGGCGAGAGGGTAGGTCATGGCTTTCTTGATCCTGGTCTTGAGCCGTTGGCTTTTTTCCAGATGAATGGCCACTCGCTCCAGCAGCGTTTCCAGGGCACCTGCCTGTTCACCGGCGGCAATCAGGTGGCAGTACAGCTCATCGAAATAACGGGGGTATTGGCGCAGCGTGCTGGCCAGGCTGTTACCGGCGGCGACGTGTTGTTTCAGACCCTCGACCAACTCGCGCAGCGCTCGGTTCTCGACGCCCTCGCGGATGATGTCGAAAGCTTGCAACAAGGGGATGCCAGCCTTCAACAGCGTCGCCAACTGGCGGGTGAACAGGGCGATGTCGGCGGACTGAATCGGCGGAGCCAGGCTTGGCAGGCCCGACGATTTCCTGCGCACATGCTCGGGGCAGATGCCTTGCTGGCGCAGTTGCGCCTTGATCAGCGCCAGGTCATGCCCCGTGGTTTGCCCGCACACCCGGCGGCCTTTGCGGTTGATGCCTTGCCAGGTGTAGATCGTTGAGGTGTCGTTCATGTCGCCTTCGCACATGCAGGTTGAGAATTTACAGCTTAGTCAGAGGGCGGATGCAGGCCAGGCTGGCGTTGGCCGATAAAATGTCAGATTGTGCGTCTGGTACGCGATGGGCCACGCAGGGATGAGTACACTGGCGCCGCTGCACAATACGGGGCGCAGGACGCGCCTTGTCATGGTTCTATTCTGGAGAGTGAAAGTGATGCGTCAGAAAGGCTTTACCTTGATCGAATTGTTGATCGTCGTGGCGATCATCGGCATTTTGGCCACGATTGGCTTGCCCATGTACACCAAGCACCAGGCCAAGGCCAAGTTCACAGCGGGGTTGGCGGAAATCAGCGCGTTGAAGGCCGGCTACGAGGATGTCATCAACCAAGGCACGGTGCCCAAGCTTGATCTGATCGGCGGCAACAGTCCCACCGCCAATTGCAAGATCGACGTGACAGGCGATGTTGCGACGGGTAGCGGCTCCATCAGCTGTGAAATCCTGGATGCGCCTGCGCCCGTGCTGGGCAAGACCATCACCTTGACGCGCAGCGCCAACACCGGCTGGACCTGTGTAACCACGGCCGATGCGCAATACGTCGCCAAGGGCTGTGGGGCCAACGGAGCATGACGGCGACCGGGCGGTGAGCGAGCTGGTTGCCGCATGTTCAATGCGGTGCTAGCTTTAGCCCACCGCCCGTGTAGCTCAGCCGGTAGAGCAGCGCACTCGTAACGCGAAGGTCGCAGGTTCGATTCCTGTCTCGGGCACCAAGGCAACACTGTTTCAAGGGCCTGTTTCAAAGGCCTGCTTCAAAGGCAATGTTTTCAGATGATCCCAGAATGGTTCTGAAGGCCAGACGAGCGGGTATTCGCGCCCACTCTTTTGTATCTGCGCAACCTTGATGACCCAGATGCATCCCCATTCCTCGATCTAAGAGAACGACATGACCACGACTGAGATGACCCAGGAAGTTCGGCACCAGGAAGCGCTCGACAAATACCTCGAGGCAACGCCGCAGCTTAAAGAAGAGATCAAGGACCTGAGCGCGGATGACCAGCGTGATCAGGTCCAGTGGGCATTCGAGGACGAGGCAGAAAGCCAGGGCCTCCAGCCTTGGGAACTGACCCTCAAATACACCTCTACACCGGAAGAATTCGAAGCCACACGCCTGGCCTTACACAAGGAGGCCGCCGAAGTGCTGGGCGTTGAATGGGAAGAGTACTGCGAGATGAACAATCTCGTAGTTTGAAGGCAGGCTGTAGGAGCGAGCTTGCTCGCGAAAAACGTTAACGATACCGCGTGAACTCTGAATGCACGCGGTGCCTTTGAGTTTTTCGCGAGCAAGCTCGCTCCTACAGTCAGGGCGCTTTAGATACTCAACCGCATCGACAAATCCACCGCCTTCACATCCTTGGTCATCGCGCCAATGGAGATGTAGTCCACGCCGGTCTCGGCGATGGGCAGCAGGGTGCTTTCATTGATCCCGCCGCTGGCTTCCAGCTTGGCCTTGCCCGCGTTCAGCCGCACGGCTTCGCGCATGTCGTCCAGGCTCAGCTCATCCAGCATGATGATGTCGGCGCCCGCCGCCAAGGCTTCGCGCAACTCCTCAAGACTCTCCACTTCGATTTCCACCGGTTTGCCCGGCGCAATCTTGTGGGCGGCGCCAATTGCCTGGGCAATGCCTCCGCAGGCGGCGATATGGTTTTCCTTGATCAGGAAAGCGTCATACAACCCGATGCGATGATTGTGGCAACCGCCGCAGGTGACCGCGTATTTCTGTGCCAGGCGCAGGCCCGGCAGGGTCTTGCGGGTGTCCAGCAGCTTGACCTGGGTGCTGGCGACGAAATCCGCCAGGTATTGGGCGCGGGTGGCGACGCCGGACAGCATCTGCAGGAAGTTCAGCGCACTGCGCTCACCGGTGAGCAGCGAACGCGCCGGGCCTTCAAGGTGAAACAGCGGCTGGTCGGGACTGACACGCTCACCGTCGGCGACCTGCCAATGCACCGCGACGCGCGGGTCCAGTTGGCGGAATACCGTATCCACCCAGGCGGTACCGGCGATAACGGCGGCATCGCGGGTAATGATCGTGGCCTTGGCCAGCCGTTCGGCCGGGATCAGCTGTGCGGTGATATCGCCACTGCCGATGTCTTCCAGCAGTGCGCGACGCACGTTGGCTTCGATTTCGGCGGTGAGGTCAGCAAGACGCAGATTCGGCATAACAGGCTCCACAAACAAAGTGTCGCGATTATAGGGGTTGTATGGAATGGAACCCAGGCTGGTCAGTCATTTAGCGCGCAGGGGCAGAGTTTGCTGGCGCAACCGCCCTCATTTGCCAGATAATCTCGCGCCTTGCAATTGGCGTCATAGCTTTGACGTCCTGATGGTGACCAGGTATTGGCAGCGCCCAAAGGGCTTGCCTGCGTTCCTTGCCCATCTCAACACCCGCCGTTTCAGGAGGCCAGGATGCACAATGACGGGAAGGTGGTGCCGATCAAGCAGGCTCAAGCCACGCCATCGCCGCTCGCACGCCTGCCGGTGGTGGTGTTGCAGGTGCGTGACAAAGCCGCGCAACACCTGCAGCAGGGGTTGCAGGAATTGTTCGATAACGCCGACGACACGTTGTTCGAAATGGCCGACAAGGCCCGTAGCACCGTCGACCAGCATATTTTCTTCGAGGCCATGCGCGACCTGCGCCTCAAGCGCAAGAACTTCGAACGCGTGTTCATGGAGCAGCTGTTTGCGGCCTTCGCCAACCTGGGCCAGGCCGATAGCGTCGGGTTGCATCCGGTGCCGGTGGTGTCCTACGAGGTGACCAGCGGTACGCCGGCGGATGCGCGGGAAAAGGCCGTGGCGCTGGAGGCGATGCTCGGTCGCGTGCAACACCGTGACGGCTTGGCGCTCGGGCAATTGAGCGCGCGGTTGAGTGAGGTGTTGGGCAGGTGCATGAGCGATCAGGAGAACCCCCTGGGCCCGGCACGGCTTTGCCAGTTTTTTCTGCAGGCGGGCCGCAGCCTGGGGGTGGAGATCCGGGTCAAGCTGATCATGCTCAAGCTGTTCGAGAAATACGTACTCAGCGATGCCGACCAGCTCTATGGCGACGCCAATCAACTGCTGGTCGCTACCGGGGTGCTGCCTGAACTCAAGAGCGTGCCGTCCCGTCGTGCCGGTGGGCGTGCGGCGCGTGAGCTTCAATACCAGGCCCGTGTGCCGGCTGCCGAACCGCCGTGCGACGAAAACGGCCAACAAGCCTTTGCCGCGTTGCAAGCCCTGCTGGTCGCGGTGCGCGGTAGCGTAGCGCCGACGCTTGAAGCCACTGCGCAACCGCAACCCATCGCCACCCGCGACCTGCTGCGCCTGCTTTCGCATTTGCAACAATATGTACCGGAGCCTGCGGCGGAGGACGATTTCGACCTGCGCAACCAGCTCGAACAGTTGCTGACCCGAGTCAGCGTCAAGAGCGGCAAGTCGCGGGTGGTGGAAACGGCAGACGAGGATGTGATCAACCTCGTCGCTCTGCTGTTTGAGTTCATCCTCAATGACCGCAGCCTGCCCCACGCCTTCAAGGCCCTGATCGCGCGCCTGCAGATCCCGATATTGAAAGTCGCCGTGCTGGACAAGAGCCTGTTCAGCTGCGCCGGGCATCCGGCACGCCGCTTGCTCAACGAGATCGCCAGTGCCGCCCTGGGTTACAGCCCGCAGAATGGCGATCAAAACGACAGCCTGTACCAGCGTATCGAACAGGTCATTCAGCGCCTGTTGACTGAGTTCGTTGAAGACCCGGCAATTTTTTCGCAGTTGCTGACGCAACTGAGCACATTTATTGAAGAAGAGCGCCAGCGCAGCGAGTTGCTCGAACAGCACACCCGTGACGTCGAGCAAGGGCGCCTGCGTACCGAGGTGGCCCGCCAGCGTGTGGCCCAGGCGCTCAACCGGCGATTGTTGGGCAAGGCCTTGCCGCCGTTCGTGGTGCAATTCCTGCAGCAAACCTGGAGCCAGGTACTGTTGCTGGCCACTCTCAAACATGGCGAACAATCGGTGCAATGGCAGACCGAACTGCGCACCATGGACGACTTGATCTGGAGCGTCGGCCTGCGCGAAGACACCGAGGCCGGCCGGCATTTGCTCGAGCAATTGCCAGGGTTGCTCAAGGCATTGCGCGACGGGTTGGCCAGCGCGGCGTTCGATCCTTTCAGTACGCGTGAATTCTTTTTGCGCTTGCAGGCCTTTCACGTTCAGACCTGCGAAGGCGAGGGCGACGACAGGCTGATTGAAGTCCGCGAGCCCTTGGTTCTCGGCAGCCAGTTGTCGGACGCCTTGGAAGACCTGCCCGAAGATGACCCGGACCTGCTCAAGGTTCACCAGTTACGGATCGGCGGCTGGGTGGAGTTCCAGCAGGGCCCGGACACCATGCTGCGGTGCAAGCTCACCGCGATCATGACGCCAGCTCATCGTTACATTTTCATCAGTCGCACGGGGCTCAAGGTGCTGGAGCAAACCGCCGGCCAATTGGCCATGGCGTTCAAGCAGGGCGCCCTGCGCAGCCTGGACGAAGGTTTGCTGTTCGAGCGCGCGCTGGCTGCGGTGGTTGGCAACCTGCGTCAACTCAATCGCGGCAAGTGATCGCAACGGCAGGGCGGAACGCGGCATACTGGTAACACTTCGTCTCATTCAAGGAGCCTGTATGCAGTTGGACCCCGTCAGCGGTTGGTTCGAGGGCATTCGCCATTGCCCCTCGCCCAACTTCAACGAGCGCCCGGCAGGCGAGATATCGCTGTTGGTGATACATAACATCAGCCTGCCCCCGGCGCAGTTCGCCACGGGCAAAGTGCAGGAATTTTTCCAGAACCGCCTGGATGTCTCGGAACACCCCTACTTTGAAGGCATTGCCAGCCTACGGGTGTCTGCACATTTTCTGATTGAGCGCGACGGCACGGTCACGCAATTTGTCGCATGTCGCGACCGGGCCTGGCATGCGGGCGTGTCCAGCTTTGATGGGCGTGAAGTGTGTAATGACTTCTCCCTGGGGATCGAGCTGGAAGGCACCGACGAGCTGCCATTCACCGATGCCCAATACGCGGCGCTGATTGACCTGACGCGCCAATTGCTCGCAGCCTACCCTGGGATCACTGCCCAACGTATCTGCGGTCACAGCGACATCGCCCCCGGCCGCAAAACCGACCCGGGCCCGGCTTTTGATTGGATGCGCTTTCGCAGCGCGCTGCAGGATGGAGGATATAAACAATGAGTTTCCTGGTGCTGGTGCTGGCGGTGTGGATCGAGAAGTTCTCGGCCTTGCGCCAGCGGTTGCAGCGCGACGGCGGCTGGCTGCGTGAGCTGGCCAAGCTCGAATCGAGCCCGCGCATGGGGACGCGGCCCTGGCTGATCCTGCTGGTGTTGGTGGTGCTGCCCGTGGCGTTGCTGGGCTTGTTGCTGCTGGTGCTGGAGCCTGTGGCCTATGGCTTGTTGGCGTTGCCGGTGCACGTCCTGGTGGTGATCTACAGCCTGGGCCGTGGCGATCTGCTGGCCGCGCTGGGGCCGTTTCGTGATGCCTGGCGGCGGGGCGATCTGCAAGCCGCCGAGCATGTGGCCGAGCGTGACTTGACGCTGGGTGCCGACAACGGCGCGCAGTTGCTCGAGCGGGTTCAGGGCTATTTGCTGTGGCAGGCCTACCAAAGCTTTTTCGCGGTGATTTTCTGGTATTTCCTGTTGGGCCCGGTGGCCGCTCTGGCCTACCGCCTGCTGGCGCTGGCCAGTGAGCACAGCCGGAACCCGCTGGTGGCCGAGCGCGCCACGCAATTGCGTCATGCCTTCGACTGGCTGCCGGTGCGCCTGCTGGCGGCGAGCTTTGCCCTGGTGGGCAATTTCGTCGGGGTCAGTCGGGTGATGCTCCACGAACTGCTGAACTGGGATATCAGCGCAGCACAGTTGGTGGAAAAAGTCGGCCTGGCCGCCGCAGAAATACCGCCGCCAGCGGTGGGCGCCGAGGGCATCAACAGCCTTGATCGCCTGTGGGAACTGCTGCTGCGTGCGGCGGTGCTGTGGTATGCCGGCTTTGCCATCTGGACTGTGTTGCCCTGAGCCACTCGGCAGGGGTTAACCCCCTGCCGTTAACCTTACGTTACAAAACTCCCTTTCAAATTGAGCTATACAGACAGAGCGCCAAATAGTGGCTATCTGCCGCCGCCCTGCGCCTCAATAAAAATAAAAGAAAGGGGGATCACCCGTGAAGCGCTTGCTCTATCCCGCCGTCGCATTGATGAATCGCCTGAGTTTCGGCATGAAATTCAGTCTGATCAGCGTGCTGTTCCTGCTGCCGATGCTGGCGACCAATTACTTTCTGGTGCGTGACGCCTGGGCTGAATTCCAGGGCACCCGCATCGAACTGCAGAGCCTCGATCTACTCGGCAGCAGCCTGATAGTGCGGCGCGAGCTGGAGGCGCTCAATAACCAGGTGCAGATTAATACGACCCTCGGCCAGTCCGGCAAGGCCGGCGACTTGGAAGCCAGGATCGCTGCCGTGGAGCAGAGCGTGCTCAGCCGTGTGCAGGGGCTCAGCGCGATGGCTACCCAGCCTGAGCAGGTTGCGGCCTTCGACACCAAGCGTGACGAACTGATTGCCGCGTTCAAGGCTCAGCAACAGGAAACCTCACTGCTCAACAAAAGTGCGTTGATCGGCAAATTGCTCAACCAGGCCCAGATACTCAGCCAGATCATCGCCAGTCAATCCGGCTTGAGCCGTGATCCCCAGAGCGATCTGCGCCAGCTCAGCGACCTGATCACCGCCGTCACTCCACAAGTCACTCAGCTGCTGGGGGAGGGCCGGGCGATGGGCGCGTATTCCCTCGGCCAGGGTTTTATCAATTCATCCTCCAGCACACGCTTCGACGAACTGCTGCAGCAGCTGGAAAAACTCCAGGGCGAATATGCCTTGAAGCTGCAGGATGCGCTTGGCGCCAGCCATGCCGCGCAGGCAGCACTCGATACTGCGGCGCAGGCCAGCCGGGCCAGCCTCAAGCAGGGCGCGGAGTTGTTCGAAGAACAAGTGGTGGTAGCTGAAACCCTCGACACACCGTGGCAGGGCTTTTACGACGGCGTCAGCCAACTGATGGCCAAGACCTATCAATTGGATGACGCCACCCTGGCATTCCTCAAGCAGCAACTGGAGCAACGCCTGGCACAAAAGCGCCTGCACATGGTGCTGCTGGTCACGGCGCTGGCGGCAGTGTTTGCGCTGATTTTCTATTTATACGCGGGCTTCTATGCGTCCACACGCATGACCTTGCGCAGCCTCGGGGCGATGATGGACAAGGTGGCGGCGGGCGATATGACAGTCACCTTCGTTGCCGACAGTCGCGATGAGCTGGGGGACCTGGGCCAGGTATTCAATGGCACCGTGGCCAAGATCCACGACTTGATCGAACGCGTCGGGCACACGGTCGCCCAGGTCGAGTTGCAAGCCGGGCAGGTACAAACGGTGTCGGCGCAGAGCAACCAGGCAGTGGCCGGCCAGCGCAGCCAGATCGAGCAAGTGGCAACCGCGATGAACCAGATGTCATCCACCGCGCAGGAGGTCGCGCGCAGCGCCGCAGCCGCCGTCGGCAGCGCCCGCAGTGTCAACGATGAAACCGTCAGCGGCCGTGGGCTGGTGCAATCCCAGCAAGGCAGCATCGCGCGCCTGGCCACGGAGATCGATGAGTCGGTGCGGGTGATCAACCAGTTGGCGGCCGACAGCCAGGCCATCAGCAGCGTCCTGGAAGTCATCAAAAGCATCGCCGCGCAAACCAACTTGCTGGCGCTCAACGCGGCTATCGAGGCCGCGCGCGCGGGTGAGCAGGGGCGTGGTTTTGCGGTGGTGGCCGATGAGGTGCGTACGCTGGCCCAGCGTACCCAGCAGTCCACCGAAGAAATCGAGCAGATGATCGGGCGCCTGCATAGCGGCGTCGGCGCAGCGGTCAAGGCCATGGGCGCCAGCCATGACACGGCCAGTGGCACGGTGGGGCAGTCGGAAAAAGTCCAGCAGGCTTTGGAAAACATCCTTGGTGCGGTAGGAATGATCGTCGATCAGAACCAGCAGATCGCCGCCGCCGTGGAGCAGCAAACGGCCGTCGCCCATGATATCGATCAGAATATCGTCGCCATTCATCGTGCGGGTGAGCACGCGGCGCAGGGCGCCGACCAGACCGAAGCGGCCAGCCGCCAGTTGTCGCTGCAGGTGACGCAGTTGAAGCAATTGATTGGCGCGTTTCGCGTGTAGGAATTTTCGTTCGGATTTGATGCTGTCTGGCGTGACTGAACGCCATTGCCATCGACGAACCCTTTGTCTGTACGTATTGCCACGCGTGCCTGCAGCGGTGTTGCCAGAAACAGTTGAGTCAATTCCGCGCCCTGGACCATTGGGCGCTGGTGCGGCCGAGCATGATCATGCTGACATGCGCGACCTTGCTGGCGGCACTGTGTGCTGAATGGCTGGGGCTACTCACGGTGATCAGGCAGTTCAATATTTCCCTGACGACGCTGTTGATCCATTGCCTGGTGCTGCGCTACGCCCGTCATCGACAAAGGATGACCTTAAACCTGCAAGCCGTCAGCCCGCTACCAATTGAACACTTCGCACGCGTTGCGTGTGCTCGCCTCAGCCAGCCGAGAAGCGCTGATACCCATCCGTTCGGCCAGGGCGTGGCAGATAGCCGGCAAGTGCGCGGGGCTGTTGCGCTGGCCCGGGTACATGGCCGGGGCCATATCCGGGGCGTCGGTCTCCAGCACCACGGCTTCCAGGGGCAATTGGGCCAGCACCCGGTGCATGCGCAAGGCCTGCGGCCAGGTGGCGGCGCCGCCCAAGCCGAGTTTGAAGCCGAGCTTGATGTACTCGCGGGCTTCTTCCTGGCTGCCGGCGAACGCATGAATGATGCCGCCACGCGGTAGGCGGATTCGCTTGAGCGTGGCGATCACTGCCGCATGACTGCGGCGTACATGCAGCAAGGCCGGCAGTTGAAAGTCCACCGCCAGTTGCAGCTGGGCCTCAAACAGCGCTTGCTGGCGCTCGCGGTCCAGGTGCTCCAGAAAGTAATCCAAACCGATTTCACCCACGGCACAGAGCTGCCGATGGCCCTGCAGTCGCGTCAGCCAGTCGCCCAACTCCAAAAGGTCGGCGGGGCGATGCTCATCGAGATACACCGGGTGCAGGCCGAAGGCGGCGAACAAGCCTTCATCCTCCAGCACCAGATCCCACAACCTTTGCCAACTTTTCTGATAAACACCGAGCAGCACCATGCGTTTCACACCCTGATCGCGGCTGCGGGCGAGGACTTCGTGGCGATCGCCATCGAAGTCCGCAAAATCCAGGTGGGTGTGGGTGTCGATCAGCTCCACGCTCAGGCCTCGTGAATGCGCTGCTTGAAGGTGCGGCTGATCCCGTGCACGCCGGGCTGGTAGTGTTCTTCTTCAATGGCGGCCAGCGCCAGGCGCAGGGCGGTGTCGGCGATCAGTTGATGCTGCTGGGCCATGGCGTTGACCGGCAGCGGCAGGAAGTCCAGCAACTGAGTATCGCCGAAGGTACCCAGGCGCAACGGCCGCGACTTGAGTGGAACGTCGTGCAGCGCATCGAACACGCCTTGCAGCAGTACGTAGGACGTGGTCACCAGGGCGTCAGGCAAGTGCCCCAGGCGTTGCAGTAATTGCTCCATCAGCTGTCGCCCGCAGTCTCGGCTGAAGGCTTCGCCCTGTTCGATGATCACCTCACCAGTAAAACCGTGCAGGGCTTCACGGAAGCCTGCGGCACGTTCCTGGCTGATGCTCAGCTCCGGGCGCGCGCCGATCAGCGCGATTTGCTTGGGCAACGGTTGCAGCAGGCTGCTGGTGAGTTGCTGACAGGCTTGACGGTCATCGCTGACCACCGAGCAGAACTCGCTGGGCTCCATGACCCGGTCGATGGCGATCACCGGCAAGCCTTTGGCTTGCAGTTCGCGGTAGCTGTCATCGCTGGCCGGTAAGCAGCTGGCGACGAACAACGCGTCGCAACGCCGCGCGCGGAACAGTTGCAGCAGTTGGCGTTCGCTGTCGGCCTCGTCATCGGAGCTGGCGATCAGCAATTGATAGCCGCGCGCCCGCGCACCCTGTTCAAGCAACTTGGCAATACGTGCGTAACTGGGGTTTTCCAGATCCGGCAGGATAAAGCCCAAGGTGCGTGTGTGCCGGCTGCGCAATCCGGCGGCTTGTGGGTTAGGCGTAAAACCATGGGCCTGGACCACGGCCCGCACTCGCTCGACAGTCGCGTGACTGATGCGCTGTTGTTCGGCCTTGCCATTGATGACATAGCTGGCGGTGGTCACGGACACACCGGCCAGACGTGCGATATCACTGAGTTTCAAACCGGGATTTCCTTGTTTTTTAGAGCGTGCCCCGACATTTTGTTCAATCCTAACCGATTCCAGCCTGCGACCAATGTCCCACAGCAGGCGCCGAGTGGCCCTTCAAGCTTGCGCAATTAACGCGTAATCTGCCATAAATTCTAGATTAAACGTTTCAGCAAGCGTATTTTTACGATGTTCGCCACTGAGTAGCTACTGCCAATTGACTACTCAGTCAGTTGTTTCCGAACACCGCTAAGCTGATTTATTCAAAACAATACCTAGTGCGCACCTCGCACTAACTAGGAGAACGGCATGCTCGAGCTCACTGTAGAGCAGATATCCATGGGCCAGGTGGCGGTGGATAAATCTGCTGCCTTGCACCTGCTCGCTGAAAAACTGGTGGCCGATGGCCTGGTCGCCGAAGGTTATCTCAGTGGTTTACAAGCCCGTGAAGCCCAAGGCTCGACCTTTCTCGGCCAAGGCATTGCCATTCCCCACGGCACCCCGGAAACCCGCGACCAGGTGTTTTCCACCGGCGTGCGTCTGTTGCAGTTTCCCGAAGGCGTGGACTGGGGCGATGGCCAGGTCGTCTACCTGGCCATCGGCATCGCCGCCAAATCCGATGAACACCTGCGCCTGCTGCAACTGCTCACTCGCGCCCTGGGTGAAACCGACCTCGGCCAGGCGTTGCGCCGTGCCGGTTCCGCCGAGGCCTTGCTGAAATTGTTGCAAGGCGCGCCGCAGGAACTGGCGCTGGATGCACAGATGATCAGCCTGGGCGTATCGGCCGATGATTTCGAGGAATTGGTGTGGCGCGGCGCGCGCCTGTTGCGCCAGGCCGATTGCGTGAGCAACGGCTTTGCCGCCGTGTTGCAGCAAGTCGATGCGCTGCCCCTGGGGGATGGCCTGTGGTGGCTGCACAGCGAACAGACGGTCAAGCGCCCGGGCCTGGCGTTCGTCACGCCGGACAAACCCATGCGCTACCTGGGCCAGCCACTTAATGGCCTGTTCTGCCTGGCCAGCCTGGGCGAAGCGCATCAGGCGCTGCTTGAGCGCCTGTGCGCCTTGTTGATCGAAGGGCGCGGCCAGGAATTGGGCCGCGCCACCAGCAGTCGTGCCGTGCTTGAAGTGCTGGGTGGCGAGCTGCCGCCCGACTGGCCCAGCGCCCGCGTCACCCTGGCCAACGCCCACGGCCTGCATGCGCGCCCGGCGAAGATCCTGGCGCAACTGGCCAAGCAGTTTGACGGCGATATCCGCGTGCGCATTGTCGACGGCCCGGTCGGCGCCGTATCAGTCAAAAGCCTGAGCAAGTTGCTGAGCCTCGGCGCGCGGCGTGGTCAGGTGCTGGAATTTGTCGCCGAGCCGACGATCGCGGGCGATGCGCTGCCGGCGCTGTTGGCTGCCATTGACGAAGGCCTGGGCGAAGAAGTCGAGCCGTTGCCGACGGTCAGCGCCCAGCCCGTCACCGTCGACATCGAACCGGTCATCAGCGCGCCACTGCCCGGCAGCCAGATCCAGGCAATTGCCGCCGCGCCCGGTATCGCCATCGGCCCCGCGCATATCCAGGTGCAACAGGTGTTCGACTACCCGTTGCGCGGTGAGACCTGCGCCGTTGAACGCCAGCGTCTGCTCGCCGCGCTGAGTGATGTGCGTCGCGATATAGAAGGCCTGATCGAACGCAGCCAATCCAAGGCCATCCGCGAGATTTTCATCACCCACCAGGAAATGCTCGACGACCCGGAACTCACCGACGAAGTCGACACCCGTCTCAAGCAAGGCGAAAGCGCCGAAGCCGCGTGGATGAGCGTGATCGAAGCGGCCGCCAAGCAACAGGAATCATTGCAGGACGCCTTGCTCGCCGAACGCGCCGCTGACCTGCGCGATATCGGTCGCCGCGTATTGGCGCAACTGTGTGGCGTCGACACCGCTCAGGAACCTAATGAGCCCTACATCCTGGTAATGGACGAAGTCGGCCCTTCGGACGTCGCGCGCCTGGACCCGGCCCGTGTCGCCGGCATCCTCACCGCCCGTGGTGGTGCCACGGCCCACAGCGCCATCGTCGCCCGTGCCCTGGGCATTCCTGCGCTGGTCGGCGCCGGGGCGGCGGTGTTGCTGCTCAACGCCGGCACGCCTTTATTGCTCGACGGCCAGCGCGGCCGCCTGCACGTCGACCCCGACACCGCCACCCTGCAGCGCGCGACAGTCGAGCGCGACACCCGCGAACAACGCCTGCAAGCCGCCTCGGCGCAACGCCATGAACCGGCGCTGACCCGTGACGGCCACGCGGTGGAAGTGTTCGCCAATATCGGCGAAAGCGCCGGGGTTGCCGCTGCGGTGGAACAGGGCGCCGAGGGCATCGGGCTGTTGCGCACTGAGCTGATTTTCATGGCCCACCCGCAGGCGCCGGACGAGGCCGCCCAGGAAACCGAATACCGTCGCGTACTCGACGGCCTCGCCGGGCGTCCGCTGGTGGTGCGGACCCTCGACGTGGGCGGCGATAAACCGCTGCCGTACTGGCCGATTGCCGAAGAAGAAAATCCCTTCCTCGGTGTGCGCGGTATTCGCCTGACCTTGCAGCGCCCGCAGATCATGGAAGCGCAATTGCGTGCGTTGTTACGCTCGGCGGACAACCGGCCGTTGCGCATCATGTTTCCCATGGTCGGCAGCGTGGATGAATGGCGCGCCGCCCGGGATATGACCGAGCGCCTGCGCCTGGAAATTCCGGTGGCCGACCTGCAACTGGGGATCATGATTGAAGTTCCGTCGGCCGCGCTGCTGGCGCCGGTACTCGCCAAGGAAGTCGACTTTTTCAGCGTCGGCACCAACGACCTGACCCAATACACCCTGGCCATTGACCGTGGCCACCCGACCTTGTCGGCCCAGGCCGACGGCTTGCACCCTGCCGTCCTGCAATTGATCGACATCACCGTGCGCGCCGCCCATGCCCATGGCAAATGGGTCGGTGTGTGCGGCGAGTTGGCGGCCGACCCGCTGGCGGTGCCGGTGTTGGTCGGCTTGGGGGTGGATGAGTTGAGCGTGTCGGCGCGCAGCATTCCCGAAGTGAAGGCGCGCGTGCGCGAATTCAGCTTGAGCGAGGCCCAGGGCCTGGCGCAAAAAGCACTGGCGGTGGGTTCGCCCGCCGAAGTGCGTGCCCTTGTGGAGGCCGTGTAGATGGCAAAGATTCTGACCCTGACGCTGAACCCGGCGTTGGACCTGACGGTGCGCTTGGCGCACCTGGCGCCCGGCGCAGTCAACCGCAGTGAAACCCTGCTCACCCATGCCGCCGGCAAGGGCGTGAACGTGGCGCAGGTGTTGGCCGATCTGGGCCATGAGCTGACCGTGAGCGGCTTCCTGGGTGAGGGCAACCCGCAGGCCTTCGAGGCGCTGATTGCACAACGTGGCTTTACCGACGCGTTTGTTCGCGTGCCCGGTGACACCCGCAGCAACATCAAGATTGCCGAGCACGATGGCCGCGTCACCGATATCAACGCACCGGGGCCTGAGGTGTCAGTGCAGGCGCAGAACGCGCTGCTCGAAAAACTGGCGCGGATCGCGCCAGGCTTCGACGCGGTGGTGGTCGCCGGCAGCTTGCCGCGTGGCGTCACCGCGCAATGGTTTCAGCACATGCTCGAGCAATTGAAAGGCCTCGGTTTGAAAGTAGCCCTGGACACCAGCGGCGAAGCCTTGCGCGCCGGGTTGAAGGCAGGCCCGTGGATGGTCAAACCCAATACTGAAGAGCTCGCCGAAGCGCTGGACAACGCCACCGATGCCATCCGCCAGCTGCATCAGCAGGGCGTGGAGCATGTGGTGGTCTCGGACGGTGCTGCCGGCGTGAACTGGTACAGCGCGGGCGCAACCCTGCATGCCACGCCGCCCAAGGTGACAGTTGCCAGCACCGTAGGCGCCGGCGATTCGCTGCTGGCCGGCATGCTCCACGGCCTGCTGCGCGACGAAGCGCCTGAGCAGACCCTGCGCCGCGCCACGGCGATTGCCGCGATGGCGGTGACGCAAATCGGTTTCGGCATCAGCGATGACGCGCAGTTGGCGCGCCTTGAAAGCGGCGTCGATGTGCGCACGCTGACAGAACAATAAGAGGGTTTGTGATGAAGTTAGCCATTGTTACCGCCTGCCCGAACGGCATGGTTACCAGTGTGCTGTGCGCCCGCTTGCTGGACGCCGCCGCACAGCGCCAGGGCTGGAGCACCAGTGTCGAAGTGGTGGACGTGCAACGCCCGGACAGCCAGCTGTCCCAGGCGACCCTCGATGACGCCGAGTGGGTGTTGCTGGTCAGCAGCACCCCGGTGGATATGCAGCGTTTTGTCGGCAAGCGCGTGTTCCAGAGCACGCCGGCCCAGGCGTTGGCGGATGTCGACGCTGTGCTGCGCCGGGGCGCCGAGGAGGCGCAGGTGTATGTGGCGACCGAGGCGCCGGCCGGGAACGCCCCGCGCATTGTCGCGATTACCGCCTGCCCCACCGGCGTGGCCCATACGTTCATGGCCGCCGAGGCCTTGCAGCAGACCGCCAAGCGCCTGGGCTACGACTTGCAGGTCGAGACCCAGGGCTCGGTCGGTGCGCGCACGCCATTGACGCCTGAGGCTATCGCCAACGCCGACGTGGTGCTGCTGGCGGCGGACATCGAAGTCGCCACCGAGCGCTTCGCCGGCAAGAAGATTTACCGCTGCGGCACCGGCATTGCCCTCAAGCAATCGGAAGCCACGCTCAACAAGGCGCTGGCCGAGGGCGCGGTGGAAAACGCCGCCAGCGGTGCGGTGGCAAAATCGGAAAAAACCGGCGTGTACAAACACCTGCTCACCGGGGTGTCGTTCATGTTGCCGATGGTGGTGGCGGGCGGTCTGTTGATCGCCTTGTCCTTCGTGTTCGGCATCCACGCCTTTGAAGAGAAGGGCACCTTGGCGGCGGCGCTGAAAACCGTCGGCGATCAGGCATTCATGCTGATGGTGCCGTTGCTGGCGGGCTACATCGCCTACTCGATTGCCGACCGCCCCGGCCTGGCGCCGGGCATGATCGGCGGGTTGCTCGCGGGCACCCTGGGCGCTGGCTTCATCGGCGGCATCTTCGCCGGTTTCCTCGCCGGCTACAGCGTCAAGCTGATCTCACGCGCGGTGCGCTTGCCGCAAAGCCTGGAGGCCCTCAAGCCGATCCTGATCATCCCGTTGCTGGCAAGTTTGTTCACTGGCCTTGCGATGATCTATCTGGTCGGGCCTCCGGTGGCACGCTTGCTGACCGGGCTGACGGATTTTCTCAGCACCATGGGCACCACCAACGCGGTGCTGTTGGGCATCCTGTTGGGCGGCATGATGTGTGTCGATCTGGGCGGGCCGATCAACAAGGCGGCGTATGCGTTTTCCGTCGGCCTGCTGGCGGCGTCGAGCGGCGCGCCGATGGCCGCGACCATGGCGGCCGGCATGGTGCCACCGATTGGCATGGGCATCGCGACCTTCCTGGCCCGGCGCAAGTTCGCCCAGACTGAGCGCGAAGCCGGCAAGGCCGCGATGATTCTCGGCCTGTGTTTTATCTCCGAAGGGGCCATCCCGTTTGCGGCCAAAGACCCGTTGCGGGTGATCCCGGCCAGCATTGCCGGCGGCGCGCTGACGGGGGCGCTGTCGATGTACTTCGGGTGCAAACTGGCCGCGCCCCACGGCGGCTTGTTTGTGCTGGTGATTCCGAACGCGATGAATCATGCGTTGCTGTATCTGCTGGCGATTGTGGCCGGTAGTGTGCTGACCGGGTTGGTGTATGCGCTGATCAAGCGGCCGGAAGCGGCCGAGTTGGCGGCGGGCTGAAAATGTGGGAGGGGGCTTGCCCCCGATAGCGGTCTGTCAGCCAGTGCATCTGGTGCCTGACACACTGCCATCGGGGGCAAGCCCCCTCCCACATTTGGATTTTCAGTGTCTGTGAGGACGGTGTCATAACTGTTTCATCGTCGCCTGCTTAAGTTGGCCTTTTGATACTCAAGAGGGCACCCGCATGAGCCACTTCGATCTCGGCCGTCGCCGCGTGATGCAAGCTGTCGGCGCCGGCCTGTTGTTGCCGGGCCTGGCGCCGGCGGTAATTGCGTCGGTAAAGGACCGTCCGCTGCTCACCGATGGCGTGCAGTCCGGTGACCTGCTGGGCGACCGCGCGATGATCTGGAGCCGCAGCGACCGCCCCGCGCGGATGGTGGTGGAGTGGGACACCCGCAGTGTGTTCAGCAACCCACGCCGGTTCGTCTCGCCCCTGGCCGATAACCGCAGCGATTTTACGGCCCGCGTTGAACTCACCGGGCTGCCCGCCGATCAGGCGATTTTCTACCGCGTGCATTTCGAAGACGCCCAGACCGGCATTGCCAGCGAGCCGTGGTTCGGCCACTTGCGCAGCGTGCCGCAACAGCGTCGCGACATCCGCTTTGTGTGGAGCGGCGACACCGTCGGCCAGGGTTTCGGTATCAACCCGGACATCGGCGGCATGCGCATCTACG
Organism: Pseudomonas sp. R3-18-08; assembly: GCF_003852065.1. NCBI lineage: Bacteria > Pseudomonadati > Pseudomonadota > Gammaproteobacteria > Pseudomonadales > Pseudomonadaceae > Pseudomonas > Pseudomonas sp. R3-18-08. Next base: position 954,172 of record NZ_CP027729.1, read on the forward strand.
AAGCCATGCGCCTGCGCCTGCCGGACTTCTTTATCCACAGCGGCGACACCATCTACGCCGACGGCCCGGTGCCGGCGCAACTGGCCACTGAGGGCGGGCGCATCTGGCGCAATATCACCACCGAAGCCAAGAGCAAGGTTGCCGAAACCCTCGAAGAATATCGCGGCAATTACCGCTACAACTTGATGGATGAAAACGTGCGGCGCTTCAATGCCGAGGTGCCGCAGATCTGGCAGTGGGACGACCACGAAGTGATCAACAACTGGTCATCAAGCAAGCAGTTGGACGAGCGCTACCAGACCCGCGACATCAATACCCTGGTCGGCCGCGCGCGCCAGGCCTGGCTGGAATATTCACCGATGCGCCGACAAAGCGCCGACGGCGGCGGGCGGATTTATCGCAAGCTCAGCTATGGGCCGCTGCTGGATGTGTTCGTGCTGGACATGCGCAGCTATCGCGGCCCCAACGACGACAACCTGGGCGGCGCAAAACCCTTCCTGGGGCGCGAACAGTTGGACTGGCTCAAGCGCGAACTCAAGGCCTCCCAGGCGCAGTGGAAAGTGGTCGCGGCCGACATGCCCATCGGCCTCGGTGTGCCGGACGGTGAGGTCAGCCCTGGCGTGCCGCGCTGGGAAGCGATCGCCAACGGTGATCCCGGCCCGGCCCAGGGGCGTGAGCTGGAAATTGCCGAGCTGCTGGGCTTCCTGCGCGCACACCAGGTGCGTAACCACGTATGGCTGACCGCTGACGTGCACTATTGCGCCGCGCATCACTACCACCCGGATCGGGCGGCGTTCCAGGATTTCGAACCGTTCTGGGAGTTCGTCGCAGGGCCGCTGAATGCAGGCAGCTTCGGGCCGAATCCGTTGGACAAGACCTTTGGGCCAGAGGTGGTGTTCGAGAAGGCACCGCCTGCGCAAAACACCTCGCCGTTTGCCGGGTTTCAGTTTTTTGGCGAGGTGCAGATTGATGGGCAGACGGCGGAGTTGACGGTGATTTTGCGCGATCTCGATGGCGTCTCGGTGTTTGAGCAAAAACTGCAACCCGTCTGACCTGGAACGCGGTAAAAACTGTGGGTGGGGGCTTGCTCCCGATAGCGATGGATCAGCCAGCCTATTTTTAGCTGGTCCACCGCCATCGGGAGCAAGCCCCCTCCCACATTTGATCTTCAGTGTCTGTGAGGGATCAGTACACATCCCGGCGATAGCGGCCTTGCTCGATCAAGCGCTCCACCGTTTCACTGCCGAGGATATCCACCAGCGCCTGATCCACCCCCGTCGCCATCCCCTGCAAGCTGCCGCACACATAAATCGCTGCGCCCTCGGCCAGCCATTTGCGCAACACGTCTGCCGATTCACGCAGGCGATCCTGCACGTAGATTTTCTCCTCCTGGTCCCGCGAGAACGCCAGGTCCAGCAGGGCCAGATCACCACTGGCCAGCCAGCCTTGCAGTTCTGCCTGGCACAGGTAGTCGTGGGCGATATGGCGTTCGCCGAACAGCAGCCAGTTACGCTGCTGACCGTCGGCGATGCGCGCCTTGAGCAAGCTGCGCAAGCCGGCCAGGCCCGTGCCGTTGCCCAGCAGGATCAGCGGCACCGCTGCTTCGGGCAGATGGAAGCCGCTGTTGCGGCGCAGGCGCAGGCTGATGCCCGCGCCAATGGCGGCGTGTTCAGTCAGCCAGCCGGAACCCAGGCCCAGGCTGCCATCCGGGTGGCGTTCCTGGCGCACGATCAGCTCCAGCACACCGTCGCTGGCAATCGAGGCGATCGAGTATTCACGCAGGCCCAGCGGTATCAGCGCATCGACCAGTGTCTGGGCATGCAGGCCGACCAGATGGGTGCGGTTATCCGGCAATTGGCGCGTGGCCAGGGCCTGGTTGAGCGTTTGCGCCAGGCCCTCAATCAACACGCCCTCGCTGCCGGCCAGGCCCAGCCCTGCCAGGAAGTGCTCAACGGCTCGCGGGCTATTGCGCGGCAGGATTTCCACCAGGTCACCGGCCTGCCAACTGAGGGGCGAGGGCGGTGTGAGGCCGAGCAGGTAGACGGGCGCGCCGACGCTGCCAGGGTTGAGCAGGGTGCGTTGGCGCAGAGTCCAGTGTTCGAACTGGGCGGTCTGCCAGGCCGCTGCCGGCGTGTGGCCGGTGAGCTGGCCGAGCTGCTGTTGCCAGGTCAGCAAGGCCTCGGTATCGCCGCTGTCGACTTCCACCGGCGCAAACAGCGGATTGCCGCCCTGGTGGGTCAGCCAGAAATGCAGGCGCCGGGCAAAGCCGCAAAAGTGCTCGTACTGCCGGTCACCCAGGGCCAATACCGAGTAGTTCAAGCCCTTGAGGGACACGTCCTGGCCGAGCACGCTGCGTTCGAAGCCACGGGCGCTGTCGGGGGCTTCGCCGTCGCCGAATGTGCTGACCACGAACAAGGCATTTTCCGACTGGCTCAGGTCGTGCTGGCTAAGCGTGCCCAAGGGCTGCACCTTCACCGGCAGACCTGCCGCCTGCAATTGCCCGGCCGTCTGCCAGGCCAATTGTTCGGCGAAACCGCTCTGGCTGGCGAAGCCGATCAACCAGGCCGGGGCATCGCTGGAGTGGGCGTCAAGACCCTTGCGTGCGTCCCTTACCTGGCGTTTTTTTCGGCGCCGGTCTAGGTACAGCAACCAGCCGGTAACGAAGAACAGCGGCATGCACAACGCGCTCAGGGTGAGCACGATCCGTCCTGCCAGGCCCCAATAGCTGCCGGTGTGCAGGGCATAGACGCTGGTCAACAACTGCGACTTATAGCTTTTGCTGGCGTAACGCTCATGGGATTTGACCTCGCCGGTGGCCGGGTCCAGGTTGATCTGGTTCAGTGCACGGTCATGGGGTGAGTCTTCCAGCAGGTAATACACGGTGGCCGGTTGCCCGGCGACGGCCGGCAGACGGATGTTGTAGGCGCTCAAGCCAGGCCCCGCGTTGCTGTAGATGCTGCTCCAGATGGCTTCATAGTTGGCCACGGGCGCAGGGCCAGCGGGTGGCGGGCCGCGCTTGAGCGTGCGCTCGTTCTGCGGCGCGTCGGACAGCAGTTGGGTCACGCCACGGTTGTACCAGTCGTACGACCAATACAGCCCGGTCAGTGCCGCCAGCAGATAAAACAGCAGGCACCAGGTGCCGAACACCGAGTGCAGGTCCCAATTGAAGCTGCGGCCCTTTTTACGCCAGTCCAGGATCAACCACACACGCCAGTTCTTCACCTGGCGCGGCCAGCGCAGGTACAGGCCGGAGAGGCAGAAGAACAGCAGGATCAGGGTGCAGGCGCCAGTGATCGTGCGCCCGATGTCGCCTATCGCCAGGAAGCGGTGCAACTGCAGGATGAAGCCGAATACATCCTGGCCTACGGCGTCGCCCAGGTAGTTGCCGGTATACGGGTCGAAGTAGCGTAGCGGGCCCCGGCGCTCGCCCGGTGGCGGGGTGAAGGACACGCGCCCGGCATTGCCGCTGTCGCGTTCCACCCAGAGCATCGCCACGGTGTTGCCTTCGGTGGCTTCCAGTTTGCGCACCAGTTCGGCGGGCGGCAGCACCCCGGCTTCGCGTTTTTCAACATGCAAGACGTGCGGGTTCAGCGCCCGCAGTATTTCATCCTGGAAGGAGTACGCAGCCCCGGTGATCCCCATCAAGGCCAGCACCAGCCCGGCAGTGATGCCGAAGAACCAGTGCAACTGGAACAGGGTTTTCTTCAACACGTCGGACCGCCTCGCTCAACTGGTTATGAATGTCACGGCGCGCATTATGCCGTGGCTTATCGAGAAATATTCTGTTTAGCATGCAAAAGCCCCACGCATCCGATGCGTGGGGCTCAAGTCGTGGCGCGCTTGCGCTTAGAAGTGGAAGCTGGTGGTCAGCAACGCCGTACGACCGGCCGCCTGGTTGGCGAAGTGCGAGGCGTAAGCCTTGTCGTAATAGGTTTTGTCGGTCAGGTTCTGCACGTTCAATTGCAGGTCGACGTTTTTAGTCAACTTGTAGCTGGCCATGGCGTCGTAGCGGGTGTAAGACGGCACGTACACGGTGTTGCCCGCATCGCCGTAAACCTCGTCGACATAGAAGGCGCCGCCGCCGACGGTCAGCTTGGGCGTGATGTCGTAGGTGGTCCACAGACTGAACGAGTTCTTCGGCGTGTTGGGCATCTGGTTACCGGTGTTGGAACCGGCGCTCACCACGCCGTTACGCCCGTTGAGGCCGGACTTGACCAGTTCGCTGTCCAGGTAGGTGTACCCGGCGAACACTTGCCAGTGCTCGGTCAGCTTGCCGCTGGCGGACAACTCGACGCCGTCGACTCGTGATTCGCCGGCGTTCTCGTAGGTGAGGGCATCAACCAGGACGCGGGTGTTTTTCTTCTCGGTACGGAACACGGCGGCGGTCAGGGACAGGCGGTCGTGGAACAAATCCCACTTGGTGCCCAGCTCGTAGTTGACCGTCTCTTCCGGCTGCAGGTCGCTGATGGCGGCACCGGCTGACAGCGGGTTGCCATCGGCGCCTTCACCCACCAGGCCACCGGCCGGCGTGGCCGACGTCGCGTAGGAAGCGTAGATACTGCCATTGTCCAGCGGCTTCCACACCAGGCCCGCCTGCCAGTTGAAGAACTGGCTGTCATCCTTGATTTTGCTGCGCCCGGTGGTGGCGTTGGTGTTGGCTTCGGTATCGAACGTGTCGTAGCGCAGGCCGACGTTCAGCAGCCATTTCGGATCCAGTTCGATGGTGTCGAACACGTAGGCGGCGCGGCTGGTGGCCTTGGTGTTGGTGCCGTTGTAGTTGCGCGCGACGCTGCCGTTCCAGGCATCGTCCGGGTTCGGGTTGCTCAGCGAGGTGCACTGGCCACCCAGGCTGCCTTTGGCCACGGTGCACACCGGGTTGGCGTTGGGGCTGACGGTGTAGCCGCTGACACGGGTTTCTTCACCGGTGAATTCCAGGCCGGTGGAGTAGGTGTTCTTGAAGCCCAGCGCCTGGAAGCTGCCGAACAGGTCGGTCTGGTTGGTGGTTGTGGTGGTGGTGGACACGCGGCTGTTGGCCCGGCGCCAGACAGTGCCGAACTTGTTGACGTTGAGCTTGCTGTCATCCGGCTGGGTGAGCACATAGTCCTGGCCGGTGCTGCCGTGGCGCAGGGTGTTCTTCAGCGTCATGTTGTCGTTCAGGTCATGCTCGATGGAGAACGTGCTGATGTCGGCGCGGGTCTTGCGGAAGTCGCGGCTCTTCAAACCATAGAAATTGTTGCTGTCGCCACCGTCGTCGGGTTTGTCATGCCCGTGGGCGGTGGCGGTCGACGAACCGTAGCCATACGGCATTCCCGAATCCGGCAGGTCGTCGCTTTCCATGTGGTAGTAGCTGAGGTTGACGCGGGTCGGTGTGCCCAGGCCAAAGGTCAGCGAAGGCGCCACACCCCAGCGGTCGTAATTGATCGCGTCGCGACCGGCCACGTTTTGTTCATGGCTCATCAGGTTCAGGCGAAATGCCGCGCTGTCGTCGAGGAACTGGCGGTTCACGTCGAGCACGTAGCGGCGGGTCTGGTCGGAACCGTAGGTGAAGCCGCCGTTGGTGAAGTCCCGCGCTTGTGGGGTTTTGCTCACCAGGTTGAGGCTGCCACCGGCTGAGCCGCGACCGCCGAAGGACGAGTTGGGGCCCTTGCTGACTTCGATCGATTCAATGTCGAAGATCTCCCGGCTCTGGCCGCCGGTATCGCGCACGCCGTCCAGGTAGGTGTCGCCTTGGGCGTCGAAACCACGGATGAACGGACGGTCGCCCTGGGGGTTGCCGCCTTCACCGGCGCCGAAGGTAATCCCCGGTACCGTGCGCAGGGCGTCCTGCAGCGAAGTGGCGGCGGTGTCTTTGAGCACTTGCTGCGGGACGACGGTGACCGAGCGCGGTGTGTCTACCAGCGGTGCGGTGTATTTCTGCGAAGCGGCTTTTTCTACCTGATAGGAAGGGGTGACCTGCTCCTGACCGGTAATGTTGGTGGCGCCGAGGGAGATAGGGTTGCGCTCGCCTTGTTGTTCGGTGTTCTCAGCCGCCTGTGCCAGGTGGGCAGCAGAGCTGGCGCTGAGGGCTACGCCGATGGCCGAAGCCAGCATGCGTGGTGAACTGGCGGTGGTTGTTGGTGTGATGCGCGACATGACGTGTCCTTTCCCCAAGGATGTGAGGTCGCGGAATATAGGGCTAACAAGACTTTCTATCAATTGCGATACATTGCTATTCGCATCTAATTTACATTCTTTACACTTTTTGCTTACGGTTTTTACAGTCTCGTTCGTCTCGACGTTTTACACAGAGGATAAGAATCAATACCATTGGCACCCCTCTGATCGCAGGTATTGCCCCATGTTGCTGCATATTCCCGGCCTGTTCTCGCGCGAGGAAGTGCAGCGCATTCGCCAAGCTCTGGAAGCGGCCGAATGGGCCGACGGCAAAGTCACCGCCGGCCATCAATCCGCCAAGGCCAAGCACAACCTGCAATTGCCCGAAGGCCACCCGTTGGCCAAGGAAATCGGCGCGGCGATGCTGGAACGCTTGTGGAGCAACCCGCTGTTTATGTCAGCGGCGTTACCGCACAAGGTGTTTCCGCCGTTGCTCAACTGTTACACCGCCGGTGGCAGTTTCGACTTCCATATCGACAACGCCGTGCGCCAACCCAAAGGCAGCCACGAGCGCGTGCGCACCGATCTGTCGTCCACGCTGTTCTTCAGCGACCCCGACGAATACGACGGCGGCGAACTGGAAATCCAGGACACCTTCGGCCTGCAGCGCGTCAAGCTTCCCGCCGGCGATATGGTGCTGTACCCCGGCTCCAGCCTGCACAAGGTCAACGCGGTGACACGCGGCGCGCGCTACGCCTCGTTTTTCTGGACCCAGAGCCTGGTGCGCGAAGACAGCCAGCGCACCCTGCTGTTCGAAATGGACGGCGCCATCCAGCAACTGAGCTGCGACGTGCCCGATCACCCGGCGCTGATCCAGCTCACCGGCACCTATCACAACCTGCTGCGTCGCTGGGTCGAGGTCTGAGATGGGCTTTTTATTGCGTCGCCAGGAAGTGCTCAACGTCGAGCAGTTGCAATCGATGCTCGATGATTCCCCGGTGCGCGCGGCCCAGGCGATCCTGATCGCGGCCAGGGAAGGCGTGGTCGATGCCCAGGCCTTGCTCGGGCAAATCCTGCTGGAAGGGCGTGGCATCGCACGGGATGAAGCACTGGCGTTGCGCTGGTTCCGGATTGCCGCCCAGGGCGGGCATTTGATGGCGCGCAATATGATTGGGCGGTGTCTGGAGCATGGTTGGGGTTGCACGGTGGATGAGGCGGCGGCTGCGCGTGAATACCGGTTGGCAGCAGAGGCCGGGTTGGATTGGGGGCAGTACAACTATGCCAACCTATTGGCGACCGGCCGTGGCGTTGTGCGAGATCAGGCCCAAGCGCTGATGCTTTATCGCCAGGCGGCAGAGCAGGGCCATGCCAAGTCGATGAACCTGGTGGGGCGTTATCTGGAAGACGGACAGTATTGCCCGAGGGATTTTGAAACGGCCGTTGAGTGGTACCGGCGTTCAGCCGAAGCCGGGGATTTTCGTGGGCAGTTCAGTTATGCGGCGGTGTTGGCGGATAGTGGCCGAATCGAAGCGGCACTGGAGTGGTTGCACAAGGCGCTGGCAGGCGGGAATCTCAAGTTCTTGCGGATAGCACACCAGACGCTGGCAGCGGCCAACCATCCACAGATTCGCGCGATGGCTGAAGCCTTTCGGCACCGGGCTGCCGATCTCTCTTAGCTCATCTGAGCCAGACCGGGGCACAAAAACTGACACTTGATCGGTGGCGAAAATAGCTCGCACATCGTCATCATCCCGTCACATACGCCCGCTTGAAGGTTAAGCGGGCTTTTTCATTGGTGTGACTCGTGTGTATAAAAAAGCGCATTGCTGACTGGCGTGTGTAATATACACACCAGGGTGAGGCGATGAGAAGTCGAGAGGTGATTGAGCTACTGGTAGCGGACGGTTGGTTTGAGGTGGCGGTGAAGGGTAGTCATCACCAATTCAAACATCCAGTGAAGCGAGGGCGGGTGACGGTCCCTCATCCCAAGTCAGAACTTGCAAAGGGCACTCTGCATAGTATTTTCAGATCGGCAGGCCTGAAATGATGGCCCCGATTGATGAGTTGAATGAGTTCCCAGGCGCTCATTCAGAGGAGGAACAATGAAATTTCCCGTGGTAGTCCATAAAGATGCTGATTCGGATTACAGCGTGACGGTTCCGGATATTCCGGGATGTTTCTCGGCCGGAGGATCTTTTTCCGAAGCGCTGGACAATGTGCGTGAGGCGATAGCGCTGCATCTGGAAGGATTGGTTGCCGATCAGGAAGCGCTCCCCCAGGCGCTGGAGGTCGATGCACATTTGGATAATCCGGATTTTGTCGGCGGTGTATGGGCGATAGTCGACTTTGATCTCACGCCTTATCTGGGCAAGTCAGTCCGTTTCAACGCTTCCTTGCCGGAACAGTTGCTGTTGCGCATTGACGAGCGGGTGCTGAAGGATCATCGGTATGCGTCGCGGTCAGGTTTTCTGGCGACGGCAGCGCTGCGTGAGCTATCTGCCTGACGCAATGCGCGAAACTCCACCTGACAGCCATAAAAAAACCCATGACACGTCATGGGTTTTTTATACGCAGCGTGCTTACACGTAAAACGACTTCAACGGTGGAAACCCATTGAACTCAACTGCGCTGTAGCTGGTGGTATAGGCACCGGTCGACAGCCAGTACATGCGGTCACCAATGGCCAGGTTCAGCGGCAGGCCGTACTTGTAGTTTTCGTACATGATGTCGGCGCTGTCGCAGGTCGGGCCGGCGATGACCACTTCTTCCATCTCGCCTTTCTTCTCGGTCCAGATCGGGAACTTGATGGCTTCGTCCATGGTTTCGATCAGGCCGGAGAATTTGCCCACGTCCGTGTACACCCAACGCTCGACAGCGGTGCGCGATTTACGCGCCACCAGCACCACTTCGCTGACCAGGATGCCGGCGTTGGCGATCAACGAGCGGCCGGGCTCGAGGATGATTTCCGGCAGCTCATCACCAAAGTCTTCCTTGAGGAAACGGATGATTTCCTCGGCGTAGGTTTCCAGGCTGTTGGTGCGCGTGATGTAGTTGGCCGGGAAGCCGCCGCCCATGTTGATCAGCTTCAGATGAATGCCGTCTTCTTCCTTCAAGCGTTCGAAGATCACTTTGACCTTGGCGATCGCCGCATCCCATACGCTGATGTCGCGCTGCTGCGAGCCGACGTGGAACGAGATGCCGTAAGGCACCAGGCCCAGGTCGCGGGCGAGGATCAGCAGGTCCATGGCCATGTCGGTCTGGCAGCCGAACTTGCGCGACAACGGCCAGTCAGCCGTGGTCGAGCCTTCGGTGAGGATACGCACATAGACTTTCGAGCCCGGCGCGGCCTTGGCGATGTTGCGCAGGTCGGCTTCGGAGTCGGTGGAGAACAGGCGCACGCCTTTCTCATAGAAGTAGCGGATGTCCTTGGACTTCTTGATGGTGTTGCCGTAGCTGATACGGTCGGCGCTGACGCCGCGGTCCATGACCTTGTCCAGCTCGTAGATCGACGCGATATCGAAGCTCGAACCCTTGTCTTTCAACAGGTCGATGATCTCGACAGCCGGGTTGGCCTTGACCGCGTAATACACCTTGGCGAATTCGAAACCGGCGCGCAGGTCATCGTAGGCCTGGCTGATCATCGCGGTGTCGATCACCACGAACGGGGTTTCTTGCTTGTCGGCGAACGCCTTCATTTTGTCAAACGTGGCGCGCGCGAAATAGTCTTCGACGTTGATCGACATGCTGGGAACTCCTAAGGGCAAACTGTAGTAATCAATGGGTGCAACTGAACGTCCTCCGTATCCCCACTTTGGTTCGCCTACTTCCCAAGGCATGTCGCCGAAAGCAAAAAGGCCATGGGATACGCTTCCCTTGGCCTTGCTGTCTCGTCGTCAGTACTTGAGCCGGATGGATCGTTTCCAGCATGGACGTTCGGCGCGAACTTTAGGGCTTGATGGGCGTGGGATCAACTAAAAATGTCGCGTTTTTGCACGCGTTCGTCGCGCGACCCCGTGCAGCTACTATGTAACCGACCGGTGTGACGGATTGATGTTCCCCGGATGGGTTAAATCCACGGTATTTCCCTGACACACCAGAGAGCAAAATGTGGGAGGGGGCTTGCTCCCGATGGCGGTGGGTCAGTCACATCACCAGTCACTGAAACACTGCTATCGGGAGCAAGCCCCCTCCCACATTTTTAACTGTGTTGTGCCAGGTCAGGCCAGTGCGGTCTCAGCAGGCGAAACAATGCTGGTCTTGCCCCCGCGCGACTTACCGGAACTCAGGTATTCGGCAATCGACTCCTGCGTCACCTCGCCCAGGAACACCCGCTCGGCATCCATCACCGGCAACCACGAACGGTTGAACTCGTACATCCGCGACAGCAGGATGCGCAAGTGCTCGTCATACGCGGCGGTGGCGTTGAATTCGCGCAGGTACTGGCCGCAGGTACCGGTCTGACGGTGCAGGTCGCGACGGCGTACATAGCCCAGCGCCTTATTCTCGGCGCAGGTGACCACCACATAGCGGCGGTCGTGCTCGTCCATCAGCTCCAGTGCGTCGGCCACCGGCGTTTCCGGGCTCACCGACGGCGCGTTGTCCGCTGCATCTTCGGCCTTCACCAGCAGCAGGCGCTTGAGGGTGCTGTCCTGGCCGACGAAATTGCTCACGAACTCGTCCGCCGGGTGCGCCAGCAGCGTATCGGGATGGTCGATCTGCAACAGCTTGCCGGCGCGGAAGATCGCAATCTTGTCCCCCAGCTTGATGGCCTCGTCGATGTCGTGGCTGACCATGATCACGGTCTTGTTCAGCGCGCGTTGCATCTCGAAGAACTCGTTCTGGATCATCTCGCGGTTGATCGGGTCGACCGCGCCGAACGGTTCATCCATCAGCAACAACGGTGCATCCGCCGCCAGGGCGCGGATAACGCCGATGCGCTGTTGCTGCCCGCCCGACAATTCACGCGGATAGCGGTGCAGGTACTGCTTGGGCTCCAGCTTGATCATGCTCATCAGTTCGCGGGCGCGGTCGTGGCATTTCTGTTTGTCCCAGCCGAGCAGCTTGGGCACCACCACGATGTTTTCTTCGATGGTCATGTTCGGGAACAGGCCGATCTGCTGGATCACGTAGCCGATATTGCGCCGCAGGGTCACTTCATCGAGGTCGGTGGTGTCTTCGCCGTTGATCAGGATCTTGCCCGAGGTGGGCTTGATCAGGCGGTTGATCATTTTCAGCGTGGTGCTCTTGCCACAGCCCGAAGGGCCGAGGAACACACAAATTTCGCCTTCGTTGACGGTCAGGCTTACATCGTTGACGGCGGTGACAGTCTTGCCGTTGCTTTGAAAAGTCTTGGACAGGTTTTGAAGTTCGATCATTTGAGCAATCCTTTTGGAGTCAGCGAGCGTTGCAGCCATTGCAAGAGCAGGTCGGCGAAGATGGCCAGGAGACTGACCAGCACGGCGCCGACGATCAGCATCGACATGTCGCTGCGGCTGATGGAAGCCAGAATAAGTACACCCAGACCGCCGGCACCGATGGTGGCGGCGATGGTCATCACGCCGATGTTCATCACCACGGCGGTGCGCACACCGGCGAGGATCACCGGCACGGCAATCGGCAGTTCGACCATGCGCAGGCGCTGGGCGAAGGTCATGCCGATGCCTTTGGCGGCCTCGCGAATGCCCGGTTCGACACCGGTGAGCGCCAGGTAGGTGTTACGCATAATTGGCAACAGGGAGTAGAGGAACACGGCGGTGATCGCCGGCATCGGCCCCAGGCCCTGGCCGAACTTGGAGTAGAACGGCAGCAGCAGGCCGAACAGCGCGATGGACGGTACGGTCAGCAGCACCGTGGCGCTGGCCTGCAGCGGCCCGGCCAGGGTCGGGAAGCGCGTCATCAGGATGCCCAGGGGCACGCCGATCAAGATCGCGAGGACAACCGCGACGCCGACCAGGGTGATGTGCTGCCAGGTCAGTTGCAGGACTTGGGCCCAATCAAGATGGGAAAAGGCGTTGAGAAATTCCATGTCTTTTCCTCTTATTGATTGATCGGATGCTGGCGCAGGAAATCTGCGGCAACAGCGGACGGGCTTTCATGATCGACGTCGACCCGCGCATTCAGCTGGCGCATGGTTGCGTCATCGAACAGAGCGGCCAGTGGCTTGAGCTCGGCCGCCAGTTGCGGGTGCTGGTCGAGGTATTCCTGGCGGATCACCGGGGCGGCGGTGTAGTCCGGGAAGTAGTGCTTGTCGTCTTCCAGCAGCTTGAGTTTGAAGGCATTCAGGCGACCGTCGGTGGTGTAGACCAGACCGGCAAACACCTGGCCATTGCGCAACGCGGTGTAGACCAGGCCTGCGTCCATCTGCCGGGTGTTTTTGCGCGTTAGGTTCATGTCGTACAGCTTGACCATGCCGGCCAGGCCGTCGGAGCGGTTGGCGAACTCGGTGTCCAGGGCGACCAGGCGGTGTTCCCGGGTGTCTGCGGCCATGGCGCGGGTGAGGTCACTGATGCTGTTGATTTCGGGATGTTCCTTGGCGACTTTCTCCGGCAACGCCAGGGCGTAGGTGTTGCTGAAGCGCGACGGCGAGAGCCAGACCAGGCCTTTTTTCGCGTCGAGTTCCTTCACGCGAGCGTAGGACTGTGCGCTGTCGAGTTTCTCGTCGATGTGGTTGTACGCCACCAGCGACACGCCGGTGTATTCCCAGATCAGGTCCAGCTGCCCGCTTTCCTGGGCGCTGCGCGCCAGGTTACTGCCCAGGCCGCCGGTCACGCGGGCGTCGTAGCCCTTGGTGCGCAGGTACTGGGAGGTGATTTCGGCGAGCAGGGTCTGTTCGGTGAACACCCGTGCGCCGATGCGGATTACCGGTTTTTCAGCGGCTTGCGCAAAACCTGCAAACAGCAGGACGCAGCTCAATATCAAGGTCAGTTTTTTCATGTGATTTCCTTTGCCAAGCCTTAAGACGGACGCAACCCGCGTTCCAGCCAGAGGCGGCTGGCCATGGTCACCAGGCCATCGAGCAGCAATGCCAGCAGTGCGGTGCATGCGGCACCGAGCAGCAGTTGCGGCTGGTTGTTCAGGGCGATGCCGGGGAAGATCAGGCTGCCCAGGCTGTTGGCGCCGATCAGGAACGCCAGCGGTGCGGTGCCGACGTTGATCGCCAGGGCCACACGCACGCCACCGATGATGATCGGCACGGCGTTGGGCAACTCCACGCGAAACAGCACCTGGCGTGGCGTCATGCCGATGCCGGTGGCGGCTTCTTTCAGCGAGCCTTGAACGTTTTTGAGGCCTTCGTACGTGTTGCGCACGATGGGCAGGAGGGAGGCGAGGAACAGCGCGAAGATCGCCGGGCCGCTGCCGATGCCGAGGACGCCGAGGGCGATGGCCAGTACGGCCAGGGGAGGGACGGTGTTGCCGATGTTGAAGATCTGCATGAAGCGTTCTGCACGCCCGACCATATTCGGTCGGCTGAGCAGGATGCCGGCGGGGAGGCCCACAATCAGGGCGGCCAGCATGGAAACTAAAACCAGAATCAGATGAGCTTGCAGGTAAAACAACAAATCGTCGCGGTACAGTTCGATCGTGTTGATGCCGATCCAGTGGACCAGCAGGGCCAGGAGCGCGACGACAACCGCACCTCCTATCAGCCCTTTGCCATAGCGAATAGCCACAGGCGGACTCCTTTTTTTCTTTTGTCGGCGAACACATTCTCCGGTGGCAATGCCATGGCTGGCTGCCTCTGAATGAGTTCGCGAAAAGCAGCTCGCCGATACTGGCAACGCAGTATGCGATCGAGCCATGAGCGCAGCCTCGTCAGGCTAACTTGCTGATTTTTCAGCCCCTGTTCCGAGTGCGATAGCAGGGGAGTGGACGTCTCTACCTTTTAAAAGGTTCCACACTTGGGAGCATTTAGCCACCCCCAATGGGCTCAACGGTGGTCTGTAACCCTGGGTTTGCGCTATACTCGCCGCCCTTTTTTGACTCACCTGCCAGGCGATTTCCCATGACCCACCAGGCCGCCGAAGTCGCGAAACGCCGCACTTTCGCTATTATTTCCCACCCCGATGCCGGTAAAACCACCATCACCGAAAAGCTCCTGCTGATGGGCAAGGCAATCGCGGTGGCCGGCACGGTGAAATCCCGCAAATCCGACCGCCATGCGACATCCGACTGGATGGAGATGGAGAAGCAACGGGGTATTTCCATTACCACGTCGGTCATGCAGTTCCCGTATCGCGACCACATGGTCAACCTGCTCGACACCCCGGGCCACGAAGACTTCTCCGAAGACACCTACCGCACCCTCACTGCGGTGGACTCGGCGCTGATGGTCCTCGACGGCGGTAAAGGCGTCGAGCCACGCACCATCGCGTTGATGGATGTGTGCCGTTTGCGCGACACGCCGATTGTCAGCTTCATCAACAAACTCGACCGCGATATCCGTGACCCCATCGAGCTGCTGGATGAAATCGAAGCCGTCCTGAAGATCAAGGCCGCGCCGATCACCTGGCCGATTGGTTGCTACCGCGACTTCAAGGGCGTGTACCACCTGGCCGACGACTACATCATTGTCTACACCGCCGGCCATGGTCATGAGCGCACCGATGTGAAAATCATCGAAAAGCTCGACTCCGACGAAGCCCGCGCCCACCTGGGCGACGAGTACGACCGCTTTGTCGACCAGCTCGAACTGGTACAGGGCGCCTGCCATGAGTTCAACCAGCAGGAGTTCCTCGACGGTCAACTGACCCCGGTGTTCTTCGGCACCGCCCTGGGCAACTTCGGCGTCGACCACGTCCTCGACGCCGTCGTGAACTGGGCGCCAAAGCCCCTTGCCCGTGTCGCCAACGAGCGCACCGTTGAACCGGTGGAAGAAAAATTCACCGGCTTCGTGTTCAAGATCCAGGCGAACATGGACCCCAAGCACCGCGACCGCATCGCCTTCATGCGTATCTGCTCCGGCCGCTACGAAAAAGGCATGAAGATGCGCCACGTGCGCACCGGCAAGGACGTGCGCATCGGCGACGCCCTGACGTTCTTCTCCTCCGAGCGTGAACAGCTCGAAGAAGCCTACGCCGGCGACATCATCGGCCTGCACAACCACGGCACCATCCAGATCGGCGACACCTTCACTGAGGGTGAAGTGCTGGGCTTTACCGGTATCCCGCACTTCGCCCCGGAACTGTTCCGCCGCGTACGCCTGCGCGATCCGCTGAAATCCAAGCAACTGCGCCAGGGTTTGCAACAGTTGGCCGAAGAAGGCGCCACCCAGGTGTTCTTCCCCGAGCGCAGCAACGACATCATCCTCGGCGCCGTCGGTGTGCTGCAGTTCGATGTGGTGGCCAGCCGCTTGAAAGAGGAATACAAGGTCGAGTGCTCCTACGAGCCGATCACCGTGTACTCCGCGCGCTGGATCGATTGCAGCGATAAGAAGAAGTTGGAAGAGTTTTCCAACAAAGCGGTGGAAAACCTGGCGATCGACGGCGGCGGTCACCTGACTTACCTGGCGCCGACACGGGTCAACCTGGCGCTGATGGAAGAGCGCTGGCCGGATGTGAAATTCCGGGCGACTCGCGAGCACCATTAAGGGCTGAGCGGTAAAGAACAGGGCGAAGCTGTGATGGCTTCGCCCTTTTTTATGCCTGCTGCAAAGCCAAAATGTGGGAGGGGGCACACTGTAGGAGCGAGCTTGCTCGCGAAAAACGTCCAGGCAACGCGTTCATTCTGGATAAACGCGGGGGCCCTGAGTTCTTCGCGAGCAAGCTCGCTCCTACAGTATTGAGGGCTTGCCCCCTCCCGCATTTGGATCTTCATAACGCCATGAATTGGCGAGAACCCGGCTTCGGGTCTAGCGTTTACCCACCGACTGTAAAGGAGACTACCGTGCGAAATGCTCAACGTGTCATCCCTTTGGTGTTGCTGGCCATCCTGGGAGTGACGGCCTTTCCGGCGTTGGCCGACGCCGGGGCGCCCCAGTGGAAAGACACCGGCCCGGTCACCAAGAAAAAGCAGAACGAGGTCAACTCGGGCAGTTGGAAACCGCAGCCCCAGCCCACAGACGTCAGGGATCCGGAAAACCCCATCAATGAAGGGGAAGACAGTGTGACCTTCGACGACGGCGAAACCTGATGCCCCTGAGGGTGACCGCGATTCCTGATGAGGCATACAAAGGGCGAAGCTGTCATGGCTTCGCCCTTTTTTGTATTTAGGAAATGACGGTTAGTTACGGGTGGTTTTGCCCCACTCGCAACAGTTTCAATGCCAGTTGGGTGCCCGCCTGGATGTATTCAACTTGTGCATACATCGCATCTTTTACATAGGCTTCCCCCAAGTCTGTAACTTCCTGCGATGCAGCATACTCTGCACTCAGGTACAGCAAATGCATGGAGATATCCATCGAGTTCTGAAACGATTTAAGCGTATTGTTTGGCCCTAATTCGTCAATGACCTTCTGCCAGCGAAGGTCGGCTTCGGCTTGGAGAGTCTTGTATTCAGCCATTGAAACCTCATCATCGGCATAGATGTCGTTAAGAAGGGTTTCCAGGGATTTGGAGATAGAGCATTTTTCGCGGATGACAGTCATGAGATAGCCCGTTTGTTAATGATGAGAGTCGGGTATTCTTAATCAGGCTTTATGGAATTAGAAGCGCATTATCTTTGTTTTTTAGTTGCTGTTACATATTTAAGAAGTTTTCTTTCTGCCTTGAAGTTAGAGCGTGGAAGTCGTGTGGGAAGTTTGTAATTGTTTGGGTGGAAAACTACCGCGACGATTCGGACGAAGGCGACAGCCAGACAGAGGCCGTGCGCAAAAAGAAGCCCCTCCCGCCCGGCTGATGCGCAACCTGACGGGAAGGGCTGTAGAACTCAGACTTTGATCGTTCCCACGCTCCGCGTGGGAATGCATCCCTGACGCTCCGCGTCACCTCAACGGCGGGACGCGGAGCGTCCTAGGCGGCATTCCCACGCGGAGCGTGGGAACGATCGTCAGGCCACGAACTGCTCCGCATAGTGGCAAGCCACCTGGCGATTATCCAACGGCCGCAACAGCGGCTCCTCGGTGCTGCAGCGTGCCGTCGCGTACGGGCAGCGCTTGTGGAACGCGCAACCTGACGGCGGGTTCAGCGGGTTGGGCAGCTCGCCGACGATCTTGATCTTCGGCTTGTTCGGGTCCGGGTGGATGGTCGGCGTCGCCGACAGCAGCGCCTGGGTGTACGGGTGCAGGGGGCGGGCGTAGATGTCTTCCTTGGGGCCCACTTCCACCGGGCGGCCGAGGTACATCACCATCACGTCATCGGCAACGTGCTGCACCACCGCGAGGTTGTGGGAGATGAACACGTAGGCCGTGTTGAATTCCTGCTGCAGGTCCATGAACAGGTTGAGCACCTGGGCCTGGATCGACACGTCCAGTGCCGAGGTTGGTTCATCCGCCACCAGCACTTTGGGCTGCAGCATCATCGCCCGGGCCAGGGCTATACGCTGGCGCTGGCCACCGGAGAACATGTGCGGGTAGCGCTGATAATGCTCAGGGCGCAGGCCCACTTGCTTCATCATCGCCTGCACTTTTTCGCGGCGTTCGGCGGCGGACAGGTTGGTGTTGATCAGCAGCGGTTCGCCAAGCTGATCACCGACCTTCTGCCGTGGGTTCAACGAGGCGTACGGGCTCTGGAACACCATCTGCACGTCTTTGCGCAATTGCTTGCGCTGGGCCTTGTCGGCGCCGGCCACTTCCTGGCCGGCGATTTTAAGGGAGCCGGATGACGGCTCTTCGATCAGCGTGAGGGCGCGGGCCAGGGTGGACTTGCCGCAACCCGACTCGCCCACGACGGCGAGGGTCTTGCCGGCTTCCAGTTCGAAAGACACACCATTGAGGGCACGCACCGTAGCGTGGCCCTTGAACAGGCCACGGGACACTTCGTAGTGACGGGTCAGGTCGCGGGCGGTAAGAACGACGGCCATTACGCCACCTCCTGGTTCAAGGGGTAGAAGCAGCGCGCAAGGCTGTTGGTTTTCGGGTCGAGCGCAGGGCGCTCGGTACGGCAGTTCTCACGCACATACGGGCAGCGCGGCGACAGCAGGCAACCTTGCGGACGGTCGTAACGGCCGGGCACGATACCCGGCAGCGTGGCCAGGCGTGTGGCGCCCAGGCTGTGCTCGGGGATCGCCTTGAGCAGCGCTTCGCTGTAAGGGTGCGCTGGAATGTCGAACAGTTGCGGGACCTGGCCGACTTCAACGGCCTGGCCGGCATACATCACGCACACGCGCTGGGCGGTTTCAGCCACCACCGCGAGGTCGTGAGTGATCAGCACCAGGCCCATGTTCTGCTCTTTTTGCAGGGCCAGCAGCAGGTCCATGATCTGCGCTTGAATGGTGACGTCCAACGCGGTGGTCGGTTCGTCGGCGATCAGCAGTTTCGGCTCGCCGGCAATCGCCATGGCGATTGCCACGCGCTGACTCATACCGCCGGACAGCTGGTGCGGGTAGGCATCCATACGGCTGGAAGCGCCAGGGATCTCCACTTTTTCCAACAGTTCGATGGCGCGCTTGCGCGCTTGCTTGCCGGACATTTTCAGGTGCAGGCGCAGCACTTCTTCAATCTGGAAGCCCACGGTGTAGCTGGGGTTCAGCGCGGTCATCGGGTCCTGGAACACCATCGCCAGGTCTTTGCCGACGATCTGGCGACGCTGGCGGTTGCTCAGCTTGAGCATGTCCTTGCCGTCGAAGTTCAGGGCATCGGCGGTGACGATGCCGGGGTGCTCGATCAGGCCCATCAGCGCCATCATGGTCACGGATTTACCCGAGCCCGACTCGCCAACGATGGCCAGGACTTCGCCTTTGTCGACGGTAATGTCGAGGCCATCGACCACTGGCACGGCGGTCTCGTCGCCGAAGCGAACGTTGAGATTCTTGATTTCTAACAGTGACATGGGAATCTCCTCAGGCGGCGTTCTTGAGTTTCGGGTCCAGCGCGTCGCGCAGGCCGTCACCCATCAAGTTGATTGCCAGCACGCTGAGCAAAATGGTCAAGCCCGGCAAGCTCACGACCCACCAGGCGCGTTCGATATAGTCGCGGGCCGATGCCAGCATGGTGCCCCACTCCGGCGTTGGCGGTTGTACGCCAAGGCCGAGGAAGCCCAGGGCGGCGGCATCGAGGATCGCCGACGAGAAACTCAAGGTGGCCTGCACGATCAGTGGCGCCATGCAGTTGGGCAGCACGGTGATAAACATCAGGCGGGGCAGGCCGGCACCGGCCAGGCGCGCGGCGGTCACGTAGTCGCGGTTCAGTTCGCCCATCACCGCGGCGCGGGTCAGACGCACGTAGGACGGCAGCGACACAATGGCGATGGCGATCACGGTGTTGATCAGGCCAGGGCCGAGGATGGCGACAATCGCCACGGCCAGCAGCAGCGACGGCAGGGCCAGCATGATATCCATCAAGCGCATGATGGTCGGGCCCAGCAGGCGCGGGAAGAACCCGGCGAACAGGCCGAGCAGGATGCCCGGAATCAGCGACATCACCACGGAGGACAAGCCGATCAACAGCGACAGGCGCGAACCCTGGATCAGGCGCGAGAGCAAATCCCGGCCCAGTTCATCGGTGCCCAGCAGGAACTGGATCTGCCCGCCTTCCAGCCATGATGGCGGGGTGAGCAGGAAGTCGCGGTATTGCTCGCTCGGGTTATGCGGTGCAACCCAAGGGGCGAAGATCGCGCAGAACACGATCAGCAACATGAACAGCAGGCCGGCAACCGCGCCTTTGTTCTTGGAGAAGGCTTGCCAGAATTCTTTGTACGGAGACGGGTACAGCAGGCTCTGATCGACTGCTGACACTGGAGTAGAGGTAGTCATGGTCATGATCTCAGCGCTGGTGACGGATGCGTGGGTTGGCGAAGCCGTAGAGGATGTCCACCACGAAGTTCACCAGGATCACCAGGCAGGCGATCAACAAAATGCCGTTTTGCACCACCGGGTAGTCCCGCGCGCCAATGGCTTCGATCAGCCATTTGCCGATGCCGGGCCACGAGAAGATGGTTTCGGTCAGTACCGCACCGGCCAGCAACGTGCCGACTTGCAGGCCGACCACGGTCAATACCGGGATCAGCGCGTTGCGCAGACCGTGTACGAACACCACGCGCGCCGGCGACAGGCCCTTGGCCTTGGCGGTACGGATGTAGTCTTCGCGCAGCACTTCGAGCATCGACGAGCGGGTCATCCGCGCAATCACCGCCAGCGGGATGGTGCCCAGCACGATGGCCGGCAGGATCAGGTGATGCAGTGCGTCCCAGAACGCGTCCGGCTCGTCGGCCAGCAAAGTATCAATGAGCATGAAGCCGGTGCGCGGCTCGATGTCGTAGAGCAGGTCGATACGCCCGGAAACCGGGGTCCAGCCCAGGCTTACCGAGAAGAACATGATCAGGATCAGGCCCCACCAGAAGATCGGCATCGAATATCCCGCCAGGGAGATGCCCATCACCCCATGGTCGAACAGGGATCCTCGTTTCAAGGCCGCGATCACCCCGGCCAACAGGCCCAGGATACCGGCGAACAACAGGGCGGCGATGGACAGTTCCAAGGTCGCCGGAAAGAGTGCGGTGAACTCGGTCCACACGCTGGTGCGGGTACGCAGCGATTCGCCAAGGTCGCCTTGGGCGAGCTTGCCGACGTAATCCAGATATTGCGCATACAGCGGCTTGTTAAGGCCAAGGCGCTCCATTGCCTGGGCATGCATTTCGGGGTCAACCCGCCGCTCGCCCATCATGACTTCTACGGGGTCGCCTGGAATCATGCGAATCAACGCAAAGGTCAGCAACGTGATGCCGAAGAACGTGGGGATCAATAACCCCAGTCGGCGGGCAATAAAACTAAACATCTTGGTGTGTACCTCAATCAGCCGGTTAGGCAGGTTCGGCGCCGTCAGGGTCGACGGCGCCGAGCGTTTTTCTTATTTACTTCACCTGGGTGGTGGCGAAGTTATTAGTCCCCAGAGGGCTTTGGGTGAAGCCTTCTACGTTCTTGCGCATGGCGGTGAACAGTTTCGGATAAGCCATGGGTAGCCATGGTTGGTCCTTGTCGAAAACGTCCTGGGCTTGTTCATAGAGTGCGGCGCGCTGGGCGGGTTCAGCGGTGGCGCGCGCTTTGTCGATCAAGTCCTGAAACTCTTTGTTACACCAGCGCGCGTAGTTTTCGCCGTTTTTCGCTGCATCGCAACTCAGGTTTGGCGTCAGGAAGTTGTCAGGGTCGCCGTTATCACCGACCCAGCCAGCCGAAACCATATCGTGCTCGCCGTTTTTAGCGCGCTTGAGCATCTCGCCCCATTCCATGACTTTGATATTCACCTTCAGGCCAATCTGCGCCAGATCCGCCTGCATGCGTTGGGCGCCGAGCATCGGGTTGGGGTTGGTCGGGCCGCCGCCGTTACGCGTGAACAGGGTGAATTCGGTGCCTTCCGGCACGCCGGCTTCCTTGAGCAGGGCGCGGGCCTTGTCCAGATCGCGAGGCGGGTTCTTCAGTTTGTCGCTGAAACCCAGCAAGGTCGGCGGATAAGGACCGGTGCCCACCACCGCATTGCCTTTGCCGAACAGGGCTTCGGTATAGCCGGCCTTGTCGAACGCGATGTTGATCGCGTGACGCACCCGCGCATCGCTCATGTATTTGTGGGTCGTGTTCAACGCGGTGTAACTGGTGGTCATCGCCGCCAGTTCATCGACTTTCAGGTTCGGGTCTTTCTTGATGCTTGGAATGTCATCCGGCTTGGGGAACAGCGCGATCTGACATTCATTGGCCTTGAGCTTCTGCAGGCGCACGTTGTTATCGGTGCTGATCGCCAGGATCAGCGGGTCGACTGCCGGTTTGCCACGGAAGTAGTCGGGGTTGGCCTTGAAGCGCGCCTGGGCGTCTTTCTGATACCGGGTGAAGATGAACGGGCCAGTGCCGATAGGCTTGGCGTTGAGGTCTTCGGTCTTGCCGGATTTGAGCAACTGGTCGGCGTATTCCTTCGAATGGATTGAAGAGAATGCCATGCCCAGGTCGGCCAGGAAGGGTGCTTCAGGACGGGTCAGGGTAAAGACGACGGTGTGGTCATCGGTCTTCTCTACGCTCTTGAGCAGTTCCTTGAAGCCCATGCTTTCGAAATACGGGTAGCCCACGAGGGACTTTTTATGCCAAGGGTGATTCGGGTCCAGCTGACGCTGGAAACTCCAAAGCACGTCGTCGGCGTTCAGGTTGCGCGTGGGTTTGAAATAGTCGGTGGTGTGGAACTTGATGTCGTCACGCAGGTGAAAGGTGTAGGTCAGGCCATCGGCGCTGATCTCGGGCAGGTCTTTGGCCAGCGCTGGAACGACTTCGGTGGTGCCGGGCTTGAAATCCACCAGGCGGTTGAACATGGTTTCCGCAGCGGCGTCAGCGGTCACGGCGGTGGTGTACAGGACCGGGTCAAAACCTTCCGGGCTGGCTTCGGTGCAGACCACCAGCGGTTTGGCCGAAACGCCGATCGCCACGCTCAGCAGCGCAGCGGCCATGGCAGCTTGTAACGGGAGCATTTTCATTCAGAGCCCTCTGCAATCGATGGAGCCAGAAACGCGTAGGCGGCGGGCTCGTCCTGAGCCCGCCGCCTGCCTGGCGCTAATTAAAGAATGTTGAACGGAATGGTGGTGACCAGACGGAACTCTTTGATGCTGCCGTCGGACTGGAACTCGCTGCCACGGTGCTCAACATAGGTTGCGCGCACGGTAGTGGCTTTGAGTGGGCCGCTCTGCAGGGCATAAGAGGCGCCTACACCGTATTCCTGGTGCTTCTCGCCGTCCTGGGACTGGATGCCGTCGTAGGCGAACTTGGCCCGGCCGTTGTTGCCGGTGTAGTGGGTGCCGTCGATGTCCCAGCCGCGCGCCGAGTAGGCGTTGAACTTCAGGCCTGGCACGCCGTATTCGGCCATGTTGATGGCGTAGGCGATCTGGAAGGACTTCTCGTTCGGGCCGTTGAAGTCCGAGGTCAGGGAGTTGGCCAGGTAGATGCCGTTGGTTTCGTGCAGGTAGTCGAAGTACTCGTTACCGTTCACTTGCTGGTAAGCGAAGGTCAGGCTGTGTGCCTGGTGAGTCAGGCCCAGGGACAGGGAGAAGGTATCGTTGTCGATTTCCCCCATCTCTTTTTTGCCTTCATCGACCGTCTTGTAGTAGTTGAAACCGGTGGTCAGGCCCAGTTGCTTGGCGTCGCCCAATTCGTGGGTAGCACCGAAGTAGTACTGGTTCCAGAAGTCCTTCACGTTGGCGGCGAAGAAGCTGGTCTTCAGGCTTTTCAGCGGCTGGTAGTTCACACCCAGGGTGGAGACTTTGTCGGTTTCTGCGCCATTGCCGTATTCGCTGCGGAATTTCGACAGGCTTTGTTCGCTACGCGGTGACACGCGATCGAAAACACCGCCCTGGAACGACAGGTTGCTGAACTCTTCGCTGTTGAAGCTCACACCCTGGAAGCTGGAAGGCAGCGCACGGTTGCCGATGGTATCGACGATGCCGCTGCTGAAGTTCTGGCGACCGGCGGTCAAGGTAGTGTTGGACACGCGGAACTGCACGTTGGCCAGACCCAGCTTGCTCCACTGGTCTACGGCGTCGCCGTTGGAGTCGGCCAGGGTGCGGTTGGAGCCGCCTTTGATGTCACGCTTGCTGCGGTCCAGCACCAGCGCGTTGTACACCGCCACTTCGGTCTTGACGCCAACAGTGCCCTGGGTGAAACCCGAGCTGGCGTTGAGGATGGTGCCCTGTACCCAGTTGGTACGGTTACGGTCGGTCAGGGTTTGGCCATGCTTCTGGTAGGCGAAGGTGCCCCCACGGTATTTGCTTTCATGGGAGTACCAGTTACGCGTGGTACCGCCCAGGCTGAAATCTTCGATAAAGCCTTTGGCTTCGCTTTGCGCGCTGGTGCCGGCCAGGGTGGTAGGAACGAAGTCCTGGCTCTGCGTTTCAGCGTAGGCGGTGGCCGTGATGCTGCTGATGGCCAAGGCCAGAAGCGCTTTGCTGCTCAGTTTCATGGGTGAAGCTCCTTTGGTTCTCTTTTTTATGCCGGTCTTTTTAGGTGAACCGGCTATTGGGTGTGTAACTCGTTCAAGCTATTGCAAACGTTTGGCGTAGGAAAAATCCCAACAAAAGGCTGCACGTTTGCCGAAGGGCCGCTTGGCCCTTCGCCATCCGGTTATTTTTTCTTATGGGGTGATACTGACGCCCGAGAACACGTTGCGGCCGAAGGGGCTCACCTTGAAGCCTTCGACTTTGGCGCTTAACGGCTGGTTGACCGTCGAGTGGGCGATTGGCGTGATCGGCACCTGCTGCTTGAGCAGTTGCTGCGCCTGTTTGTACAGAACAGTCCTTTGTTCGCGGTCGGTCACGACCTTGGCTTGCTTGACCAGCTTGTCGTACGCCGGGTCACACCACATGGAGTAGTTGTTCCCGCCGATGGCGTCGCAGCTGTAGAGGGTACCCAGCCAGTTGTCCGGGTCACCGTTGTCACCGGTCCAGCCGATCAGGCTGACATCGTGCTCGCCGTTCTTGGTGCGCTTGATGTATTCGCCCCATTCGTAGCTGACGATTTTCACTTTCAGGCCGATCTTGGCCCAATCGTTCTGCAGCATTTCCGCCATCAGCTTGGCGTTGGGGTTGTACGGCCGTTGCACCGGCATCGCCCACAGGGTGATCTCAGTGCCTTCCTTCACGCCGGCGGCCTTGAGCAGTTCCTTGGCTTTTTCCGGGTTGTAGGCGGCGTCCTTGATGCTGTCGTCGTAGGACCACTGGGTCGGCGGCATGGCGTTGACCGCCAGTTGCCCGGCGCCCTGGTACACCGCATTGAGGATGCTCTGCTTGTTCACCGCCATGTCCAGCGCCTGGCGCACTTCGAGTTGGTCGAAGGGCTTGTGGCGCACGTTGTAGGCGATGTAGCCAAGGTTGAAGCCGGGCTTGGTCAGCAGTTGCAGGTTCGGGTCGGCCTTGAGCGCGTCGACGTCGGCGGGACGCGGGTGCAGGGTGACCTGGCATTCGCCGGCCTTGAGCTTCTGCACGCGCACCGAGGCGTCGGTATTGATGGCGAAGATCAACTGGTCGAGCTTGACCTTGCTGGGGTCCCAATACTGTTTGTTGGCCACATAGCGAATCTGCGAGTCTTTCTGATAACGCTGGAACACGAACGGGCCAGTGCCGATGGGCTTCTGGTTGATATCGCTGGGTTTGCCTTCCTTGAGCAATTGCTCGGCATACTCGGCCGAGAGGATTGCGGCGAAGCTCATGGCGATGTTTTGCACGAACGCGGCATCCACCGTATTCAGGGTGATCACCACGGTGTGCGGGTCGGTTTTTTCAACCTTGGCAATGTTCTTGTTCAGGCTCATGCCGTTGAAGTACGGGAACTCGGTAGGGTAGGCCTTGCGGAACGGGTGGTCAGGGTCAAGCATGCGGTTGAACGTGAACAGCACGTCGTCGGCATTGAAGTCGCGCGTTGGCTTGAACTCCTTGTTGCTGTGGAACTTCACCCCTTCGCGCAGATGAAAGGTGTAGGTCAGCCCGTCTTCGGAAATATCCCACTTGGTTGCCAGCCCAGGCACTACGTCAGTCGCGCCTTTTTCGAACTCGACAAGGCGGTTGTATAACGGCTCAGCGGCATCGTTGTCGGTGGCGGTGGTGTATTGCGCCGTGTCAAAGCCCGCCGGGCTGCCCTCGGAGCAGAACACCAGGCTCTTCTTTTCGGCGGCCTGAGCCGTGGTGGCCACAGCCAGCAGGCTGGCGGCAAACATTGCGGATAGAACGGTGGTATGGCGCATGACGATTCCGATCCTTGTGTGTAGTTATCAACAGCGAGCAATCCCTCAGGCCTGTAGCCAAGGGGACATCACTGGTCCCACATGCGGTAAGTGCCTTTCCCGAATTGGTACCTCTGTAGTCCTACGACGTTATGGGTCGCGGACTTCACAGTAAATGCGCCAAATCGGATTGACCCTGTAGGCAACGGAGGCACGAAGCGCAGTTCATTGCTGTAAGGCGGCAACGCTTGCGGGTGTGGTCTGTTTCCTACGGGTCTGGCAGATGTAATAACGGCGACGTTATGAGCGTCGCCGCTATCGATCCTTACTTGCCGCTTACGCTGACGCCATAGAAGGAGTTCAAGCCAAACGGGCTGATCTTGAAGTCCTGCACGGTGTTGCGCATGGGTTGATACACCGTCGAGTGCGCGATAGGTGTGTAAGGCAGTTCACGTTTAAGCAGTTGTTGCGCCTGTTTGTACAGTTCGGTGCGCTTGGCAACATCTGTGGTCGCCTTGGCCTGGCTGATCAGGGCGTCGTAGTCTTTGTTGACGAATTTGGAGAAGTTGTTGCCGTTCAATGCCGGGGATGAAAACAGCGTGCCGAGCCAGTTGTCCGGGTCACCATTGTCACCGCTCCAGCCAATGATCATGGCCTGGTTCTCACCACCTTTGGAACGCTTGATGTACTCGCCCCACTCGTAGCTGACGATGTTGACCTTCAGACCGATCTGTTTCCAGTCGCTCTGCAGCATCTCGGCCATCAGCTTGGCGTTCGGGTTGTACGGACGCTGTACTGGCATGGCCCACAGGGTGATCTCGGTGCCTTCCTTGATGCCGGCTTCCTTGAGCAGTTCCCTGGCTTTTGCCGGGTCGTACTTGGCATCCTTGATAGTGGTGTCATACGACCACTGGGTTGGCGGCATGGCGTTGACGGCCAGTTGACCAGCGCCCTGGTACACGGAGTCGATGATCTGCTGCTTGTTCACCGCCATATCCAGCGCCTGGCGAACCCGCAGGTCAGCCAGTGGGTTCGGCGTGGTCTGGCCTTTAAGCACAGGCATCACGTTGTAGGCGATGTAACCCAGGTTGAAACCGGCCTGGTGCGGCATTTTCATGTCCTTGTCCGCTTCCAGTGGCTTGATGTCCGCCGGGCGAGGATAGGCCGTGATCTGGCACTCGTTCTTCTTCAGTTTCTGGATGCGGACCGATGGGTCCGTGGAAATGGCGAAGATCAGGTTGTCGATCTTGACGTCTTCAGGCTTCCAGTATTCCTTGTTGCCGGTGAAGCGAATATTGGAGTCTTTCTGGTAGCTCTTGAACACGAACGGGCCAGTGCCGATTGGCTTCTGGTTGATGTCGCTGGCCTTGCCTTCCTTCAACAGCTGGGCGGCGTATTCGGCCGACTGGATCGAGGCGAAGCTCATCGCCAGGTTCTGGATGAAAGCGGCGTCCACGGTGCCAAGGGTGAACTTGACGGTGTGATCATCGACTTTTTCGATGTTCTTGATGTTCTTGTCCATCTCCATGTCGGAGAAGTACGGGAACTCAGTGGGGTAGGCTTTGCGGAACGGGTCGTCCTTGTTGATCATGCGGTTGAACGTGAAGAGCACGTCATCGGCATTGAATTCACGCGTCGGCTTGAAATATGGAGTGGTGTGGAACTTGACGCCTTCCCGAAGGTGGAAGGTATACGTCAGGCCGTCCGGGGACACGTCCCAGCTGGTAGCGAGGCCAGGAATCACGGCGGTGCCGCCACGTTCGAACTGGCTCAGGCGGTTGAACATGGTTTCGGCCGAGGCATCGAAGTCTGTTCCGGTGGTGTACTGGCCTGGGTCAAAACCGGCCGGGCTCCCTTCGGAGCAGAACACCAGGTTAGTTGCCGCTTGGGCAAACGGGGCTGCGGCCATAAGGCCAGCGCTCACTAAGAACGGAAGGACTGCGTGTTTAAGCATGTTGGCCTCATGATTTGTTGTCATTTTTGGTGGTGAGGGCGACCTCGTGAGTCGGCCTGCGGATACTTATGCAGGCGCCATACCCATTGCAAGATGTTGAACGGTTGCAAGCGCCAAACAGTGGGACGGGCGTACAAGAATGTCGCATTTATGAAAGTTTCGACATAAATGCATCTATTTGGCGGGTTTTTTCGGTGCGCCGTGCGCACCGAAAAGGCCCAACCGACGTGTCTAGTGCACTCGGTTGGGGCGTTGTTGTTACTTATCTAGACTCACGCCATAGAAGGGGGTCAGCCCAAAGGGGCTGATCTTGAAATCGCGAACTTCCTTGCGCAGCGGCTGGAATACCGTCGAGTTCGCAATAGGCGTTATAGGTACTTGTTCCTTAAGGATTTGTTGAGCCTGCTGATACCACTTGATGCGCTGCTCGCGGTCGTTGCTGACCTTGGCCTGCTGCACCAGCTTGTCATAGGCCGGGTTACACCATTTGGCGTAATTGCTGCCCTTGACCGCGGCACAACTGTAGAGCACGCCGAGCCAGTTATCCGGGTCGCCGTTATCGCCGGTCCAGCCGTAGATCATGGCGTCATGCTCGCCATTTTTGGCGCGCTTGATGTATTCGCCCCACTCATAGCTGACGATGTTGGCCTTGATGCCGACCTTGGCCCAATCCTGCTGGATCATTTGTGCCGACATGCGCGCGTTCGGGTTGGAGGCGCGTTGCACGGTCATCGCCCACAGGTTGATGGTGGTACCTGGTGCAACCCCTGCTTCTTTTAGTAGCGCCCGGGCCTTGGCCGGGTCGTAGGGGGCGTCCTTGATCGTCGGGTCATAAGACCACTGCGCGGGAGGGAGAGCGTTCTGCGCCAATTGTCCGGCGCTTTGGTAAACAGCCTTGATGATGGCCGGTTTGTCGATGGCCATATCCAGCGCCTGGCGCACCTTGAGTTGGTCCAGCGGCGGGTGGGTGACGTTGTACGCCAGGAAACCCAAATTGAAGCCGGCCTGCTGCTGCACGCGCAGGTTTGGGTCCTGCTTGATCACCTCGATGTCGGACGGGCGCGGGTAGCCGCTGACCTGACATTCACCCGCCTTGAGTTTCTGCACGCGTGCGGCGGCGTCAGGGGTGATGGCGAATACCAGGTTGTCGAGCTTCACGTCCTCGGGTTTCCAGTACTGCTTATTGGCAACGTAGCGGATCTGCGAGTCTTTCTGATAGCGCTTGAACACGAACGGGCCGGTGCCGACCGGTTTCTGATTGATGTCCTCGGCCTTGCCCTGTTTCAAGAGCTGGGCGGCATATTCGGCCGATTGCACCGAAGCGAAACTCATCGCCAGGTTCTGCACGAACGATGCATCAACGTTGTTCAGGTTGAAGCGCACGGTGTGTTCGTCGAGTTTGTCGAGACTCTTGATCGTGGTGTTCAAGCCCATGTCGGTGAAGTAGGGCGATTCAGAGGGGTAAGCCTTGCGAAACGGGCTCTCGGCATCCAGCAGGCGGTTGAAGGTAAACAACACGTCATCGGCGTTGAAGTCGCGGGTGGGGGTGAAGAAATCGGTGGTGTGGAACTTGACGCCGTCCCGCAGGTGGAAGGTATAGGTGAGACCGTCTTCGGACACTTCCCAGCGGGTGGCGAGGCCGGGCTCGACTTCGGTACCGCCGCGCTTGAACTGGGTAAGGCGGTTGAACACGGTTTCGGCGGAGGCGTCGAACTCGGTGCCGCTGGTGTATTGGCTGGGGTCGAAGCCGGCGGGGCTGGCTTCGGAGCAGTAGACCAAGGTGGTGGCCGCCTGGGCCAGTGGCGTGAAGGCCAGAACGCCGACGGCGAGAAGTAGCGGTTTGAAGATGACTCTTTCCATGATGCCCCCCTGAAGTGACAGACATAAAGCGCTGCCCGAATTCAAACGAAGATAACCGAGGTTGTCGTCAATGTGGGAGTGAAGATAGGTTAAATTGCCGTCTGCACGGTTCAGACAGCGCACTTGTTTTAGTCAGGCGCTTAGGGTCAGCTTATGAAAAATTGCACGGAAAGCGAAAGTTTGCCGATGTAAGGGTGTACATGGAAAGAGGCGCCACCATCATCGTGATGCGCTACGTTGGTCGAAGCGAACGGGCTTGTATTCAAAGGTCCACCACTTCCAAGGGTTCCAGTATGGGTTTTTCTTCAAGGTTCTGAAGTGCTTCATTACATCTTCATTAACATCGCGTTCGGCGAGAAGTCTGATGTCATTTCTGAGGCTGTCCGTCATCGTGATGTTTTTTTGATTGGCTTGGTTTACATAGTGGTTTTCAATTGTGTCAGTGAAGCGCTTTATTGCTTCCGGCGTCACGCCCACCGTTACCGTGCCTTTATAACCTTTTACAGGGCGATCTATGAGTCGCTGGAACTCGGCGGCAAACGAAGCGGTGCCGCCATCTGCAGAGCCGCATGATAGAAGGCGAATATTTCCATAGTCTTGTGGGTTAATGCTTTGAAAACGTAAGGTGTCGAGTAAATCCTGTGGCGTATTAAGTTCCCCATCATATATAACTTTAGCGATACCTGTGGTGGGGTCGGATAGGCCATGCACCAGTATGTTCAAACGAGTGTCCTTCCCCAGCTTGGTGCTATCTACAAAGGTGTAGAGTTGCTCATCGATTTCCTTGAGTTGGCTTATTTTTCCATCCAGCGTGCTGAAATTGTTTTTATCGGCGAATAACTCATCAATGCTCGACGAATCCTGGCGTGGAATCAATTGTCTGAGTGTGGCGATTTTTTCGTCGGTCAAGTGGGGTGTGGACAGGGTATCGTTGTCTGGCGACGGCGTTAGCCCCGCATCGACGGGGTCTGCCTGATTTGAAGCTTTGCTCACCCGCACTAATTCCAACTGATGTGTTTGCTCATCGGACTGCCACCTGTAATGCGCGCCATTAGAGAAGTTCGCCGGCGGTGCTTCTGCCCCGTGCACTCCAATGGGTGCAAGTTCGTGCGCCAGTTGCAGGCCGGATATGACTGCCGCGGCATTGCCGCTAACCCGATCCTCTGCGGTCTGGCCATAGAGGCTATCGTGCACGCCGAAAACGATATTGCCTGCATTGCCAACGATAGGTAAGTAACCGAAGGTGTTGCCCCAAAACTCTTTTGCTTCTTTCCAGTGTTGCTGAGAGGCGCCAAATACCTCGGTTTGGTCTGCCCACAATGCATTTTTCGCATTCATCGCCTGATAGTGAGGGGCAATGCCGTTTTTGAGGTCACCGAATTTCAGGTAGTAATCGCTGTCGCGCGATTGTGCGTAATTGAATAATTCTCGGACCGGCACGGCCTTATCCGAGAGGGGCCCCTTTCTGCCCGGAAACGTGGAATGCTTGTCTAGAATCAAAGCGTTGAGTACGTAACCGGCGCTTACCCAGTGAGCGTCGTGACCGCCTTGCCTATCGCGGGCGTTGAAACGGTTGAGTAATTGGGCATGGTTATGTTTAGCCCAGTTGGCGAAGTTGTCATCTCCGTCTATTTCACTGACGGTGCCGTTCTTCAAATCGATCATCAGGCCTTTGTTGGGGCGGTGATCGTAATCACCGTGGTAATTGATGTAGGGAATAAAGGCATACCCGGCCAATGGATAGCCGTATAGGTTCGGAATGACGGCGTTCCCATGGTTTTCCAGTGTGCGAGTAATTGCAGCCTGAGCGGCAGGGGTCAAACGTTCATAACTGTGTTTGTCGTCACGTAGACTTTGCAATGTTCCCTGCAACACATAGGCGTCTGCTTCGCCCGAGCGTTTCGCAAGTGCTCCCGAAGCGTCGCGCAGGGGGGCGGCGACATCATGTTCCCAATGATCTTGCAAATGGCTGCCCAGCACTTCCAGTTCGTCAATTTTGTTTTTATCTTGCGCACTGATTTGCATACCCTGGAAGTTCAGCGGGCCACCCCTTGGCACCTTGTCATGGGCAAATGCTCCGGCGGCAATCTCCCAGGCAAAGTAGGTGCGTACGTTCCTACTGGTTTCCTCCTGGGGTGTGCCCATTCCTACATAGGAGTAGAAGGTGACCGTGACTTCCTCCTGGGGGTCGTAGCCAGCTGCCAACAACCCACCGCTGAAGTAACCGGCAGGTTCGAGGAACGGGCGAGTTTGCTGGAACCGGGTATTGCGCTCACCGTCGCTGCCGCTTTCGATGTGCTTGATTTGTGTGGCGACACGATCGGCGTAGGCTTGGATACGCTGCTCGCGTTCGCGCTGCGTATAGTTCGCCGTTGGCGGAATAACGTTGACTGAACCGTAGATGATGGTCTTGGAAGTATCAAGCTCATGCTCGGGTGTCGGTGCTGGAACTGGATGCAGTCCGAACGAATTTTTAGGAGGGGGTGGGTCTACCCTTTCTTCCTGTGCCCATTTTTTTGTTGTGTGCGAGTCATCTATTCCCCGTTGCTGACGATTGTTCGTGGGCGGTGTGGGGAAGGAGGTTGGCGTGGGAGCGAGAGCCGCCGCTATATTCATAATCAACTCACATTAATGATTGGATTAATAATCGCCGTTGACCGAAAAACAAAAGAATCGTTATGCGCAATGTTCTGTGGGTGGGATGTGTCTTAGTTGGATGGTTGTTCGATGCTCTGTTTCAAAGTAATCGTGGTCGCTACAGTGGGTGGATAATTAGGCGGCTTAAGTTCCGAGCTTATATCGAGGGTTTTTAACGAGAAGTCTCCAGGGTGTAGCGGGGGAGGTGGAGAAAGTGACTGTAGTCTAAAGCCTTTGAGTTTGTCGTAACGGTCCTGGTGTTCCGTAGGCGGCAATAAAAAAGGCGTAACCCTTAAAGGATTACGCCCTGTTGGTATGTCGAAAACTTATTGCAAAACTTCAATGACACCGTCTGCACTCATGTTGACCTGGCTGGTGCCGGCCTCCACTTCAGGCGTTGGCGCCGAATCCACCATGGCCGCTTTCATCATCATCCCGCCGCGCGCATACGGCTGTGGATAACCGTTGGTGTTGAAGTTCAGGTTAACGATCTTGTAGCCCTTGCCGCCCAGCGCATCGGTGGCCAGTTGCGCGCGGGCCTTGAACGCGGCAACCGCGTCTTTGAGCAGCGCGTCTTCGCTGGCCTTGCGCGTGCTGTCAGCGATGGCGAAGTCCATGTTGTCCATTTTCAGGGTGTTCAACAGCTCGCCGGTGAGTTTGGACAGCGCCGGGAAGTCCGCGCTTTCCAGGCGCAGTTCGGCGCGTTCGCGCCAGCCGGTGATTTTCTGATTCTTGCTGTCGTAGATCGGGTAGCTGTTGCGGCTGCCTTGGCGCAGGGTCACGGCCTTGACTTCGCGCGCCTGGCCCAGGGCCTGGTTCATGGTGGTGGTGATTTCAGCGGCAAGCTTGGCCGGGTCGGCGTTTTGCGCTTCGGTGTAAAGAGTGACGATCATCTTGTCGCGCGCCACTTCCTGGCTGACTTCGGCGCGCAGCGAGATCTGGTTGTAATGCAGTTCATCGGCGGCCATGGCCGGCAGGCTGGCCAGGGCGCTGGCGCCGAGGGTGAGAACCGCTGCACTGCGAGTGAAACGAGACATGAAAGCTCCTTGGGATTGTCGTGTTCGGTATGACTGTAGACGGTGGCATCGGGTTCTTCGGGTTTACACATTCCCTACATCTTGCAGCAGCCCCGACGAGCGGTCATCTGCGCGCCTGCGTCAAAGAGCCACACGCGCCGTGCCAGGCGGTCTGCTTCGTTTATACTCGTGCCGATCCGCCTGCAGCGCTCATCGGGAGAGCTCATGCTCGCCGCCGTAAAACTGACTTCCGCCACCCGCCAGAACCTCTGGCGCCTGACGTTCATTCGCACCCTGGTCTTGGCCGCACAGGCAGGTTCCGTCGGGCTCGCCTATTGGTTCGACCTGTTGCCGCTGCCCTGGCTGCAACTGGCGGTGACCCTCGGCTTCTCCACCGTGTTGTGTGCGTTTACCGCGATTCGGTTGCGCACCACATGGCCGGTCACCGAATTGGAATATGCCCTGCAATTGGCGTGCGACCTGTTTATCCACAGTGTGTTGCTGTATTTCTCCGGCGGTTCCACCAACCCGTTCGTTTCTTATTATCTGGTGCCACTGACCATTGCCGCCGTGACGTTGCCGTGGCGCTATTCGGTGGTGCTGTCGGGCATCGCGTTGACGCTGTACACCTTGCTGTTGGCGCAGTTCTATCCTTTGCAGACGTTTCCCATCGCCCGGGAAAACCTGCAGATCTACGGGATGTGGCTGAGCTTTGCGCTGTCCGCCGCCGTGATCACGTTTTTTGCCGCGCGCATGGCCGAAGAGTTGCGTCGCCAGGAAGAACTGCGTGCAATTCGCCGTGAAGAAGGCCTGCGCGACCAACAATTGTTGGCCGTCGCCACGCAGGCCGCAGGTGCCGCCCACGAGTTGGGCACGCCGCTGGCGACCATGAGCGTGCTGCTCAAGGAGATGACCCAGGACCATCACGACCCGGCGTTGCAGGATGACCTCAGCGTGCTGCAGGAACAGGTCAAGCAGTGCAAATTGACCCTGCAGCAACTGGTACGCGCCGCCGAAGCCAATCGCCGCCTGGCGGTAGAAATGCAGGATGTCACCCAGTGGCTCGACGAAGCGCTGAACCGTTGGCACCTGATGCGTCCCGAAGCCAGTTACCGTTTCAGCCTGTTGGGCCAGGGCAGCGTACCGCGCATGGCGCCGCCGCCTGATCTCACCCAGGCCTTGCTCAACCTGCTGAACAATGCGGCCGACGCCTGCCCCGAAGGCCTGGGCGTGCAGTTGGACTGGGACGCGGAAAACGTCACCATCAGCATTCGTGACCACGGCGCGGGTGTGCCGTTGGCCATTGCCGAGCAGATCGGCAAACCGTTCTTTACCACCAAGGGCAAAGGCTTCGGCCTCGGCCTGTTTTTGAGCAAGGCCAGCGTGACCCGCGCGGGCGGCTCAGTGAAGCTCTATAGTCATGAGGAAGGTGGCACGCTCACCGAGCTGCGCCTGCCCCGTGTCGCACGAGGAGATATCGATGAGTGACGAGATCCAAGTCGAAGGCGAAGAACTGCCGCATCTGTTGCTGGTAGATGATGACGCCACCTTTACCCGCGTGATGGCCCGCGCCATGAGCCGTCGCGGTTTTCGCGTCAGCACCGCGGGCTCAGCCGAAGAAGGCCTGGCCATCGCCCAGGCCGACCTGCCGGACTATGCCGCGCTCGACCTGAAAATGGACGGCGACTCCGGCCTGGTGCTGTTGCCCAAGCTGCTCGAACTCGACCCGGAAATGCGCGTGGTGATCCTCACCGGTTATTCCAGCATCGCCACCGCCGTCGAAGCGATCAAGCGTGGCGCGTGCAATTACCTGTGCAAGCCGGCGGATGCCGATGACGTGCTCGCCGCGCTGCTTTCCGAGCACGCCGACCTCGACACCCTGGTGCCGGAAAACCCCATGTCGGTCGACCGCCTGCAGTGGGAACACATCCAGCGCGTACTGACCGAGCACGAAGGCAACATCTCCGCCACTGCTCGCGCCCTGGGCATGCACCGTCGTACGTTGCAGCGCAAACTGCAGAAGCGCCCGGTACGGCGCTGAACGAAGACTGAACAATCTGCCTCAGGCTGCACGGAGCCGTGAACCGATCGCCTATGATCGGTTCAAACGCCTGTCATAATTTCCTACCGAGCCTGAACGATGAATCAGAACGCTGAATACTCCGCGGTCAATGATGCGGTGCGTGGGCAATTCTTCCGCCGTACCTGGGCGATGATCACGCCGTATTGGCGCAGTGAAGAGAAGGGCCGGGCCTGGTTGCTGCTGGCTGCCGTGATTGGTTTGTCGCTGTTCAGCGTGGCGATCTCGGTGTGGATCAACCACTGGTACAAGGATTTCTACAACGCCCTGGAAAAGAAGGACACGGCCGCCTTCTGGCAATTGATCGGTTACTTCGGCGGCATCGCGGCCGTGGCGATCCTCGGCGCGGTGTATCGCTTGTACCTGACCCAGATGCTCACCATCCGCTGGCGTGCCTGGCTGACCGAAAAGCACTTCGCGCGCTGGCTTGCCCACAAGAACTACTACCAGCTGGAGCAGGGCGGCTACACCGATAACCCGGACCAGCGGATTTCCGAAGACCTCAATACCTTTACCACCAGCACCTTGAGCCTGGGCCTGGGACTGCTGCGCAACGTGGTCAGCCTGGTGTCGTTCTCGATCATCCTGTGGGGCGTGTCGGGCAGCATCGAAGTGTTTGGCATCACCATTCCCGGCTACATGTTCTGGTGTGCGCTGCTGTATGCCGCCGTGGGCAGTTGGCTGACGCACCTGATCGGGCGACGCTTGATCGGCTTGAACAACCAGCAACAGCGCTTCGAAGCGGACCTGCGTTTCTCCATGGTGCGGGTGCGTGAAAATGCTGAAAGCATCGCCCTCTATAACGGCGAGCCGAATGAAAAGCAGCGCCTGAGCTCGCGCTTCGGCAAGGTCTGGCACAACTTCTGGGACATCATGAAAGTGTCCAAGCGCCTGACCTTTTTCACCGCCGGCTACAGCCAGATAGCGATTATCTTCCCGTTTATCGTCGCCGCGCCGCGCTACTTCACCGGCAAGATCGAACTGGGCGAGCTGATGCAAATCAACTCGGCGTTTGGCAATGTGCAGGAAAACTTCAGTTGGTTCATCAACGCCTACTCGGAACTCGCGGCGTGGCGTGCCACCAGCGACCGTCTGCTGAGTTTCCAGCAGGCCATGAGCGACAACGAGCAGCGTGCCCCGGCCATTGATGTGAGCCCTGAAGGCGAACAGCTGGTGATCAAGAGTCTGGGCATGGACCTGGCCGATGGTCGTCACTTGCTCACCGACGCCGACATGATCGTGGAGCCGGGTCAGCGCGTGATGCTCAGCGGGCGTTCCGGCAGCGGTAAAAGTACGCTGCTGCGCGCAATGGGCCATTTGTGGCCGGCAGGGCATGGCAGCATTCGCCTGCCGGCGACGCGTTATCTGTTTCTGCCGCAGAAGCCTTATTTACCGATTGGCACGTTGAAGGCCGTGTTGAGTTATCCACAAGAGGACAGCGCTTACCCTGCGCAACGTTATGCACAGGTACTGGAAACCTGTCGCCTGCCGCATCTGGTCAGCCGTCTGGATGAAGCCAACCACTGGCAGCGCATGCTCTCGCCCGGCGAGCAGCAGCGCCTGGCCTTTGCCCGCGCCTTGCTGTTCGCGCCGCAATGGCTGTACATGGACGAAGCGACGTCGGCCATGGATGAAGAGGATGAAGCGACGCTGTATCAGGCGCTGATCGATCAATTGCCGGGGCTGAGTATCGTCAGCGTCGGTCATCGCAGCAGCCTCAAGCGTTTCC
This sequence comes from Pseudomonas sp. R3-18-08, assembly GCF_003852065.1. Lineage (NCBI taxonomy): Bacteria > Pseudomonadati > Pseudomonadota > Gammaproteobacteria > Pseudomonadales > Pseudomonadaceae > Pseudomonas > Pseudomonas sp. R3-18-08. The sequence continues at coordinate 991,312 of NZ_CP027729.1, forward strand.
ATGGGCGGCATGTGCGGATCGAGGGTGGGCGGTTGCAGGAACAGACAGTGTCCTGAGGCGGGGCTCGATCAATGTGGGAGGGGGCTTGCCCCCGATGGCGGTCTGTCAGTCACAGATGCATTGGCTGATCCACCGGAATCGGGGGCAAGCCCCCTCCCACATTGGATCTGCATTGTCAGGAAAATTGAGGCCCAATAAAAAGCCCGGCTGATCATCGATCAGCCGGGCTTTGTGTTGCTGGAAGCTAACTTACTTCTTCAAGCCGTAATGCTCATCCAGCATGCCTGGGGCGTCCGGCGTTTTTGGCGCGTAGTCCCGTGGCGGTTCCTGGTTTTCCCGGGGCGGGGTCAGGCGTTCCCGTGGGGTCTGCGGTGCATCGGAATGCAACGCGGCCAGCAGGCGCTGGCGGGTGATGTCGTCGAGGGCCAGGCGGTTAGCGCCATCGGCGAGATGATCCTGTACTTCCTGGTAGCTCTGGGTGAGCTTCTTGACCAGGGTCGCGGTGCTGTTGAAGTGGGTAACAACCTCGTTCTGATAACTGTCAAAACGTTCCTGAATGTCATCCAACTGACGCTGCGTGCGGTTAGGCGCGGCATTCGGCAGCAGGCGAGCAACCAGGAATCCAATGGCGACACCGGCAACCAGGGCAAGAGTCGGCAACAACCAAACTAAGAGCGAGTGTTCCACGAGTCCTTCCTCTATAAACGGCTTTGCTTTACGTTAACGGCTCAAACCTGCGCTGTATACCGCGATTAAGCTCGCAATGATGCCATGCACAGACTTTTAGCTAGACGAGTCGACCCCTTGAGAGGTCACGGAGTTCATCCTTGCTCATGCGTGAAACCCCCGTTTTGATCAATGGCCCGGTGGGTCAATTGGAAGCCCTGTACCTGGATCACCCCGCCCCACGCGGCCTGGCGCTGATCTGCCACCCTAACCCGGTGCAGGGCGGGACCATGCTCAATAAAGTTGTCTCGACCCTGCAACGCACCGCCCGCGATGCCGGCTTGATTACGTTGCGTTTCAATTATCGTGGCGTCGGCGCGAGTGCCGGTAGCCACGACATGGCCAGCGGCGAAGTTGACGATGCCGAAGCGGCCGCCACGTGGCTGCGGGAAAAACACCCTGATCTACCGCTCACCCTGCTGGGCTTTTCCTTCGGTGGCTACGTGGCCGCCAGCCTCGGCGGGCGCCTGGAAGCCAAGGGCGAGAAGCTGGCGCACCTGTTCATGGTGGCTGCCGCAGTGATGCGCCTGCGTGACACGGATGTGCTGCCACATGATTGCCCGTTGACGCTAATCCAGCCGGAAACCGACGAAGTGGTCGACCCGCAAGTCGTTTACGACTGGTCTGGCGCCCTGAAACGCCCCCATGAGCTGCTGAAAGTGGCAGAATGCGGACACTTTTTTCACGGCAAGCTCACCGATCTGAAGGATCTGGTGCTGCCGCGCCTCTCGAATTGATAGCAGTCTGATAAGCGATTACCCATGACGACGCGTACCCGTATCCTCACCGGCATCACCACCACCGGCACGCCGCACCTGGGCAACTACGCCGGTGCGATCCGCCCGGCAATCCTTGCCAGCCAGGACGCCAATGCCGATTCCTTCTACTTCCTGGCCGACTACCACGCCCTGATCAAATGCGATGACCCGCAGCGCATCCAGCGCTCGCGTATGGAAATCGCCGCGACCTGGCTGGCCGGTGGCCTGGATGTGAACCGGGTGACGTTCTATCGCCAGTCCGACATCCCCGAGATTCCCGAGCTGACCTGGCTGCTGACCTGCGTGGCCGCCAAGGGCCTGCTCAACCGTGCCCATGCCTACAAGGCCTCGGTGGACAAGAACGTCGAGAGCGGCGAAGACCCGGATGCGGGCATCACCATGGGTCTGTACAGCTACCCGGTGCTGATGGCGGCGGACATCCTGATGTTCAACGCGCACAAGGTGCCGGTGGGCCGCGACCAGATCCAGCACGTGGAAATGGCCCGTGATATCGGCCAGCGTTTCAACCATCTGTTCGGCAACGGTAAAGAATTCTTCACCATGCCCGAGGCGTTGATCGAAGAAAGCGTCGCCACCTTGCCGGGCCTGGATGGCCGCAAGATGTCCAAGAGCTATGACAACACCATCCCGTTGTTCACCAGCGCCAAGGACATGAAGGAGGCGATCTCGCGGATCGTCACCGACTCGCGCGCGCCCGGCGAGGCGAAGGACCCGGACACCTCCCACCTGTTCACGCTGTACCAGGCATTTGCGAGCAAGGCCCAGGAGCAAGAGCTGCGCAGTGAACTGCTGCAAGGCCTGGGCTGGGGTGAGGCGAAGAATCGTCTGTTCCAGTTGCTGGATGGGCAATTGGGTGAAGCGCGCGAGCGTTACCACCAACTGATGTCGCGCCCGTCAGACATGGAAGATCTGCTGCTGGTCGGCGCCAAGAAGGCCCGTGCCGTGGCGGCACCGTTCCTCGCCGAACTGCGCGAAGCGGTGGGCTTGCGTTCGTTCGTCAACCAGGCTGCGGTGCCGGTTGCCCCCAAGAAAAAGGCGGCGAAGGCCGCGCGTTTCGTAAGCTTTCGTGAAGACGACGGCAGCTTCCGCTTCCGCCTGTTGGCCGCCGACGGCGAGCAACTGCTGCTGTCGCGCACCTTCGCCGACGGCAAGGCGGCGGGCGCGGTGACCAAGCAATTGCAAAGCGGCGGTACCTTGGACATACGTACCCAAGCCCTGGGCTTCAGCGTATGGCTGGGCGACGCGGCCGTGGCCGACAGCGCCGAGTTCGCCGACAGCGCGTCCCGTGACGCCGCCATCGCCGCCTTGCGCGTCGCGCTGACCCCCTCCGAGGATTAACCCGACCAAGGGTTGATTGCCATTATCCAGGGCCGTCGTTACAGTGACGGCCCGTTTTTGTTGCCTTGCTAACGAAATTATGACGCCCCTAGAACGATATCAAGCTGATCTGAAACGCCCTGACTTCTTCCATGACGCGGCCCAGGAAAATGCGGTGCGTCATTTGCAGCGCCTGTACGAAGACCTGGTCGCGGCTTCGCAAAGCAAGCAGGGCATGCTCAGCAAGCTGTTTGGCAAGAAAGACCGCACACCGGTCAAGGGCCTGTACTTCTGGGGTGGCGTCGGCCGGGGCAAGACCTACCTGGTGGACACCTTCTTCGAAGCGCTGCCGTTCAAGGAAAAGGTCCGCACCCACTTCCACCGCTTCATGAAGCGCGTGCACGAAGAGATGAAGACCCTGCCTGGGGAGAAGAACCCGCTGACGATCATCGCCAAGCGTTTCTCCGACGAAGCGCGGGTGATCTGCTTCGATGAGTTCTTCGTCTCCGACATCACCGATGCCATGATCCTCGGCACCTTGATGGAAGAGCTGTTCAAGAACGGCGTGACCCTGGTTGCCACCTCAAACATCGTGCCCGATGGCCTCTACAAGGATGGCCTGCAGCGCGCACGCTTCCTGCCGGCCATTGCGTTGATCAAGCAGCACACCGATATCGTCAACGTCGACAGCGGCGTCGACTATCGTTTGCGTCACCTCGAGCAAGCGGAGCTGTTCCACTTCCCGCTCAATGAGGCGGCCCACGAAAGCCTGAAGAAAAGCTTCCGCGCGTTGACGCCGGAATGCACCCAAGCCGTGGAAAACGACAAGTTGATGATCGAAAACCGCGAAATCATCGCCTTGCGTACCTGCGATGACGTGGCATGGTTCGAATTCCGCCAACTGTGCGACGGCCCGCGTAGCCAGAACGACTACATCGAATTGGGCAAGATCTTCCATGCGGTGATCTTGAGCGGTGTGGAACAGATGGGCGTGACCACCGACGACATCGCGCGGCGTTTTATCAACATGGTCGACGAGTTCTATGACCGTAACGTCAAGCTGATCATCTCGGCGGAAGTCGAGCTCAAGGACCTCTACACGGGCGGTCGCTTGAACTTCGAATTCCAACGCACCTTGAGTCGTTTGCTGGAAATGCAGTCCCACGAATTCCTGTCGCGCGGCCACAAACCGTAAGGCCGATGTAGATCAAAGTGTGGGAGGGGGCTTGCCCCCGATGCGGTGGATCAGTCAGTGCATCTGTTACTGACAGACCGCTATCGGGGGCTAGCCCCCTCCCACATTTTGTTTAATCACGCGGCCTGCTGGAACTGCTGGCGATACTGATTCGGCGACAACTCCGTGTGCTGCCTGAACAACCGCGCAAAGAAACTCGCATCGTCATAACCCACCTCATAGCTGATGGTCTTGATGCTCTTGCGGCTGCCCGACAGCAGGCCCTTGGCCGTCTCGATACGCAGGCGTTGCAGATAATGCAGCGGCTTGTCGCCGGTGGCGGTCTGGAAGCGTCGCATGAAGTTGCGGATGCTCATGCCGTGCTCGCGGGCGACGTCTTCAAAGCGGAACTTGTCGGCGAAGTGTTCTTCGAGCCAATGCTGGATCTGCAGGATGATCACATCCTGGTGCAGCTTCTGCCCGCCAAAACCGATGCGCCCTGGCGAGTAGCTGCGCTGCACTTCATACAGGATGTCGCGGGCCACGGCCTGGGCGATGTTGGCGCCGCAGAAGCGTTCGATCAAATAAATGTAGAGGTCGCAGGCGGAGGTGGTGCCGCCGGCGCAATACAGGTTATCGGCGTCGGTCAGGTGCTTGTCCTGGTTGAGCTGCACCTTGGGGAAGCGTTCGCTGAAGGCGGTGAAGAAGCGCCAATAGGTGGTCGCTTCCTTGCCATCGAGCAGGCCGGCTTCGGCCAGCCAGAACACACCGGTGGCTTCTCCGCACAGCACGGCGCCGCGGGCGTGCTGTTCGCGCAGCCAGGGCAGTACCTGTGGGTAGCGGGTGCACAAGGCCTCGAAGTCGTCCCAGAAGGCGGGCAGCACGATGATGTCGGCGTCTTCCAGGCCGCCGTCCACCGGCATGATCACATTGCTGAAGCTGCGTACCGATTGCCCGTCGGGGCTGACCAGGCGCGTCTCGAATGCGGGCGTCAGGCCCAGGCCCTGTTGCTTGCCATATCGCAGGCTGGCGAGATGGAAGAAATCCTTGGCTTGCATGAGGGTTGAAGCGAAGACCCGATCGACGGCCAGGATGCTGACGCGCCGCAAGGGCGTGGAGATTTGGTTAGACATAATTTCATTTATTCTTATAGGGGAAAGTGGTCACCAGACGGCTGGATCGTCTTATTTTTTGTCGCATGTGTCCAGTGTCCCGTGACGCATTCGCGGCATAGGCTCTGTGAGCCCGTCCTTGTCCGACAATCCTCACAGGTGAGCCATGATTCCCAGAACGTTATTTAGCCCGGAGCACGAACTCTTCCGCGAAAGCGTGCGTACCTTCCTCGAAAAAGACGCCGCGCCATTCCATGGGCAGTGGGAGAAACAGGGTTACATCGACCGCAACCTCTGGAACAAGGCGGGGGAGGCGGGGATGCTGTGTTCGCACGTACCGGAAGCATACGGCGGGCTGGGCGCGGATTTCCTTTACAGCGCGGTCGTGATCGAAGAGATCAGCCGCCTGGGCTTGACCGGCATTGGCTTTTCCCTGCATTCGGACATTGTTGCGCCGTACATCCTGCATTACGGCAGTGAGGCGTTGAAGCACAAGTATCTGCCCAAACTGATCTCCGGCGAGCTGGTCACGGCCATTGCCATGACCGAGCCGGGGGCCGGTTCCGACCTGCAAGGGGTCAAGACCACGGCGGTGCTGGACGGTGATGACTATGTGATCAACGGCTCCAAGACGTTCATCACCAACGGCTACCTGGCCGACCTAGTCATTGTGGTGGCCAAGACCGACCCCAAGGCCGGCGCCAAGGGCACCAGCCTGTTCCTGGTCGAGGCCGACACGCCGGGCTTCGACAAGGGCAAGCGCCTGGAGAAGGTCGGTATGAAGGCCCAGGACACCTCGGAGTTGTTCTTTCAGGATGTACGCGTACCCAGGGAAAACCTGCTGGGCCAGGCGGGCATGGGCTTTGCCTACCTGATGCAGGAGTTGCCCCAGGAGCGGCTGACCGTGGCGATTGGCGCGCTCTCTTGCGCTGAAGCGGCGTTGCAGTGGACGCTGGATTACACCCGCGAGCGCAAGGCGTTTGGCAAGGCGATAGCCGACTTTCAAAACACCCGCTTCAAGCTGGCAGAAATGGCCACCGAGATTCAGATCGGCCGCGTGTTTGTGGACAAATGCCTGGCGCTGCACCTGGAAGGCAAGCTGGATGTGCCTACCGCTGCAATGGCCAAATACTGGGCCACGGACCTGCAATGCAAGGTGCTCGATGAGTGTGTGCAACTGCACGGCGGCTACGGCTTCATGTGGGAATACCCGATAGCCCGCGCGTGGGCCGACGCGCGGGTGCAGCGGATTTATGCGGGGACCAATGAGATCATGAAGGAGATTATTGCGCGGGCGCTTTGATGCTCGTTCCCACGCTCCGCGTGGGAATGCCTCAGATGACGCTCCGCGTCATGGCTCTTGCAGCGGACGCGGAGCGTCCAAGCCGGCATTCCCACGCAGAGCGTGGGAACGATCAATCAAGGCGCCGGATTTGGATGATCCTTCTGAATCGCCTCAATCCCTTCCAGCACTTCCTTGGACAATTTCAAATCAGCACTGGCAATGTTGCTGTCCAGCTGCTCCAGGCTCGTGGCCCCGATAATATTGCTGGTCACAAACGGCTGTTGCGTCACAAACGCCAACGCCATCTGCGCCGGGTCCAGCCCATGCTCCCGCGCCAGTGCCACATAACGGCTGCACGCCGCTTCCGACTGTGGGTTGAAATAACGACTGAAACGGCTGTACTCCGTCAGACGCGCCTTGGCCGGGCGCGCACCGCCTTCGTACTTGCCGCTGAGCATGCCGAATGCAAGTGGCGAGTAGGCCAGCAAACCGCATTGTTCGCGGATGGCAATTTCAGCCAGGCCCACTTCAAAGCTGCGGTTGAGCAGGTTGTAGGGGTTCTGGATCGACACCGCGCGGGTCCAGCCACGGGCTTCGGCCAGGGCCAGGAATTTCATGGTGCCCCACGGGGTTTCGTTGGACAGGCCAATGTGGCGGATCTTGCCGGCCTTGACCTGCTCATCCAGCGCTTCCAGGGTTTCCTCCAGCGGGGTGAGGTCGTCTTCGTCCTTGTGCTTGTAGCTCAACTGGCCAAAGAAATTGGTGCTGCGCTCCGGCCAGTGCAGCTGGTAGAGGTCGATCCAGTCGGTCTGCAGGCGCTTGAGGCTGGCGTCGAGGGCGTCGACGATATGCTTGCGGTTGTGGCGCAGGTAGCCATCGCGGATATAGTCGATGGTGTTGCCGGGGCCAGCGATCTTGCTGGCGAGGATCCAGTCGGCGCGATCGCCACGGTTCTTGAAGTAATTACCGATATAACGCTCGGTGGTGGCGTAGGTTTCGGCCTTGGGCGGTACCGGGTACATTTCTGCCGTGTCGAGGAAGTTGATGCCCGCGGCCTTGGCCCGTTCGATCTGTGCGAAGGCCTCTGGCTCGCTGTTCTGCTCGCCCCAGGTCATGGTGCCCAAGGCAATCGCGCTTACGTTCAGATCGGTCCGGCCCAGCTGTCGATAATCCATCGGGTACTCCTTCAGGGGAAAACATTCATAAAAGCAGGTTGAATTTTTTTTCGCAATCTGCATAATTGCCCACCTCTTTCTGCAGTGGAAGTGATGCGCCGTCTGCCGAAGAATCTTGCCGTTGAACGGACGCGCTGACCCGAGCCCCCGATAGCGTCTGTATCCGGCTGCCTTTGACCTTGTCAAAGTACGCACTATTCAGTAAGATCCGCCGTCTAATTTACAGGGCGGCCCCTGAGGCTATTAAAGAATGACAACTTTTACTGCAAAACCGGAAACAGTTCAGCGCGACTGGTTTGTCGTCGACGCCGCTGGTCAGACCCTGGGTCGTCTGGCCACTGAAGTCGCCAGCCGTCTGCGTGGCAAGCACAAGCCTGAATACACCCCGCACGTTGATACCGGTGACTACATTGTCATCATCAACGCTGAGCAGGTACGTGTTACCGGCAACAAAGCGCAAGACAAAATGTACTACCGTCACTCCGGTTTCCCAGGCGGTATCAAGTCTTCCAACTTTGAAGGCCTGATCTCCAAGAAGCCTGAAGCCCCGATCGAAATCGCGGTCAAAGGCATGCTGCCTAAGGGCCCACTGGGTCGCGATATGTTTCGCAAGCTGAAAGTCTATGCGGGCGCTGTACACCCTCATGCTGCTCAGCAGCCCCAAGAACTGAAGTTTTAACGGAATAGTTCATTATGTCGGCGACTCAAAATTACGGCACTGGCCGTCGCAAAACCGCAACCGCACGCGTTTTCCTGCGTCCGGGCACTGGTAACATCTCGATCAACAACCGCACTCTGGAAAATTTCTTCGGCCGCGAAACTGCCCGCATGGTAGTTCGTCAGCCGCTGGAACTGACCGAGACTGTTGAAAAGTTCGACATCTACGTCACCGTTATCGGTGGCGGTGTAAGTGGTCAAGCTGGCGCAATCCGCCACGGTATCACTCGCGCTCTGATGCAGTACGACGAAACCCTGCGTGGCGCTCTGCGCAAAGCTGGCTTCGTTACTCGCGATGCTCGTGAAGTTGAACGTAAGAAAGTCGGTCTGCGTAAAGCGCGTAAGCGTCCGCAGTACTCGAAGCGTTAATTCGCTTTACGTTCCACAAAAACGCCCAGCCTCCTCACGGAGCTGGGCGTTTTTTATTGCCTGCGATTTATGCACATTTTTCGCCGTGACAACTTGCCACATCCACAGACCCCCTATACTACAAGGCCTGGGGTGGTGGCCTGGGCAATTCCCTTGTCATCCGTGGGGCTTTTCATTACCATCCGTCAAAATTTTTATAAGTAAAGATTCAACACTTAGTAGACGCCTGATTTAACAGGCCAAAAAGCTGATGGGAGAGGACTGAATGAGCAATGACGGCGTGAATGCAGGCCGGCGTCGCTTCTTGGTAGCAGCCACATCCGTGGTGGGTGCTGCAGGAGCGGTGGGGGCTGCGGTCCCGTTCGTGGGGTCATGGTTTCCCAGTGCCAAGGCGAAAGCCGCAGGTGCACCGGTGAAGGTGAATGTCAGCAAGATCGAGCCAGGGCAGCAGATGATTGCTGAATGGCGCGGCCAGCCGGTATTCATTGTTCGTCGTACCGAGGAAATCCTGGGGAATCTGAAAAAGATCGAAGGCCAGTTGTCTGACCCTAAATCCGAGAATTCCGACCAGCCCGCCTACGCCAAGAACGAAGTGCGTTCGATCAAGCCAGAGATCCTGTTGCTGGTAGGTCTGTGTACCCACCTGGGTTGCTCACCCACCTTCCGCCCGGAAGTCGCCCCTGTCGACTTGGGCAAGGATTGGGTAGGCGGTTATTTCTGCCCGTGTCACGGTTCCCATTACGACCTTGCCGGCCGTGTCTACAAGTCTCAGCCCGCGCCCCTGAACCTGCCGGTTCCTCCGCATACCTACGAAACTGACGACCTCATTGTCATTGGCCTCGATAAGGAGAACGCGTGATGAGCAAGTTCATGGATTGGGTGGATGCGCGTTTCCCCGCCACCAAGATGTGGGAAGACCATCTCAGCAAATATTACGCGCCAAAAAACTTCAACTTCTTCTACTTCTTCGGCTCCCTGGCACTGCTGGTGCTGGTCAACCAGATCGTCACCGGTGTGTGGTTGACGATGAGCTACACGCCGTCTGCGGAAGAGGCGTTCGCCTCCGTCGAATACATCATGCGTGACGTCGAGTACGGCTCGATCCTGCGCCTGCTGCACTCCACCGGCGCGTCGGCGTTCTTCATCGTCGTCTACCTGCACATGTTCCGTGGCTTGCTCTACGGCTCGTACCAGAAGCCGCGCGAGCTGGTGTGGGTGTTCGGCATGCTGATCTACCTGGCGCTGATGGCCGAAGCCTTCATGGGCTATCTGCTGCCGTGGGGCCAGATGTCGTACTGGGGCGCCCAAGTAATCATCTCGCTGTTCGGGGCGATCCCGGTGATCGGCAACGACCTGACCCAGTGGATTCGTGGCGACTACCTGATCTCCGGTATTACCCTGAACCGCTTCTTTGCCTTGCACGTTGTCGCCTTGCCGATCGTGATCCTGGGCCTGGTGGTGCTGCACATCCTGGCGCTGCATGAAGTGGGTTCCAACAACCCGGATGGCGTGGACATCAAGAAGCATAAGGACGAGAACGGCATCCCGCTCGATGGCATTCCATTCCACCCTTATTACACCGTGAAAGACATTGTCGGCGTGGTCGTGTTCCTCTTCGTGTTCTGCTCGATCGTGTTCTTTTTCCCGGAGATGGGTGGTTATTTCCTCGAGAAGCCTAACTTCGAACAAGCCAACGCGTTCAAGACGCCCGAGCACATTGCCCCGGTCTGGTACTTCACGCCGTTCTACGCAATCCTGCGTGCGATCCCCGACAAACTCATGGGCGTGATCGCCATGGGCGCGGCGATCGCGGTGCTGTTCGTGCTGCCGTGGCTGGATCGCAGTCCGGTCAAGTCCATGCGCTACAAGGGCTGGCTGAGCAAGATCTGGCTGTGGGTGTTCTGCATTGCATTCGTGATCCTGGGCGTGCTGGGCGTATTGGCGCCGACCCCTGAGCGCACGTTGCTGTCGCAGGTCTGCACCTTCCTGTACTTCGCCTACTTCATTCTGATGCCGTTCTACACCCGGCTCGAGAAGACCAAACCGGTTCCGGAAAGGGTGACTGGCTGATGAAAAAATTATTTGCTGCATTAGTGCTTGCGGCCCTGCCGCTTCTGTCTTTGGCTGCCGAGCATGGCGCGGAACTGGAAAAAGTCGACATCGATGTCGCCGATAAAGCCGCTTTGCAAGATGGTGCACGTACCTTTGCCAACTACTGCATGGGCTGTCACAGCGCCAAGTTCCAGCGCTACGAGCGGGTTGCCGATGACTTGGGCATCCCCCATGAGTTGATGCTGGAGAAACTGGTGTTCACCGGAGCCAAGATCGGCGACCACATGAACATCGGCATGAAACCGGCAGACGCCAAGGCCTGGTTCGGCGCAGCACCGCCCGACCTGACCCTGGTGGCGCGCGTACGTGGCACCGACTGGCTCTATGGCTACCTCAAATCCTTCTACGAAGACCCCGCCCGCCCTTGGGGCGTGAACAACAAAGTGTTCCCGAACGTCGGCATGCCTAACGTTCTGGTCGGCCTGCAGGGGCGCCAAGTGGTAGGATGCAAGCAAGTCCAGGTCGTTGAAGACGGCAAGAAGCAATATGATCCGTTGACCGGCACGCCGCTGACCCATGAGGCGTGCGATCAACTGACTATCGTACCCAAGACCGGTACGCTGAATGAAGAGCAGTTCGACGAGAAGGTCAAGAACCTGGTGACCTTCCTGGCCTACTCGGCCAACCCGGTCAAACTGCAGCATCAGCGCATCGGTACCTACGTCTTGCTGTACCTGGCTTTCTTCTTCGTATTCGCCTATCTGCTCAAACGCGAGTACTGGAAGGATGTGCATTGATCCAACCGTAAGCAATTGCTGTTAATCTTGCGCGCCCAGCGGCATCTCTGAACACGTAGCGTCGGTTGTTCCAGACGTTACAGAGATGCTCCCTGGGCGCGCTCGTTTTTGAGCTTTCGATAATTTCAACAAGCGAGGAGGACCGCCATGGGCGTGACCAACCGGTTGGCCTGTTACTCCGACCCCGCCGACCACTATTCCCACCGAGTACGCATCGTGCTCGCAGAGAAGGGTGTCAGCGCCGAGATCATCAGTGTGGAAGCGGGCCGTCAGCCGCCGAAACTGATCGAAGTGAACCCTTACGGCAGCTTGCCCACCCTGGTCGATCGTGACCTGGCGTTGTGGGAGTCAACCGTGGTGATGGAATACTTGGATGAGCGTTACCCGCATCCGCCTTTACTGCCGGTGTACCCGGTGGCGCGCGCCAACAGCCGCCTGCTGATCCATCGGATCCAGCGTGACTGGTGCCGGCTGGTGGATGTGATTCTGGATTCACGCAGCAAAGAGCCGGCCCGTGTCGTGGCGCGCAAGGAATTGCGCGAAAGCCTGACCGGCGTTTCGCCACTGTTCGCCGACAAGCCTTTTTTCCTCAGTGAGGAACAAAGCTTGGTGGATTGCTGCCTATTACCCATACTCTGGCGCTTGCCGATTATGGGCATTGAACTGCCGCGGCCTGCCAAGCCGCTGCTTGATTACATGGAGCGCCAGTTTGCGCGTGAGGCTTTCCAGGCGAGTCTGTCTGGTGTCGAACGCGATATGCGCTAAGGCTTAAGGAGCCGCTGATGAACTCCAGTCGACCCTACCTGGTCCGCGCGCTCTATGAGTGGATTGTGGACAACGATTGCACCCCGCACATGCTGGTCAATTCCGAATTTCCTGCGGTGCAGGTTCCGCAGGGTTTTGCCAGTGACGGACAGATTGTATTGAACGTATCGCCCAGTGCCGTGCGCCACCTGCACATGGACAACGAAGCGGTCAGCTTCGAAGGGCGTTTCGGTGGCGTGCCGCATACGCTGTTTGTGCCGATTGGCGCCATCCTCGGGATCTATGCCCGTGAGAATGGCCAAGGCATGGTGTTCGATCTGGAGTCGCCTTTCGAGGATGACGAAACGATCGAAAGCGAAGGCGGCGATGATGTGCCGCCACCTGATAACGAGCCACCGCGCCCTACGGGCCGGCCGAGCTTGAAAGTGGTGAAGTAAGCGGCTGTTGCCTTCGGGCGAGCCTGAAAAATGCCTCGGCGGTTGCCGGGGCATTTTTTTGCCTGCCGCGCAGAAGTGAAAGTCTCGACAGGAACGGTGATCGTACAACCGCCATGGGCTATGATGCGTCTTCAGTTAGCCGAGAAAGATGATCCATCATGGAAAACGCCAACGCCGCCCCACGTCTGCCCCGCAAGCGCCGCAGCCTTGCCCAGGAATTGGTCACGGTGTTGTCCGAACAAATCCGCGACGGCCAGCTCAAGCGTGGCGACAAGCTGCCCACTGAGTCGGCGATCATGGATGCCCATGGTGTGAGTCGTACCGTGGTGCGCGAGGCCATCTCGCGCTTGCAGGCGGCGGGGCAGGTGGAGACGCGTCACGGCATCGGTACGTTTGTATTGGACACGCCAAGCCCGAGCGGTTTCCGGATCGATCCGGCCACCGTGGTGACGTTGCGCGATGTGTTGGCGATTCTGGAGTTGCGGATCAGCCTAGAGGTGGAATCGGCAGGCCTGGCCGCCTTGCGCCGCAGTGACGAGCAGCTGGCGGCGATGCGTGCGGCCCTCGATGCCTTGAATGAAAGCGCGGCCCATGCGGGTGATGCGGTGGCGTCAGACTTTGCGTTCCACCTGGAAATAGCGCTGTCCACCGGCAACCGTTATTTCACCGACATCATGACCCACCTGGGCACCAGCATCATTCCGCGTACCCGCCTGAATTCGGCGCGTCTGGCCCATGATGACCAGCAGCATTACATGGGGCGCTTGAGCCGCGAACACGAAGAGATTTATGAGGCTATCGCGCGCCAGGATTCGGATGCGGCGCGTGCGGCCATGCGCTTGCATTTGACGAATAGTCGGGAGCGGCTGCGCCATGCCCATGAAGAGGCAGAGGCGCAGCGTGGGTGAGCTGACGTGTTCAGGCTAGATCGAATTCTATTCCTGTAACGCTGCCATCAGCGTCATAGACGAACGTCTTTTTCAGTACTTCCCAAACCTGCCCATCCATACTCAGAAAATCACCTTTGTTCGGTAATTCCTCAATACTAATGTTCGCAGTGCTATTTTTCTTGGTGCCTTTGAATTTGACCGGGATTTTAGTTGTCATGATCAAGCCTCATTGAGCAGGAACAAAATAGGGTAGTGCCCGCACGTTGCCTATGCTCCCTGCAAGTGCATGTGGGCTTGACCACGTTAGGGGGCCTGGGGGTGGGGAGGGTACTGTCAGAATTCACAGTTCTGACGAGCGGTATCAAGCGCGGCCATGGTCCTGCCCAGCCACGGAAGAGGCGTGCCGGTTTTGTCATCCTTGAGTAACTTGTGCGTACTCCACCGCCCCCCATCATCTGTCCAGCTTGTCGTTCAGATCATTCACATCCTTGCGCCGCAATTCATGGCGTACGCCATTTCCAATGCCTGGTCGGTATCGGTTTGATGAGCGGCCACCGCCTGTTGCAAGGCCGCGCTCTGTCGTAAGACATCGTTCTAGTTGGCTGTGTGCATATACAGTCAGGCCGAGAGTTGAGGAAAAACCCGTAGATCAAGAACTCTGCTTCATCGGCAAGCTTGAGGTGAACACTGACGATTTGCAGTTGACGAATCTTTTTATAGTTGTACGATGACGTACGACATCGCCAAAACCAACAATAACCTTTCGACAGAAAGTCTTTACCCAGGGTGTTCGAATAATGAATCCACAAGAACTGAAGTCCATCCTCTCCCACGGTCTGCTGTCTTTTCCGGTGACCGATTTCAACGCCCAGGGTGACTTTCACCAGGCGGGCTATATCAAGCGTCTGGAATGGCTTGCCCCATACGGCGCCACCGCGCTGTTCGCTGCGGGCGGCACCGGTGAGTTTTTCTCCCTGGCCGCCAGCGAATATTCCCAAGTGGTGAAGACCGCTGTTGATACCTGCGCCACCAGCGTGCCGATTCTTGCCGGTGTCGGGGGCGCGACCCGCCAGGCCATCGAATACGCTCAAGAGGCCGAGCGCCTGGGTGCCAAGGGCTTGCTGCTGCTGCCGCACTACCTGACTGAAGCCAGCCAGGACGGGGTTGCCGCCCACGTTGAAGCGGTGTGCAAGTCGGTCAAGATCGGCGTGGTGGTGTACAACCGCAATGTCTGCCGCCTGACCGCGCCGCTGCTCGAGCGCCTCGCCGAGCGTTGCCCGAACCTGATCGGCTACAAGGATGGCCTGGGTGACATCGAGTTGATGGTGTCGATCCGCCGTCGTCTCGGCGACCGTTTCAGCTACCTCGGCGGTCTGCCGACCGCAGAGGTTTACGCCGCTGCCTACAAGGCCCTGGGCGTGCCGGTGTACTCCTCGGCGGTGTTCAACTTCATCCCGAAAACCGCGATGGATTTTTACCACGCGATTGCCAAGGATGATCACGCCACTGTCTCCCGGATCATCGACGATTTCTTCCTGCCCTACCTGGACATCCGTAACCGCAAGGCCGGTTACGCCGTGAGCATCGTCAAGGCGGGTGCGAAAATCGCCGGCTATGACGCCGGCCCGGTGCGCACCCCGCTGACCGACCTGCTGCCGGAAGAATACGAAGCCCTGGCCGCGCTGATCGACAAGCAAGGCGCGCAATAACTTATCAACAAGGCCGCTGAGCAATCAGCGGCCTTTTGCGTCAGGAGAAGATTCGTGTCCCAAGCAAAACGTTTCGAGAACTACATCAACGGTGAATGGGTTACCGGCACCGACTACTGCACCAATATCAACCCGTCGGACCTTTCCGATGTGATTGGCGAATACGCCAAGGCCGATGTCGCCCAAGTCAACGCCGCTATCGAGGCCGCCCGCGCCGCATTTCCGGCCTGGTCCACCTCCGGCATCCAGGCGCGCCATGATGCGCTGGACAAAGTCGGCAGCGAAATCCTCGCCCGCCGTGAAGAGCTTGGTACCCTGCTGGCCCGGGAAGAGGGCAAGACCCTGCCCGAAGCCATCGGTGAGGTGACCCGCGCCGGTAACATCTTCAAATTCTTCGCCGGTGAATGCCTGCGCCTGTCCGGCGATTACGTGCCGTCGGTGCGCCCGGGCGTCAATGTAGAAGTTACCCGTGAAGCCCTTGGCGTGGTCTGCCTGATCACCCCCTGGAACTTCCCGATCGCCATCCCGGCCTGGAAAATCGCCCCGGCCCTGGCCTATGGCAACTGTGTGGTGATCAAGCCGGCCGAGCTGGTGCCCGGCTGTGCCTGGGCCCTGGCCGACATCATTTCCCGCGCCGGTTTCCCTGCCGGGGTGTTCAACCTGGTGATGGGCAGCGGCCGTGTAGTGGGCGATGTGTTGGTCAACAGCCCGAAAGTCGACGGCATCAGCTTCACCGGTTCGGTGGGCGTGGGCCGTCAGATCGCCGTCAGTTGTGTGTCGCGCCAAGCCAAAGTGCAGCTGGAAATGGGCGGCAAGAACCCGCAGATCATTCTCGACGACGCCGACCTCAAGCAGGCAGTCGAGCTGTCGGTGCAGAGCGCGTTCTACTCCACCGGCCAGCGTTGCACTGCATCCAGCCGCCTGATCGTCACCGCCGGCATCCACGACCAGTTCGTCGCGGCCATGGCCGAGCGCATGAAGTCGATCAAAGTCGGCCACGCACTCAACAGCGGTACCGACATTGGCCCGGTGGTCTCCCAGGCCCAGTTGGACCAGGACATGAAGTACATCGACATCGGCCAGAGCGAAGGTGCGCGGCTGGTCAGCGGTGGCGGTCTGGTGACCTGCGACACCGAAGGCTACTACCTGGCGCCGACGCTGTTTGCCGACAGCGAAGCCGCCATGCGCATCAGCCGTGAAGAAATCTTCGGCCCAGTGGCCAACGTGGTGCGCGTGGCCGACTACGAGGCGGCGCTGGCCATGGCCAACGACACCGAGTTCGGTTTGTCGGCGGGCATTGCCACTACGTCGTTGAAGTACGCCAACCACTTCAAGCGTCATTCCCAGGCCGGCATGGTCATGGTCAATTTGCCCACCGCCGGCGTGGACTACCACGTTCCGTTCGGTGGCCGTAAGGGTTCGTCCTACGGTTCGCGTGAGCAGGGTCGCTATGCGCAAGAGTTCTACACCGTGGTGAAAACCAGCTACATCGGTTCGTAATACGCAACACAGACTCGCATCCCTGTAGGAGCGAGCTTGCTCGCGAAAAACTCAAGGGCACCGCGTGCATCCTGAATGCCCGCGTATTCGTTGACGCTTTTCGCGAGCAAGCTCGCTCCTACAGGGGGCGGCACACAACAAGACAATTACCCGCAAAAAAAATAATTAGTGGGAGTACTTCTACATGCAAGCGACCAAGCCGACCCACGTCCGCTATTTGATCCTGCTCATGCTGTTCCTGGTGACCACGATCAACTACGCCGACCGGGCAACTATCGCCATCGCCGGCTCCAGCCTGCAAAAAGACCTCGGCATCGACGCGGTCACCCTCGGTTACATCTTCTCTGCATTCGGTTGGGCCTACGTCGCCGGGCAAATTCCCGGCGGCTGGCTGCTCGACCGGTTCGGTTCGAAAAAAGTCTATGCCCTGAGCATCTTCACCTGGTCACTGTTCACCGTGCTGCAAGGCTATGTCGGTGAGTTCGGTATCTCCACGGCCGTGGTTGCGCTGTTCATGCTGCGCTTCATGGTGGGCCTGGCCGAAGCGCCATCCTTCCCGGGTAACGCACGGATTGTGGCGGCCTGGTTCCCTACGGCCGAACGCGGTACGGCCTCGGCGATCTTCAACTCGGCGCAGTACTTCGCCACGGTGTTGTTTGCACCGCTGATGGGCTGGATCGTTTACCGCTTCGGCTGGCAGCACGTGTTTATCGTGATGGGCGTGATTGGCATCGTGTTCTCGCTGATCTGGCTGAAAGTTATCCACAGCCCGCGTCAACATCCGATGATCAACACAGCCGAGCTCGATTACATCGCGGCCAACGGCGCAATGGTCGATATGGACCAAGACAAGGGCAAGGGTAAGAAAACTGACGGACCGAAGTGGGATTATATCCGCCAGTTGCTGACCAACCGCATGATGCTAGGCGTGTACCTGGGCCAATATTGCATCAACGGCATCACTTACTTCTTCCTGACCTGGTTCCCCGTGTATCTGGTGCAAGACCGTGGCATGACCATCCTCAAGGCGGGTTTCATCGCCTCGCTGCCGGCCATCTGCGGGTTTATCGGCGGCGTGCTGGGCGGGGTGATTTCTGATTATCTGCTGCGCAAAGGCCATTCCCTGACCTTCGCTCGCAAGGCGCCGATCATTGCCGGCCTGCTGGTGTCCAGCAGCATCATTGCGTGTAACTACGTCGACGTTGAATGGATGGTGGTGGGCTTCATGGCGCTGGCCTTCTTCGGCAAGGGCGTTGGCGCACTGGGCTGGGCGGTGGTGTCCGACACCTCGCCGAAACAAATCGCCGGCCTCAGTGGCGGCTTGTTCAACACCTTCGGTAACCTGGCGTCGATCACCACGCCGATTGTCATCGGCTACATCATCGCCACCACCGGTTCGTTCAAGTGGGCGCTGGTGTTCGTCGGCGCCAACGCGCTGGTGGCGGTGTTCAGCTACCTGGTCATCGTCGGCCCGATCAAGCGTGTAGTACTCAAAGAGCCGCCAGCCAAGGGCCCTGAGTTGACCAACCTAACCGAAGCGCATTCCTGAGGTTCGTGTGATGCAGTTGATTGAACATGCCGACTCGCCGCGCTCGATTCGTTTGCACGAGCGCGACAATGTAGTGATCGTGGTGAACGACCAGGGCGTCCCGGCCGGCACCGAATTCCCGGACGGCCTGGTCACTGTGGAGTTCATCCCTCAGAGCCACAAGGTAACCCTGGAAGACATTCCCGAAGGCGGCCAGATCATTCGCTATGGCCAGACCATTGGCTACGCGCTGGCGCCGATCCCGCGTGGCAGCTGGGTGCAGGAAGACCAGTTGCGCATGCCCACCGCGCCGCCGCTGGACAGCCTGCCGTTGTCCACCGAGGTGCCTGAAACCCAGGCGCCGCTGGAGGGTTTTACCTTTGAGGGCTACCGCAATGCCGATGGCACTGTGGGCACGCGCAATATCCTCGGTATCACCACCACGGTGCAGTGCGTGACCGGCGTGCTGGACCATGCCGTCAAGCGCATCAAGGATGAATTGCTGCCCAAGTACCCGCACGTCGATGACGTCGTGGCGCTGACCCATAGCTACGGCTGCGGGGTGGCGATCACGGCCACGGACGCCTACATCCCGATCCGTACCGTGCGCAACCTGGCGCGTAACCCGAACCTGGGCGGCGAAGCCCTGGTGATCAGCCTGGGCTGCGAGAAACTGCAGGCCGGGCAAGTGATGCACGACAACGACAGCTCCGTCGACCTGAGCGAGCCTTGGCTGTACCGGTTGCAGGATTCCAGCCACGGCTTTACCGAGATGATCGAGCAGATCATGGCGCTGGCCGAGGTGCGCTTGAAAAAGCTCGACCAGCGCCGCCGCGAAACGGTGCCCGCGTCCGAGCTGATCCTGGGCATGCAATGCGGCGGCAGTGATGCTTTTTCCGGCATTACCGCCAATCCGGCGCTGGGGTATGCGTCAGACCTGTTGTTGCGTGCCGGGGCCACGGTGATGTTTTCCGAAGTGACGGAAGTCCGTGACGCTATTTACCTGCTGACGTCTCGGGCTGAGAGCAAAGAAGTTGCCCAGGAGCTGGTCAGGGAAATGGACTGGTACGACCGTTACCTGGCCAAGGGCGAGGCGGATCGCAGCGCCAATACCACGCCGGGCAACAAGAAGGGCGGGTTGTCGAACATCGTCGAGAAGTCGTTGGGCTCCATCGTCAAATCCGGCAGCAGCGCGATCAACGGCGTGCTCGGCCCAGGCGAGCGCGTCAAGGGCAAGGGCCTGATTTTTTGCGCGACCCCGGCCAGTGACTTTGTGTGCGGCACCTTGCAACTGGCGGCGGGCATGAACCTGCATGTGTTCACCACCGGGCGTGGCACACCTTACGGCCTGGCGATGGCGCCGGTGGTCAAGGTGTCGACACGCACCGAACTGGCACAGCGCTGGCCGGACCTGATCGATATCGACGCCGGGCGCATCGCCACCGGGCGCGCGAGCATCGAGGAGCTGGGCTGGGAGCTGTTTCACTTCTACCTGGATGTGGCCAGCGGCAAGAAACAGACGTGGGCGGAGCGGCACAAGCTGCATAACGACATCACGTTGTTCAACCCGGCGCCGATTACCTGAGACCGAGTCGCCTGCAATCGGGGGCAAGCCCCCTCCCACATTCGACCGCGTTCTAATGCTGGAACTCGGTCAACTGTGGGAGGGGGCTTGCCCCCGATAGCGGTCTAACAGGCACCATTGAGCTGTATGGCTTATCATTAGCCAACTAACGACGCTCACCAAGGTTCTCCCCGGCATGCTGGCAATCTTCCTCACCACGCTCACCATCACCGCGCCGGTGTTCGCCATGCTCTTCCTAGGTGTGCTGCTCAAGCGCATCCGCTGGATCAACGACAACTTTATCCATACCGCCTCGTCCCTGGTGTTCAATGTCACCATGCCGGCGCTGCTGTTCCTGGGCATCCTGCATGCCGACCTACATTCGGCGCTCAAGCCGGGTTTGCTGATCTACTTTGCCGTGGCCACGCTGGTGAGCTTTGCCATGGCGTGGGGCTGGGCGATTTTTCGCTGCAAGCGTGAAGACCGCGGCATCTACACCCAGGGCGCGTTTCGTGGCAATAACGGGGTGATCGGCCTGGCGCTGGCTGCCAGCATGTACGGCGACTATGGTATCTCCCTCGGAGCGATCCTCGCGGCACTGGTGATCCTGTTCTACAACACCCTGTCGACCATTGTGCTGGCGGTGTACAGCCCGGTGATCAAGTCCGACCCATGGAGCATCTTCAAGAGTGTGGTGGCCAACCCGCTGATCATCAGCGTGTTCGTCGCGGCGCCGTTCGCCTATTTCCAGATCGGCCTGCCCGGCTGGCTGGAAAAGTCCCTGCAGTACCTGGCCGACACCACCTTGCCGTTGGCGTTGATCTGCATTGGCGGCACCCTGTCCCTGGCGGCGCTGCGCAAGAGCGGCAAGATGGCATTGAGCGCGAGCCTGATGAAGATGGTCTGGCTGCCGGTGATCGCCACAGGGGGCGCGTGGCTGCTGGGGTTCCGGGGGCCGGAGCTGGGGATTTTGTTCCTGTACTTTGGCGCGCCGACGGCGGCCGCAAGCTTTGTGATGGCCAGGGCCGCCGAAGGCAATCATGAACTGGCGGCGGCGATTATCGTGATCACCACGCTGATGGCGGCGGTGACCACCAATATCGGGATCTTCGTGTTGCAGGCCGGTGGCTGGATCTAAGCTCTTTTCTGAGCGGTCATTGCGATTCCCTCTTGTGTTGGCGGTGCCAGGCGCGCAGCGACGTGAACAACAGCCCCACCCCTAACGCCGGCAAGACGTAAAACAGCATCAAGTGTTCAAGCTTGGTGGCCAGGGGCATGCCGGTGGTAAACGCCATGACGTGCAGGCCATACGCCAGATACAGCCCCAGCAACACCAGGCCTTCTGCCCGCGTGACGCGGTAGCCGGTATAGAACACCGGCAGGCACAGGACGATGGCGCCGAGCATGACCGGCAGGTCGAAGTCCAGCGCGTTGGGCGAGACCGACAGCGGCGCAGGCGCCACCAGGGCGGTGAAGCCCAGCACGCCTAGCAGGTTGAACAGGTTGCTGCCGATCACATTGCCCACGGCGATCTCGCGCTCGCCACGCAGGGCGGCAATCAACGAGGTGGCGAGGCAGGGCAGCGAAGTGCCAACGCCGATCAGCGTCAGGCCGATGACGCGCTCCGACAAGCCCAAATCGCCCGCCACCTCTACGGCCGCACCCAGCAGCAAATGCCCGGCCAGCACCAGCACCAACAACCCGCCGAGCATCAACAGCACGCTGCTCAGCCAGGGTGCCTTGGTCATGCTGGCCAGCGTGCGTGGACGACGCGAGTGGCGCGTCTGGTAGTGCAGCACACCGAGGTAGGCCAACAGCGCAACCAGCAGCAGCAGGCCGTCGAACGGCGTCAGCGCCTCGTTGGCAGCCAGGACGAACACCAGCAGGCCGGCGACGATCATCACCGGAATATCCAGACGCACCAAATGGCGCGACACCCGTAACGGAATAATCAGCGCGGACAGGCCCAGGGTGACGAGGATATTGAAGATGCTGCTGCCGATTACGCTGCCCACGGCAATGTCGGTGTTGCCGGCCAGGGTGGCCTGCAGGCTGACGGCCATCTGTGGCGCGCTGCTGCCGAAGGCTACGATGCTCAGGCCGATGATCAACGGCCGCACCTTGAGGCTGGCGGCCAGGCGCACTGCGGCCCGCACCAGGATTTCAGCACCGACGATCAACAGCAGCAAGCCGCTGACCAGTTCGAGCAGGCTCCAGGGTGAGAGGGCGTTCAATCCAAAAATGCTCAAGGCTGCCTCGATCAGTTGTTCAGGGCTTGCAGGCGAACCCGCGCGGTGCCGCTGCCGAGCATACGCAGTTGCTCGGCAGCCTTGCGTGAAAGGTCGATCAGGCGGCCGCGGGTGTGGGGGCCGCGATCATTGATACGCACCACCACAGAGCGGTTGTTGTCGAGGTTGGTGACCTTGACCTGAGTACCGAAGGGCAAGCGCCGGTGGGCGGCGGTCAGACCGTTCTGGTTGAACGCTTCACCGCTGGCGGTGCGTTTGCCATGGTGCTTGGCGCCGTAATAGGAGGCGGTGCCGGTTTCGTCATAGCCGTTGGGATCGATGAGGCCGTTGGCGCAACCGGTCAGCAGGGAAAAGACAGCCAGGAGGCCGAGTAGACGCTTCATTCCAGGTATTCCCGTATCAAATGTGGGAGGGGGCTTGCTCCCGATAGCGGTGGGTCAGCCACTGATGTGTTGACTGAATCACCTCTATCGGGAGCAAGCCCCCTCCCACAGGAGGTCCGAGTCGAGCATGAACACTCACTCGGCTCCTTCACCGCTATCAGCCCTCAAGCTTGCTTTTGAGCAATTCGTTGACTTGTTGCGGGTTGGCTTTGCCTTTGGATGCTTTCATCGCCTGACCAACAAAGAAGCCGAACATCTTGCCGCGCTTGGCTTCGTCAGCCGCGCGATATTGTTCGACCTGCTCGGCGTTCGCCGCGAGCATTTCATCGAGCACGGCCGAAATAGCGCCGCTGTCGGTGACTTGCTTGAGGCCACGCTTCTCGATGATGTCATCGGCGCTGCCTTCACCGGCGGCCATCGCTTCGAACACGGTCTTGGCGATTTTGCCGGAGATGGTGTTGTCCTTGATGCGCAGCAGCATGCCGCCCAGTTGTTCGGCGCTCACCGGCGCTGCGTCGATTTCCAGGCCCTGCTTGTTCAACAGGCTGCCCAGTTCGACCATCACCCAGTTGGCCGCCAGCTTGGCGTCGCCGGCAATGCTCACGACCTTTTCGAAGTAGTTGGCTTGCTCACGGCTGGACGCCAAGACGCTGGCATCGTAGACCGACAGGCCGAACTGCGCCTGGAAACGTTCGCGTTTTTGCTGTGGCAGTTCCGGCAGGGTGGCGCGGATATCGTTGAGGAACGAGTCCTCCAGCACCACCGGCAGCAGGTCCGGATCGGGGAAGTAACGGTAGTCGTTGGCTTCCTCCTTGCTGCGCATGGCGCGGGTTTCATCTTTGTTCGGGTCATACAGGCGCGTTTGCTGGATGACTTTGCCGCCGTCTTCGATCAGCTCGATCTGGCGACGCACTTCGCTGTTGATCGCCTTCTCGATGAAGCGGAACGAGTTGACGTTCTTGATCTCGCAGCGGGTGCCGAACTCGACCTGGCCCTTGGGGCGGATCGACACGTTGCAGTCGCAACGCAGCGAACCTTCAGCCATGTTGCCGTCGCAGATGCCCAGGTAGCGCACCAGCGCGTGGATTGTCTTGACGTAGGCCACGGCTTCCTTGGCGCTGCGCATGTCCGGCTCGGAGACGATCTCCAGCAAAGGCGTGCCGGCACGGTTCAGGTCGATACCGGTGGCGCCGGGGAATTCTTCGTGCAGGCTCTTGCCGGCGTCTTCTTCAAGGTGCGCACGGGTCACGCCGACACGCTTGATGGTGCCGTCTTCCAGCGGGATGTCCAGGTAGCCCTTGCCGACGATCGGCAGTTCCATCTGGCTGATCTGGTAGCCCTTGGGCAGGTCCGGGTAAAAGTAGTTCTTGCGCGCGAACACGTTGTGCTGGCCGATCTCGGCGTCAATCGCCAGGCCGAACATCACCGCCATGCGCACCGCTTCCTGGTTCAGCACCGGCAGCACGCCTGGCATACCCAGGTCGACCAGGCTGGCCTGGGTGTTGGGTTCTGCGCCGAACGTGGTGGCGCTACCGGAGAAAATCTTCGATTGGGTGGCGAGCTGGGTATGAATCTCCAGCCCGATCACAACTTCCCATTGCATAGTGTTCTCCTCAGAAGCCGGTAGGGGTGCGAGTGTGCCAGTCGGTGTTCAACTGGTACTGGTGCGCCACATTGAGCAGGCGGCCTTCCTGGAAATACGGGGCGAGCAATTGCACGCCGACCGGCAGGCCATCGACGAACCCGGCGGGCATGGACAAGCCCGGCAAGCCCGCGAGGTTGGCGGTGATGGTGTAAAGGTCTTCCAGGTACTCGGCGATCGGGTCGCCGGTCTTGGCGCCGATCTTCCAGGCCGGGTTCGGCGTGGTTGGACCGAGGATCACGTCGACTTCTTCAAAGGCTGCCATGAAGTCGTTCTTGATCAGGCGGCGGATCTTCTGCGCCTTGAGGTAGTACGCGTCGTAGTAGCCAGCCGACAGGGCGTAGGCGCCGACCATGATCCGGCGTTGTACTTCCACGCCGAAGCCTTCGCCGCGGGAGCGCTTGTACAGGTCGGTGAGGTCTTTCGGGTTTTCGCAGCGATAGCCGAAGCGCACACCGTCGAAACGCGACAGGTTGGAGGACGCTTCAGCCGGGGCGATCACGTAGTAGGCGGGAATCGCGTGCTGGTTGTTCGGCAGGCTGATGTCCTTGATCACGGCGCCGAGCTTTTCCAGCTCCTTGATGCTGTTGTGCACCAAGTCGGCGATACGTGGGTCGAGACCGGCGCTGAAGTATTCCTTGGGCACGCCGATGCGCAGGCCCTTGAGCGACGTGTTCAGGCTGGCGCTGTAGTCCGGCACCGGTTCATCAATGCTGGTGGAATCCTGTTTATCGAAGCCGGCCATACCTTGTAACAATATCGCGCAGTCTTCAGCCGTTCGGGCCAGAGGGCCACCCTGATCGAGACTCGACGCGTAGGCAATCATGCCCCAGCGGGACACGCGACCGTACGTCGGCTTCAAACCGGTGAGGTTGGTGAAGGCTGCCGGTTGGCGGATCGAGCCACCGGTGTCGGTGGCCGTGGCGGCCGGCAGGAAGCGCGCGGCAACGGCGGCGGCCGACCCACCGGACGAACCGCCGGGTACGTGGTCCAGGTTCCACGGGTTTTTCACCGCGCCGTAGTAGCTCGACTCGTTGGCCGAACCCATGGCGAATTCGTCCATGTTGGTCTTGCCCAGGGTCACGGCCCCGGCGGCGGCCAGCTTGGACACCACGGTGGCGTCGTAGGGCGCCTTGAAGTTGTCGAGCATCTTCGAGCCGCAACTGGTGCGAATGCCCTGGGTGCAGAACAGGTCTTTGTGGGCGATCGGAGCGCCCAGCAGCGCGCCGTTCTCACCGTTGGCGCGACGCACGTCGGCGGCCTTGGCCTGGCTCAGGGCCAGCTCTTCGGTGAGGCTGATGAAGCTGTTGACCTTGGGGTCCAGCGCGGCGATGCGCGCCAGCAGGGTCTTGGTCAGCTCTTCGGAAGAAAACGTTTTGTCGGCGAGACCGCGGGCGATCTCGGCCAGAGTCATGTGATGCATGAAAGGCTCTTTCCCTTTAGTCGATGACTTTCGGAACCAGGTACAGGCCGTTTTCGACCGCTGGCGCGATGGACTGGTAGGCCTCGCGGTTATTGCGCTCGGTCACGACGTCTGCGCGCAGGCGCTGACTGGCTTCCAGCGGGTGAGCCAGGGGCTCGATGCCGTCGGTGTCGACGGCCTGCATTTGGTCAACCAGCCCGAGAATGCTGTTCAGGGCTGCGGTGGTCTGTGGAAGATCGGCGTCATTGAGGCCAAGCGAGGCCAGATGCGCGATTTTTTCCACGTCGGAGCGTTCAAGCGCCATGGGATTCTCCAGTGGAAAACAGAACGGAAGGCGTCCGTGTGTTAGATTGTCGGAACACTACCGCATTTCTACGGTCATAAGGCCGCGATTGTGGGGGTTGGTGCACAGAAAGTCGGCCAATTTAGCACATTGGCGCCTTGCCCAAAATCCCTGTCGTTGTTAGAGTTTGCCGCACTTTTTTACCCACGCGTTGCCTAGGGTCCCTTTCCCATGTTCAAGAAACTGCGTGGCATGTTTTCCAGCGATCTTTCCATTGACCTGGGCACTGCCAACACCCTTATTTACGTGCGCGAGCGCGGTATCGTCCTGAATGAGCCATCGGTTGTGGCCATTCGGACCCATGGTAATCAGAAAAGTGTCGTTGCCGTTGGCACCGAGGCCAAGCGGATGCTCGGCCGAACACCAGGCAATATTGCTGCCATTCGTCCGATGAAAGACGGCGTGATCGCCGATTTCAGTGTCTGCGAGAAGATGCTGCAGTACTTCATCAACAAGGTTCACGAAAACAGTTTCCTGCAGCCCAGCCCTCGTGTGCTGATCTGCGTCCCGTGCAAGTCCACCCAGGTGGAGCGTCGTGCCATCCGTGAATCGGCCCTTGGTGCCGGTGCCCGCGAAGTGTTCCTGATCGAAGAGCCGATGGCCGCCGCAATCGGCGCCGGCCTGCCGGTTGAAGAAGCGCGCGGTTCGATGGTGGTGGATATCGGTGGTGGTACCACCGAGATCGCCCTGATTTCCCTGAACGGTGTGGTGTATGCCGAATCCGTGCGTGTCGGCGGCGACCGCTTCGACGAAGCGATCATCACCTATGTGCGTCGTAACTACGGCAGCCTGATCGGCGAATCCACCGCCGAGCGCATCAAGCAGGAAATCGGCACCGCTTACCCGGGCGGCGAAGTTCGCGAAGTCGATGTTCGCGGCCGCAACCTGGCCGAAGGCGTGCCACGTGCGTTCACCCTGAACTCCAATGAAGTGCTGGAGGCTCTGCAAGAGTCCCTGGCCACCATCGTTCAGGCGGTGAAGAGCGCCCTGGAGCAGTCGCCGCCGGAGCTGGCTTCCGATATCGCCGAGCGTGGCCTGGTACTGACCGGTGGTGGCGCCTTGCTGCGCGACCTCGACAAGTTGCTGGCCCAGGAAACCGGCCTGCCGGTGATCGTCGCCGAGGACCCGCTGACCTGCGTGGCTCGCGGCGGTGGTCGTGCACTGGAAATGATGGATAAACACACCATGGACCTGCTCTCCAG
Source organism: Pseudomonas sp. R3-18-08 (assembly GCF_003852065.1). Classification (NCBI taxonomy): domain Bacteria; kingdom Pseudomonadati; phylum Pseudomonadota; class Gammaproteobacteria; order Pseudomonadales; family Pseudomonadaceae; genus Pseudomonas; species Pseudomonas sp. R3-18-08. The sequence continues at coordinate 1,018,450 of NZ_CP027729.1, forward strand.
CGAATAAGCTTGCCTGGATGGTTCATGCTCGGCCGGCAGGCAGCACTTTGCAGTGCTGCCTGCTGGCGTTTATCTTCTTCAATCTGCATCCAGGCCGGTTTGATGCCGTATGAATAAAGAGAACATTTGCCTGGGAGGAGCGGCCTATTAAACCGCTCTTCGCCAAAGGCCCCTCATTGGGCGTGCGCTTGTTGGTGCTGACCGTGCTTTCGGTCGCGCTGATGGTGGTCGACGCCCGTTTTGCGCTGCTCAAGCCTGTGCGTAGCCAGATGTCGCTGGTGTTGATGCAGACTTACTGGATCACCGACCTGCCGCAACGTCTCTACCAGGGCGTGGCCAGCCAATTCGGCAGCCGCACCGAGCTGATTGCCGAAAACGAAAAACTCAAGACCGAAAACCTGCTGTTGCAGGGCCGCATGCAAAAGCTCGCGGCCCTTACCGAGCAGAACGTGCGGCTGCGCGAGTTGCTCAACTCTTCGGCATTGGTCAACGAAAAGGTCGAAGTGGCCGAGTTGATCGGCATGGACCCCAATCCCTTTACCCATCGCATCATCATCAACAAGGGTGAGCGCGACGGCGTGGTCCTCGGCCAGCCGGTGCTCGATGCCCGTGGCCTGATGGGCCAGGTGGTTGAACTGATGCCCTACACCTCGCGCGTCTTGCTGCTGACCGACACCACCCACAGCATTCCGGTGCAGGTCAATCGCAACGGCTTGCGCGCGATTGCCAGCGGCACCGGTAACCCGGAACGCCTGGAGTTGCGGCACGTGGCCGATACCGCCGACATCAAGGAAGGCGACCTGCTGGTCAGCTCCGGCCTGGGTCAGCGTTTCCCGGCGGGCTACCCGGTGGCGACGGTCAAGGAGGTCATCCACGATTCCGGCCAGCCGTTTGCCATTGTGCGTGCCGTACCGACCGCCGCGCTGAACCGCAGCCGCTATCTGTTGCTGGTGTTCAGCGATAACCGCACCCCGGAAGAGCGTGCCAATGACGCCGCGCAGGCCCAGGAAGCGGAAGACAAGCAGAACGGCACCGCGCCTGTGATTCCCGCCACCGTGCCGAAACCGGCGTTCGTGGGGCCACCGGCGCCTGCGGTCGTACCCGCAACCGCAGCGCCTGTTGCCACACCGGCCAAGCCGGCTGCACACAGTGCACGCCCGGCGAAACCGGCGGCGACCACCGCGCCTGCCGCCAGGCCTGCGACAACCGCCCCGGCCACCACGCGGCAGAGGGAGGAATAATGGCCAGTACTCATTCGCGCAACGGCTGGATTGTCTGGCTGACCTTCGCCATCGGCTTGTTGCTCAGTGTTTCACCGCTGCCGCAATTCATGGAAATCCTGCGCCCGCTGTGGCTGGCGCTGCTGCTGGCATTCTGGTCGTTGAACCTGCCGCACAAGGTAGGCATGGTCACGGCGATGTGCCTGGGCTTGGCGGAAGATGTGCTCTATGGCACCTTGCTCGGCCAGAATGCGTTGATCCTCACCCTGATCACCTTCCTGGTGCTGTCGTTGCAGCAGCGCTTGCGCATGTTCCCGATGTGGCAGCAGTGCCTGGTGATCCTGGTGATCTTCGGCCTGGCGCAGTTGGTTCAGCTCTGGCTCAGCGCCCTGACCGGCAATCGCCAGCCTACTCTCGCGCTGGTATTGCCGGCCCTGGTCAGTGCATTGCTATGGCCTTGGGTCAGCTTCGGCCTGCGCGGGCTACGTCGTCGCTACAAAATCAATTGACGGATTGCGAGGCTCTGCCTGGTTACCGAACCCTACAGGGAGAGTCTGCAATGAATGTGCTTTATCTGGCCTCGGGTTCCCCGCGGCGACGTGAGTTGTTGACCCAGATCGGTGTGCCTTTCACCGTGGTCAGCGCCGCCATCGATGAAACGCCTCTTATTGACGAAACCCCCGTCGCCTATGTCGAGCGCCTGGCTCGCAGCAAGGCAGCGGCGGGTCTGGCTGTGCTCGAGCACAGCGCAGGCATCTGCGTGTTGGGTGCCGATACCGCCGTGATCGTGGATGGCAAGATTCTTGGCAAGCCGGTGGATCAGACCGATGCCTTGGCAATGTTGATGGCCTTGGCGGGGCGCGAGCATGAAGTCCTCACGGCTATCGCCGTTACCGACGGCCAGCGCTGTGAAACCCGATGTGTAAGCAGTCGCGTGGGGTTTCGTGAGATTTCTGTCCAGGAGGCTACGACCTACTGGCACAGTGGCGAACCCCAGGACAAAGCCGGCGGCTATGCTATCCAGGGGCTGGGCTCGGTGTTCGTGAGCGGACTCAATGGCAGCTATTCCGCCGTAGTCGGCCTGCCGGTGTGCGAAACCGCGCAACTGCTCGGCCAATTCGGCATACCCTGTTGGCAAAACCTTACCGCGCGCTGAACGCCTCTACTTGCGCGCCAAGCCATAAGCGATCGGTCACTATTGTGAAAACGCCTGAACGAGACCCAGCCATGAGTGAAGAGATTCTGATCAATATCACGCCGATGGAATCGCGCGTGGCGGTGGTAGAGAACGGTGTTCTGCAAGAAGTGCATGTGGAGCGCACCCAGAAGCGCGGGATCGTCGGCAATATCTATAAAGGTAAGGTGGTGCGCGTATTGCCGGGCATGCAGGCGGCGTTCGTCGACATCGGCCTGGACCGCGCCGCCTTCATTCATGCTTCGGAAATCTCCCTGCGTGAAGGCCCGGCGGTGGAAAGTATCAGCGCCCTGGTGCACGAAGGGCAGAGCCTGGTGGTGCAGGTCACCAAGGACCCCATCGGTTCCAAGGGCGCCCGGCTGACTACCCAACTGTCGATTCCGTCGCGGTACCTGGTGTATATGCCGCGCACGGCCCATGTCGGTATTTCCCTCAAGATTGAGGATGAGGCCGAACGCGAGCGCCTGAAGAAGGTGGTCAGCGACTGTGTAGCTGCCGAGGGCATCAAGGAAGCCGGTGGTTTTATCCTGCGTACCGCCGCCGAGGGGGCGGGCGCCGATGAAATCCTGATGGATATCCGCTACCTGCGACGTCTGTGGGACCAGATCGCGGCGCAGATTCAGACCATTGGCGCGCCAAGCGTCATCTATGAAGACCTCGGCCTGGCGTTGCGTACCTTGCGCGATCTGGTCAGCCCGAAAATTGAGAAAATTCGCATCGACTCGCGGGAAACCTTCCAGCGCACCACGCAATTTGTCGCTGAGCTGATGCCGGAAATTGCCGACCGCCTCGAGCATTATCCGGGCGAGCGACCGATCTTCGACCTGTATGGCGTCGAAGACGAAATCCAGAAAGCCCTGGAGCGCAAGGTCCCGCTCAAGTCCGGTGGCTACCTGGTGGTGGACCCGGCAGAAGCCATGACCACCATTGACGTCAACACGGGCGCGTTCGTGGGGCACCGCAACCTCGAAGAGACCATCTTCAAGACCAACCTCGAAGCTGCCACGGCGATTGCGCGCCAACTGCGCCTGCGTAACCTGGGCGGCATCATCATCATCGACTTCATCGACATGGAGGACGCAGAGCACCAACGCCAGGTACTGCGCACCCTCGAAAAACAGCTGGAGCGCGATCACGCCAAGACCAACATCATCGGCATCACTGAGCTGGGCCTGGTGCAGATGACCCGCAAGCGCACCCGCGAGAGCCTTGAGCAAGTGCTGTGCGAACCCTGCAGCAGTTGCCAGGGCCGGGGTAAATTGAAAACCCCGGAAACGGTCTGCTACGAAATTTTCCGTGAAATCCTACGGGAGGCACGCGCCTATCAGGCTGAAGGTTATAGAGTGCTCGCCAACCAGAAAGTGGTCGACCGCCTGCTCGACGAAGAGTCGGGCAACGTCGCCGAACTGGAGGGGTTTATCGGGCGCACTATTCGTTTTCAGGTCGAAACCATGTATTCCCAGGAACAATACGACGTGGTGCTGCTCTGATCCCCATTCGTTTTTCTTTTCCGAGACCGACAGGCAATGATCTGTCGTCCGACTACCGCTTTGAGGGTCGCCTGACATGGAGCGTCTGATACGCTTTTTTGCCGCTTTGACCCGTTGGGGGCTGGGCCTGTGTGCCTTGCTGCTGGTATTGGCTGCGGTGTACGTGAGCCTGGGGCGTGAATTGACCCCGCTGGTGGCCGAATACCGCGCTGAAGTCGAAACCAAGGCCCAGGCTGCGGTGCAGATGCCGGTGCATATCGGTAGCCTCGAAGGACGCTGGAGCGGCTTTGCGCCGATCTTGCTGGCCCACGACGTGATGGTCGGCGAGGGAAGCAGCGCGTTGCGCCTGGACCAGGTCGAGGTGGTGCCCGACCTCTGGGCCAGCCTGATGGCCCGTGAAGTGCGCATCGCCCATCTGCAAGTCAGCGGCGTGCAGCTGAGCGTCAAGGAAGACCAGGACGGGCGCTGGACGCTGCAGGGCTTGCCGTTACAAGACAGCCCGTCACTGGACCCGCAACAACTGCTCACCCGTATGCAAATGGTCAAGCGCGTCTCCGTGCTCGACAGCCAGGTGACCTTGCAACCGTTCGACCGGGCGCCGGTGACCGTGACGTATGTAGGCCTGAGCCTGCACACCGGCATGGCCCGGCAACGCCTGGACGCGCGCCTGACGTTACCCGACGGCCAACCGCTCGCCCTGAGCCTGCGCAGCCGTATACGCGCCAGCCAATGGAAAGACGCCGAGGTCGAGGCCTACCTGAGCCTGCCTCAAAGCGACTGGGCCAAGTGGATTCCGTCCCGACTGACCCAAGAATGGAAGCTCACCCAGCTCAAGGCCGGCGGTGAGTTCTGGCTCAACTGGGCCAACGGCACCGTGCAAAGCGCGGTGGTGCGCCTCAATTCGCCGCAGGTAAAGGGCAGCTATGCCGAGCGTCAGCCGGTGCATATCGAAAACCTGGCCCTGACCGCGTATGTGCAACGCAGCGACAGCGGCCTCAAGGTGCTGTTGGATTCGCTGGCGATGAACATCGGCGAAACCCGTTGGGAATCGCGCATGCAACTGCAGCAGAGCCTGGCCACTGATAAAACCCAGGAAGAGTGGAAACTCCAGGCCGATCGGCTCGACCTGACCCCCATCACGCCATTGCTCAATGCCCTGGCGCCGCTGCCGGAAGGGTTCGCCAAGGCCGTCGAGCACCTGAAAGCCACCGGCCTGTTGCGCAATGTGCTGGTGGACTTCCGCCCCCAGGACACCACTGATCAAAAAGTCAGTTTTGCTGCCAACCTCGAGCGTGTCGGTTTTGACGCGTACTTCGGCGCGCCGGCTGCGCGCAACGTGTCCGGCAGCATCAGCGGCGACCTGGGCCATGGCGAGTTGCGCATGGACAGCAAGGACTTCTCCCTGCACCTGTTCCCGATCTTCGCCAAGCCATGGCAATACATCCAGGCCAATGCGCGCCTGACCTGGACGTTGAACAAGCAGGGCTTCACCCTGATTGCGCCGTATATCAAGGTGTTGGGGGAGGAAGGCAAGGTCGCGGCGGATTTCCTGATTCGCCTGCATTTCGACCATAGCCAGGAGGACTACATGGACCTGCGGGTCGGCATGGTCGATGGCGATGGTCGTTTTACCCCCAAATATTTACCGGCAGTGCTGAGTCCGGCGCTGGATGAATGGTTGCGCACGGCGATCCTCAAAGGCGCGGTAGACGAAGGTTTTTTCCAGTACCAGGGCTCCCTGAGCCACAACGCATTGCCGGCTTCGCGCAATATCAGCCTGTTCTTCAAGGTGCATGATGCCGAGCTGGCCTTCCAGCCGGGTTGGCCCCATGTGAACAAGGTCAATGGTGAGGTGTTCGTCGAGGAGAGCGGCGTGCGTATCCTGGCGAGCAAGGGCCAACTGCTCGATACCCAGGTCAAGGACGTCTACGTCAATATCCCCCACGCGCCGGCCGGCAAGGACAGCCACCTGCTGCTCACCGGCGGATTTTCCGGTGGTTTGGGCGACGGTTTGAAAATCCTCCAGGAAGCTCCCATCGGCACCGCATCCACCTTTGCGGGCTGGAAGGGCGAGGGCAACCTGCAAGGCAGTCTGGACCTGGACGTGCCCCTGGCCAAGGGCACCGAGCCTAAGATCGTGGTCGACTTCAAGACCGACAAGGCGCGCCTGCAACTGGCGGAGCCCACCCTGGACCTGACCCAGCTCAAGGGTGACTTCCGTTTCGACAGCGCCAAGGGCCTGAGCGGCCAGAATATTTCGGCCCAGGCGTTCGACCGTCCGATCACCGCGCAGATTTTTGCCGAGGGCACACCCGGCAATATCAACACCCGCGTTACCGCCAAGGGGCAGGTGACGGTCAAGCGGCTCACCGACTGGTTGAAAATCAGCCAGCCGCTGCCGGTCTCCGGCGATATTCCGTACCAGTTGCAGGTGATCCTGGACGGCGCGGACAGCCAGTTGATGGTCAACTCCAACCTCAAGGGCGTCGCGGTGGACCTGCCGGCGCCGTTTGGCATGCCGGCGAGCCAGGGCCGTGACAGCACGTTCCGCATGACCTTGCAGGGCGATGAACGGCGTTACTGGTTTGACTACGGTGAGCTGGCGAACTTCACGTTTGCGGCACCGCCGGACAACTTCAATGAGGGCCGCGGCGAATTGTTCCTCGGCGATGGCGACGCGGTGTTGCCCGGCGCCAAGGGCCTGCGCATTCGCGGGGTGCTTTCGGAGCTGGACATCGACCCGTGGAAACAACTCGCCAACCGCTACGCCGGTAACGATCCGGGCGGCAATGCCAAGCAACTGCTCAGTGGCGCTGATTTCAAGGTAGGCAAGCTGACTGGGTTTGGTACTCAGTTCGATCAGGTCAAACTGCAACTGGATCGCAAGCCCGTGGCCTGGGGCCTGCAGTTCGACAGCCAGCAAGCCAAGGGCACGGTCAACCTGCCGGACGCGAAGGGCGCACCTATCGCAATCAATCTGCAGTACGTGAAGCTGCCTGCGGTCGACCCGACCGTACAGGCGGACGAGAACGCGCCGGACCCGTTGGCCGATATCGATCCCAAGGATATTCCGGCATTGGATATCGCCATCGATCAACTCTTCCAGGGCCCGGACCTGGTGGGCGCGTGGTCGCTGAAAGTCCGGCCGACCGCCAAGGGCCTGGCCTTCAACAGCCTGGACCTGGGCCTCAAGGGCATGCAACTCAACGGCGCCGGTGGTTGGGAAGGCGCGCCGGGGGCCAGCAGCAGTTGGTACAAGGGGCGATTGGACGGCAAGAACATTGCCGACGTGCTCAAAGGCTGGGGCTTCGCGCCCACGGTAACCAGCGAGGACTTCCACCTGGACGTGGATGGCCGCTGGCCCGGTTCGCCCGCCTGGGTTGGGCCCAAGCGGTTCTCCGGTAGCCTGGACGCAGCGTTCCGTAAAGGCCAGTTCGTGGAAGTGGAAGGTGGCGCCCAGGCACTGCGGGTGTTCGGCCTGCTTAACTTCAACTCCATCGGCCGTCGTTTGCGCCTGGACTTCTCCGACTTGCTCGGCAAGGGCCTGAGCTATGACCGGGTCAAGGGCTTGCTGGCGGCCAGTAACGGCGTGTTCGTGACCCGTGAGCCCATCACCATGACCGGGCCGTCCACCAACCTTGAGCTGAACGGCACCCTGGATCTGGTGGCGGATCGCGTCGATGCCAAGTTGCTGGTGACGCTGCCGGTCACCAACAACCTGCCTATCGCGGCGTTGATTGTCGGCGCGCCGGCCATTGGCGGCGCATTGTTTCTGATCGACAAGCTGATCGGCGACCGGGTATCGCGCTTCGCCAGCGTGCAGTACACCGTGCAAGGCCCGTGGAAAGACCCGAAAATCACCTTCGACAAGCCATTTGAAAAGCCAAACTGAGAGGCTGTGGAGTAGCATGGCCCCATGCCCTTTACGGAGTGTCGGCCCATGTCCTTTGCGGTAATTCAAATGGTCAGCCAGAGTGACGTGCTGGCGAACCTGGCCCAGGCACGCCGCCTGCTGGAACGCGCGGCGGCGGATGGCGCCAGGCTTGCGGTACTGCCGGAGAACTTTGCCGCCATGGGCCGCCGTGACATGGCTGACATTGGTCGGGCCGAGGCCCTGGGTGAAGGCCCGATCCTGCCATGGTTGAAACAGGCCGCCCGCGACCTCACCTTATGGATAGTGGCCGGCACACTACCGTTGCCACCCAAGGACCAACCGAACGCCAAGCCCAACGCCTGTTCGCTGTTGATCGACGACTGCGGTGAAATCGTCGCCCGTTACGACAAGCTGCATTTGTTCGATGTGGATGTGGCGGATGCCCGGGGTCGTTATCGCGAATCCGACGACTATGCTTTCGGAAGCAACGTGGTGGTGGCGGATACGCCGGTGGGGCGCCTGGGGCTGACGGTGTGCTATGACCTGCGCTTCCCCGAGCTGTACAGTGAGTTGCGCGCGGCGGGTGCTGAGTTGATCAGCGCGCCCTCGGCGTTTACGGCGGTGACCGGGGCCGCGCATTGGGATGTGCTGATTCGTGCACGGGCCATCGAAACCCAGTGTTACCTGCTCGCGGCTGCCCAGGGCGGTGTGCACCCGGGGCCACGGGAAACCCACGGGCACGCGGCGATTGTCGACCCCTGGGGGCGGGTGTTGGTCCAACAGGATCAAGGCGAAGCGGTGTTGGTGGCCGAACGCGACAGCAATGAACAGGCGTCGATACGGGCGCGCATGCCGGTGGTCAATCACCGGCGCTTTTTCTCGCAGGGCGCACAGCGACCTGCTTCAGAACGATGAATTTAAGGCCAAACCTATGAGCGAGTTGTTGTCCTCAGTCAGTGAACATCTCCTGGCACCCGGTGGCGTGACCATCGAAAGTCTGCAAACCGTGCTGGGCGATCTGGCCGGACCCGGCATCGACGCGGCCGACCTGTATTTCCAGGGGCAGATTTCCGAATCCTGGGCGTTGGAAGACGGCATCGTCAAGGAAGGCAGTTTCAACCTTGACCAGGGTGTAGGCGTTCGCGCGCAATCCGGGGAAAAAACCGGCTTTGCCTACAGCAACGCCATTACGTTGGAGGCCCTGGGCCTGGCTGCGCGTGCGGCGCGTTCGATTTCCCGCGCCGGCCAGAACGGCACGGTGCAGGCGTTCAGCACCCAGGACGTGGCGCAGTTGTACGCGCCGGATAATCCGTTGGAAGTGATCAGCCGTGCGGAGAAGGTCGAGTTGCTCAAACGAGTCGACGCGGCGACCCGCGCCCTGGACCCGCGCATCCAGCAGGTCACCGTGAGCATGGCCGGCGTGTGGGAGCGCATCCTCGTCGCGTCTACCGACGGCGGGCTGGCGGCCGATGTGCGGCCACTGGTGCGTTTTAACGTGAGTGTGATCGTCGAGCAGAACGGCCGCCGCGAGCGCGGCGGCCATGGCGGTGGCGGGCGCACCGATTACCGTTATTTCCTCGCCGAGGACCGCGCCATGGGTTATGCCCGTGAAGCCTTGCGCCAGGCACTGGTCAACCTGGAAGCGATTCCGGCGCCGGCCGGTACCTTGCCCGTGGTGCTGGGTTCGGGTTGGTCCGGTGTGCTGCTGCACGAAGCCGTGGGCCATGGGCTGGAAGGCGACTTCAACCGCAAGGGCAGTTCCGCCTATAGCGGGCGTATGGGCGAGATGGTCGCTTCCAAGCTGTGCACCATTGTCGATGACGGTACCTTGGCCGGTCGCCGGGGTTCGTTGAGTGTGGATGACGAGGGCACGCCCACGGAGTGCACCACCCTGATCGAAAACGGCGTACTCAAGGGCTATATGCAAGACAAGCTCAACGCCCGCCTGATGGGCGTGGCGCGCACTGGTAACGGTCGCCGCGAATCCTATGCCCACCTGCCTATGCCACGCATGACCAACACCTACATGCTCGGTGGCCAAAGCGATCCGGCAGAAATCATTGCTTCGGTGAAGCGCGGCATCTACTGCGCCAACCTCGGCGGCGGGCAGGTGGATATCACCAGCGGCAAGTTCGTGTTTTCCACCAGCGAGGCGTACTTGATCGAAGACGGCAAGATTACCGCGCCGGTCAAGGGAGCCACATTGATTGGTAATGGGCCGGAGGCGATGAGCAAGGTGTCGATGGTCGGTAACGACCTGTCGCTGGACAGCGGCGTGGGCACGTGCGGAAAGGATGGGCAGTCGGTGCCGGTGGGCGTGGGCCAGCCAACCTTGAAAATCGATGCGATCACCGTGGGTGGCACGGGCTCGTAAGCCCGCAAGCTTCGGGTGGCGAAGGTCGCCACCCGGGGAAGAGGATCAACGCAGGCCGCGTTGAGTCTCGTCCAGCTCACGGATGTATTTGAAGATTTTACGGCTGGTGGCCGGCGCCTTGTTATGCGCCATTTCATGTTGGGCTTGACGGATCAGGGAGCGCAATTGCTGGCGGTCCGCTTCCGGATAGTCCAATACGAATTTCTCCAGCACGGCGTCATCGCCCTCGATCAGGCGGTCACGCCAACGCTCCAGGTTATGGAAGCGTTCGTTGTACTGGCGAGTGGAGGCATCGGTTTGATCGAGCAAGGCCAGAATGGCGTCAGTATCCTGATCGCGCATCAGCTTGCCGATAAACATGATGTGCCGTTTGCGCGCGATATTCGCGGTGTGCTTAGGCGCATCGGCCAAGGCCCGACGCATTTCGTCGGTCAGTGGCAGTTTTGCAATCAAGTCCTTTTTGAGCGTTGTAAGGCGCTCGCCAAGGTCAACCAGAGCATGCAGCTCACGTTTGACCTGGGTTTTGCTTTTCTCCCCATCGAGGGAGTCGTCGTAAGAATCAACCATGGTGGCAGTCCGCAAAGAAACGCCGCCATGATAACCAGTCGGGGGCCGCTTGTCCGGCCCGGTCGCTCGATGGCCTTAACCGAGAGCAGAATTTGAGTGGAGAAAACCATGAGTGCAGCCCAAAGCGTCGGTCCGCAAGCGTTACCGGCACTGCAGGAACAAGTCGAGCAGATCCTTGCCGAAGCCAAGCGCCAGGGGGCCAGCGCCTGTGAGGTAGCGGTGTCGCTGGAGCAGGGACTGTCGACTTCGGTGCGTCAGCGGGAAGTGGAGACCGTAGAATTCAATCGCGACCAGGGGTTTGGGATTACCTTGTATGTGGGCCAGCGCAAAGGCTCGGCCAGTACCTCGGCCAGCGGCCCCGAGGCGATCCGCGAGACCGTTGCCGCCGCGTTGGCAATCGCCAAGCACACCTCCGAGGATGAAAGCTCAGGCTTGGCCGACAAAGCGCTGATGGCCAAGGACCTGCAGGATTTCGACCTGTTCCACGCCTGGGATATCACGCCTGAGCAAGCCATCGAACAGGCGCTGACCTGCGAAGCGGCTGCGTTCGACGCCGATGCGCGCATCAAGAACGCCGACGGCACCACGCTGAGTACTCACCAGGGCTGCCGTGTCTACGGTAACAGCCATGGCTTTATTGGTGGCTATGCGTCCACGCGCCACAGCCTGAGTTGCGTCATGATCGCCGAAGCCGACGGCCAGATGCAGCGTGATTACTGGTACGACGTGAGCCGCCAAGGCGAGTTGCTGGCCGACCCGGTCAGCATTGGTCAGCGTGCGGCGCAGCGTGCAGCCAGTCGTTTGGGCGCACGCCCGGTGCCCACGTGCGAGGTGCCGGTACTGTTTTCCGCCGAATTGGCCGGTGGTTTGTTCGGTAGTTTTCTTGGGGCGATTTCCGGCGGCAACCTGTATCGCAAATCTTCATTCCTCGAAGGCGCGATCGGCCAGAAGCTGTTCCCGGAGTGGTTGACCATTGATGAGCGCCCGCACCTGATGCGCGCCATGGGCAGCGCCTCGTTCGACGGCGACGGCCTGGCCACGTATGCCAAGCCGTTCGTTGAGAAGGGCGAGCTGGTGTCTTATGTATTGGGCACCTACGCTGGACGCAAGCTTGGCCTGCCAAGCACCGCCAACTCCGGCGGCGTTCACAACCTGTTCGTGACCCATGGCGATGAAGACCAGGCGGCGCTGTTGCGTCGCATGGGGCGCGGCCTGCTGGTGACCGAATTGATGGGCCAAGGGCTGAACATGGTGACGGGTGACTATTCCCGTGGCGCGGCGGGGTTCTGGGTGGAAAACGGTGAGATTCAGTTCGCCGTCCAGGAAGTGACGATCGCCGGGAACATGCGCGATATGTTCAAGCAGATCGTGGCCGTGGGTAACGACCTGGAATTGCGCAGTAATATCCGCACGGGCTCCGTGTTGATCGAACGGATGACAGTCGCCGGTAGCTGACCTGCGACGTTTCACCAAAAAGGCGCGCCATATCGATGATGGCGCGCCTTTTTTGTGCCGCTTGTAGATAGGATAAACCTGCTGTTCTTGTTTTGATTCTTAATATCATTTAATAATGAATATCATTACTGGATGAGTGTGGATCATGAGTTCTGTCTTGCATGAGGACCCGTACCTGGAAAGTTGGCGGTGGATGAGTCGTCAGATTCGCTGCGGGCTCGACCCCAATGAGCCTCGCCTGATCGAACATTACCTCAATGAGGGGCGCTATCTGGCGTGTTGCACCGCGACCCACCCGTGGACGATCGCCGAAACGTCATTTCGATTGCTCATCGACACCGCCAACGATATCGCGCTGCCCTGGCATTGGCGCTCCTCGTGTCTGGACCAGGCCTGGCGCCCCCTGCGTGACCTGGAAAAACTCTCTCACTGTGCCTGCCGCCTCAAGCGCTGGCAGGCCTTCGCCTGGCAGTTGGCAACATGCCAATTGCTGCCATCCCTCTCTCACGCCGACTTGGTGCAAGGATCTGATGATGAGTAACACCCGTATCGAACGCGACAGCATGGGCGAACTGCAAGTCCCCGCCGAGGCCTTGTACGGTGCGCAAACCCAGCGCGCGGTGAACAACTTTCCGATCAGCCATCAGCGCATGCCCGCGCAGTTCATTCGCGCGCTTATCTTGGCCAAGGCCGCTGCCGCCAGGGCCAACGTCGACCTCAAGCAAATCAGCGCAGGGCAGGGCAAGGCCATTGTCGATGCTGCCCAAGGCTTGCTGGAAGGCGACTACATGCAGCACTTTCCGGTGGATATCTTCCAGACCGGTTCCGGCACCAGCTCCAACATGAATGCCAACGAAGTGATCGCGACCCTGGCCAGCCGCTTGCTGGGCGAGGTGGTAAACCCCAATGACCACGTCAACTGCGGACAAAGCAGCAACGACATCATCCCGACCACCATTCATGTCAGCGCCGCGCTGGTGCTGCACGAGCAAACACTGCCGGCCTTGCTGCACCTGGTGCAGGTGATCGAGCAAAAGGCCGAAGCGGTCCACCCGTTTATCAAGACCGGTCGTACCCACTTGATGGATGCCATGCCGGTGCGCATGAGCCAGGTGCTCAATGGCTGGGCGCAGCAGCTCAAGGCCAATGTCGGCCACCTGCAAGACCTGCTGCCGGCGCTGCAGGCGCTGGCCCAGGGCGGCACGGCGGTGGGCACCGGCATCAACGCACACCCGGAGTTTGCCGCACGCTTCAGCCAGCACCTGAGCCACTTGACCCAGGTGACGTTCACGCCGGGCAAGAACCTGTTTGCGTTGATTGGCTCCCAGGACACCGCCGTCGCCGTCTCCGGCCAGTTGAAAGCCACCGCTGTATCGCTGATGAAGATCGCCAATGACCTGCGCTGGATGAACTCCGGCCCGTTGGCCGGCCTCGGCGAAATCGAGCTGGAAGGTCTGCAGCCGGGGTCGTCGATCATGCCGGGCAAGGTCAATCCGGTAATCCCGGAAGCCACGGCCATGGTGGCCGCCCAGGTGATTGGCAACGACACGGTGATCACCGTCGCCGGCCAATCGGGCAACTTCGAGCTGAACGTGATGCTGCCCATCATCGCCCAGAACCTGCTCAGTAGCCTGGAGTTGCTGGCCAACGCCAGTCGTTTGCTGGCAGACAAGGCCATCGCCAGCTTCAAGGTCAACGAAGCCAAGCTCAAGGAGGCGTTGGCGCGCAACCCGATTCTGGTCACTGCCCTCAATCCGATCATTGGTTACCAAAAGGCCGCTGAAATCGCCAAGCAGGCTTATCAGCAGGGTCGTCCGGTGATCGATGTCGCCCTCGAACACACCGACTTGCCGCGCAGCCAACTGGAAGTCCTGCTGGACCCGGAAAAGCTCACGGCCGGCGGCGTGTAATCACCGTCCCTGCTTTGGAGGCTCACCATGGAGCACTGGAAACGCACGATCGAACGGGCCAATCGCTGTTTTATGGCGGGCGAGCTGGTGGACGCACGCGAGGCCTACTTGCAAGCCCTGGCCCTGGCCCAGGTGTTGTTCGAACGCTGGGCGGACGCCGACGAAGCCGTGGCGGCTTGCGTCATTTCCCATCACAACCTGGCAGACCTGCACCTGCGCCTGAACCAGCCTGAGGAAAGCGCGGAATACCTCTGCGCCATTCACCAGCGCCTGCTGCAGGCCATGCAGGACGCGCGGCTCAGTCCGCAGTTGCGCGAGGCGGCGTTGCGCCAGAGCAGCAAAACCTACGTCGAACTGTTGAATTTCATCAGCGATCACGGCGAGTACCCGCGCACCCATCGCTTGCTGGGCAGCGCCGCTTCGCAGCCGACCCCCTCTCACTATGGAGCACATTGATATGACTTACACCCTGCCGGCTTTGCCTTACGCCTACGACGCCCTCGAACCCCATATCGATGCGCAAACCATGGAAATTCACTACACCAAGCATCACCAGACCTACATCAATAACCTTAATGCCGCAGTCGAAGGCACCGAGTTCGCAGGCTGGCCGGTGGAGAAGCTGGTTTCCAGCGTTGAAAAATTACCGGAGCAATTACGCGCTGCCGTGGTCAATCAAGGAGGCGGGCATGCCAACCATTCGCTGTTCTGGGCGGTCATGTCGCCTACAGGTGGCGGAAAACCCGAGGGGGAGCTGGGCAAGGCGATCGACGAGCAACTGGGTGGCTTCGACAGTTTCAAAGAGGCCTTTACCAAAGCGGCGTTGACCCGTTTCGGCAGCGGCTGGGCCTGGTTGAGCGTCACCCCGCAAAAGACCTTGGTGGTGGAAAGCAGCGGCAACCAGGACAGCCCGCTGATGAGCGGCAACACGCCGATCCTCGGTTTGGACGTTTGGGAGCACGCCTATTACTTGCTGTATCAAAACCGACGACCGGAGTACATCAATGCATTCTACAGCGTCATCAATTGGCCGGAGGTTGCCGCGCGCTATCAGGCCGCTTTGGCCTGATATTCACCCTATAACAAGATCTAAGGCCGGCTATGGGTACTGAAACACTGGCGATTAGCAGCGTGCGATTATTTCGCTACGCGTTAGGCTCCCTGCTTGTATTAGTCGGTACGGCATTGCTGGTGGCCCAGGGGCTGGCCTGGCTCGACCTGGAGCCACGCATCTTGCGCGCCTTGCAGGGCGGGGCAATCTGCGCACTCGGCACCGCCTTGGGCGCGGTGCCGGTGCTGGTAATCCGCCGAATGCCAGCGGCGTTGAGTGATACCTTGCTGGGGTTTGGAGCGGGGGTGATGCTGGCGGCGACCGCTTTTTCGCTGGTCGTGCCGGGCATTGCCGCCGCTGAGAGCCTGGGATTGTCGCCCTGGGGCGCGGCTGGCTTGATCAGCTTCGGCATTATGCTGGGTGCATTCGGGCTCTATCTCGTGGACCGCAAGGTTTCCGGCGCCAGCCCGGAAATGCTGGTGGGCACGCCGGATAAGCCGGTTATCCCGCCGCGAATCTGGCTGTTTGTGTTTGCCATCATTGCCCACAACATTCCGGAAGGCATGGCCGTGGGGGTCTCTGCGGGTGGCGGCATGGCAGATGCAGACAGCCTCGCCATGGGCATTGCTCTGCAGGACGTACCGGAAGGCCTGGTGATCGCGCTGGTATTGGCTGGGGCGGGAATGTCGCGGATCAAGGCGTTCCTGATCGGCGCTGCGTCCGGTTTGGTCGAACCGGTATTCGCAGTGCTGTGCGCGTGGCTGGTGAGCCTTGCCGAAGTGCTGTTGCCACTGGGGTTGGCGCTGGCTGCTGGTGCGATGCTGTTGGTGGTGACCCATGAGGTCATCCCCGAGTCACGCCGAAACGGTCACGATAAGCTCGCCAGCCTGGGGCTGTGCATCGGGTTCTGCTTGATGATGATGATGGATACGGCGTTGGGATGAAGCTTGCTCCTACAGCGGAAGGCGGTTATTCGCCTTCATCAAAGTAGTTATTGATCAGCTTCACCAGCGCGTCCATGGCTTCCTGCTCTTGTTCGCCTTGGGTTTCCAGATGAATCTTGGTGCCTTTGCCTGCGGCAAGCATCATCATCGCCATGATGCTTTTACCGTCGACCATCGATTCCGGCGTGCGCCCGGCGCGTATCTGGCAGGGGAACTGCCCGGCAACGCCGACAAACTTGGCTGAGGCGCGGGCGTGCAAGCCCAGCTTGTTGATGATTTCAATTTCCCGAGCCGGCATCGCAGTGGTGTTCCTTTCAGCTAAGGTCGCGGTGGCGAACCTGGACATTCTTGAGGGTTTGTTGCAGCACCTGGCCGAGCCGTTCCGTCAGGTAGACGGAGCGGTGGTGGCCACCGGTGCAGCCGATGGCAATGGTCACATAGGCACGATTGCTCGCGGCAAAGCGCGGCAACCATTTGAGCAGGTAGGTAGAGATGTCCTGGAACATCTCTTCCACATCCGCTTGTGCCGCCAGATAGTCGATCACGGGTTGATCGAGCCCGGATTGATCGCGCAACTCCGGCTTCCAATAAGGATTGGGCAGGCAACGCACGTCGAACACCAGGTCGGCATCCACCGGCATGCCACGCTTGAAACCAAATGACTCGACCAGAAACGCAGTGCCAGGCTCCGGCTGGTTCAGCAATCGCAGTTTGATCGCATCGCGCAGTTGGTACAGGTTCAAGTTGGTGGTGTTGATCTTGAGGTCGGCCAGATCGATGATCGGCCCCAGCAGCTTGGTCTCGTCCTGGATGGCTTCCGCCAGGGAGCGGTTGGCGCTGCTGAGCGGATGGCGTCGACGGGTTTCGGAGAAACGCTTGAGCAGAGTTTCTTCGTCGGCATCCAGGTACAGCACGTCGCAATGAATATGCTTGGCGCGCACTTCCTCAAGCAGTTCGGGGAAGCGCGAGAGATGGCTGGGCAGGTTGCGGGCGTCGATTGACACGGCAACCAGCGGTTGCGCCAGTTCGGTATGGATCAAGGCGCGCTCGGCCAATTCCGGCAGCAGCCCGGCGGGCAGGTTGTCGATGCAATAGAAGCCGCTGTCTTCAAGCACATTGAGGGCAGTGCTCTTACCCGAGCCGGAGCGGCCGCTGACGATGATCAAACGCATGATTATTGCCCGCTTTGCTCATCCAGGACGACCTGATACAACGCCTCATTACTTTTGGCACTGCGCAGTTTTTCGCGTACTTCTTTGCGGTCGAGCATGCTGGCGATCTGCCGGAGCAGTTCCAGGTGCGCATCGGTGGCAGCTTGTGGGACCAGCAGAACGAACAGCAGGTCGACCGGAGCGCCGTCGATGGCATCGAAATCGATGGGTTTTTCCAAGTGCAGTAGTGCACTGACGGGCGTGTCGCAGCCTTTAAGACGGCAATGTGGGATTGCGATGCCGTTACCAAAACCAGTGGAGCCCAGTTTTTCACGGTCAATCAGGGCCTTGAACACGACTTGCTCATCCAGCTCAGGCACTTCACGGCTGATCAGGTTGGCGATATGTTCGAGGGCTTTTTTCTTGCTGCCGCCCGGCACGTTCACGAGGGAACGGCCGGGGGTCAGGATGGTTTCAAGTCGGATCATGGGGGAGAGTTAACGACCTGTACCTTGCATCAGGTGCAGATTCTTTTCCTTATGCTTTTTGAGTTGGCGGTCAAGCTTGTCGGTGAGCAAGTCGATCGATGCATACATGTCTTCATGCTCGGCGTTAGCAACCACTTCGCCACCGGGTATCTGCAGGGTCGCTTCAATTTTCTGCTGAAGCTTATCGACCTTCATGATGACCTGCACGTTGGTGATCTTGTCGAAATGTCCTTCAAGCTTCTTCAGCTTCTGTTCGACGTATTCGCGCATGGGTGGGGTGACTTCTACATGGTGTCCACTGATGTTGACTTGCATACAGCTTCTCCTTCGTTGCCAGTGCATAAAGCGGCAGGCGAAAAGCGCCTGCCACTGGAACGCTGTGCCCCGCCCGTCACATCAAACGCTTTCGCTCGCTGGAAGGCGCGATCCCGAGAGACTCGCGGTACTTGGCGACGGTTCGACGGGCGACCTGAATGCCTTGTGCCTCCAGTAAACCAGCGATCTTGCTGTCACTCAACGGCTTTTTCTGATTTTCCGCGGCAACCAGTTTTTTGATGATCGCGCGGATCGCCGTGGACGAGCATTCGCCGCCTTCGGAGGTGCTTACATGGCTGGAGAAAAAGTATTTCAGCTCATAAATACCCCGTGGGGTATGCATGAATTTTTGCGTGGTCACCCGTGAAATCGTCGATTCGTGCATGCCGACCGCTTCAGCGATGTCGTGCAGTACCAGGGGCTTCATCGCCTCGTCGCCATATTCCAGGAAGCCGCGCTGGTGCTCGACGATCTGGGTGGCCACTTTCATCAGGGTTTCGTTGCGGCTTTGCAGGCTCTTGATGAACCAGCGTGCTTCCTGCAGCTGGTTGCGCATGAAGGTGTTGTCGGCGCTGGTATCGGCGCGGCGCACGAAGCCGGCGTATTGCGGGTTGACCCGCAGGCGTGGCACCGACTCCTGGTTCAGTTCCACCAGCCAGCGCTCGTTGTCCTTGCGCACGATCACATCGGGCACGACATATTCGGCTTCGCTGGACTCGATCTGCGAGCCCGGCCGAGGGTTGAGGCTCTGAACCAGCTCGATAACCTGGCGCAGCTCGTCTTCCTTGAGCTTCATGCGGCGCATCAGCTGGCTGTAGTCGCGGCTGCCGAGCAGGTCGATGTAGTCGCTGACCAGGCGCTTGGCTTCAACGAGCCAGGGGGTTTTGGCCGGTAGCTGGCGCAGTTGCAGCAACAGGCACTCGCTGAGCGTACGGGCGCCAATGCCGGCGGGTTCGAATTGCTGGATACGGTGCAGGACCGCTTCGATCTCGTCCAGTTCGATATCCAGCTCCGGGTCGAAGGCCTCAAGAATTTCTTCGAGCGTCTCGTCCAGATAACCCTGGTTATTGATGCAGTCGATCAGTGTGACGGCGATCAAGCGATCGGTGTCGGACATCGGCGCCAGGTTCAGTTGCCACAGCAAGTGGCTCTGCAGGCTCTCGCCGACCGACGTGCGGGTGGTGAAGTCCCATTCGTCGTCGTCGTTGCTGGGCAGGCTGCTGGCGCTGGTCTGGTAGACGTCTTCCCATGCGGTGTCCACCGGAAGCTCGTTGGGAATGCGTTCGTTCCATTCGCCGTCCTCGAGGTTGTCCACCGTAGGGGCGGTTTCCTGATAGGACGGTTCCTGTACATCAGGATTGGGCTTTTGCTCGATATTGTCGGCCAAGGGGTCGGTATTGTCGAAGTCGTCGCCTTCTTCCTGGCGTTCGAGCATCGGATTGGACTCCAGGGCCTCCTGGATTTCCTGTTGCAGGTCCAGGGTCGACAATTGGAGCAGGCGGATGGCCTGTTGCAGCTGCGGTGTCATCGTCAGCTGCTGGCCCATTCTCAGGACTAGCGATGGTTTCATGGCAGGGGCTTAACACCTTATTCGCCGGCGCAATGCGCCATCCACGACAGGGCGCGTGAGCGCCAAACATAAGCAAATTATATGCCTGATATCGGGGCCTTTGCCTAGAGCGCGGTAACAATAAAAAAGCTGAGAAAAAAGCTGAGGTTTTTATTGACTCGCCCGCGCGCTCGCAAAGGGCCCGATATCACCGTGTTTACAGGCGGAACTCGTGACCCAGATAAACTTCTTTCACCAGTTCGTTGGCCAGGATCGTTGCTGAATCACCTTCGGCAATCAATTGCCCGTCGTTGACGATATAAGCGGTTTCGCAGATATCGAGGGTTTCACGGACGTTGTGGTCGGTGATCAGCACACCGATGCCCTTGGCCTTGAGGTGGTGAATGATCTGCTTGATGTCGCCCACGGAAATCGGGTCAACGCCGGCGAACGGTTCGTCCAGCAGAATGAATTTGGGAGCGGTTGCCAGGGCGCGGGCGATCTCCACGCGGCGACGCTCACCACCGGACAAGCTCATGCCGAGGTTGTCGCGAATGTGGTTGATGTGGAATTCCTGCAACAGGCTTTCCAGTTCCTTGCGGCGGCCGTCGCGGTCGAGTTCCTTGCGGGTCTCAAGGATGGCCATGATGTTGTCGGCTACCGACAGTTTGCGGAAGATCGACGCCTCCTGCGGAAGATAGCCGATACCTGCGCGCGCGCGGCCGTGCATCGGCTGGTGGCTGACGTCCAGGTCGTCGATCAATACGCGCCCCTGGTCCGCCTGGACCAGCCCGACGATCATGTAGAAGCATGTGGTCTTGCCGGCACCGTTGGGGCCAAGCAGGCCGACAATCTGGCCGCTGTCGATCGACAGGCTCACATCGCGTACCACCTGACGGCTTTTATAGGCCTTGGCCAGATGCTGGGCTTTCAGGGTTGCCATTACTCGGCCTTCTTCTTCGGCTGGATGACCATGTCGATCCGTGGGCGAGGTGTGCTGAGCTTGCTGCCCTTAGCGCGACCCGCCTGGGCGACCTGGGTCTTGGTGTCATAGACGATCTTCTCGCCTTCGGTGGAGTTACCGTCGGCACTGAGCACCTTGGCCTGGTCGATCAATACAATGCGATTTTGCTGGGCATGGTACTGGATAGTCTTGCCATAGCCCTTCATCGGCCCTGGGTCTTCTGCCTTTTGCTTCTGCTCGAAGTAAGCCAGGTTGCCCACCGAGGTCACGACGTCGATATCGCCGGCCTGGGTGCGAGTCAGTGTCACCGTATTACCGGTGATCTTCATCGAACCTTGGGTAATGATCACGCCACCGGTGTAGGTCGCGACGCCTTGCTTGTCATCCAGCTGCGCATCGTCAGCCGAGATGTGGATCGGTTGCTGGCTATCGTTCGGCAGAGCCCAGGCGCTCACGCTTCCCAGTGCTGCGCCCAGACCGAGCAAAATAGGGAGGGTTTTAACGAGCCTCATACTGTCCTCTTACGTTCGATAGCAGGTGTATCCTGCTTTCTTTCAAATACGCTTTCATTCCCTTGCCGGTCGATACACCGCCAGCGCCGTCGATTCTAACGTCTTGCTCGGTCTGCGCATATTGCTGTTGTGGGAATACCGTCATGCGACTGCTGGTAATAATGGTGTCCCGGTTCTGCGCGTCTGTACGTGCGACGCGCACCGAGTCGATCAGTTCGATTTCGGTGCCGTCCGGATTGACCTCGCCACGCAGGCTGGTGACGTGCCATGGCAGTTCGGTGCCACGGTACATGTTCAAGTCCGGGTTGGTCAGCAGGCTGACTTCCGAGGCTTTCAAACGCTCGACCTTGTCGGAGACCAACTCGTACTGCACCTTGCCATCGGGCAGGAACTGCACGGTATGGGTGTTGGTGGCGAAGTTGTCGATGACACTTTCATCAACCTGCACGACAGGCTTGTCGAGAAAGCGCTCCGGGCTGATATTCCAGTAGCCCACCGCGAGCAACAGCGCGGCGATGGCTCCGAATAGCAGGAAGTTGCGAATCTTTTTGCTCAGCATATAACGCTCTATAAGTAGGCGGCGTGGGCCGCTTCAAGACTGCCCTGGGCACGCAGGATCAACTCGCAGAACTCGCGGGCGGCACCTTCGCCACCGCGGGCGGCGGTAATGCCATGGGCGTGTTCACGCACAAACGCTGCAGCATTGGCGACCGCCATGCCCAGGCCTACCCGACGGATCACCGGCAGGTCAGGCAGATCGTCACCCAGATAGGCGACTTGTTCATAGCTTAGGTTGAGTTGGCCAAGAAGCTCGTCCAGCACCACCAGTTTATCCTCGCGGCCTTGATACAGGTGAGGAATCCCGAGGTTTTGTGCGCGACGTTCCACAACGGGGGTCTTTCGACCGCTGATAATCGCTGTTTGTACGCCTGCCGCCATCAGCATCTTGATGCCCTGGCCGTCGAGCGTGTTGAACGTCTTGAATTCGCTGCCGTCTTCGAGAAAGTACAGGCGGCCATCGGTCAGCACGCCATCGACGTCGAATATCGCCAACTTGATGTGTTTACCGCGTTGCAACAGGTCGCTGGTCATTTACATCACTCCTGCACGCAACAAGTCGTGCATGTTCAGGGCGCCGATAGGGTGGTCGTGGTCATCGACCACCACCAGCGCGCCGATCTTGTGGTCTTCCATGATCTTCAGGGCTTCGGCTGCAAGCATCTCGGGGCGCGCGGTCTTGCCATGGGGCGTCATCACAGCATCGATGGTTGCGGTATGGATGTCGATGGCCCGGTCCAGGGTGCGCCGCAGATCACCGTCGGTGAACACGCCGGCCAGTCGGCCATCGGCTTCCAGGATCACGGTCATGCCCAGGCCCTTGCGGGTCATTTCCATCAACGCGTCCTTGAGCAAGGTGCCGCGTTGCACATGGGGCAGTTCATCGCCCGCATGCATGACGTTTTCCACTTTCAATAGCAAGCGGCGGCCCAGGGCGCCGCCGGGGTGCGAAAACGCGAAATCTTCAGCGGTGAACCCGCGAGCCTCAAGCAGCGCCACCGCCAGCGCGTCGCCCATGACCAGTGCCGCAGTCGTCGACGAGGTGGGCGCCAGGTTCAGCGGGCAGGCTTCATGGGCGACATGAACGTTCAAGTTCACTTCGGCGGCCTTGGCCAGTGTCGATTCCGGGTTGCCGGTGACGCTGATCATCTTGATGCCCAGGCGCTTGATCAGCGGCAGCAGGGTGACGATCTCGTTGGTGGTACCGGAGTTGGACAATGCCAGAATCACGTCATCCTTGGTAATCATGCCCATATCACCATGGCTGGCTTCGGCAGGGTGCACGAAGAACGCCGTGGTTCCGGTGCTGGCCAGCGTAGCGGCGATCTTGTTGCCGACGTGGCCGGACTTACCCATGCCAACCACGACAACGCGGCCTTTGCTGGCCAGAATCATCTCGCAGGCGCGTACGAAATCTGCGTCGATATGCGCCAGCAAACCTTCTACGGCTTCCAGCTCGAGGCGGATGGTGCGTTGTGCGGATTGGATGAGGTCGCTGGATTGGCTCATGTCTGAAGTCGTATAGCCTGACGAAAAGTCGGCGATTATAGCGGTAATGATCGATTCGCTCACATAAGTTCGTCAGGCTTTATTCTGAGCGTCTCCAGGATTCGTCTGAATAACATCGCCGGCAACGTTTTTCCCTGTGCTGAATCTGAACAAGCGCTGTTCCGGCCTTGGGGGCTCTGCACCAGCAGTGATATAGTTCGCGGCCAGTTCGGTCCGCCCAACCCATGGCGTAACTATTGCACATCCGTTGCAAACCAAAATCGCATACATGGTGTCTGAGTGAAAGGCTGCATCCCAAGGAGATTAGATGAGTGCCGATAACGCCTACGCGGTCGAGCTGAAGGGCCTTTCCTTCAAGCGCGGTACGCGCAGCATCTTCAATAACGTCGATATTCGCATTCCTCGCGGAAAAGTCACGGGCATCATGGGGCCTTCCGGTTGCGGCAAGACCACCTTGTTGCGCCTGATGGGCATGCAATTGCGCCCCAGTGCCGGCGAAGTGTGGGTCAACGGCCAGAACCTGCCGACGCTGTCGCGCAGCGATCTGTTCGATGCGCGCAAGCACATGGGGGTACTGTTCCAGAGCGGTGCGCTGTTTACCGACCTCGATGTTTTCGAAAACGTAGCGTTCCCGCTGCGGGTGCATACCCAGCTGTCCGACGAGATGATTCGTGACATTGTGTTGCTCAAGCTGCAGGCCGTAGGGCTTCGCGGGGCCATCGACCTGATGCCTGACGAATTGTCCGGTGGCATGAAGCGTCGTGTCGCCCTGGCGCGAGCCATCGCCCTTGACCCGCAGATCCTGATGTATGACGAGCCTTTCGTAGGCCAGGACCCCATCGCCATGGGCGTACTGGTGCGCCTGATCCGGCTGCTCAACGATGCCTTGGGCATCACCAGCATCGTGGTATCTCACGATCTGGCCGAAACCGCGAGCATCGCTGACTACCTCTATGTAGTGGGTGATGGCCAGGTGCTGGGGCAGGGGACGCCAGAAGAGCTGATGAACGCCGATAACCCGCGCATTCGCCAATTCATGACCGGCGATCCTGATGGCCCGGTGCCTTTTCACTTTCCGGCAGCGGACTACCGCGCAGATCTTCTGGGGAAGCGCTGATGCGCAAGACATCTCTTATCGAAAAGGTTCGCCTTTTCGGTCGCTCGGGCATCGACATCGTCGAAGTCCTCGGGCGTTCGACTATTTTCCTGTTCCACGCCTTGCTCGGCCGCGGCGGCATCGGCGGCGGCTTTGGCTTGCTGCTCAAGCAACTGCACGCGGTCGGCGTGATGTCCCTGGTGATCATCGTGGTCTCCGGGATGTTCATCGGCATGGTGCTGGCGCTGCAAGGCTTCAACATTCTGTCCAGCTACGGTTCAGAACAGGCGGTAGGGCAGATGGTTGCCCTGACGCTGTTGCGTGAACTGGGGCCGGTGGTCACCGCGTTGCTGTTCGCCGGGCGTGCAGGTTCTGCGTTGACCGCCGAAATCGGTAACATGAAGTCCACCGAACAGCTGTCCAGCCTGGAAATGATCGGCGTGGACCCGCTCAAGTACATTGTTGCCCCGCGCCTGTGGGCCGGCTTCATTTCCCTTCCGCTGCTGGCGATGATCTTCAGCGTGGTCGGGATCTGGGGCGGTTCGTGGGTGGCGGTGGACTGGTTGGGCGTCTACGACGGTTCCTACTGGGCCAACATGCAAAACAGCGTGACCTTCACGGGTGACGTGCTCAACGGCATCATAAAGAGCATCGTCTTCGCCTTTGTAGTGACCTGGATCGCCGTATTCCAAGGCTATGACTGTGAGCCCACTTCAGAAGGGATCAGTCGCGCCACCACCAAGACCGTTGTATACGCCTCGCTGGCGGTACTGGGCCTTGACTTCATTTTGACCGCCTTGATGTTTGGAGATTTCTGATGCAAAACCGCACTGTGGAGATCGGTGTCGGCCTTTTCTTGCTGGCTGGCATCCTGGCTTTACTGTTGCTGGCCCTGCGGGTCAGTGGCCTGTCGGCCAGCCCCACCGCCGACACATATAAACTTTATGCGTACTTCGACAATATCGCCGGTTTGACGGTCAGAGCTAAAGTGACCATGGCCGGTGTGACCATCGGCAAGGTCACGGCAATCGATCTGGACCGCGACAGCTTCACCGGCCGAGTGACGATGCAGTTGGACAAGAAGGTAGATAATCTGCCGACTGACTCCACGGCATCTATCCTCACTGCTGGCCTGCTGGGCGAGAAGTACATCGGTGTCAGCGTGGGTGGGGAAACAGCCCTGCTCAAGGATGGCTCGACCATCCACGACACACAGTCGTCGTTGGTGCTTGAAGACCTGATCGGTAAATTCCTGCTCAACACGGTCAATAAAGACGCCAAATGAGGAATCTGTTCATGCTCTCTACCTTGCGACGTGGTCTTCTGGTTCTGCTTGCAGCGTTGCCGTTGATGGCCAACGCAGCCGGTTCTGCCCACGAACTGGTGCAGGACACCACCAACAAAATGTTGGCTGACCTGTCGGCCAACAAGGAAAAGTACAAACAAGACCCGAGCCAGTTCTACAACGCGCTCAATACCATTGTCGGTCCGGTGGTGGATGCCGAAGGCATCTCCAAAAGCATCATGACCGTCAAGTATTCGCGCAAGGCCACACCTGCGCAGATGCAGCGTTTCCAGGAAAACTTCAAGCGCGGCCTGTTTCAGTTCTACGGTAACGCCTTGCTTGAGTACAATAACCAGGGGATTACCGTTGCTCCGGCCGGTGATGAGTCGGGTGATCGCACCAGCGTCAACATGACCGTCAAAGGTACCAATGGCGCCGTGTACCCTGTGCAGTACACGCTGGAAAAGGTCAGCGGCGAGTGGAAGCTGCGCAACGTGATCATCAACGGCATCAATATCGGCAAGCTGTTCCGTGACCAGTTCGCCGACGCGATGCAGCGCAATGGCAACGACCTGGACAAGACCATCAATGGTTGGGCCGGCGAAGTGGCCAAGGCCAAGGAAACTTCCGATAAGGAAGCCGGGAAACCAGCGCCATGACCGAGTCGGCTGTTCGTATCGGCGATGCCGGCGAGCTGTTCCTCAGCGGCGTGTTGGATTACCGCACCGGGCCCGACCTGCGCAAGCAGGGCCAGGCACTGATCAAGGCCAGTACCGCGCCCGCGCTGGTGCTGGATTGCTCGGCGGTAACCAAGTCCAGCAGCGTCGGTTTGTCGTTGCTGTTGTGCTTCATGCGCGATGCGGCTGCGGTAAAAAAGCCGGTCAGTCTCCGTGCGTTGCCTGAAGACATGCGCGAGATCGCCGAGGTTTCCGGCTTGACCGAGCTGTTGGCACACCCTTAATACACATTTATCAGAGAAGCCCCCCGTCAGAGTCCTGCTATGCGGGGTTCGCAGGCGCGGGGCTTTTTTTGTATGATGTGCGACCCGTGCGCACTGGGCGCCGATAGAGGTTGAGCATGCAGGCCCTAGAAGTTAAGAGCTTCCTTGAAGGAAAGCTGCCGGACACGGCTGTAGAAGTTGAAGGCGAAGGCTGCAATTTCCAGCTGAACGTGATCAGCGATGAACTGGCGGCATTGAGCCCGGTCAAGCGTCAGCAGCAGATCTATGCCCATTTGAACCCATGGATCACCGATGGCAGCATCCATGCGGTCACTATGAAATTTTTCAGCCGCGCGGCCTGGGCCGAGCGCACCTGAGCCCCAAGGCGTCGAGATTCTTATGGATAAATTGATTATTACCGGCGGTGCCCGCCTAGATGGCGAGATCCGCATTTCCGGTGCGAAAAACTCCGCCTTGCCGATCCTCGCAGCGACCCTGCTGTGCGACGGCCCTGTCACAGTGGCCAACCTGCCGCACCTGCACGACATAACCACGATGATCGAGCTGTTCGGTCGCATGGGCATCGAGCCGGTGATCGACGAGAAGTTGTCTGTCGAAATCGACCCACGCACCATCAAGACCCTGATTGCCCCGTACGAGCTGGTGAAAACCATGCGTGCGTCGATCCTGGTGCTTGGCCCGATGGTCGCGCGTTTCGGTGAAGCCGAAGTGGCCCTGCCTGGCGGTTGCGCCATTGGTTCGCGTCCGGTCGACCTGCACATCCGTGGTCTCGAAGCCATGGGCGCGGTCATCGACGTGGAAGGCGGCTATATCAAGGCCAAGGCGCCGGAAGGCGGCTTGCGTGGCGCGAACTTCTTCTTCGATACCGTCAGCGTGACCGGTACCGAGAACATCATGATGGCCGCTGCCCTGGCCAAAGGCCGCAGCGTCCTGCAAAACGCCGCGCGCGAGCCGGAAGTGGTCGACCTGGCCAACTTCCTCAACGCCATGGGCGCGAAGGTTTCCGGCGCTGGCACCGACACCATCACTATTGATGGTGTAGAACGTCTGCACACCGCTACCTACAAAGTCATGCCGGACCGCATCGAGACCGGCACCTACCTCGTCGCCGCCGCCGTTACCGGTGGCCGTGTGAAGGTCAAGGACACCGATCCGACCATCCTCGAAGCCGTCCTGGAAAAACTCAAGGAAGCCGGCGCAGAAATCACCACCGGTGAAGACTGGATCGAGCTGAACATGCACGGCAAGCGGCCAAAAGCCGTCAACGTGCGTACCGCTCCGTACCCGGCATTCCCGACCGACATGCAGGCGCAGTTCATTTCCCTGAACGCGATCGCTGAAGGCACCGGCGCCGTGATCGAGACCATCTTCGAAAACCGTTTCATGCATGTGTACGAACTGCACCGCATGGGCGCCAAGATCCAGGTCGAGGGCAACACCGCCATCGTCACCGGCATCGACAAGCTCAAGGGCGCGCCAGTGATGGCAACCGACCTGCGTGCTTCGGCCAGCCTGGTGATCTCGGCACTCTGCGCCGAAGGCGATACGCTGATTGACCGCATCTACCACATAGACCGTGGCTACGAGTGCATCGAAGAAAAGCTGCAGATGCTCGGCGCTAAAATCCGCCGCGTTCCGGGCTGATGCCCGCTGTTCTGTAGGAGCGAGGGGGACGCCTAGTTCTTGCTCGCGAAAAACGTCAACGATAACGCGTTTATCCAGAATCAACGCGGTGCCCATGAGTTCTTCGCGAGCAAGCTCGCTCCTACACACACACCGGTTTGTTTCAAATCGAGGCTGTAAGGGCCTCGATCTGTGTCTGGCGCCGTTTGCGACCGGACAGCAATAGCCTGATGAAGGACTGACATTTCCCATGTTGACCATCGCACTGTCCAAGGGCCGCATCCTTGACGACACGTTGCCGCTTCTGGCTGAAGCGGGCATCGTGCCGACCGAGAATCCGGACAAGAGCCGCAAGCTGATCATCCCCACGACCCAGGACGACGTTCGCCTGCTGATCGTGCGGGCTACCGACGTGCCGACCTACGTTGAACATGGCGCCGCCGACCTCGGTGTCGCCGGTAAGGACGTGCTGATGGAATACGGCGGCCAGGGTCTCTACGAGCCCCTGGACCTGCGGATCGCGTTGTGCAAACTGATGACCGCCGGTCGTGTCGGCGATGTCGAGCCCAAGGGCCGCCTGCGGGTGGCGACCAAGTTCGTCAACGTCGCCAAACGCTACTACGCCGAACAAGGCCGTCAGGTCGATATCATCAAGCTTTACGGCTCGATGGAGCTGGCGCCGCTGATCGGCCTGGCCGACAAGATCATCGACGTGGTCGACACCGGCAACACCCTGCGCGCCAACGGTCTCGAGCCCCAGGATTTCATTGCCGACATCAGCTCGCGCCTGATCGTCAACAAAGCTTCGATGAAAATGCAACATGCCCGTATCCAGGCGTTGATCGACACCCTGCGCACGGCAGTGGAGTCGCGACACCGCGGTTGACTCACCCGCGTAGCCCAAAGGCTGCGCCCGTCTATCCGCCTCATAGCCAGAATTCTCAGGTGCCCAAGCGGAGCGAACGGTAGTTTAGGGCGCCTGAGTTTTTGCCAATTCTATTGAGGCCCTCGCTATGACCACGTCCACTGCAATTGCCCGACTCAACGCTGCCGACCCGGATTTCGCCGATCATCTGGATCATCTGCTGAGCTGGGAAAGCGTGTCCGATGACTCGGTCAACCAGCGGGTGCTCGAGATCATCAAGGCCGTGCGCGAGCGCGGCGATGCAGCACTGGTGGATTTCACCCGTCAGTTCGACGGCCTCGACGTCAAGTCCATGGCGGACCTGATTCTGCCCCGTGAACGCCTGGAGCTGGCCCTGACGCGCATCACCGCGCCCCAGCGTGAAGCCCTGGAAGTGGCGGCGGCGCGGGTGCGCAGCTATCACGAAAAACAGAAACAGGATTCGTGGAGCTACACCGAGGCCGACGGCACCGTACTGGGCCAGAAGGTCACGCCGCTGGACCGCGCCGGCCTGTACGTGCCGGGCGGCAAGGCCTCGTACCCGTCGTCGGTGTTGATGAACGCGATTCCGGCCAAAGTGGCAGGCGTGACCGAAGTGGTCATGGTGGTGCCGACCCCGCGTGGTGAAATCAACGAGCTGGTGCTGGCTGCCGCCTGCATTGCCGGCGTCGACCGCGTGTTCACCATCGGTGGCGCCCAAGCGGTTGCCGCGTTGGCCTATGGCACCGAAAGCGTACCGAAGGTCGACAAAGTGGTGGGGCCGGGCAATATCTACGTCGCCACCGCCAAGCGCCATGTGTTTGGCCAGGTCGGTATCGACATGATCGCCGGCCCCTCGGAGATCCTCGTGGTGTGTGACGGCCAGACCGACCCGGACTGGATCGCCATGGACCTGTTCTCCCAGGCCGAGCACGATGAAGACGCCCAGGCGATCCTGGTCAGCCCCGACGCCGCGTTCCTCGATCAGGTCGCCGCCAGCATCAACAAGCTGTTGCCGACCATGGAGCGCGCCGAGATCATCGAGAAATCGATCAATGGCCGTGGCGCACTGATTCTGGTCCGCGACATGGAGCAAGCCATCGAAGTGGCCAACCGTATCGCGCCGGAGCACCTTGAGCTGTCCGTAGCGGACCCACAGGCCTGGCTGCCGTCGATCCGTCATGCCGGCGCGATCTTCATGGGCCGCCACACCAGCGAAGCCCTGGGCGACTACTGTGCAGGTCCGAACCACGTATTGCCGACCTCCGGCACCGCGCGTTTTTCGTCGCCGCTGGGGGTGTATGACTTCCAGAAGCGTTCATCGATCATCTTCTGTTCGCCCCAGGGCGCGTCCGAATTGGGCAAGACCGCCTCGGTGCTGGCCCGTGGCGAATCGCTGAGCGCCCACGCGCGCAGCGCTGAATATCGCATCCTCAAGGGAGAGTAAGGCATGAGCAAATTCTGGAGCCCTTTCGTCAAGGACCTGGTGCCTTACGTGCCCGGCGAGCAGCCAAAGCTGACCAAGCTGATCAAGCTCAATACTAACGAAAACCCCTATGGCCCTTCGCCCAAAGCGTTAGAGGCCATGCGGGCCGAGTTGAACGACGACCTGCGTTTGTACTCGGACCCCAACAGCGACCGCCTCAAGCAAGCGGTGGCGAAGTATTACGGCGTCGAGGCGAACAAGGTGTTCCTTGGTAACGGCTCCGACGAAGTCCTGGCGCATATCTTTCACGGCCTGTTCCAGCACGAGTTGCCGCTTTTGTTCCCGGATATCAGCTACAGCTTCTATCCGGTTTACTGCGGTCTTTATGGCATCAAGTCTGATCCTGTGCCGCTGGACGAACAGTTCCAGATCAACGTGGCGGATTACGCCAAGCCCAATGGTGGGATCATCTTTCCCAACCCTAACGCGCCAACCGGTTGCCTGCTGGCGCTGGACGCTGTGGAACAAATTCTCAAGGCCAACCCGGAATCAGTCGTGGTTGTGGACGAGGCTTATATCGACTTCGGTGGCGAAACTGCAATCACCCTGGTGGATCATTACCCGAACCTGCTGGTGACCCAGACGTTGTCCAAGTCGCGCTCGCTGGCGGGCCTGCGGGTTGGCCTGGCGGTGGGACATCCGGACCTGATCGAAGCGTTGGAGCGGGTCAAGAACAGCTTCAACTCCTACCCGCTGGATCGCCTGGCGATTGTCGGCGCTGCCGTGGCGTTTGAGGACCGTGAATACTTTGAGAAAACCTGCGGGTGGGTGATAGACAGCCGTGAAAAACTCACCGGCCAGTTGCAGGCCAAGGGGTTTGAAGTGTTGCCTTCGGCAGCCAACTTCATCTTTGCGCGCCACCCACAGCATGATGCGGCTGGCCTGGCGGCCAAGCTGCGTGAGCATGGGGTGATCGTGCGGCACTTCAAGCAGGAGCGGATTGCCCAGTTCCTGCGGATCAGCATCGGGACGCCGGAGCAGAACCAGGCGCTGATCGATGGGCTCGGCGAGCTCTAAGCCACACTGAAGATCTAAAAATGTGGGAGGGGGCTTGCTCCCGATGGCGGTGTGTCAGTCAACAGATGTATTGACTGTTACACCCCTATCGGGAGCAAGCCCCCTCCCACATTAGTTAGAGCAACGGCTCGTCAGGCTTTTTGTGCTTCCAACCATCATTGCCCGGCAGCAGCAGGTTCAACCCAATCGCTACCACCGCGCACAAGGCGATGCCCTTGAGGCCGAAATCGTCCGGGCCGGTGCCGGTACCCACCAGTACACCGCCAATCCCGAACACCAGCGTCACCGATACAATCACCAGGTTGCGCGCTTCACCCAGGTCAATCCTGTGGCGAATCAGCGTATTCATCCCCACCGCCGCAAT
Source organism: Pseudomonas sp. R3-18-08 (assembly GCF_003852065.1). Lineage (NCBI taxonomy): Bacteria > Pseudomonadati > Pseudomonadota > Gammaproteobacteria > Pseudomonadales > Pseudomonadaceae > Pseudomonas > Pseudomonas sp. R3-18-08. The sequence goes on from NZ_CP027729.1 coordinate 1,050,291, forward strand.
CGAGCCGAACAGCAGGCACAGAATTCCGCCCATCACCGGCACCGGAATGCTCTGCAGCAGCGCGCCGAACTTGCCGATAAACGCCAGGCTGATGGCGAACACCGCGGCCCAGGTCATGATTTTCGGGTTGTAGTTCTTGGTCAGCATCACCGCGCCAGTCACTTCGGCGTAGGTGGTATTGGGCGGGCCGCCAAACAGGCCGGCGGCCGTGGTGGCAATCCCGTCACCCAGCAACGTGCGGTGCAGGCCGGGCTTCTTCAGGTAGTCGCGACCGGTCACGCTGCCGACCGCTATCACGCCACCGATATGTTCGATCGCAGGGGCCAGGGCCACCGGCACGATAAACAGAATCGCCTGCCAGTTGAACTCCGGCGCGGTGAAGTGGGGCAGGGCAAACCACGGTGCGGCGGCGATCTTCGCCGTGTCGACCACGCCAAAGTAGAACGACATGGCAAACCCCACCAGCACGCCAGAGATGATCGGCACCAGGCGGAAGATGCCCTTGCCGAACACCGCCACGATCAAGGTGGTCAGCAGCGCGGGCATCGAGATCAGCATGGCCGTCTGGTAGTGGATCAGCTCGGCGCCGTCGCCCGACTTGCCCATCGCCATATTGGCGGCAATCGGCGCCATGGCCAGGCCGATGGAAATGATCACCGGGCCGATCACCACCGGCGGCAGCAGTCGGTCGATGAAACCGGTGCCTTTGATCTTCACGGCAAGGCCCAGGAAGGTATACACGAAACCCGCTGCCATCACCCCGCCCATGGTCGCTGCCAGGCCGAATTGGCCCTTGGCGAGGATGATCGGGGTGATGAATGCAAAGCTCGAAGCCAGGAACACCGGCACCTGCCGCCCGGTCACCACCTGGAACAGCAACGTGCCTAAGCCTGCGGTGAACAGTGCGACGTTTGGATCAAGACCTGTGATCAGCGGCATCAACACCAGCGCGCCAAATGCTACGAAGAGCATTTGTGCGCCAGACAGGATCTGGCGCCAAAGCGGGTCGTTGAAATCATCCTGCATGCTCACGCGTCCTTCTGCTTGGTGCCGAATATCTTGTCACCGGCATCGCCCAGGCCTGGGATGATGTAGCCGTGTTCATTCAGGCGCTCGTCGATGGAGGCGGTGTAGATCTGTACGTCAGGGTGCGCTTTCTCGACGGCGGCAATGCCTTCGGGCGCGGCGACCAGCACCATGGCGCGGATGTCCTTGCAACCGGCTTTTTTCAACAGGTCGATGGTGGCGACCATGGAGCTGCCGGTGGCGAGCATCGGGTCGATGATCATGGCCAGGCGTTCGTTGATTTCCGGGACGAGTTTTTCCAGGTACGTGTGGGCCTGCAACGTTTCTTCATTGCGGGCCACGCCGACGGCGCTGACCTTGGCGCCCGGGATCAGGCTGAGCACGCCTTCAAGCATGCCGATACCGGCGCGCAGGATCGGTACCACGGTAATTTTCTTACCGGCGATTTTCTCGACCTGTACGGGACCGGCCCAACCGGGGATCTCGTAGGTTTCCAAGGGTAAATCCTTGGTGGCTTCGTAAGTGAGCAGCGCTCCAACTTCCTGAGCAAGCTCACGGAAATTCTTCGTGCTGATGTCGGCACGGCGCATAAGGCCGAGTTTGTGTCGGATCAGCGGGTGGCGGATCTCGCGAGTGGGCATGGGAAAGGCTCCGGCGGCGGGCAAAAAAACCGGCCTAGATTAATCTATCCGAGGGTGTTGTCCTATAGACATCAAGTACGTTAGTCCATAAAGGCTTGATTGGAGCGCAGTAGAAGCGTAACTTCGCCCGCTTTTCTTGCCACAGCACCCCTTGGAGAGCGCCATGTCCGCTGATCTCGAGCATATCCGTCAAATCATGCACGAGGCTGACTGCCTGTACACCGAAGCGCAAGTCGAAGCAGCGATCGCCAAGGTCGGCGCGCACATCACCCGCGAAATGGCCGACACCAACCCTGTGGTGTTCTGCGTGATGAACGGTGGCCTGATCTTCGCCGGCAAATTGCTCACTCACCTGCAATTCCCGCTGGAAGCCTCTTATCTGCACGCCACCCGCTATCGCAACGAAACCAGCGGCGGCGATCTGTTCTGGAAGGCCAAGCCGGAAGTTTCGTTTATCGACCGTGACGTGCTGATCATCGATGACATCCTCGACGAAGGGCACACCCTGGGCGCGATCATCGACTTCTGCAAACATGCCGGCGCGCGCAAAGTGCACACCGCCGTGCTGATCGACAAAGACCATGACCGCAAGGCGCGCCCTGAGCTCAAAGCCGATTTTGTCGGGCTGCCGTGCATCGACCGCTATATCTTCGGTTATGGCATGGACTACAAGGGCTACTGGCGCAACGCCAATGGCATCTACGCGGTTAAAGGAATGTAATCGATGGCCCGCTTTCTTGATCAGACGTTATTTGCAGAGTTGGCCGAGAAAGCGGGCGCCAGCCCCCGTGGCCGGCACCATCACAATTTCCACCAGATGGAAGAGCCGTGTCATCGCCTCGCCGTGGCCCTGCAGCCGAGTACCTATGTACCGCCGCATCGGCACCTGAGCGCGGACAAGGCGGAAACCTTGCTGGTGCTCCAGGGGCGACTGGGCCTGCTGATATTCAGCGACACCGGTGAGGTCATCACCAAGCGCGTGATGCAGGCAGGGGGCGAATGCGCGGGCGTCGACCTGCCGCCGGGCGTGTTCCATGGCCTGGTGGTGCTGGAGCCTGATACGGTGATGTTCGAGTGCAAGGCCGGGCCCTATCGACCGGTGGGCGAGGGTGAGTTGGCCGATTGGGCGCCCCGCGAGGGCGATGCCGGTGTGGCTGACTACCAACGCTGGATGCTCGCCCAGTTCGATTGAGCTGCGGCGCAGCCTGAACGCAGAAGATCAAAGTGTGGGAGGGGGCTTGCTCCCGATGGCGGTGGCTCAGTCAATACGTCGGTGACTGGCACTCCGCTATCGGGAGCAAGCCCCCTCCCACATTGGCTCTTCAGCGCTTTCGAAGCCTGTGCACCACAGGTAGACTTCAACCCCCGTATCAATGTCTGCAGGCTGGAGTCGGTAATGCGTAAAGATAAAAAACAGGTGATCGGTGACGAGATCGGCGACGACCAGATCAAATTGTTCCTGAACTTCGAGCCGGTCGATGCGACGTCCCCATCCCTGCACAAACTGATCAAGGCCTATCGCGGCCTGCGTATCGACGACTTCGAGCGTTTCCTGGGCTTCTTCAAGGAAGCCGGTCTGGACCTGGATGGCAAGGATGAGCATGGCCAGACCTTTGTCGACCTGATCAAGGACCAGCGCAACGCCGCCGAGTACATCGAGCTGATCGACAAAGCCCGCGGCTGATTATCCGAGCCATAAAAAAACGCCCCGGCCTCATAAGAGTCCGGGGCGTTTCGCTTTTAACGGCAGGAGCGAGCTTGCTCGCGAAGAACCTGAGAGCGCCGCGTCAAACCAGATGCGCTGCGTTATCGTTATCGTTTTTCGCGAGCGAGCTCGCACCTCCATCTACCAGCTCCAGGCTGATGTTGTTTTGCGTATTGATCTTGCGATACAGCTCGGCATCCGTCTCCAGCACTTTCTCGCGCGCCGGGAAGATCTCGTGCAGCTTGGTGGCCCATTCGCCCTTGGCTTTCTCCGGGAAGCAGCGCTCGATCAGGTCAAGCATGATCGACACCGTCACCGAAGCGCCCGGCGAGGCACCCAGCAACGCCGCCAGCGAACCATCCTTGGCCGCCACCAGCTCGGTGCCGAATTGCAGCACACCGCCTTTCTTCGGGTCTTTCTTGATGATCTGCACCCGTTGGCCGGCCACTTCCAGGCGCCAGTCTTCGGCTTTCGCCTCGGGGTAGAAGCGGCGCAGGGATTCCAGGCGCTGCTCCATGGACTGGCGCACTTCGCTGACCAGGTACTTGGTCAGGTCCATGTTGTCGCGCGCCACGGCGAGCATCGGGCCGATGTTGCCGGCACGAATCGACATCGGCAGGTCCAGGAACGAGCCGTGCTTGAGGAATTTGGTGGTGAACCCGGCGTATGGCCCGAACAGCAGGGACTTCTTGCCATCCACCACGCGGGTATCCAGGTGCGGTACGGACATCGGTGGCGAGCCCACGGCGGCTTGGCTATAGACCTTGGCCTGATGCTGCCTGACCACTTCCGGGTTGTCGCAACGCAGCCACTGGCCGCTGACCGGGAAACCGCCGAAGCCTTTGCTTTCTTCGATGCCCGACGCCTGCAGCAGCGGCAACGCCGCACCGCCGGCGCCGAGGAAGACGAACTTGGCATCCACGTCGCGGCTGTTGCCGCTGTTGACGTCCTTGATGCTGACGGTCCAGCCGGCACCATTGCGCTTAAGGCCGGTGACGCGCTTGCAGTACTTGACCTGGGCGTCCGCCGAACTGGTCAGGTGGCTGAGCAGTTGGTTGGTCAGGGCGCCGAAGTTGACGTCAGTCCCATTCATCACGCGGGTCGCGGCGATTTTTTCGTCCAGCGGGCGGCCCGGCATCATCAGCGGCATCCACTCGGCCATCTCGCTGCGGTCTTCGGTGTAGTGCATGTCCGAAAACGCATGGTGCTGGCTGAGGGTTTCAAAACGCTTCTTGAGGAAGGCAACGCCGTTTTCGCCCTGCACGAAACTCAGGTGCGGGACCGGGCTGATAAAGGATTTGGACGAGCCAAAGGTGCCTTTTTTGGTCAGGTACGCCCAGAACTGTTTCGACACCTCGAACTGGGTGTTGATGTGCACGGCTTTCTTGATGTCGATGGAGCCATCGGCGGCCTGCGGCGTGTAGTTCAGCTCACACAGCCCGGCGTGGCCGGTACCGGCGTTGTTCCACGGGTTGGAACTCTCCGCGGCACCCGAATCCATCAGCTCAACGACTTCCAGCTTGAGGCCGGGGTCGAGCTCCTTGAGCAGTACGGCCAGGGTGGCACTCATGATGCCGGCCCCTACCAGAACTACGTCGACTGCTTCGTTATGCGCCATTTAACGCGTCTCCAAAATCTGCAGCACCAAATTGACGGCATGGCTGCCAGGAGTGACGGGGCGGTTCACGTGTTGCCCCAGGTTACCCATGGCCAGGATCGCCATGTCCGTTTCGCAATTCTTTGCAACTTCAGCGCACGCTTCCTGCCCGGCTAATCTGCCTATGAACGCATTCATGGGCGCCTGTGGCAATTCGACTTATGGTCAAAGCGTGCGATTCGTGCAACCAATCCGTAGCGGACAGGCTCAAGCTCCGGTTGTTGAGGAGTACTCGATCCTGTGTTGGGCTGTTCCAGACGCTGATGGTGCTTGTACAAACGCCAAACTATTCATTTGCTCGCCACACTCTTGTGAAGTTGTGAAAACCCGTTTTTTCACGCTCTTTTGAAGACGTGAACCTCAAAAAAGGGCTGCCCAGCCTGGCACCTGGCCCGTGAAACGGGCAAAAAACTCAAGTGGCCGAGCGCAATGGCAGCTCTGGCAGATTCGATAAAAGACGGGTGGTTTGCAAAGGAAACAGCAAGCACGCCAGCTTCACTCGATCTGTGTGGGCGGCTCTCTGTGGGCAATTGGGAGGTTAATGCCGAGGCAATAACGATGCAGCGGGGCCCGATCAGGAGACGTCCTTATAATCGGGGGGAGATTGTAGCGAAGAACGCCGGGGAAATGGGCGTGTTTTATGACTTTTATTAGTGCGCTGGTCAGGAGGCCAACGCTTGTCGCGAAGATGCGCGTACAAACTCGGGGCTGACCCGTGCACTGGCCGGCAGCGGGCGGTGCATCCAGCCAAGGTGTGTCTCTGCAACTTCCACCCAGCCTTCACCGACGGGCGGCACGCTGCATTGCTTGAACGCCAGGCAATGGCCGTGGGCGTCGAGCAGGGCGAAGTGGCGATGGCGGGCGTGGGAGAAGAACAATGACTTGAGAAGGCGCATGACGATGTACCGGTTGCGTTACATGCTTGAAGGTTCTCAGTCTGCCATGACATTGGAATGACGCTTTTATGTGAAATTGTAATTTGCCCCATGCCTTCAGCTGCGGTTCAGGATTGCTGGTGAGTGACGCGCGAGCACCGTTATACTGGCGGCCTGTGTGCGCCTAGTCCTGGAGAAATGAGTATGTTGCAACGCCTGTTGTTCGGTTTGATCACTGTGACCAGTTTGGCTTTGGTTGGCTGCGCCAACAGCCCGCAACAACTCAGCCCGCAACCCAAAGTCACGGCGCAGTTGGCCCCGGTCGGTCACGGCCAGCCGGTGTCGGTGCGTGTGGTAGATGGCCGTCCGTCACCTACGCTGGGTTCGCGTGGCGGCCTGTACCCGGAGACCGCGCTGATTTCGGTGACCGGCGAGGACGTGCTGCCCAAGCTGCAGGCCCAGGCTGAAGCCGCTGTGCGCTTGTTGGGCTTTACCCCGACCAACACGCCGGGTGCGCCGCAACTGACCGTCACCCTGGCCGAACTGAAATACCAGTCGCCCAAGGAAGGTCTGTATGTGACCGAAGCGTCCATCGGCGCGACCTTCAAGTCCGACGTCAGCGCCGGTACGCGTCGCTACAGCGGCCGCTACGCCGCATCCCTCAACCAGCGTTTCGGCATGTCGCCGAACCAGGAAACCAACACCAAGCTGGTCAGCGATGTGCTCAGCGATGCCTTGACCCGACTGTTCAAAGACCCAAGCATCGGCCAGTTGCTCAGTTCGCAATAAGCTGTTCAAAAAAAACCGGGCTCATCGCTGAGCCCGGTTTTTTTACGCCTGGCGCTTCACGCCGCCGTGTCGACATAAAAATCCAACATGCTCACGCCAGTGAGTAAATCCAGCTCCGGCAGGTCGGCATGCACCTGCCCGGCGAGGGCGCAATACACCAGCCAGTGGCGGTCCTGGACGTTGAACGCAAGGCCGCCGACCAATGCCTCCTGTTCATCGCTTGGGGCAATCAGATACAGCCGGTCCTGGTTTTGCGCATGCAGCATGACAAGCACCTCACGTCGAAGGGCATCAGAGTGGCTTGTTAAGGTGACGTTCAGGTGACGCTGTAAATTACTGGATACATTAGTCGTCAACGGGGAGGGAGCATTAACGGCGCAGGAAGCCACTATCGTTCAGGTTTGTAGCTGAACCGATACCCGAATACTGTTTCGCCGAGGTTTGCGATGGCGTTGTCCGCGCTGCTCATCAATGCTGTAGCCCTATTGATTGCCTGCTCGGGCGCCGTAGTGCTGTTCCTGACCCGCCTGCGCGCGCAACGTGCGATGGCCGACCTCGCCCTGCGCAGCGAAGAGCGGGCCATCGACCAACCGATGCTGTTTCTGGATACGCGCACCGAACGGGCCTATCGCCAGGCTTACCGCGCCGGGTTTGCGGGCCTGGGGCTGGCGCTGGTGTTGTCCTGGTTCAGTACCCATTTGTAAGTACGCCGCCAAACAAATGTGGGAGGGGGCTTGCTCCCGATAGCGGTGGGTCAGTTGCAAATACCTGCACTGACACACCGTAATCGGGAGCAAGCCCCCTCCCACATTTTTTGACCGGTGTTTACAACGGGATCCCCGCCTTCACCCGATACTGATTACGCACCGGCATCGCATATTGCGTCACCAGGTACGGACGATGCTCGGACGGGCATTCGTGCAAGCGCCGCTCCCACTCCGCCTTCGCCTTGGCCAGTTCGTCGGCCGGGAATACGTCTGCGGCCTTGGGCACTTGCAGTTGTGGGTCGGCATCGTTCCATTGGGCATACGCCAGGTAATGCACCGGGAACAACCGATAACCGCCCAGGATCTGCCGGTCCATTTCGGCAGCCAGCAGCTTGGTGTCTTCGAAGCGCTCGGTAATCGGCGGCGCGAAGTTCACGTGCACCCGGCCTTTGTAGCCGGTGATGCCCAGCGCAATACTGACGTCATCCTCGCCCGGCGCCTTGCAGTAGGTGCCGGTGGTGGCGCGGATATACAGCTCGCGGGCCTTGGCGGCGTCGCACGGGTCGTACTCGTAGCTGATCGACACCGGTGTCAGGTTCAACGACTGGATGACTTCGGCGAACGGCTCGTCCTTGCGGCTGACGTGGAACATCTTGAGGATCGCCGATTCGGTGCGATCATCCCCATCCTTGGCCCGACCTTCGGCCTGGGCGATCCAGATCGACTGGCAGTCGTTGCGGATCGAATGGTTGATGTAGGCCGACAGCAACTGGTAGGCCGCCATCTTTTCCTTTCGCCCGGTGATCGAGCGGTGCACGATGAAGCTCTTGTTCAAGCGCATCAGGTCGCTGACGAACGGCTTTTGCAGCAGGTTGTCGCCGATGGCGATGCGCGGCGTAGGCAGGCCGGCATGGTAGACGGCGTAGTTGACGAAGGCCGGGTCCATCACGATGTCGCGGTGGTTGGCCAGGAACAGGTAGGCGCTGCCGGACTTCAATTGCTCGACGCCGGTGTAGGTGACGCCGTCAGTCGCGCGGTCGATGGTATGGTCGACGTAATACTCGACTTTATCCTGCAGCGTCGCCACGGTGGTGACACCGGCGAATTCACGGCGCAGCTTGCGTGCGATCATCGGCTTGAGCAGCCAGCCCAGCGCACCGGCGAAGCGCGGGAAGCGGAAGTGGGTCAGGATGTCCAGAAAGGCCTTGTCACGGAACAGCCGGTCCAGCACTGCCGGGACTTCGCTGTCGTTGTAAGGTCGGATGGTATCGAATTCGCCCATCATGCTCTCTTGTTAGAAACGGCTAGGGTAAGTAGAGGAAATACCAGGGTGCGGCCTGAGTAATGGGCTCAGCCGAAATATAACCCTGTAAATAGACCGGCGATTATACGCACAAGTCACTCAGGAGACCGCGATGCTGGAAAATGCGCTGTACGATTGTCCTTATTGTGGTGAAACGGTCGAAACGACGGTGGACTTGTCCGGCGGTGATCAGGTTTACATCGAGGACTGTCAGGTGTGCTGCAGGCCGATCAGTTTCAACCTGCAGGTGCACGGCGAAGAGTGGATGCTCGAGACCCGCAGCGAGAACGAATAAACAACAGGTAACGCGATGCAGCGAATCTACGAACCGGAAAACCTAATGGAAGGCGAGCTGCTGCAACAGATGCTTGCCAGCGAAGGAATAGAGGCGCACCTGGTGGGGCGCCATTTGCTCGGCGGCACGGGTGAACTGCCGATCTTCGGCTTGCTGGGGCTGGAGGTCGACAATAATCAGGCCGCCTACGCCCGCGAACTCATCACCGCCTATAACGCCGCGCAACCCTTGCCCGGCGACGAACCCGACAGCTTCCCCGACGTATTGGTCTGTTAGGCTGTCGGTCGGTTTACCCCAAGAGTCGTGTTGCCCCATGTGTGGACGTTATGCCCTGTTTCGCTGGAACCCCGCTTTTGCTGCCTTGCCGGGGTTCCCGGCCGACCAGCAGGCCCAGTGGAATATTTCCCCCAATGATTCGGTGCTGATCCAGCGCGCCCTCGACGGCCAGCTCACCCTGGCGCGTGCACGTTGGGGCCTGACGCCGCCCTGGCTCACCGACCTGTCCCGCACGCCGGCCCATGCCCGCGCCGAAACCCTGGCCGAGCAACCGATGTTTCGCGAAGCGTTTCGCCAACGCCGTTGCCTGCTGCCGGCCAACGGGTTTTACGAATGGCGCGGCACCCAGCGCAAACGCCCGTACTGGCTGACGCCGGGGGAGGGATCCACGTTGTTTTTCGCGGCGATCTGGGAAGCGTATCCGGTGCAGGAGCAGGTGTGGTTGAGTGCGGCGGTGGTCACGCAAGCTGCACAGGCTCAGCGCCGGCCGTTGATCCTGGATGAAGCAGGGCAGGCCGCCTGGCTGGACCCCGCGACACCGCTGGCGGTGCTGCAAAGTCTTTTGGCCAGTGAGCCCGCCGCTTTGCGCGAGCGGGTCCTGGCCAATATGGTCAACGATCCCAAGCTCAATGGGCCGGAGTGCCTGACCCCGGCTTGAACCGTCGACATTCAGCGGTTAAATGTCTGATGTATCTGGCGCCGATACAAATGTCCGCCTACGATACGCGCCATGTTTCCAGGGAGCGTGTTCATGAAGAAGTCATTGGCGGTAAGCGGGTTGGTTGCAGCGATGCTGCTGGCCGGGTGTCAGTCGGTCAACACCACCAGCGGCGGCGCGGTTGGGGTTGAGCGCAAGCAATACATGTTCAGCATGCTGTCGAGCCAGGAAGTCGACCAGATGTACGCCCAGTCCTACCAGCAGACCCTGGGTGAGGCGAGCGGCAAAGGCGTGTTGGACAAGACCAGCGCCAACGCCAAGCGCGTGCAGGCCATTGCCAATCGCCTGATCGCCCAGGCACCGACCTTCCGCCCGGATGCGGCGCAATGGAAGTGGGAAGTGAACCTGATCAAGAGCGATGAGATGAACGCCAACTGCGGGCCGGGTGGCAAGATCCTGGTGTACAGCGCGTTGATCGACAACCTCAAGCTCACCGATGACGAACTGGCCGCCGTGATGGGTCATGAAATCGCCCACGCCTTGCGTGAACACGGCCGCGAAGCCATGTCCAAGGCCTACGGCATCGAGATGGCCAAACAGGGCGCCGGTGCATTGTTCGGCCTGGGCCAGGACAGCCTGGCGCTGGCCGATACCGTGGCCAACTATGGCATGACCTTGCCCAACAGCCGCAGCAATGAGAACGAAGCCGACCTGATCGGCCTGGAGCTGGCCGCCCGCGCCGGCTACAACCCGAACGCCGCCATTACGCTGTGGAACAAGATGGCCAAGGCCTCGGAAGGCGCGCCGCCGGAGTTCATGAGCACGCACCCGGCGTCCGACAGCCGAATCGCCTCGTTGCAGGCGGCGATTCCGAAGGTGATGCCGCTGTACCAACAGGCCAAGAAGTCCTGACCTCTGTGAAACACTAAATGTGGGAGGGGGCTTGCTCCCGATAGCAGTGGGTCAGCTGATAAATGCTTAGCTGATACACCGCAATCGGGGCAAGCCCCCTCTCACATTGGATTGGGTTTGCAGATTTAGATCCAGCCACTGCTTTGCATGGCCTTGTACACCGCCACAATCGCCAGTACGAAAAACGCCGTTGCCGCCAATCGACGAATCAACGTCAACGGCAGCTTCTCCGCCGCAAAATTCCCCGCCAGCACCACCGGCACGTTGGCAATCAACATCCCCAGCGTAGTGCCGATAATCACCAGCCACAGTTCCGGGTATTGCGCGGCGAGCATCACCGTGGCGATCTGGGTCTTGTCGCCGATTTCCGCAATGAAGAACGCAATCAGCGTGGTCAGGAATGGCCCGAACTTGCGCGTGGTGCTGGCTTCATCATCGTCGAGTTTGTCCGGCACCAGCGTCCACAGCGCGGTGGCGCAGAAGCTGGCCGCGAGAATCCAGTGCAGTACCGCATCGGAGAAGAAACTCCCGAACCAGGCGCCTACTGCACCGGCCGCCGCATGGTTGGCCAGGGTCGCGGCGACGATGCCGGCGATGATGGGCCAGGGCTTGCGAAAGCGAGCAGCGAGAATGAGCGCGAGCAGTTGCGTCTTGTCGCCGATTTCGGCCAGGGCAACGATTGCGGTAGGAACGAGTAGTGAATCCAGCATCAGGTAGGTTTCCAGGGGCGGGTCGACACGGCTATGACACGTACAGCCTTCCCGCCCCGGGTAAGGTGTACGTGTCATAGGTCTTGTCAAACCCCGGTCCGTCTGTGCGGACTCCTGGGTCGCATACGCCATGGTCTGCTGACCAAGTATGTTGACGTATGCCGGATGAGCGTGGGGCTCAAAGGAGACTACTCCCCTAGGACGGAGCGGATTCTGCCTAGGCAAAACCCATTCGGCAAGCCTTCTTTTTCAAACGCCCGTCAGGGGCGCTTGGCCCGATAGATGCGAAAACCATTGCCTTCGGCTTTGACTGCGCAGATGCCCAAATGCTCTTCGATCAGCGGCTGGTACTTCAGGAAACTGTTGGCGACCAGGCGCAGTTCGCCGCCTTTTGCCAGATGTTTTGCGGCTTTTCGCAGCAAATTTTCCGTAGCGAAGTAATCGGTGTGCACCCCGACATGGAACGGTGGGTTGCTCAAAATCGCGTTCAAGCCCATCGGCGCGGCGTCGATGCCGTCACCGGTCAACACTTCGGCGTCCAGGCCATTGGCAGCCAGGGTCAGGCGACTGCTGGCGGCGGCGAATGCGTCCACATCGAGCAGCGTCACGGTGTTATGCGGGTAGCGACGTTTTACCGCAGCGCCCAATACGCCGGCGCCGCAACCAAAGTCGAGCAAATGCCCGCTGGGCAGCTTGTCCAGGTGCGCCAGCAACAGTTCGGTGCCCCGGTCCAGGCGACCATGGCTGAACACGCCCGGCAGGCTTACTACCTTGAGCGGCCCGTCGGCCAGCGGCACGTCGAAGGTCTGCGCCAGGCTATCCAGTTCGCGCGCTTGCGGCGCGTTGCCCACGGTGACTTGCCAAAGCTGACAATGCCGCGCGTTATCCAGTTTGCGCGGTTTGCCGAAGGGGATCATCTGCTTGGCGGCGCTTTCGATACCGGCTTTTTTCTCGCCGACCAAAAACAGCTCGGCACCGGGCAGGCGCGCGGCCACGGTGTTGAGCAGGTAGTCGGTGAGGTCTTTGGACTTGGGCAGGAAAATCACCGCCGCATCGAATGCGCGCTCGGGCACGGTCACGCCGAACTGGCTGCGCTCGGGAAAACGCGCCGCAAGCGCCGCCTGATCGCCGGCATGCCAGCACCAGCCATGGGCATTGGGCAGGCGCCCGAGCAAATCGTCGGCCGGCAAACCGACCAGCAGCAGGTTGCCTTGAAAAAGTTCGGCCTGGCGAAGCAGTACTTCACTGCGCGGATCCATGGTCTGCTCCTTGAAAAGGGGCGCAGTTTATCAACTGACGACGCGAAGCGGGGCACCGTTGAAAAAGCCCAGCGCGTTTTCGCGCAATTGCCCGACGATCCGTTGCCGCGCTTCACGGCTGCCCCAGGCGTTATGGGGCGTGACGATCAGCCGAGGGATGTCAGCGGCCAGCAGCGGGTTGCCCTGGACCGGAGGCTCGACACTCAGCACATCCGTGGCTGCACCGCCCAGGTGCCCGCTGCGCAGCGCATCGGCCAGCGCCTGTTCGTTGATCAAGCCACCGCGTGCGGTGTTGACGACAAACGCGCCGGGCTTGAGCAGCGCGAGTTCGCGCGCGCCGATAAGGTCGCGGGTGTGCTCGTTGAGCGGGCAATGCAACGTCAGCGCATCGACTTGCGCCAGCAGTTCATCCAGCGGCACGCGGTCGGCGCGGGCAGGGCGCCCGGGAATCGCGCCGAGCACCACGCGCATACCGAACGCTTCGGCCAGGCGCGCCACGGCACTGCCCAGCTCGCCATGCCCGAGCAGGCCGAGGGTTTTGCCCTCCAGCTCGACAATCGGGTAGTCCAGCAGGCAGAACTGCCTGGCCTGCTGCCATTTGCCCGCGGCCACATCCCGTTGATAGTCGTTCAGGCGCGTGGCGAGGTTGAGCAGCAGCATGAGTGTGTGCTGGGCCACCGACGGCGTGCCGTAACCCTGGCAGTTACTCACGGTGATGCCTTGGGCGCGGGCGGCGTCGAGGTCGATGTTATTGGTGCCGGTGGCCGACACCAGGATCAGCTTGAGGTCAGGGCAGGCCGCCAGGGTCTGGGCATTGAGCGGGATTTTGTTACTGATGGCGACGTGAGCGCCCTGCAAGCGTTCGAGCACATTCTGCGGCGTGGTCTGCTCGAACAGCTGCAGCTCGCTGAAGCAGTCGCGCAGGCCACTGAGGTCGAGGTCGCCGAGGTCCAGGGAGGGGTGATCGAGGAAGACGGCGCGGCGATTGTTCATGATCAACTGTACCTTTTGCGACGAGGTTCGAAGGCGTAATCTGCTGAGCCTATCAGATGAAATAATCAGTTACTTCATGGAGTGAGCATGTACGTCGCCGAGTTTTTGACCGTAGCTTTGATTCACTTGTTGGCGGTGGCAAGCCCCGGGCCGGACTTCGCCGTGGTGGTGCGCGAAAGCGTGACCCACGGCCGGCGCGCCGGTACCTGGACCGCGCTGGGCGTCGGTTCGGCGATTTTTCTGCACGTCGGTTACTCGTTGCTGGGCATCGGCTTGATCGTGTCCCAGTCCATCGTGTTGTTTAATGCACTGAAATGGGCGGCAGCGGCCTACCTGCTGTACATCGGCTTCAAGGCACTGCGCGCGCAGCCGGCCAAGCCTGTGGCCGAAGGCGAACTGCATCGCGAGGCGGGCGAGCGCACCCCACGCGGCGCGTTCACGGCGGGTTTTGTGACCAACGGCCTGAACCCCAAGGCCACGCTGTTTTTCCTGTCGCTGTTCACGGTGGTGATCAACCCGCACACACCGTTGGCGGTGCAGGCCGGTTATGGCGTGTATCTGGCGGTGGCGACGGCGCTGTGGTTTTGCCTGGTGGCCATGCTGTTCAGCCAGCAACGCGTGCGCGCCGGGTTTGCGAAGATGGGGCATTGGTTCGATCGCACCATGGGCGCGGTGCTGATTGCGATCGGGGTCAAGCTGGCGTTTACCAGCATGAAGTAATCGCCGCTCACTCAAGCCGGCACGGTCAAAATGTGGGAGGGGGCTTGCCCCCGATTGCGGTGGATCAGTTGATAAATACTTGGCTGACACACTGCTATCGGGGGCAAGCCCCCTCCCACATTGGACTTCAGTGAGTTCAAGATGCTGGCTAAAAGCTAGCATTTGCTGGGCCCTGCAAATCATTCCTTTGGCTGATTTGGTTGAAACATAACGTCTCTACAGTGCAGGTCTTCACGCCAAGACCGCGCAGTCATAAAAGGGATTCGTATGTTGCAGACCCGTGTCATTCCCCCGCCGAAGGCGCTTACCAGTACCCGCTGTTGATCAAACGCCTGTTGATGTCCGGGACCCGTTACGAAAAGACTCGCGAAATCATCTACCGCGACAAACTGCGCTACACCTACCCGACTTTGATCGAGCGCGTCGCGCGCCTGGCCAATGTGCTGACCGAAGGCGGGGTCAAGGCCGGTGACACGGTGGCGGTGATGGATTGGGACAGCCATCGTTACCTGGAATGCATGTTCGCCATCCCGATGATCGGCGCGGTGATCCACACCATCAACGTGCGCCTGTCGCCGGAACAGATCCTCTACACCATGAACCATGCCGACGACCGCTTTGTGCTGGTCAACAGCGAGTTCGTGGGGCTTTACCAGGCCATCGCCGGGCAACTCACCAGCGTCGACAAGACCTTGCTGATCACCGACGACGACAGCAAGACCGCCGACCTGCCCAACCTGGTGGGCGAGTACGAAACCCTGCTGGCTGCGGCGAGCCCGACGTACACCTTCGAGGATTTCGACGAGAATTCCGTTGCCACCACCTTCTACACCACCGGTACCACCGGCAATCCCAAGGGCGTGTATTTCACCCACCGCCAACTGGTGCTGCACACCATCGGCGTGGCGACCATCATGGGCAGCATCGACAGCGTGCGTTTGCTCGGCACCAACGACGTGTACATGCCGATCACGCCGATGTTCCACGTACATGCCTGGGGCCTGCCCTATGTGGCGACCATGCTCGGCCTGAAGCAGGTCTACCCCGGCCGCTACGACCCGGAATACCTGGTGGCGCTGTGGCGCCAGGAAAAGGTCACCTTTTCGCATTGCGTGCCGACCATCCTGCAAATGCTGCTCAATGCCAAGGCCGCCCAGGGCGTGGATTTCGGCGGTTGGAAAATCGTCATCGGCGGCAGCGCGCTCAACCGTTCGCTGTACGAAGCCGCCAAGGCCCGTGGCATTCAATTGACGGCCGCGTACGGGATGTCCGAGACCGGGCCGCTGGTGTCCTGTGCCCACCTCAATGCCGAGCTGATGGCCGGCAGCGAAGATGAACGCACCACCTACCGCATCAAGGCTGGCGTGCCTGGCCCGTTGGTGGAAGCGGCGATCATGGACACCGACGGCAACTTTCTGCCGGCCGACGGCGAATCCCAGGGCGAACTGGTACTGCGTGCGCCCTGGCTCACCGAAGGCTATTACAACGAGCCGCAAAAGGGCGCCGAGCTGTGGGCCGGTGGCTGGATGCACACCGGTGATGTCGCCACCCTGGACGCGTTCGGCGTCATCGATATCCGTGACCGCATCAAGGACGTGATCAAGACCGGTGGCGAATGGATCTCCTCGCTGGCCCTGGAAGACTTGGTCAGCCGTCACCCGGCGGTACGCGAAGTAGCGGTGGTGGGCATTGCCGACCCGCAGTGGGGCGAGCGCCCATTTGCCCTGTTGGTGCTGCGTGATGGCCATGTGATAGGCGCCCGTGAGCTCAAGGAACACCTCAAGCCGTTCGTTGAATTGGGCCACTTGAGCAAGTGGGCGATTCCGAGCCAGATCGCCGTTGTTACGGAAATTCCCAAGACCAGCGTCGGCAAGCTCGACAAAAAACGTATCCGTATCGACATCATCCAATGGCAGGCCAACAACAGCACGTTCCTGTCGACCCTCTGACAGCGCTCGCCGCGCCCGTTCGGGCGCGCGCTGCTCTATCTCAAGCCTTTACTTGTGATTTGCCGAATTTCAGCCATCCTTGCCGCGTCGACCTTCGTCGGCGTGGCGAAAGGGTCGTGGCAGACGGGTTGGTGATGCAAATCACACTTTAGAGGGATCAAGCACTACCCCCTGCTGGCTATAGTCCCTTCCAGAGTTTTTCGTGGATGTTGCGCTTCGGGCGAGGGTCGCCCGGTTGTCGCTCGGCATTGGAATCGTTGTATCCCGGCCGTTACATGCATCTTCCGAAAGAGCTCACTGCCATAACAATAAAATGCACATGGAGTAGCGTCGATGACCTCAGTAAACCAGTTCTGGCGCCGGGCACGACTGCCCCTGGCCGTCAGTCTCGCTTCTACGCTCGCCGGGCCCGCATTCGGCGTCAGTTTCAACATCGGTGAAATCGAAGGGAGTTTTGACTCATCCCTGTCGGTAGGCGCCAGTTGGAGCACGTCCAAGGCCAATCGCGACCTGATCGGCGCCAACAACGGCGGCAAGGGCTTGTCCCAGACCTCCGATGACGGGCACCTGAACTTCAAGCGAGGAGAAACGTTCTCGAAGATCTTCAAGGGCATCCACGACCTGGAACTGAAGTACGGCGACACCGGTGTGTTTGTGCGTGGCAAGTACTGGTACGACTTTGAGCTCAAGGACGAAAGCCGTCTGTTCAAGGACATCAGCGACAACAACCGCAAGGAAGGCGCCAAGTCGTCGGGCGGGCAGATCCTCGATGCGTTCGTCTACCATAACTACTCGATCGCCGACGCGCCGGGTTCCGTGCGGTTTGGCAAGCAGGTGGTGAGCTGGGGCGAAAGCACCTTCATTGGCGGCGGTATCAACTCCATCAACCCGATCGACGTGTCGGCGTTTCGTCGTCCAGGGGCCGAGATCAAGGAAGGCTTGATTCCGGTCAACATGTTCTACGTGTCCCAGACGCTCACCGACAACCTGTCGGCCGAGGCGTTTTACCAGCTGGAATGGGACCAGACCGTTACCGATAACTGCGGCACCTTCTTCTCCCAGCCGGACGTGATTTCCGACGGCTGCAGCAATAACCTGCGGGTACTGAACAAGCGCTCGACCATCCCCGGCGCAGCACTGCCGACCTTGGGCGCCCTGGGTGTGGACGTGAACAGTGAGGGCGTGCTCGTGCGCCGTGGCCCGGACCGCGATGCCCGCGACAGCGGCCAGTTCGGCGTGGCCATGCACTACAACTTCGAGCCGCTGGATACCGAATTCGGCGCCTACTTCATGAACTACCACAGCCGTGCGCCGATCTTCAGTGCACAGGGTGCGCCGTCGTCGGCCTACACCCGTCCACTGGGTCCGCTGGGTGCCTTGCGTCCGTTGATCGTGGCGGGCAGCTCCAACTACTTCGTCGAGTACCCGGAAGATATCCGCCTCTACGGTTTGAGCTTTTCCACCACCCTGCCTACCGGCACCGCGTGGAGCGGTGAGTTGAGCTACCGTCCGAATGCGCCGGTGCAGTTGAGCACCACCGATATCCTGTTTGCCGGCGTTACGCCGATTCCGGGCTTTGGCAACGCGTCGGTGCTCAAGGGCTCGCCAGGCCAGGACCTGCACGGTTACAACCGCAAGGAAGTGACCCAGTTCCAGACCACCTTCACGCACTTCTTCGACCAGGTAATGGGCGCCAGCCGCCTGACCACCGTCGGTGAAATCGGCGTGACCCATGTGGGTGGGCTGGAAAGCAAATCCCAGGCCCGCTACGGCCGCGACCCGGTATTCGGTCCCGGCACCTTGCCAGGTGGGTTCTGCAACGCGCTTAACAACTCCACCGCCACCGGCGCCGGCTTGCCCAATGCGGCTGGCCTGAACACCAACTGCAACAACGACGGCTACACCACCGCCACCTCCTGGGGTTATCGCGCCCGTGCCATCTGGGAATACCCGGACGTGTTCGCCGGCGTCAACCTCAAGCCCAACGTGGTCTGGTCCCATGACGTCAAAGGTTACTCGCCGGGCCCTGGCGCCAACTTCGAAGAAGGGCGCAAGGCGGTCAGCCTGGGCCTGGATGCCGAATACCAGAACACCTACACCGCGAGCCTGGCCTACACCAACTTCTTTGGTGGCAGGTTCAGCACCGTGGATGACCGTGACTTTGTCGCGTTGAGCTTTGGCGCCAACTTCTAAGCACACTCTTTTCAAGTGGCATGTATTCAGGAAGACCAGAGTATGAAAATAACTAAAAGTCTGTTGCACGTGGGTGTGCTTGGGCTGTCGATCCTGGCGAGCAACGTCATGGCGGCGGTCTCGGCCGATGAAGCAGGCAAGCTCGGCACCAGCCTGACCCCGATGGGCGCCGAAATGGCCGGTAACGCGGCCGGCACCATCCCGAAATGGACGCCGATGCCGACCAACGCCGGCGCCGTGGACGCCAAAGGCTTCCTGGCCAACCCTTATGCCAGCGAACAACCGCAGTTCACCATCACCGCGCAAAACGTCGAGCAATACAAAGACAAGCTGGCGCCGGGGCAGTACGCGATGTTCAAGCGTTACCCGGACTCGTTCAAGATGCCGGTCTATCCGACCCATCGCGGCGCTACGGTGCCGGCGGAGGTGTTCGCTGCGATCAAGAAAAACGCCACCACCACCAACCTGGTGTCTGGCGGCAACGGCCTGGAAAACTTCGAGACGGCCGTGCCGTTCCCGATTCCGAAAAGCGGCGTGGAAGTCATCTGGAACCACATCACCCGTTATCGCGGCGGCAGCGTCACCCGCCTGGTCACCCAGGCCACACCGCAAACCAACGGTTCCTACAGCCTGGTGTACTTCCGCGACCAGTTCGTGTTCCGCGACAAGATGAAGGACTTCGACCCGAAAAACCCAGGCAACGTGCTGTTCTACTTCAAGCAGCAAGTCACCGCGCCGGCGCGCCTGGCCGGTGGTGTACTGCTGGTGCACGAAACCCTCGACCAGGTGAAGGAGCCGCGTTCGGCGTGGGTCTACAACGCCGGTCAGCGCCGCGTGCGCCGGGCGCCGCAAGTGTCCTATGACGGGCCGGGGACTGCCGCCGATGGCCTGCGTACCTCCGACAACCTCGACATGTACAACGGCGCGCCGGACCGCTACGACTGGAAACTGGAAGGCAAGAAGGAAATCTACATCGCCTCCAACAGCTACAAGATCGATGATCCCAAGCTCAAGTACGCCGACATCATCAAGGCCGGCCATATCAACCAGGACCTGGCGCGCTATGAGCTGCGCCGTGTCTGGCATGTGGTCGCGACCTTGAAGGAAGGCCAGCGCCACATCTACGCCAAGCGTGATTTCTTCATCGACGAAGACACCTGGCAAGCGGCGGTGATCGACCACTACGACGGCCGTGGCCAACTGTGGCGCGTCGCCGAAGCCCATGCCGAGAACTACTACGACAAGCAAGTGCCGTGGTACGCCCTGGAAACCCTCTACGACTTGCAGTCCGGCCGCTACCTGGCCCTGGGCATGAAGAACGAAGAGAAACAGGCCTATGACTTCGGCTTCACCGCCACCACCAGCGACTTCACTCCAGCGGCCCTGCGCCAGGATGGCGTGCGCTAACCTGAACCTATGTTGATACCCCTGTGGGAGGGGGCTTGCCCCGATAGCGGTCTGACAGTCGATGAATACGTTGACTGATCCGCCGCCATCGGGAGCAAGCCCCCTCCCACATTTTTGTTTGGGGCGTTTGCGGGATATTTTTTGTCGCAGTTCTTTTTCAGGCATTTGTTGCAAAGATCTACAATCCCGCCGCTTTTACCGCTAGTCTGCGGACATCTGCAATGCCGACAACAGCCTTCTACAAGAGCCCGGCGATGACTGATCTGTCCCGAATCCAAGGGCCTGCCAGCGCGGTGATTCCGACCCTGGAAGGCCGTTTCTACAGGCCGCCGCTGCCTGACGGCTACGTGCTGCGCCCACGCCTGTGCGAACGCCTGGGCGCCGGCCTGGAAGGGCGACTGTTGCTGGTCAGCGCGCCGGCGGGGTTTGGCAAGAGTTCCTTGGCGGTGGAGTTCTGCCAGAGCCTGCCCGCCCACTGGCAAAACCTGTGGCTGGGCCTGAGCCCACGGGACAGTGACCCTGGCCGTTTTCTCGAGCGCCTGCTCGAAGGCTTGCGCCAGTACTTCCCGCAACTCGGCGCCCAGTCCCTGGGCCTGCTGAAAATGCGTCAGCGTCACCAACCCTTTGCCTTTGAAGAATGGCTCGACGGCCTGCTCGATGAGCTGACGGTGCACCTGTCTGTCCAGGCGCCGCTGTTGCTGGTGCTGGATGACTACCACCTGGCCCAGGGGCCGGTGCTGGACCGTTGCCTGCAGTTTTTCCTCAATCATTTGCCCGACGGCCTGGTGGTACTGGTCACCAGCCGCCAGCGCCCGGACTGGCACCTGGCGCGCCTGCGCCTGTCGCGGCACCTGTTGGAGTTGCATGAGCAAGACCTGCGTCTGACCCATGACGAATCCCTGGCCGTGCTGGACCGGCACAGCAGTTCGTTACGTGGCGAGGCCTTGGAAAACCTGATTCGCCGCAGCGAGGGCTGGGTCGCCGGCCTGCGCTTCTGGCTGCTGGCGGCCTCCGAAGCCGGCAATGACGGCGCCCTGCCGCAGGGCCTGAATGGTGGCGAAGGGCTGATTCGCGATTACTTGCTGGAAGAGGTCATCGATTGCCTGCCTGCAGAGGTGCAAGCGTTCCTCTACGACACCGCACCCCAGGAGCGCTTTTGCAGCGAGCTGTGCGATGCGGTCCGCGAGGCCCATGACAGCCCGGAAATCCTGCGCTACCTGCAGGCCCATCAGGTGTTTCTGGTGCCGCTGGATGAACACGGTCACTGGTACCGTTATCACCATTTGTTTTCCGACCTGTTGCGCGCCCGCCGCGAAAAGAGCGCCACGTTACCGTTGGCCAGTCTGCACCTGCGCGCCTGTCGCTGGTTCAACGCCCAGGGCCTGATCGATGAGGCGGTGGAGCAGGCGCTGCGGGCCGGGCACCTGGATGTGGCGGCGAACCTGGTGCAGAACCTCTCCGAAGAGCAACTGCTGGCCGAGCAGAATGTCGGCATGCTGCTGCGCTGGAAGATGGACTTGCCCGACAGCCTGTTGATCAGCACCCCGCGCTTGATCGTGCTGTACAGCTGGGCGCTGGGGCTGGCGTGCCAGTTGGATGCGGCGCAGGAGCTGTCCGGCTACCTCAGTCGCTTCCTGCCGGCGCCGTCGGCCACCGCGCAAAAATCCATGCTGGCCCAATGGCTGGCACTGAGCGGGATCATCGCCCGTGGGCGCGGGGACCGCGAATTGACCCAGCGCTATTGCAACGAGGCGCTGGAGAGCCTGCCGCACAAGCGTTACGGCCAGCGCTTGATGTGCCTGTCGACCCTCTCCAACCTGGCGATCGTCGATGCCGATCTGTGGCGGGCTCGTGGCTTGAACCGCGAATCCCTGGAACTGGCGCAGCGCGTCGGCAACCCGCTGTTTGAAGCCTTGGCTCATTACGACCGGGCCCGGGTGCTGCAAGCGCGGGGCGAGATCCTGCGCGCCGTGGACGAAGTGCGCCAGGGCCTGCTGCGCCTGCAGGGGCTGGCACCCCAGCGGCTGTACGCCGTACGCGCGCGGTTGTCGTTGTATGAAGGCTACCTGCAACTGGTGCGTTGCCAGCCCGAAGCCGGGCTTGCGCGTTTGCGTGCTGGCCTGACCGAAGCCCGTGCCTGCCGGGATATCAGTGTGCTGATCGGGCATTGCGTGATCGCCAGCTTCGAAGGGCGGCGAGGCGATTTCTCCGCTGCCTTTGCCGAATTGGCCGAGGCTGAGCGCTTGATGCATATCTGGGACGTGCCGCCGATCTACTACCTGGCGATGATCACCCTGATCAAATGCGAGTTGTGGCTGGCCCAGGACCGTACCGATCTGGCCGATGCGTGGCTGACCCGGCTGGGTCAGACCTACACGGGCGAGCAGGCGGCCGCCGCACCGGAGTTTCATCCGCACTTGCCACAACATGTGGAGCTGCAACAGGCCGCGCTGGACGCCATTCGCCATCAACCCGATAGGGCATTGCAACGGCTTGAGGACCTGGCGCAACAGGCGCTCGGCAGTGGCCGCCAGATGATTGCCCTGATGGCGCTGACCCAGCAGGCCGAGGTGCTGCTGGCGTGTGGCCAGGAAGCCAAGGCCAGGCCGGTATTGGCCCGCGCACTCGAAGCCGGCGCGGGCGGCGCATTGCAACCGTTCCAGCGGTTGCTGGAGGACTATCCGGATTGGCTGCGCGAGCAGTTGGGCAAGCCACCCCACCAGCCGTTGCACCAGGCTTTGCTGGCGCTGCTACCGCCAAGCGTCGCCGTCGGGATCGCGCCTCACCATGAAACCCTGAGCACGCGGGAGCTGGCGGTCCTGCAACTGATCGCCCAGGGGTGTTCAAACCAGGAGATCAGCAACCAGCTGTTCATTTCCCTGCACACGGTAAAAACCCACGCCAGCCATATCAACAGCAAGCTGGGCGTGGAGCGCCGCACCCAGGCGGTGGCGCGGGCCAAGTCGATGGGCTTGCTGGCTTGAGTGCGCCACCGTTCATTGCGCGCTCGGGCACTGCGTCAGGGACGAGCCTGCGGCGCGGTTGATCAGCGCGGCGAAGCGCTTGAGGTTGTTCTGGTGCGCCACCACCACGTCATCGATGCTCGGGCCTGCCGGTGACCGCAAGGTTGAGCGGCAGGTCAGCGCAGGGCGATCACCGCCGCCAGCCGGTCTGAGACGCCAACGCACGTCGAGCAGCGCGTATTGCCCAGGCACCGAATCGAAGCGCTGTACTTGCACGCGCAATGACACGGCTTGCCGGGCATCGCTGCCGGCCAACTGGTCGACCAGCGCGCTCCTCAGCTCATCGGCGAGGGTGGCGGCCCACCACTGGGTTTCCAGGATCGCCAGGCCGCTGTCGCCCTGGCGGATCACGATCTGTGCGCGGTCGACCTGGGGCGGCACGGTGATGCTTTCAATGCGGACTGAATCGGCATCCGCCCGTGTGGCGTTATTCAGGTGCGCCGGGGTCAAGGTGTGGAATGCAATCGGCTCGCTGCGGCATGCCGCGAGCAACAGCAGGGCGGTCACCAGGGTGATTTTCAACGGCACTGTCATGGCGGCTCCAATGGTCATTTGCGGGGTGGCCCTTGCAGGTCAAGGGGCGCGGCATTATCGGCGCGACCGCGAATCAGCGACTCCGGATGCCGGCCCAGGTAATCCGAAAGCTCGCGCAAGGAGCGCGACATGCGCGCCAGTTCGTCCAGGGTCTGGGTCAGTTGCTCGCGTTGCGGCGAGTCTTCGGCCAGGGTGGAACTGGCCGACTGCAGGGTCTTGCTCACGTCGCCCAGGGTCGTCTGCACGCCGGGCAGGGTCTTGGCATTGAATTGCGCCAGGCCCTTGCGCAGCTCGACCAGGCTGGCATCGAGATTGCCGGCGATACGCTCGACCGGCAGTTGGCTGATCTTGTTGACGATGCCTTCGAATTTCTCTTGCAGTTGTTCCAGGTTGCCGGGAAGGGTGGGGATGCCCACTGGGCGCTGGTTCGGGTCAAACGCGACTTTCTCGGCCTTGGGGTAGAAGTCCAGGGCGATGTACAGCTGACCGGTCAGCAGGTTGCCGCTGCGCGCCTGGGCGCGCAGGCCGTTTTCGATGAAGCTGCCGATCAGGCGCACGCCGGCCGCTTCATCGTCAGGGTTATTGTTCATCGCCTTGAGCAGCTTGGTGTGCGCCTGGCCGAGCAGTTGCGGATAGATCACGATGCCGACGTTGACCGGGAAGCTGCGCTTTTTGGCGTCGAAATCCAGGTTGATCGAGACCACTTTGCCAAACTCGACGCCGAGGAATTCCACCGGTGCGTCGACCTTCAGCCCGCGCAGGGCCTGATCGAAGCGCAGCACCATGTACTGCCCCTTGCCATTGGGCGGGGCGAGGGCGCTTTGCTGGTCTTCGAACAGTTCAAAGTTGCGGTTTTCCTCGGCGGGCTTGTCGTTGGGATTGTAAGGCGGTGCCTGGAAGGAGACGCCGCCCATCAACATGGACGACAACGATTCGGTCTTCAGCGCAAAGCCATTGGCGCCGACGCTGAGGTCGACACCGCTGGCGTTCCAGAAGCGCGTGTTCTCGGTGACATACGCGTCATTGGGCGCATGCACGAACACCTCGATATTCACGCCCTTGCCCTCGCTGTCCAATTCATAGGCAACAACCTGGCCGACCGGGATTTTGCGGTAATAGACCGGCGAGCCGATATCCAGCGACCCCAGGCCCTGGGTATGCAGGGTGAAGCGTTTGCCTGGCTCGCCATAGGTGATGGGCGGCGGGTTTTCCAGGCCTTTGAACTGTTTGGCGCGGGTGTCGGACTGGCCGATATCGGCACCGATGTAGTCGCCGGAGAGCAAGGTGTCGATGCCGGACACACCGCCGGCGCCGATGCGCGGGCGCACCACCCAGAACTTCGAGTCTTCGCGGGTGAAGCTCTCCGCCTGCTTGGCCAACTCGACGGTGGCGTTGACGCTTTTCTGGTCATCGCTCAAGGCGACACCGGTGACCTGGCCGATGACCACGTTGCGGTACTTGACCTCGGTCTTGTTGGCGACCAGCCCGCTGCCGGTCTTGAAGTTGAGGGTGATGGTCGGGCCCTGTTGCAGCACGCTATGGACCACCAGGGAGATACCCACCAGCACAGCGACAATCGGCACGATCCATACCAGCGAAACGCTGAAGCGACGCGTCTTGATTACAGGTGTTCCCGCAGGGGTGTCAGCATCAGCCTTGGATGAGCTCATCCGAGGTCTCCTCAATGTGTGGATTTTCCCAGATCAGCCGGGGATCGAAACTCATGGCCGCGAGCATCGTGAACACGACCACCAGACCAAAAAACAGAATGCCCAGGCGCGGCTCGATGTCGCCCAGGGCCTGGAACTTGACCAGCGCGGCCACCAGTGCCACCACGATCACATCCAGCATCGACCAATAGCCGATCAGCTCGATAAACCGGAACAGCTTCGAGCGCTCCTTGCGCGCCCACTGGCTATTGCGCTGCACAGTGATCAGCAGCAGCCCCAGTGACACGAACTTGATGCCCGGCACGGCAATGCTGGCAATGAAAATGATCAGCGCAATGTCCCAGGCGCCATGCTGCCAGAATTCCAGCACGCCGCTCATGATGGTGCTGTCCGCCCCGGCGCCGAGCATGGTGGTGTTCATCACCGGCAATATGTTCGCCGGCACATAGAATGCCAGTGCCGTGAGCAGGTAGGCCCAGGTGCGGGTCAGGGACTGAACCTTGCGCCGGTGCAACGGGGCGCCGCAGCGCTCACACTCGGTGGGTTCGCTGCGCATGTCGCACGGCTGGCCGCAGGTGTGGCACAGGCACAGGTTGAGTTCGCGGGCGGTGGGCGGTGAATTCATAGGGTGTCCCACAGATCACGCACATCGCGCCCGGCGATGCGGATCAGCAAAAGACTGAGGGCGGCCAGCGCGAACAGGCCGATGCCGGGTATCACATCGAGCATGCCGGCCAGCTTGAACACCGCCACCATCGCGCCCAACAGGCACACCTCCAGCATGCTCCAGGGCCTGAGGGCTTCCAGCCAGCGCATGCACAGCTTGAAGGCCGGTGAGCGCCTGCCGGAAAGGGCGAAACTCAACACCCAGATCAGCAGCAGCAACTGAAACACTGGCGCGATGATCATGGAAATCGCCGCCACCAAAGCGATGAACGTGATCGGCCCCTGGCTCAGCGCGACCACCGAATCCCAGAGTGTCGCGCTGTTCTTCAGGCCCTGCAGGCTGATGCTCATCACCGGATAGAAATTGGCGAACGCCCACAACACCGCAGCGGTGAGTGTCAACGCGAGGCGCTGCTGCACCGACAGGCCGTTGTAGCGCTGCAGTACTCCCTCGCAGCGTACGCACAGGGCTTTCTGATGCTTGGCGAGCGTGACTTTCTGATAAACGCAGTCGCAGTGTTCGCAGATGATCGGTTGATTCGCCATAGGGCTGCTCCAAAAGCGACTGGCTCCGGTGCTGGCCGTTGCCGGAGAGTCAATCGCGTTTGCGTAGCTTAGCAGCCGATGCCACCGTTTTACCTATTACTCGGCATCCTCTCCTTTCTGTAAGGCATTGACGGTTACGCTGTTGCGCCGAGCATTGTGCGTCGCCATATCAGACGCGCCAACGTGATCAACCAGTTGCACAAGGCGACAACCAGGATGATAGAGAGCAACGTCGACATGCCATGGTTGACGATTATTTTACCGGCCAATAACGGAAAGCCGAACACGCCGACAAAGTAGGAAAGACTGAATAAAACCAGTGATTGCGCGGTCTGGCCCGCGGGGGCTTCATTGGCTGCTAGCCCGTTTATTACAGAGTAAGTCAGCCCATAACCTACCCCGAGCACAATGGCGGCCAGCAAATACGCCGCCGAAGAGTGTACGAAGAAGGTGAACATCAATACCGAAATCACCATCAGCGCACTTAACAGGCTCGACATCAGGTAGGGATCGCGCTTGACGATATACCCCGCGACCAGCAGGCGACAGGAGATCGCCGCGCTCATGAAACCCAGGAAAAACAGGGAATAATCGAGATGGTTAAGCGCGGCATAGGAGGTTTGGAAGCTCGAAAGCCCGCCGAAGATTGCGCCGCCGAGGCC
Source organism: Pseudomonas sp. R3-18-08 (assembly GCF_003852065.1). Taxonomy (NCBI): domain Bacteria; kingdom Pseudomonadati; phylum Pseudomonadota; class Gammaproteobacteria; order Pseudomonadales; family Pseudomonadaceae; genus Pseudomonas; species Pseudomonas sp. R3-18-08. The sequence goes on from NZ_CP027729.1 coordinate 1,077,467, forward strand.
GACCATGATGATGGCAAATACCGCCTTGGAACCAAGCACCGCCTGTGCTGCCCGGGCGCTGATCCTGCACACTGTCACCGGCCCAAGACGTGCTTGCTGCTGCTTGATGTAAGGGGCGAGCAGGAAAAACAATGCCCCTCCAGCCAGGCTGGCAATGGCGGCGATGATAAATGCGGACTCCACCGAATGGCCCAGCGCCTCGGCGCCTCGCCCTACCAGCGGCCCCGTGCCGATACCACTCATCATGCTGCCCGACAGCAATGCAAAATACTTCACACGCCGGGCAGGCTCTATGATCATCGCCACAATGATCGGCCCAAGGGTGTAGAAAACGCCCCATCCAAACCCCAGGATCAAGCCGCTGGCCAGCAGTGCCACGCCGAAAGCTGGCACGCTCGCGAAGCCCAGGCAAGCCGCTGCCAGCAGCACAGCACCCGCTGCGATGGCTCTGGGAGCACCGATCAGATCGGTCAAGTGGCCTGAAAATATGACTGCCAGGAACGTGCTGAGCATCGCAACCGAGATAATCGTACCGGCGTCGGACTCGCTGCCGCCGCTGTCCCGCAGCTTCATGGCCAATAAGAACGTAGTGCCGTAGGACAGGGATAGTAGATAGCTGCCCAGGCAAAATAGGCCGAATAGCCCGTTGCCAGTTGCGTGGCTCGCGGACGATGGTGAAGACATGGGTTCTTTCCTTGTGGAATCGACAGTCTGATAGCCAGAGGGGATATTAATCAGCGGCGCGTTCTAGTGCGGCGGTCACCCGATCGATATCTTCCTTTCGGATCTTCGACATTTGCGTACGTCTTTTGGAAGCTCGATATCTATAGCAGACCATTAACGACAAACGTCATAGATTCAAAGTTTATGGACTGAACATTAACCGTTCTTAAACATACTGCGGGCTCGATCAGTTCTGGTGTTTATGTGCCAAGCGATTGCCGGCTGGCAGTAGCGTCTAACAAGCGTTGCAACAAAACCCCAGCTAGTGTTCAGCCGGTGTCTGCTACGGTCTACGTAGCGCCCAGTGGCTGGCCTTTTTATTCTGCCGGGCCGCGCTCACGGAATTTTTACCGCTTGCCATGTTCCAAACCCGGCACAGGTCCGTTGCCCATGTCCTCTGCATCACAGAATGCAAAAGTAGGAGCTTCCTTCATGTTCACTCCGCGTCGTCTGCTTGTTGTCGCCACCGCCGTAGCCCTGTTGTCCGGCTGCGCTTCACCCAACCCTTATGACGGCAGCCAGGGACAGGCCGGCAATGGTTCCGAAAGCGGCATGAGCAAGACCGCCAAGTACGGCGGCCTCGGCGCGCTGGCCGGGGCATTGGCCGGTGCGGCCATCGACCATAACAACCGTGGCAAGGGCGCGCTGATCGGCGCAGTCGTTGCGGGTGCCGGCGCCGCCGGCTATGGCTACTACGCCGACCAGCAAGAGAAAAAACTGCGCGAAAGCATGGCCAATACCGGGGTTGAAGTGCAGCGCCAGGGTGACCAGATCAAGCTGATCATGCCCGGCAATATCACCTTCGCCACCAACTCCGACGCCATCTCCAGCAGCTTCTACCAGCCGCTGAACAACCTGGCCAATTCCCTCAAGCAGTTCAACCAGAACACCATCCAGATCGTTGGCTACACCGACAGCACCGGCAGCCGTCAGTTGAACATGGACCTTTCCCAGCGCCGTGCGCAGAGCGTGGCCAACTACCTGACCTCCCAGGGCGTCAGTGCCGCCAACCTGAGCGCACGCGGCGCCGGCCCGGATAATCCGATCGCCAGTAACGCTGACGTCAATGGCCGTGCCCAGAACCGTCGCGTAGAAGTGAACCTTGGCCCGATCCCAGGCCAGCAGTACGGCCAGCCGGGTGCCCAGCAACAGGCGCCACAACAGAACAACCAGTTCCAGGGCAACCCGTACTCTCAATACCAGTAAACAACCGCCACAAAAAAGGGCGCCGTGCATTGACTGCACGGCGCCCTTTTTTTGACTTGCGGCTACATCAGTCGATGTATTCGAACACCTTCACGATTTTCTGCACACCGGACACACCCTGTACCAGGTTGGCCGCGCGAGTGGCTTCAGCCTGGGTCAACAGGCCCATCATGTAGACGATACCGTTGTCGGTGACGATCTTGATGCGCGAGCCCGGAACGGCGCTGTCGGTGAGCATCTGCGCCTTGATCTTGGTGGTCAGCAAGGCATCGTTGCTGATGGCCAGCAGCGTGATCGGGTCCATGACCTGCAGTTCGTTGTGCACCTTCTTGACCCGTTGCACCGCCGAGGCGGCCTGTTCAGCCTGGGCCTTGAGTTCGGCGCGCGGGGTTTGCCCGGCCAGCAGCACGACGCCGTTGAAGCTGGTGACCACAATGCGTGACGCGCCATTGCCCAGGTCCGTAGCCGCTTTGGCGACGTTGACCTTGACCTTGGTTTCAATCAGCGAGTCATCGATGGTGCTGCCGAAGGTACGTGTGCCCCGGTCATCCTGGATGGGGGTGTCCCGTGTAGCGGTGATTGCCGTACTGCAGCCGCTGATGGCGAGGCACAGCGTGATGGCCAAAAGGCTGAGGCGATTAACGGTCATTCTTCACTCCCGAACAGTTGGCTGTCGATCAGATCGCACAGGCAGTGGATCGCCAGCAGGTGGACTTCTTGAATGCGTGCAGTGACATTGGCCGGAACGCGAATCTCCACGTCCTCGGGCAGCAGCAACGAGGCCATGCCGCCGCCGTCGCGCCCGGTCAATGCTACGACAATCATTTCGCGATCATGTGCGGCCTGGATCGCTTGAATGATGTTCGCCGAGTTGCCACTGGTGGAAATCGCCAGCAACACATCGCCCGGCTGGCCGAGGGCGCGGATCTGTTTGGAGAAGATTTCGTTGTAGCTGTAGTCGTTGGCGATCGAGGTGATGGTCGACGAATCGGTGGTCAGGGCGATCGCCGGCAGGCTCGGGCGCTCGCGCTCAAAGCGGTTGAGCAGCTCGGAGGAGAAATGCTGGGCGTCACCGGCCGAGCCGCCGTTACCGCACGAAAGCATTTTGCCTTCGTTGAGCAAGGCGTTGACCATGACCTGACTGGCTTGCTCGATGTGCGGTGCAAGTACGTCCATCGCCTGTTGCTTGGTGTCGATGCTGGCCTGGAAAAGCTGGCGAATTCGGGATTGCATGTCCATCTGTGTGACCTTAATGAGCGCGGCTGTTTGGCACAGAAATGTGCAGCCCGCAAAGCAAAGAGCAAAAGTGTGGGGTGAAGGTGCCGGGTGAGTCAGCTGTCGAAGGCATCTTTGAGCCAATTCAGGTCAGCTGGGCCCGACGGTGTGCTTTCCATGGCAACCACATCGAAACGGCAGGGGCTATTGGCCCAGCGATGCTCCTTGTGCAGGAAAAACTGCGCGGCGAGTATCAGCTTTTGACGCTTGCGCCCATCGATACTGGCGAGCGCGCCACCCCATTGTGCGTGTTTTCTGTAGCGGACTTCGACGAATACTACTGTATCGCCGTCAAGCATGACCAGATCAAGCTCACCGCGTTTACATAACCAGTTCTGCGCCAGAAGGCGCAGACCCTGTTGTTGCAGATAGTTCAGCGCGTAGCGTTCGGCATCCTTGCCGCTTTGTGCGCTGGACGGTTCGGGCATCAGCGCGGGGTATCCGGCAGGCGCTGGATCTCGCCACCCACGAACTTCGCCCACGGCATCTGGCGGTCAACGCGCTGGTTGGCGCTGATGCCCAGGTTACCGGAGAGGCCGTCGACACGGGTGTCCGGCAGCGCCTTGAGCTGACCCAGGCGTGGCGCCAGGCGATAGGCATCCACGCCCATCGCATACAGGCGGCCCAGGCTGCCATTGGCCTGCGGCCATTGTGCGGCGACCTGGTTGCGCAGCGGGTCGGTGGTGTTGAGCAACCAAGGGGTTTCGCAGAACATCACGTTGGTCATGTCCAGGTACTGGTTGCGGTCGCCACTGGCACTGAAGACGTGGGACGTCGCATAGACCGGCACATCACCGGCGTATTGGAAGTTCAGGGTCGGCTTGATCTGCTGGGCCAGTTGCGGGGTGACGGCCAGGAAGATGAACTCGATGTCCTGGCGACGCGAAGGCTGGGCGGCAACGTCAGTGCCGACGGTGTCTTGCAGGCTCTTGGCGCGGCCTTCGCTTTTGCGCAGTTGGAACAGGTCGGCGATCTGCTGGGCCAGGGCCACAGGCTGGTCGACATACTCGACGCCCATGACGGTGCCGCCGTTGGCTTCCCAGTCCTGGCGGAAGGCCTTGTAGACACGCTCGCCCCATTCGCCACGGGGCACCATGGCGGCGGCGCGATGCAGGCCGTCGGCACGGGCGCGGCGCGACACTTCACGGGCTTCATCTTCAGCGGCCAGGCCGAACTGGAACAACTGCGCCGGGGTTTGATCGCCTTCGCTGTAGTTCAGCGCCAGGGTGGTGATCGGCAATTGCGGGCGTGCACTGAGCTGTTTGACCAGTGGCTTTTCCAGCGGGCCAACCACCAGCTGCACGCCGGCGGCCTGGGCCTTGGCGTAGAAGTCGTCGATGGAGGTCAGGCGCGAGCTGTCGTAGAACTCAATCACCGGCGGCTTCTGCCCGGCCTGTTCGGCCTGGTAGTGAGCGGCCATGAAGCCTTCACGCAATGCCTTGCCGACCGACGCCAGGGCGCCTTCCTGCGGCAGCAGCAGGGCGATTTTGGTCAGGGGCTGGCTGGCCAGCTCCTTGAGTTTGGTCAAGGGCGTTGGCAATTGCACGGCCGCCGGATGGCCCGGGTTGCGTGCGCGCCAGGTGTCGATGGCGGTTTGTTGCTGCTCCAGCGTGCCGGCGCCCTTGACCGCCTGGGCCAGGGTGATCCAGCCGTCCAGCGTCGGGTTGCCGGTGGCTTGCAGCTGCTCGGCGGGCAGAGCGGCAATCAACACCCAGATCGCTTCGTGGTTGCTGTTGGCGGCGTCACCGGTGAGCAGCGGCGCCATGGCGACACGCTCCCGTGCTGCCGCCAGAGTCTGGCCGTCGGCTTCATAGGCGCGGGCATGCACGGTGCCGGTGCGCACTTGTTGATCGACCGGCAGCTCCTTCAGGCTTTGCAGGCTGGGGTGGTTCAGCGCCGTCAATGCAGCCTTGGGCTGGTTGCGGGTCATCGCCAGCTCGGCGGCCAGGGTGCTGGCAAACACTTGCGCGGCTGGCCTCAGGACATCCAGGGGCACCTGCGCAAGAATCTGCGAGGAACGGCCGGGGTTGTTCTGCTGGTAGGCCAGGTCAGCCGCACTCAGGCGCAGCAATGCGGCCTTTTCTGGCGTCTTGGCGGCCGTGGCCTGTTCGAGCAGTTGCTCGATACTGGCGTCGGGCGTGCGTGGTAGGTCGCCAAGGCTGGACGAGGGCGAGCTGGCGCAAGCGGCCAGCAAGGCAGCGAGGCAGAGGGCGGAGAGCAGCCGCAGGCAAGCGATCATGTAAGTGTTCCTGATACCGATCAAATTAGCGTGGAAGTGTACCCAAGCACTGGCCCAGGCGCGATGTTCGTGGCGTGAAACCGTGGATTTAGGTCGTGCAATTGTTGCGTTTTACTAACAATGGCTGAAACGACATCCGCCGTGACGGCATATTTTCAGCGCGTTGACGCGCTACAATGTGGCTTTTGCCAACCATCGAGGTGTGCGTTTTGACTGCTCCAGGTCCTTTGAATTCCACTGCAGGCTCGCTTTTTGTCGTGGCGACGCCCATTGGCAACCTGGACGACATCAGTGCCCGGGCATTGAAAGTGTTGCGCGAGGTTAAATTGATCGCGGCGGAAGACACGCGACACTCCCAACGGTTGATGCAGCATTTTGGAATCCCCACGCCACTGGCGGCCTGCCATGAACACAACGAGCGCGAGGAGGGCAGCCGTTTTATCACCCGTTTGCTGGCAGGTGATGATGTTGCGTTGATCTCCGATGCGGGCACGCCGCTGATTTCCGACCCTGGCTACCATCTGGTCCGCCAGGCACGCGCCGCTGGTATCAATGTAGTGCCTGTTCCAGGCGCGTGCGCGCTGATTGCAGCATTATCTGCAGCCGGCTTGCCGTCGGACCGCTTTATCTTCGAAGGCTTTCTGCCCGCCAAGACGGTAGGGCGTCGCGCGCGCTTGCAGGCGCTGAAGGAAGAGCCGCGCACCTTGATTTTCTACGAAGCCCCGCACCGCATCCTGGAATGCCTGCAGGACATGGAGCTGGTGTTCGGCGGAGCGCGCCTGGCGCTGCTGGCTCGCGAGTTGACCAAGACCTTCGAAACCCTCAAGGGCCTGCCGCTGGAAGAGCTGCGCGCATTTGTCGAAGGCGATAGCAATCAGCAGCGCGGAGAATGCGTGGTGCTGGTGGCCGGCTGGACGGCTCCAGAGGATGAAGATGCGGTCGGTAGCGAAGCCATGCGCATCCTCGATTTGCTGCTCAAGGAGATGCCGCTCAAGCGGGCTGCCGCCCTCGCCGCAGAAATTACCGGGGTGCGCAAGAATGTGTTGTATCAGGCGGCGCTGGATAAACAGAAAGCCGAATAGTTCCGGGGCCGGGCCGGTGTTTCGTCCGATGGTGATGGCAATGCTGCACTTTTAATACTTGTCCTGAGGCCGTCGTGCCGTTAACCTGCGCGGCGGAGAGTCGATTGGACAGTCGCTGCCCTCTATGAAAATTAGGGGGGGGAGGAAAGTCCGGGCTCCATAGGGCGAAGTGCCAGGTAATGCCTGGGAGGCGTGAGCCTACGGAAAGTGCCACAGAAAATAACCGCCTAAGCACTTCGGTGCCGGTAAGGGTGAAAAGGTGCGGTAAGAGCGCACCGCACGACTGGCAACAGTTCGTGGCTAGGTAAACCCCACTTGGAGCAAGACCAAATAGGGTCCCAAGGCGTGGCCCGCGCTGGGACCGGGTAGGTTGCTAAAGATGTCCAGTGATGGCCATCGTAGACGAATGACTGTTCAAGACAGAACCCGGCTTATAGATCGACTCTCCACCTTTTTCCTTCCGTCCGAACCTCGGCCAGAAAACCGGTAGCAACGCAAGAATCCCTCCCTGCCAAATCATTGGCAGATGCGTCTTCGTAATACCAAAAAAATCTTACTCTTAATAAATTACTTTAACTCTGGGCCATAGCGCTTTGAGTTATCTGTGCTTGTTAAGTCAAAAACCACGCTGAACTCGGGTTTCTCCTCCCCTTACGCTCGTAAATCTCCGTTCTGTAAGGCTTTTCCGTGTATCCGCGCCTTGACGGTGTGGTGGGCGCATTCCTATAGTGTGCGCAAGTGGCGGAAAGTGGCACAAAGTGGGTTTTTTGAACGTAAAACGCTAAAATTTGGAGAAACGCACCTGTGTTTCGCGGAGCTAATGCTATCAGTCTCGATGCAAAAGGCCGTCTCGCCATGCCGAGCCGGTATCGTGACGAGCTCATTTCGCGAAGTTCGGGGCAGTTAATTATCACGATTGACGCGGTTGACCCTTGTTTGTGTGTGTACCCACTCGATGAGTGGGAGTTGATCGAAACCAAGTTGCGCGCTCTGCCTTCATTGCGTGAAGAAAACCGCCGCCTGCAGCGTTTGCTGATCGGTAATGCCGTCGACCTTGAACTCGATGGCAGCGGTCGTTTCCTGGTGCCGCCGCGTTTGCGCGAATACGCCAGGCTCGACAAGCGCGCAATGCTGGTAGGCCAACTGAACAAGTTCCAATTGTGGGACGAAGATGCCTGGGATGCTGTTTCTGCAGCTGACCTGGCTGCTATTCAACAACCGGGCGCCATGCCTGATGAACTGCGTGATTTGATCCTGTGACTATTGATAGCGGCTTTAACCACATCACCGTACTGCTTGACGAAGCCGTTGAGGCTCTCGCCGTACGCGCGGATGGCTGCTATTTGGATGGCACCTTCGGCAGGGGCGGGCACAGTCGGTTGATACTCAGCCAGCTCGGGCCCAACGGTAAACTCCTCGGGTTCGACAAAGACCCTCAAGCGATTGCCACCGGGCAAGCGCTAGCGGCCGAAGACGGCCGCTTTGTCGTTGTGCAGCGCAGCTTTGCCGAGCTGGGCGCCGAAGTCGCCGAGCGCGGCATGGCGGGCAAGGTGGCCGGGATTCTGCTCGATCTGGGCGTGTCTTCGCCGCAGCTCGATGACCCGGAGCGCGGCTTCAGCTTCATGAACGATGGCCCCCTCGACATGCGCATGGACCCTACCCGTGGCGTCAGCGCCGCGCAGTTCATCGCCACCGCGCCGGTGGAAGAAATTGCCCGGGTGTTCAAGGAGTACGGCGAAGAACGCTTCGCCGGTCGCATGGCCCGCGCCGTGGTCGAGCGCCGCGAAATCCAGCCGTTCGAACGCACCGCTGACCTGGCCGAAGTGCTGAAGGTCGCCAACCCCGCATGGGAGAAGGGCAAGAACCCGGCGACCCGCGCATTCCAAGGCCTGCGCATTCACGTCAACAACGAATTGGGCGATCTGGAGGCTGGCCTCGAGGCTGCCCTGGACGCGTTGGAAGTGGGCGGTCGCCTGGTGGTGATCAGTTTCCATTCCCTGGAAGACCGTATCGTCAAACTGTTCATGCGGCGTCTGGTCAAGGGCGAGTCCGACAACCTGCCGCGCAATCTGCCGGTGCGTTTCGAAGCCTTTGTGCCGAAAATCAAAATCCATGGCAAAGCGCAGTTCGCCTCCGAAGCCGAACTCAAGGCCAACCCACGTTCGCGCAGCGCCGTCATGCGCGTCGCGGAGAAGTTGCGGTGAGCAAGCTTTTCGCCAAACCCCTGCCGGGCGGCAGCTTCTTTATGTTGCTGCTGTTTATAGGCGTGCTGGTGTCCGCGATTGCGGTGTCCTACAGCGCGCATTGGAATCGTCAATTGCTCAATACCCTCTATGGGGAATTGAGTGTGCGCGACAAGGCGCAGGCGGAATGGGGCCGATTGATCCTGGAGCAGAGCACGTGGACGGCCCATAGCCGTATCGAAGTGCTGGCCACCGAACAACTGAAAATGCACATTCCGGGCGCGGCCGACGTACGCATGGTGGCGCCATGATGAAACTTGAAGGCGCACTCTATCCATGGCGCTTCCGCCTGATGCTCGGCTTGCTGGCATTGATGGTGGGTGCGATCGTCTGGCGGATCTTCGACCTGCAGGTCGTCGACCGTGACTTCCTGATCGGCCAGGGCGATGCCCGTAGCCTGCGGCATATTCCGATTCCTGCGCACCGCGGCCTGATTACCGACCGCAACGGCGAGCCTCTGGCCGTGAGTACCCCGGTGACCACCCTGTGGGCCAACGCCAAGGAACTGCAGGTGGCCAAGGACAAGTGGCCCGAACTCGCCGCTGCCCTGGGTCAAGACCGCAAAGCGCTGACCGAACGCCTGGAAGCCCAGGCCAACAAAGAATTCATCTACCTGGTTCGCGGGCTCACCCCGGAGCAGGGCCAGCAAGTGCTCGACCTGAAAATTCCGGGTGTCTATGGCATCGAGGAATTTCGTCGTTTCTATCCGGCCGGTGAAACCACCGCGCACATGGTCGGCTTTACCGATATTGATGACCATGGCCGCGAAGGTGTCGAGCTGGCCTACGACGAGTGGCTGGCCGGCGTTCCCGGCAAGCGCCAGGTCATCAAGGACCGGCGCGGCAGACTGATCAAGGATGTTCAGGTCACCAAGAACGCCAAGGCCGGCAAGCCCTTGGCGTTGTCGATTGACTTGCGTCTGCAGTACCTGGCCAACCGCGAACTGCGTAACGCGATCATCGAGAACGGCGCCAAAGCCGGCAGCCTGGTGATCATGGACGTGAAGACCGGCGAAATTCTCGCCATGGTCAACCAGCCGACCTATAACCCGAACAACCGTCGCAACCTGCAGCCGGCGATGATGCGCAACCGCGCAATGATCGACGTGTTCGAGCCGGGTTCGACCATGAAAGCCATCTCCATGAGTGCCGCCCTGGAAACCGGACGCTGGAAGCCCAGCGACAAGGTCGAGGTGTACCCAGGCACTTTGCAGTTGGGCAAATACACCATCCGCGACGTGTCGCGCACCGAGGGCCCGGTGCTGGATCTGACCGGCATCCTGATCAACTCCAGTAACGTAGGGATGAGTAAGGTCGCCTTCGATATCGGCGGCGAAACCATCTATCACCTGGCGCAAAAAATCGGCCTGGGCCAGCCTACCGGGCTCGATTTCCCAGGTGAGCGCGTCGGCAACCTGCCGAACTACCGCGACTGGAAAAAGGCCGAGACCGCCACGCTGTCTTACGGCTACGGCCTGTCGGTGACCGCGATCCAACTGGCCCATGCTTTCTCGGTATTGGCGAATAATGGCCGAATGGTTCCGCTGAGCCTGATCCATGTGGACGAAGCGCCGAAAGCCACCCAGGTGATCCCGGAAAAAGTCGCCAAGACCATGCAAGGCATGCTGCAACAAGTGATCGAGGCGCCGCGTGGCGTATTCCGCGCCCAGGTGCCGGCCTATCACGTGGCCGGCAAGTCCGGTACCGCGCGTAAAACCTCGGTGGGCACCAAGGGTTATGCGGAAAATTCCTACCGCTCATTGTTCGCCGGTTTCGGCCCGATGAGCGACCCGCGCTACGCCATCGTCGTAGTGATCGATGAACCGAGCAAGGCCGGTTACTTCGGTGGCCTGGTCTCGGCGCCAGTGTTCAGCAAAGTGATGTCCGGCACCCTGCGCCTGATGAACATCACGCCGGACAATCTTGCGCCAACCCAGCAAGCGAACGCCGCACCCCCGGCCGCTGCTGTAAAAGCCAATGGAGGGCGCGGCTGATGTCTCTTAGCCTGAACAAGATTTTTGCCCATGCCGGCCGCGATCTGTTGATTCGCGAGTTGAGCCTGGACAGCCGCAATGTGCGCGCCGGTGACCTGTTCCTGGCCGTGCCCGGTGGCAAGTTCGATGGCCGTGCGCATATTGCCGATGCCCTGCAACGTGGTGCTGCCGCTGTTGCTTATGAAGTGGAAGGCGCTACTGTGCTGCCGATCACCGATGTGCCGTTGATTCCAGTCAAGGGCTTGGCCGCGCAGTTGTCCGACATTGCCGGGCGCTTCTACGGTGAACCGAGCCGCCACCTGAACCTGGTGGGCGTGACCGGCACCAACGGCAAGACCAGCGTGACTCAACTGGTTGCCCAGGCCCTGGACCTGCTGGGTCAGCACTGCGGCATCGTCGGTACCCTGGGCACCGGCTTCTATGGTGCGCTGCAAAGCGGCCTGCACACCACGCCGAATCCGATTGCCGTGCAGGCGACCCTGGCTGACCTGAAAAAAGCCGGCGCCAAGGCGGTTGCCATGGAAGTGTCGTCCCATGGTCTCGACCAGGGCCGTGTCACGGCCCTGGCGTTTGACGTGGCGGTGATGACCAACCTGTCCCGCGACCACCTCGATTACCACGGCACCATGGACGCGTATGCAGCGGCCAAGGCCAAGCTGTTCGCCTGGAATCACCTGAAGTGCCGGGTAGTGAACCTGGATGATGCCTTCGGTCGCCAACTGGCAGCTCAAGACAGCGAAGCGCGCTTGATCAGCTATAGCCTGGAAGACACTCGTGCGTACCTGTACTGCCGCGAAGCCCAGTTCAGCGACGAGGGCGTGCGCGCCACCCTGGTAACGCCACAAGGCGAGCACCATTTGCGCAGCACGCTGCTCGGGCGTTTCAACCTGAGCAACGTATTGGCAGCCATCGGCGCCTTGCTCGGCCTGGATTACGCCCTCGACGAAATTCTGAAAGTACTGCCCAAGCTGGAAGGCCCGGCCGGCCGCATGCAGCGCCTGGGTGGCGGTACGCAACCGTTGGTGGTGGTCGATTATGCCCACACCCCTGATGCACTGGAAAAAGTCCTGCTGGCCCTGCGCCCGCACGCCAAGGGCAAGCTGTTGTGTCTGTTCGGCTGCGGCGGCGACCGTGATCGCGGCAAGCGCCCGTTGATGGCCGAGATTGTCGAGCGCCTGGCCGACGGCGTGCTGGTGACCGACGACAATCCGCGCAGCGAAGACCCCAGCCGGATTTTCGACGATATACGCGAAGGCTTCAAAGACACTGCCAGCGTCACGTTCGTGGCGGGTCGCGGCGCAGCCATTGCCCAATTGATCGCCAGTGCCAGCGCGGATGACGTGGTGGTGCTGGCCGGCAAGGGGCATGAGGATTACCAGGAAATCAATGGCGAGCGCCATGCCTTCTCCGATCTGGTCGAGGCGGGTCACGCCCTGGCCGCCTGGGAGGTCGCCCATGCTTAAGCCGATGACCTTCAGCGAACTGGCCCAGGCGTTGTCGGCCCGGGTGCTGTCGGGCGATTGCACGTTCGACGGCGTCAGTATCGACAGTCGCAATATCCAGCCCGGCCAGCTGTTCATCGCACTCACAGGCCCGCGGTTTGACGGTCACGACTACCTGAACGACGTCGCCGCCAAAGGCGCCGTGGGTGCCCTGGTGCAACGTGAAGTGGCGCACGCCACGTTGCCACAGTTGCTGGTCGCCGATACCCGCTTGGCCTTGGGCCAATTGGGCGCGCTGAACCGTGCCGCGTTCGACAAGCCGATTGCCGCGATCACCGGCTCCAGTGGCAAGACCACCGTCAAGGAACTGTTGGCCGGCGTACTGCGCACGCGCGGGCCGGTACTCGCCACCCGGGGCAACCTGAACAATGATTTCGGCGCACCGCTGACCCTGCTCGAACTGGCCCCGGAACACACGGCGGCAGTCATCGAGCTGGGCGCTTCACGCGTCGGTGAGATTGCCTACACCGTGGCGCTGACCAAGCCCCATGTCGCGGTTATCAACAATGCCGGTACCGCCCACGTCGGTGAATTCGGTGGCCCGGAAAAGATCGTCGAAGCCAAGGGTGAAATTCTCGAAGGCCTCGACGCTTCGGGCACCGCTGTACTGAATCTTGACGACAAGGCTTTCGAGACCTGGCGCGTACGCGCGGCCGGTCGCAAGGTGCTGACCTTTGCGGTGCACAACGCCGCAGCCGATTTTCATGCCAGCGACATCACCGTCGATGCGCGTGGTTGCCCGTCCTTCACCTTGCACACGCCGCAAGGCAGTGAACACGTGCAACTGAACCTGCTGGGCAACCATAACGTTGCCAACGCCTTGGCCGCTGCCGCTGCCGCCCATGCCTTGGGTGTGTCGTTGTTCGGCATCGCCACAGGCTTGGGCGCAGTGCAGCCGGTCAAAGGACGCACCGTCGCGCAATTGGCCACCAACGGCATGCGCGTGATCGATGACACTTACAACGCCAACCCGTCGTCCGTGAACGCCGCCGTGGATCTGCTCAGAGGCTTTGATGGCCGCAAGGTGCTGGTACTCGGCGACATCGGCGAATTGGGCGAGTGGGCTGAACAAGGGCACCGCGAAGTCGGCGCCTATGCCGCCGATAAAGTCGACGCGTTCTACGCCGTCGGCCCGAACATGGCGCACGCGGTAAACGCCTTCGGCCCCGGTGCGCGGCACTTTGCGACCCAGGGCGAATTGATCCAGGCGTTGGCTGCGGCTGAACACGACACACACACAACCATTTTGATCAAGGGATCGCGCAGCGCGGTGATGGAAAACGTCGTCGCAGCCTTGTGTGGCTCAAGTACGGAGAAACATTAATGCTGCTGCTGCTGGCTGAGTATCTGCAACAGTTCCACAAAGGCTTCGCGGTCTTTCAGTACCTGACCCTGCGCGGGATCCTGGGTGTGCTGACCGCGCTGTGTTTGTCGCTGTTTCTGGGGCCGTGGATGATCCGCACCCTGCAGAACCTGCAAATTGGTCAATCGGTTCGCAATGACGGCCCGCAGTCGCACCTGTCCAAGTCCGGCACCCCGACCATGGGCGGCGCGTTGATCCTGTCGTCCATCGGCGTCAGCACCGTGCTCTGGGCTGACCTGCATAACCGCTACGTGTGGGTGGTGCTGCTGGTGACCCTGCTGTTCGGCGCCATCGGCTGGGTGGATGACTACCGTAAAGTGATCGAGAAGAATTCCAAGGGGCTGCCGAGCCGCTGGAAGTACTTCTGGCAGTCGGTATTCGGCCTGGCGGCGGCAATCTTCCTGTACACCACCGCACCAAGCGCCGTGGAAACCACCTTGATCATCCCGATGCTCAAGGACGCCAGCATTCCACTGGGCATCGGTTTCGTGGTGCTGACCTATTTCGTTATCGTCGGATCGAGCAACGCGGTCAACCTGACTGATGGCCTCGACGGCCTGGCGATCATGCCGACGGTGATGGTCGGCGGCGCCCTCGGCATTTTCTGCTACCTGTCGGGTAACGTGAAGTTCGCCGAGTACCTGCTGATTCCCTACGTACCGGGTGCGGGTGAGCTGATCGTGTTCTGCGGCGCGCTGATCGGCGCCGGCCTGGGCTTCCTGTGGTTCAACACCTACCCGGCACAAGTCTTCATGGGCGACGTCGGCGCACTCGCACTGGGCGCGGCGCTGGGCACCATCGCGGTGATCGTGCGCCAGGAAATCGTGCTGTTCATCATGGGCGGTGTGTTCGTGATGGAAACCCTGTCGGTGGTCATCCAGGTGGCTTCCTTCAAATTGACCGGGCGCCGTGTATTTCGTATGGCGCCAATTCACCACCACTTTGAACTCAAGGGCTGGCCCGAGCCACGCGTGATCGTCCGTTTCTGGATCATCACCGTGATTCTGGTACTGGTCGGCCTTGCCACCCTGAAACTGAGGTAGAAACGAGTGTCCCTGATCGCTTCAGACCACTTCCGCATCGTTGTCGGCCTCGGCAAGAGCGGCATGTCCCTGGTTCGCTTCCTGGCGAACCGGGGCACGTCGTTTGCCGTGGCCGATACGCGGGAAAATCCACCGGGGCTGGTCACGCTGCGCCGTGACTACCCGCACGTGGAAGTGCGTTGTGGCGAATTGGACGTCGAATTTCTGTGCCGCGCCGATGAGCTTTACGTGAGCCCCGGCCTGGCGTTGGCCACACCGGCCCTGCAAGCGGCAGCGGCGCGTGGCGTGAAGCTGTCCGGCGATATCGACCTGTTTGCGCGTCACGCCAAGGCACCGATCGTGGCGATCAGCGGTTCCAACGCGAAAAGCACCGTGACCACCCTGGTCGGCGAAATGGCGACGGCTGCCGGCAAGCGTGTGGCGGTGGGCGGCAACCTTGGGGTGCCGGCGCTGGACCTGCTCAGCGACGACGTCGAGTTGTACGTGATGGAGTTGTCGAGCTTCCAGCTGGAAACCACCCATGACCTCGGTGCCGAAGTGGCGACCGTGTTGAACGTCAGCGAAGACCATATGGACCGCTACAGCGGCCTGCCGGCGTATCACCTGGCCAAGCATCGTATCTTCCGGGGCGCCAAGCAGTTTGTGGTCAACCGCCAGGATGCCTTGAGCCGTCCACTGATAGGCGAAGGCATGCCTTGCTGGACGTTTGGTCTGAGCAAGCCTGATTTCAAAGCCTTTGGCATTCGCGAAGAGAACGGCGAGAAATACCTGGCCTTCGAATTCCAGAACCTGATGCCGGTGCGCGAGTTGAAAGTTCGTGGCGCCCATAACCAGTCCAACGCCCTGGCGGCCTTGGCGCTCGGCCACGCGGTGGGCCTGCCCTTCGACGCTATGCTCGCCAGCCTGCGCACCTTCGCCGGCCTTGAGCATCGCTGCCAGTGGGTGCGCGACCTCGACGGCGTCAGCTATTACAACGACTCCAAAGCCACCAACGTCGGCGCTGCCCTGGCGGCCATCGAAGGCCTGGGTGCCGATATCGACGGCAAGCTGGTACTGATCGCCGGTGGCGACGGCAAAGGTGCCGACTTCAAGGACCTTAAAGCGCCGGTCGCTGCGCATTGCCGCGCCGTGGTGCTGATGGGCCGTGATGCGGACCTGATCGCCGCAGCCCTGGGCGACGCGGTGCCGCAAGTGCGCGCTACCTCCCTGGACGACGCGATCGCCCAGTGCAAAGCCCTGGCCCAGCCGGGTGATGCGGTGCTGCTGTCGCCGGCCTGCGCCAGCTTCGACATGTTCAAGAACTATGAAGAGCGCGGCCAGCTGTTCGCCCGCGCCGTGGAGGCTTTGGCATGAGCCTCAACCTGAAAAACATCATCAAGCCGTACCCGTCGCCGATCATTACCGGGCGCGGCATCGACCTGGATTTCCCGATGCTCGCCGGTTGCCTGGCGCTGCTCGGCCTGGGCCTGGTGATGATCACCTCGGCGTCCTCCGAAGTGGCCGCCGTGCAGTCGGGCAACACCCTGTACATGATGATCCGTCACCTGGTGTACCTGGTGATCGGCCTCGGCGCGTGCATCGTCACCATGATGATTCCGATCGCTACGTGGCAGCGCCTGGGTTGGCTGATGCTGATCGGGGCGTTCGGCTTGCTGGTGATGGTGATCCTGCCCGGCATCGGCCGCGAGGTGAACGGTTCGATGCGCTGGATCGGCTTCGGTGCCTTCAACGTGCAACCCTCGGAAATCGCCAAGGTGTTCGTGGTGATCTACCTGGCCGGCTACCTGGTGCGCCGTCAGAAAGAAGTGCGCGAAAGCTGGATGGGCTTTTTCAAGCCATTCATCGTGCTGCTGCCCATGGCCGGTCTGCTGCTGATGGAGCCCGACTTCGGTGCCACCGTGGTGATGATGGGCGCCGCCGCCGCGATGCTGTTCCTGGGTGGCGTCGGCCTGTTTCGCTTCACCTTGATGGTGGTGCTGGCGGTCGCGGCCGTGACGGTGCTGGTGCAGGCGCAACCCTACCGGATGGCCCGTCTGATTACCTTTACCGACCCATGGTCCGACCAGTTCGGTTCCGGCTACCAGTTGACCCAGGCGCTGATTGCCTTCGGTCGCGGCGAGTGGCTGGGCGTGGGCCTGGGCAACAGTGTGCAGAAGCAGTTCTACCTGCCCGAAGCGCACACCGACTTCGTGTTCTCGGTACTGGCCGAGGAACTGGGCGTGGTCGGTTCGCTGTGCACCGTCGCGTTGTTCGTGTTCGTGTGTGTACGCGGCATGTACATCGGCTTGTGGGCCGAGAGGGCCAAACAGTATTTCGCCGCCTATGTGGCGTACGGCTTGTCGTTCCTGTGGATCGGCCAGTTCCTGATCAATATCGGCGTGAACGTCGGGCTGCTGCCGACCAAGGGCCTGACCTTGCCGTTCCTCAGTTATGGCGGCAGTTCGTTGGTGATTTGCTGCGCCTGCCTTGGCTTGTTGTTGCGCATCGAGTGGGAGAGTCGTACTCACCTGGGCAGCGAAGAGATGGAGTTCAGCGAAAGCGACTTCGCCGAGGAGCCGACCCATGGGCGCTAACGTGCTGATCATGGCTGGCGGCACCGGGGGCCATGTGTTCCCGGCCCTGGCCTGCGCGCGCGAATTCCAGAACCGTGGCTACAGCGTGCACTGGTTGGGAACGCCGCGTGGCATCGAGAATGAGCTGGTGCCGAACGCCGGATTGCCGCTGCACCTGATCAACGTCACGGGCTTGCGTGGCAAGGGCAAGTTGTCGCTGCTCAAGGCGCCGTTCGTGTTGCTCAAGGCGGTATGGCAGGCACGCCAGGTCATCCGTGAGTTGCAGCCTGTGTGTGTGCTCGGCTTTGGCGGTTATGTGACCGGCCCCGGTGGCGTGGCGGCAAAACTCGCCGGTGTCCCCGTGATCGTGCATGAACAGAACGCCGTCGCCGGTACCGCCAACCGTTTGCTGGTGCCATTGGCCGCGCGGGTGTGTGAAGCCTTCCCGAATACCTTCAGCGCGTCGAGCAAGCGCCGTACCACCGGCAACCCGGTGCGCACCGAGCTGTTCATGGACATCGCCCGCCAGGCGCTGGTCGGACGCAAGGCGCACCTGCTGATCCTCGGCGGAAGCCTGGGCGCCGAGCCGCTGAACAAATTGCTGCCGGAGGCGCTGGCGCAACTCCCTGTGGAATTGCGGCCTGAGATCTTCCACCAAGCCGGCAAGCACCACGATGAAGTCACCGCCACGCGCTATCGCGAGGCCGGTGTCGAGGCGACTGTGCAGCCCTTCATCAAAGACATGGCCCACGCCTATGGCTGGGCCGACCTGGTGGTCTGTCGCGCTGGTGCGCTGACCGTCAGTGAACTGGCCGCCGCCGGTCTGCCGTCGTTGCTGGTGCCTCTGCCCCATGCAATCGACGATCACCAGACCCGCAACGCCGAATATTTGGCCGGGGAGGGCGCTGCCTTCCTGCTGCCGCAAAGAACGACTGGCGCCGCCGATTTGGCCGCACGCCTGACCGAGGTTTTGATGCAACCGGAACGACTCAACAGCATGGCGAGCACCGCAAGCCGCCTGGCCAAACCTGACGCAACCCGCACCGTGGTCGATATCTGCCTGGAGGTGGCCCATGGTTGAGAATCAGAAAGCCATGCCGCAACCGGAAATGCGCCGCATCCGTCGCATCCACTTCGTCGGTATCGGCGGCGTGGGCATGTGCGGGATTGCCGAAGTATTGCTGAACCTGGGCTATCAGGTGTCCGGCTCTGACTTGAAAGAGTCGCCGGTCACCGAGCGCCTGAAGTCCTTTGGCGCGCAGATCTTCATCGGCCACCGCGCCGAGAACGCCGCCGAGGCGGATGTGCTGGTGGTGTCCAGCGCTGTGAACACGTCCAACCCGGAAGTGGCTACCGCCCTCGAGCGCCGTATTCCGGTGGTGCCGCGTGCCGAGATGCTCGCCGAGCTGATGCGCTACCGCCACGGCATCGCCGTCGCCGGTACCCATGGCAAGACCACCACCACCAGCCTGATCGCCTCGGTGTTCGCCGCCGGTGGCCTGGACCCGACCTTCGTCATCGGTGGCCGCCTGAATGCAGCCGGCACCAATGCCCAGCTCGGCACCAGCCGCTACCTGATCGCCGAAGCCGATGAAAGCGACGCGAGCTTCCTGCACCTGCAACCGCTGGTCGCCGTCGTCACCAACATCGACGAAGACCACATGGCAACCTACGACGGTGACTTCAACAAGTTGAAGAAAACCTTCGTCGATTTCCTGCACAACCTGCCGTTCTACGGGTTGGCCGTGGTGTGCCTGGACGATCCGGTGGTGCGCGAGATTCTGCCGCAGGTCAAGCGTCCTACCGTGACCTACGGCTTCAGCGAAGACGCCGACGTGCGCGCGATCAATGTGCGCCAGGAAGGCATGCAAACCTTCTTCACCGTGCTGCGCCCCGACCGCGAGCCGCTGGATGTGTCGGTCAACATGCCGGGCAACCACAACGTACTGAACTCCCTGGCGACCATCTGCATCGCAACCGATGAAGGCGTCAGCGATGAAGCCATCGTCGAAGGCCTGTCGCGCTTTGCCGGTGTCGGCCGCCGCTTCCAGGTCTACGGCCAGCTGCCGGTTGAAGGCGGTGAGGTGATGCTGGTGGATGATTACGGTCACCACCCCACCGAAGTCGCCGCCGTGATCAAGGCCGTGCGCGGTGGCTGGCCGGAGCGTCGCCTGGTGATGGTCTACCAGCCGCACCGCTACAGCCGCACCCGTGACCTGTACGACGACTTCGTCAATGTATTGGCCGATGCCAACGTGCTGTTGCTGATGGAGGTGTACCCGGCCGGTGAAGAACCGATTCCGGGCGCCGACAGCCGCAAGCTGTGCAACAGCATCCGTCAGCGTGGGCAGTTGGACCCGATCTACATCGAGCGGGGCGTCGACCTGGCGCCGATCGTCAAGCCGCTGCTGCGCGCCGGCGACATCCTGCTGTGCCAGGGTGCCGGTGATATCGGTGGCCTCGCGCCCAAATTGCTGGCCAGTCCATTGTTCGTAAAAGAAGCGCTTGCTGCCGAAAAGGGGAAGTCGAAATGATCACTGACTACGCCTCCCTGTTCTCCACTGTCGCGCCTGCCGACTTCGGCCGCGTTGCCGTGCTGTTCGGCGGTAAGAGCGCCGAGCGCGAAGTGTCGCTCAAGTCTGGCAATGCGGTGCTTGAAGCGCTGCAAAGCGCCGGTGTGAACGCATTCGGCATCGACGTGGGCGATGATTTCCTCGCCCGCCTGCTGGCCGAAAAGATCGACCGCGCCTTCATCATTCTCCACGGCCGTGGCGGTGAAGACGGCAGCATGCAGGGCCTGCTGGAGTGCGCCGGCATCCCCTATACCGGCAGCGGCATCCTGGCATCGGCACTGGCGATGGACAAGCTGCGCACCAAGCAGGTGTGGCACAGCCTGGGCATTCCTACACCACGTCACGCCGTGTTGCGCAGCGAGGAAGATTGTATTTGCGCAGCCAAGGAACTGGGCCTGCCTTTGATCGTCAAACCTGCCCATGAAGGCTCCAGTATTGGCATGGCCAAAGTGAACTCGGCCGCTGAATTGATCGACGCATGGAAAGCGGCAAGTACCTACGATTCGCAAGTGTTGGTGGAACAGTGGATCCAGGGTCCCGAGTACACCATCGCCACCCTGCGTGGCCAGGTATTGCCGCCTATCGCATTGGGCACGCCCCACACTTTTTACGATTACGACGCCAAGTACGTGGCCTCCGATACCCAGTACCGGATCCCCTGCGGCCTTGACGCAACCAGGGAACAGCAATTGATGGACCTCACGGCGCAAGCCTGTGAGGCGCTGGGTATCGCCGGTTGGGGGCGGGCAGACGTGATGCAGGATGACCAAGGGAATTTCTGGTTCCTGGAAGTCAACACCGCCCCCGGGATGACCGACCACAGCCTGGTCCCTATGGCCGCCCGTGCCGCCGGCCTGGATTTCCAGCAGTTGGTGCTGGCGATCCTGGCCGACAGCATTGAGCCAAGAGGCTAAGCACATGAAAGGCGCATCGCTTCGTCATCAGCCCCCACAAGCACCGAGCCGCAAGCCGGTGCCACGGGGTGCCAGCCGCATGGTGGCCAAAGAGCCGATGTCGGCGCGCCTGCCCAAAGCCAACTTTGGTTTCATCAAGGCGCTGTTCTGGCCGGTGTTGCTGGTAGTACTGGGCTTTGGCACCTACGAAGGGGCGCAGCGTCTGTTGCCGTATGCCGACCGGCCGATCACCAAGATCAGCGTGCAGGGCGACTTGAGCTACATCAGCCAGCAAGCGGTACAGCAGCGCATCAGCCCGTTCCTGGCGGCGAGCTTCTTTACCATTGACCTGGCCGGCATGCGCGCAGAGCTGGAACAAATGCCGTGGATCGCCCATGCCGAAGTCCGCCGCGTATGGCCGGACCAGGTAACGATCCGCCTGGAAGAACAGCTGCCCGTGGCCCGCTGGGGCGATGGTGCGCTGTTGAACAACCAGGGCCAGGCATTTGCGCCGCGTGAAGTGGCGAATTATGAGCACCTGCCGCAGCTGTTCGGGCCGCAGCGGGCGCAACAGCAAGTGATGCAGCAGTACCAGGCCTTGAGCCAGATGCTGCGGCCACTGGGCTTCTCCATCGCACGCCTGGAATTGCGTGAGCGGGGCAGCTGGTTTCTGACGACCGGGGCAGGCAGTTCCGGCCCGGGCATCGAGTTGTTGCTGGGACGCGACCGCTTGGTGGAAAAGATGCGCCGCTTTATTGCCATCTATGAAAAAACCTTGAAAGAACAGATTACGAACATTGCGAGCGTCGACCTGCGTTACGCCAACGGCCTGGCCGTCGGTTGGCGTGTACCGGTAGCGCCCACGGCAGCACAACCCGCTGTCGCGAAGAATTAAGAAGAGGCAGGACCCATGGCAAACGTGCAAAGCGGCAAAATGATCGTCGGTCTCGATATCGGCACCTCCAAGGTGGTGGCGCTGGTGGGCGAGGTCGGTGAAGATGGCACGATCGAAATCGTCGGTATTGGCACGCATCCGTCCCGGGGCCTGAAGAAGGGCGTGGTGGTGAACATCGAGTCCACCGTGCAATCGATCCAGCGCGCCATCGAAGAAGCGCAGCTGATGGCCGGTTGCCGGATCCACTCGGCGTTCGTCGGCGTGGCCGGCAACCATATCCGCAGCCTGAACTCCCACGGCATCGTGGCGATCCGCGACCGTGAAGTCAGCGCGGCCGACCTTGAGCGCGTCCTCGACGCCGCCCAGGCCGTGGCGATCCCGGCTGACCAGCGCGTGTTGCACACCTTGCCCCAGGACTACGTGATCGATAACCAGGAGGGCGTTCGCGAGCCACTGGGCATGTCGGGCGTGCGTCTGGAAGCCAAGGTCCACGTAGTGACCTGCGCCGTCAACGCCGCGCAGAACATTGAAAAATGCGTGCGTCGCTGCGGCCTCGAAATCGACGACATCATTCTTGAGCAGTTGGCGTCGGCCTACTCGGTGCTGACCGACGACGAAAAAGAACTGGGCGTGTGCCTGGTGGACATCGGCGGCGGCACCACCGATATCGCGATCTTCACCGAGGGTGCGATCCGTCACACCGCCGTGATCCCGATTGCCGGCGACCAGGTCACCAACGACATCGCCATGGCGTTGCGCACACCGACCCAGTACGCCGAAGAAATCAAGATCCGCTACGCCTGCGCCCTGGCCAAGCTGGCCGGTGCCGGTGAAACCATCAAGGTGCCAAGCGTCGGCGACCGTCCACCGCGCGAGTTGTCGCGCCAGGCCTTGGCCGAAGTGGTCGAGCCGCGCTACGACGAGCTGTTCACCCTGATCCAGGCTGAGCTGCGCCGCAGCGGCTACGAAGATTTGATCCCGGCCGGCATCGTGCTGACCGGTGGCACCTCGAAGATGGAAGGCGCGGTCGAACTGGCCGAAGAGATCTTCCACATGCCGGTGCGCCTGGGCGTGCCCCATGGCGTCAAAGGCCTCGGCGACGTGGTGCGCAACCCGATTTATTCCACCGGTGTGGGCTTGCTGTTGTACGGGCTGCAAAAGCAGACCGATGGCATTTCCCTGTCGGGCCCGAGCATCCGTGACAGCTACCGCAGCGATGACGAAGCGAAAGCGCCGTTGTTCGAGCGGTTGCAGGCTTGGGTAAAAGGCAATTTCTGAAGATTTACCGCGACACCGCAACACCCGTAATAAGCAGTAGGCGAAAAAACTAGAGAAAACGAAAGGAGAGGGAACATGTTTGAACTCGTAGACAACATCCCCGCTAGCCCGGTTATCAAAGTAATCGGTGTCGGCGGTGGCGGCGGCAACGCTGTCAACCATATGGTCAAGAGCAACATTGAAGGCGTTGAATTCATCTGCGCCAACACTGATGCCCAGGCGCTGAAAAGCATCGGCGCGCGGACCATCCTGCAATTGGGCACAGCCGTGACCAAGGGCCTCGGCGCTGGCGCCAATCCGGAAGTCGGCCGCCAAGCCGCCCTGGAAGACCGCGAGCGTATTGCCGAAGTGCTGCAAGGCACCAACATGGTGTTCATCACCACCGGCATGGGCGGCGGTACCGGTACCGGTGCAGCGCCGATCATTGCCGAAGTGGCCAAGGAAATGGGGATTCTGACCGTCGCTGTTGTGACCCGTCCGTTCCCGTTCGAAGGCCGCAAGCGCATGCAGATCGCCGACGAAGGCATCCGTCTGCTGTCTGAAAGCGTCGACTCGTTGATCACCATTCCCAACGAGAAGCTGCTGACCATCCTGGGCAAGGACGCCAGCCTGCTGTCCGCGTTCGCCAAGGCAGACGATGTACTGGCCGGTGCCGTTCGCGGTATCTCCGACATCATCAAGCGTCCCGGCATGATCAACGTCGACTTTGCCGACGTGCGTACCGTGATGAGCGAAATGGGCATGGCGATGATGGGTACCGGCTGCGCCAGCGGTCCGAAC
Source organism: Pseudomonas sp. R3-18-08 (assembly GCF_003852065.1). NCBI lineage: Bacteria > Pseudomonadati > Pseudomonadota > Gammaproteobacteria > Pseudomonadales > Pseudomonadaceae > Pseudomonas > Pseudomonas sp. R3-18-08. Next base: position 1,101,107 of record NZ_CP027729.1, read on the forward strand.
CGTGCACGCGAAGCCACCGAAGCCGCCATCCGCAACCCGCTGCTGGAAGACGTGAACCTGCAAGGTGCGCGCGGCATCCTGGTGAATATCACCGCAGGTCCTGACCTGTCCCTGGGTGAGTACTCCGACGTGGGTAGCATCATCGAAGCCTTCGCGTCCGAGCACGCCATGGTCAAGGTCGGCACCGTTATCGACCCGGACATGCGCGACGAACTGCACGTAACCGTGGTTGCGACCGGCCTGGGTGCAAAAATCGAGAAGCCTGTAAAGGTCATCGACAATACCGTCCATACCAGCCACGCAAGCCAGCAAGCGGCCGCTCCAGCGCCTTCGCGCCAGGAACTGCCGTCGGTGAACTACCGTGACCTGGACCGTCCGACCGTGATGCGCAACCAGGCTCAGGCCGGTGCTGCGGCGTCCCGTAGCCCGAATCCGCAAGACGATCTGGACTACCTGGACATCCCGGCATTCCTGCGTCGTCAGGCCGATTAATGGAATGTATCAGGGCTATGAAGGTGATTGGTGTTCAGCAAAGGTCTGGTCTGCTATTATCGCCAGCCTTTGTTGATACCAGTTCGCAATTTGCGCTGAAGCGGTCCAAGCCATGATTAAACAACGCACCCTGAAGAATATTATTCGTGCCACAGGTGTAGGTCTGCACTCCGGGGAGAAGGTATACCTGACCCTCAAGCCCGCACCTGTCGACACCGGCATCGTGTTTGTGCGTGCCGACCTGGACCCTGTGGTGCAGATACCTGCTCGCGCGGAAAACGTTGGCGAAACCACTATGTCGACCACGCTGGTCAACGGTGACGTCAAAGTGGACACGGTGGAGCACTTGCTCTCGGCCATGGCCGGTTTGGGCATCGATAACGCCTACGTCGAGCTCTCCGCGTCCGAAGTCCCGATCATGGATGGCAGCGCTGGACCCTTCGTATTCCTGATTCAATCTGCCGGCCTGGAAGAACAGAACGCAGCCAAGAAGTTCATTCGCATTCTGCGGGAAGTGACAGTAGAAGACGGCGACAAGCGCGCCACCTTCGTCCCGTTCGAAGGCTTTAAAGTGAGCTTTGAGATCGATTTCGATCACCCGGTATTCCGTGACCGCACCCAAAGTGCAAGCGTGGATTTTTCCAGCACTTCGTTCGTAAAAGAAGTCAGCCGCGCCCGTACCTTTGGTTTCATGAGTGACATCGAGTACCTGCGCAAGCACAACCTCGCACTCGGCGGCAGCGTTGAAAACGCCATTGTGGTCGACGCGGATGGTGTACTGAACGAAGACGGCCTTCGCTATGAAGATGAATTCGTGAAGCACAAGATCCTCGATGCAATCGGTGACCTCTACCTGCTGGGCAATAGCCTGATAGGCGAGTTCAAAGGCTTCAAGTCGGGCCACGCCCTTAACAACCAGCTGCTGCGCAAGTTGATTGAGCAGACAGACGCTTGGGAAGTCGTGACCTTCGAAGATGCCAGCACCGCACCGATCTCTTACATGCGTCCCGTTGCGGCGGTGTAAGTAACAACTCTCTTCTTTAGTTTTAAAGGCTGCCTTCGGGTGGCCTTTTTTTATGCCCCGGCGTTGATCGTCCGATTGCGGCCACTGTGCTTGGCCTCATACAACGCCTGGTCGGCCCTGAGTAGCAAGTCCTCTAGGGACAGGCCGCTGCGCTTTTCCCAGGTACTCATGCCGATGCTCACTGTGATGGGCTGCTCGTCCCATGCCGCCCGTGGCAAGTGCTCAACACCATTGCGGATATGCTCGGCGATCACCCACGCGCCCTTGGCGTCGGTATCGGGCAGCACCACCGCGAATTCTTCACCGCCGTAACGTGCGGCGAGGTCGGCCGGGCGGCGGATATTGCTGTCGATCACCTGCGCCACCGTGCGCAATGCGTCATCCCCGCCCTGGTGGCCATGGCGGTCGTTGAAGGCCTTGAAGTGGTCCACGTCGATCATCAGCACCGTCAACGGCTCGGTTGAACGTTGCGCGCGGTCCCATTCCAGGCGCAGGCGTTCATCGAGGGTGCGGCGGTTGGCCAGGCCAGTGAGGGCATCGGTACCTGCCAGTTCTGACAGCACTTGCTCGGCCCGGTGGCGCCGTCGCAGCTCCATGCTTAGCGCCCAGGTCAGCCACAGCAGGCCAACGCATAGCACCCCTGTCGCGAGGCTGACCAGCCACGCCGCCCGTCGCCATGGCGCGAACACTTCGTCGCTGGCCAACGCCACCGCGACGATCAGCGGCAAATCGCCCACATTCGAAAAACTGTAGAGCCGAGGCTGCTGGTCGAGGCTGGAGACGCTGCGGAAAGTGCCGTCTCGCTCGCGCAGCATGCGCGCCACATTGGGCCGCTGGCTCAGGTCCTTGTTGATGATATCCACTTCCAGCAACGGCTCTTGCGCCAGCAGGATGCCCTGGTGGTTGAGCAGGTTGATGGTGCTGTCGCTGCCGATATTCAGGCTGCTGAACAGTTGGTGGAAGTACGACAGACGCATGGAGGCGACAGCCACACCCAGGAAACGCCCGTCCGACGACGAAACGCGGCGGCTGAATGCAATGCGCCACGGGTCATCGCATTCGCAGCGGGCCCTGAACGGGCGACTGATATACAGCCCGATGTCGGGATTGGCGCGATGAATCTGGAAATAGTCGCGGTCGGCGAAGTTGCCGGCCTTGGGCGTGAGCAGGGACGAGTCGGCAATCACCTCGCCGCTCGGGCCCAGCAACAGGATGTCGCCCTTGTACGGCGCTGTGGCGGAGCGGTCGAACAGCACCAGGTGCCGGATGCTCGCGGACACGCCCTGCAGGTCAGTGCGCTCGGTCGCGGCGATCAGGCCTTTGAGAGCCATGTCATAGAGCTCGACGTTGCGTAGCACATCGGCATCGATCAGCTGGGTGATGGTATTGGCGGTGCGCTTGGCGGTCTGCAAGGTGTTGGCGTGTTCGCGATTCAACAGTGCGGTGACGATCCCTACGATCAGCAATACTGTGAGGGTGCTGCTCAGGATCAGCAGGCGTTCCGGGCGGCGGGTAGGGCGGGCAAGGCTTGAACTCATCGGGCGTACTTCTGCTCTGAGGATGCCTTTAGCGTAGTAGCAACTCCGAAAGATGGCGCAGAAGCAAAATGTGGGAGGGGGCTTGCTCCCGATGGCGGCGAATCAGTCAAAGTATTATTGACTGACACTCTGCCATCGGGAGCAAGCCCCCTCCCACATTAGGTCTTCACTGTTATTCAGATCGTGGTTAGAACACGTTGATTGGGTAGTCCACGATCACGCGGTACTCATCCACATCCCGATCCACCGCCGAGTAGCCATTGCCGCCACGGTTGGTCGCCCATTGCAGGCGTACCGCCAGGTTCTTGGCCTTGCCGCCCTGCACCACGTATTTCAGGTCGATATCGCGCTCCCAGTGCTTGGCGTTCTTGCCGTCGGCGCTGTACCAGCTGCTGTAGCCCCGGCTGTTCGGGTCTACCGTGGTCAGGTCGGTCTTGCCGCTGATATACGACACGGCGGACGTCAGGCCAGGCAAGCCGAGACCGGCGAAGTCGTAGGCGTATTTGAGCTTCCACGAACGCTCGTTGGGGCCGTTGAAGTCCGAGTATTGCTGGGAGTTGTCCAGGTACACGCTGTCACCCTGGGCAATGTAGTCGAACGGCGTGTTGCCGTTGACCCGCTGGTAGGCGGCGGTGACGCTGTGGTTGCCCACGCCCAGGGTCATATGCAGGCTGTAGGTGTTGTTGTCGATAGCGCCCAGCAGTGCCTGGCCGGTGTCCTGGGTGTGGTAGTAATGCAGGCCGGGGGTCAGGCTGACCAGGTCGTTCAGTGCATAGGTGTACTCGAGGTCGTAGTAGTACTGGTGCCACACGTCCTTGAGTTCGGCGGCGTACAGGTTGCTGGTCAACTCGGGGATGCCGCTGAACGCTGCACCGGCCCAGTTCAGGTGCTGGGCGTCGGCGTTGGCCGGCAATGCGCCGTAGCTGGTGCCGATGCGCCGGTGGCCGCTCTGGTTGTAGAGCTTGGTGAAGCTGGCCTGGCCGCCTTCGAACATCCAGCCGTCGAGGCTGTGGTTGGCCAGGCTCACGCCGCGAAACGTCTGCGGCAGCATGCGAGTCATGCCGCCGGCGATCACCGGGTTGTTGAGGAACAGGTCGCCGGCCTTCAACTCGGTATCGAACGCGCGCAGTTTCAAGGTGCCGCCAGCGGTGGAGAACGTGCCGGGCGCCTTGCCGTTGCCGCTACCGTACGGAAGGATGCTGGAACCGTCGGTGCCACCGCCGCCGTCGAGCTTGAGACCGAGCATGGCGTTGAGGTCCAGGCCGACGCCTACGGTGCCTTGGGTGTAGCCGGAGGTGAAGGTGCCGATAAAGCCCTGGCCCCATTCCTTGCTGTCATCGGTATGCAGGTCGCGACGGTCGCGATTCATGTAGTAGTTGCGGGTGTCGATCGTGAGGTGCGAACCCTCGACGAAACCCTCGGTGGGCGTGGCGTCTGCCCCGTGGGCAAGGGGAGTGATCGTTGCTGCGATGGCGAGGAATAACGGGGTGAATGTCAGCGAGTTCTTCACCGGTGGAGCTCCTTTGATCAATCATGAACGGCCAGTGTCGTGGGGTGTGCCTGGCCTTTTTTACGGCAAAAAAAAGCCGCTGAAGTCAGCGGCTTTAAGACAGATTCCCAGTGTAGAGCCCTGGAAATAAGTCGAGGGAAATTCGGGTGAGGGTTCGGCTGTCTTTACCGTCGCGCTCATCGATGCGTCAAAGTAACGCAGGCGAGCGGTGCGATACAGAGTGTAACAAGATAATGACTGTTGCCCAAATCGTAACAGTTAGGGCGGCTGGTTGGATTGAACTGATGCGCCGCGGTCCACCTGTGGGAGGGGGCTTGCTCCCGATAGCGGTGGGTCAGCCGGCTCATCTGTAGCTGACTCGCCGCCATCGGGAGCAAGCCCCCTCCCACATTTTGATCGCGGCGTGTTAGACGGGCAGGGTGATGCCGAAGGTATTTTCGCCGCCTTCGCTGCGCACAAACACATCGCCGCCATGCATCAACGCAATCGCCTTGACGATAGCCAGTCCCAACCCATGATTGGCCCCGCTGTTGCTGCGCGACGCGTCCACCCGATAGAAACGTTCGAACAGTCGAGGCAGGTGCTCGCTGGCAATCACCTCGCCTGGGTTGGTCACGCCGATCATTACCTGATGCTCCAGCACATCGATGTTCACGTCGATGACCTGCCCAGGCGCGGTGTGCTGCACCGCATTGCTCAAGAGGTTGATCAGTGCGCGGCGCAGGTGGGCTTTTTCGATATGCACCTGGGCGTCGCCCTGTACCCGCACCTGAACCTGGGCATCTTCGAAGATGAAGTCCAGGTAGTCGAGGGTGGTGGCGACTTCATCGGCCAGGGAGCTTTCAATCAGCTTGGTGGCCTTGCTGCCCTGGTCGGCACTGGCGAGGAACAGCATGTCGTTGATAATCGAGCGCAGCCGTTCCAACTCTTCCAGGTTCGATTGCAGCACCTCGAAATAATGCTCGGCCGAACGCCCGCGCGTCAGCGCGACCTGGGTCTGGCCGATCAGGTTGGTCAGCGGCGAGCGCAGTTCATGGGCCACGTCGGCATTGAAGGATTCGAGGCGCGAGTAGGCGAGTTCGACGCGGTCGAGGGTGGCGTTGAACGAGTTGACGAACTGGCTCAGTTCCGGCGGCAGCGGTGACAGTTGCAGGCGCCCGGAGAGTTTGGGCGGCGCGAGTTTCTGTGCTTCGTCCGAGAGTTTTTCCAGCGGCTTGAGACCGATGCGCGACACCCAGAAGCCCAGCAACGAAGCCATCACCACGCCGACCAGCGCCAGGCTGATCAGCGCTACCAGCAGATGATGCTGGGTGGCGCGGAAATTCTCGGTGTCTATGGCAATCATGAAGCGCAGCGGTGGGCGTTGGTCCTTGGCGGCAAACTGGCTCACCAGCACCTTGAACGGGTAATCGTGGCCGGGCAGGTGCAGGTCGCGTTTACCGGTCGGGCCCTGGGCAAAGGCGCGAATCTGCGCATCCGGTTCACCGTATTCGAAACTTGGGTCGCTGCTGACCACCCAGAAGCGAATGCGCTTGTCTTCCTCCCCCAGCAGCTTGAGCTTGGCCTTGATCTTGACCCAATGCTCGGGCGTGCCGAAGCGGTTCACCGAGGATTCGAGCACGCTGTAGCGCGCATCCAGCTCGGCCCCCGGCAACAACCCCAGGCCGCGATCCACTTGCTGGTACAGCGCGCCGCCGATCAGCACGAAGATCAGCAGCGCCACCAGGGTGAACATGCCGCTCAGGCGCAGGGCGATGGAGTTAGTCGGCACTGCGGCTCTCCAGCACGTAGCCCATGCCACGAATGGTGTGCAGCAGCTTGTGCTCGAACGGCCCATCGAGTTTGGCGCGCAGGCGCTTGATCGCCACTTCGACCACGTTGGCGTCGCTGTCGAAATTGATGTCCCAGACCATCTCGGCAATCGCCGTCTTGGACAGGATTTCGCCTTGACGCCGCGCCAATACGCTGAGCAACGAGAACTCCTTGGCGGTCAGGTCCAGGCGCACACCGTTGCGACTGGCCTTGCGGCTGATCAGGTCGATCCACAGGTCGGCAACCGTCACCTGCACCGGCTCATGGCCGCCACTGCGGCGGGTCAACGCTTGCAGGCGCGCCACCAGTTCGAGGAAGGAAAACGGCTTGCCTAGATAGTCATCCGCGCCTTCGCGCAGGCCACGGATGCGGTCTTCCACGCGCTCGCGGGCGGTGAGCATGATCACCGGTGTCTGTTTGCGTGCGCGTAAAGCACGCAATACGCCAAACCCGTCGAGCGCCGGCAGCATCACGTCGAGCACGATCACCGCGTAGTCGTTCTCCAGCGCCAGGTGCAACCCCTCGACGCCTTCGCGCGCCACGTCGACGGTGTAGCCTTGCTCCGTCAGGCCGCGGTGCAGGTAGTCCGCGGTTTTTTCTTCATCTTCAATAATCAGGACGCGCATCAGCCTTTTGTCCAGGGCAGGGCCTTGGCCTCAGTGTGTGGTCGCCAGCTCGAGCGCTGGTTTGGGCCTGTGGAAAAATCGTTCAAGGTACAAGTATATGACCGGCGTGGTGAACAGCGTCAGCGCCTGGCTCACCAGCAAGCCGCCGACCACGGCGATGCCCAGTGGCTGGCGCAGTTCCGCGCCAGGGCCTGAGCCGAGCATCAACGGCACCGCGCCAAGCAGGGCGGCGAGGGTGGTCATGATGATCGGCCGGAACCGCGTGACGCAGGCTTCGTAGATCGCGTCCTCAGGCGCCAGGCCGCGTACGCGCTGGGCCTCCAGGGCGAAGTCGATCATCAGGATGCCATTTTTCTTGACGATGCCGATCAGCAGCACCAGGCCGATCAAGGCCATGATCGAAAAGTCCTGGCCCAGCAGCCACAGCATGATCAACGCGCCCAGGCCCGCCGAGGGCAAGGTGGAAATGATTGTCAGCGGGTGCACGAAGCTCTCGTACAGCACGCCCAGGATAATGTAGACCGCGACCAGTGCCGCGAGGATCAGCCACGGCTGGCTGGCCAGCGAGCTCTGGAAGGCCTGGGCCGCGCCCTGAAAATTACCGATGATCGTACTGGGCATGCCGATGTCATTCTTGGCCTGGTTGAGCATGATCACCGCATCGCCCAGCGCCACGCCGGGGGCCAGGTTGAACGACAGGTTGGCGGCCGGGAACATGCCGTCATGGCTGATGGACAACGGTCCCACGCTCGGTGGGTCGACCCGGGCCAGCGCCGACAGTGGCACCATCTCGTTGGTCAGCGGCGAGCGCAGGTAAAAATAGTTCAGGCTCTCGGCCTTGCCGCGCTGTTGGCGGTCCAGCTCCAGCACCACCTGGTACTGGTTGATCTCGGTCTGGTATTCGTTGATCTGGCGCTGGCCGAACGCGTCGTACAGCGCCTGGTCGACGTCGGTGGCGGTCAGGCCGAAACGCGCGGCCGCCTGGCGGTCGATGGTGATGTGGGTGATGCTGCCGCCCAATTGCAGGTCGTTGGACAGGTCCCGAAAGGCCGGGTTGCTGCGCAGTTTTTCGGTGAGGCGCTGGGTCCAGGTGTTCAGGGTCGGGCCGTCGTTGCTCTTGAGTACGTATTGGTACTGGGCGCGGCTGGGGCCGGAGCTCAAGTTGATATCCTGGCCGGCGCGCAGGTACAAGACGATGCCCGGCACCTTCGCCAGTTGCGGGCGGATGCGGTCGATGAACTGGCTGGCCGACACATCGCGATCACCCCGGTCTTTCAAGGCGATCCAGAAGCGCCCGTTGGCGATGGTCTGGTTGCTGCCGGTTACCCCCACCGAGTGGGAGAAGGCTTGCACCGCCGGGTCGGCCTTGACGATGTCGGCCAGTGCCTTGTGCTTGGCGACCATGTCCGGGTACGACACATCGGCTGCCGCCTCGCTGGTGCCCAGCACGAAACCGGTGTCCTGCACCGGGAAGAAGCCTTTGGGGATAAACACATAGCCGACCACGGCCAGGGCCAGGGTCACCACGAAGATCGCCGCCATGCTGCGTTGATGGGCCAGGGCTCGCCGCAGGTTGCGCGCATAGCCGGCCAGCAGGCGCTCGCTGAAGGTGGGTTTGGCATGGGCGTGATGGGTTGGCGCACGCATGAACAGTGCGGCGAGGGTGGGCGCCAGGGTCAGCGAAACTACCACTGAAATGAGGATGGTCGAGGTGGCCGTCAGCGCAAATTCCTTGAACAGCCGCCCGACCACGCCGCCCATGAACAGCAGTGGAATAAACGCCGCCACCAGCGAGAAGCTGATGGACACCACGGTAAAGCCGATTTCGCCGGAGCCTTTGATCGCGGCTTCGCGCTTGCCCAGGCCGGCCTCCAGATGACGGTGAATGTTTTCCACCACCACAATCGCATCGTCCACCACAAAGCCCACGGCAATCACGATGGCGACCAGGGTCAGGTTGTTCAAGCTGAAGCCCATCACATACATCAGCGCGAAACTGGCCACCAGCGACACACCGAGCACGGCAGACACAATCAACGTCGCCGACAGCTGGCGCAGGAACAGCGCCATCACCGCCACCACCAGCAGGATCGCGATCAGCAGGGTCATTTCCACTTCATGCAACGAGGCGCGGATGGTCTTGGTGCGGTCGGTCAGTACGCTGACCTGCACCGAGGCCGGCAGCATGGCTTCCAGGCGCGGCAGTGCTTGCTGGATGCGGTCGACCGTGTCGACGATATTCGCCCCCGGCTGGCGCGAAATCACCAGGTTGACCCCCGGCGTATCGCCTGACCAGGCCTGCACGTAGGCGTTTTCCGAACCGTTGACGACTTTGGCGATATCCCGCAGTTGCACGGGTGCGCCGTTCTTGTAGGACACGATCAACTGACCGTACTCGTCGGGGTGAAACAGTTGATCGTTGGTCGACAGGGTCGACACGCTGTTGGCCCCGTAAATCGCGCCTTTGGCCAGGTTCAGGCTCGATTGCTGGATGGCCAGGCGGATGTCCGCGAGCGTCAAGCCGACCGCCGCGAGTTTGTCGGGGGAGGCCTGCACGCGAATCGCCGGGCGCTGCTGGCCAGTGATGTTGATCTGGCCGACACCGTCGATCTGGCTGATCTGACGCGCCAGCAGGGTTTCCACGTAGTCGCTCAGTTCGGTGCTCGGCATGCTCGCGGAGCTGACGCTGAGGATCAGTACCGGGCTGTCGGCCGGGTTGACCTTCTTCCAGGTCGGCAGGCTCGGCATATCGCTGGGCAGCTTGCCGGAGGCGGTGTTGATCGCGGCCTGCACTTCCTGGGCGGCGGTGTCGATGCTTTTGTCCAGAGTGAATTGCAGGGTCAAGAGGCTCGAGCCCAAGGCGCTGCTGGAGGTCATCTGGGTCATACCGGGGATGGCGCTGAATTGCACCTCGAGCGGCGTCGCTACCGATGAGGCCATGGTGTCCGGGCTGGCGCCGGGCAGTTGGGCGGTGACCTGGATCGTCGGAAATTCCGCTTCCGGCAGTGGCGCAACGGCCAGCCGCGGGAAGGCAATGATCCCCAGCAGCACCAAGGCAAACGTCAGCAGCAGGGTGGCGACCGGGTGATCGACGCACCAGGCCGAAGGCGAGCGGCTGCCGCTCATGGCTGCACCTTGGCGTCGACGGTCTGGATCACCTGCGGCGGTTCCTTGAGCACTTGCACCTGGGCGCCCGCCTTGAGCCGCGACTGGCCATCGCTGACCAGCACGTCCCCGGCCTGCACGCCCTTGATGATGTTCAGCGCGCTGTTCTGGTAGGTGACTTGCACGGGCACCACCTCCACCTGCTCACCGTTGAGCCGGTACACGAAATGTGAGTCCAGGCCACGCTGCACCACCGTCGGCGGCACCACCAGGGCGTTCCTGTCGAGGGCGGTCTGGATCTTGATGGTCACCAGTTGCCCCGGCCACAGCTTCTGCGTGCCGTTCGGGAACTCGGCCTTGGCGCGCAGGGTGCCGGTGGTGGAACTGATCTGGTTGTCGATCAGGCTCAAGCGGCCTTCCCCCAGCAGGTCGCCGGTCTGGCCGTCGGTATCGGCCCCCAGGTAGGCATCGACGCTGGCTTTTTGCGGGGCGGCGATCAGGCCTTGCAAGGTCGGCAACATCTGCTGCGGCAGGGAAAACTCAACCGCGATCGGGTCGATCTGGGTGACCGAGAACAAGCCTTGGGTATCGCTCATGCGCAGGAAGTTGCCTTCATCCACCGTGCGAATACCAACGCGACCACTGACGGGGGAACGAATCTGGGTGTAGGAAAGTTGTACTTGAGCCGAATCAATCGCCGCCTGGTTGCCCTGCACGGTGGCCTTGAGCTGGTTCACCAGGGCGTGTTGCTGGTCGTAGGTCTGCTTCGATACGCCGTCGTCGATACTCAGTTCCTTGTAGCGTTTGAGGTTGACCTGCGCCACTTGCAACTGCGCCTGGCTTTCCCCCAACTGCGCCTTGGCCTGGTCGAGGCTGGCGCGGATCGAACGGTCATCGATGGTAGCCAGCAAGTCACCGGCCTTCACCCGTTGGCCTTCCTTGACCAGCAAGCGGGTGAGGATGCCGTCGATCTGCGGGCGGATCACCACGCTGTGCAACGACAACACCGTGCCAATGCCGCTGACGAACCGCGGGACATCCTGTTGCGCCACGCTCACCACGCGCACGGGAATAGCGCTGGGTGCCGCAAGCCGGGCCTTGGCGGGCCGAGTCAAGGTCCAGGCTGCCAGCGCCAGGACCAGAAGGGCGCCCACCAGCAGGGCCGTGTTTCGTTTTGTGGGCATAGAGGTGGCGCCAGGCAAAGGATCGGAAACGTGGAATGACCGTTATAGCCTTTTGATCGGGTCAGCAGAGTGACGGCTATCTGACAGCGCTGTCAGTTAAGCGGCGACCATTCGTACGACGACGCTTAAAGATCCGGGGCGCGCAGGTATACTGCGCGCCACTGTGGCCCGCTTGCCGGGCCCGCTTCATCTTTTGCGCACCTCGGAGCACCCATGACTTCCCCGATCCAACCCCCCGTTGAAGCGGTCGACCTCGTCGATTCGGTCGATGCCGACGGCGTTGAAAAAGCCGAAATCCCGGCGTTCAAGTTCCCTTTCAACCCGGGTGAACTGGCCGGGGCCAAGCAGGCCGCCCAGCCCTGGTACAAAGGTGGCGCGAAGAATGGCCATACCAAAACGCCAGGCATGGCGCCGCCGGGTACGCGTCGTTCGATGGGTAAACGTTGAGAGTAATGCGCATATTCGCCGTATAGGCAGTTGCCTACAACTCGCGTCGATATTTCTTATTGTAGGTCCGCGACCGTTTCTTGAAAGCTTGCGCAGCATCGCCTTGCCCTGATCATTTGTATCGGGACATGGCGACGCAGCTCTCTCCGGAAAAGGACGTTTCCCGTGGCTTTGATACATTTCTGTGTGGCGCTTGCCCTCCTGTTATCGGTGGAGGCCGTGGCCGCCGCCGAGCCGCCGCGACGCGAAATCCGCTTCGCTGTCGCGGCGCATTTTCCCCCCTTTCAAAGCCGTAATCCGCAAGGGCAATTGGTGGGGCTCAATATCGAATTGGGTAACGCCCTGTGCGTGCAGCTCAATGTGCATTGCACGTGGGTCGACCAGATCGTCATGGAAAACTTCCCCGCCCTCGATGCCCGGCAATTTGACGCGATCATGGGGATGGCACCGACCTTGAGTCGACAGCAGAGAGTCAATTTCAGCGATGACCTCTACCCGATCACCACCTGGCTGGTGGCCCGCAGAAACTCTGGCCTGAGCCCGCACAGGCGGTTACTCAAGGGCAAGCGGGTCGGGGTGTTGGTCAGGAGCAATCGCGAAGCCTTTGCCCGGTCGCAGTGGGCGCCGGCCGGTGTGATCATCGAGAGCTATTGGCTCAATGACCAACTGGTGCGCGGCCTGGTTGCAGGCGAGATCGATGCGACACTGCAGGGGGCGGTGGAAATCCGAGAGGCCTTGCTCGATACGCCTGAAGGCATGGACTTCGATTTCATGGGCCCGCCGGTATCGTCTGACCTGTTGGGCAACAGTGTCGCGATTGCACTGCGCAAAACCGATACCGTATTGCGTACCGAACTCAACCATGCCCTTGAGCAACTCAAGCAGAACGGCGAGTACCAGCGCATCCTCCAGCCCTATCACTTGGGCGGGTTCCCAGCCGCGCTATGAAGGCCGCCCATTGCGGGGAGCATTGGCCAGGCCAGCTCCGCTAACCAGGCCGTTTCCCACAACATTAAAAGAAGTATCTCTATTTTGAAGCGTAGTTGTGCCTGTTAAAGCTCTTGAGGGTTCGGCGCGATCAGTGATCAGCGGCTGGAAACCTCCATTCTTTACAAGGACTGACTCATGACTTTGATCCGACTGATGTTGGCACTGGTTCTATCCACGGCGACGGGTGTGTTGAGCACCACTGTGTCTGCGACTGAAAAATCATGGAAAATCATACGTTTTGGCGTAGAGCCACTGGTGCCACCCTTTGAGAGCCGTAACGCGCAGGGCGAGCTGGTGGGGCTGAATATAGAGCTGGGGAATGCGCTGTGCGCCGAACTCAAGGCTCGCTGCGAGTGGGTGGACCAGAGCTATGCGACCAATCTGGCCGCGCTTGAAGCCGGGCGCTTCGATGCGATCATGCCGATGTCCGCAACACCTGCGCGACGCCAGGCAATTGATTTCACCGATAACCTTTACCCCCTGGAAACACGGCTGGTGGCACGCCGCAGCCTGGGGCTGCTGCCTGATCAAGTGGCACTGAAGGGCAAGCGCGTGGGCGTGCTGGCGGGCACCAGTCGAGAAGCCTTCGCACGAGCACGCTGGGCTCCATTGGGTGTCGTGGTGAGCAGTTTCGCTGTCAATGATGAGCTCATCGCCAGTCTGCGAGCTGGTGAGATTGATGCAACCTTACAAGACAGCATCGAGATATCCGAAGCCTTGTTGAAAACACCTGAGGGGACGGATTTTGCCTTTGCCGGGCCGCGCATTCAGGATGAAATGCTCGGAACCGGTGTCGCCATCGGGCTGCGCAAATCCGACCCCGAGTTACGGCTTGCCTTGAACCAGGCATTGCAACGCTTGAAAGACAGCGGGCAGTACCTGGCAATTACCCAACGCTATCTTGCGCCCGCATCCGATGGGCAGAGTGCAGAAAGGACGCCTTTGAGCTTCACCGCCGCCGAGGCCGGCTTGCCCTTTTCGAACGCCGTGCAAGTCGGTTCCTTGCTGTACCTGTCGGGCTTACTTGGGCTGGATGATGCAGGTAAGCGCGTAGCCGGCGGAATAGAGGCCGAAACCGCCAGGGCACTGGAGAGCATGCGCGCGATTCTTCAGGAAAAGGGGCTGTCGATGGAGCGGGTGGTCAAGTGCACAGTAATCCTTGCCGATATCAAGGACTTCGCCGCCATGAACAGCGTGTATAGCCGCTATTTCTCAGCGGGCCACTTGCCTGCCCGAACCACGTTCGCCGCCGGCCGACTGCTGCTGGATGCATGCATCGAAATCGAATGTGTTGCCAGCTATTGATTTCGCCGATCAACGCGCGAGAGCAGGCAGCTCCCTGGATCATGCCGCCCGCAAGGAAATAAAGGCATAGTTGGCCGGTACTTCGGTGGCAATCTGCGCCCCGGCGTCCAGCAGTTGTTCAGCGATGTCCATCCCTGACACATGAAACACCCACTCATTGGCCATGGACGGCTGATCCGCCGCCAGTGCGGCCGCATGGGCAAACGCAGCCATGTCCGGCAAGTAGGCGGTAAAACCATCGCCCTTGAGCGCCGTGGTACGAATCCCCAGCAAGGCACACACGGCCTCCTTGGTTTGCACATCGTCACGGTCGGCCTGGCGTGAACGGCGGATCAGTTCAGCCAGTTCAGCATCCATCAATGCCCCGCCGACGATCAACGCCGGCCCCTGTTCCCAGGATTCCGGCGGGCAATCCTTGGCGCTCGGGTTCAGCGGGATGTGCGGATTGATCTCCATCGGGTAGATCCGGCACACCAGCGGACGTCGTTCATAGATGCCGCAGCGATTGTCTTCGTCAAGATTCCGACAGCGCCCGGCGTTGTAGGCCGCAAAGGTGATCGCCACGAATGCCTGGGTATTGCCGCTGGGCACCACCACTGAACGGCGTTCGGCGTGTTCACGCTGCTGCTGGGGCAAACCCAGGCCGCTGGCGAGAAAACCTTCTACCAGAACAATGACATTGCCACCGTCCGCCGCCCACTGCCGGGCTTCGTCGAGGGTCAGGGGTACGTGGTGATCGGAGCAGCATTTGCCACAACCTACGCAGGAAAAGTGAGTATTCATGGCGGATCTGTCACCAGGCAAGGTCAGAGGGCAAGCATGGGCGGTGACGGGTTTTTACCTCTATCCACCGCTTGGGCTCTCTGGAAGCAAGTTATGCGCCAGTGAACCTCAGTCCTCAACCACGTCGCGCAGGACGAACCGCATGCCTGCGCTTTCATACAGCTGCCGCGCGCGCAGATTGCTCTCCAGCACCTTGAGGTCCACATAGGGTTCGCCGCGCTGCTTGAAAACGTGGAAGGCATGCAGCAGCAACGCTCGGCCAAGCCCCTGGCCCTGGGCACAGGGGTGTATCGAGAGGTTCTTGATAAAGGCACTGGTCCAGCATTGCGCCACGCCGAGAATGCCCTCGGCGTTACTGGCTACCAGGCATAACGAGGGGTCGAACTCGGCATCGGCAACGAATTGCCGGCGCCATTGCTCAAGGCCCGCGACACGGCCACCGCCCTGATCCTGGGTCATGCGCAATACCGCGTGAATCGCCGGGGCCAGTTCATCGCGATAGTGATCCAGCTGGGTGTTGGCCGGCCACTGCGGCGCCGGCAGGCTGCCGGTCAGGTCGCGTCGCAGCAGTTGGAAATACTCAGCCAAGGCTTACAAACCCTTTTGCGCCACGGTTTGCGCAGCCACCACCAGGCACTTGGTCAGCTCGGGGGAGGAAAACTTGGTCAGCACCGCATCGGCGCCGGCCAGGCGGGCTTTTTCACTGTTCATCGCGCTGTCCAGGGAGGTGTGCAACAGCACGTAGAGCTGCTGGAAGTCCGGAGTTTCGCGCAGCGTGCGGGTGAGGGCATAACCGTCCATCTCGGACATTTCGATGTCTGACACCACCACATTGATTTGCTCGCCCGTGCCTTGCAGCTCCAGCAGCACATCGATGGCCTCCTTGGCGCTGCGCGCGGTGTGACAGGTCAGCCCGAGGTTGCGCAGCGTATGCACCGATTGCTGCAGCGCCACTTGGCTGTCGTCCACCACCAGGATGCGTGCATGGCCGAGGACTTCGGCTTCTTCCATGGTCAGGTCGGTCGGCGCGGCTTCTATCGGCGCCGGGGCGATGCCATGGATGACTTTCTCGATATCCAGCACCTGCACCAAGCCGCCTTCCACCTGGGTCACCCCGGTGATGAATGCGCGATTGCCGCCGGAGCCATAGGGCGGTGGGCGGATATCGGTGGTCAGGCAATGCACGATCTTGCTCACCGCCTGCACGTGCAAGCCCTGCTTGGAACGGCTGACATCGGTGACGATCAGGCAGCCGCCGTTTGGGTCCTGCAACGGCATCTCGCCCAGGGCGCGGCTCAGGTCGATCACCGCCAACGAGTTACCGCGCAACGTGGCAATGCCTTTGACGTGAGGGTGCGACTCCGGCAGTTTGGTCAGCGGAGGGCAGGGGATGATTTCGCTGACTTTCAGCAGGTTGATCGCCATCAGCTTGCCGCTGCGCAAGGTAAAGAGCAGAAGCGAAAGTGAGTCTGCGCGGGCTTTGGTGGTGGGCATAAAAACCTTCTGTGGATCAGGGGTGGCGATCTATGGAAGGTTATCGACCCTCTCACGAAAAACTAAAGGTGTGACCTGTGGCGAGGGAGCTTGCTCCCGCTGGGCTGCGAAGCGGCCCCAAAAAGCCTGGGAGCGCTACGCACTCCAGCGTGAGCAAGCTCGCTCGCCACAACAAGCGCGTTCCAACAGGGCGGGGTGTCAGCCTTTCCACACCTGTGGGTTCACCAGGTCCTGCGGGCGTTGGCCGAGCAGGGCGCTGCGCAGGTTGTCGAGCGCGCGGTTGGCCATGGCTTCGCGGGTTTCATGGGTCGCCGAACCGATATGCGGCAGCGTCACCGCATTGCTCAACTGGAACAGGGGCGACTCGGCCAGCGGTTCCTTTTCATACACATCCAGCCCGGCGCCACGAATGCGCTGGGTCTGCAGGGCCTGGATCAGCGCGGGCTCGTCCACTACCGGGCCACGGGAGATGTTGATCAGGATCGCACTGGACTTCATCAGCGCCAGCTCCCGGCTGCTGATCAGGTGACGGGTCTTGTCGCTTAGCGGCACCACCAGGCAAACGAAATCCGCTTCGGCCAGCAACTGGTCCAGGCTGCGAAACTGTGCGCCCAGCTCTTGTTCCAGCGCGCTCTTGCGGCTGTTGCCGCTGTACAGGATCGGCATATTGAAGCCCAGGCGCCCACGCCGGGCCACGGCCGCGCCGATATTGCCCATGCCGACGATGCCCAGGGTCTTGCCGTGTACATCGCAGCCAAACAACGGGGCGCCAACGCTGGCTTGCCACTGGCCGGCCTTGGTCCAGGCGTCCAGTTCGGCCACGCGGCGTGCGCTGCTCATCAACAGGGCGAAGGCCAGGTCGGCGGTGCTTTCGGTGAGCACGTCGGGGGTATTGGTGAGCATGATCCCGCGCTCGTTGAAGTAGGCGACATCGTAGTTGTCGTAGCCCACCGACACACTGGACACCACCTCCAGCTGGCGCGCGCCTTCAAGCTGTTCGCGGCCCAGCTTGCGGCCCACGCCGATCAGACCGTGGGCGTGGGGCAGGGCTTCGTTGAATTGGGCGTTGATGTCCCCCAGCTTGGGGTTGGGCGCAATCACCTCGAAATCCTGTTGCAGGCGTTCGATCATTTGCGGGGTGACACGGCTGAAGGCGAGGACAGTCTTTTTCATGGCAGGCGGGCTCATCGACTACGGAAGAATGCCAAGCAACCTAACATATTGTCAGGACCCCGTTGAACCCATGTGGGAGGGCAAGCTCCCTCCCACAAGGTTCTTTATTGTCTGCCAGGAATCAGTTGGCCAAACGCGCACCGCTCAAGGTGCCGCTCAACTCGTATGCCACCAATTCCGCTTGATGGGCCGCAAGAATCTCCGGCAGCGAACCGCGCAAGTATTCCACCCAGGTCTTGATCTTCGCATCCAGGTATTGGCGCGACGGGTAGATGGCGTACAGGTTCAGCTCCTGGGAACGGTAGTTGGGCATTACCCGCACCAGCGTACCGTTACGCAAACCTTCTATCGCGGCATACACCGGCAGCAGGCCGACGCCCATGCCGCTGGTGATCGCGGTTTTCATCGCGTCGGCCGAATTGACCAGGAACGGCGAGCTGTTCACCGCAACGCTTTCCTGGCCTTCGGGCCCGTTGAAGGTCCATTTATCCAGCTGGATCACCGGGCTGACCAGGCGCAGGCAGGCGTGATTGAGCAAATCCTGGGGCCTTTGTGCGCAGCCCTTGGCCTTGACGTATTCCGGCGAGGCGCAGGCGATGCTGTAGGTGATGCCCAAGCGTTGCGAGACGAAACCGGAATCCGGCAGTTCGCTGGCCAGCACGATGGACACGTCATAGCCCTCATCGAGCAGGTCCGGCACGCGGTTGGCGAGCGTCAGGTCGAAGGTCACGTCGGGGTGGGTGCGGCGGTAGCGGGCAATCGCGTCGATCACGAAGTGCTGGCCGATACCGGTCATGGTGTGCACTTTCAATTGCCCGGCGGGACGCGCATGGGCGTCGCTGGCTTCCGCCTCGGCTTCCTCGACGTAGGCGAGGATCTGCTCGCAGCGCAGCAAATAGCGCTTACCGGCCTCGGTCAGCGCGATGCGGCGAGTGGTGCGGTTGAGCAAGCGGGTTTGCAGGTGGGCCTCAAGATTGGAGACCGCGCGCGAGACGTTGGCGGTGGTAGTGTCCAGCTGCGCAGCGGCGGCGGTGAAGCTGCCGGCCTCTGCAACGCAACTGAACGCGCGCATGTTTTGCAAAGTGTCCATGGGGTGTTCTCAAGGGAGATGGCAAATTGTGACAGAAAGTTGCGCCGTCCAGTGATCCCTACCAACGGATTATCGCCTTAACGGTAACAAAGATTCACAGGAATGACAGCTTATCGGCGCTCATCGCGGGCCCTAGAATTGCGCCACCTCTCCCCGTAACACCCTCTCAGGAATTCGTCAGCGTGCCGCGTCGCATCAGCAGAGAGCTGAAGACTCTCAGTGTTTGGGCCTTTACGCTCGCCATCAGCGGCTGTATCGGAACCGCAGGAATCGGCCCCCAGGGCCAATCCTTGAATGCCAACGAGCTGGCCACGGACGAAGCGATCCAGAACGCCGCCAGCGACGCCCACTGGCCCATCGCCCGATGGTGGCAGGCCTACGGCGATCCGCAACTGAACCGCTGGGTCGAACTTGCCACGCAAAACAGTCCGAGCATGGCCATGGCCGCCGCACGGGTGCGTGAAGCGCGCGCCATGGCCGGGGTGGTGGAGTCTGCCGAGTCCCTGCAGCTCGACAGCGACACCACCCTCAAACGCCACAACTGGCCGAAGGATCAGTTCTACGGCCCCGGCGAATTGAGCGGTGCGAATACCTGGGATAACAATTCATCCCTGGGCTTGAGTTACGCACTCGACCTGTGGGGCCGCGAAAGCAACGCCACCGAGCGTGCCGTCGACCTGGCTCATATGAACGTCGCCCAAGCGCGCCAGGCCCAGCTCGAGCTGCAGAACAACGTGGTGCGGGCCTACATCCAGTTGTCGTTGCATTACGCCGATCGCGACATTGTCGCGGCCACCTTGGCCCAGCAACAGCAGATGCTGGATCTGGCCAACAAGCGCCTGGACGCCGGGATCGGCACGCACTTCGACGTCAGCCAGGCACAGACCCCGCTGCCGGAAACCCACCGTCAGTTGGACGCGCTCGATGAGGAAATCGCCCTGAGCCGCAACCAGTTGGCGGCGCTGGCCGGCAAAGGCCCGGGCGAGGGCGCGCAGTTGCGACGCCCCAGCCTGTCGCTGGCCGCTGCGCTGAAATTACCCTCGAACTTGCCTGCGCAATTGCTCGGCCAGCGACCGGATGTGGTCGCCAGTCGCTGGCAGGTGGCGGCGCAGGCGCGTGGCATCGATGTCGCCCATGCAGGTTTCTACCCCAACGTCGATCTGGTCGGCAGCCTCGGTTTCATGGCCACCGGTGGCGGCATGCTGGAGTTCCTTGCGGGCAGCAAATTCAATTACAACGTCGGCCCGGCCATTACCCTGCCGATCTTCGACGGTGGGCGTCTGCGTGCGCAACTGGGGCAAGCCAGCGCCGGTTACGACATCGCCGTGGCGCATTACAACCAGACCCTGGTCAATGCGCTCAAGGGCATCAGTGACCAACTGATCCGTCGCGAGTCCATGGACAAACAGGCGGCGTTTGCCGCGCAATCGGTGGCGTCGGCGCAGAAAACCTACGACATCGCGATCATCGCCTATCAACGCGGCCTCACCGACTACCTCAATGTGCTGAATGCCCAGACTTTGCTGTTTCGCCAGCAGCAGATAGAGCAACACGTACAGGCCGCACGCCTGAGTGCTCACGCCGAACTGGTGACTGCCTTGGGCGGTGGCCTCGGTGCCGACGACGATGTACCACGCAACGACAAGACCCTCCCCGGCAAGCCCCCTGCGGCGCTGGCCGTGTTCGATCACTGAGTAGATGGCCATGATTCCCTTGCCTGCACCTTTGCGCTGGCTGCACGCCCTTGAGTGGCGCCGTGGTTTTTTCGACTGGGCGCGCAGCGATGGCGTGACCTGGGTGTATATCTTCAAGGTGCTGCTCGCCGCGTTCCTCACGCTGTGGCTGGCGATGCGCCTGGAACTGCCGCAGCCGCGCACCGCGATGATCACGGTGTTCATCGTGATGCAACCGCAGAGCGGCCAGGTATTCGCCAAGAGTTTTTACCGCTTTCTCGGCACCTTGGCCGGGTCGGCGGTGATGGTGTTGCTGATCGCCTTGTTTGCGCAGAACACCGAACTGTTCCTCGGCGCCCTGGCCATCTGGGTAGGTATCTGCACCGCCGGTGCGACGCGTAACCGTAACTTTCGCGCCTACGGGTTTGTGCTCGCCGGCTACACGGCGGCGATGGTCGGCTTGCCGGCGCTGGCCCACCCGGACGGCGCCTTTATGGCGGCGGTGTGGCGCGTGCTGGAGATTTCCCTGGGGATTCTCTGCTCGACGCTGGTCAGCGCCGCGATCCTGCCGCAGACCTCCAGCGCGGCGATGCGCAATGCGCTGTATCAACGCTTTGGCGTGTTCGCGCTGTTCGTCACCGACGGTCTGCGCGGTCGCAGTCAGCGTGAAGGCTTTGAAAGCACCAACGTGCGCTTTATCGCCGAGGCAGTGGGCTTGGAAGGTTTGCGCAGCGTCACCGTGTTCGAAGACCCGCACATGCGCAGGCGCAACGGCCGGCTCAATCGCCTCAACAGCGAGTTCATGAGCATCACCACGCGCTTCAACGCCTTGCACCAGTTGCTGGCACGGCTGCGCGCCGATGAAGCCGATCATGTGGTGGCGGCGATCAAGCCCGGCCTGCAGGACCTGGCCGAAGTGCTCGACGGGTTTTCCGGCCAGGCGCTGACCAGCCCCGACGCGGCACGGTTGGTCAACTTGCTCAGTGCCTATAAGGACAGCTTGCCTGCCAAGGTGCGCAGCCTGCGCGCCGGCTTCCAGCAAAGTGCCCCCACCGAAGCCGAACAACTGGATTTTCATACCGCCTACGAGCTGCTGTACCGCTTCGTCGACGACCTGCACAACTATGCGCAAACCCATGCGTCCCTAGCCGATCACCGCCACGCGCGGGAGGACTGGGACCAGGCCTACACGCCGAAAACCAACTGGCTGGCCTGCGCCGCCGCCGGGATACGCGCCTCGTTCATCCTGGTCGTCCTCGGCAGTTATTGGGTAGCCACGGCCTGGCCCAGCGGCGCCACCATGACCTTGATCGCGGCCGCCACCGTCGGCCTGTCCGCCGCCACGCCCAACCCCAAGCGCATGGCCTTCCAGATGGCCTGCGGCACCATGATTGGTGCGCTGGTGGGCTTCGTCGAAATGTTCTTCGTGTTTCCCTTGATCGATGGCTTCGCGCTGCTGTGCGTGATGCTGGCGCCGGTGATCATTTTCGGCGCCTTTCTCGCCTCACGCCCGCAGTACGCCGGGGTCGGCGTGGGCTTGCTGATCTTCTTCAGCACCGGCTCGGTGCCGGATAACCTGACGCTCTACAACCCTTACAGCTTTATCAACGACTACATCGCCATGGTCATCGGCATGCTGGTGTGCGCCGCGGCCGGGGCAATCATCCTGCCGCCCAATAGCCGCTGGCTGTGGCGTCGCCTCGAGCAAGACCTGCGCGAGCAAGTGGTGTACGCGATCAGCGGCAAGCTCAAGGGCCTGGCGTCGAGTTTCGAAAGCCGCACCCGTGACCTGCTGCACCAGGCCTATGGCCTCGCCGCCGGCCAGCCGCAGGTGCAACGCGAGTTGCTGCGCTGGATGTTCGTGGTGCTGGAGGTCGGCCACGCGATCATCGAATTGCGCAAGGAACAGGCGATCCTGCCGGTGCACCCGGCGTACGCCGAATCCCAGCCCTGGCGCCAGGCGATCCGCGTGATGGGGCGCTCGCTGGTGCGGCTGTTCCTGCAGCCCAGCGCCAGCAACCTGGAGCGCGGGCTGATCGCCGTCGACCATGCGATCAGCCGCGTGCAGGCCACCGATGAACCGTTCGCACCGCACTTCGATACCTCGGCCCTGCGCCGCGTGAAAAGCTACCTGCACTTTATCCGCACCTCGTTGCTCGACCCGCAATCGCCGCTGGCGGCCCTTAAAGGCACCACGCAAGGAGCCATGAATGCCCCGTGAAATCGCCTTCCACGGCCTCTACATGCCGAGCATGACCCTGATGTTCCTGATCGCGGCCGCCCTGGCCTGGGCCCTGGACCGCTTCCTGGCCGGGTTCGACCTGTACCGGTTTTTCTGGCACCCGGCGTTGCTGCGCCTGAGCCTGTTCGTTTGCTTGTTCGGCGCCCTGGCGCTGAGCGTCTACCGTTGAGAATGCCCCGATGAAAAAGTTTTTCAGCCTGCTCGCGACCTTGCTGGTGCTGGCGTTGGCGATCTGGATTGGCCGCACGTTGTGGGTGCACTACATGCAAACACCGTGGACCCGCGACGGCCGCGTGCGGGCCGATATCATCAACGTTGCTGCCGACGTTACCGGCGAAGTGGTGGACGTGCCGGTACGCGACAACCAGTTGGTGAAAAAAGGCGACCTGCTGATGCAGATCGACCCCGAGCACTACCGCATCGCGGTCAAGCAAGCGCAGTCGCTGGTGGCGTCGCGCAAGGCCACCTGGGAAATGCGCAAGCTCAACGCCCACCGCCGCGCCGACCTTGACGCCCTGGTGATCTCCCGGGAAAACCGCGACGACGCCAGCAACATTGCCGACTCGGCCCTGGCTGATTACCAGCACGCGCTGGCGCAACTGGAAGCGGCTGAACTCAATTTGAAACGTACCCACGTCGTGGCGGCGGTAGACGGCTATGTCACCAACCTCAACGTGCACCGCGGTGACTATGCGCGTATCGGCGAGGCGAAGATGGCCGTGGTGGATATGAATTCGTTCTGGGTTTACGGCTTTTTCGAAGAGACCAAGCTGCCCCACGTCAAAATCGGCGACAAGGCCGACATGCAACTGATGAGTGGCGAGACCCTCAAGGGCCATGTGGAAAGCATCTCGCGCGGCATCTACGACCGCGACAACCCCGAAAGCCGCGAACTGATCGCCGACGTAAACCCGACCTTCAACTGGGTGAGGCTGGCCCAGCGCGTGCCGGTGCGGATTCATATTGATGAAGTGCCGGAAGGGGTGCTGCTGGCGGCGGGCATCACCTGCACCGTGATCGTCAACCAGGCGCAAAACTAAAATGTGGGAGGGGCCTTTCCCTAATGCCAGTCAGTTAAGGCTTTTTGTAGGAGCGAGCTTGCTCGCGAAAAACTCACAGGCACCGCGTTCATTCAGAAAGCACGCGTTATCGTTGAAGTTTTTCGCGAGCAAGCTCGCTCCTACAGACGGTGGTGTACGCTTAACTGACTGGCATTAGGGCTTGCCCCCTCCCACATTCTTTAATCGAGTCAGGCCTTGATAAAGGTTTCATGCAAATGGCGCCACAACAGCGCACCACTGGCCTGCTTCTCGAATATCACCGTGGCCCGTCGATCCGTCTGCGTACCGCTGTCATCAACCTGATGCTCGCGATAAGTCACCGTGGCACCGCGTGCATGCCTGTCAATCCCGGCCATTTCACTCAAAGTGATTTTCAACCCTGGACGCATGCCACCCAGGCGCGTGAACAGGGCATTTACCCCGGCTGTGTTGACCCGCGTACCCGTGGCGGGCGCGACCATGCTGAATTCGGGTGAGAAGCGCGCGAGCAGACTCTGCAGGGTACCTTCGGGCGCGACGCCGGCAAACCATTGCTCGATCTCGACGTGGGTCTGGATCACTTCTTCGAAAAAGTCGCTGTAGTCGATCATGGTGTACTCACTTTGAGGCGCTTAAATGGCGAATTACATTCACCAGAACGGGGGCGAAGGGTTTCAGGCGGTTGTCGGCGTCGGGTTGTTGCAGCTCTTCCCTTAGCATCATCAACAAGTCGAAATCGGCGACTTCAAGGTCATCGCCGTCCATACCGCTGTCATAGAGCAGTGCATCCAGGATGGACTTTCTGGCGCCGAACAGCGCGCGATTGTTTTCACGACTGTTTCCAAGGTTCAGTACTTGAATAGAGGTTACTGCTCTGGGAGTCAGGCCTTCCACACGACCGGACAGATAAAATTTCAGCTCGGTTTCGCACTCATTCATCAAGGAGGTAAGCGGCAAAGCCTGATGGGCGTGCGCTTTGCCGCACTGCTTACTACGGTTGCAACTGGCAACGATATTAGAGAAGTCCAACGAACGGTGTGGCGCTGTTTGCCTGGCCTCAACATGTTCGTTGTGGGCGCTGCCTGATGTGATTCCGTGGCAGCAATACGCACATAGGCCATGTTGTTCTTCGATACAGGCTTCTCGGATACAGGTTCTTTCTAGGGGGCTTAAATCTGTATAGCCGCCATTCGGGTGCGTACGCTTCCATTGTGTCAGGGCGGCCGGCTCATCTCCTTTGTTGATCTTACGCACTGCGCAACTCCAATTTGCGAATCAGCAGGGCGGCTTTGGCAAGTTCGATATGGCCAGGTTCAAGCTCTGCAGACAGCTCTTTAAAAAGCGTCTTGGCTTCTTCCAGTTTTTTGTCTTGCAGCAGCTCCAACAAACGATCAAGGCGCGCCTGAACTCCGCTGTTGCGCACATCGGTGTCCATGACGCTGAGCAGTACTTGATTGGCGTCCAGGCCGTAGAGGCCATTGCGTTCTTCCAGCTCGCCGTCGTCGAGGACGTAGCACAAAACGTTCTTGGTATCGCTGATCACCAAAGGGGAGTGGGTGGTGAGGATGAGTTGGCAGTTGGGGAAAGTTTCAGTGAGTTGGTGGATAAGGCGGCGTTGCCATTGAGGATGAAGATGGAGGTCTACTTCGTCGATTAGAACTATACCGGCGCCTTCAAGTGGATTGCTCAATGACGGGTTCATGATTGCCAAGCGGCGAGCAATGTCGCCGACAAGCGCCATCAGTGATTTCTCCCCTTGAGAAAGCTGAGAAACATTGAGTGTATTGCCTAATTTATCGATGGCCATATGCAATCTAGGCTTTCGTTGGACTCGAAGGTTTTTAAAGTGAGGCATGAACTTGTAGACGGCGGATCGCACAGCATTGAGCTGTGGGTCGCGTGACGCTAGGTGTAGATTTTTCAGTTCAGATACAAGTTTTTCATCCGAGCTAGAGATTTTTTTCAACTGTTCCATTACGGCTGAGGATATCCCTTGCTCGTTCTCAGTATCTTCCCTGTCACGGAACCATTCAAAAAAACGTCCGAAATCTACGCCACCATTTAGAGCGTTTTCGTATCCATCAAATTGATCGAATGGTTTTTCGGATTTTCGGGTTGTTAGTGGAACATCAAGGACGGATCTTTCGACAGGGTAGAAGGCCACAAGCGGAAGTGAGCCGTTGTCGTCAATCAACCCGATATGAACGCGATAGAGGTCAGCAAGCTCAGTTAGTTTAGTAAGAGAACTATTTATCTTTGCTTTATGCCCTGGCAAGGTGCGAGCGAGTGTCCACGAGTAAGTCGCGGAAGCTGATGTTGACTGGTGAGGTACACCGCCGACTTCAGCATCGATTGAGGCAAATCGCTCACCATTTTTGACCACATCTTCTTGGATGGGGCTGCCACCGCCATTATCGGTGCGAATGCGCCCTACCAGCCAACTTAACGACGTGGCTATTGACTTCAAAATCGTCGTTTTACCCGCCCCATTATTCCCCACAAACACCGTCACCTTCGACGCATGCTTTTCGGTCGGCGCAAAGGCGACTTCCAAGTCGGTAAAACGACCGACGTTATTCAGTCGAATTTTTCTGATTTCCATCGCATTACCCTTGTGGGGCCAGTCAGTGTCTATAGGCAGGCGGCGATTATGGCACTCATCCCAGGTTTTGGCAGGTGCGCTTCATAGATGCTTACAACACGCCACCCAACCCAAAGCGCTTCTTCAACATCGTCTCCAGCAACCCTTTGGGCAACAGCGTCGCCATCAAAGGCAACGCTCGACTGCCATTGCCCGAGCGCAACAGGCGCGGTGGCTGGGTTTGTTGTACGGCCTTGAGCACATCCGCCGCAAACTTGCTGGCCGAGGTCGGGTTGTCCTGCGAGGCCTGGGAGCGCGCACGAATGCCCTCGCGCAACGGCCACCACGGCGACTGTTCATTGATCAACAGCTCGGCCTGGGCCCCGGCATTCTTTGCAAAGCGTGTATCGATCGCACCGGGTTGAACCTCCATGACGCGCACGCCAAACGGCGCCAGCTCCATGCGCAGGGCGTCGCTCAAGGCATGTACGGCGGCTTTCGACGCGCAGTAGGCCCCGGCGAAGGGGGTGACCAGTACGCCGGAGACGCTGCCGATATTGATGACCAGGCCTCTGCCGCGCCGCAGGGCGGGAAACAGCGCCTGCGTCACGCCGACGATGGAAAACACGTTGGTCTCGAACTGGCGTTGCATCGCCTCGGTGCCGCCATCGAGCAGCGGGCCCATGGCGCCGTAGCCGGCGTTGTTGATCAGTACATCCAGTTCGCCCCATAGCTCGGCTAGGTGCTGCAAGGCGGCGCTGTCGTTGACGTCCAGCTTTACCGCATTGAAGCCGGCGGCGCTAAGGGCGGCGACGTCTTCGTCGCGCCGGGCGCTGGCCCACACCTCGAAGCCGGCGGACTTGAAGGCATCAGCCAGGGCGCGGCCTATGCCGCTGGAGCAACCGGTGATCAGTACGTTGGGCATGCATCAATCCTTTGTCAGTCCGAGAAACTGCCTTGCAGGTGCTCGGCACGAAATTCCAGGGTTTGTGGGCGGTAGCCGGGGCGTAACGGCGGGACGGGCAGGCAGTCGTCCCAAGTCGCACCGGCCTGCAGCTCGCCGGGGCCGCGATAGCGCGGGGCCGCGTACACGTTGTCGGCCAGGTTCACGGTGTCGCCGGGTGCGTAGGCGGCGATACGCCAGCGCAGTTCGGTGAGCGGTACATCGTTGCCGTTGTTCAGCGTCAGCTTCAATGGGCGGTCGGCAGGGCATTCCTGCGCAGCGTAGCTGACGCGCAGTTCCAGGCGGGCCAGTTGCGCGGCTTCGCGGTTGTCGAGCCACGCCACCCAGACTGCCACCAAACCCAGGCCGACGGCAGCGGCCAGCGACACCGGCAGGGCCTTGGCCGGATAGCGCAGCAGCAGGACCAGCCAGGTGATGATCAGCAACACACCAAAGAACATACACACAACCTCGCATAGGGATAAAACATCCTACTCGTGGGGCGGGCCGATTGCCTATGGTGCAGCGCTGCTTTCCCTCGTGCGCAGGTATCTATCCCCTCTGATGCAGGAACTGCATCGCTCTCTTTTGCCACGAAGTCTTTACAAGGAATGTCCTTGAAAGCCAGGAAGGTGCCCAACCGTAGATTCATGAAGTCAGGTGCTTTTATGACCGTCTCAAATATCGCCACACCCGTGTTGACCTCCCTCAGCGCACCTATGGCGCCGGTACCGCCCGCAGTGTCGGCAGCAATCAGTCAAGCACCCAATCCAGAGGTCGGCTCAACATCATTGCCGCGTATGCAGAACCTGGGGCTGACGAGCTTGCGGCAGACTGTCATGCAAGGTATCAGCGATCAACTCAGTTCATACGTTTCCCCTAGGCTTTCGATGAACTCGGAACAAACCAAAGGGGCTGCCTTGACGCTGGCTGGGGGGATGGCAAAAGTGGTTGGACAGAGCATGACGAAATCAGGTGGTGCAAGCTCCAAAGCGGTGGGTACGGCTTTGATATGGGGAGGCAAAACGGCTGAAAAAATTGGCAAGGGCACTTATAAAGAGGCTGGCAAGGATCACGGGACGGGTGATTACAATGCCTTTGCCCCGCGGAACTGGGCCAAGTAACCCATGGTGGCCTGCTATTGAGCTGCGGGCCCGCTGCCTGGGTCGGCATCTTGATGCACTGCACGGCCAAGAGTTTGGGTTTGCAAGGTGCGACGCCGTGGGACATTCATTGCATTAAAAAGCCCCCGCCTGACCGGCTGCGGATAGGGGACGCAGCCGGCTGGGCGGGGGCTTTCTGTACGACTCCTTTATTGCGCGATAGTTTTCACGGAAACACCACGTTCAATCGGCGTCGAGCGGCCGTAGATATCTTCGAACCGCTCGATATCGTCTTCGCCCAGGTAGCTGCCCGATTGCACTTCGATGATCTCCAACGGGATCTTGCCCGGGTTGCGCAGGCGGTGCACCGAGGCAATCGGGATGTAAGTGGACTGGTTCTCGCACAGCAGAAACACGTTGTCGTCACAGGTGACTTCAGCGGTGCCGCTGACCACGATCCAGTGTTCGGCGCGGTGGTGGTGCATCTGCAGTGACAGGCAGGCGCCCGGCTTGACCGAGATGTGCTTGACCTGGAACCGCCCGCCCATATCCACCGAGTCGTAGGAGCCCCACGGACGATACACTTCGCAGTGGTTCTGGGTTTCGCTGCGGCCCTGCTCATTGAGGGTGTTGACCATCTGCTTGACGCCCTGGACCTTGTCCTTGTGGGCAATCATCATCGCGTCCTTGGTTTCCACCACCACGATGTTGTCCAGGCCGATCACCGAGACCAGCTTGCCGTTGCCATGCACCATGCAGTTGCGGCTGTCCTGGATGACCACGTCACCCTTGCTCACGTTGCCGTTGGCGTCTTTATCGTTGACCGCCCACAGCGAGGCCCAGCAACCCACATCGCTCCAACCGGCGCTCAGGGGCACCACACAGGCGCGTTGGGTTTTTTCCATCACGGCGTAGTCGATGGAGTTGTCCGGGCAGCAGGCGAAGGTGGCTTCGTCGAAGGTCACGGTGTCGGCGGTCTGCTCGCTGCGCTCCAGGGTCAGGACGCAGGTGTCGTAGATGTCCGGATCGTGCTTTTTCAGCTCTTCCAGGAAACGGCTGGCGCGGAACAGGAACATGCCGCTGTTCCAGAAATAGCCACCGCTTTTGACGAACTCGACCGCACGTTTTTCATCGGGTTTCTCCACGAACTGCTGTACGCGGCTCACGCCTTCGGGCAGCAGCGAATCGTTGGTGGACTTGATGTAGCCGTAGCCGGTTTCCGGGCGCGTGGCCGGTACGCCGAAGAGCACCATTTCGCCGCGCTCGGCCGCCACGGTGGCCAGGGCCAGGGCGCGTTGCAGGGCTTTCTGGTCGTCGATGACGTGGTCGGCGGGCAGCACCAGCATCAACTCGTCACGGCCTTCATTGACCAGCATCATCGCGGTCAGGGCCACGGCCGGCGCGGTGTTGCGGCCGAACGGTTCCATCAGGATGCGTTGGCATTCAAGTTTGCGCGCGCTCAACTGCTCGTTGACGATAAAGCGGTGATCCTTGTTGCAGACCACGATCGGTGAGTCCATGCCTTCGAACACCAGGCGCTCCAGGGTTTGCTGGAACAGCGTGTGCTCGCCGGTCAGGGCCAGGAATTGTTTCGGGAACTGTTTACGGGAAAGCGGCCAAAGACGTGAGCCGCTACCACCGGAAAGGATTACTGGGATCATGTGTTTCTCCTTGAATCAATTTGGGTCAGAGCTACGAAGGTTCGTCGTTTCACTCTTGTTTTTGTCTCGGTCCGAACCGGCGCCTCGATCCCCTGTAGGAGCGAGCTTGCTCGCGAAAAACCTGAGAGCACCGCGATAAACCAGAGGCGCTGCGTCATCGTTGACGTTCTTCGCGGGCAAGCCCGCTCCTACAGTGGATTGCGTTCAGTCCGGGAAATAATCAGCGGGTCGACACCGGGCGTTTCACCCAGACTGGCGACAGGCTCGAACCCGAACCGGTGACGTACAGCACCGCTGCTTCACCGCGCTCCAGGGCAACCGGCTTCACATCGCCGACCTTCTTGTCGCCGTCATACAACGCCAGGCTCACCTTCACCGGGTTGATTTCACGTTCGCCACGGCCTTTGGCGGCTACCGACTTGACCACGTCGGTCTTGCCATCGGCGGTTTTCAGGGTCAGTGCCTTGTCGCTGAGGTTCTGCACGCGAACCAGGGATTTCTGCTTGTTCTTGAACGGCGGCTCTTCGATCAGTTGCGGCTGGCCGCTGCTGTTGTTGACCAAGGTGTAGTAGTGATCGGCGGCGAGCTTGACCGGCACGGTCTGGCTGCCGACCTTGGCGCTGTAGTCACCACCGGGCATGAAGCTGAAGTCGCTGCTGGCCAGCGGTGCGACGTCACTGAGATTGGTGCTGCCGACGGTGGCGCTGACTTCCTGGTTGCTGGCGTTGTAGATGCGCACGAAGCTCGAACCTTTTGGCGCGGTAGGGCCGTAGAGCGCGGCGTCACCACCGGCGAAGGCGGACATCGATACGAAGCTCAGGCCGGCGGCGATAGCCAGGGTCTTGGCGAGACGACGAGGAGTTGTAGTGAAAGTCATGTGAGTTACCTCTCTTTCAGTTTTGCGCCCGGTCGGGCGTCTCGGATTTAGAAGTGTTGATTGCCATGTTCTGTTGGCGCGAACCGGCTTCTTTAAGCTGCGCAACCCAGGCCGGGTCGGCATCACCGATTTCGTTATTGACGGGCAGATAGCGTTCAGGGAACTCCCAGATCAGCACCTGCGGCGGGCTGTTCTTGAAGTCATCACTTTTCAGGTAGCTGAGCATCGGCAGGATCGGGCCGTGGCCGTCTTCGGCGTAGCTGACCACGTCGCTGCCCAGGGCTTGCTTGAGGGCGCCGACGAAGTTCCAGTTGGGGTTGGCACTGTAGCTGGTGCCGACCAGTGCCACCGGGGTTTGGCTGTCGCTGAACAGCGCGTCGTCGCCCTGGGTTTCGGCCAGGTGCGTCACGCGTTTTTCCAGCGGCTCTTTAGGCGGCATCAGGTTTTCGAACAGCGGGTCCAGCGGCAGGAACAGACGCAGGTCGCCTTTATGCGGCTCGGTCTTTTCCGCTTCGGTAACAAAGCGCTGGGGCTCGCCGCTGAGCGGAGTCTTGTCGGTAATTGCCTTGGCCAGTTGCTTGGCGGCGATTTCGGCACCGTCCGGGGTCCAGTGGGTGTCGGTGCGCAGGAACACTTGCTTGCCGCCCAGCTTCGCCTGTTGCAGCGGGCCGAGCAGGTCCGGGGCGATGATCTTGTCCGCCGCGACACGGGCGTGGAAGTCCTGGTACAGGTTGGCGTGAATGCTCGCCGGTTTCACTTCACCCAGATGCTCCGGATACAGGCGCACCTTGGCCGGCACGATCGCCATCACCAGTTGGATGCCCTGGGCCTTGAGCTTCTGGCGCACACCTTCGACCAGCGCGTAATTGTCTTGCAGGTTCTGGTCTTCGTTGACGGCGGGGTTGAACTCCTCGTCGCTGTACAACCAGTGATCGCGGCCCAGCACCACGCCAGGGCGGCCTTCATTGAACAGCTTGTAGTCCAGCGCCGCCCAGAGGTTGGTGCCCAGGCGCTTGATCGGGAACTCGTCGTCGTAATGGGTCTCGACGGCTTTGGTCCAGCGACCGTTGAGCACGGTGGCATCGGCATTGGTGCTGAAGCCGAAGAAACTGCGCAGCGACCAGGCGCCCAGGGCCAACAGCACCACCAGGAACAGGCCGATATAGAGGACGCGTAATGAACGGGTCATGGTCGGCTCCCTCAGAATTGGAAGTAAAGGAACGGCGAGAAACTCTGCGCCGACAGTTTCAGGATCGACGCCACGAACAGCAGCAGCACGGCGGCGCGCATGGCGTAGCGTGGCCAGTCAGCGGTCCAGTAGGCCGGTTGCACGGCGGCGTCACGGCCCACCGTGAAGCCCGGCTCGTGGATGCTGCCGGGGTTGTCGCCCGGTACGGCCTTGATCAGGCTCGGATCGCTCGGCTTGGTCTTGTCGGCAGGGCGATTGCGGTAGAAATCGCGCAGGCCGAAGAACGCCAGCGTTGCGTAGGCCACCACCAGGGTCGCCACTTGCAGGCCGGTGAGGCTGGCGCGGTTGAGTTCCGACAGCGACCATTCGCCAAAGCTGAACATCGCACCGTACATACGCCCGGCGACGTGCAGGTTTTCCGCGCGGAAGATTACCCAGCCCATCACCACCAGCAGGAAGGTGAAGGCCCAGCGCAGCACATTGAAGCTGCGCGGCGCGGTGTTGAGGCCGATGGCTTTTTCAATCGCCAGCCACATGCCGTGCCAGGCACCCCACACGATGTAGGTGATGTTGGCGCCGTGCCACAGGCCACCGAGCAGCATGGTCAGGAACAGGTTGCGATAGGTGGTCAGCGTACCTTTGCGGTTGCCGCCCAGGGTGATGTACAGGTAATCGCGCAGCCAGGTCGACAGGCTGATGTGCCAGCGCCGCCAGAACTCGGTGATCGACTGGCTGATGTACGGCTGCTTGAAGTTTTCCATGAAGCGGAAACCCATCATCAAGCCCAGGCCGATGGCCATGTCGCTGTAGCCGGAGAAGTCGAAATACAACTGTGCGGTGTAGGCCAGCGCACCGAGCCAGGCATCGCCCGTGGTCGGGTTTTGCAGGGCGAAGCAGTGGTCCGCGACTACCGCCAGGGTGTCGGCGATAAACACCTTCTTGATGAAACCCTGCATGAACCGCGTGCAGCCCTCGGAGAACTTGTCGAGGGTGTGGGTGCGGTTGTTGAACTGGTCGGCCAGGTCGCGAAAACGCAACACGGGGCCGGCAATCAGGTGCGGGAAGATCGCCACGAACGCCGCGAAGTCGATCAGGTTGCGCGTCGCCGGCGTATCGCCACGGTACACGTCGATGATGTAGCTGATGGACTCGAAAATGTAGAACGAGATACCAATCGGCAACAGCACGTGGGTGAGGATGAACGGCTCCAGGCCCATCGACTTCATCATCACGTTGATGCTGTCGACGCCGAAGTTGGCGTACTTGAAGTAGCCGAGGATGCACAGGTCGACCGCCACGCCGAGCAACAGCCAGCGTTGGGCCGGCTTGGTGCGCACACCGGCGGCACCGACTTTGAGGCCGATCCAGTAATTCCACAGGGTCACTGCGGCGAACAAAGCCAGGAAGTCCACTCGCCACCAGGCGTAGAACACATAGCTGGCAATCAGCAGCAGCAGGTTGCGATAGCGTTGCCCGCTCAAATAGTACAAGCCGAGAAAGATCGGCAAGAACAGAAACAGGAACACATTGGACGAGAAAACCATCCCGATCTCTCCATGTTTAACCAACAGTCAAGGGCCAGAGCCCCCCAAACCCCCCACGAAAAAAGGGAGGTTGTATTGCAATCTCACTGAAGGAACCGGCTCAAAAATGTGGGAGGGGGCTTGCCCCCGATAGCGGTGTGTCATTCAACACAGATGGCGACTGATACACCGCCATCGGGGGCAAGCCCCCTCCCACATTTCCAGCCGTGTTCCGTCAGCTGCCTTTGTTGCCTTTTTCGTGCGTCGGGTCGTAGACCTTGGTCAGGTCACCACCCAGGCGGAACGTTTTGAATGGCTGCATGCCATGCTTGCGTTCGAGCACATCCGGGGCGCAGGTGTAGAGGGTGCAGAACGGCTCAAGCCAGGCGAATTTCATCGCCTGCTTCAAATCCTTCATGTCCTGCTCCTTGCCGTTCTTCTGTTCGAAGATGTCCGGGTCTTTCACCCCGGCCAGCACCTTGTCGCCCAGGCGCTTGAGCGCACTGTTGTTTTCCTGGCGCAGGTCCACACCGTTGACCAGGGCAAAGCTTGCGATCATCGACAGCGGCGGCAGGGCGTAGTTGTGGTACGACAAAGCCCGTTGCTGACGCTTCAATTCGTTGGGCAGGAAGCCTTGGTCGTCGACCTGGTTCACCCCGACCTTGTATTCCTTGACAGCCCAGTCGAACAGGTCGCGACGGTTAGTGGCGATGGACGTTGCCATCACCGACCAGGCGGCCCAGTACGAGTGGTTGTTGGTTTTTTCCAGCGGCAGGTTGTCCCAGTCGCTCACCACTTGATCGGCCAGCTTGTTGAACCAGGCCTCGATCAGTTGCGATTCCTGCTGATGGTTGGCCAGCGGGTGCGAGTCGGAAAACTTCAAGCGCACATAGGCCGAGGCCATGCTGCCCAGCGCCCATTTGCGCATGGACTTGCCGGTGTGGTTGAAGTCCTTGGACATCAAGGCGTCGGCCTTGGCCCACGACACCAGCCAGTTCAGCGTGCATTCGAGCTGCTGCGGACGACCGTCGCGCATGAACTGCATCACGCGCTTGCTGGTGTCTTTTTCCAGCTTGGTGATGTCGGCGGTGCTGTCGCGAAAGGCCTGTTCCGATTGCACGTTCAGGGTCGAACGCGCCTTGTCGGAGCCTTCGTACTTGCTGCGAAATTGCAGAGGCCCGGTGTAGGGCGTCGGCATGGCGTCGCAGTTTTCCTTGAAGTCGCCGGTCTTGAACGCTTCGATCGGTGCGAAATAGCCCTGGGGCGGCCGCAGGGGGGCGGCGGCGTTGACGGAGCCGGCAAACATCGCCAGGCCTAGCAGGGTGGGCAGCAATAACTTTTGCATAAGTAACCTCACTTCCCGAGCTGGGCGGTCTGCTGACCACTGCTTGGGAATACGTTGCGTGTGCAAATTTTCGCTTCGACCTTCTGCGCCGCAGCACCCTTTTCCGGGCCCTGCACTTCCACGGCCAGCAAGTTCTGCGAGGCCCAGTCTTCATCGGTGCGCAATTCAAAGGCGAAACGCCCGTCTGTATCGGATGTCTCGGGTTTTTCGATCTTGATGTCCTCGTGGCGCCCGTTCATGTACCAGAGGGTGGCTTGCAAGGTTTTCACCGAAGGATCGGCGAAGCGGATATCGACCTGATGGTTGGCGTTGCGCAGGTCTTTGTTCGCGCTGTTGACCATCAGTTCGTTTTTGCCTGGTTTGAGCGTGGTGCTGGCTGACATCTGTGCGGTCTTGCCCTCACAGCCGTTGTCGAGCAGCGCCATCATCTGGCGGTAGATGGTTTCCTGATCGAGACGGTACAGCGGCGAGAATTCCCAGATCAGAATCTTTGGCGGGTTTTTCTGGAACTCTTCGCTGCCCAGGTACTGGATCATCGAGCCTTCCAGACCACCGCCGGGGAAGGCGACGTTGAGGATGTCGGCACCGATTTCCTCCTGCAGGAAGCCGGCGAAGTTGTAGTTCTTGCCGCTGTGGCTGGTGCCCACCAGGGTGATCTGCGGGTTGCCCGAATCGCTGAACAGGTCACCGTCACCGGCTTCGCCCTTGGGCTCGGTGGTGAATTGGTCCATGTACTGGATCGCATAGCTGGTGCCGCACAGCTGCCCGGCCATGTTGTGCAGGGTGCCGGTCTTGCCCATGCGGCCCGAGCGCTTGGTCTCGAATTCGCGCTTGGGAATTTCCGCGTATTGCGGCATCTGCTTGACCTTGGCCGCCACGATTTTCGCGGTGCGCTGGGCGCCGTACGGCGTCCAGTGCTGGTCGCCACGGAAGTAAAAGTCGTGGGCCGGCAGTTCATCCGGCAACTGCTCGTTGGTCAGCGGCGAGAGGTCCGGCACCACGTAGCCCATCTTGGCGAAACGGCCGAGCATGGTCTTGTAGTTGGTCAGGGCCTTGTCGAAATCGTACTTGGCCTTTTCCTCGGGGTTGAGCTTGTTGCGGTTCACCAGGCCACGGGTCGGCTGGTAGACCACCACCAGTTCCACGCCCTTGGCTTTGAACGCATCGTGCAACTGCTGCATGCGCTTGTAGCCGGCCGGGGTGGTGTCGAATTCGGTACGCAGGTCTTCCTGGGTCCGGAACAGCCAGTCGCCCTGGGCTTGCACCAGGGTGGTGAAGTTCTGCTGGTAGCGCGTGGTGTAGTTCTTCGCGTCATGGGCCGCCGGGCACAGGCTGCAGCACGGCTCGGCGGTGAACGTCGGTGCTTTCACCTCGTCGGCGCGCACGCCCTGGCTGGCCGCGAGCAGGCCGAGGGTCAGACCCGAGAGGCTCAGCAATTTGATCATGTGTGGGTGCATAAGGGTCATCCTCAGTCCTGCATTTCGGTCTGGCGTTCGACAGGGTCGATCAGCACGGCTTTCTGCTGGCGTACCAGCAGGTCGAGAATCTCTTCCTGGCGCTCGCCAAGAACGCCGGAGAAGCTGATGCCGCTGGATTTGGTCGGCGCCAGCATCGACACGCGGTACAACTCGATACTCAGCGGCGAGTCGATGGACAACGGCCCGCTGCCGTTGCCCGCCAGTTCACCACCCACCACGATCAGCGAGACCTTGGCGTCGAACGGGTCAAGGGCGATGTCGCGGTCGGTGTCGGTCAGATCCTTGATGTGGCCGTACACACCGGTCAGGCCGTTGGCCATGGCGGTGTTTTCGTACAGCTTGATGTTCACGCTGTTACGTATGCGGATGCCGTGGCGACGGTTGCTGATCACCTTGTTGCCCCACAACAGGTTGTCACCGCTCTCATAGAGGGTGATGCCGTCGGTGTGGTTGCGGTAGATCTCGTTGTCGGCGATCAGGTTGTTGACGCTGTTACGGTCGATCACCAGGCCCGAGAGCTTGTTGTCATAGCTGCGGTTGTTGAAGATGAAGCTGTCGTTCACTTCCCGGGAAATGATGATGCCGTGCTTCTTCTTGGTGCCGTACACGGTGTTGTCGGCGATGATCAGGCCGTGGGAACGGTCATGGGGGTCAATGCCGTAGACGATGTTGTCTTTGTAGGTATTGCCCTTGATCACAAAGCCGGTGGTTTCGTAGCAGTAGAAGCCGTACCACATGTCCGAGAACTCGGAATCGATGATCCAGCCGGTCGGTTCAGGACGCTTGAGCACCTTGGCCATGTTCGGCGTGTACTGGGAAATACTCACCCCGTACGACTTACTGTTGGCGTAGCCGAAGCTGGCCATCTTGGTCTTGGAAATGTAGGTCTCGGTGCCGCCCCAGGCCAGCAGGAACGGGCGGAATTCCTTGGGCGACTTGAACAGCGCCGGGCCGTTGGTTTTTTCATCCCAGCCGGTGACCTTGGTGTCACGCACGAACAGTTGGCCGTCGTTGATCAAAAACGAACCGGCTTGCTGGGACAGGCGCAACTCCTGGGTCTGCTTGTCGATATCGAGGATGCCTTTACGGCCGACCACGATTGGCAATTTGGCCAGGAACACACCCGGCGACGTCTCGCTGAAGTACTGCTTGGGCACCTTGCCCAGCAAGTCCTTGAGGTTCATGTAGCCATCGTCGACAAAGATTGCCTGGGGAATGCCGTGCTGGCGCACCACCCATTCGGCCATCTTGTTATCGCCGCCGATAAAGTCCTTGAGGGCGTCTTCCTGCATCATGCGACGGATGCTGACTTTGCCCACCTTGGTCTTGACGATTTTCTTTTCCATGGCCGCAGCGGTGTAGCCCGACAGATCGGGCAGCGTCGGCTTGGCCATTTCCAGCGGCGCGGTCGGCGGGCTGGAAATGGTGTAGGTCTTGGCCTGTTGCAGTTCCTTGGCGATGGTCGGCGCCTTGGCCGCCGTATCGGCGAACGCTGGGGCACTGGCCACCAGCATTGCCGCGACGAGTAGGCTTTGAGCATTCATTGCGCAGGCTCCCATCAGAATTTCCAGATCACGTCGACAAAGGCGCGGTGCATGTACGAGTCGACCTGGCTGCCATAGGCATCGCCCGGTTTGAACACACCGGCGCGCAGGCGCACCAGCGCCGACGGCTCGTCGATCGACTGGCTGAGCGCGGCCGGCAACAGGCCTTTCTTGAAGTACTTGGTGACGACCAGGTCCATCTCCTGACCCAGGTCTTTCTTGCCATCTTCAAGGGGCAGGGACGTGCTGGACAGGATCGCGCCAGTCACGTCATCGGTGTTGTTCTGCACCGCATCGATGCCGTTGCTGCCCACCGGCTTGTTGCCGTCGACGCGCCAGAACTTGTGGTACACCAGGCTGGCGTCGTAGTCCTCGCGCAGCTGCCAGGAACCGAACAGGCTCATGGACTGCATGTTGTTCATCTCGCCGCGAAACGCTTCGCCGAAGCGATGCACCCGGGACTGGGTACCGGTCCAGTTCGAACGGTTGCTTTGCAGGCCGTTCTGTTCGTATTCGGCACTGGCGCGCGAATAGGCCGCGCCCACTTGCCACTGCGGGTCGAGACGCAGGCGCACGCCGATGTCGGTGGCCCAGCCGCTCACGTCATCGCTGCGCTTGGCGTTGGTCGGGCGGGTGCCGTCGGCGTTCAACGCGTTGACCGTGTCGCGGTCGCCGCGCATGCCGGTGATGCTCGCCCAGTAGTTGACGGTGTTGGTGTTGCGCCAGTTATAGGCGTCGCTGTTGGCTTCGATGCCGAGCCAGGTCAGGTCGCCGTTTTCGCGCTTGTCCAACGGGTCGCTGACCACGCCCGGTTCGGCGTAGTCGAGCTTGCCGTCGTCATGGGTGTGGTGGCCGCGCAGACCGATCCACTGGCCCGGCGTCCACTGGTAGGCGGCGTCGGCGTAGAAGTGCTGGCGGTCCTTGTCCTTGGGCGACAGTTCCTTGAGGTCGGTGCGGTATTCGCTGAAACGCTCGGCGGCGCCGACGTTGGCCTTGAGCAGGGTGGTGTCGAAGGTCCAGTTCAGCGCTTCGATATTGGTGTCGCGCCATTGGCCGTCGTCATTGCGCAGGCGCTGGCGACCGAACTTGAGGAGCTCGCCGGGGTAGGGCGTGAAGCCGCTGTAGCCGACCCAGAACTCGCGCAGGGCCAGGTAGTTTTTCTTGGCCTTGCGGTCGTCGTTGCTCGATTGTTCGGTGGTGTCATCCGCCGACTGTTGCAGGGTGTCGG
Source organism: Pseudomonas sp. R3-18-08 (assembly GCF_003852065.1). Lineage (NCBI taxonomy): Bacteria > Pseudomonadati > Pseudomonadota > Gammaproteobacteria > Pseudomonadales > Pseudomonadaceae > Pseudomonas > Pseudomonas sp. R3-18-08. Next base: position 1,140,107 of record NZ_CP027729.1, read on the forward strand.
TCTCGATGATGTCGCTGGACACCACCGCCTGGCCCATGGCGTAGGCGCTCCACGCGCCGCTTTCGGCGTAGATCCACGGGCGCAGGTCGAGGCCGATGCCGTTGACGTCGCCGCCTTTCTGGGTACCCAGGTCGCGGTCGTCTTCGGACTGCGCGGTGGCTTTGACTTCCAGGCCGAAGTTCTTGGCTTCGGTCAGCGCAGCCAGGGTCGGGCACGACCACAGCAGGGCGAAGGACAGGCCGATGCCGGCCTTGACGAATGGGTTGAGCTTCATAGGGATTCCTCGCCGTCTTCTTCTTGCAGGGCGTGCAGTTGCAGCGTGCTTTGGGCCAGGGTGCCGCGGGCGGCCAGTTCCTGCTGCACCAGGCGTTGGCCTTCGGCGCGTTGCTCAGGCGTCAGCGGGGCTTCGAGCTGGGTGGCCAGCTCATTGGCCTCTGGCGTGTCCTGGGCCTTGGCCAGCTGGCTGAAGACATAGGCATTCAGCGGGTCGGGCTTGGTGCCCTTGCCTTGGGAAAACAGTTGGGCGATGGCGAAGTCGGCGCTGTTCTGGCCGTTGCGCGCAGCGGTCAGCAGGTGGTCCAGGGCTTTTTGCGGATAGACCTTGCCCAGGTAGCCACGGCGGTAAATCTGGCCGAGGTAGTAATCGGCGGCCACTTCACGGCCCACGGCTTTTTCGAAATGGGCTTCGGCGGCCTTGGCGTCGGCCGGCACCCACTTGCCTTCGTAGTAGAGCTTGCCCAAGAGCAATTCTGCGCGCGGCTGGTCGGCGGCACGGCCGTTGTCGAGGTACTTCATCATCTGGTCGACGTCGCCCAGTTCGGGGAAGTCGTAGAGCAGTTGCGCCAGGCTGACCCAGGACGCCGGGTAGCCAGGGGCGATTTTTTCCAGCAGGGCCTGGGCGGTTTTCTCGTCCGGCGTGCCGAGGGTGGCATCGCCCAGCACACGGGCGACGCTGTCGACACGTTGGGCGGTGACGGTGCCACGGCTGTAGCCTGCTTCCATCTGCTTGAGCAGTTCGGCCTGTTGTTCCGGCTGGGCTTTTTTCTGGTAGACCGTGGCCAGTTCGACGTAGCAGATATCGGTGGTGTTCAGCGCGGCTTTGCAGATGCGCTCCACATCATCCAGATGCTGGTCGTAGGTGCCCTGGGTGCGGTACAGCAGCACCTGGGCCAGGCCGGCCTCTGGATAACCCGCTGCTTGCCATTTGCTGATCTGCTGCTGGGCATTCACGTTGGGGAAGCTGTGCGGGTATTGCAGGTACAGCATCGCCAGCGGGATCAGGGTGTTGCCTTCGCCATTGGCAAAGGCTTTTTTCAGCAGGCTTTCGGCTTCGTGGTGCTCGGCCTCGGTGGCGCCGGGCTTGGCCACCAGCAGGCGGCCAAGGCGTGCCTGGGCGCGGGGCGAGGTATCTGCCGCAGCACGGTAAGTGGCTTCGGCCTGTTTGATTTGCGCCGGGTCGCGGGTGCCTACCTGGATGTCGGCCAGGCCCACCTGGGCCTCGCTGTAGCCCAGGTCGGCCAGTTGCTGGTAATTCTGTTGCGCGGTGACGGTGTCGCCGCGTTTCAGTGCTTCGTTGGCCAGGCGTTGGTCAGGCAGGCCGGCACAACCGGCCAGGCTCACCGCAATCGCCAGCAACGCCACCGAACCCATGTGGGACCGGCGTTTGTGGCGAGGGAGCTTGCTCCCGCTGGGGTGCGAAGCGCCCCCAAGAGCCGGCTCCAGCTGCGCTGTCGAGCGGGAGCAAGCTCCCTCGCCACAGCAAGCCCGCTCCCACAGGGATTGTGTTGTTCTTGAAATAGGGTTCACAGGCATGTCCTCGCTTACAGACCGTGAGCCATGGCTTTATCGATCAGCCAGTTCAGCGAAGGGCCACGGTCGCTGGTGACTTCCACCGGGCGGCCGGCGTAGGTGCTGTCCAGCGGGGCGTCAGGCTTGATCTGCACGCGGATGTCCGAGGACAGGTCGGCGCTGTTCAGGCTGGTGCTGCTGACGATGGTGCCGGTGCGCACCTGTTCTTCGTCGGCGACCTGGAAGCTCACCGGCGTACCTGGGCGCACATCACCGAACTGGCGATAGCTGAAGCGGGCTTCCACATTGGCCTGGCTGCCGCGTGGCACCAGTTGGAAGATCACATCACCCTTGCTGGCGTACTGGCCGTCGGCGACCAATTGCTGGGCGACCACGCAATCACACGGCGAGGTCAGGGTGCCGGTCATTTGCTTGCCGAACAGCTCTTCGACCTTGGCCGGTTGCAGTTGGTCTTCATCCAGATGGCCCTTGAGTACATCGAGCATGCTGGTGCTGAAGGTGGCCAGTGGCGCGCCTTTGGCCGCTACCGCGTCACCTTTGAGCAGGCTTTGCACGGTGCCGTCGCGCGGCATGGTCACGTTCATGCCCGGCACGCTGACAAGCCCGGCCTGGGCGTGGCTGACGAAATACATGCCGTACAGCGACTTGAAGACAAAACCGAAGGCCGCCAGGCCCACCAGGAAGATCGCCAAGCTGAACGTCACGGCGCGCAGACGCCCGAACGCGGTCATGCCGCTGCCGCCGTCCTTGACCTTGCGCGCCTTGGTGAAGTTGTCGCGTTGCAGGGTGGCGAGCACGTCGCCCATGGTCACGATGTCACCCGACAGGTGCGAGGTGATCAGGTGGCGCAGGGTGGAAATGTCCTGGGCATCGAGGTTCTGGAACTGGCAACCGGTGCGGCCGGTCTGGCGGTCGTAGGAGCGAATCTGCAGCTCCACGTCCATCGCCAGGCCGAGGTTATCGATCACGAACTGCAGGCGACCCTTGTGCACCTGGCCGACGGTGAGCGGCTGGGTGGCGGTGAACGCCAGGCCGCCGGCGGACAGGTCGATGACCTTGGCTTCGGTCGGCGTGCGGTCGCTGTTGAAAAAGCGCAGCTTGGCCGGGATTTTTACCCGGGCGTGCTGGCGCTGGGCTTCGGATTCGTGGACAACGTTGGCGTTTACTTGGCTGTTCATAATGTTCGATTTCCTAGTTAATTCAGGCTTGGCAGGGTCAGACCATCATCAGCAACACGGCAACGAAGATGCTGCCGGCGGAGAAGGTCATGGTCCGAGACGACCAGGTGTTGAACCAACGTTGAAAGCTGGCCAAATCGCGGGTCAGTTTGGTGTCCTGGCGGGTCCAGGACTGTTGATCAAGGCGGAAGAATACGTAGATCTTCACCAACGCGCCCATGATCTGGTTGTAATAGAGAATCAGCGGGTAGGCCGGGCCGATCTTGTGGCCTGAGCACGACAGCAACAGGGTGAGAATCAGGCGGGTGATGCCGATCCACAGCAGGTACGCGAGGATGAACGCGCCGCCGTACTTGAAGGTGGCGATGATCGCCACAGTCAGGCCGAGCAGTGAGGTCCACATCGACACGCGCTGGTCGAACAGCACCACGCTGGTGAACAGACCGAGGCGACGTACACCCAGGCCCAGGGCGCGGGAGTTCTGGCGCAGGTTGTTGCCGTACCAGCGGAACATCAGCTTGCGGCTGGCCTTGATGAAGCTCTTTTCCGGCGGGTGTTCCACCGTATTGATCGCGGCATCGGGCACGTAGAAGGTGTCGTAGCCCAGGCGCATCAGGCTGAACCAGCTGGATTTATCGTCGCCGGTCAGAAACTTGAAGCGCCCCAGGCGCCAGTGTTGCAGCGAGTCGCTTTCCACGTCGGCGATAAAGCCAGGGTCGGTCACCACGCTGGCGCGGAACACCGACATCCGCCCGGTCATGGTCAGCACGCGCTTGGATAGGGCCATGGAGCACATGTTGATGTGGCGTTGGGCGAAGCGCAGTTTGTGCCACTCGCTCATGATGTAGCCGCCGCGCACTTCGCAGAACTCGTTGGTGGTCAGGCCGCCGACATTGCCGAACAACTGGAACCACGGCACAGTCTTGCGCACCACGCCCTCGGCGAGCACGGTGTCGCCATCGATCACGGCCACCACGGCGCGGTCATCCGGCAGGTGGCGCGAGATGGCACGAAAACCGAAGGCCAGGCCGTCACGCTTGCCGGTGCCGGCGATGCGCACGAAGTCGAGCTTGACGTGATCCGGCGGGTTGAGTTTTTCCCACAGGCTCTTGACCAGCAGTTCATCGGACATTTCCACCAGCGAGCAGACCACGGTGGTGGGGAAGCCACATTCGATGGCTTCGCGAATCACCGAGCTGTAGACCTGCGCGGTGGTCAGCGCGTCGATACGAAAACTGGTGACCATCAGGAACACATGGGATGGGTCGGCGGCCTTGCCCAGCTTGCGCACTTTGCGGCGCAGGTGCGGGTAGACCACGTAGAGGAACAGCATGCCGCGAAAGAAATGCGTTGCACCCATCGAGTAGCGCCAGATACCGACGGCGCCAATCAGGAAAATAAAGTTCTTCGATTGCGAATCGAAGGTGCTCGCCGGCAACGCCAGGGCGAGTCCCATCAGCAGGCTGAGGAACAACAGCCAACCGGCGGCTTGCAGGAATACATGTTTTAACTTGGACATAAGCGTCATCCGCAAGGAGAGGAGGTTTCAGGCTGCAAGCGCTGGGGATAAAGCCACTTGCAGCCTGAAACTTGCCGTTGCTGTTACCAGCAAATACCTTCGGTACGGCCGCTTACGCTGGTGGCCTTGGACATGAAGCCCACCAGGTCGACCACTTGCTTGCCATCCGGGGCGTTGTGCGCCAGGGCACGGAATTTCTCGTCGCGGTTACCCAGGATGATCACGTCGGAGTTGTTGATCACTTCGTCGAAGTCCGAGTTGAGCAGGGACGACACGTGCGGGATCTTGCCTTCGATGTAGTCCTTGTTCGCACCGTGTACGCGGGCGTATTCGACGTTGCTGTCGTAGATGCTCAGGTCGTAACCCTTGCCGATCAGCATTTCCGCCAGTTCCACCAATGGGCTTTCGCGCAGGTCGTCGGTACCGGCCTTGAAGCTCAGGCCCAGCAGGGCGACTTTGCGTTTGTCGTGGCTGGAAACGATGTCGAAGGCGTTCTGCACCTGGGACTCGTTACTGCGCATCAGCGAGTTGAGCAGCGGCGCTTCCACGTCCAGGGAACCGGCGCGGTAGGTCAGGGCACGCACGTCTTTTGGCAGGCACGAGCCGCCGAACGCGAAGCCAGGGCGCATGTAGTACTGGGACAGGTTGAGGGTCTTGTCCTGGCAGACCACGTCCATCACTTCACGGCCATCGACGCCGACGGCCTTGGCGATGTTACCGATTTCGTTGGCGAAGGTGACTTTGGTGGCGTGCCACACGTTGCAGGTGTACTTGATCATCTCGGCGACAGCGATGTCTTTGCGGATGATCGGCGCGTCGAGTTCTTCGTACAGCGACTGCAGGACATCGCCGGAGGCTGTGTCAAATTCGCCGATAACCGTCATTGGCGGCTGGTCGTAGTCGGCGATGGCGGTGGATTCGCGCAGGAACTCCGGGTTGACCGCAACGCCGAAGTCGACGCCGGCTTTCTTGCCGGAGCAGTCTTCGAGGATCGGGATCACCACGTTGGCCACGGTGCCGGGCAGTACGGTGCTGCGCACCACGATGGTGTGGCGGGTGGTCTTGTCACGCAGGACAAAGCCGATCTCGCGGCATACCGATTCGATGTAGTTGAGTTCCAGGTCGCCGTTTTTCTTGCTCGGCGTGCCGACGCAAATCATCGACAAATCGGTATCGCGAATGGCTTCGGCGAAGTTGGTAGTGCCACGCAGCCGGCCCGTCTGGATACCCTGGCTCAACAGCTCGCCCAGACCCGGTTCAACGATCGGCGATTTGCCGGCGTTGATCAGGTCGATCTTTTCCTTGGAGATGTCTACGCCGACCACTTCGTGGCCACGGGCAGACAGGCAACCGGCACACACTGCGCCAACGTAACCCAAACCAAATATGCTGATGCGCATCGCAATTACCTCTGTATTTAAATCATGCCATTAGATGGCCGGAGTTCATGTTTGCAAGCGTCACTGATGCCGCGAAAGTTGGGCGAATAGACGCCGACTTACCGCGTGCAGGCATGTTGAATAACGAGTGACTAACTATTGCACTCAAGTTGTGCGCGACCAGGCCTTATTATTGGGGCTTGCCCTGAAATGCAGCCGGGCTCCCTTGGAGGAAGGCTCCGGCGCCGGTGCTGCAAGGTCTTGATGCAGGCAAAATGCCTTTTTTATCAATGCCTTGAGTGCATGCACGGCTCATTTAGGTCAGGCGCTGCCTTGGCCTGTAGGGGATAGCAATGCGTACTTATCGCCACCCTTAACTCGATCAGTTGATGTTGTGACCATAGAGTCAAAGTGTTCTGTGACAACTTGACTACTTCCGTTGGTCGTTATGTAAGTCATCTCTTACAGCAGCAGAGAATTTCGTTACCGGTGGTATGAGCGGTGCTTCAGGATGAAGTTCCTGGCCGCTCATCCTGTTTCCGGAAATTTTTTGAAATATTAGAGAAGATGGCACTGGTACTATAGTGATAGCACTTGCTATTTAGGCCAGTAGTTGTGGGGAGTTGGCACGTTGAGATAGTTTTGTGCCACTACTGTTTAAAAAAAGTGGTGCCACTACGAAAAAAACCGACGAGTGTCGAGTGAAGAAATTGTTAGAGTTGTGTCTGGATGTTTTTCTGACGCCAAATAAATGACGATTTCAGGTTTGAACACAAAACAAAATGTGGGAGGGGGCTTGCCCCCGATAGCGGTGTATCAGTCCCTGTAGAGGTGACTGTTGCATCGCCATCGGGGGCAAGCCCCCTCCCACAGTTGATACTCAGTGTGTTTAAGGCCTTATTCCGGTGCGTGATCGCGCAAAAACACCAGGTTGTCCGGCTTGGACTGCTCCGCATTGAAGCGATAACCCTGTGCATCGAACTGCTTGAGCCTGGCCGGGTCGTTGATCCGCTCTTGAATCACAAACCGGCTCATCATGCCCCGGGCTTTTTTCGCGTAGAAGCTGATGATCTTGTACTGGCCGTTCTTCAGGTCCTTGAACTCGGTGTTGATGATGCGGGCATTCAGGGCCGTGCGCTTGACCGCCGAGAAATACTCGTTGGACGCCAGGTTGAGCAGCACATCGTCACCTTGTTCGGCCAGCGCCTCATTGAGCCACTCGCTGATGCGCGTGCCCCAGAAGGCATAGAGGTCCTTGCCACGGGCGTTGGCGAGTTTGGTGCCCATCTCCAGGCGATACGGCATCATCAGGTCCAGCGGGCGCAGCAGGCCGTACAGGCCGGAAAGCATGCGCAGGTGATCCTGGGCGTAGCTGAAGTCGGCGTCGCTGAAGGTTTCGGCGTTGAGGCCGGTGTATACGTCGCCCTTGAACGCCAGCAGCGCCTGTTTGGCATTGGCCGGCGTGAAAGCGGGCGTCCAGCTGCCGAAACGGGCGGCGTTGAGGCCACCGATCTTGTCCGACACGTGCATCAACTCGCTGATCTGCGCCGGGCTGAGTTCGCGCAGTTGCTCGATCAGTTCTTGGGAATGATCAAGGTATTGCGGCTGGGTGAAGCGCGGGGTTACCGGCTTGGACTCGAAATCGAGGGTCTTGGCGGGGGAAATCACCATCAGCATGAAGTTGGCTCCAGAAATCGTGGCGTGTAGCGTGGCTGCGATTCTAGGGGTTGGGGCGGTTTGACTCCACCTATGATGGCGATAGGCGCGATCCGCTATGATGGCCGGCAACTCTGGAGAGGGAGACCCCAAGTGCGATTAGCGTTTTTTGTGACGGCGTGCCTGTGGTGCCTGAACGTGCAGGCCGCGCCGGTTGATGTCGCCAGCCTCGACCGTGGCACCTGGCCGGAAAAACTCGGCAGCCCGGCGCTGTTCGATGTCGCCTCGCGTGCAGAAATCCTGATGTTTGCCCATGGCTTGATCCTCAGCGAAGCCCAGGACGAAACTGCGCTCAAGCAACGCCTGGGGCTTAAGATCATCAACCTGGCGGCCATCGACGACCTGCGCCGCCAGCTTTGGCAGCGTTTGCTGGAGAACTACACGTTTGCCCAGCAGAGCTGTGAGCAAGACGCCTCGTTCTGCTACCTGGTGGAAAACATGGACGACCTGCGCGAGCAGGCCGGCAAGTTCGAGGTCAGTGACAACTCTTTCTATATAGGCTGGGCCGCCCCCAGCCGGCAGTTCCATGGGCGCTATCTGGATGAACTGCTGCGCAAGGCCGCGCTGCTGCCGCAGATCAGCAGCGAAGTCGCGCGCTTCGGTGATCATGAACGCAATGGTGACGAGCTTAATGACCGGATGTTCCTGCTGACCTTCGACGGCGGGCCGGCACCGGTCGGTGGCAATACCGACTGGCTCGCCGACCACCTGCGCCAGCAAAAGATGAACGCTACGTTCTTCGCCCTCGGCAGCAGCCTGCAGACCCGTGTGGAACGCAGCTCGGCCGCCGATGTGCAGGCGCTGTACCAGGGGCAGTGCGTGGGCAGCCAGGGCTGGCAATATCGCTCTCACAGCCATTGGGTCGACTGGCAAGACTCGATCATCCGCAGCGCATCGTTGGTGCAGAACCTGCTGCCGGAAAACTATGTGCCGCTGTTCCGGCCGCCTTACGGGCAGCGCCGTGCGGACAGCCAGGGGTTCTTTCAGGCGCAAGGTCTGCAGGTGGCGTTGTGGGACATCGACTCCCAGGACGATCCGGGCAAGCTCAAGGCCGAGGAATCGGCGCAACGGGTGCTGACGCTGATGCTGTTGTGGCGCAAAGGGGTGATTGTGTTTCACGACACCCAGGACAAGGCGCGGTTGGCATTGCCGCTGCTGTTACAGGCAACGGCGCAAAGTGGCCTGGGTTGGCAGGAGTGTCGCGAGGCATTTCGCTGAAAATGCCCGGCCCTGTTGGGCGAGAAGCATTTTCGGGGTGATTTGCCGCGACATTTCGCAGCAGGCGGACTTCCGACTTTAACGGCCTGCCTGGCACTCGGCTAGTGCTATTCGTCATCCTGAAAAATAAACTTCAAAAAAGCGTCAAAGTGCTTTTTCCTGTCATGGGTTTTGCGGTATTACGAAGTCAGATCGCCGAACCCTGCAACACAGGTGGCGTCTTCCAAGACTCCTCATGTGGGCACCGCACTTGACGTCACTCAAGCTGCGGTCGGTGGTCGAATCGAGGCGCAGCACCGCCCAGGTATTGCGTCGACTGGCTCCCACAAAGGTGACCGAGTATGGATGATCATGGACGCACCCCTTCTTCCGACCAGCCAATCCTTTATGTGCTTGATACCAACGTACTGATTCACGATCCAAACGCACTGCTTAACTTTGAAGAACACCATGTCGCCATCCCGATGATCGTGCTGGAGGAGCTCGACAAACTCAAAAGCGGCCATCACAGCGTCGCCGCCGAATGCCGCCAGGCCATCCGCCTGATCGACAAGACCCTGGGTGAAGCCTCGCCCGAGGACGTTGAAGTCGGCGTGCCGATCCAGCGCGGCAAAAGCGGGCCCAAAGGTTTGCTGTCGATCCTGATGAGCAAGCGCAACGAGCCCAACAGCCTGCTGCCGGAAAACCTCAACGACAACAAGATCATCAACCAATTGGTCGACCTGCACGCGCGCGACAAGGACCTGCGCGTGGTGCTGGTGACCAAAGACATCAATATGCGCCTCAAGGCCCGAGCGTGTGGGATCGCGGCCGAGGACTACAGCACCGACCAACTGGTTGACGACGTGTCGATGTTGTCGCGCGGTTATCACATGATGACCGGCTCGTTCTGGGACCGCGTCAGCAAGGTCGAGACCCGCCAGGACCATGGCCGCACCTGGCACCAGGTCCAACTGATCGACAACCTGCCGGCCGTGCATATCAATGAATTCATCGTCGACGAACAGGGCTTCGTGGGTTGGATCAAAGAGATCCAGGTCGACAAGCTGCTGATCCTCGACCTGCATCAGGAACCCCTGTTGCACCAGGAAGCCTGGGGCCTGAAACCGCGCGATATCTACCAGAGCCTGGCGCTGTATGCGCTGCTCGACCCGGACATCCACCTGGTCAACCTGACCGGCGCCGCCGGCTCCGGCAAAACCATCCTGGCCCTGGCCGCCGCTATCGAACAGACCATGGTGACCAAGCGCTATCGTCGCATCATCGCCACCCGTAGCGTGCAGGGCCTGGACCAGGAAATCGGTTTCCTGCCCGGCACCGAAGCGGAAAAAATGGAGCCATGGCTGGGGGCGATCACCGACAACCTCGAAGCCTTGCACATGGATGACGAAAACACCCATGGCAGCGTCGACTACATCCTCAGCAAAGTGCCGTTGCAGTTCAAATCCCTTAACTACATCCGAGGCCGCAGCTTCCAGCAAAGCCTGATCCTGATCGATGAATGCCAGAACCTCACCCCGCACCAGATGAAAACCATCATCACCCGTGCCGGCGCCGGTTCCAAAGTGGTGTGCCTGGGCAACCTGGCACAGATCGACACCCCTTACCTGTCCGCGACCAGCTCCGGGCTGACCTACCTGACGGAACGCTTCAAAGACTTCCCGAACGGCGTGCACATCGCGCTGCAAGGGGTGCCACGTTCGATCCTGGCCGAATACGCAGAGTCGCATCTGTAACCATTCCTGTAGGAGCGAGCTTGCTCGCGAAGAACGTTAACGATAACGCGGGGCATCTGCTGCCCCGCGTTGTTCTCTGGTTTTTCGCGAGCAAGCTCGCTCCTACAAGGTTTACAATCGGTGCTCCTGATCAGGAGTATCGCTGTGCTGACTCATCTAGATTCCCAAGGTCGCGCCCACATGGTCGACGTCACCGACAAAGCCGTGACGTTCCGTGAAGCGGTGGCCGAAGCGCGGGTGCGCATGTTGCCCGAAACCCTGCAAATGATTGTCGACGGCGCCCACCCCAAGGGCGACGTGTTCGCCGTGGCCCGCATCGCCGGGATCCAGGCGGCAAAAAAAACCAGCGACCTGATCCCCCTGTGCCACCCATTGATGCTTACCGGCGTCAAGGTCGAACTGCGTGCCGACGGTGCCGACGCCGTGTACATCCTGGCGCGCTGCAAACTCTCCGGCCAGACCGGCGTGGAGATGGAGGCGCTGACCGCCGCCAGCGTCGCGGCGCTGACGATCTACGACATGTGCAAGGCCGTGGACCGGGGCATGACAATCGAAAGTATTCGCCTGCTGGAAAAGCTTGGCGGTAAAAGCGGGCATTTCAAGGCGGACCAGGCATGAGCATCAACGTATTGTTTTTTGCGCGTTACAGCGAAGCGATTGGCCTGGATTCGCTGGAGATGGAAGGCGACTTCGCGACGGTCGACGCCGTGCGCCAAGCGTTGGCGGTTGAGCCGGACTTTAAAGTGCTCAACGAAACCAGCCTGATGTGTGCTCGCAATCAGGAGCTGTGCTCCCTCGACGAGCCGTTGCAGGCCGGTGATGAAGTCGCCTTTTTCCCACCCGTGACCGGAGGCTGAACATGGCCATTCGTGTGCAGGTCGAAGCCTTTGATCCCGGCGCCGAAGTCAACGCGATGCATGCGGCCAATGTGGGCGTGGGCGCGGTGGTGAGCTTTGTCGGCTATGTGCGCGATTTCAATGATGGCCGCGAAGTGGCGGGGATGTTCCTGGAGCATTATCCCGGCATGACCGAAAAGGCCCTGGCAAAGATCGCTGTCGAGGCCGAGCAACGCTGGCCGCTGCTCAAATTGGAGGTGCTGCACCGCATCGGTGCCCTGGAACCCGGCGAGCCCATTGTCTTTGTAGCCGCCGCCAGTGCCCACCGCCAGGCCGCATTCGATGCCTGTGCATTTGTGATGGACTACCTGAAGACCCGCGCGCCGTTCTGGAAGAAGGAAAACACCAGTGAAGGGCCGCGCTGGGTGGAAGGGCGGGACAGTGATCATGTGGCGGCGGATCGTTGGAAAGCCTGACTGTTCATCAATCGGTGGCGCTTGCATAAATAAGTAGCCATCGCTGGTATTAATGATTATTAAACCTTATTAACTTATTTCGATTTAATCTACCTGACTGTCAGCTCTGACAGTTACCTCATTTAATTTACTGATCTCTAATCTTCTTACGCATCCGGCATTTAAGTGCGTGATGTTTTTCAGGTCGAAATGATTTTTGACCCGTCTTTGTACATCAGTGGACATTGATTTTGGAGAGCAAGATGATCAGACAATCAAAAAATATGAGGCTTTCACATTTCAAAGTCAGGTTTGCTGATGGTGCCGATTCTACGGATGCGTTATATGCCAATGGGCAGCATCAGCTTGAAGTTGTCGTTGAGGTTTTAAAGGAGGTTGTCGGGAGAGTCGGTAACTGGGTTAATACACCTTTAACAGATAGCGAGCGTGCGAGTGTAACAATCGTACCTGTGCCTACCGCGCATAATGTGAGCAGAGCGGTTGGGTGGAGTTGTGATACGGAAAAAAACGAATATGAACCGGGACTCTGGAATCGTACAGGGGAAGAGCAGGCCGAGCGTGCGCCAAGAAATATTATTGTTGACCCGCGTATCGAGATTGTTAGTCGCTATATGCGTCTTGAGGAAAACAAATATCTCGAGCCTATCCAGTTTATGGCGACAATTGTGTTGGACGGTGAGAGTGTCACTAATAGCTATTCTGAATACTCGACGGATTTTAAATCGTCGGTCTTTGTTGTACCCACCCTTCCACCTACGTTGCTTTCTACAGATCTCCAGCAAACGGTCGATTATGATGCTCTCACTGTGGATAATGCTGTCGATGTAGATGTGTACACCTGGGAAGGTACAAATGGCCTGCGCTTCGTTCATAACTATGGGTTGGTCAGTCCTTTGAATGTGCAAAATGAGGGGGATCTGTTTCAAACTGCCTATGGTTTTTCGGGGATTTTTAAAGGAGGGGTTTTCAAGGAGACAAGTGCATCAATTTGGACTTTAAATGACCTTCACAAGCAGCTTCCTGCAGTGCCGCCGGGTTCGGATCCGACTATCCGGCGAAAAAATAGTAGTGTCATGAGTGCCGCTAAACTTACTGCGTCGATACCCGGGCTTCCGAATCGTGACTCGGAATCTAATTGGCTGCTGCGTGATAACTTCGGTACGACTCATGCATTCCAAATTTCGCCGTATGAGGGTGGCAACCGCCTGAGTGTAGAGCCCGCTCAATTAGCAAGGCGACCTAAACACTTGCGAATCACCCTGACCAATGGCCAGGATTATACTGAGGCGCAGTATGCCAATGGCTTGCATCAATGCAAAGTTGTGATTGAGGTGAGCGTGGAGCGGCAAAGGGAGGATGGTCTGTGGGAAGAGACATTCCTGCGCGAAGGCGAGAGAGTCAGTGCAACGATTACGCTTTATTCGAAAGATGTGAACCAGCCGCTACCGGCAGGGTGGACATGCGATGATTCGCGAAACATCTATGAGGTCGGACTTTGGAATCGAAATTTAGAAAGTATAGAGGCAGATCAAACTGCGCTGCAGGAGACAGTGGCACCGAGTGCTATAGAGACAATTGATCGTTATATGCGTTTGGATACCGGTGCTTCAATTGAAAGTCGGAGGTTTATGGCCAGGATAGTTATAGGTGGCAAGGTTTATACCACCAATTTTTCTGCGGCCGACGTTAACTTTGACAGTTGGGTAAGTATTTCACCTCGGCGGCCTTATCGAGTGAGAGTTGCTGATCTTGTTTGTACTGTGGATCATGCGTATTGGGATAGCGGTAGGAATACGGACATTGATATCTGGTATTGGCTGCCCCCGTCCGGTTTGAAGTTTGTTTCCAATAAGGGACTGGATACGCCCTTGCGGATCGCTAGTGAAGGAACTGTGTTCCAGACTACGCAGGCCTATAAAGGCTCTGGGCTGTCTAGAAAGATCGGTATGGTTGTGGGGCGCGATCAGGAGAACCCGCTTGTCACTCTTGTGATGTTGCACCAGGACTTGCCAGAGCTGGATGATAATTATAATCGAGTCATACCATTTAACCGAGTAAATACGATTATGCGTGCGACATGGCTTTCCACCAGTAAGCATATCGCTGTGGGACAGGTCTTTTCACCTTGGCGTCTGTTGGATAATTATGGTTGCACGCATTCATTTGCGTTACGGCATAGCGCGCAAAATATTGAACTTTTGGACTATGATGACTGATTTAATTATCGCAGCTACTCTTTAGGCCAGGAGCTTGATATGAATATCTATTCCAATGCATTTAATTTTTCCTCGTACTTGAACGGTTCAGTCGACCCGCGTACAGGGCAATATGGATGCCAGATCAGTTTGGCGCAATTATCTCCTCAGGGTCCTATCGAAGTCAGTCGCAGCATTGTTTTATCATTCTCAGTACTCAGCTCCGAAAGTGCGCCGTATGGGGTGGGTTGGCGGTTGAGTAATACGCAGTTTGATCTCTCAAACGCCCAACTTACCTTGCTCAGTGGCGAGCGGTTTAAGGCACAAGGTATGCCTTCAGTTGGCGGCGTGATGGTGTTCAAAGATCGAAAACTTAAAGATCTGGTAGTAAGACGCACAGATGAAACCACGCTTCATGTGATTTATCGGGATGGCACTGTCGAAGTTTTGCAGCGTACCAGTAGCACGCTCCCTTATCGGATCACTTCCATACGATTTGAAAATGGTGAAGTGTTCACCTTCCGCTACGCCGCGGGCGGCGCTCTTGAGCGGGTTCTCAATCACAAGCAGGAAGAGTTGCTGGTGCTGACTTATGCAAGTGGAGCTCTGCAAACGGCTGATGCGCGGGTGGAGGGTGGTCGTTACGCACGTATGCGGTTTACTCAGACCAATGGTCGCCTCACAGGTGTTACCGCACCTTATGACCGTAGTGGCCCGCCTGGGGTCGCGGCCTATCAATTTACCTACAGGACACCGTTTCGTAACGGCCTGGTGGCAATCGAGCGGATGCAACTGCCTATGGGTGGGGATGAGCGGATCAGCTACACCGAGAACGGCCATCAATATGGCAATAACCAGTTCATTCCCAGAGTGTCCAGTTGGTCGCAAACCCCAGGTGCCAATCAACCTCCCATGATCCGGACTTATAGTTATAGTTCTGGCACAAACTTTACCGGCTTCCCCTATTCCGGTGGTTTTAATGAAGGGGAGGACAATCTGTATCTGATTGGCGGCGCTTATGACTATTGGACTGAGGAGCAAGCCATCGACTCGGCAAATGACAATGCCGTGCTGACTGTTACCCGTACCACCTACAACAAGTTCCACCTGCTGACCGAAGAATCAGTACTGCGTGAAGGTACGCGGGCCAAGACTACCATCGCCTATAACGTGATCCCCGGCCTGTTCCCCGCCCAGCCCCCCAACCTCCAACTGCCGAAAACCATCACCAAGCGCTATGAACTGGTGGCCGGTGGCACGGCGCGTGAAGAAATCCAGCAGATCGAGACAGACGACTACGGCAACGAACTGAGCCGCACCGAAGCCTCCGGGATACGCAACGAATACACCTATTACCCGATTACCGGCGAGAGCGGCAAGTGCCCGGCTGACCCCCATAATTTATTCCCGCGCTACCTCAAGCAAGAGCGCCTCATACCTGTGGGAGGCACGCCTGCACCCGTGCTCACGGAGTACACCTATACCCGCGTGCCGCAGACGGGCAGCAGTTACTTTGTTCTGCAGCAGTCGAGCAGCCAGGCCGGCGGGCTCACGATGCAGCAAAGCTACTACGAAACCCCCGGCGAGTTGGCTGGCCGGCTGAAGAGCAGCACCAGTACGGTCGAGGGGCAGGTATTGGTCAGTGATTTCAGTTACACCATTACAGATGACAACCTTGTGGAAACCCGACGCCTGACGGGGCGCGAGGGGCAGTGGCTTGAGGCGGTGCGAACGCTGTCGCTGGTCAATCGACGCCTGCTGTCGATGGTGCGAGACGGTGGCAGCACCCTGGCCCTGGCGTTTGATGTCAGCGGCCGGCTGATCGAAGAAACGGTTTCCCCCGGAAAACCGCAGCAAGCGAGTCGACGTTATGCCTACCATTTTGCAACGCAGGATAAACGTGCCCATCTGATCACCACGGATGCACAAGGTAACAAGGCCATTACCTACTTCGACGGCGCTGGTCGTCAGGTATCCGAGGCTCAACTGATTGGCGCGAACCAGGACCAGGAGCGTGCCACTGCAACGTGGCGGTATGACGCGCTTGGGCAAACCGTGGAGACGGTCAATTTCGATTACCTGGCCGACCGACAGATTTCACTGAGGAGCACCCATTCCTACAACCGTTGGGGCAATGCCAGCCGCGTGGCTCGTTCCAATGGCCGCGTCGAGATCAATGAGTACGACCCGCTGCTGAATCAAACAGAGGAAGGCTTTGCAGGCGGTGAGCGGCTGGTGAGCTATTTCAATGCGCATAACCAGCCGATAAAGGTGGAACGGCTGGACGCCAATAATAATAAAGTCGAAGTGGAGTCGCGCACCTACGATGGCCTGGGCCGATGTCTGTCGGTACTGGACGTCAACAAAAACAGTACTGAATTTGCCTACGATACGTTTGGCCGACTGCAGACGGTTCTTCAAAAACCGGTAGATGGTACCCCGCAGCGGCTGCGCAAAACGGACTATGCCCCAGGTACCAGCGCTGAACTGACCACTGCGATTACAGTCGACGGCAGGCGGCTGGGAACGCGCACTTACGACAGCCTGGGCCGAATGACCAGCCAGGCGCGAGGGACGGGCCAGGCTACGACCTGGGAGTATGAGGCGGGGTGGATCGAGCCGATCGCCATGGTGTCCCCCCGTGGAGTTCGTCAGAGCCTGACCTATGACAAGGAGTTGGATGTAGCGAGTCAGATTGAGATGACAGGGCTCCCCGTGAGCACCTATCGGCATGATCCGATTAGCGGCGCGTTGACCCGTTCGCAGACCAATGGCCTGATCCATGAGGTCTTTCTGGATGCCAACGGCCATCCCGAAAAGGACGTTCAAACCGCCAGCGGCACCACCTTGACCGCGCAGTACAGCTATTCCCCGGCAAGGCGCCTGCTTCATCAAACGGCGGCCGATGGCCAGAGCAGCCTACTTGAGTACGATACCCACGGACGATTCTCCCGAATGACCACCGGGCCCATGGTCATTGAACAGTCCTACGATACGTTGGGCCGGCCCGAAAGCCTGACCACCGCCTATGACAGTACGCGAGTCGTTACCAAGGTGTCCTACGATTCGCTGGGGCGGGAAGCCGAGCGCCGCTTTGAGCAAAACGGCGCGCTGTTGCGGGTGATGAGCAGCACGTATCACACCAACAGTATGTTGGCGACCCGGTTCCTTCGGAATGCGAGTTCACAGGTGGTGATCGGTGAAACCTTCACCTACGATGCCTACCTGCGGCTTAAGACCTATCGCTGTGAAGGCCTTGAACATCCCAAGGATCGACTGGGGCGTGCCATCACCGGGCAAGACTTCAGCTTTGATAACCTCAATAACATCACACGGGTAGTGACCACTTTTGCCGATGGCACCCAAGATACGTGCGAGCGTTTTTTCACCGGCGCTGACCCCACCCAACTGACCCGCCTGACTCACACGCTTCCGGTACAGAATTTCACAGCGGCCTATGATGCCGCCGGCAACTTGCAGACGAGTCCCGCAGGCCAGGCCTATACCTATGATGGTTTCGAGCAACTGACCGCTGTGCAGGCCAATGCCTTCAATTACAGCTATCAGTACGATGCCGAAGCCCGGCAGGTCGTCGCGTCTCGCGGCAATGAACCGCCCGTCATGCTGGCATACGCCGGGGACCGCCTCGATACCCTGGTTGAAGGCAGCAGGAAGATTCGCTACTTCGACGGTGCGGACCAGGTGATGGCGCGCACTGGCGGGGTGGAAGGCCCGCAATTGCATATGAACGATGCCGCCGGCAGCGTCCGCGGGATTTCGTCCCAGGGCCAGGCACCTGTGGGTCGCCACTACACGCCTTATGGTGATACGCAGATCCCTCTGGATGACGGTAAACCCCGCACCATGGCCGATGTGCAACTGCCTGCATTCAACGGCCAGCGGCTGGATGCGGCGATCAACCTGTATTTCCTTGGCAACGGTCAGCGTGCCTACGATCCAGACTTGATGATGTTCTTGCAGCCCGATCCGTTGAGTCCGTTTGATGAGGGAGGGATCAACAGCTACGCCTATTGTGCCGGTAACCCGATTAACCTGATGGACCCCAGCGGGTTGTGGCCAACTTGGCTGAAGTGGACGTTGACCGGATTGGGGCTCGCGCTTTCAATCGTGACGTTGGGGTTTGCGACGCCTGCATTTTTCGGAGCGGTGGCGGCTTATGCGGGCTGGACAGTGGGGGTGACCGTTACGGGGATTGCAGTTGCCTCCAAGGCGGCGCTGTTCACTACTGCGACGTTGGGCGTTATCGCTGGAACGCTGAGTACTGCGGCATTGAGTATTGCCGAGGTTGACAAAAAAATGGGTTGGGATCGTTCGAAACACATCCAAAACCTGGGATGGGCATCTTTCGCGTTTTCTATCGCGTCATGGGTAGTCAGCTTCGGGGGGGCTTATACATCGGCAAGTATGGCCTACAGCAACGCCTTGAAAACCGCAGCAGCCAAGGGCGTTGCCGGGAGCACCGCCTTTTTTAAAGCCCCGCTGGGGAGCGGTCTGCTAGCGGCTGGCAAGCGCATGGTAGGCCTGACCTATAGGTTTACCGATAAACAGGGTATTACCATCCGCAGCCAGTTTTTCGGTGGCTTTCGTTTCATATTGAGACTCGTCAACTTTTACCGGGCGGTAGAGGCCAGAATCAAAGCAACATCGGCAGAGTCCGCTCCTGACTCTGCCGAATCGGGCGCCTCTGAGTCGGCCCAGCCCCAGATGCAAGCAACAAGCAGTCGCTTGCTGGACATACTGACCAGCACTGCCGGTTACTACCAGGAATTCAGAGACGAGGCATCGCGCGTTCGCCAGCCCATCATGGGGGAGTTGTATCGGGGGTAGTGCCAGCGTTTGCCTGCGTCGCGCCCCTGTGGAGCGAGTTCGCTCCACAGGGGCGTGTTCCTTACGGGTGCTTACGTTCCACAGCCCGCAACAGATGCGTCGGTGGCGTCTCGCAACTGATCTTGCGCCCCAGCAGCGTCTCGATCGACGGCAGCTGATACGAGTCATCTTCCCCGGCAAAGCTGATCGAAACGCCCGCCGCACCCGCACGGCCGGTGCGGCCAATGCGGTGCACATAGTCGTCCGGCATTTCCGGCAGGGTGAAGTTGATCACGTGGCTGATGCCGTCGATATGAATCCCGCGGCCCGCCACATCGGTGGCCACCAGCACGCGGATCTTGCCTTCGCGAAAGCCTTCCAGGGTCTTGATGCGCTTGTGCTGCGGCACATCGCCCGACAGTTGCGCGGCGTTGACGCCATCACGCACCAGGCGCTCTTCGATGCGGCGCACTTCGTCCTTGCGGTTGGCAAATACCATCACCCGCTCCCAACCGTTGTCGTTGATCAGGTTGTAGAGCAGCTTGTACTTGTCGGCACCGGCGACGGCGTAGATGTGTTGCTCGACGTTTTCGCTGGCGACGTTGAGTGCTTCGATCTCGACGATGGACGGGTCGGTGGTCCACTGCTTGGCGAGGTTCATCACGTCTTCGGTGAAGGTCGCGGAGAACAGCAGGGTCTGGCGCTCGGCCTTTGGCGGGGTCTGGCGAATGATCTGACGCACCTGCGGGATAAAACCCATGTCGAGCATGCGGTCGGCTTCGTCCAGCACCATCACTTCGACCATGTCCAGGTGCACGTCGCCGCGCTGGTTGAAGTCGAGCAGGCGGCCTGGGGTCGCGACGAGGATGTCGCAATGACGGGCCTCGAGGTGCTTGAGCTGTTTGTCGAAGTCCATGCCGCCGACGAACGTCATCACGTTGAGGCCGGTGTACTTGGTCAAGTCGGCAGCGTCTTTGGCGATCTGCACCACCAGCTCCCGGGTAGGGGCGATGATCAGCGCGCGCGGCTCGCCCATGTAGCGCTCTTTCGGCGGCGGTGTCTGCAGCAGTTGGGTGATGATCGAGATCAGGAACGCGGCGGTCTTGCCGGTGCCGGTCTGGGCACGGCCGATAGCGTCTTTGCCGGCGAGGGTGAAGCCCAGCACCTGCGCCTGGATCGGCGTGCAGTACGGGAAGCCCAGGTCCTGGATGGCGTGCATCAGTTCCGGGGCCAGGTTGAAGTCATGGAAGCGGGTTTTGCCTTCCTGGGGCTCGACGACGAAGTCTCCAAGTTTCCACGGCGTCACGGGCGGCTTGGGCGCGCGTTCGCGGCGTGGTTTGGCGACAGGCACGGCGAGGATCTCTGCGGGCTCGGCCTGTTCGGGCGGCGTCACCGAGGCTGTTTTCGGTGCGGCGGCAGGTACGATCCGCTCGGGCTGCCTAGCGTCATTGCGGTTGCCGGGCTTGGGAGCGGGAGCACTGGGAACAGGCGCGAGCGGCTCAGCCTCGCTTTTGCCGAACATCTTCTTGAGTGCTTTGAGCACGGTCATCTCATTAATTGGTTAAGGAATGTACGCCGGCCAGTGTAATGCAAGAATCGGGCGCGGCGTAGTGCGTCTGTCATACAACTACATCAACGCGGGTTTCAGCGCAGGCGCTCGGTCAGCCAAGTGCCGATATCGCGTATCTCTTCGGGTAACACTTCGTGGCCCATTGGGTATTCCTGCCATGTCACGGTGACACTACGGTGCTTTAAATGCTCGTAGGCGCTGCGGCCCATGGCGTTTTGCACCACCTCGTCATACTGGCCATGCAGGCACAGGACAGGGATGCGTTGCTGGCTGGCGGATAATTCCAGCTCATCGTCGAAGGTTGGCGCATAAGTGGAGAGGGCGATCACGCCACCCAGCGGGCCCTGCCACTGTTTAAACGCAGTGTGGAAAACCACTGCGCCGCCCTGGGAAAAGCCCGCCAGGAAAACCCGCGAAGCGTCTATCCCGGTTCTCTTCTGCGCCTCGATCAAATCCGTGACCATTGTGGTCGACGCTTCCAGTTCTTCCAGGCTGATGGAACGGGCCGGGCTCATGGCCCTGATGTCGTACCAACTCGGCATCTCGTAGCCACCATTGATCGTCACCGCACGGGTGGGCGCCTGGGGCAAAACGAAGCGGGTGGTCAGTAAAGTTTGCTGCAGCATTTCGGCTACCGGCAGGAAGTCGTAGCGGTCGGCGCCCAGGCCATGCAGCCAGATAACACAGGCATCTGCGGGCTTGGCGGGCTCAAGTATCAAGGGTTCGGTCATGTCTGCTCCATAGCTGTGCGGGCGCTCCGATTAAGTGCGTCGGAACGGTGCGCGACAGGTTGATCTGTTAAGAGAATGTCGCAAGGGTGAATCTTTTGCCATTGAACATCGCCGTCAGCGGCTCAGCCAGCACTCTGGTACGGGCCTTGCTATGTGTAGGTCGATGTCAGAACTCTCCTAGGGCGGTAACACTATCAGTGACTGCCGCTTGTGGGAAAGCAACTGGAATTACCGCAAAAATCTCATGCTGCTCGACCCCAAAAAAAGCCAACACGGGTCGATATCGCCTCATAAGGGTGCGCTGAGGTTGGAGCTCCGACACAACAAGAGCAACTGGAGGTTTGAATGAAGGTATTGAAATCCACCCTGGCCATCGTGACCGCGGCCGCTGTATTGGGTGTCAGTGGTTTTGCCCAAGCTGGCGCCACCCTGGATGCCGTGCAGAAGAAAGGCTTCGTGCAGTGTGGCGTGAGTGACGGCCTGCCGGGTTTCTCGGTGCCGGATGCCAGCGGCAAGATCCTCGGGATCGACGCTGACGTGTGCCGCGCCGTGGCCGCCGCCGTTTTCGGTGACGCAACCAAGGTCAAGTTCAGCCAGTTGAACGCCAAGGAGCGTTTCACCGCGCTTCAATCGGGCGAAGTCGATATCCTGTCGCGCAACACCACCATGACCAGCTCCCGCGATGCGGGCATGGGCCTGAAATTCCCGGGCTTCATCACCTACTACGACGGCATTGGCTTCCTGGTTAACAACAAGCTGGGCGTGAAAAGCGCCAAGGAACTGGACGGTGCAACCATTTGCATCCAGGCCGGTACCACCACCGAGCTGAACGTTTCCGACTACTTCCGTGGCAACAACCTCAAATACACCCCGATCACCTTCGACACCTCCGATGAAAGCGCCAAGTCGCTGGAATCCGGGCGTTGCGACGTACTGACCTCCGACAAGTCCCAACTGTTCGCCCAGCGCAGCAAGCTGGCCGCGCCGAAGGACTACGTGGTTCTGCCGGAAACCATTTCCAAGGAACCGCTGGGCCCGGTCGTGCGTAATGGCGACGATGAGTGGCTGGCAATCGTGCGCTGGGTTGGCTACGCCATGCTCAACGCTGAAGAAGCCGGCATCACGTCGAAAAACGTCGAAGCTGAAGCCAAGTCCACCAAGAATCCGGACGTCGCACGTCTGCTCGGTGCTGACGGCGAATACGGCAAAGACCTGAAAGTGAAGAAAGACTGGGTCGTACAGATCGTCAAGCAAGTCGGTAACTACGGCGAAGTGTTCGAGCGCAACCTGGGCAAGAGCACCCCGCTGGAAATCGACCGTGGCCTGAACGCCCTGTGGAACGCCGGCGGCATTCAATACGCACCTCCTGTGCGCTGATCGCTGATGGTTCTGTCACCCGGTGGGCCAACCGCCGGGTGATGTTCTGTTCCATTCTTTCCGGGGCACTTCATGCAAAATCAAATCGGCGCACCCAAGCAGAAGCTCAGCTTCAGCGATCCCAAAGTGCGTGCGTGGCTCTTCCAGATCATCACGATAGTGGCGGTGGTCTCGCTGGGCTGGTACCTCTTCAATAACACCCAGACCAACCTGCAGCACCGGGGTATTACCTCTGGTTTCGACTTCCTTGAGCGCAGTGCCGGCTTTGGCATCGCGCAGCATTTGATCGACTACACCGAATCGGACAGTTATGCCCGGGTGTTTGTGATCGGTTTGCTCAACACCCTGCTGGTGACCTTTATCGGCGTGATCCTGGCGACCCTGCTCGGGTTCGTCATTGGCGTGGCGCGGCTGTCGCCGAACTGGATGATCAACAAGCTGGCGACGGTGTATGTGGAAGTGTTCCGCAACATTCCGCCGCTGCTGCAGATCCTGTTCTGGTACTTCGCGGTGTTCCTGACCATGCCGGGGCCG
This sequence comes from Pseudomonas sp. R3-18-08, assembly GCF_003852065.1. Lineage (NCBI taxonomy): Bacteria > Pseudomonadati > Pseudomonadota > Gammaproteobacteria > Pseudomonadales > Pseudomonadaceae > Pseudomonas > Pseudomonas sp. R3-18-08. Next base: position 1,163,208 of record NZ_CP027729.1, read on the forward strand.
CGTAACAGCCATAACTTCGGCGATACCTTTTTTGTCAGCAGTCGTGGCCTGAATATGCCGGCAGCGCTTGCCGCTGAGGGTTTCTGGCCGTTTGTGGTCAGCGTCGTGGTGGCGATTGCGGCAATCGTGCTGATGGCGCGCTGGGCCAACAAGCGCTTTGAAGCGACCGGCGTACCTTTCCATAAATTCTGGGTGGGCCTGGCGTTGTTCATCGTGATCCCGGCGTTGTGCGCATTGATCTTCGGCGCGCCGCTGCACTGGGAAATGCCGGAGCTCAAAGGCTTCAACTTTGTCGGCGGCTGGGTGTTGATTCCCGAACTGTTGGCACTGACCCTGGCGCTGACGGTTTATACCGCGGCGTTTATCGCGGAGATCGTGCGCTCGGGTATCAAGTCCGTCAGCCACGGCCAGACCGAAGCGGCGCGTTCCCTGGGCCTGCGCCCCGGGCCGACGTTGCGCAAGGTCATTATCCCGCAAGCGTTGCGCGTGATCATTCCGCCGTTGACCAGCCAATACCTGAACCTGGCGAAAAACTCGTCGCTGGCCGCCGGTATCGGTTACCCGGAAATGGTTTCGCTGTTTGCCGGCACGGTGCTCAACCAGACCGGCCAGGCCATCGAAGTCATTGCCATCACCATGAGCGTGTACCTGGCGATCAGCATCAGCATTTCCCTGCTGATGAACTGGTACAACAAGCGCATTGCGCTGATCGAGCGGTGAGGAAACCTGCATGAGTTCGCATACGTTCAAACCTGATATGCCGCCGCCGAGCAAAGTCTTCGGGCCGATGGCATGGATGCGCGCCAACCTGTTTTCCAGTTGGCTCAATACCCTGCTGACCTTGTTGGCGTTCTACCTGATCTACCTGGTGGTGCCGCCGATTCTGAGCTGGGCGATCATCGACGCCAACTGGGTCGGCACCACGCGCGCCGATTGCACCAAGGAGGGCGCCTGCTGGGTGTTCATCCAACAGCGCTTCGGGCAGTTCATGTACGGCTACTACCCCGGCGACCTACGCTGGCGCGTGGACCTCACCGTATGGCTGGCCATCGTCGGCGTGGCGCCGTTGTTCATCTCGCGTTTTCAACGCAAGGCGGTCTACGGCCTGAGCTTTCTGGTGCTGTACCCGATCATCGCGTTCTTCCTGCTGCATGGCGGGATCTTCGGCCTGACCAACGTGGCGACCAGCCAATGGGGCGGCCTGATGCTGACCCTGGTGATCGCCACCGTCGGCATCGCCGGCGCTTTGCCCCTGGGCATCATGTTGGCGCTGGGACGGCGTTCGAACATGCCGGCCATTCGTGTGGTCTGCGTGACCTTCATCGAATTCTGGCGCGGCGTGCCGTTGATCACCGTGCTGTTCATGTCCTCGGTGATGCTGCCGTTGTTCCTGCCCGAAGGCATGGGCATCGACAAGTTGCTGCGCGCACTGATCGGCGTGATCCTGTTCCAGTCGGCCTATGTGGCTGAAGTGGTGCGCGGTGGTTTGCAGGCGATTCCCAAGGGCCAGTACGAAGCGGCCGCAGCGATGGGCCTCGGCTACTGGCGTTCGATGGGCCTGGTGATTCTGCCGCAAGCCCTGAAGATGGTGATCCCCGGCATCGTCAACACGTTTATCGCGTTGTTCAAGGACACCAGCCTTGTGATCATTATCGGCCTGTTCGACCTGCTCAACAGCGTCAAGCAAGCCGCCGCCGACCCGAAATGGCTGGGCATGGCCACTGAAGGCTATGTGTTCGCCGCCCTGGTGTTCTGGATTTTCTGTTTTGGTATGTCGCGCTATTCCATTCATTTGGAACACAAGCTCGACACAGGCCACAAGCGTTAGGAGTTGATGTGATGAGCGAAGCGATCAAACAGCCTGTGAGCCCTGAAGGCATTATCCAGATGCAGGGCGTCAACAAATGGTACGGCCAGTTCCATGTGTTGAAAGACATCAACCTCAACGTCAAGCAGGGCGAGCGTATCGTGCTGTGCGGCCCGTCGGGTTCGGGCAAGTCCACCACCATCCGCTGCCTCAACCGTCTGGAAGAACACCAGCAGGGCCGCATCGTGGTCGATGGCGTGGAATTGACCAACGACCTCAAGCAGATCGAGGCGATCCGCCGTGAAGTCGGCATGGTGTTCCAGCACTTCAACCTGTTCCCGCACCTGACCATCCTGCAGAACTGCACGCTGGCGCCGATGTGGGTGCGCAAGATGCCCAAGCGCAAGGCCGAAGAAATCGCCATGCACTACCTTGAGCGCGTACGCATTCCGGAGCAGGCCCACAAGTTTCCGGGGCAACTGTCCGGCGGCCAGCAACAGCGCGTGGCGATTGCCCGCGCGCTGTGCATGAAGCCGAAAATCATGCTGTTCGATGAGCCGACCTCGGCCCTCGACCCGGAAATGGTGAAGGAAGTACTCGACACCATGATCGGCCTGGCCGAAGACGGCATGACCATGTTGTGCGTGACCCACGAAATGGGCTTTGCCCGCACCGTGGCCAATCGCGTGATCTTCATGGACAAGGGCGAGATCGTAGAACAGGCGGCGCCGAATGACTTCTTCGATAACCCGCAGAATGATCGGACCAAGTTGTTCTTGAGCCAGATTCTGCATTGATGGATGTTTGAAAAAAATAAACCCGGCATGGCCGGGTTTATTTTTGTCTGTTCAGGAAGCCTTGAGCGCCTCCTGCTCTGTGTTCACGGTATGAGTGAAGCCCCGCAGGTCAGCGCCTTCGGCCAATACCTTGGCGTCGGCGAGCAAATGTGGGTAACGATCCAGTAATCGCATCAACAGAACCAGTGGCTTCGGTGGCAGAAGCTCGCCGCGCTCATAACGTGAAAAAGCGTTGTGACCGCCACCGGACAACAGTTGCACGGTTTCTTTTTGCGTAAGGTGCAGCTTGCGACGGATACGTTTCATCTCGCTGCCGATCATTGTCCGTGCGGCGTGGACGAGTTCATCGCTGGCCGCGCTATAACGGTCGGAGCAGTCAGGGTCATGCATGCCGTCGCCGCACAGTTGGCATTCCCAACCAGACAGGTCATCGACACGCCGTTCCATACCTTTGACACGGATAGTTTCGCTGCGGCTTTCAAAGCGCGTCATGGCGTCGGGTGCACCGCAAATGAAGCAATGTTGAGTTTTCATGAGTTCTTCTTCTTGAAGGAGATCACTGGAGGGTTACCGGCTGTGCAGTAAGTGACCTTGATGTAAATCTCCTGACCATGTGAACTGATGTGGTACACGTCCTGCCACACCCGGTGATCGGCATACGTGGTCATCGATTTGTACAACATCCTGTTTTGTAACTCGAAAACGACCTCTTGCATCTCGTTGATGTTCAGGCCGATCCGCGCACCTGTTTCCTTTGCTGCGAGCGTAAATGCCCGGCCTCCAAGCCGCCTGACATCCGCCTTGATCACCGCCAGATCGTAATGAGGTGTGTACTTTTCCATAAGACACCTGAGTCCAATAATTACCCTCTGAGGGTAATTTTACCAATCGAAAATTCTGTTCTTTTTCCTGCCTGAAAATCCTAGTGCGTTGCCTTTGTAGGCAACTCCGAATAGGCTGTAGGAAAATTCATCCTATGATTGGACGAAAGCGTAAAGCTCATGACAGACATCGCCCCGTTGATCAAACGCTCCCTGGTGGACCAGGCCCTGGAGCAGTTGCGCTGGCGCATAACCGAAGGAAAATGGGCCATCGGCGAACGCCTGCCCACCGAACCGGAGCTGTCTGCCGAGCTGGGCATCAGCCGCAACACCGTACGAGAGGCCATGCGTGTATTGGCGTTTTCCGGCTTGATCGAAATCCGCCAGGGCGATGGCAGCTATTTGCGTTCGATGACCGACCCGCTGGGGGCGATGCGTGCGTTGTCCCATTGCTCGCTGGAACAGGCGCAGGAAACGCGGCAGATCCTCGAAGTGGAAGCCATCGGGCTCGCGGCGTTGCGCCGCAGCGATGACGACCTCATCGCGCTACGCCAAGCCCTCCAGGCCAGCGCCGCGTTGTATCACGGTGAACTGGAGGCCTACATCAGCGCCGACCTGGTGTTCCACCAACGCTTGGTGGACGCGGCGCACAACCCAGCCCTAAGCGAGCTGTACCTTTATTTTTCAAGCATCGTCGGCGCCCAACTGCGCCAGACCCTGAACACCTCGCCGCGTCGTCAGGCCGTGTTCGACCTGCATATCGCCCTGCTCGACGCCGTGGAACACCAAGACCCGGAACGCGCCAAATCCCTCTGCCGGCAGTTGATCAATGAACCTTGAAGCCCCAAACAAGCAACGTGCAACCGAACTGGAAGAACTGCTGATCGATGCCGAAGCCGACGACGAGCTGGTCCAGCAGCACGAGCCGGTGGTCAGCCGGCCGTGGCTGTTACTGCTCGGCCTGGTCCTGGTGGCGCTGAACCTGCGCCCGGCGTTGTCGAGCCTGTCGCCGCTGCTCAGCGAAGTGTCCGCCAGCCTGGGTTTGTCGGGGGCCAGGGCCGGTTTGCTGACCACCTTGCCGGTGCTGTGCCTGGGGCTGTTCGCGCCGCTGGCACCGATCCTGGCCCGGCGTTTTGGCGCCGAGCGCGTGGTCCTGGGGATTCTGCTGACACTCACCGGCGGCATCATCCTGCGCAGTTCTCTCGGGGAATTCGGGCTGTTCGCCGGTAGCCTGCTGGCCGGTGCGAGCATCGGCATCATCGGTGTGTTGCTGCCGGGCATCGTCAAGCGTGATTTCGCCAGGCAGGCCGGCGCCATGACCGGTGTCTACTCCATGGCCCTGTGCCTGGGCGCGGCCCTGGCTGCTGGCGCGACCGTGCCCTTGAGCCATTATTTCGCGGGCAGTTGGGCCATCGGCCTGGGCTTCTGGATGGTCCCGGCCCTGGTGGCGGCGCTGTTCTGGTTGCCTCAGGTCGGCCAGAAACACAGCGCCCATCAGGCGGCTTACCGGGTCAAGGGCTTGCTGCGCGACCCGCTGGCCTGGCAGGTCACCGTGTACATGGGCCTGCAATCCTCCCTGGCCTACATCGTGTTCGGCTGGTTGCCATCGATCCTGATCGGTCGCGGCTTGAGCGCCACCGAGGCCGGGCTGGCGCTGTCGGGCTCGATCATCCTGCAGTTGTTCAGTTCCCTGGCCGCGCCGTGGCTGGCCACACGCGGCAAGGACCAGCGCCTGGCAATCGTGGTGGTGATGCTGCTGACGCTCGGCGGTCTGTTCGGTTGCCTGTACGCGCCACTCGATGGCCTATGGGGCTGGGCGATTCTGCTGGGCCTGGGGCAGGGCGGCACCTTCAGCCTGGCGCTGACCCTGATCGTGCTGCGCTCCCGGGATTCCCATGTCGCCGCCAACCTGTCAGGCATGGCCCAGGGCATTGGCTACACCCTCGCGTCGATGGGCCCGTTTGCGGTCGGCCTGGTGCATGACTGGACTGGCGGCTGGACGGCGATCGGTTGGATCTTCGCCGTGATCGGACTCGGCGCAATTATCGCGGGCCTTGGCGCCGGCCGTGCACGCTACGTAAACGTCACCAGCGAGAAAGTCTGAAGGCAGACACTTTCGACAGTGCCTGCATGGCACGCCACTCCAGTGCGCTGCCAGTGGATGGTGGCTTTTTCGTAGTTGTTGTATCGGCTTTCAATCACTCAAAAGGTTATCTGTTTCTGGTCGATAACGCCCAACAGGATTAGGCAATCATTCCTGCACTGGGCCCTCATGGCGATTGCATCAGTGTCACAGGTTGCCGCTGGATCAATAGCCATGGAGAGGGAGTGATGGTTTCGCCGCAAGGTTCAACCCCAGGAGCGAGCCGCAAACCAGATCCGCCGGTTGTCCCCCCGCTTCATTGGCGGCACATGAATATCCTGGTGGTGGAAGATCATTCAGCCTACCGGCTGCTGTTGGGCTGGATGTTGCAGAAGCTGGGCCTGGGGTACGAGTTGGCCACCGATGGGTTCATGGGGCTGGAGGCGTTTACCCGCCGGCCCTTTGATTTGGTGATCTGCGATTGCCAGATGCCGTTTATGGATGGTTACAGCATGGCCAGCGCCATTCGCCAGCATGAGCACGACCACGGATTGAGGCGAGTACCGATCATTGCCTTGACCGCCAATCTGCAAAGCGATACCCCCCGGCGCTGTCGCGAAGCGGGCATGGATGCCTGGCTGCTCAAGCCACTGACCCTGGAACAATTGCACGCCGTGCTGCTGCACTGGCTGCCTGGCAGTGATGCTCCGCAAGCCGGCCAGGAGACTGCGCCAGCCCCTGGCTGGCCAACCCGTGACACGCTTGTCGCGACGTTTGGCAGCGACGCGATCGTCGATCAGCTGCTCGAAGGCCTGCTGGTGGAAGCCTGGGAAGACTATCGCGTCTTGCGCCACGCCCGTTCAACGCTGAACGCCTCACTGGCTGCCGAGCGCCTGCATCGCCTGGTGGGTAGCCTGGTATTTCTGGGCGGCAGCGACCTTGAGTCCACTGCCACGCAATTGATCAAGCAGGTCCAGTCCGGCGATGTTGCTTCCCACTCGGTGCAACTGGAGCTGTTCCAGGCACGTTTGTGCGTTTATCTCGAATACCTGGCCCGTCTCTGAATCCGCGCCTGCAAGGGCTTTTCGTTTCCGAGTGAGCTGGTTTTGACTGTAGGTGTTTTCCTGTTGTTTTGTAGGCAAAAATTTAGCTAGTACAGAACATTGGGCATGGCTGCAAGTCACGCTTTGTTAGCTGTTGTTGATGATTGCTGGCGGAGGTATTTTGCGCTGATTCAAGTTGCAGTCATTCGTGGGTACCTATGCTTCGAGTAATTATTGCTGACGATCACCCTATTGTTCGCATCGGGCAAAGGGTCGTGATCGAGGCGAATGGAAGATGCACAGTGGTCGGTGAGGCCGACGGTCCTGATCAGTTGCTTGACGTGTTGAGCACAACCCCGTGCGACGTGCTGGTCACGGATTTCGCCATGCCAGGCGGCCAGCAGGCCGATGGCTACGGTTTGTTGGGCCTGCTGCACCGCCAGTATCCGCAGGTGCCGGTGATTGTGGTGACGATGTTCGCCAGCATCGCCATCTTGCGTGCAGCTTTTTCCCATGGTGTGCGCGGCGTGGTCGCCAAGAGTGCTTCGGCCAAGGAGTTGCCCCAGGCGATCAAGGCCGTGTGTGCGGGCCAGACCTTCACCAGCGAATCCCTGCGCTTGCAGTTGGTGGAGTCGGGGGTGGGCGACCAGTCCGGGCAGCCTAAGTTGTCCGACAAGGAGCGCGAGGTGGTGCGAATGTTGGCCAGCGGCATGACAGTCAGCCAGATTGCGGCACAGGTCAACCGCAGTATTTCCACCATCAGCAAGCAGAAAAGCACGGCCATGCAACGTTTGAGTATTTCGACGGATGTCGATTTGTTTGCTTATGCGCGCGATACGGGAATGGTGCCGTAGAAAGCAATGGCATTCTCGTGTTACGCGGACTATCGTTCGGCATCCCTGTTCATCCTGCGAAAACTGCCCATGAGTGATGTCCATAACGCCCTGATCACTGAGTTCTATAGCGCCTTTGAGCGCCTGGATGCCGAAGCCATGGCCGCCTGTTATACCCAGGACGTGGTGTTCAGCGATCCGGCCTTCGGCGAACTGCGCGGGCAGGACGCCGGCGACATGTGGCGCATGCTCACCACTCGGGCCAAGGATTTTTCCCTGACCTTTGACAACGTGCGCAGCGAGGGCAACGCGGGCAGCGCGCACTGGGTGGCGACCTACCTGTTCAGCGCGACCGGCAATACGGTGGTCAACGATATTCAGGCGCGCTTCGTGTTTCGTGACGGCAGGATTTGCGAGCATCACGACCATTTCGACCTGTGGCGCTGGTCGCGCCAGGCGTTGGGCACCAAGGGCCTGTTACTGGGCTGGACGCCCTTGGTGAAAAACGCCGTACGCGCCCAGGCGCGCAAAGGTTTGAAGGCATTCCAGGCCGGTCGTTGATAAGCTGGGTGCTTCTGTACAGTGCCGAATTCCGTCGTGAACACGCCTGAATCCAAACCCTGGTTCGTCTACCTGGTGCGCGCCGCCAATGGCTCGCTGTATTGCGGCATCAGCAATGACCCGGTGCGCCGGTTCGCCACGCATCAGAGCGGCAAGGGCGCGCGGTTTTTCCTCTCCAGCCCCGCCGTTGCGCTGGTGTATACCGAGCAATGTGCGAGCAAAGGCGAAGCACTGCGCCAGGAACGCCTGATCAAGAAATTGAAGAAGAGCGCCAAGGAGTGCCTGGCGACCAGTGGTTCATCAGGCTGACTGACAGGTTTCCATCAGGCGCAATAACAAAATATTTGCAAACAAGGGTGAGGTAAACCGTTCGCCCATCCGTGTAGTGCTTGAAACTGCGATCAATTCGCATTAACAGCGTTTTTACACGGGTGCTCACAGCATGAAATCGACGGCGGGCGGTAGGGTCAAACAGTGGCTGGGAGCCTCGGTATTTTCAGTCTCGGCGCTGGCGCTGCTGCCCCTGGCCGTGGCACAGGCGCAGGAACAGCAAAGCGCCCAGTTCACGTTTGCTCTGGCGGCCAAACCACTGCCCCAGGCGCTGAGTGATTTCAGCCGGGTCACCGGGATCAGCGTGATCTATACCGATGAAGCGCCTTACGGCCTCAACGCCCCGGCGCTCAACGGGCAGATGAGCGCGACCCAGGCGCTGCAACGCCTGCTGGGCAACTCCGGCTTCACCTTCCGCCAGATCGACGCCCGTACCCTGGCGCTGGAACCGCTGCCCGCCGACGGCGCGGTCAATCTCGGCGCCACCACCATCAGCGCCGCCAGCCCTGGCCAGGACAGCACCAGCTACCAGCCGCCGCCGACCAGCTCGGTGATGCGCTCCCAGGGCCTGCTGCTGGAAACCCCGCAAACCGTCAACGTGGTACCCGCCCAGGTCTTGCGCGATCAACAACCGCGCAACCTGGATGACGCGCTGGGCAATATCAGCGGCATCACCCAGTCCAACACCCTCGGCAGCACCCAGGACGCGGTGATGCTGCGCGGCTTCGGTGACAACCGCAATGGCTCGATCATGAAGGACGGCATGCCGGTGGTGCAGGGCCGTGCGTTGAACGCCACCGCCGACCGCGTGGAAGTGCTCAAGGGGCCGTCGTCGTTACTGTACGGCATCCAAGACCCGGGCGGCGTGGTCAACATCGTCAGCAAAAAGCCCGAGTTGGTGCAGTCCACGTCCTTGACCGCGCGCGGCTCGACCTTCGGCAGCGGCAAGAATGGCAGTGGCGGCAGCCTGGACACCACCGGCCCGATTGGCGACAGCGGCCTGGCCTATCGCCTGATCGTCGACCATGAAGACGAAGACTACTGGCGCAACTACGGCACCCACCGTGAAACCCTGGTGGCGCCGTCGCTGGGTTGGTATGGCGACGCGACCCAAGTGGTGTTCGCCTATGAGCACCGCGAGTTTCTGTCGCCGTTCGACCGCGGCACGGCCATCGATCCAAAAACCAATCACCCGCTGAATATCCCTGCGACGCGCCGCCTGGATGAGCCGTTCAACGATATGGAAGGCCGCTCCGACCTGTACCGCCTGACCGTCGACCACGACCTGAACGACGACTGGAAAGCCCACTTCGGCTACAGCTGGAACCGTGAAACCTATGACGCCAGCCAGGTGCGCGTGGTCAAGGTCAACACCAACGGCACCCTCACCCGCAGCATGGATGGCACCCAGGGCGCGCTGACCACTGACCGCTTCGCCACCGCCAGCCTTGAAGGCAAGGTCGACGTGGCCGGCATGCGCCACGACCTGGTGTTCGGGCTGGACGATGAATACCGCAAAATCCACCGCGCCGAGCTGATTCGCCAGGCGCCACGCGGCATTTTCAACTACAACGATCCGGTCTACGGCAACGAAGTGGCGGGCTCCAACGTCAGCGCGCCGGACAGCAACCAGACCGATCTGCTGCGCAGCGATTCGCTGTTCTTCCAGGATGCCCTGCACCTGAACGACCAGTGGATCCTGGTGGGCGGCGCGCGCTACCAGATGTACGACCAATACGCCGGTAAAGGCGTGCCGTTCACTGCCAACACCGACGGCAACGGCCAGAAGTGGGTGCCGCGTGCCGGGCTGGTGTACCGCTACACCGACGAACTGTCGTTCTACGGCAGCTACACCGAGTCGTTCAAACCCAACTCCACCATTGCGCCGCTGGCCAACAAAACGGTGCTGGAGGGCAGCCTGCAGCCGGAAGAATCCAAGGCCTGGGAGCTGGGTACCAAGTTCGACCTGCCGGGGCGCATCACCGCGAGCGCGGCGCTGTTCACCATCGATAAGCGCAACGTACTGGTGCAGGTGGGCGAGGGGTTGACCTCGGTCTACAGCGTGGCGGGCAAGGTGCGTTCCCGTGGCCTGGAGCTGGATGCCAGTGGCCAGCTGAGCGATAAGTGGAGCCTGATCGGCAGTTACGCCTACACCGATGCCGAGGTCACCGACGACCCGACGCTCAAAGGCAATCGCCTGCAAAACGTGGCGAAAAATACCGCGTCGCTGTCGGCCGTGTATGACTTCGGCAGCCTGTTGGGTGGCGATCAACTGCGCGTCGGTGCCGGTGCGCGCTACGTCGGCGAGCGGGCAGGGGATGCGGCCAACAGCTTCGAATTGCCGAGCTATACCGTGGCCGATGCGTTCGCCAGCTATGACACCAAAATCGACGGGCAGAAGGTCAAGTTCCAGCTCAATGTGAAAAACCTTTTCGACCGAACTTACTACACCTCTTCGGTGAACACCCAGTTCGTGTCCATCGGTGATGCGCGGCAGGTGTCGGTGTCCAGCACCCTTACCTTCTGACCGGATTTGCTTTTTTGTGGGAGGAGGGGGATTGCACCCTCCCACATTGACACCTGAGCTGTTAGCGTTGCCGGCATTCGATGCCTACGGAAACGCTACTGATGCACTTTGGAAGATGGCTACACACCTGCGCGCTGCTGGTCGGCTTGAGCTTGTTACTGGGCGGCTGCGCCAGCGTTTCACACCCCGCCACCCCAGCGGCGCTCGACCAACTGTTGGCCGACCCGGCGTTGCATGGCGCCACCGTCTCGCTGATGGTGCGCGACGCCCGCAGCGGCAGCACGCTCTACCAGCACAACCCACGCACACGGTTGGTGCCGGCTTCCAACCTCAAGCTGCTGACTACCGCGGCGGCGATGGATGTGCTGGGCGCGCAATACCGCTTCGCCACGCAGCTGCTCAGTGACGGCACGCGCCAGGGCGAACGCCTGACCGGCAACCTGTACCTGCGCGGCCTCGGCGACCCGACCTTGCAGCTCGCCGACTACCAGGCCCTGGCGGCGCAATTGGCCAGCCAGGGCATCCGCCAGGTCCAGGGCGACCTGGTGTTCGACGATACCTGGTTCGACGCCGAACGCTTGGGGGTCGATTGGTCCCAGGATGATGAAACCACCTATTACGGCGCGCAGATTTCGGCGCTGACTGTGGCACCCAATGCCGATTTCGACGCCGGCAGCGTGCTGGTCACGGCCACGGCGCCGATACGGACCGGCCTGCCGGTGACTGTCGAGATTTATCCGCCCACCGACTACCTTCAGCTGAGCAACCGCGCCCTCAGCGGGCCGGGCAACACCTATGGCGTCAACCGCCGCCACGGCACCAACCTGTTGCAGCTCAGCGGTGCGGTCGTGCCGGGCACCCAGAGTGCGCAACTGGTCAGCGTATGGGAGCCGACGCAACTGGTGGCCAACCTGTTCGAGCAGGCGCTGGCGCGGCAAGGCATCCAGGTGATGGGGCGCCGGGTGATCGGTGCTGCGAGCCCGGCCACGGCGAACGTGCTGGCCGAGCATCAATCGGCGCCCTTGCAGGAATTGATCACGCCGCTGCTCAAGCTCTCCAACAACAACATGTCCGAAGCCCTGCTCAAGGCCATGGGCCGCAAGACCGCCAACAGCGGCACGGCGGCGGCGGGCGTGGCGGCGGTGGCCGGGTTTCTCAAGCGACAGGGGGTGGATACGAGTACCTTGAACCAGGTGGACGGCTCGGGCCTGTCACGGCGTAACCTGCTGTCGTCGCAAACCCTGACCGACCTGCTGCTGGCCGCAAGCAAACAGCCGTGGTTCGATGCCTGGTACAACGCATTGCCAATTGCCGGCAACAGCGATCGTATGACCGGCGGTAGCTTGCGCTATCGGCTGCGCGCCACGGCCGCCGAGAACAACCTGCACGGCAAGACCGGTTCCATGAGCGGGGTGTCGTCCCTGAGCGGTTACCTCACCGATGCCCAAGGACGGCGACTGGTGTTTGCGATTATCAGCAATAACTACCTGAGCGACACCGCCAGCATCCATGCTCTGGAAAACCGCCTGGCCGTGGCCCTCGCGCAGTGGCACGACTGACTCAGGGCTGATAACCCATGCGCCAACTCACGGCCCGGGTCGCCGCCAGCAAGCGCTGCGCCGCCGGGCCATCTTCATCGGCGTGGAACAGCGAAGTAGGGCCGACCACGGTCATCACCGCCGCCACTTGCCCGACCGCGTTGAACACCGGCGCCGACAACGCATCCACCCCCGGCATCAGCAAACCATGCACAAAGTGCAGGCCACGGTGGCGGATCTGCTCGCAGGTGATGGCGTAGGCCTGGTCATCCGCCAGGGCATGGGCGGTGCCGGCCTGGATTTCGCGCTCACGCAGTTCCACGGTTTCCCGTGTCGGCAGATACGCACTGAACACCAGCCCGGTGGACGAACTGAGCAGCGGCAAGACCGAACCCAGTTGCGTCACCACCGTCACCGCGCGCACCGCCGGTTCGATCTGCACCACGGTCGCGCCCTGGTTGCCCCACACCGCCAGGAAGCAGGTTTCATTCAGGTCATCGCGCAGCTCCGCCAGGGGCATCGCGCCAACCTTCAGCACGTCCATGCTACCCAACGCGGCCAGCCCCACACGCAAGGCTTCGCGCCCCAGGCCGTAATGGTTGGTGGCGGCGTTCTGTTCAGCAAAGCCCGAGGCGATCAGCGCCTGCAGGTAACGATGGACCTTGCTCGCCGGCATCTGCACATGCTCGGCCAGGCGCGACAGTGAAGTGGCCGGCGACAGTTCGGCCAGGGCCTTGAGGATATCGGTGCCCACTTCGGCCGAGCGGACTTTCTGTTTACCGGTGTCGCGGGGCTTTTCCATGGGGGAGCGAGAATCCGAGAGATGAGTGGGCGTCTTTATAGCTTGACGGTCCATGGCGATCAAATTACGTTAAGCGTAACTGGATTACGATAAAAACAACTGACCCCCAGAGGATGCTCCATGAACCTCGAATACCTGTCGGGCTTCGGCAATGAATTCGCCAGCGAAGCCCTGCCCGGCGCGCTGCCCGTCGGCCAGAACTCGCCGCAGAAAGCGCCCTACGGGCTGTATACCGAACTGTTCTCCGGCACCGCGTTCACTATGGTGCGCAGCGAAGCCCGGCGTACCTGGCTGTACCGCATCCAGCCATCGGCCAATCACCCGGCCTTTAGCAAATTGGAGCGGCAGTTGGCCGGCGGGCCCCTGGGCGCGGTGACGCCGAACCGGCTGCGCTGGAACCCGCTGGACATCCCAGGCGAGCCGACTGACTTTATCGACGGGCTCGTAGGCATGGTCGCCAACGCCGGGTCGCAAAAACCGTCAGGCATCAGCATCCACACTTACCGCGCCAACCGCTCAATGGAGCGCGTGTTCTTCAATGCCGACGGCGAACTGTTGATCGTGCCCGAACAGGGCCGTTTGCGGATCGCCACGGAGCTGGGCGTGCTGGAGGTCGAGCCGCTGGAGATTGTGGTACTGCCACGCGGGCTCAAGTTCCGCGTCGAACTGCTCGATGCCCAGGCGCGCGGTTACGTCGCCGAAAACCATGGCGCACCGCTGCGCCTGCCGGACCTGGGCCCCATCGGCAGCAACGGCCTGGCCAATCCGCGCGACTTCCTCAGCCCGGTCGCCCACTACGAAGACCTCAAGCAGCCGACCACGCTGGTGCAGAAATTCCTCGGCGAACTCTGGGCCTGCGAGCTCGACCATTCGCCGCTGAACGTGGTCGCCTGGCACGGCAATAACGTGCCGTACAAGTACGACCTGCGTCGCTTCAACACCCTCGGCACGGTGAGTTTCGATCACCCGGACCCGTCGATCTTCACCGTATTGACCTCGCCCACCAGCGTGCACGGCCTGGCCAACCTCGACTTCGTGATCTTCCCGCCGCGTTGGATGGTGGCCGAGAACACCTTCCGCCCGCCGTGGTTCCACCGCAACCTGATGAATGAATACATGGGCCTGATCCAGGGCGCTTACGACGCCAAGGCCGAGGGTTTCCTGCCCGGCGGTGCGTCGCTGCACAGCTGCATGAGCGCCCATGGCCCGGACGGTGAGACCTGTACCAAAGCGATCAACGCGGACCTGGCGCCGCACAAGATCGATAACACCATGGCATTCATGTTCGAAACCAGCCAAGTGCTGCGCCCCACCCAGTTCGCCCTGGAATGCCCGCAACTGCAACCCGCTTATGACGCGTGCTGGGCTTCGCTGCCCGCCACCTTCAACCCGAATCGGAGATAACCCATGACGCAACCCACACAACCCCGCAGCTGGGTGGCCTCCGCCAACGGTCACGCGGATTTCCCCCTGCAGAACCTGCCGCTGGGGGTGTTCAGCATCAACGGCTCGGCGCCGCGCAGTGGCGTGGCGATTGGCGACGCGATCCTTGACCTGCACGCGGCCCTGGATGAGTTTGACGGTGAAGCGCGGCGTGCCGTCGAGGCGACTGCAGGCGGTCAGTTGAACGCCTTTTTCGAACTCGGCCGCGGCCCACGCGTGGCTTTGCGCGAGCGCCTGCTGGAACTGCTCGCCGAAGGCAGCAAGCTGCAAACCCGCGAGGCGCAGGTGTTGCACCGTGCCGCCGATTGCCAGATGCACTTGCCGGCGAAAATCAATGATTACACCGACTTCTATGTCGGCATCGAACACGCGCAGAACGTCGGCAAACTGTTCCGTCCCGACAACCCGCTGTTGCCCAACTACAAGTACGTGCCGATTGGCTATCACGGCCGTGCCTCGACCATTCGTCCCTCGGGTACGGATGTGCGCCGCCCCAAGGGCCAGACACTGCCGGCCGGACAGGCCGAGCCCACCTTCGGCCCCTGCGCCCGCCTGGACTATGAACTGGAACTGGGCATCTGGATCGGCCAGGGCAACACCATGGGCGACGCGATTGCTATCGGCGATGCGGCCGAACATATCGCCGGTTTCTGCCTGCTCAACGACTGGTCGGCACGCGATATCCAAGCCTGGGAATACCAGCCGCTCGGGCCGTTCCTGTCCAAGAGCTTCATCACCAGCATCTCGCCCTGGGTAGTCACGGCCGAAGCGTTGGAGCCGTTCCGCAAGGCGCAACCGCCGCGACCCGAAGGCGATCCGCAGCCGTTGCCCTACCTGCTGGACCCTCGCGATCAAAAGGCGGGCGCCTTCGATATCGAGCTGGAAGTGCTGTTGACCACCGCATCGATGCGTGAGCAGAACCTGCCGGCCCATCGCCTGACCCTGAGCAACACCCAGCATATGTACTGGACCGTGGCGCAAATGGTTGCGCACCACAGCGTCAACGGTTGTCAGCTGCAGGCCGGTGACCTGTTTGGTTCGGGCACGTTGTCGGGGCCGCAGCCGGGGCAGTTCGGCAGCCTGCTGGAGATCACCGAGGGCGGCAAAACACCGATTGAGCTGGCGTCCGGCGAGGTGCGCAAATTCCTCGAAGACGGCGATGAAATCATCCTGCGTGCGCGCTGCAACCGCGAAGGCTTTGCCTCCATCGGTTTCGGCGAATGCCGTGGCACTGTGGTCGGCGCACGCTGAGGGGGCAGGGTGATGGAACTCTATACGTACTATCGTTCGACCGCGTCCTACCGGGTGCGCATCGCCCTGGCGCTCAAGGGCCTGGACTTCACGGCGGTGCCGATCAATCTGCTGGTGCCGGCTGGCGGAGCCAATCGCCAGCCCGAGTACCTGGCGATCAATCCACAAGGGCGTGTGCCGGCCTTGCGCAGCGACGGTGAACTGTTGATTCAGTCTCAGGCGATCGTCGAATACCTGGAGGAACGTTATCCCCAGGTACCGCTGCTCTCCAAAGACCTGGCGGCGCGTGCCCACGAACGCGCCGTGGCATCGATCATCGCCTGCGATATCCACCCGTTGCACAACTCCAGCACCCAGAACCTGCTGCGCCAGTGGGGCCATGATGAGGCGCAATTGCTCGAGTGGATCGCGCATTGGATCAGCCAGGGGCTCGGTGCGGTGGAGCAGTTGATTGGCGATCACGGGTTCTGCTTTGGCGAGCAGCCAGGCATGGCCGATGCGTTCCTGATTCCGCAGTTGTATGCAGCCGAGCGTTTCAAGGTGCCGTTGGCGGCGTACCCGCGTATCGGACGGGTGGCCGCCTTGGCGGCGCAGCATCCGGCGTTCGTGCAGGCGCACCCGGCCAATCAACCTGACACACCATAATTCCCATAACTTGCACAGAAACAAAATGTGGGAGGGGGCTTGCCCCCTCCCACAGTTTTTGATCAGCGCCAGCCAATAAAAATAATTAAAGGTACCTTGCGATGCACAATCAGATTGCCAGCTTTCGCGCGGCACTCGACGCCCGTCCGGTGTCGCGCTATCAGTGGTTGATTCTCCTGCTACTGGCATTGCTACTGGTGACCGATGGCTACGACGCCCAGGTGCTCGGCTATGTCGTGCCGGCATTGGCCAAGGACTGGGGCCTGGAAAAAGCCGCGTTCGGCCCGGTGTTCAGCGCCAACCTGCTCGGCCTCACAGTGGGCTCGCTGCTGGTGACGCCACTGGCGGACCGGTTCGGTGTGCGGCGCATTCTACTGGCCTGTGTGCTGATCTACGCCAGCCTCACCGTATTGATGGTGTTCGCCAACTCCCTGACCACGCTGATGGCCGCACGCTTTATCTGCGGCATCGGCATGGGCGGCGCGATGCCCAGCGCCATGGCCTTGATGTCGGAATATTCGCCGCCACGCATGCGCACCCTGATGGTGACCCTGGCAGCCTGTGGCTTCTCGTTCGGCGGCGCGGCCGGTGGGTTTGTGGCGGCGGGGTTTATCGACGGTTTCGGTTGGCAGGCGGTGTTCCTGGCGGGCGGTGTTACGCCGCTGCTGTTGTTTCCGTTCCTGGTGTGGCGGTTGCCCGAATCCCTGCCGCGCCTGCTGCGCGATGCGCCGCCCTACACGCGCTTGCACAAGGTCACGGCGCGCATGTTGCCCGATTGGCGGGCGCCCCTGGCGAGCGAGGCGCAGAATCGCCAGGAACAGGGCAGCCGGTTGACCGTGGTGGAGCTGTTCCGTCACGGCTACGCGCGCCCGACCGTGCTGATCTGGGCGACCTTTTTCGTCAGCCTGATCCTGCTGTATTTCATGATCAGCTGGCTGCCGTCGCTGTTGCTCGAAAGTGGGCTGGCGCTGAACCAGGCCAACCTGGTGACCTCGATGTTCCTGTTTGCCGGCACATTGGGCGCCATCGGCATGGCCTGGTTCGCCGATCGGCTGAAAAGCAAAGTGCGCCTGTTGTCCGCTGTGCTGGCAGCGGCGGCGGTGTGCACGGTGCTGCTGGGCCTGAACCATGACAATCCGCGTTACCTGGTGGCGTGCGTGTTTGCCGCCGGGTTCTGCATCATCGGCGGGCAACTGACCCTCAATGCGTTCGCCAGTAATTTCTACCCGGCGCACGTGCGCGCCACCGGTACGGGCTGGGCATTGGGGGTGGGGCGATTCGGCTCGATCCTGGGGCCGTTGTTCGGCAGCCTGCTGCTGGCGATGCATATTCCGGTGCAGCAGATTTTCTTCTTCTGTGCGATTCCGGCGGTGATTGCGGCGCTGTTGATTATTCAGGTGCGGTCGCCAGGCACGAGCGATGCCATGAAGCCGTCGCCGGGCGACCTGCTCAAGGCGCCCTAATGCACCACGGAATTGGGCGGCAGATGTCCCAGCCGCTCGGTCAGGCGCAGGCGCTGGATAGGGTCTTCGCTGAGCATCAACGCGTGTTCCAGGTCAAACCGTTCGGCGCTCGGGCAGTCCAGGCGCTGATACAGGCTGGCCCGCGCCAGGTAGTCGGCGGCGCTGGCATTGCCCAGTTCGAGCACACGCTCGGCATCCACCAGGGCGGCCAGTGGTTCGTCGTTGGCGAGGTACAGCTGGCGCAGGTTACGTGACAGCCGTTGCAGGATCGCGCGCGGATCGGCGCTGTGCAGGTGCTCGGCTTGTAGTTTGAGATTGGCTCCGTACTGGCGGTGCAGCAGTTCGCGACAGTCGTTGGGGTACAGCCGCCGACCGCCGCAGGGGTCCAGCAGGTGATCGGCACCGGGTACTCGCAGCAGGAAGTGGCCGGGGAAATTCACCCCGACCAAGGGAATCTCCAGGCGCCGCGCCAGCTCCAGCGCGATCAGGCCCAGGGCCAGGGGTTGTCCGCGCTTACGTTGCAACACCTTGTCCAGCAGCGCGGCGGCGGGGCGCAGCGGGGTGAAGTCATCCTGGGCAAAGCCCAGGTCGTTCATGCAGCGCAGCAGCGGCTGGCCCAGTTCATCGGCCGGCAACGTGGGCATGCCCAGGCTGACCTGTTGTTGCAGCAGGCCGAACGCCTGCAGGATCAGTTGTGGCTGTACGCCAGCATCATGCTCGGCAGCAATCCACAGCGCGGCTTCGAACAGCGCAGGGGGCGAACGGTCCAGGCAGGCGAAAAAGGCTGTGCGGGGATTCATTGCATTCTCCGGCGGATGCCCTCGTTTTAGCCTTGCTGCGAATTTTCGTCCAGCATCTTAAGTAAATATCCCACGCCCTTATGCCGCAGGTCCCACGAAACGGGGATGCTTATTCCAGTGCAATCGAGCAGTTTGCTGCTGTCAGCCTATACTTGGGCCACTACCAGAAGTGATTCGGGAGCACGACGATGTTTGCGCTCATGCACAGCACCCGCCTGGAATCGCTGCACCTGAGCGTCGACCCGGTGAGCGGGCTGAAGGCGATCATCGCCATTCATAACAGCCGCCTGGGCCCGGCCCTGGGCGGCTGCCGCTATCTTGCCTACCCCGATGATGAAAGTGCCATGGCGGATGCCGCGCGCCTGGCTCAAGGCATGAGCTACAAGGCCGCTTTGGCGGGCTTGCCGGTGGGCGGCGGCACGGCGGTGATCCTGCGCCCCGCCCATGTGGAGAGCCGCGCAAGCCTGTTTGAAGCCTTCGGTCGCTGTGTGGAGCAACTGGGCGGGCGCTACATTACCGCCATCGACAGCGGCACCTCGGTCGCCGACATGGATTGCATCGCCCAACACACGCGGTTCGTCACCAGCACCACGGCCGCCGGCGACCCTGCACCGCATGCGGCCATGGGGGTGTTCACCGGCATCCGCGCCACCGCCATGGCCCGCCTGGGCAGCGACAACCTCGAAGGCCTGCGCGTGGCGGTGCAGGGCCTGGGCAATGTCGGTTACGCCCTGGCCGAACAACTGCACGCGGCGGGTGCCGAACTGCTGGTCAGCGACATCGACCACGGCAAGGTGCAACTGGCCATGGAGCAATTGGGTGCCCACCCCATCGCCAACGACGCTTTGCTCAGCACGCCCTGCGATATCCTCGCGCCTTGCGGCCTGGGTGCGGTGTTCAATCGCCAGAGCGTCGGCCAACTGCGCTGCGCCGCCGTGGCCGGCTCCGCCAGCGCGCAATTGACCAACCTGCAAGTGGCCGACCAACTGGAAGGGCGCGGCATCCTCTACGCCCCGGACTACGTGATCAATTCCGGCGGCCTGATCTACGTCGCGCTCAAACACAGCGGCGCCGAGCTGGCGAGCATCACCGCGCACCTGTCCAACATCGGCAAGCGCCTGACCGAAGTCTACGCCCATGCCCAAGCCGAAAAACGCTCCCCGGCACGGGTCGCAGACGAACTCGCCGAGCGCCTGCTGTACCAATGACCAGGCATTAAAAAGGCCCTGAATCCATGATTCAGGGCCTGTTCAATTCGGGCTTTATTCCGCCGCCGCGTTCAGCAACTCGGACAGCGCGTCCGGCTGGCTCTTGAACGCCTTGGCAAATACATCGCGGTTCTTCGCCATGTAGATCCCGGCTTCTTCCACCTGCTGCTCGCTCAAGGACGGCACGGCTTTTTGCAACACTTCTGCCAGCAACTCAGCGAGTTCAAGCATTTTGTCATGACGGTCAGCTTCGGCTTTATCCATGAACAAACGCTCCAGATCTCGGCTGCTGCGGTATACCACTTCGACGGCCATTCACCACCTCACATGCCTTCACGATAGTTGTCTTTTGCGACTACTGTATTTATATACAGCGAAAAGCATAAGCCAAACGCGGTGGTTTGGATAGTAGGTTTTTAATGTAGTTGGGAAATGGGGGTTTGCTACAGCGCAAATGCTCATTGTGGGAGCACGCTCGCCCCTTTGCTCTAGGTCTGGTGAGCGCCCTGATTAATCTGTGTCTCATGCCATCGAGCCATCATCTTATGCACGTGCTGGCCTTTTTTCTGCATGCAGAACAACCGTCACGTCCCTCCCGCATTATCCGGTCGAGCCGACCTAAGGAAACATCATCGTGAAAATCAACTGGGCCGAAAAGCTGCGCCAGCAAGTCCATGGGCTGGCCGAGTCGCTGGGCAATCTGTTTGTGGAGTCGTTCCACTACCTGGCGCTGTTCGCCATCGGGGCGGTCACTGCCTGGGCGGCGGTGATGGAGTTTCTCGGGATGCTGGAGAACGGGCATATCAAGATCGATGACATCTTGCTGCTGTTCATCTACCTGGAATTGGGCGCCATGGTCGGGATCTATTTCAAGACCAACCACATGCCGGTGCGCTTCCTGATCTACGTGGCAATCACCGCGCTGACGCGTCTGCTGATCTCCAACGTGTCCCATCACAACCCGCCGGACGTGGGCATAATCTACCTGTGCGGTGGGATTCTGCTACTGGCCTTCGCGATTCTCGTGGTGCGCTACGCGTCGTCGGCCTTTCCGTCGGTGAAGGTCGAAGGCCCGCGTCGCAAGGGCGAGGCGAGCCTGGAAACCGAGAAGGGCGAGCTTTAAAGCCCGACGCTGAACGGCAGGCTACGGGTGGGCGGTGGCTGCAAGAGCTTGTGATTGTCGCCATCGGTCATCACCGCGAGGATTTCCATGGCGCTGTGACCCTGCTCGATGGCGATGCCGAACTGGATGCTCTGCACCAGGCGCTTGAGCCGTTGCGGGTCGTTGCGTTGTTCGGCGCTGATCATGCGTTTGGCCACTACGCCGCTGTCATCGGAGAGCGTGAGCATGATGCTGCCATCCAGCCGCTGGATACTCAGGTTGACGCGGTATTGCGGGCTGAAGGTGTCGGTGATGATCTGAAAAGGGTTGTCCATGGTGCGTTACCGCCTGATAAGAACATGCAGTCATTGACGACCGGTGTCGGGAATAGTTCGCGTTGCCTGACCACCGGCCAAAGTCCGTTTTCCTCAGAGGCTGTACAGCAAGGGCCGTGCCGTATAGGGCTCTGCCAGACGATCAGCAACCCATGTGGGAGGGGGCTGGCCCCCGATAGCGGTCTTCCAGCCGAGCATTTATTGGCTGACACACCGCTATCGGGGGCAAGCCCCCTCTCACATTTGATACAGGTTGTGCCTGGGAACGGTGATCCGTTTCAGGGCAGTACGCAAAAAACGACCGCTGACGGCGCAATCATCCCGGTCAGCACTCCACCCAGCTGACCGCCAGGCCGCCCCGTGACGTTTCTTTGTATTTGTCATGCATGTCGGCGCCGGTATCGCGCATGGTGCGGATCACCCGGTCGAGGGAGATAAAGTGCTTGCCGTCGCCGCGCAGGGCCATTTGGGTGGCATTGATCGCTTTGACCGCCGCGATGGCGTTGCGCTCGATGCACGGCACCTGCACGAGCCCGCCAACCGGGTCACAGGTGAGGCCGAGGTTGTGTTCCAGGCCGATTTCGGCGGCGTTTTCCAGTTGCTCAGGTGTAGCGCCGAGGATCTCGGCCAGCCCGGCAGCGGCCATGGCGCAGGCCGAGCCGACTTCGCCCTGGCAGCCGACTTCGGCACCGGAGATCGAGGCGTTCTTCTTGCAGAGGATGCCGACGGCGGCGGCGGCCAGAAAGAAATTGACGACATCGTCATCGGACGCGTCGGCGTTGAACTTCATGTAGTAATGCAGCACCGCCGGGATAATCCCCGCCGCGCCATTGGTCGGTGCGGTGACCATGCGCCCGCCAGCGGCGTTTTCTTCGTTGACGGCGAGGGCGAACAGGTTGACCCACTCCATGGCTGATAAGGTCGAAGTGATCACGTTGGGCTTACCGATTTCCAACAGGCTGCGGTGCAATTTCGCAGCGCGCCGCGGTACATCCAGCCCACCGGGCAGAATGCCTTCATCGCGCAGGCCTTGTTCCACGCACTCGCGCATCACCGACCAGATATGCAGCAGGCCGCTGCGGATGTCTGCGTCGCTGCGCCACGCCCGTTCGTTGGCCATCATCAACTGCGAAACCCGCAGGCCGTGCTGGTTGCACAAGGCCAACAGCTCGACGGCGCTGGAAAAATCGTAGGGCAATTGCACATCGCTGGTGGGCGCAATGCCCGACGCGGCTTCGGCGGCTTCGATGATGAAACCACCGCCCACCGAATAATAGGTTTGCTCGCTTAGCAGGCCGCTGTCGCCATAGGCGTGCAGGGACATGGCGTTGGGGTGGTAGGGCAGGCTTTCGTCGAGCAGCAACAGGTCGGTGTGCCAGTCGAAGGCAATGTTCTGCTGGCCGGCGAGGAGCAGTTGACCGGACTCGCGCAGTTGCTGGATGCGTGCGTTGATCGAGGTGGGGTCGATGCGATCCGGCCATTCTCCCATCAAGCCCATCACACAGGCCCGGTCGGTAGCGTGGCCGACGCCGGTAGCTGACAGCGAACCGTATAAACGCACTTCGACGCGGCGGGTTTCACTGAGCAATCGCTGGTCGGTCAATGCCTGGGCAAAGGTCGCCGCAGCGCGCATCGGGCCGACGGTATGGGAGCTGGACGGGCCAATGCCCACCTTGAATAAATCGAAAACACTGATAGCCATGCTAAAGCCTTACAAGCAATGGAGTAGAAATCGCTGCCATGTTTTGTAGAGCAGGCGGAATTGACGCGATACTGAGCCTCTGGATCGGCACTGACCAACGAATTATCCTAAGACACTCTTTAGCAGGACTAAACGCTATGACCCGCCCCCTTCATGGCCAGACGTACGTCTGGCTGCATGTGTTTTCATGCGCTGCACGGCATTTGTCGTTCACCCGCTGCGCCGAAGAACTGCACATCACGCCGGGGGCGGTGAGCCAGCAGATTCGCCAGTTGGAGGAGCGCCTGGGCTTTCGACTGTTTCACAGACGCGCCAGGGGCGTGGAACTCAGCGCCGAAGGGCAGCGCCTGGCGGCGGTGGTGGGGGAGGCCTATGGCAGCATTGACGCCGAATTACAGCGTCTGGACGCTGGGATGATCAGCGGCACCTTGCGCCTGCGTTCGATCCCGTCGTTTCTTGGCAAGTGGCTGACCCCGCGTCTGCCACGGTTGCAGCAGCGCTTTCCAGACATTCAACTGCGCCTGGTCGCCGAAGACAGCAGTATCGCCCTGCACGAGGGCGACTTCGACCTGGCCATCGACCTGAACGACGGTAGCTACCCAGGCCTGTTATCCACAGCGCTGCTGGACGAACAGATCTTTCCGGTCTGCGCTCCCAGCCTGCTACGCGGGCGCCCGCCGCTGCATGGGCCGGCGGACCTGGTGCATTTCCCGCTGTTGCACGACATCACCGCCTGGCGTGGGAGTTATGAGTATGCCGAATGGGAGTTTTACCTGGATGCCATTGGTTACCACGACGCCGATGTGCGCCGCGGGCACACCTTCAACCGCAACCACCTGACCATCGAAGCCGCCATTGCCGGTATGGGCGTCGCGATTGCGCGACGCACATTGCTCAATGATGAACTGGAACGCGGCAGCCTGATCGTGCCGTTCGGCCTGGCCGTGCCCAACCACAAACGCTACGTGCTGCTGTATGCGCCAGGCGCATTGAACCATCCGGGCGTGCGCGCGGTGCATGATTGGCTGGTGGAGGAGGCGGGGATTTTCCGGGCGCTGCACCCAATGGGAGCGGGGCAATTGTGAGGATATTCAGGGGTAAGAAGATGTAACTAACTCCCCACCCTAACAGCGTTTTTGCTTGTCGTCAGGGTTAATTTGTAATGTGGGATTTATCTTTGCAAAGGGGTTGAATTGTTTCAGCGAGTGCTCAATTGTGTAATCAGGAGGTCATGGTTTCACCACCCCGGTGTTGCAGTTTGTGATCTCTGGCGAGCTAGCTGAAATAAGGGAAGAACTATGCAAATCCAAGTCAATAGCGATAACCATATTGAAAGCAGCATCCGACTGGAGGAGTGGGTACGTACTACCATTGAGAGCACGCTCGAACGTTATGAAGAAGACCTGACCCGTGTTGAGGTTTACCTGCGGGATGAGAACGGCGACAAGCCCGGTCCCCACGATTTAAGTTGCCGTCTGGAGGCACGTCCAAAAGGCCATCAAGCGATTTCGGTCTGCCATAAAGCCGATACGCTGGAACAAGCGATTGATGGCGCGGCCACCAAGCTCGACCACGCGCTGGAACATCTGTTCGGCAAACTGCAAGGCAAGCCCCGCGCTGCCGGTAAAAACCAGCCGACCACCAAAGTCAATGAAGATGAGCTTGAACAGGAGTTTCTGGAAAAAGAACGGGCCGTATTCAACGGCTGATAGTTTTTTTCACTCCCATTGAAAACGGGCCTGCGCATGCAGGCCCGTTTTCGTTCAACGGCGCTGTTTGAAGAAATACCCGCTAAGCATCGCCAGCCCGCAAGCACCCAACCCTGCAAAGAGCATGGCCCAGCCGGCGCCGTTGCGCAGCGCCGCCTGGGCCTCGTTGAACGCCAATCCCGGCGCGTCCAGCTTGCCCGCCGCGATGTGCTGGCTGAGGGCCGGCCAATCTATTGCCGTGCTTGGCGGCATGACCTCGGCCAGGTAATGGCTGATCCCCAGCAACAGCACCAGGCCCATCAACGCGATGTTGAGCGCCAGGGTGATCAGCCGTGCGCTGAAGTCGATACCTGAGGCCATGCCCGCGCGGTCAGCCGAGACGGCGCCCGTAGTGGTGTTGGTGGTAGGCGAGTTGGTCAGCGCCAGGCCGATGCCGGCGATCACGCAACTGAGCAGCACCAGCAGCGCGCTTGGCTGCGCGGCGCCATTGGCGGCGGCCATTGCCAGAAACCCCGCGCCCATCGTCGCCAGGCCCACCGGGATGATGCGTTCGGCGCCGTAGCGCAGGGCCAGGCGCTCGGCCAGCGGCGGCACCAGCAAGGTGGGCAAGGTGTAGGCGAGCAGGGCGCCGCCGGTGGTCAGGGTGTCGTAGCCCAGGCCCGCCTGAAAATACAGCGGCAGGTAGATCATGAACGGCCAGAAGCTGAAGTTCATGCCGATCGAGCCCATCAGCGCACCGGTGAAGCGCTGGATGCGCAACACCGAAAAATCGAACATTGGATGGGCGCTGCGCTTTTCAACCACGATGAATAGCAACAACGCCACCAGCGCCAAGCCCGCCCAGCCGAGCATTTGCGGTGTGGCGAAGCTATGCTCGGTGCCCTGGGTGATGAAGTACACCAGGGCGAACACCGCCAGCGTCAAGGTCAGCATGCCGGCGATATCGAGGCGATGGCTGGCCGGATCGCGGGATTCCTGCACGCTGATGCGCAATAGCACCAAGGTGAACAGGGTGAGAGGCACATGCGCGAGAAATACCCAGCGCCAGTCCGCGACGGCCAGGATCAGCGCACCGACCATCGGCCCGAACCCCAGGCCCACGCCGGCAATCACGCCCCAGATCGCGAATGCCCGGGCGCGTGCCGCCGGTTCCCGAAACAAGTGCGACAGTATCGCGAACTGGCAGATCATCATCGCGCCGGCGCCGATGCCCTGGACGAAACGCGCCACGATCAGCGTCGACGCGTCGTTGGCCAAGCCACAGGCCAGCGAGGCCAGGCCGAAGACCCACAGGCACAGCACCAGCATGCGTCGACGGCCAAAGCGATCGGCCAGGGTGCCCGCCGCCATCAGCACGCTGGTGCAGGCCAGGGTGTAGGCATTCATGATCCATTGGGCATCTTGAAACCCCGTGCCCAGTTCGCGTTCCAGGGTGGGCAGGATGACCGGCACGCTGGAGATTTCCAGGCCGAACATCAGGGCCACAAGGCACACGGCGGTAAGCGCCAGACCGTTTCTGGCGACATGCGGTGGGCTGAGGGCCGATAGCGTGGCGACGGGTGGCATGGGATGTTCCTTTCGAGAGTGGGAGGGATTATTCTCTCGGGAATCTGGTTCTTTATTTGCGATGATTTTTCCATGGATAAGGGAATGCAGGGCGACAAATTAATATGACCACTCCACGTTTTGATGGCGTCGAGCTGTTCGTGCAAATCGTCGAGAGCGGCAGCCTGAGCGCAGCCGCCGAGCGCCTGAATCTCACCCGTTCGGCGGTGGGCAAGGGCCTGGCGCGGTTGGAAGCGCGGCTGGGCACTTGCCTGTTGCAACGCTCCACGCGCCGCCAGCGTCTGACGGAGGATGGGCAGGCGTACTACGAGCACTGTCTGCGCGCGCTGGCAGAGCTGGAGGCGGCCGAGTCGGTGCTGGAAAGCGGCCGCCAGCAGCCACGCGGGCGCTTGCGGGCGAGTTTGCCGCTGGCGTTTGGTCACCACTATGCCGCGCCTGCGCTGTGGGGCTTGATGGACCGCTATCCGCAATTGGAGATCGATATCAGTTTCTCCGACCGCATGACCGATCTGGCGCAGGAAGGCTTCGATATCGCCGTACGCATCGGCCCATTGCCGGATACCGACCGCCTGAGTGCGCGGCGCCTGGGCGAGCAGGTCATGGGCCTGGCGGCGTCGCCCGCGTATTTGCAGCGCAGGGGGCCCATTGCCTGTATTGAAGACTTGTCGGCTCATCGCGGCATTGCCTACCGCAGTAACAGCGCTCATCGCTCGCGCCTGATCACGCCCTTGGTGTTGGACGACCTCCAGGCCGTGGCCGATGCGGCCATCGCGGGTGTGGGGCTGGCCTGGTTGCCGAGTTGGTTGATCGCCCACTATGCGCTGCGCGGGCAACTGGCGGCGGTGCTGGCCGATTTCCGCGAACAGCCGGCCCCCATCCATGTGATCTGGCCGACGGCGCCGCACATGCCGGCCAAGACCCGATGCGCCATTGATGCGCTGGTCGCGGCCACCCCCAGTTGCCTGGCGGGGAGTTAAAGGACCTCATCGGATCTCTAAGCGGTACTCGGTCCAAATGTGGGAGGGGGCTTGCTCCCGATAGCGATGGGTCAGTTAAAAATATACTGACTGACACTCCGCTATCGGGAGCAAGCCCCCTCCCACATTTGGATTTGTTGTGAGCTACAGAGGCAGTCAGAACGCAATCGAGGTTTGCACGTACACCGTGCGCGGCTCACCCACGTACTTGCCCTTGTTGTTATCGTCGAACGAGCGCGTGTAGTACTGCTTGTTGAAGATATTCTTCACGCCGACCGCGACGTTCAAGTCCGACAGCTGGGGGCCGAAGTCATACGCTGCGCGGCTGCTGAACAGCATGTAGCCGGGGATGCGTCCATTCGCGCCGTCGGCGCTTTCGGCCTGGGTGTTGGCGTTGTCGGCGAATTGGCTGCTCTGGTAGCTGCTGTCCAGGTTGAGCTTCCAAGGGCCTTCGGTGTAACCGACGCCGAGGGTGCCTTTGTGCCTGGACGAGAAGGGCACGCGGTTGCCTTTGTTCGGGCCGTCTTCGCGGATGGTCGCGTCGACATACGCATAGGTGGCGTACACATCGAAGCCGGCCAGTGCCGGGCTCAAGCCGTCGAGGGCATAGTTGATGCTCGACTCGATGCCCTGGTGCCGCGTTTCACCGCGTGCGATCACAGTGTCATTGGTTTGGTTGCTGTCGTATTGGTTGTCGAAATTGATCAGGAACGCACCGATTTCCGCGCGCAGGCTGCCGTTGTCATAGCGCGTACCGAGTTCCCAGGTGCGGGCTTTTTCCGGTTTCACTTCGCCGCTGCTCACGCGGTTGGGCATCTGGCTGTACTGCACGCTGCCGAACGAGCCTTCAGTGTTGGCGTAGAGGTTCCAGTCGTCGGTGAGGTGGTAGAGCACGTTCAACGCCGGCAGCGCAGTGTTGTAGTCGCCCTTGTAGTTGACGTTGCTCAGGTTGTTGGTCTGCTGGGACTTGATCATCTCGTAGCGGATGCCCGGCGTGAGGGTCCACTTGCCGATATCGATGCGGTCGTCGATGAAGAACGCATTGGCCTCGGTGCCGCCGCGCGTGTCGCGGTCGTTGCGGCTGTCGGTGGTCGGGATTTGCTGGTTGGCGGCAATCGGCGTGCGGTAGCGCAGCTCGTGGCCGGCTTCATTGATGTAGCGGTAGCCGACGCCGACTTCGTGCGTGGTGGGGCCGAGGTCGAAGCCTTGGGCGAAGCGGGTTTCCAGGCCGCGTACCCAGTACTCGCGCGGTGACAGCGAGAGGAAGTTGCCCTGGTCGAGGTAACCGCTGCGCAGCGTCTTGGTGAAGAAGCTGTTGACCGTGAACTCACGGCGGTCCTGCTCGTAGCGGTAGCCTAAGTTGAACATCGTACGGCGGCCCCAGAACTTATCGTAGGGGCGGGTCGACTGGTACGGGTCAGCCTTGTAGTCCTTGACGTTCAAGCCGCCGGGCATATCGGCCTGGCCTTCGTAGTACTGCGCCATGGCGTTGAAGCTGTTGGCGTCGTCCAGTTGGTATTTGCCCTTGAGGATCAGGTCGTCGATGCGCGTGTCGCTGTTTTCGCGCCAGTCGCCGCCACGGGTGCCGGAGTACAGGAGCGCGCCGCCCAGGCCATTGTCGGCGGTGCCACCGGCCAGCAGGTTGCCGGTGGTCTTGAAGCCGTCGTGGCTGGAGGACGGGCTGGTTTCGGTCTGCAGGCCGCCTTTGACGGTGGGCGCATCCGGGATCGCACGGGTCACGAAGTTGACGATGCCGCCGACGTTTTGCGGGCCGTAGCGCACCGCGCCGCCGCCGCGTACCACGTCGACCGCGTCCATGTTGCCCATGCTGATCGGTGCGAATGACAGTTGCGGCTGGCCATACGGTGCGAAGGGCACGGGAATGCCGTCCATCAACACCGTGGAGCGCGACGCCAGACGTGGGTTGAGCCCGCGAATACCGAAGTTCAGCGCCATGTCATGGCTGCCGGTGCCGTTGTTGTCCGGGGCGTTGACGCCGGGGATGCGGTTGAGCACGTCGCGGGCCTGGGTCGCGCCCTGGCGCTCGAAGGCTTCGCGGCGGATCACATCGCGCGCGCCGGGGTGTTCGAACACGTTGGTCTGCGCCGCATCGCCGAGCCAGTCGCCGACCACGTTGGAGGTCTGCAGTTCGAGGGTAACCGGGGCGCTGGCCGGTTGCAGGCTGTAGGCGTTGTCGCCCTCGGCACGGGCTTGCAGGCCACTGCCTTCCAACAGTTTATTCAGGCCTTCGGCGGTGCTGTAGGTGCCCGACAAGCCTGGGCTTTGCAGGTCGGCGGTGACCTCGGAGCCGAAAGTCACCAGCACCCCGGCTTCACGGCCGAACTGGTTCAGGGCCGCTTCCAGACTCGTCGGTGCGATGTGATAGGCCTTGGCTTCGCCCGCCATTACTGGGGGCAGCGCGGTCAGGCTGAGGCTGGCGCCGAGGAGGAGTTGGCGCAGGGTACGGGCAAGAAGCGTCGGTTGCAGGGGCATGAAGGGCGGTCCTGAGAAGGAAGGATCAAGGTGGCTTTCCTTCTCTGTCACGCGAGGACGGGAAAACGGCTCACTGTTTTTCTGAATAATTTCAGGCGCGGGCCTGAACCGTCACCCAGTAGCGGGTAAAGCGTCGCACGGTGACCGGCAGGCTGACTTCCAACAGGTCGAGGATGCGTTCGCTGTCATCCAGTGGATAGCTGCCCGACAGCAACAGGTTTGCCACCTGCGGATCGCAATTGAGCTGGCCGCGACGGTAGCGCCCGAGTTCGCCGAGGAAATCCTCCAGGCGCATATGCGCAGCCACAAGCATGCCGTCTGCCCAGGCACCGCTGTTGGCGTCAGTGGGGCGAGGGCTGTCCCAGCCTTTGCGGGTGTAATTGACCTGATGCGCAGCCTCGACCGTCAGCGGCAGGCCGCTGTAGTGGTTGGGCATCACGTCGACTTGGCCGTCGAGCACCGCCAGTTGAGTATGGTCGCTGAACTGCCGCACGTTCAGTCGCGCCGCCTGGCTGCTGAGCAGACCCTGGCTGGTGAGTACGCGCAGCGGCGTGGCACCGGCGCGGGCGGTCAGCAGGATTTCACCTTCGAGCAGGCGGATCAGTCGCTGCTGGCTATCGACATGCACATCCACCGCGCTGCCGGTGTTGAGCTGCAACTGGCTGCCGTCGGCCAACTGCACGGTGCGGCGCTGGCCGACGGGGCTGCGGTAGTCGGCGGTCAGCGGCGGCAGAATACGCTGCTGGCGCAGGCTCCAGGCTGCCGCCGAACCGGCGCCGAGGATCAACAACAGCTTCAGCGCCTGGCGCCGGCTGTTGGACGTCGGTGCATTCAACGCCGCGTGCGCCAGGGGCGAAGGCACGCCGCGCAGGCGCTGGTTGACGCGCTGGATCTGGTCCCACGCGCGCTGGTGCTCGCTGTGCGCATCCAGCCATTGCTGCCAGGCGGCCTGTTGGCGCGGGTCGAGCGTGCCTTGCTGCATTTGCAGCAACCAGTGCACGGCTTGTTCGGCAACGGGGGGCGAGATATTCATAGGGCGAAGTAGCAGCGCAGGGCGGCTTTATGCAGATGGCGTTTGACCGTGGCAATGGAGATGCCCAGTTGCGCACCGATTTGCGCGTAGGTAAGGCCATCGAGCTGGGCCAGCAGGAAGGCGCGCTTGACCTGGACCGGCAGGCCGTCGAGCAATTGGTCCAGCTCCACCAGGGTTTGCAGGATGATGGCGCGGTCTTCCTCAGACGGCGTCACCTGTTCCGGCAATTGTGCCAGGGCATCGAGGTAGGCGCGTTCCAGGTCCTGGCGACGGTAAAAGTTGAACAGCACGCGCTTGGCGACCGTGGTGAGAAAGGCGCGGGGTTCGTTCAGCGTTGGCGCTTCCCGTGCGCTGAGTACCCGGATGAAGGTGTCCTGGGCCAGGTCGGCGGCGCTTTCCGGGCAGCCGAGCTTGCGTCGCAACCAGCCGGTGAGCCAGTGGTGATGGTCGTTGTACAGAACTTCGACGGTGTTGGACGGCGGCAACGGGATCACTCCATCAGCATCGGCATGCTTTAGAGAACAAGAATTGTTCGCATTGTAGGGGCGGGGACGAGGTTCGGCAATCCGCGAAGCCGGTGATTCATCCGTTCTCTTTTGCTTATGAGAATATTTATCATTAGTATTGCGCGCTGATGAACTTGGCGCCTGTCGCATGAACAGCAAAACCCCTCTGCCCGCGTCCTATCGCCTTGCCGTCACCTCCCGGGTGCTGGCGGCGGTGGTCGGCGGTTATCTGATGGCCTCCCTGGCCGCTATCTGCCTCGCACTGTGGCTGCCCACCTCCCGCGCCGATGCGGTAATCACCGGCATGATGAGTTCGTTCGTGTTCTACCTGCTGGCGGTGCTCTGGTGTTTTGCCTGCCGCACGGCATGGCGTGCCTGGGCGGGGGTGATGCTGCCAAGCGCGCTGTTCGCCACCCTGGCGGGCATCGGTTTCTGGGTGGCGCGCACATGAAGGAAGGCTTTCGCCAAGCCATGGCCTGGCTGCATACCTGGGCGGGGTTGATCTTCGGCTGGCTGCTGTTCGCGATTTTCCTGACCGGCACCCTGGCTTATTTCAAGGACGAAATAACCCACTGGATGCAGCCCGAAGTGCAGGCCCACCCGTTGGACGACGCGCGCAGCCTCGGCGTGGCGCAGCGCTATCTGCAGCAGCAGGCGCCTACCGCCGCGCGTTGGTTCATCACCTTGCCCACCCGCCGCGACCCCGGCCTGTCGGTGATGTGGCAAGACAAGGTCGACCCCGGCAAGCGCGGCAATTTCACCCAGAAAATCCTCGACCCGGTCAGCGGCCAAGCGGTGCAAGCCCGTGAAAGCATGGGCGGCGAATTCTTCTACCGTTTCCATTTCCAGCTGCAAATGCCTTACCCGTGGGGCCGCTGGCTGTCGACCATCGCCGCCATGGTGATGTTCGTCGCGCTGATCACCGGCATCATCACCCACAAGAAAATCTTCAAGGACTTCTTCACCTTCCGTCCGCGCAAAGGCCAGCGTTCCTGGCTGGACGGGCACAACGCGGTGGGCGTGCTGGTGTTGCCGTTCCACCTGATGATCACCTATAGCAGCCTGGTGATTTTCATGAACATGGTGATGCCGGCGCCGATCATGGCTTCGTATGGCAACGACAGCCGTGCGTTCTTCAATGAGGTGTTCCCCAGTTCTGATAATGCGCCGGCGCTCGGCCAGCCGGGCACCTTGCTGGCATTGTGGCCGATGTATCAGCAGGCGCAGCAACAGTGGGCGGGAGGGCATGTCGGACGCTTGGCGGTGAATAATCCGAGTGACGTCAACGCCTCGGTGAACGTGTTCCGCGCCGGGTCCGACAGCGTGGTGCAGGATTTCGGCAGCAGCCTATCGTTCAGCGGCACCACGGGCGAGCTGTTGCGGGCCAGTGGCGAGCCGTCGTTGCCGGCGGTCATCGGCGGCGGTTTCTACGGTTTGCACATGGGCCATTTCGCCGGCCCGGTGCTGCGCTGGCTGTACTTTGTCTGTGGCCTGGCCGGCACGGCGATGATCGGCACCGGGCTGGTGATCTGGCTGGGCAAGCGCCAGCTCAAGCACGCCAAAACCGGCGTGATGCCTTTTGAGCTGCGCCTGGTGGAAGTGTTGAATGTCGCCAGCATGTCCGGCCTGGTGATCGCCATCGCACTGTTCTTCTGGGCGAACCGGTTGTTGCCGGTGAGCATCGCCGCGCGTTCCGACTGGGAAGTGCGCGCCTTCTTTATCGCCTGGGCCCTGAGCCTGCTGCACGCGCTGTTGCGGCGCGGCCGCCCGGCGTGGGTCGAGCAATTGAGCGTGGGGGCGCTGCTGTTGGTGGCCATCCCGTTGGTCAATGCACTGACCACCTCCCACCATTTGGGCGTTTCCCTCGTGAGTGGCGACTGGGCCATGGCCGGCTTCGACCTGACGTGCCTGGCCTGCGGCCTGTTCCTGGGCTGGGCCGCCTGGAAGATGCAGCGCCGCACGGCAACGCAGCCCAACGCGCCGCGCGCAGGGGCATTGACGTTCAAACAGGAGGCCAACTGAATGCTGCTCGCACTGCTCATGTGCTACGCCGGGTTTACTGCGCTGTGCCTGTCGACCGACCGCCATCACGGCGAGTTGCTGCGCAGCAAACCTTCGCCTTTACGGCGTTTGGGGTTGCATGCGGCCGGTTGGTCGCTGCTGGCGGTGTCGCCCTGGCCGGCGGTGGCCGCGATGGGGTGGGGCCAGGGGTTGGTGGAGTGGTGCGCGGTGTTGATGCTCAGCGCTTTGATGCTGGTGCTGCTGCTGCCATATCGGCCACGGCTGGCGTTGAGCCTCGCGGGCGTAGGCCTGCTGGCCAGCCCGGTCGCGGCGTTCGGCCTGTTCTGAGTTGCCCATGATGATCAGCCCTGCGCCGAAACCTCAAGACCGTTCGCACCCGGACGCCGCCGGTGGGCGGGCGCATTTTCTGCAGGTGTTCCTGTCCCAGCGTTCGCAGATGGAGGCGCTGGTGAGCCGCCGTGTCGGTTGCCGCGCAACGGCGGCGGATCTGGTGCAAGACCTGTTCCTGCGCTTCTGGCGTCGCCCGCTGGTGCAGGTCGAAGAGCTCAGCACCTACCTGCTGCGCTGCGCCAGCAATATCGCCATCGACCATTTGCGCAGCGAAGGCGCCCGCGTGCGCAGTAATGAAGGCTGGCTGCCCGAACAGCAGGGCAACCAGGGCTGCGAACCCCAGGCGGCCCTCGAAGCGGGCAATGATTTGCGGCATGTCGAAGCCGCCTTGCGCAGTTTGCCCGAGCGCACTCGCCAGATTTTCCTGCTCAACCGCATCCACGGCCGCAAATACGCGCAAATCGCCAAGGCGATGGGCGTGTCCCAAAGCGCTGTGGAAAAACACATGATGCGTGCCCTCCAAGCCTGCAAGGCGAGCCTGAGCGAACCGTCGCCCCCACGCACGCCAGGAAAAGCACCGTGAACGTGACTCCCACGCCCGCCCAGGAACAGGCCGCGCTCGCCTGGCTGAGCCTGCTGCACGACCAGCCCAGCAGTGGCGATCAAGCCAGCTTCAGCCAATGGCTGCGGGCCGACCCCGCCCATGTCCAAGCCTATGCCCAGGCCCAGGTGCTGTGGGAGTTGAGCGAAGTACCGGCACGCGCGTTGGCCGACGAAGACGCGCAGGCGTTGCAGGGCTACCTCAATGCGATGAACCGTTCCACGCGCTCGCGCACGTTGCGCTGGCCTGGCGCCTTGGCCGCGGCCGCCAGTGTGTTGTTGATGGTGGCGATGGGCGCCGGTTGGCAACCGTCGCGCTGGGTCGATGACTTCGGCGCCGATTACGTGACGGCGCCAGGGGAAGTGCGGACCGTGACCCTGGCCGATCAGTCCCACGTTACCCTCGACGCCGACAGCGCCATTGCCGTGGATTTCAGCCACGGCGAGCGGCATGTCCAGTTGCGTCGAGGGGCCGGGTTTTTCCAGGTTGTCCACACCGGCCAGCCGTTTATGGTCGAGGCGGGCAGCGGAGAAACGCGGGTGCTGGGCACGCAGTTCGAAGTGCGCCTGCAACCGGCGGGGGCACAGGTGACCGTGTTGTCCGGCCGGGTTGGGGTGACGCCCTCCAAACAGGCGCCGCAGCAAATTCTGACGGCAGGCCAGCAAGTAGTCTACGCCGAGGGTGTAGCCGAGCCGCTGCACGCGGTAGACAGCGAAGCACGCCTGGCCTGGCGCGATGGCTGGCTCAATTACTACAAGGCGCCGCTGGCCGAGGTGATCGAGGATTTGGCTCGCTATTATCCCGGCCGCATCCTGTTGCTCAATGACGAGATGGGCGCCAAACGCGTCAGCGGCAGCTTTCCAAGCAACGACCCGCTAGCGGTGCTCAATGCCCTGCAAGCGGTGCTGGGCTTTGAGCAGCACACACTGCTGGGCCGGATGATTGTGGTGCGCTAAGCCCGCACCACAAGCCAATGTGGGAGGGGGCTTACCCCCGATTGCGGTGGGTCAGCTACCCATAGGCTGGCTGACAGACTGCTATCGGGGGCAAGCCCCCTCCCACATCTGACCGGTGGTGTTTTACAGATTGGGTTATTTCAACGCCGCCATGATCGCATCCGGGTTGTAGTCGCGGATCAACGTGCCATTGACGTCGACAAACGGAATCCCGCCCCCGCCCAACGCTTCATACGCCTTGCGCGCCTGGGCGTCCTTCTCGATATCGAAGGCCTGGTAAGGAATGCCTTTCTGGTCCAGGAAACGCCGGGTCTGCTTGCAGTAGCCGCACCACTCGGTGGTGTAGAGCACCACGCGCGCCGAGGCGCGTACCTGCTCCGAAACAACCTGCGAGGGGTTGAACAGCCGCTCGATCTTGCCCCAGTTCTGAATCACCACGACCACCAGCAGCACCAGCAGGACTTTCTTGAGCACGCCGCCAAGCATCAGTTACGGCGCTTGAGCTGATCGGTCAGTTGGGTCGGCAGGCCCTTGATGATCAAGGTGCCGGCGGCTTCGTCGTACTCGATCTTGTCGCCCAGCAGGTGCGCTTCAAAGCTGATGGACAAGCCTTCGGCGCGGCCGGTGAAGCGGCGGAACTGGTTGAGGGTGCGTTTGTCGGCAGGGATCTCCGGCGACAGGCCGTAGTCCTTGTTGCGGATGTGGTCGTAGAACGCCTTGGGCCGATCTTCATCGATCAAACCGGACAGTTCTTCCAGGCCCATGGGCTCGCCGAGCTTGGCCTGGCTGCTGGCGTAGTCCACCAGGGTCTTGGTTTTCTCGCGGGCCGATTCGTCCGGCAGGTCTTCACTTTCAACGAAGTCGCTGAACGCCTTGAGCAGGGTGCGGGTTTCGCCCGGGCCGTCGACGCCTTCCTGGCAGCCGATAAAGTCGCGGAAATACTCCGAGACCTTCTTGCCGTTCTTGCCTTTGATAAAGGAGATGTATTGCTTGGACTGCTTGTTGTTCTGCCACTCGGAGACGTTGATCCGCGCCGCCAGGTGCAGTTGGCCCAGGTCCAAGTGGCGCGAGGGGGTCACGTCCAGCTCGTCGGTCACCGCCACACCTTCGCTGTGGTGCAGCAGGGCGATGGCCAGGTAGTCGGTCATGCCTTGCTGGTAGTGGGCAAACAGCACATGGCCGCCAGTGGACAGGTTGGACTCTTCCATCAGCTTCTGCAGATGCTCCACAGCCGTACGGCTGAAAGCGGTGAAATCCTGACCACCGTCAAAGTATTCCTTCAACCAGCCGCTGAACGGGTGCGCGCCGGACTCGGCATGGAAGAAACCCCAGGCCTTGCCTTGTTTGGCGTTGTAGCTCTCGTTGAGGTCGGCGAGCATGTTCTCGATGGCGGCGGATTCGGACAGCTCCGAGTCACGGGCATGCAGAACTGCGGGTGTGCCGTCGGGTTTTTTGTCGATCAGGTGGACGATGCAATGACGGATCGGCATAGGCTTCTCGGCTGGTTGAAGGGGAGCGGTGAGCCTCCCCAAAAAGTTGCCCAGTGTACCGCACCCATTGGTCAAGACGCGCCTGGAAGGGCGTTTTGGACGTTGTCCGACCGGCTATATGCCTTTTTTTCACGGTTTAGAGCGATAAAGCTGACCAAATGGGTATGTTGAGGCGGATATTTCCCCGTCTCTGTGCTAGTTTTGCCCGGTCTTACGCCAAGTCTCGGCGTTAAGCGTGCATTCAGCATTTGTCAGGTCGAACCAATCCCCGTTTCAAGCATCTATAACCCCGTTCTCCGAGGTTATAGCCGGGGTGCCAGGCCAAGAAGGTCGGGCTCGACGGCTGACACTGCACTCTGCAATCCATATGAATTTGATAGGGAAGGAACACCACAATGGCTATTACTAAAGACCAACTGATCGCCGACCTGGCTGAAGCAGTAGACGCACCGAAAACCACCGTGCGCGCTCTGCTGGACCAACTGAGCCAGGTTGTTGCTGATCAGCTGGAAAACGGCGGCGAAATCACTCTGCCAGGCGTTGGCAAACTGAAAGTGACCGAGCGTCCTGCCCGTACTGGCCGTAACCCTTCGACTGGCGCTGCCATCGAAATCGCTGCCAAGAAAGTTATCAAGCTGGTTGTGGCCAAAGGCCTGACCGACGCTGTTAACAAGTAAGACGCAGTAAAAAAAACCGTGCACCGGAGCGATCCGGGCACGGTTTTTTGTTGCCTGCGATTTGTAGGAGCGAGCTTGCTCGCGAAGGTCGTTAACGATGACGCGCCCGTCTTGGATGAACGTGAAGTCTTGGCGTTTTTCGCGAGCAAGCTCGCTCCTACAGGTGGCGCTATCGAACCCAGCGCTGGCGCCAGAGCTGCTGTTCGTTCTTGGTCTGGAAGGTCCAGGCCACAAAGCGGCTTTGCTTCTGCCCCTGGGACATTTCCACCACCTGGCTTTCCAGCACACCGGCTTTTTTCAGCGCGGTCTCGATCGCCGGCAGGTTTGACGCTTTTGACACCAGGGTGCTGAACCACAACACCTTGTGGGCAAAGTGCGCACTTTCAGCGATCAATTGCGTGACAAAACGCGCTTCACCGCCCTCGCACCACAGCTCGGCCGATTGGCCGCCGAAGTTCAACACCGGCAACTTGCGCTTGGGATCGGCTTTGCCCAAGGCGCGCCATTTACGCTCGCTGCCCTTGGTCGCTTCATCCATCGAGGCATGGAACGGCGGGTTGCACATGGTCAGGTCAAAGCGCTCGGCAGGCTCCAGCAGGCCCAGCAGAATATGCTTGGGATTGGGTTGCAGGCGCAGCTGGATGACTTTGCTCAGGTCGTTGGACTGCACGATGGCCTTGGCGGCGGCCACGGCGATAGGATCGACCTCCGAGCCCAGGAAGTTCCAGCGGTACTCCATATAGCCAATCAGCGGATAGACGCAATTGGCGCCCATGCCGATGTCCAGCACCTTGACGATGGAACCGCGCGGAATCTTGCCGTCGTTGACGCTGGCCAGCAGGTCGGCCAGGCAGTGCACATAGTCGGCACGCCCCGGCACCGGCGGGCACAGGTAATCGGCCGGGATGTCCCAGTGCTGGATGCCATAGAAAGCCTTGAGCAGCGCCCGGTTGAACACCCGCACCGCGTCCGGGTTGGCGAAGTCGATGCTTTCCTTGCCGTAGGGGTTGATGATCACAAATTGCGCCAGTTCCGGCGTGGTCTTGATCAGCGCCGGGAAGTCGTAACGGCCGGTGTGGCGGTTGCGCGGGTGCAGGGTAGCCTCTTTGCGCGGCGCGACGGGTTTGGCCGTGGCTGCGGTTTTAGGCTTCTTGCGTGGAGGTTTTGGCGTAGTGGGGGCGGTCATGATGATTCTGGTGTTGGCTCAAAGTGACGGGCATTGTCACACATCCTGAGCCCAACTCGTTCAAATGTGGGAGGGGGCTTGCTCCCGATAGCGGTGTGACAGGCAAAAAAGTTGAGACTGATACACCGCCATCGGGGGCAAGCCCCCTCCCACATTGACCGCATGCACAAAAAAAGAGACCCGAAGGTCTCTTTTTTTTCACACGGTTTGGCCCTTACAGGCTGGAAATCCGCGCATGTTGCTCCGCCAGCTTGCCCAAGGCCTGTTCAGCCTCGGCCAGTTTGGCGCGTTCTTTGTCAATCACTTCCGCCGGCGCCTTGTCGACGAAGGCCGCATTGGACAGCTTGCCGCCCACTCGTTGCACTTCGCCTTGCAGGCGGGCGATTTCCTTGTCGAGTCGGGCCAGTTCCGCGCCTTTATCGATCAGGCCGGCCATCGGCACCAGTACTTCCATGTCGCCGACCAGCGCGGTCGCCGACAGCGGTGCTTCGGCGCCATCAGCCAATACGGTAATCGACTCCAGTTTCGCCAGCTTCTTGAGCAGCGCATCGTTCTCGCTGAGGCGACGCTGGTCTTCGGCACTGGCGTTCTTGACGAACACGGCCAGCGGCTTGCCCGGACCGATATTCATCTCGGCGCGGATGTTGCGCGTGCCGAGCATCAAGGTCTTGAGCCATTCGATATCGCTTTCGGCGGCCTCATCGATACGTGCTTCGTTGGCCACAGGCCAAGGTTGCAGCATGATGGTCTTGCCTTCGATACCGGCCAGCGGCGCCAGGCGCTGCCAGATTTCTTCGGTGATGAACGGCATGAACGGATGCGCCAGGCGCAATGCCACTTCCAGCACGCGCACCAGGGTGCGACGGGTGCCGCGCTGGCGCTCGACCGGCGCGTTTTCGTCCCACAGCACTGGCTTGGACAGTTCCAGGTACCAGTCGCAATACTGGTTCCAGATGAACTCGTACAGGGCCTGCGCGGCCAGGTCGAAACGGAACTGGTCGAGCTGGCGGGTCACTTCGGCTTCGGTACGCTGCAGCTGCGAGATGATCCAGCGGTCGGCCAGGCTCAGCTCATAAGCTTCGCCGTTCTGGCCGCAGTCTTCGCCTTTATCCAGCACGTAGCGCGCGGCGTTCCAGATCTTGTTGCAGAAGTTGCGATAGCCTTCGACGCGGCCCATGTCGAACTTGATGTCGCGGCCGGTGGACGCCAGCGAGCAGAACGTGAAGCGCAGGGCGTCGGTGCCGTAGCTGGCGATGCCGTCGGCGAACTCGTCGCGGGTCTGCTTTTCGATCTTTTTCGCCAGCTTCGGCTGCATCAGGCCCGAGGTGCGTTTCTGCACCAGGGTTTCCAGGTCGATGCCGTCGATGATGTCCAGCGGGTCCAGGACGTTGCCCTTGGACTTGGACATCTTCTGGCCCTGGCCATCACGCACTAGGCCGTGCACATACACGGTCTTGAACGGTACCTGTGGGGTGCCGTCTTCGTTCTTCACCAAATGCATGGTCAGCATGATCATCCGGGCAACCCAGAAGAAAATGATGTCGAAGCCGGTGACCAGCACGTCGGTGGAGTGGAATTTCTTCAGGAATTCGGTCTGTTGCGGCCAACCCAGGGTGGAGAAGGTCCACAGGCCCGAGCTGAACCAGGTGTCGAGTACGTCGTTGTCCTGTTGCAGTGCCACGTCCGGCCCGAGGTTGTGCTTGGCACGTACTTCGGCTTCGTCGCGGCCTACGTAGACCTTGCCCGACTCGTCATACCAGGCCGGAATGCGGTGGCCCCACCACAACTGACGGCTGATGCACCAGTCCTGGATGTCGCGCATCCACGAGAAGTACATGTTCTCGTACTGTTTGGGCACGAACTGGATGCGACCGTCTTCAACGGCGGCAATCGCAGGCTCGGCCAGCGGCTTGGTCGACACGTACCACTGGTCGGTCAACCACGGTTCGATCACAGTGCCGGAACGGTCGCCCTTCGGCACTTTCAGGCCGTGGTCGTCCACGCTCACCAGCAATCCGGCGGCGTCGAAGGCTGCAACGATCTGCTTGCGCGCTTCAAAACGGTCCAGGCCGGCGTATTCGGCCGGGATCTTGCCGTCGATGCTCTCGTTCAGCGTACCGTCCAGGTTGAATACCTGGCAGGCCGGCAGTACGGCGGCGTTCTTGTCGAAGATATTGAGCAGCGGCAGGTTGTGGCGCTTGCCGACTTCATAGTCGTTGAAATCGTGGGCCGGGGTGATTTTCACGCAGCCGGTGCCGAATTCAGGGTCGCAGTAGTCGTCAGCGATGATCGGGATGCGGCGGCCAACCAGTGGCAGCTCGACGAACTTGCCGATCAGGGCCTGGTAGCGCTCGTCGTTCGGGTTAACCGCGACAGCGGCGTCGCCGAGCATGGTTTCCGGACGGGTGGTGGCGACGATCAGGTAAGCGTTGCCTTCAGCGGTCTTGGCGCCGTCAGCCAGCGGATACTTGAGGTTCCACAGGAAGCCTTTCTCATCGTGGTTTTCCACTTCGAGGTCGGAAATCGCCGTGTGCAACTTGGTGTCCCAGTTGACCAGACGCTTGCCGCGGTAGATCAGGCCGTCTTCATGCAAGCGCACGAAGGCTTCCTTCACCGCTTCCGACAGGCCGTCATCCATGGTGAAACGCTCGCGGCTCCAGTCTACTGACGAACCCAGGCGACGGATCTGACGGCTGATATTGCCGCCGGACTGGTCTTTCCATTCCCAGATTTTCTCCAGGAATTTCTCGCGGCCCAGGTCGTGACGGCTTTGGCCGGTGGCTTCCAGCTGGCGTTCCACCAGCATCTGGGTGGCGATGCCCGCGTGGTCGGTGCCCGGTTGCCACAGCGTGTTACGGCCTTGCATGCGGCGGAAACGGATCAACGCATCCATGATCGCATTGTTGAAGCCATGGCCCATGTGCAGGCTGCCAGTGACGTTCGGCGGTGGGATCATGATGGTGTACGAGTCGCCCGCACCTTGTGGGGCGAAATAGTTCTCGGACTCCCAGGTGTTGTACCAGGAAGTTTCGATAGCGTGGGGCTGATAGGTCTTATCCATGCGCGGCGGGACCCTAGTTGGCATTTATTCAGGAAAGCCGGCAAGTATAACGGGGGATAGGGCGAAGGGCGAGGCGAAGACAGGCTTGAGGTGCACGCGATCCAATGTGGGAGGGGGCTTGCTCCCGATAGCTGAGTGTCAGTCAGTGATGTTGTGACTGATCCACCGCTATCGGGAGCAAGCCCCCTCCCACATTGGATCTTTGTCTGGCTCAGGATTGGTACTGACTCAGCAACCGCTCCATCCGCGCATCCATCCGCCGCTTGATCTCGGCTTCGATATGCGGGGCAAAGTCGTCGATCACGTCTTGCATGATCAGTTGCGCGGCGGCGCGCAGTTCGTTGTCCAGGTGCAGCAGCAATGCGTCGGGCGCTTTTTCTGCGGCGGGAGCGGGCGGCGCGGCCACGGGCTTGGGCGCAGCAGGCTGGTTGTCGAGCATGTCGGACAACAATGGAATCTGTACCCCGGCCTCGACCGATTCGGTCAACAGCGGCGGTTGCAGGTCATCATCACCGAGCAACTGACGGATCGACTCGAGGTCGTCCAGCAAGTGGTCGTCTTTTTTCATCGGGTTGGGCGTGTCCATCATGTACTCAAAGTCGTTGTAGCCGGTGATCCTGCAGAGAATAGCCCTGTTCGCGGTAGAAACGGAAACTCTCTCGCGCGGCCTGACGAATAGCCGGGTCCTCCACCACCACTTCCGCCACACGGGCGAATGCCTTGGCGAAGGCCGGCACTTTCAGGTCGAGGTTGACCAGCAGGTCTTGGTGATCGCCGCAACTGTCGCCCAAACCCAGCACGACCAAGCCGTCGGGTTCGGATTCGGCGGGGCCGTGGGGCACGAAGCTTTCGCCCTTGAAGCGCCAGAGGCGGGCATCGAGGTCCTCGCGTTGGGCGGCATCGCTGCAATGCAGGTAGATGCGGTGGCCCATGCGCCAGGCTTTTTCGGTGAGCTTGCAGGCAAAGTCCAGCCGCGCTGAAGGATCGGCGCTGGGCAGGATGTAGAAATCGACTTGGGTCATTGCGGTTCCTGGGCTGCCGCCGTGAACTGTAGGAGCGAGCTTGCTCGCGAAGAACCTGAGAACAATGCGTTCATCCAGGATGAACGCGTTATCGTTGGCGCTCTTCGCGAGCAAGCTCGCTCCTACAGTTGACGGTGGCAGGCAGTGGGCAGGCGCTTAGGCCTTGGCGCGGTCCAGCAGGTACTGGGTCAGCAGGGGTACCGGACGGCCAGTGGCGCCCTTGTCCTTGCCGCCGCTGGTCCATGCAGTACCGGCGATGTCCAGGTGCGCCCAGTTGAAGTTCTTGGCAAATCGCGACAGGAAGCACGCTGCGGTGATGGTGCCGGCTTTCGGCCCGCCAATGTTGGCGATGTCGGCGAACGGGCTGTCCAGTTGCTCCTGGTACTCGTCGAACAGCGGCAGTTGCCAGGCGCGGTCGTCGGCGGCCTTGCCGGCGCTGAGCAATTGCTCGATCAGCTCGTCGTTATTGCCCAGCAGGCCCGATGTGTGGGCGCCCAGGGCAACCACGCAGGCACCGGTCAAGGTGGCGATGTCGATCACTGCCTGCGGCTTGAAGCGTTCGGCGTAGGTCAGCGCGTCGCACAGCACCAGGCGGCCTTCGGCGTCGGTGTTGAGGATTTCCACGGTCTGGCCGCTCATGGTCGTGACGATATCGCCTGGGCGGGCAGCACCGCCGCTCGGCATGTTCTCGGCGCAGGCCAGGATGCACACCAGGTTGATCGGCAGCTTGAGTTCCAGCACGGCGCGCAGGGTGCCGAACACGCTGGCGGCGCCGCCCATGTCGT
This sequence comes from Pseudomonas sp. R3-18-08, assembly GCF_003852065.1. Classification (NCBI taxonomy): domain Bacteria; kingdom Pseudomonadati; phylum Pseudomonadota; class Gammaproteobacteria; order Pseudomonadales; family Pseudomonadaceae; genus Pseudomonas; species Pseudomonas sp. R3-18-08. The sequence goes on from NZ_CP027729.1 coordinate 1,206,713, forward strand.
ACTTCATCTCATCCATGCCGGCGCCCGGCTTGAGGCTGATGCCGCCGGTGTCGAAGGTGATGCCTTTGCCGACCAGCGCGTACGGCTTCTCGGACTTCTTGCCGCCGTTGTACTGCATCACGATCAGGCGTGGCGGCTGGTCGCTGCCCTGGCCCACGGCATAGAACGAACCCATGCCCAGGTCCTTGATCTTTTTCTCGTCCAGCACTTCGACCTTGAGGCCCTTGAATTCTTTGCCCAGCGCCTTGGCCTGTTCGCCGAGGAAGGTTGGGTGGCAGATGTTCGGCGGCAGGTTGCCCAGGTCGCGGGTGAATGACATGCCGTTGGCGATAGCCGTTGCATGAGTGACGGCGCGCTCGACTTCAGCCTGGGCAGCCTTGATGGTCAGCAGGGTGATTTTTTTCAGCGCGCGGGGTTCGGCTTTCTGGCTCTTGAACTGGTCGAAAACGTAGCCGCCGTCCACCAGGCTTTCGGCCAGCAGACGGGTCTTTCCGTAGCTGTCACGGCCTTTTAAGACGATTTCATCGAGTGCCAGTGCCGCATCGCTGCCGCCCAGGCCTTTAAGGGTGGTAAGGATGGCGCTGATGATCTTGCGGAACGGACGATCATCCAGCTCGGCGTCCTTGCCCACGCCCACCAGCAATACGCGCTCAGCCTTGAGGTTCGGCAGGCTCTGCAGCAGCAGGCTCTGGCCGACTTTGCCGGCCAGGTCGCCGCGCTTGAGCACGGCGCTGATGGCGCCGCCGCTCAGTTCATCGAGTTGCTTGGCGGCAACGCCGAGTTTGCGGCCTTCGCCGACAGCGACCACGAGGGTGGCGGTTTTCAACGTTTCGGGGCTAACGCTTTTTACAACCAATTCCATTTTCGGGTCCCTTATACGGTCGGTGAGCCTGGCATGTGTACCCAGGCTTTAAAGCGTGGCAGCCTTGTAAACCGCCAGCGACAAAGGCCGCAGTTTGAACCTCGCCGGCGGAGCCTGACAACCCTCGAAGCACGCTTTGTGTGTGCGCATGAGGTTGCGCAGTGACAGGCGCGGTCAATCACAGGATAATGCGCCATCTTTTTAGCCGGCCCGCGCAAACGGGTCGACTCGGTATGCTTGCTTGTTTGGCCGCCTTAGCCTGACAACCCTGGAGTGTCTGGTTTGATCGTCTTCCGTTATCTATCCCGCGAAGTCCTGTTGACCCTGAGTGCCGTGAGTGCGGTATTGCTGGTCATCATCATGAGTGGTCGTTTCGTCAAATTCCTTGCACAGGCCGCCTCGGGCGCCCTGGATCCGGGCTCTTTGTTCCTGATCATGGGCTTTCGCCTGCCGGGCTTCTTGCAACTGATCCTGCCGCTCGGCCTGTTCCTTGGCATCCTGCTGGCATATGGCCGGCTCTATCTCGAAAGCGAGATGACCGTGCTGTCGGCCACCGGCATGAGCCAGCAGCGCCTGCTGGCCATGACCATGGTGCCGGCCGCCGGAGTTGCCCTGTTGGTGGCCTGGTTGAGCCTGAGCCTGGCGCCTCAGGGGGCCATGCAGTTCCAGCTGTTGCTGAACAAGCAGGACGCGATGACCGAGTTCGACACCCTCGAACCCGGGCGTTTCCAGGCGCTCAACGACGGCACGCGCGTGACCTATACCGAAGAAATGACCGAAGACCGTTCCAACCTGAGCGGCGTGTTCATTTCCCAGAAAAACCTCGGCAAGGACCAGAAAGACCGTGGCATCTCGATCCTGGTGGCCGACGGCGGCCGCCAGGAAGTGCGCCCCGACGGCAGCCGCTACCTGATCCTGGACAACGGCTATCGCTACGATGGCAGCCCGGGGTTGGCCGATTACCGCGTGATCAAGTACGACACCTACGGCGTGATGCTGCCCAAGCCCGATATCAGCGACGAAGTCACCGACCGCGATGCGCTCCCGACCGCATCGCTGTTCGGTAGCCAGGAGCTGCGCTCGATCGCCGAGCTGCAATGGCGCCTGTCGCTGCCGCTGCTGGTATTCATCGTGACCTTGATGGCCGTGCCGCTGTCGCGCGTCAACCCGCGTCAGGGCCGATTCCTCAAGCTGCTGCCGGCAATCCTGTTGTATATGGCGTACCTGACCATCCTGATTTCCGCCCGTGGCTCCCTGGAGAAGGGCAAGATTCCGCCCGCCCTGGGCCTGTGGTGGGTACACGGGATTTTCCTGGTGATCGGCCTGGGGCTTCTCTACTGGGAGCCTATCCGTTTGAAAATGAAGAGCCGTCGTGGCCTGAAGGAGTTGGCTCGTGGCTAAGCTCGATCGCTACATTGGTAGCAGCGTACTGATCGCCATCCTGGCGGTATTGGGCATCATCCTGGGCCTGGCCTCGCTGTTTGCGTTCATCGACGAAGTGGGCAACGTCACCGATACCTACACGGTCACCGACGTGCTGAGCTTCGTGGCGCTGACCGCGCCGCGTCGTCTCTACGACATGATGCCGATGGCCGGCCTGATCGGCTGCCTGATCGGCCTGGGCACCCTGGCCAGCAACAGCGAATTGACCATCATGCGCGCGGCGGGCGTGTCCATCGGGCGTATCGTCTGGGCGGTGATGAAGCCAATGCTGCTGCTGATGGCGTGCAGCGTGCTGATCGGCGAATACGTCGCGCCACCGTCCGAAGCCACCGCCCAGGCCAATCGCGCCCTGGCCCAGGGTTCGGGTGATGCGCAGAGTTCCAAGCACGGCCTGTGGCATCGCCAGGGTGACCAGTTCATCCACATCAACGCCGTGCAGCCCGGCGGGTTGTTGGTCGGGGTGACGCGCTACACGTTCGACAAGGAGCGGCACATGCTGAGCTCCAGTTTCGCCAAGCGCGCGCAGTATGACGGTGAAAAATGGCAGCTGAGCGACGTCACCACCACGCTCTTCCATAACGTGGGCCAGGGCATCAAGTCCAGTACCGAAGTGGTCAATGAGCCCACCCAGGCATGGGACATCGCGCTCAAGCCGGAACTGCTCAATACCGTGATCATGGTCCCGGAAACCCTGCCGATCTCGGGGCTTTGGAGCTACATCCACTACCTCAAGGAACAGGGCCTGAACAATGGCCGCTACTGGCTGGCGTTCTGGGTCAAGGTGCTGCAGCCGGTGGTCACCGCCGCGCTGGTGTTGATGGCGATCTCCTTCATCTTCGGCCCGTTGCGCTCCGTGACCCTCGGCCAGCGGGTATTCACCGGCGTGCTGGTGGGCTTCACTTTCCGCATCGCCCAGGACCTGCTGGGGCCGTCGAGCCTGGTATTCGGCTTCTCGCCGCTGTTTGCAGTGCTGGTGCCGACGTTTATCTGCGCCGTGGCCGGGTTCTGGTTGTTGCGCCGAGCCGGTTGATTGCGCGCACGCTGAATGCCCCCGCTGTAGGAGCGAGCTTGCTCGCGAAAATCTGCGATACGCCGCGTTCGTCCAGGATGAGCGCATTATCGTTGGCGATCTTCGCGAGCAAGCTCGCTCCTACGATATTGAGCCCCGTGGAAACGGGGCTTTTTTGTGCTCGTCAGCAAAGATGACGTCTGGCCTGAGCATCAGGTACAATTCCCGGCTATTTTTCAGCGGGCAATCTGCCTGCAGCCTTTTTGAGTGTTGATCCGTGAGTGATTTGAGTCATATCCGCAATTTCTCCATCATCGCCCACATTGACCATGGCAAGTCGACGCTGGCCGATCGATTCATCCAGATGTGCGGCGGCCTTGCCGAGCGTGAAATGGAAGCCCAGGTCCTGGACTCCATGGACCTCGAGCGTGAACGCGGGATCACCATCAAGGCCCATAGCGTCACCCTGTACTACACCGCCAAAAACGGCATCAAGTACCAGCTGAACTTCATTGACACCCCCGGCCACGTTGACTTCACCTACGAAGTCAGCCGCTCGCTGGCGGCCTGTGAAGGTGCCTTGCTGGTGGTCGACGCCGGCCAGGGCGTCGAGGCTCAGTCCGTAGCCAACTGCTATACCGCCATCGAGCAGGGCCTGGAGGTCATGCCGGTGCTGAACAAGATCGACCTGCCCCAGGCCGATCCGGACCGCGTAAAAGAAGAAATCGAAAAAATCATCGGCATTGACGCCACCGACGCCGTCGAGTGCAGCGCCAAGACGGGCCTGGGCGTCGACGAAGTGCTCGAGCGCCTGGTCAAGACCATCCCGGCCCCTACCGGTAACTACGAAGATCCGCTGCAGGCGTTGATCATCGATTCCTGGTTCGACAACTACCTGGGCGTCGTGTCCCTGGTGCGCGTACGCCATGGCCGCGTGAAGAAGGGCGACAAGATCCTGGTCAAATCCACCGGCAAGATCCACCTGGTGGACAGCGTCGGTGTGTTCAACCCCAAGCACACCGCCACCACAGACCTGAAAGCCGGTGAAGTGGGCTTCATCATTGCGGGTATCAAGGACATTCACGGGGCGCCGGTAGGTGACACCCTGACCTTGAGTTCCACCCCCGATGTCGACGTGCTGCCGGGCTTCAAACGCATCCAGCCGCAGGTCTACGCCGGCCTGTTCCCGGTCAGCTCCGACGACTTCGAAGACTTCCGCGAAGCCCTGCAGAAGCTGACCCTCAACGACTCGTCCCTGCAGTACACCCCGGAAAGTTCCGACGCCCTGGGCTTCGGCTTCCGTTGCGGGTTCCTGGGCATGCTGCACATGGAAATCATCCAGGAGCGCCTGGAGCGCGAATACGACCTGGACCTGATCACCACCGCGCCGACGGTTATTTTTGAGCTGGCGCTGAAAACCGGTGAAACGATTTACGTCGACAACCCGTCCAAGCTTCCGGATCTGTCGTCCATCGAAGACATGCGCGAGCCGATCGTGCGGGCCAATATCCTGGTTCCGCAGGAGCACCTGGGCAACGTCATCACCCTGTGTATCGAAAAACGTGGCGTGCAGCACGACATGTTGTTCCTCGGTACCCAGGTGCAAGTGACCTACGATTTGCCGATGAACGAAGTGGTCCTGGACTTCTTCGACCGTCTCAAATCCACCAGCCGCGGCTATGCTTCGCTGGATTACCATTTCGATCGTTACCAATCGGCTAATCTGGTGAAACTGGATGTGCTGATCAACGGCGACAAGGTCGATGCCCTGGCACTGATCGTGCACAAGGACAATGCGCACTACAAAGGTCGCCAGTTGACCGAGAAGATGAAAGAACTGATTCCGCGCCAGATGTTCGACGTCGCGATCCAGGCCGCCATCGGCGGGCAGATCATTGCGCGGACCTCCGTCAAGGCACTCAGAAAGAACGTACTGGCCAAATGCTACGGCGGTGACGTAAGCCGTAAGCGCAAGCTGCTTGAGAAGCAAAAGGCCGGTAAAAAACGCATGAAGCAAGTGGGCAACGTGGAAATTCCACAAGAAGCCTTCCTTGCGGTGCTCAGGTTGGATAGTTAGGTCCTATGTCACTAAATTTCCCGCTGTTGCTGGTCATCGCCGTCGCCGTTTGCGGCCTCCTGGCGTTGCTCGATCTGGTGTTCTTCGCCCCGCGTCGGCGGGCGGCTATCGCCTCCTATCAGGGCAGCGTCAGCCAGCCTGATGCGGTGGTGGTCGAGAAGCTGAACAAGGAGCCCTTGCTGGTTGAATACGGCAAGTCGTTCTTCCCGGTGTTGTTCATCGTGCTGGTGCTGCGTTCGTTCCTGGTGGAGCCGTTCCAGATCCCGTCGGGGTCGATGAAACCTACGCTGGACGTGGGCGACTTCATCCTGGTGAACAAGTTTTCCTACGGGATCCGCTTGCCGGTGATCGACAAGAAGGTCATCGAAGTCGGTGACCCGCAGCGCGGCGATGTGATGGTGTTCCGCTACCCAAGCGACCCGAACGTCAACTACATCAAGCGGGTGGTCGGCCTGCCGGGCGACGTGATCCGCTACACCAGCGACAAGCGCCTGTTCGTCAACGGTGAGTCGGTGGCCGAGAAGCTGCTGGGCGCCGAGCCGAATACCTTGGGCAGCGCCGAGTTGTACCAGGAAAAACTCGGTACGGTAGAGCACCAGATCCGCAAGGAAATGAGCCGCTACCGCGCGATGCCCGATGGCCAGTGGAAAGTGCCTGCCGGGCACTATTTCATGATGGGCGACAACCGCGACAACTCCAATGACAGCCGCTACTGGGACGACCCCACTATTCCCAAGGACCTGCTGGGCATGGTGCCTGACGAAAATATTGTCGGCAAAGCCTTCGCGGTCTGGATGAGTTGGCCTGAACCCAAGCTCAGCCACCTGCCGAACTTCTCGCGGGTAGGGCTGATCAAGTAATACAAGCGGCGCTGTGAACACAGCGCCGAATGCTTTTCTGGGGCTTGGACATTTTCCGCTGCCCCGCAGCACCCATCAGGATTTGAATTTGAACACTGCGTCAATCGTCGATGGCCGCCGGTGCCACCAACTAGATATGGATAAACCGTGACCGTTTCTCTCAGTCGTCTCGAGCGTCAGCTCGGCTACACCTTCAAGGACCAGGAATTGATGGTCCTTGCCCTCACACACCGCAGCTTTGCAGGGCGCAATAACGAGCGCCTGGAATTCCTCGGTGACGCCATCCTCAACTTCGCCGCCGGTGAGGCGCTCTTCGAGCGTTTTCCCCAGGCCCGTGAAGGCCAGCTTTCGCGTCTGCGTGCACGCCTTGTGAAAGGCGAGACCCTGGCCGTGCTGGCCCGAGGTTTCGGCCTGGGCGAGTACCTGCGGCTGGGCTCCGGTGAATTGAAAAGCGGCGGTTTCCGGCGCGAGTCGATCCTGGCTGATGCCCTGGAAGCATTGATCGGTGCGATCTACCTCGATGCCGGGATGGAAACGGCCAAGGAGCGCGTGGTCGCCTGGCTGGCGTCGGAAATCGAGAGCCTGACGCTGGTCGACACCAACAAAGATCCCAAGACCCGCCTGCAGGAATACCTGCAATCGCGCGGTTGCGAACTGCCACGCTACGAAGTGGTGGATATCCAGGGTGAGCCGCATTGCCGCGTGTTCTTCGTGGAATGTGAAATCACTTTACTGAACGAAAAAAGCCGAGGTCAGGGTGTGAGCCGTCGTATTGCCGAACAGGTAGCGGCCGCTGCAGCACTGATTGCCCTGGGCGTGGAGAATGGCCATGACTGATTCAACCGCAACACGCTGTGGCTATGTTGCCATCGTCGGCCGCCCGAACGTGGGCAAGTCCACGCTGCTGAACCACATCCTCGGCCAGAAGCTCGCGATCACCTCGCGCAAGCCGCAGACCACCCGCCACAACATGCTGGGCATCAAGACCGAAGGCAACGTGCAAGCGGTCTATGTGGACACCCCCGGTATGCACAAAGGCGGCGAAAAAGCGCTTAACCGCTACATGAACAAGACCGCTTCGGCGGCGTTGAAAGACGTCGACGTGGTGATCTTCGTGGTTGACCGCACCAAGTGGACCGACGAAGACCAGATGGTCCTCGAGCGTGTGCAGTACGTCACCGGGCCCTTGATCGTCGCGCTGAACAAGACCGACCGCATCGAAGACAAAGCCGAGCTGATGCCGCACCTGAGCTGGCTGCAGGAACAACTGCCAAACGCCCAGATCATGCCGATCTCGGCGCAGCACGGCCACAACCTCGAAGCCCTGGAACGCGTGATCGCCGGCTACCTGCCGGAGAACGAGCATTTCTTCCCGGAAGATCAGATCACCGACCGCAGCAGCCGCTTCCTTGCCGCCGAACTGGTGCGCGAGAAAATCATGCGCCAGATGGGCGCCGAGCTGCCGTACCAGATCACCGTTGAAATCGAAGAGTTCAAGCAGCAGGGCAAAACCCTGCACATTCATGCGTTGATCCTCGTTGAACGTGACGGCCAGAAGAAAATCATCATTGGCGACAAGGGCGAGCGCATCAAGCGCATCGGCACCGAGGCACGCAAAGACATGGAATTGCTGTTCGATTCCAAGATCATGCTTAACCTGTGGGTGAAGGTGAAAGGTGGTTGGTCTGATGATGAGCGTGCGTTGCGCTCCCTCGGCTACGGCGACCTGTAAGCACACCGCAGGGCTTAAAATGTGGGAGGGGGCTTGCTCCGATGGCAGTCTGTCAGTCACTTATGTGTTAATTGACCCACCGCTATCGGGAGCAAGCCCCCTCCCACATTAGGTTTATGTTGTTTTCAAGATCGAGAACCCATGTCCCCAACCCCACCCCCCAGCCAGCTCGCCTACGTCCTGCACAGCCGCGCCTACCGTGAGACCAGCGCGCTGGTGGACTTCCTCACGCCTCAAGGTCGCCTGCGCGCGGTTTTGCGCAGTGCGCGGGGCAAGGCCGGTACGTTGGCGCGGCCCTTCGTGGCGCTGGACGTGGAGTTTCGTGGCAAGGGCGAGTTGAAGAACGTGGGCCGCCTGGAAAGCGTTGGCACCTCTGCCTGGCTCAATGGTGATGCGCTGTTCAGTGGGCTCTACCTCAATGAGCTGCTGATTCGCCTGTTGCCCGCCGAAGACCCGCACCCGGCGGTCTTCGATCACTACGCCGCCACCTTGCTCGCCCTCGCTGAAGGCCGTCCCCTGGAGCCGCTGCTGCGCGCCTTCGAATGGCGCCTGCTGGATGACCTGGGCTACGGTTTTGAACTGCACAACGACCTGCACGGTGATCCCGTCGCTGCCGACGGCATGTACCGCCTGCAAGTGGACGCAGGCCTTGAGCGTGTGTACTTGTTGCAACCCGGTCTGTTCCAGGGCACCGAACTGTTGGCCATGAGCGAGGCGGACTGGACCGCCCCCGGCGCTTTGTCCGCCGCCAAGCGCCTGATGCGCCAGGCCTTGGCCGTGCACCTGGGCGGACGGCCGCTGGTCAGTCGCGAGTTGTTTCGAAAGCCCTGACATCCCCGTGTATGCTGTGCACCGATTCTTTCCCTTTTCAGGAGCGCTTCCGTGAGCACCAGCAATCGCATTCTTCTTGGCGTCAACATCGACCACGTCGCCACCCTGCGCCAGGCCCGGGGCACCCGTTACCCTGACCCGGTCAAGGCTGCGCTGGACGCCGAAGAAGCGGGTGCCGACGGCATCACCGTGCACCTGCGCGAAGACCGCCGCCACATCCAGGAGCGCGACGTGTTGCTGCTCAAGGACGTGCTGCAGACCCGCATGAACTTCGAAATGGGCGTCACCGAGGAAATGATGGCGTTCGCCGAGCGCATCCGCCCGGCGCACATTTGCCTGGTGCCGGAGACTCGTCAGGAACTGACCACCGAAGGCGGCCTCGACGTGGCCGGCCAGGAAGCGCGGATCAAGGCTGCCGTGGAGCGCCTGTCGAAGATCGGCAGCGAAGTGTCGTTGTTCATCGACGCCGACGAGCGCCAGATCGAAGCCTCGCGCCGCGTCGGCGCGCCGGCGATCGAGCTGCACACCGGTCGCTACGCCGATGCCACCACGCCGACCGAAGTGGCCGAGGAGCTGCAACGCATCATCGACGGTGTGAACTGCGGCCTCACTGAAGGCCTGATCGTCAACGCCGGCCATGGACTGCACTACCACAACGTCGAAGCCGTGGCCGCGATCAAGGGCATCAACGAACTGAATATCGGGCACGCGCTGGTGGCTCATGCGCTGTTCGTCGGCTTCAAAGGCGCTGTGGCCGAGATGAAAGCCCTGATTCTGGCCGCCGCCAAGCACTAGAAAACAATGCAAATCCAATGTGGGAGGGGGCTTGCTCCCGATAGCGGTGGATCAGTCAATATATGTACTGACTGACACCCTGCTATCGGGAGCAAGCCCCCTCCCACATTGGGACCCCAGTGAATTGTAGAATTGCACCATGCGGCAATGCGAACCCTTACTGTTTAGCCCGCGCAGGTGTATCGTATCTGCCCTTTGCGGGCCCTGGCCTGCGACCGATACGTGAGGTTGTTGTGTCCCAATCGTTTTCCCGTCGACAGATCCTCGGTGGCCTTGCCGGCCTGGCCGTCGTGGGTGTGGGTGCCGGTGGCGCCTATCGCTACTGGCTGGGCAAGGTTGCCGATGCCAACGCAGGAAGCGACTATCAACTGATCGCCGCGCCGCTCGATGTGGAACTGGTGCCGGGCCACACCACCCAAGCCTGGGCGTTCGGCCCCTCTGCGCCGGGCACCGAGCTGCGCGTGCGCCAGGGCGAATGGCTGCGGGTGCGCTTTATCAACCACCTGCCGGTCGCCACCACCATCCACTGGCATGGCATTCGCCTGCCGCTGGAAATGGACGGCGTGCCCTATGTCTCGCAATTGCCGGTATTGCCAGGGGAATACTTCGACTACAAGTTCCGTGTACCCGACGCCGGCAGCTACTGGTACCACCCCCATGTGAACAGCAGCGAAGAACTCGGCCGTGGCCTGGTCGGGCCGTTGATCATCGAAGAGCGCGAGCCCACCGGTTTCAAGCACGAACGCACCCTCAGCCTGAAAAGCTGGCACGTCGATGAAGAGGGCGCCTTCGTGGCGTTCAGTATTCCCCGCGAGGCGGCGCGTGGCGGTACGGCGGGGCGGTTGTCCACCATCAACGGCGTGGCCCAGGCGGTGATCGACCTGCCGGCCGGGCAGATCACCCGCGTGCGCCTGCTCAACCTCGACAACACCCTGACTTATCGCATCAACATCCCGGATGTCGAAGCGCAGATCTACGCGCTGGACGGCAACCCCATCGAGCCGCGCCCGCTGGGCAAGGAATACTGGCTGGGCCCTGGCATGCGTATTTGCCTGGCCATCAAGGCGCCGCCGGCAGGCGAAGAGCTGTCGATCCGCAATGGCCCGGTGCGTCTGGGTACGTTCCGCTCGGTGGCCAATACCGACGCGCCGAGCGAATGGCCGCCCGCATTGCCGCCCAACCCGGTTGCCGAACCGGACCTGGCCAATGCGGAAAAACTCAACTTCAATTTCGAGTGGGTCGGCTCGGTGTCGGTCAACCTCGACAACGGCAAGCCACCGAGCTTGTGGCAGATCAACGGCCAGGCCTGGGATATCACCGACAAAACCTGCGCCGACCGCCCGATCGCCAAATTGGAGAAGGGCAAAAGCTATATTTTCGAATTGAAGAACATGACCCAGTACCAGCACCCGATCCACCTGCACGGCATGAGCTTCAAGGTAATTGCCTCGAACCGCCACAAGGTCATCCCGTATTTCACCGACACCTATCTGCTGGGCAAGAACGAACGCGCCCGCGTGGCGTTGGTGGCGGATAACCCGGGGGTGTGGATGTTCCACTGCCATGTGATCGACCATATGGAAACCGGCCTGATGGCCGCCATCGAGGTGGCGTGATGCGCCAGATTCGCCCGGCGATCATCGACCGCAGCCGCGACCAAACCTTCATGCGCGAAGCTCTGGCACTCGCCGCCCAGGGCGCGGCGCTGGGCGAAGTGCCGGTGGGCGCGGTTCTGGTGCAAAACGGTGAAATCATCGGCCGCGGTTTCAACTGCCCGATCAGCGGCAATGACCCAAGCGCGCATGCCGAAATGGTCGCCATCCGCGCCGCTGCGCAAGCGATCAGCAACTATCGCCTGGTGGGCAGCACGCTGTATGTGACGTTGGAGCCGTGCAGCATGTGCGCCGGCCTGATCGTGCATTCGCGGGTGGCGCGGGTGGTGTACGGCGCGCTGGAGCCCAAGGCCGGGATTGTGCAGAGCCAGGGGCAGTTTTTTACCCAGGGGTTTCTGAACCATCGGGTGTTGTTTGAGGGTGGGGTGCTGGCTGAAGAGTGTGGGACGGTGTTGAGTGAATTCTTCAAAGCCCGCCGTGCCAAGCCACCGCTCTAAAGAACACTGATAAGCAAATGTGGGAGGGGGCTTGCTCCCGATGGCGGTGGGTCAGCTACAACCATGCTGACTGACACACTGCTATCGGGAGCAAGCCCCCTCCCACATTTAGATCCCTGTTGTTTCAGGAATATGGGGGTTACTTTTTGGCGATGATCACCGCCCGCATCGGCGCCGGTAGCCCTTCAATCGTCTTGCTGTGATCTTCCGGATCCAGGAAGTCGCTGAGGGATTGGTATTTCATCCACTCGGTCCCACGCTGTTCCTCCACCGTGGTCACACTCACATCCACGCAGCGCACATCACTGAAACCGGCACGGCGCAGCCATAGCATCAACGCCGGGACCGAGGGCAGGAACCATACGTTACGCATCTGCGCGTAGCGGTCTTCGGGTACCAGCACTTGTTGCTGGTCGCCTTCCACCACCAGGGTTTCCAGCACCAGTTCGCCGCCCTTGACCAGGGTGTCTTTCAGCGCCAGCAGATGTTCGATCGGTGAACGACGGTGATAGAACACGCCCATGGAAAACACCGTGTCGAAGCCTTCAAGGTTCGCCGGCAGGTCTTCGAACGGGAACGGCAGGTGCCAGGCCCTGGGTGCTGACAGGTACCGCTGCACCGCCTGGAACTGGCAGAAGAACAGCCAGTTCGGGTCGACGCCAATCACGCTGTCGGCGCCGGCGCCGAGCATGCGCCACATGTAATAGCCGTTGCCGCAGCCCACGTCGAGGATGCGCTTACCGTTCAAATTCAGGTGCGGCGCCACCCGCGACCACTTCCAGTCCGAGCGCCATTCGGTGTCCACATGCACGCCGAACAGGTGGAACGGCCCCTTGCGCCACGGGCTCAGGCCCATCAGCGCGGTGTGCATTTGCGCACGGGTGACGTCATCGCAGTCAGTGTCCAGCACCAGGCCTGTGAGCAGGTCGACTTGGCTGGGCTGGATCTTCGGCAGCGCGTCCAATGCACTTTGCCAGCGCTCCAGGTCGCCATGGCCTTTTTCCATTTTGCTATCGAGCTGCGCTTGCAGGCCCTGGGCCCACACGGCCAAGGGAGTGCCGACCAGATGGCGGGCGAGGGGAGACAAATCAATCATGGCAAGGCAATCAACGAGGCAAAGTTAAGACACTGGAACCACGGCACGACTTTCGAGAACCCGGCCGCCAGCAGGCGTTCGCGGTGTTCTTCGAGGCTGTCGGGCTTCATGACGTTTTCGATGGCGCTGCGCTTCTGGGCGATTTCCAGCTCGCTGTAGCCGTTGGCGCGTTTGAACGCGATATGCAGGTCGGTCAGCAGCGCCTGTTCCTGGGCATCGTTGAAGCGCAGCTTTTCCGAGAGGATGAGCGCACCGCCCGGCAGCAGCGACTGACGGATGCGCCCGAGCAACGCCAGGCGTTCATCGGGGGCGATGAATTGCAGGGTGAAGTTCAGCGCGACCACCGAGGCCGGCTGGAAGTGCAGGGCGAGGATATCGCCCTCGATCACCTCCACCGGCAGCAATTCCTGAAACATCGAATCCTGGCCATTGAGGTATTCGCGGCAGCGTTCGACCATCGCCGTCGAGTTATCCACCGCGATCACCCGGCACCCGTCGGTACGCACATGGCGGCGCAGGGCCTGGGTCACGGCGCCCAGGGACGAGCCCAGGTCATACAGCACACTGCCCGGCTGGGCGAACTGGGCGGCGAGCACGCCGAGGTTCTCAACGATGGTCGGGTAACCGGGCACCGAGCGCTTGATCATGTCCGGGAACACCCGCACCACGTCTTCGTTAAAGGCGAAGTCCGGCACCTGGGGCAGGGGCTGGGCGAATAGGCGATCGGGTTCTTTGCTCACGGTTGTTCCGGCGACGAGGAAGGAAAGGCCGGCATTTTAGCCAACTTGGCCCGCGGATGCGCGGGTTGTCTGATGGAAAGCCGAGGGCCGGCAGCGGCTAAGGTCAGCCCGTCAGTTCACCGTAATGGCGCAGTCGAACGTCTGGGCGGGTTCGGCCTCCGGCTCCCACGGTTGCTGGGAGGTCAGGCGCAAACGGCCTTGCCCGGCGGTAAAGGCCTGGAAGCGCCAGGTGGACTGGCCGCCGCCACCGATCACGCCGGATTCGCTGCTGCTGTATACCTCCGGGCTCAGTGCCCGCAACACGCCGCCGGCGGAATCCTGGATAGCCCAGCGGTAGCCGGTGGTGGGGTTGCTGGGCAGGGTGAGGATCAGGTTCTGACCGGATTTGAGCTGCAGCGGGCAGGCGCTCTGGTCGTCCACGCTGATGTTTTGCTTCGGCGCGCTGGCGCATGCGGCCAGCAGGGCAAGGCTCAAGGGGAGAAACAGGCGGGCAACGGTCATGGGGGCTCCGGTTGTACACGACGAAGGGCGAGCATAACCGAAGATGAGACAAGGTGTGACAGGAGGGGGTTGTGTTGGCAGGTCTGGCCTGATCGGGAGCAAGCCCCCTCCCACACTTGAAGGCATTCACAAATCAAAATGTGGGAGGGGGCTTGCCCCCGATAGCGCCAGCTCAGGCACTACATAACTGTCAGAACAACACTTTGGCCACATCCGCAAAGCGCTTGGCAAAGTGCACCGTCATGCCTTCCTTCAGGTACTCCGGCAGCTCTTCAAAGCTGCCACGGTTGGGCTCCGGCAGGATCAACTCGTGAATCTTCTGGCGCCGCGCCGCAATCACCTTCTCACGCACGCCGCCAATCGGCAGCACATGCCCGGTTAACGTCAGTTCGCCGGTCATCGCCACGCCTTTTTTCGGTGGCTGGTTGCGTGCCAGGGACAGCAGCGCGCTGGCCATGGTCACGCCCGCGCTCGGTCCGTCTTTTGGCGTGGCGCCTTCCGGTACGTGCAAATGGACGAAGGCTTCATCGAAGAACTTCGGATCACCGCCAAACGACTTCAGGTTGGAGCTGATGAAGCTGTAGGCGATTTCTGCGGATTCCTTCATCACGTCACCCAATTGCCCGGTGAGCTTGAAGCCGCGATTGAGCGTGTGGATGCGCGTCGCTTCGATCGGCAAGGTCGCCCCGCCCATGCTGGTCCAGGCCAGGCCGGTAATCACACCGGTGCCCGACAGCACTTGTTCATTGCGAAACACCGGCATGCCCAGGGAGGCTTCCAGGTCCTTGTTAGCGATCTTGATCACCGAATTCGGCTCATCCAGCAGCTTGACCACCGCCTTGCGCACCAGTTTGCCCAGCTGTTTCTCCAACTGACGCACGCCGGCTTCCCGCGCATAGCCATCGATCAACGCACGCAGGGCGCCGTCGCTGATGCTCAGGCTGGTTTTTGCCACGCCGGCTTTTTCCAGCTGCTTGGGCCACAGGTGGCGCTTGGCGATGGCGACTTTTTCTTCGGTGATGTAGCCCGACAGGCGAATCACTTCCATGCGGTCGAGCAACGGGCCGGGGATCGAGTCCAGGGTGTTGGCGGTGCACACGAACAGCACCTTGGACAGGTCCAGGCGCAGGTCCAGGTAGTGGTCGAGGAATTCGACGTTCTGCTCGGGATCGAGGGTTTCAAGCAGCGCCGAGGCCGGGTCGCCCTGGAAGCTCTGGCCCATCTTGTCGATTTCGTCGAGCATGATCACCGGGTTCATCACCTCCACATCCTTGAGCGCCTGCACCAGCTTGCCCGGCAGCGCGCCGATGTAGGTGCGGCGGTGGCCCTTGATCTCGGCCTCGTCGCGCATGCCGCCGACACTGAAGCGGTAGAACGGCCGCCCGAGGGATTCGGCGATGGATTTACCGACGCTGGTCTTGCCCACGCCCGGCGGGCCCACCAGCAGCACGATGGAACCGGCGACTTCACCTTTATAGGCGCCTACCGCGAGGAACTCGAGGATGCGGCTCTTGATGTCATCCAGGCCCGCATGGTGTTTATCCAACACCTTGCGCGCATGTTTCAGGTCGAGTTTGTCTTCGCCATACACGCCCCACGGTACCGAGGTGGCCCAGTCCAGGTAGTTACGGGTGACGGCGTATTCCGGCGAGCCGGTTTCGAGGATCGACAGCTTGTTGAGTTCTTCATCGATACGTTTCTGCGCCTGGGCCGGCAGCGTCTTGCCCACCAGTCGCTGCTCGAATTGTTCGACATCGGCGCTGCGGTCGTCCTTGGTCAGGCCCAGCTCTTGCTGGATGACCTTGAGCTGTTCCTTGAGGAAGAACTCGCGCTGATGTTCGCCGATCTTGCGGTTCACTTCGGCGGAGAGTTCTTTCTGCAGGCGTGCGACTTCGACCTCTTTGCGCAGCATCGGCAAAACTTTTTCCATGCGCTTGAGCATGGGCACGCAATCGAGCACTTCCTGCAACTCGTTACCGGTGGCCGAGGTCAGCGCGGCGGCGAAGTCGGTGAGCGGTGACGGGTCGTTGGGGCTGAAGCGGTTGAGGTAGTTCTTCAACTCTTCGCTGTACAGCGGGTTGAGCGGCAGCAGTTCCTTGATCGCATTGATCAGCGCCATGCCGTAGGCCTTGACCTCGTCGGTCGGCTCGCTCGGCTGGTGCGGGTATTCGACCTCCACCAGGTACGGTGGGCGGTGGTGCTTGAGCCAGGTCTTGATGCGCACGCGGGTCAGGCCCTGGGCCACGAATTGCAGCTTGCCGTTCTCGCGGCTGGCGTGGTGCACCTTGACCAGGGTGCCGTACAACGGCAGGGCAGAGGTGTCGAAATGGCGCGGGTCTTCGGGCGGTGTATCCATGAAAAACAGGGCGAGGGAATGGTGGTCGGATTTGCTCACCAGTTCCAGGGTTTCGGCCCAGGGCTCTTCATTGACGATGACCGGCAACACCTGCGCCGGGAAAAACGGCCGGTTGTGGATCGGGATGATGTAGACCTTGTCCGGCAGGTTTTGCCCAGGCAGGGCCAGGCCGGTGTTGGACGAGGTTTCGGCGTTTTCGGGGTCGGCGTAGTCGTTCAGGTCGTAATCAGGGACGTCTTGCTGGTCGCTCATGGGGCACCTGCATAAGGAAGTATGCAGCTTAGATGGGGCAGGGCAGCGGTGGTTTCAATGGTAGGGGTGAGATAGGAACATATTACATAAAGTTACTACAGCGCCTCGGTCAGCTGATTTTGTGGAGGTAGGCCGGCAGTGGCTGCTCGGGCAGTACCGAGAGCACCTTCAAGCGCTGCAACATTCGCTGCCGCGCCCGTTGCAGGTGTTCGCGCAGGTTCAGCGCGGCCGCGTCGAAAGCGCCATGGAGCAAAAGCTCCAGGATCAGGCGATGTTCGGCGAGCATGGCCGGATCGGCGCCGATTCCCAGCAATCGATGGAAAATCCGACTGATGATCATCGGGCTCTGGCCCTGGCGGATCAGCGCGGCGATCTTGCGGTTCTGCAGGCCGGCCAGGCAGCGCTGGTGCAAGTCCTCTTCGATCTGCTCGATGGCTTCCAGGCTGCATTGCGGGTTCTGCTGGGCCGCCGTGACCCGCTGCAACATGGCTTCGAGGACTTCCCGGTCGAGGCCCGGCGCGCTCTGGCGCAAGGCCTCGGGTTCGAGGCAGGCGCGCAGTTCGTAGTCTTCGGTGACTTCCCGCGCGGTCAACGGCCCGGCCAACCATTGGGAGTAGGGCTCTTTCTCCACCAGGCCACGGTCGCGCAGGCGCATCAGCGCTTCGCGGACCACCGCGCGGCTGACGCCGTAGTGGTCGGCGGCGGCTTGTTCGTCCAGGCGGTAATGGCCAAAGGCGATGCAGGTGGACAGTGCTGCGCCGATTTCCTCGACGATCCGCTCGCCCAGGGGCCGGGTGTCCACCAGTTCGTCGTCGCCGTTGAGGCCCAGGTGCGCGTGGCTCAGGGGCAGGCGCAGCGGCTCCACGGCCAAGCCTTCGGGATTGATCAGGTAGCCACGGCCGTTGAAGCGGCAGATCAGGCCCTCATCGTGCAGCAGGTCCAGCGCCTTGCGCACCGGCACGCGGCTGGTGCCGAACAGCTCGGCCAGCGGCGCTTCCAGCAGCACAAGCCCGTGGCGCGCGGTGCCGTTGACGATTGCGTCACGCATCACCTTGTGAATCATCGCGTAACGGGATGCCGGGGCGGACACTGGTTTCATCTGCTTCTCTGGGTCATGAATGCTAGGGCGTGACGATGGCCGGGGATTCTCTCATAGATGGGCCTGTCACTCCGCGCCACGTCGGTGGCACTTTCTTGGGGCCTTTGGCGCAGGACTGTTACTTTTTGCACCAAAATGTATTTATTCATAAAAGATACGTTATTTCATTGAAGAGCAGGCCCAGCGCTGACCTCAAGATATTTTGCTTCTTACAAAAGCCTCTATCCCGTGGATATTGGCGAAAATCCGAAATAATACGCGCGGACACACAAAGAGACTGGCACGAAAGCTGCCTCTATAAAACGTACATTTTATAAATATATACGTTTTATGGGGTGATCTTCATGTCAGACGCCACGTCAATGGCCGAAGCGTTCGCCACCGGTCGCAGCGACCCGGTGCAAGTGCTCGAACAAGCGCTTGCCCACGCGAGCAAGGCGCCCAGCGTGTTCATCTCGCTGTGCACCGAGCGTGCCTTGCGTGAGGCGCAAGCCTCCGCCGCGCGCTGGCGTGCCGGCCAGCCGCTGAGTGTGTTCGACGGCGTGCCCCTGGCCTGGAAGGACCTGTTTGACCTGGCCGGCAGCATCACCACCGCAGGCGCCGCGTATCGCCGCGAGGCGCCGGCCGCCCTGCTCGATGCGCCAAGCGTTGGGCTGTTGTGCCGCGCCGGGATGGTCAGCGTGGGCAAGACCAACCTCAGTGAGCTGGCGTATTCGGGCCTGGGCCTGAACCCGCATTTCGGCACGCCCCATAACCCCAACAGCAGCGACCAGCCGCGGATTCCCGGCGGTTCGTCATCGGGTTCGGCCGTAGCCGTGGCAGCCGGAATCGTGCCGATTGCCATGGGCACCGACACCGCTGGCTCGATCCGCATTCCCGCCGCCTTGAATGGCGTAGTGGGCTACCGCAGCAGCTGCCGCCGCTACAGCCGCGACGGCGTGTTTCCATTGGCGCGCAGCCTCGACAGCCTTGGCCCGCTGACCCGCAGCGTGCGTGATGCCCTGGCCATCGACGACCTGCTCCACGGCCGCGCGCACACCCATATCGCTCGCAGCCTGAAGGGCCAGCGGTTCGTGCTCGAGCAAGGCGCGCTGGAAGGCATTGAACCGGCGGTGCGCAATAACCTGCTGCGCGCGGTGGACCAGCTCAAGGCTGCCGGCGCGTTGATCGACCTGCGCCCCTGCGCCGCCTTCCAGGCCGCCCTCGACCTGATCCGGCAACACGGCTGGCTCGGTGCTTTCGAAGCCTTCGCCCTGCACCAAGCCCTGCTCGACAGCCCCGACGCCGAGCAACTCGACCCCCGCGTGCGCCACCGCCTCGAAGCCGCGCGCGGCTTGCCAGCCAGCCAACTGATCCACCTGACCGACGCCCGCAGGCGTCTGCAGAACCAACTGAGCGACGACCTCGACGGCGCTCTGCTGATCACCCCAACCGTCGCCCACGTCGCCCCGGCGCTGGCGCCGCTGGAGGCCGACGACGAATTGTTCATCAGCACCAACCTGGCAACCCTGCGCCTGACCATGCCCGGCAGCCTGCTCGACATGCCGGGCGTCAGCCTGCCCAGCGGCCGCGATGCCCTGGGCCTGCCCACCGCGCTGCTGCTCAGCGCCCCGTGTGGCGAAGACGCGCGCCTGCTCAGGGCCGCGCTGTCGGTGGAAACCGCCCTCAACCCTAAGGAGACACACCATGGCTAAAGACATCCTCTGTGCATTTGGCGTCGACGTTGACGCCGTCGCCGGCTGGCTCGGTTCCTACGGCGGCGAAGACTCGCCGGACGACATCTCCCGCGGCCTGTTCGCCGGTGAAGTCGGCGCGCCGCGCCTGCTCAAATTGTTCGAGCGCTACGGCCTGCGCACCACCTGGTTTATCCCCGGCCACTCGATGGAAACCTTCCCCGAGCAGATGAAGGCCGTGGCCGACGCCGGCCACGAAATCGGCGTGCACGGCTACAGTCACGAAAACCCCATCGCGATGACGGCCGAGCAGGAAGAAATCGTCCTCGATAAATCCATCGAGCTGATCACCCAGGTCACCGGCAAGCGCCCCACCGGCTACGTCGCGCCGTGGTGGGAATTCAGCAAAGTCACCAACGAGCTGCTGCTGAAAAAAGGCATCAAGTACGACCACAGCCTGATGCACAACGACTTCCACCCCTACTACGTGCGCAAGGGCGACAGCTGGACCAAGATCGACTACAGCCAGCACCCCGACACCTGGATGAAACCTCTGGTGCGCGGCGAGGAAACCGACCTGGTGGAAATCCCGGCCAACTGGTACCTCGACGACCTGCCGCCAATGATGTTCATCAAGAAAGCCCCCAACAGCCACGGCTTCGTCAACCCGCGTCACCTGGAAGAAATGTGGCGCGACCAGTTCGACTGGGTCTACCGCGAGCATGAACACGCGGTGTTCACCATGACCATCCACCCCGACGTGTCCGGCCGCCCGCAAGTGCTGCTGATGCTTGAGCGTTTGATCGAACACATCCAGCGCCATGCCGGTGTGCGCTTCGTCACCTTCGATGAAATCGCCGACGACTTTATCCGCCGTCAACCCCGCACCTGATCCCCACCCTTGAGGCGCGCTCCATGTCTATCTACAACAAGCTTGACCTGACTGGCTGGAAACCCCGGCAACTGACGTCCCAGGAAGTGCGCTTCGCCACCTGGATCGCGTTCTTCGCCTGGGTGTTCGCGGTGTATGACTTCATCCTGTTCGGCACCCTGCTGCCGGAGATCGGACGGCACTTTGGCTGGGGGGAAGTGGAGCAGGCGCAAATCGCGACCTGGGTGGCGGTGGGTACGGCGGTGGTCGCGTTCGCCATTGGTCCCATCGTCGATAAACTGGGGCGCCGCCAGGGGATTATTCTGACCGTGGCCGGCTCCGCGCTGTGCTCGGCGCTCACCGCGATTGGCGGGGCGTGGGGCAAGTCGCCGCTGATCCTGATTCGCTCGCTGGGTGGCTTGGGGTATGCCGAGGAAACCGTCAATG
This sequence comes from Pseudomonas sp. R3-18-08, assembly GCF_003852065.1. Lineage (NCBI taxonomy): Bacteria > Pseudomonadati > Pseudomonadota > Gammaproteobacteria > Pseudomonadales > Pseudomonadaceae > Pseudomonas > Pseudomonas sp. R3-18-08. The sequence continues at coordinate 1,227,467 of NZ_CP027729.1, forward strand.
CGACGTATCTGAGTGAGCTGTACGGCGCCTCGCAAGATCCGAAGCTGACCAAGCGTCGCGGCTTCATCTACAGCCTGGTACAAGGCGGCTGGCCGGTCGGGGCCTTGATCGCCGCGGGGTTGACCGCGCTGCTGCTGCCGATTATCGGCTGGCAGGGCTGCTTCGTCTTCGCCGCGATCCCGGCCATCGTGATCGCAATCATGGCGCGCAAGCTCAAGGAAAGCCCGCAGTTCCAGATTCACCAGCGCATCAGCCAACTGCGTAAACGCGGTGCGGTGAGCGAGGCGCAGAACGTCGCCGTGACCTACGGCGTGGATTATGACGAACACAGCAAGGCCGGCCTCAAGGCCGCATTCCGGGGCCCGGCGCGGCGCGCCACCCTGGTGATCGGCGCCGCGCTGTTGCTCAACTGGGCGGCGATCCAGGTGTTCAGCGTGCTGGGCACCTCGGTGATCGTCAGCGTGCACCACATCTCGTTCGAGAACTCGCTGATCATCCTCGTGCTGTCGAACCTGGTGGGTTATTGCGGGTACCTCAGCCATGGTTGGATGGGCGACAAGATCGGCCGGCGCAACGTGATCGGCCTGGGCTGGATGCTCGGCGGCCTGGCATTCGCCGGGATGTTGTTCGGCCCGAGCAACATGCCGATGGTGGTCGGGTTGTACAGCCTGGGCCTGTTCTTCCTGATCGGGCCGTACTCGGCAGCGCTGTTCTTCATCAGCGAAAGTTTCCCCACCAGCATCCGCGCCACCGGTGGCGCGATCATCCATGCCATGGGCCCGATCGGCGCCGTATTGGCCGGGTTTGGCGCCACCCAGGTGTTGTCCGCCGGCAGCGACTGGCAGACCGCCGCGCTGTGGTTCGGCGCGCTGCCGTGCTTCCTGTCCGGCGCCTTGATGTTTGCCGCGCGCCATGTGCGTCCGGAAACCGTTCAGTAAGGAGTTATCGATGAGCCGTAAAGTTGCCTTGATTACCGGTGCTGCCAGCGGCATCGGCCAAGCCCTTGCCGTGGCCTACGGGCGCAGCGGCGTGGCGGTGGTGGGCGGGTATTACCCGGCCGATCCCCATGACCCGCAAAGCACGGTTGCCCTGGTGGAAGAAGCCGGCGGCGAATGCCTGATGCTGGCGCTGGACGTGGGCGACAGCGCCTCGGTGGATGCCATGGCCGAGCAAGCGGTGCAACATTTTGGGCGCCTCGATTATGCGGTGGCCAATGCCGGCTTGTTGCGTCGCGCGCCGTTGCTGGAGATGACCGACGCGTTGTGGGACGAGATGCTCAATATCGACCTCACGGGGGTGATGCGCACCTTCCGCGCGGCGACCCGGCATATGCGCGAAGGCGGCGCGCTGGTGGCAATTTCTTCGATTGCCGGCGGCGTGTATGGCTGGCAGGAACACAGCCATTACGCGGCGGCCAAGGCAGGGGTGCCGGGGTTGTGTCGTTCGCTGGCAGTGGAACTGGCGGCCAAGGGCATTCGGTGCAATGCGGTGATCCCAGGGTTGATCGAGACACCGCAGTCATTGGATGCGAAGAATTCGCTGGGCCCCGAGGGGTTGGCCAAGGCGGCCAAGGCAATCCCGCTGGGTCGGGTAGGGCGGGCGGATGAAGTGGCGTCGCTGGTGCAGTTCTTGACCAGTGATGCATCAAGTTATTTGACCGGACAAAGCATCATCATCGACGGCGGCCTGACCGTGCGCTGGCCTGATTGACGCTGCTCAATTCAGACAGGTGGGAGAGGAGTTCACTGTAGGAGCGAGCTTGCTCGCGAAAAACGCCCAGGCACCGCGTTCCTTCTGGATAAACGCGGGGTCCCTGAGTTCTTCGCGAGCAAGCTCGCTCCTACAAAAAGCAAAGCCCCCTCCCACAGTGGACCGCGTTTTACCATTGAGGAACTGCCATGCTCCAACTGACCAATCGCCGCGCCGTCATCACCGGGGCCGGCAGCGGCATCGGTGCCGCCATTGCCCAGGCTTACGCGGTCGAGGGCGCTCGCCTGGTGTTGGCCGACCGTAACGCCGCGAGCCTGGCCGAAGTCGCGATCACCTGTCGCAACCTGGGTGCCGAGGTGTTCGAATGCCTGGCCGATGTCGGTACCGTCGAAGGCGCCCAGGCCAGTGTCGACCGGTGCGTCGAGCACTTCGGCGGGATCGACATCCTGGTCAACAATGCCGGCATGCTGACCCAGGCGCGTTGCGTCGATCTCTCCCTCGAGATGTGGAACGACATGCTGCGGGTCGACCTCACCAGCGTGTTCGTCGCCAGCCAGCGCGCCTTGCCGCATATGCTCGCGCAGCGCTGGGGGCGGATCATCAACGTCGCCTCGCAACTGGGCATCAAGGGCGGTGCCGAGCTTTGCCACTACGCGGCGGCCAAGGCCGGGGTGATCGGCTTCACCAAGTCCCTGGCCCTGGAAGTGGCCAAGGACAATGTGCTGGTCAACGCCATCGCCCCAGGCCCGATCGAAACCCCGTTGGTGGGCGGCATCAGCGACAGCTGGAAACGCGCCAAGGCCGCCGAGCTGCCCCTGGGCCGGTTCGGCCTGGCGGACGAAGTCGCGCCCACCGCCGTGCTGCTGGCCAGTACCCCGGGCGGTAATCTGTTCGTCGGCCAGACCCTCGGCCCGAACGCCGGCGATGTCATGCCATGAGCGGGGCTTAGCCATGTGCGGACTCTGTGGCTTGCTCGGCGAAGACTTGCATTGGAGCGACCCCTTGGGCGATGCACTGCCCAGGCGACGCGAGCGCCTGCGCCGGATCGCGGCGATCAACCAGGTGCTGGCGGTGTTTCGGCTCAAGGTCGAGGATTTCCAGGGCGCGTCGTACCTGTTGCTCGGCGCGACCGGCAAGCAGGCCCTGGCCAGCGGCCTGGATCAACTCTGGCAGGCGGCCGAAACCATGCTCGGCCGCCCGCTGGACCCCCTTGACCCGCGTCTACTTGGCCACCTGGAAAACACCCCACTGTAGGAGCGAGCTTGCTCGCGAAAAACGTCAACCCTAACGCGTGTTGTCTGGATGTACGTGGCGCTCTCGGGTTTTTCGCGAGCAAGCTCGCTCCTACAGGGGGCGGAGGTAAATATGAGCATTGCTCTGAATGTGATCACCGGTTTCCTCGGCAGCGGCAAAACCACCTTGCTCAAGCGCCTGTTGCAGGGCGAAAGCCTGGGCGACACCGCGTTGTTGATCAATGAGTTCGGCGATGTCGGCATTGATCATCTGCTGGTGGAGGAAGTCGCCCCAGACACCGTCCTGCTGCCCAGCGGCTGTGTGTGCTGCTCGATTCGCGGCGAGTTGAAAGACGCACTGCTCGGCCTGTTGCAACGCCGCGAACGCGGGGAAATCCCGGCCTTCAAACGGGTGATCCTGGAAACCACCGGCCTGGCCGACCCGGCGCCGATCCTCGCCACGCTGAACAACGACGTGCAACTGCGCGGGCGTTTTCATATCGGCCTGGTGATCACCCTGGTCGATGCCAGCCATGCCGCCTTGCAGGAACGCCTGCACCCGGAGTGGCTGGCTCAGGTGGCGGCGGCCGACCGGCTGTTGCTGAGCAAGACCGACCTGGTCGACGATTGCGCCGCGCTGCGCGAGCATCTGCACGCCCTCAACGGCGGTACGTTGATCCTCGATACCCAGGCGATTCACAGCGGCGATCAACTGCTGCTCGGCGAGGGCGTGCGCGGCGCCGAGCCCGCCGTCGAGGTCAGTCGCTGGCAACTGCGTCAACCCGCCACGGCCAACCACGGCGCGGCGCAGGTGTGCTGCCTGAGCTTCGAGCAACCGTTGGATTGGGTCGGGTTCGGGGTGTGGTTGTCGATGCTGCTAAGATGCCACGGCGAACGAATCCTTCGCGTCAAAGGACTGCTCAACGTGAACGCAAGCTCGGCCCCCATCGTCATCCATGGTGTGCAGCACTGCCTGCATGCCCCGGTGCATTTGCCTGCCTGGCCAGGCACTGAGCGCCAGTCGCGCCTGGTGTTCATCCTGCGCGGCCTCGACCCCGCGCTGTTGCGCCGTTCCTTCGACGTGTTCGCGCGGCGGTTCGCGGCATGATCACACTGCGCGTGCTCGGCACCTCCGTGACCTTGCTCGAATGCCTGCGCGTGCGGGCCGAGCAGGAGCTGGGCATTCGTTTGGTGTACCAGGTGCATGATGTGGAACAAGCCCAGCGTATCGCGGTGATGCAGCCGGACAGCTACGACCTGTACGACCAGTGGTTCCACAACGTCGACTTCGTGTGGCCGGCGCGGGCGATCCAGCCGATCGACACGCGGCGCATCGCGCTGTGGCATGAGATCAACGACCTGCCCAAGCGCGGTCGACTCTCGCCCAACGACCGCCTGGGCAGTGGCAGCGTGCCGAGTGAGCGGCTGTTCGTGCAGCACGACGGCAGCCTCGGCAGCAGCGTGACCGAGCGCATCAGCATGCTGCCGCTGACCCACAACGCCGACAGTTTTGCCTATCGCCCCGAGCGTTTGCCCGAAGGTTTCTGCCACGGCAACGAAAGCTGGGGCTGGCTGCTCGACCCGGCGTGGCGCGCGCGCACCGCCCTGCAAAGCGATGCCGCCATCGGCGCCTTGGATGCCGCGCTGGCCGTGCAGGGTGCGGGGCTGGCGCAGTTCCGGGACATCGGCAATATGAGCATCGAGGAGATCGACGTGCTGGCCGAGATCCTGGTGCGCAAGCAGAAGGAGGGGCACTTTGCGGCGTTCTGGTCGGACGATGAAGAAGCCGCGCAATTGATGCTCAGCCCGAGCATCGACATCCAGAGCTTGTGGTCGCCGACCTTGATGCGCCTGCACCGTGCCGGGGTGAAATACCGGCTCGCCGTGCCGCGCGAAGGCTATCGCGCCTGGTTCGGCGGCTTGTCGTTGTCGCGCCATGCCCAGGGGCCGGTGCTGGATGCGGCGTATGCCTACCTGAACTGGTGGTTGTCCGGCTGGCCGGGGGCGGTGATGGCGCGCCAGGGTTACTACATCGGTAACCCGGCGCGTACCCGCGATCATCTGAGCAGCGCCGAGTGGGATTACTGGTACGCCGGCAAGCCTGCGCGTGAAGAGCTGTCGGGCAGCGATGGCTTGCCGTTGATCGACATCGGCGAGGTGCGCGACGGCGGCTCCTATGAGCAGCGCATGGGGCACATTGCGGTGTGGAATTCGGTGATGGACGAGCACAACTACCTGGTGCGCCGCTGGGGCGATTTCATGCGTGCACGTTGCCTGTAAGCCCCGCGAGCGCCTATCAGGCGTGCACAAAAAAGGCGGCTACCCATCAGGTAGCCGCCTTTGTTTTACCGCCGGGTTTACTTAATCCGGCAGTTTGAACGCCATCACGTAGTCACCCTGCTTGGTGCCCAGGGAACCGTGACCGCCGGCCATGACCAGCACGTATTGCTTGCCGTCCTTGCCGGTGTAGGTCATCGGGGTGGTTTGCGCGCCTGCAGGCAGGCGGCCTTCCCACAGTTGCTTACCATTTTTCACGTCGTAGGCACGCAGGTACTGGTCGAGGGTGCCGCTCAGGAACGCTACGCCACCTGCAGTGGTGAAGGTACCGCCCAGGCTTGGCACGCCCATGGTCAGCGGGATCGGAACCGGCGAGCTGTCACGCACGGTGCCGTTCTTGTGCATCCAGATGGTTTGGTGGGTGGTCAGGTCGACCGCCGCCACGTAACCCCAGGCTGGCGCCTGGCACGGCAGGCCCAGCGGCGAGAGCAGCGCCTCGAGGATCACACCGTACGGCGCGCCTTTGTTCGGCTGTACGCCTTGGGTTTCGCTGACACGTGGGCCTTGCTTGGCGATATCGGCGGCCGGGATCAGTTTCGATTTGAACGCCATGTAGCTCGGGTTCACGAAAGCGATCTGGCGGACCGGGTCAACCGAGATGCCGCCCCAGTCGAACACGCCGAAGTTGCCTGGGTAGACGATCGAGCCTTGCAGCGACGGCGGCGTGAACGGGCCATCGTAGCGCATCGACTTGAAGTCGATCCGGCACAGCATCTGGTCGAACGGTGTCACGCCCCACATATCGCGTTCTTTCAACGGCGGTGGCATGAAGTTCAGGTCGGACTTGGGCTGGGTAGGGGAGGTGCGATCGCCGGCAACGGCGCCCTGTGGTACCGGGATTTCATTGACTGGCACCACCGGTTGGCCGGTGGCACGGTCCAGCACGTAGATGCTGCCTTGCTTGGTCGATGCCATCACCGCTTGCTTGACGCCGTCAGCGGTCTTGATGTCGATCAGCGAAGGCTGGCCGCCCACGTCCATGTCCCACAGGTCGTGGTGGGTGAACTGGAAGGTCCACTTCACGTGGCCGCTGTCGATGTCCAGAGCGGTCAGGCCGGCAGCGTATTTTTCGGAGTCATCGGTACGGTCGCCGCCGTACTGGTCGGGCATCTGGTTGCCCATCGGCAGGTAGAGCATGCCGAGTTTTTCATCCACGGCGAACATGGACCACATGTTCGGCGAGTTGCGGGTGTAGGTCTTGCCCTCGGCCAACGGGGTGGTGTCGTCCGGGTTGCCGCTGTCCCAGTTCCACACCAGCTTGCCGGTGTGCACGTCGAACGCACGGATCACGCCGCTTGGCTCGTCGGTGGAGACGTTGTCGGTCACGTGACCGCCGATCACCACCAGGTTTTTGGTCACGGCCGGTGGCGAAGTGGAGTAGTAACCGCCTGGGGCGAAGGTGCCGATATTGGCACGCAGGTCGACCTGGCCTTTGTCACCGAAGTCTTCGCACATCTTGCCGGTGTCGGCGTTCAGGGCGATCAGACGGGTGTCGGCAGTCGGCACGAAGATGCGTTTCGGGCAGGCAGTCGGCGCGGCGGCCGGGCTGGCGCTGCCGGTCGGGCTCTGCTCGGAGGCGTAGGCGGCGTCATCGTGATACGACACGCCACGGCAGGTCATGTGCGCCCAACCCTTGAAGTTCTCGGCACCCTGGGTGGTGATCTTCGGGTCGAAACGCCAGATTTCCTTGCCGGTGTCCGGGTCCAGGGCAATCACCTGGCTGTGCGGGGTACACACGTACAGCATGCCGTTGACTTTCAGCGGGGTGTTTTCCGCGGTGGTTTCACCGGGATCGCCTGCGCCCGGAATGTCACCGGTACGGAAGGTCCAGGCCGGCACCAGCTTGTGCGCGTTTTCCGGCGTGATCTGGGCCAGTGGCGAGTAACGGTCGCCGAAGGCCGAGCGGCCGTACGAATTCCAGTCGCCATCGGCTTGGGCAGGCGCCGCGCTGGCCATGCCAGGCACCGCATCGCGGTCCAGTTGGCCGGTCTTGACCATTTCGCCGGGGTTGGTGAATTGGCTGGCCAGGGCGGCAGCGCCCGCCAGCACCACGGCCACGCTCAGGGCGCCGGTGCCCAGCGGCGCGGCTTGACCACGCAGCAACGGACGGCGAAACCATGGCAACAACATGACGATGCCCAAGGCGAACAGCAGGGCCAGGCGCGGCACCAACTGCCACCAGTCCAAGCCGACTTCCCATAGCGCCCACACCGTGCTGGCGAACAGCACCAGTGCGTACAGGCCCAGCGCAGCGCGGCGGGTGGCCAGCAGCAAAACGCCGGTCAAGGCGATGCCGATACCGGCCAGCAGGTAATACAGCGAGCCGCCGAGCATGCTCAGCTTGACCCCACCGGCCAGCAAGGCCAGCCCCATGATCAGCAGCAAGACGCCTAGCAACCTGGGCAGCAGGCGGCTTGGGCTTGAGGCACCATCAGTGCTCATAGTGTGTTTCTCCGTTACGTTGGAATTATGTAAGCCCGTGCTTCACTCACTGTAGATGACGATTCGGCGGGGGCTTGGTTCAGCGTTATTTTTGGTTTTTTCTGTGGATAACTCGGTTATCCACAGGCGGGCAATAAACCCCCAGGCGCAGGTCGATTTAAGACAGCGCTGTCTTTGCGTGAAGGGAAGATTCGGCAAATGGGGTCAGACCGAGAGGTGAAGCGTTTCAGGTTGTTGCGAAGGATAATGCGGCGAGGCGTTTAGAGAAAGGGTGAATCGCAAGATGCATCATTTCAGATTTGGTAACAGTGACTAAGTGTCGCTGTATAAAAGTGTGGGAGGGGGCTTGCTCCCGATGGCGGTGGGTCAGTCATTCAATGTGCCGACTGGCGCACCGCCATCGGGAGCAAGCCCCCTCCCACAGGGAATTTTCGGCGCGGTTTAGAAGGTGGTGCGGATGCCGACTTGCACGCTGCGCCCCGGCGCCGGCGCAATGTCGCGCAGGATCGAGCTGGCGTAGCGCACGGTCTGGTTGGTCAGGTTTTCGCCATTGACGAACGCCAGCCACTGGCTGCTGCCGACATTGAAGTGATAACCCGCGCTCGCGCCGAGGGTGGTATAGCCATCGGTGCCGCTTTCGTTACTCGGCACGCGCCCTTGGCCGGCGGCATGTTCTACGTCGATACGCGCCTGCCAGCGATCCAGCTCCCACAGCAAACCGCTGTTCAAGCGCAACGGCGCAATGCGCGGCAGGGCTTCGCCGGTGTCCAGGTTGGTTGCACGCGTGTAGTCGCCCGACAGCTCCAGGGCGAACTTGCCGTAGGCGCTTTCGCCAAGTTTCCAGTGATCCTGGGCTTCGAAGCCGGCGAAACGTGCGCGTACCCCGGAGTAGGTGTACTCGGGAATACCGCCTGCGTCTTCTTCACCTTCATCGTTCAACGTACGACCCGTGCCGAGCAGGCCGATGTAGTTGGAGAAGCGGCTATAGAACACGCCGAAGCTGCCCTTGTGGGTGCCATTGTCAAAGCGCAGAGCCAGGTCGCTGGACACGGCTTTTTCCTTCGACAGGTTGGCGTCGCCCAGTTCGTAAGTGCCGGTGGCGACGTGCGCACCATTGGCGTACAGCTCGTAGAACGTCGGTGCGCGCTCGGTGTAGCCCAGGGTGGCGGCCAACGACCAGATCGGCGTGAGGGTGTAGACCGCGCCGGACGACAGGCTGCCTGCGGTGAAGGTATTGGCCTTGTCGGCATTGGCGAAGCGCGCGTTGCCCTTGGCATCCGGGTCGACGCTGGTGTGTTCCAGGCGCCCGCCGAGGCTGAGGGTGAGGCGCTCGGTGGCTTGCATCTGCTCAAGAATGAACAGCGCGCCGGCGTTGGTATCGGTCTGGGGCACGAAGGCTTCTTCGCCCAGGGCCGAAAACTCGTTGCGGGTCACTTGCGCGCCGACCACGCCGTCGAATGGCCCGATGGGCTGGTGGCGGGCTTCCACGCGGGCTTCATAGCCTTTGTTCTTGAAGGTGGTGCCGGTCTAGCCCCCTTCGATTTCGCGGTGCTGGTAGTCGGTGTAGCCTGCGTCGATTTTCACCGAGGTAAACGGGCCTTGCAGGTTGCGGATTTCGGAGGCGAATGCGTAATGCTCCTGTTGCATGCGGATGCGTACGTCCTGCTCGGCGGGCGAGCCGTAGTTGCTGTCGTAGTTGCTGTAGGACAGCCCCGCGTAGCCATCATCCCACGTGTAGGACCCGCCCACCGCGCCGCCATCCTGGCGCCCGTCGCTGTTGCCCAGGCGACCGTTTTTGCCGGGGCCTGCGTCGGATTCGGGCGCGTGGCGGCTGCGCGCATAACCCGGAATTTTCAGGTCGTTGAATTCCCGCGCGTTGGCGTCCAGGTGCAAGGCGAAGGTGCCGTCGCCGGCCTCCAGCTTGCCCGCGCTGCTGCGCGTGGTGTCGGCGCCGCCGTAGCGCAGTTCACCGGCACCGTGGATGCCCTCGATGGCTGCGGTGGGGATGCGGTTGTCGAAGGTATTGACCACGCCGCCGATGGCGCTGCCGCCGTACAACATGGCCGCCGGGCCGCGCACGATTTCGATGCGCTCGACGTTGATCGGGTCCAGCGGCACGGCGTGGTCATAGGACAGTGACGACGCATCCAGCGCGCCCACGCCGTTGCGCAGGATGCGAATACGGTCACCGTCCTGGCCACGAATGATCGGCCGGCTGGCACCGGGGCCAAAGTACGAAGACGACACGCCCGGCTGCTTGTTCAGGGTTTCGCCCAGGCTGCCTTTTTGTTGCAGGGTCAGCTCGTCGCCCTCCAGCACGGTGGTGGGCGAGGCGAGTTGCGCGCTGCCCAGGGGATTGCCGGTGATGACTTGCGATGGCAGTTCCAGGGCGTGGGTTTCGGAGCAGATCAGCAGGGCGGCGGCGAGGGGCGACAGGCGCCAGAGACAGGAGAGCAACATCGGACATTCCTTGGCAGGATCTTGATAAGTATCGTTACAATATAACATCTCTTTTTTCGCTGAAAAGGGGAACTTTTACCGACGGGCTATATTCAATCCAGTGCTTCCACCGGTACGCCCCGTCCGCTAAGGTGCGCGGCTGTGTTTTCTCTCTCGCAAAAGGCCCGGCATGACCGCGACAAGCAACGACCCACTCCACGGCGTGACCCTGCAACACGTCCTCACCACCCTGGTGGAACACTACGAATGGGCAGGCCTGGCCGAACGCATTGATATCCGCTGCTTCAAGAGCGATCCCAGCATCAAGTCGAGCCTGACCTTCCTGCGCAAGACCCCTTGGGCGCGAGAAAAAGTCGAAGGCTTGTACGTCAAGCTGATGCGCACCAAACGCCCGCTGGACTGAACCCGTGAAGCGTTTTGTGGCGACGGCCGCGTTGGCCGGTTGGGTGGGGCTGGCGATTCAGCAATATCTGATTCTGTATTCGCGCTGGTCCAGCGGCGCCAGCTTGCTGGGCGGCTTGATCAGTTTCTTCAGTTTTTTCACGGTGCTGACCAATACCTTGGTCGTCGTGGTGCTGAGCTATTGGCTGGTCAAGCGCGAATCGGCCGGCAAGCGGTTTTTCCTCGCGCCGGGTATCAGCAGCGCAATTGCCGCGAGCATCGCTCTGGTAAGCCTGGCCTACAACCTGTTGCTGCGGCACTTATGGAGCCCCGAGGGCTTTCAATTCATTGCCGATGAATTGCTGCACGACGTGATGCCGGTGCTGTTTCTGATCTATTGGTGGCGGTGCGTGCCCAAGGGCACCTTGCGCCTCAAGCACATTGCCGGCTGGGTGGTTTACCCCTTGGTGTACTTCGCTTATGTGCTGCTGCGCGGGCATTCGCTTGGGCAGTATCAGTACCCGTTCATGGATGTGGACAGCCTGGGTTATCCACAGGTGTTCGTGAATGCTGGGGGGATTTTGCTGGGGTTCTTGCTGATTGCGCTGGCAGTGGTGGTCTTGGATAACCGCCTCAAATTACCCTCGACTTAAAGTGGGCACAGTCAATGTGGGAGGGGGCTTGCCCCCGATGGCGGTGTATCAGGTAACACAACTCTATCTGACACACCGCTATCGGGGGCAAGCCCCCTCCCACATTTTTTGATCGCGTCGGTCTCATTGCTCTTCACTGCCTTCCGCACGCCAGTAACCCACGGCCTTGAGGTACTCCTCATTGACCTTGTGGGTATCCAGCAACACCCGCCGCACCTGGCGCGACAGTTTGGTTTCGGTCGCGACAAAGCTGTACAACTTTCCGCCGGGCAGCGTGAGGTTGCGCACGACCTCAAGCAGTTCTGCCTCGCCGCGCACCACCCAGATAATCTCGACATCCGCCGCGCTCTGCAGCACTTGCTGCTCTGCGGCATCGGCAATTTCGATCACCGCCAGCACCTTGCGCCCGGCGGGCAATTCTTCCAAGCGCCGGCCGATGGCGGGCAGGGCGGTTTCATCGCCGATCAGCAGGTAGCTGTCGAAGATATCCGGCACGATCATCGAACCCCGTGGCCCACCGATATACAGGTGCTGGCCGACTTGCGCCTGCTCGGCCCAGGTGGACGCACGGCCATCGCCGTGCAGCACGAAGTCGATATCCAGTTCGCCACGGTTCAGGTCGTAACGCCGTGGCGTGTAATCGCGCATCGCCGGTTGCGGGCCGTCGCCCTTGATGGTGAACGTCGGGCTTTCCAGGGCTGCTTGTTCGGCGGCGTTCTGTGGGAACAGCAGCTTGATGTGATCATCGCTGCCCAGGCTGACAAAGCCCGCCAGTTCCGGGCCGCCCAGCGTAATGCGGCGCATACGCGGGGTGATGTCCACCACCCGCAGTACCTGCAGGCGGCGGCGTTTGACGTCGTGGGTCACGCGGTGAATGGCTTGTGTGTTCATTGGTCTTTCCCGTCGGCAATGGCTTGCGCGGTGCGGTTGAGCAGCGCCGCGACCCGCGCGATTTCTTCCGGGCTCCAGCGCCCGTGGTGCGAATGCAAGGCATGGCGCAGGTTGTGCACCGCCTCGTGGATTTCCGGTGGCCGGTCCTGGCCGCGCAGCGAGCGTTTGCTTACGTCCATGCGCATGCGAATGCCTTCGAGGGCAACCGCCTGTTCGCTCAATAAGAGACGACCGGCATCGGTGATTGTGTAGCGTTTTTTTCCGCCCTCGGCGTCGCCCGTGATCAATTCGCTTTCTTCGAGAAAGGTCAGCGTGGGGTAGATCACCCCGGGGCTGGGACTGTAGGCGCCGTCGAACAAGGTTTCGATCCGGCGGATCAGGTCGTAGCCGTGGCAGGGCATTTCGGCGATCAGCGCCGGTAGCAGCAATTTCAGATCACCCGGCGCAAAGACGCGCGGGCCACGCTCGGCCCGTTCGCGGCTGGAGCGTTTGTCAAAGATGTCGCGGCCGCTACCGGTTGCGCGGTGGGAATGGGGGTCTTTCATTGTCGTGCTCTCTGAAAAATCAAGATACAACTTAAGATATATCTTATCCTGCGTAAAGGCCTTCTCCGATGAGCGGTTCGGCGGCCGCCAAAGGCGATGACGGACTGGTAATGACGAACATACCGAGTTATTAAAAAACTAAGCCAGGATTAAAAGATTGAGTTAATACTCTAATTAGATGTTTAATTAAGCTTCGTTATATCGCCATGTAATACGTTTCTGACAGTCCGGGTTTTTAGCGCGCATAAGTCATAAGTTTATAGTGTCTTTGTAGGATATGTATTACAGCTGCTGATGGCATTATTTGGCTTTTTTGTTTTTGTCTCACTGGCCATATGGCCTATGGCTACATGCTTTAGAGAAGGCTCTGGCTTACTTTGTTTTTTATTCGGTGGAAGATATGCCTGCGTCCTAAGACACAGTCGGATCTTGCAAAGCTGTGCTCTTTAAATGCGTGAGAAAGTTGCAAGCTGATCGGGCTTTCAACTCAATTAAAGCGATATACAGGTACCTGATAATGCTCAAGAAAACTGCTTTCGTACTGCCACTGGTTATGTTGGCCTTCGGTTCTTCCAGCGTCTTTGCCGCCGGTGAAGCCACCAGCGTCATCAACATCAAGGCAACCATTCCTACCAAACAGTTCCATGCACAACCGCTCAACCCGGACTTCGGTCGCGATGAGACCATGACCTACAACACTGTGACCGGTAACCTGAGCAGCCTGCGCGAAACCTACGCGGTAAAAAATACCGACGGTTCGGTCAAGGCTTACATCGAAGGCGGTCCAGCTTCCCTGAGCAACGGCACTGCGTCCATTGCCCTGACCACTTCCTTCAACGGCGTCACCCTGACCGGCTCGCCGCTGGAAGTTGTCGATGATGCCAGTTCCACTCCAGGTACCCAGGCTGACCTGGTTATTGTTCCAGCCAAACCTGCCGACACGGATGCGGGTCTCTTCACCACCAACTTCACCGTGGTCTTCGACCACGAGCCTCGCGTCACCCTGTGAGCGCAATAAGTTGACCCGTAAGCGTCGTTTTATTGGGTAGCGATTACCGATCAACAGGCAGTGTCCCTGTCGGTTGATCGGCCTTTATTGTGTTGAAAATCCGTATTCAGAGTATTCCGTTCATGTTCCCGATGACTCCCATCGCGGCAGCGCTTGCCCTGTTGTTTTGTGCGGGTGCGTTAGCTGCTCCAGTGGCCGATGGCACAACACCGCGCAGTTTGCTGGCTCAGGCCAAGGGTTTGCCGGCGGACTTTGAAGAGCACTTTTTCGATGTGCCCCTGGCCGTTCGAGTTGAGCGTGACCAAGAGTTCGTAGGGGAGGCAATGATTGTCTTGTCTCGTGAAGACACCCTGACCCTGCTTTCGTTTAACGACCATGAAGGAAGCCCGGTCAAGGACGATGAACGTGAGCGCTGGGCCGAATACCTCAAGCAGCAAGTGCCACTGGGCACCTGCGAGAGTAATTGCCCCGACCAGTTGCTGGCCGTGCACTACAACCTGGAAAAATCCCTGGTCTCACTGCTGACCGAGAACGCCGAGCGCGACACCGAAAGCCGGCGTTACCACGAGCTTCCCCATGAGGGCAGCGCAGGCATGATTGTGCGTAACCAACTGAACCTCAACGGCGGCCAGGGCCAGGACACGGGCGGGCGTTTTGGGATTGACGCCAGCAGCAGCCTGGGCAATTGGAGCCAAGTGTTGAACGCGCAGTTCTCGCGCCTCGGCGGCCCCGATAACGACGCCCTCAACCATGCGGTGTACTCGCTCTACACCCAGCGCGAACTGGAAGGCCAGTTTTTGCGCCTGGGTTATTTCACACCCAATGCCGAAGGTCTCACCCGGCAACTGCGCACCTTCGGCGCCAGCCCCGACACCGCCATCGGCGTGATGTACGGCAGCTCCGACACCTTGATGATCAACAACCCCAAGGCCAGCATCTATCCGATTGCCATTACCGCCAACCGCCAGGGCTCGGTGGAGATTTATCGCAATGGCCTGCTGATCAACACCCAGCCCGTCACCAGTGGCCTGCAGAACCTGGACACACGTCCGTTGCCCGGCGGGATCTATGAGGTCGAAGTGCGCCTGATAGAAGACGGCCAGGTCACTAACACCACCCAGGAATTGGTCTACAAGCCCAACAACTGGCGCAACAACGATGACCGCTGGCGCTATAACGTATTTGCCGGGCAGGAAAGCAAGTTGCTCAGCAACTGGGATGAACAGTCCAGTGGTGACATGACCGCCGGCGTCTCCCTCAACTACCTGGCCCACCCGCGCGTGGTGTTGGGCGTTTCGGGGCGCCAGGTTAAAGACCGCATGCAATACGGCACCTCCATCGACTGGACGCTGGCCAGCTCCGCCAGCGTGTACGCCAACGTCTACCAGACCGACAACTACGGCACCGGTGTCGACCTCAACGGGCTCTATAACTATGGCGCCGGTACGGTGGTGTTTAACCATACCCGCAGTTGGCTGGACACCCGCAACACCTACGAATACCTGCCCGATGGCACGCGCATTCGCCAGGTGAATGTGTTTGTCGGCCAGACCAGTAACTCATCGATTTCCCTGAATCACCGGCTCAGTAACTTGCGTTCGGTGAGTGCCAGACTGTCCCACACCGAAGGTAACGTAGAAGGTGTTGGCCTGGACCTGGGCTGGAGCGAGCGCACCCATCTGTTTGGCAGCGACGCCAACTGGCGCTTGTCCTTGTATGACCGGCCGGGCAGTGCCAGCACTGGCGACAAGCGTAATCGCGGCGTCGATCTGAGTGTCAGCCTGGCCCTTGGCGGCCCGGGTGAACAGTGGTCCGCCAGCCTCGGGACGCGCACCGCCCGTGACGGCTCGCGTGATAACAACGCCTCTGTGACCTATCGCAAAGACCTGCAAGATCACCTGCTGCAAAGCGTCTCGGCCACGGCAATTACCGACACCTACGGCATCGGCATGTCGGGCATGGCCAGCTTTGAAACCGAAGCCCTGCAGGGCGATGCGTTTGTGCAGCAATCGTCGTTCAACAATGAGCTGAGCGGTGGCTTGAACCTGGAGAGCACCCTCGCCCTCGGCCGCCAGAAGATGGTGCTCACCAGCCAGTATTCCGGTACCGGCGCGGGAATGATTGTCGACGTCGAGACCGATATCGACGACATCGCCCTGCGCGCCGATGACTTCAGTGGCGGCAGCACCGCGTTGCGGATTGGGCGCAATTTTATCCCGATCACGGCCTACAAGGGTGGCGCGGTGACGTTCGACTTCGAGGGCAACCACGCGCCTTCGGCCTCGATCCAGCCGCACCGTGTCAGTTACCACCTGAACAAGGGCGGGGTGGAATACCTCAAGGTCAACGTGATGCAAACCGTGACCGTCCTCGGGCGCCTGGTCGACCCGCAGGGCAAACCGCTAAAGGGCCATCACGTCATCAACCACGCCACCCGTGGGGTGAGTGAAGTGGATGGTTTCTTCTCCCTGGAGATGAACGCCAGCTCGCCGACCCTGGAAGTGCGCCACAACAATCAGTTGCTGTGCCAGTTCCGTCTTGATCCGTCCAAAGCGCCCAGCGAAAACAATGTGCTGATGATTGGTGATCTGCGCTGCACGCCGGACACCTTGGCCGATTCCACCCTTAACGCTCAGACCGCCGGTTGAATGTCATGACGAGACCATCCCTCAGCATGAAAACCATGAGCGCACTGTTTAGTCAGGTTGTGGCCGTGGCAGCGGCCCTGTTGTTCAGCTCGTCGGCGCCAGCCGTTACTGAAGAGATCACGGCAGTGTTCCGTCCGGATCCCGGCAACCCGATGGTGAACCAGTTTGAGAACACCAC
This sequence comes from Pseudomonas sp. R3-18-08, assembly GCF_003852065.1. Lineage (NCBI taxonomy): Bacteria > Pseudomonadati > Pseudomonadota > Gammaproteobacteria > Pseudomonadales > Pseudomonadaceae > Pseudomonas > Pseudomonas sp. R3-18-08. The sequence continues at coordinate 1,243,953 of NZ_CP027729.1, forward strand.
GCCGCCTGGAGGGTATTGCCGTGATCACCCGACGTATTGTCAAAATGGGGTGTTCAGCATCAATTTTCCGATCAACTTCAACGCCGTCGTTCCGATTCAGCCTTTGGACCAGATACGTAACGGGCCGATGTTCCAAGTCCCTTCTTCGTTAACGGCAGTGACTGTCCGACACCGGGAAAAGGGGCATACAGAGCAGGTTCTGTTGCGGGTCAGCGGTATAGGCGGAGCCCATGAGCAGACGCAGCCACTGCATGAGGGTACATGGGAGGGGGGCAACTGGGTCAATGCTCCATCCCCGTGTCAATATGGCGGCGTAGGGTATGGCAACGCTTACTATTACGGGTTTTTCTGGCGGGTACCTCCAGGCGCCGGTGTTTGCTTTAAGCGCCCTACGCACATCCTCCCTGACTTCAAATACTCGAACTTGAGTATTTCCTATGAACTGATCACACCGAACCCTCTGGGTATGTTATCGGGCACTTATGAGGGGACTCATACTTTTCTGATCGGCCCTGGCCAGGACTTCGACATGGGTGACGTCATGTTGCCCGACGACAACGTATTAACGCTCAACTTCGTTCTGGACGTGGAGCACGCCCTTAAGGTCGAGCTTCCTGCGGGCGGTAATCGTATTGAGTTGGTCCCTCAGGGCGGCTGGCAAACCTGGTTGAACCAGGGCCGCAAACCCGCGCGGTTGTTCCGCGATCAGACTTTCAACATCTACGTGTCGTCGCGTTTCAAGATGCAGTTGGAGTGCGAGCGTGTAATCGGCGACACCTGCGCCTTGAAAAACGGTGACGGCCACAAGGTCCCCCTGGATATCAGCGTAAGCCTTCCCCACGGCCTGACTCGTCCCGATGGCTCCGGTGTTGATCGTCAACCTTTGCTCTTGAGCGGTGCTGGTACCGAGGAGTTCCAGCCAGGGTTCTACGTCAATCACCGCCCGGGAACGCTGCATTTTGAGGTCAAGAAAGAACATGCCGACACGATGGTGGCGCAGGGAGGCACCACCTATTCGGGGCAGGTGACGGTCGTTTGGGATTCGGAGCTTTGAGGTATATGTCCATGAAACATCTATTCGTGCTGTGCGCGCTCTGCTGGCTGCCGCTGTCACAGGCCGTGCCGAATATCAATGTCGGGGTGTTCTACGACTACCTCGACGGCGATAAATCCACCTACCTCAAGCGTGTCTTCAATGGCGGCGACAGCACGGCGTTTATCAAGGTCACGGTGATGGAAATTGTCTACAACGCTGACGGTACGTCTGAGGAAGTGGAGCTTAAGAGCAACGCCGACAACACCGCCCGCGACGGTCTGATGGCCACCCCGGCGCGCATGATCGTACCGGCCAATGGCATGCAGAGCACCCGCTTGCTGTACCTGGGCGAGCGCGAAAGCGAACGCTATTTTCGCCTGCGCTTCGTGCCGGTAATGCCCGAAAAAGACGATGAGTTTGGCGTCTCCAGCGACGATCGCGAGGCCTACAAAAACAGCCTGTCGGCAGGCGTCACGGTGTTGGCGGGATTCGGCACGGTGTTTTTCGTGCGCCCCAAAACCACCCGGTTTGACACGCGCGCCGAAGAGCGTGAGGGCGAGTACGGGTTGCGCAACGCGGGCAACAGCGTGGTAGTAGTCGATGAGTTCAAGGACTGCTCTACCGCTGAACCCCAGGACTGCCAGCCCACTACCAAGAGCCACATCCTGCCCGGTCGCGATTTCAGCTTTACCAAGCAGGCCGGTCGTACCTACCGCTTTACCTTGATCGAAGGCGGCGAGAAAAACACACATGAGGTCAAAGGCTGATGGTCATTGAGAGAGCCCATGCGGGCAAATTCCGCAAGGTCGTCCTGGGGATGTTGTTGGTGATCGGGGTGTTGCTCAGTGCCCAGGCCTTGGCCATTCGCGAAGTGCAGGTCTTCGACGTGTCGGTGACCATTCCCACCCGCGACTTTTATGTACTGCCGATCAACCCCGGATTCCTGGAGCGTGAGCAGGAAATGGCCTGGCAACTGGTGCCGGGCACCCTTAAACCGCTACGTGAACACTTCGATGTGAAGAACAGCGGCGGCGGCATTGCGGCGCGCCTGAACCAGGCGCCCGTGCTGTCCAACGGTCCTCGTTCGATTGCGTTGAACGTCACCTTCAACGGCCAGGTGTTGAGCCTGGACGAAACCCTGGTGGTGCCGGAAGCCGAAGCCCGTGCCGGTAAACGGGTGTTGTTGGAGATTGCCGCGGTAGAGCCTGAGGGCGGTTATACGCCGGGTGAATACTTTGGCAGCGTACATCTGCTGTTTGATGCGGTGAGGCCGTGATGTCGAGCGATTTAGCGAGGTGCTTATGAAATATCTATCTGCTGTATTGGTGTGCTGCCTGTGGTCCGTCAATGTCCAGGCCGGGCCGGCCATTCATGTCGGGGATTTTTACGACTACTTGAGTGGCGATAAAAACAACTACCTCAAGCGCATATTCAATGGCGGCACCAGTACCGCCTTCGTCAAGATCAACGTGACCGAGATGCTCTACAAGCCTGACGGCACGTATGACGAAGTCCCGATCAAGAACCAGTCGGACGCTCTGATCGCCAGCCCGGCGCGCCTGATCGTGCCGGCCACCGGCATGCAGAACACGCGCTTTGTGTTTATGGGCGAACGTGACCGCGAGCGTTACTTCCGGGTGCGCTACCTGCCCGTAGCGCCGGAGAAAGACGACGAGTTCCTGGCCACGGAAGAGGAGCGCAAGGCTTATGAGGACAAGATCGCGGGCGGCGTGCGGGTGATGGCCGGCTACGGCACGGTATTTTTCGTGCGGCCCAAGGACAGCCGTTATGACACTCGGATCGAAAACGGTGGCCGCAACTACACCTTGCGCAACGCCGGCAACACGGTGGTGGTGGTGGATGAGTTCAAGGACTGTTCGGCCAGCAATCGAACCGATTGTGCACCCACTACCAAAAACCACATCTTCCCGGGGCGGGTGTTCAGTTTCGAGAAACAGGCCGGGCGCGTGTACCGCTTTCATGTGGTGGAAGGCGGGACTGACAGGATTGTGGAAGTAAAGGGCTGAATCGTCGCGGCCCAGTACCTGTACGTGTCGGCCTCGGTCAGGTGAATAACAAAGTAGGTAACGTCATGCCCATACGCAAAAAACTATCCGTCGCGCTGATGCTGGCAGCCAGTGTATTTTCGTGGCCTGCACAGGCTGCGGATCAGGAGATCCGGGCGACGTTCGTTCCCGATCCATCCAACCCGATGGTCAACCAATTTGAGAATAAAACGCCCCAGGCGGGCGTCTGCGCTCAGTGGATGGCGGCCCGTTGCAAGCAACTGGGTATTTTCAGTCTCAGGCTTCCACAGCTTGCGTTCGTTACGGGAACGGGGATTGAAGCGAACCATGAAGACCCGAGACAAGGCTTCATGCTCACAGTGCCTTCCAGTTGGCGGGATGTGGAGGTGGTCCACGGGTCCGGCGACACAGAAATCGTGCAGATGCGGATTGCCGGTGTCGGTGGCGGCTGGAATATGTCCTATCCGCCGGGGGTGAGTGCCTGGGCGCGCCCAGGGGTGCCCTGGCAGTCGGCGTGGCAGTCCGCCCCGGCTCCCTGCGTGAGTACCAACTTTCTCGTGGCGGCTCTCGCCTATGCCCAGTTTTTCTGGCTGACGCCCGAGGGCGCCGGGGCATGTGCAAGGACACCGTCGGTGACGATTCCTCACTTCCGCTGGAGCGGGCTCGACTATGCGTATGAACTGCGTACCCCCAACCCGTTGACCATGCAGACCGGTGAGTACCGTGGCGCGTTGTCTTACACCATTGGCAGGGGCATGGACTTTGATATGGGGGATGAACTGAGCCCCAATATCGACAGGGTGACGCTCAATTTTGTCCTGAGTGTGGTACATGCCCTCAAGGTCGATATCCCTCCGGGGGGTAACCGCATCGAGTTGGTCCCCCAGGGGGGGTGGCAAAACTGGCTCAATCATGGACGTACGCCGTCGCGGCTGTTTCGCGATCAAACCTTTGTGATCGCCGCCAGTTCGCGTTTCAAGATGCAACTTGAATGCTCCCTTATTGCAGGCAATACCTGTGGTTTGCGCAATAACAATGGCGATGAGGTACCCGTGCAGGTTGCCGTCAGCCTGCCCTATGGCTTGGCCGGTCAGGACGATCAGGCGGTCAGCCGTCGCCCCTTGCGCCTCGACGGCATCGGTACCGAGCTGTTCCATCCGCGCTATTACGTCAATGATCGGCCAGGCACCCTGCACTTTGAGGTGACCAGGGATGACGTGGCCGAAATGCTCAAGCAGCCGGGCAGTACCTATTCGGGCATGGTCACGGTGATCTGGGACTCCGAGGTGTAATGCTCTGCGGGTGAAACAGTGACCGGCAGTGGCTTGTGACGCGTTCGGTTATTCGTACGCGTCCAGCAGTGCCTGTCGCGTCAAACGGCGCGCCAATTCGTTGTAGTCATCCTGGATGTCACTGTAAAGCCGTTGCACGGTGGCATCGGAGAAGGGTTCTTCGGCCAGCACCACGGTATGGGGGATCGTCAGTTCATTGGCCAGCGTGATGATCTGTTCGCGCAAACGTGCCTTGCGCTCAGGCGTCACCTCGGCGCCGATCCATTCCGTGTGGGCATCCCGTAGATCCTCCAGTTGGTTGCCGGCGTGTGTGCGTTTCTCGGCTTGAGCCTTGAACGCTTCCAGATGGGCGTCATGCAGGTAGTCGGCCCAGAACGGTTGCTCAAGAATGCCGTTGACCAGGCCGTCGCCCTGGGACAGCTCGATAACCTGGCGCACCGCAGTATCCAGATGTTCTTGAGTCAGCCCAGCCGTGTTGCGGTAGACCATGTGTTCGGACAGCCACGGCAGGTCGAGACGGCGTTTGAGCCCGGTTTGGTAGGCGAGGTACACCTGCACGTCATCGACCTGGTTTTCACCGCTGCCAAACGCCTGGCCCAATCCGCCCTCGCTTTCTGGCGCGATGCGATGCTGGATTTCCTTGTGGGCGATTTGGTTGATCTGCTCCAGGCGCCAGGTCTGTTTGGCCAGTGTCACCAGGTGACGTTCGAGGTGAGGGCTGTTGTCATTGCGGATGATTTCCAGCAGGGTTTCCACGCCGATGCGGTTGAACGTATGGGCCCCGGCATCCGCGCACAGGGACGGTGCGCCGGCCAAACTGAATATCCGCTCGCGAAACCCGGTGTTCTCATAGGCACGAAACACCACCTGCCAGACTCGCTGGGAGAGGTCCTCGCGACCTTGTTCAAACAACTGCGCATCGATTTCGGTTTGAAAACCTGCAGGCGGCTGCAACAGTCTGAACACCTCGAACAAACCCTGGGAGCCGTGTTCCGCTTCCACCTCGTCCCACACCTTCTGTGCCGTGGTGCGCTGTTCAGGTGTCAGGCCAACCATCCAGAATTGGCTGTCGGTTTTACCGCCGCGAGGCGTGGTGCGGTAAGGGTCGATCCCCTGGGCCCGGCGATAACTGACGAAGCGTTGTTCATCCTCGAATTCAAGCCTGGTCATATCCAGCCAACTGTTGGCCACAATCCTGGCGGCGGGAGTTTCTGGCGCAAACACGGGGACGGTGTTGATCGCCGTGTTTCTCAGGTCCAGCTCCAGCAGAGCGGGCCTCGGGCTTTCCAGCCCTTGCGGCCATTGAGTGATACCGGTTCTGTTGAGTATCAGCAGGCGCAGCTCCGGCATTTGGCTGACATCCGGTGGGGTTTCCAGGCGGGTATTACCTTCCAGATTCAACGCGCGCAACTGTGGGCATTGTTTAAGCGTGGCGTGGTCGGAGGGCGACCATGCAATAGGGTTGTCACCCAGGTTCAGGGCGGTCAGGCCGTTCATGGGCAATATCTGCGACGGCACCTTGTCGAGACGATTGGCCGACAGGTCCAGGTTGCGCAGGTTGTGGAAATTATCGAGAAAGGGTAATTCGCGATCGCCCAGCGCTGAGCCGCTGAGCTTCAAGCGGGTGACATGACTGAAGTCTGCTCGCAGTGGTCCCAGGCGTTCCAGGTGAAGACCCAGGGCCAGCCCGTTCAAGTCCAGCAGGGTACCGCGGGTTTTCGCTTCCATCGGTTGCATGCGCAGGTAGGCACCGTCTTCCCAGCAGGCAGTCAACTCATGGATGACCTGGTTTCGAGTGTGTATTTCAAGCAGGGCTTGATCGGTGCTTGCCATGGGATCTACGAGTGGTTTTTTGCGGAACCTGTTCATGTCTTCGTGCAGCGTCGCATGGTCAGCTTCAAGTGTGCCGAGCAGTTGCTCGCCTTGCATAGTGCTCAGGTGGGGCAGCACTTTCTGGATCTGTTCCTCAGTCAAACGCGGGCACAGCTTCATCAGCGTTTCCCGAGGGGTCGGCGGCTGTGGGGGTTGCCTCAGGACCCATCGACGGAAAGCCCCCCACATGGGTTTTTGCAGTAAGTGTTGTGTGGTGCGCTGCTCAGCCGGGGATAGCGGGCTGTCCGCTATCACGCTGCGGCGTTCGGCCGGTGGCGCCAGTTGCGCTTTGAGCCATTCCTTGAAGTTCGCGCCTTGACCTGGCCGGTAGTCAAGCGTGTCCGTGGGGACCACGCGCAACAACGCTTCATAAAAGCTGTACTGCGGCGGGGGAGTGGAAGGCGACGCAGCGTGCAGTTGGTAACGACCCTGGCCCTTGTACAGGAGTATTTTTTTTGTGCCCGCGTCGGCCGGCCCCACCTGGCAACGCAGGCTGCCGCTGGGCGTCTGATCGTGAATGGCAATGTTCAAGTCGCCCAGGGCATCGGTGTGCAGGCGCACGATATTGAGGGCCATGCGCTCGGTGTCCGGGGTCAGCAAGGCGTCTTGGTAGAGGCCTTCACTGGCATGGCTGGCGCGGACTTCATTGGCCAGTTCCCGGGCCAGGTTTTTCAGGCGCAAGGGGATGCGCCGTTCACGGCTCATCACGCTCGATTCTTGTGGCGAGGTGCGCAGCAGTAACGTGACCACCAGGTCTTTGGGCAATAGCGCAAACTGCTGTTGAATCAGTCGGCCCTGCGGGGTATTGAGCGCTTCATGGGTGCTGTAAAGGTGGTTGAACACGCTGGTGTTCTGCTGCACCAACTCATTGGCCAGGCGCTCACGCAGCGCCATGACGGGTTCGGGCACGGTTTGCGCGCCGGGCGCTGCAAGCAAGGCCATCCGCTCGGTGTCGCTCAGGAACGCGATGACCTGTTCGAACCACTGGCCGGCTTCCACAGCCTGATAGCTGAGGCGCAAAGTGTTGGCAGCGCTGGCGTCAGTGCCGCCGTAGACGATGGAGTGGCCGGTCAAGTCGCTGTTGACGAACACCCGGATGGCTTTGTTTGCCGGCCAACCCTGGAGTTCGGTAGTGGTTTGCACCGTCCAGTTGGTCGGCAGGTCCGCACTGGCCCCGGTGCGAACCTGCTGCGGAGCACTTTCGAGTTGCTGGCGCAGCTTTATCCGCTTGAGGCTGTCGGCCAATAGCGGCGGTGGGGTGTCGCGTTGGGCATACATCATGCGCAAGGCGTCATCGTGGGTGCCGCTGGTCTGGCAGGCCTGTTCAAGTTGGGCGGGGCTGAGGTCCTCCACCGCAGGCCCGAGGCGCCGACGCAGCGTCTCGCTGTCCCAGGTGTTGGGGGCCTCGCCCTCATGGATCCACGCGCCACTGGGGTGATGCTCGATGCTGGGTGAATAGGCGTCGGGACGGGTGGGATGCTTGATGCGATGGGTTTGGTGGCTGGCGTCGTGTTCGATGACGTAGTGCCGGTTATCCAGCGGCAGGACTTTCTGGTTCTGGTGCGTATGCAGGCCCAGTTCATCGGGCTGAGAATCGCTCGCCAGCTGCAGGTTGTCGTGGGCGTAAGGCGCCAGGTCCGGGTTCCACAGGCGCTGTTGCCCGTCGACTTCAACCGCGCGCAAATTGTCGACGAAGAGCGAGCGTTTGAACGCGCTCGCGACTTCTCCACCGGCGGCGAAGAGTGCCAGTTGGATCGTATCGGTTGCGACCGTGACGAGGTGTTCGGCGGCTTCTATAAACTGCCCTTCGGCCAGGTCTACCACGCCTTCGATCACATCGCTGGTCAGTTGGTAGGCGGTGTATGCCAACATCAGCTCGCCGAGAAACGGCACGAACGGAGTGATGACCAGCAGCGCGACATTGAAAATATCCGAGAGGATTTTTGTGAAGTTGTCCCACCAGGCCCAGCGCTCTGTTCTGTCGGCGTCGGCCGTAGGCACGGCGATGCTGCGTGCGTCGTTGAATATCTTGTTGAAGGATTGCTGGTAGCGGTATTCCCATAGATCGCCCTCGATGACGGGCGAGGAGAAGCGCAGGTTGGGATTGTCCAGCGGCGCTTCCCGCCATTGAGGGCGCGGGTCCAGTGGCTGCGCCGGGTGCCACCGAACGTTGGACAGCCGCTGATTGAGTCCGGCAAAGAAATGCCCGCGTTGATTATGGTCGACAAACTGGCTGAAGAACTGTTGGTAGGTTTGCCCCTGGCGAGACGGTATCGACGCATTGGTTTGCAGCTTGCGGGTCAGGTCGAGCATGAACGCAAGGCTGGAGGTGTATTCCTTGACCGGACTCTCGGGGTCATGGGGGATGTAGGCGATCAGTTTCGAGGCGCTGGAAACCCGATCCAGGTCAGCGGCGATCAACAGGATACCGCTCAGTGAAGCATCGAGGATGTGCAGTTGATAGAACCGCATCACGCCCCGTTCACCGCGCAACGCGCGCATCAACACGTGGTAGGTCGCGGCACTCAGGTCCGCGACCTGTTGGCCGTCGGTGGGCAGGTAAGCCAGGTGTGCCGCCGCCTTGAGCGCGGCTTTCTGGCTGGCGATGACCTGGTTTTTCAAGGTGGTGCGAGCGCTGAGGTCCGTTGGCAGCAAGTAGTTGTTCAGGTGTTGTTGATAGCGTGCGCCGAGGTCCAGTTCACGGCACGAGGCCTTGAACTGTGGGATGGACATCGTGTCGCTCAACGCCAGGGGCTGGAAGTGGCCACGGTAGTCGGGACGGGTGATATAGCTGGAGTCGCTTTCGAAGGATTCCCCGACGGCAAAGTTCTGCAAGGCCGCGTCGAGCAATGACACCTTGCGGCCGGTCACGCCCTTGAAAAAACTGTGGGCGTACCAAGGCAGTTTCTTGGCGATATACAGGTGCAGAAACGTTGCTTTGACGTCCAGGTCAAGGTGGTACTTGTCCAGAATGGCTTGTTTGAGCAGGGGTTCGGCAAAGGCATACACGTCCTGTATGTCGCGCAGTTGTCGGTCCACGGCGTTTTGCGTCCGCCAGCCTTCAGCATTGGCCGCCTGCAGGGCTTGATGCTCTGCGGGGAGGGCGCGGGTGTAAGCGGGCAGTCGAGAAAGGTCGGCGGCGCTCATCTGATGGGCCCGGGCCAGGGAGGTCGTGGCAAGCCAGTCCGGAATTGTTTGTTTGATCAAGTCATAGTGAGGGCCTTTATAGGCGCGCGCAGGCGTGCTGGAAGGCAGTAAACGTATAGGCATCAAGTTGAACTCGTTAAGTGGCTCGAGTGCTTAGCCTATCCGTCGAAATCAACAACAAACGTTCAATATATTGCAGCTAAGTTGGGACTGAAATGTGCGGGTTGTTCGGTGTGCGAATGCAGAATTTGTGCACTGAATGTGCCGGGCTCCCCCGGCTGGCACTGCGTCCGGCTGCCGGGTTGCAGATAAGGGCTGAGCAGCGGCGCCATGCCCTTGAGCACTTGCACCGGCAATGCCGAGGTGAAGGTGAAGCCTTGGGCCGAGGCGCCGGGGACGAATGCGGTCAGCGTGCCGAAATGGCGGTCGCCGATATAGAACACAAAGGTGGCGGTGCGGTTGATCGCCTTGGAGCTGAGTAGGCGCCCGCCGGCACCGATTGCTTCGATGCGGTTGTCGCCGGTGCCGGTCTTGCCGCCCATGGCCAGGGGTGTGCCGTCAGCCAGTTTGAAGCTGCCGGCCACACGTTTTGCGGTACCGGCATCCACCACCTGGGACAACGCCTCGCGCAAGGCGTTGGCGACTTCACTGGGCATGACCCGCTTGCCTCGGTCCGGGTTGTTGACCAGGCGGGTTTCATACGGGGTGCCGGCGGCAAAGTGCAGGCTGTCGATACGCACGGTCGGCTCGCGCACGCCGTCATTGAGAATGATCCCGACCAGCTCCGCCAGGGCCGCCGGGCGGTCTCCCGAGCTGCCAATGGCGGTGGCCAGGGACGGCACCAGGTGATCGAACGGGTAGCCCACAGCCTGCCAGCGTTGATGAATATCCAGGAACGCTTCGATCTCCAGCATGGTGCGGATGCGACTGTCGCGGGCGCTCTTGTGGCGGCTCTTGAACAGCCAGCCGTAGACTTCCTGGCGTTCGTGCTCACTGGCGGCGACGGCCTGGGTGAAGGTGGCGTCGGGGTGGTTCAGCAGGTAACCGAGCAGCCACAAATCCAGTGGATGGACCTTGGCGATATAGCCTTGGTCCGGCAGGTCGTAGGCGCCGGGACCGTAATCCTTGTAGAGCTTGGCCAGGCGTTCATCGGTGAGTTTTTCCGGGGCCTTGGTGGGCAGGTGCGCGCGCACGAAACGGTTGAAGCTGTCCTGGTTGGCCTGGGGCAGCAGATAACGGTGCACCGCGGCCAGGCGCATGGCGGTGGGGTGCATGCTGTCGAGAAAGGTGTCGAGCCGGGCCTGGGTGTCTTTGTTGCGGTAGCGCTTCCAGAAGCGCAGCAGGAAGGTGGTGCCCTCGCGGTCGGCGAATTGCGCCAGGTACTCCTGGCGGCGTGGGTCGCTGTCGTCCTTGAGCAACTCGGCGCTGCTGTTGGGGCCCTGATAGGTGCTGTAGCGCACCAGGTCGCGCATCAGGCGAATGAACGGCAGGTTGATCGACTCACGCAGGGCCTCGCGCAGCGTGGGGTTACGCCCGTTGTCTTCGTTGCGAAAGTTATTGAAGTGATGCAGGCCGCCACCGGTGAAAAAGCGTTCGCCGGGGCTGGCCGAATATTGCCGCTCGAGCGCCGCGTCGAGCATCTTCGGCAGGCTCCGGTCGCGGTTTTGCGCCAGGTAATCCACGGCCCAGCGCGACAGGCGATCCTGCTCGTCGACGCTGATCTTTTTCAGCTCGGCGGGGGGCTGGTCGGCATAACGATCGTGCAGTTCGCTGATGATTTGCAGGTAGGTGGTCAGCACCCGCAGCTTGGCGGTGGAGCCCAGTTCCAGTTTGCTGCTCTCGTTGATATCGAAGGGTTGGTCGGTGTTGTCGGTCTGTACCCGCACCCGTGCGCCATCGGCGGTCATCTCATAGAGCGTGAAGCTGTAGCGCACTTGCGCGGTGCTGGCGGGCGTCAACAGGCGTGGGCCGAGCAAGCCGATTTGCCCGGCGAAGGCGGGGTCGGCCAGGTGCTTGAGGTAGGTGGTGGCTTGGGTTTGCAAGTCATCCTGCAAGGTGCTGGTGGCGGACAGGTCCAGGCGGTCGAGGTCGTACAGCGGGCGATTGAGCAGGGCGGCCAGGCGGCTGCGGGCAACACTGATGCCTTTGTTGGTTTCAATCGGTTGAATCGTCGGCTGTTGCAGCCAATCGCGATAGCTCACCTTGCTGGCCAGGGCGGCCTGTGCCAGGGCCGGGTCGATGACCGCGTTCTGCGCGAGCAGGCGAATGTGGCTGTCGGTCAGGTTCGCCAGTTCGGCGTGGCCCTTGGACAGGTAGTGCGAGGGCCTGCGCTGGGCGATCATCAATGACAACACTTCCCGCAGGGCCAGGCCTTTTTGCCCGAGGTTTTGCGTGCTGCTGTCGGCGAGCAGGGCGTTGGTGCGGTTGAAGTCGGCGCCGTGCCACACCCGCAACCCTTCGGCCAGGCCATGCACTTCACCGTGACCGGGCACGGCGGACAACGGCACGCTGTTGAGGTAGTCGCGCACGATATTGCGGCGTGCCTGCAAGGTCTGCGGACCATCCTGGTAGGCGCGTACGCTGGCGGAAAACATCTGCCGCAGTTTCTCGCCGCCCGACAGGGTCAGGCCGTCGGGGGAGTGACGGTACTTTTCCAGCTGGGTCGCGAGGGTGCTGCCACCGGCGGTCTGCCCGGGCAAATGCAGGAGCCTGGCCACTTGTGACCAGGCCGCTTTGGCGAAGCGCGGCCAGTCCACCGCCGGGTTGGCTTCGGGCTGAGCCGGGTCGAGCAGGTCGCGGTTCTCGATGAACAGCAGGCTGTTGACCACCACCGGCGGGATCGCGGCGAAGTTTTCGTACAGTTGTTGCGGATAGTTGTATTGGTAGAGCGGCACGGCGCGGCAGTCGGTGATGGACAGCCCGGCCTGGATTTTTTCCGCGTAGGGCACGAACAGGCCCTTGGTGCTGTAGTCCATCAATTCGGCCGAAAAGCGCGCCTGGGTTTCAATCACATAACCGCGTTTGAGCAAGCGTGGCAGGAACGTGCCGAGGTCGCTGTAACCGAGACGCCGGTCGAAGGGGCCGGCGCCGGGATAGGCGATTGCCGGGCTGGGGCCGGGCTCCAACCGATAGGTCAGGTCACGGGCCAGGCGGCTCAGTTCCTGGGCCTGCAGGCGTGAGGTGCGCAGCTCCTTGGCGACGGCAAACCCCAGGGCCGCCAGCGCCATCAACACAATCAACCAGAACAGGCGCCGTGCGTAACGAGGCCTGGGTTTATTTTTGGATAAAGGCGCTGGGTCCGAACTGCCATGTACTTTCGCAGCCTTGCTCGATTCGGTTTGCCACAGTGCGCCCATAGTCGATTGATCCCTTCACGCAGATAGATCGGACTTGCCTGAAGTTTAGTCGCTGATGGCTGGGTGTGAGGGAATTGTGTTTTGAGTGTAGGAATCTTCCGGTGGATCTGCAGTGGCGCCTCCGCGACGTTTTGTCGCCCGATGCAGGTCAGATGCTCCTGTAAAATTGCATTTTGACCAACGCTTCCCCTAAATTGCCTCGTTTTTATAGTGAAAGACCCTACTCCGGGCTTTTTATACTGCACGCCCCGTTGATCTTGCCTGGCAAGACGGGCCCGTCCATGAGGCGGCCCCGGTTTCAACAAGGGCGCAGGCTACCGGCTTGCACCGTGGAAACTCGACGGACAATCCAATAACAAGATGAGGTTGTATCCCTATGCCAGTCGGCAACCAACTGCCCCATGGCGAGACCGCTTCATGCGGCCCGCTCAAACGCGAATTGGGTGAACGGCATATTCGCCTGATGGCCCTCGGTGCCTGTATCGGTGTCGGCCTGTTCCTCGGCTCGGCCAAGGCCATCGAAATGGCCGGCCCGGCCATCATGCTGTCCTACATCATCGGTGGCCTGGCCATCCTGGTGATCATGCGTGCCCTCGGCGAGATGGCCGTACACAACCCGGTCGCCGGTTCCTTCAGCCGTTATGCACAGGACTACCTCGGCCCGTTGGCCGGTTTCCTGACCGGCTGGAACTACTGGTTCCTGTGGTTGGTGACCTGCGTCGCGGAAATCACCGCCGTGGCGGTGTACATGGGCGTCTGGTTCCCCGACACCCCGCGCTGGATCTGGGCCCTGGCGGCGCTGATCAGCATGGGCACCATCAACCTGATCGCGGTCAAGGCCTTCGGTGAGTTCGAATTCTGGTTCGCCCTGATCAAGATCGTCACCATCATTGCCATGGTAATCGGCGGCGTCGGCATCATCGCTTTCGGTTTCGGCAATGACGGCGTGGCGCTGGGCATTTCCAACCTGTGGACCCATGGCGGCTTCATGCCCAACGGCGTGCAAGGCGTATTGATGTCGTTGCAGATGGTGATGTTCGCCTACCTGGGCGTGGAGATGATCGGCCTCACCGCCGGTGAAGCGCGCAACCCGCAGAAGACCATCCCCAGCGCCATTGGCTCGGTGTTCTGGCGCATCCTGCTGTTCTATGTGGGCGCGTTGTTCGTCATCCTGTCGATCTACCCATGGAATGAAATCGGCACCCAGGGCAGCCCGTTCGTGATGACGTTCGAGCGCCTGGGTATCAAGACCGCAGCGGGCATCATCAACTTCGTGGTGATCACCGCCGCGCTGTCATCGTGCAACGGCGGTATCTTCAGCACCGGGCGCATGCTCTACAGCCTGGCGCAGAACGGCCAGGCGCCCGCGACGTTCGGCACCACCTCGAGCAATGGCGTGCCACGTAAAGCGCTGCTGCTGTCGATCTTTGCCTTGCTGCTGGGCGTGTTGCTCAACTATCTGGTGCCGGACCAGGTGTTCGTGTGGGTCACCTCCATCGCCACCTTCGGCGCGATCTGGACCTGGCTGATGATCCTGCTGGCCCAGCTCAAATTCCGCAAAGGCCTGAGCCCGGCCGAGCAGGCGGGCCTCAAGTACCGCATGTGGCTGTACCCGGTCAGCTCCTACCTGGCGCTGGCGTTCCTGGTGCTGGTGGTGGGCCTGATGGCTTACTTCCCGGACACCCGCGTGGCGCTGTATGTCGGGCCTGCGTTTTTGGTGTTGTTGACGGTGTTGTTCTACGTGTTCAAGTTGCAGCCGACCAATGGGGCGGTGCGTTCTGCAGCCTGAGGGCTTGCCTGGGATGGTGGTGTGTCAGTCACACCGCCATCGGGGGCAAGCCCCCTCCCACATTTAGACCTGCAGCGACAACGCGATTCGTGCTGGTCCTGATTGGGCGCATAGCATTGTCCTGATCGAATAAACGCCGCAAAACCCATGTGGGAGGGGGCTTGCCCCCGATGGCCATAGGTATCTACACAACTTTGTAGCAGCCAACAGTAACCACGATGCGAAGCGAGCCGCTCTTGATCTTGCTCTTGATCTTAAGCGCCCCGTTAAACCACGCTGGCCGGAATTCGACAGTGATTTGGGGGGTAAACCGGCAGGGATGCCGGTTTAGCCGCCCCGCGCCATGGATGGCGCGTGGCGGCGGCCCCCCAAATCGCTGTCGGATTACGGGCACACCGAGCCTAAGCGAGGTGCCGAGTGGTGGGGCAAGAGCGTTTTGCTTACTTTTGCGCTTTTCAAAAGTGAGACGCCGTAAGGGCGGAACCCTAAGCAGCCGTTACCGCAGCAACGGATATGTACTCGCTCTGATCCAACATCCTGGTCGTCTGTCAGGCCGCCATCGGGGGCAAGCCCCCTCCCACATGTCAATCAGCCCGGTACTAACCAGGCGCGGCGACAGCGGCTCTGCGCTGGTCCAATCGCTTGTTGAATTCCAACCATGCGGCAAACAGCATCATCACTGCGGCCCCCACCAGCGCGGTGAATATCCGCATGGCGAAGGTGTCACCGGTCAGGGCGTTGGCCATGTCCGCCAACGGCGCCAACACCACACCCAGGCAAAAGACTTCCAGGGAGTAGCGCCCCATCCGCGCCAGTTGCCGGGCCAACCTGTGTTGCGTCCAGCCAACACCGGGGAGCAATTTGGCGGTGACATAGGCCAGGGCCAAAAAGTGCAGCAAGCGCACCGGTGACAGGTCGGTCTTGCTGATGGGGTACAGCCATTCGCCGATCAGGCTTGGCATCCAGGCGTCGTGCACCTCGGGCCAGCGCCACGACAGGGTAATCACGCAGCTCGTCAGCACATACGCCGCAGCCGCCAGGAACAATGGTTGGCGCAGCACAGGCCGCTGGTCAGCCGGGCGTGCCGAACGCAAGGCCGCCGCGCCGCCGAGGATAAACAGGCACTGCCAGGTCACCGGGTTGAAGTACCAGACCCCGCCGTTGCTGGCCGGCAGGTTCCAGCCCTGCCAGGGCGCCAGCAGGTACACCGCCACAGAAACGCCCACCGCGACCCTCGGCACACGCAACAGCAACGGCAGCGTGAGGGGCAGGCTCAGAATCAGCACGATATACAGCGGCAAAGGGTCGGTCAGGTTGGGCTTGAACCGCAGCAGCAATTCATCGACCAGGGCCTGCTGGGTATTGTTGAGGAAATACTCCAGGCCCATCTCCTGCACCAGGTCGCGGGTTTCGATATGGCTGTTGGCGAATATCACGATGCCCATCAACAGCGCCAGCAGGAAAATATGCACCACGTAGAGCGTCCACACCCTGCGCAGGATTCTTAAACAGGCGATGAAATAACCATCACGCTGCAGGATCTTGCCGTACGCCAGTACCGCCGCGTAGCCGGCCAGGAATACGAAGATTTCGGCGGCGTCACTGAACCCGAAGTTCTGCACGGTGACGTGGGCCAGGGGATTGTGGGGCACGTGATCCCAGAATATGAAGATCAACGCCAGGCCCCGAAAAAAATCGATGCGCGGGTCGCGTCCGTTCAGCATGGCAGCGGGCTCTTGAACAAGTTGTTGAGTAAGAGTGGCGAGCGCGCGCGTTGTCGTGCGCCGCACGTCGGGCGGGCGCAGGTTGGCGGTATTTGTAAGCGATTGCAAAAGGCTGGGTATTACCGAATGTCTCAGTCGTGGGTAAGGGCTACCTGTTAGTTCTGACAGTAGACGCTACAGGCAGGTCGTGGCTTGCTTAGGGGGTAACTGCAAAGGACGACGATATGGCCCGAGTATGGAAAGGTTTTACCTGCTACACATTGATTGGTATCGCCAATACGGTGATCCATTGGCAGCTGTTTTTCATGTTCCGAGTTGCGTTTGAATGGAGCCAGGCGCTGAGTAATTTCCTGGCATTCTGCGTGGCGGCGTCTTTCTCGTTTTATGTGAATGCCTTCTTTACGTTTGACATGCCGGCCTCCTTTGGCCGGTATCTGCTGTTCATGACCTGCATGGGCGGTCTGAGCCTGGGCGTGGGCTGGTTGGCGGATCGTTGGTACGTGCCGGGGCTTGTCACCGTCGTGGTGTTTTCATTGATCAGCCTGGTCTGCGGCTTTTTGCTGTCCAAGTGGGTGGTGTTTCGCGAGCGTGCGCGATGAAAATCTCGCTGGTGGTGCCTCTGTATAACGAGGAGCTTGCGGTGGGCGGGTTCTATCAGGCGGTTCGACATGAGCCCTCGTTGAGTGCGCATACGGTCGAAATCGTGTTTATCAACGATGGCAGTTCCGACCGCACCGCCGAGCTTGTGAAGACGATCGCCTTGGCCGACCGCGATGTAGTGTTGATCAACCTTTCGCGTAATTTCGGCAAGGAAGCCGCACTGTTCGCCGGGCTGGAATACGCCACAGGCGACGCCGTGGTGCCCATGGATGTCGACCTGCAAGACCCGATCGAGGTCGTCGCCCTGTTGGTTGCCCAATGGCAAAACAGTGCGGATGTGGTATTGGCCAAACGGCGTGACCGCTCCAGCGACAGCTACCTCAAGCGCCATAGTGCATCGCTGTTCTACCACCTGCTCAATCGCATCGCCTACACCCACATCGAAGAAAACGTCGGCGACTTCCGCTTGATGGACCGCAAGGTGGTGGACGTGATCAAAACCCTTCCCGAGCAGCAGTTGTTCATGAAAGGCGTATTGTCCTGGGCCGGGTTCAACGTGGCCATCGTCGAATACGACCGTGCGCCCCGCGTTAACGGCCAAAGCAAGTTCAATGCCTGGAAATTGTGGAACCTGGCATTGGATGGGATTACCTCGTTCAGCACCGTGCCGCTGCGGTTATGGAGTTATATCGGCGGCTTCATCTCGCTGTTGGCGTTGGTATATGCCGGGTTTCTAGCTGTGGACAAAGTGTTGTTTGGCAATGACGTGCCGGGGTATCCGTCGCTGATGACGGCGATATTGTTTTTGGGTGGGGTGCAACTGATCGGGATTGGAATATTGGGCGAGTACGTGGGGCGGATTTATATGGAGACCAAGCATCGGCCGAGGTATGTGGTGCGCGAAGTGATTTTTGGGGAAACACTTAATAGGTGAAGTAGCGATGAAAACAATCTATAGCGCATCGCCAAGCGCTAATACAATGCTGTTTTTTTTATGGGTGGCAGTATTGGTTATTGGCGTATGGACTCGCTTTCACGATATCGATAAGTCGGGTATTTGGATTGATGAAGCGTTCAGTTTGTTGTTGAGTGCTAAATCGCCGGCCGAGATATTTTTTCACACGACACGTGACGTTCACCCGCCTCTTTACTATTGGATGCTGCATGGATGGATACATCTGTTCGGGGAGAGCGTTCATGCTGCTCGTGTCTTGAGTGCAATGTTTGGTGTTTTGAGTGTAGTGTTGGCTATGTGGCTAATACGGCTGCTCAGCAGCCGACGAGCGATGCTGCTGGGCGGCCTGTTGATAGCCTTGTTGCCTATCGCAGTGCGCTACAGCCAGGAAATACGTATGTATGCCTTCCTAGCGACGTTAATGCTTAGCGCAACGATCGCCTTGGTTTACTGGCTTGAGAATTCTCGTAGTAGACGGCCGTTGATTTTGTATTGCCTGCTGATGGTCGGCGGACTCTACACACACTACTTCACCGTCGTGTGTGCCTTCGCGCACTGGCTTTACTTGGCGTTGTTGCTGCGTACCCAACGGGAAGAGCGGCGCTATTTGATGAGACCGGCTTGGTGGGTAGCCAATATAGTCATCTCGATAATGTTCATTCCTTGGCTGCCAAGTTTTATAAAACAGCTCCGTTATTCTAATTTTAATTGGATACCACCGCTGAAAACGGAGGACGTCGTCGGAGTATTTTGGAGGTTTTTAAGTTATAGCGATGGAGCGGAGTATTCTAGTGTGTTTTTTTATGGGTTGCCGGTCATATTGTTCATGATATCAGTGGCTATTGTGGTCAAGGGGGAAGGACAGCGAGATAAGCTTTTATTGCTGGTGACGTTTGCCTGGGTTCCGATAGCGCTGGTTGCCGTTGTCTCCTTGTTCAAGCCGCTATTAATCGATCGTTATTTGCTGTTTGCTGCTATGGCCTATCCAATGACTGTTGCGGTACTGCTTGATATGCTTCTGGTACGATGTAAAGTTGCGTTCGTGATATTGCTGGGAATGATGTTTTTTCTCGAGGGGCGTGGGCTGAGTGTCGTGTATGCCAAAGAGCCTAGCAACTTGTATGAGTTCAACCAATTTAATGTCTTGGCGAATACTGTAAATTCTTCCTATCAGCCAGGTGATGGTGTGCTGGTATTGGATTTTTTTATATATTTGCCGATGGTTTACTACTTCAAAAGCGACACATTGCCAATGTATTACGCGCCGAGGAACAGTGATGGTACATCGGGCCGTCCTGATGGCTATCAAACGTCGACGCTCAGTAGTGAAAAAGCGGACCAGATTTACGTGGAGAAACTGGGGGCGCTCACAACGGCTTCCGGTAGAGTCTGGTTGATTGACAATGTTCGGGGAGGGAGCTTGACTCATAAACTCCCTGATAACTGGCGACTGTTGCAAACTTTCACGGTAGGCGAGGCCAAGGCCGAACTCATTAACATCCGCCCAGCGGACGCGCCGCTGCAAACGCCTCTGGAGCCCCGAACTATCAGCACTCCTTAGCGTGGACCTTCAGGCTGCAGCGATTTCATGCGCCTCAAAACTATCCGCCCGCGCCATCTGCCACATCCGCGAATAGAATTCGCCATTCACCTCGCCGGTGAGCAGCTCGCCCGGTTTGAGGAACACATGCAGCTGCGAGAACAGCTTGATCTCGGTCGCCGACATGCGTCGCACCAAGTGCTTGGCCGACAACTGCGAAGGATGCTCCAGCCCGGCGGCGGCGAGCATTTCGGCCAGGGCGTGGAGGGTGTTGCGGTGGAAGTTGAACACGCGCTGGGCCTTGTCCGGTACCACCAGCGCACGTTGGCGCAGCGGGTCCTGAGTGGCGACGCCGGTCGGGCATTTATTGGTGTGACAGCTCTGCGACTGAATGCAGCCGATGGCGAACATAAAGCCGCGCGCCGAGTTGGCCCAGTCGGCGCCGATGGCGAGCACACTGGCGATGTCGAAGGCACTGACGATCTTGCCGCTGGCGCCGAGCTTGATCTTGTCGCGCAGGTTCAGGCCCACCAGGGTGTTGTGCACGAACAGCAGGCCCTCGCGCAGCGGCACGCCGATGTGGTCGGTGAATTCCACCGGTGCCGCGCCGGTCCCGCCTTCCTTGCCGTCGACCACGATAAAGTCCGGCAGGATGCCGGTTTCGAGCATGGCTTTGGCAATGCCCATGAACTCCCAGGGGTGGCCCAGGCAGAACTTGAACCCCACCGGTTTACCGCCGGACAACTCGCGAAGCCGGGCGATGAATTGCATCAGTTCGATCGGCGTGGAAAACGCGCTGTGGCGAGACGGCGAGATGCAGTCCTCACCCATCATGATGCCGCGGGTGTCGGCGATTTCCCGGGTGACTTTATGTTTGGGCAGGATCCCGCCATGACCGGGTTTGGCGCCCTGGCTCATCTTGATTTCGATCATGCGCACTTGCGGGTCCTGCGCTTGGGTGGCAAAGCGTTCCGGGTCAAAGCGGCCGTCACTGGTACGGCAGCCGAAGTAACCGCTACCCAGCTCCCAAGTGAGGTCGCCGCCGTTTTCGCGGTGGTAGGGGCTGATGCTGCCTTCGCCGGTGTCGTGGGCGAAGTTGCCGAGTTTGGCGCCTTGGTTCAGCGCACGAATGGCGTTGGCGCTCAGTGAGCCGAAACTCATCGCCGAAATATTGAACACCGACGCCGAGTACGGCTGTGTGCACTGCGGGCCGCCAACGATTACGCGAAACGCGCTCGGGTCGCTCAACGGCGCGGGTCGCATGGAGTGGCCGATGAATTCAAAGCCCGACTGATAGACGTCGATCAAGGTACCGAAAGGTTTGTCGGCGGTTTCGTTCTTGGCGCGTGAATACACCAGCGAACGTTGGGCCCGGGAGAAGGGCAGGGCATCGCTGTCGGATTCGAGCAGGTACTGGCGGATTTCCGGGCGGATGGCTTCCACCAGATAACGGATATTGCCCAGGATCGGGTAGTTGCGGCGCACGGCGTGGGGGCTTTGCAGCAGGTCGAAAATGCCGATCAAACTGAGCAGGCCGGTGACTATCGTGATGGGCCACAGCCATTCATGTTCGATAAAGGGCAGGCTGGCAAGGGTGAACAGGGTGCATACGGCAAAGAACGCGTAACGGCTTAGTAACGACAGGCTCATACGGTTTTCCTTGGTTCGGACTCTTGAGGTCGATCCGCCATTCTGCGCCTGTACTGAAACAGGGAACAAGGATCGAAGGCCCTGGGGCGCCATTTGCACAGGCCCAGGCCATGGAACCGTTCGGCGAAGGGCGGCCACTATCGTGCAGGACGCCTTTCTCTCATGCACTTGGAGTCATCGCTCATGTCGAACATATCTGCCGCTTTCGGCCCTTCCATCATTCATCAAGGCGCGTCCGCCGCGATCGACCGTGAGCAGCGGATGCAATCCGCTCATCACCACCACACTCCCCACGCGTTGCGCGACGGCACCCCACCGGGAAAATTCCAGCGGTTTGCCGCTGATGCGGCCAAGAGCCTGTGGTTTATCCCAGGCATGAGCAACATATTGCAAGGCATTGCACAGGCTAAGCCAGGCCTTGATGGCACCATCAGCGGGGCGCTGGACGGATTTCGTAAAACCCGCGAAGACGGTTTTGACAAGGCGCTTCTCGGTGCGGTTACCGGAGACTACAAGGCGGTGGCCGAGGGTTACGTCGGCGCGGTGGTAAAGAACGAAGCCACGCCTGAGTCCGTCAGGAAAGGGCTGCGCGAAGGTTCCGGCTTGTTAAGCCTGGCCGCGACGCTGCGCCAGCAAAAAATAGCGCTGCAGGCTTGATGGGTCACTGGCTGTACCCGGCGGCGTGCCCTACGCCGCCGTCTGCCGAATCGGCAGCACCACCCGAAACGTCGTGCCCTTGCCCAGCTCGCTGCTGACCGAGATATGCCCCCGGTGTTTCTTGACGATGCCGTAGGACAATGACAGCCCCAACCCGGTGCCTTCGCCCACCGGCTTGGTGGTGAAGAACGGGTCGAAGATCTTCTGCACGGTCTCGGGTGCGATGCCGCAGCCGTTGTCCGCCACTTCCAACCAGATGGTGTCGCCGTCCACGCCGTTGCTGATGGTGATGGTGCCGCGCTCCGGGCCCATGGCCTGGGCGGCGTTGATCACCAGGTTCATCACCACCTGGTTGAGCTGCGAGGCCAGGCATTCGATGTCCGGCAGGGGCGTGTAGTGCTTGACCACATCGGCCTTGTACTTGAGTTCGCTGGCGACGATGTTCAGCGTCGAATCGATGCCCTGTTGCAGGTTGGCGAACTGCCAGGTCTGGTCGTTATCCACCCGCGAGAAGTTCTTCAGGTCCTTGACGATCTGTACCACGCGACCAATACCGTCCTTGGACTCGCGGATCAGCACCGGAATGTCTTCCTTGAGAAACTCCAGTTCCAGTTCTGTGCGCAACGCGTTGAGCCGCTCGCGCTGGTCCTGCGCCGGGATCAGCGCTTCGCTGTGTTGATAAGCCTCCAGCATCTGTTGCAACTGGTTGAAGTAGCTGTCGAGGGTACTGAGGTTGGATGAGATGAAACCCACCGGGTTGTTGATCTCATGGGCAACGCCGGCCGCGAGTTGCCCCAGTGAGGCCAGCTTCTCCGACTGCACCAACTGGCTTTCCAGGTGCTTGCGCTCGTTGATTTCCAACTGCAACGCCTGGGTGCGTTGTTCCACCAGCTGTTCCAGATGCTGGGTTTGCAGGGACGCGCGCCGGGCCATGTCCCATTTATTGGCCAGGGTGTTGGCCATTTGCTGGACTTCGATGTTGTCGAACGGCTTTTTCAGGATCAGCAAGCGGTCATAGGCGTTCAGGCGCGACAGCAGGTCATCCCAGGAATAATCCGAGTACGCGGTACATACCACCACTTGCAGGTCGGGTGCGACCTTCCACAGCTGCTCGATGGTCTTCGCGCCGTCCCAGCCTTGGGGCATGCGCATGTCAACGAAGGCCAACGCGTAAGGGCGTTGCTCGGCCATGGCGGTGCTCAGCAAGGCCAGGCCTTCCTCGCCGCCATAGGCGCAGTGCAGCTCGAACGCCTGGGCTTGCGGCGTGGCGGTGTCGCCAAACAGCGCCGACTCCATCTCGTCCAGCGCCAGATTGGATTCTGCGCTCGGCATCAGGATCTTGCGGAAATCCTCATGGATGGACGGGGTGTCATCGATCAGCAGGATGCGCCGGTTGGGAGGCTGGTTCATGCGGTACTTCCGACAAGGGTCAAGGGAATCGTCAAGGTAAACACCGCGCCAAGGCCCGGTCCGTCGCTGTGAGCCGTGAGCTGGCCGTGCATTTCCACGGCGGCCAGGGCGCAGCTGTGCAGGCCGAAGCCGTGGCCTTCCTTGCGGGTGGTAAAGCCGTGGGTGAAGATCCGCGTCATATTCTCGACCGGTATGCCTTCGCCATCGTCCTTCACACTGATTTTAAGGGTCTGGTCACCTACCTGTTCGACCCTCAGGGTGATTTGCCGTGGCCGCTCGGAAAGACCGGTCATGGCGTACTTGGCGTTGCTGATCAGGTTGACCATGATCAGCAGCAACCGGTGTTTGTCCCCCAGAATCTGCGGCACCGGCGCGTATTCCTTGACCACCGTGACGTGGTGACGCGTCAGCGCGCCGGCGTTCATGCGCAAGGCATCGTCCATCAGGGCAGCGATATCCACAGGCTCCAGCAGCTTGGAAGCGCCGGCATAGGATTGCTGGGTCGAGACGATGTCCTTGATGTGGTCGACGCTTTTGCTCAGTTGCGCCAGCTCATCGCTCATGCCTTGCTGCTCGATGGCAATCGCGTCCACCAGTTGGTTCAGGTAGCCCGGCAGCAATTTGCCTTTTTCATCCTCGGTGAGAAAGCTGCCCAGGTCGCCCTGGTGCGCGTTGATCAGTTGCATGGCCTTGCCCAGGCCCAAGGCCTTGCTGCTGCGCAGTTTGCGGCTGACCAGGTCGGCGGAAATATTTACGCTGTTGAGCACGTTGCCGACGTTGTGCAGCACGTTGGTGGCGATCTCTGCCATGCCTGCCTGGCGGGCGCTGTCGAGCAGCTCGCTCTGGGCGTCCTTGAGTTGTTGCGTGCGCCGTTCCACCCGTTGTTCCAGGGTTTCGTTGGCCGATTGCAAGGCGCGGTTGACGCGGTTGATCTCGGCGAAACTGCGCAGCAGGCGCACGGCCAGGTAGAGCAGCAGCACCACCAGCAAGGTCGAGAACACCAGCAGGTAGCGGTGGTATTGATGTTCGATGAGGTCGGCGGCCTGCTGGTCCTGATCGAGGTGGGTGGTCAGCGCGTCGAGGTGCTCGGCCACGGGCACGGCGGCAATCCGTTCGAGCAGGCTGTTGACCACAGGCTGTTCGCGCAGGATCAGCGAAATATGATTGCTGAGGATATCCACCGGCGCCTGGAACTCAACCGGCAGGCTCTGTTTGTTGATCGCCAGTTTGCCCAGGCCCACCAGGATATCGGCGGCGCGCTCGTCGCTGGTGACCTGGGCGAACTCCAGGCTGCTGAGCAGCAGGTCGTAGGTGTCGGTGGCCACGCTTTGCATTTGCAGGCGGCCTTCGTCGTCAATGCTGTTGAATTGGGCCTGGATGTCATCTTCGGCGGTCGGCAGAAACGCCAGCGAATTACGCAACACCGCGTTGTGGGATTTGAACTGGTCCACCAGCCGGGCTTTGTCCTGGATGGCCGCCTGATAGGCCGCCTGGCTGGCTTGCCAACCCGGCAGGTCGGCAGCGCTGTGGTAGGCGCCGCGGCTCGCAAGTTCAGCGCCGATCCGGGTCATTTCCGTCAGGGGCATGACCAGCGGGTCGTAGTTATGGGTCAGCGCGATCCGCGCCTTGAGCACTTCGCTGTCCCACTGGGCATTGAGCTGCTGGAGCTGGCGGATCAGGTCGCGCGACTGGGTATAAGTGGCCGTCTGGTCGCGGGAAGACTTGAGGTACAAAAACACCAGCGTGGAGGCCAGGACCAGAGTCATCAGGCCAAGCAACACCTGGCTGGCGCGGCGGCGATACAGGCGTGACAAGCGTCTCATAGGGGCTTGCCCGCCCAGTTACCGGTCAGGGTCTTGAGAAATTGAATAATCAGGTCCTTGTCTTCCTGGGTCGGGTTACGCCCCAGTTGGTACTTGAACATCACATCGACTGCTTCTTCCAGGGTCTTGGCCGAAGCGTCGTGAAAATACGGCGCGGTGACGGCGACATTGCGCAGGCTGGGCACCTTGAACACATAGCGGTCCTCTTCGTCCTTTGTCAGCAGGTAGCGCCCCAGGTCCGACTCCTGCGGGTTGCCGCGTGCCTGGAAGTAATCGCCCATCACTCCGAATTTCTGGAACATATTGCCGCCGATGTTCACGCCTTGGTGGCAGGCGATGCAGCCGTACTCCTTGAAGCGCTGGTAGCCGTACTTTTCCTGGGTGGTCAGTATCGCGGTGTTGCCCTGCAGATACTGATCGAACCGCGAGTCGGGCGTGAGCAGCGTGCGCTCGTAGGTAGCCAGTGCGTTTTGCACGTTGGCGGCGTTGAGGCCATCGGGGTAAGACTGGGCGAAGGCGCGTTGGTAGACGGGCAGGGCCGCCAGGTTCTGCACCACGGTGTTCCAGTCGCTGCCCATTTCCACGGGGCTGGTGACCACCTGATCAACCTGTGCTTCCAGCGTGTCTACCCGACCATTCCAGAACTGCTTGAAGTTCAGGCTGGCGTTGAACACTGAAGGCGTGTTGAGCACCACAGGTTTACCGTCAAAGCCGATCGAGAACGGCTTGTTGTCGGCGCCGCCGGATTCCAGGCGGTGACAGCTGGCGCAGGACAGCGTGTTATTCGCCGACAGACGCGGCTCGTTGAACAACTGGCGGCCCAGCTCAACCTTGGCCGGGTCCAGCGCCGGTATCGCCGGCATGGGTTTGAGCGCCTCGTTCAGCGGTGCGGCGGCCAGCGGTGCGCCGCTGCCCAGGCACAACGTGAGAATGAAGCCGGTACGGGCAGTTGAAACATGGCTCAAGCGAGCACTCCTTGCGGCCTGGGGCTATTGATCGGGCATCAGTGTCGCGCTACCCACCTGCAGCAACTGGACGAAATCCTGCGGCGCCAAGGCTTTGCTGAAGAGAAAACCCTGGCCCTCCTCACAGCGCTGGGCTTTGAGGAAATTCAGCTGGTCGAGGGTTTCCACGCCTTCGGCAATGATGTCCAGTTTCAGGCTTTTTCCCATGCCGATGATAGCGCTGATCAGCTGTTCATCCTGACTATTAATGCTCAGGCCGCGCACGAAGGATTGGTCGATCTTCAGCACATCGATGGGAAAGCGCCGCAGGTAGCTGAGGCTGGAGTAGCCCGTGCCGAAATCATCCAGGGCCAGGCGCACCCCCAGCGCCTTGATCCTTTGCAGGATCGCCACGGTTTCATCGACGTTCTGCATCAGCACGCTTTCGGTAATTTCCAGCTCCAGCAGAGCGGGCGGCAGGCCGGTTTGTTCGAGGATGGCGGCCAGGTTGTCGACGAAGTTGCGTTGGCGAAAGTCGATCGCCGAAATATTCACCGACATGCGCAGCGGCGCCAGGCCCATGTGCCGCCAGGCTTGGGCTTGTGCGCAGGCCTGGCGCAGTACCCACAGGGTCAGGCGCACGATCAGGCCGCTGTCTTCGGCGACCGGAATGAACTCGGCCGGGCTGATCCAGCCGGACTTTGGATGAAACCAGCGTGTCAGCGCCTCCGCGCCGACGATCCGCCCGGATTCCAGCTCCAGCTTGGGCTGGTAGTGCAGCACCAACTCATCGCGCTCCAGCGCCTGGCGTAGCGCGCTCTCCAGGTTTTGCTGGTGCCGGGCGCGCAGGTTCATGTCTTCGGTATAAAAACTGAAGTCGTTCGGGCCGCGCTCCTTGCTGGTGTGCATGGCGGTTTCAGCCTGCTTGATCAACCCCACCGCGTTGGCGCTGTCGTTGGGGTAAACGCTGATCCCAAGGCTCGCGGTCACGCTCAGGTCCTGCCCGGCGACGTGCCGCGTCGCGCTGATGGCATTCAGCACTTTTTGCGCAATGTGCTGGGTTTGCTGGGGGTGCTGGATATCGTTGAGCAGGATCACGAACTCATCGGCGCCGTAACGAAACACCGAATCAGAGGCCCGTACCGTTGCCACCAGGTTCTGGCTGACCTGCTCGAGCACTTCATCGCCTACCGGGTAGCCCAGGGCATTGTTGATGCGCTTGAAGCGGTCGAGCCCGATAAACATCACCGCCAGTTGCGTGTCATGTCGCCGGCCCAGGGCGATGGCCTGGGTCAGCCGGTCGCCCAGCAGCGTACTGTTGGGCAGCCCGGTGAGGGCGTCGTATTGCAACAGGTGCGAGACCTTGAGCAGTTCCTGCACGCGTTCTTCGATGGTGCGCTCCAGGCTGATCACCTTTAGCGCGGCGTCCTGGGCCAGTTGCCATTTCCACGTCAGGGCGCTGGCCATCTGGCGGATTTCCAGGTGATCGAACGGCTTTTTCAGGATCAGCAACTGGTCGTTGTACTTCAAGCGCGCTTCGATCGCCTCGAAGGAATAGTCGGAATAGGCCGTGCACAGAGCAATTTGCAGGTTGGGGTCGACGTCCCACAGTTGTTCGATGGTTTGCAGCCCGTCCCAACCGGGGGGCATGCGCATGTCGATAAACACCAGCGCATAGGGCGCCTGGTCCTGCAGGGCCTTGTTCACCAGCGCCAGCGCTTCCTGGCCCTGGTAGGCAGAATCCAGCTCGAATGCCTGGCGTACCGGCGCGGCGGTGCCGAAAAGGGCCGACTCCAAGGTGTCCAGCGAGGGCTCGCCGTGCTCATCGGCGCAGAGGATCTTGCGAAAATCCTGGTGGATCGAAGCCGCGTCATCGACGATCAGGATGCGACGGTTGGCCCGCCCTGATTCCGGGCTCATGGTGCCCTGCGCCTGTGCAGAAGACTCGACGGCATAACGATTCCTTCCCTGGTTTTACAATCAAAGGGGTGTGAACATGCAGTGACAGCATAGCTGAGCTCCCTTGATATCGACGGCCAGTTGGCGTCAAATCAACAGCATTTTCGCGCTGCTGGCCTGGATCGGCACGGCGCACCGGTTCAATCGAGCTTCACATCGTTTAATTTGAAGGCAGAGTCGCCATGGATGAACAACTCGCTACGAAGTCCGCTGTGCTGCTGGTCGACGATGAAGAGTCGATCCTCAACAGCCTGCGCCGCCTGTTGCGCAGCCAGCCTTACGAGGTGGTGTTGGCCACCAGCGGCGCCCAGGCGCTGGAGATCATGGCAACCCGGCCCATCGACCTGGTGATGAGCGATGCGCGCATGCCCGGTATGGACGGGGCCACGCTGTTGGCGCAAGTCCACCGCCTGTACCCGGCCACCGGCCGCATCCTGCTCACCGGTTACGCCGATCTGACCACCATCGTCAAGGCGATCAACGATGGGCAGATTCACCGCTACATCAGCAAACCCTGGAACGACGAAGAGTTGCAGTTGGTCTTGCAGCAGACCCTCGAACATCAGCGGCTTGAACGCCTCACACGGGAGCAGAACGACCAGCTCAAAACGCTGAACGCCACGCTGGAAAAGCGCGTGACGGCGCGTACCGCCGAACTGCAACAGACCGCCGACATGCTCGACCTGGCCTACGACGAGCTCAAGCGCAGCTACGTGACCGGTACCGAAGTGTTTTCGCTGTTGGCCAACCTGCGGTTGCCCAAGGACAAGCAGACCAACCGCGCGTTGATCGAATTGATCCGCGTGTACTGCGCCGCCCAGGTCATGGATGAAGCCAGCACCCGCGACCTGACCATGGCTGCGGCGCTGTACAACATCGGCAAACTGAGCTGGACCGACAGCATGATGGTTGCGCCGTCCGACAAGCTGCACAGCACCCACCGCGCGCTGTATCGCGAATACCCGACCCAGAGCGAGTCGCTGTTGATGACCCTGGAGCCGATGAAGGACGCGGCGCGGATCATTCGTCATCACCAGGAGCGTTGGGACGGCTCGGGGTTTCCCGACCACCTCAAGGGCGAGGCGATCCCGGCGGGTTCGCGGCTGCTGAAACTGGCCGTGGACTTCATCGAGCTGCAAAAAGGCCTGATCCTGGAGCGGCACCTGAACAGCGACGAAGCGTTGCTGTATATCCGCAAGTACGCCGGGCGCCTTTACGACCCGGAATTGGTCGAGGATTTTGTGCAGGCCTGCGCCACCTTCCTCAGCGACGTGACCCTGGGCGACCCCACGGTCAAAGTCCTCACCACCCGCGAACTTGAGGACGGCATGGTCCTGGCGCGCAACCTCAACGCCGACAACGGCATGCTCCTGCTCAACGCCGGCAAGGTGCTGAACCTGCCGCTGGTGGACAAGCTGATCGCGTTCGAGTCGATGGAGGGCGCAAAATACAGCGTATTTATCAAACAACCCGACGAGATAACGATTCCCACATGAGCCCTTCAATTATCCGCATCGCTGCCGCTGTCCTGATCGATAAAGACGGCCAGACGTTGCTGGTGCGCAAACGCGGGACCCTGGCTTTCATGCAGCCCGGCGGCAAAATCGACGCGGGCGAACAACCGGTCGAGGCGCTGGCCCGCGAACTGCGGGAAGAACTGAACCTGCACATCGATCCGGCACAAGCGGTGTACCTCGGGCAGTTCTCGGGGCCCGCCGCCAACGAGCCTGGCTTTACCGTGCAGGCCGACATGTTCCAGCTGCACATCGACGTGGCGGTATCCCCGGCCGCTGAAATTGAAGAAATCCGCTGGATCGACCCCATGGGCGACGGCGGCCTGCCATTGGCGCCGCTGAGCCGTGACCAGATCCTGCCGCTGTACCGCGCGTCGCTGCTCGGCGCATGACGATTCGCCCACTCAATGCCTGCGATGTCGAGACCTATCGGGCATTGATGCTCGAGGCCTATGAGGTTTATCCCCAGGCGTTCACCTCCAGCGTCGCCGAGCGCGCAGCGATGCCGTTGAGTTGGTGGCAAAAGCGCCTGGACGGTGCGTTGGACCGTTTGCTCGGCGCATATGCCGGCGACGCACTGGTCGGCATCGTCGGCCTGGCGTTCGAGCCTCGGGAGAAAGCGCGGCATAAGGTGACGTTGTTCGGCATGTACGTGACTCCAGCCCATCAACGCAACGGCCTGGGCCGCCGGTTGGTGCAGGCGGCACTCGACCAGGCACGCGAGCACCCGCACCTCAAGGTAGTCCAACTGACCGTCACCGCCGGCAATGACGCCGCCTTTGCGTTGTACCGGCGCTGCGGCTTTATCCAGTACGGCCTGGAACCGTTGGCGGTGCGGGTGGGCCTGGACTACTTCGACAAGATCCACATGTGGCGTGAGCTGCGCGGCGAGGGTTAAGGGGCATTACATTCCCCAGGCGACCGACCTCGTATCGTGATAATCAAAGATACCCCGGAGTACGAAGACATCTTTGCCATCCTCTTTTGCGGTGCGCTCAATGGCCACCCGCCATCGACCACGGCCCGCGCCTGCCTCTATCTGGGGTAAATCAGTATAGGTGTAGTTGCCGATTTTTTTGCGGCTCACACGACCTGCCTGAATGTCCTGAGTGATCTGCTCGAGTTTGTTTCTCGCACTCTCTGATAGCAGCGGGCTTTGCGCTTCTAACAACTCGTCCTGCTTCACGATGTTGACCGCGGGGTCTCGGGCCGTTGGGGGAGCCGGGGAAGGTGTCGGTGCAGGGGATGGTTTTTCAATTTTTTTGGTGGGTACACGGGGGGCGTCAAATTCTAAAGACGCTGAAAACCGAGGGAGGTTCTTTTCAAAATCCGTGACGGCGACACTGTCGATCATTCTTACGCCAGACTCACCGCTCTTATATGTACCGCGTGACATGGCGACATAGGGAATACCGGATTTTTTAAAGTCCTCGGCGTAGGAGACCACGCCAAGTTCTTTGAGCTTTTCCTTGAATTTTATTGTTCTGAACAGGGTTAAGGATTTTTGTACTTCAGGGTTCGACAAAAGCGATTCCAGCGCCTCTTCGAGCGTAATTTTATTATCGGTAGCTATTCGGGTAAGCGTTTGTTGGCGTCCTTTTTCGTTTAGAAACGCCTTGAGCGAATCCAATGACCAAGTTGAAAGTTTATAATTTTCATCAAATTTATCCAGGCTCTTCATCTGCTTGGGTGTGATCGCATACCCTACAAACTGTGCGTTTGTGTCGGGGTCCTGAATTTTAATGGAGGCTCGGATTTCTTTTGAAAAGTTATCGTTTTTGCCAATTAGTCTTTTTATTTTTTTAAACAATTTATCTTTGTCCAACGGGAGCAGGGGAGGGACCAGGTTCGAGGTTGATCTGTTTATATGGACGTAGATGTCCGCCTCCGAATGCAGCCTCAACAATGCGTCACGTAATTCATTTTTGGCGCGTGGGCTTAAATTCCGCTGCCCCGAGATCCTGCGACGAAAGGTGGCTTCGTCGATATTACCCATCTGCTGTCGTGCGTTCGCCAGCAGCGCTCGCTTCTGTGGCTCCGTCATTTCTTTAATGAGGGGTTCGAAATACCTTAACTGCTCATCTGTCGAGTAGATACCAAGCGCCGCGATCAGGTCGGCATCGACTTGCTGTTCAGGCGTGAGCCCGCGCAGCATGCCCATCACCGTGCCGCCGCCCGCTGTCGTGCGTTCGAAACGTGGCTTCCAGCTTTTTGCGTCGCCCGGCACCGCCATAAAGCTCGCGCTGTTTCCTGCCGGGTCTTTTACATAGCGCGCACCGTCTTCGACAAAGGACTGAAACAGGTGATAACGCCCGCCTTCATCCCTCATCGCGATCAGTTGGTTATTGTGTTTGTCAAAAAAACACGGGGCGTTGCCCGATGTGCGCCACAGCGTGTAGTGGTTCGCCTGGGCAAATTCTTCCACGTCAAAGAATGCGTCGATCGGTTGGGGCAACCGATACGCGGCAACATCGACCCAGGCCGGCTCCAACGGCCGGATCGAAGCCTTTGTTACCGCGATGCGTGCCCTGTGGTGGGTGCCGATTTTTCGGACCAGCCCCGGCATACGGCGGCCCAGTTGTCTGGCCAGGCCTAGTCCTTTCTCTATGCCCCTGCGCACAAACGTCTGTGCGGCCTTGCCGGGCACCAGGCCGATAAAAAGATCGGCCACTTCAATGCCGAACATAAAGGCGTTTACGGTGGACTCGCGGGAAATCTGCGCATTGCTGCGTGAACGGAAAGCGGCATGCGCGAGTTGAAACCCAAACTGCACCAGATACAAATACGCGTGAAAATTGCCGGTTATCGTTGTTAAGGCATAGCGGTGCACGCCGCGTGTGTCGCTAAAGATCCGTGAGCGCTCGTGCGCATCGTTAGTGGCCATGCGCGCGCTGAAGTAGGCTCGCCATTGCGGTTTTGCCTTCAGCGCGTCCAGCTCTTTCAGGCCGTTGGCCAGTTCCCTGAACGGCGCTTCATCCGGGGCATCCGGTGTATACAGCACGCAGACGCCGCCAGGCGTGGTGCCTTTTCGCTGAATGATCAACACGCCGTTGATCACTTGCCCCCCTCGGCCTTCATCCAGTGCGCCGCCCATCACCAACAGGTTCACGTCGATCTCGAACGCGCTGACCCGGGGGCGTTCTGTGGAATCGGGGTACTCGACCACCGCCTTTATCCAGTCAAGCCCGCTCCCGGGCGTCTTGAATATAAACAGCTTGTAAACATCGGGATTCAACCGGCTCTCCAGGGCGTCCTTGTGCATTTTCGCCGCGTTGGCGCGCTGCCAGGCGGTGGCGAAGCTGTTGCCTTCGCTGCCCTGCGCAAAGGTTGACCTCAGGTACTCGGCGTATTTTCCTCCAATATCGGCTTCCTGGGCGAGCGCGCGTAAATCCGAATCGCCAAGCGTGCCCTTGGTGTTGCCGTCGGTATCGACAAGGGTGGCGGTGGCGCTGATGGTTCTGTGGAAGTCATGGGCGGACCATGGGTCGACATTGCGCTGGGCGTAACTGCCCAGTGTGCGCAGGTCTATGACGACCTGGCTCTTCCAGGTGCCATGGGTCAGTGTCTGGCCTTCCAGAAACCGTGGGATGTTTATTTTTTCATCGGCGGTGATGTAAACGACCGAGGTGTTCTCGTCGCGATAACCCATCAACTCCACCGGCAGGGAGGCGGATATACGCAGATGAACCAGGCTTTTATACGGGGCAATATCCACGTCGGCATAGGCCGGTTTCTGTTTTTTCAGGACCTTGTCTGTGTGTTCGAGTGAAAACGCTTCCAGTGTCTGAACCTTTTCAAGAAAAGGCATGAGCGCCGCATTGCTGTCACTCATCGCCTGTTCCAGTTGCCTGTAGCGGGCCTGGTCGTGCACGTCGGCGGTTTTCAGCCACTCGGGTTCGCGCACCTCTATCAGGCGCAGATTACGTGTGGCAAAGGCATCGGTGATATCCAGATACTGGGTGATGTCCGCCGCCGCCAGATCGAGTTCGCCGGCCACCGGCAATGCCTCCTTGCGCAGGGCTTCGCGCACAGCAAAATATTGTCGAATTCGCACTGAGCGAACACAGTGCGCCACGATATCGGCCTCTATCGTTGGCGGGCTTGCGGCCAGCACGGGCAAACCGGGCAGCCCTGCGCGGGCCGTTTTCGACAGGCTTGCGAGCAGGCGCTTGCCGGCCGGGCCGCCTTCGCGTATGCGCGCCGCCACGGCCTGATTCAAACGGTCCAGGCTTTCATATTCCTCAAACGCCTCGCCCGGGCTGTACAGCATCACGCTGCCCGTAGGCGGAGCCTTGCCCGTGGCATTGAGGATGAATGCCGCGGCGAACTCGCTGCCGTCCTCCAGCATCAGCCGGTATACCGCGGGCCTGTTGTCGATGGCGAAGGCCTTTTCCCGCGCCGCCGCAGTGGGGTACTTGAGCACATTGTCGGCCAGTGTCCGCCCGGCCGACGACAACGTGCCATCCACCGTGCGCAGCGCCAGTTGCTGGGCCAGCACCTGGCGACGCAAGGCAATCAGTTGTTCCTCCGGGTCGGGTTGGTCGTCCTCGGCGGTATCCCAGAACGCGTTCAGACTTTGGATGACGGCGATTTCCGTCGAGCCGGCCAACTGCGCCGCCGTGCCGTTTGAAGACAGGTGCTTGTCCGCGTCCAGTGTGTTGGGTTCCCGGTAGAAGGCACCGCTCTGTTGGGTCAGATAGGTGCCGCCGTCTGGCGTGCGCAACCGGGTGAGCAACGACCCCAACGGCTCGCTGGACAAGAGTTGCCGTTGCCCCTCCTGGTCCTCCCGGTAACGGCTGTAAAAGATCTGGTTGGGTTGATGGGCCGGGGCGAATGGGGAAATGCTTCAGTCAATTTATGCTGATACACCCTGCCCAGGCTTGGCTGTGCCTGTATCAGGTCGTTGGTTTGGACGTTGAGTTTGGCGAGCTCGCCGATGAGGTGCTCCTGCTGGTCCTCGGTCGAAGACGCCGGGGGGACCACAGGCCACGTCACAGGCTGAAAAGTGACGAGAGGCGTGTATTTGGCCTGGATCGGTTGTGGATCGTCACCCTGTCGGGCTGGGGAAGAAGGCAATGAGGTGTGCATGCGCGAACCCTTACTAAAGGGCGCAAGTTGAGCAAGGTGCTGTGCGCCCGGATGAATGTAAGGGGCGAGTGTAGGCGCGGCACCAAGGGGCCCAGCGGTGCATGTGTCTCGGACAGCCGAGCACTATGCAAGGTTGGTCTCAGGTAACGCATAGGTATCCACGATGCGAAGCGAGCCGCTCTTGATCTTGCTCTTGATCTAGGCGCCCCGTTAAACCACGCTGGCCGGAATCCGATAGTGATTTGGGGGGTAAACCGGCAGGGATGCCGGTTTAGCCGCCCCGCGCCATGGATGGCGCGTGGCGGCGGCCCCCCAAATCACTGTCGGATTACGGGCACACCGAGCCTAAGCGAGGTGCCGAGTGGTGGGGCAAGAGCGTTTTGCTTACTTTTGCGCTTTTCAAAAGTGAGACGCCGTAAGGGCGGAACCCTAAGCCGCCGTTACCGCAGCAACGGATATGTACTCGCCCAGATCCGACATCCTGGTCGGCTGTCAGGCCGCCATCGGGAGCAAGTCGAATCGTCGCACCGCCCCTCCCACATTTAGGTCGCGGGGTATCAGCTAGAGAGGCTTCGGCTCCTGAGCCGCCACAGGTTCAGGGCCGTGCCAAAGTTGGCAGGTAACGGAGAGCCTGTCGCGGGCCTCAGCGCACCGCACTCACGCCATCGAGCGTCGAAAATGACGTGTCCTTGGCCGTCAGCAAGAAGTCACGCATGTACGGCGCGTCGAGCATGTCCGCGCGGATGCCCGCATACAGCGTGGCGAACAAACCTTTCTCGCCCAGCCGCTTGGCCTTCACATAACCGCGTGAGCTGTACTCGTGCAGCGCCCAATGGGGCATGCCGCACACGCCACGGCCGCTGGCCACCAGTTGCATCATCATCACCGTGAGTTCCGAGGTGCGCACCTGGGCGGGTTCCACGTCGGCCGGCTCCAGGAAGCGGGTGAAGATGTCCAGGCGATCACGCTCCACCGGGTAGGTGATCAGGGTTTCCGTCAGCAGGTCCTGCGGCACGATGTAGGATTTATTCGCCAGCGGGTGCTGGTTGGCCACGGCGAGCATGGCTTCGTAGGTGAACAGCGGCACATAAGTGATGCCCGGCAGCTCCAGCGGGTCGGACGTCACCACCAGGTCGAGGTCGCCACGGGCCAGGGCCGGCAGCGGCGCGAAGGCAA
The DNA here is from genome assembly GCF_003852065.1 of Pseudomonas sp. R3-18-08. Lineage (NCBI taxonomy): Bacteria > Pseudomonadati > Pseudomonadota > Gammaproteobacteria > Pseudomonadales > Pseudomonadaceae > Pseudomonas > Pseudomonas sp. R3-18-08. The sequence continues at coordinate 1,279,512 of NZ_CP027729.1, forward strand.
AGCCCGAGGCCAGGTCGAGCTCGACTTCGGGCCAGGCATCGCGGAACTGGTCGATGGTCGGCATCAGCCACTGGAAGCAGCTGTGGCATTCGATGGCCATGTGCAGGCGCCCGGCGGTGCCGCCGGCCAGGCGTGCGATGTCGCGCTCGGCGCCGCGCAGCAGGGGCAGGGTGGCGTCCGCCAATTGCAGCAGGCGCAGGCCGGCGCTGGTGAAACGCACCGGTTTGGTCTTGCGCACGAACAGCGGCATGCCCAGGCGCTCTTCGAGTTCCTTGAACTGGTGCGACAGCGCGGACTGGGTCAGGTGCAGGCGCTCGGCCGCCTCCACCAGGCTGTCGGCTTCGCGCAGGGCGTGCAGGGTCTTAAGGTGACGGATCTCGAGCACGGGCTCTCCATGAAGACAATTTGTGACGAAGCGGAATGGCGTGAGTTTGTCTCATGTTGCAGCGCATGTCGACCAGGACCGCCTAGCACTCTTCATCAAACTGTCATCGAACTGTGGCAGCGCGCTTGAACAAACTTCATCAGACTCGCGCTCTACTGGGGTTCTGCATTTCGGTGTTTTTCATGCGCGTGTTGCTTTTACTGGCCGCTCTGTTGTTCGGCCTGCCGTCTTTTGCGGCTTCTCGATGTGACGTCAATGTCCCGACCCAAACGGTCGACCTGGCTCAGGTAAGCATCGCCTACCAGAGTATCGGGCGTGCGTCCGACCCTGCCTTGCTGTTGGTGATGGGCCTGGGCGGGCAGTTGATCCACTGGCCTGACGAAGTGGTCGTCGCCCTGTGCCAGCAAGGTTTTCGGGTAATCCGCTACGACAACCGCGATGTTGGCCTGTCCACCTGGCGCCAGGCACCGGCCAGCGCCAACCTGACTTTCGAGGTGCTGCGCTACAAGCTCGGCCTGCCGGTGGCGGCGCCCTACACGCTGACCGACATGGCCGACGATGCCTTGGGTTTGATGGATGCGTTGCAGGTCCGGCAATTTCACGTGCTGGGGGCGAGCATGGGCGGCATGATCGCCCAGCACCTGGCGGCGATGGCGCCGCAGCGGGTGGAAAGCCTGACCCTGATCATGACCAGCTCCGGCGCCGAAGGCCTGCCGGCCCCGAATGCGGCACTGGTGCAGTTGCTGTCGCGGCGCAGCGCGCCTAATCGTGAGGTGGCGTTGGAACAGCAGGCGGATTTGCTTGCGGCACTGGGCAGCCCGAATGTGCAGGATGATCGCCAGGCATTGCTGCATCAGGCGGCGCTGTCCTATGACCGTGCGTTCAACCCCGAAGGCGTGAAGCGCCAGATCATGGCGATCCTCGCCGAGCCGAGCCGCGTGCCGTTGCTCAACCAGCTGCGGGTGCCGACCCTGGTAGTCCACGGCACCGCCGACCCGTTGCTGCCGGTGATGCACGGCGTTCATCTGGCCGCGCATATCCAGGGCAGCCAGTTGAAATTGATTCCAGGCCTAGCCCACCGTTTCCAGGAGGCGTTCAAGGCGCCGTTGCTGGCGGCAGTGCTGCCTTACCTGCAAGCCCATCGCGAAGATACTGCGCACTGGGCGCAGATCGACCTGGGCGAGCCTTCGAAGCTGCTGTGAAGGTGGTGTATCGTGTCGCTTTTGCGGCGCATTAATGCCAGCGAGGTGGCCTGCCCATGAGTACTCCCCTGAAAATCGATTTCATCAGCGACGTGTCTTGCCCCTGGTGCATCATCGGCCTGCGCGGCTTGACCGTAGCCCTTGATGAGCTTGGCGCCGAGGTGCAGGCCGAGATTCATTTCCAGCCGTTCGAATTGAACCCGAACATGCCCGCCGACGGGCAAAACATCGTGGAACATATCACTGAGAAATACGGCTCCAGCGCCGAAGAGTCCCAGGCCAACCGCGAGCGCATTCGCGACATGGGCGCCGCGTTGGGCTTTGCCTTTCGCACCGATGGCCAGAGCCGCATCTACAACACCTTCGATGCGCACCGCCTGTTGCATTGGGCCGGGTTGGAAGGTTTGCAATACAACCTCAAGGAGGCGCTGTTCAAAGCCTATTTCACCGACGGCCAAGACCCCTCCGACCACGCGACCCTGGCGATCATCGCCGAAAGCGTCGGCCTGGACCTCAAGCGCGCCGCCGAGATTCTCGCCAGCGACGAATACGCAGCAGAGGTGCGTGAGCAGGAGAAGCTGTGGATCACCCGTGGCGTGACCTCGGTGCCGACCATCGTGTTCAACGACCAGTATGCCGTCAGTGGTGGCCAGCCGGCAGAAGCCTTTGTTGGGGCGATTCGCCAGATCATTAGTGAGTCCAAAAACTAAAGCCAGACACCGATCAAAATGTGGGAGGGGGCTTGCCCGCGATGACGGTGTGTCAGTCACCAATAGTTGGCTGACACACTGCTATCGGGGGCAAGCCCCCTCCCACATTGGTTTTGTGTAGGTCTCGATATACCCCTGGCCCATCCCTTGCATTGACCCCCTAAAGCCCACCCGGTCTGCGGTTGGGCGCTGCCATTAGGGATGAAACACTGCCTTGAATATTCTTGACCTCGACCACAGCCTCACCGGTCAGGCGCCGATTGCCCAGCGGTTGGCCAGCGGCCGGGCCACGCGCCTGGATCTGCTGGACCTGGGCCCGAAACTGCGCCTGTGGTCCACCGAAAAAACCTGGAAACGTTTCGTCGAACGCCTGGCCCAGCGGCCACGGCCCAGGGATGCGCGCCCGGAAATCCTGTTCGTCGGCTCTGGCGACTATCACCACCTCACGCCGGCGTTTCTCGCCGACCTGAAAGAACCCATCAGCCTGATCCACTTCGACAACCACCCCGACTGGGTGCGCTTTGCGCCCAAGCGCCACTGTGGTTCGTGGGTCAACCGCGCGCTGAAGATGCCGGCGATCAAACGCATCGTCACCCTGGGCCCTTGCAGCGACGACCTGCATAACCCGCAGTTGCGCGGCGGTAACCTCGGCGCCCTCAAGCGCGGGCAGTTGCAGCTGTTCCCCTGGCAGCACCCGCCCTCGAAAGTCTGGGGCCGGGTTGGCGATGGCGCCGGGCACCGACAGCAGGAAAATCACCTGCACTGGCGCAACCTGGCGGAGCTGGACTGGGCCACGTTCCTGGACCAGATGATCGCCAGCCTGCCCACCGACGCGGTCTGGATCACCCTCGACAAAGACGTGCTCGCCAGTGAAGACGCCGCCACCAACTGGGACCAGGGCGGCATGCGCCTGAGCCACTTGCTCCAGGCCCTGCGGGCGTTGGCCGCGCATAAACGCATCATTGGCATCGACGTGTGCGGCGAGTTCGCGGCGCCTGCCTTCAGCAACGCGTTCAAGCGCTGGGAAGCCAAATCCGACCAGCCCCCGCCCGAGCGTTGGAGCGCGCAGGATTTGCAGCGCAATGCCGCGACCAATGCGGCGCTGATCGATCTGTTCGAGGAGTTGTTCCCGTGAGCCTGACCGTCATAATGTTGCTGGCGCTTTCCATCGTGCTCGATGTGATCGGCCAGTTGTGTTTCAAGCTCGGTGTGGACCGTTTGCCGCAACTCGATGGCGGTTTCCGTCTGCGCGCGTTCTGGGGCCAGGTGCTCAATGCGCCGCTGCTCTGGGCCGGCATCGGGGCCTATGTCATCGAGTTTTTCGTCTGGCTCGAAGCCTTGTCCCGTGCGCCGTTGAGCCTGCTGTTTCCGCTGGCGGCGTTGGCGTATTGCCTGGTGGTGCTGGCGGGCCGTTGGGTGCTCAAGGAGACCGTCAGCCGCCGCCGTTGGCTGGGCACGCTGGTGATTACGGTTGGGGTGATGTTGGTGGCGATTGCGGGGGGCCAGGCATGAGTACGCAAACCGTCGACACGGGCTGGCTGCATGGGCGGCTTGGCACGCTGGTGCTGTGGGCGCTGTTGATCGCCACTGAAAGTGCCGGGCAGTTGTTTACCAAGGTGGCCGGTGATCAATTGGGGCAGATGGATTTCACCTGGCAATGGCTGGCGGATGTCGCGCGCAACCCGGGGATTCTGGCGGCGATTGCCAGTTATATCAGCGCGTTTTTCGTGTGGATGCTGATCCTGCGGCGCAGCAGTCTGTCGTTGGCCTTTCCGTTGAGTTCGCTGGTGTTCGTGGCGGTGTTGCTGGGGTCTTGGCTGGGGTTGGGAGAGCACATCAGCCCGCTGCATTGGGTGGGAGTTGCGGTGATTATTGCAGGCATCGCCCTGTTGGCCGAGGGCGAAGAAAACTGAAACACGGCCCCCTGTGGGAGGGGGCTTGCCCTAATGCCTGTCAGTTAGGGCTTTTTGTAGGAGCGAGCTTGCTCGCGAAGAACGTCAACGATAACGCAGCGAATCTGGTTTAACGCGGCGTTCTCAGGTTTTTCGCGAGCAAGCTCGCTCCTACAGTAAACCCCTCCCACATTTAATCGAATGTGTAGCTGATCGCCGTCTGCACCTGGCCCTGGTTCACCTCGCCGGCTTGCCTGACGATGCTGCTGTTGGCCGCCGAGCCGACCAGGTGCACCCAACTCGCACTGGTCAGCAATGACCAGTTGCGCGCCAGGGGGAACTGGAAGCTCTGGCTCAAGGTGACGTTCTGGAAACCGCCACTGGCGTTATAGGCCTTGAACCCCGTGGCGGCCGCCTCGTTATCGTCCACCCCGAAAAATGTCTGGTTCTGGCGCGCGTCGGCAAAGTGCGCCACCAGGCCGCTGCTGCCGATGATTCCACCGCCCAACGGGTAACCGAGTTCACCGCCGACCTTGCCCAGCACCCCGCTCTGGGAATGACCACCGCCCACGGCCTGGCCCAGCTGCGCGTAGACCCGCCAGAAATCGGCCGGCGCGTACTGGACGAAACCGCCGACCTCGGCCATGTCCGACACATTGCGCAGGCCTTGCAGCGCGCCGTTGGAGGTACGGCCTGACAGGTAATTGATGTACGGGCCGGCGGTGAGGCCGTGGGCGTTCAATGCGCTCCAGCTCAAGCCGTCATCGGTGCTCAGGCTGACGTCACCCCAGTCCAGGTCCAGGTAGGGCACGGGGCGGGTTTCGTAGCGGCTGCCGGTCGGGTCGTGGGGTTGGTAGCTGACGCCTGCGCCGACGTCTCCGGTGATGCCGCCGGCATGGGCGCTGAGGCTCAGCAGTCCGGCGAGCGCAGCGCATGTGATCCTTAACATGGTCACAGTTCCTGATGAGTGAACAGGCGCGCATGAACGCGCAAACCCTGGCGCCTGCGCAAGCACTCATCTTGTTTGTAGCAAGCTACAAAAATTGTAGCTTCCAGCGCACCTGTCGCCCGGAATATCCGGCAAAGCCCCAGCCCCGCTGGGCTTTGGCCAATTGGCACGCTCCCTGCTCTACCGGTAATGCAAGCGCATACAGCGCGCCTCTTTCCAAAGGTAGACGCAATGATCCAATGGCATATCGTGTGTGACTTCGACGGGACCATCACCCCCACCGATGTCATCGACAACGTCCTCCAACGCTTCGCCGGCCCCGAATGGGAAACCATCGAACAGGAATGGCTGGACGGGCATATCGGTTCACGCGAATGCCTGAGCCGCCAACTGGCGCTGATCAAGGCGACCCCGAGCGAATTGCTGGCCTATTTCGACAGTGTCGAGATCGACCCGGACTTCCCGGATTTCGTCGATCACGTCATGGGTCTGGGCGCGACCATCGAAGTGGTCAGCGACGGCATCGAGCAAGGCATCGCGCGCATTCTGTCGCGCAACTACGTGACCTTGCTGCCGATCCTCGCCAACCGCCTGCGCCAGGTCGACCAGAACAGCTGGCGCATCGACTTCCCGTATGCCAGCGACGCCTGCCGCGCCGCTTCCGGCAACTGCAAATGCAAATCCACGCCGCGCAACAAGCGCGTGCTGGTGATCGGCGACGGCAAGTCCGATATGTGCGTGGCTTCCACCGCCGACTTCGTGTTCGCCAAGGGCAGCCTCGCCGAGTATTGCATCGCCCACCAGATTCCCCATGCGCGCTTCGACACCTTTGCCGAAGTGCCTGCATTGCTGGCGCAACTGCCACAAGGCATCGCCGCCAACGCCACCTCCTTTACTGCCGACACTCAGGAAATTTTCCATCATGTCTGATATCCGTATCGCTACCGCCGAAGACCAGATCCTTCTGGATAAAGAAGCCAAGTACTGCTCCTACGGCGACACTGTGCATTACATCGAGCCGCCGCGTATTTTCAGCCGTTGCGAAGGTTCCTATGTGTGGGACACCGAAGACCAGGCCTACCTCGACCTGCAGATGTGGTACTCGGCTGTCAACTTTGGCTACGCCAACCCGCGCCTGAACAACGCATTGAAGCAACAGATCGACACCCTGCCGCAGATTGCCAGCCAGTACCTGCACAAGGGCAAGATCGAGCTGTCGGAAATGATCGCGGTGGACGCCAAGAACAAGTTCGGCCTCGACGGTCGCGTGCACTTCAACGTCGGTGGTTCGCAGTCGATTGAAGACTCGTTGAAAGTGGTGCGTAACGCGTCCAACGGCAAGAGCCTGATGTTCGCCTTCGAAGGCGGCTACCACGGGCGCACCCTCGGCGCCTCGTCGATCACCTCCAGCTTCCGCTACCGTCGCCGCTATGGCCACTTTGGCGAGCGCGCCAACTTCATCCCGTTCCCTTATCACTTCCGTGGCCCGAAGGGCATGACCAAGGAAGAGTACGGCAGCCACTGTGTGCAGCAATTTGCGCGGTTGTTCGAGACTGAATACAACGGCGTCTGGGACCCGAAAACCAACCAGTGCGAATACGCGGCGTTCTACGTCGAGCCGATCCAGGGCACCGGCGGCTACGTGATCCCGCCGATGAACTTCTATCGCGAGCTCAAGCACGTACTGGACCAGCACGGCATCCTGATGGTGTCCGATGAAATCCAGATGGGTTTCTACCGCACCGGCAAACTGTGGTCGATCGAGCACTTCGACGTGCAGCCGGACGTGATCGTGTTCGGCAAGGCGCTGACCAACGGCCTCAACCCGCTGGGCGGCATCTGGGCCCGTGAAGAGTTGATCAACCCGAAAATCTTCCCGCCAGGTTCGACCCACTCCACCTTCGCTTCCAACCCATTGGGCACGGCGGTCGGCCTGGAAATGTTCAAGATGACCAGCGAAGTCGACTACGGCGCGATGGTCATGGCCAAGGGCAAATATTTCCTTGAAGGCCTGCAGGACTTGCAGAAACGTTTTCCGATCATCGGCGACGTCGACGGCCTGGGCCTGGCGCTGCGCTGCGAAATCTGCGGCCCGGACGGTTTTACCCCAGACAAGGCGACCCTGGACTACATGGTCGAGGAGGGCATGAAAGGCGACATGCTGGTGGATGGCCAGAAGCTCGGCCTGATCCTCGACGTGGGCGGCTACTACAAGAACGTGATCACCCTGGCGCCGTCCCTGGAAATCAGCTACCCGGAAATCGACCTGGGCCTGAAGCTGCTCGAGCAACTGCTGGTGCGAGCGACCACACGGTGAGTGTCGGCGAGATCGACCTCGGTGAAGGTGATGCCGGCTTCGTTCTCGGTGCTGGTCCGGTCGGGATCCTGTTGATTCACGGCCTGACCGGCACCCCGACGGAATTGCGCCAGGTCGCCAGGGGGCTGGTCAAGGCGGGCAACTGCACGGTGTATGTGCCCACCCTGGCCGGGCACTGCGGTGATAACAGCGACCTGCAGGCCACCGGCTGGCGGGACTGGTACGAAGGGGTGCGCAAGACTTTCGCACAGATCGAGCGGCGTCACGCGCAAGTGTTCGTCGGCGGCTTGTCCATGGGCGCGGTGATGTCGATGTATGTGGCCGCCGAACACCCGGGACGGGTCGCCGGGCTGCTGATGTATTCCACCACCTTGAAGTACGACGGCTGGAGCATCAACAAACTGGCGTTTCTGACGCCGTTGCTGATGAAGATTCCGTTCGGCGTGCACCTGTGCAGCTTCGAAGAAAAGCCGCCCTACGGCATCAAGAATGAACGCCTGCGGGCCGTCGTCGAGCGGCAGATGAAGCAAGGCGAAAGCAGCGAGGCGGGGTTGCTGACCATGGAAGGTATCACCGTGCGCGAGTTGCACCGCCTGAACGCCGTGGTCAGGAAACGCATGCCCGAGGTCAAGGTACCGACGCTGGTGCTGCACTCCCTCGAGGACGACATCACCAGCCGCTGGAACGCCGATTACGTGGAGCGCCACCTCGGTGGCCCGGTGACCAAGATCCTGCTGGATAACTGCTACCACATGATCACCGTCGACCTGCAATACCGCCGGGTGATCGAGTTGAGCGCCGCGTTTGTCGAGCAGCACATTCGGTCCGTCGAACCTGAGCTGTTGTGGCGAGGGAGCTTGCTCCCGCTGGGCAGCGAAGCTGCCCTGAAACCGGCGGTCTCTTTTTAGCTGAAAGAACTCACTGCTGTTGAGGGGGCTGCTTCGCAGCCCAGCGGGAGCAAGCTCCCTCGCCACAAAGGGATCAGATGTGATAACCACCCAAGCCTACCCGTCTATCCGGGCCATCCAGCGCGATGCCTGGAATGACTGTTTTCCCGGTGCCCTGGAGGACTGGGACTATTACCTCGCGGTGGAAAACGCCGAGATCGATGACTTTCAGTGGCGTTACCTGGCGGTTTACGAAGAGGGGACGCTGGCGGCAGTGGCTGTTGCGTTCATCACCCATTATCGTCTCGACACGACACTGTCGGGCGCCGGCAAGCGCATGACCGAACGTGTGGCGCGACTGTGGCCGGGTCTGTTGCAACTGGGGTTGTATGCCCTCGGTTCGCCGGTGGCCGAGCGCTGCGACGTCGGTTTTGCCAGTGGCGTGGCGGATGCGCGGCGCCCGCAGTTGCTCAAGCACTTGCTGGAGGTCGCGCGCCGGGATGCGGATGACTTTGGCATCGGCCTGCTGGCAGTCAAGGACGCACCGAGCAACGACCCGCATTGGGCCGAAAGTTGCCGTGCGGCTGGCTTTCAAAGCATGCCGAGCCTGCCCACGGGCGTGTTGCCGCTGCCCTACGGCTCAGTGGACGCTTACCTTGGCTCGCTGGGTAAATCCACCCGCAAAGACCTGCGCCGCAAACTGCGCGCACCGGGGCCGCGGGTGGAGTGGCGGCACAACATCGATGATGTGCTGCCCGAGGTCATGCGCCTCTATGAAGCCACGCTGAAGCGCGCGGACTTGCAGTTCGAACGCCTGCCCGCCGGTTACTTCACGGGGATTCTCGAACAGCTGCAAGCGCGTGCGGTGTGTGTTCTTTACTGGGTGGACGAGCACCTGGTGGCGTTCAACCTGATCCTGCTCGACGAGCATCGGCTGATCGATAAGTTTTTCGGGCATGACATCGCGTTCAGCCGTGAGTACAACCTGTACTTCCGTAGCTGGCTGACCAATGTCGACTACTGTATTCAACACAATATTGCGGTGTACGAGTGCGGCCAGGCCGGGTATGCCAGTAAACTGCGCCTGGGCTGCCAGTTCCAGGGCAACAGCCTGTTCTTCCGCCACCGCAATCGGTGGGTCAACGGCGTGCTCAAGTTAGTCAAAATGTTGTTCCGACCGGATCGTTCCGACCCTGCCATGGCTGCTGCGATAAGCGAAACCTGATGATCACCAAGACCCGCCAGAAAGCCCGCCCCTTTGCCATTTCGCGCTGGAGCGTCCAGCGCAAGCTGGTGCTGGCCTTCTGGCTGGTCAGCGTCATTCCGACCATGATCGCGGCGGAATTGGCCGCCACCACGTTGTCGCAGATTTTCGACAGCAACGTGCGTATCTGGCTGCAGGAGTCGACCAAGATCGTCAAGGACGAGATCGGCGACATCCTTCACGACAACGCGCGCATGGCCAAGCTGTTCCTGCGCTACACCAGCCCACCCTCATCGCGGCAGGCCGAACGGCATGACCGGCTCACCGCCGACATCGCCGATGCCACCGACATTGATGTGGTGGCGCTGATTCGTAGCAGTGATCACAAGGTGGTGTTCAGCACCGCCGCCGACGACATCGTCAAGCAGATCAACCTGACCAGCAACACGGTGTTGCAGACCGTACAGGTGGCCGGCGTCAGCACGGGCCTGGTGGTATCGACCTTCGAGACCAACCGCGATGGCGTCGATTATCTGTTGCTGGTAGCCACCTACCTGGACAGCAGCTTCCTTACCAGCGTGGCCGATGTGCATTCCCTCGACCTGCGCCTGTACCTGGCCAATGCCACGGGGTTTTCCGAGATATTTTCCACCCAGCGCTTCGAAAACCACCCGGCGCGCATCCCGAAGAATGTCGAAGCCGAGCTGCGCAGCACCCGGCAACCGAGCGAGCAGTTCACCAACCAGTACAGCGGTTTGTACTGGCCGATATTCAACGATGCCGGCGAGCTGCAAGGCGTCATCTTCAGCGGCCTGCTGCGCCACACGAGCCTGGTGGGGCTGGTGAACCAGAGCAACTTGTTCGTGCTGATTTTCCTGGTCAGCTCGGCGCTGTCACTGGCGGCAGGGGTGTGGGTGTCGCGGCGCCTGACCCAGCCCCTGCGGGACTTGTCCCAAGGCGTGAATGCGGTGATCTCCGGCAACTACGCGCACCGGGTAGAGGTCAGTGGCGGCGACGAGCTGGCGCAACTGAGCAGCACCTTCAACCACATGACTGAACGCCTGGGCGAATTGCATCACCTGGAGGCCCAACTGCGCCGGCGTGATCGTCTGCATGCCCTGGGTGAAGTCGCCATGGGCCTGGCCCATGAAATCCGCAACCCGTTAGGGATCATCAAGACGGCCACTCAACTGTTGCACCGACGCGCCGACCTTCCGGACGCCGACAAACGCCACTTGGAGTACGTGATCAGCGAGGTCAGCCGGATCAACGACCTGATCACCGAATTCCTCGACTTCGCCAAGCCCAATCCGCCGATCCGCGTACAGCAACCGGCACGCCCGTTGGTGGAAGACATCCTCGGCTTCTGTGGCCCGGAGTTGAGTACTCACAATATCGATGCACAGATTGACGACCAGGCGCCCGACGCCACGCTCTACGCGGATGCCAAGCAGCTCAAGCAGGCCTGTCTGAACCTGATTCTCAACGCCATCGACGCGATGCCTGAAGGCGGGCGCCTCACCCTGGGTATCCGCAGCGTGGGTGACACTACCGTGATCAGCATCGCCGATACCGGCCAGGGCATTCCGGCGGATATGGTCGAGCGCATTTTCACGCCGTTCGTCACCACCAAGGCCTCGGGCACGGGGCTGGGCCTGGCCAAAGTCTATTCGATCATGGAGAGCCACGACGCCAGCATCGAGTGCGTCAGTGAGAAAGATGCCGGCGCCACCTTCAACCTGTACATTCCGGCTAACGGTGAAGACGACGGTGAGGATGAGAACGGGCATGACGCATAACGTATTGGTGGTCGACGACGAGCCCAAGCTCTGTGACCTGTTGTCATCCGCCCTGAGCCAGAACGGCATCCAGGTGTTTACCGCCGGTAATGGCCTGCACGCGCTCAAGGTACTGGAGCAGGAGGACATCGACCTGGTCATCAGCGACTGGCGCATGCCGGGCATGGACGGGCCGGCATTGCTGGCCGAGATCAAGCAGCGTTATCCGCAGTTGCCGGTGATCGTGATGACGGCCTACAGCACGGTGAAAAATGCCGTGCAGTCGATGCGCAATGGTGCCTACGACTACATTGCCAAGCCGTTCGATATCGACGAGCTGGACATTACGGTGGCCAAGGCCCTGCAGTTTCGCGACATCATGCGCGATAACGCGCGCTTGCGTGCCGAGCTGGATGAACACGCACAGTTCGACAGCCTGGTCGGTGACAGTCCGGCGTTTCGTAAAGTACTGCAGGCGGTGGACTCGGTGCGCGACAGCAGCGCAACCATCCTGCTGACCGGCGAAAGCGGCACTGGCAAGGAAATGGTTGCCCGCGCGATCCACAAGCATGGCAGCCGTGCCGACCAACCGTTCGTGGCGGTCAATTGCGCGGCGATTCCTGAGGGGCTGCTGGAAAGCGAGATGTTCGGTCATCGCAAAGGCGCTTTCACCGGCGCCGTGGCCGACCGGGTAGGGCGCTTCATGCAGGCCGACAAGGGCACGCTGTTCCTCGATGAAGTCGGTGATATGCCGCTGGCCTTGCAGGCCAAGATTTTGCGCGCCTTGCAGGAACGGGTCATCGAACCGGTGGGTGATCCCCGCGAGCGCAAGGTGGACGTGCGGGTGATTGCCGCGACCAACAAGAACCTGCTGGACGCGGTGGCCAACAAGGAATTTCGCGAAGATCTGTATTACCGGCTGAATGTCTTCCCGATTCCTTTGCCGGCCCTGCGCGAGCGCGTGGAAGACATCGCACCCCTGGCCCGGCACTTCGCCCGCACCCTCAGCGCGACCGCCGGCAAACGCATCACCGGGTTCAGCCCGGAAGCCTTGCAGGCCATGGCGGCGTACCACTGGCCGGGCAATATCCGTGAGCTGCAAAACTGCGTGGAACGAGCGACCATCGTAGCGGCTTCGCCGATGATCGAGGATATCGATTTGCCGGGGTATTTGTTTGCTTCGAAACCGAGCGAGGGCGGGGTGACTGCGATCCTCAGCGACGGGCCGGGTGTGCCACAGGATCTGGATGCGGCGCTGGCGGAAGTGGAGAAAGCCTACATTCTGGCGGCCTTGCAGGAGAGCAATGGCGTGCAGGCCGCGGCGGCAGCGAAGATCGGTATCTCGGAGCGCAGCTTCTGGTATCGCCTGAAGAAGCTGGGCATCCAAGTCGACAAAATAGTCCGCTGACACACTGTGATCAAATGTGGGAGGGGGCTTGCTCCCGATAGCTGTATGTCAGCCACAGATGTATTGACTGACCCAACGCCATCGGGGGCAAGCCCCCTCCCACATTTGGACTGTGGTGTGTCAGGAGTAGACGCGTACCGCTTGACGCAGAGGCTATTCAAATCGACAAACAGGCCGCTGACACACTGTGGTTAAAACTGTGGGAGGGGGCTTGCTCCCGATAGCGGTATGTCACCCATGAATTTATTGACTGACCCACCGCCATCGGGGGCAAGCCCCCTCCCACATTTGGACTGTGGTGTGTCGGGAGTGGACGCGTACCGCTTGACGCAGAGGCTATCCAAATCGACAAACAGGCCGCTGACACACTGTGATCAAAATGTGGGAGGGGGCTTGCTCCCGATAGCGGTGTGACAGCCACAGATGTATTGACTGACCCACCGCCATCGGGGGCAAGCCCCTCCCACATTTGGACTGTGGTGTGTCGGGAGTGGACGCGTACCGCTTGACGCAGAGGCTATCCAAATCGACAAACAGGCCGCTGACACACTGTGATCAAAATGTGGGAGGGGGCTTGCTCCCGATAGCGGTGTGTCAGCCACAGATGTATTGACTGACCCAACGCCATCGGGGCAAGCCCCCTCCCACAGTTTTGACCGCGTTGGGTCAGGTGTGGAGGCGTACCCACACGCTTACCAGGACGGTTGCCGCCATCAACCAGGCCACTGCGGCCACGGCGAGCGATGCCTCCAACCGCATCCGATCCACCATCACATACAACGTCGCCAAGTACACAAAGTACGGAATGATCGACCATATCCCAAACACAATGGTGGTCTTCAGATCCTCGACCGAGCGGCCCTTGCCGACGATGTAGTGGGCAATCAGCGCGAAGGTCGGAAACAGCGGCACCAAGCCTGCGATGTAATAGTTTTTGGTCTTGGCCAGTGCGGCCAATATAAGCACCACCGCCGCGCCGAGGGCGGCTTTCAAGAATAGATCCATCAGTGACTCAACCCGTATTTTTTGACCTTGTCGAACAGCGTGGTCTTGGCCATCCCCAGTTCCTGGCTGGCCTGGGTCAGGTTGCCGCCGCTGCGTTGCAGGGCGTCAACGAGCAGGTTGCGTTCGAAGGCTTCCACCGCCTCGGTAAAGGCCAGGCCGTGGGTGCTGCCGCCCGTGCCGCTTTTCTTGAACGCGGGCAGGCCCAGGGCGAAGCGTTCGGCGACGTTGCGCAGTTCGCGCACGTTGCCCGGCCAGTCGTGGCTCATCAGGCTCGACAGGGTCTGGTTGTCCAGCTCCGGGGCGATGCGATCGAAGCGCAGTGAGGACTGCTGCAGGAAGTGTTCGAACAACTGCAGGATATCTTCACGGCGCTCGCGCAGTGGCGGCAGTTCCAGGGTGACCACATTGAGACGGTAGTACAGGTCGCTGCGGAACTGGCTGGCGCGGCTCAGTTCATCAAGGTCGGACTTGGTGGCGGCGATTACCCGGCAATCCACGGCCACGCTCTGGTTCGAACCCAGGCGTTCAAGGGTGCGTTCCTGCAGGACCCGCAGCAGTTTGATCTGCAGGTTGATCGGCATGCTTTCCACTTCATCGAGAAACAGCGTGCCTTCATGGGCGTGCTCGATCTTGCCGATGCGGCGCTTGCCGGCGCCGGTAAACGCGTTGGCTTCGTGGCCGAAAATCTCGCTTTCGAACAGGTTTTCCGGCAGCCCACCGCAGTTCAGGGCGACGAACTGGTGGGCGTGGCGCCGGCTGAAGTCATGCAGGCAGCGCGCGACCAGCTCCTTGCCGGTGCCGGTTTCGCCTTCGATCAGCACGTTGGCCGACGTGTCGGCAACGTTGGCGATCAGTTCGCGCAGGTTTTGCATCGCCGGCGAGCGCCCGATGATGCGGCCCTCCAACGAATCGCGCTCGGCCAGTTGGCGCCGCAGCGACCAGACTTCCCGCGCCAGCCCACGCTGTTCTAGGGCACGACGGGCGACGTCTACCAGGCGTTCGGGGGAGAAGGGTTTTTCCATGAAATCGTAGGCGCCGTTGCGCATGGCGCCGACCGCCATGGAGATGTCGCCATGCCCGGTGATCAGCACCACCGGCAGGCTTTTATCCAGCGCCTTGAGGCGGGTGAGCAAGGCCAGGCCATCGATACCCGGCAGGCGAATATCGCTGATGACAATGCCGGCGAAATTCTCGCCGATATGGGTCAGCGCTTCTTCGGCACTGCCCACGCCAACGCTGGGGATGTCTTCCAGCGCCAATGCCTGCTGGCAACCCAGCAGTACGTGGGGGTCATCTTCGACGATCAGGACGGTGAGGTCTTGGGGTTCAATATTCATGTCGACTCAACTTTTTCAGCGCCCGCCAGCGGCAGGTTCAGGACAAACGCGGTACCACCAGCGGCCGGATGTTCCACGGCCAGGCTGCCGCCGGTGGCCGCCGCAAGGCTCGCGGAGAGGGTCAGGCCCAGGCCCAGCCCTTGCTCGCCGGGCTTGGTGGTGAAGAAGGGCTCGAACAGGTGTTTGCGTGCCTCGGGGTCGATGCCGTGGCCATTGTCGCGCACCCGCAGGCGATATTTGCCCTCGGCGCTCTGGCCTTCCAGCCACAACTGCGGCGCCGGTTGCGCCTGCATCGCATCGAGGGCGTTGCCGATCAGGTTGACCAGGATCTGCTCCAGGCGCGTCTGATCGATCTGCAACTGGGCATGGGTGAAGTCACGGTGCACGGCCAGGGGCAGGTTGTCCAGGCGCGCGCCGAGCACCTGGAACGCGGCGTCCACCGCCTTGGCCAGGTTCGCTTCGCCCTGGTCGTCACCGCGCCGGGCGAACGAGCGCAGGCTGGCGGTGATGCGACCCATGCGATCGATCAGTTCGTTGATGGTCTTGAGGTTGGCGCTGGCGGTGTCCAGGGCCCCACGTTCGAGGAAGCGCACGGTGTTGCCGGACAGGGTGCGCAGCGCGGCCAGGGGTTGGTTCAATTCGTGGGCGATGCTGGTGGACATCTGGCCGATCGCTGCGAGTTTGCCGGCCTGCACCAGTTCATCCTGGGCACGGCGCAAAGTCTCTTCGGCCTGGCGCCGTTCGCGGATCTGGCCTTTGAGGCGTTCATTGCTGGCACGCAGGTCGGCGGTGCGTTCGGCAATCCGTCGTTCCAGCTGGCTGTTGGCTTCCTGCAAGGCCTCCCGTGCGGCGAGGCGAGTGGCGATGACTTTGCGCCGCTCGTTCCAGGCAATCAGCAAAAACGCGACCAAGCCAAACGCGACGGCGACCAGGATGCCCTGGTTGATCGCGGCGCGGCGTAGTTCATTCAGCGGGGTGAGCAGGGTGAAGTTCCACGGTGTGTCATTCAGTGGCCGGGTTTGCGCCAGGTAACTGACTTCTTGCTTATCGTTGACCACTTCGCTGTTGGCCGGGAAGGTCAGCTTTTCGCTGCCTTCGTTCAGCCGCTCGCGGGCCAGGGGCTCCAGGGCGTCCAGTGTCGACCAGTAATATTGCAGGCTGTTAGCCAGCCGGTCCCTGGTGTCTTCGCTCAGGGGACGCACGGCCTTGAGGCGGCGGGCCGGGTCACTGGACAGGATGATGATGCCGTTTTCGTCGCTGACAAAAGCTTCGAGACGCGCGCGTTGCCAGCGCTCTTCAAGCGCTTCCAGGCGGACCTTGACCACGGCGACGCCAATGATCTTGCCATGCTCTTCCAGGCCGTGGGCCAGGTAGTAGCCGGGTTCGCCGTTGGTGCTGCCGATGCCGTAGAAACGACCGGGCTGGCCGCGCACGGCGTTCTGGAAATAGGCGCGAAAGGACAGGTCTTCACCCTGGTAACTGTCGGCATCGCGCCAGTTACTGGTGGCCAGCACTCGGCCGGTGGTATCCATCACGTAGATGGCGCGGCTGCGGCTGCGGCGGTTCAAGCCTTCGAGGTAATCGTTGACGGTCTTGCGGGTTTCCTGGTTGGGGTCAGCCAGGAGCAGGGAAACGCTGGATTCCAGCTCAAGGAGGCTGGGCAGGTAGGTGTATTTGCTCAGTTCGCTTTCGACGGTGCGAGCGTGCAACTCCAACTGGCGTTCGCCGTTGTCGCTGAGGGTGCGGATGCCATAGTACTCACTGACGCAGAAGCCGATATAACCCAAGCCGATCATCAGGGCGATGATCAACGGCGGCAGGAACAGTTGACGTATCAGGCGAGGCTTCACGGCAAGTGATGGCGGCGCAGCGCGATAGGGGGTGGGGTCGCATTTCATCACAGATGCCTTGGGTCAGCTACCGCCCTCCGGCCAACTGTAGGAGCGAGCTTGCTCGCGAAAAACGTCAACGATGACGCGTGCATCCTGGATGTCCGCGGTGCTCTTGGGTTCTTCGCGAGCAAGCTCGCTCCTACAGGGTGGGAGTGAGGCTGTTTTTAGTGCTGCAGGATTTTCTCAAGGAAGTGCTGCGCACGTTCGGAGCGGGCGCTGATGTCGCCGAAGAACTCTTCTTTCGGGCAGTCTTCGATGATCTTGCCGGCGTCCATGAAGATTACGCGGTCGGCCACTTTGCGGGCGAAGCCCATTTCGTGGGTGACGCACATCATGGTCATGCCTTCGTGGGCCAACTGCACCATCACGTCGAGCACTTCGTTGACCATTTCCGGGTCCAGCGCCGAGGTCGGTTCGTCGAACAGCATGACGATCGGGTCCATGGCCAGGGCGCGGGCAATCGCCACACGTTGTTGCTGGCCACCGGACAGTTGGCCTGGATGCTTGTGGGCATGGGCCGACAGGCCGACGCGCTCCAGCAGTTGCAGGCCCTTCTTGGTGGCTTCTTCCTTGCTGCGGCCGAGCACCTTGATCTGCGCGATGGTCAGGTTCTCGGTGATGGTCAGGTGCGGGAACAGTTCGAAGTGCTGGAACACCATGCCCACGCGCGAGCGCAGTTTCGGCAGGTTGGTCTTCGGGTCGGCGATGGAAGTGCCATCGACGATCACGTCGCCTTTCTGGAACGGCTCCAGCGCATTCACGCACTTGATCAGGGTGGACTTGCCCGAGCCGGACGGCCCGCACACCACGATCACTTCGCCTTTTTTAACCTCGGTGCTGCAGTCGGTCAGCACCTGGAAGTCGCCATACCACTTGTTGATGTTCTTGATAGAGATCATACGGCAAACCTTTTTTGCAGACGCTTGACCAGCAGCGAGGCGGAAAAGCTGATGATGAAGTAGACGACACCGGCGAAGATCAGGAACTCATTGGAGCGGCCGATGATGTCGCCGTTGGAACGGGCAGAGTTGAGGAAGTCCACCAGGCCCACGGTGTAGACCAGCGACGTGTCCTGGAACAGGATGATGCTCTGCTGCAGCAGCAGCGGGGTCATCTTGCGAAACGCCTGGGGCAGGATGATCAGGCGCATGGTCTGGCCGTAGGTCATGCCCATCGCCTGCGCGGCGGCCATCTGGCCCTTGGCGATCGACTGCACGCCGGCCCGCACGATTTCGCAGAAGTACGCGGCTTCGAACATCATGAAGGCCACGACGCAGGAGGTGAACGCGCCGATCGGCGTGTCTTCACCGGTGATCCAGCGCAGCACGAACGGCACCGCCAGGTAGAACCAGGTGATCACCAACAGCAGCGGGATCGAACGGAAGTAGTTCACATAGGCGCCGGCCACACGGGACAGCAGCTTGCTGGACGACAGGCGCATCAGCGCGAGGATCGTACCCAGGATGATGCCGCCGACCACGCCCATGACCATCAACTGCAGGGTCATGACCATGCCGTTCCACAGGCCCGGGATCGCGGGGATGATACCGCTGAAATCGAAGTCCATTATTTACCCCCCACGGAGATCAGGCCGGGCACCGCGACTTTCTTCTCGACCACGCGCATCAGCAGCATCAGGCTCATGTTCAGGGTGAAGTAGATCAGCGTGGCCAGGGTGAAGGCTTCAAACAGGTTGGCCGAAAACTCGGCGGTCTGCTTGGTCTGCGCCAGCAGTTCCATCAGGCCGATCAAGGACGCCACGGAGGAGTTCTTGAACACGTTGAGGAATTCGGAGGTAAGCGGCGGAATGATGATGCGATAGGCCTGTGGCAGCAGCACGTTCCAGTAGATCTGCGGCAGCTTGAAGCCCATGGCGCGCGCGGCGGCTTCCTGGCCACGGGGCAGCGCCTGGATGCCGGTGCGTACTTGTTCACACACACGGGCGGCGGTGAACAGGCCCAGGCACACGACGACGCTCAGGTAGGCCGAGGTGGTCGGGTTCAGGTCTTGTTTGTACCAGTCCTGCAGGTTCTGCGGCAGCAGATCGGGTATCAGGAAATACCAGATGAACAGCTGAACCAGCAGCGGCACGTTACGAAACAGTTCCACGTAGCAGGTCGCGATGCCCGATACGAGGCGGTTTGGCACGGTGCGCATGACCCCCAGAATGGAGCCCAGCAGCAAGGCGATGATCCATGCCACGACAGCGATGGCGATGGTCCAGCCCAGGCCGGCGATGTACCAGTCGAGATAAGTCTCGCTGCCAACGCCGGTGGACTTGAAGAACACGCCCCAGTCCCAGTTGTAATTCATTAGGGTCTCCCCTCGAGATCGATCGATGTACAAGCACCCGCTTGGGACAGTCCGTTCCCGCCTGACGTTGAACGTCAGGCACACGCAATCGGCTCGAAAACCGCCAGGTCGAGTGTTCCAAGTTAAAGCCAGCAGGTAATTACAAACGCCTGAAGGAGTTTGGCTCCCTCAGGCGATAAGGTTAGCCAGGTTTTAGATCTTTACTTCCGGAGCCGGTTTGTCGCTCGGGTTCTTGATCAGTTCCTTGACCTTGTCGCTCATCGGGAAGTTGAGGTTCAGGCCTTTTGGTGGAATCGGGCTTTCAAACCACTTGGCGTAGATCTTGTTGATTTCGCCGGACTTGTACAGGCTGGCGATGGCGTCATCCACGGCTTTCTTGAAGTCCGGGTCGCCTTTGCGAACCATGCACGCGTAGGCTTCGAAGGACTGCGGAGTACCGGTGATTACCCAGTCATCCGGCTTCTTGGCCTTGGCTTCTTCGCCGGCCAGCAGGGCGTCGTCCATCATGAAGGCAACCGCGCGGCCGCTTTCGAGCATCTGGAAGGATTCGCCGTGGTCTTTGGCGGAGATGACGTTCATGCCCATCTGCTTGTCGGCGTTCATCGCTTTGATGATGCGCTCGGACGTGGTGCCGGCGGTGGTCACGACGTTCTTGCCTTTCAGGTCGGCAAAGTCAACGTAGGACGGCTTGCCATCCTTGTCTTTCTTGACCAGCAGACGGGTGCCGATTTCGAAGATGTTGGTGGTGAAGTCAACTTGCTGGGCGCGTTCGGCGTTGTTGGTGGTGGAGCCGCATTCCAGGTCCGCGGTGCCGTTCTGGATCAGCGGAATACGGGTCTGAGACGTCACCAGGTTGTATTTGACCTTCAGATCGGGCTTGTTCAGGTCTTTTTTCAGGGCTTCAACGACGGCCAGTTGAATGTCATGGGAATAGCCCACGGGTTTGCCCGAGCCATCCGCAATGTAGGAAAACGGGATAGAGCTGTCGCGGTGAGCGAGAGTGATAGTGCCGGAGTCGTTGATTTTCTTCAGCGTGCCGGTGAGTTCGGCGGCGAAAACTGGAGTGCTGATCAGAGCAGCAGCGATAGCTGCGCCCAGGATATGGGGAACGATGCGCATCAATACTTCCTCGACATTTGTTTTTTTTATAAAGCCAGCTAAACGGCTCTCTTGTACAGCGAATGCCTTGACGGCTGCTGAGGCGTCTCAGGCAATCGTCAGGAAGTGTAGAGCATGAGTCGTGCCATACCTGAAACAAAAGCTTAACTTCATGATTTATATGAGTATTAACTTTTCATGACGGCAACGGTTCAGGGCTCGGGTACGGCAAACCGAATGAGGGGAGGTGTTGTGTTCGGAAAACCGAATGCCCAGCCCGGCTACTGTAGGAGCGAGCTTGCTCGCGAAAAACGCAAAAGCGCCGCGTTTATTCCGGATAAACGCGGCGCTCTCAGGTTTTTCGCGAGCAAGCTCGCTCCTACATTGTGGGGGGGGGGAGCGGTCAGGCCGCTTCGGTCTTGCTGCGGTTCTGTTCAACCTTGGACAGGTAGCGTTGCAGGTTGTCCTGCTCTGCTGCAGTGGTGAACAGGCCCAGCTTGGTGCGGCGCCACAGCACGTCCTGAGGCTGGGTTACCCATTCTTCGGCGCACAGGTAATCGACTTCGCGGGTGTAAAGACCACCGCCCAGGTGCTCACCCAGATCAGCCAGGGTTTGCACACCTTCCAGCAGGCGCCAGGTGCGGCTGCCGTAGGTGGTCGACCAGCGACGGGCGATCTCGCTCGGCACCCAGTCGAACTTGCTGCGAATGGCCTCGGCCAGGGCTTCTGGCGTGGTCATGTCTTCGCCGCCCGGCAGACTGGCCTTGGCGGTCCAGCTTGGGCGCATCTGGGTGAAGTACGGCGCCAGTTGCGCCATGGCCGATTCGGCGAGCTTGCGGTAAGTCGTCAGCTTGCCGCCGAACACCGACAGGATCGGCGCCTCGCCGCTGCCGCCGGACAGCGACAGGGTGTAGTCGCGGGTAATGGCCGACGGGTTGTCCGATTCGTCGTTACACAGCGGACGCACGCCCGAATAGGTGTGGACGATATCGTCACGACTCAGCTGTTTCTTGAAGTGCGCGTTGACCACCTTGAGCATGTAGTCGGTTTCACCTTCGGTGATCGTAACTTTCGCCGGATCGCCGGTGTATTCGCGGTCGGTGGTGCCGATGATGGTCAGGTGATTGAGGTACGGAATCGTGAAGACGATGCGCTGGTCTTCGTTCTGCAGAATGTGCGCATGCGCACCTTCGTAGAGTTTCGGCACGATCAGGTGGCTGCCCTGGATCAGGCGAATGCCGTAAGGCGAATCCAGCTTCAGGTCGTCCTTGATGAACTTGGCGACCCACGGGCCGGCGGCGTTCACCAGCGCCCGGGCGCGGATCGAGAACAGGCTGCCATCGGCGCGTTGCATGTTCATTTCCCACAAGCCGTTGCTGCGGTGGGCACTGACGCAACGGGTCTGGGTGTGGATATGCGCGCCTTTCTCGCGCGCGGCCATGGCGTTGAGCACCACGAGGCGGGCGTCGTCGACCCAGCAGTCGGAATATTCGAAGCCTTTGGTGATTTCGCTTTTCAGCGGGCTGTCGGCACCGAACTTGAGGCTTTTCGAACCGGCCAGTTTCTCGCGCTTGCCCAGGTGGTCATACAGGAACAGGCCGGCACGGATCATCCAGGCCGGGCGCAGGTGCGGACGGTGCGGCAACACAAAGCGCATCTGCTTGACGATGTGCGGGGCCTTCGCCAGCAGCACTTCACGCTCGGCCAGGGCTTCGCGTACCAGGCGGAACTCGTAATGTTCCAGGTAGCGCAAGCCACCGTGGATCAGCTTGCTGCTGGCAGAAGATGTGTGGCTGGCCAGGTCGTCCTTTTCGCAAAGGAATACCGACAAACCGCGCCCGGCTGCGTCTGCTGCAATGCCGACGCCATTGATCCCGCCGCCGATTACGGCAACGTCATAGACTTCGGCAAGCGGTGGTGCAGGCAAGGTAGAAGGGTTCATCGGCTGGCCTCGCGATCTTTTCGTATTGGAATTCGAACATTAATGTTCATTTGCGAAAATGGTAGCTGATAAATGCGCGCGCAGCCAGCCAACTTCGATTGAAAAAACTCATCGAAGGGTAGGGAAAGGAAAATTTGTGAACTGATAGTTCCCACGCTCCGCGTGGGAATTGAGCCCATGACGCCCTGCGTCACAGCGGACGCGGAGCGTCCTGCGGTGCATTCCCACGCGGAGCGTGGGAACGAGAAGTCAGACGACTTCCAAGCGAACCTTGTGCTGATTCAACAACTGCACCAACGCCGGCACCGGCTGCTGATCAGTCACCAGGCAGTCCACCAGACTGATCGGCCCCAGGCGGATCATGGCGTTGCGCCCGAACTTGCTGGAGTCCGCGGCCAGAATCACTTGTCGCGCGTTGGCGATGATCGCCTGGGAAACCCGTACTTCCTGATAGTCAAAATCCAGCAGGCTGCCATCCTCATCGATGCCACTGATACCCACCAAGGCAAAGTCGACCTTGAACTGATTGATGAAATCAACACTGGCCTGGCCTACCACGCCGCCGTCACGGCGCACATTGCCGCCGGTCAGCAACACATCGAAGTCGTCCTTGGCACTGAGCATGGTGGCGACGTTGAGGTTGTTGGTGATGATTTTCAGGTGATGGTGATTGAGCAGCGCACGGGCGATGGATTCGGTAGTGGTGCCGATATTGATGAACAATGAGGCATGATCGGGAATCTGCGCCGCGATGGCTTCGCCGATACGCTGTTTTTCATCGCGCATCTGGTCGGCACGCATGGCGTACGCGGTGTTCTCGACACTGGAGTCATAGGCTGCGCCGCCGTGGTAGCGGCGCAGCAGATTGGCGTCCGCCAGCTGGTTGATATCGCGGCGGATGGTTTGCGGGGTGACAACGAACAACTGCGCCATTTCCTCGATACTGACGTAGCCGCGTTCGCGGACCAGCTCGAGGATTTGTTGTTGGCGGGGAGGCAGATTCATGGGGCGTCCTTTGGGCTGCCATACAAAAGTGGCCCATGATGACGCAGGAATCCGCTCCCTGC
The DNA here is from genome assembly GCF_003852065.1 of Pseudomonas sp. R3-18-08. Classification (NCBI taxonomy): domain Bacteria; kingdom Pseudomonadati; phylum Pseudomonadota; class Gammaproteobacteria; order Pseudomonadales; family Pseudomonadaceae; genus Pseudomonas; species Pseudomonas sp. R3-18-08. The sequence goes on from NZ_CP027729.1 coordinate 1,302,898, forward strand.
CAGTTACAACCGGTGTAGATCCGGCGCTTGGCTTATTCGGCGCCTTCGTGCGGCTCCCAGTCGCGGGTGCGGCTGACTGCTTTTTGCCAGCCCGCGTAGAGTTTCTCTTTAGCCGCTTCATCCAGCTGTGGTTCGAATTCGCGCTCGATCACCGCTTTGCCGCGCAGCTCGTCCAGGCTGCCCCAGAAGCCACAGGCCAGGCCTGCCAGGTAAGCAGCGCCGAGGGCGGTGGTTTCGCGCATTTGCGGACGTTCGACCTGGGTACCGAGGATATCGGCCTGGAATTGCATCAGGAAGTTGTTGGCGACTGCGCCGCCGTCCACACGCAGGGCTTTGAGGCGTTCGCCCGAGTCCTGTTGCATGGCGTCGAGCACGTCACGGGTCTGGTAGGCAATCGACTCCAGGGCTGCACGAATAATGTGATCCACGCGTACGCCACGGGTCAGGCCGAACAATGCGCCACGGGCATACGGGTCCCAGTACGGCGCGCCCAGGCCGGTGAAGGCCGGGACCAGGTAAACGCCGTTGCTGTCCTTGACCTTGCCGGCAAAGTATTCGGTGTCGTGGGCGTCGTTGATGATTTTCAACTCGTCACGCAACCACTGCACGGTGGATCCGCCGTTGAAGACTGCGCCTTCCAGTGCGTAGGCCACTTCGCCACGCGGGCCGCAAGCGATGGTGGTGAGCATGCCATGCTTGGATTTCACCGCTTTGTCGCCGGTGTTCATCAGCAGGAAGCAGCCGGTGCCATAGGTGTTTTTGGCCTGGCCGGGCTCGACGCACATCTGGCCGAACAGCGCGGCTTGCTGGTCGCCGGCAATGCCGCCGATGGCGATGCCGCTTTTGGTGCGGCCGTAGATCTCGGACGAAGATTTAACTTCCGGCAGCATTTCCCGTGGAACGTCCAGAATCTCCAGCATCTTCGCATCCCATTCCAGGGTGTGGATGTTGAAGAGCATGGTGCGCGAAGCATTGGTGTAGTCGGTGACGTGGGTCTTGCCGCCGGTAAATTTCCAGATCAGCCAGCTGTCGATGGTGCCGAACAGCAACTCGCCGTTGCGCGCACGCTCGCGGCTGCCTTCGACGTTGTCGAGGATCCACTTGAGTTTGGTACCGGAGAAGTAGGGGTCGGTGACCAGGCCTGTGGTGTCGCTGATGTATTGCTCGTGGCCGTCGCGCTTGAGCTGCTGGCAGATCTCGGTACTGCGGCGGCACTGCCAGACGATGGCGTTGTAGATCGGGCGGCCGGTGACCTTGTCCCATACCACGGTGGTTTCGCGCTGGTTGGTGATGCCGATGGCGGCGACCTGGTCGTGGTGCAGGCCAGCCTGGGCCAGCGCCTCAACCATCACGGCGCTCTGGGTGGCGAAGATTTCCATCGGGTCATGCTCGACCCAGCCCGCCTGCGGGTAATGCTGGACGAACTCGCGCTGGGCGGTGCACACCACGTTGGCGTCACGATCGAAGATGATCGCGCGGGAACTGGTGGTGCCCTGATCGAGGGCAATGATGTAGTTCTTATTCTGAAGGTCGGTCATGTCAATTGCCTTGGACGAAATAAGGAAGTCAGAAATCAGCCGGGGTCACGAAGGGCAGGGACCCTGGCTGGCGCTTTCAGGAAATGCGGGTGTTGCCGTTGACAGCCGTGTCAGTTGTTTCAGCTATAGCAGGTGCGGCGCTCGGCAGGTGACGGGCAATCAGCCCGCGATACGCTGCGGCGCCGAGGCATGCGCCCACAATCGGCGCGAAAATCGGTACCAGGAAGTAAGGAATATCGCGACCGCCAGTAAAGGCCATTTCACCCCAGCCGGCGAAAAAGGTCATCAGCTTGGGCCCGAAATCCCGCGCCGGGTTCATCGCAAAGCCGGTCAGCGGGCCCATCGCGCTACCAATCACAGCGATCAACAGGCCGATCAGCAGCGGTGCCAGCGGGCCACGGGGCAGGCCATTGTTGTCGTCGGTCAGGGCCATGATCACACCCATCAGGATCGCGGTGATGACCATTTCCACCAGGAATGCCTGGGCCGTGCTGAGCAATGCATGAGGATAGGTGGAGAACACCGAGGCCAACTCCAGGCTGGCCTGGGAGCCACGCACCATGTGGTGGGTTTGTTCGTAATCGAAAAACAGATTGCTGTAGAGCGTGTACACCAGCGCGGCGGAGCAGAAAGCACCGGCGATTTGGGCGAGGATGTAGAACGGCAGTTTGCGTTTTTCAAAGTCGGCAAAAATACACAGAGCGATACTCACCGCCGGATTGAGGTGAGCCCCGGAAATACCGGCACTCAGGTAGATCGCCATGCTCACGCCGACCCCCCAGATAATGCTGATTTCCCACAAGCCAAAGCTCGCACCCGCGACCTTGAGCGCAGCGACGCACCCGGTACCGAAGAAGATCAGCAGCGCAGTGCCGAGGAATTCGGCCATGCATTGGCTCGAAAGTGAAGGCTGTTGAAGAGCAGTTGTCATGGAAAACCTCAGTTGTTGTTCTTGTCTGGCGCAGGCCTCAACGGGCCGTTGCGCGATTTTCACCGTGACGAGGATCCCCATCCTGTGTCACGGCTTACTGCTCGAGTACCGAGGGCTATTCCTACAGTATTCGGAAACGAAAAAATATAGACAAGAATGACCGCTGTCAAAGGTCGAAAGTGAACTGCCAGTCACTTTCGAACTATAGGTTTGATGAATGATCACGCTCATCACATTAAATAGGGTTGGCGGATAGGGCGGACTAGAGCGTTTTGTGCGGGGTTGGCCTAGAATCGAGTCTCAGTTTGCTAAGCCCGGAGAGGTCATGACCCCCGCATTGGATTTGTTGAAAAAAGTTCGCGCCGAACATCGCATCCATAGTTATGAGCACGATCCCAAGGCGGCTTCGTATGGCCTGGAGGCCGCGGAGAAATTGGCTCTCGACCCGGCGCAGGTGTTCAAGACCTTGCTTGCCAGCAGTGAGAAGGGCGAATTGTTGGTGGCGGTGGTGCCGGTCGTCGGAAGTCTGGATCTGAAAGCCCTGGCTCACGCGGCGGGCGTCAAGAAAGTCGAAATGGCCGACCCGGCGGCGGCGCAGCGCTCCACCGGGTATCTTTTGGGCGGCATCAGCCCTTTGGGGCAAAAGAAGCGCTTGCGCACGTTCATCGATGTGACGGCGCAGCCGTTTGCGACGATTTTTGTCAGTGCCGGTCGGAGGGGGTTGGAAGTAGAGTTGCCAGCCAGGGTGTTGGCTGAACATACCCAGGCCACCTTCGCGCCGATTGGCCGGGCCTGATGATCAGTCCTGTGGTGATCAAGTGTGGGAGGGGGCTTGCCCCCGATGGCGGTGGGCCAGCTAGAGATAAGCTGACTGACCCACCGCTATCGGGAGCAAGCCCCCTCCCACATTTGATCCGGTTTCGACAGCTGGATGCTTACGCCTGGAACAGCACCAGATGCTCGGCAGCCACTCGAATGCCCACATCCGTGCCCATCTGCTGATCGACGTGGCTGGGGAAAATCGACTCCAGCTGCGCGCCCGTCGGCAGTTGCAGACGGTACAGCGTTGACGCACCGAGGAAGGTCTTGCCAACAATCCGCGCTTTGAGCGCACTGTCCGGCGCATAGACGATGTCATCCGGGCGCAGCAGCACCTTCACCGCGCCACCGGTGGGCCAGGTATAGGCACGGTTGCCACGCAGCTCGCCCAGCTCAGTGCTGACGGACTCGGGCGAGCTCAATTGACCCTGGATGAAATAGCCCTGGCCGATAAAGCTGGCCACATACGGCGTCTGCGGTTCGTGGTAGAGGTTGTAGGGCGTGTCCCACTGCTCAAGACGGCCCTCCTTGAACACGCCCACGTGATCGCTGACGGCGAAGGCTTCTTCCTGATCATGGGTGACCAGGATCGCGCTGGTGCCGCGCGCCTTGAGAATGTCGCGCACTTCATGGCTGAGCTTGCGCCGTAATTCGCCATCCAGGTTGGAAAAGGGTTCGTCCAGCAGCAGCAGCTGCGGCTCCGGCGCCAGGGCGCGGGCGAGGGCGACACGTTGCTGCTGGCCACCGGAAAGCTCGTGGGGGAAGCGTCTGCCCAGGTCTTTGAGGTTGACCAGTTCCAGCAATTCGGCCACCACGCGATCTTTATGTGGGTGCTTGCGGATGCCGAAGGCGATGTTGTCGGCCACGCTCAGATGAGGAAACAGCGCGTAGTCCTGAAACACCATGCCGATGCGACGTTTCTCGGGTGCCAGCGTGAAGCCGGCACTGGAGATCACTTCGCCCGCCAGGCTGATTTCGCCTTCGTGCACCGGCTCGAACCCCGCAATTGCACGCAGGGTGGTGGTCTTGCCGCAGCCCGAGGAGCCCAGCAGGCAGCCGATGTCGCCAGCGTTGAGGTGCAGATTGAGGTTCTGCACCACCCGTTGATCTTGATAGCCGCATGCCAGATTGCGCAGGTTCAGCAGTAATGGCTGGCTCATGCGTGGTGGTACGACGGCGGGACGAGAAATTCGAGCAGGGCCTTTTGCGCATGCAGACGGTTTTCGGCCTGGTCCCAGGCGACCGAGCGTGGGTCGTCGAGCAGGTCGAGGCTGATTTCTTCGCCACGGTGGGCAGGCAGGCAGTGCATGAACAGCGCGTCCGGCGCGGCCAGGTCGAGCAGGGCACGGGTCACCTGGAACGGCGCGAACAGGGCCAGGCGCTTGGCGGTTTCGTCTTCCTGGCCCATGGAAGTCCAGACGTCGGTGCTGACCAGATGGGCGCCGACCACCGCGTCTTTCGGATCGCGCAGCAACTGCACGCGTCCATCGGCCTTGGCCATGAACTCGGCGCTGGGTTCGTAACCCTCGGGGCAGGCGATACGCAGGTGGAAGTCGAACTGGATCGCGGCTTCTATATAGCTGTTGCACATATTATTGCCGTCGCCGATCCAGGCCACGGTCTTGCCCTGAATCGAGCCGCGGTGCTCGAGGAATGTTTGCATGTCGGCCAGTAACTGGCACGGATGCAGGTCATCGGATAGGCCGTTGATCACCGGCACGCGCGAGTTGGCGGCAAATTCGGTCAAGGTGCTGTGGGCGAAGGTGCGGATCATCACCGCGTCAAGCATGCGCGACATCACGATGGCGCAATCGCTGATCGGCTCGCCACGGCCCAATTGGGTATCGCGCGGCGACAGGAAGATCGCCTGGCCACCCAGTTGGATCATGCCGGCTTCGAAGGACAAGCGGGTGCGGGTCGAGGACTTCTCGAAAATCATCCCGAGCACGCGGTTTTTCAGAGGCTCGAACAGTACACCGCGGTTACGCAGGTCTTTAAGCTCAATGCCTCGACGGATCACGCTGACCAGCTCTTCGGGCGTGCAATCCATCAGGGAGAGAAAGTGCCTTGCGCTCATCATTAACTACCTTTTGCAACAGACCGCAGATACTCAAAGCCTTGTTTATTGTGACAACGGGCGAGACCTGCGGCGAAAGCCGCACGGGGCGACGAAATAGGGGAAGGCGCGATATTGACATTAAATGTCGCGTCTTACCAATAGGGCTACGGTTTTTAAGGGTGTTCAAGCAGGGCGCCGAAGCGCGTTTGAAGACGGTTTCCTGACAGCAGCGGCCCATTTGTACACTGGCGCCGAGACCTTTTGCAATGCGCAGGGGCGGCTCCGGGCCTGGTTTTAGCGTTTCAGGCGCGTGCGGGGAGGTTTCCGAAACATTTGCTCACTCTTGGCCCTGCTTTGGCCTATGGCTGCCGATTCACCGCGCGAACGTTGCTGGCGCACCGAGCGGTCGCGGCCCATAGTTGAACAAAGCCCTTATAAAAGAGACTGGCCATGACCAAGACTCTCCATCACCGTGCCTGCCACCTGTGCGAAGCGATCTGCGGCCTTACCCTGGAAACCATCCAAGGCGACGACGGCAGCCTGGCGATCACCTCGATCAAGGGCGACCCGTTGGACACCTTCAGTCGGGGGCACATCTGCCCGAAAGCGGTGGCGTTGCAGGATATCCAGAATGACCCGGACCGCCTGCACCAGCCTATGTTGCGGGTGGGTAACGAATGGCAACCAATCCCGTGGGAAGACGCGTTTGCGCTGGTAGCTGAACGCCTTGCGGGCATCCAGGCCCGGCACGGGCAGAATGCGGTGGCGGTGTATCAGGGCAACCCCAGCGTGCACAACTACGGGCTGATGACCCACAGCAACTACTTTCTCGGCCTGTTGAAAACGCGTAACCGGTACTCCGCGACGTCGGTAGACCAACTGCCCCATCACCTCTCCAGCCACCTGATGTACGGCCATGGCCTGTTGCTGCCGATTCCGGACATCGACCACACCGACTTCATGTTGATCCTGGGCGCCAATCCTCTTGCCTCCAACGGCAGCATCATGACCGTGCCCGACGTAGAGAAGCGCCTCAAGGCCATTCAGGCCCGAGGCGGCAAAGTGGTGGTGGTCGACCCGCGCCGCAGCGAGACGGCGGCGATTGCCGATCAGCACCTGTTCGTGCGTCCTGGCGGTGACGCGGCCTTGTTGTTCGGGCTGCTCAACACCCTGTTCGCCGAGGGCCTGACCCGCGACAGCCATTTACCGGTTGAGGGTTTGGAGACCGTGCGCCAAGCGATCGCCGGGTTTACCGCCGAGGCCATGAGCCGTCAATGTGCGGTGCCTGCCGAGCAGATCCGCCGACTGGCGCGGGACTTCGCGGCGGCGGATAAAGCGGTGTGTTACGGGCGCATGGGCGTCTCGACTCAGGCGTTCGGCACGCTGTGTCATTGGCTGGTGCAACTGATCAACCTGGTGACCGGCAATCTGGATCGGGTAGGCGGCGCCTTGTGCACCACGCCGGCTGTGGATTTGGTGGCCTCGACCGGCGGCGGGCATTTCAATCGCTGGCAGAGCCGTGTGTCCGGGCGGCCCGAGTACGGGGGAGAGCTGCCGGTGTCTGCCCTGGCCGAAGAAATGCTCACCGCAGGCGAAGGGCAGATTCGCGCCCTGGTGACGGTGGCCGGCAACCCGGTATTGTCGACGCCTAACGGTCGTCAGTTGGAGCAGGCGCTGGAGGGGTTGGAGTTCATGGTCAGTATTGACCTCTACATCAACGAGACCACGCGTTATGCCGATCTGATCCTGCCGTCCACGTCGGCACTGGAGAATGATCACTACGACACCACCTTCAATATGTTCGCGGTACGCAACGTCACGCGCTTCAATCGCGCGATCCTGCCCAAGCCTGAAGGTGCGCTGCACGACTGGGAAATCTTCGTCGGCCTGGCCAAGGCGTTTGCGGCCCACACCGGCGTGGTGCTCAAGCCGACGATGCCACCCGCGCAGATGATCGACTTCGGGTTGCGCGCCGGGACTTACGGGGATGCATCGGCGCGCAAGCTGTCGGTGGCGATGCTGGCCGATCATCCCCATGGCGTGGACCTGGGGCCGCTCCAGCCAAACCTGGCCGAGCGGCTGAAAACCGCCGATTGCAAGGTGCAGGCGGCGCCGCTAGTGATCCTGGCGGACCTCGCGCGTTTTGCGGCGCAACCGGTGCCCGTGGCTGACGAACTGCTGCTGATTGGCCGTCGCCATGTGCGCAGTAATAATTCCTGGATGCATAACTATCATCGGCTGGTGAAGGGCAAGCCGCGCCATCAACTGCTGATGCATCCTGATGACCTGGCCAGTCGGCAATTGAACGACGGTCAGCGGGTGCGCGTCAGTTCGCGCATCGGCATGGTCGAAATCGAGGTGGTCGCCAGCACGGACATGATGCCCGGCGTGGTCAGCCTGCCGCATGGCTGGGGGCACGGGCGCCCGGGTGTGCAGATGAGCATCGCCAGCGGCCAGCCGGGGGCAAGTGCGAATGATTTGACCGATGAGCGGCAGTTGGACGAGCTCTCCGGCAATGCGGCGCTCAATGGCGTGCCCGTGAAAGTTGCAGCGGCGTGAGGCTGGCTGTCGGCGCGCCCGAGCATCCTGCAGGTTTTTTGCGTTACAATGCGCCACCGTGCCGACCCGTGAGTCGCAAAGTTCCTGCAGAGGTGTTCCATGGATATCATCGAAACGATCAAAGAGCAGATTGCCAATAACACCATTCTGCTTTACATGAAAGGCGCGCCAAACGCTCCCCAGTGCGGTTTCTCCGCGAAAGCGTCCCAGGCCATCATGGCGTGTGGCGAGAAGTTCGCTTACGTGGATATCCTGCAGAACCCGGAAATCCGCGCCAACCTGCCTAAATACGCCAACTGGCCGACTTTCCCGCAGTTGTGGGTGGCCGGTGAACTGGTTGGCGGTAGCGACATCATCACTGAGATGGCAGCTGATGGCTCGTTGCAAGCGCTGATCAAAGATGCAGCGGAAAAAGCGGCAGCCAAGACTGAAGCTTGATGCTTTGGTAAAAGGCCACGCAATAAAAAGCCCCGCCTCTCATAAGAGGGCGGGGCTTTTTTTGGTTTCTCTGTAGGAGCGAACTTGCTCGCGAAGCACTTAAGGCCTCCGCGTTTATCCAGAATGAACGCGTTGCCTGGATGTTTTTCGCGAGCAAGCTCGCTCCTACAGTAAAACTAGCTACCGGGGTTATTCGCCCATCTGCGATTGCAGGTAGTTCTCCAGGCTGACTTTGTCGATCAGGCCCAGTTGGGTTTCCAGCCAGTCGATGTGCTCTTCCTGGTCTTCAAGAATATCTTCCAGCAATTCCCGGCTGCCGTAGTCGCCAGTGGCTTCGCAGTGAGCGATGGCGGCCTTGAGGTCGCTGTGGCTCTTGCGTTCAAAGCCCAGGTCGCTGCTGATCATTTCCTGGGTGTGCTCGCCGATATTCAGCTTGCCCAGGTCCTGGACGTTCGGCAGGCCTTCGAGGAACAGGATGCGTTTGATCAGCGCATCGGCGTCCTTCATGGCCTTGATCGATTCCTTGTATTCGCGTTTGCCCAGCTTTTCCAGGCCCCAATCGTCATACATGCGCGCATGCAGAAAGTACTGATTGATCGCGACCAGTTCATTGGCAAGGATTTTGTTGAGTTGCTGGATGACTGTGATGTCGCCTTTCATGACTGGGGTCCTGCCCTGTAATCGCTGTGTAGGGGCAGAGTTTGAGCGGCGAAAAACCTGGTGTCAAACCTAAGTTATTGAATAATAAATGAAAATTAATCGGAATAAGAATGTTTGTGTTCCGCGTCTTGGCGCTAACTAATTGAATTGCAGGCATAAAAAAACCGGACACGGAGTCCGGTTCTTTAAAATACGCCTATTTAAGCGTGTGTAAATTCTGCTGTGTAGGGCACGCCAGCCTGGGCTGTCTGCAACTGCGTGAGGGTTTCCCGTACCACTTGCTTGGCGAGGCATGCGCATTTACCGCACTGGCTGGCAACGCCGGTGGTTTCGCGCACTTCCTTGTAGCTGCAGCAACCTTCATAGATTGCTTCGCGGATTTGTCCGTCGGTGACGCCAGTACAGAGGCACACATACATAAGGGAGAACCGTCGCGGGTTTAGGGCTTGAGTGCGATGGATCTTAATGTTAACGAGAATGATTGTCAAAGTAGTTTCATCAACGATCGCACGCACATTGCCTGCGCGCTGACGAACGGTTTTTTCGGTGTATGATGGTCAGTCTTTACGAAGCGTGACCGCGTCACAGGTTTGTTGCAGAGACAAGCCAGACTCGACGCTGGTCCTGTTACTTCAATCGTCACCCCTTCATCAGGAGATATCCAATGAGCGTACTCGTCGGCAAACAAGCCCCGGATTTCGACGTACCCGCCGTTCTCGGCAATGGCGAAATCGTAGACAGCTTCAAACTGTCTGAAGCCATCAAAGGCAAATACGGCCTGGTGTTCTTCTACCCGCTGGACTTCACCTTCGTCTGCCCATCCGAGCTGATCGCTCTGGATCACCGCATGGACGATTTCAAGGCGCGCAATGTTGAGGTGGTCGCCGTTTCCATCGACTCCCACTTCACCCACAACGCCTGGCGCAACACCGCCATCAATGATGGCGGCATCGGCAAAGTCCAATACACCATGGCCGCCGATATGAAGCACGATATCGCCAAGGCCTACGACGTTGAATCCGAAGGCGGCGTGGCATTCCGTGGCGCGTTCCTGATCGACGACAAGGGCGTCGTGCGCTCGCAGATCATCAACGACCTGCCGCTGGGCCGTAACATGGAAGAGCTGATCCGTCTGGTCGACGCTCTGCAATTCCACGAAGAGCACGGTGAAGTCTGCCCTGCCAACTGGAAAAAAGGCGACAAAGGCATGACCGCTTCCACCGAAGGTGTTGCGGCTTACCTGACCGAGAACGCTGGCAAGCTGTAAGCCAGATTCAAGGTAAAAAAAACCGGCCTGGAAAGGCCGGTTTTTTTATGCGCGGGATTCAACCTCAATCGTTGAAGTCTTCCCAACCGCCCATCTGTTTCCAGCGATTGACGATGCCACAGAACAGCTCGGCGGTCTTCTCGGTGTCATAGCGGGCCGAGTGCGCCTCGCGACCGTCGAAATCGATACCGGCTGCCTGGCAGGCTTTTGCCAGTACGGTCTGACCATAGGCCAGGCCGGCGAGCGTAGCGGTGTCGAAGCTGGAGAATGGATGGAACGGGTTACGTTTCATGTCCAGGCGCGCCACGGCGGCGTTCAGGAAGCCCAGGTCGAAACTGCTGTTGTGTCCGACCAGGATCGCGCGTTTGCAGCCATTGGCCTTCAGCGCCTTGCGTACGCCACGGAAGATGTCGGTCAGCGCCGCTTCTTCACTCACTGCCATGCGCAAGGGGTGATCGAGCTTGATCCCGGTGAACTCCAGGGCTGCCGCTTCGATGTTGGCCCCTACAAACGGCTCGACGCGGAAGAAGTGGGTGTGTTCCGGGTACACGAAGCCTTGCTCGTCCATGCCGATGGTGGTCGCGGCAATTTCCAGCAAGGCATCGGTGGCGCAATTGAAGCCGCCGGTTTCTACGTCGATAACGACAGGCAGGTAGCCACGGAAACGTTCGGCCATCGGGTGGCGCGAACCGCCCCCACCGGCGTGTTCCTGGTCGTCATCGTAATGGTCTTCACTCACTTGCTTTCCTCCAGCAGGCGCCAGCGCAGTGTTTCACCGGCGCGCAGCGGGATAACGGTCAACTCGCCAAAGGGCAGGCTGGCAGGGGCGGTCCAGTCTTCACGAACCAGGGTAATGCGGTCGGTATTCGCCGGCAGGCCATAGAAGCGCGGGCCATTGAGGCTGGCGAAGCCTTCGAGCTTGTCCAGGGCGTTGCGTTGTTCGAACGCTTCCGCGTACAGCTCGATGGCAGCAAACGCGGTGTAGCACCCCGCGCAACCGCAGGCGGCTTCCTTGGCGTGCTGCGCGTGGGGCGCGGAGTCGGTGCCGAGGAAGAACTTCGGGCTGCCGCTGGTGGCGGCGTCCAGCAAGGCCACCTGATGGGTGTTGCGCTTGAGGATCGGCAAGCAGTAGAAATGCGGCCGAATCCCGCCCACCAGCATGTGGTTGCGGTTGTACAACAGGTGATGTGCGGTGATGGTCGCGCCGACGTTGGCCGAAGCCTCGGTGACGAACTGCACGGCCTCTGCGGTGGTGATGTGTTCGAACACCACCTTGAGCGTCGGGAACAGCTCGACCACGCGGCGCATGTGCTCGTCGATGAAGATCTTCTCGCGATCGAACACGTCGACATCGCCACGGGTGACTTCACCGTGGATCAACAGCGGCATGCCGACCTCAGCCATGGCTTCGATGGCCGGCAGGATCTTGTCGATGCTGGTGACGCCGGAGTCGGAGTTGGTGGTCGCGCCCGCCGGGTACAGCTTGGCGGCGTGCACGAAACCGCTGGCCTTGGCCTCACGAATTTCTTCAGGCTGGGTGCGGTCGGTAAGGTAGAGCACCATCAGCGGTTCGAAGCGACTGCCGGCCGGGCGCGCAGCGAGGATTCGCTGGCGATAGGCATCGGCTTCGGCCGCGTTACGCACCGGGGGTACCAGGTTAGGCATGATGATGGCACGGCCAAACGTGCGCGCTACATCGGCCACGGTTTGGGGCAACGCAGCACCATCGCGAAGATGAATATGCCAGTCGTCGGGACGCAGCAGGGTCAGGCGGTCGGACATTGGGGATTCCAGGCGGGTCAATCTGGAGGGAATGCTACCGGAAAAGACTCGTGCAGGCACTCGCTATCAAGTTTTGCAGGATGCGACCGATAGCTCTGGGTATGCCTTAACGATGTATGACGCTTTGAAGTGTTGTAGAAACCAGTGGAGCCTCCCGTGCGCCAGCATTATCTAGCCCTGCTCAGTGTGTTCGCCAGCCTGCCCGCGATGGCCCTCACGTTCCAGACACGTCTGGAGAATATTGAGTGGAAGGTGGAGGGCGATCAGTTCGAGTGCCGACTGACCCAGCCGATCACCGATTTCGGCTCGGGTGAGTTCGTGCGTCGGGCGGGTGAGCAGGCGACATTTCGCCTGAAAGCCTATAACGGTTCGCTTGGTGCCGGCTCCGCCACATTATTGGCCGCCGCCGCGCCCTGGCAACCGGGCCGCGGCGATATCAACCTCGGTGCGGTACGCGTCGGCAGTGGTGATGTGCTGTTTAACAGCTCCCAGGCCCAGGCCGGGCGGTTGTTCACTGGCTTGCTCGAAGGACGCAGCCCGACCGTGCGACATTACGGTCGCGAGGGTGGTTACTCGGAGATTCGCCTGCTGCCGGTGAAATTCAACAAGGCCTACACCGACTATCAGTTGTGTACTACCAAGCTGTTGCCGATGAATTACGATCAGGTCAAGCAGACGGAAGTCGGCTTCCCCGGTGGTGGCATCGAGCTGGATGCCGCTGCCAAGAAGAAGCTGTCGGTGATTGTCGCGTTCATGAAAGCCGACCCCACCGTCAACCATATCGAGTTGAACGGCCATTCGGATAACAGCGGCAACCGCTTGACCAACCGCGATGTCTCGCGACGCCGCGCCTTGGCGGTGATGGACTACTTCAAGGCCAATGGCATCCAGGAGTCGCAGATCACCCTGCGCTTCCACGGCGAAAGCTACCCCTTGGCGCCCAACACCAATGCCGCCAACCGCGCACGCAACCGTCGGGTCAATGTGCAGCTCGAGCGCGTGGCGGCGCCCGAGAAACCGGCGCCCCAGGCCGCCGCACCCAGCAACCCCGCCGCCACCTCATAACGTGCGACCACCGGTCGCGCGTTCGACATAATCTGTCGCTTTATCTTCATTTGCTGTCGCGCCCCTGTAATTTCACGGTTTTGATCGGTAGAATCGTCGCCTTTCCGTACAACCCCGTGGAGTGATGGCATGGCCGACGTAAACAAGGTCGTTCTCGCGTATTCCGGCGGCCTGGACACTTCGGTGATCCTCAAGTGGCTGCAGGATACTTATAACTGTGAAGTGGTGACCTTCACCGCTGACCTGGGTCAGGGCGAAGAGGTCGAACCTGCACGTGCCAAGGCGCAAGCCATGGGCGTGAAAGAGATCTACATTGACGACCTGCGCGAAGAGTTCGTCCGCGATTTCGTCTACCCGATGTTTCGCGCCAATACTGTCTACGAAGGCGAATACCTGCTCGGTACCTCCATCGCCCGTCCGCTGATCGCCAAGCGCCTGATCGAAATCGCCAACGAAACCGGCGCAGATGCCATTTCCCATGGCGCCACCGGCAAGGGCAATGACCAGGTGCGTTTCGAACTGGGTGCCTACGCCCTCAAGCCTGGCGTGAAAGTGATCGCACCTTGGCGTGAATGGGACCTGCTGTCCCGTGAAAAGCTGATGGATTACGCTGAAAAGCACGCGATCCCGATCGAGCGTCACGGCAAGAAGAAGTCCCCGTACTCGATGGATGCCAACCTGTTGCACATCTCTTATGAAGGCGGCGTGCTGGAAGACACCTGGACCGAGCACGAAGAAGACATGTGGAAATGGACCGTCTCCCCGGAGAACGCTCCAGACAAGCCGCAATATCTGGAACTGACCTACCGCAACGGCGATATTGTCGCGCTGGATGGTGTCGAGATGACCCCAGCCACCGTACTGGCAACCTTGAACCGTATCGGTGGTGAACACGGTATCGGCCGTCTCGACATCGTCGAGAACCGTTACGTGGGTATGAAGTCCCGCGGCTGCTATGAAACACCGGGTGGCACTATCATGCTGCGCGCTCACCGCGCCATCGAGTCCATTACCCTGGACCGTGAAGTGGCCCACCTCAAAGACGAGCTGATGCCCAAGTACGCCAGCCTGATCTACACCGGTTACTGGTGGAGCCCTGAGCGTCTGATGCTGCAGCAGATGATCGACGCCTCCCAGGCTCATGTGAACGGTGTCGTGCGCCTGAAGCTGTACAAGGGCAATGTGATCGTGACCGGTCGCAAGTCTGATGAATCACTGTTCGACGCCAACATCGCTACCTTCGAGGAAGATGGCGGTGCCTACAATCAGGCGGATGCGGCGGGCTTCATCAAGTTGAATGCCTTGCGCATGCGCATCGCGGCCAACAAAGGCCGCAAGTTGTTCTGACTGTTTCGCTTGTCCTGAAAAAGCCCCTTATGCAAGGGGCTTTTTTTTGTCCTGAATATACCCATACGGGCATTAATTGAGGTGCGACGTTTACAAACGTTTAGTGTTTGTTTAAGGAATCTGCTTCAAAACCATACAGATGTTTTTTAATTTCAGCATTTTACTTTTCCTAGGAAAGGTTTTTTACATCTGAATAGGAACTATGTCTTACAGAATTTTCACTCATGTAGGAGCAATGGATATGTAATTTATGGAATTTTCTGTAGGAAAATGGAGTGTGTATAAATATGTTAAATGGAACTGAAACTGATGCGGTTTTTTCAGCCCTTCGTTTACGGTGCGGTGTCATACAAGGGGCATTTCCTGAAAGGCATGTGCGCCGCGTTTACCGCGTACACCCGGGGATGAGGATATTTCACTCAAAATATGTACGAGCAGGGAAAGGTCTGAAAGGCTCCATAAAGCCGAATACCTTAAAGTTGGCGAATTTTTGTAGGTTAATTCCTATCTTGCTGTGGGTTGGGTCTCTGCCTACTGTTGCTCGGGGGGGGGCGCTATGCCAACTAGCAGATGACTAGGCTATTGTGCTTTCTCTAAATAATTCGAACAGCGAAATTGGACTTTCTCATGAATAAAGTGCTGATCGTGGATGATCATCCCGTCATTCGGCTTGCTGTGCGCATGCTAATGGAGCGTCATGGTTATGAGGTCGTTGCCGAGACTGATAACGGTGTCGATGCGTTACAACTTGCGCGGGAACATATGCCGGACATTGTCATACTGGATATTGGAATACCCAAGCTCGATGGCCTTGAAGTTATTTGTCGGTTAGCTTCAACCAAGCAAGCCGTATCGTTCAAGGTACTGGTGCTGACGTCCCAGGCACCTGGTCATTTTTCCATGCGCTGCATGCAGGCCGGGGCTGCCGGCTACGTGTGCAAGCAGCAGGACTTGACCGAGTTGCTGAGCGCCATCAAGGCAGTGCTTTCCGGCTACAGCTATTTCCCGAACCAGGCGCTCAATTCGGTACGCTCCACGATGGGCAACGCCAGTGAAGCTGACATGGTTGAACGTTTGTCGGGGCGGGAAATGATGGTGCTCCAGCAACTGGCCCGTGGCAAAACCAATAAGGAAATCGCCGATGGCATGTTCCTCAGCAACAAGACCGTCAGCACCTACAAGACGCGCCTGCTGTTGAAGCTCAATGCCCGCTCCCTGGTCGACTTGATAGAACTGGCCCAACGCAATGGCTTGGTGTGAGCAAGGCGCTCCGCCGCTCTGATGTTCCTGTAACAACCGGCACAAAAAAGCCTCCGTCAGGGAGGCTTCCGACCGTCTGCCAGAGGGTCAAAGATCGAAGTCGTAATCGGCCAATTGTTTCTGCAAGCGTCGCTCTTCCAGAAGATTGTCGATAGTTCGGCGTTTGCTCAAATTGGTCTTGGCTACCTCTGCGACGGGCGCTGGCGCCTCATCGTCTTCCAGCTCCACCAGGTCGTCATCAACTTCGATTTGTTCTTTGCCAGTGCTCATAGGTTCACTCCAGGCTAAGACTGCCGTTGGCGCCCCTTATAGCGATAATCCACGAACGGGTAAAAAAGATTTTTTCAATCGATGGATAGAGAAAACCCCGGAACCCTCAATCGTCGGATGTCTTGTGCTTGTATTCGCAAAGATCTTCGATCCTGCAGCTGCCGCACCGAGGCTTGCGCGCCTGGCAAACATAGCGCCCGTGAAGAATCAGCCAATGGTGTGAATCAAGCAGATAGGGCTTGGGCACGAACTTCATCAGTTGTTTTTCGACCTCGACCACATTCTTGCCGCGAGCGATGCCGGTTCGGTTGCTGACGCGAAAAATATGGGTGTCCACCGCCATGGTGAGTTGACGGAACGCGGTGTTGAGCACCACGTTAGCGGTCTTGCGCCCGACTCCGGGCAACGCTTCCAGGGCTTCCCGGGTTTGCGGCACTTCGCTGGCGTGTAGTTCCATGAGCAGGCGGCACGTCTCGATCACGTTCTTGGCCTTGCTGTTGTACAAGCCGATGGTCTTGATGTACTCCGATAATCCCTCCACACCCAGGGCATAAATAGCCTCTGGCGTATTGGCCACCGGGAACAGCTTGGCCGTGGCCTTGTTGACGCCAACGTCGGTGGATTGGGCCGACAGGATCACCGCGATCAACAGCTCGAACGGCGAGGAGTACGCCAGTTCAGTTTTGGGTTCCGGATTGTCTTCGTGAAACCTGCGGAAAATTTCCAGGCGTTTTGCAGCGTTCATAAGGGCGGACGTTTCCTTGCAGGCGGTCGACGGGATTGTAGCAATACGCAGTGCGGCATCAGCTGTGGGTCAGGTGTTGCCGGTGGCGTCGGCCTCGGCATCATGCAGCGTCTGCTCGGCGGCGTTCAGCGCCGCGCTCAGGCTGGCCAGTTGTTGTTCATCAGCCTGTTGATCCTGGGCTTTTTTCAACTCGGCCCGGCGCATCGCCAGTTGAATCTTGGCGCGTTTGAGCTCAGGGCCCTGGGTGGTCGGCAGCGTTGGCGGGCGGCTGCCTTCCAGCGCGGCAAGCGCCTGCTCCGAGGCTTCGAACTGCCTTTGCAGGACAATCAATTGCGACTGCTGCTCAAAGGTCGGCGGATGCCCAAACGCTTTCAGGGACTTGTGCAGTTGAGCACGGCTCATGGCGAGATTGATTTTGGCTTGCTTGATCGCGGCATCCTGAGCGGCCTGATGGGGATCGGCTTGTGCCGCGGCCACCGGGGCCGTGCGCTTGGCCCGCGCCAGGCGTTCGGCGAGCTTGCAGGCTTCCTCACGTTGCAGGCGCGCGTTGCGCTGTTCGAAACGCCGCCGAGCGCGGTCGCGTTTGAGGCCACGTTCGTGCCGTTCGTGATCGCTGTCCGCCAGGCCGCCTACGATAGGCAAGACGTCAGCGAGTGGGCGCATCTCGATGCAGTCGACAGGGCAGGGCGCTACACACAGGTCGCAACCGGTGCACTCGTCGATAATTACCGTATGCATCAACTTGGCGGCGCCCACGATGGCGTCCACCGGGCAAGCCTGGATGCATTTGGTGCAACCGATGCATTCGGCCTCACGGATATAGGCGATCTGCGCCGGCGCGTCTCCACGGCTGGTATCCAGGGCCAGCACTGGCACACCCAGCAATTGCGCGAGCCCGGCGATGGTTTCCTGGCCTCCGGGTGGGCACTTGTTGATTGCCTCGCCGTTGGCGATGCCTTCGGCGTAAGGCTTGCAGCCCGGGTGCCCGCACTTGCCGCATTGAGTCTGCGGTAGCAGCGCGTCGATACGTTGAATGAGGTTCATGCTTTGATCATAGCGTTGACGCCAGGCCCACCGGTGCAGGCTGAAAAGCCCCGGCGCCGAAGCGCCAGGGCATCTTGCAGGGGTTACTTGATGCGTTGACCCGGCTTGGCGCCGCTGTCCGGGCTCAACAGGTAGATTTCTTCGCCGCCAGGGCCAGCCGCCATCACCATGCCTTCAGATATGCCGAACTTCATTTTTCGTGGCTTCAGGTTGGCGACCATCATGGTCAGGCGACCATCGAGCTTGGACGGGTCCGGGTAAGCGCTCTTGATGCCGGAGAACACATTGCGTCGCTCGCCGCCCAAATCCAGGGTCAGGCGCAGCAGCTTGTCGGCACCTTCCACGGCTTCGGCCTTGACGATCAGTGCAACGCGCAGGTCCACGGCGGCAAAGGTGTCGAACTCGATTTCATCGGAAATAGGGTCCTTGGCCAGCTCGCCGTTACCTGCGGGCGCAGTCGAGCCGGTGTCCGTCTGGCTGGCGACTAGGTCTTCTTTCGAAGCGTCGGTCATGGCCTGGACTTTCACCGGGTCGATGCGGGTCATCAGGGGCTTGAACGCGTTCAACTGGTGGTTGCTGAGCAGCGTGGCGTGGTCATTCCAGGTCAGTGGCGCGACGTTGAGGAACGCTTCTGCGTCGGCGGCCAGCAGCGGCAGCACCGGCTTGAGGAAGATCACCAACTGACGGAACAGGTTGATGCCGGTGGCGCAGATCGCCTGAACCTCGGCCTCTTTGCCTTCCTGCTTGTTCAGCGACCAGGGTGCCTTGTCCGCAATCCAGGCATTGGCACGGTCAGCCAGGCCCATGATTTCGCGCATTGCACGGGCAAAGTCACGGGCTTCGTAAGCGTCGGCGATGCTCGGCGCGGCGGCCAGGAACGCATCGGTCAGTTCCGGAGCGGCATTTTCAGCGACCAGTACCCCCGCATTTCCCTTATGGATGAACCCGGCACAACGGCTGGCGATATTGACGACCTTGCCGACCAGGTCCGAGTTGACCTTCTGGACGAAGTCTTCCAGGTTCAGGTCGAGGTCGTCGACGCCACGGCCCAGCTTGGATGCATAGTAGTAACGCAGATACTCCGGCGACAGGTGGTCCAGGTAGGTGCGCGCCTTGATAAAGGTGCCACGGGACTTGGACATCTTCTGCCCGTTCACCGTCAGGTAGCCGTGCACGGCAATGCCGGTCGGCTTGCGGAAGCCCGAACCTTCGAGCATCGCCGGCCAGAACAACGCGTGGAAGTTGACGATGTCCTTGCCGATGAAGTGGTACAGCTCAGCGGTGGAGTCCTTGCCCCAGAACGCATCGAAGTCCAGCTCTGGCGTGCGGTCGCAGAGGTTCTTGAAGCTGGCCATGTAGCCGATCGGCGCATCCAGCCACACGTAGAAGTACTTGCCCGGCTCGCCCGGGATTTCAAAGCCGAAGTACGGCGCATCGCGGGAGATGTCCCACTGCTGCAAGCCGCTGTCGAGCCATTCGGCGAGCTTGTTGGCCACGGCGTCCTGCAGGGTGCCGCTGCGCGTCCAGGTTTGCAGCATCTGCTGGAAATCCGGAAGCTTGAAGAAGAAGTGCTGGGAATCCTTGAGCACCGGGGTGGCGCCGGAGATGGCCGACTTCGGATCCTTCAAGTCAGTCGGGGCATAAGTCGCGCCGCATTTTTCGCAGTTGTCGCCGTACTGGTCTGCGGTGCCGCATTTCGGGCAGGTGCCCTTGATGAAGCGGTCGGCCAGGAACATTTTCTTTTCCGGATCGAAGTACTGGGTGACCGACCGCTGGTCGATGTGCCCGGCTTCCTTCAATCGCAGGTAGATCTGGCTCGAAAGCTCACGATTTTCGTCGGAGTGGGTCGAATGGAAGTTGTCGAAATCCACCAGGAACTCGGCAAAGTCGGCGCTGTGTTCAGCCTGCACATTGGCGATCAGTTGTTCCGGGGTGATGCCTTCCTTTTCGGCGCGCAACATGATGGCCGAACCGTGGGCGTCGTCCGCGCAGACGTAAATGCATTGATTGCCGCGATGCTTCTGGAAGCGCACCCACATATCTGTCTGGATGTACTCAAGCATATGGCCAAGATGGATGGAACCATTGGCATAGGGCAGGGCGCTGGTGACGAGGATCTTGCGTGGCTCGGACATGGGGCTCGGCTACTTGATGAAACGGAGGTCGGCCACTATAAAGCGCCGGGAAATTTATTTCACCCCGTGGTGCTGTTTCAGAATTTTCCATCCCTGCGAAAGCATGCCGCTGGCGGCCTGGAACGGTTAGGATAGCCGCCTGTTTCAGTCAGTCTTTTTTCGGGAGTTGCCCATGAGCGCCGTCAATCGCGCAGCGGTGGAAGCCGTTCTTCGCCAGTACACCGACCCCTATTTGAACCAGGACCCGGTCAGTGCCGGCTGTGTACGGGCTATCGAGGTCCAGGGTGACCAGGTATCGGTCCAGTTGGAGCTGGGCTATGCCGCTGGCCTGTTCAAAAGCGGATGGGCGCAGATGTTGCAGATAGCCATCGAAGGCCTCGATGGCGTGCGCTCGGCCAAGGTCGATATCCAGTGCGTGATCGCGCCGCACAAGGCCCAGGCGCAGATCCCTGGCCTGGCCAACGTCAAGAATGTGATCGCCGTGGCGTCGGGCAAGGGCGGTGTGGGCAAATCCACCACCGCCGCCAACCTTGCCCTGGCCCTGGCCCGCGAAGGCGCGCGCGTGGGCATCCTCGACGCCGATATCTATGGTCCGAGCCAGGGTGTGATGTTCGGCATCGCCGAAGGTACACGGCCGAAGGTCAAGGACCAGAAATGGTTTGTGCCGATCGAGTCCCTGGGCGTAGAGGTCATGTCCATGGCTTTCCTGACCGATGACAACACGCCGATGGTCTGGCGCGGGCCGATGGTCTCCGGTGCGTTGCTGCAATTGGTCACCCAGACCGCCTGGGGCGATTTGGACTACCTGGTGATCGACATGCCGCCCGGTACTGGCGATATCCAGCTGACCCTGGCGCAGAAAGTCCCGGTGGCCGGCTCGGTGATCGTCACCACGCCTCAGGACCTGGCGTTGCTCGACGCGAAGAAGGGCGTGGAAATGTTCCGCAAGGTCAACATCCCGGTGCTGGGTGTGGTGGAAAACATGGCCGTTCACATCTGCTCCAACTGCGGCCATGCCGAGCATCTGTTCGGTGAGGGTGGTGGCGAGAAGCTGGCGACTCAATACGGCGTCGAACTGCTGGCCTCGTTGCCGCTGTCGATGGCCATTCGTGAACAGGCCGATGGCGGCAAGCCCACTGTGGCTGCCGAGCCCGATGGGCAGATTGCCATGGTCTACCAGGAGTTGGCCCGCCATGTGGGCGCCAGGATAGTGCTGCAGGAAGCGATTGCTCCCGCGATGCCGACGATCACGGTCAGCGACGACTGAACCTTGCGTAGGAACGTTACCTGTCAGGCTCGTTACGCTTTTTCCGCAGTAACCTGTGTAAGCATTCGCTTACTTTTTTGTAGGTATTCGGTTTTTTTACAGGGTGTGAGCGTCTCGAATCCGTGAGCGATGTTTCTAACTGATTGAAATAAAACAGTTATTTATCTTTGTGTAAACGCCCGCGCCCTGCAGTCGCCCAGTTGGATCCCGTTGAACTTATTTTGGGATTCTCTAACATCAGCCCTGTGTCCACGGATTGGCACGGCCATCAAGGAATGATGGTTTGAAGGAATGTCGCAGGATGCGACTCATCAGGACGATGAAAAAGGAATACAGGGACTAGGGAAAAAATGTGGGCGGGTCATACCGCCCCTTTTTTCGCCTGTAGAAAAGTGAAACCGGATACGTAGAAACGCAAAAAGGCCCGCAAGGGGCCTTTTGGGACGGTGACGCTATCAGCGTTCGAGCTGTGCAATCTTACCTTTTTTGCCGTCCCACTCCGCTGCATCGGGCATCGGATCTTTGCGTTCAGTGATGTTCGGCCAAATCTCTGCCAGCTCGACGTTCAACTGAATAAATTCCTGCATCTCTGCCGGGACTTCGTCCTCGGAGAAAATCGCAACGGCCGGGCATTCTGGTTCACACAGGGCGCAGTCAATGCACTCGTCCGGGTGAATGACCAGGAAATTCGGGCCTTCGTAGAAGCAGTCCACCGGACACACTTCTACGCAGTCGGTGTACTTGCACTTGATGCAGTTGTCGGTGACGACGAAGGTCATTTCTAATTTTCTCCTCAGGCGGCGGCAGCGAAACCCCGTGTGGCAGGGCTCGCGAGGTTCGGGAGCGATAGTCTGCAGGCCAGGCTCATAGCCCGCAGCATCCCAAACCGCGCGAGAGTCTACCAGCTTGCAAGCGTCAGCGTTATATCCGAGTCTTCAGTGCATATAACATTTCGAGCGCTTTGCGTGGGGTCAAGTCATCCACGTCGAGCTTAGCCAACTCATCGAGTACCGGATGGGGCAGGCTGGCGAACATATCGCTCTGATGCGGCACGGCGGATTTCTTGCTGGCCTTGGCTGGGCTGGCGACGACCGTTTCATGGGGCAGGGCCGTGGTTTCGAGGCGGCTGAGGTGCTCGCGGGCGCGGGTGATCACATCATTGGGCACACCGGCCAATTGTGCGACCGCCAAACCATAACTCTGGCTCGCCGGGCCCGGCAGCACATGGTGCAGGAACACGATGCGCTCGTTGTGCTCGGTGGCATTGAGGTGCACGTTGGCTACCAGCGGCTCGCTTTCCGGTAACACGGTCAGTTCGAAGTAGTGGGTAGCAAACAATGTATACGCGCGCAGGTGAGCCAGGCGTTCAGCCGCGGCCCATGCCAGCGACAGGCCGTCGAATGTGCTGGTGCCGCGCCCGACTTCGTCCATCAGTACCAGGCTACGCTCGGTAGCGTTATGCAGAATGTTGGCGGTTTCGCTCATTTCCACCATGAACGTCGAACGCCCACCGGCCAAGTCATCACTGGAACCGATCCGGGTGAAAATCCGGTCCACCAGAGACAGCTCGCAACTGGCCGCCGGCACGAAGCTGCCGATGTGGGCCAGCAGCACGATCAATGCGGTCTGGCGCATGTAGGTGGATTTACCGCCCATGTTCGGACCGGTAATCACCAGCATGCGGGTGTCGTCGTCCAGCGACAGGTCGTTGGCGACGAACGGCGTGGTCAGCACCTGCTCGACCACCGGATGGCGCCCTTGCACGATACGCATGCACGGTTCGCTGACAAACCGTGGGCAGTTCAGATCCAGGTTCAGCGCACGCTCCGCGAGGTTGCTCAGCACATCCAGCTCCGCCAGGGCGGCTGCAGTGTCTTGTAGCGGTGCCAGGCGGCTGATCAAGTCTTCAAGCAAGGCTTCATAGAGCATTTTTTCCCGCGCTAGGGCGCGGCTTTTGGCCGACAGCGCCTTGTCTTCGAAGGCTTTAAGCTCCGGAGTGATAAACCGCTCGGCGCCTTTGAGGGTCTGGCGACGTTGATAATCGATAGGCGCCGACTCGGCCTGCTTGCTCGGCAACTCGATAAAATAGCCGTGCACCCGGTTGTAACCGACCTTCAGATTGGCCAGCCCGGTGCGGGCTTTTTCGCGCGCCTCCAGGTCAATCAGGAACTGCCCGGCGTTTTCGCTCAGCGATTGCAGTTCATCCAGTTCACTGTCGTAACCCGTCTTCAGAACACCGCCATCACGGATGATCGCCGGCGGATTGTCGATAATGGCCTTTTCCAGCAGGGCCGCGAGATCCGGGTATGTGCCAGCGGTGACGGCCAACTGCTGCAGGTGCGCAGTGTCCAACTCGGTCATCGCCGCCTGCAATTGCGGCAGAGCACCGAGGGCATCGCGCAGGCGCGCCAGGTCACGTGGGCGCGCGTTGCGTAGGCCGATTCGTGCCAGGATGCGCTCTATATCGCCAATTTCTTTGAGTTGCGGCTGCAGCTTTTCAAAGCGATAACCGTCCAGCAGGCAGGTAATGGAAGACTGACGCGCTTGCAGCACGCTCAAATCCCGCAGCGGGCGGTTCAGCCAGCGGGTCAGTAAGCGGCTGCCCATGGCGGTCTGGCAGCGGTCGACTACCGATTGCAGCGTATTGTCACGCCCGCCCGACAAGTTGGTATCCAGTTCCAGGTTGCGACGGCTGGCGCCATCGAGTACCACGGTATCGTCCAGACGCTCATGGCGCAGGCTGCGCAAGTGCGGCAGGGCCGTGCGCTGGGTTTCCTTGGCATAGCTGAGCAGGCAGCCGGCGGCGCCGATGGCCAGGGTCAAGGTTTCGCAACCGAAGCCTTTGAGGTCCTGCACGGAGAATTGCTGACACAGGCTTTTGAGCGCCGAATCTCGCTCGAAATCCCACGGTGCGCGCCGCTTGGTCCCACGGCGCTTCTCCGCCGGCAGGTCCTTGGGCCAATCGTCCGGAA
The DNA here is from genome assembly GCF_003852065.1 of Pseudomonas sp. R3-18-08. Taxonomy (NCBI): domain Bacteria; kingdom Pseudomonadati; phylum Pseudomonadota; class Gammaproteobacteria; order Pseudomonadales; family Pseudomonadaceae; genus Pseudomonas; species Pseudomonas sp. R3-18-08. The sequence goes on from NZ_CP027729.1 coordinate 1,327,056, forward strand.
TCAACAACTCCACCGGGTTGATACGCTCCAGTTCCGCCAGCAGGTTCTCCCAGCCCTTGATCTCCAGCACGCTGAAATTGCCGCTGGTGATATCCAGTACCGACAGGCCGAACAAACGCTCATCACCCAGGACAGCCGCGATCAAGTTATCGCGCCGCTCATCCAGCAGCGCCTCATCACTGACCGTACCCGGCGTAATAATGCGCACCACCTGTCGTTCCACCGGCCCCTTGCTGGTCGCCGGATCGCCGATCTGCTCACAGATCACCACCGACTCGCCCAGCTTCACCAGCTTGACCAAGTAACCTTCCAACGAATGGTAAGGAATCCCACACATCGGAATCGACTGCCCCGCCGATTGCCCGCGCGCGGTCAGGGTGATGTCCAGCAACTTGGCGGCCTTCTTCGCATCCTCATAGAAGATCTCGTAGAAGTCGCCCATGCGATAGAACATCAACTGATCAGGGTGCTGGTTCTTCAGGCGCCAGTACTGCTGCATCATTGGAGTGTGGGAGGACAGATCGGAGGCGTTTTTACTCATTGGGTAATAGGCAAATTCGTTGAAAGTGATGGGGCAAAGGGCGCGCTTGGCCCAGCATTTTTTGCAATGGCGGCAAGGTTAACACGCGAGGTCGGGGGTTCGCAGTTTGCAAAAGGCCAGGTAATACGCGGGAAGAAAAACGGCTATGCATTAAAGGTGCACGAAGTGCCGTCTGTAGAGGTTTTACTTTGCCCTGCGACCGCTGGCAGGAAACAAACCTCTGATAACACCCAGGAAAGCCGCAAACAGATTGATCGAAGTTGCGGTGGTGATGGCCACTAACACGTTATCCGAGAACGGCGCTTTACCGGAGTAATACGTCGACCAGCCATTCCACACGAGGAGGACCGCCCAGAAGATCACGCCGCAGGCAGCAAACCAAAAGGCGCGCCCCGCATATTTCTTACGCAGCTGCCTTTCGGCCTTCTGGTCTTTCAGGTTCTGGTTTCTTTCATCGTCGGTGCCTATGGCTTGCTCGCCACCGGCTTGGGAGTCCTGGTCAGGCCCTGCCATGGGGGGCAGGGTCAGTTCCAGGTTGTCGAGTTCTTCACTCACGGATGCGGCTCTTTGGGTGAATGAGTGCTGCCATGTCTTCCCAGTCAATGGCGGAACCGTCGGCGCCCTTGAGGGCCCAGGCTGTGCCGTCCTCGTGGGAAAGGTTGGACAGTTGAGTGCCCGACCATTTGCCGTATTTGTTAATGATCCGGTCAATCAAACGATGGGTGTAGGTATCGCTCTCAGGAACCCTCGGTGTAACAAAGACAATGTCTTCGTCGTCGGGCTTCAAATTGCTGAGCAGCGAAGTCACGGGACGGCTGCCGTAGGATTTCAACTCATGGTAAAGCGAGGGAATGACCGGGCCATATTGCCAGCGGGCAAAGTGGTCATCCATAAGCGGTTGATCCCGCTCGCGCAGATGCCAGGACTGGGTATAGAACAGCAGCTTTTGCAGCTTCATCGGCGTCAGGCCTGAAAGCTTGCCTTCCTTCGCGCGTTCAATGAAGGCGTTAGCGACAGCTAGAGCTGAATAAGCCATGGGCACCTCCGTCGTTGCTGGCTAGGTTGTTACAGAGTTTATACATAGGCCCTGAATTGTCGATAAGCAAGGGCGGCTGTCAATCTGCGCCCTTTTTACATCCGGTCGCCCGCGAGTATATGAAGTCGCACGGAATGATAGAGGCTGTTTGACTGTTCGTATATACAGTATTTTGTTTCAGATTCGCCTAATCAGCTTGTTTATGCATAAATATGCAAATTAGCATTTGCCATCTGCAAAAACTCTCGTCACTATTCCGGTTATGCAAAAACGCAACGTTTCTATCGTCTTGAAAGAGCTGCTGGATCGCGACCGAATCTCCCCCACGGAGCTTCATCGGCGCACCGGCGTGCCTCAATCCACCCTGTCCCGGATCCTCAGCGGCAAGATCGTTGATCCGTCGGACAAACACATCTCACGCATCGCCGAATACTTCCGCGTCAGCACCGACCACCTGCGCGGGCGCGCAACGGTAGGTACCTTGCGTGATGACGGGCGCGACCCGATGCATTCGGAACTCAAGGACATAAGCCTGTGGGACGACGACACCCCCGTTAATGATGACGAGGTGTCGATCCCCTTTCTGCGTGAGGTTGAATTGGCTGCTGGATCAGGAAGATTCGTCATCGAGGAAAGCGAGAAGGCCAGCCTGCGCTTTGGAAAGCGCAGCCTGCGGCATAACGGCGTGCAGTTCGACCAGGCCAAATGCGTGACGGTACGTGGCAACAGCATGTTGCCGGTGCTGCGCGATGGCGCGACGGTGGGAGTGAATGCCGGCAAGAGCGGGATTGGCGACATCGTCGATGGTGACCTGTATGCCATCAATCATAATGGCCAGCTGCGGGTGAAACAGCTCTACCGCCTGCCGTCCGGGATTCGTCTGCGCAGTTTCAATCGTGACGAGCATCCGGACGAGGACTACAGCTTCCAGGATATCCAGGATGAGCAGATCAGCATCCTCGGCCATGTGTTCTGGTGGGGCATGTATGCCCGCTGACCTACTTACGTAAGACAAAGCCCGCCAACGAGCGTAATGCTGTTCACTTAAGCGGAGCAGCCTTACGGTCCACTGGGTACCGGGTTTTGGAAATCTTCACCGTCCTTGGCCTTCCCGGCCTTGGGCGGTGATCCAGAAACATTCCTCCTACTCCTCCCCTCAGCTCGCTTAGCCTCCTTCCTGTTGCCGATACCGGATTAGCGGCTGCCATCACTATCAACTGCACCGCTATGTACTGGCAGGCAGGCTTGAACCGTATATCCGAAGGTGCGCGGCCGAACGCTACAGCGGCTTGGCTGGCCTCTCGACGAATAATGTTATAAGCCAGCAAAAGCCCCCAGACCTCCTGATAAATCAGCTCGACTTTCTTACTGCGTAGCGTTACCGCGTTCTGTTGCATCGAGCTTTTGATATCCCTGAAGCCCAGCTCAATCTCCCATCGTTCCAGGTACAGCTCAGCCACAGCTGCGGTGTCGTAGTCCTCGACAGGCAAAGAGGTAAGCAGCGATCGGACTTTCCCATGGCTTTCATAGCTAACTTCACGCACTTCCCAACTCAGGGGCAACTCAGGATTTCGTTTACGTGCCTGAGGAGAAACCTTCATCCGGACGAGACGGTCGTGCTCGCCGTAGCGCTCTACTTCCTCCATGACCAAATTCTTGCGAGCAGGTGTCAGCCAGTGTCGGTTCGCGCCGCCGCCCACCACGCTTAGCAGTAGATCCGCGCCCCAGAAGCCTTTGTCGAACAAGGTGATCGAATTGTCCGGAATTTGCCCCAGAAACGTTCCGGCCAACCGCATTTCACTGCCCCGATAAGGGCTGAGCTGCGCATCGAGGATGACATGCGAACGGACATTCATCAGCGCAACGAGCCGCAGCATCGGAAACGGGGTCTGACGGTCGGTGCCGGTGTTACCGGAGCCAAAATGTTCTCTGAGCTCAGGTGAGTCAGCAGTTCGCAGTAGTGCACCGTCCACCGCGAAGACCTGTAGACCGTTCCAGTCATCTCCCTCGTAGCGCTCGTTGCCCCAATGTTTACCGGTCTGACGGAACAGCGATTCAACGGGGTCAGCGCCAAGCCTTTTGCGAGCTTCAGTTACCCCGCTTCGGGCCAGCAACTGATCAGAAGCCAAGCCTTGCGCGCAGATATTCAAACGCCTGGCGACCTCATGAACAGGCTCATCGCGGAACAGAGCCATGCCCAAAACTAGCCAAAGAACTTGATCGCTCGGCAAACGGCGCCGTCGTATCGTAGCTTGCGCCGAGAGGTTCAGCGCACTCGCTACCCACTCGATAGGGATGTTCTGAGTGAAGGTGCTCAGGTCAGAAAAATTGAAGAGATCGCCGAGGTCGAGCAACTGCTGCTGAATGGGCATAAAAAAATCCGATGCCAGGGGTCTGACATCGGATTCTCTAGAAAGCCCGGCTTGGACTCAAATGCTTAAGTGAACAGCATTACGCCAACGAGCGGGTTTTTTTCGTCTGCATAAAACCGGCAAACCTCCGGCCCGTCAGGCTTTTCATGCATGAGCGCATCCGTTTGATAAAAATAAATGCATTTGTGCATTGACTGTATATGCATACATGCATATTCTTCATCTCAAGCCAGCCAACAAGGCCTGGTGGAGGCGGCAAGGATGCTGCCAAGGAAGACAAGGAAGGCACGTAACACCGGCAAGGACGCCATCGAAGCGATGGCAAGGATGCCAGGCAACACCGGCAAGGATGCCGACGCTCTTTAGTGGTAGCGCTTCAAAAACAGGCAGCGATGAACCGGCCTTAACGGTTCAGAGGGTTGGCAACTGACCCGGGTGTGCAGCGTAAAGCACCAGAAGCAGTTATCCGGCAGACAGGGATCGTGGTCGGAAAAACATTGAGGAAAGGACCGTACCGCGCCAGTAGCGCCGAAAGTCCGCAGACAGCATTACTGAAAAGCCTGGGCAACCGGGCTTTTTGGAATGCCTACCTATCGAAGTATGTGTAATTGAAAAACGGACTATTCAGTGCTCAGCCAGGAGGCGTGACATGACAAACGAACAACAAGCGTTAGCGGAAATGCCTATCTGGCTGGTGATTATATTGGCGTTGATCGGCGGGGTGTCCGGCGAAATGTGGCGCGCCGACAAGGAGGGCGCCCGCGGCTGGTCGCTGATTCGGCGCCTGGCGCTCCGGTCCGGGGCGTGCATGGTCTGCGGGGTTTCGGCCCTGATGCTGTGCTACGCCGCCGGGATGTCGATCTGGACCGCCGGCGCCATTGGTTGCCTGACCGCCATGGCCGGTGCCGACGTGGCCATCGGCCTTTATGAGCGCTGGGCGGCCAAGCGCATCGGGATCAATGAAGGTTCCCGTCAGGACCCGCAGTAACCGCAAGGACGCTCAAATGACCCTTATCGAAAAGCCATCCCAACTCCCCCAGGCTATCGGCGTGGCGCTGCATGCAGCCTTCCCCGACCTCAGGGTCGGCAGTCACCAAGACTTCCAGAGCGACGCAGAAAAAACCGGCGTGATGGTCACGGTTGAAGGCAATGGCCCTGGCATTCGCTCCCGCGAAGGCCGCAAGGCCCATGCCCTGACCATATCGCTCACCGTCATGGTCGCCCCCGGCGCGTTGCCGTTCGATGCCTGCGACCTGGCCAGCCAGTTGATGGACCTGGTGTTGGACAACCGTTGGAGCCTGCCTCAGTCCCAGTGCGATTTGCCAACGACTATTGTCGCCGCTCCTTCTGGGCGTGCGACCGAAGCAACGGACTACGACACCTGGACAGTGTCCTTCACTCAAACCCTCTACCTCGGACCCGTGTTGCTTGATGATCCTACAGGCCAACCGCTGTTTGCCTCTACCTGGGACGTCTTGGACATCGATGATCCCGATCAATACAAGCCCTTGGCGGAGTAGCCCATGTTCGACACGCTGTTACGCATGCAACTGGGGCCGATTGTCGAGCGCCTGGCGGAGATGGAGGCCCAGCTCGAAGACCTCTACCGGCGCGCTGAAAGCTTCTGCCGAATTGGCGTTTGCCAACAGGTCGATGCCGCCAGCAATACCTGCAGGGTCAGCCACGGCGAGTTGCTTACGCCGGCCATCCGCTTTTTCAACCCCAGCGCCGGTGCGCAAACCGAAACCCGTATTCCATCCGTGGGCGAACAATGCCTGCTGCTCAACTACGGCGGTGGGGAAGGGGGCTCACAGTCTGTGGCGCTGTTCGGCCTCAACAGTAGTCTCTTTCCGCCTGTTTCCACTGTGCCTTCCTTGACCCGGCGGCGCCATCAGGACGGCACACAGAGCGACTATGACGACGCCAGTCATACGTTCAACTGGGTCAACGGGCCGACGATGCTCAGCGCTTCTCGCGAACAGGTCGACGTCAAGGTCGGCGCCGCCAGTCTGACCCTCAGCCCGCAGGGCATCACCCTGCAAATCGGCGGCACCGCACTGTTACTGGATGGCGGCGGCGCTCACTTCAGCGGCCCGGTGATAGACCACCAAGGTCGAGTCATCAGCCCCTGATAAGGACATTCCATGATCGGCATCGATCGCAACACCGGGGCAGCCGTCGATGACTGGCTGCAATTCGTGCAGCGCGCCACCCGAGCGCTGACCACACCCGTCGGCACGCGGCAGAAGCGTCCGCTGTATGGCTCGCTGATCCCGCAACTGCTCGGGCAGAACCTTGGCGATGACCTGCTGCTGCTCGCTCAAAGCCACGCGGCCCAAGCGTTTTACAACGCGCAGAACGGCATCGGCGATTTCCAGCCCGAGGTCATCGTCGCCACCCGCCAGGGCGCCGGGCTGCTACTGCGGTTTGCCGGCACCTGGAAAAACCGCCAACAATCCTTCGAGGTCGTGACATGAGCATGCTGATCCCTGGCCAGAACCAACTGGCCGAGCCGGCGATTATTGCAGTCGATGAGTTCGAGCCGCTGCTCGCCGAATTCAAGGCGTTCGTGGTCGATTACGTTGCCACCCGTGCGCCGCAAAGCGCGGCCAAACTCAAGGTCAGCCTCGACAACGAAAGTGAACTGCTGACGTTGGCGCTCGAAGCCTTTTGCGTGCGCCTGCAAACCCATGAGCGCAAATACAATGCACGCATCAAGCAGATGCTGGCGTGGTGGGCCACCGGCAGCAATCTGGATGCGCGCTTGGCTGACATGGGCCTTGAACGCCAGGTGCTCAATCCCGGTGACCCGGCGGCCTTCCCGCCCGTGCCGCCGACCCTGGAAAGCGACGACGATGCTCGCTTGCGCTATTACCTCGCGCCCCATGCCCCGGCTGCCGGCTCGCGGATGCAGTATCGCCGCGAAGTGTTCACCCTTGGCGAGCGACCCACCGTTAAGGTACAGAGCGCCTCGCCGGGCGTGGTGACCGTTAACTACACCTTCGACCCGGACGGCTATGCGGCACAGGTCAAGGACGGCAATGGCCGTCGCACCGCGCCCGGCGAGGTGATGGTCACCGTATTGTCTCGTGAGGGCGACGGTACCCCCTCTGCCGATTTGCTTGACGGTGTACGCCGACATTTCGCACGGCCGGATGTACGGCCGGAAACCGATCTCGTCACCGTCCAGGGCGCACAGATTCAACCCTACAAGATTCGCGTCATCGCCAAAATCAACGCCGGCCCGGACTCGGGCCTGACCCAAGTGGCGGCGCAGCAATTGCTGCAGACTTACGCGGACTCCTGCCATCGCCTGGAAGGGCGCGTCGACCCCAGCTGGATCGACTACGCCATCCACAGTGCAGGGGCGGCGCAACTGCAAATCCTTGAACCGCTGGCGCCGATTGTCAGCAGCGCGTTCCAGGCCCCGTATTGCACGGGTGTCGAAGTGGAGGTACGTACGCTATGAGTGAACCTGACGCGAGTTTGTTGCCGGCCAACAGTTCACCGCTGGAAAAGGCCCTGGACTTGGGCTTCGGCCAGTTGCTCGAGCGAGTCACGCCGCCGTTTCCGGCGTTGATGAACCCACTGCAAACCCCCAGCGAATTTCTTCCTTACCTGGCCGCCGACCGCGGCGTCAGCGAATGGGATGCCGACGCCAGCGAATCGGAAAAGCGCCTGACCGTGGCCTTGTCCTGGCAGATCCAGCGCCAGGCCGGCACACCCAAGGCGCTGAGCTATGCGGTGGAGTCACTGGGATTCACCCCCAACATCAGCGCCTGGTACCAGCAGCGGCCAATCGGTACGCCCTATACCTTCGACGTGCAGGCGATCATTGGGCGCAGTTGGTCCAGCGGCGACCACAACCGGCTCATCCGCCGCATCAACGCAGCCAAAAGCGAGCGGGATCAGGCGACGATTACGGTTGTTCACGAAACCGAAGGTCGGCTTGCGTTGACGCAGGTCCTTCATGCCCCGCTAAGCGACGGCGAGCTGTATTTAAACGGCGCGCTGCCGGAGTTGGCGTTGGCTGCTCGACTTAACAGTGTCGGCATTGCCCGGCACTACACCATTAACGACTACGACCTCAGGGCGCAGCCATGACAGATGAAATCACGCGCCTGGTGCGCTTCACCTCCAAGGGTTTGGATGAAGTGCTGCAGGCAAAGAATCAGGGCCTCAAAGGCGAAATCACCCACATCGGCGCCGGCACCGGCCGCTACAACCCTGATGGCACGGAAATGGTGTTGCGCGATGAGCGCCAACGGGTCGCCATCGTGGATTACGAAGACCTGGGCGAGCGCCAACTCAGGATGGCCGCACTGTTTGATGGCGACGGTGAGTATGAGATCGGCGAGTTCGGTTTTTACCTCGCCAGTGGGACTTTGCTGGCGGTGTATTCCGTAGAAGGGAAGTTGCTGACGTATAAAGCGGCGGCTGCGCGGGTACTTCAGAAGTTCACGCTGGATATTTCGCCGTTGCCGGTGGACAGCGTGACGATTGTGGTGGGGAATGACAATTTGAATGTGCTATTGACTGATGAAATTGCGGCCTTGTCAGCTGCGAGCATAGACAATATGGCACGCGGTGTAGGGGTTCTATTTCGAGTGATGGAAGTTGAAAGAAAATAGAGCGTTTTTAACTGATTTTACATGACGCTTTCCAGGCGTTTAGGAGCATTAATTTGAGTACCGAACAGCAACTTGCTGCCGTCGTAAATGCGGCGAATAATTTGACTAGCGTCATTACCGGAAAAGTTGGAGAAATTGACAGGGCGATAGTAGATGCCCGCCAAGCGTATGACGCTCAATTGGCGGAGTTGAAAAATAGACTCCCAAGATTGGCGGTCACCAAGAACTTCAATTTGTCCCCGAATGCCGACGGAACACTGATTGAAAATTGGGGGATTCATGCTGAAGTGACGCCCACTAAGCTGCGAACTATCACCTCTGTCTCTCAAGCGGCCGGACGCCCGCAAGCTGATGTGGATTTCTTGCTTCAGGTGCAGGCAGATGTGCGTGAACAATATCCAAACTTTGAAATCAGGGCCAGCGACTATTGGCGCACGTTCGTATACCTGTGGCAAATGAAGTGGTCGGTGTCAGACGTTAGTCCCTGGCTCGCGTTCCCTTACACTGTCGATATGGCCCTCGCGAATGGCTCTGGCGCAGTACCGCAGAACTCCTACCTGACGGTTGGTGCCTTCGTACGTCTTTTGGAGGGTAACGTGTCTGGAGCATGGAGTAATGGCGTTGAAAAAGGCAAATGGCGCTGGTGTTCCAGTGTTATTTCTCCTACGGAATTGTTTGGAACTTATTACCACCTGCACCCGATGCGCACCTCTTCAACCGGCGTTGTTGAGGTGATGCTCGCAGGGGCATGCACAGGCGTTGTAACCAACCCAGGTGATTGGGGAACGATGTTGGCCCTAGGCTGAGGAGAGAATATGAAACCACTATTTATACCTGCTGAACTTCATCCGATTATCAAGTGGGAAATGATTCGTAAGGCAAGGGATCAAGACTTGTCGGCGAGTGATTATGCAGCAATGCCAGACTATCCGATGCTCGACACCCATAAGCTCTTATTCGCTGAGTATCGTCAAAAACTGCGTGATATTCCTGATCAGGGAGAAGACCCAGACGCAGTGCTCTGGCCATCCAAACCCGATTTCCTGAAATAACTGATAACCGCGAAAGCGGTTTTTTTTCGCCCTCCCAAAGCCCCTCCCCGCAGGGGCTTTGGCGTTTCTCACCCGGAGAATCCTACCCATGCCCACCCGCCAAACCTACACCGTCCTCATCCCTTTCCCCATCGGTAACGGCCACTGGTCCACCGCTGGCGAGGAGCTTGAATTGCTGGACGTCGAAGCATCCGCCCTGCGCACCGCCGGTCGTCTGGAACTGACCAGCGTCCTCAATTCCACCCCCAAGAAGGCTGACTAATCATGGCTGAGGTTTTGAACTTCGAGCACAACGGCATCACCGTGAATGCCACCGAATCCCCCGAGGCCATGGGTGGCCTGGGTGATAACGTCATCGGCCTGGTGGGCACCGCCCCCAACGCCCATGCATCGATCCCGAAAAACGCTCCGTTCCGGATCAACAGCTTTACCACCCAGGCGCTGCTGGACCCTACCGGTACCGAGTCGGGCACGCTGTTCCAAGCGGTGTACCAGATCCTCAAAGTGGTAAAGGTGCCGGTCTATGTGGTCATCGTCGAAGAAGGCGCCACCCCGGCCGACACGGTCAACAATGTGATCGGCGGCAACGACCCCGTCACCGGCCGCAAACTCGGCCTGGCTGCCCTGGGCAGCGTGCCTGAAGACCTGACCATCATCGGCGCCCCAGGCTTTACCGGCACCAAGGCTGTGGCTGGTGAGTTCGCCTCCTTCGGCAAGCGCATCAAGGCCCGTGTGGTGCTGGATGGCAAGGACGCTTCGGTCGCCGATCAAGTGACCTACAGCGGCGAACTGGGCGGTGCCGACCTCGGCTTCGACCGTTGCCTGCTGGTGCACAACATGCCGTCGGTGTATTCCAAAGCCGCGAAAAAGAATGTGTTCCTGTCGCCGTCCTCATTGGCCATAGCCGCACTTGCCAAGGTCAAGCAATGGGAAAGCCCAGGTAATCAGGTGACCTTCGCCGAAGACGTTTCCCGCGTCGTCGAGTACAACATCCTCGACACCTCCACCGAAGGCGACCTGCTCAACCGTTATGGCGTGAGCTACTACGCCCGCACGGTGCTCGGCGGTTTCTCGCTGCTGGGTAACCGTTCCATCACCGGCAAGTTCATCAGCTACGTCGGCCTCGAAGACGCCATCAGCCGCAAGCTGGTCAAGGCCGGTCAGAAGGCCATGGCCAAGAACCTCACCAAGTCCTTCATGGACCAGGAGGTCAAGCGCATCAACGACTGGCTGCAAACCCTGGTAGCCGACGAAACCATCCCTGGCGGCAGCGTCTACCTGCACCCGGAGTTGAACAGCGTCGAGAAGTACAAGAACGGCACCTGGTTCATCGTCATCGACTACGGCCGCTACGCGCCGAACGAACACATGGTTTATCAACTCAACGCCCGCGATGAAATCATCGAGCAGTTCCTGGAGGACGTTCTCTAATGTTTACCAACCGAGTCAGACAGGCCATTGCGGCCACCCTTCAAGGCCTGCCGTTGTCGGCCACGGTCGATTCCTTTACGCCGCCGAAGATCGAGTTCGAAATGGACCCGATGACCGGCGGGCGCTTCATCGCCGAAGAGGTGGCCAAAAGCGCCAAGGTGCTGGGCGCAACCCTGGTACTGCAAGGGGTAGGTGCAGAAATTCTGCTGGCGCTTGGCGTCACGCAGGGTGATGACATCCTGTTGAACGTGCGTGAAGCCGGCCAGGACCAGGATGGCAAGACCTACTTCACCTACCACACCGTAGGCGGCAAGTTGAAGTCTCTGGCCGAAACCGCGCTGACGATGAACGCCAAGCCGGTCACCACCCTGGAGCTGTCCTGCCGCACCTACAGCCGTCTGGAAAACGGTATTCCGGTGATCGACATCGATGTGCGCACCCAGAAGTTCGTGCTCAACGGCGTCGACATCCTCGGTGACGCGCGCCGCGCCGTGCTGATGCCTTAATCCCCCTGGGGGCGGGTCAGCTCGCCTCCATACCCCATCAAGGAATTGCCCCATGGCCTGGATGCCTCCGTTACACATCCTGCTGTCCCCGATCACCGCCGACACCGGCGTCGTGATCGAGCAGATTCAACTGAAGCCGTTGTTCTACGCGCCACAGAAAGAAGCCCTGGCACGCGCCGGTGATGACGAGGATGACCAGTTTTTCGAACTGGCAAAGCTCGCCACCGGCCTGTCGGAAAAAGAACTCGACCAACTCAAACGGCCGGACTACGTCAGCATCGCGCAGTACGTACACGAGATGTCGACTCAGCCTGCATCGTTCTACCTCGATCAAGCTGATGCGCCACGCGAATCGTTGACCTGCGAGCAGGTCGCGCTGCTGCTGCCCCTTGAGGCCAGCGGCCGCACGCTTACCCACGTCACCCTGGAAATGCCCGCCCTGCGCGCCACCAAAGTGATGAAAAAGCTGCCCACCAATAAAGAACGTGCCGAGTTCATCACCGCGCATTGCGCCGGCCTGATGATTCCCGATCTCGCCGGACTCACCGTGCCCGACTGGACAGAGTTGCAGGGGCGCATCGACGATTTTTTAAACAAACCGGCGGACTTCTTTCGGAACGCGACATCGAAGTGATCCTCGATGTAGTACCGCTGGTTTACTCGGTAAGCGAAGCGGAAATCCTCGATTGGAATGCCGGGAAAGCAATGCGCCGCTATGACATCGCGATCAGTCGCCTTGGGCTCAAACAGGAGTAGAGCGGGATGGCAGACAGTAACTATGCGGGCGGGTCGGCCATCGTCAAGGACGGCTGGCTGACTCAAGGCTCACTGGCACAGGGTGGGGGCAGGCCAGCCTCAACCCGTTCGCGCAAACGCTGACGGGGCCGGCTGAGGCTGGGCCGGGGAGTGCTGCGAACCTGGCATTGGCATTGGCCGATGCCAGCCTGCAGATCAATCATCTGGCCGACGGTCAAAGCCGCCTTGTGCAGACGCTCGAGCTGTTCAACGTCTCGCTGCTCAAGGTGATGGACGCTCGGCAAGCCGACGCCGAGCTGGCTGGGGCGAGCGATACCACTACCAGCACGACGGCCAATACAGGCACACCGTCGCAGGCACTGGATGCCGCGATGACCGACCTGGACCAGCTGTTGCAATTCGTCAGGCACGAGCGCAAGTCAGTGCGTGAAGCCAACCTCGCCATGGCGTCGGAGCCTGTGGTGGCGGCCAGTGGCGCGAGCGCCGTTGACCTTGCGAAGGTCGAGTACGTTGCCGCCAAGTCGGGTATCGGCAGCGACCGAGTTGACGCTTCAGGCAATATCGACCAGGCCGGGCGCCAGGCTGACCTGCAGCAGTTTGCCCGCGACGCCGCGATCATGGCGACGGCATTCAAAATCGATGTCAAGCACGCCGGTGATCTCATGGGCGGCTGGCGCGAGTCAATGCATCTGGACCGCGCACAAACCCTGGACTTGGCCGACGCGACAACGGTGCTGGGCAATGTTGTCTCGCTCAAGGCCGAATCGGCGGATATCGCGGCCATCGTGCAACATCAGGGTGCTGCCGCGACGGATGCGGGCATGAGCCCCGCGCAGGCGGCGGCACTGTCGGCTGCGTTGCTGAGTGCCGGTAACGGCAAAGGCGCTGCTGGCCTCGGGCTGGAAAAAATCAGTGCCGCCCTGGCTAAAGGCGACAGCGCTTCCCCTGGGCAGCGTAACGCCTGGGCAGCGCTGAAGCTTGACGCCGAAGTGTTGGCCGGCGGAATGAAACAGGATGCTGCGCAGACCCTGGTCACCGTGCTGGAGGCACTCAAAGCGCAACCGGCCGAAAGGCAGGCGGCGCTGGCGACGCAACTGTTCGAAGGTAACCAGGCGATTCTGAGCCTGGTGCCGATGATCGACACTGTGAAGCTGGCCTTTTCGCAAGTGGCCGACACATCCAGCTACGCCACATCGGCGTTGGGGGATCATGGCGCTCTTCTGCGCTCGGCAGCGGTTCGCGCCGATTCCACCCAGGCCCGTCGGCAGGCCTACGAGGCCAGTACTACACGTTTGCAAACCGCTTCCGACACCGCCCTGGCGCCTGTTGTGGATACCTCGCTGACGGCGATGACCGGTTTGGTCAATCGCGTGAGTTGGTTGGCCGAAGCCCTGCCTCAGGCCACTGCCGCTGTCACGTTGGCGGGGGCTGCGCTGGTGCCGGTGATTTCCGGCGTCTTTGATGCGGTGAAGGACAAGGTCTTTGAAAAGGTCGCCGGGAAAATTCTTGGCGAAGGCGGCGCCATCGACTCATCTGCCCGCCCGCAGCACTCTCGAGGTAACGACGCACCTGCAGGCAAACGCACGCCGGGTTCGGCGTCGGGCGCTGGTCGGTCGCGCAAAACGGCGAAGGCCAGCAAAGCCGCCAAGGGGGCTGCGTTGGGGCTGGTGCTGGCGAACGCCGGAGTCGATGTCACCAAGGGCGCGCTGTCGGGGAATTTGGGTGAAGCGGTTGGCACCAGCGTGGGCTCGGTAGGCGGCGGGGTCGCCGGTGGTTTTGCTGGTGAGTTCACCGGCATGGCGCTTGGCCGAGCTGTCGGTACGCTGGCGGGGGCGGTGATCGGTTCGGTTGTGCCGGGTGCCGGCACGCTGCTGGGTGGCGTCATGGGCGGCGTTGCCGGTGGTGCCATCGGCAAGGTGGTCGGCGGTGCCGTCGGGACGTTCGTCGGCAGCGACGTTGGCGCCTGGCTGGCTGAAAAAGTGATGGGGTCCGAGGATCGCTTGCCGTCTCCCACGGAGGTCAGCACTCACCTCAATACCCCTCAAGCCGATAACCGCCAAATCAACTTTGCCCCGCAAATCACTATCAACGCGCCGGAACAAGCCAGCTATCAGCAATTGGCGACACTCGTGGTGCAACAGATCGAAGCGCAATTTACCCCGCTGTCGATGGACAACCTGCTGGCGACGCGACGTGGCGCAGCACTCACCGATGGAGCTGTGTGATGCGACAACAGATGGTATTGGGCACGTTTATTTTCGGGCTGTCGCGCGGGTTCGCCTACGACACCCTGGATCGTGGGAGCAGTGGTGGCTGGGTCAGGCTGAACATTATTGCCGGCAAGCCCAAATCCAGCCAAGTGGGCCAGGATCTGGAAACACTGGCCTTTCGCGGCAAGGCAGCGCGTGCCAAGGGCATGCAGCGCCTGGATGAGTTGCGCGCCCTGCAAGACCTGCGGGCACCGTTGCCGTTGGTGGACGGCCTGGGGCGTAACTGGGGTTTGTGGACCATCAAGTCGATCAGCGAAAAACAAACCAGCGTGATCGACGACGGTACAGCGATGGCGATCGGTTGGTCGCTGATACTGGAGGAGTTCGTCAATGCGTAGGGTTCGAAGTATCGCTGGCGACTCGGTGAACCTGCTGCTCTACCGAGAGCTGGGGCGTTGTGATGATGCCGCAGAAGAAGCGCTGTGGCGCTTGAATCCGGAGCTGGCGGAAAAGGGCGCGGTATTGCCGGCAGGCGTCAGCGTGCTGGTGCCCGAATTGGATGCGCAACCTGCCGCGAGCCGGCCGGTTTCAGCCTGGGATTAAGGAACGATCATGGCACTTGGATTCACACCCGTAGTGGAGTTGTATGGCGCCAATGCTGCGCTGTTCAACGAGCGGCTATTGGAATGGGAGCATGTCGACGCAGCGGGCTTTGTCTCCGACCAGCTCACATTGACCCTGGATATCGAGGGCCTTGAAGGGTTGCCCGAGCTGGGCGGGAAAATCGGCTTGCGCGTGGGGTACCTTGAGTCCGGCCTGGTGGATAAGGGCGTATTCAAGATCACTCAGCGTACTCCGTCGCTGTTCCCGATGCGCTTGGCGCTGGTGGCCACGGCAGCGCCGTTCGATCAGCACGAATTCAAGCAGCGCCGTACCGCCAGCCATGGGCCGATAACCTTGGGCGCACTGTTTCGCCAATTGACCAGCCGCTACGGATTTTCGCCGCGTGTGGCGCCTGAACTCGAGCGCGAGCAGATCGCGCACATCGATCAGACCAATGAAAGCGACATGGCCTTTCTGACCAGGCTGGCCAAACGCTTCGATGCGGTGGCCAAGCCTGTCGACGAGCTGTATGTGCTGGGGCGTAAAGGCCAGATCAAGTCGTTGTCGGGCAAGGCACTGCCGGATGTGCAGTTGTCCGTTACCCGTAACAATCGCCCGGGTGACCAGGCCTTTATCAGCGCCAGCTTCACCGAAGCCTGCCGTGCCAAATACAACGGCGCGCAAACGTCCTGGTGGGATGCGGCAGCCGGCAAAAAGCATGTCGTAGAGGTGGGCATCGCGCCGTTCAAGGTGGTGACGCAACGCTACCAGAGCGAGGACGAAGCGCGCTCAGCGGCGCAGGGAGAGATGCGGCGTGTGGGACGGGAAGGGTTGCAGATCAATGTGGTTTGCCCCGGTAATCCCTCGTTGGCCGCTGAAGGCTTGCTGCTGTTGGACGAGTCGTGGCCAAGCTTTATGCAGGGGCGCTGGTCGATCAAGAAGGTAACGGCCAGCGGTAAACGAGCAGACGGCTATCGGTGCACGATCCAGGCCAGCGGTTTGTCGGTGTAGACACTTTTTCAGAGTAAAAACCAATGCTGATAACACTTGCCCAGCTTCTGGGTGTGATGCCTGGGGCCCGCCTTCGAACGGGCATTTTTTTGTCCCCTTTAAATGCAGCCTTCGTTCGGTATGAAATTAGCAGTGCCAAACGCATCGCCGCCTTCCTCGCCCAGATCGGCCACGAATCCGCCGAATTGCGCTACGTGCGCGAGCTGGGCAGCGATCACTACCTCAGCAAGTACGACACCGGCACCCTGTCCGCCCGCTTGGGCAACACCCCGGAGGCGGATGGTGATGGGCAGAAGTACCGGGGCAGGGGGCTGATTCAGGTCACGGGACGGCGCAACTACCTGGCGTGCAGCCAGGCACTGTTTGGCGATGATCGCCTGCTGCAGCAACCGCAGTTGCTTGAACAACCCCAATGGGCCTGCGAATCCGCCGCCTGGTTCTGGCAAACCAACGGCCTCAACGAATTGGCCGACAAGGACCAGTTCACCACCATTACCCGACGTATCAACGGCGGCCTGAACGGCCTGCAGGACCGTGTGCAATTGTGGGAGCGGGCGAAGGCGGTGTTATGCGTTTCCTAGGCTGGTTGCGCTGGGTCGGCGTGTGCCTGCTGCTTGCGCTGGTGTGGCAAGTGCAGGCCTGGCGCTATGGTGCGCAGCTTGAGCAGCAGGCGGCGGGTCATGCGCTGGCACTTGGTCAGCAGCGCCAGGCCGCGTTCGAACAGCAACAGGCAGAACAACAAAAACGCCTGGCCCTGGAGCAACAGCTCAACGCCAGTGACCAACAACACACCCAGGAGTTGAGCGATGCCCAACGTAACCAAGCTGCTCTGCGCGACCGCCTGGCCACTGCTGATGTGCGGTTGTCAGTCCTTCTCGACAGCGCCGCCACTGGCTGCACAGTGCCTGCCACCTCCAGCGCCGGCGGCGTGGTTCATGCAGCCCCACGAGCCCGACTTGACCCGGCGCATGCTCAGCGAATTATCCGCATCACCGACGACGGCGATAACGCCCTGATCGCCTTGCGTGCCTGCCAGGCCTATGTGCGGGCCGTCGCGCGTTAGTCTTTTGATGCACTCTGCAACTTGCATGACCGATGGGCTGCTGTAGGGTAGGCGAACCACCGCCCATTCCTGGAGACGACCGTGAAGGAAATCACTCAACTGGCTGCTGAACTGGGGCGCCGTTTGCAGGTGCTCAATGCCCATGTCACCACCGCCGAGTCCTGCACCGGCGGCGGTATTGCCGAGGCCATCACACGCATACCGGGCAGTTCGGCGTGGTTCGAGGCGGGCTATGTCACCTATTCCAACCGACAGAAAACCCGGCAATTGAACGTGCCGGAAAAACTGTTTTCCAAAGTTGGCGCCGTCAGCCAGGAAGTGGTCGAAGCGATGGTGCGAGGGGCACAGGAAAAAAGCCTGGCGCGGTTTGCCGTGGCGGTAAGCGGCGTGGCGGGCCCGGACGGTGGTACGCCGGGCAAGCCGGTGGGCACGGTCTGGCTGGCGTTCGGTGTGGGCGATGAGGTCACGGCCGAGCTTGCGCACTTCCCCGGTAACCGCGATGAAGTCCGGCGACAAACGGTAAAAGCCGCGCTGGAGGGCTTGTTGCGACGAGCTGCAGCAGAAATAGACAATCAGGGGTAGGCGATCTTCGATCTTTGTGGAACAATACTGTCTACTTATACAGGTGTTGGCCGTCAGGCCTTATTGATTACGTGAGGACTTTAATGGACGACAACAAGAAGAAAGCCTTGGCTGCGGCCCTGGGTCAGATCGAACGTCAATTCGGCAAGGGTGCCGTAATGCGTATGGGCGATCACGACCGTCAGGCAATCCCGGCTATCTCCACTGGCTCTCTGGGTCTGGATATCGCGCTCGGCATTGGCGGCCTGCCAAAAGGCCGTATCGTCGAGATCTACGGTCCTGAATCTTCCGGTAAAACCACCCTGACCCTGTCGGTGATCGCCCAGGCTCAGAAAATGGGCGCCACCTGCGCATTCGTCGATGCCGAGCACGCCCTGGATCCTGAATACGCCGGCAAGCTGGGCGTCAACGTCGACGACCTGCTGGTTTCCCAGCCAGACACCGGTGAGCAAGCCCTGGAAATCACCGACATGCTGGTGCGCTCCAACGCCATCGACGTGATCGTGGTCGACTCCGTGGCTGCCCTGGTACCCAAGGCAGAAATCGAAGGCGAAATGGGCGACATGCACGTGGGCCTGCAAGCCCGCCTGATGTCCCAGGCGCTGCGTAAAATTACCGGCAACATCAAGAACGCCAACTGCCTGGTGATCTTCATCAACCAGATCCGTATGAAAATCGGTGTGATGTTCGGCAGCCCGGAAACCACCACCGGTGGTAACGCGCTGAAGTTCTACGCTTCGGTTCGTCTGGATATCCGTCGTACCGGTGCGGTGAAAGAAGGTGACGAGGTTGTCGGTAGCGAAACCCGCGTCAAAGTCGTGAAGAACAAAGTAGCCCCGCCTTTCCGTCAGGCAGAGTTCCAGATTCTTTATGGCAAAGGTATCTACCTGAACGGCGAGATGATCGACCTGGGCGTGCTGCACGGTTTTGTCGAGAAGTCCGGTGCCTGGTATGCCTACAACGGCAGCAAGATCGGTCAGGGCAAGGCCAACTCGGCCAAGTTCCTGGCGGATAACCCGGATATCGCCGCCACGCTTGAGAAGCAGATTCGTGACAAGCTGCTGACCCCTGCGCCAGACGTCAAAGCCGCCGCCAACCGTGAGCCGGTTGACGAGATGGAAGAAGCCGACACTGACATCTGAAGCAAACGATGACTGTTGTACTGGATACACTCGTTGCCGTACGGCGCACTGCAATGGACCTGCTCGCACGGCGCGAGCATGGTCGAGTCGAGTTGACGCGCAAATTGCGTCAGCGCGGCGCAGAGCCCGAAATGATCGAAACGGCCCTCGACCGCTTGACGGAAGAGGGGCTGCTATCGGAAGCCCGATACCTCGAAAGCTTTGTGTCCTACCGCGCGCGCTCCGGTTATGGCCCTGCGCGGATTCGCGAAGAGTTGAGCCAGCGTGGTCTGCAACGTGCCGATATTGACCTCGCCCTGCGTGAGTGCGGTATCAGTTGGCAGTCGCAGCTGGAAGAGACTTGGCGCCGCAAGTTTTCAGGGCATCTGCCAATTGATGCCAGGGAGCGTGCGAAGCAAGGCCGCTTCCTGAGCTATCGCGGGTTTTCGATGGACATGATCACCCGCTTGTTAAGCGGTCGGGACATGGACGACTGAACGCCACAAAACGAAAGGCCCACTATGAAAATAGTGGGCCTTTTTTTTTCGCCTGCAAAAAATCACGCAGGCTGTGGCGCCACTCGCTGCTGCGTCTCGCCCTGAGCCTGGGCCCAGTTTTCTGGCAGGTTGATGTAATCCACCAATTCGCGCAATCGCCCCTGGTCACGGCCATTGAAGTTGAAGACCAGTCGCGTCAAATGGCTGAACCTTGGCTCGTCATGGTCTTCGCCTGTGTAGGCAAGCTGCTGGAATGCTCCGCTCAGCCGCAGGCTGGCAAACTCATCCTGCAAATGCGCCAGGGCTCGATCACTGAGTGGATGATTCATACGCACTACGAACTCACGCTTCAGCCAGCGCGTTGAATGGAAATTGGCATAAAACCGATTGATCTCGTCCACGGCTTCTTCTGCGCTGTAGACCAGGCGTATGAGCTTGAGGTCGGTCGGCAGGATATAGCGATTAGCCTCCAGCTGGCTGCGGATAAAATCCAGAGCGCCTTGCCAGAAGCCGCCGCCGGGTGCGTCCAGCAGTACCACCGGCACCAGCGGGCTTTTGCCGGTCTGGATCAGGGTCAGCACTTCCAGGGCTTCGTCCAGGGTGCCGAAGCCACCTGGGCACAGGATCAGTGCGTCGGCTTCCTTGACGAAAAACAGTTTGCGGGTAAAGAAGAAGTGAAAGGACAGTAGGTTGTCTGTGCCATCGATGGTCGGATTGGCATGCTGTTCAAACGGCAGGGTGATGTTGAACCCCAGGCTGTGCTCCAGGCCCGCGCCCTCATGCGCCGCAGCCATAATGCCGCCGCCGCCGCCGGTGATGACCATCAGGTCGGAACGCGCCAACGTCGCGCCTACCTCTCGAGCCAATGCATACAGGGGGCTTTCCACCGGAGTACGTGCCGAGCCGAACACCGTAACCTTGCGCCGCCCCTTGAACTGTTCGAGCACACGGAAGGCGTGGTCCAACTCACGAATGGCGCGCAAGGTGATCTTGGCGTTCCAACGGTCGCGGTCGTCCTGGGCCATGCGCAGAACGGTGAGGATCATGTCGCGATACAAGGGGATATTTGCACTGTTGGGGGCGATCAGCTGGAGTTGCGCGTCCACCTGGTGCGTGAGGTCGGTGCCATTTTGTTCAAAAAGCTGGAGCAGGGAGTCATTCGATTCATAAGGCATTCAACTTCTCCTTCTTCACAGGGCCTGGGTAGCCGACGAGCGTCGGCAGGGGCCACGACACTGCATGTGTCGTTGCTTGCCGCAGGAGGGCAGGCCTCTTTTGCCCTGAAAAAACGTTGCAGAACAGCAGTGAATGCTGCTGCGGGCGGGCGGATGGAATGATGCGATCATGGGCCGAAAAACCCTTGGCTGGCAACCGCTTATTGGTCACTCGTCATGGCGTTGGTCGTGGAGGCGGGGGGAGTGCGCGTCGCCAGGCAGCCACGCGCGAAAGGCAAGCCAGGGTTACTTTTTCTTCTTGGTCGGAGCCGGGCAGTCGGCTTCGGCGAATTTTACCGAGGCTACAGGACGGTTGGTCTTGTTCTCGGTAATTTCGTAGCGCATGACCGCGCCCTTCGCCATCAGCTCGCGGTAGCCTGGGTTGGTGCAGACACTGCGGCCCAGTTGGAAATACACCGCCTTGGGATTGGCACGCATCTGTTCGGCGCGGTCAGGCTGCACGCTCAGATGATCGATCAGTTGCGTGCCTTCAACGGTGTAGGCCACTTCCAGGGTTTTCTCATCGATTTCCCGGGGCAGGTCCTTGTTGCTTTCGGTCGCGACGCTTTGCAGCTTCCGGTTCATTTGAGCCTCCAGCAGCGAGGCTGCATGGGCGCCCACAGGCAAGGCCAGCGCAATAGCGACGGATGGGGCAACGAGGCGCAGCATGGAACGCAGCATCAAACTCTCCTGATTCGGTTACTGGTGCATAGACCAGCCACTGCGCTGTGCGTTCAGTGGCGCGCAATTATAGGTGAGCGCTTGCCACTACAGCCAGGCGTATCGCTGGTAAACTGCGCGCACTTCAATTGCTCTTGAGTGACCCTGTGTCGATTTACCCGTCTGTATGGCGCATCCGATGAGCCACGCCGTCTCCCGCTTGCGTACCCAGCGCCTGGCCCGAGCCGTCAGGCCTTTTCTTAATCGGGGATCGCGTGCCGAGCGGTGCACCGGTTGCCGAGTGATTCCCGAGTATTGCCTGTGCGCATGGCGACCAACGGTTCAGGCCAACGCTGCCATGTGCCTGTTGATGCACGACGTCGAACCGATGAAGCCCAGTAACACCGGCTGGCTGATCGCCGACGTTATCGACGACACCACGGCGTTCGCCTGGTCGCGCACCGAAGTCGATCCGGACCTGCTCACCTTGCTGGCCGATCCGCAGTGGCAGCCGTACATCGTGTTCCCCGGCGAATTCGTGGCGCCCGAGCGGGTGGTCAGCGCGGTGAATACCCAGGCGGGCAAGCGCCCACTGTTCATCCTGCTGGACGGCACTTGGAGCGAAGCGCGCAAGATGTTTCGCAAGAGCCCCTACCTGGAGCATTTGCCTGTGCTGAGCCTGGCGCCGGAGCAGCTGTCACGCTACAAGTTGCGCCGCTCCAAGCGTGATGATCATTTCTGCACCGCCGAGGTTGCCGCGCTGTGTCTGGAGTTGGCCGATGATCAGCTCGCCAGCGAAGTCCTGGACGCCTACCTCGATGTATTCAGCACGCATTATCTGGCCGCCAAGTTTCAGTTGCCTCTGGACGCGACGGACAGTGTCCACAAGCGTTTGGCGCCTTATATCCCGGCGGCCTGACCCCTCGACGTTCGCATGATGGCACCTTAATCGCGTAACCCGCTAAAATCCCCATGGGCGTAGCGCTTGACCCCCCAGGCTGCGCTGGGCATGCTGGGCGCCGATTGGGGCGCTAGCTTGGTTTTTCGACGTTGTTTCGCGTGTTTTTGACGTTGAGCGTGCCCCGTGGCGATGGCTGCCTGGCTGTTGCTTGTGTACTGGCGGACCCTGAACCCATCAGGGCTCCCCTAAAAACAGGATCATTTAATCAATGGCCACATACGAAATCCTGATAGCCGATGACCACCCGCTGTTTCGCAGTGCGCTGCATCAGGCCGTAACCCTGGGCCTTGGCCCGGATGTGCGACTGGTCGAAGTCGCCAGCATTGCCGAGCTGGAAGCCCGCCTGACTGAAAAATCCGACTGGGACCTGGTGCTGCTCGACCTGAACATGCCCGGCGCCTATGGTTTTTCGGGGTTGGTGCTGCTGCGCGGGCAATATCCGCAGATTCCCGTGGTGATGGTCTCGGCCCAGGAAGACGCCGATGTGGTGGTGCGCTCCAAGGAGTTCGGCGCCAGCGGCTTCATTCCCAAGTCCAGCGCGATGGAAGATATCCAAAAGGCTGTGCGTGCCGTACTGGACGGCGATGTGTCCTGGCCACCGCAAGCGTTTGAAGAAATCAACGTGTCCGAGGAAGCCAAGGCGGCCCGTGATGGCTTGGCCAGTTTGACGCCCCAGCAGTTCCGGGTGTTGACCATGGTCTGCGAGGGCTTGTTGAACAAGCAGATTGCCTACGAGCTGAGCGTGTCGGAAGCGACCATCAAGGCCCACGTCACGGCGATTTTCCGTAAGTTGGGGGTGCGAACGCGCACCCAGGCGGCGTTGCTCTTGCAACAACTTGAGTCAATTTCGCAGCATTAAGTTACAACCGGTTCACGCTTTTTTGACTTTGCGTGATCTAGCTTCCCCACTTCTTTGGTTCAGTTGCCTACATCTATGTCGCCTTTCAAGGGTCAAACCGGTATCAAACGTATCTTCAACGCAGGGGGCTATTCCCTGGATGGCCTGCGCGCGGCTTTCACTGGCGAGGCGGCGTTCCGCCAGTTGGTACTGCTGAACGTCATCCTGATTCCGTTGAGTTTTTTCCTGCAGGTCAGCCGCGTCGAACGGGCGTTGCTGATTGCCGTGTGCCTGCTGGCGCTGATCGTCGAATTGCTCAACTCGGCGGTGGAGGCGGCCATCGACCGCATTTCCCTGGACCGCCACCCGCTGTCAAAAAATGCCAAGGACATGGGCAGCGCCGCGCAATTCGTGGCCTTGACCATGATCACGCTGGTGTGGGCGGTCATTCTGATCTAACGATCAGGCGATGCTCGGCAATACGATTTCGTCGCTGCGCTGAACCCCGGCGGTAAAAGCGCGGCACAGTTCCAGGAACTCGCGCATCGCCGAGGTCTGGTACTTCTGCTTATGCCAGATAAAGTAGAATTGCCGGGCCAGGTCCAGGTCCGGAGTCTCTACCGGCACCAGGCTGCCACGCCGGAACGCATCGCGCAGTGCCAGTCGCGAAATGCAACCAATCCCCAAACCCGACTCCACTGCGCGTTTGATCGCCTCGGTGTGTTCCAGCTCCAGGCGGATATTCAGTGCGCTACGATGATGGCGCATAGCCTGGTCAAATGTCAGGCGCGTGCCTGAGCCCTGTTCCCGCAGGATCCACGCCTCATGGGTCAGCTCATCCATGCTGGCCACGCCACGCTTGGCCAAGGGATGCTGGGGCGCGCAGAACACCACCAGCTCATCCTCCACCCAAGTCTGCACTTCGATGTCCGGATGACTGCAATCGCCTTCAATCAGACCCAGGTCAATTTCGTAATGCGCCACCTGATGCACGATATGCGCAGTGTTTTGCACATGCAGTTTCACTTGGCTCTCGGGGTGCTGCTGCATGAAGCTGCCGATCAGCAGGGTGGCCAGGTAATTGCCGATGGTCAGGGTGGCGCCCACGGCCAGTGAGCCAAAGCCGGACTTGCCATTGAGCAGGTCCTCGATCTCCTTGGCCTGGTCCAGCAGTGCCACCGCTTGAGGCAGCAATTGATGCCCGAGCGCATTGAGGCTCAGGCGTTTGCCGGCGCGGTCGAATAATTGGCAGCTGGATTGGCGCTCCAGCTCGGTAATCGAAGTGCTGGCGGCGGATTGGGATAAGGCCAGAAGGCCAGCAGCGCGGGAGACGCTTTCCTGCTGGGCGACGGCGACGAAGACTTGCAGTTGACGGAGAGTGAATCGCATATCGATATAACCGATAACCCTTATCTTAATAATCCAGTTAACAGATATTGTCGCCGCCATTAGAATGCTGTGCAATTGCGCACTTCACCTGTGGCGCAGGCCCATTTCCAGGAGTCCCCCGTACATGAGCAACATGAACCACGAGCGTGTCCTCAGTGTTCATCACTGGAACGACACTCTGTTCAGCTTCAAGTGCACCCGCGATCCGGGTTTGCGCTTCGAGAACGGTCAGTTCGTGATGATCGGCCTGCAACAGCCCAACGGCCGCCCGCTCATGCGCGCCTATTCCATTGCCAGCCCGAACTGGGAAGAGCATCTGGAATTCTTCAGCATCAAGGTGCCGGATGGCCCGCTGACTTCCCAGTTGCAGCATTTGAAGGAAGGCGACGAGATCATCATCAGCAAAAAACCGACAGGCACCCTGGTGCTTGACGATTTGAAGCCGGGCAAACATCTGTACCTGCTCAGCACCGGCACGGGCCTCGCGCCATTCATGAGCGTGATCCAGGACCCGGAGACCTACGAGCGTTTCGAAAAAGTGATCCTGTGCCACGGCGTGCGTTACGTCAACGAAGTCGCCTACCGCGAATTCATCACCGAGCACCTGCCGCAGAACGAATTCTTCGGCGAGGCCCTGCGTGACAAGTTGATCTACTATCCGACCGTGACCCGCGAGCCGTTCGAAAACGAGGGCCGCCTTACCGACCTGATGCGCAGCGGCAAGCTGTTCAGCGACATCGGCCTGCCACCGATCAACCCCGAAGACGACCGCGCCATGCTGTGCGGTAGCCCAAGCATGTTGGACGAGACCAGCGAAGTGTTGAACAGCTTCGGTCTGAAAGTTTCGCCGCGCATGCGTGAGCCGGGTGATTACCTGATCGAGCGTGCGTTCGTCGAAAAATAAACGCGATCAAACAATGTGGGAGGGGGCTTGCCCCCGATTGCGGTGGATCAGTCATAGATGAGTTGACTGACACACTGCTATCGGGAGCAAGCCCCCTCCCACATTTGTTTCCGGTTTATTTGGCCGGCACCACTTCCAGCACACAAATCAGCCCCGCCTCGGGATAGTGCCAACGCACATCCACATCCCAGAACTGCACACCGTACTCACGTTCGGGCCCAGGCGTCTGGTAGGCAGGGCGCGGGTCCTGCGCCAGGCACTGGTCGATCAACTCTACTAACGGCTCGCCAAGACGCTGCGCATGGCCCTGGGCCTGTTGCAGTGCAGTCTTGAGCCACTGCACGCCAATCAGTTGCGGCGCACCGCTGGCGATGCGGTTGGTGGCGGTATCAACGATGTCGGCATAGGGCACATACGGCTTGATATCCAGCACCGGCGTGCCGTCGAGCAAATCGATCCCGGAAATCCACAGGCGCCCCGGTTCTACCTTGTCCAGCTTTACCACCGACTGGCCGATGCCATTGGGCCGATGGGTCGCGCGGGTGGCGAATACGCCCATGGCGGTGTTGCCGCCCAGGCGTGGCGGGCGCACTTTAAGGCGTGGCTTGTCTTCCAGCGCCTGGTGGAACATAAACAGCAGCCACACATGGCTGACCTGTTCCAGGCCCTGCACGGCTTCGCCGCCATCGAACGGCGCCACCAGCTCCAGCACACCGCGGGCGGCCGGCGCCAGTTGCGGCTGGCGCGGGATAGCGAACTTCTCCTTGAAGCAGGAGCGTACGAAGCCGACGGGCGCGACCTGATAACTCATGGCTTACGCGCGAACCCGCAGCGTCAGCCCCTTGAGGAAGTTGCGCAGCAACTGGTCACCACAGGTGCGGTAGTTGGTGTGACCGAACTTGCGGAACAGCGCGCTCAGCTCCGGCTTGGACACTGGGAACTCGGCAGCCTTGAGGATGGCGTGCATGTCGTCTTCCTTCAATTCGAAGGCCACGCGCAGTTTTTTCAGGATGATGTTGTTGGTCACCGGGGTTTCGATCGGCTGCGGCGGACGGCTTTCGTCCTTGCCGCGCTTGAACATGACCAAGCCATCGAGGAAATGCGCCATCACCTCATCCGGGCAGAACACGAAGCCTTCTTCCTCATCTTTCTTGAGGTAAGTCAGCACGTCTTCCTTGGTTACGTCCATGCCGCCGAGCTTGATGATCTCGACCATCTTGTTGTCGCTGATGTCGAGCATGTAGCGCACGCTGCGCAGTACGTCGTTGTGAATCATGGTGGGCAATCCTGGTTTTCAACGGGGTAGACACTGCCCAATCAGGCAGTGTCGGGAAAAGGGCACCGGCTTAGAACTTCTCTTTGCCGGACAGGTAACGCCATTGGCCCACGGGCACTTTGCCAATGGAGACGCCACCGATGCGAATGCGACGGATAGCGACGACTTTCAAGCCAACGGCCTCGCAGAACAGCGCTATCACCCCCGGCTGCGGGTTTTTCAGCGCAAACCGCAGGCGGTTCTCGTTCTGCCAGCTGGCTTTCACGGCCGGCAGCTCCTTGCCTTTGTAGGTCAGGCCGTGGTTCAGGCGGTTGAGGCCGTGGGCGGCCATGTCGCCCTCAACTTCCACCACGTATTCCTGCTCGATCTTGGCGGCATCGGCGGTCAACTTGCGCAGAATCTTCCAATCCTGGGTGAACACCAGCAGGCCGCTGGCCTTGGCTTGCAGGTCGGCACTGGCGGTCAGGCGCAGGAAGTGACCCTTGAGCGGGCGCTTGCTGAAGCGGTGTTCTTCCGACAGCGTCTCGGCGCTGATCGACGCCATGGCCGTCTCGGCATCCATGCCCGCCGGAGCGTGCAGCAGAATGGTCACCGGCTCCGGCACGGTGGCTTTGGCCTCTGGGTCCAGCTCGACCTTCTGGGTGGTGACCTTGAATTGCGGTTCGTCGATCACTTCACCGTCCACCGAGACCCAGCCGCCTTCGATAAACAGCTCAGCCTCCCGACGGGAGCAACCGACCAGTTCGATAAGGCGTTTGGAGAGGCGTATGGGGTCAGTCATGACAAGGGCCGTAACAAAAGGGGGCGGCTATTGTACCTGTGTGGGGCCGGTTAATCCCGGCCCCATTTCAGCGTGGTGCTTTATTGATAAAGCGCGATTCAAAAGGGGGGTCAGCCACTGCCTATGTGCTGCTGCTGGCGCAGGCGCATATGCAGCAACGGATAAGGCTGGCCCAGGCCGTCGTGTTCCGTGCGCCCGATTACTTCAAAGCCTTGCTTGAAGTAAAATCCCAGCGCCTGCGGGTTCTGCTCGTTCACGTCCAGCTCATCGGCATTCATGCACTCGATCGCATAGCGCAGCAGTTGCCCGCCCAGGCCCTGGCCTCGAAACGGTGGGTCGATAAACAGCATTTCGACCTTGCCCGCAGCCACCCCGGCGAACCCGGTGATGCGTTGGCGCGCGTCCTTGGTGCAGATCAGCATCACGGCGTCCAGATAGCGAGTCAGCACCTGGTTTTTCAGGCGCAGGATGTAGCTGTCCGGCAAGAAGTCGTGGGTAGCCCGCACCGAGGCCTCCCAAATGCGTGTCAACTCTGGGTAGTCGCGGGTTTTAGGTGTGTGGATGACCGAATGTTGACGCATGCCCGCGACCCTTGCCTTAATGGGACTGATGGGCAAAACGATAGACGTAAAAAAGCCCCGCATCCTGTTCAAGAGCGGGGCTTTTTCATTTTTTTACAATCAATCGCGCTTTTCAGCCCACAAGTCATACTCGTCGGCGTCAGTCACCGTGCACCAGACCTTATCGCCTGGTTTCAAGCCGCTGGCGTCGTCGATAAACACGTTACCGTCGATTTCCGGCGCATCGAAGAAGCAACGGCCAACCGCGCCTTGCTCGTCGACTTCGTCGATCAGCACTTCGATTTCCTTGCCGATGCGCAGTTGCAGACGCGCCGAGCTGATCGCCTGCTGGTGCGCCATGAAGCGCTCCCAACGGTCTTGCTTGACGTCGTCCGGCACCACGGCCAGGTCCAGCAGGTTGGCCGGGGCGCCTTCAACCGGCGAGTACTGGAAGCAGCCGACGCGGTCCAGCTGGGCTTCGGTCAGCCAGTCCAGCAGGTACTGGAAGTCTTCCTCGGTTTCGCCGGGAAAACCGACGATAAAGGTCGAGCGGATGATCAGGTCCGGGCAGATTTCGCGCCAGTTCTTGATGCGCGCCAGGGTCTTGTCTTCGAAGGCCGGGCGTTTCATGGCCTTGAGCACCTTGGGGCTCGCGTGCTGGAACGGGATGTCCAGGTACGGCAGGATCTTGCCGGCGGCCATCAATGGGATCAGCTCGTCAACGTGCGGGTACGGGTAAACGTAATGCAGGCGCACCCACACGCCCAGGCTGCTCAAGGCTTCGCAGAGTTCGGTCATGCGGGTTTTCACCGGCGCGCCATTCCAGAAACCGGTGCGGTATTTGACGTCGACGCCATAGGCGCTGGTGTCCTGGGAAATCACCAGCAGCTCTTTCACGCCGGATTTGACCAGGCGCTGGGCTTCGTCCAGCACGTCGCCGACCGGACGACTGACCAGCTTGCCGCGCATCGACGGGATGATGCAGAAGCTGCAGCTGTGGTTGCAGCCTTCGGAAATCTTCAGGTAAGCGTAATGACGCGGTGTCAGCTTGACGCCTTGCGGCGGCACCAGGTCGATCAGCGGGTTGTGGTCCTGGCGCGGCGGCACCACGGCGTGTACGGCATTGACCACCTGCTCGTACTGCTGCGGGCCGGTCACCGCCAGCACGCTTGGGTGGACGTTGCGGATATTGCCTTCTTCCACGCCCATGCAGCCGGTCACGATGACCTTGCCATTTTCCTTGATGGCTTCGCCGATCACTTCCAAAGACTCAGCCTTGGCCGAGTCGATGAAACCGCAGGTGTTAACCACCACCACGTCGGCGTCCTGGTAAGTGGATACGACGTCATAGCCTTCCATACGCAGTTGCGTGAGGATGCGCTCGGAGTCAACCAGAGCCTTCGGGCAACCCAGGGATACAAAGCCGACCTTGGGGTTGGCTTTTGCGATGGTGGTGGACATGTCTAACCTCGGTATTGAATGACGCCGCCAGTCGGGCACGACACGGCGGTACACGGGCGTTTGTGACGCCTCTGATCAAAAAGTGCGCAATTCTAGCGGCGGGCCACGCACTTGACCAGCTTTATGCAGGGAAATGCGACGAGTGCTGCGCTATGCTTCGCGCCGTTGCGCGTAGGTAAAATCCTAAGGTCAACAAAACGTCTGTTACGAGAAGTAAAACAGCGCATGCTAGGGGCCGTTTGGGCACGTTGTTTTTAAAAGACCTCAGGTCAAAGGGCAGGAGTGGTTGATGGGTCAGGCAAGTAGTCAGGCAGCGGGTGCCGAGCATTCAAATGCCAAGCCGATTGGCATGCTGGTGGCAGCGGTCGGGGTGGTGTACGGCGATATCGGCACCAGCCCGCTCTACACCCTTAAAGAGGTGTTCAACGGCGGTTATGGGGTGCAGGTCAACCATGACGGCGTATTGGGGATCCTGGCGCTGATCTTCTGGTCGCTGATCTGGGTCGTGTCGATCAAGTACATGCTGTTTGTGCTGCGCGCCGATAACCAGGGCGAAGGCGGCATCATGGCACTGACCGCCCTGGCGCGTCGGGCGGCGGGGGAGCGCAGGAAGTTGCGCAGCTTCCTGGTGGTGTGCGGCTTGTGCGGCGCCGCGCTTTTCTACGGGGACAGCATGATCACCCCGGCGATTTCGGTATTGTCGGCCGTCGAGGGCCTGGAACTGGCTTTCGATGGCCTGGAACGGTGGGTAGTCCCTATCGCACTGGTGGTCCTGGTGGCGCTGTTCCTGATCCAGAAGCACGGCACAGACCGCATCGGCAAGCTGTTCGGCCCGGTGATGGTGACCTGGTTCCTGGTGCTTGGCGGCCTCGGCGTGTATGGCATCACTTTGCACCCTGAGGTGCTCAGCGCCATGAACCCGATGTGGGCCGTGCGCTTCTTCGAGGCGCACCCCGGAATTGGCGTGGCCATCCTCGGCGCAGTGGTGCTGGCCCTGACCGGGGCGGAAGCGCTGTATGCCGACATGGGCCACTTCGGCCGCAAACCCATCGCCCGCGCCTGGTTCATCCTGGTGCTGCCGGCGCTGGTGCTCAACTATTTCGGCCAGGGCGCCATGCTGCTGGGCGATCCGGAAGCGGCCCGCAACCCGTTCTACCTGCTGGCGCCAAGCTGGGCGCTGGTCCCGCTGGTGGTGCTGTCGACCCTGGCCACGGTGATTGCCTCCCAGGCGGTGATTTCCGGTGCGTTCTCGTTGACGCGCCAGGCGATCCAGTTGGGCTACATCCCGCGCATGCACATTCAACACACCTCCAGCGCCGAACAGGGCCAGATCTATATCGGCGCGGTGAACTGGTCGCTGATGGTCGGCGTGATCCTGCTGGTGCTGGGCTTCGAGTCTTCCGGTGCGCTGGCGTCGGCCTATGGCGTAGCGGTGACCGGCACCATGCTGATGACCACGATCCTGGTGTCTGCGGTGATGCTGCTGCTGTGGAAATGGCCACCGGTGCTGGCCGTGCCGGTGTTGCTTTGCTGCCTGTTGGTGGACGGGCTGTACTTTGCCGCCAACGTGCCGAAGATCATCCAGGGCGGCGCCTTCCCGGTATTGGCCGGGATCGTGCTGTTCGTGCTGATGACCACTTGGAAGCGCGGCAAGCAATTGCTCGTCGAGCGCCTCGATGAAGGTGGCCTGCCGCTGCCGATATTCATCAGCAGTATCCGCGTGCAGCCGCCCCATCGCGTGCAGGGCACGGCGGTGTTCCTCACGGCGCGGCCCGACGCCGTGCCCCACGCGCTGTTGCACAACCTGCTGCATAACCAGGTGCTGCACGAGCAGGTGGTGCTGCTGACCGTGGTCTACGAAGACATCCCGCGTGTGCCTGCGACGCGGCGTTTCGAAGTAGACGCCTATGGCGAAGGGTTCTTCCGGGTGATCCTGCACTTCGGCTTTACCGATGAGCCGGACGTGCCCGAGGCGCTGAAGCTGTGCCATCTGGACGAACTGGATTTCAGCCCGATGCGCACCACCTACTTCCTCAGCCGTGAAACCGTGATCGCCTCGCGCATCAAAGGTATGGCGCGTTGGCGCGAAGCGTTGTTCGCGTTCATGCTGAAGAATGCCAACGGCAACCTGCGCTTCTTCAAACTCCCGGTCAACCGGGTGATCGAACTGGGCACCCAGGTCGAAATGTAAGGCGCTGTCCTGCGGGAGCCGGCAATCGGCTCCCGGTTTACTTCTGAACCGTTTACCTGAACCGTTTACCTCTGAACCGTTTACCTCTGAACCCTGTGCGATCCGTCGTTGTCGACTAGGCTCTAAGCACCATGAAAGAGAGCCTTGGAGCTTGCCCACAGAACCCGAAGAGGTGCGCCATGAGTCAGCTGCTCGAACCCTACACCCTGCGTCAACTCACCCTGTTGAACCGCATCGCGGTCTCACCGATGTGCCAGTACTCAAGTGAGGATGGCCTGGCCAACGACTGGCACCTGGTGCACCTGGGCAGCCGCGCCGTCGGTGGCGCCGGGCTGATTTTTACCGAAGCCACCGCCGTGACCGCCGATGGCCGCATCACCGCCCAGGACCTGGGCCTGTGGAAAGACGAACAGATCGAGCCCTTGCAACGCATTACGCGCTTCATTGCGGCTCAAGGCGCGGTGGCGGGTATTCAGTTGGCGCACGCCGGGCGCAAGGCCAGCACGTATCGGCCCTGGATTGGCAAGCATGGCAGCGTCAAGCCAGCAGACGGTGGCTGGGTGCCGGTCGGCCCATCGCCCATCGCATTCGACCCCCAGCACACCCAACCCACGCCGCTGGACGAAGGGCAGATCCAGCAGGTGATCGCCGATTTTGTCGCCGCCGCCAAGCGTGCCTTGACTGCCGGCTTCGAAGTGGTAGAGATCCATGCCGCCCACGGTTACCTGCTGCATCAGTTCCTGTCGCCCATCAGCAACCAGCGTCAGGACCAGTACGGCGGCTCGTTCGAAAACCGTATCCGCCTGGTCCTGGAAGTCACCCGCGCGGTGCGCGACGTGTGGCCCCAGGACTTGCCGCTGTTTGTGCGCGTGTCGGCCACCGACTGGGTGGAGGACGGCTGGAACCCCGATGAAACCGTCGAACTGGCGCGCCGCCTGAAAGACCTGGGCGTGGACTTGATCGACGTGTCCTCTGGTGGCACCGCCGCCAACGCCGAAATTCCCACTGGCCCCGGCTACCAGACGCGCTTTGCCGAGCGTGTGCGCAAAGAGTCGGGCATCGCCACCGGCACGGTCGGCATGATCACCGAACCGGCCCAGGCCGAACACATCCTGCGCACCTGCCAGGCCGACCTCATCTTCCTCGCCCGTGAATTGTTGCGCGATCCGTACTGGCCGCTGCATGCCGACGATGACCTGGGCGGGCGCAAGGCGATCTGGCCGGCGCAATATCAGCGGGCGACGCACCGCGACCAGCCGATTCATGAGTCCGATCTCAGGGATTGATCCTTAGCGTATGCCTACAGAGCCCACCCTGATCCGGTGGGTTTTTTTTGCCCGCCTATATGAAGAAGGCGGATTTAAGCGACGAATGCATGGGAATCGACTGTAGGTATTTATTACCGATCTAATTATTTAAGTTAATACTCTAAAAAAATCCCACACGTAACTGGATTCTTTCTAAGCTTAAGGCAGGAGTATTGGATCGATATCAGGAGAAGTAGTCCATGGCCAAGTCCTATGGTGTAGCGGGTGGGGTGTTATCTTTTCTGACCCGCAGGATGTCCTTGCGTGGCCGCAGATTGAGTTCGGATGAAGTTGAATTGCTGGCGCATTATCGCGCCCTGACCGAGAGCGACCAGGTAGCGATGCGCTATCTGATCGGGGCGATGAAAACCGTGTCGCGGTTCTGAATGACGAAACGGGCTCGCCACGATGCCCGTCAGGCAAGGCGAACACGGTACCTGTGGCGAGGGAGCTTGCTCCCGCTGGACTGCGCAGCAGTCCCATCGTTTGGGGTCGCTTCGCGCCCCAGCGGGAGCAAGCTCCCTCGCCACAGATGGTTCAGGTGTATTTGCGCTTGTCCGGCGCGGGAGGGAAGTACTGATACAGCCAGGTTTCGCTCAAGGTGCGGTCCTGGGTGCGGATAAACAAGCGCAGCTCTACCGGCTCCACGCTGTCGCTGGTGGGGTACCAGTCGAACAGAATGCGATAGCCCTTGATGTTATCGAGCACCAGCACGCTGAAGTCTTTCACCTCGCCGTGGGAGCAGGTGACCACCGGCTCGATGCCCGTGCCGGGTGGCAAACGGTCCAGGCCGCCGCCCTTGAAGTCCACGGCAAAGCGGCGTGCCCACACCTCAGGGTAATGCTCGCCCGGGGCCCAACCTTCGGTGAACCCACCCATGCCTGAACGGGTCGCGTCGACCTGGGCCAGCGGTGTGCTCACCGGTGGCAGGGCGCTCCAGTAGAGCTTGTAGCCGTAGTTGAGCGAATCACCGGCCGCCACCGGCTTTTTCGGGGTCCAGAAGGCCACGATGTTATCGAGGGTTTCGCCGGTGGTCGGGATTTCCAGCAGGTCGATCGAGCCCTCACCCCAAGCGGTGGTGGGTTCCACCCACAGGCTGGGGCGCTTGCTGTACCAGTCCACCGTGTCCTGGTAACTGGCGAATTCGTGGTCGGTTTGGACCAGGCCAAAACCTTTGGGATTAGTGTCGGCGAATGCGTTGAATTGCAGCTTGGCCGGGTTGTTCAGCGGGCGGCAGATCCACTCGCCGTTGCCGCGCCACATGGCCAGTCGGTCCGAGTCGTGAATTTGCGGGTGGATGGTGTCGCACATCCGCCGCTCATGCGTGCCGCAACTGAACATGCTGGTCATTGGCGCAATCCCCAGCTGTTCGATGGCGGTGCGCGCGTTGATATGCGCGTCGATGGCCATCACTACTTGATTGGCCTGGCAGTCGATATCGAAGCGGTAGGCGCCGGTAGCGCTGGGCGAATCGAGCAGGGCGTAGACCACGAAGCGGGTAGCGTTCTTGTCCGGGGTTTCGAACCAGAACTGCGTGAAGTCAGGGAATTCCTCACGTTTTTTCGCATAGGTGTCAATGGCCAGGCCGCGCGCCGACAGACCGTACTGGCCGGTGGAGTCCACTGCACGGAAGTAGCTGGCACCGAGGAACGACAGCACGTCATGCCGGTCCAGCTCCGGCGCCTTGAACAGCTTGAAGCCGGAGAAACCCAGATCGCCGGTCAGTTGTTTAGTGTCGACCGTGGTTTTTTCATAGTTGAACAGCGAAGGGCGGAAATGCACTTCGCGGGCCTCGCGGGTGTTGGGGTCGACGCTGTGCATGCGCACCGGCGTCTTGAAACCCATGCCGACGTGGAAAAACTGCACGTCCAGCTGCCCCTTCAGTTCCTTCCACAACGAATGGTTGGCGTCATAGCCGATGGCGTTGAAATTCTGTGGCGTCATGGTCGCCAAGGTGGGCGGCAGCACCTGCCGAGTATCTTTATACGCGCTGCCGGCCAGCTGCTTGGCCTGGGCTTTGAGCGTTTCAAAATCGAATGCCACGGCCTTGCCATCGGCGGCACGGTTGCCGGCCCAGGCCTGCGCGGCCAACAGGCCACTGGCCGACAAACCGGTGTAGGCCGCAATGGCCATGGACGCTTTGAGCAAATTCCTGCGGTGCATAGAGACAACCTGTCGTGAGCGAATCCCGCGCCGTTCCTGGCACGTAACGGATCAGAAATAACGGTTCGGACATGCCTTCGGCCAAACGCAACGGACAATAAACAGACGCCGGATAGCTTAAGCGGTTCGATGGTGAAGGAAAAATCATTGATGGCGGGATGATTGCGCCGCTGTGCAACAAGACATTTCTGATATCAGGGTGAGCGTTACATCTGGAAGCACTCTAGATCGGGGCTTTTTTGCACTTAGTTTTACGCTGGGGGCCTATTGGTCCTACGAACCCAAGTGTCTGGAGGCTACGCATGAATACCCGTGGATTGCTCGATCAGTTGCTCAAGTCTGGTCAGGACATGTTGCAGAACAAGGCTGGCGGCCAGCGCCCATCAGCCGACAAAGGCGCCCTCGGTGGGCTGCTTGGCGGCGGCGGGCTCGGCAGTTTGCTCGGTGGCGCCGGCGGTGGCGCACTGGCGGCCGGCGCCATGGGCTTGCTGCTGGGCAACAAAAAGGCCCGCAAATTCGGCGGCAAGGCCCTGACCTACGGAGGCCTGGCCGCCTTGGGGGTCATCGCCTACAAAGCCTATGGCAATTGGCAGGCGCAGCAGGCCAGCGCGCCCCAGGGTGAGCCGCAGACCATCGACCGCCTGC
Organism: Pseudomonas sp. R3-18-08; assembly: GCF_003852065.1. Taxonomy (NCBI): domain Bacteria; kingdom Pseudomonadati; phylum Pseudomonadota; class Gammaproteobacteria; order Pseudomonadales; family Pseudomonadaceae; genus Pseudomonas; species Pseudomonas sp. R3-18-08. The sequence goes on from NZ_CP027729.1 coordinate 1,362,818, forward strand.
CGCCGGCCCAGGTCGAGCAGCACAGTCAGGGCATTCTCAAGGCGCTGGTTGCCGCCGCCAAGGCCGACGGCCACGTGGATGAGCGTGAACGCGCGTTGATCGAAGGCGAGTTCACCAAACTCGATAACGACCGCGAGCTGCAAACCTGGCTGCACGCGGAGCTGAACAAACCCCTCGACCCGGCCGACGTCGCCCGCGCCGCCAGCACCCCGGAAATGGCCGCCGAAATGTACATCGCCAGCGTGATGCTGGTGGACGAGGAAAACTTCATGGAGAAGGCCTACCTGGACGAACTGGCACGCCAACTGAAGCTTGAGCCGGGTTTAAAGGTAGAGCTGGAGAAACAGGTACGTCTCAACACATAAGCAGCGCCGTGCATCCATTCAAGTGTGGGGAGAGCAAGCCTCTCCCACATTTAAATCGAGGCTGGTTCGAGCCGCCGCAATGGCGCAGCCCAATACTGGCACTGTTGCCAAAACCCCCGAAAACCATTGATTAGTAGACGCCTTCGCTCAGCTATACTCCCCTCCATTTGAATGGCCCTGCGAGGAATTACTGTGAAGAACTGGACCCTGCGCCAACGGATTTTGGCGAGCTTTGCGGTAATCATCGCGATCATGCTGCTGATGGTTGTGCTCTCGTATTCGCGGCTGCTGAAAATCGAATCCAGCGAAACCCTGGTCCGGGACGACGCCGTGCCTGGCGTGTTTTTAAGCTCGATGATTCGCAGCGCCTGGGTCGACAGCTACCTGCAAACCCAGGAGTTGGTGGGGATCCACAAGAACCAGGGCATTTCCGAGGACGACAAGCAGGATTACAAATCTTTCGAGGCGCGCCTTGAGAAGTACATGGCCGATTACGCGAAAACCATCAACTTCACTCGGGACCGCAACGAGTTCGATGCCTTCGAAAAATTCCACCAGAGCTACAACCAGACCCTCGCCAAAGTGCTTGAAGCGCAGCAGAACAACAACGCCGCCGAGGCACTCAAGCTGTTCAACGAACAACTGACGCCCGCCTGGGTCGCCGGCCGCATGAAACTCAATGACATCATCCTCGCGAATAAACAGGTCGCCGACGACGCCACCAGCGCCATCGACACTGCCGTCGAGGCCGCGAAGATCAGCATGGGCGTCTCGCTGCTGCTGGCGATTCTTGCCGCCGCGCTGTGTGGCCTGCTGCTGATGCGCGCAATCATGGCGCCGATGCAGCGCATCGTCGATATCCTCGAAACCATGCGCACCGGCGACCTGAGCAAGCGCCTGAACCTGGAGCGCAAGGACGAGTTCAACGTGGTTGAAACCGGCTTCAACGACATGATGACCGAACTGACCGCTCTGGTTTCCCAGGCACAGCGCTCGTCGGTGCAGGTCACGACCTCGGTGACCGAGATCGCCGCCACCTCCAAGCAGCAGCAGGCGACCGCCACCGAAACCGCCGCCACTACCACTGAAATCGGCGCCACTTCCCGTGAAATCGCCGCGACCTCCAAGGACCTGGTGCGCACCATGATCGAAGTGTCCACCGCCGCCGACCAGGCCTCGGTCGCCGCCGGTTCCGGTCAGCAGGGCCTGGCGCGCATGGAAGAAACCATGCACTCGGTGATGGGCGCCGCCGACCTGGTCAATGCCAAGCTGGCGATCCTCAATGAAAAGGCCGGCAACATCAACCAGGTGGTAGTGACCATCGTCAAAGTGGCGGACCAGACCAACCTGCTGTCCCTCAATGCCGCCATCGAGGCCGAGAAAGCCGGTGAGTACGGGCGCGGTTTTGCCGTGGTCGCCACCGAAGTGCGCCGCCTGGCCGACCAGACCGCCGTCGCGACGTACGACATCGAGCAGATGGTGCGTGAGATCCAGTCGGCCGTATCGGCAGGCGTGATGGGCATGGACAAGTTTTCCGAAGAGGTGCGCCGAGGCATGTTCGAAGTGCAGCAGGTGGGTGAGCAACTGTCGCAAATCATCCATCAGGTGCAGGCCCTCGCGCCGCGGGTGCTGATGGTCAATGAAGGCATGCAGGCCCAGGCCACCGGCGCCGAGCAGATCAACCACGCGCTGGTGCAACTGGGCGATGCCAGCAGCCAGACCGTCGAGTCCCTGCGCCAGGCCAGTTTTGCCATCGATGAACTGAGCCAGGTTGCGGTCGGTCTGCGCAGCGGCGTGTCGCGTTTCAAAGTCTGATGAGCGACCTCGCGGCTAAACGCGGCGCCGTCCCGGCAGCGAAAAAGGCATTGTTCCTGGTGTTCCACATCGGCAGTGAACGCTTTGCCCTCAAGGCGACGGAAGTAGTCGAGGTGCTGCCGCGCCTGCCGCTCAAACCCATCGCTCATGCACCGGTGTGGGTGGCGGGCATCTTTGCCCATCGCGGCGCGCTGGTGCCGGTCATCGACCTGAGCGCCTTGACGTTCGGCGTTGCGGCCCAAGCGCGTACCAGCACGCGGCTGGTGCTGGTCAATTATCAGCCACAGCCCTGGAGCGAAGCGCGTTGGCTGGGGCTGATTCTGGAGCAGGCTACCGACACCTTGCGTTGCGACCCCGCCGAATTCCAGCCCTATGGCCTGGATAACCGCCAGGCGCCTTACCTGGGACCGGTGCGCGAAGATGCGCTGGGCTTGATGCAATGGATTGGCGTCGCCGAGCTGTTGACCGATGACGTGCGCGCCTTGCTGTTTTCCAGCGAGTTGAGCCTATGAGCAGTGACCCGCGCTTCTGGGCCTTCCTTAAAGAACGCATCGGCCTGGATGTTGCCTCGGTGGGCGAGGCGATCATCGAGCGCGCGGTGCGCCAGCGTTGCCAGTTGTCCCAGGCGCAGACGGCAGAAGCGTACTGGCAGCTCCTGCACAGCTCCCATGATGAGCAGCAGGCGCTGATCGAAGCGGTGATCGTCCCCGAAACCTGGTTTTTCCGTTACCCCGAGTCCTTTGCCACCTTGGCCCGCCTGGCCCACGCACGGTTGGCCGAAATCAAGCAGATGCGCGCCTTGCGCATTCTCAGCCTGCCATGCTCCACCGGCGAAGAGCCCTATTCGATCGCCATGGCCCTGCTTGACGCGGGCCTGGCACCGCACCAATTCAAAGTCCAGGGCATGGACGTCAGCCCGCTGTCGGTGGAGCGTGCGCGCCGCGGCGTGTACGGCAAGAACTCGTTTCGCGGCGGCGACCTTGAGTTCCGCGATCGTCACTTCACTGAAGACGGCGGTGCCTATCGCATTGCCGACCGGGTTCGCGAACAAGTACGCCTGCAAGTCGGCAACTTGCTCGACCCGGCCCTGTTGGCCAATGAGCCCACCTACGACTTTGTGTTCTGTCGCAACCTGCTGATCTACTTCGACCAGCCGACCCAGAAGCAAGTCTTTGACGTGCTCAAGGAACTGACCCACGTCGACGGCGTGCTGTTTATCGGCCCGGCCGAAGGCGGCCTGCTGGGGCGCCATGGCATGCGTTCGATTGGCGTGCCGCAGTCGTTTGCGTTCAGTCGGCATGTGGAGCCGGCCGCACCCGCTCCGGTGTTTGTACCGATGCCGGTGCCTACGTTGCAGCGCAGTCCGGCGCCGATCGCGCTCAAGCCGCGCCCGTTCAGCACGGCCGGCACCCAGGCGCCACCGGTCAAAGCGCCGCCCCCGGAGGCAGGCGAGATGCTCAACCAGATCGCCATCTTGGCCAATCAAGGCAAAAGTGCCGAGGCCCGCGCTGCCTGCGAACGTTATTTGAACAGCCATCCGCCGGCCGCCGCCGTGTTCTACTGGCTGGGCCTGCTCAGCGATGTCGCCGGCAGCGCCGTGGAGGCGCAGAGTTATTACCGCAAAGCCTTGTACCTGGAACCGCAGCATCCGCAGGCCTTGATGCACCTGGCCGCGTTGCTCGAGTCCCAGGGCGACAGTGCGGGGGCGCGCCGTTTGCAGGCGCGCGCCGCGCGTAGCGAGCGAGCTGACAGTGAGTCCAAACGATGAGTAGCCCTGACGCGCTCGGCACCGCAGGCCTGGACCTGACCCTGGCCGACACCCAAGCCATTGATGACTGCTGGAACCGCATCGGCATTCATGGCGACAAATCCTGCCCCTTGCTGGCAGAACACATCCATTGCCGCAACTGCTCGGTGTATTCCGCCGCCGCCACGCGTTTGCTCGACCGCTATGCGCTGCAGCAGGACGACCGGCCCGCGCAGGCGGCTGGCGAACTCGACCACCAGGTGGTCACCCGCTCCTTGCTGATGTTCCGCCTCGGCGAAGAGTGGCTGGGCATCGCCACCCGTTGCCTGGTGGAGGTGGCGCCATTGCAACCGATCCACTCGCTGCCTCACCAGCGTTCCCGGGCGTTGCTGGGCGTGGCCAACGTGCGCGGGGCATTGGTGGCCTGCCTGTCGCTGGTGGAATTGCTCGGCCTGGACAGCAGCAGCACAGGCGCCACCGGCGGGCGCATCATGCCGCGCATGCTGATCATTGCCGCCCAGGATGGCCCGGTGGTTGTGCCGGTGGACGAAGTGGATGGCATTCATGCCATCGATGAACGCACCTTGAACGCCGCATCGGCCTCCGGCACCCAGGCCAGCGCGCGCTTCACCCAGGGTGTCGTGCAGTGGAAAGGCCGCAGCCTGCGCTGGCTGGACGAAGCCCAATTGCTGTCCGCCGTGACCCGGAGCCTCGCATGACCCCCGACCAGATGCGCGATGCTTCGCTGTTGGAATTGTTCAGCCTGGAAGCCGACGCGCAAACCCAGGTGCTCAGCGCAGGCCTGCTCGCGCTGGAGCGCAACCCGACCCAGGCCGACCAGCTCGAGGCCTGCATGCGCGCCGCGCATTCGCTCAAGGGCGCGGCGCGGATTGTCGGCGTGGAGGCCGGCGTCAGCGTGGCCCATGTCATGGAGGATTGCCTGGTCAGCGCCCAGGAAGGCCGCCTGTACCTGCAGCCTGAACATATCGACGCGTTGCTGCAGGGCACGGATTTACTGATGCGCATCGCCACCCCGGGCAATGACGTCGGGCCTGCGGATATCGCCGCCTATGTGGCGCTGATGGAGCGCTTGCTGGACCCGTCGCAACCCAGCGCGGCGCCCGCACCGAAACCCGCGCCAGTGATCGAAGCGCCGGAACCTGAGCCAGCGCCAGCCGTGCCGAGCGAGCCGCCGCGTCAGAGCAAACCGATGACCGAAGGCGGCGAGCGCGTGCTGCGGGTCACGGCCGAGCGCTTGAACAGCCTGCTGGACCTGTCCAGCAAGTCGCTGGTGGAAACCCAGCGACTCAAGCCTTACCTCGCCAGCCTGCAGCGCCTCAAACGCATTCAAAGCAACAGCCTGCGGGCCCTGGATGTCCTGGACGGTCACCTCAAGGTCGTCGATTTGAACCTCGAGGCCCAGGAAGCCCTGGCCGATACCCGCCGCCTGTTGAGCGAAGCCCAGGCGCTGCTGGCGGAAAAAAATGCCGAGCTGGACGAGTACACCTGGCAGGCCGGCCAGCGGGCCCAGGTGCTTTACGACACCGCATTGGCCTGTCGCATGCGCCCGTTTGCCGATGTGCTGGCCGGGCAAGCGCGCATGGTGCGCGACCTCGGTCGCAGCCTGGGCAAGCAGGTGCGCCTGGAAATCGAAGGGGAAAAGACCCAGGTCGACCGCGACGTGCTGGAAAAGCTCGAGGCGCCCCTGACGCATTTATTGCGCAATGCCGTCGACCACGGCATCGAAATGCCCGAGCAGCGGCTGCTGGCGGGCAAGCCGGCGGAAGGCTTGATCCGCCTGCGCGCGTCGCATCAAGCCGGGCTGCTGGTGCTAGAGTTGAGCGATGACGGTAACGGCGTCGACCTTGAGCGCCTGCGCGGCACCATTGTCGACCGGCACTTGTCCCCCGTGGAAACCGCGCTGCGCCTGAGCGAGGAGGAATTGCTGACGTTCCTGTTCCTGCCGGGGTTCAGCTTGCGCGACAAGGTCACCGAAGTCTCCGGTCGCGGCGTAGGCCTGGATGCGGTGCAGCATATGGTGCGTCAATTGCGTGGCGCGGTGGTGCTGGAGCAGACGGCAGGGCAGGGCAGCCGTTTTCATCTGGAGGTGCCGCTGACCCTGTCGGTGGTGCGCAGCCTGGTGGTAGAAGTCGGCGAAGAGGCGTATGCCTTCCCGCTGGCGCACATCGAACGCATGTGCGACCTGGCCCCCGAGGACATTGTGCAACTGGAAGGTCGCCAGCATTTCTGGCACGAGGGCCGGCATGTCGGGCTGGTCGCCGCCAGCCAGCTATTGCAGCGTCCACCGGGGCAGACCCCTTCGGAAACCTTGAAGGTGGTAGTGATCCGCGAGCGCGATGCCGTGTATGGGATTGCCGTGGAACGCTTCATCGGCGAGCGCACCCTGGTGGTATTGCCGCTGGATGCTCGCCTGGGCAAGGTCCAGGATATTTCCGCCGGAGCCTTGCTCGACGATGGCTCGGTGGTGTTGATCGTCGACGTGGAAGACATGCTGCGTTCGGTGGACAAGTTGCTCAACACCGGCCGCCTGGAGCGCATCGCAAGGCGCAGCCAGCAGGCCACCGAAGCGCCGCGCAAGCGCGTGCTGGTGGTGGACGACTCGCTGACCGTGCGTGAGCTGCAACGCAAGTTATTACTCAATCGCGGTTATGAAGTGGCCGTCGCGGTCGATGGCATGGATGGCTGGAACGCATTGCGCTCCGAGGATTTCGACCTGCTTATCACAGATATTGATATGCCACGCATGGACGGTATTGAATTGGTCACACTCTTGCGCCGTGACAGTCGCCTGCAATCGTTGCCGGTGATGGTGGTTTCCTACAAGGACCGCGAAGAAGACCGACGCCGTGGCCTCGACGCCGGCGCCGACTATTATTTAGCCAAAGCCAGCTTCCACGACGACGCCCTGCTCGACGCCGTGGTTGAATTGATTGGAGGCGCCCGGGCATGAGGATTGCAATCGTCAATGACATGCCGTTGGCCGTCGAGGCGTTGCGTCGCGCCTTGAGTTTCGAGCCCGCCCATGAAGTGGTGTGGGTCGCCAGCAATGGCCTGGAAGCGGTGCAGCGTTGCGCTGAGGTGATCCCGGATTTGATCCTGATGGACTTGATCATGCCGGTGATGGACGGCGTGGAAGCGACCCGCCAGATCATGGCCGATACGCCATGCCCGATCGTGATCGTCACCGTGGACCGCCAGGCCAACGTCAGCCGTGTCTTTGAAGCCATGGGCCACGGCGCGTTGGATGTGGTGGACACGCCAGCGCTGGGGGTGGGCAACCCCAAGGATGCGGCGGCGCCGTTGTTGCGCAAGATCCTCAATATTGGCTGGCTGATCGGCCAGCGCGGCAGCCGCGTGCGTGCTGAAACCGCGCCGCAGCGCAGCACCGGCAAGCGCCAAAGCCTGGTGGCCATTGGTTCGTCGGCGGGTGGCCCGGCGGCCCTGGAAGTGCTGCTCAAGGGGTTGCCGCGTGACTTTCCTGCCGCGATCGTGCTGGTGCAGCATGTGGATCAGGTGTTCGCCGCCGGAATGGCCGAGTGGTTGAGCAGTGCGTCCGGCCTGCCGGTGCGCCTGGCCCGTGAAGGGGAGCCGCCCCAAAGCGGGGTGGTCTTGCTGGCCGGTACCAACCACCATATTCGCTTGTTGAAAAATGGCACGCTAGCCTATACCGCAGAGCCGGTGAACGAAATTTACCGGCCTTCCATCGATGTGTTTTTTGAAAGTGTCGCCAGCCATTGGAACAGTGACGCCGTCGGCGTACTGCTGACCGGCATGGGGCGCGACGGGGCCCAGGGCCTCAAGTTGATGCGAGAACAAGGATATTTGACCATCGCCCAGGACCAGAACAGTTCGGCGGTGTATGGCATGCCCAAAGCGGCAGCGGCGATTGACGCCGCTGTTGAAATTCGCCCACTGGACAGAATTGCGCCGCGACTGCTGGAGGTCTTTGCAAAATGATCGAACATCTCCCGCTGTGCTGGTTTGCAGGCAGTAATTCAGGTGACTGCACATGATTGATTTACAACTCGACGGCTTCAAGACCGACGAAAACGCCGCCATGGTGCTGCTGGTCGACGACCAGGCCATGATCGGCGAAGCCGTGCGGCGCGGCCTGGCCCATGAAGAAAACATCGACTTCCACTTTTGCGCCGACCCGCACCAGGCCATCTCCCAGGCGATTCGCATCAAGCCGACGGTGATCCTGCAAGACCTGGTCATGCCCGGCCTCGACGGCCTGACCCTGGTGCGCGAATACCGCAATCACCCGGCCACGGCGAATATCCCGATCATCGTGCTCTCCACCAAAGAGGACCCGCTGATCAAGAGCGCAGCCTTTGCGGCCGGGGCCAACGATTACCTGGTCAAGCTGCCGGACAATATCGAATTGGTGGCGCGCATCCGTTATCACTCGCGCTCCTACATGACCCTGTTGCAGCGGGACGCGGCTTACCGCGCGCTGCGGGTCAGCCAGCAACAGTTGCTGGACACCAACCTGGTGCTGCAACGGCTGATGAACTCCGATGGTTTGACCGGGCTGTCCAATCGCCGTCACTTCGACGAATACCTGGAACTGGAATGGCGCCGTGCCATGCGCGACCAGACCCAGCTCTCCTTGTTGATGATCGACGTGGACTTCTTCAAGACCTTCAACGATAGCTTCGGGCACGTCGAAGGCGACGAAGCCCTGCGCAAAGTCGCCGCCACCATCCGTGAAGCCAGCAGCCGCCCTTCGGACCTGCCGGCGCGCTACGGCGGTGAAGAATTCGCGTTGGTGCTGCCCAACACCTCGCCGGGCGGTGCGCGGCTGGTCGCGGAAAAACTGCGCATGGCGGTGGCCGCGCTGAACATTCCGCATATCGCGCCGGCTGAAGGCGCTAGCCTGACCATCAGCATTGGGCTGTCGACGTTGACACCCGTTCAGGGCACCGATTGCCGCCAGTTGATCATGGCGGCGGACAAGGGGTTGTATATGGCAAAGCACAATGGGCGTAATCAGGTCGGTATCGAGTAACTCAAGGCCGGCTCAGAGCCAAATGTGGGAGGGGGCTTGCTCCCGATGGCGGTGTGTCAGCTCAGGATAAACTGACAGACAGACTGCATCGGGGCACAGGTATCTACACAATTTTGCAGCAGCCTCCGGTAACCACGATGCGAAGCGAGCCGCTCTTGATCTTGATCTTAAGCGCCCCCTTAAACCACGCTGGCCGGAATTCGGCATTGATTTGGAGGGTAAACCGGCAGGGATGCCGGTTTAGCCGCCCCGCGCCATGGATGGCGCGTGGCGGCGGCCCTCCAAATCAATGTCGGATTACGGGCACACCGAGCCTAGGCGAGGTGCCGAGTGGTGGGGCAAGAGCCCTTTTGGTTACTTTTGGGGCTCTTTTCCAAAAGTGACCCGCCGTAAGGGCGGAACCCTAAGCCGCCGTTACCGCAGCAACGGATATGTACTCGCTCTGATCCAACATAATGGTCTGCTGCCAGGCCGCCATCGGGGGCAAGTCGAATCGTCGCACCGCCCCTCCCACATTTAGATCTTCATTGGCCTTGGGATTGTGTACCAATCCGCGCCTTTTCGGCCAGGCGGGCTGCCGTTTCCAGGCGTTTGCCGTTATACTCGCCGGCTTTCAAAAGTTCGCCAACGAGTGCTGCCCGCCATGGAAATCAACCCGATCCTGAACACCATCAAGGACCTGTCCGAGCGCTCCGAAACTATTCGGGGGTATCTTTGACTACGATCAAAAGCATGAGCGTCTGACCGAAGTCAATCGCGAGCTTGAAGATCCGAGTGTCTGGAACAAACCTGAATATGCCCAGGAACTGGGCCGCGAGCGCGCTGCGCTGGCGCAGATCGTCGACACGCTCGACGAGCTGAACACCGGCCTGGCCGACTGCCGCGACCTGCTGGACATGGCCGTTGAAGAAGATGACGAAGGCGCAGTGGGCGATGTCGTCGCCGAGCTGGCCCGTCTCGAGGAAAACCTCGCCAAGCTTGAATTTCGCCGCATGTTCAGCCACGAAATGGACCCGAACAACGCCTACCTGGACATCCAGGCCGGTTCCGGCGGCACCGAGGCCCAGGACTGGGCCAACATCCTGCTGCGCATGTACCTGCGCTGGGCCGACAAACGCGGTTTCGACGCGACCATCATGGAACTGTCCGCCGGTGAAGTAGCGGGCATCAAGGGCGCCACCGTGCACATCAAGGGTGAATACGCCTTTGGCTGGCTGCGTACCGAGATCGGCGTACACCGCCTGGTGCGCAAGAGCCCGTTCGACTCCGGCAACCGTCGCCATACCTCGTTCTCCGCTGTTTTCGTCTCGCCAGAGATCGATGACAAGGTGGAAATCGAGATCAACCCGGCCGACCTGCGTATCGACACCTACCGCTCCTCCGGTGCCGGTGGCCAGCACGTAAACACCACCGACTCGGCCGTCCGTATCACCCACGTACCGACCAACACCGTGGTCAGTTGCCAGAACGAGCGTTCCCAGCACGCGAACAAGGACACCGCCATGAAAATGTTGCGGGCCAAGTTGTACGAGCAGGAAATGCAGAAGCGCAACGCCGCTTCTCAAGCACTGGAAGACACCAAGTCGGACATCGGTTGGGGTCACCAGATCCGCTCCTATGTGCTCGATGCGTCGCGGATCAAGGATTTGCGCACTAACATCGAACGCAGCGACTGCGACAAGGTGCTCGACGGCGATATCGACGAATACCTGGAAGCCAGCCTCAAATCGGGCCTCTAAAGAACCCTGTAGGAGCGGGGGGGACGCCTAGTCCTTGCCTCGCGATCCCCAGCCGAAGGCTGGGGAAAACGTATCTGTGATGGAATTTCAAAAGACATGAGCGACCAACAACTCGACCCGCAAGCCCTGCAACAGGAAGAAAACTCCCTGATCGCCCTGCGCAAGGAAAAGCTTGCTGCCGAGCGCGCCAAGGGTAACGCCTTCCCCAACGACTTCCGCCGCGAAAACTACTGCGATGCCTTGCAGAAGCAGTACGCGGACAAGACCAAGGAAGAGCTGGCAGAAGCGGCGATCCCGGTCAAGGTGGCGGGTCGCATCATGCTCAACCGTGGCTCGTTCATGGTGATCCAGGACATGACCGGGCGTATCCAGGTCTACGTCAACCGCAAGACCCTTTCCGAAGAAACCCTGGCCTCGGTGAAAACCTGGGACATGGGCGACATCATCGCCGCCGAAGGCACCCTGGCTCGTTCCGGCAAGGGCGACCTGTATGTCGAAATGACCAGCGTACGCCTGCTGACCAAGTCGCTGCGCCCGCTGCCGGACAAGCACCACGGCCTGACCGACACCGAGCAGCGCTACCGCCAGCGCTACGTTGACCTGATCGTCAACGAAGACGTGCGCCAGACCTTCCGCGTGCGTTCGCAAGTCATCGCCCACATCCGCAGCTTCCTGATGCAGCGTGACTTCCTCGAAGTGGAAACGCCGATGCTGCAGACCATCCCCGGTGGTGCCGCAGCCAAGCCGTTCGAAACCCACCACAATGCGCTGGACCTGCCAATGTTCCTGCGTATCGCGCCGGAGCTGTACCTCAAGCGCCTGGTGGTCGGCGGTTTCGAGAAAGTCTTCGAAATCAACCGCAACTTCCGTAACGAAGGCGTCTCGACCCGGCACAACCCTGAATTCACCATGTTGGAGTTCTACCAGGCCTACGCCGACTACGAAGACAACATGGACCTCACCGAAGAACTGTTCCGCGAGCTGGCGCAGCTTGTTCTCGGGACTACCGACGTGCCGTACGGCGACAAGGTTTTCCACTTCGGCGAGCCGTTCGTGCGCCTGTCGGTGTTCGACTCGATCCTCAAGTACAACCCTGAGCTGACCGCCGATGATCTGAACGACATCGACAAGGCCCGTGCCATCGCCAAGAAAGCCGGCGCCAAGGTGCTGGGCTTCGAAGGCCTGGGCAAACTGCAGGTGATGATTTTCGAAGAGTTGGTGGAGCACAAGCTGGAACAGCCGCACTTCATTACCCAGTACCCGTTCGAAGTGTCGCCGCTGGCCCGTCGCAACGATGACAACCCGAACGTCACCGACCGTTTCGAGCTGTTCATCGGTGGCCGCGAAATCGCCAACGCCTATTCCGAGCTGAACGACGCGGAAGACCAGGCCGAGCGCTTCATGGCCCAGGTGGCCGACAAGGACGCCGGCGACGACGAAGCCATGCACTACGACGCCGACTTCGTACGTGCCCTGGAATATGGCATGCCGCCAACCGCCGGTGAAGGTATCGGCATCGACCGCCTGGTGATGCTGTTGACCAACTCGCCGTCGATCCGCGATGTGATCTTGTTCCCGCACATGCGGCCACAAGCGTAACCGTAGCGAAATCCGAAGCCGCCTTTTATAAGGCGGCTTTTTTATGTGGCGTGTACTCGCGTCAAGCAAACAGCGCCAGGGTTTTGTTGATGGTTGATCGTTCCCACGCTCTGCGTAGGAATGCATCTTGTGACGCTCCGCGTCACGCTTAAAAGAGGAAGTGTGGTGAACCGCGTAATGGCTCAAGAAGGCGCCGCCGGCATTGCCGCTGCCGTGGCTGAAAGCGTCCAGTACCAAGGCCGCAAGGCCAGCCGCCGGGGCAGTGAACAACGCCGGCAAGACATTCTCGATGCGGCCATGCGCATCGTGGTCCGCGAGGGGGTCCGTGCCGTGCGCCACCGGGCCGTGGCGGCGGAGGCCGGCGTGCCGTTGTCGGCGACCACGTACTATTTCAAAGACATCGATGACCTGCTCACCGACACCTTTGCTCAATACGTCGAGCGCAGCGCTGCCTTCATGGGCAAACTGTGGGTGCGCAACGAAGGCCTGCTGCGCGAGATGGTCGCGTATGGCGATGGCAGCCCGGCATCGCGCTCGCAGCTCGCCGATGACATTGCGCGGCTGACCGCCGACTACGTGCAGCGCCAACTGGCCAACCGCCGTGAATACCTGATGGCCGAGCAGGCCTTCCGCCAGGAAGCCTTGTTGAATCCGCGCCTGGCCGAACTGGTACGCTCCCACCAACAGATCCTGTTGCAGGGCACCGGGCAGTTTTTCCAGGTATTGGGCTCCCGCGAGCCGCAACAGGATGCCAAGGTGTTGACGGCGATTATCAGTCGGATGGAATATCAGGGCCTGTTGGGCGGCGCAGAGCCTCTGACCGGTGACGAGATGCTGGAGATACTCAAGCGTTACATGCACCTGGTATTGGCTTCGGTCTGATACCAGCAAGGCCACGTTTAAAGAGGAAGCACCGGGTGGACGATTACCAGCAGACGATACGCACCTTGTCCGATCGCATTGTGCTGGCGCAAACGCCGATCCGCGTCCTCGACGCCGTGAAGTGGGACGAGAATATTCGCCAGGGCTTTCTCAAGGCCAAGGGCAAGGCCATGCCCGCCGTGGATCGCGATTACTACCTGAACCGCCCGTTGTCGTTCGACTCCAGTGCGGTCAAGCTGGAATTCCAGAACATCGAGCGCGACATCACCCGCCGCCTCGGCCAGTTCAGCCCGGTGGGGCAGATCATGCGCCGTATGTGCCGGGAGTACCGCATGGTCGTGCGTATGCTCGAAGCCCGTGGCACCGAGGATTTCGGCCTGATTTCCCAGGAGCTCTACGGCGCCGCGTCCGACGCCTTCCATGCCGGTGACCCGACCCTGGCCGACCTGGGCCTGATGCTCTCGGACTACCTGAACAATATCGACGGCCGTGGCGACCTCAAGGACGAAGCCAAGACCTTGACCGCCAAGGACGCCGTCGCCTTGCTGCAAACGCGCTTGAACAAAGTGTTCGGCGAGGCCGAAGAAACCATCCGCGTGTTCGAATCCGATGGCATCGTCGCCGACGCGGCGGCGGGCGCCGACTACATTAAGATCCGCGCCGACGCGATGTTCAACGACCGTGACGTGCGCGCCCTGGAGGTGCACGAAGGCCTGGTGCATGTGGGCACCACCCTCAATGGTCAGAACCAGCCGATCTGCACGTTCCTGTCCAAGGGCCCACCCTCGTCCACCGTGACCCAGGAAGGTCTGGCGATCCTGATGGAGATCATCACGTTCGCCTCCTACCCCAGCCGGCTGCGCAAACTGACCAACCGCACCCGCGCCATTCATATGGTGGAGGAGGGCGCCGACTTCCTGCAGGTGTTCGAATTCTTCCGCGAGCAAGGCTTTGAAATGGCTGAAAGCTACGGCAACGCCAGTCGCGTGTTCCGTGGCTCGGTGCCCACTGGCTTGCCGTTTACCAAGGATCTGTCCTACCTCAAAGGCTTTATCATGGTCTACAACTACATCCAGCTGGCCGTGCGCAAGGGCAAGTTGGAACAAGTGCCGTTGTTGTTCTGCGGCAAGACCACCCTTGAAGATATGCGCACCTTGCGCCAACTGGTCGATGAAGGCCTGGTAGTGCCGCCCAAATACCTGCCCGAACAGTTCCGCGACATGAACGCACTGGCGGCGTGGATGTGCTTCTCCAACTTCCTCAACCATTTGAGCCTGGACCGCATCGAGGCGGACTACTCCAATATCCTGTAAGGGTGCTGGCTATTTTCAACTCACCCACGAGGCTTCAACGGATGAGAATCCTCGGCATACTTTGCCTGCTACTCACATTGAACGGCTGCAGCTCTCTGCTGTTCTACCCGGAGCCCGGCCAGCCGTTCACGCCGGAAAAAGCCCACCTTGCGTACCGCGACGTCACCCTCACCACCGCCGACGGCGTAAAGCTGCACGCCTGGTGGCTACCCGCCAAGCCCGGCGTGCCACTCAAAGGCACGGTGCTGCACCTGCACGGCAATGGTGGCAATCTGGCCTGGCACCTGGGCGGGAGTTGGTGGTTGCCGGAGCAGGGCTACCAAGTGCTGTTGCTCGACTATCGCGGCTATGGGCTCTCCGAAGGCAAGCCGTCATTGCCGGCGATTTATCAGGATGTGGACGCCGCGTTCAGTTGGCTCGATCAGGCGCCCGAAGTCCGCGGCCAGCCGCTGATCGTCCTTGGCCAGAGCCTGGGCGGTGCGTTGGCCGTGCATTATCTGGCGGCCCACCCCGAGCGCCAGTCCCGGCTCAAGGCCCTGGTATTGGATGGTGTGCCCGCCAGTTATCGTGACGTGGGACAATTTGCCCTGAGCACGTCCTGGTTAACATGGCCGTTGCAGGTCCCTCTGTCCTGGCTGGTACCCGACGCCGACAGCGCGATCAACGCCATGCCCCAACTGACTGGCGTGCCCAAGCTGCTGTTTCACAGCCTGGATGATCCAATCGTGCCCTTGTCCAACGGTATCCGCCTGTACCAGGCGGCGCCCGCACCCAGGGTGCTGCAACTGACGCGCGGTGGGCATGTGCAGACATTTGCCGACAAGACCTGGCAAACCGTAATGCTGCGTTACCTGGATGACCCGCTGCACTTCAACGGCCTGCGTCGTCTAGGCGAAATCCCGAATTATCCCCTACCTGAAGCTGACCCATCAGAGAGCCCGCAATGAGTGAAGAGCGCAATATGATCCCGCTGATTCTCACTGGCATCGGCACCATCATCGGTACTGTCGGTTGCCTGTGGTACTACGGCTACCTGCACTTCGCCAAGCCGGAGGATGCGCTGTTGCTCAGCGATTTCACGATGCTCAAGACCGTGCCGGGTGAGGACTACAAAGTCTCGTTGACCCCTGCCGCTCAAGTGGCGCAGTGCATTGATGGCGTATTGGTGATGTTCGACACCGACCAGAAAGGCCTGAGTGGCGTGCTGGTGAATAACAAGAAGCAGGCAGTGCGTTGCATGGGGCAGGAAACCCCACAACTGCAGCAGTGACGGCCGGCTTCCCCGCCGTGGGAAAGTGCCGTTATCTCTACAGATTATGGATTTGTCACCTGTCAGTCCGCCCGGCTGAGCGGAACCATCCTGACGCTCCCACCACAGATATGGACTGATTGGCGCTGCCGATCAGTCCATTTTATTCATTGGTTGGAGTGAGCGTTTATGGCGGGAATCAACGGCGTATCGGGTGGTGCAAACATGGGTGGCCTGGGCGGTGTCGGTAATACCGGCAATCGCCAGGGGGGCTCGCAGCAGGGGCTCGACCAACAGATTCAAGATGTAAAGAATCAGATTCAGGAGCTTAAATCCAAAGGTTCTCAGGAAAACCAGGGAAGTAGCGGTGGCGGTGGCGAAGATCCTCTCAAGGCATTGGAG
Source organism: Pseudomonas sp. R3-18-08 (assembly GCF_003852065.1). Classification (NCBI taxonomy): domain Bacteria; kingdom Pseudomonadati; phylum Pseudomonadota; class Gammaproteobacteria; order Pseudomonadales; family Pseudomonadaceae; genus Pseudomonas; species Pseudomonas sp. R3-18-08. The sequence goes on from NZ_CP027729.1 coordinate 1,378,961, forward strand.
GAACTGCTGAAGAAACTGCTCGCCCAGAAAGCTGGCGGGGCGCAGGGTGGTCAAGGCGCACAAGATGGCCAAAGCGGGGGACAAAGCGACGGTCAGGGCCAGGGCCAGATCCAGTCTCCGCCATCACAAGGTACAGGCTCCGTCGACTACTGATGGGTGCCTCTGGAAAACCGCCTTCATTGGCGGTTTTTCAGGTTGCATCAAGCGACCGGTTTTGTTGTTGACGCGATATCTGGAACCGTATCGCGTCAGATGCCACAGACAGCGATGAAACTACACAAAGCGGGGCCTAGAATGTGGCGATAACCATTGCTGCAATACGCAACATGTTGGACATGGCCAGGGAGCATCAGAAGCTGGAGCGCAGAGACGCTGAGGGCGATGAACTCAAGCAACTGATGGATAAGCTGTCGCAAAATGCTTATGGCCCCAAAATCGAAATGCCTGCCGACGATACTCACCGCACCATCCAGTTTGACGAACCCAAAAAAAACCCACCGTAAGGTGGGTTTTTTCATGCCGCTTAAACCAATCAGTTAGCGACGGAAGAACGTGGCTTGACCGGTTGGTTGTCGTTGGAGATGGTCACTTCAACGCGGCGGTTCATTGCACGGCCCGATACGCTGCCGTTGTCGGCAACCGGGTATTCCTTGCCGTAGCCCTGGGTCACGATGCGCGAGATATCCACGCCTTGCTGTGCCAGTGCACGTTGCACGGAAGCCGCGCGGCGCTCGGACAGGCTCTGGTTGTACGAGTCGGAACCGGTGCTGTCGGTGTAGCCTTCGACAATCACTTTACGGTCTGGGTTGTCGCGCAGGAACTGAGCCAGCTTGGTGATATTCACCAGGCCGCTGGACTTCAGGTCGGACTTGTTGGTGGCGAACAGTACGTCACCAAAGGTCACCAGGGTGCCGCGATCGGTTTGCTTGGCGTTCAAGCTGTCTTGCAGTTGCTTGATCTGCGCGTCACGGGCGTCCAGCAGGGCGCGGGCACGTTCGTCGCCAGCGTTTTTCAGCTTGGCTTCGGACTCACGCAGAGAAATGGTGTCTTTGGCCACTTCTACACGCTGGTTGGTCAGGTAAGCCAACTGGTCGACTTTCTTCTCGTCTTCCTTGTCGCGGTAGGCCTTGTCTGCCTTGTCCAGCCACTCGCTGGCGTCTTTGGTTTCCAGCGCTGCGAGCTTGGTAGCCTGCGGGTTGGTTTGCAGGGCCGTGAAATTGGTCCGTGCGTTTTCCAGATTTGCGTTCGGCGGGGTGGAGCAGGCTGCCAAGGCAACGCTCATCGCCAACAGGGCAGGGATCATCAATTGTTTACGCATAGTCGTGTCGTCCTTTCAATTCGATATCAGGTGCGATGCAGTCAAGGGGCAGCGGCTTACTTCTGCTGGATAGCAGCCGGGCGCATGCCTTCCTTACGCAACTCGTCAACTGCTTTCTGGGAATCCTTCACCGCTTGCTCAGCCTTGGCAGCCTGGGCTTTACGCTCAGCGACACGAGCGTCCCACTCGGCTTGTTCAGCCAACTGACGCGCTTTGTCGTAGTTCTTGTCGTGCATGGCGATTTCGGCTTCTTTGAGCTTGTCCTGGGCCGACTTCATTTCCACGGCTGCAAACTCGGTACCGCCGGCGCTGACCGCGCTGTTGACCGCAGATTGGGTCACTGCGTATTGCTCGGTCGGCGGGTTGCCGGCACAGCCAGCCAGAACGAAGCTGGTGCCGATTGCCAGCGCGGCCAATTTGAGCCCGCGCAGGTGGTTAAACGAGGATTTGGCAGTGCTGGTCTTCATCGTCTTCAACTCCATTGGATAACTCCTGAAAAATCCATCCTGGCGTTCGTTTGCGGGCCCGGCGGTTAAGCACATGACGCCAGTTCAAACGAGCGTTCCAAGTGATGGCTTACTGGCTGTGACCGGATGCTTTTTTCAAAAGTTCAGCGGAGATGGCGATTTGCCTAAAAAAATATCTGACTGAATGGTCAGCATCAGAAAATTGGAACTTTCACCCCGCGCAGTGGTACGCCGGGCCGCTGAAAGGCCCGGAATACAGGGGTTGAATCGGTTTGAATAAGGGGAGATCAGTGCTGCGATTCGTCAGCACTCGCTGACAAATCATGCAGATAGCGGCGCGACAACGTCAGAAAGCGCGGTGTGGGCCCGACGTCTTCATACAGCGGGTCGCCTTCCTCATCGGTGGCAATCACCTGCTGGCCCTTGACGTAGGGAAAGCTGGCTTCCAGCTCTTCGAGGGCGGCGCCGATCAGTTCGCCAAGCAGCTCTTCGGTGTGGCGCTTGGGGTACATCTCGGCGAGGGCAGCCAGCCGCGCGGCGGCTTCTACGTCCAGATGAATCGCGTATTGGGTTTGGGTCAGTCGACCCTTGGCGGTTTCTTCCCAATGCTGGGGCAGGTCTCGAATTTTCATGGCAACCTCAATAATGAGTGACCAGCCACCGGTGTGGATAACCCGGCGCCTTAACCTTGAGACTAGCTGCAAGCCGCAAGGTTTAAAGTGTCTTGTCAGAAAGCGCCGCCGACGGCACTCTGGAACACCTGCGCGTCCCGGATTTCTGGCTGGAGATTGGCTGATGAGTGATATCGATGCACGCTTGCGTGAGGATGTTCACCTGCTGGGTGAACTGTTGGGCAACACCATTCGAGAGCAATACGGCGATGCTTTTCTCGACAAGATCGAGCAGATCCGTAAAGGCGCCAAGGCTGACCGGCGCGGCGCGGGCGCTGAGCTCAGCGCGAGCCTGAATCAGCTGCAGGAAGATGAACTGCTGCCTGTAGCGCGGGCCTTCAACCAGTTCCTCAACCTGGCCAACATTGCCGAGCAGTACCAGTTGATTCATCGGCGCGATGAATCGCAGCCGGCGCCCTTCGAGTCCCGTGTGCTGCCGGAGTTGCTGGCCCGCCTGCAAAGCGAAGGCCACAGTGACGAATCCCTGGCCCGCCAATTGGCGCGGCTGGAGATCGAGTTGGTCCTCACCGCCCACCCCACCGAAGTCGCGCGCCGCACGCTGATCCAGAAATATGACGCGATTGCCGCGCAACTGGCGCTGCAGGACCACCGTGACCTCACCAGCGCCGAACGCGAGCAGATCCGTGAACGCTTGCAACGCCTGATCGCCGAGGCGTGGCACACCGAAGAAATCCGCCGCGTCCGGCCCACGCCGGTGGATGAAGCCAAATGGGGCTTTGCGGTCATCGAGCATTCGTTGTGGCAGGCCATTCCCAATTATTTGCGCAAGGCCGACCAGGCCTTGCACGCCGCCACCGGTTTGCGTCTGCCGCTGACGGCCGCGCCAATTCGATTTGCCTCGTGGATGGGCGGCGATCGGGACGGCAACCCGAATGTCACGGCGCCGGTCACTCGCGAAGTGCTGTTGCTGGCGCGCTGGATGGCGTCGGATTTGTATCTGCGCGATATCGATCAGCTCGCCTCCGAGCTGTCCATGCAGCAGGCCAGCCCGGCATTGCAGGCCCAGGTGGGGGACAGCGTCGAGCCTTACCGTGCCGTGCTCAAGCAACTGCGCGAACGCCTGCGCGCCACGCGCCAATGGGCCCATGCCGCGTTGAGTGGCCCTGCACCGGCGCCGGCGCAGGTGTTGCAAGACAATCGCGACCTGCTCGGCCCGCTGGAGCTGTGCTATCAGTCGCTGCATGAGTGCGGCATGGGCGTGATTGCCGATGGTCCGTTGCTCGACTGCCTGCGCCGCGCCGTGACGTTCGGCCTGTTCCTGGTCCGCCTGGATGTGCGCCAGGATTCCACGCGTCACTCGTCGGCCATGACCGAAATCACCGATTACCTCGGCCTGGGTCGTTATGAAGACTGGGACGAAGACACGCGCATCGACTTCCTGAGCAAAGAACTGACCAATCGTCGACCGCTGCTGCCGGGTTATTTCAAACCGTCGGCGGACACCGCTGAGGTGTTGAACACCTGCCGCGAAATCGCCGCTGCACCGGCCGCATCGTTGGGCTCCTATGTGATTTCCATGGCCGGCGCCGCCTCGGACGTGCTGGCGGTGCAGTTGCTGCTCAAAGAATCGGGCGTACAGCGGCCAATGCGCGTCGTGCCGCTGTTCGAGACCCTGGCCGACCTGGATAACGCCGGGCCGGTGATGGATCGGCTGTTGCAACTGCCGGGCTATCGCGCGCGGCTGCACGGCCCGCAGGAAGTGATGATCGGCTATTCGGACTCGGCCAAGGACGCCGGCACCACCGCCGCCGCTTGGGCGCAGTACCGGGCGCAGGAACGGCTGGTGGATATCTGCCGCGAGCAACAAGTGGAATTGCTGTTGTTCCACGGTCGTGGGGGCACCGTCGGCCGTGGCGGTGGCCCGGCGCATGCGGCGATCCTGTCGCAGCCGCCGGGCTCGGTGGCGGGGCGGTTCCGCACCACCGAACAGGGCGAGATGATCCGCTTCAAGTTTGGCCTGCCGGATATCGCCGAACAGAACCTCAACCTCTACCTGGCGGCGGTACTCGAAGCCACGCTGTTGCCACCGCCGCCACCGGAGCCGGCCTGGCGTCATCTGATGGACGAATTGGCCGCCGACGGCGTCAGCGCCTACCGCGCGGTAGTGCGGGAAAATCCGCAATTCGTCGAGTATTTCCGCCAGTCCACGCCGGAGCAGGAGCTCGGGCGTTTGCCGCTTGGCAGTCGACCCGCGAAGCGGCGCGCCGGCGGTATTGAAAGCCTGCGCGCGATTCCCTGGATCTTCGGCTGGACCCAGACCCGCCTGATGCTGCCCGCCTGGCTAGGCTGGGAAGCGGCATTGAGCAAAGCCCTGGAGCGCGGCGAGGGTGAATTGCTGGGGCAGATGCGCGAGCAGTGGCCGTTCTTCCGCACGCGCATTGACATGCTGGAAATGGTGCTGGCCAAGGCCGACGCCGATATCGCCCGCCTCTATGATGAGCGCCTGGTGCAGCCCGACTTGCTGCCATTGGGTGCGCACTTACGCGACCTATTGTCGCAGGCATGTGACGTGGTACTTGGCCTGACTGGCCAGTCGCAGCTGTTGGCCCACAGTCCGGACACCCTGGAGTTCATCCGCCTGCGCAACACCTACCTCGACCCGTTGCACCTGCTGCAGGCCGAATTGCTTGCTCGCTCGCGCCAACGCGAAGCGGCGCAAGACAGCCCTCTGGAACAGGCGCTGCTGGTGTCCGTCGCCGGTATTGCCGCCGGTTTGCGCAACACCGGTTGAGGTTTTTCGCCTGTTCTCAATAGCTTGCGAATCAACCGCGACGACCGCCCTGAAACGGGCGGTCGTTGTTTGAGGGGGTAGGTTGCGCCCAGGCAAACCCTTTGGCTGACGCATGCCTGGCGCGGGTTTCTCCTACTTTTGGCGGCTTGTGTGGTAAGGGCCTGCTGTGTATCTTGATCAGCCTTTGGCCGTTTGATCGGCCTGGAACCACATTTTTACGAGATTGGCCCCACGCGGCGAATCCGAGCGTCATCTCTATAAAAAATTGAGGAGCACATCGATGCGCGTCATTCTGCTGGGAGCTCCCGGGGCCGGTAAAGGTACTCAGGCAAAGTTCATCACTGAAAAATTCGGCATTCCACAAATCTCCACCGGCGACATGCTGCGCGCGGCCGTCAAGGCCGGCACCGAGCTGGGCCTGATCGCCAAGAGCGTGATGGACAGCGGCGGCCTGGTCTCCGATGACCTGATCATCAACCTGGTCAAGGAACGCATCAGCCAGGAAGACTGCAAGAACGGTTTCCTGTTCGACGGCTTCCCGCGCACCATTCCCCAGGCTGAAGCGCTGGTGAAAGCCGGTGTCGAGTTGGACGCGGTGGTCGAGATCGCGGTTGAAGACGAAGAAATCGTCCAGCGTATCGCCGGTCGACGCGTTCACGAAGGCTCCGGCCGCGTGTATCACATCGTTTACAACCCGCCGAAAGTGGCCGGCAAGGACGATGTCACCGGTGAAGACCTGGTGCAGCGCAAAGACGACACCGAAGAAACCGTGCGTCATCGCCTGTCGGTCTACCATTCCCAGACCAAGCCGCTGGTGGATTTCTACCAGAAGCTGTCCGCTGCACAGGGCAAGCCGAAATACAGCCATATTCCTGGCGTCGGCTCCGTGGAAGCGATCACTGCCAAGGTGCTGCAAGCACTGAGCTGATGCGTTGATCGGCTGCATTCACAACGGCCCGCTTGCGGGCCGTTGTTGTTTATACTGGCGCACTTTTTTTCGACTTGGACACCCACACCCATGAGCACCCTGCTGGCCCTGGACACCGCGACTGAAGCTTGCTCCGTGGCCTTGCTGCACGACGGCAAGGTAACGAGCCACTACGAGGTGATCCCGCGGCTGCACGCGCAGAAGCTGCTGCCCATGATCAAGCAACTGCTGGAAGACGCCGGAACCAGCCTGGCCGCCGTGGATGCCATCGCGTTCGGCCGTGGCCCCGGCGCGTTTACCGGCGTGCGGATTGCCATTGGCGTGGTGCAGGGCCTGGCGTTCGCGTTGGAGCGTCCGGTATTGCCGGTGTCCAACCTCGCGGTACTGGCCCAACGTGCGCTGCGTGAGCATGGCGCCACGCAAGTGGCAGCGGCGATTGATGCGCGCATGGACGAAGTCTATTGGGGCTGCTACCGCGAGAGCGCCGGTGAAATGCGCCTGATTGGCGTGGAAGCCGTGCAAGCGCCGGAGTCATCGGTACTGCCCGATGATGCCAGCGGCGACTGGTTCGGTGCCGGGACTGGCTGGGGCTATGGCGAGCGTATGGGAGTGCGGCTGGCGAATCAGGACGCTGCGATGCTGCCCCATGCCGAAGACCTGCTGACCCTCGCGCGCTTTGCTTTCGAGCGCGGCGAGGCGATTGCGGCGGATCTGGCGGCGCCGGTGTACCTGCGCGATAAAGTCGCACAGACCAAGGCAGAGCGAGGGATTATTTGACGCCAGAATTGCGGTAAATCTGCGGCAAATATCGCCAATCGTCAGAATTTGCACCGGGTTTTAAACCTTTTTCAAATTATGTGTTCTAGTTATCACCAGAGCATTTGCGCGCTACGGATCGCGCCACTAAAATGCCATTACTGATAGCGAGTTCGCGCCCATGCGTATTGATGGCTTTTCCTCACAGTCGTACCCAATCAAACGTAAGCCGCGTAAGGCTAACGTTACTGTGGACGACTCCGTCGAGGACTCGCCAGACTTCATTGAAGTCCACTCCGACGCCCAGCCCAGCACCCAAGCCCGCATCAGCGGTCTTCCCGCCCGTCAGCAAGACATGGTCTTCCCCCGCTCCATGAGCAAAAGCGTTGCCACTGCCCTGGCCAGCTACCTGACCACCGCCGGCTTTGTCGAATGGGATATGGAAGTGCTGGGTCTCGATATCCACATCTGATGCGTCTGCCTTACTACATCGGCTGCCCGTCCTGGAGTGAAAACGCCTGGCGGGAATATCTGTATCCCGCCGATGCGCGCTCCAATGATTACCTTGCACTCTATTCTCAAGTCTTCAACGCGGTTGAAGGCAACACCACGTTTTATGCGCGCCCCTCGGTCGCCACGGTGCAGCGCTGGGCCGAGATCATGCCCGAGCACTTTCGCTTCACCGCCAAATTCCCGGGTGATATCAGCCATGCCGGTGACTTGCGCGAGCAGTTGCCGGCGGCGGAAAGCTTCGTCGGCTTGATGAGCCCCTTGGGCGAGCGCGTTTCGCCGCTGTGGCTGCAACTGTCGAAGGCTTTTACCCCGCAGCGCCTCGGTGAGCTGGCCGGATTCCTCGATGGCATCGATCGCCCGCTGGCCGTTGAAGTTCGCCACGAAGAGTTCTTCGCCAAAGGCGAGGCCGAGCGTAGGCTGAACCGCCTGCTGCGCGATCGCGGTGTCGAACGCGTCTGCCTCGATCCGCGCGCGCTGTTCAGTTGCACCTCCACCTCGGCGGCCGTCCTGCATGCCCAATCGAAAAAGCCCAGGGTGCCTCCGCGCCCGGCGGCGCTGACTCTGTTTCCCCAAGTGCGCTTTATCGGGCATCCCGAGCTTGAAGCCAACGACCCGTTCCTGAAGCCCTGGGTCGAAAAAATCGCCAGTTGGATCGAAGAGGGGCGCACCCCCTACATGTTCCTGCACACCTCGGACAACCGCCTCGCCGCGCAATTGGCCTTGCGTTTCCACGACCAGTTGATGAAGCGTTTGCCAGGGCTCGAGCCGCTGCCGACCTTGCATCGAGAACCCGTCGCGGAGCAACTGGGGTTACTCTAGGGCTTCTTTCCCGCCAGGAGTCAGTCATGGATGCCCAAACCCTTCGCGCCGAAACCTTCAAAGCCCTGCACGCGCGCGATCGTGCCTTTGTCATGCCCAATCCGTGGGACGCCGGCTCCGCCATCATGCTTGCCAGCCTGGGCTTCGAAGCGTTGGCCACCACCAGCGCGGGCTTTGCGTTCAGCCTGGGACGGCCGGATGCGGAAGGCGCGCTGTCGCTGGAAGACACCCTGGGCAATGCCGGAGCCATTGTTCGGGCGACTTCGCTGCCAGTCGCCGCTGACTTGGAAAACGGCTTCAGCGACACCCCCGAAGGCTGTGCCCAGACCATCCTGCGCGCCGCCGCCACCGGTATCGTCGGCGGCTCCATCGAAGATGCCACCGGGGTTGCCGTCGATCCGATCTACCCCTTCGACCTCGCCGTCGAGCGCGTCGAGGCTGCCGTTGCCGCTGCCCGCAGTCTGGGGTTTCCCTTCACGCTGACAGCTCGTGCAGAAAACTTCCTACATGGTCGCCCGGACTTGCCCGACACCATTCGCCGCCTGCAAGCCTACGCCGAAGCGGGCGCCGATGTGCTGTATGCGCCGGGCCTGCGCAGTGCCGAAGAGGTGCTGGCGGTGGTCAAGGCCGTCGCGCCCAAGCCGGTGAATGTATTGATGTCCGGTGGCCTGAACCTCAGCGTCGCGCAGTTGAGCGAACTGGGCGTGCGGCGCATCAGCGTGGGCTCGGCCCTGGCCCTGGCGGCCTATGGCGAGTTCTATCGGGCGGCGCAGGAAATCCACGGGTTGGGCACCTTTACCTTTACCGAGCGCAAGATGCCATTCGACCAGGCCAATCGATTCTTCAAGGGCTAAGTGGTGCGGCCGATCAGGTGGATGGGCGCGTTGCTGTTGCTCGGCGGCGCGCTGGCCGTGGGTGTATGGCGCGGCTGGGTGCCGTTGCCGCATGAATGGAACCCATGGGCGCCGCTGGACGTGCGCGCCAGTCCGAACCTGTTGACGCGCTACAAACTGGGGCGGCTGCAGGATGATCCCGCGCTGTGCGACCAGGTGCTGAAAACCTCGGGGTTGCGGGTGAGCCATCAGGCCGACTCGCGCGCCGACGCCGCTTGCCCCCTGCGTAACACGTTGAGGGTACAGGGCGCAGAGGTTGGCTTGAGCAGCAGCTTCCTGGCCAGTTGCCCACTGGCGGTAGCGTTTGCCCTATTCGAGCGCCACAGCCTGCAACCGGCGGCTCAGGCGATATACGGCCAAGCGGTGATGCGGGTCGATCACCTGGGCAGTTTTGCCTGTCGCAATGTCTACAACCGCGCCGAAGGCCGACTCAGCCAGCACGCGTCGGCCAATGCATTGGATATCGCCGGGTTTCGCCTGGCCGATGGACGTCGTATCAGTGTGTTCAAGGACTGGCCGGGGGAGGGCGCTGACGCACGGTTTTTGCGTCAGGTGCGTGACGGTGCATGTCAGGCTTTCAATGGGGTGTTGAGCCCCGACTATAACGCCGCGCACCGTAACCACTTCCATCTGGATATGGGACGCTGGTGGATGTGTCGCTAAGCGTCAGGCGGCCAGGCGCAGGTTGTTGGCGATCAGCGGGCGTGCCCAGTGGTAGTCAAAATCCAGGGCCTTCTGTTGTTCTGCCAGAGCCTGTTCGGTGAACGGAGTCGCGGCCGGTGGCAACAAGTCCAGCTCGAACTCGGCAATCGGCAAGTGCAGCGGGCGGGGTTGCGGCGCCGGGCCCGGTTCAGCGACGGGTTGACCTGCACTCAGGACAATCGGGCGTACCCAGCCGCTTTCGAAATTCTGCTGGCGTTGCTGGGCGATGATGTCTTCATCAGGAAAGGGTTCCGCCGCGGGTGGCAGCAACTCGGTCTCGAATTCGGCAATCGGCAGGAACAGCGGCTCAGGCGGGGCGATCACGATGTCTTTCACGTCGCACTCGCGCTGGGTGAGGATCTGCGCGAGCAGGTCGGCGCCTTCGCTGGGTTCCACCGCCGGGTCTTTCGGTGCAGTCGCCATGGCGGCCAGCGCGCCCGGCGTGGCACCGAGCTGCTCGGCCAGGGCGCGGGCGAAGAAGTCCTGCCACACATGGCTCACCCCGGCCAGCGCTTGAGTATTGCGCAGGCCGTAGTGGTTGTGGGTCGGCAGTACACCGATAGTTAGGGGAAGAATGTCTGACATTTTTTTCGGTCGACGCTCAGCTCTGGCAAAATACCTGACTGTTGTTTTTATCGGCCGGTGTTTGCCGATCCTTAATATTTTTGAGCGTAGCGATTGATGAGCGAACAACCAGCGGCCAGCCGCATTCGGGTCGAGGCTTTGGCCGAAGGATTCCAGGCCCGCGCCGAGCAGTGGGCGGCGCTGCTTGGCTTGCCTGTGCAACTCGATGATGCGGACTTTTCCCTGCAAGTCGGGGAGCAAGGCCTGCAGTTGCAGCAGCTCGGGCCTGACGCGCCAGGGCCGGTGCGGGTCGACTTTATCGAAGGCGGCGCAGCGCACCGGCGGCTTTACGGCGGCGGCAGCGGGCAGATGATCGCCAAGGCCGTGGGCATCGCCCAAGGCGTTCGCCCGCGCGTGCTCGACGCCACGGCGGGCCTGGGCAAGGATGCCTTCGTGCTGGCCAGCCTGGGCTGCGAGATGAGCCTGGTCGAGCGCCAGCCGTTGATCGGCGCCTTGCTTGAAGATGGCCTGGCACGCGCTGCGCAGGATTTTGAAGTGGCGCCGATCGTGGCGCGGATGCAGCTGCTCAAGGGCAACTCCATCGAGGTGATGCGCAATTGGGAGGGCGAGCCGCCGCAGGTGATCTACCTTGACCCGATGTTCCCGCATCGTGAGAAAACCGCCCTGGTGAAGAAGGAAATGCGTCTGTTCCGGCCACTGGTCGGCGATGACCCGGACGCACCGGCCTTGCTCGCAGCGGCGTTGGCCCTGGCCAGCCACCGTGTGGTGGTCAAGCGCCCGCGCAAGGCACCGTGCATTGACGGGCCCAAGCCGAGCCATGCGCTGGAGGGTAAATCCAGTCGGTACGATATTTATCCTAAAAAAGCACTCAAGCCCTGAGCTTTAAGCTGCAAGCGCGCTGAACTTGGCGCTTGCAGCTAACCACTTGCCGCTGCCCCGCGCCCATATGCCCGCATAAACAACCCCACCACCTCCTGCACATGCGCCTCGGCGTCCGCCTCGCTCAACTGTCCGCCACAGCCATACAGCAGACGGAAGTTCGCCGTGCCTTTGAGCAGGCAAAAGAAGTGCTCGGCCGCCTTGAAGGGTTTGTCGATGCTCAGGGCGCCACTCTCGTCGATTCGACTGAGCAGACGCTCCATGCCCTGCAACATGCGCATGGGGCCTGCTTCGAAGAAGATCTGTGAGAGTTTCACGTCCTGATTGCCGGTCGTCATCATCAGGCGATGCAGGTTCACCGACTCCTCGCTGTTGATCAGCCGATGAAACCCGCGCGCGATGTTCAGCAGCACCGTTTGCACCGGCATGGCGTCGGGCAGTTCGAAATACATCACCGGCAGTTGTTCCTCGCACTTGGCGACGACGGCGGCAGTGAACAAGGTTTCTTTGTCGGTGAAGTGGCTGTAGACGGTCAGTTTCGACACCCCCGCTTCAAGCGCCACAGCGTCCATGCTGGTACTGGCATAGCCATTGCCCAAAAACAGAACTTTGGCAGCTTCGAGGATTGCCTGGCGTTTTGCCATGTCCTTGGGGCGCCCGGGGCTGTTGGTGTTTATAGGATTGTCGGACATTTTCACCTTTAATACTGGACTGGTGAGTTTGGTATTAATAACATACCGGCCAGTATAATTATTCCTAGCTTCATTTGCGAAAGGTCCTACAGCATGCGCAGCACTTTCCTGCCCCTTGCGTTGCCTGTCAGCTTGGTCTTCCTGTTAGCCGCCTGCGGCCACGAAGAAGCGGTCCAAACCACCCTTCGCCCGGCCATGGTGGTGCAACCCCAGCCTTCGGCGCAGGCGATGGACAGCTATCCAGGTGAAGTGCGCGCCCGCTATGAACCGGATCTGGCCTTTCGCATCGGTGGCAAAGTCAGCAAGCGCCTGGTGGAAGAGGGTGAGCGGGTCAAGGCCAACCAGCCCCTGGCAGAGCTCGACCCCCAGGATGTGCGCCTGCAACTGGAAGCCTCCCGTGCCCAAGTAGCGGCGGCCCAAGCCAACCTGAGCCTGGTGCGCGCCGAGCGTGACCGCTACAAGACCCTGATGGACCGTCAGATGGTTAGCCGGTCCCAGTACGACAATTCTGAAAATCTTTATCGAGCCGGTGAGGCACGTCTCAAGCAGATCAACGCTGAATTCGACGTGTCCAGCAACCAGGCCGGCTATGCGGTGCTGCGTGCGCCCCAGGACGGTGTCGTCGCCAGGCGCGCGGTTGAAGTCGGCCAGGTCGTCTCCGCTGGCCAAACCGTGTTCACCCTGGCCACCGATGGCGAGCGTGAAGTGTTGATCAGCCTGCCTGAGCAAGGCTTCGGCCGTTTCAAGATCGGCCAGCCGGTGTCGGTTGAGCTGTGGAGCCAGCCGGATCAACGGTTTGCCGGGCGCATTCGCGAGCTGTCGCCCGCCGCCGACCCGAAGTCGCGCACCTTCGCTGCGCGGGTGGCGTTCACGGGCGGTAAAGTCCCGGCGGAACTCGGCCAGAGCGCCCGCGTATTCATACAGGTCGACGGTGTGATTCCACTGTCGGTGCCGCTGTCTGCCCTGAGTGCGGAGAACGGCGCGTCTTACGTCTGGCGTGTGCAGCCGGACAACACCCTCAAGCGCACACCCGTGCGCATCGGCGCGTTTGGCGAGAAGACCGTGCCGGTACTCGAAGGCCTGGCGCCCACCGACTGGGTGATTGCGGCGGGTGTGCATGTGCTCCATGAGGGGCAGCAAGTGCGCCCGGTGGACCGCGCCAACCGTGTGGTGAATCTGGCGGCCAAGGAGTAGTCCCCATGGGTTTCAATCTTTCCGAGTGGGCGTTGCGTAATCGCCAGATCGTACTGTTCCTGATGATCCTGCTGGCGGTGGTCGGCACTTTGTCCTACACCAAGCTGGGGCAAAGCGAAGACCCTCCCTTCACCTTCAAGGCCATGGTGATCAAGACCAACTGGCCTGGGGCCACGGCCCAGGAAGTTTCACGCCAGGTCACCGAGCGCATTGAGAAAAAATTGATGGAAACTGGCGAGTACGAGCGCATTGTCTCGTTCTCGCGCCCCGGCGAATCCCAAGTCACCTTCATCGCGCGCGATTCCATGCACTCGGCGCAGATTCCCGAGCTGTGGTACCAGGTGCGCAAGAAGATCAGCGATATCCGCCAGACCTTGCCGCCGGATATCCAGGGGCCGTTTTTCAACGATGAGTTCGGCACCACGTTCGGCAATATCTACGCCTTGACCGGTGACGGTTTCGACTACGCCGTGCTCAAGGACTACGCCGACCGCATCCAGATTCAGCTGCAACGGGTGCCGGACGTAGGCAAGGTCGAGCTGCTTGGCCTGCAGGACGAAAAGGTCTGGATCGAGCTGTCCAATCTCAAGCTCGCTACCCTCGGCCTGCCAATGGCCGCTGTGCAGCAGGCGCTGCAGGAGCAGAACGCGGTCTCCACCGCAGGCTTCTTTGAAACCCCGACCGAACGGGTGCAGTTGCGGGTGTCGGGTAACTTCAAGAGCGTGGAAGAGATCCGCAACTTTCCGATTCGGGTGGGCGAGCGAACCTTCCGCATCGGCGATGTGGCCGATATTCACCGTGGTTTCAATGATCCACCGGCACCGCGCATGCGCTACATGGGCGCCGACGCCATCGGCCTGGCCGTGGCCATGCGGGACGGCGGCGATATTCTGGTGCTGGGCAAGGCCCTGGAGCGTGAATTCGCACGATTGCAGAAGAATCTTCCGGCGGGCATGGAGTTGCGCAAGGTCTCCGATCAACCGGCAGCGGTGAAAACCAGTGTCGGCGAATTCGTCCAGGTGCTGGCTGAAGCGTTGGCCATTGTGTTGCTGGTGAGCTTCTTTTCCTTGGGCGTGCGCACCGGCATGGTGGTGGCGTTGGCGATTCCGTTGGTACTGGCGATGACTTTCGCCGCCATGTACTACCTCGGCATCGGCCTGCACAAAATCTCCCTGGGCGCCCTGGTATTGGCCTTGGGTTTGTTGGTGGATGACGCAATCATCGCGGTGGAAATGATGGCGATCAAAATGGAGCAGGGCTACGACCGGCTCAAGGCTGCGAGTTTCGCCTGGACCAGCACCGCGTTCCCGATGCTCACCGGTACCTTGATCACGGCGGCGGGCTTCCTGCCGATTGCCACCGCGCAATCGAGCACTGGCGAATACACCCGCTCGATCTTTCAGGTGGTGACCATCGCTTTGCTGGCGTCCTGGGTTGCCGCCGTGGTGTTCGTACCGTATCTGGGCGAAAAGCTCCTGCCGGACCTGGCGAAGATTCATGCGGCCAAACACGGCACCAACGGTCCTGACCCTTACGGCACGCCGTTCTACCAGCGCGTAAGACGATTGGTGGAGTGGTGCGTACGTCGGCGCAAGACGGTGATCGTCCTGACGCTGCTGTTGTTTATCGGCTCGGTTGCCTTGTTCCGTTTCGTGCCGCAACAGTTCTTCCCGGCCTCGGGTCGCCTGGAACTGATGGTCGACCTGAAACTGGCCGAAGGTGCCTCCCTGAGCAACACTGCCGACCAAGTCAAACGCCTCGAAACCTTGCTCAAGGAACATGCTGGCATCGGCAATTACGTGGCCTACGTGGGCACCGGTTCGCCGCGCTTCTACCTGCCACTCGACCAGCAACTGCCGGCGGCCAGCTTCGCGCAATTTGTGGTGCTGGCTAACACCATCGAAGAGCGTGAAAGCCTGCGCACCTGGCTGATCGAAACCCTGAACGAACAGTTTCCCGAACTGCGTTCACGCGTCACTCGCCTGGAGAATGGCCCGCCGGTGGGCTACCCCGTGCAGTTTCGCGTGACCGGCGAGCACATCGAAGAAGTCCGCGCCCTGGCGCGCAAGGTGGCGACCAAGGTTCGCGAGAACACCCACGTGGTCAATGTGCATCTGGACTGGGAAGAACCGAGCAAAATCGTCTATTTGAATATCGACCAGGACCGCGCCCGCGCGCTGGGCGTGAGCACCGCCAATCTGTCGAAATTCCTGCAAAGCTCCCTGACCGGCAGCACCGTCAGCCAGTACCGGGAGGATAACGAGTTGATCGAAATCCTCCTGCGCGGCACCGTTCACGAACGCACTGAGTTGTCGCTGCTGCCCAGCCTGGCCGTACCCACCGATAACGGTAAAAGTGTGGCCTTGGCCCAGATTGCAACCCTTGAGTATGGCTTTGAGGAAGGCATCATCTGGCACCGTAACCGTTTGCCTACGGTGACCGTGCGCGCCGATATCTATGGCAAGGAACAACCGGCGACGCTGGTCCAGCAGATCCTGCCGACCCTTGAAGGCGTGCGTGCCGAGTTGCCTGACGGCTATTTGCTGGAGGTTGGTGGCACCGTGGAAGACTCTGCGCGCGGACAGAACTCGGTGAAGGCCGGCGTGCCGTTGTTTATCGTGGTGGTGCTGACCTTGCTGATGCTGCAACTGCGCAGCTTCTCACGCACCGCGATGGTGTTTCTGACTGCGCCCTTGGGCCTGATCGGCGTCACCCTGTTCCTGCTGGTGTTTCGTCAACCGTTTGGTTTCGTGGCGATGCTCGGCACCATCGCCCTGTCGGGGATGATCATGCGCAACTCGGTGATATTGGTCGACCAGATCGAACAGGACATCAAGGCGGGACTGGCGCCCTGGCAGGCGATCATTGAAGCCACGGTCCGACGCTTCCGGCCGATCGTGCTTACCGCACTTGCTGCGGTACTGGCGATGATTCCACTGTCGCGTAGTGTGTTCTTCGGGCCGATGGCGGTGGCAATCATGGGCGGGTTGATTGTGGCGACGGCGTTGACGCTGCTGTTTCTACCGGCGCTTTACGCCGCGTGGTTCAGGGTCAAGCGGCAATGATTGGAATCTTCGCAAGGAACGTTTCTTAAGGTTTCGCCACTCATGGACTACCTGATTACAGGTATTCAGTCCGACGGATTTCACGCCGGCGGGCCGGATCTCAAATCTGATGATTCAAGGAGTGTCCAATGGGATTTTTCATCGGCAAATCGTTGAGCGTTTCTGTCAGCAGCAGCTTCGGCGGCGGTAACTGCGCAAAACCCAAGCCACCTGCAAATGACTGTAATGACAAGTGCAAACCCAAACCCGACTGCCATGGCGGTGGTGGCTCGATCAAGTTCGGCGTAGGCGTGATGCCGCTGGGCGCGGTGATCTTTGGCGGGCTGGCCGGCAAGCTGTTCTGACGGTGCAGTGAGCGGCACCCGAGCAGGTGATCTTCCCCGCCTGCTCGGGTGCATACACTGTCTACAGGGCGCCGAACACTTTCTTGGCAAGGCTGGTGGCGGCAGCTGCCGGATTCTTGCGAATCGTTTCTTCCTGCTGCGCGATCATCTTGAACAAGCCGTCCAGCGCCTGTTCGGTCACGTAGTTTTCAACATTGGCGCTTTTGGCGTCCACCGCGCCAAACGCGGCGGCCTTGCCGGCGAGTGCGTTGTACTGCTGGGCCACGCCGACCTTGTCGGTGGCAGCCTTGACGATGGGCAGGAACTTGGCGCGGATTTGGTCGCGACTGCTCTTGTTCAGGTACTGGGTAGCTGAGTCCTGGCCGCCGCTGAGGATGCCTTTGGCATCGGTCACACTCATGTTTTTCACGGCATTGACCAGAATCGGCTGAGCCTGGGTAACGGCGGTTTCCGCCGCTTTGTTCATGCTGGTTTCGAGCTGGGTGACCTGATCGCCCATGCCGAACATCTTCAACTTGTCAGCGACCTTGCCCAGCTTGCCCGGCAAGCCGATCTTCACGTCGGGGTTATTGCTGAAACCACCGGGCGTGCCCAGTTGTTTCACGGCGATCTGTGCGCCTTGGGTCAAGGCGTCCTTGAGCCCGCCGCTGGCGTCGCCCTGGGACAGGCTGCCAAGGTCCAGGGCCATGGCGCTGGTGCCCAGCAGCAGGCCGGTGAGCAGGGCCGTGAGGCGAAGAGGGTTACGGAGCATGGGCGCTTCCTTGTGGTTGAATTCAGTGGGCTGCAGCATCGACGCGCACGCGCAGCGGCTGTTGATCCTGGCCGTCGAGCTGTACGGCGTGCCGTTCAGTGGTGATGAACAGTAGCTTGCCATCCACCTCGATGCGAGCGCTGACCGAGTAGCTATGGCCAGGTTTGACCTGCGCCGGGTCATAACTTAAGTGAAACGCCAGCGGCACCTGGCCTTTGATCGGGCCTTTCTGTTCGGCGAGCACCACGGCCGGGGCGTCCATCAGCGACACGTCTTGCAGGCTGACGCTCAAGGTGGCGGTGGGCGGCAGCGCGATGCGTTGCAGGTAGAACACTTCGCCGTCGAGGCTGGCCTTGGGAGTGGGAGACATGGATTGGCAGGCTCCGAGCAGGGCCGTGAGGCCCAGGAGGATGATCTTCTTCATGGTGCAGCTCCTTATCAACGGCGCCGGAAACCGCCCGGCGCCTTGTTCAATCTTGTGGGGATTGCGCCGGTTCCACCGGTTGCTCGGCCGCGCCATCGACGCGATGCAACGCCACTTGGCGGATCGACAAGCGAATGTCCGCCGGCAGTACACGTTTGGCCGCGCCTTCGGCCAGCTCGCCGAGCAGGTCGTGATAGCTCAGCTTGCCGGCTTCATCGCGGCGCAGCACATCTTGCTCCAGCAAGGTCTGGATGAAATGTCGGAAAAGGCTCTTGTCGAAGAACTCCGGAGCATTGAGGCCATGCAGGATCGACAGCCGCTGGGCCATGACCGTGCACAGGTCTTCCAGCTCCTCGGCGCTGATGCTGTTCTGGCCGCTGTTGAGCAGCAGCGAGATCGCCATGTAGAAGCGTTGCAGGGTCTGGGCGATGCTCTTGGACAGTAGCGTCAGCAGCACGAAATGCCGCGAACTCGGCGCCGGGCGCAGGTACACGTTGTTTTCGAAGCGCAGCAGGCCCTGTTCGACGAACGCATCCAGCCATTGGTCGACCACCGCATCCAGCTCCTCCAGTGACCAGCGGATGAACAGCTCCGACTGCAGGTACGGATAGAGCGCATGGGTGTAGCGCAGGATCTGTTCGCGGCTCATCCGCGAACTGCTCTGGAAGAAACTCGCCAGCAGCGCGGGCAGGGCGAAGATGTGCAGCACGTTGTTGCGGTAATAGGTCATCAGGACGGCGTTCTGCTCATCCAGATAGACGATTTTGCCCAGGGCATCGCTCTGTTCCGACAGCAGCTTCATGTCCTTGACGTGCTTGATCAGCGCCAGGCCGTCGCCTTCCGGCAGGGTGGTATGCGGTGAATAGGGCACGCGGCGCAGCAGCGCCAGGTACAGGTCCAACTGGCGGGCCATGGCCTGCTCATCCAATGCCAGCCGGGTGGTCGACAGCAGCGCCAATGCCACCAGGTTCACCGGGTTCACCGCAGCGGCTTCGTTCAAGTGGCGGGCCACCTGCTCGCCGAGGCGGTGAGTGGTTTCATTCAGCCAGGCCGGCTTGTAGTTCGGGCCCAGTTCCTGAGAGCGCCAATCCGGTTGCTCGTGGTCGAGAAACTCCGCCAGCTTGATCGGCTCGCCGAAGTTGACCGCGACCTGGCCGAAGCGCTGCTTGAGCGCGCCTGCCACTTTGAAAATATCGAAGATCGACTCTTTCTTCTTGCTCGCACCGCGCAGCTCGCCCAGGTAGGTACGGCCTTCCAGCACCCGTTCGTAGCCGATATATACCGGCACGAACACGATGGGCATGCGCGAAGAGCGCAGGAAACTGCGCAGGGTGATCGCCAGCATCCCGGTTTTCGGCTGCAGCATGCGCCCGGTGCGCGAACGGCCGCCTTCGACGAAGTACTCCACCGGGAAACCCTTGGTGAACAGGGTGTGCAGGTATTCGTTGA
The DNA here is from genome assembly GCF_003852065.1 of Pseudomonas sp. R3-18-08. Taxonomy (NCBI): domain Bacteria; kingdom Pseudomonadati; phylum Pseudomonadota; class Gammaproteobacteria; order Pseudomonadales; family Pseudomonadaceae; genus Pseudomonas; species Pseudomonas sp. R3-18-08. Next base: position 1,398,163 of record NZ_CP027729.1, read on the forward strand.
ATACCGAGGTGTACAGCGGGTTGCCCTTGAAGGTGCGGCGCATGAAAAACGCACCGCCACGACGCAGCAGGCTGCCGATCACGGGCATGTTCAGGTTGATGCCGGCGGCAATGTGCGGCGGGGTCAGGCCATTCTTGAACAGCAGGTAGGACAGCAGCAGGTAGTCGATATGGCTGCGGTGGCAAGGTACGTAGATCACTTCGTAGCCTTGGGCAACCTGTTGCACACCCTCGATGTTATTGACCTTGATGCCGTCGTAGATTTTGTTCCAGAACCAGCTCAGCACCACTTCCAGGAAGCGGATCGCCGTGTAGGTGTAGTCCGAGGCGATTTCATTGCCATAGCGCAGGGCCAGGGCCTTGGCTTTTTCCGGCGAGATTTTCTCTCGCTCGGCTTCGTCGGCAATGGCCTGGCGCACCAGCGGCATATTGACCAGGCCCTTCACCAGGTTGCGACGGTGGGACAGGTCGGGGCCGATCACGGCGGTCTTCAGGTTACGAAAGTGCACGCGCAGGATGCGTTGGGCCATGCGCACGGTGCGTTCGTGCCCTTTATTGTGCTCGATCAATTCACGCAGGTTGATGGGCGCGGAGAATTGCACCCGGGTCTTGCGACCCAGGATCAGAATGCTCAGCAACCGGCGCAGGCGCCCGGTGACCGCCCAGCTGTCGGCGAACAACAGTTTCCAGGGGCTGGACTCACTTTCGGGGGATTGGCCCCAGAACACGCTGACCGGAATGATTTGTGCATTCTCTTCGGCATGTTCGGTCAGGGTGTTGACCAGGCGCGTCAGGGTGGGCGGTGTGCCGCGCTTGTCCTGGCGGCCGAGCCAATCCGGGTCCGGCGTGAGGTAAAAGAACGCTGCGGGTTCCATCAGTGGGCCTACCGAAACCGGCAGTACCGGGCGCGGCAGGCCGGCCTTGGTGCACTCGGTATCGACCACGGCCAATTCGGTCAGGGAGGGCGATTGCAGGACGTAGAACACCGGCCGGCTGCGGTCCAGGTTAAGGGTGAGGGACGACTGGTTGATCGTCTCCGAGCGAACCCAGAGGTACAGCAGTCGACGCAAGGTGCCAAACACCAGACGACGGAACGGGGAGCGGGTCATAGGCGAACTGCTTCAAGTGGAAAAAACCGAGCAGGCGCTCGGGCGGGTAGTGTGCCGTATTCATCGAAAATCGGCAAAAAAGCGGCGATGTAAAGTTGGGTTGATGGTTTTTGAACGTGTCTTATACTCGGCAGTTCAACGCCAGCGACTCAATAATAAAAACCAGTGGGAGTGAACAGATGACAACGCGCGAAACCGGCAGTGTGAAGTGGTTCAACGACGCCAAGGGCTATGGCTTTATCCAGCGTGAAGACGGCAAGGATGTGTTCGTGCACTACCGCGCTATTCGCGGTGACGGCCACCGCTCGCTGGCCGAGGGCCAACAGGTGGAATACGCCGTGGTGACAGGCGATAAGGGCTTGCAGGCCGAGGATGTGGTGGGCCTGTAAGTCCACCGCTGCAACCCATGTGGGAGGGGGCTTGCTCCCGATTGCTGAGTGTCAGTCGCTGAATAAATCGACTGATCCACCGCTATCGGGAGCAAGCCCCCTCCCACATTTTTTTGATTGGGTTTGCAACTCGGAATCAGGCGGTTTTCCAGGTGATTTCTTCTTCACCATCGGCACTGATGCGCATCCAGCGGTCGGCGCTTTCCTCACCCTCTTCCTCGACCCAAGTCCCTGGCGCGCAGCGCACTTCAACATTCAATGCGGCAAACGCGGCGCGGGCGCAGGCGATGTCGTCGTCCCACGGCGTCTGATCGCTTTCCAGGTACAGGCTGTTCCATTTGCCGACGGCTTTTGGCAGCCAGGTCACCGGCACGTTGCCGGCTTTGCACTTGTAGGTCTGGCCCTTCTGGACCCAGTCGGTGCACGGGCCCAGGGCGGCGCCCAGCCAGGCGGCGATGGCCTTGTAGTCGACGTCGGCGTCCTTCAGGTAAATCTCAATATCGGGTTGGCGCATGGATGTTCCTCGTTGCGGGATTCGAAAATCCATTCGCGGGTGCTGAAAAGTCGGTTATTGAAGCACGAAATAATCGTAGCGCATCGACACGGTCACCTGCAGCGGCTCGGCGGCTTCGATCACCTCGCTGCGGCGCTCGGCGCTCGCACGCCAGCCGTGAGGCGTCATGGCCAGCAGGTTGGCGCGGTCCCCGGGCTCGGGCAGGCACAGTGTGAACTCAAGAGTTTCACTGTGCGCCAGGCCCATGCCATCCGGCACCAGCGCCAGGTGTTTGTCGTCGGTGTATTCGCGCACTTCGTCGTACAAGCGTTCGCGCAGCTCCATCAGGTGGCCGCGGGTGGGGCCAACCTTCATCAAGCCGCCGCCAGGGCTGAGCAGGCGCTTGGCTTCCTGCCAGTCCAGCGGGCTGAACACGCTGGCGAGAAACTGGCAACTGGCGTCGGCCAATGGGACGCGGGCCATGCTGGCGATCAACCAGGTCAGCGCCGGGTTGCGCTTGCACGCGCGCTTGACTGCTTCCTTGGAAATATCCAGGGCGTAGCCGTCGGCGTCGGGCAGGGCATCGGCGATTTGCGCGGTGTAGTAGCCCTCGCCACAGCCGATGTCCACCCAGCGTTGTGGCGCGCGTTCGGCGGCCAGCTCGGCCAGTCGCTTGGCCACAGGGGCGTAGTGCCCGGCATTGAGGAAGTCGCGGCGCGCCTCGACCATCGCCAGGTTATCGCCCGGGTCGCGGCTGTTCTTGTGCTGCACTGGCAACAGGTTCAGGTAACCCTGGCGCGCGCGGTCGAAACGGTGCCCGGCGGGGCACGCCACACCGTTGTCCACCGCAGTGAGCGGGGCGCTGCAAAGAGGACAGGCAAGCATCAGGCGAGCAACTTGATCAGGGTCTGGTAGTAAATTTCGGTCAACACATCGAGGTCGCTGGCGAGGACGCGCTCGTTGACCTGATGGATCGTCGCATTCACCGGGCCCAACTCGACCACCTGGGTGCCCAGGGTCGCAATGAAACGGCCATCGGAGGTACCGCCACTGGTGGATGCCTTGGTTTCACGCCCGGTGATCGCCTTGATGCTGGCCGATACCGCGTCGAGCAATGCGCCCGGCTCGGTGAGGAACGGCAGACCCGACAACGCCCAGTCCACATGCCAGTCCAGGCCGTGTTTATCCAGGATAGCTGCGACCCGCTGCTGCAACCCTTCCACGGTGGATTCGGTGGAGAAACGGAAGTTGAACACCGCTGTCAGGTCGCCGGGAATGACGTTGGTGGCGCCGGTGCCGGAATTAAGGTTGGAGATCTGGAAACTGGTCGGTGGGAAGAAGGTGTTGCCGTCATCCCAATGCTCGGCGGCGAGTTCGGCCAATGCCGGTGCGGCCAGATGGATCGGGTTCTTCGCCAGGTGCGGATACGCCACGTGGCCCTGTACACCGCGCACGGTCAGGGTGGCGCCGAGGGAGCCACGACGGCCGTTCTTGACCACATCGCCCACCAGCGTCGTGCTCGATGGCTCGCCGACGATGCACCAGTCAAGGCGCTCGTTGCGTGCGGCCAGGCGCTCGACCACGGCCTTGGTGCCATGGTGCGCCGGGCCTTCTTCATCGCTGGTAATCAGGAAGGCCACCGAGCCTTTGTGGTCCGGGTAGTCTGCGACAAAACGCTCCGCCGCCACCAGCATCGCCGCCAGGCTGCCTTTCATATCCGCCGCGCCACGGCCGCAGAGCATGCCGTGTTCGTCGATCAGCGCGTCGAACGGGTCGTTCTGCCAGGCCTGCACCGGGCCGGTCGGTACCACGTCGGTGTGGCCGGCAAAGCACAGCACCGGGCCTTCCTGGTTGCCATGGGTGGCCCAGAAGTTATCCACCTCGAAAATGCGCATCGGCTCGAGCACAAAACCGGCGTCGCCCAGGCGCTGCATCATCAGCTTCTGGCAATCGGCATCGATCGGCGTGACCGACGGGCGACGGATCAGGTCGATGGCGAGTTGAAGGGTCGGCGAAAGGTCGGCATGGGCCGTCATGGGAGAACTCCGGAAATCGAGACAGCGACGTTCTAATTGTAGGAGCGAGGCGGGCGGCTAGCCCTTGCTCGCGAAAAACGCAAGGGCTCCGCGTGCATTCAGGGTGCCCGCTTCATCGTTAACGATTTTCGCGAGCAAGCTCGCTCCTACAGTGATGTGTGCAAGGCGTGTAAAACGGCCGTTATCTTATAGCAAAACGGCGGCCAGAGGCCGCCGTTTAGTGCATTGCGCAAGTTTTTACACGGCGGTGACAGGCTCTGCCTTCGGCGCCGGTTCCGGCAGCGACGACAAAAACGCCATGATCAGCGCCGCCAGATACGGCAGCGACTGCACCAGCAACATCACCACCCAGAAGCGCATGTCATTGCTCGGCAGGCCTTGCACCAGGTAAATCCCCAAAGCGGCGCCCCACAACAGCAGCATGATGAACATTTCTTCGCGGGCTTCGGAAATCGCCACCCAGAAGCCGTGGTTATCCGCGTTTTTCGGTGTACGAAAGAACGGAATGCTGGTGGTGAAGAAACCGTACAGCACCGCTTTGGCGATGGTGTGCGACAACGCCAGGCCGGCAAGGGCCGCGCAGAAGGCATCCTTGAGGTTTACCCCGACCGCACGGCGGTAGAGGAAGATGATCTTGCCCACCTTGAACACGAACAACGCCAACGGCGGGATCGCGAAAATCAGCAACGGCGGATCGACGCGGGTCGGCACGATGATCATCGCCGCCGACCACAGCAGCGCGCCCACGGTGAAGAAGATGTTCATGCCATCAGCCACCCACGGCAGCCAGCCCGCGAGGAAGTGATAGCGCTGGCCACGGGTCAGCTCGGTGCCTTTGCCGCGCAGCAGGCTGGCGGTGTGGCGCTTGATGATCTGAATCGCACCGTAGGCCCAGCGGAAACGCTGTTTCTTGAAGTCGATAAAGGTGTCGGGCATCAGGCCCTTGCCGTAGCTGTCGTGGTAATACGCCGCCGACAGGCCTTTTTCGAACACGCGCAGGCCCAGTTCGGCGTCTTCACAGATGCACCAGTCGGCCCAGCCGAGTTCTTCGAGCACCGAGCGACGGGTCATGGTCATGGTGCCGTGCTGGATGATCGCGTCGCGGTCGTTGCGGGTGACCATGCCGATATGGAAGAAGCCTTTGTATTCCGCGTAGCAGAGCTTCTTGAAGGTGCTTTCGTTCTGGTCGCGGTAATCCTGGGGCGACTGCACCACGGCGATTTTCGGGTCGGCGAAGTGCGGCACCATGTGCTTGAGCCAGTTGGGCGACACGCAATAGTCCGAGTCGATCACCGCGATCACTTCGGCGTCCTTGGCGGTGTGCGGGATCAGGTAGTTCAGCGCGCCACCCTTGAAACCGGCCAGGGGCGCGACATGGAAGAACTTGAAGCGCGGGCCCAGGGTTTCGCAGTAGTCGCGCACCGGTTCCCATACCGCCGGGTCCTTGGTGTTGTTGTCGATGATCAGGACTTCGTAGTCCGGGTAATCGAGTGCGGCCAGGGCGTCGAGGGTCTGTTTGACCATCTCCGGCGGCTCGTTGTAGCACGGCACATGGATCGACACTTTCGGACGGTAGTCCGATTCCCCTTCGACCGGCAGGAATTCACGTCGGCGTTTGTGGGTCCACACCGCTTCCGCCAGTTCGTGGGCTTCGGTCAGCAGCACGATAAACACACCCAGGGCACCGAGGGCCAGGAGAATGCCCACGGTCACGCTGAACCAGGTGCTGTATTGCTGGCTGTAGTCGTAGCCGATCCACACCAGCACCGAACCGCACAGGAACGCGATAAACGTCAGGAAGGTACGACCGCGCTGGCGCAGGGCCGAGCCGTCGATCATCAGTAGGGTCAGGGACAACAGCGCCAGCACCACCGAACCGATGGCCAGCACGCGCCACTGCGGGATTGCGACCACCGGGCCTTCAAAGTTGAATTTCTGCTGACGCGCGGCGTTGAATACGCCCCAATAAGCGCCCGCCGAGCCTTCGTCGCTGACTTTCCAAGGCTGATCGAACGCCTCGATGACAAAGTAGTTGTAGCCCTGGCGATTGAGTTTGTTCACCAGCGTGCGCAGGTAAACCGCCTGGTCGGCAGGTGAGGTTTCATTACCACCGCGCATGCGTCCGTTACTCGGCCAGCCAATTTCCGACAGCAGCAGCGGCTTTTTCGGGAACAGTTTCTTCAGGTCCCGCGCACGGTCGAGTACGTACTGGCCGGCCTTGTCCATCGGGATAAATTCCCAGAACGGCAGGATGTGCGCGGCGATCAGGTCGACGTGCTTGGCCAGTTCCGGGTTTTTTTCCCAAATGTGCCACTGCTCGGAAGTCGTCACCGGAACCTTGACCGCTGCACGCACGCGGTCCAGCAGCACGATCAGGTCCTGCGGGGTGATTTCTTCACGGAACAACGCTTCGTTACCGACCACCACGCGAACGACGCTGCGCGAGCTGTTGGCGATTTCGATGGCGCGCTGGATTTCGCGTTCGTTGCGCTCAAGGTCCGGGCTGATCCAGATCCCCAGCGTCACCCGCAGGCCGAACTCTTCGGCCAGCTTGGGAATGTCGCCCAGGGTGCCGTCGACCGAGTAGGTACGGATGTTGTCCGTCAGTTTGCTCATGATCGCCAGGTCCTGGCGCATCTGGTCGTCAGACGGGTACTGGTTTTTCTGAGGATACTGGCCTTGCTGGAACGGCGAGTAAGAGAACCCGGAAATCTGTTCGGGCCAGTTGGGAGCGGTGACCGGGCGGTTGATCAGCGCCCAGAAGCCAGTGAACAGCGCGGCGATTGCCAGCACGATCACCAGGTTGAGTCCAAATTTACGCGATGCCATGGTTATTTCGGGTTCCAAAGGGTGTGGAACGAAAAGAGGTGTCGGACTGCACCGAACGGCGCGCATCCTACACCGGCCTTTCCCTGAGCGTACAGCAGACAGAGAAAAGCCGGACGTTAGTCCGCGAATGTTCACCTAAGTTCTTTACTTGTAGCTGGAAGCTTCGAACTTGTCGCGGCGTAGTCCATAATGCGCGCCGGTTTTTAGGGTAATGGTCATGAGCACAGAAGATCCGCGGTTTGCAGGCGTCGCCCGCTTGTATGGCATTGAGGGCCTGGAACGCTTGAAAGCGGCCCATGTGGCGATCGTCGGCGTCGGCGGCGTGGGCTCGTGGGCGGCAGAAGCCATCGCCCGTTGCGGGGTGGGCGAGATTTCGCTGTTTGACCTGGATGACGTTTGCGTCAGCAACAGCAACCGCCAGCTGCATGCGCTGGACAGCACCGTGGGCAAACCCAAGGTCCAGGTGATGGCCGAACGCCTGCGCGGTATCAACCCGGATTGCACCGTGCATGCGGTGGCGGACTTCGTTACCCGCGACACCATGGCCGAGTACATCACCCCGAACATCGATTGCGTGATCGATTGCATCGACGCGGTCAACGCCAAGGCGGCGCTGATTGCCTGGTGCAAACGCCGCAAGATCCAGATCATCACCACCGGTGGCGCCGGCGGGCAGATCGACCCGACGCTGATCCAGGTGTGCGACCTGAACCGCACCTTCAACGACCCGCTGGCCTCGAAAGTACGCTCCACCCTTCGTCGTGACTATGGTTTCTCACGCACGGTGACCCGCCATTACAGCGTGCCCTGCGTGTTTTCCACCGAGCAGCTGCGCTACCCCAAGCCGGACGGCAGCATCTGTTTGCAGAAGAGCTTTGTCGGCGACGGCGTGAAGCTGGACTGCGCGGGAGGGTTTGGCGCGGTAATGATGGTGACCGCTACGTTCGGCATGGTGGCGGCGACCAAGGCGGTGGACAAGATTGTGGCCGGGGTTCGCCGGCCGTCGGAGCGGGTCAAGCCTGCCTGAAAATGTGGGAGGGGGCTTGCCCCCTCCCACATTCAGTTTTGTGTACGGCTCAGGGAACGCATGCGCTGCAAGACTGCATTGAGGCCATTGCTGCGTGACGGCGATAGTTGGCGGGAAAGCCCGAGTTGAGTGAACCAGTCGGGCAAGTCCACCGCCTGCAACTCAGCCGCCGACAACCCATTCACCCGCGCCAGCAACAACGCCACCAACCCCCGAATCATCCGCGCTTCGCTGCTGGCGGCAAACTGCCAGTGGCCATTGTGCAAATGCCCCACCAACCACACCAGGCTCTCACAGCCCTGTACGAGGTTGGCATCGACCTTATCCTCATCCGCCAAGGCGGGCAGGCGCTCACCCCATTGCATCAGCATTCGGGCGCGTTGTTCCCAACTGCCGACTGACTGAAAGGCTTCCAGCGCAGCCACCGCATCCACCGGCAAGCTCATCGCAGCATATCCAGCGCCTGGTCCAGCGCTTCAAAGAAGCGTTCCAGGTCATCGGAGTCGTTGTACAGCGCGAGGGACACGCGAATCGCCCCCGACAGTTGCAGCATCTTGAGCAGTGGCATCGCACAGTGATGACCGGCACGCACGGCGATCCCCTGCTCGGTCAGCAGGTGCGCGAGGTCGGCGTTATGCACGCCCTCGACCACAAAGCTGACCAGCGCCACTTGCGGCGCGCCGAGTATGCGCACGCCATTGCGCGCTTTTAAGCCGCGCAGCAAATAATCGTGCAGTGCCGCTTCATGCCTGACCACCGTTTGTGGATCCAGCGAAGTCAGGTAATCCAGGGTCGCCCCCAGGCCGATCACGCCGGCTATCGGTGGCGTTCCCGCCTCAAGACCCAGGGGGGCAGGGCGGAAGCTGGCGCTGTGGTAGTCCGTCTGTTGCACCATTTCTCCGCCAAACTGCCAGTGGCGCAGGCGGTGCAAGGCTTCGTGGCGGCCGTAGAGCACGCCGACCCCGTCTGGGCCGTACAGTTTGTGACTGGAAAATACATAGAAGTCGCAGCCCAGAGCCTGCACGTCGTGGCGGCCATGGACAATGCCTTGGGCACCGTCGATCACCGTCAGCGCGCCGTGGCTGCGGGCCAGCCCGAGCAAGGCGTCGAGCGGCTGCCAGGTGCCGAGTACGTTGGATAACTGGCTGACCGCCAACAGCCGCGTGCGCGGGCCGATCAGTCGGGCAGCGGCGTCAAGGTCGATCACGCCGTCAGCGTCCAGGGGCAGTATCACCAGCGTCAGTGCGCGACGTCTGGCCAGTTGCTGCCAGGGCAACAGGTTGGCGTGGTGCTCCAGGGCGCTGATGGCAATCTCATCGCCCGCGTCGAATAAGTGCTCGAGGCCGTAGGCCAGGAGGTTCAGCGCAGAGGTTGCGCCGTGGGTAAACACCACCTGCCCGCTGTCACCCGCATTCAACCACTGCGCAACCTTGCTGCGGCTGTCTTCAAACGCCTGGGTCGCATGGGCTCCCGGCAAATGCTGGGCACGGTGCACGTTGGCTGCGCCATTGGCGTAGTAATGGCTGATTGCATCCAGCAGGGCTTGGGGTTTTTGCGTGGTGGCGGCGTTGTCCAGGTAGGTCTGGTCTTGCCGTTGCAGGGTGGCGATGGCTGGAAAGTCGGCACGCCAGGGGGAGGGCACAAGCATGATGTTCAAGACTCGTATAAGCGAGCCGCACCCGAAGGTGCGGCCCGCTGGGGCATCGAGTGGCTGCTTAGTTGTGAGCGTGCAGCGCTTCGTTCAGTTCGATGGCCGATTTGTGGGTTTTGCACTCCACGGCACCGGTCTCGGAGTTGCGGCGGAACAGCAGGTCCGGTTGGCCGGCCAGTTCACGCGCCTTGACCACTTTGACCAGTTGGTTCTTCTCGTCCAACAGCGCAACTTTGGTCCCGGCGGTCACGTACAGGCCGGACTCCACGGTGTTGCGGTCGCCCAGCGGGATACCGATACCGGCATTGGCGCCGATCAGGCAGCCTTCGCCGACCTTGATCACGATGTTGCCGCCGCCCGACAGGGTACCCATGGTCGAGCAGCCGCCGCCCAGGTCGGAACCCTTGCCGACGAACACGCCTGCCGATACGCGGCCTTCGATCATGCCTGGGCCTTCGGTGCCGGCGTTGAAGTTGACGAAACCTTCGTGCATGACGGTAGTGCCTTCGCCCACGTAGGCGCCCAGGCGCAGGCGGGCGGCATCAGCGATACGCACACCGCTCGGTACGACGTAGTCGGTCATTTTCGGGAATTTGTCCACCGAGAACACTTCCAGCAGCTCGCCGCGCAGGCGTGCTTCCAACTGGCGTTCGGCCAGTTCGGCGATGTCGATCGCGCCCTGGCTGGTCCAGGCCACGTTCGGCAGTTGCGGGAACACGCCGGCCAGGTTCAGGCCGTGGGGTTTGACCAGGCGGTGGGAGAGCAGGTGCAGCTTGAGGTAGGCCTCAGGCGTGGAGGTCAGGGCGACGTCTTCGGCCAGCAAGGTCGCAACCAGCGGCGTATGGCTTTCAGCCAGGCGGCTCAACAGGGCGGCCTGGGTGGCGTCGACGCCTTTGAGCGCATCGGCCAGTTGCAGGGCCTGGGTAACGGTGAAGGTAATCGCCTGGTTGCCTTCGGTGTAGCCAAGGATCGGCGCGATGGCCGCGACGATGTCAGCCGACGGGTTGAGCAAGGGCTGTGCGTAAAACACTTCCAGCCAAGCACCTTGGCGGTTCTGAGTGCCGACGCCGAAGCCCAGGCTGAACAGGGAATTGGACATGCTGTTACCTCTACAAAAATGGAAGGCTGGCCTACTTGAGGGCCGCCGAATAACTATCTGGCTTGAAGCCAATCAGGGTTCTGTCACCGAGATCGAGCACCGGGCGCTTGATCATCGAGGGTTGCGCGAGCATCAATTCAATGGCTTTCGACTGATCGAGATCGGCTTTGCGTTCGTCTTCGAGTTTGCGAAAGGTGGTGCCCGCACGGTTCAAAACCACCTGCCAACCGTGCTCGTCGCACCATTGGGTCAAGTGTTCGCGGTCGATACCGGCCGTTTTGTAATCATGGAACTCATAGCTCACAGCGTGCTCATCAAGCCAGGTGCGCGCCTTTTTCATGGTGTCGCAGGCTTTGATGCCGAAAAGGTGCAAGGTTTTGCTTGAAGCGGTCAAGGAATTGCCCCCTTTGGACGAATGAAAAATGAAAGATCGCGGATTATGCCACGTCAATTCGCCTGGCGCCGCGACTGACTGTTACGGATCGGTCGTGACGATGGAACGACCGTAAACTGTGTGCATGCAGGCGTGACTGGACTTGTGGCACGGATGGAAAAAACCGGCCATGGCCGATTTTTTAGTGAGACATCTCCGGGACGCCGCGTTTTATTTCTTGGAGCTTTTGCGAGTTTGTCATGTGTGCGTTGATGACCCTCACACCGTCGAACTCAGCAAGTGCAAATGTGACTTCCTCGTAAGCCTTAAATAGCTTTGGTTTACCCTGGGCCGGAGGCTCAGCAATGAATAAGGTGTCCTTGGCTAACTTATTGGCTTTGTTCAGACGCATAACTTTCGACAGCCATGCGTCACCATGTTCAAGGATTTTACCCGGTTCAGACTGACCAAAGAAAATCGGTTTGATGGCCTGCTCAGCAATATGATCGTCAAGCATGACGAATGGGAATCTCACATCGTAGTCATTTGTACCCAATCGTTGCTCTTTATAAAGCTGCTTGAGATTCGACGAGGCCAAAAGAGTGCCTAGCTGACGCTCTAGGACCTTCTCTTGATATTCCTTACTGGCAAAGCTGTGATTTACATAATGCTCAAACAAGTCGTCCAGCGCTTGTCCGATATTATCGGTCGCCATGGATCCAGGCTGGCTGAAACGCATCATCGTTTCCCGTGGATGGATGAGGTGTTTGAACGTACTCGTCAGTAACGTCGTCTCAGTTTTATGGTTCGCGAAGAATTCCACGAGACGGTTGAACTCGTCCTCGACTTCACCTTTGGCGCGGAGATAGACTTTATGCTCAAGAGTCTCGAAGAAACGCGTGACACGTTGGCGTTTTGCAGCGACTTTGAATTTGAATTCGCCCGTATTTGCGAGCAGCACAATACCGATGTTCACGAACTCACCGGTTTCCGGGTAAGGCAGGAACCTAAGAATTGAGTAGTTACAAATATATTTCATAATTGCCCCCAGAATTGCTCGTCCTTGAACCTTTCCAGTATTTGTAGCCTTTGCTGAAGGGTTGGTTCGTACTCGTCATCGCAATCATGGTCGCGACAAAGCCATTCATCCGGTAGAAGGGAGATGATCCTACCCCAGTCTGCAAGGGCAGCGTCAAGCAATGGAAGGTAATCCAGACGAGCGAGCAGATTCCCATCAAATGAGCCCAATTGGTCTCTGAATACATGGTACCTCCTGAACTCATCCAAGCTGAGGTGCGGATCAAAAGCTACGTTATGATCGATTACGACCAGCTCACCTTTCGGATCAAGAATAAGGTTGACGTTGCCACCCATTTCTCCAAGGCCACGATCGCCGTTGAGTATCCACCAGTCGAAAAGTAGAACCGTTTTCTTCAAATCAGCGGGTAGAGACTTGAGGTTGGCCCACATGAAGTCGGATGCATTTTCAACCTGCAATGATGCGAATGCGGGTCCACCACTTAGGTCGCTTACACCGTCCATCACGCTAAAGTCGATCAAGCGCTGTGGGACGTCCATTATTCTCCACGGAGGAATGGGCAAACCGAGGTGTTTGCCCAATTCGGCACTCAATGCCTCCGAAACCAGGCCATTGCCGAGCGCTCTGGAAAGCCCTTTTACAAAATAGGTTTGGTCATCGTCAGCCCTGACCAGAAATGGCTGGACAGAGACGCCCTGATGGCTCTGCCTTATGATTTCCTTCGCGGTAATGCGCTTCAGCATCGGCATTCCTGATGATTTCACCGCGCTAAAGTGTGGCGGAATGGTGGGAGTCATTATTTTAAGCAAGGCATGCTGAGTATGCCACGCCCAGCGCGTTTCGGCGCCGTTCGTCAGCGCTGTGCGACGTTTGTGCAAAAGGCAGTGCGCCGCATAGCCGGTTACCATAGCCGGGTAATATGGCACTTCAACGGCCAGTTGTTGCCTCATGTGTGTCGTTGCAAGTCGATTGTCTGGGAAACCCGCGTTATGCAAACCGCCTACACCGTTCTTATCCTGCTGATGCTGGTCAGCGTGTCGCGTCTGGTCGGGCGCATCATTCCCCTGCCGCTGCCGCTGGTACAGATTGCCGCCGGGGCCTTGCTGGCCTGGCCCACGTTGGGGCTGCATGTGGCGCTGGACCCGGAGCTGTTCCTGTTTCTGTTCTTGCCGCCGCTGCTGTTTTCCGATGGCTGGCGCATGCCCAAGCGTGAGCTGTGGCGCCTGCGCGGGCCGATCCTGACCTTGGCCGTGGGGCTGGTGCTGTTTACGGTGGTCGGCGCGGGGTACTTCATTCACTGGATTCTGCCGACGATTCCATTGCCGGTAGCCTTTGCCCTGGCGGCCGTGTTGTCGCCGACGGATGCCGTGGCGGTGTCGGCGATTGCCCAGAATCGCCTGCCTACGCCCTTGATGCACATGCTCCAAGGTGAGGCCTTGATGAATGATGCGTCGGGCCTGGTGACCTTCAAGTTTGCCCTGGCGGCCGCGTTGACCGGGGTGTTTTCCCTGGCCGATGCCAGCCTGACCTTTGTCTTGGTCGCAGTGGGTGGGCTGGCGGTCGGTGTGGCGTTGAGCTGGCTGGTCGGTCGCCTGCGCGCCTGGATGATTGCACGGGGTTGGGATGACCCGGCCACCCACGTGGTGTTCATGTTGCTGCTGCCCTTCGCGGCCTACGTACTGGCGGAACGCTTGGGCGCGTCGGGCATTTTGTCGGCCGTGGCGGCGGGCATGATGCAGAGCTGGCTGGACCTGCTGCCGCGTCAAACCAGTACACGCCTGCTCAATCGCAGTGTCTGGTCGCTGCTGGAGTTTGCCTTCAACGGCCTGATCTTTCTGCTGCTGGGCCTGCAACTGCCGGACATCATCAAGGCAGTGGTGAGTCATGAACCGACGTTGTGGCCGACCTTGATGTACCGCTACCTGGACGTGATTGCGATCTTCGTGGTGCTGGTGGTGTTGCGCTTTATCTGGGTCCAGAGCATTTGGCGGCTGTCAGGCTTGCTGCGTCGTGTGCGTGGGAAAAGCGAGCTGACCCTGGTGCCCACGGCGCGATCCTGCTGGCTGCTGACGGTGGGCGGCGTACGCGGTGCGGTGACTCTGGCGGGCGTGATGTCGGTGCCATTGCTGCTGGCGCCGGGCCAGGCTTTTCCGGAGCGCGACCTGCTGATCTTTATCGCGGCCGGCGTCATTCTGTTGTCGCTGGTCGCCGCCTGTATCGCGCTGCCGTTGCTGCTTCGCGGGATCGAAAAGAGCCCCGATGAAAAGCGTCACCGAGAGGTTCGCGAGGCCTGGAAAAAAACCGCCGTGGCAGCGATCCATGCGCTGGAAGCTGAAGAGCCCGATGAAACCGTAGTGCCGGATGCGGCTCAAGCGGCATTGGCCACTGAGCTCAAGGCGCGATTGATGTCGGAATATCGCCACCAGCTTGAGGTATTCAACGATTCCGCCGAAGCCCAGGCCCTGGCGCTGCAGATGGATCAACTGGAACGCAAGCTGCGGCTCAAGGGGCTGCGTGCGCAGCGGCTGGAGTTGTATCGTTTGAGTCGCCAACATCAAATTGGCGATGATGTATTGCGCGAAGTCCTGGCGGATCTGGATATGAGTGAAGCGAACTTGGGCAGCGTCAAGTAGTTTGGGCATTGATCATTGCGCGGATGCCGGTACCGAGCAGTTTGCCGAGCAGTGTTTTATCTTCAGGGTACAGTGACTGCACAAAGCTTTTATCGCCTTCAGACAGTTTGAAGTTGCGCGGGATTGGATTTCCGCTATTCAGGTGTGAGGCGCGAATCCCATAGTGCATGATGGATTTGTCATCATAGTTTGAAGTCTTTACCTCTTTGCGCGAGAAGGGGCGGAGGATATCGTTTTTGGCCTTGTAGGAGGGTTCTCCTCTCGATGCATATTCGTCATAGATGTTCTGCCTGTTCAGGTCCAATGTCCGATCGGGGTGCTGATGTTCATGTTTGAGGCCGAGGGCGTGGCCGAATTCATGCTGGATCGTTGCGGCGACGCTGCTTGGCGAGACTGTGAAGTTAATGCCCATGGTCGGTTCGGATAAAGGCACCTTCTTTGCGTCGGTGCCCACGTTTGACCATCCCGCTCTCGTGTCAGCGTCCGCAGTGATGCGGATATCGCCATTGGGGCTGTTGGTGAACTTGAAGTAGAGATTGGTATGCGGCGCCCATGCGTTGATGTTGTGCTTTACCAACGCTTTTTGTTCTGGGGGCATGTTCAGCAGGGAGATAGTCAGCACCGAATGCTGAGGCCAGAGCTTGTCGGGCATGGCGACGCCGCGCTTACTTCTATTGAGCGGCGCGGTGAAGCAATGAACAGAAGGCGAAGTGGGCGAAATCGTGAGCGTCATGGGGGTTCACCTAAGTGTTTATATGAACTTAGGTGTAAGGTTTGCGTGTTTCTGTTCCCTCGCAATGGTTGCAAGAAACAACGCTGGAGGCCGCCCCGTTGGGAGCGGCTTGCGTCTCAACCGCGGCGCTGGATGAAATCGCGAATCCGCCCAGCCGCTTCGACACACTCGGCCAGCGGTGCAACCAATGCCAGGCGTACACGCCCGGCGCCTGGGTTGAAGCCATCCACTTCACGGGACAGGTAAGAGCCCGGCACCACCGTCACATGTTCTTCCACGAACAAATCACGGCAGAAAGCAGCATCGTCCCCATTCACATTCGGCCACAAATAAAAGCCGCCGTCCGGGCTCTGCACATCCAGCACCGGTTTGAGGATCGCCAGCACTGCGTCGAACTTCTCGCGATACAGGTCACGATTGGCCTGTACGTGCGCTTCGTCCTGCCAGGCGGCGATGCTGGCCAGCTGGGTTTGCACCGGCATTGCGCAGCCGTGATAGGTGCGATACAGCAGGAAAGCCTTGAGAATCTCAGCATCGCCAGCGACAAAGCCCGAACGCAGGCCCGGCAGGTTGGAACGCTTGGACAGGCTGTGGAACACCACGCAACGCTTGAAGTCCTGGCGACCCAGTTCGACGCAGGCGCTCAGCAGGCCTGGCGGCGGGGTTTGCTCATCGAAGTACAGCTCGCTGTAGCACTCGTCGGCGGCGATCACGAAGTCGTGTTCATCGGCCAGGGCGATCAGCTTTTTCAGGGTGTCCACCGGAATCAGCGCGCCGGTCGGGTTGCCCGGAGAGCACAGGAACAGGATCTGGCAACGTTTCCAAACGTCTGGCGACACGGCATCGAAGTCCGGGTTGAAACCATTGGTGTCCAGGCACGCCAGGTAATGCGGCTTGGCACCGGCGAGGAACGCGGCGCCTTCGTAGATCTGGTAGAACGGGTTCGGGCTCACCACCAGCGCGTCGTCACCGCGATTGACCACGGTCTGGGTGAAGGCGAACAGCGCCTCGCGTGTGCCGTTGACCGGCAGGATATTGCGCGCCGGGTCCAGCCAGCCTGCAGGTACGTTGAAGCGGCGCTCGCACCAGGCGCCAATGGCCTCGCGTAATGCGGGGATGCCCAGGGTGGTCGGGTACACCGCCATCTGGTCCAGGTTGTTGCTCAGCGCCTCGGCCACGAAACTCGGTGATGTGTGCTTGGGCTCGCCAATCGACAGGGCAATCGGGCGTTTGTCCGGGTTGGGGGTGACACTGCCGAGCAGGGCGCGCAGTTTCTCGAATGGGTAAGGCTGCAGCTGGTTCAGGGCGTTGTTCATCGCAAGTCTCGTCAATTCAGTTGTCGGCACGCGGTCTGGTTGCCGGCGAAAATTCAATGTGGGAGGGGGCTTGCTCCCGATTGCGTTGTGTCAGTCAGCTGATCTTTATCTGATCCGCTGCTATCGGGAGCAAGCCCCCTCCCATATACGCCGGTGTTCATAGGGTCAGGCGCGTCAGCGCGACGCCGGGTTCCTGGGTCACGCTCAATTGCTCCACGATCGCATCCTGCAAACGGCGGCACAGCTCAGGGTCGGACAGCGGCTGGTTATCGGCGTCGGTGATGAAGAACACGTCTTCCACGCGCTCGCCAAGGGTCGCAATCTTCGCGTTCTGCAGCGACAGGTCGAACTCCAGGAAAATCCCGCCGATGCGTGCCAGCAGGCCCGGGCGATCCGGCGCGCTCAGCTCCAGCACGGTCACCGGGCGCTGGGCGTCGTTGGAGATCGTCACCTGCGGCGCAAAGGCAAAGTGCTTGAGCTGGCGCGGTACCCGGCGCTGGATGATGGTCGGGTAATCATCCGGGTTGCGCAGGGCTTCGGTCAGGCCTTCGCGGATCTTCTTCACACGCACCGGATTGTCGCCAATCGAGTCGCCTTCGGTGTCGAGCACAATGTAGGTGTCGAGGGTGAACTGACTGCTGGAGGTGATTACCCGGGCGTCATGAATGTTCAGGTTGAGCTGGTCCATAGCCGCCACGGTTACGGCGAAGAAGTCATGTTGGTCCGGCGCATAAATGAAGATCTGCGTGCCGCCTTCGAATTCGCGCTGGGTGGTTTCCTTGATCAGGACCAGCGGGCCGCCATCGGCCGGCTGTTGAAGGATGGCGTCGGTGTGCCAGGCGACATCGCCGGCGGTGTGACGCAGGAAATAGTCGTCACCCAGTTGCGACCACAGTTGTTCGACATCGTCCGGGTCGTTGCCGCCGCGCACCAGGATATCCAGGGCCGCGCTTTGGGTGCGGCGAATCTGCTCTTCGCGGTCTACCGGGTTTTCCAGGCCGCGGCGCAGGGCGCGCTTGGTCTCGGTGTACAACTGGCGCAACAGGCTGGCGCGCCAGGAGTTCCATAACGTCGGGTTGGTGGCGTTGATGTCGGAGACGGTCAGCACGTAGAGGTAGTCGAGGCGGGTTTCATCGCCGACGATCTGCGCGAAGTCGTGGATCACTTGCGGGTCGGACAAGTCCTTGCGCTGGGCGGTGGTCGACATCACGAGGTGGTTCTGCACCAGCCAGACGATCAGGCGGCTGTCCCACAGCGGCAACTGATGGCGTTGGCAGAACGCTTCGGCATCCACCGCGCCGATCTCCGAGTGATCGCCATGCCGGCCCTTGCCGATGTCGTGGTAGAGGCCGGCCAGGTAGATCAGTTCCGGCTTGGGCAGCTTGGCCATGAGCTTGCTGGCCAGTGGGAATTTCTCTGACACCTGGGTGTACTGCAACTTACGCAAGTGCTTGATCAGGTTCAGGGTGTGGGCGTCCACGGTATAGATGTGGAACAGGTCGTGCTGCATCTGCCCGACGATAAAGCCGAACTCCGGCAGGTAGCGCCCGAGGATGCCGTAGCGGTTCATCCGCCGCAGGTTGCGGTGGATGCCGATCTTGCACTTGAACAGTTCGATAAACAGGCTGGTGTTGCGGATGTCATGACGAAACTCATCGTCGATCAGATGACGGTTTTCCCGCAGCAGGCGAATGGTATCGGCGCGCACGCCTTTGATTTCCGGCTGCTGGGCCATCAGCACGAAGATTTCCAGCATGGCGAACGGCGTGCGGTGGAACACGTTGTCGTTGCGCGCCTCGATGTAACCGTCGTGCAGCTGGAAGCGCGAATTGATCGGTTGCGGCGGCGCTTCGTCTTCGGGGGCCAGGATCACTTCTTCGAAGTGCTGGATGATCAGGTCGCTGAGCTGGGCAATGCTCATCACTACGCGGTAGTACTGTTGCATGAAGCTTTCGATGCTGGTCTTGGCGTCTTCGCCTTCAAAACCCAGCAAGGTCGCGATGGAGCGTTGGTGGTCGAACAGCAGGCGGTCTTCCGAGCGCCCGGCAAGCATGTGCAGGGCGTAGCGTACTTTCCACAGGAATTCCTGGGACGAGGCCAGCAGGGCGTTTTCGCTCTCCACCAAAAAGCCTTCGCCGGCCAGGGCGCGCAGGTTCAGGGTGCCGTATTGGCGACGGGCCACCCACAAAATCGTCTGGATATCGCGCAATCCGCCCGGGGAGCCTTTGACGTTGGGTTCCAGGTTGTATTCGGTGTCGTTGTATTTGTGGTGCCGCGCCTTTTGCTCGGCACGCTTGGCCAGGAAAAAATCCTTGCTCGGCCACATGTGTGCGGTGTTGGTGACTTCGAGCATGCGTTGGCGCAGGCGCTCGGGGCCGGCGATGGTGCGACTTTCCATCAGGTTGGTGATGACGGTCAGGTCGGCGCGGGCCTCTTCGGCGCATTCGTCCACCGAGCGTACGCTCTGGCCGACTTCCAGGCCGATGTCCCACAGCAGCGTCAGAAACCGCTCTATGGAATCGCGAAAAATCTCATGGTCGGCGCTGTCCAGCAGAATCAGCAGGTCGATGTCGGAGTAGGGGTGCAACTCACCACGACCGTAGCCGCCGACCGCCACCAGGGCAATATCCGCCTCGCTGCTCCAGCTGAACTGTTCCCAGGCTTTTTGCAGGATATTGTCGACGAACCAGGCGCGGTCCTCGATCAGCCGGCGTATGTCGCGGCCGCCGCGAAAGCGCTCATCGAGCACCTCGCGGGCCTGGCGGATCGCCTTCTTGAACGCGGCGATAGGGCTTGCCTTCAGCGCCAGTTCGGCCTGGAACTGGCCACGGTCGAAGAGTTCGGGATCCACCTGGGGCATCGATCGGCTTTCCTTTCTATCTATCAGTCATTCACAAAACAGTGGGGGAAAACCTGAGTAATCCCTAAGCTGAAGCAGCATCCGACGTGCGTGGGATCGTGTCGTCGGCGCGCAGGGTGAAAATCTCGTAGCCGGTTTCGGTGACCAGCAGGGTGTGCTCCCACTGGGCCGAGAGTTTGCGGTCCTTGGTGATGGCGGTCCAGCCGTCGCCCAGCACCTTGGTATCGGCCTTGCCCTGGTTGATCATCGGCTCGATGGTGAAGGTCATGCCGGCCTTGAGTTCCATGCCGGTGCCGGCGCGGCCGTAGTGCAGGATCTGCGGCTCTTCATGGAATACGGTGCCGATGCCATGGCCGCAGAACTCGCGCACCACCGAGAAGCCGTTCTTTTCGGCGTGCTTCTGGATCACTTCACCGATATCGCCCAGGCGGCAGCCTGGCTTGACGATCTCGATGGCCTTGTACATGCATTCCTGGGTCACCTGGGACAGGCGCTCGGCCCAGACCGGCACGTTGCCGACGTGGAACATGCGGCTGGTGTCGCCGAAGTAGCGGTTCTTGATCACGGTGACGTCGATGTTCAGGGTGTCGCCGTCCTTCAACGGCTTGTCACCCGGGATCCCGTGGCACACCACGTGGTTGACCGAGGTGCAGATCGACTTGGGAAAGCCTTTGTAGTTCAGTGGGGCCGGGATGGCCTTTTGCACATTGACGATATAGTCATGGCAGATCTGGTTCAGTTCTTCGGTGGTGACGCCGGGCTTGACGTGTTCGGCAATCATTTCCAGCACGTCGGCGGCCAGTTTGCCGGCGATGCGCATGCCGGCGATGTCTTCGGCGGTTTTCAAACTAACGGTCATACAGGCTCTCTCTAGCGCGACGCGCTGAAATCAATACGGTTCACGGGCGTGCGACACTTCGCACAGGCCACAAAAAAACGCGATTCTAACAGACGCGGGCGACAAACCATGAGCCCCTGACGATCGCTTCTCTCTATAGAGTGGGGGTATATCGGCGCCATTCAAAGGGTTGGCGCAAGGAAGCTTGCGGCAAATGTGATTGCGGGTTCCGTTTTCGCCCTTGCTGTGGTATAAAATGCGCCGCTTTCCGGGGATGCCCCGCAGAGCTTAAATCCACACACGTGTCGACACGATGACCTGGGTGCCGGAGGCCTTGAAGCCGCTGGTTGGTCATTGGGATACGTGGAGGCCAAACCCGACTTATTAAGGAACTATCATGTCCCAAGTCAACATGCGCGATATGCTGAAGGCCGGTGTGCACTTCGGTCACCAGACCCGTTACTGGAACCCGAAAATGGGTAAGTACATTTTCGGCGCGCGTAACAAGATCCACATTATCAACCTTGAAAAAACCCTGCCAATGTTCAACGAAGCTTTGACTTTCGTAGAGCGCCTGGCCCAGGGCAAAAACAAGATCCTGTTCGTCGGCACCAAGCGTTCCGCTGGCAAGATCGTTGCTGAAGAAGCAGCACGTTGCGGTTCGCCGTACGTCGATCACCGCTGGTTGGGCGGCATGCTGACCAACTTCAAAACCATCCGTGCTTCCATCAAGCGTCTGCGTGACCTTGAAGTGCAAGCCGAAGACGGTACTTTCGCCAAGCTGACCAAGAAAGAGGCGCTGATGCGCACTCGCGACCTGGAAAAGCTCGATCGTTCCCTGGGTGGTATCAAGGACATGGGCGGTCTGCCTGACGCACTGTTCGTTATCGACGTTGATCACGAGCGCATCGCGATCACCGAAGCCAACAAGCTGGGCATCCCTGTTATCGGCGTAGTCGATACCAACAGCAGCCCGGATGGCGTTGACTACATCATCCCAGGCAACGATGACGCGATCCGCGCTATCCAGCTGTACATGGGTTCGATGGCTGACGCTGTAATCCGTGGTCGCAACCACGTTGCTGGTGGTACCGAGCAGTTCGTTGAAGAAGCTCCGGTAGCCGCAGCTGAGTAATTGACGCCCTGGCGTTGACTCAGTAAGCAAAAAGGGGGCTTGGCCCCCTTTTTGCCACCTCGAAAACCATTTGTTGGCGCCCACTTGTGGCGGCGCATCGTTGCTCTGTAACGTGCAGCAGCCTACAACGGATATTCGGGAAGAATTGATCCCCCGTTCGATCGGGTGGAATGGTTGAAAACCTATCCAAGAGGAATTTGAAAATGGCAGCAATTACTGCAGCGTTGGTTAAAGAACTGCGTGAGCGTACCGGCGAAGGCATGATGGATTGCAAGAAGGCCCTGGAAAAGGCCGACGGCGACATCGAAAAAGCCATTGACGACATGCGTGCTTCCGGCGCCATCAAGGCCGCCAAGAAAGCAGGCAACGTGGCTGCTGAAGGCGCTATCGCTCTGAAAGAAGACGGCAAGTCCGCGGTACTGCTGGAAGTGAACTCGCAGACCGACTTCCTGGCTCTGCAGGACGACTTCAAGGCATTTGTTGCCGCCAGCGTTGAAAAAGCGTTCGCCGACAAACTGACTGACGCCGCTCCGCTGATCGAAGCTCAAGAAGCGGATCGCCTGGTACTGGTCGGCAAGGTTGGCGAAAACGTCAACATCCGTCGCCTGGTGCGCGTTGAAGGTGACGTGGTAGGTGGTTACCTGCACGGCAACAAGATCGGTGTTGCAGTTGTCCTGAAAGGCGGCAACGTTGAACTGGCCAAAGACATCGCTATGCACGTAGCGGCCAGCAACCCTGAGTTCCTGTTGCCTTCGGAAGTTTCTGCCGAAGCGATCGAGCGTGAAAAAGCTGTGTTCCTGCAGCTGAACGAAGAAAAAATCAAAGGCAAGCCAGAAAACATTGTTGAGAACATGGTCAAAGGCCGTATCAGCAAGTTCCTGGCTGAAGCAAGCCTGGTTGAGCAGGCGTTCGTCAAGAACCCTGAAATCAAGGTTGGCGAGCTGGCCAAGAAAGCCGGTGCTGAAATCGTTTCCTTCACCTACTTCAAAGTAGGCGACGGTATCGAGAAGCCGGTCGACAACTTCGCTGAAGAAGTTGCTGCCCAGCTGGCTGCCGCCAAGCAATAAGACAGTTTTCAACTGTCGCCCGAAAGAGGCTGCCCGCTCACGCGCGCAGCCTCTTTTCAAATGGGAAGGCGAATTTATTTGGCTTCCCCTCGGAACTGGCTTACAAAGCCGTGTTCCGATGGCGCTGTGATGGCGTCCAGCTAGAGTGAACGCAAGCCGTAAACGGCTCGCCAAGAATTTTTTAAAAAATACGCCGCAGGAGAGATTCGCAATGGCTCAGCAGGGCAGTGGTTATCAGGCTCGCTATAAACGCATTCTACTCAAGCTCAGCGGCGAGGCCCTGATGGGCTCGGAAGAGTTCGGGATCGACCCCAAGGTACTTGACCGCATGGCGCTCGAAGTCGGCCAACTGGTCGGTATCGGTGTTCAGGTGGGCCTGGTGATCGGTGGTGGCAACCTGTTCCGCGGCGCGGCACTGAGTGCTGCCGGGATGGATCGGGTCACTGGCGACCACATGGGCATGCTGGCCACTGTGATGAACGCCCTGGCCATGCGTGACGCCCTGGAGCGTGCCAATATCTCGGCCATCGTGATGTCGGCTATTTCCATGGTCGGTGTGACCGATCACTACGATCGCCGCAAAGCCATGCGCCACCTGAACGCCAAGGAAGTGGTGATCTTTGCCGCAGGCACCGGTAACCCGTTCTTCACCACCGATTCGGCCGCATGCCTGCGTGCTATCGAAATCGACGCAGACGTGGTGTTGAAGGCGACCAAGGTGGATGGCGTATACACTGCAGATCCATTCAAAGACCCGCATGCCGAGAAGTTCGATCATCTGACCTACGATGAAGTGCTGGATCGCAAGCTGGGTGTGATGGACCTGACGGCTATCTGCCTGTGCCGCGACCACAAGATGCCGCTGCGCGTATTTAACATGAACAAGCCCGGCGCCCTGCTGAATATCGTACACGGCGGCGCAGAAGGGACTCTGATCGAGGAAGGCCAACAATGATCAACGAAATCAAGAAAGACGCCCAAGCGCGTATGCAGAAATCCCTGGAGTCTCTGAGCCACGCATTCGGCCAGATTCGTACCGGCAAGGCGCACCCGAGCATCCTGGGCAGCGTGATGGTGCCCTACTACGGCACGGACACCTCCATTACTCAGGTGGCCAACATCACCGTAAAAGACTCGCGCACCCTGCAGGTCGTGGCCTTCGAGCGCAACATGCTCGCGGCGGTCGACAAAGCTATCCAGAGTGCCGGCTTGAACCTCAACCCGACCAACCTGGGCGAGTTGTTGTTGATTTCCATGCCTGCCCTGACCGAGGAGACCCGCAAGGGCTTCACCAAGCAGGCGCGCAGCGCGGCGGAAGATGCACGGGTTGCCGTGCGTAACATCCGTCGCGATGCCTTGGGTGACCTGAAGAAGCTGGTCAAGGACAAGGAAATCAGCGAAGACGAAGAGCGCCGTGCCGTTGCCGATATCGATAAGCTGACCAAGGATGCGGAGGCCCAGATCACCAAGGCCACCGAAGAAAAAGAAAAGGACCTGATGGCCGTATAAGGGGTCAGGACGCCTTCATGGAAAAGACCAAGCAGACTGTGCCCTCTGTGGTGCCGCGCCATGTCGCGATCATCATGGATGGGAATAATCGCTGGGCGAAAAAACGCTTTATGCCCGGTGTTGCCGGGCATAAAGCGGGTGTCGATGCGGTGCGCGCTGTCATCGAAGTGTGCGCCGAGGCCAAGGTCGAAGTGCTGACGCTGTTTGCCTTTTCCAGCGAGAATTGGCAGCGGCCCGCCGAAGAAGTGAGTGCCTTGATGGACCTGTTCTTCAAGGCGTTGCGGCGCGAGGCCAAGCGCCTCAATGACAACGGCATCAGCCTGCGCATCATTGGTGACCGTTCCCGGTTCCATCCGGAGCTGCAGGCAGCCATGCGTGAAGCCGAGGCTATCACGGCCGGCAGCAACCGTTTCGTGCTGCAAATCGCGGCCAACTACGGCGGCCAGTGGGATATCGCCCAGGCTGCGCAGCGACTGGCCCGCGAAGTGCAGGCCGGTCATTTGCGGCCCGACGACATCACGCCCGAACTGCTGCAAACCTGCCTGGTGACCGGCGACCTGCCGTTGCCGGACTTGTGCATCCGTACCGGTGGTGAGCACCGCATCAGCAATTTCCTGCTGTGGCAGCTAGCCTATACCGAGTTGTATTTCTCCGACCTGTTCTGGCCGGACTTCAAACACGATGCCATGCGCAATGCGCTGGCCGATTTCGCTTCCCGTCAGCGTCGCTTCGGTAAAACGAGCGAGCAGATCGAAGCTGGAGCCCGGGTTTAAATGCTTAAACAACGAATCATCACAGCACTGATCCTGCTGCCGATTGCCTTGTGTGGTTTTTTCCTGCTCGAGGGTTCCGGCTTTGCACTGTTCATCGGCCTGGTGGTAACCCTCGGCGCATGGGAATGGGCGCGTTTGGCGGGCTTCAGCGACCAGTTGCCACGCGTGGCGTACGCCGCGATCGTCGCGCTGTTGCTGTTCCTGATGTACATCCTGCCCGATATCGCGCCCTGGGTGCTGGGGGCGTCGGTATTGTGGTGGGCATCGGCGACGTTCCTGGTGCTGACCTATCCACGCACCAGCGGTCAATGGTCCAGTGTGGCCTGCAAGTTGGTGATTGGCTTGCTGATCCTGCTGCCGGCCTGGCAAGGCTTGGTGGAAATCAAGCATTTCCCGAATGGCAACGAATTGATCCTGGCGGTCATGGTGCTGGTCTGGGGCGCTGACATTGGTGCCTACTTTTCAGGCCGTGCCTTCGGCAAGCGTAAGCTGGCGCCGGCCGTCAGCCCAGGCAAGAGCTGGGAAGGCGTATACGGCGGGCTGGCCTTGACGCTGCTGATTGCGCTGGCGGTCGGTGTGTGGCGCGACTGGTCGGTGAAAGAGATTTTCCTGGCCTTGTTGGGGACTGCCGTCGTGGTATTCATTTCGGTGGTGGGCGACCTTACCGAGAGCATGTTCAAGCGCCAGGCCGGGATCAAGGACAGCAGCAACCTGCTGCCAGGTCACGGTGGTGTACTGGACCGTATCGACAGCCTCACCGCCGCGTTGCCGATCTTTGCCGTGTTGCTGTGGATGATCGCTTCGTGAGCCGTCTGCAGCAGGTCACCGTGCTTGGAGCGACGGGCTCGGTCGGGCTGAGCAGCCTGGATGTCATCGCCCGTCACCCCGATCGTTACCAGGTTTTCGCCCTGACCGGCTTTACGCGCATGAATGAACTGCTGGCGTTATGCGTGCGTCATTCGCCGCGCTTTGCCGTGGTGCCGCAGGCCGCTGCCGCGCGAAGCCTGCAGGATGATCTGCGGGCTGCCGGCCTTGCCACCCAGGTGCTGGTGGGCGAGGAGGGGCTGTGCCAGGTGTCCGCGGACGCCGAAGTGGATACGGTCGTGGCAGCTATTGTCGGTGCGGCGGGTTTGCGCCCGACACTGGCTGCCGTCGATGCGGGCAAGAAAATCCTGCTTGCCAATAAAGAAGCCCTGGTCATGTCCGGCGCGCTCTTTATGCAGGCCGTGCGCAGGAGCGGGGCGGTCCTGTTGCCCCTGGACAGCGAGCACAACGCGATCTTCCAGTGCATGCCCGCTGATTTTGCCCGCGGCCTGGGTCAGGTCGGCGTGCGCCGGATTTTACTGACGGCGTCCGGTGGTCCCTTCCGGCAGACTCCGGTGGATGAGCTGGAGCATGTGTCGCCCGACCAGGCGTGCGCGCACCCGAACTGGTCCATGGGGCGCAAAATCTCCGTGGATTCGGCAAGCATGATGAACAAAGGGCTGGAGCTGATCGAGGCGTGCTGGTTGTTTGATGCGCGGCCTGATCAGGTGGAGGTGGTGATTCACCCGCAAAGTGTGATTCATTCCCTGGTGGATTACGTGGACGGCTCGGTACTGGCGCAATTGGGCAACCCGGATATGCGCACGCCGATCGCCAATGCCCTGGCTTGGCCGGAGCGGATTGATTCCGGTGTGGCACCATTGGACCTGTTTGCCATCGCGCGCCTGGATTTCCAGGCGCCGGACGAACAGCGCTTCCCGTGCCTGCGTCTGGCCCGGCAAGCAGCTGAGGCGGGCAACAGTGCGCCAGCCATGCTCAATGCAGCCAATGAAGTGGCCGTGGCGGCGTTTCTCGAACGGCGCATCCGCTTTCCGCAGATCGCGAGTATCATCGAGGACGTTCTGGATTCTGAGCCGGTTGTGGCTGTGGATGACCTGGGGGCCGTGTTCGAGGCCGATACAAAGGCTCGGGCCCTGGCCGAGCAATGGCTGGGCCGCAACGCGCGTCAGGCTGTAGGCGGGTAAGCGCCTTCAGGCATTGGATTGAAATGCGGAGAAATTAGATGAGTGCGCTCTACATGATTGTCGGCACCCTGGTTGCTCTGGGTGTGCTGGTTACCTTCCACGAATTCGGCCACTTCTGGGTGGCGCGTCGTTGCGGCGTCAAGGTATTGCGTTTTTCCGTCGGTTTCGGCATGCCGCTGGTTCGCTGGCATGACCGTCATGGCACCGAGTTCGTGATCGCAGCCATCCCGCTGGGTGGCTATGTGAAGATGCTCGATGAACGAGAAGGCGAAGTGCCTGCGGACCAGTTGGATCAATCCTTCAACCGCAAGACCGTTCGTCAGCGCATCGCCATCGTCGCTGCCGGCCCGATTGCCAATTTCCTGTTGGCAATGGTGTTCTTCTGGGTCCTTGCCATGCTGGGCAGCCAGCAAGTGCGTCCGGTCATCGGTGCGGTCGAGACGGGCAGTATGGCGGCCAAGGCCGGGCTGCTGGCAGGGCAGGAAATTGTTTCGATTGATGGCGAGCCCACCACAGGTTGGGGCGCGGTCAATTTGCAGTTGGTGCGGCGACTGGGTGAGAGCGGCACTGTCAATGTGGTGGTGCGTGAGCCGGACTCCAGTGCCGAAAGCCCGCGTGAGCTGGCCTTGGACCATTGGCTTCAAGGCGCTGACGAGCCGGATCCGATCAAGTCCCTGGGCATCCGTCCGTGGCGTCCGGCGTTGCCGCCGGTACTCGCCGAGCTGGACCCTAAAGGCCCGGCCCAGGCCGCAGGCCTGAAAACCGGCGACCGGTTGTTGGCCCTTGACGGCCAGGCGCTGGGCGATTGGCAGCAAGTGGTCGACCTGGTACGTGTACGCCCTGATACGAAAATTGTGCTGAAAGTTGAGCGCGAAGGTGCTCAAATCGACGTCCCCGTAACCTTGTCGGTGCGTGGTGAGGCCAAGGCTGCCGGGGGTTACCTGGGGGCCGGGGTCAAAGGTGTCGAGTGGCCGCCATCGATGGTGCGAGAGATCAGCTTCGGGCCATTGGCAGCGATTGGCGAGGGTGCTAAACGCACTTGGACCATGAGCGTGCTGACCCTCGAATCCCTGAAGAAAATGTTGTTCGGCGAGCTCTCGGTAAAAAACTTGAGTGGACCGATAACCATTGCTAAAGTGGCGGGCGCTTCTGCCCAGTCGGGTGTCGCGGATTTCTTGAATTTCCTGGCTTATCTGAGTATCAGCCTTGGAGTTCTGAATTTGCTGCCCATTCCAGTGTTGGATGGGGGGCATCTGCTGTTTTATCTGGTCGAGTGGGTGCGTGGTCGCCCCTTGTCGGATCGGGTGCAGGGTTGGGGGATACAGATCGGTATCAGTTTGGTGGTCGGAGTGATGTTGTTAGCTCTGGTCAACGATCTGGGACGACTGTAACGCTTCGCTGAATTGCGAATCTGCCGCATTTTGCGGCAGTTTGTTTATTGCCAGTTGGAATAAGAAAGGACTTCATGAAACGTCTGCTGCTAACTGCGGTTCTCACCGTATTGATGATCGCCGAAGTTCACGCCGAGTCCTTCACCATCTCCGATATTCGCGTCAACGGCCTCCAGCGGGTTTCCGCGGGTAGCGTCTTTGGTGCCTTGCCGTTGAACGTCGGGGAACAGGCTGATGATCGTCGCCTGGTGGAATCCACTCGTGCGCTGTTCAAAACCGGGTTCTTTCAAGATATCCAACTGGGTCGCGAAGGCAACGTCCTGGTCATCACCGTCGTCGAGCGGCCTTCCGTCGCGAGCATCACGATCGAAGGTAACAAGGCCATCTCCACTGAAGACCTGATGAAGGGGTTGAAGCAGTCGGGCCTGGCCGAGGGTGAAATCTTCCAGCGCGCCACCCTTGAAGGTGTGCGTAACGAGCTGCAACGCCAGTACGTTGCCCAAGGCCGCTACTCGGCAAGCGTGGAGACGGAAGTCATCCCGCAGCCGCGCAACCGGGTAGGCCTGAAGGTCAATATCAACGAAGGCACCGTGGCGGCCATCCAGCACATCAACGTGGTGGGCAACACCAAGTTCGCGGATGAAGACCTGATCGACCTGTTCGAACTCAAGACCACCAACTGGTTGTCGTTCTTCAAGAACGATGACAAGTACGCCCGTGAAAAACTGTCCGGTGACCTGGAACGCCTGCGCTCCTACTACCTGGACCGTGGCTACATCAATATGGACATCGCTTCGACCCAGGTGTCCATCACCCCGGACAAGAAGCACGTCTACATTACCGTCAACGTCAACGAAGGCGAGAAGTACAAGGTTCGTGACGTCAAGCTCAGCGGTGACTTGAAAGTGCCTGAAGATCAGGTCAAGTCCCTGTTGCTGGTCCAGAAAGACCAGGTGTTCTCGCGCAAGCTGATGACCACCACCTCCGAGCTGATTACCCGTCGCCTGGGTAACGAAGGCTATACCTTCGCCAACGTCAACGGCGTGCCGACCCCGAACGATGAAGACCACACCGTGGACATCACCTTCGTTGTCGATCCAGGCAAGCGTGCCTACGTCAACCGCATCAACTTCCGTGGCAACACCAAGTCCTCGGACGAAGTGCTGCGTCGTGAAATGCGCCAGATGGAAGGCGGTTGGGCGTCGACTTACCTGATCGACCAATCCAAGACCCGTCTTGAGCGCCTGGGCTTCTTCAAGGAAGTCAACGTCGAAACCCCAGCCGTACCGGGTGTGGATGACCAGGTCGACGTAAACTACGCCGTTGAAGAACAGGCCTCGGGCTCGATCACCGCCAGCGTCGGTTTCGCACAGAGCGCGGGTTTGATCCTGGGCGGTTCCATCACCCAGAACAACTTCCTCGGTACCGGTAACCGTGTGTCCATCGGCCTGACCCGAAGCGAATACCAGAGCCGATACAACTTCGGTTACACCGACCCCTACTGGACTGCAGACGGTGTGAGCCTGGGCTACAACGCCTTCTACCGCACCACCGACTACGACAAGTTGGACACCCAGCTTGCCAGCTATGCGATCGACAGCCTCGGTGCCGGCGTCAACGTGGGTTATCCGATCAGTGAAACCTCGCGTCTGACCTTCGGCCTGACCGCGCAGCAGGATGAGATCAAGACCGGTATCTACACCGTGGATGAGATTTTCGACTTCACCCGCCGTGAAGGCGACAAGTTCCTGAACTTCAAGGCGTCTGCCGGCTGGTCCGAGTCGACCCTGAACAAAGGTGTACTGGCGACCCGTGGTCATTCCCAAAGCCTGACCGCAGAAGTCACCACGCCGGGCAGCGACCTGTCGTTCTTCAAGCTTGACTATCGTGGCCAGTTGTTCCAGCCGTTGAGCGATAACTACACCATGCGCCTGCACACCGAGCTGGGTTATGGCGATGGTTACGGTTCGACCAATGGCTTGCCGTTCTATGAGAACTACTACGCGGGTGGTTTCAACTCGGTACGTGGCTTCAAGGACAGTACCTTGGGCCCTCGTGGTACACCGAGCCGCGGTGCCGATAGAACAGGCAACCAGGGCACAGCGCTGGACACGGACGACGACCCGCTGCCGTTCGGTGGTAACGTGCTGATCCAGGGTGGTGCGGAGATTCTGTTCCCGCTGCCGTTCGTCAAGGACCAGCGTTCCCTGCGCACCTCGGTCTTCTGGGACGTGGGTAACGTGTTCGACTCCAAGTGCGAGCAGATCAAGAACCCAAGTGGCTTGAAGTCCAACACCCAGTGCAACGATGTGAGCCTGAGCAATATGGCCAGCTCCGTCGGTGTGGGTGTGACCTGGGTGACTGCGTTGGGCCCGTTGAGCTTTGCTCTGGCCATGCCGATCAAGAAACCGGATAACGCTGAAACCCAGATTTTCCAATTCTCCCTTGGCCAGACGTTCTAAGCGTCTGACCTAAGATAACGACAACGGATTCTGTAGGAGTACATCGTGCGTAAGTTGACTCAATTGGTCCTGCTGGCCACTGTGCTGGTAACCACCCCGGCCTTCGCCGAAATGAAAATCGCCGTGCTGAACTATCAGATGGCCCTGCTGGAATCTGACGCGGCCAAGAAGTACGCCGTGGATGCAGAGAAGAAATTCGGTCCGCAATTGACCAAGCTTAAAACCCTGGAAAGCAGCGCCAAAGGCATCCAGGACCGTCTGGTTGCCGGTGGTGACAAGATGCAGCAAGGCGAGCGCGAGCGTCTGGAGCTTGAATTCAAGCAAAAGGCCCGTGACTACCAGTTCCAATCCAAGGAACTGAACGAAGCCAAGGCAGTTGCCGACCGCGAAATGCTCAAGCAGCTCAAGCCGAAACTCGACAGCGCTGTGGAAGAAGTCATCAAGAAGGGTGCCTTTGACCTGGTGTTCGAGCGTGGCGCCGTGATTGACGTCAAGCCTCAATACGACATCACCCGCCAGGTGATCGAGCGCATGAACCAGCTGAAGTAAACCATGACCGCGACCATCAAGCTCGGCGAGTTGGCCGAGTTCCTGGGAGCCACCTTGCGTGGTTCCCCGGAGAGAGACATCACTGGGCTAGCCACCTTGCAGGAGGCTGGCCCAGCTCAGTTGAGCTTCCTCGCAAATCCTCAATACCGTAAATACCTGGTCGATTGCCAAGCCGCAGCCGTGTTGCTGAAGGCTGCTGACGCCGAGGGGTTCATCGGGGATGCGCTGGTAGTGGACGACCCCTACCTGTGCTACGCGAAAGCATCGCACCTGTTCGATCCCAAGCCTAAGGCGGCTGGAGGTATTCACCCGTCAGCAGTGATCGCCGAGGATGCCCAGGTCGACCCTGCGGCCAGCATTGGTGCCTTTGCCGTGATCGAGAGTGGCGCCCGTATTGGCGCTGGCGTCACCGTCGGCGCGCATTGCTTTATTGGCGCGCGCTGCGAAATCGGTGCCGATGGCTGGCTGGCGCCTCGCGTTACCCTTTACCACGATGTGCGTATTGGGCAGCGGGTGGTCATTCAGTCGGGCGCGGTGATTGGCGGTGAGGGCTTCGGCTTTGCCAACGCCAAGGGTGTCTGGCACAAGATCGCCCAGGTGGGCGGCGTGTTGATCGGCGACGACGTAGAGATCGGTGTCAACACTGCTGTCGATCGCGGGGCCCTGGCCGATACCGTGATTGGCAACGGCGTGAAGCTCGACAACCAGATTCAGATCGCCCACAACGTGCAGATTGGCGATCACACCGCCATGGCTGCCTGCGTGGGGATTTCCGGCAGCACCAAAATCGGCAAGCATTGCATGCTCGCCGGTGGCGTGGGGCTGGTAGGGCATATCGATATTTGCGACAACGTCTTCATCACCGGCATGACCATGGTCACTCACTCGATTACCGAGCCAGGGGCTTATTCATCCGGTACCGCCATGCAGCCAGCGGCTGAATGGCGCAAGAGCGCAGCACGTCTGAGGCAGCTCGACGACATGGCGCGACGTCTCAAACAGCTGGAAAAGCGTGTTGCAGACGTGACCCCTGGCGGTAATGCTTCATCAGAAGGCTGATACCATTTCCATATCAAGTGTGCACAGCCGCTAGACTGCCTCCTTGATTTGCTAGCGGGGCGTGCTTTTAGTCCGCCCGCCCCCAATCTTTATTACAGGCTTCCCCCGAAATGATGGACATCAACGAGATTCGCGAATACCTGCCTCACCGTTACCCGTTCCTGCTGGTGGATCGTGTAGTGGACCTCAATGTTGAGGAAAAGCGCATTCGTGCCTACAAGAATGTCAGCATCAACGAACCGTTTTTCAATGGCCACTTTCCTGCGCATCCCATCATGCCGGGCGTGTTGATCATCGAAGCAATGGCCCAGGCTGCCGGTATCCTTGGTTTCAAAATGCTCGACCTCAAGCCTGCCGACGGCACGCTTTACTATTTCGTGGGCTCCGACAAGTTGCGTTTTCGCAATCCGGTCACCCCGGGTGACCAGTTGATCCTGGAAGCCAAGTTCATCAGCTGCAAGCGCCAGATCTGGAAGTTCGAGTGCCAGGCTTCGGTGGATGGCAAGCCGGTGTGCTCTGCCGAGATCATCTGCGCGGAACGCAAACTATGAGTTTGATTGACCCTCGCGCAATCATCGATCCGTCGGCCGTACTGGCCGCCGACGTTGAGGTCGGCCCTTGGTCGATCGTCGGCGCAGGTGTGGAAATCGGCGAGGGGACTGTCATCGGGCCGCACGTGATCCTCAAGGGTCCGACCCGCATTGGCAAACACAATCGCATCTACCAGTTTTCCTCGGTAGGCGAAGACACGCCGGACATGAAGTACAAGGGTGAAGAAACACGCCTGGTAATCGGTGACCACAACATCATCCGTGAAGGCGTGACCATCCACCGTGGCACCGTGCAGGATCGGGCCGAGACCACGCTGGGGGATCACAACCTGGTTATGGCCTATGCCCATATCGGCCACGACAGCGTGATCGGCAACCACTGCATCCTGGTCAACAACACCGCTTTGGCCGGGCATGTGCATGTGGACGACTGGGCGATCCTGTCCGGTTTCACCCTGGTGCACCAATATTGCCATATCGGCGCCCATAGCTTTTCCGGCATGGGCACCGCCATCGGCAAGGATGTCCCTGCATTCGTCACGGTGTTCGGCAACCCCGCTGAAGCCCGCAGCATGAATTTCGAAGGGATGCGCCGTCGCGGCTTCAGCGACGACGCGATCCAAGCCCTGCGCCGCGCCTACAAGACGGTTTACCGTCAAGGGCTGACGGTTGAGCAGGCCCTGACCGAACTGGCCGAGCCGGCAGCGTCGTTCCCGGAAGTCGCGGTGTTTCGTGACTCGATCCAGGCGTCGACTCGCGGCATCACCCGCTGACCATGGCCAAGTTGCGTATCGCACTGGTCGCCGGCGAAGCTTCCGGCGATATTCTCGGCACCGGCCTGATGCGGGCCCTCAAAGTCCAGCACCCTGCCATCGAATTTATTGGCGTCGGTGGCCCGCTGATGCAGGCCGAAGGCCTTACCTCCTACTTTCCGATGGAGCGCCTGTCGGTCATGGGTTTGGTAGAAGTACTGGGGCGCCTGCGTGAGTTGCTCGCGCGTCGCAAGCTACTGATCAAGACGTTGATCGAAGAAAAGCCCGACGTCTTTATCGGTATCGATGCTCCGGACTTCACCCTCAACATTGAACTCAAGTTGCGCCAGGCCGGGATCAAGACGGTGCACTATGTCAGCCCGTCCGTGTGGGCGTGGCGGCAAAAGCGCGTGCTGAAGATTCGTGAAGGCTGCGACTTGATGCTGACCCTGCTGCCGTTCGAAGCGCGGTTCTACGAAGAGAAGGGCGTGCCGGTGCGGTTTGTCGGGCATACCCTGGCCGATGCCATTCCTTTGCAGGCCGACCGTGCTGCGGCGCGTACCGAACTGGGGTTGCCCGATGGCCCGCTGGTCGCACTGATGCCGGGTAGCCGGGGCGGTGAAGTCGGGCGCTTGGGTAGCCTGTTCTTTGATGCTGCCGAACGTCTGCAAGCGCTCAAGCCGGGGATTCGGTTTGTGCTGCCGTGCGCCAGCCCGCAGCGTCGCGCACAAATCGAAACACTGCTTGAGGGGCGCAACCTGCCGTTGACCCTGCTCGACGGTCAGTCGCACCTGGCCCTGGCCGCCTGCGATGCCGTACTGATCGCTTCGGGCACCGCCACCCTGGAAGCCTTGTTGTACAAGCGCCCCATGGTTGTGGCCTATCGCCTGGCGCCGCTGACCTTCTGGATTCTCAAGCGGATGGTCAAGAGCCCGTATATTTCTTTGCCCAATCTGCTGGCCCAACGGTTGTTGGTGCCGGAGTTGTTGCAGGACGATGCTACGCCCCAGGCACTTGCACAGACCCTGCTACCCTTGATTGACGGTGGCGAAGAGCAGACCCGTGGTTTCGATGCTATTCATCGCACTCTGCGGCGTGATGCCTCGAACCAGGCGGCTGACGCCGTGTTGAACTTGATCGGCCATAGACAGGAAGCCTTATGAGTACGCAGATGGGCCTGGATTTCAGCCTGGTTGCACAGGCCCACGAACTGGTCGCCGGTGTCGACGAAGTCGGGCGCGGCCCGCTGTGCGGTGCGGTCGTAACGGCGGCGGTGATTCTCGACCCGAACCGTCCGATCCTTGGCCTCAATGACTCGAAAAAGCTCACCGAAGCCCGCCGTGAAAAACTCTATGACGAGATCTGTGAGAAAGCCCTGAGTTGGCATATCGCCCGGGCGGAAGTGGAAGAAATCGATACGCTGAACATCCTGCACGCCACCATGCTTGCTATGCAGCGTGCGGTTGAAGGGCTGCATATCACGCCCAGGCTGGCGATGATCGACGGCAATCGTTGCCCCCAGCTGGCGATGCGCGCTGAAGCCGTGGTCCAGGGCGACAGCAAGGTGCCGGCGATTGCGGCGGCGTCGATTTTGGCCAAGGTCAGCCGCGACCGCGAAATGGCGGCGTTCGACCTGATTTACCCCGGCTACGGCATGGGCGGCCACAAAGGCTACCCGACGCCCGTTCATCTGGAAGCCTTGGCGCGACTCGGCCCTACGCCGATCCATCGCCGCTCGTTCGCCCCGGTGCGCCAGGCTTATGAGCTGCGCGAGAGCCTCAGCGAGGTGTAGTCGCGAGGCTGATGTTTTGCTCAAGGCCCGGTACAATCCCGGGCCTTGTTGTTTCCACGTTACTGCACAGGATCACTATGCCGGCTTCATTCGTTCATCTACGCCTGCACACTGAATACTCCCTGGTCGACGGCCTCGTACGGATCAAACCGCTGGTCAAGACCCTGGTGGGCATGAACATGCCAGCGGTAGCGGTTACCGACCAGAACAACATGTGTTCCCTGGTCAAGTTCTACAAAAACGCCATGGGCGCAGGTATCAAGCCGATCTGCGGCGCCGACCTGTGGCTGTCCAACAAGGATCCGGATAACCCCCTGAGCCGCATCAGCCTGCTGGCGATGAACGGCGTGGGTTATCGCAACCTGACCGAACTGATTTCCCGTGGCTTCATCGATGGTCAGCGCAACGGCTCGATCATCATCGAGCGCGAGTGGGTCGCACAAGCCAGCGAAGGCTTGATCATGCTCTCGGCCGCCAAAGAGGGCGAGATCGGTATCGCGCTGCTCGGCGGCAACCCGCAGGAAGCCGAAGTGCTCGCCCGCGAGTGGATGCAGGTGTTCCCTGACCGCTTCTACCTGGAAGTGCAGCGCACCAATCGCCCCAACGATGAAGAGCATCTGCACGCCGCTGTGGCCCTGGCCGACAAGCTGGGCGCGCCGCTGGTGGCAACCAACGATGTACGTTTTATCAAGAAGGAAGATTTCGAGGCCCACGAGACCCGCGTATGCATCGGCGAGGGCCGGGCCCTGGATGACCCGCGTCGCTCCAAGAACTACAGCGAAGAGCAGTACCTCAAAAGCGCCGAGGAAATGGCCGAGCTGTTCAGCGATTTGCCCGAGGCCTTGGAAAACTCCGTCGAGATCGCCAAGCGCTGCAATATCGAAGTGAAACTGGGCAAGCACTTCCTGCCCAACTTCCCGATTCCCGATGGCATGACCATCGACGAGTACTTCCGCAAGGTGTCGTTCGATGGCCTGGAAGAGCGGCTCAGCGTGCTGCTGCCCAGGGACACCACCGAAGACTACGAAGCCAAGCGCCAGGTCTACGTCGACCGGCTGAATTTCGAGCTGGATATCATCATCCAGATGGGGTTTCCCGGTTACTTCCTGATCGTGATGGACTTTATCCAGTGGGCCAAGAGCAACGGCGTACCGGTGGGGCCGGGCCGGGGGTCAGGTGCTGGCTCGCTGGTGGCCTACGTGCAGAAGATCACCGACCTCGACCCGTTGGAATATGACCTGCTGTTCGAACGCTTCCTGAACCCGGAACGGGTGTCCATGCCCGACTTCGACGTCGACTTCTGCATGGACGGTCGCGACCGCGTGATCGAATACGTGGCC
Source organism: Pseudomonas sp. R3-18-08 (assembly GCF_003852065.1). NCBI lineage: Bacteria > Pseudomonadati > Pseudomonadota > Gammaproteobacteria > Pseudomonadales > Pseudomonadaceae > Pseudomonas > Pseudomonas sp. R3-18-08. The sequence goes on from NZ_CP027729.1 coordinate 1,434,976, forward strand.
GAGAAATACGGTCGCAACGCGGTCAGCCAGATCATCACCTTCGGTTCCATGGCGGCCAAGGCGGTCATCCGCGACGTGGCCCGCGTGCAGGGCAAGTCCTACGGCCTGGCCGACCGCCTGTCGAAGATGATTCCGTTCGAAGTCGGCATGACCCTGGAAAAAGCCTACGAGCAGGAAGAAATCCTGCGCGACTTTATCAAGGTCGATGAAGAAGCCGCCGAAATCTGGGACATGGCGCGCAAGCTCGAAGGCGTAGTGCGTAACGTCGGTAAACACGCCGGTGGCGTGGTGATTGCGCCTACCAAGCTGACCGACTTCTCGCCGATCTACTGCGATGAAGAGGGCGGCGGCCTGGTGACCCAGTTCGACAAGGATGACGTGGAGGCGGCCGGCCTGGTGAAGTTCGACTTCCTCGGCCTGCGTACCCTGACGATCATCGACTGGGCGCTCAAGACCATCAACCGCGACCGCGCCAAGGTTGGCGAGGCACCGCTGGATATCGCGTTCATCCCGCTGGACGACAAGCCGACCTACAGCCTGCTGCAAAAAGCCGAAACCACTGCGGTGTTCCAGCTTGAGTCGCGCGGCATGAAGGAGCTGATCAAAAAGCTCAAGCCCGACTGCCTGGAAGACTTGATCGCACTGGTGGCCTTGTTCCGTCCGGGGCCGCTGCAATCGGGCATGGTTGATGACTTTATCAACCGTAAGCACGGCCGCGCCGAACTGGCGTACCCGCACTCCGACTATCAGTACGAAGGCCTCAAGCCGGTACTGGCGCCGACCTACGGCATCATCCTGTATCAGGAACAGGTGATGCAGATCGCCCAGGTGATGGCCGGTTACACCCTCGGCGGTGCGGACATGCTGCGTCGGGCCATGGGTAAAAAGAAACCCGAAGAAATGGCCAAGCAACGCGGCGGTTTCATCGAGGGCTGCGCCACCAACAATATTGACGCGGACCTGGCCGGTAACATCTTCGACCTGGTAGAGAAATTCGCCGGTTACGGCTTCAACAAATCCCACTCCGCCGCGTACGGCCTGGTGTCGTACCAGACCGCCTGGTTGAAAGCCCACTATCCGGCGCCGTTCATGGCTGCGGTACTCTCGGCGGATATGCACAACACCGACAAGGTCGTGACCTTGATCGAGGAAGTGCGCACCATGAAGCTGCGCCTCGACGCGCCGGACGTGAACGCCTCGGAGTTCAAGTTCACGGTGAACGACGAAGGCCGCATCATCTATGGCCTCGGCGCGATCAAGGGCGTAGGTGAGGGGCCGGTGGAAGCCATCACCGAGGCGCGTCAGGACGGGCCTTTCAAGGATCTGTTCGACTTCTGCGCGCGGGTCGACCTCAAGCGTATCAACAAACGGACCCTCGACGGCCTGATCCGCAGCGGTGCGCTGGACCGTCTCGGCCCGTATTTCCATGATGAGCCGAAGGCTTACCAGGCCAATATCGACCGCAACCGCGCGGTGCTGCTGACTGCCATGGAAGAAGCGATCAAGGCCGCCGAACAGACGGCGCGTACCCATGACAGCGGCCACGCCGACCTGTTTGGCGGACTGTTCGTCGAAGAAGATGCGGATGTGTATGCCAACCACCGCAAGGCCAAGGAGCTGACTCTCAAGGAACGCCTCAAGGGTGAGAAAGACACCTTGGGCCTGTACCTCACGGGTCACCCGATTGACGAGTACGAAGGCGAGATTCGCCGTTTCGCCCGTCAGCGCATCATCGACCTGAAGCCGGCCCGGGATACCCAGACGGTTGCCGGGATGATCATCGCCCTGCGGGTGATGAAAAATAAGAAGGGCGACAAGATGGGTTTTATCACCCTCGACGACCGCTCGGGCCGGATCGAAGCGTCACTGTTTGCCGACGCGTTCCACTCCGCCCAGTCGCTGCTGCAGACCGACGCCATGGTGGTGGTGGAAGGGGAGGTCAGCAACGACGACTTCTCCGGCGGCCTGCGCCTGCGCATCAAGCGCGTGATGAGCATGGAAGATGCACGTACCAACCTGGCCGAAAGCCTGCGCCTGAAGGTCAAGACCGAGGCGCTCAAGGGCGATCAGCTACGCTGGTTGGGTGACCTGCTCAAGCGTCACCGTGGTGCGTGCCCGGTGACCATGGAGTACACCGGCAACGACGCCAAGGCCATGTTGCAGTTTGGCGAAACCTGGCGAATCGATCCCGCTGACGGCTTGATTCAAGCATTGCGTGACCAGTTCGGCCGTGACAACGTCTTTCTCCAATACCGCTGATGGCCAGGCGCTTGCTTTTCCCTGAAGAGTATTCGCCTGATCTCGGCCAAACATTTAATCTCGACCTAAACGCGCCTCTCCCTTAAGGTAGGGCGCGAATAGACAACCGGCTGGCCAGGCACCCCTTGGCCGTCGACCCAAGACGGACGCTTATGAACCCGAATTTTCTTGATTTCGAACAGCCGATCGCTGACCTGCAAGCCAAGATCGAAGAGCTGCGCCTGGTCGGCAATGACAATTCGCTGAATATCGGCGATGAGATCGCCCGCCTGCAAGACAAGAGCAGCACGCTCACCGAAGATATTTTCGGCAAGCTGACCAGCTGGCAGATCGCGCGCCTGGCTCGCCACCCGCGCCGTCCGTACACTCTGGACTACATTCAGCACATCTTCACCGAGTTCGACGAGCTGCATGGCGACCGCCATTTCTCCGACGATGCGGCTATCGTGGGCGGCATCGCTCGACTGGACGACCAGCCAGTGATGGTGATCGGCCATCAGAAAGGCCGTGAAGTGCGCGAAAAAGTGCGTCGCAACTTCGGCATGCCGCGTCCGGAAGGCTACCGCAAGGCTTGCCGTCTGATGGAAATGGCCGAACGCTTCAAGATGCCAATCCTGACCTTCATCGACACCCCAGGTGCCTACCCAGGTATCGATGCCGAAGAGCGGAACCAGAGCGAAGCGATTGCCTGGAACCTGCGCGTCATGGCGCGCCTCAAGACCCCGATTATTGCGACCGTGATCGGTGAAGGCGGTTCCGGCGGTGCATTGGCCATTGGCGTTTGCGACCAACTGAACATGTTGCAGTATTCGACCTACGCGGTGATTTCGCCGGAAGGTTGCGCCTCCATTCTGTGGAAAACCGCCGAAAAGGCGCCGGACGCTGCTGAGGCCATGGGCATCACCGCTGATCGCCTCAAGGGCCTGGGGATCGTTGATAAAGTCATCGCCGAGCCACTGGGCGGCGCGCATCGTGATCCGGCTGCGGCTGCCGCGACTATCCGTGCTGAACTGGGTTCGCAACTGGCGATGCTCAAGAAGCTGGATAACGAAGCGCTGTTGGCCCGTCGTTACGAGCGTCTGATGAGCTACGGTCTCTAAGCCGACGCCGTCACTCAATGTGGGAGGGGGCTTGCCCCCGATAGCGGTGGACCCGTCACTAGATTCGGTGACTGACACTCAGCAATCGGGGGCAAGCCCCCTCCCACATTTGCTTTGTGTATGCTTGGCCAACGTATTCAAGGGTTGCGGCGTTACTATCTGATGAAGCCACTCCTATCCGCCAAGCTCCTGCAAACCCTGGCCCCCTGGCGCAACGCCCCGGCCTGGCATGTCGCATTTTCGGGTGGCCTCGATTCCACCGTCCTGTTGCATCTCTTGGCTTCTCTGACAAACATTCCACCGCTGCGTGCTGTGCATGTTCACCATGGCCTGCAAGCTGCCGCTGACGCCTGGTCAGGTCATTGCCAATCGGTCTGCGACAGCCTGGGCGTGCCCCTGCGGGTCATGCGCGTACAGGTGCAGCCCGGCGCCAGCCTTGAACAGGCAGCGCGTGATGCACGCTATCAGGCCTTTGCCGAGGTGACCGGGGCAGGGGAGGTGCTGCTCACCGGCCAGCATCGCGACGATCAGGCTGAAACCCTGTTGTTCCGCCTGTTGCGCGGCGCCGGGGTGCGTGGGCTTGCGGCAATGCCCGCGCATCGCGCTTTGGCGCAAGGTCATCTGGTGCGCCCGCTGCTGGACGTCACGCGTGTCGAGCTGGAGGCCTACGCCCAGGCACATCATTTACAGTGGATCGAAGACCCTTCGAACGCTGACCCACGTTTCTCCCGTAATTATCTGCGGCACCGCGTCTTCCCGGTGCTGGCGCAGCGCTGGCCTCAAGTGGTGTCAAGCCTGGCCCGCACGGCTGAACATCTGGAACAAGCCCAAGGCTTGCTCGATGAGCTGGCCGCCATGGACCTGCAGCGCGCCGATCATCCCTCGCTGTTTCCCTGGTTGCCTTTGCGCTCCCTGGCCCTTGCGCCCTTGCGCGAGCTTTCCGACGCACGCCAGCGCAATGCACTGCGCCATTGGCTGGCTCCACTCACCCGCCTGCCCGACAGCGACCACTGGGCCGGCTGGCATTCCATGCGCGATGCCAAGAATGATGCGCAGCCCCTATGGCGTCTGGCTGACGGCGAGTTGCACCGCAGCGGCGAGCGCATCTGGTGGCTGCCCTCTACATGGTCGGAATTTTCCGACGCATCGGTGAGCTGGCCCGATCCGCAAAAACCACTGGAGTTACCCGGCAATGGTCAGTTGAAACTGATTGGCGAGGCGCCTGAAGGTCCGCTGGAAATCCGCTACCGCCAGGGTGGCGAAGTCATCGAAGTGCCAGGTCGCGGCCGGCGCGACCTGAAACGCCTGCTCAATGAGTGCGGCATGCCCGGGTTTGTCCGTCGCAGATTGCCGCTGCTGTATCGGGGCGAGCGATTGCTGGCTGTCCCAACCCTCGCGGGGCTATGGGCCGGCACGCCGAACGACTGGCAATTGCATTGGTTGCCACAGACCTGCGATCAAGGTTTGAGCTGATAGAGCCTTTCCGGTAGACTACGCTCCCTTCTTGATACAACTTCTGTGGATTCGCCTGAATCGCAGCAGTTGCCGATTACCAAGCAGTCTTTGCTGGGCGATTCCAAAAAATGTGTAGCGATCAACGTACCGGTGTTCCATTGCTGGTCTGTCACAACGCGGCGGTTTTTTTGAAAGGTGCACTGTGATTAATGCAGGTGATCGGGGGCTTCGGCCTCTCTTCGCTTTCCCCGGCGGCTCGTACCGCTTTAACGCAGACTTCTAGGGTTTTTCATGACGCGCTACATATTCGTCACGGGCGGTGTTGTTTCTTCATTGGGGAAAGGCATTGCCTCCGCTTCATTGGCGGCCATCCTGGAGGCGCGGGGGCTTAAAGTCACCATGCTCAAGCTGGACCCGTACATCAACGTCGACCCGGGCACCATGAGCCCGTTCCAGCACGGTGAAGTGTTCGTCACCCATGACGGCGCCGAGACCGACCTGGACCTGGGCCACTACGAGCGGTTCATCCGCACGACCATGACCCAGAACAACAACTTCACCACCGGCCGTGTCTACGAGCACGTGCTGCGCAAAGAGCGCCGTGGTGACTACCTGGGTGCAACCATCCAGGTGATCCCGCACATCACCGACGAAATCAAGCGCCGCATCATCAAGGGCGCAGGCGATGCCGACGTGGCGATGGTCGAGATCGGTGGCACCGTGGGTGACATCGAATCCCAACCGTTCCTCGAAGCCATTCGCCAGTTGCGTTTCGAAGTCGGCGCCAAGCGCGCGATGCTGATGCACCTTACCCTGGTGCCGTACATCGCCACTGCCGGCGAAACCAAAACCAAACCAACCCAGCACTCGGTCAAGGAACTGCGTTCCATCGGCCTGCAGCCGGACGTGCTGGTCTGCCGCTCCGATCACCCGATCGATATTTCCTCGCGTCGCAAGATCGCGCAGTTCACCAACGTTGAAGAACGTGCGGTGATCGCCCTGGAAGACGCCGACACCATCTACAAGATCCCTGGCATCCTGCATTCCCAGGGCCTGGATGATTTTGTAGTCGAGCGTTTCGGCCTGCAGTGCAACGGCGCGGACCTGTCCGAGTGGGAAGCCGTGGTCGACGCCAAGCTCAACCCTGAGCATGAAGTCACCATCGCCATGGTCGGCAAGTACATGGAACTGCTCGACGCGTACAAATCCTTGATCGAAGCGATGAGTCACGCCGGCATCAGCAATCGTACCAAGGTCAACCTGCGCTACATCGATTCCGAAGACATCGAGAACCAGGGCACCGCGCTGCTCGAAGGCGTGGACGCGATCCTCGTCCCCGGCGGTTTCGGCCTGCGTGGCGTGGAAGGCAAGATCACCGCCGTGCAATACGCTCGCGAGAACAAGGTGCCCTACCTGGGTATCTGCCTGGGCATGCAAGTGGCCGTCATCGAGTTCGCTCGTAACGTGCTGGGCTGGAAAGACGCCAACTCCACCGAGTTCGATCACACCAGCGGCCACCCGGTCGTGGGCCTGATCACCGAGTGGGAAGACGCCACCGGTGCCGTCGAAACCCGTACCGAAGCCTCCGATCTGGGCGGCACCATGCGCCTTGGCGCACAGGACTGCCTGCTGGAAGCCGGTTCGCTGGTCCACGACTGCTACGGCAAGGACGTGATCGTCGAGCGTCACCGTCACCGCTACGAAGTGAATAACAACCTGCTGCCGCAGATCAAAGAAGCGGGCCTGAAGATTTCCGGCCGCTCCGGCGACGGCAAGCTGGTTGAAGTGGTCGAGGCACCGGATCACCCGTGGTTCGTGGCCTGCCAGTTCCACCCTGAGTTCACCTCGACGCCGCGCGACGGTCACCCGCTGTTCAGCGGTTTCGTCAAAGCGGCACTGACGCAACATCAGAAGAAGGCATAACCCTGATGGCCCAGAAGATCATTCGCGTAGGCGACATCGAGATTGCCAACGACAAGCCCATGGTGCTGTTCGGCGGCATGAACGTACTGGAAAGCCGCGACATGGCGATGCAGGTCTGTGAAGAGTACGTGCGGGTTACCCAGAAGTTGGGGATCCCCTATGTATTCAAGGCCAGCTTCGACAAGGCCAACCGCTCGTCCGTGACCTCCTATCGCGGCCCGGGCCTTGAAGAAGGCATGCGGATCTTCCAGGACATCAAGCAAGCCTTCGGCGTGCCGATCATCACCGACGTCCACGAGCCCGAGCAGGCTGCCGTGGTCGCCGAGGTGTGCGACATCATCCAGTTGCCGGCCTTCCTGTCGCGCCAGACCGACCTCGTGGTCGCCATGGCCAAGACCGGCGCGGTGATCAATATCAAGAAAGCCCAGTTCCTCGCGCCCCAGGAAATGAAACATATCCTGAGCAAATGCGTGGAAGCGGGTAACGACCAGTTGATCCTGTGCGAGCGTGGTTCGAGCTTCGGCTATAACAACCTCGTGGTGGACATGCTCGGTTTCGGCATCATGAAACAGTTCGAATACCCGGTGTTCTTCGACGTGACACACGCGTTGCAAATGCCCGGTGGTCGCGCCGATTCCGCCGGCGGTCGCCGTGCCCAGGTGCTGGACCTGGCCAAGGCGGGCATCAGCCAGTCCCTGGCCGGCCTGTTCCTGGAAGCCCACCCGGACCCGGACAACGCCAAGTGCGACGGCCCCTGTGCCCTGCGCCTGGACAAGCTGGAGCCGTTCCTGGCCCAGCTCAAGCAGTTGGACGAACTGGTCAAGAGTTTTCCGACGGTAGAGACCGCGTAAGCGTCGTTTCTCCGGTAGAATTTCCCACGCTTTATGCTCAGGCCCCAGGCCTGAGCCTTGTCGTCTGCAAGCCTGCCCTGTTGTTCCACCCTTGCGGTCGGTCAAAAGATTTCCTTCAGCTGCGTCGTTTTCGTCAACTTTGGAGTGTTTACAACAATGGCAAAAATCGTCGACATCAAAGGTCGTGAAGTTCTCGACTCCCGTGGCAACCCCACCGTCGAAGCCGACGTGCTTCTCGATAACGGCATCATCGGCAGCGCCTGCGCGCCGTCCGGTGCTTCCACAGGTTCCCGTGAAGCGCTGGAACTGCGTGATGGCGACAAGAGCCGTTACCTGGGCAAGGGTGTACTCAAGGCGGTAGCCAACATCAACGGCCCGATCCGTGACCTGTTGCTGGGCAAGGACCCGCTGGACCAGAAAGCCCTGGACCACGCGATGATCAAGCTCGACGGCACCGAAAACAAAGGCAGCCTGGGCGCCAACGCGATCCTCGCCGTGTCCCTGGCCGCCGCCAAGGCCGCCGCCCAGGACCAGGACCTGCCGCTGTACGCGCACATCGCCAACTTGAACGGCACGCCGGGTGTGTACTCGATGCCGGTGCCGATGATGAACATCATCAACGGTGGCGAGCACGCCGATAACAACGTCGACATCCAGGAATTCATGGTGCAGCCGGTTGGCGCCAAGTCCTTCTCCGAAGGCCTGCGCATGGGCACCGAGATTTTCCATCACCTCAAGGCTGTGCTGAAGGCCCGTGGCCTGAGCACTGCAGTGGGTGACGAAGGTGGTTTCGCACCGAACCTGGCGTCCAACGAAGATGCACTCAAAGTGATCTCCGAAGCTGTGGCCAACGCCGGCTACACACTGGGCACCGACGTGACCCTGGCCCTGGACTGCGCTGCCAGCGAATTCTATGAAGATGGCAAGTACAACTTGTCCGGCGAAGGCCAGGTGTTCAATTCCGAAGGCTTTGCCGAATACCTGAAGGGCCTGACCCAGCGCTACCCGATTATCTCGATCGAAGACGGCCTGGATGAGTCCGATTGGGACGGCTGGAAAATTCTCACCGACAAGATCGGCGAAAAAATCCAGTTGGTGGGCGACGATCTGTTCGTGACCAACACCAAGATCCTGAAAGAAGGCATCGACAAGAAGATCGCCAACTCGATCCTGATCAAGTTCAACCAGATCGGCACCCTGACCGAAACCCTGGAAGCCATCCAGATGGCCAAGGCTGCGGGCTACACCGCCGTGATCTCGCACCGCTCCGGCGAAACCGAAGATTCGACCATTGCCGACCTGGCCGTGGGCACCTCGGCGGGCCAGATCAAGACCGGTTCCCTGTGCCGTTCCGACCGCGTGTCCAAGTACAACCAATTGCTGCGCATCGAAGAGCAATTGGCGGGTAAAGCCAAGTACAACGGTCGCAGCGAGTTTCGCGGCTGAGCAGTAAATGGTAAAAAGTCGGCCGATTGCGTCGGAAATCTCACGACAGTGGGCATTTCGGCGCTAATCTGCTGACTGACAAGCACAAGCCTGGTTTATCCAGGCTTCGTGCTATCAGTTGCTGCAAAAGGTTTGCATGACTGTCTTTTTTCACTGGATACCCGGATTTCGATGCGCAGTCCCAATTGGTTGTTCCTCGTCTTGCTCTTGTTGCTGGCTGGCCTGCAGTACCGCCTATGGGTCGGTAACGGCAGCTTTGCGCAGGTGGAAGAGCTGACCCAGCAAATTGCCGACCAGCACGCCGAAAACGAACGTCTGCTGGAGCGCAACCGCGTGCTTGATGCCGAAGTGCTTGAGCTGAAAAAAGGCACGGAGACCGTTGAAGAGCGGGCGCGTCATGAATTGGGCATGGTCAAGGAGGGCGAAACCCTCTACCAGTTGGCCCAATGAACACCGAGTTACCGGCCTTCTGGGCCGTGATTCCGGCCGCGGGTGTTGGTGCCCGTATGGCCGCCGACCGTCCCAAGCAGTATCTGCAACTGGGCGGGCGCACCATTCTCGAACACAGCCTTGGCTGTTTCCTTGACCACCCTGCGCTGCAAGGGCTGGTGGTCAGTCTTGCAGTTGATGATCCCTACTGGCCCAGCCTGGCATGTGCCGCCGACCCGCGTATTCAGCGTGCGGATGGCGGATCGGAGCGCTCAGGTTCCGTGCTCAATGCGCTGCTGCAGCTCAATGCCCTGGGCGCCAGTGATGAAGATTGGGTGTTGGTGCACGATGCAGCGCGGCCCAACCTGAGCCGTGATGATCTCGACAAGCTACTGGGTGAACTGGCTGACGATCCCGTGGGTGGCCTGCTGGCCGTGCCGGCCCGTGACACCCTCAAGCGCGTCGACAAACACGGCCGTATCGTCGAGACCGTTGATCGTAGCCTGATCTGGCAGGCCTTTACGCCCCAGATGTTCCGCCTGGGCGCCTTGCACCGGGCCTTGGCGGACAGCCTGGTGGCCGATGCGGTGATTACCGACGAAGCCTCGGCCATGGAGTGGTCCGGCCAGGCGCCACGCCTGATCGAAGGGCGTTCGGACAACATCAAGGTGACGCGGCCGGAAGACCTGGAATGGCTGCGGTTGCGCTGGGCTAACCGCTCTTTGTAGGAGCGAGCTTGCTCGCGAAAATCGCCAACGATAACGCGGGTTTCCTGGCTAGGCGCGGCGCTCTCAGGTTTTTCGCGAGCAAGGGCTAGCCGCCCGCCTCGCTCCTACAACGTCTGGCCATACTCCGGCCTCCCAGCCAGCCCCTCCTTCAAGAAATCCACCAACTTCCTGACCTTCGGCGATAAATGCCGCTGCTGCGGATACAACGCCCACACCGCCGTATTCGGCGGCTGATGCGCCTCCAGCAGCGACACCAGCGCGCCACTGTGCAAGTGCTCCAGCACGTAATAGTCCGGCAACTGGCATAGCCCCATGCCTTGCAGCGCGGCATCCAGCACCGCCTGCCCACTGTTGCAGCGCCAGTTGCCCTGCACCCGCTGGGAAAATTCGCGGCCGTCCTGGGCCAGTTGCCAGATGTCTGAACTGCCGATCAGGCAGTTGTGCCGACTCAATTCCGACAAACTGTGTGGTCGACCATACCGGGCCAGGTAGGAAGGTGACGCACACAAATACATGCGGCGCGCAGCCAGGCGGCTGGCAACCATGCGTGAGTCTTGCAGGCGCCCGAGGCGAATCGCCAGGTCGAGGCCTTCGTGCACCAGGTCCAGCGGGCGGTTGCTCAGCTCGATATCGACGCGCAACTGTGGATAGAGCGCCATGAACGCTGTTACCAGCGGCACGATAAAGCGTTCGCCATAGGCCACCGCGCAGGTCATGCGCAACATGCCCTTGGGTTCGCTGGTCAGGTCGCCCACCGCACGTAACGCTTCTTCGCGCCCGTCCTGCAAGCGCTGGCAATGTTGCAGGAACGTCTGGCCCGCTTCGGTCAGCGTCACCTTGCGTGTACTGCGATACAACAGGCGGGTTTGCAGGCGTTCTTCCAGGCGCGCCACCTGGCGGCTGATATGGGACGACGAGACCCCCAGACGCTCGGCCGCAGCCGTGAATTGGCTGCACTCGGCCACGGCGACAAACTCATCGATGCCCTCCCAACGATTCTCCAGCATGAACATTGTCCCCATACAGCAATAATGTTTTGCTTTTGCCTGGATTATTAATCAATCAGCCATGTTTTACACTGAGCCAATCAACTTTTACTCCATGGAGAACCCCGGATGATCAAGTCCCGCGCCGCCGTAGCCTTCGAAGCCAAGAAACCCCTTGAGATTGTGGAAGTCGATGTCGCCATGCCCAAGGCGGGCGAAGTGCTGTTGCGCGTGGTCGCGTCCGGCGTGTGCCATACCGACGCCTACACGCTGTCGGGGGCAGACCCGGAAGGGATCTTCCCGTCGATCCTTGGTCATGAAGGCGGTGCCGTGGTCGAGGCCATTGGCGAAGGCGTAACCTCGGTGGCCGTCGGCGACCATGTGATCCCGCTGTACACCCCGGAATGCGGTCAATGCAAATTCTGCCTGTCCGGCAAGACCAACCTGTGCCAGGCCATCCGTTCCACCCAGGGCAAAGGCTTGATGCCTGACGGCACTACGCGTTTCTCCTACAAGGGCCAGCCGATTTTCCACTACATGGGTACCTCGACCTTCTCCGAGTACACCGTGCTGCCGGAAATCTCCGTCGCCAAGATTCCTAAAGAAGCGCCGCTGGAAAAGGTCTGCCTGCTGGGCTGTGGCGTTACCACCGGTATCGGCGCGGTGATCAACACCGCCAAGGTCAAGCCGGGTGACACCGTGGCCATCTTCGGTCTGGGCGGTATCGGTCTGTCGGCGGTGATTGGCGCAGTGAAAGCCAAGGCCGGTCGCATCATCGCCATCGACATCAACCCGGCCAAGTTCGAAATCGCCAAGCAACTGGGCGCTACCGACTGCATCAACCCGAAAGACTATGACCGTCCGATCCAGGACGTGATTGTCGATTTGACCGATGGCGGCGTGGACTTTTCCTTCGAGTGCATCGGCAATGTCCAGCTGATGCGTGCGGCCCTGGAGTGCTGCCATAAAGGCTGGGGCGAGTCGGTGATCATTGGCGTGGCCGGTGCAGGCCAGGAAATCGCCACCCGTCCGTTCCAACTTGTGACCGGTCGCGTCTGGCGCGGTTCTGCATTCGGCGGCGTACGCGGACGCACAGAATTGCCAAGCTACGTGGAAATGGCCCAGACCGGCGAGATCCCGCTGGATACCTTCATCACCCACACCATGGGCCTGGAAGACATCAACAAAGCGTTTGACCTGATGCATGAAGGCAAAAGCATTCGTACCGTCATCCATTTCTGAGGTCGGCCATGAGTCTGGAAAACCTGTCCTGCCAGAAAAGCTTCGGCGGCTGGCATAAACGCTATAAGCATCATTCCGCTGTGCTTGATTGCGACATGACCTTCGCCGTCTACCTGCCGCCGCAGGCGGAGCAGGGCGGCAAGCTGCCGGTGCTGTATTGGCTGTCCGGGCTGACCTGCACCGACGAGAACTTCATGCAAAAGGCCGGTGCCCATCGCATGGCCGCCGAGCTGGGCTTGATCATCGTGGCGCCGGATACCAGCCCGCGCGGCCCCGGTGTGCCGGATGACCCGGATAGCGCCTGGGACTTTGGTCTGGGCGCCGGGTTCTATCTGAACGCCACCCAGGAACCCTGGGCCAGGCATTATCGGATGCATGACTATGTGGTGCAGGAATTGCCGGAGTTGGTGGAGGCGCATTTCCCGGCGTCAGACAAGCGGGGCATCAGCGGCCACTCGATGGGCGGCCACGGTGCGTTGGTCTGCGCGCTGCGTAACCCAGGGCGTTACCAGAGCGTGTCGGCGTTTTCGCCGATCAACAATCCGATGGACTGCCCCTGGGGCCAGAAAGCCTTCTCCCGTTACCTGGGAGAAGAGCGCTCGAAGTGGCGCGAATGGGATGCCTGCGTGCTGATCAGCGAAGCGTCGGAACAGTTGCCGCTGCTGGTGGACCAGGGCGATCGCGACGATTTCCTCGCCGTGCAGCTCAAGCCCGAGGCCTTGCAGCAAGCCGCCAAGGCGGCCGGTCATCCGCTGGAACTGCGGCTGCAACCTGGCTACGACCACAGCTACTTCTTTATCGCCAGCTTCATCGATGACCATTTGCGCCATCATGGTCGTGCTTTGCTCGGTTAATGTGAGGCAAAAGTAGGTAGAATCACGCCCTGAATTAAATCGGGGCGTTTTTTTATGCGTATTGGCCACGGCTACGATGTGCACCGTTTCGCTGAAGGCGATTTCATCACCTTGGGCGGCGTGCGTATCGCGCACCACCATGGGCTGCTGGCTCATTCTGACGGCGACGTTGTCTTGCACGCCTTGAGCGATGCGTTGCTCGGCGCAGCGGCATTGGGTGATATCGGCAAGCACTTTCCGGACACCGATCCCACCTTCAAGGGCGCCGACAGCCGTGTGTTGCTGCGCCATGTCGTCGGCTTGATCCACGCCAAAGGCTGGAAGGTCGGCAACGTCGATAACACCATCGTGGCCCAGGCGCCGAAAATGGCCCCGCATATCGAATCGATGCGCGCCTTGATTGCCGCAGACCTGCAAATAGAATTGGACCAAGTCAACGTGAAAGCCACCACCACCGAAAAGCTCGGGTTTACCGGTCGTGAAGAGGGCATCGCCGTGCACTCCGTCGCCTTGTTGCTGCGCGCATGAACGAACTTGAGTTGCTGGGCCCGCGTGCCTATGGCGAAGCGTTGGGCAGCGCGGTCCTGAAGGCCACTGCCGAAGATTTCCAGGTGGACGAAGTGCTCGATATCCCGCTGACCGGCGAAGGCGAGCACCTGTGGTTGTGGGTGGAGAAGCGCGGCCTGAATACCGAGGAAGCGGCGCGGCGTATCGCCAAGGCGGCTGGCGTGCCTTTGCGCACCGTCAGCTATGCCGGGCTCAAGGATCGCCAGGCATTGACCCGCCAGTGGTTCAGCGTGCAATTGCCCGGCAAGGCCGACCCAAACATGAGTGCCGCCGAGAACGACACCCTCAGGATCCTGAAAACCGCGCGGCACAAACGCAAGTTGCAGCGCGGTGCGCATGCGGCCAATGGCTTTACCTTGCGCCTGACCCAGTTGAACGGTGATACCGCCGCCATCGACGCGCGTCTGCAACAGATTGCCCAGCACGGTATTCCCAACTATTTCGGTGCCCAGCGTTTTGGCCATAATGGCGGCAATGTCGTCGATGCCCGTGACTGGGCGGCTCGCAAGGCCTTGCCGGAACAGCGCAATGTGCGTTCGCGGTTGCTGTCCACCGCCCGTAGCTTGCTGTTCAACAAAGTGTTGGCGGCGCGTGTCGCCGACGGCTCCTGGCAGCGCGCCCAAGTCGGCGACTTGCTGGCCTTCACCGACAGCCGCAGCTTTTTCCCGGCCGGTGAGGCTGAATGCAGCGACCCGCGCCTGGCGATCCTCGACCTGCATCCCACCGGCCCGCAGTGGGGGGAGGGCGAGTCTCCGGCGAAAGGTCTTACCTATGAATTGGAACAATCTGTCGCCGCCGCAGAAGCTGACCTGCGTGATTGGCTGGTGAATGCGGGAATGAGCCAAGAACGTCGCATTCTGCGACTGCCCATTGGCGGGTTGACGTGGCATTATCCCGAGCCTGACATTCTGCAATTGGAATTCGTCCTGCCGGCTGGATGCTTCGCCACTGTATTGGTGCGCGAACTCGTTGATCTAGTGCCGGTGGGGCCGACGGACAACCCATGCGTATTCTGATATCAAACGATGACGGTGCCACCGCACCCGGCCTCGCCGCGCTTCATGCTGCGCTGGCGGATTACGCCGAATGCGTGGTGGTGGCCCCCGACCAGGACAAGAGCGGCGCCAGCAGTTCGCTGACGCTCGACCGTCCGTTGCACCCCAAGGTGCTGGCCAATGGCTTTATCAGCGTGAACGGCACCCCCACCGACTGCGTACACCTGGCGATCAACAGCTTGTTGGAGCACGCGCCGGACCTGGTGGTGTCGGGCATCAACCTGGGCGCGAACCTGGGCGATGATGTGCTGTATTCCGGCACCGTGGCGGCCGCCCTTGAAGGGCGCTTTCTCGGCGGTATCGGGTTCGCCTTTTCCTTCGCCTCACGGCAACTGGATAACCTGGCGACGGCGGCGTACTACGCGCGCAAGCTGGTGCAAGCGCACGCGTCCCTGGACCTGCCGCCGCGCACCGTGCTTAACGTCAATATCCCCAACCTGCCTCTTGACCATATTCGCGGTATCCAGCTGACGCGGCTGGGGCACCGTGCCCGTGCGGCGGCACCCTTGAAGGTGGTCGACCCGCGTGGCAAGGAAGGCTATTGGATCGCCGCGGCCGGCGATGCCGAGGATGGTGGCGAGGGCACGGACTTTCATGCGGTGATGCAAGGCTATGTATCGATTACCCCGTTGCAATTCGATCGCACCTTCAGTGATGCCTTCAGTGGACTTGATGGCTGGCTGGAGGGACTGCGCTGATGGCTCGTGAACAAGACGACTTGCTGCGCCGTGGCATCGGGATGACTTCCCAGCGCACGCGCGAGCGTTTGATCCAGCGTCTGTACGAAGAAGGCTTGTCCAACGCGCAGGTCCTGGAAGTGATCCGGCGCACGCCTCGGCACCTTTTTGTCGACGAAGCCCTGGCGCACCGCGCCTACGAAGACACGGCGTTGCCGATCGGCCACAACCAGACCATCTCCCAGCCCTATATGGTCGCCCGCATGAGCGAGTTGTTGCTGGCCGCCGGGCCGTTGGACAAGGTGCTGGAAATCGGCACCGGCTCCGGCTATCAGACCGCCGTGTTGTCTCAGTTGGTCGAACGGGTGTTCTCGGTCGAGCGCATCAAGGTGCTGCAGGACCGCGCCAAAGAGCGCCTGGTGGAGCTGAACCTGCGTAACGTAGTGTTTCGTTGGGGCGATGGCTGGGAAGGCTGGCCGGCATTGGCGCCCTATAACGGCATCATTGTGACTGCGGTGGCCACCGATGTGCCGCAAGCGCTGCTCGATCAACTGGCGCCTGGCGGCCGGCTGGTCATCCCGGTGGGCTCCGGCGAAGTGCAACAATTGATGCTCATTATTCGCGAGGACGATGGCTTTTCCCGGCATGTGCTCGGGGCTGTGCGCTTCGTGCCGCTGCTCAACGGCCCGCTGGCCTGATCATTTATTTCCAGGCAGTGAATTCCACAGGCGCACATGTGTCTTACGGCGGGGTCTATAGATTCAACGGGGGAAGGCGCCGGAATTAAACATGATGAAGTTTTCGTTTCAGTTCGTGTGCCGGTAAAAAGCTAATGCCCAGTTATACTTGCGTCATCTTTCAAGCCTGATACAGGCGTTAACGTTCAGCCACCACAAAGGGAGCGGCGGGTGAGTCTCACAGGTCCTGCGCAGCGAATGAGTAAAACAAGCTTTCAGCGACTGGTGCTTGGCCTTGTCTTGAGTTCCTTACTGGCAGCCTGCTCGAGCACGCCATCCGGCGGTGCGCGGGTAGTTGACCGCACCAATGCGGCACCGCAGAAGCCGACGGTGACCACCGGCCAATACGTCGTGCGCAAGGGCGATACGCTGTTCTCGATTGCCTTCCGTTATGGTTGGGATTACAAGGCGCTCGCAGCTCGTAACAACATTCCCGTGCCTTATACGATTCATCCGGGGCAGACGATTCGCTTCGATGGCCGCGCCGGTTCGGCGCCCACGGCAGTTGTGACAAAGTCGGGATCTTCGGCTTCTTCTTCGAGCAAAACCACGGTTATCACCAGGCCTGCAGGTACCGCCACACCTTCGGTGGCGAGCAAGCCGGCACCCGC
The DNA here is from genome assembly GCF_003852065.1 of Pseudomonas sp. R3-18-08. Classification (NCBI taxonomy): domain Bacteria; kingdom Pseudomonadati; phylum Pseudomonadota; class Gammaproteobacteria; order Pseudomonadales; family Pseudomonadaceae; genus Pseudomonas; species Pseudomonas sp. R3-18-08. The sequence continues at coordinate 1,451,896 of NZ_CP027729.1, forward strand.
GCCGTTGCCACCTGCAGGGCCGGCGCCGACCGGTTGGGGATGGCCTTCAAACGGCGTGTTAATTGGAAAATTCTCTTCAAACGGCAGTTTGAATAAAGGCATTGATATCGCCGGGGATTTGGGACAGCCTGTTTTGGCTGCGTCTGATGGGACAGTGGTGTACGCCGGGAGTGGTCTACGGGGCTACGGCGAGCTGGTCATCATCAAACACAGCGATACCTACGTCAGTGCCTACGGTCATAACCGCAGGTTGTTGGTTCGGGAGGGGCAGCAGGTCAAGGTCGGACAGACAATTGCCGAAATGGGTTCAACGGGTACAGACCGGGTGAAACTGCACTTTGAGATTCGCCGCCAAGGGAAACCTGTAGACCCACTGCAATTCCTACCCCGTCGTTGATGTGTTGCCAGCCTGTTCCCTCACGTAGAAGGAACAGGCTCCAGCGTTGCCAAGGATAAAGGCGTCGCTTGAGCTTGAGGTCGAACTCACCAAAGGACTATAACAATGGCTCTCAGTAAAGAAGCGCCGGAGTTTGACATCGACGATGAGGTTCTCCTTATGGAGACCGGTATCGCTACGGAACCGATGTCAGATAATGAGGGGGCATCACCACCCTCAGTTCGCACCAAATCCAAAAACTCCTCCGCGTTAAAGCAACACAAGTACATTGATTACACACGGGCGCTCGACGCGACCCAGTTGTACCTCAATGAAATCGGCTTTTCCCCTCTGCTCACCCCCGAAGAAGAAGTTCATTTTGCGCGTCTGTCGCAAAAGGGCGATCCGGCTGGGCGCAAACGCATGATTGAAAGCAACCTGCGCCTGGTGGTTAAAATCGCCCGCCGCTACGTCAATCGCGGATTGTCGCTGCTGGACTTGATCGAGGAAGGCAACCTGGGCTTGATCCGGGCGGTGGAGAAGTTCGACCCTGAGCGGGGCTTTCGCTTCTCGACTTATGCCACCTGGTGGATTCGCCAGACCATCGAACGGGCGATCATGAATCAGACCCGCACGATCCGGTTGCCGATCCATGTGGTCAAGGAGCTCAACGTGTACCTGCGGGCAGCGCGTGAGCTGACACAAAAACTCGATCATGAACCTTCGCCCGAAGAAATCGCCAACCTGCTGGAAAAACCGGTAGGGGAGGTCAAGCGCATGCTTGGCCTGAACGAGCGCGTATCTTCGGTCGATGTCTCGCTGGGTCCGGATTCGGATAAAACCCTGCTGGACACCCTGACGGATGATCGCCCGACAGATCCGTGCGAGCTGTTGCAGGATGATGATCTGTCCCAAAGCATCGACCAGTGGTTGTCGGAGCTCACCGATAAGCAGCGCGAGGTGGTGATTCGCCGCTTCGGCCTGCGCGGCCATGAGAGCAGCACCCTGGAGGACGTAGGCCTGGAGATCGGCCTGACCCGTGAGCGGGTTCGGCAGATTCAGGTAGAGGGGCTCAAACGCTTGCGCGAGATCCTCGAGAAGAATGGCCTGTCGAGTGAGTCGCTGTTTCAATAAACGACGCCGCTTGAATGCTTGAATGTGGGAGGGGGCTTGCCCCCGATAGCGGTGGGTCAGTCGATATAGCTGTCGACTGATGTGCCGCCATCGGGGGCAAGCCACCTCCCACATTGTTTTGTGTCAGGCATTTGATTGGGATGAATGCCAAATTGCAGGCATAAAAAAACCCCGCTTTTAAGGGCGGGGTCTTTTCGACTAAGTCAGTACAAGTTAGATAACTTGAACTTCTTCAGCTTGCATGCCTTTCTGACCGCGGGTAGCGATGAAAGAAACCTGTTGGCCTTCTTTCAGGCTTTTGAAGCCGTCGGATTGGATAGCTTTGAAGTGAACGAACAGGTCGTCACCGGATTGTGGAGTGATGAAGCCGAAGCCTTTTTCATCGTTGAACCACTTAACGGTACCAGTTTGGCGATTAGACATGGTGTAACTCCTTGAACAAAGTTAACTGCGACTCAGGAAAAGCCCTGGCCGAGACTGAGTGCAAAGAGCAGGAAAAATTCTTGGAGATGGTTGGATCGAAATTCAACATATCGTGTAGAGATTCTCAGTGACACAAGCAACACAGTGACGCCACCTTAACCCTTTTTCCGGAACGTGCCAATGGTATTTCCGAAGGTTTCTCTATTTTCGTGACTGGCGGTGGTATTTATTGTCCCCGAAAGTCGCGCCAGGAGCCCCGGCCCCGTTGGCTGCGGGTAATGGAGGCCGGTGCATTCGTCATTAAAAGTCCTGCGCCCTTTGAACCCCACAGCCGGCCCCGGTAAGATGCCCCACAGAATTTTTTCACCTCGCATTCAGGACACCGCCATGAGCATCAAATCGGACAAGTGGATTCGCCGCATGGCGCAGGAACACGGCATGATCGAACCGTTCGTCGAGCGCCAGATCCGTGGCGAAGGCGACGCGCGCGTGATTTCGTACGGGGTTTCCAGCTATGGCTACGATGTGCGTTGCGCCGATGAATTCAAGGTGTTCACCAATATCAACTCGGCGATTGTCGATCCGAAGAACTTCGACGAAAAAAGCTTCGTCGACGTCAAGAGCGATGTTTGCATCATCCCGCCAAACTCCTTCGCCCTGGCCCGCACCGTGGAGTTCTTCCGTATCCCGCGTGACGTATTGACCATCTGCCTGGGTAAAAGCACCTACGCCCGTTGCGGCATCATCGTCAACGTGACCCCGCTGGAACCCGAGTGGGAAGGCCATGTGACCCTGGAGTTCTCCAACACCACCACCTTGCCGGCGAAAATCTACGCCAACGAAGGCGTGGCGCAAATGCTGTTCCTGCAATCCGACGAGGCGTGCGAAGTGTCCTATAAGGACCGTGCCGGCAAGTATCAGGGCCAGCGTGGCGTCACGCTCCCACGCGCTTGATCGAAAGCTCCTACGAGTAAAGGGAATTAGTCTGCGGAAATTGACTCTATCTAGGTGTACTGCCTCGGCGCGTGTAAAACGCGTCGAGCCACGCTTGAGGAGTGCCCTATGAAGATCAACCCGCGAATCAGCGCAGAACTTGCCCGGCTTGAACCCAATCAGATTGGTGTTCTGGCTTGGTCCTTGATGGCCGACCCTGCTTATGCGGGCGGCATTCCCGGCCAACCTGAACCGGACTATCCGCAGCCTACCGAACCGGGGGAGCCCACCCTGCCGGATGAGCCGCCTCCTTCACCTGTTGCCTGACCCAGCACGCACGCCTGTGCGTCGCTGAACCGGCCAGACCTCGTGATCGCCGATCACAAAGATTCGGCACTCATCGTCCAGCTCCACGGCGTAACCGCCGGTAAAGGCGCCAAACGCCGGAAGTAGGCTGACGCGTTTGCCAATCTGGAAGCACGGCAGGCGCAGGCTCTGCCGGCCTTTGCCGCGCAAGCGGTACACCGGATGGACATGCCCCGCCAGCACATGATGGCTGGGGTGGGCGTGCGGTTCGTGCTGTAGAGCGAATGGCCCTATCAATAGTGGCTCCGTTACCACCTCAATGTTCAGGTCGGCAGGCGGGTCGCCAGCGCGTTGATCGTGATTGCCGCGAATCAACGTAATCGGCAACTCAGCGTGGCGCGTTCGCCAGGCCCTGAGCGCGCCCAGGGTGCCGCTGGCGTGGGAGCCTGGGCCGTGGAGGAAATCTCCGAGGAAGATCACCCGAGCGCAGGCAAAGGCCACCAGCAACCGATCCAGGCGCTGCAGGTTTTCGCTGGTGGTGCCCTGGGGCACGGGTTGCCCGAGGCTGCGGTAGGCCGAGGCCTTGCCGAAGTGAGCGTCGGCGATCAGCAGGTATTGGCGCGCCGGCCAGTACATCGCCTTGTCCGCCAGCAGCCACAATTGCTCACCCTCAAGCGTTACCGAACACACCATCAAGCGTTCCCTTTATCCGCGACTTTTTCCAGGTCCTTGACCATCCGCGCAATGCGCTCCGAGAGTTTTTCCGAACTCAGGCTCTCGCGCATCCGCTCCACCAGCAGCGGAAAGGCCAGGGGGGTGGGCCGCTGGATCAGATGCAGGTCCAGTTGCAGCGCCGACAGGCGAAGCAATGTCTCTTCCAGGCGCTGAATGTCCAGTTCGTTGCGCAGGACTTCTTCCCCAGCCTGGGTCAACAGCAGGTTGTGCGGATCATATTGTTTGAACACTTCGAAGAACAGGCCACTGGAGGCCTGCACCTGGCGGGTGCTTTTCGGCGCGCCGGGGTAACCGGCGAACACCAGCCCGGCGATGCGTGCGATTTCGCGAAAGCGCCGCAACGCCAGTTCACCGGCGTTGAGGCTGGCTGCCACGTCCGTGAGCAAATCCTGTGGGCTGAGCAGCGCCTCGGTCAACACATCGGGCCAGTGCACCTCGGTGGCGCTCAGCAATTCCAACCCATAATCATTGACCGCAATGGAAAAGGTCACGGGTTGCTGCCGGCTGACGCGCCACGCCAGCAGACTCGCCAGCCCCAGATGCACCTGACGCCCGGCGAAGGGGTAAAGAAACAGGTGCCAGCCTTCGCGCGACTTGAGAAACTCCGCCAGCAAGTGATCACGGGTCGGCAGGCCGGACCAACGCAGTTGTGTCAACAGCAATGGCTGCACCGCCTGCATCTCCGGGCCGTCGAAGCGACCCTGCGCCGCCGCGTCGAAGCGCTCGATCACCGCCTGCGCCAGCTCGTTGGAAAGCGGCATGCGCCCGCCATTCCAGCGCGGCACGGCGGCTTTTTTCGCGGTGCTGCGGCGCACGTACGCGGTCATGTTTTCGACGCGCACCAACTCCAGCAGGCGTCCGGCGAACAGAAAGCCGTCACCCGGCTTGAGTCGCGCAATAAAACCTTCCTCGACACTGCCGAGGTTTTTGCCGCCACCGCCTTTGCTCCAGTACTTCAGATGCATACTCGCATCGCTGACAATCGTGCCCACGCTCATGCGATGGCGGCGCGCCAGTCGCGCATCGGGAACGCGCCAGATGCCCTGTTCGTCGGGCTCTACGCGGCGGTAATCCGGATAAGCGGTGAGCGACAGCCCGCCATGGCGCACAAAGGCCAGGGCCCAGGTCCAATCGGCGTCAGTAAGATCGCGATAGGCCCAGGCCCCGCGGACCTCCGCCAACAGCGCATCGGGAACAAACCCGCCGCCCAGAGCCATGCTGACCAGATGTTGCACCAGCACATCCAAGGGTTTGTGGGGCGATTCGCGGGCTTCGATGCGTCGCTGGGCAATCGCATCCTTTGCGGCGGCGGCTTCCACCAGCTCCAGGCTGTGGGTCGGCACCAGGGTCACCCGTGATGGCCGCCCCGGAGCATGCCCCGAGCGGCCGGCGCGTTGCATCAGGCGCGCCACACCTTTGGCCGAGCCTATCTGCAGCACCCGCTCCACCGGCAGGAAATCTACGCCCAGGTCCAGGCTGGAGGTGCACACCACCGCCTTGAGTTGGCCGTCTTTGAGCGCACGTTCCACCCAGTCCCGGGTCTCGCGGGACAGCGAACCGTGATGCAGCGCAATCAGGCCGGCCCATTCCGGCCTGGCCTCCAGCAGCGCCTGGTACCAGATTTCCGACTGCGCCCGGGTATTGGTGAACACCAGGCAACTGCTGCTGGCGTCTACTTCGGCCACCACTTGCGGGAGCATTTTCAAGCCGATATGGCCGGCCCAGGGAAAGCGTTCGGCGATGGGCGGCAGCAGTGTGTCAACCAGCAACTGTTTGGGCGATTGCCCTTGCACATTGACCCCGCCACCCTGTGGGACCAATACATCCAGCGCGTGGGCCTGATTACCCAAGGTCGCGGAAATGCCCCAGACCAGCAAGTCGGGGTGCCAGCGTCGCAGCCGTGCCAACGCCAGTTGCAGTTGCACACCGCGCTTATTGCCGATCAGTTCATGCCATTCGTCCACCACCACCATGCGCAGATGCGCCAGGCTGACCTCACTGTCGGCGCGCGCAAGCATCAGTGTCAGGCTTTCCGGGGTGGTGATCAGTGCAGTGGGCTGGCGGCGGGTCTGGCGGGCGCGTTCGCCGCTGCTGGTGTCGCCCGTGCGCAGGCCAACGCTCCAGGGGATCTGCAAGGCCGTCAGCGGCGCCTCAAGCGCGCGTGCGGTGTCGGCGGCCAAGGCGCGCATCGGTGTGATCCACAATACGGTCAGTGGTTCGGCCGGCGCCTTGCGCTTGCCGGTAGCGGGCGGGCGCGTGATGGCGAAACGATTTAGGGCGGCGAACCACAGCGCGTAGGTTTTACCCGCGCCGGTACTGGCATGCAGCAAGCCGGATTGACCGTCTTTGACGGCCTTCCACACTTCTTTCTGGAATGCGAACGCACGCCAGCCACGGGTGGCAAACCATTGTTTTGCGAAGTCGACGGGTTTTGCCATGCGGCAGCTGACGCTCTGGAGGCTCTATTGCACAGACCCTCCAGGCGTCACAAAGGTTTACTTCAAGTTGCCGCTCAAAAACTGCTGCAGGCGCTCGCTCTTCGGATTGCCCAGCACATCCGCCGGCGCACCTTGCTCTTCCACCCGGCCTTGGTGCAGGAACAGCACCTGGCTGGAAACCTTGCGCGCAAAGCTCATTTCGTGGGTCACCATGATCATGGTGCGGCCTTCTTCGGCCAGGCCCTGGATGACCTTCAGTACTTCACCGACTAACTCCGGGTCCAATGCCGAGGTGGGTTCGTCGAACAGCATCACCTCGGGCTCCATCGCCAACGCGCGGGCAATCGCTACTCGTTGCTGCTGGCCGCCGGACAGGAATGCCGGGTATTGATCGGCCACCCGCGCGGGCAGGCCGACTTTGTCCAGGTAGCGCCGGGCGCGGTCTTCGGCGTCTTTCTTGCTGCACCCCAGCACCCGGCGCGGCGCCATCGTGATGTTTTCCAGCACGCTCATGTGGCTCCACAGGTTGAAGTGCTGGAAGACCATCGCCAGTCGCGTGCGCAAGCGCTGCAACTCGGCATCGTCGGCCACGCGCATGCCGTGGCGGTCACTGACCATGCGGATGGTTTGTCCGTCCAGGGTCATGGCGCCGTCGTTGGGCGTTTCCAGGAAGTTGATGCAGCGCAGGAAGGTGCTCTTGCCCGAGCCGCTGGCGCCGATCAGGCTGATCACGTCACCGGTCCTGGCCTTGAGTGAGACACCTTTGAGCACTTCATTGTCGCCATAGCTTTTATGCAGGCCTTCAACGGTCAATTTGTACATGGGGCGTGCATCCTCAAGGCGAAAGTAAGTAGCCGCTACGGTAGGCCTCAGTGCCGGCGACATGGCTGATCACCATCCCGGCAGTGGCCATGCGGCGTAGCGAACGGGCGTAAAGCAGGCCGGCATGCTGGCAGTGCACGGGCGTTACGCGGTCAGTGATGGGGTCGATGATTTCTGCGATCAGTTGCCCGGCCTCCAGGTATTCACCCGGCAAGGCACTGAACACCAGCAAGCCGCCCACCGGTGTGGTCACCGGCTCCACACCCGCCAATGGCGTGGCCGGGTAGGGCAGCGCGGGCAGGGGCGTCGCGTCGTCTTCAATCGCACCGAAGTGGATCAGGTAATCGATGATCGCCTGGCAGTCCAAGGCCGCCAGGCCGTGGTTGACGTCGCCTTGGCCGCGCAGCTCGACGGTCACGGAAAAGCTGCCCAGGGGGATCGGGAAGCGCGCGCCGAAGCGTTGTCGCAACTGCCACCACACCAGGGTGAAACATTCATCAAAGGACTGCCCGCCGGAGTCGGTGGCCAGCAGGTTGGCCTCCGAGCCCAGGTACCGCGCCAACGGCTCCACCTGTGGCCAGGCCTCAGGCGTGGTGTAGAGGTGCGCCACGGCTTCGAAATCGCAATGCAGGTCCAGCACGATATCGGCATCGCACGCCAGGCGTTGCAGCACCAGGCGCTGGGATTGCAATTGCGTCGATGCGGTTTGCCTGGCGAGGGCGTCGGATAACGCGGTGCGGATCAATCGGGCGTTGTGCTGGGGGTCATCGCTCAGCGAGTCTTCAACCTGATCACCGACTGCGTCGCTGAGGTCGACGAACAGGCGATTGAAATTCTGCCCGCTTTCCAGCTCGTAGCGGCCCAGGGGGATGTCCATCAGCACCTGTTCCAGCCCCACCGGATTGGCGACCGGCACCAGGACGATTTCGCTGCGCAAGCGCCCGGCGGTGGCCAATTGGGCCAGGCGCGCCTTCAGGTGCCAGGCCACCAGCATGCCCGGCAGTTCATCGGCATGCAGGGACGCTTGGATGTAAATCTTGCGGTCGGCCTGTTCCGGGCCGAAATGGAAACTGTGAATCTGCCGCGCCGTGCCAGGCACCGGCGCAATCAGGTCATGTTGCTGATGACGCATGAAAGCTCCTTAATGGCTCGGCCCGAGGAAGGCCAGCCAGCGGCGTTCGGCCAATCGGAACAGGCCGACCAGAGCGAAGGTCACGGCCAGGTAGATCAAGGCGGCGATGCCGAACGATTGGAAGGTCATGAAGGTGGCCGAGTTGGCGTCCCTGGCGACTTTGAGGATGTCCGGGATGGTGGCGGTGAACGCCACGGTGGTCGAATGCAGCATCAGGATCACTTCGTTGCTGTAGTAGGGCAACGAACGGCGCAGCGCCGACGGCATGATCACATAGGCATACAACTTCCAACCGCTCAGCCCGTAGGCCTTGGCCGCTTCGACTTCGCCGTGGGCCATGCTGCGGATCGCCCCGGCGAAAATTTCCGTGGTGTAGGCGCAGGTGTTGAGGGCGAAGGCCAGGATCGTGCAGTTCATCGCATCGCGAAAGAACGCATCGAGCACCGGTTGCGCACGCACGGCGGCGATGCTGTAGATGCCGGTGTAGCAAATCAGCAACTGAATATATAGCGGCGTGCCGCGAAACAGGTAGGTGTAGAACTGCACCGGCCAGCGCACCAGGCGCCTGCGCGAGACCCGGGCGATAGACAGTGGAATCGACACCACAAACCCGATCACCAGTGCCGCGCTGAGCAGCCACATAGTCATGGCCAGGCCGGTGATGTGCTGGCCGTCGCTATAAAGGAAGGGGCGCCAGTATTCCTGCAAAAGCTCGATCATCGCACGGCCTCCCGTGAGCCTGCGGCGTAGCGCCGTTCAAGACGACGCAGGACGAAGTTGGACGCGCTGGTGATCAACAGGTAGATCAGCGCGGCGAGTACCAGGAAGTAGAACAGTTGGTAGGTGCTCTTGCCGGCATCCTGGGCGGCTTTCACCAGGTCGGCCAGGCCGATGATCGACACCAGGGCGGTGGCCTTGAGCATCACCATCCAGTTATTGCCGATGCCCGGCAGGGCAAAGCGCATCATCTGCGGGAAGGTCACGTAGCGAAACCGTTGCCCGCGCTTGAGCCCATAGGCGGTGGCGGCTTCCAGCTGGCCACGGGGCACCGCGAGAATCGCGCCGCGAAAAGTCTCGGTGAAATAGGCACCGTAGATAAAGCCCAGGGTGATGACCCCGGCGCTGAATGGGTCGATCTCGATGTACTCCCATTCCATAACGTCGGTCAGGCCGGTCAGCCAGGTTTGCAGGCTGTAGAAAATCAATAGCATCAACACCAGGTCGGGTACGCCGCGAATCAAGGTGGTGTAGAGCTGGGCGGGGATACGCAGGAACGGCAGGCTGGACAGTTTCGCGCTGGCGCCGAGCAGGCCCAGCAACACGCTGACGGCCAGGGACAGCACCGACAATTTAAGGGTCATCCAGGTGCCTTGCAGCAACAGCGGGCCGAAACCCTTCAAGCTGAACGCGCTCAGCCCGAGGGTTTGCAACAGATCTTCGAACATAAATCAGGACCTATGGCGATAAAAAAGCGCCCCTTCAAAAAAGGGGCGCCCCAGGCATTATTTGCCGCTGTACAGGTTCAGATCGCCAAAGTGCTTCTTCTGAATAGTGGCGTAGGTGCCATCATCGTGTAACGCTTTGATACCTTTATCCAAAAGAGCCTTGAGCTCAGTGTTACCTTTTTTGATACCGATCGCGGTTTTCGACGGCAGCAGCGGGTCATCGATTGCTGCGCTGACTTCGTATCCAGCACCGGCTGGGGACTTCAGAAAACCCAGTTCAGCCTGCAGCATATCCTGCACGGAGGCATCGAGACGGCCGGACGTCAGGTCCGCATACACCTGATCCTGGTTGGCGTAGGCCTTGGTGGTCACGCCGGCCTTGTCCAGCACAGCCTTGGCGTAGGCTTCCTGGATGGTGCCCTGCTCGTAGCCCACGGATTTGCCCTTGAGCGACTCAGGCGTCGAGTACCCGGCGCCTTTCTTGAACACCAGCGAGGTAGGCCCCGAGAACAGCTCGTTGGAGAAGTCGATCGCCTTCTCACGCACCGGGGTCACGGTCATGGACGAAATCACACCGTCGAACTTGTTGGCTTTCAGGCCCGGAATCATGCCGTCGAAATCGCTTTCAACCCATTTGCACTTGACCTTCAGCTCTGCACAGATGGCATTGCCCAGGTCGATGTCGAAGCCCACCAGGCTGCCGTCGGCGGCTTTGGATTCGAACGGCGCGTAGGAGGGATCGACACCGAAACGCAATTCCTTGTATTCCTTGGCGGTTGCAACACCTGCAGCCATGCACAGAGCCAGTGCAGAAAGGGTCAGCAATGCTTTTTTCATTATGTATTCCCTGGAAACCAAGATAAGCGCTTGTGGCGCATTTAGGACTGTTACTGAACGGTGTCAGACGGATCCCAAGTAGCAATTTCTGCACCATAGTTCCGAATGATCGTTTTAAAAGGTGGGATGAGGGATTTCTGAGCGTAGGAAATGCCCATTAGTGGGCACTGATAGAGTAGTGCACCATTTAGGATCGAACGGAAATCCAAATGTGGGAGGGGGCTTGCCCCCGATGGCAGTGGATCAGACACAAATGCTGTGACTGACACACCGCCATCGGGAGCAAGCCCCCTCCCACATTTGAACTGTGTCAGGCCAGTAAGTCCTGCAGCGTGGCGAGATTGTCGGCTTCCTCCACCGGTTTGTCCTGGCGCCAACGCAACATCCGTGGGAACCGCACCGCAATCCCGCTTTTATGCCGCTTGGACAGGGCGATGCCTTCGAAACCCAACTCAAACACCATGCTCGGCGTAACGCTGCTGACCGGGCCGAATTTTTCCACCGTGGTTTTGCGCACGATCGCGTCGACCTTGCGCATTTCTTCGTCAGTCAGCCCGGAATACGCCTTGGCGAACGGCACCAGGGTGCGCTCGCTGCCCGGCGGGCCGTCCCACACCGCGAACGTGTAATCGCTGTACAGGCTGGCGCGCCGACCGTGACCGCGCTGAGCGTAGATCAACACCGCGTCGACGCTGAACGGGTCGACCTTCCACTTCCACCACAGGCCCATATCCTTGGTGCGGCCCACGCCGTAGAGGCCTTTGCGATCCTTGAGCATCATGCCTTCCACACCCTGGCTGCGGGAGGCTTCGCGCTGCTCGGCCAACGCTTGCCAGGTTGGCCCCTCAAGCAGCGGCGAGGGCAATAGCACCGGTTGGTTACACGCTGCGATCACGCTTTCGAGCTGCGCACGCCGTTCAGCCAGGGTGTGGTTGCGCCAGTCGTCTCCCTGGTACTCCAGCAGATCGTAGGCAAGCACCGCCACCGGCGCATCCTCCAGCACCTTTTTACTCAAAGTTTTGCGGCCGATGCGCTGCTGCAGCAGGGCGAAGGGTTGCACCGCGTCCTTCCAGACCACGATCTCACCGTCGATCACCGTGCCATCCGGCAAGCCACTGACCAGGCTGTGCAGCTCGGGGAAACGCTCAGTCACCAGTTCTTCACCGCGCGACCACACCCACAGGCGTCCCTCACGCTTGACCAGTTGCGCGCGAATGCCATCAAACTTCCATTCCACCTGCCAGTCGGCGGGGGAGCCGAGCAGGGCATCGAACTGCTCCACTGGTTGCGCCAAGCCGTGGGCGAGAAAAAACGGATAGGGCTGACCGCCACGTTGCGCATGTTCGTCGGACGATTCGGCAGCGATCAGCTTGAGGTAGCCCGCAGGCGTAGGGCGATTGGACAAGTCGGTGTAGCCCACCAGCCGTTGCGCCACGCGCTTGCTGTCGAGCCCGGCCATAGCGGCAAGCGCGCGGGTCACCAGCAGCTTGGACACGCCCACGCGAAAGCTGCCGGTGATCAACTTGATGCACACCATCAGGCTCGGTTGATCCAGCTGCGCCCACAACGCAGGCAGGCGTTCGGCCAGTTCAGCAGGCGCAAGGCCACGCAGCGGCAGCAGCTTTTCTTCCAGCCACACTGCCAGGCCGTCTTCGGAGGTGTAGGTCGATTCGGGTAGCAGCAGGGAAATCGTCTCGGCCAGGTCGCCGACGGACTGGTAACTCTCTTCGAACAACCACGGCTCGATGCTCGCCGCTTGCGTCGCCATATCCCTCAGCAGACGGGTCGGTACCAGTTGCCGCGGCCGCCCGCCGGAGAGGAAGTACACCGCCCATGCCGCATCCTGCGGCGGGGCCTGCTGAAAATAGTCTTGCAGCGCCGCGAGCTTGGCGTTGCTGGAGGTCGTCGCGTCGAGGTTGGCGTACAGCTCGGCGAAGGCTTTCATGCGCTGGCCTCCTCTTCGTCATCGCCATATTCGGTGCTGAAACCCTGGGCATCCAGGCCTTTTTCGCGCAGATGGCGCACCAGTACGCCGACCGAGCCGTGGGTGACCATCACCCGTTCGGCGCCGGTCTGTTCGATGGCCCACAACAGTCCGGGCCAATCGGCGTGGTCCGACAGCACAAAGCCACGGTCCACCCCGCGCCGTCGCCGAGTCCCGCGCAGGCGCATCCAGCCGCTGGCGAACGCGTCGCTGTAATCGCCAAAACGGCGTATCCAAGTGCTGCCGCTGGTGGAGGGCGGGGCGATGATCAAGGCCTGGCGCAGCAGCGGGTCGTTTTTTTTGAAGTCGCCGGCGTATAGCGTTTCCGGAATGTACACCCCGGCCTCGCGGTATACCCGGTTCAGCGGCTCGACGGCGCCATGGCTGAGGATCGGACCGATGCTGGCATCGATGCCATGCAGAATGCGCTGGGCCTTGCCGAAGGAATAGCAGAACAGCACGCTGGCTTTGCCGGCAGCGATATTGGCCTGCCACCAGTCATTAATGCCGGCAAAAATCTGCGCCTGCGGCTGCCAGCGGTAGATCGGCAGGCCAAAGGTGGATTCGGTAATGAAGGTGTGGCAGCGCACCGGTTCGAACGGCGCGCACGTGCCATCGGGCTCGACCTTGTAGTCGCCGGACGCGACCCAGACTTCGCCCTGGTATTCCAGGCGCACCTGGGCCGAGCCCAACACATGCCCGGCCGGATGAAAACTCAAGGTCACACCGTGGTGCACCAACTGTTCGCCGTAGGCCAGGGTTTGCAGGTTGATGTCCTGGCCCAGGCGCGAACGCAGGATGCCTTCGCCGGGGGCGGCGGCCAGGTAATGTTGATTGCCGGTGCGGGCGTGGTCGCCGTGGGCATGGGTGATGACGGAGCGTTCCACCGGGCGCCAGGGGTCGATGTAGAAATCCCCGGCGGGACAATAGAGGCCTTCGGGTCGGGCAATGACAAGGTCCATGGGGTGACCGAGGAGGTGGGCTTATCATTTAGGAGGATATGACGGTGAGAGAAGTTCTATCTGAATGCATGGGGTCCAAATGTGGGAGGGGGCTTGCTCCCGATGGCGGTGTGACAGGCAACACATTCATTGACTGAATTACTGCTATCAAGGATCGCTCCCACGCTCCCGCGTGGGAATGCAACCCGTGACGCTCTGCGTCACCTGTGCACGGTAGCTGAAACTCGGCTCGGTTCGCGCGACGCGGAGCGTCGCAAAAGGCATTCCCACGCAGAGCGTGGGAACGATCAGAGCGCCGGGTTACTTGCCGGGTGTCAGGGTCAACCTGGTCTTGCCATACACCTTGTCAAAGTTCTGCGGCTGCATCGGGAAACTCAGGTATTGCGCCTTGAGCGACGGGTCGATGCCGTTGGCATAGTTGGGGCTGGCCGGGTTGCCGGACTGGCCGGTGCCGCCCTGGCCCATCATCGGTTCCGGCTGGCCGAAGTCGACAATCATGCGCAACGACGACGTCTGGGCCGCATTGAAGTCCTGCCCCCAGCGGTACGGTGCCGGGTTCAGGGTGTTGTGGTCGCCACCACTGGCCAACGGGCCACGGATCACCTGGCCGCTGGTGTTTTTCCAGGTGGTGGTGTGCAGCTTGCCCCATTGCCAGGCCTTGTGATCAGCGCCCAGCAGGCTGTCGCCGGTGCTGATCGTGGCGGCCAGGGTGCGTGCGAGGATCGCCGGCTTGTCTTCTTTGTGCGGCGTGCGCATGTCATCCCACAGCGGGCTGTCTTCACGGCCCAGCAAATGGTCTGCGGTGGCTGAGTAGGACAGGCTGGCGTTGCTTACAAAGGCTTTCCAGCTGGCGCTCTGTTCCGGACCGAGTTTGTCGAGGAAGATCTGTCTGGCGCTCTCTTGCAGGAACAGCTCGTAGAGCGCCGCGTCGGCGGACGTTGGCGCAAGGCGACCATCGAAGGCCATCAGACGGCCCAGTGCTTCGCGTGCCTTGGCCTGTTCGGCGGCAGGCAGCGCATCGATTGCCTGTTTCAGCGGCTGAGCCATGCCCGGCGCCTGGAACATGCCTTTGAGTTTGGCGGCAAAGAGGGTGGTCTGGTCGTATTGCATGGCGATCAGACTGCGGCTGTCATGCTTGCCAGCATTGGCCAGTTGCGCCAGGCGCTCGCTGCGCTCCGGCGCATCCCAGGAATTGGACAACTGCATGCCATAGCCACGCGGGGCGGTGCGCTGGTTGGCGGTGCCGATCCAGCCTTGCGCCGGGTCCTGGTCATAGGGATGCAGCATGGCGTCGGCGTAACCGTCCCAGTCAAAGCGCGTATCCCAGCCCGGCGAGGGCAGCAGGCCTTCGCCTTCGCGGCGGTTGGGGAAGCGGCCGGTGACTTGCCAGCCGATATTGCTGGCGTCGGCGAAGATCATGTTCAACGCAATGGCGCGAATTTCGCGGGTGGCGTCCGAGGCCTTGCCGGCGTTTTGCGCGCGGGACAGGTCGAAGAACGCATCCAGGCTCTTGTCGTCCTTCAAATCGGCGGTTTGCAGGGCCAGGCCATAACCGCTGGTGAGGGCCTGGCTGCTGTTGAGCAAGGCGCCGTGGCGGGTTTCGTACACCACGTCGCGAATCGAGCGTTGGCCTTTGACGAAGAAGGTCTCGTTACGCACACCGGCCGGTAGCCATTTTCCGTTGTTCTCGTAGTACAACGCGCTGCCCTGGCGTTTGACCTTCTCCAGGAACAGGTCTTGGGTATCACCCTTGACCGCGCTCATGCTCCACGCGACCTTGCCGTTGAAGCCCGACAGCAGGGTCGGCAGGCCGGCAATCGACGCGCCGGCCGCCTGATATTTCGGGGCACGGATCTGCACATAGCTCCAAGGTGACGGCGCTTGCGGCTGGGCGGCGAGATCGTTGGCCAGCAGGCTTTTGCCGCTGCGGCTGCGTTGCGGCCCGATGGCCCAGTTGCTGGACGTGGTCACGCCCAGGGCATTGAGGCTGTTGAGTTGCTGGCTGACCGTGTCCAACCCGGCGAGGCCGGTGATCTGGCTCAGGTTCACGCCCTTGAGCTTATCGGCTTCGGCCAGCGGGATGGCCTCGTCCGGCGCGCTTGGGATAAGCCAGGCGAGCTTGTCGACACCGACTTTCTGCGCCAGCACCAGCGACGAGATTTCTTCCTGCAGGTTGCTCGACTCGCTGAAATTCAGCAGGCAGAACAGCAGCGCCGAATCTTCCGGTTTCCAGTACTCGGGCTTGTAGCCGGTCTGGGCCAGGTCGGTCGGCAGCTTGTCGCGGTAGCGGAACAGGTAGGCGTTAACGCCCCGTGCGTAGACTTCAAAGAACCGCTTGAGCCGTGGCGATGAGGCGTTGTACAGCTCGCCGGCGCTCTTTTTAAGGTTGACCGCGCGCATGAAACGGTCGACATCGAGTACCTCAGGGCCGGACATTTCCGCCAGACGGCCCTGGGCCAGCAGCCGCAGGGTGACCATCTGGGTGATCCGGTCGCTGGCGTGCACATAACCCAGGCTGAACAGCGCGTCGTGGAAGGTGTTGCTTTCAATCAGCGGCATGCCTTGGGCGTTGCGGCGTATCGACACGTTTTGCGCCAGGCCCTTGATCGGCTGTACGCCGGCCATGGGGGGCAGGGTGTCCTGGGTGCTCTGGAGCTGGCAACCGGCCAGGCTTAACGCACTGGCCACTGCCGCGGCAACGCCGAACCGGGGAAGAAAATGTATAAGGGCTGGCGAGGCCATGGCAAAGCTCCTGCGGGGGGGTAGCGTCATTAAAGGCGCTACGTTAGTGAGCGCGGCGAAACGACGCAAGCGGGAGTTTTGTAATTACGTGAGTACTCAGGCTTATGTGCAAATCAATGTGGGAGGGGGCTTGCTCCCGATAGCGGTGTGTCAGTCGACATAGGCATCGACTGGATGACCGCTATCGGGAGCAAGCCCCCTCCCACATTGGATATTGGGTAGCTTAAGCGCCGTGGCACTTCTTGAATTTTTTCTCGCTGCCGCAGGGGCAAGGGTCGTTGCGACCAACATCTTTCAAGGCGTTGCGCACCGGCTCCTGGTGAGCGTGGCCGCAGTTCGGGCCGTGGACATGGCCGTGGTCGTGATCATGGTGATCGTGACCATGATCGTGAGCATGATCGTGGTTGCAGTCAGGACCATGGACATGGGGTTGCTGAGTCATCGATGTCGCTCCGGAATAAAATCGCCGGGGATTATCTCGCCATTGTGGGCCACCTGCACGTCATTACCGATGAATAATCCGGTTTTCAGCTCGCCTTCCAGGCGATAGGGCACGGGGCGGTCGGGATTCTTCAGCATCTGCACTACATCGCGTATGCGTGGCCACAGGTTGGTGCGCACCGACACCCGGAAGAATTTATGACTGCGCGGCGGCACGGTCAGCCATTCGTTGGACTCACCTTCGGTCAGCACCAGATCGCCAAGGGTGACCTTGTAGATCAGGCCACGCACGGTCAGGTCAGCGTCGTCGCGGTTGTCCACGCGAAAGTAGAGCTTGAACTTCTGCTCCAGCAGCTTGGCCCGCAC
Organism: Pseudomonas sp. R3-18-08; assembly: GCF_003852065.1. NCBI lineage: Bacteria > Pseudomonadati > Pseudomonadota > Gammaproteobacteria > Pseudomonadales > Pseudomonadaceae > Pseudomonas > Pseudomonas sp. R3-18-08. The sequence continues at coordinate 1,468,972 of NZ_CP027729.1, forward strand.
CACTTCGACATTCACCAGGGAGACGTGGGGCGGCGGCGAATCGTCTTCGAACCACGAGGCGCAGCCGGTCAGGCCCAGGGTTAACGCCAGCATCAAGCTGAAGGTGCGGAGCATTGGCGTTATCCCTGTCAGGTCGTTAAAAGTAGCTGGAGCAGCACTTCTTGAATTTCTGTCCGCTGCCACACAAACATACATCATTACGCCCGGCCTTCACCTCCACCGTCGGATCGATGAAGTACCAGTGCCCCTCGTTCTGTACGAAAGAAGAGCGTTCACGGTGGCTGTGTTCACCAGCACTGTCGTGCCAGCGCGCCGTAAAGGTGACGAAGGCGTGCTCCGGCTGGCCACCGAACACCTCTGAGCTTTCCACCTCAAGGCCGAGCCAGGTGCTTTGAGCGCTCCAGGCGGCAATCGCGTTGCGGTCGAGGCCCGCTTGTTGCGCCGGCAGGGTGGTGCTCACCAGATAGTCCACCAGGCCCAACACGTAGGCGCTGTAACGCGAACGCATCAGCGCCTCGGCAGAGGGCGCCGGGTGGCCGGCGTGGTAATGGCCGCAGCAGGCGTCCAGCAGATTGCCACTGCCGCAGGGGCAAATGGATGTACTCATCGTGTTACCACCAATACTTTCCAAAATTTTCCGGATTGGCCCAGAAGCGGGCGTTGAGCCAGTCCGGCACTTGTTTATAGTCAAGCAGATCGTAGGTAAACAGCGTCAGCACCTGCTCATCACGCTGGAAACGCTCACCGGCTTGCAACGCCAGGGAGAAAAAGTCGGTGTCCTTCCAGGCGCAGGCATCCATGTCCACCAGCACCGCGATGCGACTGGCATTGAGGTTACGGATACCACCCAATAACCTCAGACCCTGGGGTTTGGGCAGGTGTTCAAGGCAATCGACCACCAGCGCCAGGTCAAAACGCTGCGCCGCCAGGTCGGCAGGCAGTGGTCCGGGTTGCGCAACACTGACGAGCACATCGGGGTGCGCCGTTTTAAACGCATCCAGTGCCGGGAAGTGGCTGGCGCCCAACAGCAGCAGGCGTTTGGGAGCGTGCAGGTCCAGCAGCGCAGCCAACGCTTGCTGGGGCGTACGGGCAGAAATTCCAGCGATCATCGCAGATCCTCACATCAGGACCGTAGAGACTAGCGCGCCTGGGCGTGCGGGCCTAGAGCATCAGGGCAATACCGCTGGCGTTGCGAAGTTTTTTGATCCTTCACTGGCAAAGCGCCTGTAGAAGTCGTTACTGTGCGTCCAAAGAAAAATTTGAAAACACTCGGGAGCCCCATGATGCGTAAGGTTTTTCTGCTGGCCCTGTTGGTCAGCCCCATTGCCCTGGCCCAGAGTGTCAGCGTCGAAACCAACTCGTTGATGCGCCTGCCCAGCAGCACCAGCGTGTTGCAACTGGAGCGCCTGGACGTGGCGGACTACGGCACCCTGCTGATTCCGGCCACCATCAGTCAGATCGCGGTGGAAGAACTGCATCTGGGGCGTGACGCGCGCATCGCCATTGTTCCTGGCAATACCGCGCTGCAGTTGCAGGTGCGCCAGGCGCAACTGGAGCACGGCAGCCAGATCACCTCCCGAGGCGCACCCGGCACTCATGAAAAACCGGCCAAAGCCGGGCGTGACCTGACCTTGCGCATTGATTCGCTGACGGCCGAAGAACTGTCGGTGGATGCCCGTGGTGGCGCCGGTGCCCAAGGGTATGCGGGGCTGGATGGCGCCAATGGCGTCGACCCGGGTTGCACCTGGGGTTCAGCCGGGCGCGGGTTCAATGGCGATAACGGCGGCGATGGGTTGCCGGGGGCGTCGGGGGCGGCGGTGCGTATTGAGCTGCCTCAGGATTTCCCTGGCGACAAGATCAAGGTCTTGGTGGACGGCGGCGCCGGTGGTTTGGCCGGTGTAGCGGGCAAACCTGGCAAGGGCGGGCAGTCCAAGGGCTGCCTGGTGTACCGCGCCGATGGCGGCGACAAAGGCCGGCCTGGGTTGGAAGGGCAGCCGGGGCCGGCTGGGCCTGCGGGATCTGTGACCATTCAGCGGCTCTGAGTCGCCCGTTAGCCCGCTATCGGGAACAAGCCCAGTCGTCGCACCGCCCCTCCCACCTTGGAAACCCATTCCAAAGGTGGGAGGGGGCTTGCCCCCGATAGCGGACTACAGGTCTATTCAGAACATCGGCCGAGCCGAAGCAATCGCCACCACCACCAGCCCCACAATCAAGTTAACGCCCACCAGTTTGCGAATCTGCCCCAATGCAGCCGCGCCTGCCGCCCAATCCTCAGCCGCTACCGCCGCCTTCAACGCCGGAAACTTCAAAGCCTGGATGCGAATAAACAGCGCCGTCATCACCAGGTACAAGCCCATCATCACCTGTACGTAACGCGGTGCGGTTTCAAAGCCGTTGAAGCGCAGGTGCAGCAGGCCGACGCCGCTGATCGGCAAAATCAGCACCGCCACCCACACCCATACAAAAAAACGTTGAAACACATTTGCCCACAGCTTCAGCCGGGCAGGGCCCTCAAGGGCCGCCATGGCGGCGGGGCGCAGGATCATCCAGGCGAAAAACATACCGCCGACCCAGATCAGGGCGGCCAATACATGCAGGGTGTAAGCGAGGCTAAACGCGGTCATTGTGGTACTCCGTTCTGCGCGGGATTAATTAGCGGGGTATGATAGCGGCCGATCCGAACCACTGAAAATTTATCCAGCGTTTTTTGCGCCCGACTATCCATGATCAGCACTGAACTCAAAACTACGATCCAGGGCGCCTATACGCGTTTTCTCGAAGCCAAGAGCTTGAAACCGCGCTACGGCCAACGCCTGATGATCGCCGAAGTGGCGAAAGTCCTCGGGGATATCGACACTGACGACGAGGGGCGCCGTGCGGGCGAACCGGCGGTCGTGGCCGTCGAGGCCGGCACCGGCACCGGCAAGACCGTGGCCTACAGCCTGGCTGCGATCCCCACCGCCAAGGCCGCAGGCAAGCGCCTGGTGATCGCCACGGCGACCGTCGCACTGCAGGAGCAGATTGTCTACAAAGACCTGCCTGACCTGATGCGCAATAGCGGCTTGAGTTTTACCTTTGCCCTCGCCAAGGGGCGTGGCCGCTACATGTGCCTGTCCAAGCTCGATGTGTTGCTGCAGGAAGGCCACGCGCAGACCGCCACGGCCTCGCTGTTCGAAGAAGAAGGCTTCAAGATCGAGGTCGATGAGGCCAGCCAGAAGCTGTTCACCAGCATGATCGAGAAACTCGCGGGCAATAAATGGGACGGTGATCGCGACAGCTGGCCCACCGCCCTGGAAGATTCCGACTGGGCGCGCCTGACCACCGACCACAGCCAGTGCACCAACCGTCATTGCCCCAACTTCGGCCAGTGCGCCTTCTACAAGGCCCGCGAAGGCATGGGCAAGGTTGATGTGATCGTCACCAACCACGACATGGTGCTGGCCGACCTGGCCCTGGGCGGCGGCGCCGTACTGCCGGACCCGCGCGACACCCTGTACGTGTTCGACGAAGGCCATCACCTGCCGGACAAGGCCATCGGCCACTTTGCCCATTACACGCGCCTGCGCTCTACCGCCGACTGGCTGGAAACCACCGCCAAGAACCTCACCAAGCTGCTCGCCCAGCATCCGCTGCCCGGTGACCTGGGCAAGCTGATCGAACAGGTGCCCGAGCTGGCGCGGGAGATCAAGACCCAGCAGCAGTTCATGTTCAGCGCCTGCGAGCAGGTGGCCGACTTCAAGCCCGGCGAAGACGTGGAAGGCCGTGAGCGGCCGCGTCACCGGTTTGTTGGCGGGATGATTCCCGAGCATATGCGTGAAATGGGCATTGAACTGAAGAAAGGCTTTTCACGCCTGACCGACCTGTTCACCCGTCTTACGGACTTGCTCAAGGAAGGCATGGATGGCGAGGTCAATATCGGCATCGCCAGCAACCAGGCCGAAGAGTGGTACCCGCTGTTCGGTAGCCTGCTGTCCCGCGCCCAGGGCAACTGGGAGTTGTGGACCGCCTTTACCGTCGAAGACCCGGAAGACAACCCGCCCATGGCGCGTTGGCTGACCTTGTCGGAAAGCGGTGCGCTGTTCGATATCGAGGTCAATGCCAGCCCGATCCTGGCCGCCGAAATGCTGCGCCGCAACCTGTGGAACGTGGCCTACGGCTGCCTGGTGACGTCGGCCACGCTGACCGCCCTTGGCACCTTCGACCGCTTCCGCATGCGCGCCGGCCTGCCGAAAAAGGCTGTCACTGCGGTGGTGCCGAGCCCGTTCCACCACGCCGACGCCGGCGTGCTGCGGGTGCCCGACCTCAAGGCCGACCCAAGGGACGCGCCGGCGCACACTGCGGCGATCATCCGCGACCTGCCCGGATTGGTGGAAGGCTCGCGGGGCACCCTGGTGCTGTTTTCGTCGCGCAAGCAGATGCAGGACGTGTTTGACGGCCTTGATCGCGACTGGCGTAAACAGGTGTTTATCCAGGGCAACCTGTCCAAGCAGGAAACCTTGAACAAGCACAAGGCGCGGGTCGATGGCGGTGATTCCAGCGTGTTGTTCGGCCTGGCGAGCTTTGCCGAGGGCGTAGACCTGCCCGGCGCCTATTGCGAACACGTGGTCATCGCCAAGATCCCGTTCTCGGTGCCGGACGACCCGGTCGAAGCCGCGCTGGCCGAATGGATCGAAGCCCGGGGCGGCAACCCGTTCATGGAAATCTCGGTGCCCGATGCTTCCCTGAAACTGGTGCAGGCCTGCGGGCGCTTGCTGCGCACCGAGCAGGACCGGGGCACCATCACCTTGCTTGATCGCCGCCTGGTCACCCAGCGCTATGGCAAGGCCATCTTGAATGCCTTGCCGCCGTTCAGGCGCGAAATTTCTTAAGCCACCGTTGGCAAATTCGCCCACTGCGTGGTCTATCTCACTGTATGTCATCAGGCCAGCCATCGGCCGTTTGGGAGAACCTTGTTCGTATGATTCGCACGCTGCCTGCTCTTTTTGCCCTGCTGTTCGCCGCGCCGCTGTTGGCCGCGCCGGCCGGGCAACAAACCCTGTTCAACTTCGTCCGGCCCGCCGATGTGGTCAAGGTGGCGACCCAGGACGCCAGCCTGCCGCAATACAACGCCGAACAAACCCCCGAAGGCGAGGTGCTGCGCCGCATCACCTTCAACCCGGCCGCCGAACCGAGCCTGGTGCTCAGCCCGCAAACCGGCGTGTGGGACTGGTCGCAATCGGGCGCCATGAGCCTGCGTATCCAGAGCGCCATGAACTGGGCGCTGACCCTCTACGTAAAAGTACAAAGTGCCGACGGCAAGACCCTGGTCAGCCGCATCGACTTGCCGGCCGGCCCGGCCCAGACCTTGCTGGTGCCGCTGCAAGCCCACTCGCCGCTGAGCCAGGGCATGAAGGCCGGCCCGCCGATGCCGATGACCGTGGACGGCCAACGTGTTTTGCTGGCTGCCAGCGCCGGGGAAATCGACCGCAGCCAGGTGGTGTCGGTGACGCTGTCGATGAGCAAGCCGAATGCCGCCCAAAGCATCCTGCTGGAGCGCTTTGGCGTGCAGGACAGCGAGCCGGTGATGAAAGCTGCCTACAGCGAACTGGTGGACGCTTACGGCCAGTCCACCCGCGCGCGCTGGCCGGAAAAAGTCAGCAACGACGAGCAGCTCAAGGCTGCGGCGGCCAAGGAGCAACAACAACTGAAGGTGTGGCTTGCCGAGCGTGACAAGTCGTCCCTGGATCAATACGGCGGCTGGAACAAGGGCCCGGCGTTCGACGCCAGCGGTTTCTTCCGCACCGAAAAGCGCGACGGTCGCTGGTATCTGGTCACACCGCAAGGCCATCCGTTCTACTCGCTGGGTGTCAACACCGTGGCCCCGGACAACAGCCAGACCTACGTGGCCGGGCGTGAGTGGATGTTTGCCGCGTTGCCCAAGGCCGGCGAGCCCTTCGACAAGTATTACGGCAGCGGCGATAACCGCACCGGCAACGGCGCGGGCCAGGGGCGCGGTTTTGGCGCAGGGCGTTGGTATGATTTTTATGGCGCCAACCTGCAGCGTACCTATGGCACTGAAGCCGGCACCGACGGTTTCGACCAGCAGCGCTGGGTGAACCACACCCTTGATCGCCTGCAAGCCTGGGGCTTCAACACCGTGGGCAACTGGAGCGATCCGGACCTGGCCACGGCCGACCGCGTGCCCTACACCTTGCCGCTGTCGATTGTGGGTGACTACGCCAGCATCAGCACCGGCACCGACTGGTGGGGCGGCATGCCCGACCCGTTCGACCCACGTTTCGCCATGGCCACTGAACGCGCCGTGGCGATTGCCGCTCGCGATCATCGCGACGACCCTTGGCTGATCGGCTTTTTTGCCGACAACGAACTGGCCTGGGCCGGCCCTGGCGACGATGCAAAATCCCGTTACGCCCTGGCCTACGGCACCCTGCGCATGACCACCGACGTACCGGCCAAGCGTGCCTTCCTCAAGCAACTGCGCGACAAATACCGCAATGAAGAAGGCCTGTCGAAAGCCTGGGGCATCCACCTGGCCGGCTGGGAACTGATGGAAGACCCTGGCTTCGAGCCGCCGATGCCTGACCCGGAACACCCCGAAATCGAGGCTGACTTCAAGTATTTCCAGAAGACCTTCGCCGACGCCTACTTCAAGACCATCTCCGATTCGCTGAAATGGCACGCGCCCAACCAGTTACTGCTGGGTGGGCGTTATGCGGTGAGCACCCCCGAAGCCGTGGCAGCCTGTGCCCAGTACTGCGATGTGCTGAGCTTCAACATGTACACCCTCAAGCCCCAGGACGGTTATGACTTCGCCGCCTTGCGCGCACTCGACAAGCCGGTACTGATCACCGAATTCAATTTTGGCTCGACCGACCGTGGCCCGTTCTGGGGCGGCGTCACCCAGTTGGCCGCCGAAGAAGAGCGTGGCGCGGCGTACGCGGCCTTCCTCAAGCAAGCCATGGCGGAGCCGTCGATTGTCGGCGTGCACTGGTTCCAGTACCTGGACCAGCCGGTGACCGGGCGTTTGCTGGACGGTGAAAACGGCCACTTCGGCCTCGTTGGCATTACCGACGTGCCCTTTCAGGGCTTTGTCGACAGCGTGCGCAAAAGCAATCTCGCGGCGGTCGACCAGTTGGGTAAGACGGCCGAAAAGGCCAAGGCGGTCGGCGCGGCACGCGAGAGCGAAGGTGGCAGGGCAGGCCAGGCCGGCAAAGACGCAGGCCAGGGCGCCGGGCACGCCGGCGGGCACTCCGCCAATGGGCATTGATTCGTCGTTGATGGGTTCACAAAACCCCTAATGGCTGGAACAATGTCGGCCACTTTTCATGATGTTTTTCGAGGTCGCTCAGGTGCAGATTCAGGGTCATTACGAGCTCCAGTTCGAAGCGGTACGTGAAGCGTTCGCCGCATTGTTCGATGACCCTCAGGAGCGCGGTGCCGGGCTTTGCATCCAGGTCGGCGGCGAGACGGTCGTCGACCTGTGGGCCGGCACAGCCGACAAGGACGGCGCCGAAGCCTGGCACAGCGATACGATCGTCAACCTGTTCTCTTGCACCAAGACCTTCACTGCGGTCGCTGCGCTGCAACTGGTGGCCGAAGGCAAGCTGAAGCTGGACGCGCCCGTGGCCGAGTACTGGCCGGAATTCGCGGCGGCGGGCAAGGAATCCATCACCCTGCGCCAGTTGCTCTGCCACCAGGCCGGGTTGCCGGCGATCCGCGAGATGCTGCCCGCCGAAGCCCTGTACGACTGGCAACTGATGGTCGATACCCTGGCGGCCGAAGCGCCGTGGTGGACACCCGGCCAGGGCCATGGCTACGAGGCGATCACTTATGGCTGGCTGGTCGGCGAACTGCTGCGCCGTGCCGATGGGCGCGGGCCTGGGGAGTCCATCGTGGCGCGGGTGGCGCGGCCATTGGGGCTGGATTTTCACGTCGGCCTGGCGGACGAAGAATTCTATCGTGTCGCCCATATAGCGCGCAGCAAAGGCAATATGGGCGATGCAGCGGCACAACGGTTACTTCAAGTAATGATGCGTGAACCCACGGCCATGACTACCCGTGCATTTGCCAACCCGCCGTCTATTCTGACCAGCACTAATAAACCCGAGTGGCGGCGTATGCAGCAACCGGCGGCAAATGGTCACGGGAATGCACGGAGCCTGGCCGGGTTTTATAGCGGTTTATTGGACGGTAGTTTGCTGGAAAGCGACATGCTCGAACAATTGACCCGTGAACACAGTATTGGCCCGGATAAAACCTTATTGACCCAAACCCGTTTCGGCCTGGGTTGCATGTTGGATCAACCGCAGTTGCCGAATGCGACATTCGGCCTTGGCCCGCGCGCCTTTGGGCATCCCGGGGCAGGGGGCTCGGTAGGGTTTGCCGACCCAGAGCACGATGTAGCGTTCGGTTTCGTGACTAATACCCTGGGGCCCTATGTACTTATGGACCCACGTGCGCAGAAGTTGGTCGGAATATTGGCCGGTTGTCTATAAACCCCTTGCTGTTTCACAATTTTTTGTTACAAAGACACGTATAAGAAGACGCTGAACGCAATGATGTAACTTCAATGTTCTTTAAGCGTCGGTTTAACGGGGCACCTGGCCCCCCTGGTTTTTTCTCATTTTGTGGATATCTCATGTTATCGAACAAGTCCTTGGCACTGGCGCTGTGCCTCACTATTACCGGCTGTGCACAAACACCACAGAATGATGCCGAAGGTGGGCACTGGTGGTCATTTGGGTCCGATAAGGCTGCTACCAAGGACGCAGTGACCCAAACCGACGCCAAGCCGGACGCCAAGCCCGCTGCCGGCGCCAAGGATGCCGCGCCTGTTGCCGCTGCCGCAGCGCCTGCTCCGGCAGCCAAGGCTGACACAGGCTCCAGCTGGTGGCCCTTCTCCACCAAGAGCGCCGACGAAAAGGCCGCCGAGGCCAAGGCCGACCTGAAAGCTGACCTCAAGGCCGCAACCCCGGCTCCGGACGGTGCTCCGGTCGTGGCCAAGACCGATACCGAAGCCCACTGGTGGTGGCCGTTCGATACCAAGCCAAAGCCGCTGGCCAAGGTCGATGTGACCAACGTGCCGATGCCTGATCCAAAAATCACCCAGGCCTGGTTGGACGATTACGAGCCGCGCCTGCGTGCCGCCATCAAGGACAGCAACCTGCAATTGGAACGTCGTGACAACGTGCTGGTAGTGATTGCCCCGGTGGACGGCTCCTACAATCCGAAACGTCCAGCGATGCTGCTGCCGGTGACCCTGGGCCCGTTCACTCGCGTCGCCAAGGCCGTCGAAGCGGATCCAAAGACCGCCGTACTGGTGCTGGGCCACGTCGATGCTACCGGTAGCGCGCCGGCCAGCCAGGCGCTGAGCAAGGAACGTGCGCAGTCGATTGCCTCGATTTTCAGCCTCAGCGGTTTGAAGCAGGATCGCCTGATGCTGCGTGGCATGGGCGACCTGATGCCGCGTGCCGCCAACGACAGTTCCCAGGGCCGTGCGCTGAATCGTCGCATGGAAATCATGTTCACTCAGCGTACAACTATGTTGGCGCTGCTGAACAAGTACAACTCGGGCAAGACCCCGCCTGTGGCGGAAATGGTTGCCGTGCAGGATGTTCCCGCACCGGCCCCGGTGGTAAAAGCCCCTGCGAAGAAAGCGCCAGCCAAGAAGGCCGCCGCCAAGCCAGCTGCTAAAGCCGCAAAAAAAGCCCCGGCCAAACCGGCTGCAAAGAAACCGGCTCCGGCCAAGGCCAAGGCTGCTGCACCGGCGAGTAACGACCAGGCGAAAAACTGATCCGTTGAACCAGAAGGATAACGCCGCATGACCCAGGCACTGGCCGATATGCGCCGTGACTACACACGGGACGGTTTGAGCGAGGCCCAGGCCCCGGACGAGCCGTTTGCCTTGTTCCACCAATGGTTCGCCGATGCGGTGAAAACCGAGCAGGCACCGGTGGAGGCCAATGCCATGACCCTGGCCACGGTCGACCAGGAGGGGCGGCCGCACTGTCGCATCCTGTTGCTCAAGGGCCTGGATGCGCAGGGCTTTACCTTCTTTAGCAACTATCAGAGCGCCAAAGGTGAACAACTGGCGGCGCGGCCATTCGCGGCAATGACCTTTTTCTGGCCGACCCTCGAGCGCCAGGTGCGCATTGAAGGTCGCGTGGTCAAGGTCACGCCTGAAGAATCGGATGCGTATTATCAGGTACGACCTCTGGGCAGCCGCCTGGGGGCGTGGGCATCGCCGCAGAGCAAGGTCATTGGTGATCGCGAAGAACTGCAGGCGCTGCTCAAGGCGACCGAACAGCGTTTCAGCGACACCCAGCCCGACTGCCCCGAGCATTGGGGGGGCTATCGTTTGTTACCCGAGCGCATCGAGTTCTGGCAAGGCCGCGCCAGCCGCCTGCATGACCGTCTCAACTATCGGCTGCAAGCGGGCCAATGGACGCGCGAGCGTCTGGCGCCCTGAGCGTCCCCTTTCGTCATCTAATTTGAATCATGCCCTTTGCGCCGAAGTCTTTATGCAGGAGACTTCGGCGTTTTCGGCTGTATGACTACACTGACTAACCACGCTATGGCATGTTTTGGTTAAGCTACCGTTCGTCGAGCTGTGTGGTGCCGACAGCCTGTACTCAGGCTGAATGAAAGCACTTTTCTGCCTGGCTCGCCGTGACAGGCGCCAGGTTGCAGCGTTTAATGAATACCTGTCCTTTGGAGTTGATGCTATGCGTAAGTCCGTTTTACTAGTTGCCTGCTTTACCACCCTGTCATTGCTGTTGGGTGGCTGCGCCTCGAGTCTGACCGGCGACTCGTACTCCCGTGACGAGGCGCGTCGTGTACAGACCGTCCGCATGGGTACCATCGAATCCCTGCGTCCGGTCAAAATCGAAGGCACCAAGACCCCAATCGGCGGTGCTGCGGGTGCAGTCATCGGCGGCGTTGGCGGCAGCGCCATCGGCGGCGGCCGTGGCAGCATCGTCACTGCTGTGATCGGCGCGGTAGCCGGTGGCCTGCTGGGCTCGGCCACCGAAGAAGGTCTGACCCGTACCCAGGGCGTGGAAATCACCGTTCGTGAAGACGACGGCAGCATGCGTTCCTACGTACAAGCCGTGCAGGAAAATGAAATTTTCCGCATTGGCGACCGTGTGCGCATCATGACGGTCGACGGCACCAGCCGCGTTACTCGCTAAAAGCGTAGGCAACAGGCAAAGAAAAACCCCAACCGGGTGACTGGTTGGGGTTTTTTGCCTGTGGGCCTGATCTTTTTAAAAACGCATAAGTTGCAGGCAATAAAAAACCGCCTTAGTAGGGCGGTTTTTTATCGCAAGGCCATTATGAAGCTTGGCTTGCATGCTCACAGAACGCAATGACATGTCGGAATACTACTGTCGGTTGATGCTTCACGCAAGATGCAGCTCTAAGAGGAACTATCGCTTCTGATACTTTTTTTGTCAGAAAAAAATGGCAATAAATATCACGAGTCATTCTGTGCTTGGTCACACCTTCGAAGGGCCGCTCAGCTAGTATCGAGGCCGTTCTACGTTCGTCACTTTGTGAGTCGACGGGGTTAGCAAAAACAAGTTTTCTGGACCAGCCGCCACGGGCTAGTAATCCGTGCCGGATTGATGCGGAGGGCCCGTCAACCCTGCCGCCTCATGGAACGCAATGACAGCATTCGAAGGCTCACATGTTCCGGTAAGTGCGCTGGAGGTAGGCCCAACTCTAGGAGGGCCGAGTATGTCTAAGTTTGCACGACGTACGTGGAACCTCGTAGTGAATGCCCTGCGTGTTTATCACGTATGGGTATTCCTGCGGGACAGCTTTGATGACCTGTAAGGTCTGAGAAGTGGAGCCGCCTCGATTCAGGTCGAGGCGGCTTTTTGGTGTTTGGATGTCACCTCAACTATGAAATAACGGCTTTCTTGCGACTCGCCATCGCCGTCACCGCATAACCAATACACGCCGCAATTATCGACCCGGTCAGAATCCCCATGCGATCTTCGCCGGCGAACTCGCTGACCCCCGGTACAAATGCCAGTGAGCCGACAAACAGGCTCATGGTAAAGCCGATGCCGCACAGGATCGCCACGCCCAGCACCTGGCCCCAGTTCGCACCGCTGGGCAGTGAGGCGATGCCGGTCTTGATGGCCAGCCAGGTAAGGCCGAACACACCGACGGTCTTGCCGATCAACAGGCCGGCGGCGATGCCCATGGGCACAGGGTGGGTGAAACTCTCGAGGCTGACGCCGGTGAGGGACACCCCGGCGTTGGCAAATGCGAACAGCGGCAGGATGGCGTAGGCCACCCACGGGTGCAGCGCATGCTCCAGGGTCAGCAGGGGCGAGGTTTCGGCATTCCTGGTGCGCAATGGAATGCAGAACGCCAGAGTCACCCCGGCGAGGGTGGCGTGGACGCCGCTCTTGAGCACGCACACCCACAGGATCAGGCCGATGATCATGTACGGCCCGAGCTTGACCACCCCCAGGCGGTTCATCGCGATCAGGGCGACCAGGCAGGCCGCAGCACCAGCCAGGGATGCGCCGGACAGGTCAGCGGAATAGAACAGCGCAATGACGATAATGGCACCCAGATCGTCAATGATTGCCAGGGTCATCAGGAACAGTTTCAGCGACACCGGCACGCGCTTGCCCAGCAGCGCCAGGACGCCGAGCGCAAAGGCGATATCCGTGGCCATCGGGATCGCCCAGCCGGCGAGTGCTGCAGGGTTATCCTTGTTCAGCGCCCAGTAGATGAGCGCGGGGACGACCATGCCGCCGATCGCCGCCGCGCCGGGAAGGACCACCTGCGACGGTTTCGACAGGTGCCCATCGAGCAGCTCGCGTTTGACTTCGAGGCCGATCAGCAGGAAGAACAGGGCCATCAGGCCGTCGTTGATCCACAGCAAGGCGGGCTTAGCGATTTGCAGCGCGCCAACCTGTGCTACCACCGGGGTGTCGAGAAAGGCGCCATACAGGTGCGACAAAGGTGAGTTGTTGATAATCAGCGCCAACGCGGCAGCGGCAATCAATAACAGGCCGCTGGCGGCTTCCAGCTGGAAAAAACGGGTGAAAGTGCTTCGCAGAGGCAAGGGATGCTCTCCAATCCAGGTTCAATAGGTGGGTACCCTACCCCGTACCGTTAGTTGTTAAAACAAAAGTTATATTCTTATTTGTTATAAGCGTTGGTCAGAGCGGGCGCTGTTTCAAAGCCTAGCAATTGTGTGTCCAATTGAGTCCTCACTGTATCTGTGTGCAGTGTAGGAAACCCCCTAATATCGGGGCTGAAATTCTTAGAGAAACCTCCTCATGAGCGATCACCGTCCCTGGGCCCGCGAAGCCATTCGTATCATTGAAGCGGATTTCCAGCGCAGCGCAGACACCCATCTGATCCCTTTGCCATTGCCGGGGTTGCCGGGTATCGAGTTGTATTTCAAGGATGAATCCAGCCACCCGACCGGCAGCCTGAAACATCGGCTGGCGCGCTCGTTATTCCTGTACGCGTTGTGCAATGGCTGGCTGAAGCCGGACGCCCCCGTGATCGAGGCCTCCAGCGGTTCGACGGCGATCTCCGAAGCCTATTTTGCGCGCCTGCTCGGCCTGCCGTTTATCGCCGTGATGCCCGCCACTACTTCCCAGGAGAAGATCGCCCAAATCGCCTTTTATGGCGGCAAGAGCCATCTGGTGCAGGATCCCACGCAGATCTACGCCGAATCCGAACGCCTGGCCCAGGAAAGCGGCGGCCACTTCATGGACCAGTTCACCTACGCCGAGCGCGCCACCGACTGGCGTGCAAACAACAACATCGCTGAGTCGATCTTCCAGCAGTTGCGTTTCGAGCAGCACCCGGAGCCGAGCTGGTTGATTTCCAGCCCCGGAACTGGCGGCACTACCGCGACCCTGGGGCGCTATGTGCGTTATCGCCAGCATTGCACGCGAGTGCTATGTGCCGATGCCGAACGTTCGGTGTTTTTCGATTATTACCTGAGCGGCGACGCCAGCCTGCGTCTGGACTGCGGCTCACGGATCGAAGGGATTGGCCGGCCACGGGTCGAAGCCTCGTTTTTGCCCGCTGTGATCGATGCGATGGTCAAGGTGCCGGATGCGCTGTCTCTGGCGGCCATGCATTACCTGGCCGAGCGGTTGGGGCGGCGTGTGGGCGGTTCCAGCGGGACCAACCTGATCGGTGCCCTGGTAGCTGCGCAGCAGATGAAAGCGGCGGGGGAGTCGGGGTCGATCGTGGCGATCTTGTGTGATGGCGGCGAGCGCTATGCCACGACTTACTATGATCAGGCGTGGCTGGCGGCGCAGGGGTATGCGTTACAAGGGTTGATTGCGGCCGTTGCGGCGAGTGTCGAGCAGGGTGAGCCACTGCCGGCCAGCATCCTGCGTGCCAATATTTGACACGCCGCAAACTCAATGTGGGAGGGGGCTTGCCATCGATTGCGGTGTTTCAGTCAAAAAATTCAGACTGAACCACTGCTATCGGGACATAGGTATCTATACAGCTTTGTAGCAGCCTACGGTAACCACGATGCGAAGCGAGCCGCTCTTGATCTTGCTCTTGATCTTAGGCGCCCCGTTAAACCACGCTGGCCGGAATTCGATAGTGATTTGGGGGGTAAACCGGCAAGGATGCCGGTTTAGCCGCCCCGCGCCATGGATGGCGCGTGGCGGCGGCCCCCCAAATCACTGTCGGATTACGGGCACACCGAGCCTAAGCGAGGTGCCGAGTGGTGGGGCAAGAGCGTTTTGCTTACTTTTGCGCTTTTCAAAAGTGAGCCGCCGTAAGGGCCAGCCCTTTCAAGGTCTTTGATAAAATCCCGCAAAACTCCGATCAGGGTGACGAAAGCGATGTGGGCAGAGGTTCTAGCGCGGTTTGAGAAAAAAGCACCGGCCAGTGTCATGACCAGAGTGATATTGGAGCAGGCTGTTCCTGCTGAATGGGTCGACCAGGTGTTCGAAGAGCACCGTCAGCGGCAGTACCCACGAGAGCTTTTGTTTTCAACCATCGTTGAACTGATGTCCCTTGTTTCATTGGGTTTGCGACCTTCGCTGCATGCCGCCGCGCGACAGATGGAAGATCTTCCTGTCAGCTTGGCGGCGCTGTATGACAAGGTCAGTCGTACAGAGCCTGCGCTACTGCGCGCCCTGGTCACCGGTAGCGCAGAGCGTTTGGCACCGACGATAAAAGAACTGGGGCACACAGCCATTTTGCCTGGTTGGCAACTACGGGTCGTTGACGGTAACCACCTGCCTTCCAGCGAAAAGCGTCTGGGCGCTTTGCGCCGTGAACGAGGCGCCGCCCGGCCTGGTTTTTCCGTTGTGGTTTACGACCCCGATCTGGACCAGGTCGTTGATCTTCAGCCTTGTGAAGATGCCTATGCCAGCGAACGCGTCAGCGTGCTGCCGTTGCTGGAAAAGGCCAGCGCGGGGCAACTGTGGATGGCTGATCGACTCTACTGCACGCTCCCGGTCATGCAGGCCTGCGAAGATACCGGGGCCTCGTTCATCATTCGCGAACAGAGCAAACATCCACGCCTGCTTAAGGAAAGCGACTGGCAGCTGCCTGTTGCGGTCGCGGCAGGCAGCGTGCGCGAGCAAATCATCGAAGTAAAAGGTGGACGACAGTGGCGGCGAGTCGAACTGAACCTGCAAAACCCCACCGAATCCGGCGACGCTACGCTGCTGTTCTGGAGCAACTTGCCCGACTCTATCAGTGCTGAGCAAATCGCCGATTTGTACCGCCGTCGCTGGAGCATCGAAGGGATGTTCCAGCGCCTGGAAGCGGTGTTGGACAGTGAAATCGAAACCTTGGGCAATCCTAAGGCAGCCCTGTTGGGATTTGCATCGGCCGTGTTGGCTTACAACGTTCTGGCCGTGCTCAAACGCAGCGTCGAACAAGCTCATCGCCAAACTCTGCCCGACGACTGGGAAGCATCGATTTTTCACCTGACGGTGCAGGTACGCAGCGGTTACGAGGGGATGCAAATAGCCTTGCCAGAATATTTATCCATCCCTATCCCCGCAGCGGGGCTGGCTCAATACCTGCTTGCCCTTGCTCGAAATATCCAGCCCAAAGCGGTCGTCAAGAGCAAACGGGGGCCGAAGGTGCCTAAACCCAAGGAATGGCTGGAAGGCAAAGCCGCGAATGCCCATGTGTCGACGGATCGGGTGCTCAAAGCCGCTAAAATCAAAAGACCTTGAAAGGGCTGGCCGTAAGGGCGGAACCCTAAGCCGCCGTGACCGCAGCAACGGATATGTACTCGCTCTGATCCAACATTCTGGTCGGCTGTCAGGCCGCCATCGGGGGCAAGCCCCCTCCCACATTGTACCGAGGCGTTTTCAGGCCTCGATGCCCAGCATATCCCGCGCCAACGCTTCGGCAATCCGGATCCCGTCAACGCCTGCCGACAGGATCCCGCCGGCATAACCCGCGCCTTCACCGGCCGGGAACAAGCCTTTCACGTTGAGGCTCTGCATCGACTCATTACGGGTAATCCGCAATGGCGATGAGGTGCGCGTCTCGATACCGGTCAAGACCGCATCGTGCAGCGAGTAGCCTTTGATCTGCTTTTCGAACGCCGGCAAGGCTTCGCGGATGGCTTCGATGGCGAAGTCCGGCAGGGCCAGGGCCAGGTCACCCAGAGCTACCCCAGGCTTGTAGGACGGTTCTACGCTGCCGATGGCCGTGGACGGCCGGCCTGCGATGAAATCGCCGACCAACTGGGCCGGGGCCTCGTAATTACTGCCGCCGAGCACGTAGGCATGGGACTCCAGGCGCTCCTGCAGTTCGATACCGGCGAGCGGGCCGCCTGGGTAGTCCACCTCAGGCGTGATGCCGACCACGATGCCTGAGTTGGCGTTGCGCTCATTGCGCGAATACTGGCTCATGCCGTTGGTCACGACGCGATTGGGCTCCGACGTCGCGGCCACCACGGTGCCGCCAGGGCACATGCAGAAGCTGTAGACCGAGCGACCGTTCTTGGCGTGGTGCACCAACTTGTAATCAGCGGCGCCGAGTTTCGGGTGCCCGGCGTATTTGCCCAGGCGCGCGGCGTCGATCAGCGACTGTGGGTGCTCGATACGGAAGCCCACCGAGAACGGCTTGGCCTCCATGTACACGCCACGGCTGTGAAGCATGCGGAAGGTGTCGCGGGCGCTGTGGCCCAGGGCGAGGATCACGTGCCTGGAGAGGATCTGCTCGCCGCCGTCGATGACCACGCCCTTCAACTGGCCCTCTTCGATCAGGACGTCGGTAACCCGTTGTTCGAAGCGCACCTCACCGCCCAGGGCGATGATCTGCTGGCGCATGTTTTCCACCACGCCGGTCAGACGGAATGTGCCGATATGCGGCTTGCTGACGTAGAGAATCTCTTCCGGGGCGCCGGCCTTGACGAACTCATGCAGCACCTTGCGACCGTGGAATTTCGGGTCCTTGATCTGGCTGTACAGCTTGCCGTCGGAGAAGGTCCCGGCGCCGCCTTCGCCGAACTGCACGTTGGACTCGGGGTTGAGTACGCTTTTGCGCCACAGGCCCCAGGTGTCCTTGGTGCGCTGGCGTACTTCCTTGCCACGCTCAAGGATGATCGGCTTGAAGCCCATCTGTGCCAGCAGCAGCCCGGCGAAGATGCCGCATGGGCCGAAACCGACCACCACCGGCCGTTCGACCAAGCCTTCCGGTGCCTGCCCCACTACGTGGTAACTGACATCCGGCGCCGGATTGACGTTGCGATCATCGGCGAACTTGAGCAGCAGGGCGGCTTCGCCCTTTACATTCAAGTCGACGGTGTAGATGAAGCACAGCTCCGAGGACTTCTTGCGGGCATCGTAGCTGCGCTTGAACAGGGTGAAATCGAGCAGGTCATCACTGGCGATGCCCAGGCGCTGCACGATGGCGGGCCGCAGGTCTTCTTCGGGATGGTCGATGGGCAGCTTGAGTTCGGTGATTCGTAACATGACAGGATCCGGTAGGCGGCGGGCAAGAAGGCCGGCTGTTTTGCAAACCGGCGATTATAAGCCCCAATGGCGTGTTCCCGTCAGGTTAAAAAACAATGCAGGGCGCAATCAGTCGTCCCGCGAGCCACCAAAGGCTGCACAACCGCGCTGGACCTGGCCGTTGACACGCAATTCGGCGCTCATGTGCTGCAGGCTGCCGCTCACGCTGTCGACGCATCGCTGCGGGGCGACCCACAATTCGATGTGCTGGTTATTGGCGTCGGTCATCAGGTTGAAGCGCCCGTCACCCAGTTGCTCTTCGACATAAGGCACTGCCAGGGGCGGTTGGCCTTCGCGCTCCAGCACCATGCCCTTGGCCGTGACGCTCATCGCCCAGGCCGGCTTATGGCCGTTTGCCCGCAGGATCATGCGCTTGAAGTCCGGGTCGCCACAGGCTGAGGTCGAGCGCTCGACGCGATACAGCTGTTGCAGGTCCACCGAACCCTGGGTGCCGCTGGCAACGCCGGAAAACTTGCCACGCAAATCTGCAAACAACGCGCCCTGCTGACCGGCCAGCGAGGCGGCGTCCTGCAGGATGCTGGTGCCACCGGTGTCGTTGATCACGTAGTTGCGCTGGTCGCTGCAGGGCTGGAATAACAGCTTGCCGTCCACCGCCGTCAATTCACCCTGCATGCGGGTCAGCCCGGCGGTAGACAGCTTGGCGGGCTCGCTGTCGAACATCTGGCAAGCGGCGAAGAAGGGGAACAGGGCTAGCAACGTTAGGGTCGAGGCGGCACGCATTTTCGGTCTCCAGACAAGTGCCGCCACGTTACGCAGGCTCGCGCCGCATCACAAGCCCGTGGCCCAGCTTCAGGCGATTCTTACAGACCTGAAACTCAGCCCACGATAAAGGTCTGACCGGTCTGTAAGCCCTCGACACTTTTTGCGTAGGCCAAGGCCACTTCAGCGCCGGCAACCGGTTTGAACCCACGGAAGTACGGCGCATAGCTGCCCATGGCTTCCACCAGCACCGTCGGGCTCACGGCATTAATGCGCAAGCCGCGTGGCAGTTCGATTGCCGCTGCTTTGACGAAGGCATCCAGCGCGCCGTTGACCAGCGCAGCAGAGGCGCCGGTGCGAATCGGATCACGGTTCAAAATGCCGCTGGTAAAGGTAAACGACGCGCCGTCATTGGCGAACTCCCGGCCGATCAGCAGCAGGTTGACCTGGCCCATCAGCTTGTCCCGCAGGCCCAGTTCGAAGTCTGCTTCGCTCATGTCGTCCAGCGCCACGAAGTTCACGCTGCCTGCCGCGCACACCAGCGCGTCGAACTTGCCGGTCTGCTCGAAGAGCTTGCGAATCGAGGCGCTGTCGCTGATGTCGACGTGGAAGTCGCCGCTGTGGCGGCCGATGGCGATCACCTCGTGACGCTGCGCCAGCTCTGCCTTGACCGCTGAACCGATCGTGCCGTTGGCGCCAATCAAAAGAATTTTCATCGTGCTGCTCCTTCAGGGGCTGGGTGAAGGTTGAGTCTAGGGTGGCTTTTTCAGCAGATAAACCTGCTAATAGGCAACCTTTGGTTTTCTACTGGAAACAATCCATGAGCGAAATGGATGACTTGGCGGCCTTCGCGGTGTTGATCGAAGCCGGCAGTTTCACCGTGGCGTCGGAGCAACTGGGGTGCAGCAAGGGCCAGTTGTCCAAGCGAATCAGCCAGCTCGAAGCGCAGTACGCCGTGGTGCTGTTGCATCGCACCACGCGCAAGCTGAGCCTGACCGCCGCAGGCGCGGCCTTGCTGCCCCAGGCACAGGCGCTGGTGGTACAGGTGGAGCGTGCGCGTCAGGCCTTGGCGCGACTCAAAGATGATTTGGCCGGGCCGGTGCGTATGACGGTTCCGGTGTCATTGGGAGAAACCTTCTTCGATGGCTTGTTGCTGGAATTTTCCAAGCACTACCCGCAAGTGCAGATCGAGCTGGAGCTCAACAATAGCTATCGGGATCTGGCGCGAGACGGCTTCGATCTGGGCGTACGCTCGGGGGCCATCGAGAATGAGCGTCTGGTGATCAAGCCGCTGCTGGCCTGGCACGAGATGACCTGCGCCAGTCCGGCCTACCTGGAACAGCACGGTGAACCGCTGCACCCGGCGGAGCTGGCGGGCCATACCTGTTTGCTCAACAGTCACTACAGCGGCCGCGAGGAGTGGCTGTATCACCAGCAGCATGAGCTGTTGCGTGTGCGGGTCAGTGGCACTTTCGCGTCCAACCACTACAACCTCTTGAAGAAAGCCGCATTGGTGGGCGCCGGTATCGCGCGCCTGCCGTCCTACCTGTTACCGACGGAATTGGCGGAGGGTCGATTGCGCTGGCTGCTGCGCGATTATCAAACGCGCAGCCAGCCGATGTACCTGGTACACCCCTATCAAGGTGGCCTGCCGCGGCGCACCCAGGTACTGGCCGACTATCTGGTGGACTGGTTCAAGCGCAGCGGCGCGGCCCTGGACCGTCTTCAGCGGGAGTGACGGGCGATCCAGTGGTCGATGGACAGCCGGCCCGGGCCCTTGGCCACCAGCAGCAGTAACAGCGCGATCCAGGTGCCATGGGTCGGGTAGGCGTCCGGATAGACAAACAACTGAATGGTCAGGGTCATGCCGATCAAGGCAAGGGCGGAGAATCGCGTGGCGAATCCCAGCAGGATCAGCACCGGGAAAAAGTGCTCGGCAAACGCTGCCAGGTGCGCGGCGACTTCGGGTGACAACAGCGGCACGTGGTATTCGCTGCGAAATAACGGCAAGGTCGAGGCGGCCAGTTTGGGGGCGCCGAGTTGGAAGGTGCCGCTGATCAGATCAATGGCAAACCCTTCGACTTTGGTTTGTCCGGATTTCCAGAACACCGCCGCGATAGAGAAGCGCGCGATAAAGGCGATCAGGCTGTAGGGAATTTTTTCAAAAAGTGCGATGGCCTGTTTCAGCAGGCTGGCGGCGGAATTGTTCATGGCGATACCTTGGGTTCCAGGTGTAAATGAGTAATGGCGTCGTGGCTGATCAACAGCGTCAGGCACCGATGCAGATCGAATTCGGAGGAGGCCTGCAAGGCATGCTCCACCGCCATCTCCAGCCCCGCGCCCTGGTTCAGGCAGTTGATAAAGGCCACCGAGCCGCTGTCGATGGCGAAGACCTTGACCGCCAGCCCGTGGCGCAACACCAACGCGTTCTCGGCAGGCCATCCGGCCACGCCAGCGAGGTCGCCGTCCGCCTGGTGCGCGGCCCATACCGTCACGATCGGGTAAGGAGAGCTCAAGGTGGCGAGCGATGGATGCAGCGTCAGGCTCAACCGCGCTACGCCTGCTTGACCTTGCAGATGCTGGAGAACAGCGTGTTGGCACAGCGCCGGAATATCGGGCGCGTGATAAGCACGCACCCGCAGGCGCTCCAGCCGCGCGACATCCGCCAGGTAGGGCACGCTGGCGGCTGGTGCGAATGCCTGGATAAAGTCGGCCAATGTGCTGCCGTACGCGTTGATGAGCGGGCTGGTGGGCGGGTTGGCCTGGACGAAAACGCCAGCCATGGCACGGAAAAACTCATCGCCCGCCAGCTGCAGCGTCACGGGATAACTGGCGGCCAGGGCATTGATCAACGAACTGTGGACGTTATTGCGATACACCGCAAAGCGGCTGGCGGGATCGGCGCCGTTACTGCTGAACACCCCCTCCGGGCAGGAACCGTGCGCCGCGAGCAGGGCGTTGGTGAACGCGTCCTGAAAGCTCATGACATCACCTGCGACAGATACCATTCGGCGTGCCTGGCCTCGGCGTGCAGCGTGCTGAAGCTCGGCACCTGGTTATCCCGTTCAATCAGCGTAGCGACCGGCCCCGTGCGTTTGAGCAGTTGCGCGTATAGCTGCCACACCGCGTCATCGACCGGCGCACCGTGATCATCGATAAGCAGCCTGTCGCCCAGGCTGTCGGTGTCTTCGGCAAACCCGGCCAGATGGATCTCGCCGACTGCGTGCAAAGGTAAGGCATCGATGTAGGCCAGCGTATCGCGCTGATGATTGATGCACGACACGTAAACGTTATTCACGTCCAGCAGCAAGCCGCAGCCGGTGCGCCGAATGACTTCGTTGATGAAGTCCGCTTCGTCCAGGGTGGAGCGTTGGAACTGCACATAAGTGGATGGGTTTTCCAGCAGCATCGGCCGCTTGAGCGTGCTTTGCACCTGATCTACGTGCGCGCAGACACGCGCCAGGGTTTGCGCATCGTAGGCCAGGGGCAGCAGGTCATTGAGAAATACCGGGCCGTGGCTGGACCAGGCCAGGTGTTCGGAAAATGAGTGGGGTTGATAGCGTTCGATCAGCCCGGCCAACCGTGCCAGGTGCTCAGGGTTGAGCGGACCTTCGCCACCGATGGAGAGACCCACGCCGTGTAACGACAGCGGGTAGCGTTCGCGGATCAACCCCAGGTAATGGTGAAAAGGGCCGCCGGCGACCATGTAGTTTTCGGCATGCACTTCAAAGAAACCAATGTCTGGTGCAGAGCCGAGCACTTCAGTGAAGTGCTCGGTCTTCAGTCCCAATCCGGCCCGACGCGGCAGGCCGGATGCCTGAGCCTGGGAGACGGCTTGCAGGGATGAAAGGGTCATCATCAGTACTCAGGTCGCGCTGGGCTTCAGGACTTTGCGGTGAAAGCAGCTTCCTGGCCGAAACCGGTCGGCGAGGTCGTGCTTGGGGTTTTCAGGCAGGTACCGGCTGGGACCAGTTTCCAGGCGTTGGCCTGGTCCTTGGTTTTGGACGTACCGGCGCACGAGGTGCCAGCGCCGGCGGCGCAGTCGTTCTTGCCGGCCTCGGCGATGCCGAAGCATTTCTGCATGTCGTCGGCAGCATGGGCGGTGGTGGTCAGGGCGGACAGGCTCAGGGTCGAACCGAGGGCCAGGAGGAGGGCGGCAGCGGACAGTTTGGTGGTCATGGAGTATCTCCAGCAGTGGTCGAGTTGGCAGGCTTGATTGCCTGCTTGCACCACTAGAGAGAGGGGGACGAACTTCGTTACAAGCCAGCCGGAAAAAATTTAAATATCACGCAAAGCAAATGTGGGAGGGGTTGCCCCTCCCACATTCTAAAGCCGGTTCATCCAGCAACCGTTTTAACCGCCCAGGTAGGCTTCACGCACCTTAGGATCGGTCAGCAATTGCTCGCCGGTGCCCTGCATCACCACCCGGCCGTTTTCCAGCACGTAGGCCCGGTCGGCGATTTTCAGGGCCTGGTTGGCGTTCTGTTCCACCAAAAACACCGTTACCCCGTCCTTGCGCAGTTGCTCGATGATGTCGAAGATCTGCTGGATGATGATCGGTGCCAAGCCCAGGGACGGCTCGTCCAGCAGCAACAGCTTGGGCTTGCTCATCAACGCCCGCCCGATGGCGAGCATTTGCTGCTCGCCGCCGGACATGGTGCCGCCGCGCTGGCTGAAGCGCTCCTTGAGCCGAGGGAACAGGTGCAGCACCTTGTCCATCTGTTCCTGGTAATCGCCCTTGTCGGTGAAGAACCCGCCCATGGCCAGGTTCTCTTCCACGGTCAGGCGCGAAAACACGCGACGGCCTTCCGGTACCACCGCAATGCTCTTGCGCATGATCTCGGCGGAGTGCTTGCCCACCAGCTCTTCACCCATGTAGCGGATGCTGCCGCTGTAGGCCTGGGGCGAACCGCACAGGGTCATCAGCAACGTCGACTTGCCGGCACCGTTGGCGCCGATCAGGGTCACGATTTCGCCCTGGCGCACTTCCACGTTGACGCTGTGCAGGGCCTGGATCTTGCCGTAGAAAGTGGAAACGTTTTCGAATTGCAGCATTTTACGCTTCCCCCAGATAGGCTTTGATCACTTCGGGATTGTCGCGGATCTGCTCCGGCGTCCCGTCGGCGAGCGGCGTGCCCTGGTTGATCACCACGATATGGTCGGAAATGCTCATGACCAGTTTCATGTCGTGTTCGATCAACAGCACGGTGGCATTGTTTTCCTCACGCAACACGCCTATCAGCGCCTTGAGGTCTTCGGTTTCCTTGGGGTTCAGGCCCGCCGCCGGCTCGTCGAGCATCAGGATCCGCGGACGGGTCATCATGCAGCGGGCGATTTCCAGGCGGCGTTGCTGACCATAGGCCAGGGTGCCGGCCGGGCGGTTGGCGAACTCGGTGAGATTGACCTTGTCCAGCCAATACTCCGCGTATTCCATGGCTTCGCGCTCGCTCTTGCGGAACGCCGGGGTCTTGAACAGGCCTGCGAAGAAGTTGGTGTTCAGGTGACGGTGCTGGGCGATCAACAAATTCTCGACCGCTGTCATGTCCTTGAACAAGCGCACGTTCTGGAACGTGCGCACCACGCCCTTGCGGGCGATCTCGTGACCGGCCAGGCCCTGGATCGGCTGGCCGTCCAGCAGGATACTGCCGCCGCTCGGCTTGTAGAAACCGGTGAGGCAGTTGAACACCGTGGTCTTGCCGGCGCCATTGGGGCCGATCAGCGCGACGACCTGCTTCTCTTTGACGGTCAGGGCGACGCCGTTGACCGCGAGCAAGCCGCCAAAGCGCATGCTCAGATTTTCGACTTTCAGGATCTCGCGGCTCATTTGCGCAGCTCCATGTGTGGACGTTGCATGGGCAGCAGGCCTTGAGGGCGCCATATCATCATCAGCACCATCATGGCGCCGAACATCAACATGCGGTACTCGCTGAACTCTCGCATCATTTCCGGCAGCAGGATCATCACGATCGCGGCCAGAATCACACCCAGTTGCGAGCCCATGCCA
This sequence comes from Pseudomonas sp. R3-18-08, assembly GCF_003852065.1. Classification (NCBI taxonomy): domain Bacteria; kingdom Pseudomonadati; phylum Pseudomonadota; class Gammaproteobacteria; order Pseudomonadales; family Pseudomonadaceae; genus Pseudomonas; species Pseudomonas sp. R3-18-08. The sequence continues at coordinate 1,493,689 of NZ_CP027729.1, forward strand.
CCCAGTACCACGATGGCGAGGATGATCGCCGACTCGATGAACGTGAACGACTCCGGGGTCACCAGGCCTTGGCGTGCGGCGAAGAAGCTGCCGGCGAAACCAGCGAATGTTGCCCCAAGGGTGAAGGCCGAAAGTTTGATGACTGTCGGGTTCATGCCCAGTGCACGGCAGGCGATTTCATCTTCGCGCAGCGCTTCCCACGCGCGGCCAATCGGCATGCGCAGCAGGCGGTTGATCACGAACAGTGCCGCCAGTGCCAGCAACAGCGCCACCAGGTACAGGAACACCACTTTGCTCACCGGGTTGTAGGCAATTCCGAAGTACTCGTGGAAAGTCTGCATGCCCTCTGCGGCGGTGCGGTCGAACGACAGCCCGAAGAACGTCGGCTTGGGGATGCTGCTGATGCCGTTGGGGCCGCCGGTGATATCGGTGAGGTTACGCAGGAACAGACGGATGATTTCACCGAAGCCCAGGGTCACGATCGCCAGGTAGTCACCGCGCAAACGCAACACCGGGAAGCCCAGCAGGAAGCCGAACGTGGCCGCCATCAGACCGGCGAGGGGCAGGCAGACCCAGAAGCTCCAACCCAGGTAGTGCGACAGCAGCGCGTAGGTGTAGGCACCCACCGCATAGAAGCCCACATAACCCAGGTCGAGCAGGCCGGCCAGGCCCACCACGATGTTCAGGCCCAGGCCCAGCAACACGTAGATCAGGATCAGGGTGGCGATGTCGACTGCACCGCGCGAGCCGAAGAACGGCCAGATCAACGCGGCCACGATCAGGCCGATGATGATGTAGCGCTGGGTGCGCGGCAGGGTCAGGAATTGGCTGACCTTGGGCGACACCAACGGCGCACGGTTGCCCTTGAACAGGGCGCCGACCTGCTGGGTGAACAGCACGCGCAGGAACATCAGCACCGAGCACAGGGCGATGATGGTCAGGGTCACGGGGCCGGTGCCATGCACTTCCAGGTTGATGCCGACAATGCTCAGCTTGAGGCCGAGTACCGGGAAGGCCACGGCCCACACCAGCAAGGCGCTGAAAAACGCCGATTTAAGATATCTGCTCATACTTTCTCAACCTCCGGACGGCCCAGGATGCCGGTCGGACGGAACAACAACACCAGGACCAACAAGCCGAACGCCACGACGTCCTTGTACTGGTCACCGAAGATATCGGCGCCAAAGGCTTCGGCCACGCCCAGCACCAGCCCACCGAGCATGGCGCCCGGAATACTGCCGATACCGCCCAGCACCGCTGCGGTGAAGGCCTTGAGGCCCACCAGGAAACCGGCGTTGGGGTTGATCACGCCGTACTGCATGCTCAGCAACACGGCCGCGACCGCCGCCAGCGCGGCGCCGATCACGAAGGTCAGGGCGATGATGTTATTGGTGTTGATGCCCAACAGGTTGGCCATCTTGATGTCTTCGGCGCAGGCCCGGCAGGCGCGCCCCAGACGAGAGCGGGAAATGAACAGCGTGAGGCCGAGCATCGCCACCAGGGTCACGACAAAGACCAGGATCTGCATGTAGGAAATCAGCACTTCTTGTGCACCACCGGGGCCGAAGGAGAAGCTCCCTGGGATCAGGTTGGGAATGGACTTGTCCTTGGAATCCTGGGACAGCAATACGGTGTTCTGCAGGAAAATCGACATGCCGATGGCGGAAATCAGCGGGATCAACCGGTTGCTGCCGCGCAAGGGGCGGTAGGCAACACGCTCGATACTGTAGCCATAGGCACTGGTCACGACGATCGATGCCAGGAACGCAGCGGTCATCAACAGCGGCAGGGAGTGGATACCCATCATGGCCAGCCCGGCAAGGGCGATGAAGGCCACGTAGGAACCAATCATGTACACCTCGCCATGGGCGAAGTTAATCATTCCAATGATGCCGTAAACCATTGTGTAGCCAATGGCTATCAAGGCATAGGTGCTGCCAATGGTCAGGCCATTAACCAGCTGTTGGAAAAAATGATAGATCTCAGGCATTACAGCGCTCCTAAAAACCCGATACGCATTTCACTGGTGGAGTCATGTTCCGGCCCTGCGCTGTGTTCTGCGAGCACATTTGCACAAAGCGTTTGCCAGCGAACCGCTGGTGACGGTTTTAAGATTTTCAGGTGAGCCAGCGCCCGGATCGCGGGTGACATGGCCCATAAACCTCGTAAAACAAAACCCACTGCTTTCACAGTGGGCTTGTTGACCAGTAATGCCTGGCTTACTGAGGGGATACTTCGGTTTTTGGTTTGCCGAAGTGCCATTCGTAGACCACGAACTTGAAGTCCTTCAGGTCGCCCTTGGCGTCGAAGCTGAGTTCGCCGGTCGGGGTCTTGAAGGTACCCGCGTGGATGGCCTCGGCCACCTTGGCGGTGTCTTCGCTCTTCGCGGCTTTGATACCGCCGGCGATTACTTCGATGGCCGAGTAGGCTGGGAACACGAACGGACCGGTTGGGTCCTGCTTGTTCTTGGCGAACTCTTCAACGATGGCTTTGTTGGCCGGGTCGGTGTCGAAGGATTTAGGCAGGGTCACCAGCAGGCCTTCGGAAGCGCCCTGGGCGATTTGCGAGATGGAGTCGTTGCCGACGCCCTCTGGGCCCATGAATTTGGCGTTCAGGCCTTTTTCCTTGGCTTGGCGCAGGATCAGGCCCAGCTCAGGGTGGTAGCCGCCGTAGTAGACGAAGTCGACGTTGGCTTGCTTGAGTTTCTGGATGATCGAGGAAAAGTCTTTATCACCGGCGTTCAGGCCTTCGAAGACGGCAACCTTGGTGCCTTTCTTCTCGAGGGTCTGCTTGACGGCGGTGGCGATGCCTTCACCGTATTGCTGCTTGTCGTGCAGTACGGCAACGATCTTCGGCTTGACGTGGTCGGCGATGTAGTTGCCGGCCGCCGGGCCCTGGGCGCTGTCCAGGCCGATGGTGCGGAAGATCAGCTTGTAGCCACGGGCGGTGATCTCGGGGCTGGTGGCAGCCGGGGTAATCATGATGACGCCTTCGTCTTCATAGATATCGGAGGCTGGCTGAGTGGAGCTGGAGCAAAGGTGACCGACCACGAACTTGACGCCGTCATTGACCACTTTGTTGGCGACGGCAACGGCTTGTTTCGGATCGCACGCGTCGTCGTATTCCTTGGCTTCAAGCATTTTGCCGTCGACGCCGCCCTTGGCGTTGATGTCGGCGATGGCCTGCTTGGCACCCATGAATTGCATGTCGCCGTATTGCGTTACAGGCCCGGTCTTGGGGCCGGCAATGCCGATCTTGATGGTGTCGGCTGCGAACGAATGGCCGGCAACCCCAGCCAGGACCATAGCGGCAAACAGTTTGGAAATCTGCTTAGTAGCCTTATTCATAGTGCTCCACTCTTACTGTTGTATTTTTTATAGTTCTAGCGGCCTTGTGAGCTGCAGAACCGGATCAGATATCTCGGATATCCCCCGGCGATGCCCTGGCAACTGTACCGGTACAGTGTAGAGCGCCGGCTGATCGCTTGGAAAGCTGGCTGCTGGGGGCAAAACCGGGTTGTGTCGCTTAAATGAAAGAAAAAGACAGAATTGCGGCGGAGTAATGCCAGCCTTTCGAGCATTCCTTGGCTTTTCCGACACTTTCAATCGCCAGCTTATTTGCTACTGGGTTTTTCCAACTGAGACACGACGTTATGATTGCGCCGATTTTTTACTCAGGTGAACTCCCATGACGCAAGAACCTAGCACCCTCTATGCCAAGCTGCTCGGTGAAACCGCCGAAATTTCCTGGAAGGAGCTCGAACCGTTCTTTGCCAAGGGTGCCCTATTGTGGGTCGACGCCGGCCTGGATTTGATCGAAGCGGCCGAAGCGATGGCCGAAGACAATCGCGAGAAAGTCGCTGCCTGGCTGGCTGCGGGGAGTCTTGGCGAAGTGTCTGCGACGCGGGCGGTGGACTTGGTCACGCGTGACCCCGGCCTGTGGGCGGTGGTGGTCTCGCCGTGGATTTTGATCCAGGAAAGGGCAGCGTAAGAAACCAGTGAGCCAAATGGGTGCACGGCTCGCGCCTGCGTAAGTGTGTAGCGGAGTAACCGCTTCCCCCGTGATGGCACGTTGCCGTAGAGAAAGGTCACAGGTGACGGTGACGTTAACGTCACGGGAACAGTTGGAGCGCTGGCGTAAAGGCTGGGAAATTGTTTCAAGGTATTGGCGCTGACTACTGGCAGCCTGCCACGTCAGCGGATGGGCCTGACGACTGAAGGCGGGCTGATGCACGCCGGGGCAGTTTCCTTTGGCGGCGGGGCGTCTTTATTACCGTCTGCGCTGAATGTGTGGAGCGGGTTGCGTATCTGCATGCCTTGCATGACGCCAATGATGTCGCTGAAGGCCACCGCCGGGCTCAGCAAATAACCCTGAATGAAATCACAGCCATGCTGCTGCAACAGCTCGAATTGCGCCTGGGTCTCCACCCCTTCGGTCACCACCTCTAAGTGCAGCGTATGAGCCATGGCAATGATGGCCTGGACAATTTCGCTGTCGGCGGTGGACCTGGGTATGTCCTGGATAAACGACCGGTCGATCTTCAAGGTGTTGAGCGGCAGGCGCTTGAGGTAGGCCAGGGATGAATAGCCGGTGCCGAAGTCATCGATCGCCAGGGATACGCCCAAGGCGCGGATTTGCCGCAGCAGGGCCAGGGTGCTGCTGATATTGCCCATCAATGCGTTTTCGGTGACTTCCAGCTCCAAGCGATTGGCGGCAATGCCGGCAAAGCGCAGGGCCGCTTCGATTTCATCCGCCAGTTCATCACGGGCCAGGTTCAGGGCCGAGCAATTCACGGCCATGGTCAATTCGCTATAGCCGCGATCAGACAGCAGGCTCAAGTCATGACAAGCCTGGCGCAATACCCAGTGGTCCAGTTCGGCAATCAAACCGTTATTCTCGGCAATCCCGATAAACCGGTCCGGCGCCAGCAACCCATGTTGTGGGTGCTGCCAGCGCACCAGGGCCTCCAGGCGCGTGACCTTGCCGAGCTTCATGTCGAAGATCGGCTGATAAAACAGCACCAACTCATTGCGCCCGCGCAGGGCCGCGCGCAGTTGCTCTTCAAGTTGCAGCTCAAGGAAAGCGCGGGTTTTCAGGTTGGAGCTGAAGAAGTGCAGGCTATTGCGGCCAGCATCCTTGGACTGGTAAAGCGCCAGGTCGGCGGTTTTCAGCAGTTCTTCACAGGTTTGGCCATCGTCGGGAAACAGGCTGATACCGATGCTGGTAGTCATGACCATGCGCCGGCCTGCCAGCTCGATGGGTTCCTTCATTTTTTGCATGATGCGCTGGGCCATGTGCCGCGCTTCGTCGCGATGATGGATATTGATCAGAATGCAGAATTCATCCCCGCCAAAACGCGCGACCACGTCGGCATGGCTGCGTACCGAGCCTTTGATATGGCTGGCCAGCACGGAGAGCAACTGGTCACCGGCATCATGTCCAAGGCTGTCGTTGATGCGCTTGAAATGATCGATGTCGAGGAAGATCACCGCCATCATGCCGCGTGTCGCGGTTTTTTCCGCGACTTTTTCCGCAAAGATCTGGTTGAAGCCACGCCGGTTGAGCAAGCTGGTCAGCGCGTCGTAATGGGCTACCTGTTGCAGCGAGGCACGGGCCTGGTCCAGCTCGCTGAGCAGTGCGTTGACCCGGCGCAAATCGCGTTCCTTGTGCTGCAGCTTTTTGTCGGCCAACGCTGCGCTGATGCTGCTGCCGATAACCAGCAAGGTGATCGTTGCCACCGAAAGGCTCAGTTGCAGCGGATTGTTATCGACGGGCAACGACAGATCCGCGCCGTCCGGTATCAGCATTTGCATGGCCGCCATGCCGGTGAAATGCATGCTCAGGATGCCGGCGCCCAGCACCAGGCTGGCGGCGTATTTGAGCAATTGATGAAACACGCCGGTACCGTCGCGCAGGTAGCTCGACAACAACAACGCTGCCAGGCTTGCGCCGATGGCAATCGCGACCGAGGCCATGAGCAGCCCGGAGTCGAAGTAGGCCTGGGCCTGGGAACGCATGGCTGACATGCCGACGTAGTGCATCAGCGCGATACCCAGCCCCATCCACACCGAGGCCAGCAGGTACTGATGGAACCGCAGGTGCGCATGACTGAGGGTTTGCATGGCGAACAGCGAAGCGATCAACGCAATCACCAACGAGGCGAAGGTCATCAGCAATTCGTAATGAATGGCGACGGGGGCCTGAAAGGCCAGCATGCTGATGAAGTGGGTCGACCAGATACCGCCCGCCAGGCAACCGGCGCCCAACCAACACCAGCGACGGCGGGCGGTGGGGTCTTCGACATGACCGACGCGCTCGGCCATGTCCAGCGTGCCAAAGCCGGCCGCGCAGGCGACCAAGTACGCCAGCAGCACCAGAAAGGGGTTATGACTGCAATTGAGTAATAAGTGCCCGTTGTCTGGAAGGTCGGTGAAAAAGTGCAGTCCCAGCCATTCCATAGCGTGTCCCGTCATAGTGTCGCGTCATTGCCTCAGGCGATGACCTATGAGGTCGAGTATAGAAGCCTCGCGGGATTTGCCAGGAATAATGGCACTTTGATACAACTCTTTTTGCATGCCAGTCATAGCGTTTGATGCTAAGCGCTGATGGGCAAATCCAGCTCGAAAAGCGGCTCGTCGAGCGGCGCCAGGCCGAAGGCGGCACGGGCAGCATCGCAATCGGCGTTCTGCACGCCCTGGCTCCAGGAGGCGTCGAACTCGCGGCAGGGGCTTGAGCGCTGTTCATAAATTGAGCAGCGCGTGCCTTTGCCCACTTCACCCTCGAGGCTGCAGCAGCGTGCGGGCTTCTGGTCGGTACCGATCATCGCCACGCGGGTGGGGTTGATCTGCACCACCAGGTCATCGGGCACGGTGCCGCCCGATGAGGCGCACTCGCCCCAGAAGAAAGACACACGAAAGTATGAACAGCAGGCACCGCAATTCAGACACGGACTGGCTTCGGACATGGGCGTCATCGATTAAGGATAGGTAAGGGGGACTGCGGGAAGGCTCGCCATTCTATCCGGGCGCTGGCCGTTGGGAAGGGGGGCGCACACATATATTTTTGTAGGGAAAGCCCCGTAATGCCGGGTGAAATCACGTCCTATCAGCTTTACGAATCATTACAGACAAGCGCCGCCAGCCTGACTATGTTGCAGATACCTGAGCAGGATGCAGTGGGCATCGCAGCTCTCATAACAATAAAAGAGACGGACCCATGCAGAACTCGACCCAAGCGGCGAATGCCTGGCGCATTCTGTTCCTGCTGTTCCTCGCCAACCTGTTCAACTTCTTCGACCGGACCATTCCCGCGATCATCATCGAGCCGATCCGCATGGAATGGCACCTGAGCGACTTTCAGCTCGGCATCATCGGTACCTCTTTCACCATCGTCTATGCCATCGCCGGGCTGCCGCTGGGGCGCCTGGCCGACACCGGCTCGCGCAGCAAACTGATGGGCTGGGGCTTGTTTGCCTGGAGCGGGCTGACTGCGCTCAATGGCCTGGCCGGCAGTTTCTGGAGCTTCCTGGTGGTGCGCATGGGCATTGGCATCGGGGAGGCCAGTTATGCCCCCGCCGCCAATTCATTGATTGGCGATCTGTTTCCCGCCCACCGCCGCGCGCGCGCCATGGGCATCTTCATGCTGGGCCTGCCGTTGGGCTTGCTGCTGGCGTTCTTCACCATCGGCTGGATGGTCAAGGCGTTCGACAGCTGGCGTGCGCCGTTCTTTATTGCCGCCGTACCGGGGCTGATCCTCGCGGTATTCATGTTCTACATCAAGGAGCCCAAACGCGGCGCGGCGGAAACGGTGCAAGTGCCCCAGGAACGCGTCGACCGCCCGATCCGCCGCGTACTCGCGGTGCCGACCTTCCTGTGGCTGGTGCTGGCCGGGCTGTGCTTCAACTTCGCCACCTATGCGTGCAACTCGTTCCTGGTGCCGATGCTGCAGCGTTACTTTCTGATGCCGTTGCAGGACGCGGCGGTGGCCACCGGTGTCATCGTCGGTGTGACCGGCCTGGTGGGCCTGACCCTGGGCGGCTGGATTGCCGACAAGATCCATCAGCGGGTCGCCAATGGTCGGCTGCTGTTTGCCGCGTGCAGTCTGATCATCTCCACGCTCACCACCGCCTGGGCATTGCACGCCGGGCGGATCGAGATCGGCGTGTTCGTCGCGCTGTTCAGCGTGGGCTGGTTGTTTGCCTATAACTTCTATACCTGCGTGTACACGGCAATCCAGGACGTGGTTGAACCGCGCCTGCGGGCCACGGCGATGGCGTTGTTCTTTGCCGGCTTGTATCTGCTGGGCGGGGGCATGGGGCCGATTGTGGTGGGCGGGCTGTCTGATCACTTTGCGCATGCGGCGATGTATGCGGCGGGGGCCGAGCAGATGACCGAGGCATACAAGGCCGTAGGTTTGCACGACGCCATGTACCTGATTCCGGTGGCATTGTTCCTGACCATGCTGTTTCTGTTCCAGGCGTCGCGCAGTTTTGTGCGCGATGCCAAGCGGATGAAAGAGGGGTTGAGTGCGGTGGAGGTGCCGGCGTTGGCTACGGCTTGAGACCGAGTTGACGCTATCGGGAGCAAGCCCCCTCCCACACTCGAATGTATTCACAGTTCAAATGTGGGAGGGGGCTTGCTCCCGATGAGGCGCGCAACGCCAACGGTGTTCTCAAGTGAATAAAAAAGGCCCGCATTGCGCGGGCCTCTCTCATTCAGCGCAGGATCAACCTGCGACCAACACCCGAATCGCTTCCAGTCGTAACGCCGCCTTGTCGAGCATGGCCAGGCCTTGCTCGCGCTGGTTGCGCAGGGCGACCAGCTCGCTGTCGCGCACGGTCGGGTTGACCGCTTGCAGTGCGGTCAAGCGTGCCAGCTCTTCGTCGGTGTCTGCCGCCAGGCGACGCTTGGCCTCGGCCACACGTTCGGCGTGACGCGGGGCGATTTTCTCTTCGCCGGCATTGATGCGCGGCGTCAACTGGTCGCGCTGGGCCTGCACGAATTTGTTGGCGCTGGCCCGGGGCACGCTTTCCAACTGCTCGTTCAAGGTCACGAACGACACGCGGCCGGACAGGTCATTGCCGTTGGCATCCAGCAGGCAGCGCAGCGCTGCCGGTGGCAGGTAGCGACCCAGTTGCAGCGAGCGCGGGGCAACCACTTCGCTGACATACAGCAGTTCGAGCAATACGGTGCCCGGCTTGAGCGCCTTGTTCTTGATCAGCGCCACGGCGGTGTTGCCCATGGAACCGGACAGCACCAGGTCCATGCCGCCTTGCACCATCGGGTGTTCCCAGGTGATGAACTGCATGTCTTCACGGGACAGCGCCTGGTTACGGTCGTAGGTGATGGTCACGCCTTCGTCGTCGCCCAGGGGGAAGCTGGCGTCGAGCATCTTCTCGCTGGGCTTGAGGATCAGTGCGTTTTCCGAATGGTCTTCGCTGTCGATGCCGAAAGCGTCGAACAGGGTTTCCATATAGATCGGCAGGGCGAACTGGTCGTCTTGCTCGAGGATGTCTTCGACCAGCGCATCGCCTTCACCGGCACCGCCGGAGTTGAGCTCCAGCAAGCGGTCACGACCGGTGTGCAGTTCCTGCTCCAGGCGCTCGCGCTCGGCACGGGCTTCGTCGATCAGGGCCTGCCATTCGCCATCGTCGGCGTTTTCCAGCAGCGGCAGCAGGCGCGGGCCGAACTGATGCTGCAAGGCGTTGCCGGTCGGGCAGGTGTTGAGGAATGCGTTCAGCGCTTCGTGGTACCACTGGAACAGGCGCTCTTGCGGGCTGGTTTCCAGGTACGGCACGTGCAGTTCGATCACGTGTTTCTGGCCGATCCGGTCCAGACGGCCGATGCGCTGTTCCAGCAGGTCGGGGTGCGACGGCAGGTCGAACAGCACCAGGTGGTGGGAGAACTGGAAGTTGCGGCCTTCACTGCCGATTTCCGAACAGATCAGCACCTGGGCGCCGAACTCTTCATCCGCGAAGTACGCTGCGGCGCGGTCGCGCTCGAGGATGTTCATGCCTTCGTGGAACACCGTGGCCGGAATGCCGGAGCGTACGCGCAGCGCGTCTTCCAGGTCCATGGCGGTTTCGGCGTGGGCGCAGATCACCAGGACCTTGGTGCGCTTGAGCATTTTCAACTGGTCGATCAGCCACTCGACGCGCGGGTCGAAGCGCCACCAGCGGTTGTCTTCCTCGATGTCCGGCTGCGACTGGAAGCTGACTTCCGGATACAGCTCGGCATGTTCACCCAGGGGCAACTCCATGTATTCGTCTGGGTTCGGCAGCGGGTAGGCGTGCAGTTTCCGCTCGGGGAAGCCCTGTACGGCGGCGCGGGTGTTGCGAAACAGCACGCGGCCGGTGCCGTGGCGGTCGAGCAGTTCACGCACCAGGCGCGCGCTGGCCTCGCTGTCGCCATCGTTGACGGCGGTAAGCAAGGCTTCGCCTTCATTGCCGAGGAAACCCTGGATGGTTTTGTGCGCGGCGGGCGACAAGCGGCCCTTGTCCAGCAGCTCCTGCACGGCTTCGGCCACCGGGCGGTAGTTCTCGCTCTCGGCGCGGAAGGCGTGCAGGTCGTGGAAACGGTTCGGGTCCAGCAGGCGCAGGCGCGCGAAGTGGCTGTCCTGGCCCAGTTGTTCCGGGGTAGCGGTGAGCAGCAGCACGCCGGGAATCACTTCGGCGAGTTGCTCGACCAGCGAGTACTCGGCGCTGGCTTTTTCTTCGTGCCACACCAGGTGGTGGGCTTCGTCGACCACCAGCAGGTCCCAACCGGCCGCGAACAGCGCGTCCTGGGCCTTCTCGTCGTCCACCAGCCATTCCAGGGCGACCAGCGCCAGTTGAGTGTCTTCGAACGGGTTGGTGGCATCGCTTTCGATAAAGCGCTCTTCGTCGAACAGCGCAACCTGCAGGTTGAAGCGCCGGCGCATTTCCACCAGCCACTGGTGCTGCAGGTTTTCCGGGACCAGGATCAGCACGCGGCTGGCGCGGCCCGACAGCAGTTGACGATGGATCACCAGGCCGGCTTCGATGGTCTTGCCCAGGCCCACTTCGTCGGCCAGCAATACCCGTGGCGCGATACGGTCAGCGACTTCACGGGCGATGTGCAGTTGGTGCGCGATAGGTTGCGCACGCACGCCGCCCAGGCCCCACAGTGCGGACTGCAATTGGCGACTGGTGTGTTCCAGGGTGTGGTAGCGCAGCGAGAACCAGGCCAGCGGGTCGATCTGCCCGGCGAACAGGCGGTCGCTGGCGAGGCGGAACTGGATGAAGTTGGACAGTTGGGTTTCCGGCAGGGTGACCTGTTCGTTCTGCCCGTTGAGGCCGTGGTAAACCAGCAGGCCGTCGACGTCGTCGACTTCCTGCACGGTCATCTTCCAGCCTTCGAAATGGGTGATGCTGTCGCCCGGCGAAAACCTCACGCGGGTGAGGGGCGCATTCCGTAGCGCATACTGGCGGGTGTCGCCAGTGGCCGGATAGAGCACGGTCAACAAGCGGCCGTCCTGTGCCAGAACGGTGCCTAACCCCAGCTCTGCTTCGCTGTCACTAATCCAGCGTTGCCCCGGTTGATACTGCTGCGCCATGCTGCCTGACTCCCGCCGTGAAAAAGCCGACTATCTTAACGGAACAAGGCTCCACGCCCAAGGACTCTAACAAAAAGTACTCTGACAAAAACTACTGCGTCAGCGCCCAGGCCCGCAGGGCGAATCGACAGGTGGCGGGCACTCATAAGTGTCGACTGGGTCACAGCTTGACCAGCGAATGTTCAAGTCGCCCCGGGGCGCGCCGACAGCCTGTTGATCAGGAGAATCAAGATTATGTTGCCACCCATGCTGCCCGTCAGCGTTGTGCCGGTCACGTCACAACTCGATCCGGTACGCCAGAAGCCGGATATCCCGCCTGTGGTGCCGGTTCAACAAGGCTCCAACGAGAGCACCATCGACCTGAAAAAAGGCGATGCCGAACAATCGACCTTTCTGCTGCGCGAAGAACAGCGCCGCCAGCAAGAGCAGCAAAGGCGTCAGCGTGAAGCCAGCGAGGACCCCGAGCAGCACCTGCCGATCCCTGGCGATCTGCTCAACGCCGACAATACTGTCCCCGTGGCGCCGCTGATTGAAGACGCGCCGCGCCAGGGCCTGTGGGTGGATATCGAGGTTTGATCGCCAGCTGATTTGCCGTCGAGCGGAGGAGGCCGCATTATTGGAACATTCCCGCCATAACGTAAGCCAAGCCATGAGTGATGATGACAAGCTGATCGACCTGAATGCCGAACGCGCCAAGCGTGTGCATGATCTCAATGACAAACGCCTGAATGAAGTGCGCCAGGCGTTTGAACAGGCCATGCCCCTGGGTAAGGCCAAGAAAAAATCGAAGAACAAGCCGAAAAAACGCTGAATCAACTGGCCTCCATTGATGCAGGTCAGTTATTGCCTTTCTTTACGCCCCGTTGAGGGCGACATTGATCCCCGTCAATTTTCCATTCCGCCTTCTCGATTAACTTAGCCCTATCGCAACAGGGCAAGTGCAGGAGGCCGGTCATGTTTATCGATAATGTGGTATTTGCCGGAGTGCTGACCGTAAGCCTCATGGTGCTGTTTTTTGTAGGGTTTGGCATTTTTATCTGGAAAGACGCACACAAGCGTAAAAAACCATAAGTCTTTCCGGGTTACAGGGCACGCAAGGCATTTTGGGCGACTTCGGTCGCCTTTTTTTTTGGCCGATCGTTCCCACGCTCTGCGTGGGAATGCCGCCTCGGACGCTCCGCGTCCCGCTGTTGAGGCCTGCGCATGGGTGACGCGGAGCGTCACGGGGCGCATTCCCACACAGAGCGTGGGAACGATCATCAGGGCCATAAAAAAAGGTGCGATTCTCGCGAATCGCACCTTGTTCATTGCTGGCTGCTATCAGCTGCCCAGCGCCTTGGACGCCAGCCAGAACAACCCGGCCGAGAGGCCTACGGTTGCCGGCAGGGTCAGCACCCACGCCATCAGGATGGTCTTGACCGTGCCGCCTTGCAGGCCGCTTTTGTTGGCGACCATGGTACCGGCCACGCCAGAAGACAACACGTGGGTGGTGGATACCGGCAGGGCGAAGATATTGGCAAAGCCGATCATGGTGGCTGTGGTGATCTGCGCCGACATGCCCTGGGCATAGGTCATGCCTTGCTTGCCGATCTTCTCACCGATAGTCAGTACCACGCGTTTCCAGCCCACCATAGTGCCCAGGCCCAGGGCCAGTGCGACCGCGAGGATCACCCAGAACGGCGCATACTCGGTCGTGGCGGTCAGGTCTTTGCGCAGCTTGTCGAGGTCGGACTTCTCACGCGCATCCAGGCCAGGCAGCTTGCCGACTTTCTTCGCGGTATCGTCCAGGCAGAGCAGGTAGCGACGCACTTCAATGCGCTGGTCGGCATTCAACGAGTGGTAGTCGGACACACCTTTGAGCGTGTCAACGAGCGCGTTGATGGTCGGCTCGGTCTGCTGCGGGTTGCACTGGAACTTGCCCGGCAGGTCGTCCTTCACGCTTTTGCCCAGTGCCAGGAACTCGCCGAGGGTGGCGTTGTTGCGCTGGTAGAACTGGCTCAGATGCACAGTGGCGTCGCGGGTCCGTTCGATCTGGTAGGTGGTGCTGCCCAGGTCGAGCACGAACTGCGCCGGCACGATACCGATCAGCACCAGCATGATCAGGCCGATACCTTTCTGCCCATCGTTGGAGCCGTGCACGAAGCTCACGGCCATGGCGGAAATCACCAGGACCAGGCGGTTCCAGAACGGCGGGTGCTTCTTGTCATCAAGCTTGCGGCGTTGGTCCGGGGTCTTGTGCATCTTCGACAGCGGGCGCCACCACTTCAGGCCGATCAGCACCAGGGCTGCGACCAGGAAACCGGCCATCGGCGAGAACACCAGGGACGCACCGATATCGATCGCTTTCTGCCAGTTCACACCGTCAGCCAGGGGAATATCGTTGATCAGGGCGTTGGCCAGGCCCACGCCGAGGATCGAGCCGATCAGGGTGTGGGAGCTGGAGGCCGGGATTCCGAAGTACCAGGTGCCCAGGTTCCAGGTAATTGCCGCCGCCAACAACGAGAAGACCATCGCCAGACCATGGCCGGTGTTCACATTGATCAGCAACTCCACCGGCAGCAAATGCACGATGGCGTAGGCGACACCCACACCACCGAGCAGCACGCCGAGGAAGTTGAACACCCCGGAGAAGAACACCGCCAGGTGTGGCGGCATCGCTTTGGTATAGATGACTGTGGCCACCGCGTTAGCGGTGTCATGAAAGCCATTGATGAACTCGAAGGCGAGGACAAAGGCCAGGGCGAGCAACAGGCTCACTAGAACCCAAGCATCCAGTCCGCTGAATAAATCGATCATGAAGGTTTTCTGACCCGGTCGTAAGGGGGCGCGATTATGCCAGAAAACCTCAGTAATCGATGCATTAGCTGCTCATTGGTAACAATCTACATTGAAAAAAACTGGTTGAAATGGGCGCATCCCAGGGTTTTCGGGGCTTTGGCAAGTCTTTGATTTTTAACGCCGGGGCGCGAAAAGACGCGGTTTTGTCACGAAAATGTCATGTGTGAAACATTTGTATGAAATTTCGTTGGCGGCAGTGGAGTGCCGACCAGCGGCAGCCAATGCGTGCTGCCCTCGGCCGGTGGTGGGCCGCAGAGGCAGCAAAAACCTGAAGACTCAACCCAAAGAGCACTCAGGGCTCTTCGGTCTTGAGTTCCTGCTCGATTTTCTGGATTTCCTGGGCGAATGCCTGATCCAGCAGGCTGGCGCGCTTGCGCCATGGCTTACGTTCCGGCTCAGGCTGGGCGGCGTAGGTGGTGACTTCCCCGCCGTAAACATCCTTGTAACGTTGCTCCTGGCGCTCAAGTTCCGCGCGCAGTTCATCTTTCGTCACAGTTGTACCTAATTGAGTTGAGTTTAATAAAAGTGCAACGTCATGCCAAAAGGCGGCCTTGGGGTGTACGAACTTGAACAGATGGACTGTTCAAGTTTGAAGTGGGGACCCGAGGTCGCTTTTTCAATCCGATATTTTAATCGACCCTGCGCTCGAGTATGCGGCGCCGGGCGAGCTCTGATCCCAACAGGTAAATTGGGCTGACCTCTGCACAGGCTGCATTATAGCGATGCATGTGAATAACGCTATCGGCATAAAGTTAAAAGCATCAACTTCATATGCGGGTTTTGTTACATCACAACGTAAGTGTTGGCTGAAGATATCTATCCATGTCATCTGGTTTTTCTTCCACAAGGCCTTGAAACAGGCTTGGCCGCTGAAAATTGCGATAATCGAATGATTGTCCGATAATCGCCCAATGTTGCCGGCCCCGTCTTGTACATCTCTACTGGCGCGGCTAGAAATGACAGCCAGCCCTTCTGTGGTTGAAAACAAGAAAAAGGATCCCTGCAATGAACGATCAATTGCGCAATTCTTTCGCGTCCGTGGCGCCGCCGATCGTGGCCTCACCCGCCAAGCGCATCCAGGCCTTCACGGGTGATCCGGACTTCATGACCTCCCTGGCCCGTGGCCTGGCCGTGGTGCAGGCGTTTCAGGAGCGCAAGCGTCACCTGACCATCGCCCAGATCAGCCACCGCACCGAAATCCCCCGCGCCGCCGTGCGCCGTTGCCTGCACACCTTGATCAAACTCGGTTACGCCACCACCGATGGTCGTACCTACTCGTTGCTGCCCAAAGTGCTGACCCTTGGCCATGCGTATCTGTCATCGACGCCCTTGGCCGTGTCGGCCCAGCCTTATCTGGACCGCATGAGCGAACAGCTTCACGAAGCCTGCAACATGGCGACCCTCGAAGGCGACGACATTCTGTACATCGCCCGTTCCGCCACCACTCAACGCCTGATTTCCGTGGACCTTTCCGTGGGCGGCCGCTTGCCGGCGTACTGCACCTCCATGGGCCGTATCCTGCTGGCCGCCCTGGACGATGCCTCGCTGCAGGATTATCTCGACCACGCCGACCTGCAAACCAAGACCAGTCGCACCTTGACCACGCCCGAAGCCTTGTTCGAATGCCTGCAACAGGTTCGTCAGCAAGGTTGGTGCATCGTCGACCAGGAATTGGAGCAGGGCCTGCGCTCCATCGCCGTACCGGTGTACGACGCGTCCGGCCAGGTGTTGGCCGCACTCAATGTGAGTACCCATGCCGGGCGGGTCAGCCGCAGCGAGTTGGAGCAGCGCTTCCTGCCGAGCATGCTCAGCGCCAGCCGCGAGCTGAGTACGCAACTGTTTGCCTAAGTGTTCGGTGACCGCACAGATCCCGGCTTGATCGATTGACGCTGTTTCCCCTGGCTCATTAATGTGCGGCAGCGCTCCCAAGCGCTCCAATAATAACGGCGACCCCCGGTCGCTGACCCGCCATCGGTGTGGAATAAAAATAATGAATCAGCCCTCTGTCGGTACCACCTTGGACGTGCAGTCCTTCATCAACGCCCAGCCGTTGTCGCGTTATCAATGGCGTGTGGTGATCCTGTGTTTCCTGATTGTCTTTCTCGACGGCCTCGACACCGCCGCCATGGGTTTTATCGCGCCCGCGCTGTCCCAGGACTGGGGCATCGACCGCGCCAGCCTCGGCCCGGTGATGAGCGCCGCATTGATCGGCATGGTGTTCGGCGCGCTGGGTTCCGGCCCGCTGGCCGACCGCTTCGGGCGTAAAGGCGTGCTGGTGGGCGCGGTGCTGGTGTTTGGCGCCTTCAGCCTGGCATCGGCCTACAGCAGCAATGTCGACCAACTGCTGGTGTTGCGTTTCCTGACGGGCCTGGGCCTGGGCGCCGGCATGCCCAACGCCACCACGCTGCTTTCTGAATACACCCCGAGCGGCACAAGTCGCTGCTGGTGACCAGCATGTTCTGCGGCTTCAACCTAGGCATGGCCGGTGGCGGGTTTATCTCGGCCAAGTTGATCCCGGCGTTCGGCTGGCACAGCCTGTTGCTGATCGGCGGCATCCTGCCGTTGATCCTGGCCGCCGTGCTGTTGGTGTGGTTGCCGGAATCGGCGCGTTACCTGGTGGTGCGCAACCGTGGCACCGACAAGGTGCGCAAGACCCTGTCTCCCATTGCGCCCGCTATCGTTGCCCAGGCCAGCGCCTTCAGCGTGCCGGAGCAGAAGACCGTCAAGACACGCAACGTGCTCGCGGTGATTTTCTCTGGCACCTACAGCGCCGGCACGTTGTTGCTGTGGCTCACCTACTTCATGGGCCTGGTGATCGTTTATCTGCTCACCAGTTGGCTGCCAACCCTGATGCGCGACAGTGGCGCCAGCATGGAACAGGCCGCGTTCATCGGCGCCTTGTTCCAGTTTGGCGGCGTATTGAGCGCAGTGGGTGTGGGCTGGGCGATGGACCGGTTCAACCCGCACAAGGTGATCGGCACCTTCTATCTGCTGGCCGGGGTGTTTGCCTACGCGGTGGGGCAGAGCCTGGGCAATATCACCTTACTGGCCACCCTGGTGCTGATTGCCGGGATGTGCGTCAACGGTGCGCAATCGGCGATGCCCTCCCTGGCCGCGCGTTTCTACCCGACCCAAGGCCGCGCCACCGGCGTGTCGTGGATGCTCGGTATTGGCCGTTTCGGTGCAATTCTGGGAGCGTGGATGGGGGCTACCTTGCTGGGCCTGGGCTGGAATTTCGAGCAGGTGCTGACGGCATTGGTGATTCCGGCAGCGCTGGCCACCGCTGCCGTGGTGATCAAAGGCATGGTCAGCCATGCCGATGCTACTTGACTCTGGCACAGCTAAAAATGTGGGAGGGGGCTTGCTCCCGATGGCGGTGTATCAGTCAGGAATTATTAAGCTGACCCACCGCTATCGGGAGCAAGCCCCCTCCCACATTTGAATTGCGTTGGCTTAGAAGTTTAGTAAGCAACAATTCGTTCGATAATCGAACACTGAGTCGATTATCGGATTGTTCCACCCATTTCCCCGGCTTAATCTTCAAGCACTTCGGCGCCACCTCAGCGCCTTTTTCGATCAACACCGGGAGCCCAACCCATGGCTGAAATTCTCACCCTGCGTGATGCGGTCAAGCGCTTCGTGAGCGATGGCGATACCGTCGCGCTCGAAGGCTTTACTCACCTGATCCCTACAGCCGCAGGTCATGAAATCATTCGTCAGGGCAAGAAAGACCTGACGCTGGTGCGTATGACGCCTGACCTGATCTACGACCAGTTGATCGGTGCCGGCTGTGCGCGCAAGTTGATTTTCTCCTGGGGCGGTAACCCTGGCGTGGGTTCCCTGCATCGCCTGCGCGACGCCGTGGAAAAACACTGGCCGCAGCCGCTGGAGATCGAAGAACACAGCCATGCCGACCTGGCCAATGCCTACGTCGCCGGCGCCTCCGGCCTGCCGTTTGCGGTGTTGCGTGCCTACGCCGGTTCCGACTTGCCCAAGGTCAACCCGCTGATCAAGACGGTCACCTGCCCGTTCACGGGCGAGGTGCTGGCGGCAGTGCCGTCAGTACGCCCGGATGTCACGGTGATCCACGCGCAGAAGGCCGACCGCAAGGGCAACGTGCTGCTCTGGGGCATCCTCGGCGTGCAGAAGGAGGCGGCCCTGGCGGCCAAGCGCTGCATCGTCACCGTCGAAGAGATCGTCGATGACCTGAATGCGCCGATGAACAGCTGCGTGCTGCCGACCTGGGCCTTGACTGCGGTGTGCCATGTGCCGGGTGGCGCGCACCCGTCCTACGCCCACGGCTATAACGAACGTGACAACCGTTTCTACCAGGCGTGGGACCCGATTGCCCGCGACCGTGGGACATTTACCGCCTGGATCGACGAATACATTCACGGCACCGCCGACTTCAGTGAATTCCAGGCCAAGCTGGCCACCGCGCAGGAGGCCAAGTGATGGCTTACTCCACCAATGAAATGATGACCGTCGCCGCCGCGCGTCGCCTCAAGAACGGCTCGGTGTGCTTTGTCGGCATCGGCCTGCCGTCCAAGGCGGCCAACCTGGCGCGCCTGACTTCGTCGCCCGACGTGGTGCTGATCTACGAGTCCGGCCCGATTGGCGCCAAGCCATCGGTGCTGCCGCTGTCCATCGGCGACGGTGAGCTGGCGGAAACCGCCGATACGGTGGTGCCTACCGGTGAGATCTTCCGCTACTGGCTGCAAGGCGGGCGCATCGACGTGGGCTTTCTTGGCGCGGCTCAGGTTGACCGTTTCGGCAATATCAACACCACCGTGGTCGGCGATTATCACCAGCCCAAGGTGCGTTTGCCGGGGGCCGGCGGCGCGCCGGAGATCGCCGGTTCCGCCAAGAGCGTGTTGATCATCCTTAAACAGTCGTCCCGTTCGTTTGTCGACAAACTGGACTTCATCACCTCGGTCGGCCACGGCGAAGGTGGGGACTCGCGTAAACGCCTGGGCCTGCCGGGCGCCGGTCCCGTCGGCATCATTACCGACCTGTGCATCATGGAGCCCGAAGAGGGCACCCATGAGTTCGTGGTCACCGCGTTGCACCCGGGCGTGAGCCGTGAGCAGGTGACAGCAGCGACCGGCTGGGCCATTCGTTTTGCCGAGCAGGTCGAGACCACCGCCGAGCCGACGGAGGTCGAACTGAGCGCGTTGCGTGACCTTGAAGCGCGCACCGCAGCCGCCCATGGCCAAGCGCCGGGAGAAGCCTGATGCGTGATGTCTTTATCTGTGACGCCATTCGAACCCCCATCGGCCGCTTCGGCGGTGGCCTGTCCACGGTGCGTGCCGATGACCTGGCGGCCTTGCCGATCAAGGCACTGATGGAGCGCAACCCGACGGTGGACTGGAATGCCGTCGATGAAGTGTTCCTCGGCTGCGCCAACCAGGCCGGCGAAGACAACCGCAACGTGGCACGCATGGCGTTGCTGCTGGCGGGCCTGCCGGAAAGCACCCCAGGCGTGACCCTCAACCGCCTGTGCGCCTCGGGCATGGACGCCATCGGCACGGCCTTTCGCGCGATTGCCAGCGGCGAGATGGAGCTGGCGATTGCCGGTGGCGTCGAGTCGATGTCCCGCGCACCGTTCGTGATGGGCAAGGCCGATGCGGCGTTTTCGCGCAGCATGAAACTGGAAGACACCACCATTGGCTGGCGCTTTATCAACCCGTTGATGAAAGCCCAGTACGGCGTGGATGCGATGCCGCAGACCGCCGATAACGTCGCCGACGACTACCACATTTCCCGCGCCGACCAGGACGCGTTCGCCCTGCGCAGCCAGCAACGTACCGCCGCCGCGCAAGCTGCCGGCTTCTTCGCCGAAGAAATCGTACCGGTGCGGGTCGCCCATAAAAAAGGCGAAACCCTGGTGGAGCACGATGAGCATCCGCGGGACACCACCCTGGAAGCGCTGGCCAAACTCAAACCGGTGAATGGTCCCGACAAAACCGTTACCGCCGGCAATGCCTCGGGCGTCAACGATGGCGCTGCCGCGCTGATCCTTGCCTCTGGCGAGGCGGTGAAAAAACACGGCCTCACCGCCCGCGCCCGAGTACTGGGCATGGCCAGTGCCGGCGTCGCCCCGCGTGTGATGGGCATCGGCCCGGTGCCGGCGGTGCGCAAGCTGGTGGAGCGCCTGGGGTTGGCGGTCACCGATTTTGACGTGATCGAGCTCAACGAAGCCTTCGCCAGCCAAGGCCTGGCGGTGCTGCGCGAGCTGGGCCTCGCCGACGATGCGCCGCAGGTCAACCCCAACGGCGGCGCCATCGCCCTGGGCCATCCCCTGGGCATGAGCGGCGCGCGGTTGGTACTGACCGCCCTGCATCAGCTGGAAAAAACCGGCGGCCGCAAAGGCCTGGCGACTATGTGTGTGGGCGTCGGCCAAGGCCTGGCACTGGCGATTGAACGCATCTAACAAGAGAGGATTGCTCCATGAGTGACAAGCCCGGTTACCGGCGCCCGCAAGCGGGCACTCAACCTGATTACCTGCACCCGGCCTACCAGTCGACGAACCTGCGTTCGCCGTCCCAGCCGTTGGTGTTCCTGCCCCATTCGTTGTCGGAAATCACCGGCCCGACCATCGGTGCCGAGCGCATCGATACCAAGGACAACGACCTCACCGCCCAGCATGAAGGCGAGCCCCAGGGTGAGCGCATCATCATTCACGGGCGTGTGCTGGACGAGAACGGCCTGCCGGTGCCGGGCATCCTCGTGGAGATCTGGCAAGCCAACGCTGCCGGTCGCTACAACCACAAGCGCGACCTGCACGATGCGCCGCTGGACCCGAATTTCACCGGCACCGGGCGCACCGTCACCGACGCCGACGGCTGGTACCAGTTCCAGACCATCAAGCCCGGCGCCTACCCGTGGGGCAACCACCACAACGCCTGGCGTCCGGCACATATCCACTTTTCGCTGTTCGGCCCGAGTGTGCTGACGCGGTTGGTCACGCAAATGTATTTCCCCGGTGACCCGCTGCTGGAATACGACCCGATCTACAACTGTGTGCCGGACACCCGCGCCAAGCAACGCCTGATCGCCAGCTTCGACCTGGAAAAAACCATTCCTTCCTATGCCCTCGGCTACCGCTGGGACATCGTCCTGCGCGGCCGCGACGCCACGCCGATGGAGAAATGAGATGAGCCTTTACGCAACCACGTCCCATACCGTCGGGCCGTATTACCACATCGGCCTGACCTGGCTTAACCGCGAAGACCTGACCGTCGCCGCCACCCTCGGCGAGCGCGTGGCGATCAGCGGGCAGGTGCTGGACGGCAACGGTGAGGTGGTCAACGACGCCATGCTCGAGGTCTGGCAGGCGAACGCCGCCGGCAAGTACGCCCACCCGGAAGACGAGCAGGACAAAGCGCTGGACCCCCACTTTGAAGGCTTTGGCCGCGTGCCGGTGGATGCCGAAGGGCGCTTTCGCTTTACCACGATCAAGCCGGGCAGCGTGCCGGGGCTTAAAGGCACGACCCAGGCGCCGCATCTTGTCGTGCTGGTGTTTGCCCGAGGGTTGGTGAAGCACCTGCTGACGCGGATTTATTTTGACGGTGAAGCGTTGAATGGTGATGACCCGCTGCTGGCGTGTGTGCCGGCCGAGCGGCGCGGCACCTTGATTGCCAAGCCGGATGCGGCGGGTGTGCATCAGTGGAATGTGATTTTGCAAGGGACAGATAAGGAAACGGTGTTCTTCGATTACTGAGTTGGCTGGAGGGCCTCATCGGGGGCAAGCCCCCTCCCACATTTTGACCGCGCCGCCTATCAAGTGTGGGAAGGGGCTTGCCCCCGATAGGGCCCTCCCAGGCAACACTGTCCGAAAAGTCTGCTTGCGGAACATGGTTGTTGCCAAGTATGTCTAGGCTATAACCGTTCCCATTGAGTAAAAACCATGACAACAAAAACCAGTCACTACACCGGAGAAGAACGCAGCAAACGGATTTTTGCGATTGTCGGTGCTTCCTCCGGCAACCTAGTCGAATGGTTCGACTTCTACGTCTATGCCTTCTGCGCCATCTACTTCGCCCCGGCGTTTTTCCCCTCGGACGATCCCACCGTTCAACTGCTCAACACCGCTGGCGTATTCGCCGCCGGGTTCCTGATGCGCCCCATCGGCGGCTGGCTGTTCGGCCGGGTGGCCGACAAGCATGGCCGCAAGAACTCAATGATGATCTCGGTGCTGATGATGTGCGCCGGCTCCCTGGTCATTGCTTTCCTGCCCACTTACAAGGATATCGGCGCCTGGGCCCCGGCGCTGCTGTTGGTGGCGCGGCTGTTCCAGGGGTTGTCGGTGGGTGGCGAATACGGCACCACGGCCACCTACATGAGCGAAGTGGCGCTCAAGGGCCAGCGCGGTTTCTTCGCCTCGTTCCAGTACGTGACCCTGATCGGCGGGCAACTGCTGGCGGTGCTGGTGGTGGTGATCCTGCAACAGATCCTCACCGAAGAAGAATTGCGCGCCTGGGGCTGGCGGATTCCGTTCGTGATCGGCGCCATTGCGGCGGTGATCTCCCTGCTGCTGCGTCGCACCCTCAAGGAAACCACCAGCAAGGAAATGCGTGAAGACAAGGACGCCGGCAGTATCGTCGCGCTGTTCCGTGACCACGGCAAAGCGTTCATCACGGTGCTGGGCTACACCGCCGGTGGCTCGCTGATTTTCTATACCTTCACCACCTACATGCAGAAGTACCTGGTGAACACCGTCGGTATGCACGCCAAGACGTCCAGCTACATCATGACCGGCGCGCTGTTTCTGTACATGTGCATGCAACCGCTGTTCGGCATGCTGGCCGACAGGATCGGCCGGCGCAATTCCATGCTCTGGTTCGCCGGCCTCGGCACGCTGTTCACGGTACCGATCCTGCTGACCCTGAAAACCGTCACCAGTCCGTTCCTGGCCTTTGTCCTGATTACCCTGGCCCTGGCGATCGTCAGCTTCTACACCTCGATCAGCGGCCTGGTCAAAGCCGAGATGTTCCCGCCCCAGGTGCGTGCCCTGGGCGTGGGCCTGGCGTACGCCGTGGCCAACGCGGTGTTCGGCGGTTCGGCGGAAGTGGTCGCGTTGAGCCTGAAGTCCATCGGGATGGAAAACACCTTCTACTGGTACGTCACCGCGATGATGGCGGTGGCGTTCCTGTTCAGCTTGCGTCTGCCCAAGCAGGCTGCTTATTTGCACCATGATTTGTAAGGGATGAGTTATGACACTGCGCACGAGCAACCAACTGTTCGACGCTTACTTCACCGCTGACAGCATGGCCGAGGTGTTCTGTGACCAGGGCCGCTTGCAGGGCATGCTGGATTTCGAGGCCGCGCTGGCCCGGGCCGAGGCCCAGGTCGGGCTGATCCCGCAGGCCGCCGTGGCACCGATTGCCCAGGCCTGCCTGGCCTCGTTGTATGACGTGGACGCGCTCAGCGTGGCGATTGCCACGGCGGGTAACTCGGCGATTCCGTTGGTCAAGGCGCTGGGCAAGCTGATTGCCGAGGAAGATGCCGGGGCCGAGCGCTATGTGCACCTGGGCGCGACCAGCCAGGATGTGATGGACACCGGCCTGGTGCTGCAACTGCGCCGCGCGCTGGGGTTGATCGAAGCGGACTTGGCGCGCCTGGGCGATGTGCTGGCCGCCCAGGCGCAGCGGCATGCGTCGACACCATTGGCCGGACGCACCTGGCTGCAACACGCCACGCCCGTCACCCTGGGCATGAAAATCGCCGGCTGGCTGGGCGCGGTGACGCGCAGTCGCCAGCGTCTGGCGGAGTTGAAGCCGCGTTTGCTGGTGCTGCAATTTGGCGGTGCGTCCGGCACCCTGGCCGCGCTCGGCGAGCAGGCCATGCCGGTGGCGCAAGCCTTGGCCGCCGAGCTGCAACTGAGCTTGCCCGAACAGCCCTGGCATACGCAACGTGATCGCCTGGTGGAGTTTGCCAGCGTGCTGGGCCTGATCGCCGGCAGCCTTGGCAAGCTGGGCCGCGATATCAGCCTGTTGATGCAAACCGAAGCGGCGGAAGTGTTCGAGCCCTCGGCGCCGGGCAAGGGCGGTTCGTCAACCATGCCCCACAAGCGCAATCCCGTCGGCGCTGCCGTGTTGATCAGCGCCGCGACCCGCGTGCCCGGTCTGGTCGCGACGATGTTCAGTGCCATGCCCCAGGAGCACGAACGCAGCCTGGGACTGTGGCATGCCGAATGGGAAACCTTGCCCGAGATCTGCCGATTGGTATCGGGTGCGCTGCAACAGGCGCTGCTGCTCAGCGAAGGCCTGGAGGTGGACGCCGCGCGCATGACCCGCAACCTCGACCTGACCCAGGGCCTGGTGCTGGCCGAAGCCGTCAGCATCGTGCTGGCCCAACGCCTGGGCCGTGAAACCGCGCATCACCTGCTGGAGCAGTGCTGCAAACGCGCCGTCGCCGAGCAGCGCCATTTACGTGCGGTGCTGGCGGACGAGGCGCAGATCACCGCCGAGTTGTCGTCGGCCGAACTGGACCGTTTGCTCGACCCGGCCCACTACTTGGGCCAGGCTCAGACCTGGGTCAGCCGCGCCGTGACCGAACACTTTGGATTGACTGCGTAAGGAGACCGCTGTGGCTTTCGTACAACTCGCCGAGGGCGAACTGCATTACCAACTCGATGGGCCCGTCGATGCGCCGGTATTGGTGCTGTCCAATTCCCTGGGTACCGACCTGCATATGTGGGACATCCAGATTCCGGCGTTCACCGAGCATTTTCGTGTGCTGCGCTTCGACACCCGTGGCCATGGCAAGTCCCTGGTCACCGAGGGGCCCTACAGCATCGAACAACTGGGCCAGGATGTGCTCGCGTTGCTGGATGCGCTGGATATCCAGCGCGCGCATTTTTGCGGGCTGTCCATGGGCGGGCTGATCGGCCAGTGGCTGGGCATCAACGCAGGAAAGCGGCTGCAGCGCCTGGTGCTGTGCAATACCGCCGCCAAGATCGGCACGCCAGAGGTGTGGAACCCGCGTATCGACATGGTCTTGCGCGATGGCGCGGCGGCGATGGTCGCGCTGCGCGATGCCTCGATTGCACGCTGGTTCACCGCCGATTTTGCCGCCGCCCATCCCCACCAGGCCAAGCAGATCACCGACATGCTCGCGGCCACCTCGCCCGAGGGGTATGCCGCCAACTGCGCGGCGGTGCGTGATGCGGATTTGCGTGAGCAGTTGGCGTCGATCAAGGTACCGACCCTGGTGATTG
This sequence comes from Pseudomonas sp. R3-18-08, assembly GCF_003852065.1. Taxonomy (NCBI): domain Bacteria; kingdom Pseudomonadati; phylum Pseudomonadota; class Gammaproteobacteria; order Pseudomonadales; family Pseudomonadaceae; genus Pseudomonas; species Pseudomonas sp. R3-18-08. Next base: position 1,519,319 of record NZ_CP027729.1, read on the forward strand.
CCGGCACGGAAGACGCGGTAACACCGCCGGCCGGCAGCCACTTTATCCAGAACCATGTGCAGGGCGCCGAATACGCCGAGTTCTATGCGGCGCACCTGTCCAATGTCCAGGCCGGCGCTGCCTTCAGCGACCGTGTCGTTGAATTTCTGCTGGGTCGCTGAGGAGCTTTTCGTGGACGAGAAACAACGTTATGCCGAAGGTCTGCAAGTGCGCCGCGACGTGCTGGGCGACGCCCATGTTGAACGCAGCCTCAACGCGCTGACCGAATTCAACAGCGAGTTCCAGGAAATGATCACCCGCCATGCCTGGGGCGACATCTGGACCCGTCCTGGCTTGCCCCGGCACACCCGCAGCCTGATCACCATTGCCATGCTGATCGGCATGAACCGCACCGAAGAGTTGAAGCTGCATCTACGTGCCGCCGCGAGCAACGGCGTGACCCGCGCCGAAATCAAGGAAGTGCTGATGCAGAGCGCGATCTACTGCGGCATACCGGCAGCGAATGCGACGTTTCATCTGGCCGAGTCGGTGTGGGATGAGCTGGGCGTCGAGTCACGCGAGACCTGACTCTGGAACACAGGCAAATGTGGGAGGGGGCTTGCTCCCGATAGCGGTATATCAGTGATAGACACATTTACTGAACCACCGCTATCGGGAGCAAGCCCCCTCCCACATCAGATCTCTGTAGGCCATGAAATTTCAGGCATCAACGCATATCGGCATCCCACAGCCAATTCCACACCCCAGGCAGATGCACCGGCTCGTTCACGTCCTTGACCGTGCGTGCCAGCGCCGCACGCTGCAGCGCAGCGGTGTCGGTGTAGAACGGCTCGGCGGCGGTAGTCATCCCGTTGATGCGTGCACTGTCCATCAGGATCTGCAGGTACTCCTGCATATGCCGCGCGGTGTAGCGGTTGATGTCATGGAAAGTCACCACCACCGGTATCACGCCGTCCACCGTCGGCAACTCGCCCAAGGCTATGCGTTCACGCACCACTGACAGCTGCCGGTACAGGTTGGCGCGGCGGCGCGGGCTGGCGTTGAAGCCCCAGATTTTGCCGTCATTGGCACTCAGGTCGGTCAGTAATACCTGCATGCCGTGGCGCTGGTAGGCGGCGAATGTGCGGCGGTCGTAGTTCCAGAACGGTGGTCGCACCAGCAGGGGCGGCGTGCCGGTGATGGCGCCAATGTGCGCGGCGCCTTCGGTGAGTGTGCGTTCCAGCTCGGCATCGTTCAGCCAGCGGTGGTTGGTGTGAAACGCCGTGGCCGTATGGAAGGCCAGGACATGGCCGGCGGCGTACTCGCGCTCCATGGTCTTGCGCCCCCGGGCGCTGCCGCCGGAGCGTGCCGCTTCGGTCTGCAGGAAGAACACCGCCTTGATCCCTGGCAGCACCGGGTTGTGCGCCAGGTCGGCCATCACCGAACGGGTCGGGTTGTTGTACCCCGATGCGCTGGGGCCATCATCGAAGGTCAGCAGGAAGCGGATCGGCGCCTGCACTTGCAGGCGCTGTTCGGTCTGCGGCGTCAGGACGATGGGCGCACCGATACAGCCCCCCAGGCTCAGGGCCAGGGCCAACACTGCGATGGCTGTAGCGAAGGTTTTCATGCTGTGCGCGGGCCCGAATGAAAGGCCACTGCTGGGGCGATCAGCAGCGGCAGGTGCGCACCATACAGTAACTGCGGCGCCGGTTTACAGCAGACTTATCGGGTAGCTGACGATCAACCGGTTTTCGTCGAACTCATTATTGCTGTAGTCGCGACGCATGCTGGAGTTGCGCCAGCGCAGGGTGAGGTTTTTCAGGCTGCCGCTTTGCACGGTGTAGCCCAATTCGCTTTCGCGGCCCCATTCCTTGCCGTCGGTCACCGTGCCGGTGTGCACGTTGCTGCCGCTGATATAGCGGTTCATCAAGGTCAGGCCGGGTACGCCAAGGGCGGCGAAGTTGTAGTCGTGGCGCACCTGCCAGGATTTTTCCTCGGCGTTGTCGTAGCTCGCGTTATAGCTGTCGTTGGCCAGGGTGCCGCCGCTGGTGCCGTTGACCCGCATCCAGGCGCTGTCGCCGGTGAGCTTTTGCAGGCCGACGTAAAAGGTGTTGCCACCGTGGCGGGCGGATAACAAGCCGGACCAGGTCTTGTTGTCCAGGCCGCCGGCGCGGGCGCTGCCGTCGTCCTGGCCGTAGAAGAACCCCAGGTTGGCGCCCAGGGTCCAGTCGCCCACCGGCTGGCTGTGGATCAGATTGACGAATTGCTGGCGGTAGATGTCCTTGAGCTGGGCATTCCATACCCCGACTTGCGTGCGTTTGTCGTTGAAAGCGTATTCGGCGCCCTGGAAATTGAAGCGGTCGGAGGTGAACGCAGGTTTGCCGGTCATCGACATATCGCCCATGCTGCTGTCGTCGCGCGGGCTGTTGGCACGGAACTGACCGCCATACAGGGTCAGGCCCCCGATTTCCTTGGATGTGATCTGCCCGCCACGCAGGGTTTGCGGCAGTGAGCGGCCATCGTCCGCGCGCAGGATCGGCAGCACCGGCATCCATTCGCCGACTTTCACTTCAGTCTTGGAAAAACGCGCCTTGAACGCCACGCCCAGGCGACCGAACTCATCGGCCGGTCGGCCGTCGTGGTCCAGCGGCAATAACTGAGTGCCGCCGGTGCCGCGCCCGCCATCGAGCTTGAGCGAGTACAGGCCCAGCACGTCCACCCCGAAGCCGACCGTGCCCTGAGTGAAGCCGGACTTGGCGTCGAAGATGAAACTTTGCGTCCACTCCTGCGCGCCGCCCTGGGTTTTGGTCGGGTTGGTGTAGTTGCGATTGAAGAAGAAATTGCGCAGGTTGAGGTTGGCGCTGGCATCTTCAAGAAAGCCGTGTTCTTCGGCGACCACGGGGAGGGCAAGACTGGCGACCGCAGTTGCCAGCAACAGCCGGCGCGGGTGGAAAGTGCTCATGGTTTCGGACCTGTTGTTATTGGGTTTATGCAGGTGGCGGCCATGGTGCGCGGCGGTGCGGGGGCGATGAAAGTGGGGGAGGGCGGGTTGTGGGCGATGTTCGAACGCAAGTTGGTGATAAAAAACCGGCGTAAAAAAAACCGCCTCCGGTGAGGGAGGCGGTTTGTTTACATCGGCGCTATTAAAACAACTTCAGCGGCGGCGCTTCTTCTTTCACTGGCTCGTTCTTCGCAGTCTGCTCGTTCCAGCCACCGCCGAGGGCCTTGTACAGGTTGACCTCGCTGGTCAGCTGCGCCAGGCGGTCGGTGATCAGCGATTGCTGGGCACTGAACAGTTGGCGCTGGGCATCGAGGAAGGTCAGGTTGCTGTCCACACCGATGCGGTAGCGACGCTCGGCCAGGCGGTAGTAGTCCTGGTTGGCGGCGACGAAGCCACGTTGTGCATCCAGTTGCTGCTTGTAGGTCGCACGCGCGGCGAGGCCGTCGGAGACTTCCTGGAAGCCGGTCTGGATGGCCTTCTCGTAGTTGGCCACGTTGATCTCTTTCTGGATCTTCGAGTAGTCCAGGCTTGCGCGCAGGCTACCGGCGTTGAAGATCGGGATGTTGATCTGCGGCGCGAACGACCAGGTGCCCGAGCCGCCCTTGAACAGGCCGCCCAGGTTCGGGCTGGCGGTACCGGCGCTGGCGGTCAGGCTGATGCTCGGGAAGAACGCCGCGCGGGCCGCACCGATGTTGGCGTTGGCGGCCTTGAGGTTGTACTCGGCCTGAACGATGTCGGGACGCCGTTGCAGCAGGTCCGACGGCAAGCCGGCCGGGACTTCGCTGAGCAGGTCATCGGACAGTGGCTTGCTGGCGATATTCGCCGGCAGGCCGGTGCCCAGCAGCAGGGTCAGGCTGTTTTCGTCCTGGGCCACCTGGCGCGTATAGCGGGCCAGCTGCACGCGAGCGTTTTCCACCGAGGTGCGCGCCTGGCTGAGGTCGAGGGCCGAGGCCACGCCGACTTCGTTGCTGCGCGAGGTGAGCTTGAAGCTCTGCTCGAACGCGCCAAGGGTGTCCTGGGTCAGCTTGAGCAGTTCCTTGTCGGCCTGCCAGGTCAGGTAGGCATTCGCCACACTGGCCACCAGGCTGATCTGGGTGCTGCGCCGCGCTTCTTCGGTGGCGAAGTATCTCTGCAGCGCTTCTTCACTCAGGCTGCGGACGCGACCGAACAGGTCCAGCTCATAAGAGCTGATCCCCAGGCCTGCCGAATACTGGCTGGCGATGGTCGATTCGCCGGTCTGCGACAGGCGCGCCGGCGTACGCGAACGGCTGCCGCTGCCAGTGGCCGAGACGGCCGGGAACAGGTCGGCACGCTGGATCTGGTACTGCGCCGCATACGCGTCGATGTTCAGGGCCGCGACGCGCAGGTCACGGTTGTTCACCAGCGCGGTCTGGATCAGCTGTTGCAGGGCAGGGTCATGGAAAAACTGCTTCCAGCCTTGCTCGGCAGCAGCCTGGCCCGGCGCCTGGGCCGACGAATACGCCGGCCCCTGCGGGAACTGCGCTGCTACCGGCGCTTCGGGGCGCTGGTAGTCAGGGATCAGCGAGCAGCCACTGAGCACGAATGCGGTGACGGCTAAGGAAAGTAGCGACTTGCTCATTGGCCAGCCTCTTTAGGAGTTTGCTTGGTTTCAGTCTTTTTACGCTCGCCAGCGGAGGACACGGTTGCGTAGAACAATGGCACCCAGAAGATCGCCAGCACAGTGGCCGTGATCATACCGCCGATAACGCCGGTACCGATCGCGTGCTGGCTGCCTGAGCCGGCGCCGGTGGAAATCGCCAGCGGCAATACGCCGAGCACGAACGCCATGGACGTCATGATGATCGGGCGCAGACGCATGCGGGACGCCTCGATGGCCGCCTCGACGATGCCCTTGCCCTGTTCGTGGAGCTCTTTGGCGAACTCCACGATCAGGATGGCGTTTTTCGCCGCCAGGCCCACTGTCACCAGCAAGCCCACCTGGAAGAACACGTCGTTGGACAAGCCGCGCATGCTGGTGGCGATCAGCGCACCGATCACACCCAGTGGCACTACCAGGATCACCGCGATCGGAATCGACCAGCTTTCGTACAATGCCGCAAGGCACAGGAACACCACGAGCAGCGACAGGGCGTACAGCGCAGGCGCCTGGGAGCCGGACAGACGTTCTTCGTACGACAGGCCTGTCCACGCATAGCCGATGCCGGCCGGCAGTTCCTTGGCAATGCGCTCGACTTCCGCCATCGCGTCACCGGTACTGTAGCCAGGCGCCGGCGTGCCGAGGATTTCCATCGCCGCTACACCGTTATAACGCGAGAGTTTCGGCGAGCCGTAGATCCACTTGCCCGACGAAATGGCCGACAGTGGCACCATTTTCCCGGAGTCGGCGCGCACGTACCATTTGTCCAGGTCTTCCGGCGACATACGGCTGGCCGCGTCACCCTGCACATACACTTTCTTCACACGACCACGGTCGATGAAGTCGTTGATGTAGCTACCGCCCAGGGCGATGGCCAGGGTCTGCTGGATGTCCGAGAGGCTGATGCCCTGGGCGCTGGCTTTCTCGTCATCGACGGTCAGTTCGTACTGCGGCTCATCGTTCACGCCGTTGGGCCGCACGCCCGCCAGTATCTTGCTTTGGGCTGCCGCACCGAGGAACTGGTTACGGGCTGCCATCAGCTTGTCATGGCCGACACCACCCTGGTCTTGCAGGAACACGTCGAAGCCGGTGGCGTTACCTAATTCCAGAACCGACGGCGGCACGATGGCAAAAACCATGGCGTCCTTGAAGGTCTGCATGAAGTAGCCCTGGGCGCGCTTGGCAATCTCGAATACCGACGTGGACGCATCACGCTCGTCCCACGGCTTGAGCATCACGAAGGCCAGACCCGAGCTTTGACCACGACCGGCAAAGTTGAAGCCGTTCACGGTGAACACCGATTTCACGCCCTTGCCTTCGCCTGGCTCGCCTTCCTTGTCATGCAGCAGGAAGGAACGCATGTCGTCGATGACTTTTTGCGTGCGTTCCGCCGAGGAGCCTACCGGTGTCTGCACCTGGGCAAAGATCACGCCCTGGTCTTCTTCAGGCAGGAACGCGCTCGGAATACGGGTGAACATCCAGATCATGCCGGCCAGGATCAGCACGTACACCAGGAAGGCCGGGATTTTGTGCTTGATCATCGCGCCCACGCCGCGCTCGTACTTGAGTACGCCGCTGTCGAAGGTGCGGTTGAACCAGCCAAAGAAGCCGCGCTTGGGTTGGCCGTGTTTTTCCGGGTCGATCGCCTTGAGCATGGTGGCGCACAGGGCTGGGGTGAAGATCAGGGCAACCAGTACCGACAACGCCATCGCCGACACGATCGTGATGGAGAACTGGCGGTAGATCACACCGGTGGAACCGCCGAAGAAGGCCATCGGCAGCAGTACCGCCGACAGTACCAGGGCAATACCCACCAAGGCGCCCTGGATCTGGCCCATGGACTTGATCGTCGCTTCCTTGGGCGACAGGTGTTCCTCGGCCATCACTCGTTCGACGTTTTCCACCACGACGATGGCATCGTCCACCAGCAAGCCGATGGCCAGGATCATGCCGAACATGGTCAGGGTGTTGATGGTGAAGCCGAACGCCGCCAGGATCCCGAAGGTACCCAGCAATACCACCGGTACGGTCATGGTGGTGATGATGGTGGCGCGGAAGTTCTGCAGGAACAGGAACATCACCAGGAACACCAGCACGATCGCTTCGACCAGGGTGTGCACCACACCGGAGATCGATTCGGTCACCACCGGGGTCGTGTCGTACGGCACCACGGCTTTCATGCCCGGCGGGAAGAACGGTTCCAGGGACGCCACGGTAGCGCGGATCGCTTTACCGGTGTCCAGGGCGTTCGCACCGGCTGCCAGTTTGATCGCCATACCGGAGGCCGGCTTGCCGTTGAACTGTGCACTGATGCTGTAGTTCTGGCCGCCCAGTTCGATACGCGCAACGTCGCCCAAGCGCACTTGGGAACCGTCGGCATTCACCTTCATCAGGATCTTGGCGAACTCTTCAGCGCTTTGCAGACGGGTCTTGCCGATGATGGTGGCGTTCAGCTGGGTGCCGGGCAAGGCAGGCAGGCCGCCCAGTTGGCCGGTGGCCACCTGCACGTTCTGGGCCTTGATGGCGTTGCTGACATCCACCGGGGTCAGCTGGAAGTTGTTCAGCTTGGCCGGGTCGAGCCAGATACGCATGGCGTACTGCGAACCGAACACCTGGAAGTCACCCACACCCGAAGTACGGGAGATCGGGTCCTGGATGTTGGACACGATGTAGTTGGAGAGGTCGTCCTTGGTCATGCTGCCGTCTTCCGACACCAGACCGATCACCATCAGGAAGTTCTTCACCGACTTGGTCACGCGGATACCCTGCTGCTGCACTTCTTGCGGCAGCAGTGGGGTCGCCAGGTTCAGCTTGTTCTGCACCTGGACCTGGGCGATATCCGGGTTGGTACCCTGGTTGAACGTCGCGGTGATGGTCATGCTGCCGTCGGAGTTACTGTCCGAGGCCACATAGCGCAGGTTGTCGATACCGTTGAGCTGTTGCTCGATGACCTGCACCACGGTGTCCTGCACGGTTTGTGCGGACGCGCCTGGGTAGGTCACCTGGATATCAATAGCGGTTGGCGCAATGGCCGGGTATTGGTTGATGGGCAACTTCAGGATCGACAGTGCCCCGACCAGCATGATCACCAGGGCAATTACCCAGGCAAAAATGGGACGGTCGATAAAAAATTTCGACATGGATTACTCCCCTTGACCAGCAGCGGCAGCAGGCGCTGCAGCAGTACCGGCGGGTTTGGCGTTGTCGGCGTCCTTGACCTTGACTTCAATGCCCGGCTTGATGAATTGCAGGCCTTCGGTGATCACGCGGTCGCCGGCGTCCAGGCCTTTTTCCACCAGCCAGTAGGCGCCGGAAGTCCGATTGGCAACCAGTACGCGCTGCTCGACCTTGTTGTCCTTGTTCACGATCAGTGCGGTTGGAATGCCCTTCAGGTCACGGGTCACGCCTTGTTGCGGCGCGAGAATGGCCTTGCTGTTCACACCGGCTTGCAGCTGGGCGTGCACGAACATGCCGGGCAGCAGCACATGGTCAGGGTTAGGGAACACGGCGCGCAGGGTCACGGAACCGGTGGTCTGGTCGACCGACACCTCAGAGAACTCCAGCTTGCCTGGGTGGCCGTAGTCGCTGCCGTCTTCCAGGGTCAGCTTGACCATGGCGGCGTTGTCGCCGGCTTTTTGCAATTGGCCGCTTTCCAGGTCGCGGCGCAGTTTCAGCATTTCTGCCGAAGACTGGGTGACGTCGACGTAGATCGGATCCAGTTGCTGGATCACGGCCATGGCATCGGCCTGGCCATTGCTGACCAGCGCGCCTTCCGTCACGGCAGAACGGCCAATGCGCCCGGAGATCGGCGCGAATACCTTGGTGTAGCGCACATTGATCTGCGCGCTCTGCAGGTCGGCCTCGGCGGTCATGCGGTCGGCGACGGCAGTGTCGTATTCCTGGCGGCTGACGGCTTGCTCATCGACCAATTGCTTGTAGCGATCGGTGATCGACTTGGTCTGGGTCAGCTTGGCCTGGGCGCTCTTGAGCGTGGCCTCATACACCGACGGATCGATCTGGTAGAGCTGCTGCCCTTCCTTCACGTCGGCGCCTTCCTTGAACAGGCGTTTGAGAATGATGCCGTTCACCTGCGGGCGCACTTCGGCAATGCGGTAGGCCGTGGTGCGGCCTGGCAGCTCGGTGGTCAGGGTAAAGGCTTGCGGTTGAATGGTGACCACGCCGACCTGAGGGGTTTGAGCGGGCGGTGCCGCTTCTTCCTTTTTACATCCGCTGAGCAGCGATGCCAGGGCGACGGCAGTGACCAGAGCGGTAACAGCTGGCTTAAGTTGCATGAAGATCCTCGGGTCAGGCGCGCAGGGTGCGCACAAGAAGTGTGGAAGGGTGAAAAACAAGCTGTGAGTAGATAAGTAGCTTGCTACGCAATATACTTACGTTCATGGTTGTTTGTAAACTCTTGACAGGCGGGGCGGAATGTAGACAAAGCACCGCCCAAAGCCTCGATTTTAGTACGTTCGGCGCCCATGACGGTGTCGTCCCACAATTATTCTGATGATCGTTCGCATCTATTAACCTTGCGTTAACGATAGTCCCCAGTGTTCTGATTGAGGTTTTACTGCCATGGTTCGTCGCACCAAAGAGGAAGCTCAGGAAACGCGCAGCCAGATCCTCCAAGCCGCCGAGCAAGCCTTTTATGAACGGGGCGTTGCGCGGACCACGCTGGCGGACATCGCCGCTCTGGCGGGCGTGACGCGCGGTGCCATCTACTGGCATTTCAGCAACAAATCCGACTTGCTGCAGGCGCTGCTCGACACGCTGCACGAACCCTTGGACGAATTGGCCCGGGCGAGTGAAAGCGAGGATGAAGTCGACCCGTTGGGGTGCATGCGCAAGCTGCTGATTCATCTTTATCATCAAGTGGCTCTGGACCCGAAAACCCGGCGCATCAACGAGATCTTGTTCCATAAGTGCGAATTCACCGATGAAATGTGTGACATGCGCCGCCAGCGCCAGGCCCATACCCTGGAGTGCAACCTGCGCATCGGCCTGACGTTGCGTAATGCGGTGCATCGTGGGCAATTACCGGAAAATCTCGATACCGCCCGTGCAGCGGTGTGCATTCATGCCTTCATCCAAGGCCTGATCGGCCAGTGGCTGTTGGTGCCCGACAGCTTTCAACTGCATCAGGACGCCGAACGCTGGGTGGATGCCGGGCTGGACATGCTGCGCCTGAGCCCCAGCCTGCGCAATTGAGACAAAATGCGTAATTACGTCCAGTTGTGTCAACAGTAAAGCCTAAGGATGGTCAATCGTCCTTCTGCCTGATTGAAGGGATGACTTTATATACGCGCTGGCGGGCGGTTGATAGGTAGCGGCCTAAGTATTTTGTAGCGATTTTGTTGCGGTTCTGTGAAGCGATGTTTCCAAGGGGCTACACACAGGCAAAATGTGGGAGGGGGCTTGCTCCCGATGACGGTGTGTCAGTCAATGATGTGTTGACTGAACCACTGCTATCGGGGGCAAGCCCCCTCCCACATTTTGTGTCCGGCTATGTATTAGATCGGCAGCGTTGGATAGTCGATATAACCCACCGGGCCTTTGCCGTAGAAGGTTTCCGGGTGCGGCTCGTTCAGTGGCGCATCGGCCTTCAAGCGTGCCGGCAGGTCCGGGTTAGCAATGAACGGTATGCCGAAGGCCACCGCATCGGCCTTGCCGGCGGCCAGCCAGGCGTTGGCGCTGTCTTTGGTGAAGCGTTCGTTGGCGATGTAGACGCCGCCGAAGGCTTTTTTCAGTTGTGGGCCGAGGCTGTCCGCGCCTTCTTTTTCACGGGCGCAGATAAAGGCGATGCCACGCTTGCCCAGTTCACTGGCCACGTAGGTGAAGGTTTCCGTCAGGTTGGCGTCACCCATATCGTGAGCGTCGACGCGCGGTGCCAGGTGCACGCCCACGCGGCCGGCGCCCCAGACTTCGATGGCGGCATCGGTCACTTCCAGCAGCAGGCGCGCACGGTTTTCCAGGGAACCCCCGTACTGATCGGTGCGCTGGTTGGTGCTGCTTTGCAGGAACTGGTCGAGCAGGTAACCGTTGGCGCCGTGGATTTCCACGCCGTCGAAACCGGCGGCCTTGGCGTTTTCGGCGCCGGTGCGGTAAGCGTCGACGATGTCGGCGATTTCAGCGGTTTCCAGGGCGCGTGGGGTCGGGTAGTCGGCCTGTGGGCGCACCAGGCTGACGTGGCCTTTGGGCTGGATCGCGCTCGGCGCCACCGGGGTTTCGCCGTTCAGGTACGACTCATGGGAGACACGACCGACGTGCCACAGTTGCAGGAAGATCTTGCCGCTCGCGCCGTGGATCGCCTTGGTCACATTGGACCAGCCGCGAACCTGGTCATTGGACCAGATGCCCGGCGTGTCCGGGTAGCCCACGCCCATGGGCGTTACGGAGGTGGCTTCGCTGAGGATCAGCCCGGCGGACGCACGCTGCACGTAGTACTCGGCCATCAGCGCATTGGGCACGCGGCCGGCGTCGGCACGGCAGCGGGTCAGCGGCGCCATGATGATGCGGTTTTTCAGTTCCAGGTCGCCCAGTTTGATGGGATCGAAAATAGTCGGCATGTGAAAGCACCTTTGTCTCAAGTTAATCAGTGGGTCGTGGGGGCCAGCTCGGCATCGCCGGGGGCGCTGAGTTCGGTGAAGAGCGCGGTGAGGAAGGCTTGGATCACGTCCTCATTGCGTTTGAAAAAATGCCACTGTCCGGCCTTCTGGCTGGTGATCAAGCCCGCCCGTTGCAACGTCGCCAGGTGGGCCGACACGGTCGACTGGGACAAGCCGCAGCGCTGGTCGATCTGCCCGGCGCAGATGCCGTATTCGTGATTGTGCAGTTGCTCGGGAAATTGCACTTTCGGGTCTTTCAGCCAGGTGAGGATGTCTCGTCGTACTGGGTGCGCCAGGGCTTTTATTATGTCGTCGAGGTCGAAGGGCATGGCAGAGGCTCGGTGTCGTAAAACGTTATATCGCGATGAGGCGAACCTTAAATCGTTATATCCCGATATACCAATATGATTTTGCTCTGAGGTCAGTCGAATTGGGTATATCGGGTTATAACGATACGTTGGCGGCGGTGGTAGACTGCGCGCCATGAATTATCTCGCACACTTGCACCTGGGCGGCCAACTGCCTGCGCAACTGCTGGGCAGCCTGTATGGCGACTTCGTCAAAGGCCGCTTGCAGGGCCAGTTCAGTCCCTCGATCGAAGCGGCGATCCAATTGCACCGTTCCATCGACCGCTTTACCGACAGCCACCCGTTGGTAGGGGAGGCGTTGTCGCGTTTCAGCCTGACCCGCAGGCGCTATGCCGGGATCGTGCTCGATGTGTTTTTCGACCATTGCCTGGCGCGGGACTGGGCGCGGTATGCCGACCAGCCGCTGGAGCACTTCACCGCGCAGGTGTACCGCGTACTGGCGGCCGAACCGCAGTTGCCGGGGCGGTTGGCGCAGATTGCGCCGTATATGGCAGCGGATGACTGGTTGGGCTCGTATCGTGAGTTCGCGGTGATGGAGCAGGTCTTGCGCGGGATCTCGCGGCGGTTGACGGACCCTGAAGCGTTAGGATTTGCGATGCGTGAGTTGCGCGAGCTCTATGAGCCTTTGAGTGAAGATTTCCGGGTTTTCTACCCCGAATTACAGAGCTTTGCACGTATCCAGCTGACCACTGAGATCTAAATGTGGGAGGGGCGGTGCGACGATTCGACTTGCCCCCGATGGCGGTGTGTCAGTCACTGTATGTAGTGACTGAACCACTGCTATCGGGAGCAAGCCCCTCCCACATTTGGATGTATTCACAGTATTCAGGCGGCGAACGCTGGTCGCACATGCGCCTGTTCAGTCTCCGGCAACGGCCCAAACAACGCCCTCTGCACCGCCTGCTGCGCCTGATACGCCAGCGCCGCGCGTTCCTGCCCGGCGCAGGCAATCGGCTTGAGCAGGTGAATCTCCACATCGCCCTGGTCATGGGCAAACAGCCGCATCAGGTGCGACAGCAGATCATCGTCGCCAATGAACGGTGCCAGTGCGTCCACCTCGCCGTTGCGCAGATAACGAATCGCCACCGGCTGCAGCGACACGTCCGCATCGATCGCACTGGCCAACAACCGCCCGTGAAACGTGCGCAGGCTGCGACCGTCCGTGGTGGTGCCTTCCGGGAACATCAACAGCGGGTGCTGTTGCTCCAGGTGACGGGTCATCTGTTTGCGAATCAACTGGCTATCACCTGAGCCGCGGCGGATGAAAAGGCTGCCGGCCTTCGCCGCCAACCAGCCGGCCACCGGCCAGGTGCGCACTTCGGCTTTGGACAGGAACGACAGCGGCGTCACCATGCCCAGCAGCGGAATATCCGTCCAGGACACATGATTGCTGACCCACAGCATCGGCGTTTGCGGCAACTGGCCGTGCACCGTCACGCGAAAGGGCAGGGCGTGGGTCAACCGCGCCATGAAGAACCGCGACCAACGCTGGCGCCGCACCATCGAATTGGCCACGCCCAAACGCTCGAACAGGCCAAACACACTGGCCATGGTCAAGCCCAGCGCCACCACCAGCAGCACCCGGGCGATGCGCCCGTACACGCGCAGGCGGCCCATCACATGGCTGCCTTGAAGTGACGCGCATAGCGCGGGCACAGCTCATCGCGCTTAAGCAGGATGAACACGTCGGCCACCTGGAAGTCTTCATCCCAGCACGGCTCGCCGCAAATCTTCGCGCCCAGGCGCATATAAGCCTTGAGCAGCGGTGGCATTTCGGCGATGACGTTGGACGGCAGGTCCATCGCCGGCAGGGGCTTTTTCGGCTCGGCGCGCAGGTGTTCATTGCACAGGTAGCGCTCGCGCAGACGCTGCATGATCGCGTGGGCCTGAATGCCACCGTCGTGCATCGGGATGCTCGCGCACCCCATCAGGTAGCTGTAGCCGCCCTCGTTGAGCACCTCGGCCAACTCGCCCCAGAGCACCGCGATGGTGCCGCCGTTGCGGTAGGCCGGGTCGACGCAGGTACGGCCGATTTCCAGGATCGGGCCCTGCAAGTGCAGCAGCCCATGCAGGCTGAATTCCTCTTCGCTGTAGAACCGGCCCAAGGTGCTGGCGGCCTGGTGATCGAGCAAACGGGTGGTGGCCACCAGTCGACCGCTGTTTAAGTCACGCACGCCGATGTGGCTGCAGTGAACATCATAGTCATCCATGTCCAGGCCCAGTTCCGCGCCTTTCAGCTTGGCGTTGAACTCGCCGCTGAACACGTTGAACCGCAGGGCCTGGGCTTCCTGCAAGGCCGCGGCGCCAACCAGGCGTTCGGCTTGCAGGCGGCGTTCATTGCCGGTGTCGCTGATGCGGGCGAGCTGAGTCATAGCGAGTCTCCGAGTGCCGGCCAGGTTGTGCGGCCAGTCGACTTTGTTGTCCAAACTCAGGCTATGTAGGCTCGGTGTCATCTCCATGAAGTTACGGTGACGGTTGGATGACAGGCCCCTTGTCGTCAATCTGTCATCGGCCTGGATTAGGCTCGCGGGCTTGAATGCCCCTTGAGTTTGCGTCCATGGTCAAAGGCCTGCTGTGCGTTGTCTTGTTATTCATCACCGTGAGTGCGCGTGCTGAAACCTGGCCTGGCCAGGACTGGGTGACGGGCAGGTTGATCGAAGGTCCTGCTGTCGACGCGCTGAATGCCTACGCTTTCCCGCCCCGTGACGACAACACTCGCCAAGGTATTCGTACCGACGCGCTGTTGGTGATCCGCGATGGCCAGATCATCTATGAACGCTACGCAGCACCCACTAGCGCCAGCACGCCGCACCTGACCTGGTCGGTCAGCAAAAGCCTGATGGCGACCGTACTGGGGGTGGCCTACGGCGAAAACCGCTTCAAACTGAACGACCCCGCCGCGCGCTTTTGCCCACCGATGAAGCAGCACCCCAAGGTGACGATGGCCGACCTGCTGCACTGGGCCTCGGGCCTGGACTGGCAGGAAGACTATGAATACGCGCCGCTCAAATCCTCGGTAGTGGCGATGCTCTACACCCGTGGCCGCGCCGATATGGCGCAATTCGCGGCCGAGACCGAGGCCGCCGATGCACCCGGCCAGGCTTTTCGTTACTCCAGCGGCGACAGCAATATTCTGTCGGCCGCGCTCAAAGGCATGCTCGGGCACAAGGCTTATATGAGCTACCCGTGGGAGGCGCTGTTCAAGCCATTGGGCATTCGCACTGCAACCTGGGAAACCGATGCCGACGAGACGTTTGTCGCTTCATCCTATGCCTACCTCACCGCCCGCGATCTGGCGCGGGTCGGGCTGTTGATGGCGCGGGGCGGGCGTTGGGAAGAACGACAACTGCTGCCCAAGGAGTGGGTCGCGTTCAATCGTCAACCCTTCGCCAATTACAAAGCGGGCCAGGATGAAGCTGTGCCAGGCGGGCAATGGTGGCTCAACCAGGGCACCCCCGCACCCTGGCCCGACGCACCGGCCGACACCTTCGCCGCACTGGGGCACTGGGGGCAGGCGCTGTTCGTACTGCCCGACGAACACTTGGTCATCGTGCGCTACGGAGATGACCGCGACGGCAGCTACCGACATAACGAACTGCTCAAACGCGTGCTCGCGGCGGTGCGGTCATGATTCGTCGCCATCCGTTTATCAGCGTTTTGCTGCTGCTGTTGCTCGTGTTGTTGGGCTGGGTGTGGCATGAGCGCATCAACCTGCAAGCCTTTCCCGACATCATCGCGGCGTACACGGCCAAGGAGTATTGCTCGTGTCGCTATGTGGAAAACCAACCTGCCGACTACTGCCGTGGCTATGTGAAGCAATACGTGCCGACCAGCGCTTTCAGTGATAATCCCGAGCGCAGTGAAGTGACGGCGAGTGGGCTGGGACGTACGCACACGGCACGGTGGCTGGGCGATCGTCAGGGCTGTCGCCTGTACCCCTGAATATACACATCACCCCTGTGGGAGGGGGCTTGCCCCGATGACCATGGGTATCTACACAATTTTGGCGCGGCCCTGAACCTGTGACGGCTTAGGAGTCGAAGCCTCTCTAACTGACACCCCGCGTTCCAAATGTGGGAGGGGGCTTGCTCCCGATGGCGGCCTCCGGGCCGGCCAGGATGTTGGTTCAGAGCGAGTACATATCCGTTGCTGCGGTAACGGCGGCTTAGGGTTCCGCCCTGACGGCGGGTCACTTTGGAAAAGCCCCAAAGTAACCAAAGGGCTCTTGCCCCACCACTCGGCACCTCGCCTAGGCTCGGTGTGCCCGTAATCCGACATTGATTTGGGGGGCCGCCGCCACGCGCCATCCATGGCGCGGGGCGGCTAAACCGGCATCCCTGCCGGTTTACCCCCTAAATCACTGTCGAATTCCGGCCAGCGTGGTTTAACGGGGCGCTTAAGATCAAGAGCAAGATCAAGAGCGGCTCGCTTCGCATCGTGGTTACTGTTGGCTGCTCCAAAGTTGTGTAGATACCTATGCCCCGATGACAGCGTGTCAGTCACAGGATGAATTGCTGACCCACCGCTATCGGGGGCAAGCCCCCTCCCACATTGGATTTGCGCCGTTCGTGAGATTGCGCTTAAGGTTCATCCAGATTTTTTGCCCCATGAGCCTTTATGTTCAATCTCAAACCTTTGGTCTTTGCACTGCTGACCTGTGCCGCTGTGCCTGCCCATGCCGACTGGTACCTGGATAACGAGTCTTCACGCCTGTCCTTCGTCACCACCAAAAACACCGAAATCGCCGAAGTGCAGCGCTTCCTCGTGCTGCACGGCAAGGTCGACAGCCAGGGCGCGGCCCAGGTGCAGGTGGAGCTGGAGTCGATCAACGGTGGTGTCCCGCTGCGTGACGAGCGCATGCGCAAAGAGTTGTTCGAGATCAAGCAGTTTCCCGAAGCGTTGATCAGCACCCAGATCAACCTGCAACCGATCAATGACCTGGCCTCTGGCGCGCAACTGGAGTTGCGCCTGCCGCTGAGCATCACCTTGCATGGCAAGACCCAGACCTACACGGCCGAGCTATTGGCCACGCGCCTGGATGACCGGCGCTTCCAGGTGGTGACCCTGGAGCCGGTGGTGCTGC
This sequence comes from Pseudomonas sp. R3-18-08, assembly GCF_003852065.1. NCBI lineage: Bacteria > Pseudomonadati > Pseudomonadota > Gammaproteobacteria > Pseudomonadales > Pseudomonadaceae > Pseudomonas > Pseudomonas sp. R3-18-08. The sequence continues at coordinate 1,535,976 of NZ_CP027729.1, forward strand.
ATGCCGAGGATTTTGACCTCGCGCCAGGCGTGGCCGCGCTGCGCAAGGTCGCAGGTCTTAAATCGATCAGTTTGTCGGTGCCGGTGGGTGCGGTGCTGATCTTTACGGCGCGCTGACGTGGGCGGCGCGGTGTTCCCGTGGCGCAGCGCCAACCGTTTCGAGTTGCTGATCGACGGGCCGAGTTTCTTCCCGCAGATGTTGGCCGGGATTGCGCGGGCTGAGCAGCAGGTCGATCTGGAGTTGTACCTGGTGGAAGCCGGCGCCTGCGCCGAAGCGATGGTGCAGGCGCTGGTGCTCGCGGCTGAACGCGGTGTGCAGGTGCGTTGCCTGTTCGATGATTACGGCAGCCTGGCGTTTACCCTCGGGCTGCGCAAGCGCCTGACCGACGCGGGTGTGGAGCTGCGGTTCTACAACCGCCTGAGCTGGCGGCGCTGGATGCGCAACCTGTACCGTGACCACCGCAAGGTGTTGTTGGTCGACCAGGGTATCGCGGTGGTTGGCGGCACCGGTGTGACGGATGAGTTCTGGACGCCGGGCCAGGACACCGCCGACTGGCATGAAGTGATGGTGCAGATCAGCGGTCCGCTGGTGCTGGATTGGCAGGCGCTGTTCGATCGTCAATGGCACGCCAACGCCGCCCGCCGCGAGTGGAAGCCCGCCACCCACTTTGGTTTGCCGCGTTTGCCCAAGGTGCCCGCGACCGGGCCGGGCCTGGGGCGGGTTGCCTATGCCGACGCCCGTCAGCATCGCGATATCCTGCAGTCGCTGATCCGCGCCTTGAACAGCAGCCAGCAGCGGATCTGGCTGGCCACCCCGTACTTCCTGCCGACCTGGAGCGTGCGTCGCGCGTTACGCCGGGCGGCGGGGCGCGGCGTCGATGTACGCCTGCTGCTCACCGGCCCGCGTACCGACCACCCATCCGTACGTTACGCCGGGCACCGTTATTACCCACGGTTGCTGCGCTCGGGGGTGCAGGTCTTTGAATACCAGCCGTGTTTTTTGCACCTGAAGATGGTGCTGGTGGACGATTGGGTGAGCATCGGCTCGTGCAATTTCGACCACTGGAATCTGCGCTTCAACCTGGAGGCCAACCTTGAAGCGTTGGACCCCGAGTTGACGCAGGCAGTGGCTGGCAGTTTCGAGCGCGATTTCGCCCAGAGCCAGGCGGTGAGCCTGCAGGCATGGAAGGCGCGGCCGCTGTGGCGGCGGGTGAAGCAGAGGTTGTGGGGGTGGGTCGACAGGTTGGTGGTCAACCTGTTGGATCGGCGAGGGTAGGGCGCCCCCGCCTTTGGTTACTTACGCGGTTTAGAACTGCAACGAATACTGCGCCGTGATGTTCTGGTCCCGTGAATTCTCGCCGCGCTGTTGGCTGAAAGCCAGGTCCAGCGCGCTGTTGCGGCTCAGGCGTGCGGTGGCGCCCAGCTCCAGTCGTGTGCTGAGCCGATCCAGCGGGGCGCCGTTCGCCTTAAAGGTGTAGCCGTCTTCCCAGGCCACTTGAGCCGCCGATTGGCGATCGCCGCCAGCATGGGTATAGGCCAGGCCGCCACGCAGTCTCAGCCATGACGGGCCAGTCTGTGCCTGGGCCAAGTCGAGGTTCACGCGCACGCCGCCGGTGGTCAGCTTGACACTGTCGTTCGCGCGTTGGCCGCGCAGTGACGCCATGCCGCCGCGTTCGGTGAAGCCGTCGCTGCGCTGCTGCACAGTGGCCAGTTGCAGGTAGGGCTGCCAATCCCAGAAACCGTGATTGAAGCGATAGTTGGCTTCGGCGAACGCCTGCACGGTACGGCTGGTGTAGTCGGCAGACAGCCGATTCTCCACGCCTGGGAAGCTGACTCGGCGCTTGGTTGCGATCTGATGCTGCGCATAGACGATGCCGCCGTACAGGCCCAGAGCGTCCCAGGTATGCCCCACGTGCAGGCCCAATTGGTAGCTGTCGACACTCGCCTTACCGCGAGCGCCGGCCTTCACGTCGCCAGTGCTGCTGCCCGCAACCATCCCCACGCGTGTGCCTTGTTCCAGCCGGTGATCGAACCCGACCAAGAAGCCTGTGCTGCTGTGGGACGCGCGGGCGGTGTTGCTATTGCCTTGCAGTTGGCCGGTCTGGCGTGGCAGTTGCACCCAGGCGCCCTCGCTCAGTGCTTCGGCCTCGGTAGCGCTACGACCATGGGCGTTACGCTGCCGGTCGAGTACGGCTTCACGCACTACCCGGCTGTTTTCGATCAGTGCCGCCTGGGTACTGGCATGCAGCTCGCCGCTCAGTTGGTCCAGGGCCGAGGGGGCCTGCTCGGGGAACAATGCGGTGAGGCGCTGCAGCAGCGGGGTCGGCGCAGCTTGAGCATCGGCAGCCGTGGCGACGGCGCGTTGGTTGGTGGTGTTTGCCGCAGAAGCCAGTGGCCTTCCCCGGGCAAACTCGACCAGCAGGTTATTGGCTTGCTTGACTTGGGACACGCTGAGGAAGGGCGAGAACTCTCGATGGTCGATCGCGGCAAACTCGCCGCTCACGGCACCTTTTGCCTGGAGGATGCTGTATTGCTGGCCCAATGGGTAGGTGCCGGGTTGTGCGCTCAGGTACAGCGTGCCGCCGTTGACAGTGGCCTGGTTATCGACCTGCAGTTTTGCCGCCCGGCCCTGGGCGACCAGCTCGGCCATCAGGGTTGCGCCGGGTGCTTGACGGTAGTCACCTTCGACGGCCAACGAGCCGTTCAGGCGCAGAACGCCGCCTTCGAGGTTCACATCGCCCTTGAGGGTGTTGTTGCCGGCCAGCTCCAGAATACCTGCGTTGAGCGTGGCCCCGGCAAAGCTGTTATTGCCGCTCAAGCGTAACCAGCCGGCGCCGCTTTTTTCCAGGCGCCCAGGGCCGCTGATATCGTTGCGCCAGTCGTCCCATGCGCCGCCTTGCCATACCACCGCGCCGCCGGCGGGGCTGTCCATGTTTACCTGTGTGTCCACCCGCAGTTGGCCGGGCCCGTCGATGGCTTTTTTCAGGTCTATCAGGCCCCAGCCGTACACATCGTCGACGCCAGGCTCACCCAGGTCGGTGGCGGTGGTCAGCAACACATCGCGGATGTGCGGGTTGTCGAGGTAAGGGAAGCGCTCGATCAGCAAGGCCAGTGCACCTGTTACGTGAGGCGCGGCGATGGAGGTTCCGGAAGCGGTGAAGTCTGTAAATTCGGGTTTGTCGCCGGTCACTGTAAAGCCGTCGGCGTCGCCTTCGTTGTCGTAGTGGGTTTCGGTGTGTATGGCCCCTGTTACCCCGGCAGAAGTGATATCCGTTCCCGGCGCCGCCAGGCACCAGTCCTTGCTGAAGCCACAGCGGTACGAACCATCGCTCAAGGTCAGCGCCTGGTTGACGTTGACCACGGTCAACCAATAGCGCTCGAGTTCGGCGACCGCGCGCGGCAGACTCGAATGAACCCCAGCAAAGGGTGCTGCTCGTGGTGTTGCATTGGCGGTAAGTGTATTGCCCGCCGCCCACACCTGGAGCATGCCGTATTTGACGGAGGCGTCGGCTATGGCTCTGAGCTCTGCATAGCTGCGGGTATGGGTTTGGTCCAATTCCTCGTCCAGTGCCGCCTCATCTGCCAAGGGGGCTGCATGCCCCCAGCTATGGTTGACGACTCGCACATTTTGCTCGTGCAGTTGGGCGTAGGCGGCGTTGACTGCCTCCGGTGTTGGATGGGGGACGCTGTACGGCCGCACACCGGGGCCGTCCTGGTAAGTGTTGCTGAATCTGCGCAACGCACTCACATTGGCCCCGAAAGCTACGCCATGGGCCCCGGCGCCATTTCGGTTGGCGAGTATGTTGGCGGCCACGAAGGTGCCGTGCCATTCATAGCGAGCTCCTGTGTTTCTAAGATAGTCATCTACTTGTTCGCGGGTGAAATCACCGTTGAGGATTTCCTCCTCTAATGCGACCAAGGCTTCAGGCGGCAGAGCCTCAAGCACATGCGCGGCGGAACGATCACCCTCGCTGAAGAAGCAGCCGCCAAACAGCACCGTATCGCTTTTACATCCGGGGTCTGCCAGGCGCACGCCGGAATGCGATTTGCCGGCAAACTCGTCATGGCGCAAGTCGGTGCCGGAATCATAAACCCCCACTTGCACGCCCGCGCCACTCAACCCCCAGGCATAAGCGTAATCGGCACCGATGGCGCCCAGCCCCCAGCTTTTTTTGAACTCATCGCTGCGCCAGCTGGCGGCGTCGTGCAATCGACCCTGCTCGCTGTAGCTCGCGGCTTCAACGGGCATGCCCGGCAGACTCCCGAGCATGCACAGCGCGAGTGCTTTTCGCTTGAACACTGAGTAAAAAAGGATGTTGTAAATGGCCCGTGGGACGTTTTTCGTCGGCGACATAGTCCACCTGCACACTGATTTAGGGCAGACAGAGTGTGCGAGCAGGCAGGGGGCGGGATGTCGGACGAAGCTGGGACTGTGGAACGAAACTTGACTTTATGTTGACGGCGACAGATGTGGGTGCAAGCCCCCTCTCGCACGAAAGAGGGGGCTGCGTGGGTTACAGCAACTCGAAAGTCTGCTGCTGCACATCCTGCGAGTCCAGCCCGATCTGTACATTGAACTCACCCGGTTCTGCGGCGAATTTCAGCTGGGCGTTATAGAACTTCAAATCTTCCTCGGTAATGGTGAAGTGCAGCGTGCGCTCCTCTCCAGCCTTGAGCATGACTTTCTGGAAGTTCTTCAACTCTTTCACCGGGCGGATCATCGAGCCGGCCACGTCCTGGATGTACAGCTGCACCACGGTTTCGCCCTCCACCTTACCGGTGTTTTTCAGCGTGACGCTGGCGTCGAGCTTGCCGGTCTTGTTCAGGGTGGTGGACGACAGCGCCATGTCCGACAGGCTGAACGTGGTGTAGCTCAGGCCATAGCCAAACGGAAACAGCGGGCCGGTGGTGTCATCGAAGTACTGCGAGGTGTAGTTGCCCGGTTTGCCCGGCGTGAACGGCCGGCCGATGCTCAGGTGGTTGTAGTAAGTGGGAATCTGCCCCACCGAACGCGGGAAGGTGATCGGCAGTTTGCCCGACGGGTTGTAGTCGCCGAACAGCACGTCGGCAATGGCGTTGCCGCCTTCGGTGCCGGCGAACCAGGTTTCCAGGATGGCGTCGGCCTGTTGGTTTTCCTCGAGAATCGACAGCGGCCGGCCATTCATCAGCACCAATACCAGCGGTTTGCCGGTGGCCTTGAGGGCCTTGATCAGGTCGCGCTGGCTTTGTGGAATGTTCAGGTCGGTACGGCTGGAGGACTCGTGGGACATGCCACGGGACTCGCCCACGGCGGCCACGACGACGTCCGCATTCTGGGCCGCCTTGACCGCCTCATCGATCAACACTTGCGGCGCACGCTTGTCATCCACCACTTCCGGGGCGTCGAAGTTGAGGAAGTTGAGGTAGTCGACCACGGCCTTGTCGTTAGTGATGTTGGCGCCGCGGGCGTAGATGATTTTGCCTTTATCGCCGATCACGGCGTTCATGCCGTCCAGCAACGTCACCGACTGCTCCGGTTTGCCGGCGGCGGCCCAGCTGCCCATCATGTCGATCGGCGCCTTAGCCAGCGGGCCGACCAGCGCGATGGTCGCGGATTTTTTCAGCGGCAGGGTCTGGTTCTGGTTCTTCAGCAACACCAGGCTGCGGCGCGCGATGTCACGCGCGTCGGCACGGTGCAGGCGGCTGTCGGCATAGGTGTCGGCCGGGTCATCCTCGGCCTTGCCGATGCGCAGGTACGGGTCCTTGAACAGGCCCATGTCGTACTTGGCGCCGAGCACTTCGCGCACGGCGTTGTCGATGTCGCTCTGTTCGATCTCGCCGGACTTGAGCAGCCCCGGCAGTTCCTTGCCGTACAGCGTGTCGTTCATGCTCATGTCGATGCCGGCCTTGATCGCCAGCTTGGCGGCTTCACGCCCGTCCTTGGCCACCCCGTGCTTGATCAGTTCGAAGATCGCGCCGTGGTCGCTCACGGCCAGGCCCTTGAAGCCCCAGTCCCTGCGCAGCAAGTCGTTCATCAGCCAGGTGTTGGCGGTGGCGGGCACGCCGTTGATCGAGTTGAGCGCCACCATCACGCCGCCGGAACCGGCCTTGATCGCCGCGTGGTAGGGCGGCAGGTAGTCCTGGTACATCTTGACCGGGCTCATGTCGACCACGTTGTAGTCGCGCCCGCCCTCTACCGCGCCGTACAGGGCGAAGTGCTTGACGCTGGCCATGATGCTGTCGGCGTTCGCGGCGCTGGCGCCCTGGAATGCCTTGACCATGACTTCGGCAATCCGCGACACCAGGTACGTGTCTTCGCCGAAGCCTTCGGAGGTGCGGCCCCAGCGCGGGTCACGGGAGATGTCGACCATCGGCGCGAAGGTGATGTCGAGGCTGTCGGCGGCGGCTTCCTGGGCGGCGATGCGCCCGGAGCGGCCGATGGCGTCCATGTCCCAGCTGGAGGCCAGGGCCAGGCTGATCGGGAAAATCGTGCGGTGGCCGTGGATCACGTCGTAGGCGAAGAACATCGGGATCTTCAACCGGCTGCGCATCGCCGCGTCCTGCATCGGCCGGTTTTCCGGGCGAGTGATGGAGTTAAACGTGCCACCGATGCGGCCGGCGGCGATTTCCTTGCGGATCAGCTCGCGGGGCATCTCGGGGCCGATGCTGATCAGGCGCAATTGGCCGATCTTTTCATCGAGGGTCATCTGCTTGAGCAGGTCGCTGACGAAGGCGTCCTTGTCGTCAAGCGCAGCAGGCTTTGTTTCTGCCCATGCGGGGTGGCTGGCCAGAGTGGCAACAAGGCCGAGCAAACACAGCTTCTTCATGAATATCCTTTTTCGGCTCACTGCACAGCGGTCAGGCTGATCGGCCAAAATGTGGGGAGCGTCTATTGTTGTTCGGGTGTTGTTCAGATAAATGCAGCACACTCTGAACTCTTTTTCGCGCTGGGCATCTTTGTAGCTGATTGGCTCGAAGCATTCCAGTGGTGGCGGATTATGCCCCAAGCGCGTGGTTTATAGGGTTAGTCATCACATTCCATCCAGATTGGGCAGGAGATACACCATGCAAGCAGCACAAGGTTACCGCTGGGGCTTGAAAGCCGCGGCGCTGTTATTGATCAGCAGTGTATTGAGCGGTTGCGGCATCAACAACATTCCGACCCTCGACGAACAGGCCAAGGCGGCCTGGGGCCAGGTGCAGAACCAGTACCAACGCCGTGCCGACCTGATCCCCAACCTGGTGGAAACGGTGAAGGCCTATGCCGCCCATGAGCAGGACACGCTGACCGCGGTGATTGAAGCGCGGGCCAAGGCCACCTCGATCCAGGTCGATGCCAGCACCCTCGACAACCCGGAAAAACTCAAGCAGTTCCAGCAAGCCCAGGACGGCCTCAGCGGCGCACTCAGCCGTTTGATGGTGGTGTCCGAACGCTATCCGGACCTGAAAGCCAACCAGAACTTCCTGGCCCTGCAATCGCAGCTCGAAGGGACTGAAAACCGTATCGCCGTGGCCCGTCGCGATTTCATCCAGACCGTGCAGGCCTACAACACCGAAATCCGCACCTTCCCGGGCCGCCTGTGGCACAGCGTGATGTACAGCGACCTGCCGATCCGCGCCACGTTTGAAGCCACCAGTGCCGATGCCGATAAGGCGCCGCAGGTGAAGTTCAAATAACGCTGCCTTGAGGTGTCGATGCGTTTATTACGGATAGGCCTGGCGCTGTGGCTGCTGGCCTGCGTGGGCATGGCCCAGGCGGCCCTGACCTTCCCGGCGTTGACCGGGCGGGTGGTGGACAACGCCCAGCTGATCGACCCGGCGGTGCGCCAGCAACTGACGCAGCAATTGCAGGCGCTGGAACAGACCTCCGGTGACCAGATCGTGGTGGTCACCGTGCCCGACCTGCAGGGCGTGCCGATTGAAGACTACGGTTATCAATTGGGCCGCCAGTGGGGGATCGGCCAGAAGGGCAAGGATAACGGCGCGCTGTTGATCGTGGCCCGTGACGAGCGCAAGTTGCGCATCGAAGTTGGCTACGGCCTGGAAGGCGTGCTGACGGATGCGCAGTCCTGGGTGATCATCAACCAGGTGATCGCACCCAAGTTCAAGGCCGGCAATTTCAGCCAGGGCATCAGCGACGGTGTCGCGGCGATGATTCAGGTGGTGGGCGGTGAACCGCTGGCCGTGCCGGCCCATGTGGCGGATTCAAATTTCGCCAAGGACAATCCCGGGTTTTCCATCGGTTTGTTCATCCTGCTGATCGGCGTGTTGTGGCTGTGCAATCGCATGGGCCTGCCGGTGGGCGCTATCCTGCTGGCGATCCTCAGCAGCAGCGGGCGTGGCGGCGGTGGGGGAGGCGGCGGCGGTGGTTTTCGCGGCGGCGGTGGTGGTTTCGGCGGTGGCGGGGCGTCGGGCGGCTGGTAATGACAATAACGAGAAAAGAGCATCTACAACCATGGCATTACTGACTGAACACGAGCAGCGCCAAGTGGCCGAAGCGATCGCCCGGGTCGAGCAACAGACCGACGCCGAGCTGGTCACGGTGCTGGCTGCACGCGCCGATGACTACGCCTACATTCCGTTGCTGTGGGCCAGCCTGATCGCATTGGTGGTACCCGGGGTGGTGCATTACCTGTCGGGCTACCTGACCATGTACACCTTGTTGTTGGCGCAGTGGGCGACCTTCATTGTGTTGTGCCTGCTGTTTCGTCTGCCCAAGGTCACCACCCGCTTGATCCCTCGCTCGGTCCGCCACTGGCGCGCCTCGAACCTGGCACGCCGCCAGTTCCTCGAGCAGAACCTGCACCACACGCTGGGCAGCACCGGTGTGCTGATTTTTGTCAGCGAGGCCGAGCGTTATGTGGAAATCCTGGTGGACGAGGGCATCTCCAAGCGCCTGGACGACAGCAACTGGGATGGCATCGTCAAGGCGTTCACCCAGCAGGTGAAGCAGGGGCAGACGTTGGCCGGTTTCATTGCCTGCATCGAGGCGTGTGGGGAATTGCTCAAGGTGCATGTGCCGGTGACGCAGACGCGTAATGAGCTGCCGAACCGTCTGGTCGTACTCGAATAGCCCAGCCAACACCGTTCTAAAATGTGGGAGGGGGCTTGCCCCCGATGGCCATAGGTATCTACACAACTTTGTAGCGGCCCACGGTAACCACGATGCGAAGCGAGCCGCTCTTGATCTTGCTCTTGATCTAGGCGCCCCGTTAAACCACGCTGGCCGTAATCCGATATTGATTTGGGGGGTAAACCGGCAGGGATGCCGGTTTAGCCGCCCCGCGCCATGGATGGCGCGTGGCGGCGGCCCCCCAAATCAATGTCGGATTACGGGCACACCGAGCCTAGGCGAGGTGCCGAGTGGTGGGGCAAGAGCGTTTTGCTTACTTTTGCGCTTTTCAAAAGTGAGACGCCGTAAGGGCGGAACCCATAGCAGCCGTTACCGCAGCAACGGATATGTACTCGCTCTGATCCAGCATCTCGGTCGGCTGTCAGGCCGCCATCGGGAGCAAGCCCCCTCCCACATTTGGATCTACTTTGGCTGTTGGAACGTACCATTGGTCAAATAACTCCGTGCCCTGGCCAGTTATCCCCCCTAAAATGCCCGGCATTCTTTGCCCGAGGCGTTTTTGTTCATGTCCGTCACCGCTCAACCTGCCAGCCCTGCGCCGGATCATCACGCCCAGTTCATCGAACTGCTGAGCGCAAGCCTGGCGCAGAACGCCTTCATCAAGCTGGTGTTGGCCAAGTACGTGGGCACGGAGGCCGAACTGCAGCGGCTGATCGTCAAGCCGGTGACGGTCAAGGAGCAGCCCTGCCTGTCCTTCGTCTACCGCTACAAGACCCGCGACATCACCAAGAACTTCCCGCTGGCGGACGGTGTGGCGGCGATTGCCGAGCTGCTGCCAGCCTCGTTCAAGAACGCACACTTGTTGTCGCTGACGGACGAAGCCCAGCTGGAATACAGTAAGAAGAACAAAAGCTCGCTGTTCAAAAGCAAGCCGCAACAATTGCGTGAGGCGCCATCTGCCGAGCATAACCGCGAGAAAAATCGCTTCCTCGACCTGAGCCGGCCGTTCCTTGCCGACCTGGGCGTGACCGACGCCAGCCAAGCGCTGATCCCGTCGATGTCGCGCAAGTGGAAGCAGATCAACAAGTTCATCGAAGTGTTCAGCCATGCGCTGACAGCCTCGCCGTTGCAGCTGGACCAACCCATGCGCGTCGCCGATTTCGGCTCGGGCAAGGGCTACCTCACGTTCGCGATCCATGACTACCTGCGCAACACCCTCAAGGTCGAAGGCGAAGTGACCGGTGTCGAGCTGCGTCAAGACCTGGTGACCCTGTGCAACGCTGCCGCCGCACGCCTGGAACACCCGGGGCTGGTATTCAAGTGCGGCGACGTGCGCAGCGTCGCGCCGAGCGAGCTGGACGTGATGATCGCCCTGCATGCGTGCGATATCGCCACCGACTACGCGATTCACACCGGCATCCGTTCCGGCGCGTCGATCATCATGTGCTCGCCGTGCTGCCACAAACAGATTCGCCTGCAGATCCAGAGCCCGGTGCTGCTCAAGCCAATGCTGCAATACGGCCTGCACCTGGGCCAACAGGCAGAAATGGTCACCGACAGCTTGCGCGCCTTGTATCTCGAAGCCTGTGGCTATGAAACCAAAGTGTTTGAGTTCATCTCGCTGGAGCACACCAATAAGAACAAGATGATCCTGGCGATCAAGCGCGCGCAGCCGTTGGACAACGCGCAACTGCTGGGGAAAATTCAGGAACTGAAGGCGTTCTACCACATCACCGAACATTGCCTGGAAACCCTGCTGCGCGCCGATGGTTTCTTGAACTAGGCGCGGGGCCCCCTCCCACATTTAGACTCCACTTGGCTTGAAGACGGGTGTTCAGGTGTAGCAATCAGAAGAATCGCGTCACGCTGATCTTCGCATCGCGCCCTTTGGTATAGGCGCGGTCGCCGCTCAACGCCGGGCGGAAGTTTTCGTTGAACAGGTTGTCCACGGTGAAGTTCACCTCGGTGCCCTTGAGGTACGCCTGTTGCGGTGTCCATTTGGCGAACAGGCCCTGGGTGTTGTAGCGCTTGTTGCCATACTGGTCGTAAAACAGATCGCCGACCCCGGAGCCCGGGCCGCCGGAATATTTGTCGCTGGGCAAGCGGTCAGTGGCGCCGATGAACTGGCCCATCCAGCCTACCTGGGCATCCCAGGCCGGAATGTGGGTACCCAGTACCAGCACCCATTTGGTCGGCGGGATATCCCGCGCTGCCACGTCCGGGCCCCAGGGGTTGGTATAGGCGCCTTCGTGCTGGCCTTTGGCATAGGCGAATGACACCGAGCCGAACACATAGGTGGAGTTATAGATCGACTCGACTTCGATACCCTTGATCGTCAGGCCGCCGATATTGCGGTAGTTGGACATCGCCCCCGCTGGGCAGGCGGAGCCAATCGTGCCGCCGTTGACGGCCTGGTTCCGGCACCCCACGCCGGTGGCCTTGAAGATTTCGTCTTCGACCTTGTTGTGGAACAAGGTGGTGCGCAATTGCAGGTTGTCATCCTGGGCGACGAGATTGTCGAAGTGGGTGATGTTGCCCAGGGTGATCGAGGTGATGCGCTCCGGGTCCAGGTCCACGCTGGTGGCGGTGCGGCTACCCAGGCCCTGCACTTCGTATTGCTCGTCGATCACCGGCGCACGCCAGGTCTGGCTCCAGTTGGCGAACAGGCCGACGTTTGGCGTGACGGTCCAGAACAGCGCCAGGCGCGGCGACCAGCCGGTATAGGTGCGGTCGCTGTAGTCGTGGCCGATCGCAGGGTCAGGGTTGTTGTAGTACGGCGCATCATTGCCTTCGCCACGGTTGCGCACATGGTCGTAGCGCAGCGACGGGGTGATGGTCAGGTCGCCCAGGGTCACCGCGTCCTGGATGAACAAGCTGTTGGTGTCGACCTTGCCATGGGGCATGAAGCCCGGCTGGAAATGGCCATAGTTATAGCGCGGCGTATTGTAAGTGCTGCCGGGCATCCACATTTCGGTTTCGCGCACGTGCTTGCGCACCTGCCCGCCGACTGTCAGCGCATGCTGCAGGGGGCCAGTATCGAACAGGCTGACGTTGCGGATATCCAGATGCTTGTCGGTGTAGGCGGTGTCCATCTTGCGCCCGCCGGTGGCCAACTGGAAAAACGCAGTGGCGTCACGCTCGTCGCTCTGTTCGGTGTTGGACTGGGAGTACTTGATGGTCACGTCCACCAGCGGGTTGTCCAGTGGCTGGTAGTGGTACTTGCCCGACCAGGTGGTGTCGACGGTATCGCGGTGCGCCAGAAAGCGCTTGAGTGCACCTTCGTAACCGTAGCGGTCGATGTTGAGCTGGGTCGGCGGTGTCGGGTAGCTGGCGGCGGAGAAGGGCGTCCAGCGGTTGCTGTGGGAGCGCGAGTAGGACAGGCCGACACTGTGCTCCTCGGTGAAGTACGCGTTGACCTTGAACAGCTTGCCGTCCACATCCTGGGCGCTGTTGGGCAAGCGCTGAGGATTGATCGGGTACTGGTTGTTCTCGTTGGGCAACTTGGCGGCGACCTTCATGTCGCCGCCGTCGCGTTGGGTCAGATAGGCCAGAGCGTCAAAACGGCCGTCGTCGGTGCGGCCGTACACGGCACTGCTGTAGACCTGTTCATGGTCGTTGCTTGAGTAGCCGTATTTGAGCATTGCGCCGCTGTTGCGGCCGTCCTTGAGCAGGTCCGGGGCATCCTTGGTGGTCATGTTGACCGTACCGCCAAAGCCGCCGTTGCCGGTGAACGGCGAGTTCGGGCCTTTCTCTACCTCAATGCTCTTGATCAGCTCGGGCTCGATAAATACGGTGCCTTGCTGGTAGCGCTCGAAACCACTCTTGGTCGCGCCATCCACGGTCATCGGTACGTCTTCGGCATCGCCGAAGCCACGGATGTTGATGGTTTGGCCGCCGGGCTTGAGCGAGCCGCCCTGGCTGACGCCGGGCAGGGTCTGCAACAGGCTGGGGATGTTATTGGACTGGTAGCGGTCAATGTCGGCCTGGGTCAGGGTGGAGCGGTTGACGGTACTGGAGTCCACTTCGTTGCCGGTACCGATCACGCTCGAGGTATCGAGCTGGATTGCGCGGCCTTGCGTGGTCCTGGCCGCATCGGCGCGCACCACATAGGTCGTGCCAACCTTGATCAGGGTGAATTCGGCGCCTTTGAGCAGGGTACGAATCGCCCCTTCTGCGCTGTACTCCCCCTTGAGGGCCGGCGCCTGCACATGCTTGAGCAACGCTTCATCGAACAGCAGCTGGATCTTCGCCTGCCGGGCCACCTGGCTCAGGGAGGTCGCCAACGGCTGGGGCGGCAGTTGCAGCGTGAATGACTCGGCCTGGGCGCTGACGCTGAACGCTAGGCAAGTGGCAAGCAGGGTCGGTCGTAGAAACAAGTGCGAAGCAGGGCAAGGCGCGCGAAACATGAGATCCCCCGGTGCGGCTAAATAGCCAAAAAGGTGTGCGCATCAAACGCAGACGGGAGGAAGACGGGGCAGGCAAAAAAATCCACACATGCGAATGCAAAATATTCTCATGTGTGGGTTATTGGCTCGATTCTATTCTCACAATACCGTCGGCGCCGGTTACGGTTTTTACCGGCAACAAGGCGGGCAGGGCGTTGAGCAGTGCGTCCGGGTCATTCACATCCAGATTGCCCGACACCTTGAGGCGCGCCACGGCCTTGCTGACCTGCAAAGGCGCCTGGGGACGGTACAGGCTCAACTCGTCGATCAGGCTGGCCAGCTCGCGATTACGAAACGCCAAGTGTCCGCTGCGCCAGTCGGCGACGTCTTCGGCGTCGAGGGTTTGCTGCTGCAGCGTGCCGTTGGCGTACTGGTAACTGGCGCGTTGCCTGGCCTGGAGCAACGCGGCGGGGTGTGTTCGATCCGGCTCGAAGGCCACTTGACCATGGGCCACGCTGACCACCAATTGCTGTTCGCTGCGGCGCACATCGAAACCGGTGCCCACCACCCGCACATTCGCCTCGCCGGCTTGTACGTACAGCGGGCGTTCCTGATCGGCCGCCACTTCGATGTACAACTGGCCTTTGTCCAGGTGAAGGATGCGCTGGTGCGCGGTGAAATCCACGCGAATGCGGGTGTTGGCGTTCACATACAAGGTGCTGCCATCGGGCAGGTGCAGGGTGCGCATGCCCTTGGCATGACCGGCAACCTGGGAGTGATACAGCTCGCGTGGCGCACCGAGATGAGGGGCAAGAACGGCGCAGAGCAAGGCGGCCGCGATTGCCAGCGCGGGGCGCCATACAGGTTGGCGCCGGGGCAGCGCCAAGGGTTTGTTCAATGGCTGCAACTGGGCGAGGTCCGTCCACAATTGCTCGAATTCGGCATAGGCGCGCGCATGGGCCGGGTTGGCCCGCCAGGCGGCGAAGGCCTTGCGGTCGACACGGTCTGCGTGGCTGCGGTTGCGTGCAAACCAGCTGGCGGCTTGGGCATCAATGGCGTCGCTCGCTTCGATGTCCAGCGCGTCGAGGTCGCTCAGGCGGCTCATTGGGGCTGCTCCGTGCCGGGGTCAGGTTGAAGACGTCGCTTGCAATGCAGCAGGGCAAAAGCAATGTGCTTTTCCACCATGCTCGTCGAAATGCCCATGCGCGCGGCGATCTGTGCCTGGCTTAAGCCTTCGAAGCGATGCAGCATAAGGGCTTCGCGCCGGCGCGGCGAGAGTTCGGCGAGGACTTCTTTCAAGTGTTCCAGGCGCTGGATGCGCAGCGCTGCGGCCATGGGCTCGTTTTGCTCGTCGGTGACGGCTTCGGTGGGGGCGTCGGCTGAATCGGCGTGGACATTGCGGCGTACCTGCTGTTTACGCCAGTGATCGCGCAGCAGGTTGCGCGCCATCTGAAACAGAAATGCCCGTGGCTGCTCGACCTTGGCCCGGTCGCGGTAGTCCAGCCATTGGGTAAACACATCCTGGGTCATATCCGCCGCGTCACTGGCATTGTCCGTGCGTTTGCGCAGGAAATGCAGGATATCTGCATAGAACCCGCGACAGGCATCAGCCGACAATGGGTCGGGCTTGGGACGAGACATGGATATCCTTCTTGACGCAGCACGGCTTGGAAAGGTCGCGAATGATATCGAGAATTATTGTTATTTGTCTCTTTTTAAAATCTGTACCCAATTCAAAATGTGGGAGGGGGCTTGCTCCCGATGGCGGTGTGTCAGCCGACGCATTCATTGGCTGTTCCACCATTATCGGGAGCAAGCCCCCTCCCACATTTGATCTTTTTTGTGCACTGGATCAGTGTTCGACAGGCACCGACAGCGCCGGGTTACCCAGCGGATGGGTGCGCGCCGCGAAGAATTTCAGCTGCGCCCCAGTACCTGCAAACAGCTGCGAATACCGCTGCTTCTGCTGGCGAATGAACCCGTCGCTGCGCCCCGATACTGAAATCGCCAGAGTGGTGATGCTGGCCTGGCGGATGGCATCCACCAAGTGTTTATCCTGCGGCCCCAGGCCATGGCCGAAGATGCACAGCGCGCCTTCGTGGGTGAGCAACTGTTCATAACAGAACGACAGATAATCCGAACTGCGGATGGTCTTGAGCTTCTCGTGCACCGGGCCTTCACTGACGAACAGCGGCACGTCGTCGAGGGTCTTGATCGTGTTGTTGATCGCGAAACTGCTGAGCAATGTGCTGTCGGTGGACGGCAGTTTGCGCGCCGTGCCGTCGAGGTTGCGCACCAGGTGCAGGCCGCCGTGCAGGTACAGGATACGTGTGGCGTCGGTGCGGGTATCGCGCAGGTCGAAGCTTGAGTCGGCGCTGCGGAACAGGTCGTCGATACCCGGCGTGTGCAGGATCGCCCAGTAGTTGAGCAGGTCGTAGTTACTGGTGAAGACTGTAGCGTAGCGGGCCATTTCGGTGTTCAGGGCCGTCAGGGTCGAGGGCTGCACCAGGCGCCAGGGGATGTGCACGGCGTGGATCGTATTGATCAGCGCTTCCTTGATCGCGTAGTAGCGATTGCGTGGCGCCGCCGAGCTGACTGCCAGGGCCTTGTTGACGCGACTGGTGGTTTTCAGTGCGCCCAGGGCCTGCTCGAAACTGCGGGTTTGCAGCGCGTCGAATACGCTGAGTTCGGATTGGCCCAGGGGCTTTTCTTCCACTGTGCGGGCGTTTTCAAACAGCGAGTCGTAGGCAAAGTCTTCCCAAATCGTGCGGCTTGCGCCGTTGCCGATCAGAATCCCGTTGAAGTCGATGGCGCCGCGCAGTGCGCTCCAGTCTTCAAGGTGGGCGTCAATATCCTGGAAATCCTTCATTGCGGCGGGTCTACTCGAAATCGGCTGGACGGTGACTTTATCACGAGCCGGCGTTGATCCTGGTCAAGATGCGGCAAGTGGTACCGGTGGATTCTGTGGGTATAAAGCCCCTGAGGATCGACCATGAGCAGCACGTTCTTTATTCCCGCCGTCAATATCATGGGCATCGGCTGCCTCGACGAAGCCATGATTGCTATACGCAACTACGGCTTTCGCAAGGCGTTGATCGTCACTGACCAGGGCCTGTGCAAAGCCGGCATGGCCAGCATGATCGCCGAAAAGCTGGCGCTGCAGGACATCGATTCGGTGGTCTACGATGGCGCCAGGCCCAACCCCACGGTGGAAAACGTCGAAAAAGGCCTGGCGCTGCTGCAACAGAGCGCCTGTGATTTTGTGGTGTCCCTGGGCGGCGGCTCGCCCCATGACTGCGCCAAGGGGATCGCCCTGTGCGCCACCAACGGCGGGCGTATCGGCGACTATGAGGGTGTCGATCAATCGAGCAAGCCGCAATTGCCGCTGGTGGCGATCAACACCACTGCCGGCACGGCCAGTGAGATGACCCGTTTCTGCATCATCACCGACGAAACCCGCCACGTGAAAATGGCCATCGTCGACCGCAATGTCACGCCGCTGCTGTCGGTCAACGACCCGGCGTTGATGGTCGCAATGCCCAAGGGCCTCACCGCTGCCACCGGCATGGATGCCTTGACGCATGCCATCGAAGCCTACGTGTCCACCGCCGCTACACCGATCACCGACGCCTGCGCAATCAAGGCGATCGAACTGATCAGCGCCAACCTGCGCCTGGCCGTGCGCGATGGCAGCGACATAGCCGCGCGGGAAAACATGGCGTATGCGCAGTTCCTCGCGGGCATGGCGTTCAACAACGCGTCGCTGGGATTCGTGCACGCCATGGCGCATCAGCTCGGCGGCCTGTACGACCTGCCCCATGGTGTGTGCAATGCGGTGCTGCTGCCCCACGTGCAGAGTTTCAATGCCAGTGTCAGCGCCAAGCGTTTGAGTGACGTGGCGCGCGCGTTGGGGGCCGATATCAAGGGCGTTACCCCGGAAGAGGGCGCGCAGGCCGCTATCGTCGCGATTCGCGCCCTGTCCCAGGACGTGGAAATCCCCGCCGGCCTGCGCGAACTTGGCGCCAAATTGCAGGATATTCCGCTGCTGGCGAGTAATGCGCTGAAGGATGCATGCGGCCTGACCAACCCACGACGGGCGGATCAGCGTCAGATCGAGGAGATTTTCCGCAGCGCGTTTTGATCTGCACGGCAGCGGGCGACGCACATCCCTGCACCGCCCGCCAATGCCACACACAACAGCGACAATGGCCATGCCTGCTGACTCACCAGCAGGCTCGCCACACCGCCAATCAATGCGGCCATCCACTGATGCATGAAACCGCTCAGCGCCATGGCATAGGAGCCACTTACCGGTGACTCATCGCTGGCCAGTGACAAACTGATCGGGTAACTCATCGACTGCCCCACTATGGCCAGGCAATACGGTAGCCACAGCAGTACGGCGAGCTCGCTGGCAAACACACTGCCCAACAACATCACTGTCGTTCCCGCCAACACCAACGTCACGCCCCACCCCATCATCATCAACCGTCCCGTGCGAGCGACGAAGCGATTGACCATCAACGCGCCCACCAGATACGCCGCGCTGATCGGCCAGCCCAGCCAGCCGTACTGCGCCGCGCTCCATTCAAAACGCCCCTGCAATATCAACGGTGCACAGGTGTTGAATGCAATGATTACCCCGTAGCCCAATCCGCCAGCCAGTGCCGCATGCAGAAAGGGTGGATACCGCACGATCAGGACGTAAGTGCGCCAGGCGCAAACCGACAAATCGACTTTCGCCCGCATCGGGAATTCCACCCGCTGCAGCACCACCATCAACACGACAGCGCCAATCGCTAACCCATAAAAAATCGCCTCCCAACCGAACGTCACCAGCAACAACGAACCCACGAACTGGCCCACACCCAAGGCGATCACAAACGTCATGCCCAGCCACGATAAGCCTTTGGCCAATAACGCACCGCTGAAACTGTCACGCACCAACACCCGCGCCATCACCGAAACACCACCTGCGCCCAAGCCTTGAATCAACCGTAGCGATAGAAAGGCTTCAACGTTGAATGCCGATGGAATCGCCGCGCTGGCCGATGCATAGACCGCGAGCGCTGCCAGCAGCACCGGCTTTCTGCCAAAGCGTTCGCCCAGGCTGCCCCATAGCAACATCGGCAATGCCATGCCGACCAGGTAAATCGCCAGGGCGAGTGCTACGTGGTCTTCGGCGCCAGGGAGGGCGTGGGCGATGGCTGGGACTGCAGGCAGGTAGCTGCTGATGCCGACTTGAGCGAGGAAGGCGGAGCAGCAGGCTAACGTGAGGGTGGTGCTATTTTTCAATGAGGGCCGTCCGTTGCTCAAGGATATGAGAACTTCATCTAAAGTTAGTGTGTTCAAGACGTTTTAGCGTGCTTGAGCACATGAGTGTATTGAGAGCGTGTTAGCTAGTTTGTGATTTTGTTTTCTTAATATAAAAGCTAATAGTTTTGAGCAAGATGAAAACGGAAGTTTTGACGTAAGTAAGTTCCTATATTTTGGAAGATCAATACGCATCGATTCGATGATTGTTTGAGCCGTTCGGCGGATAGGTCAAAGACGTATTTAGTGGTGACGTGCTGGGGCCGACATCGAGGCGGGAATGCGATTTGTTGAAGCCGTTCCGTACTGGATTGAGTAAGGTGTGGGGGCGGCGGCCTGAATGTGACGATCGGCTTCAAAGATCTGTCTCTCGGGGTGTCAAAACCAGCTGCATGAATGGAGTAGTTGATGAGAATTCTATTATTCGGCGCCACCGGCATGATCGGTCAGGGCGTACTGCGCGAGTGCCTGCTGGCGCCCGACGTGCAGGAAGTCGTTGCCGTCGGCCGCACGTCGTTGACCCAGGAGCACGGCAAACTGCATCAAGTGTTGCACAGCGACATGCTGGATTTCCAACCCCTGGAAAATCTGCTGCAAGGCTTTGATGCGTGTTTCTTCTGCCTGGGCGTTTCCTCGGCGGGCATGAATGAAATCAACTACACCCACCTCACTTATGACCTGACTTTAGTCGCCGCCAGCACCCTGGCGCGGCTCAACCCGCAGATGACGTTTATCTATGTCTCCGGCGCCGGCACTGACAGTTCCGAGACGGGCAAGTCGATGTGGGCGCGGGTCAAGGGCAAGACCGAGAACGCCTTGCTGCGCTTGCCGTTCAAGGCGGTCTATGTGTTCCGGCCGGGGATTGTCCAGCCGTTGCACGGTGTGCGTTCGAAGACGCCGTTGTACCAAGCGTTCTATAGCGTGCTCGGGCCGTTGCTCTCGTTTGTACGTCGGATAAAGCCGAGCTGGGTCGTCAGCACCGAGACCGTCGGCCGTGCGATGTTGCAGGCGGTGAGCCATGGCGCGCCGCAGCCTGTGGTGGAGCAGGCCGAGATCAACCGCTTGGCCGCCGAGCGTCGCTGATGCTGCACAAAAGTCTGGTGTGCTGCGGTTGGATTTTTCCTGCCCGAGTGCTTTAGCCTCGGTGCACACTCCAAGAATAAGAGGTACATCCCATGACGGCCCCCCTGAGCGGTATCAAGGTTATCGAGATCGGCACCCTGATTGCCGCGCCCTTCGCGGCGCGGATGATGGCCGATTTTGGTGCCGAGGTGATCAAGATCGAAGCCATGGGGCAGGGCGATCCGCTTCGCAAATGGCGAAAGCTGCACGAAGGCACGTCGCTGTGGTGGTACCTGCAGTCGCGCAACAAGCAGTCCCTGGCCCTGGACCTCAAGTCGGCAGAAGGCTTGAGCCTGATCAAGCAACTGCTCGGCGACGCCGACGTGCTGATCGAAAACCTGCGCCCCGGTGGCCTGGAAAAACTCGGCCTGGGTTGGGATGTGTTGCATGCCCTCAACCCCAAGCTGACCCTGGTGCGCATCTCCGGCTATGGCCAGACCGGGCCCTATCGCGACCGCCCGGGTTTCGGTGCGATCGGCGAGGCCATGGGTGGCATTCGCTACACCACGGGCAACCCGGATTCGCCACCGGCGCGGGTCGGCGTGAGCCTGGGGGATTCGCTTGCGTCGTTGCACGGTGTGATCGGCGCGCTGATGTCGCTGCTGCGGGTCAAGACCGGTCAGGGTGACGGGCAGATCGTCGATGTGTCACTGGCGGAAAGCGTGTTCAACCTGATGGAAAGCCTGGTGCCCGAATACGACATGCTCGGCCATGTACGTGAGCGCAGCGGCGGTGCCTTGCCCGGTATCGCGCCGTCCAATACCTACCTGACCGCCGACGGCGCCTATGTGGTGATCGCCGGCAATAGCGACCCGATCTACAAGCGCCTGATGACCGCCATCGGCCGCGCCGACCTGGCCGCTGCGCCTGAGTTCGCCCATAACGATGGCCGTGCGGCACAGAGTGGTTTGCTCGACGCGGCAATCACCCACTGGACCAGCAGCCTGCCCATCGAGCAGGTGCTCAGCGCCCTGGAGGCCGCTGAAGTGCCGGCCGGGCGCATCTACTCCGTGGCGGACATTGTCAGCGACCCGCACTACCAGGCACGGGATATGTTGCTCGATGCCGATTTGCCCGGTGGTGTGTCGGTAAAAATGCCCGGCATCGTGCCCAAACTGTCGGAAACGCCCGGCGCGGTGAACTGGCAAGGTCCTGCGCTGGGCCAGCATACCGATGACATCCTCGCAGGCCTGGGCCTGACAGACGCTGACATTCAACGTCTGAAGGCTTTGGGAGTGGTGCAGTGATCACTGATTATTCCGACTCGCTGATCGTGTAGGAGGTCTGCCCGCGCCGGGTTTTCGTGTATCAGCATGGCGGTTCGCTGTGGTCGTCAGCCAGCCGTTGCCAATGCACGGGCCGGCGGCGCGCTGAACTGAATCAGCGCGACGCCGCCGATCAACAGCAACGCCCCTACCACGCGGGGCGTTGTGAGTTGGCGCTCCACCAGGCCGAACAGGCCGAAATGGTCGAGCAGCAACGACGCGAGAATCTGCCCGGCCATCGCCAGGGCAACGAAGCCTGATGCGCCCAGCGTGGGCATCAGCACCAATGCCAGCGAGATAAAGCACACGCCGAATGCGCCACCGGCCCACATCCACAGCGGCGCCTGGGTGATAAAGGCCAGGCTCGGCAAGGGCAGCCGTAGGGCGATGATCACCGGCAGCAACACAATGATGCTCACCAACAGCGAAGCCAGCGTCGCCCACAACGGGTGACCGAGCCCGCGACCCAGGTTGGCGTTGATCGCACTTTGAAACGGCACCACGGCACCAGCGATCACCGCCAGCAGCAACACACCCAGCCAATGCAACGTCGTCATGGCGAATCTCCCAGAGGTTTTGCTGGACTTTAGGTTATTCGTCACGCAAATTTAAATTCCAACTTCTTATGGTGAGTATGCAGCTGATGAATGATCTAAGGCGCATCGACCTCAACTTGTTGGTGATCCTCGACGTGTTGCTCAGCGAGCAACACGTCACCCGCGCCGCCGAACGCCTGCACCTGAGCCAACCGGCGGTCAGCCACGCGCTGGCGCGCTTGCGTGACCTGCTGGGCGACCCGTTGCTGGTGCGTCAGGGCGGCTCATTGATACCAACGGCGCGTGCGCTGGAGTTGGCTACGCCGTTGGCGGAGGCGCTGGCCCAGGTGCAAAGGCTGCTGGCGCCGAACCGCTTTGACCCGGCGTCGGCCAAACGCCGCTTTCGCGTGGCAATGTCGGACTACAGTGCGGCGATTTTCCTGCCGGGATTGGTGCGCTTGTTGCGCCGTGAAGCGCCGGGCATCGACCTGCAAATCATCCAGGCCAGCCGCGAAGGCATGGTCGACGGCGTGCTCAACGGTGATCTCGACCTGGCCGCCGGGGTTTTCCCTGACATGCCTGCCGAACTACGGACTACGCCGTTATTCGAAGAGCATTACACCTGCCTGGTCGACCGCGACAGCCTGTCGACGACGGGTGTGCTGGACCTGCCTGCCTACCTGTCACGCCCCCATGTCTTGCTGGAAATGCGCGGCAGCGGCACGCCGGAAATCGAGCGTGCGCTGACCGCGATTCGCCAGCGCCGGCATGTGGCCGTCAGCCTGCCGCACTGGGGCGTGGCACCACAGTTGATTCAGGGCACGGACCTGATCCTGACCGTCTCCTCCCGAGGCTTGTTGAATATCGATCATGCCCAACTGATCGCCGTGCCACCGCCGTTTCATATTCCTTCGTTTGCGTTCGAACTGGCATGGCATGCGCGACGGGGTGGGGATGCGGGGTTGCAGTGGTTGAGTGGGCGGGTGCAGGGTGTGCTAAAGGGCTGATCAGCCGCTACCAGGAGGTCGGTGGTTGGCGGCGGGTATGAAAAATTCGCATCACCTGTAGTCGCCCTTCACGAATACGGTAAGGGACAATGTAGGGCCACCGGGGCACCACCCATTCACGCGTCCCTGGGACGCGCCCGGTTTTTCCCAGCGCGGGAAATTGCGCAATGTGTTCAATCCCGGCCAAAATCGCCTGGACGAACTCGTAGGCGGCTTTGGGGTTTTCTTCAGCAATAAAGGCCGCTTCATCATCCAGGTTTCTGAGGGCTGTCCTCAGCCACTCAACCTGCATTGTTGCGCCATTTGTCAGCGACGGCTTTTACCTCGGCAGCCGTCGCGAAATCCCCCGCATCAGCTTCTTTCAGCGCCTTTTGAATCTCTTCGATTTGCCATGCTTCACGTGTCAGGTATTCACGTAGCGCGTCAACAGCGAGGAACGATTTGCTGCGACCGGTCGCTTTGGCCAGACTGGCAAGCGTATCGGCGACATCGTCCGGTATCCGCAGGGACATAACAGACATACGAACCTCAATGTAGTGATAGGTAGTGCGACATACTACAGCGTCAACTCATTGATCGATTGTCCCGTTCGTCAGAGGCATTCGAGGCATCCCGCCTCGCGGCTGCATGCCTGTCGCGCCAAGCCTTATGCGGGCATGAAGTTTTACGCCCAGCCCGAGAACGTGCAGAATCCCTGAACCTTTCAACTGCCATCAGAGCCACGCCCATGACCCCATCGTTGTTGCTCGCGGTCCTTGCGTCCGGGTTTATCTACGGTATTACGCCCGGTCCCGGCGTGTTGGCCGTGTTCGGCATCGGCGCCGCTCGTGGCCGGCGTGCCGGGGCAGGCTTTTTGGCTGGGCATTTGCTTGGCGACGTGGTGTGGTGCAGCACCGCATTGGTTGCGATTGTGGGCGCTCGGGAAGTTGGCAGCAGTGCATTTGATGTACTGGGCGTGCTCAGCGGGCTGTATCTGTTCTGGCTCGGCTGGCGTGCGATTCGCACCCAGCGGCGTAGCAGCGAGGCTCCTCAGGGAGCGGCGCGGCATCCGTTCTGGCACGGTATTCTGTTCGGCCTGACCAACCCCAAGGCGTACCCGGTGGCTGTAGCGACATTCACTGCATTGCTCTCCAGTCGTGCCGAATTGCTGACGTGGTCGATGCTGCCATGGCTGATTGTCCTGAGCTTCATCGGGGGCCTGTTGGCCTATGCGATCCTGATCGGCGTGGTCGGTGCCCAACGTGTGCGTACGCTGTATCAGCGTCATGAAATCCTTATCACGAGACTGTGCGGCGTGATGTTTATCGGGTTCGCCATCAACGCGTTGGCGCATGCGTTGCCGGGTCTGTTTGCCAGCAAGCCCGTCTGACTCAACAACGACCGTTCGTCGCACTGGAAAGTTTTTTCTAAACCTTTGCCTCAAGCAAAATTCGAATCCAGGGCGAGGCGCTGTTTCTTCGCACCTATTTTTGCCCTGGAGGAACCCATCATGAGCCGCATGGCTATCCGGTTACGCACCGCCAGTTTCGCGATGCTGCTGGGCCTCGGCGCCAGCAATGCTTTCGCCCAGTCACCTGCCGAATTCATCGAGCAGGCTTCGGCCAAAGGCATGGCCGATATCGAAACCAGTCGCATGGCCCACGCCAGAACCTCGTCCCAGGAGATCAAGGATTACACCATCGAGGTGATCAATGAGCGCACCCTGGCCAACCAGCATCTGGCGGCTATCGCTAAAAAGCTCGACTTGCCGGTAGCCCCGCGCGAGAAGATCGTCGACAAGGCCGAAACCCTGATGCCCGAACTCAAGGACGGCGACTCCTTCGACGCCGCCTACACCGCGCAGCAGGTCAAGGAAAACGAAGACGCCATCGCCCTGTTCAAGCAGGAAGGCGCGGCGTCGCAGGTGCCAGAGATAAAAGCGTTGGTGGATGAGACGCTGCCCAAGCTGCAGGAGCGTCTGGAAAAGGCCCGCGCCCTGGCCTCGACCTACGGCAAGGGGCACCAAGGCGACGGTTGAAGCTCCCTTTGAGTTGAAGCTCCCTTTGAAATGAAAACGGCGGTTGGATCATCTCCAACCGCCGTTTTTTTCAGGCTTGGTTCAAATTTGTTTTCGGCGCCGCCGCGTCGTCGGCGGCAGGGCCGCAACTGCTGTTGAGGTTCAAGCTGCCGGCTTTGCCGATATCGCGATATTCCTGGCGTAGCTTTTCAAGCTCCTTACGGTCCAGGCCGTCCAGGCTCAGCACCGCGTTCTGCGCATCCTTGGACACACGCAACAGCTCGTCGATCTTGATATGCAGGATGTCATTGTCGCGGTTCTGTGTGTTCTGGATCAGGAACACCATCAGGAACGTGATGATGGTGGTCGAGGTGTTGATGATCAATTGCCAAGTGTCGTTGTAATGAAAGTACGGCCCGCTCAGGCTCCAGGCCAGGATCAGCGCCACCGCCGTGTAGAACGTCCGGGGGCTGCCGGCCCAGCGCGACAGGGTTTGGGAGACTGCAGAGAAGTTCATGACCGTTTTCCTCAAGAAGGGTGATGAAACTACTGACAGCAGTCGCTCGCTGAAATTTCTTTTTACAACTTATCGGTCGGATAAAAGTAGAGGTTTTTCTGTCGGGCTTTTAGGAGCGGGCCTACGGCGCTGTGAAACCTTGAGCACAAGACTGGGTTTTTGCCTGGTTATTGCTTATGCACGCTAAAAACGCCTATGACCTATTCGCACGCTATGACTTGACCGAAGCGCATTTTTTTGCGGCGACCTGCGCGATGTATTGTCGGCATAGCGCCGGTATCAGCACCTACTTTGCTGAGGAACATTGCGCGCCGTGGAATATGTTGTTTATTCGTCTGGGCAGCGACCCGCTGCGCGAAGCGACGGAGTTACCCCGGGAACTGATCCGCCGTACCTTGATCCCCATCCGTATCGTGATTCCTCAGGAACAGGTCGATGGCTTGCGCGACATGCTCGCGCAGCTCGGCTTTCAGCCGGCTGAAGACACGACGGCGATGGTCCTGTCATTGGCGCGCCTTGCGCCATTGATAAACGAGGAAGGTGTGCAGATCAGCCTGACTCGGAACCTGAACGAATGGGCGACTCCGCTCGACAGTGCATTCCTGATAGCGCCTGAGGCGGTCGCGCATTACCAGGCTCGGCATCAGCGATCCCTGGACGCCGGTGAAGCCCTTTATCACTTCACATTGTCTGTTGAGGGGCAGGTGAGCTGTTCGTTGACCTTGTCGTTATGTGAGGGGGAGGCCCGGCTGAGTGATGTCGGCACGCGGGTCGGCTTTCGTGGAAGAGGCTACGCCACTCGATTGATTCAAGCGGCTCTGCTTCACGCCTCGGGCCTGGGGGCTCGCCGGTGTTTTCTCGAGGCCTCGACGGCCGCCGTTGCACTGTATGGAAAGCTCGGTTTCCAACGCTTGTTCGATTGCGCGTCCTTTATTCGCGCAGCTGCCCCACAGCCATGATCAGAACGCCAGTTTCGCCTGGCCGCGATTCTCCAGCGTCAACAGATATTGCTTGGCCTCAAGGCCTCCCGCGAACCCGGTCAGCCCGCCCGAAGCACCCACCACTCGGTGACAGGGCGCAATGATCGAAATCGGATTACGCCCATTCGCCGCCCCGACTGCACGCACGGCTTTCGGGTTGCCGATCTGCTGGGCTATCTGGCTGTAGCTGCGCGTTTCGCCAAACGGAATGGTCAGCAGGGCCTGCCAGACTTGTTTCTGAAAGTCGGTGCCGGCGAAGTCCAACTCCAGCTCGAACTGGCTGCGTGTTCCCGCGAAGTATTCGTTTAGCTGGCGCTGGGCTTCCAATAGCACCAGGCTGTTGTTGGTCTCGATCAATTCACCCAGGCGTACGCGGTTGGCGCGCTCTGTTTGCCACAGGATGGCGCCAAGTTTGCCATGGCGCGCCACCAAGGTGAGTTCGCCGACAGGGGAGGGCATGAGTGTGTATTCACAGGGCATGGGCGGGCTCCTCGAAGGGATGCTGAAGCGTAAGGCGCCAGTGTAGGTCCATCAGGGTATTGGCAAACTACGTTTCTTGCGCTCGAATTCTTTGTAGAAGGCGAGCGTTATAGGCAGCTGAACGTCAGCCAAAAAAAACCGGCTCTCAGGAGCCGGTTTTTTATGCATTCGTGTCAGCGATGGCATGACATGAAAGCCAATTTGAGTGGAGCGGGTAGAGGGAATCGAACCCTCAACTAAAGCTTGGGAAGCTTTCGTTTTGCCACTAAACTATACCCGCTCAAAGCGGCTGACTTTGTACCAGATGTTCACCCGGATTTGAAGTTTTTCTTCGAAAAAATCGCATGTTGCGCGCGCACCTTACGCAGACAAGCGGCGCCACTGCAGGAACCCGCTCCTACAGTGGGCCTCACTTCAGACCGCCCATGCATGTTGCGTCTGACCCTGCTGGTAGCGTAACCGACTCACCGGCCGCTGCCCTTTCAAAAAGCCTACCACCGCCTCCCGGCTGTCCCGGCATGCCGCTTTATGCTCCATATCCAGGAAATGCCCCGTGGCCTGGACAGTGCTGAAGCTGCTGTGGGTTATATGTTGCCCAAACAGCCTGGCATCCTCGGCGCTGGTGTACTCGTCCCATTCGCCGTTCAGGAATAGCACCGGAATGTCGATCTGCCTGGCTGCGTTGAGGTAACACAAACGATCGCTGTGAAGCACCTGGCTGATGTGGAAGTGCATCTGCCCGTATTCATGCTCGGCCAGGCTGCTGACGTGCTTGTAGTTGAAGCGCTTGAACAGCGACGGCAGGTGCTTGCCGATGGTGCTGTTGACCAGATGGCCGACGCGGTCGCGGTCGAGGTTGCCGAGGTAGTCGACGCCGCGCTCGAGGTAGTCGCGCATGGGCGGGTTGATCACCGGGGAGAATGAGCTGATCACCGCCTTTTCAATGCGTCGCGGGCGTTGGGCGAGGGCGAACAAGGCGGCGATACCGCCCCACGAGAAGGAGAGCACGTGCTCGGCGGCAAAGCGCTCAATCAGCTCCAGCAGGATCTGGCCTTCGACTTCCTTCGTCAGCATCCGCTCGTGGCGGTTGTGGATTTTGGAACGTCCGGCGTAGGGCTGGTCGTACAACACCACATTGAATTGCGGGTAAAGGCTTTTCACGGTTTGGGCGAAAGAGGCCGTGGTGGCCATTGAGCCGTTGACCAGAATGATGGTCTTTTCAGCGGCATCCGCGCGATAGAACTCCGTGTAAACCCGGTACTGACCCTGTATATCCAACACAGCGATTTCTGGCCTCATGTCGTAAGACTCCTGGCAAGCGGGTAGGGCGCGCAAATGACTTTGCACGAGCTTTATGACAGGTAGGCATACGCCTGGAAGATGAGCGCCCCTGTCGGTCCGATTGCGGCTGGCCGACAGCGGTTGTCAGGGCGGGATGTTTGCCGGGACGGCCCGTCAATCAAGCACGGGCGGGGCAAGGTGTTTCTTGGAGGTTATAGGTGACTCGCCAGTCATATTTCAACGGGTGAGCTTGATTCAAGCACAGACTCGGCAGGTCGCAAGCCGCCTGGCTGGTTTTTTGCCACCAGCGGCTGAACGGTCGTCAGACTTGTCGGATTTCATCGTCAGTCAGGGCTCGGTAATCCCCCGGCGCAAGGGACGGATCCAACTGCAGCGGGCCCATGCGCTCACGGTGCAGCGCAATCACCTTGTTATTGAAGTGCCCGAACATGCGTTTCACCTGGTGATAACGGCCTTCGATGATGCTCAAGCGCGCCGTGGTCGGTCCCAGTAATTCCAGCTCGGCGGGTTGGGTGGTGAGATCTTCGAACGCGAAGTACAAGCCCGCCTTGAATGTCACCGCGTATTCGGGACCGATTTCCTGCGCTGTTTCCACGCGGTACACCTTGGGCAACTTGGTCGTCGGTTGTGTCAGGCGCCGCGACCACTGGCCGTCGTTGGTGATCAACATCAGGCCGGTCGTGTTGTAGTCCAGGCGCCCGGCAATATGCAGCGTGCCTTTGTCCGGCTCATTCAGCAGATCGAGCACGGTAGGGTGTTGCGGATCCGCCGTGGCACTCACACACCCTTGGGGTTTGTGCAGCATGAAATAGCGCGCCGGTTTGCCCGCCTGCAGCACCTCACCATCAACGCACACCTGGCTGAACTCGCGTACCTCATGGTGGGGATCACTGACCGTTACTCCCTCGACGCTGACGCGGCGTTCCACCAACAGCAACCGTACTTGCCTGCGATTGAAGCGCGGCAGGTTGCTGAGGAACCGATCAACGCGCATCAGGGGTGCGCAACTGTTCATCCACTTGGGCGCAACGCGGGCACAGGCAGGCTTTATTGCGCAGTTCGTCAGGCAGCGCGAGGAGTACCGCCGGGTCAATGGTGACATTGAAGCACCAGCACGCCTGGTCAACCGTGCGTGGGTCTGCCAGGGCGCAGTCGTTGACGGCTCCGCAGGCGGGGCAAAGCGTGGGTGTAGTCATGGCAGGGTCAGGCTGTATAGGCAGGTGTGCTCGGCCTTGCACAATACAGCGCGGACCCGCAGCAGGACAATGCCGTCATCGAGAGCGATATGGTATCTGCCTGAAAGTGACTGAAACGATATAGCTTGGGCTCCCGTCGGTTGCCCTTACAGGAGTTGCGTGTTGATGTATCAAGTTGTTACTGAAACGCACCAGATGTTGTTTTTGATGTCAGATATTGTGTCATTCGGCGCAAGCTGGATGCCGCTCTCCAGCGTCGCTGGAGGTGCTCTTCCGCGGTCCAGGAGGCCGCCATGTATCGACGACTGCTGCTCACTGCATTACTCGGCCTGACCTTGTCAGCTTGTGTGCCCTACTACGATGGAGGCGCCACTTACTATCGCTCCGAGGTGTATACCGCACCGGCGCCTGCCTATTACTACGGTGGCCCTCGCTATGACAGGGGCAGCTACTACGCGCCGGCTCCACGTTACTATCCGGCCCCGCGCTATTACTCGGCGCCGCGTTATTACCAACCCGCGCCACGTTATTATCCGAGGTCTGCCTACCGGGCGTATCCGAACCAGGGCTGGGGAGGAAATCGTTGGGGAAACGGCGGTCACGGACGGGGTGGTGAGCATGGCGGTGGGCGCGGTGGTCACCGCTGAAGAAAGGCTTTTAACGAAGCGGCGCATGATGCGCCGCTTTTTTTTGCCTGCCATTCGTCGGCACTGTCAGATTTAACAGCTATCTTTGAGGCTCAAGATATATTTCACTGCGGGGAAACGCTGTGTGTTTGTCGAAGGAAAGCCTCTATGTTCAAACAACTGATGTGCGTGCTTTTACTAGTCGGCTGCGTCATGGGCCCGGCGGGGGCAAAGCAGTTTTGTCCGGATAAATCGATGATCCGAAACGTCAAAGGCTACTTTCAATACCAGCAGGATGGCGTGCTCTGGCAAGGTCCCAAGGTTGAGCCTAACGAATATATACATAGCTTTCTTGGCGCTTTATTCACGCCTGAAAAGGGCACTGACCGAAAAAACGGCTACGTGGAAAAGTGCGTTTATGAAAACCAGCGTGAAGAGCTGGTCGTTATGCGTCCTTGCATTTCAGGCGCTGCCAACACCATGTCGCTGACCGACAGCTTGCATTGGGAGCTTGGCAAGATTCCGTTCGATCAACAGGTTTACGTCTGCCGTGACAATCAACCCGATAATTGCGCATTCACGATAAATGACTCGCAACGATAGGCTGTCAATAATCGGATAAATCTGCCAGAGGATTCCTACCCTCCCAGGCTTTTTCAAAATGCGCCTGCACCACCGCCTCTGGAATTGTGTTGATATCCGGCCAGTGCCAGTGCGGCGCCTGGTCCTTATCGATCAACCGCGCCCGCACCCCTTCGGCGAATTCCGGATGACGGCAGCAGTTGAGGCTCACCGTGTATTCCATCTGGAACACTTGGGCCAACGACAAATGCCGAGCCCGGCGGATTTGCTCCCACACCAGATGGGCGGTCAGTGGGCAGCCTTCGCTCAGCGTCTTGCCGGCGCGAGCCAGCAGCGGATCAGCGTGATCACGCAACTGGCTCAACGCGCGCCAGGCGCAGCGTATGTCACCCACATCCAGCCAGTCGTCGATCTGCCCACGGCGCGGTAACCACTGCGCTTCGGGTTGCTGGTCGACGGCTTCCTGGGCGAGGGCCTTGAGCAGGCTGTTGAGCTGCATCGCGCTCTGTTCCTGCCAGTTCAGTTGCAGCAGGCCTTCGAGCAGTTCGTCTTGCTGGTCATCGCGCAGGAAACGGTCGGCCAGGCCCAGGTCCAAGGCATCGCGGCCATTGATGTGGGCGCCGGTAAGGCCCAGGAACAACCCGAGTTTGCCGGGCAGGCGCGACAAGAACCTGCTGGCGCCGACATCCGGGTACAGTCCGATGCTGATTTCCGGCATGGCCAGACGGCTGGTGGGCGTCACGATGCGCACTGACGCGCTTTGCAACAGCCCCATGCCGCCGCCCAGCACATAGCCGTGGCCCCAACAGATCAGCGGCTTGGGATAGGTGTGCAAGCGATAATCGAGGCGGTACTCCGCAGCGAAAAACTGCGCGGCCAGGGCGGGTACTTCGCCGGGTTGTTCGCGACAGGCCTGCGCCAGGCTGCGCACTTCGCCACCGGCGCAAAAGGCCTTGGGGCCATTGCCGCGCAGCAATACGCAGACGATGTTCGGGTCCTTGGCCCAGGCATCCAGGCGATCACCCAAGGCCAAAATCATCGGCAGGGACAGGGCGTTGAGGGTCTTTTCCGCGTCCAGGCTGGCGATGCCGATGCGGGCGCCGTCGCTGCCGGTCAGTTCTTCGAAGTGCAGGTTCATCGTGACCTCAATCGAGAAGGTGAAGGATGAGTATGATCCCTTCGTGGGAAAGCGCCGGTGGTGTGTCAGATCAATTGACAAGCGGGGTCGGCTTTCCTAGGGTTCGCCTCATTCTTTTTTACAAGACAATTCAACTATGACCGATGGCGACCGTATCAAACTCGAACCCAGCTGGAAACACGCCCTGCGCGATGAGTTCGAGAAGCCCTACATGGCCCAGTTGCGCGAGTTCCTGCGCCAGGAACATGCGGCCGGCAAGGAGATCTACCCGCCTGGCCCGCTGATTTTCAATGCCCTCAACTCGACGCCGCTGGACAAGGTCAAGGTGGTGATCCTCGGCCAGGACCCGTACCACGGCCCCGGCCAGGCCCACGGCCTGTGCTTCTCGGTGCAACCAGGTGTGCCGGCGCCGCCGTCCCTGGTCAATATCTATAAAGAACTCAAGCGTGACCTGAACATCGACATCCCCAACCACGGCTACCTGCAAAGCTGGGCAGACCAGGGCGTGCTGATGCTCAACACCACCATGACTGTGGAACGCGCCAATGCCAATGCGCATGCGGGCAAGGGCTGGCAGTTCTTTACCGACCGGATCATCGAGGTGGTCAGCGAGCATCAGCCGCATCTGGTGTTTTTGTTGTGGGGCGCCCACGCCCAGAGCAAGCAAAAGCTGATCGATGCCACCAAGCACCTGGTGCTGACCTCGGTGCACCCGTCACCGTTGTCGGCGTATCGCGGGTTCCTGGGCTGCGGGCATTTCAGTCGCGCCAACAAGTTTCTGGAGCAGAATGGCGAGGCGCCGATCGAGTGGCGGTTGCCGCCGCTCTGAACTGCGAAGAGGGTTCAGATGGTTTCCGGCCGGCGGTTCCAATGCCTGAACAACGGCTCCGCCAGAAACAGCACAAACAACAGCCGCATCACCTGCATCGCCGTCACCAACGGCACCGACAATTGCAAGGTTTCAGCCGTGAGGCTCATTTCGGCAATGCCGCCAGGCATCATGCCCAGTGTCAAGGAGCGCAGGTCCAACTGGGTCAGGGCGCTAAGGCCCACCGCCGCCAATGTTGCCAGTGCCATGGTCAAGGCGGTGCCGATCAACGTGCGACCCATAAAGGATGGAGCCCTGCGAAAGAACTGGCGGTTGAAGTGACACGCCAAGCCGCTGCCGATCAGCCATTGGCCGATCTGGCTGCCGCCATCGGGCAGGCCGATATGCAGGTCCCAGACCACACTGGCAGTCGCACTCACCAGCAACGGGCCGAACAGCCAAGGGTTCGGCTGGCGCAAACGCTGCCAGCCCCAGGCGACCAGCGCGCCTAGCGGAAACAGCAGCGCCAGCCAGGCCCAGTCAACGGGCGCTGGATGAAACTGCGGCGCGCCACCGCCGAGCAGGTACTTGAAGATCGCCGGCACACACAGCACCACCACCAGCACGCGCAAACTCTGGCCCGCCGCAACCCGGCTGAGCACCGCACCATTGCGCGCGCCGAGGTTGACCATCTCACCGGAACCGCCCGGCATGCTGGAGAAAAACGCGGTAGCGCGGTCTTCACCGCTGCGGCGCATCAACCACACCCCGACCACGCTCGACAAACTCGTCACCAAGGCGCCGAAGAAGATCAGCCCGAAGTGGCTCATCACCTGTTCGATCACCACTGGCGTGAAGTGCAGGCCGATGCCGATGCCCACCACCCATTGGCCGCATTTGCGCCCGCCGGGAATTTCCGCCAATTGCCAGGGCGTGAGGCAGCGCACCAGGATGATCGCCAGCAACGAGCCGATCATATAGGGCAAGGGCCAGCCGACGAGGCTGGCCAGGTAACCGCCGGCCAGGCCGACCAGCGGTGTTCCCCACCAATGTTTGAAGGTGACTTCAGACATCGGCTACGGCACGACGCTGCAAGGAGCGCTTGCGCCAGATACGCAGCAGCGGCACGAGTAGCATGATGGCGGTCAGTACCCAGACGCCGAAGGTGATCGGGCTCGACCACAGGATCTCCAGCGCACCATTGGAAATCGACAGCGCACGACGCAGGTTCTGTTCCATCAGGCCGCCAAGAATAAAGCCCAGCAGCAACGGCGACAGCGGGAAGTCCAGCTTGCGCAGGATGTAGCCGAAGATGCCGATGGCGATCATCAGGAACAGGTCAAAGGTGGTGGCGTGTACGGCGTAGACGCCAATCGCGGTGATGATGGCGATCACCGGCACCAGCGCCCAGTTCGGCACGGCGAGGATGCGCGTGAAGATACGGATCATCGGGATGTTGAGGACCACCAGCATGATGTTGGCGATAAACAACGAAGCGATCAGCCCCCAGACGATATCGGGTTGCTGTTGGAACAGCAGCGGGCCCGGGGTGATGTTGTACAGCGACAGCGCGCCGATCATCACGGCCGTGGTGCCCGAGCCAGGAACGCCCAGGGTCAGCATCGGCACCATAGCGCCGCAGACCGAAGCGCCGATGGCCGTTTCCGGTGCTGCCAGGCCGCGCATGTCACCTTGACCGAACTTGCCGCTGGCGCCCGCGATACGTTTCTCGGTCATGTAGGCCACGGCCGAGGCCATGGTTGCGCCAGCACCGGGCAAGACGCCGATGATAAAGCCCGATACCCCGCAACGCAGGTTCACGGTCAGCACCGACAGGGCTTCCTTGACGTTGAACATCATGCGCCCGGTGGCTTTTACCGCTTCCTGGCCACGGTGGGTTTTCTCCAGCAGCAGCAGGATCTCACTGATGGAAAACAGGCCCAGCACCAACACCACGAACTGGATGCCGTCGGTCAGATGGATGTTGTCGCCGGTAAAGCGGTACACGCCACTGTTGGCGTCGATGCCCACACAGGCAAGGAACAGGCCGATCAACGCCGAGACAAAGGTTTTCAGCGGCTTGTCACCGGCCATGCCGCCCAGGCAGACGATCGCAAACACCATCAGCACGAAGTACTCGGCGGGTCCAAAGGCAATCGCCCATTTGGCCAGCAGCGGGGCGAACAACACCATGCCGCAGGTGGCGATAAACGCGCCGATGAACGAACTCCAGGCAGACAGCGACAACGCTACGCCGGCCATGCCTTTGCGGGCCATCGGGTAGCCGTCGAGGGTGGTCATCACGGTGGAGGCTTCGCCCGGGATGTTGAGCAGGATCGAGCTGATCCGGCCGCCGTATTCGCAGCCCAGGTACACGGCTGCCAGCAGGATCAGTGCCGACTCGGGCGGCAGGCCCAGGGCAAACGCGATGGGAATCAACAATGCCACGCCATTGATCGGCCCCAGGCCCGGCAGCAGGCCGACCACGGTGCCGATCAGGGTGCCGCACAGTGCGGTCACCAGGTTATAGGGGCTCAGCGCGACGCCGAAACCCTGGCCCAAATAGCCGAAAGTATCCATATCAGTTCTCCAGAACGTCGAGCAGACCGAGGGGTAGTGGCACGTCCATGGTTTTATCGAACAGCAGATAAAGACCGATGCTCATCAAGGTGATGATGACCACGCTGGGCAACCAGCGACCGCCGTACAGCCGTGCCATCGGAATACCGATCAGCATGCTGCTGAGAATGAAACCCAGGGATTCGAACGTACCGGCAAACACCACCAGCAAGGCCACGCACAGGCAGATCTTGATCAGGGTCGGGCGGTCCAGCGCTGGTTCGTCGTCGGTGTGTTTGGTCGGTTGCGGGCGAATCAGCATGTAGATCAGCGCCAGGCCCATCAGCCCGATCAGCAGCAGGGGGAAGGCCCGAGGCCCTACCGGCTCGTAGGAAAAGGCCGCCTGATAGGGCCAAGCCATCAGCGCGAGGCCGATGCAGGCCACTAACATCACAGCAGCGAAAATACGTTGTAAGAGCATGGTGAACTCCTGGGCCACACCGCGTGTTTAAACGGGCGTGGCCGCGCGAAAGCGGGGCGTTTACTGGATCAGGCCGAACTCTTTGGCCAGCACTTTGTAGTCAGCCACCTGTTTTTTCACGTAGGTGTCCAGTTCCGGGCCGGTCATGGCGAACGGGAACAGCTCGCGCTGGTCACGCAGCTTGGCGAACTCGTCGGAAGCCAGCAGTTTGTCGAACGCATCCTTCCACCAGGCGTAGTCGGCATCGCTGACTTTTGGCCCGAGGTAGAAGCCACGCACCACTGGCCACACGATGTCATAGCCTTGCTCCTTGGCAGTCGGGATGTTCTTCATTTCCGGCTCGTCCAGGCGCTGCTCGGAGAACACCGCCAACAAGCGCATGTCACCGCTGAGGATGTGTGGCATGGAGTCGGAAATATCGGTGCTGCCCACCTGAATGTGGCCGCCGAGCAACGCGGTAGCGATTTCGCCGCCGCCTTCCAGCGCGACGTAACGCAGCTCGCGCGGATTGATCCCGGCGGCCTTGGCGATCAGGGCGGTTTGCATCCAGTCCTGGCTGCCAACCGTACCGCCGGAACCTATCACTACGCTGCCTGGATCTTTCTTCAAGGCTTTTACGAGATCGTCGAGGGTCTTGTAGGGCGAATCACTTTTCACTGCGATGGCACCGTAACTGGTGCCTACCGCTGCGAGCCAGCGCACGGCGCTTTCATCGAAGCGACCGAACTTGCCCTGGGCCAGGTTCAGCAATGAACCGCTGGACCAGGCCACCAGGGTACCTCCATCCGCAGGGCGCTGAGCGACCACCGCGTTGTAGGCCACTGCGCCCACGCCGCCTGGCATGTAGGTCACGCGCATCGGCTTGCTCAGCAGTTTCTGGTTGACCAGCGCGCTTTGTGCCAGCTTGCAGGTCAGGTCAAAACCACCGCCCGGGGAAGCCGGGGCGATGCATTCAGGGCGCTTGGGTTCGTCGGCGGCCAGCAGTTGGCCGGCAAACAGCATGCAGCCGGCGGTAATGGCAACTTTACGCAGTGAAAGGGTCATGGTGATCTCCGTATTTTTGTTATGGGTGGCTTAGCCGCGTGCAATGCTGTGCCTGGCGTTGCGCGAGCGCACGGCCACCGTCTTCGAAGACGGCAAGAGCAGAGTGGTGTGAGTAAGGCGGGAATTTCTTGCAGGCGGGCGAGCCTGGGACTGTATCGACAGCATCGTGGTGCACTCCGTTATTGTTCTTATTTTGGCGAAAACGCTTCGAGGCGTTTTTCGGGCGCTACGGGTGAGGTAGCTCGGCGGGCGTAACCACCGTGACTGGATGCTAAAGGGCGAAGCTTTCACTAACCTTTCAGTTGCCTTTCAATGTTTTCGGGCTTCACAGGGCAGGTTGCGCCTGTAAACTGCCCGCCAAAGCGTGGCGTCGCCCACGCCTGCACGAGGTAGAAATTCATGCGTGTCCTTCTGGTTGAAGACCATTTGCAACTCGCCGAAAGTGTCGCCCAAGCGCTCAAGAGCATAGGGTTGACCGTCGACGTATTGCACGATGGCGTGGCTGCGGACCTGGCGTTGAGCAGCGAGGAATACGCGGCGGCGATCCTTGATGTGGGGCTGCCGCGCATGGATGGCTTCGAAGTGTTGGCACGCTTGCGCGCCCGTGGAAAAAATTTGCCGGTGTTGATGCTGACGGCACGCAGCGATGTAA
Source organism: Pseudomonas sp. R3-18-08 (assembly GCF_003852065.1). Taxonomy (NCBI): domain Bacteria; kingdom Pseudomonadati; phylum Pseudomonadota; class Gammaproteobacteria; order Pseudomonadales; family Pseudomonadaceae; genus Pseudomonas; species Pseudomonas sp. R3-18-08. Next base: position 1,573,016 of record NZ_CP027729.1, read on the forward strand.
AAGACCGCGTGCATGGCTTGAACCTGGGCGCCGACGATTACCTCGCTAAACCGTTTGAACTGACGGAACTGGAGGCGCGGGTCAAGGCGCTGCTACGGCGCAGCGTATTGGGCGGCGAGCGCCAGCAGGCGTGCGGCGTGCTGGTGTACGACCTCGATACCCGGCGCTTCACGGCCGGTGGCGAACTGCTGACGCTGACCTCGCGCGAGCAAGCGGTGCTCGAGGCGCTCATCGCCCGGCCTGGCCGCGTGATGAGCAAGGAGCAACTGGCCTCCCAGGTGTTCGGTCTCGACGAAGAAGCCAGCCCGGACGCTATCGAGATTTATGTGCACCGCCTGCGCAAGAAACTCGACGGCCAGCCTATCGCCATCGTGACCTTCCGTGGCCTTGGCTACCTGCTGGAAGCCCGCGATGCATAAGCCCAGCAGCTTGCGCTGGCGCCTGCTGTGGAACCTCGCGCTGTTGCTGGTGCTGCTGATGCTCGCCAGCGGCATGAGTGCCTACTGGAACGGGCGCGAAGCGGCCGACACCGCCTATGACCGCACGCTGCTGGCCTCGGCGCGCACCATTGCCGCCGGCTTGACCCAGGTGGATGGCACGCTCAGTGCCAACGTGCCCTACGTGGCCCTGGACACCTTTGCCTACGACAGCGCCGGACGCATCTATTACCAGGTCAACGACATCAACCAGAAGCTGATATCGGGTTACGAAAACCTTCCCGGCCCGCCGCCCGGCACCCCACGTACGGATGATTACCCAGCCTTGGCGCGGTTCTACGACGCCGTGTATCAGGGCCAGCCGGTGCGCGTGGTGAGCCTGCTCAAGGCCGTCTCCGAGCCGAACATGAATGGCATGGCGGAGATCCGTGTCGCGGAAACTGACGAAGCCCGGGTCGCCATGGCCCGCAGCCTGATGGCCGACACCTTGTTGCGCCTGGGCATGCTGGCCATTGGCGCGCTGTTGCTGGTGTGGTTTGCCGTCAGCGCGGCGCTGCGCCCGCTGGAGCGCCTGCGCACGGCGGTGGAAGAACGCCAGCCTGACGACCTGCGGCCCTTGCCGCTGGTAGAGGTGCAGGATGAGTTCGGCCCGCTGGTGCGCTCCCTCAACCATTTCACCGAACGCTTGCGCGGCCAGTTCGAACGCCAGGCGCAGTTCATTGCCGACGCCGCCCACGAGTTGCGTACGCCGCTGGCCGCGCTCAAGGCCCGCCTGGAACTGGGCCTGCGCGCCGAAGACCCGGCCACGTGGCGCTCCACCCTGGAAACCGCCGCCCAGGGCACCGACCGTCTCACGCACCTGGCTAATCAGTTGCTGTCCCTGGCACGCATCGAAAACGGTGCCAGGGCCATTGCCGAAGGCGGCGCGCAGTTGCTCGACCTCAGCCAATTGGCCCGGGAGCTGGGCATGGCCATGGCGCCATTGGCCCACGCGCGAGGCGTTGCCTTGGCGCTGGAAGCAGACGAGCCGGTGTGGCTGCGCGGCGAACCGACGCTGCTCAATGAGTTGCTGAGCAACCTGGTGGACAATGCGCTGGCGCACACACCACCGGGTGGCAACGTGATTTTGCGGGTGACGGCGCCAGCGGTGCTCGAAGTCGAAGACGACGGCCCCGGTATCCCGCTGGATGAGCGGGACCGGGTGTTCGAGCGATTTTATCGGCGCAGCCAGCAGGGTATGGGGTCGGGCCTGGGACTGGCGATTGTCGGGGAGATCTGCCGTGCGCACCTGGCGCAGATCAGCCTGCACGATGGCGAATCGGCGGGGTTGAAAGTGCGCGTGAGTTTTATCGCCGGGGATCAGTAGAACATCGAACGTGCTTCATCCAGCTCGGTGCGCAATTTTTCGCTATAGGGATCAATCCGCAGCTTCTTCACCGCCGGTACACCCGCCATATCGACGTTCGCCAGTGGGTGTCCGGTGTGGCGGTGACAGTAGAGCACGGCGACCTGCACCACATCGATGTAATCGAGCTGGGCGCCGTCGCGTTCCAGGTTCAGATACTGGCCGGGCAGTTTTGCCAGCATTTCGGGGAAGTCCCAGCCGCTGAGCAGCTTGTCGCCCAATACCGGATGGATGCTGTCGATCACGTGGTTGAGGCTGACCGGGTCGGACAGCAGCTCGTAATGGTCTTCGGCGTAGGTGAGGATCGGCAGCACCCCGATCTGGTGCACCAGGCCGCCCAGGGCCGCCTGGTCCGGCTTGAGTTGGCTATGCCGACGACACAAGGCATAGCTGACGCCCGCGACCTCCAGGCTGCGGCGCCACACTTCGCGCATTTTCTGTTCGACCACCTCGGAGCGGGCGTGAAAGATCTGCTCCATGACCAGGCCGATGGCCAGGTTGCTGCTGTAATTGGTGCCGAGCCGGGTGATGGCGGTGTGCAGGTCGGTAACTTCCTGAGTTGCTCTGAGCAACGGGCTATTGACCACTTTGATCAGGCGCGCCGACAGGGCGGTATCGCGACTGATCACTTTACTCAAGTGGCTGATGCTGATCTCCGGGTCTTCGGCGGCCTGACGAATTTTCAGGGCCACCTCCGGTAATGTCGGCAGAACCAGGTCATCGTTGTCGATGGCCTTCATCAAAGCCTGTTGGACTTTTTCCGCCAGCTCGTTCATTCATACTCTCTAGGGTGTTGCAAAAAAAAGTACGGCGGTTAACGCTGGATCTCACGATCACGGTCCAGCGCGTAGGGCAGGTCAAGCAGCCGCAGGCGCGGGCCTTCCAGGCTGCCTAAGCGTACGTCGCCATTATCGGCAGCTTCGGCTTGCAGCACGGCAAGAAGTTCAATGGACTGATCCGCTTTTGCCGCGATGACCACTTCGCCGATCGAACTGTTATGACTCGGGGAAAATAGTGCGGTGCCTGGCTCGGGTAATTCGGTCGCAGCCAGACTCAGGCGGTACAGGCGGCGTTTGAGTTTGCCCAGGTACTGCATGCGCGCGACGATTTCCTGGCCGGTGTAGCAGCCTTTCTTGAAGCTGACGCCGCCCACCGCTTGCAGGTTGAGCATCTGCGGGATGAACAGTTCGCGGGTCTGCGGCATCACCTGGCCGATGCCGGCGCGGACCTGGCCCAGCAGCCATTCATTCAGCTCGGCTTGCGGCAGGCTTGCCGCCAACTGGCTGCGCAGGCTTTCGGCGTGTTCGGCGGGTGCCCAGAGTTCAGCGCGGTCGGGCGACACGCGGATGGCGATCAACGTCTCGGTGCGCGCCACGCTGTCGGTCTCGACCGGCAACGCCAGGCCCAGCGCGGCCAGCGCCTGGTCGGCATGCGCCAGGCCAAAACGCACCCAGGCGGCGCTTTCATCGGTGAGTTTGGATTTGGAGAACACTGCGTATTTCTTCAGGTCTGCCAATTGCGGCTCGAGCAGTTCGCTGGCCATGGCCAGGAGCACGCCGTCACCTTGTAGCAGGATGCGAAAACTTGACTGCATCCGGCCTTTTTGCGTGCAGCGCGCGCCCAGGCTGGCCTGGGTGTCACTCAGGTAATTGAGGTTGCAGGTCAGTTGGCCCTGCAGGAATTTGGCAGCGTCCGCGCCGCGGACGGCGAGAACGCCTTCGTGGGACAGCGAGCAGAAGAAAGCAGAGTCGGCCATGGGTCATCGCAGGTCAAAAAGTCATGGGTGCATCATAGAGGGGCGCCCGGCAAATGCATAGTTTCCATGGGGCGCGACCAAAGCCGGCTGTCCCGGTGCCGTCGGGCCTGTATACTTGCGCTCTATTTGAGGAGCGTTCCATGGTCGAAGATGTAGAAATCAATCGCCTCTACTGGCACAGCCGTCGCGGCATGCTGGAGCTGGACGTGTTGCTGGTGCCTTTCACCAAAGAAGTCTACGCGACGCTCAACCAGGTAGACCGCGACCTTTACGTACGGCTGCTGGAATGCGAAGACCAGGACATGTTCGGCTGGTTCATGGAGCGCGCCGAATCGGAAGATCCGGAGCTGCAACGCATGGTTCGGATGATCCTGGACCGTGTCCAGCCCAAGTAACCGTTTTGAATGCCGCTGGCAGGCCTCACGGCTGTTGCTGGCGGCGTATCTGCTTGCGCAGCTGTTCGCACTGGGTGCCTGCCTTGTAGTCGATCTGCCGCTTGCATCCCTTGGCATGCTGGCGTGCCTGGCCCACGCCGCCTGGGTGTTGCCGCGGCATGTGTTGCTGACTCACCGCTCGTCGATTCGGGGCCTGCGCCGCGATGAGGATGGCTGGCAATTGTTCAGCGCCGAGCGCGGCTGGCACAGCGTGCAACTGCGGCCTGACAGCCTGGCGCTGCCGCTGGTCGTGGTGCTGCGCTATCGTGTGCAAGGTGAACGATGGGTGCGCTCGACGTGCGTGCCTCACGACGCGCAGACCGCCGATATGCACCGGCGCCTGCGCGTACGCTTGAAGTTCAGTCGCCGTAGGTGGCTGGCACCAGAATAGTGTCGCGGGCCTTAGGCAGCATCTGCGGGTAGTCGAGGGTGTAATGCAGCCCTCGGCTTTCCTTGCGCGCCATGGCCGAGCGGATCATCAACTCGGCGACTTGGGCCAGGTTGCGCAATTCGATCAGGTCGCGGCTGACTTTATAGTTGCTGTAGAACTCGTCGATCTCATCCAGCAGCAAACGCACCCGGTGCTGTGCCCGTTGCAGACGCTTGTTGGTGCGCACGATCCCCACGTAGTCCCACATGAAACGCCGCAGCTCGTCCCAGTTGTGCGCGATGATCACGTCTTCGTCCGAATCCGTCACCTGGCTGGCATCCCAGCGCGGCAGGGCGGCCGGCACCGCGATGCGCGGCAGTTGTTCGAGGATGTCCGCCGCCGCCGAGCGCGCATACACAAAGCATTCGAGCAGCGAGTTGCTGGCCATGCGGTTGGCGCCGTGCAGGCCGGTGAAACTGGTTTCGCCAATAGCGTACAGGCCGGGCACGTCGGTGCGGCCATGCTGGTCGACCATTACGCCGCCGCAGGTGTAATGCGCGGCAGGCACGACCGGGATCGGGCCTTTGGTGATGTCGATGTTGAAGGTCAGGCAGCGTTCATAGACGGTGGGGAAGTGCGTCTTGATGAAGGCTTCGGGTTTGTGGCTGATGTCCAGGTAGACGCAGTCGATGCCCAGGCGCTTCATCTCATGGTCGATGGCGCGGGCGACGATGTCGCGCGGTGCCAGCTCGGCACGTGGGTCGAAGCGTTGCATGAAGCGTTCGCCATTGGGCAGCTTCAAGTGTGCACCTTCCCCGCGCAACGCCTCGGTGATCAGGAAACTCTTGGCCTGGGGGTGGTACAGGCAAGTGGGGTGGAACTGGTTGAATTCCAGGTTCGCCACCCGGCAGCCCGAGCGCCAGGCCATAGCGATGCCGTCGCCGCAGGCCCCGTCGGGGTTGCTGGTATAGAGGTAGACCTTGGCCGCGCCACCTGAGGCAAGGATGGTGAAGCGCGCGCCGTAGGTGTCGACTTCGCCGCTAGTGCGGTTGAGCACATAGGCGCCGAGGCAGCGCTCGCCGGGAAGGCCCAGGCGTTTTTCGGTGATCAGGTCGACGGCGACGCGCTGCTCCAGCAATTCGATGTTGGGGCGTTGGCGCGCCTGGTCGAGCAAGGTCCTGAAAATGGCGGCGCCGGTGGCGTCGGCGGCATGGATGATGCGGCGGTGGCTGTGGCCGCCCTCACGGGTCAGATGGAACTCGAAGCCGCCGTCATCGCTGCCCGCGTGTTCATCGCGGGTAAAAGGCACACCCTGGTCGATCAGCCATTGGATCGCCTCGCGACTATGCTCGACGGTGAAGCGCACCGCGTCTTCATTGCACAGGCCGCCGCCGGCATTGAGGGTGTCTTCGACATGGGACTGTACGGTGTCGGTGTCGTCCAGTACGGCAGCGACGCCGCCCTGTGCCCAGAATGTCGAACCGTTGGCCAGGTCGCCTTTGCTCAGCACGGCTATACGCAGATGGCTGGGGAGGGTCAGTGCCAGGCTCAGGCCGGCGGCGCCGCTGCCGATCACCAGGACATCGTGTTGAAACTGTTGGCTCATTGAATGGATTCCGCAAAAAGCGATCCGAAGAGGAGGCGCAAGCAGGACGCCTGGATCGGCGAATCAAAGGGGCACACGGACCACTAGTATATAGAGGGGTGGAGCGGCACAATAGCCAGGCATTCGTGGCATTGTGAGATTACGGTGCACAGCACCCGGTTAAACAGCCAGTCAGCGAGCGGGAACTTTTTGCATAAGCCCCGACTCAATAGCAGGTTGCCCGAAAGCTGGGAAAAACGTTGTGTTTATTGGCCCGTCGGGAGCATTGGACGTGTCAGAAAACCGACGAAAAGATTATTCGCGCAGCCGGCGTTGCCTGAGCTGCGTTTTTCGTGTGTGCCAAATCAGTGCGTGCCGGAAACTTGCTTGAAGGGGGAGAACTTTTGCGAAAAGCCCGAGTCTATGTTTACAAGCCTGATCGTTTAGTTATGCAAGCCTCCTTCGAGTACAACGAGGAGTGTTCATGCTAACCCAGGAAGAGGATCAGCAGCTGGTCGAGCGCGTACAACGCGGCGACAAGCGCGCATTTGATCTGCTAGTGCTGAAATATCAGCACAAAATTCTCGGGTTGATCGTGCGGTTTGTGCACGACACCCATGAAGCGCAGGACGTTGCACAGGAAGCCTTTATCAAGGCGTACCGTGCACTGGGCAATTTCCGCGGTGATAGTGCGTTTTATACGTGGCTATATCGCATCGCCATTAATACGGCGAAGAACTATCTGGTGTCTCGCGGCCGCCGCCCACCAGACAGTGATGTCAGTTCAGAAGATGCTGAATTCTATGATGGTGATCACGGCCTCAAAGATCTCGAGTCGCCGGAGCGTGCGTTGCTGCGCGACGAAATCGAGGGAACCGTTCATCGAACAATTCAGCAACTGCCAGAAGATTTACGTACGGCGTTAACTTTACGTGAATTCGATGGTCTGAGTTACGAAGACATTGCGAGCGTCATGCAATGTCCGGTGGGGACTGTAAGGTCACGGATTTTCCGGGCCCGGGAAGCCATCGACAAAGCCTTGCAACCGTTGTTGCAGGAAAACTAAAGACAGCGGCGACAGCCAAGAGAGGAACCGCCATGAGTCGTGATGCCCTGCAGGAATCGCTGTCCGCAGTGATGGATAACGAAGCGGATGAACTGGAACTTCGTCGAGTGCTCAACGCATTTGATGATGCCCAAACCCGTGATACCTGGTCTCGTTACCAAGTCGCTCGGGCGGTGATGCACAAGGATCTTCTAATCCCTCGTCTGGATATTGCTGCGGCCGTTTCTGCCGCGTTGGCCGATGAAGCCGTTCCGGCAAAAGCTGCTCGTGGTCCATGGCGTAGCCTGGGGCGTCTGGCAGTCGCTGCCTCGGTGACCGTCGCCGTACTGGCCGGTGTTCGTCTGTACAACCAGGACGAAATCGCCGGTGCCGAGCTGGCCCAGCAGACTCAGCAACCGGTCATGGCCGGTCCGCAAGTCAAAGGCCCGGCTGTACTGGCTGGCTACAAGGAAAGCTCTGATACCGCCGGCCCTATGGCTAACGGTGTGCTTCAGGGGCAATCCGGCTGGCAGGACCAGCGTCTCCCAGGCTACCTGCGTCAACATGCACAGGAAGCGGCTGGCAAGAACGCTGAAAGTGCTCTGCCATACGCTCGCGCAGCAAGCCTGGAAAACCGCTGAACCGCTAAGGAGCCCTATGCGCGCCATACCGCTCCTTACGCTCTTGTTCAGTAGTTGGTTTGCACTACCCGCCCATGCCGATGAAGCCCAAGACTGGCTGACTCGACTTGGGCGTGCAGAGCAGCAGCAAAGCTTTCAAGGTACGTTCATCTATGAGCGTAACGGCAGTTTTTCTACCTACGATATCTGGCACCTTGTTCAGAACGGTCAGGTTCGGGAGCGGCTATTGCAGCTCGATGGCTCTGCCCAGGAAATCGTGCGGGTGGAAGGTCACACTCAGTGCGTCAGCGGCACCCTTGTTGCCGGCCTGGGCAATTCCCGTGACAGTGCGTCACGTTCGCTGAACCCGCAAAAACTCAATCAATTCTACGATCTGGCCGTTATCGGCAAATCTCGCGTGGCCGGTCGTAATGCAATTATTGTTTCGATCACCCCGCGCGACCCTTACCGCTATGGTTTCGAGTTGCACCTGGATCGTGAAACCGCGTTACCCCTCAAGTCGTTGCTCCTCAGCGAGCAGGGGCGACTGCTGGAGCGCTTTCAGTTTGTTCGATTGAATACGTCCGCCGCTCCCATTGATCGAGACTTGCAGCCCAGCAGAGACTGCACGCCTGTTGCGATTGGCCGCAGCGAGACATCACAAACGCCCGCCTCCAATGCATGGCACCTGGACTGGTTGCCGCCGGGCTTTGAGCTGAGCAGCACTACATCGCGCAAAGACCCCCAGACAACCACCCTCGACAGCTTGATGTACGACGATGGGCTTGCACGTTTCTCGGTATTTCTTGAACCGACCGACGGCGCAAGTGTGTCGGAAACCCGCACTCAGCTTGGGCCTACGGTTGCGGTGTCGCGGCATGTGAATACGGTGGACGGGCAGATGATGGTGACGGTTGTCGGGGAAATCCCAATCGGCACCGCCGAGCGCATCGCGTTGTCGGTTCGCGGTGAAAAGGCCGCAGCCAATCCGTGAGTCGTTAATCCAGTGTTCATCCTGATCTTTCACTCTGCTGCCATGCTAGGGTGCCTGTCGAGAGCATGAAATGTCTGGATCAGCATTTTCACTTGCAAAAAATCCTTATGTTTTTTATAGGTCAGGGCTTCTCGGCCCTTGCCTTGTTTTGTTCGCGGAACAAAAAATGCCGGGCGCGGTTTCCGGCTTTTTTGAACCCTGTCGCTCAACCCTGCTCGTCGTAACGGGAGCTGTATGTCGATACCACGTTTGAAGTCTTACCTATCCATAGTCGCCACGGTGCTGGTGCTGGGTCAGGCCGTACCCGCGCAAGCGGTCGAGCTGCCTGATTTCACCCAACTGGTGGAGCAGGCCTCGCCTGCGGTGGTGAACATCAGTACCACGCAGAAATTGCCCGATCGCAAAGTTTCGAACCAGCAGATGCCCGACCTGGAAGGCTTGCCGCCGATGCTGCGCGAGTTTTTCGAGCGAGGCATGCCGCAACCACGCACCCCGCGCGGTGGTGGCGGTGGCCAGCGCGAAGCGCAGTCCCTGGGCTCCGGTTTCATCATTTCGCCCGACGGCTATATCCTCACCAACAACCACGTGATTGCCGATGCTGACGAGATCCTCGTGCGCCTGGCTGATCGAAGTGAGTTGAAAGCCAAGCTGGTCGGCACCGACCCGCGTTCCGACGTGGCCTTGCTGAAAATCGAAGGCAAAGACCTGCCGGTGCTCAAACTCGGCAAATCCCAGGACCTGAAAGCGGGCCAGTGGGTGGTGGCGATCGGGTCGCCGTTCGGTTTTGACCACACCGTCACCCAGGGGATTGTCAGCGCCATCGGCCGCAGCCTGCCCAATGAAAACTATGTGCCGTTCATCCAGACCGACGTGCCGATCAACCCAGGCAACTCCGGCGGGCCGCTGTTCAACCTGGCCGGCGAAGTAGTCGGGATCAACTCGCAGATCTACACCCGCTCCGGTGGTTTCATGGGTGTGTCCTTTGCGATTCCGATCGACGTGGCCATGGATGTCTCCAATCAGTTGAAGGCCGGTGGCAAAGTGAGTCGCGGTTGGCTGGGCGTGGTGATCCAGGAAGTGAACAAGGACCTCGCTGAGTCTTTCGGTCTCGATAAACCGGCGGGTGCGCTGGTCGCGCAGATCCAGGACGACGGCCCGGCTGCCAAGGGCGGCCTACGGGTTGGCGACGTGATCCTGAGCATGAACGGCCAGCCAATCATCATGTCGGCTGACCTGCCGCATCTGGTCGGCGCACTCAAGGCGGGTAGCAAAGCCAAGCTGGAAGTGATTCGTGACGGCAAGCGCCAGAATGTCGAGCTCACCGTGGGGGCAATCCCGGAAGAGGGCGCGACCCTGGATGCCCTGGGTAACGCCAAGCCAGGCGCCGAGCTCAGCAGCAACCGCTTGGGCATTGCCGTGGTTGAGCTGACTGCCGAGCAGAAGAAAACCTTCGATCTCAAGAGCGGTGTCGTGATCAAGGAAGTGCTGGACGGCCCAGCCGCCTTGATCGGCCTCCAACCGGGCGATGTGATCACTCACCTGAACAACCAGGCGATCGATACCACCAAGGAATTCGCCGACATCGCCAAGGCGTTGCCGAAGAATCGTTCGGTGTCGATGCGCGTGCTGCGTGAGGGGCGTGCGAGCTTCATCACCTTCAAGCTGGCCGAGTAACTTCCAGCCCACAAAAAAGCCCCGCCATCGGTGAATGATGGCGGGGCTTTTTTGTGGGCGATGGGTTTAGCTCATCATCCCTTTCACCAGGCGTTCCTGTTCGATCAACTCGCGCTGGCGTGCATCGATGCGCGAGGACAGTGGAAAATTATTGCCTGCGCGGCGCTTGGCAAAGTCCAGTTGCTGGATGGCTTGCTGGAAGTCGCCCACCAGGGCGAAATATTCGGCGCGTGCCTGGTGCAGGCCGATGATATTGCCCGACAAGCCACGGGTCTCGGCGACCTGATACCACACGTCCGGATCATCCGGGCGGGACTTGAGCAAGCCATCCAGGGCTTTCTCTGCATCAGCGGTGCGATTCTGTTTGAGCAGCAGATCTACGCGTACCTGGTTCAGCGGGTAGTTGCTGGGGTACTGGGCAAGCATGCGGTCAGTGCGTTGTTGTGCGTCTGGCATGCGATTGCTGGTGATGTCCAGCTCAATCTGCGCCAGGTTGTAGGTGATGTCGTTGGGCGCTTTGGCCAGCAGCGGTGCCAGGCTCTCCCGTGCTTCCTTGAGCTGGGTGCCCTTGATCTGGGCGATGGCCAGGCCATAACGCGCCACATCGTTCTTCGGGTTCTCGTCCAACTGGGCCTGGAAGCGCTTGGCGGCGAGGCCTGGCGTATCTTCGTACTTCAATTGCACCCGAGCGCGGATTAACTGATAGCGCAGGCTGTCTTCCTTTCCGCCGGGTTTGGCCTGCTCGGCGCGGTTGCGGGTGTCGGCGATCCGCGATTCCGTCACCGGGTGCGTCAACAGGAATTCCGGCGGCTTCGCGTCGAAGCGGTACTGGCGCATCAGGCGCTCGAACATGGTAGGCATGGAGCGCGGGTCGTAGCCGGCTTTCTCCAGGTTGAGGATGCCGATACGGTCGGCCTCCTGCTCATTCTGCCTGGAGAATCGACGCTGCTCCTGGATCGCGGCGGCCTGGGAGCCGGCAATCGCGGCGATGCCTGCATCGCCAGCGCCGGCTGCGGCAGCAATGATGCCGCCGAGCAGGGCAGCCATCATCGGGATCTGCATGCGCGACTGCGCTTCCACGCCTCGAGCAAAGTGGCGCTGGGACAAATGCGCCAATTCGTGAGCCAGCACTGATGCGTACTCACCTTCGGTCTGGGCATTGAGGAACAAGCCGCCATTGACCCCGACGATCCCGCCGGGTGCGGCGAAGGCGTTGAGTTGTGGGCTGTTGATCAGGATGAATTCCAGGCGACGGTCATTGACTTGGCTGGTCTCCACCAGCTTGTACACGCTGGTTTCGACGTAGTCCTTGAGCTGCGGGTCGTTGAGTTGCGAGACCTGGCCGCGCAGGTAGGCCAGCCAGGCGCGGCCCAGTTGGTATTCCTGTTGAGGCGAGACAATGGCAGAACTGGCGTCGCCAAGTGAGGGCAGCTCGTCAGCGAAGGCCGGGGAGGCCAGCAGGCAGGCCAGCGTCAGCAGGGTAGGGCGCAGGAAAGTCATGCACAAAGCCTTTCGACAAAGAGCTTACTGTAGCCGGACACTGAGCTTCGGACCAGATATTCTAAGCAGCTCAAATGTTTGCCTGGAGTAACACCATGACCGACGCTGTAGCCTTTGACGCCGAACTCGACGCCAGCGGCCTCAACTGTCCGCTGCCCTTGCTCAAGGCCAAGCTGGAGCTCAATCGACTGGCCAGCGGGGCTGTACTCAAAGTAACCGCCACGGACGCAGGCTCCCAGCGCGACTTCCGCACCTTTGCCAAGCTGGCGGGCCACACGCTGGTCCAGGAAGAAGAAGCGGCAGGTGTGTACCGTTATTGGTTGCGCAAAGCCTGATGGCTTTATGGGCTGAAGATCAGCCCTTGTTCAGCGCCTGCGCCGCCGCCAAGACTGCGTCCACATGCCCTGGCACTTTCACGCCGCGCCATTCCTGACGGAGCACACCTTCGCTGTCGATCAGAAAGGTGCTGCGATCCACGCCCAGGTATTCCTTGCCGTACAGCTTCTTCAGTTTGATCACATCAAACAGCTGGCACACCGCTTCGTCCTTGTCACTGATCAGCTCGAACGGAAACGCCTGCTTACTCTTGAAGTTCTCATGGGACTTCACGCTGTCGCGCGACACGCCAAACACTTCGGTATTGGCGGCCTGGAACGCGGCGTATTGGTCGCGGAAACCCTGGCCCTGGGTGGTGCAGCCCGGGGTGCTGTCTTTCGGGTAGAAATAGAGCACCACTTGCTTGCCCTTGAGGGCCGCAAGGCTGAAGGTTTGGCCGCTGGTGGCCTGGGCTTCGAAATCGGCGACGGGTGTGTCGATGGCTACCGGCATGGGCAAGTCCTTACATGGGGTTCTGTGGGCGCCAAGGCTCGATCAGGGCGTCAAGATTCAGGGCGTCGGCGAAATCCAGGAACTGGTCGCGTAGCCAACTGATCTGCACGCCGGCCGGCAAGGTCACGGTGAATGTGGCGTTGAGCATGGTGCCGCCGGTTTGTGGCGCCTGGTAGGTGTCGCAGGTCAGGTTCTCCAACTCGACGTTGTGGTCGATAAAGAACTGGCACAGCTCGTTGACGATGTCCGAGCGGTAGGCCGAGCTGACGTACGCCACGTAAGGCAGGGCCTGCGGGCGATTTTCCAGGGCTGCGCTGCGCACCACATTGACGGTGAAGTCGTGCTTCTTGGCCAGTCCCGGCAGGCCGGTCTCCAGGCGCGCCAAGGCGTCCCAACTGCCGGAAATCTGCAGCACCAGCGCACTGCATTCGCCATGGCGGGTCAGGCGCGAGGTCACGACGGCGCAGCGGTTCTCATGGCTGGCGCGGCACAGGACGTTGGTCAGCTCCATGGGGTTGGCGCCGAGGGCACTGATAACAAGGAATTGTTCGCGAACTGTGGGGGTGGACATGCAGCCTTCCTAAAGCGATGAGCGGTCGATACCGTCAGAGCTGTATCGATCAAAGGATGAAGGGTAGCGAAAACCATCGCCAAGGGCTAGGAGGTGGCGTTTTCATTACGTGAACGGCGTGCTTCACGCGGTGCTTTGGCCCAATGATGGCATTGCCCGTCGTTTAGTTACGCCAGAACGCATCGTCGCACGGTACTTCGCTTGTACAAGCATCTTGGCGCCAGTACCATTACGGCTCTCTTTTTCCGGCAGGAGCGGTTGCATGATTGCGGGCAGTATGGTGGCACTGGTCACACCCATGGATGCACAAGGTCATCTCGACTGGGACAGCCTGGGCAAACTGGTGGACTTCCACCTGCAAGAAGGCACCAACGCCATCGTAGCGGTCGGCACCACAGGTGAATCGGCCACCCTCGATGTGGAAGAACACATCCAGGTGATCGAGTTCGTGGTCAAGCGCGTTGCGGGCCGCATCGCCGTGATCGCCGGTACCGGCGCCAACTCGACGCGTGAAGCAATCGAGCTGACCAAAAACGCCAAGAAGGCCGGCGCCGATGCGTGCCTGCTGGTGACTCCGTATTACAACAAGCCGACTCAGGAAGGCCTGTACCAGCACTTTCGCACCATTGCCGAAGCTGTCGACATCCCGCAGATCCTCTACAACGTACCCGGCCGCACTGCGTGCGATATGAAAGCCGAAACGGTGATCCGCCTGTCCACCGTGGCGAACATCATCGGAATCAAGGAAGCCACCGGCGACCTGCAGCGCGCCAAGGACATCCTGGCCGGCGTGAGCAGCGATTTCCTGGTGTATTCCGGTGACGACGCCACCGCTGTCGAGCTGATCCTGCTGGGCGGCAAGGGCAATATTTCCGTGACCGCCAACGTCGCCCCGCGCGCCATGAGCGAAATGTGCGCCGCCGCCATTGCCGGTGACGCCACGACCGCACGTGCGATCCACGAGAAGCTGATGCCGCTCAACAAGACACTGTTTATCGAATCCAACCCTATTCCCGTGAAGTGGGCGCTGTTTGAGATGGGCCTGATGCCGGACGGTATCCGTCTGCCGCTCACCCGGCTCAGCGAAGCCTGTCACGAACCGCTGCGACAGGCCCTGCGCCAGTCCGGCGTCCTGGTTTAATTGAGGAAGCACTACGCATGAAGCGATTGGCCGGACTTTCCGCACTTGCCTTGATTATCTCCAGCACCAGTGGCTGCGGTTGGGTATGGGGCCCGGAAGGCTACTTCCGTGACCGTGGCAGCGATTACCTGGACGCGCAAGCAACCAAACCGATGCAACTGCCGCCTGACGTGAGCGTCGCCAAGCGCCTCGACCCGCTGCTGCCGATTCCGCGCAATGTCGCCGACGACACCGTCAAGGGCGAATACGTGGTGCCACGCCCGCAACCGATCACAGCGGTGGCCGATGCCAGCGATTACAGCCTGCAGAAGAGTGGCGACAACCGCTGGATCGTGGCTCAGCGCCCACCCGCCGAAGTCTGGCCGGTGGCCATGCAGTTCTTCCAGGACAACGGTTTTCGTCTTGATCAACAGCGTCCGCAGACCGGTGAGTTCACCACGGCCTGGCAGCACGGCAGCGAACTGTCCGCCAACATGGCCCAGCGTCTGCAGGCCAGTGGTGTAGCCGCCGATAACGAAGCCCGTGTGCGAGTGCGCATCGAGCCTGGCGTGCAACGCAATACCAGTGAAGTCTATGTGGTCAGCGCCGAGCGTCCTGCCGGCAGCACCGCCAACGTCGATTTCACCAACCGCTCGGTCAATACCGGTGTCGACGCCGCGCTGGTCGACGAGATGCTGGCCAGCATGAGCCGTATCTCCGAGAAGGGCGGCTCGGTTTCCCTGCTCGCCGCACGCGATTACGACACACCGAGCCGCGTCAGCCTTACCGAAGATGGCAGCGGCAACGTGGTGCTGAACCTGGGTGAAGACCTGGACCGTGCCTGGGCCAGCGTCGGTCGCGCGTTGGAGCAGGGTCCTTGGCGCGTTGAAGACATCAACCGCAGCCTGGGCCTGTACTACATCAACGTGGCCGAAAAGGCCGAGAAAAAGGACGACGAGCCAGGTTTCCTCGGCAAGTTGTTTGGCAGCCAGCCGACCAAGGAAGAAGTCGAGACCCGCGCCGAGCGTTACCAGGTTCGTTTGAGCAAGGTTGGCGAGAGCGTGCAAGTCACGGTCGAGAAGAACATCAACACCGTCGCGCCAGCTGAAACAGCGCGCAAAGTGTTGGGCGTGATTCAGGACAACCTGGGCTGATCCGATGCGTTTTGCTGTTCTCGGTAGCGGTAGCCAAGGGAACGGCACGCTGGTCGCCCACGACGACACGTACGTACTGGTGGATTGTGGTTTCTCGTTAAGAGAAACCGAGCGGCGCCTGCTGCGCCTGGGGGTTCACCCCGCGCAGCTGAGCGCGATTCTGGTGACCCACGAACATGCCGATCACGTGCATGGCGTGGGTTTGCTGTCTCGGCGCTACAATCTTCCGGTGTACCTGAGTCGCGGCACGTTGCGCGGGATGCGCAAACCCGTTGAACCCGCAGGTTTCCTGGCGGGAGGCGAGCAACTGCAGATCGGTGCCCTGAGCATCAGTGTTGTCGCGGTCGCTCACGATGCCCAGGAACCCACGCAATATGTATTCAGTGACGGCGAGCGGCGCTTCGGTGTGCTCACCGACCTGGGTTCCTACTGCGCCAAGGTGCTGGACGGTTACCGCGACCTCGATGCCTTGATGATCGAGTCCAATCACTGCCGAGACCTGCTGGCTCGCGGTCATTACCCCTACTTTCTCAAGCAGCGGGTGGGCGGCGAACTGGGACATTTGAACAACCATCAGGCGGCGTACCTGGTGTATGAGTTGGGCTGGCAAGACCTGCAACACCTGGTCCTGGCCCACCTGAGCAGCAAGAACAACCTGCCGACGCTTGCCCGGCAATGTTTTGTCGACACCCTCGGGTGCGACCCGGACTGGCTGCAACTGGCCGATCAAGATTCAGGGCTCGACTGGCGACATATCGCCTAGCCCACCTCACTCAAAGCGGAGCCCATCATGGAAAAACGTGAAGAACTCTACCGCGGCAAAGCCAAGTCGGTATACAAGACCGACGACGCCAACCGCCTGATCCTGCTGTTTCGCAACGACACCTCGGCGTTCGACGGTAAGCGCATCGAGCAGCTTGATCGCAAGGGTATGGTGAACAACAAGTTCAACGCTTTCATCATGCAGAAACTCGAAGAGGCCGGTATTCCGACCCAATTCGACAAACTGCTGGGCGACAACGAGTGCCTGGTCAAGAAGCTCGACATGATCCCGGTCGAATGCGTCGTGCGTAACTACGCTGCCGGCAGCCTGGTCAAACGCCTGGGCGTGGAAGAGGGCCTCAAGCTCAATCCCTACACCTTCGAACTGTTCCTGAAGGACGACGCCAAGGGCGACCCGTTCATCAACGAATCGCACGTCGTGGCCTTCGGCTGGGGCACTGCTGAACAATTGGCGCGCATGAAAGAGTTGTCCCTCAAGGTCAACGACGTGCTGAGCAAATTATTCGACGACGCCGGCCTCTTGCTGGTGGACTTCAAACTCGAATTCGGCGTGTTCCACGACGGCTCCATCGTCCTGGGTGACGAATTCAGCCCTGACGGCTGCCGCCTGTGGGACAAGGACACCAAGAAGAAGATGGACAAAGACCGCTTCCGCCAGGGCCTCGGTGACGTTATCGAAGCCTACGAAGAAGTCGCCAAGCGTCTCGGCGTACCGCTTTAATCGACGCAAGCATCTGATAGCACGGAAAAAAATCTCAACAGAGCTTTGCTTCCACGAAACAGGCTGTTATGATGCGCGCCGTTGGAGAGATGCCAGAGTGGCCGAATGGGACGGATTCGAAATCCGTTGTACCTTCACCGGTACCTAGGGTTCGAATCCCTATCTCTCCGCCATAAATACCTAAGAAATCCCGCGAGTTAGACGCTCTGCGGGATTTTTTTTGCCCGCTAGATTGTGCATCAACTATCAAACGATGTGCGCCATTCAATGGACGTTCATGCTTGACCGTGGCTACCAGGGGACGGGGCATTTTTTTAGACGAGCGGTGCGCCACGATGCATCGTTGACTCGGCAGCAGCCGCATTTCTGGATTGGCGAGCAGCTTGAAGAACGCATGAGCATTGCTGTTTGTGGCGTGCTGATGGATGCGCTGCTGTTGATGCCTGACGATTGACGTCTACGATTCACTCGGGTTGGTCCTTGCTCTATGGGTGTGGGTTCGAAACTATCACCGTAGATCAATACCAGCCTTACTTCCTTTTTTTCGTAATCACATCAGCTAGTTAGCAGCTAAGTGAGTACCATTCAAATAAGTCCCCTTTTTTACAAATACGTGAGCGACACAAAGTAATTGCCGTCGAGAGCGGCACCCTTTCTATCGGCATGATTGCTTAAGCCCGCGCACTGGGGGGCTCGGGATAGATATCAATCCCCCTTTTTCACCGGCATGGACCTGCCCTACTGAGTTTCGAGCGTTAAAAAATCAAAAACAGTATGACACAGGCTATATATAGCCTTGGAATATAAGGTAAAAAGAGCATGCAAAAAAAATATAAAAAACTGTCACTTATAACAGGTTACCTGAATTCTAACTTCTCCCATCATTAAACGCAGCGTCGTTGCGATTCTAACGGCGTTTACAACAATGCTTAATAAAAATTGAGGAGTACATGACATGGCACAAACACCAGTCATCCACGGAAATGGCGGTCTTGGATGTGGCCCCACCCCCCGGCTATGGGGGACGGCAGAACCAAATCAATCGGTCAGAATTATTCAAGCCAATACTGGCGTGCAGTATGGACAAGGAGTGGCAGGCCCCGACGGGCAATGGGCTATCGACGTAGATCTCTCGAGTACTGGCCAATGGGTTACAGTTCAGGCCCAGTCCTATGTAGTTGAATCTGATCTTAATACATACTCACCTTATAGTGCACCTATAACCTTACAGAAGTAACATTCAGCACTGAGTTATAAAAAAACGGCCAAGCAGACTTTGTGAAAACCTAGCAATCTGCGCGGCACTCAAAGAAAATGCTCCGTATCGAAAGATACGGAGCATTTTCGTTATGGCCTACATCTAAGGAGAGCCGCGCAGTCAGACCTGCCTGTTCCCGGTCTCGCTGGAAGAGTTGATCC
The DNA here is from genome assembly GCF_003852065.1 of Pseudomonas sp. R3-18-08. Classification (NCBI taxonomy): domain Bacteria; kingdom Pseudomonadati; phylum Pseudomonadota; class Gammaproteobacteria; order Pseudomonadales; family Pseudomonadaceae; genus Pseudomonas; species Pseudomonas sp. R3-18-08. Next base: position 1,591,432 of record NZ_CP027729.1, read on the forward strand.
CCGAGGATCACCTAGTTCGTGTAATCGATCTTTAGTAAGCGCGCCATAAAGCCCACATTCCAACTCGAAATCTAATGACTGATGCTGTGCTCCCGATGTCTTTCAGGAGCCAGCCGTCATGATGTGCCCGTGTTTAATGGGCTGGTTTTTTCGGCGAACTTGCACTCTTCAGATGATGCCTTGCGAATGCAGTTGTGAACCTCAACCAAGAGCTGAGATTCGTGGATATCTGCGGGATTCGCCACGAGGCGGACTCCACCCTGATTGAACGCCTACGCAACCAAGCGAGAGCAAAACTGCCGATTCTTGAGGTCTGAGCGAAGCTTTGGTACGAGCGATCCAGCTGCTTCTTTCTTCGAGTACTTAGTTCCTACCATTTGGCGGGCATAGATGATTGCGTTTTCAACGACAGTGTCCTTGTCCAAGTGGTTTAAACGCAGAACAGTTACGCGATCCGGAGAATCAAACAGTAGGTCCGGATGCGGCCACTCTCAATATTCAGCGCGCCTGCGAGGCCGCTCTGGCCATAGGGCAGCATCTAATACGTCGTGAGCGCCTGGGCGTTCCCCAGGGCGCTCGTGATGTGTTCGAATTGCTGGCACAGGGCGGATGGGTGGATCCTTCTTTGTTGACCAACCTGAAAAATATGGTCGGTTTCCGCAACATCGCAGTGCGTGAGTATCAGACGCTTCAATTGCCGATCACGGTTGCCATCATTACTAAACACCTGGGCGATTTTCTGGCTTTCAGTTCACATGTTTTAACCAGGGATTCGGGCCAGCCGCCCGCTTCGAAAGACGCTCCATAATGCGTTAGCGCACCCGTGTAGCCGGCAGCTAATTCTCAGTCACCAGATCGGGCGTGGAAGGCAATCGGCTCCGCTCGTCTACAGAGTGCGACGCCTGAAGCTTCGGTTTTTTACCCTTTGATTCTGCTGACGGCTTTTTATCGGTTTCCCGCACCGTTTCCCGTGGCCTCTTCTTCGCCTCGTCCGCAGTTACATATTCCCCTGTGACGGCATCTCGATATTTTGTTGGCATATAAGCTCCCTGAAAGTATGTCGCCAAACCAGCGACCTTCTCAGGCTAGTCCAAGGAATTACGCACGCCCGTCTTGCGCTGGGAATTCTCATTACCAGGCTTTTCAATAAGCATGTTCAATAATCATCCACGCTCAAAATGAAAAAGCCTGCTGAACTCACGCTCAGCAGGCTTTTTCGCGGTCTCAACCCGGTCAGGCCGGCTGCGCCACCAGGCTATTACTCACCTTGCGCCCCAACACCAATACCGTCGCAAAACCACATCCCACCAACATCGTCGCCAGGCTCAACAACACCGAGCTACCCATCTGATCGACAATTCGTCCACCAAAGAACGAGCCCAGGGCAATGATCACCTGAAACAGCGCGACAAACAGTGGCATGCCGCGCTCCACGTCCTTGGGCGCCACGACGAACATCCAGATGCTGGCGCAGGCCGGGAACGCACCGAAGGCGAAGCCCCAGAGGGCGATCAGCATCGCGGCGCCGGTCATGCCGGTGGCGAAGTAGGGGAACAGCGCGGTGCTGGTGCCGATCATCAGCGCGACCAGCAGCAGGGTGTTGCGTACGCTGCGGTTGGCGGCGAAGCCGGCGAAGACGTTACCCATCACGCCCGCCACGCCATACAGCAGTAACAGTGAGCCAATTGTCGGGCCGTCAAAGCCTGAACTGTTTTTGAAAAACGGCGCGACATAGGTGTACGCGGCAAAGTGTGCCAGGCCGATCAGCAGTACGGCGATCAACCCGACCCGAGCTTGTGGGTTGATGAACAAGGCCGGCAGGTCGCGGATATGAATGGCTTTTTCCGGGGTAAGTCGGGGCAGCAGGAAAACCTGCGCCAGCAACACCGGAATGCCCACCAGTGCGGTGACCAGGAAGGTCATGCGCCAGCCCATCAAACCGCTGAGCCAGGTGCCGACAGGCACGCCCAATACGGTGGCCAGGGTCACGCCCATCATGATGATCGAGGTGGCTTTCGCAACGCCCACGCCCTTGGGCGCCAGCCGTCCGCTGAGCGCAATGGCCGTGGCCCAGAAGCCGCCAATGCTGATGCCGAGCAGTACACGACCGAACAGCAACAGGCTGAAGTCACTGGCGAAGGCCACCACCGAGTTGGCGATGATCATCACCAACGTCAGGCCGATCAGCAGGTAGCGACGGTCCATGGTGCCGATGCTGACTGACAGAAACGGCGCGGCAAGCGCGGCCATGATGCCGGGCAGGGTCACCATCAGCCCGGCGTGACCGGCGCTGATGCCCAGATCGCTGGCGACATCGTTGAGCACGCCCACCGGCAGAAACTCGCTGGTCACCAAGGCGAATGCGCCCACGGCGACCGAGAGAATCGCCAGCCACTGCTGTTTGACACTTTGTTGGTTATGTTCGGGAAGCCCGCTAGGGGCCTGGCTCGCGCTTGGCATGGGATTGGGTTCCAACAGGAATGTCGCCTGAAGCCAGGCGGGGGAGGGAATTCGGAAGGGATTATAGGAAGCAGTATGGGCAATCGGGCAGGCGCTCGTTTCGATAGTAATCATCAGTGCCATCGATGTGACGAGGCGTGCACTTATTCAATCAGCGAGAAGAATACTAAGAGCCTGCTGACCCGTTTTCAGCAGGCTGTTTTATCCAGTGTTGGACGTTAACTCTCATCTCCCTGCAACAACGCCGTGTAGTCTTGCCCGCCGTAAAATATCCCCACTATCGATACCGTTTCGCAGCCAGCCCTCACCCTGAAAGCAATGAGGGTGGTGCGACGATAATTGGTGACGCGCAAGCCTGTCAGCAGGTCATCACGACGCAAGCCACGCAAGGGGAACAGGGCGAGGCTTTCACAGTAGCTGACGAGATTGTCGATAAAACGCGCAGCCACAGGCGGGGAGCCGACAGCATTGATGTAGTCTTCAAGGGCATCGAGTTGCGCCAGGGCTTCAGGCGAAAAGACTACCGAATAGCTCACGCTTTCCCTGTGCCTTTGCGCTGACGTTTGACTGCCATGTGTTCGCGGACCTGTTCAGCGGATAGCCCGAGCTCAGGCTCAGCCTCGAGAGCGGTCGCTGCCGGAATGACTTCATCCCTCAGCCAGTCGTCCATGGCGCGGTCACGTGCCAGCAGCACGCGCAGTCCGTCGCGAATCACTTCACTTTCGCTGGCATATTCGCCGGCAGCCACCTTGGCCTTGACCAGGGCAGCCATTTCAAGGGGCAACGTGATGCTCATTTGCTGGGTTGAGCGCATTTGGATGTCCGCCAGAGGTGAGTAGGATTCAATCCTACTTGACCATTGGCGCGATGCAAGAAGCAGCTGATCGATGCCGATATCCGGCGTCTCGTCGTCCATCCAGAAGTGATAGGTTTCCATGTGGTGTTGCCTCTCCCGTTGTGTAGGTCAGGCCGCAAGTATTGACCCGTTTTGGCGATTGCGCGGTCTGGAGACGCTGATAAGCTGCTGATATGTATGACTTCATATGTGTAACAGAGTTATCTCGGCCAGCCCGCCCGGCACGCATGGCATCCCACCGGCTCCCATACGATAATGCCCGCCACCCCCGACCACTTTGGCCTGCCTCCCGTGATCATCAACTTCGACCTCAATGACCTCCAAGCCTTCCGCGCCGTGGTAGACAAGGGCAGTTTTCGCGGCGCTGCCGAGGCCATCCGAATCTCCCAGCCGGCCCTCAGCCGGCGTATCGAAAAGCTGGAATCCGCGCTCGACGTCAAACTGTTCGAGCGCACCACGCGGCGGGTCAGCCTGACCATGGTCGGGCGGGCGTTCCTGCCCCAGGTCGAACGCATGCTCGACGACCTCGACATCGCCTTGATGGGCATCAGTAACGTCGCGTCCACGCGCATGGGCAACGTCACCATCGCCTGCGTGCCGTCCACCGCGTATTACTTCATGCCTCACGTCATCTCCGAATTCCACAAGCTGTATCCGAAAATTCGCCTGCGGGTGCTGGATGCCAGTGCCGGTGAAGTGTGCAATGCGGTGGAGAGTGGCGAGGCGGATTTTGGCGTGAGTTTCAGCGGCAGCCTGGCTGATGAAGTGGAGTTTGAGTTGTTGCTGCAGGAGCGCTATGTGCTGGCCTGTCGTCGTGACCATCCGTTGGCCGCGCGTGAGAGCGTGACGTGGACCGAAGCCTATGAGCATGACTACATCACGGTGGACAAAACCTCGGGCAACCGCTTCCTGCTGGACCAGGCCCTGCGCGGCGTGCGTGTGAAAAAGCCGAGTATCTGCGAGACCCACCACGTGACTACCATGATCGGATTGGTGGAGGCGGGGTTGGGCGTGGCGATGGTGCCGTCGATTGCGATGCCGGCGTGCGAACACCCGATCCTGGTGAGCGTGCCGCTGGTGGAACCGCAGGTGATGCGCAATGTGGGCTTGATCAAGCGCCGCGGGCGGACATTGCCGCCGGCGGCGCTGGAGCTGGAGCGGCTGGTGCGGGAGATGCCGTTTCGGTCAGCGTGACACCGAGTCCAGGCCGGTGGATTGCACCACCGGTTGAGCTTCGGGCGACGCCATGAACTGCAGCAACGCCTTGGCCTCTTGCGGATGTTCGGCGTTTACCGGAATGCCCGCTGCAAAACGCGTAACGGACTGCACGTCCTCCGGGATCTTACCTACAAACGTCACGCCCTTGACCGGCAGCAACTCCGCCACCTGTTGCAAGCCTACTTCGTAGTCACCCTTGGCCACCTGTTCGCCCACCGGCGCGCGTTCGATCATGGTGCCCTTGGCGGGCATGCCGAGCTTTTTGAACAGCTCTTTCTCGACATACACACCGCTGGCGCTGTCCGAATACGCCACTGACTTGGCCTTGCTCAGCACGGCCTTGAGTTCGGCATCGGTGCCGATCGACGGTTTGACCGCGCCTTCCTTGACCACCAAGCCAATCCGCGAATCCGCCAGTTCCACGCGGGAGGCGGGGTCGACCTTGCCTTGTTTGATCAGCTCATCCAGGGCGTAGCCGACCATGATCACCACATCGGCGTGTTCGCCACGGGCCAGGCGGTTGGGAATCGCTTCCGGCGCCTTGCCCATGGACGGGCCGAGGATAGTGTCGAGGGTGTCACCGCTGTGCTTGGCATATTGCGGGCCGAGCAATTTATACGCGGCAGTGAAGCCACCGGAGGTCATCACCTTGAGTTCCTCAGCCTGGGCTGACAGCGCCAGGGCGCCGAGGACTACGGCCGTGAGGGTTTTGAACAGCGGCTTCATTGTGCGGCCCCCTGCATGACCTGGTCACGGGCATTGGCGCGGCGATACAGCGCCAGGGTAGAACATAGGGCACACAGCGCAGCGAATATCATCCAGTAAGCCGGCGACGCTTTATCTCCGGTGAGGTGAATGAACCAGGTGGAGATCGCGGGCGTGAAGCCACCGAACACCGCAGTTGCCAGGCTGTAGGCCAGGGAGAAGCCTGCGACGCGCACTTCTACCGGCATGATTTCAGTCAGCGCCGGGATCATCGCGCCGTTGTACATGCCGTAGAGGAAGGAGAACCACAACAGGGTCTCCAACATATGCGCAAAGCTTGGCGCGTTGACTACGTAGGACAACGCAGGATAAGCCGTAAGAACGGTCAGCACCGTCATGGCCACCAGCACCGGCTTGCGGCCGAAGCGGTCGCTCAGGGTGCCGCCGATCGGCAGCCAGACAAAGTTCGACACCGCTACCAGCAACGTCACCAGCAGCGCGTCGGAGGTGCTCAGTTGCAGCACGGTCTTGCCGAAGGTCGGTGCGTACACGGTGATCAGGTAGAACGCGGTAGTGGTCATGGCCACCATCAGCATGCCGCCAATCACCACGGTCCAGTTTTTCACCAGGGTGGCCATCACTTCACGCATGGTCGGGCGGTGCTTGCGGTTGGCGAACTCTTCGGTTTCCTGCAGGTTGCGCCGCAGCACGAAGATAAACGGAATGATCACGCAACCAACGGCGAACGGAATGCGCCAGCCCCAGTCGGCGACCACGGCCGGCTCCATCCATACGTTCAAGCCATAGCCCAGTGCGGCGGCGACCACAATCGAGATCTGCTGGCTGCCCGACTGCCAGCTGGTATAGAAGCCCTTGCGGCCCGGCGTGGCCATCTCGGACAGGTACACCGATACACCGCCCAATTCCGCACCGGCCGAGAAGCCCTGCAGCAAACGCCCCAGCAGCACCAGCAAGGGTGCCCACAGGCCAATGGTCTGATAACCGGGCACCAGCACGATCAACAGCGTGCCGCTGGCCATGATCGACAGGGTCACGATCAAGCCTTTGCGCCGACCCACGTCGTCGATATAGGCACCCAGGATGATCGCGCCCAACGGCCGCATCAGGAAGCCTGCACCGAACACGGCGAAGGTCATCATTAATGATGCAAATTCATTGGCGGCGGGGAAGAAGGCAGCGGCGATGTAGGTGGCATAGAAGCCGAACAGAAAGAAATCGAACTGTTCGAGAAAGTTGCCCGAAGTAACGCGCAGTACGGCGCCTGCTTTCGAGGAAGCAGCCGCAGGCCGGGAAGGGCTAGTCATGGTTTTGTGTCTCCAGCGTTCTTTTTAAAGTGCTTGTTTCGCTTAAGACTTGGGATAGTGGCTGACACATTTAGAAATGATAAGTGACAAATTTGGATAGATTGATGCGTCTTGGCTATCAATCGAAAGAGCCGCCGGAATTGTCGGTCCTGTTCTACGCTTGAAGCTGGGTTCAATGCTTACGAATGGGAGGTGGCTATGGGTGAGGAACACAAACAGCACAATGAGCCGGAGCGTGAACAGCCTCGGCAACGACCTGAGGAAGAAAAACCGCAAACCTGGAAGCATCCCGACGATGGGACTGAGCTTTCAGAGCGGGATCAGGAATTCCCTTTGAAACCTTGATGTCAGGGACGACGCGAGCCAACTGTGCAAACCCGATGCGTCGACCGACATAGACGCCGCCCCGTTGCCTTTCTAAACTGCGGCTTGTCTTGGGGAAGGGGCGGGCGCCGATGAATCGCAATGAATTACGCAAGGCCGATATCAACCTGATGGTGGTCTTCGAAGCGCTGATGCTCGAGCGCAACGTGACCCGGGTGGCGGAGAAGCTGTTTCTCGGCCAGCCGACCATCAGCTCGGCCCTCAATCGTCTGCGCACTTTGTTCAATGACCCGTTGTTCATTCGCGTCGGCCACCGCATGGAGCCCACCGCACGCGCCGAAGAAATCATCCAGCACTTGTCGCCGGCCCTGGATTCATTGTCGTCGGCCCTGAGCCTGACCCATGATTTCGACCCGTCCATCAGCACCATGACCTTTCGTATCGGCCTGTCCGATGACGTTGAATTCGGCCTGCTGCCGCCGTTGCTGCGGGCTCTGCGTCAGGAGGCGCCGCAGGTGGTGTTCGTGGTGCAGCATGTGGATTACTGGCGCATTCCCGACCTGCTGGCCTCCGGCGATATCACCGTCGGCATCACCCAGACCCGCGGCCTGCCGGCGAATGCCAAGCGTAAACTGTTGCGGCATATCCGGCCTTGCCTGTTGCGCGCCGATGCGTCCGACACACCGCTGACCCTCGACGAATATTGCGCACGGCCCCATGTGCTGGTGTCCCACACCGCCAACGTGGCCGGGTTTGCCGATGAATGGCTGGCGGAGATCGGCCGCAAGCGGCACGTGGTGCTGTCGGTGCCGCAATACAGCTCGCTACCGGCGCTGCTCGCCGGCACCGACATGATCGCCAGCCTGCCGGACTACACGGCCCAGGCCATGGCCGCTGGCGGGAACCTGTTCTGCGAGGCGTTTCCATTTGAAACGCCGACCCTGGACTTGTCGATGGTCTGGCTCAGCCACGTCGACACCGACCCGGCAGAACGCTGGATGCGCTCGCGGCTGGAGGCGTTCATGAGTGATCGAGGGCTCGGCGTCCAAGTCTGATTCACCGTTTCGCAAAGCAGCCGCAGGGAGTGACAAGCTGCCAGCGCCAAGCTGACAGCCACCCCGGCATCGCTTGCCGCTTTAACTTGCCGCTTGCAACTGCTCCTCACACACCTTCACCACTTGCTCGCGAAACCAGGTATTGGCGTTGTCCTGTTCGCTGGTTTCATTCCACTGCATATCCAGGGTGAAGCCCGGCAGACCATTCGGCGCTTCGCAAAACCCGTACGCCGCAGTCGACGCCAGCAGCTTTTGCACGCGGCGGGGCAGGGTCACGATGAAGTCGGTGCCGCTGATCATCTTCAACGCCGCGCTGTAGCTGTTGGCCCGCGCGATCACCTGGCGTTTGTGGGCCTGGCGCGCCAGCCAGCCGTCGATCATGTTGGTGTCGGACGTCCAGGGCGTGGGAAACACGTGGCGCCGCTCGACGAAGGCCTGCAGGCCGAATGCCGGTTCCCGGGGCGCCGCGCGTTTATCGAAGACGCATACCAGGTCATCTTCGAGCAGCATTTGGGTCTTGAAGTCTTTATGGGCACGGTGAAAATTCGGGCCGAAGCAGATCACCAGGTCGAGGCGGCCTTCGCGCAAGTCGTCGGCGGGAATCTCGGCTTCCAGCTTGCGCACGTTGACGATCACCGGCAGGTCGGCGCGGTCGAAGTTTTTCAGCAGGCGCGGCAGGATCAGCTGTTCGAAGTATTCCGGGGCGCACACATTGAAGGTCACGGCCTCGCGGGTCGGGTCGAAGGCCTGGCCACCGGCATGGCACAGGTTGATGCTTTCGAGGATTTTCTGCACATGGCCGTACATCGTGGTGGCCTTGTACGTCGGACGCATGCCCGCGCGGGTGTTGATAAACAGCTCGTCTTCGAAACTGGTGCGCAGTTTCTTCAGGCTGTAGCTCACGGTGGATTGGCTGACGAACAGCGTTTCGGACACGTCGGTAACGCTGCTCTGGTCGTAGACAGCGATAAACACCATCAAGTCCTGCATATCGAGCTTTCTGAGCAAGTTACTGTTTAGCATCGGTTCCGTCCGTAAAACCCTTTGTACCGAACTCAGTACAAGACTGCGCAAAATGTTAACGGAACGCTCGTACCAATAGAAAGCTCTGTAGGACTCTTCTATGTTTTGGGTGGGACAAAAAGTGTTTACAACACGACCTCAGCGGATATGTCGCGCGTAATGTGCGGGATTGAAGCGAGTGACCATCAGCAGCATCACCACCACCACGGCCGCCAATGACCACCAGGCCCATTCGAAGCTGCCCAATTGGTCGCGGATCATCCCGGCGATCAGCGGCGAGAGGCCGGCGATCAGGTAGCCGACGCCCTGCACGAACGCGGTCAGGCCACCGGCACGGCGCGGGTTGTCGAGGTGGTCGAGGGACAGGATCAGGCTCATCGGAAACAGGCCGCCGATCCCCAGGCCGAGCAGGCACGGCCACACCAGGCTCAGGTGCTGCGGGCTGAGGATCAGGCCGCAGAAGCCGATGATGATCAGCACCAGCAAGACCGCGACCACGCCGCGTTTATCCTGGCGGCGATTGGCGATGGCGGGGGTCGCCAGGCCGGAGACGACCTCCATGGCGGTCAGCAAACCCAGCAGCAAACCGGCCTGCTGTTCGCTCCAGCCTTGCTCGACGTAATACGGCGCCAGCCACGCCAGCACACAGGTGTAGCACGCCGTGCCAAGGCCGAAAAACAGCGCCAGCAGCCAGGCCCGGCGATTGCCGAAAAACGACGCCTGCGGGCCGCTGTCGACCTGAGGCAAGGGCGGCAACGCCGAGCGCTGGGCGTACCAGAACACCAGCCCCAACAGCGCCAGCCCCGCCCATATCGCAAGACCCATGCGCCAGCTGCCGGTGTGCACTTGCACAAAGGGCGCAAACGAGGCGGCCAGTGCCGCGCCGCCCATGATCGCGGTGACATACAGGCCCATGAACAACGAAACGTCAGCGTTGAAGCGCGACTTGATAAGCGCCGGCATCAACGCCTGGATCAGCGCGATCCCGATGCCTGCAGCAATGGCGCTGACAATCAGCTCCAGCGCTGAATCCAGCCACAGCCGCGACACTGTCGCCACGCCGATCACCAGCAGCGACACCACGATGCTGCGGTGTTCGCCAAAGCGCCTGGCCAGGCCCATGCCAAAGAACATCGCCAGGCCCATGCCCATCACCGGCAACATGGTCAGCAAGGCCGCGCTGCTGAAATTCAGCGGCACCTCAGCGCGAATCGACGACAACAAAGGCCCCACGGCCGCCATCGACGGGCGCAGGTTGAGGGCGACCAGCACCACACTGATCATCAGCCACACGGCGGTGGTGGGTTTTGCCTGAACGTTTTCCATCGGCCTGCCTTGAATGAACCAGGGCGCATCAGGCCATGGTGGGCGAGGGCAGGCAAATGAGAAAGTCGTTGGAGCTATTGAAAAAATGCTTTATGCCCCAGCGAATTGCGCAAATTGCCACGGGTATTGAATGTCGTCGCGTTTGTCCTGTGCGCTCGTATGGGTCGGCCGCCAGTCGGTTCGCTGCGCAACCACAAGCCCGAGGTAGGGGGCGGCCGTGTCGAGGATAAGCGTATGGTCCATATCCTCGGCCTCGACGATACCCCGGTCAGGATTGCGCACCGCCCAGACCATTCCTGCGAACACCCCTGCGGCGACCTGCAGGCTGGTGGCCGTATTGAACGGCACTAGAACCCGCGCCTGGTCAACCGACAGCATCGAGCCAAACCAATAGGCATTCAAGGCATGTCCCATGAGCAATACCCCGAGCGCATCGATCCCGCCGTCGGCAACTTCACTCCCCATCACCCGTTTGCTGCGCGGAGGCGCCCAGTCGTTACCGATCAACTCGTTGATCGACAACAGTGCGTCGTCGCAGCAGCGGTAGGCATAGTGCAGCGTGGGGCGATAAATCACCTCGTCGTGTTCGCGTAGCGTCAGGTAATCGGCCAATGAGCAGGTTTCATGGTGGGTAATCAGCAGGCCCAGGCAGCTGCCCGCCACGGGTGTCCAGGTTCTGACGGGCACGGTGGCGCTGGGGTGATCCAGATAGATCGCGTTTTTCGCCCCGGTACGATGGCGTCGTGCGTCTTTGCGCCAGTGTCGTTCATGGGTGCCCCACGCCAACTCTGCTGGCTGCCCGGCCTCGCTGATAAAACCGTCGACCGACCAGGTATTGATGAACTCTCCAGCTTGTCTGGGCTGGGTGGAGCGTTGCGTATCGTGCTCGGCGATATGCACCACCTTGACCCCCATCTGCATCGCCAGGCGCGCCCACTGCACTTGGCCGTCAGCGAGGGGCGCCGGGTGCTTCAACTCGTCAGCCAACCGCATCAGGCCGGCCTTGAGCAAGTGTGAAATCAAGCCCGGGTTGGCGCCATGGGCGACCACCGCCGTAGGCCCCTTGCCGAGCCTGTTGCGCAGCGTGAGCATTTGCTGGCGCAAGGCGTAGTTGGTGCGTTGGGCGCTGGACAGTGCCGGGTCGATATAACCGCCAGCCCAGGGTTCGATACAGGTGTCGAGGTACAGCGCGCCTGCATGGGCGGCGTAAGTCATCAGGGCGATGGAGCTGACGTCCACGGATAAATTGAGCAGGAAGTCGCCGCGGTCGACATATCGGTCAAGCAAGGCTTCGTAGTTGTCTTCGTCCAGGTGCGCTTGGATAAAGATGATGTTGTTGGCTTCAAACCATGAAGTTTGCTCAAGCACGGGCGCAATCACAGTGATGGTGCGCAGGATCAGCGTTTCTTGTTGTAGCAACAGCGGCAACGTGGCTTTGGCGATTGAGCCAAAGCCAATCACCACGAGATTGCCGGAAAATATCGATAACTTAGCCATGCAGCCTCCTTGTGCATCAACACGGTGCATGGCTTGAATATTACGGCGTTGTACCCAGGCGTCTACTGGCAGAATTAACAGGGTGGTTGAAGTGATCCACAGCTCAAAATGGTCTCCTGCATCCACAGCCGCTGATGGATTGGCTGCACACATGCGGGAGGTGGCTTGCCCTAATGCCACTGTAGGAGCGAGGCGCCCGCCTCGCTCCTACAGTGGACTACTTTTGCTTAATTGGCGGGTGTCAGTAGCCAACGGTGAAGCGTTTGCGCGAGTGTTTGGGGGCTTCCACTTCATCGAGCATGGCAATGGCGTAGTCGGCGAAACTGATCGAGCTTGTCCCATCGGTGTTGACCAGCAGCTCATCCTGGCCCAGGCGGAATTTACCGGTGCGCTCGGTTCCATCGAACAGGGCCGACGGCGACAGGAAGGTCCAATCCAACTCCTTTTCCTGACGCAGCGCTTCCAGGAACTCAGCCCCCGCACTGGCTTCAGTTTTGTATTCAGCCGGGAAGCCCGGGCTGTCGATCACCCGGCTGCCGTCCGGCAGCAGCAGCGAACCGGCGCCACCTACCACCAACAGGCGTTTGACCCCGGCCTTCTTGACCGGGCCGATCACGGCGCTGGCAGGCAAGGTGGCGAAGTGCGCCGCACTGATCACCACATCGCTGCCGCTCACGGCCTGTTGCAGGGCATCGGCGTCCAGGGCATCAACGCGTTTGGCCGTGACGCCAGGGCGTGCGGCCAGGGTGTCGGTATTGCGCGCGATGGCGGTGACGGTATGCCCACGGCGCAGCGCTTCTTCCAGCAGTTGGCTACCGGCACGGCCGGTGGCACCAATGATTGCGATCTTGCTCATGACGTTCTCCAGTCAGGTCAGGGTTTAAAACCAATTACCACTTCATTTCGCCCTTGGCGACTTTGGCGCTCAATTCCAGCGAGCTTTCGTCGGCGAGGGTCGGGTAGCGCTTTTTCATCGCCGCGATCAGGGCGGCGGAATCCTTGGCCTTGGCGGTTTCGCTGTCGAAGGCCTTGATGTAGCCGGCGGTGAACGTGACCGAGGCCGGTGATGGAGTGCCCAGGTAATGGCCCGGAATCACGGTGGTCGGCTTCAAGTCTGCAATACGTTGCAAGGTGGCCAGCCAATCCTTGTGGGACTGCGGGGTCTGGGTGTCAGCCATCCACAGGTGAATGTTTTGCGCGACCACCACGCCGCCGACCACGGCCTTGATCGACGGAATCCACACAAAACTGCGATCCGGCTGCGGGCCGTCCAGGCCGATGACTTCCAACTGCTGTCCCTCCAGCGTCAGGCTGTGGCCTTCGAGCACCTGTGGCACGACGGTCTTGGCCGGTTTGTCGGCGCCCATTTTCGGGCCCCAGAACGCCAGCTTGGCGGCGACGGTGGCGTTGATATGGTCGACCACCGGTTGGGGCGCAAGCACTTTCGCCTCGGGGAATGCGGCGGTGAGGGTGTCGAGGCCGAAGTAGTAGTCCGGGTCGCCGTGGCTGATGTAGATGGTGGTCAGGTGTTTGCCGCTGGCGCGGATGTTCTGCACCAGTTGCTCGGCCTGGCTCTTGCCGAATTGTGCGTCCACCAGGATCGCGTCCTTGGCACCGCTGACCAGCACCGAGCTGACCGGGAAAATCGCGGCTTCGCCGGGGTTGTACACCTCGAGTTTCAACTCTGCCGCCAGTGCGTGGGCGCTGAAGGCCAGGGCGGCTGTCGCCAGAGTTAAGCGTTTGAAGGTCGAGAACATCGGGCAGCTCCTGCCATCGGTAAGGGGTGCACAGAGCTTAGTTGCATAAAACATCACAAAAAATGCGATGCTGGGACATAGTTTGTTTCTGAAATCGGGCAAATCATGGATCGTCTTCAAGCAATGCGCGTGTTTGTCAGCGTGGTGGACCTGGGCAGTCAATCTGCCGCCGCCGATCATCTGGACCTGTCGCGCCCAGTGGTCTCGCGCTATCTGGCCGAACTGGAAGATTGGGTCGGCGCGCGCCTGCTGCACCGCACCACGCGCAAGCTCAGCCTCACGGCCGCCGGCAGTGAAACCCTGCCGCGTTGTCGGCAATTGCTGGAACTGTGCGCTGATATGCAGGCCGCCGTCAGCGAGCCCGATGAGACCCCGCGGGGCCTGCTGCGCCTGAGTGTCAGCACCTCGTTCGGCCAGGCGCAGTTGGGCGCGGCCATTGCCGAGTACGTCAAACGCTACCCGTTGGTGACGGTCGATCTGCAGATGCTGGATCGCACGGTGAACCTGGTGGATGAGCGCATCGACCTGGCGATTCGCACCAGCAACGACCTGGACCCGAACCTGATCGCCCGGCGCCTGACCGTGTGCCGCTCGGTGGTGTGCGCCACCCCGGCTTATCTGCAGGTGCATCCGGCGCCGCAGAAAGTCGAAGACCTGGCCCGGCACAACTGCCTGACCCACTCCTACTTCGGCAAGAACCTGTGGCATTTCGAGGAAAACGGCGAGCATGTGTCGGTGCCCGTACACGGCAATATCACCGCCAACGAGGCCAGTACGTTATTGCGTGTCACGCTGGCTGGGGCAGGGGTGGCGATGCTCCCCAGCTATCAGGCCGGCGACCTGATCCGCAGCGGTGAACTGGTGCGCTTGCTGCCGGGAGCCGAGCCACGGCAGATGAATATCTATGCGGTGTACGCCTCGCGCAAGCACATGCCCTCGGCGTTGCGCAGCCTGCTGGATTTTCTGGTGTTGCGGTTTCCCGAGGCGCCTGCTTGGGATGTCGGTCTCTGAGGCGACATAAACGGGCTGAATGGCCTGCAATCATGGCAACTTGCCCGGACTGACCTATGCTTTAAACAGCACCGTATAGATCTGTTCAGAGGTGTGTCATGAGTATTAAAACCAGAAAGTACCTGATGATTTTCAGCCTGTGCGCATTGGCTACCGCGCTGTACGGGACGGCCGCGTATCGCGTGGAACAGACGCGCATGCAGCCTACCTTTGCGATCAGTTGCCATCAGGATATGTGTGTGCCCCGCAGCGGCAGTTTCAGTGCCTTGCGTTGATGCCGGACACGCTGCAAGCCGCCGATGTTTAATGCTGTGGGCTATCGGCCTTCAGCTGCTCGCGAAACGCTTTCGGTGAGAATCCGACCCTGCGGCGGAACAAGCGTGAGAAGTTGGTCGGGTCGGAAAACCCCAGCACTTCCGACATTTCATTGATCGTCATGCTGGTGTACGTCAGCAGGCGCTTGGCCTCCAGCAATTGGCGGTCATGCATGATCTGCAAGGCTGGCTGCCCGCCCAACTCCCGACACGTCCCATTCAAGTGTGAGACCGAGATGCCCAACTTGTGGGCCAGGTCTTCAATCTTGGGGTGTTCGCGGTAATGCTGTTCGACCAACTGGGTGAAGCGTCGGAAATATTCACGGCTGCGTGGCACCCTGGGGTGGCGGCGCTGGATTGCCTGGCGGCTGACCCACACCAGCAGCACGCTGACCAGGGCGTGCATCATCATGTCGCGTGCCGGTTGATCGTCGGCGTATTCGTCCTGCAAACGGGTGAACAGGTTGTTGAGGTAATCACTGTCCTTGCCCGCCGGGTAGTTGCCCAGGGCGTGCAGGCCATCGACCGTGCTGCCCAGTTGCGCCTGCAAGTGGCTGACCAGGGGCGCCGACAGGGTCACCACGTAACCTTCGACATCTTCGGAAAAACGAAAACCGTGCACACACAGCGGCGGCAGTACCTGCAGGCTCGCTTCGTTGAGCGTGGTGCGCTGGCCTTCGATTTCCAGGTGTGCCTGGCCTTTGTGCACGTACAGCAGCTGGCAGAGATCCGCGTGCCGGTGGGGTTGGATTTCCCACTGGTATTCCCGACTGCGCCGGGAAATGGTTTCGCAGTGCAACAAATCGGGGGTCGGCCACTGTTGGCTTTCCCCGTAAAGCTTGAAGACCGGAATCGCGGTGTTGGTCATGGTTTCAATCCGATACTCAGGAAGTGGTCGGTAATCGCCCCGATTGGCAAAAAGCGCAGGCTTTGAAACAGTTTTCACCTTCTTATGCTGCTCGCTCAAGTGAAAAATGTCAGCCACACGTCCACTGACAACTCTTTCACTCGTTCGGTTCGGGTGAAGCCTACAGGCCATAAGAATAATGAAAACGCTGAAAACCCAAGTCGCCATTATTGGCGCCGGTCCTTCCGGACTGTTGCTCGGCCAGTTGCTGCACAATGCTGGCATCCAGACCCTGATCCTAGAGCGCCAAACCGCCGATTACGTGCAAGGCCGCATCCGCGCCGGGGTGCTGGAGCAAGGCATGGTCGACCTGCTGCGCGAGGCCGGTGTCGGCCGACGTATGGACGCCGAGGGCCTGGTGCATGACGGTTTCGCCGTGGCGCGCGATGGCCGACTCACGCACATCGACCTCAAGACCCTGACCGGCGGCCAGTCGGTGATGATCTACGGCCAGACCGAAGTCACCCGCGACCTCATGGCCGCCCGTGCAGCAGCCGGCGCCACGACATTGTATGAAGCCTCGAACGTACGCCCCCATGACCTGAAAACTGAACGCCCCTGGCTGACCTTCGAGCATCAGGGCCAGGCCTTTCGCCTGGAGTGCGATTACATCGCCGGTTGTGACGGCTTTCACGGCGTGGCCCGTCAGTCGATTCCGCCCGAGGCGCTGCAGGTGTTCGAGCGCGTCTATCCGTTCGGCTGGCTGGGCATGCTTGCCGATACGCCGCCGGTGCACCCGGAGCTGGTGTACGCCAAGCATCCCCGTGGCTTTGCGCTGTGCAGCATGCGTTCGCCGACCCGCAGCCGTTACTACTTGCAGGTGCCCGCGCAGGAGCCCTTGGCCGACTGGTCGGACCAGCGCTTCTGGGATGAGCTGAAAACCCGCCTGCCCGGCGACCTGGCTGAACGATTGGTCACCGGGCCGTCCCTTGAAAAAAGCATCGCACCGCTGCGCAGCTTTGTGGTGGAGCCGATGCAGTACGGGCGCCTGTTCCTGCTCGGCGATGCCGCGCACATCGTGCCGCCCACCGGCGCCAAGGGCTTGAACCTGGCGGCCAGTGATGTGAACACCTTGTTTCGGATCTTGCTCAAGGTCTATCGCGAAGGGCGCGTGGAGTTGCTCGAGCGGTACTCCGCCATCTGCCTGCGGCGGGTGTGGAAGGCCGAACGGTTTTCCTGGTGGATGACCTCGATGCTGCATCAATTTCCCGAGGCGGACGGCTTCAGCCAGCGCATTGCCGAGAGCGAGCTGGATTACTTCATTAACTCCGAGGCGGGGCGCAAGACCATCGCGGAAAATTACGTCGGGCTTCCTTACGAAGCTATCGAATAGCCTGCTATCGTATTCGGCATTCCCGCTGGCTGCCTTTGCCTGCGGGCCCTGCTCGAAGGTTCTGCCGTGACCCCTCTCAATCAGCCCGCTCCAACCGTTCCCGCCGTGCGCAGCATCCTCGCCGCGCTGATGCTGGCGATCTTTCTCGGTGCGCTGGACCAGACCATCGTCGCCGTGTCGATGCCGGCCATTTCCGCGCAATTTCATGACGTCAACCTGCTGGCCTGGGTGATCTCCGGCTACATGGTGGCGATGACGGTGGCGGTGCCGATCTACGGCAAACTCGGCGACCTGTATGGACGGCGGCCGATGATGTTGATCGGCATGGGGCTGTTCACCGGCGCCTCGCTGTTCTGTGGCTTGGCGCAAAGCATGGAGCAGTTGGTGTTGGCGCGGGTTCTCCAGGGCATCGGTGCCGGCGGGATGGTCTCGGTAAGCCAGGCGATCATCGGCGACATCATCCCACCCCGCGAGCGCGGGCGTTACCAGGGCTACTTCAGCAGCATGTATGCCGTGGCCAGCGTCGCCGGGCCGGTGTTGGGCGGTTATATGACCCAATACCTGTCCTGGCGTTGGGTGTTCCTGATCAACCTGCCGTTGGGCGCAGTCGCCTGGTACGTGGCCCATCGCACCCTGGTGGGGTTGCCGGTGCCACAACGCAAACCGATCATCGATTACTTCGGCACCGTGCTGATGATCATCGGCTTGACCGCTTTGTTGCTTGGTATCACGCAAATCGGCCAGGGCCATGCCTGGCGTGACGATCAAGTGCTCGGGCTGCTGGCCTGTGCGCTGTTGGCGTTGAGCGTGTTCGTATGGCATGAACGCCGCGCGCCGGAGCCGTTGTTGCCCATGCACCTGTTCGTCAACCGCAGCGCGGTGTTGTGCTGGTGCACGATTTTCATCACCAGCTTCCAGGCGATTTCCCTGACCGTGCTGATGCCGCTGCGTTACCAGACCGTGACCGGCGCCGGTGCCGACAGCGCGGCCCTGCACCTGCTGCCCCTGGCGATGGGGTTGCCGATGGGCGCCTATTTCGCCGGGCGCATGACGTCGGTGACGGGCCGCTATAAACCGATGATCCTCAGTGGCGCGGTGTTGAGTCCCCTGGCGATTTTCGGCATGGCCTACAGTGCGCCTGAGGCAGTCGGGCTGACGTCATTGTTCATGCTGTTGTGCGGGATTGCTGCGGGGATGCAGTTTCCGACTTCGTTGGTGGGGACGCAGAATTCGGTGGAGCAGCGTGATATTGGCGTGGCGACCAGTACGACCAACCTGTTCCGCTCCCTGGGTGGGGCGGTGGGGGTGGCGTGTATGTCGGCGTTGCTGTTGGCGTTGTTGCAGGATGGGAGTTTTGTTCATTTGGCCAGTGGTGCGTTGGTGGGCGAGGGGGGCTCTGGGAATGTGCTGCTTGATGGGCTTAACGCTGCGCCCGGGGCGGCGCGGGATGCGTTGCGAGGGGAGTTGGCGGTGACGTTTCGGCATTTGTTGATGGTGAGTGCGGGGGTGTCGTTGTTGGGGTTGGTGGCGGCAGTGGTGATGCCGGATCGGGTGTTGCGGGGGCTTGGGGATAAGCGCTGATGGCTTGGGGCGTGGCGGCCTCTGGGCCGACCAGGTCGTTGGGGGTGACTGAGTACATATCCGTTATTTAGGTAACGGCGGCTTATGGTTCCGCTCTTACAGCCAGCCCTTTCAAGGTCTTTGATAAAATCCCGCAAAACTCCGATCAGGGTGACGAAAGCGATGTGGGCAGAGGTTCTAGCGCGGTTTGAGAAAAAAGCACCGGCCAGTGTCATGACCAGAGTGATATTGGAGCAGGCTGTTCCTGCTGAATGGGTCGACCAGGTGTTCGAAGAGCACCGTCAGCGGCAGTACCCACGAGAGCTTTTGTTTTCAACCATCGTTGAACTGATGTCCCTTGTTTCATTGGGTTTGCGACCTTCGCTGCATGCCGCCGCGCGACAGATGGAAGATCTTCCTGTCAGCTTGGCGGCGCTGTATGACAAGGTCAGTCGTACAGAGCCTGCGCTACTGCGCGCCCTGGTCACCGGTAGCGCAGAGCGTTTGGCACCGACGATAAAAGAACTGGGGCACACAGCCATTTTGCCTGGTTGGCAACTACGGGTCGTTGACGGTAACCACCTGCCTTCCAGCGAAAAGCGTCTGGGCGCTTTGCGCCGTGAACGAGGCGCCGCCCGGCCTGGTTTTTCCGTTGTGGTTTACGACCCCGATCTGGACCAGGTCGTTGATCTTCAGCCTTGTGAAGATGCCTATGCCAGCGAACGCGTCAGCGTGCTGCCGTTGCTGGAAAAGGCCAGCGCGGGGCAACTGTGGATGGCTGATCGACTCTACTGCACGCTCCCGGTCATGCAGGCCTGCGAAGATACCGGGGCCTCGTTCATCATTCGCGAACAGAGCAAACATCCACGCCTGCTTAAGGAAAGCGACTGGCAGCTGCCTGTTGCGGTCGCGGCAGGCAGCGTGCGCGAGCAAATCATCGAAGTAAAAGGTGGACGACAGTGGCGGCGAGTCGAACTGAACCTGCAAAACCCCACCGAATCCGGCGACGCTACGCTGCTGTTCTGGAGCAACTTGCCCGACTCTATCAGTGCTGAGCAAATCGCCGATTTGTACCGCCGTCGCTGGAGCATCGAAGGGATGTTCCAGCGCCTGGAAGCGGTGTTGGACAGTGAAATCGAAACCTTGGGCAATCCTAAGGCAGCCCTGTTGGGATTTGCATCGGCCGTGTTGGCTTACAACGTTCTGGCCGTGCTCAAACGCAGCGTCGAACAAGCTCATCGCCAAACTCTGCCCGACGACTGGGAAGCATCGATTTTTCACCTGACGGTGCAGGTACGCAGCGGTTACGAGGGGATGCAAATAGCCTTGCCAGAATATTTATCCATCCCTATCCCCGCAGCGGGGCTGGCTCAATACCTGCTTGCCCTTGCTCGAAATATCCAGCCCAAAGCGGTCGTCAAGAGCAAACGGGGGCCGAAGGTGCCTAAACCCAAGGAATGGCTGGAAGGCAAAGCCGCGAATGCCCATGTGTCGACGGATCGGGTGCTCAAAGCCGCTAAAATCAAAAGACCTTGAAAGGGCTGGCTCTTACAGCGGGTCACTTTTGGAAGGACCCAAAAGTAACCAAAAGGTCCTCGCCCCACCACTCGGCACCTCGCTTAGGCTCGGTGTGCCCGAACGCAGGCTTGAATCCGTGGGCCGCCGCCATGCGCCATCCATGGCGCAGGGCGGCTAACCCGGCGTCCTGCCGGGTTACCCACGGATTCAAGCCTGCGTTCGGCCAGCGTGGTTAACGGGGCGACTGAGATCAAGATCCAAAGCAAGAGCAAGAGCCAGATCAAAAGATTGCTGACTTCGTCAGCGTCTAAGGAAGTAGAAGCGACACCGCGCACGCTTCAATAATCAGGTCGGCTTTAAGGCCGCCTCGCTTTGCTTTTGCTTTTGCTTTTGCTTTTGATCTTAAGCGCCCCGTTAAACCACGCTGGCCGGAATTCGATAGGGATTTGGGGGGTAAACCGGCAGGACGCCGGTTTAGCCGCCCCGCGCCATGGATGGCGCGTGGCGGCGGCCCCCCAAATCACTGTCGGATTACGGGCACACCGAGCCTGGGCGAGGTGCCGAGTGGTGGGGCAAGAGCCCTTTGGTTACTTTGGGGCTTTTCCAAAGTGACCCGCCGTAAGGGCGGAACCCTAAGCCGCCGTTACCTAAATAACGGATATGTACTCAGTCAACCCCACCCCCATCAGGGACTGTAATACCCCACCGCCACCATAAAATGCCCCGCCTTACGCACATAAGCATGCTTATTCTCAACCTTCCCCGTCACCGGATTCTTCCACCGATATTTGTACTCCCCCTGATCCTGCTCAGTCATCAGTTGAAGAATCGGCTCACCCACAGGCTTCCCATCCGGGTCCTTGACCTTGGCAAAATCCGTATTGATCAAGCGCAGGTTGGTGCCATGGGCCACATAGCGCCGCGTATCCAGGTCCACCACGAACACGTAGAGATCGTCCTGCAGGAAACCACCCTGCAATGAGTTGATCGCCTTGAGCGTCCCCGCTTCATCCTTCACCAGCGCGTTCACCGCTTTGTTGCGCAGCGCCCGTGCCTGTTCCGGCGTAGCCCGTGGCAGGTAATAGCCGACCGCCAGGATGCGCTCGCCCACTCGCTGGTAAAACACGTGCTTGTGCTCGACCTTGCCGTCATTCCAGTTCTGCCAGCGATAATCGGCCTGCTGGATACCCTGGCCTTCGGGCGCGCTGATAGCTTGCTTGAACGAAGCCTGCAGATCAGGCCCAAGTACCTCGGACACGTCTCGACCGATCAGGGCCGAAGAGGGGCCGCCACTGGCCAGCAGCACGCCTTTGGTATCGACCACGAATACGTAGCGGTCCTGGTCGATGAACTCACCTTGGCGGCTGAAAGCGGCCAATGCCTTGTCACCGTTGCTCTGGTAATACGCCAGGGCTTTTTCCAGCAGCGCCTTGGCCGCCTGGGCCTCCGCATCCTGGGCCGTGGCGGCGTGCACCTGGCTACAGCACAACAGCAATAGCCAGGTGAATCGCAGCAGTGTGTTCATTTACCGTCCCTCGATTTTATTGGAATGACAAGAGCGTAGACGGTCGGCGAGGGAATCGTGGCGCAAGCTGATCAAGGCGCCGCCAGCCACTGACTGACGATGCCGTCATACACCCCGGTCGCCACGCTCAGGTGCAACCATTGGTCGACGTAGCTTTTCCAGGCCACGTCATCGCGCGGCAGCAGGAAGGCTTTCTGGCTGTACTGCATCTGCCGCTCGGGGTTGACCGCGCACAGTCCCGGTTTTTGCTTTTGCTGGTACCGCGCTTCGCTGGCGTCGGTGATCATCACGTCGGCCTTGCCCGCCAGCAGTTCGTCAAAAATCGTCACGTTGTCGTGCAGGCGTATCTGCGCCTGGGCCAGGTGGGTGCGGGCAAACACTTCGTTGGTGCCACCCGCCGGCTCGATCACCCGCACCTGGGGCTGGTTGATCTGTTCGACGCTCTGGTAGCGCTGCACGTCGGCGCAGCGCACCAGCGGGATCTTGCCGTCGACGCCCAGCGGCTGGCTGAAGAAGGCTTTTTTCTGGCGCTCCAACGACACCGAAATACCGCCCACGGCAATGTCGCAGCGTTGCGCCAGAAAATCCGGCATCAGGGTTTTCCAGGTGGTGGGCACCCAGGTGATCGTCGCGTTGAGGCTCTTGGCCAGGGATTCAGCCATGGCGATATCAATGCCTTGATAGCGGCCATCGGCACGCAGCGAGGTGTAGGGCATGTAGTCGCCGGTGGTGCACACCGTCAGCGTGCCACGCTCGATGACTTCGTCGAGGCGTGACGGGCGGGTATCGGCCAGGGCGGTGGTTGCCATGCTCGCCAGTACACACAGGGCTAGAGGTGCTTTCATGCGGTCGAATCCTTGGGGCAGGTCGGGTGGTCATTATTGACAGCGCGGGGCAGGGGAACAAGCTGCGCCGGCGGTTTAGCCCAATGGCAATGGCGTCCCGAATCATCAACGGAAGGCCCGGAGGGCTTTCGACCTTTTTTTCACGTTGCAGTGGTTAAGCTGCGGACCAAGGTCGTTCTACTTCCGTTATAGCCACATGAGCCCGCGATGTCGTCACAGCCTCCATCCTCCATCGAGACCGAATTCACCGAGCGCCATGACCGTGAACATGCCAGGGTCTGCGGTGATACTCGTCCGCCCGGGCTGTTGCAGCGCCTGGCCGCATGGCGCGATGCGCGGTTGGTACGCCATGCGTTGAAGGTCGCCGGGGAGCCGGGGTTGATCCTGGACCTGGCCTGCGGCTCCGGGCGGTTCTGGCCGGTGCTGGGCGAGCATGTCAATCGGGTGATCCTGGCGTCGGACAATTCCCAGCAAATGCTCGACCATGCCCGCACCCACCATCCGGCGGCGCTGCTCAAACGCGTCAAGACATTCCCCGGTTCGGCGTTTTCCATCGGCCTCTCAGCGAATGCGGTGGATTGCATCTTCTGCCTGGAGTTGTTTCGCCATGTGCCCAGCACCGAGGTGCGCCTGGTGTTGCTGCGCGAATTTCACCGGGTCAGTCGCGATACCGTGATTGTGTCCGTGGACGCGCGTACGCCGGTTGAGGAGGAGTTCCGCCAGGCGGGCTTCAAGGTTTTGAATCATCGGGAGTTCCTGCCGGGCTCCAAGCTCTGGTGTGTCTACGTCCTGCGTAAGAGGGGATAACTCCCGCCTGTCGGATTATTCGTCATCTCCTGTCTGAGTTTTCATGGTTGCCTGTGCACTGCGGATGCTCGCAAGCCCCTTTCGCGATATATACTGCGCGCCATTCTTCAAGGGAGAGCCGTGTGGCCATCGATATTCACTGGATCTGCGACAACGATAGCCTCGGCCAGCATTGCGCCGAATGGCAGCAGTTGCCATTCGTCGCCCTCGACACCGAATTCATGCGGGTCGACACCTTCTATCCCATTGCCGGGCTGATCCAGATCGGTGATGGCGTGCGCGCTTACCTGATCGATCCGCTGACCATCGACAACTGGCAACCCTTGGCCGCCTTGCTGGAAGACCCAGGCGTGATCAAGGTGGTACACGCCTGCAGCGAAGACCTGGAAGTGCTGTTGCGCCTGACCGGCAGCCTGCCGGCGCCGTTGTTCGACACCCAATTGGCTGCGGCTTACCTGAACCTGGGTTTCTCCATGGGTTACTCGCGCCTGGTGCAAGCGGTGCTCGATATCGACCTGCCCAAGGGCGAGACGCGCTCGGACTGGCTGCAGCGGCCATTGTCCGACACCCAGGTGAGCTACGCCGCCGAAGACGCCGTGCACCTGGCCGAGGTGTATATCCGCCTGCGCCCGCGTCTGTCGGATGACAAGTACGCCTGGGTGCTGGAAGACGGTGCCGAACTGGTGGCCAACCTGCGTCGCGAAGTTGACCCGTACGAGGTGTACCGCGACGCCAAGCTGGCGTGGAAGCTGTCGCGCGCCCAACTCGCCGTACTGCGTGAACTGTGCGCCTGGCGCGAACAGCAGGCCCGTGCCCGTGACCTGCCGCGCAACCGCATCATCCGTGAACACTCGTTATGGCCCCTGGCCAAAACCCAGCCGGATAACCTCGCCGCCCTGGGCAAGATCGAAGACATGCACCCGCGCACCGTGCGTCAGGACGGCCAGTTCCTGCTCGACCTGATCAAGCGTGCGGGCAGCGTGCCCATGGACCAATGGCCGCCTGCCGTGCCTGAACCGCTGCCGGTCGACGCCGCGGCGCTGATCAAGCAACTGCGCGCCCTGGGCCAGGCTGAAGCTGAACGCCTGGACATGGCCCCGGAGCTGATGCTGCGCAAGAAAACCCTCGAAGCCCTGGTTAAAAGTGGCTACCCCGATGGGCCTTACCAATTGCCAGACTCGCTGCGTGGCTGGCGCCGCGAGTTGATGGGCCAGGCGCTGCTCGACAGCCTGGCCACTGCCGGAGAACAGCCTTGAAACGTATCTGCTCCATTTATCGCAGCTTGAAAAAAGACGGCATGTACCTTTACGTACTCAAAAGTGACGCTCTGGAGCGGGTGCCGGAGCCGTTGATGGTGGCCTTCGGCAAGCCGCATCACGCGTTCGACATGGTGTTGACACCGCAGCGCAAGCTGTCGCGCGAAGACATTGTCGTGGTCCTGGAAAACCTCGACAAGCAGGGCTACCACCTGCAAATGCCGCCGGCCGAGGACGAGTACATCGAACACTTGCCCGAAGAGCTGCTGCGACGCAACGACCCGATGTGATCGGTGGGTGCCCGGTGCCGGGCACATTCTTCAACGCAATCGTATTGAGTTGGCGCTGGCCGTAAGGATGCGGGCGGCCGTCTGCACTGTTTTTGAAAGGTTTGAACCATGCGTGTTCTGATTGCTGAACAGGATCACCCGCTCTACGCCCAATTGCTTCGCGAAGCCGCGCCCGACCTCGAGGTGCTGACCAGCGGCGACTCGGCCGAACTCTCGCGCCTGGCTGCCGATTGCCCGGTGTGGCTGGGCCAGCCGGACCTGCTGGCAACGCTGTTGCGCCAGGGGCATCACCCGCAATGGCTGCAATCGACCTGGGCCGGCATCACGCCGCTGCTGGCTGAAGGCCTGCCGCGTGATTATCGCCTGACCCGTGCGGTCGGTATCTTTGGCCAGGTCATGGCCGAATTCGTCCTCACTTACATGCTCGGCCACGAACGTGAAGTGCTGGCGCGGCTGGTCAGCCAGGTCGAGCGCAAGTGGGACAACCGCTTGGGCCAGAGCCTGGCGGGACGCAAGGTGCTGGTCGTCGGAACCGGCGATATTGGCCAGAGCGTGGCGCAGTTCCTGCTGCCGTTCGGCGTCAAGCTGTATGGCATCGCCAGCCAGGCCCGCGAGCAGGCGCCATTTATTGAAGTCGCCGGGCTCGATCAGTTGAGCCGGCTGGTGGGCGAGGTGGATTATGTGATCAACCTGCTGCCCAACACCCCCGAAACCCATGACCTGTACGACGCGGCCCTGTTCAAGCAATTCAAGCCGACCGGGCTGTTTATCAACGTCGGGCGCGGCGTGGCGGTAGTCGATTCCGATCTGGTCGAAGCCCTGAAAGAAGGGCACCTGGCCGGTGCGGTGATCGACGTGTGCCGCCAGGAACCGCTGCCGCAGCGCCACCCGTTCTGGACGGCGTGGGGCTTATTGTTGACCGGGCACAGCTCGGCGCCGACTTCGCCGTCGATGATGGTGGAGCTGTTCGTGCAGAACGTGCGTGCCTATCAAGCCAAGCAAGAGCTGCGCGGCGAGGTGAGTTTCGAGCGCGGTTACTGAACCACAGCAGTACAAATGTGGGAGGGGGCTTGCCCCCGATAGCGGTGGGCCGGTCAGTACATTAGCCGGCTGACACTCCGCCATCGGGGGCAAGCCCCCTCCCACATTAGGTTTGCGTACGATTCAGAGACTGAAATCACCCTCCGAAACAAGCTCGCTCAGCGGCTTGCGCGGGCTCGGCGCCTCACGCCCTTGCAGGTACTCCGGCAGGGTCGACTTATCCCCCAGCTTGCCGATGGCCACGGCGGCATGCAGTGCATACCCTTCTGGAATCTTCAGCTCTTTGCGGGTCAGCTCCTGATCGAAGCCGGCCATGCCGTGGGTGTGCCAGCCGCTCAGGCTGGCTTGCAGGGCCAGGTGACCCCAGGCGGCGCCCGTGTCGAAGGTGTGCCACAAGGCCGGGGTTTCTTCCTTGGCGCCGGGGGCGATGAAGTCGGTTTTCGAGGCGATGATCACCAGCGCCGATGCATGCTGCGCCCAGCCCTGGTTGAATTCATTGAGCAGGCCCAGGAAACGCTGCCAATCCGGCGTGTCACGACGGGCATAAAGAAAACGCCATGGCTGCGAGTTGTACGCCGAAGGGGCCCAGCGCGCCGCTTCGAAGAAGCTCAGCAGGGTTTCCTGGGGAATGCTCTCGCCGGTAAAGGCGCGCGGCGACCAGCGGTCGATGAATTGGGGGTGGATCGGGTAGTCGGCAACACGGGTCATGAGCAGTTCCTGATCGTCGATTCGGCGCTCAAAACTACTGCGCCGCTACTAGACTGACAAGTGTTGTTACACCGTCAGTCGACAGCGCTTGGCCCCAGGGGGCTTGGGCACTAGACTGGCGGCCTTTTCACCTACCGATACTGATGCAGAGCCATGGCCGCCAAAGTCGAACCTTTCTGGATACGCAAAACCCTCGAACACCTCGACCAGGAGGAATGGGAGTCGTTGTGCGACGGCTGTGGCCTGTGCTGTCTGCAAAAGCTTGAGGATGAAGACGACAACAGCGTCTATTACACGCGCATCGCCTGCAAACTGCTCGACCTGAAAACCTGCCAGTGCACCGACTATCCCAATCGTCGCGCGTCGGTGCCCGACTGCATCCAGCTCACACCCGGCCAGGCCGACCAGTTCAAATGGCTGCCACCCACCTGCGGCTATCGGCTGGTCAGCGAGCGCAAGGATTTGCCACTGTGGCACCACCTGGTCTGCGGCGACCGCGACGCCGTGCACCACGAACGCATTTCCCAGTCCGGGCGCATGCTCAGCGAAGGCAGCGTGCCAGAGGACGACTGGGAGGATTACCTGATCTTCCGCGCAGGTTGAACGAGGAATGTGTATGAGGGTGGGATTCAAGCTGGCGACCTCTGCGCTGTTGCTGGCGCTGAGCATGCCGGCGTGGTGCGCGAAGAAAGTCGACCTGGATTACCACGTCAAACTCATGCCCCAGAGCGATCAGGCCGAAGTGCGCGTGAGCCTGTCCCAGGGTTCCGCCGTGCGCAGTCTGGATTTTGACCTGGGCCAGGACGGCGACTACAGCGACTTCAAGGCCGATGGGCAATGGAAAGTCACCGGCCATCGTGGTCATTGGCAACCCGGCGCCGACAAGGCCGGCCTGACCTACCGCGTACGCCTCACCCACGCGCGCAAGCCGGGCAGCTATGAAACGCGGATGACGCCAGGCTGGGCGCTGTTTCGTGGCGATGACCTGGTGCCCGCCGCACGGCTGGACCAGCAGGACGGGGTGGAGTTGGTCGCGCGGCTGATGTTCGAGCTGCCGCCAGGCTGGAAAAGCGTCGAGACCGCCTGGCCGCGTATCGGCAAGAACCGGTTCCGCATCGACAACGTATCCCGCCTGTTCGACCGCCCCACCGGCTGGATGCTCGCCGGTAACCTGGGCAGCCGCCGCATGCGCCTGGGGGAAACCGAGGTCACCGTGACCTCGCCCAAGGGCCAGGGCATGCGGCGTATGGATGTGCTGACGCTGCTGACCTTCGTGTGGCCGCAGGTGGAAGCCGCGTTCCCGCGCCACCCGGCCAAATTGCTGGTGGTGGGCGCCAGCGATCCGATGCGCCGTGGCGCAGTTTCGGCGCGTGACTCGATCTACCTCAACAGCCGCACGCCGCTGGTCAGCGAAGACGGCAGCAGCCCGTTGATCCGCGAAGTGGTGCAGGCCATCGCCCGCTTCAATGACCACGACAGCAGTGACTGGATCAGCGAAGGCCTGGCCGGCTATTACGCCATTGAACTGGTACGCCGCGCCGGGGGCATCACCGATGAACGGTATCAAGCGATACAGGCGCGCCTGGCGAAAGAGGGCAAGGACGTGACGCGCCTGCGGGGCGAACATGTCAGCGGCGCGACGGTGTCACGTGCCGTGGTGGTGTTGCAGGAACTGGACCGAGAGATCCGCGTGAAAACCCATAACAAACGGTCGCTCGATGACCTGGCGCAGGCGGTAATGCGGGCCGGTAGCGTTACCACAAAAGAGTTTGTGCAACTGGCTGAGCGCATCATCGGCGAGTCATCGGTTGTACTGGATTCCAAATTACTACGCTGAGCCCAAGCCCTGTACATAGCAAAATGTGGGAGGGGGCTTGCCCCCGATAGCGGTGGTCCAGTCACTGTATGCGGTGACTGACACCCTGCTATCGGGAGCAAGCCCCCTCCCACATTTGAATCTCTATAGGCCGAAGACCTGGGTCACCCCACGGTTTTCGTGGCTTTGTCAGCCGCCACTTCAGCCTTGGTCTTCAAGTTCTGCAGCTCCGCGCCAGCGCGCTCGATCTTCGTGCGTACGCTGTTCATTTCCTGGCGGCCTTGCTCCAGCTTGTCCTTGAGCGAACTGTGCCCGGTGAAACCCCGAGCCAGCGCCACGCCACCAATCGCTACCTGGATCAGCCCGAAGAGCCCGCCACGGCGCAGGCCTTTGCCTACCATCATCACGCCACCGGCCACCGAGCCGATGCGCTCCCAGCCATGCACGTTCTGTGTACGCGGGGCTTCAGGCTGCTGATGTTCGATGAAAGGTCGCAGGGTTTTGCTGTCGCTCATGGTCTGTCTCCTACAAAGGCAAGTGTAAGTAGCTGACTGTTCTCGAGGGCTGGATGTTCCCGATATTTCAGTACTTGGGGCCCGAGCGGGTGTTGTTGCCCTTGGCCAGGCGGTCGTAGAGCACCACGTTGACGGTGGCGGCAAGGTTCATGCAGCCGGTGGTCGGGATGTAGACCACGTCTTCGCACCAGTCGCGAATGTCTTTATCCAGCGAACCGTCTTCCGGGCCGAAGATATACAGCGCGCGGTCGGGGTGGGTGTATTCGGGCAGCGGGCGGGCGCCTTCCACCAGTTCCACGGCGACCGGGATGCAGCCCAGGGGCAGGATCTTCTTCAGGTCATCGATGCCGATCAGCGGAATGTCGTGGTGAACCTTCTTGGTGTCGGTGATGAAGTCCCGCGCGCGCTCGTAACGCACGCCGGTATAGAACACCGAAGCCACACCGTAGCAGCCGGCGGCGCGCATCACCGAGCCGACGTTTTCAGGGGATTTGGGGTTGTACAGACCGATGCAGCTGTAGCGTTTATTGCCCACGGGGAAGGGTGCCTTGGAGAAAAACCGCGATTATACGGCTTTGGGGCATCGTGGTGCTGGGGCGATCGCTATCGGGAGCAAGCCCCCTCCCACATTTGACTGTATTCACAAATCATAATGTGGGAGGGGGCTTGCTCCCGATGAGGCCGGAACAGCCAACAAAATCCTCAGTCGTCCTTCTTCATCAACCCCGCCAACGCCGCAAACGGGTTGTGCGTGGCCTTGGCAATCGTCGGGCTGCTGGTGGAGCCTTCGCCGAAATACTGCTGGTCGGTATAGCGCGAATGCTCGTTGTCGTGGCAGTACAGGCAGAGCAATTCCCAGTTGGAGCCGTCCTGGGGGTTGTCGTCATGATTGTGGTTGCGGTGGTGCACGGTCAGTTCGCTCAGGCGCTTGCCGGCGAATTCTCGGGCGCAGCGGCCGCACACGTGGGGGTACATTTTCAGGGCTTTGTCGCGGTAGCCCATTTCCCGGTCGCGCTGGGCGTCGGCGAGGATGCGGTCCAGCTTGGCGGTGTGGGAGGGCGGATTGGTCGAGCTCATCATGGCTCCTGGCTATTGGGTGGTCACGGACAGGTTGATTCTAGCTAATCACAGCGCAATTAGCCCTTGAGCTTTTCCGCAATCCAGATGGTATGCCGCGTGCCCTTGTTGCCGTGGGCAAACACCTGCACTTCCTCGGCCTTGAAACCGGCCTTGCGCAGTTTGTCGCTGAACAGTTTGTCGGCGCTGGCCGACCACACGGCCAGCACGCCCTTGGGGCGCAGCGCTTTGGCGCAGGCGGCCAGGCCGCCGGCGGAATACAGCCAACTGTTGGCCTTCTGCGTGAGGCCTTCAGGGCCGTTATCGACGTCGAGCATGATCGCATCAAAGCCCTGGGGCTCAGCCTGCAACACTTTAGCCACGTCTTCCAGGCGGATCACCGTGCGTGAGTCAAGCAAGGGGCGGCCGGACTTTTCGCCCAGCGGCCCACGATTCCACTCCACCACGCCCGGGACCAATTCCGCCACCACCACTTCGGCGCTCTTGCCCAAGTGCTTGAGCGCCGAGGCGAGAGTGAATCCCATGCCCAGGCCGCCGATCAGCACCCGAGAGCCGGGGCGCCCCGCGACCTTGCGGCAGGGAATTTCCGCCAGGGCGTCTTCGGAACCGTGCATGCGCGTGTTCATCAACTGGCCACCGTCACCGCCCTGAATCTTGATGACAAAATCCTCGCCATATTCGAACAGGCACAAGGCACCGCCGTTGTCGGGGATCGGAGTGGTGTCCAGCAGAACGAAACGTTTCATGGAAATCTCATTGGGAAGGGCATTCTTGCGCGGTTGGGAGTAGCCTTACGACATTCCGGTCAGGCCATGGAGCCATCGATGAAGTGCAGCATTCTAACGGTCATTGTGCTTGGCGCGCTCGCATTGGGTGCGGCGCAGGCGCAGGAATCGCAAACCGTACCGGTCGCCCCCGCACCCACCCCCGGCGCGCCGGGCACGCCAACGCCCACGTTGTACCCGCAGGTCACGCCGCCCGTCGCGCCCAAGACCAACGGCTCGCCGCCCCTGGCACCCATCGTGCTGCCGGCGCCGCCCAAGGACCAGACCGTGCCGGGCCTGCAGCAGAACGACAGCAAGCCGAAGACGCCTGGCGGTTAAAACTGTTGCGCCAGTAATTGCCCGTCAGCCATGCGCAAACGCTTGGACAGGGCGATGGCAATCGCGCGGATGATCTTGGCCGCCACCCTGGGCGCTTCGTTGAGCATTTTCTCCAGAGCGTCCTTGCCCAGGTTCAGCAGCACACAGTCGGTGGCCGCCATGCAGCTGGCCGAGCGCCGTTCGCCGTCGAGCACCGCCATTTCGCCAAAGGCCCGGCCGCTGCGCAGGGTGGCGATGGTCAGGCGTTGGCCCGCGTGGTTGGTTTTCTGCACCGCCACCTGGCCGCTGTGGAGGATGCACATGAAGGTGCCGGCATCGCCCTCGAGGAAAATCACCTCATCCTGGGCAATGCTGCTGATATTGAAGTAGCCCGCGGCGATATGAAAATCTTCCGGTAGCAGCGGGTCGAACAGGCCGCAGTCCATCAGCATGTCGCGGATTTCTTGGTTGAGCAGGGTGGGTTCTGACATAACTGCGATCTTGGTCCATCAATTCGGTAGGCGGTCCTGTGTTCAGACAGGACCGCCTGGCTAAGTTCCTAAATCAGTTCCAGCGCCTTGAACACAAACGCGTATTCGAGCGCTACGTCACGTAATCCCTGGTAACGACCGCTCATGCCACCGTGACCGGCACCCAGCTCGGTCTTGAGCAGCAGCAGGTTGTCGTCGGTCTTGGTGTCGCGCAATTTGGCCACCCACTTGGCCGCTTCCCAGTACTGCACGCGGCTGTCGTTGTAACCGGCAATCACCAGCAGGTGCGGGTAGGCCTGGGCCCGCACGTTTTCGTAAGGCGCATACGCCTTGATGCGCGCATACACCTCGGGCTGCTGCGGGTTGCCCCATTCGTCGTACTCAGTGACGGTCAGCGGCAGGTCCGGGTCGAGCATGGTGTTGAGCACATCGACAAACGGCACTTCGGCGATCGCCGCCTGGAACAGTTCCGGGCGCTGGTTGAGCACGGCACCGATCAACAGGCCGCCGGCGCTGCCGCCGCTGATCGCCAGTTCCCTGGCGGTAGTCAGGCCTTGAGCGATGAGGTGTTCGGCGCAGGCGATGAAATCGCTGAACGTGTTCTGCTTGTGTTCCTGCTTGCCGTTGCGATACCAGACTTCACCCAGTTCGCCGCCGCCACGCACATGCGCGATGGCAAACGCCACGCCACGGTCGAGCAGGCTCAGGCGTGCGTGGGAGAACCACGGGTCGAGGCTTTGGCCGTAAGCGCCGTAGCCATACAGGTACAACGGCGTCGGCTTGCCGAGCTGGTCACGCTTGACCACCAGGCTGATCGGCACCTGGGTGCCGTCGGCGGACGTGGCCCACAGGCGCTGGCTGACGTAGTCGTCGGCATTGAATACGCCGAGTACCGGGGTTTGCTTGAGCACCTGTTGAGCGCCGCTGGCCAGTTCCAACTGGCGCACCTGGGCCGGGCGGTTCAGGGCTTCATAGCGCAGGTGGACCTTGTCGCTGATAAATTCCAGGCTGTCCTGTACGTAGAGGCTGTAAGCCGCGTCAGGCAGTTCCACGCGATAGGCCTGCACGCCCTCGGGGTGCACTTCGATCACCGGCAGGCCACCGATGCGCAGGCTCAAGGTCATGGCGCTGGCATTCAGGCTGACGCCGTCCAGCATCACCTCGTCGCTGTGGGGAATCAGGTTCTGCCAGTCGGCTTCGGTGGGCACCGTGCCGGTGTCGGCGGCGACGAACAGCGCGTAATTGATGCCGTCGCGGTTGCTGCGGATAAACCAGGTCCACTGGCCGTTCAGCTGGCCGTGGTCGACATCGTATTCATGGTCTTCTACCCGTGGCGCCAGGCAGGTGAAACCCAGGTGCGGCTGGTCTGCGTCCAGTGCCCAGATTTCGCTGGTGGTCTTGCTGCCCAGGGCCAGCAGCAACTGGCGCTCGGAGCTGGAACGGTAGCAATGCAGGAAGAAACGTCCGTCGGGCTCGTGGAACACTTCCTGCGCCGCCGTGCCGTCCAGGCGGTAGCGGTAGAGTTTGTGCGGGCGGTGGGTGTCGTCCAGTTCGCCAAAGAACAGCGTGAGGCTGTCGTTGGCCCAGGTCATGCTGCCGTCGCAGTTGTCGAACGCCAGTTCGCTGACTTTGTCGGTAGCCAATTCCTTCACGAACAGGGTGTAGATCTCTTCACCGCTGGTGTCGAGGCTGTAGGCCAGGCGCTGATGGTCGGGGCTGATACTGAACGCGCCGAGGGAGAAAAAACCGCCATTGGCCAGCACGTTCGGGTCCAGCAGCAGTTCTTCGCTGCGCTCATCCACCTGGTTGCTGTCATCGGCCGGGCGGCGGCAGCGGTAGTGACGCGCGTATTCGTCACCGGCGGTGGTGCGGGTGTAGTACAGATACGGGCCCCAGGGGGAGGGCAGGGACAAGTCGGTTTCCAGGATACGGCCCTTGATCTCTTCGAACAGGCTCTCGCGCAACGCCTGCTGGTCGGCGAGCTGCGCCTCTTGCCAGGCGTTTTCGGCCTTGAGGTAATCGAGGACGTCGCGGCTGTCACGCTCCTGCAGCCAGGCGTACGGGTCTGGGCCTGGGGCCTTGCGGGCAATCGGTGCGGTCGAAATAGGCATGGATAATTCTCTATCGGGCGGACGGTGGCCGGCATTGCAGCCGCGACACGCAAAAGCCGTTATCATAGCCGCCTCTTTGCCAGCCTTGCCATGGACACCATGACCGAGAACGACTATCTGACCGCTTGGGGCCTTTACGCCTTCGCCGCTTTGGGCTGCCTGTTAGTGTGGTGGCGCATGACCCGCTGGATGTGGCGCTGGCTGCGTGAGCCGTTGCAGTTACTGATGGCGGTGCTGTTGCTCAGCCCCACCATCGTCGACCCGATCAAGACCCAGTTCGCGCCGGCCGTGGCGATCACCGCCCTGGACCTGGTGCTCAAGGTCGGCAATAACGCCTGGCGCGCCATCTCCGATCTGTTCATGTACACCATGATCGTGTTCGGGCTGTACATCGTGTTCGTGCTGATCCGCTGGCCCATCGAGCGCGCCGCCAACGCCCGCCGCGAGCGCAAGGCCGCCACGGATGCCGCATTGGCCGCCGAGCCGGAAGAAGACGAACCGTTCCACCGCCCTGCGCCCGTCGGTGGCATGCGGGTCGAACCGCGCCTTTAACGTTGTCCGCCCTGCAGCGAGAGCCCTGGCATGTGTGAATTATTGGGCATGAGTGCCAACGTCCCCACCGATATCGTGTTCAGCTTCACCGGCCTGATGCAGCGGGGCGGGCGTACCGGCCCGCACCGCGACGGCTGGGGCATCGCCTTCTACGAAGGCCGGGGCCTGCGCCTGTTCCAGGACCCGGCCGCGAGCAGCGAGTCGGAAGTGGCGTTGCTGGTGCAGCGTTATCCCATCAAGAGCGAAGTGGTGATCGGCCATATCCGCCAGGCCAATGTGGGCAAGGTGAGCCTGGCCAATACCCACCCGTTCGTGCGCGAACTGTGGGGTCGCAACTGGTGTTTTGCGCACAATGGCCAACTGGCCGACTTCACCCCCCGCGCCACCTTTTACCGACCGGTCGGCGACACCGACAGCGAAGCGGCGTTCTGCGACCTGCTCAACCGCGTGCGCGAAGCCTTCCCGGAGCCGGTGGACATCGAGCACATGCTGCCGGACCTGATCGCCGCCTGTGCCGAATACCGCAGCAAAGGCGTGTTCAACTGCCTGCTCAGTGATGGCGACTGGCTGTTTTGCTACTGTTCGACCAAGCTGGCGCAGATCACCCGGCGCGCCCCGTTTGGCCCGGCCCGCTTGAAAGATGTCGACGTGATTGTCGATTTCCAGGCCGAAACCACTCCCAATGACGTGGTAACGGTGATTGCCACCGAGCCGCTGACCGACAACGAAAACTGGACCCGCTACGAACCGGGCCAATGGAGCCTGTGGCGACGCGGTGAATGCGTCAGCCAGGGCGTTACCGAATAAGGAATCGACCATGTTGCTCAGTTATCTGCGGTTGGTGCTGTTTGCCATTGGCTTGTTGGTCGGTGTGCAAGTGCCGGGCTTCATCAACGATTACGCCAAGCGCGTCGAAGCCCACCTGATCGAGGCCCAGACAGGCCTGCGCGGGTTCGAGTCCACCGCGCAGCAGTTCTTCAACGGTGACATGCAAGCTTTGGTGGCGCATTACCGTGCCAGTGACGATCCGGTGTTCCAGAGCGACGCGAGCAGCCTGGGCGCGATGCTCGACCGGCAGCTTGAGTTGGACAAGCAATTCCAGGCCATGCAAGGCCCTTGGTACATCCGCGCCCTGCAAGTGGCGGTGGCCGCCGATCCGGATATTCGCCTGGAAACCTGGAATGGCTACAGCTACCAGATATTGCTCACGCCCGAAGCCATGGGCTGGGGCCTGGGCGGGGCGATGCTGTTGTCGTTCGGTATCGAATGCCTGTATCGACTGATCGATTGGGTGGTGCTGGGCGGCCGACGCCTGCGCCAGAGCCGGCCGATCGAAGAGCGGGACCTGAAGGGCCTCTAAAGACTGATACAAATCCAATGTGGGAGGGGGCTTGCCCTCGATAGCAGGGTGTCAGCCAGCATATTTTTAGCTGACCCACCGCTATCGGGGGCAAGCCCCCTCCCACATTTTGATCCGGTTCATTCAGGGGCTAAGCACCATCCGCTCTTCGCCGACCTCTTCGGCGTAGCGAGCAACGACCTTCTGGCACAACCCCACAATCTCCTCCACCAATTCCACCCCGACCCGCCACGACACCACCACCTGCAGGTTTGGCAACTTCTGCGCCATCGGCAGCATCACCAATTCCCCGCGTGCCAGCTCTTCGCTGACCAGCACCGGCGGCAGTGCGCCAATGCCAAAGCCATCGCGCAGTAAACGGGTGATGGCCGACACCGAATTCACGCAATTCATACGCGGCGCAGCCACGCCATTGGCCTGCATCAGGCTCAGCACATCCTGGTGCGGATGGGAGTTTTTCGAGTAGGTGATGATGCGTTCCTGAGCCAGTTCGGCGAGGGACGCGTAATCGCGGTTGTAGATCGAATGGCTGGCGACGATCCAGGCCATGGGATGGCTGGCCAGTTCCAGGCTGCGTACGGTTTCAAGGCGTAGCAGGTCGGTTTGCAGGATCAGGTCGAGGAAGCCTTTTTGCAACTGATCGCTCAAGTTCAGCGCGGTATCGGCGACCAGCTCGATCTCCACCAGCGGGTAGAGGTTCATCAACTCGGCAACCAACGGGCTGAGCCAGGTGTGGATCACGGTGTCCATCGCGCCGATCCGAATCCGTCCGACCTTGCTGCTGGTGGTTTCCAGGGATTGCTTCAAGCCCTGCATGGTCACCATCATCTGCTCGGCATAATCGAGCACCTTCAAACCTTCCGGGGTCAGGCTCACGCCACGCGAATCGCGCAGGAACAGCTTGACCCCCAACTCGCTTTCGAGCACGGCAATGCGGCTGGAAATCGACGCCTGGGTGGTGAACAGCTTTTCGGCAGTCAGGCGGAAACTCTTGAGCTTGGCCACCCAGACGAAGGTTTCGAGGAACTTCAAATTCATGGGATCAACTTTTTCTTATGCTTGGATCGGTTTTTATTAGTTGGACGCCGCACCGGGCCAGCGCCAAAAATCGAGTCGTTCCACGATAAGCGTCGTTGGGGTTCAGGACAACATCGTTGCGAGATGTTGGTAAAAGATCCCACACTACAAAAAAACAAAGCCTACAGGAGCGACCCCGTGAGCCGCCTGCTATTGAACTGCGACATCGGCGAAAGCTTTGGCAACTGGACGATGGGTCTGGACGCTGAAGTCATGCCGTTCATCGACTGCGCCAACGTGGCCTGCGGCTTCCATGCCGGCGACCCGAGCATCATGCGCAAGACCGTCAGCCTGGCGCTAAAGCACGCCGTGCAGGTGGGCGCACACCCGGCCTATCAGGACCTGCAAGGCTTCGGCCGGCGCTCCATGAACTACACGCCCGAGGAAATCCAGGACCTGCTGCACTACCAGATCGGTGCGCTGGATGGGATCTGCCGGGCACAAGGGGGGCGCGTCAGTTACGTGAAACCCCACGGCGCGATGTACAACGACATGATGGCCAACCCCGCCCAGCTGCGCGCGGTGATCCAGGCCGTGGCCGCTTACGGCGACCTGCCGCTGATGTTGCTGGCCACGCGCGACAACAGCGCGGCCCAGGCCGTGGGCGATGAATACGGCGTGACCCTGTGGTTCGAAGCCTTTGCCGACCGTGCCTATGACAGCCAGGGCCATCTGGTTTCCCGCCAACTGCCGGGCGCGGTGCACCACGACACCGAGACCATCGTCAATCAGGCGGTGACTATTTCCCGCGGTGAGGCCCTGACCGCCAGCGATGGCAGCGCCTTGGTCTTGCAGGCCCGCACGTTGTGCGTACACGGTGATAACGCCAGCTCAGTAGCCGCCGTGCAGCGTATCCGCGAGGCGTTGAAACCAGCATGAAGCCACGGATTGAAGTGGTGGCCATCGACTGCCTGATGGTGCGGCTGTTCGATGTGATTGCCGAAGCCAACATGCCATGGATGCTCGCCGCCACCCAGCGCCTACGCGGCGCGTTCGACGGTGCCTTGGTCGACCTGGTGCCGTCCTACACCACCCTGATGGTGCATTACGACCTCGCCACGCTGGCCCCGGCCCAGGCGCGAGCGTTGATCGACCAGGCGCTGACCGACCTGCAGCCCCAGGCCCAGGGCGGCGGCCGCTGCCATGTGCTGCCGGTGTGGTACGACCTGAGCGTTGGCCCGGAACTGGCCTTGCTGGCGCAGCGCAGTGGACTTGCGGTGGCTGAAGTGATCCGTCGCCACAGCACTCACCTTTATCAAGTGTTCGCCCTCGGTTTCGCCCCCGGTTTTGCCTTTATGGGGCAGGTGGATGAAGTTCTCGCCACACCGCGCCTCAGCACCCCGCGCAAACGCGTGGCGGCCGGCAGCGTGGGCATTGCCGAGCGGCAAACCGCCGCCTATCCGGTGGTGTCCCCCGGCGGCTGGAACCTGATCGGGCGCACCCCGGCCAAACTGTTCGACCGCGAGCGCGATGGCTACAGCCTGATGCAGCCGGGCGACACGGTGCGCTTCGAGGCGGTCAGCCACGCGGAGTTCGTCAACCTGGGCGGCGATGACACGCCCTTGGAGGCACAGGCATGAGCCGCTTGTTGATCGAAGCCAGCACGCCGCTGTGCCTGTTGCAGGATGCCGGGCGTTTCGGCGTGCGCCACCTGGGCGTGACCCAGGGCGGCGCGCTGGATTGGGTGTCGATGTCGTGGGCCAATTGGCTGCTGGGCAATACGCTGGATGCGCCCGTGGTGGAAATCACCCTGGGCGGCTTTACCGTGCAAGCCGAGGACTATTGCCTGCTGGCCCTGGCCGGTGCCGACCTTGGCGCCTTTATCGACGAGCGCGCAATCAGCCCAGGGCGCAGTTTTATCCTGCAAAAAGGCCAGCGCTTGCGCTTTACCCAGCCGTTCAAGGGCGCGCGGGCTTACCTGGCGGCGCCGGGCGGGTTCGATGCGCCGCAGGTGCTGGGCAGCTGTGCAACGGTAGTGCGTGAGGAACTGGGCGGCGTCGATGGCTTGGGCAAGGCATTGGCCGAAGGCGGGCGCTTGGCCTATTCCGGCACGGGCGGGGCGATGAAGGTGCTGGCCAACCCGGATTTGCAATCCGGTGCCTCACTGGACGTAATCGTCGGCGCCCAAATAGGCCGGTTCAGCGGGCAGAGTTTATTCGACGCGTTCAACACTGAATGGGCGCTGGACAGCCGCGCCGACCGCATGGGCATGCGCTTGCTCGGCACGCCGCTGCACTATCAGGGGCCGTCGTTAATTTCTGAAGGGATTCCGTTGGGCGCGATCCAGGTGCCGCCGGATGGGCAGCCGATTGTGTTGCTCAATGATCGGCAGACCATTGGTGGTTATCCCCGGTTGGGTGCGCTGACGCCATTATCGCTGGCGCGGTTGGCGCAGTGTCTGCCGGGCGAGAAAGTACGCTTGGCACCCGTGGTGCAGGAAACCGCGCACCGGCAGCACATCGACTATTTGCGCCGATTCCAATAACACCGCAGTCCAAAATGTGGGAGGGGGCTTGCTCCCGATAGCGGTGGTCCAGTCACTGATGTATTGACTGACATACTGCTATCGGGGGCAAGCCCCCTCCCACATTGGATGTGTATTGGATTTGGGTTACTTGGAGAGAAAACGCATACCTTCTTCCAACCCGCGCAACGTCAGCGGGTACATCTGGTCCTCCACCAACTCGCGCACGATCCCCGTCGACGCCGTATAGCCCCAGGTATCCTTGGGATACGGGTTTATCCAGATCAGCTTCTTGTACTTGGCCATGAACCGCTGCATCCATACATACCCAGGCTCCTCGTTCCAGTGCTCGACGCTGCCGCCGGCCTGGGTGATTTCATAGGGCGCCATGGACGCATCGCCGATAAAGATCACTTTGTAGTCCGCGCCATACTTGTGCAGCAGGTCTTGGGTGGAGGTGCGCTCCGAGGTGCGGCGCTGGTTGTTCTTCCAGACCGACTCGTACACGAAGTTATGAAAGTAGAAGTACTCCAGGTGCTTGAACTCGGTCTTGCAGGCAGAGAACAGCTCTTCGCAGATCTTCACATGGGCGTCCATCGAGCCGCCGATATCGAACAGCAGCAACAGCTTGATGGTGTTGCGTCGTTCGGGGCGCATCTGGATATTCAACAGCCCGGCATCGCGCGCGGTGTGGTCGATGGTGCCATCGATGTCCAGCTCTTCCGCCGCGCCCTGGCGGGCAAACTTGCGCAGGCGGCGCAGGGCGATCTTGATGTTGCGCGTGCCGAGCTCCACCTGATCGTCGAGGTTTTTGTACTCGCGCTGGTCCCACACTTTCACCGCCTTGCCCTGACGCTTGCCCGCGTCACCCACGCGAATGCCTTCCGGGTTGTAGCCGCCGGAACCAAAGGGGCTGGTGCCGCCGGTGCCGATCCATTTGTTGCCGCCGGCGTGGCGTTCTTTCTGTTCTTCCAGGCGTTTCTTGAATTCTTCGATCAGCTTGTCGAGGCCGCCTAGGGACTGGATCTGCGCGCGCTCTTCATCGCTCAGCGAGCGCTCGAACTCCTTGCGCAGCCACTCTTCGGGGATCAGCGCCTGCAAGTGATCGTCGAGCTTTTCCAGGCCATTGAAGTAGGCGCCGAAAGCCCGGTCGAACTTGTCGAAATGCCGTTCATCCTTGACCAGGATCGCCCGCGCCAGGTAGTAGAACTCGTCCATGTCGGCGAAGGTCACGCGTTGTTTCAGCGCGTTGATCAGGTCGAGCAGCTCACGCACCGACACCGGCACCTTGGCGGCCCGCATTTCATTGAACAGGTTGAGCAGCATCAGCGATTACCGCGACGGCTCATGAACGCCAGACGCTCCAGCAATTGTACGTCCTGCTCGTTCTTCACCAAGGCGCCTGCCAGCGGCGGGATGGCCTTGGTCGGGTCGCGCTCGCGCAGCACGGCTTCGCCGATATTGTCGGCCATCAGCAGCTTGAGCCAGTCCACCAGCTCGGAGGTGGAAGGTTTTTTCTTCAAGCCGGGCACCTTGCGTACGTCGAAGAACACATCCAGCGCTTCGCTGACCAGGTCTTTCTTGATGTCCGGGTAGTGCACGTCGACGATTTTTTGCAGGGTGGTGCGGTCGGGGAAGGCGATGTAATGGAAGAAGCAGCGGCGCAGGAACGCGTCCGGCAGCTCTTTTTCGTTGTTGGAGGTAATGATGATGATCGGGCGTTTCTTGGCCTTGATGGTCTCGTCGATTTCGTAGACGTAGAACTCCATCTTGTCGAGTTCCTGCAACAGGTCGTTGGGGAACTCGATGTCGGCCTTGTCGATTTCGTCGATCAGCAGGATCACCCGCTCCTCGGATTCGAAGGCTTCCCAGAGCTTGCCCTTCTTCAGGTAGTTGCGCACGTCGTGCACCTTGTCCACACCCAGTTGCGAGTCGCGCAGGCGGCTGACCGCGTCGTACTCGTAGAGGCCCTGGTGGGCCTTGGTGGTGGACTTAATGTGCCAGGTGATCAATCTGGCGCCGAAGGACTCGGCCAGTTGCTCGGCGAGCATGGTCTTGCCGGTGCCCGGTTCGCCCTTGACCAGCAGCGGACGCTCCAGGGTGATGGCGGCGTTGACGGCCAGTTTCAGGTCATCGGTAGCCACATAGGCCTGGGTGCCTTCGAACTTCATCGGTCATTCCTCGAATTCATCAATGCCCGACTATACCGCGCAGCCCCGGCGACTGTGAACGCAGACGGGCTATTCAGTCTCTGAATGGCCGGTCACGTCAGTCCGGTCAACGCGGTCAATGTGGGAGGGGGCTTGCTCCCGATAGCAGTGGTTCAGTCACAGATGTATAGACTGACACACCGCCATCGGGAGCAAGCCCCCTCCCACAGTTCTAATCGGCGCTGGGCTTGGGTTGTTCATAACGCGCGTTGAACGCCTGGATGAAGCCGTTGCGCAGAATCGCGATCACCGCGGAAAACGCACTGACGTTTTGCTGATGCACGCTGCCGCTCAGCTCCACGCGGGTGGCGAACTGGTTTTTGCGCTGGTTCTTCAGCACCGTCTCGCTGGCGCCGACCACAGCCTCCCAGATCGAGCGGAAGATGTTCTTGTCTTTGTTTTCCACGTCCTGCTGCCAGTCGAACACCTCGACATCGCGCAGCAGCGGCTTGATATAGCCGCTCAGTTGGCCTTTTTCGGCCTGGGCTTCGATCACCACGTCGCCGGTGCCGGCCTTGAAGTCGAACTTGCCATAGGCCGAGGCGAAGTCATTCATTTGCTTGAGCTGCAGGTCGCGGGCGCGCAAGCGAAATTCGAACTCTTCGAAGTCGCTCAGCGGGTCAAAGGTCGCATTGGCTTCCAGAGGCGCCTGGCCTTGCAACAGCGCCTTGCCCTCGAAGCGCGCATCGCGCTTGCCTTTGACGTCCACCACGTTGGTCAGGTTGTAGAAACTGGCGTTGACCCCGGTGGCATTGAGGTTGACTTTGGGCGTGGAGCTGAAGTTATGAAATGAGATCTTGCCGTCTTCGATGCGCACTTCGTTAAGGGTGATCGGCAACAGCTTGCGCAGTTGTTCCTGCCAGTCGGTGCCTTTACCGGTCTGGGAGGCCTGCTTGTTGGCGCCACCGTCGACGAAATTGACCTCGGGGCGTACGAAATGCCCTTCGGCTACCACCGCATGGTCGTACCACAGCGAATGCCAGCTCACCGCGAACTCGATCAGCGGCGCCTTGATGAACGGCA
Source organism: Pseudomonas sp. R3-18-08 (assembly GCF_003852065.1). Lineage (NCBI taxonomy): Bacteria > Pseudomonadati > Pseudomonadota > Gammaproteobacteria > Pseudomonadales > Pseudomonadaceae > Pseudomonas > Pseudomonas sp. R3-18-08. The sequence goes on from NZ_CP027729.1 coordinate 1,633,871, forward strand.
CCGGTACCTTACCGTCGACCTTGACGATCTGCAGACCGTTGATCCGGTAGGCGCCGCGCCATAAAGCCAGGTCCACATCGGCAATTTCGCCACGGTAGTCGCCCATATTGGCGAGCCTTTCATTCAGGTAATTGCGCACCAGGTAAGGCAGCGCGATGTGCACGGCAACCAGTACCAGCACCAGCCCGGCGAGGGTCCAGAGCGGCCAGCTGTAACGACGTTTCATGGGGCAGTCCTCCTTGCTCGTAGGTGATGGACTGTTGCAAGGGGCGCAACGTTCCTCCGACTGGACGCCTAGTGGCACGAGGCATACCCTTGGGACCTTTCTGGACATTGCCAAATAGGATCCGTCATGAGCCGCATCTTTGCAGACAACGCGCACTCCATCGGTAATACGCCCCTGGTGCAGATCAACCGCATCGCACCGCGCGGGGTCACCATCCTGGCCAAGATCGAGGGGCGCAACCCGGGCTACTCGGTGAAGTGCCGCATTGGCGCCAACATGATCTGGGACGCGGAAAGCAGTGGCAAACTCAAGCCGGGCATGACCATTGTCGAGCCCACCTCCGGCAATACCGGGATCGGCCTGGCGTTCGTGGCGGCGGCACGCGGCTACAAACTGTTGCTAACCATGCCCGCGTCCATGAGCATCGAGCGCCGTAAAGTGCTCAAGGCCCTCGGCGCCGAGCTGGTGCTGACCGAACCGGCCAAGGGTATGAAAGGCGCGATTGAAAAGGCCGCAGAAATTGTCGCCGGAGACCCTGGCACCTACTTTATGCCGGGCCAGTTTGAAAACCCGGCAAACCCTGCCATCCACGAGAAAACCACCGGCCCGGAAATCTGGAACGACACCGACGGCGCCGTCGATGTGCTGGTGGCGGGCGTGGGCACGGGCGGCACCCTCACCGGTGTGTCGCGCTATATCAAGCACACGGCGGGCAAGCCGATTCTGTCAGTGGCAGTGGAGCCGCTCGTGTCGCCGGTGATTACCCAGGCGCTGGCCGGCGAAGAGATCAAGCCCAGCCCGCACAAGATCCAGGGCATTGGCGCCGGTTTCGTGCCGAAAAACCTCGACCTGTCGATGGTCGACCGCGTGGAGCTGGTCACCGACGACGAATCCAAGGCCATGGCCCTGCGCTTGATGCAGGAAGAAGGCATTTTGTGCGGCATCTCCTGCGGTGCGGCCATGGCGGCAGCGGTGCGCCTGGCCGAGAAACCGGAAATGCAGGGCAAGACCATCGTGGTGATCCTGCCGGACTCCGGTGAGCGTTACCTGTCGAGCATGTTGTTCAGCGATCTGTTTACCGAGCAGGAAAACCAGGCTTGAGCGCCTGCACCACAGGGCGACGGCGTGTTGATTCAGGTCAGCCGGTTGGCCAAGGCCTTCTGCATAATGGCCCAAATGTTTATCATGGCCGGCTGTTACGTCTGCTGTTGGCCAGGCGCTTATTTCCAGGAGTTGCTGCATGACCTTTTCTTTGGCCGCCAAACTGTCGGTGCTGCTGCTGTTTATCGGCAGCACGCTGTACGTACACCTGCGCGGCAAGGCCCGTTTGCCGATGCTGCGCCAGTTCGTCAACCATTCGGCGCTGTTCGCCCCGTATAACGCCTTGATGTACCTGTTTTCTGCGGTACCGTCCAAGCCCTACCTGGACCGCAGCAAGTTCCCGGAACTGGACGTGCTCAAGGACAACTGGGAAGTGATCCGCGAAGAGGCCATGCACCTGTTCGACGAGGGCTACATCCGCGCCGCCGAAAAGAACAACGATGCCGGTTTCGGCTCGTTCTTCAAGAAAGGCTGGAAGCGCTTCTACCTCAAGTGGTACGACAAACCCCTGCCATCGGCCGAGGCCCTGTGCCCGAAAACCGTGGCGCTGGTCAGCAGTATCCCCAACGTCAAGGGCGCGATGTTTGCGCTGTTGCCGGGCGGCAGCCACCTGAACCCGCACCGCGACCCGTTCGCCGGCTCCCTGCGCTATCACCTGGGGCTGTCCACGCCGAACTCCGACGACTGCCGCATCTTTGTCGACGGCCAGGTCTATGCCTGGCGCGACGGTGAAGACGTGATGTTCGACGAAACCTATGTGCATTGGGTCAAGAACGAAACCGATCAAACCCGTGTGATCCTGTTCTGCGACATCGAACGCCCGTTGAGCAACCGCCTGATGACCCGCGTCAATCGTTGGGTCAGCAAACAGCTGGGGCGTGCCACCGCGCCGCAGAACCTCGACGACGAGCGCGTGGGTGGGATCAACCAGGCGTATGCCTGGAGCAAGACCTTCAGTGACAAGTTCAGCGGCCAGGTCAAGCAGTGGAAGCGCAAGCATCCCAAGGCCTACCGCATTGCGCGGCCGGTGTTGGCGGTGGTTGTGCTGGTATTGCTGTGGAAGTGGTTGTTCTGATCGGAGCGCGGTCAAGAATGTGGGAGGGGGCTTGCTCCCGATAGCGGTGTATCAGGTAAAGATGTTTAACCTGACACTCCGGCATCGGGAGCAAGCCCCTCCCACATTGGTTTTGCAGTGTTGCTTAAGAGGCGATCAACTGGCGCAGCACGTAATGCAAGATACCGCCTGCCTTGAAGTATTCCACTTCGTTAAGCGTATCGATCCGGCACAGCACCTCGATCTTCTCGCTGCGGCCATCTTCCCGGGTAATCACCAACGTCAGGTTCATCCGGGGTTCGATCTCGGCATTCGTCAGCCCGAGGATATCGATCTTTTCCTTGCCGGTGAGCTTGAGCGACTTGCGGTTCTGGTCTAGCTTGAACTGCAACGGCAGCACGCCCATGCCCACCAGGTTGGAGCGGTGGATTCGCTCGAAGCTTTCAGCGATCACTGCCTTGACGCCCAGCAGGTTGGTGCCCTTTGCCGCCCAGTCGCGGCTCGAGCCGGTGCCGTACTCTTGGCCGGCGATCACCACCAATGGCGTGCCCGATGCCTGGTATTTCATCGCGGCATCGTAGATCGCCATTCTCTCGCCGGTCGGGATATACAGCGTATTGCCACCTTCCTCGCCGCCGAGCATTTCGTTGCGGATCCGGATATTGGCAAAGGTGCCGCGCATCATCACTTCATGATTGCCTCGGCGTGAGCCGTAGGAGTTGAAGTCCCGTGGCTCCACGCCTTGCTCGCGCAGGTAGTGGCCGGCCGGGCTGTCGGTCTTGATGTTGCCGGCGGGGGAGATGTGGTCGGTGGTCACCGAATCACCGAGCAGGGCCAGCACGTTGGCGCCCTTGATGTCTTCGATCACCGGCAGCGGCCCGGCGATATCGTCGAAGAACGGCGGGTGCTGGATATAGGTGGAATCCTTCTGCCACACATAAGTCGCCGCCTGCGGCACCTCAATCGCTTGCCACTGTGCATCGCCGGCAAATACCTCGGCGTATTCCTTGTGGAACATGCCCGTGCTGACCTGGGCCACCGCGTCGGCGATTTCCTGGCTGCTGGGCCAGATGTCCTTGAGGTACACCGCATTGCCCTGCTGGTCATTACCCAGGGGCTCGCTGCTGATGTCGATACGCACCGTACCCGCCAACGCGTAGGCCACCACCAGGGGCGGCGAGGCCAGCCAGTTGGTTTTCACCAGTGGGTGCACGCGGCCTTCGAAGTTGCGGTTGCCGGACAACACCGAGGCAACGGTGAGGTCGGCTTGCTGGATGGCTTTTTCAATCGGCTCGGGCAGCGGCCCGGAGTTGCCGATGCAGGTTGTGCAGCCGTAGCCCACCAGGTCGAAACCGAGGGTGTCCAGGTAGTGGGTGAGGCCGGCCGCCTTGTAATAGTCGGTAACCACTTTCGAACCCGGCGCCAGGGAGGTCTTGACCCATGGCTTGCGCGTCAGGCCTTTTTCCACGGCCTTCTTCGCCACCAGCCCGGCCGCCATCATCACGCTGGGGTTGGAGGTGTTGGTGCAGGAGGTGATGGCCGCGATGACCACGGCACCGTTTTTCAGGCGATAGGTGTTGCCTTCGTATTCGTAATCGGCTTCGCCCACCAGGTCGGCATTGCCCACGGCGACGCCGCCACCGCCTTCGCTTTCCAGGCGGCCTTCTTCCTTGCTGGTGGGTTTGAATTGCAGGTCGAGGAAATCACTGAACGCCTGGCCGACATTGGGCAGGGCGACACGGTCCTGCGGGCGTTTCGGCCCGGCAAGGCTGGCTTCGACGCTGCCCATGTCCAGGGCCAGGGTGTCGGTGAAGATCGGCTCCTGGCCGGCGTTGCGCCACAGGCCCTGGGCCTTGGTGTAGGCCTCGACCAGCTTGACAGTTTCCGTCGGGCGACCGGACAGGCGCAGGTAGTCCAGCGTCACCTCATCGACCGGGAAAAAGCCGCAGGTAGCGCCGTATTCAGGCGCCATGTTGGCAATGGTGGCGCGGTCGGCCAGGGGCAGATCAGCCAGGCCGTCGCCATAGAATTCGACGAACTTACCGACCACGCCTTTTTTGCGCAGCATCTGGGTCACGGTCAGCACCAGGTCGGTGGCTGTGATGCCTTCTTTCAATTTGCCGGTGAGCTTGAAGCCGATCACTTCCGGGATCAGCATAGACACCGGCTGGCCGAGCATCGCCGCTTCCGCTTCGATCCCGCCCACGCCCCAGCCGAGCACGCCGAGGCCGTTGATCATGGTGGTGTGGGAATCGGTACCCACCAGGGTATCGGGGAAAGCGTAGGTGCGGCCGTCTTCATCCTTGGTCCACACGGTGCGGCCCAGATATTCCAGGTTGACCTGGTGGCAGATGCCGGTGCCCGGCGGCACCACGCTGAAGTTGTCAAAGGCGCTCTGGCCCCAGCGCAGGAAGGCGTAGCGTTCGCCGTTGCGCTGCATTTCGATGTCGACGTTTTGCTCAAAGGCGTCGGCGTTGCCGAATTTGTCGACCATCACCGAGTGGTCGATCACCAGGTCGACCGGCGACAGCGGGTTGATGCGCTGCGGGTCGCCCCCGGCCTTGGCCACGGCGGCGCGCATGGCGGCCAGGTCGACCACGGCGGGCACGCCGGTGAAGTCCTGCATCAGCACGCGGGCGGGGCGGTACTGGATCTCACGGTCGGACCGGCGTTCCTTGAGCCAGGCGGCGATGGCCTTGAGGTCGTTGCCGGTGACGGTCTTGGCGTCTTCCCAGCGCAGCAGGTTTTCCAGCAGCACTTTGAGCGACATCGGCAGCTTGTCCAGGTCACCCAGGCTCTTGGCGGCTTCGGGCAGGCTGAAGTAGTGGTAGGTCTTGCTGTCTATTTGCAGGGTCTTAAGGGTTCTCAGGCTATCAAGGGATGACATTACATGACTCCTTTTGATCCGCACGGCCACGGACCTGACGGGACGAACAGAGCGTTCAACTTAGCGCGATTTTCATTAGCAGGCTAATAACTGGACTCTATGCTTAAGTCCAAGGTTCCGAACTCGGCTATGATGCGCGCGTTTTCATGACAGGTATTGCGATAGAGCAATCCCGTTGCCAGGAGATTCAATTGAACGCCCTTTTTATGCACTGCCGCCCGGGTTTTGAAGGCGAGGTCTGTTCCGAGATCGCGGAACATGCCGCGCGCCTGAACGTTTCCGGCTACGCCAAGGCCAAGACCGGCAGCGCTTGCGCCGAATTTGTCTGCACTGAAGAAGACGGCGCGCAACGCCTGATGCACGGCCAGCGCTTCGCCGAGCTGATCTTCCCCAGGCAATGGGCGCGCGGGGTGTTCATCGACCTGCCGGAAACCGACCGCATCAGCGTGATCCTCGCCCACCTGCGTGAATTCCCGGTGTGCGGCAGTTTGTGGCTGGAGATGGTCGATACCAACGACGGCAAGGAACTGTCGAACTTCTGCAAGAAATTCGAGGTTCACCTGCGCAAAGCCTTGCTGAACGCCGGCAGGCTGGTGGACGACCCGAGCAAGCCGCGCCTGCTGCTGACGTTCAAGAGCGGCCGCGAAGTGTTCATGGGTCTCGCCGAATCGAACAATTCAGCGATGTGGCCGATGGGCATCCCGCGTTTGAAGTTCCCGCGTGAAGCCCCAAGCCGCTCGACCCTGAAACTGGAAGAGGCCTGGCACCACTTCATTCCTCGCGAGCAGTGGGACGAACGCCTGCATGGCGACATGACCGGTGTCGACCTCGGTGCGGCCCCCGGCGGCTGGACGTGGCAGCTGGTCAACCGGGGCATGCTGGTGACCGCCATTGACAACGGCCCCATGGCCGAAAGCCTGATGGACACCGGCCTGGTGCAGCACTTGATGGCCGATGGCTTTACCTTCGTGCCCAAGCAGCCGGTGGACTGGATGGTCTGCGATATTGTCGAGAAGCCGGCGCGCAACGCGGCATTGCTGGAAACCTGGATCGGCGAGGGGTATTGCCGCGAGGCGGTGGTCAACCTCAAGCTGCCGATGAAGCAGCGGTATGCCGAAGTGAAGCGTTTGCTGGAGCGCATCGAAGACGGCTTCAAGGCACGCGGCATTCGTGTGGAGATCGGCTGCAAGCAGCTGTACCACGACCGCGAAGAAGTCACCTGCCATCTACGCCGGCTGGTGGACGTCAAGAAATCGAGAAAGCACTGATCTCACTGTCAGGAGTGAACTATGAGCGTTGATTTACCCGTCGATGGCACCCTCGACGCCACCGGCCTCAATTGCCCGGAGCCGGTAATGATGCTGCACCAGCACATCCGCGACCTGCCTGCGGGCGGCCTGCTCAAGGTGATCGCGACTGACCCGTCGACCCGCCGCGATATTCCCAAATTCTGCGTGTTCCTCGACCATGAACTTGTCAGTCAACAGGAAGACGCCGGCACGTACCTTTACTGGATCCGCAAGAAAGCCGATTGACCGCCGAACCCTTGTAGGAGCGAGCTTGCTCGCGAAAAACCTGAGAGCGCCGCGTTAAACCAGAAGCGCTGCGTTATCGTTAGCGTTTTTCGCGAGCAAGCTCGCTCCTACAGGGCGCGCGTGAGCGCCTTGTCGGCGTGGATGCGCCGGCGTGCACTGCGCGCCAGGCGCACCAGCAACATGCCTGCCGCGCAGCTCAGGCCGACGATCAGGCCTTGCCACAAGCCGCTTGGGCCGCTGGGTTCGCCCAACCAGTCGGTCAGCCCCAGGGCGTAACCCACCGGCAAGCCCACGCCCCAGTAGGCGAACAGGGTCAGCAGCATGGTGACCCGGGTGTCCTGATAGCCGCGCAGCGCGCCGGCAGCGGTCACCTGGATCGAGTCGGAGAACTGGAACAACGCCGAGAACACGATCAGCATCGATGCCAGGTGGATGACCACCGGGTCGGGGGTGTAGATCGCCGCAATCTGCTCGCGAAATACCAGCATCAGGCTGCAGGACAGGCAGGCATAGGCCAATGCGGTGCCCATGCCAACGCCGGCGGCGAAGCGGGCTTCACGCGGTTCGCCACGGCCCAGGGCCTGGCCGACGCGCACGGTGACGGCCATGCTCAGGGAGTAGGGGATCATGAACACCAGGGAACTGACATTCAGCGCGATCTGATGGCCGGACACCACGGTAGCCCCCAGGCTGCCCAGCAGCAGGGCGATCACCGCGAAGATGCTCGACTCGGCAAAGATCGCCACGCCAATCGGCAGGCCGATCCCTAATACACGCTTGATCACCGCCCATTGTGGCCAGTCGAAGCGCTTGAACAATTCGCTGCTCTGATAGGCCGGGCCCCAGCGGGTCCACCCGGCCAGGCCGAGCATCATCACCCACATCGCAATCGCCGTGGCCCAGCCGCAGCCTACGCCGCCCATGGACGGCTCGATCAGGGCCGGCTCGACCTTCATCGCATGCAGCACCGGCTCGGCGCACAGCAACAGCAGCGCACCCGTGATGCCGACCACCACGGCCAGCCACAGAGACTGGCGCACCAATGGCCCGATTTCGCTGTACTTGCCTGCGCCATAGCGCTGCGCGACTTTCGGCGTGGTGGCCAGCAGGGTGCCGGTCATCAACAGGTAGACCGGGATCCAGATCGAGTTACCCAGGCCAACCGCCGCCAGATCCTGGGGGCTGACACGTCCGGCCATCACCGCATCGACAAAGCTCATCGCGGTGGTTGCCAGTTGGCCGATGATGATCGGCAAGGCCAGCGTCAGCAGGTCGCGCACTTCCCGGCTGATACGGGCGGGGCGGGTGAGGGTAGCGGTGGCAGTGTTCACGTACAGGTGTCCAATAAAAAGGCAGTCGCAAGGACGGCGGATTCTACGCTTTGACGCAACGGTCAGGAAAAAACCTGTGTTGGGGATTTGTAAACAATCGACTAAACACAACAGATCCCTGTGGGAGGGAGCAAGCCCCCTCCCACATCGGATCCTCACAAGGCTGTACACTGCTGATCCGCCAAAGGAGCCTGCCATGCTGATTGTTGCCGACGAAAATATTCCGCTGCTCGATGCATTTTTCCAGGGGGTTGGCGAGATTCGCCGCGTGCCCGGCCGTTCCATTGACCGCGCCACGGTCGAGCAGGCCGATGTGCTGCTGGTACGTTCGGTGACCAACGTCAACCGGGCCTTGCTCGAGGGCACCAAGGTGGGGTTTGTCGGCACCTGCACCATCGGCACCGATCATCTGGACCTCGATTACTTCAGGCAGGCCGGTATCCAGTGGTCCAGCGCACCCGGCTGTAATGCCCGGGGCGTGGTGGATTATGTGCTGGGCAGCTTGCAGACCCTGGCCGAAATCGAAGGCGCCGACCTCAGCCGGCGCACCTACGGCATCGTTGGCGCCGGCGAGGTCGGCGGGCGGCTGGTCCAGGTGCTCAAGGGCCTGGGCTGGAACGTGCTGGTGTGTGATCCGCCACGGCAGATCGCCGAAGACGGCGATTACGTGAGCCTGCAGCAGATCATCGAGCAATGCGATGTCATCAGCTTGCACACGCCGCTGACCAAGTCCGGCAATGGTTCCACCTGGCATCTGTTCGATCGCCAGCGCCTTGCGCAACTCAAGCCCGGCACCTGGCTGATCAACGCCAGCCGAGGCGCGGTGGTGGACAACGCCGCGCTGCGCGAGGTGTTGCTGGAGCGCGAAGACCTGCAAGCCGTGCTGGACGTGTGGGAAGGCGAGCCGCAAGTGGATGCCGACCTGGCTGACCTGTGCGTGCTGGCTACGCCGCATATCGCCGGCTACAGCCTCGACGGCAAGCAGCGCGGTACGGCGCAGATCTACCAGGCGTTCTGTGCGCACCTGGGCCAGGAACCGAGCATTCATTTGCGCAACCTGCTGCCGCAACCGTGGCTGGCCGAGGTGCACTTGAACGCGTCGACCGACCCGGCCTGGGCGCTGGCGACCTTGTGCCGCAGTGTGTACGACCCACGCCGGGACGATGCGGATTTGCGTCGCAGCCTGGTAGGAACAGTAGAAGAGCAGCGCAAGGCATTCGACCTGTTGCGCAAGCATTACCCGGAGCGTCGTGAGATTGACGGCTTGAAGGTGCGCATCGACGGTGAGTCGGCCGTGTTGTCGAACATCGTGACCGCACTGGGCGCGGTCTGCGTTTAAACACCCAATAAAAAACCCGGCCACCTGGGCCGGGTTTGCAAGAGCGTTGGCGCTTCAGCCTTGCTGTGCAGGCTTGACCAGGCGCTGTTCCAGTTCGCTGCAGGCTTGCTGGATCATTTCTTCGGTAATCTGCACTTCGCGGCCCTTGGCATCGATGTACGAGCAAGGCAGCTCCTGCGGTTGGCGGATCACTTCAATTTTGGCATCGCTGCTGTTTTGCAAGGTCATGGCCTGTCTCCTCATCAGGTTGTGTACCTACTTTAATTCCCCCGCGTGACCGAGCTATTACAACTCCTTACACGATCATCGGTTCGAACACCCAGTCCACCAGAAACCGGCACATATTTCCAGATCAGTCTTAGACCGATAGCCTCTAGCGGCTTGCATCGGCGGGCATAATTAACCTGACTCATTGCTATTTGCCCAAGTTCCCCCAATGTTGATCAATAGTCTCCTCATTGGTGAAGCCCTAAATGTTCTCTGTCCGTCAACGCCGTGCGATTCGCCTGGCCACCCGCTTCATTGCGCCCTACCGCTGGCAGGCGCTGGGTGCCCTGCTTGCGCTGATCGTTACCGCCGGCATCACCTTGTCCATGGGGCAAGGTATCCGCCTGCTGGTCGACCAGGGTTTCATGACCCAGTCACCGCACCTGCTCAATCAGTCCATCGCGCTGTTCATGGTGCTGGTGGTGGGCCTGGCGGTGGGCACGTTCACGCGCTTCTACCTGGTGTCGTGGATTGGCGAGCGGGTGGTGGCGGACATTCGCCGGCAGGTGTTCAACCACCTGATCTACCTGCATCCGGGCTTCTACGAAAACAACCGCAGCTCGGAAATTCAGTCACGCCTGACCACCGACACCACCCTGCTGCAATCGGTGATCGGCTCATCGCTGTCGCTGTTCCTGCGCAATGCCCTGATGGTCATCGGCGGTATCGTGCTGTTGTTCATCACCAACCCCAAGCTCACCAGCATTGTGGTGGTGGCGTTGCCGCTGGTGCTGGCGCCGATCCTGATCTTTGGCCGGCGCGTGCGCAGCCTGTCGCGCCAGAGCCAGGACCGCATCGCCGATGTCGGCAGCTATGTGTCCGAGACCCTGGGCCAGATCAAGACCGTGCAGGCCTATAACCATCAGGCGCAGGACGAGCAGCGTTTCGCCCTCACCGTGGAAGAGGCGTTCACCACCGCCCGCAAACGCATCCTGCAACGTTCCTGGCTGATTACCCTGGTGATCATGCTGGTGCTCGGTGCCGTGGGCGTGATGTTGTGGGTCGGCGGGATGGACGTGATCAGCGGGCGCATTTCCGGCGGCGAGCTGGCGGCGTTCGTGTTCTACAGCCTGATCGTCGGCAGCGCTGTCGGCACCTTGAGTGAAGTGCTTGGCGAGCTGCAGCGGGCCGCCGGTGCGGCGGAGCGGATTGGCGAACTGTTGCAATCGAGCAACGACATCCAGGCGCCGGCCAGCGGTGGCGTACGGCTGCCGGAACGGGTCAGCGGGCGCATGGAGCTGCAGGATCTGCGCTTTTCCTACCCGTCACGGCCAGACAGTTACGCCATCGACGGCCTGAACCTGAGCGTCAACCCTGGCGAAACCCTCGCCTTGGTGGGGCCTTCCGGCGCAGGCAAATCGACGCTCTTCGACTTGCTGCTGCGCTTCTACGACCCCCAGCACGGCCGCATACTGCTCGAAGGGCAGCCGCTGACCGCACTCGACCCGCAGGACCTGCGCCGCCACTTCGCGCTGGTGTCCCAGAGCCCGGCGCTGTTTTTTGGCAGCATCGAAGACAACATCCGCTACGGTAACCCGACGGCCACCCGCGAGCAGGTCGAAGCCGCAGCCCGCATCGCCCATGCCCATGACTTCATCCTGCAAATGCCCGAGGGCTACCAGACCCACCTCGGCGACGGTGGCCTGGGCCTCTCCGGGGGGCAGCGTCAACGCCTGGCCATCGCCCGCGCGTTGCTGGTAGACGCACCCATCCTGCTGCTGGACGAAGCCACCAGCGCCCTCGATGCCCAGAGCGAACACCTGATCCAGCAAGCCCTGCCGCAATTGATGCAGGGCCGCACCACCCTGGTGATTGCGCACCGCCTGGCCACGGTGAAGAACGCCGACCGGATCGCGGTGATGGACCAGGGCAAGCTGGTAGCCGTGGGCACACATCAGCAGTTGATTGCGAGCAATCCGCTGTATGCGCGGTTGGCGGCGTTGCAGTTCAGTGAGGGTGTGCAAGTGCAATGATGCTGCGGTATGGCTACGCCTTAGGGCATCATGTGGTTTTTCGCTAATGATCTGGATGAGGATATGAGCCGTTATCAACCTCCGTTGACGCTGACGACAAAGATGCTGGCTCTGGTGGCCAATATCAGTGAGCAAATCGGCCAGCTCTCAGTCGGTGACGATAGCCGCCAGACGCCTCAGTTGAGGCGCGGTAACAGGATTCGTACTATTCAGGCTTCGCTCGCCATCGAGAACAATACGCTCAGCATCGAGCAGGTCACTGCTGTCCTGGAGGGAAAGCGGGTATTGGGGTTGCCACGGGAAATCCAGGAAGTGCACAACGCGTTTGCAGCCTATGAAGCGATGCCGCAATGGACGCCAAGCGATCGTGCCGACCTGCTGAAAGCCCACGAACTGCTGATGTTTGGACTGATAGACGATGCCGGACGGCTTCGCCAGTCAGGCGTCGGCATTTATCGTGGCGAACAACTGGTGCATATGGCGCCGCCTGCGAGCCGCGTGGCTCACCTCATCGATGACTTGCTGCAGTGGCAGTCAGTTTCAGATTGGCACCCTTTGATCGCCAGTTGCGTATTCCATTATGAATTCGAGTTCATCCACCCATTTGCAGACGGTAATGGCCGCATGGGGCGGCTCTGGCAAACGTTGATACTCAGCCAGTGGCGCCCGGTGCTGGCTTACCTGCCAGTGGAAGCAGTCATCCGGGATCAGCAGGATGCCTACTATGCGGCGCTTTCGGCGGCGGATCAGCAGGCAGAAGCGACACCTTTTGTAGAGTTCATGTTGCAAGCCCTGAATCTGGCGTTGGCCGAGGCGGTGTAACCACTTCATAAAAAATGCCCGCATAACGCGGGCATTTTCTTGTCGCTTCAAACTTAGCGCTTGAAGCTCCCTCCCTTACTGATCATCAAAATACCGCTCATGCCAATCCACCAACGGCTGCGGTGAATTGAGCTTCTGCCCGTAGATCACCGAATAAGACAACACGTTCTGCACATACTGACGGGTCTCGTCGAACGGGATGCTTTCCACCCACACGTCGAAACTCAAGTGGTCCGCACCGCGTAGCCACTGACGCACTCGGCCGGGGCCGGCGTTGTAGGCGGCGGAAGCGAGCACGCGATTGCCGTTGAATTGGCTGTGCACCTGGCTCAGGTAGGCGGCGCCGAGCTGGATGTTTTTGTCCGGGTCCAGTACCTGGGCCGGGGAGGCCAGGGGAATGCTGAACTTGCGCGCGGTTTCCTTGGCCGTACCGGGCATCAGCTGCATCAGGCCGCTGGCGCCGACGCCGGAGCGGGCGTCGTCCATGAACGCGCTTTCCTGGCGGGTGATCGCGAACACCCAGCTTGAATGCAGGCCGCGCACCTTGGCTTCGCGCACCAGGGTGTCGCGGTGGGCCATCGGGAAGCGGATGTCCAGGTCGTCCCAGTATTGCGCCTGGCTGATCGTGCGGATCGCCGGAAAGTACCACTTCATGTCGTAGGCCAGCTTCGCCTGCGCGACCATCTCGTCACGGTTGAAGTGACGGCTGACGTGGTACCACTCGCGGCGGCCGTCGACGATCTGGCCACGGGCGTAGAACTCCAGGGCCCGGCGCACGCCTGGGGTATTGCGCACTTTATTGACCAGCGCCTGGCTCATCACCAGCGGCTTGTTGTTCAACTGGTAAGGGGTCTTGGAACGGTCCGCGGCGAGGAAGCCGTAGAAGTCGCGTTCCTTGGCCACGTTTTTATACAGCACCAACGCCTGCGGGTTTTTCGGTTCGGCCAATTCCAGGCTGCGTGCCTGCCAGTAGCGCCAGCGGTTGGTGGTGGCCAGATCCTGCGGCAGCTTGCGGGTCAACTGGTACGCATCTTCCCAGCGCGCCAGGCGCAACAGCAGGCGCAGGCGCCATTCGGAGACAGTGTTGTCGCGCAGCTCCGGGTCGTACTTGGTCATCACGTCCAACGCGCGAGGATCGTAGCGGCGTGCCAGGGTCAGGCCGATTTCCCGGGCAATCGAGACTTTTTCGTCACGGGAGAAGTGCATGCTGCTGGCGTAGCCGTCCAGCAGGGCCATGGCCTTGTCCGGGTCCTGGCGTGCGAGGCGACGCAGGCCCAGGCCTACGGCGTCAGACATGGCCTCGGTGGCCGGCAGAAAACGCGACGGGTCGCTGAGCATATCGGGCTTTTGCGCCACGTCGATCATCAGGCGGCCTTGTGCGCCGAGCGTTGGCAGGGTTTTCACCAGGCTGTTGGCCAGCGCGTAGTTGCGCGCTTCGGCGGCGAGCTTGGCGCGGTCCCAGATTTTTTGTTCGGTGAGCTGACCATCAGACGCCCACTGGCCAAAGGTCGCATCACAGGCCGCCGGTTGGGTTTTGCCGGTCATCCACAGCTTTTCGGCGGTCTTGTAGCCTTCGGCCTTGAGGTTGTGGGTCAGTTGGAACTGGCCGTGCAGGCAGTCCAGCTCGACGAAATTGAGCTTGGCATCGTAGTACTTTTCAAAGGTCTGCCAGTCACCCCGTTCGGCCAGCCAGCGCAACCAGCGCAGCTTCATCCAATTGGCCTGGGGCAGGTCGCCGTTTTTGGCGAGGAACTGTTCGATTTCCTGATTGCTCGCGGTTTTAAGACGCGCGGTCAGTTCGTCATAGGCCAGGTACGGCGTCAGCGGGTAGTCGGCCAGGGCCTGGCTGTATTGCATGTACGGGCCGCTGTCACCCTTGGCCAGGGCGCGCTTGGCTTCATCGTAATATTGACGTTGGGTGGTGAGGTCCACGGCCTGGGCAGATTGAACGGCGGTGGCGGAGAGAAGCAGGCAGGATAAAAAGTTGAAAAGGCGACTGCGCATGAGACGTCCGTGCAGAGAAATCACGACTAGCACCGGCACCGCCGACACTGATTGCCCCTAGCTTAGCCTTTTGCCAGCGGCCGGCGAAAGCTTTGCCGGCCGGTTGGTTCAAGTTCGCGGCAAATGTCCTGCTGAACGTGTCGGCAGAGAAAATGCTGGCCGCATCCCACCCTCAACTCAGGTAGAATGCGCGCCCAGTTTTTGGAGAAGTGTATGACCCTGCTCAAATTCAGCGATGTGTCCCTTGCTTTCGGCGCTATGCCGTTGTTGGACAAGGTGTCCTGGCAGATCGCCCGTGGTGAGCGGGTGTGCATCATCGGCCGCAACGGCACCGGCAAGTCCAGCATGATGAAGCTGGTAAAAGGCGACCAGAAGCCCGATGAAGGCTCTGTCTGGCGTGCCCCAGGCCTCAAGATCGGCGAATTGCCGCAGGAATTGCCGGTAGCCGACGAGCGGACAGTGTTCGACGTGGTTGCCGAAGGCCTGGACGGCGTTGGCGAATTGCTTGCGCAATACCATCACCTGGCGCAGAACTGCGTCACCGAAGCCGACCTGGACAAGCTGATGCACGTCCAGCAAGACCTCGAAGCCCGCGACGGCTGGCGCCTGCAGCAACTGGTGGACAGCACCCTGAGCCGCCTGCAATTGCCCGCCGACAAGACCCTCGCCCAATTGTCCGGTGGCTGGCGTCGGCGCGTGCTGCTGGCCCAGGCGTTGGTGTCCGAGCCGGATCTGCTGCTGCTCGACGAACCGACCAACCACCTGGACATCGGCGCTATCGCCTGGCTCGAAGAAGCCCTCAAGGATTTCCAGGGCGCCGTGCTGTTCATCACGCACGACCGGTCCTTCCTGCAGAACCTGGCCACGCGCATCCTGGAGCTGGACCGTGGCGGCCTGATCGACTGGAACGGCGACTACGCCAGCTTCCTGGTGCACAAGGAAGCTGCACTCTCGGCTGAAGAGACCGCCAACGCCCTGTTCGACAAGAAGCTGGCCCAGGAAGAAGTCTGGATCCGCCAGGGTATCAAGGCGCGCCGCACCCGTAACGAAGGCCGCGTGCGTGCGTTGAAAGCCCTGCGGGTTGAGCGCAGCGAACGGCGTGAACGCACCGGCAAGGCCAATATCCAGCTCGATACCGCCGACAAGTCGGGCAAGCAGGTGATGGTGCTGGAGAACGTCAGCTTCCATCACCCGGAAGGCCCGTTCCTGATCAAGGACTTCTCCATGGTCCTGGCGCGCGGTGACCGTATCGGCCTGCTGGGCGCCAACGGTACCGGCAAGACCACCTTGCTCAAGCTGATGCTCGGCGGTCTGCAGCCGACCAGCGGCACGGTGGAAGAGGGCACGCGCATCGACGTGGCCTACTTCGATCAGTTGCGCCACCAGTTGGACCTGGAAAAAACCGTGATCGACAACGTTGCCGAAGGCCGCGACTTTATCGACATCGACGGCCAGAGCCGCCACGTACTCAGCTATCTGGGCGACTTCCTGTTCAGCCCGCAACGTGCGCGTACACCGGTGAAAGCCTTGTCCGGTGGCGAGCGTGCGCGCCTGCTGCTGGCCAAGCTGTTCAGCAAACCGGCGAACCTGCTGGTGCTCGATGAACCGACCAACGACCTCGACGTGGAAACCCTCGAGCTGCTGGAAGAGGTCTTGCTGACCTTCAACGGCACCGTGCTGATGGTCAGCCACGACCGGGCATTCCTCGACAACGTGGTTACCAGTACCCTGGTCTTCGAAGGCGAGGGCAAGGTGCGCGAGTACGTCGGTGGTTATCAGGACTGGCTGCGCCAGGGTGGCTCGCCGCGCCTGCTGGGCGTAACCGAGAGCAAGTCCGGCAAGGCCGACTTGACCTCCGCAGTCGTCGCGCCCGTGGCCGCTGCTGCTCCGGCACCGGAAGCTGCACCCTCTGCGAAGAAAAAACTCAGCTACAAGCTGCAGCGCGAGCTGGAAGCGTTGCCGGGCGATATCGACGCCAAGGAACAACAGATCGCCGCGGTGGAAGCGGAAATGGCTGACGCGGGTTTCTACCAGCGTCCGGCGGCGGAAACCGCTGCGGTCATCGCTTCCCTGGAGACGTTGAACCAGGAGCTGGAAGTGCTGGTTGAGCGTTGGGCCGAGCTGGATGGCTGAGTGACCTTCGCACAATGAAAAAGCCCGGCGCTCTTATGAGCGCCGGGCTTTTTTATATGAAATGCGGTCAAAATGTGGGAGGGGGCTTGCCCCCGATAGCGGTGTATCAGTCACCAGATGTATCAACTGACAGACTGCTATCGGGGGCAAGCCCCCTCCCACATTGGGTTTCCAGCGTACTTAAGTATTTTTTACCAGCTTCACCGCCAATACATCGCACGGCGCGCCGTGCAGTACATCATTGGCAGTAGAACCCAGCAACAACGCCAAACCGTGACGACCATGGCTACCCACCACGATCAAGTCGCAAGCCTTTTCCTTGGCCAAGTGGTGGATTTCCTGGCGCGGTTGGCCGTATGTCAGGTGGCAGTCTTCTTTTTTCAGGTGCGGGTATTTGAGAATCAAACGATCCAGGCGCTCCTTGGCCTGGTCAAATTGTTGTTGCTGCAACTGGGAAAGGTCCATCGGCACGTCACCGCCAAAGGCCATGGCCATGGGCTCGACGATATGCACCAACGACAATATGGCGCCATTGGCCAATGCAGATTCCTGCGCGCGCTTGATCACTGGATCGCACTCTTCGGTCAGGTCGACCGCGACCAGAATATGTGTGTAGGGCATGGGGCGTTCCTCCAGGGGACTGCAATAAGTTCAGTATGGCTGCTTTCAAGCGGATGCGGTTGCGTCAGGTCAAATCCGCTCATCTAGAAATTCGGGAGTACACATATGACGGTCTGGATAGTGGTGTCAATCCTTGTGGTGGTCCTGAGCCCTCTGGCATGGCTGCGCCCGTCGCGCCATCAGAGCGGGCGCATGGCCCTGCGCATGGAGGCGCGCCGCATCGGGCTGGCCATGCAACTGGCGCCCCAGGAGTGGCCGCACTGGCTCAAACAAGAGCCGCCGAGCCCCTGCGCGCAGTATTGCCGACCACGACGCGGCAGCACGCCGGCCCTCTGGAGTTACTGGCAGTTGGAGCCGGGGGTGTGGGTCAATCAATGGCGCGAGGTCTGCGTGGATGAGAAGTTGTTGCCGTATTTTTCGACGCTGCCGGCCAATGTGTACAAGGTCGAGGCCGACAAGCAAATGATCGCCTTGTATTGGGGCGAGAAGGGCGAGGCGAGCGTGCTGAAGGATATTGATGCGCTGCTCAAGGCATTGGCCTGACATAACCCACTCATTGTAGGAGCGAGCTTGCTCGCGAAAAACCTGAGAGCGCCGCGTTAAAGCTGAGGTAGCTGCGTTATGGTTGGCGATTTTCGCGAGCAAGCTCGCTCCTACAGAAAAACCGGAACGCCGGGCAATAAAAAGCCCGACTCATCATCGGGCTGGAGTTGGCCAGGCAGGCCGGTAGATCTTCAAGTTGCCGTTAGCCTAGCCGCCAATCCGTTTCTGTACAGTGCTTTCCCATATGTTTCCTATTATTGATCTTGTGAATAGTTAAATATTGACGGGTTGCTATCTTGCGCTTCGGGTTCTGAAATGACTGGAAAGTCGCGTTTTTCCTAGCCTTTGGAGCGATTGACAATTGCTCGGAATTGGATGAAGGTGGCGTACCCAAATCAAACGGGCGTATGAATTGAGCGTTTGTCCTACAGGCGACTCTGACATAACCCCGACTATCGCACTGGCGGGTGTGCCTGGCGGATTGGCGTGAGCATTGATGCAGCTGTCAATGTCCAACCAGAGGCCAGCGTCCGGTGTGTACTGTTCAGCTTCCATATCGTGGAGATCAGTTGATGATTTACGAAGGTAAAGCCATCACGGTTAAGGCTCTTGAAAGTGGCATCGTCGAATTGAAATTCGACCTCAAGGGTGAGTCCGTCAACAAGTTCAACCGTCTAACCCTGAACGAACTGCGTCAGGCCGTAGACACCATCAAAGCAGATGCTTCGGTCAAGGGCGTGATCGTCTCCAGCGGCAAGGACGTATTCATCGTCGGCGCTGACATCACCGAATTCGTCGACAACTTCAAGCTGCCCGATGCCGAGCTGGTGGCTGGCAACCTCGAAGCCAACAAGATTTTCAGCGATTTCGAAGACCTCAACGTACCCACCGTTGCTGCGATCAACGGTATCGCCCTGGGCGGCGGCCTGGAAATGTGCCTGGCGGCAGACTTCCGTGTCATGTCCGCTACCGCCAAGATCGGTCTGCCTGAAGTCAAGCTGGGCATCTACCCGGGCTTTGGCGGCACCGTGCGCCTGCCGCGCCTGATCGGTGCCGACAACGCCATCGAATGGATCGCCGCCAGCAAGGAAAACCGTGCTGAAGACGCGCTGAAAGTCGGTGCTGTCGATGCCGTGGTTGCCCCGGACAAACTGGCCGAAGCCGCGCTGAACCTGCTCAAGGGCGCCATCAGCGGCGAATTCGACTACAAGGCCAAGCGTCAGCCGAAGCTGGAAAAGCTCAAGCTCAACGCCATCGAACAAATGATGTCGTTCGAAACCGCCAAAGGTTTCGTGGCAGGCCAAGCCGGCCCGAATTACCCGGCACCGGTCGAAGCGATCAAGACCATCCAGAAGGCCGCGAACTTCGGTCGCGACAAAGCCCTGGAAGTGGAAGCGGCAGGCTTCGTCAAATTGGCGAAAACCTCGGCTGCACAGAGCCTGATCGGCTTGTTCCTGAACGATCAGGAACTGAAGAAAAAGGCCAAGGCCTACGACGAAATCGCCAAGGACGTGAAACAGGCCGCCGTACTGGGCGCCGGTATCATGGGCGGCGGTATAGCTTACCAGTCGGCGTCCAAAGGCACGCCGATCCTGATGAAAGACATCAACGAACACGGTATCGAGCAGGGCTTGGCCGAAGCCGCCAAGCTGCTGGTAGGCCGCGTTGATAAGGGTCGTATGACCGCTGCGAAAATGGCTGAAGTGCTTAACGGCATTCGTCCTACGCTGTCCTACGGCGATTTCGGCCACGTCGACCTGGTCGTCGAAGCCGTTGTCGAGAACCCGAAGGTCAAGCAGGCCGTATTGGCTGAAGTCGAAGCCCACGTCAAAGACGACACCATTCTGGCTTCCAACACCTCGACCATTTCCATCAGCTTGCTGGCCAAGGCCCTCAAGCGTCCGGAAAACTTTGTCGGCATGCACTTCTTCAACCCGGTGCACATGATGCCGCTGGTGGAAGTGATCCGTGGCGAGAAGTCCAGCGAGCTGGCCATTGCCACCACCGTTGCCTACGCCAAGAAAATGGGCAAGAACCCGATCGTGGTCAATGACTGCCCGGGCTTTTTGGTCAACCGCGTACTGTTCCCGTACTTTGGCGGTTTCGCCAAACTGGTCAGCGCCGGTGTGGACTTCGTGCGCATCGACAAGGTCATGGAAAAATTCGGCTGGCCAATGGGCCCTGCGTACCTGATGGACGTGGTCGGCATCGACACCGGCCACCACGGTCGCGACGTCATGGCTGAAGGCTTCCCGGACCGCATGAAAGACGACCGCCGCTCGGCGATCGACGCACTCTACGAAGCCAAGCGCCTGGGCCAGAAGAACGGCAAAGGCTTCTACGCCTACGAGGCTGACAAGAAGGGCAAGCAGAAGAAAGTGGCCGACCCGTCGGTGCACGAAGTACTCGCACCCGTCATCTACGAGCAGCGTGAGGTGTCCGATGAGGACATCATCAACTGGATGATGATCGCCCTGTGCCTGGAAACCGTACGTTGCCTGGAAGACGGCATCGTCGAGACCGCCGCCGAAGCCGATATGGGCCTGGTGTACGGTATTGGTTTCCCTCCGTTCCGTGGTGGTGCGCTGCGTTACATCGACTCGATCGGTGTGGCCGAGTTCGTTGCCCTGGCTGACAAATACGCTGATCTGGGCCCGCTGTACCACCCGACCGCGAAGCTGCGTGAAATGGCCAAGAATGGCCAGAGCTTCTTCGGTTAAGCGCCCAATCGACTAGAGCGAGAATATTTATGAGCTTGAATCCAAGAGACGTCGTGATCGTCGACTTCGGTCGTACGCCGATGGGCCGCTCCAAGGGCGGCATGCACCGCAATACCCGCGCCGAAGACATGTCGGCGCACCTGATCAGCAAGCTGCTGGAACGCAACGTCAAGGTTGATCCAAACGAAGTCGAAGACGTGATCTGGGGCTGTGTGAACCAGACCCTGGAGCAGGGCTGGAACATCGCGCGCATGGCCTCCTTGATGACCCAGATCCCGCACACCGCGGCCGGCCAAACCGTCAGCCGCCTGTGCGGTTCGTCGATGAGCGCGCTGCACACGGCCGCCCAGGCAATCATGACCGGTAACGGTGATGTGTTCGTGGTCGGCGGCGTGGAGCACATGGGCCACGTCAGCATGATGCACGGCGTCGACCCTAACCCGCACATGTCGCTGTACGCGGCAAAAGCCTCGGGCATGATGGGCCTGACCGCAGAAATGCTCGGCAAGATGCACGGCATTACCCGCGAAGCCCAGGACGCGTTCGGCCTGCGCTCCCACCAACTCGCCCACAAGGCGACGGTGGAAGGCAAGTTCAAGGATGAAATCATCCCGATGAACGGCTACGACGAGAACGGTTTCCTGAAACTGTTCGATTACGACGAAACCATTCGTCCGGACACCACCCTGGAAAGCCTGGCGGCGCTCAAGCCTGCCTTCAATCCAAAGGGCGGCACCGTGACTGCCGGTACGTCGTCGCAAATCACCGACGGTGCTTCGTGCATGATCGTGATGTCGGCGCAGCGTGCCCAGGACCTGGGCATCCAGCCGCTGGCGGTGATCCGTTCGATGGCCGTGGCGGGTGTGGACCCGGCGATCATGGGCTATGGTCCAGTACCGGCCACACAAAAAGCCTTGAAGCGCGCGGGCCTGACCATCTCCGATATCGACTTCTTCGAGCTCAACGAAGCTTTCGCCGCACAGGCCCTGCCAGTGCTGAAAGATTTGAAAGTACTCGACAAGATGAATGAGAAGGTTAACCTGCACGGCGGCGCGATTGCCCTGGGCCACCCATTCGGTTGCTCCGGTGCCCGCATCTCCGGCACATTGCTGAACGTGATGAAGCAAAATGGCGGTAACCTTGGGGTTGCAACCATGTGCATTGGTCTCGGCCAAGGCATTACCACCGTCTTCGAACGCGTCTAAGCGTTGGGTTGACGGAAGCCGGGGCCCAGTGCCCCGGTTTTTGTTTTTTGGAATTTTTAATTTTTTTTCAATAAATTTTGTAAGAGGGCCAGAGCATGAAAGTCGAACCCGGGCTCTACCAGCATTACAAGGGGCCGCAGTACCGCGTTTTCAGCGTGGCGCAGCACTCCGAGACCGAAGAAGAAATGGTGTTCTACCAAGCGCTGTATGGCGATTACGGCTTTTGGGTACGCCCGTTGAGCATGTTCCTGGAGACCGTCGAGGTTGACGGCGAGCAGGTCCCGCGCTTTGCTTTGGTCCAGGCCGAACCCAGTCTTTTTAAAGGGCAATAACGACGGGTCGCGCAAAATGCTGCGCTTGACCTCACCTTGTTGCCACTATATATAGCGTTGCCGCGACAGGCGCCAACTGCCTTTCACTTCTCGAATTCAGGAATTTTCCGATCCATGGGCAAATCGCTGGTCATTGTGGAATCCCCGGCTAAGGCCAAGACCATCAACAAGTACTTGGGCAACGAGTACGTGGTGAAGTCGAGTATCGGCCATATCCGAGACCTGCCCACCAGCGGTTCGGCTAGCGCCAGCAAGGAGCCTGCCGCCAAGCGCGGCAAGGCGGCCGCGGGCGAAGGTCCGGTGCTCACGCCTAAAGAGAAAGCGCGCAAGCAGCTGGTCTCGCGCATGGGTGTGGACCCGGATCATGGCTGGAAGGCCAAGTACGAAATCCTTCCGGGCAAGGAAAAGGTCATCGAAGAGCTGCGCCGGCTCGCCAAAGATGCCGACACCATCTATCTCGCAACCGACTTGGACCGCGAAGGGGAAGCCATTGCCTGGCACCTGCGCGAAGCCATCGGCGGTGATGACAGCCGCTACAAGCGCGTGGTGTTTAACGAAATCACCAAGAAAGCCATTCAGGAAGCCTTCTCCAAGCCGGGCGAGCTGGACATCGACCGCGTCAACGCCCAGCAGGCGCGGCGCTTCCTCGACCGCGTCGTGGGCTACATGGTCTCGCCGCTGCTGTGGGCAAAAATCGCCCGTGGCCTGTCCGCCGGCCGTGTGCAGTCGGTGGCGGTGAAGCTGGTGGTGGAGCGTGAGCGCGAGATTCGTGCGTTCAACCCCGAAGAATATTGGGAAGTCCACGCTGACCTCGGCACTGCCAAGGGCAACAACGTGCGCTTTGAAGTGGCCCGCGAAAAAGGCGAAGCCTTCAAGCCGCTGAACGAAGCCCAGGCCATGGCCGCGCTGGAGAAGCTCAAGGCCTCCAGCTACAGCATCGTCAAGCGCGAAGACAAGCCGACCAGCAGCAAGCCGTCGGCACCGTTCATCACCTCCACCCTGCAGCAGGCCGCGAGCAACCGCCTGGGCTTCGGTGTGAAGAAAACCATGATGATGGCCCAGCGTCTGTACGAAGCCGGCTATATCACTTACATGCGTACCGACTCCACCAACCTGTCGCAAGACGCGGTGGCGATGGCGCGTACTTATATCGAAAGCGAGTTCGGCAAGAAGTACCTGCCGGAAAAGCCGAACGTCTACAGCAGCAAGGAAGGCGCCCAGGAGGCTCACGAAGCGATTCGTCCTTCCGACGCCAATACCGAGCCGAGCAAGCTGAGCGGCATGGAACGCGACGCCGAGCGCCTCTACGAACTGATCTGGCGCCAGTTCCTGGCCTGCCAGATGCTGCCGGCGCAATACCTGTCCACCACCGTCAGCGTGGGGGCGGGCGACTTTGAGCTGCGTGCCAAGGGCCGGATCCTCAAGTTCGACGGTTATACCCGTGTAATGCCGCAAATCGCCAAGCCTGGCGACGACGATGTGCTGCCGG
Source organism: Pseudomonas sp. R3-18-08 (assembly GCF_003852065.1). NCBI lineage: Bacteria > Pseudomonadati > Pseudomonadota > Gammaproteobacteria > Pseudomonadales > Pseudomonadaceae > Pseudomonas > Pseudomonas sp. R3-18-08. The sequence goes on from NZ_CP027729.1 coordinate 1,657,453, forward strand.
ACATGGCCCAGGGCGATACGTTGAAGCTGATCAAGCTTGACCCGTCCCAGCACTTCACCAAGCCGCCGGCGCGTTACTCGGAAGCCAGCCTGGTAAAAGAGATGGAGAAACGCGGCATCGGTCGTCCTTCGACCTATGCGGCGATCATCTCCACCATCCAGGACCGTGGCTACGTGGCGCTGCACAACCGCCGCTTCTATTCGGAAAAAATGGGTGACATCGTCACCGAACGTCTGTCCGAGAGTTTCTCCAACCTGATGGACTACGGCTTCACCGCCGGCATGGAAGAGAACCTCGATGACGTGGCCCAGGGCGAACGCGACTGGAAGAGCGTGCTGGACGAGTTCTACGGCGACTTCAAGAAAAAACTCGAAGTGGCCGAGAGCCCTGAGAGCGGCATGCGTGCCAACCAGCCGGTCATGACCGACATTCCGTGCCTCACCTGCGGCCGGCCGATGCAGATTCGTACAGCGTCCACCGGCGTGTTCCTGGGATGCTCGGGCTACAGCCTGCCGCCCAAAGAGCGCTGCAAGGCCACCGTCAACCTGGTGCCGGGCGATGAAATCGCGGCGGATGACGAGGGTGAATCCGAGTCGCTGGTGTTGCGTGGCAAGCACCGTTGCCCGATCTGCAGCACGGCGATGGACGCTTACCTGCTGGATGAAAAGCATAAGCTGCACATCTGCGGTAACAACCCGGATTGCAACGGTTACGAGATTGAAGAGGGCACCTACCGCATCAAAGGCTACGAAGGTCCGAGCCTGGAGTGCGACAAGTGCGGCAGCGAAATGCAGCTCAAGACCGGCCGTTTCGGCAAGTTCTTCGGTTGCACCAACCCAACCTGCAAGAACACCCGCAAACTGCTGAAGAGCGGTGACGCGGCGCCGCCGAAGATGGACCCGGTGAAGATGCCTGAACTCAAGTGCGAGAAGGTCAACGACACCTACATCCTGCGCGACGGGGCTTCGGGCCTGTTCCTGGCGGCCAGCCAGTTCCCGAAAAACCGCGAGACCCGTGCCCCGCTGGTGCTGGAAATCGTACCGCACAAGGATGAGATCGATCCGAAGTACCACTTCCTGTGTGAAGCGCCGAAGAAGGACCCGGATGGTCGCCCAGCCGTGATCCGCTATAGCCGCAAAACCAAGGAGCAGTACGTGCAGACCGAAGTCGACGGCAAGCCTACCGGCTGGAAAGCGTTCTATGACGGCGGCAAGTGGAAGGTCGAGGACAAGCGTCAGGGCGCTTGATAGTCCAATGTGGGAGGGGGGCTTGCTCCCGATAGCGGTGTATCAGTCAACATACCTATGACTGATGCATCGCCATCGGGAGCAAGCCCCCTCCCACATTTGGATCTGCCTAATGGCACTTGCAGTTAACGATAACGCGAGAAATCTGATACACAGTGGTGCTCTCAGGTTTTTCGCGAGCAAGCTCGCTCCTACACAGCCAGCATCACGCCTCATTCGTTGTGGAGATTGCCGTCATGGCCAACGAACTCTATACCCGTACCAACCAGAAAATTTACTTCGCGGGGTTATCCCTGGAAGCCCTTGGTCGTGCCGAGGCGGGCAAGGAGATGAATGCCATCGCGCTGGTCCAGGCGGGGCGTGAAGCCGCTCTGTTTCACCTGTACGGCGCTTTGCTGGGGTTATGCCATGAAATCGCCGGGTTCTACCGCTTGCCCCAGGCCGGTTCGCCCCGCGCGGAAATGATCATGGCCCGAGACGTGTTGGAAACCATGGCTATCCCGGAATTGGCCGAGCTGGTGGAAATGGCCCAGAGCCCGGACAGTTGGGTAGCACGCCTGCTCAAGGCGCATGCCGACATGTTCCAACCGCCCCGCGTTCCCCATGTACCCAAGGGTGATGTGACGCAGCCATTGATCGTGGCGGTTGCATTGGAGGCGGATGAGCCTCAGCCTTTGAGCCGGCAAGAGCTGGAAAGCTGGCGTCAGGAGCTTAAAAAGCTGGCGTTGCGCTTTCGCGAAGGTTTGAGCGAGTGCTGAGCGGGCACGCCTGCACGCGACAACACTGATATAATCCCGCGCTTTCGTGGAGAACAGACTTTTATGCCAACGTCCTTTCTGGAAATTGTTGAACTGCCTGACGGCCGAATCGAGCTGCGTCGGGCCGAGGACGAAGGTTCTCTGGTCATCCTGGACTTTTCCGAAGACGCAAAAGCCTTCCTGCAAGGCCAGCATGTGGAAGTGGCTAAAGCGATGTTGAGCGTTGGCGTGCAAATGGCCGGTCGCCTGGCTGAAGGCGAGCCGGAGAAGGAGGATGGCCCAAAGGTTCTGCACTGAGCCCTGGGTAACCCGCTCACTTCTTACCCCAGTCGAATATTCAAGCTCTGCGCATCGCCCGTGTGCGCGGCGCTGATCAGCTGCTGCTTGGCCGTTGCATTCAACGGGTTCAGCCAGCTCACCACCGTATGGCTACGGCCCAGGCGCAAGGCTTCGCAGGTCAATTGCTGGGCACTTTGCGTGCCCCGTGGCTGCAGCAACAGAATACGCTCACGGTTGAGGCCGGCATCCCGCAGCCAAGCCTGGGTCAGGCTGGCGGGCGGGGCGATCAGCGTCAACCAGCGCGCGTCCTGCTCCTCACTGAGTTCGCGCAGGATCGGCGCCAGCAGGCTCAAGCAGCTCCCGGCAGCCCCACGCAACGACAATTCACTGAATACCTCAGGTTCGCAGCTCCATGGAGCCTCGACCGTTTCCTTGAGGATGGGCGCAAGGGGTTGAGCCATGAAGGCCTCGAACAGCGACAGTTGTGTGTGTTGTGGGGTGTGCACGAGCTGCATGATGTCTCCTTTAGCGGCGAATGACGCCGACACTCAAGCCTTCGATCATCAGGTCCTGGTCTTTCAAGTTCACTTCAATCGGCGCGAACTCCGGGTTTTCGGCCAGGAGCCAGACCTTGCTGCCTTCACGCTTGAAGCGCTTGACGGTGACTTCATCGCCGATCCGCGCCACGACGATCTGGCCATTGCGGGCTTCGCGGGTGGTGTGAACGGCCAGCAGGTCGCCGTCGAAAATACCCACGTCCTTCATGCTCATGCCGTGCACCCGCAACAGGTAATCGGCGCGCGGATGGAAGAAGGTTGGGTTGATGTTGCAGGATTCCTCGACGTGCTGTTGCGCCAGGATCGGCGCACCGGCGGCCACTCGACCGATGATCGGCAGTGTCGATTCGTCGGCCTTGGCTTCGAAGCCAGGGATGCGAATACCGCGCGAAGCCCCAGGGGTCATCTCGATCGCGCCTTTGCGCGCGAGGGCCTTGAGGTGTTCTTCGGCAGCGTTGGGAGACTTGAAACCCAGCTCCAGCGCAATTTCGGCGCGTGTCGGTGGGTAACCGTTGTCATCAAGGCAGCGCTTGATAAAAGCCAGAATCTCAGCTTGGCGTGGCGTCAGTTTTAGCATGTTGATCGCTCTGTCTTTTTATACAGTGACTGGGATTATATACAGTGGACGGCGCTTGGCAATCATCCTTTTGTACGGCTCCGCTGGACGGTCATCCACCACTCTCGATACGAGGCAGAGATAGCGCTGCCTACAGACCGTGAAGGATGTGATTAAATAGCGACGAAATAGATGACTGCCCGGCCGGAAAACGGACCCGCAGGCTTGACAAGACATACCCTGAAACGTATGTTTCAAACAAGTGTTTGTCAGGCGGAGTAGCCATGGCCCAGTCGGAAACCGTTGAACGCATTCTCGATGCTGCCGAGCAATTGTTCGCGGAAAAAGGATTTGCTGAAACTTCATTGCGGCTGATCACCAGCAAGGCTGGGGTTAACCTCGCCGCCGTGAACTATCATTTCGGCTCAAAAAAAGCCCTGATCCAGGCGGTGTTCTCGCGCTTCCTGGGGCCGTTCTGTGCCAGTCTTGATCGCGAGCTGGAGCGTCGCCAGGCCAAGGCGGATAACAAGCCAAGCCTGGAAGAGCTTTTGGAGATCCTGGTCGAGCAAGCCCTGGTGGTTCAGCCGCGCAGCGGCAACGACCTGTCTATTTTCATGCGTCTATTGGGCCTGGCGTTCAGTCAGAGCCAGGGCCACCTGCGTCGTTACCTGGAAGACATGTACGGCAAAGTGTTTCGTCGCTATATGTTGTTGGTCAATGAAGCTGCCCCGCGTATCCCACCCATCGAGCTGTTCTGGCGCGTGCACTTCATGCTCGGCGCTGCGGCCTTCAGCATGTCCGGGATCAAGGCGCTGCGCGCGATTGCCGAGACCGATTTCGGCGTCAACACCTCCATCGAACAGGTGATGCGCCTGATGGTGCCATTCCTCGCCGCCGGCATGCGCGCTGAAACCGGTGTGACCGATCAGGCCATGGCCGTGGCTCAATTGCGCCCGCGCAGCAAATCCACACCCAGCCTCGCCAAGGTTTGACCGCTGCGGGTGTGCGCGGCCGCTTGCATCCGCTAAGCTAGCCGCCATGCCGATTTCAGCTATTTACGCGCAACCCGTCGTGCTTACCGTAACCGGTAGGGATGACGGGTTGTGCGCGTTATTTAAGGAAGGTTTATGACTGCTGCCCTGCAAGGTTCTTTGATGGTTGACGTTGCCGGTACCTGGCTGACGGCCGAGGATCGCCATCTGTTGCGCCAACCTGAAGTGGGCGGCTTGATCATCTTTGCGCGCAACATCGAACACCCACGCCAGGTCCGCGAATTGAGCGCAGCGATTCGTGCGGTGCGCCCGGACCTGCTGCTGGCGGTCGACCAGGAAGGCGGCCGCGTGCAGCGCCTGCGCCAAGGCTTTGTGCGCTTGCCGGCCATGCGCGCGCTGGCGGATAACCCCAACGCCGAGTACCTGGCCGAACAATGTGGCTGGATCATGGCCACCGAAGTACTCGCCGTGGGCCTGGACCTCAGCTTCGCTCCAGTGCTCGACCTGGATTACCAGCGCAGCGCCGTGGTCGGCACCCGCTCGTTCGAAGGCGACCCCGAGCGCGCCGCCGTACTCGCCGGTGCCTTTATCCGCGGCATGAACAGCGCGGGCATGGCCGCCACCGGCAAGCACTTTCCGGGTCACGGTTGGGCCGAGGCCGATTCCCACGTCGCGATTCCCAACGACGAGCGCAGCCTGGAACAGATTCGCGCCAATGACCTGGTGCCTTTCGCACGCCTGAGCAAGCAATTGGCCGCCGTGATGCCCGCGCATGTGATCTACCCGCAGGTGGACAGCCAGCCCGCCGGCTTCTCACGCCGCTGGTTGCAGGACATCCTGCGCGGTGAGCTGCAGTTCGACGGGGTGATTTTCAGTGATGACCTGTCCATGGCCGGTGCCCATGTGGTGGGTGATGCGGCCAGTCGGATCGAGGCGGCACTCACTGCTGGTTGTGACATGGGGCTGGTGTGCAATGACCGTGCGGCTGCCGAGCTTGCACTGACTGCAGCCCAGCGGATGAAGGTCACGTCGTCGGCTCGCATTGCGCGTATGCGTGGGCAGGCGGTTGCATCGACTGATTACAAACAGGATCCACGCTGGCTGACGGCCCTCACAGCGTTGCGAGACGCTCAACTGATTGAATAAACGTCGCCTGTGCTGTTAAAGAGGCTTGGTGTAGGAAGCGTCCGAATGTGGCTGTGGTTGTCTCTTACCGCAGTGTAGGAGTTGCCCTGCTTTAAAACCCGTTGCTGACCGCTAGAGTTCTGCTCCATGAATGACCTGATTGCACGTATCGTCGAGTTGGATTGGCAAGCGTACTTTGAACCTCGCTCGCTGGAGCGTGGGTTTGATTACGCTGGCGAAAATCGTCTTGAAATAAAAGAATTCGGGCATCACAGGCTGATCGCGCATTGCAGGGGGTCTGGGCGTAATGTCTACAGCCTGTCGATTACCCTGGAGAGTGCAGCATCCCGTCGACCGGGCATCATCTGTGTGTGTTCTTGCCCGGTGGCGATCAATTGCAAGCACGCGGCTGCGGTCTTGTTTACGTTGACTGCGCTGTACGAAGAGCTGAACGAGCCGAAGAAGCCGGTGGGTGACCGCCTGAGTCCGCAGCTCGAAAACTGGCTCGAAAGTATCCCCAAGCCCACCCCGCCGGGTGAGGCTCAGCCCAAGAACACCGGCACTTGTTTGCTGTACCAAATCACTCCTGATGTTTATTCCAGTGGCTGGTCATTGGAGGTGTATCGGGCGCGCGTGACGAAAAAAGGCGAGTACAGCGATATCAAGCCTCTGCACTCGATGGATGAGGTATTACGGCGTGCCCCTGGCTATATGCATGAGCTGGATACACGCATTGGTCGATTGCTGTTGTTGGGCCGATCTTATGGTAACTATGGCAGCAGTTTTCAGTTGGCCGGCGAGACGGGGGCCGAAATTCTCCAATTGGCGTTAAAAACCCAGCGCCTGTTTCTGGAGCTGGGCGCAGGACTGGCGCTCAACCCTGGCCCGGCCCGCGCTGCTCGCTTCGACTGGGCCGTGTTGCCCGACGGCAATTACATTCCCTGCTGGATCAGCGACGGACGTGAGTTGGACGATGTGTTGCCGCTCAAACCGCTTCACTATCTTGACCTCGACAACATGGAAATCGGGGTGCTCGAGCATGGGCTGGATGAGAACCTGGCCCTGCATCTTTGCGGCTTGCCGATGATTCCAGCTGATCAAGTCGCATTATTCAGTCATCGCATCAGCGCGGCGTCCAAGGCGATTCCTCCGCCACGCGAGCTGACCGAGCGCGTCGTGGATACGTTGGAGCCCCAAGGGTGTCTTACATTGGGAAGCGACGAATCCTACGTGTACAGCCAGGTCGACTATCGGCGGATGCCCGCCCTGGAACACCGCGCCGCCCTGGCTTTTCGTTACGACACAAGCCTGGTCAGCGGCAAGGGCACTGAGGACATCCTGTTTCTCAACGGCACCGAAACCCAACGCATCCAACGCAAGCCCGCAGCTGAAAAAGCCTTGCGCAAGACGCTCACGAAAATCGGCTTTAAAACGGTCAATCGCAAAAGCGGTGCACTGCCTGTCGGTGCAGGAGAGATGTTCGATCTACCCAACGATGAAGCCTGGCTGGCTTTTGTTGAAAGCCAGCTGTCGGTTCTGCGTGAAGCAGGGTGGGAAGTCGTCATTCACCCGGGGTTTTATTACAATGTGGAGGCTGTTGACGGCTGGTACGCGGACATTGAAGAGTCACCCGGTCACGAGTGGTTCAACCTTGAGCTGGGCATTGAGGTCAATGGCGAGCGGCACAGCCTGTTGCCCATCATGCTCGACTTGATGCGGCGTCAACCCAAACTGCTTGATGCCACCTACATGGCCGAACGTGATGATGATGAGCGCGTGTTGGTCAGTCTGGATGCCCGCACTCATATCAAAGTTGCGCTGCCCTACGGTCGTATCAAACCTCTGATGGCGACCCTCGGCGAACTCTACCTGCGCGCCCCCCAAGGTGATGCATTGCGGCTGAGCGCGCCCGATGCGGCTCGGCTCAGTCATCTGGACGCCATGCCCTTGGTGTGGCGCGGTGGCGAGCGATTGCGTGATTTCGCCCAGCGTCTCAAGGGCTCTACCCAGGCCCAGGTCTCTGCCCCCGAGGGCCTGAAAGCCGAACTTCGTGGCTATCAACTCGAAGGCCTGAACTGGATGCAAACGTTGCGCGAGCTGGAAGTCGGCGGGATTCTTGGGGATGACATGGGCCTGGGCAAAACCCTACAAACCCTTGCGCACCTGCTCGTGGAAAAACAGGCAGGGCGATTGCAAATGCCCGCGTTAGCCGTAATGCCTACCAGCCTGATCCCGAACTGGATCGACGAAGCCGCACGGTTCACGCCGCAGCTCAGAGTCCTGGCGCTGCACGGTGCACAGCGTCAGGCCGACTTCACGCGCTTGACCGATTACGACCTGGTACTCACCACCTACGCGCTGTTGCCGCGAGACCTTGAGGTCCTGCAGCCGCAGCGCTGGAGCGTGCTGATCCTCGACGAAGCGCAAAATATCAAGAATCCCAACAGCAAGGCGGCCCAGGCCGCTCGCCAACTGGATGCCGGCCAACGGCTGTGCCTGAGCGGGACGCCGTTGGAAAACCATTTGGGCGAACTCTGGTCGCTGTTTCACTTCCTGTTGCCGGGATGGCTGGGCGATAGTAAAACCTTCAATCGCGATTACCGCACGCCGATTGAAAAGCACGGCAATGCGCAACGCATGCAGCACCTGACGGCGAGGATCAAACCCTTCCTGTTGCGCCGCAAAAAAGAACAGGTGGCCACCGAGCTGCCGCCCAAGACCGAGATCGTGCACTGGGTGGACTTGAGCGACGCCCAGCGTGACGTGTATGAAACCGTGCGTGTGGCGATGGACAAGAAGGTTCGCGACGAGATCACCCGGCATGGTGTCGCCCGCAGCCAAATCATCATTCTCGAAGCGCTGCTCAAGTTGCGCCAGGTCTGCTGCGACTTGCGCCTGGTCAAGACTGCACCCGCCTCCAAACCGGCCCGGGCCGGTACTGGCAAACTCGGCAGTTTGATGGAGATGCTCGAAGAGTTGCTCAGCGAGGGACGGCGCGTCCTGCTCTTTTCGCAGTTCACCTCGATGCTGGCATTAATCGAAGAGGAACTGAAGCAGCGTCAGGTCGACTATTCAATCCTGACCGGTGAAACCCTGGACCGGCGCACACCGGTGAAGAATTTCCAGGACGGCAAGACGCCGTTGTTCCTGATCAGTCTGAAAGCGGGCGGGACCGGCTTGAACCTGACGGCCGCGGATACGGTGATTCATTACGACCCCTGGTGGAACCCGGCCGTGGAAAACCAGGCCACCGACCGGGCCTACCGGATCGGGCAGGATAAGCCGGTATTCGTCTACAAGATGATTGCCCGAGGTACGGTGGAAGAAAAGATTCAGGCGTTGCAATTGGAAAAGGCAGCGCTGGCCGACGGCGTGCTTGAAGGGGGCGCCAGTGCGGGCTGGAAGCTGGAGCAGCGGGATATCGAGGCGCTGTTTGCGCCGTTGCCTGGCTAACGACCGCGGCGCGCCCGTCGCGGGCAAGCCCACTCCCACATTTGACCGCTTTTCTTCAGGGTGAACGCGGTCAAGTGTGAAAGGGGGCTTGCCCCCGATGGCGATCCGACAGTCAGCGCTTCTCTTGCTTATTCGGCAGCGGTGCAAACAGCGCCTCGATATCCTCATTACCCAACTGCCAATCCCCGGTCGAACGCCCATCCAGCACACCCGCCGCCAGGTCGGATTTTTCTTTCTGCAAGTGCTGGATTTTCTCCTCTACCGTGCCTCGGGCAATCATCTTGTAGACGAACACCGGCTTCTCTTGCCCGATGCGGTAGGCGCGGTCGGTGGCCTGGTTTTCGGTTGCCGGGTTCCACCATGGGTCGTAGTGGATCACGGTGTCGGCTTCGGTCAGGTTCAGGCCGACGCCGCCGGCTTTCAGGCTGATCAGAAAAATCTGCAGCTTGCCGCTCTGGAATTCCTTCACCGGTGTGCGCCGATCACGGGTCTGGCCGGTCAGCAAGGCGTAGGCGATTTTGCGCTGCTTGAGTTCAGCCTCGATCAGACTCAACATTGAGGTGAACTGCGAGAACAGCAGGATCCGCCGGCCCTCGGCAAACAATTCCTCGAGCATCTGCATCAAGCTGTCGAGCTTGCCCGAGCTGCTGCCGCGGGCGGGCAGGGCGGCATCGTTGACCAGGCGCAAATCGCAGCACACTTGGCGCAGTTTGAGCAGTGCCTCAAGGATGATGATCTGGCTGCGCGCCACGCCCTTGCGGGTGATCTCGTCGCGGACCTTTTTATCCATGGCCAGGCGCATGGTTTCATAGACGTCGCGCTGCGCTTCGTTAAGGTCGACCCAGTGGATAATCTCGGTCTTGGGCGGCAGTTCCGTTGCCACCTGTTCCTTGGTGCGGCGCAGCAGGAACGGCTTGATCCGGCCGTTGAGGTGCTGCAAACGCACCTCACTGGCGCGTTTTTCAATGGGGACGCGGTAATCGCGGTTGAAGCTTTTCACATCGCCGAGCCAGCCCGGCAACAGGAAGTGGAACAACGACCATAACTCGCCCAGGTGGTTTTCCAGCGGCGTGCCGCTCAGGCACAGGCGCTGCCGCGCATTCAGCTCGCGAGCCGCTTGCGCCGCCTTGCTGGTGGGGTTCTTGATGTACTGGGCTTCATCGAGGATCAGCACATGCAAGGGCAGGGCGGCGAGGGTGTCGATGTCCTTGGGCAGCAGCGCGTAGGTGGTCAACAGCAGGTCATAGTCCTGCAGATTGGCGAAATGTTTCTTACGCCCTGCGCCGTACAGCGCCTGCACCCGCAGTTGCGGGGTGAAATGCGCGGCCTCATCCAGCCAGTTGGGGATCAGGCTGGTGGGCATGACCACCATGCACGGACGATTCAGCCGTCCTGCATTTTTTTCCGTAAGAATATGCGCCAGGGTTTGCAAGGTTTTACCCAGGCCCATGTCGTCCGCGAGAATCCCGCCCACTTCCAATTGGCGCAGCGACTGCATCCAGCTCAGGCCTTCCAGTTGATACGGACGCAGGGTCGCATTCAAGCCTTCAGGCGCCACGCAGGTGAAATCCTTGATATCCCGCAGGCGCTGGGCGAAGTTGCGGATTTTCTCGCCGCCTTCCCACTGCAGTGGCAGATCTTCCAACGGGTTCAAGCGGACCGCATCGGCCTTGGCCAGGCGCAATGTGGTGGTGCCGGGTTCCTGCAGGTAGAACTCGCCGAGGGTCGCCAGTACCGGCTTCAATCGCCCGTAGGGCAGCGCCACTTGCAGTGGACCGTGGCCGTTGGGCAAGCCGGGAATGTTCACTAGGATCAATTCATCATCGCGGCGCCGTGCGAGTTTTTCCGGGTTGAGGATTTCGGTGTGGGAGCGCATCAAATTCAGCAGGATTGGCAGCAGGCTCAGCCGTTCGCCGTTGACGATGATACCCAGCTCCAGATCGAACCAGTCCCGCTCGGGGGCTTCATCGACGCTGGCGTACCAGTCGTCCACCGGGCTGAGGTCGAAACCGAAGTCTTCGTCGATTTGCAGCTCCCAACCCTCGGCCCGCAGCGCAGGGGACGCGTTGAGGGTGAAATTCAACCAGGCGCTGTCATTGACCATCTCGAACAGCTCGCCGGCGCTTTCCGGCAGGGCCTTGCTCTGGCGCGTGGCGATCTTGAACCCAAGCAGGCGCAGGTGTTCGCGGTAGGGCTGTTCCAGCTCGGGATGGCGTTTGATGCGCAGGCTCTGGGTTTCCTGGCGCACGATGATATCGGCGTTCTTTTGCCCGCTGACATAGTTACCCAGATAGTTGAACGACAGCGCCGCACGATGCTGGATGTAACGCTGCATCTTGCCATTGCGCGGCTCGAACGCGCTGAACTCCACGCTGGCCAGCCACAGGCGCGGTACAGGGCGTACATCCTCCATGACCACCTGCGGCAGCACCACGCGGTTATCCAATACCGCCTGCAATTTTCCCAGCAGCTCGGCATCCTGAGCCGCCGCCGGGTAGGCCAGGGTTTCCTGCACCTTGAGCAGCACCGCAGCAATATGCTTGCAATTGGTGTGCACCGGGCAGGTGCAGCGGCTGTCCACCAGAATCAGCATGCCCTTGGCCGATTCGCGCAACGAAATGGTCTGCCGGTAGACGTTGCCGCCCGAACCTTCGCAACTGGCGGTGATGGTGCTGTCGCCGGATTCGACGATGCGCACTCGGTTCTCCAGCGCGTAACGCCGCCCGCGCTCCAGGCTTTGCTCTTTGAAGCGATTGGCCCACGAAGGGGCCAGGGGTTTGGTCAGCGACGCTGTCAGGGGCATGGCGCGGGATCAGTCCTGCATGTCGGGCGGTGGTGCGCTGGGGGGCTTGGCGGTCAGCGAAGTGATCTTGATCAGCAGCGCCAGGTGGCCGCCATCCAGGTAATTGAGCTGGTTGTTCTTGGTGCGCACGTCTTTCTGACTCAGGTGTTCGCTGGCGATCACGCTGCCGTTGCTGTCGAACTGGTTGATCCAGAAGTCGGCGTCGATATCAGTGAAGCGACCCAGTTGCAGGTTCAGCACGCCCTCGATAGGAAATTGGCCGAATTGCTCCTGGCCGTCGGTGATCGCGATCTTCACTGGCTGTTCGCCGAGGCTCTGTTCCCAGGCCTTGTGCGCAAGCACGGTGTAGTTGGAATCGGCGCGCAGTTTCTCGACGATATTGCCCAGGCGCGGCGGGCTCATTCGCTCGCCCAGGCGCTGCGCACCGCCATCCCAGTTTTCCGGCGCGGCGCGGCTGTTGATCACTGGCTCTGCATTCTGGCGCACCAGGATCATCTCCACCTGGTAGGGGCTGTCGGCAAAGGCCGAAGGCGCGAATACCAACAACAGCAGGCTCAGAATGCGGAACACGCGCATGGAGGCGTCCTTCAAGCAGATTTCGGAATGAGGCGCTCAAACAGCGCCTCCAGGGTATTGAAGCGTTCTTCGGCGCGTTCCATCGGCACCATGAACTTGAACAGCGTAGCCCCTTCGAACTTGTAGCGGTTGGGCTGGCCCTGGATCAGCTTGATCAGCACCAGCGGGTCCACCGGCGTTTGCGCTTCGAATTCGATACGCCCGCCTTGCGGCCCCGCGTCGACTTTCTTGATGCCCAACTGTTCGGCCTGCAATTTGAGCAGGGTCAGGCGCACCAGGTTCTTGGTCGGTTCCGGCAACAGGCCGAAGCGGTCGATCATTTCTACCTGCAGGTCCTTCAGGCCTTCTTCGTCGGTGGCCGAAGCGATGCGCTTGTACAGGATCAGCCGCGCGTGCACATCCGGCAGGTAGGCTTCGGGGATCAACGCCGGCAAGCGCAGGTTGATTTCCGGGCCACCGCCCAACGGTTGGTCGAGGTTCGGCTGTTCGCCCTTGCGAATGGCTTTCACCGCGCGCTCAAGCATTTCCATATAAAGGGTGAAGCCCACGGCCTGGATCTGCCCGCTCTGGCCGTCGCCGAGCAATTCGCCGGCGCCGCGAATTTCCAGGTCGTTGGTGGCCAGCACGAAGCCGGCGCCGAGGTCCTGGGTGTTGGCGATGGCTTCCAGGCGTTTTTCCGCGTCGGACGTGATCTGTTGGCGCGGTGGCGTCAACAGGTAGGCATAGGCCTGGTGGTGACTGCGCCCGACCCGGCCGCGCAGTTGATGCAGTTGGGCCAGGCCGAACTTGTCGGCGCGTTCGATGATAATGGTGTTGGCGCTGGGGACGTCGATACCGGTCTCGATGATGGTCGAGGCGATCAGCACGTTGAAGCGCTTGTGGTAGAAGTCGCTCATCACCTGCTCGAGTTCGCGCTCACGCATCTGCCCATGGCCGATGGCGATACGGGCTTCCGGCACCAGTTCGGCGAGGTCGGCGGCGCACTTTTCGATGGTCTTCACATCGTTGTGCAGGTAATACACCTGGCCACCGCGCAGCAATTCGCGCAGCAGCGCCTCCTTGACCGTGCTTTTGTTCTGCTCCATCACGAAGGTGCGTACCGACAGACGGCGTGCCGGTGGCGTGGCGATGATCGACAGGTCGCGCATGCCCGACACCGCCATGTTCAACGTACGCGGAATCGGCGTGGCGGTGAGGGTGAGGATGTCGACTTCGCTGCGCAGGGCCTTGAGCTGTTCTTTCTGGCGCACGCCGAAGCGGTGCTCTTCGTCGATGATGACCAGGCCCAGGTTTTTGATCTTCACATCGTCCGAGAGCAGTTTGTGCGTGCCGATCACGATGTCGATCTTGCCTTCGGCGAGGTCGGCGATGGCGGCATTCACTTCCTTGGCGGACTTGAAGCGGCTCATCACCTCCACGCTCACCGGCCAGTCGGCAAAGCGGTCGCGGAAGCTGTTGTAGTGCTGCTGGGCGAGCAGGGTAGTTGGCACCAGGATCGCCACCTGCTTGCCGCCATGCACCGCAATAAAGGCCGCGCGCATCGCCACTTCGGTCTTGCCGAAGCCGACGTCGCCACACACCAGGCGGTCCATCGGCTTGGGCGCGAGCATGTCGGCGCGCACGGCGTCGATGGTGGTTTGCTGGTCGGGAGTTTCTTCGAAGGCGAAGCCGGCGCTGAAGGTGGCGTAATCGGCTTTCGGGTCGGCGAACGCATAGCCTTCGCGGGCCGCACGGCGTGCGTAGATGTCGAGCAGTTCGGCGGCGACGTCGCGCACCTGTTCGGCGGCCTTGCGCTTGGCTTTCTGCCAGGTCTCCGAGCCCAGGCGGTGCAACGGCGCCAGGGCGTCATCGCTGCCGGTGTAGCGCGCGATCAAGTGCAGGCTGGCCACCGGCACGTAGAGCTTGGCGCCCTCGGCGTATTCCATGGTGAGGAATTCGGCGGCCTGGTTGTCGATTTCCAGGGTCTGCAAGCCGAGGTAGCGGCCCACACCGTGGTCGATGTGCACCACCGGCGCGCCTTCACGCAACTCGGTGAGGTTCTTGATCACCGCGTCATTGTTGGCGTCGGCGCGTTTTTCACGGCGACGACGCTGCATCACGCGCTGGCCGAACAACGGGCTTTCGGCGATCAGCGCCAGAGCCGGGTCGTCCAGCAACAAGCCTTCGTCCAGAGGCGCGATGGTGATCGCCAGGCGCTCTTTGCTTTTTACGAAATCCGGCCAGCTATCGACGGTCTTCGGGCGCAGCTTGAGGCGTTCGAGCAGCTCCAGCAGGACTTCGCGACGTCCGGCGGATTCGGCGGTAAACAGCACGCGGCCGGGGAAGTCGCCGAGGAAGTTGGACAGCGCTTCGAGCGGTTGCGTGGCTTTGGCCTGGATCGCCAGGTCCGGCAGCGTGCCGGCCGGGAAACGCTCGCGGCCGCCGCCGGCGTCCACATCCTGCTGGCTGGCGACCACGCGTGGCCAGTTTTTCAGGCGGGCGAAGCAGTCTTCCACCGGCAGGAACAGTTCGGCAGGCGGTAATAACGGCCGGGACGGGTCGACGCGGCGCTCTTCATAGCGGTTGCGCACATCGTTCCAGAAGTTTTCTGCGGCCTGCTCGATGCCCGGCAGCGAGAACACCTGGGTGTCCTGGGGCAGGTAGTCGAAGAGGGTGGAGGTTTCGTCGAAGAACAGCGGCAGGTAGTACTCGATACCGGCCGGTGTAATCCCGCTGCTCAGGTCCTGGAAGATCGGGCAGCGGCGGAAGTCCACGTCGAAGCGCTCGCGAAAGCGTGCCTTGAAGCGCGTGACCGCATCTTTTTGCAGCGGGAATTCCCGCGCCGGCAGCAGTTTGATCGACTCGACCTTGTCGATGGAACGCTGGTTTTCCGGGTCGAAGGTGCGCAGGGTCTCGATTTCGTCATCGAACAGGTCGATGCGATACGGCAGCTTGCTGCCCATCGGGAACAGGTCGATCAAAGCACCGCGTACGGTGAATTCGCCGTGTTCGTACACCGTGTCGACATAGCGGTAGCCGGTGGCCTCCAGGCGCGTGCGCATCTGCTCCACGTCGAGTTTCTGGCCGACATCCAGCACCAGGCTGCTGCCCAGCAGGAATTTGGTCGGCGCCAGGCGATGCAGGGCAGTGGTGATCGGCACCACCAGCACGCCGTGAGCCAGTTCCGGCAAACGGTACAGGCTGGCGATGCGCTGGGAAATGATGTCCTGGTGCGGCGAGAACAGGTCGTAGGGCAGGGTTTCCCAGTCGGGAAAATGCAGCACCGGCAAATCGGGGGCGAAGAAGCTCAGCTCCTGCTCCAACCGCTCGGCGCTTTGGCTGTCGGCGGTGAGCAGCAGGGTAAAGCGCTTGGCTGCGCTGGCAGCCTCGGCAATGGCCAGGCTCAGGGCGGCACCGGGCAGGTTGCCCCAGTGCTGTTTACCTGCCGCGGCAGGGAGTAGCGGTAGACGCAGAACGGGCACGGAAGGTTGAGCTCCAAGCGTTGCGACAAAGTCGGTAATTGTAGCGGCCAGAGGTGCCGCCTGTCAGTTGCTGACTGTGCCTATTACGGTTTGTTGGAAATGTAGTGGCTAAGACAAACAATCGTCGGTTTTGACTTAATATGTAGTGCCAAAATACGCGAATGTTTAGGAGGGTTACGGACAAGTCGAGCTACTCGGCAAACTAGTGGCCTTCTGGAACCCGCGTATTTCCTGGGCTGTAGCGGGGTGGTATTTTTTTGCAAGGGGTTTTTGTTGCCTGTCGCGCATTGCTCAACGGGCAGTCGGGCGACATAATGTAGCCCCTTTTTTCTGCCCCTACATGTGGAAGGTTCCCGTGACTCAGAAGCCCGACCAGTGTCTTGGTGAATGGATCGACCGTGAAGCACTCGCAGAAGCGATGATCCCGCTTATCGGCCAGCTGTACCGCAATAACAATGTGGTGAGCTCGATCTATGGCCGCAGCCTGATCAATCAGTCCGTCATCGCGATTCTCAAGGCTCACCGCTTTGCGCGTCACCGTTCCGCCGACGACAGCGAACTCTCCGTCCACGAAACATTCCCACTGCTCAAGGCCATGAGCGAGCTAAAGCTCGGCGCGGCGTCGGTGGACCTGGGCAAGTTGGCGTACAAATTCCGTAAAGAAGGCGCCGGCCGCAATGCCGAGCAGTTCGTGCGTGAAGAAATGGCCGACGTGGTCGGCCAGCAAAACGCCGCTGCCCGCAAAGGCACCGACGTTGTGCTGTACGGCTTCGGTCGTATCGGCCGTCTGCTGGCGCGCATCCTGATCGAAAAAACCGGCGGCGGCGACGGCCTGCGCCTGCGCGCCATCGTGGTGCGCAAAGGTGCCGAGAACGACCTGACCAAGCGCGCCAGCCTGTTGCGCCGCGATTCGGTACACGGTCCGTTCAACGGCACCATCGTCATCGACGAAGGAAACAACACCATCACCGCCAACGGTAACCTGATCCAGGTGATCTACGCGAAGAACCCGTCCGAGGTGGATTACACCCAGTACGGCATCAAGGACGCCCTGCTGGTGGACAACACCGGCGTATGGCGTGATGCCGAGGGCCTGGGCCAGCACCTGGCCTGCCCGGGTGTTGACCGTGTCGTGCTGACCGCGCCTGGCAAGGGCAAGCTGAAGAACATCGTGCACGGCATCAACCACACTGAAATCACCGCTGACGACAAGATCGTGTCCGCCGCTTCCTGCACCACCAACGCCATCGTGCCGGTGCTCAAGGCAGTGAACGACAAGTTCGGTATCGTCAACGGCCACGTCGAAACCGTTCACTCGTACACCAACGACCAGAACCTGATCGACAACTTCCACAAAGGCGACCGCCGTGGCCGCAGCGCCGCGCTGAACATGGTCATCACCGAGACCGGTGCTGCCACCGCTGCCGCCAAGGCCCTGCCTGAACTGGCCGGCAAGCTGACCGGTAACGCGATCCGTGTGCCGACGCCAAACGTGTCGATGGCCATTCTCAACCTGAACCTTGAGAAAGCCGCCACCCGTGAAGAGATGAACGAGTACCTGCGCTACATGGCGTTGCACTCCGATCTGCATAAGCAAATCGACTTCGTCAACTCCCAGGAAGTGGTGTCCACCGACTTCGTCGGCTCGCGCCACGCCGGTGTGGTGGACGCCGAAGCGACCATCAGCCAGGACAACCGCGTTGTGCTGTACGTGTGGTACGACAACGAGTTCGGCTACAGCTGCCAGGTGGTTCGCGTGATGGAAGACATGGCTGGGGTTAACCCGCCGGCGTTTCCGCGCTAAGCATCAGCGGTAAATGAAAAAGCTCCGACTGGTTCGGGGCTTTTTTATGCCTGTGGTTTTGTGGTGTGGTTGAGGGCCTCATCGGGGGCAAGCCCCCTCCCACAATTGATTTGTGAATACATTCAAATGTGGGAGGGGGCTTGCCCCCGATAGCAGTAGTTCAGCCACAACCTCAACACCTGACACCCTCTTTCATTCCAACCACTCGCCAAGCCGACAGCATCCGCCCTAAAAAAAATTTGCCGCATAATGCTCATCCCGAAATCGACGCTGATTAGCGGCCTGTTAGTATGGCAAGACTGGCCTATGACGCGACCAAGGGTTAATGTGCGCGGCGTTGAGCCTTATATAGACTGTGCCCCGGTTCACACACTTGAGCCAAATTGTCCTTCATGCCCGCTGGCCGCGGCATGATTTAGCCAGGCGTCCAACCGTACGCCTGGCCTGTTCTGAGGAGTACGCATGGCTGTCTACAACTACGACGTGGTGGTACTGGGTTCCGGCCCGGCTGGAGAAGGCGCGGCGATGAACGCTGCCAAAGCAGGGCGCAAGGTGGCGATGGTCGATAGCCGTCGCCAGGTCGGCGGTAACTGCACCCACCTGGGTACCATCCCGTCCAAGGCGTTGCGTCACTCCGTGCGCCAGATCATGCAGTTCAACACCAACCCGATGTTCCGGGCCATCGGCGAGCCGCGCTGGTTTTCGTTCCCGGACGTGTTGAAGAGCGCTGAAAAGGTCATCTCCAAGCAAGTCGCTTCGCGTACCGGCTACTACGCCCGTAATCGCGTCGATCTGTTCTTCGGCACCGGCAGCTTCGCCGACGAGCAAACCGTCGAAGTGGTCTGCGCCAACGGCGTGGTCGAGAAGCTGGTGGCCAAGCACATCATCATCGCCACCGGTTCGCGCCCGTATCGCCCGGCGGACATCGATTTTCACCACCCGCGTATCTACGATAGCGACACCATCCTCAGCCTGGGCCACACCCCGCGCAAACTGATCATCTACGGCGCCGGGGTGATCGGCTGCGAATACGCCTCGATCTTCAGCGGCCTGGGTGTGTTGGTGGAACTGGTAGACAACCGCGACCAGTTGCTGAGCTTCCTCGACTCGGAAATTTCCCAGGCGTTGAGCTACCACTTCAGCAACAACAACATCACCGTGCGCCACAACGAAGAGTACGAGCGCGTCGAAGGCCTGGACAACGGCGTAATCCTGCACCTCAAGTCCGGCAAGAAGATCAAGGCCGACGCCTTGCTCTGGTGCAACGGGCGTACCGGCAACACCGACAAGCTGGGCATGGAAAACATCGGGGTCAAGGTCAACAGCCGTGGCCAGATCGAGGTGGACGAAAACTACCGCACCTGCGTGCCGAACATCTACGGCGCCGGTGACGTGATCGGCTGGCCAAGCCTGGCCAGCGCCGCCCATGACCAGGGCCGTTCAGCCGCCGGCAGCATTGTCGACAACGGCAGCTGGCGCTACGTGAACGACGTGCCGACCGGGATCTACACCATTCCCGAGATCAGCTCGATCGGCAAGAACGAGCACGAACTGACCAAGGCCAAGGTGCCTTACGAAGTGGGCAAGGCGTTCTTCAAGAGCATGGCGCGTGCACAGATCGCCGGTGAGCCGCAAGGCATGCTGAAGATTCTGTTCCACCGCGAGACCCTGGAAGTGCTCGGCGTGCATTGCTTCGGCTATCAGGCGTCGGAGATCGTGCACATCGGCCAGGCAATCATGAACCAGCCCGGCGAGCAAAATACCCTGAAGTATTTTGTGAACACCACGTTCAACTACCCGACCATGGCTGAAGCCTATCGGGTAGCGGCCTACGACGGCCTCAACCGGCTTTTTTGAGCGGCTCCGGCCGGTGGCCTGAGCCGGCCGGGGAGACCGATTTCAGTAATTCCCGAGGGTGGCAGTGGCCAAACCGGGAAAGTCTGTAATCAGGCTATCTACGCCGAAGTCGGCGAGCCTGCGCATCAGCGCAGGTTCGTTGACTGTCCAAACGGATACGTGCAGGCCCTGGCGCTGGGCTTTTTCCAGCCGCTCGGGGGTGCACAACGTCCAGTTCAATGCCAGGAACTCACAACCGTAGTTCTGCGCGACCTTCAACGGGTCGAGCCAGGCGTATTCGGCCACCAGCCCGCGTGACAGGTCTGGGGTGAGGTCAACCGCCGCTTTCAACACTTCCCGTGAACTTGAAGTTACCGTGACCTTGTCCATCAGGCCAAAACGCACGGCCATCTCGCGGATCGCCAGCACGGTGGTCGCGGCACGAGTGCGCGAAGCGCTTTTGACTTCCAGTTGCCAGTGATCGAAGTCGCACTGTTCGAACAACTCTTCCAGGCGCGGGATCGGGCATGGGTTGACCCAGCCTGGGCCGCCTTTGCGTGCGTCCATCTTCACCAGGTCCGCCGCCGAATACTCGACGACTTTGCCGCGTCGGTCAGTGGTGCGCTTGAGGGTCGGGTCGTGGATGACCATCAGCTCGCCGTCCATGGACAGGTGCAGATCTAGTTCGCAGCGGCGCACGCCGTGTTTGAGGCATTCCTGAAAGCTGGTCAGGGTGTTTTCCGGTGCTTCGCCTTTGGCACCGCGATGGCCGTAAATCAGGGTCACAATTGCTCCTTTGCGCCAGACTCGCTGGCGACGTGAATACGCATTCAGAGTTCGTCGCTTTGTTCTCGCGCCAGGCGACGTTCCTGCGCCTGTTTCTGCAGGATGTAGCGCGCCAGCAGCTGGCGTTGGGCATCGGTCATGGATTCGAACTCCGTGCCTACGTCAAAGCGCTCGCCGTTGGGATCGCAACGGGTGACCCGCGCGCGCAGCAACAGGCCGAGGGCCTGCGGCATCAGCACCAGCTTGACCGCCAGGTGCGTGTCCGGGGCCAGCGCCACAGGGTGCTGGAAGTCGATGCCGCCTTCGGAAATGATCACCGGCTGCGGCGCGCCCACCTCACCGAGCAGGCCGCGAGCCATGACCTGGCTGAGCAGGTCCAGGCGTTTGTTCTGCACTTTGAGGAACGCCGCCAGGCTGCGGTCTTTTTCGTTGATCTGGCGCAGCAGGTGCTGGGCCTCGAATTCGCTGAGGTGCAGTTCACTGAGCAGATTGAACAGCGGCGAATCATCCAGCAACACTTCCTTGCTCGCCGCGTCGGGTGCCGACAGGGGTTTGATTTGGAGTGCGATCATGTCGTCGATACGGTAGTATTCGCGGCGCTCTTCTTCATCTAATGTCGACATGGCGAACCCCAGGTAACGGTAATGGTCTGAGTGTAAAGCTGCTGACCAGACCCCGCCACCGGGACGTCTTCTTTTCCTCCGAACAAGCCCCGACATGTTCAGACCTCTCTTCGTATTTATTGGCACGCGTTACACCCGTGCAAAGCGTCGCAATCATTTTGTGTCGTTCATTTCCCTGACCTCGATGATCGGTCTCGCCCTGGGCGTGGTCGTGATGATTGTGGTGCTGTCGGTGATGAACGGCTTCGATCATGAGATGCGCACCCGCGTGCTGGGCATGGTGCCCCACGCGACCATCGAGGGCGACGCGCCCATCAGTGACTGGCAAAGCCTGGCCGCCAAGGTCAAGCAGAACCCCAAGGTGCTGGCCGTTGCGCCGTTTACCCAGATGCAGGGTCTGCTGACCAATGACGGCAAGGTGCAGAAAATCCTGCTCAATGCCGTCGACCCGGCCCAGGAGCGCCATGTCTCGATCATCGATAAGTTCATGTTGCAGGGCAAACTCGACGATCTGGCGCCCGGCAGCTTCGGCATCGTCATCGGCGACAAGGCCGCTGCCAAGCTCGGTGTGGGCGTCGGCGACAAGCTGACCTTCGTCGCGCCGGAGGTCACCGTGACCCCGGCCGGCATGTTCCCGCGCATGAAGCGCTTTACCGTGGTCGGCACCTTCCACGTCGGCGCCGGCGAGATCGACGGCTACCTCGGCTTAACCAACCTCACTGACCTGGCGCGCCTGCATCGCTGGCAGCCGGACCAGGTGCAGGGCCTGCGCCTGAAGTTCAACGACCTGTTCGAGGCACCGCGCGGCGCCTGGGAAATCGCCCAGCATCTGGGCGAATCGCAGTATTACGCCCGCGACTGGACCCGCACCCACGGCAACCTGTACCAGGCCATCCGCATGGAAAAAGCCATGATTGGCCTGTTGTTGCTGCTGATCGTCGCCGTGGCCGCCTTCAACATCATCTCCACGCTGGTAATGGTGGTGAATGACAAGAAGGGTGACATCGCCATCCTGCGCACCCTCGGCGCCACGCCGGGGCAGATCATGGCGATCTTCATGGTGCAAGGCACGGTGATCGGCGTGGTCGGCACCCTGATCGGCACCGCCTTGGGGATTCTGGCCGCACTGAATGTCAGCGCCGCCATCGCCTTGCTTGAAAAAGTGCTCGGCCACAAGTTTCTCAACGCCGATGTCTACTTCATCGACTACCTGCCGTCCCAGGTTCAGGCCCAGGACGTGTTGATGGTGGGCGGCGCCGCGTTGGTCCTGAGTTTCCTTGCCACCCTGTATCCAGCCTGGCGCGCGGCACGTACCCAGCCAGCACAGGCATTACGTTATGAGTGAATCGGGCATGAGTGAAAAAGCAATCCTGAGCTGCCGCAACCTGGGCAAATCCTACGAGGAAGGCCCGGAATCCGTGGTGGTGCTGGCCAACCTGCAGCTTGAACTCCATCCGGGCGAGCGCGTGGCGATCGTCGGCAGTTCCGGTTCCGGCAAAAGTACCTTGCTCAACTTATTGGGCGGCCTCGATACGCCGTCCCAGGGCAGCGTGTGGCTGGCCGGTGAAGAGCTGTCCGCCTTGAATGAAAAGGCCCGCGGCCAACTGCGCAACCGTTCGCTGGGTTTCGTGTATCAATTCCACCACCTGTTGCCGGAATTCACCGCCCTGGAAAACGTGTGCATGCCGCTGTTGATCGGCAAGACCGCGATCCCGGAGGCGCGCCAGCGTGCCACGGCCTTGCTGGAGCGCGTCGGCCTCGGCCATCGCCTGGAGCACAAACCGGCCGAGCTGTCCGGCGGCGAGCGCCAGCGCGTGGCAATCGCCCGTGCCCTGGTGAACAACCCAGGGCTGGTGATGCTCGATGAGCCCACCGGTAACCTCGATTCCCACACGGCCCAGGGCATCAAGGACTTGATGCTGGAATTGAGCACCCAGATGCGCACCGCGTTCCTGGTGGTGACCCATGACATGAGCATGGCCCGCCAGATGGACCGAGTACTGCACTTGCAGGAAGGTCATCTGGTCGCTATCTGACCTGTTGCAAGCCCGTTTTTTTGAAACCGGGCTTTTTCATTTTTTCAACGGTGCCCGCGAATGTTCAGACCGTTATCGATTTTCATCGGCACGCGCTATACCCGCGCCAAGCGCCGCAACCGTTTTGTCTCGTTTATCTCGATGACCTCGATGATCGGCCTCGCCCTCGGCGTGTTGGCGATGATCGTGGTGCTTTCGGTGATGAACGGCTTCCAGCGCGAAATGAGCTCGCGCATCCTCGGCATGGTGCCCCACGCCACCATCGTGGGGGTGAACCCGATCGATGACTGGCGGCCGGTGGCTGCTGCTGCAATGAAGAACCCCCAGGTCACGGCAGCGGTACCGTTCACCCAGATGGACGGTATGTTCTCCTACAAGGGTGCGATGCAGCCGATTGAGATCAACGGCGTCGACCCGGCCCAGGAAGGCAAGGTGTCGATCGTGGCCCAGCATATCGTGCGCGGCAAACTGGAAGACTTGAAAGCCGGCGAGTTCGGCGTGGTGATTGGCGACATCACCGCGCGCCGCTTTCGCCTGAACGTGGGCGACAAACTGACCTTGATCGTCCCGGAAATCAGCACCGCGCCGGGAGGGATCACCCCGCGCATGCAGCGTTTGAACGTGGTGGGTATCTTCAAGGTGGGCGCCGAGCTGGACGGCTCCATGGCCTTGATCAACAAGGCCGACGCGGCCGAAATCCAGCATTGGCAACCCAACCAGGTGCAGAGCGTACGCCTGGCGGTGACGGACCTGTACGCGGCGCCCAAGGTCTCGGCCGATATCGCCGCCAGCCTCGGCGCGGCGTATAAGGCGGACGACTGGACCCACACCCAGGGCAGCCTGTTCAGCGCGATGAAAATGGAAAAGACCATGATCGGCCTGCTTTTGCTGATGATCGTCGCGGTGGCCGCGTTCAACATCATCGCCACCTTGATCATGGTGGTGAACGACAAGGGTGCGGACATCGCGATCCTGCGCACCATCGGCGCCACGCCCCGCCAGATCATGGCGATCTTCATGGTGCAGGGCACGGTGATCGGCGTCGTCGGCACCCTGATCGGCGGCGTGCTGGGGGTGATTGCGGCGCTGAACGTGAGCGAACTGGTGGGCTGGCTGGAGCGGGTGAGCGGGCAACATATC
Source organism: Pseudomonas sp. R3-18-08 (assembly GCF_003852065.1). NCBI lineage: Bacteria > Pseudomonadati > Pseudomonadota > Gammaproteobacteria > Pseudomonadales > Pseudomonadaceae > Pseudomonas > Pseudomonas sp. R3-18-08. The sequence continues at coordinate 1,681,485 of NZ_CP027729.1, forward strand.
TTCAGCTCGGATGTGTACTTCGTCAGCAACCTGCCGTCCGAACTGCAAGGTGGGGATGTGTTGCTGATTTGCTCGGCGGGGTTTGTGTTGAGCTTTCTGGCGACCATTTACCCGGCGTATCGGGCGGCGAAGATCGAGCCGGCGCATGCGCTGAGATATTCGTAATATTTGAGACCGCTATCGGGGGGCAAGCCCCCTCCCACATTTTGACCTCATTCTTCCTGCAAATGAGGACCACTGTGGGAGGGGGCTTGCTCCCGATAGACCGGCCCAGCCTGCATCAATCCCCCCTGGGGTAACTCGATCACAAACCGTGTCCACCCCACCCCGGACTCACAAAAAATCCGCCCCCCATGCGCCCGCACTATCGACTGGGTAATCGCCAACCCCAGCCCCGCGTGTTCGCTGCTGCCTTCATGGCGCGCCGGGTCGGCCCGGTAGAACCGATCGAACAACCGCGGTAACAACTGCGCTGGAATGCCTTCCCCAGTGTTCTCAATCGTGAGTGTCACGCCGTCCACCATGCGTACCCGCACTTCGCCGCCCACTGGCGTAAATCGCAGCGCGTTATCGAGCAGGTTCGACAGCGCCCGACGCAACATACCGCGATCCCCCATCGTGTGGGCTGTACCTTCTCGCACCAGGCTGACGTGGGCGTCTTCGGCCAGCAACGCAAAAAACTCCAACAACGCCTCCACTTCATCGGCCAGCGCCAAAGGCTCGCGCTTGGGCACCAGCAAACCGTGATCGGCCTTGGCCAGGTACAACATGTCGTTCACCAGCTGCGCCATCCACTGCAGTTCTTCCAGGTTGCTGTGCAGCGCTTCGCGGTAGTCCTCCAAAGGGCGCGGCTGGGTCAGGATCACCTGGGTCTGGGTCAGCAGGTTCGACAGCGGTGTGCGCAACTCGTGGGCGATATCGGCGGAGAAGGCCGAGAGGCGCTGGAACGCGTCGTCCAGGCGGCCCAGCATGGCATTGAAGGTCTGGGCCAGCTCCGCCAGTTCTGCTGGCATTTGCTGTTGCGGCAAGCGTTGCGTCAGGGATTGCGCGGACACGCCGGCGGCGACTTCAGCCATGCGCCGCAATGGCCGCAACCCGCTGCGCGCCGCCCAGGCGCCGAGCAGGGCGGTGGCCAGGGCCGACAGGCCGACGGTCAGCCAGATCAAGCGCTGCATGCGTTGCAGGAAATGCTGGTGGTGGGTGATGTCGAGTATCAGGGTCAATTGCGCCGAGCCGGGTTGGCCAGGGCTCAAGGGCGCGTTATACACGCGATAGGCGGTGCCTGCATTTTGCACGCTATGCAGGCCAGGGGCCTCGGGCAACGCCACGCCCGGCGCATCGTCAAGCCAGCGCTGGCCGGCCGCCGTGATGCGCAAGGCGAGGTCGGGTTGATGGCTGAGGTCGGCACGCAGTTGGGGTTCGCGCTGGGCGAAGGCGTGCGGCGAGTCGACCCCCTGCAACGTGCTGCGCAGCGCCACGAGTTTGCTGTCCAATTGCTGCTGGTCCAGCTCGATGAAGTGCGCCTCGCTGGCATGGTTGAACAGCACGCCGGCCAGCAGCGAGACCACGGCGGTGCAGGCGGCAAACAGCAGCGCCAGGCGGCTGGCGAGGGACAAGCGCTTGATCAAATGAAGCGCTCCTCGAGTACATAGCCCATGCCGCGTACAGTGTGAATCAGCTTGTTGGGAAAGGCGTCGTCGACTTTCAGGCGCAGGCGGCGGATCGCCACTTCGATGATGTTAGTGTCGCTGTCGAAATTCATATCCCACACCTGCGAGGCGATCAGCGACTTGGGCAGCACTTCGCCCTGGCGGCGCAGCAGCAGCTCGAGCAGGGCGAACTCCTTGGCGGTGAGGTCGATACGCTGGCCGCTGCGCTCGACGCGGCGACGGATCAGGTCCAGGCGCAGGTCGGCCAGTTGCAGGCTGGTTTCCTGCGGTGCACTGCCGCCGCGCCGTAACAGGCTGCGTACGCGGGCGAGCAGTTCGGAAAAGGCGAAGGGCTTGACCAGGTAATCGTCGGCGCCCAGCTCCAGGCCGTGCACGCGATCCGCCACCGCGTCGCGCGCGGTCAGGAACAACACCGGAATGTCCAGGCCGGCACTGCGCACCGCTTGCAGGATTTGCCAGCCGTCGCGACCGGGTAGCATCACATCGAGGATCAATAAGTCATAGTCGCCAGTCAGCGCCTGGTGCTGCCCGCTGATACCGTCGGCCACCAGTTCGGTGGTGAACCCGGCTTCGGCCAGGCCCTGGCGCAGATAGTGGCCGGTTTTCGGTTGGTCTTCGACAATCAGCAGCTTCATTCAGGGCTCTTGGTAGTTGGGTACAGGGCTATGTAGGAGCGAGCTTGCTCGCGAAAAACGCCAACGATAACGTGGGCTGTCTGGCTTAACGTGTTGTGCTTAAGCCCTTCGCGAGCAAGCTCGCTCCTACAAAAAAACATCGGGCTTTATACCGTGGGTTTCAGGGTATGGGCGCAAGCTGACAAAGTTGTAATCTAGCAGTCAGTTGGCTGGCAGCGAGGCCATCTTAAAGTGCTGGCCAAGCGAGTCACCCATTTGGAGAGTCAAAGATGGCGTTGCGTATACCTGTGTCCCTGGCGGGCTGCCTGTTGGCGCTGAGTTTCGATGCCCTGGCCGATGGGGCCCACACCTATGCTTTCGGCCAGCCGGCCGCAGCGGACACTGCCACACGCACGGTTGAAGTGACCTTGCAGGACATTTCCTTTTCGCCCAAGTCCCTCGACGTCAAGGCCGGTGAGACGGTGCGCTTTGTGCTGGTCAATAAAGGCCGGTTGCTGCATGAGTTCAACCTCGGCGACGCGGCCATGCACGCCGAACACCAGAAGGAAATGTTACAGATGCAGGCCAGCGGCATGCTTACGGCCACCGGTATGGGAGAAATGGATCACAGTAAAATGGACCATGGCGCGATGAAGCACGATGATCCCAACAGTGTGCTGGTCGAGCCCGGCAAAACCGCCGAGCTGACCTGGAAGTTCTCCAAAGCCACTGACCTTGAGTTCGCCTGCAATCTTCCCGGGCATTACCAGGCGGGCATGGTCGGCAAACTGACCGTTGAGTAAGGCGTTCCTTAAGGGCGTGGGCAAAGGCTGGTAGACTTGTGCGGTTTATTTAGCCAGGTTTCCGCCATGCATCCCGCAGCCGAACATTCGCCGCTGGGCAAGTCCAGTGAATACATCTCCACTTACACCCCTTCGTTGCTGTTCCCGATCCCTCGCGCCGCCAAGTGGGCCGAGCTGGGCCTGAGCGCCGAGACCCTGCCTTACAAGGGCGTGGATTTCTGGAACTGCTTCGAACTGTCCTGGTTGCTGCCGTCCGGTAAACCGGTGGTGGCCATCGGTGAGTTCAGCATCCCGGCCGACTCGCCGAACATCATCGAGTCCAAGTCCTTCAAGCTGTACCTCAACTCGTTGAACCAGACCGCGTTTGCCGATACGCCGAGCCTGGAAGCCACCTTGCGCGCCGACCTCAGTGCCGCCGCCGGCAAACCGGTGAGCGTGCGCATTCGCAGCCTGGCCGAGATCGAGGCTGAGGGTGTGATGGCGTTGCCGGGTGTGTGCATCGATGATCTGGATATCAACGTCAGCAGTTACGAGCATCCGCGTCCGGAACTGTTGCGCTGTGACGATTCGCGGGTGGTGGAGGAGAGCGTGCACAGCCACCTGCTCAAATCCAACTGCCCAGTCACCAGCCAGCCCGATTGGGGCAGCGTAGTGGTGGAGTATCGTGGCGCGGCGCTGGATCACGCCAGCCTGCTGGAATACCTGGTGAGCTTTCGCCAGCACTCGGACTTCCATGAACAGTGCGTGGAACGCATCTTCCTGGACCTGCAGCGCTTGCTCAAACCGGAGAAGTTGACCGTGTATGCGCGGTATGTGCGGCGGGGTGGGTTGGATATCAACCCGTATCGCAGCACCGAAGAGGTGGCGTTCCAGAACGTACGCCTGGCGCGCCAGTAAGCCTGCACACCATACCCAATGTGGGAGGGGGCTTGCTCCCGATTGCAGAGTGTCAGACACAGGTGCTGTGACTAACACTCCGCTATCGGGAGCAAGCCCCCTCCCACATTTTGGATCGGTGCTTGGCTGGCGGGCAGCTTAGATGCCGATGTTGCCCAGCGTTATCACGATGTTGCGCAGGGTCCCGGCAATGCCCGGATGGTCCAGTTCAAAACCTTCCACTGCCCGGTTTACATCGTCAGCGATGCTGGGGGTCTGGGTGGCCGGCTCCAGTTGTAGCTGCACGTCGAATTTGGCAATCAGCTCTTCAAGGGCTTCACGTTTTTCAGCGGGCAACTCTGGATGATCTTCCAGCTGTTTGCGCACGATATCGGCCTGCTGTTGTAACTTCTCGCGATCAGGCATGACGTTCTTCCTTTTATCGATAGTCACTGGCATAGACCGCGGCACGCCGGGAAAGGTCTACGAACTGCTCTGTAGATTAATCCACTGCGGCCAACCGTGCATGATCCTTGTCAGGGCTTCTCGCCTTTGAGCCGGCGCAGGCGGATGTCGGCCAGGCAGGTGCCGAGTTCACCGAGGTGATCAATCACTGAGTGCACGCCTAATCCATAGAGCGCCACGGTGGCCTTGCCGCGCTTGTGCTCGCGTTCCTTGTCGCTCAGTGCTTGCCACTGCTGTGGCGCGACGCCGCATAGGGAGCCGCAGGAGGCCAGGCCGATGGTCCACAAGCCGGCATTCAGGCCTGATTGCAGCAGTCGCGGCTCGCCGCTGACCAGCACGCAACCGTCCAGACGTGTGATATTCAGCTCCATCAAGGCCTGCCAGCAGGCATGGGGCGCCGGCCAACGGATGGCGGAGGGCGAGGCGGCCTTGAGCCAGGCGGGCAGGGTGGCGGCCAATGGCGTAGTGATCGAGGGCGGCAATTCATCCAGCCAGGCGCAGGGCACGCCTTGTTCCTTCAGGCTGCGCAGAATTTTCAGGGCCCCGGGTGTGGTCTGGGAATCGGGGGAAGGGGAGTCGCTGCGCGCCTGGGAACCGAAATCCACCAGGCAGCCACTCAAACCAAACAACACGGCAGTCAACGCGGGGGCAGTGGTGACGGCTATCTCGGCATGCGGCATCTGAACGTCCCTGAAATAGTTACAACGCTATCGGGATGGCATGACAAGTGGATGACACAGGTGGGTATTTGTAGGAATTTTGTCCAAATCATGAAAGTCGTTTCCTTGCGAGTGCCTAAATCGACACTTCCGTCATATACTGACGGCCTTATTCAGGGCATAGCGCCCATGACAGACTATTCAAGGAGCAAAAGCTATGCGCTGGAGCCAGTACTTCGCTCAGCTATCGGTGTGTGCCACCGTCCTGTTGGCACCGTTCGCCGCCCAAGCAGCGACCGAAGACGATCCATGGGAAAGCGTCAACCGCCCGATCTTCACCTTCAACGACACCGTTGACACCTACGCGCTCAAGCCAATCGCCCAAGGCTATCAGTTCGTCACCCCGCAATTCGTGCAGGACGGCGTTCACAACTTCTTCCGCAACATCGGCGATGTCGGCAACCTGGCCAACAACGTCCTGCAGCTCAAGCCTCACAATGCTGGCGTCGACACGGCTCGCCTGTTGGTCAACACCACATTCGGCGTACTGGGCTTCATCGATGTCGGCACCAAAATGGGGCTGCAGCGCAGTGATGAAGACTTCGGCCAGACCCTCGGCTACTGGGGCGTCGGCAGCGGCCCTTACGTGATGATCCCGTTGCTGGGCCCAAGCACCTTGCGCGATGCGCCGTCCAAATACGTGGACAGCTACACCCAACCGTACCGTTACATGAACGATATCGGCTGGCGCAACAGCACCTTCGGCCTGAACGTGGTCGACACCCGTGCCAGCCTGCTCGACAGCGAAAAGCTGATCAGCGGCGACAAGTACACCTTTATCCGAAACGCCTACCTGCAGAACCGTGAGTTCAAGGTCAAGGACGGCAAGGTCGTCGACGACTTTTAAGCTGAGACGTTTTGAAATGAAAAAGGCGACCTTTGAACGGTCGCCTTTTTCGTGGGCGCATATCAGCGCATTTTCAGGATTCTGAGGCCCAGGTGCTGCTCATCGCCGGCAGCCTTGGTCCACACCACCTCTGTATCGGCCTCAAGGCCCTTGAGTGCGGCGTGCTCTGAATCGATGCGCACCGTCAGCCGGTCGCCCACGCTGAACTGGCGAGGGGCCTGCACCTGCATGCCGGAGCTGGACAGGTCCAGGCACACCCCTTCAATCTCCTGGCCGGCGTGGATCAAAGACACATCGGCATCCACACGCATGCGGATGAAGTCACGTTTTTCGGCGTAGTCGCGCTCGTGTTCGCTCACAGCGTCCATCCTTACTTTGCGTTGTGGTGGTGAGCGTTCTTATAACTCCGGGTGATTTGCGATGTAAAGACGCCCGGCGACCATCGGCATGAGCTTGAAACCCCTCACGGATGGGAGTACCGTCTGCGCCTTAGAAGGGCACCTCTGCTTTACCGTTGTGCATGGGCGAAATCCCAATGCTTTGTAGGACAGAGAGGCTAGAAAGCGAATCCAGTACGTGAGCACGGCCATTGCCGCGCCGCCTACGCCAACCTAATTCTGGCGCCGTTTGCCCACATGCAAAAAACCAGTGCCACGCTGCTGATAATCGATGACGACGAAGTAGTGCGCGCGAGTCTCGCGGCCTATTTGGAAGACAGTGGCTTCAGCGTCCTGCAGGCCGGCAACGGCCAACAGGGTCTCCAGGTATTCGAGCGCGACAAGCCCGACCTCGTGATCTGCGACTTGCGCATGCCCCAAATGGGCGGCCTCGAGCTGATTCGTCAGGTGACCGAGCGTGCTCCGCAGACGCCGGTGATTGTCGTGTCCGGTGCCGGGGTCATGAATGACGCCGTTGAAGCCCTGCGCCTGGGCGCCGCCGATTACCTGATCAAGCCCCTGGAAGACCTGGCCGTGCTGGAGCACTCGGTGCGCCGCGCCCTGGACCGTGCCCGGCTGTTGCTGGAAAACCAGCGCTACCGCGAAAAACTCGAGACCGCCAACCGCGAGCTCGAAGCCAGCCTGAACCTGCTCCAGGAAGACCAGAACGCCGGTCGCCAGGTGCAGATGAACATGCTGCCGGTCAGCCCGTGGACCATTGACGAATTCAAGTTTGCCCACCAGATCATCCCGTCGTTGTACCTGTCGGGTGATTTCGTCGACTATTTCCGAGTGGATGAGCGGCGTGTGGCGTTCTACCTGGCCGACGTGTCCGGCCACGGTGCGTCCTCAGCGTTCGTCACCGTGTTGTTGAAGTTCATGACGACGCGGTTGCTGTTCGAGTCCAAGCGCAACGGTACCTTGCCCGAGTTCACCCCCTCCGAGGTGCTGGGCCACATCAACCGGGGCCTGATCAGCTGTAAGCTGGGCAAGCACGTGACGATGGTCGGCGGCGTGATCGATGAAGAAACCGGTCTTTTGACCTACAGCATTGGCGGTCACCTGCCGATGCCGGTTCTATACACTCCTGACAGTGTGCGTTACCTGGAAGGGCGTGGCCTGCCGGTGGGCTTGTTCAATGAAGCCACCTACGAAGACCACATCCTGGAACTGCCGCCGACTTTCAGCCTGACGCTGATGTCCGACGGTATCCTGGACCTTCTTCCAGAGCCTACACTCAAAGAGAAAGAAGCCGCCTTGCCCCAAAAGGTCAAGTCGGCGAGCGGCAGCCTGGATGGTCTGCGGCAGGTTTTTGGATTGGCCACGCTAGGGGAGATGCCGGATGATATCGCCCTATTGGTGTTGAGCAGGAATCTTTGATGAGTACCGGAAGAATCCAATTCGCCGAGCAAGACGGGACCTTCGTCCTGAAGTTTGTCGGTGAAGTGCGCCTGACCTTGTGTTCGGCGCTGGATGCGACGATTGAGCGGATCTTCACAGCGCTGAACTTCTCGGCGATCGTGATCGATCTGACCGAAACCCGCAGCATCGATAGCACCACCCTGGGCCTGCTGGCCAAGTTGTCCATTCTGTCTCGGCAGAAGGTCGGCCTGTTACCGACCGTCGTCACCACCCACGAAGACATCACCCGGCTGTTGCAATCCATGGGCTTTGACCAGGTGTTCAACATCGTTGACCGCCCGATCCCCTGCCCGGAATGCCTGACCGACCTGCCTTCACAGGATCAGTCCGAGGAAGTCGTACGGGTCAAGGTGCTGGAAGCGCACAAGATCCTGATGGGCTTGAACGAGTCCAACCGCGAAGCCTTCCACGACCTCGTCAACGCTCTGGAACGCCACTGACGGCTTTCCTGTCGAAACACATTCCAATGTGGGAGGGGGCTTGCCCCCGATAGCGATGTGTCAGTTATAAATAAGCTGACTGACACTCTGCCATCGGGAGCAAGCCCCCTCCCACAGTTTGACCTGCGACAGGCTTGAAACCTGCGCCCACAAAAAAGGGCGGCACCCGCCAAGGTGCCGCCCTTTTTGCCGCCTGCGCTGTTACAGCTTGGCCGACAACAACGCCTCCAGCTTCTCTTGGTCACGAGCAAACTGACGAATCCCCTCCGCCAGCTTCTCAGTCGCCATGGCATCTTCGTTGGATTCCCAACGGAACTGCGCTTCAGTCATATGCACCCGCGCTTCACCGGCTTGCCCTGGCGCCAACTTGCGTTGCAGCTTGCCTTCATCGGCCGCCAGCTTCTCCAGCAAATCCGGGCTGATGGTCAGGCGATCACACCCGGCCAACTCCTCGATCTGGCTCAGGTTACGGAAGCTCGCACCCATCACTACAGTCTTGTAGCCATTGGCCTTGTAGTAGTTGTAGATGCGCGTCACCGACTGCACGCCCGGGTCATCGGAACCGGTGTAGTCGTTGCCGTTGGCTTTCTTGTACCAATCGTAGATACGGCCCACGAACGGCGAAATCAGGAACACACCTGCTTCAGCGCACGCCACGGCCTGGGCGAAGGAGAACAGCAGCGTCAGGTTGGTCTGGATGCCTTCTTTTTCCAGTTTTTCCGCTGCGCGGATACCTTCCCAGGTGGACGCGATCTTGATCAGTACACGGTCACGGCTAACGCCGGCCTTGTCGTACAGATCGATCAGACGGTGCGCACGCTTGAGTATCGCGTCTTCGTCAAACGACAAACGGGCGTCCACCTCAGTGGAAATACGGCCCGGTACGACTTTAAGGATCTCCTGGCCAACCGCCACTGCGAAACGGTCACTGGCCAGGCCCACGTCGCCGTTGCAGTCCTGCACACATTCATCCAGCAGCTTGGCATAGCCAGAGATCGACGAAGCCTTGAGCAGCAGGGAAGGGTTAGTGGTCGCGTCTTGCGGCTTGAGCTTGGCGAGAGTGGAGAAATCGCCGGTATCGGCTACGACGGTGGTGAATTGCTTGAGTTGTTCCAGCTTGGAAGTCATGGGCGTGCTCTGTCCTGTGGGTCTGATGACATTACCCGAGCGCTGGCAGGCGCTCAAGGGCGCAAATGCGTTAGGTCGTTTGCGAGGGCAACAACCTGAAAACAGCCGTATGAATGGCGGTCGTACTGCTCAATAGGAGGGCAAAACCGCCGCCAGGTTCAACCCAACTGCCCGATAGCGCCTTCATAGCCCTGGCACACACCGGACCCAATGTGGGAGGGGGCTTGCCCCCGATAGCAATATATCAGTCAACCCAAAACTATCTGGCCCCTGCAAGCCAACCAGTCACCGCCCTTCCAACAACTCCCCAGCCTGATCCAACAACGCCAACGGGTCCGCCGCCTTGTGAATATCCACCGACAACAACTGCCTGAACCTGCGCGCCCCAGGAAACCCGGTGCCCAACCCCAACACATGCCGGGTAATGTGATGCATCGCCCCACCGCCCGCCAAATGCTCCGCAATATAAGGCCGCAACTGCGCCAACGCCTCCGCCCGGCTGATCACCGGCGCTTCACTGCCAAACAACCGCTGATCCACCTCCGCCAACAGATACGGATTGTGATAAGCCTCCCGCCCCAGCATCACCCCATCAAACGTCTGCAAATGCTCCTGGCACTGCTCAAGCGTCTTGATCCCACCGTTGAGAATAATCTCAAGCTCCGGGAAGTCCTGCTTCAACTGCGCCGCCACGTCATAGCGCAACGGCGGAATATCGCGATTCTCCTTCGGCGACAACCCCTCCAGAATCGCAATCCGCGCATGCACGGTAAAACTGGTGCAACCGGCATCCTTCACCGTGCCGACAAAATCACACAGCTCGGCATAACTGTCCCGGCCATTGATGCCAATACGGTGCTTCACCGTCACCGGAATCGACACCGCATCGCGCATCGCCTTCACACAGTCCGCAACCAGGGCAGGGTGAGCCATCAGGATCGCGCCGATCATGTTGTTCTGCACACGATCGCTGGGGCAGCCAACGTTCAAGTTCACTTCATCGTAACCGGCGGCCTCGGCCATACGCGCGCACGCGGCCAGATCGACGGGAACACTGCCGCCTAATTGCAACGCCAACGGGTGCTCGGCTTCATTGTGACGCAGGAAGCGCTCGTGGTCGCCGTGGAGGATAGCGCCAGTGGTGACCATCTCGGTGTAGAGCAGGGTGTGCTTGGAGAGCAGGCGCAGGAAGAACCGGCAGTGGCGGTCGGTCCAATCCATCATGGGAGCGACGGAGAAGCGGCGGGAGAGGGAAATGGGTATGGTCGTGTTTGCGGGCATGAGGGAAATCTAAGTGGATGAGGCAGAGGGCTGGAGTTTAACAGGAACGGCGGGGGGCTAGCCTGGCTGGTTTGTCCAGCCGGATGAGTAAGCTTTCACGGGTGTTGTGATTGCATATTGAGATCACTTTGGAAAACAGGTACGGTCCTCGTTCTGTCCCATCCTAAATTGACATTTCAAGGATTTTTTTGTGAAAGGAATCAAGCCATTCTTGGTGCTGCGGTACATGCTCATCGAAAATAAGCAAGCTGCTCTTGTATCTAAGCCTCTTCCAAGCCCCAAAGGTGCAGCGGTAGTTTCGGCCCTTCAAGACGACGGCCGTGAATTTGTTAAAAATAAGGTGCGTTATAGTTTTGTTGGTTTTTCTTATGTCGACCCAGTAAGTACAGAGTTTCCTAAGGGAAGGTTTTTGGTGGGGAAAACTGCTAAACATAAAATAACCAAAGTAGGCGATAAAATTCCTGGGGACATCGTTCCTCATGATGCCGATGATTGGGTTCCTGTAATAACAATTGTTGATACTGTTGATCAGTACGTATTTGTGCAGCATGATTGGCGGTTTGGCACTGAGGAGCAGATAGTTAATGCCATTCATGCTGGTTTAAAAAATGCTATTTTGGATGAGTATAATTATTCGATATTTATTGAGCCTAAAACGGTGAAGGGGGAGTTTTGGAGTGTGGTTAATTCTCATGACAAGGTTTTTGAGATTGAGTTGGAACTTATCTCTCCTAATATCCTAGAGACTAATGTCAAAGCCCGTGATGCGCTCGCAGCGATGAAAAAGCTATTTGGTCAGGAAGAAGTTAAGATTACCCTGAGTAATGAATATGGGGACCTAAAGGCTCCAAAAACTCCGCTTGAGGACTATTTGGACTATATTGAGGAAGGTGAAGGGAAGTGGAGTGTTACTACTGAAAGCGAGAACGGCGGTAAAAAAATTCATAAAAGCATATCTGCTATAGTGAAAGTTGATCTGGACGTTCCCTCGGATGAAGTAGTGATGCATGAGGGTCAGTTAGAGCTTGAGACTGGTCTTCCTGCTCCCGGGCGTACAGGAAATGATGTTCGGATGGTATCTGAGGTTTATTCAGCTATAGGCAGCTTGTTGAGGCGCTAATATGCTTCGTTTGTTATTCGTTTTTTTAACCTCCTTTAGCCTTTCTTATCTGTTGTTGTGGGGAACTGATGGAGAGGCTAGCCCAGTATTTGGTAGTATCAACTCGGTGCTGTTTGTTTTAGGGGCGATGTTTGGGGCTTTATCTTTTGCATTTTTTAATTATGTTGAAGGCGTTATGAAGGATATTCCGAAAAAATTAAAGTTTCAGAACTTGGAGCTGTACTCGCTTGTTGTTAGTTTGTTGACTGACCTAAAAAGGGAGGTTATTAGTAATGTGCTTTTGGTTGTTGTGTTATTGTTGACGGCATTTTTTGCTGGTGCAGTTGCGGAGATGGATTTTTTACACAGATTGAATTTTTCATCATATTCGACATGGGGGATACAGTCTGTTCGTGGTGCTTGTTTTTTGAGTATTATTGTCGTGGTGTGTGTTCAGTTGGGCGGGTTTGTAACAGCAAATAGTTTGCGGGAAGAGGTTTCCATGTATGGTGAATAGTGTTGTTGGCGCGGTTTGGAGCATCTGCCTAAACGGGCAGATTTATTTCGTCGCCCTCTTGTTTCTGAAGGCCGAATTTTACCAAGAAAGAAGCAGAGGCTTCGAGTTCGATAGCCCAAACCTTGAGTGGGAATGAATCGGGCCAAATAAATCCGTACTCTTAACTTTTATCCAACCCCGATGTCTTTATCGCCGAAGAACTGTCTTGGTCGAGTTCTTTTACCCCAGTTCGATCTGGGAGGTTAGCGTTTTAGTGTATTCGATATGGCCGCGAAGAAGATCGATTGCCATGTAACTCGTAGTTAGGTCGTTGGTTCTGTCTAGATCAACGAAAGTGTGGGGTTGCAGTCCAGGCGATTCAGGGATCTTTTATGTCGTGGTGTTTGTCAGTGGTGGAAAAAAAGGTCTCAGTTTGAGTAAAGTGCTTTCACAACAGTGTACGGAAGTATGTTGTCGGGGTTCGCGGCGTATAAGGGCGGTAGAAGCCTTAAGTCGTCGGTAAATATTGTATAGTTTTGCGCAAGTTTTATGAGGGAGTTGTCTGTGATGCCGTAGATAATAAAATTGTCAGTAGTGCAATCTTCGTTGATGTTTGTATCGGCTTGAAGGAAGATTGAGAACATGGTTCTAGCAGTTTCAAAAGCTAGATCTCCGACATAATCTTTTAGATCAATCAGGTCCGATACTTCGGTGGCAATATAAGGGGTAATGCATATGTCTGTATATTCTTCCATGACAGAAATCACATTATTGTAATCGTCAATATCAAATTTGTTTAGTCGAGTCGAGTTTCTTATATGTCTTCCCTCCTCAATGCTACCTATAATGAGAAGCAAAAGGAGGTTGGTGTCGATGATTAATTGCTTGTTTGCCAAGGACTATTGCTCCTTATAGTTTTTGAAACCTCTGAATTTCCCTGTTTGTGCATCTACTAAAAATACTTTGTATTCTCTTCTTTTTCCGAGTAGCCCAGCCAGTGTAGATATTGCGGATGCTTCATTTGCGCCTGCGATTTTTGTTGGGGTTTTGTCAATCTCGTAGCTGTAGGTTACTTCGTACAATTTTTCGTCATCGGATATTATGGCGCCTTCAAGTATGGGGTTTTTCGCGCCTTTTACTAGACTTGTTATGTTTTCAAGCGCTACGTCGGCAGCTTTGTTAAAGGAGATCATTGAAATTTACCAAGTGGATTGTAAGTGACTGTCGGCTTCAAAACCCGACTTTATGACTTTTCGCATGCTTTGTCATCCTAAGCTTTATCTGTAATGCCTACACGATATGTATCTGAAGTTTAGGCCGGAGTAGATTAGGATGATTCTAGGAGTTTTCCCACATCTTTCTCAGCTTGCCGCTCAGACTTCCCCTCGCTAACCTCCCCAAACCGCTGGAAACCCAGCAGCCAGACGTGGAAGTCCGTACCAAGCTAAGACGCAATCGTCACAAACACGTACCGGCGTTTTTTTACGTCTGTATCATGTGTTTCGGCGGCTGTGCGCGGTATATCGGGGTCCGGTATATCGGGGTCAGACCACGATATACCTAAGAACCTTCCCACACTTTTTTCAGCTTGCCCGTCAGACCACCCATCGCTACGCTCCTCAAGTCGCTGCCAACCCAGCGACCGGAGGTGGAAGTCCGTATTGCTAAGGCGTTTTAACTCCCGAAAATTTGGAGCTTCGCCCATGCACAACAACATTCGCAGTTCTTCAATTGATCAAAGTAAATTACCCACCGAACGCCTAAACAGCGATCTATTTCTCATCAACCCAACCATCGACCCCGAAACCCTCCTGGCCAACGCCGCCGAAAACCTCGCCTCCGCCAACGAAATGGCCGCCGCCCTGGCGTTCGATCTCGACGACTCCCAACGCGCCATCGCCCTGGGCATCCAGCAGTTAATCGAGTTGAGCGCATTGCTCGTAGACCGAGCCCAAGAACAAGTTGCGCCTGTAATCAAACCAGTCAAAGCCTGACAACCAACCCTGCCGCCTTACCCCAAGGCGGCAACCTGAACCCATGCTGTCCCGCAGCAAAGTTTCATAATTCCCTGCGCCGTTGAGGTCTACGATTCCCTGCAAGAGAGGACCCCAGCGCCTCTAGCCCACAGGGAACTGAGACTATGATTTCGAACCTCGTCAAAGTCGTGATGATCACCGGCACGTTGTTATTGAGCGCTTGTTCATCTTCGCCGGCCGTGAGCAGTGACCCGTGCTTTTCAGGTGGGTGCCAGGCATTTGGTGACCACAGCCCCAGCAAAGCCGCCAAGATGAATTTTGGTGGCAGTGGGCTGGGTAGCAGTTATGGGGAGTATGGCTCGGGGTTGTTGCATGATGATTGATGGGGTGGTGGGGCAGTCACTGGTGTGGTGACTGGCCCATTGCTATCGGGGGCAAGCCCCCTCCCACAGTTGATTTTTGGTGGATCGGAAATCAGTGGCCGCCTTTCATACGCCGGGCAATCAGGTAGATGCCCAATCCGATCAGGGCCGTCACCGCGCCGATGTAGCCGGTGCTGGTCCAGCCAAACCCCGCCGTAATCGCCATGCCGCCAAACCACGGCCCCAGTGCGTTGGCCAGGTTGAAGGCGGCGTGGTTGGACGCCGCCGCTAAACTCGGGGCTTCGTGGGCGATGTCCATCAGGCGGATTTGCAACGGCGCCGCCAGGGCGATCATGGTGCCGACGAGGCCGATGCCCAGCAGTACGCTCCACAGCGAACTGGCGGCGAAGGTGAAGAAGATCAGTACGGCCATCGACCACACCAGAATCCAGCCCACCGCGCGAAATTGCATGCGATCAAACAGTTTGCCGCCGGCGATATTTCCGATGATGCCGCCCATGCCAAACGCGGCGAGGCCGAAGGGGATCCATTGCGGTGAAACCTTGGTCACTTCCAGCATGGTTGGCGCCAGGTAGCTGAACACGCAGAACATCCCGGCAAACCCGATCGCGCCGATGGACAGCGCCATCCACACTTGGGGTTTGGTGAAGGCGCGCAGTTCCTTGCGCGGGTCACTGCGTTCCTCGTCGTGGCGGTGGGGCACAAATTGCCAGACCAGTGCGATGGTGCACAGCGCGATCACGCTGACCAGGGCGAACGCCGAGCGCCAGCCCAGGTGTTGGCCGAGGAAGGTGGCGATGGGGTTGCCGAGCAGCATGGCCAGGGTCAGACCCATCATCACTCGGGCCACGGCGCCGGCGCGTTTGTCGCTGGGCACCATGCTGGAGGCGACCACGGCGGCGATGCCGAAGTAGGCGCCGTGGGGCAGGCCGCTGATAAAACGGAAGGCTACCAGCGAGCCGAAGGTGGGGGTGAAGGCGGTGGCGAGGTTGCCCAGGGCGTAGAGGCCCATCAGCAATAACAGCATGTGTTTGCGCAGCAGCTTGGCGCCGAGGATGGCCAGCAGCGGGGCGCCGACCATCACGCCCAGGGCGTAGGCGCTGATGGCGTGGCCGACCTGCGGCTCGCTCAAGCCCAGGTTCTGGGCGATGTCGGGCATCAGGCCCATGATGGCGAATTCGCCGGTGCCGATTGCGAAAGCGCCCACGGCCATGGCCGCTTCCATTTTGGCGGCACTGCGCGCGGGCAGGACGTGCCCGGGTGTTGGGTGGGTAGACATGAATTGCTCTGTTTGGATGAGGTGTACGAAAGACAATCGCCGATGCTACGCATGGGACGGTGAGGGTGTCTAGAACAGCCAGGCGCATGAGAGTTCCGGGCCTGTGACCCCAGGTCGCGGCTGGCCGCCTTGACACCTGCGCGAGAAAACCCGCGATTTAAAGGTGTCAATTGGCCAAACGGCGCATAAACGCGGTTTGGCGTGATATTCTGCGCGCCGTCTTGGTCTAGTCTTTCCTTGGTGCGTACACCCGTATACGTCCCAGCGGTTGGCTGTCGCCCAGGTAGCTGAAGCCAATAATGATAAGAAGTCAGCGCAGAAGGGACAAAAACAGTGAGGTCGCTACGTCGGCCTTGTGTGCCCACCCTACGGCCTGCAGAGTCAGGGGCGGTAGGGCGGATGGCGTTTTATCATAGGTGCTACTGATGTTT
The DNA here is from genome assembly GCF_003852065.1 of Pseudomonas sp. R3-18-08. NCBI lineage: Bacteria > Pseudomonadati > Pseudomonadota > Gammaproteobacteria > Pseudomonadales > Pseudomonadaceae > Pseudomonas > Pseudomonas sp. R3-18-08. The sequence goes on from NZ_CP027729.1 coordinate 1,697,851, forward strand.
AAGAAAGTAAACACTGCCCTGCTGGGGCTGGCTTTGTCGATGGGGATCACGTCCGTTCACGCGGAAGAGGCAAAGAAAGTCGATGTGCTGCTGATCGGCGGCGGCATCATGAGTGCGACCCTGGGTGTCTGGCTTAACGAGCTGGAGCCGGGTTGGTCGATGGAAATGGTCGAGCGCCTCGATGGCGTGGCCGAAGAAAGCTCCAACGGCTGGAACAACGCCGGTACCGGTCACTCGGCTCTGGCTGAGCTGAACTACACCCCGGAAGACAAGAACGGCAATGTTGAGATCCCGAAAGCGGTCGAGATCAACGAAGCGTTCCAGATTTCCCGTCAGTTCTGGTCCTGGCAGGTCCAGCAGGGCGTGTTGAAGAACCCGCGTTCGTTCATCAACTCCACTCCGCACATGAGCTTTGTGTGGGGCGATGACAACATCAAGTTCCTGAAAAAACGCTACGAAGCGCTGAAGGCGAGCCCGCTGTTCGCCGGCATGCAGTACTCCGAAGACCCGGCCCAGATCGCCAAATGGGTTCCGCTGATGATGGAAGGGCGTGACCCGAACCAGAAAATCGCGGCCACCTGGACCCCAATCGGCACCGACGTGAACTTCGGCGAGATCACCCGCCAGTTCGTTGCCCACCTGCAGACCACCCCTAAGTTCGACCTGAAACTGTCGAGCGAAGTGCAGGACATCACCCGTAACGAAGACGGTTCGTGGCGTGTGAGCTACAAAAACCTCAAAGATGGCACCAAGACTGAAACCGACGCCAAGTTCGTGTTCATCGGCGCCGGCGGCGGTGCCCTGCACCTGCTGCAAAAATCCGGTATTCCGGAAGCCAAGGAATACGCCGGCTTCCCGGTAGGTGGTTCGTTCCTGGTCACCGATAACCCGACCATCGCCGAGCAGCACCTGGCCAAGGCCTACGGCAAGGCATCGGTCGGTTCGCCGCCAATGTCGGTTCCGCACCTGGACACCCGCGTGCTGGATGGCAAGCGCGTGATCCTGTTTGGCCCATTCGCGACCTTCTCCACCAAGTTCCTGAAAGAAGGCTCGTACCTGGACCTGCTGACCAGCACCACCACCCACAACATCTGGCCAATGACCAAAGTCGGTATTCGTGAATACCCGCTGGTCGAGTATCTCGCCGGCCAACTGATGCTGTCGGATGACGACCGCTTCAAGGCGCTGCAAGAGTACTTCCCGAACGCCAAGCAGTCCGACTGGCGCCTGTGGCAAGCCGGCCAGCGTGTGCAGATCATCAAGCGTGACGAAGAGCAGGGCGGCGTCCTGAAACTCGGCACCGAAGTGGTCAGCTCTGCCGACAACTCTATCGCCGGCCTGTTGGGTGCATCGCCAGGCGCGTCCACCGCGGCTCCGATCATGCTGACCGTGCTGCAAAAGGTGTTCAAGGACAAGGTTGCAAGCCCTGCCTGGCAGGAAAAACTGCACCAGATCGTGCCAAGCTACGGCACCAAACTGAACGACAGCCCTGAAGCGGTTGCCAAGGAATGGGCCTACACCGCCGGTGTGCTGCAACTGACACCACCGCCAGCCATTCCGCAACTGGCGGCTCCAAAGGCCACCGAGGCTGCCAAGCCCGCGGCTGAGCCAGGCAAGCCGGCGTCTGATCTGGCGCTGTAAGCAACGCTCAAGTAAAAGCCCGCTGAACCGGTGACGGTCAGCGGGCTTTTTTGTGCGCGGCGTTCAGACCCTGAAGTGCCTGACTTGCTCGTATAGATGCAGGGCCAGCGCGTTAGCGGTGTCGCACAGCAGATACAGATGCTGTGCGGGGAGGGCCGGCAGTTGCGTGATTTGCCTCAGCCCTTCGCCCATGCGGCTCTCCTCCATCAGGCCCACGGCCACGCCGCTGCGCACGCAAGCTTCTACCGCTGATGAGTTGGGGCTTTCCAGCAGTACGCGATGGTAAATCCCGTGATCTTTCAGCGCCTGTAACGCCGCCGCGCGGTACGGGCAACCGGCGATAGGCACGGTGATCGGCAGCGGCGCGTTGGGTGGGTAACTGAACTGCTCGGCGGCGACCCACAGCGGTTGCACGGGGCCCAAGCGCTCACCCTGTGCCAGTGGGTGTGCACTGACGGTGATGACCAAGTCCAACTGGTTTGCCGTGAACAGATTCAACAGTTCGCCACTGGTGCGCGCTTCGATTTCCAGTTCCAGCAGTGGGTTGTCGGCGATCAGTCCTGGCAGGAATTTGTGCATAAAGGCAGGTGCGTAGGTGTCAGGCACGCCCAGGCGGATCTTGCCCTGCATGCGCTGGGGCATCAGCGAGATCAGCAGGCGGTCGTGGCTTTTGAGGAATTCGGTGGTTTCGCCCAACAGTTTCCTGCCGTACAGCGTCAGATCCACGCCCTGGTTACTGCGGCTGAACAAGCGTTGGCCGACCTGGTCCTCCAGCTTCTGAATCTGCGTCGTCACGGTGGACGCGCTGCGGTGCACATGCTCGGCCGCCTCGTTGAAGCGGCCAAAGCGTGCTACGGCGTGAAAGGTGCGCAATAGATCGATATTCAGTTGTTTGGCCATGGTTCTACTAATACGGATTGGTAATACAGGTTATTCAAATATACAGAAGAGTCCTCCTTCCCTAGCCTTGAAGTCAACTACACAGGCTGGAGGCTGCATGAAGCGATCAACCCTGGGATTGCTGCTCTTGCAAGGGGCGTTTGTTCTGTCATGGAGTTCGGGCTATATCGGCGCGAAGTTGGGCACACAAGGCAGCGGTGCGTTCAACCTGCTGTTCTGGCGATTTTTGTTGGTATCGCTGTGCCTGGGCCTGTTCTTGAACGTCAGGTTGCTGAAGGTGACCTGGGCGCAGATTCGCCATTACGCCATCATCGGCTGCCTGTCGCAGTTTCTGTACCTGAGTTGCCTCTATGTGGCGATCCAGAACGGTTTGCCACCGGGCATTGCGGCGATCATCGCGGCGTTGCAGCCGTTGATGACCGCCGCATTGTCGACAGGCAGTGCAACTGAGCGCAGCGGCGGCTGGCAATGGGTGGGGCTCATGGTCAGCTTTGCCGGCGTAGCGATCGTGATCGCCGGGCAGTACAGCAACAGTGGCAAAGAGGTTGGCCTGGCCATGTACGGGCTACCGTTGGTCTCGGCGCTGGGGCTGACGCTGGCGACCTTGTACGAGCGCCGTTCGCAGCAGAGCAAACAGGTCGACTTGCTCACGCCGCTGTTTATCCAGTCGCTGCTGACGTTGATCGGCTTCACCGGCGCGGTGCTTTATACCGATACCTTGAGCATGCCCCATGACGCCGACGTACTGGTTTCGATTGTGTGGCTGACGGTGTTTTCCACCTTTGCCGCCTACTTGAGCCTCTGGCGGCTGCTGCGCGTGATGACGGCTACTCGGGTTGCGGCGTTGGTCTATCTGGAGCCTCCAGTCACCCTGGTATGGGCGGCGCTGATGTTCGGCGACGAAATCCATGTTTCGACCTATGTCGGCATTGCCGTAGTGATTGCCGGGTTACTGTTGTTGCGCCTGAAGCGACCGACCGTCGCCTGCACGACCTGAGGCCTTGAGGGTTCAGCAATCTGACAGACATCTCCTGTTAAAAAATAACTCAAGCCCAGGCAGGAGCCCGGCTGGAACACAGGGGATTTCTTTCTGATGCAAGTACAGGGCGTTAACGCCCGAGGGTTTTGTATGTTGCTACGTTATGCGGCAATGGCGGCGGTAGTCGTCGCGGCATCCGGGTGTGTGCAAGAGCGCGTCGTGCATGAACGCCGGCCGGTACAACGTGAGTATGTGGAAGTCGTGGCGCCGCAACCGCCGCCGGTGCAGGTGATCGAAGTCGAGCCGCCGGTGCGCGAAGGTTATATCTGGTCACGCGGTTACTGGCGCTGGGAAGGCGGGCGCTATGTAGCGGTGCACGGCCATTGGGAGCCGGTACGCGTGGGCTATCGCTATGTGCACCCGCACTGGGTGCAGCGTAATGACGGGTATCACTGGCAGGTCGGTGGCTGGGTCCGCTGAACCCCGAAACGAGCCAACTCAACCAATGCGCTTCATACCCGTCGCCTTGACCGCATTCAGGTCGAAGGTGGCGGTGTATTTACAACCCGCCGCGTGGGCGCAGCGTTCGATCAGGCAGTCGGCGAAGTCTGCTTTGTTCGCAACGAACTTGCGCAGTGCCTGCCAGACGACATCGGCGTGCTCGACAGTGAGCTCGCGCGTATGCAACAGGGTTTCCAGCACCATCACCACATCGCTTTTTGCCGATTGGTAGCAGGCCTGCAGCACCCACACCAACTCCACAAGGGTCACCAGGCTGACAAAGCCCGGTGACGCGGCGCTCAATGATTCAATCAGTCGCGATGCCTTGGCGGATTGAACGGGCTCATCCTGGGTGACATAGCGCACCAGCACGTTGGTATCCAGGCCGATCATCGCGCATTTGCTCCCTGTGCCGCGATGGCCCGGTTCATGTCCTCGATGGACACGGCAGTGGCAGGCTTGCGAATCAGCCCCTTGAGGTCGGTGACGGTTTTACTCGCGGCGATCATGGAAAACTTGCCGTCTTCCATTTCGACGAACTCCACCCGGTCGCCTGTTTCCAGGCCGAGGGCCGTCCTGACCTGGACAGGGATGGTGATTTGCCCTTTTGAAGTAAGTGTGGCGGTTGCCATAGTGAAGACCTCCATCGTGATGCTCCTTACCTTAGGGTAAGGAGTGATCGAGGACAATATCCGTTGGTCCATAGGGTGCTCGCAGAAGTGGGTGAGTCGGTACTAAAACCCTAGTCCGAACTCTCGATCCCCACACCTGTGATCACGCGCCAAACCGATACAAACTATGACGGCTCGCCGCTGGCTCACTGCACCATGCGATAACACGGCACATACGCTGCTCCGCCCGGCAATTTCATCCGGTGCTGGGCGACGAAGGCCTTTAGCAGTTCATCCAGCGGTTTCATGATCGCCGGGTCGCCGTGGATTTCGTACGGGCCCTTTTCTTCGATCAAACGAATGCCTTTGTCCTTCACGTTACCCGCCACGATCCCCGAGAACGCGCGACGCAGGTTGGCCGCCAGTTCATGGGGCGGCAGCGCGTGGGTCAGTTGCAGGCTGGCCATGTTTTCGTGGGTCGGGTCGAAGGGGCGCTGGAAGCCTTCGTCGATCTTCAACAGCCAGTTGAAGTGGAATGCGTCGTTGCGCTCGCGACGGAACTGTTTGACCGCCTTGAGCCCTGCGGTCATCTGGCGCGCGACTTCGGCCGGGTCGTCGATGATGATCTGGTAATGCTTCTGCGCCGCTTCGCCGAGGGTCGCGCCGACGAACGCATGCAGTTGTTCCAGGTAAGGCGCCGCATGTTTGGGCCCGGTCAGCACGACCGGGAACGGCAGGTCGCGGTTGTCCGGGTGCATCAGGATGCCCAGCAGGTAGAGAAATTCCTCGGCCGTACCGGCGCCGCCAGGAAAGATGATGATGCCGTGGCCGACACGCACGAAGGCTTCGAGGCGTTTCTCGATGTCCGGCAGGATGACCAGCTCGTTGACGATCGGGTTGGGCGCTTCGGCGGCGATGATGCCTGGCTCGGTCAGGCCCAGGTAGCGGCCGCCGGTGATGCGCTGTTTGGCGTGGGAAATAGTCGCGCCTTTCATCGGACCTTTCATCACGCCGGGGCCGCAGCCGGTGCACACGTCGAGGCTGCGCAGGCCCAGTTCGTGGCCGACCTTCTTGGTGTATTTGTATTCTTCGGTGTTGATGGAGTGGCCGCCCCAGCACACGACGATCTTGGGTTCGACACCCGCGCGCAGCGTACGGGCGTTGCGCAGCAGGTGGAACACGTAGTCGGTGATGCCTTGGGAGTTGCTCAGGTCGATGCGCTGGCTGTCCAGCTCGTTCTCGGTGTAGACGATGTCACGCAGGGCGCTGAACAGCATTTCGCGGGTGCTGGCGATCATTTCGCCATCGACGAAGGCATCGGCCGGCGCGTTGAGCAGCTCCAGGCGCACGCCGCGATCCTGCTGGTGGATACGCACTTCGAAGTCTTTGTAGGCGTCGAGGATGGTTTTGGCGTTGTCGATATGCGCGCCGGTGTTGAGGATCGCCAGGGCGCACTGGCGGAACAGGGCGTAGATGCTGCCGCTGCCGGCTTCACTCAGTTGCTGGACTTCACGTTGGGACAGGGTTTCGAGGCTGCCCTTGGGGCTGACGGAGGCATTGATCACTTGACGTTGGGGCATTCTGGTTCCTTGAAAGCACAGCCATCGCGTCTACAAAAGGCGCAATGGCTTGAGAATGATGCGCGCCGTATACGGTCGCACGAGACGGTTATTTACCTCACGCGCAAGGCCGAGTGCAAATACCGTCCAGCACCATCATGCCGCAGAACTTACTGGATCAGCTTCCAGTTTTTGTAGAAAACCCGACGCAGGGTGAACACCAGGCCGGCAAACCCCGAGATCACGGCGTTCAACACGGAGGGCACCGGGGTCGGTCGCACAATATCGATGAACAGGCAGTAACGTTTCGCATCGTTCTTGTTAAAGGATGCATGCATCAGCGTGTCATCGAAGATGAACAGCGGGTCGTCGTGCCAATAGTGCTTGTGCTTGCCCACCTGGATATACACACCCTCGTGATGCGGCGCCGGCGCCATGTTGTAGAGCACGCGGAACATCATGCGCAACGGGCCGAAATGGAAGGACGTCGAGCGGTTCTCGTTGAACACCGACACGCCGATGGTTTTCACGAATGGCAGTTTCTTGCGCAGTTGCGGGATGTCCAGGGCGGTTTCGATCGGACGACCGTACCACTGGAAAAACAACATGCCGCGTTTCTTCTCGGCCATGCGTGCGTCCAGGTAACTGATGATTTCTTCCTTGCGGGCCATGGCGTCGTTGATGACCTGTTGCAGGTCTTCGCGCCAGGCGAGCGGCAGATCGCCCAGGGTGTAGACATGACGGTTGCGGCGGCTCAGCAGGTCGAACAGGGTGTTGAACGGCGCCAGGATCCAGGTGTTGCGGCCGTTGCCGATGAAATATTTCTTGAAGGTAGCGCGGTCATACAGGCCATTACGCAGGAAGTCATACACACCGCAAACCACCACCAGCAGCAAAAACGCCAGGCTGGTGCGCGGAAAACAGGCGATAAACAGTAAAACGCCGAGCACCCAGGCGAGGGATATCAGCTTTTTACCCACGGCATTTTTGCTCATGAAACGCGGCTCCAGGCCTGAAACATAATGAAACAATTTCGTCATGATAGAGCTTTATGGCGCGCGCAGGCGTTTTAAATAGTTCGAAAATTGTGAAGTCGCTGCACAATTTGTAACCGGCCCCAGAGGCAAGCGGGTTTGGGTGGATTGAATTTTGAGAACGGAAGATTTGCGACTATCGTGACGCTTCGGTTTTTCAGACGTCATAGACCGGTACGATTGAAGTTGAATGGCCACCATTGGCCTTCGGCACCTTGGAAGAGGCAGAATTTTATGATCATCAAACCGCGGGTTCGTGGCTTTATCTGTGTGACCGCTCACCCTGTTGGCTGTGAAGCGAACGTCAAGGAACAGATTGACTACGTGACTCAACACGGCGCCATCGAAGGCGGCCCTAAAAAGGTGCTGGTCCTCGGCGCTTCCACCGGCTACGGCCTGGCCGCGCGCATCAGTGCCGCGTTTGGCTGCGGTGCCGACACCCTGGGCGTGTTTTTTGAAAAAGAAGGCGAAGAAGGCAAGCTGAGCTCCGCTGGCTGGTACAACAGCGCGGCGTTCGAGAAGTTTGCCGTGGAAAAAGGCCTGTACGCCAAGAGCATCAACGGCGACGCGTTTTCCGATGAGATCAAGCGCCTGACCATCGACACCATCAAGAAAGACCTGGGCAAGATCGACCTGGTGGTCTACAGCCTGGCCGCGCCACGCCGTACCGGCCCGCAAGGCGTGGTGCACACTTCCACCCTCAAGCCGATCGGCAAGGCCGTGACCCTGCGCGGTATCAACACCGACAAGGGCGTCGTGGTCGACACCACCCTCGAGCCTGCCACCCAGGAAGAAATCGACGGCACCGTCAAAGTGATGGGCGGTGAAGACTGGCAGCTGTGGATCGACGCCCTGCGTGACGCCGATGTACTGGCTGAAGGCGCCAAGACCACCGCGTTCACCTACCTCGGTGAGAAGCTGACCCAGGACATCTACTGGAACGGTTCCATCGGCGAAGCCAAGAAAGACCTCGACAAGAAAGTCCTGACCCTGCGCGACAACCTCGCTGCGCTCAAGGGCGATGCCCGCGTGTCGGTACTCAAGGCCGTGGTCACCCAGGCCAGCTCGGCGATCCCGATCATGCCGCTGTACCTGTCGCTGCTGTTCAAGGTGATGAAGGAGCAGGGCACCCACGAAGGCTGCATCGAGCAGGTCTACGGCCTGTTCAAGGACAGCCTGTACGGCAAAGAGCCCAAGCTTGATGCTGACGGCCGCCTGCGCGCCGACCTGGCCGAACTGGAGCCGAAGGTCCAGGACGCCGTGGCCGCGCTGTGGAATCAGGTAACTGACGACAACGTTAACGAAATCAGCGATTTTGCCGGTTACAAGGCTGAGTTCCTGCGTTTGTTCGGTTTTGAAGTCGACGGCGTGGACTACGACGCGGACGTGAACCCGACCGTCAAGATCAACGGTCTGGTCCAGGCATAAGCGCTATCACTGTGGCGGCTTGATAATCGACTTATCAAGCCGCTTTTTGCTGCTCAGCTGTCAGGCTTGCCTGGAACCAGACAGGCGCTGTTTTGCCAGGGTGAAGTCTGACCGCCTCACATTCACCACCTCCTTCTCCCATAGCGGATTGAGCGGCACGTGATAACCGCTGTCCTTGGCGGTCTTTATCAGCTCAGCCATTTCCCTGCTGTCATGGATGATACTGATCTCATCGAATCTACCTAGCTTTGCCGGCAGGAAGAAAGTCGCCGGGTAGTTTGCTGCCACGTCCGTTGCAGGGCTGCCTGAGTCTGCATTGTGATGGACCACCCGCTCCGCGTCGCCAACCAGCTTTCGATTGATGATTCCGATCATTTCCTCTATTCGCGGCGTGATATTGCCGAGATCGGGGTTTTCCTTGCGGTAGAAATGAGCGGCATTTTCAAAGTCCGCCGATAATTCCCGTGGAACTTGCTGGTAGTGGCTAACCCGATCCCTGAAGACACTGTGGGCGATGTCGGGTACCGGCAGCTTATCCTGAGCGCCAAAGTCACTTAGGTGAGGCGCGATCATGTGCAGGTCATAGTCGGCGGTCAAGGCCTTGCCCTCTGGCTGCTTGGCCAGCACGTGCAGCACCTTGCCGTTGTGCGTGATCAGATAGTTGTCGCCGCCAGGCGAGGCGGGATGGGCTTGGAATGCATAATGCTGCTGACTTGGCCCGCGAGCGCTCAATTGCAGAGTGCCATCACCTCCGCGAGCTGCCCGCCCAGTGATTTGGCCAAGTTTTACCAGCTCGTCAATGCGATGACGCGAGAGTTTCAAGGGGATCGAGACTGCATGGCCTTGCTCGATGCAGTCCAGGATCTGCGCGTTGGCGTTAGCCACCGTTTCCGGTGATTTGTGCGCGAACTGTTCGAGCTTGCTAAATGCCTGGTCCGTACAGATCAAGCCGGACTGTGGCCCCCAATTGGCACTTTTGCCTTTGATATGAAAGTCCTTGGTGGGGTGCCCAGCTTCTATCAGCCCTGTGGCCACGGATTCGACCGGGCGTATGCCGATGATGGAGTTGGTGGCTGCCGCTATCCGTTGCAAGGGGGCGAGGTGGCTCGACACTATTCCGGTTTGCGCTTTTACCTGGTCGATCAGTGCATGCGGCGCATCGACCTCCGGCGTAGTGCTGGCCTGCACAAGCGCCTGGTTGCGTTGCAGCACTTCCAGACTGAGCGCGGAAGGTGATGTTACAGCGGTAATCATGGCAATCATTGGAATACCTCTACGTCACGTTTTTTGCGACCGCATTGATGATTCCTTTCAGTCATGGATTTCCCTGAGAGCGAAGCTCACCTTAAACGATGCTTTCGGCGATGTGAGTGGGCGTTTCACTTTTCAGAACGGTCCTACCGTGGCTTACCTTTTGCTGTTTGCTCCGGCATGCAAGACTGCGTCATCCATGTGCTCAAACAGGAGGACCCATGACGATTCGTGCAGTCGTGTTTGATTTCGGCGGTGTGTTGTTTGACTGGAACCCGCAACATCTGTACCGCAAGCTCATTGCCGACGAGCAGGAGCGGCAATGGTTTCTCGACAATATCTGCACCCAGGCCTGGAACACTGAACAGGATGCTGGCCGCACCCTCGCCGAAGCCACCCGCCACCTGATTGAGGAACATCCCGAATATCAGAGCCTGATCCAGGCTTATTACGAGCGCTGGCACGAGATGTTGCGTGGCGAATTGCCAGAAGGTGTTGCAATTCTCACTGCATTGCATCAAGCGAATATGCCGTTGTTCGGGTTGACCAACTGGTCGGCGGAAACCTTTCCCTATGCCCGCGAGCACTATCCGTTCCTGCAGTTTTTCCGCGATATCGTCGTCTCGGGCCAGTTGAAACTGATCAAGCCTGACCCTGCGATCTACCATGCCAGCCTCGCTCAGGTGCGCGTTCATTTGCCGGATGTCCAGCCTGGCGAAGTGGTGTTTATCGATGACGTCGCGGGCAATGTCGAAGCGGCTGTGGCCCTTGGCTGGCAGGGTATTCACCATGTGTCGGCCGAGCGTACTGCCGCCCATTTGCGTAAGCTGGGGGTGGGCTTCTAGCGCGCCCACTTCTCCATGGCAAAGTCGACAAAGGCGCGCAGCTTGGGCAAGCGGTAACGGTCTTGACGATACAGCAGATGCATGGGGCGGCTGGATAGTTGATAGCGCGTCAGCAAGGCTACCAACTTGCCGCTCTCCAGGTCCTGCTGCACCAGGGCATCGGCCAGCATGCTGATGCCCATCCCATTGACGGCCGCCTGGCGCAAGCCCTGCGAGCTGTTGATGGTCAATGAGCCGGAGACCGGAACCTCTACCTCGCCGTCCTCGTCGGTCATGCGCCACAGCTTGTCGGTGTCGCGCCAGTTGTCGTTCGCCGGATAGGCGAACGCCAGGCAGTTGTGGTGCCGCAAGTCATCGGGCGTCGACGGCGTGCCGCGTCGCGCCAGGTAATCAGGCGACGCGCAGAGGGTCAGGGTGTAATCCTGCAGTGGCCGGGCGATCAGGCTGGAGGTTCCCAGGTCGCCGAGACGGATTGCCACGTCGAAGCCGCTGTCGACCAAGTCCATCCGCTCATTGCTCAGCACCACGTACAGGTCGATCTGCGGGTAGCGCTGGGAAAATTCGCTCAAGGCCGGCACCAGGCGTTCGCTGCCGAATACCGGTGGCACGGTAATACGCAGGCAGCCTTTGGGCGTTTCGCTGTGGATCTGCTCCGCCAGCAGTTCGGAGTCGGCCACCAGCCCGAGCACCTCCAGGCAGCGCTGGTAGTACTCCCCGCCGAATTCCGTGAGGCTTTGTTTGCGCGTGGTGCGCTTGAGCAGGCTGACCCCCAGGCGCTGCTCCAGCGCGCGCAGGTGATTGCCGACCATTGTGGTCGACATTCCGCATTCATGTGCGGCGGCGGTCATGCTGCCGGTCTCCACGACTTTCACGTACACCGACATTGCCTGGAACACATCCATTATCAAGCCCTGGTTCAAAGTCATTGCAGGAATGCGCAGTTTATCCAGCACGAGTGGCTAACGATACTGCACTCATCCTCACGATGCACTGGAGCTTGCCACCATGACCGCCGCCTGCCTGATGACCACGTATCAACCTTTGGCCCTGAGCTTCACCCGTGGCCTGGGTACGCGCCTGTGGGACCAGCAGGGCCGTGAATACCTCGACGCGGTGGCCGGTGTGGCGGTGACGAATGTGGGCCACTCCCACCCAAGGCTGGTGGCGGCGATCCGTGAGCAAGCGGGCCTGCTGCTGCATACCTCCAACCTCTACAGCATCGATTGGCAGCAGCAATTGGCGCGGCGCCTGACCCAGCTATCCGGCCTGGACTGCGCGTTCTTCAACAACTCCGGCGCCGAAGCCAACGAGACGGCGCTGAAGCTGGCACGCTTGTATGGCTGGAAAAAAGGCATTGAAGAGCCGTTGGTGGTGGTGATGGAGAACGCCTTCCACGGGCGTACCCTCGGCACCATGGCGGCCAGTGACGGGCCCTCGGTGCGCCTGGGTTTCCAGCGTTTGCCGGGGGATTTTCTCAAAGTCGGGTTTGGCGATCTGGCGGCCCTCGAGGCCATTACTGAACAATTCGGCACGCGCATAGCGGCCGTGCTGCTCGAACCGATCCAGGGCGAAAGTGGCGTGTTGCCCGCGCCCCCCGGCTACCTGAAAGCCCTGCGCGATCACTGCACTCGCCACGGCTGGCTGATGATGCTGGATGAAATCCAGACCGGCATCGGCCGCACCGGCGCTTGGTTCGCCTTCCAGCACGAAGGCATTACCCCGGACGTGATGACCCTGGCCAAAGGCCTCGGCAACGGCGTGCCCATCGGCGCCTGCCTGGCCCGGGCCGCCGTCGGCCAGTTGTTTACCCCCGGCAGTCACGGCAGCACCTTTGGCGGCAATCCGTTGGCCTGCCGGGTGGGCTGCACGGTGCTGGACATCATTGAAGAGCAAGGCTTGCTGCAGAACGCTGCGCAACAAGGTGCACGGCTGTTGGCGCGGTTGCGGGTGGAATTGAGCGAGCATCCGCAGGTAGTGGCGATTCGCGGGCAGGGCCTGATGATCGGCATCGAACTGGCGCGCCCGTATCGCGAGCTGGCCCAGCGTGCGGCGCAGGAGCATGGGCTGCTGATCAACGTGACGCGCGGCAAGATCATCCGCCTGCTGCCACCGCTGACGCTGGATGCCAAGGAAGTCGAGATGATCGTAAGGGCGATCACCCGCCTATTGGACTGAAACCTCCCACAGGGGATCTGCGTCATTCTTCAGAGATCATTGCCGTTCAGCCATTCCTGGTTCATGGTTTCGGTATCCCCCAGGTATTCCAACAACCACGTCATCGCCGGCGACAGTTTGTTCTGCGCCCAAGCCACGCATGAGGGGCTGGCAGGGAAGGGCCGGTGCAGTTGCAGCGCCACCAACTCACCGCGCTCGATCCACGGCAGCACCTGATGCGCCGGGGCCATGCCGACGCACAAGCCATCACGCAGACAATCGAGCGCCGAGGACCAGTTGGGCACCACCAGGCGCCGCTGGTTATCCAGGGTCCAGGTATCGCGCTTGGGCAGGTTGCGTGAGGTGTCGGTCATGCACAGGGAGGCATATGGGCGCAGTTGATCGTCACTGAGCAGGCCTTCTATCGCCGCCAAGGGATGCCTGGCGCTGACCACGCACAGCCAGTTCAACAGGCCCATGTCGCGGAATGTGAAGTGGCTGGCCACCGGCACCGCGCTGGTAGCGCCGATCACGATGTCGGTGCGCTCGTCCGCCAGGGCGTCCCACACGCCGTTGTACACCTCGTACTCCAGCAGCAATTCCACTTCGGGAAACTGCCGATAGAAATCCAGCACCAGTTGCCGACAGCGCTGCGGCTTGACTATGGAATCCACTGCCACCTTCAATTGCCCGCTCCAGCCATTGGCCACCTGCTGGCACAAGCGCCGTGTGCCGAGCATTTTTTTCATCACGCCCCGGGCTTCGTCTATAAACAGCCGGCCGGCGGGCGTCAGCTCCACGTCACGGTGGCGCCGTATGAACAGCGGCACCGCCAGCCATTCCTCAAGCTGACGCACCGTATAGCTGATGGCCGACGGTACGCGATGCAGTTCCTGAGCGGCGGCGCTGAAGCTGCCGTGGCGTGCGACGGCATCGACCACATCCAGGGAGTATTCGGACCACATGGCGGCTGCCTTCAAAATTATTGATAAGAGTGTCCAATTATTATCGCTTCACAGGAAAACTGTCAGCTTCATAATGGGCGCCAGTCAGCAAATAGTTTGATGGCAGGATCTACAAGGCTTCAATGAAAAATTCTTTTGGTTTCACTTGGTATCTGGCGGGGCTGAGCATGCTCGGTTATCTCGCCATGGACATGTATTTGCCGGCGTTTGGCGCCATGGGCGCGCAGTTGCAGATTGGCGCCGGGGCCGTGGGCGCCAGCTTGAGTATTTTCCTCGCCGGGTTTGCGCTAGGGCAGTTGCTGTGGGGGCCGTTGTCCGACCGGCTCGGGCGCAAGCCGGTGCTGCTTACCGGACTGAGCCTGTTTGTACTGGGGTGCCTGGGCATGTTCTGGGTGCAGACCGCGCCGCAGTTGTGGGCGCTGCGTTTTATCCAGGCGATCGGTGTGTGTTCCGCCGCCGTGAGTTGGCAGGCGCTGGTGATTGATCGCTACCCGGCCGACAAGGCGCACCGCGTGTTCGCCAGCATCATGCCGCTGATGTCGCTATCGCCGGCCCTGGCGCCGCTGTTGGGCGCGATGGTGTTGAATCACTTTGGCTGGCAGGCGATTTTCGGCGTGTTGCTGGGTGTATCGCTGCTCTTGCTGCTACCGACCGTGTTCCTGCGCAGCGCGCCGAAGCGCCAGACGGACGCACCGGTGCGCCTGGGCTATGCACAGCTGCTCACTTCACGGGTATTTACCGGCAACGTCATGATATTTGCCGCCTGCTCCGCCAGTTTCTTTGCCTGGTTGACTGCTTCGCCATTTATCCTCGGCGGCATGGGTTACAGCCCGAATGACATCGGCCTCAGCTACGTGTTGCCGACCCTGGCGTTTCTGGTCGGCGGCTACAGTTGCCGCAGCGCCTTGCAACGTTTGCCGGGCAAGACCCTGCTGCCGTGGCTGCTCGCGTTCTACTGCCTGAGCATGGTGGCGCTGTATCTGGTTGCAACCCTGACCGTGCCGACCCTTACTACCTTGCTGATTCCGTTCTGCCTGATGGCGCTGTGCAACGGTGCCAGCTACCCGATCGTGGTAGCGAATGCACTGATGCCCTTTGCGGAAAATTCCGGCAAGGCGGCGGCACTGCAAAATACCCTGCAGTTGGGCTTGTGCTTTCTCGCCAGCCTGTTGGTGTCATCGATGATCGAGCAGCCGCTGCTGATTACAGTGATTGTGATGCTGGCGACCGCGCCGCTGGCGGTGCTGGGGTATTGGTTGGCGCGGCCGAAGGCTGGCAGTCCAGAACTGGCAAGCGCTTGAACTGACAATACGGTCAAAATGTGGGAGGGGGCTTGCTCCCGATAGCTGTATATCAGCCACAACAGCAGTGACTGACACACCGCTATCGGGAGCAAGCCCCCTCCCACATTTGTATTGTGTTTCTTCAGTTAGAACGTCACTTCCATATTCACTGTCGGCGTTGAGGTGCGGCTACCTCGGCCACCGTCCACGCCGAACTTGTTATGCCAGTACTCGTAGCCAACGCCCAGGTACAGGTTCGGCTTGACGCTCTTGCCCGGCCGCAGCGCCACCATCAGCGCGGTGCGCATCAGGGCTTCCGGCGCAGTGTCGCGGCCATGATAATCCTCGCCTTTCTCCCCCACGTAATTGATGAAGCCCTGGAATTTCGCCGCGTGGTTGGCGATCTCGAACGGGCGCATCCATGTCAGGTTGAGCATGTAAGTGTCGTCAAAGGTGTGGTTCGATTCCTGCGCGCCGGGAATGCCTGTGTGGTTCTTTTCCTTGTAGTACATCAGGCTCAGGTCCAGCACACCGACGGTATTGAATTTCAAGGTGGGGCCGATGACCAGGGCGCGTTTTTTGGCGGAAGCGACGTTATTGTTGCGGTTGGCATCAAAACCCAGCGTCAGCGCGTAGTCCTTGACCAGCCCGGTGCCCAGCGGCGTGTCGAACACCCGTGAGGCATACAGTTGGTGCCGGTACACCGCGTACACCTCGCTGCCACCGTGGTCGGCGCCCTTGCGCGGGTCCTTGCTGTCGGAAAGGAATACATCGAGATTCAGAAAATTGCTGCCGTACTGGTAGCCGCTGGCGTGGGTGAAACTGTAGATGCGCTTGCTGAAGTCGTCGGGGTTGTTCGGGTTGGTGAAGTGCTGACCGTAGCGAAACCCCAGGCTGTTGTTCATCCATTCCACTGCGACAGCCTCGCCACCGCCGAGGAGGGTCAATGCGACGGTTGCGCCCTGCAATGCCTTTTTCATTCTGTTGGATCCTTTGGCGTTCTGGCTCATGACGGCCGAATTGTTTTTGTAACGCCGCGGCAGGGTATCTTGTGTGAACGATTGTATACAACTCTATGGACATACAGTCTGAACATTGCATACAGTGAGCGCACAACAAAAACAGAGACCCCTCACCATGACTATCCCGAAGGCGTCACCGCAGCGGCCCGAAGATGAAAATCTAGGCATCGCCGCCAACATGGCTTACGGCCTGCAGCATGTGCTCACCATGTACGGCGGCATCGTTGCTGTACCGTTGATCGTCGGCCAGGCGGCCGGGTTGTCACCTGCGGACATTGGCCTGTTGATCGCCGCGTCACTGTTCGCCGGTGGCCTGGCCACGCTGTTGCAAACCCTTGGCCTGCCGTTCTTCGGTTGTCAGCTGCCGCTGGTGCAGGGCGTGTCGTTCGCGGGTGTGGCGACGATGGTGGCGATCGTCGGCAGCGACGGGGCAGGGGGCGTGCCGGCGATTCTCGGCGCGGTGATGGCCGCGTCGTTCATTGGTTTGTTGATCACTCCGGTGTTCTCACGCATCACCCAGTTTTTCCCGCCGCTGGTGACCGGTATCGTGATTACCACCATCGGCCTGACCCTGATGCCCGTGGCGGCGCGCTGGGCCATGGGCGGCAACAGCCGCGCGGCGGATTTCGGCAGCATGTCGAATATCGGCCTGGCTGCACTGACGTTGGTGCTGGTGTTGCTGTTGAGCAAAATCGGCAGCGCAGCCATCTCGCGCTTGTCGATTTTGCTCGCGATGGTGATCGGCACAGTGATCGCGGTGTTGTTGGGTATGGCCGACTTCTCCGCCGTCACCCAGGGGCCGATGTTCGGTTTCCCCACGCCCTTCCATTTCGGCATGCCGACCTTTCATGTGGCGGCGATTATTTCCATGTGCATCGTGGTGATGGTCACGCTGGTGGAAACCTCGGCGGACATCCTGGCGGTGGGCGAGATCATCGACACTAAAGTCGACTCCAAACGCCTCGGCAATGGCCTGCGCGCCGACATGCTGTCGAGCATGTTCGCGCCGATCTTCGGTTCCTTCACGCAAAGCGCATTCGCCCAGAACGTCGGCCTGGTGGCGGTCACCGGGGTGAAGAGTCGGTTCGTGGTGGCAACGGGCGGGGTGTTCCTGGTGGTGCTGGGCCTGCTGCCGTTCATGGGCCGGGTGATTGCCGCCGTGCCCACATCGGTACTTGGCGGGGCCGGCATTGTGCTGTTCGGCACGGTGGCGGCCAGCGGTATTCGCACGCTGTCCAAGGTGGATTATCGCAACAACATGAACCTGATAATCGTGGCCACCAGTATCGGTTTCGGCATGATCCCCATCGCTGCCCCCAGCTTTTATGACCAGTTTCCCAGCTGGTTCGCGACCATTTTCCATTCGGGCATCAGTTCGTCGGCGATCATGGCGATCTTGCTGAACCTGACGTTCAACCATTTCACCGCCGGTAACTCGGACCAGCAATCGGTATTCGTGGCGGGCACTGAGCGCAGTTTGTGCTTTCGCGACGTGGCGGCGCTGCGCGATGGGGATTACTACCGGGGTGGGAAGTTGTTCGATGCCGAGGGTAAGGAGATTCCGCTGGTGGCGGATGCTCCCAGGAAGGCAGTGAAGCCTGAAGCCAGCAAGGTCTGAATGTGGGAGGGGGCAAGCCCCCTCCCACATTGGAATTCAGCCAGCTTTGAGCGCCGTGTGCTGCATTGAGCACACCTCATCCAGAAACTTCACCACAGTCCCCATGCACGCCTGGCGTTCTTCCACATGGGGCATATGGCTGGAGTCTTCGAACAGCGCCCAGCGTACGTCCGGGATTTCATCCAGGAACGGCTTGACCACCAACGGCGTGGCTTCGTCATGGCGACCGGAGATCACCAGGGTCGGCACCTTGATGGCCGACAGTCGGCCAATTACATTCCAATCCTTCAAGCTGCCAATCACATGGAACTCAGTCGGGCCGCTCATGGCGTGGTACACCGTCGGGTCGGCATCGACCTGGGCGAAGGTGCGCGCCACCTCTTCCGGCCATGGGTTGACGCGGCACACGTGCTGGTCGTAGAAAATCCGCGAAGCCGCTTGGTATTCCGGGTCCTGGTAGTTACCGGCGGCCTCATGCTTGAGCAGGGTTTCATGCACACCTTCGGGCAACAATTTGCGCAGCCGATTGGCCTCGCTGACCCAGGTGCGCATGCATGTCGGTGAGTTGGCCGGGATAAAGGCACGCAGGCCCTTGGGTTGCAAAATGGCATGTTCGCTGCCAAGCATGCCGCCCCAGGATTGCCCGAGGATCGCGTAGTTGTCGCTGATTTGCAGGTGGTCGAGCAGGTTGTTCAACTCGTCGAGGAACAAACCGATGGTCCAGAACGAAGAAGGCTTGTCAGGTAAATGCGTCGAGCGGCCGTTGCCCAACTGGTCGTAGTGAATCACCGCATGGCCGCTGGCGGCGACATCCTTGAATGCGTCGACGTAATCGTGGGTGCAGCCGGGGCCGCCATGGATGATCACCAGCGGTGTGCGGCCTGTCGCCAGTTCACCGGTGATGCGATACCACGTCTGATAGGCGCCGAAGGGTGCGTAGCCTTCGCGGACTTTCTCGATGAATTCCATTTCGTACCCTGCTCTGAAAAAAGGATCAGGGCTACGATAGTCTGCACGCAACGTTTAGGTAACTAGCAAAACAGCTAGGTTTTGCCTAAGGATCAATCGTCCAGCAACCGGTAGTGCGTGGCTCGCACCACCGCCTGCACGCGGTTCTTGGCGCCCAATTTGTGCATGGCCGACGCCAGGTGCAGGGTGACCACCGCGAGCGAACGGCTCAATTGCGCGGCGATCTCGGCCGCAGTCAAGCCCTCGGCGGCCCATTTCAGGCACTCGCGCTCGCGTTTGGTCAGATGGATATGCGGGTAGGTGCGCAACGCTTTGTTGAATAAAGGATAAGCCGCCTCCTGCAACGCATGGCTGATCACGCTGAAGTCCGACAAGGTTTGCTGCGCATCCTTCAATACCGTGCTCGCCGTACCGGTGCGCAGGCCGGTCAATGAGGCGAAGCCACCGCGGGGCAGGTGGATCGGTACGCTGACGCCGCAGGTCAACTGCTGTTCGTGCAGGTAGGACGAAACGGGTGCATGGCAGGGGTCGATGATCGTTTGCAGGGCAGTCTCGGCTTTTGCCTCATAAGACCAGACAAAGGGCGACACACTGTTCAAGGCCAGGTGTTGCACCGGGTCGATCTGATAGAACCCTTCGCTGCACCACAAGGCGTGCCAGTCGGTCGGCGTGTTGCGCAGTTGCAGCACCGAGGGCGTGATCAGCGCACCGTTGAGGTCGATAGGCACTGGCGTGTAATCGTACACCAGCGCATCGAAGCCCAACTGTTGGGCGAGGATAAACGTATTGTCCATCTGCTCGTCCAGGCTCCTGCCCGGCATCAGACGACTATTGAAGGCAGTTAGCTTGGCCAGCATCCGTTCTGCTCCCGAATTCATTTGAATCTCGACTTGCTGCAAGTAGAATGCCACGCCCCGGCGAAGGACTGCCAGGCCAAACCTATAAGAAACGCTAGGTTATGGACGCGCGGCATCCTCGGTAGTGTTGACGTGATAAACGGCCACTACCTGCCAGGCCGATACAACACAAGGAATGTATGCATGTGGCGTGAAATAGCCCCCGACCAGCGGTACAACGTGCAAGTCGACGGCCATAATCTCGTGGTCTACAGCTTTGGCGACGGCGATGAGGTGCTGCTGTGCCTCAACGGCGGCCCGGGCCTGCCGTGTGACTATTTGCGCGACGCCCATGGCTGGCTCAAAGAACATAACCTGCGAGTGGTTGCATTCGACCAGCTTGGCACCGGCGCATCAGCCAGACCGAACGACGTTTCCCTGTGGGAAATCCGCCGTTATGTCGAAGAAGTTGAAACCATCCGCCAGGCCCTGGACCTGGGCCGTGTGCACTTGCTCGGGCATTCCTGGGGCGGTTGGCTGGGCATCGAGTACGCCATTCATTATCCCGATGCGCTGAAAAGCCTGATCCTTGAAAACACCGTCGGCGATATTCCGCACCTGTCCCAGGAGCTTGAGCGCCTGCGCGGCGCCCTCGGCAGCGAAACCGTGGCCATGATGCAACGTCATGAAGCCATGGGCACCCTCGACCACCCGCAGTATCAAGCCGCCATCACCTTGCTCAACTATCGCCACGTCTGCCGCCTGGATGAATGGCCGGAGCCGGTCAAACGCTCCCTCGGCGATTGGAACATGGGACCCTACGAAACCATGCAAGGCCCCAACGAATTCCTGTATATCGGCAACCTCAAGGACTGGAACCGCCTTGCCGAAATGGCCGACTTCAGCATGCCGATGCTGATCACCACCGGCCAGCACGACGAACTCACCCCGGCCTGTGCCATGCGTATGAAAATGGCGGCCCGGCACGCCGAATTGCACGTATTTCCCAACAGCAGCCATATGCCGTTCTACGAAGAACCCCAGGCGTATTTTCCGGTGCTGCTGGACTTTCTCGCCCGCCACCGAGGCTGACGGATGAACCTGGCCCGCTACCGTTTCGTGTTGTCCCGGCCCCTGCAGTTGTTGCCGGTGCTGTTGGGCATCAGTTTGATCACCTTTGTGCTGGTGCGCTCGATCCCGGGCGATCCTGCGCGCGCGCTGCTGGGCTCGCGCAGCACGCCGGACGCATTGCTGAAAATCCGCGCCCAGTACGGCCTCGATGAGCCGTTGTGGCTGCAATACTTCTATTTCCTGAAGAACCTGCTCAAGGGCGACCTCGGCCAATCGCTGCTGTACAAGGTCGACGCCCTCAAGCTGATCGTCACCCGCATCGAGCCGACCCTGGTGCTGGTGCTCGGCAGCGTGGTGCTGGCGCTGTTGATCGCGGTGCCGCTGGCGACACTGGCGGCGCGCAATAAAGGCGGCTGGCCCGACACCCTGATTCGCGTGTTCACCACGGTCGGCCTGGGCATGCCGGCATTCTGGCTGGGCCTGATGCTGATCCTGTTGCTGAGTGTGCAATGGGGCCTGTTTCCGGTGTCCGGTTATGGCCGCACCTGGCTGGACAAGGCCCACCATATGCTGCTGCCGTGTCTGACCATTGCGCTGGCGCTGTCGGCGGTGCTGGTGCGTAATCTGCGCGCGA
The DNA here is from genome assembly GCF_003852065.1 of Pseudomonas sp. R3-18-08. Classification (NCBI taxonomy): domain Bacteria; kingdom Pseudomonadati; phylum Pseudomonadota; class Gammaproteobacteria; order Pseudomonadales; family Pseudomonadaceae; genus Pseudomonas; species Pseudomonas sp. R3-18-08. Next base: position 1,719,152 of record NZ_CP027729.1, read on the forward strand.
GCATGCTGGTGGAACTGCAGGCCGACCATGTTACCGCGGCACGGGCGCGGGGGCTGTCTGAAGCCGCCGTGTTCCGCCGCCATGTGGTGCCCAACTCGCTGGTGCCGGCGGTCAACCTGCTGGCAGTGAATATCGGCTGGCTGATCAGCGGCACGGTGGTCATCGAAAGCCTGTTCGCCATTCCCGGCATCGGCCAGTTGCTGGTGCGCGGTATTTTTACCCGCGATTACATGGTGGTGCAGGGCGTGGCGATGGTGCTGGCCTGTGCGACGGTGGTGGTCAACTTCGTCGCCGACGTGGTGACGGTGGCCCTCGACCCACGGGTGAAGATGCAATGAACAGCCGCCCATTGGTCGCCCCCTGGCGCCTGCGCCTGGGTTTTGGCAACGGTCGCCTGACTGCCGCGTGGGGCCTGTTGATACTGCTCGCATGGTTGACCCTGGCGCTGTTCGCGCCGTGGATCGCCCCCTACGACCCCATCGCGCAGAACACCGAGATGAGTCTGCTCGCGCCCGGCATTGCGCACCCGTTCGGCACCGACAACTACGGCCGCGACATCCTTTCACGGGTGATCTGGGGCGCGCGCATCGACCTGCAACTGGCGATTGTCGGGGTGATCTTTCCGTTCATGATCGGCACCTTCGTCGGCGCGGTGTCCGGCTATATCGGCGGGCGCTTCGACAGTGTGTGCATGCGCGTGATCGATGTGGTGCTGGCGTTTCCGTTCCTGGTGCTGATGCTGGCGATCATGGCCATTCTCGGGCCTGGGCTGCAGAGCTTTTACATCGCCATGGCGCTGGTGGGCTGGGTGTCGTATGCGCGGTTGATCCGCTCGCAGATTCTGGTGCTCAAGGAAAGCGAGTTCGCCCTGGCCGCCAAGAGCCTGGGGTTTGGCCATGGGCGCATCCTGTTCCGGCATTTGCTGCCCAATGCGCTGTTCGGCTCGATTGTGTTTTCCATGTCCGATGCGGTGCTGGTGCTGCTCAACGGTGCGGCCGTGAGCTACCTGGGCCTGGGCGTGCAACCGCCCACCGCCGAATGGGGGACGATGGTCGCCGAGGGCCAGGCCTTTATCACCACCGCTTGGTGGATCTGCACCTTTCCAGGGGTGGCCATCGTGACCCTGGCCATGGGCTTCAGCCTGCTGGCCGATGGTGTGGCGCAAGTGTTGGGGGATCGTTCATGAGCCTGCTGCAGGTGCGCGACCTCAGCGTGATCGCCAATAACGCCGGGCGCGAGCTGTGCCTGGTCGACCGCGTGTCCTTTGACCTGGCCGAAGGCGAGATCCTGGGCTTGGTCGGTGAAAGCGGTTCGGGCAAGACCCTGGCCTGTCGCGCGATGATGCGCCTGTTGCCGTCGCCCAACCTGCGCGTACAAGGCGGCGCGGTGCAGTTGGCCGGCCAGGACCTGTTGCGCCTGGATGAAGCCGGCATGCGCACCATCCGGGGCGGGCAGTTGGGCATGATTTTCCAGAACCCCAGCAGTCACCTGGACCCGTTGATGCGTATCGGCGAGCAGATCGCCGAGGGCATCCGCCTGCATCAGGGCGCCTCGAAAAAAGACGCGCGGCTGCAGGCTATCGACGTGCTGCGCCAAGTCGGCATTCCCGACCCGCAAGCGCGGGTCGACAACTATCCCCATGAATTTTCCGGCGGCATGCGCCAGCGCGCGATGATTGCGGTAGCCCTGGGGTGCAACCCGAAGGTGCTGATCGCGGACGAACCCACCACCGCCCTCGATGTGACGGTGCAGGCGCAAATCCTGCGGCTGTTGCTCGACCTTCGCGACAAGCGTGGCCTGTCGATCATCATGATTACCCATGACCTCGGCGTGGTAGCGCAAAGCTGCGACTCCATCGCGGTGATGTACGCCGGGCGCCTGTGCGAACACGGCAGCAAATACGAACTGCTCGCCCAGCCCCGGCATCCTTACACCGCCGGGCTGATCGACTGCCAGCCGGCCCACAGCAGCGGTCATGCATTGCTGCGCACTATCCCTGGCCAGCCGCCACTGCTTGACGCATTGCCTGAAGGTTGCCGCTTCAACCCCCGTTGCCCGCAGGTCGGCGCGCTGTGTACCGAGCTGTTACCGGAAGGCGCACAGGTGGCGTGTCACTATCCCCTCGGAGAACGCCCATGAGTCTGCTGCAGATCAAGGACCTGGAGGTGCGCTTTGCCACGTCCGGCACTGGCCTGTTCGGGTTGAACAAGCAGTGGGTGAGGGCGGTGAACGGGGTTTCACTGAACCTGGCGGCCGGTGAAACCCTCGGGCTGGTGGGCGAGTCCGGCAGCGGTAAAAGCACGTTGGGACGGGCGATCTTGCACCTGAACCCGATCAGCGCCGGGCAGGTGCTGTTTGACGGTGTCGACATGGCCCAGGGCAGCGCCATCGATATTGCGCGGTTGCGCCAGGAAACCGCGATGATTTTCCAGGACCCTTACGCCGCCCTGAACCCGCGCCACACCCTCGGCGAAACCCTCGCCGAAGTGTTGCGGGTGCAGCGCAAGGTCGCCCCGGAAAACATCCGCGCCCGGGTCGATGAGCTGCTCGAGCTGGTCGGCCTGCGGCCCGAATTGGCGTCGCGCAAGCCAGGCTCCCTCAGCGGCGGCCAGTGCCAGCGCGTGGGGATCGCACGGGCGCTGGCGGTGGAGCCGCGCTTGATCATCGCCGACGAATGCGTGGCGGCGCTGGACGTGTCGATCCAGGGCCAGATCATCAACTTGCTGCTGCAATTGCAACAGCGCATGAACCTGGCGATCCTGTTCATCGCCCATGACCTGGCCATCGTGCGGCGCCTGTGCGACCGCGTGGCGGTGATGTACCTGGGCAAGATCGTCGAGGAAGGGCCGGTGGAAGCGGTGTTCACTGCTCCGCGTCACCCGTATACGGCGGCGTTGATCGAGGCGATTCCGCAGATTGACCCGTATCGCCCGTTACCGGCGCAGCCGCTGCCCGGCGAACCACCCAGCCCACTGAACCTGCCCACCGGTTGCGCGTTTCACCCGCGTTGCCGGTATGCCCGCGCCATGTGTTCCGTGATGTTGCCGCCCACCCACTCGCTGCATGAGCATCGATACAGTTGCGTGCTTGAACACCCTTTGATCCTTCCTGCCCATCATGAACAAGGAGTTATGACATGCAATCGCGCCATTTGAAATTGCTCGCCGCCGCCACGCTGACCGCCTGGTCCCTCACTGCCGGCCTGGCCCAGGCCGCCGGCGTCCTGACCATCGGCTGCCGTGAAGACAGCACCACTTTTGACCCGATCAAAAGCGCGCAGAACCGCGATACCTGGGTGTTCGCGAACGTCTACGACACCCTGGTGCGCGTGGATAACCTGGGCACCAAAATGGAACCGGGCCTGGCGCAAAGCTGGGAGATTTCCAAGGACGGCCTGACCTACACCTTTAAACTGCGCGAGGCGAAGTTTTCCGACGGTTCGCCGATCACCGCCAGCGATGCGGCGTTCAGCCTGTTGCGCATCCGCGATAACAAGGCGTCGCTGTGGAGTGACCCCTTCAGCCTGATCGACACCGCCAAGGCCAGCGATCCGAAGACGCTGGTGGTCACCCTGAAAACCCCGGCGGTGGCGTTTCTCTCGCAATTGGCCTCGCCAACGGTGTCGATCCTGTCGGAAAAAGCCATGACGGCAATGGGCGAAGACGCCTACTCGGAAAACCCGGTGACCTCCGGCGCGTTCACCGTGGACGAATGGCGCAAGGGCGACCGCGTGGTCCTGAAGAAGAACCCGAACTTCTGGCAGGCCAGTAAGGTCAGCCTGGACGGCGTGGAATGGGTGTCGGTCACCGACGACAACACACGCATGCGCATGGTGCAGAACAACGAGCTGGACACGGCGATCTTCGTACCCTTCTCCCGCGTTGAGGAGCTGAAGAAAGACCCGAACGTGGTAATCCACGCCGATCCGTCCACCCGCGAAGATCACCTGCTGATCAACCACGCGCACGGCCTGCTGGCCAAGCCCCAGGTGCGTGAAGCGCTGGACATGGCCATCGACAAACAATCGTTGGTAAAGACCGCCACTTACGGTCAAGGCACCGTGGCGTATTCCTACATCCCCAAAGGCTCGCTGTATCACTACGCCAATAACCTGCAGCGCCCGTATGACCCGACTGCGGCCAAAAAGCTGCTGGCGGACGCAGGCGCCACGGACTTGAAGTTGAACTATGTGGTCAATGCCGGCAATGAAGCTGACGAGCAGATTGCGGTGATCATCAAGGACCAACTGGCCAAGGTCGGCGTCACCGCCAACCTGCAGAAAGTCGACCCGACCCAAAGCTGGCAGATGCTGGTGGACGGTGAGTACGATATTTCGGTGATGTACTGGACCAACGACATTCTCGACCCGGACCAGAAGACCACCTTCGTACTGGGCCACGACACCAACCAGAACTACATGACCCGCTACCAGAACGACAAGGTCAAGGCGCTGGTGGCACAAGCGCGCATCGAGGCCGACCCGGCCAAGCGTGAGCAGATGTATGTGGAATTGCAGAAACTGGCGAAGCAGGATGTGAACTGGATCGATCTGTATTACAGCCCGTATATCAACATCTCACGCAAGAATGTGAGCAACTTTTTGCAGAACCCGTTGGGGCGCTTCACTCTTGAGGAAGTGGTGAAAAACTGACAAGCGCTGCAATACCAATGTGGGAGGGGGCTTGCTCCCGATAGCGGTGGATCAGCCAATTAATCTGTTGGCTGGCACTCCGCTATCGGGAGCAAGCCCCCTCCCACATTTTGATTTAGGTTGTGTCAGGGGTTATTGCGCATCAAACGCCTGTCCATTGATCTCCGCACTGTCCGGCCCCATCAAATACAGGTACACCGGCATGATCTCTTCCGGCGCCGGCCTTTCCATCGGGTTTTCCCCTGGGTACGCCTGGGCCCGCATACTGGTGCGCGTACCGCCCGGGTTGATGCTGTTGGCGCGCACGGCCGCGACATCCTCCAGCTCATCGGCCAGGGTTTGCATCAAGCCTTCAGTGGCAAACTTCGACACACCGTAGGCGCCCCAATACGCCCGGCCCTTGCGCCCGACGCTGCTGGAGGTGAACACCACCGACGCATCCTGGGACAGTTTGAGCAGCGGCAGCAAGGTGCTGGTCAGCATGAACATCGCGTTGACGTTCACGTGCATCACCCGCATGAAATTCTCGCCGGACAACTGTTCGATCGGTGTGCGCGGGCCGATGATCGAGGCGTTGTGCAGCAGGCCGTCGAGGCGGCCAAATTCCCTTTCGATCATCGCCGCCAGCTCATCGTATTGATGGGGCAGGGCAGTCTCCAGGTTGAACGGGATCACCACCGGCTGCGGCTGGCCCGCCGCTTCGATCTCGTCATACACCTGAGCCAGGTTGGCTTCGGTCTTGCCCAGCAGCAGCACGGTGGCGCCGTGGGCAGCGTAGGTTTTCGCCGCAGCGGCGCCGATCCCACGGCCGGCACCGGTAACCAGGATGATGCGGCCTTTGAGCAGTTCCGGAGGTGCAGCGTAATCAAACATAAATAGCCTCGACAAAATTCAACAGGTTCAGCACAGACTTCAGATCACCGCCGATCCCCTGTGGGAGGGGGCTTGCCCCCGATAGCGGTGTGTCAGTCAACACATGCAGAAACTGACCCACCGCAATCGGGGGCAAGCCCCCTCCCACATTTGGATCTTCATCGGTCAGTAAGAGCGGTGAGTTATCAGCAACTGCAAAGCGCGTTATCCAACACCTTGCGCAGCTCCAGCGGGTGGTCCACCACCACATCCGCGCCCCAGTGACGCGGGTTGTCGTCCGGGTGGATATAGCCGTAGGTCACCGCCGCCGTACGCGTACCGGCATCGCGGCCGGATTCGATATCACGCAAATCATCGCCCACGAACAACACGCTGGCCGGGTCCAGGTTCAGCAGCTTGCACGCCAGAAGCATCGGCTCCGGGTCCGGCTTGCTGTTTTTCACGTGGTCCGGGCAGATCAGCACGGCCGAGCGTTCGGCCAGGCCCAGTCGCTGCATGATCGGCTCGGCAAAGCGCACCGGCTTGTTAGTGACCACGCCCCAGATCAGCTTGGCCTTCTCGATGTCTTCCAGCAGTTCGGCCATACCGTCGAACAGTTTGCTGTGCACCGCGCAGTCCTTGAGGTAGCGCTCGAGGAATTCCTGGCGCAGTGCTTCAAAGCCTGGCGACTCCGGGTCCATCGAGAAGGTCACGGCGACCATGGCCCGCGCGCCACCGGAAATTTCATCGCGAATATGCTGCGGGTTGACCGGTGCCAGGCCACGCTCGGCGCGCATGGCCTGGCAGATGGCGATAAAGTCTGGCGCGGTGTCCAGCAGGGTACCGTCCATGTCGAAGAGAACCGCTCGCAACTTCACAGGCTTACTCCTCGCGCAGGGTCTGGATCATGTAGTTGACGTCAACGTCGCTGGCCAGCTTGTAGTGCTTGGTCAGTGGGTTGTAGGTCAGGCCGATGATGTCTTTTACGCTGAGGCCGGCCTGACGGCTCCAGGCCCCCAGCTCGGACGGACGGATGAATTTCTTGAAGTCATGGGTGCCGCGCGGCAGCAGCTTCATGATGTATTCGGCGCCGATGATCGCGAACAGATAAGCTTTGGGATTGCGGTTGATGGTGGAAAAAAACACCTGGCCGCCGGGCTTGACCATGCGGAAACAGGCGCGGATCACCGAAGACGGGTCGGGCACGTGCTCCAGCATTTCCAGGCAGGTGACCACGTCGAACTGCTCGGGCATTTCCTCGGCCAGGGCTTCGGCGGTGATCTGGCGGTATTCCACGCTCACGCCGGATTCCAGCTGATGCAACTGGGCCACGGCCAGCGGCGCTTCGCCCATGTCGATGCCCATGACGGTAGCGCCGCGCTGGGCCATGGCTTCACTGAGGATGCCACCGCCACAACCCACATCCAGCACCTTCTTGCCGGCCAGGTTGACGCGTTCGTCAATCCAGTTGACCCGCAGCGGATTGATGTCATGCAGCGGCTTGAACTCGCTCTCACGGTCCCACCAGCGGTGGGCCAGGGCTTCGAATTTGGCGATTTCGGCGTGGTCGACGTTGCTCATGGTGAATCCTCTGAATCTGATAAATCGGTTTATTCGCTGTGCCCGCTGATGCGCTGGCCCCAGGCAATGGCCATGGCGGTCAACTGTGCTTCATCCATGCGGGTCAATCGTCGGTCGTCGAGCAACTGCTTGCCGGCGACCCAAAGGTGTTTCACGCAATCGCGACCGGTAGCGTAAATAAGCTGTGAGACCGGATCGTAGATCGGTTGTTGCGCCAGCCCCGAAAGGTCGAAGGCGACGATATCTGCGGCCTTGCCGACTTCCAGCGAGCCGATCTGGCTGTCCAGGCCCATCGCCCGCGCGCCATTGAGGGTCGCCATGCGCAGCGCGCGATGGGCGTCCAGCGCGGTCGCCGAACCGGCGACCGCCTTGGCCAGCATGGCGGCGGTGCGGGTTTCGCCCAGCAGGTCGAGGTCGTTGTTGCTGGCGGCGCCGTCAGTGCCTATAGCCACATTGACGCCAGCCTGCCACAGGCGTTCAACCGGACAGAAGCCGCTGGCCAGTTTCAGGTTCGATTCCGGGCAATGAATGACGCTGGTGTTGCTTTCTACCAGCAAAGCCAGGTCATCCTCGCTGATTTGGGTCATGTGAACGGCCTGGAAGCGCGGGCCCAGCAAGCCGAGGCGACCCAGGCGGGCCAATGGCCGCTCGCCGGTCTGTTCCACGGCCTGCTGCACTTCGAAGGCGGTTTCGTGCACATGCATATGAATTGCGGCGTCCAGCTCTTCGGCGATCACCCGGATTTTCTCCAGGTTGTCATCATTGACGGTGTAAGGCGCGTGGGGGCCGAACGTGATCTTGATGCGGGGATGGTGCTTGAGGTCGCCGAACAGCTCGATACCCTGGCGCATTGCCTCATCGGCGCTGCTGGCGCCGGGAATCGGGAAATCCAGGATCGGAATGGCGATCTGTGCGCGCATGCCGCTGTTGTGCACGCAGTCGCTGGCGACCTTGGGGTAGAAGTACATATCCGAGAAGCAGGTGATGCCGCCCTTGAGCTGCTCGGCGATGGCCAGGTTGGTGCCATCGCGGACGAAGGCTTCATCGACCCACTTGGCCTCGGCGGGCCAGATGTGTTTTTCCAGCCAGGTCATCAACGGCAGGTCATCGGCCAAGCCGCGAAATAGGCTCATGGCCGCATGCCCGTGGGCGTTGATCAGGCCCGGGCTGAGCAGCATGCCGGGCAGCTCGCGCACCTCGCTGGCCTCAAGCTTGAGCGCCGCCGCCCGTGGCCCGATAAACACGATGCAGCCGTCGCGGATCCCCAGGCCATGCTCCTTGAGCACCACGCCAGCGGGTTCGACGGGGACCAGCCAGGTCGGCAGGAGCAATAAGTCGAGCGGGGCGGCAGTGGGCGTCATCGCAGGCTTCTTCCTGGGCAGCTATAAAAGAAGGGCGAAGTATACCCGAGCGTCCTGGCTGGCGGATCGCTATAATCGGCGGCTTTTGTTCATGAGTACGGGGAAAGGGATGCGCGACCGACTGTTGGCTGCAGAGAAGGTGAAGGCCATCGATTGGCGTGATGGCGTGCTGCACCTGCTCGATCAGCGTGCGCTGCCGGCCCGGGAAAGCTGGGTGGCGTGCTCGACCGCCAGCGAAGTGGCCGCCGCCATCCGCTCGATGGTGGTGCGCGGCGCCTCGGCCATCGGCATCAGCGCGGCCTACGGCCTGGTGCTGGCTGCTCGCGAGCGCATGGCCGGAGGCGGCGACTGGCAGGCGGCCTGGGAAGAAGACTACGCACTGCTGGCCGATACCCGACCCACTGCATCGAACCTGTTCTGGGCGCTGAAGTGCATGCGCGACCGCCTCGACCGTCTCAAGCAGCACGCCGACCCATTGGCTGTGCTGGAAGCCGAAGCCATCGCCATCCATGAAAGTGACCGCGAGGCCAATGTCGTCATGGCCCAATTGGGTATGGAGCGGATTCGCAAGCACCAGGGCAACGCCCAGGCGATCCTCACTCATGGCAATGCCGGCGCATTGGCTTCGGGCGGTGTCGGCACGGCCCTCGGGGTGATTCGCGCGGCGTTCCTGGAGGGGCTGGTCGAGCAGGTCTATGCCAACGAAACCCGTCCCTGGCTGCAAGGCTCGCGCCTGACGGCGTGGGAGTTGGCGGGCGCGGGTATCCCGGTGACGGTCAATGCCGACTCCGCCGGGGCGCATATCCTCAAAACCAAAGGCGTGACCTGGGTGGTGGTCGGCGCTGACTGCATCGCGGCCAATGGCGATGTGATCAGTAAGATCGGCACCTATCAGTTGGCCGTGTGCGCCATGCACCACGGCGTGCGCTTTATGGTGGTGGCGTCGAGCTCGACCCTCGACCTGATGATGGCCACTGGCGACGATGTGGCCCTGGAAGAGCGTGATGTGGCTGAGCTGCTGGAGGTGAATGGCCAGCGGTTGGAGGTGCAGGCCTTCAACCCGGTTTTCGATGTCACCCCGGCCGACCTGATTGATGTGATCGTCACCGAGAAAGGGGTGGTGGAGCGGCCGGATGCGGCCAAGCTGGCCAGGTTGATGTGCCGTAAGCGGCTGCATTGAGGGTGGTGGTGTTTGTGAAATTGCTATCGGGGGCAAGCCCCCTCCCACAGTTTGACTGTGTTCACAATTCAAGTGTGGGAGGGGGCTTGCCCCCGATTGGCTCTCAAAGTCAATAAAACCCTCGGATCCGCCCCCAAAAAACAGCACCATCCCACCTCTGAGCCCCTCTCGTCCTCCTCAAGCCTGTCATTCAACAAATTACTAGCCTCCATGCGCATCAGGGGGATAGGTGCGTGGCGGCGATTGTGATAACATCCGGCGGTTTCCAGGGCCGCCCCGAGGGGTTGCCCATAACGTGCAGATCCGTGTCATAACTCGTTGATTTGTCGTAAGTCGTTGTCAGGCACCGTGCCGGCAGCGGCGAGCTTCGTTCGTCCCATCTGGACGTGACGAAGTTTCACCCGAAAAAGGAATCAGGCTTCTCATGGGCGAACTGGCCAAAGAAATCCTCCCGGTCAATATCGAAGACGAGCTGAAACAGTCCTACCTCGACTACGCGATGAGCGTAATTGTCGGTCGGGCACTGCCTGATGCGCGCGATGGCTTGAAGCCCGTGCACCGGCGTGTGCTGTTCGCGATGAGCGAGCTGGGTAACGACTGGAACAAGCCGTACAAGAAATCTGCCCGTGTTGTCGGTGACGTGATCGGTAAGTATCACCCTCACGGCGACACTGCGGTGTACGACACCATCGTTCGGATGGCCCAGCCGTTTTCCCTGCGCTACCTGCTGGTAGACGGCCAGGGCAACTTCGGTTCGGTCGACGGCGACAACGCCGCAGCCATGCGATACACCGAAGTGCGCATGACCAAGCTGGCGCACGAGCTGCTGGCCGACCTGCATAAAGAAACCGTGGACTGGGTGCCGAACTACGACGGCACCGAAATGATCCCGGCCGTGATGCCCACCCGTATTCCCAACCTGCTGGTCAACGGTTCCAGCGGTATCGCCGTGGGCATGGCGACCAACATCCCGCCGCACAACCTCGGTGAAGTGATCGACGGTTGCCTGGCCCTCATCGACAACCCCGAGCTGACCATCGATGAGCTGATGCAATACATCCCCGGCCCGGATTTCCCGACCGCCGCAATCATCAACGGTCGCGCCGGCATCATCGAAGCCTACCGCACCGGCCGTGGCCGCATTTACATGCGCGCCCGCTCGATGATCGAAGACATCGACAAGGTCGGTGGCCGCCAGCAGATCGTCATCACCGAACTTCCGTACCAGCTGAACAAGGCGCGCCTGATCGAAAAGATCGCCGAGCTGGTTAAAGAGAAGAAACTCGAAGGCATCACCGAGCTGCGCGACGAGTCCGACAAAGACGGTATGCGCGTGGTGATCGAGCTGCGTCGTGGCGAAGTGCCTGAGGTGATCCTCAACAACCTCTACGCCCAGACCCAGCTGCAAAGCGTGTTTGGTATCAACGTTGTTGCGCTGATCGATGGCCGCCCGCGCATCCTGAACCTCAAGGACCTGCTGGAAGCCTTCGTGCGTCACCGTCGCGAAGTCGTCACCCGCCGTACCGTGTTCGAACTGCGCAAGGCCCGCGAGCGCGGCCACATCCTGGAAGGCCAGGCAGTTGCGCTGTCGAACATCGACCCGGTGATCGCCCTGATCAAGGCCTCGCCAACCCCGTCGGAAGCCAAGGAAGCGCTGATCAGCACGCCGTGGGAATCCAGCGCTGTGGTCGCGATGGTTGAACGCGCCGGCGCCGACTCGTGCCGTCCGGAAACCCTGGATCCGCAATACGGCCTGCGCGAAGGCAAGTACTTCCTGTCGCCCGAACAGGCCCAGGCCATCCTGGAACTGCGCTTGCACCGCCTGACCGGTCTGGAGCACGAGAAGCTGCTGGCCGAGTACCAGGAAATCCTCAACCAGATCGGCGAGTTGATCCGCATCCTCAACAGCGCCGTGCGCCTGATGGAAGTGATCCGCGAAGAACTCGAAGTGATCCGCGCCGAATACGGCGACGTGCGCCGTACCGAAATCCTCGACGCGCGCCTCGACCTGACCCTGGGTGACATGATCCCGGAAGAAGAGCGCGTGGTGACCATCTCCCACGGCGGCTATGCCAAGACCCAGCCATTGGCGGCCTACCAGGCCCAGCGTCGTGGCGGTAAAGGTAAATCGGCTACCGGCGTTAAGGATGAGGACTACATCGCTCACCTGCTGGTTGCCAACAGCCACACTACGCTGCTGCTGTTCTCCAGCAAGGGCAAGGTGTACTGGTTGAAAACCTACGAAATCCCTGAAGCCTCCCGCGCTGCCCGTGGTCGCCCACTGGTCAACCTGCTGCCGCTGGACAGTGATGAATACATCACCACCATGCTGCCGGTCGATGAATACACCGAGGGTCACTTCATCTTCATGGCCACCGCCAAAGGCACCGTGAAGAAGACCCCGCTGGAATCCTTCAGCCGTCAACGCAGCGTGGGCCTGATCGCCCTGGAACTGGATGAAGGCGACGTGCTGATTTCGGCGGCCATTACCGATGGCGAGCGCGAAGTCATGCTGTTCTCCGACGGCGGCAAGGTCACGCGCTTCAAGGAATCCGACGTTCGCGCCATGGGCCGTACTGCCCGTGGTGTGCGCGGCATGCGCCTGCCGGAAGGGCAGAAGCTGATTTCCATGCTGATCCCGGAAGAAGGCAGCCAGATCCTCACCGCGTCCGAGCGTGGCTACGGCAAGCGCACCGCCATCAGCGAGTTCCCGGAGTACAAGCGTGGCGGCCAGGGCGTGATCGCCATGGTCAGCAACGACCGCAACGGTCGTCTGGTCGGCGCGGTGCAGGTGCTCGATGGCGAGGAAATCATGCTGATTTCCGACCAGGGCACCCTGGTACGTACCCGCGTGGCAGAAGTCTCGAGCCTGGGCCGTAACACTCAGGGCGTGACTTTGATCAAGCTGGCCAAGGACGAAAAACTGGTCGGCCTGGAACGTGTGCAGGAGCCTTCGGAAGTTGAAGATGACGAGCTCGAAGGTGAAGGTTTTGAGGGCGAGGTGATCGCAACCGGCGATGACAGCGTCGACGAGCCGACCCTCGATGCAGCCGCAGACGAAGAAGAACCGCAGGAATAAGCGGACACACAGGGGGCGGATGAAGATTCGCCCCCTTGTTGTTTGTCCGGATGGAAATATCGACAGCGATGAAAATCCAACTGTGGGAGGGGGCTTGCTCCCGATTGCGGAGTATCAGCGGCACATAAGCTGACTGACCCACCGCTTTCGCGAGCAAGCCCGCTCCCACACGGGATCCGGTGTCGGCTGATATGTTTGCGTGACTACCACCAGACCAGAGTGAGATTGGATGTGAGCAAGAGAGCCTATAACTTCTGTGCCGGTCCCGCGGCGCTTCCTGAAGCAGTCCTGCAGCGCGCGCAGGCTGAACTCCTCGACTGGCATGGAAAAGGCCTCTCCGTGATGGAAATGAGCCATCGCAGCGATGAGTTCGTGTCCATCGCCACCAAGGCCGAGCAGGATCTGCGCGACTTGCTGGACATCCCCTCCCACTACAAAGTGCTGTTCCTGCAAGGCGGCGCGAGCCAGCAGTTCGCCCAGATTCCGCTGAACCTGCTACCGGAAGACGGCACGGCGGACTATATCGACACCGGTATCTGGGGGCAGAAGGCCATTGAAGAGGCCTCCCGCTACGGTCACGTCAACGTGGCAGGCACCGCCAAGCCTTATGACTACTTCGCCATTCCGGGTCAGAACGAATGGAAACTGTCGAAGGACGCGGCCTACGTGCACTACGTCGCCAACGAAACCATCGGTGGCCTGGAATTCGATTGGGTGCCGCAGGTGGGCGACGTGCCGCTGGTGTGCGACATGTCTTCGGACATCCTCTCGCGCCCGATCGATGTGTCCAAATACGGCATGATCTACGCCGGCGCGCAGAAAAACATCGGCCCGAGCGGCATCCTGGTCAACATCATCCGTGAAGACCTGCTGGGTCGCGCCCGCTCGCTGTGCCCGACCATGCTCAACTACAAGGTCGCGGCCGATAACGGCTCGATGTACAACACTCCGCCGGCGTTCGCCTGGTACCTGTCCGGCCTGGTCTTCGAATGGCTCAAGGAGCAGGGCGGCGTGGCGGCCATGGGTAAGCTCAACGAAGTGAAGAAGCGCACCCTGTACGACTTCATCGACGCCAGCGGCCTGTACAGCAACCCGATCAACCTCAGCGACCGCTCGTGGATGAACGTGCCGTTCCGCCTGGCTGACGACCGCCTGGACAAGCCCTTCCTGGCCGGCGCCGAAGAACGTGGCCTGTTGAACCTCAAGGGCCACCGTTCGGTCGGCGGCATGCGCGCCTCCATCTATAACGCTGTCGACATCCACGCGATCAACGCGCTGGTTGCCTACATGGCAGAGTTTGAAAAGGAACACGGCTAATGTCTGAGCAAGAACTCAAGGCCCTGCGTGTACGCATCGACAGCCTGGACGAGAAAGTCCTCGAGCTGATCAGTGAGCGCGCACGCTGCGCCCAGGAAGTGGCGCGGGTGAAAATGGCGTCCCTGGCAGAAGGCGAAGTCCCGGTGTTCTACCGGCCCGAGCGAGAAGCCCAGGTGCTCAAACGCGTGATGGAACGCAACAGAGGCCCGCTGGGCAACGAAGAAATGGCGCGGTTGTTCCGTGAAATCATGTCCTCGTGCCTGGCCCTGGAGCAGCCGCTGAAAGTGGCGTACCTCGGTCCGGAAGGCACCTTCACCCAGGCGGCGGCCATGAAGCATTTCGGCCATGCCGTGATCAGCAAGCCGATGGCGGCGATCGACGAAGTGTTCCGCGAAGTGGCAGCCGGTGCGGTGAATTTTGGCGTGGTGCCGGTGGAAAACTCCACCGAAGGCGCGGTCAACCACACGCTGGACAGCTTCCTGGAACACGACATGGTGATCTGTGGTGAGGTCGAGCTGCGTATCCACCATCACCTGTTGGTGGGCGAGAACACCAAGACCGACAGCATCAGCCGGATCTATTCCCACGCCCAGTCCCTGGCCCAGTGCCGCAAGTGGCTGGATGCGCATTACCCGAATGTCGAGCGCGTGGCGGTCTCCAGCAATGCCGAGGCGGCCAAGCGGGTCAAGGGCGAGTGGAACTCGGCGGCGATTGCCGGCGATATGGCGGCGGGCCTGTATGGCTTGACGCGCCTGGCCGAAAAAATCGAGGACCGCCCGGACAACTCCACGCGTTTCCTGATGATCGGTAGCCAGGAAGTGCCGCCCACGGGCGATGACAAGACGTCGATCATCGTCTCCATGAGCAACAAGCCGGGCGCGCTGCATGAGCTGCTGGTGCCGTTCCATGACAACGGTATCGACCTGACGCGCATCGAGACGCGTCCTTCGCGCAGCGGTAAATGGACCTACGTGTTCTTCATCGACTTCATCGGGCATCACCGCGACCCACTGGTCAAAGGCGTGCTGGAGAAAATCAGCCAGGAGGCCGTGGCACTCAAGGTGCTGGGCTCTTACCCGAAAGCGGTTTTGTGAGGCTTTAACATGAGTGGCAACTTCCTCGCCCTGGCGCAGCCGGGCGTGCAACAACTGTCGCCTTACGTTCCGGGCAAGCCTGTGGACGAGCTGGCGCGTGAGTTGAATCTGGACCCGTCCAAGATCGTCAAGCTGGCGAGTAACGAAAACCCGCTGGGCCCGAGCCCCAAGGTGCTGGCGGCGATTCGTGAAGAGCTGGCTGAGCTGACCCGTTACCCCGACGGCAACGGCTTTGCCCTCAAGTCGCTGCTGGCGCAAAAGTGCCGGGTCGAGCTGAATCAGGTGACTTTGGGCAACGGTTCCAACGACATCCTCGAGCTGGTCGGTCGCGCCTATCTGGCGCCGGGCCTGAATGCGGTGTTCAGTGAGCATGCCTTTGCGGTCTACCCGATCGTGACCCAGGCCGTAGGCGCGGATGCCCGCGTTATACCGGCAAAAGACTGGGGCCATGACCTGCCGGCGATGCTGGCGGCCATCGACGTCCAGACCCGCGTGGTGTTCATCGCCAACCCGAACAACCCCACCGGTACCTGGTTCGACACACAGGCGCTGGAGCACTTCCTGCAAGGCGTGCCCGAGCACGTGCTGGTGGTGCTGGACGAGGCTTACATCGAGTACGCCGAAGGCAGCGACCTGCCGGATGGCCTGGACTTCCTGGCGGCCTACCCGAACCTGCTGGTGTCGCGCACGTTCTCCAAAGCCTATGGCTTGGCCTCGCTGCGGGTCGGCTACGGCTTGTCCACGGCGGTGGTTGCCGATGTGCTGAACCGCGTGCGCCAGCCGTTCAACGTCAACAGTCTCGCCCTGGCGGCGGCCTGTGCGGCGATCAAGGATGCCGACTATCTGGCAGAAAGCCGTCGCCTCAACGAAAGCGGGATGCAGCAATTGCAGGCAGGTTTCCGTGAGCTGGGCCTGGGCTGGATTGCGTCCAAGGGCAACTTCATCTGTGTCGACCTCGGCCAGGTAGCCGCCCCGGTCTTCCAGGGGTTGCTGCGCGAAGGCGTGATCGTGCGCCCGGTGGCCAATTACGGCATGCCGAATCACCTGCGTGTCACCATCGGGTTACCGGCTGAGAACAGCCGCTTCCTGGAGGCGTTGGCCAAGGTTCTGGCCCGTGGTTGATGTCACTGCATTGCAACCTGCTGTGCCTATGATCGGTCGCCTGGTGGTGGTCGGTCTTGGGTTGATCGGGGGTTCCTTCGCCAAAGGCCTGCGTGAGAGCGGCCTGTGCGGCGAAGTGGTCGGCGTGGACCTGGACCCGCAATCGCGCCAGTTGGCGGTAGAACTGGGGGTGGTAGACCGTTGTGAGGCGGACCTGGCCATCGCGTGCCAGGGCGCCGACGTGATCCAGCTGGCGGTACCGATCCTGGCCATGGAAAAGCTCTTGGCTATTTTGGCCGGCCTGGACCTGGGCAGCGCGATTCTCACAGATGTCGGCAGTGCCAAGGGCAATGTGGTGCGCGCGGCGCAACTGGCGTTTGGTGAAATGCCGCCGCGCTTCGTGCCGGGCCATCCGATTGCCGGTTCCGAGCAGAGTGGGGTGGAAGCGTCCAATGCGCAGCTGTTTCGACGGCACAAAGTGATCCTGACCCCGCTTGCGCAGACCGACCCAGCGGCGTTGGCCGTGGTGGATCGTCTGTGGCGCGAGCTGGGGGCGGACGTGGAGCATATGCAGGTCGAACGCCACGACGAAGTGCTCGCTGCTACCAGTCATCTGCCCCATCTGCTGGCGTTTGGCCTGGTGGATTCGTTGGCCAAGCGCAACGAAAATCTGGAGATTTTCCGCTATGCCGCCGGAGGCTTTCGCGACTTCACGCGGATTGCCGGCAGCGATCCGGTGATGTGGCACGACATCTTCCTCGCCAATCGCGAAGCGGTGTTGCGCACCCTGGACACCTTCCGCAGCGACCTGGATGCTTTGCGCAATGCGGTGGATGCGGGCGATGGTCACCAATTACTGGGCGTGTTCACCCGTGCGCGGGTGGCGCGTGAGCACTTCAGCAAGATCCTGGCGCGCCGGGCTTACATGGAAACCGCCGTGGACGCCGACGAGCTGACGTTCATCGCCAGCCCCGGTGGCCGCTTGAGCGGGCGCATCCGAGTGCCGGGTGACAAGTCGATTTCCCATCGGTCGATCATGCTGGGCTCATTGGCCGACGGCGTGACCGAAGTTGAAGGTTTCCTGGAGGGCGAGGATGCCCTGGCGACGTTGCAGGCGTTTCGCGACATGGGCGTGGTGATTGAAGGGCCGCACCATGGGCGGGTGACGATTCATGGCGTGGGTTTGCACGGCTTGAAACCGGCGCCAGGGCCGATTTACCTGGGTAACTCCGGAACATCCATGCGCCTGTTGTCCGGGTTGCTGGCGGCGCAGAGCTTCGACAGCGTGCTGACGGGCGATGCATCGCTGTCCAGGCGCCCGATGAGTCGGGTGGCTGAGCCATTGCGGGAAATGGGCGCAGTGATCGAGACCGGGCCGCAAGGGCGTCCGCCGCTGACCATTCGCGGCGGTCAGGCGCTGAAAGGCTTGAACTATGTACTACCGATGGCCAGCGCCCAGGTGAAATCCTGCCTGTTGTTGGCCGGGCTGTATGCCGAAGGTAAAACCTGCGTGACCGAGCCTGCGCCGACCCGCGACCACACCGAGCGCATGTTGCGCGGTTTTGGCTATCCGGTGGGCGTGGAGGGCTCGACGGCGTCGGTTGAATCCGGGCATGCGTTGACCGCTACCCATATAGAAGTGCCGGGGGACATTTCCTCTTCGGCATTTTTCCTGGTTGCGGCCACGATTGCCGAGGGTTCCGAGTTGTTGCTGGAGCATGTCGGTATCAACCCGACTCGCACCGGGGTGATCGATATCCTGCGCCTGATGGGCGCGGACATCACCCTGGAAAACCCGCGTGAAGTGGGCGGTGAGCCGGTCGCCGACCTGCGTGTACGCGCGGCTGTGCTCAAGGGTATCGAGATTCCCGAAGCGCTGGTGCCGCTGGCGATCGACGAGTTTCCCGTGCTGTTCGTTGCCGCCGCCTGCGCGCAGGGGCGAACCGTACTGCGTGGCGCCGAGGAGTTGCGGGTGAAGGAGTCCGACCGTATCCAGGTCATGGCCGACGGTCTGTTGGCGCTGGGTGTGAAGTGTGAACCGACGCCTGATGGGATTATCATCGACGGCGGCCCGATAGACGGTGGGGAAGTGCATGCCCATGGCGATCATCGGATTGCCATGGCGTTCAGCGTGGCGTCCTTACGAGCGGCGGCGCCGATTCGTATCCGTGACTGCGCCAACGTCGCTACATCTTTTCCGAATTTTCTTACACTGTGTGCCCACGTCGGCATGCGTGTTGCCCAAGAGGCTCAATTGTGAATATCAAAGCACCGGTGATTACCATCGACGGGCCAAGTGGCTCGGGCAAAGGCACGATCGCCGGCATCCTGGCCAAGCGCCTGGGCTGGTGCCTGCTGGATTCCGGCGCGCTGTATCGCCTGCTGGCGTTCGCTGCGCGCAACCATGGTGTCGACCTGACCAACGAAGAGTTGCTGACGAAAATCGCCGCCCATCTGGACGTGCAGTTCATCGCGGCGACCGACGGTCAATTGCAGCGCATCATCCTCGAAGGTGATGAAGTCAGTGACGTGATTCGCACCGAGAGTATCGGCGCCGGCGCGTCCCAGGTGGCGGCTCTGCCGGCGGTTCGCGAGGCTTTGCTGCAGCGCCAGCGCGCGTTTCAGGAGCCGCCGGGCCTGGTGGCCGACGGCCGCGACATGGGCACCGTGGTGTTTCCCGAGGCGCCTTTGAAGATTTTCCTGACCGCCAGCGCCGAGGAGCGTGCCCGCCGCCGCTACTTGCAGTTGAAGGGCAAAGTCGATGGTGTTAGTCTGTCGAGTCTGCTAGATGAGATCCGTGCACGCGATGAGCGTGATACCCAGCGTGCGGTAGCCCCGCTCAAGCCGGCGGCTGACGCCATACAGCTGGATTCCACGGAGTTGTCCATCGAGCAGGTGCTGGAACGCATCATGAGCGAGATCGCCATTCGCGATATCGTCGGGTGACCAAGAAGGTTGCAGGGGACCAGTCATAGTCCTGCGGCGCTTCTTTTAATTGAAACTGACCCACACCGTCTGGGGTGTGGAGATGGGCGTATTCTTCGCCCTTATCAACAGGAATTAAAATGAGCGAAAGCTTTGCGGAACTCTTTGAAGAAAGCCTAAAAACCCTGAACCTTCAGGCAGGCTCCATCATCACCGGTGTTATCGTTGATATCGATTACCAAGCTCGCTGGGTAACCGTTCACGCTGGTCTGAAGTCTGAAGCTCTGATCCCGCTGGAACAGTTCTACAACGATGCTGGTGATCTGACAATCAATGTCGGTGACGAAGTTCACGTTGCTCTGGACTCGGTTGAAGACGGTTTCGGTGAAACCAAGCTGTCCCGTGAAAAAGCCAAGCGCGCTGAATGCTGGATTGTTCTCGAAGCAGCCTTCGCAGCTGAAGAAGTGGTCAAGGGCGTTATCAACGGTAAGGTTAAAGGCGGCTTCACTGTCGACGTTAACGGCATCCGTGCGTTCCTGCCAGGTTCTTTGGTCGACGTTCGTCCAGTGCGCGACACCACGCACCTGGAAGGCAAAGAACTCGAATTCAAGGTCATCAAACTCGACCAGAAGCGCAACAACGTTGTCGTTTCCCGTCGCAGCGTGCTGGAAGCAGAGAACTCCGCCGAGCGTGAAGCTCTGCTGGAATCCCTGCAGGAAGGCCAACAAGTCAAAGGTATCGTCAAGAACCTCACCGATTACGGCGCATTCGTCGATCTGGGTGGCGTCGATGGCCTGCTGCACATTACCGACATGGCTTGGAAGCGTATCAAGCATCCATCGGAAATCGTCAACGTTGGCGACGAGATCGATGTCAAGGTTCTGAAATACGATCGCGAACGCAACCGTGTTTCCCTGGGCCTGAAGCAACTGGGTGAAGATCCATGGGTCGCTATCAAAGCCCGTTACCCAGAAGGCACCCGCGTGACCGCGCGCGTTACCAACCTGACCGACTACGGCTGCTTCGCTGAGCTGGAAGAGGGCGTTGAAGGCCTGGTACACGTTTCCGAAATGGACTGGACCAACAAGAACATCCACCCTTCGAAAGTCGTACAAGTCGGCGACGAAGTGGAAGTTATGGTTCTGGACATCGACGAAGAGCGTCGTCGTATCTCCCTGGGCATCAAGCAGTGCAAATCTAACCCATGGGAAGATTTCTCTGGCCAGTTCAACAAGGGCGATAAAATCTCCGGCACCATCAAGTCGATCACCGATTTCGGTATCTTCATTGGTCTGGACGGCGGCATCGACGGCCTGGTTCACCTGTCCGACATCTCCTGGAACGAAGTTGGCGAAGAAGCTGTTCGTCGTTTCAAGAAGGGCGACGAGCTGGACACCGTTATCCTGTCGGTTGACCCAGAGCGCGAGCGCATCTCCCTGGGTATCAAGCAACTGGAAAGCGATCCGTTCTCCGAGTACGTTCAAGAGAACGACAAAGGCGCCATCGTTAAAGGTACAGTGAAAGAAGTTGACGCCAAAGGCGCCATCATCACTCTGGCCGACGATATCGAAGCGACTCTGAAAGCCTCCGAAATCAGCCGTGACCGCGTTGAAGACGCGCGCAACGTTCTGAAAGAAGGCCAGGAAGTAGAAGCCAAGATCATCAGCGTTGACCGCAAGAGCCGCGTAATCCAACTCTCCATCAAGTCCAAAGACGAAGTGGAAGAGAAAGAAGCTATCCAGAGCCTCAAAGAAGCTCCGGCAGCTGCAACTGGCGAGACCACCATGGCCTCCCTGCTGCGCGAAGCAATGGCTAAGCAGAACTAAGTTCTGTAAAGCTGTAGGAAAAGGGCGACTTCGGTCGCCCTTTTTTGTGCCTGAAATTTGATGAATCAACACCGCCGAACCAAGGCATTCAGCCTGCGGTCAGAACTGGCTATAGTCTTTTAAAGATATTCCGTGTTACTGATTCGATAAGGGTTTGAATGAACAGGATTCTCGTAGTGCTTGCGTTAGTCATACTGGCCGGCTGCTCCAGCACCAGCGCCAGGACCCATGCCAAGAGCGGCGTCAGCGGCATCGAGATCGACTGCTCTGGTCTGGGCAACAAATGGGAGAAGTGCGAAAAACGCGCTGCTCGTGAATGCAAAATGCAGGGCTACAAAGTCCTCACCCGTTCCAGTGATGCGGCGGATGAAGAGGGCGACTATCCGTTTGGTTGGAATCCCGCTGGCGCAGTGACGCGCACGATGTTGGTAATCTGCAACTGAGGTTTCGATGTGCTCATTGCGGGCGTTTATTTAAGCGGCAGATAAGTTGATATACGGGCTGTTCAAATTCATCAAGTCATGCTAAAACCTTCGAAGCGCTTTTCCTAGCTGCTTGAAAAAGAAGGGAAAAATATGACGAAGTCGGAGTTGATCGAACGAATTGTCACCCATCAAGGGCTGCTCTCATCCAAGGATGTGGAGCTGGCTATCAAGACCATGCTTGAACAAATGTCCCAATGCCTGGCCACCGGAGATCGCATCGAAATCCGCGGCTTCGGCAGCTTCTCCCTTCACTACCGCGCCCCGCGCGTAGGCCGCAACCCAAAGACCGGCCAATCCGTCAGCCTCGACGGCAAATTCGTACCCCACTTCAAACCGGGCAAGGAATTGCGCGATCGGGTGAACGAAGAAGAGGAAGAGGGCGTCTGAGTGTTTTTGGAGTAGGAGATAGTTATGCGTGGGGTTAAGCGCGTTGTTTCAGTGTTAGCGGTGCTGGTTGCTGCGCTGGTGGTATTGGCGTTTGTGCTCGAGAATCAGCAGGGTGTTGCGCTGTCGTTCCTGGGGTGGAGTACTGCGCAGATGCCGGTGGCGGTGTTTGTAGTGGTGGGGTTGATTGTGGGGATGTTGATTGGGCCGCTGTTGGGGGTTTTTGTGCGCGGCCGGCGTGTTAGGACTGCGACGAGAGAGTAGGAGATCGGGTGCATTTCCACAGCTTCAGAGAGTATTTTATGCGACCGTCTGTCAGATAAAATTTACTCTGTAGCGCCTTTTTTACATTGCTGGATCACATCGATTAGCCACCCTGTTAAGGCTAGGCCCAGCATTTCCGACTGAGTGCTGTCTTACCTATTCAAATCTGCTGCCGTCTGACTCCTGTGGCGCCGAAAAGTGAGCCATTTCCTTGGCTGAATAGGACTTTTCTTACAGACGTGTCAAGTCTTGTAATATGCCAAAGAGATGGCAAAATGGAATCTGTTCTCGATAACGGTCATTTTGTGCGCTCAAAATCTGGCAGAGACGCTGGGTTTTGGCGGTCATCTAATTAGAATAAAAACACGCAAATTGTCTGCATAACGAGCCCGCAGTTTCTCTTTGAAGGCAGGTTTTTGTTGTGAGTAGTAGCTTCCGCGCCCCCTCTACGCCCCCGTACGGTGAAATTGGCATTACCGCAGTTTTTCAGGCCGTGTGGCAGCAGAAAGCCCTTGTTTTATTTGTTACCGTCGGGGTGGCATTGGCTGCGGCGGCCTATGCTTTCACTGCAACTCCTGAATACCAAGTAAGTAGTGTTTTACGTCCGGCTGCTATTAATGAGCTGGATGCATTGAATCGTTCTGAAGTCTATCAATTATCACCAGCGGATGCGCTCGTCAAAGTAGGTGCATCCTTAGAGTCCTATGAAACTCGACTCAATTTTTTCAGGGCTAATCAGGCATTGTTTAAGCCTTTCGAGCGTCCTGGACGTACGCTTGAACAAAGCTTTGACGCCTTTAATCGTGACTCTCTCAAGTTGGTCCTTCCCGATCCGAAAAAATCAGACTCTCTGAGCGCGTACATAGGCTTAGGGCTCAATTATCCAAAGGGTATTGATGGCGTCAGCGTGCTTAATAAATTCGTTGAGTACGCAATTGATGCTGAGCGTGAACAGATTGCTGCTGATCTCAGAGTAATTGTTAAAAATCGTCTAACAGAGCTGGAAGGCAAAATTGAAGCTGCTCGGTCAAGCTACCAGACTAACAAGGACGCGCGAATCGCGACGCTTCTGGAGACTGATAATCTCAAGCGAGCGCAGCTGCAGGACGAGCTAAAAGCGCTGCGTCAGCAAATCAAAACTGCTCGCCAAGACCGCATTGCGCAATTGGGCGAGGCAATCGCGATTGCAAAATCTCTCGGAATTGAGAAACCAACGACACCTTCCGCACTGGGTGAAAAAAGTGCCGGTTCCCGTGAAAATAGCAGCGTGATGCGAACAGAGGTTAACAATCAGCAGATACCGCTTTATTTTATGGGCGTAGAAGCGTTATCGGCTGAACGTACGGCACTGTTGCAGCGCAAGTCTGATGATTTTACTGAAGGCCGAATTGCCCAAATCGCTCGTGAATTGCAGTTGTTGCAGAGTAACCGTGAGATTGAGGTATTGAAACAGCGCCAGAATGAAGATCTTTTTCTTTCAGGGGTTGAGCCCCTGAGAGCCGAGGTTGTGCGCCTGAAAAACCTAGGTAATCTCGACATCAGCAACATGAAGCTGGTAACGATAGATCGCAAAGCGCTTGAGCCATTAAGCCCCGTAAATCCTAAAAAAATCTTGATATTGGCCGTCGGCGTTTTAGCGGGAGGGATGCTGGGCGTTCTAGCTGCATTGATCAGGCATCTTGTCCTCCTAGGTCGACGCGCCAAGGAGCAAGAGGTTACTGCGCTGCTTTCTAACGCCGCAGGCAAGTCGTTGCACGAGAAGGCGACGCTGTAATCCTGTTCTCCAGCGCATCCAGCAGGCCGTGATCGTGCATGGATCATGGCTCATTATTGATCCCGGGTTTTGAGGTTGCCGGGCATCTCTTCAAATATCAACTTGAAGCTCTAAACCCTGGGTGGAGTGGGGCGCCGGTTTTCTTCGTTATGTCGCTATGCGCGGCGCTTGTCGCCCTTGATGTGATTTTTGAGTTCACGGCATTTTGAGGTGAAATTTCGCCACGAAATGGCTTATTGATATCGCTGTGTGCAGCCTCGAATCCGTTGAAGTCTTTTCACGGTTCGTTTTTGAATTGGAGGGTGAGGGCTGTATCATCATCTCCTTTGTAGCTCCCTGGAATGCTGGGTCAGTGCAGAGAGGCAAGGCTTTTATCCAAAGGGCTGCCCGGACAGGAAATAGACACTCGCCTTGGCTAGGTATCAGGCTCAACCGAAGCCGCCACTGCGACGAATATGGGAGACCTGCAGTGGTCCAACGCCCTCTCGAGATGTCAGCGACAGGTTTTGGATGAGTAGGCGTTTTGCCGGTATTAATCAAGTAAACCTCTGTCCGAATGGTGGGGGATGTGAACGTTAAGGACGTGTTTTAGATATGACAATGTTGAAGCGTAAGGGGATCATTCTTGCCGGGGGCACGGGTACCCGCCTCTACCCATTGACGCTGGGGGTGTCTAAACAAATGCTCCCCATCTACGACAAGCCGATGATCTTCTACCCGCTATCGGTGCTGATGCTGGCAGGTATTCGTGAAATTTTGATTATCTCTACCCCTGATGACTTGCCAGGATTTAAGAAATTACTGGGTAGCGGCAGCCAATACGGCGTGCAATTGAGCTATGCGGAACAGCCGACCCCCGATGGCTTGGCGCAGGCATTCATCATCGGTGAGGAGTTTATTGGCAAAGACCCTGTATGCCTGATCCTGGGCGACAACATTTTCTATGGTCAGCACTTTTCCGACAATCTACGATCTGCCATGTCGCAGGCGTCCGGTGCAACTGTGTTTGGTTATCACGTGTCGGATCCAGAACGCTTTGGTGTGGTTGAGTTTGACCATACTGGGCGTGTGCTCAGTATCGAAGAGAAACCCGTCAAACCAAAGTCAAACTATGCCGTCACCGGGCTGTACTTTTATGACAACCAAGTCGTGGAAATTGCAAAAAGCATCCGCCCTTCTTCACGTGGTGAGCTTGAAATTACCGATGTAAACCGTGCTTATCTTGAGCAGCAAAGCTTGAGTGTCGAAATGTTGGGCCGAGGCTTTGCCTGGTTGGACACAGGAACCCATGAGTCGCTGCTAGAGGCGAGCCAGTTTGTACATACCATTGAGCATCGGCAGGGCTTGAAAGTGGCTTGCCTCGAAGAAATCGCTTTTCATGCAGGCTGGATTACACCCGAACAGCTGGCCGTACAAGTGCAGCACTTGAGTAAAACAGGCTATGGGCAATACCTGCGCAATATTTTGATAGAGCATAAGAGCTAATGAAGTTTATAGAGACCCAGTTGGCCGGCGTGGTCATTATTGAACCCAGAGTGTTCACGGATGAGCGTGGATGGTTTATGGAAAGTTTCAATGAGCCGTTGTTTCATGAGCAACTCGCTGCGTTAGGTCACCCGATTCCGCGCCCGTTTGTGCAGGACAATCATTCCTACTCAAAAAAGCATGTGTTGAGGGGGCTTCATTTTCAGGAAGATCCCCATGCCCAGGGCAAGCTTGTGCGAGTTACCGCAGGCAGCGCCTATGATGTGGCGGTTGATATAAGGAAGGGCTCGGAAACATTTGGTCAATGGGTGGGCGTCGAGCTGTCAGCAAGCAATGGCCGGATGCTTTGGATTCCAGAAGGCTTTGCTCATGGTTTCTTAGCCTTGGAAGACAACACTGAGTTCCTCTACAAGACCACGGATACCTACTCCAAGGCCTGCGAGCAATCGATTAACTGGAGCGATCCCGACATTGGTATCCAATGGCCAGTAACAGAAGGGTTGATTATCAGCCAGAAAGATAACGACGCTCCGTTACTCTCTGATGTGATTTCCTTTGTTTCAGCGCTGACAGGCAATGTGACGTCGAGTGAGCTGCAAGTAATTGGAGATGATCGTGGCAGCCTGATTGCCTTGGAGCAAGGGCGTGATATCCCTTTCGATGTCAGGCGAGCCTATTATATTTTCAACACCAAGGCAGGCGTCAGCAGGGGCTCGCATGCACATTTCAGATTGGAACAGTACATTATCTGTTTATCGGGTAAGTGCCGAATCTTGATCGACGATGGTCTGAAGCAGGAATCAATATGGCTGGACGCCCCGAACAAGGCCATTCACATTAAGAAGCTAATTTGGCGCGAGATGCACGATTTTAGCGAAGATTGCGTCCTTCTGGTATTCGCAAGCAATCATTATGATGAGGGCGACTACCTGCGAAACTACGATGATTTCATCCGTGCGGTTAAACGATACACTTGATTTAGCAGCGCGTGCTGCGATCCAGCGAGCGGGCATTTCAGCGCGGTCTGATCGCGGCCCACAGCTTTGCATCGAGTGCAGCAATGGCTGTGCCTGTAAGCACCTAATAACGAAGCACCGACGTCAGGTATTTTTTGATGATTCCATTTCTCGATTTAAAATCATTGAACAAAGCTCATCGTGAAGAGCTCATAGAAGCTGCGACACATGTCATTGATTCAGGTTGGTATATTCAGGGCGAATGCCTTAAACGCTTTGAGGAGGAGTTCTCAGCCTACACAGGCGCGCTTCACACCGTGGGCGTGGCGAACGGTCTGGATGCATTGACCTTGACCATACGCGCCTGGAAAGAGCTGGGAAAGCTCAAGGATCACGATGAAGTAATAGTTCCAGCCAATACTTACATCGCGACGTTACTGGCCGTTACCGAAAATGACCTGACACCGGTTTTGGTTGAGCCTGACCCAGACACCTATAATTTGTGCCCTAAGAACATCGAGCGTGCGTTGACTGACAAGACTCGGTTGATCATGCCTGTTCACCTCTATGGGCAGATGGCTGATATGCCTGCAATTCATGCAATCGCAAAGCGCGAACATTTGCTCGTCCTGGAAGACTCTGCTCAAGCTCACGGCGCACAGGCGGCGGGTAAGAGTGCGGGTAATTGGGGAGATGCATCCGGCTTCAGTTTTTACCCAGGCAAGAACCTCGGGGCGCTTGGAGATGCAGGTGCGATTACCTCCAGTGATGCCGAATTGGTCAATATGATTCAGGCTTTACGAAACTATGGATCCCATGAGAAGTACAAGAACCTCGTGCAGGGCGTGAACAGCCGACTGGACGAAATTCAGGCCGCTATGTTGAGCGTAAAGCTGAAATATCTGCAGGCGCAGACCGATGCTCGTCGACGCGTGGCCGCTATTTACATGGCAGGAATAAAGAATCCTTTAATTAAGTTGCCATTGGATTCCAGCGTTGATGTGATGAATTATACCTCCCACGTGTGGCATCTTTTTGTCGTACGATCCGAGATGCGGGAGGCGCTACAGCGCCACCTAGCGGAATGCGGTGTTCAAACGCTAATTCATTACCCCATCCCGCCTCATCAACAACAAGCTTATTCACAGTCCGACTTTTACAATAAGTCGTTCCCTATTACCGAATGTATCCACCGGGAAGTCTTGAGCTTGCCAATCAGTCCAGTGATGAGCGACGTAGAGGCTCGGCGTGTCGTTGAAGCTTGCAATAGCTTTTCTGTAGACGCCTGACATGACGCTGCTTCGAACAAGCTTCCTTAACGGCATTGCGGTCATTATCAAGATGCTCACTTTGTTGGGTATCAACAAAATGCTGGCCATTTATGTGGGCCCGTCTGGTTATGCCGCGTTAGGCCAGTTTCAGAACGCTGTACAAATGGTTACGACGTTTTCGACAGGCGCCATTAGCAATGGGGTGACCAAATACACTGCTGAATATAAAGACGACGAGGAGGCCCAGCGCCGGGTGTGGCGCACCGCGGGCACGATTGCATTTGTAGGGTCAGTCGTAACATCTGTCTTGATTGTTTGCTTCAGCAAACCATTGGCCATGTGGTGTTTTAATGACGAGTCTTTTTACAGCGTATTTATCTGGTGCGCTGCTACGGTAGTATTTTTCTCGTTTAACACCTTGCTACTCGCGATTCTCAATGGCAGAAAAGAAATCAACCGATATATCTTGGCCAATATCGGGGGGAGCGTCCTCTCCCTGTTGGTCACTATTGTCATGGTTGTGCAGTACGGGCTGTACGGAGCACTGATTTCCTTGGTGCTCTACCAGTCCATTGCCTTTTTCGTGACGTGCCTGCTTTGCTATAGAACGCCGTGGTTTCGGTTTTCTAACTTTCTGGGGCGGTTGGACAAGCAAATTGCCATAAACCTGACAAAATTTACCGCCATGGCGCTTACCACAGCCGCCTGTGTGCCGGTCAGCCATATTTTAGTTCGGAACTATCTTGGTTCGGAATTTGGCTGGGAGACGGCCGGTTATTGGGAGGCTATGTGGCGTTTAAGTACGGCGTATTTGCTGCTCGTGACAACGACGCTGGGTTTGTACTTTTTGCCGAAGTTATCAGAATTGGTCGATCCGCAAGATATCAGGAAGGAGATCGTACAAGGGTATAAGTTAATCCTACCTGTTGCGATGTTCTGTGGTTTGATGATCTATCTCTTGAGAGATTTTATCATCGGGCTGCTATTCACAAACGCATTCAGCCCAATGAGAGACTTTTTCGCGTGGCAGATGTTGGGTGATACGCTGAAAATTGCGAGCTGGATACTCGCCTATCTGATGCTGGGCAAGGCGATGGTTAAGATGTATATCGTCACAGAAGTAGTTTTTGCGTTCAGCTTTTATGTGTTGACGATAGTATTGACGAAGGTCGGTGGGCCAATTGGTGTGACGTGGGCTCATGCCGTAAATTACGGTTTTTATTTGGTTGTCATGTACTTTCTTATTTATAGAAAGCTAAATCAAAATAATGCAGTCTGAGGTTTTTTGCCCATGAGCCGCTTGTTATCCTCGATTCGCGATTTAATTTTAACGCAACAAGATATCAGTAAGAGTATCGAGTTGGCTGAAATCTACGGGGCTATACTCTGGGCGGCTGATAAGGGCGTTTACGATGATCCCGAGTTGGAGGATATATTAACTGAGCGGTGCATGACCGAGGTCCAACAGGGCGAAGCCCCTGTAGCTTTGAAGGACTGCATTCATCTGGTATCTGAGCCCTTTTTGATCGGAGGTCATACCCGGTTGATGGAGCAGCTCTCTACAATGCATTCGGAAAAGCCGGACCTCCTGGTGATCCGCCAAAGTGATGAGAGGGCGGTCGAGCGTACGCGTAGTTATTTTAATGAGTGCACGGTCGTACAACCCGGGACAGCGCTGCAAAAAATAGTTGAAATTATAGAGTGTTTGAAATCATATAAGAGGGTGGTTTTACATATCCATCCTGACGACATGGTCACCATCATTGCCTGCCGTATTATAAAAAAATGACAGGTGCTAAGATTTTCTTTGTAAACCACGCTGATCATGTATTCACCTATGGCAGCACGGTGGCGGATGTGTACTTCGAAATCAGTACATTTGGCATGCATCGGGATAAGAAGAAGAGCATATCAGGGGAAAAATCCTTTCTGGGTATTCCGCTGAGTACACAGCTAGTCCCGAAAAAGCATCGTCTGCCTGGAAAGAATGATGCACTGCATTTCTTCAGTGCAGCGTCGCCGTTTAAGTTTAAACCCGTAAAAGGGTATGATCCACGGCCCACAATTCACAGGATTTTGTCGGAGTTTAAAAACTCTACATTCTGGATAGTTGGAGCTAATCCTTATACAAATATTTGGTGGTGGCCACTAAAACTCAAGTATTGGCGTCGTTTTAAGATTTTGTCGTCCGTGCCGTATGCAAGTTATTTAAAGCTTTTGGAGAAAGCTGACTTTTACGTCGATAGCTATCCGACACCCGGGGGGACTGCATTTGCCGAACAACTTGTCAGTGGTCGTCGCTGTGTGGGGCTCCGTGCGCCGGTACAAGGCTATTCGCCTGCAGATAATCTTAAAAGTAAGAGTGTAGATGATTTAATTGAGAGCATTCTTCAATCTGATAACAATGAATTAGTAATCGAATCAGTTTACGCAGTAAATGGCTATGACGCGGTAAAGTCGCGCTACCTGGCATGCCTGTATGACAATATATTATGTGCGAATGAAATGGAACAGCATGTAGCGTGGACAGGCGATATCGCCGTTTATGAGCAAGCAGGGAAAATAACGTCAGCTGTTCCACCTGCGGTGATCGCTAAGTTGATCGGCTACGATAAACGTTTTCTATTTGCTGTATTGCGAGAGTTGAGCGCCATGCAGAGGACGAAGATGCTAATTAAGCTAGCGCTTTTGAGGCTCAAAAGTTTAGCAGGAAAAGGCGCAGGGTCGGATAAGGTATGAGAGCGCTAGGGCTGCGTTTCTTTATTATTCTGCTCATGCTCTCGGATTACATTATCTTAACGTTCCACGCGCCGTCTGTTTTTGGGGCTTGGCGTGAAGGGATAGTATTGCTCTATATCCTGCTGACAGTGTTGCTCGTGGTGTTTGAGGCCGGAACGCTCCGTTCGATACCGCGGAAGTATAACGAGCAGTTACTGGTGTTCGCATTTTTTATCGCTTTTTATTTGATGTGCGGAGAGCTTTCTGATAGCTCATTTCGGATGTTTCGCTCTTTTGCGATGCCTGTTCTTTTCGCATTGATGGTAAATGCGGTATGCCGGGAGTTAAAACTTGAAGTAAAGCTTCGTGTAATATTTTCCACCTTAGTGATGATGACTTTTATTTCTGGTTGTTACGCCATTTATCAATATCTCACCATCAGTGATGCAGAACAATTTTGGTATTGGCCTTTACTGGCAGAAAAAGGTTTTGAATTAGAGGCGTACAACTCCATGAGGGAAGGCAACGCCCGGATGTCAGGATTCTTTACCGGTACCCTCGAATTCAACGCATTTGTTTTAAATACTGCGCTATTCGCAGTTTGTCTGCTCGTGCAGGCTGTCAGGAAGCGGAAATATAATTTGAGCTTCCTAGCTTATCTTCTGGCGACTTTGTTTTCGGCGGTGCTGATTTGTTATGGTTCCGTCCGTACGGCTGTTATCGGAATGATATCTGCCGTGTTCTTTCTAGCGGTGTTGCAACTGTTCAAGCGCAGAATATTCATTAGCGTGTTGGGCTATAGCTATTTTCTGTTTTTTACCTGCTCGATATTTCTCTATCTTGCGTTAGGATACACCGAAGATTTGTCCGCACTTGATCGGATAAGGCAATGGTATGTGGTACTCGAATCGCTTAGCTCCATGCCTTTGGGTCTGGGGTTTGGTGCTATCGGGCCGGGCCAGGCGCATTGGTATGATTCCTTCTGGTTGAATCTCCTCGCGTCCGCTGGCTATCTAGGGCTCGCCGTCATGATCGGGCTGATCGCGTTTTACGGAAAAATCGTCACGGTCACCCAACAGTTACGTATGGGACGAAGCGCCTTTATGGCAGGCGTTGCCGACTATCTGGTTATCAGCTACCCGTTTTTCCTGAGCAGTTTCTTCTTTCAGTCCTATACCAATAGTGTTGTTTTGTATCTTTTTACGCTGGTTATAGTAGTGGTGATGTATGACTCAAAATATCGCACAAATTAAGCTCTCGGTTTTGGTTGTTCTTTATAAGCGTCATTATGAGGATTCGATCGCTATAAAAACTTTGCTAGCGTGTGTTAAGAGTTTTCAAGAAAAAGGGATTAAGGTTGATGTGTTTGTGTGGAATAACACTCCACAGTGTTCGCCCTCTTTAGTTAGAGAAAACTTAACGTGGTTGGAAGGAAATAACGACGGGCTGCCTCATATTTATAATCGTGTTGCTGCGCAGGCCTTTGAAGCAGGAGCCACGCATTTTGTGATTTCGGATGATGATACTGATTACTCAGCGCCCAATTATGTTGGCGCGATTGTCAGTGCCGTTGAGTTTGAAGCAAAATCGTCGCCTGATGTATTTGGTGTAATGCTGCCGAAAATTTACTCAGGAGAGAAACTGGTCAGTCCAGGCAAGCGTTTCTGGTTTTTTGGCCGCCTGTCAACGACGGTCGACAGTGGTATGAACACCTCGCTTGATAAGTTGGCCATTAACAGTGGGGTCATATTCACAAAAGCTTGTTATGCGCGGATGGCGCCGCTTTTTGATGAGCGGCTTAAATTTTATGCCACGGATACAGCGTTCTTCGTGAGGTATGAGTCTTATTATTCGCACTTCTATGTGCTTGATACTGCACTGCAACATGACCTGTCTGAACACACATCGGACAGTCCCGAGCGGGCGGTCTTTCGTTTTCAGGAAATGATTCGTGGTTTTCGAGTGATTTTCGAACGGAAAAGTTATTTTTTTCGCGGTGTGATGGAAGGCTATTTGATAATTTCCGCATTGCGCAAGAGTATTTCGTACAAGGATTCTGGTTTTTTTCGTTCCTATATTTCGTCTTTTACAGAGAAAAAATCATGTTAATAGGGCTCGTTGAATTTCTTTCTTTAAAAATCAGAAAGCGCGGTATAAAAATTGATAAGCGTATACCTGACGGTTATCTCTTTGACTTCGTTTTGTCTAGAGCTTTCATGATGGTCAATGGTTTCTTAACCTTCAGGCGGCTCTCGGTCATCTTGGTAGGCAAGCGCGTTACCGTGAAGGCTCGATCATTGATCTTTGGGGGGAAGGGACTTGTAGTCGATGATGGATGCTTTATTGATGCCTTGGCGGTCAAAGGCATTACCTTTGGGCAAGGGGTTTCTTTGAAGAAAAATGTTACTATTGAGTGCACGGGCAGCCTGAACAAATTGGGCGAAGGGCTCTCGATTGGTAATAATGTCGGTATCGGCAGTGGCAGCTTTCTGGGCTGTGCTGGCGGTATTACCATAGGCGATGACACGATTATTGGTAACTATGTATCGTTTCATTCGGAGAATCATAATTTTTCTGACCCTGCAACGCCTATTCGTCTGCAAGGAGTAAATAGTTCGGGAATCCAGATTGGTAGTAACTGCTGGATAGGCGCTAAGGTGACCATACTGGATGGTGTCTTCGTTGAGGATGGTTGTGTAATCGCGGCTGGCGCCGTTTTGAAGGCTGGGCGATATGCCGCTAAATCTATTTATGCGGGCGTCCCTGCAAAACGAATAAAAGAACGTTGCTAAAAGGATGTGTAGTGAAAAAAATTATATTTTTTCATTTGCTCAATGACTACAGTGGGAGCCCAAAGGTTCTTTCCCAAGTGATTGATGCTGTATCGAAGAAAGGATTTGACGCTGAGTTGTTTTTGGGAGGAAAAGGCAGTTCCGGCTTTCTTTCGTCTGTGCCTTGTGTTCAACGACGCTATTTTTACAAGCGTTTTGATAATAAGTTTCTGACGTTAATCAGTTATACTTTATCGCAGGTTTTGTTGTTTTTTAAGTTGCTGAAGTATCGAAAATCCTCTGTAATTTTTTACGTTAATACCTTGTTGCCTTTCGGTGCGGCTCTGGCAGGCAAGTTTTTGGGGATTAAGGTTTTTTATCATATTCACGAAACGTCCATTCGCCCGCGGCCTTTGAAGGCCTTTTTGCGTTGGGTAGTTGAGAAATGTTCAAGCAGTAATATATTTGTATCGCATTTTCTTGCGCGGACCGAAGGCTTTTCCAAGGTTGAGAGCCAAGTTGTTTATAATGCTATTCCGCAAGCAATGAGCCGAATCGCTGCCCGTCATATTTATCATCCATTCACGGATGGACAGTTTTGTGTGCTGATGATTTGCTCATTGAAAACCTACAAAGGCGTCAATGAGTTTTTACATATTGCTCGCTCGTTGAATTTGAATCCTAGCTTCAAGTTTAATTTGGTTCTTGGTGCAACGGAGGCTGAAGCTTCTGAATTTTTTTTGGGCACTCCGATTCCCGACAATCTGACTGTTATTTTTAGCTGTGCTGATGTTGTGCCTTATTATCAGCGAGCGAGTGTTTTACTGAGTCTTTCAAAACCGGATGAATGGGTGGAGACGTTTGGTTTGACGATTCTTGAGGGGCTTTCATTTGGAATCCCGTGCATTGTGCCCCCGGTAGGTGGGCCCGTTGAGCTCGTGTCCGACGACTGCGAGGGGTATTTAATGACCTCTAGTAGGGTCGAAGAAATTTCTGCAAGACTGGTAGATCTACAAAAAGACTCGGATACCTGTTATCGCCTGTCTGCAGCAGCAAAGATAAAGTCACTTAGTTTCTCAAGTGAAAAATTTGAAAGTGGTGTGCTTGGGGTGTTTGATGGGATTTAAATTTGCAGTCATAGGTACAGTCGGTCTTCCAGCTCAGTATGGTGGGTGGGAAACGCTGTCAGAGCAACTGGTTACATATCTGAATCGTGATTACGGGATTTCGGTATATTGCAGTTCTAAATCCTATGCGTCTCAACCCAAAAAATATGGCAATGCCGATCTGATTTACATTCCGTTAAAAGCGAACGGCGTGCAAAGTATTCCTTATGACATTGTCAGCATGCTGCATGCCTATCGCAAGAATGATGTGCTCCTGATTCTTGGGGTCTCCGGCTGCATTGCACTTCCATTCATAAAAATGCTTACAAAGAAGAAAATCGTCGTGAATATTGACGGTTATGAATGGAAGCGTGCGAAATGGTCACCTTTGGCCAAGAAGTTCTTGAAATTTTCAGAGGCTGTGGCAGTCAAGTATTCTGACGCAGTGGTGACTGATAACCAGGTTCTTCAGGATTATGTCCGCAGCGAATACGGCCGAGAAAGTACTCTTATTGCCTATGGCGGTGATCAGGCGAAGACGCGCGCACTCGTTGAGTCCGATCGAGGACGCTATCCGTTTTTACGTAGCCCTTACGCGTTTTCTGTCTGTAGGATTGAGCCTGAAAATAATATTCATATTATTGTCGAAGCGTTTCACGCCAGTGAACTCGCTTTGGTCATCGTTGGGAACTGGAAGCAGAGTGATTATGGAAGGGCGCTCCAAGATAAGTACTCAGGTGCGGAAAACCTCCATCTGCTCGATCCTATTTACGACGGCGATGAACTAAGCCCATTACGCAGCAATGCCACTATTTATATTCATGGCCACAGTGCTGGTGGAACCAATCCCTCTCTTGTGGAGGCGATGTGGTTGAGCTTGCCTATCATCGCGTTCGATGTTTCATTCAATCGTGCCTCTACCGAAGACAGTGCCAGATTCTTCGATTCCAGTGAGTCACTTATAGCCCATGCGTCCATGCTTTTTGCCGACGAGGCTGCGCGCGCTGCCTTGAGTGAAAAAATGCATGAAGTCGCGGTGCGTCGATATCGTTGGGAAGGTGTGTCTTCTCAGTACGATAAGCTATTCAAACAACTGCTGTCGTCTGATAGGGCTTGATTATGTCCGATGGTTTGAGTAGCTCGCCCATTTCACCACTACCGAAGATTCTTCTTACCGGTGGTACTGGTTTTGTTGGGCGCCCACTGCTTGAGGCCCTGGTTGCTGCTAGGTATCCGGTTGTCAACGTGACACGCAAGAGCGCTGCAATTGCGCTGCCTGGCGTTCAGAGCTGCGTGATCTCGTCGTTGTCTGGGGACAACAACTGGAGTGGCTCACTACACGGAGTAGAGGTAATAATCTACTCTGCTGGGCGTGCCCACATAATGAACGAGACCCACAGCAATCCGCTGCAGGCCTTTCGGGAGGTGAATGTGGACGCTACGCTTAACCTTGCCCGGCAAGCTGCGGAAGCCGGCGTGAAGCGTTTTATATTTGTCAGCTCTGTTAAGGTCAATGGCGAGGAGACCGAGAGAGATCGTGCGTTCAAGCCTTCGGATGCTCCAGCACCGCTGGATGATTATGGCGTATCTAAGCTGGAAGCGGAGCAGGCGTTGATGGAGCTGGCAAAGCAAACCGCGATGAACGTGGTAATCATCAGACCTGTCTTGGTATACGGCCCCGGTGTAAAAGCAAACTTTGAAAAGATGTTAGCTACTGTTGACAAAGGCCTGCCTCTGCCATTCCGTACGATTGATAACCGCAGGAGCTTGGTGTTCATAGACAACTTGATCGATTTGATCCGCGTGTGCATTCATCACCCCGAGGCAGCAAATCGTGTATTTTTGGTTAGTGACGGGGAAGACTTGTCCATCGGGCAGATTCTAGAAAAGCTGGCTGTGGCAATGAACAAACAGCCCCGTATATTTTCATTTCCGCAATCCCTTTTGGGGCTGTTTGCATCGATAGTAGGGAAGAAAGAATTCTTCCAACGTCTGTGTGGATCGCTTCAAGTCGATATTGCAGATACGAGAGAGCTTTTAGGCTGGACACCTCCTGTCAGCACTGATGAAGCTTTTGCTATTACAGCGCGCTCTTATCAGAAAAAACGAAGTGACACCTCTCATGGTTAATTTGGCGGAGATGCTCAACACTAGGGATAATAATTTTAATTTTATCCGCATGGTGGCAGCCCTTTTCGTTCTGATTTCTCATGCGTATCCGATTTCGCGTGGTGCGATTGAAGTCGAGCCGCTAGTGGCGCAGCTCGGTATCTCGCTTGGCGGCCTAGGTGTATTTACCTTTTTTTGCATTTCTGGATTTTTTATATCGCTGAGTTACCAGCGGTCAAAGAGCAAGGTTGACTTCGTCGTCGCGAGATTTTTAAGACTATACCCGGCCCTGTTGGTCGTTTTGGTGTTAAGTGCATTTGTTGTGGGCCCATTGTTTGCGGCTCTGAGCCTAGACGACTACTTTTCTTCGAGTGAGGTCTATAGTTATGTGACCACTAATTTGAAATTGAAAAATATTCAATTTCAATTACCGGGCTTATTTCAAGATAATCCTTACCCAGGAATCAACGGGTCATTGTGGACGCTATATTATGAGGTTTTACTGTACGCTTTGGTTTTGGCGTTAGGTGTCGTAGGCTTTTTGAAAAGTTTGCCTCGGGTGTCGATTTTTTTTGTAAGCTATTTTTTGTTTTATTTTGCGTTTAGATTTTTGATGGAGGGGGAGCGCATTCATCCCGGATTTCAGACGCGTATGTGGGTGCAGTGGAGTTTCGCTTTTGTTGTCGGCATGTTGCTTTACGCGTACAGGTTCAATATTCGGCTGGACTATCGTATTTTAACGGCGTGTTGGCTGGTTACGTTTATCTTGTACAAGTCACCGGTTTTTGTTGAGGCTTTTGTGGGGGCCTGGAGTTACTCGGTGTTCTGGATTGCGTTCAATACGCAATGGTTTGCTCGTCAGTTTAATAGGTTGGGCGACTATTCTTACGGCCTGTATATCTATGCATTTCCAACGCAAGAGATTTTGGCGCACCTCTGGAAGGGCATATCGCCGGTTACTCTTATTTTGGTGGCTTTACCAATAGCGCTTATTCCCGCTGTACTTTCCTGGCACTTTATTGAAAATCCTTTTATTTTGCGTAAAAAAGCGATTGCCGGGAGACTCTCTCAATTACTCGCTAAGCTTTCGGAAATGTTTACTAAATTCTCAACTAGATAATTATGAATTTTAAGGTTGGTGCTGAAAAATGAAACGTTTTTTTGATCTTTTGTTGAGCCTCTTTGCACTGCTCATACTATTAATCCCGATTGTGCTTGTTACCATTGCGGTAAAATTGACGTCAAAAGGTCCGGCCCTGTATTGGTCTGACCGTGTGGGCGTGAATAATACCGTGTTCAAAATGCCAAAGTTCCGCTCAATGCGCACGGGTACCCCCGCAGTGGCCACGCATCTGCTTCAGGACCCGGCTAAATATCTTACGCCGATTGGAAATTTCCTAAGAAAGTCCAGTCTGGATGAGTTGCCTCAGTTGTGGAGCATCATTGCTGGAGACATGAGCTTCGTCGGGCCCAGGCCAGCGCTTTTTAACCAGGCAGACCTTATTGCATTGCGTACTGAGCAAGGCGTGCACCTTATACGGCCAGGCCTTACAGGCTGGGCGCAGGTAAATGGGCGAGACGAGTTGCCGATACCCGTTAAGGTTGGCTATGATGCCTATTACGCGAAAAATATGAGTTTATTGTTTGATCTGAAAATCCTGTTTTTGACAGCTTTGAAGGTACTCAAACGAGATGGCGTGTCCCATTGACGCGGTGGAGACGTCAATGAATAGCTTGTTCCGGCAGGCGGCATACAGTGTTTTTTGTTCTGCGTTTATTGCGCGGTCGACAAGAATTTTGATCTAACGCAAGGACCGTAGGTGAATCATGATTAACCGGTTGCGCACTTGGCTATTGAAATTGCCTCGTCACCAAAAACGACTGATACAGGTAGTTGCGGACGTTGTTTTGGTATTCTTGGCGCTGTGGATGGCGTTTGTTGTTCGCCTCGGCATCGACGAGATGATAAACCCTGTCAAAATGCATCTGTGGTTGTTTTTAGCCGCGCCGGTGGTCGCTATTCCGCTTTTCATTCGCTTTGGTATGTACCGTGCTGTCATGCGCTATTTTGGCAATGACGCGCTTGTAGCGATTATCAAAGCGGTGAGTCTTTCATCATTGATTCTGGGTGTAGTCGTATATTGGTATAGCAACCATCAAAACGTCGTGCCTCGGTCAATTATCTTCAACTATTGGTGGTTGAGCTTGATCATGGTGGGCGGTTTACGCTTGACTATGCGCCAATATTTTTTGGGTGACTGGTTTGCCGCTGCTCAGCATGTGCCCTTTACCAGCCGTGAAGATGGTCTTCCGCGGGTGGCAATTTATGGTGCCGGCGCTGCTGGTAATCAATTGGTTGCAGCGCTGCGAATGGGGCGCGTCATGCGCCCAGTGGCGTTTATTGATGACGACACCACGATCTCGGATCGTGTCATTTCCGGGCTTCAAGTCTATAAGCCCAAACATATTCAGCGGATGATCGATGAAACGGGAGCTCAGGAAATTCTCTTGGCCATTCCGTCCTCGAGCCGTGGGCGGCGTCGTGAGATTCTCGGCTTTCTGGAAGGCTTCCCACTCCATGTTCGCAGCGTTCCCGGTTTCATGGACCTCGCCAGTGGCCGGGTCAAGGTTGATGATATTCAAGAGGTCGATATTGCCGACTTGCTGGGTCGTGATTCGGTGCCTGCACAAGATGAGCTACTCGAGCACTGTATTAAGGGGCAGAGCGTTCTTGTGACGGGAGCGGGCGGGTCAATCGGTTCTGAATTGTGTCGTCAGATCTTGGAGCTCAGACCTACGACCCTGCTGTTGTTCGAGCACGGTGAGTTCAATCTTTACAGCATTTTTTCCGAACTGGAGCAGCACATTACTCGTAATTCGTTGCCGGTCAAGTTGCTGCCGATATTGGGGTCGGTGCGTGATCAAGCCAAGCTGCTTGATATAATGAAAACCTGGCGTATCGATACGGTTTACCATGCCGCAGCTTATAAACACGTACCCATTGTTGAACACAATATCGCAGAAGGCGTGTTGAATAATGTTATTGGCACGCTGAATACCGCCCAGGCTGCACTTCAGGCAGGCGTGTCGAATTTTGTTCTGATCTCGACAGATAAGGCTGTGCGACCAACTAATGTAATGGGCAGTACCAAGCGCCTTGCTGAGTTGACGCTTCAAGCCTTGAGCCGTGAGCTTGCACCCGTGCTGTTTGGTGATAAGTCGAATGTCTCCCGAGTGAACAAAACTCGCTTCACCATGGTGAGGTTCGGTAATGTATTGGGCTCTTCCGGCTCAGTGATTCCGTTGTTTCACAAACAGATTAAGTCGGGTGGGCCCATAACGGTTACGCACCCGAAAATTACCCGCTATTTCATGACCATTCCCGAAGCGGCTCAACTGGTCATACAAGCTGGTTCCATGGGGCTTGGTGGCGATGTGTTCGTATTGGATATGGGCGAACCTGTCAAGATCGTTGAGTTGGCTGAAAAGATGATTCACCTATCCGGCTTGAGCGTTCGCTCAGACAAAAATCCTCACGGAGACATCGCCATCGAGTTCTCCGGTTTAAGACCGGGAGAAAAACTGTATGAAGAGTTGTTGATTGGTGACAACGTCGTTGCGACACAACATCCGATGATCATGAGTGCTAATGAGGATCATCTGCCGTGGGAGGCGCTCAAGGTTAAATTGTCTGAGTTGCTCACGGCTGTCGAACAGGATGACTATAATCGGGTGCGCCAATTATTGCGTGACACCGTTAGCGGCTATACACCGGACGGTGAAATTGTCGATTGGATTTATCAGCAACGTCGTCTTGAACCCTGAATCAAAAACGATACATAACAGCGCTTATGCAAGAGCTCTTCTAAGGTGTTTTTTTGAAGCTAAATAATTAGCCGGTCTTTGACCGGCTTTTTTTGCATAGCTAAGTAAGTCTCTATACGTTTTTTTTGGTTTGAATGCGCACGATTTTGGCAGGGTTACCTACGACGGTTGCGTTCGCTGGTACTGACCGAGTGACTACCGCCCCTGCGCCTACCATTGCATTTTCGCCAATCTCTAACCCAGGCAAAATAGTGCAGTTGGCACCTAACGATGCGCCTCTGCCTACAACAGTACGGTCGAAGCTTTCAGGATAGACTTTGCTTCTGGGATAAATATCATTGGTGAAGGTAACATTTGGTCCAATAAACACGTCGTCAGAAATAGTGATGCCGTCCCAGATTTGCACACCGCATTTGATCGTGACGCGGTCCCCAATGGTCACATCATTTTCGATGAACACATGGTCGCAGACATTGCAGTCCGCTCCAATTTTTGCGTTAGGCAAAATATGTGTGAATGCCCAGATTCTGGAGCCTTTGCCAACGTCTGTTGATTCGCACAATGCATGAGAGTGCACGAAGTAGTCTTTAGGATCGCTCATTTTTTCTCCACCTGCTTTTGACTCAAAGCGTAATAGTCTCTTGGAAAGGAAATCGATTTCCATTTTTTTCGATGTCTTTTTGTTTGGTGCACCGCTAGTGCTTACGCAGCACCGAGATTGCCCACATGCTGATCCATGAGATTTTCGGCGAGGTTACGCTGCCGATAGGTCACCTCTGAAGCGGTCCTTTTCTGCGAAAGGCCTTGCTGAGGCTCGGCAGTAAATGGTTTCTTGGCATCTTAGAAAACAGTCAAACACACGCTGTTACTCACCCATTTTTGACACCCTCCAATCATCGCCTAAGTTAGAAAAGCAGCTTCGGAAAAGCTGCTTTTCTCTTACCGATGTCATGGAGCGTCACCAATGCATAACACCTACCTTTCCTCCCTCATCTTCGCCTTCCTCACCAGCCTCTCCGTCGCCGCCACCGCGGCCCCATCCGCCAAACCTGAAGCGCCAACCCCCATCTCCGCACAAATGACCAAAACCGAGCAGTCGGCCAAGGTCAACCTCAATGCCGCCGACGCTGAAACCCTGCGACGCGATTTGTTCGGTATTGGGGCCTCCAAGGCGAAAGCGATCGTCGCCTTTCGCGAAAGCAATGGGCCCTTCACCTCGGTGGATGAGTTGTTGGAAGTAAAGGGCATCGGCAAGGCTTTGCTGGAGAAGAATCGCGACAGGCTGGTTATCAACTAAACGACGTCACCCAGGGGCCGATCAATGATCGGCCTTTTATCATGTGTTTTTAGCCCAGCCCTGGCATGAAATGTGGTTACCTCAAGATCATCGATTGTTCAACAGTCACCCTTAATGGAGGTTCGCCCCATGTACAAAGACTATCCAGCCGCTTACCAGGTCAGCAAAGGCTCGGCGTTACAGGTGGATGCGACCTTCTATGAACGTATCCGTGATCGCAAGGATCAGCGCACTCTGATCGAACAGTTCGAGGTGCCGATCCGCACGGGCAGGGCGTGGAAAGTGCCGGCCGGGCATGTGTTCCGGGTGACCACGCCTGTAGGCCCCCAGGTGGGCGACTTCAATGTGTGGAATGCCAACGACCCGCGCGAACGCTTGTGGGCGGCGCGCACTCGGCAACTTCAAGGCGCCCACGTCAGCACTCACGACCGCTTGTGGTCGAACCTTCCATTTCTACGACCGCTAGTCACTATTACGGATGACAGTCTCGCAAGCTACGGCATCGATGAGCACGGCGGGCGCCTGCACGACTTGCTCGGCACACGCTGCGATCCCTATGTAAACCGTATGCTCACTGGCGAGGATTTTCATCACCACTGCCACTCAAATCTGACTCGCGCGGTATTGCCTCACGGGCTGACGGAATTCGATGTGCACGACGTGCTGAATATTTTCCAGTGCACCGGTCTTAATCACGACGACATGTATTTCATGAAAGCCTGCCCGGCGCAGAAGGGCGATT
Source organism: Pseudomonas sp. R3-18-08 (assembly GCF_003852065.1). NCBI lineage: Bacteria > Pseudomonadati > Pseudomonadota > Gammaproteobacteria > Pseudomonadales > Pseudomonadaceae > Pseudomonas > Pseudomonas sp. R3-18-08. Next base: position 1,761,306 of record NZ_CP027729.1, read on the forward strand.
ACCTGGAGTTTTTCGCGGAGATTGATTTGCTGTGTGCGCTATCGACATGCCCAGGTGGGGATTTGTCGTTGCCGATGTGGGGGCCGGACGCGCAGGACCCGCTGACGGTGTGTCGCCCGTTGGGGGTTGAAATCTATAGGCTGGAGGACGAATTGCTGAGTGGCTGGAGTCAGCCGGAGCGTGCCGCGTATAAGGGGCAGCACGGGTTACATATTGCCAAGGCGGAATGGGAGTAGGGGGCTGCTTCGCAGCCCGGCGGGAGCTACCACCATCTAGCGATCCTGCGCATCCTTGGCGTCCGCCTGCGCATTGCGCTCGGCCACGCGTTTGCGTTGTTCGTCGGTGAGGTCCACTTTGTTGGCGCTGTCACGCAGCATCATCAACCCACCGACGATCGACCCGATCGCAATTACCATAATCAACCACGCGTACCACGGCATAAGGCTCTCCTTGAGGCAGATAGCCGGGGGAGAATTTCCCACGGTAATAACTGCTTTGAGTTACGGGCTTTCTGAGTAGTTCATTGTAGGCCCGTTCTGCCTCGTAAACCCTATAGCCCGGTCAACATCGCATCTGCCGGCGCATCGGCGCGGTCTTGGGCGGTCAGTTGGAAGTAGATGAAGCCCACGGCCATGAAACCTAGGAAGATCAGCCCGATCAGTGTGTTGAACCAGGCCATCGCTACCAGGCACACCACTGCCAGAGCCAGCGCGATGCCCGGCACGACGGGGTAACCGGGTGCACGGAAGGTGCGTTCCAGCAGCGGTTCGGTTTGGCGCAGTTTGAACAGGCTGAGCATGCTCATGATGTACATGACGATGGCGCCGAATACGGCCATGGTGATCATCGCGGCGGTCAGGGTCATGCCGCCCAGATTGATCAGGCCATCACTGTAGATGGCCGCAATGCCGACCACGCCACCGGCGAGAATGGCTCGGTGGGGCGTCTGAAAACGTGACAGTTTGGCTAGGAAAGACGGCAGGTAACCGGCGCGGGCCAGGGCGAAGAATTGGCGCGAGTAGCCGAGAATGATGCCGTGAAAGCTTGCCACCAGGCCGAACAGGCCAATCCAGACCAGCATGTGCAACCAGCCGGAGCTTTCGCCTACGACGGTTTTCATCGCCTGGGGCAGTGGGTCGTTGATGTTCGACAGGGTGCGCCAGTCGCCGACGCCGCCCGCGAAGAACATCACGCCCATGGCCAGGATTACCAGGGTCAGGATGCCGCTGATGTAGGCCTTTGGAATGGTGCGCTTGGGATCTTTCGCTTCTTCGGCCGCCATGGCTGCGCCCTCGATGGCGAGGAAGAACCAGATGGCGAAGGGGATCGCGGCGAACATGCCGGCAATCGCCGGGGCACCGAAGGTGTCGGAGCCGGCCCAACCGTTCAGGGCGAAGTTGCTGAAGCTGAATGCCGGGGCAACGACGCCCATGAACACCAGCAATTCGGCGACGGCGAGTACGCACACCACCAGTTCGAAGGTAGCAGCGAGTTTCACGCCGAGGATATTCAGGCCCATGAACACGAAGTAGGCGCCGACGGCGGCGTGTTTCGGGTCCAGCGCTGGAAACTGCACGTTGAGGTAGGCACCGATGGCCAAGGCGATGGCGGGTGGGGCGAAGACGAATTCGATCAGGGTCGCCAGGCCGGCAATCAAGCCACCTTTTTCGCCGAAGGCGCGGCGGCTGTAGGCAAAGGGGCCGCCAGCGTGGGGAATCGCGGTGGTCAGCTCGGTGAAGCTGAAAATGAAGCAGGTGTACATCGCGGCGACCATCAGTGAGGTCACCAGGAAACCCAGCGTGCCGGCCACGCCCCAGCCATAGCTCCAGCCGAAGTACTCGCCGGAAATCACCAGCCCGACGGCGATGCCCCAGAGATGGAGGGTGCCCAAGGTGGGTTTGAGGTGTGTGTTCATTGTGTGGTGCTCCCTGAACGGTTTGGAATGATTCAAGGTGTTGCAGTGGACATGCCACTTCCCAAAGTGGTGTCGTAAAGCGCTTCCACTGTCGCCTGGGAGATGGTTTGGCGTTTGAATAGTGGCGACGTCGCACCAGATAAGTGCGAGGGGGTCTTGATTGGCGCCATCGGGAGCAAGCCCCCTCACACAGGTTGATCGGCGCTCGGCATGACAACTCGACAGCACCCGCCCAGGCGCCGAAATTCCCGTGTAAACCCCGCATAAAGCCACTCTTTACGCCATCTTTACGCCCCACGCCCCGCCTCGCTCTCGTTCCTTTACACCGCTCCTGCGGACAATTGCCCCACACGCGGCACTTGCCGTTAAACGGAGAAACTTCCATGAGCGTTCTGGACGGGGTGTCACTGCTATTGGCTGTGGCGCTGTTCATTTATCTGCTGGTTGCGCTGTTACGCGCGGATCGGAACTAGGAGCAGGCTATGCACAGTTATGACTATTGGCTGATCATCGCCTTCTTCGCCGTGGTACTGGTGCCGGCACCGTTTCTGGGGCGGTTCTATTACAAGGTGATGGAAGGCCAACGCACGTGGCTGACGCCGGTGCTGGGGCCTGTGGAAAAAGCCTGTTATCGCCTTTCGGGTGTGGACGATCATCAGGAGCAAAGCTGGCAGAAATACATGCTGGCCTTGCTCGCGTTCAACCTCGCGGGTTTTTTGCTGCTGTTCGCAATCCTGTTGTTTCAGAACTATCTCCCACTCAACCCGCAGAAATTGCCGGGCCAGGAATGGACGCTGGCCTTCAACACCGCGGTCAGTTTCATGACCAACACCAACTGGCAGAACTACAGCGGTGAAGCGTCCCTGAGCTACCTCAGCCAGATGGTCGGCCTCACTGTGCAGAACTTCGTCAGTGCCGCCACCGGCCTGGCAGTCCTGGTCGCGCTTTGCCGTGGGATCGGTCGCAAATCCTCCAAGACATTGGGTAACTTCTGGGTCGACATGACCCGCGCCACCCTCTACGGCTTGCTGCCGTTATGCCTGGTGCTGGCGTTGTTCCTGGTCTGGCAGGGCGTACCGCAAACCTTCGCCCATTACGTTGATGCCGTGACGATGCAAGGCGTGGATCAGGTGATCCCTCTCGGCCCGGCGGCCAGCCAGATTGCGATCAAGCAATTGGGCACCAATGGCGGCGGTTTCTTTGGAGTGAACTCGGCGCATCCGTTCGAAGACCCGACAGCCTGGGCCAACCTCTTCGAAGTGGCCTCGATCATTCTGATCCCGGTGGCCTTGGTGTTTACCTTCGGCCATTACGTCAAAGACCTGCGTCAGAGCCGCGCCATTCTTGCGTGCATGCTGGCCTTATTCCTGATCGGCGGCGCGACCTCGCTGTGGGCCGAATACCAGCCCAACCCAACCTTGAACAACCCGGCCGTTGAGCAAACCGCTCCGTTGGAAGGCAAGGAAACACGTTTCGGCACCACCGGCACGGTGCTCTGGTCGGTGACCACCACCGCAGCGTCCAACGGCTCGGTCAATGGCATGCAGGACAGCCTCAGCCCCCTGAGCGGGATGGTGGCGCTGGTTAACATGATGGTCGGCGAAGTGATCTTCGGCGGGGTCGGTGCCGGTATGTACGGCATGTTGCTCAACGTGTTGATCGCGGTGTTCCTCGCCGGCCTGATGATCGGCCGCACCCCGGAATACCTGGGCAAGAAACTCCAGGCCAAGGAAGTGCAACTGCTGGTGGTGACCCTGCTGGTGATGCCGGTGGGTGTGCTCGTACTGGGTGCCATTGCCGCCAGCCTGCCAGGCCCGGCCGGCGCCATCAGCAACCCTGGCCCCCACGGCTTCAGCCAGTTGCTCTACGCCTACACCTCGGCCAGTGCCAATAACGGCTCGGCGTTCGGTGGGTTCAGCGGCAACACCGCGTTTCACAACCTGATGCTTGGCCTGGGCATGTTGATCGGCCGTTTCGGCTACATCCTCCCGGTACTGGCCCTGGCCGGTAGCCTGGCGATGAAGAAGACCGCACCGATTGGCCAGAACAGTTTCCCGACCCACGGCCCGTTGTTCGTGACCTTGTTGACCGTGACCATCTTGCTGGTGGGCGGCCTGACTTTCCTGCCGACGCTGGCGCTGGGCCCTATTGCTGAACACCTGAGCATGGGCTTCTAACCAAGGGATATGAAAATGAATATGCCTGTAAAAAATGCGGCCTCGGTCAAACCCCAGGAACCTGCCAAAACTGCGATTTCGGCCCTGTGGCGCGCGGCGCTGGTCCAGGCGTTCGTCAAGCTGGATCCACGCCAACTGCAACGCTCGCCGGTCATGTTGGTGGTCGAGCTGACCGCCATCCTCACCACCGTGCTGTGCTTTGTGCCCGACACCGCCGTGCCGACCTTCGTGGCCGTGCAAATCGCGGTGTGGCTGTGGTTCACCGTGTTGTTCGCCAATTTCGCAGAAGCCTTGGCCGAAGGCCGTGGCAAGGCCCGCGCCGACAGCCTCAAGGCCGGCAGTGAAGGCTTGAGCGCTCGTCGCAAGGAGTCCGACGGTAGTTTCAAGGTGGTACCGGCCACCAGCCTGCGCAAAGGTGATGTGGTGCGCGTCGCCGCAGGTGAAATGATTCCTGGCGACGGTGAGGTGATCGAAGGTATCGCCGCCGTCAACGAAGCGGCGATTACCGGCGAATCCGCTCCGGTGATCCGCGAGTCCGGCGGCGACCGCTCGGCTGTCACCGGCAACACCCGCCTGGTGTCGGACTGGCTGCTGATCCGCATCACCGCCAACCCCGGTGAGTCCACCCTGGACCGCATGATCGCCCTGGTGGAAGGCGCCAAACGCCAGAAAACGCCCAACGAAGTCGCGCTGGATATCCTGCTGATCGGCCTCACCCTGATCTTCCTGCTAGTGGTGGTGACCCTGCAGCCGTTCGCTCACTTCGCCAATGGCAGCCTGCCCTTGGTGTTCCTGGTCGCACTGCTGGTGACGCTGATTCCTACGACCATTGGCGGCTTGTTGTCGGCCATCGGCATCGCCGGCATGGACCGCCTTGTGCGGCTCAACGTGATCGCCAAGTCTGGCCGCGCGGTGGAGGCGGCAGGGGATGTGCATGTGTTGCTGCTGGACAAGACCGGCACCATCACCTTCGGTAACCGTCGTTGCTCGGCAGTGGTTGCGGCGCCCGGTGTCAGTGGTCGGGAAGTGGCGGAAGGTGCGCTGTTCGCCTCCTTGGCGGATGACACGGCGGAAGGCAAGTCCATCGTCGAATACCTGCGCGCCTTGCACCCCCAGGCAGAGCCGACGCCGGACGAACTGACTGCGGTCCCCTTCAGCGCCGAAACCCGTTTGTCCGGTGTCGACTATCAGGGCCGCGTATTCCGCAAGGGTGCGGTGGATTCGCTGCTGGCGTTTATCGGCCAGCAACGCAGCGACCTGCAGCCGGCCTTATCACGGGAAATCGACAAGATCGCCCAAAGCGGCGGCACGCCGTTGCTGGTGTGCGCCGATGGCAAATTGCTCGGTGCTATCCATCTGAAAGACGTGGTCAAGCCTGGCATCCGTGAGCGTTTCGCCGAGCTGCGCAAGCTGGGGATTCGTACCGTGATGGTCACTGGCGACAACCCGCTGACTGCCGCCGCGATTGCCGCTGAGGCCGGTGTGGATGACGTGCTGGCTGAAGCTACGCCTGAGAAAAAACTCGCCCGTATTCGCCATGAGCAGAACGACGGCCGTCTGGTCGCCATGTGCGGCGACGGTGCCAACGACGCGCCAGCGCTGGCCCAGGCCGACGTCGGCATGGCGATGAACGATGGCACCCAGGCCGCACGCGAAGCCGCCAACATGGTCGACCTCGACAGCGATCCGACCAAGCTGCTGGACGTGGTGCAGATCGGCAAGGAGTTGCTGGTGACCCGGGGCGCGCTGACCACCTTTTCCATCGCCAACGACGTGGCCAAGTACTTCGCGATCCTGCCGGCGCTGTTCGCCTCGATCTACCCGCAATTGGGCGTGCTGAACGTCATGCACCTGCAGAGCCCGCAGAGCGCAATTCTGTCGGCAATTGTGTTCAACGCGCTGATCATCGTGGTGCTGATCCCGCTGGCCCTGCGCGGTGTGCGCGTGCAGGCGGCGAGTGCGGCAGCCTTGTTGCGACGCAACCTGCTGATCTACGGCCTGGGTGGGCTGCTGGTGCCGTTTGTGGGCATCAAGGCGATCGACATGCTGCTGACGGCGCTGCACCTGGTGTAACCCTGCGGTCTTTTTTGTGGCCCGATTTATTGAGGATTTGACGATGACTAATACAATCCGCCCGGCCCTGAGCCTGCTGGTACTCATGACCCTGATCACCGGCGTCTCCTATCCGCTGGTGGTGACTGGCGTCGCTCAGGTTGCCTTCCCGGATCAGGCCAATGGCAGCCTGGTGCGCGATGCCGGCGGCAAGGTGCGCGGTTCCAGCCTGATCGCCCAGGAATTCAGCGGTGACGGCTGGTTCCATCCACGCCCCTCGGCCGGGGCGTTCGCGACGGTCTCCAGCAGTGCCAGCAACCTTGGTCCGAGCAATCCTGCGCTGGCCACGCGCATCTTCGATGACGCGGATAAACAACAGGTGCCCGGCCAGGGGCCCGTACCGTTGGCCTCGCTGACGACCTCCGGCAGCGGACTTGATCCACACTTGCCACCCGCGGCAATTGCCTATCAACTGGCGCGAGTGGCGGCAGCACGGAATGTGCCGGTGTCGACCTTGCAGCGGATGTTGGATGAACACACCGAAAGCCCGTTGGTGGGACCGCCGGTCGTCAATGTACTGGCACTGAACATGGCCCTGGAAAAACTCTGAACCCCTGTGGGAGAGGGCTTTCCCTAATGCCAGTCAGTTAAGCGGCTTCACTGTAGGAGCGAGCTTGCTCGCGAAAAACGCCCAGACAACGCGTTCATTCTGGATGAACGAGAGGGCCCTGAGTTCTTCGCGAGCAAGCTCGCTCCTACAGGGAACCACTTTTGCTTAACTGACTGCATTAGGACTTGCCCCCTCCCACAGTTGATCGTCATTGAGCCTGATTACCTGAACACCTAAGGAAGCCCTTGCATGAGCGACTCCGGCCGCGCCGATGCCTTGTTAGCCGATCTACCCCGTAACGGCCGTGGCCGGCTCAAGGTCTTCCTCGGCGCCGCGCCCGGCGTGGGCAAGACCTACGCCATGCTCCAGGCGGCCCACACTCAACTGCGCCAGGGCGTCCCGTTGATTGCCGGGGTGGTCGAGACCCACGGCCGCGCCGAGACGGAAGCCTTGCTCAGCGGCCTGCCGCAACAACCGCTGTTGCGCAGCGAATACCGTGGCGTGATGCTCGAAGAAATGGACCTCGACGGCCTGCTCGCGGCCAAGCCCAAGTTGGTGCTGGTCGACGAACTGGCCCATAGCAACGCCCCAGGCAGCCGGCATGAAAAGCGCTGGCAGGACATTCAGGAATTGCTCGCTGCCGGCATCAACGTATTCACCACCGTCAACGTCCAGCACCTGGAAAGCCTCAATGACCAGGTGCGGGGCATTACCGGTGTGCAGGTGCGTGAAACCCTGCCGGACTGGGTGCTGCAAGAGGCCGACGAGTTGCTGCTGATCGACTTGCCGTCCCGCGAATTGCTGGAGCGCCTGCGCGACGGCAAGGTGTATGTGCCGGAACAGGCGCGAGCGGCCATCGATGCGTTTTTCACCCAGACCAACTTGATGGCCCTGCGCGAACTGGCCATGCAGACCGCGGCCGCCCACGTCGACGACGACCTGGCCCAGGGTTACCGCCAACTCGGGCAAGCTGCGCCGGCGGTACGTGGCCGTTTGCTGGTGGGGGTCGATGGCGACGCACAGGCCGAACGCCTGGTGCGCCATGCCAGCCGGGTCGCCCAGCGGCGGCATTTACCCTGGAGCCTGGTGCATATCGACAACGGGCACGCGCGGGATGAACAGTCACGGCTACGCCTGCAAAATGCCCAGCAACTGGCGGAGCGTTTGGGCGGCGAGGTGGTGTTGCTGCGGGCGGGCGAGGTGGCCAGGACGCTGATCCAGCATGCCGCCGAGCGCCGCGCCAGCTTGGTACTGGTCGGGCAGTCGCGCATGCGCTGGCGTCGACGGCTGTTCGGCGGAGGCCTCGCCGCACGCTTGTTGCGCAATGCGCGGGGCCTGGAGATCAACGTGCTCGACAGCGACGACATGCCTGCACCGCCGCGCTTGCCGGATACGCGTGGGCTGCGCTGGTTCGACTATGCCTTGGCCGTGGTGGCGACCGTGGTTGCGGCCGGCTTGGCCTGGGGCGTGTCCAGCGTGTTGCCGTTGCCGAATATCTCGCTGGTGTTTCTCGCGGCGGTGCTGCTGGTGGCGGTGCGCAGCAGTTTGGGGCCTTCGCTGGTGTGTGCGGCGTTGTCGTTCATGACCTATGACTTTCTGTTTATTCCGCCGAATTTCTCCTTTGCCATCCAGCGTGAAGAGGATGTGCTGACCCTGTTGTTCTTCCTGTTGATGGCAGCGCTCACCGGCAACCTGGCTGCGCGCCAGCGTCGCCAGTTGCAGGCGCTGCGCGATACTCAGGAAGAAACCAGTGAGCTGCTCGACCTGTCGCGCAAGCTCACTGCAGCAACGGATCGCCAGGCCGTTATCAGTGCGGCGGCTCACCACCTGCAAGGTTGGAATGACTTGGATGTATGCCTGGTCAATCGCGACGGCGAGGGCGGCTGGACAATCGAGACCGGTGGCCCGTTGACCCTTACCGAAGCCGAACGCGCTGCCGCCGATTGGGCCTGGCAGCACGATCAGCCGGCGGGTGTGGGCACCGGCACCTTGCCGTTTGGACGTTGGTGGTGGTGGCCGTTGTCGGGCGAAGAGGGGCCCTTGGGTTTGCTCGGTGTCAGTGCCAAGCCGGGCTTGGAGTTGAGCGGGCAACGCCGCCGGCTGCTCACCGCCTTGAGCCAGCCGCTGGCCCAGGCGCTGGCGCGGGCGCAGTTGGGACAGGAGTTGGAGTCGGCGCGTTTGCACGGCGAAACCGAACAACTGCGCAGCGCCTTGCTCGCCTCTGTATCCCACGATCTGCGCACGCCGCTGACCTCCATGCGCGGCAGTATCGATAGCCTACTGGCGCTGGGCGAGGCGATCCCTTTGGAGGATCGTCGCGAATTGCTCGAAGGCACCCGCGATGAAGCCGAGCGCCTTGACCGCTATATCCAGAACCTGTTGGATATGACTCGCCTGGGCCACGGCGCGCTGAAGCTGGCGCGCGATTGGGTTTCGCCCGGCGATATCGTCGGCAGCGCCCTTGGGCGTTTGCGCGCGGTGCTGGCGCCGTTGCAAGTGAGCACCCATGTGCCGCCGGAGCTGCCGTTGCTCTACGTGCACGCTGCGTTGATCGAGCAGGCGTTGGTCAATGTCATGGAAAACGCCGCACGTTTTTCACCGCCCCAGGGTCGTTTGCAGTTGAGCGCTGGTGTCGCGGACAACCAGTTGTTTTTCGCCGTGGCCGATGAAGGGCCGGGGATTCCCGAGGATGAGCGTGCGAAGATCTTCGACATGTTCTACACCGCTGCCCGTGGTGATCGGGGCGGGCAAGGCACCGGCCTTGGCTTGGCGATCTGCCAGGGGATGGTTGGCGCACATGGGGGGCATATCAGCGTGGCGGATGGCATTGAGGGGCGCGGCACCTGCATCACCTTGTTTCTGCCATTGCCGACACAACCTGCTTTGGAGCAAAACCTGTAGGAGCGAGCTTGCTCGCGAAGATCGTTAATGAGGATGATGGCATCCTGAATACACGCGGCGTCTATACGTTTTTCGCGAGCAAGCTCGCTCCTACAATGGTTTGTTTTTAATGGATTTTAATTGGACACCATGAGCCAGACCGCGACGATTCTAGTCATTGATGACGAACCGCAGATCCGCAAATTCCTGCGCATCAGCCTGGCCTCCCAAGGCTATAAGGTGATTGAGGCTGGCACGGGTAATGAAGGCCTTGCCCAAGCGGCATTGAGCAAGCCGGACCTGCTGGTGCTGGACCTGGGCTTGCCCGACATGGACGGCCAGCAAGTGCTGCGCGAGTTCCGCGAGTGGTCGACGGTGCCGGTGCTGGTGCTGTCGGTGCGGGCCAGCGAGAGCCAAAAGGTCGATGCCCTCGACGGCGGCGCCAATGACTACGTAACCAAGCCCTTCGGCATCCAGGAATTTCTCGCCCGTGTGCGTGCGTTGTTGCGCCAGGCACCGACGGGCGAGTCTCAGGAAGCCGCCCTGAGTTTCGGCCCGCTGACGGTAGACCTGGCCTACCGCCGCGTTCTGCTGGACGGTGCCGAGGTGGCGTTGACCCGCAAGGAATACGCGGTGCTGGCGCAACTGGCGCGGCATCCCGGGCGGGTGATTACCCAGCAGCAATTGCTCAAGGATATCTGGGGGCCGACCCACACCGAAGACAGCCACTACCTGCGCATTGTGGTGGGGCATTTGCGGCAGAAGCTGGCGGATGACCCGACGCAGCCGAGGTTTATCGTGACTGAGGCGGGGGTGGGTTACAGGTTGCTAGGGGCCTAGATCGTTGGCGCCTGCCCTGGCGTCATCGCAGGCAAGCTCGCTCAAGACTGCTCACTCTCATACCGATCCAACGTATCGCTGGCAATTTCCCGCCCCAACGCGATCAACTCCGGCGCCTTGTAGAATTCGAAAAAACGGCACACCCGCTTGGGCACGTTGATCAGCACATCCGGCGGGTAGCCGGCGATTTTGTACTGTGCCAATGACGTTTGCATTACCTCGAAACTCTGGTTGATCAGGTCCAGCAGCGACGCAGGCCCGACGTTATCGATAATGAACGAGCCTGTGGCCGACTTCGGCGTGCCGGGTTTTTCCGGCGCGGCGGCGGGTTGCTGGGATTCGGGCTCGGCCGACTCCAGCCATGGGTTGATCTCGGCGGCCTGGGCCTGCAACGCTTCCTGCTCAAGCTTCATCAACTGCTCGGCCTGTTTGCGTCGAAACGGCAGGTGCGAACCCAATGATTTTGCCAGGCTGTTAAAGCGGCTCTTGAATGCCGGCGGGCGCTGGATCACCGGCAAATGGTAGTGCTTCTGGTTGGTGGCGTTGAGGTTGACCGCGATGATCAAGTCGCAATGGCTCGACACCACCGGCACGATGGGCAACGGGTTGAGCAAGCCGCCATCCACCAGCATGCGGTTGCCCTGCATCACCGGCGTGAACAGGCTGGGGATCGCGGCCGACGCGCGCATGGCCTGGTGCAGGCAGCCTTCCTGGAACCAGATTTCCTGCTGGTTGGTGAGGTCGGTAGCCACGGCGGTGTAGGGGATGCGCAGCTCTTCGATATTGATCTCGCCGACGATCTTGCGGATCTGCCCGAACACCTTTTCACCGCGAATTGCGCCCAGGCGAAAACTCACATCCACCAGGCGCAACACGTCTAGGTAATCGAGACTTTCGATCCAGTTTCGGTACTCGTCCAGCTTGCCGGCGGCATAGATCCCGCCGACCACGGCACCCATCGAGCAGCCGGCAATACAGGCGATGTCATAGCCGCGTCGTTCGATCTCTTCGATCACCCCGATATGGGCGTAGCCCCTGGCTCCGCCGGAGCCCAGCACTAAGGCAACACGTTTCTTCATGACCAGATCCTTCGTGAAACAGGTGCCCACAATGCACCCATCAAGGGGGCCGCTACAATCCTCGGTAAGCCTTGGCAATATTTTTCCAGAATCGCGTCTAGGCTCGGGTATGCTCTGGCAATGGGTACTACTGATTTCAGGCTAAGGACAAGGCACTTTTCCCTGTAGGCAACGTCTACAGGCTACGACAGATTTTGTATATTTTGAGGTGTCATCGATGAAAGCCTGGATGTGTGTTCCCGTGATCCTGTTGGCCTTGGCTGGCTGTGCCGGGAAAACCGCGTATCGCGACAGCTGCGGGTCGCAGTTGGATGCCGCCTGGAAAGAACTGGACCTGGCCAAGGCCGAGGGCTTCGCGGGCACCGTCAGCTACTCCAAGGCGTTGTCGTTGTTGACCGGGGCCAAGACCCAACAGCAATTCGAAGCGTTCGAAGGGTGCTCCAATAAGGCCGAGAAAGCGCGCTTCTATATCCGTGAGTCACGCGCCGGGCGTTGATTCGCTAGCCTCGAGTAGGCTGTTTCATCACACAGGGAGGGCAGGATGTCAGCGCTGGTCAATCAGTTGGTCGCTCAGGTCATTGGCCTGGAAGTAGGGTTACTGAGCTGTCAGGCGCGTCTTGCCGCCGTCACCGATGATGAAGCCTTGCATGATCTGCGCACTACTGTGCGCCGCTTGCGCAGCCTGCTGCGCCCCTTGCGCGGGTTACCGGGTGTCGAACAGCTTGAATCGGCCGCCCGCGCGGTCGGCCATTTGACCACACCGTTGCGTGATCGTGAGGTGCTGGCGGCGTACTTGCAGCAGCAAGGTCATTATGAGGCGGCTGAGCGGCGTCTGCGCCTGCAGTCTGAGGCCTATCGCCAGGTGGCGCAGAGCTCGCAGGTCGCACACCTGTTGCAGATCCTCGATGCGTTTCCACGGTTTATCCGCGCTTCCCAACGCCAGAAATTGCTCAAGGGCCTGCGCTCGCGCATCCAGAAACGCCTGACCAAGCAATGGAAGGTTCTCGATCATGCGCTGAATGACCCCGAGCATGATCGCCACCGTTTGCGCCTGTTGATCAAACGCGTGCGCTACGCCGCCGAGGCGTATCCCGAACTGGATAAATTGCCCGCCAAGGCCCTGTCCGGTCTGAAAAAAGCCCAGGGCGCCCTGGGTGACTGGCACGACTGCTGGCAGTGGTTGATGCTGGCCGAGCATCAGGCCGATCTTGAGCCCTTCGTCGCCACCTGGCGTCAAACCATGGCCAAGGCCGAGCGGCAGGCGGACCGGGTTCTGGATAAGCTCAGCGCCGATTGTTTCTGAACCGGTCCGGCTTTTGGCCGGAATAGGTGCTGTATCTGGCGGGCTTGGTGGTTAAGATCCCCTCATCGATTTTCTTGATGTGAGGTCGCCATGCGCTTTAGTGATTTGCTCGACGCTGCCCGTCAAAACCCACAGGATGTCACCATCCCTGCCGAATGGGCCCAAGGCCGCGCGACCTTTGGTGGCCTGGTCGCCGCGTTACAATACGAAGCCTTGCGTGCCAAAGTGCCGGCAGACCGGCCGCTGCGCTCACTGGCGATCACCTTCGTTGGCCCGGTAGCAGCGGATGTAGCCGCCAGCTATCAGGTTGAAGTGCTGCGCGAAGGCAAGGCTGTCAGCCAATTGCTGGGCCGTGTGGTGCAGAACGGTGAAGTGGCGACCTTGGTCCAGGCCAGTTTCGGTGCGTCCCGCGCCTCGGAAATTGACGTCGCGAGCGAGCCGCCACCCGTATTCAAACATTGGGACGAATGCCAGGAGCTGCCCTATATCAAGGGCGTCACCCCTGAATTCATGCGGCACCTGGCGATGCGCTGGAGCGTCGGCGGCCTGCCGTTTACCGGCAATAAATCCCGCGACATGGGCGGTTGGGTACGGTTGCGCGGGGACGTGAAAGAAGAGCCCCTGACCGAGGCGCACATCCTCGCACTGGTCGACGCCTGGCCGCCGGCGTTACTTCCGCATTTGAAGAAACCGGCGCCGGGCAGCACCCTGACCTGGACCATCGAATTCATCCAGCCCCTGCAGCACTTGACCACCCTCGACTGGTGCCAATACCACGTCAATATCGAACACGCCCGCGACGGCTACGGCCATGCCGCCGCCGCGCTCTGGAGCCCGACCGGCGAGTTGATCGCCCTCAGTCGCCAGACCGTGGTTGTCTTCGCCTGACCCTCAATGCCGGTGACGCTGGCGCCACGCCCGCCACCAGCCGCCGCTGAGCACAAAGCGCGGAAACGTCACGAACTGCTCGACCACCAGGCGCTGCACCGCGTCGTTACGACCACTGAACGGCTCGCTCGCCTGGGCTTCCAGGCTGTGACCATGACGCTGCAGCGCCAGGCCCGCCAAAATGCCGATCACGCCTACGGCAAAACTGACCAGGCTCAGGCTGAACACACCGGAAAAAATCAACAGAAAGCCGATGATGAACAGCGGCACGGCAATCAGGTGCAAAGCCAGATTGGTCGGGTGTTGATGGTTTTGTGGGTAATTACGCCATTGCCAGGCGGGGAGATTGGGGTGACGTTTGCCCATGGTGGTGAATCCTCTGTCCGTTTAAACAACTTAGAGGGAGTTTAGGTGGGAGAGGATAGGGCGGCGAATTAGGGTTGGCTATGGAGTCCATAGAGCCACCTTTATGTAAAAATAACTTTTCAGGTGACTCAACGGGGTGCCGCGATTTGAGATTGTTTTCAATTTGGGATGGTTATGTTGGGTTATTTGAAGTAGTAGTCGTCCGGTCCGTTGATGTAAACACTAGGGCCTTTAAGTGAAATAAATTTTGCGTTGAATGTTATGGAGGCGCTGTCGCTGATGGCTTCAAATGTAAAATGATTGTTGGCTCTTTTGATGCGTGCAGTAAATACCTCATGGGCAGGAATATTTAAGATTTTCAGGTTGTCAATGTCATTGCAAGTTAGGCCAACTCTACACATGTTATATCCTTTATTTCTCCATTTTTCTGGCAGGTCGTCTGGGAATTCAGGTATGTCAAAACCCATGTCTATTGATGGTTGATCATTTTCTATAGTTATAGAAAACAGAGCTATTTTTCCAATTTCAACTGGAGAGCTGAAAAGTTTACTAAAAAATATGCTTCCATCTAATTCGTTCCAGTGCTTCATGCTTATTTCCTGAATGAATAATGTTTTTTTGCGCCTTCAAGATAGCCTTTTCGAGGCTTTTCGATCGGGCGTAAGTTGAAGTGTGACGAATGGTCCCCAACACCATCTACTCTGCCGAATTTATGTCCTGCTGAGTGGTCTTGGATAAGAACCTTAGAGCCATTTGATCTTGTAAATTGATAAACCTTTGTTTCGATGGATCTCCCTGCATCATCCAGAACTGTTTTTCCGTTTTTGTCCGTCATTTTTTCAGTGACGTATTGTTTAGTTTTCCCTGTGTCTAGATCTACTACCATGTCTGGGTTTTGAACCATCGGTATCCCGGCGTCTCTCTTCGCTTGTCTGAAGGCACCTTTGCGTGAAACATCGGGTGCGTCGGGTTCATTTGGAGTTTTACAGGCTGAATGATGCCTGCCTTTAGGCGGGCAGTTAGCGCTCAGCCCTAACGGGTCCACCCATCCAGTAGGATTGGGCACGTACTGGTATGCGTTGATCCCACCCGCCAGCTTCACCGGATCAGGCGTCAGGTAACGACCAATATCTGGATTGTAGTAGCGATGGCGGTTGTAGTGCAGGCCGCTTTCTTGGTCGAAGTATTGGCCTTGGAAACGCAGCGGGTTGTCGATTTTGCCTACGTCGAGGCGGCTGATTTCGCCGTAGGCGCGGTAGTGGGCGGACCAGACGATTTCGCCTTCAGGCGTGGTGAGTTCCTGCGGGGTGCCGAGATGGTCGAGTTGGTAGTGGTAGGGCTTGGTTTCTTCGGGGCCGAAGCCTGCCAGCAGTGCCAATGGGCGGAAGCTGTCGGGTTCGTAGATGTAACTGCGATGACGATCCGCGTGGTGCTCAGCGACGATTTTGTCGCCTTGCCAGAAGAACTCCGTGGTAATGCCGTCGACGGTTTTGCTGATACGCCGACCGAACGGGTCGTAGCGATAACTGGCGGTTTGGCCGTTGGGCTTGGTGATGCCGATTAGCCGGTGCTGGCAGTCGTAGCGGTATTCGGTAACGAGTTGATGACCCTTGCCACGTCGCTCGCGTATCAGGTTGCCGAAGGCGTCATAGTCGTAGTGGTGATCGCCTTGGATCACCAACCGATTACCCGCAACGATGTCCGGCCCTGGCCTGTCTTGCATAAGCAGGTTGCCGGCCGGGTTGTGGCCGAAGCGTTCCTGGACGTCTTGCGAATGATCGGCGCGGGTCAGGCGGTGGAGCGGGTCGTAGCGGTAAAGGTGTTCGCCTTTGCGGGTGTCGTGCAGGCGGGTGAGGTTGCCGGTTTTGTCGTAGTCGTAGTGGCGTTGGTAGAGGTGGTTTTGCTGTTGGGTGACGGCGTGGGTATGTAGCCGGTTTTGCTCGTCGTAGTGGTAGTGGCTGAGGAGTTGGCCTTGTTGGCGTTGGTGTTCGCGACCGGCTTTGAACAGGTGGGAAGTCAGCAATGCACCGTTCAGCTCGACGGTGGCGAGATGCCCGCCTTTGTCGTGGTTGAAGGTGAGGCGGTTGTTGTCCGGTAGGCGCAGGTTTTTTAACTGACCGCAGGCGTCATAGCCGTAGCGCAGCGTGCCCCAGCCTTGGTGCTCGGCGGTGAGGCGGTTTTGGCGGTCGTATTCGTAGGCCAGGAACCAGAGGCCGTCGTCGACGCTGAGGAGGTTGCCTTGGCGGTCGTAGGTGTATTCAACCGTATTGCCGTCGGGCAGGGTTTTTCCTACGAGGCGACCGGCATGGTCGCGCTGGTATTGAGTGACGAGCTGACTGCCATCGTCGCCGTATTCGGTTTTCTCCAGCAGGTTGCCGTTGAGGTCGTAGGCGTAGGCGGTGCGCTGGCCGTCGAAGCCGGTTTCCTGTTGGATCAGGCCGTTGGGGTGGTAGTCGAGTTGGTAGGTTTCGCCGACTTCGTTTTCGATGGCGGTCAGCAGTAAGCGGGCGTTGTCGTAGCGGTAGTTGACTTGGGTACCGTCGGCATTGATGCGGCGGCTGATCAGGTGCAGGCCGTCGGCGTATTCGTATTGGGTGACGTGGCCGAGTTCATCGCGCTCGGCGATGATTTTTCCGTAGGGGTTGTAGCTGAATTCTCGTGTGGCACCGTCCGGCAATACCAAGCGAGTTAACCGGCTTACGGCGTCCCATTGATACTGGGTCAGCGCGCCCTGTTCATCCTCACGCGCAACCTGCCGGCCCAGGTCGTCATAGCGGTAGCGCTTGATCCCGCCATTAGGCAATTGCTCTTCAACGAGCTGCCCGCGTTCATTCCACACCAAGCGATGGCAGCTGTTGTCGGGATACCAAACCCCGGTCAGTTGTCCCTGCTGGTCGTAGCTGTAGTCGGTCGCGTTGCCATCGGGATCGATCTCGCGAATGACATCGCCCTGGTCATTGCGCTCGTATTTCCAGACCGCTTGGCCACGGCGCATAACCCGTACGAAACCGTTGTCATGCTCGTAGGCCGTTGGTTCGTCGTCCCCCGGAAACAGCGCGACCAAGCGTCCGGCGGCGTCGTACTGATAGGCCGTCACCGCACCCAGCGGGTCCTGCTCGACGGTCAGGCGGCCCTTGTCATCGTAGGATTTGAAATGCTGGGCGCCGTCGGGATCGATGCGCTGTATCAGCCGCGCCCGCTGGTCATGTACGTAAACTTCCTGGCTGCCGTCGGCGTTGTGCACGGTGACGCGACCGTCATCGCCCCAGGCATACCGCGTGTCCATCTGCGAAAAACTGGCCCAATGCCGGACACAGCGCGCTGCCTTGCCAGCGCGTTCCCATTCCCAAAAGAAACTCGCCCCGCCGGCCAGCTGGCGCTCAAGAATGACGTGCTGCTCGTCGTACCGATAAACCTCGCTTTCACCGACAGCGTTGGTCGCTGAAACCAGTCGTCCAGCGTCGTCATAGGCGTAGGAAACGACGTTCTGCTCGGTCACCCAGACGAAGGGTTCATGCCCTGTGGCGCGATGAACCTGGTAGTCCACCGCGACAATGCGATCCAGCTCATAGCGCAAGAGCAAAGAGCGGCCCACGCCGTTATCCAGCCGCTCAATCCGCCCCAACCGATCCCGGACAACCAACAACCGGTTGTCATACGCATCGCTGATTGTCGTCAGTACACCGTCGCGAAAGTGGTAGAAACGCGAACTCTGGGCCAGCACCAACTCGTCAGGAACCGACCCCAAATAAATCGCCGCTTCCGCCAGGCTGTTGGTAATCGCCGGCCGAGCCACCGTCGGCAAGGGCAGGGTGGTCGAGCGATTTTCGTGGTCCGTCCACACCACCGAATCACCTGACACCACAAGCCGCTGCGCCAGCGCATGACTCCAGCCAAACCCCAACCCACAATCCACTTCCACCGCACTGGTGCGATACAAGCGCGTCCACTCGAACGGCAAGACCCCATCCAGCGCGCCATCGGTAAGTGTCAGCAGTTCCTCGCCAGTGACCATCGACACCGGGCAACCGTTCGTAACGGTTTTATCCGCAGAGGCCGCCGCATCACCCTTCGGGTTCGAAGCCACGGCAGGCACATCATCCACCGCTTCCTGCCGCACCAAGGCGGTACGCTGGGTCTCGCTGCGCACCGCCGGCACCGCGTTCGAAACCAGCGTGTCACCCGCCTTCAACGGCGCTACCGGCACCGCCTTGATCGCCGTCGCCGCACTGTTCAGCAGCAACGGCTTGGCCGCCTCCACATGCGCTTCCAGCCCAGGCCCCACAACCTGCTTGGCCAGCAGTTCCAACAACGCCCGCGCCCGCCCGGATTTGACCTGGCTGAGTACCTGAGCCCCCAACCGAAGCTGTACCCCAATCCCCCGCGTCGCCCATATCAGCAGCAGATTGATCAACACTTCGCCGGTAATCTCACCCAGCAGTTCATACATCTCGGGCGGTGGCAGCATGCGCATCCAGGCCACCGCCGCCGAGAGATAAATGAACAACAGCGGCTCATCACTGAGCACCAGCAAACCCTGGGCGAGGGTGTCTTTACCCAGCTTGAGCAACTGATCGAGTTCGGCTTGAGAAAGGTACTGCAGCAACTTCTCGCTGTTGGACTTAAGGTTCGCCAGCAGGTCGTACAGCTCGGTAATGTTGTCCCACAGGTTGTAAAAGGCTTTGCCAATCCCGGTTGCAAAGGCCGCTCCCTGTTTCGCGCTGCGCGTGAAGGGCGGGGCGTTTGCAAAGTCGGTCCACTGAGGCTTGAAGCGCTCGTTCCATTGCTGGCGCAGGTCAGCTTCCAGCCCGGCGATCACCGACTGGTAGGACGCATACAGCGCCTTGACGTGATCCTTGGAAACGTTGGGGTAAAAGGTGACTTGGTACCGCTGGTCACGAGTGCATTCTGGGACTTCAAGAATGCCGCCGGGGCCGATGGTTCGATGCAGCGGCGCGCCAATGGGAGTGCCGTCCTTGGCGATGGCTTGCAGCGTGACCGGCGTGTTGCCGATCGGCACGAACCGCGTGCTTTCGAACAGGTGCACCAGGGTCAGCCCACCCTGGGCTTTGCACATGGCGACGGTGCGACTGGGCATGTCGGAAGAAATCGGCGCAACCAGTGCGACGTCTTCCCCGACCTTGAACACCTGCTCCACTTCCAGTGCCGAGCCACTTAAAAAGCTTTCGGCCCAGTCGTCGAACGTATTCAGGCAGTCGCGGAAATTTCGGAGAACGCTTTCAATATCCGGCGCTTCGGGGTCCATGGGAGCCAGCACAAAGCTGGCAATCACCGGAATCAAAAGACGGCCCCGGCGACCTGGGCCCTAACGAAAAAAACCATCTGCACTCCCTCGCACTGTTTGATCAGGCGAGGGACTTTGCAGAGGTTCGTCGGTAAAAGAAGTCGGCGTTATTCGCGGGAGTGGCGAGGAAGTTTCGTCTTAATCTCAGGTAGGCTGTGGCTTGGTCGTAGGAATCGGATTACGGTCTGAACGGCCCTACAGCTTCAACTGCCCAATCGCTGTGCTCAATTCTCCCGCCAACGCCGCCAGTGCATGGCTGGTGGTCGCCGAATCTACGGTCTGCCGCACGGTGTTCTCGGTTACATCGCGAATACTCACCACTGCGCGGTTCATCTCTTCGGCGACATGGCTTTGCTGTTCAGCGGCCACCGCGATCTGGGTGTTGCTCTCGCGCATCTGCGCCACGGCGCCGGTGATGTCGGCGAGTGCGGCACCGGCTTCCTGGGCCTGTTTTACGCAGTCGTCAGCCTTGAACGAGCTTTCCTGCATGAAGTCCACCGCGTCGCGGGTGCCGGCTTGCAGCGCCGAGACCATGCGGGTGATTTCGTCGGTGGAGCTTTGTACGCGCTTGGCCAGGTTGCGCACTTCGTCGGCGACCACCGCAAAGCCACGGCCCATTTCTCCGGCGCGGGCAGCTTCGATGGCGGCATTGAGGGCGAGCAGGTTGGTTTGTTCAGCGATGCTGTGGATCACCCCGACCACGCTGTTGATTTTCTGGCTGTCTTCGGCGAGTTTCTGGATCATTTCAGCGGTCTGTTGCACGCCGCTGGACAGCCCGGCAATCGAACGCTGCACGCGGATGACCACTTCCTGGCCGCTGCCGGCGAGGGTGTCGGCGGTTTGCGAGAGGTCGCGGGTGGCACCGGCGTGCTGGGCAATGTGGTAGACGGTGGCGGTCATTTCGTTGATCGCCGTGGCGGCCTGGTCGGTCTCGCTTTGCTGGCCGAGCATGCCGCGCTGCACCTCGTTCATGCTGCTGGCCAGCCGCGCGGCGCCCTCGTCCAATTGTTTGGCAGTATGGGCCACGGTGTTGACCACCCGCTGGTAGCCGGCCTGCATGGCGTTGAAGGCGCTGGCCATCTGCCCGACTTCATCCTTGCAGGCCAGGGGCACGCGGGCGGACAAATCGCCGGTCTTCTCCACATGCAGCATCACGTCCTTGAGGGTGTTGAGCTGGCTGAGCAGGAAGCGGATCAGCAGTTGTGAGGCGCCAAGCATCGCGAGCATCAGGATCGCCACCGCCAGCGCATAGTTGACGAAACGTTCGCCGAACACCTGGCGCAGGCTTGGCGCGTAGGCGAGTACGGCGACCTGCTGTCCGTCGGCACGGCGGATGACCTCGGCGCCCACCAGCGGATTGACGCCGAACAATGGCAGGTGACTGAGCTCGATCCAGCCGCTCGCGTCTTGCAAGGCTGAGAGATCCTCGTCTGCACGTTGTGGGATTTGGCCACGGGTGAAGGTCAGCCAGTTCTCGCCGGTGGGCAGTGGCTTGTCAGCCGGCCAGGCACTAAGCAACTGCGCCTGGGCCTGGGCCGACACCTGGGACGCATGGCTGCGCGCCTGTTGTTCGAGCTGGACGGCATACAGTACCAGCAGCAGGGTAGTGATGAAGGCCACCGCGTTGACGGCCCAGAATTTGTATTTAAGCGAGATATTGCTAAGCCAGGCACCCATGGAAGGTTTTCTCTGATAGCGGAAACAGCATTGGCAAGGTGCCATTATTGTGCCGCTACTCAGGAAAGCGTTTTTGACATGGGTCAATGCGCCGCATCACTCCACGGCAGGCAGGCCGAAAAAGGCGCGGGCACAGGCGGTGCTGTGCATCGCCAGCTCTTGCATCGTTTCATTGCGATGCAGGGCAACTTCGCGTAGCACTTCGGTCAGGAAGGCGGGCTCGTTGCGGCCGTTCTTCGGCTTGGGGCGCAGCGTGCGGGGCAGCAGGTAGGGCGCGTCACTTTCCAGCATCAGACGACCACGAGGAATTTCCCTGACCAACGGGTGCAGATGCGTCCCACGGCGCTCGTCGCAGATCCAACCAGTGATGCCAATGTGCAGGTCAAGGTCGAGATAGCTGAAGAGCGCCGCTTGCTCGCCAGTGAAGCAATGCACCACGGCAGCGGGCAGGTGGTCACGGTAGTCCTTGAGAATCTCCAGCAGGCGTTGGTTGGCATCACGCTCGTGGAGGAACACGGGAAGTTTCAGCTCGACGGCCAGGGCCAGGTGTTCCTCGAGGACTTTTTCCTGCTGTGGGCGCGGCGAAAAATCACGGTTGAAATCCAGTCCGCACTCGCCGACGGCGCGCACGCGTGTTTCGCTGAGCAGACCGCGCAAACGTTGGGCGCTGTCGCGGTTCCAAGCGCTGGCGGAGTGGGGATGGATACCGGCGGTGCTGAACAGGCGTTGTGCGCTTTCATCGAGTTTTAAGCACAGTTCCAGGGCCTGTTCGCTGCCTTCGACGCTCGTACCGGTGAGCACCAATTGCTGCACGCCAGCGGCGTAGGCACGCTCGAGAACGGCCGAGTGCCTCTCGTCGAAACTGGGGTTGGTCAGGTTGACGCCGATATCAATGAGTTGCATGGTGCTATCTCCGCCTGCGGCCGGAAAGCATATCAGAGCTGTAGATTTATAAGAAAAACGAAGAACTACAACGCGTTATCGCTGTCTTTGAACGTCGCAAGCGACATTGTGCCGGGCCCGCTGCCTCTCACTGTGTCGCCGTTGCGCGCCTTGCCAGCGCTTAAAGCGCTCTGTTTCTGACGCCCAACACCTCGCTTTTCACGAAGGCGTTGGCCAGTATTCTTTCCGGAGAGCGGATGATCCGACCCTCGGCTTTGCTTGTAGTGTGCGTGACGTTGCTGCTGCCCATGGCGGCGGTCGCGCGTCTGGATGGGCCGCTGGAAGTGACAAAGCCCGGCAAGGTGCGTGACCTGGCAGACATTCGTTCCAGCCGCACCCTGCGTGTACTGGTCAATCAGAGCCGTAACAGCTCCGGTGAAGTGCAGGGCCAGGCCATCGGTGTCGAATACCATCGCCTGCGTGCGTTCGAGCAATACCTCAATGGCCATGCCCGTGATGGCCAGCAAATCAACCTCAAGATCATCCCCAAGGCCAAGGAGCAGTTGCTTGGCGCACTGGCCCGTGGCGAAGGCGACCTGGTTGCCCCTGGCGAATTGCTGGACGTGAAGGCCGCGCACAAGATCAGCGCCAGTGCCCCTATCGCCAGCGATGTGCCGTTGTGGCTGGTCGGCGTCAAGGGGGAACGTCGGTTTACCAGGTTGGAGCAGTTGTCGGGCCGCACCCTGACGCTGACCACCGGCAGCGCGGCGGCGGATGCGATCAGCCAGGTCAACCAGAAGCTGGCCCTGCACAAGCAGCCGCCGATCAAGGTGGAATGGGTCGACCCAAGCCTGGCGGTGGAAGACGTGCTGGAGATGGTGCAGGCCGGGATCTTTCACCTGACCATCGTTGAAAAGCCGATTGCCGAACGCTGGTCGAAAATCCTGCCTAAGTTGCGCTTTGACAAGCAGGTGGCCATCAGTGAGCCGGGTGACGAGTACTGGTTCGTGCGCCAGGATGCGTCGATGCTGCGGGCGAGCATCAATCGCTTCCTCAAGACCTATCACACCCCATCCGACCAGGATGTGGCGTTCCAGCGTATCTATCGACGTCTCTATCAAGTGCGCAACCCGTTGGCCCGCGCCGATCGTCAACGCCTGGAGAAACTGCGCCCGATCCTGCAAAAGCATGCGCGCGAGCAAGGCATGGACTGGTTGAACCTGGCTGCGCTGGCCTTCAAGGAGTCTGCGCTGGACCCTGGCGCACGCAACAGCGGTGGTCCTACCGGGCTGATGCAGATCACGCCTTCGGCGGCGCAGCGGGTGGGCGTCAACAATATCGAGAGTCTGGACAGTAATGTGCAGGCGGGTGCGCGCTACCTGGCGATGATCCGCCGCAAGTTTTTCGCCAGCCCCAAGCTCAATGAGCGTGAACGCATGGCCTTTGTGCTGGCGGCGTATAACATGGGGCCGGAGCGGGTGCAGGGCATGCGCACCGAAGCCAGGCGCCGGGGGCTCAACCCCAATCAGTGGTTTTTTCAGGTTGAACGCATTGCCATGGAGCAGGTGGGGATGGGCGGCGTCAGCTATGTTAATAGTGTCAACAAATACTACCTGGCGTTCGATAGGGAGCGGGAGTCCCTGGAGCCGCAAGCGGCGAAAGTTGCGTCTCGCAAATAATCGATTTTATCGATGTTGATAAGGCAATTTTTCGGCTTTTATCATTGTTTAAACTGATTAATATAGCGGCCAACCAACCCCTACCTGAAAAAGGATTTACCCCATGAGCCCACTGATTACCCGCGTCCTGTCCACCCGTGCCGGCTACGGTCTGACTGTTCTGCGCATCTTCGTCGGCATTATCTTCGCTGCCCACGGCTCGCAAAAACTCTTCGGTTGGTTTGGCGGCGGTGGTCTGGCGGGAACCGCCCAGTGGATGGAAAGCATCGGCCTGGCGCCGGGCACGCTGATGGCCGTGCTGTCGGGTGGCACCGAGTTCTTTGCCGGCCTGGCGCTGATCATCGGCCTGCTTGCACGCCCAGCAGCTTTGGGCCTGACCTTTCTGACCCTGGTGGCGATCTTTTCGGTGCACATTCATAACGGGCTGTTCATGGCAAACAATGGGTATGAATTCGCCCTGGCCCTGCTTGGCGGCTCGCTGGCGGTGCTGTTCGAAGGTGCCGGCAAACTGTCGGCCGACCGCGCCATCGCCAACTGAGCGTTTCGCACCTCATGAGAGGCCCGCCCTGTGCGGTAATGCTGTTCACTTAAGCGGAGCAGCCTTACGGTCCACTGGGTACCGGGTTTTGGAAATCTTCACCGTCCTTGGCCTTCCCGGCCTTGGGCGGTGATCCAGAAACATTCCTCCTACTCCTCCCCTCAGCTCGCTTAGCCTCCTTCCTGTTGCAGATACCGGATTAGCGGCTGCCATCACTATCAACTGCACCGCTATGTACTGGCAGGCAGGCTTGAACCGTATATCCGAAGGTGCGCGGCCGAACGCTACAGCGGCTTGGCTGGCCTCTCGACGAATAATGTTATAAGCCAGCAAAAGCCCCCAGACCTCCTGATAAATCAGCTCGACTTTCTTACTGCGTAGCGTTACCGCGTTCTGTTGCATCGAGCTTTTGATATCCCTGAAGCCCAGCTCAATCTCCCATCGTTCCAGGTACAGCTCAGCCACAGCTGCGGTGTCGTAGTCCTCGACAGGCAAAGAGGTAAGCAGCGATCTGACTTTTCCATGGCTTTCATAGCTAACTTCACGCACTTCCCAACTCAGGGGCAACTCAGGATTTCGTTTACGTGCCTGAGGAGAAACCTTCATCCGGACGAGACGGTCGTGCTCGCCGTAGCGCTCTACTTCCTCCATGACCAAATTCTTGCGAGCAGGTGTCAGCCAGTGTCGGTTCGCGCCGCCGCCCACCACGCTTAGCAGTAGATCCGCGCCCCAGAAGCCTTTGTCGAACAAGGTGATCGAATTGTCCGGAATTTGCCCCAGAAACGTTTCGGCCAACCGCATTTCACTGCCCCGATAAGGGCTGAGCTGCGCATCGAGGATGACATGCGAACGGACATTCATCAGCGCAACGAGCCGCAGCATCGGAAACGGGGTCTGGCGGTCGGTGCCGGTATTACCGGAGCCGAAATGCTCTCTGAGCTCAGGTGAGTCAGCAGTTCGCAGTAGTGCACCGTCCACCGCGAAGACCTGTAGACCGTTCCAGTCATCTCCCTCGTAGCGCTCGTTGCCCCAATGTTTACCGGTCTGACGGAACAGCGATTCAACTGGGTCAGCGCCCAGCCTTTTGCGAGCTTCAGTTACCCCGCTTCGGGCCAGCAACTGATCAGAAGCCAAGCCTTGCGCGCAGATATTCAAACGCCTGGCGACCTCATGAACAGGCTCATCGCGGAACAGAGCCATGCCCAAAACTAGCCAAAGAACTTGATCGCTCGGCAAACGGCGCCGTCGTATCGTGGCTTGCGCCGAGAGGTTCAGCGCACTCGCTACCCACTCGATAGGGATGTTCTGAGTGAAGGTGCTCAGGTCAGAAAAATTGAAGAGATCGCCGAGGTCGAGCAACTGCTGCTGAATGGGCATAAAAAAATCCGATGCCAGGGGTCTGACATCGGATTCTCTAGAAAGCCCGGCTTGGACTCAAATGCTTAAGTGAACAGCATTACGCCCTGTGCGGGCCTTTTTCGTTGCTCGGGATTCTTGACACTGCCCCGCCAGCTTCTCTAGGATGCTGCTCATGCGCCGATTTAAACAGCTAATTGCGGGGCGCCACTGGACTCGATGCAGTCCGACAGAACCATGCACTCGTCAGGAGGCACGGGTCGAAATACCGCTAAAGCGCTGGTTCGGTGTTGCCTCTCACCTGCCCGCAGACTTTTGAGGCAGAGACACGACACGATGAATGCACTACGCCCCCTGATACGCCTGGCCCCGATCACTGCGGACCTGACTCAACGCAACCCGAAAATCCTCCTGGGCGGCAAGCACCAGCCGACGCTGCTGCGTTACCTGGACGGCTGGCCACGTCGCACCGGGCGGCCTTCGGCGTTCTTGATCCAGTTCGTGGAAGATGGCGACTCCCTGGCCCGTTTTGCCAGTAACAGCTTTGACCTCGCGGTGATCCAGGCGCCGAGTGCGGACAACGCCGAAGAAGTGATCCGCCAACTGACGCGGATTGCCCGGCAAGGGCTGATTGCCCGTCGCTGATTACCAATCCCAAATGTTCAGCTGAAGCCCGCGGGCGGCCATCGGCGTCGACACAGCCAGCGATAACGTACCCAGGCGATCAGGCATAAAACCAGCGGTACCGTTACGATCAGCAGCAGCTTTAGGTTCCGCTCGAAGCGGTGCAGCGGCGCGTACGCCTGAGTCTTGAGGGCATGGAGTTCCATGGGCAGGCGCAGGCGCTCTTTGTTGAGCGCTTGCAATTGGGTATTGGTGTCCACGGCCTGGGTGCCCAAGTGTGTGGGCTGTGGATTCAACCGCTGCCACGCTTGCTCGGTGCGCTCAAGGCGACGTTCCAGTTCTGCGGCCGTTTCCCGATAGGTCTGTGCGGCGGCTTCGCGCATGGGTTCCAGGGTACTGAGTGAATGCGAAGTGAGGCGCGGACGAATATTCGCCAGTTCTGCGGGAGCCGCCAGATTATCCAGGGTATTCAATACGAACTGCACGTTGCTGTTGGCCGTTGTCTGGCTGACAGCGTCCGCGAGTAAATCGGTATCGGCAACTACCACCACCTCGATTCGGGCAGCCTTTTGTAAGCCTGGCGGTTGCCCCCTGAGACCGTCAGGAAATGCCGAGTAGGCCGGCCCCTCCAGGCGAGCGGCGATCACATGGCGCTGACCCGAGGTGGAAGCTTCGTCGATGAGTGAATCGAACGCCGTCGCTGAAGCGAAACGCCCGGCGTCCAGCAGCGCAGACTGCCGGGAGCTTTGCAGCAGCGGGGTGAACGTCATCCGGCTTTTTCGAGTGCGCAAGAGTGCGCCACTGCTTGATACGCTCAGCCTGTCGAGTTTCCAGGTGCTGACGTCGTGCGCGGTCATTGCCAGGCGTGGCAGTTTCAACCTGGCTGGGTGCAATACGGTAGGCAAGCCTGGCCCGAGCGAGGCCGAGGAGGCGTAAAGACTGTCAACCAACAGCTTGTTCGCGGGCATCCGTATGCCCCATGTGGTCAACAGGCCATCCAGCTCGGAGTCTACCGCTAAGGTTTCAGCCCCCATCTCGCTCACCGGGTCGATGAAAACCATCAGCTTGCCGCCGCTTAAGGCAAATTGTTCGATGGCGTAAAGCGTTTGTTCGGCTAACGCCCTTGGCTGCACCACCATCAAGCTACCTATTGATGGAGGTACCTGAGTGATGTTCGCTGCCAACTCCACCAAGTTGAAATGCTCGCGCATTTGCTCCAAAAGGTGCCCGGCGGACTCATCCAACGGCAACCCGGACAGGAGGCCGACGCTGGGACGCTGGGGGTGCATCAATTTATGGATCAGCTGGCTGATTTGATACTCGAGCAACGGCTCGTCGTCGGGGTTGAACGCTTCGATACGTTGCGTGCCCTGGCCGGCACGCGTGCCTATAAGGCCGAGGTATCCCTGTGTGTCATCCAGGCCGAATAAGCTGGCTTTGTAGGCGTCTTCTGAAAAAGGAGTGGGGTCAATAACGTGCAAATTGATCATGCCCTCGGCGGCTGCTTCGAATTCCTGAAGCACGTCTTCTACTCGTTGGCCGAAGCGTTTCATAATGCGGCTTTTCTTCGGTGCAGTAAGCGAGTTGAAATAATACAAGTCCAGCGGGCTATCAAGTGTTGCGAGCAGTTGCCGCGTGGATGGCGATAAGGTGTGAATTTTCTGTTGTGAAAAGTCCCAGCGAATATCGGGTAGTTTGTTTATCCAGACCAGATTGAATGCCAGGAACAGTAACGATATGACGATCAATGTCATACCCGTACGAAGAGCGGATCGCATCAGCGACTTTCCTTCTCAGCTGTTTTTATAGTTGAGTGTGACAATGGATGCAGAGAGAAAAGCAAGGATCATGCTGACAAAATATAAACAGTCATGAAGTGTTATTTTGCCGTTGTCCATTGAGCTGAAGCGGGAAATCGGGTCAAGCCTCATCACGCTATCAACTATCCAGATCGGTGCCTGATGTTCAAGTGCATCCAGGATTGAAGAAAGCCCGCTGATGGTCAGCAGCAAGCCCGTCGTCAATAGGAAAATTACAAGGCGCTGGTGCGTGAGTACACAGATAAAACAACCGGCAGCTAGATAACTTCCTGCCAGCAGCCAGCTTGCCAGAAATTGTGATGCGATTACCCCGTTATCAGGCGTTCCAAGATAATGGGCGGCGATCACTATAGGAAAATTCAACAACAGCGCAGCACTGCATACAGCCCAGGCTGCCAGAAATTTTCCGATCACCCGTTCTGCTGAGGTGACGGGCAGGGTTTTGATCATGTTGGAAAATCCGGCGCTGTGTTCATCAGACCACATGTGCATGGATAAGGTGGGTATCAGTAGCAGATAGAGCCAGGGGTGCAGCTCGAAAAAAGCCTGCAAGTCGCTGCTGTCTCGCTCCATCCAGCGGTAGGTGTGCAATCCCAGCGCCGCACATAGCACCAGGAAAAACGCCACGCTCAGGTAAGTGATGGGGGTGCTGGCATAACTGGCGAGTTGGCGTTTGAAAATGAGGGGCAGCAGTTTCAAGGCGATACCTCGTGGCTCAGAGGGTGAACGACATCGTTCAAGCGACCTGGCTCCAGATGCAGTGACGTTATGTTCCAGCCGCGATGGGTAATGAGTGAATTGATGGCGGGGAAGATGGCGTGCCCGGGCATGGCCAGAACCGTCACTTTGCCTGGGTTCAGACGGTCTTCTTCGATGCCTGCAACCCCTGGTAATACCGCAAGCGCGAGTAAATCCAGGGGCGGATCCGCTGCGAGTGTCACCGCCTGGAAGTGCCGGGAACTGCGCTGCAAATCCTCCAGCGAGGCGTCGATAATCAATCGCCCGTTTGCGATGACCAGGGCGCGGGTGCAGATGTCGGACAGCCAGTCGTAATGGCGGGAGGCAATGATGACGCTCATTTCCTCGTTAAGGGACTGAACAAGCGCCCTGAATTTGAGCCGTTGCTCGGCGTTCATCCCTTCCATGGGCTCGTCCAGCAGGAGCACGCTGGGGGAATGCATAATGGCTTGCGCAATCGCGACTCTGCGCTTCAAGTCCTGGCTGAGCACATCGATGGGGCAGTTGAGTACAGGAAGTAGCTCCAGTCGTGTGGCGACCCGGTCCACGTGCCTGCGTTTTTCGGCACCGCTGAACCCTCGAGCGGCGGCAACGAAGTTGAGGATGCTTTTGACCGACAGCGTGTGATGGGTGATTCCCCCTTGAGGCTGGTAGCCAACGGCTTGCCTGGCGAGAACTGAATCGGTCTGGGTACTGAAACCCTGAATACTGATATGCCCACTGGTGGGCTTGATCATGCCGGAAAGCAAATTCAGCAATGTTGTTTTACCGGCGCCATGCTCGCCCAGCAAACCCACGCATTCCTTGCGTTGGGCACAGAACGAAAAGTCGCTGATCACGCTTTTTTTGCCCAGGTGCTTTGTCAGGTTGCTGACCTCGATCATAGGATTACCGAATCTATTGGGCGGTGCCTGAAGAAAGTTTTGTTAGTGTGTGGCGGTGCCTTAAAAAGACTACGTTCAATACCCGTGCTTGGGAACGCTGGGTGCACTTAATAAGTAAAGTCCTACGTTTGAGTTGATTACGTACTGAAACAATTGTTGTGTGTTGAGTACTTAATAATGGTCGGATATTTGTCTGATATTTATATAAGGTTTTCTTTTTATAATGAGGCCTGACTGCCATGATGCTTCTACGTACCCTTGTTCTTGAGCGCAGCGGCGAGAATGCCCCGGTCAACGGCGCACTGCTGTGTGGGTTCGCTGTCGAACAGACTGCTTCCAACTTCCTGGTGTATAGCCTTGATGAAGAAGCCGAGCCTGGTCATTCCAGGGTGTATATCGCGGCCTTGCGCAAAAAACTCGAGCGGTATTTCCTTGGCGGCGTCGAGTCCAAAGAGGATTTGCAAGTAGCGATGCAAGTCTTCAAGCAAATCCTGATGATGGCGGCGGCATCGGGCAATAAGGACAGCGCCCTCAGCGAATCTCAGGTTCCGTTTCATTTCATTGACCTGAAAGGCTGCAGGTTGCCGCCTGCCAGGCCCGAGGACCATCACTCGGTGATCGTCAAGAAAGCGCTGGTGATGAAGGTGATTACATTGGGCATGTCCGCCCCTGCTGCGCCTGCGATCGAAAGCAGCGCAGTCATCGTGCCTTCCATTCGCTTTTCATCGCAAATGGTTGCACCGCCCCGAGGCAAGAGCCAGCCCAAGTCCGCCCCGCCGCCTGTGGAAGAAGCCCTCGTTGAAGAGCCACCTCATTCACAGGTCACGGAACCCGAGGTGCCGGAGGTGCCGCAGGTGCCAGCCGAACCCCGAGCGCAGTCCGTTCAGGCAGAACACCTCGAAACCCCGTCGTCCTCCCTCTCTCCTAGAGAACATACCTCCATGCTCGAGATAGACAGTACGCTGAGCAATCTCGCAAGGGTTGCCCAGGAATTGACGCAGAAAAAACAGGCCGTTACCGAACGCGAAGAGATGCTTGAACAGTGGCAGACTCGACTGCAACAACAGCAGACCCAGCAGGATGAAAAAAGTCAGGCGTTGGACCAACGCCATTCGCGACTGCAGGAGCAAGAACTGGAGGTGAGTCAAAAGACCGAAAAAATGGTGCTGATGATGTCGCAGCTATCGCTGATGCGACAGCGCCTGCAAGGCACGCTCGTTGAACTGGACCAGGTACTCGATGGGCAGGGCTGAGTCGATGAGCCTGTCGATCTGGAAACTTTGCGCCGTTGATTTATCATCGCTCCCCGCCAGCCGACGCCAGGGTATGATGCCGTGGCCTGTCGACACTAATGGACATTGCCTGGGGATGTGCGCGTTTGAGTACCAAGCTGATTACCAAAGAAGGCCATGAAGCGCTGAAAAAGGAGCTGGACTACCTTTGGCGTGAGAAGCGCCCGGACACGACGCGCAAGGTGACGTGGGCGGCTTCTCTGGGAGATCGCAGCGAAAACGCGGATTACCAGTACAACAAGAAGCTGTTGCGTGAGATCGATCGGCGGGTGCGCTACCTGCGCAAACGCCTCGAAGATATGCGCGTGGTGGAATACATGCCCGAGCAGGAGGGCAAGGTGTTTTTTGGGGCGTGGGTCGATGTCGAGAACGAGCAGGGCGAGACCAAGCGTTTTCGCATTGTGGGGTATGACGAGATCTACGACCGAATGGATTACATCTCTATCGACTCTCCCATGGCGCGTGCGCTGCTGCGCAAGGAGGTGGACGATGAAGCCATCGTGCAGACCCCCGGCGGTGAGGTGTGCTGGTGGATTACCCGGATTGAATATGTGAAATAGCAACGAATGGCGCTTGCTCCGAGTGGAGCAATCGCCATTCGTGTTTCAGCCCTCGCGCAGCACCGTCAGCGGGCTGGCGTTCAACGCACGGCGTGTACCGAACACCCCGGCGCCACCGATCAGCACCGCACCGATCACCGGCAGCAGCAACAGCCAGGGGTGAGGGTGCCAGGCCAGATCGAAGGCATAGCGGTACAGCACCCAGGTCACCAGTTCCGTGCCCAGTGCCGCCAGCAAACCACTGACCGCCCCCAGCAGGCCGAACTCGATGCGCCGGGCCTTGATCAGCAGCCTGCGCTCGGCCCCCAGTGCACGCAACAGCGCACCCTGGCGGATTCGCTCGTCCAGGGTGGCCTGCAAACCGGAAAACAGCACGGCCATGCCCGCGGCGAGCACGAACAGCAGCACGTATTCCACCGCCAGGGTCACCTGGGCGAGGATGCTGCGCAGCTGTTCCAGCAGGGCCTCGACCTGCAGGATAGTGACGGCCGGAAAGGCTCGGGACAGGTCGACGATCTGTTGGTCATGCCCAGGCGCCAGGTAGAAGCTGGTCAGGTAGGTGGTCGGCAAATCCTTCAAGGTGCCCGGTTGGAAGATCATGAAGAAGTTGGGCTGGAAGTTGTCCCAGTTGATGGTTCGCAGGCTGGTGACCCGGGCCTCGCGATTCTCCCCGCCGATGGTGAATACCAGATGGTCGTTGAGCTTGAGTTTCAGGCTTTCAGCCACCTTGGCTTCCACCGACACCCCGGGAATGTCATCGCCCGGTTGCGCGGTCCACCAGGCACCCGCCGTCAGTACGTTACCTGGGGGCAAGTCGGCCGCCCAGGTCAGGCTCAGGTCCCGTTGCACAGCGCGATCACCGCTGGAATCCTTGCTGACAATCTCTTGTACGGGTTCGCCGTTGATGCTGATCAGCCGACCGGGCACGACGGGATAGAGCGGTGCCGATTGCGCCTGGACTTCCAGAAGGCGGGCGCCAAAGGCGTCTTTGTCGGCTGGCAGGATATTGAGCGCGAAGTAGTTGGGCGCATCCTTGGGCAATTGGTTCTGCCAGGTGTCGAGCAGTTCACCGCGTAGCAGGGCGATCAACCCCATGGACAACAGGATCAAGCCAAACGCCAGGGACTGGCCGGCGGCGGCCAGTGGATGGCGCAGCAATTGGCCCAGGCCCAGTCGCCACGGCAAGGAGGCGCGCGCAAGTAACCGGCGCAGGCTTTGCAATAACAGCAGCAACAACCCGACGAGGATCAGTGCGGCTACCACGCCGCCGCCCAATAACGCGAAGGTCAACACCAGGTCGAGGCTCAGGCGCCACATGATCAGGCCCAGGGCGAAGAGCGCCGCCCCATAAACCATCCAGGTGCTCGAGGGGATAGGCAGCAGGTCGCGACGCAGTACCCGCAGTGGCGGCACCCGGCCCAGTGCGGCCAGGGGCGGCAGGGCGAAGCCGGCGAGGGCGACCAGCCCGGTGCCGATCCCTGCAACGGCCGGTAGCAGCCCGCCGGGTGGCACGTCTGCGGGCAACAGGTCGTGCAGGAAGTAGAACAGACCAAATTGCGCGAGCCAGCCGAGGAGGGCGCCGGCCAGGCTCGCCAACAGGCCCAGTACGCTCAGTTGCAGGCTGAACAGCAGCATGGTTTCGCGTCGTGACAAGCCCAGGCAGCGCAGCAGGGCGCTGGCGTCGAAGCGGCGGCTGGCAAAGCGGTTGGCCGACAGCGCCACGGCCACGCCGGCCAGTAACACCGCCACCAGGCTGGCCATATTCAGGTAACGCTCGGCCTTGCCCAGGGCACCGCCGATCTGCTGGTTACCATCGCGCGAGTCCTGCAGGCGCTGGTTGGCCGCGAGGCCCGGCTTGACCAGGTCGCGATAGGTTTGCAGCGCCGTGCTGCCGGGCGGTGCGCGCCACAGTTCGCGATAGCTCACGCGGCTGCCAGGCTGGACTACGCCGGTGGCGTCCAGGTCCGCCAGGTTGATCATTACCCTGGGCGTGAGGCTGTAGAAATTGCCGGCGCGGTCGGGCTCGTACGTCAGTATGCGTGCCAGGCGCAGGGTCTTCATGCCCACGTCGATGCTGTCGCCGACCTTCAGGTCCAGCGCTGTCAGCAGCCGCGCCTCCACCCAGGCTTCACCGGGTTTGGGGCCGCCGCCTGGGGTTTCGGCGCCAAAGGGCTCACCCGTACTTTTGAGTTCGCCACGTAGCGGATACTGCTCGTTGACCGCCTTGATACTGGAGAGCTGGATGCCGTTGTCCGCAGCGATAACGCTGGAAAATTCGACGATGCGCGCATGATCCAGGCCCAGTTCGGTGCCGGACCTGACCTGCTCGGGGCGGGCCGGCGAGCTGCCTTCGAGTATCAGGTCCGCGCCCAGGAACTCGGTGGCGCGCAACAGCATGGCGCCGTTGAGACGTGCGCCGAAATAGCCGATAGCGGTGCTGGCGGACACGGCCACCAGCAGGGCGAAGAACAATACACGCAGTTCACCGGCGCGGGCATCGCGCAGTAATTGGCGCATGGCAAGGCTGAACAGACGTAACAACGGCAGGCGTGCCATCAAGGCTCCAGGGGCGCGACCATCAGGCCGGCTTCAAGGCGGATCAGGCGTCGGCAACGATGGGCCAGGCGCTCGTCATGGGTGACCAGTACCAAGGTCGTGCCGCTCTCTTTATTGAGTTCGAACAGCAGGTCGCTGATGCGCTCGCCGGTGTGGCTGTCGAGGTTGCCGGTGGGCTCGTCGGCAAACAGTACGTCCGGCTCGGCGGCAAACGCGCGAGCAATCGCCACACGTTGCTGCTCGCCGCCGGACAGCTGGCGCGGCGAATGGGTCAGGCGCTTGCCAAGGCCGACGCGCTCCAGCAGGTGCGTGGCGCGCTCGCGGGCATCTTTGCGGCCGTCGAGCTCCAGTGGCAGCATGACGTTTTCCAGTGCATTGAGGCTGTCGAGCAACTGAAAGGACTGGAACACGAAGCCCACGTGTTCGGCACGGATCCGCGCGCGCTGGTCTTCGTCCAGGCTGCTCAACGCTTGGCCCGCCAGGGTGACTTCACCCCTGCTGGGCAGGTCAAGGCCGGCCAGCAGGCCGAGGAGGGTGGATTTGCCGGAACCGGAGCTGCCGACGATAGCCAGGCTATCGCCCTTGTTCAGTTCCAGGCTCAGTTCGTGCAGGATAGTCAGTTCACCTTCCGCGCTGGGAACCACTTTGCTGAGGTTTCGCGCGGTGAGAATGCTTGCGCCCATGGAGAATCCGATGCGAATGTGGTTTTTGAGTGCTGGCCTGGCCTTGATGTGCATGGCCCAGAACGCAGCGGCGGGTACAGTCCTGATCGTTGGCGATAGTATCAGTGCCGGTTTCGGCCTGGATACCCGCAAAGGGTGGGTTGCCCTGCTGGAGCAACGGCTCAAGCAGGAGGGTTTTGACGATAAAGTGGTGAATGCTTCGATCAGTGGCGACACCAGTGCCGGAGGCCTCGCGCGGTTGCCTGCGGCGCTTGCAGCGCATAAACCGGATGTGGTGGTGATCGAATTGGGCGGCAACGATGGGCTGCGTGGTCAGCCACCGGCGCAATTGAAACAAAATCTTGCTTCGATGATTCAGGCGTCCCAGGACAGCGGTGCCAAGGTGCTGCTGCTGGGCATGCAGATTCCTCCCAACTATGGCAAGCGTTACGTCGAAGCGTTCGCCAAGGTATTCGGCGAGGTAGCAGAGGAAAAAAAGGTGCCGCTGGTACCGTTTTTCCTGGAGGGGGTGGGCGGTCATCCCGACCTGATGCAAGCGGACGGCCTGCACCCGGCAGTCCCGGCCCAGGGCAAGTTGCTGGAAAATGTCTGGCCAACGCTAAAACCGCTGTTATGACGCTTTTCTACCGGCAGGCTTTCGGCTAAGGTGGCGCCCCCCCGATTTGGAGCCCCTGATGTCGCGTCCTGCCTGGTCCCTGTTTAATTACCAACTGATCGAGCCGGACGAACAGCTGGATCTGTTCGCCTGCCAGGAAGTCCGGGTGCATCTGGTGGCGCGTCAACTGGAGTTGGGCGGCTCGATTGATCGCACGCTCTGCGGCACCTTATTGCCGGCGCAACCGCTCTGGTCCTCGGTGGATCGTTCGATCTTCCAGGACCAGCGGCTGTGCCCGTTGTGCAGGGCGATTCTCGAGTCGCAAAAGCGCGGTACACCGCCGATCTGGCCAGAGCTGCGCTTCGAGCTCTAGCGCGGTCGGCTTGATGCCAGGCGCTCGCTTCACGTATACAATCAGTTTTTTCCTACCGTCGTCTGCGAAGGATTTTCCGGATGTTGTCGCGCCTCTCCGTCGTTACCTGCTGCCTGTCTCTTGCTGCGCTCTGTGCGGCCGGCGCGGCGCAAGCCTTGCAGTTGCCGTTGCCGCCCCCTGGTGAGGACATCGTCGGCCAGGTCCAGGTGATCAAGGCCAAATACGAAGATACGTTTGCCGACCTGGGCACCACGTATGACCTGGGGTATTCGGAAATGGTCGCGGCCAACCCGGGCGTCGATGCCTGGCTGCCAGGCGCGGGAACGGACATCGTGCTGCCGACGCGTTTCATCCTGCCGCCGGGCCCGCGCGAAGGCATTGTGATCAACCTTGCGGAGTATCGGCTCTACTACTACCCCAAGGGCCAGAACGTGGTCTACACCTTTCCGTTGGGGATTGGTCGTGAAGGCTGGGGCTCGCCCATTGCCCATACCAGCATCATCGCGAAGACGCCGAACCCCACCTGGACACCGCCTGCCTCGATCAAGGCCGAACACGCCGCCAACGGTGACCCGCTGCCCAACGTGGTGCCTGCCGGCCCCGACAACCCGTTGGGCCCGTTCAAGTTCACCCTGGGCACGCCGGGTTATCTGATTCATGGCTCCAACATGAA
Source organism: Pseudomonas sp. R3-18-08 (assembly GCF_003852065.1). Classification (NCBI taxonomy): domain Bacteria; kingdom Pseudomonadati; phylum Pseudomonadota; class Gammaproteobacteria; order Pseudomonadales; family Pseudomonadaceae; genus Pseudomonas; species Pseudomonas sp. R3-18-08. The sequence continues at coordinate 1,797,651 of NZ_CP027729.1, forward strand.
ATTTGGTATCGGCACGCGTACCAGCCACGGTTGCTTCCGTATGTTCAACAACAACGTGTTGGAAATGGCCAGCATGGTGCCGGTCGGCACCTCGGTACGCATCATCAACGACGCCTATAAGTTCGGCAGCGCCGGCGGCAAGGTCTACCTGGAAGCCCATACGCCGTTGAACGACGATGGCACGCCGTCAGTGGTCGACAAGCACACGGCGGTGATCAATGCCTTGCTCAAGCGTGAAGACCTGGCCAATAGCCTGCGGGTGAATTGGGATCAGGTGCGTGATGTGGTGGCGGCGGAGGATGGTTTGCCGACAGAAATCGGTGTGCCTGGCGTCGCGCCTGTCGCGTCCAGCGCGCCAGTTGATTTTCAATAGACGCCCCAAGCCCTAATGCCAGTCAGTTAAGGCTTTTGTAGGAGCGAGCTTGCTCGCGAAGAACTCAGGGCCACCGCGTTTATCCAGAATGAACGTGTTGCCTAGACGTTTTTCGCGAGCAAGCTCGCTCCTACAGTGACCCTCTTTCGCTTTACTGACCGGCATTACCCCAAGCCCGCTCCTGCTGCCTGGCGCAGCGGATTTCAGGCAAAAAAAAGCCGACCCATAAATGGATCGGCTTGATAACAACCCCGAGGGATTATTACTTGCGGCTTGCTTTTTCAAGCATGCGCAGAGCGCGCTCGTTAGCTTCGTCAGCAGTCTGTTGTGCTTTTTGAGCAGCAGCCAGCGCTTCATCAGCTTTACGGTAGGCTTCGTCTGCACGAGCCTGGGAGCGAGCTGCTGCGTCTTCCGTTGCAGTCAGACGAGCTTCGGTTTCTTTGGAGACGCTGCTGCAACCGGTAGCCAGAACTGCGGCCAGAGCCAGAGCAGAGAATTTCAGAACGTTGTTCATCGTGTTCCCCTTCAAGGACTTTCTATTAGATGGCTACTGTCTCAGAGTGAGCTAATAGCCGGCGTACATACTACCCATTACTTGTAGTAAGTAAACTGACGTAGCGCAAGAAGCAAAAAAAATTCTTGCACCGAATCTATTTTGGCTAATCTTTTGAAGGTTTGTATAAAAACCCGCCAGATTTTTTCATTCTGCCGAAGATTGGATCCAGGCTGAAAGGGCCGGCCCGCATGCGTCGAGCGGTGTAAATAGATGAAATTTTATATATCCAAGCCGGCACTTTCGTTGCGGTGGGTTGTCTCGCACCGGGCATCTTTCGCTCATCTAGAGGTGACTTTAACGACGCCAGTTCGTCTCACGCTTCAACTGCCGGCAATGTTCAGGCGTTCGATCACCGGGTGATCGAGGCCCTTTCTAATATTGCACCTGTGGCAGGGGATGACGAGTGTGCCTTGAGCAATTGCTGGATTGGTGCCTACTATTCCCTACGTGCAGGTGTGAGCGCTCAGGGTTTTCTCGTTGTCGAAACCGGCACGGGGTGGCGTAGATGTTCCTTCGCCGGAAAAACATCGGTAAGGTAGGGTCAATATTCAAGACCCGCGAGGAGTAGTGATGAGCGAGGCGTTGTCCATCCACCATGACCAGGCTGGTCATCAGTTCGAGACCAATGTGGACGGTCATCGTGCCTATCTGACCTACATGGACCTCGGGAAACAGACCCTGGATATCTATCGTACGTTTGTGCCCAACGCGTTGCGTGGGCGTGGCATTGCGGCCGCGTTGACTGAAGAAGCGTTGAAGTTCGCCGAAGAGTCAGGCTACACGGTCATCCCGTCCTGCTCTTATGTGGAACGCTACATGGAGCGCCACCAGCGCCATGCCGCTAAGCTCTGAACGGGCAGCCATAAAAAAACGCCGGGTTTAGCCCGGCGTTTTTGTGTGTGCCTGATTCAGCTTCAGGTGCGTTTGCGATTGGGCAATACGTCCTTGAGCTTGGCGTGCATGCTGCGCAGGGTGTTCTCGGTTGCGGCCCAGTCGATGCACGCATCGGTGATCGACACGCCGTACTGCAAGTCGGCCAGGTCTTTAGGAATGGCCTGGCAACCCCAGTTCAGGTGGCTCTCGACCATCAAGCCGATGATCGACTGGTTGCCTTCGAGGATCTGGTTGGCGACGTTTTCCATCACCAGCGGCTGCAGGGCCGGGTCCTTGTTGGAGTTGGCGTGGCTGCAATCAACCATGATGTTGGGCTTGATCCCGGCCTTGTTCAGCGCCTGTTCGCACAGTGCGACGCTGACCGAGTCATAGTTGGGCTTGCCATTGCCGCCGCGCAGTACCACGTGACCGTAGGCGTTGCCCTTGGTCGTGACGATGGACACGCCGCCTTCCTGGTTGATGCCCAGGAAGCGGTGAGGGCTGGAGACCGATTGCAGCGCGTTGATCGCCACCGTCAGGCCGCCGTCGGTGCCGTTCTTGAAGCCCACGGCCGAGGACAGGCCGGACGCCATTTCGCGGTGCGTCTGGGACTCGGTGGTGCGAGCGCCGATGGCCGACCAGCTGATCAGGTCCTGCAGGTACTGCGGGGAAATCGGGTCCAGCGCTTCGGTAGCGGTGGGCAGGCCCATTTCCGCCAGGTCCAGCAGCAGTTGACGACCGATGTGCAAGCCGTCCTGGATCTTGAACGAGTCGTCCAGGTACGGGTCGTTGATCAAGCCTTTCCAGCCAACCGTTGTACGCGGCTTCTCGAAATACACGCGCATCACCAGGTACAAGGTGTCGGACACTTCCGCTGCCAGCACCTTGAGGCGTTCGGCGTATTCGTGGGCCGCCTTGAGGTCGTGGATCGAGCAAGGCCCGATCACGACGAAGAGGCGGTGGTCGGTGCCGTCGAGAATGTCACGGATGACTTCGCGGCCCTTGGTGACGGTCTGCAGGGCAGCGTCGCTCAGGGGGATTTCGCGCTTGAGCTGATCGGGCGTGATCAGGGTCTCGTTGGATTCAACGTTAAGGTCATTGATCGGTAAATCAGCCATCGTGTTACTCGTCAGGGTCACGGGTGCCGGCCGCCAGCCATCCCCGTGCGGCGGAGCACAGCATGATTTGGATGCAGGGGGGAGGAACCTTAGCGCGTAACACGGGCCCGCGACAATGGGCAAAGCCCGCTTTAATCCAGCACTGGCTGCACAACCGTCTCATGGGAGAACTCATTGGCGTGGCGCGATACCCAGTCGCGAGCCAGGGCTTCGAGTTGCTGGGGCGTGGCCTCGGCGGCGTCGTGCAGGCGGCAGTAGCGTTCGATCTGGCACACTTGCTCACCCATTCGTGCGCCGAACAGTGCATGTTCGTCGGCAAAACAGATGCCGATGCGATAGCCGGCCTCCGCTTTGCGGCACCACGCGACGTAGCCTGGATAGCGGGCGCTGGCGCCCAGGGAGGGGATATGCAGGTCGACCGCCGTGCCAGGGCGCCAGGCACGCGGCCAGTTGCAGGCAATGCCACCACGGCCGATAGTGCGCAGGCGTTGGGAGGGCAGGGCAGGAGAGGGACGTTGGATCAACTCGACAGCGACATCATCAGGGTGAGGTAGAAAACGACCCATGTACACGGACTCCGAACACCGTCCAATGGACGGCAGTGGCAGCAGTATAGTGAAACAACTGGAATTGACCGACCTGGATATCGACCAGCAATTGCTGGGGTTGCCAGGGTGTTCGCTGGTCGTGTTTACCAGTGTCGGTTGTTCCAGTTGCCGCTGGGCGCGCCAGCAGTTGCCGGGCTGGCGCTTGCCGGTGGGCCGGCTGTGCTGGGTGGACGCCGGGCACAACGGCGGCGCGGTCGAACGTTACCAGATCTTTCATTTGCCCGCGTTGTTCCTCGTGTGCGAGGGTCAATTTCTTGGGCAATTACAGACGCGTCTTACACCGCCCGACCTTGTCGACGCGATAAACCAGGCGCTCACCCGCACACCAGAGGATTTGCCATGACCGCACTTGCACACCCTTCGCCACGCATCGGCATCATTGGCACCGGTGCCATTGGCGGTTTCTACGGCCTGATGCTGGCGCGTGCCGGGTTCGATGTGCATTTCCTGCTGCGCAGCGAATACGCGGCGGTCCGCGAGCATGGCCTGCGCGTCAACAGTAGCGTGCATGGCAACCTGCACCTGCACCCGGTGCAAGCGTATGCCAGCCCTGCCGATATGCCGCCGTGCGATTGGCTGCTGGTGGGTACCAAATCCACCGGCAACCCCGAGCTGGCCCCGACCATCGCCCAGGTTGCGGCGCCGGACGCCAAGGTGGTGCTGCTGCAAAACGGACTGGATGTGGAAGACAGCCTGCGCGAGCACCTGCCGTCGTCGCTGCATTTGCTGGGTGGCCTGTGCTACATCGGCGTGCATCGCGCCGCGCCGGGCGTGGTCGAGCATCAAGCGCTGGGGCGGGTCAATCTGGGCTATCACAGTGGCATGGCAGCCAACGATCAAGCGCGCCAGCAAGCGATTGTCGAAGAAGGAGCCGCTCTGTTTCATCAAGCAGGCATCGAGTCGCAGGCCATGGCCAGCGTGCATCAGGCGCGCTGGCACAAGCTGGTGTGGAATGTGCCGTTCAACGGCCTCTCCGTTTTGCTGGGCACAGGGACCCGCGCAATGATGGCGGATGAGTCCAGCCGCGCGCTGATTCAAGCGCTGATGGCCGAAGTGGTACAGGGCGCTGGCGCCTGCGGCCATGACATTGCGGCAAGTTACGCCGAGCAGATGTTCGCCATGACCGAAACCATGGATGACTACCTGCCCAGCATGTACCACGACCACGCGCACAAGCGCCCGTTGGAACTGGAGGCCATCTACGCCCGACCGCTGGCTGCCGCCAAAGCGGCCGGCTGCGAATTACCGCGCATACAGGCGCTTTACCAGGCCTTGAGTTTTATTGATCGGCACACTCGCTGATTCGGGGGCAAGCACATGGCGACAGGATTGAGCGACAAACTGGTGCTGGCGATTTCATCGCGGGCCTTGTTCGATTTGAGCGAGAGCCACACGGTGTACCTCGCCGAAGGGGTTGAGCCCTATCGCAAATACCAGATCGAGCACGAGGAGGAAATCCTCGAACCCGGCGATGCCTTTCCGCTGGTCAAGAAACTGCTGAGCCTCAATGCCAGCCTCGGGCGTGCCCGTGTCGAGGTGGTCTTGGTGTCACGCAACAGCGCCGATACCGGCTTGCGAGTGTTCAACTCAATCCAGCATTACGGTCTGGATATTTCCCGCGCCGCTTTCGTCGGAGGGCGTAGTCCCTATCCGTATCTGGCCGCCTTTGGTTGCCATTTGTTTCTGTCGACCCATGCCGAGGATGTGCGCAGTGCTCTCGACGCCGGTTTTGCCGCGGCGACTATTTTGTCCGGTGGTGCGCGTCGGGCGTCGAGCGAGGAATTGCGCATCGCCTTCGATGGTGATGCGGTGCTGTTTTCCGACGAGTCCGAGCGCGTCTACCAGGCTGGCGGGTTGGAAGCATTCCAGGCCAGCGAGCGCGAGTCGGCGCGCCAGCCCTTGCATGGTGGACCGTTCAAGGGTTTCCTCGCGGCACTCAATCTGTTGCAGCGTGAGTTCGCCGATGAGGCCTGCCCGATTCGAACGGCGCTGGTCACCGCGCGCTCGGCGCCGTCCCACGAGCGGGTCATTCGGACATTGCGCGAATGGGATATCCGCCTGGATGAATCGCTGTTCCTGGGTGGCCTGGATAAATCCGCGTTCCTGGAAGCCTTCGCCGCCGATGTGTTCTTCGATGACCAGGCCGGCCATTGCGAAAGAGCCAGGCAGGTCGTGGCCACCGGGCATGTGCCGCACGGCATCAGTAATGAGTTGAAAATCCAGGGCGAGCGCTGAGTCGTACCCCCTGGGCGCTGCTAAGCTGATTTAATCTCCGCCATCCTGGCAGTCCAGGGGGTTCTATGATTCGTTCGATACTGTACGCCACGGATCTTGGCCTGTATGCGCCGTACGTCATGCAACATGCCCTGGCGTTGGCGCGAACGTTCAAGGCAGATTTGTATGTGATTCATGTGGTGGAGCCCATCGGGCTGTTCGCAGAGTCGGTGTTGCAGAGCTACCTTGATGAAAAGGCGCTCAGCGAATGGCAGAGCCAGGGGCTGAGCACGGTCATGGCAACGATCGAGCAGCGGGTGCTCGACAGCTTTCGCGAAGAGTTGGGGGACGGGGAGCAGGACCTGGAGTTGATTCGTTCGGTGCGGGTGATCCAGGGCGATCCTTGCGAGGTGATTCTCGACCAACTGCATAAACTTTCCGTGGACCTGTTGATCGTAGGGAGTCATAGCCAAGCCAGCGCGGCGGCGACACCGCTTGGGCGTACCGCCGCACGGTTGCTGCAGTTGGCGAGCGTGCCGGTTTACCTGGTGCCGTCGCTGCAACGTCGACGCAGCGATGATATGGATCGGTAAAAAAACGATAAAAAGTTCTAGATTTATATATCTTACCTTTAATATAGTTATATACCGTCGCTGATACCCGTGGCGTCTATCTGCTTTGAGGGATTCATATGAAGCTTCAACAACTGCGCTACATCTGGGAAGTGGCGCACCACGACCTCAACGTTTCCGCTACCGCTCAAAGCCTTTACACGTCGCAACCTGGTATCAGCAAGCAGATCCGCCTGCTCGAAGACGAGCTTGGCGTTGAAGTGTTCGCGCGCAGCGGCAAGCATCTGACCCGCGTCACCCCGGCCGGTGAGCGCATCATCACCACCGCCGGTGAGATCCTGCGCAAAGTCGAAAGCATCAAGCAGATCGCCCAGGAATTCTCCAACGAGAAGAAGGGCACCCTGTCGATTGCCACCACCCACACCCAGGCACGCTACGCCTTGCCGCCGGTGATCCGTGATTTCATCAAGCAATACCCGGACGTGGCGTTGCACATGCACCAGGGCTCGCCGATGCAGATCGCCGAGATGGCCGCTGATGGCACCGTCGATTTCGCGATCGCCACCGAAGCCCTGGAGCTGTTCGGTGATTTGGTGATGATGCCGTGCTACCGCTGGAATCGTTGCGTGGTCGTGCCCCAGGGCCACCCACTGGCCAAGTTGTCGAAGCTGACCCTGGAAGCCTTGGCGGAATACCCCATCGTCACCTACGTGTTTGGTTTCACTGGTCGTTCGAAGCTCGACGAAGCCTTCAGCCACCGTGGCCTCACGCCGAAAGTGGTGTTCACCGCAGCCGACGCCGACGTGATCAAGACTTACGTGCGCCTGGGCCTGGGCGTGGGCATCGTCGCCAAGATGGCGGTCGACACCCAGCTCGATAAAGACCTGGTGGTGCTCGACGCCAGCGAGCTGTTCGAGTCCAGCGTGACCAAGATCGGCTTCCGTCGTGGCACCTTCCTGCGCGGTTTCATGTGCGATTTCATCGAGAAATTCGCCCCGCACCTGACCCGCGAAGTGATGGCCAAGGCGATCCAGTGCCACAACAAGCAGGAACTCGAAGAGTTGTTCGACGGCGTTGAACTGCCGGTTCACTGATCCCTATGGCGAGGGCGCCAGCGCCCTCGCCACCGCGCTTTATCTGGCCTCGGTAACCGTGAAATGTTGCCGGGTGCCCGCCACCAGAATATCTACTTCATCCTCGACACGCTTGCCCAGCAGGCTTTTGCCCAAAGGCGAGCGCGGGGTGATGACGGTTACCGGCTGGCCGACCACTTCAACCTTCAACCCCGCAGCATCCGGCGCCAGGAACAGCCATTGCTGGCGACCGTGCTCGTCTTCCAGGCCCAGCAGCGTACCGACTTCAATCCCGCGTTGGTCATCGTACGCACGCACCTGCAGGTTCTGGCACAGCGCCAGCGACTGCTTGATCTCTTCGACCCGCTTGGCCTGGCCGGCCGCCAGATACGAAGCCTCCAGCCCCAAGGTGTCGTACTTGTTTTCTGCGATGTTCTCCTCGTGTGTCGCCGTCTCGTAGGCGGTCTGCGCGGCGCGCTGGGCGATGTCGAGGTCGGCGCAGAGTTTTTCCAGGATCAGTTGGAGGACGGCGTGTTTATTCATGATCTCTAATCGCAGAATTGCAGGACATTGGCTTTGGATTTTTCATTTGGAGCGTTCTGATCCTGTTGCAGCCAGAACTGGCATTTGGGGTTGGCCAGGTTGCGCGCATTGCTTCGGGCCTGGTCCAGGGCTTGTTGCTGCTCCTGCTTTTGCAGGTTCTGCTGGTACTGCTCGAACATACGGTTCGGCGGCTCCGGCGCGACCACGGTCGGCTTACCCAGTTGCTGCACCGCCTGGGCCACGGGTGCGAGGCTTTGCGGGAACAGGTAGCGCGATGCCAGCCAGCTGGTCAGTGCGATGGCGATAAACCCCAGCCACACGCCTGCGGCAATGGCGATACACAGCTTGAACAGCGACAGCGGACGGTCAGACATGATGGCCTCCTGGCAGGCATTGACGGCGTGGCAGCGATTGTCGCACAGCCACTGCGCAGAATAATCGCGATCAAGCCTTCTGCATCGGCGCATTTATGCGGACAATCGAGCCTTTGAGTCGTGGAGCCCGGAATGAAAGCCCGCTGGGATATTTTTTGCAGCGTCGTCGATAACTACGGCGACATCGGCGTGACCTGGCGCCTGGCCCGCCAATTGGTCGCGGAGCACGCGTGCGATGTGCGCCTGTGGGTCGATGACCTGCGCGCCTTCGAGCGCATGTGCCCACAGATCGATGTAAACCTGGCGCAGCAATGGCAAGCGGGTGTGGATGTGCGTCACTGGCCGTTTGACTGGTCGACGACGCCTGCGGCCGATGTGGTGATTGCCGCGTTCGCTTGCCAGCTGCCGCCTGACTACATGGAAGCCATGGCTGCACGCGAACGCACGCCGTTGTGGATGAACCTGGATTACCTCAGCGCCGAGGACTGGGTGGTGGGCTGTCACCGCCTGCCGTCGGTGAAGTTCAAGGGGGTGCAGAAGTACTTCTTTTTCCCGGGCTTTCGTCCGGGCACCGGCGGGCTGTTGCGCGAGGCGGGGCTGCTGCAACAGCGTCAGGCTTTTCAGCAAGATGCCGATGCGCAGCGACAATTCCTGCAAAGCCTGGGCGTATTTCCGCTAGCCGATGCGCGCCTGATCTCGCTGTTCGCCTACGAAAACGCCGGGCTCGGCAGTTGGCTGGACGTGTTGTCGACAGACGGGCATGCCACTCATCTGTTGGTGCCGGAAGGGCGCATCCTGGGTGACGTGCAGCGCTGGCTGGGCGAGGAGGGGTTGACAGCAGGGGCTGTTCACCAGCGCGGGGCCTTGACTGTGCAAGTGCTGCCGTTCGTGCGCCAGGCCCAGTACGACCTATTGCTGTGGTGCTGTGACATCAATGCCGTGCGTGGCGAAGATTCGTTCGTGCGCGCCCAGTGGGCCGGGCGCCCGTTGCTGTGGCACATCTATCGTCAGGACGAAGACATCCATCTGGACAAGCTCGATGCGTTCCTCGAGCTGTACACCGCCGCATTGTCGCCGGCGGCCAAGGCGGCGCTGGTTGCACTCTGGCAAGCCTGGAATACCGAGGGCGATATGGCCCAAACCTGGAAAATGCTGCTGGAGCACTGGCCGGAACTCAGCCAGCATGCGCAAGACTGGTGTCTGGAACAGGGCTTGCAGGCCGATCTTGCGACGGCGCTGGTACAGTTTTATGAAAGTTGGATATGATACGCCACCTTGATTTTTGTAAATCCCATCCAAATTTCGGATATATGCAATGAAAACTGGTAAAGAACTGAAACCCGGTACAGTGATCCGTCTCGAAAACGACCCTTGGCTGGTTCAGAAAGCTGAGTTCACCAAGTCTGGTCGTAACAGCGCCATCATGAAGACCAAGCTGAAGAACCTGCTGACCGGTTACAAGACCGAGATCGTCTACAGCGCCGATGACAAACTGGACGACGTGATCCTCGACCGCAAGGAAGCGACCCTGTCCTTCATCAGCGGCGACACCTACACGTTCATGGACACCACCGACTACACCATGTACGAGCTGAACGCTGAAGATATCGAAGCCGTTCTGCCGTTCATCGAAGAAGGCATGGAAGACGTCTGCGAAGCGATCTTCTTCGAAGAGCGCCTGGTTTCCGTAGAGCTGCCGACCACCATCGTGCGTAAAGTGGCCTACACCGAAGGTTCCGCTCGCGGTGACACTTCCGGCAAGGTGATGAAGCCTGCCAAGCTGAGTAACGGTACCGAGCTGCAAGTAGCCGATTTCATCGAAATCGACGACCTGATCGAGATCGACACCCGCGAAGGTGGTTCGTACAAAGGTCGCGCCAAGAAGTAATTCTGGCCCTGCCTTACGAACGGAAAAGCCCGACCATGCGTCGGGCTTTTTTGTGCCTGCGGGGTTTACTTCAGGTGTTGCTTGAGTTCGTCCGACGCTTGCAGCAATGCCGAGCGCACCGCCGGTACCTGGCTGACCACGTTCAGCAAACCGTAGTCGTGGATCATGCCGTTGTAGCGTACGGCAGTCACCGGCACGCCGGCCTGATCCAGCTTGCGGGCGTAGGCTTCACCCTCGTCACGCAGTACATCGGCGCCAGCGGTTTGCACCATCGCAGGTGGCAACCCCTTGAGTTGATCAGGGGTGGCTCGTAGTGGCGATGCGTAGATCTCGGCGCGCTGGTTGGCGTCGGTGGTGTAATTGTCCCAGAACCATTTCATCATGTTCCGGGTCAGGAAGTGTCCTTCGGCGTACTGGTTGTAGGAGCCCGTGTCGAAGTTGGCATCGGTCACCGGCCACAGCAGCAGTTGAAACTTGATCGCCGGCGTACCCTTGTCCTTGGCCATCAGGCTGACCACCGCTGCCATGTTGCCGCCGACGCTGTTGCCCGCGACTGCCAGGCGCTTGCCATCGACGTTGATCTCTTTTCCGTGCTCGGCCACCCATTTTGTTGCGCCATATGCTTGGTTGATCGCCACGGGATAATGCGCTTCCGGTGACGGCGTGTAGTTGACGAACACCGCCACTGCCCCCGAACCCGCCACCAGGTCCCGCACCAGGCGTTCATGGGTGGGGTAATCCCCCAGCACCCAACCACCGCCGTGGAAGAACATGAACACCGGCAAAGTGCCCTTTGCCCCGGCTGGACGCACAATGGTCAGGTCCAGCGGCTGGCCGTCGACCTGAATGGTCTTCTGGCTCACGTCTGCCTTGGGCAGGCTCAACTTCACCCCGGCCTGGGCACCTGTCAGCACCGCACGGGCCTGTTGGGGCGTCAATTGCTCGATGGGCTTGCCGGTGCCGGCGTTCAGCGCATCCAGGAAACCCTGGGTACTGTGCTCCACATCACCGCTAGCGGCGAAGGCGGTGCTGATGGACAGGGCAAGCAGGCTGCCGGTGAGCGCTTTAGCAAAGGTGTTCATGGTTTTCTCCGATCAGGGCGCGTGGTTAAACGGTTACGTGAAGGCGCACATCAACGTTGCCGCGAGTGGCGTTGGAGTACGGGCAGACTTGGTGGGCGGCGTCGACCAGGCTTTGCGCATCGTCTTGCGCCAGTCCTGGCAGGCTGATGTGCAGGTCGATGTCCAAGCCGAAGCCACCAGGGATCTGGCCGATGCCCACATGGGCGGTGATCGAAGCGTCATCCGGGATCTTGCGTTTGGTTTGGCTGGCGACGAATTTCAGCGCGCCGATAAAGCAGGCCGAGTAGCCGGCAGCGAACAGCTGTTCAGGGTTGGTGGCTTGGCCGCCAGCGCCGCCCAATTCCTTGGGGGTGGAGAGTTTGACGTCGAGGATGTTGTCGCTGGAGACAGCGCGACCATCACGGCCGCCGGTGGCGGTGGCTACTGCGGTATAGAGCGTTTGCATGGTGTCGTCCTCTGTGTTGTTAGCGCTAAATGTTTGCGCGCTAAGTAGTTGGTGAGATGAATGTATAGCGCTAATGTTTAGCGCGCAAGATAAATTTATAAATATTTCTCGGGCGATGGGAAAACGCTGTGGGAAGGGCTCGCCCTCATGCCAGTCAGTTAAGAAGTAGGAAGGGTAAAAAATAACCTGTGGCGAGGGAGCTTGCTCCCGCTGGACTGCGCAGCAGTCCCATTGTGGGGGCCGCTTCGCGGCCCAGCGGGAGCAAGCTCCCTCGCCACAGGTACAGTGTTCGCCCTTGACTGACTGGCATTGGGGCTTGCCCCTCCCGCGTTCAGTATTTTTGCTTCTTCAGATTGCGTTCTGCAGGTTGCTGCGCAGGGCAATCAAATCCGCCTGCAGCTTGCGTAACTGCGCCAGTTCCAGTCCGCTGGCCCCCAGGATGCACTGGGGAATGTCCATCGCCCGGTCCTGCAGCGCCCGCCCGGCGTCGGTCAACTCCACTACCACCACGCGTTCGTCTTCGCGGCTGCGGGTGCGGCTCAACAGGCCTTCGGCTTCAAGGCGCTTGAGCAGTGGGGTCAGGGAGCCGGGGTCGGTGAGCAGGCGATTGCTGATTTCACCGACGGTCAAACCATCTTCTTCCCACAGCACCATCATGGCCAGGTACTGCGGATAAGTCAGGCCGAGCGCCTGGAGGAGAGGCTTGTAGACCTTGGTCATCAGCAGCGAGGTGGAATGCAACGCGAAACATAGCTGGTTATCCAGCATCAAGGATTCGCAGGGTGTGGGATTCTTGCTCATGGCTGTGCCTCGAAAAAAGCCTGTATGGGCTGGAATCTAGCGGGCAAATCTTTAATGCACCAGATAATTCTATCCGGACGGTCAGACCATGGTGCTTCGCAGCGCCAGATCCCAGGGTGGCACCGGGCTGAAACGGGACTTCAGGTATTCCAGCAGCAATCGGCTGCGCGCATTGGGTTGTTGTTCCAGGCGTAGCGCGTAAATGCCAGTGGTTTCCGGGCTGGGCAAGCCGTTTTCACAAAACAGGGGCAAGAGTTCACCGCGCACCAGGTATTCGCTGGCCAGCCATGTCGGCAGGTGCGCAATACCCAACCCCGCCAGGGCGCCGCTGAGCAGAGCTTCGGCATTGTTGGCACTCATACGGATACGGCGAGGGCGGTAGATGGCACGGCGCCCGTCCAGTTCGAAGCGCCAGGCGAACATCGGCGCCAACCCGTCCCAATCCAGGCCGTCATGTTCGCTCAGTTCCTGCGGGTGCGTCGGCGTACCGCGGCTTTTCAGGTAGCCCGGACTGGCGCAGGCGATGCGCACGATACTGGCGAGCGGCGTGGCGATCAGCCGGGTGTCGGCAATATGCCCGGCGCGCAGTACCAGGTCGACCTTGCCCAAATGCGCACCCTGCATATCAACAAAGCTGTCGATCAAATGCAGGTGCACATCCAGCCCAGGGTACACCTTCAAAAAATCTGCAATCACCGGCGCCAGGTGTCGTCGCCCGAAAGCCGCCGGTGCATCCATGCGGATCAGGCCTTCCGGCGCATGGCTCAACGACACTGCTTCGGCGCGCGCCAATTGCAATTCACTCACAATCCGTCGCGCCCGCTCGGCAAACGCCAGGCCGGCGGGGGTGGGCACCACGGCATGGGTGCTGCGCTGGAACAGGCGGCTGCCGACTGAGTTTTCCAGGCTGTCGATACGCCGCGCCACGGCCGAAGGGGTCAGCGGATGGCGGCGTGCAGCGGCGGAAAAGCTGCCGGTTTCGAGTACATCGAGAAACAGGCCCAGTTGGTCGGTGAGGGTATTGGGATTCATCGGCTCATGCTTATGCGAGGTTGGCACAACCATTGTGCGTTGCTGTGCGTTTCCGTGCCAGGGCCGACTGCGTAGCATGCAAGGCTTGGGATGACGGAGTAGCGAGCGGTGTTGGATTTAGCGATGTACCTGGTATTGGGCGCAGCCCTTGGCACAGTGGGCGGCTTGTTTGGCATTGGAGGCGGGCTGATTGCCATCCCCGTGCTGGGGGTGCTGTTCGGCCTGGACCAGCAGATCGCCCAAGGCACTGCGCTGGTCATGGTAGTACCCAACGTGATGCTGGCCCTGTGGCGCTATCACCAGCGCAACCGCATCGAGCTGCGCCACGCCTTGCCGCTGGGTGTGATGGGCTTCAGCTTTGCCTGGCTTGGATCGATCTGGGCGGTAGGCCTGGATGCCGGGGCGATGCGGATTGGGTTTATCGTGTTTTTGGTGGTGCTGGCGGCCTACAACCTGTTGCGCATGTTCACCCGTAACGCACCGCCGACCGCGCACATGCGCTATTCCTGGCCCTGGTTGGGGGTACTCGGCGCAGCGTCGGGCGCCATGGGCGGGCTGTTTGGCGTGGGTGGCGCGGTGGTTGCCACGCCGGTGCTGACCAGCGTTTTCGGCACCACCCAAGTCGTCGCCCAAGGCTTGTCCCTTGCGTTGGCGCTGCCCAGCACCGGAGTGACGCTGGTCACCTACGCCTGGCACCACCAGGTGGACTGGCTGATCGGCGTGCCGTTGGCGGTGGGCGGACTGCTCAGTATCAGCTGGGGCGTGAAAGTTGCTCATGCGCTGCCCGAGCGCGTATTGCGTGGCCTGTTCTGCGGCTTCCTGGTGGTATGCGCGGTGATGCTGACCTTTAAAGTCTGAAGCCTTCGAGGATGTAGTCGGCCAGGCATTCGGTGATGGGCGACGTCATCTGCGGATTGCGCAACAAGCGCAGGTGCATCGACGGCAAGGGTGGGAAGCCTTCGTCGCTGCCGAGTACGCGCAGGTCCGGGGGCACCAGGCTTTCCATGCTGATCATCGCCGCCAGGCCGGCACTGACGACTGCCAGGATCGCCGCGCCGTTAGAGCTGTGATAGGCCAGGCGATAATCCCTTCCGGCCGCATCCAGCGCCGCCCGCGCCCACTGCGTGTAAACGCAGTCGTCGCCGGAAACCGCCAGCGGCATGGCGTCATGCTCGTCCACGCAGAAACACGGCGAGGCGGCCCACACCATGCGCTCAGTGCGCAGGAATTCACCGAGATCATTGCCGGGCTCGCGGCTGATCACGGTCAGTGCCAGGTCCCGGCGCTGCATCAGCACCATTGACGACTCGCAGTGCAGTTCGATCTGGATCAGCGGGTAAGCCTTGGAAAACTGCTTGAGGATGCCCGGCAGGAAGCGCATCACGTAATCGTCCGGCGTGCCGATGCGCACCAGGCCCACCATATGCGGCTCGCGCAGGGTGTTGAAAACTTCGCTGTGCAATTTCAGGATGCGCCGCGCATAACCCAGCAACACTTGGCCCTCCGGGGTCAGCCGCACCTGACGGCCATCGCGTTCGAACAGCTTGCGCTGCAGCACGTCTTCTTCCAGGCGTTTCATCTGCATGCTCACCGCCGACTGGGTGCGGTTGACCAGCTCGCCTGCCCGGGTAAAACCGCCCTGATCGGCGATGGCGACGAAGGTGCGCAGCACTTCGGTGTCGATGCTGGGGTACGTGGACAATTGATCAATCTCCGAGATGTGTTTCATAAGAAACATTCGTTGGATTGATCATATGCCCAGGCACACACTGGCGTCATCCCCACTGGAGGGCGAGAAGATGAAAGGTCAAACAGATGTTGTATTGATGGCAAAGTGGCCGCTTTCCGGGCTTCTTCATACGATTTCGCGTTGGCAGGCGCTGCATCGTGAACGCCAGATGCTGGCGGGCATGAGCGACGACGCGCTCAAGGATATCGGTCTTAACCGTATCGATGTCGAGCAGGAAATCCATCGACATTTCTGGGAAGACCCGCTGCGAAAGTAACCGGGAATACAGTAGGGTAGGACGCGCGTATTCAAGGAGCTACCCATGCCCGCCGTCCTGTCCTTTTCCCTCAAGCAAGCACGACGCATGGCGCTGGCAGCCCAGGGGTTTTCCGGGCGCCAGCCGCCAGCACAGATAAAAGCCGCGCACCTCAACCGTGTGATCGAGCGCCTCGGTGTGCTGCAGATCGATTCGGTCAATGCCGTGGTGCGCTCCCATTACCTGCCGCTGTTTTCCCGGTTGGGTCGTTATTCTCCCTTGATGCTCGAACAGGCTGCCTGGAGCCAGGGGCGGCAGCGCTCGCTGTTCGAATATTGGGGGCACGAAGCCTCGTTGCTGCCCATGGCGCTGTACCCAATGATGCGCTGGCGCATGGAGCGGGCCAAACAAGGGCAGGGGATCTACGCGCAAATGGCGCGATTCGGGCGTGAGCAGCAGGGCACTGTCCAGCGCGTACTGCGCGCCGTCGAAGAGCAGGGCGCCTTGGGCGCGGGCAGTTTGTCGACCCGCGAGGTGCGTGCCGGGTCATGGTGGGATTGGAGCGACGAGAAGCACGCGTTGGAATGGCTGTTCGCGGCCGGTCTAGTCACCGTTGCCGGGCGGCGTGGCTTTGAGCGCCTCTATGATTTGCCCGAACGGGTACTCCCCGCCGAAATCCTTCAAGCCAACCTGAGCGAAGCCGAGGCCCAGCGGGGCTTGTTGTTGCACAGCGCAACCGCCCTCGGAGTGGCCACTGAAAAAGACCTGCGCGATTACTTTCGCCTCGACCCCGTCGACAGCCGCCAGCGCCTGGCCGAGCTGATCGAGGATGTGCAGCTGCTGAACTGTCAGGTGCAAGGCTGGAAGCAGCCGGCGTATTGCTTGCCGGCACCCAAAGTGCCACGCAACGTGCCGGCCAGCGCCTTGCTGTCGCCCTTTGATTCGTTGATCTGGGAGCGTGCCCGTACCGAGCGCCTGTTCGATTTCCGTTACCGGCTGGAAATTTACACCCCGCAACACAAGCGGGTGTACGGCTACTACGTACTGCCGTTTTTGCACAACGAGCGGATCGCTGCGCGCGTCGACGTGCGCGCCGAACGAGCCAACGGGTGCCTGGCGGTGCATGCGGTGCACGAGGAAGATCGGGGGCTGGATGAGCAGGGGATGTTGGCGTTGGCGCTGAACCTGCGGCAGATGGCCGATTGGTTGGGGCTGCAACAGGTCGTGCTCAATTGCCAGCGGCCGAGCGCCGCGCGGTTACGGGTGGCAATGCTCGGTCTGGAGGCTGGTCTTTAGGGCGCCATCGGGGGCAAGCCCCTCCCACAGGGAATGCATTTCACATGTGGGAGGGGGCTTGCCCCCGATTGGCGTCAGTCCAGTCGACAACAATCTAACGCTTGACCTGTTTCAAGGTTTCGGCAATCAAAAACGCCAGTTCCAGCGACTGATCAGCATTCATCCGCGGGTCGCAGTGGGTGTGATAGCGGTCCGACAAACCGTCCTCGGTGATCGGCCGTGCGCCGCCAATGCACTCGGTGACGTTCTGCCCGGTCATCTCGATATGAATGCCGCCGGCATAGCTGCCTTCAGCCTGGTGTACCTGGAAGAACTCTTTCACTTCGCCGAGGATCTGCGCAAAGTCGCGGGTCTTGTAGCCGCTGCTGGCCTTGATGGTGTTGCCATGCATCGGGTCGCAGCTCCACAGCACGTGCTTGCCTTCGCGCTGCACCGCGCGAATCAGGTCAGGCAGGTGGTTGCCGACCTTATTGGCGCCCATGCGTGCGATCAGGTTCAAGCGGCCAGGGTCGTTGTCCGGGTTGAGGATGTCGATCAGGCGGATCAGGTCGTCCGGGTTCATGCTCGGGCCGACCTTGACCCCGATCGGGTTGTTCACCCCGCGCAGGAACTCGACGTGGGCGCCATCCAGCTGACGAGTACGGTCGCCGATCCAGAGCATATGGGCAGAGCAGTCGTAGTAGTCGTTGGTCAGGCTGTCACGGCGCACGAAGGCTTCTTCATAGTTGAGCAGCAACGCTTCGTGAGCGGTGAAGAAGCTGGTCTCGCGCAGTTGCGGCGAATCGTCCATGCCGCAGGCGCGCATGAAGGCCAGGGTCTCGTCGATGCGGTCGGCCAGTTGGCTGTACTTTTCGGCCAGCGCGGAGTTGGCAATGAAGTCCAGGTTCCACTTGTGTACCTGGTGCAGGTCAGCGAAGCCACCCTGGGCAAACGCGCGCAGCAGGTTGAGGGTGGCGGTGGACTGGTGGTAGCTCTGCAACAGGCGGTCCGGGTCCGGGACGCGGCTCTTTTCGTCGAAGCCGATACCATTGACGATATCGCCGCGGTAGGCGGGCAGGGTAACGCCGTCGATGGTTTCATCGTTGGACGAGCGCGGCTTGGCGAACTGGCCGGCCATGCGCCCGACCTTCACCACCGGGCAGCCGGCGGCGAAGGTCATGACGATCGCCATCTGCAGCAGCACCTTGAAGGTGTCGCGGATTTTTGCGGCGGAAAACTCGGCAAAGCTCTCGGCGCAGTCACCGCCTTGCAGCAGGAAGGCGCGACCCTGGGTGACTTCGGCAAACTGACGACGCAATTCGCGGGCTTCCCCGGCAAACACCAGCGGCGGGTAACTGGCCAGGCTCTGCTCCACTTGCAGCAGGTGCGCGGCATCCGGGTACCGGGGTTGTTGCTGGATCGGCAGGGCACGCCAGCTGTCGGGGCTCCAGGGTTGGCTCATCATGCACTCGTTGGGTAGGTTGACGTTCGGGCATCAATGTTAGCAGCAATTAGTGCGTGACCTGCTGCCGTCGCTTGGCCGACAATCGCGCACTTTGCCCCGCAGCCAACCCGTTAGGAGTAGTGATGAGCGAGGAGCGTGTCGAGCGCCTGCTGGCCGAAGTCCATGATGATTTCGGCATGATCCGTGTGTTGGAAGTGGCCGATTACCGTTTTCTCGAATTTGGCGATGCCATCGAGCAAAGCTGCGTGTTCACCGCCGACCCGAGCTGGCTGGAGTATGACTACACCCGCGCCATGTTGGTCGGTGCGTTGTGCCATGAGCAGCCGGAGAGCGCGCTGTTCCTTGGCCTTGGCGCCGGCACGCTGACCCAGGCCTGCCTCAAGTTCCTGGCGCTTGAGGACGTCGAAGCCATCGAGCTGCGCCCCGACGTACCGCGCCTGGCGATTGAATATCTGGGCCTGGACGATGATCCACGCCTGTATATCCGTATCGGCGATGCCCTGGAGTTGCTCGACAGCGCCGAATCGGCCGACCTGATCTTCGTCGACCTGTATACCGACGTGGGGCCTGGCGTCGGTCACCTGGCCTGGACGTTCCTGGAGAACTGTCAGAAAAAGCTCAATCCCGGCGGTTGGCTGGTGATCAACCAGTGGGCCACCGATGATGGCAAGCCGCTGGGTGCGGCGTTGTTGCGCGGGTTGTATCACCGGCATTACTGGGAACTGCCGGTGAAGGAGGGCAACGTGATCCTGCTGGTGCCTTCGGAGCTGGATCAGGAGCTGGACCTGGATGCGCTGTCCGCTCGCGCCGAGGCCTTGGCGCCGCGACTGGGGTATTCGTTGCAGGCGTTGATCAAGGTGATTCGGCCGGCGACCTAGGCGTCTGTTCTGGCGCTATCGGGGGCAACCCCCTCCCATAGTTGAAACGCGTTCCAATGTGGGAGGGGGCTTGCTCCCGATGAGGCCGGCACTGCCCACTCAAATACCCTTGAACACCCCAGGCCGCTTCTCGATCATCGCCCGCACACCTTCCTTGGCATCTTCGCTGTTCAGCAGTTTGTTCACCATCGGTGGCAACGCGGCGGCCGCCACGGTCTCGCCTTCCTTGTGCGCCAATCGCGCCGACATCAACGTTGCCTGCACCCCAAGCGGCGCCTGGCGCGCGATGCGATTGGCCAGCTCGATGGCGCGGGGCAGCAGGTCTTCGCTGGCCATCACTTCCTGCACCAGGCCCAGGCGCAGGGCTTCATGGGCGTCGAACTCGTCGCCGGTCAGCAGCCAGCGCATCGCATTGCCCCAGCCGGCGATCTGATGAAAGCGTAATGTCGCACCGCCAAACGGAAAGATCCCACGCTGCACTTCCATCTGCGCAAAGCGCGTGTTGCTCGCGCAAAGATTGATATCCGCCGCCAGCATCAGCTCGATGCCGATGGTCAGGCAGTAGCCATGGGCGGCCACGATCACCGGTTTATTGACCCTGGGGCCTGCGAACACGCCCCAGGGGTCGCAGCCGCCCAGGGGCGGTTGCCAGCCTCCCGCCATGACGCCGCTGACATTGGCCAGGTCGAGCCCGGCGGTGAAGTGGTCGCCATGGGCAAACACCACGGCAACCCGCGCGTCATCGTTTCGATCAAAATCGCCATAGGCCATGCTCAGTTCGTTGAGCAGGTCGAGGTCGAAAGCATTGCGCTTTGCCACTCGGTCCAGCCCCAGCAACAGGACATGGCCCTGGAGTTCACGGGTAACGCGGCTGGTGCTGGCTTGATTCATCGGGGGTGCCCTCGGGGCGCGGATTGAGGTTTCAGACCAAGGGGCAGGCCTGGACAGGTGAACCGTTTAAGCGTGATGACCAACTGGGCCGGGCCTTTGCAAAATAGACCCTGGCGCAGTTATCTGCAAAGGCTGTAACGCAGCACGGTTTATCGGTGCTTTGCGATAAAAAAAGCTCCCTTTTTCAGCTATTTCCGGTATAGTGCGCGCCGGCCTTTAACCGGGCCGCGTTTAGGTAGCGCAATTCCCCGAAGTCAGCTTCGGCTGCACGTCCGCACAGCGGACTCTTCCTTGACGAATCTTTTTCATTCATTCGTTTTCGCAAATCCCCGCCGACAAAGCAGCCAGGGCGACTCTTGAGTCTCAACACGGCATGCGCAGCTTTGGAGCATGGGTCTTTGCGGATGCACTTAGAGGCAGACCCATGACCCAGGAAACCGGCGGCTTCGCCGCTTTTAATCTTAATCCGAACATTCTCGCCGCCGTCATCGCGACTGGCTACGAAGAACCTTCGGCTATTCAGCAGCAATCGATCCCGATCATCATGGCCGGCCAGGACATGATTGGCCAGGCGCAGACCGGTACCGGTAAAACCGCCGCGTTCGCCCTGCCTATCCTGCACTGCATCGATCCTGCCAAGCGCGAACCGCAAGCCCTGATCCTGGCGCCAACCCGTGAGTTGGCGCTGCAAGTAGCAACCGCTTTCGAAACCTACGCCAAGCAAATGCCAGGTGTAACCGTTGTGGCCGTTTACGGCGGCGCGCCTATGGGCCCACAACTGAAAGCCATCCGTAACGGCGCACAGATCGTTGTCGCCACCCCGGGCCGTCTGTGCGACCACTTGCGTCGCGACGAGAAAGTCCTGTCGACCGTGAACCACCTGGTTCTCGACGAAGCCGACGAAATGTTGAAGCTGGGCTTCATGGATGACCTGGAAGTCATCTTCAAGGCCTTGCCACCAACCCGTCAGACCGTACTGTTCTCGGCCACCCTGCCGCAGTCGATCCGTGCCATTGCCGAACGCCACCTGCGCGATCCGCAACACGTGAAGATCCAGACCAAGACCCAGACCGTTACCGCGATCGAACAGGCTCACCTGTTGGTTCACGCTGACCAGAAGACCTCGGCTGTATTGAGCCTGCTGGAAGTCGAAGACTTCGACGCCTTGATCATGTTCGTGCGCACCAAGCAAGCGACCCTGGACCTGGCCAGTGCCCTGGAAGCCAAAGGCTACAAGGCCGCTGCGCTGAACGGTGACATCGCCCAGAACCAGCGTGAGCGCGTGATCGACTCCCTCAAGGATGGCCGCCTGGACATCGTTGTGGCGACCGACGTTGCCGCCCGTGGCCTCGACGTTCCACGCATCACCCACGTGTTCAACGTTGATATGCCGTACGACCCAGAGTCCTATGTTCACCGTATCGGCCGTACCGGCCGTGCCGGTCGCGAAGGTCGTGCCCTGCTGCTGGTAACGCCGCGTGAGCGCCGCATGCTGCAGGTCATCGAGCGTGTCACCGGCCAGAAAGTGGCCGAGGTTCGCCTTCCGGATGCCCAGGCCGTTCTCGATGCCCGCATCAAGAAACTGACCAACAGCCTGGCGCCACTGGTGGCTGACGCTGAATCGACCCACGGCGAACTGCTGGACCGCCTGACCGCCGATATCGGTTGCACCCCGCGTGCCCTGGCTGCAGCGTTGCTGCGCAAGGCTACCAACGGTCAGGCACTGACCCTGGCAGCGATCGAGAAAGAACGCCCGCTGGTACCGAACAACGCGCCACGCGGTGATCGTCCAGAACGTACCGGCGACCGTCCGGACCGTGGTGATCGTGAGCGTCGTGCTCCGGTTCCATTGGCTGAAGGCCGTGCTCGTTGCCGTACTGCGCTGGGCGCGCGTGACGGTATCGCTGCCAAGAACCTGCTGGGCGCTATCCTCAACGAGGGTGGCCTGGCACGTGAAGCCATCGGTCGTATCCAGGTCCGTGACAGCTTCTCCCTGGTGGAGCTGCCGGAAGACGGTCTGGAAAAACTGCTGGCCAAGCTCAAAGACACACGCGTTGCCGGCAAGCAGTTGAAGCTGCGTCGCTACCGCGAAGATTGATCCGCCCTTGGGCTGATTGATCGCACATAAAAAATCCCCGACTGGTTCGGGGATTTTTTTTGCCTGGGATTCAGGCAGTGCACCTGTGTTAGCCAAAGCGATAGATGTCCATGCCCAAGGCGCCGAGGGTGAAGCCCTGATGCGCCACGCTGAAATCACCGCCCGCACCTCGCGCAAAGTAAAGCGGCAACAAATGCTCGTCGCTGGGGTGGCTGCGCACTGCATGGGGCGCCAGGAGGCGATAGTCATGCAAGGCTGTTTCGTCACCGGCAGCGAGTTTTTCGACTACCCAGTCGCGAAAGGCTTGCGCCCATGGCGTGATGGTTTCCGGCCCGGCGCGCCAGTCCAGCTCACCGAGATTATGGGTGATGCTGCCGGAGCCGATCAGTAGCACACCTTGATCGCGCAGACTGCAGAGGGCATTTCCAACCCGGGTTTGAAAAGCCGGACCCATGCGGCTTGGCAGGGAAACTTGCACCACCGGGATATCCGCCGCCGGGTACATCAGCGACAGGGGCACCCAGGTGCCATGGTCGAAGGGCCGTTGGTTGTCGACTTGTGCAGTCAGGCCGTCAGCCTGCAATAACTCGGCAATTTCATTCGCCAGCCGTGGATCACCCGGCGCAGGGTATTGCACCGCAAACAGTTCGCGAGGGAAGCCGCCGAAGTCGTGCCAGGTTTCGGGCGCGGCGCTGCCACTGACCAGCAGTCCGTGGCTTTCCCAATGCGCCGATACCACCACAATCGCCTTTGGCCGTGGCAGCGCGGCAGCCAGAGCCTGCAGCGCCGGGCCGCTGGCGCCGGGTTGCAGAGCCAGCATCGGGGAGCCATGGGAGATAAACAGGCTGGGGAGCATAAGAAGAGTCCTGAAGATTAATATCGGGCTATCTTCATTCAGATCATTAATCGAGATCTAATATAAGATTTAGTGTCTTTTAATCGATTTTTCGGGGTGATGCATGGACGCCAAAATTTGGCAGGAACGCTGGGCAACCAATCAGATCGGTTTTCATCAGACCGACGTTAATCCTTACTTGCAGCGGCATTGGTCAACGTTGGCCCTGGTCGATGGTGCCAGGGTTTTCGTGCCTTTGTGTGGCAAGAGCCTGGACATGAAGTGGTTGGCGGATCGCGGGCATCGCGTGATGGGTGTGGAGGTATCGGATAAAGCCGTTGAGGCATTCTTCAGCGAACAGGGACTTACGCCGCAGATCGATCAGAGAGGCGTGTTCAAGGTGTATCAGGCGGGCCTGATCGAAGTGTGGTGCGGTGACTTCTTCGCCCTTGACGCAAGTGCTGTGGCTGATTGCGTGGCGTTGTATGACCGTGCGGCACTGATCGCCTTGCCGCAGCCAATGCGCTCGCGATACACCAAGCATCTCGATACCCTGCTGACTCCCGTCTGTGAGGGGCTGTTGATCACTGTCGATTACGACCAGGCGCAAAGGGCTGGCCCGCCCTTCGCTGTCCCGGATGAGGAGGTGCAGTCGCTGCTGGGCCCGCACTGGAATGTGGTCACGCTGCAAGAGCGGGACATTTTGAGTGAAAGCAGCAAATTCAGGGCGGATGGCGTTACTCGGCTTGATGAGCGTGTTTATCGCCTGACCAGGCGGTAAATCACGCCCACGAAAAAGGGGCGATCCAATCGCCCCTTTCTGTGTTGCCCTGCGCTATCAGCCGCGACGACGCAATGCGTCAATCCGCTCTTCCAGCGGTGGGTGGCTCATGAACAGGCGAGCCAGGCCCTGCTTGACGCCGCCGTTGATGCCGAAGGCGGTCAGGCTGTCCGGCATATGCACCGGCAGGCCTTGTTCGGAGCGCAGGCGTTGCAGTGCGCCGATCATCGCGCTGGTGCCCGCCAGGCGCGCGCCGGCTTCGTCTGCGCGGAACTCACGTTTACGCGAGAACCACATTACGATGGCGCTTGCCAGGAAGCCCAGGACCAGCTCGGCGAAGATGGTTGCCACGAAGTAGGCGATACCGCGGCCTTCTTCGTTCTTGAAGATCACCTTGTCGACGAAGTTGCCGATGATTCGCGCAAAGAACATCACGAAGGTGTTCACCACGCCCTGGACCAGCGCCAGGGTGACCATGTCGCCGTTGGCCACGTGGCCGATCTCGTGGGCCAGCACCGCCTTGACTTCGTCGGGCGAAAAACGCTCCAGGAGCCCCTGGCTGACAGCGACCAGCGCGTCGTTCTTGTTCCAGCCGGTGGCGAAGGCGTTGGCCTCATAAGCAGGGAAAATCCCCACCTCGGGCATTTTGATGCCTGCTTCTTGAGACAACTGCTCCACGGTTTGCATCAGCCATTGTTCATGGCGAGTGCGTGGTTGAGTGATGATCTGGGTGCTGGTGCTCATTTTCGCCATCCACTTGGAGATGAACAGCGAGAACAGCGAACCGGCAAAACCGAAGACCGCACAGAAAATCAGCAGCTGATTGAGGTTCAGATCAACCCCGTTGGCCGCCATGAACCCGTCGAAGCCAAAAAGGCTCAGGGTGACGCTGGCAATCAGTACGACCGCCAGGTTAGTGGCCAAGAACAGCAGGATGCGCATCATGGTTGTAGAATTCTCCTCATGCTTAATATGTCGCTTACTGCGGGGTATATAAGGTGCGGCATGGGGTGATTCAACCGAGCGACTATTTCAAACTGTGTCCTACAGCGAAAATGTAGCGCCTTGAAGGGATTTTCCCACAACAATTAGCCTTGCCGGTTCGCCGCCAAGCGTGTCGCACCCCCGTTAACGCTAGGGTAGGGCACCTGGCGCGGTGCTATCACCCCGTTCGAGGTCGCCCGCGCCAGAGAAGTGTTGCCAGATAATCGCTGTACGACCAAATGCAGGTCGTACGGCATCATTTGCGTTACTGGCGATAGGACTTCAGGAAGTTGCCGATGCGACCGATCGCCATATCCAGTTCATCCACGCGCGGCAACGTCACCACGCGGAAGTGATCCGGCCACGGCCAGTTGAAGGCGGTGCCTTGCACCACCAGCAGCTTTTCCGACAACAGCAGGTCGAGCACGAACTTTTCGTCGTTGAGGATCGGGCAGACTTTCGGATCGATCCGCGGGAACGCGTACAACGCACCCATGGGCTTTACGCAACTGACGCCCGGGATCGCGTTGAGCAACTCCCAGGTGCGGTTACGTTGCTCCAGCAAACGA
This sequence comes from Pseudomonas sp. R3-18-08, assembly GCF_003852065.1. Lineage (NCBI taxonomy): Bacteria > Pseudomonadati > Pseudomonadota > Gammaproteobacteria > Pseudomonadales > Pseudomonadaceae > Pseudomonas > Pseudomonas sp. R3-18-08. The sequence goes on from NZ_CP027729.1 coordinate 1,822,964, forward strand.
CCTTGGGGCAGTACCAGGTCGTTGATGCTCTGGTAGCCGCCGAGGGCGGTCTGGATCGCGTGCTGGCTCGGCACGTTGGCGCACAGGCGCATGTTGGCCAGCATGTCGATGCCCTCGATATAGCTCTGGGCGTTGTGCTTGGGCCCGGAAATGGCGATCCAGCCGGAGCGGAATCCCGCCACGCGGTAGGACTTGGACAGGCCGTTGAAGGTCAGGCACAGCAGGTCTGGCGCGAGGGAGGCGGTGCACACGTGGACGGCGTCATCGTAGAGGATCTTGTCGTAGATCTCGTCGGAGAACACCACAAGGTTGTGTTGGCGCGCCAGTTCGAGCATGCCCAGCAGCACTTCCCTGGAGTACACGGCACCGGTGGGGTTGTTCGGGTTGATGATCACCAGGGCTTTGGTGTTGGGGGTGATCTTGGCCTTGATATCGGCCAGGTCCGGGAACCAGTCGGCCCCTTCGTCGCACAGGTAGTGCACCGGGTGGCCACCGGCCAGGGTCACGGCGGCGGTCCACAACGGATAATCCGGCGCCGGCACCAGCACTTCGTCGCCGTTGTTGAGCAAGGCCTGCAGCGACATCACAATCAGCTCGGACACGCCATTGCCCAGGTAGATGTCTTCAATCCCGACACCTTCCACCTGTTTTTGCTGGTAATACTGCATCACCGCCTTGCGCGCGCTGAACAGGCCCTTGGAGTCACTGTAGCCTTGGGCCATGGGCAGGTTGCGGATCACGTCCTGGAGGATTTCGTCTGGCGCTTCGAAACCAAAGGGCGCCGGGTTGCCGATGTTCAGCTTGAGGATGCGATGGCCTTCCTCTTCCAGGCGTTTGGCGTGCTTGAGCACCGGGCCGCGAATGTCATAGCAGACGTTGGCGAGCTTGTTCGATTTGCTGACCTGCATGGTGATGTGATCCTGAAAATGAACGATCCAGACGGCACAGGCACTACCGTACTGTGAATCCCGTGCGGCTCGCACCCATAAATACGTTTGAATGGTGATGGCGCGGGTGCCAGACTGGCGTTTTGAAGAGGCGCAATCATACGTGCCGCCTGATCCACGGAAAAGACACAGATCAGGGTTTTTCAGTTGCCGAGGTGTACCGATGGAAAAGCTGCAGAAAACCATTGAAGAATGGAAAGCGATGCTCGACCCGGAGCAATACAACGTGTGTCGGCTCAAAGGCACCGAGCGGCCGTTCTCCGGCAAGTACAACGAGACCAAGACCGACGGCGTGTACCATTGCATTTGCTGCAATGAACCGTTGTTCGATTCCAAGGCCAAGTTTGACTCGGGCTGCGGCTGGCCCAGCTTCTACGAGCCGATTGCCGATAGCGCGATGGTCGAGATCCGTGACGTCAGCCACGGCATGATCCGCACCGAAGTCACCTGCGCCAAGTGCGACGCGCACCTGGGACATGTGTTCCCGGACGGTCCGCCACCGACCGGGCTGCGCTACTGCATCAACTCGGTGTGCCTGGACCTGGTGCCGCGCTAGGCGAGTACCCGCTCGGTCAAAATGTGGGCGGGGGCTCGCTCCCCCCACGTGCGGCCCTGGGTTGATTGCACATCATCATCGCCGTCAATTGAGTTGACGCTATCGAATGGCGAGCTACCTTTCTGCTTCTTCCCTTAATCAGAGGCACTGCCATGAGCGACAACTTGCTGAGCATTCCTTGCACCACCATCAAGGGTGAGCAAAAGACCTTGGCCGATTTCGCCGGCAAGGCCATTCTGGTGGTCAACACCGCCAGCAAGTGTGGTTTCACCCCGCAATATAAGGGCCTGGAGCAGCTTTGGCAGCAATACAAGGACCAGGGCCTGGTGGTGCTGGGCTTTCCGTGCAATCAGTTCGGCAAGCAGGAGCCGGGCAATGAAGGCGCGATAGCCGAGTTCTGCGAATTGAACTTCGGCGTCAGTTTTCCCTTGTTCAAGAAAATCGACGTCAATGGCAGCGATGCCCACCCGCTGTTTGTGCAGCTCAAAAAGGCTGCGCCCGGGCTGCTGGGCTCGAAGAACATCAAGTGGAACTTCACCAAATTCCTCATCGGGCGTGACGGCAAACAGGTCAAGCGTTTCGCCCCGACCACCAAGCCCCAGGACCTGAGCCAAGAGATCGAAGCCCTGCTCAAATGAGACTTGTCGTCTCAGGCACCCACAGGTCCAGCAGGGCCTTGAGTTCTTCGCGGCGAAACGGCTTGGCCAGGTAATCATTCATCCCCGCGGCACGGCAACGCTCACGTTCTTCGGACAGGGCGTTGGCGGTCAGGGCGACAATCGGCAGGTCCGGCCAGCGACCGCTCTGGCGAATCTGCCGGCTGGCCTCGTAGCCGTCCATCACGGGCATGTTGCAGTCCATCAACACCAGATCGAAACGCTGGTCCTCAAGGAACTTGAGCGCTTCGCCACCATGGGCGGCCACGATGACCTCGCAGCCGAGCTTGCCGAGCATGCCCTTGGCCACCAGTTGGTTGACCGGGTTGTCCTCCACCAGCAGGATGCGCGCGCGATGGCTGAGGGGCGCGGCGTCGATTTGGACCGGGTCCAGAATCGGCTGCGTGTCGCTGCGCAAATTACGCTGCAGGATTTGGTACAGCGCGTTACGGCTCAGCGGGCGGGCTTGTTGCTGCAGTGGCGCCAGGGCCGCGACTTCTTCACTGGGCATGAAATTGCCATAGGCGGTCACCACCAGGATCGGCGCGCTGATGCCCGGCCTCAGGCGGAACAGGCACTCCGGGCAGTCGGTGATCAACAGGTCGGGAGACTGTCCGCTCAGGTCGTCTTCCATGGAGTAGCAACGCGGCGCCAACCCCCAATGGGGCAACAGGGTCGTGAGCAACTCCCCCAGGCCGCTGCTGTGGTGGGTGATGACGATCACATCCCCCGCCAATGGCACTCGGGCTGCCGCCGGCAGGTGGGTGGGCAACGGCAGGTCGGCGCAGAACTGGCTGCCGAAGCCGACCTCCGAACTGATGCTCAAGCGGCCCTGCATGGCTTCGCAGAGGTTATGGGTCAATGCGAGCCCCAGGCCGGTGCCGCCGAATTGGCGCGTAATACCAGCGCCGGCCTGGGTGAACGGCTGGAAAATCTTGACCTGTGCATCCTGGGCAATCCCGATACCGGTATCACAGACTTCAATGCGCACTCCGTCGCCGTGGTGGCTCAGGCGCACATCCACCCGGCCGAAGCGGGTGAACTTCAAGGCATTGGACAGCAGGTTACTGACGATTTGCCGCACCCGCGTCGGGTCGCCAATGACTTGGGCAGCAAACAGCGGGTCGATCAGGCAGGTCAGTTCCACGCTGGGCGCGGCGTTTTGCGACAACAGGTTGGCGGTGTCTTCCACCAGTGAGCCGAGGTCGAACGGGATTCGCTCAAGCTCCAGTTGACCCGCGTCGAACTTGGACAGGTCGAGGATATCGTTGAGCAACTCTACCAGTACCTTGCCGGAGTCATGGGCAATGGACAGTTGCTGGCGCTGCTCGGCGTTGAGCGGGCTGTCCAGCGACAGGGCAATCATGCCCAGCAGGCCATTGAGCGGAGTGCGGATTTCATGGCTCATATTGGCCAGGAACGCCGCCCGAGCCTGGGCCATGCCCAGGGCGGTCATCCGCGCTGCTTCCAATTCGTCGTTGATCTGGCTCAAGCGTTGATTGCTGGTCTTGAGCTCAAGGGTGCGCGCAGAAACAATGTCTTCCAGTTGGCCCAGGTATTCGGTGAGACGATCTTCGGCATGGCGACGCTGCTGAATCTCGGTTTCCATGTTTTCGAATTGCTGGTTGGCAACGTTGACCAGCACGCCGATTTCGTCGTGCTCATGCCCTGGCGGGCAGTCCAGGCGCGCCTGTTTGCGCGTGCTCAACGCGCGAATAATGCGCACCAGCGGCTGGGTGAGCATGACGTAGAACAAGCCCAGCAAGATCCCGGTCAGCAGCAGGCTGCGCACAAAACCATTGAGCAACGTGACCTCGGCGCGGCGCAGGAAACGGCTGCCAAACGCGTAGGTATCGACATCCAGACGCAGCACGCCCAGGGATTCGTTGGGCATATGGCTGAGGTACAAGCGGTCTTCGAATTGACGGTTGGCACCGAACAGAAAATCGCTGACAGGCCGATAATGGCTTTCCTTGCGCGGCCGCTCGACGTCGGCCAGCACCATGCCGTTGTTGTCGACCAGCTGTGCGTGGGCAATGGCAGGAGAGTGCAGCAGGCCCAGGGTCAGTTCCTGGGCAAGTTCGGCATCGATGTTGTAGGCGATACGCGAGGCAGGATTATGGCTGATTTCGATCAGCGAGCGTATTTCACGGTTGATGGATGCGTCTTCACTGGCATAATCAATGCCGATTTGGATAAAACTGAGCAAGGTTCCCAAGACGAAACCGACCAGCACAGTCAATCTGGCTTGTTTATAAGACAAGCGGTGGGCGAACTTGATATCCATCGAGTGTTGAACCACTTCACGTTTCCCTTCGCCCGGCAAGCATAGCTGAACATCCCACCAGCGCTGACTTGCCCGGCATAAATCGATTTTCTTGACGCAGCCTTGTGCGGTCTGCCACAGGGTTGCCAATACGCCATCTTTTACAAGAACTTGCCAGAGGAATAGATGTGGATTCTCGATTGAATGCCTTTCTTGAGCGGGCTGACGCCGTGCTGGCGCGCCTGGAGCCCCTGTTACCCGCACCGCGCCAAGCCATCGACTGGAACCAGTGCCTGGCCGCCCGCTGGCAGCGCGAAGGCCGTACAGGCTTTCTGTTGCCGCTGGAAGTCAGCCTGGACATGCGCCTGTCGGACCTGATCGGCGTCGACAAGCAGCGTGAACAGCTGGCGCGTAACACCCAACAGTTTCTCGACGGCTTGCCTGCCAACCATGCGCTGCTGTGGGGTTCGCGTGGCACCGGGAAATCATCCATGGTACGCGCCTTGCTCGCCCAGCACGCCGAAGCCGGCCTGCGCTTGATCGAAATCGAGCGTGACCACCTGGCCGACCTGCCGCGTGTGGTCGAGCAACTGCTCAAGCTGCCGCAGCGTTTCATCCTGTTCTGCGATGACCTGTCGTTCGATGCCGGGGAAGGTGACTATCGCGTGCTCAAGAGCGTGCTGGATGGCTCCCTGGAGCAGGCGCCGGAAAACGTGTTGCTGTATGCCACCTCCAATCGTCGTCACCTGGTGCCGGAGAACCAGAGCGACAACGACAATTGGAAGCGCGTAGATGGCGAACTGCACCCGAGCGAGGCGGTAGAAGACAAGATTGCCTTGTCCGACCGTTTTGGCTTGTGGCTGTCGTTCTACCCGTTTACCCAGGAGCACTTCCTGAATGTGGTGGAGCACTGGATCGGCGAATTGGCCGGCAAGACCGGCCTGCAGTGGCAGCGTGATGAACAACTCGACATTCTCGCCGTGCGCTGGGCGACCGGGCGCGGCAACCGCAATGGCCGCTGCGCCTATCAGTTCGCTCGTTACTGGGTGGGTCTCAAATTGCTGGAGCGTCAACCATGATCGATTTACAACAGGCCGGCACCGGCCTCGAGGGCTATGCGCTGCTGTGTGCGCAACTGGAGTCGCTGCTGGCGGATGAGCGGGATTTCATCGCCAACAGCGCGCAATTTTCCGCGTTCCTGTTCAATCAGTTGGACGACCTGAACTGGGCGGGTTTCTACCTTAATCGTAATGATGAGCTGGTTCTCGGCCCCTTCCAGGGCCAGATCGCCTGCGTGCGCATCCCTTTTGGGCGTGGCGTGTGTGGTGCCGCCGCGGCGTCCCGGCAAACCCAGCGAGTGGAAGACGTGCATGCGTTTGCCGGGCACATTGCCTGTGACAGCGCCTCCAACAGTGAGTTGGTGGTGCCGCTGGTCAAGAACGGCCAATTGATTGGCGTCCTTGACCTCGACAGCCCGTCGCTGGCGCGTTTTACGCCTCAGGACCAGGCAGGTATCGAACAACTCGCGGCTATTTTCCTGCGCTTGACCGATTGCTGAGCGAGCGAGGCGGGGGGCAAGCCCTAATGCCAGTGAGTTAAGAAGTAGAAAGGGTAAAAAGTAACCTGTGGCGAGGGAGCTTGCTCCCGCTGGACTGCGCAGCAGTCCCATCTTTGGGGCCGCTTCGCGGCCCAGCGGGAGCAAGCTCCCTCGCCACAGGTACAGTGTTCACCCTCAACTGACTGGCATTGGGGCAAGCCCCTGCCTCCTATTGGCCGTCCAGGTCATGCAGTTGAACCTGCAGTGCCCGTTCCAGCTCGAGCATGAGCTTTTCCAGGGATTTGACCCCCGTCTCGATCACTCGCCGATCATCATTGCGCGAGCAGGCCTGCTCCAGTATTTCGCACTGCCCGGCCAAGGCATTGGCTTGGACGATGCGTGCGGCCCCCTTGATCTTGTGGGCCTGTTCGATGATGTCGGTGGATGAAGCCTTGCGATCCAGCAGCGCAATGAGTGCCTGACGATCATCAACGCTGCTGGTCAGCAGTTCTTCGAGCAGGCGTCGACTCAATTGCGAATCCCCTCCGGTCAGCGCGTCCAGGCATCCCAGGTCCAGCTGCGGGCTCGTGGGTTGGGGGATGATCTGTGCCAACTGCCGTTCCAGCACGGTGAGGCTGATAGGTTTGAACAGGCAGTCGTCCATGCCCGCTTCCATGCAGCGTTGTCTTTCCTCCGGTTGTGCATTGGCGGTAAACCCCAGTACCACGCAGTGCGCCAGCTGTTCGCGTTGCTCGTATTCACGGATGGAACGGCTCAACTCGTAGCCATTCATGATGGGCATGTTGCAGTCGGCGATCACCAGGTCGAACTGTTCCTGGCGCCAGGCCTGGAACCCGGCGGCACCATGCTCGGCGGCAGTGAATTGATGGCCCAGGTAGCCCAGTTGCTGGCACATCAGCAGGCGGTTCGCCGGATGGTCGTCTACTACCAGCACATTGAGCACCGGGGTAGAGACCGGCTTCGCAGGCGCGTGCTCACCCTGGGGGGTGATCGGATGCAGGCGCGGCATTTTCAGGTTGACGTGCACTTGGGTGCCGACCATGGGCACGCTGCTCAGGCTCAGCTGGCCGCCCATCATCGCGCAAAGGCTGCGGCAGATCACCAGGCCCAGGCCGGCACCGCTTCTGGCCAGGTGCCCGGAATTGTCGGCCTGGGCGAACGGCTCGAACAGGCGCAGTTGGTCGTCCCGGTTGATGCCGATACCGGTGTCTTCCACGACCAGCTTCACGTCGACCTGTTCCTGGGTCTGGCTCGGTTGCACCTCCACCTTGATTTTCACCTGGCCGTGTTCGGTGAACTTGATGGCGTTGCTCACAAGATTGGACAGCACTTGCTTGAAGCGCAGCGGGTCTATGAGGACTTCGATGTCGTTCAGGTCGGGCTTGAACTCCAGTAGCAGGCTGAGGGTTTTCTGGCGCGCGAGACCGTCAAACACGCGTACCACGGACTCGATCACCTCGCGCAGATTGACGCGTTCCGGCGCCAGGCTGAGACGGCCGGACTCAATGCGCGCGATGTCGAGAATGTCGCCTATCAGCTCCAGGAGATCCTTGGCCGAGTTGTAGGCTACTTCTATCGCCGGACGGTCGAGATGCCCTTGGTCGGCCCGCTTGAGCGTCAGTTCGAGCATGCCGATCACGGCGTTCATGGGGGTGCGGATCTCGTGGCTCATGGTGGCAAGGAACGTGCTTTTGGCGCGGTTGGCCTCGTCGGCGCGCTCTTTGGCGGCGCGCAGTTCATCGAACAACTGACGCCGTTCACTGATGTCGATCCAGCCGCCGATGATGCCCTGGACTTCGCCGGTGGAATCGCGGTAGGGCAGGATCCAGTGGTAGATCGTCAGCTTCCTCTCCTCGATATGCAGGGTGCGGTCCAGAATCAATGGATTGCCCTCAGCCACCACCCGCAGGTAGTCGGCATGGTACTGCGCTGCTTCGGGCGCCAGGGCCATGCTCATCTGGGTCACGCTTTTGCCGATTACATCCTCCCGCTTGACGTCGAAGGCCTGCAGATAACTGTCGTTGCAGGTTTGCAGCAAGCCATTACGGTCGCGTACATAGATGGGGTGCGGTGTTTCATTGACCAGCGCGCGCATGAATTCGAACTGATCGTTGAGGGCGCGCTCGGCCATTTTTCGTTGCCTGATCTGGCGCCGCATGTAGGCATTCCAGGTCAGGGAAATCAGGAGCAGCAAACCGGTACCGATGACGATTTTGGCAATCAGTTGGTTGTAATTGCGCCAGTAGCTATCGGATTCGACTGTGTAGCCACGCCAGCGACTGTTGATCACCCCCATTTCATCCGGGGCGATACTGAGCAGCGCTTTATCGAGGATCGAGCCCAACTCGGTGGCATGGCGAGAGGTGGCCAGGGCGAACGTCGCCGGCGTGGTGCCAATACTCGTGGTGATCTGCAGCTTGTCCCGGAAAACCTTCGAGGACAGGAAATAGTTAGCGATCAACAGTGTGTTCACAGCGCCATCCACTTGCCCTTGTGCAAGCAACTCGGAGGCCCTGAAGGTATCGCCGGTTTCCACCAGATGAATCTGGGGAAAGTCCTTGCGCAGGATTTCGGCCAGCGGAGTGCCCAGGGTCACCGCCAGGCGCTTGCCCGCCATCTGCTCCAGGTTCAGCGGTGCTCCGGGTTCTTTTCGGGTCAATAGCACGTACGAGTTTTCCAGGTAGGGACGGCTGAAATTCAGCTGCGCCTCCCGTTGGTTACTCGGCACGATCGCCCCGATCATATCGACTTTCTGCGTGGCGACCTGCTCGATCATATCGTCGACTTTACGTCCGCGCTGCACCGCAAAACGCAAGCCGGTCCGCAAGCGAATGAGTTCAAGAAGGTCGGCGGTGATGCCGCGAAAATTGCCCTCCGCATCGAAGAAGGTGAGCGGGGCAAAGGTTTCATTCACGATGACCGTTACCACCGGGTGCGCCTTCAACCAGCGTTCTTCGCGCGGGGTCAGTTGCAGTTTCTCGTCGGTCAGCAAGATATCGCTGCCGGCGCTCCAACGCTTGGCGATGCTATCCCGCTCATTGATGGGCACAGCCGCCAGCACCGTGTCGACAATGCTCAGGAGAACGAGGTTGTCGTGGCGCAGGGCAAAGCTGAAGCCATAGGCCTCATGCTTGCCGAAGTTGGCCATGCGAACGTTTTTGAGGTAGCCCTTGTTAATCATGAAGTGGGTGGAAATCGTATCGCCAAGAAACACATCCGCCTGGTCAAACGCCACTGCATTCAGGGCATTTTGATAAGAGGGATAGGTGCGGATATCCGCCTTGGGGTACAGCTTCTCCACTTCATCGAACGGCAGGTAATGATAGACGAGGCTCAAGCGCAGCCCTTCAAGGCCATCGCTGAGGCTGCGGGTTTCCCCCTCGCGAGTGACCAGTACAGGCTGGTCCACGGCGTAAGGTGCCGACAATGTGAGATTGGGGTTCGCGGCCTCAAAGCCGTTGGAGGAACCCAGCAAATCGATGTCGCCAGCTTCGAGGGCTTGAATGGCGGCCACCCGGGTAGGGTAGCGCAGGACCTTCACCGGTATGGCCAGTGCCTTGGCCAGCAGGCCTGCATAATCTGCGGTAAGGCCTTCGTAATCGCGACCACTGGAGGTGAGGTCGAACGGCGGGTAGTCAGGCGCGGCAGTACCCAGCACCAGTTCGCGCTTGTATTGCAGCCACTGGCGCTGGGTCCTGTCCAGTTGAGTGTTCAGTTGAACGATTCCGGCGCGGCTCAATAACGTGAAGTGTTGCGGGTCGGTGGAGTCGTCCGCAAGCACGGTAGTGCTGAAGTACAAACCGGCACTCAATATGATCAAATAGTCCTTGATACGGCTGGGCATCCGTTTTCTCACACTAGCGCGTTTCGTTTTGCCATCTCGATGAGCTCGACTAAAGACTGGGCTTTTAGTTTTTGCATTAGTCGCTTTTTATACGTGCTGACGGTTTTATTACTCAGGAACATGCCCTTGGCTATTTCTTTGTTGGTGCGGCCTTGTGCAAAAAGTTGCAAGACCATGAGTTCCCGGTCGTTAACAGCCCTGAACAAGTCCAGCTCCTGCGTGTCCATGCCTTCCGTTCCATTTGCATTCAATGCCTGGCTGGGGAAGTAGTTGTACCCGGATAGTACGGCGCGGATAGCACTCAGTAGTTCACTCAGGTCGCCTTCCTTGCAGACGTAACCGTCCGCGCCCGAACGCATGCAGCGCGTGGCAAACAGCGTCGGGCATTGGGCGGTAAGCACCAGGGTTTTCATCGAAGTGTTCATGGCGTTGAATCGGCAGAGAACTTCGAGGCCGTCAAGTTTCGGAATGCTGATGTCCAGGATTACCAAGTCCGGCAGGCATTCGCGGACCATTTGTATGGCGTCGCACCCGTTATCCGTTTCTCCAACGACTTTGTAACCTTCATGTTCCAGTAACATTCTGATGGCGAGTCGTATAACGGGGTGGTCGTCGATAATAAAAACGGTGTTCATAATTACATTCCATGCAGGTGCAAATAAAGCGTTCACATTAGCTCAGAAGACGAGGCAGCAGCATGAAGCGTGGGGGTGACAAGCGCAAAACAGGAAGTTTCCTACACAAAGAAAGGCATAGGCCTACGAGTTGCTAGGTAATTGTGACACTAAGTGTGTGTGTTTTCAGGGCGGTTGGCGTAGCTAACGGTCACGGGTATTTTGCGACAGCTCTCTCGTTGTTTTTCGCAATTACTAAGGTATAAATTCCTACACTTATAATGGGTGAGTTGAACTAATTAAACGCTCAAGTTCATCTTTATTTAACGGTTTTGATAAACAACCCAGAAGTGGCAGATTACGCTGCGCAGCTTGTGCGGTCAGTTTGAGTAATTCCGTCGTTGGTAACCCGCTCAATAGAATCGCTCGGGTAATAAACTGACCACGGCTGGCGATTTCTACCAACTCAAGTCCGGGCAGGTCGGGCAGGCATTGGTCGCATAACATCAAGTCGAAGGGGAATTCAGACTGGGTCATGGTGCGTATGGCCTGTTCGGCATTTTCGACGGGGGTGAGCTGGTGGAAGCCGAAGCTTCTAAGCAAGCATTGGGTGGCGAGGAGTTGAAAAGGGTGATCCTCCACCAAAAGAATACGAAGGGGATAGTTGGGCATAGAGAGTACACAGTGAGTCAAGCGTCGATGGGAGCGTAGGAACTGCTCGTCTTGTCTGCGATGGCGTGCGTGATTATTCCTCGGGAATATGTACGAATTCGATCAGGCCGCTCTGTTCCCATCGTAGGGCGATTCGTTTCAGGCAACAGAGCGAGTCGATCGAGTCGTTATTGAGGGCTGGAGCGGCCGGTCATCTCTCGAGCCATCTCGGTGGCATAGCTGTCGGTCATGCCGGCGATGAAGTCGATCATGCGCAGGAACGAGGCGTGCAACGGCCAGGCAGGGTCCGGCGCGCTGTTGCCCAGCAAGTCAAGAATGCGCCGGTGCTTGAACGACGGCGTACGCCCGCCGTGTTGCTCCAACGCCGCACCGCAAAAAGCGTTCAGCAGAATTTCCAGGGTGGTGTAGGCGCCGATTTCATGCAGGGTCTTGCGTTTGTCCTGGAAGATTTTCTTGCGCGCCATGTCTTTGGCATCCAGTACGCAACGCTTTGCCGGACCGTGCATATGCTCAACCAGGTCGCCAGGCAGGGTGCCGGCAAGCAGGGCGTCCTGTTGTTCGACGAATGCGCGCGCCGCTGCGTTGGTCAGGTGCTCGATGGCCTTGCCGCGCAGGATCGCCAGCTTGCGCCGACGGGAATCCTGCGGGCCCAATTGTCGATACGTCTGCGGCAGGTCATCACCCACCAGGTCGAGCAGCAGTGACTCGACTTCGGCGTACTCCAGCAAGTCCATCTCCAGGCCATCTTCCAGGTCAATCAGCGCATAGCAGATGTCGTCGGCGGCCTCCATCAAGTACACCAATGGGTGGCGGGCCCAGCGTTGCTCCTCCAGTTGAGGCAGGCCGAGTTTATGCGCGATCTGTTCCAGAATCGGCAGCTCGCTCTGGTAGCAGCCGAACTTGTGTTTCTTATAGCCCAGCGAGTCCGCGTGGCGGGCAGTCCAGGGGTACTTGAGGTAAGTGCCCAAGGTGGCATAGGTCAGCCGCGTGCCGCCGTCGAATTGATGATATTCAAGCTGGGTCAATACGCGGAAACCCTGGGCGTTGCCTTCAAAGTTGAGGAAGTCATTGCGCTCGGCGTTGCTCATGTCATCCAGCCAGCCGCGCCCGGCGGCCTGTTGGAACCAGTGGCGAATGGCGTCTTCGCCGGAGTGTCCGAAGGGTGGATTACCGATGTCATGGGCCAGGCAGGCCGATTGCACCACCATGCCCAGATCGCTTGGATCGCACCAGTCGGGCAAGGCGCCGCGCAACGTTTCACCGACGCGCATGCCAAGGGAGCGGCCCACACAGCTGACTTCCAGCGAGTGGGTCAGGCGCGTGTGGATGTGGTCATTGCTCGACACCGGGTGCACTTGGGTCTTGCGGCCCAGGCGACGGAACGCGCCGGAAAATATAATGCGGTCATGGTCTTTGTGGAACGGGCTGCGGCCCAGTTCTTCAGGGCTGTGCAGGGGCTTGCCAAGACGTTCGCGGGTCAGCAGGGTAGGCCAATCCAAGGCGGGTACTCTCCGTAGGGTGAATAACACCCGCAGCTTCCCGTTTCCGCGCGGGCGGGGCAAGCGGAAATCTTCAGGTCGACAGCGGCTGATAACAGGCGCTGACCGCCGTGGCGCAATTGTCCGGCGGTCAGGTTGTAGCGTGGGGCCAGCGAGCGGGGCTTATTTTCTGCGCGAGCCTTGCATGGCCAGTTTGATCAGCGGGATCAACCCGGCCCCCAGCCGTACCAGGCGCGTTACGCTGCTGATGCTGCCGCCCTTGGCGCCCTTGCCGGTAAAGAACCCCATCAGTGTCACCGCCGCCACGCCCCACAGCGGCGCGTGCTTGATGCCCAGGCTGTCTTGCCAGTTGTGACGCAGGTCGCGCACTTTGTGCAGCGGCGCCATCAGTTGCTGGGACTCGTGACGGATTTCCTGACGGTGCATTTCCATGCGCAGGCGGATCAACGCCTTGCGCATTTCCCGACGGGACGAATTTTGCGGGATTTCAGGCAGGCTCATGGCAACAGGCGCTCCCGGTCATTGGCCAATTCTTCGAGGGTGGCGTGGAAGGGCGTGGACTCATCGAACACGGCCGCCTTCAAGCGTACCCCGCAGAATGCTGCGGCCAGGCTGTAAAACACGCACAGACAAATGATCCCGGTCAGGCGGTAGCCGGTATCCCATACCAGGATCATCACCAATGTCGATAAGCCCACCAACAACAGCAGGGCAAACACCAAGGCCAAGCCGGCAAACAGCAGCAGGCTGACCGTGCGTGCCTTCTGTTCCTGTAACTCGATGCCAAACAGTTCGACATGGCTGTGCAGTAAGCCGAGCACGGCAGCGCCCAGGCGGCGGGAGGTGGTACCTGCGCCCTTGGACGAGCTGGATTCGTCGATAGCCATGATATTAACGCCTGGTAGCCAACAGACCGATCAAAAAGCCCACGCCCGCCGCGATACCGACAGACTGCCAGGGGTTGGCCTGCACGTAATCTTCTGTCGCAGTAATGGCCGCCTGGCCGCGCTCGCGCAGGGAGTCTTCGGTCAATTGCAGGGTTTCGCGGGCCTTGAGCAGACTTTCGTGGATCTTGGTACGCAGCTCATCGGCCTGGTCACCGGCCAGGATGGCGGTATCGTCCAGCAACCTTTCGGTATCGCTGACGAGAGTCTGAAAATCCGCCATCAGTATTTCTTGAGCAGTCTTTGCTGTTTTGCCGGCCATGGTTATCTCCGTGTGTGGCTGTTCTATACGTGTGGTTTCGAGTCGCGGGGTTTGCCGAAGGTTCACTGCAATTGTCTGGTACAGCTTTTGCTTTGCCTTGGTGCGCATGCCCTGGGGCCTGCGCTGAATCCGGGCGGTCGAGGTGAAAACCTTGAAAAACCTTACCCTAATTAACTGAAACTAGCGCAAATACCCCGTCGGGGAGCGCCGGTTGTGTTGATCGCTGCGCTAAAGCGGTTCACGTCCTCTGAAGAAGGGCGGCGGCCTTGGTGCTAATTTGGTGCGAGCAACCCCGGCCTGAACCGCTTTGGTGCTGTTTGCCTTACCGCAGGCCTGCCAACCTCCATGGAAAATCTGCAAAGTGCGGTGGACACCCTTGTCCATAGCTCCAATACCCTGTTCATCCTGATTGGCGCGGTCATGGTCCTGGCCATGCACGCCGGTTTTGCCTTTCTGGAAGTCGGTACGGTGCGCCAGAAGAATCAGGTCAACGCGTTGTCGAAAATCCTCAGCGACTTCGCGATCTCCACCCTGGCTTATTTCTTTATAGGCTATTGGATCTCCTATGGGGTCAGCTTCATGCAACCGGCGGCGGTGATCAGCGCGGATCATGGCTACGGCCTGGTGAAGTTTTTCTTCCTGCTGACCTTTGCCGCCGCGATCCCGGCGATCATATCCGGGGGAATTGCCGAGCGCGCGAAATTCGCGCCGCAGTTGTGCGCGACGGCATTGCTCGTGGCGTTCATCTACCCGTTCTTCGAAGGCATGATGTGGAATGGCAACTTCGGCCTGCAAGCCTGGCTGCTCGCGACCTTTGGCGCCAGCTTCCATGACTTCGCCGGGTCCGTGGTGGTGCATGCCATGGGCGGCTGGCTGGCGTTGGCGGCGGTGCTGTTGCTCGGCCCGCGCAACGGACGTTACCGCGACGGGCGCCTGGTGGCGTTTGCTCCCTCAAGCATTCCGTTCCTGGCGCTGGGCTCGTGGATCCTGATCGTGGGCTGGTTCGGTTTTAACGTGATGAGCGCGCAAACCCTCAATGGCGTCAGCGGCCTGGTGGCGGTCAACTCGTTGATGGCAATGGTCGGCGGCACCGTCGCTGCGCTGGTGATCGGCCGCAATGACCCCGGCTTCCTGCACAACGGTCCGCTGGCCGGGCTGGTGGCGATCTGTGCCGGTTCCGACCTGATGCATCCGGTGGGCGCATTGGTTACCGGTGTGGTTGCGGGGGGCTTATTCGTGTGGTGCTTCATGGCGGCCCAGGACCGTTGGAAAATCGATGACGTACTGGGCGTATGGCCACTGCATGGCCTGTGTGGGGTATGGGGCGGCATTGCCTGCGGCATCTTCGGGCAGACGGCGCTGGGTGGGTTGGGCGGTGTGAGCCTGGTCAGTCAGTTGATCGGCACCGCCCTCGGCGTCGCCGTGGCGCTGGGCGGCGGTCTGCTGGTGTACGGTGTGATCAAGCGCGTGTGCGGGCTGCGCCTGAGCCAGGAAGAGGAGTATTACGGGGCGGACTTGTCGATCCACAAGATCGGCGCTGTCAGCCAGGACTGATCGGCGCGCCGGTTGCCCAATGTTGGGTTTAGAATGGTGGCGTGTTTTCCATTCGAGTTGATTTGCCATGCTTCCTGAATGCCAGCTGTTCGGCACCCTGGGTTGCCATCTGTGTGAAATTGCCGAAGCCGAAATCATGCCGCTCGTCGAACACGGGTTACTCGTGGAGCTGGTGGATATCACTGATCCCGACGACTTGACCGAGGTGTACGGCCTGCGGATTCCGGTGCTTAGACGGGTGGACACGGGGGCTGAACTGGATTGGCCGTTCGACGCCGAGCAGGTGGTCGCTTTCCTGCGCTGATGTTTAGGCCATGGCGGGGTTTCCAATATTACGTTACTGTATGTTTGTACAGCGATGAATAGAGGGAACGCCCGTGGTGAATGTCGAACAACTGAAAAGCAGCGTCAATCGCATGTCCGCCGACGTCGTGCGCGATGCGGTGAGCGAGCTGCGCCTCGATGGCCTGGTCACGGAAGGCAAGACGCCCTTCAACAAAGTGCATTTCAATACCTGCTTTGCAGAAATCGAGGCGCTGTTCCAGCGTGCCGGTTATCACAAGCAGTTGGATGTGGTGGGTTACCAGGGCTTGCTCTACGCCCTGTACGATCCGGGCCGTTGGGAAGCCGTAGACGTGCTGCGCTGGCTCAAGGAGTTTACCGAGGCGGCGAGCGCTTCGAAGGTTTTGCGCGCGCAATTGGTCAAGGCCTGAGATCTCTCCTAGGCTCAATCCCGCGCCATGCGGGATAATGCCCGCCTGTTTATTCCAGGCTTTGAGCATCTGCATGTCCACTTCCGGTTTTTCCCCGTCACAGCACCAAGCCAGCACCTTATACCTGCCGCCTGGCCCGTGGGCGACGGTGCTCGATTGCCTGTGCGATCATTTCCCGGCAATCGCCCGTGAACACTGGCTGGACCGCATTGCCCGTGGCCGGGTGCTGGATATCAATGGTCGCCCCATCCGCCTGGACCTGGCCTACAAGGAAGGCCTGTGCATTTATTACTTTCGCGAAGTGCCCAACGAGAAAGTGATCCCGGTACAGGAAACCGTCCTGTACGCCGATGAACACTTGGTGGTGGCCGACAAACCGCATTTTCTGCCGGTGACCCCCGCCGGCGAATACGTCGAACAAACGCTGCTGCGCCGTTTGATCCGGCGTCTGGACAATCCCGCCCTGGTGCCCCTGCACCGCATCGACCGGCATACCGCAGGGCTGGTGCTGTTCTCGGCCAATCCCGACAGCCGCGCGGCCTATCAGCAGCTGTTTCCCACGCGGCGCATCGATAAATTCTACGAAGCCATTGCTCCGGCGTTACCTGGCCTGACCTTCCCGCTGGTGCACAAGAGCCGGCTGATGGACGGCGAACCGTTCTTCCGCATGCAGGAAGGCCCCGGTGCCAGCAATACCGAAACGGCAGTGGAAGTGCGCGAGAAGCACGGCGATTTATGGCGCTATGGCCTGTTCCCGGTCACCGGCAAGAAGCACCAGTTGCGCGTCCACATGACTGCGCTCGGGGCGAGCATCTGCAATGACCCGTTCTATCCCAACGTAATCAAGGACGCGGTGGACGACTACGCCAACCCGCTCAAGTTGCTGGCCCAGGGCGTACGTTTCATCGACCCGGTCAGCGGCCAGCAACGCACCTTTCGCAGCGAAATCACCCTGGACTGGTAAACGCCAGAAACAACAAGGCCCGCGCGAGGCGGGCCTTGTGTGCAAGCGATGGCTTACAGGTCTTTAACGGTACGAACCTGATCTTTGTTGATACGGGTGTGTTTGCCGTCCAACTGTTCGAATTCGTAGAAGCCCGAATCTTCATCGAATTTCGGGGTGTCGACGGCCTGGATTTCGCGACCGTCATTCAGGGTGATCACTGTTGGCGAAGCGCAACCGGCGAGGGTGGCGAGGCCCAGTGCAAGCATGAGAGCGGCGATGGTCCGTTGAGTCATGAGTGTGTCTCCGAGAGAATACTTTTGAAATGCTGACCTTGTGACGTGTGCAACGCCGGCAAAGTTCCTGATGCAAGGCTCATTCTGACATGCCAGCCTGTGGGTGCAACAGCTCGGGGGTATTAAGATTGGCCAGGCGCGGGTCATCGGTGGCGCATTCGAGCGCCACGCCACCCAGTTGCAGGAAAATTTTCCGCGGGCTGCGTTCGCCCGCTTGCCAGGCTCGTTCCACTTGTTCTTTCAGGGCGGTGGGGAGGATGCAGAGCAAGGGTTCCCAGAACTCGCCGTGGCGAATCATCACCGGAACCTGCGGGTTGCAGTGCGCTGTGGCACGCAAGTCGGCCAGCAGTCGCGCATCGATGCGCGGCACATCGCAGGGCAGGATCAGCAGATGCCCATGGCGTGCGGCAAACAGTCCCCCGCGGATGCCGGCAAGTGGCCCGGGAAAGTCCGGGCTGTCATCGCTCACCAGTTGGTCGGCATAGGGCGCATACCGCGCGTGGTTGCGATTGCACGAGATGATCAAGTCGTTCGTCAGCGGCCGCGCCAGGCGTTGCAGGTGCGCAATCAAGGGCTCGCCGCGCCATTCCAGCAGCCCCTTGTCCTGGCCGCCCATGCGTTGGCCACGCCCACCGGCCAACAATAAAATCGAGCAAGGCAGGGGTGAAGATTCAACAGACATGGCGGTTCCGCTGCGGCATGGAAATAGGGGCCTGTGATATAACATCGGGCTGTTCCTTCGACAACCGGACCGTGCCATGAACGCCAAGGCCGATGCGCCCTTCGTACCCCTGAATATCGCTGTATTGACCGTCAGCGACACCCGTACCCTGGACACCGACACGTCGGGCCAGGTCTTCGTCGACCGCCTGACCGCCGCCGGCCACACCCTGGCCGAACGGGTGCTGCTCAAGGACGACCTTTACAAAATTCGCGCCCAGGTTGCCCATTGGATCGCCGAGGACGTGGTGCAGGTCGTGCTGATCACCGGCGGCACCGGCTTCACTGGCCGCGACAGCACGCCCGAAGCGGTGAGCTGCCTGTTGGACAAGCAGGTCGATGGTTTCGGCGAGCTGTTTCGCCAGATATCCGTAGCCGACATCGGCACGTCCACGGTGCAGTCCCGCGCCCTGGCCGGCCTGGCCAATGGCACCCTGGTGTGCTGCCTGCCAGGCTCCACCAATGCGGTGCGCACCGGTTGGGACGGCATCCTGGCGGAACAGCTGGATAACCGTCATCGGCCGTGCAACTTCGTCCCCCATCTGAAACAGGCCGAGCCTTGTGAATCGCGTGGATAAGCCCGGCAAGTCCGGTGCCTTGATGCCAGTGGAAGTGGCCTTGCAGCGTTTGTTGGACATGGCCGACGCGTCGCCGATCCGCGAGCACGAAAGCCTGCGCCTGGCCGAGTGCGATGGCCGCGTATTAGCGCAAGATCTGGTCTCCACCCTCGACCTGCCGCCCTGGCCCAACAGCGCCATGGACGGCTACGCGCTGCGCGTGGCGGATTGGGCCGGCGAACCCTTGCCGATCAGCCAACGCATTTTCGCCGGCAATGCGCCAGAGCCTCTGGCGGCCGGCACCTGCGCGCGCATCTTTACCGGCGCGCCGGTGCCCCAGGGTGCGGACTGCGTAGAAATGCAGGAAAACGCCACCCTTCACGGCGATGAGCGCGTGAGTTTCAGCGAGCCGCTGCACGCGGGCCAGAACATCCGACCACAAGGCCAGGAAACCACGGTCGGCGAGTTGGTGTTGCACGCGGGTACGCGCCTGGGCCCGATCGAGTTGGGCCTGGCCGCTTCGCTTGGGCGCGATCACCTGAACGTGGTGCGCCGGGTGCGGGTGGCCGTGCTGTCGACCGGCGATGAGCTGATCGAGCCCGGTTTGCCGCTGGGGCCAGGCCAGATCTACAACAGCAACCGCCGCGTGCTGTGCAGTTGGCTGACGCGAATGGGCTGTGAAGTGATCGATGCCGGCATCTTGCCGGACGATCTGCAACAGACGCGTACGCGATTGGCCGGCTTGGGCAGCGTCGACTTGATCCTGTCCACCGGCGGTGTATCCGTGGGCGAGGCGGATTTCCTCGGTATTGCCTTGCGTGAAGAGGGCGAGCTGGCGCTATGGAAATTGGCGATCAAACCGGGCAAGCCGCTGACCTTTGGGCACTTTCGTGGCGTGCCAGTGATCGGCCTGCCGGGTAACCCCGCGTCGACCCTGGTGACGTTCGCCCTGTTGGCACGGCCTTACCTGCTGCGCCGCCAAGGTGTGCAAGACGTTGCGCCGCTACGTTTCAATGTGCCGGTGGGGTTCGTATGGCCCAAACCAGGCAACCGCCGCGAGTATCTGCGCGGGCGTATCGAGCAGGGCCAGGCGGTCATCTACGGCAACCAGAGCTCCGGCGTGTTGCGCAGTGCAGCGTGGGCGCAAGGGCTGGTGGAGGTGCTGGAAGGGACGACCTTGGCGGTGGGCGATCAGGTCAATTTCATTCCGCTGAGTGAAGTCCTGGATTGATTCCGCCTACTCAATGTGGGCCATCGTAAAAGCCCGGGGTTCCATCTACCTGCAGATGGAACCCAGGCAACCACCCGAAATTATCTGCGCAGTCCACGTGTTTCGCGTTTCTGTCGAGCGAGTGCAAACGCAATAACGCCGAATGCCAAAGCGGTGACGCCTGCGATGAGCAGCGGACGATTTTTCTTGGCGTCTCTCCAGACGCCTTCGATCTTGCTCGTCGATTCAGGGTCGGGCTGTTCCAGCGGTGCGTGAAAGCGAACTTCCTTCAACTTGAGGCGCGCGCCGTCATTGAGCGTCAACGTCAGGTCTTCGATAACGCCAGCGACCCGCTCAGGGAACACCGGGTCTCCCAGCGCGTCGAGTTCGTCGTACAGGAATTTCTGACCTTCAAGCCATCCCACGGCAGTCATAAGTTCGGGGCCCAAGTAGTATTTTCCATCGAGGAAAAACCCCGGGAAATGATGAGTTCGCTCCTGGCTCTCGATTAAATACCGTTCCCCTGGCTTCATGCCGGTTGCTGAGTCGATCATGGTTACATCCTCCATTCACTGGTTATGCGATAGAGGGAGCGTCCAATTGATCGTTCAATCGAAGTGACCGGGCGCCCGACAACTCAATTGGTCAGCCTGTTTCGACGCAGCAAAAATTTGAACCGCCCGTGAACGCGCTTACCTAACGAATAGCTTGTGACGAATCGCACAGGCAATTTGCCAATATCGGCATATTCCGAGAGGTGGGCAACGTGGCTAAAGACGAGAAGAAAAGCAAAGGTGAAGGTTCGAAAGCCAGCAAGGAATTGAAAGACAAAAAGTCTTCACCCGCAAAAAAATCCGCGGCGGCATCGACTCTTTCAAAATCTTCGGAAAAGAAAGACAAGAAAAAAGATGCCGAACCCAAGAAGTCCGTGAAAAAAGCCGACAGCAAGCCAGAAAAGGCGAAGAAGTCAGAGAAGACAGAGAAGAAGTCAGAGAAAGCAGACAAGCCGGCGAAAAAGAAAAAGTGATACCTGCTAGGGCCTCGCGCCCTAGCTTTTTCAAGCTCGGGGCCTTCGAATCCTGAGGTTCATCAACTTTGAACTAATTGTGACGCCTATTCCCCTAACGCTGTGCAGATAACCCCTGGCTTGGGTCGATCCTGAGCTGCTCAATGACACGCAAAGGTGTGGTGAATCATGAAGAGTGAACAAGCAGAAGGTGTTGCACAAAAACTCGCCGGCAAGGCACAAAGTGCGGTCGGGAAGTTGTTGGGTGATTCGAAGATCGAAGCAGAAGGTGTTGGACGACAAGCTGCCGGTCAGCTGACCCAGACCTATGGCGACGCGCTGGACAGCGTATCTACGTTCGTTAAAGAAAAACCAGTCGCCGCGCTCGCGATTGGTGCGGTGGCCCTGCTGGTGCTGGACCGTCTCCTGCGCCGCTGAGGTTTATCGGCTTGGTCCGATAGCGGAGGTTCAGGTGGCTGATACACCGCTATCGGGGCAAGCCTCAACGCCGATCAGTTAAGCGAAAGGGGCTCATTGTAGGAGCGAGCTTGCTCGCGAAAAACGTCCAGGCAACGTGTTCATTCTGGATAAACGCGGGGGCTCTGAGTCTTTCGCGAGCAAGCTCGCTCCTACATAGCAAGCCCCCTCCCACATTTGAATCGGTGTTGGCCTGGCTTTATTCAGTAGTCGTCGCCACGCTCCGTCACATCCCGCTCAACCGGCCCCGCGTCGGGGTCATAGCCCACTGGGAACTTGCCCTTCAAGGTCCAGGCAAACGCGATGATTTCGGCGATCGTGCGGTACAACTCTTCCGGAATGCTGTCCCCCAGTTCCATGCGCGCCAGCAGTTTCACCAATTCGGCGTTTTCATAGATAGGCACTTCATTTTCCCGCGCCAGCTTGAGGATCGCTTCAGCCAGGGCCTCATCGCCCTTGGCGGTCAGGGTGGGGGCTTGCTGGCCATCGTACTTGAGGGCGATCGCCTGACGGGGCGGTGAGGGGTTCTTCATGCGGTCTCATCCACCCAGCGTTGTTCCAGTCCGGTTTTGGGCCCGCGCGGCGGGGTGCCGAGGTGGCAATCCAGGTCGCCAACGTTAAGCCCGGACGCCACCAGGCGTTCGCGCAGGCTGCCCAGGTGGTTTTCGATCAGGCTGGCGGTAAAGGGCCGTGTCGCCCATAACTGGCTTGAGAGTTTGCCCTGAGTCAGTTGCGCCTGCACCTGCAACGGCCCCAATGGCTCCATATCGAACGCCAGTTCCACGCGCCAGAGCATCTGCTTGGGGTCTTTGCGCTCTTTGCGGTCGGGCTGCTCTTTATCCGCGGGCGGCTCCTCGCGCTGGAATTTCACCTGCAGCGGTACGATGTCCTGCAGGTTGCGCATGGGGATTTCCAGTTGCCAGGTGGTTTGCAGGCGGCCATCGGCGGTGGTGCCGGTCTGTTCCAGGCTCGACAATTGATGGCTCTGTAAGCGGGCGATCGCCCCGGCGGCCAGGCGCAGCAGGTTTTCCAGGTCGCCTTCGCCTTCCAGTTTTGCCATCAGCCGCTCGGGCAGCGGGAAACTCGCGGGCGTCTGACGCGCACTGACCTGACCGAGGGTGCCCAACGGGCTGCGCACAAAATTGGGCAATACCTGGGCCAGGGTATTGGCGGCGAGGATGGCATTCAGATTGGTGCTGGCGGGCAGGGCAGGCAGTAGATCCGCGACCAGGCGCAGCAGCGCGCCCTTCATGTCCAGCGGTGGTATTTGCGGGTTCTGCCCGGCAAGCAGCTTGGCCTCCAGAAAGGCTCCGCTGTTCTGCACCAGTTGCGCCAATACCTTGGGGTTACTGACTTGCGCCAGGTCGGGCAATGCCGCCAGTAAACGCTCGGCCGCCCCACGCAGGTCGGCGGAGGTGCTGTCGCCACGGGGCAGGTTTTGCAGGGCGGTAAACACCGCATCCAGCGAGCCTTGGCGACTTTGCTGGGTCGAGAGCTGCTGCGCGACAGCCAGTTGATCCTTCATGCCGCTCAAGGGCACGAAGCTCAGGGTCTGCGCGTCCTGCACGACCGCGCTGAGCAGGCTGCCAACCCTTAACGGCTGCGGGCTTTCCACGGTGAGCGTGGCAGTGGTCATGGCGCTATTGAGCACGCTCACCAGCGAGCGATAGACCGCTGGCTGCGAGCTGCCCTGGGGCAGCAGCTGGGTGGTCAGCACCTTGGCTTGCAGCAGCGTGCCTACCGGCATTTGGGCGGTGTCGATGCGGGTGAGGGCGGCGACATTGGCGCTCAACGCCTGCTGCAGCGAGAGGGTCAGGTTGCCCGCTTGCGTCTGGCCCACGGCCACGTTACTGCCCAACGGTAACGGCTGGGTGCTGCTGGCTTGCACCAGGGTCTGGCGACCGCCATCAAGCGTCAACTTCAACAGCAGCTGAAAGGCTTCGCCGCCTTGTTTAAGCGCGATCACCTCGGCGTTGACGGTTTTTCCAGGTGCGATCAAGCCGGTCTGCGGCTCCAGCAGCTTGAGCAGTTCGCCGGCCGCAGGCAGCGGGGCGGGGCCTGAAGTCGCGGTTGGCGGCAGGCTAGGAAGGTTGATCTCACCGGTCATCGTGCGCATCGTCTCTGGGGAAATTGCCCTCTTTAGAGTAGGGCATCGCATGTATAATGCCGCCCGTCTGCAACGAGAGCGGTAAAAACCTCACAACTATTTGATCCAGCTCTCTAAAATCGGTCGCCAAAGCCGTTATTGTGCATTTCTCTATAACGGCCGCTGCACCGCCGACTTGAACCGTAAAGGCCCGCGATCTCTTGACCAGCCCTCTTCTTGAAGCCGTAGCGCTTGCCTGTGAACGCGACCTGCGCCTGCTGTTCGAACACCTCGAATTGCGCCTGGCGGGTGGCGACATGGTGCAAATCAGCGGCCCCAACGGCAGTGGCAAGACCAGCCTGCTGCGCTTGCTGGCCGGGTTGATGCAGCCGACGGCAGGCGAGGTTCGGCTTAACGGCAAGCCCCTGCATGAACAGCGCACCGAGTTGGCCCGCAACCTGATCTGGATCGGCCACGCCGCCGGGATCAAGGACGTACTCACCGCAGAAGAAAACCTCAGTTGGCTCAGCGCGTTGCATCATCCCGCTGGCCGCGATGCAATCTGGCAGGCGCTGGCCGCTGTCGGTCTCAAGGGCTTCGAAGACGTGCCCTGTCACACCCTCTCCGCCGGCCAGCAGCGTCGTGTCGCGCTGGCGCGCCTGTACTTGCCGGGCCCGCCGCTGTGGATTCTCGACGAGCCGTTCACCGCCCTCGACAAACAAGGCGTGGCCCAATTGGAAGAACACCTGGCCCGCCATTGCGAGCAGGGCGGGTTGGTGGTGCTCACCACCCACCACACCCTGGCGCGCAGGCCCGCCGGTTACCGTGAACTGGATCTGGGGCGGTGGTCGGCATGAGCGTCTTTGCGCTGCTGGTCGCCCGCGAAGCCCGCCTGTTGTGCCGTCGCCCGGCAGAACTGGCCAACCCGCTGGTGTTCTTCGCCATCGTGGTTGCCTTGTTCCCCTTGGCGGTCGGTCCCGAGACTAAACTGTTGCAAACCTTGTCCCCGGGACTGGTATGGGTCGCGGCGCTTTTATCCGTGCTGCTCTCGCTGGACGGGCTGTTTCGCAGTGATTTCGAAGACGGTTCCCTGGAGCAATGGGTCCTTTCGTCGCACCCTTTGCCCCTTCTGGTATTGGCCAAGGTACTGGCACACTGGGCCTTTTCCGGCCTCGCGCTGGTCTTGCTTTCGCCGCTGCTGGCGCTGATGCTGGGTTTGCCGGTTGAATGCTTGCCGGTGTTGCTCCTGTCCTTGTTACTCGGTACGCCAGTGCTCAGCCTGTTGGGGGCGGTGGGCGCAGCGTTGACCGTCGGGTTGAAGCGCGGTGGCCTGTTACTGGCCCTGCTGATTCTGCCGTTGTACATCCCGGTTCTGATCCTCGGCAGCGGTGCTTTGCAGGCTGCGCTGATGGGCATGCCGGCGACCGGTTACCTCCTGTGGCTTGGCAGCCTGGCCGCCCTGGCGGTAACCCTGACACCCTTTGCCATAGCGGCCGGCCTGAAGATCAGCGTCGGCGAATAATGAGGTCTGGTCAGGCGTTACACGCTTGGCCAGTAAAGACCCTAAGCTGCTTGCCACGACAAGCAGCAACCGTGAGAAACAGCAATGAACTGGACCTGGTTTCACAAGCTCGGCTCGCCCAAATGGTTTTATGGTATCAGCGGCAAGCTGCTGCCGTGGTTGAGCGTTGCCGCCGTGCTGCTGATCGGCACCGGCCTGGTCTGGGGCCTGGCCTTCGCGCCGCCGGACTACCAGCAAGGCAACAGCTTTCGCATCATCTATATCCACGTGCCCGCCGCCATGCTGGCGCAGTCCTGCTACGTGATGCTGGCGGTGTGCGGCATCGTCGGCCTGGTCTGGAAGATGAAGCTTGCCGACGTCGCCCTGCAATGCGCCGCGCCGATCGGTGCGTCGATGACCGCCGTGGCGCTGGTCACCGGCGCGATCTGGGGCAAACCCACCTGGGGTTCGTGGTGGGTGTGGGATGCGCGGCTCACGTCCATGTTGATCCTGCTGTTCCTGTACTTCGGCCTGATTGCCCTGGGCAACGCGATCAGCAACCGTGACAGCGCCGCCAAGGCCTGCGCGGTGCTGGCGATTGTCGGCGTGATCAACATCCCGATCATCAAATACTCGGTAGAGTGGTGGAACACCCTGCACCAGGGCGCCACCTTCACCCTCACCGAAAAGCCGGCAATGCCGGTGGAAATGTGGGCGCCGTTGCTACTGATGGTGCTGGGTTTCTACTGTTTCTTCGGCGCGGTGCTGCTGCTGCGCATGCGCCTGGAAGTGCTCAAGCGTGAGGCCCGCACCAGCTGGGTCAAGGCCGAAGTTCAAGCCAGCCTGGGAGCGCCTGCATGAGTTTTGCTTCATTCAGCGATTTTCTCGCCATGGGCCATCACGGCCTGTATGTCTGGACGGCCTATGGCATCTGCCTGGCGGTGCTGGCCCTCAACGTCGCCGCGCCGCTCCTGGCGCGCAAGCGTTACCTGCAACAAGAGGCGCGTCGTCTGCGCCGGGAGACCGATAAGTGAATCCGTTGCGCCGAAAGCGTCTGTTGATCATCCTTGCCATCCTGGCCGGCGTCGCCATTGCCGTGGGCCTGGCCCTGAGTGCCCTGCAGCAGAACATCAACCTGTTCTACACCCCGACCCAGATCGCCAATGGCGAAGCGCCGGTGGACACGCGCATCCGCGCCGGCGGCATGGTGGAGAAGGGTTCGCTGAAACGCTCCGGCGATTCCCTGGACGTGACCTTCGTCGTCACCGACTTCAACAAAGCCGTGACCATCACCTATCGCGGCATCCTCCCGGACCTGTTCCGCGAAGGCCAGGGCATCGTCGCCCTGGGCAAGCTCAACGCCAACGGCGTGGTGGTGGCCGATGAAGTGCTGGCCAAGCACGATGAAAAATACATGCCGCCGGAAGTCACCAAAGCGTTGAAAGACAGCGGCCAGTCCGCGCCTGGCTCAATGCCAACACCTGCCAAGGAGGGCTAAGCGATGACGTCCGCACTGTTTATTCCTGAGCTGGGCCAGTTGGCGATGATCCTCGCCCTGTGCTTCGCCGTCGTCCAGGCCGTGGTGCCGCTGCTCGGTGCCTGGCGCGGCGACCGCCTGTGGATGAGCCTGGCGCAGCCGGCCGCCTGGGGCCAGTTCGCGTTCCTGCTGTTCGCCTTCGGCTGCCTGACCTACGCCTTCATGACCGACGATTTTTCCGTCGCCTATGTGGCCAATAACTCCAACAGCGCGCTGCCCTGGTACTACAAGTTCAGCGCCGTGTGGGGCGCCCACGAAGGGTCGCTGCTGCTGTGGGCGTTGATCCTCGGCGGCTGGACCTTCGCCGTATCGGTGTTCTCGCGCCAATTGCCGCAAGTCATGCTGGCGCGGGTGCTGGCGGTGATGGGCATGATCAGCATCGGGTTCCTGCTGTTCCTGATCATGACGTCCAACCCGTTCAGCCGCATCCTGCCGCAGGTTCCGATGGACGGGCATGACCTCAACCCACTGCTGCAAGACATCGGGCTGATCGTGCACCCACCGATGCTTTACATGGGGTATGTCGGCTTCTCCGTGGCCTTTGCCTTCGCCATCGCCGCGTTGCTCGGCGGGCGCCTGGATGCGGCCTGGGCGCGCTGGTCGCGTCCCTGGACCATCGTCGCCTGGGCCTTCCTGGGTATCGGCATCACCCTGGGGTCGTGGTGGGCTTACTACGAACTCGGCTGGGGCGGCTGGTGGTTCTGGGACCCGGTGGAAAATGCGTCCTTCATGCCCTGGCTGGTCGGCACCGCGCTGATTCACTCCCTGGCCGTCACCGAAAAACGTGGCGTGTTCAAGAGCTGGACCGTGCTGCTGGCCATCGCGGCATTTTCCCTCAGCCTGCTCGGCACCTTCCTCGTGCGTTCGGGCGTGCTGACGTCAGTGCACGCGTTTGCGTCGGACCCTGCGCGCGGCGTGTTCATCCTGATCTTCCTGCTGTTTGTCGTCGGCGGTTCGCTGACGCTGTTCGCCCTGCGTGCACCGGTGGTCAAGAGCCAGGTCGGCTTTAACCTGTGGTCGCGGGAAACCTTGCTGCTCGGTAACAACCTGGTGCTGGTGGTGGCCGCGTCGATGATCCTGCTCGGCACGCTGTACCCGTTGGTGCTGGATGCCTTGAGCGGTGCCAAGCTGTCCGTCGGCCCGCCGTACTTCAACGCCTTGTTCATTCCGTTGATGGGCCTGTTGATGGTGGTGATGGCGGTCGGCATGCTGGTGCGCTGGAAAGATACACCAGTGAAATGGCTGGCCGGCATGCTGATGCCGGTGCTGCTGGGCAGTGTGGCCCTGGCCGTGATCGCTGGGGTGGCCTACGGCGATTTCAACTGGGCGGTGCTTGCCACGTTCCTGCTCGCGGCCTGGGTATTGCTGGCCGGTGTGCGCGACATTGCCGACAAGACCCGCCACAAGGGGCTGATCAAAGGCCTACCGACGTTGACCCGCAGCTACTGGGGCATGCAGATCGCCCACCTCGGCATCGCCGTGTGTGCCCTGGGTGTGGTGCTGTCGAGCCAGAACAGCGCCGAGCGCGACCTGCGTCTGGCGCCGGGTGAGTCCATGGACCTGGCCGGTTATCACTTCATCTTTGAAGGCGCCAAGCATTTCGAAGGGCCGAACTTCACGTCAGACAAAGGCACTGTGCGCGTCGTGCGCAACGGCAAGGAAATCGCCGTGCTGCATCCGGAAAAACGCCTGTACACGGTGCAGAGCTCAATGATGACCGAAGCGGGCATCGATGCGGGTTTCACCCGTGACCTTTATGTGGCGCTCGGTGAACCGCTGGGCGACGGCGCCTGGGCGGTGCGCGTGCATGTGAAACCGTTCGTGCGCTGGATCTGGTTTGGCGGTTTGTTGACCGGTTTCGGTGGCTTGCTTGCCGCGCTGGACCGGCGCTATCGGGTCAAGGTCAAGAGCCGGGTGCGTGAAGCCCTCGGTATGGGAGCAGCGGTATGAAGCGTTGGTTGATGGTGTTGCCGCTGGCAGCGTTCCTGGTGGTGGCGGTGTTCCTTTATCGCGGCCTGTACCTGGACCCGGCCGAGTTGCCGTCGGCAATGATCGGCAAGCCGTTCCCGGAGTTTTCACTGCCCAATGTGCAGGGCGACAAGCACCTGACCCGCGCCGACCTGCTGGGCAAACCGGCGCTGGTCAACGTGTGGGGCACCTGGTGCATCTCCTGCCGCGTCGAACACCCGGTGCTGAATAAACTGGCCGAGCAAGGCGTGGTCATCTACGGCATCAACTACAAGGACGACAATGCCGCGGCCTTGAAGTGGTTGGCCGAATTCCACAACCCCTACCAGCTGGATATTCGCGATGAGGACGGCAACCTCGGCCTGAACCTGGGCGTGTACGGCGCGCCGGAAACCTTCTTTATCGATGCCAGGGGCGTGATCCGCGACAAGTACGTCGGCGTGATCGACGAAGTGGTCTGGCGCGAACAACTGGCCGCCAAATACCAGGCCCTGGTCGATGAGGCAAAACCATGAAGCGCCTGTTGGCTGCCGCTGTCCTGGCGCTGGGGCTGATCGGTGTGGCCCACGCCGCCATCGACACCTATGAATTTGCCAACGACGCCGAGCGTGAGCGTTTTCGCGAGCTGACCAAGGAACTGCGCTGCCCCAAGTGCCAGAACCAGGACATCGCTGACTCCAACGCGCCCATCGCTGCCGACCTGCGCAAAGAGATCTTCCGCATGCTGGGGGAGGGCAAGGACAACCAGCAGATCATCGACTTCATGGTCGACCGCTACGGTGATTTCGTGCGCTATAAACCGGCCCTGACCGGCAAGACCGCGCTGCTCTGGTTCGGCCCTGCCGGGCTGTTGCTGGCCGGCGTGGTGGTGATGGCCATGATCGTGCGCCGCCGCCGGGCCGCGCCTGCCGATGGCTCCGATGCGCTGTCCCCTGAAGAGCGTAAACGTCTCGACCACTTGCTGGACACCAAGACTGATGATTGATTTCTGGCTCGCAGCCGGCCTGCTGCTGTTGATTGCCCTGAGTTTCCTGTTGATCCCTGTTTTGCGCGGCCGCCGCGCCCAGCGTGAAGAGGACCGCACCGCGCTGAACGTGGCGCTGTATCAAGAACGCGTCGCCGAGCTGCAAGTGCAGCAGGACGAAGGCGTATTGAATGCCGCGCAACTCGATACCGGCCGCGCCGAAGCGGCGCGTGAGTTGCTGGCCGACACCGAGGGCCTGGAAAAGCCTCGCGAATCCCGCCTGGGCAAACCGCTGCCATTACTGGCGGCGGTATTGGTACCGGTGCTGGGCTTGGGCATGTATCTGCATTTTGGCGCGAGTGACAAAGTCGAACTGGCCCGTGAGTTCTCCCAGCCGCCAGTGTCCATGGCCGACATGACCCGACGTCTGGAACGCGCCGCCGCCGCGCAACCGGATTCAGCAGAAGGGTTGTACTTCCTGGGGCGCGCCTACATGGCCCAGGATCGTCCCGCCGATGCCGCCAACGTCTTCGAGCGCACCGTGGCCCTGGCCGGGCGCCAGCCCGAACTGCTCGGGCAGTGGGCTCAGGCGCAATATTTTGCTGACAACAAACAGTGGTCACCCAAGGTCCAGGCGCTGACCGACGAAGCCTTGAAGCTCGATCCAAAGGAAGTCACCAGTCTTGGCCTGCTTGGTATCGCCGCCTTCGAAGGCCAGCGCTATCAGGAGGCTATCGATTACTGGAAGCGTCTGCTGGCGCAACTGCCCCCGAAGACAATTCCCGCGTTGCGCTGCAAGGCGGTATCGATCGCGCGGCGCAAAAGCTCAGGGAGAGTGGCGGCACTGTCGCGCAAAAAGCCGTGCTGAAAGTACGCGTGGACCTGTCCGCCGAGGTGAAAGCCAAGGCCCTGCCCGGCGACAGCGTGTTCATCTTTGCCCGCGCCGTCAGCGGCCCGCCGGCGCCCTTGGCGGCCAAGCGTGTCAGCGTTGCCGAACTGCCCGTCACCGTGGAACTGGGCGATGCCGACGCGATGATGCCGCAGTTGAAACTGTCCAACTTCCCTGAAGTCCAACTGGTTGCGCGCATATCCCGGGCAGGTGTTCCAACCGCTGGCGAGTGGATCGGCCGCAGCCAACCCCTGGCCAGCAACACCACTGCACTGCAGCAGCTGACCATCGACAGTCCGGATAAGTAATTCGAGGAAACGCCCATGACCGCATTTGCACGTATCACCCTGCTCAGCCTTGTGCTGGGCCTGAGCGCCTGTGCGGTCCACCGGCCACCTCCCGGGCCCACTGGGCCGACCATTCCACCGTCCGGCCCGTCGACGCAACCGACGACCAAACCCTCCGGCCCGGTCACTCCGCCGCCGAAACCACTGCCAACCAAATCGCCGACCTTCGCCCCACCTCCCGGCGCCGCCAGCCACTGGGACGGCAAGATGCAGGTCTACGTACTCGACGACCAGCCCGACACCTTCTACCGCCAGCGCACCTACTACCGCTGGAGCAACGGCTGGAGCCGCTCCATCAGCCCGAACGGGCCGTGGGAAGAAACCAACGTGCAAGGCGTGCCACCAGGGTTGAGCAAGCAGTACGCGCAATGACGACAGGCGACCTGAGGGTCGCCTTTTTCATGACTGTAAAATGATCGTTCCCTCGCTCCGCGTGGGAATGCATCCCGTGACGCTCCGCGTCACCAGTGCGCAAAAAGCAGGACGCGGAGCGTCCAGGGTGGCATTCCCACGCAGAGCGTGGGAACGATCCTGTTATCAAGCGACAGGACACTCCCGGTTCAACGCTTCATCCACCAATAACTGCGCAATTTCCATCATCTGCACGACCGCCAGCACTTGCTTGCGGCCTGAGCCATCCAAATGCTCGGCGCAGTCGTACGCACATACAGTCGCCGACCCCAGCATCTCGCTGGCATTGCTTAACGCCGCTTCGGTGCTAAGGCCGGGTCGTACGGTGAAGATGAGGTTGGGCGGGGTTTGAGGGATGTCATCCGGACGGGATGGTGGGGGATTTGGCGTAACCTTTTTCATGCAGTCAGTCTCCATTCAGTTGGAGCTCACCACATCCGCGACCAAGCAGAAGGGTGGCGAGCTGTACGCAGGTTGGTCGACCAGGGAATGGAAACCCGGCAGGGCCCTAAGCCCTCCCGCGCACAGCTCGCCATAACGCGAGCAAAAGAATGCCGCTTGCGCGGCACTGTGCGCCATTCTAACCCAGGCGACCAAGCCTGATCGCTGATGAGCAGCGATTGCGAGAGGCTAACGGCGCCTTATAGCAACTGCAAGCCACGCAGATCGTAGGAAAATTCCTGTCTGGATCAAGCGTTGCGCCGTCTGAGTTGTGCCCAGTAAGCACCGCAGCTATCACAGCTGTCATGGCTCACCCTTTCCCGGTAAGGTGACCACCGCTGGCCTGGCTGCCTAGCAACCGCTGGATATACTCTGCTGTACCGGGCAAACCGGTACAGTGGGCCAATCAGTGGGAAAACAAGCAAAGAGGGTGTGGTGATGGCAGGCAGGTTGATCTATCTCATCGGGCCATCGGGTTCGGGCAAGGACAGCCTGCTCGAGGCCGCACGCCCGCGTTTGGCCGAGCGCGGTTGCCGTATTGTGCGCCGCGTCATCACCCGATCTGCGGAAGCGGTGGGTGAAGCGGCGTTGGGCGTGAGCCCGGCGCAGTTTGCGGCGATGCAGGCGCAAGGCGAATTTGCCCTCAGTTGGCAGGCCAATGGGTTGTCCTACGGCATTCCCAAGCAGATCGATGAATGGCTGGCGGCCGGGGAGGACGTGCTGGTCAATGGTTCGCGCGCGCACCTGGCGCAAACCCGTGAGCGTTATCCGACGTTGCTGGTGTTGTTGCTGACGGTCGATCAGGTGGTGTTGCGCCAGCGTTTGATCGCACGCGCACGTGAGTCGTTGGCCGATATTGAGGAACGCCTGGCACGCAACGTGCGGTTCACCGAGGAACTGATCACCGCCAATGGCGAAGGGTTATTCGTGTTGGATAATTCCGGCCCGCTGGAACATACGGTCGAGCGCTTGCTCTGCTGCCTGGCCCACGGGCACTCGGCCTGAGCTCGATACCGCGTCGAAACGCCTACCCTAGATCTCTTTGATATCACCCACCGCGCCACCAGGCGCGCCTTCCGTTGCGCATATTCAGTAAAACAACCGCCAGTCAGTCCAGCCAATTCTGTGCTTGAGTAAAGATAACTCTAGGGTTATTTTTATTCAGTCCAAGCCAAGGAGGCAGGGGTGCAAAGCAGGCTATTGATCAAAGAGCTGCAAGAGGCGGGTTGGGTGCTGGATCGTGTCACCGGCAGCCATCATATTTTCACCCACCGCTATAACCCGTACACGATTCCGGTGCCTCATCCGAAGAAAGATCTTCCCTTGGGCACCGTCAGAAGCATCAGGAAACGCGCCGGGCTGTTTCAGTTTTAAGGAGAGCATGCATGCAATACCCAATCTGTATCGAATGGGGCGATGACTTCACCGCCACCGGTATCCAGATCCCCGATATTCCGGGTGCTGTCACCGCCGGGGACAGTTTCGAAGAGGCGTACAACGCGGCCGTGGAGGTTGCACACATCATGCTGCAGGAGATCGCCGCCGAGGGCGTAGCGATTCCGATGCCAACCTCAGTCGCCAATCATCACGCCCATGAAGACTACGCCGGCATGGGCTGGGGCATGTTGGAGCTGGATATCTCGCCCTATCTGGGCAAGACCGAGAAGGTCAATGTGACCTTGCCCGGCTATGTCATCCAACGCATCGACCGTTACGTGCGCGAGCATAAAGTCAAAAGCCGCTCGTCATTTCTGGCGGACGCGGCTTTGGAGAAGTTGGTGCGGTCTTAAGCGGTTGCGACCGTCACCTGCCGCGACGCACTGAGGAACCGCAACAACGCCACCAGCGGGAACGCACTGCCCACCAGCATCACCCCCAGCCAACCGCCGTGTTCATACACGCTGCTGGCAATCGCCGAGCCGAAGGCGCCGCCAATGAAGATGCTGGTCATGTACAGCGCGTTCAGGCGGCTGCGGCTTTGAGCGTCGAGGGCGTAGACGGCGCGCTGGCCGAGGACCATGTTCATCTGCACGCAGAAGTCCAGCACCACGCCGGTCACCGCCAGGCCGATCACACTGTACAGCGGGTGCACGAAGGCCGGCAGGAAGCTCAACGCGGCAAACAGCATCGCCAGCAGCGACGCACGGTGGGTGTGGCCGGCATCGGCCAGGCGCCCGGCGATGGGCGCCGCGATGGCACCCAGGGCACCGACCAGGGCGAACAGCGCGATTTCGCTCTGGGTCAGGCCATGGTTGCGTGCCAGTTCCAGTGGGGCAGCGGTCCAGAACAGGCTGAAGGTGGCGAACATGCAACCCTGATAAAACGCGCGCTGGCGCAGCACCGGCTGGTGGCGCAACAGGCTGCCCAGCGAGCCCAGCAATTGGCCGTAGCTGGCGCTGTGGTCCGGCTGGCGCTTGGGAATGGTCAGCATCAACACCACGCTGATGAACACCATCAATGCTGCCGCCGCCATGAACATCGCGCGCCAGCCGAAGTGGTCCGCCACCACGCTGGACACCGGCCGCGCCAGCAGAATGCCAAGCAGCAGGCCACCCATGATGCTGCCGACCACCCGGCCACGGGACTCGGCAGGCGCCAGATGCGCGGCCAACGGGATCAGGATCTGCACCGACACCGAGCTGAAGCCGATCAGCAGCGACACCAGCAGGAACAGGTTGGGCTGCTCGGTGAACGCGGCGCCCAGCAGGCTGGCGATGGCCACCACGGTGGTGATGATCATCAGCCTGCGGTTTTCCAGCAGGTCGCCCAGCGGCACCAGGAAGAACAGGCCCAGGGCATAGCCGATCTGCGTCAGCGACACAATCAGGCTGGCCATGGCCGGCGTGAGCCCGATGTCCGGGGCGATCAATTCGATGATCGGTTGCGCGTAATAGATGTTGGCGACGATAGCGCCGCAGCAAAACGCGAACAGCATGACCATGCCGCGGGTCATGGTGCCTGTCGCCTGGGAGGTAGCGTTCATGGTGTTCTCATAAAAGCGAAGGAAGATGGCGTGAGAGGGTAAAGACAATGGCCGGCAGTGAGTAGGTCGCTTGC
Source organism: Pseudomonas sp. R3-18-08 (assembly GCF_003852065.1). Lineage (NCBI taxonomy): Bacteria > Pseudomonadati > Pseudomonadota > Gammaproteobacteria > Pseudomonadales > Pseudomonadaceae > Pseudomonas > Pseudomonas sp. R3-18-08. Next base: position 1,857,459 of record NZ_CP027729.1, read on the forward strand.
GGTGATAACTGTCATGCCGCGAAATAATGACGCTACACAAAACCAATGTGGGAGGGGGCTTGCCCCCGATGGCGGTGCATCAGTCAATGCCTGTGCTGACTGACCCACCGCTATCGGGGGCAAGCCCCCTCCCACAGTTTTTAGCGCGTATATCCGACCGAAACGCTTACTGGCCGGAGTAAATCTGGTCAAATACGCCGCCATCATTGAAGTGGGTTTTCTGCACGGTGCGCCAGTCACCAAAGGTTTTCTCTACCGACAGGAATTCGACTTTCGGGAAACGGTCGGTGTACTTGGCCAGCACTGTCGGGTCACGCGGACGCAGGTAGTTGTTGGCGGCGATTTCCTGGCCTTCGGGCGACCACAGGTACTTCAGGTAGTCTTCAGCGGCCTGGCGGGTGCCTTTCTTCTCGACCACTTTGTCCACCACCGACACCGGCGGCTCAGCTTCGGCGGAGACGCTTGGGTAGATCACTTCGAACTGATCACGCCCGAATTCACGGGCGATCATTTCCGCTTCGTTTTCAAAGGTGACCAGCACGTCGCCGATCTGATTGGTCATGAAGGTGGTGGTGGCGGCACGGCCACCGGTGTCGAGTACCGGCGCCTGTTTGAACAGCTTGCCGACGAAGGCCTTGGCTTTTTCTTCATCACCGCCGTTCTTCAGCACATAGCCCCAGGCCGACAGGTAGGTGTAGCGGCCGTTACCCGAGGTCTTTGGGTTGGGCACGATCACCTGTACGCCGTCCTTGAGCAGGTCGGGCCAATCTTTCAGGGCTTTGGGGTTGCCCTTGCGCACGATGAACACCGTGGCCGAGGTGAACGGCGCGCTGTTGTTCGGCAGGCGGGTGACCCAGTTGTCCGGTACCAGTTTGCCGTTGTCGGCCAGGGCGTTGATGTCGGTGGCCATGTTCATGGTGATCACGTCCGCCGGCAGGCCGTCGATCACCGAGCGCGCTTGTTTGCTGGAGCCGCCGAAGGACATCTGCAGGGTCAGTTTGTCATTCGGGTGTTCGGCATCCCAATGTTTCTGGAAGGCGGCGTTGTAGTCCTTGTAGAAATCACGCATCACGTCGTAGGAGACGTTGAGCAGGGTAACCGGTGCCGCCTGGACGGCGCCAGCCAGGGCCAGGCCGGCGGCCAGGAGAGAGGCGCTGAGAATGTTTTTCACTGCTCATTCCTTGTTGTTCGAGAGAAGGGGTGAGGCACAATGCCAGCGACTATAGCCGGGGCCGCATAGTCGCTTAAAGATTAAAAAGAACTTTGCTTATTCCACTTTCTTAAAGAGATTGCTGCCACAGCGTGAGCAAAACGCCGCATTCGGCTCGTGGCTGTTCTTCTTGCACACCGGGCAGTCGGTTTGCAGCTGCTCACCGCGCATGGCGCTCGCCAGCTCTGCGGTGAATATCCCAGTGGGCACGGCAATGATCGAGTAACCGGTGATCATCACCAACGAGGAAATCACCTGGCCCAGCGGTGTCTTGGGCACGATGTCGCCAAAGCCCACGGTGGTGAGCGTCACGATCGCCCAATAGATGCCCTTGGGAATGCTGGTAAACCCGTGTTCCGGGCCCTCGATCACGTACATCAAGGTGCCGAACACCGTCACCAGGGTGCACACGCTCACCAGGAACACCACGATCTTCTGCTTGCTGCCGCGCAGCGCCGCCATCAGGTAGTTGGCCTGCTTGAGGTAGGGGCTGAGCTTGAGTACGCGGAAGATCCGCAGCATGCGGATGATGCGGATAATCAGCAGGTACTGCGCGTCGCTGTAGTACAACGCGAGGATGCCGGGAACGATCGCGAGCAGATCCACCAGCCCATAAAAGCTGAACGCATAGCGCAATGGCTTGGGCGAGCAGTAAAGCCGCAGGCCGTACTCGATCAGGAAGATGAGGGTGAAGCCCCACTCGATATACGCCAGCACGTCGGCGTAGTTCTGGTGGATCTGGTCGATGCTGTCGAGCATCACGATCACCAGGCTGGCGAGGATGATCAACAACAGGATGCCGTCAAAGCGCCGCCCGGCGACGGTGTCGCTTTGAAAAACCATGACGTAGAGCCGTTGGCGCCAGTCGTTGTTGCTGTCCATAAGTCCCGCCTGAAGTGAATATCGGCAAAGCCTAGGGGGATTCGAACGGCCTGTCCATGCGCGGTGTGCGCAGCATTCGCTGGCTGGCGCGCACCAGCCAGCAGCTGAGAATGAACGGCGCGGTCAGCGCCGGCAGGTGCAGCGTGGCAAAACCTGGGGTGAGCAGAATGGCCAGCCCGATGCCGAGCAGCGGCAGCCAGGGTTGGCGCCGTGCCTGGCTCAGCGCCAGGGCGGCGAGCGCCGGGTTGTAGCTGTGCAGGCCGAGCAGGGCACCGCTGGTTTCGCCCAGCAGCGAGGCGACCAGTACGCCGGCGATGGCGCCGAGCAGTGCCCACGAGGCGGCGCGGCGGTCAGCCAGTAGCAGGCCGACGGCGATCAAGGCCCCGGCCAGGGGTTGGTCCAATAGCATCACTTGCGCCAGGCCGGTGAACGGCGCAGCGAGTACCGTCAGGGTATCGGACTCGATCAGGGCCAAGGTAGCGGGCGCCATGCTGCCCAGCAACAACCAGCCCAGGCCGACAAAGGGTGCGGTGTAGGCGGGCAGATCCTGGGGGTGGGCGGCGTATTTCAACCACTGCCGCAGCAGCATCGCGCTCAAGCCGCCACAGGCCAGGATCAGTGGCGGCACCAGGGCCGACCAGGCGAAGTGCTGGCTGATCAACAAGCCCAGCAAGACGCCGTTGTAGCTATACAGCCCGGCCTGGCGTTCGGCCTTGGGGTAACCCCGGCGCTGGGCCGTGAGCAAACCCGCGACGCCGCCCAGCAAGGCGCCGCCGAGCAACGCCGGGGCGCCGATCAAGATCGCCAGCAGGCACAACAGGCCACACAGCGGATGGCGCTGGAGAAAAATCTGGCTGAAGCCGTTGAGCAGGGCTTCGGCCCAGTCGGGGCAGGTGGGGTTGTGCATGGCAGCTCCCTGTAGGAGCGAGCTTGCTCGCGAAAAACCCAAGGGCGCCGCGTGCATTCAGGACGCCTGCGTCATCGTTGACGTTCTTCGCGAGCAAGCTCGCTCCTACAGTAGGGTTTCGATACGCAGCGAGTTGGTCGACCCCAACTGCCCGAACGGCACCCCGGCGGTAATCACCAGCGTATCCCCGCGCTGAGCCATCCCCTGGGCCTGGGCGATCTCCAATGCGGTGGAACACACCTCATCCACCTGGCGCAGCCGATCGTTGACCACCGAGTGCACCCCCCATGCCACGCTCAAACGCCGCGCCGTGGACAGGTTCGGCGTGAGGTTGAGGATCGGCGCCACCGGCCGCTCCCTGGCCGCGCGCAGGCTGGAGGCGCCCGACTCGCTGTAGTTCACCAGCACCGCCACCGGCAGGATGCTGCTGATACGCCGGATCGCACAGCTGATGGCGTCCGACACCGTGGCGTCCGCCCTGGGCCGGCTGACATCCAGCTGGGCCTGATAGTCCGGGCCGTTTTCAACTTGGCGGATAATCTTGCTCATCATCTGCACGGCTTCCAGCGGGTACTCGCCCGACGCGGTTTCCGCCGACAGCATCACCGCGTCCGCGCCTTCTGCCACAGCATTGGCCACGTCGGTGACTTCGGCGCGGGTCGGTGCCGGGGAAAAGCGCATGGACTCAAGCATCTGTGTTGCCACGACCACCGGCTTACCCAGTTGGCGGCAGGTTTTAATGATGTCCTTCTGGATTTGCGGCACGCTTTCGGCCGGCACCTCCACGCCCAGGTCGCCTCGGGCCACCATGATCGCATCGCTCAGTTCGGCGATTTCCCGCAGCCGTTGCACCGCCGAGGGCTTCTCGATCTTGGCCATCAGGAACGCCCTGTCGCCGATCAGCTCGCGGGCTTCGCGGATATCTTCCGGGCGCTGCACGAACGACAGCGCCACCCAGTCCACGCCCAATTCCAGGCCGAACGCCAAGTCGCGACGGTCCTTGGCGGTGAGCGGGCTGAGTTCCAACAGCGCCTGTGGCACGTTCACGCCTTTACGATCGGACAACTCGCCGCCATTGAGCACCGTGGTGTCGATGGCGTCGGCATGCTTGGTGAGCACGCGCAGGCGCAGCTTGCCGTCGTCCAGCAACAGCTCCATGCCCGGCTCCAGTGCCGCGATGATTTCCGGGTGGGGCAGGTTGACCCGACGCTGATCGCCCGGTGTTTCATCCAGGTCCAGGCGCAGCGCCTGGCCGCGCACCAGTTGCACCTTGCCCTCGGCAAAGCGCCCGACGCGCAGCTTGGGCCCTTGCAGGTCCATGAGGATGCCCAGCGGGTAGTTCAACTGGCGCTCCACCTGGCGAATCCACTGGTAACGCTGCGCGTGATCGGCGTGGTCGCCATGGCTGAAGTTGAGGCGAAAGATATTCACCCCGGCTTCCACCAGCTCGCGGATGTCATCGATCCCATCAGTGGCCGGGCCCAGGGTGGCGAGGATTTTGACCTTCTTGTCAGGCGTCATGTTTGGCAGTCTCGAGGATCAGGATGGCGCGGAAGTCGTTGACGTTGGTGCGGGTCGGCTCGGTGACGATCAGCCCGTCGAGCGCGGCGAAATAACCGTAGCCGTTGTTGTTATCCAGCTCGTCGCTGGCGCTCAGGCCCAGGGCTTCGGCGCGGCGGTAGCTGCACGGGGTCATGATCGCGCCGGCGTTGTCTTCCGAGCCGTCGATGCCATCGGTATCGCCGGCCAGGGCATAGACGCCGGGCAGGCCCTTGAGGCTGTCGGTGAGGCTGAGCAGAAACTCCGCGTTGCGCCCGCCACGGCCATTGCCGCGCACGGTGACGGTGGTTTCGCCGCCGGAGAGAATCACGCAGGGTGCCGCCAATGGCTGGCCGTGCTGCACGATTTGCCGGGCGATGCCGGCGTGCACCTTGGCTACATCGCGCGCTTCACCTTCGAGGTCGCCGAGGATCAGCGGGCTGAACCCGGCCTGGCGTACTTTTACCGCCACCGCTTCCAGGGATTGCTGCGGCCGGGCGATCAACTGGAAGTGGCTGCGGGCGAGTAGCGGGTCGCCAGGCTTGACGGTCTCCGACGCGGGGTTCTGCAACCAGTTGCGCACCGAGGCGGGCACGTCGATGCCGTAGCGCTTGAGAATCGCCAGGGCCTGTTGCGAGGTGCTCGGGTCGCCGACCGTGGGGCCGGAGGCGATCACCGTAGCCTGGTCGCCCGGCACATCGGAAATCGCGTAGGTATAGACCGTGGCCGGCCACGCGGCCTTGGCCAACCGCCCGCCCTTGATCGCCGAGAGGTGCTTGCGCACGCAATTCATCTCGCCAATGGTGGCGCCGGACTTGAGCAGGGCTTTGTTGATGCTTTGCTTGTCGGCCAGGGTGATGCCTTCGGCGGGCAGGGCGAGCAACGCGGAACCGCCGCCGGAGAGCAGGAAAATCACGCGGTCGTCTTCGCTCAGATGGCTGATCAGCTCCAGCACGCGCTTGGCCACGGCGAGGCCGGCAGCGTCGGGCACGGGATGGGCGGCCTCGACCACTTCGATTTTCTGGCACGGCGCACCATGGCCGTAGCGGGTGACGACCAGGCCGCGAACCTCGCCCTGCCAGCAGTCCTCCACAACCAGGGCCATGGCGGCGGCGGCCTTGCCGGCGCCGATCACGATCACCCGGCCGCTGCGGTCGGCGGGCAGGTAAGGTTCAAGGACTTGCCGGGGGTGGGCGGCGTCGATGGCTGTGGCAAACAGCTCGCGAAGCAGGTGTTGCGGATCGACCGACATAAGCGGGCTCCGGGGGTTCTTGTTATTAGAGATGCATCAATTTCAGGCTTGAAATGGGGCTAAATGTGGGAGGGGGCTTGCCCCCTCCCATATTTGATTGCAGTTGATCAGCGGTTATTTGTCGCGAATCGAGAAATTCGCCATATGCTCCAGCCCCTTGATCAGTGCCGAATGGTCCCAGTTACCGCCGCCAAGCGCCGCGCAGGTGCTGAACACTTGCTGGGTGCCGGCGGTGTTCGGCAAGTTGATCCCCAACTCTTTCGCCCCGGCCAGGGCCAGGTTCAAGTCCTTCTGGTGCAGGTTGATACGAAAGCCTGGGTCAAAGGTGCCCTTGATCATGCGTTCGCCATGCACTTCCAGGATCTTCGACGAGGCAAAGCCGCCCATCAGCGCTTCACGCACCTTGGCCGGGTCGGCGCCGTTTTTCGAGGCGAACAGCAGCGCTTCGGCCACCGCCTGGATATTCAGGGCCACGATGATCTGGTTGGCGACCTTGGCGGTCTGGCCATCCCCGTTACCGCCCACCAGGGTGATGTTCTTGCCCATTGCCTGGAACAGCGGCAGCGCGCGCTCGAAGGTCTGCGGTTCGCCACCGACCATGATGCTCAGGGTGCCGGCCTTGGCGCCGACTTCACCACCGGACACTGGGGCATCCAGGTACTGCGCGCCGGTCGCATTGATCTTCGCAGCGAACGCCTTGGTGGCGGTGGGGGAGATCGAGCTCATGTCGATCACCACCTTGTTCGGCGACAGGCCGGCGGCCACGCCGTCGGCGCGCAACAGCACGTCCTCGACCTGTGGAGTGTCGGGCACCATGACGATGATGAACTCGGCTTCCTGGGCGACTTGCTGCGGGTTGGCCAAGGCCACCGCGCCGGCGCTGATCAGTTCAGCCGGGGCCTTGCCATGATGTTCGGAGAGGAACAGTTGGTGACCTGCTTTCTGCAGGTTCGCGGCCATGGGTTGGCCCATGATACCGGTGCCGATAAATCCGATTTTAGCCATGATGAAGTCCTCTTTTTTATTCGATAGGCAGACTTGATGAGGTCTGCCAAACACAGCGGGTCCAAATGTGGGAGGGGGCTTGCTCCCGATAGCGGTGCATCAGTCGACACACCTTTCGAATGAAACATTGCTATCGGGAGCAAGCCCCCTCCCACAGTGTTTTGGGTTGTGTCTGTCAGATGGCGTTGTGGCTTTTGAGCCAGCCAAGCCCCGCTTCGGTGGTGGTCAGCGGTTTGTACTCACAGCCGACCCACCCGGTGTAACCGATGCGGTCCAAGTGCTCGAACAGGAAGCGGTAGTTGATCTCACCGGTGCCCGGCTCGTTGCGCCCTGGGTTGTCGGCCAGTTGAATGTGGTTGATCACACCCAGGTGCGTGGCCAGGGTGCGGGCCAGGTCGCCCTCCATGATTTGCATGTGATAGAGGTCGTATTGCAGGAACAGATTGTCACTGCCCACCTGCTCGCGGATCGACAGGGCCTGCGCGGTGGTGTTGAGGTAGAAACCCGGAATATCGCGGGTGTTGATCATCTCCATCACCAGCTTGATGCCCGCTGCCTGCAATTTGTCGGCGGCGTACTTGAGGTTGGCGACGAAGGTTTTCTCAACGGTTTCGTCATCCACGCCGTGCGGCCGGATGCCCGCCAGGCAGTTGACCTGGGTATTGCCCAGCACCTGGGCGTAGGCGATAGCCAGCTTGACCCCGGCGCGGAATTCTTCGACCCGGTCGGGGTGGCAGGCCAGGCCGCGTTCGCCTTTGGCCCAGTCGCCGGCCGGCAGGTTGAACAGCACCTGGGTCAGGCCGTTGGCGTCGAGCTGCGCCTTGATCTCAGCTGAGCTGAATTCGTACGGGAACAGGTACTCCACCCCTTCGAAGCCGGCATCGGCGGCCGCTTTGAAGCGGGCAAGGAACTCCTGCTCGGTAAACAGCATGGACAGGTTGGCGGCAAAGCGCGGCATAGGGTTCTCCTTAATCGAGCAGGGAAATGGCGGTCGGTGCGTCATTGCCGACCAGGGCCAGGTCTTCGAATTCGTTGACGGCGTTGATCTCGGTGCCCATGGAAATATTGGTCACGCGCTCCAGAATAATCTCAACGATCACCGGCACCCTGAATTCTTCGAGCATTTCCTGGGCGCGGCGCAGTGCCGGCTGAATCTGGCTCGGCTCGAACACGCGCAACGCCTTGCAACCCAGGCCTTCGGCAACCGCGACGTGGTCCACGCCATAGCCGTTGAGTTCGGGAGCGTTGAGGTTGTCGAAAGACAGCTGCACGCAGTAGTCCATTTCAAAGCCGCGTTGCGCCTGGCGGATCAAACCCAGGTAGGAATTGTTCACCACCACGTGGATATACGGCAGCTTGAATTGCGCGCCCACGGCCAGCTCTTCGATCATGAACTGGAAGTCGTAGTCGCCCGACAGGGCTACCACTTTGCGGCTCGGGTCGGCCTTGACCACGCCGAGCGCCGCCGGAATCGTCCAGCCCAGGGGCCCGGCCTGGCCGCAATTGATCCAGTGGCGTGGCTTGTATACATGCAGGAACTGCGCGCCGGCGATCTGCGACAGGCCGATAGTGCTCACGTAGCAGGTGTCTTTGTCGAACACCTGGTTCATCTCTTCGTACACCCGTTGCGGCTTGACCGGCACGTTGTCGAAGTGGGTCTTGCGGTGCAGCGTGGCCTTGCGCTGCTGGCAATCATGCAGCCAGGCGCTGCGGTCCTTGAGCTTGCCGGCGGCTTTCCACTCGCGGGCGACTTCAATGAACATCGTCAGCGCGGCGCCGGCGTCGGACACGATGCCCAGGTCTGGGGTGAATACGCGGCCAATCTGGGTCGGCTCGATGTCGACGTGGATGAATTTGCGGCCTTCGGTATACACCTCCACCGAACCGGTGTGGCGGTTGGCCCAGCGGTTGCCGATGCCCAGCACCACGTCGGACTTGAGCATCGTCGCGTTGCCATAGCGGTGGGAGGTTTGCAGGCCGACCATGCCCACCATCAGCGGGTGGTCGTCGGGAATGGTGCCCCAGCCCATCAGGGTCGGGATCACCGGGATGCCGGTCAACTCGGCGAACTCCACCAGCAACTCGCTGGCGTCAGCGTTGATCACGCCGCCACCGCTCACCAGCAATGGGCGCTCGGCCTGATCGAGCAGGGCCAGGGCCTTTTCCACCTGGATGCGTGTCGCCAATGGCTTGGCCAGGGGCAGCGGCTGGTAGGCGTCGATGTCGAATTCGATTTCGGCCATCTGCACGTCGAACGGCAGGTCGATCAGCACCGGGCCAGGACGGCCGGAGCGCATTTCATAGAAGGCTTTCTGAAACGCGTAGGGCACCTGGCCGGGTTCGAGCACGGTGGTCGCCCACTTGGTCACCGGTTTGACGATGCTGGTGATGTCCACGGCCTGGAAATCTTCCTTGTGCATCCGTGCGCGGGGCGCTTGCCCGGTGATGCACAGGATCGGGATCGAGTCGGCCGAGGCGCTGTACAGGCCGGTGACCATATCGGTGCCCGCCGGGCCCGAGGTGCCGATGCACACGCCGATATTACCGGCCTTGGTGCGGGTGTAGCCCTCGGCCATGTGTGAGGCGCCTTCAACGTGGCGAGCAAGGACGTGATCGATGCCACCCACCTTCTGCAAGGCCGAATACAACGGGTTGATCGCGGCGCCTGGGATACCGAAGGCGGTGTCCACCCCTTCACGGCGCATCACCAGGACGGCGGCTTCGATTGCTCTCATTTTGCTCATGGTTTTGGTGCCTCTTGCGTTTTGTAATTGTATACAAGTGGTGTCTGGACAAAGTGTATTCACGGCGAGCTGCGCAGGTCAATGCATTTTATAAACTGACCTTTGCATTCATCGGAACGGCTTTTTTCGACGTATGGACGGTTTGTTTGGAAATATTGTATACAAAAACAAATTCTATTGTGTTCTATTTGTTCGATCAGGTATCTCACCAGACAGACCTCCATCGCATTCCCAATAAAAAGAAGGACGGCACCATGAGCGCTTTAACCTTGAAACTTGCCACCCAACTGGCCAGCCAGGCCCTGGCCGCAGGCCGCACCATTGCCGCCGCGCCACTGACCATCGCGGTGCTCGACAGTGGCGGCCACTTGGTCACCCTGCAACGCGAAGACGGGGCGAGCCTGCTGCGCCCGCAGATCGCCATCGGCAAAGCCTGGGGCGCGATTGCCCTGGGCAAAGGCTCGCGGCTGCTGGCGCTGGATGCGCAGCAGCGTCCGGCATTCATCGCGGCGCTGAACAGCCTGGGGCAGGGCAGCGTAGTGCCGGCGCCGGGTGGGGTATTGATTCGGAATCAGGACGGCGTGGTGCTGGGGGCGATCGGGATCAGCGGGGATACGTCGGATATTGATGAGCAGTGCGCGATCACGGCGATCGAGGGGGTGGGGTTGATGGCGGATGCGGGAGTGTCTGCTTGATTTTTGGGTGATGTTGAAAAGCATCGGGGGCAAGCCCCCGATTAGCCCAGGCACTGCGGTCTTTCAGTCCGGCTCACACCCCTTGAGCACCAACCGAATAATCGTCTGCGCCGCCGCCTCATAATCCGCCTCATCCAGCTTGGCCTTACCCGTCACCGCCGAAATCTGCCAGTCGAAATCGGCATAGGTCTGGGTCGCGGCCCAGATGCTGAACATCAGGTGATTAGGCTCGATCTTCGCGATCAAACCACGGTCCACCCAGTTCTGGATGCAGTCGATATTGTGCTTGGCCTGGGCATTGAGTTGTTCGACCTGCTCGGCACTGAGATGGGGAGCGCCGTGCATGATTTCGCTGGCGAACACCTTGGAGGCGAACGGCAAGTCGCGGGAGATGCGGATTTTCGAGCGGATATAGTTGCTCAACACTTCCTTGGGCTCGCCCTCGGGGTTGAACGGCGTGGAAGCGGCCAGAATCGGCTCGATAATGCTCTCGAGCACCTCGCGGTAGAGGTTGTCCTTGGACTTGAAGTAGTAATAGACGTTGGGCTTGGGCAGCCCCGCCTTGGCGGCGATGTCGCTGGTTTTGGTCGCGGCGAAGCCCTTGTCGGCGAACTCCTCGCTTGCCGCCCGCAGGATCTTTTCTTTGTTGCGCTCGCGAATGGTGCTCATAAACCAGGAACTTCCTTGCCAGGACAGGCGGTTGCGCATGGTAGCACCGGCCATCCGCGAGCCTCAACAATGTGCCCGCAAAGCGTTGCGCCGCGCTATGCTCGCGCCATCTCTCACTTTACGGATACCCGATTCATGGCAGGAAGCAGCTTGTTGGTTTTGCTCGACGATATCGCCGCGGTACTCGATGACGTTGCACTGATGACAAAAATGGCGGCGAAGAAAACCTCGGGTGTGCTCGGTGATGACCTGGCGCTGAATGCCCAGCAAGTTTCCGGAGTGCGCGCCGAGCGGGAAATTCCCGTGGTGTGGGCGGTGGCCAAGGGCTCTTTCGTCAACAAGTTGATCCTGGTGCCGACGGCGCTGCTGATCAGCGCCTTCGCCCCCTGGGCTGTGACCCCGTTATTGATGCTGGGCGGCGCTTACCTGTGCTTCGAAGGTTTTGAAAAACTCGCGCACAAGTTCCTGCACAGCAAGGCAGAAGACCAGGCCGATCACGCGCAGTTAAGCGAAGCGGTGGCCGACCCGGCGACGGACCTGGTGGCCTTCGAAAAGGACAAGATCAAAGGCGCGATCCGCACTGACTTCATCCTGTCGGCCGAAATCATCGCCATCACCCTGGGCATCGTCGCTGACGCCCAGCTTACCCAGCAGGTGATCGTGCTGTCGGGCATCGCCATTGTCATGACCGCAGGCGTCTACGGGTTGGTCGCGGGTATCGTCAAGCTCGACGACCTTGGGCTGTGGCTGACACAGAAACCGGGCCAAGTGGCGCGCAGTATTGGCGGCGCCATTTTGAGTGCTGCGCCGTACATGATGAAAAGCCTATCGGTGATCGGCACGGCGGCGATGTTCATGGTCGGCGGCGGGATCCTGACTCATGGCGTGCCGGTGGTGCATCACTGGATCGAAACCGTGAGCCAGAACACCGGGGCGCTGGCGTGGTTGATGCCGACGCTGCTGAATGCGGTGGCGGGGATTATTGCCGGGGCTTTGGTGCTGGTAGTGGTCAGCGTGGTCGGCAAAGGCTGGAAGGCGCTCAGGGCATGAACTAACAGGCATAAAAAAGGCCATTCAATCGAATGGCCTTTTTTGTGGGCGAGATGATCGTTCCCTCGCTCCGCGTGGGAATGCATCCCGTGACGCTCCGCGTCACTCTTACGCAGGTGCTGGATTTTGCGCTGAAAGCGGGACGCGGAGCGTCCTGGGTGGCATTCCCACGCGGAGCGTGGGAACGATCTTGTAAGGGGCGCTGTTTACTCGGCAATCTGCAATTTGCGCGATTCCGTGTAGATATACCGCACCTTCTCATACTCGAACGGCGAGTTCATCTGGCCGTAGCGGAAGCTGGTCTGGTAGCGCTTGTCGACGGCGCGCAGAGCCCAGATTTCCGGGTGGTTGGAGCTGACCTCGGACACGTTGAGGAAGTTGATCTGCGACTCGGCGGTGTAGTCCACCAGCAAGCCTGCGGTATCGCGCAGGTTCGACGGGCCGAAGATCGGCAGAACGACGTAGGCGCCGCCCGGCACACCGTAGAAACCCAGGGTCTGGCCGAAGTCTTCGCTCTGGCGCGGCAGGCCCATGGCGGTGGCCGGGTCCCACAGGCCGGCGATGCCGATGGTGGTGTTGACCAGCAGGCGTCCGGTGGTCTCCAGGGAGCGATGGCCCTTGAGTTGCAGCAGGCTGTTCAACAGGTTGGGCACGTCGCCCAGGTTGTTGAAGAAATTGCTCACGCCGGTGCGCAGGAAGCTCGGTGTGACGTAGCGGTAACCGTCCACCACAGGCAGGAACACCCATTGGTCGAAGCGATAGTTGAAGTGGTACACGCGGCGGTTCCACGACTCCAGTGGATCGTAGACGTTGAGCGCGGTCAGCGACGAGCGCTCGAATTCACGCTGGTCCAGGCCGGCGTTGAACTTGAGTTTGGTCAACGGTTCCTTGAAACCGTCGGCATCGACCTTGACCGGTTCATGGGCCTTGCTGTTGTCGGCATTGGCCACGCCCGCGCACATCAGTGCGGCAAGCAGCAGAAGATATTTAGCCACGGAAGAACTCCAGCATGGCGTCGGCGTTGACGCGGTAATTGAGGTTGCCGCAGTGGCCGCCCAGCGGGTAGACGGTCAAGCGATCGCCGAAGGTTTTACGCAGGAAACCCAGGTCGCCCGGGCCGAGGATCACGTCGTCGGCGTTGTGCATCACGGCGATCTTCGGGCTGGCGTGCAGGTAGTCCTTGAGCGCGTACAGGCTGACCTGGTCAACCAGTTGCAGCAGGCTGCCGCCGTCGGAGCGGGCGCGCCACATCGGGATCACCTGTTCGGTGAGGTAGCAGTCGAAGTCGCACTGCAGGGCACGCTTGAGGAACGGCGTGAGGCTGGTGCCTTCGGTGATCGGGTATTTCGGCGGGATGATCAGGCCGCGACGGTTGATCAAGTCCGAGGTGAAGGCGATGTCGGCAGCGGAGAAACGAAACGAGGTGCCGATCAGCATGGCCATCTGTTCGTTGGTCAGGTGCTGCTTGGATTGCTGGAAGTCGTAGAGCAGGGCGTCGTTGAGGTCGATGTAGCCCTTTTGCTGGAAGTAGCGGGTCAGCTTGCTCAGCACCAGCTCATAGAAGGTGGTGGTGTTGTTGATGCCCTTGACCTCGGTCTGTACCAGCTTGTCGAGGTTGGTGATCGAGGTGTAGAGGTTGACCGGTGGGTTGAGCAGCAGCACTTTCTTGAAGTTGAAGCTGCGACGGGTTTCGTCGAGCTTGCTGACAAACGCCGCGTCCAGCGCGCCCAGGCTGTAGCCGGTCAGGTAAAAGTCAGTGACTGGCAGCGAGGCGTTCTGCGCGCGCACGGCTTGCATCACGCGGTACATGTCTTCGGCGTCTTCCTGGGTGATGCCCGGGGTGGCGAAGCGCGACGCCGCGCTGATGAAGTCGAAGCTGGTTGGCGACGACAGCTGCACCACGTGGTAGCCGGCCTGGTAATACAGTTTCTTCAGGTATTCATTGATGCTGCTGTCAAACCGCGCACCGGTGCCGGCGATCAGGAAGATCAGCGGCGCGGCGCGGTCCTGCTTGGCAATGCGGTAGGTGAGTTTCTTCACCGCCCAGAAGTTGTCCGGCAGGCTGAACTCGCGCTCGGGGCGCATGTTCAAGGTGTAGTCGGATTGATTGATCTCGTCGTCAGTCGGCAGGGTTGGCCGAAGATCGGGCGGCGTGGTGGCGATGGTCGCTTCGAACGGGTTCGTCAAAGGGTAGCCATAGCTGGCCTGGTCGATATCGACGGCCAGTGCTGACGCACTCAAAAAAAGGCTGCCCAGCAAGGCAGCACAGCGCAAGGAACGGAGCATGACTTAATCCCTAGGAGGAAAGGTGCTGAATGAAATTCGCAGGCTATGACCACCGCGTTGCCACCGAAGTGCCAGCCCTCGGCACGAAAAGTCGGAAAAAAACGTCGGAATCGGAGTAATAGCTGGCAGAAGATACACTTTGCCACGCATTGATGAACAGATATCTGCGCAGACACCTTGCTAACGGCCGCCGTGGGATTAAGCTGAGCGCCGTTTTTGCCTATCGGAGTGCCCCATGTCCCGTCGTTTGCCGTTGATCCTGCTGCTTATCGCCCTGCCGTTATGGTTGGCGGCCAGTTACGCCGCGCGTTATGGCTTTATGGAGGACGGGCAGTGGGTCGGCATCTGTGCGGATGAGGCCAGCCGTTGGGAATGCCAGGTGCGTTCGAACCTGGGCTTGATGATTCATTTCAAGGTACTGGGCTGGGCCGCGCTGGTGACCTCGGTACTGGCGTTTTTCGTGCCGGGCCGGGCGGGATGGGGCCTGGCGGTGCTGGGGCTGGTGTTTGGGTTGCCGGCCCTGGCCTTGTATAACACCACGTTTGCGGTGTTTGCGGTGGTGATTGCGGGGTTGCGGTTGGTCAGGAAGCCTCGCGTCGCCTGATAGGGCCAATCGGGGGCAAGCCCCCTCCCACATTTGACCGCATTCACAAATGGAAATGTGTGAACCCAATCAAGTGTGGGAGGGGGCTTGCCCCCGATGGCATTCTTAAGCCTTGCGCACACGCAAGCAACGCCACAAAGCTGCAACCATGAGCACGCTCACCAGCGCCCAACCCCAGGCCTGCTGGTTCAACAAACCTTCCCGGAACAGCTGCGGCGCAATGCCGGCGCCGATGATGAAGGCCAGCAACGCAATCTCTCGACGCGGCCCGCTCACCGGGCGCACCAGGTACACCAGGGCCGGCAGCACCAGTGCCGCGCTGGGGAAGCTGCGATAACGCGGGTCAAACACCAGCGCCAGCATCATCACCGCACCGGCAAAGCCGGCAATCGCCACCAGCCAGCCCGCACGTTGCTGCAGCCAGTTGAATGCGCGTTCACGCCAGCCGTCCCTGGCGCTGAGTGCCAGGGCGGCGTGGGCCAGTACCAGCAGGTTCAACACCACCAGCAAGCCTGCCCACACCCATTCATCATTAAAGCGCGCGGTGACGCGAGTCAGTTCGGCCCAGGTGCCGATGGAGCATGCGGCAATCGCACCCAGCAGCGGCAGTGCGAGGGCCGCGCGGGTTGTGCGCACGCGCCCGCCTAAAACCAATGTGCCCAGCAGAATCATCCCACCAAAGCCCAACCACAGCGGCCAGTACGGTACGTTGCTGACTGGCCCGGCGAGGGTGCCCTTGTCCTGGCGATCAGCATCGAACAGGCCCCAATAACCGCCTACTGCGCCTTCACTGGCGCGCTTCCAGGGCTGGTCAAAGGCTTCGATCAGGTTGTAACGCCAGCCATTGGCTTCGGCCATGGCGACAAAACCACGCATGAACTTGGCTTCGTTGACCCGGCTCGGCAAGGCGGTTTCGCGCTGGCGGCCTTCACTGGGCCAACCGGTTTCGCCGATCAGGATGTCCTTGGGCGCGAACTTGTGGCCAAAGGTCTGGCGCACATCGCCTACGTGTTTGAGCGCCTGGTCGATGCCGGACGGCTCATCTTCCCAATACGGCAGCAGGTGAATGGTCAGGAAATCCACCGCCGGGGCAATTTCCGGGTGTTGCAGCCAGAACTCCCACACATCGGCGTAGGTGACCGGTTGCTTGATCTGGCGCTTGACCGTTTGGATCAGCGTCACCAGTTGTTTGGCGGTGACTTCCTTGCGCAACAGTGCTTCGTTGCCGACGATCACCGAGGTCACTACGTCCGGGTTGGCATTGGCCGCCGTGATCAACTCGTCGATTTCCTTTTGAGTGGCCACCGGGTCACTGCTGACCCAGGCGCCGGCCATCACCTTCAAGCCATGCTTGCGCGCCATGCCCGGCAAGGCTTCCAGGCCGGTCATGGAATAGGTGCGGATACATTCAAAGCGTGTGGCCAGCAGGCCCAGGTCGGCGTCCATGCGCTCGGGGCGCAGCTGGAATGGCTGGTCGAACGGCGACTGGTCCTTGTCGAACGGCGTATAGGACGCACATTGCAGCTTGTGGCTGGCGCTCGCCACATCCGGCAGCACCACCGGCCGGCCGAGGCCATACCAGTAGCCGACGAGGGCAAGCAAGCCAATGAACAAGGCGAAAACATAGGGCAGGGCAGGGAGGCGGGCAGTCGCGGGCATGGTCGGCTTATCTGGAGGAGCAAAGGCGCGCATCTTACCCGTAATTGTCGCGTTCCAGTGGGGCCGCATACTTTTGACATGCAAAGTTCGGGCGGGAACAGGTGGGCAAGTCCTGCAAAGTGGTCTGCTGGCGATGTGATGTCGTTTCTTGCTCAACCAAGGTCGCTGACAGAGCAGGGCAAAGGCCTACGCAGGTTGATGATAAAACTGTCAGTACTCCACTGATGCCTCAGCAACCGGATCGATGCGCGTGAAGGGGGCGCGGTGCACCGTATAACAACAGGTTGACGTCGCTCGGCATTCGTCGGGCGCAGCACTTTCGGGGAAGTACATATGAAGATGCGACGACTCTTGGGCGCAGCTGCCACTCTGGTAGTTGCGATGGGCTCCACACTGGCCAGCGCCGACAGCAAAACCCTGAGCATCGGTTACGTGGACGGCTGGTCCGACAGCGTTGCCACCACCCATGTGGCGGCAGAAGTGATCAAGCAGAAGCTCGGCTATGACGTGAAACTGCAAGCGGTCGCCACCGGGATCATGTGGCAGGGCGTTGCCACCGGCAAGCTCGACGCCATGCTGTCTGCCTGGTTGCCGGTGACTCACGGTGAATACTGGACCAAGAACAAGGATAAAGTGGTCGACTACGGCCCCAACTTCAAGGATGCGAAAATTGGCTTGATCGTGCCGGAGTACGTCAAGGCCAAGTCCATCGAAGACCTCAAGACCGACACCACGTTTAAAAACAAGATCGTCGGCATCGACGCCGGTTCAGGCGTGATGCTCAAGACCGACGAAGCCATCAAGCAATACGGCCTCGACTACAAACTGCAAGCCAGCTCGGGCGCCGCAATGATCGCCGAACTGACCCGCGCCGAAGACAAGCAGGAATCCATCGCCGTCACCGGTTGGGTGCCGCACTGGATGTTCGCTAAGTGGAAACTGCGTTTCCTGGATGACCCAAAAGGAATTTATGGTGCTGCTGAAACCGTCAACAGCATTGGCAGCAAGGGCCTGGAGAAGAAAGCGCCGGAAGTCGCGGCCTTCCTGAAGAAGTTCCAGTGGGCCTCCAAGGATGAAATCGGTGAAGTCATGCTCGCTATCCAAGAGGGCGCCAAGCCTGATGCGGCGGCCAAGGATTGGGTGGCCAAGCACCCTGAGCGTGTCGCTGAGTGGACCGCTAAATAACCCTGCATCTTGATGCAATCCCTTGTGGGAGGGGGCTTGCTCCCGATAGCGGTGTGTCAGCCAGCCAGTTTTCAGCTGACACACCGCCATCGGGAGCAAGCCCCCTCCCACATTAGTTTTGCACCACCTCAAATTTTTCTGTGCTCCAGCAATCCCTCGCTACACTCGATCTACTACTAAGGTCGTCTGGAACCCTTTCCACAGCCGCATACAGTGGATACGTTCCAATAATAAAAAAGCTGTGCTGCGAGGATAAAAACAATGAACGACAGCATTTACCTCTCGATTCAAAACAGCCCGCGTTTCAAGGAGCTGGTCAGAAAAAGAGAAAAGTTCGCCTGGATTCTCTCGGCGATCATGCTAGGGCTTTACTCCGGTTTCATCCTGTTGATTGCCTACGGGCCACACGTGCTGGGGGCCAAGATCAGCCCCGGTTCGTCGATTACCTGGGGCATTCCCCTGGGCGTCGGACTGATTGTGTCCGCCTTCATCCTGACCGGCATCTACGTACGCCGGGCCAATGGCGAATTTGACGACCTGAACAATGCGATTCTCAAGGAGGCTGCGCAATGATCCGGCGTCTATTGGCGGTACTCGGCGCTTCGCTGTTTGCTCCGGCCCTCTGGGCGGCCGACGCATTGACCGGCGAAGTGCAAAAGCAACCTCTGAATGTCTCGGCCATCGTGATGTTTGTCGCGTTCGTCGGCGCTACCCTTTGCATCACCTACTGGGCGTCCAAGCGCAACAAATCGGCGGCCGACTACTATGCGGCCGGCGGCAAGATCACCGGTTTCCAGAACGGCCTGGCGATTGCCGGCGACTACATGTCGGCGGCGTCCTTCCTGGGGATTTCCGCGCTGGTGTTCACCTCCGGCTACGACGGCCTGATCTACTCGATCGGCTTCCTGGTGGGCTGGCCGATCATTCTGTTCCTGATCGCCGAGCGCCTGCGTAACCTGGGCAAGTACACCTTTGCTGACGTGGCGTCCTATCGCCTCGGGCAAACCCAGATCCGCAGCCTGTCGGCCTGTGGCTCGCTGGTGGTGGTAGCGTTCTACCTGATCGCGCAGATGGTCGGCGCGGGCAAGCTGATCCAGCTGTTGTTCGGCCTCGATTACCACGTTGCGGTGATCCTGGTGGGTATCCTGATGTGCATGTACGTGCTGTTCGGCGGCATGCTGGCGACCACCTGGGTGCAGATCATCAAGGCGGTGCTGCTGCTGTCCGGTGCCTCGTTCATGGCGCTGATGGTGATGAAGCACGTCAACTTCGATTTCAACATGCTGTTTGCCGAGGCGATCAAGGTTCACCCTAAAGGTGAGGCGATCATGAGCCCGGGCGGCCTGGTGAAAGATCCGATCTCGGCGTTCTCCCTGGGCCTGGCGCTGATGTTCGGTACTGCGGGCCTGCCGCACATCCTGATGCGCTTCTTCACCGTGAGTGATGCGAAAGAAGCCCGCAAGAGCGTGCTGTATGCCACCGGCTTTATCGGCTACTTCTATATCCTGACGTTCATCATCGGCTTTGGCGCGATCCTGCTGGTCAGCACCAACCCGGCGTTCAAGGATGCAGCAGGCGCCTTGCTGGGCGGCAACAACATGGCGGCGGTGCACCTGGCCAACGCGGTGGGCGGCAGTATCTTCCTGGGCTTCATCTCGGCCGTGGCCTTCGCCACCATCCTCGCGGTGGTGGCCGGCCTGACTCTGGCCGGTGCCTCGGCGGTGTCCCATGACCTGTATGCCAGCGTGATCAAGAAAGGCAAGGCCAACGACAAAGATGAGATTCGCGTGTCGAAGATCACCACGGTCGCCCTGGCAGTGCTGGCTATCGGTCTGGGTATCCTGTTCGAAAGCCAGAACATCGCGTTCATGGTCGGCCTGGCGTTCTCGATTGCGGCCAGCTGTAACTTCCCTGTGCTGCTGCTTTCCATGTACTGGAAAAACCTCACCACCCGTGGCGCCATGATCGGCGGCTGGCTGGGCTTGATCAGCGCGGTGGGCCTGATGATCCTGGGCCCGACCATCTGGGTGTCGATCCTGCACCACGAGAAGGCGATCTTCCCGTATGAATACCCGGCGTTGTTCTCGATGATCATCGCGTTCGTGGGTATCTGGTTCTTCTCCATCACCGACAAGTCGGCGGCGGCAGAGAAAGAGCGTGCGCTGTACTTCCCGCAGTTCGTGCGTTCGCAGACTGGCCTGGGGGCGAGTGGGGCGGTTAACCACTAAGCCTGTAACTGGATGAGAAATGCCCCGGTCGAAAGGCTGGGGTATTTTTTTGCCTTGGATTTAGTGGTGTCTGGGTGATGGTCATCGGGAGCAAGTCCCCTCCCACAGTTGACCGAGTTCCAACATGAGAATGCGGTCAACTGTGGGAGGGGGCTTGCTCCCGATAGCGGTATGTCAGGCGACCCAAACAAAAACGGCCTCCACTAAGGGAGGCCGTTTTCAATGCAGCTCAGCAATGCTTACTTGCGATCTTCCAGCTTGGTAATGTCACGCGACTCGTAGCCGGTGTACAGCTGGCGCGGGCGGCCAATCTTGTACGGGCTCGAGAGCATTTCCTTCCAGTGGGAGATCCAGCCCACGGTCCGCGCCAGGGCGAAGATCACGGTGAACATGCTGGTTGGAATGCCGATCGCCTTGAGGATGATCCCCGAGTAGAAGTCGACGTTCGGGTACAGCGAGCGTTCGATGAAGTATGGGTCGGTCAGGGCGATCTCTTCCAGGCGCATGGCCAGTTCGAGTTGCGGATCGTTCTTGATGCCCAGTTCCTTCAACACTTCGTCGCAGGTCTGCTTCATTACGGTGGCGCGCGGGTCGCGATTCTTGTAGACCCGGTGACCGAAGCCCATCAACTTGAACGGATCGTTCTTGTCCTTGGCCTTGGCGATGAAGGTGTCGATGTTGGAGACGTCGCCGATTTCATCGAGCATGGTCAAGACGGCTTCGTTCGCACCGCCGTGGGCAGGGCCCCAGAGTGCGGCGATACCGGCGGCGATACAGGCGAACGGGTTGGCACCCGACGAACCTGCCAGGCGCACGGTAGAGGTGGAGGCGTTCTGCTCGTGGTCGGCGTGGAGGATGAAGATCCGGTCCATTGCCTTGGCCAGCACCGGGCTGATCGGTTTGATCTCGCACGGAGTGTTGAACATCATGTGCAGGAAGTTTTCCGCGTACGTCAGGTCGTTGCGCGGGTACATCATGGGTTGGCCCATGGAGTACTTGTAAACCATCGCGGCCAGGGTTGGCATCTTGGCGACCAGGCGGATCGCGGAAATTTCGCGATGCTCGGCGTTATTGATGTCCAGGGAGTCGTGATAGAAGGCCGACAGGGCGCCGACCACGCCGCACATGACGGCCATCGGGTGGGCGTCGCGACGGAAGCCGTTGAAGAAGGTCTTCAACTGCTCGTGAACCATGGTGTGGTTCTTCACGGTGCTGACGAACTGGGCCTTTTGCTCGGCTGTTGGCAGTTCGCCATTTAGCAGCAGGTAGCAGGTTTCCAGGTAGTCCGACTGTTCAGCCAGTTGTTCGATCGGGTAGCCGCGGTGCAGCAGGATGCCATTGTCGCCGTCGATATAGGTGATCTTCGACTCGCAAGAAGCGGTCGACATGAAGCCTGGGTCGAAAGTGAAACGGCCCGTGGCCGTCAGGCCCCGTACGTCGATAACATCGGGACCAACGGTGCCGGTTAAAATGGGCAGCTCGACGGGGGCTGCGCCCTCGATGATCAACTGCGCTTTTTTGTCAGCCATGTGGCCTCCTATTTATGCTTCAAATCATCAGACAGACCCCCCACGCAGGGCCCGCACCACTATAGTGAGATAAATTCAGATGTCAATTTGCCTAAAGTCTTGCTCCAGAAGGCTTTAACCGTACTTTTTCGTCGAAATTGCCTGCCATTTACGCCTTTTATCGCGTCAGCGCAATCAGCTATTAGGGTGAGGTGTGCGCGTTGTCATTAGTAACCTAACTGTCTATACTCGGCCACCGACCGCCAAGGGCTTTTGGGCTTGCTTTCATTGGGGGTCGCACTCCCTGGGTGGTGCTTACCTGACCAGTCGCACTCCCCAACAACTTTGCCCTGATTGTTAGGGGCTCTTCAGTGTGAAAAAAAGCCGTGAATAGCCAACGACCTGTAAACCTAGACCTAAGGACCATCAAACTCCCCATCACCGGCGTTACGTCGTTCCTGCACCGTGTTTCCGGCATCATCCTGTTCCTGGGCCTGGGCATCATGCTTTACGCATTGAGCAAATCCCTGGGTTCCGCGGAAGGTTACGCCGAGGTGAAGGCAACCTTGACCAGCCCACTGGCCAAGTTCGTAGCGTGGGGCCTGCTGTCCGCTCTGCTGTATCACCTGGTAGCCGGTGTGCGCCACTTGATCATGGATGCGGGTATCGGTGAGACGCTGGAAGGCGGCCGCCTGGGCTCGAAAATCATCATCGCCATTTCCGTGGTGCTGATC
Source organism: Pseudomonas sp. R3-18-08 (assembly GCF_003852065.1). Classification (NCBI taxonomy): domain Bacteria; kingdom Pseudomonadati; phylum Pseudomonadota; class Gammaproteobacteria; order Pseudomonadales; family Pseudomonadaceae; genus Pseudomonas; species Pseudomonas sp. R3-18-08. The sequence goes on from NZ_CP027729.1 coordinate 1,879,616, forward strand.
GTTCTGGCAGGAGTTTGGATATGGTAACCAGCGTAACGAATCTGTCGCGTTCGGGCCTCTATGACTGGATGGCACAGCGTGTGTCTGCGGTCGTTCTCGCGGCTTATTTCATTTTCCTGATCGGATACCTCGTCGCAAACCCGGGCATCGGCTATGAGCAATGGCACGGCCTGTTCGCCCACAATGCGATGCGAATCTTCAGTCTGCTGGCCCTTGTGGCCCTGGGCGCTCACGCCTGGGTCGGCATGTGGACCATCGCGACCGACTACCTGACGCCAATGGCGCTGGGCAAGTCCGCGACCGCAGTCCGTTTCCTCTTCCAGGCAGTATGCGGCATCGCGATGTTCGCTTACTTCGTCTGGGGTGTGCAGATTCTTTGGGGTATCTGATTCATGGCTAACATTCCTACTATTTCATTCGACGCCATCATTATTGGTGGCGGCGGTGCCGGCATGCGCGCTGCGCTGCAGCTGGCCCAGGGTGGGCACAAGACCGCCGTGATCACCAAGGTGTTCCCGACGCGTTCGCACACCGTATCGGCCCAGGGTGGCATTACCTGCGCCATCGCTTCCGCCGACCCGAACGATGACTGGCGCTGGCACATGTACGATACCGTCAAGGGTTCCGACTACATCGGTGACCAGGACGCTATCGAGTACATGTGTCAGGAAGGCCCGGCTGCGGTGTTCGAGCTGGACCACATGGGTCTGCCGTTCTCCCGTACCGAGCAAGGCCGTATCTATCAGCGTCCGTTCGGCGGCCAGTCCAAGGACTACGGTAAAGGTGGCCAGGCTGCCCGTACCTGCGCCGCGTCCGACCGTACCGGTCACGCGCTGCTGCATACCCTTTATCAGGGCAACCTGAAAGCCGGTACCACGTTCCTGAACGAGTACTACGCTGTCGATCTGGTGAAGAACGGCAAGGGCGAGTTCGTCGGCGTGATCGCCATCTGCATCGAAACCGGTGAAACCACCTACATCCGCGCCAAGGCTACCGTGCTGGCGACCGGCGGTGCAGGGCGTATCTACGCGTCGACCACCAATGCCCTGATCAACACCGGTGACGGCGTCGGCATGGCACTGCGTGCAGGCGTACCGGTGCAAGACATCGAAATGTGGCAGTTCCACCCGACCGGCATCGCCGGCGCCGGTGTACTGGTGACCGAAGGTTGCCGTGGTGAAGGTGGCTACCTGATCAACAAGCACGGCGAGCGTTTCATGGAGCGTTATGCGCCGAACGCGAAAGACCTTGCTGGTCGTGACGTCGTGGCCCGTTCGATGGTCAAGGAAATCATCGCTGGCAACGGCTGTGGCCCGAACGGCGACCACGTACTGCTCAAGCTCGATCACCTCGGCGAAGAAGTGCTGCACAGCCGTCTGCCAGGTATCTGCGAGCTGTCCAAGACCTTTGCTCACGTTGACCCGGTGGTTGCGCCGGTGCCAGTGGTTCCGACTTGCCACTATATGATGGGCGGCGTGCCGACCAACATTCATGGCCAGGCGATCACCCAGAACGCCGATGGTGTGGACGAGATCATCCATGGTCTGTTCGCGGTAGGCGAAGTGGCCTGCGTATCGGTTCACGGTGCCAACCGCCTGGGTGGCAACTCGCTGCTCGACCTGGTGGTATTCGGCCGCGCTGCCGGCCTGCACCTGGAAAAAGCCCTGACCGACGGCATCGAATACGATGACGCCACCGACGCCAACATCGAAACCGCCCTGGCGCGCCTGAACGCTCTGAACGAGCGCACTGACGGCGAAGACGTGGCAACCCTGCGTCGCGAGCTGCAAAGCTGCATGCAGAACTACTTCGGTGTGTTCCGTACCGGCGAATACATGCAGAAGGGCATCGCCCAGCTGGCCGACCTGCGCACGCGCATCGCCAACGTCAAGATCAACGATAAGAGCCAGGCGTTCAACACCGCTCGTATCGAAGCCCTTGAGCTGCAGAACCTGCTGGAAGTGGCAGAAGCGACTGCGATCGCCGCCGAGGTTCGTAAGGAATCCCGTGGCGCCCACGCTCGTGAAGACTTTGAAGACCGCGACGACGAGAACTGGTTGTGCCACACCCTGTACTTCCCGGGTGACAAGCGCGTAACCAAGCGTGCCGTGAACTTCTCGCCGAAGACGGTGCCGACGTTTGAACCGAAGATTCGGACTTACTAAGGGTGGCTGCCATGTTGAAAGTCAGTGTTTACCGCTACAACCCTGATCAGGACGCCGCGCCGTTCATGCAGGAGTTCCAGGTCGATACCGGTGGTAAAGACCTGATGGTGCTGGATGTACTGGCACTGATCAAAGAGCAGGACGAAGGTTTCTCCTATCGTCGCTCTTGCCGTGAAGGTGTGTGCGGTTCCGACGGCATGAACATCAACGGCAAAAACGGCCTGGCGTGCATCACGCCGCTGTCCGCCGTGGTCAAGGGCAACAAGCTGATCGTTCGTCCACTGCCAGGTTTGCCGGTTATCCGTGACCTGGTTGTCGATATGAGCATCTTCTACAAGCAATACGAGAAAGTTAAGCCATTCCTGCAGAACGACACGCCGGCTCCGGCCATCGAGCGTCTGCAGTCCCCGGAAGAGCGTGAAAAACTCGACGGCCTGTACGAGTGCATCCTGTGCGCTTGCTGCTCGACGTCCTGCCCGTCCTTCTGGTGGAACCCGGACAAGTTCCTGGGCCCGGCTGCACTGCTGCAAGCCTACCGCTTCCTGGCAGACAGCCGCGACACCAAGACGTCCGAGCGTCTGGCTTCACTGGATGACCCGTTCAGCGTATTCCGCTGCCGCGGGATCATGAACTGCGTCAACGTATGTCCCAAAGGCCTGAACCCGACTAAGGCCATTGGTCACATCCGTAACATGCTGCTGCAAAGCGGCGTGTAACTGACGTAAAAGCAGGACCGTTGTGCCCGTAAATGCTGCGGCGCAGGCTTCAACCGGCGCCGTAGTTTTAACTTGAGCAGCGACTTACAAAGCCGCGGCTCTTATTTTGAAGAAATGAGACAAGCAGGGGCATTCGGGTTGGTACCCGAACTATCAGCGTGATCCTAAGTGGCTTGTTTTGGTCGCTGCACTTGGCCTTTTGCAAGCAAACTCGGTGTTTTCGCCGGTGGTGTCCCCAAATCGAGGGTGACCAAGCATGCAAGAAAGCGTGATGCAGCGCATGTGGAACAGCGGCTATCTTTCAGGTGGTAACGCTGCCTATGTGGAAGAGCTTTATGAGCTCTACCTGCACGACCCTAACGCTGTGCCAGAAGAATGGCGCACCAAATTTCAGACGTTGTCTTCAGACGGCAACGCTGCCACCGATGTATCGCATGCTGCGATTCGCGATCATTTCGTGCTGCTGGCAAAGAACCAGCGCCGCGCCCAACCGGTTTCCGCCGGCAGCGTGAGCAGTGAGCACGAGAAGAAGCAAGTTGAAGTACTGCGACTGATCCAGGCTTACCGTATGCGTGGCCACCAGGCGGCCCAGCTTGACCCGCTGGGGCTCTGGCAGCGTCCTGCACCTGCTGACCTGTCGATCAATCATTACGGCTTGACCAATGCCGATCTTGATACGACCTTCCGTGCCGGCGACCTGTTCATCGGCAAAGAGGAAGCGAGCCTACGCGAAATTCACGAAGCGTTGCAGCAGACATATTGCCGCACCATCGGCGCTGAGTTCACGCACATCACCGATTCCGAGCAACGCCAGTGGTTCCAGCACCGCCTGGAAGGCGTGCGTGGCCGTCCGGTATTGTCCGCCGATGTGCGCAGCCACCTGCTCGAGCGCGTGACTGCCGCTGAAGGTCTCGAAAAATACCTGGGTACCAAATACCCGGGCACCAAGCGTTTCGGCCTGGAAGGCGGCGAAAGCCTGATTCCGATGCTCGACGAGCTGATCCAGCGTTCCGGTTCCTATGGCACCAAGGAAGTCGTGATCGGCATGGCCCACCGTGGTCGCCTGAACGTGTTGGTCAACACCTTCGGCAAGAACCCGCGCGAGCTGTTCGACGAGTTCGAAGGCAAGAAGAAGGTCGAACTGGGTTCCGGTGACGTTAAATACCACCAGGGCTTCTCGTCCAACGTCATGACCACCGGCGGTGAAGTTCACCTGGCCATGGCCTTCAACCCCTCCCACCTGGAAATCGTTTCTCCAGTGGTCGAGGGTTCGGTGCGGGCTCGCCAGGATCGTCGTAACGACACCACCGGTGAAAAGGTGCTGCCGATTTCCATCCACGGTGACGCGGCATTCGCCGGTCAAGGCGTGGTCCTGGAAACGTTCCAGATGTCGCAGACCCGCGGCTTCAAGACCGGCGGTACGGTTCACATCGTCATCAACAACCAGGTTGGCTTCACCATCAGCAACCCGCTGGATGCGCGCTCCACCGAGTACGCCACCGACGTTGCCAAGATGATCCAGGCGCCGATTCTCCATGTGAATGGCGATGATCCGGAAGCCGTACTGTTCGTGACCCAGTTGGCCGTTGACTACCGCATGCAATTCAAGCGTGACGTGGTGATCGACCTGGTTTGCTACCGCCGTCGCGGTCACAACGAAGCGGACGAACCAAGCGGCACCCAGCCGTTGATGTACCAGCAGATCACCAAGCAGCGCACCACCCGTGAGCTGTACGCCGAAAGCCTGACCAAGGCCGGCGTGCTGGATGATGCGCGTGTTCAGGCGAAAATCGATGAATACCGCAACGCGCTGGATAACGGCCTGCATGTAGTGAAGAGTCTGGTCAAAGAGCCGAACAAAGAGCTGTTCGTTGACTGGCGTCCGTACCTGGGGCACACCTGGACCGCGCGCCACGACACCAGCTTCGACTTGAAGACCTTGCAGGAGTTGTCTGCCAAGTTGCTGGAAATCCCTGAAGGCTTCGTGGTTCAGCGCCAGGTTGCGAAGATCTACGAAGACCGTCAGAAGATGCAAGCCGGCGGCCTGCCGATCAACTGGGGTTACGCCGAAACCATGGCGTACGCGACCCTGGCGTTCGAAGGTCACCCGATCCGCATGACCGGCCAGGACATCGGCCGCGGTACGTTCTCGCACCGTCATGCCGTGTTGCACAACCAGAAAGACGCGGGCACCTATATCCCGTTGCAGAACCTGTACGAAGGCCAGCCACGTTTCGACCTGTACGATTCGTTCCTGTCCGAAGAAGCCGTACTGGCGTTCGAATACGGCTACTCCACCACCACGCCGCAGGCGTTGGTGATCTGGGAAGCCCAGTTCGGCGACTTCGCCAACGGTGCCCAGGTGGTTATCGACCAGTTCATCACCAGCGGCGAGCACAAGTGGGGCCGTCTGTGCGGTCTGACCATGCTGTTGCCCCATGGTTATGAAGGGCAGGGTCCGGAGCACTCCTCGGCCCGTCTGGAACGTTACCTGCAGTTGTGCGCCGAGCACAACATCCAGGTGTGCGTGCCGACGACCCCGGCGCAGATCTACCACTTGCTGCGTCGCCAGGTAATCCGCCCGCTGCGCAAGCCGCTGGTCGTGTTGACCCCCAAATCGCTGTTGCGTCACAAATTGGCCGTTTCGACCCTGGAAGACCTGGCCGAAGGTTCGTTCCAGACCGTTATTCCAGAAATCGATACGCTGGACGCCGCCAAGGTCACTCGCCTGATCCTGTGCAGCGGCAAGGTCTACTACGATCTGCTGGAAAAACGCCGTGCCGAAGGCCGCGAAGACATCGCCATCGTGCGTATCGAGCAGCTTTACCCGTTCCCGGAAGATGACCTCATGGAGATCATCGCGCCTTACACCAACCTCACGAATGTCGTGTGGTGTCAGGAAGAACCGATGAACCAGGGCGCCTGGTACAGCAGCCAGCATCACCTGCGTCGCAGCATCGGCAACCACAACAAGGCTTTGGGCCTGGAGTACGCCGGTCGTGATGCATCTGCTGCACCTGCTTGTGGCTATGCGTCGATGCACGCCGAGCAGCAGGAAAAACTGCTGCAAGATGCTTTCACTGTTTAACGCCTTCGCGCTGACTGAAACCGAATTTTAAGGACCTACAGATAATGGCTATCGAAATCAAAGCCCCGTCATTCCCGGAATCGGTTGCCGATGGCACCGTTGCCACCTGGCACAAGAAACCAGGCGAGGCCGTCAAGCGTGACGACCTGATCGTCGACATCGAGACCGACAAGGTTGTGCTGGAAGTGCTGGCCGAAGCCGACGGCGTGCTGGGCGCGATCGTTGCAGAAGAAGGCGCTACCGTTCTGTCGAACCAGGTACTGGGCTCGATCGAAGAGGGCAGTGCTGCTGCCGCGCCTGCTGCTGCCGCACCGGCTGCCGCTGCCTCTGCTGCCCCGGCCGCCGCTCCGGCTGCAGGTGGCGAAGACCCAATCGCTGCACCGGCTGCGCGTCAACTGGCTGAAGAGAACGGTATCAACCTGGCTTCCATCAAAGGCACCGGCAAAGACGGCCGTGTTACCAAGGAAGACGTGGTTGCTGCTATTGAAGCCAAGAAAAACGCTCCGGCTGCCGCACCTGCCAAGGCCGCTGCTCCAGCTGCCGCCGCGCCTGTATTCGCCGCCGGCGACCGCACCGAGAAGCGCGTACCGATGACCCGTGTACGTGCCACCGTGGCCAAGCGCCTGGTTGAAGCTCAGTCGAACATGGCGATGCTGACCACGTTCAACGAAGTCGACATGACTGAAGTCATGGCCCTGCGTTCGAAGTACAAGGATCTGTTCGAGAAGTCCCACAACGGCGTGCGCCTGGGCTTCATGTCGTTCTTCGTGAAAGCGGCCACCGAAGCGCTCAAGCGCTTCCCGGCAGTCAACGCTTCCATCGACGGCGCCGACATCGTTTACCATGGCTATGCAGACATCGGCGTTGCCGTGTCCAGCGACCGTGGCCTGGTGGTTCCGGTTCTGCGTAACGCCGAGCTGATGAGCCTGGCCGAAATCGAAGGCGGCATCGCCGGCTTCGGCAAGAAAGCCCGTGACGGCAAGCTGACCATCGACGAGATGACCGGCGGTACCTTCACCATCACCAACGGTGGTACCTTCGGTTCGATGATGTCGACGCCGATCGTCAACCCACCGCAAGCTGCGATCCTGGGCATGCACAACATCATCCAGCGTCCGATGGCCATCAACGGCCAGGTCGTGATCCGCCCAATGATGTACCTGGCGCTGTCTTACGATCACCGCCTGATCGATGGTAAAGAAGCCGTGACGTTCCTGGTGACCATCAAGAACCTGCTGGAAGACCCGGCTCGCCTGCTTCTGGATATCTAAAAAGCAGCTGCAGGTCGCAAGCTGCAAGCGCCAAGCCCAAAGCGGCGAGCGGTGCTTTCAACTTGCGGCGTGCGGCTTGTAGCTTGCAGCTAAAAAGGGAACCTTTTTATGACACAGAAATTTGACGTTGTAGTGATTGGTGCAGGCCCTGGCGGCTATGTTGCCGCCATCAAGGCCGCACAACTGGGCCTCTCGACTGCATGCATCGAAAAGTACACCGACAAGGAAGGCAAACTGGCGCTGGGCGGTACCTGCCTGAACGTGGGTTGCATTCCGTCCAAGGCGCTGCTGGACAGCTCCTGGAAATTCCACGAAGCCCAGGATGGCTTCGCGATCCACGGTATCAACCATGCTGGCGTGACCATGGACGTGCCAGCGATGGTCGGCCGTAAAGCCAACATCGTCAAAGGCCTGACTTCCGGCGTTGCCACCTTGTTCAAGGCCAACGGCGTTACTTCCCTGCAAGGCCACGGCAAACTGCTGGCCGGCAAGAAAGTTGAAATCACCAAGCCGGACGGCTCGGTTGAAGTCATCGAAGCCGAGAACGTGATCCTGGCACCGGGTTCGCGTCCAATCGACATTCCACCGGCTCCAGTCGATCAGAACGTGATCGTTGATTCGACCGGCGCCCTGGAATTCCAGGCCGTACCTAAGCGCCTGGGCGTGATCGGCGCCGGCGTGATCGGCCTGGAGCTGGGTTCGGTATGGTCGCGCCTGGGTTCCGAAGTGACCGTGCTCGAAGCCCTGGACACGTTCCTGCTGGCTGCCGACACCGCCGTGTCCAAGGAAGCCTACAAGACCCTGACCAAGCAAGGTCTGGACATCAAGCTGGGCGCCCGTGTTACCGGTTCTAAAGTCAACGGCGAAGAAGTGGTCGTGACCTACACCGACAAGGAAGGCGAGCAGACCATCACCTTCGACAAGCTGATCGTAGCCGTTGGTCGCCGTCCAGTGACCACCGACCTGCTGGCCTCCGACAGCGGCGTGAGCATCGATGAGCGTGGTTTCATCCACGTTGACGATCACTGCGCAACCACCGTACCGGGCGTTTACGCGATCGGCGACGTGGTTCGTGGCATGATGCTGGCCCACAAGGCTTCCGAAGAAGGCATCATGGTTGTCGAGCGCATCAAGGGTCACAAGACCCAGATGAACTACGACCTGATTCCATCGGTTATCTACACCCACCCGGAAATTGCATGGGTCGGCAAGAACGAACAGCAGTTGAAAGCTGAAGGCGTTGAAGTTAACGTCGGCACCTTCCCGTTTGCCGCTTCTGGCCGTGCCATGGCAGCCAACGACACCGGTGGTTTTGTCAAAGTCATCGCTGATGCCAAGACTGACCGCGTATTGGGCGTCCACGTGATTGGCCCAAGCGCTGCAGAACTGGTTCAGCAAGGCGCTATCGGTATGGAATTCGGCACCAGCGCCGAAGACCTGGGCATGATGGTCTTCTCCCATCCGACCCTGTCCGAAGCGTTGCATGAAGCAGCGTTGGCTGTGAATGGCGGCGCCATCCACATCGCCAACCGCAAGAAGCGCTAAGCGAGATAATAAGAAACCACGGCGGAGTTGCCCGTCGTGAGCCTTGCGCGCAAGACTCACCGCGGAATATCCGCTGGACGCAGCCTTGCGCAGCTTTACGGGCCTTAAGCCCTGCAAGTTGCGCAAGCAGCAGTCACAGGTGGCGCGGCACTCATAATGAGCGCAGCGCCGAATGCGCAGTACCTAACGAAGACGGTAAAAAGCATGAATCTTCACGAGTATCAGGGTAAGCAGCTGTTCGCTGAATACGGCCTGCCAGTTTCCAAGGGCTACGCAGTAGACACCCCGGAAGCAGCAGCAGAAGCTTGCGACAAAATCGGCGGCAGCGAGTGGGTTGTCAAAGCCCAGGTCCACGCCGGTGGTCGCGGTAAAGCGGGCGGCGTTAAGCTGGTTCGCAGCAAAGAAGACGCCAAGGCCTTCGCACAGCAGTGGCTGGGCAAGCGTCTGGTGACTTACCAGACTGATGCCAATGGCCAGCCAGTCACCAAGATCCTGGTTGAATCGTGCACTGATATCGCTAAAGAGCTGTACCTGGGCGCTGTCGTTGACCGTTCGAGCCGTCGCATCGTGTTCATGGCTTCCACCGAAGGTGGCGTGGATATCGAGAAGATCGCTCACGAAACCCCAGAAAAAATTCTGAAAGCCACTATCGATCCACTGGTTGGCGCTCAGCCATTCCAGGGTCGCGAGCTGGCTTTCCAGCTGGGCCTGGAAGGCAAGCAAGTTGCCCAGTTCGCCAAGATCTTCGTCGGTCTGGCCAAACTGTTCCAGGATCACGATCTGGCCCTGCTGGAAGTGAACCCGCTGGTGATCAAGGCTGACGGCGATCTGCACTGCCTCGACGCCAAGATCAACATCGACGCCAACGCCATGTACCGTCAGCCTAAGCTGAAGACTTTCCATGATCCGTCCCAGGACGATCCGCGCGAAGCGCACGCTGCCAAGTTCGAACTGAACTACGTAGCCCTGGAAGGTAACATCGGCTGCATGGTCAACGGTGCCGGCCTGGCCATGGGTACCATGGACATCGTCAACCTGCATGGCGGCAAACCAGCCAACTTCCTCGACGTAGGTGGTGGCGCTACCAAGGAACGCGTTACCGAAGCGTTCAAGATCATCCTGTCCGACTCCAACGTCGCTGCAGTATTGGTCAACATCTTCGGCGGCATCGTTCGTTGCGACATGATTGCCGAAGGCATCATCGGTGCAGTGAAAGAAGTTGGCGTTAAAATCCCGGTTGTTGTTCGCCTTGAAGGTAACAACGCTGAACTGGGCGCTAAAGTACTGGCAGAAAGCGGTTTGAACATCATCGCGGCTACCAGCCTGACCGACGCTGCTCAACAAGTTGTCAAAGCTGCGGAGGGCAAATAATGAGCGTCCTGATCAATAAAGACACCAAAGTTATCTGCCAGGGTATTACCGGTTCGCAAGGTAGTTTCCACACCCAGCAAGCCATCGAATACGGCACCAAGATGGTTGGCGGCGTAACTCCGGGCAAAGGCGGCACCGAGCACCTGGGCCTGCCAGTGTTCAACACCGTGAAAGAAGCTGTAGAAACCACTGGCGCTACCGCCAGCGTGATCTACGTTCCAGCACCTTTCTGCAAAGATTCCATCCTGGAAGCGGCATTCGGCGGCATCAAGCTGATCGTGTGCATCACCGAAGGCATTCCTACCCTGGACATGCTGGACGCTAAAGTTAAGTGCGACGAGCTGGGCGTTGTCCTGATCGGCCCTAACTGCCCAGGCGTTATCACTCCAGGCGAATGCAAGATCGGCATCATGCCAGGTCACATTCACTTGCCAGGCAAAGTCGGTATCGTTTCCCGTTCCGGCACCCTGACCTACGAAGCTGTGAAGCAGACCACTGACGCCGGTTTCGGTCAGTCGACTTGCGTCGGCATCGGCGGTGACCCGATCCCAGGCTCCAACTTCATCGACATCCTGAAGCTGTTCCAGGAAGACCCGAAGACCGAAGCGATCGTCATGATCGGTGAGATCGGCGGTTCGGCTGAAGAAGAAGCCGCTGCCTACATCAAGGCACACGTGACCAAGCCGGTTGTTTCCTACATCGCTGGTGTGACTGCCCCTGCGGGCAAGCGCATGGGCCATGCTGGCGCAATCATCTCTGGCGGCAAGGGCACTGCAGACGAGAAGTTTGCTGCCCTGGAAGACGCAGGCGTGAAAACCGTGCGTTCGCTGGCAGACATCGGCAAGGCTTTGTCCGAGCTGACCGGTTGGGCTGTCAAGTAAGCCTCGCGCTTAGCTGACGCTTTACCAGCAAAGGCCACCTTCGGGTGGCCTTTGTGCATTTGGGCCCGCCCATTTATTGAAATGTACTCGGTCCCATGTGGGAGGGGGCTTGCTCCCGATGACGGTAAATCAGTCACTGATATATTGACTGGCACACTGCCATCGGGAGCAAGCCCCCTCCCACATTTTTATCTGCATTGCTAAATTAAATATGAAAACACGACATTGAAATGTCGCTTATCGGACAGTTCGCCCTGCAACAGTGCGTTTGTCAGGCTAATTCTGTACCCTAGCCGCCTCTTTATGCGTGCGCCTCCCAAAAGGAAGCCCCGCGCTGGACCGGTCGGTCCCGATCAGGACCGGCAGCCTTTCCCTCATCCATAGGGAAGCCCTCTCTAAATTCCGATTCAGTAGTGTGGTATTTCCTCAAATGAAAGTGTTGAAAAGCCAGGATATCCTGGCGTTGGGCTTTATGACCTTTGCCCTGTTCGTGGGCGCCGGCAACATCATCTTCCCGCCTATCGTGGGCTTGCAGTCCGGGCCACACGTCTGGATGGCCGCCTTGGGGTTCCTGATTACCGCAGTTGGCCTGCCGGTAGTCACTGTGATCGCACTGGCCAAGGTCGGCGGCGGTATGGATGCGCTGAGCAGCCCGATCGGCAAGATCGCCGGCGGCCTGCTCGCGGCGGCGGCGTACCTGGCGGTTGGGCCGCTGTTCGCCACGCCGCGTACCGCCACCGTCTCGTTCGAAGTGGGCCTGGCGCCGCTGACCGGCGAAAGCCCGTTGGCGCTGTTCCTCTACAGCGCGGTGTATTTCCTGGTGGTGTTTTTCGTGTCGCTGTACCCAGGGCGCCTGCTGGACACCGTGGGGCGTTTCCTCGCGCCGTTGAAGATCATCGCACTGGCCATCCTCGGCATCGCCGCGTTTGCCTTGCCGGCCGGTGAAGTCGGTGTCGCCACGCCGGAATACGTCGCCGCGCCATTCTCCCAGGGCTTTATCAATGGCTACCTGACCATGGATACCCTGGGTGCGCTGGTATTTGGCATTGTCATCGTCAATGCGATTCGCTCCCGTGGCGTGGAATCGCCCAAGCTGATCACGCGTTACGCAATCATTGCCGGGCTGATTGCCGGCGTGGGCCTGGCGCTGGTGTACATCAGCCTGTTCCGCCTGGGTTCGGGCAGCCATGCCGTGGCCGCAGGTGCCAGTAACGGCGCTGCGGTGCTGCACGCCTATGTACAACATACCTTCGGCTCACTGGGCAGCGGTTTCCTGGCGGTGCTGATTTCCCTGGCGTGCCTGGTCACCGCCGTGGGCCTGACCTGCGCCTGCGCCGAGTACTTCAGCCGTGTGCTGCCGCTGTCCTACAAGACCCTGGTGGTGATCCTCGCGCTGTTCTCGCTGTTCGTGTCCAACCTGGGCCTGACCAAGCTGATCGCGTTCTCCATCCCGGTGCTCACCGCGATCTACCCGCCGTGCATCGTGTTGGTGGCCCTGAGCTTCTGTAAGGATTTCTGGCAGGAGCAGGGCCGTATCGTTGGCCCGGTCATGCTGGTGTCGTTTATCTTTGGCTGCATCGATGCGCTCAAGGGCGCGGGCCTGGCGGATTGGATGCCGTCGCAACTGATGCACCTGCCGTTGAGCGAGCAGGGCCTGGCGTGGTTGGTGCCATCGGTGATGATCCTGGTGGTGGCGGTGGTGGTGGATCGCATGCTGGGCAAACGCAGCGAAGCCATCGCGTAGTACCGGTTGCAACGCATTGCTGAAATGCCCCGTATCAATCGATACGGGGCATTTTTTATGGGCGTCATGCAGTGTCTTTTTGCTTGAGCTAGCGTCGAACAGGTGACTCATTTCTCAAATGGAAACTGTGAACAAGGGCCCACATGTCGTTTGTCGAAACCAATCAAGTCCACCTGCTTGCTGCCCTATGGTTCATCCTGTGTTGGGGCGGTTATACCCGTTACGCCACCTGGAAGGCCCGCGACACGGCCTGCCTGGCCAGCGTGTTGCATCTGTATCGCGAAGACTGGATGCGCCGCATGTTGCTGCGCGATAACCGCATCGCCGACGCCAGCGTGATCGGTAACCTGGAGCGGAACGCCTCGTTCTTCGCCTCCAGCACCTTGATCATCCTCGCCGGCATCCTCACCGTGCTGGGCGCCTCCGAGCGGGCGGTATCGCTGCTGGCGGATATCCCCATGGTGCAGCAAGCCTCCCAGGGTATGTCGGAGATCAAGTTGCTGTGCCTGGCGCTGGTGTTCGTCTACGCCTTCTTCACCTTCAGCTGGTGCATGCGTCAGTACAACTTTGCCGCAGTGCTGGTGGGCTCGGCGCCGATGATCGGTGAGCGGCATGTGTCGGAGCAGGAGCGCAATGCGTTTGCCTTGCGGGCGGCGCGGGTGATTTCGATGGCGGCCAACCAGTTCAACTTTGGCCTGCGCGCTTATTACTTCGGCATGACCATGCTGGCCTGGTTTGTCAGCCCGTGGTTGTTCATGTTGATGAGCAGCGGGGTGGTATTAGTGCTTTACCGCCGTGAGTTCCATTCCGACGTTTTACAGGTGATGGTGTATACCCCGACGGAGATGCACGTCCCGGATCCGGCAAAAGACAACGTGTCTTGAACGCCGGATAAAACAACAGGCAAAGAAAAGCCCGCTTTATAAGCGGGCTATCTTTTGCAGCACTACAGCTTTACACCGTGCGATTACTGCTTGGCAGGCTCTGCAGGTGCGGCAGGTGCAGCTTCTTTCGCGGCGGCAGCGTTCGATTCGGCCTGAGCTTTGGCAGCATCGGCGTTTTCTTTCGCAGCGTCGTTCACTTTATCCTGTGCTTTCGCCATGTCTTGCTGAGCTTGCTCAGAATGTGCAGCGGCGTCTTGGGCTTTGTCTTCGGATTTCTTGTCGCAGGCAGCCAGGCCGAGGGTAGCGGCCAGCATCATGGAAATAGCTAATGTGTTGCGCATGGTGTTTCTCCTTATTGAAGATATCTACTGGCCTTTCGAACTCAAGGGGCCAGCATTAGTTCCTTTTGTTCCACAGATATATAAAGCTTTTCGCCAGGAACTTTCCAAATTATTACCTATCCGGCCCACCCACACTAATAAGAATTTAAAAACAATGACCGAAACCCCCTTGTTAGACCGCGCCACTCGCTTTGCTTCGGCGCTTCGCCATTGCCAGGTACTGGGGATTACGGTCCACGCTGCGACGGAGGAGGGCATGACGCTGGTGTTGCCCTACGGCGCGCATATCGTCGGTGATCCCCGCACCGGCGTCATCCACGGTGGCGCGCTGACTTCGTTGATGGACACCGCCTGCGGCATGGCCACCCTGTGCGTGCTGCCCGAGTTCGAGGTATGCCCGACCCTGGATTTGCGCATCGACTACATGCATCCCGCCGAGCCGCATAAACCGGTGTATGGCTTCGCCCAATGCTACCGGGTAACCACCGATGTGATCTTCACCCGCGGCGTGGCCTATCAGGACGATCCGCAGCAGCCCATTGCCCATGTAGTAGGCACCTTCATGCGCATGGGCAAGCACCTCAAGGGGCTGCCAGCATGAGTCATCGATTCAAGACCGGCCTGGAGCAAGCGCTTGGGCGCGGCGATTACGCGGCACTGCTCGATCTGGTTCCCTACGCAAAGCTGATTGGCGTCCAATGCTCGCGCTCAGGGGACGAATTGCTGTTTCGCCTGCCAGCCAACAAGGACAACATTGGTAACCCTATATTGCCGGCGCTGCATGGCGGGGTGATCGCCGGCTTCATGGAACTGTCAGCGGCGTTGCACTTGCTCGTATTTACCGGCGCCCCGGGCCTGCCGAAAATCATCGACTTCTCGCTGGATTACCTGCGCGCCGGCCATTTTCGCGACACCTACGCCACCTGTCAGGTGTGGCGCCAGGGCCGGCGTGTCGCCAACGTGGCGATCACCGCCTGGCAAACCACGTCAGCCGAACCAATTGCCACCGCTCGTGCACATTTCAAGATCGAGGAACCGCCGCGCCCTTGAAATCCAGGTTGGAGCCCCCAACTTTGATGACAACCCGCCGCCAACCCTTTCGGGCGCGGCCATTGCCATCCAATTGGAGTTTGATGACCATGAGTGTGGAAACTCAAAAGGAAACCCTGGGCTTCCAGACCGAGGTGAAGCAGCTGCTGCACCTCATGATCCATTCGCTGTATTCCAACAAGGAAATTTTCCTTCGCGAATTGATCTCGAACGCCTCTGACGCTGTCGACAAATTACGTTTCGAAGCCCTGTCCAAGCCTGAGTTGCTGGAAGGTGGCGCCGAACTGAAAATCCGTGTGAGCTACGACAAAGACGCCAAAACCGTCACCCTCGAAGACAACGGTATCGGCATGAGCCGTGACGATGCGATCACGCACCTGGGGACCATCGCCAAATCCGGCACCGCAGACTTCATGAAGAACCTGTCGGGCGACCAGAAAAAAGATTCTCACCTGATCGGCCAATTCGGCGTGGGTTTCTATTCGGCTTTCATCGTTGCCGACAAGGTAGAAGTGTTCAGCCGCCGCGCCGGTCTTGACGCCAGCGAAGGTGTGCACTGGGCTTCCAAAGGTGAGGGCGAGTTTGAAATCGCCACCCTCGACAAGCCTGACCGTGGCACCCGTATCGTGCTGCACCTGAAAGATGGCGAAGACGAATTCGCCGATGGCTGGCGCCTGCGCAACATCATCAAGAAATACTCCGACCACATCGCCCTGCCGATCGAGCTGCCGAAAGAACAGACGGCTGCCGAAGGCGAAGAAACACCTGCCGTCGAATGGGAAACCGTCAACCGCGCCAGCGCGCTGTGGACCCGTCCGCGTACCGAGATCAAGGACGAGGAATACCAGGAGTTCTACAAGCACATCGGCCACGATTACGAGAACCCGCTGAGCTGGAGCCACAACAAGGTCGAAGGCAAGCTGGAATACAGCTCGCTGCTCTACGTGCCGGCCCGTGCGCCGTTCGACCTGTACCAGCGCGAAGCGCCGAAAGGCCTGAAGCTTTACGTCCAGCGTGTGTTCGTGATGGACCAGGCGGAATCGTTCCTGCCGCTGTACCTGCGCTTCATCAAGGGCGTGGTCGACTCCAACGACCTGTCGCTGAACGTGTCGCGTGAGATCCTGCAAAAAGACCCGATCATCGACTCCATGAAGTCGGCGTTGACCAAGCGCGTACTCGACATGCTGGAAAAACTGGCGAAGAACGAGCCTGAGAAATACAAGGGCTTCTGGAAAAACTTCGGCCAGGTCATGAAAGAAGGTCCGGCAGAAGATTTCGCCAACAAGGAAAAAATCGCCGGCCTGCTGCGTTTTGCCTCGACTCAAGGTGAAGACGGTGAACAGGTTGTGTCGCTGGCCGACTACCTGGCACGCGCCAAGGAAGGTCAGGACAAGATCTACTACCTCACCGGTGAAACCTACGCTCAGGTTAAAAACAGCCCGCACCTGGAAGTCTTCCGCAAGAAAGGCATCGAAGTGCTGCTGCTGACCGACCGTATCGATGAGTGGCTGATGAGCTACCTCACCGAATTCGACGGCAAGTCGTTTGTGGACGTGGCGCGTGGCGACCTGGACCTGGGCAACCTGGATTCCGAGGAAGACAAGAAAGCCGCTGAAGAAGTCGCCAAGTCCAAAGAAGGCCTGGTTGAGCGCATCAAGGCGTCCCTGGGTGAAGCCGTCAGCGAAGTGCGGGTTTCCCATCGTCTGACCGATTCGCCGGCGATCCTGGCCATCGGCGAGCAGGACCTGGGCATGCAGATGCGTCAGATCCTCGAAGCCAGCGGTCAGAAGGTTCCGGATTCCAAGCCGATCTTCGAATTCAACCCGGCGCACCCGCTGATCGAGAAGCTCGACGGTGAGCAGAGCGAAGAGCGTTTTGGCGACTTGTCGCACATCCTCTTTGACCAGGCGGCCCTGGCCGCTGGCGACAGCCTGAAAGACCCGGCCGCTTATGTGCGCCGACTGAACAAGCTGTTGGTTGAACTGTCGGTTTAACACCGTTGTAGAAAAACCCGCTTCGGCGGGTTTTTTCGTTTTAGCGCACCTCAACTGGAGTGAATCATGAGCCAAGTCACACTACGTTCCGTGGTCTATCAGATTGATGGCCAGACTTATGAAAGCCGCTTGGCGTTCGATGCCAGCCACAAAGGCCCGCTGCCGGGGCTGTTGATGGCGCCGAACTGGATGGGCGTGAGCGCAGGGGCCGAAGAGATCGCCAAGAGCGTGGCCGGCCAAGGCTATGTGGTGTTGATCGCCGACCTCTATGGGCAAACCGTGCGCCCTTCGAACGGTGATGAGGCGGGTGCGGCGATGATGCCGCTGAAGAACGACCGTGCCTTGCTGAACAAGCGTATGCAAGCCGCCTTCGAACACCTGCAAAGCCAGACTGAAGCGGCTGTGGATACGTCGAAACTGGCGACCTTCGGCTTCTGCTTCGGTGGCTGCTGCTCCCTGGAGCTGGCCCGTACCGGTGCGCCGTTGAAAGCGGCGGTATCGTTCCATGGCACCCTCGACACACCGAACCCCGCAGATGCGAAGAACATCAAGGGTTCAGTGCTGGTGCTGCACGGCGCCTCGGACCCGCTGGTACCGAAAGAACAACTGCCGGCGTTCGAAGATGAAATGAACGCGGCGGGTGTGGATTGGCAATTGCTCAGCTACGGTGGCGCGGTGCATTCCTTTACCGACCCCGATGCCAATGTGCCCGGCAAGATGATGTATGACGCCAAGACAGCAGCGCGGGCGTTCCGGTCGATGCATAACTTGCTGGATGAGGTGTTCAAGGGCTGATTTTTTAGTGTCTGTTCGGACGCTATCGGGAGCAAGCCCCCTCCCACACTTGGATTGTGAATACATTGCAAATGTGGGAGGGGGCTTGCCCCCGATGACTATCTATCAGGCAACTCAATCCTTTCAGACTCCCCCGGCACCGTCGGCCAATCCCCAGCCGCCCAGCGCTGCCGTGCCTGTTCAATCACTGCCGGGTCGCTCGCCACGAAGTTCCAGTTGATCCGCCGTGGCCCATCCAGCGGCGCGCCGCCGAGTATCACCAGGTGGCAGGCACTCTCGGCAGACAGGGTCATCTCCTGCCCAGTCGGTAAGACCACCAGGCTGCGTACCTCCAGAACCTCACCGTCCAACTGCGCGTCACCCTCCAGCACATACACCGCGCGCTCCTCGTGCTCATCCGGAATCAGCAGGGTAGTGGCCGTCTGCATCCGCACGTCGGCGTACAGCGTGGGCGACAGCACCGGTACTGGCGACTTGAGACAGAACCCGCTGCCGGCGATCAGGCGCACCTGCACGCCCAGGTTATCGCTGACCGGCAAACTCGGCGCCGGATGATGGCTGTAGTGGCCAGGCCCGGTTTCGTGGTGCTTGGGCGATGCCAGCCACACTTGTAGCCCATGCAGCGTAAAACCACTGGCCTTGACCGCCTCGGGGGTGCGCTCGACGTGGGCAATCGCGCTGCCGGCAGTCATCCAGCTGACCTCGCCGGCCTGCACCACCTGGTCCGAGCCCAGGCTGTCTTTGTGCAGCAAGGTGCCTTCGAACAGATAGGTGAGGGTCGACAGCCCGATATGTGGATGCTGGCGGATATTCATCCCGCTGCCCGGCGCGTAACGGGTCGGCAGCATATGGTCGAAAAACACGAAAGGCCCGACGCTGCGGCATTCACGCGAGGGCAGTGGGCGCAGGATAGGCTGGCCCTCGACATCTTCGGGGCGAGGGCGGATCACGGTGAGCGTGGTCATGGGGGGCATCCCTGTCTGAGCGGGTTGGATGACGCTGAGCATAACCCGCTCGGACAGAGTTGGCGTTATTGGCTGAAGGCGCCTTCCGAAAGTGTGGTCTCGATGCTGACTTCGGCGGTGGTCATCAGTTTGTGCACCGGGCACTTGTCGGCGACACGGTGCAACTCATCGCGCTGAGCGTCGGTGAGTACGCCCTTGAGGGTCAGCTTGACGTTGAGCCTGTACTTACCTTTTTGCTCTTCGGCGGCGTCGTGGGTAACTTCTACCGTCACGCCGGTGAGCGGAATATCTTTCTTCTGCGCATAGAGCCTGACGGTCAAGGCCTTGCACGATGCCAGCGCAGCATCGAAGTAATCATGGGGAGAGGGCGCTGAATCGTCACCTCCCAGGCTCTTGGGCAGGTCGGTAAACAGCTCGTGGTTGTTGATAGCGACGCTGTGACGGAAATTCTCAGCGTTCAACGTATTGACGGTAACAGGCATGGCGAACCTCACAAGGCTGTGGATGACGGTCATGCAGTAATAGAACATGCCGACGCCGGGGCGTTCCAGGTTTTTGTCCGTGCTGAACCCTGATGTGTGGCGTAGGGTCTACCCGTATCAGCCCCTATCGAGGTATCACCGTGCTCTGGACCCGTGTGAGTTTTGCCCTGATGCTCGCCGCCAGCAGCCTTGCCGCGCAGGCCCGCGAGTATGCCTACAGCGATGCGCACCTGCATTACGTGGATTTTTTCCAGGAAACCGCAGGCATGGACAAGCTGCTCAAGGCCATGGCGGAGAATCGCATCGAACATGTAATGATTTCCGGCATTCCCGTGGCCAAGAAATGGCATGAGGACGAACCCAAGCGCCCGCGCTATTACGCAGGCGATGACGCCGATGCCTATTGGTACAGCGCCACCGATGTCATCGTCGCCGCCGCGGTCAATAAGCTGACCCCTGAACAGCGCCAGCACTTTCATCCGTTCCTGGCCGGTTTCAATCCAAACGACAAGAACTCCGCTGCCCACATCCAGCGCATGCTCGACCTCAACCCGGGGCTGTGGCAGGGCATAGGCGAGGTGTTTACCCGCCACGACGACCTCACCGCGCTGACCTCGGGTGACACACCACGCGCCAACAACGAAGCCATGACGCGCATTTATCACTTGGCGGCGGAGAACGACCTGCCGGTGATGGTGCACTCCAACATCACCTCCAAGCGCGAGCGCAACCCGTTGTACCTGGCCGAAATCGAGCAGCCGCTGCGCAACCATCCGCACACGCGCTTTATCTGGGCCCACGCCGGCACCAGCAAGGAAATCCATCGCCATCAGGTGCAAATGGAGTTCTTGCTGCCCACCTTGAATCGCCTGCTGGAAACCTACCCCAATCTGTATATCGACCTATCGTGGAGCATGCTCACCCCGTATTTGCTGGATGATGTCGGAAAGCCCCGGCCGGAGTGGGTCAAGCTGGTAGAGCGTTTCCCGGATCGCTTTATGCTGGGCTCTGACGTGGTAGGACGCTTCAACAAGCTGGGTAAGGAAATGCGCCGCTTTGATCCCTTCCTTGATGCATTGCCTGAAGACGTTGCCCACAAGGTCGCGCGGGATAACTTTTTGGCCATCCTGCCCAAGTCGCCTCGCGATGAGGGAGCGCATTGATAGCGGGTTTGGTTTTGTGTAATGACGTAAGGCGCCGTTAACGTACAGCGGTGGCGCGGTTTTTGTGTAGGGCTGGGGCTGAGGTGGCCCTATCGGTGCATAGGTATCTACACAACTTTGTAGCAGCAGCCTACGCTAACCACGATGCGAAGCGAGCCGCTCTTGATCTTGCTCTTGATCTAGGCGCCCCGTTAAACCACGCTGGCCGAACGCAGGTTTGAATCCGTGGGTAACCCGGCAGGACGCCGGGTTAGCCGCCCTGCGCCATGGATGGCGCATGGCGGCGGCCCACGGATTCAAGCCTGCGTTCGGGCACACCGAGCCGAAGCGAGGTGCCGAGTGGTGGGGCAAGAGCGTTTTGCTTACTTTTGCGCTTTTCAAAAGTGAGCCGCCGTTGGGCGGAACCCATAGCAGCCGTTACCGCAGCAACGGATATGTACTCGCTCTGATCCAGCATCCTGGTCGGCCCCGATGCAGGTGATCCGGTCTCATTCAATGGCCCATAAAAAAGCCCCGAACCAGTCGGGGCTTTTCATTGGATCAAGCTACAGGCCTTACTTGCCCTGCCAGCGTTTCAGCACCAGGGTGGCGTTGGTGCCACCAAAGCCGAAGCTGTTGCTCATCACGGTGTCGATTTTTACATCTTCAACGGTCTTGGTCAGGATCGGCATATCGGCGACGACCGGGTCGATCTCGTCGATGTTGGCCGAACCGGCCATGAAGTTGCCTTCCATCATCAGCAGGCAGTAGATCGCTTCGTGAACGCCAGCGGCGCCCAGAGAGTGACCCGACAGGCTCTTGGTGGAGCTGATTTTCGGCGCCTTGTCCCCGAATACCGCACGTACGCCTTCCATTTCCTTGGCGTCGCCGACCGGAGTCGAAGTGCCGTGGGTGTTCAGGTAGTCGATCGGGGTGTCCACGGTGGACATCGCCATCTGCATGCAACGGATGGCGCCTTCACCGCTTGGCGCAACCATGTCGTAGCCGTCGGACGTCGCACCGTAGCCGACGATTTCCGCGTAGATCTTGGCGCCACGGGCCAGGGCGTGTTCCAGTTCCTCGACCACGACCATGCCGCCACCGCCGGCGATGACGAAACCGTCACGCTTGGCGTCGTAGGCGCGGGAGGCCTTTTCCGGGGTTTCGTTGTACTGGGTGGATAGCGCACCCATGGCGTCGAACAGGAACGACTGGCTCCAATGTTCTTCTTCACCGCCGCCGGCGAATACGATGTCCTGCTTGCCCAGTTGAATCTGCTCAACGGCAGTGCCGATGCAGTGGGCGCTGGTGGCGCAGGCCGAGGAGATCGAGTAGTTGACACCCTTGATCTGGAACGGTGTGGCCAGGCAAGCCGAAACGGTGCTGCCCATGGTCCGCGTGACGCGGTACGGGCCAACGCGTTTCACGCCTTTTTCGCGCAGGATGTCCAGCGCTTCCATCTGGTTCAGGGTGGATGCGCCGCCGGAGCCGGCGATCAGGCCGGTACGTACGTTCGACACCTGGTCTTCGCTCAGGCCGGAGTCGGCGATCGCGTCTTTCATGGCCAGGTAGGCGTAGGCGGCAGCGTGGCCGACGAAGCGATAGATCTTGCGATCGATCAGTTCTTCGAGGGGCAGGTCGATGGAGCCGGAAACCTGGCTACGCAGACCCATTTCGGCATATTCCGGGTTGAAGCGGATGCCAGGGCGACTTGCACGCAGGTTAGCGGTGACGGTCTCTTTGTCATTGCCCAGGCAAGAAACGATGCCCAGACCAGTGATAACGACGCGGCGCATGCGGATAACCCTTAAAAGTTGTCAGTGGAAGTGAATACGCCGACCCGAAGGCCTTCGGCAGTATAGATCTCGCGACCGTCGACAGTCACCGAACCGTCAGCGATGGCCAGGTTCAGCTTGCCCTTGAGGACGCGCTTGATTTGAATGTTGTAGGTGACTTTCTTGGCGGTCGGCAAGACCTGGCCAAAGAACTTCACCTCGCCCGAACCCAGGGCGCGACCGCGACCCGGCAGGCCCTGCCAGCCAAGGTAAAAGCCGACCAGTTGCCACATGGCATCGAGGCCCAGGCAGCCCGGCATCACCGGGTCTCCTTCGAAGTGGCAGGCGAAGAACCACAGGTCAGGGGTGATATCCAGCTCGGCGACCAATTCACCTTTGCCGTACTTGCCGCCTTCTTCGCTGATATGGGTGATGCGATCCACCATCAGCATGTTCGGGGCGGGCAGTTGCGCGTTACCTGGGCCGAACAGCTCACCGCGACTGCAGCGCAGCAGGTCTTCCCGAGTAAAGGCGTTTTGTTTGGTCATGCGAGCTCCTCAATAATCCCATGCGGCAGGGTAGGGCAAATCTTCCCGAACCGAATGAAGCGTTCATGCCTCATAGCGGTAGCCTACACATAGACTATTGCGTTGTAGTGAAAGTCACAGCGTCAAGGTACTCAATGTACACTTGTTCACTGAAATGTTAAACCGGACCTGTTTATCGGCCCGTTCGGGTGCCTAAGACTGCCGCACTTTCGTCTTCCACGCCAGTCGGACTTGGCTTGAACGCCACAGCTAGTTCACCCAGCGCTGAAGGATTTGCTGCAAATCCGTGCGTTTGAACGGTTTGGCCAGGTAATCGTTCATTCCGGCTGCCAGACAGGCTTCGCGGTCGCCCTGCAAGGCGTTGGCGGTCAGGGCGATAATCGGCAGATCGGCGCAGCCCGGCAGCTGGCGGATGCGCCGGGTGGCCTCATAGCCGTCGATCAATGGCAGGCGGCAATCCATCAGGATGGCCGTGAAAATCAGGCTTTCGGCGCTGCGGATCGCCTCGGCGCCATCGGTGGCCAGGCTGACTTCGAAGCCCAGGCTGCGCAGCATGGCTTCGACCACGGTACGATTAACCGGGTTGTCTTCCACCAGCAGTATATGCCGCCCGTCGCCTGCACTGGTTTTACCCACGGCGTCCGGGGCGATGGCGGGCAGGCTCTGTTGATCGATAGCCAGCGGAATTTCCAGGGTGAACACCGAACCCCGGCCTTCTTCGCTCTGGGCGCGCAGGGTGCCACCCATGCGTTCGGCCAGCGTACGGGCAATCGGCAGGCCGAGGCCGGTGCCGCCGTAACGTCTTGAAATGGAACTGTCGGCTTGCTGGAACGCGTCGAACATTAATTCCAGGCGCTCGGCGGAAATGCCGATACCACTGTCGCGCACGGTGCAGGTGAACCACACCAGTTCATGGTCCAGGGTTTGCCAGTGGGGCTGCACGTGTACCGTGCCGTGCTCGGTGAACTTCAAGGCATTGCCGATCAGGTTCACCAGAATCTGCCGGATACGCGTCGGATCACCGCGCACCCGCAGGGCTTCCATGCCCGATGGAATCGGCAGCTCCAGGGCCAGCCCGCGTTGCTGCGCACTGTGCTGGAACGCCTGGGCGCAACTGCTGATCAGCTCGGCCAGGTTGAAGGAAATATGTTCCAGTTCCAACGCGGCCCGCTCGATACGTGAAAAGTCGAGGATGTCGTTGATCACCTTGAGCAGGTGCTCGGTGGACTCGGAGGCCAGCGCCGCGTACTCGGCCTGCTCTTCGGTCATCTCGGTGGTTTCCAGCAGTTGCAACATGCCCAGCACGCCATTCATGGGCGTGCGCAGCTCATGGCTCATCATCGCCAGGAAGTCCGACTTGGCATTGTTTGCGCGCTCGGCTTCTTCGCGGGTCTGGATCAACTGGGCCATGGCCTGCTGTTGTTCACGGCTGGCCTGGTTGAGGCCGGCGGCCAGGTTGTTGATGTGCCGCGCCAGATCGCCCAGTTCGGAGTCATCGACAATCGGCAGCGGTGTCTTGTAGTCGCCCTGCTGGATGGCCTTCACCGCATTCCCCATGGCGCTGATCGGCTGCGACAGGCTGGCGGCCAGGCGTCGCGCCAGCAGGCAGGTGAACAACAGCGCGAACAGCGCCAGGATGCCGGCCTTGAACAGGATTTCCTGCTGGCGCTGGCTGAACGCATCGTTGGACATCCCGACGATCACTCGGCCCAGGTAATCCGCGCGCGGCGCCGTGGGTTCGTTGAGATTGTCCTGAAAAAAGTCATTGCCCAACTGGATATGTTGCAAGCGGATCGGTGCCTGGAACACCTTCACCGACAGTGAGCGGTCGTGTTTCTCCGACGGCTGCTCGACGTACACCAGAATGTTCTCGGCGCTGTCCTGAATCTCCAGGAAGCGCACGTGGGGGGTGGCCAGCGTCGCGCGCAGCAGGGTGTCGAGCACCTCGTTGTTGCCGGAAATAACGCCGTACTCGGTGGCCGGCGCCAGTTGGTTGGCGATCAACTGGCCGGTGTGGTCCAGTTCCTGGCGCAAGTCCTGGATGCGCACGAAGGTGAAGAAGCTGATCAACAGCAAGGTCAGCAACAGCGCGGGCCCCAGGGTAATGAGCTGGGTGCGGGTGTTGATGTCCCAGCGACGGCGCAAGGTCATGGGCGTCTGTCTCCTTCGGCCAAGCGGGCGGCGACGGCAGCTTCGTCGACCTGTTCGATGCCCAGTGAGCGCGCGACTTGCGGGTTGCCCACCACTTTGAAATGTTCCGGGTAGAGCGTGCGCGGCCAGTTGGCAGGCGGGTGGTCCAGCAGCCGGTCGAGTACCGCGAGCCAGTCAGGCTGGTCGCTGTAAGTGCTGGCCAGGCTCCCAGCGCGGACAAACCCGGCATTGGGCCCCACCAACGGCAATTGCTGGGCATAGCTGCTCAATAACAGGTTCTTGGCGGTTTTAGGGTTGTACAGTTGCGGATCGTCCAGGCCCAGCAGCACGTCACTGTTCTTGAACAGGGCTTGCAGGGGGCGGCTGTCATTGGTGTTGTCCCAGCGTTGCGGCACGATTTCCAGGCCCAGCGGTGCCGCGTACCGGTGTAGCTCGGGCAGCAGGAATTCGCTGTCGGCACCGTAAAGCACACCGATGCGCCGGGCCTGGGGCAAGATGCTGGCGATCAGGCGCAACTGGCGCGTCAGCGGCGGATCGCTCCACAACAGGCTGATTTTTGCCGGGTGAGCGCCGCCCAGGCGTTGCTGGGCTTGCAGACGACTGATGCGCAGCACCAGGGTCGGCGGGCCCTGGCTGTCCTGCAAGCGCCAGTCGAGGCCGGGCAGGTCGAGCAGGATCAGGCGGGTAGTGGCGGGCAACTGGCTCGGCGCCGGCAGGTTTTGCAGCAGGGTGAAGGAGACATGGTCCTCGGGGCGCTGCTGCGCGAGGGCCTGGGTAAAGGCTTGGACGCCGGCACCGTCCTCGGCGGCGGTCAGCAGGATTTCCGCGCTCCACACGGGCCTCGTGAACAGCAGGCACGCCAGCAGCAAGCCTTTGCGCCACAGCCTTGAAACGACAGGGAGGGTCATCCGTGACGGGTCGCCCATGTCAGAACTCTAACTGCGCGCTGAAGTAGAGCACATGGCGATGGTCGTAATGGTTGTCGGGCCAGGTGGTCGGCTGGTTATCGAGGCGTTGTTGCAGCATGCCAGCCAGCTCCACGTTGGTTTTGCCCAGGGCAAGGCGCTTGGCCACCCGCAGGTCGACCCGTTCGAAGCGATACTCGTTGAGTGCGTCGTCACCATAGTAGAACAAGGCGCTGGACCAGCCGTGGCCCCATTCGCGCAACCAGCCGGCCGAGCCGCTGTTACGTGCGGTCTGCGCCTTGTCGAGTGGGTTGCTGGTGCTCGCGTCGACATAAGCGTAGGTCAGGCGCAGGCGGTCGGCGTTGCTCACGCGCCAGTCGAATTGGGATTCGGCACCGGTAAAGCGCGAGCTGTTGGCGTTGCTGGCGATGTATTGGTTGTTGCGCAACGGCGAGCTGATCATGTCGGTGATTTCGTCATAGAACAGCTTCACGTCGACATTCAACCCGAGGTCGGCAAAGAAGCCGTTGTAGCCCAGTTCGCGCGAGCGCATCAACTCTTTATCGAGATTGCCCGGGCCGCGTGTTACCACAAAATATTGCCCGGAATTCTGCCCATACACCGGCGAACTGAGGTTGGTGACGCGGTAGCTCCAGTTGACGTTGTTCTCGAACATGTCCGGTGAACGGATCGCCTCGGAGTACACCGCCCGCAGGCCGTGGCGCGGGTTGATCAGGTAGTTGACCGCCACGCGGGGTGTCAGCGAGTTACCGCTCAAGTGGGTGTCTTCGTACATCGCGCCGCCTTGCAGCAGCCAGTGTTCGCTGGCGCGCCATTCCAGGTGGCCGAACAGTCGCCAGGTGGTGTCGTCCAGCGTTCCGTTGAAGTAGGTGTCGGAGTCGGCGCGGTCGTAGCGGTAATTCATTCCGCTGACCAGGCGCAGGCTGTCGGAGAGGCTGAGGGTGTCTTGCAGCTCCAGGTCGTAGCGGCTTTCCTGGGTGCTTTGGTCGATATCGCCGCACACGCTTTGGCTGGCGCCGTTGCGCCATTGGTCCAGTACCTGGTTGCCCAACGCCTGCTCGGCGGCGCTGCCGGGCGGGGCGCTACCCTGGCTGAACTGATCCATGTGCCGCGCCAGCTTTTCGGCGTAGTTGGGGTTGAGCTGCCACAGCTGGGTCAGTTCGGGGCTGAACGAGACCTTGGCGTCACAGGCTTTCCAGATCTGCCGACGATTCCATTGCTGGGCCGACCCCTGGATATACAGGCTGTGGTCGGGGTTGAAGTCGAAATTCCAGCGCATTGAGCCCGCGTAGTCCTTGGCGGTGACGTCGGAATTGGTGCCGCCCTCGGTAATCCCGGCGAACACCGGAGTGTAGGTATAGGGACGCTGATTGGTGCCTTCCTTGGCATCCAGCTGCCAGTCGATGCTCTGTTGCGTATTCAACGTCTGGCTGACGGCCAGGCTGAAGCGGCTGAGGCGGCGGCTGTCTCGGCGGTCGGCACCGGCGGCATCGCTGTCAAAACCATCGTCCTGTTGCCCTGACAGCGACAGGCGCAGGTCGCCGGTTTCCCAGCCCACGCCCTGGCTGGCATAGACATCGTTGATCCCGCCCTCACCGCGGATGACCTTCACCCGCGTGCCCTGGCTGTTGGCCGGTGAACGGGTGAGGATATTGACCACCGCCATCAGCGCATTGGCGCCGTAGCTGACGGTATTGGGGCCACGAAACACCTCGATGCGCTCGATGTCTTCCATGGCCACTGGAATATCGCTCCAGTCCACCGTGGCCAGGCCGGCGCGGTACACCGAGCGCCCATCGATCAAGACCTGCATGCGCCGTGCATCGCTGGCGCTGGTGCCGTGGTAATTCACCGCCGCCTGGTTGCCGGTGGTGTAGCCGACCATCATCCCGGGCACCAGGCGCAACAGCTCGGCAATGTCACGCGCGCCGCTGGCCTTGATCAACTCGCTGTCGATCACGGTCATGCTGCCGGGTACGGCCGCGGCCGATTGCTTGAGACGGGTGGCGGTCAATACCTGCGGCAGCGGTTGGCTGTTGAGGAACAGATCGTCGGCCGACGCACTGGCGCTGCACGCCAGGGTCAGCGGCAGCATCAACAGCAGGGATGAGCGGGGAGGAGGGCCCAAGTACACGGCGCGGCCTTGATAATTGCGGATAGCCGCCCATGTTAACTGAGGTGAGGCCTTTTGCCAGTCGTGAGACCTGCAATAACTTCATTCAAGTGTGGCATTTTCCGACAAGCGCACGAATTCACACGGGGGCTGGCCGCAAGCAGGTCGCCCCGTATAATGCCGCCATCGCCACTGGTATGGATTAACGGATTGCATATGACTGAACAGCGCCCTATCGCGGTCCTGGGAGGCGGAAGTTTTGGTACCGCCGTGGCTAACCTGCTGGCCGAGAACGGCCACGCCGTGCGCCAGTGGATGCGTGATCCCGAGCAGGCCGAGGCCATTCGCGTGCATCGGGAAAACCCGCGTTACCTTAAAGGCATCAAGATTCATCCGGCGGTCGAACCCGTTACCGATCTGTTGGCAACCCTCGCCGCCTGCGACCTGTGCTTTGTCGCGCTGCCTTCCAGCGCCTTGCGCTCGGTGCTGGCGCCCCACGCCGAACGCCTGGCCGGCAAGCTGCTGGTCAGCCTGACCAAGGGTATCGAGGCGCAGACATTCAAGCTGATGAGCGAAATCCTCCAGGAGATCGCCCCCCAGGCGCGCATTGGTGTGCTGTCCGGGCCGAACCTGGCGCGGGAAGTGGCCGAGCATGCGCTGACCGCCACGGTGGTCGCCAGTGAAGACGAGCAACTGTGCGAGCGCGTCCAGGCGGTGCTGCATGGTCGCACCTTCCGCGTCTACGCCAGTGCCGACCGGTTCGGCGTCGAGCTGGGCGGTGCGCTGAAGAACGTCTACGCCATCATCGCCGGCATGGCCGTGGCCTTGGGGATGGGCGAAAACACCAAGAGCATGCTGATTACCCGTGCTCTGGCGGAGATGACCCGTTTCGCCGTGAATCAGGGCGCCAACCCGATGACGTTCCTGGGCCTGGCGGGCGTCGGCGACCTGATCGTCACCTGCTCGTCGCCGAAAAGCCGTAACTATCAGGTCGGGTTCGCGCTGGGCCAGGGGTTGAGCCTGGAAGAGGCCGTGACCCGTCTTGGCGAAGTGGCCGAAGGGGTCAACACCCTCAAGGTACTCAAGGCCAAGGCTCAGGAAGTCGGAGTGTACATGCCGCTGGTTGCCGGGCTGCACGCGATCCTGTTTGAAGGGCGCACCTTGGACCAGGTGATCGAGCTGCTGATGCGCGCCGAGCCGAAAACCGATGTCGACTTTATTTCCACCAGCGGTTTCAACTGAGGAACGCGGCATGAACGATTCGAAAGCAGCCCCCAAGTATGAGTCCATTGTGCTGCGCATCCTGTGGATGCTGGTATTTGCCCTGGTGTGGCAGGTGGCGCAGTTCCTGCTCGGCGCCTTGGTGGTGGTGCAACTGATTTACCGGTTGATCTACGGCGCGCCGAACCTGAGCCTGATGAACGTTGGCGACAGCCTCAGCCAGTTCCTTGCGCAGATCGGTCGCTTCGGCAGCTTCCACACCGAGCAAAAACCCTGGCCGTTCGCTGATTGGCCAACCCCGCGTGCACCGGAAGGTGAAGCAGCGCATAGCGTGCCGCCAGCACCGCACCCGGTGCGTGATGAAGAGCCCAAGCTATGAAATTGTGGATCCTGCGCCACGGGCAAGCCCAAGCTCATGCGCGCACTGACGCCGAGCGCAACCTGACCGAGCATGGCCGGGCCGAAGTATTGCGCAGTGCCGCGCACCTGATCGGCCAGCCGCTCAGTGCCATCATCGCCAGCCCTTATGCGAGGGCGCAGCAGACGGCGCAGTTGGTTCGCGAGGCGTTGGGGTTCGAGCCGCCGGTCTGCACGGTGCCGTGGCTGACGCCAGAGGACAGCCCGGCGCAGGTGCTGGAAAAACTCGATACCGATGACAACGTGCTGCTGGTCAGCCATCAGCCGCTGGTGGGCAACCTGATCAGCTTTTTGCAGCACGGTCACTCGCGTCAGCCGCAGCCGATGCATACAGCCAGCCTCGCGCTGTTGGAGGGTGACTTCCCATTGGCGGGGTTGATGAGCCTGGTCAGCGTTGAAAATCCATAAGCTATAGCGCTTATCTGGAATGCCGTTGTGTGTCAGGATTAGGATCGTAATAAAACCAATAAGGACAGTCCCATGAGCCTGTGGCGCACGCAACCGAATATCGAACAGCTCAACGCGAGCCAGAAAAACACCATCGGTGAATTGCTGGATATTCGCTTTGAAAGCTTCGACGACGAATCCATCACCGCCAGCATGGTGGTCGATCACCGCACCCATCAGCCCTACGGCCTGTTGCATGGCGGCGCCTCCGTGGTACTGGCCGAAAGCCTGGGCTCCGTGGCGGCCTACCTGTGCGTCGATGCGAGCAAGTTCTATTGCGTGGGCCTGGAGGTCAACGCCAATCACTTGCGCGGTGTGCGCAGCGGGCGCGTAACGGCGGTGGCCAGGGCCATTCATATCGGCCGCACGACCCATGTGTGGGACATCCGCTTGACCAACGACGAGGGCAAGGCCAGTTGCGTATCGCGCCTGACCGTGGCCGTGGTGCCCCTGGGCGAACAGCCTCCGGCGCGATAGACATGGCGTGAGTGTCATCATTCCTGGCGGTTACGGTCATTGCCGTGAACGCCAGGCATGGTGACAATCAACCTCTGTTCCTGGAGAGCGCGCCGCTATGTCGCAGCATGTGTTTTTCGCCCACGCCAATGGCTTCCCGTCGGCCACCTACGGCAAGTTGTTCGCGGCCCTGGCTCCCGAATATACGGTGGGGCATCTGCCGCAGCACGGCCACGACCCCAGATTCCCGGTGGACGATAACTGGCAGAACCTGGTCGATGAACTGATCCATCATCTGCAGCAGCAACCGGAGCCGGTGTGGGGCGTCGGCCATTCCCTGGGCGGGGTCTTGCATTTGCACGCCGCCATGCGCTGCCCGCAGTTGTACCGTGGCGTGGTGATGCTGGACTCGCCAGTGTTGACCCGCGCGGATCGCTGGGTGATTCGCGCCGCCAAACGCTTTGGTTTGATTGATCGCCTGACCCCGGCCGGACGCACCCTGGGCCGCCGTGAAGAATTCACCGACCTGGACGCCGCGCGCGCTTACTTCGCCGGCAAGACCCTGTTTCGCGGTTTCGACCCCGAGTGCTTCGAGGCGTACCTGCAACATGGTCTGCTGCCAGTGGGCGACCGTCTGCGCCTGCGTTTCGACCCCGCGACGGAAATCAGCATCTACCGGGGCGTGCCTCACACCAGCCCCGGCCAGGTGCGCCAGTTGAAAGTGCCGCTGGCGGTGGTGCGCGGCCAGCAGAGCCGTGTGGTAATGCGCCATCATGTCAGCGGCGTAGGTCGCCTGCCTA
Source organism: Pseudomonas sp. R3-18-08 (assembly GCF_003852065.1). NCBI lineage: Bacteria > Pseudomonadati > Pseudomonadota > Gammaproteobacteria > Pseudomonadales > Pseudomonadaceae > Pseudomonas > Pseudomonas sp. R3-18-08. The sequence continues at coordinate 1,910,904 of NZ_CP027729.1, forward strand.
TGGGTGAGATGCTCACCATGCCCGGCGGCCATATGTTTCCCCTTGAGCGACCCGAGGACACCGCGACCTTGATCAAGCACCTGTTTGCCCGCTGGCAGGCCCGTGAGCGCAGCTGCGCATGAGCGCGCCCGTGGAAGAAGTACGCCTGAGCCTGCCGCATATCGAGCTGGCGGCGCATCTGTTCGGGCCTGAAGACGGCTTGCCGGTCATCGCCCTGCATGGTTGGCTGGACAACGCCAACAGCTTTGCGCGCCTGGCGCCGAAGCTGCAGGGGTTGCGCATCGTCGCGCTGGATATGGCCGGGCACGGGCACTCGGCACATCGTCCGGCCGGGGCCGGTTACGCCGTGTGGGATTACGTCCACGATGTGTTGCAAGTGGCCGAGCAACTGGGCTGGCAACGTTTTGCATTACTTGGCCATTCCCTCGGCGCCATCGTTTCCCTGGTGCTGGCCGGAGCGTTACCGGAGCGCGTGACGCACCTGGGGCTGATCGACGGGGTGATCCCGCCGACCGCCCGCGGCGAGAACGCGGCCGAGCGGTTGGGCATGGCATTGCAGGCGCAATTGAGCCTGCAGGGCAAGCGCAAGCCGGTCTATGCGAGCCTGGATCGGGCGGTCGAGGCGCGCATGCACGGCCTCGTCGCGGTCAGCCGCGAAGCCGCCGAACTGCTGGCCCAGCGCGGTTTGATGCCGGTTCCGGGTGGCTATACCTGGCGCAGCGACAGCCGCCTGACCCTGGCATCACCGATGCGTCTGACCGATGAACAAGCCATGGCGTTCGTACGCCGCGTGAGTTGCCCTACGCAGCTGGTGGTCGCGGCTGACGGCCTGTTGGCGAAACATTCCGAATTGCTTTCACAGCTGCCCTTTACCGTGACGACGCTGCCGGGTGGCCATCATTTGCACCTGAATGACGAGCCCGGTGCGGTTCTTGTTGCAGACTGTTTCAATCGGTTCTTCTCCGCGCCTTGACTTGGCGCGGTCAACTGCCGAGGCTGGGCGGATTGAAAGGGAGTCAACCATGAACCATCTTGAAACCGCTGCGACCCTCCATGGCCACGGCTTATTGATCCGATGAGCCTGGGTAAAGGCTGTATCCGTGCCTTTGGGCTGTGCTGTTTCAGCCCGCTGGTGTTCGCCGCCGATGTACCGGGGAGCCAGGACTTACCGGGCATTGCCCGCCAGGTGGACGCGCAGATCGTCGACTATCGCCCTGCTGAAGAAAAGGAACGCATCTACCCCATGGGTGCGATCCGCAAGATCAGCGGTCAATTGCGCTCCGAAGCCCAGGCCACCGCACGCGGTCCAACCACTGCGATCACCTACGAGCTGCCCGCCGAGCACAGCTCCAGCGCCGCTTTTACCGCCACCCGCGAAGCCTTGCAGGCTCAGGGCGCGCAGCTGTTGTTCTGGTGCCAGGCCCGCGATTGTGGCGAAAGCAGCCTGTGGGCCAATGAAGTTTTCGGCAACGCCAAGCTGGTGGGCGCCGATGGCCAGCAGGAATACCTGCTTTTGCGCCTGGCGGCCCCCCAGGACAACTCGCTGGTGGCGCTGTACGGCATCACCCGTGGCAATCGACGCGCCTATCTGCATGTCGAGCAACTGGATGCCAGTACGCCGCTGGGCACTCTTCTGCCCACGTCGGCAACGCTGTTGCGTGAGCTGAAAAGCACCGGCGAGCTGGACTTTCCTGCATTGGGCGCCGAGCCCGACGCCACCTGGTTGACCTTGATTTCCCGTGGGCTGAACCTCGACACCAACCTGCGCGTCAGCCTGACCGGGCCCAGCGCCGAAGCCTGGCGCCAGGGCCTGATCGACAGTGGCGTGCGCGCCGCGCGCCTGGAAACCGGCACAGGCAAGGCTGAAGGCCTGCATGTGCATCTGATACGCTAAGCGCCACAGGGCGAACGGACCCGCGCCGTTCGCCTAAGCTGTCTTCCTACATGACTCTTTTCGAGATACCCGATGCTCAATAACGATCGCCTGCTGGTGCAAATCCTGCTGCTGGTGCTGTTCGGTGCCAGCTTCTGGGTCATGGCGCCGTTCTGGTCGGCGCTGTTCTGGGGCGCGGTGCTGGCGTTTGCCAGTTGGCCGCTGATGGTACTGCTGACCCGTGGGCTGGGCGGTCGCGAATCACTGGCGGCCGGGATCCTGACATTGGGCTGGATGTTGCTGGTCGCGCTGCCGCTGGTGTGGCTGGGGTTCAACCTGGCGGATCATGTGCGCGATGCCGTCGTATTGATCAAGGATATCCAGGTCGACGGCTTGCCCAATGCGCCCACCTGGCTAGGCTCGATCCCGCTTATCGGCGAGCGGCTGGTGGCGACATGGGACAGCATCGACCAACAGGGCGCGGCGCTGATGCTGAGCATCAAGCCTTACCTGGGCCAGGTCGGCAATTGGTTGCTGGCGCGCAGTGCGCAAATCGGCGGCGGCATTCTCGAGCTGACCTTGAGCCTGGTCTTCGTGTTCTTTTTCTACCGCGACGGGCCGCGCCTGGCGATGTTTGTGCACCGTCTGCTGGAGCGCCTGATCGGCGACCGCGCCAGCTATTACATCGAACTGGTGGCCGGTACGGTGCAACGGGTGGTCAATGGCGTGATCGGCACGGCCGCCGCCCAGGCCGTGTTGGCGCTGATCGGCTTCCTGATCGCCGGAGTGCCTGGCGCGCTGCTGCTGGGCGGCGTCACCTTCCTGCTCAGCCTGATCCCGATGGGCCCGCCGCTGGTGTGGATCCCGGCCACGGCCTGGTTGGCGTGGAAGGGTGACTACACCTACGCGGTGTTCCTTGGCGTGTGGGGCACCTTCATCATCAGCGGCGTCGACAACGTGCTCAAGCCTTACCTGATCAGCCGTGGCGGCAACCTGCCGTTGGTGATCGTGCTGCTGGGCGTATTCGGCGGCTTGATCGCGTTCGGCTTTATCGGCCTGTTTATCGGCCCGACCTTGCTCGCGGTTGCCTACAGCTTGTTGACCGACTGGAGCGCCACCCAGGCCCAGGCGCGGCGCGAAGACAAGCCGCTTTAAGCCCTCGGCAGCCACACTACGGCGGTCAAACCGCCGCCTGGCGTATCGTCCAGGCTCAGGTGGCCGCCGAGGCGCTCGACCGCTTCCTTGGCAATCGTCATGCCCAGGCCGACGCCGCCGGAATTTCGGTTGCGCGAGCCCTCCAGGCGAAAGAACGGTTCGAACACCGCTTCGCGCTTATCGGCCGCGATGCCGGGGCCGTGATCGATCACCCGAATCACCAGCGCCCCGCGGCTGTCGGCCAGTTCCACGCGCGCCGAGCCGGCATAGCGCAGGGCATTGTCGATCAGGTTGTTGAGGCACGAACGCAACGCCATCGGCTGCACCTGCAAGGGCGCGCAGGTGCCGCACACCTGCACATCGCTGCCCTGGTCCTGGGCGTTTTCGCTGAGCGATTCCACCAGCGCCTGCACGTCGAGCCAGTGGCGGGTCTCGCTGGTGCGCTGTTCGTGCAGGTAGCTCAAGGTGGCGTCGAGCATGCCGATCATGTCGTTGAGGTCCTGGCGCATCTGGCCTTGCAGCTTGGTGTCTTCGATCTGTTCCAGGCGCAGTTTCAGCCGGGAGAGCGGCGTGCGCAGGTCATGGGAGACTGCCCCGAGCATGCGTGCGCGCTGGCTGACTTGTTCGCGGATGCGCCTTTGCATCAGGTTAAAGGTTGACGCGGCCTGGCGCGCCTCGCGAGGCCCGGATTCGTCCAGCGGCGGGCTGTCGAGGTCGAGGCTCAAACGCTCGGCCGCCGCGCTCAGGCGCTGGATCGGCCGGCTCAACAGCTTGGCGCCGTACCAGGCGGCGATGATCAGCGAGATGAATTGAAACGTCAGCGGCACCAGCGGGCCACCGAACCAGGGGCGCTGATGCTTGACCAGCGGCTTCATCGAGCCATCCGGCTGCTCGACGAAGGTTTCCGGTGGCGGCGGCGGCGGAGGGCCGTAATGATGGAACCAGAAGAACGCCAGCGCATGCGCCAGCACGATGGCCACCAGCAGCACGCCGAACAGCCGCCCGAACAACGTATTGAAGGTGGCGCGCATCAACCGATATCCCGCGCGTCGAACAGATAGCCTTCGCCGCGCACGGTCTTGATCAAGTGAGGGGCCTTGGGGTCGTCGCCGAGTTTCTGGCGCAGGCGCGACACCAGCAGGTCGATGCTGCGATCGAAGGCTTCGATGGAGCGACCGCGTGCGGCATCCAGCAATTGTTCGCGGCTCAACACGCGGCGCGGCCGTTCGATAAACACCCACAGCAGGCGGAACTCGGCGTTGGACAGCGGCACCACCAGGCCATTGTCGGCCACCAATTGGCGCAACACGCTGTTGAGGCGCCAGTTGTCGAAGCGGATGTTGGCGCGCTGCTCGGTACGGTCATCGCGCACCCGGCGCAGGATGGTCTGGATACGCGCCACCAGTTCGCGCGGTTCGAAAGGCTTCGACATATAGTCGTCGGCGCCCAGTTCCAGGCCGATGATACGGTCGGTGGGCTCACAGCGGGCGGTGAGCATCAGGATCGGAATGTCCGATTCAGCCCGCAGCCAGCGGCACAAGGTGAGGCCGTCTTCGCCCGGCAGCATCAGGTCGAGCACCACCACATCGAAGGTCTCGGCTTGCATGGCCAGGCGCATCGCCGCGCCGTCGGTCACGCCCGTGGCGAGAATATTGAAGCGCGCCAGGTAATCGATCAGCAATTCACGAATCGGCGCATCGTCATCGACGATCAGCGCACGGGTGTTCCAGCGCTTGTCGTCGGCGATCACCGCGCCCGGGTGCTCGTCGTTTACCGGGACGGAAGGAGTCTGCATAGTGCGATCATCTACCTGATTGTTACGGCCAGCATAGGCGCCCAGCCCCATGGCTGGAAGTGCTGGACGGTCGGTCATGCGGCGAGGCTAACGGTGGGGCGTGTTGGGCGCATGTCGTGAATGTATCGGCGTTGAAATAATTGCCGTAAACCGGTGCCTTTCAACGCCGAAATCGGTATTTACCGATCATCGGATCCCGCAATGGCGCCGCTTGCGCTACAATCCGCGCCGATTTCGACTTGCCTGAGAGCCCATTCCAATGTCCGTCTGCCAGACTCCTATCATCGTCGCCCTGGATTACCCCACCCGTGACGCCGCACTGAAGCTGGCTGACCAGTTGGACCCCACGCTTTGCCGGGTCAAGGTCGGCAAGGAACTGTTCACCAGTTGCGCGGCGGAAATCGTCGGCACCCTGCGTGACAAGGGCTTCGAAGTGTTTCTTGACCTTAAATTCCACGATATCCCCAATACCACCGCCATGGCGGTCAAGGCAGCGGCCGAGATGGGCGTGTGGATGGTCAACGTGCATTGCTCCGGCGGCCTGCGCATGATGAGCGCCTGCCGGGAAGTGCTGGAACAGCGCAGCGGGCCCAAACCGCTGCTGATCGGCGTGACTGTGCTGACCAGCATGGAGCGCGAGGACCTGGCCGGCATCGGCCTGGACATCGAGCCGCAGGAGCAGGTATTGCGCCTGGCCGCCCTGGCGCAAAAAGCCGGCCTCGACGGCCTGGTCTGCTCGGCCCTCGAGGCCCAGGCGCTCAAGAGCGCTCACCCGACGCTGCAACTGGTGACCCCGGGGATCCGCCCGGCGGGCAGCGCCCAGGATGACCAGCGCCGTATTCTGACGCCGCGCCAGGCGCTCGATGCCGGTTCCGACTACCTGGTGATCGGCCGTCCGATCAGCCAGGCGGCCGATCCGGCGAAAGCGTTGGCAGCCGTCGTTGCCGAAATCGCCTGATACTGGATGTGAAAGTGGTCCACTGTAGGAGCGAGCTTGCTCGCGAAAAACGTCCAGGCAACGCGTTCATTCTGAATAAACGCGGGAGCCCTGAGTTCTTCGCGAGCAAGGGCTAGCCGCCCGCCTCGCTCCTACAAAAAGCCTTAAGGCATGCCCCTCCCACATTTGTCTATCAGGTATCAGCTGACCTTCAGCACCAGCTTGCCGAAGTTCTCTCCGTTGAACAGCTTCATCAACGTCTCGGGGAACGTCTCCAGCCCTTCAACGATATCTTCCTTGCTTTTGAGCTTGCCCTGCGCCATCCAGCCGGCCATTTCCTGCCCGGCAGCGGCAAAGTTCGCTGCGTGATCCATCACCACAAAGCCTTCCATCCGTGCGCGGTTGACCAGCAATGACAGATAGTTGGCCGGGCCTTTCACGGCTTCCTTGTTGTTGTACTGGCTGATGGCCCCACAAATCACCACCCGCGCCTTCAGCGCCAGGCGGCTGAGCACCGCGTCGAGAATGTCGCCGCCAACGTTATCGAAGTACACATCCACGCCTTTGGGACACTCACGCTTGAGGGCGGCGGGTACGTCTTCGTGTTTGTAGTCGATGGCGGCATCGAAGCCCAGTTCGTCCACCAGGAACCTGCACTTGTCGGCGCCCCCGGCGATGCCCACCACGCGGCAGCCTTTGAGTTTGGCAATTTGCCCGGCAATGCTGCCGACCGCACCGGCCGCGCCGGAGATCACCACGGTCTCGCCGGGCTTGGGTGCGCCTGTGTCCAGCAGCGCGAAGTAAGCGGTCATGCCGGTCATGCCCAGCGCAGACAGGTAGCGCGGCAGGGGCGCGAGCGTTGGGTCGACCTTGTAGAAACCGCGCGGCTCGCCCAGGAAGTAATCCTGCACGCCCAAGGCGCCGTTGACGTAGTCGCCCACCGCAAAGTTCGGGTGCTTGGAGGCGATCACCTTGCCTACGCCCAATGCACGCATCACTTCGCCGAGGCCGACAGGTGGAATGTAGGACTTGCCCTCATTCATCCAGCCGCGCATGGCGGGGTCGAGGGACAGGTACTCGTTGTGCACCAGCACTTGCCCGTCCTGCGGCGTGCCTACCGGGACTTCCTGGAAGGTGAAAGTGTCCCGCGTGGCGGCGCCGACCGGGCGTTTGGCAAGCAGGAACTGGCGGTTGGTCTGGGCAGTCATGGCGGCAACTCTTTAGAAGGGGAGTATGAGTGATAGACAAGGAACGGCCCGTGAGCAAGGTTGTTCGAGCCACGCGAATGCTTGCCGATAGACGGGGTTGATAGTCAGCCCGGTGGCCTTATCACCCAGACGCATGCAGCGCCAACCGGCCTTTTGATAGTGCTGACGCGTCGCGCCCCGGATTGACTAGACTCGCTCGACGGCTATCAATCCCAAAGGACATTCCCCATGAGTATGACGTTTTCCGGCCAGGTTGCCCTGGTGACCGGCGCCGCCGCCGGTATTGGCCGCGCGACCGCATTGGCGTTCGCCGCCGAAGGCTTGAAAGTGGTGGTGGCCGACCTCGATGTGGCGGGCGGCGAGGGCACGGTTGCGTTGATTCAGCAAGCGGGTGGCGAAGCGTTGTTTGTGCGCTGCAACGTCACCCTGGAGGCGGATGTGCAGCAATTGATGGCGCAGACCGTCGCCGCCTACGGCCGCCTGGACTATGCCTTCAACAACGCCGGGATCGAGATCGAGAAGGGCAAGCTGGCTGACGGCAGCCTGGATGAGTTCGATGCCATCATGGGGGTCAACGTCAAGGGTGTGTGGTTGTGCATGAAGTATCAACTGCCGCTGTTGCTGGCCCAGGGCGGTGGCGCCATCGTCAACACGGCGTCGGTGGCGGGGCTGGGCGCGGCGCCGAAAATGAGCATCTATGCAGCGTCCAAGCACGCGGTGATCGGCCTGACGAAGTCGGCAGCCATCGAGTACGCGAAAAAGAAAATCCGCGTCAATGCGGTCTGCCCGGCGGTGATCGATACCGACATGTTCCGCCGCGCCTATGAAGCTGACCCGCGCAAGGCCGAATTTGCCGCAGCGATGCACCCGGTCGGGCGCATTGGCAAGGTCGAGGAAATTGCCAGCGCGGTGTTGTACCTGTGCAGTGATGGTGCGGCCTTCACCACCGGTCAGGCCCTGGCGGTGGACGGCGGTGCCACGGCGATTTAAGACTTCACACTGCAACCTGTTCGAAAAGGACTGGGGGTGTTGTGGGGTGTTTCCATAGCTGGCACAAAGCCGCGATCGAATGTGTATCACTAGGTAAAAAACTCAATAAAATCAATACTTTAAAAAAGTTGAGAACAGGTTTTATTGGGCTTCTGTGCTTAACTGTTTGGGTTGAATAACAAACAGTTGAAGTGAGTGGCTCATGGATTTAGGGATTGATCGACAAGCCCCGGTACCGGTGGTGCAGCAAATCATCAGCGCAGTCGCGGGATGGATTCGCAAGCATGGGGTGAGCCCCGGCACACGCTTACCGTCTGTGCGGCAATTGGCCCTCGACAACCTGCTCAGCCAGTCCAGCGTGATCGAGGCATTCGAACGGATGGAGGCCCAAGGCATGCTGGCCTCGAAAAAAGGCTCGGGGTTCGTCGTGGCGCAACCGGCGAGCGTTCAGGAGAACCAGTGGTACGAAGGCGCCGAACAGGGCTGGGGCAGGTTTACCGACAGCCCTTTAGGCGAGCTCAAGCTCAGCTGTGGCTGGCTGCCGGACGCCTGGCGCGAGAGCGATGACATCAGCTATGCGATCCGCGAAGTCAGCCGCACCGACACCGCAGGCCTGTTCAATTACAGCACGCCTCTGGGCCTGCCGGCCCTGCGTGAACAACTGCTCAAGCGCCTGACCCAGATTCATGTGCCCAGCAGTCTCGACTGCATTCTCACCACCCATGGCGCCAGCCATGCCCTGGACCTGCTCATCCGCACGCTGCTCAGGGCCGGCGATACGGTGGTGGTCGAGACCCCCGGGTATGGCAACCTCTACCGGCAACTGGCGTTTCACGGGGTAACGTTGCTGGAAGTGCCCCGCACGCGCAGCGGCCCGGATATCGAGGTGCTGGAGGCGCACCTGCAATGCCATCGGCCCAAATGCCTGTTCATCAACAGCCTCTATCACAACCCTACCGGCACCAGCCTGTGCCGTGCGGTGGCCGAGCGTTTGCTGGCGCTGGCATGCAGCCGGGATTTCCTGATCATCGAGGAAGACGTCTACGGCGATCTGCAGCATGCCAGTTGCACGCGGTTGTCGGCGTTGCCCCATGATGACCGTGTCATCTACGTCTCCAGTTTTTCCAAGACGCTGAGCAGCGCCTTGCGCGTGGGCTACCTGAGCGCCAGTGCGGCGATCATCGCGCAACTGGCGCAACTCAAGACCCTGACGGGCATCGGCACCTCACGCTTTGCCGAAGCGATAGTGGCCACCTTGCTGGTCAACGGCGCCTACCGCAAGTGGGTGCAGCGCCTGCGCAAGCGCCTGAATACGCAGATGGCCGCCACCTTGCAGGTGCTGGAGGATGAAGAATGGCAAGTGTTTGCAGTACCCGCCGGCGGCATGTTCCTGTGGGCGCGGCCTGGCGCGCAAAACCCTTCGCGCGTGCAGGCGTGTGCCCGCAAGCTCGGTGTGCTGCTGGCGCCGGGCATGCTGTTCAACCCGGCGGGTGAGTGCTGCGAGTGGCTGCGCATCAACGTGGCCTACGCAGCTGATCCGCGAGCGCTGGCGCTGTTTCGTGCCCTGGGGCCCGCCAGATCGACCTCGACCATTCTGAAAACGACGGGTGTGTAGCTTTTTGCCATTATTGTGGCGCCCACGACTTGTGTTCAGTGCCCCGTGATTGCGACTCTCGCTGCTGGTAAGCGGGTTTATGGCATCTGCCATTGCAAGAGGACTCAAGTGCAATGATTTCGGGCGCGCAACGACGTTTCGCCAACCTTGGTATGGCGAAAAAACTGGGCTTGGGTTTTACCCTGGTGCTGCTGCTGACGGCAGTGATAGCGGCCATTGGCGTATGGTCGCTGCAAACCGTTGGCCAGCGCTTCGAAGGCCTCAAGCACATGTCTTCGCTCAACAGTGGACTGCAGAAGGTGCGCCTGATCGAACAGGATTACGCCTTGCACGCCGACCCCAAGGCTGTTGACGCCCTGCATGAAAGTGTCGACGCGCTGGCCGCGCTGGCGGCCAGTCTCAAGGCCCAGTCCGCTGCCAACGTGCCGGTCATGACCGATGTCGAGCAAGCCCTGGCGGCCTACCGCAAGGCGTTCGACGAGTTCGTCGAACTGACCCAGGCCAAGGACCTGGCCCTGGAAATGGCCAGTTGGTCGGTGTCCAGCGTGGCCAATAACCTCGATGTGTTGCAGGCCGGCCTGGCGGACGATGGCGCCTATGGCCTGAAGGAAAGCCAGGGCAAGGCGGGTGCCGAGTTTATCGAGCAGGCAGGGCAGGTGAGCCAAGTGTCGCGGTTGATGCTGCAGGCGATGAACGAAGCGCGGCTACGCCTGGATCAGAGCCGCAGGGCCGATGCGGAGGAGTCCGAGCAGGGCAAGATCGAACAGGCCGACCAGGCGCTGGCCCAGGCCGAACAACTGAAGACCTCGGTCAAGGACCCCGGCTACCAGACCGTGCTTAATGAAGTGTCCGGGCATATCGCGGCGTTCAGCGAAAAGCTCGGCGAGTACACCGGTCTGTTGGCCCAGGAAAAACTGGTTTACAAACAACTGCATGATCGCGCCGATCAGGTGGTCAGCCGAGTCAACCTGGCCTATGACGCTGAAGACCAGTCGATGCAGGCGCAGTTGGGCAAAAGCACGCTGCTGATCATCGGTTCATCCGCCCTGGCGCTGCTGGTGGGGCTGATCGCGGCCTGGGTGATTACCCGCTTGATCGTGGCGCCGCTGCGCAGTGTGATCGCAGTGGCGCAGCAGATTGCCTCCGGTGACCTGAGTGGGCGCATGGAAGTCAGCCGCCGCGACGAAATCGGCCAACTGATGCAGGCAATGCAGCAGATGGGCAACGGCCTGAGCCATATGGTCAGCGGGTTGCAGGCCGGTATCGAGCAGCTGGCCAGCTCGGCGCAGACGCTGTCCAGCGTTACCGAGCAGACCAACGTCGAAGTCAGTAGCCAGAAGGAAGAAACCGAACAGGTAGCCACGGCGATGAATCAGATGACCGCCACGGTGCACGATGTGGCGCGCAACGCCGAAGAGGCCGCGCAAGCCGCACAGACGGCGGATGACAAGGTCGACAGCGGCCAACGGGTGGTGCGCCAGAGTTTGCAGCGTATTGAATTGCTGGCCACGTCCAGCAACAGTGCCAGCGCCAGCATCGAAAGCCTCAGCGCAGAGATCCAGAACATCGGCACGGTCCTGGGCGTGATCAAGAGCGTCGCCGAGCAAACCAACTTGCTCGCCCTGAACGCCGCGATCGAAGCGGCCCGCGCAGGGGAGCAAGGGCGCGGCTTTGCGGTGGTCGCCGATGAGGTGCGGGCCCTGGCCAAGCGCACTCAGCAATCGACCGAAGAAATCGAACGCCTGGTCAGCACCTTGCGCAGCGCGGCGCAGTCGTCGGTGCAGCAGATTCAACAAAGCGGCGAACTGGTGAAGCTGGCGGTCAGCGATGCGTTGGAAACCGAGAGCGCCCTGGGCAGCATTGCAGCGGCGGTATCATTGATTCAGCAGATGAACCAGCAGATTGCCGCAGCGGCTGAAGAGCAAAGCTCGGTGGCCGAAGAGATCAACCGCAGCGTCACCAGCATCCGGGCCAGTGCCGATCAATCGGCGTTGAGCATGCAAGGCAATGCCGCCTCGAGCATCCAGCTGGCGCAGCTGGGCGCGGAACTCAAGGGCATGGTGGGGCACTTTCGCCTCTGATCGCGGCCGGGGCGCCGCGATCAGAGGGGAAGGCGATCAGGCGTTGTTGGCGAGGAACGTCAGCAGCGCCTCATTGACGAAGTCCGGATTCTCCCGGCTGGAGATATGCCCGGCGTCGGGAATCAACGTCAAGGCACAGCCGATCAGCTCGGCCATTTCCCGGGCTTCCGCAGGTGGCCGCGGCTTGTCCTGCTCGCCGCACATGACCAGGGTGGTATCGCAATCCAGGCGCGCAAGCTGATCGAGAATGTCTGCGCGGCTGAAAATCAAGCGGCCCAGGGGCACCACGCTGTCCAGCAGGCGTTCCCGGGGGAAATCCTGCAGCGACTGACGAAAGTCCTGATACAGCGCTGATTCGCGGTCGATTTCCGGCCTGAAGAAAATCGGCGCGATCACATCCAATAGCGGCGGCGGGATGGCGCCGGCGTCTTCGATCATCTTGAACAGCGAGAAGTAATACTCGCGCGTGGCGTCCGGCTCGGCGCCGAGGTAGGTGTCCATCAGCACCAGGCTGTTGACGCGTTCAGGTGCCAGCAAGGCGAGGCGGGCGCCCCACATGCCGCCGACCGACAGGCCCACCAGGTTGACCTGTGAGATGTCCAGCTGGTCGAGCAAAGCCAGGTTGTGACGTGCCAGGTCATCAAGGGACAGGGTTTGCGCAGGCAGCGTGCCCGACTCGCCATGGCCCCAAAGTTCTGGGACGATCACACGGTATTGCTGCGACAGCGCTTCGATCTGCGGTGCCCACATGTCGCGGTCCCACAGGTAGCTCGAACCCAACAAGACGACCGGGCCGGTGCCCTGGTCGATATAGTGCAGCGGTTGTCCATCAATCACGGCGACAGGCATAGCAGGCCTCTAACTTCACGGAGTGAGGGGCACTTTTTTACGCTAGTCGGGGCGGGGGGATAGATGCAAACTGATGGCACCGTCATGTGCGGCGCAGGCAGGAGCGAGCAAGCTCGCTCCTGGAGGGCCAGCGGCACTCAATCGTAAATGGCTTTCTTTTTCCACTCGGCATCGGCGTCGACGACTTTCAGGCCTTCGGTCAGTTCGTTGACTTCGTCTTCGGCCGGCGCGCTGTTGGTCAACACCGTGGAGTTGGCGCGGGCCAACTGTGATTCCAGCAATTGCAGCTGTGCGCTGTACAGCACGGGCTCCGGTTGTTTGCGCAGGTACTGCACGCCACGCTCGAACGCCAGGCGCGCCTGCCCCGGCTGACCTTGCTGCAGGGCATGCTGGCCCAGGTTGTTGAAAAACTCGATGTGCAGCAGCACCAGGATATGGCGGATTTCCTTGATCCAGTGCTTGGCCTCGTTGGTCGGCAGAAAGCCGTCCTGGGCTGCCCGGGTGACCTGGCCATGCAGTGCTTCGAGCAGGAAGCGCACATCCTTGGCCTTGGCTTCGGTCTGGATCGGCGCGGGCGGGTTGGCCACCGGAATCGATTCGCCCTGGGCGATCATTGCATTCAGCTCGGCGATCCGCGCCTTGAGCGCGGCGCTGGACTTGTTGAGGTTCAGCAGGCGTTGGTTGACGTTGAGTTCCAGGCGGGTCAGCAACAGCTTGAGCGCCGGCGTCATCAACTGGCCGGGAAAGGTCTCGGTGATTTCACCACAGCGACGCAGCCGATCATTGAGCTCGATCTCGGTACGCTTCTTTTCCAGCTTATTGTTTTCCACCACATGGTTCATGTAGCCAATGGCGATCAGTATTACGATCCCGGCTATTACCAGCAGGGTGATCATGAGTGGTGTCACCGGTGTGACCTCTTTATAGGGTTTGCTGTGGAGTGTAGTGACTGCGCTAACCGGCGGATAGGACTGTTCGACCAGTTGCCCAGGTAGTTTCTTCTATATAGGTAAAGTGATCCTGCGTGGATGCACATTGCCATCATTTGCCTGTGGCAACTATAGCGCCTTGTGGCGCGCCAGAATATAGGCGCCAGGGCTTGGGCGGAGCAGAATGCCCGCGCAGGCCGCGCAACGGGGCGAAGTCATTGATTTAAATAAATTTATCCTTGGGGGTTGACGACCTTTCAATCCATCCATAGAATGCGCGCCACTTACAGCGTAAAGCACACAGCGAAACGCGGTAGGGAGTGAATGTTGTACGTGTGTCCCCTTCGTCTAGTGGCCTAGGACACCGCCCTTTCACGGCGGTAACAGGGGTTCGAGTCCCCTAGGGGACGCCATATGCGGGAATAGCTCAGTTGGTAGAGCACGACCTTGCCAAGGTCGGGGTCGCGAGTTCGAGTCTCGTTTCCCGCTCCAATTTACAAGCAGTGTGGCCCTCGGGCGGCATTGAGTGAAACCAGGACCACGTCTTCGGACGAGGCCTCTGGGCACTGAAATACACACCATGTGTTTCAGTAGCGTGTCCCCTTCGTCTAGTGGCCTAGGACACCGCCCTTTCACGGCGGTAACAGGGGTTCGAGTCCCCTAGGGGACGCCATTTGCGGGAATAGCTCAGTTGGTAGAGCACGACCTTGCCAAGGTCGGGGTCGCGAGTTCGAGTCTCGTTTCCCGCTCCAATTCAAAGAAAAAGCCACTCAAACGAGTGGCTTTTTTTTGTCTGCGAAAAACAGCGCCCACCTCTTGAAGTCATTGGCGCTGAAGGCTGTTGGCCGGCTGAGCCAACCGCAACGCATTTTCCGGCTGGCCCAGCGGCGAGAACTGCTGGCCGCTGCGCACCACTAGTCTGTGGTCCCGAGAGCAAGCAACTGGCCGACCTGGAGATTGCACTGAGTGAAATGGCCTGGGTGCTGGTGATCCAGCTGTGCCATCCCACTCAGCGGTCGGTGGGGTCTTTGAAGATATGCTGATGGTGCAAGCCCTGGGCAAGCCCCCTCCCACATTAGAGACTCAGAGTTTAGGCAACTGGCCGACACGCCCCATCATTTCCGTAACGATCTGCAAATCCAGCAGGAACTGCTCGACGGTCTTGAACTCACCGTCAGTGTGCCCGGTGTATTTCTCTTCCGGGCGGGCCAGGCCGAATTGCACGCCGTTGGGCAGGTCGTGCACGGAGGTGGCGCCGGCGGAGGTGCCAAACGTGTGCGGCATGCCCAGGTTTTCAGTGGCCACCGCCAGCAACGCTTTTACCCATTCGCCCTCGGGGTTGCGGTACATCGGTTTATCCAGCGAATAGGTGAAGTTCACGTTGACCTTGGCGTGCGCGTTCCAGGCGTTCAGTTTCTGCTCGAGCTGCGCCTTGAGTGCCTCCGGGGTTTTACCCTTCGGCGCGCGCAGGTTCACCGCCAGCTTGAAGGCTTTGTCATCCAGGCCGACAAAGGTCGGCGAGGTGGTCAGCGGTCCCATGAAGTCATCGGCAAAGCCCACGCCCAATTTGCCGCCCAGGTAATCCAGGCCCCAGTTGTCCGCCGCATACTTCGCAGCATCGGTGATGTGGTTGTGCTTGAGGGCAATCTTGCCATCGACGCTGTGGATCAACTCCAGCATACGTGCCACCGGGTTGACCCCGGATTCGGGCTCGGAGGAGTGGGCCGACACGCCGGTGACGGTGAGTTTGACGTTCTTGCCGTCGACCTTGGCGGTCACCTGGAAATTGCCGCCATTGCGCTTGGCATAGTCATCCCCGGCCTGCTGCAAGTTGGCCGCCAATTCAGCAGGGTTATCGCTCACCAGCGTGGCGACCGATACCGATGGAATCTGGTTGGTGGCCTTGCCGCCGGTCATTGCGATGATCTCCGCGCCCGTGCCTTCACCCTTGCGCACCGGGAAGGTGGCCATGACGGTGCCCGAGCCTTTCTCGGCAATCACCACCGGATAACCGCCATCCAGCGCGAGGTTGTATTGCGGCACGGGGTTGCGTTCAAAGTAGTAAGGAATGGCGTCACCGGAGGTTTCTTCAGTGGTGTCCACCAGCAGCTTGAACGTGCGTGCCAGCGGCAGTTTTTCCTCCTTGATTACCTTCATGGCATACATCGCCACGACGATCGCGTTCTTGTCATCCTCGGTGCCACGGCCATACATGCGGTCGCCGATCAGCGTGACCTTGAACGGGTCGAGCTTGGTGCCATCCGGCAGCACCCAGTTTTCCGGCGTCACCGGTACCACATCGGCGTGGGCATGCACGCCGACCACTTCTTTACTGCTGCCTTCCAGGGAAATTTCATACACGCGGTTATCGACGTTACGGAAGTTCAGGTTGAAAGACTTGGCCAGGGCCTGGATTTTGTCGGCGATCTTGAGGAATTCCGGGTTTTTATACTGCGGTAGCCCATCTACGTTGAACGTCGGGATTTCCACCAGCTCGCGCAGGGTCTCGAGCGCGGCTTTGCCGTACTTCACGCGGGTGTAAACGCCCAGCAGGCGGTTGATCTCGTTCTGCTGGTCGGCACTCAGGGTTTTGTTATCGAGAAAGGCGCTGATGGCCGGGGCGATGTCACCGGTCTTGCCCAGGTCGCCTTTGGCCAGGGCGCCGAGGAAACTGCGGAAATCGCTGACCGATGTGTCGCTGAAACTCTTCAGAATTGCGGTGTTCTGTCCAGGCGTGATGTTGGCAAGCGCAGCTGGGGTGACGGCTGCAAGGCTGGCAGCGAACAGGGTGGCGGCCGCGAGCTTTTTCAGTGGAAAGTGCATGGTTAGAGGCATTCCTTTGCAGGGCGTGAATAGGGGTGTTTCTGACCGATAAGGCAGAAACATTTCTACACACTACCATTACCCAGATGCCCCAGGTCAATGCTGGCCAGGATGAGGCGCGGGGGACTCATCCGTCACGTTCAAGGCTCTAGCGTAGGGGCTGTCCCGCTGGTGCCTACCCACGCCGGGCGGGTTGTAGCGTTGCGGGCTGGCCACCAGGTAGACCGGATAGCAGACTGTTATTGCGGCTCAAAAACGCAGCATACGATTTTTACCCATCCTTCAGGCTCAGTCACATGCATCCGCAAGAGTAAAAAAGCCAGTTGACCAGACAATTGCTCTCGCTCTTTGCATCCAGATAGCGACCACCGAACTCCATCCAAACTTTTGCTGCTGCCGAAGATTGATCCAGTAAAATTAAAGTGGAGTGAGGGGGGCAGCCTTTAATCAGCGCCAACCTATCTCGGATTTTTAGATTAAATATCTATAATTTAGCGGGTGCGGAGGCGGTAGTGATTATAAAGAGCGGGAAGGACGGATAACAAACCGCCTGGTGTGAAAAAGTGTCATAAATAAAATTGCTTTGAATTCAATAGGGGAAAAAACCAATCAGTGGTTTGAAAAAAATCGATACGCGAAAACATGAAATTTTATTCATGTTGGTGGCCGGCGATACCCGAGCCGCGATGCTTGATATTGCTCCGATCAACCAAGTACATTTCACTTAAGTTCCAGCATCAATGGTCGCCAACAGGAAGTTACTCTATGCTCGTTGCTAAAGCTGAAGTGTTCTTGACAGAAGTGCCCTATAAAAATCCTTATCAAACCGCAACCAATATAACCGCCAAAGGCCGGCATGTAGTGTTAAAGCTTACGACAGACACAGGACTCATTGGGTGGGGAGAATCGGGGATTATATCGAGAGGGTATCCTGCCCAAGGGGATACTCCCGAAACAATGCTTGCAGTATTGAAAGCCTATTTGTGCCCTGCAATAATTGGTAAAAATCCATGTCTGTTTGAAGTGATAATGAGTGATCTGGATCTGTTCAAGCTGCCGGAGCGGACCGAATTTGCTATGCAGACTCATTAGGGATTTGCGAACCTTTCAAGGTTCAGGCGACTATTAAACTAATCAGGACATCATTACCTGACATTGACCTCGAAGTTCACTTCCATGACGATAGAGGTTTGGCGATGGCAAATACCTTGGCCTCCATTGAGGCGGGTGCTACTTTTATTTCCTGCACGGTCAATGGCATTGGCGAACGATGCGGCATCACCGAAACATGCCTCCTGATTACTAATTTGCACTTCAACTCGATAGCTTGCAGCGGCAAAGCCTCAAAAATTCTTAAGCTCAGCAACATCGTTTCGAAAGAGCTGGGCGACGCCTTTGATCGACGGCGCCCGATCATTGGCGAGTACAGCTTCGTACATACCGCAAAGCTTCATGTGACCGCCAATTCCCGAAGCAGAAATTGCTATCACTGGATAGACCCTGCTTACTTGAGCGAGTAAACGGCGCCTTGAATCTTATGCGAGCACCTCAACATGATGAGTCATGAGTGGTTGACAGGCGTCGGTCTGGTTTTTCTCGGAATAATAACGGGATTCGTCGGGACCAATACCGGTGGGAGTGTGTTTTTAACCGTTCCGGTGATGATCTGGCTGGGGATTCCGCCTCAGTCGTCGATCGCCACAGCGCGCTTGGCCTCGGTAGGCACTATGGTTGCAGGACTGCGACACTTTCATAATCAGGGAAAGGTCGATTATGCACTGGCCTTTCCAGCTGCGGCACTGGGGTTGGTTGGGGCTCTGGGAGGAACGAGCGTTCTTCTTCAAATAGATCCTGCGCTGTTGCACAAAGTAATTGGCGGGCTGACATTGCTGCTCGTCGCGTTGTCCCTTATAAAAAAACCTCGTAGCGGCGAAACACCTCCCTCAGCAATCAGGCGTCTGTTTGGTTATATCCTCTTCATCCCAGTAGGCATGATCGGCGGGTTATTCGGTGGACAAGCTAAACTTTCGACGTATTTATTCATTATCTTTTTAGGAAAACCATCAGCGAATCGGTGGGGACCCGCAAAGTCGGCGGGTTAGTACTCTCCGTGGGCTCACTAATCATTTTCGGCGTCAGCGGCATCATTAACTGGCAGTACGGATGTTGTCTGGTTATTGGCACGTTATTGGGTGCAAATGCCGGCGCGAAGTTTGCGATAAAGAAGGGCGACCAGTGGATGGAGTCAGTTTTCAATATAGTCGTGGTTATGTTGGCATTGAGGATGCTGTTCTGGTGAGCGGAAATCACGCAGCCCATTCAGACCTGAAATAGCCATGTCCTGCCTTTCCTAGATTCGACGGTTTCTAGGTAACATCCTATTGACGCTTTGCTTTCCACAGCCTGAGCTCGTGCACCGGCTTTTGGCAGGTTGAAGCGGCTCGCTTCGCTTCGTGGTTAACGTAGGCTGCTACAAAGTTGTGTAGATACTTATGGCCATCGGGGGCAAGCCTCCTTCACATTTTGAGCTCGACATGTCAGTTGATTTCGTAGCGCACCGACAATGCGCCTTTCTTCTCCGAAACGGCCAGGATCGTCACTTGGCCCACTTCCCCCAACGCCTGCACATGGGTGCCGCCACAGGCGTAGGCCGGCAGTTCGCCGAAGCCGACTTCGCGTGTGCCTTCATCCAACCACATCTGCCGTGAGTAGTCAGCGGCGATCCACTGATTGACTTGCTGTTGGATTGCCTCGGCGTCCATGGTTTGTGCGGCTTCGCCGCGGATAAAAGTAATCTTTCCTTCCCCCGGCCAATGGTGAGCCTTGATCGGCATCCAGCCCAGGCGTTCGCCTGCATTGCCAATCAAATGCCCAGCTGAGTGAAGGCGGCTGTGCAGCGCGCGGCGTTGTGCATCGACCCGTGCAGTGATCGGGCCGGGTTCCACAGGTTGATTGACGTAGTGCACCACATGCTCGGCTTCCTGCATGACGCGCAGCACCTGGCTGTCGCCGAGCCACCCGGTGTCGAATGGCTGGCCGCCGCCCTGGGTATGGAAAATCGTCGACTGCACAACAACGGCGAATTGCTCAGCGTGCGGGGTGCAACTGAGCACTTCCAGTTCGGCAGTCAGGTGATCGTGGGTGAAAAACAGGCGCTGGGTCATGGTCGTCTACATCCGCATTCAGGTTCTGCGTGCAGTATAAATACTGCACTGATAGGTGATAATCCATGCAAACATCAATGGACCTGTGCGTCATGAGCATTAATCTTCCTTTGCCGCTGCTGGGTGAAATGGCGATTTTCGTCAAAGTGGTGGAAACCGGCAGCTTCTCCGAGGCGGCGCGGCAGCTGAGCGTTTCACCTTCGGCGGTGAGCCGCAGCATTTCGCGCCTGGAACAGGCCTTGGCAACCCGGTTGTTGCAGCGCACCACGCGCAAGCTGCGCCTTAGCGAGGGCGGCGAAGAGGTGTTCAAGCGGTGCCAGGAGATGGTCAACGCGGCGCGCTCGGTGATGGAAATCAGCGGGCAATTTACCCATGAAGCCGAAGGCTTGGTGCGAGTCAGCGTGCCCAAGGCGGTGGGGCGGTTTGTGGTGCATCCGCATATGCCGGAATTTCTGCGGCGCTATCCCAAGGTGGATGTGCAACTGATCCTTGAGGATCGGCATGTGGATTTGATCGACGACAATGTCGACCTGAGCATCCGCATCACCGACAGCCCGCCACCCGGTCTGATCGGGCGGCAGCTATTGCCGATTGAACATTTGCTGTGTGCAACGCCGCAGTACCTGGCCCAGCATGGCACGCCCAGTCACCCCCATGATCTACTGGAGCACAGCTGTATCTACCTGGGTGAAACCCCAGGGGACTCACGCTGGAAGTTCCGCCAGGCCGGCAAGGCGGTGACGGTCGGTGTACGCGGGCGATATGCGGCGAACCACACGGGCGTGCGGCTGGATGCGGTGTTGCAGCATGTGGGGATTGGCAGCTTGCCGTATTTCACGGCGCGACATGCCTTGGAGGCGGGGCAGTTGGTGCAGGTATTGCCGGGGTGGGATTTTATTGCGTCGTATCATGGCGAAGCGTGGTTGCTGCACTCACCGACGCGATACTTGCCGCCGAAGTTGCGGGTGTTTATTGATTATCTGGTGGAGTGCATGGCGAAGGAACCGAGACTGCGCCGCCGTTAAAAATGTGGGAGGGGGCTTGCCCCCTCCCACATTTGGATTGGGTGTTCTGCAAGTCAGTGCTTGCTCTGGTCGTCCGGCATGGCCAGCAGCTGCTTTTCCTGATTCCAGTCGAACGGTTCGTCGTTCAACTCGGCTTCATGGCGACGTTCTTCCAGGGCCTGGTACAGGTCCAGTTCTTCGTCGGGCATGAAGTGCAGGCAATCGCCGCCAAAGAACCACAGCAGATCGCGCGGTACCAGGTGGGCGATTTGCGGATAGCGCAGGATGACCTGGCTCATCATGTCCTGGCCAAGGTATTGGCTTTCGATCGGATCGATCGGCAGCAGGGCGCGCAGTTCGTCGAAACGTTCCAGAAACAACAAATGGCTTTCCTCGGGTACCTGTTCGGCTTCGCCGACGGCAACCAGGATGCTACGCAGGTGGTCGAGCAAGACGAGATGATCGGCAACGACGTTGGACACGAGATAAGTCCTCTAAAGCAAAAACGGGCGCGAGAGTATAGGCCTCTCGCGCCCGTTTTTATATGACCGCTGGTATCAGCGGACTTTACCTTCAGCCTGCAGCAGCTCTTCCTTGCTGAAATCATCCACATCAATCACCTTGCGGCGAGCCGCTTCGGCGTCACGCAGGGTTTGCGCTTCGGCGGGTTGCAGCACGCCAGCGTGCAGCGCGGCGTCGATGGCATGCTCGCCGGCAGTCGGTTTGACTTGCCCGCTCTTGAGCGCGGCGTGCAGTTTTTTCTGCAGCGGATGGCTGGCACCGAGCAGGTCATAGGCATGTTGCAGTGCGCCCACCGGGTCTTGCGCCGACTGTGGGCGATAGCAGCCAGCCAGCAGCTCTTCCAGGGTCGGGTCGCCCTTGGCACGGCCGATCACGGCGGCAACCTCGGCATCCAGGGCATCGGACGGCCCGGTATGCCGACGCCCGAACGGGAACACGATCACCCGCAGCAGGCAGCCGAGGATTTTATTCGGGAAGTTGCTCAGCAATTCATCCAGTGCACGCTCGGACTGGCCAAGGCTTTCTTCCATGGCCCAAGCGAACAGCGGTTCCAGGTGATCCGGCGAGTCCAGGTCGTGGTAGCGTTTTAGCGCCGCCGACGCCAGGTACATATGGCTCAGCACATCACCCAGGCGCGCCGACAGCCGTTCACGGCGTTTCAATTCGCCGCCCAGCAGCATCATGCTCAGGTCTGCGAGCAGGGCGAACGCGGCGGCCTGACGGTTGAGTGCACGGAAATAACCCTGGCTCAAACGGTTGCCCGGGGCTTTTTCGAAGTGACCGATGCCCAGGTTCAATACCAAGGTACTGGCGGCGTTGCTCACGGCGAATCCGATGTGTTGCATCAACAGTCCATCGAACTCCTTCAATGCCTGGTCATGGTCTTCACGACCGGCCAGGGCCATTTCCTTGAGCACGAACGGATGGCAGCGAATCGCACCCTGGCCGAAGATCATCAGGTTACGCGAAAGGATATTCGCGCCTTCCACGGTGATGAAGATCGGCGCCCCTTGCCAGCTACGGCCCAGGTAGTTGTTCGGGCCCATGATGATGCCCTTGCCGCCATGCACATCCATGGCGTGGCTGATGCACTCGCGGCCGCGTTCGGTGAGGTGGTACTTGAGGATCGCCGACAGCACCGAGGGCTTTTCGCCCATGTCCACGGCATTGGCGGTGAGCATGCGGGCGCTGTCCATCAGCCAGGCGTTGCCGCCGATGCGCGCCAGGGCTTCCTGGATACCTTCGAAGGCCGACAGCGGCACGTTGAACTGTTCACGCACTTGGGCGTATTGGCCGGTCACCAGGCTGGTGAACTTGGCGGCGCCGGTGCCCACCGCAGGCAGAGAGATGGAACGGCCCACGGACAGGCAGTTCATCAGCATCATCCAGCCCTTGCCGAGCATCTCCTGGCCGCCGATGAGGAATTCGAGCGGAATGAAGACGTCCTTGCCCGAGTTGGGGCCATTCATGAACGCGGCGCCCAGGGGCAGGTGGCGGCGGCCGATTTCGACACCGGGGGTGTCGGTGGGAATCAACGCGAGACTGATGCCCAGGTCCTCCTCCTCGCCCAGCAGATGGTCCGGGTCATAGGCCTTGAACGCCAGGCCGAGCAAGGTCGCGACCGGGCCGAGGGTGATGTAGCGCTTTTCCCAGTTCAGGCGCAGGCCGAGGGTTTCCTTGCCTTGCCACTCGCCTTTGCAGATGACGCCGGTGTCGGGCATGGCGCCGGCATCGGAGCCGGCCAGCGGGCCGGTCAGGGCGAAACACGGAATATCGTCGCCTCGCGCCAGGCGCGGCAGGTAGTGGTTGCGTTGCTCGTCGGTGCCGTAGTGCAACAGCAATTCGGCAGGGCCCAGGGAGTTGGGCACCATGACGGTGGAAGCCAGGTCGCCGCTGCGGGTTGCCAGTTTCATCGCGACCTGGGAGTGGGCATAGGCTGAGAAGCCCTTGCCGCCATATTCCTTGGGGATGATCAGGGCGAAGAAACCATGGGTCTTGATGTGCTCCCAGGCAGCGGGGGGCAGGTCCATGGCCTGGCCGATTTCCCAATCACTGACCATGGCGCAGAGTTCTTCGGTGGGGCCGTCGATGAAGGCCTGTTCTTCCTCGGTCAATTGCACCTTGGGGTAGGCCAGCAATTTGTCCCAGTCAGGGCGCCCGCTGAACAGTTCGCCATCCCACCACACAGTGCCCGCGTCGATGGCATCGCGCTCGGTTTCGGACATCGGCGGCAGGACTTTCTGGAACCAGCTGAACAACGGCTTGGTAAAGTATTGGCGGCGCAGGTCGGGCAGCAGCAGGGGCACGGCCACGATCGCGATCAGCACCCAGAAAATCAGCAGCAGCCAACCCGGTGCATGGCTCCAGGCGCCCATCGCCAACAGGTAAACGGCGACCACACCCAGGGCGGGCAGGGGCGCGGTGCGGCGGTGTGCCAGGTAGGCAATGCCGACCACCAGAACCAGTATCCACAACAACAGCATATTCAATCCTCCGTGAAACCAGGGGCGAAACCACCAGGGAGCTTAGACGGCGTCCGGCCAAGCGGGGTGATCAGGGTGTTACAAGTTGTACTGGGGATACCTGAGTCCCAGCCGCTTCTTCGATAGTGACCACCCTGCCGGGGTGGAGTTCGCCGGGAAACATCGCGGAACCCGCGCGGATTTATATGACCAGGCAGTCAATCTCGACGGCGCCGTGCATGAGACGGTGCGTTGCGCCCCCCTGCACCTTGAAGCCCTAGGCCTGCCGGGCGACGGGTAGAGTGATTCAAGGCGCGCGTGAACCGGCGTATGCTGCAACGTTCATCAAGCCATGTTCACCAACGATAAGGCGCGGTCATGCTGAAAATCTGGGGTCGTAAAAACTCATCAAATGTCAGGAAGGCACTCTGGTGCGCCGAGGAACTCGGCCTGGACTATGAGGCGATTGATGCGGGCGGCGCTTTTGGTGTGGTCGACACGCCGCAATACCGAGCCTTGAACCCCAATGGCCGGGTGCCGATGATCGAAGACGGCGACTTCGTGCTGTGGGAATCCAACACCATCGTGCGTTACTTGTGCGCCAAGCACGCGTCAGACTTTTACCCAAGTGACCTGCAAATCCGCGCCAGCGCCGAAAAGTGGATGGACTGGACCACGTCCACGCTCGCCGATCCCTTCAAGGCCGTGTTCTGGGGCATCGTGCGCACACCGCCGGAAAAACAGAACTGGGACAGCATCAATGCCGGGCGCCAAGCCTGCATCGATGCACTCAAAACGGTCGACCAGGCCCTTGCCGAGCAACCTTACCTTTCCGGCAAAGCCTTCGGCATCGGGGATATTCCCCTGGGCTGCTTTATCTATGCCTGGTTCGAGATGCCCATCGAACGCCCGGCAATGCCCAACCTAGAGGCGTGGTACCAGCGCCTGAAGCTACGTCCGGCCTACCGCAAGGCAGTGATGACCGCGTTGACCTGATACACACTATTAACAAGGGTGACTGTACTTGTGCGGCCCGGGCACGCACCATGCTGGAACACATCGCAGGTTGAACTACCTGCGCTGTGCCCTCATCTATTGTTTCTATTCTTTTCCTTGGTGCGTAATCCGATATGAGTTCCGCTCTGTCCATCCGGCAGCTAACCAAAACCTACGGCAACGGTTTCCAGGCCCTGAGTGGTATCGATCTGGACGTCGCCGAAGGTGATTTCTTCGCCTTGCTCGGCCCCAACGGTGCCGGCAAATCCACCACCATCGGTATCCTCTCGACCCTGGTCAACAAGACCAGCGGCACGGTGAATATCTTTGGCCATGACCTGGACAAATCCCCGGCGGCGCTCAAGCGTTCCATCGGCGTGGTGCCTCAGGAATTCAACTTCAACCAGTTCGAAAAGACCTTCGACATTGTCGTGACCCAGGCCGGTTACTACGGCATCCCGCCGAAAATCGCCAAGGAACGCGCCGAGCAGTACCTGACCCAACTGGGCCTGTGGGACAAGCGCGATGTGCCTTCGCGCTCGTTGTCCGGCGGCATGAAACGGCGCCTGATGATTGCCCGCGCACTGGTGCATGAACCGCGCCTGCTGATCCTCGACGAGCCCACCGCTGGCGTGGACATCGAGTTGCGTCGTTCGATGTGGACCTTTCTCACCGAGCTGAACGAGAAGGGCATCACCATCATTCTTACGACCCACTATCTGGAAGAGGCCGAGCAGTTGTGCCGCAACATCGGCATCATCGACCACGGCACCATTGTCGAGAACACCAGCATGCGTAACCTGCTGGGCCAGCTCCACGTGGAAACCTTCCTGCTCGACCTGAAAAACAACCTGTCGGCACCGCCGCAATTGTTGGGCTACCCAAGCAGCCTGGTGGACAGCCACACGCTGGAAGTGCAGGTGGACAAAGCCATGGGCATCACCGCGCTGTTCAGCCAACTGGCGACCCAGAACATCGAAGTGCTGAGCCTGCGTAACAAAACCAATCGCCTTGAGGAGTTGTTCGTGTCCCTGGTGGAGAAAAATCTGGCGAAGGTGGCGGTATGAGTTCCGAACTGCAACCCAACCTCGTCGCGCTGCAGACCATCGTCTACCGCGAAGTGAAGCGCTTTACCCGGATCTGGCCGCAGACCTTGCTGCCGCCGGCGATCACCATGGTCCTGTACTTCGTGATCTTCGGTAACCTGATCGGCCGGCAGATCGGTGACATGGGTGGCTTCACCTATATGGAGTACATCGTGCCGGGCCTGATCATGATGTCGGTGATCACCAACTCCTACGGCAACGTGGTGTCGAGTTTCTTTGGCAGCAAGTTTCAACGCTCCATCGAAGAGTTGATGGTGTCACCGGTGTCGCCGCACACCATCCTGATCGGCTACACCTTGGGCGGCGTGCTGCGTGGCTTGATGGTGGGGGTGATCGTGACCCTGCTGTCGTTGTTCTTCACCCACCTGCAAGTGCATCACCTGGGGGTCACCATTCTGGTCGTGGTGCTCACGGCGACGATCTTCTCGCTGCTGGGGTTTATCAACGCAGTGTTTGCGCGCAACTTCGATGATATTTCGATCATTCCGACGTTCGTGCTGACGCCGCTGACCTACCTGGGCGGGGTGTTCTACTCCATCACGTTGCTGCCGCCGTTCTGGCAGACCGTGTCCCTGGCCAACCCGGTGCTGCACATGGTCAACGCCTTCCGCTACGGTATTCTGGGCGTATCGGATATCAGGATCAGCGTGGCGATCACGTTCATGGTTGTCGCCACCATCGTCTTGTATATCGGTTGTGCGCGGTTGCTGGTAAGCGGGCGTGGGATGCGTACGTAAATACAGCTTCTACTCGGTCAAAATGTGGGAGGGGGCTTGCCCCCGATAGTGGTGTGTCAGCCAGCTCATCTGCAGCTGACACACCGTCATCGGGGGCAAGCCCCCTCCCACATTTGGTTTTGTGTAAGGCCTTCAGACTTGCAGTGCCATGTCGATCAGGGCATGCAGCTCTTCGACGCTCAGGGGCTCTGTCGAGAACAGAATACGAAACACCGTGGGTGCCGCGAGCAGATTGATCAAACGCTCCACGCTGGGGGCTGGCTGGTCCGGATAACGATCAACGATCACCTGCAACTGCCCGCTCAGAATGCTCACGCAATACCCCGGCGTCACGCTGCACTGCACGTCGCGCATCATGTGGCGTCCAGGCTCCGAACTCATTTCATCCAGATATTGTTCCGCCCAGGCTTGCAGGTCGCCGCGCAGGCTGCCGGTAATGGCCGGCTCGCTGTCCGGGCGCATGCGCGCCAGGGCCACGTCGGCCAGCAGCGCAGAGAGGTCACCCCAGCGCCGGTAGATGGTCGAGGGCGTGACGCCTGCGCGTGTCGCAATCATCGGCACGGTGACGCTGGCGCGCTCATGGGTTTCCAGCAGTTCGCGGACGGCCGAATGCACGGATTCTTGTACCCGGGCACTACGGCCCCCCGGGCGAAGGCCTTCTTTGATCGCCATGGGTAAAACCTTAACACAAAGAATTTGCTTTAAGCGCCGACGGGTAGCACACTCCACAAAAGCAAAATATTAGCTTTAGCGGAGCGTGCCTATGCCCAGCAATCTGTCTCAACGGTCCAGCCTGACATTTCTGGTGATCACGGTACTGACCTTTCTCGCCGCCTCCAGCGCGCCGACGCCGTTGTACCAGGTGTACCAGGACAATCTGCATTTCTCCGCAGCGATGCTGACGCTGATCTTTGGCGTGTATGCCGTGAGTCTGCTGGCGGCGCTGCTGACGGTGGGATCGCTGTCGGATTACATCGGGCGCAAGCCGGTGATTTTCGTCGCGCTGCTCCTGAATATCGTGGCGATGCTGTTGTTTATCAACGCCGACAGCACCGCCTGCCTGATTGCCGCGCGGGGGCTGCAAGGCTTCGCCACGGGGACGGCGACGGCGGTGTTAAGTGCGACGCTGCTCGACACCGACCGCCTGCGCGGGCCGATGCTCAATAGCCTCGCGCCGATGCTGGGCATGGCCAGCGGCGGCTTGGGCAGCGGTTTACTGGTGGAATACGCGCCCTGGCCGACCCAGTTGATCTACTTCGCCCTGCTCGGATTGATGGTGCTTCAGGCGCTGTATGTCTGGCGCTTGTCGGAAACCGTCAGCCGCATACCGGGTGCCTTGAAATCCCTGACGCCGACCCTGCATGTGCCGAAGCAGGCGCGCCGGGCCCTGGGCTTGGCGATGCCGTTGAATGTGGCGGTATGGGCGCTGGGTGGTTTCTATTCATCCCTGGCGCCGTCGCTGGTGCGGGCAGCAACGGGTTCGACTTCGCACCTGATCGGCGGCGGACTGGTGGCCGTGATTACCTTGAGTGGCGCAGTGATGATCTACAGCCTGCGCGAGCACCCGGCAGATAAGGTTATGCGCCTGTCTGCGATGTTGCTGGCGGCGGGCGTGGCACTGTTGCTGACGGCTGTGCAAAGCGCCAGCCTGTGGTTGTTCTTTGTCGCCAGTGTGGTGGCCGGCCTGGGTTTTGGCGGCGGGTTCATGGGCAGTGTGCGCAGTATCGTGGGGATGGCATTGCCCCATGAGCGCGCGGGGTTGATGTCGGCGTTCTACGTGTTGAGTTATCTGGCGTTCTGCTTGCCGGCGCTGCTGGCCGGTAACTTGAGCCGGGAGTTTGGTTTGATCGCCACCACCGATGCGTACGGCGCGCTCCTGATTCTGCTGGCCTTGGGGGCTTTGGCCGGAATGCTCTGGCAGCGCCCGCTATATCTGCATAACAGATAATATATAGAGATATTACCCGTTATATAGATATTCGCTCCGCTTCTATGATGGCCTCAACCTCATGCGAGGAAGAGGATTGCCATCATGACCTGCTTGACCCCCATCAGCTATAAACCCTTCAGTCACCTGGCCCGTCCCCGGGAAGTGATTCGCCAGTTCACCCCGAACTGGTTCGCCGCGACCATGGGCACCGGCGTGCTGGCGCTGGCCCTGGCGCAACTGCCGGGGGCACTGCCGGGCATGCTCGCCGTCGCCGAGGGGCTGTGGATGTTTACCATCGGGCTGTTCATCCTGTTCAGCGCGCTGTATGCCGCACGCTGGGTGATGTTTTTCCACGAGGCGCGGCGGATTTTCGGGCACTCCACGGTCTCGATGTTTTTCGGCACCATCCCCATGGGCCTGGCGACTCTGCTGAATGGTTTGCTGCTGTTCGGCCTGCCACGCTGGGGCGATGCTGTGATCCCCCTGGCCGAAGCCCTGTGGTGGCTGGACGTGGCCATGGCGGTGGCCTGCGGCGTGTTGATCCCGTTCATGATGTTCACCCGCCAGGAGCACAGCATCGACCAGATGACCGCAGTGTGGCTGCTCCCGGTGGTGGCCGCCGAAGTCGCCGCCGCCAGCGGGGGCCTGCTGGCGCCGCACCTGGTGGATGCCCATGGGCAACTGGTGATGCTGGTGACCAGCTACGTACTCTGGGCGTTCTCCCTGCCGGTGGCCTTCAGCATCCTGACCATCCTGATGCTGCGCATGGCTTTGCACAAACTGCCCCACGCCAACATGGCGGCCTCGAGCTGGCTGGCGCTGGGGCCCATCGGCACCGGTGCCCTGGGCATGTTGCTGCTCGGCGGCGATGCGCCCGCGATCTTTACAGCCAACGGCCTGCCGGGTGTCGGCGAGATAGCCAACGGGCTCGGCCTGGTGGCGGGCATCACCTTGTGGGGGTTTGGCTTGTGGTGGATGTTGCTGGCGGTGTTGATCACCCTGCGTTACCTGCGCGCCGGTATCCCGTTCAACCTCGGCTGGTGGGGCTTTACCTTTCCGCTGGGGGTGTACGCGCTGTCCACGCTCAAGCTTGCAAGCCTGCTGCACCTGGGGTTCTTCAGCGTATTGGGCAGTGGGCTGGTGGTGGCGCTGGCGCTGATGTGGCTGATCGTGGCAACGCGCACGGTGCAGGGTGCCTATAAAGGCGAGCTTTTTGTTTCACCTTGCATTGCAGGGCTAGCGAATAAGTAAGCCGGATTAGGTAAAGTCGTGGCCTGATCAATAACAGGCCACGCAGGAACACGGACGATGAGCCACCCCTCACAATTCACCTTGCTGCGCACGCGGCGTTTCCTGCCGTTTTTCATCACCCAGCTCCTGGGCGCGTTCAACGACAACATCTTCAAGCAATCGCTGATCCTGGCGATTCTCTACAAGCTCACCCTCGACGGTGACCGTTCCATCTGGGTCAACCTGTGCGCCTTGCTGTTCATCCTGCCGTTCTTCCTGTTCTCGGCGCTGGCCGGGCAGTTTGGCGAGAAATTCAACAAGGACGCGTTGATCCGCGCGATCAAGCTTGGTGAGATCGTGATCATGGCGGTGGGGGCCACCGGCTTTCTGTTCGATCACCTGGAATTGATGCTACTGGCGCTGTTCGCCATGGGCACCCACTCGGCGCTGTTCGGCCCGGTAAAGTACTCGATCATGCCCCAGGCGCTGCACGACGATGAGCTGGTCGGCGGCAACGGCCTGGTGGAAATGGGCACGTTCCTGGCGATCCTCGCCGGCACCATCGGCGCGGGCATCATGATGTCATCCACCCATTACGCGCCGGTGGTGGCCGTGGCGATTGTCGGCGTGGCGCTGCTGGGGTACCTCGCCAGCCGCAGCATTCCACGGGCGGCAGCTTCTACGCCGCAATTGCGCCTGGACTGGAACATCTTCACCCAGTCCTGGGCCACGCTGCGCATGGGCCTGGGACAGACCCCGGCGGTGTCGCGCTCGATCGTCGGCAATTCATGGTTCTGGTTCGTCGGCGCGATCTACCTGACGCAGATTCCGGCCTACGCCAAGGAATGGTTGTATGGCGACGAAACCGTGGTCACCCTGATCCTCACCGTGTTCTCGGTGGGGATCGCGCTTGGTTCGATGCTCTGCGAAAAGCTGTCCGGGCGTAAGGTGGAAATCGGCCTGGTACCGTTCGGCTCGTTCGGCCTGACGGTGTTCGGCCTGCTGCTGTGGTGGCATTCCGGCGGCTTCGCGCAGAATGTCCAGCCCAACGACTGGCTTGCGGTGCTCGGCTACGGGCAAGCCTGGTGGGTGTTGTTCGATATCCTCGGGCTGGGCGTGTTTGGTGGCTTTTACATCGTGCCGCTGTACGCGCTGATCCAGTCGCGCACCGACGAGAACCAGCGTGCGCGCGTGATCGCGGCCAACAACATCCTCAATGCGCTGTTCATGGTGGTGTCGGCAATTGTGTCGATCCTGCTGCTGAGCGTGGCCAAGCTGTCGATCCCCGAGTTGTTCCTGGTGGTGTCGCTGCTCAACATCGCGGTCAATACCTACATCTTCAGGATCGTGCCCGAGTTCACCATGCGCTTCATGATCTGGCTGCTCAGCCATTCCATGTACCGCGTCGAGCACCGCAACCTGGAGCAGATTCCGGATGAAGGCGCGGCCTTGCTGGTTTGCAACCATGTGTCGTTTGTCGATGCGCTGCTGATTGGCGGCGCAGTGCGTCGGCCGATTCGGTTTGTCATGTACTACAAGATCTACCGCTTGCCGGTGCTCAACTTCATCTTCCGCACCGCCGGGGCGATTCCGATTGCCGGGCGTCACGAAGACATCCAGATCTACGAAAAGGCCTTCACGCGGATCGCCGAGTACTTGAAGGACGGTGAGTTGGTGTGCATCTTCCCGGAAGGCAAGTTGACCGGCGATGGCGAGATGAATGAGTTTCGCGGTGGCGTGACGCGGATTCTGGAAGAGACGCCGGTGCCGGTGATTCCGATGGCGTTGCAGGGGCTGTGGGGGAGTTTTTTCAGTCGCGATCCGAACAAGGGGTTGTTCCATCGGATCTGGTCGCGCGTGGTGTTGGCGGCGGGTGCGCCTGTTCCTGTAGAGGAGGCGACACCTGCGCAGTTGCAGGCTGTGGTCGGTGTTCTGCGTGGGAGTGTCAGGTAGTTCTGTGCTGGATGTACTGGCCTCATCGGGGGCAAGCCCCCTCTCACATTTGAATGCGTTCACAAATCAAAAGTGGGAGGGGGCTTGCCCCCGATGGCAGTAGTGGCCTAGGTGGAGATTTTGAGGCCAATAAGCCCGCAGATGATCAACGCCACGCTGGCCAACCGGAACAGCGCCATGGATTCTCCAAACAGGATAATCCCGGCGATCACCGTGCCCACGGCGCCCACCCCGGTCCATACGGCGTAGGCGGTGCCCAGCGGCAGCTCCTTTACCGCCATCCCCAGCAGGCCAAGGCTGATGGCCATGGCGGCAATGGTCAGTGCGGTGGGCAGGGGCTTGCTGAAACCGTCGGTGTACTTCAGGCCGACAGCCCAGCCGACTTCGAACAACCCGGCAAAAAACAGAATGATCCAGGACATGATGACCTCGCTTCTTCAGGCGGGGTCGTCCCCGGATTCAACGCTCGTTGGCGTCGCGGGGTCGTCCCCGCGAAGCGCTTAGAGTGCCGAACATGCACCCCACGATCAAGTTTGCGGGGTGTTCTCCAGCGCGCGGCGGTCTTCCTTCTCGCTCATGCGGCGAAAATAGGTCGAGAGCAACGCCCCGGAAATATTGTGCCAGACGCTGAACAGCGCACTGGGCACCGCCGCCAGCGGCGAGAAGTGCGCGCTGGCCAGCGCGGCGCCGAGCCCGGAGTTCTGCATACCCACTTCCAGCGCCAGTGACTTGCGTTGGGCCAAGGGCAGCTTGAACAGCCGCCCGGTGAAGTAACCGAGCAAGTAGCCGAAGCTGTTGTGCAGCATCACCACGGCCATGATCAACAGGCCCGACTCGGCAATCTTCGCCTGGCTGGCGGCAACCACCGCTGCGACGATGATCACGATGCTGACCACCGAGACCAGCGGCAGCACCTCGACCGCATGCCGTACCCGACTCCCCAGCAGCCGCTGCGCGACCACCCGAGCACGATAGGCAGCAGCACCACTTGCAGGATCGACCAGAACAACTCCATGAACGACACCGGCAGCCAGGCCGAGGCCAGCAACCAGATCAACGCCGGCGTGAGCAGCGGGGCGAGGAGGGTGGTGACGGCGGCGATGGCCACCGACAGCGCCAGATCGCCACGGGCCAGCCAGGTCATCACGTTGGATGAAGTGCCGCTCGGGCAGCAGCCGACCAGAATCACCCCGACGGCAATTTCCGGCGGCAGGTGAAAGACCTGGCACAACAGCCACGCCACGCCCGGCATGATCACAAAGTGCGCGACCACGCCGAGGGCGACGCGCCACGGATGGCGGGCCACCTCAGCGAAGTCTTCAAGTTTCAAGGTCAGGCCCATGCCGAACATCACCAGGCCCAGCAACGGCACAATGGCGCTTTTCAGACCGATGAACCACGCGGGTTCGAGGAAGGCGAGCACCGCGAACATCAGCACCCAGTAGGCGAAGGTATTGCCGACAAAGCGGCTCAGGGCGGCGAGTGCGCGCATGGGGTAGTCCTTGTTATAGAGATTTGTAAATGCGGTCGAATGTGGAAGGGGGCTTGCTCCCGATGGCGGTGGTTCAGTCAAAGATACGTTGGCTGACACTCTGCCATCGGGAGCAAGCCCCCTCCCACATTTCGCTCTTCACCCGGCTTAGATGCCTTGCGGCGTCTCTTCACCGCCGAGTGCTTCGATCAGCGCGGGCAGGAACTCGCCAAAGGTCAGCATCATCAGGGTAAAGCTGGCATCCAGCTGGCCCAGGGCTTCGTCGCCGCCGTCCTGTTCGGCCTGGTCCTGCAGCAGGTCTTCGAACTTCAGGCGCTTGACGGTCATTTTGTCGTCGAGCATGAAGGACAGCTTGTCCTGCCAGGCCAGGGACAATTGGGTCACGACTTTGCCAGTGGTCAGGTGCAGCTGGATTTCTTCGCCGGTCAGATCCTGGCGCTTGCAGCGCACGATGCCGCCGTCTTCGTGGGTGTCGCGCAGTTCGCATTCGTCGAGCACGAAGAAGTCGTCGGCAGGCTTCTGGGTGGTGACCCAGTCGGTCATGATCGCCGTCGGTGCGGTTTTCACGGTCAGTGGGCGAACGGGCAGGGTGCCGATCACTTCGCGCAAGGTAGAAAGCAAGTCTTCGGCGCGTTTCGGGCTGGCCGAGTTCACCAGGATCAGGCCCTGTTTCGGCGCGATGGCGGCGAAGGTCGACGAGCGACGAATAAAGGCGCGCGGCAGGAACGCCTGGATGATTTCATCCTTGATCTGGTCGCGTTCCTTTTTATAGACCTTGCGCATTTGCTCGGCCTCGATTTCCTCGACCTTCTCTTTAACCGCATCGCGCACCACGCTGCCCGGCAGGATGCGTTCTTCCTTGCGTGCGGCGATCAGCAGGAAGTCGCCGCTGACGTGCACCAGGGGCGCGTCTTCACCTTTACCGAAAGGCGCGACGAAACCGTAAGTCGTCAACTCCTGGCTCGCGCACGGGCGCGCCAGTTTGGTGGCCATGGCCGCTTCCAACGCCTCGGCATCAACGGGCAGATCTTGGGTCAGGCGATAGATAAGCAGGTTCTTGAACCACATGGGGTGAGTCTCTCCTCTATACAAAGGGGGGCATTATTCTCTTGATCACGCCCCAGGCCAACCCTGCGTAAGCCATTGGAAGGGCTGAAAAAAAAGATTTAAGAAAGTGCTTGCCAGACCTTAGGTCGCTCCGTAGAATGCGCGCCACACCGAAACGAAGGGTGATTAGCTCAGCTGGGAGAGCATCTGCCTTACAAGCAGAGGGTCGGCGGTTCGATCCCGTCATCACCCACCATTCGCTTCAAGTGTTACGCGCAGCGGTAGTTCAGTCGGTTAGAATACCGGCCTGTCACGCCGGGGGTCGCGGGTTCGAGTCCCGTCCGCTGCGCCATATTCGGTAACCTGGAACGCTGAACACCAGGTCGCCACAAGAAGCCCGCTCACTGAGCGGGCTTTTTATTGTGCGAAATATGGCAAAAAGTCGTTCGGTAAACTTTTTTTAAATAAACTGCATTTAAATCAAGACATTACGATTTTTTGATGTATGATGCGCCCACACCGAAACGAAGGGTGATTAGCTCAGCTGGGAGAGCATCTGCCTTACAAGCAGAGGGTCGGCGGTTCGATCCCGTCATCACCCACCATTCGCTTCATGTGTTACGCGCAGCGGTAGTTCAGTCGGTTAGAATACCGGCCTGTCACGCCGGGGGTCGCGGGTTCGAGTCCCGTCCGCTGCGCCATATTCGGTAACCTGGAACACTGAACGCCAGGTCGCCACAAGAAGCCCGCTCATTGAGCGGGCTTTTTTTCGTCTGCACAATTTCGCTGCAATTGCATCCCCAACCACGGTTTTTAATAAGACGGTTAAGCTGCGTCGTTAGAACAACGGGAGGGGCGTCATGCAGCACCTGGATCACTTATCTTTGCACTTGTTCATTCTGGTCTGTGAAGAGGGCACGATTGCACGCGCCAGCGAGCGGGCATTCATTGCGCCGTCGGCGGTCAGTAAACGTATTTCCGATATTGAGGCGCGGTTTGGTACGCCGCTGCTCAACCGCAGCAAGCGCGGGGTCGAACCGACGCCGGCGGGGTTAGCGCTACTTCGGCACGCTCGGTCCCTGACGCGGGCCATGGAGCGGCTCGATAGCGAGCTTAGCGAATACGCTGAAGGCGCCCGAGGACATGTCCGGGTATTGGCAAACATCTCATCAATCATGGAGTTCCTGCCCGAGGAACTGTCGGACTTCATGATCGAGCACCCAAGAATCCAGGCAGACATCGAAGAGCGTTTCAGTCCCGACGTGGTGCGCGGGGTAGCCGAAGGCAATGCCGATTTAGGTATTTGTCGACGATCAATGGCCGTGGGCGATCTGGAATTTCTGCCCTATCGCCGGGATCACCTGGCGGTTGTCGTAGGGGCGAACCATGCCCTGACCGGTCGTACCCATATTGCGTTCGCAGAGACCCTGGCCTTTGATCACTTGGGGCTGTCGGCTTTCGCCACGTTGAATAACTTCATGCGCAGTGAAGCGACGAAGGAGGGCCATGAGCTGCGGTTTCGCTCCTATGTGTCGTCATTTGATGCAGCTTTTCGGCTGGTGCAATTCGGCTTGGGACTTGCCGTATTCCCCCTGGAAGCAGTGGAGCGGTATGCGCGGTTGTTTGACTTGCGGATTATCCCGCTGACCGACGATTGGGCATTGGGTGAGTTTGTTATCTGTGTCCGTGACCGGGATGCACTTTCGCTGTCGGCCCGGCGATTGCTGGATCATCTGCTTTTGCGCGCGACATCGCTTGCGCCCCGCACCTGACTGTATCCGTCGCCGTTGGCGATGGATCACCGCGTAAATGACGTCTTTTTGCTGACTCCCTGGCTCTCTAATCTGAAGGTGCGCTTCAGCCTGTGAGAGCTTTTTTCATGACAAAAATAACAATCAACGAAGTCGGCATGCGTGATGGTTTGCAAAGCCTTCAAGCCACTATGCCGACATCCGCCAAACGACAATGGATTGATGCCGCCTATGCCGCAGGTGTGCGGTACATGGAGGTCGCGTCCTTTGTTCCCGCCAACCTGTTGCCGCAGATGGCCGATGCCAAAGAAGTCGTCGCCCATGCCTTGAGTTTTCCGGATCTGGTTGTCACGGTCCTGGCGCCTAACCTGCGCGGCTGTCGCGATGCGCTGGAATCCGGCGCGCACCGTATCATTGCGCCCGTGTCCGTCAGCGCAGCCCACAGCCTGGCCAATGTGCGCCGTACTCCGCTGGAAATGGTCGAAGAGCTGGCGCGAATGTGCCAGCTGCGTACTGAATCCGGCTTGCACAACGTTCAAGTGATCGCCGGCATGTCCGTGGCCTTCGGCTGTACCCGGCAAGGTGATGTGCCATTGAGCGATCTCTGCGCGTTGACCGGGCATGTACTGCAAGCCGGCTGCGATCTGGTGTCCCTGGGAGACACCACGGGCTACGCCAATCCCGGCCAGGTGGCGACCACCTTGCAGGCGGTTCGCGCCATCGCAGGTGACAAGCTCAGGGCCGCGCACTTCCACGACACTCGAGGCCTGGCGCTTGCCAATAGCCTGGTCGCCGTTCAGCAAGGTATCACCGAGCTCGACTCGTCACTGGCCGGGTTGGGCGGTTGTCCGTTTGCACCAGGTGCATCCGGCAATACGGTCACAGAAGACTTGGTGTTCATGCTGCAGAGCATGGGCTACGAGACGGGCATCGACCTGGCAGCCCTGATCGCTTCCCGCCATGTGCTCAGCGAAGCACTGCCGCACGAGACGCTCTACGGCTGCATTGCACGAGCTGGCCTGCCACTCAATTACGCATCAGTCGCCGGTCGCGTCTGAACCTGCCCGATCAAGGAGAACCCTAATGTCCAGGCTTCCATTGGACGGCATTCGTGTCGTTGAAATTTCTCACATGGTGATGGGCCCGACCTGCGGAATGATCCTGGGTGACCTCGGTGCCGAGGTGATCAAGATTGAACCGATCCGTGGCGACGGTACACGCCGTCTGCTGGGCGCCGGTGCCGGTTTTTTTCGCACGTTCAACCGTAACAAACAGTGCATCGCCATCGACGTCAATACTCAACAAGGACGAGATGCGGTACTGGAGCTGATCGATACCGCTGATGTATTCATCGAGAACTTCAAGCCCGGCCGCATGAGCGAGCTCGGCTTTGGTTACGCGGCGATTCGAGCGCGTAACCCGCGCATTATCTACGCCTCGCACAAAGGCTTTCTCAACGGCCCCTACGACAATCGCCTGGCCTTGGATGAAGTTGTGCAAATGATGGCAGGCCTGGCCTATATGACCGGCCCGGTAGGCAGGCCTCTGCGTGCCGGCAGTTCGGTGAACGACATCATGGGCGGCATGTTCGGTGCTATCGGTGTGCTTGCTGCGCTCAACGATCGTCATGTCACCGGCGTCGGTCGTGAGGTGCAAAGCGCGCTTTACGAAAACTGCGTATTGCTCGCTGCTCAGCATATGCAGCAATACGCCGTGACCGGCCAAGCGGCTGCACCGATGCCAAACCGTATCAGTGCATGGGCCATTTACGATGTATTCGAGTTTGCCAATGGGGAGCAGATGTTCGTCGCCGCCACGGGTGAAGGTCAGTGGACCGCCCTGTGTCAATTGCTCGGCCAGACCGCATTGCTGGACGACCAGACCCTTGCTACCAACAATGATCGCGTGCTGCAGCGGCCACGTCTGCTGGCTCACTTGGCTGAAGTCTTTGCCAGCATGGACGCTCAAGCGCTGGCCCTGGAGCTTGAGGCCAACAGTATTCCGTTTGCTCCGATTCGACGGCCCGAGGAATTGTTCGAGGATCCTCATCTGCTGCACAGCGGTGGCCTTGCACAGCTTGAACTCGAAGACGGATCGTTCACCGCAATGCCACTGCTGCCGTTGTCCCTGGATGGCGAGCGACTGCAACCCCGTCGATCTATCCCACGCATCGGCGAGCACACCCACAACGTCATGCGTGAACTGGGCTACAGCGACGAACACATTGCCGAGCTGTGTGCCGCCGGTGTCCTGAAAACCGACGCTCAGCCTTGAGGAAGAACTGCCATGGCTATTTATCAATACGACACCCTTATTCCTGTCATTCACGCCGAAACGTTCATCGCGCAAGACGCTACCGTCATCGGCAATGTCACGCTGGCGCAGGGCGTCAGTGTCTGGCCGCAGGCTGTTCTGCGGGGTGACAACGAGCCGATTCACATCGGTCAGCACAGCAATGTGCAGGAGGGGGCGGTGCTGCATGCCGATCCGGGATTTGCGCTGACGGTGGGCGAGGGCGTCACTATCGGCCACCAGGCCATGTTGCACGGTTGCACCATCGGCGACGGAGCGCTGATCGGGATTCAGGCTGTTGTGCTCAATGGCGCGGTCATCGGCAGCAATTGCCTGGTCGGTGCCGGGGCGGTTGTCACCGAAGGCAAGGTGTTCCCGGACAACTCACTTATTCTCGGCGCACCTGCCAAAGTCGTGCGCGAACTGACACCTGAAGCAATTGCCGGCATGCATCGAAACGCCGCTGACTATGTCGTCAAAGGTCAGGCTTACAAGGCCAAACTCATTCTGATCGGCTGAACCCATCGAGCAGGGTTCCTCAAGAGCCTTGCCTCTCTCCAATAATTACAACAATGGAGAAACATCATGGTTGCCATGACTGGCGAAATCGCGCTTGCGCGCAACGCAGAAACAATCAATGAGCTGCTGCTCTACCGGCGTGTGGCCTGGCGAATCATGCCGCTGGCCATTATCTGCTTTCTCTTTTCCTATTTTGACCGGATCAACATCAGCTTCGCCAAGACCCAGATGCAGCAAGAATTGGGTTTGTCCGACGCGGCGTACGGCTTGGCCGCGAGCATGTTCTTTTTCGGCTACGTACTATTTGAGGTCCCCAGCAGCCTGGGGCTCAAGCGCTATGGCGCACCTGCCTGGATCTGCCGGATCATGATCTCCTGGGGGCTGGCAACGGCGGCGTTAATGTTCGCCTACACGCAATACACCCTGTACTTCCTGCGTTTTCTGATCGGCGTCATGGAAGCCGGTTTTGGCCCGGCGATCCTGTTCTACCTGGCGTGCTGGTTTCCCAAGAAGCACCTGGCGAAGATGAATGGCCTCTGGTTCCTTGCTGTACCCCTGGCAGGCGCGGTCGGGGGCCCAGCGGCGGGAATCCTGTTGGGCACGATGGACGGCGTGTTCGGTCTGGCTGGCTGGCACTGGCTGTTCCTGATGTCCGGACTGCCCTGTGTGGTGCTCGGCCTGCTAGTGCTGTGGAAGCTGGACCGAGACATCGAATCGGCCAAATGGTTAAGCCGTAGCGAGAAGGATCTGCTGGCGGCGAACCTGGCGCATGACAAAGTCAACGATAAGCCGGTATTGGGGTCCTTGTGGCGTGTGTTGCTGACCCGGGAAGTCGCGATCATGGCGTTCATCTACTTTGTGATCAAGACAGCTTCTTATGGCCTCAATTTCTGGATGCCACACCTGATCAAATCGTCCGGTGTACAGAGTCTATTCTGGATAGGGATGCTTTCGGCGCTGCCTTACATCGTGGCCTGTATCGGCATGATATGGCTGACCCGGCGTTCCGATCGTACGGGTGAGCGCAAGACTTACCTTGTTCTGTGCCTGTTGGCGGCAGCCGTCGGCTATCTGTTGGCTTGCCTGTTCTCGGATTCATCCTGGGCCATGATGGCAGCGCTCGTACTCGCTACTGCGGGTACCTTTATTGCGATCCCGATTTTCTGGACCATCCCGCAATCGACCTTTTCGGGACTGGCGATCGCCACGGGGACTGCGGCGATCAACTCCATCGGTCAACTGAGCGGTATGGTTGCCCCGGTGATGGTGGGGAAAATCAACGATCTGACCGGCTCTACCTACATGGGCATGCTCTCCATCGCACCGCTGATTCTGGTCGCTGGTTTCGTGGTCATGCGCTACGTCAAGAATCCCAGGTCCTGACCCCGTTATTCAACCCGGCAAAGGCTCATCTGCTGAATTCGCCCGGCAGCCTTTGTGCCTCAGCCGATCGCCTGGGTCACCAGCGCAAACTCGGTGACCCCGGCGCTTGATCGGGGCGGCACACCGCGCACCATCCGTGGCGAGTTATCCACGCAGGGCAGCCCCAGGTTTTCCAGCCAGTCGGCCAACCCGCATGCGGTGGGAATATCGAAACGCACGAACGCACCCGGGATCAACCGAAGAAGGTGAGTGATCAAGTGTCGGGCCTGCTCCGGGTGTTGCGCGACGACGGGGCCAATGAGGTGGCCGCGACCAAACTGGCGGAGCAGGGCCCACCCTTGCAGGTGCCCCTCTACCTCGATGCCCACCACGTGCTCGGCCGTCGGCAGCAGGTCGTTGAGTACACCGGTGCGGTCCAGGCCACTGGCGGCATTGGCCAGTTCGATTACCTTGGGGTAGTCGGCCCGGTTCAGTACGCGACATTGCGCGTGGCGGGTCTCGGGTAGGAGCTCCGGCGTCTGCGGCACGCCCTGATGTTGCTGAATCCGTGCAAATTCAACGAATCCCATGCTGGCGTACAGCGGCGCGCCTGACTCGGTGGCAGTGAGGATTGGCGTGCGCGGGCCCACGCTGTCCAGGCACAGATTCATCAGGCGACGCCCGATGCCTTTGCGCTGGTGCTGATGACTGACGATCACCAGGCCGATGGACGAATAGGCCCCCTGATGGCAGGCGAATGCGACGCCTGCCAAGACACCGTCCTGTTCGGCGACGAAGCCTTCGGATGTGCGCTGCACCATCGCCCAGTCTTCCTCGCGGTGCGGCCATTTGAGGTGCACGGACAGTGCATGGGCGGCGGGCATGTCGGCGGCGGTTGCCGGGCGATACAGGTAAGCGCAATTCACATCGGTTTCCTCTGCTGGCAAGCAGGCACCGAGCCTACGGTGCGTTGCGGCTGTGGCGGTAATCGCTGACGGCCTCGTACACCGCCTTGCGCAGGCGGTTGATGCCGCCGATGGGGCGGTGTTCTTCCACGCCGAACCAGGGGTTGAACGACTGGTTGTCGCACGCCAGATTCAGCGCGGGCGTGTCGAAGTCCTGCGCCGGAACCCGCACCTTGGCCACGGTTTCAAAAGGTGCGTCGCTTTCCTTCCATTCGATGCTGGTGTCTTCGATGGGCATGAATGTCTGCGGGTTCTGTCGCTGGATCTGCAACACGAAGCACGCCGATACGCGGTCGGTGGAGAGCTGCTGGTTCAGGGCGCTGCGCAGGAAGTTCGGCAGGTCCAGGTTCTGTTTGGGCAACGTATATTCCGGGCAGCTTTGCGGGTCGGGAGCGACGCGGAACTTGGCGTTGGCCGCACCGAACTTGTAAGGCGAAACCGAAAAGTAGGTGGTCTGCGTCGGGCTGGCCGGGGCGGGGGCGAGGGTTGCCAGGGCGATGAACAGGTGGCGTATCTGCCAGGTGCGTGGGTCGGCCTTGGGGAAGAACGCCAGCACTTTCTTGCCATCCGCCTGGGCCCCGATGTTCTGCGCATATTCGGCCACATCGCTGACAAAGAAGTTCGGGTGGCTGAACATCACGAAGTCCTGTTCCGTGCGCGCTTGCTGGTCGGCCATCAGCTGTTTGCCCGGTACATCCAGCAACTTGAGGGCCATGCCGCGGGCATCCCGGATGCTGTCGAATTGCGGGTACGCGTTGCCGTTGGACAAGCGCATCGTCGCCTGCCAGGTCTTGCCCGGCTCGGCGAATACACCCTGGCGCAAGGCCGGTTCGAGGTCGGCCAGCACGCTGACTTCGGCTTTCACACAGCCGTGGGCCTTGGCATGGGCATCGCGCAGGTAGCGCGTGCCTTCGCGGTGCTGGTCGACGATGCGTACCGCCGTCTGAATGATGCCCTGGGTCATGGCGGCTTCACCTGGAGGGATCTGTTCGTCCGGCGACACCGGGCCGCTGTGCTGCCAGGCGAACCACAGGCTCGCGGCCAGCCATACCAGCAAGCCCAGGCCCACCAGCCACAGCAATGTTTTGCCAACGAAGGCGCCGAGACGCAGCCAGATACGCGCGAGCATGGAGGGTTCCTTGTGGGGTGATCGGATCATCATGGCAACTGTTGCTCCAGGGGGCCGCCCAACACTTTGAGGTATTCCAGCAGCGCCCAGCGTTCTGCGGGTAACAAGCCCCGGCCGATCACGCCGTTGCCACGCTGGCCGGCCCGGAATTCGTGGCCGCTGTTGTGGTTGCCGGTAATCCTGGTGTCGAACAGGAAGGCGTTCTTGAAGGCAGTGGTTTCAAAGCCCAGGTGACGCGGGTCGTAGTTGAACGTGCCTTTATAGAAGGTGCTGCTGCGTTCATCCTGGGGTGAAAGCAACTGGTAAATCGTCGGCACGGAACCGTTATGCAGGAACGGTGGGGTGGCCCACACGCCCGCCAGCGGCCGGGCTTTGTAAGCACGTAATTCCCTGACCCCGATGGGCAGGCCAAACCCATCCAGGCCGGGGCGTTCGGCGGGAGTCACGCCTGCGGCGCGGTAGGCGTGTTCTTCAACGAACGCGGTGACATATGCCAGGCCCT
The DNA here is from genome assembly GCF_003852065.1 of Pseudomonas sp. R3-18-08. Lineage (NCBI taxonomy): Bacteria > Pseudomonadati > Pseudomonadota > Gammaproteobacteria > Pseudomonadales > Pseudomonadaceae > Pseudomonas > Pseudomonas sp. R3-18-08. Next base: position 1,953,322 of record NZ_CP027729.1, read on the forward strand.
GGGCCACGGACAGGTGTTTGGGGTCCAGTGGCGTGGTTGGCGCGGGGTGCAGCTGCACATTGAGCGTGGCCAGTTCCGCTGGATCCCATTGCAGGGCGCTGAGGTCGTAGCGCTGGTCGGCAATGTTGTTGGCGGTGTTGGGGTCGGTGCCGATGTAGTCCACCGCCAGCATCTTCAATTGTTGCACCGGGCGACCTTTGTCCTGGGTGACGCTGGGCACGTGGCAACCGGCGCAGTTTTCCGCGAACAGTGCGCGGCCTCGAGCGGCGAGCGGTTTGTCGATGGCGCCGAACAGGTCTTCGGGCCAGGTGGGCGGCTTGAGACGCTGCAAGGTTTCTTCGATCAGGTTCAGATCGCGCACGCGTACGCTGGACGGGTAGCGCGCGTCGCCCTGCAAAGGCTGGCCGGCAGCGTCGAAGAAATCCAGGGTCGCGCCGACACCGAGGGCTTCACCGATATTGCGTGCCATGGGCTGCTGGGCCGAACCGTTCCATTGCACCCAGTCGAAGGTCCAGATATCCCACAGCTGCGGGTAGTCCACCGGGGCGTTGGCGATGCGGTAGTTCTCTGGGGAAATGGCATCGCCGAAGCTGGCATTGGCGATGCGGCCGAAGGCGTCGGTGCGCCCCGACCCTTCTTCGGTGGGGTAGAGGCCCCGGTGGGTATCGTTCCAGGCGACCTTGAGGAACCTGTTCAGCGACTGTTTGAAGTCCCGGCGCAGTTGGCTGTGCTCGGCTTCGTAGCGGTCGCCCAGAACCTGGCGGGCGAAGCGCTCGAACTTCCACGGGTTGTAATAAGTCGCCGCAAGGCTGGCGACCAGGGCCTGGCCGAAACTGCCGCCGCGCAAGGTCGGCACGCTCGACGGCAGCACATGCTGGGCTGAGCCACCGTCAATGCGCAGGGCCTGGCCCTTGAAGTGCAACTCGCCGGTGTGGCAGGCGGCGCAAGTGATATCCAGGTATTCAACGTTGCTGCCAGCATTTTGATGCCGGGCGAAACCTACAGGCAGGTTGCCGGGGTTTTGCGTGGTGGGCACTTGCTTGGGGTCGACCAGGAAACCGAAACGGGCCAGGTATTCAGGCGTGGCAAAACGGCGCTCGGAAAACGGCAGCTCCAGGGCGGTGAACCAGTCGTAGTGCAGGCCTTTGACCTGGGTGCCCTGGGGTGTGAAGTAATAGGTCTGGCGGTCGGCGGCGCTCCATTGATTCTGGTAGTGCACCTGCTCCACGGGCACGTAATCCGGCAGCTTGGGGTTGACGATGTAGTAGAGCACCACGGCCAGAAGCAGGCCCAGGGCTATGAGGATCACGAGGAAAACACGGGAAAAAATGCGCAAGTTAACTATCCTTGTCGAGTTGTCACGTTGTTATGCCACTACGCCAAGGGTGCGGCAAGTGGCCATGAGCCTGGTAGTGGCCGTCCCACGATCCGTCGCGGGCCTTCATCATGGATGAAATTGCTTTTAAACACGTGAACTTATCAGACGTTTCCTGCTCACATGCCGGTAGCCATTGGTCGTGGCCGCCTGATAAGCTCGCGACTTTATTCGAATGCCCTTTTGGCGCATGAACAAGGAAATAGCATGAAACAGCATCGGTTGGCGGCGGCGGTGGCCCTGGTTAGCCTGGTACTTGCGGGTTGTGATTCGCAGACCAGCGTAGAGCTGAAAACCCCGGCGCAAAAAGCTTCCTACGGCATCGGCCTGAACATGGGCAAAAGCCTTGCCCAGGAAGGCATGGATGACCTGGACTCCAAAGCGGTAGCCCAGGGCATTGAAGATGCGGTCGGCAAGAAAGAGCAGAAGCTCAAGGACGACGAACTGGTTGAAGCCTTTGCCGCGCTGCAAAAGCGCGCTGAAGAGCGCATGACCAAAATGAGCGAAGAGTCGGCGGCCGCCGGCAAGAAATTCCTTGAAGACAACGCCAAGAAAGACGGCGTCGTCACCACCGCTTCCGGTCTGCAGTACAAGATCGTCAAGAAAGCCGACGGCGCCCAGCCCAAGCCAACCGACGTGGTGACTGTTCACTACACCGGCAAGCTCACCAACGGCACCACCTTTGACAGCTCCGTGGACCGTGGCAGCCCGATTGACCTGCCGGTCAGCGGCGTGATCCCAGGTTGGGTCGAAGGCCTGCAACTGATGCACGTAGGCGAGAAGGTCGAGCTGTACATCCCGTCCGACCTGGCTTACGGCGCCCAGAGCCCGAGCCCGACGATTCCAGCCAACTCCGTGCTGGTATTCGACCTGGAGCTGCTGGCCATCAAGGACCCAGCCAAGGCTGACGCCGCTGCCGCACCTGCTGCACCTGCCGCCAAGAAGTAATCGGCGCTTGAACAGACAACGCCCCGTTTCGACGGGGCGTTGTCGTTTATGGGGTTTGAGGCGCTGCAAACCCCCTGTGAGGCTCGCCGGCCGCCGCACGACGCCCCGGCAAATCCAAACGAACGTCCGCAACCTGAAGCAGTCTGATATAAAACTCGAGCACGGGTAGCCGCACACGCCTGCCAAGTCAATGAAATCTTGGGTTTTTTTGATGTGCGCAAAAAACGCCCGATCTGACTGCAAGCCTTGTAGTCCGTGGCTTTCAGCCATGAAAAAAGGCTCTGTTCACAAGGTTATCCACAATTTGTGTGGATAACCTTTCTGTCGTATGGAACTGGAGTGACCCATGAAACCACCCTTCAATTTCACCCGCTTCCTGCCCATGGCCGCACGTCTGCTCGGGCGTGGCCGTTTGCCAACGCTGCTGTTCGCTGTCGCTGCCAAGGGCTCAAGCCAGGGCAATCGCCTGGGCCAGCTCAAGGATGATCTCAAGTTGCTCCAGGCCCTGTGCCTGGCTTACTGGCGCGGCGAGTATCGGGCGATCAGCCCCAAGGCGTTGATCTCGGTGGTGGCGGGGCTGATGTACTTCCTCAGTCCGATTGACGCGATCCCGGACTTTATCCCAATGTTCGGCATGCTCGACGACATTGCCGTGCTGGCATGGGTCATGAAGACCCTGAGCGGCGAGCTGAGCGCGTTTCGTGCCTGGCGTGATGCGCAGCGCCCGGAAAAGCTGGCCGTGGTCGAGCGCCTGCCTGCCACACCCGAACTGCTCGCCCGGGAAAATCCGCAAAAAAACTAATGCTATGGACTATCCCCCTGCGACCTCTGTGGCTGTTAGGATTACACTTCTAAGGAAAGAACTTACTTAGTAAGTGTTTTTATCCTACGGGGCAGTCATGGATATCCAGATCATTTCACGCAATGGCGAACCCGAATATGCGGTGTTGCCATGGGACCAGTACCAGGCGCTGCTAAAAGCGGCCGGTCAGCAACCCCCCACATACGCTTCTTCCCCTGCCGCACCCACTCTCACCGACCAGGACCTGCATCCGCTCGCAGCCCTGCGCGGCCTGCGTGAAGCCAAGGGCCTGGCCATCGAAACCCTGGCGCGCACGGTGGGTATCAGCCCCTCGTACCTGGGTTTGATTGAAACGGGTGAACGCCAGCCGGATGCCGCTATTCGCCGCAGCCTGGCCTGGGAATTGGGCGTTGCAGGTTGGAGGGAAGAATCGTGAGCCTACGTATCAGCCGTCAACATTGGGATGGGTTACTCAACGAACTGGACCAGGCACGTCGCCAGCGCCATCTGCTGACCTACCGTGCGCTGCTCGAGCGTCTGCAGTTCCCGACGCCGGCGATGCAGACCCTGGCCGCCGCCCTGGAGCACCTGGCGGCGCTGGACGCCAAGGCCGAGCAGCCGCTGCGCAGCTCGCTGGTGATCAGCCAGGGCGCCAGCCGCCTGCCGCGTACGGGGTTCTTTGAATGTGTGGAGCGCCTGGGGCGTTTCAGCGGGCCTTCCGACGGCGTGGCCGCCGCCTCCTGGCACGCTTCGGAGGTGGTGCGGGTGTTCGAGTACGAATACCCGGAATCCGCCGAAGCCTAAGCGGGCAGCAGGTCCAGGCTGTCGATCACATGGATGCTGTAGCCGGCCACTGCTTTGGCATGGTGCTTGGCCTGCGACGCCAGTTCCGCCAACTGGCTGGCATCGAGTTGCGCACAGGCCTGTGGATACAAATGCACCACCCCAATCGACAGTGAAAGCAATGCGAACTCCTGGCGTACGCCCTGGCGGTTTAGTGCGACGAAGCAGCCGGCATCGAGGTGCTCGGCGCGGTAGAAGCGCCGGCATTGGGTGTGAAAGTCATCCAGCAGTTGATTGAGGCGTTTGCGCCAGTCCTGTGGGCCCAGCACCAGTAAAAAGTCATCGCCACCGATATGCCCGACAAAGTCGCGGCTGGGGTCGACCCGGTCGTTCAGGCACTGCGCCAGGCACAACAGCACCTCATCCCCGCGACCATAACCGTAGATATCGTTGAACGGCTTGAAGCTGTCGATATCCACGTAGCAGATCACCGATTCACGCTGCTGCTGCAACAGACGCGTCAGGCATTGCTGGATCGGCACGTTGCCCGGTAGCAGGGTGAGCGGGTTGGCGTAACGCGCCTGCTGGATTTTCAGCTCGGTGATCAGCTTGAGCACATCGATGACCCGGCCCAGCCCCAGATAATCACCGTTCAAGGTAATGATGAAATCTTCTTCAATGCGTTGCCGCGCGCGGCTGGTCAGCAAGCGGCTGACCTGCTGCAGGGACTGGCTCAACTCCACGGCCAGGAAGTCGTCGCTCATCAGGCGGCTGATCGGCTTGCGGGCGAACAGGTCGGTAGCGAACGGTTTGAGCAGCGCGTCCGACAGCGAGTGTCGATGCACAATGCCGACCGGGTGGCCGCGGCTATCGAGCACCGCCAGTGAGTTGAGATTGGCCTGGCGGCGGAAGGATTCGAGCACCTGGGCGGTTGCGGTGTTTTGGTCCACCGCCGGCTGTTCATTGAGCAGGGCGCTCAAGTCACTGCCTTCTTCACTGAGGGCGATATTGGCGTTATCCGGCTTGGGCAGCATCAAGCGTGCCTCTTGCGGCGGCTGTTCCTGGGGCCGGCAAAGCAGGTAGCCCTGGACCAGATCGACGCCCATGTCCGTCAACACCGCCAACTCTTCCGGCAGTTCGATCCCTTCGGCGATCACTTGGGCGCGGGATGCCTTGGCGATCTGCATGATCGAGCCGACGAATTCGCGCTTGAGGGCGTCCTGGTGAATGCCGTCGATAAAATGCCGATCGATCTTCACATAATCCGGGCGCAGCTCCGACCACAACCGCAGGCTGGAGTAACCGGCGCCCAGGTCATCCAGGGCGATGGCAAAACCCATGTCGCGATAATGATGTAACGCGGTCTGCAACAGCTGGAAATCATCGGTGGGGGTCTGCTCGGTGAGTTCGATCACCACTTGGCTGGGGGCAATCCCGAAGTCGCGTAGCAGCTGCAGCGTACGTCCCGGTTGGTGCGCCGTCTCCATCAGGGATTCCGGCGAGATATTGAGAAACAGCTTGCCCGGCAGCTTTTGTTCGCTGAAGCGTCGGCAGGCGCTCGCACGGCAGGCCATTTCCAGTTCGCTCAGGCGCCCGGCATGGCTGGCGATGGAGAACAGCGCGACGGGGGAATGCAGCGGGCTGTTGGACGGGCCGCGACTGAGGGCCTCGTAGCCGAGAACGCGCCGTTCAGACAAGCAGATGATGGGTTGGAACAGGCTGTGCAAACTGCCTTGAGCCAGGATAGAGCCCAGTGCATCCAGCTGTTCGGTCATGGTCATGGCGATCTCGAGCGAAAAAAAAGGACCGCAGGCGTGAAGCCTGCGGTCCTTTATTTCACGACAGAATGATGTCTATATGATGACACTCCGAGGAGCGATCACATTAAATTGCCATCATTTACTGCTTGGCCACCTGCTTGGTGATTTTCAGGTAGTCCAGCAGGATGCGACCGGTCTCGGCCAGATAGGCGTCGTCTTCCGGCTTGGTTTTATCTGCCTCGGTGGGCAGCGCATCTTCATCTTCTTTCTTCAGCTCTTTGAGCGGCTCTTCGCCCTTGGCCTTGCGGCGCACGTTTTCCAGGACAAGCTGTTGATTTTCAATGTCGGCGTGCTGCTTGCGACGATCCGCCTCGTTGAGGCTGACGGTTTTCTCTTCCATCAACTTCTTGGCCAGGGCCAGCTTGTCGCGGATGAAGACGAACTCGGCGTCCTTGGCGGAGCGCGTGTCGTGGTCAGCTTTGAGCTGGGTCAGGAACGGTTTGAACGGGTCCGACGCCGGCTTGATCGCAGGACGGATGGTGTCCCACGGCATGGCTTCGGGCAGGGCGCTCTCGCCGATTTCCTTGGTGTCGATGATCGACGGGAAGTCGATGTCCGGCAGTACGCCCTGATGCTGGGTGCTCTGCCCGGAAACCCGGTAGAACTTGGCCAGCGTCAGCTTGAGCTCGCCATGGTTCAGCGGCTGGATGGTCTGCACGGTGCCTTTGCCGAAGGTCTGGCCACCGATGATCAACGCGCGGTGGTAGTCCTGCATGGCGCCGGCGAAAATCTCCGAAGCCGAGGCCGAGAGACGGTTGACCAGCAATGCCATCGGCCCTTTGTAGAAGGCGCCCGGGTTCTCGTCTTCCAGCACGTCGACACGGCCGTCAGCGTTGCGCACCAACACGGTCGGGCCCTTGTCGATGAACAGGCTGGTCAGCTCGGTGGCTTCCTGCAGGGAACCGCCGCCGTTGTTGCGCAGGTCGATGACCACGCCGTCGACTTTTTCCTTCTGCAGTTCCGTGAGGATTTTCTTCACGTCGCGGGTGGTGGACTTGTAGTCCGGATCACCGGCGCGGAAGGCCTTGAAGTCCAGGTAGAAGGCCGGGATTTCAATCACGCCCAGCTTGTAGTCCTTGCCATCCTGCTTGAGGTTGAGGACTTTCTTCTGCACGGCCTGGTCTTCGAGCTTCACCGCTTCACGGGTGATCGACACGATCTTGCTGGTCTGGTCGTTCGGTGCATTGGTGTGCGGAATCACTTCCAGGCGCACCACGCTGCCTTTAGGGCCACGGATCAGCTTGACCACTTCGTCCAGACGCCAGCCGACCACATCGACCATCTCTTTGTCGGCCTGGGCCACACCGATGATCTTGTCGGCCGGGGCGACCTGCTTGGTCTTGTCCGCCGGGCCTGCCGGTACCAGGCGCACGATCTTGACCTGGTCGTTGTCGCTTTGCAGGACGGCACCGATGCCTTCCAGGGACAGACTCATGTTGATATCAAAATTTTCCGCGTTATCTGGCGACAGATAATTGGTGTGCGGGTCGTAGGACATCGCGAATGTGTTGATGTAAGCCTGGAAGATGTCTTCGGCACGGGTCTGGTCCAGGCGCGCCAGTTGATTCTTGTAGCGCTTGGTCAACAGTTCCTGGATGGCCTTGGGCTCTTTGCCGGCGATCTTCAGGCGCAGCACCTCGTCCTTGACGCGTTTGCGCCACAGGTCGTCGAGTGCGGCGGTGCTGGTCAGCCAAGGGGCGTCCTTGCGATCCACCAGAAGGGTTTCCTTCTCGGTGAAGTCGAGCTTGTCGATGCCTTTGTTCAGCTCACCCAAGGCGAAGTCCAGGCGCGCTTTGACGCGGTCCAGGTAACGCTTGTAGATGGTGAAACCTGGCTGCAGGTCGCCGCTCTTGAGCAAATCGTCGAACTGGGTCTTCCATTTGTCGAACTCAGTGATATCACTGGCCAGGAAGTAGCTGCGCGACGGATCCAGCAGCTTGAGGTAGCTGTTGTAGATGATCACCGAGCGCGCGTCGTCCAGCGGCGGCTTGCTGTAGTGATGGCGCTTGAGCAACTCGACGACGTTAAGGCTGGCAATCACCTCATCGCGATCAGGCTGAAGGTTGTCCCAGCTATTGGCTGCGAACGTATTGGTCGACATCGACGCGAAGCCGAGACCAATGAAAAGAGCGAGGGCGGTGCTGGGGAACAGATGCTTCATGCTGATTCGACGCGGGGGCAATTGATAACGCATATTAGGCCGTCTTTGAGGGAGCCGGTTCCATATGGTCCGGTCGCATAATGCAAAAAGCCCGGCGCTACTGCTACGGGCTCAGTCCGGACTCACTATGGAGGCACTGTGAAAGCATTGCAAGGCGTTGAGGGTGATGTCGAGCGGTGGAATAGCTCGCTCCTACGTGCGATGTAGGCCAAGTTCGCATTTGTGAGGTGGTAGCGAACTCTCATCGCGCTGAATTCCAGAGTGGGAGGGGGCTCGCCCCCGATGGCGGTGTATCAGTGAAGAATGTTTCATCTGATACACCGCCATCGGGGGCAAGTCCCCTCCCACATGGGACCCCGGTTGGTTCAGACCCAGTGGTGGATCGGCCAGCCGGCGTTTTCTGCGTGTTCGCGCAGTACCGGGTCCGGGTTGACCACCTGCGGGTGGTCCACCTTGAGCAATAAGGGCAGGTCATTGCGCGAATCCGAATAGAAATACGCGCCCTCCAGGCTTTCACCTTCCTGCTCCAACCACGCCAGCAGCCGTGTGATCTTGCCTTCGCGGTACGTCAGCACGCCTACCGTACCGCCGCTGTACACGCCATGGCTGACATCCAGCTCGATGCCGAGCACTTCGTCGATACCGATGCGCGCCGCAATCGGTGTGACCAGGTGCGTACCCGAGGCGGAAATCACCAGGATCCGGTCGCCATTGGCGCGGTGCCGGGCGATGGTCTTGGTCGCGTCGCTGTAGATCAGCGGCTCGATCACGTCCTCGACCCAGGGTTCCACCAAGTGTTCGATTTCTTCCGGGGTGCGGCCGATCATCGGCTCCAGGCTGAAATCCATGAAATCTTCCATGCGCAGCTCGCCCCGGCTGTAGGCCGCCATCAGTTCGTCGTTCCTGCGCATGAAGGATTCAGGGTCGACCCAGCCCAGGCGGCCCATCTGTGCGCTCCATAACGTGGCGCAGTCGCCGTGGATCAGGGTGTCGTCCAGATCAAAAATTACCAATGCCATCCGTCTGCTCTCTCAGTCAATCGTCGCCCTTCAGGCTACTTCACACAGGGCGCTGGGGTCGATGGAAAGTGCCAGGCGCTGGCCGTCCGGATGCAGATCATCGGCGCTGCGGTTGAGCACATCCACCACCAACTCCACGCCACGCGCTTCGATGCGGTAGCGAATCACGTTGCCCAACAGGCTGTGGCTGCGCACCAGCGCATCGAGTTCGCCGCTGCGGCTCAGTTCGATGGCTTCGGGGCGGATCGCGATGCGCCCGCTGATTGGACGTTGCAGCAGTTGGCTGGCCTTGTCGGCATCCAATAGGTTGTAGTTGCCGATAAAACCGGCTGCGAAGACATCCACCGGCGCGGTGTAGAGGGTCTCGGCATCGCCGCTCTGCACGATCTTGCCCTGGTTCATCAGGAAGATGCGGTCCGACATGGTCAGGGCTTCTTCCTGGTCGTGGGTGACGAAAATGGTGGTCAGCCCCAATTCGCGCTGGATCTGGCGGATCTGCTCGCGCAGGTGCTTGCGAATCCGCGCATCCAGCGCCGACAGCGGTTCATCCAGCAGCAACAGGCGCGGGCGGGTCACCAGGGAACGGGCGAGGGCGACGCGCTGGCATTGGCCGCCGGACATCTGATGCGGGTAGCGGCCGGCGAGGTCCTTGAGTTCCACCAATTGCAGGACGTCCTGCACGCGCTTGTGGCTGTCATCGGCGTTCACCTTCTGCATGCGCAGGCCGAAGGCGACGTTCTGCTCCACGGTCATGTTGGGGAACAGCGCATAGCTCTGGAACACCATGCCAATGTGGCGTTTCTGCGGGCTCAGCGGGACGATGTCCTGGCCGTCCAGCAGGATTTTGCCACTGTCCACCGAGGTCAGCCCGGCGATGCAGCGCAGCAGGGTCGACTTGCCGCAACCGGACGGACCGAGCAGGGTGACGAACTCGCCCTTGGCGATTTCGCAGTTGATATCACTGAATACCGGCGTGCCGGCGTAGCCTTTTTGCAGGTGTTGGACGCTGACGAAGCTCATTGGCTTTTGTCCTTGTTCAAGATATTGGCGGCCCAGGTCAGCACCAGCACAAAGAAGAAGTAGGAGATCACGACGGCGCTGGTGAAGTGGCCGCTGCTGTTGCGCATGTTGTTCAGGTACACCTGCAGGGTTTCATAGCGGGTGCCGACCAGGATGTTGGCGAACACGAACTCACCGAACAGGAAGGAGAACGACAGCAGCAGCGCCACCATCAGGCCTTTGCGCAGATTGGGCAGGACCACGAAGATCGCGGCTTGCCAGGTGCTGGCACCGAGCAGTTGCGACGCGTCCATCAAGTCGCGCAGGTTGATCGCCTGCAGGTTATTGGTGATCGCGCGGTACATGAACGGCAGCGCCACGGTGAAGTAGCAGCCGATCAGAATCCACGGGGTGCCCACCATCGCCAAGGGGCCGGAACCGTACAACTGCAGCAGGCCCACCGACGACACCACCGGTGGCACGGCGAACGGCAGCAGGATCAGGATGTTCATCAGCGCATCCAGCTTGGGGAAGTGGTAATGCACCACGAACAGCAGCGGCAGGATCAACACCACCGAGAGGATCAGCGCGCCCACGCACACCAGCAACGATTGCGCAAAAGCCATCAGAAAGCGCGGGTCGCTCCATAGCTGCGTGTACCATTTCAGGCTGAAACCGGCGGGCAGGATGGTGGCCGACCAGCTGCTGGAGATGGAATAGACAAAGGTGCCCACCAGCGGCAGCACCAGGATCAGGAACAGTATGTAAACCACCACCCGGTGGTAGAGCGATGCCGGGCCGGCTTCAGCGCGAGACATGGTAGCTCCTCTTGAGCAGCAGTTGATGGACCACCGTGACCACGGTCATCAGCGCCACCAGCACCACGGCCAGGGCACTGGCCAGGTTCGGGTCCAGCGACACGTCGCCGGAGACCAGCCCCGCGATGCGGATCGGCAGCACGTTGAAGTTGCCGGTGGTGAGGGCGTACACGGTGGCGTAGGCACCCAGGGCGTTGGCCAGCAGAATCACGAAGGTGCCGAGCAGCGCGGGCGTCAGGACCGGCAAGCCGATATGCCGCCAGAAGTGCCAGCCATTGGCGCCGAGCAGGGCGGCCGACTCACGCCAGTCTTCGCGCAATGCATCGAAGGCCGGGTACAGCAGCAGCACGCCGAGGGGAATCTGGAAATACGTATAGAGAATGATCAAGCCGGTTTTCGAGTACAGGTTGAAGTCCTCAATGATCCCCGCCTGCTTGAGCATGATGGTGATGCTGCCGTTGAACCCCAGCAGGATGATGAACGCGAAGGCCAGGGGCACGCCGGCAAAGTTGCTGGTCATGTTGGCGAAGGCGGTGACGAAGTTGCGCAGCGGCGAATCGACCCGGCGCAGGGAGTAACTGCCCAGGGTGGCGATGATGATGCCGAAGACGCTGGAGTAGAAACTGATCTCGAGGCTGAACTGGATCGCCTGCAGGTAGAACTTCGAGCTGAAGATGCGTGTGAAGTTTTCCAGGCTCCAACCGCTGTCTTCGGTTTGCAGGCTGTTGATCAGCACCCAGGCCAACGGCGCGATTTCGAACACGATAAAGAACAGCGCGAAGGGCACCAGGCACAGCAAGGCCAGCCATTTGCCGCGATTCATGGCATTCACTTGAGCAACTCCCGGCAGACAGGCTTGTCGTGGGGCACGCCGAGCAGCGCGCAGACGGTACCGCACAGCTCGGTCTGTTTCGGCGCGGCGTTGGCATCCAGGCTGAAGGCGTCGCCCAGCACAAACAGTGGCACTTCGCGCTCTTCCGGCAGCAGGCCGTTGTGGGAGCGGTCGTTGTTCATGCCGTGGTCGGCGGTGACCAGCACCTGGTAACCGGCGTCGAGCCAGCCCTGCAGGTAGTCGGCGAGAATGATGTCGGCCGAGCGTGCGCTGTTGCGGTACTGCGCGCTGTCGAGGCCGTGCCTGTGGCCGGCGTCGTCGATGTTCATCGGGTGCACCAGCAGAAAGTCCGGCGCGTGCGCAAGGCGCAGGCTTTCGGCGTCGGCCAGCAGGTGGGAATCCGGGTAGTGGTCATTCCAGTAAAAATGCCCATGCTGGATCGCCAGCGCCTGATCGTCGGTATGACGATCACGGGCGGCGAGAAAGGGTGTGCGGTTATACAGTTCGCTCACCCAGTGGTAAGCCGCCGCCGCGGTGGTCAAGCCGGCATCGCGGGCGTAATGAAAAATGCTGCGCTGGTTGGACATGCGCGAGACGTTGTTGTGGACGATGCCGCTCTGGATCGGCGCAACGCCGGTCAGGATGCATTCATACAGCGGGCGGGACAGGGCGGGCAGTTCACATTCCAGTGTGTAGAGGGCTGCGCGTCCTGCGCCGACATAGGCCTGCAAATGCCCCATGGCGTGCCGGGCAACCGCAAAGTTCAGGCCGTCGAGCACGACAAGGATGACAGGGTGCTTCATGGGGGCTGGGGCTCCGCGACAGTTAGGGCTTGACTCGATTTCTCGGTAACAACACCGGGCTCTACTGTGGGAGGGGGCTTGCTCCCGATAGCAGTGGATCAGCCAATGAATCTGTTGAATGACACACCGCTATCGGGAGCAAGCCCCCTCCCACATTGGATCTCCAGTGGATTTCCAATGTGGGCGACAGGCTTACTTCATTTCTACGATGACCTGCTCGTTCCACAGCTGCGGCAGCTTTTTGGACGTGGCTTCCCAGGCATCGGCATCCTTGATCGGCTGCGGGTTAGCCTTGGTGTACTGCTCACCCGGGATCAGGTTCTTGGCGATGTCAGCCGGCAGTTTCAAGTCGGTTTCGGCACGGATTGGGCGTGCATTGCCTTTGGCCAGGTTGATCTGGCCGGCATCGCTGAAAATGTATTCGCGCGTCAGCTTGGCGGCGTTCGGGTGTTTGGCGTACTTGTTGATGATGGTGGTGTAGCCGGATTTCACCGAACCATCCGACGGGATCAGCACCACGTAGTCATCCGGGTTGGCCATCTTGGCTTTATAGCTCAGGCCGTTGAAGTCCCAGACGATACCCACTTCGACTTCGCCTTTTTCCATGGTGGCGATGGTCGGGTTGGACAGGGAGAGGCGACCTTGCTGGGCGATCTTGGTGAAGAATTGCAGGCCCGGCGCGATGTTCTTCTCGTCGCCTTTATTGGCGATGGCGGCTGCCAGCACAGCGTTGGAAGCCTGGGCCGCGGTGCTTACGTCACCCACCGAGACCTTGTACTTGCCGGTTTGCAGGTCGGCCCAGCTGGTAGGCACTTCGGAACCGTGCAGCAGCTTCTTGTTGACGATAAACGCGATGGTGCCGGTGTAGGCCAGCGCCCAGTGGCCGTCCTTGTCTTTCGCCCAATCCGGCACCTGGGCCCAGGTGGACGGTTTGTAAGGCTGGGTCACTTCCTGTTTCACCGCGATGGGGCCGAAGGCCGCGCCCACGTCGCCGATATCAGCGCTGGCATTGTCTTTTTCGGCTTTGAACTTGGCGATTTCCTGGGCCGAACTCATGTCGGTGTCGATGTGCTTGAGGCCATAGGTCTTGGCCAGGTCTTCCCAGGTGCCTTTCCAGTTGGCCCAGTCATCGGGCATGCCGACGCTGTTCACGGCGCCCTCGGACTTGGCGGCGGCTTCCAGGGTTTTTAGATCGGTATCAGCGGCCATGGCTGCGGTGCACATGGCAATGGTCGAGCCTAACAGTGATGCCAGGAAAAGCTGTTTCATCCGAAGCTCCTTTGGGCGTTTTCAACGCGGCGTTTTATGCAGGCGGTGTGGTTGGTCTAGGTCAGAGCAATACCTGAGCCAATCTAGACGCGATGGATGACAGTTTCATGTCGATGTCGTTTTTGAGGCGCCGATGTCGTTCGGCGCAGACTTAGCGTAGACCATGACCAAGTGCCCGTAGCGCCTGGACTTGGCCGATGTATTGCAGGGTGTGGTGCACGCGGGTGATGCGGCTGTCATCTGTCGGTCATCTGCAATGCCTAGGCTGGCGCAACATTGAGGTGGGACGTTTATGCAGCTTTATGTGCACTCGAATGGTGCTGGTCTAGTCCAGATAGGTAACGTTAATGCGTGACGAGGCAATCAAAGCGGTAACCTCCATCGGGCTGGCACTGCAGGAGCAGATCGACCACGGCCTGTTGCCGCCCGCCAGCAAACTGCCCGCCGAGCGCAAGCTCAGCGAGTTGTTTGGTACCACGCGCATTACCGTGCGGGAAGCCTTGTTACAGCTTGAAGCTCAAGGGCAGATCTATCGCGAGGAGCGCCGAGGCTGGTTCGTCTCGCCGCCTCGATTGGCCTACAACCTGATGCAGCGCAGCCACTTTCACGCGATGGTCAACGACCAGGGCCGGGTGGCATCGACCCAGGTGATTTCTGCCCGCCTGCAACCGGCATCGGCGGCGGTCTGCGCCTGGTTACAGTTGCCGGCGCTTTCCAGCGTGATCCAGATCTGCCGGGGACGGCGGATCGACGGGCGGCTGGTGCTGTACGTCGAGCACTACCTGAACCCGCAGTATTTTCCTGGGATCCTGGCGTGCGACCTGAATCAGTCGATGACCGAACTGTATGCGCGCAAGTACGACCTGCACTATGGCCGGGTGCGTTTCGAGATCGTACCGACCTCACTGCCGGTGGAGGCCGCCGCTGCGTTGCGCGTATCGGTGGGCAGCCCGGGCTTGCGGATCGCCCGGGTCAACTATGACCAGCACCAGCGCTTGATCGACTGCGACCTGGAGTTCTGGCGGCATGATGCGATTCATGTGGGTGTGGACGTGGTTTGAGGCTATGGCGAGGGTGTGAGTGCCTTGATCACCTGATCCACATTGGTTTGCAGCTCCGTCACCGGGTCGGCACCGTCCACATTCAACACCAGCAGGGTGGCGCCGCCAGCCGTGACCGCCGTTTTCACCGCCTCACTCGGCTGGCGGTGGTGCAGCACCGTCGCCACATCATTGGTTTTCAACTGCGCACTGAGCTGTTGCAGCGCTTCAGGCGTCCAGTCCGCATCCGGCCGTGCATCGGTACTGACCAGTTCCAGATTCAGGCTGCTGACCAGATAGGCAAAGTGATCGCTCAAGCTGACCACACTCAGGTTATCGGCCTGGGCCAGGCGCGCCTCGCTGTCGGCGGCGAGCTTGAGCAGGCGCTGCTTGAGCGCGGCCAGGTTCGCGTCGATCTGCGGTTTGGCGCCCGGCGCCAGGCGGCTCAGGTCGGCCGCCAATACATCGGCCATGCGCCCCATGTTGTTGCCCGACTGCCACGGTTGGCTGTTCAAGCCATCGCTGACGCCCGGCTGCACGGCGATGCCCGGTAAGCCGCCATCCACCGGGCGCGCAGCGTCGACTTCGACAATGCGGATATTGCTGCGCCGCGCCACGGGGTAGAGCGGGTCGTCCGCCCACAGCGAGCGCAGACCGATGGCGGCATCGGCATCCTGGGCCAGTTGGCTCAGCGCTGGCGCACCGCGCCCGGTGAAGTACGACACTTGCCGCGAACCGGGCAGGTTGGCGGGGGCGGCGCGGTCGAGCTGCACAGCGGTGCCTTTGAGCAGCACGTCGGCAAGGCCGTAGGTGATCGGCAACGAGGCCAGCACCTTGACCGGTTTTACTGTGTTGGGCTTGGTCAGCACGGCATGGCCAAGGCCATGGTTGGCGACGAAGTCCCTGGTTTGAAAGCCATCCACGACGGCGAACGCCGAGGTGCTGATCAGGCAAGTCATGGCCAGGGCCAGTGGGCGAAAGTCAGGGCGCATTATCCAAGATTCCCTTTGAGGCTGGGCACCGTACCGCGCGCGATCGCGGCGAGGGCGAAGGCGATACCGGCGACCAGGATGATTGCGGCGCCGGAAGGCACCGGCAGGTCGAAGATGATCGGCAGCAGGATGCCGCACAGGGTGCTGACGGTCGCAATCGCCACCGACACCCAGAAGAACCCTTTGAGCGACTGGCTCAGCAGCCGCGCCGCCGCCGCCGGGATCACCAGCAGGGCACCGACCAGGATGGCGCCGATCACTTTGACCGCCGCGACGGTGATCAGCGTCACCAGGATTACGAACAGATAGTCCAGGGTCTTCACCGCCACTCCGCGTACTGCCGCCAATTGCGGGTTGAAGCTGGCGAGCATGATGCGGTTGTACAGCGGCAACGCCAGGGCCATCACCAGCGAACCGACGACCGCCAGCACCAGCAGGTCGTTGCCGTTGACCGTCAGCACCGAACCGAACAGCACGTTTTCCAGAATGTGCACATTGATCTTGCCGGCCAGGATCAGCAGCAGGCTTGCGCCCAGCGCCAGGGACACCGACAGGAACACGCCGATCAGCGTATCCGGCGCCAGGCCGGTACGGTTGCGCAGGTAGTTGAGCAGGATGCCGAACAGCAGGCAGTAGCCGAACAGGCTGCCGTAGGGCCCGGTATAGGGTTCCCCCAGCAGAATGCCCACAGCCACGCCGGTCAGCGCGGCATGCCCGACCGCTTCGGAGAAAAACGCAAAGCGCTTGACCACCACCAGCGTGCCCAGGCCGCCCAGCACCGGGCCGATCAGCAGACCGGCGAGCAGGGCGTTGACCACAAAGCCGTAGGCCAGTGCCTCGGGCAGATAACCGGCAGAGGCCCAGCCCTGGACCATCAGGCGAAACGCTTCATAACTCATTGCGCCAGGCTCCGAGGGTGGGTGGAGAACAGGGTCAACAGGCGATCGGGGGTGAGCGCCTGTTTCGGCGTGGCGTCGAACAGTACGCGGCGGTTCAAGCCGGTCACGCGGTCGGCCAGGCGCCCGACTGCCTCCAGGTCGTGTTCGATCCACAGCACGGTAATCCCTGCCAGTCGCCAGTCATTCAACAGCCGCTCGAACACCTGGATACCGGCCTCATCGAGGGCCGACATCGGCTCATCCAGCACCAGCAATTGCGGCGCCGGAATCAGCCCCTGAGCCAGCAATACCCGCTGGCGTTCACCGCCGGACAAGGCGCCCATGCGCCGCTTGCGCTTGTCCTGCATGCCAACCCGTTCCAGCGCCTCGCCAATCGCGCCAGCGTAGTGCCGGGACAGGCCGAGAAACGCCGGCCGCCGCTGGCACATGGCGGCCATGAAATCATCCACGGTCATCGGCAAACCCCGATCGAATTCCAAAGCCTGGGGCACATATCCAATGGTGCCGGGGGTGCCCGGCCACTCCAGGCTCAAGCGGCCCTGGTGCGGCGTTTGCCCGAGCAGGGTCTTGATCAGCGAGCTTTTGCCGCCGCCATTCGGGCCGACCAACGCATGGATGCTGCCGGGCCGTACCTGAAAGCTCACCTCATCGAGAATCACGGTGCGGCCCAGGGTCAGCGACACCTGGTTAAAATCGAGGGTCGGGCCACAGGCCAGGTTCAGCGGTTGCGCCGCCGTCATGTTCCCGACTCCTGGATCGCGCGGACCACGGTGTCGAGGTTGCCGGTCATTTCCACCTCATACTTTTGCGCGCTGTATTCGCCGTAGGAAATATGCGACAGCGGATACAGCTTGACCCCGGATTCCCGTTGGATTGTGTCGACATAGGAAGACGGGAAATCCATTTCCGAGAAAATCACTTTCACGTCCAGGGCGCGCAGTTCATCGATGGTTTTTTTCAACTGGCTGGGGCTGGGCTCGATGCCGTGGGCCGGTTCGACCACGGCGGTGACTTCCAGGCCGAACTCGCGCAGCAGGTAGTCGTAGGCCGCGTGTACCGTGGCCACGCGCAGGTCCGGGTTGGGCGCACTGGTCAGCTTGGCCAGGGCATCGGCGCGCATCTGGCGCAGGCGTTTGCCGTAGGCGCGGGCGTTCTGGGTGTAGGTCTTGGCGTTATCCGGGTCGAGCTTGCCCAGCTCGCGGGCGATGTTGTTGACCTGGGCAATCGACGCACTGATCGACAGGAACGTGTGCGGGTTGACCACCTTGCCCGCACCGCGCGCGGCATTGCCGGTGGCGGCCAGCAGGGGCACATTGGCGTTGGCTTCGATCACCGGGATGTCCGGGCGCTCGCTGGTGGCGATCATGCGGTCGGCGAAGTCATCATGCCCCACGCCATTGAGCACGATCACGTCCAGGGTGCCGATGCGCTTGATGTCTTCGGCGCGCGGCTCGTAGGCATGGGGGTTGAACCCCGCCGGAATCAGTGGCACCACCTCGGCCTTGTCGCCGACGATGTTGGCCACGTAGCTGTAGTAAGGATGCAAGGTGATGCCGATGCGCAGGCGTTTACCCGCCTCGGCGTTCGCCAGGGGCGCGAGCACCAGGCTGAACAGGCCAACCAGCAACAGGCGCAACAGGGGAGATGAAATGGACATGGGCAATCGGTCTTCTCGTTCAGTGGCGGTGCTGGCGGGTCACGCCAGCATCGAATTGCGCGACCACTTGCCGCCAGCCGGCAGCGATCAGCGCCTGGTCAGTGAGGTCGGAGGGGGCAGCCAGGTCGTTGCCACGGTTGAGCCAGATATCCGGCTCGGTGCCCTGCACGCGCATCAACAGCGAACCGCTGGTGCCCGGTGCCTGGCTCAAGCCCAGGTAAGCCGAGGGGGCGAGCAGCTGCCAGCGATGATCGCCACGGCTGACGGAACTGGCGTCCTGGGCAAACGGCGCAAAGCCTTCCTGGGCCAACTGGGCCGGTGCCGGCAGGGCGTTTTGCTCCTGCCGCAGCAAATGGATTTCATCCAGGGTCACCCGCAGGTCGGCGTAGATGCCCTGTTCGGCGGCGCTCAGGTCGCGTCGGGCATCCAGTTGGTGGCTTGGCACCGCTGCGAGCTCCTGGGTCTCACCGTGCAAGGCCACCACCGTTCCCGACACCGCCAGGATGATCAGGCACAGCAACAGCACGTAAAGGGTTTCATGACCCGCGCCGGCCGGGCGCACTACCTGTACGGTACTCATGGCGCCTGAATATCCGCTTGGTCGATTTCCACCACGTGACCGGGGCCGGCATCGAACAGCACATAGAATTCGGCCGCGGGTTTCTTGAAGGTCAGGGTCGAATCCTCACCGAGCTTGCCCGGCACCAGGATGGTCTCGTCGTAGCCGATCACATCCAGGGTCACGCCCGGAGCGCCGCTGCCATCGGAGAACCCCCTTTGCACTGGATCTGCTCACCGGGAATTTCCTTGCATTCGCACATCGGGTTGTGGGCGAAGGCCACGTCAGTGAAGCCGGCGCTCAGCACTAGCACGCAAGCGGCGCGCATCAGGCGCTTGAACATCATGGTTTGACTCCTTGCTTGTTCAGCCAGGCAACAGTGGCGGGCGAGGCCTGGCTCAGTGGAATGGAACCCTGGTGCATGCTGCCGTCCCAGCCTTCCATGGTGACCCACAGTTCAGCGTCGACCGGCGTGCGTTCCGGCACCGGCAGGAGGGCGCCCATGCGGTAGGGCGTGCCAAAGAAGATCACCCCGGCGGCCCGCAGGCTGCGCGGTTTGCCGATGCGCAGATAAGTCGCCTTGACCTGCTCGGCGCAGGTGGCGCACAGGGCGGCGTTAAAGGTTTTCATCGGGCCGGCCGGGTCCGGGCGCGGGCCTTCGTTGCGAAATTCCGCGAGGGTCAGGCTCCAGGGGCCGACTTGAACGTCCCCGGCGACCCGCTCGCCGATGCCGGCATCGCCGCGAAACAGCGCGGCATCGGCAAAATACTTGGGCATGAACCCCAGCGGCACCAGCAACAGCAGGATGTTTATATGAAAACGCCACTTCAGCCAGCATGCGCGCAGCGGTGAAGAGGGTTTGGCCGCGACCTTGCTCATCAGTGCGTCTCCGAGGTTTCAGCCTGCAGGGCAGGGATGGGCACAGGCGGGCGCTGGGTCTTGGCCTCGCGTTTGAGGGCGTGGAGGGTGGCCAGGGCGGTGCGCTTGGTCCAGATCAGCAAGCCGCTCAGCACCATCATGCTCAGCACCAGGCCGAAGACGGCCCAGATCAGCTTGATCCACAGGCCACCGAAGTCACCGGTGTGCAGCGGGCGCATGGACTCAGTGACGAACTCCAGCGTGGTGCGGTCGGACAGCAGGTGCGAGACCGCGATTTCGCCGCTGTAGGGATTCAGTTGTGCGGTCTGGAACATCAGCGGGTACCAGCCGCGCCCGCCGATCTGCAGGTGGCTGTAGGCATTGAGCGGCAGGAAGGCAAACGTGGCTTCCAGCCCAGGAATGCGCTGGGTGGCGATCTTGATCGCTTCGTCCAGGGCAATCATCGGGGCCGGCACGCCGGGGGCGGACAGCGGTACCTTCTCCCGGGCAATCACCGGCACGATGGGCTCGCTGGAGATGGAAATCTGATTGTCGGCCAGGGTCGCCTCGATCAGGAACCAGGTGCCGGTAATGGAAATGACGGCAATGAACCAGATCGACCAGATACCGCTCAGGCGGTGAAAGTCACCCCAGAAGATGCGCGCGCCGTGGCGGATGCGCAGGGTCGGGCGCAAAAAGCCTTTCCAGAAACGCTTGTACACCACAAGCCCGGTGATCAATGAGGCCAGCAAGGGCAGGCCGAGCAGCGACACCAGGTACCAGCCCCAGCTGTAGCCATTGGTGAACGGCACCAGCCACCAGCCGTGCAGGGCGCGGGTAAATTGCTTGAAGTCGAACGACGGGCTGATGCCCTGGATGGCGCCCGTGTAGGGGTTGGCATAGGCCTCGACGGAACGCCCGTCCGGGTAGCTGAGGCCGACGGTCAACGCGAAGTGTGATTCGTCGGGGCGGATGATCGAGCGCACGATGACCTGAGGCTCGTCGCGCTTGATGGCGGCGATTACCTGGTCGAAGCTCAGCGGCTGGGCATCATCCGACGGCTTGGTCGCACGGATATCCGGGTTGGCCAGCCAGACGATTTCCTGGCTGACCACCGCCAGGGTGCCGGTGACGCAGACGATCAGTACAAAGAACCAGATGGGCAGCGCCAGCCAGCTGTGTACGAGAAACCAGAGTTTTGAGCGTGACTTCTTCGACATGTGAATGAGGGTCTTGATCGGAGGGGCGATGGAAGCCCGGAAAAGGCCAGTCGTAGCTTTTGCTGACGCGACGGGCTGTATCTAAGTTAAGACGGATGAGAATGAGAAATCCCCAAGGGGGAAATGAAAGAAAATGTTTCAAGGGCCCAAGGGCCTCGCATGCGCGGGCGATGGCACCGAGGTTCCTGGGGCATGCGAAGCGCACACTGAAGGCTAAGTTGAATTCGCAGGAGTACGTAGTTGTATAAGTATAAAAATGCACCGGCAAACACCGGAGGATTATTTGTCAGTATTATTTAGTTTTTAAATTAACCCATTTTAACCATGAGATACCCCTGTTTACAGGTAGATGAGCGCAGGGCTGGTATAAGTCGGAAAAAAAGCAAAGATATTGTATTGACGGCGTAGAGACCTTCCGCTTAAGTAGGTGTCGGCTTGGAAGTCAAATAACGCTAAAAAGGAAGTTTATTACATGGCGGTATCAGTCGTTCATCCGCACCCTGGAATAATAAACTTATACCGTCCCCGCGCGGCTGATTGAATCACCCCTTTTGAGCGCGGCCCGTCGCCCGAGTCGATTGTCATTGTTGCGAATATCGCTGTTCCCGCCAGGGAAAGCGCGCATTCATATGCCTGAACAGAGAGTACGCACTCATGTCAATTTACGATCAAGACATTCATCGCTCAGTACAGTGGCACGACTGGCGCTGGCAGCAGAAGAATGCGTTGCGTGATGAACCGACACTTCGCGATGCCTGTGGGGGGTGGGGCGAGGACACCACCGCGCATATCGAACACAACCTGCAAGGGCGCAAGATGCAGATCACGCCCTACTACATCGAGCTGATCAAGCGTTCTCTTACCACCGGCGCGGTCACGGACCACCCGCTATGGCGGCAAGTGGTGCCGTATTGGAGCGAGCAGGTCGAGGGTGATTACGATGGCACCTCCGAAAATTGGGAGTTGGGCCATGAAATGAAGACGCCCATCTGCCAGCACAAGTACGACAATCGCGTCATCCTGCGCACCACCAATACGTGCAACGCCTATTGCCAGTTTTGCTTCGAAGCGCTGCGCACGCTGCAGGTGGGCACTGAAAAGGCCAACGCCAGCAAGGATTCCTTCATGGAATCGGTCGAGTACATCCGCGGCAACCCGGCCATCGAGGAAGTGATTCTCAGCGGTGGCGACCCGTTGATGCTGGCCGACCGCAAGCTCGACGAGTACCTGGCCGCCCTGCGCGGGATCAGTGATGACTTGCTGATCCGTATTCACTCCCGGGCCCTGAGCTTCAACCCGTATCGCGTGACCGATGAATTGCTCGCGATGTTGGAAAAGTACAAGGTCAATGCCTTTGGCGTGCACGTGTGCCATCCGCTCGAACTCAGCCCTGACTTTGCGGTGGCGGTCAAACGCATTCAGAGCGTCGTGCCGATTGTCTTTTCCAATATGCCGTTGTTACGCGGCGTCAACGACGATGAAGCAACGCTGCATAAACTGTTTATCGATCTTTATCGTCTGGGCGTAAAGCCATATTACTTATATCACTTCATGCCGTTTTCACCCGGTGCTTCGGAATATAAGGCATCGATCAGCCAGGCCATCGCGATCATGGATCGCCTCAAACGGCGAGTGTCTAATATCGCCCTGCCTGAATATGTTCTACCCCACGCACAAGGCAAGTTCACGGTGCCGCTGTTGGACTTTGAAAAACCTGAGAATTTGCCGTACTTCGAAGTTCGCGATGGGCAGCGCCATTATCGTTTCCGTAACTGGGAAGGGCAGTGGTGCAGTTGGCAGGATGCCTGAATCAACGTATGGACTGAGGCGGTATAAGTGATGAAACAAGACGCCATTCTTTTTATTGATGTCGATGACAGTACTGCTGTCCGTTATAACTACCGAGAGCCGCATTTTGCGGTTGCCCGCGCCCAGGGCCTGGTGTGCCTGACGGCGGGGGTGACTGGGCGCAGGCATCTGCAACGGCTCAGGGATGATAGTGATGCGGTGTTCCTGCTCGACGCACTCAACGAGGAGGCCATCCTCGACCTGGTTGGCCAGCTCGATGAGCAGTATCAGATTCGCGCAATTTTCTGCCAGGCCGGTCATCCGTCTGCGCAAGGCGAAGTCGGCTGCATCGTGGCGCGGGCGTCCCGGCGCCTGGGCCTGGTGCACAGCTGTCCCGAGGCAATTGCCGCGTGCAACAACAAGTTCCTGATGCGCAGGGTACTGAAACAGCACGCCATTCGTTCCGTGCCGTTTGCGCTGTGCAATGACGAACAACAACTCCAGCAGAATGCCGAGCGGGTGGGTTACCCGCTGATCGCCAAGCCGCCGTTTGGCGGGGCTTCGGCGTTTATCAAGAAGTGCGCCAATTGGGCCGAGCTGCGCAGCCACTACGCGCTGTTCGTCAGGGATCACGCTGGCGCCGCGTATGCGGATTTCTACGGCTGTGTGCACACCCTGCCGGAAGACGACTGCCAACGGCACGACTACATCCCCGGGCGCAGTCTGTTGCTGGAGGGCTACATCCCCGGTATCGAAGGCAGCGTAGAATGCGTGGTGGCCGGCGAGCGCGTTCATCCGTTGCTGATCAACGAAAAGCTGCTGTTGACCGAGCGCAGTGGCACGGTCCTGGAAAACCTGCTGATTTCCCCACCGACCTCCTTCACCGACAGCCAGTGTGAGCAGATCCGCGAGTACGCCGTGGCGTGCCTGCACGCGGTCGGCCTGACCAACGCCGTGGTGCATTTCGAGTTCCGCATGACGGAGCAGGGGCCGGTGGTGATCGAGATCAACCCACGCGTGGGCGGGCTCTATGTGAACGCGGCGTTGCGTGACCTGGCCGGTATCGATCCCTACCAACTGTATCTCTCGTTGTTGACGGGCGGGCAGGATGTCACTGCGCAGTTGGAGGCGGGGGCACGCAAGGTTGCCGAGACGGGGCAGCATTACGCGATGCTGGCGATTTACCCGCAGCACAGCGGCCGGTTCGAGGGCATCGAAGGCATGGAGTACCTGGACCGTAACGCTGCGGTGCTGGAGTACGCCCAGCAGGAGTCGGGCCATATGATCGATGCGGACATCGAGGAGCACTATCTGCTCAAGTGCTGGGCCAAGGTCGACGACGCTGCCGACGCGCACGCGCTGCATGACGCGGTCAGTCAGCATCTGCGCGTTATCATCGACAACCCAGTGGCAGGCTAGCGATATGGACATCCCACGAATCAGCGCGCAGTTGCGCGAGCAGCATTACTGCCATCGCCGTGACTTTGGCGAATTGCTCAATGTCGAGCCCGCAGAAGAGCAAAGTTTCCGGGCCTACTGGGCCAACCTGGTGCGGGACGAGGCGTTCAAGGCGTACACCCATCGTGAACGGCGGATCCTGCGCTATCGTTTATCACCTTCACGGCAGTTGCAGATCGACAGGAGCACCGCGTTCAAGTCGCCGGTCACCTACGCCGTCAACTATCGACAGGGGGTGAACCACTTGAGCTATAGCGAGGAAGGCTTTATCGAGCATCCACTGATGCGCAAGCTGCTGGCCACCGACCTGGCGGTGATCGCACCGCACCTGGGCGAACAGAGCTACACCATCGACATCCACCAGTTCCGCGTGCGTGCGGATGCGCAAGCGAGCAGCCCCACCACGTCGGGGATTCATCAGGATGGCCTGGATTGGGTGTTCATGCATTTTATCGGCGAGCACAACACCGTGCCGGTGGTGTCTGAAGTGTTCACCACTGAAGCGGAGCACAATCGGGTGTTGAATGTGCCCATGGAGCACTTCCTGGAAACCCTCGTGGTCAACGACCGCAAGCTCTACCATCGCGCCGGGGATGTACGGCCCAAGGTCGATTCGACACCCGCGTGGCGCGATATGCTGTTGGTCAGCCTGCGCAGCGTGCCCGCCGATCAAGAGGCGCCGCCCGCATGAGCCTCGATCAACAGTTGCGTCTGTCGACCCGCAACGCGCGGCTGATTATTTTTGCTCGCGGCGTTTCGGACTTTGGCGCCTTTCTCAACCTGGTGGCCTTGTCCACCTATGTCTACTGGCTCAGCCAGAGCGTGGTGTTCGTCAGCATCTTCCTGGCGTGCCGCGTCACCGGTGGCATTGTCGCCAGCCTGTTTGGCATCCCGTTTTTCCGGCGCTTTGCCGGGCGCGGCACGTTGGCGGGGCTGGACCTGGCGCGAGCGTTGTTGCTGACGCCGCTGTTGCTGCTGATCCCCACCCATCAACTCAGCCTGTTGCCGTTCATTGCCTTTGGTATCGGCCTGTGCAATTCGCTGTTTGCCATTGGCCTCAACAGTCAGTTGCCCACCTGGGTTGCCCTTGAACAGCGGGTGAACACCAATGCCTGGATCACCTCGGCGGCCGCCACCGGCGCGGTGTTCGGCAGTCTGCTGTCGGGGTTGCTGATTGCCACCGGGGGATTCGAGGCGGTGTTCGCGGTGAATATCGGCACCTATGTGATTGCCGCTTGCCTGGTCATGCCACTGCGTGCGTTGTACAGCGTTGCCATCGCCGCCCATCGCGGGCTCTCGGCCGAATGGCGCGAGTTGACCAAGGGACTGCGCGGCGCGCCGGTATTGGCCGCGATGTTGTTGATCAGCATGCTCGACACCCTTGGCAGCGCGGCGCATAACGTCGGTTGGCCGGTGCTGTCCCAGTACATTTCCCCGGACACGGCCAAAACGGTGATGGGGTATCTGCTGGCGGTCTGGGCCTGCGGCAAGTTTATCGGGGCGCGTATCGCCAGTGCGCTGTTGAAAGGCCGTGGCACGCCGAGCATGGAGCGGTTGTTCATGTTCGGCGTGGCGCTGATGTCCAGCGGCTTTATCTTCACGTTCCAGCAAACCGAATTGTGGCTGGCGTTGCTGTTGGTGGTGTGGGCGGGGTTGGGAGACGGGCTGTCTGAAGTGGCGTTGGTCTCCCGTGCGCAAAGTGAACCGGATAGCCTGCGCCTGCCGCTGTTCAGTTTATTGACCCTGATTCAAATGGCGGGCTTCGGCGTGGGCATGCTGGTGGTCGGGCCGTTCTACCTGACGTGGACGCCGGCCCAGGTGATTGTGCTGTTCCATGGGCTGCCGCTGACGGCGCTGGCGGTAATGACCCTGTGGCTGGGGTGCACGGCTTACCGAAGCCGGCCGGACGTGTCGCGCACACCGCCCACGCGTTGATAGCGATCGGTGGGAGGGGGTGAGCCCATTCCCACCTGGGTAGCGCCTCAACTGGGTTCAAGCAACTGCGCTCCCGGCCCGCGCTCACCGAGTTGGTCACCCTGGTTGCGCAACGGGCAGGCGTCCATCGACAAGCACCCGCAGCCGATGCAACCATTGAGCTTGTCGCGCAGTTGCACCAGCTTGTTGATCCGCTCATCCAGGTCTTCCCGCCAGCGTGCCGACAGGCGTGCCCAATCCTTGGCCGTCGGTGTGCGGCCTTCAGGTAATGCCTGCAGCGCCTCGCCGATGGTCGCCAATGGAATGCCCAGGCGCTGGGCAACCTTGATCACCCCCACCCGCCGTAACACATCCCGCGTGTAGCGCCGTTGGTTGCCGGCGTTACGATGGCTTTTGATCAGCCCCTTGGTTTCGTAGAAATGCAGCGCGGTGACGGCCACACCGCTACGGGCAGCCAACTGGCCAACGGTGAGTTGCTTGTCGAGCATAAAAACTCCGATTCATCACTTGACCTTGACTTAACTAGAGGTTTTACCCTGCCGAGCACTGGATCGCAAGATTCTGCCTACGGAGAAAGGGGAGTGTTCATGCAGGTATCAGAGAAGAATCGCAGCTTCACGCAATTGATCGAGTTTCAGATCGACCCCCGCCAGCAGTCTGCCCTGGTGGCGGCCCTGACCCTCCAGAGCGAGCGACTGGCCGAGAACCATGGCGGCTTTTTGAGTGCGAGCGTGCAGGTCAGCGATGATGGGCGGCGGGTGCTCAACTGCCTGCAATGGCAATCCCGCGAGGATGGCGAGGCGGCATTCCGGCGCTTCGAGCAGGGCGGCGAAGACCTCTGGACGCTGATCCGGGCGCACCAGGCCAGGGCGGTGACCTTTGATTCGTTCCAGGTGCTGCGCAGTTTTGAGCGCAGCCATGACGACGCCTTGCACTGCCGCCTAAATGGATAGGTGCAGCATCCGCTCGCCCTGCAGGTTTTCCCCTGGTCGGCGCTTGTTGACCGCCAGCTCGCCAATCTTGATCAGGCGCGTGCGCGTGACGTTGCGGCTCAAGCCCAGCAGGCTGGCGGTGTGCACCTGGTTGTAATGGCTGAAGCGGTAAGCGGCGCGTAACAGTGCATCCTCGACTTTTTCGTGCAGGGCGCCGGCCTGTTCCTCGAACAGCTTTTGAAAGGCGCGCGCCAGCAACGCTTCGGCGCTGTTGTCGGTGCCGTGCTGGCTGTCGTCCTGGCGCTCGATGCGCAGGTTCGACAGGCGCAGATCGTCGCGTTCGATCACGCTGTTGCGGCAGATCAGCAGGGTGTGGTGAATCACGTTTTCCAGCTCGCGGATATTGCCCGGCCAACTGTAGCTGCGCAGTTTTTGCTCGGCCTCACGGCTGATGGTGATCGGCCCGTAGCCCAGGCGTTGGCTGTAGGCTTCGATGAAGTGTCGGGTCAGTGGCAGGATATCGCCGGGACGCTCGCGCAGCGGGCTCAGCTCCAGGCTGACCACGTCGAGACGGTAGTAGAGATCTTCGCGGAAGTGCCCGGCATTGATGGCCTTTTCCAGTTGCACGTTGGTTGCCGCCAGTACCCGGACGTTGATCGGAATGCTCTTGCGCGAGCCCAGGCGCACCACTTCGCGCTCCTGCAGCACGCGCAGCAGCTTGACCTGAATGGCCATGGGCAGATCGCCGATTTCGTCGAGGAACAAGGTGCCGCCGTCCGCCTCTTCGAACCAGCCCGCCTTGGCGCTGAGGGCGCCGGTAAAGGCACCTTTTTCGTGGCCGAACAGCTCGGCTTCGACGAGGGATTCAGAGAACGCCCCGCAGTTCACCGCCACGAAGGGTCGGTTGCGCCGCGCGCTGAGGTTGTGGATATGCCGTGCCACCAGTTCTTTTCCGGTGCCGGTTTCGCCGATGATCAGCACGCTGGCTTCGCTGGGCGCCACTTGCTGGATATGGTCGAGCAGGGCCCGGGATTTCGGGTCTTCGAACACCTGAGCCGTGGCACGGATCGAGGTCGCGAGGGCAGGCGAGGGTGGGAGGGTCAACAGCTGCATGGGCACCTCTCTTAGGAATAGAACGTGGGAATCGGCAGGGCCGGGTTCAGCGCCCGGTCATGCAATGCGTGGAGTTTGTAATCCAGCGGGCTTTGAGCAGTGCTGTGGCCTGCACGCTGGGGCGTGGGCGGGCAGCATTGCGGTGTTATAGAGGGATTCTTATATTCCGTAAATTAATAGATTTACATATTTATAGATCTTAAAAGAATATATGACTGTGCCTATTGAGACTGCCGCAACGGTTGATAGCCACTATCGAGGACGGTGATTTTTCCCTGGGCAGGGGCGGGAGTAGCCTGTGTTCATTGACTCGACACCTCCTTCGCAGGGCTACCGCCATGAACCGTTCACTCGCTGTTTCGCTGATGCTTGTCACCGCTGTCCTCGCTGGATGTGCAACCCATCCGGCGCCTGAATTGCGTCCTTACACGGAACAGGAAACCAGACAGCTGGCGTTGGAAGCGCTGAGCCGCCGCGGATTGTCCTTCGATGACTATCAACAGCAGCGGGCGGCATTGACCGGCCAGCCACAAAAAACCTTTGGTTTTGATCATCAGGGCGAGATGAACGCCGAGCGCAACGTAGCCCTGAAGGATCGCCCCAGTTGAGCGGCGCTGTTGCGGTGAAGAACCCGAGTGTTCCCTTAAGGAAACTCGGGTTTTTTGTTTTCCATGGCGTGACTTCAGCCTGTTAAGCTGAATTTCAGGAGCGTTCCTACGCACATTTTCATAAAGTGGTCCTTCTATAACGGCATCTGATCAGTTAAACCTGACGACCTCTGTTCTGTTCGATGCCCCCCGCGACACTGTTCTCGGGAACACGCTCTGCGAGTTTTTAACATCATGAATAAACGTCCGTTGTATTTCGACTATGCCGCCACCACACCGGTGGATGAGCGGGTCATCCAGGTGATGGTTGAGTGTCTGGGTTTCAATGCCAATTTCGGTAACCCGGCGTCCAGTTCCCACGCGTTTGGCCAAGCGGCCCGGCAAACGGTCGAGCAGGCGCGTCACCAGGTGGCCGAACTGGTCGGCGCCCAGCCCGAGCAGATCGTCTGGACCTCCGGCGCCACCGAGTCCAACAACCTTGCACTCAAGGGTGTAGCCCAGGCGCGTGGCGTGGCGGGCGGGCATATCATCACCAGCCAGATCGAGCACAAGGCCACACTCGACACTGCGCGGCAGTTGCAGGAAGCCGGTGTGGCGGTGACGTATCTGGTGCCTGATGCCGATGGCTTGATCAGTGTCGAGGCGGTCAGTGAGGCACTGCGTGAAGACACCTTTCTGGTGTCGCTGATGCTGGTCAATAACGAGCTGGGCACGTTGAACGACATCCCGGCTATCGGCGCACGGGTGCGCGAACAAGGGGCGTTGTTTCACGTGGACGCGGCGCAAGGGGCGGGCAAGGTGGCCATCGACTTGGCGCAGTGGCCGGTGGATTTGATGTCGTTTTCCGCGCACAAGCTTTACGGTCCGAAGGGCATCGGCGCGTTGTACGTAGGACCGCGGGCGCAACAGAAGGTGTTGGCGCAGATTCATGGTGGTGGGCATGAGGGGGGCTTGCGTTCGGGTACCCTGGCCACTCACCAGATTGCGGGCATGGGCACGGCGTTCGCCCTGGCAGCAGCGTCTTTCGCCGAGGAGAAGGCACAGATCGTAGCCTTGCGTCAGCGTCTGCTGGATCAATTGGCGTCGATCGCGGGTGTGCGCCTCAACGGCAGCCCCACACAGCGAATCCCTCATACCCTTAGCCTTACGTTCAATGAAGGCGAGTTCAACGCGGGGGCGTTGAGTGCAGGGATTGCCTTTTCGGCGACTTCAGCGTGCAATTCGGCCAGCAACGCGCCGTCCCATGTGCTACTGGCCCTGGGGCATGACGCTCGCAGCGCCGGGCGTACCATTCGCCTGAGCCTGGGCCGGTTTACCACCGAGCGGGATATCGACGAAGCGGTACAACTGATCAAGTCGACACTGGCCAGCGCACCGGCGTTCTGGGCCGTCTGACATTTCCTTCGCAGTGCATAACAATTATTAGCGGTTAGCAGGAGACACAATGACTACGCAGCCTTTGACCCATGGAACGGTTTCCCAGCGCCTGGCGCAAACCCGTGAGCTGATGAGCCGAGAGGGGATTCATGCCCTGCTGGTACCGTCTGCGGACCCGCATTTGTCCGAGTACCTGCCCGGATACTGGCAGGGCCGTCAATGGTTGTCCGGGTTCCATGGTTCGGTGGGGACGCTGATCGTCACTGCGGAGTTTGCCGGGGTGTGGGCCGACAGCCGCTATTGGGAACAGGCGACCAAGGAGCTCAAGGGCAGCGGCATCGAACTGGTGAAACTGCAACCGGGCCAGCCCGGACCGCTTGAATGGCTGGCTGAACAAACCCCGGAAGGCGGCGTTGTGGCGGTGGATGGTGCGGTAATGGCCGTGGCCTCGGCGCGCACCCTGGGTGACAAGCTGGCGCAGCGTGGCGCGCGCTTGCGTACGGACATCGATCTGCTCAATGCCGTCTGGCACGACCGCCCGGCGCTGCCGAACCAGCCGATCTATCAGCACCTGCCGCCGCAGGCTACCCTCAGCCGCAGCGAAAAACTCGCGGCCCTGCGCGCCAGCCTGAAAGAAAAAGGCGCTGACTGGCATTTCATCGCGACCCTGGATGACATCGCCTGGTTGTTCAACCTGCGCGGTGGCGATGTATCGTTCAACCCAGTGTTCGTATCCTTTGCCCTGATCAATCAACAGCAGGCCACCTTGTTCGTGGCGCTGAGCAAGGTCGATACCGAGTTGCGCGCTGCGCTTGAGCGCGATGGCGTGAGCGTGCGCGACTACAGTGATGTGGCTGATGCGCTGCGAGCCGTACCGTCCGGAGCAAGCCTGCAGATTGATCCGGCCCGCGTGACGGCCGGTTTACTGGAGCACCTCGACGCCGGCGTGAAGCGGGTGGAAGGCTTGAACCCCACCACGCTGGCCAAGTCGCGCAAAAGCCTGGCCGATGCCGAACATATCCGTCAGGCCATGGAACAGGATGGCGCCGCCTTGTGCGAATTTTTCGCCTGGCTGGAATCGGCCCTGGGACGTGAACGCATCACTGAACTGACTATCGATGAGCATCTGACGGCAGCGCGTGCCCGCCGTCCGGGGTATGTGTCGCTGAGTTTCAATACCATTGCGGCCTTCAATGCCAATGGCGCGATGCCGCACTACCACGCCACGCCAGAAGAACATGCCGTGATCGAAGGCGATGGCTTATTGCTGATCGATTCCGGCGGCCAGTACCTGGGCGGTACCACGGATATCACGCGGATGGTGCCCATCGGTACGCCGAGTGCAGAGCAGAAACTCGATTGCACGCGGGTGCTCAAGGGCGTGATTGCCTTGTCCCGCGCTCATTTCCCCAAGGGCATCCTGTCGCCGTTGCTGGACGCCATCGCGCGTGCGCCGATCTGGGCCGAGGGCGTGGATTACGGCCACGGTACGGGTCACGGTGTAGGGTATTTCCTCAACGTGCACGAAGGTCCGCAGGTGATCGCCTACCAGGCTGCAGCTGCGCCGCAAACGGCGATGCAGCCGGGCATGATCACGTCGATTGAGCCGGGCACCTACCGCCCTGGGCGTTGGGGCGTGCGCATCGAAAACCTGGTGTTGAACCGTGAAGCGGGGACCACCGAATTTGGTGAGTTCCTCAGATTCGAAACCCTGACCTTGTGCCCGATCGACACCCGTTGCCTGGAGCCTTCCTTGCTCACAGCGGATGAGCGCGAGTGGTTCAACGCTTATCACGCCCAGGTGCGTGAGCGCCTGAGCCCGTTACTCAGTGGCGAGGCGCTCACGTGGTTGCAGGTGCGCACAGCGGCGATTTGATCGCGGGCTGACTGACGGCTTCGCGCTGTGCTGTTTTGATCGCGAGCGATCAAGACAGCACTCAGGCGTCTACTTGCAAATGACGATCATGCTGCGACTGGTGTAGCCGGCAGGGTTGAGGCCGAAGGGGTAATCGCCGGGTTCTTCGGCGTTATCGCCGGATTTGGCGATAACCCGATAGCCCTTGGTACCGCAGGAATCGGCCGCACTGGTGTAGCACTTATCCCAGGAGGAGGACAGGCCCGAGCAGTTGATATGCAGCCCTTTCTTGCCTCGTTTCACTTCTGTTTTCGTGGTCGCGGCACAGCCGGCAATGCCTACGACCAGCAACAGTATCAAAATTCGTTTCATTCCCATCCTTAAATAGCCGCTTCGCAAAAGAAACGAAGCCGGCCTTTACTCGCTCTCGAGCGTAGCGTTCATGCTGTCCGTGTCGAGTTTCTCCATGAAAGACCTTCGTTTACGGCCTAAACATGGCCTAAATGAGCGGTAAATACCAGAGCTGCCTTTTAAAGAGGTCAGTCGGCGGGCACCAGCGGTTTGGATTCGTTGCGCATTGTCAGTGTGGCCCCAACGGAGGCCAGAATGATGCAGGTGATCGCCAGCCATTGCGCGAGCGTCAGGTGTTCATGCAGGAAGAACAGTCCGGAGAGGGCGCCGAACGCCGGCTCGACACTCATCAGGGTGCCGAAAGTACGTGCGGGCAGGCGAGTGAGCGCAACCATTTCCAGTGTGTAAGGCAGCGCTGTCGATAAAATGGCGACACCGATGGCGATGGGGATCAAGGCGGGAGTCAGCAGCGCGGTCCCCGCGTGCACGATGCCGATTGGCGCGACGAACAAAGCGGCAATCATGACGCCGAGCGCGGCGGTCTGCACACCGTTATCGTTACCTGCTTTTTGGCCGAACAGAATATAAAGCGCCCAGCAGACACCAGCGCCGAGAGCATAGGCGGCACCGGTCGCGTCGATGCCACTGCTGGTTTCGCCCGACGGTATCAGCAGGAGTAAACCGACGACTGCGAGCGCGATCCACAAGAAGTCCACTGCCCGGCGCGATGCATACAGGGCGACTGCGAGCGGGCCGGTGAATTCCAGCGCTACCGCAATACCCAGGGGCACGGTGCGCAACGACATATAGAAGAGAAAATTCATGCCGCCCAGCGCCATGCCGTAGACAACTACAGTGCGTAAGGACTTGGCCGTCAGCTTGGCGCGCCATGGGCGTAATAGAAGCAACATGATCACGCTGGCGAAAATCAAGCGCAGGGTGGTGGTACCTTGCGCGCCGATGACAGGGAACATGCTTTTCGCCAGCGAGGCGCCGGACTGGATGGATGCCATTGCTATTAACAGCAGGCCAACAGGGAACAGTATGGAGGCCAGGCTGCGGGGTGGGGTGGTCATTGAAGGTTTTCGTCCGAAGTCTTTCATATAAAGGGCAGAGCGCTGATGCGCCTAACGGGCACGCAATGCGCAATATACTGCTCAAGTGCAGAGGATTTAAAGAGTTTCGGGCTGTTTGATAGGAAATTCAAATTAAACGTTGACGGCAGATTCTGTGCGCCTATAATTCGCCCCACTTCCGGCGCAGTCGAAACGGAAAACTCCTTGGTAAACAATGAGTTAAGTAGTTTTCGACAGCAGGTTGCTTCAGTCCATCGAAGCCAAAAGGAAGTTGAAAAAGAGGTGTTGACAGCAGCGTGTAACGCTGTAGAATTCGCCTCCCGCTTACGAGAGATCGCAAGCGCAAGTGGTTGAAGTTGTTGAAGAAATCTTCGAAAACTTCTGAAAATAACCGCTTGACAGCAAATGAGGCTGCTGTAGAATGCGCGCCTCGGTTGAGACGAATAGCTCTTAACCAACCGCTCTTTAACAACTGAATCAAGCAATTCGTGTGGGTGCTTGTGGAGTCAGACTGATAGTCAGCAAGATTATCAGCATCACAAGTTACTCCGCGAGAAATCAAAGATGTAACCAACGATTGCTGAGCCAAGTTTAGGGTTTCTTAAAAACCCAAAGATGTTTGAACTGAAGAGTTTGATCATGGCTCAGATTGAACGCTGGCGGCAGGCCTAACACATGCAAGTCGAGCGGTAGAGAGAAGCTTGCTTCTCTTGAGAGCGGCGGACGGGTGAGTAATGCCTAGGAATCTGCCTGGTAGTGGGGGATAACGTTCGGAAACGGACGCTAATACCGCATACGTCCTACGGGAGAAAGCAGGGGACCTTCGGGCCTTGCGCTATCAGATGAGCCTAGGTCGGATTAGCTAGTTGGTGAGGTAATGGCTCACCAAGGCGACGATCCGTAACTGGTCTGAGAGGATGATCAGTCACACTGGAACTGAGACACGGTCCAGACTCCTACGGGAGGCAGCAGTGGGGAATATTGGACAATGGGCGAAAGCCTGATCCAGCCATGCCGCGTGTGTGAAGAAGGTCTTCGGATTGTAAAGCACTTTAAGTTGGGAGGAAGGGCAGTTACCTAATACGTGATTGTTTTGACGTTACCGACAGAATAAGCACCGGCTAACTCTGTGCCAGCAGCCGCGGTAATACAGAGGGTGCAAGCGTTAATCGGAATTACTGGGCGTAAAGCGCGCGTAGGTGGTTTGTTAAGTTGGATGTGAAATCCCCGGGCTCAACCTGGGAACTGCATTCAAAACTGACTGACTAGAGTGTGGTAGAGGGTGGTGGAATTTCCTGTGTAGCGGTGAAATGCGTAGATATAGGAAGGAACACCAGTGGCGAAGGCGACCACCTGGACCAACACTGACACTGAGGTGCGAAAGCGTGGGGAGCAAACAGGATTAGATACCCTGGTAGTCCACGCCGTAAACGATGTCAACTAGCCGTTGGGAGCCTTGAGCTCTTAGTGGCGCAGCTAACGCATTAAGTTGACCGCCTGGGGAGTACGGCCGCAAGGTTAAAACTCAAATGAATTGACGGGGGCCCGCACAAGCGGTGGAGCATGTGGTTTAATTCGAAGCAACGCGAAGAACCTTACCAGGCCTTGACATCCAATGAACTTTCCAGAGATGGATTGGTGCCTTCGGGAACATTGAGACAGGTGCTGCATGGCTGTCGTCAGCTCGTGTCGTGAGATGTTGGGTTAAGTCCCGTAACGAGCGCAACCCTTGTCCTTAGTTACCAGCACGTTATGGTGGGCACTCTAAGGAGACTGCCGGTGACAAACCGGAGGAAGGTGGGGATGACGTCAAGTCATCATGGCCCTTACGGCCTGGGCTACACACGTGCTACAATGGTCGGTACAGAGGGTTGCCAAGCCGCGAGGTGGAGCTAATCCCAGAAAACCGATCGTAGTCCGGATCGCAGTCTGCAACTCGACTGCGTGAAGTCGGAATCGCTAGTAATCGCGAATCAGAATGTCGCGGTGAATACGTTCCCGGGCCTTGTACACACCGCCCGTCACACCATGGGAGTGGGTTGCACCAGAAGTAGCTAGTCTAACCTTCGGGAGGACGGTTACCACGGTGTGATTCATGACTGGGGTGAAGTCGTAACAAGGTAGCCGTAGGGGAACCTGCGGCTGGATCACCTCCTTAATCGACGACATCAGCTGCTCCATAAGTTCCCACACGAATTGCTTGATTCATTGAAGAAGACGAAAAGAAGCAGCCCGAAATTGGGTCTGTAGCTCAGTTGGTTAGAGCGCACCCCTGATAAGGGTGAGGTCGGCAGTTCGAATCTGCCCAGACCCACCAATTTTGTGTGGGAAACGCCTGTAGAAATACGGGGCCATAGCTCAGCTGGGAGAGCGCCTGCCTTGCACGCAGGAGGTCAACGGTTCGATCCCGTTTGGCTCCACCACTACTGCTTCTGTTTGTAGAAAGCTTAGAAATGAGCATTCCATTGTTGTGATGGTGAATGTTGATTTCTAGTCTTTGACTAGTTCGTTCTTTAAAAATTTGGGTATGTGATAGAAAGATAGACTGGACGTTACTTTCACTGGTAACGGATCAGGCTAAGGTAAAATTTGTGAGTCGCTCTTAATTGAGTATGATCGAATTTTCGGCGAATGTTGTCTTCACAGTATAACCAGATTGCTTGGGGTTATATGGTCAAGTGAAGAAGCGCATACGGTGGATGCCTTGGCAGTCAGAGGCGATGAAAGACGTGGTAGCCTGCGAAAAGCTTCGGGGAGTCGGCAAACAGACTTTGATCCGGAGATGTCTGAATGGGGGAACCCAGCCATCATAAGATGGTTACCTTACACTGAATACATAGGTGTATGGAGCGAACCAGGGGAACTGAAACATCTAAGTACCCTGAGGAAAAGAAATCAACCGAGATTCCCTTAGTAGTGGCGAGCGAACGGGGACTAGCCCTTAAGTGGCTTTGAGATTAGCGGAACGCTCTGGAAAGTGCGGCCATAGTGGGTGATAGCCCTGTACGCGAAAATCTCTTAGTCATGAAATCGAGTAGGACGGAGCACGAGAAACTTTGTCTGAATATGGGGGGACCATCCTCCAAGGCTAAATACTACTGACTGACCGATAGTGAACTAGTACCGTGAGGGAAAGGCGAAAAGAACCCCGGAGAGGGGAGTGAAATAGATCCTGAAACCGTATGCGTACAAGCAGTGGGAGCCCACTTTGTTGGGTGACTGCGTACCTTTTGTATAATGGGTCAGCGACTTATTTTCAGTGGCGAGCTTAACCGAATAGGGGAGGCGTAGCGAAAGCGAGTCTTAATAGGGCGTCTAGTCGCTGGGAATAGACCCGAAACCGGGCGATCTATCCATGGGCAGGTTGAAGGTTGGGTAACACTAACTGGAGGACCGAACCGACTACCGTTGAAAAGTTAGCGGATGACCTGTGGATCGGAGTGAAAGGCTAATCAAGCTCGGAGATAGCTGGTTCTCCTCGAAAGCTATTTAGGTAGCGCCTCATGTATCACTGTAGGGGGTAGAGCACTGTTTCGGCTAGGGGGTCATCCCGACTTACCAAACCGATGCAAACTCCGAATACCTACAAGTGCCGAGCATGGGAGACACACGGCGGGTGCTAACGTCCGTCGTGAAAAGGGAAACAACCCAGACCGTCAGCTAAGGTCCCAAAGTTATGGTTAAGTGGGAAACGATGTGGGAAGGCTTAGACAGCTAGGAGGTTGGCTTAGAAGCAGCCACCCTTTAAAGAAAGCGTAATAGCTCACTAGTCGAGTCGGCCTGCGCGGAAGATGTAACGGGGCTCAAACCATACACCGAAGCTACGGGTATCACGTAAGTGATGCGGTAGAGGAGCGTTCTGTAAGCCTGTGAAGGTGAGTTGAGAAGCTTGCTGGAGGTATCAGAAGTGCGAATGCTGACATGAGTAACGACAATGGGTGTGAAAAACACCCACGCCGAAAGACCAAGGTTTCCTGCGCAACGTTAATCGACGCAGGGTTAGTCGGTCCCTAAGGCGAGGCTGAAAAGCGTAGTCGATGGAAAACAGGTTAATATTCCTGTACTTCTGGTTATTGCGATGGAGGGACGGAGAAGGCTAGGCCAGCTTGGCGTTGGTTGTCCAAGTTTAAGGTGGTAGGCTGGAATCTTAGGTAAATCCGGGATTCTAAGGCCGAGAGCTGATGACGAGTCGTCTTTTAGACGACGAAGTGGTTGATGCCATGCTTCCAAGAAAAGCTTCTAAGCTTCAGGTAACCAGGAACCGTACCCCAAACCGACACAGGTGGTTGGGTAGAGAATACCAAGGCGCTTGAGAGAACTCGGGTGAAGGAACTAGGCAAAATGGCACCGTAACTTCGGGAGAAGGTGCGCCGGTGAGGGTGAAGGACTTGCTCCGTAAGCTCATGCCGGTCGAAGATACCAGGCCGCTGCGACTGTTTATTAAAAACACAGCACTCTGCAAACACGAAAGTGGACGTATAGGGTGTGACGCCTGCCCGGTGCCGGAAGGTTAATTGATGGGGTTAGCTAACGCGAAGCTCTTGATCGAAGCCCCGGTAAACGGCGGCCGTAACTATAACGGTCCTAAGGTAGCGAAATTCCTTGTCGGGTAAGTTCCGACCTGCACGAATGGCGTAACGATGGCGGCGCTGTCTCCACCCGAGACTCAGTGAAATTGAAATCGCTGTGAAGATGCAGTGTATCCGCGGCTAGACGGAAAGACCCCGTGAACCTTTACTATAGCTTTGCACTGGACTTTGAATTTGCTTGTGTAGGATAGGTGGGAGGCTTTGAAGCGTGGACGCCAGTTCGCGTGGAGCCAACCTTGAAATACCACCCTGGCAACTTTGAGGTTCTAACTCAGGTCCGTTATCCGGATCGAGGACAGTGTATGGTGGGTAGTTTGACTGGGGCGGTCTCCTCCTAAAGAGTAACGGAGGAGTACGAAGGTGCGCTCAGACCGGTCGGAAATCGGTCGTAGAGTATAAAGGCAAAAGCGCGCTTGACTGCGAGACAGACACGTCGAGCAGGTACGAAAGTAGGTCTTAGTGATCCGGTGGTTCTGTATGGAAGGGCCATCGCTCAACGGATAAAAGGTACTCCGGGGATAACAGGCTGATACCGCCCAAGAGTTCATATCGACGGCGGTGTTTGGCACCTCGATGTCGGCTCATCACATCCTGGGGCTGAAGCCGGTCCCAAGGGTATGGCTGTTCGCCATTTAAAGTGGTACGCGAGCTGGGTTTAGAACGTCGTGAGACAGTTCGGTCCCTATCTGCCGTGGACGTTTGAGATTTGAGAGGGGCTGCTCCTAGTACGAGAGGACCGGAGTGGACGAACCTCTGGTGTTCCGGTTGTCACGCCAGTGGCATTGCCGGGTAGCTATGTTCGGAATAGATAACCGCTGAAAGCATCTAAGCGGGAAACTAGCCTCAAGATGAGATCTCACTGGGACCTTGAGTCCCCTGAAGGGCCGTCGAAGACTACGACGTTGATAGGTTGGGTGTGTAAGCGCTGTGAGGCGTTGAGCTAACCAATACTAATTGCCCGTGAGGCTTGACCATATAACACCCAAGCAATTTGCGTCGGCTCTTTAATCCAGAGCAACCAGATTGCGGTGTGTGAAGACGCAATGAACCGAAAGTTCGATACTCACAAAACACCGACTTCTATCCCATACCCAATTTGCTGAAGCGAGGCCATCTGGCCACGACTCAGTACCCGAATTTCTTGACGACCATAGAGCATTGGAACCACCTGATCCCATCCCGAACTCAGTAGTGAAACGATGCATCGCCGATGGTAGTGTGGGGTTTCCCCATGTGAGAGTAGGTCATCGTCAAGATTAAATTCCGAAACCCCATTTGCGAAAGCAGATGGGGTTTTGTTTTGGGCGGTTGAAAATACGACGGCTCTCCCAATGCGCACCATCACAGCGCGTTCGCCGCCCTTGCCTCACTTTCTCAATGATGAAATAACCCGCCGTTAAGGGAAATCGATACAAAGTGTTTCTGCATTTTTGGTATGGTGCAGCACATTTTCACAAGGATTGGCCCTTATCCGCAGGATGCGGCGTCGACCTTTTTCAACGAGATGCTGTAGAAATGCCTGAACCGATACCCATCAAGGACCACGAAAAAGAACACCGTCTGGTCAACAAACGTTTGCTCGCCTGTGCACTCCTGGTGATTGGCATCACCTGCGCCTTGGTGGGGCGCATGTACTTCCTGCAGGTCGTGCAATACGACTATCACGCCACCATTTCTGAAAACAATCGCGTTCACGTGCTGCCCATCACCCCTACGCGCGGTTTGATCTATGACCGCAACGGCGTGGTCCTGGCTGACAACCGACCCAGCTATAACCTGACCATTACCCGCGAACGCACCACCGACCTCAAGGGAGAGTTGGACGCGATCGTCAGTCTGTTGCACCTGCCCGCCGAAGATCGTGCCGTGTTCGATAAAGCGCTCAAGCAGGCTCGCCATCCGTTCGTCCCTGTCACGCTGTTCTACGAGCTGACCGAAGAGCAGATTGCCGTTCTGGCCGTCAACGAGTTCCGTCTACCGGGTGTAGACGTTGAACCTCAGTTCGTCCGCCACTACCCGTTGGGTGCGCACTTCGCTCACTCCATCGGCTACGTTGGACGAATCAATGAGAAAGAATCCAAGGCCCTCGATTCGGTGGAATACCGCGGCACCCAGTCTATTGGCAAAACCGGTATCGAACGCTTCTACGAGTCTGAACTGCATGGTCACGTGGGTTATGAAGAAGTCGAAACCAACGCCCAAGGACGGGTATTGCGCGTGCTCAAGCACACTGATCCTATCCCCGGCAAAAACATTGTCCTGAGCCTCGACGTCAAGCTCCAGGAAGCCGCCGAAGAAGCCCTGGGTGACCGCCGTGGCTCGGTGGTTGCCCTGGACCCGCAAACCGGTGAAGTGCTGGCCATGGTCAGCAAGCCGAGTTTCGACCCGAACCTGTTCGTCACCGGTATCAGCTTCAAGGAATATGCCGCGCTGCATGATTCCATTGATCGCCCGCTGTTCAACCGCGTGCTGCGCGGGCTGTATGCGCCCGGTTCAACCATCAAGCCTGAAGTGGCCATCGCAGGGCTCGACAGCGGCGTTGTCACCCCGCAAACCCGCGTGTTTGATCCCGGTTACTACCAGTTGCCGGACTTCGATCACAAATACCGCAACTGGAACCACAGTGGCGACGGCTGGGTAGACATGGACGCCGCCATCATGCGTTCCAATGACACCTACTTCTATGACCTGGCCCACAAGCTCGGCATCGATCGGCTGCATGATTACCTGGCCGAATTCGGCCTGGGTCAGAAGGTGTCCCTGGACATGTTCGAAGAATCCGCCGGCCTGATGCCGTCCCAGGCCTGGAAGCGCGCGACGCGTCGCCAGCCCTGGTTCCCGGGCGAAACCGTGATCCTGGGTATCGGCCAGGGTTATATGCAAGTCACGCCGCTGCAACTGGCCCAAGCCACTGCGCTGATCGCCAATAAGGGTGTATGGAACCGCCCGCACCTGGCCAAGACCATCAACGGCGTGCCTCCGGTGGATGAGAATCCGATGCCCAACGTAGTGCTCAAGGATCCGCGTGATTGGGAACAGGTCAACCACGGCATGCAATTGGTAATGCACGACCCGCGCGGTATCGCTCGGGCCGCCGCGCAGGGTGCCCAATATCGCATCGCCGGCAAGAGCGGTACCGCGCAGGTGGTGGCGATCAAGCAGGGGGAGCGTTACAACCGCAACAAGACCCTGGAGCGTCACCGCGACAACGCCTTGTTTGTTGGCTTTGCGCCAGCCGAACACCCGAAGATCGTGATTTCAGTGATGATTGAAAACGGTGAGGCCGGTGGCCGTGTAGCCGGCCCGGTGGTGCGACAGATCATGGACGCCTGGCTGCTCGACCAGGAGGGTCACCTGAAGCCCCAATATGCGACGCCGGCCAAAGCGCCCGGCGATCCGCACGTTTAAATCACACCTGCCATTCGCCCCAGCGCTCTATGTCGTCATAAGCGAGCCAGGGCACATCATGGGCTGTCCAGATATGCGCGGTGGGCCTGGCGCCCGGATCATCGTCCAGCGTCGCCACCCGCACGATGACGTGGGGCTGGTGCGCGCGCTCGGCGATCAAATGCGAGCCACAGCGCGAACAGAAATGGCGCCGTTTGCCTGGCGATGACTCAAACGACGACAGCAATTCTTCACCGTGCGTCCAGCGAAAGTGCTCGCGCATCACCCCGGCCGTGGCGACAAAGGCTGCCGCATGCGCCTTGCGACAGCTGCCGCAATGGCAGTGACTGATGGGCATGTCCAAACGCTCCACCCGATAGCACACACCTTTACACAAGCAACTTCCATTCAACGGTTCAGTCATAACTTATGGCCAGGTCAAGGATGGGGGTCATCATCATTGCGCATAACCAAAGGTTGCGCATTGGTCGATGTCGCCTAGTGTTCAATGGAGGAGGTGACTTATGCACGTATTAGATCGCATCGAACGGAAAGTTCTGCTCAACGCATCGCGTAAACACGTCTGGGAAGCACTCACGAATGCCGAGCAATTTGGCGAGTGGTTCGGTATTGCCCTCAAGGAAAAAACCTTTGTTGCCGGAGAAACCATCGAAGCGCCGATCACGTACCCAGGCTACGAACATGTGGTGTGGAAGGCCAGGATCGAACGTATTCTGCCGCAAACCCTGTTTT
Source organism: Pseudomonas sp. R3-18-08 (assembly GCF_003852065.1). Classification (NCBI taxonomy): domain Bacteria; kingdom Pseudomonadati; phylum Pseudomonadota; class Gammaproteobacteria; order Pseudomonadales; family Pseudomonadaceae; genus Pseudomonas; species Pseudomonas sp. R3-18-08. The sequence continues at coordinate 1,995,398 of NZ_CP027729.1, forward strand.
CCTTCTGGTGGCATCCCTTTGCGGTAGAGAAAGACGTCGACTATGATCAGGAAACCCCGACGCTGGTGGAGTTCACCATCGAGGATCGCGCGCCGGGCATTTTGTTGCGGGTGGTCGAGTCCGGTTTCGACAAGGTGCCACAGGCCAGGCGCCTGAAAGCGTTCAAGATGAACTCCCGTGGCTGGGACGAGCAGATGGGCAATATCGAAAACTATCTGGACAAGGCCCGGCGAGCCTGACGCTGGGCATCATGATGGATGCCCAGCGTCAGCCACCGTGACGTTAGAAATCGATCGTCGCCGACAGCTTCGCCACCCGCGGATCACCCTGGCTGAGGAAACCGCCCTGGGCCGATTCCCAGTATTTTTCGTTGGCAACGTTCTCCAGCGTAGCGCCGAGTGTCACCTCACGCTTGTCCAGCGCAAAGGTGTAGCGCGCGCCCACGTCGAAGCGGTTCCAGGCCGGCAGGCTCAGGTTGTTCGCCGCGTCGGCATATTGGCCGCCGGTGCGCAGCATGCGACCATTGAGGCTCACGCCTTGCAGGCCGGGCACGTCCCAATCCACGCCGGCGTTGAGTTGGAATGAAGGGACACCAATGGCGCGGTTGCCGTCGTTGGCACCGTTGAGGGTGCCCTTGAGTTCCGTCTTCATCAGCGTCACCCCACCCAACAGGCGCAGGCCGCTCATCGGTTCGCCGAACACGTTCAGCTCAACGCCCTTGTTGATCTGCTGGCCTTCACGCACATAGCGCGCCGTGGTTGCATCGATCACTTCGGCATAACCCGCGCCAGGCTGCTCGATCCGGTACACACCGAGGGTTGCGCCATAGCTACCCATGTCGACTTTGACGCCCGCTTCGATCTGCTTGGAGCGTGCGGGGGCATAGGCCTGCCCGCCGCCGATGATCGTCCGATCGCCTGATGTGAGCGGCGAGGTCGGGCCCTGGGCCAGGCCCTCGATGCGGTTTGCGTACAGAGACACATGCTCCCACGGCTTGAACACGATGCCGTAGACCGGCGTGGTGATCGATTCGTCATAGTTGGCCGTGCGCGTACCGCTCATGTAGTTGTAACCCTGCACCACCATTTGCTGACGACGCGCGCCCAGCGTCACCAACAAACGGTCATCGAAGAAGCCAAACGTGTCGGATACTGCAGCGCTGCGCACAAAGGTCTTGCCGGTAATGGACGGGTCGCTGAAGTCGGTGCCAGGGGTGTTGCGCGGCGTGTTGAGCGTGGGCGGTGCGCCGGTCACCGGGCTGTAAATATTGGTCGCGCTGGGTGAGCCGTTGAACACATAAGCGTTGCGCGCCTGGGTCCAAATGCCGGCGAGGCCGACGTTGAGTCGATGGCTCACGGGGCCGGTCTGGAATGTGCCGTTCAAGCCGGCCATCACACTGGCGTTGTCTTCCTCGTGCGCGATGGTCGAGCGGCTGGAGGTGGCATTGCCCAGATTATCGGTCAGGGTAATCGAAGAATATCGGCCCATTTCTCGGCTGTGTTTGGCGCCGCCTGCGGCGTAAGCTGTCCAGTTTTCATTCAGGTCGTACTCGGCGCGCAGCATGCCCAAGGTGTCCTCAAGGTTGGTGCTGCTCCAGCTGGGTGCGTAGTTGGTATCCGCCGAAGGTGCATCCGGGACGTGGGTCGCAGTGCCCAGGAACACCGAGTTTCGTCCGCCATTGATGCGCTGCTTTTGATACACAAAATCCCCCGACAGGCGCAACGCCTCACCACGGTAATCCAGGCCGACCGCGAACAGTTTTGAACGCTGGTTTTCGTCGTCGATGCCGGTATTGCCTTCGCGCTGGGACAGGTTGACCCGAGCGCCAAACCGCTCGTCTTCACCAAACCGCTGGCCGATGTCCAGATGCTCGCCCACCCGGCCATCGCTGCTGATGTCGGTGCTGAACCGCCGCAGCGGCACCTCACCGGCGCGCTTGGGTTGCAGGTTCACACCGCCGCCGATCCCCGAACCGCCTGGCGTTACGCCGTTGATGAACGCGTTGGGCCCCTTGAACACTTCCACGCGTTCCAGCGCGTCAGTAGACATGATCTGCCGTGGCAGGATGCCGTACAAACCGTTGTAGGAAATGTCGTCGCCGTTCAACGGTAAGCCACGGATCATGAACGTCTGGGCCTGGTTGGCAAACCCCGAGGCCTGGCGCACGGACGAGTCATTGAGCAGCACGTCGGCGAGGGTTTCCGCCTGCTGGTCGCGAATCAATTGCTCGGTGTAGGAGGACATGCTGAATGGCACGTCCATGATGTCCTGGTTACCCAGTACCCCCAGTTGGCCACCGCGCGCCACTTGTCCGCCGGCATACACCGCAGGCAACGCATCGGGCGCGGGGGCTTGGGCATCGATGCGCGTCGCATCCAGTTCCAGCGTGTTACCCGTATCTGCATGCGCAGCAACGCTCAGCGAGCAGCAAAGGGCGAGCAGAGTGGGGCGAAAGGGCGCAGCAAGTCGGGCACAGAGGGGCATGATCGATCCTGACGGCGAACCGTCAACTATGAGCAAGGGGGGCAACAACGATGCGCTTCCTTCTTGCGCGGATACGACTCCGGTGCAAATGATAGTGATTGTTATTAATGTAGTGCAACAAATTTGTGAGATCACAGTTAACCTGCCGCGTTTGCCCGGATGCCGAGTAGAATCACTCCCTGAAAGCGATTCCTGAGGTGCGGTACGGTGGATTTACAGCAGGGGTTTGTCCTGACCCGGCATTGGCGCGACACCCCGGCGGGTACGGAGGTCAGCTTCTGGTTGGCGACCGACCAAGGGCCACGGTGTATTCGCCTACCCGTGCAAACCTCGGTGGTGTTCATTCCCGAGGCCCATCGCAAGCCGCTGGACTGGCTGCTCAAGGGCGAGCGCGATATCGAACTGCGTGGGTTGCAGTTGTGCGACTTCCATCATCGACCGGTCCTGGGGCTCTACGCCCGGCAGCACCGCCAGATAATGGATATCGAAAAGCGCCTGCGCGCCGCCGGGGTGGATGTCTACGAAGGCGATGTGCGCCCACCCGAGCGTTACATGATGGAGCGATTCATCACTGCGCCGGTGTGGTTCGGCGGCACGCCGGATGCCAGCGGCACGCTGCTCGATGCGCAGATGAAACCCGCTGCCGATTACCGACCGACCCTGAAGCTGGCGTCCCTCGATATCGAAACCACCGCCCAGGGCGATCTTTATTCCATCGCGCTCGAAGGGTGTGGCGAGCGCCAGGTGTACATGCTCGGTCCGCCCAACAAAGCCTGCGCGGTGGATTTCAAGCTCGACTATTGCGACACCCGCGCCCAACTGCTCGAACGCCTCAACCAATGGCTGGCCACCCACGATCCGGATGCGATCATCGGCTGGAATGTGGTGCAGTTCGACCTGCGCGTACTCCACGAACATGCCCAACGCCTGAACGTGCCACTGCTGCTGGGGCGTGGCGGTGAAGCCATGGCCTGGCGCGAACATGGCAGCCGCAATCATTACTTCGCTGCGGCAGCCGGCCGGTTGATCATCGACGGCATCGAAGCCCTGCGTTCAGCTACGTGGAGTTTCGAGTCGTTCAGCCTGGAGAATGTCGCGCAAACCCTGCTGGGTGAAGGCAAGGACATCTCCACGCCGTACCAGCGCATGGACGAGATCAACCGCATGTTCGCCGAGGACAAGCCCGCCCTGGCGCGCTACAACCTCAAGGACTGCGAGTTGGTCACGCGGATTTTCGAGAAGACCGAACTGCTCAAGTTCCTGCTCGAGCGCGCCAGCGTCACCGGGCTGCCTGCCGACCGCAATGGCGGTTCCGTCGCGGCGTTCACCCATCTCTACATGCCGTTGATGCACCGCCAGGGCTTTGTCGCGCCGAACCTCGGCGACAAGCCGCCCCAGGCCAGCCCCGGCGGGTTTGTCATGGACTCGCGCCCAGGCCTCTACGAGTCGGTGCTGGTGCTGGACTACAAGAGCCTGTACCCGTCGATCATCCGCAGTTTTCTGATCGACCCGGTGGGCTTGATCGAAGGCCTCAAGCACCCCGACGACAGCGACTCGGTGGAAGGCTTTCGTGGTGCGCGTTTCTCCCGCACCCGGCATTGCCTGCCGTCTATCGTCACGCGGGTGTCCGAGGGCCGCGAAGTGGCCAAGCGCGAACACAATGCACCGCTGTCCCAAGCCCTGAAGATCATCATGAACGCCTTCTACGGCGTGCTCGGTTCCAGCGGTTGCCGGTTCTTCGATACCCGGCTGGCGTCCTCGATCACAATGCGCGGGCACCAGATCATGCGCCAGACCCGCGAGCTGGTGGAGGCCCAGGGTTATGAAGTGATCTACGGCGACACCGACTCCACTTTCGTCTGGCTCGGCGGCGCCCACTCTCTTGAGGACGCCAGCCGCATCGGCCAGGCGCTGGTGCAGCACGTCAACGACTGGTGGCGCAGCCATCTGCACACGGAATACGGTTTGCAAAGCGCCTTGGAGCTGCAATACGAAACCCATTTCAGCCGCTTCCTGATGCCGACCATTCGCGGCGCGGAGGAGGGCAGCAAGAAGCGCTACGCCGGCCTGGTGGTGCGCGCCGATGGCAGCGAAGAGATGGTCTACAAGGGCCTGGAAACCGTGCGCAGTGACTGGTCGCCTTTGGCCCGGCAATTCCAGCAGGAACTCTACCGGCGCATCTTCCATCGCCAGCCCCATCAGGATTATGTACGCGACTATGTGCGCCGTACCTTGAGCGGCGAACTCGACGAGCTGTTGATCTACCGCAAGCGCCTGCGCCGACCCTTGCATGACTACGAACGCAACGTCCCGCCCCATGTGCGCGCCGCACGCCTGGCCGACGAATACAACGACCGCCTCGGACGCCCGCGCCAGTACCAGCGCGGCGGCTGGATCCGCTATGTGATCAGCGTCAATGGCCCGCAGCCGCTGGAAGTGCAGCAAGCGCCTATCGACTACGATCATTATGTGATGCGCCAATTGCAGCCCGTGGCTGACGCCATCCTGCCGTTCGTGAACGATGATTTTGCCACCCTGGTGGGCGGGCAGATGGGCCTGTTCTAGGCAATCGGCCACAATCCCCGTTACACCTGAAGCTTAGGAGGAACGCCCATGTACACACTCTATGGTACCGACGAATCCGGCTCCTGCATGATCGAGATTGCGCTGCAGCGCTGTGGCGTGCCGTGGCATCGCGTGGATGCCAGCTCCTGGCATGAAGGCGAGGGCAGCGAAGCCCTCGCGCGCATCAACCCGCTCAAACAGATCCCCACTCTGGTCACCCCCGATGGCCAGGTGCTGACCGAGAGCGCTGCCATCCTGATCCACCTGGGCCTGGAGTTTCCCGAAGCGAACCTGCTGGCCGGCAACCGCGCGCAGATCCTGCGCGGCCTGTTGTACATCGCGGCCAATTGCTATTCGGCCATCGGCATCATCGACTATCCGCAACGCTGGCTGGGCGACGCCGGTGAAAGCCTGCAAACGCAACTGACCACCGGCACGCGGCGTTATCTGCATCAGGCCTGGGTGGTGTTCGCCGATCAGTTTGCCGACCAGCTGTTTACGCCCGACAACGTACCCAATGCACTGGGCATCATGGCGGCGGCGGTGTCGCGCTGGGATGAAGGACGCGAGGTGCTCCGCAGTCTGGCGCCGGGCTTTGCCCACGCCCTGGAGCGCGTGGATGCCGACCCGGTCGTGGCGCCCGTGTTCGCCCGGCATTGGCCGCAGTGGCAGGTCTCGTAATCAGAAGAAACAATGCCCCCGCCGCCCGCCAATCCCTTGCGGCGCGGGCATCCTGACCTACGCTTCTCAATGTGGCGTAGGAATCATCCTTGAATTTGACTGTCGCAGACATGAAACTCAAGAACCCTGCATGGAATTCAAAGGAGGTGCGCATGCTCATCCGGTCGCTGACCCTGGCTACCTTGATGGCTTTTACGGGGCCGTTGTTGGCTGCTGATGATAATCCGCTCAAGCTGGAGATGGGCAAAACCCGCCCTCTGGTGGTGGTGGAACTCGATGCGGGTAACCCGACGTTGGCCACGCTCAGGAAACAACTGGAAGAGCCTGCCACCAAGCAGTCCTTCGAAGAGCGCAGCATGGTGTTCTACACCGTGAAGTTCGGCAGCATCGGCGCCGAGGGCGAGAAGTTCGCCAAGGATCCCAAGGACAGTAAAAAGCTCACCCCGCCTGAAACCAATGCACTGATCCGCGCGCTCAAGCTCGGTGTCGGCAGCGGCACCAAGGTGATCCTGATCGGCAAGGATGGCGAGAAGAAACTCGAGAAGACCGTGCCGCCCGATAGCCTTGATCTCAAAGAGTTCTTCAGTGCCATCGACCAGATGCCGATGGCCGAGAAAGAAGCGGCGGCGGCGCCGGAGCCTGCGCCCGTTGCACCTGCACCGGCCAAGGGCGCCAAACCGGTCAAACCCGGCAGCAAGCCGGCGCCGCAACCCCTCGACGATTAAAATTCATAGCCCTGTAGGAGCGAGCTTGCTCGCGAAGAACTCAGGGCCACCACGTTTATCCAGAATGAGCGCGGTGCCTGGGGGTTTTTCGCGAGCAAGCTCGCTCCTACATCAGGGCTAGCCGCTGCACGTCAGCTAGACGCGCAATCAAGGCTTTGGCGCTTTACGCACCGGAAACGGAAAGTAGAAAAACCGCAGGAATGCCACCCGCTTGATCACTTCCCCGATCAGCAACGGCACCACCACCGCCACCACGAAACCCACGCACGCGGCCATGAACGGATGCAAACCCAGGCGCTCCATCAGGTCGAACGTCTTGTGCTGGATCTCGCCGTGGAAGATCAACAGGATCAAGGTGGATTGGCCGATGTAGGTCATCGCCCGCGTCAACAGGGGCGACACCATCAACACCCGCGCCAGCGCCCAGCACAGGTACACACCGATCACCGCCAGCAGGCTGGTCCACAACCAGTGGTCGTAGCGACGCTGCGCCAGGTCCATGGTGTCGTGGCTGTAGAGGAACACGGCGGCGAACAGCGCCAGCGAAATCAGCAGGGTCAGCAGCGAGCCTTCGTGCCGGCGCAGCCAATCGCGCAGCAGGTAGCCGTAGATGAAGTAGGTGCTGCTGATCAGGGTCACGTCGAGGCTGAAGGGCAGGCCGGGCAACGTCCATGTTTGTTCGCCGAGGGTAACCGGCACTTGCCAGAACCACTTCAACATCCAGGTGCCGAGTAACAGTTGCGCGCCGATCAGCAGGCAAGCGGCCAGCAATGGCAGCTTCAGGCGCTGAATCAGCCGCAGCATCAACCAACTGAACAGGATCGCCACCCAGAAGTGCGGCAAGAACCACAACGCCTGCCACGGGATGGTGTCCACGGAGGCATACAGCACGCCGCCGATATCCCCCAGCAACGGTTGCCCGCGCAGCACATCGCGCACGATCACATACACCAGCATGGTGAAGAAGAACGGCTTGAGCAGGCCATCGGCCTTGCGCACCGCCATTTCCACGAATGGCTGCTCGGGCTTGAAGAACACCCCGGACAAAAAGAAGAACAACGGCAGCACGAACGACGCCAGGATCGGGTACATCAAGTCCAGCGAGGTGGCGACAAACCAGCTGTGGCCATACACGATAATCAGGATGCCAATGCCCTTGGCGATGTCCATTTGAATCCAACGATGCTTCATGTGAGTCTTCCCGAACGATCATTCACGCCTTGCGCCACGGCGTCAGCCACAGCCCCATACCCAGCAACACCACGGCGCCAGCCAGGGTGCTCAGCCCCACTTGCAGCCACACGTCTTCGATTCGAAACAACACCAGCGCCGCCAGCCCCAACAGCGCCGCACTGAGCAGCCATTGCCGCGCCCAGGGCAGGGCGCCGAGCAACGCCTGGCGCTGCATCAGCAGCAGCGCGGTGCAGATCACCCCCGCCAGCGCCGCCAGTGGAATGCCGGCCAGGCCAAACGCAAACGGCAATACGCCCAGCAGCAGCACATTGACCAGGCTGCCGAGCAGCTCGCAGCGCAGCGGCTGGCGCGTGTCGCCGGCGGCGTAGGCGTAGCGCGCGAGCAGGGCGTTCCAGGCACCGAATACCAGGGGCACGGCAAACCAGGCGAGCAACAGCGGCAGCGGCGAGTCTGCCGATTGTGCGGGCAGCAGCAGCGCGACCAGGCTCGGCGCCGCCGCCACCAGGCCAACGCCGGCGGGCAAGGTCAGCACGCTGGCGGTTTCCAGGCCGCGCTTGAGCAGGGCCAGGCGTTCATCGCCCTGGCGCCGGCTCATCATGCCCAGCAGCACTTGATTGAGGCTCATCAGCGCAATCAAGGGCAGGTTCATCAGCTTGCGTGCCAGGTTGACCCAGGTCACCGCGCCTTCCCCCAGCAGCGACGCCACCAGGCGCTCGATCAATGCCAGGCCCTGGCTGGCACCATTACTGAGTAACAAGGGGCCGATGCGTTGGCCCAACTCCCGCAAAGGCGCGAGCGACAGTTGCACGCGCCAGGGTCGCCAGCCCAGGCGCCAGAGCGACGGCAGCAGCGCCAGCGGCATCAAGCCACTGCCGACCAGGCACGCCAGCGCGAGGCTGTGCGGCTGGCTGGCGGTGCCTGCCATGGCGAGATACGCCACCGGCGGCAGGTTGAACAGCAGCGAGCCCAAGCCCGCCAGCACAAAGCGCTCGCTGGCCTGCAAAGGCACACTGAACAGCGCATGCAGCAGCAGGCCCGGCACGCACCACGCCACGATCTGCAGATTGCCGCCGGCCAGGGCCGTGGCGCTGGCCGCCAATCCCGGGCCGAGCAGTTTTACCAGCCAAGGCGCCAATAGCATCAGCAGCAGGCTGGTGACCAGCGCAATCACCAGCAACGCCGGGAACACCACGGCCAGCCAGTCCAGGCGTTCGCTGTCCTTTCTTTGCAGATACAGCGGCAACGCGGCGGCGCTCAACACGCCGCCGGCCAGTGACATGCGCAGCGCCTCGGGCAAGAACAACGCGATCAGGAACGCATCACTGCGCTCCCCCGCGCCCCAGGCCGCCACCAGCAACCACTCGCGCGCAAACCCCAGGCACAGGCCCAGCAGGGTCGCCACGGTCAGCCATACGGCAGAACCCAGCATCAGGGCTGCGCGCCATCAAGCATCGGCTTGCGAAACGCCAACGCCTTGACCTGGGGCAGGCGCGCCGGGAACAAGCGCCGCGCCTCCAGTACGTTAATCCCCACCATCAGCCAGAACAGCGCCACCATCACCACGGCAAAGCTGAAGTAGTGGTCAAACAAACCGCTGACCAGCGCCGACAGAATCCCGGCGGTGCTGCCCAGCCACAGCGCGTTGTCCTTGGTCAGGCGGATCGGGCCCTTTTCCGGTCGGGCTTCACGCCACCAGCGCATGGTGACTGCGATAAACAACAGCATGCCGACAACGCCGGTCTTGTAGATGAAGTTCAGCCACAGGTTGGAGATCCCCAGCAAGTGCGTGCCCGGTACTGGCGGGTCGACCTTGAAACCGATGCCGAACGGGTACGCTGCCACAGCCTGCGGGAACATGCGGTACTCGTCGAAACGCACTTCGGTACTGGCGTTGCTCGTGGAGAAGATGGTCGCCAGGCGTTCCTGCAACGGCGGATAAGCCATCACCAACGCCACGGTCAGCGCCGCGCCGATCATCAATAAACGTCCGGTGTAAGGCACACGTCGCGTGGCCAGCCACATCAGCACCAGCGCCAGGCTGACCATCGCCCCGCGGCTACTGGCCAACAGCAACGCCGCCGCGCCCAGGCAGGCTACGCTCAGGCCCAGTGCGCGTTTCCAACCTTGTTCGGTCATGCCGTAGCAGAACGCCAACGGCAGCAGCAGTGCCATGATTCCGCCAATGGCATTCGGGTGCATCCACGGCGAGCCCATGCGTGACGACATGGCTTCCAGGCCGAATTTCAACGTGTCGAAGTTGCCGTAGTTGAGCAGCGCCAGGATCGGCGCAATCCCCGCCCCGGAGCGTGTGCGCACGAACACCGCAATCGACATCACCAGCATCGCCAGGGTGCCCAGCAGCAGGGCGATCACCAGGCTTTCACGGTGTTTGTAGTCCACCAGCAGCTTGGCCGTGAGAAATACTCCCGAGAGGTTCAGCAACCAGCGCAGCCAGTTGGCCACGCCGCTGCTTTCGGCGTGGATGCTGACCTGGCCGACGATAAACGGGAACACGCTGAACAGCATCAGCCACAGCAGCATCTGGTCGGTGGGGCGAAGCGCCAAGCGCGGCGCGTCCGGCAGGCGCGACAGAAAACCGTGCCACAGCACCGCGCCCCAGGTCAGCGCAAGAATGGCTTCGCTCACCGTACTGCGGATGCCCAGATTAAGCGTGGAGTAGGGCATGAAGGTCGCGACCAGGGCGAACAGCAGCAAGCCCCAGAAGGGAAAGCGCAGGATGGTCACGGCCGCCGCCAGGCCGATCACGGCGAGAAACGCCTTGGCCGGTGACAGCGCCAGCGCGACCACACCAAACAGCACGCCGAAGAGGATCGCGACGAGGCTTGCCAGGGAGAGTCTCATTTCAGTTCCTCGATCAGTTCGGCCAGGCGCCGGCGATAGGCGTGTTGGTTAAAGCGTTCGGCCCATCGGCGGTGGTGTTCGGGCGTGGTTTCATCGGCGCGCTCACCCAGGTTCAGCATCAACTGGACCAACGCGGGGCCATCGGTGGGTGAAAAGCGCGGCGCCGACGGCGGGGTGATTTCGTCCAGTGAGGTGCCGCTGGCCACGGCGACCGGGGTGCCGACGCTCAGCGCTTCAATCACCGGCAAACCGAAACCTTCAGCGTAGGACGGTTGCCACACGCGTGACGCCTGGCGGTACAGCGCCTGCAACTCGGCATCGGATACGCCACTCAACGCATGAATCCCCGGCAGTTGGCGCTGGGCTTCGGGCAAATGCTCAAGGCTGCCCACCAGGACCAGTTCCGGCACGCTGGGGGAGTCGCGCCGCGCCTGTTGCCAGGCATCCACCAGGAACGGCACGTTCTTGCGCAGTTCACGGGTGCCGACCAGCAGCCAGAAGCCTGTGGGCAATTGGCGCGCGGACAGGTCCGCCGGTGGTTCATTGAAGCCCTCCACCTGATTGGGCAGGACGCGAACCTTGCCCGCCGCCTGGGGAAATAACCGCACGGTTTCGTCGGCACTGTACTGGGAAGGCGTCCACACCCGGTCGGCGCTGCGCACCGCGTAGGCAATCGACAGGCGATCGGTGGTCTTGTACACCAGCGCCTTCAGGCGGCTGGCGTGGTAGTTGTCCAGGGTGATCTGAAACAGGTCGTGCAGCACCACCACGGTACGCAACCCTTGAGGCTTGGGCGGTAACGGCAGGCCCATATTGAAGGTGCTGATGTACAGATCGATGTGCTGTTCGCGCAGCGCGCGGGGTAAAAAACCAGCTTCGAAGCGCAGGCGATTCTGCGGCTGGTGCATCGCCGTTTTCGCGCAGCCCCAGGCCGGGCAGTGTGCCTGCAAGCGGGTTTGATCGCCCAGGGGCGCGACGGTAAATCGCTCCAGTTCGATGTCCGGCAGGCTGCGCAGAGCGCTTTCCAGCGCATACACCTGGCGGCTGATGCCTGACTGCGGTGAGGTGCCGACGGTGCGGTAATCCAGGCCTACACGCATGCGGGCTCCTTTTGATTGAGCGGCGAAAGGGTGGCGTACACCTGCTCCAGTTGGCTGGCGGCAACGCTCCAGTCGTGGGCTCGCCGCGCATAGGCGCGGCCGGCTTCACCCATGGGCGCGGCGGCTTCGGGAGCGTGCAGCAGGCGCACCACGGCGTCGGCCAGGCCGACGGCGGTTTGCCCGCCCAGATAATCCAGGCCCTCGACCAGGTCCAGGCCCGACACGCCTTGCTCGGTACTGGCCAGCGGCAGGCCGGCGGCCAACGCTTCGAGCACTTTGAGCTTGGAACCGCCGCCATGGCGCAACGGCGCGAGAAACACCGAACAGCTCGATTGCAGGTTCAACAGGTTTGGCACAAAGCCCTGCCACTCGATGCGCGGGTCCGGCCAGCGTTCGCGCCAACCGTCGGGCATGCCGAAGCCGCACACGCTCATGCGCGCTTCGGGGCAGCGCTCCCAGACTTTCGGCAGGATTTCATCCAGGGCCCATTCGATGGCATCCACATTGGGGGCGTATTCATAGTTGCCGAGGAACAACACGCGACGGGTCGAGGGGTCAGGGCGGGCGCCGGCGAAGTGATCGCAGTCAACGCCGTTGACCACCACCGGCACCGGTTTGCCGGCGATTTTTTCCAGCACCTGCGCATCGCTGTCGGTGACGGCCACCACTTGGCTGGCCTGCCGCATCACGCGACGCTCCCAGCGCGTGTAGCGCCATTGGTCGTAGCGAATGAACGGCAGCGCCCAACGCGGCAAACGGTCGTACGTCGCTGCGCCGAGCGCCGACTCAACGTTATGTTCAGTCAACACGAAGGGTTGGGATTTGCGCGCCAGGGCATCTTCGTAAGGTTGGAAGGTATAGGTGTGCTCGATCTGCACCACGTCCCAATGTTCGTTGAGCAGTTGGTTGAACCTGTCTTGCAAGGCCCCCGACAGGCCATTCACGCTGGCCAGCAGCGGGTAGGGCGCAAACAGCCCGGCCAGCAGGGTTTTCAGGCTGCGCAGTGGCCGACGCGGCAGGATGATCAACTGCTCGAGAAAGCCTTCCAGCACCTGGCGATCGCTCAGCGACACCGGGTGCTTGTCATGCAGCAGCAGCGTGATCCGGTGCCCACGCGCCGCCAGGCTGCGCAGCAGGTGGAACTGGCGCGTCTTGCCGCCGCTGGTGGCAGGCCAGGGCGAATAAGGCAGGATCCATAAAATGCGCATGGCGGGCTTCAATCCCATAACAGAATTTGCAGGTTCGACTTGACCGGGACAGTCAACCCATTGGTGCCGCTCACCGGTGTCTGTGTGCCGCGCAACGGGTCGTACAGCGTCGCGCTGGCAAGGCCGGGCAAGTGCGCGTTACCGCCACGGGCCGACCAGAAAAACCACAGTTTGCGCCCGTCGGCGCGGGTCCAGCCGATGCTGAACAGGCCGTCGGGCAACTGGTCGGCGGTGGGCGGGTCGCCGGGGGTCAGCTGCGGCCCACTGACGTCGAGGAAGTTCTTCAACGCGGTGTAGACCGGCTTGGGCTTGGCGTCGATATCGAGCAGGCCGTAGGCACGGTCGCGCACGCTGGCGCGCTGGTCGAGGTCGCTCAGGGTAAACAGGAAGATCTTGTCGAAATCCAGCGCGCTCATCAGCGCCAGGCGGCGTATCACATAATCGGCCTGGCCCTGCTGGGTGATGATGTCCTGGGCTTCCTTGGGCCCGACGTAGTTCGACCAGCCCCACTCGGTGCTCCACAGGGTTTTGACGCCGTTGCTGCGCAGTTTCTGGTTAAGCGCGGTGGTCTTGGCCACGAAGTCGAGGTTGGCCGGGTCGTTGCCCTCGGGCAGTTGCGTATAAGGGTGGTAGGACATGACGGTGTTCAGCTTGGGCACACCGAGGGCGTCGAGGGCGTCGAGCATGGTCTGGCCGTTGGGCATTTCGCTGAAAAACGCCATGCCGGCGGCCACCACCGGTTTGTTCGGGGCGACGGCGCGCAGTGCGGCGGCGCTGGCCCTGAGCAACCTGGCGTAACCGGCCGGGTCCGCCACGGGGCGCCAGAAGCCCAGCAGGTTCGGTTCGTTCCACACCTGCCAGGCGTCGACGCTGGGGTAGCGTTGGGCCAACAGGGCCATGCGGATCGCAAATACATTCGGGTCCTGCGGCGGGTACTGGTCCTGATAGGGCGCACCCGCTGGCGCGGTGGTGATAAAGGGCGCCGAGCCGACCAGGTAAAACACCGACTTGAGCTGGTTGTCCTTGAGCTTGGTCACCAACTCATCGAGGGTCGCCACCTGGTACCGGTCGGCGGCTGGCTCCAGCCGGTCCCAATGCAAGTCCAGGCGCACCCATTCCAGGCCCAGGTCCTTGAGGCGGTCGATCTGCAGTTGGTAGCGCTCGGGGCTGAACCACAGGAACTGCGCGTTCACCCCGAGGAAATCCTTCCACACCACCACCTTGTTACCCTTGAGCACATGGTTCTCGGCGTCGGCCGGGCGCCCCCAGATAAAGGCGGTCAGGCCCAGGGCCGCGACCAGCGCAAGGGTGGCGAAGTAAGTCCGTTTACGCGTCATACGGGGCCCCCGCGATCGCCTGTTCGAAAAGCTGCTTGAAGCGCTGCGCCGTCAGCGGCCACAAGCGTTCGCGGCCGATTGCGCCGGCGCGTTCGGCCCAGTCCTGGGCCAATGTGGGTGTACGGGCCAGGCGCAACAATTGCTCGCCCAGCGCGGCCACATCGCCTTCGGGGTAGATCGCGCCGTTACCGCTGGCGACTTCCTCGGCGAACGCCCGGGCATCCGAGGTAATCGCCCCACGCCCGCACGCGGCGGCCCAGGACAGCGCGCCACTGGTGCCGCGCTGACGGCCGAGCAGGCCGAGTTTTTTCGATTCGCGATAGGGCAGCACCATCACATGGTGGGCCTGGATCGTTTGTGCAATCTCGTCGGCCGGCAGGTTCAGCCGCCAATCGATGGAGCCTGCCAGGCCGAGGTCGGCGATCTGGCGGTTCAACTGCTCCAGGTAATTACCGCCCGCGCCAAACGCCATTTCGGCGGCAGTACCACCGGCCAGGGTCAGGCGCACACGGTCACGCAATTCGGGGGCTTGCTTGAACACGGCGGCCAGGGCCTGCAACAGGTCTTCAATGCCTTTGCCACGGTAGATAAAACCGAAATACAGCAGGTGCAGCGTGTCCAGCGGCGGCAGCGCTACGGCTGCAATCGCCAGGTTGGCGTGGTGGATCACCGCCACTTTGCCGGCGGGCAATTGCATCCGCTGGCTGAGGCAGTCGGCGCCCAGGCGGGTGAGGGTGATCAGCCTTGTCAGGCCACGGGCGACATGGCGTTCTTCGCGCAGGGTCAACGGGTCTGCCAGCACCACCGCCGCCTGCGGCAATGGGCTGGGCAGGCGCTGCAGCAGGTTGAGCGGGAAGGGCAGGTGCTCGCGCCGCCACACGATGCGCTCGGGGTCATGCACGGTGGCCGTCAGCGGCAGGTTCGGGTAGGCGCTGCGCAACGCGCGCAACGCCAGAAACTCCCCCAGGCGCCCGCCGCCCAGCTCGGCGTGGACCAGGTCCACGCTGTGCCAGTCGAACGCGGCGACGGCCTGCTTGATCGCCGCGCTCGTGCCCTCCACGCCGCTCAACGGTGTCAGCACCGTCACGCCCAGCTGCTCCAATGCCGTCTTGAAATGGTTCGCGTAGTCGGCGATCCCATTCTTTTCCGGTGGCAAAGGCGCGAGCAGGGCAATGCGCATCAGAACGCCCCCCGGTATTTGGCGATGGTGTGCAGCACTTTGGCCGGCACTTCGAATTTACGCCGGTTGATGATGATGCCATCGACTTTGCCGAACGCGGTATTGAGGATCGACAGCGCGTGTTCCACCACCGGCACCGTGCTCTTCTGCGCTTCCACCACCAGCGCGATCAGGTCGGCGCGCCGCAGGTTGACGAACGCATCGCGGTTGTCCAGCAGCGCCGAGGCGTCCAGCAACACCACTTCGCCCGGTGCCGCGGGCGCCGCCCCGCCGACGCGCACGGTAATGCCATTTTCCTGGAGCAGTTGGCGCAGTTGCTCCACTACGAAGGTCACCCCTTCACCGTGGCGCGCCGAGGTCAGCCCGAGGGTCAGGCCGCGTTCGGCGACGCGGTCCAACTGCAGCAGACCGTACAGCCGGTAGATGCTCGCATTGAACGCATTGGTGCCTTGCGCGGTGCTGGTGTCCAACTCCGGCAGGGTCGTCCACAGCGGCAGGCCGAACTTGCGTTCCACCAGGCCGCCATCGTGAATGCGCTGGTCGAGCAGGTAGCACAGGTAGATCACCAGCAGGCCGACGACGATGGCAAACGGGATCGCCAGCAACAGCATCAGCAGGGTTTTGGGGAAGATGCGACCTGGGTTCAGGGTCGCTTCCTCGATCACCGCGATGTTGCTGATCTGGCTGTTGTCCAGTTCACGGTCGATGCGTGATTTTTCCAGGTTGTCCACGTACAGCGCGTAGTTACGCTCGGTGGCACTCAGCTCGCGGGACAGGCGCGCCAGCTCCGGTTCAATCTCCAGGGCTTCCTTGCGTTGCGCTTCGAGGTTGACCAGTTGCTTCTGCTGCTGCACCAGTTGTGTGCGCAACGCCAGGTTATTGCTGGACTCATCGAGCAGCACGCGCTGCAAGTGGATTTCCAGGGTATTCGGCGCGCGGTTTTCCGAGCTTTGTACAGTGTTGCTTTCGGCGGCGACCTGGGCCTGCATTGCCCGAATCGACGCATCCAGGGCTTTGACCGGCGGCGCGTTATCGGTGTAGGTGCGCATCATGTCGGCTTTTTCCAGCAGCTTCTGGTTAAGCAAGCGACGCAAGTCCTGCTGCTGCGGGTTCAGCGCAATCTGGCGAACCGTGGTCACCTCCTTGGGCTGAGTCTTGAGCTGGGTGCGTGTGCTCTCAAGGGCGCTGTCCGACGAGGCAATCAAGCGCGTGGTGTTGAAGGTTTCGCCGCGCAGCACGTTGATGCGCTCGGACAAATCTTCCAGGCGATCGGTGATGCTCGCCGCGCCGATCTGGTTCAAGTGGGTCAGGATCTGCTGCTTGTAGCTCTTGATCTCGGTGGCGCTGTTGGACACCTGGCCTTCATAGAAGGCATACAGGCTCTTGCGCCCCAGGGCCTGGGTGCGTTCGTTGATGTAGGTTTCGACCCAACTCTTGACCACCGCCTGGGCGATCTCGGGGTCGCTCCACTTGAAGCTGATGTCCATCACCGTGGACCCGGCCGCATGGCTGACTTCGAAGTTCTTTTCCAGGCTCGCGGCGAGGCGTTCCACCGGCGTGGTCTGTTCAATCACGCCCACGGTTTCCAGCACCACGCGCACGCCGTCGAACACCGCGCCGATAGCGTTTTTGACGTAGTACTTGGTGCGCTTCCAGACACCTTCCGGCGGCGGCATTTTGTCGATGACTTCCAGGTAATGCTCGGCCACCGCACGCACGATCGGGCGGCCGGTCAGCAGGCGCTCCTCGTCGACAATCGGGTCGCGCTGGGTGCTGGGCATGACCAGCGCCTGGCGGTTGCTGATTTCGATCGGCAGTGTCGAATCACGCCCCGGCTTGACCAGCAGGCGCGCGGTGGATTCGAACTTGGCGGGCAGCAGGAAGGCGCCCAGCAAAATGATCACCAGCGCCGCGATGGCCGCCAGCTTGAACTCATGCCGGAAGATGAAGAACAGGCGCAGAAGATCGCGAAAAGAACGGATCTCGATCATGGGATGTCGCTCCTTTAGTTACTGCCGCCGCTGGTTCGGGTGTAGTTGTAGCCAACCCCGATCGACTTGGTGAATGGGATCAACTGGTTCAGGTAGGTATCCACGCCCTGGATGCGCTCGCCCACATTGGATTTGGGTACGAACACCACATCACCGCGTTGCAGGGGCACTTGTTTGCGCCCGTTGGGCCCGGTCTTGAGGTATTGGCTGAAGTCCAGGAAGTAGGCGCGATAGACGCCTTGGGTATCTTCGCGCAGCAGCGCAACCATGCTGGCATTGCCTGCCGGATTGACGCCGCCGGCGCCGACAATGGCTTGCTCCAGGGTATTGGCCGAGGCGATCGCCACTGTGGTCGGGTTGTTCACCGCGCCGCCGACGATGATCGAATTGCCCGGCGCCTGGTTGATGTTCACCGTCACCCGCGGCTCGCGATACACCGGCGCAAGCTTGCTGCTCAGCTCGTTCGCCACCTCGGACGGCGTGCGCCGGGCCACCTGGATCGGGCCCAGGAACGGGTAGTTGATCTTGCCGTCGCTTTGCACCGTGTACAGCGTCAGCTCATAGATGGTGCTGACATTGAACGCCGACAGGGTCGGCATTTCCCCGGCATCGCGCACGATGCGCAACTGATCGCCGATGCGGATGCGTTCCACCGCCGGCGGCAGTTGGGCCAGTTGGTCGAGGGCGCGCTTGCCGTCCTCGACGGTCTTGCCGTCAGGCGCGACGATGCGCGCGGGGGTATTGCAGGCGGCCAGGGCCATCATGGCCAGGACGAGCAGGGTTCGTTTCATCAAATAGGACTTCCTGTAGGTCATGATGCTCACCTCCAATAACCGGGGAACATGCTGATGCGCCGCTTGAGGGCGAGGGGTAGCCGGCGTTCCTGCTGGCCCAGCCGATAGCCGAGCAACTTGAACGCGCTGCGCACCAGTACTTCGGGTACGCGATGCAATGCACCGGCTGCGCGCAATGCCGCGAGTTCAGCCAGTACATAGCGTTTACCTTCACCGCCGGCATCGCCAAAGGCCTGGCGTATCCAGGGTTCGCGGCCGTAGAACACGCCAATGTCGAAGTAGCGGTGAAACTCATCCATGAGTCGGTAATCGTGGGAGTGGTACACCTGCGCGGAGGCGGCGTAGCGCACGGTGTAGCCTTCGATCAGCATGCGCGCCGCGACGTAGGCGTCTTCGCTGCCGATGACATCGGCGGGGAAACCACCTACGGCTTGCAGGGCGCTGCGTCGGTAAACGGAAAACGAGTCGGAGCTGAAACAGGTCTTGATCCCCAGCTGCGGCGCATCGGCCAGGCGCTTGCTGCGGCTGTGGGCCGGGTAATTGAAGTGGCGCGACTGCGCCCCCAGCACACCGGCATCCGGGTGCGGCAGTTGGCGACCATAGGCCACGCCGTTGAGCGGGTCCTGCTGCAGTTCAGCGAGCAGGTTGGCGAAGGTCTCGGGCGCGGCGGGAATGGCGTCCTGGGTCATGACGATCAGGGCATCGCCGCTTACCTGTTCGCTGGCCCAACGCCGCGTGCCGCCGTGGTTGAAGGCGCGGGCGTCGATCACCTCGACCCGCGCGCCGTATTCGCGAAAGCGCGCCACGGTGTCATCGCTGGACGCGCTGTCAACCACCAGCATCTCGTCCGGTTGCAGGGTTTGCATTTTCAGCGCGGGCAGCAGCCGCGCCAGGTGGCTTGCGGCGTTACGGGTCGGGATGATCAGCGAGGTGCGCATGTCACGGCTTCACTTCGGCAGGCGCACGCCCATAGATGTCATCGAAGCGCACGATGTCGTCTTCGCCCAGGTACTCGCCGCTCTGCACCTCGATCATCACCAGGTCGATGATGCCGGGATTGGTCAGGCGGTGTTTGTGCCCCGCCGGGATGTAGGTGGATTCGTTGGCGTTGATCAGAAATTCGCGCTCGCCATTGGTGATCTGCGCCGCGCCGCTGACCACCACCCAGTGTTCGCTGCGGTGATGGTGCATTTGCAGCGACAACGACGCCTGCGGCTTGACCACAATGCGCTTGATCTTGAAGCGGGTGCTTTCCTCCAGCACGGTGTAGGTGCCCCACGGCCGGGTGACGGTGCGGTGCAGGCTGAAGGCCGGGTGGTTCTGGCGCTTGAGCTCGGCCACGATGTGGCGCACGTCCTGACTGCGGTGGGCGTCGGCGATCAGCAGGGCGTCGGGGGTGTCGACGATGATCAGGTCACGCACGCCGACCGCACCGAGCACGCGCTTGGGCGAGTCGATATAGCAGTTGTGCACGTCATGCAAAATCGCTTCGCCATTGACCTGGTTGCCCTGGGCATCGCTGGGGGTGAGCTGGCGCAGGGCTTCCCAGGAACCGATATCGCTCCAGCCGATGTCGCACGGCACCACGGCCACTTGCGTGGACTTTTCCATCAGCGCCACGTCAATGGAAATGTCCGGCGCGCTGCCGAAGGCGTCACTGTCCAGTTCGCGCTGGCGCGAGGTTTTGTTTTGCAGGTGCTGGCTGTGCTCAAGGGCGGCACGCGCAGCGATCAGCACGTCGGGCGCGTGGGTGTTCAGTTCATCCACCAGGGTGCTGGCCTTGAAGCAGAACATGCCGGCATTCCACAGGTGTTTGCCGCCGTCGAGGTAGGCTTGGGCGGTGGCCAGGTCGGGTTTTTCGACAAAGCGTTTGACAAGGTTGCCCTGGCTCAGCGCTGCGCCTTTTTCGATATAGCCGAAACCGGTCTCCGGGTGGTCGGGTTGAATGCCGAAGGTCACCAGGTAGCCGGCATCGGCCAGCTCGCGGGCCTGGGCCACGGCGTCGGCGAATGCGGTCTCGTTGAGCACCAGATGGTCGGCGGGCATTACCAGAAGTTGTGCGTCGCCGCCGAAATGTTCCTGCACATGCAGCGCCGCCACGGCGATCGCCGCTGCGGTGTTGCGCCCGAAGGGCTCGAGCAGCAGGTCCAGGGGCAGGTGGGCCTTGTTGACCCCACGGTAGTCATCCAGGGTGCGAAACAGCAGGTCGCGGTTGGTCACCGTGAGCACGCTCTCCACGCCGGGCAGGCGGGCGGCGCGCTGGAAGGTTTTCTGCAGCAGGCTCTGGCCGTCGCGCATGCGCATGAACGGCTTGGGCATGTTCTGCCGGGAGACCGGCCACAAGCGCGTGCCCGAACCACCGGAAATGATGCAGGGAATTAATCCGTTGAGGGTATTCATCAATAGACTTCCTTGGTGGAAAGGACGGCCGGGACCGTCATGAAAACGATGTACAAGTCAAACCACACCGACCATTTGGAGATGTACTCCAGGTCGTACTCGACGCGTTTCTGGATTTTGAACAGGGTGTCGGTTTCGCCCCGGTAGCCGTTGATTTGCGCCCACCCGGTGATGCCTGGCTTGACCCGGTGCCGTGAGCTGTATTCGCTGACCGCCACTTCGAAAGGAATGCCCGCCGCCTTGGTGGCGGTGGCGTGGGGCCGGGGGCCGACCATGGACATGTTGCCCTGCAGGACGTTGAACAACTGCGGCAGCTCGTCGATGCTGGTTTTGCGGATGATGCGCCCGACTCGGGTGATGCGCGGATCCTCGCGGGTGGTCTGGCGTTCGGCGGTGAAATCGCTCTGGTCGGTGAACATCGAACGGAACTTGAACACGCGGATTTCATTATCGTTATAGCCATAGCGGTTCTGGCGAAACAGCACCGGGCCCTTGGAATCGAGCTTGATCGCGATCGCCGTCAACAGCATCACCGGCGACAGCACCACCAGGGTGATGCTCGCCAGCAGCAGGTCTTCGCAGCGCTTGATAAAGGGCGACCAGCCGCGCAGCGGCAACTGCGAGGTGTTGAACATCAGGATGCCGCCCACGTCGGTAATGCGGCTGTGGCCGTAGCGCAGGGCGGCCATGTCCGGCACCAGCATCACGTTCACCGACATCTGCCGCAGGCGATTGACCAGCCCATGGATACGCTGCTCGGCGGCCCACGGCAGGCAGATCATCACTTGGTTGACCTGCTCGGCGCGGATGAGTTTTTCCAGGTCGCGGGTGTTGCCCAACAGCGGCAGGCTGCTCAGCTCCTTGGGAATGCGTTCGGTGCGGTCGTCGATAAAACCGATCAGGCCGGAGCGGATATCGCCATTGCGCTGCAGGTGGTCGGCGACATGCACGGCGGTGTCGGTAAAGCCCAGGATCACCGTGCGTTGCAGGAATTTGCCCTTGCGCATCAGGTTGCGGTACAGGCGCAGCATCACCAGGCGCTCCAGGCAGAACAGCCCGAGGCTGGCGAAGTACCACACCACCAGGTTGCGCGGGTTCAATTGCGGGAACACCTGCAGGATCTGGTACATGAACAGCAGGATGCAGAACGCCGACGACCAGGCCACGATATTGGCGCGCAGGCGCAAGCGGTTGCTGAACAGCTCTTCGGAATAGATGCCCAGGGCCTGGAACAAAATAACCGTCAACACCGCAAAAAACAGCAGCAGCCCCAGGAAATGCGAGCGCATCTCGGCGTCCATCGGGTCGAGGAAAATAGCCAGGACCAGCGGTGGCAAAATGGCGGTCAGGCCATGCACCAACTTGACAAAAACAACAAAAAACTCAACGAAGCCGGCCCGGGTCAGAAACAAACTGACCACTGATGATTTCTCGCGCATACAACCATCCCTCATTGCACACCAAGTTTGCGCCGCAGCTGTTCAACGGAGCAGTCAACGGGCCACATCTGGTTAAAACGCAACCATTCATCCAAGTGAAACCATCCAAATGAAGGAAGTTTTGCGGAGCTAGTGGCTAAAGGAGTTCCTTTTTACGGCATAGTCAATAAGTTGACCATTCTGCGAAGTTCGCATTATAGGCATGTTAACTGAAGTTTTGTGTGCCATTTTTATGACGGTCGTAGTGCTGGCACTTGGGCATCTGGGTGTGATTTTGAGTGTAGGAACAAATGTCAGAATTTTCCTGTTTGGCGGGAAAAGGTTTTTTTGGCGGGGGGTCAGAAAGAGGGCAGTTGGCGGCACGCGGAGCGTCCCCGGAGGCGTTCCCACGCAGAGCGTGGGAACCATCCATTTAACCCAGGCGTGCCGCCGCCCGCGCCACAATCTCCCCGCGCACCCTGCGCGATTCTGCCGTGCGCTTGTTGGCCTCCGCCACCACATGCCCCGGCGCCGTCTCCGGCCGGCCCGCGTCGAACGGCGGGGCCGGCGCATATTCGATTTGCAGTTGCACCAATTGCGCCGCCGCTTCGCTGTACAACTCCGCCGCCAGGGTCAGCGCAAAGTCGATCCCCGCCGTAATTCCACCCCCGGTAAACAGGTTGCCGTCACGTACCACGCGCGCCTGTACCGGGATGGCGCCCAATGGCGCGAGCAAGTCGTGGTAGGCCCAGTGCGTGGTGGCCTTGCGACCGCGCAGCAAACCCGCCGCGCCCAGCACTAGCGAACCGGTACACACTGAGGTCATGTAGCGCACGGTTTGCGCCTGGGCCTTGAGGAAGTTCAGCGTGGAGGGATCCTCCATCAGTGCGCCGACACCGGCACCGCCGGGCACGCACAGCACGTCCAGCTTCGGGCAGTCGGCATAGGTGATGGTCGGCGTGAACACCAGGCCGGTGCTGGAGGTGATCGGCGCCAGGTCTTGCCAGACCAGGTGCAGTTTCACGTCCGGCAGCGAACCGAGCACGTCATAGGGGCCGGTAAGGTCCAGTTGCTGGATGCCGGGGAATAGCAGGAAGCCGATGTGCAAGGTCATGAATGAAACTCCAATCAAGGGGGTGGACGGCTTCACTGTAGAGGCCTAGGCTTTGGCGTATACGCCATTGAGCCCACAGATCACGCCAATCATGCCCCGACTCATTCATGTGCTCGCTTTTGATAATGCCCAGGTGCTCGACGTCACCGGCCCTCTGCAGGTGTTCGCTTCGGCCAACGACCTGGCTCGCCAGCGCGGTTTGCCTGCGCCCTATGTGGTGAATGTGATCGCTGACCAGGCCAAACCGGTGATGACCTCGGCAGGCCTGGCGCTGGTGGCCGAGCCGCTGCCCGCCGTCGATCAGCCATGTGACACCTTGGTGATCGCCGGTGGCTGGGGCGTCTACGGTGCCGCCGAAGACCCGGCGCTGGTGCACTGGGTACGCGAGAAATCCCGGCACACCCGGCGCATGGCCTCGGTCTGCACCGGTGCTTTTCTGCTGGCGGCCAGTGGCCTGCTCGACGGATGCCGCGTGGCTACGCACTGGACGCGCTGTGAGGAACTGGCGCGCAAGTTTCCGGCGCTGACGGTGGAGGCCAATCCGATTTTTATCCAGCAAGGCGCGCTGTGGACCTCGGCCGGCGTGACTGCCGGTATCGACCTGTGCCTGGCCCTGGTGGAGGAGGACCTGGGCCGCGCCGTCGCCCTGGACGTGGCGCGCCAATTGGTGGTGTTTCTCAAGCGTCCCGGCGGGCAATCGCAATTCAGCGTGACCTTGTCCCTGCAAAAAAGCGACAGCCGCTTTGCCGAGTTACACGCCTGGATCGCCGACAACCTGACGTTGGACCTGAGTATTTCCACCCTGGCCGCCCAGGCTGGCATGAGCGAGCGCAGCTTTGTGCGCCACTACCGAGCCGAAACCGGCCAGACCCCGGCGCGGGCCGTGGAGCTGATTCGGGTCGAAAGCGCACGCCGGCAACTGGCGGACAGCAGCATTGCGATCAAACGCATCGCCGTGCACTGCGGATTTGGCTGTGAGGAGACCTTGCGACGCAGTTTCCTGCGGGCCCTGTCGGTAACGCCGCAGGCCTATCGCGAGCGGTTTTCACCGGTGTAGCAACTCCAGCAGCGCTGCGAGGGTAACCTGGGGCGCTTCCTGGGGAATATTGTGACCCACGCCGGGCAACACCTGGCGTCGATAAAAACCGCTGAAGTGCTCGACATCGTCGTCCTCTTCCGGGGGCGGCCCCACGCCGTCATCGGCGCCGCACAGGGAAATGCTCGGCACCGAAATCGGCGGTTGCAGCGCCAATGCCTGCTCGATGAATTCCAGCCCAGGGTCCCCCGGCGCATACCCGAAGCGGTGGCGGTAGGAGTGGATCACCACCGCGACGAAATCCGGGTTATCGAACGATGGCGCGGTGTGCCCATACAGGCTCGGCCCGTGCGCCCACGACGGTGACCACAACGCCCACAACAGCCGGCACAGTTCGCGCCGGTTGGCGGTCAGGCCGTCCACGCCGCGCTGGGTATGAAAGTAATACTGGTACCACAACCGATGCTCTGTAGCAGGTGCCCGTGGCTTGGCCGACTCGGCGATGTCCTGGATGTTGTAGCCCTCTGCGGTCACCAGACCACGCACCCGTTCCGGCCACAGCGCCGCGACGATACACGCGGCGCGACCACCCCAGTCATAACCGGCCAGCGTGGCGCAGGGAATGGACAGCGCATCCATGAAATCCAGCAGGTCTTTGCCCAGTGCTGCCTGCTGACCGGAACGCATGACTTGATCGTTGATAAAACGCGTAGGCCCATAGCCGCGCAGGTACGGCACCAGCACCCGGTAGCCACGCTGCGCCAGTACTGGCGCGATTTCGTCGTAGCTGCGCGGGTCGTAGGGAAAGCCATGCAACAGGATGACGGGCTCGCCATCGACAGGGCCGTGGGTTTCGTAAGCCACATCGAGCATGGACGTGCGCACATACAGCAGCGGGGCAGGTGGTATCAGGGTTGCCATACGGTTTTCTCCCCACTGAGCTTACGGTCCAGAAACGTCGCCGCACTGATCAGCGCCAAATGGCTCAAGGCCTGGGGCGTATTGCCCAGGTGCCGGGCCTGGCTGTCGAACTCTTCGGCGTACAACCCCAGCGGGTTGGCGTAGCGCAGCAACTGTTCGAACTCCAGGTGGGCTTTTTCCACTTGCCCGGCGCGGGCCAGGCATTCGACGTACCAGAACGAACATGCGGTAAACGCGCCTTCGGTGCCTTGCAGCCCATCGATCTGGCTGTCGTCGTTGCGGTAACGGTAGACCATGCCGTCGCGTACCAGGCTTTTCTCGATCGCCTCCAGTGTCGACAGCCAGCGTGGATCAGTCGCGGCAACGAAGCGCACCAGCGGCATCAACAGCATCGAGCCGTCAAGGGCAGTGCTGTCGATGTGCTGCACGAAATGCCCACGTTCCTCGTTCCAGAAGTTGCTCCAGATGTCTGCATAGATGGCCTGGCGCGTCTGGTCCCACCGCGCGAACTGCGCCGGTAGTGAGCGCTTGGAGGCCAGGCGGATCGCACGGTCCAGGGCCACCCAGCACATCAGGCGCGAGTGCAGGAAGTGATGCTGCTCGCCGCGCATCTCCCAGATGCCGACGTCTTTCTGGTTCCAGATTTCGCAGACCTGGTCGACCACTTCCACGGTGTGTTTCCAACCTTGGTGGGAAATCGCTTCGCCGTATTTATTGACCAGGTAAACCGCGTCCATCAGTTCGCCGTAGATATCCAGCTGGATCTGGTCGAACGCTTCATTGCCCACGCGCACCGGCTGGGCGCCACCATGACCACGCAAGTGGTCCAGTGTGGTTTCCGGCAGTTCCTGGCGACCATCAATGCCGTACAGGATGTTGATCTTGGTGGTTTGGCCGCAGCAGTCGCTGACCCGGCCTCTGAGCCAGCGCATATAGGCATTGGCTTCCTCGATGAACCCCAGGCGCATGAAGGCGTAGACGGTGAAGGAGGCGTCGCGGATCCAGGTGTAGCGGTAGTCCCAGTTGCGCTCGCCGCCAGGGCTTTCCGGCAGGCCGAAGGTAGCGGCGGCGATGATTGCGCCCTGTTTGCGCGAGGTCAGCAGCTTCAGCGCCAAGGCCGAGCGGTTGACCATTTCACGCCAGCGCCCACGGTAGTTTGATTGGCTGATCCAGCCGCGCCAGAACTTCAAGGTGCGTTGCAGGTAGAGGTCGGTGCAGGCGTTCGTTACGCGTGGATCGTCCTGGCCGCCGAGGACGAATTCGGCGCTTTCGTCCTGGGCCAGGCTGAAGCGGGCCACCGCC
Source organism: Pseudomonas sp. R3-18-08 (assembly GCF_003852065.1). Classification (NCBI taxonomy): domain Bacteria; kingdom Pseudomonadati; phylum Pseudomonadota; class Gammaproteobacteria; order Pseudomonadales; family Pseudomonadaceae; genus Pseudomonas; species Pseudomonas sp. R3-18-08. The sequence continues at coordinate 2,021,710 of NZ_CP027729.1, forward strand.
ACATTCTCGTCCAGCGTCAGCGCGTGGCTGCCGACCAGGCGCAGGCCAGGCTGGCCGTCAGCGCTGAACAGTATGCCAGTGTCGCAGGCTGTGGCGTGCGTGTGGGCGCGGGCATAGTCATGGCGCACGGCGCAGCGCAGGTGGAATGTCGCCGTGCCGCTGACCACCCGCACGCGGCGGATCAATAGCGGCAGGTCGTCGACCTCTTCACTGACGGCCAGCAAATCGGTGACTTCCACCACCGCCGCATCGCTCAGCCAACGGGTCTGCAGCACATTGGTGTCGGGCAGGTAAATCTGCTCGCGGCGCGCATTGGGTATGTCCGGGGTGAGCTGGAAGGTGCCGGCGTCGGGTGTGTCGAGCAACGCACAGAAAATCGACGGGCTGTCGAATTCCGGCCAGCAGAAAAAATCGATGCTGCCCTGGTCATTCACCAACGCGGCGCTGCGCATGTCGCCAATGATGCCGTGGGCACCGATGGGGCTTTGTGGCTCGTTCTTCAAATCAACCATTGCCACGAAACTCCGGATAAAGGCTCATGCCGCCATCGATGAACAGCGTGCTGCCGACCACGTAATCGGACGCGTCGCTGGCCAGCCACACCACCGCGTTCGCTACGTCCTCCACATCGCCGACCCGGCCATAGGGAATCAACTTGAGCAGCTCTTTTTCCGCTGCGCCTTCGGTGGCTGCACGGTTGATTGCGGTGCGAATCGCGCCCGGCGCAATCCCGTTGATTCGGATGCGCTGCTCGCTGACTTCCTGGGCGAGGGTGCGCATCAGCATCTCCACGCCGCCCTTGGACGCCGCGTAATTCGCATGCCCGGCCCAGGGAATCAATTGGTGCACCGAGCTCATATGAATGATCTTGCCGGCCGCGCGGGACACCCCAGCGCGCACGCCTTGCCGGTTGAAAATACGCACGGCGGCGCGTGCGCAGAGAAATTGGCCGGTGAGGTTGACGCCGATCACGGTGTTCCAGTCGTCGAGGCTCATGTCGACCAGGTTGGCGTCTTTTTGCAGGCCGGAGTTGGCCACGAGGATATCCAGATGGCCGAAGGCATCGAGGGTCTGGGCGAACAGGCGTTCGACGTCGGCTTCTTTCGACACATCGCCACCGATGGCAATCGCCCGGCCGCCGTTGGCGTTGATCTGCGCGGCGAGGGCTTCGGCCGGTGCCGCCTGGGAGTTGTAGTTAAGTACGACGGCCGCGCCGGCTTCGGCCAACGCCTCGGCGGCGCCCGCGCCGATGCCGGAGCTGGCACCGGTGACCAGGGCCACTTGTTGCTGCAAGGAAATCTGCATCGCCCACCCGCTGTTTAATGAGAGTCTTTTGTGCTGACTGATGCGCGGTGATGGAAGTTCAGCACGGCGCTGTGCATTTGAAAGGGTCGCGGACCAATGCAACTGTAATTTCTGACAGTAGACGCGTCTTTATCCTCAAGTGAACTTAGGAGCGTTGACGTGCCCGGGGATGGATGTCGTGGACATAGGCGATTTGCGTTGCCGTGTGCAGGGAAATTTCCCGATTCGCTCTTCGTTACGCAAGACCTCCTTCCTACCCCTAGTTGGATGTTTTCAACACGTCGAGGAACCTATTGCTATCGCTCTGCCACACAGCAAAGGCCTGCTGGTGCAGACCTGCGCCACGATTCATCCATCGTTGGCAAGGCTGCGGCAGCAAGGTATCGCCCTAACTCAGCACTGGAGTACCCCATGTCGGTATCCGCATCCAATCAAGCGTTCGCCTCATCAACTGACAACCTGGCGCAGACTCGCGCAGACGCACAACCCAGCGCGGTGGCCAAGGCTGCGGGCGCGGCGGGCCCGAGTTTCGAGCAGTCGGCGAGTCAGTCCGGCCCGGTTTTCGACAGCGCAGCGCAGTCGCACAAACCAGGCTTCAATCCAGGCCCGCCCCCACGTCCCAACCCCACACTGCCGGATCCTCTTTACGGAAAACAGAGCAACGAGCTGTTGGCCCAGGGGCTATTGAATAAATACGACAAGTTCAAACCCTGGTACGCACCGACCGTCACGCCTGAGCATATAAATAATATGGCAGGTCGACCCTTGACCGGGTTTTCGAAGGTGGACGAGAACATCAGGCTTGCCAGGGAATTGCTCAAGCGCCCGGGCCTGATGCAGGCCCTCGATCGAAATGATGGGACGGGGGCCCTGGACAAATCCCTGTCTAAACAAGACATCAGCAAATTCATTCTTTCGTCGAACCCACTCAAGCTTCAAGACGACAGGCAACTTGCCCAGAATGTCTTGAATAACTTCAACGCGTTGAAAGGGCCGTGGTGGAGCGCCGATAGAAACGCCATCGACGTCAACACCTTCGCAAAGTTTGCGTCGCGTCCGCTTTATGGTCATGGACCCACCGACAGCATTACCCAGCTATCGCGAGAAGTCATGGCGCGTTCGGAGTTGAAGGGCTCGATGGATAACGTCTTCGGGTTCCTGCGCGATGGCAAGATCACCCGGGACGACCTGTATCGGCTCTTGCGCTAATACCTGGCCCAATGCGTCGCATCGGTTGGTAGACACTTGGCCAGGAAATCGCTCCGCAGTGATGCTGGAACCATTTGCAAGTATTTACCACGAAGAAAGCATCCATTGGTGTGACCATGGATGCCTTCGTTTACTGGAACAGGTAATGGCCTATGAATTCGACATCATTTGAACCTCGCCAATCTCACTCCCAGTACGCTGTTGCAAACCTGCCCGCTCCGGCAACTACGCTACACGGCCTGGGCTCATCTCAAGCAAAGGGGCTCAATCTCACGTCGTCACCCAAGTTCAGTTTCAAGGCGCCTACGACTGAAGACTTCGATAGGGGCTCGCGAGCCGTAGAGGACGGGCCGGCGCCTCGGTCAGCAGTGTCATTGCTCGAAGCGCTGTGGAGCAAATTGTCACGCCGTCAATGACAGTCAACCCACTGACGTCGCTGGCTGGTCACAAATGTTCAAGGTTTACCGGGAGCAGGCTGGCGGCTTGCCGGAACCATTATTTTTAGGTTGCCACATATTCGATACTTGCCTCGCGCTGACCGTCACAGCGCTTTTGAAGACGGAGCACTCGAGGTCCAAGTAATGCAATCTAAATAAGGTGGGAATCAACATGACTAACGGGATAAATACTTCAGGCTCTGGATTACCGCATCTGCAGAATTGGACTGCCGGTGCGAATCAGGCGCCTGCTCCAGCCGGTGGTGGTTACGCGCGGCTCAGCGTCGTGGACAAGGCGTTGGGAACCCAGCAGCCGCTCGGAACGACCTCGAGTTTTGCCCCCGACAGCTTGATGGTCAATGGCGCCAGCCGGCATTTTGACGGCCAAGGGCTGTATGGCGGAATGTCAAATGTGGGAAATCCCTATATCAGTTCGGACGACCGCCTGCTGGCGACAGATCTGAATAACAACTTTTCCATGCTGGATAAGTTCAAGAAAGATGGCCACCTGACCCAGAGCGGGCTGCAACAAATTGCCGCTGAAGACGTGCACAAAAGCAGCGTCTCTGAACGCACCATCATGTTGGCCAGGGAGATACTCAATCGCCCCAGGCTCAACGAGGCGATTCTAGTCGATGGCGGTAAAATCACGCCTGAAAGCCTGGCCAATGCATCTGACCTGGTCGTTGGCAACACCAACCCCAATACCCAAAGTGTGGATCCATTCCATTCGAAAACCAATGCACAAGTCGTGCAGGCGTTCAGGGGCATGTTTGATCAACTGCGGGATAAATCCGAAGACTACACCTTCTTTTTCGAGAAGCACCGATACGTCAAGACAGACACACTGATCGAAATGAGCAAAGATCCTGACGAGACCGACAAGAACGGTAATGTCGTACGGGATCCGGCGACTGGGTTCCCCAAGAAAAAATACAGCGAGCAGCAGGTATACGTCGCCAAGAACATTGTTGAGCGACCAGGATTACTCGACTCCCTGGACAGCAACAAAGCGAACGGCACCAACATTTTTGGGAGCCACAACATTGATGGCTGGCTGAAGAACTACAGCATCGATCGATGGCTGGAAAACGATAAGAAAGAAAAGGGTAACTGAAGGCGTCGCAGGTATGAGCGGGGCGCATAATCAGGCCGCTCATACCGGCGAGCGTTTATACACGCACTATCCTGCCGCTGATCGCCACCGCTGCCAGCAACCCACCGATCAGCAGGAACGCGGTTGCCACGCTGCTGGCATGGGCAATGAACCCGATCACTGCCGGCCCGGCCAATATGCCCGCATAGCCCAGCGTGGTGATGGCGGGCACGGCAATATGTTCCGGCATCACCTTCTGTTTGCCCACGGCGGTATACAGCACCGGGACGATATTGGAGCAGCCGGCGCCTACCAGCGCATACCCAAGCAGCGCCATTTCCCAGGCGGGGGACAGCGTGGCCAGGAATACACCGGCCGCTGCCAACGCGCCACCGGCCACGATCACCCAGGTAGCGCCCAGGCGTCGCACAATCACGTCACCGGTCAAGCGCCCTGCGGTCATGGTCAGGGCGAATGCCGCGTAGCCGAGGCCTGCATAAGCTTCGTCCAGGCCGCGTTCGGCACTGAGGAACACCGCGCTCCAGTCCAGTACTGCGCCTTCGGCCAGGAAAACGATGAAACACAAGCAGCCGATAAACAGCACCACGCCATGAGGAATGGCAAACGCCGGCCCTGAGCTTTCACTGCCATAGGGGAGCAGATGCGGCCTGGCCTTGAGCAGTGCCACTGCCATGATGACGATCACCACCAGGGTTGCCTGCAGCGGCGACAAGCCCAGCCCCAGCAAGCCGGAGACCCCCGCCGCACCGACGATCCCACCCAGGCTGAACAACCCGTGGAAGCCCGACATCATGGTTTTCCCGCTGGCGCGTTCAACGATCACCGCTTGCAGGTTGACCGTCGAATCCACCGTGCCCAGCCCTGCGCCAAACAGGAACAACCCCGCCATCAGCAGCGGAATCGAACTGACGGTGGCCAGCATCGGCAACGCCAGGCAAATCAAGACCGTGCCGGCGGTCAACACGCGCCGGCAGCCAAAGCGTGACGCCAACACCCCGGCCACGGGCATGGCGAGGATCGATCCTACCCCCAGGCACAATAGCAAGAGGCCCAGTGTGCCTTCGTTGAGTTGCGCGCGCGCCTTGGCGTACGGCACCAGCGGTGCCCAGGCTGCGATGCCGAAGCCGGCGATGAAAAAAGCGATACGGGTCGACATTTGCTCCAGCCGCCCGGGAACCACGGGGGCGGAAGTGGGGATGGCAGTCATGAATAATCCTTGGTGTTGCGTTCAACGAACGATGTCCGGCGTGACATCCTTGCACATCAGGCTTCGTCGAGCGAGCCGGGTTCCCTTGGGATTAGCGAGCGGCCCGTGACGGTATTTCCAACCTGAAGGTGTCGCGTGTGTAGAAGTGGGCGTTCTGTAATACGCTGTTGCTCTCTCTTTCAGGCTACCGACGAACAGACCGATGACTTTTTTCAAGCAGCTAACAGCGTGACTCGGTTCTATGACGCGCGCGGCAATATCTATGGGGTAGTCAGCCCCGATTATTTACGTCGCCGGGGTGTTGATCTGCCCGACGGCGCCGACCTCGCCGCGAGTGCGCGCCAGGCATGGAGCGCATCGGCCATCGCTGCCGAATGCGGGTGGGGAGCGGTGTCGCCGGCGCCCGGTGCCAAGGCTCATCGCTGCGACGGGTTGCTGGTTGGGCCGTTTCAGGCTGCGCCACCTTTCGATCTATTGATCGTCAATACTGACGGTAGCCTCGCCGAGCGCAGTGGCAACGGGTTAACCATCTTTGCCCAGGCATTGACCGACCAAGGCGTTATGTCAGAAGGCTGCGAGTTGCGGGTGCATCACGATAAAGCGGATGCAGTTTCACCGGTGGTCACGCGGGTGGAGCCTGCGGTGTACCAGCAAGTCGAGGGCTTTTGGCTGGACCTGGGGCAACCGGGTTTCGGCCCATCGGCAGCCGGTGCGGGAGTGGATAGCGGTGTGGCGCAGCAGGGTGAGTTCAGTAACGTGGCCGCGTTGGCGGCGATAGACCCGCAATGGGATAGAAGCCAGTTCGTGCGGGTGGGCAATCCCCATTGCGTAACACTTGTCGAGCAGATGGCGGCATTGCCCACCTATCTCGCCATGCATCAACCGGCACTGTTTGAGCGATTGCAAGCGATCGCCTTCGCTCCGCCTGTGGGCAGCGGTCGTCCCTGTGTCGCGGGGGTCAATTTACAATGGGCCGCGCGTGCGTCGGGTAATCAGGTAATCGCGCGGGTGTTCGAGCGCGGCGAAGGGCCTACTGCGTCTTCGGGTACCAGCGCCAGCGCGGTGGCCTGTGCGGCATGGCGAGCAGGCTGGGTCGGCGCCGGGGAAGTGGCGGTGGTGATGCCGGGCGGCACGGCGCCAGTACGTCTGCGGGTTGAAGCTGAAACGTTGTCGAGCGTCAGTCTTTTCGGGACCGCGCATTCACTGACGTAAGCAATTGCCATGGTGATGTGGGTCAGCTATTTCCTTAATGGATAGTTCTATTTGGAAGTGTCGAAGTAAGAATTTTCTTATTGTTGATAATTTGTTTATTAAACGAATTTCTTATTTTGTAAAAGACACTTCCAACCTCATCGTACGAAACTTCTTTTTTATTTTCCAAGGGCCGAATTTTCCCTGAGATCGCTAAGCTTCAGGGCGTTCAGGCGCTTTTTCTCGGCCGGTATTCGGCAGTCACGAGGAGAGCTTTTAATCAGCGGGTTATTGATTGGCGGGTAACAACGGATGGTTGACGCGTTTGTTTCGTCACGTTTCAAATTAATGATTCAAGGCGTCACTGCCCACTTGCAGGTACTCGCCTTCAACGGCAATGAGTGTCTTGATCAACCGTATTTCATCCAGGTGCAATTCGTCAGCGAAAGCCCTGACCTTGATCTGGAGGCGTTGCTTCATCAGCCGGTCTATCTGTACTTGGGCGAAACGGCGCAAGGCCTGCACGGGTTGGTCTATACCATCGGCCGCGATGCTCCGGGTGCCCGGCTCACCCGTTACCACCTTACCCTCGCGCCTCGTCTGGCCTGCCTTGCCCATCGCCGCGACCAGCGGGTTTTCCAGCAGCGTAGCGTGCCGCAGATGATTGCCAGCGTTCTTGAGCAGCACGGCATCCTGGCAGATGCCTACGCCTTCGAGCTCGGCCCGGTGGTTTATCCGCCTCGGCTCTTTTGCGTGCAGTATGCGGAAACGGATCTGCACTTCATCCAGCGCCTGTGCGAAGAGGAGGGTATCCATTACCACTTCCGCCATAGTGTCGACGCTCATCTGCTGGTGTTTGGGGATGATCAAACCGTATTTCAGCGCCTGCCGATGCAGCGATACTGCTCGACGATCGATCCGCTGGCCGCAACGAAGGGTATTCACCGCTTCGATGTACGCCTGCAAACCCGCAGCCGGCGAACGGTGCGCCGTGACCATGACTTCGAACACCCGTCGCTGCGGTTGCAGGATACCGCCGGCGGTGTACCGGGCGCGGCGCTTGAAGACTACCGTTACCCTGCCGGTTTCACCGGCCATGCACGGGGGGCGCAACTGGCGCGTCGCAGCCTGGAGCGACATCAATCCGACCGCCATTGTGCGTCAGGCAAGAGCGGCCAGCCCCTGTTGCGCAGTGGCCATTTTCTTGAGTTGCAAGGCCATCCGGATTCGGTCTGCAACGACCTGTGGTTGCTCACCTCGGTGCGTCACGAAGGCTATCAGCCACAGGTGCTGGAGGAAGCGGTAGCCGATACGGACACCTTCGTCGGGTATCGCAACCGCTTCATTGCGACCCCCTGGCGTGCGGTGCATCGACCCCCGCTCAAACATCCCAAGCCGTCCATCAACGGCAGCCAGACGGCGACTGTTACAGGGCCTGCGGATGAAGAGGTACACTGCGATGCCTATGGTCGAGTGAAGGTGCGGTTTCACTGGGACCGCTTGGACCAGACGGATGACAAGAGCAGTTGTTGGGTAAGGGTTGCCTCCGGGTGGGCCGGTGCCGGGTTTGGCGCCATGATGATTCCACGGGTGGGAGTGGAGGTGTTGGTGACCTTCCTGGAGGGCGACCCGGACCAGCCATTGATCAACGGTTGCCTGCCCAATGCATCGCACATGCCGGCTTATTCCTTGCCGCAGCACAAGACCCGCAGCGTGTTGCGCAGTCGCAGCGTCCCCGGGGGCGCGGGCAGCAATGAGCTGCATCTTGAAGACCGCCGTGGCGAAGAGCTGATCTACCTGCGAGCCCAGCGTGACCTGGAGCAGCAGGTGGGCCATGACAGCCGTTTGGAAGTGTTCGGCGAGCGCAGTGAAATCATCCGAGGCTTGAGCACGGTGCGTCTTGAGAGCGGAGAGCAGCGTCACATCACGGGAGATCGCAGTGTTGCGCTGACGGCAAACGACCACCTGGCCGTGCAAGGCGACAGCCACACCCAGGTGACACAGGTGATGGTGATCGAAGCCGGTCAACAGATTCACCTGAAGGCGGGTGCCAGCCTTGTCATCGATGCAGGCGCGCAGTTGAGTTTCAAGGCCGGCGGCGAGCATTTGCAGATTCAGGCCGGCGGGATTTTCAGCAGCCGGCCCATCACCGTCGGTGGCGCGCCATCCGCTGCACGGTCGGCCAGCCCTTCCTCTGTTGCGGGCGCTCCCGAGGCTTCCGTTGTGCAAGGCCTCATCATGGACATGGCCCGCCAACTGGACGCGGATTTTTGCCCGATCTGCGAGCGTTGTCGCGAAGGCCAATGCGATTTCGCCGGGAGGGCCGCATGATGCAAGACGTGGCTTACCAATGGATGGCGCAGCAGCAACAGGCGGGGCGTCGTTTATGCCTCATGCTCGAAGCAAATAATGAGAACTGCCAGTCGCTGATGGCGGCTCGCAACCCCTCGCAGTATTGCCCGCTCTATGGAGAAACAGCGGCAGCCGAACTGGCGAGCAAGGGCCCCGTGATCCTGTTATTGGACCGGATGGGGGAGCCTGCGCTGGCCAATCATCTGCAAAACCCGGAGGCAAACCGAGGGTGGCTGGGCAGTTTACCCAGCGACGACCTGGTCGCTGTGACCCGACATTGGCGTGATCGACTGCTGGTCGGGCCAGAAGGCAAAAAGGCCCTGTACCGTTTCCACGACAACCGCACCCTGGCCCGTGCCCTTGCATATCTGCCGGCAGAGCAATGGCCCATCTACCTGGGCCCGCTGACCAGCGTGTGTTACTGGCATGAGGGCCGTTGGTGCAGCCACGACAATCCCGCGCCGGGCGAGTATGCGGTCCCCGATCCCGCGCCCTGGTTGCAGGCGCCCAACCCTCAGGCCGCGACCATTCTGCAGGCCAATATCCTGCGCTACCTGCTGGCCGAGCACAGTGAAGACCTGGCTGCTCTGGTGGAGTTTCACGACCCCAGGATCTGGCTGGCCCAAGTATTGGAGCAGGCCCGAAGCTGGCAATGGCGTTCGCCTGAGCAACTTGAGTTTCTGGTGGTGGGCCGGTTGGAAGAGGCGACTCGGGGCAGTGTCATTCGGTGGCAGCCGTTAGAGGGGGAGGCACCGGGACAGCATTTTGAGCGGGTGCTGGAGCAATGGCGCAAGGAGGGGCTCAAGGATGAGTAGGTGGATAGGACGTGCATTGCTGGCTGTTGGAATGATGTGGCTTACGGGGTGTGCGGGGAAGGCGGCGGATAGCTTTACGCTGGAGGTGGATTTGCCGGCGGGGTTTGCCGTGGTAGGGGACGCTTCATATGCACCCGCATCAGGCGAAGTCTGCAAACTGCCTAGAAGAAATGGCAGGCGTCCTGAGCTCAAAATATTCAAGGCTGCCAGCAAACCCGTCGCCAACAGGGTCAGTTTTGAAGTGCCATTCACGGAGCAAGTAAATGGCTGCCCTTTAGTATTGCGCCGCCTCGTTTTCGCAATTAATGCCAGTTGGGGGCAGCGTTGGTCGGACATCGGAAGGGATTATGCCGTCATCTATTTCCACGATAGCTGGGAACCTGGAATGCCTTTGATGCCTGATACCGGAGTCCAGGAGCTTCCTGGGCGATGCCAGTGGTTGTTTCGTACCGCTGGCCCTAAGCACGCCATTCTTAAAATCCTTTGGTGCAAATCACTGGATGCTGCTGGAAAACTCAAGAGGGCCCGGCCTGGCGGGCATGTGCACCGTGACGGACTGTCCGGGAAGACGTTAAGAATGGTGTTGGCATTTACAGAGGAAGAAGAACCGGCTGTGGCTGATAACTGGGTAAAGGTTGCCGGTGGCTGGAAGCGCTGCAGGGGCAAAAGCGAGGAGGACCTATTCGCGTTTTGTCGCGGGAATGTAGTCGACTTCAAGGCTTTCAAAATGCCAGATGGCCGCCTATGCAACGTTTATCCAACGTGTAATTAATAATGGAGAAAGCTCATGAAACAGAATGCATGGAAGCAACAGTTTTTTATCGACAAGATGCCTGCCTGCCCGTTGCACGGCGATTGGTTGTCCTTTTGCCTGGTAGATGAAACGGGGAATGGTAAGGCCTATGGCGGCCTGCCTTACACTCTCCAAGACAGTGCAGGGCAGCAATATAAAGGGCGTTTGGACGGGAACGGGTTTGCCAAGCTAGAGGGTATTTATTGTGGCCCGGTAATCCTTTTGATGGATGAGCCTTATTCGGGAGGAGAAGAGTCTTACCGCCGCCTTATGTCGCGGCGTAATTACGCGTTACCCATTACGGAGCTTCAAGTACGCGCAGAACTAACATGTTTTCAGAACAATAATGGTCAGCGTGTCGAAAATAACCCGGCACGGCAAAAAGCAGATCGTTTTTATCAGGTGGAGGTAAGCGACCTGGTTCGGTACAAAGCCCACTTACCTCCACCGTCGTCTGAAGCTCGCCGTCCAACGCGCAATACGCTCAGGCTGATGGCGGACCTGGGGTTCGGTCCTCCGGAGTCCTTATTCAAGGGGTTGGCGCTATTGCCAAACCAATTTACGGCATTGGAGGTACGTCCTCTACGAGCGCTACGGCCGATCATTTCCACGGATGATCAGTTTTGTGCATTGAACCTTTACCAGCTGGCGCTTATGGCTACATTGAGTTACTGCGAATTTGGCCAGGATCCTCCAACGGGAGATGGGGATACGGTCAGTTTCCCGCTGAATCCTAGTATAGGAAACGTGTTTGTAGAGCAATTGTCGTGTTATCGGGAGGCTTGGAAGTTCGACTCAGAACAAGTGCAGCGGTTTTATCCATTGTATGAAGACGTCGCCTACTCTCGTCGCTTTGAGATTTTGCCTTTTGATCCTGACTTGTATGAGCGCAATCACTTGCAGGGCGAGCATCCGGAGCGCATACATTTTTTTAACGACGTTGAATTAGGCACTGACACTCAAGCTTTCATCTGTCATCACGACGAGGTTGTACTTATAGCTGTGCGTGGTACGGCCAGTGGCGCAGATGCTTTGCGGGATGCAGATGCTCATCAAGTCCCTTTCGTTGAAGGTGCAGGCAAAGCTCATCGAGGTTTTTACCAAGGATTTAAGGCCCTGTATCATTTTGTTCTGGAGTACCTTTCGCGATATCACGTTGATCAACGCGTGGTTATCTGCGGCCACAGCCTCGGCGGGGCGATTGCCTTGCTACTCGCTGAAGGGCTGCGCCGCATCCCGGACGCCGACTACAACATCCTGCTCTACACCTACGGTGCGCCCCGCGCCGCCGATTCCGAGTTCACCGCAGGCGCCCGCGCCCTGGTCCATCACCGAATCGTCAACCACAATGATCCCGTCCCCAGTGTGCCGGCGCCGTGGATGAACACCACTGCCAAACTCTGGGTGCCAGGTGCCGTCACCTTATTCAGTGCCCCCACCGCCGGCGGCTTGTTGTTTGCCGCTGGCCTGGTACGCGTCGGTGGGAGTGCCTACCAGCACCATGGTGAACAGCAGCACTTCATGCCGATTAGGCTTGCCGATGGCACGCACGCCTCGGTGTTGTGGAAACCTGGCTGTGAGTCGATCCAGGAGGCTGGTTGTAATCGAGCTCTGCAGTTACACGGCGACATGCCCGACCGCGACAACCTGTTGCGGCAACTGTTCCAGGCCAACCAGCACTTCATGACCGCCAGCTACATTCCCGCGGCCTGGGCAACATTGCGGCGCTGGCAGCAAACCCTGGAGAGCCAGGGGCCTCTGGTGACCGCGAGGGAATTCGAGCTGCTGGATCGCGCCCTCGAAGACATGCGCGAGCAGTTGAGGACCAAACGCCGCGAGCTTGCCCGATTGCGCCCGGCCAATGACCGTAGCCATGAGCACAACGACGCTTTGAACGCCGAGATCGACCGCTTGCACACCAGCCGCGAGCGCCTGGCCAGCCTGCGCTGGCGCCGCCTCGATGCGCGCGATGTGTACGGTAGCCATGCCCACAGTGCCAATCTGCAACTGGGTCTCAAACGCTGGTTCACTCACCGGGAAAACCGCGCCTTGTCCCAGGTGGCCAGTGTTCCGTCAGCCCTCCACAGCGATCGGGGAAAAGCGCAAATACTGGACATCGACGCGATCGTCTAGCTCAGTGCATTACACAAATTCCACCTGCGCCGGCTGACGTTTCATCAGCACCTTGCCGTTGCGGATCGAATACAACGGCAGGCCCTGGCTGCGAATCACCTCATAGTCACTGTCTGCCGAGAGCACCAGCAGGTTGGCCGGTCGACCGGGTTCCAGGCCGTATCGGTCGCCGAGGGCCATGGCCTTGGCGCTGTTGTCGGTGACCAGGTCCAGGGCGTTCTGCAGGTTGCGGTAGCCGAGCATATGGCAGATGTGCAAACCGGCTTCCAATACACGCAGGATGTTGCCGTTGCCCAACGGATACCAGGGGTCGACGATGGAGTCCTGGCCGAAACATACGTTCATGCCAGCTTCGAGCAGTTCGTTGACGCGTGTGACCCCCCGGCGTTTGGGGAAACTGTCAAAGCGGCCTTGTAAGTGGATACTTTCGGTGGGGCAGGAGACGAAGCTGATGCCGGAGTGACCCAGCAGGCGAAACAGTTTGGCGCAGTAGGCGTTGTCGTAGGAGCCCATGGCGGTGGTGTGGCTGGCGGTGACGCGAGCACCCATGTCGCGGCTGCGTGCTTCCTCGGCCAGCACTTCGAGAAAGCGTGAGTGCGGGTCGTCGGTTTCGTCGCAGTGGACATCCACCAGGCAGCCGGTGCGTTCGGCCAGGTCCATGAGGAACTTCACCGAGCTCACCCCTTGATCGCGGGTGTACTCGAAGTGGGGGATGCCGCCGATGACGTCGGCGCCCAAGCGAATGGCTTCTTCCATCAACTCACGGCCATTGCGGAAAGACTCGATGCCTTCCTGGGGAAAGGCAACGATTTGCAGGTCGATCAGGTGCGAGCTTTCTTCGCGCACTTGCAGCATGGCTTTGAGCGCGGTGAGGTCCGGGTCGGTCACGTCGACGTGGGTGCGCACATGCTGGATACCGTGGGCGGCGAGGGCCTGGATGGTTTTTTTGGCGCGGGTTTTGGTGTCTTCCTCCGTGATGGTGGCTTTGCGTTCTCCCCAGCATTCGATGCCTTCGAACAGGGTGCCACTCATGTTCCAGCGTGGTTCGCCGGCGGTGAGGGTGGCGTCCAGGTGAATGTGCGGTTCGACGAAGGGTGGGATCACCAGATTGCCGGCGGCATCCAGGTCGCCGGTCATTAAGGCCGGTATGCTTGTTTGTGCAGTGATGCTGGCGATCCGGCCATGTTCCAGGTGCAGATCATGCAGGCCTTCACGGTTGCGCAGGCGGGCATTGATGATGTGCATGGGCAAGTTCCTCTTGGCTAAATTCAATCAGGCGGCCATCAGGTTACCATTGGCGGTGGTCAGGCTCATGCCGGGGCGTCGGCCAGAGGTTCGCGCACGCGCAGTAAAGCAATGAGCAGCATGTAGGTGAGCGACGCGGCAGCGATCCCCACCAGCGGTGCAACCCAGGGTGAGTTGAACGCCAACAGCGTGCCCACCGCGTAGGCCGCCAGCCCGGGCCAGTTGAACGCGGGCAGGCGGGCATCCGCCAGGCGTGGGTACTGGCCGCGATAACGGTAGAAGAAGTCCGCCATGATCACGCCGCCAATCGGCGGGATCACCGTGCCCAACAGAATCAGGTACGGCACGAGCATGTCGTACATGCCCAGCAAGGCGAGCAGGGTGCCGATCACTGCACCGGCCAGGGTCACGGTTTTGCGCCGCCGGGTGCGCAGCAGGTTGCAGCCGGCCACGGCGAAGTTGTAGATGGTGTTGTCCTGAGTGCTCCAGATATTGAGCAGCAGCATGGCCATCGCCGCCATGGCGAAACCCTGTAGCAGCAAGACTTCCACTACGTCCGGCTGCTGATAAACGATTGCGCCGTAGGCTCCGATCAACACCATCAAGCCGTTGCCGATAAAAAAGCCGATCAGGCTGGCCAGTACCGCGACCTTGGCCGAGCGAGAAAACCGCGTCCAGTTGGTGGCCTGGGTCGCGCCGCTGACGAAGGTGCCGAACACCAGGGTGATCGCGGTGGACAGGTCCAGCTCGGCGGTCGGCACCACCGCCAGCAGGCCGTCCAGCCCGCCAACCTTTACAGTCGCGACCCACATCGACAGCACCAGCAAAATGCCCATGGCGGGCACCGCGATGTAAGACAGGATTTCCAGCCCGCGATACCCCACGTATGCCGTGGCACAGAACACCAGGCCAAACACCACCATCAATGCCAGCACGCTGCCCTGGCTCAGCTCGAAATACTTGCCCAGTACTACGGCGGCCGTGGCGGTGCCCCAGGCATACCAGCCAATCTGGGTGAAACCGAGGATCAGGTCACTGAGCTTGCTGCCGATTTCACCAAAGCAGAAACGCCCCATCAATACCGAGTTCAAACCACTCCTGAAGGCGATGTAGCCCAGGCCCGCGGCGTAGATCCCCAGCAGCAGGTTACCCAGGGCCACAACGCCGAGCATGTCGGTAAAGCTGAACGCCACTCCCAACTTGCCGCCGGCAAACATGGTCGCCGTAAAAAACGTGAACCCCAGCAGCACCATGGCCGTGGAGGCCAGTCCCTTGCGCGCATGCAGGGGCACTTCGCTGAGCGGATAATCGTTACCGGATTCTTGCTGGGTCATGTGCCTTGCTCCCTGGATAATGACGCAGGCCTGTTGCACCGTGCGTGCCAAAACGGCGGCGCGGGTGCATGCGCCCTGGGGCGCCCGGTAGTTATAGCCAAACGCAGGGAAGTCGTCGGCGCAAGGGGAACTGCTGGCCCATCAAGCGCGAAAGCGGTGCAGCCGTGATACAAATTGGATCAGTTGACGGCAGGCGTAAAAAAACCACCCGCAGGTGGTTTTTTCAACAGTCCAGGACTTACTCGCCGCGATAGATACATCCGCTGGTGCACGTCTCATGGATGCGAATCGCGCTGAGTTCCGGCAGCAAGGGTTTCAATTCAGTCCAGATCCACTTGGCCAGCACTTCGCTGGTGGGGTTTTCCAGGCCGGGGATGTCGTTGAGGTAGTTGTGGTCGAGACGCTCGTAGAGCGGCTTGAAAATCGCCTTGATTTCCGAGAAGTCGCGAATCCAGCCGGTATGGGGGTCCAGGTCGCCGCTCAAGTGGATCGCCACCTTGAACGAATGCCCGTGCAGGCGCCCGCATTTATGGCCGTCGGGGACGTGGGGCAGGCGGTGGGCGGATTCGAACGTAAACTCTTTGAAGATTTCCACGGTATTTTCAGCTCGGTCAGGTATCTGGCAGGCGGCGAGTTTAACAGCTTGACCCGTCGCCGCGCATACCGCTGGGTCAAAGTGCTTGCAAACGCTCGCCCAGTCCACCGTTGTCCGCCAGCTGCAGAAACTCGTCGCCCAACCGCCGACTCTCGCTCATTGCCGTCTGCCAGTATTTGTTGCGACTTTTGTCGTCGCCCATGAAGCGCTTGAAGTCGCTACGGTCCGGCAATTTGCCGTGAGGCAGACGTGCCAGGTAGTCCCTGGACGGTGCCAGCAGCAAGACATCCTGCAAACCCTGTGGATTGCTGCGCCGCCAGGGCAGGCCTTTGTCGAACCAGCCGGGAATGACCCGGTCGGTAAAGTGCGGGTACAACACGATATCGTCGCCGCAGTAGGGCAGGTCGAGGTGGTAGTCCAACAAGCCGCCGTCGCGGTAGGTTCCGGCGCCCGCACCGGGCAGGTCGCGTACGCCCTGCATCACCATGGGAATCGAGCCGGACGCCAGCAGCGCCTGGCGCAGGTTGCCCATTTCCAGTGCAAGGAAGCGCGACGGAAAATCCTTCAGCGGGTGCACCGGAGGCGCCTGGCGGGGGTCGTGGACGATCAGGCGTTCGAAATGCCGCGACAACCGTGCGCGGCCGCGCAGGTTATCGGCGATCACCGAGGACAGGCCCAGGCCCAGCCGGCCTCGGTGGTCATCGGCGAGCAAGCCGTGGCTTTTCACCACCATGATGTTCAGGCGGTAGTCGGGGTTGTCCAGCACCTGTGCATCGCGGCCGGCCAGCAGATCGTCGAGCATACGCTCGCAGCTCTGGCTGACTTCGGTCATGGTCACGCCTTTGGCAAAACGCTGTTCGTTATACAGGCGGCCCAGGTCGAGCAAGCCTTGCACCGGGTCGGGCAGGCAAGCGCTGGCAAATCGCCAGGAACCGATGGACGCACCGATCAGCGCGCGCTCCCGAGGCGCACGCGCCAGCCAGTCGCCGAACAACGCCAGGTCAAGGCCCTGAATGCCCAGGGCCTTGGGGCCGCCGGCCGCGCCGGGAAGGATGCCCACGTCAGCAGGCTTAAGGCCTTGCTCGCGAATACGGGCGAAGGCGCGCGTGCCGGCCTTGAGCGTCAGGGCGGGGAATTTGATGTGAATGGCGGTCATACACGTCTCGGGCAGGGGCGAGGGTGCTCGCGAAAAACGTTAACGATAACGGTTGTATCCAGAGTAAACAGTATGGCGTGGGAGATCGAAGCGAAATTGCCATGGTGGCAATTCAGTTTCAGTTAAGTTGCCGCGCGTACCGTGATCAGGTGTAGGAAAAACATCCTGAAACGGAGACTCATCATGAAGCGCCTTACAGCGCTGGTCGCCGCCGGTATCATTGCATCCTCGGTCACGCAGGGCTGGGCAATGGACCCCGACAAACCGCTGAAATTGCCTGGCACTGTTACCATTGTCGCCTTCGATCAGCTTGAAGCCACGGCCCTGGCCTTACATCCGGGTTCCACCTTGCTGGGCACTGACCTGGACGAGGAGTACGGCAAGTACGTCTACCAGGTCGAACTGGAAGATGCCCATGGCCTTGAGTGGGACGTTGAATTGGATGCGCTCACCGGGCACGTTCTCAAGAATCATCAGGACACGTAATGACGCTATATCGACGCGCCGGTAGTCTGGTGCTGCTGGCGCTCCTGGCTTTTTGCTCAAGCCTGGCTGCTCGCGATCTCAATCAGGATGAAGCCTTGGCGCTGCGCCAGCAGGGGGTGATCCTGCCGCTGGAGGACCTGTTGCATACGGCCATGTCACGCTACCCTGGAGCCCGGCTGCTGGAGGCGGAGCTGGAGAAAAAGCACGGCGAATATGCCTATGAAGTGGAACTGGTGACCACCGAAGGCGTGGTGCGCGAAATCAAGCTCGACGCAACCAACGGTACATTGATCAAAGATAAGGAAGACTGATGCGCCTGCTCCTGGTGGAAGACAACGTCCCGCTGGCCGATGAGCTGCTGGCCGGCCTGCAGCGCCAAGGCTATGCGGTCGACTGGCTGGCCGATGGGCGCGACGCGGCGTACCAGGGCCGCAGCGAACCCTATGACCTGATTATCCTCGACCTTGGCCTGCCGGGTTTGCCGGGGCTGGAGGTGCTGGCGCAATGGCGCGCGGCAGCCCTGGCCACGCCGGTGCTGGTGCTGACGGCGCGTGATTCCTGGGCCGAACGTATCGAAGGGCTCAAGGCCGGCGCCGATGATTACCTGAGCAAGCCGTTTCACCCCGAAGAACTGCACCTGCGCATTCAGGCGCTGTTACGAAGGTCTCACGGGCATGCCAACCAACCGACCCTGCAAGCCGCCGGCCTGCACTTGGACGAAGGCCGCCAGTGCGTGCTGCGCGACGGTGACGAGATCCAGCTCACGGCCGCCGAGTTCCGCCTGTTGCGTTATTTCATGCTGCACCCCGAACAGATCCTGTCGAAAAGCCATCTGGCCGAGCATCTTTATGACGGCGAGACCGAGCGCGACTCCAACGTGCTGGAAGTCCACGTCAATCATCTGCGCCGCAAGCTGGGGCGCAACGTGATCGAAACCCGGCGCGGCCAGGGCTACCGGTTTGGCGCCAGCCCTGCATGAAATCGATCCAGCGGCGCTTGAGCCTGGGGTTGATCAGCGTGCTGGTGATCGTCGGCGTGGTGCTGGCGCAAACCAGCCTGTGGCTGTTCGAAGCCGGTTTGCAGCGTTATCTGGAGGCCGGCCTGCGTAACGACAGCGAAAACCTGCTGGTGGCGCTGGTGCGTGGGCCCAACGGCGTACAGTTGGACGAGCATCGCCTGTCGCCCGCCTATCAACGCCCCTTCTCGGGGCATTACTTCCGCATCGATTTTGCCGACACTCACTGGCGCTCCCGCTCCTTGTGGGACCAGGAACTGCCGACGCTCCCCGAGGCCGGGCTCAAGGGCAACCTGCAATTGGGGCCTGAAGGCCAGAAACTGCTGGTATTGCGCTCCGACTACAAACGCTTCGGCCTGCCGATCTCCATCAGCGTGGCGCAGGACTACACGCCGGTACGGGAAAGCTTTCGCCTGATGCGCCAGATCGGCCTGGTACTGGGGCTGGCGGCATTGCTGGTGGTGCTGGTATTGCAACGGATCACCGTGCGCCGCGCCTTGCGCCCGTTGGAAACTGCGCGCAATCAGATTGCTCAGTTGCAACAGGGCCAGCGGTCGCAACTGGACACCCAGGTGCCGCTGGAGCTGGAGCCGCTGGTGGCGCAGATCAACCATTTGCTGGCACACACCGAAGACAGCCTCAAGCGCTCGCGCAATGCCCTGGGCAACCTGGGGCACGCGCTGAAGACCCCATTGGCGGTGATGTTGAGTGCGGCGTCGAGCGAGGCGCTCAGGGATCAGCCGCAGTTGAGCAAGTTGTTGCGCGACCAGCTTGAGCAGGTGCAGCAGCGCCTCAACCGCGAGCTCAATCGCGCGCGCCTGGCTGGCGAAACCCTGCCGGGGGCGTTGTTCGACTGTGAAAAAGAACTGCCGGGGCTGTTAGCCACCCTGAACATGATCCACGGCGAACACCTGGACCTGCGCTACCACGTCGCCCCCGGCCTGCAACTGCCCTGGGACCGTGAAGATTTGCTCGAGTTGCTCGGCAACCTGCTGGACAACGCCTGCAAATGGGCGGATGCCGAAGTACGACTGAGCGTGAGTGAGACGCCGCACAGCTACCTGCTGGCCGTCGAAGACGATGGCCCCGGCATTCCCGAGACCCAGCGTGACCAAGTGTTCAGCCGTGGCGCACGCCTGGATGAGCAGGTCGACGGCCACGGTCTGGGGCTGGGCATCGTGCGCGATATCGTCGATGTGTGGGGCGGGACGTTGCAGTTGCAGGAAAGTGAGTTGGGCGGGCTCAAAGCGTTGATCGAATTGCCCCGGCGGTAATGCCGATTTAAAAATGTGGGAGGGGGCTTGCCCTAATGCCAGTCAGTTAAGGCGACACCGAACCTGTGGCGAGGGAGCTTGCTCCCGCTGGACTGCGCAGCAGTCCCATTGTTTGGGGCCGCTTCGCGCCCCAGCGGGAGCAAGCTCCCTCGCCACAAGTTAGTTCTCGCTCCTGCTACTTCTTAACTGACTGGCATTAGGGCTTGCCCCCGATGAGCATGGGTATCTACACAACTTTGTAGCAGTCTAAGTAACCACGATGCGAAGCGAGCCGCTCTTGCTTGTGATCTTGCTTTTGATCTAGGCGCCCCGTTAAACCACGCTGGCCGGAATTCGACAGTGATTTGGGGGGTAAACCGGCAGGGATGCCGGTTTAGCCGCCCCGCGCCATGGATGGCGCGTGGCGGCGGCCCCCCAAATCGCTGTCGGATTACGGGCACACCGAGCCTAAGCGAGGTGCCGAGTGGTGGGGCAAGAGCGTTTTGCTTACTTTTGCGCTTTTCAAAAGTGAGACGCCGTAAGGGCGGAACCCATAGCAGCCGTTACCGCAGCAACGGATATGTACTCGCTCTGATCCAACATCCTGGTCGGCTGTCAGGCCGCCATCGGGAGCAAGTCGAATCGTCGCACCGCCCCTCCCACATTGGATCTGCGCCAGGATCAGAGTCGTTACACCCTGAACTGGCCCATCAGCCCCTGCTGCTGATTCGCCAGTTTGTGTGCTGCTGGCCAGGGCACCATTCAATTTAACCCTCAAAACGGCGTCGCTTTTTGACATGGCCGCCCGGCTGCTGCAAAGTGCGCGGCCTCTAATAAGACCTCTTTGAGTCCGTACGCCGGCAGCACCTTCAATGGCCGCTGAGGCGCGGGCATGCCTGTCTTTTATGTTTCTGTCTTGAGGTAACCATGATTAACGCTGTTATCGCCGCGGTCGGCACCATGCTGGTGCTCAGCCTGTCCCGCGTGCATGTGGTCATCGCCATCATCGTGGGCGCCCTGGTGGGCGGCTTGAGCGGTGGCCTGGGTATCGACGCCACGCTTAAAGCGTTTAACAGCGGTTTGGGCGGCGGTGCGACGGTGGCGTTGTCCTACGCCTTACTTGGCGCTTTCGCGGTGGCGATTGCCAAATCCGGCCTGGCCCATGCCCTGGCGGACAAAGCGCTGTTGCTGGTCGATCGCCAGGAAGCCAGCGGCGGCAATCACGTCAAATGGCTGTTGATCGGCCTGTTGTGGGCGGTGGCGATTGCTTCGCAGAACATCCTGCCGATCCACATCGCGTTCATCCCGCTGCTGGTGCCGCCGCTGTTATATGTATTGACCAAACTGCAACTGGATCGCCGCCTGATCGCTTGCGTCATGACGTTCGGCTTGATCACGCCCTACATGTTCCTGCCGGTGGGCTTCGGCAATATCTTCCTCAACCAGATCCTGCTGGCCAACGTGGCCAAGAGCGGCGTGGACATCAGCCAGGTCAACGTGACCCACGCCATGAGCCTGCCCGCGCTGGGCATGGTGGTCGGGCTGCTGGTGGCGGTGTTTATCAGCTACCGCAAAAAGCGCGTGTACGACCTTGAGAAAATCGAGCGTGTCGAGCAGGTGGCGGTGCAGTACAACCCGTTGACCCTGCTGGTCGCCGGCCTGGCGATTGCCTCGGCGTTCATCATTCAGTTGTGGCTGGACTCGATGATCATCGGCGCGCTGGCCGGGTTCCTGATTTTCTCGGTGTCGGGCATCGTGCGCTGGCGCGACACCGATGACCTGTTCACCGAAGGCATGAAGATGATGGCGATGATCGGCTTCATCATGATCGCCTCGTCGGGCTTTGCCGAAGTGCTCAAGGCCACCGGTGATGTGCGCTCGCTGGTGGAGGCCTCGGCGGCGTTCATCGGCCATAGCCGTGGGGTAGGGGCGCTGTTGATGCTGCTGGTGGGGCTGTTGGTGACCATGGGCATCGGTTCGTCGTTTTCCACGGTGCCGATCCTGGCCGCGATTTTTGTGCCGTTGTGCGTGCAACTGGGTTTCAGCCCGCTGGCGATCGTGTGTATCGTCGGCACCGCCGGGGCCTTGGGCGACGCCGGTTCACCGGCGTCGGACTCCACCCTCGGGCCGACCTCCGGCCTGAATATCGACGGCCAGCACCATCATATCTGGGACACCGTGGTGCCGACCTTCCTGCACTACAACCTGCCGCTGCTGGCGTTTGGCTGGCTGGCTGCGATGACGCTCTGACAGCCGGGCCCATACCTTACTGTAGGAGCGAGCTTGCTCGCGAAAAACGTCCAGATAATGCGTTCATCCAGAATGCACGTGTTAGGGGCGCAGACCTTCGCGAGCAAGCTCGCTCCTACAGAAATCTTGCGTTTGGCCGCTAACCTCTCAAGTCGCCCCTAATAAGAGAGAAAAGCCATGCGTCTGAGCCTCAAGGCCAAAGTCCTGACCCTTGCCATAGTGCCGGTGTTGCTGTTCGCCCTGGTGATCAGCCTGACCACCGTGTGGATACTTCAGGGCCAGGCGCGCAACGAAGTGGATGAAACCCGCCAACGTCTGCTCAATGACGCCAAGGCCACGCTGCACAGTTATGTCGAGGTGGCCCTGACCACCATCAAGCCGTTCTACGACGCGGCCGCCCCCGGTGATACGGCAGCGCGGGCGCAGGTGGTCAAGTTGCTGTCCAACACCAGCTACGGCAAGGACGGTTATTTCTTCGGCTACGATTCCGAGACCATTCGCCTGTTCAAGGGCAACAGCCCGGACGGCGTGGGCAAGAGTTTCAAGGACAACCGCGACCCCAACGGCGTCTACGTCAACCGCGACCTGGTCAAAGTCGGCAAGGACGGTACCCACTACCTGCAATACAGCTCGACCCAGCCCGGCCAGACCGAGCTGGTGCCCAAGCTCGGCTATACCGAATACCTGCCCAAGTGGGACATGGTCATCGGTACCTCGGTCAACCTGGATGGCATCGATGCTCAGGTTGCGGTGGTCGAGGCCAAGGTAGAGAAACGCATGGAAGGCGTACTGTTGAGCATTCTCGGTCTGGCGGTCGTGGTATTGCTGGTGATTGCCGCCGTCGGCCTGCTGGTGGCCAACACGATCCTGCGCCCACTGAGCCTGATGAAGGCCAACCTGGACGATATCGCCGCCGGTGAAGGTGACCTGACACGCCGCCTGGCCATTACCAGCCAGGATGAGCTCGGCGACCTGGCCGGCGCGTTCAATCGGTTTGTCGACAAGATCCACGGCCTGGTCCGCCAGATCACCGAAATGACCGCGCAACTCACCGGCCTGGTGAGCCAGGTGTCCGAGCAAGCCCAGCGCTCGGAAACCGCCATGGAACGCCAGCGTCACGAAACCGACCAGGTCGCCACCGCGATCAACCAGATGTCGTCCGCCGCCCATGAAGTGGCGCGCAGTGCCCAGGGTGCCGCCGTCGCCGCGCAGCAGACCGATGCCGAGGGCCAGGCCGCCAAGCGTGTGGTGGACGGCAGCATCGCGCAGATTCACGCGCTGGTGAACGATATCCGCAGCAGCGGTGTGTCCCTCGACAGCCTGCAGCAGGACGTGTCGTCGATTGTCAGTGTGCTTGGGGTGATTCGCTCGATTGCTGAACAAACCAACCTGCTGGCGCTCAACGCGGCAATTGAAGCTGCGCGCGCAGGGGAGGCCGGACGTGGGTTTGCGGTGGTCGCCGATGAAGTGCGCGCCCTGGCCAGCCGCACCCAGACCAGCACTCAGGAAATCCAGGGCATGATCGACCGCCTGCAAAAAGGCACCGAAGCCGCCGTGGATGCCATGCGCCGCTCCAGCGATGCCGGGGACGGCACGTCGGCCCAGGCCAACCAGGCCGGCGCGTCGCTCGACACCATGGCCCAGCTGATCGGCACCATCAACTCGATGAACGCGCAGATTGCCAGCGCCGCCGAAGAGCAAACCGCCGTGGCGGAAGAGATCAACCGCAGCGTGCACCAGATTGCCGTGGCGGTGGACAGCGTGGCCGATGAAACCCAGCTCGGCGCCCAGACTTCCCGCAGCCTGGCGGACCTGGGCCAGCGCCTCGGGCAGTTGGTGGGCCAGTTCAGGATCTGACCTACACGTCGCGCATCAGCAAACCAAACGCCAGGTCCAGCTCGGCCGGCAGGGGCACATACACCGTGTGCCCATCCCCCGGTGCTACGTCAATGGCGTCGCCCTTGGCGTTATGCAAGGTGGCCAGGGCAAAGTGAAAGTTGCCGGCCGGCGTCATCAGTTCCAGCTGATTGCCCACGGCAAAGCGGTTCTTCACCTTGACCTCAGCCAGCTCGCCCCGGCGTTCGCCGGTCAACTCACCGACAAACTGCTGGCGCTCGGAGACCGAGCTGCCGTTCTGGTAGTTCTGGTATTCGTCGTGCACATGGCGGCGCAGGAAACCTTCGGTGTAGCCGCGCTGGGCCAGGGATTCGAGGTCGGTCATCAAGTGGCGGTCGAAGGCGCGACCGGCCATGGCATCATCAATTGCGCGGCGATACACCTGGGTGGTGCGCGCGCAATAGAAGTGCGATTTGGTGCGGCCTTCGATCTTCAGTGAATGCACGCCCATGTGGGTCAGGCGCTCCACGTGCTGCACGGCGCGCAGATCCTTGGCGTTCATGATGTAGGTGCCGTGTTCGTCTTCGAACGCCGGCATCTGCTCAGTGGGGCGATTGGCTTCCTGCAACAGGAATACCTGGTCGGTCGGCGTGCCGATGCCCAGCGTCGGTTCGAATGCCTGGACGATGTCACCCGTGGCATTTTCCACCGCGGGGTGGCCTGGTATTTCCATCGACATGCATTGGTGCAGGTGCCCTGGTTGGCGTCGCGCTTGTTCATGTAGCCCGATAGCAGGCAACGCCCGGAATAGGCCATGCACAGGGCGCCATGGACGAACACCTCCAGTTCCATGGTCGGCACGTGTTGGCGAATCTCGCCGATCTCTTCCAGGGACAACTCCCGTGACAGGATCACCCGGCAGATGCCTTGTTGTTGCCAGAACGCCACACTGGCCCAGTTGACGGTATTGGCTTGAACCGACAAGTGAACCGGCATCTGCGCAAAATGCTGGCGCACCAGCATGATCAGTCCTGGGTCAGACATGATCAGCGCGTCCGGGCCCATGGCGACCACGGGGGCCAGATCCTTGAGAAAGGTTTTCAGCTTGGCGTTGTGCGGCGCGATGTTCACCACCACGTAGAAACGCTTGCCCTGTGCATGGGCTTCCTGGATCCCGAGGGCCAGGTTGGCGTGGTCGAATTCATTGTTGCGCACGCGCAGGCTATAGCGCGGCTGGCCGGCGTACACCGCATCGGCGCCATAGGCAAAGGCGTAACGCATGTTCTTCAACGTGCCGGCGGGCGCGAGCAGTTCGGGGGCGATCAGTGGGAGCATGGAGGTGTGAGCCGCAAAAGGCGCGAGGGTAGTGCAGGCCTTGGCGGGGTGCATTGACCCACGTCTAGATAAGCCGATCTATGCTTGTTCGAACAACCAGGGCACTCCCAGGTTTCGCTGCGGACTAAGCAACAGGGCCGACACCGGCCCTGTGCTTTTTTGACATGGATCGGACATGAATCAAACCAACCTGCAATTCAAGACCCTGCTGTTACTGCTGGCCCTGGTGACCGTCGCCTTCATCTGGATATTGCTGCCGTTCTACGGCGCGGTGTTCTGGGCGGTGATCCTCGGCATCATCTTCGCGCCCATGCAGCGCCGCCTGCAGCAGCGCTTTGGCTGGAACCGCAACCTGACCTCCCTGACCACCTTGACGGTGTGCCTGGTGATCGCGATTTTGCCAGTGATCATTACCAGCGCCTTGCTGGTGCAAGAGGGCGCCACCCTTTACAAGAACGTCGAAAGCGGCCAGTTGGATGTGGCCGGTTATATCGAGCAGTTCAAGCATTTCCTGCCGCCGTACTTCCAGCACCTGCTGGACCGCTTCGGCATGGGCAACCTGGAAGGGTTGCGGGAAAAGGTGGTGAAAGGCGCGATGCAGGGCAGCCAGTTCTTCGCCACACAGGCGTTCAGCTTCGGCCAGGGCACGTTCGATTTCCTGGTGAGCTTTTTCATCATGCTCTACCTGCTGTTCTTCCTGCTGCGCGACGGCCCGGAACTGGTGCGCAAGGTGCGCACGGCGGTGCCATTGGCCGAGCCGCAAAAGCGTCGCCTGCAGCTCAAGTTCAATCGGGTGGTGCGGGCTACGGTCAAGGGCAACGTGCTGGTGGCCGTCACTCAAGGTGCGCTGGGGGCTTGATTTTCTGGTTCCTGGATATTCCCAGTGCGTTGCTCTGGGCGGTATTGATGGCGTTTCTGTCCCTGCTGCCTGCGGTGGGTGCCGGGATTGTATGGGGTCCGGTGGCCGCCTACTTCCTGTTGAGCGGTTCGATCTGGCAGGGCGTGGTGCTGGCGCTGTTCGGCGTGTTCGTGATCGGCCTGGTAGACAACGTACTGCGCCCGATTCTGGTGGGCAAGGACACCAAGATGCCGGACTACCTGATCCTGATCTCGACCCTGGGCGGCCTGTCGGTGTTCGGCTTGAACGGCTTCGTGATCGGGCCGCTGGTCGCGGCGCTGTTCATCTCCTGCTGGGCGTTGTTTGTGGAAACCAAGCCGCCCGTCAAGTTGCCGTTGCCCTAGGCGTCAAGCCTGTAGTTGGCGGCCAGTTGCAGTTGGGCGTCGGATAACGAAGTGAGCGGGCCGCTGATAGGCTCGCCATCGCGTACTACGTACCAGCAGGCGAGCAAGCCCAGCTTGCGAAGAGGGGCGGGAACGGCGCTGCCGATGACGGACATGATCTGAACAGTGGGCATAAGTACCTCCAAACGTTATGGAGGTCACCTTACGGTGCGATCGCGCCCGGGAAAAATCACCTGGCTCGATAGTCAACATCAACGGCAGGCGTCAATCCACCACCTGATCGAGCATATGCACCACTTCCTGTTCGCTGAGCAGGCCCTTGCGCACCAGGTTCTCTGCCAGCAATGCCAGGAACTTCGCGCTGCGGTGGCCTTCCAGGTGCTTGAGTTCGGTCAGGGCGCTATAGACCTTGCTGGAAGTGCAGAGGCCAGCGGTGCGATGCGGATTTTGTGTGGGCATGGTCAATCGTCCGTAATTGTTATTGGGTGGACAGGGTCGATAGTGAAACGGGCTCGTGACACAAACATGACAGCGTTCGTACCGGTCGAGCAATAGGAGATCCCAACCGGATCATGTGGGATTACCGCCCGAGCATTGTCCTCACAACGACCTTGGCAAGATAAATCCAGACGTTCCAGGCAAAAAAAGGCCCCGCGTGTGGGCGAGGCCTGTTGCATGTACAGCAATGTGTTACCAGCCGTGGCGGTAGTAGCCGTGGGGCGGGCCATAGTAGCCATAACCCCGTGGCGGGCCGTAATAGACCGGCGCCGGGCGGTAATAAACCTGTTGCTGCACGTACACAGGTGGTGGCGGTGCGTAGTAGACCGGCGGCGGCGCGGCATACACCGGCTGCGGCTGGACGTACACCGGTTGCTGCACATAAACCTCACGAGGCTGGCTGGCAACCACGGAGCCGACAACGGCTGCACCGACAAGAGCACCCAATACGGCCGGGCCGCCCCAACCACCACCGTGGGCGGAGGCTTGGCCTGCCATCGCGAGTGCGCCAATAAGCAAGGCGATCCTGGGGACTTTACGCATCATGGTCATTCCTCGGTTAGCCCCTGCGCTTGTGGTCTGCAATCAATAGACTCAAGGATTGTCGCGGGGATACTTTTAAGACAACGTATTTCTGAAAAACAGCACAGCCGGTAGGTAAAGGTTGTGTAAGGTCTGTACCGATTTGCTTACTTCAAGGAGCTACCCATGCAGATGCACCCCAACAAGGACACCCAACTGTGCATGTCACTGTCGGCGCGTCCCGGGAATTTCGGCCTGCGCTTTCATAACCATCTGTATGAGCAGTTGGGCCTGAATTTTTACTATAAAGCCTTCAGCAGCCAGGATCTGCCCGGCGCGATCGGTGGCATACGGGCGCTGGGCATCCGGGGTTGCGGCGTGTCGATGCCGTTCAAGGAGGCTGCCATCGCTTTAGTGGACGAACTGGACGATTCGGTTCAAGCCATCGATTCTCTGAACACCATCGTCAACACCGGCGGCCGTCTCAAGGCGTACAACACCGACTACATTGCCGTCGAGCAACTGCTGAAAAAACACCAGGTACCGAAGGACTCAAGCTTCGCCCTGCGCGGCAGCGGCGGCATGGCCAAGGCCGTGGCCAGCGCCTTGCGTGACGGCGGTTACGCCAATGGGGTGATCGTGGCGCGCAATGAGGTGGCGGGCAGGGCGCTGGCACGTAACCTGGGGTATGAGTGGCAGGCTGAACTGGGCGGGTTGCGCCCGCGCATGCTGGTTAACGTGACACCGATTGGCATGACCGGCGGGGCAGAGGCGGATCAGTTGGCGTTCGAGGCCGATGCCGTTGATCAAGCCGAGACGGTGTTCGATGTCGTGGCGATCCCCGCTGAAACCCCGTTGATCGTGCGCGGGCGTGCCCAGAGCAAGCGGGTGATTACCGGCCTTGAAGTGATTGCGATCCAGGCATTGGAGCAGTTTGTGCTGTATACCGGTGTGCGTCCTACACCGGAGCAATTTCAGGCGGCCGTGGCGTTCGCCCGAAGCTGATACGCTGCGCAGCGCCAACCGGGAGAGCGGGCAACCCCGCTCTCCGGTGGGACCCTCGTCAGGCCTGCTCCAACTGCGCCAGGCGTTCTTCCAGCGCCGCAATTCGCGCTTCCAGCTCTTCGATACGCTCGACGCAGACGCCCCCGCCGCCGCGCTCCACCGGGTTGCCGCGCGCGGCAATAATCGTTTCGATATCCGCCGGGTCCCCCAGCGCATGGGTATACCGGTCCTCGCGCTGCCCCGCCTGGCGCGGCACCAATAGCGCCAGGCCCCGTGCAATCAGGCGTTCGAGTTGGTGCACCACCTGCTCGGCGTCCTCAAAGTCATGCATGCGCCCGCTGCGCGTCAGCAACTCATTGACTGTCTGCGGGCCGCGCAGGAACAGCAGCCCGATCAGGATCATTTGCGCGGGCACCAGTTCCAGCGCCTTGTCCACGCGGTGTTCCCAGCGGTCGGCGCGGCTGCCCATGACCAGCCGGGTATAACCCTGGCCTTCCAGCACGCGCAAGCTCTGGCCGACCTGGCCCTGGCTGAGATTGGTCACCGGTTCCCGGCTGGTTTTCTGGTTGCACGCCAGCACCAGGGCGTTGAGGGTCAGGGGGTAGGTTTCCGGGTTGGTCGCCTGTTTTTCGATCAGGCAGCCCAGGATGCGGATTTCCGTGCTATTCAGGCGCGGCTCAGGCGTGTCGGTGTCGTGCTCGGCGGTCATCGCGCTTTCCCTATGCAGTGAATCCACTAGCCTAAGCCGGAAAAAATAAAAGACAAGCAGCAGGCATGGCTATAATCGTCGCTGGTTCCAACCCTGCCATTACCACGAGACTGACATGACCATTTCCCTGTATGCCGCTTCTATCCCAGTCTTCAAGCAAATGCTCAACGCCCTCAGCGATGTGCTGAACAAAGCCGAAGCCCACGCCACCGCCAAGAACATCGAGCCGAACGCTCTGCTGCAAGCGCGCTTGTTCCCGGATATGTTCGCGCTGGTGCGCCAGGTGCAGATCGCCGTCGACTTCGCCAAGGGCGTTTCCGCGCGCCTGGCCGAGATCGAAGTGCCGAAGTACGAAGACAGCGAAGTCACCTTCGCCGACCTGCAAGCGCTGATCGCCAAGGTGCTGGCCTTCGTCGATACCATCAAGCCCGAGCAGATCGACGGCAAGGAAGGCATCGAAATCGTCACCCGCCCAGGCACCCCGAAAGAGAAGCGCTTCAGCGGCCAGTCCTACCTGCTGACCTACGGCCTGCCGCAGTTCTTCTTCCACGTCACTACCGCTTACGCCTTGCTGCGCCATAACGGCGTTGAAGTGGGCAAGCGTGATTACATGGGCGCTTTCTAAGCACCCACTAAAAAGCCCGGGTGCGTTCTTCAATGAACGGCCCGGGCTTTTTTACAGCTGGCGTTCAAGCCAGCCGTTCATCCTTGTCCAGGCACGCCGCCGCAGTGAACAGCACATCGGTGGACGAGTTGAGCGCGGTTTCCGCCGAATCCTGCAGCACACCGATGATGAAACCTACAGCCACCACCTGCATGGCGATCTCGCTAGGAATGCCGAACAGGCTGCACGCCAGCGGAATCAACAGCAGCGAACCACCGGCCACGCCCGAAGCCCCGCAGGCGCAAATGGCCGCGACCACACTGAGCAGCACGGCGGTGGGCAGGTCTACGGCAATGCCCAGCGTATGCACGGCCGCCAGGGTCAGCACCGTAATGGTGATCGCGGCGCCGGCCATATTGATCGTGGCGCCGAGCGGGATCGATACCGAGTAGGTGTCTTCATGCAGGCCCAGGCGTTTGCTCAGCGCCAGGTTCACCGGAATATTCGCCGCCGAACTGCGGGTGAAGAACGCGGTAATACCGCTTTCGCGCAGGCACAGCAGCACCAGCGGATACGGGTTACGGCGCAGTTTCCAGAATACGATGGCCGGGTTGACCACCAGCGCCACGAACAGCATGCAGCCGATCAGCACCACCAGCAGGTGGGCATAGCCGAGCAGGGCGCCGAAGCCGGAGGTGGCCAGGGTCGAGGCGACCAGGCCGAAGATCCCCAGCGGGGCAAAGCGGATCACCACGCGCACGATCAGCGTCACACCGTTGGACAGGTCATCGAGCACCGTGCGGGTGGTTTCGCCGGCATGGCGAATGGCAATGCCCATGCCGATGGCCCAGGCCAGGATGCCGATGAAATTGGCATTCATCAGTGCGCTGACCGGGTTATCGACCACGCTCAGCAGCAGGCTTTGCAGCACCTCGCCGATACCGCCGGGAGCGCTCACGGTGGCGTCATGGGTGGCCAGGACCAGGGACGACGGAAACAGCATGCTGGCAACCACCGCAACCACGGCAGCGGCAAAGGTACCCAGCAGATACAGGAACAGGATCGGCCGGATATGGGTTTCCTGGCCGTGTTTATGATTGGCGATAGACGCCATCACCAGCACGAACACCAGGATCGGCGCGACGGCCTTCAACGCCGTGACAAACACTTTGCCGATAAACCCGGTGGCCTTGGCGGCCTCAGGCAGCAACAGGGCCAGCAGAATCCCGGCGATCAGGCCGATGATAATTTGGGTGACCAGGCTGACGCGCATTAAACGTTGCAGCAGAGAAGGGGCAGCAGTCATAAACAGTTGTCTCTGATTTTTTTAGTAGGGCACAGCATTGCAAGGAGAAAGTACTGTAGGCAGCAGGCGCGAAGTCTAACATGCTGTAGGACGAGTCCCGTTCGCTGCGTCATTCCGTCACCCGCACTGTCGGATTTGAATTCATCGGCGCGGGCGTGTCATCAGGGCAGGGTGGTAAACAGCTCGCGTCGGGCGCCCTCGGTAATCGCCACGATGCCAGGGTGCTTGACCTTGCGCTCCACCGAGATGGCATAAAACGACTCGGTCACCGCGTCGGTCTGGCCGATCAGCGCCACGCCGTATTGGCGCACCACTTCATCGGCGATCACGCTGGGGGCGATAAAGATGCCGCTGCCCGATTGCCCGAAGGCCTGCATCAACGCGCTGTCGTCGAACTCGCCGATGATCCTGGGTTGAATCTGCTGATCGGCAAACCAGCGTTGCAAACGGCTGCGCACCACGGTCTCTGCGCCGGGGATCAGCAACGGTGCGCCGTGCAAACACCCTGGGAAATCGCCGCTATGTTGGTCAGCCAACGCCTGGGTGGCGAAAAAACTGATGCCACATTCCCCCAGCTTCTGGCTGTAGCCCTTGATGTCCAGGTGCGTGGGCATCGGGCTGTCGGAGATCACCAGGTCCAGGCGCTGGATGGCCAGGTCGGCCAATAACCGTTCGAGCTTGTCTTCACGGCAGGTGATGCGGATCGGTTCGCTCAGCTCCATGGTGGGGGCAATCAGCCGGTACACGATGGACTTGGGCACCACATCCGCCACGCCGACGCGAAATACAATCTGCTGCTCGTTGGGTTGTGCGCGCAGCATCGCCTCCAATTCATTGCCGGTCTGGAACATTTGCTCGGCATAGGGCAGCGCCTGGCGTCCGGCTTCGGTCAGCTCCAACTGGCGGCCGACGCGCTGAAACAGGGCGATGCCAAAGGTGTGTTCCAACAGGCTGATCTGCCCGCTGATGGTCTGGGGCGTGAGGTTCAGTTGCTCGCAGGCGCGCACGATGCTGCCGGCCTTTGCCACCACCCAGAAGTAATGCAATTGACGATAGTTGAGCATTGCTTTCTACACTTCGTAAAAATCGAAGTATACGCGAGAAAAATACGAATTTTCCTGAACTGTTTGCCTGCATAGAATGCGTCGCTATCGCGGGGCTACTATTTGGACCCAAGCGTTCTAACGAGGAATACATCATGAAACTCAATTCCCTGGGCGCAGCTGCACTGCTTGCGCTTTCATTGGTGATGATCGGCGGGTGTGATCAAGTCGAGAAAAGCGCGCAGCAGGTACTGGGCAAAGCCACCGAAACGGCCAAGCAAGCAATCGATGACACCCAGAAAGCCGCCGAGCAGGCATTGAGTGAAGCGACCCAGGGCCTGATTAATCCGCAGAAGAAGGATGATCAGCCAGAAAAAGATGCAGAATCCCATACCCAAGAAACCTAATTTCCCAGCACAACGTCAGGACTGACCTATGGATTATCTTTTACAACTGGCCGCCAGCCCCACCGCCTGGATCGCACTGGCGACCTTGATCGTCATGGAAATCGTGCTGGGCATCGATAACCTGATCTTCATCTCGATCCTCACCAATAAATTACCCGAGCAGCACCGGGCCAAGGCGCGACGCATTGGCATAAGCATGGCGTTGGTGTTGCGCCTGGGCCTGTTGAGCACCATCGCGTTTATCGTGCAATTGACGACGCCGGTATTCGAAGTGTTCGGCCAGGCGTTCTCGTGGAAGGACATGATCCTGATTGCCGGTGGCCTGTTTCTGGTATGGAAGGCAACCACCGAGATCCATCACAGCATGGACCCGGAGCCGGAGGAAACGACCACGCTCGGCAATACCGTCGCCATCGGTTTTGCTGCGGCGATCGGACAGATCCTGCTGCTCGACCTGGTGTTTTCCATCGACAGCATCATCACGGCAGTCGGCATGACCGAACACTTGCCGATCATGATCATCGCCGTGGTGACCTCGGTGATCGTGATGCTGGTGGCGGCAGAACCGTTGGCCAAGTTCATCAACGACAACCCGACCGTGGTGATGCTGGCCCTGGGCTTTTTGATCATGATCGGCATGACGCTGATCGCCGAAGGCTTCGGCGCCCATGTGCCCAAAGGTTACGTGTATGCGGCCATGGCGTTCTCGGCGGCTATCGAGTGCCTGAATATCGCACGGCGTAACCGCCACAAGCGTTTGCTCGCTGCCCGCCAGTAAGCGCTGCACCAAAAGGCCGGCTGGGTTCATATGAGCCCAGCCGGCCTTTTGCTGTCTGCTAGAATCGGCGCACTTGATAGCTTGAGGTCCACCATGAACGAGCCGATTCGCCTTACCCAGTACAGCCACGGTGCGGGTTGCGGCTGCAAGATCTCGCCCCAGGTGCTGGAAGTGATCCTTGCCGGCAGCGGCGCACAGAACCTCGATCCCAATCTGTGGGTAGGCAACGCCTCCCGTGACGATGCGGCGGTGTACGCCATCGACGACGAGCGCGGCGTGGTCTCCACCACCGATTTTTTCATGCCGATCGTCGACGACCCCTTTGACTTCGGCCGTATTGCCGCCACCAATGCCATCAGCGACATCTACGCCATGGGCGGCGACCCGTTGATGGCCATCGCCATTCTCGGTTGGCCGGTGAATGTGCTGGCGCCGGAGATTGCCCGCGAAGTCATTCGTGGCGGCCGCGCGGTCTGCGACGCTGCCGGCATCCCGCTGGCCGGTGGGCACTCCATCGATGCCCCGGAGCCGATCTTCGGCCTGGCCGTGACCGGCATCGTGCAAAAACGCCATATGAAGCGCAACGACACCGCCACCGCCGGGTGCAAGCTGTACCTGACCAAACCCTTGGGCATCGGCATCCTCACGACCGCCGAAAAGAAAGGCAAGTTGCGCGAGGAGGATATCGGCCTGGCCCGCGACTGGATGTGCACCCTCAACAAACCCGGTAGCCGTTTCGGCAAATTGGCCGGGGTGACGGCGATGACCGATGTCACCGGTTTCGGTCTGCTTGGTCACCTGGTAGAGATGGCCGACGGCAGCGGCCTCACGGCTCGCATCGAGTATGCAAAAGTGCCCCGTCTGCCGGGCGTCGAGTACTACCTGGAGCAGGGTTGCGTACCGGGGGGGACCTTGCGCAACTTCGACAGCTACGCCAGCAAGCTCGGGCGTGTGCAGGAGCTGCACAAGCGCGTGCTGTGCGATCCGCAAACCAGCGGCGGCCTGCTGATCGCCGTCACGCCCGAAGGCGACGCCGAGTTCCACGCGGTGGCCGCTGAACTGGGCCTTACCCTCGAGCCGATCGGCGAACTGCTTGAGCGACAGAGCAACGCGGTAGAGGTGGTTTGATGGCGACTGATATCACCGATTACCGCGACATCTTCCTCAACGACCGGCCGATGATGGATACCCGTGCGCCGGTCGAATTCACCAAAGGCGCGTTTCCCGGGGTGGTCAACCTGCCGTTGATGACCGACCAGGAGCGCCAACGTGTAGGCACCTGCTACAAGCAGCAAGGCCAGCAAGCTGCAATCGTGCTGGGCCATGAGTTGGTGTCGGGGCCGATCAAGTCCGAACGCATCGCGCAGTGGGCGCAGTTCGCCCAGGCCAATCCAGACGGCTACCTGTATTGCTTTCGCGGCGGGCTGCGTTCACAGATCGTGCAGCAATGGTTGAAAACCGAGGCGGGTATCGAATACCCCCGCGTCGGCGGCGGCTACAAGGCCATGCGCACCTTCCTGCTGGACACGCTCGAGCAGGCCACCGTCCAATTTGATTTCGTCTTACTCGGCGGCATGACCGGCACCGGCAAAACCGAAGTGCTCGGCCAACTCCGCAACGCCCTGGACCTGGAAGGCCACGCCAACCACCGCGGCTCCAGCTTCGGCAAGCGCGCCACGGCGCAACCGTCCACTATCGACTTCGAAAACCGCCTCGCGGTAGACCTGCTGAAAAAGCGCGCGGCAGGCATCGAGCAGTTCGTGGTCGAGGATGAGAGCCGCATGATCGGCAGTTGCGCGCTGCCGCTGCCGTTGCACAAAGGTATGCAGGCGTTTCCAATGGTGTGGCTGGAAGACAGCGTTGAAGGCCGCGTGGAACGCATCCTGCGCGATTACGTGGTCGACCTGTGCGCCGAGTTCATCGACGTATGGGGTGAAAATGGCCAGGCGATGTTTGCCGAACGGCTTACCCAGAGCCTGGCCAATATCCACAAGCGCCTGGGTGGC
Organism: Pseudomonas sp. R3-18-08; assembly: GCF_003852065.1. Lineage (NCBI taxonomy): Bacteria > Pseudomonadati > Pseudomonadota > Gammaproteobacteria > Pseudomonadales > Pseudomonadaceae > Pseudomonas > Pseudomonas sp. R3-18-08. Next base: position 2,056,894 of record NZ_CP027729.1, read on the forward strand.
GAACGCTTCCAGCGGCTGCAGGCGATTTTGCAGGACGCCCTGGCGGAGCAAGCGCGCAGTGGCGGCGTGGATTTGCACCGGGTGTGGATTGAAGGGTTGTTGCGTGAGTATTACGACCCGATGTATGCGTTTCAGCGTGAGAGCAAAGGCGCGCGCATCGAATTTGCCGGGGAGCAGGGCGCGGTGGTGGAGTATCTGCGCGAGCGGGCTGCTCGGGTGGGGTGAGTTTTTGGATGCCATTGAGATCACGCAGCTTTATACATCCTGGTTGGCTGTCAGGCCGCCATCGGGAGCAAGCCCCCTCCCACATCGGGTCTGCGGCGTTCTTAACCTGTGGGAGGGGGCTTGCCCCCGATTGCGGTGCAGCAGTCACCCATTTTTTAACTGACAGACCGCTATCGGGAGCAAGCCCCCTCCCACACTTGGGTCGCGGGGGTGCACTGAAGCCTTCACGCAAAACCTAAAGAATCACCGCCCCGATCAACCCGCACACCACTCCCATCAGCATGGTCAGCCCGGCCACCGTCACCAGCACCCGCGCATCGAAATCCTTACGCAGCATCAGCAGCGACGGCAGGCTCACGCTCGGCAGGGTCATCAGCAAGGCGACGGCCGGGCCGGTGCCCATGCCCAGGGTCATCATGGTTTGTACGATGGGAATCTCCGCCGCCGTAGGAATCACGAACAACGTGCCGACAATCGCCAGCGGTACCAGCCACACCAGGCTGTCGGCCATCGCCCCGTCCACATGGGGGAACAGCCAGACCCGCGCCGCGCCAAGGATCAGCACCGCGAGGATATACACCGGGATGGTGCTCCAGAACAGCTGCCACAAGGTCCGTAACCAGCGCCCCAGGAAAGCTTCGGACTCAACAGTGCTGACTTCGGCCACAGCCTGCAGCGCCGCTTCCGGCACTTGCTCCGGACGTGCAATGCGCTGCGCCACCAACGACACACCCACCACCAGCACAATCCCTGCCACCAGCCGCAGCGCGGTAAAGCCCCAGCCCAGCACAAACCCCATGAACACCAAGGTGGCCGGGTTCAAGACCGGGTTGGCGATCCAGAACGCCAGCGCCGCACCGACCGATACTTTCTGGCGCCGCATACCCGCTGCGACAGGCGCTGCGCAGCAGCTGCACATCATGCCCGGCAAGGCGAACAGCCCGCCACGCAGGGTCGAGCCCAGGCCCGCGCGGCCAAACAGGCGCAACAGCCAGTCGCGAGGGATCAACACCTGCAGCAGCGAACCGAGGATTACCGCCAGTACGGCGGCCTTCCAGATCGCCAGGAAATACACCTGGGCATAGGCCAGCGCCGCCGCGAGGGGCGAGCTTTGCTGGTCATTGAGAATCGACGCGCCGATGCTGTGGTTATCGGCCGCTACAAAAGCCTTGAGGTAGTAGGGCGACCATTTCACATAGTAGAGGCCGATGCAGGCCACCAGCAGAAACAGCGCAGGTTTGCACCAGAACGACCAGCCCCGGTTGGGCTGGGCAGAAGCGAGGTTGGGCATGGAGATGATCCGCAGATGAGTCAATAGCGGCCATCATACGCGCCTGACGCTCAACCTTCAGGTATCTGCGCTGACCTGGGTCGGATCCGGGCAGGTTTCCTCACCATTATTGAGCCCCTGCTTGTAGTTGCGGCTGAGCAGCGAGGCCTTGCCGTTGTGCCAGGTCAGTGTCAGCACGTAGAGCGAGTCATAGTCATTGCCGGACCAGTCTTCGGTGATGGTGTGCTTCTCGCCGGCCGCTTCACTGGCGACTTTGTTGATCAACTCCGGCAGGTAACCGTGGGACCAGGCGGTGTAGATCGTCGCGTTATGGTACTTGTCCTCGACCAGCTCATCGGCCAGGGCACTGGTGTCGTTCGCGGAGAACTTGATGTTGACCGGCAAACCCAGCTTGATTGCGCTGGGACTGATGGTCATCAGTGGGCGGATATAGCTGTAGGAGTTATCCAGCTCACCTTCCTCGACATTGCGCGTGGGGTTGGCGGCGAATACGAAATCGGCCTTGCCGAATTTTTCCGGTAATACACTGGCCAGGTTCATGGCGCGGTTCAGGCCCTGGCAATTGAGTTGGCCCAGGCCGCCGGCCGGTTTTTCGCCGTGGCGCAGGAAGACCAGGGTTTGCACGCCGTCCACCGGTTGTGCGCGGCTTTCGCGGGCATCCAATGCCGTGACAATGCCGGCAGTGACCAGCAGCAGCGGTAACATCATGTATGAATGGCGTTTGAATTGTTGCACAAGGCGCAGAGGCTTGATCTTCATTATGGGTTCGAGTCTTCGTGCGTCGGGTTAAGGCGGACAGGCCCGGCCCAATGGCGCAGTGTGCGTCCTGGGGGTGTTCCTTGTCGGTATAGCCAGGTGCCTCCATTCACCCTGCGAGCGCATTTAAGAGTGCGCTTGGGCGTTTTGGTTCGCCCATGTGGGATTCTAGCCGGGCAATGTTGCTTAATGATGACCCATGCAGGGTGGCGAACAGATGACTATCATGGGGGCTTTCCGCCCAGGGATGTCTCCCGATGAATGCACTTGCCGCTTTCCCGATCAACAGTAAATGGCCCGCCCAGCACCCGGAGCGCCTGCAACTGTACTCGTTGCCTACGCCCAACGGTGTAAAAGTATCAATCATGCTTGAAGAGCTGGGCCTGCCCTACGAGGCACACAAGGTCAGTTTCGACACCCAGGACCAGTTGTCTCCCGAGTTCATGTCCCTGAACCCCAACAACAAGATCCCTGCGATCATCGACCCCAATGGCCCAAGCGGGCAGCCGCTGGCGTTGTTCGAGTCCGGCGCGATCCTGATTTATCTGGCGGAAAAAACCAGCCGGTTGCTTTCCGAAGATCCGGCCACCCGCTATGAAACCCTTCAATGGTTGATGTTCCAGATGGCCGGGATCGGCCCGATGTTCGGTCAGGTGGGGTTCTTCAACAAATTCGCTGGCAAGGCTTACGAAGACAAACGCCCGCGTGACCGCTACGTCGCCGAGTCCCGCCGCTTGCTCCAGGTACTGGAAAAACGCCTGCTAGGCCGCACCTGGATCATGGGCGATGACTACAGCATCGCTGACATCGCCACCTTCCCCTGGATTCGCAACCTGATCGGCTTCTATGAATCGGGCGACCTGGTGGGTATCGCCGACTTCCCCAATGTACTGCGCGCCTTGGACGGCTTTGTCGCACGCCCAGCGGTGATCCGTGGCCTGAGCATTCCGAGCTGAAGCATGCCGACTTTCGATTTCAAGCAACTGGATGTATTCAGCAGCGTGCCCCTCAAAGGCAACCCGCTGGCCGTGGTGCTAGAGGCCGACAGCCTGACGGACCCGCAGATGGAACTGCCATTTGCCGGGCATCCAACGTTGGGCAGTTGCAGGCGTGGTTGCACGCAGGCGGAGTTCCGCGTGGGCAAGAGGTCATTCAGGAGTGCGAAATCGGTTTGGTCCGCATCCGACGTGAACGCGACGAGTTGGCGTTTATCGCCAGCGACGGTGCCCAGGAAGACCCGGCCACCGGCAGCTTGAATGCCGGCCTGGCCCAATGGTTGCTCAGCGAGGGCCTGGCGCCGGAGCGCTATGTGGTCAGCCAGGGCACGGCCATAGGACGCGCCGGGCGTATTCGTATCGGGCGCCAGGGTGATGAAGTCTGGGTCGGCGGTGCCGTTGCGGTATGCATCGAAGGCCGTCTACAGCTCTAGATCAATGTAATTGTTACGTGCCGCGCAATACACTGTTGGGCCCTCGGCATTTGTGCTGCGGGTGTTTGGGGCATAAGCTTTCGCCCCAAAGATTTCAGCCATTTTTCAGGAAAGCCATGACCAGCCAGTTCCCCCAAGCCCGCCCCCGTCGCCTGCGCCGCTCCCCGGAGCTGCGTGGCTTGTTCCAGGAAAGCGAATTCACGCTCAACGACCTGGTGCTGCCGATTTTTGTCGAAGAAGAAATCGACGACTTCGTGCCGATCACCAGCATGCCTGGCGTATTGCGTATTCCTGAGAAAAAACTGGCCGGCGAGATCGAGCGTTATGCCCGAGCCGGCATCAAGTCGGTGATGACCTTTGGCGTATCCCACCACCTGGACGCCAGCGGCAGCGACACCTGGAAAGAACGCGGGCTGGTCTCGCGCATGTCATCAATCATCAAGGACGCCGTGCCGGAAATGATCGTGATGTCCGACACCTGCTTTTGCGAATACACCGACCACGGCCACTGCGGCGTGATGCATGGCGCCCACGTCGACAATGACGCGACCCTGGTCAACTTGGGCAAACAAGCCGTGGCCGCCGCCCGCGCCGGCGCCGACGTGATCGCCCCTTCGGCGGCGATGGACGGCCAGGTCCAGGCCATCCGCCGCGCCATGGACGACGCCGGTTTCACCCACATTCCGATCATGGCCTACTCCACCAAATTCGCCTCGGCCCTCTACGGCCCGTTCCGCGAAGCCGGCGGCAGCGCCCTCAAGGGCGACCGCAAAAGCTACCAGATGAACCCGATGAACCGCCGCGAAGCCGTCCGCGAATCGCTGCTCGACGAGCAGGAAGGCGCCGACGCGCTGATGGTCAAACCGGCCGGCGCCTACCTCGACATCATCCGCGACATCCGCGAAGCCTCACGCCTGCCAGTGGCGGCGTACCAGGTGAGTGGTGAGTACGCCATGATCAAATTCGGCGCCCAGGCGGGTGCGATCGATGAGGCACGCGTAGTGCGCGAGACCTTGGGCTCGATCAAGCGGGCGGGGGCGGATTTGATTTTTACCTACTTTGCGATGGATTTGGCGTTGGCGGGGATTTAAGGGCGCTGCTTCTCAACCTACCTGTGGCGAGCGAGCTTGCTCGCGCGGGGCTGCGTAGCAGCCCCATAACTCAGTAATAGAGGTTGATTTACTTTGAAAGGTCGAGAGTGTCGACTGGGATTCTGTTTTTATCTGTTATTTGAGGTTTGGCCGTTTTTAATGCGGAAGCAACATGTCTTAACCAAGTTTTGCCATCGTTCCACTCGTTAGGATAATAGTAGTAGCATCCGATATCGGAAAGCAGAAAATCTTGAAGTTCTTGCTCGGTTTTTGGGGTGGAAATTAATTTCTCTAGTTCGAGCTGCACTGTGGTCAGTGTTTCATTAGAAGATTCGGATATAAAGAAAGCTATTACGTCGTTTGCGCTGTTGTGGTCATCAACCCAGTCTTGATTGAAATATCCAGCAAGGAATTGTCGTAATTCAGAATAGTCTTGGTTCATGGGTTTGGAAATCCTGTGTGCGGGAAAGGGACGGGTTTGTTTGTCGATTAGATGCCTCCTGCCGACTTATGTGCGGCTAAAGCTCACCCCGGAACTAGATTAGGTGTTGGCGGAAATTTAAGGGCGTTAGTTAACGCTATAGCGAGCGAGCTTGTTCGCGTGGGGCTGCGCCACATACCTGGCTACACGGATCTAATTGACTGAGCGAGCCGTAGATTATTTTTATTCCTTGAGTAAGTAACTGTCGAATTTTTCTATTATGTGGTGAAGCCATAACGGCCCTGATGCCCATTCATTGGGGTAGTAATAGTAGCAGTATTGTTCGTGCAGTAAGTTTTCTAGGAGTTCTGATTCGTTTGTGTAGGCGTTAATTAGTTCTAAAATTTCTTTTCTTACAGTGCAAATTATGTCTGTGGACGAGTCCATTAGAAAAGTGTCTATGACGTCGTCGGCGCAGGCGTGATCGTCTACCCAGTCTTGATTGAAGTAGGCGCCAAAAAATTGCTGTAGTTCAGTTGGTGTTGTGTCCATTTTCCTATTGGATATCCCGTAAATAATAGGTGGTCATTTAGGTTTTGGCTTCTTTTATTCGGTCCAAAATAACTTTACGTGTATGAAGTGGGCAAAAATTTATTGTTCTCCGTCTCGGGGTTTGCTTGTTGCATGGCCGCCGAGCTAAATTTGCAATGATTCGGCCCATTTTTTGCGGTAAGAAATCTGTTCGTTGATGTCATTTGTGAGTTCGTGTTCTTCATAGTCGAATATACGGACGAGTTTTGCATCGGTATCACCTATTTTGGTTTCATAAGCTACGATGCCGCTAGACATTTGTGATGCCATGGCTGAAGGATAGACATTTATTTTTGAACCTTTACATAGAAATTTAATATCACTAAATTCTTTTCTCAATGAGCCAAAGCATAGATAGATATCTGCTTCGCTATACGTTTTTTTCAGTCCGCTGGCAAAAGTTATTGAAAGTGCTGCTGTTCTTCCGTCGCATTCTATTGTGGCTGTTTCTCGAGTTGAATTTTTGATTACAAATATCTCTAGCTCTTTCATTTTTTAGCTTCTATTTGAGTTGATTACTGGGTAGACCGACGCTGGGGTTGGCGCCGTGCCAGAAAGCCGCGCCATTTCCAAAAGGTGAGCTGAATTTCACATATAAAATTTCTCGTTCGGAAAAAAACATCGATAGTTCATATTTTCATTTCACTTCTTCGTTAATGGGGCTCATACAACAGTATTATCTACATTCGTTGTGTTGGTCTTTAGCTCAAACGTCCATGTTTCCTCATGGGAATGATGCTTGCTCGGCTTGCTGTTCATTTCATGAAGGCCGTAACGGATGCTTCTTTTTGCATCGCCGGAAACAATTCTGTCGCGATCAGGTCCGCCGGTTCGTGGATTGTTGTTCGTTTGTGACGACTTCTAGGTCGTAATGTTTTAAGCAGCTTAGTAATACCCTCATGAATTCTTGCTGGTCGAGTACTTCGGCGCCGAAATAAGTTGTCATTTTCTTGAATACATCATCAAAGCTATCACCAGTCATTAAGAAGTGCTCAATTGAATCAATAAACCAATTTTGCTCGAATTTGGTGTATTCTAGAAATTCTGGTTTTGTCAGTTCGTTAAAAAGCTCGACGAGTTCTTTTTTGCTATTTACGTCTTTTGATGCGATGAATTCTTCTCTTTTGGGGTCGTCGGTATTCTCGATGTCATACGTAAATAGCAGTCCGCGAATTATTGACATGCTGGGTGCTCTTTTATTCATAATCATAATTCCGCATAGGCTGTTGGGATTGCCGTCTCTATTCAGTATTACTCGAGCTTCAGGTTGTTGGCTATATTTCATCTCGTCGCCAGAGTATCCTTCGCCTACAATTTTTCCCATATTCATGGGTTCTAATGATTGGGCAAGTCCGTTCCTTCTGAAATTGAGTTGTGCTCGATATATTGCATTCAATTGATCCCTATGGCTAAGAAATTGGGTTGCGGCAGGTGGGTATTTAGGCTCCCTGATTTTTGGTCCTGAGGTGAAATATTCAACTACTCCTGTTGTTGGATTCTTTGCTGTTTGTAATCTTTCCAGTTGAGACGCGAGTGTTGTCAGCCAGCAGGCGCTGGCCTATTCGGGTCATGGCCTAGGGCTCGCTTCGTTCGGCACCTATAGATGCTATCCATCTTTTGTAGAAGCGGTGCTGTTCATGTGGATCATTCGTCAAATTTTGATCTTCAAAATCAAATATGTGAACCAAGTTTTCTCGTGTCGTACGTTTTCCGAGGGTCAATTCATAGGCGACCATCCCGCCACTCATTTGTGAAGACATGCTTGAGGGGCGGACATTTATTTTCGCGCCTTTACAAAGAAACTGTATGTGTGGGAAGTCAGTCATAACTTTTCCTAAACATATATACATATCTTCTGCCGTATACACTTTTTCAAAGTTGTCTGCTTCGGAGAACATTAATTTTGTATGGGCTGAGTCGTACTTAAAAGTGACGTACGTTTTCATATTGCCTATTATGGCTTTGATTTTTTTTGTTTTCATTGGATCTCCCGGTTTGGATTCGGAATTGAATAACCTACGTAGCTACCATCACGCTTAACTGGAGTTACCCCTAAAATGTCTGCTGTATTGATTTTACTTTGTATAGCGATTTCTGCCTCGTTGTCAAAAGGAGCCAATTTCCCAAGCTCTTTGTTGACGTCGCGTCCGGGGATTTTCCGCAAAACGTAGAGAAATCCTTTTCGAGTTCCGTATCTAGTCGCAAAATCGATTCCTATGAGCGTTGATGGAGAAGTACTGATAAAGTTACTTGGTGGGTTGTTACTATCCAAAGCGTGCAGATACAAGTCATTGCTTTCACCTTTGCTTTTGAAACCATTTTTAAATACATGGTCTGGTGTCTTTTTATCACCCCGATAAAGGTATTTTCCGCCGCTATTGATTGGCTGCTTAGGATCCGCTTTAACTGGTGGCGTAACTGTTGCAGGGTCCTTTACCTCAGACTTCGATCGGCAGCCATCCCCTCCGGGGCAATTATTTAATCCTAGCGGATCCACCCAACCTGTCGGATTGGGCACGTACTGGTATGGATTGATCCCACCCGCCAGCTTCACCGGATCAGGCGTCAGGTAGCGACCAATATCAGGATTGTAGTAGCGATGGCGGTTGTAGTGGAGGCCGCTTTCCTGGTCGAAGTATTGGCCTTGAAAGCGCAGCGGGTTGTCGATTTTGCCTACGTCGAGTCGGCTGATTTCACCGTAGGCGCGGTAGTGGGCGGACCAGACGATTTCGCCGTCGGGAGTGGTGAGTTCCTGCGGCGTGCCGAGGTGGTCGAGTTGGTAGTGGTAAGGCTGTGTATCTGCTGGGCCGAAACCTTCCAGTAGTGCTAATGGGCGGAAGCTGTCGGGTTCGTAGAGGTAGCTGCGATGACGATCGGCATGGTGTTCGGCGATCAGCTTGTCGCCTTGCCAGAAGAATTCCGTGGTGATGCCGTCGACGGTTTTGCTGATACGCCGACCGAACGGGTCATAGCGATAACTGGCGGTTTGGCCATTGGGCTTGGTGATGCCGATCAACCGGTGCTGGCAGTCGTAGCGGTATTCGGTGACGAGTGAGTGACCCTTGCCACGCCGCTCGCGGATGAGGTTGCCGAAGGCGTCATAGTCGTAGTGGTGATCGCCTTGGATCACCAGCCGATTACCCGCAACGATGTCCGGGCCAGGACGATCTTGCATGAGCAGGTTGCCCGCCGGGTTGTGGCCGAAGCGTTCCTGGGCGTCTTGCGAGTGATCGGCGCGGGTCAGGCGGTGGAGCGGGTCGTAGCGGTAAAGGTGTTCGCCTTTGCGGGTGTCGTGCAGGCGGGTGAGGTTGCCGGTTTTGTCGTAGTCGTAGTGGCGTTGGTAGAGGTGGTTTTCCTGTTGGGTGACGGCGTGGGTGTGCAGGCGGTTTTGGTCGTCGTAGTGGTAGTGGCTGAGCAGTTGGCCTTGTTGGCGTTGGTGTTCGCGACCGGCTTTGAACAGGTGGGAAGTCAGCAACGCACCGTTCAGTTCGACGGTGGCGAGGTGGCCGCCTTTGTCGTGGTTGAAGGTGAGGCGGTTGTTGTCCGGTAGGCGTAAATGCTGAAGTTGGCCGCAGGCGTCGTAGCCGTAGCGCAAAGTGCCCCAGCCCTGGTGTTCGGCGGTGAGGCGGTTTTGGCGGTCGTATTCGTAGGCCAGGAACCAGTGGCCGTCGTCGACGCTGAGGAGGTTGCCTTGGCGGTCGTAGGCATAGTCAACAACGCTGCCGTCGGGCAGGGTTTTTCTTACGAGGCGCCCGGCGTGGTCGCGCTGGTATTGAGTGACGAGCTGACTGCCGTCGTCGCCGTATTCGGTTTTCTCCAGCAGGTTGCCGTTGAGGTCGTAGGCGTAGGCGGTGCGTTGTCCGTCGAAGCCGGTTTCCTGTTGGATCAGGCCGTTGGGGTGGTAGTCGAGCTGGTAGGTTTCGCCGACTTCGTTTTCGATGGCGGTTAGCAGTAAGCGGGCGTTGTCGTAGCAGTACTTGACCTGGGTACCGTCGGCATTGATGCGGCGGCTGATCAGGTGCAGGCCGTCGGCGTATTCGTAGCGGGTGAGGTGGCCGAGTTCGTCGCGTTCGGCGGTGATTTTTCCGTAGGGGTTGTAGCTGAATTCCCGGCAAGTACCGCCGGGCTGGGTCAGCTTTAGCAGGCGGCCTATGGCGTCCCACTGATACTGAGTCAGCGCGCCCTGTTCATCCTCACGCGCAACCTGCCGGCCCAGGTCGTCATAGCGATAGCGCTTGATCCCGCCATTCGGTAACTGCTCTTCAACGAGCTGCCCGCGTTCGTTCCACACCAGCCGATGACAACTGTGATCCGGATACCAAACACCGGTCAGTTGTCCCTGTTTGTCGTAGCTGTAGTCGGTCGCGTTGCCATCCGGATCGATCTGGCGAACGACATCGCCCTGGTCATTACGCTCGTATTTCCAGACCGCTTGGCCACGGCGCATAACCCGTACGAAACCGTTGTCATACTCGTAGGACGTCGGCTCATCATCCCCCGGAAACAGCGCGACCAAGCGTCCGGCGTCGTCGTATTGATAGGCCGTCACTGCACCCAGCGGGTCCTGCTCGACGGTCAGGCGGCCCTTGTCATCGTAGGATTTGAAGTGTTGAGCGCCGTCGGGATCGATGCGCTGTACCAGCCGCGCCCGCTGGTCATGTACGTAAACTTCCTGGCTGCCGTCGGCGTTATGCACGGTGACGCGACCGTCATCGCCCCAGACATACCGCGTGTCCATCTGCGAAAAACTGGCCCAATGCCGGACACAGCGCGCTGCCTTGCCAGCGCGTTCCCATTCCCAAAAGAAACTCGCCCCGCCGGCCAGCTGGCGCTCAAGAATGACGTGCTGCTCGTCGTACCGATAACGCTCACATTCACCGACAGCGTTGGTCGCCGACACTAGTCGTCCAGCGCCGTCATAGGCGTAGGCAACGATGTTCTGCTCGGTCACCCAGACGAAGGGTTCATGCCCTGTGGCGCGATGAACCTGATAGTCCACTGCGACGATGCGATCAAGTTCGTAACGCAAGAGCAAAGAGCGGCCCACGCCGTTATCCAGCCGCTCAATCCGTCCCAACCGATCCCGGACAACCAACAACCGGTTGTCATACGCATCGCTGATCGCCGTCAGCACACCGTCGCGAAAATGGTAGAAACGCGAACCCTGGGCCAGCACCAGTTCACCAGGCAACGACCCCAAATAAATCGCCGCTTCGGCCAGGCTGTTGGTAATCGCCGGCCGAGAAACCGTCGGCAAGGGCAGGGTGGTCGAGCGATTCTCATGATCGGTCCACACCACCGAATCGCCCACAACCACAAGCCGCTGCGCCAGCGCATGGCTCCAGCCAAACCCCAACCCACAATCCACTTCCACCGCACTGCTGCGATACGCGCGCGTCCACTCGAACGGCAAGACCCCATCCAGCGCGCCATCGGTAAGGGTCAGCAGTTCCTCGCCAGTGACCATCGACACCGGGCAGCCGTTCGTAACGGTTTTATCCGCAGAGGCCGCCGCATCACCCTTCGGGTTCGAAGCCACGGCAGGCACATCATCCACCGCCTCCTGCCGCACCAACGCGGTACGCTGGGTCTTGCTGCGCACCGCTGGCACCGGGTTCGAAACCAGCGTGTCACCCGCCTTCAACGGCGCCACCGGCACCGCCTTGACCGGAATTGGGGCACTGCCCAGCAGCACCGGCTTAAGCGCTTCGGTGTGCCCCTCCAAGCGAGCTGTGCCGAACTGCGCGGCTATCTGCTCCAGCCACCTGCGCACCCGGCGTGACTTGATGCCGGCCAGCACTTTGGTGCTGATGCGCACCACAACACCCATGCCGGCCGACGCCAGTCCCAATAACAGGGTGATGACGATCTCGGCGCCAATCGCCCCGAGCATTTCGTTCATATATGGCGGTGGCAGCATGCGCATCCAGCTGACCAGGGCCGCCAGGTGAACGAACAGCAAAGGCTCATCGCTGAGCACCAGCAAACCCTTGGCGAGGGTCTCGGCACTTAACGCCAGTAGTTTTTCGAGCTCGTCCTGGGAAAGGTAATGCAGCAGCTTTTCAGCGTTGGCCAGCGGGTCGGACAACCACTGGAGCAACTGCGTGATGTTGTCCCAAACCGAGTAGAGGACTTCGCCGAAGCCTTGGGCATAAGCGCGGTGCAGCGAGAGGTAGCGCTGGAGAAAATTCGCTTCGGAATAGTTTTTCCATAGCGGTTCGAAGGTGGTTTCCCATTCGCTGCGCAGCCAGCCTTCCAGTGGCGTGATGACCGACTGATAAGAGGCATACAGCGCCTTGAAATGCGCCGAGGAAACGTCGGGGTAGAAACTGATCCGGTACCGCTGGTTGCGGTCGCACTCGGTGACTTCGAGGATGCCGCTTGGGCCGATGGTTTTATGGATCGGCTCGCCCAGCGGCCCACCGTCTGGATCGATGCGCTGCAACATCACCGGCGTGTTGCCGATCGGCACGAAGCGCGAGCTCTGGAACATATGCACCAGTGTCAACGTGCCGTTGGCCTGGCATGTAGCGACGGTGCTGCTGGGGAAGATCGAACGGTTGATCGGGGCGACCAGCGCCACCTCGTTCCCAACCTTGAACACCTGCTCCACATCCAGTGCCGACGCGCTGAAAAAGCCCTGTGCCCAGGTATCGTAGTGGTTGAGGCAGCCGCGGAAATCGCTGAGCACGGATTCGACGTCCCGCGTCTTTGAATCCATCGCGGCCAGCACCAGAAAGCCAATGGCTCGGCCGGTTGCTTCGATCATGGGTGAGCCCCATCGATCAGGGCTCTCACTGGAAAAACCATCTGCACTCCCTCGCACTGTTTGATCAGGCGAAGGACTTTGCAGAGGTTTTCAGGGCAGGGGAGTAGAGCTTATCCGGCGGTTACGTGGGAAGTTTCAGCCAGTGCCGCACCAGGTTCGGCATAGCAACGAACCCCGGTTAGACTTGCCTGTCGATATCCCCATTGCCCGGCCCGCCGTCCACCAAGGAAGCCTCATGTATTCAAGCCGCCTGATCCTCTGCCTCGCCACCTTGCTGCTGCTGGCCGGTTGTTCTACTTCGCGGGGGCCGCAACAACCCGAGCGCAGCGAGGCCGAGGTGAAGGCGCAGATCGTGCGCCTGCTCCCCGCCAAGGTCGCGGACCGCGACGGTTGGGCCCAGGACATCTACACCGCGTTCGACGCCCAGAAGATCTACCCCAGCACCGAAAATATCTGCGCCGTGCTGGCGGTGACCGAGCAGGAGTCCACCTTTCAGGTCGACCCACCGGTGCCAGGCATGGGCAAGATCGCCCAGGATGAAATCCTGCGGCGTGCCGGGAAAGTTCATGTACCAGCGTTTGTCGTACGCAGCGCCTTGCAAGTGCGCTCGCCCACCGGCAAAACCTACGCCGAGCGTTTGAACGCCGCACGCACGGAAAAGGATCTAAGCGCGATCTTCGACGACTTCATCAGCATGGTGCCCCTGGGCAACACGCTGTTTGGCGGCTTCAACCCGGTGCACACCGCCGGCCCGATGCAGGTCAGCATCGACTTCGCGCAAAAACAGGCACGGGGTTATCCCTACACGGTGGACGGCACGATTCGCCGTGAAGTATTCACGCGTCGTGGCGGCATGTACTTCGGCATCGCCCATTTACTCGGCTACCCGGTGAGCTATGACCAGCCGCTGTACCGCTTCGCCGATTTCAACGCGGGTTGGTACGCCAGCCGCAATGCCGCGTTCCAGGCCGCAGTCAGCCGTGTCTCAGGCACCGAATTGACGCTGGATGGGGATTTGATTCGCTATGGTTCGCTGCTGCCCGGTACCACCGAACTGGCGGTGCGTTCACTGGGAGCGAAATTGGATATGCGCAATCCCAGTATCCGCAGCCAACTGGAGCAGGGCGATCAATTGGATTTTGAGGACACCACGCTCTACAAGCGCGTATTCGCCCTGGCCGACAACGCCGCCGGCAAGCCGCTGCCGCGAGCCATCCTGCCGGGTATCGTGCTCAAAAGCCCGAAGATCACCCGCAACCTGACCACGGCCTGGTTCGCCAAGCGCGTGGATGAGCGGTATCAGCGCTGTATGAAACGTTGATCAGGTGCGGCGCGTCTGGCTGAAGCGTTGCCGTCGCAGCATAGGTATCTACACAACTTTGTAGCAGCTACTGTAACCACGATGCGAAGCGAGTCGCTCTTGCTTGTGATCTTGCTTGTGATCTTGCTTGTGATCTTGCTTGTGATCTTGCTTGTGATCTTGCTTGTGATCTTGCTTGTGATCTTGCTTTTGATCTAGGCGCCCCGTTAAACCACGCTGGCCGGAATTCGACAGTGATTTGGGGGGTAAACCGGCAGGGATGCCGGTTTAGCCGCCCCGCGCCATGGATGGCGCGTGGCGGCGGCCCCCCAAATCAATGTCGGATTACGGGCACACCGAGCCTAGGCGAGGTGCCGAGTGGTGGGGCAAGAGCGTTTTGCTTACTTTTGCGCTTTTCAAAAGTGAGACGCCGTAAGGGCGGAACCTATAGCAGCCGTTACCGCAGCAACGGATATGTACTCGCTCTGATCCAGCATCCTGGTCGGCCCTGAGGCCGCCATCGGGAGCAAGTCGAATCGTCGCACCGCCCCTCCCACATTTGGATCGCGGGGCGTCAGTTAGAGAGGCTTCGGCTCCCGAGCAGTCACAGATTCAGGGCCGCGCCCAAAGTTGTGTAGATACCCATGGCCATCGCAGCCAAGCCAGCTCCCATATGTTGACCGAGTTTTTTCAGGGGGATCGATAAAGAAAAGGCCCGGCTTTTCGTGGAGCCAGGCCCTTTCCATGTTGCTCGTTGAATCAGTTGCGTTCGAGGGCCAGCGCCACACCCTGGCCGCCGCCGATGCACAGTGTCGCCAAGCCTTTCTTGGCGTCGCGCTTGATCATTTCATGCAGCAGGGTCACCAGAACGCGGCAGCCTGAAGCTCCAATAGGGTGGCCGATGGCGATGGCGCCGCCGTTGACATTGACCTTGTCAGCGTCCCATTCCAGCTCTTTGCCCACCGCCAGGGATTGCGCGGCGAAGGCTTCGTTGGCTTCGATCAGATCCAAATCGCTCAATTGCCAGCCGGCCTTTTCCAGACAGCGGCGAGTGGCCGAAACCGGGCCGATGCCCATGATTGCCGGGTCGACCCCAGCGTTGGCATAGCTGGCGATACGTGCCAGCACCGGCAGGCCAAGGGCCTTGGCTTTGTCGGCACTCATCAGCAGCACCGCAGCGGCACCGTCGTTGAGGCTGGAGGCGTTGCCGGCGGTGACGCTGCCGTCTTTCTTGAAGGCGGGCTTGAGCTTGGCCAGGGACTCGGCGGTGGTACCGGCACGCGGTTGTTCGTCCACTGCAAAGGCCAGCGGGTCGCCCTTACGCTGGGGAATCAGGATCGGCGTGATTTCATCGGCAAACCGTCCGGCTTCGATGGCGGCGGCGGCTTTTTGCTGGGAAGCGGCGGCAAAGGCGTCCTGCGCCTCGCGGCTGATGCCGTACTTGTCCACCAGGTTTTCGGCGGTGATGCCCATGTGGTAGTCGTTGAACGCATCCCACAGGCCGTCGGTGATCATGCTGTCGATCATCTTGGCGTGGCCCATGCGCAAACCGGTGCGCGCGGCGGGCAGCACGTACGGCGCGAGGCTCATGTTTTCCATGCCGCCGGCGATGATGACGTCGGCGTCGCCGCAACGGATCGCCTGTGCGCCCAGGTGCAGGGCCTTGAGGCCCGAGCCACAGACCTTGTTCAACGTCAGGGCGGGAACGGCGTGGGGCAGGCCGGCGAGAATCGAGGCCTGGCGCGCCGGGTTCTGGCCGCTGCCGGCGGTGAGCACCTGGCCGAGGATCACTTCATCCACTTGCGCCGGGTCGAGGCCGGTCTGCTCCAGCAGGCGACGAATCACCGCAGCGCCCAGTTCAGGGGCCGGGATACTGGCCAGCGAACCTTGAAAACTGCCCACGGCGGTGCGGGTGGCAGCAACAATCACGACGTCTTGCATGGAATCTGTCCTCACTGGAAATGCATTTCTGGAACATGGTCCGGGACGATCAGTTTACCGGCGGTCTTGCTCACAATCTCTTCAACGCTGACGCCAGGTGCGCGTTCCTTGAGGACAAAAGCGCCATTTTCGATTTCCAGGTAGGCCAGGTCCGTGAGCACGCGCTTGATGCAGTTGGCGCCGGTCAGCGGCAGGCTGCACTGGCTGAGCAATTTCGACTCACCGTCCTTGGACGCATGGGTCATGATCACGATGATATTTTCCGCACCGGCCACCAGGTCCATCGCGCCGCCCATGCCCTTGACCAGCTTGCCGGGGATCATCCACGAGGCGATGTTGCCCTGTACGTCCACTTCGAACGCGCCGAGTACGGTGAGGTCCACGTGGCCACCGCGAATCATCGCGAAGGACTCGGCGGAGGAGAAAATCGAGGCGCCGATGCGTGCGGTCACGGTTTGTTTGCCGGCGTTGATCATGTCGGCATCAATGGTTTCTTCGGTCGGGAACGGGCCCATGCCGAGCAGGCCATTTTCCGACTGCAGCATCACTTCCATGCCTTCGGGAATGTAGTTGGCCACCAGGGTTGGAATGCCGATGCCGAGGTTGACGTAGAAACCGTCCTGCATTTCGCGGGCGACGCGTTGAGCCATTTGTTCGCGGGTAAGAGCCATGTCATGAGTCCTTATTGTTCGGGCCGGGGCGGATTACTTGCGCACGGTGCGCTGTTCGATGCGCTTCTCGAAGGTGCCGCAGATGATCCGGTCGACGTAGATACCAGGGGTGTGGATCTGCGCGGGGTCCAGCTCGCCCGGTTCGACGATTTCCTCGACTTCGACCACGGTGATCTTGCCGGCGGTGGCGGCCAGTGGGTTGAAGTTCTGGGCGGTGTGCCGATAGATGACATTGCCGAAGTGGTCGGCTTTCCAGCCTTTGACGATGGCGAAGTCGCCGGTGATGGACTCTTCCATCAGATAGGGGCGGCCCTTGAATTCGCGGGTTTCCTTGCCTTCGGCAACCGGGGTGCCGACGCCGGTGGCGGTGAAGAAGGCCGGGATGCCAGCACCGCCTGCACGCATTTTTTCCGCCAGGGTGCCTTGGGGGGTCAGCACCACCTCTATTTCGCCGCTGAGCAGTTGCTTCTCGAACAGGGCGTTTTCACCGACGTAGGAGGCGATCACTTTGCTGATCTGCTTTTCTTCCAGCAGGATGCCCAGGCCGAAACCGTCGACGCCGCAGTTGTTGGAAACCACGGTCAGATCACGGGTGCCTTTGCGCTTGATCTCGGCGATGAGGTTTTCTGGAATGCCACACAGGCCAAAACCGCCGGAGAGTACGGTCATGCCATCTTCCAGGCCTGCCAGCGCCTCTTCATAGGACGCCACGCGCTTATCGAAACCTGCCATATGCACCTCGTTATTATTAGTGGGCCAGCCAATGGATCGAGTGTTGCGCCGTCTGATTGATTTGTTAAGTTGTTTTTTTAGGTTGATTGATTTAGAAAACAGCATAGTCGAACCACCGTGCGGAGTCGTGTCATGACCGTTAAACAGATGCGTGCCTTCCTGGCCGTGGCCCAGAGCCTGAGTTTTGCCGCTGCCTGTGAGCGCCTGCACCTATCCCAGTCGGCGCTGAGCCTGACTATCAAAGGCCTCGAGGAAGGGCTGGGTGGACGCCTGTTCAGTCGCAATACGCGCAATGTAGCGCTCACGCCTGAAGGTGAATCGCTGCTCCCGCTGGCTCGCCGTTTGATTGCCGACTGGGACAACGCGGAGGACGAACTGCGTCAACGCTTCACTTTGCAACGTGGGCGTGTGACGGTGGCGGCAATGCCGTCATTTGCCGGTAACCTGCTGCCGCCGATCCTGAAGATATTCCGCGCCCGTTACCCGCAGGTGAACGTGACGGTGCATGACCTGATCAACGAGCAGGTGCTGGAGATGGTGCGCGACCGCCAGGTGGAATTGGGCGTAGCGTTCGAACCGTCCGACGGTTCGTCATTGGCATTCACCCCGCTGTACCTGGACCGATTCATTGCCGTGGTACCGGGAGATTCGCAGTTGGCGCAATTGAACGAGATCGACTGGAAAAGCCTGTTGGAACAACCCTTTATTACCCTCCAGCGCCCATCGACCGTGCGGGTAATGCTCGAAGAGCACCTGGGTGCCTTGCAGATGAAACTGCCGGTTGCGCTGGAAAGTCATCAACTGGCCACAGTGGGCAAGATGGTTGCCAGCGGCTTGGGCGTCAGCGCTGTGCCAGCGTTGTGCGCGCGGCAGATGGAGGAGGCGGGCGCCCATTGCATCACCTTGACCGGCCCGGTGATCGAGCGGCCCATTGGGGTACTGACCAAACCAGGGCATGAACTGTCGGCGGCGGCGCAGGTGTTGTTTGATATCTTTCAGGATGAAGCGAAGAAGGGGCGGTTTCCGACGTTCTGAAGTTCACACAACAAAAGTGGGAGCTGGCAAGCCAGCTCCCACAATAGATCAAGTACTACTTAGTAGTAACGGTCGATCACTTTAACTTGCGAGCTGTCTTTGAAAGAGGCCCAGGCATTATTAAGTGTGTCGAACACTTGCTCGATAAAGTTGCGGTCGGCCGCGGCTTTCTTGCCGACATAGCCCTGGCCACGACGGTACATCTTCAGGCGCGCCGCCAGTTCGCGGTGATTGCGGTCGAACTCGGCTTCTTCGGTGTGGGGCGCCAGGCAGTCAAGTTGAACTTCGCCCGATTTGCCAATCCACAGGATATGGTCGTCGAGTGTGTCTTTCTGCGCTGCGAACATCTCAGCCAATTCATCGATAGTTGGTTGGTTGTTCAGATTCATGTGTAAGCCCCTTGACCAGTTGGCGATCTATCAATTGATTCATTGAAACTTCAAGTTGTCTCCGGCTCAGAAAACCGGGCGTCAGTGACGGTCTGCCGAATACGGGCAGGGTCTTGAACCTGATGCATGTAGTCTTGCTGATGAACTGCTACGCAATGCTTTCATAACGAAGACAAGCAGCGCTTTAGCTCCTTGTACCGAGCCCCTTAGGGGCCAGTCAGCTTCATCAATCTGCCTTGTGGGCAGTGCACATCCGGAAAAACAGCTCGGCGGTCAGACGAGCCTGTTCAAAACGCGTGTTACCAACACTCCCGATCCGGGAGACGTCTCGATAATGCAAGGACAAAAAGCTTACGTCAACGATTATGTAGTGATTATTTTCAGTTACTACATAAATCGCTGTGAGGGCGGGAAGATGCGGGAAATCGTGACTTGAGCGTCATTTTTTGGGTCGGCTGGTCTCAGGAGTAACTAGTGTTTCCTGGGTGCATATTGCGACTGTAAGTTTTTCGCGAGCAAGCTCGCTCCTACAGTCGTTCGGCGAGCAAGGGCAGTAATTGCTCGCATGACGCTTCGATTTTCACCTGCAGCAGTTCATCCCCACGGGTCTTGCCCAGGTTGATCGCAATCACCGGCTTACCCTGTTCCACTGCCGCCTTGCACAGGCGAAACGCCGAGTAAGCCATCAGCGATGACCCCACGACCAGCAGCCCCTCGGCATCGTGCACCGCAGCCATGGCCCTGGCGGCGGTAGCGGGGGCTACGTTTTCGCCAAAAAACACCACGTCCGGCTTCAGCCGTTGGCCTTCGCAATGGGGGCAGCGTGGCACCTGGAAGTGCTCCTCAAGCACAGGGTCGAGCAAGGTGTCACCGTCAGGCGCTTGCACCGCATGGACGTGCGCAAAGTGCGGGTTGTCGACTTCCATCTGCCGCTGGATCACATCGCGCTCGCTGCGCTGCTGGCAATCCAGGCACAGCACTCGGTGCAAACTGCCATGCAACTCGATCACACCATGGCTGCCGGCTTGATCGTGCAGCGCGTCGACGTTTTGCGTGATCAGGCCGCTGATGAGCTGACGTTGCTGCAAGGTCGCCAGCGCCTGATGGGCCTTGTTCGGCCGGGCCAGGCGCACCCGTGGCCAACCCAGCATTGCCCTGGCCCAATAACGGCGCCGTGCTTGCGCGGTGGCGAGGAACTCCTGGTACATCATCGGCGCCTTGCCCCGGCGCACCCCTTCGCTGTCACGGTAGTCGGGGATGCCCGATGAGGTGCTGATCCCCGCACCGGTCAGCACCAGGAAGCGTTTTTCGGCCATCGCCCGGTGGAGTGTGTCGAGGTGGTCTGCTTGATGGTCCAGCGTGTCGAGCATGGGGCCTCCTATTCGCCGCGAATGTACTGCTCCAGCTGTTTGATCAAGGCCGCTTGTTCAGCAATGGCCTCTTTGACCAGGTCACCGATGGACAAAAGCCCCAGCAATTTGCCTTCTTCCACCACGGGCAAGTGGCGCAGGTGACTGTCGGTCATGATGTTCATGCACGCTTCGACCGTTTTGTGGGGATCTACGGTGATCACCGGCGAACTCATCACTTCATGAACCCTGGTGTTCACCGACGACAGACCCTTGAGGATGAGTTTACGTGCGTAATCGCGCTCGCTGATGATCCCGACCACGGCGCCGTCCTTTACCACCGGCAACGCCCCGACGTTTTTCTCGGACATCCGCACCAGCGCCTCGAATACGGTGTGGTCCCACTGGATAGTGTGGACGTCCTGGTTCTTCTGGTCCTTGGCTTTGAGTAATTCTGCGACGGTTTTCATGGCGGCCACTCCGGTGTTGTTGTTAGTAGTCAGCGATTGCCCCTACAGAATCCTAGACGGGCCACGTTGCAGCAAGGTCCAAAGCGGCGTTAAACCCGTCGAAAAGCGTCATTCGCCGGTTTTTTTTGCGTTTTATCCGGCTTTTACCGGCTTTTTCGCCCGTTTGGGGTTGGCCGTCGTCTTGCGTGGCGCGCTCTTGCGCTTGTTTTTCCATGGTGTGGCGCCTTTGCCTGCCGGGCTGGCGGGACCGGTAATGGTCATGCGCATGCCATGACAGCGAGCCACCTGCTTGCTCATCCACGCCGCTTGTTTGGCGACAAACTCTTCCAGGCTCATTTCGCCGCTTTGCACCATATCCAGCGCCTGCTCCCAGATGGCGGTGGTGCCGGGGTCGGCGATGGCGCGAGGCACAGCGTCAATCAGGCTGAAAGCCGCTGCGGTGGCCGACAGCGCCTTGCCGTTTTTCACCAGGTAACCTCGGTCCAGCAGGCCCTGAATGATCCCGGCGCGGGTGGCCTCGGTGCCGATGCCGGTGGTGTCCTTGAGCTTCTGCTTGAGCAGCGGGTCTTCGACCAGCTTGGCGACGTTTTTCATCGCTTTGATCAGGTCGCCTTCGGTAAAGGGCTTCGGCGGTTGGGTCCACAGGTCCTTGAGATTGACCTTGGCCACAGCACAGTCCTGGCCTTGCACCAGCATTGGCAAGGCTTGCGGTGCAGGCGTTTCCCTGCCTTTGGCGGGAGCAAGGGCTTCGGGCAGCGCGCGTTTCCAGCCCGGTTCGATGACAACTTTGCCCACCGCGCGCAACGCCTGGCCGGCACAATCGAAATCCGCCTGGGTACGGTCGTATTCATGGTTGGGCAGGAATTGCGCCAGGTAGCGCGCGCGTATCAGCGTGTAGACCGCACGGTGCTTTCCGGTGAGTTGGCTGACGTCCTTGCCGGCCCCTGTCGGAATAATGCCGTGGTGGGCGCTGACCTTGGCGTCGTTCCAGGCGCGTGAGCGACGATTGGGGTCCATGTAGGCCATCAGCTCGGCCACGGCCGCATCCGCGCGGCCGAGAGCGGCGAGGATCTTCGGCGCTTCGCTGTGCTGGCTCAACGGCAGGTAGCCGCAATCGCTGCGCGGGTAGGTGATGACCTTGTGGGTTTCGTAGAGGGATTGGGCGATATCCAGGGTTTCCTGGGCGCCGAGGCCGAGCTTCTTGGAGCAGATTTCCTGCAGGGTGCCGAGATCGAAGGGCAGGGGCGCGACCTCGCGCATGCGCTCGGTGCGCAGCTTAACCAATCGCGCACTGGCAGCGCGGGACATGGCGTCAGCGGCGTCCCGGGCCAGTTGCGGGTTGAGGCAACGGCCCTGGTCATCGCAGGCATCGTCGACGGCGCGCCATTGGGCAGTGAAGGTCATGCGCTCGTGGAGCAGGTCCACGTCGATGGCCCAATACGCCACGGGTACGAAATCGGCGATGCTGCGGTCACGGTCGACCACCAGGCGCAAGGTGGGGGTTTGCACCCGGCCCACCGGCAATACGCCCTGATAGCCGGATTGTCGCCCGAGCAAGGTAAACAAGCGGCTCATGTTCATGCCGATCAGCCAGTCGGCGCGGGAGCGGCCCAGGGCCGAGTGATACAGGCTGAAGGTTTGCGCACCGGGCTTGAGGGCGGCCAGGGCCTTGCGGATGGAGGCCTCGTCCAGTGCCGACAACCACAACCGCTGGATCGGCCCGCGATAACGGCAATGTTCCACCAGTTCCCGGGCGATCATTTCACCCTCACGGTCGGCGTCGGTTGCGATCACCAGTTCCCGGGCTTCCCCCAGCAAGCGCTTGACCACCTTGAACTGGCTGGCGGTCTTGGGCTTGACCTGCATTTTCCAGGTTTGCGGGACGATCGGCAGGTCGGCGAGCACCCAGCGTTTGTATTTGGCGTCATAGGCGTCAGGCGGGGCGGTTTCCAACAGGTGGCCGATGCACCAGGTGACTGTGACCCCGTTGCCGAGCCAGCATCCATCGCCCCGGCGGCCGGCGCCGAGCACGACCGCGATGTCCTTGGCCTGGGAGGGTTTTTCACAGAGGTACAGCTGCATGGTCATCACATCAGATCGGGTTGATGCCTGGCAGGATGCTTAGTCAGAGAGATTTGAGCAACCATTATCTGTATGTATGTACAGCTTAAAGTTTCAAGCTACAAGCTACAAGCTACAAGAAAGAGCCGAGTGGCTTTTACTTGCCGCTTGCAGCTTGCCCCTTAAAGCTCATTCAGTTGTTATCGATATCCACATGCCGGGTTTCCTTGAGGCAGAACAAGCCGACCACCAGGCTGACCCCGGTCACCACCACCGGGTACCACAAGCCGTAGAAGATATCGCCGGTGTACACCACCAAGGCAAACGACACGGTTGGCAGGAACCCGCCAAACCAGCCGTTACCAATATGGTAGGGCAGCGACATCGAGGTGTAGCGGATGCGTGTCGGGAACAGCTCCACCATCAGCGCCGCCAGGGGACCGTAGCACATGGCGGCGATCAGGATCAGGGCCACGATCAGCACCACCACCATGACCTTGTTGACCTGGGCCATGTCCGCCGAGCTTGGGTAGCCGGCCAGGGTCACCGCGCCGCGCAGTGCCGCTTCATCAAAGCCATCGATACGCACGTCACCGACGCTGACCTGCACCGGCGCGCCGGCTGGGGCGGCGACGCTGCTGTACGGCAGGCCTTGCTTGACCAGGAAGGTCTTGACCTTGTCGCACTGGCTGTCAAAGCGCGCCTTGCCCACCGGGTCGAACTGGAAGGTGCAGGTGGCCGGGTCGGCCAGCACGGTAATCGGTGCCTGGTGACTGGCCTGGTCCATCGCCGGGTTGGTGTAGTGCGCCAGGCTCTTGAAGATCGGGAAATACAGCACGGTCGCCAGCAGCAGGCCGAGCATCAGCACCGGTTTGCGCCCGACCTTGTCCGACAGCCAGCCAAACAGGATGAAGAACGGCGCGCCAATCACCACACTGATGATCAGCAGCATGTTGGCCAGGGCCGGGTCCATCTTCAGGAACTGGGTGAGGAAGAACAGCACATAAAACTGCGCCGCATAGAACGTCACCGCCTGCCCGCCGTTGATGCTGAACAGCGCGATCAATACGACCTTGAGGTTTTCCCATTTACCGAACGACTCGCGGATCGGCGCCTTGCTGGCCTTGCCTTCCTCTTTCATTTTCAGGAACGCTGGCGACTCGTGCAGGCTCATGCGAATCCAGGTGGAGATGCCCAGCAACACGATGGAAAACAGGAACGGAATACGCCAGCCCCACACCTCGAACTGGTCACCGGTGAAATAACGGCAGGCCAGCACCACCAGCAACGACAGCAACAGGCCGAGGGTGGCGGTGGATTGAATCCAACTGGTGTGCAAGCCGCGTTTGCCGGGGGGCGCATGTTCGGCGACATAGGTGGCGGCGCCACCGTATTCACCGCCCAGAGCCAGGCCTTGCAGCATGCGCAGCACGATCAGAATGATCGGCGCCGCGATGCCGATGCTGGCATAGGTCGGCAGCAGCCCCACGCAAAAGGTTGCCACGCCCATCAGGATGATCGTGACGAGGAAGGTGTATTTGCGCCCGATCATGTCGCCCAGGCGGCCGAATACCAGCGCGCCGAAGGGTCGCACCACGAAGCCTGCGGCGAACGCCATCAATGCGAAGATGAACGCCGTGGTGTCGTTGACCCCGGCAAAGAACTGCTTGCTGATCACCGCCGCGAGGGCGCCGTAGAGGAAGAAGTCATACCATTCGAACACCGTCCCGAGGGACGAGGCGAAAATGACTTTCTTCGAGTCGTTGCGGGTGCTCGCATGTATCGCCGAGCCCAGGGGTTGAGCATGTTCTGACATCGGGTAGCCCTCACAGTGATTATTTATTGTTGTTCCACTGTCGGCGCCAGGTGCGGCGCCGCTATTCAGATTGCGTGAACCGTTTCTCTCTGCGGGGCGAGGCTCCTTGTGTTCGGTGAAAGGATCAGTTGCGCGGCCTTCTCGGCGATCATCAGCGTCGGTGAGCAGGTGTTGCCTGAGGTAATGCGCGGCATGATCGAGGCATCGGCGATGCGCAAGCCCGGTACGCCATGCACGCGCAACTGCGCGTCGACCACGGCGTCCTGGTCATTGCCCATGCGGCAAGTACCCACCGGATGGAAGATCGTCGTGCCGATACGCGCCGCCGCTTCGTGCAGTTGTTCTTCGGTTTGCAGGGCGTCACCGGGCAAATATTCAACCGGCTTGAACTGGCTCAGGGCCGGGGCGGCCACGATCCGCCGTGTCAGGCGAATGGCGTCGGCGGCTACGCGCAGGTCTTCGGGATGGCTGAGGTAGTTGGGCCGGATCAGCGGTGCGTCCGCCGGGTTGGCCGAGCGTATGTCGATGCGCCCGCGACTGTGCGGGCGCAGGTCGCAGACCGACGCGGTAAACGCGGGGAATGCATGCAGCGGCTCGCCAAAACGCTCCAGGGACAGCGGCTGCACATGGTATTCAAGGTTGGCCGAGGTCTGCTCCGGCCCGGAGCGGGCAAACGCGCCAAGCTGGCTGGGCGCCATCGACAGCGGCCCGCTGCGGTCGTACAGGTAGCGCAAGCCCATGCCCATCTTGCCCCATAGGGTACCGGCGATCTGGTTCAGGGTGCGGGCGTTTTCCAGTTTATAGATCAGGCGCAGTTGCAGGTGGTCCTGCAGGTTGCCACCCACGCCCGGCAGTTCATGAACCACGTCGATGCCCAACGGCTTGAGCACATGGGCGGGGCCGATACCAGAGCGTTGCAGGATGCCCGGCGAGCCGACGGCGCCGGCGCACAGTACGATTTCCCGGCGCGCTTTCCAGCTTAACTGCTGGCCGAGCTGGCGCCCGACGACCTGAGAAGCGCGGCCGTTTTCCAGCACCACGCGATCGACCTCCACCTCAGTCAGTACGGTCAGGTTGGGCCGTTTGCGCACCGGTTTGAGAAACGCCTTGGCCGCATTCCAGCGCACCCCGGCCTTTTGGTTGACCTGGAAATAGCCGCAGCCTTCGTTATCGCCCTGATTGAAATCGCTGATGTTGGCGATGCCGCTTTGCTTTGCGGCCTCGCGAAACGCATCCAGGATCGGCCACGACAGACGCTGCTGCTCGACGCGCCACTCGCCGCCGTCGCTGTGGAATGGCGAGGCGCCGGCAAAATGGTTTTCGCTGTGCTTGAACAGCGGCAAGACGTCATTCCAGGCCCATCCCGGATTGCCTTGCGCCGCCCAGCCGTCATAGTCCTGGGCCTGGCCGCGCATGTAGATCATGCCGTTGATGGAGGAACAGCCCCCCAGCACTTTGCCGCGCGGGTAACTCAAGGCACGACCTTGCAGGCCTGCCTGGGCTTCGGTCTTGAAGCACCAGTCGGTGCGCGGGTTGCCGATGCAGAACAGGTAACCGACTGGAATATGGATCCAGGGGTAGTTGTCGCGACCACCGGCCTCCAGCAGCAGCACGCGATGGGCCGGGTTGGCGGACAGCCGATTGGCCAGCAAGCAGCCGGCGGGGCCGGCGCCGACGATCACGTAATCGTATTCAGCAGGTGCAATGGGCATTGGGGGTCTCGCTTGTTTTTCTTATTGGCTCCATCCTAGTTGTTAGTTTTCGTCTTAAAAATGTTAGTTTTTGCCCAGCTGCTGTGCGTTTTTAAACAGCGCTGCCCACG
Source organism: Pseudomonas sp. R3-18-08 (assembly GCF_003852065.1). Lineage (NCBI taxonomy): Bacteria > Pseudomonadati > Pseudomonadota > Gammaproteobacteria > Pseudomonadales > Pseudomonadaceae > Pseudomonas > Pseudomonas sp. R3-18-08. The sequence goes on from NZ_CP027729.1 coordinate 2,083,053, forward strand.
CGTGCGCAATGGAGGCGATATGTTCGACTGGAATGACCTGCGGTTTTTTCTCGAGTTGCAGCGCAGCGGCCGTTTGCTCACCGCCGCGCAACGGTTGAAAACCACGCACGCCACGGTGGCCCGGCACATTGAGGCCATCGAAAAAAGCCTCGGCACCGCGCTGTTCGTGCAGCACGCCCAGGGTTATGAGCTGACGCCGGCCGGCGAAGCTTTGCTCAAACATGCCGAAGCCATGGAAAACGTGGCCCTGCTGGCGGAAGACGAACTTACCCATTCTGCAGCGCCCCTGGGCAAGATTCGTCTCGGGGTGGCGGAGGGCCTGGGGGTGATGTTCCTCGCCAGTCGCATGGGGGGCTTGTTTGAACGGTATCCAGGCTTGGAAGTGGAATTGGTCGCGGTGCCGCGCTTTGTCAGCATTCTCAACCGCGAAGCGGAAATCAGCATTCACCTGGAACGCCCCAGCGTCGATCAGTTGGTCACCCGCAAACTCACCGATTACCGCCTGGCGCTGTATGCCAGCCGCGCTTATCTGCAGCGTCATCCGCCGATTGAAAAACGCGAAGACCTCGCGGCCCATTCATGGATCGATTATGTCGATGATCTGCTGTTCAGCCAGGAACTGAAATTTCTCAGCAGCTTCTGTCGCAACCCCAAGGTGGTCTTCCACAGCACCAGCGTGATTGCGCAACACCAGGCCGCGCGGTCGGGCTTGGGCATTGCGGTATTACCCTGTTTCATGGCGGCGGGCGATGCGGACCTGGTGCCGTTGTTGCCGGGGGAGAGCATCCAGCGCAGCTATTGGATCAGCTCGCGTCGGGAGTTGCACAAGTCGGTGCGGTTGCGGGTGTTGTGGGATTACGTGGTGGAGTTGTGCGCGCGCGAGCAGAAACTGTTGCTTGGTGAAGCTGACTGACGAAACCGAATCAACACTGTGGGAGCGGGCTTGCTCCCGATGGCGGTGGTTCAGTCACAGCTGCATTTGCTGATATACCGCTATCGGGAGCAAGCCCCCTCCCACATTGGATCTCCACACGCAGGATGTGGCGGTTTTTAGAGAAACCAGCGGTATTCCCGCGCAGAAATCTCCTGCTGAAACGCCAGATGATCCTGGCGTTTGTTCTCGCAATACACATCGACGAATTCCGCGCCCAGCTTGTCGCGCACCACCGACTGATGTTGCATGGCGCGCACGGCGTCGAGCATGTCCACGGGGAAATCGGTGCCACTGCTGCGGTCTTCGTTCAGCGGCGCGATGGGCTCCTGCCTGGTTTCAAGGCCATGCTCCAAACCGGCGAGGATCGCCGCCAGCACCAGGTATGGGTTGGCGTCGGCGCTGGCCAGGCGATGCTCGATTCGCAGGTTACGTGGGTCGGACTCGGGGATGCGCACGCACGCATCACGGTCTTCGAAGCCCCAGCTGGCGCGGGTAGCGGCGTTGACCGTACCGCCGAGGCGGCGGAACGCGTTGTGGTTGGGCGAGAAGATCGGCATGCAGTGGGGCAGCAACTCCAGGCAACCGGCCACGGCGTGGCGCAGCGGTTGCTGCTGGTGCGCCGCCAGCACGTTATTGCCCGCGCCGTCATACAGGCTGACATGCACATGCATGCCACTGCCGGGAAACTGCAGGTAAGGCTTGGCCATGAAGCTGGCGCGGTAACCGTGTTTGAGTGCCACGCCGCGGGTGCTGCGGCAGAACAGGGCGGCCCAGTCGGCGGCGCGCAGGCCGTCATCGCAATGGCCAAAATTGATTTCGAATTGGCCCGGGCCGATTTCGGCGGTGATCACCGTGATATCGATGCCCTGGGCCTTGGCGGTTTGTGCCATGTCGTCCAGCACGTCGCTGAAGTGCGACAGCCGCTCGATATGCAAGTTGGGCTGGTCATCGACATCGTCGCTCAGCGGGTCGCGGGGGAATTGCGGCAGACCATTGTCGAGCTTTTTGTCGAACAGATAGAACTCCAGTTCAAACGCCACCACCGGGTGAATGCCTTTGTGGTGCAGGCGTTCCAGCACCCTGGTCAACACTTCGCGGGGTTCGAATTCGATGGGCGCTTCGGTGCCGTCGGAAGTGATCAGCATCTGCCCCAGCGGCTGCGACTCCCAGCTCACCGGCTTCAGCGTACCCGGCACCAAGCGCCGATTGGCATCCGGGTCACCGTCGTTGAAGCAGTAGTCGCCGATCTTGAACAACCCGCCCTGTGCCCCCAGCAACACGGCGTTCTGCGGCAGCTTCAACGGGCTGCCGGCGGCGATTTTCTCGAGCATCTCCACCGGGTAGCGCTTGCCATAGAAATGCCCCGGAATGTCCAGGGCGATCAGGTCGACGTAGCGCACCTCGGGATGGTTCTGGCGGAAGGTCCGTACTTCGGCCAGCAAGGTTGCAGATGGGCTTTTCACGGGTGCAGCTCCTAGTTGTAAACCCACAGCACGCGGGCGGGCAGGTCGGTCAGGTTGGCATAGCGACAGTGGGCGAAACTGGCCAGATGAAAGCTGTCGCCAGGGCCGAGGGTGACCGCATCCGCCTCGCCTTCAACCCACAGCGTCAACTCACCCTCCAGCACAAAACCGGCCTGTTCGGCACGGTCACTCATGGCCTGCTCACCACTGTTGGCGCCGGGTGCCAACAGGCTGTCGAGCATCGAGAACGCACCGTTCATGCTCGGCGAGACGAGGATGTCGGTGATGCCATTGGCGTAATACAGCGTGCGCCGCTCATTGGGCCGCGTGACCCAGTCCACCGCCTTGGGTTTGGGCAGGCTGTAGAAGTAAGTAGTAGGCACGTCGAGGGCGTGGCTGATGGCGGTCAGGTCGGCCACGGTCGGGCGCGACAGGCCACGTTCCACTTGGGACAGGAAACCCACCGAACGTTCGATCTTTTGCGCCAATTGCGCCAGGGTGAGTTTCTTGTGCTTGCGCAGGTCGTGGATCAGGGCGGCGAGGGTGGCGAGTTCATCTTGAGGTGTCATGAAATTTAATTCGAATAATTTCATGAAAAATTACAGGATTAATTTCACGTAAGCAATGACCATGGAGATTGGTTGTGGCGAGGGAGCTTGCTCCCGCTGGGCCGCGAAGCGGCCCTAATTCGCCCACCGCATTTGTTCAGGTGTGTCTCGGCCGGCCTTTTTGGGGCTGCTGCGCAGCCCAGCGGGAGCAAGCTCCCTCGCCACGGGGAGTGGGGAAACATAATGAAATTGAGTCGCGGAGCGACCCTTCTCGGGCCTGCTAGGTTGAATGAGTCATTCAATCAAAGGGAGCGACGGATTGCTTCAAAGGCCCAACTCTCATTTGCTACGGCGAGGTCGTTATTCAGAAGCAGGGCGTGTGTATCTGGTGACGGCAGTGGTTTATCAGCGGTATCCGGTTTTTGCTGAATTGTCTCTGGCCCGGTTATTGGTTGCAGAGCTCAAACGCGCCCATGATTGCGGTCTGGTCGGTTCGTTGGCCTGGGTCATCATGCCCGATCATCTTCACTGGATGTTTGAGCTGCGTGACGCAACGTTGCCGCAGGTGATGCGACAAGTGAAGTCACGCAGCACGTTGACCATCAATCAAGCCTGTCGTACGAAGGGCGCGTTTTGGCAGAGCGGATACCATGATCGCGCGGTGCGAGCCGAGGAAGATCTTATAAAAATCGCGCGTTACATCATTGCCAACCCCTTGCGGGCTGGGTTGGTCGAGCATATCGGCGATTATTCGCTCTGGGACGCAATCTGGTTATGAGTTTGAGTTCCCCGATGTGGCGAGGGAGCTTGCTCCCGCTGGGCCGCGAAGCGGCCCCAATCCATCCACCACGTTCGTTCAGGTATATCTCGGTCGGGCTGTTTGGGGCTGCTGCGCAGCCAGCGGGAGCAAGCTCCCTCGCCACAGGGGTTATCGGCGACCGGGTAGTGTTTTGACCTGAATGTTTTCACGCCCCTGCGGTCGGAACCTGGGTACGCACTCAAAATTGAAGGAGCATCCATGAAGTCCAGATCCCTCGTTGCCTGTGTTCTCGTTGCGGCAGGCCTGTCTACCGCCAGTTTTGTGGTGCAGGCCGGCGATACGCCCCAGGAAACCGTGCAGCCTTCCAACATCAATACCCGTGATTTGAAGGAAGGTGACCGCGCCCCGGATATCCTCATGCGTAAGGAGTCGGCCCTCAGCGACTGGAAAAAACGTGGCCTCAAGCAGCCCGAGGAAGAGAGCCAGTGGGCGCGGGTCGGCGATAAATATGTGCTGCTCAAGACCACCAACGGCACCATCCTTGAGATCACTCCGGTCAAGAAATAATCCTGCCGCACCACCTGCTCGTTTCACCTTTCTTGCGTTAAGGTAACCGACCGCAATGGTCGCGTTACCTTCAAAGAAAAGAGAGCAGGATGCTTGCCACCATCAAAAACTACCCCCGCACGGTGAATCTGTTGCTGTCCGCCACGTTGCTGCTGACGTTGGCCAAGGCGATTACCTTTCCGTACCTGGTGATCTACCTCACCCGCCACTTTGCCCTCGACATCAGCCAGGTCGGCCTGGTGATCGGCAGCTCGCTGATTGTCGGCTCGTTGCTCAGCGTCTATGGCGGGTTTCTTGTCGACCGCGTCAACAGTTACCGTTTGCTGCTCGGTCTGAGCCTGGTGTTTGTGCTGGGCTTTATCGGTACGGTTGTGGCGCAGAATATCTGGGCGTTCTACAGCTGCCTGATCCTGATCAACTTGGCCTATGCGGTCATCGATATCGCGATCAAGGCCGGCTTCGCCAGCTTGCTGCCCGAGGAGGGGCGCAGCGAAGTGTTCTCGATCAAATATACATTGACCAATATCGGCTACGCGGTGGGGCCGTTTTTTGGCGCGATGGTGGCGAAGCTGGATATCAGCCTGCCGTTTATACTGTCGGCGCTGTTGGGCGTGGGATTTTTCCTGCTGTACTGGCGTTTGGGCGACCGCACATTGACCTCCGTGGACGCCACGCAAAAACCGGTGCCGTTCCTCGCCGTGGGCCGTGTGCTGCTCAAGGATCATCGCCTGGTGTGCTTCACCCTCGGTGGCCTGCTCAGTGCGGTAGTATTCGGCCAATTTACGGCCTACCTATCGCAATACCTGGTGACTACCACCACTGCCGAATACACCTACACCGTGATCAGCGCCGTGCTCACCACCAACGCCGTGCTGGTGATTGCCTTGCAGTACCTGATTGGCCGGCGCATCTCGCACCGTTATCTGAGCCAGTGGCTGATCGCAGGTTTGGGCATGTTCATGCTGGGGCTGATTGGCTTTGCGTTGGCCACCAGCGTGGTGTGGTGGGTGGTCGCGATGGCGGTGTTTACCGTGGGGGAAATCATCGTGTTCCCGGCCGAGTACATGTTTATCGACCGGATTGCGCCTGACGCCCTGCGCGGCATGTATTACGGTGCGCAGAATCTGTCCAATCTCGGCGCCGCCTTGGGGCCGGTGTTATGCGGGATGGTGCTGGCCAGCCTGCCGGCGCATTACATGTTTTATATGCTCGGAATGTTTATTGTCGGCGGCGGGGTGTTCTATTTCATTGGGGCGAAGATGAAGGCAAGTCATCCAGCGTGAGCTTGCCGACGTTGTTGCTTTGCAGCTCATAGCGCAATTCATCCACCATTTTCGCCACTTCCTCCGGGGTCTGCAGCCGATTGGTGCTGATCCCGGTGACTACCAGATCGACCCGTCCGGTTTCGGCGTCGAATACTTTGAGGGTCAAAGATGCATCCCGGCACAGGGTGAATTCGCAGGTCAGCGGCGACAAGCCTTCTTCGATGCAATTTCGCAGTTGAGAGAGGGTGAACATGCAGGTTCCTTCAAGGCACAGAGACGATGCCTTAAAGGTTATTGATTAGCCTGCTGCGTCATAAGGCGAATTAGCACTAGCTGCACTAGTGCATTTGCACCCTTAACGCTTGTTCTTTATCCGTACTTCACCGGCAAACAGCCCGCGTTCGCGGGCCCAGACGATGGCCGTACTGCGGCTGTGCACGCCCAGCTTGGAGTACACCGTCGCCACGTGGTTGCGCACGGTGTTGGGTGCCAGCTTCAGGCGCGAGGCGATCTCCTTGTCGGCCAGGCCCTCGCAGATCAACCCCAACACGTCGCGCTCACGGGCGGTGAGGTCGGTGAAGGAAACGTTGGGCAGGTTAGGGCTGTTGACGCTTTTGGCATTGGCGAGTTTTTCGATCAGGGTCTGGCTGAACCAGGACGCGTCCTGCATGACTTCCTCGATGGCGGCCACCAGTTCCAGCTCCGAGCGTTTACGTTCGGTGATGTTCATGAATACCAGCAGGTAGCACGGCATGTCCTGGATGATCACGGTGTCGGCCGACACCACGCAGTCGATCACTTCATCGCCTTTCTTGCGCACCTTGAGGTCATGACCTTCCAGGTTTCCGGCTTTCTCCAGGGTCGCGAACAACTGTGCGCCGGCCTGGGGGCTGTCGATGAAGTCGATGTCTTCGATGGATTTGCCGATCAGTTCTTCGCTGATATAGCCGGTGATACTCATGAACGCTTCGTTGATATCCACCACCTGGCGATTGGCGGCGTTGCACACCAGGGTTGGCACGGGCGTCAGGCGAAAGGACTTGGCGAAGCGTTCTTCACTCTGGCGCAGGGCGATTTCCGCTTTGCGTCGCGGCTCCAGGTCCATGAACGAAAACAGCATGCAGTCCTCTTCGTTCATGTCCAGGGGCTGGCCGGCGACGATCACCAGCTTGCTGCCGCCTTCGGGCAGTCGCAGCTCTGCCTGCATCTGCGGAATGGTCGAGCCTTGCCCCAGCCGCTCGATGGCCAAGTCCTTGCGTTCGGCCTGTTCGAGCACGTCCAGTTCATACACGGATTTGCCGATGACCTGGTCGCGGTTGTAGCCGGTCATCTCCAGGAAGCCCTGATTGACCTTGATATAGCGCAGGTCGCTGAGGCGGCAGATCACGGCGGGCGCGGGGTTGGCGTTGAAGGTTTTCTCGAAACGTTGCTCGGCGCTGGCCCATTCGGTGGCGTCACTGAGGATCAGCACCAACAGTTCCGGCTCGCCGCGCGAGTCGGTGATCACCAGGCTGCGCAGGCGGTGAACCCAGGTCTTTTCTTCATCGGCCGTAGGAATGACCTCCACGATCACGTCGCTGAACTCATCACCCGCCGCCGCGCGGGCCAGAGGGTAGTTATCCAGTTGCAACGGGTGGTAATTGCGATAACGCAAGGTGAAGCGCTCGGCGTATTCCTGCCCATTGGCGCCCAGCCCCATGACGTCAGTGACGCCGTGCATGGTCAATGCGGCTTCGTTGGCCCAGAGAATGGTCTGGTCGACCTCGGCCAGGATCACGCCGTCGGACAACCCGGAGATGATTTGCTGCAGTTGGCGGCGGTTGGTTTCTTTGGCAAGAACATCCTGTGTCATAGGTTCTCCAAGGTGTGGACGCATGGGTTTTACGACATCCCCGGTTCAGGATAGTGCAGAGAAGTTGTCTGGGGGGGAGTGCGAATGGACCAGGCGGGGGAGTGCATATGGGCCCCGTCGCGTGCCATTGGCTTGATATGGTTTGCGGTAAGGACGCCACCTGTGTGAACGCGTAAAATGCCGGCATTTCACGCGTTTCACGCAAGGGTGCCCTTTGAGCGCAAGCAAAACCGTCGGACTGTTACTACTACTCACTTCCCTGCTGGCGGCGTGCGGCACCTCGCCGCCACGCACGCCCAATGATATCTGCGGCATCTTTCGCGAAAAGGATGACTGGTACGACGCGGCCAAGGTCACACAAAAACGCTGGGGCGTGCCGATCCAGGTGCCTTTCGCGATCATGTATCAGGAGTCGGGCTTTCGCTACGACGCCAAGACGCCGCGTAAATACCTGTTGTGGATCATTCCCTGGGGGCGCGTGTCCACCGCTTCCGGCTATGCCCAGGCCAAGGACGAAGTGTGGAATGACTACCGCAAAAGCACCGGCCGCAGCGGCGCCGATCGCGAGGACTTCGACGACGCCATCGACTTTATCGGTTGGTACATGGACAAGACCTACAGCATCAACGGTGTCTATAAATACGACGCCTACGGCCAATACCTGAACTACCACGAAGGCTGGGGTGGTTATCGCCAGCGCACCTATGCCAGCAAAGCCTGGCTACTGCCGGTGGCGAGCAAGGTGCAGGCCCGTTCGCAGATGTATGCGCGGCAATATGCCGGGTGCAAAGATGAATTGGGGCGAGGGTTTTGGAGTCGGTTCTGGCATTGGTTATAAACGCCGATTACTGGATGCATGCAAATCGAAATGTGGGAGGGGGCTTGCTCCCGATAGCAGGCTGTCAGTCAATGATGGGGTGACTGATGCACCGGTATCGGGAGCAAGCCCCCTCCCACATTGGATCGCGTGGTCATGACACTTGCCAAACCCACCCGGTTCTGGGAAAACCGCAGCCTTTCACGCCTTCAATGAGAGCCCCATGAGCAACGACGAATTGCAGATCACCGACATCCGCCTGGGCACAGGCAAAGCTGTGGTCAAGGGCGCGCTGATCACCACTCAATACACCGGCACCTTGGAAGATGGCACCGTGTTCGATTCGTCCTGGGAGCGAGGCAAGCCGTTCCAGTGCGTGATCGGTACCGGTCGGGTGATCAAGGGCTGGGACCAGGGATTGATGGGCATGCAGGTTGGCGGTATACGCACGTTGTATGTACCGGCGCACCTGGCCTACGGCGAGCGCTCGGTGGGCGCGCATATCAGGCCCAACAGCAACCTGCGTTTCGAGATTGAATTGCTGGAAGTGCTGACGCGGGATGATTGAAGAGGTTGAGCATGGACGTTGATCTGCATGTGTTGCCCAGCCACATTTCTGATCCTCGGTGGTTCCAGTGAGCGCGTTCCTGAACCCATCCTGAAGAAACTTCTTATTCACCATGCGGAAACTTTCCTACGGTTTACTCTGCATAAATCGCGGCGTAAGCTTCGCGCGTTTTCATCAATAGCGGAGACCCTCAGTGGGTACTTGTTCGAGTGACAGTAGTCGGCCGGTTTCAGTAACCGGCACATACTTGGCAAGGTAACGCGCATTTTTTCGATGCCGTTGTCTCGCCAGAAAAGCGAGAAGCGGCATCTCGGCAGCAGCCATTCCTGGCGCCTGCCTGATCCCTCTCATCGACGCTGACCAGCACCCGAGTTGCCTCGGGAGGCTACGGACGCGCCTGCCTTTTACGGTGGGCGGGCCAGGTTCGGCTGCGCCTGTTCGGCAGGCGCAGTGCGGATGGGCGGTACCTGCACGAGGGTTTTTCATCGCGCAGGAGTAACACCATGAACCTCACGCTGCTCAAAGAGTTCTTCGCCGGTTTTCTGCGGACCCGGCATATCGCCCGGCATTTTCGGCGCCTGACGATGCTGGAGACCGTGACCGACGCCAGCGTCAGCCGCGAAGTACCGCCTAGCCTCGCGCAAACCCTGGTGGCCGCAGCCAACGGCAGTGCCGTGCAGCTGCTGGGCATGCTGGGCAGCCACGCCGAGGGTTTGAACACCCAGGAGGCCGACGCGTTGCGCGGGCAGTACGGGCTCAATGAAGTCGAGCACGAGCAGCCGCTGCCTTGGTGGGTGCACGTGTGGCACTGCTATAAAAACCCGTTCAACCTGCTGCTGACGTTGCTGGCGGTGATCTCCTGGCTGACCGACGACATGAAGGCCGCTTTGGTGATTTTCTCCATGGTGGTGCTGTCGACCCTGTTGCGTTTCTGGCAGGAGGCCAAATCGAACAAGGCCGCCGACGCCTTGAAGGCCATGGTCAGCAACACGGCGACAGTGTTGCGCCGGGACGCGGCCAAGCGTCTTGAGCTGCCGATCAAGCAACTGGTACCGGGCGATCTGATCGTGCTGTCGGCCGGCGACATGATTCCCGCTGATTGCCGCGTGCTCAGTGCCAAGGACCTGTTCGTCAGCCAGGCAGCAATGACCGGTGAATCGATGCCGGTGGAGAAGTTCGTCCAGCAGCAGGATGCCCAGGTTCGCAACCCGCTGGACTTGGAAAACATCCTGTTCATGGGCACCAACGTGGTGTCCGGCGCCGCCACGGCGGTGATTCTCGCCACCGGCAACCACACTTACTTCGGTGCCCTGGCGCAACGCGTCACGGCGACCGACCGTGCCACCACCTCGTTCCAGCAGGGAGTCAACAAGGTCAGCTGGCTGCTGATCCGCTTCATGTTCGTGATGGCCCCGCTGGTGTTGTTCATCAACGGGTTCACCAAGGGTGACTGGACTGAAGCCTTGCTGTTCGCGCTGTCGATTGCCGTGGGCCTTACCCCGGAAATGCTGCCGATGATCGTCACCTCGACGTTGGCCAAGGGCGCGGTGTTCCTGTCGCGCAAGAAGGTCATCGTCAAGCGCCTCGACGCGATCCAGAATTTCGGCGCCATGGATGTATTGTGCACCGACAAGACCGGCACGCTGACCCAGGACAGGATTTTCCTGGCGCGCCATGTGGATGTGTGGGGCCAGGAATCCGAGGATGTACTGGAAATGGCCTACCTCAACAGCTACTACCAGACCGGTTTGAAAAACCTGCTGGATGTGGCCGTGCTCGAGCACGTCGAAATCCATCGTGACTTAAAAGTCGGTACCGCGTTCCAGAAGGTCGATGAGATTCCATTCGACTTCAATCGGCGTCGCATGTCGGTAGTGGTGGCAGAGCAGGACCAGCCGCATCTGCTGATCTGCAAAGGCGCGGTGGAGGAGATTTTGGCAGTGTGCAGCACCGTGCGCCACGGCGAGGTCAACGAAGCATTGACGGATGAACTGCTGGCGCGTATTCGCCAGGTGACCGCAGCGTTCAATGACGAGGGCCTGCGGGTGGTGGCCGTGGCCGCACAACCGATGGCGCCAGGTCGCGACACCTACAGCCTGGCGGATGAAAACAACCTGACCCTGATCGGCTATGTGGCCTTCCTCGACCCACCCAAGGAAAGCACCGCGCCTGCGCTCAAGGCCCTGAAGGCCCATGGCGTAGCGGTCAAAGTGCTGACGGGCGATAACGAACGAGTCACCGCAAAGATCTGCCGTGAAGTCGGCCTGGAGCAGCAAGGGCTGCTGATGGGCAACGACATCGAGGACATGACTGACGCCGAGCTGGCCCGGGCCGTGGAAACCACCAATGTGTTCGCCAAGCTCACGCCCAGCCACAAGGAGCGCATCGTGCGCCTGCTCAAGGCCAACGGGCATGTGGTCGGGTTCATGGGGGACGGCATCAACGATGCACCGGCACTGCGTACGGCCGATATCGGCATTTCGGTGGACAGCGCGGTAGACATCGCCAAGGAAGCCGCCGACATCATCCTGCTGGAAAAGAGCCTGATGATCCTGGAGGAGGGCGTGCTGGAGGGCCGCCGCACCTTCGCCAACATGCTCAAGTACATCAAGATGACCGCCAGCTCCAACTTCGGCAACGTGTTCTCGGTGCTGGTGGCGAGTGCGTTTATCCCGTTTCTGCCAATGCTGCCGATGCACCTGCTGGTGCAGAACCTGCTGTATGACATCTCGCAGATCGCGATTCCGTTCGACAACGTCGACGAGGAGATGCTCGCCAAACCGCAGCGCTGGCAGCCGGCAGATGTGGGCCGCTTCATGCTGTTCTTCGGGCCGATCAGCTCGATCTTTGACATCACCACGTTCGCACTCATGTGGTACGTGTTCGATGCCAATACCCCGGACCACCAGACCCTGTTCCAGTCGGGCTGGTTCGTGGTGGGGCTGCTCACCCAAACGTTGATCGTGCACATGATCCGCACCCCGAAAATCCCGTTCCTGCAAAGCCGTGCGGCGATGCCGTTGATGGTCATGACGGGCGTGATCATGGCCGTCGGGATCTTCCTGCCGATGGGGCCACTGGCGCATTACTTCAAACTGCAGGCGCTGCCGTCGCTGTACTTCGTGTTCCTGCCAGTGATCTTGCTGGCGTACATGGCGCTGACCCAGGCGGTGAAGGGCTACTACATCCGCAAGTTTGGCTGGCAGTAGTTGCCGCAGCAGTCATGGAGGTTTTTTTATGCAGGCAATCAACAACATCAACCTCGACTCTCTGGTGGATACCGTCGTCAGCCTCACGGCGGCGTTCCTCCTCGGCGGCTTGATCGGCTTCGAGCGCCAGTACCGCCAACGCACCGCAGGCTTGCGCACCAATGTGCTGGTGGCGGTCGGCGCAGCGATCTTTGTCGACATGGCCAATCGCCTGGGCGGTGCGGAAGGCGCGGTGCGCGTGGTCGCGTATGTGGTTTCGGGCATCGGCTTCCTGGGGGCCGGGGTGATCATGCGCGAAGAAGGCAATGTGCGCGGGCTCAACACAGCCGCCACCCTCTGGGCGTCGGCCGCAGTGGGAGCCTGTGCGGGGGCCGACCTGATCCTCGAGGCGTTGCTGGGTACGCTGTTCGTATTGGCCGCCAATACTTTGCTGCGACCGATCGTCAACAACATCAACCGCCAGCCTTTGGACGTGGTCTCGGCCGAGGTCACCAACATCCTCTATGTCATCGCGCGGCGCAGCCAGCAACAGGCGGTCATGGTGCTGCTGGAAGCCGAGCTGGCGCAATGCAACTACCCGGCCAGTGATGTCGACGTAAGGCCGTTCGGCAGCGAAGAAGTTGAAATCGAGGCCACCCTGGCCGCGACGTCGGTCGACGGTGACGAGCTGGATGCATTGGTGGCGCGTATTTCCACCTCCAGCCTGGTGGTGCAGGCGTTCTGGAGCCCAAGTACCACCGACTGACCCGCCCGCCTGAAACCCCGTCGAGCCAATATCAGCTAAGCTTTTTTGCGAGGAAAAATCCTACAAGTAGTCAGGACTATCCCTTCAATCAAAACGTCATTGCATTGTTAAGGTTGGGCACTTACGGCTGGGCGCTCGTTCTCGTCCAGCCGTGATTGCTCGTGATGTTCAATGGAAGGGGCCAGGCTGCGAGCGGTTATCGTCCTGAGCGGGTGCAGTACCGTTTGTCGGAACTGTCATTTCTCACAGGTACCTAGGTCCCGGTTGATGTGTAAGGGTACTTTGACAGCCTAGGGGTGTGTATGAGCAAAGCATTAATCGTGGATGACCATCCGTTTATACGTGCGACCGTCAAGCATTTGCTGAAGTTGGAAGGATTCGATGACATTTATCAGGCGGGTGACGGTGCAGATGCAATGCAATTGGCGCGGGAGCAACGTCCCGAACTGATCATCCTCGACCTGGCGATGCCCAAGCTGGGTGGGTTGGAAGTTATCTGTCGGATCAAGTCCCTGGGCCTGCCGTGCAGGATCCTGGTGCTGACCTCCTACCTGGCCGTGTTTTTTTCCACCCGTTGCATGCGAGCCGGGGCCATGGGGTTTGTGGCCAAGACCGGCGAGCTGGACGAACTGCAAAAGGCCATCAGAGCGATCCAGTCCGGCTACAGCTGTTTCCCGAGCCTGCCTACCAGCTCGGTACGCCGTGACGATCTGCAAGAAACGGAGCGGCAGATGATCGAGTGCTTGTCGGACCGTGAACTGACTGTGTTGCAGAAACTGGCCCTGGGGCTGGGCAACAAGGAAATTGCTGAAGACATGCTGCTGAGCCACAAGACGATCAGCACCTACAAGACCCGCCTCAAGGAAAAGTTACGTATGTCCTCAGTGGTGCACCTGTCCAAATTTGCCCAGCGCAATCATCTGATCTGATTTGAAATGACCGCCATCGCGTTCAAGCGGTTCGCCACGATCCTCTGGTTGAGCCTGTTGCCCATGGCCGCGATGGCCTTTGACGAGCCCACGGTTTTGCGGCTGTTGGGCCACTCTCGTATTGACCCTCCCGTCGTCACGCTGCAAGAGGCCGACTGGCGCTGGTTGCGCGAACGGCGCACCTTGCTGATGGGGGTGTCCGCTCCCGATTACGCCCCGTTTGACCTGACCAATAACCGTGAGGAGCTCGAAGGCATTACCGCCGATTTTGCAGCGCTGGTCAGCCAGGCCCTGAATATCTCCATTGAAGTTCGGTGTTACGAAACGCGCGATGAAGTGATCGAAGCCCTCAAGCGAGGCGATGTGGATTTCCTCGGCTCGGCCAATGGTTATGAGGCGGCCGACCCGCAACTGATCCTGTCCCGCTCCTACGCCAATGACCAGCCCACCCTTGTGACCCGCACCCACGATAGCCAGGCGCTGACCGAAGACCTGGCGGGCAAGCGCGTGGCGATGCTCTATCACTATCTGCAACCTGAGGTGGTACGGGCGTTTTACCCCCATGCCCAGGTGGAGTTGTTTTCTTCGGCCTTCGAGGCGATTGGTGCAGTAGCGTTTGGCCGCGCCGATGTGTATCTGGGCGATGCTATCAGCACCAATTACCTGATTCACCGAAACCAGCTCAATATTGTGCGCATGGCGGATTTTTCCACCCTTGAAGTCAACCCGTTCGCCTTTGCATTCACCCGGCAGAATACGCGGCTGCCGCCGATCATCAATGCGGCGCTGGAGGCGATTCCTGCCGGGGAGCAAATGGAAATATTGCGCCGCTGGAGCGGCGGCAACCTCGGTATTGTCGGTGCCGGTCGGTTGCACTTGAGTGCCAGTGAACAACGCTGGCTCCTCAAGCATCCACGGGTCAAGGTCGCGGTGCTGGACAAGCTCCTGCCGCTGTCGGTCATCGATGATCGGGGCCAGTTCGAGGGGCTGAGTGCCGAGGTGCTGTCACGTATCAGCCTGCGCACCGGTTTGAAGTTCGACGTGGTACGGGGTAGCTCGATACCCCAACAGATCGACCAGGTCAGTGCGGGCGCGGCGGATATGCTGGCGGTCGTGACCCCCAGTGTCGAACGCGCCGAAAAGGTGCGGTTCACCCGGCCCTACCTGACCAACGCCTTGGTGCTGATAACCCGAGGTGATGAACACAGCCCGGTCACATTGGAAGATATGGTGGGTAAACGCCTGGCGATGATCAGCGGCAACGGACTGCGCGATACGATCATGCGGGATTTTCCCGGCGTCGTGTTTATCGATGTGGACAGCGCGGAGCAGGCGATGGCGATGGTAGCCAGAGGCGAAGCGGAGGGGGCGGTCAATTCGCTGATCAGTGCGCGCTATATGATCGCCCGGTATTACCGCGACCGGTTGCGCATCACCAGTACGGTCGGCTCCGAACCTGCACGCATCACGTTCGGGGTCAACCGCAGTCAGTTGGAGCTTTATTCGATCCTCGACAAAGCACTCCTGAGCATCACCCCGCAGGAAATGGATGAAATGATCACCCAATGGCGCAGCGAGGTGATCATCGAAGACAGCTATTGGCTACGGCACCGCAACATGATCATTCAGGGGTTCGGGCTGGCCGCGTTGCTGCTGATCGTCACGTTGAGCTGGGCCATCTACCTGCGCCGCCTGATTCGCAAGCGCGTCCAGGCCGAACGCGCCTTGAGCGACCAAATGCGCTTCATGAGCGTCTTGATCGACGGCACGCCGCACCCGATTTATGTGCGTGACCGGCAGGGGCGATTGATGGCCTGCAATAACGCTTACCTGGACGTATTCGGTTATAAGCTCGAAGACGTGATTGGTAAAACCGTGGTCGAAACCGACGCCGGCAACCTGCCCCAGGCTCAGTCGTTTCATCAGGATTACCTGCGCCTGATGGCAGAAGGCGAGCCGCAGATTCATGATCGAATACTCAAATTGCCCAACGGCGATGCCCTGACCATCTACCAGTGGATGCTGCCCTATCGCGACGGTGACGAGAAAGTGGTGGGCATGATTGCCGGTTGGGTGGACGTCAGCGAGCGCCAACAGTTGTTGGGTCAGCTGCAAGAAGCCAAGGACGAGGCTGACGCTGCCAACCGGGCCAAGACCACCTTCCTGGCGACCATGAGTCACGAGATCCGTACGCCGATGAACGCGGTGATCGGCATGATCGAGCTGGCCCTGAAGAATGCCGAGCGGGGCGTGGCCGACCGGGATGCCCTGGAAGTGGCGTCGGAGGCTTCGCGTGGCATGCTGGAATTGATCGGCGATATTCTCGACATCGCACGGATCGAGTCCGGTCATCTGTCGTTGGCCCTGGAACCGGCCAATCTGTACGAGTTACTGACCTCGGTGGTGCGGGTGTTCGAAGGTCTGGCGCGGGCCAAGGGGCTGGCGCTGCAGGTTGAACTCGATCCGTTGATCGACCGCGTGGTCCTGATTGACCCACTGCGTTTCAAGCAGGTGGTGTCGAATTTGCTGAGCAATGCCATAAAGTTTACCCACGAGGGCGAGGTCAGGCTCGGTGCTCTTGCGGCGTTCGAAGGGGAGCATCTGGAGCTGAAATTCTGGGTGCAGGACACCGGAATTGGCATCAGCGCCCACGACCAGCTGCGCCTATTCAGCCCCTTTATCCAGGGCAGCAATGGCGAACAGTCGGCACGTAGCGGCTCCGGCCTGGGGTTGGTGATCAGCCGCAACCTGTGCGAAATGATGGGGGGGCGACTGCACTTGAGCAGTGTGCTGGGGCAGGGCTCGCGGGTAGATGTAACGTTGGCCTTGGTCATGACCGCTGTATTGGCGCAGGAGGGGGCGTCGGCAAACCCTCCGGCAGAGCCGCCCGATGCCCTGAGTATCCTGGTGGTGGACGACTACCCGGCCAACCGCTTGCTGCTGGCTCGGCAGTTGAGTTTCCTGGGCCACCGTATCACCACGGCCGAGGACGGGATTCAGGGGCTCGAGCAGTGGCGTGCCGGGCAGTTCGATGGCGTCATCACCGATTGCAACATGCCGTTCAAGAATGGCTACCAGTTGGCACGGGACATCCGCGTATTGGAGCGTGAGCGAGGCCTGGTGCCGTGCCTGCTGCTGGGGTTTACCGCCAATGCACAACCCGAAGAGGCCGAGCGCTGTCGGCAAGCCGGTATGGATGGGTGCCTGTTCAAACCCACCGGGCTTGACGATTTGCGCGTGGCGCTGGCGTCGCGCTCCACTTACGCCCTGAGCCCAGAGGCGGCAGCGTTTGATTTGAGCACCTTGATCGCGTTGACAGGCGAGGACCATCACGCGCTTACCGAATTGTTGACCCCCTTGCTCGACAGCCTCGAGGCGGACCGGGCGCTATTGCCGACGCTGCAGCGCAAGGCTGACTTCGCCAGGCTGCACGACCTCGCCCATCGCGCCAAGGGCGGTGCTCGCATGGTCAAGGCACAGGTGTTGATCGCTCGCTGTGAAGCGCTGGAGGCAGCCTGTGAAAGCCAGGACCGCAACGCGCTGGGGGGGGCGATCGGTGAGGTGACGCAGGCGATGATCGCTTTGCATGAGGGGTTGAGTCTCCATTGCAATCAGTCTTGATCCCGATGACGACCATTCGGAGCTTTTGGGAGAAGTCCTACGTGATGGGGGAACATGCCTGATTTTGTCGTCGGGATTTGTCTGGAAAATGGGCCACGCTCACTGACGAGCGCTGCCTGCCCAGGGGCTTGCCATGCCGAACAAAGCACTGACCATACTGATTGCCGATGATCTGCACTTGCAGCGGCTCTACATCGAAAAGATGCTTAACCAGTTGGGGTATTACCGGATCGTGCCGGTGCAAACCTTCGAAGAAGTCCAGATTCTCACCGCCATTCCGGCCGAACCTTTCGATGTGCTGATCATCAATGCGGGGCTGGCGGCCCATGCGCGTGGGCCCCACCCTCAGGCACGCCATGTATTGATCTACGACAACCTTGACCTGGGTGATCCCGCCGGCGCAATGCCGACGGTAGCGGTACGCCTGCCGGGCGTACCGGATAACGTCAATCTCGAACATTTCATGGACATCATCGACCCTCCCGAGGCCATGACCGGCTTGCGGGTTTTGCCGTGGCTAAGGGCGCTGTCCCGCCAACCGGTGGTCGGCGTCTAGGCCCACGTAACTGCCCAAGTGGCTTGTGCCCGATGACGGCCAATCACTGGGTATGGCTGTGTTCACGAAGGCGCTCGGCGGCACTGCGCAGCAACTGCTCGGTGCCCGCCCAACCCAGGCAGCCATCGGTTACCGACACGCCGTATTTCATTGACGGGCTCAGAGGCTGGCAACCTTCGAACAGGTGGCTTTCGAGCATCATGCCGATCAGCGACGTATCGCCTTGCAAGCGTTGCTCCAGCACCTCGCTGAACACCGCCGGCTGGCGCAACGGGTCTTTGCCGCTGTTGGCGTGGCTGCAATCGACCATGATGCGTGCCGCAACGTTGGATTTGGCCAGGTCATGTTTGACTTGGGACACGCTCTGCGCATCGTAGTTTGGCCCGCGGTGACCGCCGCGCAGCACCAGGTGGGTGTCGGGATTGCCCGACGTCCGGATGATCGCCGGATGGCCCTGGCTGTCGACGCCGAAGTGGCGGTGCGGGTGCGAGGCCGAGCGCATCGCGTCACAGGCAATCGCGACGCCGCTGTCGGTGCCGTTTTTAAAGCCAACGGGCATGCCCAGGCCGCTGGCCATTTCGCGGTGGATCTGCGATTCGGTGGTGCGCGCACCAATCGCGACCCAACTGAGCAGGTCATCGAAGTAGCCGGCGGCCATGGGTTGCAACAGCTCGGTGGCGACCGGTAAGCCCAGCCGCAGCATTTCGCGCATCAGTTCCCGAGAGAGGGCCAGGCCTGCGGCCATGTCGTCGCTGCCATCGAGGTGCGGATCGTAAGCCAGGCCTTTCCAGCCAATAGTCGTGCGCGGTTTTTCGACGTAGGCGCGAATGACCAGCAGCATCTGGTCGCTGACTTCAAGCGCGAGCTTCTTCAGGTTACGCGCGTATTCCAGGGCCGATTGCGGGTCGTGTATCGAGCACGGGCCGACAATCACCAGCAAGCGTGGATCATGACCATTGAGGATGGCGCGCACGGCTTGGCGGTGGGCGTGTACCTGTTCATTGAGGAACGGGCTGAGGGGTAGTTGATGCTTGAGCTCAAGGGCGCTGGGCAGGCGCTGGGTCAGGGCTTCATTGGCGCTGTCCAGGGTGGAGACGGGCAAAGCGGCGACAGAGACGTTCATATTCTAGATTTCCTGGGCAAGCGGCGGGCAATTCCCGCACGCCTGGCCTACTGGGGTGTTCGACAATTGGCCGTATCGGCTACGTGTGTTGGCTTGCCACCAAGAAGTGACCGGTCGGAGGCGGCAGGCTGTCCCGAACGGGGCTGGCTAAATCGCCATGCAGCGCAAGTGTCGTGGCGGTAATAGGTGATGGTGTTCATGGCGTGATTCCTTTATTTAAGTGTGCGGATCAAAAAAATTCAGGGCCTGAAAAAAACAAAACCCCCGGTCGGGGAGCCGACCGGGGGGTTAGATTTCTCTGGCAGGCGACCCCTTGAGTAGTGGGCGCCGATTTCAGGTATCAGGCGCGCCAGCGGCTAAACCAATACCCAAAATAAAAGCTGACCAGTGCGCTCGAACCGTTCACACGGGTAGCCGACACCGAGCGCGATGCGCTGGCAGCGGGGCAAACCTGAGTGTGGGTGAGTTGCAACATGGCATGTCTCCAAATGATGTGGGGAGCTTACTAGAGCGGCGCAGGTGGATTCAATCAGTAATTTCTATCGCATGGGGGGGGCTTACGGCTATGGGGGGAGTGTCGATATGCTGTTCGCACCTAACTATTGCCAGCACGATTGCCAGGACGCGACCATGACTGCCTTGACCCTTGCTGCGGCGCAAACCCTTTCCATCGCAGGCGATGTAGCAGCCAACATCGCGCGACATCTCGAGTTCATGCAGGCTGCAGCCGCAGAGGGCGTGCAATTGCTGGTGTTCCCAGAGCTGTCGCTGACCGGCTATGAGCCCGCGCTGGCAGCCGACCTGGCCATTGCGCCTGAAGACCCACTGCTGGCGCCATTACGTGAGATGGCGCGGGAGCTGCAGTTGACGGCGGTGGTGGGTATGCCGATCCGCCTGGCGCCAGAGGCGGATGTACTGATTGGCGCCTTGGTTCTAGGGGCTGACGGCTCGGTGGCGGTCTACACCAAACAGCATCTGCATCCGGGCGAAGAACTCGCGTTTGCGGCCGGGCAGGGCGGTGCGGCGCTTGAGTGGGGGAAGGATCGTATTGCGCTGGCTGTGTGCGCTGACTTTTCCCACGCCAGTCATCCGCGCCAGGCGGCGCTGGCGGGCGCCACGGTCTATGCCGCAGGCGTATTGATCAGCGAGAGCGGCTACGCCACGGACAGCGCGCTGCTTCAGGGGTATGCGGCCGAGCATCGCCTTCTGGTGTTGATGGCTAACCATGGTGGCCCGTCGGGCGGCTGGGCTTGTGCCGGCCGCAGTGCGATATGGGCGGATGATGGTCGTTTGCTGGCGGCGGTGCCTGGCGTCGGCGAAGCGCTGGCGATTGCCCGTCGCGATGGCGAGCGCTGGGTTGGGCACGTGGTGGCTGTGTAAATGCCTTTCTGCCTGCGCGCTGCGACGGACCACGACCTGCCATTTGCACGATCCCTGACTCACCGGGCGATGGACCCTTATTACGTGCAAAACCAGTTGCTGTGGTCCGACGATGGCTTTGATAGGGCCTGGGCTGCTCGGGAAAACTGGCTGATTTACGCGGATGACTGCGTTGTCGGGTTTATCAGCCTGAGCCGTGATAGCAACGCGCTCTATATCCGCGAACTGCATATGCTCGAGGCCTATCGCGGGCTCGGCGCGGGCACTTGGGTGCTGGAGCAGATGGCGCTCAAGGCCCAAGTGCCGGGCCTGTTGCGTTTAACCGTGTTCAAGACCAACCCGGCCAAAAGGCTTTATCAGCGCACGGGGTTCAGCGTTGTCGGTGAAGAGGCCGGATTCTGGCGGATGGAACGCGTTTGTCGCTCAACATCCTGTTGACGGTGCCGTTCCTTGATGTTTCAGCCTGGCCTTGTGCAGGGGTACGCATTGCGGGCATAGTTCAAAAAAACGTTTAATTTGTTTAACGAAGTGATGAGCCTGTCACCTCTTGCGGTGTGCCAAATAGGATCATGCATCCAGATGAGTGGAATCGGTTCGCGTTTAAGGCAAGAAAGAGAGCGACTTGGCCTGTCGCAAAAAGTGTTTGGTGAAATCGGAGGCGTCGAAGCCAACGCCCAGGGCAAATATGAAAGCGGTGGGCGCGCGCCCAAGGCCGACTACTTGTCTCGCGTGGCCAGCAGAGGCGTGGATGTGCTGTACGTGTTGACGGGGACAGCGACGCCGACTCCACTGGAAAATCTGAGCCAGCTTGAAGAAAAAGTGCTGGTTGATTACCGGGCCTTGTTCAAGGAAGACCAAGAGGCAATCCGCCGCCTGACGTCGACCCTGGCCGAGCATTCCCTTTCTCGCCATGGAAAAACCAAGCCTGCGCCGCAGGATTCCTGACCTTTTGCCCAGCAAATCCGGCCGTTCGCCGCTCGATAGAGGCGTGCCAAGCGCTCAAACTCCACATATATGACGCTTGCAGCTAGGTCTGCGCCCTGGTTTTTTGCTAAGGTGTTCAGCAACCTATAAGACCATATCGCGAGGTGTCTGCTTGATTAGGGTGCTAGTAGTCGATGACCATGATCTCGTTCGTACAGGCATTACACGAATGCTGGCTGACATCGACGGCCTGCAAGTAGTCGGCCAGGCCGAGTCGGGGGAGGAATCTCTGATCAAGGCCCGGGAATTGAAACCCGATGTGGTGTTGATGGACGTCAAGATGCCGGGGATCGGCGGTCTGGGCGCCACTACCAAATTATTGCGCAGCCATCCGGATATCAAGGTTGTGGTGGTAACGGTGTGCGAGGAAGACCCATTTCCTACGCGTCTGCTGCAGGCGGGAGCCGCGGGTTACCTCACCAAAGGCGCCGGCCTGGCGGAAATGGTGCAAGCCATTCGCCTGGTATTTGCCGGCCAGCGCTATATCAGCCCGCAGATTGCCCAGCAGTTGGCCATCAAATCCTTCCAGCCCACCAGCGACTCGCCGTTTGACGCGCTGTCGGAGCGGGAAATCCAGATCGCCTTGATGATCGTCGGTTGCCAGAAGGTGCAGTCGATCTCCGATAAGCTGTGCCTCTCGCCCAAGACCGTCAACACCTACCGCTATCGCATCTTCGAGAAACTCGCCATCAGCAGTGATGTTGAATTGACCCTGCTCGCGGTGCGTCACGGCATGGTGGACGCTAGCGCCTGACATGACCACGCCGTTTGATCCAAGTGCCTTCCTCTCGACCTGCAGCGGCCGCCCCGGCGTGTACCGTATGTTCGACAGCGAGGCGCGCCTGCTCTACGTGGGCAAGGCCAAGAACCTGAAAAACCGTCTGGCGAGCTATTTTCGCAAGACCGGTCTCGCGCCGAAAACCGCCGCCCTGGTTGCGCGTATCGCCCAGGTCGAAACCACCATTACCGCCAATGAAACTGAAGCGCTGCTGCTTGAGCAGACGCTGATCAAGGAATGGCGGCCGCCGTATAACATCCTGCTGCGTGACGATAAATCCTACCCCTACGTGTTTTTGTCGGATGGCGCCTTCCCGCGCCTGAGCATCCACCGGGGTGCGAAGAAGCAGAAGGGCAAGTATTTCGGGCCTTACCCCAGCGCCGGCGCCATTCGCGAGAGCTTGAGCCTGCTGCAGAAGACGTTTTTTGTGCGCCAGTGTGAAGACAGCTTCTACAAGAACCGTACGCGCCCGTGCCTGCAGTACCAGATCAAGCGCTGCAAGGCGCCCTGTGTGGGCCTGGTGGAGCCGGCGGAGTACGCCGAGGATGTGCGTCACTCGGTGATGTTCCTCGAGGGGCGCAGCAACGCGCTGACCGATGAACTGTCCGGGGCCATGGAGCAGGCGGCCAGCACCCTGGATTTCGAGAAGGCTGCCGAGCTGCGCGACCAGATATCGCTGCTGCGCCGCGTCCAGGACCAGCAGAGCATGGAAGGCGGCACCGGCGACGTCGACGTGATCGCGGCATTCGTCAACCCGGGTGGCGCCTGTGTTCACCTGATCAGCGTGCGTGGCGGGCGGGTGTTGGGCAGCAAGAACTTCTTCCCGCAAACCGGGATCGATGAAGACGTCTCCGAGGTGATGGCCGCGTTCCTCGGCCAATATTATGTGAGCAGTCCTGAGCGCGACTTGCCGTCGGAGCTGATCGTCAACGTGGTCCACGAAGATTTCCCGACCCTGATCGAGGCGATCCATGAACTGCGCGGTCGCGAGCTGGACATCAGCCACCGCGTTCGCGGCACCCGTGCCCGCTGGCAGCAGCTGGCCGTGACCAACGCCGAACAGGCCCTCGGCGCGCGCCTGGCCAATCGACAGCACGTTGCCGCACGCTTCGAAGCCTTGGCCGAAGTGCTCAACCTGGACGAGCCACCCCAGCGCCTGGAGTGCTACGACATCAGCCACTCCAGCGGCGAAGCCACCGTGGCCTCCTGCGTGGTGTTCGGCCCTGAAGGCCCGATCAAGGCCGACTACCGGCGTTACAACATCGAAGGCGTTACCGCCGGCGATGACTACGCCGCCATGCACCAGGCCCTCACGCGGCGCTTCAGCAGATTGAAGGAAGGCGAGGGCAAGTTGCCCGATATCCTCTTGGTCGACGGCGGCAAGGGCCAGTTATCCATGGCCCGCGACGTCCTCAATGAACTGGCCGTACCCGACCTGATCCTGCTCGGCGTGGCCAAGGGCGCCACGCGCAAGGCCGGTTTCGAGACGTTGTACTTGAATGATGCCGCGCATGAGTTCACTTTGAAGGGCGACTCCCCGGCGTTGCACCTGATTCAACAGATTCGTGACGAAGCCCACCGCTTCGCCATTACCGGCCACCGTGCACGACGCGGCAAAACCCGCCGAACCTCAACCCTGGAAGGGGTCGCGGGGGTCGGCCCGACGCGGCGTCGCGACTTGCTTAAACATTTTGGTGGCTTGCAGGAGCTCTCCCGTGCCAGCATTGACGAAATAGCCAAAGCACCCGGTATCAGTAAAAAGCTCGCTGAATTGATTTATGCCAATCTGCACAGCGAATAGAATGCCTTCTCACCTCGTAGCCAGTTGTGCCGATGAATATCCCTAATCTGATCACCGTTCTACGCGTCTTGCTTATCCCGATTTTTATCCTGCTGTTCTATTTGCCGTATGAATGGAGCTATGTCGCCTCCAGTTCGGTATTCGCATTTGCCGCCGCCACCGACTGGCTCGACGGCTACCTGGCGCGCCGCCTGGAGCAAAGCACCCCGTTTGGTGCGTTCCTTGACCCGGTGGCCGACAAACTCATGGTCGCCGTGGCCCTGGTGCTCCTGGTGCAGGAACACGGCAACCTGTGGCTGACCCTGCCGGCTGCCGTGATCATCGGTCGCGAGATCGTTGTCTCGGCCCTGCGCGAATGGATGGCCGAAATCGGCGCCCGCGCCCACGTCGCCGTATCGAACATGGGCAAATGGAAAACCGCCGCGCAAATGCTCGCGCTGGTCATCCTGCTGGCCAATCCGTCGGACTTCTCGTTCTGGGTCCTCACCGGCTACGCCTTGTTGCTCATCGCTGCAGGCCTGACGCTGTGGTCCATGCTGCAATACCTGCGCGCCGCCTGGCCCCACCTGCGCACCACCGTTGAAAAGAAATAAACTTTTTTGAATCAAAGGGTTGACGGGTGCTGGGGATTCTATAGAATGCGCATCACCAAGCGGGAATAGCTCAGTTGGTAGAGCACGACCTTGCCAAGGTCGGGGTCGCGAGTTCGAGTCTCGTTTCCCGCTCCAAATATTGCGCTGCAGAGTTCCACTGAATTCTGTAAGTGATTGAAATCAGGGCCTTTAGGCCCTTTTTTCGTTCCAGCGGGAACCACTGAAATCCAGCTCCATCCAGTGCTTTTAAGTCCCGATTTAAGTCCCGAATGAGGATCTTGGATTTGGATGTGCACTGAATCGGTTTTTTGCTGGAGCAGCTTGGATAGCGAGACGAGCATCTGGCCCTGACTCTGTTCAGGAGCTCGCTATGGCACTCTCGGATACTACCGTTCGGCAAGCCCGAATCACCGGCAATGACTACACGATAGGCGACACGGATGGGCTTGCGCTCAACGTGACGGCTCGCGGCGGAAAAATCTGGCGTTTCAGATACTACTGGGCGGGCGTGCAGAAGCGCATGTCTCTGGGTAGCTATCCGCAAATCAGCCTCAAAGAAGCCCGCGTCCGACGTGACGAGGCGCGAGCCTTGGTCGCCCAAGGCATCAATCCCTATGAGCACCGTAAGCAGCAGCGTCGTGCTGTTCGTTTTGCGGCAGAGCACACCTTTGAGGCTGTGTTCAATCAGTGGGTGGAGTTCCGTAGGCTGAGCCTGAAGGAAGGGCGCCAGAGTACGCTCTCGCAAATCCTGCGAATCTTCAATAAGGACGTTCTGCCCACGCTCGGTGTGCGGTCTATCTACGATATCAGTCGTCATGATTTGCTGGATTTGCTGAGCAGGATCGAACAGCGCAAAGCCTTAACGACCGCCGAAAAATGCCGGACCTGGTTCAACCAATTGTTCCGCTATGCGCTGGTGAAGATCGAGGGGCTGGAACACAACCCAGCTTCAGACCTTGATGTGGTTGCACTCCCCAAACCTCCGGTTACGCATAATCCATTTCTTCGTATGGACGAGCTCCCGGCATTGATGGCTGCTCTTCGAAACTACGGTGGCGCCAACCAAACTCGGCTTGGCCTTCGGTTGTTGCTGCTGACCGGTGTCCGCACGGGCGAATTGCGGTTGGCAACACCCGACCAGTTCGATCTGGAGAAACGGTTGTGGGTGATACCCGCGGAGGTGGTGAAACAGCTCCAGCTAGCCATGCGAAAGCCAGGTAAGCAGACCCAAAGTGTACCGCCTTATATCGTGCCGTTGTCGGTTCAGGCTCTGGAGATTGTGCGTCACTTGCTGGAACAGGTTGTCCCCGCACAACGCTACTTGTTTGCGCATCGAAGCGATCTGAGCAAGCGTATCAGTGAGAACACGCTGAATGGCGCGTTACGCCGGATGGGGTACGCCGATCAACTCACCGGTCATGGCATGAGAGCGACGATCTCGACGGCGCTGAACGAGATCGGATACCCGAAGGTGTGGGTGGATGCCCAGCTTTCTCATGCCGATCCAGACAAGGTGAGTGCGGCCTACAATCACGCGGAGTATGTCGAGCAACGCCGGACGATGATGCAGGACTGGGCGAATCGTCTCGATCTTTGGGGGCAGGGCCAGCTGAAAGCGGCAAGCTCTCCGCTTACCATCCGATTGGAGGGGGCCGCTTCGCTGCCGTCGCTGGAAAACGTGAAAACGAATTCCATTCAATTCAACGGCGCCTTTCCGATGACAACCGTCTCGGCGCCCAAGGCTTCGGTTAGCAACGAACCAGCTCTGATTGTGTCGCACCAGCCGCCTGTCGTACCTCTTTCGGCCCCGACTGAAACGCCGCATAAATCTCACGTGTCTGACATCCAGCGCGAACGCGCCGAGATGCTTGCCATTTATGAGGCCGCTAGTAATTTGCCGTTACTGGTTTTCGCGAAATTGGCTGGCAAATCCCGAGATCAGATCAACCGTGATATCAAGGCTCGCCGTCTGCTGTCCCTGAGCCTGGGGAATCGCGGTCAGCGCATTCCGGATTGGCAGCTTGATCCGTTGCGGCATAAGTTGGTACTCGTATTGCTTGAGCGGTTTCCAGATGTAAATGCTTGGACGCTTTATCGGATGCTCTGTGAGCCCCATGAGCGACTAAAAGGCTTTTCACCTATTGATGCTCTTACTCCCGAAAATTTCAATCAAACTACAAGAAAAGTGGTCCAATGCTTAAGCTAAAAACTGTGGTGCTATATCAACGCGGTGACAAGGACTGCGTCGCGTGCTTGAGTGATGAGCGCTCTTGCTATTAGAGCGCTTGTCAAATAATAAAAATTTCAGATTTTAGAAACTCTATAAGCCGGTTGGAATCTTTTCCTGCGGTTTTGAGCCCTCCATCTCTTGTTATAACAAAGCTCGCAACAAAATCCCGAGTGGTTGATTTAAATGTCAATGCCGATATGTAGTAGGCTCTTCCGGCGATCAACTGCTCAACCGTTTCTTTGATGTTCAATCCGCCAGTTGCAGTGATTTTTGCAGAGGTACCCTCGCCAAGGTCTATCTGCGAGATACTTATTGAGGTGTTTTGGAAATTCGAAGCTAAGAAATTATTGGTATAAGTGAGTTTTCTAATGTCCAAAGAGATGGGTTCGATGGAAAAATTAAAACCACTAGCTTCGCCAAGTTTCATTATAAATGTGTTTAAGTTTCTTCCTGGATTGATGATTTCCAAAGTGTTACTGCTAAAAAATATCTTAAACTGTGTGTCCCTATATACGATTCTGCGGGTGGTTATGGTTTCGCCAAATGGATCTTTTTGGGATTCGTCATATTCAATTCTTTCGATATATCTTGCCTCGATTCTATCCTTGCGAAAACTTGAGATTTGAAAACCATCGGAAGAATATTGATTGAACTTTATCTTGTTGATTTTTGAGTTCAAAGTTTCGGCGTCTAAACTAGAGGAAAACTTGTACCATTTTATTCTGGTCATTGCTCGTCTTCCTTTTGGCTGCCATTGGTGTACGAGGTTTGCTCTGTCTTTAAGTTATGGATCACAATTTGAGCTGTCTGCTCAATTAGTGCAATATACTCTCGTTTTTCATCGTCTTTGAATGATCTAATGCTTTTTGTGTATTCAAGGCTGCTAAAGTTGTAATACCCTTTGATACTGAATTTAAAACCTTCCCCAGTTTCAGGTTTCTCAAATCCAGCAAAAAATTCTACTCGCTCTCTTTTTCCTGAAGTTTTATCGGACCTCCATACGATAGAGGCTATGTAGAATCCTCCGTTTTTGAGATCTTGGTATTGTTTAGAGCTGAGAAGGCTTTCTCCACGTAGTGCTGCGTTTTTTACTACGCCTAACATCTCATCCCGGGCTTCATCACTAATGTCCGCTTCCTCCTCGTCATCGCTAGGCAGATTGTTCTTTGTGTGGCTGGACTCAACTTTTATATTGGTAACATTGCTAAGTCTAAATCCGGGTAGTGATGTGATAAGTCGTGTGAAAAATTCAGTTTTTGCGAGATGTCCCGAAATGTCAATTAGCTCAATTTTTAAGATAGGAATGATTTCTTTCTTTTTTCTTCTATCCTGTTTGTTAGTTTTTTTGCTATAGATTCTCCTTTGCTGTTTGCTGGGAATCTCAAGATTGTATTTTTTGAATTAACCTCAAACTCAATGTCGGCTTCTTTTTTGATGCGTTGCATCAGTCTGCTTTTGGCGTAGTTCAAGTCGGAATATTCTATCTTTACGGTGATCTTGTTTCCGTCTTGAACTATCTTTACTTTCTCATCCTCCTCAGGACTCTCTTGGAACTCCTTGGCAATTTCCTTGATCTCTTCAATAGTCAGACTTCCATTAAGCGTTTCACTCTTGATTTTGTCACTTCTATTGTTTTGCTCACGCCTAGAGAGCAAAACATTCAGGTCGTAATAATCATGCGGGAGAAGTGAGATTTTTTCTGCAAGATCATCTCTATCTTCATTTGCAGAGTAGAAAATCCCTTTGTCTTTTGCGAGCTCTAAAAGAACGTGTTCAGTTAATCGTTGCTTGGCTGATTTTAGAACGTCAAAAATTTCTTTATCAGTAGCACAATAATAGAGTGGATTTTTTTTATCAGTCATCACGCATACCTATTTCGACCTCTGAAAATGTTTGGGTGGTAGTCGTCATTTGGGAGAATTCTATGCTGTTCAATATTTTTCCGATTTCTCCACCGCCGCAACGTTCCGCATATTCGTCGACAGCTAGCTTGAATTTAGCGTTTGCTGATTGATGGGGGTCAAGAATTTTTATTGTCACTTTGTTTCCGCTGACTAGAACCTGATAATGCATAAGGCAGTCGATCAGGTATAAAAACTCGGCTTGTTCAAAGCCTCGTTTCCTATAAAAGATTACAAAATCATTTTTGGGAGCGTCGGGAACCATAGAGTACTGCATGATGATCCAAGAAGAGGTAAGCATTTCAAGTGTGGCAGCTGGGGCCTTTTCAAGCTTAACGTTTTTTTTGTTTGATAGATGAGGGTAGAAAAATTTGCATTGATTGCGAGATGGTAAGTCTTCACTGCCTCGCATTCTAAGTATTTCATCCTTGACATTGTTAAGCCAGAATATATCCGCAGGGCTTAGTACGACGAGCTTAGAACCTTTGGGGATGTTGAGCTCTTCGCTTTTTATATTTTCAATTCTTTTGGAGAAATCCGCATCGAACTTCCCATCATGGTTGTAAATAAAAAGCAATCCGCAGATATTTTTTGCGACATGTTCGTGAGTGTATTCAGATTGCCACGGTTGGCTTTTTTCTGCACACTCCAAGCTGTTGGCCAAACTCTTTACGGCCACTTTAACTTTTTCAGTCGTAATTGTTTCTTTCTTGTAGCTTTTTAGGTCGCAGTTGATATAGGTTCGAGCTTGTGAATACGGCTCTTCGTACCAAAAAACAATATCGGTTGGGTGGGTCGAAACGCTATGTTTTTCAGGTTCTTCGCAAGTCCAGTTCCTATCGTGCGGGCCAACTCTGTTCCATAAAAACTCTCCGAATATACCTTTCGAGAGTATTTCCGCCATTTTTGCAATATTAGCTGTCTCAGCCATGTCATTCCTTGATTATTGATTTTAAAATATCACTGTACTGTCTCATTGCTATTGCGTCCATCGTAGTTAAGTCGATTCTAAAGCTCTAGGCAAGTCCGGAGGCGCACGCCTATGAAGTTTCAGGAGTGTGCCGCACGACGGTTCAGGAGGAGGCACTGGAGGCCTATCGGGAGGAGTCTGGAGGGCGCCAATTTTTATGGTGACGTTGTCGAAATCTCTACATTTAGGTACTGCCGGTTATTTCTAGGAACGGGTTATCCTCTGGTAGTTTCTCGAATAGGTAGTCGGGGCTTTGTAAGATATATCCTTGTATTTTCGAGGTTTTTCGTGGCCCCCTCACCGTACATACCCAGATATTCATACCGTTGCCACGCTTTCTATGAACCCTCAGTTTCTCAAACTGCTTCTGCACCCAACGCCATTCTTCGATCTCTTGGCAGGCGCCCAGAGAGATGCCGGGGAACTCCTGCGTATAGCGTTGAAAGAGACCAGGGGTGACCAGAAATACGTTCCCACCCACCGTGTGGATTTTGGCCTTGCTGTCATTGATGATCAGCCTGTGACTCCGGATGCCTTCTTTGACCCAATTCAGGAATGCCTGGCCAGGGTCATCCGACGAGGGATTTGAGATTTCGAGAATGTGTGCTGACGATTCGTCGCTGACCTCAGGCTCTTCCAGCTCGAACATATCCAACAGCGTGCCGAGAGAGTCAGCGTCTTCCATCGCCATGGGATTTGTCAGCGAAGAGCTTTGACGCGATCCATTACTGACAGTCTTAGGCGCTGGAGGTGATGCCGAAGCGTCAGACGGATGGTCATCGGTTACCACGCTCACTGTTCCGCTGAAAGTCTCAGGCCGGTCTTCGTTCCCCCAAATCAGTGCCGGTTGAAGGCGCAGAAAGGTGAAATGCTGCTGCCAATTTCCCTGTGCCACAAGCGCGGTCCAGATGGCTTTTCCTTCCGGCGTGGACTCAACCAATCCGTGCGACTGCAGCTCATCGAACACTGCGAGGTTGGACGAGGGAATGCCCTCAATCGATTGCGACAGTAGATAGGCTCGCAGCTTGTCCGTGACCGTCTTGTTGACGAGCCAGAGCGCGTCCTGGGTCAGCCATCCCGCGGCACCTGGCTGGTTGAGTTTCAGTTCGTGCTGAACCAGATGACGCAATCCGCTGATCAAGTGATGTTGCAGCGAATGAATCGGTGCTTGCAGCGCCTTGCTCGGGTTACCACCGATGTTCTGTGCGGTGGAAACGCGGTCGGCCTGCATCACCAACTCACCGAGCACGCCGGCACGTTCGTACTGGCCCGCCAGGACATACAGCAGATTGGCCCACAGAGGCGGAAATCCACTGAGCCAATCGAGAATTGGCCGGTCGATAATCTGGTTGTAGAGCAAGCCTGCGGCCGCGCCGTGCAAGTGGTAGTCGCGCCCCTTGAGATAGCGGAAACGATACGGCTGATCCAGGGAACCCTGCCAAGGATGCCAAACACGGCCATCCTGGCGTTCGACAAACAGGTCCACGGCAATCTTGCCGATGTCATGGAGCAACGCGCCATAGGCGATGCCAGCGGACCAAGCGTCAGTCTGGGCGGCCTGGTCTTCGGGCGCCGCACCAGTGGGAAGCAGATAGGATTGGCGCAGTTTCAAACTGCAGGCGACCAGTTCCAGTCCATGGTCGAGCATGCCGCCGAGATACGCATGGTGGTGCGTCTCGCTGGCCGGGAGTTGCTGGACCTGTTCGGCGTAGCGATGGATCGGATTTAAATAGAGCTGGATGAACTGCGCGTGGGAGAGGGCGGTGTACTGCCAGATGCGATCGAGCAGCTGGCGGCGGTGCTCCGCGGCTAACAAGTTGTGAGCCGACTCGATGGACAGGTAACCTTCGGCGACGTTGACGGTCGGTGGCAGAGGGGGCTTCTGCCTTTTGCGGCGAAACAGGCTGAGCATCGTGACCTCCGGAAAGTGGCTGGGTCAGTGGCCTTTTAGCCTTTTCGGATAGCGCTCTTACCCTTGAGTCCCCATTCCCTTCCAACCCTTACCCGTCCTTTTGGCTCGTGTCCCTTTGCATGGCAATCGGAATATGGATACGGCTAGGCATCGTTTTGTTGGGGCTAGTACGGCAAAGACAAGAGTCGGTACACTGCGGTGCATATTTTTTGGGTCTAGCCATGAACCTCACTGACGCCACGCTCGTGCTGCTGCTCGCGGCACGTATCCATGGGACCGACGAAGCCGTCCGGGCCTCGGCGAAGAGCGTGGTCAAGAAGTTACCGCGCAGTAAACGCGATCTGATCTACAAGGTGATCGATAGCCGGAGTCCGCTCGAGCTGGTGGATTTTCTGGCGCAGAACCTGGATGCGGAATGACAGGCTGCGGGTGTGTGCCCATCCCTGACTCTTTGCGTCAGTGCCGGCGGCAAAAGTTTTTTTCTGGGCGCAGAAAAAAGGGTCCAACTCGTGTTGGACCCTGTGAGGCGTTTGCAGCGGAGAGGTAACGATCAAGCTCCATCGTTCATGCAGAGTGAGTCGTCCAAGACCGCTCGCTTCAGTTGCTGCTCCAGGTTGAGTACATATTCCGAGGCGCTTCGGGCCTGACCACTGGCGCGAAAGATCGCGCGTTTGTCAGCCTTGAGCAGGCCGAGCCAGGAGTCGATATAGCCCTCGTGCCGCACCTCTCCCTGAATGCCGGCGTAAGCACATAAAAAAGCAGCGCCCATTTCGGCGATCAACTCCTCAAACGCGTAGCCTGGCGAGCCGAACGGACAGGATGAAGTCACCCCCTCGCGCTGCAACCGAGCGTGATGCCCGGTCCAGTGCGTCAGCTCGTGAAGTGCGGTGGCGTAGTACCCACCTTCATCGTGAAATTGCGCTTTTGTCGGTAGTTGGATGAGATCCCTGATCGGGTGGTAAAAGGCTTCGTCGGCAGATCGATGAACGATGTGTGCACCCGAACTTAACAGCAGATTCTCCGCGGCGCCGTTGGGCTGGAAGGGATCACTCTGTTCCGTCTCGATCAGGGTGTCATTGAGCATTTCGAGCCCTTCCGTTTGCTCGATGTTGAACAGAAAATGTGTCCTGAGAATGCCGAAGTGAGCGACCTTGGGCTGACCGTTTTCATCGAGTACGGGTTGGCCTGACTCGGTCTGTTCCTCGCGCTCCATCGGCTTGTAGAGTACCGCCAGGGCGCTGTGCTCACCCTTACGGATGTGCCCGCCGGCCTTTTTGGCTTGATTGAAGGTCAGCCAACGATCTTGAGTGAATCCCCGCAACCTGGCCTCGGCCCAGAGCAGCGGTAAATTGATGCCCGAATACGGACGTCGCGTGATGGCGTTGATGGGGTAGGGTTGATGATGACCGACGTCAGCGGAGCCACTTGAGGACCAGGGTTTGATCCAGGGAGCAACGCCTTGGACTAACGCGGTAACGATCTTGTCAGTTACGTCTTGGTAGATATCGCGCATGGCAATTTCCTCGAGAGAAAAACGGAGGAACGCCTTGCCCGTCGGGGGAGGGTTCCCCGGTTGGGTGATGGGTTGGATTGATGCAGGTCTTGCATGCCGTCCAAATGTGGAGGTGGGCGCCGCCAATTGCGCTTAGAGCAGGTGTTCTCCTGCAAGCGCTATCAACAAGGCGTCAGGCTGGTCCGGCTCTTGGAGCAGACTGAGGCTCAGTTGCAGCAGCGGGTCATGGTGTGGATGACCCGTTGGCGCGATGTGGGCTACCTCGAACAGCACATAGGGCTCGTGTGGATAGGCCAGGTGAGCCTCGAAAGCTGCGCGCAATACGTGGCTCAGCCGATCGACCTGCAGCCTCTCAGGACGACCTGAACGCTCGAGCAGTACTGCGCATTGCCACGCGCCAGCGTGAACACAATGGGCAACCGAAGGGTGTTCAGTGTTTCCGGTGTAAGTGAGTCGGGCATGGAATGTCTCCGTTGAAACGCGAAGAAACCTGTCCCGTGGGGGAAAGAATTTCCCCGCTGTGGGTTGAAGAAAAACAAGAAGGTTTGCCTGGCGAGCAGAGCTCGAAAGGCGCTCAGGAGAGCAGTAGGCGTTCATCACCGTAGAAACGGTCACCGTGCGAGCCACCGAACGCTAATCGCACTTGGGGAGAACCATCACCGAAGTGACGTAGCCTTGAAGGTTCTGGCTACCTGGGAAAATGCTGTCGATAACAGCGATCCGTACCCGGGTTTAGCCGAGCTGTTCGCGAATAGCAACGAGATAAACCAACGCTTTAGACGAACTGAGTCTACTGAAAGCCAGCCTTGTTTTTCGACCGGATTGACTGACAAACGGTTAGGCTTGGAGCGCTACCGGCAAGCTTCTAAAGGGCGTGATACTAGGGTGATGATGTTCAATGAAGTTGTATGAAAATGTGGTTATCGGAAATTTTCTCTACGGGCTGGGGTTCGCTCTTGGTTCACAGCTGAGATCCGGTCAGTTACCAAGTATGGTGAACTTGCTTCAACAAACGCCAGACGATAAACGATTGGGGGATTTGCTGATGGCATTCCCTGGCACAGTACGTTTGATCGAGTTTAAGACTGAGGCTAACAAGTCAAAAAAAGAGGCTGGTCGTCACCAGTTTCTATCTCGAATTTTTTCCGAAAAATTGGACGAATTGCCTGACCTGCCAGGTACTTCGCGGCGGGTGCATTGGTACATCGAAACGGCGCCTCTTCCCAGCGCTGCACTGTCGGCACGCATTGAGCCCTATCTCGATGCATTTGGCGAAGGCGCCAGGCAACGGCCTAAGTCAAGCGAGAGGTTCCAAAATTTTATCGAGGAGCTGGCTGCTGGCATTCTGCAACGCAGATCGGCTGAGATTACAAGGGCTGAGCGCGACTACATCGATCTGGTGCGGCTTGCTCAAGGGCCAGAGGAGACCGGAACAGGCGGATTGGTGCTGGTGGCCGGCAGCGGTGGAGGTCTGCATTTCGCCGCCTTACAGGATTTGATGGATTTGAACCTGTCCCACAAACAATGGATCGAGTACAGCCAGGAGCGATATCTTTCCCTTCAGAGAGAGATGAAGCAACCAGATCACGAGATGCCCGATCTAAAAGGTCCAACTTTAGGAAGATATTGATGGCCGGAACAAGTCAAGAGCAAGCGCACGATCGAAATTTTCAGGCCCTCTTTGGCGCGGCTCGCAAAGTTCTCGAAGCTGTAGAGATCGATGAGAGCAAGTCTCGACGGGCTACTGAGGCGTTGCGTGAGCTGCAGGATAGCGTCGAAAAGAAGCTGGTTCGACTGGAGGCGGGCGTCAAACAGAGCATCGAGAGTTCTGCACAGTCAACTGCGAATCAAGCCGCTGAGCTGTTGAGCAAGAGATTCACGGAGGCAGATGCTGCCGCTCAGCGGGCTGCTGAACTGTACAACATGGCAGCAAAGAAATTGAATAGCAGGCGTTGGCTCTACTTCCTGTCGGCGCAGGCTACGATCCTTACATTGGTAGTAGTGTCTCTCTATCTGTGGGTGCCGTCGTTAGACGAAATAAAAGCGCGTCGAGGCGAGGTGGCGAGGCTGGACGAATTACGCAGTCGGGTTGAGTGGTCGAAATGCAACGTTGGGAATGGTCAGACGCGCGATTGCATACGCACGGACGAATCGGAGCATGCGGACTTTTTCGAAGACCGCACAAAAAAGGGCAAGACCTATCGCATACCGAAAGGTTACTAGCCGTTTACGGGTCCTATTCTTGGCGGACTAGGATATGGGGGCTGTTTTCAACGCGCAGCCCATATCAACGCTCGCGGCGCCGTCTGAGCAAACTGATAAACGGTCAGATATCGACCGCTTTCAGTAGTAGGCTAATACTCTTGCCTCAACCATGAAAACGCTCAGAAGAGGGCGAGACCATGCCGACTCAGCAACCTGTTCAAAGTTTACGTGCCCACCGCTGGGCGTACGCCTGTGGTCTGTCGGTGAAGCGTGGTTATCGTAAGGTGAAAGCGTTTGAATCCCGCGTGGTTGAGAGTGCGGAGACGGCAGGAATGCCCGCAGGTAAATTACTTGTTCGCGGGAGTTTTCTAGTTATCAAGTTGGCAATAGCCGCCGGACTCCTTCTAGTTAGCTTATGGTTCACAGTGTCGGTGATGATCCTTATTGTCTTGTGTTGGGCCATCGCCAATGGAACGCCTATCAAACCTAAGGATGCTCTCCGGTACAAGGCATATGGCGACCCATATGGTGAGTATGAGTATGGCCGCGCACCCGGTCAGCCTGATTTAAAAGACCTGTAGTGGAGTTCTTCACCCCTTCCTTAAGGCTTTTCCAGCAGATATCAGAGCTCCAGCGCCCCTTGCACCGGCGTCCTGCGCTTGAGCTGCTCCTTTGCTAAGCATGCCGTCGGCAATTGAGCCAACGCTATATCCTGCCCAGCTCATTGCAGCCAAAAACAACATCGGAAGCACGACGAACATTGCCCCCATCACGTACTCGATCACCTGCGCGGTGACCGTCCCATCCATAAGTCCGGATGTGGGCAGCGACAACAGCACCTGATTTGAAGCCGAAACCTGGTTGTACAAGGTATCGAGCATACTGGAGTCGACCCAACGCGCCAGTTCCCACCAGAAGCTCAGCATGTGTAAGGTGAACAGCGCGAACGTCACGGTCATGACGGTCTTCAACTGGTAGGTACTGACCAACAGAATCAGCGGCAAGCTGATGATGACGCCCATGATCAGGAAAGCCTGCACCATCGGTAGGGCGGCGCGTAGCGCATTCATCGCCGGAAAGTTGCTGAAGGAGCCGAGGGCCAGCCCGGTGTTGGTAGCCAGGTTATTGAGACTCTGATTGATTGAGCCCCCGCGGGCGCTGGAGCCATAGTCCTGGTACACCTGTCCGGGCGACATGGACATCGTTTGCTGGCGCGGGCTGACCAGTTCGCGCAGGGTGGCATCTTCGATCTCGTTGCTCGAGCGGCCAGTCAACCAACCTTTCAGCTGAGTCAGCAGCGATGGATCGACCTGCTCGATCAAGCGCTCGCGCAACCCGACACCGCTGTCGCTCCACCACTGCTTGCAGGTGGGGTAGCCCGCACCATTTTCTAACCGCGGCAAGGATACATCGCGGTTGTCGTCATACGGCCAATTGACGCGCGGTGTGCGTGAACGATCCGTATCGTAGTAGCCGGGCGTATCGAGCAAATAGCTTGAGCCGATCCAGGAGGCGTCATGACTTTGTGCCTTGTCCAACTGCGGACGGTTGGTGAACAGCCGAGAACGGGAATAGCCGTAGCAGTCGCGGGTGAAATCGGCGACCTCTTGCAGCAGCACCTGGCTGTCGATGCGCGAGCTGTCGATCTCCATGCGCATTTGCCGGATATCCGGTGCGCAGGGGATGGAAGCGGTGGCCGCCGCGGTCACGCCTTTGCTCAAGGCATGCACCAGAAACCACCAGATCGGTACGTTGGCGGAGCGTTCGCCGATAGTATTGAAGGTCATCCCCCAGGCGGTTTCCGTCGGTTGGGCCACACTGACGCCGCAGCGCTGGCTTGCCGCATCATTGAACGCCATTGATGAGAGGCTCAACGGAAACACAGGCGCGCAACCGAACAAGACGACGATGTAGGCCAGCCACAAACGGTTCTCTATCCGTGGCACCGAGAGCAGCCCCTTGTTACCTTCGTCCGCGCCTTGCTGACGGGCCGACAACCATTCCTGGAGGATGATTGCACCAAAGGGCGCGGCGAACAGCCCGGTGTCGGACAGGACACTCCAGAGGCCGTTGTTGATGATCCAGGCCAGCAGAGAGAGGTAAAACTCCAGGTAGCTGTTGGTGCTCATAAGCATGGTGCTGACCTCACAGTCGGGTGAGTTCGACGCAGGTAAAGAGCACGAGCCCTATTGTCCCGATGCGTTTCAGGCGCAGTCGATCCTGTGGTCGATGTCGGTAGCGCCGAAGCAGGTCCCACCAGAGCGCAAAGAGGGCGGCGTAGAGCAGGGCGCGCCACCACCGCAGATAAGGTCGTGCGGATTCGAATGTCTGCTGCCAGACCTCGAAACTACCCAGCGCAGTGCGGCCAATCCAGGCGACCAGTGCGGCGGTCAGGATCATCGCCGCGGCAATCCCCAGACTCGAAAGCAAAGTGAATAGCGGTGAGCGTTTCATGGCTCACTTGCGCCTGGCGTCAGCATCATTGAGTCGACCGGGCTCGGGGTCGCCTTGCTCGACGGTGCGCGAAGCATCGGCACCACCGGCATGCCGATCGAGCACCAGGCTGGCGGTATTGGTCGTCAGCATCTGCCTGACCTGCAACTCGGTCTGCAGCAGGCGAATTTCGCGCTCCAGGGTTTCGATATTTTTCGTCAAGGCGGTTTGGGCTGGCTCGGCGGAGGCGATGTTCGGTTCGTGACTGCCTGCCAGCAGCGTGCGCAGTAGCAGCAGTGCTTTGTCGAGCACACTGGACAAGGCCGTCTCGCTGGCCAAGCGCCGTGTCAACAGATCCTGGTCGGGATCGTCGCGCAGGGCTTCAATCACGCCACGGGTCACCGGCAGCATTGGGCTGGAGGCTTTAGTCAGATTGTCAGAAGTAGGCGGCAGCGCGCCAGACAACAGCCCTTGCAGGGCCTTGAGGCGCTCGTTATAGGCCTCCTGGATCAGCGGCGTCAGTCCGCTGCCAGCGGTCGCACGCAGAGTTTCGCAGCTGTCGCAGGTCGCGACTTCGTTCTCGCCCAACACCCGAACGGCCCAGTCGGACTCCTCCTGGGGCGAAGCCCATGTCTGACAAATAGCCCCTCCCAGGCAATCACTGCTACTGATCGAGGCACTGTCATCCACCGACCGGTTATGCAGCAGGTTATAGCCTGCGCGGACCACGTCGGCGGTCACCCGAATGGGTGTCTGTCCGTTACCTCCGGCTTTCGAACCGCCGACCCAGGACACCCCATTGTTGCCGTTATGGGCCTCGGTGTTTTTCACCGCTGCCACCGCATCACCGCCGGTTTGCTCCAGATTGCCCTGCATCTCCTGGTTTTTGGCCAGCGCACCCCAACCGGCTTGACCGACCTTATCCGCCATCTTTTCGGCCATGGCCTGGCAGGTTAGCTTGGAGCGGTCGAAGTCGATCCGACCTTGCATCACCCCGTTACTGAGCAACTCATAGAGACCGGGGTTGGCGCGTTGGATGATCAACGCCGGCAGCGACATCACCGCTTGGGTCGCGTTCTGCACGATGCTGCCCATGATCTGCTGGAAACCTTCGGTGACGCCGTTCAGCTGGTTTTGCAGGGTGTTGGTGAGGCTCATGTTTCCGCACATCATGTTCGCTCGCCAGGAGCCGCCGACACCGAGACCACTGGGTCGGTAGAGCGAACTCGGTGAGCCGACTGCCGAGCCGCCACCAATGGTGTACATCACTCGGTCATCGAGCACTTCGCCTTGAGTGCCCAGGCGGTAATCGCCTTCGGCGGCGTGGGCATGCGTGGCCATGGCGAGCAGTCCACAGAGCAACAGACTTATCATGCCCAACCAGGATCGTACGAGAAACCGACTCATGAAGCACCTCCTTCGAAGTCAATGCTGAACAGGAAGGTCTGCCCCTCACGCTTGCAGCAGCTATAGGGGCGCCACAACGACCAGGCGTAGCCGCCATCCGTGCTCTGGACCGGATCGCTGGGGAAGATGGCGCACGTGGGCTGAACCTGGGGGTAGAGCAACTGCCATTTGTGGGTTGAGGCGTCGTTTTCGACGATCGGGCCAGGCGGCCAGTAGCCGTCGCGTGGTATGGGTGTGAGCGGTACATACACATGCGGCTGCCAGCTGCGGGTCATCACATCGCCGGCCCGTTGCGCCATGACCGCGGCAGCCTTGAAGTCGTCGGGCTGTACCAGAAAACCCTGCCGGGGATAAACGTTACCCCACATGTTTCCCGTGGCCTGACGTCCGATTTCACGGATCCCCGGCACGAGCGACTCGGGGTAGAAACTTTCCGGGATGCCATGGCGCCAGGCCAGTGAGTCCAGGGTACTCAGGTAGTAAGGCATGAGTGCAGTTGCACCGCTGGCGCAGGCATAGCCGGATTGCGAAGCCAGTTGCGTTGCGATCCAGCCACCGGGGTGGCCGATCCCGTCGACGTTCTTAAAGCGGGGCAGGTTGTCGCGGTGGGTGTTCGGGGTGATCAGGTTGCCGCCACCTTCCGCACCGCTGATGGGAGATGAGAGGGCAGCCATCTCGGCCCAGGGATTGTTGCCGGTGGTGGTATAGCTCGAAACCACCAGTTCAGGAATGAAATGACGAACCTTGGTTGAGGTTTTGACCTTGCAGCCGAAGGGTGTGCAGAGGAGCCAGAAACAAATGCCTACGACCTTGTATGCGAGGCAATTTGGCGAAAGCACAGAGGCGGTGATGCTGCCGGTATCCAGCGCCATGCTTGGGCCGCACGCCAGCAGGACGCCCAGCGCCAAGGGCCGTAGCTTTGTGGGCGTGATTGACGAGCAGGCAACAGGCATGATCCAGGCTCTCAGTGTATGGCCTGGGCAGGTTCGGTTAGGAACCGAAGACTGTCAGTGGAAATTATGAAGGCGGATGTATCGGGTTTGTGAGACGTGAGACTATTATTTGACGTGAAGGGAGCTGCGCAGGATATCGGGTTCCACAAGTAACTGATCTGCGGTAATTTCGAAAATATTGGCGAGTTTGCACAGGACCAACAGCGACGGATTGCCCGTGCATCGTTCGATTTGACTGACGTAGGTGCGATCCACCTCGGCCATGAGCGCGAGCTGCTCTTGGGTAAGGTTTTTTACGCGTCGCATCCAGCGGATGTTTTCCGCCAGCTGCAGACGAAGCTGTTCGTAGTCTTGAGTCATGCGCGCAAATTGCGCCTTGAGGGACTCTCAATCCACGGGATATAGTCTACATTGGTATTGATCTAGGCCATTTGAGGCTTATGCCTGTTATCGAGCGTTCATTTGGTGTCGTTAAGATTTCGAGGCTGGGTCCAGCGTCTAACAATAAAATCAGACATCTAGGGTGTGTATGGACGAAAACTACATTTCAATTCCCGCGGCGGATGGTTGCCCAAGTCTTCTGACACCTTGGGGTAGCGAATTTTCGCCGATGATCGAGCTTGGTGTGCAATGTGCCCAGGCTTGGCTTGAGGCAACGACCGATACTCCTTTGTGGTGGGAACTGGTTCAAACCCGCAAGACCTTTCCTGTCGGTGACTGCCAAGATGCTTTTGAAGCAGGATTCTTGTTGAGGATTCAGCAGCGGCTTCAGCGCGGTACACGGATACCTGTATCGACTTGACCACCCGTTTGCATTTAGCCTGGCCTATCGCATTGGCACAGTCCAGCAGGTTGCGGTCCTAAATTACTTTTGGTTTTTAGGTGCGGCGTTTTGTCCCGATGTTTGCTCTGCGACTCGCGCTGCCCTCGACGAAAGCGAGCGGGCATCAGGTTGCGCAAGGAGTCCAGATATGTGGCAGCAACCCACCGATCTCTCTCATTCTCCGCGTCGGTAACAGCACCAGCATATCTTCAAGAGGGCACATCACTATGGCAAACAAACTCGATCTGCATCACGAAATGAAAAAGATGCTACGCGTAAAGACTGCCATTCTACGTCGCTCACCAGGTGATTCCCTCGCAGACATCGTCGCTTCTGATCGTGAAGCGTTCTCGGGCATTCGTGTGTTGTTCGCGAGCGATGAGGGAGGGGTTCCATTGCAAGCTTTGGGCCGGTCAGATAATCCAAATGTGCCCGTGGTTCCTCTATTTGCTGGAAAGGGCATTTTTGCGTTTTCCGATGCAATCGAGAGGCAGATGAGGAGCGGTAGTGCGCCTTTGGAGTTTCCCTTTTTCTCACTACTCGATACAAACTTTCTTACTGAGTTACCTGGTTTTTTTCGTCATGAAGATTCGAGTCACCGCGAAAAGGTGCGGGCGACCTTGCAGTTCATTGAAGATCAAGGCGGGCGTGGTTTTGATTGGATGTTTGCGGCACTGGAAAACCTACGTGAGGTTGTAAAACCTAATAACCCTTGGCCGTACCAGAAAGTTGCGGCGGCAAAGATGTTTGATGCCATGATGCATATCCCCGAAGTTAGGGGAAGGGAAGGGTGCTGAACGGGCATGCCGAACAGATTCAGGACTACATACCGGCAGCTGAGGAAATGTGGGATGCATTCTTGACCAATCGGGAGGTATGGGCCTGTATCCAGCGGCGAGATATGATGCAGTCGATAATTTTACGCGCGATGCTAGAGTGCTGGAGTGGCCAAAGCGTAGATGATGGTATTCGCTGCTTGGTGGATTTTTGTCTTGATAATTTTGACGTCATACCCCTAAAGGAACTTTACTTCGGATGGAAGGCCCTGAGCGGATTCGCTGATAAGCAGAATAGAATGCCTATCTTTGACGAGCCAGCATTGCGGAACCCGAACGGAGATTCGAATAATAGGATTTCCGCGCTTGCGTGGGACCTTTATATGTTTCGACATTGCGAAACGCTTATGACAGAAAAGAAGGGTAATCAATTCATGATTCCTGTTGTAACTACGCTTGATGATGGTTTGTTAAAAGCCATTAAGAGCTGTCCACTGAGGGCGCTTTTGATTCATGATGAGGCTCGAAAAGTAGAAGCTATATTTGATGATGAGATGGAATTTTCCACTTGTCTAGATCGCGCGCTTTCGGATAAAACAAAGGTGCGAATAAATGACCCAGTACGTATGGCCAGACCGAAGCGTATTTCGAAGCATGATTTGAGTTATCTGATAAACAGCTTGGAATCAGAAGTGAAGAAGGCTGCTAAAGCAAGGTCACAACCAGGGTCGCATCATTAATCATAGAAAGTGGTGTTGCATTTTGCGGATATAAAAAATATTTGAAGTGGCCCCGCGCGGGCGATGGCCAGCAACAGACCGCCCGGTTAAGTGTGGAATACGAATGCAATCAACTGTTCAGTTGCCGTGCAAACGTCTGGTCAGTTGCGATGCAATTTCATAGTTCACTCTCTGGAAGAGCAATGCCTGAATAGCTATTCCTATGTTGATTCTATTCCTCGCGCTCTATCGATCCGTTCAGCTACCCGGTAAGCCGCTTCCAACTCTGAGCAAACGTTCTCCTGCATCAGTGTCCAGCGCTCGGCTTTTTCCTCGGGCTCCGTCATGGCCAGGGCGAGATAGAGGCTGGGTGGCACGGCCCGAAACAGCGTTTCGAGCTTCTTCGATAGCACGA
Source organism: Pseudomonas sp. R3-18-08 (assembly GCF_003852065.1). Classification (NCBI taxonomy): domain Bacteria; kingdom Pseudomonadati; phylum Pseudomonadota; class Gammaproteobacteria; order Pseudomonadales; family Pseudomonadaceae; genus Pseudomonas; species Pseudomonas sp. R3-18-08. The sequence continues at coordinate 2,125,803 of NZ_CP027729.1, forward strand.
CCCCCTCAGTGTATTTACCCGGCTCCTTACTGGCGGAGAGCAGCAAGGCTTTCTGTGCCGGCGTGAGTTTCTTGAACCGTGCGATCTCTTCGATTTCCGCGGGCGGCATGTTCAAACAAATCCACCATTCGATCATGTTGAGCATGGTCTGCGCGGCAGCGGGAAAGTCGGCAAGGTTTTGCGTCGCCAGCCAGAACCAAGCGCCGAGCTTGCGCCACATCTTCGTCCCCTTGACCACGAATGGCGCCAGCAGCGGGTTTTTGGTGATGATATGGCCTTCGTCGGTGACCATGATGATCGGCCTCCCCAGGTACTGGTCGCGTTCGGCGAGGTTGTTCACGGTGTTCATCAGGCTGAAGTAGCTGATGGACATCTGTGCCTCGTAGCCTTCGCGAGCGTAAGTGGCCAGATCGACAATGGTCACATCGCTCTCAGGCCAAGGCGTCCCCTCGCGATCGAACAGTTCACCCTCGAAGCCCTGGCAAAACAGGTCGATGGACTCGCCCATTTCCTGGGCACGCTCACGACGTTTCTCCGGCAAGTGCGGGTCAGCGGCGACGCGCAGCAAGGCATTGCGCACGTCGCGGGTCAGCACCTGGCGATCCGCAGCGACACAGGTATGCGCCGCATCCAAGATGCACTCGCGAATCAGACTGCGATCGGCCCGGCTCAGGCGCGCTTCTTCCTTGGCCTCACCGCCGGTGATCATCAGCCGGGCGGTGATTTCCAGTTCGCCGAGGACATCGCGCTGGTCTTCGCGATTGGTTACCACCTCATCGTCCAGCTCATCGATCGACAGACTCGCCACCTGATCCGGCTGCTCGACCAGGCGCCAAGCATCGGCAAAGGGGGCGAGACTGACCGAAGCGCCAGGTTTCAATTGGACCTTATTGACCGAGAGGCCCTGTGTCGCGAAGTAGTCACCCTGCAAACCGAATGAGTTACCGGCCTCGACGATAAACAGGCGAGGGCGGTACACCGCCATGACCTGCATCAGCAGGGTGACCAGGGTGGCCGACTTGCCGGCACCGGTGGGGCCGAACAACAGTAGATGGCCGTTCATGGCCCGGTCTAGACGTGACAACGGATCAAAACTCAACGGCGAGCCACCACGATTGAACAGGGTGATGCCCGGGTGGCCGGTGCCGGTACTGCGGCCCCACACCGGAACCAGGTTAGCCAGGTGCTGGGCAAACATCAGGCGGGTGTACCAGTTTCGCGTGTCGCGGGCCGGGTTGTAAGCCATCGGCAACCAACGCAGGTAACTGTTGCAGGCGGCGACTTCATCGCCTTCGCGTACCGGCTGTAGGCCCGCACCCAGTAGTGTGTTAGCCAGGCTGACCGAACGCTGGTGCAATTGCTGCTCATTGTGACCGCGCGCGTAGAACGCCAGGGTGCCGCGGTACAGCTTGTGCTGGCGACCGATGATCGCGCGAGCCTCTTCAACATCTTGGCGGGTCTGGGTCGAGGCCAGGTTTTCACCGATGGCTTTGCGCGCCAGGCGGTTCAACTGGTCCTCGAGCACATCCTGGGGTTTGACCACCAGGGTCAGGCTCATCACCGTACCTTCGGGTAACTGGTCGAACAGTGCATTCACCGCGTCTCCCTTGCGGATTTCGCCAGTGAGTTGACCAATCAATGGCGCCCGGCGCAGCTTGTCCACCACCATGACCCGGTGGGGCTGACCATCAAAAAACCAGAGTCCCTGCTGCACGTCCGAACGCGGTTCGTTGAAGAACAGGCGTTCGGCAAAGTCATGATCGAAGGGCAGTTCCAGCGACTCGCTCTCGCCAGACTCCGGATAGGCCACACGGCGGTAGAAATCTTCGGGCGATTCGTCTGTGAGCTTGGGGGCTGGATTGAACCAGGGCAACAACCAGGCATACAAACCTCGGCCATCGACGCGCGTCGATTGCACCCCGCACGCCTGCAACGAAACAGCGACACGTTCGCAAGTTTGTCGCAGCGATTGCACTGGCTTGAGTCCCGCTTCCTCACCGTCAGACTCAAGCCAGCGATAGATCACCAATCGCACCCGACGGTTGTTTCCTCGCCAGGGCAGGCGCGTGACTGCCTTGTCCTCGAACAGGCCGCCAGGCTTGGAGATGGCTTTCAGATGTCGGCGAATGAGTTCCAGGTACGCTTCGGTGAAAACCGTGCCTCGGGCGCTGTCATGAATATAGTCGGTGAGCCGGGTGAGGTAGGGGGTGAAGTCGTTGTCGTCCTGGCAGAAAAACTGCGCCACCCAAGGTGCTTGGTCCAGCTCGTCAAAGCTATCCTGCAGGGCATCCTCAAGGGCATCGCGGGCTGCCGTTAGCCAATCGGGTTCACGCCCTTCGGTGCCGATGGGCAGTAACTCGAACACCGCACCCACAGAGCGATTGTCATCTAGTAGAAAACACTGCTCGGTTTCGAGGTATTCGACCCACGGCAGGTGATCGGCGAAGCTGGGATTGTGCGCATAGAGCGCAGCTTCATCGGCCAGTGTCGCGCGGGGGCGCGATGGGTTGCGCCAGTCTTTCCATGCAGACGTGCGGTCGCCCGTATCGTCGCTACACATTACAGATCTTCCTGACGTTCACCCGGCAGTGCGTACTGCACCCGCTGGTAGAATGGAAAGACGGTCGAGTACCCCGGCACTGGTGCCTGCTCGGTACCACTCAGATGCGGATACACGTACATCACCAAATCAGGATTGGGCAGGCGAGGGAACAGGTTGCGAATTTCATTCGCTGCTGTACGCGTATACGGTTCCTGGAGCGCAGTGGAGAGATCTGTTTGAGCCAACGGGCGACGCAACTGTCGCCGAGCATCCAACAGTTGCTGTTGAATACCCTGTGAGCCGGCGCCGTTCCAGATATCCAGCATGGTTTGCTCGCCATGGGGCAAAAGTGTGTCCTTGTCGGTGGAACACCCCGTCAGGACCCCGCAGATCAAGCTAATCCAGGTTAGGCAGAGAAGCATGGTCTTTTTCATGGCGAACACTCCGGCCCTTGGGCTCGTAGTCGATGGTGATCTCATGGTCGAGGTGAAGGGCGACTTCTGCTGCCGGTGGTACGTACACGGCAGCAAAGGCTTCGCCATACAGTTTGTTGACCCACTCTCGAATGTCGCTGGCCCCACTACTGAGAATTGAGGTCAGTGCGCTATTACCACTGTTGTTAGTGACCCCGAAGGCACTGCCGCCCGAACTGATGACGCTGCTGTTGTTCTGTTCATTCCCGAGCAGGGCGGCGACGCCAGCACCGGCGGCAGTGATCAGAGTCTGACTGCCCAAGTACTGCTGAGCATTCGAGCGACGCTCGCCGGCAATGCAAGGAATGCCATACGGATCGGAGAGGTAACCGAGTCCACCGCGGATCTTGTCGGTATTTGAGCTCTGGGTGGTGGAGGCATTGCGGCTGGAGACCGTCTTTGGCTGAGGCACCGTGCGGATGGTGCCATCCGTAAACACAAAGGTGATCGACTCGACCTGTCCGCGTACGCAAGACAAGGTCCAGTCACCGGAGGCTGTGCCGCTCATCACGGCCCCTGCGACGTCCGGCAGGTCGATGCCGTTGGCCGTTAGGTTCTCGGGGCCGACCAGCACCTTGAAGGGATAGGGATCATTCACGGTGCCGTCCACAGGGACTCGGCCGATCAGCGCGGTCATGGCGACCGAGCCCATCAATGTCGCATTTTCGGGAATGGTGTAGACCGGCTGCGCACCTTCGGTACGATCACCGGATCGCGTCAGGTCACGCTCACCCTTGGTGACCTCGCGTAACTGCTTTTGGCTGCGGTTGATGGCATTGTCCTTCAAGCCCTCGAGCGAGTTGAAGGCATTAGGCAGACTCGGTGCGGAAGAGGTCTTGGTTTTACCTCGGGCTTCGGTGGAGGGAGCATCCGAGGGTTCAATCCACTGCAGCGCATCGTTGGCAGTATGCCGCCCTTCGAACTGGTCCCCATCGCCCGGTTCAAGACCCAGTCCGATCGGCATATCCTTGCCTTTGCCGGTCAGCCCCGACAACTGTTCCTGCAATTGCGTCAGCAGACCGCTAGCCTGACGACTGTCTTGTTCCGCTTTGATGCGTGCTTCATTGGCTTGCCGGCGGCCTTCGTCTACCTGCTGGGTCACACTGCCAAGTGCCGTCTGAATACGCGAGTCGACGCTGTTTTCCCGCTCGCGCAGGCGGTTGTTCTCCGTCTGCAGCGAATCGTTGTGTTTCTTCAAACCTAGCATGTCGCTGCGCATGGCCTTCACTTGGCCTACCAAGGTGGCGACCGTGTCGCGTGGGGTATCGCCCGCAATGCCGAGCGACTTGGCTTGCTCGGCAGATAATTGAATATCGCCCTGATGAACTGGGTGCTCTGGAGACGGCTTGCTGCCTCCCGCGACCCAGCTTTTCATGATGATCAGTACCACGGCCAGCAGCGCAGCCGGTACCAGCCATTTGAGCAAGGCGTTAGCCTTCATCGTCAGCACCCCGCGCAACGGGCGGAAGCATCAGGGCGTGTTCGAGGCCGGCACCGCGAGTGATGAGGTAGGCAATCGTGGTGTCTTCCGCGCTGCCGACCGGCCCGAGGAAAGCATGCTGGAAGGTCGCGGCGAACAGCTTTGCCTGCAGTCCACGTGGATCTAGTTGCACCGTAGCTGTACCTCGATTGCGCAACTTCACGGTCGTCACCCAATAGTCACCAAGCCGCCAGGCGGCGATAGGTGTGCTGGAAACGTTTTCGCTCGGCAGCAGGGTCGGCAGTTCGGTGCGCAGCTTGAGCGGGACGCGGCGTACACCGGGCAGGGACTCCACGGTGCGCAGCGGCGCGTACAGGCTTTGCGCGGCGTAGCGCGTCAACGCGTCCGGGATCGGTGTACGTTCGGGAACGGGGACGGTGCTCGATTCAGACTCGATAGCTTGCATCGGAGCATTCTTGAGAATACGCACGGGCTCCAGGGGTTGATCGCCAGGCGTGGCCGCGATATCCAAGAGGATGATCTCGCCCGTCTTAACCGATTGCAGCTGCAGTCGTGTCGGTGCAATGGCTTCCGACGCGCGCAGGTACAGCGTGCCTCCGGTTGATTGCACGCGCAGTTTATCCTTCAGAGCGGAAGGCACGCCGACACGAACAGCTTCATCGATAAAGACCACTCGTTCCTGATTGATCACCAGTGGGACCGCGAGCGGTAGGCGTTCCCAGTGCATCAGTTCGATGGCCTGCGCGGCTGCGCCCGATAGCATCAGTGTGAGGCTGAGTCCCAGGGTAGAAATCCGCTTCATGGTTCACCTCCAGGCGGGGAGATTTTTTGCGGCGTGCCCTGATAGCAATCCAGTGCAAGGCCCCACTTATTGCGTTCGGGGTCCAGATCGAACCGCACCACCCGTAACGGATAACGCACGACCACCCGTTTCACCGGTTCGGCGGCGTAATACTCATCAGCGTTGAGGTCGAGTGTGACCAACCAGCTGTCGCGATCAAGTTGCTTGACCCGCAGTTCCGGATCTTCACTGTAGCCTCGGCCTAGAATTTCGTAGACGCCACGCACCCGTTGACGCAGTTCGCCTGCGGCCTTGCGATACTCGTAGTCGCCATCGAGGAAGGCCTTGCAGGCGGGTGTCAGGTAGGACTGCAAGCCATAGATCGCGCGGCGATAATCCTGTTCGCCATCCGAGGGCCAGCGGTTGAGTTGGCCAAAGATGTACAGGGCAAAGGCATACACATTCTCTGGGGGAACATCCCACCACTTGCGCGTGCTGCCCGCGCGCAGATCAGGGGGGACATGCACGGTCAGATCGGTTGGTGCTGAGCGCCAGCCATACCATAGTCCGGCGCTGAGCAGGGCGAGCGTCACTATCGCCAGACGTAGGCTGAAGATATGGGCCTGTTGGGCATCGACCTTGTTTCGAAATCGACTCATGGCTGCCACCGAGACAGGGCAGGGCGCAGTCGACGCGAACGGCGAACTGTCCAGGCACCGGAGTGGAGAATCAAACTTCCACGCCCCAGGCGCCAACGGCTGGCGAGTATCCATTCGAGCTTGCGGTACAACCAGGTCTCCGGTCGAGCCCGTTTGGCCCGACGCAGTAGCGTGCCCCCAACCAACAACACCACTGTCATGCCTGCGATCATGCTGGTCGGCGCCATGGCAATCGAGGCGGTGGCGATTGCCAGAGGAACGCCCACCAGCAGGCCAATGACGGCGCCGGTGCCTAGGGCCACCCACATTTCATCATTGGTTAAACCGCGCAATACGGCGGGATCACGATTGAGTCGCTCCGGCAGAAAGACCAAAGTGCCGTCGGCAAGGCGTTCGATAGTGTCGTTCATGCCAACCTCAGAGAATCGCGGAAGCTTTGGTGAGGAACCAGATGATGATCACCACCAACAGGGCGCCGATACCAACTACCGCGCCGAGGTCTTTCCAGGTCTTGCGCTGGTTTTGGACGTCGGCAAATACGGTCAGGGAATGCCAAGCCACGCCGAGAAACGCGAGCAGGGCAATCAGCAGACCTAGTAGAATGCCGGCGTCGTAGGCGTAGTTTTTGATCGTCTCGATCAATCCCGAACCTTCGCCTCGGGAAGGCGCCTCCATGGTCGGTAGCTCGGCAAAGGCTAGGCCTGGCCCAAGGACCAGCAGCAGACCGATCAGGCGTTGGCTTGCACGATCACGCAGGTTGTTTTTAAGGGGGACAAGGCACTTGAGCATGATGGCGATCTCCGGTGTTAGGACAGGGTGAAGAACATCAAAATCAGCAAGGTAAGCAGTACGCGCGCAGCGTTTCCGCCGAAGGCTCCAAAACGCACATTGCCGGTGGCCCAACCTCGGTAAGCGGTCCACATCACCCAGGCACACCACAGCAACGCCAGGACCATAACCATGGAAATCCAAAGCGCCGAACTGCTCTGTGCCGAGAAGCCGGAAGCGTTTTGAAAGGCGGCGGTCTGAGCGTCAGTCATGCTCATGGCGAAGGCTCCGCAGACGGGGTATCAAGTCGGTAATCACCGACCATTTCACGGGGATCGCGAGGTTGAGCGCGGGAGGGGGAGAGATAGTCCTGCACACCCTGGCGGATGCGCTGGATGTCTCGAGTTAGGTGGGGATAGTCGAAGCGATAACGCTCGGTTGATTCATCCTGGCTAGCTGTCTGGGCTCTTGTCGCAAGATGTTCGATAGCGTCGAGTTGCTGCAAAATCAGACTCAACTGCTCCTGTTCATGAGCAGATGCGGCATAGCTGCCACTATTGAACGTGGTCAGTACGAGCAGGCAGCAGATTCGGCAAAATACAGTTGGCATGTGCATAGCCCATTTGGTTATGGGGCTAGCATCCAACTGACGAATAGGGCTCAGCAGTAAAAAATACGAAGTGCGCGACGTCATTTTATTTCGATACCGGCGCTGACGATGTAGCGAGCTTGTTCCCTGTGTCGAGGTTATGTCGCGGAGAAAGGAAGTGAATTGGAGCGCAAATACGAGCTCGATTTATGAGGGCTTACTGAGGTCGTGCAAATGAGTCGTTAAGTCAGTGCAAATACCTCCAGGTGTCAGCGGGTCTGGGAGAAATAGCTCCAGCCAATGGTGTGTTTAACTAGTCTTCCAATACCACTTACTCAAGGATGATCCCCATGTCAGATAACTCTGAAGCCAACATAGCCACAGCGGACGCTCTCACACTGCTCCTGCACAACCAGCACGCCCTAGCAGCCGCCCTTGAAGAGGTGACCAAATGGATCTCAGAGAATGGAGTGGAAAGTGTCGCCGTTAACGCAATCGGGACCATGGAAACGCTCGACCAAAATGCCCGAGCCATCACTGATGCGATTATGCGGCTACGTCAGTTATAGGCATCCTCTAACGCCCGCTACACGCTTGCAAGTACCGAAGTGATTCTGTTGAATTAACCTGTAACCTGTCGCTTTATTCGTTGGATCTGATCATTTGAGATGTGGGGAGTCCGATGCGAATTGACCAGCCTTGTTCCCCACCGGAGAGTAGTGTTCAGGAAACATTCCGGTAGCTGGAAACTGCCTCGCCAAGATTAGCTGTTAGAATTACACTGGTTTAGTGATCAGGCGCTTGAGAACCAGCATGAACAAAAAATTGACCGAAGAAGAGATGCGCCAAGCATTGTTCGGCAACGCTGAAATAGCTGCGCCGATGAGCACCGTTCCCGTGGAAAAAATCCAGCCGGACTTCGTTGCCGCACCCGTATCAAAAATGGCGAAAAAGAAAGCCCCCAAAGCCTTTACCCCAAGGCTTCGGGTAACTCTTCGTGTGAGCAATGAGTTTGAAGGAAAGACGCTTGAGATCGCCCATGAAGCCGATACTCTCAGTACGTTGCTGGCAGAGCAGGAAGCCACCAAAGCAGCCAGAAAAAAATTCCGGTATGTAGAAGTGGCGTCGGTCCAGTCGATGTAAACCATATTTCCGAGTATGCGGTAAGTCAGTCTGCTTCTGGCCCAGAGTGTGTAAAAACGCCTTCGCGAACACTCGCTATGATTTCAGAATTCATCGCAAGGATCGCCATGACTTTTATCCAAGGGGAATATCGAGGCCAAGGCACGTTACTTCCCGAAAGCCTTGACGATTACGTCAGCGATACAAATCCGGTGCGCATAGCCGACGCCTTCGTCGATGAACTCGACGTGGCCAGTCTGGGTTTTGACGGTGCTATTCCTGTTGATACAGGCCGGCCTGGTTACTACCTCGCAATCCTGCTGAAGATCTATATCCACGGTTATCTCAACCGCATCCAGTCGAGCCGACGTTTGGAACGAGGAGCCCAGCGCAACGTCGAGCTGATGTGGCTGCCCTGGCGTTTGATGCCAGATTTCAAAACCATCGCTAACTTCCGGAACGACAACAGCAAGGCCATCCGAGGCGTCTGTCGCCAGTTCGTTGTGCTGTGTCAGCAGTTGGGACTGTTCGGAGAAAATTTGATCGCCATCGATGGCGGTAAATTCAAAGCAGTCAACAACCGCGACCGCAATTTTACCAGCGCCAAGCTGAAGCGGCGAATAGAAGAAATTGAATCGAGTATCAATCGTTAGCTGGCGGCACTCGACTCTGCCGACCAGCAAGAACCCACAGCTTCCGAGCCCAGCGCCGTGCGGCTGGAAGAGAAAATCGCCAAGCTTAAATGCAAATGAAGGAGCTTCAAGCGATGGCAGCGCGTGGGCGTTGTACGCCAGTACGATATTGATAGGCACTGGGGTCGCCCTGGGCAACGTGCTGCTGCCCGGCCTGATCAAACGCGACTTCCCGACAAAAATGGCGTCCATGACCGGCCCTTATTCCATAACGATGGGCGCAGCGGGCGCTGTCGGTTCAGCCGTAATAGTGCCGCTGACCCAATCATGGGGATGGCCGATGGCCCTGAGTTTGTTGGTCGCAGCCCCATTATTGGCGCTGGTGGTGTGGCTGCCGCAGTTGAAAAAACACGGACACGTAAATCTGTCCGGTCCGAAACAAGCGCCAACCGTGGCCGTCTGGCGTTCGCCGCTGGCATGGCAGGTCACACTCTTCATGGGACTGAACGCGATGCCTTTTTATGTCGCCGTCGGCTGGCTGCTGACGATTCTGATAGACCATGGCATATCCCCGGAGCCAGCAGCCACCGTACACGGCACGCTTCAACTGACCACGGCCATTCCCGGCCTGATTCTAACGGCCACGCTTCGCCGTCTCAAAGACCAGAAACTGGCAGCCGCTACCGTCAGCCTGTTAACCGCCTCATCCCTGATCGGGCTCATTTACGCGCCAGACTACGCCATGTTGTGGGCCGCGTTCCTGGGCTTGGGCTCTGGTGCCATCATGATGCTCGGTCTGACCTTCATCGGCTTGCGCACAAAAAATGCCGGTGACACGGCGGCACTTTCAGGAATGGCGCAGTGCGTCGGCTACCTGATGGCAGCTGCAGGCCCCTTGCTGCTGGGCCAACTGCACGATTGGACCGGTGGCTGGACAGCACCGCTGCTGATCACAGCCGCAATCTCCGTAGCCGGCGCATTCACTGGCATGCTGGCCGGGCGCAACGTTCAACTTGAACATGCTGAATCATCGTCGCGAACAAGCCCGGCAATCCAGTCAGCGAATGCACTCACGGCTGGCGAAAGAAAGCGCTGATGAGGGTATAGCAGGTGCACAGGAACCGATGCAGGCTGCCAGTCAGCAAGCACTTCGACCAGCCGCCCTTCTCGCAGATGCTCGCTGACCACGTTCTCGGCGAGCTGCACCAACCCAAAACCTTCAAGGCACATTTTGATGTAGAGCCCAGTCTCGTTGACGGCCGCTGTGCCGTTGACCGGGACTGAGACCTTTTCAGTGCCACGGGCAAAGCGCATTTCACCTGCTTGCCTTGCGCGGCCTGATAAGTAATGAATGGATCGATGGTGAGACAAATCTTGCGGGGTTTGCGGAGTACCGTTCTCTTCGAGATAGGCGGCAGACGCACAGGTCACCCAGCGAAACCGTCCGAGTGGGCGCGCAACGAGCGTTGAGTCATCGAGCTCGCCTGTACGAATGACGCAATCGACACCCTCCTGAATCAGATCAACCTGCCGGTCATTGACGCCTATCATCAGATAGATATCCGGGTAGCGCCGGTAAAAGTCTTGCAGATTTGGCATGACGATGAAGTGTGCAATGCCACCCGGCATATCGACACGCAAACGCCCCTGTGGCCGTTTTACGGAATCCGTCAGGCTGTTCTCTGTGTGTTCGATCAGCTCCAATATTTCCCTGCATTGCGCCAGATATTGAGCGCCCTCAGGCGTCAGGCTGACTCGCCGCGTTGTTCTGTTCAGCAGGCGCACCTGCAAGTACTTCTCAAGATTTTTAACGCTGCTGGTAACTGTCGAGGCCGGCAGAGAGAGCGTCTGCGCCGCCTGGATAAAGCTTCCTGCTTCAGCCACACGGACGAAAACCTGCATCGCTTGAATACGGTCCATGACTGTTAGCAGCCTCAAAGCAGTGATCGGGAAAGGTCTTATTATTCGTAGAAATTGAATAACTAAAACAGTTTTACACCTTTTTCCCGCAGTATCGCCTTGCGTACATTGCTTCCAACGAAATTTGAAGAGGTGTACAGAAAATGGCTGAATATAACCGCAGCATCGTGCAAGGCCCAGCCGCTCCGGCCGGCCGCACACTTATCCGTGGCGCCACTGTGCTGAGCATGGATGGCGATATCGGCAATCTGGCGCGCGGCGATATCCTTATCGAAGGCAGCACCATCACGGCCATTGGTGAAAACCTCGAGGCAGGCGATGCTGTTGTTATCGAAGCATCCGGCATGATCGCCATGCCGGGCATGGTCGATACGCACCGTCACTCCTGGGAAGGGCAACTGCGTCGAATCAATCCAAATGCCGAAACCCTTGAAGACTACTGCAACGCCACGCACTTCTCGTTCGCTAAATACTATCGCCCGGCTGACATGTATATCGGCAACCTGCTGACTGCATTGGGCTGCATCGATGCCGGCATCACCACCGTGGTCGATAACTCGCACAACAGCCGTACCGGCGCGCATTCTGACGCCGCAGTCGAGGCATTGCTCGATGCTGGTATCCGCTCTGTACACGCCTCCGGTGCGCCAGTTTCCGGTGAGTGGGACAAAGCCCACTGGCCCGGCAACCTGGAGCGCCTGCAGGAAAAATACGTCAAGAACGGCGACAACCCACTGCTCTCGCTGGCGGTGATGGCGCAGCTGGAGCTTGAGCTGTGGGCTGAAGCCCGGCGTCTGGGGCTGCCGATCATTACCGAATTTTTCGGTGGGGACATGGCAGCTGAGCTGGAGGGTTTGCATCGCGAGGGTCTGCTGCGCCCCGATAACATCTTCAACCACTGCACCTCGCTGCCGGACGCCGGCTGGAAAATCCTTCGCGAGGCTGGCGTGCGGGTCAACGTATGCCCGCGTTCAGATGCCCACTACGGCATTGAAGATGGAATGTTCGCCATGCAGTCGGCCCAGCGTCACGGCATCAGTCCGGGGCTGAGTGTCGATAACGAAACCTCCTACAGCGGTGACATGTTCATGGAGATGCGGGTGGCGTTCTACCTGCAGCGCGTCATGGGCATGCACCAGCAGCGCTGCTGCGGCGCAGAACATCATCCGGTGACCCTACCTGCTCATGGCCTACTGAAAGCCGCCACTCTCGACGGCGCTACCTGTGCCGGATTGCAGGACAAAGTCGGCAGCCTGGCCCCCGGCAAACAGGCCGACCTGATCCTTATAAACGCGCAGGACATCAACCTTTACCCGTCAGGCAACGCATTCGGCACCGTTGTACACGCGGCCGAACGCAGTAATGTCGATACCGTCATTATTGGCGGGCGCATCGTCAAGCAGGGCGGCAAGGTGCTGGGCGTGGACAGCGAAAGGCTGCGTGCGGCGATCGACGAATCCCGTGAGCATCTGTTTGCTGCTGCAGGCTATCAGCCGGATATGTTTGCCGAGAAATTCCTGCCGCTTGAGTCAGCCAAGTAAGGAGGCGTGAGATGAACGCAGCCTACTACCTGCTGGCCGTCTGCGCAGGGCTTGGCATCACCCTGCAGACCACGCTGAATGGCCAACTCGCTAAAGGCGTGGGTGGAGATTCGGTCGCGGCGGCGCTGTTCTCTTTTACTGCCGGTGCGTTATGCCTGAGTATCTTTTCATTGATGCGCGGCGGGATAGTGGTCTCACTGGCGGCTATACCTGCCCAGCCCTGGTGGAGCCTGCTGGGCGGTCTGCTGGGTGCCGGCGCGTTGCTTAGTTATGTGGTGCTTGCGCCAAAAATCGGTCTGTCAGCCCTGCTGGGCCTCGCTATCGCCGGGCAGATTATTTCGTCACTGGTTATCGATCACTTCGGCTTGATGGGGGCATTGGAAAGGCCGGTGTCTCTCGTCAAGTTGGCCGGGGCAATGGTGATGCTCGCAGGCCTGGCCATCGCTCTGTTCGGTGACAGGTGGTTAGCGCTTTTCTCCAACTGACTGCCTTGTTTATCCCATCCTGTTTCGTAGGACGCAACCATGTTTAAAGCCCTAACCGACACGACCAGTCTTCTTGGCGAGTGTCCTGTCTGGTGTGAAAGAACCGAACGCCTGTTCTCGACCGACATCCCCGGCCGCGAGTTGCGTGCTCTGGACCCCGAAAACGGCGAAGTGCAGCGATGGTCCCTGCCAGAGCCGCTAGGGTCATTTGCCCTCACGGCAGACGAAGACATATTGCTGATGGGACTGGCATCCTGCTTGGGCTACTACAACCTGAGCTCCGGTCGTTTCAGCAAAGTCACAGCCACCCCTGGCGTGGCAGGAACCCGGATCAATGATGGCCGCTGCGACCGTATGGGAAACTTCGTATTCAGCACGATGGACACCGGCGAGCCGGTGCAAACCATAGGCAGATTTCACCGGCTCAATGCCGCGACGCTCGAGACAGAAACGCTGGACCTTCCCGAAGTGGCGATCCCGAACAGCATCTGTTTTAGCCCGGACGGTTTCACCATGTATTACGCGGACTCCCTGCAAGGATGCATTTTCTGCTGCGATTACCCATCGCTAGAAAACCAGCGTGTATTCACTACAGTCAACGGTCAGGGTGCTCCAGACGGTTCTTGTATTGATGCGCATGGTTTTCTCTGGAGTGCGGAATGGGGCGGTAGCAGAGTCGTGCGTTACGCGGCAGACGGCAAAGTTGACAGCGTGATCGGCTCCCCGTGTATTCAGACCACTTGCCCGGTCTTAGCGGGACCTGGTTATGAAACGCTTTACTGCACCAGCGCAAGGATAGGGCTGGATAAGCCGGCAGATTTCGATGGCACGCTGATAAAGCCGAAGCCGTTTTAGCTGCCGGATTGCCTGAAGAGCGATTTGCAGGACGACTGCACTGAATAGTGGGTTCTAGCCTGTCGCGCCGTTCTGAATGCCAATTGGTAGACGCGTATGAATGACCGCTTCTGGCCGAGGCTGTGTAAAAACGTTTTTGAGCGCGCCATGTGCCCAAAACCGGACTGAAAATCGCGTTTCTACGCAAAATCCACATCTTCAGACGTGCCGATAAATTTCAGATTTAACGTAGACGCGCACACTTCAATTTTGGCGAAGCGTTTTTACACACTCTGGGCCGAAAGCTGCCTTTCCTGACCGGCAGAAATCGGCGAGCAGCGGCCGTAATTCTCCTATAGTCAGAGAGCCCCCGTTGCCCAAACGCCTCACGTGCGAACTCCAAAAAGCTGCTCAGCTTTGGGGGCAGTCTTTGGTCAGGGGCGTAGAGCATATGCGTCCTTCACTGTCTCGATGCCGAAGGCGAAGCCCTCGGCCCGGTCGGCGGCGTGCAACGTATCGGCCACGGTGCTCGCTTGGGCAATACTGTTCAGCAACTTAAGGGCTCGGACATGCACCGCTTGCGGGAAGTCCAACGCCACGAAGGGGTCGATCACGCTGTTCATGCCCATTTCCAGCATTGAAGCTCGCGGGCTGCTCGACCGCAAGGTCGTATTGTTCTGCCTGGATCAACAGCCAGCCACCCGGCTCGTTGCGCCCGTCGGTGATCGGTCCTTGCAGCAACAAGCCACCCGGCAGGATCACGCGCAAGGCGTTCGCTTCATTCGGGCCCTGCAGGTAACGGTCGAACTCGTGCGAAACCGTCCGGTACCGACATTACGCACGCGGGCGTTCAATTCCAGCATGGTGAGGTCCTTCGACGGCTGACCCAAGTACAGTGACAGCACGGTGGCGGTCGCCAGGCCTTCATAGGCGTATGACATGGGGCAGCGTCCGACGCATTGACCAGAAAGTTAGCGTGGCAGACCAGCACCGGGAGAGTGGTTGCCGCCAGCGCAAAAAAAGGCCCCCACGCCTGAGTCAGGTGTTGGGGGCCTGTTGAACATAAACGGCGCATCAAAAAAGCCATCAATCGCGCTAAAAGGCTAACGCGACTCCTTGGCGTTGAGCATCCCAGCCGGCGGCGTACGGCGACGTTCGAGATCGTCCCACTGCTCAGGCCTGCGCTGCTCTCCACAATACGTGCAGACATATTCCTCCGGATTTAAGTCCAGGTAGTAACCCTTGCGTATATAGGGATGACCACACTTTTTTTGAAGTCTTCACTCCGCTTTTCGAGTTCTTCAGAGACATTCCGAATTCCCTCTCAGACACGATGTTCCGCGCGTCTACTCACTACATATTTCACTGTTCAGTCAACCCGTATGAGCGGACCACGCCTTCGCTTCAATAGAACTTCCCCATTTCCTTGAACTGCTCGGTCGCCTCGATCAGCGCGCTGATAATCCCTGGTTCAGACGGCGCATGGCCTGCGTCGTTTATGATCTTCAGCACCGAGTCTGGCCAAGCTTTGTGCAAGCGGAAAGCGGAATTGGGCGTGGCAATCATGTCGTGTCCACCCTGGATGATTTTGCACGGGAGATGCTTGATCGCCTCAATGTTGGCTATCAGTTGGTCTTCTTCAAGAAACAGACGGTTTTTAAAATACCAAACGTCAAGGCGCCCCATGCCGGTACTGGTTGTTTGATCGGCGGCTTGTTCTTCAACCCCGTCCGGATCGTGGCGTAACAACGAACAACTTGCCGAGTAGCGAACCCAAGCGCGAATGGCTTCTCCGCTTGATTTCTCGTCGTCGCTCGTCATTCGATCGAGATAAGCCTGCAGCAGATCCTGGCGCTCCTCCTCGGGAATGAAGTTCACGAAATCCTCGTGTGCTTGTGGGAAAAACCGACGCATGCCATGGATGAACCAGTCGATCTCATCTTCGGTGCCAAGGAATACGCCCCGTAAGATGAAACCCAGACAGCGCTGCGGATGAGCCTCACCATAAGCCAGAGCGAGCGTGGTGCCCCACGAGCCACCGGTTATCAGCCAGCTTTCGATATCCAGATGCTTGCGAAGTGTTTCCAAGTCGTCGACCAGCGCCTGTGTCGTGTTGTTGCGCAATTCTCCCAGTGGCGTCGAACGGAGGGCGCCACGTTGATCGAACAGCACGATGCGGTAGTGATCGGGATCCCAGAACTGGCGCTTGCCGGGTGGCGCACCTTCACCGGGGCCACCGTGCAGGTACACCACTGGGACTCCGCCAGGGTTGCCGCTTTCCTCCCAATAGAGGGTATGAGGTTCATCGACTTGCAACGTACCGCTGCGTCGCGCTTCTTCGATGGCAGGGAACAAGTTGTAGGTGACTTCACAAGGAGCTTGCATTATTCATCCTCTCGGCAAACTGCTGGTGCCTCATAGATTCCTGACTTCGGCACCGAGTCGATGGCGGGCCGCTCGGAGTGGCCTTGTGAGGTTCCAAGCGGCCCAAGGTCATGTCGGTACTCATCGGCCACGCAGGCTGCGCGTGGAGGTCAGAACATGCTCCAGTTGCGGTTCTGCCAGCGCCATGTGCATGGCCAGGTCCTGCGCCTGTTCCCATTGCAGATCGGGGCGTAACCATACCTGCGCATCCTCGGCAGTGAACGCCAGCAGGCGCTGCTGTCTTGTGGAACTGTCGTTGTGCATGACCAATACGAGCCCGTCACAGCCATTGAAGTGTTCACTGACCTGCGCCAGCGCCGCGAGGAAGATCGGCCCGTTCTCGCGTGACGTGGTGTAGCTGAGGCGGTGGCTGTTTTTCAATTGCTCGGGTTCGCAGGCTTCATACCAACCGTCAACCGCTACTAGCATGCGTCCGTCGCGCTTCACCCGGTCGAATACCCTCGAACGCATTACAAGATGGAGTGGCAGATGAGTCATCGGCGGCATTGTTCCCATCGACCAGAACGGTTTCCAGCCCCAACGAACCTTGATGCATTCTAGGACGCCGTTGCGGCTGTGTATGGCATTGACCTGCATGTTCGGTTTGATCACGTTTCGGCTGTCCTGCGGTTCAAAGGTTCGGTGCAGGCTACTATCCGCAATGCCAGTTGCATTCCCCACGCCTTGGTTTTGCACCTTGGCAAACAGCGCTTCGAAACCCTCGGCTACATCATATTGAACAATGTATTCACACATCGCGAAATTCCTGGCAGTGGCACTTCTAAAGAGTCTGCCGCGTCGCGTCTTATCAATTTTTACGGATTGAATGCGGCAGATTATGTAAATGCGAACCAAGGTGTTGCCTGGCGGTTCGAAACTCCTTTTGTTGAGCAGACGAACGGCAAAAAGAATTTGCGTTTCATCGGCTTAGGTGACCACTCATCGGATGCTGCCGTTTAAAAACTGAGGTGATAGCTCGATCTTTTTGTCGTCATTCAATCGGCTTCCAAGCAAACCAGGAGGGCAGCGGATGTCAGTTAAGTCAGACAAATACCGGGACGTTCCAGAGCGCCCCGAATCACCGTCAGCAGGTCATATCGAGGTCGATTGCTTGATTGTCGGCGCCGGCCCTGCAGGGTTAACGGCGGCGGTTTATTTGAGTCGTTTCCATCGGCGAGTCGTGGTCGCCGACGGGGGGCAAAGCCGTGCAAGCCTAATTCCGCTTTCGCACAATTATCCCGGCTTTGCGCCAGGCATATCGGGCAACGATTTGCTCGATCGATTGCGCGAGCAGGCCGTGTCTTACGGGGCGACGATTGAAGCCGGAAGCGTGGAATGTCTGCGCAAAGACCACACTGGTTTCGTTGCGCAACTCAACGGACGAGCGCTGAGCGCGCGGCGTGTGGTGCTGGCAACTGGAATGGTCGATACCTTGCCGCAGATGGATCGACCCTACGATGGCATTGCACACTCGGTGATTCGGCTGTGCGCCATATGTGATGGCTACGAAGTCAACGGTGACAACGTGGCGGTATATGGCGAAGCACACTGTGCTGTTGAGCACGGGCTATTTTTGCGCAACTTCACCGACCACGTGACGGTGCTGGCCGAGGGTGATAGCGAAGCTGGTGAGGACGTGAGCGCGAGAGCGCGGTGCGCCGGTATACGTTTGATTAGGGACCGGGTCGAGTACATCGAAGTGAGGGGCGGCAAAGTCTACGTAAAAGCGGGGAAAGGTGAAGATTACTGCTTCGATATCGTCTATCCATCGCTGGGCTCACGGTATCGCTCGGAGCTAGCGGTGCAACTGGGCGCGCAGGTGGACGAGGAGGGCGCTTTGTGCGTTGACAACCATCAGCGCACATCGATTGACGGGCTTTACGCTGTCGGGGATGTCGTGGACTCGCTCAAGCAAATTAGCGTCGCTACAGGCCAGGCGGCGGTCTGCGCGACTGCTGTGCATAACAGCCTGGAACTACGTCTTTGGGATCGGTTACGGGACGAAAGAACCGTTCGGGGTACCGCTTGAGTACATAAGCGGAATAGCGTCTTCGGTCAAAATAGTTTCAGCCTAACCAGCGTAACACCGCGAGCTCCACGGTAGAGATCATCGGACACTTCAATTCACCGTTTCGATCTCTAAATCCTGATAGCACGTATTTATTCGACGTGGAAGTCAGGCAACCCGCGATGGGGGGCTTGCTATGATGATTTTCAGCACCGAGTCTGTCCAGGCTTTATGCAAGCGAAAAGCGGAGTTGGGCGTGGCAATCATGTCGTGCCCCCCTTGAATGATCTTGCACAGTAGGTATTTGACTGCCTCAATGTTATTTATCAGTTGGTCTTTTCCAAGAAACATCCAGTTCTTGAAATACCAAACATCAAGAAGTCCCATGCTGGTGCTGGTCTTTTGATCGGCGGCTTGCTCTTCAATGCCGTCCGGATCGTGGCGCAATAATGAACACTGGCCGAGTAACGAACCCAAGCGCGAATGGCTCCGCCGCTTGAAACCTCGTCATCGCCTGTCATTCGATCAAGATATACCTGCAGCAGATCGTGCCGCTCCTCCTTGGGAATGAAGTTAATGAAATCCTCAAGTGCAAGGGGAAAACCGGCGCATACCGTGGATGTACCAGTTGATTTCATCTTCGGTGCCCATGAATACGCCCCGGCAAGATGAAACCCAGACAGCGCTGCGGATGAGTCTCGCCATAAGCCAGAGCGAGCGTGGTGCCCCACGAGCCACCGGTGATCAGCCTGCTTTGATGCTCGCGAAGTTTTTCCAAGTCCCCGACCAGCGCCTGCGTCGTGTTGTTGCGCAGTTCTCCAAGTGGCGTTGAGCGAAGGGCGCCGCGTCGATCGAACAGCACGATGCGGTAGTGATCCGGATCCCAGAACTGACGTTTGCCGAGCGGCGCTCCTTCACCACGGCAGCCGTGCAAGTACACGACTGGAACGCCGCCAGGGTTGCCGCTTTCTTCCCAGTAAAGGGAATACTTGGGTATGCGGCGGTGCGCTGATGCTGCTGGGAATTGCCCTTTACGGGTGCAACCGCTTGGCGACTACAGTTGCGGAGTCTGGTTGCATGTGCGACTAGCCGTCGTAGCTAACCGTTCGTCTGAGGATGATCAAAAAATTTCGATGCCCTCCTCAGATCTCTTTGTCATCAATTAGAGCGGAGAATTCAGGTGCCGGCTCGTTGAAACATTCACTTGGTGATGACTGATGAAGGAGATCGACCAATGTCCAAAATCGATAATCTGCTGGACAACAAGGGCACGCCCTTGGACAAGCAGAGCTTTACCTGGCGCGATCTGGCCGGCAAGCCGATCAGTAAGCTGGACGATGATGCATTCACCCGGGTACGGGTGATTTTGATGAACGGCGTTGAATCCGACGCCTTACGACTCAAGCACTTCGGCTCGCGGTTTCACAAAGAGTTGCAGCTGCCGCTGGCACAGATCCGCCGTGTCGAGCAGCACCAGATGACGGCGGTCAACTGGCTGCTGTCCGCGGATCATTCTCCCTTGGAAACCACCGTTGCCTACGAGCAGGTAGCGATCGAGGTGACCGCCGCCGTCGCCCAGAATGAGCCCGACCCCTACCAGGCCCAAACCTATCGCTTTGGCTTGCTGGAAGACTTCGACCACCTCTACCGCTACGCCGCTATGCTCGACCGGCTAGAGGGAAAGGACGCCAACAATATTCTGCAGGGCTACACCGACCTCGTACCCGGCAGGCCTACCAGCGAACATCACCGCGCCCCCGGCGATGACCTGCGAGACAACTATCAGAAAGACAGTGCCGCACTGATCACCAAGATTCACGCCGCACTGATCACCGGGGCCGAATACCAGACACACGACTATTACATGAACATCGGTCCGCTGTTCGCCGACCCGGTGGCTCGCGCGCTGTACGCCGAAATCGCCTCGGTCGAGGAGCAACATGTGACCCAGTACGGTTCGTTGCAGGACCCCAGCGAAACCTTCATGGAAAAGTGGCTGGTGCATGAGGCGATGGAGGTCTACACCTACGCCAGTTGCGCCGAGCAGGAAGAAAATCCGCGCATCAAGGCGCTCTGGGAACGCTTCGTCGACTATGAATTGGGACACCTGAACCTGGCCTGCGAGTTATTCAAGCAATATGAACGCCGCGATCCCGCCGAGGTATTGGCCGGCCCGCTGCCGCGCATGATCGAGTTCAAGAGCCAGCGCGATTTCGTGCGCGAGACCTTGTCTCGCGAGGTCGACCTGCGCGCCCATGGTATCAATTACTTACCAAAGGAAAGGGAAGGGCAGGCGTCTCTGGATCAACGCGCACGCCTTAACAGTGAGGGCGTTCCAGCCAACGTGGTGTCAGCTGGCTACGCCTTCAAACCGGGCACCGAACTCAACCCAGCGGGAGAACAGCAATGAGCGAACGTCAAGTGATCATCGGCACCAACCGCACCGGCGCGCAGATGTCGCCTGAAGGCACTGCACGCCAATTGGAAGCTACGCGCATGTTTCCCGCCGATGTCCCGGGCGACATGGGCGCCTACACCGCCGCGCGCGAGAGTGCTATTCGCGAAGCCGACCTGATCGGTTCGGTGCCGTCTCCAGGTAGCGCTAAGGGTGTGGTCAAGACTGCGCTGGACAAAACTATAGGCAAGGCGCCTGAAGTGCTGCTCGACAAGCTCGGCGAGCGCCTGGCTTTCGAGCGCACTGGCGTACGTTTATATGAAGCGATGGTGGCCAAGGCCATGTCCGCACCGGGCGCCAACCCCGCATTGGTGGGCACCCTGCGCCAGATCCAGGCCGAAGAACTAGAGCACATGGACCTGGTGCGCGAAGCCATCGAAACCCTGGGCGCCGACCCCACCGCCATGACGCCGTGCGCGGACGTGGCCGGGGTCAAGGCCATGGGTGTTCTGCAGGTACTGACTGACCCACGCACGACTGTGTCGCAGTCGATGAGTGCGATCCTGACCATTGAATTGGAGGACAACGCGGCGTGGGATTTGTTGATTGAGCTCGCCCGCGCAGGTGGCCATCCGCTGATTGCGAAGCGCTTCGAGCATGCGTTGCAGCAGGAGGAAACACACTTAGCGACGGTTAGCCAATTCATTCGCGACGACCTGCTTGCCCAAGTGAGCTGACGGTTTGCGCGATGCGTAGTTTCGCGCCGGACATGGGCGTGAAACTACGCGCACTGCCTCAGGGTTCATCGGATAGGTCAGTAGAAACGACGGGTCGAGCTCGCCTTTCTGGATGTGCTCAAACAGCATGGGTGCGCAACGCTGCCCTTGGTTGCTGCCCGTCTTCAGGGTTTATATCTTATTTGGAGCAGGAGGGCCGCATTTGACTCCCAGTTCACGAACGGCGCTACATTTGCAGGGAAATTGCGGAACCCAGTCCCACGCGCTTCGAGCCAAAAGATGACTTCTTGAGACATCTCCTCCATTCCAGCGCTGACTCCGGTGTGTCTGAATCAATGTTCCCTGCCAATGTGTGCGCTTCACTTTGTCTGCCAAATCGCCTTATGCTCACGCTGGTTGATTTGCCAGCGCCACGCGTCGTAGAGCATTTGCTCCAGTGAAAAGCGCGCTTGCCAGCCCAGCTCGTCGATGGACTTTTGGGGGTCGGCCCAGCAGCAGGCTATGTCGCCTGGGCGACGCGCTTCGAAATTCAGCGGGATCCTGACGCCGCTCACCTTTTCAAAGGCGTTGATCACATCCAGCACCGAATACCCGCGCCCCGTTCCCAGGTTCCAAATACTGACGCCACAGCGTTCGCGCAACGCTTCTAGCGCGCTGATATGCCCCAACGCTAGATCGACGACATGGATGTAATCGCGAACGCCGGTGCCGTCCGGGGTCGGGTAGTCCTTGCCGTACACTGACAACGCTTGCCGCTCGCCACTGGCAACCTGAAGCAGATAGGGCAATAGATTGTTCGGTGTGCTGGTCGGCGCTTCGCCCAGCAGGCCGGAGGCATGGGCACCGATTGGGTTAAAGTAGCGCAGCAGGCCTATCGACCAGCGCGGGTCAGAGCTAGCCACGCTTTTCATAACGTTTTCACACATCAGCTTCGACATCCCGTACGGGTTGGTCGGTTGCCCGGTGGCGCACGCTTCGTTGATTGGCATGCGGGTGCAATCCCCATACACCGTTGCGGATGAGCTGAACACCAACCGGAATACGCCGGCCTTTGCCATGGCCTGGCAAAGCACCACGCTGCCGCCGACATTGGTGTCGTAGTAGCGCAATGGCTCGCGCACGCTCTCGCCGACGGCTTTCAACCCCGCGCAATGCACTACGGCGTCGATGGGGTAGTCACGCAGCAGCCTGTCGAGCAACCGTCGATTACGCACGTCGCCATAAATGAACTCCGGCCGCTTGCCCGCCAAGGCGCTTACCCGGTCGATCGTCGAGCGACGGCTATTGCACAAATTATCCAGTATCAACACTTCTTCGCCTCGGACCATCAATTCCAATGCGACGTGCGCACCGATGTATCCCGCACCGCCCGTAATCAAAATCATGCGCTCGCCCTCGTTCGCCTGGCATCTACCCGATGCCTGTTTCCTCAGTTCGGTCAGCGCTGTTTGTGCAGCTGACTGTTCAAGGTAGGGGTCGCTTTCTAGGAGGAGTTCAAGCCGTTTGACTGATCGGTATATGCAGTTCATCGGCTGCGCTGATTCTTGCACTGAACGACCTGCGACGACCGTGCTTCCAACTTTCAAGAGCCGAATAGCCTGGATAAAGACTGTTGTGCACTTGCCGTATCGACACGGTATGGCCAAAGGGCTCGATGCATGAGCCGTCATCTTTTCGCTTGATAAGGACGTTGATATGAACCTTTCGGAACAGCCCGTGCCGTTTGCCCAAGTAAGTGGGCTAAGTCCTGTTGAATCCGCCAGCCAGGCCCGTCCTACGCTGGTGTGCCTATCCCATTTGCGCTGGGAGTTCGTCTACCAGCGTCCGCAGCATGTGATGTCGCGCCTGGCGAAAGACTACGACGTGATCTTCTTCGAAGAACCGGTGGTAGGCGGTGGCGAGCCTCCTCGCCTGGAAACGTCGAGCCCGGCGGCGGGCATCCGGGTGGTCGTCCCGCACCTGCCTGAGGGCCTGGGTGAGCAGGCGATGATCGAGGCGCAGCGACGGTTGCTGGATGAGCGTCTTGCCAAGGCCGTGCAAGGTGATCTTCTGCTCTGGTATTTCACGCCCATGAGCCTGGCGTTTACCGACCACCTCCAGGCGCGGGTCACGGTGTTCGACTGCATGGATGAGCTGTCTGCGTTCAAGGGCGCGCCGGCCCAACTGGTGCACATGGAGCGGCTGCTCATGGACAAGGCCGACGTGGTGTTCACTGGCGGTTTCAGCATCTGGGAGGTCAAGCAGCACCAGCACGGCAATGCGCACCCTGTGCCTAGCAGCGTCGACATTGGCCATTTTGCGCAGGCACGAAACGCGTTGGCGGACCCTGCCGACCAGGCGCCGGTCGCGCGGCCACGCCTAGGCTTTTTCGGTGTGATCGATGAGCGCTTCGACATCGAGCTGGTTGACCATGTGGCGGCGTTGCGTCCCGACTGGCAGATCGTATTGGTTGGGCCAGTGGTCAAGATCGATCCGCAGACCCTGCCGCGACGCCCCAATATTCATTATCTGGGCGGGCGGCAATACGCCGAGCTGCCAGCTTACCTGAACGGCTGGGACGCGGCCCTGATGCCGTTCGCGCTCAATGCGTCCACCCGTTTCATCAGCCCAACCAAGACCCCCGAGTACCTAGCCGGCGGCTGCCCCGTGGTCTCGACGCCGATACGCGATGTAGTCAATGGCTACGGCCAAAGCGGTGCCGTATTTATCGCCGACACTGCCGACGCGTTTGTCAGCGCCATCGAAGGCGCTCTGCGCCTGAAAGGCACGCCCGATTTCCTAAAACGTGCCGATGCGGCGCTTGAGGGGATGTCTTGGGACAACACGTGCCGCTTTATGAAGGAGCAGATCGAATGCCTCAGATAAACCTTGAAACCGCCAAGTCCGGACCGTCCTGCCAACCCGGGCGCGGGGTCTATGACTACCTGGTCGTCGGTGCCGGGTTTGCCGGCAGCGTCATCGCCGAACGGCTGGCCCAGGGGCTGGGGCGCAACGTGCTGTTGATCGACCGACGCGCGCATATCGCCGGCAACGCATACGATCACCCGGATGCGGCGGGGGTACTGGTGCATCGTTACGGTCCGCACATCTTTCACACCAACGCGCAGCGGATCGTCGACTACCTGTCGCGCTTTACCGAGTGGCGGCCCTATGAGCACCGTGTGCTGGCGCAGGTCGATGGGCAACTGGTGCCGATCCCCATCAATCTCACCACGCTTAACAAACTGTACGGTTTGTCGATGACGTCCGAGCAAGCCGAAGTGTTCTTGGCCGAGCGCGCGGAGCCGGTGGCCACGATTCGCACGTCGGAGGACGTGGTGGTCAATCAGATCGGGCGCACGCTCTACGAGAAATTCTTCCGTGGCTACACCCGCAAGCAATGGGGCCTGGACCCTTCCGCGCTGGACAAGTCGGTGACCTCGCGGATCCCCACGCGCACCAATGAAGACGACCGCTATTTCACCGACACCTTCCAGATGATGCCCCGCGATGGCTACACGCGCATGTTCGAGCAGATGCTCGATCACCCCCGGATCGACGTGCTGCTGGATACCGACTTCAAGGACGTGCGCGATGAGGTGAAATTCAACCACGTGATCTATTGCGGCCCGATCGACGAGTACTTTGATTTCCAGTTGGGACGCTTGCCCTACCGTTCGTTGCGGTTCGAGCACCAGACGCTCGAGCAGGAGCGCTATCAGCCGGTGGCGGTGGTCAACTTCCCGGACCCGGAGGTGCCCTACACGCGCATCACCGAGTACAAGCACCTGACCGGTCAGGTCCACCCCTGCACCAGCATTACTCGCGAGTTTCCCTGCGATGAGGGCGACCCTTATTACCCGGTTCCACGCGCCGAAAACGTCGAGCTGTACAAGCGGTACAAGGCCCTCGCGGAGCAGACGCCGAATGTGACGTTTCTCGGGCGCCTGGGTACTTACAAGTACTACAACATGGACCAAGTGGTGGGCCAGGCGCTTGCGTTGTACCGCGACATTGAAGCCGCGAGCAGCGAAGCCACCGTTGCAGCCGGGCTCGATGTGTTATGAGCGCGCCGCCGGAGCAGAGCCAGAGGGAGCCCCGCGAGCGCGGTCATCACGCGCTCTTCAACAGCTTCGTGATGGCGGGCTATGAGTGCTCCAGCCAGCGCCGCCAGGATGGTCGGCGCCTGGACTTGCTGGCCGCCACCGGGCACGCGCGCTGGGCACACAAGGACTACGCGCAACTGGCGGGCCTGAATGTGCGTTGCGCCCGTGACGGCCTGCGTTGGCACCTGATCGAGCGCAGCTCCGGTCGCTACGACTGGAGCAGTTTCCTGCCGATGCTCAGGGCTGCGCGCGATCACCAGGTGCAAGTGATCTGGGACCTTTGCCATTACGGGTATCCGGATGACCTGGACGTCTGGCGCCCGTCGTTTGTCGACCGGTTCGCACGTTTTGCCGGCGCGGTGGCAGGGCTGATGGCGGATGAAGGTATCAGCGTTCCGATCTATTCGCCGGTCAACGAGATATCGTTCTGGAGCTGGGCGGGGGGCGACGTCGGTTATTTCAACCCCAATGCCCACGGGCGCGGCCAGGAGCTCAAGCACCAGTTGGTGCGCGCCAGCATCGCCGCGATCGAGGCGATTCGCGAGCGCGCGCCGGCTGCGCGTTTCGTGCAGTGCGACCCGCTGATCAACGTGGTCTCCGAGTCGCAGCGCAGCGAGGACATTGAAAACGCCGAACGCTACCGGGTGGCCCAATTCGAGGCCTGGGACATGCTGATCGGGCGCCAGTGGCCGGGCCTGGGCGGGCAGGAGGATTACCTGGATATCATCGGCGCGAATTTCTATCCGCATAATCAGTGGTATTTCCACGGCGGGCGCATTGCGCTGGGTGAGTCGGATTACCGCCCACTCGCCGGTATGCTCAAAGAGTTGCACCAACGCTATCAGCGGCCGCTGCTGATCTCCGAAACCGGGGCGGAGGACCAGGAGCGTTTGCCCTGGTTGAGCTATGTCGTGGACCAGGTGCTGATGTCGCTGGAACGGGGGGTGCCGGTGCAAGGCATTTGTTGGTACCCGTTTCTCGATTACCCCGGCTGGGATGATGGCCGTTATTGCCCCACCGGCGTGTTTGGCTACGCCGACGGAGAGGGCGAACGCGCGCCTTTCCACCCGTTGCACCTGCAGCTCAAAGCCCTGCCCGAGCGTATCGAGGCACGCTTGCGCGAGCTTGATGCAAGGCGGGCGCAGAGGCTGCGCACATGATCTTCCAGCGCTTGCGCGACGAGCCTTTGCCGACGACAGCCAGCGCGTTTTTATGGCGCTACGTGAGGGTGCGCCCGCTGCATTTCAGCGCGATGTTGTCACTGGTGATCGGCGCGGCCTGCTGCGCGGTGGCGGTGCAGTACGGCATGAAGTTGCTGGTGGACGCCATGGCCGGAGAGTCGCAGGCCGACCAGGTGTGGCATGCGTTCAGTCTGTTCATTGGGTTGATCGTGTTGGAAAACGTGCTGTGGCGGTTGGGCGGTTGGGTCGGCTGCCATACCGTGGTGGGCAGTTGCGCCGACCTGCGCGTTGACCTTTTTCATCACCTGACCGGTCATCCGATGCGCTATTTCAACCGGCATTTCGCCGGCTCGCTGGCTAATCGAGTGTCGGCGGCCGGTGCCGCCGCCAACACGGTATACGGCGGCCTGGCCTGGCGCATCGTACCGCCGTGCGTGGATTTTATCGGTGCCGTAGTGGTGTTGTTCGCCGTGCGCGGCTCAATGGCATTGGCCCTGATCGCGTGTGTGGTGCTGGTGGCCGCGTTGATCACTGTGGTCGGCGTGCGTGGCAGGAACCGGCATATCGCCTTCGCCTCGCAGTCGGCGCAGGTCGGGGGCGAGATTGTCGACCTGGTGTCCAATGTCTGGACGATCAAGGCGTTCTCCGGGCGCGAGCGCGAGCGCGTCAGGCTGGAGCGGGAGATAGGCGTCGAGGCGGGCGCGCATCGGCGCAGTTGGATCTACCTGGAAAAGGCACGCGTGCTCCACGATATCTGCCTGTCCATCATGGCCGGGTCAATGCTGGGCTGGGCGATCCTGCTGTGGCGCCAGGGCCAGGTTACGGCGGGCGATGTGGTCATGGTCAGCGCGTTGACGTTTCGTATCCTCCACGGCTCGCGCGAATTGGCGCTGGCGCTGGTGGAAGCCAGCCAGCAGATGGGCGTCATCACCGAAACGCTCGGCATCATCGCGCAGCCGCACGAACTCAGCGATGCGCCGGAAGAACTCGCGCCGACCCGGGGCAGCATCAAATTGCTGGACGTCAGCTATGCATACCCCGGCGGGCGCCAGGTGTTCAACCATTTATTCCTGGACATTCCTGCGGGCCAGAGCGTCGGGATTGCCGGTACCTCGGGTTCGGGAAAATCCACGCTGCTCAGCTTGCTCCAGCGTCTGGACGATGTGCACAACGGCGCGATCCTGATCGACGACCGGGACATCCGCTCGGTCAGCCAGGACAGCCTGCGCCGGCAAATCGCCGTGGTACCCCAGGAGCCGGCGCTGTTCAATCGCAGCATCCTGGAAAACATCGGCTACGGCCAGCCGCGCGCGACTGAGCAACAGATTATTGATGCCGCCCGGCGAGCCTACTGCGATGAGTTCGTGCAGGCGCTGCCTGATGGTTATCACACGCTTGTGGGGGAACGTGGCGTGACGCTTTCCGGCGGGCAACGCCAGCGCCTGGGGCTGGCGCGGGCGTTCCTGAAGAACGCGCCAATCTTGATCCTCGACGAGGCGACCTCCGCACTGGATTCCGATTCCGAGGCCATCATCCAGTGCGCGCTGATGGACCTGATGCGCGGCAGGACGGTACTTGCGGTGGCTCACCGACTCTCGACCATCGCCAGCTTCGACCGGGTGCTGGTGCTGGAAGAGGGGAAGGTGGTTCAGGACGGTGCACCCGATGAACTGCGTCGCCGCCAGGGACGTTTCCGCACGCTCTGGCAGATGCAGACGATGGTCCAGGACCACTGATGCCTGAGCGTGCTCGGAGCGGAGTACGCCGTTGATCGGCCTGCGCCGTTTGCCGAACGAACGCGTGAGAATAGCCTCGGTTCGAACCTTACATGGCCGTTGACGCCCTTGGGCGAGCCTACTTTTCAGGACAGAAGAGGAATTGACCATGCTGGTACAGGTAGACAGTAATCATATTGAAGGCAGTGCCGATCTTCAGGCGTGGGTAGGCAGTACAGTGGTTGACGAGGTCGAGCGCTACAGCTCGATGCTGACGCGCGTGGAAATCCACGTGGGCGACGTGAATGCGCAGAAGTCCGGTCCGCAAGACAAACGTTGCCAGATCGAAGTGCGCCCCAAGGGCCACAGCTCGTTGTCCGTTACGCATCAGGCGGAAAGCCTGGAGCTGGCCGTCGCTGGCGCCGCGCGCAAAATCCACCACGCGCTGGAACATCTGATGGGACGCTTGTCGCCCAAAGTCGAATCCACCGGGCATCTGACGGCGCCTCCGGTCCAGGAAGAATCGCCGGCGCAAATCGACGCGCTGCTCGAAGACGATTTCCTGGCCAGGCAGGCTGATCTGGACAAACACTGAGGAGGCTCCCCATGGTCCACGTTCAAACCTTTACCCGCGACACTCTGGACACGCTTCTGGCCCTGGCGGATCGCACCAACCTGAGTGTCTACATGCCCGCCCAGCAGACGTTTCCCGAGCGCACGCAAAACCCGATTCGTTTGAAGAACCTCATCAAAGACCTCGAAGGCCTGCTGGCTGATCAGGCGCGGGCCGAGACGCTGCTTGCACCGTTTCATGACCTGGTGGCCGACACCGAATTCTGGAATAGCTGCCCGCCTTCGATCGCGATCTTTGGCGGCGCCGAGTATTTTCTGGTGGTGGGGTTGCATCGGATGGTCCAAGAAACCGCCATCGTCAACCGCCACCCCTATCTCAGGCCGCTGCTGCGCCAGGCGCCAATGACCGAACGCTACCAGGCGCTGTGCCTGACGCGGGACAGCGTGCGGGTTTACGAGGGTGCCGCGCAGACACTGCAGCAAGTCGAATTGCCGGAGGCGGTGCCCACTTCCCAGGCCGATGCCTTGGGCGATCAACTGACCTCCCGTGACCAGCAAGGCCACCCCGACGGGTTCAGCGGCGCGGGTGAGCGCGGCGATCCGATGATGCATGAGTCGGGCGGTGGCGGTAAGCAGGACGAAGTGAACCTGGACCGCGAGCGGTTCTTCCGTGCCGTCGACAAAGCGATCACCGAGCACTGTTCGCGCGTCTGCAAACTGCCGTTGGTGCTGGTGGCGCTGCCCGAGAACCAGGCCGTGTTCAGGGCGCTCAGTCACAACCCCTTCCTGCTGGCGGACGGCGTGCGTAAAGACCCCGCCACGCTCTCATCAACCGAGTTGGCGCAGGCCTGCACCGCCGTGATGAGCAAGCGCTACGAGGATTCGCTGAACACCGCGTTTGATCGATTTGGCGTGGCCGTAGGGCAGCGGCTTTATGCCTCGCGGCTGGTGGACATTGAGCATGCGACGCTGGAAGGCCGGGTGGCGTTGTTGCTGGTGGAGGCTGACGGCAGCGAGCCAGGCGCCCAGGTCGCCGAGGAAGACGCTGCGCTGGACGAGCTGATCCTGGCCGTTATCCGCCAGGGCGGCGAAGTGGTGGTGGTGCCTGCCGAGCGCTCGATGCCCACCGACACCCGCGCGGCGGCTGTATTGCGTTACTGAGGCGCACGGGCTTTTTACTCAGCAGGAGCGCGAGCATGGAAAAAAGCGAAAAAGCGATGGAGATTCGGGCCTGGCACCTTTTGCTTGAAGACGATAGCTACCGCCTGGATCAGCTTGACGACTTTTATCGGACCCTCATCAACCGCGCCGACGAGCTGGTGCTGCGCGAGATCATCAGCCTGGAGGAGTGGCAGCGGCTCAAGGACGCCGCAGACGCGGTCTACGCAAAAACGCTGCAAAGCCTTGCAGCCCAGGAACGTGATCGACTCGACACCGTGGCCATCGACCTGTGCATCGATGCGGCGCAGTCGACGTCCTCCCCGAAATAAACCGACCGTCGTGTCTTGGAGGCAACCATGAACAACCCGACACTCAAAGGGGCACTGACTGCCCTGGCCCTGTCGCTGGGCATCCCGCACGCGTATGCCGCCGAAACCAAGCGCGTCGATGTGATGCTGGTGGGGGGCGGGATCATGAGTTCGACCCTGGCGGTGTGGCTCAGTGAATTGGAGCCGGGTTGGTCAATGGAGATGGTCGAGCGCCTGGACAAGGTCGCCGAGGAGAGCTCCAACGGCTGGAACAATGCCGGCACCGGCCACTCGGCGCTCGCCGAGCTGAACTACACCCCGGAAAAAGACGGCAAGATCGACATCACCAAGGCCGTGGAAATTAACGAAGCGTTCCAGATCACCCGGCAGTTCCGGGCCTGGCAAGTCAAAACCGGCGTGCTGCACAACCCGCGCTCGTTCATCAACTCCATGCCGCACATGAGTTTCGTGTGGGGCGACGACAACATCCGCTTCCTGAAAAAACGCTACGAGGCGTTGCAGGCCAGCCCGCTGTTCCGGCCGATGCAGTATTCCGAAGACCCGACTCAGATCAAACAATGGGTGCCGTTGATGATGGAGGGCCGCGATCCCTCGCAAAAATCGCCGCGACCTGGACGCCCATCGGCACTGACGTCAACTTCGGCGAGATCACCCGGCAATTCGTCAGCCACCTGCAAACCCGCCAGAACTCCGCCCTCAGGCTGTCGACGGAAGTGCGCGACAGCTAGCTAACTAATCTCCGAATGCTGGCATTAGGGTGGCAAGTAAGCGCTTGTTTGAATCTTCATCAGCGTTTTCATTGAATACATGGCGTTTATGGTCGATGGTATATGTTCGACTATTCATGGACGACCCGATATGTTTGCTAACTACGACGATCACAAGTGCATCAAATGTGATGCACCGCTCGAACTTGGCGAGAGCGAGGTCACCTACATGGTTCCATCCGCATCTGAACAGCGCTGCCCAAAGTGCCGACGCAAGTACTCCGTGCGGGTCATGAACACCGCACTTAGCCAAAGCGTTAAAAGGATGTACATCATGGTGGACAACCGAAAAAATTAGAACGCGTTATAGCTAAG
Source organism: Pseudomonas sp. R3-18-08 (assembly GCF_003852065.1). NCBI lineage: Bacteria > Pseudomonadati > Pseudomonadota > Gammaproteobacteria > Pseudomonadales > Pseudomonadaceae > Pseudomonas > Pseudomonas sp. R3-18-08. The sequence goes on from NZ_CP027729.1 coordinate 2,157,280, forward strand.
CGCCATCAGTCATCGTGTAGTTGGGTCGCTTTCTCGCTCAAATCTGGTGGGGGCGGTACATATGCTTGGGCGATAAACGGGATATCACCCGACGGACGCCACCTCACGTTTGTAAGGCCGTACCGCTCACCCATTGGCTTGCTGATCCGTTTTATTTTTTCGTTCCGAAACCTAGGGATGATCCCTATCCCTACATCGCACGCTGCCCAGTGCCAAGCTTCCGCATTGTTCATGACCTCCGCTCTTACGATGAAAGATTTAGGTACGTCATGGATTTCGTATTCGATGATATATAAAGAATTTTTCATATCGCTTCTCCCTGAACTTTTTTGTTACTTCATCAGAAAGAAGGTTCAGAATTTTTGTGTTGTACAAAATAGTTCGGGTTGTACAATTCCGTCTCGCTTGTTATTCGCCGTTCGTCGACAGCGACAAATAAAAACTAAACTGACTCTGCATCCTTTGGCTCTCAATACTGAGCCTGTTCGCTCAATCAGTCTCAAGGTATTACTCCTGTTTTGCCCGCACTAAGTGCGGGCTTTTTTTAGGTTTTTATATGATGACTGAATCGTATGAAGTTAATGGCGGGTATCCATCAAGCCAATGCCCCCATCCCTATATCAGAAAGGGCTACTACCTAGGGTTGAGCCCGGATGTATACGTGTGCATGCGCTGCGGAGAACAGCGCAGGCGCGAACACTGGGAAGCTTTCGAACGTCGGCGCATGCCCCCTGCGGGATTACTCAACGTATCGGACGCAACGGTATCCCGCGGCTAACAACGCGAAGTATTCTGATATCGCCGCTTATGTTCAAAAGGCCCCCACACTTTGACCAGGTGCGCGGGCCTTTTTGTTTGCCTGCGTAAACCAGGCCCCGGCAGGCTGGTCTACCATTACCGCTGCGCTTGGTCGAAGCGTGCTTACTAAGGAAGAGCGACGTGTCGCTACCCATCACTGCGCGGCAGATGAATGCGCTAAAGGCGCTTCAGCGGCAGGACCCGGACCTGGGCGAACTGGCCATCGCTATCGCACAGGCCTTCGATGCCGCGAGGGTCGAAAACCCGGAGCTGGCCGTGTTGATCCTGGACAAGACCTGCCGGCGCATGGTCGCCCGTGAACCCGGCAGTCAAGAAGCAATGATCCAGCACCTGGCGACCTTCGGTAAGTTGAATTGCCTGATACCCACCCAGGTCAGCGACTTTACCGATCGAGTCAGGAGGCACGCTTAATCATGAACAACGGATTCAGGAAGAAGCACTGCGCGCCCTGATGGAGGCGGCGCGGTGCGCGATACGCTGGTCAGCCGACAAGAGGAAAAGTGGACGCTGGCTATCCGCCTAGGCGGCTCTGGCAGTAGCTGGTTGGCGGTACGCTCGCGCCGTGAGGCGTTGCGCATTTGGACCAGCCTGACGGCTGTAGGGCGCTTTGCCGATGGGATTGAGTTGCGTAGCTTTAATGTTGAGCTGTGACGGGCGAAAGCTTCAAGGCCAGTTGCAGCATACCCACCACGTCCGGGCCGTCCTCGTTGATCCATGTGCATAGTGCTGGCGGATCATGTGCTATTGGTGTGTCCCATCTGTTCGGCAATCCAGTCGATATAGGAATTGGCCGTGGTCGGCATTGACTGGCGTATGTGTACCGGCATTGGATAAGCCCTTGTGTAGTATCCTTTTGGCCGATTACTGCCGAAAAGTGGTCTATTACAGCCCGCTGCAGGACTTTCTCACACGCCGAGGATGGCTTGGAATGCCTAAACCTACAGGCCTGACAAAACGGAGCCATCAAGCATCCTTACCGCCACAATCCCACGCACCGAAGCCCGGTTCCTTTCTCTCTGGCTATAGCAACCTCGTGCATTACATTCAAGCAGTACGTTCTATCAAAGGTGTTTTTTGAACGTTGCCGCGGTGATAGCAGTTGCTATTCCGACCATCACCGCGCAAGGCAAGTAAATCGCCATGGGATTGAGCGAAAACGGTAGGAATAGGTAGATAATCCAGGGCACGATTAGCAGTGGTAACACTGCTCGCTTAGCACGGTGATAGACAAAACTGCTTTCTTGCCCAGCGCCAAATTTGCGCAGATCACGGCGCATTAATCCATCAACAAAACCAGTGAGCATGCTCAGTAAGAACAGCGGCGTGGCTAAGACCAGAATGGTCAGGCGCACTACGAAGGTGAAGGTAACGTACACCGCGGCCAGCACGAAATCCTCAATACTCACGTAGAGCTGATTGGTCCAGTGCCAGAACCCGTGTCCCTGGCTCGACACCCGGGCCTGATGAGCGAAGTCCGCAAATCCAGTTTTGACCAAAAGCCACTGGGTGAGGATATCCAGTATCTGGACAATCATCTGCCCGGGTTGTTGAAGAATGAGTGAAGATTTGAAGTGCGCGCTAAGCCACCCCAGTTCATTAGTCAGCATGCCTTGGCTGTGCCTCCAGCCTTGATCCCCCCAAAAGAAAAGCAGGCCAGCCCACTCGATCAAGATCGAGAACAGCAATGAGGCAATTAACAAACTGATAGTGCGCAGTACTAAGCCGATCGCCGAGATGAGCAATCCTGAGCGCTGGGTCTGTTGTGGCGGCGTGTTCCGGACGGAAGTCGCCATCGTTCACTCCATTGTGCTTTGCATTTGGTATCGTCACGAAACTTTCTGAATAGCTTGCTGCTGCATCGACTCCTGTGGTGAGACCGGGCTAGCCCACCTGATCCAAATCGAAGTTTGTAGTCGGGCCACCACCGCTAGCCCTCCACCATTGACCCGCCTGCTGGTTGTAAGTCGCCCGCATCATCTGAGTGAGCTCCTGCAGGTCCTTGGGCATGGCGTCGTCGTTAGAAGGTTTCGGTAACGGCATACGAACTTTCCAGAGCTGGCCACCGGCCTGGAAGGAGAACATCTGCCCTTTGGGCAAACTAACGATGTGTGCTGGCTCGATCAGCGGCACACTGGTGCTGCTGACACGGTCCTGTGAGGACCAGGTGAAGTCCGTGTTGGCCCCCGGATCGGAGGTGTCGGTCGCACCCGAGACCAGGGTCTTGGTCAGCACATTAACCTTGGGCAACTGCTGGGTGAGCAGTTCCGCGGTCGCGGTTTCGCGTACCCGTAGCATCTGTAGGGTGTTGAAATTGCCGACCACCTGGCCGGCCTTGGCGCGGTTGCCGATACGTGCTTCGATGTCGCTGAGGGTTTGGGTGTAGGCGGTTACCTGGATACCGGCACCGCCCCCCTTGTTGATCAGCGGAATGAACTCATCGCCCATCAACTCGTTGAACTCATCGGCATGCAGGTTGATTGGCAGTTTGTCACCAGCGTTGCCAGATTGAGGCAGCCCATGGTCAATGCCATGTTTGTAGATATGTCCCGCGACCGAGACCAAGTCGGCGAACATTGAATTGCCCACGGCGGCGGCCACTTCGGCATCAGTCAGCGCATCCAGGCCAACGTAGACGATGCCGCGTTTTCGGATGATCTGCATCCAGTCGAAGATCGGCCGCGGGTCATCCAGGTCGGTGTAGTTGGGAGCCAGTAACTGAGCGGTCTTGCCGGTGGTGAGTTTCTCCAGCAGCGGCAGTAGCGAGGCCACGATTTTGTCGAAGTAAGTGCGGTCGTAGCGCACCGCCGAACGCAGTCCGTCCATTACCGGATCAAATACACGCTTCACCGCCAGGTATTGCTCGATGGCCACCACCCGCTTTTCGCGTCCTATCATATGCCGGGGAATGTTCTTCTCTGTGAGCTTGCCTTCGAGCTGGACGATCACTTCCCACGCCTTCGGGTCGGTCTTGGCGAAAAACTGCTGGGCGTACTCGATGAACAGGGCGTCGATGTTAACCACATGTCGCTGGATCTGCAGGTAGTCCGGGCGCCGGCCCAGCTCGATCAGAGCGCGAGCTATGATGTTGACGAAACGCCAGGCGAACTCACGGAAGGCCGCCGAGTTGCCTTCACCGCTGAGCTGCCCGGCGATGCGCGACGCCACTTCCGAGATGCGCCCGAAACGTCCCACCGCGTTGTAGCGCGCGGAGATTTCTGGCCAGCCAAGATGGAAGACATAAAACTCTTTCTCCCGACCGGCGTGTTTGGCTTCGACGTACATGCGCTTGAGCAAGTCGGCATCGCCCTTCGGGTCGAAGACAATCACTACCTCATGTTCAACGCGGTGAATGTCTTGAGTGATGTATACCTCGGCGAGTCGCGTCTTGCCGACGCGGGTCGTGCCCAGCACCAGGGTGTGACCGACCCGTTCGCCCAGAGGTAGACTGACTTCCGTTTCATCGGGCTCGACCCCATGCAGCAGCGGTGAGCCTCCTACCGGAGGTAAAGGGCGCAATGGATTGAAGGCACTGTCCCAGGCAGTGACACGGGCCAATGTCGAGAGCGGAAACGGTGCCTGCTCAAGGGACCGTTCGAGTCCACGGGCTAGGCGATAACGGGCTGGTTGGTCGACATAATGGGCGACCGCTGGATCCTGAGCCTCGACCAAGCGCTGGGTGTGCAGGCGCGTCCAGCGAAATCCTCTGCCCATAAACAGACGCTTGCGGCTGACCGGGATTTCCCCACTAGTCAGTTCGTATCGGGGCAGTCTGCGAATATTGCGCCGATAGCGCAGTACCTCCCATGCTTGTCGCAGGCGTATCAGGCCGAATAGTGTATAGGCCAGCGCCGCAACCAGCCCGATCTCGGGTGACAGGGCCACAGCCCAGGGCGAGTACACGCACAACACCGCGGCGGCGATGCAGATCGCTACGGTGTACAACTCCACCGCCGGTCGGAGCTTGGACTCCATCGCATGCTCGGCCATGACCTGGACTCACTGTTCCAGTGAGGTGGCGGTGATCAAGACGGGGTAGTGCTCGATCTGCAAGCGGGTGGCGATGTCGTTACCGTTGACCGGCAGGATGGTGATGCCCGGCGCGGCGGCTCGAATCCGGGACAAAGCTTCGGTATCGGTTACTTCAACCGCTAGACCGGCTGCGCCCATTTCCTGCAGTTCAGGCGCGCGTTGACGCAACCAAGCCAGTGAGTGGGTATCCTCACCCACCAGGAAAAATGGCCGTAAGCCTGGCATGTTTAGGGCGCGAGACGTGATTTGGCCGGGGCTCAAGTGAGCGCTGCGAACGGGTAATATCCAGGTTTCATCGGCAAACGTGGATAAGTCCGCATGCATGGCGCGACCAGGCTGGAGATTGTTGTTCATGGGCGGCCTGGCAACTTGAAAATGGGGACGGTTGAAGCCGCCAAACTGGTCCTCTGCAACGGATTGTTTCGACTGGGCGAAAGCAGCCAAGAGCAGGGAGAAGTAATAGGTAATAGGAATTCGTTTCATGGTGGTGTGCCTTGTTCAGCGGAAGCTTGTAGCCGTGCGAGTTGCCGGGAGAATCCATCGCGGTAACGCGCTGCGGGTAAACCTCCCCTAGGGCGGTGATAACGCCCAGCGGCTGAAACCCAATCACCGGTGACCGCGTGATGCTCTTGCAGCAGGGCGGCAGTCACAGCCAGATTGCGGTAGGGTTCGAGAGCTTCGCAGGGACTGGAAAAACGTTGTCCGTGATAACCCAGGTTGGTTTGCCCAAGTCCGGCGTCGACCCGTTTAGCGTCATATTGTTTGAGCGCCTGGAGCAAGGCGTGACATGCGGCCTGGCGAGTGGCGAAACGGTAGGGTGTTCCGGCTATATTTAGGGTCCACGGCCACGGCAGCAGTCGACCACGGACGCGAATACCGCTCTCCTGTAAGGCAATCGCGAACAACACCGTAGACGGGATGTCGGCATCATGCGCCGCCAGTTGATAAGCCGGAGGCGGAAGTTCGTCAGCCCGAACCGCGTGCACTGCCAGTTGGAGCGCAATAGCAATCAATCGAGACTTTGCCATTGTCCATTCACCTGTTGAAATGTGACGGGTAATGGTCTTGGGGCGCCCAGGCTGAACCAGCGACCACGGTCATGGTTCAGGGTGATCTGCCGGCGTTGAACCTTGGCCGGATCAATGTCCGCTTGCCGAGCCCAGCTGCGGACGCGTTCATCCTCGCCTTGGCTGCCCACCAGGTAGATATCGAACGCCGTATCACTGCTTTGCAGACGCTGTGCTTCGGCGGTGCACGCAGAGCAGTGATCTTCGACAAACAGAGCTCGGCGCGGCTCTACCGGTGAGCTAGACGAGGGCGGGGATGCCATACCCTGAACCGGCAACAGCCCCGGAAACAGCTTGGCCCAGGCCGCTGTGTAAGCGTTTTGGTAGGCCAATTCACGCTCGGCGCGCTTGGCTTCCAGTGCTACCTGTAATTCGGCATATCGCTGGCGCTCTTGGTCGGTCTTGGACTCAACCCCGAGGGCGGTTAACGGATCGAGGTTCGGGCTCCAGAAACCGCGTGGACCGGCTTGGATCTGTTCGAAGCGTGTCCATTCCTGCTCGGTCAGGCCCCAACTCGCTGCCTGTTCAGAGTCAGAGCGCCCCAAGGGCGCGACCTGCGTGTCCTGGTTCCTTGACGGTGTCGTGACGGGGTTGCCCATCGCAGCGCCTATGGCCAGTAGCGAAGCGAGACAGACGATGGGGAGTAGTGAGGCTCTGTTCATGATCGCTTCTCAAGGGAGTTGCACTGTCTGGTCTGGCTGAGCAGCCACTGCGAAGATGGCCGCCTTCGGCTCCAGCACTTTCAGTCGCCATGTGCCAAGCTGCTCGCCGGTGTGCAGCAACCGGGTATCGTTGAGCGAGCGACTATCAGGAGGCGCGACCGCCAGAAAGCGCTCGCCACCACGGGACTCGACACTCAACACTGAGAATGGCGGCGGGAGCGGTACAGACTTGGGGCGAGAGGTTTTCTTCGGTTTGGCCGGGGAAGATGTCGGTGGAGGAAGTGTTGGCTGTGGCTTGAGGTCCAGGAGTTGCTGCTCGACGTGCTCAAGTCGTGCGCGTAGCGCGTTCATGTCGGCTGTGGTGGCTCGGTCTGCCAGACCGTCGCGTAGCTCCTGTATCTCTTGTGCCCATTGATCCAACATAGGGCCGAGTGTGTTGGCCTGTTGTTCACCGGAATCCACCATCTGCTTCAGGTCCTTCAGTGCATGCTGCAGCTTCTCCTGCGCGTCTTTGAGATCGCTCGAATCACGTTGCAAGGTTTGCAGGATCTGTAGGTGTTGGGCGTTCGCATTTCCCAGCTCGGTCACGCGTTGATACTGGTCATACAAACCACCACTCAGTCCGGAGACCGCCAGGCAAAGTAAGCCAACAATGATGGTTTGAAACGTCGAGGCTTTCATGGCCGTGCCTCCGTCTGATGGGACGAGTCTGGTTTAGCCGGCACGATGCCGACATCAGCTTTCTGCTGTTCGAAGCAGACCGAACGGCTGACCTCATTGGTCATGAGTTGCCAGGCGGAGCCAGCCAATACCTGTAGTGCGCTGCGTAACGGAACCGGGCCGAGCCGGTAATGGGCTGCAGGCAGAGGTCGAGTGAAAAGTGTCTTTACTGGTTCGGTGGCAGGGCAGAGCGAATAACCCGAGCGCTGCAGCGCGTAGTGCATCGCCTCCTGTACCGAGGGATTAAAGTTGGACGGTATGTTCACATCAATGATTTGAGCGAGAAGATCACGTTGCTCCGTGGTGGGCTCGGTGCTCACCAGCGTATAGCGACCATAACGGATTTCCGCCGGATGGCTTGCTTCGGCTGGGCTCCTTGATAACTGGGTCCGATTGGAACCACTGTCGATCTTTGGATTAGTCGGCAATGGGGTGGGGATTTGCGCGCTGCAGGCACTCAAAAAACCCAGCAGGCAGACAGGCGTAAAAAAACGCTCCATGAAAAAAACCTCATGTCAGATTCAGTGCAGAACCTGACATGAGGTGAAGGAGCGATTCAGTGAGAAAGTCGATTTATGGCGGGTCGTGTTAACGCTAAATGCGTTGCTATTCATCAAAAATGGCGAGCGTGTCCAAGACGGCAGCGTCGGGGTCGAAAATCAACAAGCGCACATCCGCCAATGCCGCCAGATACAGTACGTTGACCAAGGCTGCCGGTGTACCGGCATCGAGTTGCTGTTGCCTCAGCGATGAGTAAGAACAGCCCTCGATTTTGACCAGGTTATCGTCGGTCCAGGGCGTGCCGATCAGCTTACACCCGACGCCATTGCAGTCCTTCAGGGCAAAGGGTTCGAACAGCAGACCGGATGGTCTGGAGTCGAAATTGCCAGCCCGGCGCTCCACGTAACGCAATGCTTCTTCAGTGAGGTGTGTGGTACTGATCTCCCAGATTCGACTGTAGTGTCCTGTCTCGAAGCTCAAGCGACGGATCACAGCTTCGGCATCTTCCAGGGAGTACAGATCGCCGACATGATGCCGGTCGTTGAGCATTTCTCCCATTACGGCGTAGATCACTTGGCGCACCAGTCCGGTGGACTGACAGCGTTCTTCCAACTCATCCGGAATGGATTGACCTTCGCTGATCAAGGCGAAATCTTCATTGAAGATGCAGAGGAACATCTGTAGTTCATCGTCGGGCAAATGGACCTGTGAGTAGTGCAGGGGGCGAAAGCAGGGAGGGTAGTTGTTTTCGTAGGTGATCAGTAGCAGCCGTTCGATATGAAGGTTGTCATAACCGCGAGCAAATGGGTTTGAAGCCGGGAGCAGGGCTAGGGTTTGGTTCATGAGGGTTCTCCAGAATTGAAATGAACAAGGCGCCCGTAGGCGCCTGTGAGGGTTAAATCCAGCCGTATTCGGCAAGGGAGAGCGGGCGACCTTCACCCACGATGAAGTGATCCAGTACGCACACGTCGATCAATGCCAAGGCCTCTTTCAACCGTGCGGTCAAAACACGGTCCGCCTGGCTGGGCTCTGTGCACCCTGAGGGATGGTTGTGAACAAAAATGACGGCTGCAGCGTTATGCGCGAGGGAACGCTTAACGACTTGGCGGGGGTAAACGCTGGCGCCATCAATGCTGCCGTGAAAGAGGATTTCGAACGCCAGCACCCGGTGCTGGGCGTCAAAAAAAATCACACCAAAGACTTCATGGTCTTGTTGCGCAAGACGCAGTTTTAGGTAAGCCGCCACGGTGTCAGGCGACGTCAGGATAGGCCCGCGGGCGAAAAACCGACGATCCAGAATATGCAGCGCTTCGTCGATCAGCTGGTTTTCTTGGACAATGCGATCAGCCTCGAAATCCGAGGTCTCAATCAGTGTGAGTTGGGGGCTCATGGCGCTACCTCCGAAGGGAATAATCAGGGGTACACGCCCGAGGGGAGTGGTATCCCCAGGGTGGGTATGGAGTTGCAGGCGTTTGCAGGTGATGCAGGTTTACAGCCGATTGTATCGGTGGCGTTGACCGTGCATAGGTGAACCACAACTGTCGCAAGGCAACGGAGAAAAGGCTCTTATGCCCCAGCCGGTTTCGGGATCGAAGTCGGCACTGATGGGCATTAAGCGAACCAGCCCACGATGTATCGCGGCGATGCGTTGTTCGATCTCATCTGGCGAGTGATACAGCGATAACGTGCTGTAGTCCTCGTAAGCCGCACCGAACAGGCAGTCGTCGCAAAGCCAGAAGCATTCCATATTGGTTCTCCTGTGCTGTTTGAAGAAAAGGCGCTCGATCGAGCGCCTTGATGTAAAAAGCGTGGATTGTTCAGGCGGACTGAACAGCACGTGTGGCGACACGGCGGGCCGTGCGGGGAGTGGTTGGAGATTCAGGTTCAATCCTGGGCTCTGTAGGGGTGTCGGTATCCTCAGCTTTGGCATCAGCCGACGTTGGAGAGGGTTCATTGATCGGCGCTGGCTCAGCAGGTGCTGTTGCTTCCTGCCTGGCGGGCGCTTTGTATTCGAACTTGCCATTGACCTTGATCCAGTCGATGAGCAGCAAACGACCTTTCAGACTGGCGCCCGGTTGGCCTTGTTTCGCGCCTTTCTCATAGAGAAATGGGTCGATCCACAGGTCACCAATACGGAACGACAGCAAGACCTTTTTCTCGGCCTTGACGGCGTCCATATAGAGACGAATCAAGCGGTCAGCTTCGCCACCAGCGACTTTGCAATCAAAGCGGGTGTACTCCACTGCATCGGAGGCACCATGCAAGGCTGCGATATCGCAGGCCATGAATGGCTGACCGCGGCGGACCTGTACTTCACGAACACGGTTGAGGTAGCCGATACCGACGGTGTGCAGGTTGAAGTAAGAGGTCGCTTCTTGGGATTGGTTGGCGTAGGCCATGGTGGTTCTCCAGTTTCAAGGGAAAACGGCGACGCACAGCCCCTGGCAGGGAAGTGAGCCCCGTCAGGGTGGGTAAGATGAAGGCGAGCGATGAACGACTCGCCACCGGCAAGCCGATGACCATCAGAATGAAGCTTCTGGGTGAGTAGCTGTGCAGCAGAGGAGAGTCTGCAGTGGTAACCCGCAGGCATGGAGTAGTCGGCATTCATTACCGCTTAAGCGGCAACCGCGCGAGCTTCCGAACGCTGATCGCACTTGGGTAAACCACCACGAACGTGGCGTAGCCTTGAAGGTTTTGGCTACCTGGGCTGTCAACGACAGCGAACCACGCCCTTTGTATAAGCCTGTCACCGGGGAGCGTCAAGACGCTACAACCCGATTTTTTAAGGCCGGAATACGGTGGTAGCCACTGGAGTTAAGAAAATGAAAAAAAAGAAGAGTGGGCCTGGCGGTGTGCCAGGCGAGGAAGAGAAAAACCACCTTTGACGGTCTTACGCAGTCGACAAGCTCCTCGCAAAACTTGGTTGAACTGCGCAATGATTCGCCAACCGACCCTTGTCGTGGCCTGGGTCGGAACATGCTGGCACGCATCCGCGCACAAAGGGTGCCCCTTGTTTCCCCGGTGGGCTCCGGGACTGAATACGATCGCCGAAGCGGATGACCGCTATTGCCGGGTAGAGGCAACAGTGGTCATCCGCCACCACAATCAGGTCGAGCACAAAACGGGAACGAGATCCCGCAGAAGAGGAGGCTCCGAACTCCGGGAGTCCGACCGAGCTACCCGGAGCGTATCGGTCTTGGGTTGCTGTTAGCGATCATCCGAAGGCACTACAGCAGACCGGGAAGGCTGACGTCAAGGCGTAATCGTCCGACGAACACACCTTCTAGATCTCAACGCTAAGCGCAAGGGTTTCCGCGGAGTTTACCCGATAGCGTCCAGATCAGAAGCGCGAGGGGCAGATAGCCCCAGACTGACTGTCCATCCCTGCCTTGGCCATGATTTGCGCGCGCACCCCTGAGCCAGATCGCTGGCTACAACCTGATAGAAACCTCAGCGACTAGCTTTTAACGTTTCAAGCATCGCCTCGGCGGCCAGAGTGTGGACTTTGCGGGTCGGGTGCCATTCATCCCAGTAGTAGTGGGCATCTGGATTTTTACACACGGGCTTGACGGCCGGATAGGTGGCTTGGCACGGGGTATCCAGATCCTTAAAACCCGCAACATCGGGCGCCGCGCGAAGCTTGTCGCTGAAGGCCAGGTGGTCAAAGTAACTAATACTGACATGATGGGTTTTAGCCAGTGTTGTTAGCACGTTTGGCAGTTTTTGTTCGAGTATCTGTTGGTATTCTGTTGCGCTCTTGACTTGATTGCCCTGCACCACAGCCGGCACATGACTCAAATCTGTAGTTCCCACGACCATCATGTGCTTGGCGCCTGCTGCAATCAGCGTCTCGGCGGCCCTCTGTATGTTCGCCACACTGTTCTGGCTTAACACGTCAATCGACTCTGGGTGCGAGAAGTCGGCCCATTCAAAAAAGTCGTTGGCTGAGATGAAAATGAAATAGAGCGAATTTGGATCCGCTTTGTGTGTTTTAGCGGCTTTCAGATGATCGGAGATTTGACCGAAAATCCCAGTGTCGCGATATTGCTCCATCCAGGCATAGTAGTTGCCGTTGCCGCTCTTGGCACCGCCAATCCCGTAGTCAGTCAAGGGGGTTTTCAAGGCGAGAGCCAAGTCCTCGACGGCGGTAGGGCCATTGCTCCAGCGCCCCTTCCAATACAACGCACCGGGTAACTCCTGCGCATCTTTGACCTTCTGCGTGGCCAATTGGCTAGTGAAGGTTTGACCCGCACCATTGTCAGAGTAGCTGTCACCGAAAGCATAGAGATGATCGTAGCTAGGGGCGCCAAAGGCGGTTGATGCAGTTAGTGTCAATAGAGCGGCTAAGCGAGCGCGTCGAGTCATTGAAAGTCTCCCTGGTTATCGCCTCAGACTACCGGCGGCGACATTCTTTCCTTGCCACGGTTGCGACGTATGTTTAGCCATGTGCGCAAAGACTGTCCTGTTCGCGACTGGTGTTGGCGGGTAGCGACAAGGCTGTCTATCGGCTCAAAGAAGATTCTGCTCACCTGAAAGCGTTTAATGAACTGGAGCAGATATGGGTTTCGACCGGCAATTCGCGTGATCAGTAAAGTGCGTTATGTACGACGCGTGCTTTTGCTGGTTGGCATTGTGCCCTTGCAGTCCGGATAGTCTGAGCATGACCAGAACGGCCCTGTTTTCCCTTTTCGCTTACACATGGAGGCGTTGCATATGGGGCAGGTTGGACCGGCTTCAACAGGCAACGCTAACGTAAGGGAGCTGCAATTTGCGATCAACTGTGCAATCCAACTCGCCTGCTTGGCGACGAACGCATCGAGGCTTAGACGTCCCGCCTCGATTTCATCCAGAGCCTGCTCCCAGATCGCGGTCATACCTGGATCCGTAACTGCAACGGGTACCGCCTCTATTAAGGTATGGGCCGCGGCGGAGGCCATTAAGGTGCGTTTTTTCTTGAGCAAATATCCGCGATCAATCAACCCTTTGATAATCCCGGCGCGTGTAGCTTCAGTACCGATACCGGTGGTGTCCCGAAGTTTCTGTTTCAGGCGTGGGTCGCTGACCAGTTTGGCCACGTTTTTCATCGCTTTGATCAGATCGCCCTCGGTGAGAGGGTTGGGAGCGGCAGTGCGCATGGACTTGAGTTCGACATCGTCCACGGCGCACTGAGTCCCCTGCTGCAAGCCGGGTAAAACTTGGGATTTATGCGTCGGCTCATTATCCTTGGGAGAGTCGGAGAGTATGCCTTTCCATCCCTGAACCAGTATCTGTTTGCCGACAGCGGTCAGCTGTTCTTCGCCACATTCCAGTTCGACTTGGGTTCGATCAAACTCATGATGCGGAAGAAACTGCGCAAGGTAGTGGCCACGGATAAGTTCGTAAACGTGGCGCTCGTGTTCCGACATTCGCGCAAGATTTGCCGGTTCGGTGGTAGGGATTATGGCGTGGTGAGCCGTGACCTTGGCATCGTTCCACGCTCGTGAGTGCAAGGATTGGTCTAGGTTTCCGAGCGCAGACTTTAGTGCGGGATCGGTTTGGCGCAGGGCATCGAATACTGTGCATACCTCGTTGAACATACTCTCTGGCAGATAGCGACAATCGCTGCGCGGATAGCTAGTGGCTTTATGGGTTTCATACAGGGATTGAGCGATGTTCAGGGTTTCCTGAGCGCCGAGTCCCAGTTTGCGTGAGCAGGCTTCTTGCAGAGTACTCAGGTCGAAGGGCAGGGGCGGCGCTTCCCGGAAATGCTCAGTTCGAAGAGAGAGTACTGTCGCGGTCTTGGTACCCGAAATTGCTTCGACGGTCTCACGGGCAAGCGCCTGTTGCAGGCAACGACCAGCATCATCTCGCGCGGAGTGGTGTGGTAGCCACGACGCGATGAATGGTTGCCCTTTTGAGGAAAGGTGCACATCCACTTCCCAGTAAGAAATTGAAACGAAGCTGGCAATCGCACGATCACGATCAACCACCAAACGTAACGTGGGTGTCTGGACACGTCCAACCGACAAGACACCGTCGTAACCCGCCCGCCGACCAAGAAGGGTAAACAAACGACTGAGGTTCATGCCGATCAGCCAGTCGGCACGGCTGCGGGCGAGGGCCGAGTGATAGAGCGGGAAGGTCTCCTGACCCGACTTCAGCGAGGTCAGCGCTTTGCGAATCGACGCCTCATTGAGTGCGGACAGCCAGAGGCGCTGAACAGGGCCTCGATATTGGCAGAGCTCCAGCAACTCGCGTGCAATCATCTCACCTTCGCGGTCGGCGTCGGTTGCGATGACAATGGTGGTAGCTTCGCTGAGCAGGCGTTTTATGATTTTGAACTGCGCGGCAGTCTTGGGTTTGACCTCCACTTGCCACTGCGCCGGAATGATCGGTAGATGATCCAACGACCAATTCTTGTACTGAGTGCCGTAGGCTTCAGGCGGGGCCGTCTCCAGTAGGTGGCCGATACACCATGTGACAGTTGTCTCGGGGCCGATCAGGCAACCATCACCGCGCCGAGTGGCTCCGATAACCTTGGCGATGTCACGACCCTGGGAAGGTTTCTCGCAGAGGAAGAGGCGCATATATCTACTCCGGATTGAGTTCGGAGCAGCGTTGTTCGAAGTAGCAGGGGCGAGATATGAGAAACCTGAATGGCAGGTTCCTCATATTAGTCGGTGAGGGCGGCCTTGAATGAGCTGAAGCTGCTACCTTATTGGAGCGTTCGTAGCTGGGTGGGGGGCTTCATGAGCCGCGAGCAATGGCAGGCCTGGAACTTCGCGCAAAGGCGCAATTTTTATGCCTGAAGTCGTCAGGCCTTAGGTGATTGCCCTCTGTGTTTCTTGGGTTTCGACGTCGGCGAGCTGGCCTGCTCAGCATTTTGAGCGGCCGTCGGTTCACTGGAGCGTTCCCGCATGACCACGCTTTGTACCCGGTGAGGCAGGATGCCGACTCGACGGGCCTCGATCTTGAAGGTCACCCGCGCATTGTCTTCGCTGTCCTCCCACTCATCGCGCACCGTACGACCTTCGACCAACACGCGCATGCCTTTCTGGTACAGCGTGCTCCAGTGTTCAGCCTCACGGTGCCAGAGCTCAACCGGCGCCCAATAGCCGCCCCGATCTTCATAGCTGCCCTCGCGTGGGATGGGGTTGTCGAAGTACACATTCAGCCTTAGCAAGCGCCGTGGCTCGTCATTGCCTGAGGCGAACTCCTGGAACTCTGGCGCACTGCCGATATTGCCTTCGCCGACGAAAAAAGTACTCATCGTGTTGCCTCCACTGCGGGTGTGAACTGGCGCAGCAACTGTTCGGCACTGGCCATGTTGATCGCGCAGGTCGTAGCCTGGCGGTAGAGCGAATGCACCACACTCATCTGAAGGTTTAGTGCGATACGCGCGCATTCGAAACGGTGCAATTCATCTCGTACGATCTGCGGCAATGCTTTGTTGGAGATCTGACGTTCCCAAACCGCCACACCCATGCGAGCAAAATCACGGGTGCGCCAACGCAAAAATGTGGTGCCAGCATCGGTCTTCTGCAGTACCAATCGTATATCTAGTAGTGAATACGGCGGCTGCCCGGCTTGCTGCACCACAGCCTCCATCAGGCGACATAACTGCGCCTCGATTTCCCTCGCCACCTGCGCCAGGTGCTCCAACTCCCCCTTACCCTTAAAAGGTTTTAAAAGGCCTTTTAGGGAGGCAGCGTGTTCGAGCTGCCGGTAGGCATTCTGTGTCAACGCTTCGAAGGGCATTGGCTGAATCGGGATCATGGGATTCATACATCAGCCTCCGACTCATCTACGCTCGCAGACGGACCGTCCACTACCTCTGCCAAAGCGTCAGCGTCATCCACTGCTACAGCACCACGGCGAATGATCGGCGGCGCAAACTGAGAACGGCGATGACCCTCAAGGATGTCCATCGGGGGCAATCCATACTTCTCCACGGCCGCCAGGGCGCGGGCATTATTTGCGGCCATATCATCGCGTGTGACGCCGGCATGTCGATAACGTTGCGCCTGACCGAACAGGCTGCGTAGCAGATGGGCGCCGTCGTCGATCCAGGCTTCCATGTCTCTTCGACCGATCAAGGCGGTGTGATGGGCGAGTAGGGTATGGCGTACCAGCGTGTCGTAGTCGGTTAGCAGGTAAACCGCCAGAAAACCCAGTTGGCTGCCGATATACAACGGCAAAGTCACAGGGTGGATGTTGAGGTTGTCCCCATGTCGATCTGTGTTGGCAGGTCCTGTCTGATTCGGTCCAGCTGTTGGGTCAGTTCTCCCATCCCGGCCTTCGCCTGCATCAATTTTTCTTCGAGCTGCACGATGGCCCAATCAGCATAGGGATCGTCCTGGGCGGCCGTTTGTTTGATCAGGTTGGTGACACTGATGTAACCGGCCATACCCATGATCGAGTGGACGCCTTCGCGTGCGGCTCGACCTTGCCAGATACGGGCTGCATGGTGGGTATGCAGGGTCAGGGTGATGCTGCTGCGCAATGAACCCAGATTGAGTTGATAGTGATCGGCCATGGTGTTGTCCTCGCATAGGCTTGGACGGGAAGTTGCGACAGATGAGGGGCAAGGGCAGCCAAAAAGCTGAACGCGGTCTGTTCGGTTTGATGAGAAAGAGAAATACATAACGTCTACGTTTAGTTGAGTACGTCCCGGTGTTCCTCTAAAAGCTCCATGGCCCGGTACGACATTTCGTAGACTGGAGCTCTATGGATTTGATGCCACTGGCATCAACTCTACTGAGTTCCACCGCGTCCACGCAGTTGGCGCAGCTCATTCAGACACGCTTGGGCGAGGGCTGATGCGGGTTCGCCCTTTTTCCGAGTCGGCCGCGAGGGAGCGGATGGGGGCGGCTCTGCGACGGGTGACGGTTCGACCTGACTTGCCCAAGGACGAAAGTCGCCTTTCAGCGCACGCTGGATCAGGCCCATCAGATAGGCCGCTGGCTTGCGGATACCGCCGGCCTTACAGCGTGCCCCCGCCTCGTTGAGCACAGCCTGCTGATCCGCTGGGTTAAGCTTGATCAGCGCCGCCGCGACGGCCTGACGTTCGCTGGGACTCAGGTGTAGCGCAGTGGGCCAGCGCAGGTTATCCACAGTAGAGGTCGCGCGCGGTACTGTACATTTACTTTCTTTTAATACAGTACAGGCAGCGTTCGGATTCCGAACGGTGCTGGAAACGTTAGGGTTCAAGCCTGATTCGGAATCCGAACGAGAGCCTGCACGATTCCGAACGCGGTGATCTTCCCTCTGTTCGGAATCGTGGAGTGCATCACCGGGTGGCTGATCCAAGCCTTGCTGCGTCCACTGTTCGCCCCAGCTGTCGAGCCGCGTCGGTAACCGACCCTGATCGATATTCGTGTCCTGTCGGACCTCCTCCACAATGTGTTGAGCGACAATCCGCACCGCCTTCGTCGCATGACCGAGGGCATGTCCGACCAGTTCTAGATAATCCTGATCCAGCTCCATGGCTTCGGCGGGGGTTAACGGCTCATCGTGCAGAACATACAAAGAACCTTGTAGCCGCCCGCTGATTTGATCGCGACCGCGGCTAACCAAGCTGAGCCAACGAGTGAGCCTGAGCATCGTCAACACGCGAGCAATGGTTTCACGCGAGGCTGACGCACCGTAGGGCACGCTCGAGAGGTAAGGCTGCAAATCCTCATAGCGCGGCGTGACCACGCCCTGGCCTTGCAGCATGAGTCGAAATACCTGCCAGGCATTTCGCTCCAATGGCGTCAGCCGATTGTCCAATAGCAGCCGACGTGGCACGACCTCGTGTGATTGGCCGCTAAACAGAAAGCCAGCCTGTAGAGCCTGGTTGGAGGGCTGTTCAGTGGTAGGGCGTGCTGGCCAGCGCTCATGCAGCTGCTGTGTGCATTGCTGCAGGACACGTTGCCAGCGACTGGCAGGACCAGCATTCATGTTTTGTTGCTGTACTGGTCGATTTGCTGCCAAACGATGGTCAAGCTGATCTGCTGTTCTTCGGCAAGCATCATCATGGCGTCGAGTTTATCCTCGGTGCCGTCCTCTGTTCGTATTTGTCGCCAACGTTGCCACAACGCATGCTCCTGCGCTTCGCTTAAATGTTGGGGGCGGCCTTTACGGGTTTCTATCTTGAGTAGACGCCGGCGCATGGCTGTTTCCGAATGCGCCAAGCCAAAACACTGGTACATAATGGTGCTGCTGGCGCCGAGTTTGAGCGCTCGGTTGATCAACCGTTCGTTCTGTTCGTCGCGTTCAGCTTGTTCAATCAAACGATGCAGCACTGGCGAGTCAATCTTGACCTCAAGCCAAGGGACTGTGGCATGGGCCAGGCGCGATAACGTGGTCGGTGGTAAGGATTGCAGCACGAAGATGTCATCCTCACTGAGTCCAAGTGCCTTGCAGCGTTGCAGGTTGCCCAGGCGTAGTTCGTGCAGTACCTGGGTTAGCATGGCTTGATTGAGCATATTGAAGGACAGGTTCATCTCAGCTCCTTCGGTAAGTTTTCTTCAGAGGTGAGCGTTAAGTCGATTAGTCTCCGGGCCAAGCGGATCAGGCGAAACAGTTTGATTAGCAGATTGTCAGGCAGTCGCTCCAGCCCCACGTCTGTGACTGGTCGATCTGGTAGAGGGAGTTGATAGACCCCTAACAACAGTTGCCCGAACAGTGCGGAAGGTATTTGCTTGCGATCTTCCCAGTTCACCTCGTCTTGAGCACGTAGCAGGGCCAGGAGCATTAGGTGAACGCCGGTCGAGCGAGGCGCTGAAAGATCGAGTCGCTCAATGTCCAACGCGAAGCCCAAGCCAAGCTTTTGATCAATGATGCACTCGGCATCTCCGGCATAGGCCGCCATTTCACGAGCCAGTCCGGCAATGGCTAAACGCAGTTGCTCGGGGTATCCATCAGTGGTTTGATGATCCAAAGGTCGTCGATTGGGCAGGTTTCGACTGGGGACGTCGTTTCGGTGGCTATCTCGCGATCGATTTGCTCACGAATCTGTTGAACGCGTGATCGAGGACTGGCCGCTGGTAAAGCATTTGTTTCGGGTTCTGCGAGCAGTTCTTCTGAAATTGGCTCTATCCTGCTCTCGGCCTCGATTGATTTTGATTCCGCATCGGAGGAGGGCGGTTCTGCCGCGGCTTCATGCTCGCTTGGCGGATGACTGCTTTCTGAAGGCGTGGTGACGATAGCCCCAGGCGTGCGGGCGCCCCGTTGGGTATCGCTCAGCTCCAGGGCCAGCATACGGTAGGACTGTCCGAGCAAGCTGCTCATGCGTTCGAGCAGTTCGTCCTGGATCTGCTCAAGATCAAACGAGTCAGGATCACCATCGAAGTAGCCCATGGTTTCCAGCCAGAACTCTGCAAACGCAACTGTGGCAGTTGGATAACGGTTCCAGGTTCGTTCAGCCTGACTACGTAGACCGATCAGACGCTCTATCTGAGGCTTACCCAATCCGGCATACAGAGTTTGTGGAATGGCGGGTAATAAGTGTTCGAGGGTGTCCAGCATGCGGCTGATATGCGACTGCGAAATCGGATAGCCTCCAGCGGCAAGGCGTCGAGCCAGCTCCCGTTGTGAGAGCTCTGGGCCATCCGACTCAAGCATGGTTTTGAGTTTGGCTACCGCCAGAGCCCGTTCGATGAACGTGAGTTGACCGTGCAGATCGCTTTCAGCCAAATGACCGAGTAGGGCGGTGATTTCATTGCTCCAAGGTCGGAACAGGCAGTGGATCCGAAAGAAACGCTCGTCGCGAGTTTCCTGCCACAGCTCGCCGAGAATTGCCAAGCGCGTATTACCGCCGTTGCGGATGATGAAAGAGGTTTCACCCGGCCGGCGGGTAATCGGTGGCGGTTGATCCAGCCCGCGTTCACGGATCGATGCCTTGATATCGTCATAAAGCGGGTTACGTATGAAGCGTGGGTTGTGTTCGTAGGGACGTAACTGTTCCAGAGTGACCAACATGGGAGTGTCGATGACTGGATCGGACAGTCGCTCCAGTCCAGGACCTTGAGTGAAGTGGTCCTGGCGCAGCTTGTCGGTGATTTCCTCCTGACTGAGCTTCTTCATCGGAACCGCCTCGATTAACGCCGGCTACGCAAATGGTCACCGACCTCGAATTTCACGATTTCGGCAGTCCCTGAACCTTCGAAATGTTGGGAGAGTTCTGCGAGGAACCACACCATGGCCGAGCGCCCCCCTTGCAAATGAAAAACCACGGTGCAGTACTCCTCGCAAGCCGCGTCGCTGGGTCGAATGGAAGGCTGAACAACGATAGGAAACTGATCCAACATTAGAAAACTCCTTACCAAGCCCTGTTGGCTTCAAGGTCGATCAAACAAAAGTAATTGGGTGAAATGCTGATTGGGCAATTTGTTTTATTGAGGTTCCGCACACCTCATTACCGATGAGATCGCTTCGCGCCATTCCGGAAATAATTCGATGGCCAGCGCCTGCATGATTTCTAGCGCAGACTGCGAGCGTCGACGTTTACTCGACGGGCGTGTATCTATTCGGTGGACCGGTAAGCCGAGGGAGGCGGCATTGAGATAGGCCACTCGGTCCGGGATTACGGTGTCTAGCACCGAGATATTGGTAGCCTCTGCGAAAGTCTCGCGCAGGCTTCGGATGATCATCCGGGTGTCCACTCGATTGACGTTTACCTGGTTCAGTAAGAGCCGTAAGGGCGGCGGGTCGATGCCCAGGTGGCGAAACGGCTCGAGCTCACTCAATAGCTTCAAGGTGCCACGGCGCATTTCGCGGGCAGCGAGCATTTCTGGCGTGATGGGAGAGAGGGCGAGATCGGAGGCCAGGATGGCCATCTCCAGCAGTACACTGCGTGCTCCCTGAGTATCGATCAAAAGCAGGTCATAATTGAGACACAACTCGTTGAGCAAATTGTGCAGGCGTAGTCGTCCGTCAGGGGCATGCAGCAACAAGGTGCTCAGTCGACCTTGATCGTCGTTGGAGAAAATCAGGTCGAGACCGACGACTGCAGTCCTAGATATTATTCGCTCAGGTATTGTTAGCTTGAGTGCAATGAGTTCGTACGCACCTGCATGAGCTTTTTGGCTCAATGAGTAATAACTGGATAGGGTGGGTTGGCTATCTAGATCCAACAGCAGAACGCGCAAGCCAGCATCGGCCAACAGACCACCGAGATTGGCCGCTACTGTCGTTTTACCTACCCCGCCCTTAGTGGAAACCACCGATATCACGTGCATCCCCTCACTCCTGTTGCGAAAGGCGTTCTGCAATCCAGTGCTCGATTTCCAGTGAGTCCCAGCCAACTGCGCGCAGTCCGATACGCTTCGCCCGCGGAAACTTGCCTTCCTTCATCAGGTTGTAAATGTGCGCACGTTTGAAGCCGGTTTTTTGTTCAACCTCATCACGTCGCATGATGTGGCGTTGGGGTTGAGGTGCTTCAACTGAGGTGACAGATTGGTTGGACATGCTAGTCACTCCTGGCGCCGATTGGCGCGTGGTGGGAAGTGACATGGATTGAATCGCACAAGGCGGGATGAGTCATTGCATTGCAATCAAGCCTATTGCAACGCAATTGACTGGATCAGTTGTTTTTTTTGAGGCTACGATTGGCCACGGCAAACTTTTCATCCAGCGTGCGCTTGCTGAGGCCGGGCACATCTTTGTGACGAGCGACAATGGCATCAACGATGGCTGCTTGATTCGTGAATACCGAAAGAGGTTTTCCGGCGGGCGAATGGTCCAAGAGAAGGCTGACCAATGCCCCAATGATGTTGTGATAGGTCAGTTCGCTGCGCTCGCTGAGTTGACCATTCGTTTTGGCCAAGGCTTTGAGATCATCTCTCTCAAGTCCAATCGACTGGAGTTCTCCCAAGATTTCTTGAATGAGCTGCTGTTGCGCTTTGAACGCTCTCGATAACTCATCTCGATCTGCTTTCAACGAGAGAAAAGTTCCGAGGCTCACCTTTGCAGGTGCATCCTCACCGGACTCGAATAAAAAACTGGGCTTATGGTCGGGATAATGAATCTCCATCCAACGGCGTAAGTCTGAATGGCGGATGGTAAGCTGATAGGGCTCTACATAGCTTCCCAAAGGAACAGAAATGCCGAGGCAACCATAAGGCAGTTCTCCATTTCGTAAAGCATCACCGATCTTTTCTACGGCTGCCTGAAGACTTGGCCATCGACAAAACAGCTGAGGCAGGTTATTTGGCTGCAGCCAAGCGGCTTTCAATATTTCAGACTCATGATGAATAAGATTACACCAGCGCAGAGCCGCTTCTATGGGCCTATAGAAGAGCTTGGTTTGCGGATTAGAAAAGTTAGTAGGCATCTACTGGTAGACCTCCATTTCTGGATGGATGGGCCTCCCGTAGTACCTTCTTACATCGCGAACCTGCTAATAGCTGATTTGCAGCGACGGATTCACTCAAGTTGACTCGGTGAGGTCATTCCATTTGACTGATTATATTGCCGGCGCAGTTTTTATATCCCGATTTGAAAGTATAAGTTAGTTGGAACAGTTGCAGCGAGGATGTCTTATGCGCTACACCTCGGCCGATATCTAAGGGCACCGACCGGTAGCAACTGTTATTACATGCTCTACAGGGGGGTGGCGCATCCTGTGCTTGCATCGAGAAGGTTATTAATTCATAGCATGCGGCGCAACACATTGTTACGAGGGTCGCGGTCGAAGAGTCGGTGCTTGAGCGCACCCGCGATATGCAGCACGATCAACACCAGCAAGGTATAGGCCAGTACCTTGTGTAGCCATTGGAACACGACAAACCAATCGTCATTCTTTGTCAGCAGCTCCGGCAGGTTCACACCGAAAAAGAATACCCCGTCGCTCATGGTGTAGGTGCTTGACATCGAGTACCCCATCAACGGGACGGCCACGATCAGCACGTACATGGAGCGTTGTACAAACCGTGAGAGGAAACGCTCATGCGCCGCCAGTGTTTGCGGTGGCTGCGGAAGGGCGGGGGTGCGAACACGCAAGGCGATCTGTACTAACACCAGCAGAAACGCCAGCACGCCGAACGATTTGTGCCACGGGTAGTAGAGCGTGTATTTACTCACGACTTCATCATCGAGCCCGGTCATGTGCCAGCCGGCCCAGAGCAGCCCGGCTATGACGACGGCACGCACCCAGTGCAGGATGCGCAGGGACACGGGATACCGATCGATTGCCGTTTGTGTTTGGTTGTTCATCGCAGTCTCTTCATTGATCATCAAGGCGTTGAAAACGCACGATTGAATGCCACCCTCCGCGGCCATGGCCGCGAGGATGGCAAGTGCAGTGACTGCTCTCAGGCAGGCAGCAGCACGGTGATCACTTTCTCCTCGGTGTAGACCAGCGCGCCGCTCAGCCCGCCTTCGCGGCCGATGCCGCTGGCCTTGACGCCGCCCCACGGCAGGTTGGCGTCCAGCGGGCTCCAGCAGTTGACGCCGATGGCGCCGACCTTTACCGCTGCGGCCACGCGGTGCGCGCGCGCTAGGTCGGTGGTCCACACCGTGGCGGCCAGGCCGTAGGCGGAGTCGTTAGCCAGTGCCACGGCTTCTTCTTCGCTGTCGAAGGTGATCACCGTGCCGACAGGGCCGAAGATCTCGTCCTGGGCGATCGTCATGTCATTGCGGGCATTGGCGAAAATCGTTGGGCGTACGAACCAGCCCTGGTTAGGGGTGGATACGCCGCCGGCCAGCAGCGAGGCGCCTTGGTCGATACCGAGCTGGATGTAACGGTTGACGCGATCAAATTGCGCTTTCTTGGCCACCGGCCCCATCTGCACGTCAGGCTGGCGAGGATCGCCGACCTTGACCGCGCGCGCGGCGTCGGCCAGTGCACCAGCGAATCTCTCGGCGAGGCTGCGCTGGACCAGGATGCGCGAGCCGGCTGCACAGATCTGCCCCTGGTTGGCGAACAGGCCCAGGGTGCAGCCGAACAGCGCCTCATCGAAAGGCGCATCGTCGAACACGATCTGCGGGCTTTTGCCGCCCAGTTCGAGTGCCACACGCTTGAACAGCACACCCGCGGTGCGCTGGATCTCACGCCCAGCCTCGGGGCTGCCGGTGAAACTGATCTTGGCCACATGCGGGTGTTCGCATAAGGCGCGGCCTACCTGGGCACCGTAACCGGTGACTACGTTAATCACGCCGTCAGGAAATCCCGCTTCCTGCGCCAGCGCCGCCAGATGCAGGGCCGATTGCGGGGTTTCTTCCGAAGGTTTGATAACCACGGTGCAGCCCGCCGACAGCAATGCGGCGAGCTTCCACACGGTGATCATCAGCGGTGAGTTCCACGGCACGATGGCGCCCACGACTCCCACTGGCTCGCGTACGGTGTACGAGAGGGTCTTGCGACCGAAGTAGCCGCCGGTGGGAATGGTGCGTCCTTCAAGCTGGTTGGCCCAGCCGGCGGCGGCGCGCAGGTTGGCGATAGCGTTGGGCAGGTCCATCCGGCGCGGTTCGAGCGGTGAACGGCCGATGGCGTCGGCGTCCATGTCGGCCAGTGATTCGCTGTCGCGCTCCACCAGGTCAGCGAGTTTCGATAACAGCCGGCCGCGCTGGGCGCCGTCAAGCCGGCTCCAGGCGCCACCTTCCAGCTGGGCGCGCGCCGCTGTCACGGCCCGGTCCACATCCTCGGCGGTGCCGCTTGCGCAACTGCCGTACACCTGTTCGGTCACGGGATTGATAAGGGGGATGCGCGCGCCGTCGCTGGCTTCGAAGGGCGCGCCCTGGATAAAGTGGTTCAGGTGCTGAGTCATGTGGATGTCCATGCGTGATTGTTCGGAGGTGACACGCCTCATGCCTTGAGGGAAGCCAGCGCATCACCAAAGATGTCCAATGCCTTGAAGAACAGCGAGCGTGTGATCGTCAGCGAGGGCATCACACGCATCACGTTGCTGTAGCGCCCGCAAGGGATCATCAGTACGCCATGGTTCATCAGGTAGCCCATGAGTTGGCCAATCTTGGCGCCCTCGAGCGGTGTCTTGGTGGCGGCGTCTTCCACCAGCTCGATACCGATCATCAAACCGCGGCCGCGGACTTCGCCAACGAACGGGCTGTTGAACCCACGGATACGTTCCTGCGCTTCCAGCCCCAGGGTGTGGGCGCGATCGAGCAGACCGAGTTCCGGGTCCTGCAAGATACTGATATTGGTCAACGCCACGGCCGCAGACAACGAGTTGGCGGCGAAGGTATTAGGCATCGAGCCGTCGGGAATCTGGGCGGCGAGGTCCGAACGCATGATCAACCCGGCCATTGGCAAGTCGCTGCCAATGCCCTTGCCGAAGGTCAGCATGTCGGGTTTCACACCGGAGTGTTCGACCGCCCACATCTTGCCGGTGCGGCCCGCACCGGACTGTACTTCGTCAACGATCAGCAACGCGCCGGCGCGGTCGCAGGCCTTGCGCAACAGTTGCAGGAACTCGGGGGAGGGCGGCACGTAGCCGCCTTCGCCCTGCACCGGTTCCACAATCACCGCGGCCACGTCATCGGCGGCGGTGTAAGGACTGTTCAGCAGGTAGTCCACATAGTCGCCAGCAATTTGCTCGGCACTTTTTTGCCTGGTGTCGAAGGGAAAGCGGTAGGCGTATGGGTAGGGCGCGTGAATCACGCCGCCCATCATCGGGCCGTAGCCCTTGCGGTAGGCTGTGCCGGTGGTCAGGGCGCCGGAGGCGTTCCACACGCCGTGGTAGCCGCCGTGGAAGGCGAGGATCTGGTGGCGCCCGGTAATGCGTTTGGCGAACTTGATCGCAGCTTCCAGCGCATCGCTGCCGCTTTGCGTGAAGAACGTGATGCAGTCGCCGCGCAGGCCGTCGGGCGCGATCTCGGACATCTTGGCGGCCAGTTCGGTGCGGCGGGTGCTGTTGATTTCCAGGGCATGCATCAGCACTTCGGACTGTTCGCGGATGGCTTGCACGACTTTCGGGTGGCAACGACCGACGCTGCTGACGCCTACGCCCGCAGACAGGTCGATGAAGGTGTTGCCGTCGGGATCCTTGAAGGTCGCGCCGAACGCGCGGTCCATGGCGATAGGCATGCGGCCGCCGCCACGCGCCATTGATTCGGTGCTCGCCGACAACGCCAGGGCCTCGCGGGTCAGGGGGCCGGGCAGGGTGCTGGAAATAATTCGCGGGGCATCCGCGAAGTGCAGGGATTCTAGTTTGGACTCGATCATGACGCACTCTCTGGGGTAGCGGTTTCAGTGTGTGGATCATTCTCATGGAGTGTCCTTGACCGTTAGCCCGAATCGGCAAATAGATGAATCGGCCGTCCGCAGTTTTCGACAAAGGGGATTTGAGAAGAAATTTCGCGGGATTTGAACTTTGTGCGAATATCGCAAAGGAATGCGAACTAAAAACAAAAATTGGCAGAGGCTTTTCGCACATCATGAGAAACCACCACATAAGCCATTTTCGTGATATCCATGCCCATGCGGCCACCGTTCAGGAGTGGAACCAGGATTACAGCCAGTTAACCGCCGGTCTGGCCGAAAGTTCGCTGATGCAGCTGACCACTGCGCGTTGCCACGTTTTCCGCGAGCAGATCAACCAGCGGGTGGTGCAGCGCGGTGTGGCGCCGCGCGGCAAGATGTGCTTCGCCGTGCCGATCAGCGTGCCGGGTTCGACGCGCATGCAGGGGCGCGAAGTGGATGACAGCAGCCTGTTCTTTCTGCAGGGGGGCGAGGAGTTCATGTTCCATATGCCGATGGGCATGGAGCTGCTGTCCATCACTTTCGAACGCGATTGGTTCGAACAGGCGCTGGCGCAGACGGCGTCGGCCAGTGAGATCACTCGGTTGCTGCGCCAGCCAGTGATCCGAGTGTCCGCCCAGCGCTTCACCCAGGCTCGGCTTCGATTGCTCGCGATGCTTTCCCTGGCTGAGATCGATGACGAACTCGACAGCGTGCGCGAGCAGGGGCTGGAACGGGCCTTGCTCGGTGAGTTGTTGCAATTGCTTACCGACCCGGCCTGTGACAAGCAGCAACGCAGTCCGAGTTCCACGCGCAGCTTCATTGTCGAGAAATGCCACCGGCTGACGACTGCCGAAATGATCAACGTGCCCAGCGTTAACGAGTTGTGCCAACGCCTGCAGGTAAGTCGGCGCACCGTGCAAAACAGTTTCCGCTCGGTAGCCGAGACCACGCCGCTGAACTACTTGCGCTCGGTCCGGCTCAACGGTGTGCGCCGCACCCTGATGTGTACCCTCGCGTCCCACCTTTCGATTGGTGATGTCGCCGCTCAATGGGGTTTCTACCACCTCAGCCATTTTGCCGAAGAGTACCAGACGCTGTTTGCAGAGTTGCCGTCCCACACTCCTCGCGCTGCCATCCCCGTCTGCGCGCGCGCCTGAACACCAGCGCGGCGGTGGAGCTGAGCGTACGCCTGGCCGCGCAGTGCGGTCGATGCCCGCTACGTTCTAGGCGCGGAACTGGTCCATCAGTTTCATTTGCTGGTTGGCCCGTTCGTTGAGCTGACTGCTGATCTGCGCCGACTCGGCGGCCTGTTCAGTCAGTGTCTCGGTCACGCCGCGGATGGTCGAGACGTTGCGATTGACCTCCTCGGCCACCGCGCTCTGCTCTTCCGCCGCGCTTGCAATCTGCAGGCTCATGTCATTGATGACCGTAACCGCGTTGCTGATTTTACCGAGCGCCTCCACGGCCTGATGGATCTGGCTGGCGTTGCTCTGGGCTTGAGTCTGGCTTGAGTGCATGGTTGCCACTACGCCACGCGTACTGGTCTGGATACGCTCAATCACCAAACGGATTTCCTCTACCGAATCCTGAGTTCGCTTGGCAAGGTTGCGTACTTCGTCGGCAACCACCGCAAAACCCCGGCCGCTTTCCCCGGCCCGTGCGGCCTCGATCGCGGCGTTGAGGGCGAGCAGATTGGTCTGTTCGGCGATGCTACGGATCACTTCCAGCACCGAGCCGATCTGTTCGCTGTTGATCGCCAGAGCTTCGACTTCAGTTACGGCCTTGCTGACATCACTGGCCAGCGCGTTGATGTCACGGGTGCTTCGCTCAATGATGGTTATGCCTTCTTTGGACGCCTGGTCTGCGCCCCGGGCCGCCAGGGCTGCGTTTGACGCGCTGTTGGCGACTTCGTGCGCAGTAGCGCTCATTTCGTGGGAAGCGGTTGCCAATTGATCAATCTCGCGAAATTGTACCTGCATCCCTTCGCTGGTCTGGCGCGCGATTTCCGAAGACTGGTCGGCGGTGCCGCGCGCTGCGGTGATGCTCTGCTTGAGCTGCGCGATGGTGGGTTGCAGTTTGTCGAGAAACCGGTTGAACCAGTTCACCAGTTCGCCCAGTTCATCTTTCTTGCGGTAATCCAACCGCTGGGTCAGGTCGCCGTCGCCGCTGGCAATCGCCTTGAGCATTCGAGCGACACTGTTGATGGGGCGTGTCACACCGGAGGCGGTGAACCAGATTAGTAGCAGGCCCAACAACCCTGCGCCGATGGCGACCAGCAGCGACTCCAGTATGTCGCGGGTTTGCGTCTGGTCAAGCAAGGCCTGAAGCTTCATTGAGTCCGCCAGCAGGACGCCCTTCGGCAGGTCGATAGCCACTCCCCACGCCGCCGCTTCGGGCATTGGCGCAACGGGGTAGACAGCGCGAATCAGGTCATCACGTGCCAGCACTACCGGCTTTTGTTGTTTCAATGCGGTGAGCACTGCTTTGCCATCCTCTGCCAAAGGAACGCTGATGTTTTTTCCGATCTGACTCGCGTCCGCGCTGTAAGCGGCAAGTACACCACTGTCGGAAACAATCAGCATGCGCCCTGAACCGTTGAACAGCGTACGCTGAGCATCGCTGGCGGCAGCTTGCAGAGCGCCGAGCGCGAGATCGACCCCAAGGGTGCCGACGACCTTGCCATCGGCGATCAGGGGCATCGACAGCGTGGTCATCAGTTGAACCTGTCCGGCCTGGGTGTCGGCATAAGGGGCCATCAGGCAAGTGCTTCGGGTATCTCGTGGGCAGGTGTACCAACTGTTATAAGGCGTGCCGCTGATGCTCAGTTCGGTTTTCTGCAAGTCGCTTTCAGGGATCAGGATATTCATCGCTTCGCCTGCGCCGCGATTCCAGGCGCTGGCAAACCGTCCATCTTCGTTGGAGGCGCGTGCGGCGTCGTTGGCGAACTCACGGTCTTTTCCATCCAGCGCATCAGGTTCGTAAACCAGCCAAAGCCCTAGAACCTGCGGATTGCGTTCGAACGTCGTCTTGAGCGCCAGGTTAAGTTCCTCACGCAATGTAGCGGCCGCCAACCCCCGCTGGGCGGCCA
The DNA here is from genome assembly GCF_003852065.1 of Pseudomonas sp. R3-18-08. Taxonomy (NCBI): domain Bacteria; kingdom Pseudomonadati; phylum Pseudomonadota; class Gammaproteobacteria; order Pseudomonadales; family Pseudomonadaceae; genus Pseudomonas; species Pseudomonas sp. R3-18-08. The sequence continues at coordinate 2,186,329 of NZ_CP027729.1, forward strand.
TGGTGCGTAAGTTGGCCGCCTGGTCGGAAAAAGCGCTGATGATCTGCAGGCTATTGCCGAAGACTCTTTGCAGGTTCGTTGCCTGCTCCGCGGCCCTGGCCAGCAGCAGGGTTTCGCCGCTTTCGGTCAGCATCCTGCTGCTCGAGGTGCTGATCAACCGGTTGTTCTGGTTACCCTGATAGAGGTTCATGCCGACGATCAGGCCGATCACGCCAAGCAGGCACAAACCGGACAAGAGGACGATTTTCAAGCGGATGGAAAGGGCGTCGAGCATTTGGCTATCTCACAGGTGAACAGCGTGTTGATCGATCATCGGTTGGTTTGGGACCACCGACTTTTTATTGGATGTGTCACTACATCGGCTGCTGTCACCTATTCATGACAACAGTTTACGTGGCCTGACCAGCAGCGCTGCCATTAGCAACAATGCCGCACAGGCCGCCAGCACGGCGACGAAACCTGCGTCGAACGCCGCACGGGCTAACTCGGTCAGCATCGTGACGTGTTCGGGCGAAGACGTCGCGGCAACCACCAGCGCATCGTCGAGGCTCTCGAAGATCATGGGATTCAGGGCCAGCCATGGCGCAATCGTCTGGCTCGCCGAGTACGTGTAGATTGCCGATAACAGGCTGCCCGCCAGCGTCACGCCCGCGGCGCCGCCCAGTTCAAAGGATACTTCCTCAAGGGAGGCGGCCATGCCGGCTTTGTCGGCGGGCACGCTGAGCATGATCGTGCTGGACGCTGCGGTCAGCGCTGCGCCCATCGTAAAGCCCAGCAGCGCAAGGCTGACGATCTGCACTGGCGCTGCGGCGTTGTGCGCCAGCAAATAGGTGAGCATCGCAGCGGCTGAGAGCAGCAGCGTCCAGAACAGCATACGCTGCTCTCCCAGGCGCGGCAGGTAATGCCCGGCAAGCGGTCCGGCGACGAACGAACCCAGCGGCAGCGGCAGGATGAACAGCGCCGCCTCCAGCGGCGACAGGCCCAGCACCAGTTGCAGGCGCTGGCTGAATACCAGTTCCATGCCGATCAAGGCGGCGGCTGATACCACTGCTGAAATCACTGCATTTCTGAAGCCTGACGCGCGGAACAGCGTCAGATCAAGCATCGGCTGATCGGCACGCCGCTGACGTCGAATGAAAAGCGTCAGAAATAACGTGCCCAAGACGAGCGCAATCAGCATGGCTTCGAAGGAGGGGTGCCGTTTACCCAGTTCCTTGACCGCATAAGCTACGCTGATCAAGCCGATCATGACCTGCAGCGAACCCAGCCAGTCCCAGCGTCTTTGCGCATTCCCCGGGTGATCGGGAATCACTGTCGCTGCGAGCAGCAGAGCCAGCAGCACAATCGGTACATTGATGAGAAACACCGAGCCCCACCAGAAATGCTCCAGCAAAAGCCCACCCACTACGGGGCCGAATGCGGCGCCCCCGGAGGCTACTGAGGCCCAGATACCGAACGCCATGGCTTGCTCGCGCGGGTCGGTAAACGTCAAACGCACCAGCGCCAACGTAGCGGGCATCATCATCGCTGCGCCGACCGCGAGGAAACCACGGGCGCCGATCAATACGCTGGCCGACGGCGAGAATGCAGCGATCAGCGAGAACAGGCCGAAAACGCCCAGGCCACCGATAAACAGGCGTTTGTGCCCAAGGCGGTCCCCGAGGGTGCCCATGCCCAACAACAGTCCGGCGGCGACCAGCGCGTAGATATTAATGATCCAGAGCTTTTGTGACGCCGTGGCCCCTAGCTCTCGTGTCAGTGTGGGCAAGGCGGTATACAGCACCGTCATGTCAATGACGATAAGCAGTAATGCGCTGGAGATTATGGCCAGTATCAGCCAGCGGCGCTTGGAGTCAGTAAAGGGCATGGCTGGCATCCAGAATAGGGGGCTGGACCTAGCATGCCTGAATGCAGAGGGGCTCCGTTATCCCAAATCGGTCCTGAAGGCCGGTATCTGTCGGTCTGATGTGACACCGGCGATGTTACCGATTTGGGATAGCGGGTTGTTCGTGGGGGGGCATAGCATCGAATACAGCGTGCAATCCCAAAAACAAAAGCGCTACCTGGTACCGATAGCGCCTTGATCGGACCTACACCACAGCGACTGCCTCATACAATAAGGTTAAGAACATGAGTCTATCTATCCCGGTCAACAGCTCCACGGAGCTCAAGCGTGGCGCCTTGGGTGTCGGCTTTATCATCTTCTTCGTGATTTCGGCGGCGAGTCCGCTCAGCGTCATCGCAGGAGGATTCCCGATTGGCATCATGCTGGGCAATGGTGCCGGTACCCCGGCGTTGTTGTTGCTCGCCTTGCTGGTGCTGGTGGCGTTCTCGGTCGGCTACACCACCATGGCTCGCCACGTCACCAACGCCGGTGGTTTCTACGCCTTTACCTCGCGTGGCTTGGGTGGCCTGGCCGGAGGGGCGGCGGGTGTGCTGGCGATGTTTGCCTATAACATCCTGCAAGTTGGCCTCTATGGCATGTTCGGTGGTGTGGTCAGTGGCACCATGGAGAGCGTGTACGGCTTGGTGTTGCCCTGGTGGTCCTACTCGCTGATGGCGATGGTCAGCATCGCGATCCTCGGCTATCGCAAGATCGATCTGTCGGCCCGCGTATTGTCGGTGGTGGTGATTGCCGAATACCTGGCGATCCTGACCCTGGATGTCGCGATTCTCAAGACCGGCGGCGACAGCGGTGTCAATCTCGACTCCTTCACCAGCCGGCACGTGTTCAGCGGTACTCCGTCGATCGGCCTGCTGTTCTGCTTCGCGGCCTTTATCGGCTTCGAGGCCACTACGATTTACGGCGAAGAAGCGAAAAACCCACACCGCACCATTCCGATTGCCACCTACAGCTCCGTGCTGCTGATCGGCGGGTTCTACGCGCTGTCAGTCTGGTCGATGGTGGTGGGCGTAGGATCGGATAAAATCGTGCCGATGCTGCAAGCCTTGCAGGACCCGACCACCTTCATCTACGGCATGTCGGACCACTTTGTCGGCCCCTATCTGACGCAAATTATCCGCGTGCTGTTCATGGTCAGCATCTACGCCGGGCTGCTGGCGTTTCATAACGCCGCGGCACGCTATTTCTACGCCATCGGCCGGGACGGTCTGCTGCACAGTTTGCTGGGTACCACCCACCGTGTGCACCAAAGCCCGCATATGGGTTCGGCGTTGCAAAGTCTGATCGCCGCAGTCGTGGTGCTGATCTTCGCCGCCATGGATGCGGATCCGATCCTGCAACTGTTCGCCTGGTTCTCCAACCTCGCCACGCTGTGCGTCATTTTGCTCATGGCGATGACTTCGATCTCGGTGTGTGTGTATTTCCACCGGCATCCCGAACTCAACGTCGGCATCTGGCGGGGGCGTATTCTGCCGATTTTCTCCTGCCTGGCCTTGCTGATGGTGCTGGTGCTGGCGGTGGTGCATTTCGATGTGCTTACCGGCGCGAGCCAGCTCTTGTCCTACGCCTTATGCGCAGTCATTCCAGCGGCGCTGCTGGGCGGGGTTTTTCTCGCCGCGCGACTGCGCAAGGTATCGCCGCAGCGTTTTCTGGCGCTGGGCAGCCACAAACTCTGAGGCATTGAGCGATACCGTCTCACTGCACCTTGCACACTATAGACTGTTCGCTTGCCGGTGTCCGGCAAGGCTCGCCAGCGTTAAAGGAAGATGACACATGCACCACTACAAGATGCTTATCAATGGGGTTCAGGTTGCCGGTGAAAACGGACAGTTCGAGGTGATCAATCCGGCCACCGGCGCCGCATTTGCCCAATGCCCGGCCGGCTCGCTGGCTCAACTGGACGATGCGGTGGCCGCCGCCCAGGCGGCTTTCAAGGAATGGCGTCATGTTTCGCATGCTCAGCGCTGCGAGCGTCTGTTGGCGATTGCCGAGGATATCGAGCAGGGCGCCGATGAGTTGGCCCGGTTGATCGTGCGCGAACAAGGTAAGCCGCTGGAGCTGGCATTTTCCGAAGTCATGGGCGCCGCCGCCTGGACCCGCTATGCCGCCGAACAGCAGATTGGCGTGGAACTGGTGGAAGAAACCCCGACCCAGCGCATTGAGCTGCACCGCAAACCCTTGGGTGTGGTGGCTTCCATCACTCCGTGGAACTGGCCGTTCATGATCGCCGTGTGGCACATCATGCCGGCACTGCGCGCCGGCAACTGCGTGATCAGCAAACCGTCGAGCCTGACGCCGCTGAGCACCCTGCGCCTGGTGGAAATCATTGCGCGGCATGTGCCCAACGGTGTGATCAACTGCGTGACCGGCGAGCAGGGGTTCGGCAGTGCGATCACCTCGCACCCGGGGATCCAGAAAATTGTCTTCACCGGTTCCACCGCCACCGGCCAGAGCGTAATGCGCGGCGCGGCCACCAATCTCAAGCGCCTGACCCTTGAACTGGGCGGCAACGACGCCGCGATCGTATTGCCCAGCACCCCGGTGGAGGAGGTGGCCGAGGAGATTTTTCAGGCCGCCTTCCTCAACATGGGCCAGACCTGCGCTGCGCTCAAGCGTTTGTACATTCACGAATCCCAGTACCAGGCCTTTGCCGATGCGCTCACGCTAATTGCTGAACGCCAGGTGGTGGGTGATGGCTTGGAGCCCGGCGTCAACTTTGGGCCGGTGCAGAACCTCGATCAATTGCAACTGGTTGAAGCCTTGGTCGCCGATGCACGGGCCCAGGGCGCACGGGTGTTGTGCGGCGGCGCACGTCTGGACCGTCCTGGGTTCTTTTATCCGCCTACGTTGGTCGCGGATGTGACCGACGGCCAGCGTCTGGTGGACGAGGAGCAATTCGGACCAGTGCTGCCGCTGATCGCTTACAGCGACGTCGAGGATGTGCTGCGCCGTGCCAACGCCGGTGACATGGGCCTGGGCGGCTCGGTATGGGGACCGGAAGTCGAACAGGCCCAGGCCTTGGCCAGTCGCTTGGAAAGCGGCGTGGCCTGGGTCAACTGCCACGCCCGGATCCAACCGAACACGCCGTTCGGCGGCAGCAAGATGTCCGGCTTCGGCGTCGAGTTCGGCCTTGAAGGTCTGTTGGAGTTCACCGGCCAGCAGTTGCTGTTCGTCAATAAGCGCGCGGGCGAGTAACGCCTCGGCGAACCTGGCGCAGCGCGGCTGCGCCCCTGTTATGCCAATTACCTGAGACAGCCTTTAAAGGCGCACTTCAAGGAGCTTCGATCATGCGGTATCCCTCCACTTCATTTCTCAACGGTACATTGGCCTGTACCCTGACGCTCTGCGCCATCAGCCAGGCCCAGGCCTACGAGCTGTACAGCGATGAGAGCCGCCATTTCAACGCAGACATGACCGCCGTATTCGGTATGTTCAACAGCCGCAAGAACTATGACGGCACGTCGGGTGGCTCAACCTGGCGCGAAGGCTTTATCAAATACGGCTTGAGCGGCGACCAGTCCCTGGCGGGCAACGGCACCGCCTATGGTGCGTTCGCCCTGCTCAGCTCCGCCACTTGGGGCGACGGCGACCCGGCCGGCAACACTCTGGGCACCGAACGCACCACCAAAATCGAAGACGCTTACCTAGGGTGGCGCTCCGGCGATCTGTTCCCGGCATTGGGCCAGGACGGTGTGGATATTTCCGGTGGGCGCCAAGTGGTCAAGCTCGGCAGTGGCTTCCTGATCAACGACGACGGGCCGAACCTGGGCAAGGGCCCGGCCGATGGCAAGCTGAACCGGGGCGGTGCTTACTACCTGGCGGCGCGCCATGCTTTCGATCAGACCGCGTTCCTGCGCTTGGGCGGCAAGGATGGCCTGCATGGCAGCCTGTTGTGGCTCAAGTCCGACAACCGCGCCCAGGCTGAAACCGAAGTGGCCGCCGGTACGCTCGATTACACCACCAAGCCCGGCACCCTGGGGTTGACCTGGGTGCGTGGCATTGATGTGAATGATCGCTGGGCGAGTGATTTTCAGCGCCAGCGCAAGGGTATGAATATCTATAGCGTGCGCGGCGAAGGCGATGCGGGCCTGCCGAACGTCAGCCTGGCATTCGAATACGCCTGGCAGGACAAAGACAGCGGACCGGAAAAAGCCTGGTACGGCGAAGCCGGTTATACCTTTGCCGATGTGGCCTGGGCACCGAAGGTTACCTATCGTTATGCCCGCTATTCACAAAAATGGGATTCGCTGTTTACAGGTCTGAGCTCCGGCTACGGCACCTGGCTGCAAGGCGAAGTCGCCGGCAACTATGCCGGGCCGTTCAACAGCAACACGCGCATCCAGCATGTGGGTCTCAAAGCCACGCCGCTGGAAAACCTGACCCTGGGTGCGTTGTACTTCGACTTCGACACGCTGCGCAAAAGCGATGCGCTGAATCTCAGTGCGCGGGAGCTGGACCTGTACGCCGAGTGGGCCGTCAACCCACACTTGATCATCACGCCGCTGATCGGTCTCTACAAGCCAAAACAGGACTCCACTACGGGCGGAAACCAGGCTGTCGGCAATGGCACCAACCTATACAGCCAGGTGACCGTCGCCGTACCGTTCTGATCCACCCTGGCTGTCGCGCCTCAACTTCAGGGCGCGGCGGCGCCCGGCTGATTGCGCATGTTCTCGGCAATCCGTCGCGTGGTGTCCATCACCATCTCGATCACGGTTTCCTGGCGCAGCAGCCTGAAGCTTTGAGTACTGCCGACGGCGGATAAGCTGCCCACCACTTCGTCCATATCCGGCTGGATGATCGGCGCCGCGATGCCGGTCAGGCCCAGGTTGAGTTCATCGTGGGTCAGGCAATAGCCGTCCTTGCGAATCTTCTTCGTGGCCTTTGCAAAGCTTGCCCAGTCATAGGCACTTTCCGGGTCGCCGGCCATATGTTCTTCGAACAGGCGTTGCAAGCGCCGACCTTTCTGATAGGCGATTAACACCTTGGATTGCGCACCGCGAAAAAACGGCAGCGGGTGCCCGCGCCCGAAGGAGAAGTGGTAAGTGTCAGTCGGTTCGGCGATGTAGGTGTTGATGATGCGCCCGTCATAGAAAACGCTGGCGAACACCGCAAGGCCGGTCTGCGTCGACAGTTCATGCATCAGTTCGCGCCCGGCGAGAAGGATGGGGTCGTACTGGCGCATCATCCAGTCCAGCTCGATCACGCGGGGCCCCAGGCCGTAACTGCCGGCGTCCACGCGCGTCAGCAGCCCGGCGTCACACAGGTCCTTGACGTAGCGATACGCCGTGGCGCGCGACAGGCTCATGCGCTCGGCGATGGTGTCCGGGTCGATCTTCAACGTCTGTGGACCGAACAGGTCCAGGACACTCAACAACTTACTCAGACTGCTCATTTCGTTCCTAGAGAAGGGGAGGCGTGCGGGTAAGCACTATAGGCGAAAACGCCCCAGATCCAATGTGGAGCGGGGCTTGCTCGCGAAAACGGTACTTCAGTGACGGCTGTGTGGACTGACATGCCGCTTTCGCGAGCAAGCCCGCCCCCACACGTCATCACTCTATATTGAGAACGTATTAATTGCATATAATCTCAAAATAAGAGATTTAACTTAAATTAAATCTTGTTATGAGTGTCTTTATATGTGATAAATCTCATCAAAGAAAACGCTCAAGTGAGAGGGCTGACAATGAATGGCGCACAACTAATAGTGAATGCGGCAGCGGCAAGTGGTATCGAATACTGCTTCGCCAACCCGGGAACCACCGAGATTCCGCTGGTGGCCGCCATGGCCAGTGCACCCGCCCTCAAGCCGGTGTTGTCGTTGTTCGAAGGGGTGTGCACCGGCGCGGCGGACGGTTACGGTCGTATCGCCGGCAAACCGGCAATGACCCTGACGCACCTGGGCCCGGGCTTTGCCAACGGCATCGCCAACCTGCACAACGCACGGCGCGCCAACACGCCCATCGTCAATGTGATCGGCGACCACGCGTCATGGCACGTCAATTACGACCCGCCTTTGGCCAGCGACATCCAGGCCCTGGCCGGTACTGTTTCCGGTTGGGTACGCACCTCGCGCACCGCGTCCGGTGTGGGCGAGGACTTGCAGGAAGCCATGCGCGCCGCCTGGCAAGCCAAAGGCCAGATCGCCAGCTTGATCCTGCCCATGGACCTGCAATCCAATACGGCGACCCACAATGGGCAGTTCAGCCCGCTACGTGCGCCGGTCCGGCGCTTTGCCGGCGACCGTATCGAAGCCGTGGCCCAGGCGCTGCGCGATGGCCAGCGCCTGGTCTTCATCGTCGGTGACCAAGGCTTGTCAGTGGCCGGCCTGGAAGCGGCGGGGCGCCTGGCGCAACTGCCCGGCGTGCGGATGTTTGCCGAGACTTTCCCGCGCCTGAGCTACCGCGGCGGCGGCTTGCCCGACCTGGATCGCTTGCCGTATTTCCCGGAAGTGGCAATTGAGATCCTCGAGCAATACGACAAGGTTGTGTGCGCCGGTGTCGTGGAGCCCATCAGTTATTTCGGCTACGAAGGTATTCCGTCACGGTTGGCTGAGCGTGAGCGTCTGCTGTCGCTGGCCGAAGTGGGCGACGATGTGGCCGGGGCGCTGACCGCGCTGGCCGATGCGCTGGATGCGCCGGCCTATGTACCGACGCCGCAGGACATCCAGCTGCCGCCGGGCGAGGCGGCTTTGAGCCCGCAGTCGGTGGGGCAAGTGTTGGCCGCCGCGCTGCCGGACGACTGCATTGTCTCGGTGGAGGGCGGCACCTGCGGCTATCCGTTTTTCACCGCTTCTGCCCGTGCCGCGCGGCACCGTGTATTGACCAATACCGGTGGCGCCATCGGCCAGGGCATTCCGGTGGGTTTTGGCGCCGCACTGGCCGAGCCTGGCAACCGGGTGTTTTGCCTGCAATCGGACGGCAGCGCCCAGTACACCATTCAGACCCTGTGGAGCATCGCCCGCGAGCAATTGCCGGTGGTGATCCTGATTGCCGCCAACCACCGCTACGCGATCCTGCAGAACGAACTGCGCCGTTTCGGCATGACCGAGCTCGACCCGCAGGCGCTAAAGCTGACCGTACTCGACAGTCCGCGTATCGATTGGAAGGCCCTGGCCAAAGGGTATGGCGTGCCGTCCTGCACCGTACACACCAACGCCGAATTGCAACGGGCGCTGGCCAACGCCGCCGCCAATGCCGGGCCTTGCCTGATCGAAATGGCGCTGTGAAGGAGTCGACCATGAACCTGCTCCAATTATTGCCTGCCGTCCAGGCGTTCCTGGACCAGCCCGGCCGCCTGTTTATCGGCGGTACCTGGCAGGACGCCGCCGGCGGTCGTCGCTTTGCCGTGGAAAATCCGGCCACTGAACAGACCCTGACTGAAGTCGCCCAGGGCGATGAGCGCGATGTGAATGCGGCCGTGGCAGCTGCCCGCGCAGCCTTCACCGGCGCCTGGGCCTTGCAGTCACCGGCGCAGCGCGGTTTGTTGCTGTTTCGCCTCGCCGATCTGTTGGACCAGCACCGCGAGGAGCTGGCGCAACTGATCACCCTGGAGAACGGCAAGCCGATCGCCAATGCGCGCGGTGAAGCGGCCAGCGCGGCGAACATCATTCGCTACTTCGCCGGCTGGCCCACCAAGATCGAAGGCAGCACGCTGCCCGTCTCGCCGGCCAGCGGCGCGCCGATGCTCAACTACACCCTGCGCGAGCCGGTGGGCGTGTGTGCGCTGATCGTGCCGTGGAACTTCCCGTTGACCATGTGCGTGTGGAAGCTCGGTCCGGCGCTGGCCACCGGTTGCGTGGCGGTGCTCAAGCCCGCCGAGCAGACGCCGCTGGTGGCGATTCGTCTGGTGCAACTGATTGAAGCGGCAGGCTTCCCGGCGGGCGTGGTCAACCTGATCACCGGCCTGGGCGTCGACACCGGCGCGCCACTGGCGCAGCACCCGGACGTCGACAAGATCGCCTTCACCGGCTCGACCCAGGTCGGTCGGCTGATCGCCCAGGCCGCCACCGGCAACATGAAAAAGGTGTCCCTGGAGCTGGGCGGCAAATCGCCGAACATCATCTTGCCCGACGCCGACATCGTGCGCGCCGCCAAGGGCGCCGCCGATGGGATTTTCTACAACCAGGGCCAGGTGTGCACGGCCGGTTCACGCCTGTATGTGCATGCCAGTGTGCTTGATCAGGTGCTCGAAGAACTGCAGCGTCATGCCGCCGCCCACGTACTCGGCGATGGCCTGGACCCGGCCAGCAGCATGGGCCCGCTGGTGTCCGCGCGGCAATTGAACACCGTCAAGGGTTACCTCCAGCGGGGCCAGGAAGAGGGCGCCGAACTGATCTGCGGCGGCGGCCGTCCCGAACACCTGGAGCGTGGTCACTTCATTGCTCCGAGCGTGTTTTTGGACCGCGCCGAGCGCGCCTGCGTGGCCCGCGAAGAAATCTTCGGCCCGGTGCTGACCGTGATGGCCTGGACCGAAATCGACGAACTGGTGCTGCGCGCCAACGACTCGCCCTATGGCCTTGCCGCCGGCCTGTGGACCCGCGACCTGCGCTCGGCGCACCGCGTGGCCGCGCAGCTCAAGGCCGGCTCGGTATGGATCAATTGTTGGAACGTGGTCGATCCGGCCTCGCCGTTCGGCGGCTACAAGCAATCCGGCTGGGGCCGGGAAATGGGCAAGAACGTGATCGACGCCTACACCGAGACCAAAAGCGTCTTCGTCGATCTCGCCTGAATCGAACAATCACAAGAGGAAATGGCAATGGATCTGGAATTGAAAGGCCGTGTGGCAATTGTGACCGGCGGCGGCATGGGCATCGGCAAGGAAGTCGCACGTTTTCTGTCCGAGGAAGGTTGCAAGGTGGTGATCTGCGCGCGGCGCATGGCGTTCCTGCAACTGGCTGCCGAAGAGATCACGGCACAGACCGGTAATGAAGTGCTGCCGCTGTTCTGTGACACCAATGACATGAAGGCCGTGTCGGAGATGGTCGATGCGGCGTACAAGCATTTCGGCCGCATCGACATCCTCGTCAACGGTGCTGCCGCGCCGTCTGGTGTGGTACGCAATGACATCGAGCACGCCGGCGACGAGGAGTTGCTGTCGGACCTCAACACCAAGGTGATCGGCTACTTCCGTTGCGCCAAGGCCGTGACCCCGCACATGAAGGCTGCCGGCTTCGGTCGCATCATCAACATCGGCGGGCTCACCGGGCGCAGCAGCAAAGTGCTCTCGGGCATGCGCAACCTGGCGATTGCCCACATGACCAAAACCCTGTCCGACCAGCTCGGTCCGTCGGGCATCACGGTCAACCTGATTCACCCCGGCGTGGTGGATACCCCGCATATCCAGGAGCTGTACGAGCGCGAAGCGGTCAAGCAAGGCAAGACCGCGGAACAGGTTGAACAGGCCTACATCGACGCGACGCCGATTCGCCGCACCCTGGCACCGATCGAAATGGGCTGGCTGATCGGCTTCCTGGCGTCGCCGAAGGCTGGCGCGGTAACCGGTGAGTCCATCGGCATCGACGGTGGTTTGACCCGTGGCATCTATATCTGAGGAGTATCAGAGATGAGTAACGGAACCCTTTTAGTCGCCACCGTCGGGCAGGCGGTGATTCGCAGTGCCGACGATGGCAAGACCTGGCATCGTCTGGGCCTGGGGCAAGACCTGGAATTCGACGCGATCACCCGCTCCTTGAGCGTGCATCCCGACACGCCCGAGCGAATCTATGCCGGCACCGACGTGGGCTTGTGTGTCAGCCACGACACCGGTGGGCACTGGCAGCGCGTCGATTCGCCGTTCAACGGCGAGACGGTGTGGAAGGTCGCGGTGGACCCGCAGGATGCCCAGCGGATCTTTGTCGGTACCGGTGCGCCCTCGCGCGCTGTGCTGTGGCGCACCCTGGACGGCGGCCTGAGCTGGGATCGCGCGCCGGTGGAGATCCCGGAATTCTGCGACGGCGTCAGTCGCCCACGTTTGCTGGCCTTCGCCTACGACCCCACCGACCGCAATCAGGTGTGGTTCGGCCTGGAGGAGGGTGGGCTGTTCCATTCCCGCGACGGTGGCGACAGCTGGACTCGGGTTGATGACCGCCTGCTGTGGGACTTCAACTCGGATATCCACAACATCCTGGTGCTGCCCAACCATGGCGAAAAAGTCATCGTGGTGGTGTGCGTCAACGCGGTCTACCGCAGCCTTGATGAAGGCTTGACCTGGACCGGCATTGTTGGCCGGGAAGCGTTCGGCCTGTACTACATACGCGCCATGAACGCGCCGCCGGGCACCGAGGACACGCTGTACCTGAGCATTTCCGACGGCACTCCCGGCACCACCAGCAAAATCCTGATTTCCCGTAACGCCGCCCTCAGTTGGGAGGTATTGCCGCTGCCGCAGCAACCCAACTCCTGCGTCTGGGCCATTGCCTTCAACCCGGCCAACCCGCGCCAGATCGTGGCGGGCACCAAGTATGGGCACTTGTTCACTTCTGACAATGGCGGGGACGGCTGGCAGAAGCACTGGCGTGAATTCAGTGAGATCGCGGATGTGCTCTGGACGCCTGCCGTGGCGCAGATCAAGGCCGGGCATCAATCCATCGTCAAGAAAAACTGAGGAAATCGGTGATGAAAGTCAAAATCCTTCGGACTCACTTATCGCTATTTGTGAGTGATCCTGATGTGTCGGCGCGCTGGTATGCCGACATCCTGGGCATGCACGAAAGTGCCCGGGGCGAAAGCTGGGTCATGATGGCGTTTGGCACCAAACATCACGACATCGCCTTGATTCGTGCAGAACCGGGCGCCCATCAGGGCGGCCTGGGCCTGCAGCACTACGGATTGGAAATCGAAGGTGACATGACCACCTTGCGCCAGCTCTACGGCATGTTGCTGAAGAAGGGGGTGGAGGTGGTGAAAATTACCGATCATGAAATCGGCAACGGCCTGTATTTCAACGACCCCGATTGCAATCGCATGGAATTCTTTCTCGAGACAGAGCATGACGATGCGTGCGGCAAGGCCCGCTTCAAGGCCGCCCGTGCGCCGAGTCGCAACATCACGCTTGACCCCCTTGACCCCCTTGACCCGATTTGAACCGAGGTTCACCTGATGAAAACCGCGAATTTTGCCAGCTATCACATCCGCAAATGGTACAGCTTCATCGAAGAAACCCTGGCCAACGAAAGTGGCCAACTGGCCGATGGCGAGCCGCTGTTCAAATACGCCGTGGCTGCCGTGATCGCCAACCCTTATGCCGGGCGCTACAGCGAGGACCTCTCGCAATTGACTGAGCCGTCGCCGCTGCTGGGCGAAGAGTTCGGCCGGCGCATCAAGGCATTGGCCGGCGCACATGAAATTGTCAGCTATGGCAAGGCCATCCTGGTGGGCAGCGCGGGAGAATACGAGCACGGCAACGCGTTCCTCACCAACCCGGCCGCCGATCCGATCCGCGTCGCCCTGGGCGGTGGCAAGTCGTGGGTGCCCTCGACCGGCAAACGCGGCGGGCCGGGTTCGACCATCGACGTACCGCTGGCCCACAAAGACGCGCTGTACGTGCGTTCGCATTACGACAGCTTCTCCCTGACGTTCGGTGACGGCCCTTCGGCTGATGAGGTAGTGGTGATTTGGGCGTTCGCCACCCGCGGCCGTTTGCATGCGCGGTTGGGCGGCCTGAAGGCCGAGGATGTAAAAGGTATTGACGGGCTGCACTGATAAAGGCGCAGCATCAAGCAGTATTGGATCAAAACCACAACAAGAAAGCGGTGAATAGCGATGAAGCAGGAGAAGACCCAGGTTGTCATCGTGGGCGGTGGCCCCAATGGCATCACGGCCGCGCACTATATGGGAATGTACGGTATCGACTGCATCGTCCTTGAACTGGCCGACGGCATCCTGCCTTATCCCCGTGCCGTGGGCATGGACGATGAGGCATTGCGTGTGTTGCAGGGCATCGGTATCGCCGAACTGGCGGTACGCGACATGATTTGCGATGTGCCGCTGCGCTACTACAACGCGCGCGGCGTGTGTTTCGCCGAGGTCAAGCCAAGTGCTGCCCACTACGGCTGGCCGATGCGCAATATTTTCATGCAGCAACTGCTCGAAGGCACCTTGCGTGAGCATCTCGGGCAGCGCGCCAGCGTCGAGTTGCGCCAGGGCCACGAACTGCTCGAACTTGCGCAGGACGATCAGGGCGTGACCCTGCAGGTGCGCGGTGCCGACGGCGAGACCTACCAGCTTCAAGCCGACTATGTGATCGGTGCCGACGGCGGTCGCTCCACGGTGCGTAAAAAACTCGGTATCGAACTGCTGGGGCTGACCCATCCACGCAAATGGGTGGTGGTCGATACAGCCAACGACACGCTGGACGCACCCTACACCGCGTTGCATGCCGATCCGCAGCGGCCTTTCGTGTGCATCTATTTGCCGTACCAGCAGCGGCGCTGGGAATTCATGCTGATGGAGGGCGAGGACGAAGCGAAAATGTGCGAAGAGGCAACGATTCGCAAGCTGATCCACGGGCATATCGGCGATGCCGTAAACGACCTCAATGTCATTCGCATTCGTGCCTATACCCACCACTCGCGCGTCGCGGCGCGCTTTGTCGAAGGGCGTGTGGCGCTGGTGGGTGATGCGGCGCATATTTCTCCGCCCTGGGCCGGGCAAGGCCTTAATTCCGGCCTGCGCGATGTGGCCAACGTGGCCTGGAAGCTCGCGGCGATTATCCAGGGGCGTGCGGCGCCCTCGATCCTGGCCAGTTACGACCAGGAACGCCGTGGTCACGCCACTGAACTGGTAGCCCTGGCCGACAATATGGGCGCCGTCCTTGGCTTGACCAACCCGCTGATGGCAGGCGTGCGCGACTGGCTGTTCCAGGCAGTCAACAGCGTCGACAACCTGCGTTCGCACTTGCTGGAGTTCAAGTTCAAACCCAAGGCGACCATCACCAAAGGGCTGGTCTATCACGAGCGGGCCGAATTGCGTGAGGATGATCTAGTCGGGCAACTGTTCATCCAACCGAATATCGAAGATGCGCAAGGTCAGCGCCGGCGCCTGGACGAAGTCCTCGGCAACAGCTATGCCGTGCTGGGTTACCGCGTGAATCCGCGCGAGCACCTCAGCGAACCGATGGCGGATTATTGGGCACGTTGGGGCACCTGTTTCATCCAGGTCAACCGGTCGCGCAGCGGCGTGGGCCGAAACCAGCCGTTGACGGCCAGCGACGCCGTGAGTGTGGAGGACGTGGATAACCGCCTGGGCGAATGGTTCTCCAAGGTGCGTGACTGCATCGTGGTGGTGCGTCCGGACCGATTTGTCGCGGCGATTACCACTCCGGAGCGGCTTGATGGCGTACTGCGCAAACTGGCGGAGCAACTTTCATGAGTGGCGCCAACGCACTGCTCGGCCAACTGTACGAGGCCTGGCGCACCGCCCAGCCCATTGCACCGTTGCCGCCCGAGGCGCTGGACCGGCTGGAAGGCTACGGTCTGCAGCTTCAGGGGCTGGCACGGCGCCAGGCCGGCGGCGAGCGGCTGAGCGGTTGGAAGGTCGCCTTTGCAGGCCGCGCGGCGCAAGCGCGCTTTGGCCTCGACGAGCCGGTGTATGGCGGCCTCACGGCGGTCATGGAGGTCGAGCCGGGCAGCACGGTGTCATTTGAGCGGTTGATTCAGCCCAAGCTTGAGGTCGAACTGGCGTTTGTGTTCGGGCGCACGCTGGTAGCGGGCGACTACGGGGATGAGGAGATTCTGGCGGCCATCGCCGAGGTGGCGCCGGCGTTCGAGATCGCCGACTGTCGCTGGCAGGGCTGGCATTTCGGGCTTGGCGCGTTCCTGGCCGATAACGCCGCCGCGGCACTGTACTGTGTAGGGCAGCCTGTGCCGTTCGATCCTGTCCGGCATGCGTGCGTGGCGTATCACTTGGAGCATGAGGGTGTGTATCTGGGCAGCGGCGATACCCAGGACCGAGAAGACAGCCCCCTGTTCAACCTGTGCTGGCTGGTGCGGCGCTTGCTGGCCGATGGTCATCGCGTAGAGGCCGGGCAGGTGGTGCTTTCCGGTGCGCTACTGGCGCCGATGGATATTCACCCAGGCACTTATCATCTGCACATGCTTGGCACGGAACTGGCTTTGGTTTTCCAGGCGGACGTTGCGCCTGTGTAACGCCAACCGATGTCACGGATGACTGAGCCACCTTCAGGCCAAAAGCAAGAACCCGGCCGCCGAGGAATGACGAATATGCTCGCTGAAGTCCGAACCTTCAATGACTCTCAACAGCACGCCGGCTCGATCCAGGGTTGGCAGCAGGTCTATGACCAGCTCGGTCGCGGCTGCCTGACCAGTGAGCTGCGGCAACTGACCGGTGATCGCTTCCAGATCTTCCAGGAGGTGCTGGACAAGCGGGTGGTGCAGCATGGCCGTTCGCCCCAGGGCCGCTTGTGCGCAGCCATGTCACTGGGCAACCCTCCGGTGGTCCAGGGGCAACGGGTAAGCGCGCAAAGCGTGGTGCTGCTGCGTGATGCCGAAGAGTTCGTGCTGCATGCGCCGCAAGGCACGCATTTTTTTGCATTCAACGTCGATGCCGTGCGTTTCGCCAAACTGGCGGCTTTCGAGTTATCCAATGATCAGCTCAAGCGTTTGACCAGCGTGCCCGCGCTTAACGTGGATGAACCGTCACTGCTGCGCATTCGTCAGCGCATTCACCTATTGTTTCGTCACTTTCTGGAACACGCGGACGCCATCAGCCCGGCGTCGGAAAAAATCCTGGAAGATGAGCTGCTCGGTGCGTTCCTCGATCTGTTCACCCACGCAGGCGACGAAGTGCGTGGCCGGCGTGGCAATTTCGCGGTCAGCGCCTATTTGGTCAGACGCAGCCAGGAATTGATCATTGCTAGTGGCGATACCCCGCTGAGCATCCTGGACCTTTGCGAGCAGTTGCGCGTCAGTCGCAGAACCCTGCAGAACAGTTTTCAGGCAGTGACCGGTATGCGGCCAGTAGAGTACTTGCGCAATTTGCGTCTCAACGCGGTCAGGCGACGCCTGATCGCAACCTGCCCGAGCAAGAAAAACGTCGGTGAAATCGCCGTGGCCATGGGTTTTTTTCACCTGAGCCATTTCGCCACGCATTACCGCGAGCTGTTCGGCGAATCGCCGTCGGAAACGCGCAGGTCACCGCGCTGAATCCGCCAGGCCTGGGTCCACCCGCTTGCCGATGTCCTTGAGCCGCGCCAGTTGGTCGATCATCGAAGGCGCTTCATCCAGGCAACTGACGAAGGTCCACAGGTAGGTCATCACCGCGTAGATATGCCCGGCTTTCACCGCTGGCGCCAAGGCCAGTTGGGTGATCGCGACCACGAACAGCAGCGCCGCCAGAATGCCAATGGACAGGAACGCCACTGCTTCACGGTCCGATAGCCCGATGCGCAGCCGCGACAGCACCTGATAGTGGCGGTGCAAGGTATGCGCCCCGACCGTTTCCACCAGGCCGATTTCCTTTTCCAGCCGATTGTTCAAGCGCTCATGCAAGCGTTGGTTGCGCCGCGCGAAGCCCGGCATGAGCGTGACGCATAGCAGCAACGCCAGCAGACAGGCCAGGCCGACCCAGGGCTCGATCACCAACAGCATGCCCGCCGCCCCGACGATCGACACCAGCGCGGTGGCGATTGTCGGCACGTGCTTTTCAAAAAAGTCGACGAAGTCGCGCGCCAGCACCACCCGCGCCGCCGCCTTGGAGGTGCTGTGGCGTTGCAGGCGCTGGTTGAGAATTACCGGTACCGCAAGGTCGGCGTAGATGCGCGTAAAGGTGCGCGTATCCAGCGCCCGCCGCGCCGCGCCAACCACCCAGAAGCCCAATACCACGGCGGCATACCACAATGCACTGGCGGCATCGCCGCGGATGATCGAGTCCACGGCAAACCCGGCGAACAGCGGGTAGGCCAGCAGCAGCGCATTTTCCAGTGCGACCAACGATAAGGTGCCGAACAATTTACCGGGATAGGCCCTGGCGATGGCCTTGAGGGTCTGGCTGGCAGATTGCTGTCCCAGTTTTTTACTTTCTTCGAGCAGAATCGGCGGTGTTACGGATGCCATGGTGCACCTGTGTCGCGCGTTGCGCGTTGATGAAAGTCGCGGGAGATGCCGAGCCGATGACGCGCTTCGTCGGTCATCAACAACAGATCGATCTGGACTTCTTCGATGATGATTTCCAGGGTGATCAGGATGCAGATGGTCGGCGCTGTCAGCAGCCAGTGATAATAGGATTGGGTTATCAGCGATGCACATACGCCCAACAGCCACAGGGCCAAGACACAAGAAGGCGCGTACTTTTGCAGGGGAATACAGAAGCGCTGCACCTTTTTGAGTTTGAATGTGTAGAGCGTCAGTGACGCTTCCAGTTGTTTAAGGGCGATAGGCATCCGCGCTGAATGCAGTGTCGGCATAACAGTTATCCACGTTGGAACGTTAAACAAGGGTGCCAGGCATTACACGGTGTGGCTGATCGCTGCCCGGCGTTCAAGGCCTGGCAGCGTTTGATTGAGCCAGGCGAGATTGACTGCTTCGACTTCCATCCATTCACCTCTGTTGGGGATTTCTTCGCAACTCATGAATGCGATACAACGTCCTTGTAGGTCCAGTAAGGCAAAGTGGCGATATTTAATTGCTCTTTTGAATAAAGAGATACGGAGACGCATGCCATCACCTTGGTGGGTGTTAATAGAGCAAACTTCGCTTCAAGGTTGTCAGGGTTCGATATTCAAAAGGGTTGCCGTTGGCCAACTGAGTTCAAATAAAGTGCCGCCATTTACAAGTGTTCGACAGGCCACGGCGCCGCCATGGGCCAGCGCGATCGAACGCACCACGGCCAGGCCCAGGCCACTGCCGCCCTGGGCGCGGGAACGCGAACTGTCGCCACGCTGAAACGCATCGAAAATAAGGGCGGCGAACGGCTCGTCGACACCCGGACCCTCATCCGCGACCCTCAGGAAATTGCCGCGCTCGTCACTGCCGAGCTGAACGCTGACGTTGCCCGGCGTGGCATGCCGGCGGATGTTGTCCAGCAGTGCCAGCAAGGCCTGGCGGATGCGGGCGGGATCGCAGTGCACGGGGCCCTTGCGCAGGTCCAGCAGCAGGACGAAACCGGCACTGTTCAGGCTGGGTTCGAACAACCGCGCTTCGGCCTCCAGCGCGTCGGCCAGCTCGACATGCTTGATTTCCAGCTTCAGGTAGCCGTTATCCCCCATGCCCACCACGCGCAGATCTTCAACCAGGCGCGTCAACCCTTCGACCTGGCTGAGGAGACTATAGAACTGCGAAGTGTCAGGCTTGAATACACCCTCGGCCAGGCCTTGCAGACGGCCGCGCAGGATGGTCAGCGGGGTGCGCAGTTCATGGGCAATCGCGGCGTTCCAGAAGGCTTGTTCTTCGGCCATGCGTTTCAATCGGTTCGCCATGCTATTGAAGTCATTCACCAGGCGGGCAGCTTCGCCCGGAGAAACGTCTGGCGCCACTGCCCGTGCATCCAGGTCGCCGTCGGCCAGGCTGCGCAGACTGGCCGCCACCGAGTTCAGCGGCATGAGAATGCGTCGGGACAATTTGACGGCCACCGCCACGCCGACGCCCAGGCTGACGCAGGTAATCAAGCTCATCCAGGCCCATTCTACGCCACTGGGCAACCATTCATCCGCCTCCAGCTCCAGCTGCGTCGGGGGCGACAGGGTCCAAAGCAATGCATAGAACACATAGGTGCCGACGACCGCGAGTGCGATTACACACAGCACCACGGCGGTCATCGACAAGATGATCTGCCGGCTCATGCTGTTGCTGACGTTCATGCCTGGCTCCCGAACCGGTAGCCGACGCCCCGGATGCTGGCCGGCACGCCGCGCATGCCGAGGTCTTCGATCTTGCGGCGCAATTTGCTGATATGGCTGTCGACCGTACGCTCCAGGCTGTCGCTCTCAGGTGAGCAGAGCACCAGCAGTTCGGCGCGGCTGAACACTCGACGCGGCGACTTTGCCAACTGCGCGAGCAACCTGAATTCGGTCACCGTCAGTTGCAACGGCTGTTTTTGCGTGCCGATGCGCACGCTTACCTCATGGTTGTCGATGTCGATCTCGAATGGGCCGACGCGCAGCACACTGTGGCCGCTGCCATGTCCCTGATCGGCGCATCGGCGCAGTACTGCCTGGACCCTGGCGATGACCTCCGCCGGGTTGAAGGGTTTGACGATGTAGTCATCGGCGCCTATGCGCAGCCCCATGAGCTTGTCCATGTCCTGATCCTGGGCCGTCAGCATGATCACCGGCGTGTTGCCGCGATGACGAACTTCCGCCAGCACCATCCAGCCGTCCAGCTTCGGCATCAGCACATCGAGCAGCACCAGATCGGGCTTGAGCGCCTGATGCAGCTCAAGCGCGCGCCGCCCGTCCTGCGCATGCACGGTTTTAAAGCCGGCGCGCTTGAGATAGGCCGCGAGGATATCGGCAATCTCCGGCTCGTCTTCGGCGATCAGGATCAGCGCCTGGTTGGCGCTCGATGCAAGGGATGATTCAGTCATGGTCTGCTCGGTCGATGTGCTATGCCGTGGCTCAATGCTGCAACGGTGCGCAGTTTTTCAGCAACGGATTGGATGATGCCTCATCAGCATGCACGTTCAGCGTAGGGTTTATGGAGAAATGATGGAGACCGAAACTTAATTTCCCGGCGAGGGAAGGGAGGGCGGGGTTTCAGGCGAAGCTGATGCGCTCGTTATAGGCGTTTCGCAGCATTGTGCGTTGGTATTCGCAGGGCGTTGTACTGACCAGTTTCTTGAAGTCGCGCAGGAAGTGCGACTGATCGGAAAAGCCCAGGTCCAGGGCGAGTTCCGAAAACGATACATCGTGCTGGGTATTCAGGGTTTCCAGAGCCGCCTGGCAGCGGATGATCCGGCAGAAGGTCTTGGGTGACAGGCCAGTGTCCTGGCTGAACTGGCGATGAATGCTACGGCTGGTGTAGCCACTGAGGTGTTCAAGCTGTTGGATGCGCAGGTCGCCGCGGTGGGCGAGCGCCTGTTGAATGACCATGGCCGTCAGCTTTGAGGTCCTGCCCATCAAGCGCGGGATCAGGTAGTCGTTGAACAGCTTCATTTGCTCCTGCAACTGCGGGGCCTGGACGATGCTCTCGAAAATGCGCTGGGCAAATGCAGACACTTCCAGCAGGTCCCATTCCTGTTCGGTCAGGTCCTCGGCCAAGACGTTGATGAAACCCGGAATCACCCCCGGCGAAAAGCGCACGCCGAAGTAATGATGACCCTGCAGCAACTGGACCCGCTGCGCCTCCAACGGCGTGCCACAAATCCTCACGCTGGGGCGCGTGGCATCACAGTCGAACACGATGTCCACACAGCCATCCGGGACCGCCAGCAGGTCGGCCGAGTCGGCAACGTCAAAGGCATAGAAATGCGAAATCGCCGGGTGATCGGAAGGCACTACCGAATACCGCGATGAGTTGAGCACGAACCAGGGTTGTTCGTACGCGGTGTGGTGCCGCAGCGTCGGCGCGCACAGGTTGACCATCATAGCACCTTCAAGTGGAGACATCCGGGAATAATCACGCATTTATCGCGCCAGTACGTGCGCGCGGAATGCACCGTGATGTCCGAAATTTACAATACCGCCGAAATTCGCCCGCTGATACTCAAGGCCGATAGCGTGGGAGCAGCGCCTACCGCAGCGATATTACCTCCAGTCCGAGAATAATTATGTCCATTACTAAAAAAATAGACTTCATCTACCTGTCCGAGCAGGACATGATCCGCGCTGGCGTGACCGACATGCTCGCCTGTGTGAACACCATGGAAGAGATGTTCGGCCTGCTGTATAGCGGCGACTATCGCATGGCCGGGCCGAACAATGATTCCCACGGCGCCATTGTGATATTCCCGAAGGATTCGCCGTTCCCGAACATGCCCAAGCCCACCGCTGACCGGCGCATGATGGCGATGCCGGCCTACCTGGGCGGCAATTTCTGCACTGCGGGCGTCAAATGGTACGGCTCCAATATTGCCAACCGCGAAAAAGGCCTGCCCCGCTCGATTCTGATGTTCACCCTCAACGACCCCGACACCGGCGCGCCGCTGGCGCATATGTCCGCCAACCTGCTGTCGGCCTATCGCACCGGCGCGATCCCCGGCGTGGGCGCGCGGCACCTGGCCCGCAAGGATTCAACGGTGGTCGGTCTGCTCGGCCCGGGTGTGATGGGCAAGACCACGCTCGCCGCATTCATCGCCGTTTGCCCGCAAATCGATACGTTAAAGATCAAGGGCCGAGGCGAGAAAAGCCTGAACGATTTTATCGCCTGGGTGAAGGAAACCTACCCCCAGGTAACCACGATTAAAGTGGTCGATAGCCTCGAAGAAGTGGTCCGTGATTCCGACCTTGTTACTTATTGTAGCTCCGGTAAGACGGGCGACCCCTCAATCTACCCAATCGTTAAACGCGAGTGGGTCAAACCGGGGGCCTTCATGGCGATGCCGGCATCCTGCTCCCTGGATGAAGGGATGGAGCGTGCCGACGTGCGCAAGGTGCTGGACAACACCGGCCTCTACGAAGCCTGGTTCGAAGAATTGCCCAAGCCTGCCCACCACTGCGTGCCGGTGATCGGGGTGCGTTTCATGGACATGATCGCCGAAGGCACGATGCAACCCGAACAGCTTGAAGACATCGGCAAGATCATTGCCGGCGATGCCCCAGGGCGCAGGAACGATGAAGAAATCATCATCATGTCGGTCGGCGGCATGCCCGTGGAAGACGTGGCCTGGGGCACCGTGGTGTACCGCAATGCAATCGAAAGAGGCATCGGCGTGAAACTGAATCTGTGGGAAACCCCGGAGCTGCGCTGAGCCATTTCCTATACAACTGAAGAGACCTTCGACATGACAAAAATCATCAAGCTCAAGACCGGTTCCCCGTTTGAAGACCAAGCCAGCTATTCGCGCCTGGTGGTGGTGGACAACTGGATCTATGTTTCCAACACCGCCGGCCGTAACCCTCAAACCAAATTGATCCCGGAAGACGTCCTCGAGCAGGCGCACCAGGTCTTCGCCAACATCGAAACCGCGCTGGCCGCCGTCGATGCCAGCCTGGCCGATGTGGTGTGCTCGCGCGTGTTCATCCAAGACCCCAAGGATGTGCCGGCGGTGATGGCCTTGATCGGCGAGAAGTTTCGCGGCGTCGATCCGGCCAGCACCGTTACGTGCCCGCCGCTGGGCTCGACGGTCTACAAGGTGGAATTGGAAGTGACGGCTTATCGCAACGCTTCCAAGGCGCAAGTCGACGTCATTCGCCTGTCGCAGTAACCCGTTACGTGGCTGTGCGCGTGCGCGGCTGACCTTAATTGCTTATCGAGTCTTGATCATGGCCCCGACGATTGCGCCCGTGGATACGTCCACCGTGTTTCCCACTGCGACCTGCGTCGTCATTATCGGCGGCGGCATCATCGGCTTGACGGCTGCACTGACGCTGGCCGAACGCAATATTCCGGTGGTGGTGCTGGAAAAAGGCCGTATTGCCGGCGAGCAGTCCTCGCGAAACCTGGGCTGGGTGCGCAAGACCAGCCGGCACGCGCACGATATACCGCTGGCACTGGCCGCAGACCGCTTGTGGGCGCAAATGCCCGAGCGGGTGGGCGCGGATGTGGGCTATCGGCAAGAAGGCATCATGTTTGTCGCCCGCAACGACACGCAAATGGCCATGCATGAAGGTTGGCTCAAGTCGGTCGAGCATCTGTCCCTTGATTCTCGATTGCTGAGCAAACGCGAGATCGAACAATTGGTGCCGGGCGGCGAGGGCGACTGGGCCGGCGGGATCTACACGCCGTCCGACGCGCGTGCGGAGCCGACCCTGGCCAGCAGTGCGATTGCCAAGGCGGCCATGGCCCTGGGCGTGGTGATCATCGAGCAATGTGCGGTGCGTACGCTGCAGATGTCTGCCGGCAAAGTCAGTGGCGTGGTTACTGAAAAAGGCGAGATCCGCTGCGATCAGGTATTGCTCGCCGGCGGTATGTGGTCGCGGCGTTTTTTGGGCAACCTCGGTGTGTCCTTGCCGACGCTGGCCTTGACCTGCTCGGTGTTGCGTACCCATCCGATGCAGGGCCCTACTGAAATTGCCGTGGGCGCGCCGGACTTTTCGTTTCGCAAACACAAGGACGGCGGCTTCATCATTACCCAGCGTGGCAAGCTGGACGCCTTCCTGACCCTCGATCACCTGTTGCTTGCCAAGCAATACATGCCGCAATTTCGTGCGCAGCGCAGCGTGTTGAACGTGTCGCTGGGCAAGTATTTTTTCAACGACCTGGCGCTGCCCCGGCGTTGGTCGGCCGACAGCATCAGCCCGTTCGAGCGTGTACGCACGCAAGACCCCGCCGCCAACCCGCGGCTGAACAATGATGCGATGAACAACCTCAAGGCGGCCTGGCCGGTATTCGAGCAAGCCCGGATCGCTCAAGCCTGGGCAGGCACCATCGATGTGACCCCGGATTCCAACCCGGTAATAGGCCCGGTCGCGCAAATTCCCGGCCTGACCGTGGCCACCGGTTTTTCCGGGCACGGCTTTGGTACTTCACCGGCGGCGGGTCACCTGGCGGCGGATATTGTCAGCGGGCACGCGCCCATCATCGATCCCAGCCCTTATCGCTTCGATCGTTTCTAAGTCGATCCAGGCCCTGCACTCACGGAGCAAAATCATGTCCCCAGACAGCCGCTTTTTCACCAATCGCGCCGGCTTGCGTTTGCATTTTTTACGTTGGGGCGACCCGAGCGGCGTGCCGCTGGTGCTGTTGCATGGCTTGCGCGCCTATGCACAGACCTGGGAGTCGTTGGTCGAGGCGTTGGGGGGTGGTTATTGCATCTACGCCCTCGACCAGCGCGGTCGCGGGCTGAGTGACTGGGCCCCGGCCGCGAGCTACCACACGCAGTCTTATGTTGAGGATCTTGAGGACCTGATCGCCCATGTGGATCTGCAGCGTTTTGTCTTGCTGGGGCACTCATTGGGTGGGGCTAACGCTCTCGAGTATGCGCGGCAACATCCGGGTCGTTTGGATGGCTTAATCATCGAGGACATTGGCCCCGGCTCCTCAAGCCAAGGCGATGGCGCTGCGCGTATTCGCCGCGAGATGGGCCAGACGCCGTTGCACTTCGACAGTTGGGAGGCGGCCCGCGCATTCTGGAAGGCTTCACGCCCGGGCTTATCGGAGCAGGGCCTAGCGTCGAGGCTGACATATTCGATGCAAAAGTGTGACGGCGTGATTGCCTGGCGCCATGATCAGCAGGGGATCGCCGAGGCACGGCTGAGTATCGAACCGACGGATTTGTGGCCAGCGGTGCGCGCGCTGGATTGCCCAAGCTTGTTCATTCGCGGCAGCTGCTCGGACTTTCTGCCCCCCACGGCGCTGCAGGCGATGAGGGCCAGCAACTCGCACGTGCGGACGGTGGAGGTCGCCGACGCCAGTCACTATGTTCACGACGATCAAGGTGCTGTATTCAATGCGCTAGTTGCAGACTTTCTTGCAAGCCTTGCGCGCTCCGAATGAAGCCCACTTTGCGCTTGGTTGCTCTGCTGGCCTCGCTGACGGCCTTCGTGCCTTTTTCTATCGATACCTACCTGCCCAGCCTGCCGCGGATTGCTGTTGAACTGTCGAGCAGCACTGCTCACGTGCAATATACGATTAGCATTTTCCTCGCTGGCTTGTGCCTGGGCATGTTGTTTTATGGTCCGCTGTCGGACCGCTATGGGCGGCGCCCGTTGCTGCTGGGAAGCCTGGTGCTGTACGGTCTGGCGACGCTGGGTTGCCTGTTTGCTGCAAACATCGAGCAACTCATCGCCTGGCGCTTTATCCAGGCGCTTGGCGGGGCCGGTGCAATGGTGCTGGCCAGGACTGTGGCCAGAGATCTGTACGGCCTGGCGCAGGCCGCGAAGGTGCTGTCCTGGATGCAAATGCTGACGATGATGGCGACGCTGGTCGCACCAATGGTCGGCACCTGGCTGGTACTGATCGATGGTTGGCGCACCATATTCGCCGTGCTATTCCTACTATGTGGGCTGTGCCTGCTGATGGTCAGCGTGGGCTTAGAAGAGAGCCTGTCGCCGCAGGCTCGAAGCACCTCTGTGAAAGCGGCGTTTGCGGCCTATCCGAGTATTCTCCGTCAACCCCGGGCAGTGGCATTGATCCTATGTATGTCACTGACGTTTGGCGGTGTGTTCGCCTTTATCACCGCTTCGCCCTTTGTGTACGTGGAGTACTTCGGTGTGTCGCCGCGCACGTTCAGTGCGCTGTTTGGCCTAAATATTTTAGGCATCATCATGGTGAGCTTTATCAATGCCCACTGGGTCAATCGCCTGGGGCCACCACGTATGCTGGGGTTTGGCGCAGTTGTGGCGGGTGGAGCGGGGCTAGCGTTAATGGTCGCGGGATACACGCAGTGGGTCGGCCTGACCAGTATCGTGTTGTGCCTAATGCTGTACATGGGTGTCACCGGGTTGCTGGGGGCCAATTGCACGGCAAGCCTGATGAATATGTTCCCGACGCAGGCGGGGGCAAGCGTCGCACTGGGGATCTCAATGCAGTTCGCCTTCGGGGGGCTGGCGAGCCTGTGGGTCAGCCGCATAGCGGACGGCACGCCATGGCCGATGTGCCTGGTGGTGGGCTGTTGCGGGCTTGGCTGCCTTTTGGCATACGGCATTGCGCGGTGCGCGCCGGCGATGCCTGCTGACGCCGCATACCCGTTATCTGATCGTTATTGCCGAGATTGCACGGACGAAACCCGGTGCGTTGCTCATCAACACCGCGCACGTCCCGTTGGTGAATGACAACGCGGTGTCCGACGGCCTTGCAGCTGCCAGCGATTGCGCCTACCACGTAGGGCAGGGCGACGACAAAACCCAGAGCTCCACTGGAGATGCCCAGGCTTTTGATGATTTGCGGGAGCCAGATACCGATACCGACCGAGCCCACGATGCAGCAGAAGTTAATGGCCGCGAGCGTGAATACTTTCGGATTGGTCAGGGCTGCCCGCAACGTGTTGCCATGGGAGGCGCCAATTGCTTTTTGCTCTTCAGACAGGCGATTGTTGAGCCAGGTTTTTTCGCGATCCGATAACCACCGAGCCTTCAAGGGAGTGTCTACCAGCAAAAAGAGGCACGCGATGCCCAGAAGTACAGCGGGCAGCGCTTCGGTAATGAGCAGTAGCTGCCAGTTCTGTAACCCCAAAACGCCGTGTTGTTCGAGCAACCAACCCGACAGCGGTGAACCGACGATGTTCGCCACTGGTATGCCGAGCAGGAATGCGGCGGTCGCCTTGGCGCGCCACTTACCCGGGAACCAGTAGGTGAAGTACAGATAAACCCCTGGGGTGAATCCGGCCTCGGCAACCCCCAGCAGGAAGCGTGCAATGCTGAAGCTGATTGGGCCGGTAGCGAACCGTAGCCATGGAAATGAGGCCCCAGGTAATCATGATGCGAGCAATCCATATCCGCGCGCCAAAGCGTTGCATCAGGAGGTTGCTGGGGATTTCAAAAATGAAATAGCCAAAGAAGAATAGACCGGCGGCCCATCCAAACATCGTTGCGGTCAGCCCTAGATCCTTGTTCATGCTGATCGCCGCGAACCCTACGTTTGTGCGGTCGAGATAGCTGATGACATAGCAGATAAAAATGAACGGAACGACGCGCCACAGGATGCGGCGCATCAGGCGCTCACCCTCGGCGTCATCAAGCGGCGCAGAGTTGCTCTGATTGTCGTAAGTCATGTTGTCACGTCTCTTATAGTTGTTGTGTGAACTGCACTGCGGATTCAGGCATGGGAGTACATCGGCAATCCGGGTGCGGCGGTTTCGACTTGCAGAATGCTCCCGGTTTCGGACTCGACAATGAACAGCGTCTGACCGTCCTCGCCACCAAACGCCAGGTTGGTATTGCTGATGCCCGCGCAAGAAACGATGCGTTGCAGCGGTTCTGCCACTTTCGAAAGTTTCCAGACGGAACCGAAGCCCGTGTGCGCAATGTAGAGATTGCTTTCTGCATCAAGCGCCAGCCCATCGGGGCCGCCGAGGCCTCCGTGCAACTGGGCGAAGCCCCCGACCTTGCCAACGATTGATCCGTTGCCAAGCGGGATACGCCAAATCTGTTGGGCGCGAGTGACTGCAATCAGCAGGTGATTCAGGTTGGGGTCGTAGACGATGCCGTTGGGGCTCGGGACGGTATTGAGCAGGCAAGTCAGGTTGCCATTGATGTCGAGTTTGTAAACCCGACCGCTCGCATCCTGCAGGCCGGTTTGGCCTTGATCGGTGAAGTACAGGTCACCATTCGGCGCGAAGACGAGGTCATTCACGCCCTTGAACCCTTCGGACCCCGCCGACGCCAGAAATGGCTGAATATCGCCGGTTGTCGGATCGAGCACCATGATCCCGTGCTTGTAATCCGTGATGAAGATGCGCCCGTCCTGGTGGATTTTCAGGCCGTTCGGCCACCCGTCATAAGTGCATACCAGTTCCCATTCGCCGAGAGGGGAAACCCTGAAGATGCGCCCGTTGGGGATATCGGTCACATACAGGCGACCTTCTCGATCAAACGACGGCCCTTCCAGAAACGAATCTATTGCTCGACCTTGGCGGTTGGCATTCGCCCAGGCCGAGGGACGTGCGTTGCGAAAGTGGTCCGGCAGACGCGTGAACACGCTGGTCTGGAGGGTCGGTGGGGCGGCAAAAAAACTCATTTTCGCTCCTGGCGGCGGGATGGGCGTGGTCGCCCATGAATTGTTATTAATCTTGTTTAATGCAATGTCGTTTCAAAATAAAACAATTTCTGACGAAAGGCGATCTGTCTATGTCTAAAAAATAGAATTTAGATCAGGTAAATCCACGAGCTTGACGACGAGTTCGCTTTGTGTGCCATATAAAAAGAAATGGCATTTCAAAAAAACAAAAATAATGAGGTCGTCCGTATGCTCCGTTCGTTCCGGAAAAAGGGTTGTCGCCCTGCGTTATCCGCTTGCTTCGCCTCCATCACTTGCGCGCTTTTAGCTGGCCCCGCATGCGCTCAAACCGAGCAGGATAAAGTCACGCTCGCCATCCAGTACGGCTATGCCTACCTCCCGGTCACGGTCGCCGACAAGCTGGGTATGTTCCAGGCCCATGCCAAAGCCCATGGTCAAGCGCAAACCACCTTTGAAATCAAACGCATCAGCGGTTCGCCAGCTATCAATGATGCCTTGCTCAGCGGCAATGTGGACATCGGAGGTTATGGCCTTTCAGGGACTCTGGTGGCTTGGAGCAAGACCCGTACTTCACTGGATGTCCGCGTGCTCTGTGGCCTTGTGGCGGGTGACAACGGTCTTTTCGTCAATGATCCTTCTATCAAGTCCATTGCGGACTTCAAGCCCGACGACAAGATCGCGGTCAGCTCTCCAAGCGGTCAGCAGGCACTGTTGCTGCAAATGGCTGCGGAGCGCCAATTCGGCCCCGATGGGGTGCACCGATTGGACAACCTCATGGTAAGTCTGCCGCATCCCGATGCGACCTCGAGCTTGCTTAATAGAACAGGGGTCAAGGCTTACATCGGGCCAAACCCTTATAGCTATCAGCTTTCCCAGGACCCGCGTGTCAGCAAGCTTTTCGACTTTTCCACCGAACTGAACCTGCAAATGACCAGTGGCGTGCTGACCAGCACCGGGCGTTTCGTCAAGAAAAACCCAGAGCTTAGCGCTGCGGTAGTGGCCGCCATCAGCGAGGCCAACGATTACATCCGTAAAGAGCCGCGTAAGGCCGCAGAACTGTTTTTAGCCAGTGAGTCTTCAAGTCTTTCAGTTGACCAAGTGGAGGCGATGCTGCGTCAAGTGAGTGGCGAGTGGTCGGTGCAACCTCACGGCGTCATGGCGCTGGCAGACTTCATGGTGCGTTCGGGGGCGCTCAAAACCGCTCCAAGTGACTGGCGACAGGTGTTCTTCGCGCCAGTATCCGAAGGGGAGGGTAGCTGATATGGGGGCTCTCTCATCCCTTTCTCGTCCTGAGGTCGCGACCCGCGCGCTGCTCACCGTCGAGAACGTAACGTTGCAGTACAAGACGCGCGAACAGTTGATCACGGCTACTCATGGGGTGTCTTTTAATGTGCAGCGCAATGATCGTTTTGTGCTGCTGGGACCGTCGGGTTGCGGTAAGTCGAGCCTGCTCAAGAGTGTGGGTGGGTTCATCGAGCCCGCCGCCGGGCAGATCTGCCTGGAGGGACAGGTTGTGCGCGAACCCGGTCCGGATCGGATGATGGTGTTTCAAGAGTTCGATCAACTGATGCCATGGAAGACCGTTCTTGACAACATCATGTTCCCGCTTCGGGTATCCGGCCGCTTTCCACGCAATGAGATTGTCGAGCGCGCCACGCGTGCAGCCATAAAGGTGGGGCTTGAAAAATTCAAGGATGCCTACCCGCATCAGCTCTCCGGAGGCATGAAGCAGCGTGTGGCTATTGCCCGAGCCCTGGCGATGGAGCCCGCCGTCTTGTTGATGGACGAGCCGTTTGCAGCGCTTGATGCGCTCACTCGACGGCGCATGCAGGAGGAACTCTTGGCGTTATGGGAGCAGGCGCCCTTCACGCTGATGTTCGTTACCCATTCCATTGACGAGGCCATCGTGCTGGGTTCGCGGATTCTAGTGCTGACCCCGCATCCCGGACAGGTGCGTGCCGAGCTCGACGCAAGTGCATTCGGCTTTGCCGAGCAGGGGTCGCCAGCCTTCGGGGCATTTCAGCAGCGTATCAATCGAATGCTCTTTGGTCACAGCGAGACTGCTCATGAATAAGCAAGTGATTCAAGCACGTCCAGATATCGAGTATGCCCCTGTCAGAACCGGACAGGTCGGTGATATTGCCCGTCGCCTGGGGCTGGTGGAGCGTCTTTACGCCAATGCTGGCGTGCGACGATCACTGGTATTGGTGGTGCTGGCGTTGATTTGGGAGGTCTATGCACGCTACCTGGGTAATTCCCTCATGTTTCCTACATTCAGCGAGACCGCTGTCGCAATGGCGCAGGATTTGGCCAGTGGGGTGTTGCCCTTGGCGGTGGCCAGTTCGCTCAAAGTACTGTTGATCAGCTACGCATTGGCTATTGCGCTGGCTGCTGTGCTCACCACATTGGCGGTCTCGACTCGGCTGGGTACTGACGTGCTGGCGACATTGACGGCCATGTTCAACCCTTTGCCAGCCATCGCCATTCTTCCATTGGCCATGCTGTGGTTTGGCCTGGGGATTCAAAGCTTGATGTTGGTGATCGTCCACTCCGTTCTCTGGGCCGTCTCACTCAATACGTATTCGGGGTTTCAGTCGGTGAGTCAAACGCAGCGCATGGCTGGGCGAAATTACGGTCTGCGTGGTCTGGGCCTTGTCCTCAGGATTCTGATTCCCGCGGCCGTACCTTCAATCCTTGCAGGCTTGAAGATTGGTTGGGCGTTTGCCTGGCGTACGCTGATTGCCGCGGAATTGGTGTTTGGTGTGTCGGGCAATTCAGGCGGGTTGGGCTGGTATGTTTTCCAGCATCGCAATGCATTGGAAACCCCCAACGTATTCGCGGGTTTACTGATGGTGATTGTCATCGGCCTAGTGGTTGAAGGGTTGGTGTTCCGCAGTATCGAAGTCCTCACCGTGCGTCGTTGGGGCATGCAGGGCTAATCAACAATAACGCCATAATAATTAACTCCGGGCGTCCACCAGGCGCTCGTTGGGAGCATTTGCCTTGAAAACCGTAATCACCTTCTCTCGACTGACGGTAGCCTTGTGTTGGGGTCTTGTTGGCGTGCATGCACATGCTGACTTTCTTAGAGATAGTCACGCCGATATGTCAATGCGTAACTTTTACTTCAACAGCGACAACCGGGACGGACCGGCCAAGCCTTCCATGATTGAGGAATGGGCCCAGGGCTTTCTGCTTGACTATCGCTCCGGTTACACACCTGGCGTTGTAGGGTTCGGTGTGGATGCCATGGGTATGCTCGGCATTACATTGGATAGCGGGCGTGGGCGTCATCCGGGCAGTTCGATGATTCCGTCCGATGGCGACGGGGCTGTAAATGAGTGGAGTCGGTTTGGCGCGACGGCCAAGTTGAAAATGAGCGAAACCGAGCTTCGGTATGGTCAGTTGATGCCAAAGATTCCGGTCCTTGTGGCGTCGGACGGCCGTCTGTTGCCGCAAACGTTCCAGGGCGTACAGATACAGTCCAGGGAGCTCAAGGACTTCACATTGATGGGTGGCGCGCTGGATCGTGCAACGGGGCGAGCCCCTACTGACCGCACCGGGCTGGCTGTGAGTGGGGGTACCCAGCAAAGCAACCGTTTTTACTTCGCCGGGGTCGATTATCGCGTTGATAAATCGCTCACGCTCCAGTACTACACCGGGCAGCTCGAGGACTATTACACGCAGAATTTTCTGGGGCTCAACCACAGTTGGAGTCTTGGCGATGTGGGTTCCCTGGCCACTGACCTGCGCTATTTCCGTACTCGCTCCGACGGGGCCAATGGCACCGCTGCCGGCCGCTCTCAAGGCTACGTGACCAGTGGCTACACGGCGGATGGGGACGGCGAGGTTGATAACAGTTTGTGGAGCGCGGCATTCACCTATCGCCTGGGTGGCCACGCTGTAACGCTGGGCTATCAGGATGTATCCGATAACAGCAATTTCGTTCAGATAAACCAGGGTTCCATCGATAAAGGCGCGGGAGGCAGCAGCCTGTATCTGTGGACCGACAAAATGCTGCTCAGTTTTACGCGTGCGGGTGAGCGCACCGGATTTGCGCAATACGCTTACGACTTTGCGGCTGCTGGTGTTCCAGGACTTAAAGCCTCTGTGATGTACCTCAAGGGGGACCATATTCAAACCGGAAGTGGAGCGGAGCAGTCAGAGTGGGAGCGAGACGTGTCGCTGGACTATGTTGTACAGACGGGCACCTTCAAAGGGGTCGGGTTCGCCTGGCGCAACGGTATGGCGCGCAGCGAGGCCGCGCGTAATGGTGATCAGAATCGCCTGATCGTCAACTACACACTGCCGTTATTCTAAACGTCCAGTCCTGGAGTGATCATGCAATCTCCCCATGCACCTGTACGACCGGATTGGCTTGCGCGGGTGCAAGAACCTATCCTCGACCCTGCTCGTTCTATTGTCGATGCGCACCATCATTTGTGGGAACGACCTGGGCAGCGATACTTGGCCGAAGACTATTTGGCCGATGTAACCGGCGGACATCGAGTGGTTGCGTCGGTTTACATTCAGTGTCGTTCGATGCTGTCCGTCGATGACGCTGAACCTGTTCAGACTTTGGGTGAGGTCGAGTACGCCAATGGCGTTGCGGCGCACAGTGCGAGTGGGCTGATGGGGGATTTACGCATGTGTGCAGCCATTGTCGGCGGTGCAAATCTTTTATTGGGTGATGATGTCGCGCCAGTCCTGGAGCTGATGCGGCACAGAGCAGGAAATCGATTCCGGGGTATACGCAATACCACCGCCTGGCATGCTGATCAGCGGCTTGTATCGAACCCGAAACCTGCGCCTCCCGGCTTGCTGCAAGTGCCGGCGTTTCGGCGGGGAGCCGCTCATTTGGCGCGACACGGTCTCAGCCTCGATGTATGGGCTTATCACACTCAGTTGGACGAGGTCGTAGAGTTGGCGAAGGCTTTCCCTGAACTCATCATTGTTGTGGATCACTTGGGCGGGCCGTTGGGCGCGGGCCCCTATGCTGGAAGACGGGATGAGGTCTTTGTTCATTGGGCTTCTATGCTGGTGCGGCTGGCGCGGTATCCGAACATAAGGATGAAACTCGGCGGTCTGGGCATGAGAGTGGCAGGTTTCGATCTGGATGCGCAGCTTGATCCTCCTGGCTCCTCTGAGCTTGCCCAACTCTGGAGACCCTACCTGATGCATGCGATCGAAACGTTCGGTGTCGAGCGCTGCATGTTCGAAAGCAATTTTCCGGTGGATAAAGGGATGTTCAGCTACCTTGTGTTGTGGAATGCCTTTAAGCGAGTGGTTTTCGACTTCACTGACGACCAGAAGGACAGGTTGTTCAGTGGAACGGCTGGCGAGGTGTACCTGGGGGAGGGCAACTGACGGCGGTATTCCAACTAAACGCTCGGTCATGCGTCCGCGACGCTTCACCATCGCACCGATGACGAAGATCAACCTGGCCCACGCATCACGGCATAGGTATTTACACAGCGTTCAAAGGCTGGAAAATCCCTCTGTGGTCAGCGGAAGGCCCCGCAGAAGTGCGGTGATCAGCAGCAGGGTGTTCTCCCCAAACGACTATTCCAGTACGACCAAACCCACCCTTGGCTACGCAATAGTCACGGGGATGGCGAGGAGACTATCGTTGTAAGATAATGGATTTTCCTGCCCTGACAGTTTTTCAGACGGGCCCAGCAATAGAGGTATATTCGATGGTAAAGGCGCGGCCGCGTCCAGCGGTGAACGGTGTGGCTTCGGCTGACCGAGTCTTGACCGTTCTGTCTGCATTTCGAATCGGCGATTCTGCGTTGAGTCTGGTTGAGCTGGTGGCACGAACGGGGCTCATCAAGAGCACGATCATGCGCTTGATGGTTTCGCTTGAAAACCAAGGCTACATCACGCGGATGACCGACGGGCGTTATCAGTTGGCCAGCGAGGTCATGAGGCTTAACGCGGTGTATCAGGAGTCGCTTGATCTTGAGCGTCATGTGATGCCGCGACTGCTGCACCTCTCCGGTCAAACGGGTGAGACCGTTTCTTTCTATGTTCGCCATGGCGCCTATCGGATGTGTCAGTACCGCGTGAATTCTTCACATCGCCTGCGACTCAATATGCAGCCTGGCGATATGCGTCCCATGGACGAGGCAGCTGGAGCCCAGGCGTTGCGGGCACCTTTTCATGTCGGCATTGCACTGGAAAAGCCTTACTATTCTCGCGGTGCGACGGATCCGCATGCGTCCTCTATCGCGCTGCCGATCTACGGGGGCAGCAAGAGTTGATGGGCGCGCTCGTCATATCAGGGCCTGCCAGCCGACTGACAGAGGAGTGCGCCGATAACTTGAAGGACATTTTCTTCGAGGCTGCGCGCGACCTGATGCGCAGCCTGGGGCTAAAGCCGGCGGACGGCCAAACCGCCGGAGTGGAGTCAGAAGCCGTAAAGTGAGGTGGGGTTGTCGCGCAGAATCAATTCGCGTGTACCTGCGTCCGGAGCCCAGAACGCCAACAGATCCAGGATATTAGCGTCATCAGGTTTCTGGTCTATTGCAAGTGTCGGGTGGGGCCAGTCGCTCCCCCACAGCATACGCTCGGCGTTATGCTTGATCAGCGCGCTGGCTACCTTGCTGACGTCTTCATACCTCGGCGCCCCTGTCTTTGAACGCAAGTAAGGGGCGGACAGTTTGACCCAGGTTTTTTCATTATTCAGCAGCCGGGTGATCGAGGCGAAGGCGGCAGAGTTCAGTCCATCCGGTTGTGGCACATGTCCCATGTGATCGATGACCACCTTTGCCGCAAGCTTCGCCAATCGGGGCTCCAGATCGACCAGAAGCGGGCCGGGTGCAATCTGAACGTTCCAGCCCAGTTCATTCACGCGCAAGGCAAGCGATTCCAGGTCATTAAGTGCCGCACCGCCAACACTAAGATTAAACCGTATGCCGCGCACGCCGGCGCTGTCCAGGCGCGCCAACTCCCTGTCGGTGATTGAGCCATCGACAACCGCGACCCCGCGTGCATCGCCGCGGCTGCGAAGCAACCCATCGAGCAAAATGCGGTTGTCGGTGCCATACGTGGATGGCGTTACGATAACCATCCTTTTCATGCCCAGGCGTTTTTGCAGTTGACGATAATCTTCCAGTGAAGCATCGGGCGGGAACAAGGTTGCATTGGGTGCAGTGGGATAGTGGCCGTCATACAGGTGCATGTGGCAATCCACGCTGCCGGCCGGTGGCGTAAGCTTCGGCCTTTCATCCCCTTGGCTGAAAGGAACGTTTGCAAAAGCGCCCATGGACGCAGCAGCGCCCAGTGCACTGCCTGCTTGCAGAAAGCGGCGACGAGATAGAAGCATCGCAAAACCTCTTGTTATTATTTTTACATCGCGATACCAACGCTCCGATAGGGAAGCGCTGGCATCGTAGCCTTGATTAAGAAGTATCTACTTGGCGATCATGGACGCGCCCAGCTCGGCTTGTTCGCGCTGACGCTTGCGACCGACCACCAAAACCATGACTCCGGCCAATGTGCAGAGGGCTGCCAGCGGCATGAGCGCCAGGGCATAACTGCCGGTTGCATCGTGGATCGCACCGTAGGCATTCACCATCAGGCCGCCACCGATCAGGTTGGCCATCGCGCCGACTGCCGCGAGCCCTGCGGCGGCGGTGGAGGATGACAGCCAGCCGGAAACCAGTGCCCAGAATGGGCCTTTCATTGAGTATGCCCCGACCAGAACCATGGTGAGCATAATGACGGTCGCGATCAGCGAGGAGGTGAACAGCGTCATGAGCAACCCAGCCGCGATCAGCAACAAGGTCGTTGCCGTGTGCCAGCGACGTTCCCCGGTGCGATCGGAACTGCGTCCCCAAAAGATCATGAGTACCGAGGCGATGCCATAGGGAATGGCGTTCACCAGGCCAATCTCCAGGGAACTCAACCCGAAGGTCTTGAGCAGCTGAGGGGCCCATACGCTCATGGTGCTGCCAGCGGCGGACGCGCCCGAGTAAATCAGTGCGAGCACCCAGATGTCTTTATGGCGCAGCAGCTTCCACAAGGAGATATGCCCGATTGCAGTTTTTTTCGAGGCTTCTTCAGCCAGGCGTTTAGCCAACCAGCTACGCTGTTCATCAGTGAGCCACTTGGCTTGCTCGGGGCGATCCGTCAGCACAAACAGGCAGGCAAGTCCCAGCAATACAGCGGGTATGCCTTCTAGAATGAATAGCCAGTGCCACTCGCGCATCCCCATCCAGCCATCCAGGCTGAGCAAAAGGCCGGACAGTGGCGAGCCAATGAAGTTGGCCGCAGGAATAGCCACCATGAAGATCGCGACCATCCGTGCACGATAAGCGGAGGGCAGCCAGTAGGTGAGGTAAAGAAGTACGCCAGGGAAGAAGCCCGCCTCGGCGGCGCCGAGCAGAAATCGCATCACATACAGCGAATGGGCGCCCTGCACGAACGCTGTACCCGCAGAGATGAGCCCCCACGTGATCATGATCCTGGCGATCCAGATACGCGCGCCATATTTTTGCATGGCCAGGTTACTGGGTACTTCGAGGAGGAAATAAGCAACGAAGAACAAGCTGCTCGCGAAACCAAAAACTTTCGCCGTCAGGCCCAGGTCTCCGTTCATCTGCAGCGAAGCCATGCCGATATTGCCGCGGTCTATGATCGCGATCAAATAGCAGATGATCAGGAAGGGCAGGATTCGCCAGGCGACCCTGTGCATCGTACTGCGCTCTAGCTCGCTTATGGGGGACGTTGCTGTAGTCATGAGGCTCTCCGATTGTTATTTTTTCTGGAGTGTCGCGTTTCATTTTGAGGTTCCCGTTTTTCAGGGAAGACAGTGGGGATCACTCCACAGCTGAACAGACATCGAATAGGTGTCGGTTGACAACGCAGCGAGGATCCAGAGCCTTGCCCGCCCACACATCGAAAATCTGTTGAAGCGCAACGAGGCCTACGCGGTCGCGTGCCTCGGAGGTATTTGCGCCGACGTGTGGCGTGGCCACGAGTGTCGGCAGGCCCCAGAGTGGGCTGTCGGCAGGGGGCGGCTCCGGATTGAAGGTGTCCAGGCCGGCGCCGGCTATCTTGCGTTCGCTCAATGCCTTGACCAGTGCCCCGGTATCAATCAACTCGCCCCGGGCGGTGTTGATCAGGATGCTGCCCGGGCGCATGCGCGCCAGCTGTGCAGCCCCGATCAGATTGTGGCTGGAGTCGGTCAGAGGGCAATGCAGGCTGATGATATCGCTCTCGGCCAGGAGTCGATCGAAATCGTCCTCGCGCTCCACGTGAGCGCGTTGCGGTAGTTGCTTCAAGTAGGGGTCGTAGACCTTTACCTTCATGTTCAAAGGGGCAACCAGGTCCATCAGGATGCTGCCAATCGAGCCCAAGCCAACCAGTCCGAGCGTCTTGCCAAACAATTCAATGCCGTTCGCCGAGGACTTATCCCAGTGACCGTCGCGCATGCGTGCGTCCAGCAATGCGGTCTGGCGCGCCACGCTGAACATCAGCGCGAAGGCGAGTTCGGCCACGGACTGCGCGTTGGCGCCGGCAGCGATGCTGACCGGAATGCGATGGTCTGCGGCCGCCTGAATATCAATGGTGTTGTAACCCACGCCGTGCTTAGCAATAGATTTGAGGTTGGAGGACGCCTCAATCATGGCGCGGGTCAATTGCCCTTGGCGGACAATGATTGCATCGGGTTGCTCCGCACGGATTATCGCTTCCAGCTCTTCAGAAGAAAGGTAGGGTGTTGTGGGGATTACCCTGACGCCTTGGCTCGCGGCCAGGTTCATGGCGTCAGTGGCGAGTTCGGGCCCGGTAAGCAGGATGGTTCGGGTCATGACAGGTACCTTGTTTTTATGGTTGTGGCTGACGGTCGAAAATGATGCATTGCAGTGAGTCAACACTACCATAATGAAATGACGTTGCAATATTGATGATGAAAATACGAAGATGTGCAGATTGCTGGTGCGAATTTGATGTTGATTTTGAATAAATGAAATGTAATTCTGAAATTAAGGTTTGGCTGCTTGGCCAACGACTGCGAATAAATTCAATAAAACAACGTCAATAGAGGTAGGTCGCATGAGCATTGGATTCAGGGTTTTGGAACGTGCGCGCAAGGTCGATGCCGAGTGGGTCGCACGTTACCGGGAAGTTCCAGTGGCGAATGTCAGCGACTCAATGAACCGCATGACCGCCGGTGGCGCCAAGCTTCGTCCTATGCATCGTACCGGTGTGCTGGCTGGCCCGGCGCTCACGGTCAAAGCCCGTCCGGGCGACAACCTCATGCTGCATTACGCACTGGATATAGCGGAGCCGGGTGATGTGGTGGTCGTCGATGCTGGGGGCGATCTATCCAATGCCTTGATCGGCGAAATGATGGTTGCTTACGCCATCAAGCGCGGTGTCGCGGGTATCGTTATCAATGGCGCGATTCGAGATTCGGCAGTCATCGGCGCGGATGATTTTCCCTTGTTCGCGGCAGGCATTTCACATCGCGGCCCTTACAAGGATGGTCCGGGTGAGATCAACGTGCCCATTGCGATCGATGGTATGGTGATTGAGCCCGGCGATCTGATTATTGGCGATGATGACGGCCTCTTGTGTGTGCCATTCGATCAAGTCGGCGAAGTCTATGAGTGGGCGGCTGCCAAGCATGCCGCCGAGAGCAAGCAGATGGAGCAGATTGCTATAGGCACCAACGACCGTACCTGGGTACTGGAATCGCTGAAGAAAAAAGGTTGCCTGCTGCCGTAATCTGCCATTGATGCGTGCGGGGCGGGCATTACTGTTACTTGTCAATCAGGAGCAATGACTTGCCTGACCCCCACACCACGCACCGTAGTCAGTGGCCTGCATCCGTGAGGGCGCTGGCACATCGCAATTTTCAAATCTATTTTGCAGGGCAAGCCGTTTCCACCCTAGGCAAGTGGGTTCAACAAGTCGCGTTGTCGTGGTTGACCTATCACCTGACAGGCTCGGCGGTGCTGCTCGGCGCTATTACCTTCCTCAGTCTGGCGCCACAGCTGCTGATTGGCCCTTTGGCAGGCGCCTGGACGGATAGGCACGACAAGCGTCGCCTGCTGATTATCGTGCAGACCGTCCTCGCTCTACAGTCCTTGGCACTGGCGATTCTCGCCTATGGGCAATGGATGAACGGCCTGACTATTGCGCTCATGGCTTTGCTGCTCGGATTGCTCAATGCCGTGGAGACTCCGCTCCGTCAGGCGTTGATCACAAGCTTTGTTCCTGATCCGGCCGACCTGCCCAATGCCCTCGTACTTAACGCCATGTTAATCAATGCGGCTCGCTTTGTCGGGCCACCCTTGGCCGGTGCCTTGATTGCCTTGGCGGGGGAGGCAGGCTGCTTTTTACTGACTGCCCTGGCGTTTCTGTGTCTGCTGATCGGGCTCATGAAAGTGCGCGTGACGCCAAGCCCAAGAGCCAGTGGCTCAACAGGTGAAGTGTTTCGAGAAGGGGTGCGTTATCTCTGGAGAACGCTTGAAGTTCGGCGGTTGATGGTCAGTGTCGTGATTATCAACCTCCTCGCGTCCTGCTATACCGCGTTGCTGCCCATTTTAGCCAAGACAGTTTATGAGGGGGATGCTCGCACGCTTGGGTGGCTATGGGGCGCTGCAGGTGCCGGCGCTTTCCTGGCGACCGTCGTGTTAGCGGTAAGCGGTTCAGCGTCGAGGTTGCAGCATTTTATATTGGCTGGAGCGGTGTTATGCGCAATGGGCTTGCTTGGGCTGGCTGTGCCTGGCCATCTACTGCTGGCGTTAGTGTGTTTGGCAGTCCTCGGGTTTGGGATCACCGTGAGTAATGTGAGCAGTAATATGCAACTGCAAAGTGGCGCGCCCAGCGCACTTCGCGGACGAGTCATTGCGTTTTACATCGCGTTGCGTTTCGGTTTCGAGGCCATTGGGGGGCTGTTTGCGGGACTAATTGCGGCCCACCTGGGGGCGCCTTTGACGCTTGGCATAGCTGGTGGACTGTTGTTAATGATCGTTATTGGTCGTGAAATCGCCAATCGTGGGTAACGTGCCCTAGGGGCAGTCTGAAATAGAAGCTGGAGCGGGTCTGCGATGACACCCGGCGTATTGCTCAGGGGCAACGGCGCTGGTTGGGGATCGGATTCGCGCCGTCGACGCTGTACGGCGCGCTACCTGAGCTTATCCGACGCCTGCGCAGCGATGGCGGTATCGAGCTGGGCCTGTCGGAAATGGTCATGTTGCAGCAGGTCGAAGCCCTGAAAAGTGGGCGTATCGATATCGGTTTCGGGCGCATCCACATCGACGCCGCCGTGGTGCAAAAAAGTTATACATCAGGATCCCCTGGTCGTGGCGCTGCCCGCCGGGCACCACTTGCTGGGCGCGACGGTAAGCATGGAGCAATTGGCCCTCGAACCCTTTGTACTCTATCCTGGCAATATTCGCCCCAGCTATGCCGATCATGTGCTGCGGCTATCTGCCCGGCATGACTTGAAGGTCCGTGTGGCGCAAATGACCAATGAACTGCAGACCGCCATCGGGCTAGTAGCGGCGGGTATTGGCATTTCCCTGGTACCGGCTTCGGTGCAGCGTTTGCACCGCGACGATATTGGCTACTCGCCCTTGTTGGAACCTTTGGCGACTTCGCCGATTATTGTCAGTTACAGGGCAGGGGATGAGTCGGCGTTGCTGCAGCAGTGCCTGACGTGGATCGCCAAATTAGCTGCATCGATGTCGCTCGCCGCTGAAGTTCAACAGGAGACATCTTCGAGGCACCGGGATGTTGCGCATCAAACATCGGACCTGTAAGAGCGATCTGGAAGTTGGAACGACTTTCATCTGGACTCACATGGAGCGCATGTTCCAGCTCGGGTGCGCTGCTTCTTGGATTACCTTGTCGAACCCTTCCGATACTGAGACAGCGTTGGTTAAGGGGAACTGTTTACAGTGACAGCTAATGAGTACACAATTCAGGCCATAAAGAAACTGTTACATTCTGAAACCCTAAGACTTTCAAGAATTTGGAGGGTGAGTAATGGTCCCGTCCGCTGCGCCATATTTAGCTTCGAGGCCCTTGAACTCCTTGAAGCGAAAGAAAGCGACCTTAACAGGTCGCTTTTTTTGCTCTTTTTTCAGGTGCGGTACCACGGAAATAGCATCCGTGAGCCGCTTTTTTCGTTTTCCGAATTCCACTGAAATCCATCTCCAGCCACGGTTTTCAAGTACGTATTCAAGTACACCGCTGGCACAGCCCTTTACGATTCCTTGTGCATCAACTTTCGGATGGGTCCTTCTACCGCTGGGTTGTATTCCCTTGCTTGATGCGGCCAGGAGTGTTCGGGATTGCGGTGTGTCGCTCAGTCTATCTATTGACCGACACACCGCAATGCTGGGCAAGCAGGCTTATCTGCATTGTCAGTTCGGCGGGTGCTGTTCAGGATTGGCGCAGAGGCCTCGTTAGCAGCTCAACCGAATTGACTTGCCGATTCAACTGCGGTTTTTGGCTTCCTGCTACGTGTCAGCTGATAAGCAATTGCCAGCCATATGAACCACCCCGGCATGACCATCAAGGCAACGCGGGTGTCAGGTCTTAGTGCCAGCAGGCACAGAACGAAGCCCAAAAAAGCCAGTGAGAACCATGCCATCGGGACGCCGCCCGGCATCTTGTAAGACGACTTGGCGTGAAGCTCAGGATGCTTTTTGCGATAGGCAATGTGGGACGCGAGGATGGTCGACCACGTGAAGATCACCAGAATCGCTGACACGGTGGAAACGATGGTGAATGCCGTCATGACTTCCGGAACGATGAACAGCACGAGTACACCCGCCAGCATCAACAGGGTGGTGAAGGCCAGGCTCAGCAGCGGCACACTGTTGCCCGACAGTCGCCGAAAAATACCCGGGGCGTTGTCCTGATTCGCCAGCCCGAACAGCATACGGCTGGAGGAGAATAAGCCACTGTTGGCCGATGACGCGGCGGATGTCAGGACCACGAAGTTAACGATGCCGGCTGCTGCGGGAAAGCCGGCGACGAGGAAAAGTTCGACAAAAGGACTTTTTACAGGTGACACCTGTTGCCAGGACGTCACGGCAATAATGCAGCCCAATGCCAACACGTAGAACAGGATGATTCATAGCGGAATCGAGTTGATTGCCTTGGGTAGGGTCCGCTCCGGAGACCGGGTTTCTGCCGCAGCGGTGCCGATCAGTTCGGTGCGGGCAAAGGAAAATATCGCCATCTGGAAGCCGGCAAAGAAACCCAGCACGCCATGAGGGAATGCAGCCTGCTTATCCACCAGGTGGCCCAGGGACGCGGTAACGCCACTGGGGGATACGAACGAGCTGGCAATCAGCACGATGCTCACGCCGATAAGCGTCACC
The DNA here is from genome assembly GCF_003852065.1 of Pseudomonas sp. R3-18-08. Taxonomy (NCBI): domain Bacteria; kingdom Pseudomonadati; phylum Pseudomonadota; class Gammaproteobacteria; order Pseudomonadales; family Pseudomonadaceae; genus Pseudomonas; species Pseudomonas sp. R3-18-08. Next base: position 2,229,308 of record NZ_CP027729.1, read on the forward strand.
ACGGCGATGATCTTGATGATCGCGAACCAGAATTCGACTTCACCGAAAAGCCTGACCGTCAGCACGTTCAGGGCGAACAGTGTCGCGAGCATCCCGATAGCCGGTATCCAGGCGGGCAGGTGGGGGAACCAGTACTGGAAAAAGCCTCCCACCACGACGGCATCGCCGATCACCGCAACGCTCCAGCTCAGCCAATACGACCAGCCGAGAAAAAATGCGGCGCGGGGCCCCAGGTAGGCGCCGGCGAAATCCGCAAAGGTCTTGAAATTCAAGTTGGAAAGCAGCATTTCGCCCATGGCACGCATGACGAAGTAAACGAACAGGCCAATGATCATGTAGATAAGGATGATCGAGGTGCCGGAGAGGGCGATGATCTTTCCGGAGCTCATGAACAAGCCCGTGCCAATGGCGCCGCCCATGGCCATTAACTGGATGTGACGATTGCTGAGCGTGCGCTGCAGCGCAGGCTGCTCAGCCCGCTCTGATGAATTCGATTTCATTTCAAAACCTCTTGATCTTATGTTTTTGAGTTTTGGCAGAAAAGTGGATATCCAGCGCCATTGTCAGGAGGCAATGGCGGGTGACGGTGTTGTTTTATGTGGACAGTGACGGCCCCCAGTTCAAATGCCGGGGGCGTCACTCGCAGGTCAACTGGCCGTGCGCAGATGGGCGGCTTTGGCCGGCTGCTGATCCGGCATCTGGAACAGGTTCTTTATATTTTCAGGCGTGGGGACCAGGTGGATGTGCCGACCGACCTGATGTTCGTGCGCCATCGCCTGCAGGTAGCGAAGCGACGAGAAATCCTCAAGGGCAAAGCCCACGGAATCGAAGACCGTCACCTGTTCATCGTTCTCGCGTCCCTGGACGTCGCCTTGCACGATTTGGAAAAACTCGACGACGGGCGAGTCAGCCTCCAGTTGCTGAATATCACCTTCAATCCGCGTTTGAGGTTCAAATTCCACGATGACCCGGGCGTTGCGCAGGATGTCGGCGTGCAGTTCGGTCTTGCCCGGGCAGTCGCCGCCGACGGCATTGATATGCATGCCGGGCTCGATCATCTCGGGCGTCAGGATCGTTGCGTAGGCCTTGTCGGCGGTCACGGTGGTGACAATGTGCGCGCCCTTGACCGCCTCCTGTATGGAGTCGACGTGAATCACGTTGATCGTCGGGAAAGCCGCCAGGTTACGCAGCAGCTTGAGTGAGGCATCGCGATCAATATCGAAGATGCGGATTTCGCTGATGCCCAGCATTTCATGGAAGGCAAGCGCCTGAAACTCGCTCTGAGCGCCATTGCCAATGAGCGCGGGTGCCGGTGTGGATCGGCGGGAGGCCGGGCTTGCGCAAGGTCAGTTGCAGGTCGGGGCTGATCCGCACCCACCAGCCCTCGCGCAGCGCCATCAGATCAAGCGGCGCAGGCGGCGCGGCAAACGATTAATGTCCATGCGGGCGTCCTCCACGACCAGTGACCGTGGCGAAACGCTCCATCCAGGCCGGGAACAGTTCACCCGCCAATGCGCGCATTGTTTCCAAAGCAGCGGGGGCAGCGCGGCCTGACGGCTTACGGTATTCGACCCGATGCACCGGCCACTGCTGGGTAGCGGCGCGCGGATAGGCATCAATCGCCGGCACCGCCGTGTGCAGCACCTGGACCCCGCCGCCATGGCCGAACACCTGGCGCAGTGCCCGTTGAATTTGCCGCGCATCGGCCGAGACCGGGTGCACACGGTTGATCAACAACCGCAGCGGCGGCGGCTGGATGCCCAAGTGACGGTAGGGCGCAATATCGTCCAGCAACTGCAAGGTGCCCCGGCGCAGTGCGCGCGCTGCGAGGATCTCCGGGGTCACCGACGACAGCGCCAGGTCTGCCGCCAGCACCGCCATCTCCAGCAGCACACTGCGCGCGCCCTGGGTGTCGATCAGCAGCAGATCGTAATACGCTTCAAAAGTCGGCAACAGGTTGCGCAACCGCAAGCGCCCATCGGGGGCATGCAACAGCAAGGTGCCGAGCTGCCCCAATTCGTCGTTGGAGAGGATCAGATCCAGGCCGGGAATGCTGGTGCGCGACACCAACCGCTGCAGGTCATGCTCGTTCAAGGCCAGCAACTCATAAGCGCCGGCACATGCTTGGCGAGTCAGGGCAAAGTAGCTGGACAGGGTCGGCTGCACATCCAGATCCAGCAGCAACACGCGCAAGCCGGCGTCGGCGACAAAGCCGCCGAGATTAGCCGCCGTGGTGGTCTTGCCGACACCGCCTTTGGTGGAAATCAGGGACACAACACGCATGGTCATCTCCCCTCAGTTGCGCTCGGCGCGGCGTTCGGCGATCCACTGTTCAACCTCCAGCGAATCCCAGCCCACCGCACGGATGCCCAGTGGAATGCTTTTAGGGAAGCGCCCGGTACGCATCAGAGCGTACAAGTGAGCGCGCTTGAGGCCGGTTTTATGCTCGACATCCACCCGGCGCAGTACCCGGCGCTCGGCGTGGGAGGCTATGGAGGTGTTATCAGTCATGGTGATCACTCCGGAAGGCTTGTATAGGGTGATCGGTATTCAATAGCCTGCCTCAGCCGACGGCTACCGCAACTACGGCGCGTCCCACCGCAAGTGCGGCACCGGCCAGCAGGCTCAAGCGGCCAAGCTGCGGCGAGCGGCCGCGAAATGCTTTTGCATCGTGCGCTCGGTAATACTCACGCGCCCGCCGTGGTAGGTCATGACTGTCTGGATGATCGCCGCGTCACTGTCGAACTGGCTGTAACGCTGGCCACCGGGCGAGCTGCCGCGCAGCGCCGTCAGCAGGCCGTCGATGATGTTCAACAGTGCGGAGCGGCCGCGATCACTGAGTTCCTCGCCGGGCGGCGGCAAGCGCCGGATCTCGGCTAAACTACGTTTGAGCAGGGTATTGCGTTCCTTCAACTGCGCGGTTTTATCAGCGCACATGTCGAGCTGCACTTTCAGTGCCGTGTGATTAGCGGACATCTCCTGCAATGCCGCCCAACTCAGGCCACGGCGTTCGGCCGGGCCATACAGGAAACGCGGTTTTTCTTCCGGGTAGTTTTGCTGCATCCACGCCTTCAGATGCACCTCGCATACGCACAGGCCCGGGTCATCGAGTAGGCTCACGTCCCGGCAAATGACGCCGTGTTTGCCGAAGGGCAGATCACCGTTGTGCAGCCCGCAATAAAGCCGCTCGCTATTCAAATACAGGGTTGGCCAGCGTGGAAAGTCGTCCTGGGTCGGGCGCAGACGGTTACCGAGTTGGGCCAGGATCAAGGGTTCGAAGCGGTGCAGGTTGCTCCAGCGGATCGCCGCTTCAATCGGGTGGTAATAGGCTTTGATTAACGGAGTAGGTAGTTTTCGCATGATCAATACCTTGCATGAAAAGTGAAGTCATCAATCAATTCCTAGTTTGGGCGGCCATGCTGACAATGAAATAAACGAGGCGTGTGCCAGCAGCCGTCGCGGGTAGCATCTAACGAAACGGTGGAGTTTGGGGGGCGAAATACCGGCCAACGCCAAATACGCGCCCGGTAGACATGCTCGAAGAGCCGATACCCCTGGCGGCATCTGGAAGTGCAGGTTTTCCACACGGCAGCGCATGGAAAAGTTGCCGTAGGACCACACCGACGCCAACCGCGAATCCGCGCCGATGCGTGTCAGCGGCCGGTCACCTGGCTCGCCACAGCTATCATCCTGCGGGCGTGGCGGTGGCCAGGACGCAACATCGTCTGACGGGGCGCACGGGAATGGGGCAAGAGAATAGGGTGATGACTCCATTCGGCACCCTAGGAGTAGGACGAAAACGGGCGCGGTGCCTGGCTGAACCGCAGCGCCCCCCGTCAGGCAGGGGCTCAAGGTCTGGAGGGACAATCGGTTGTCCGATTAGGGCGTGACGGACCACAGCATCAGGCGGGTCGCTGTTGCGGTCAGTTCAAGATCGTCCTCACCGTTGAGGATGCGTGTGAACGCCCCCCACTGAGGGTCGAAATATTCCCCGAAATCGTCGCCGCCGAGCTCGTTGCGGGCCAACGCCCACCAGTCGTCGAACGCGTCGATATCGGGATTGCAGCCGACCGCGTAGGCAATCACTTTTTGGCGTCCATCGGCTTGGCGCTCGCCCCGCTCGGCGAGCCAGTAGACACCTTGGTCCTTGACCAAAATGATGCAGCATTGATTGGCGATGGCCTCTACCAGCACCGGCTTCAGATCGCTGCCTTTGAAGAACAATGACATGGAGGTCTCCTTGCAACAGCGGGACCTCCTACCGCAAGGGTGGGCGTCCCTTGGGTTGACGGAAGGATGAAGGTATGAGGCGGCCGATACGCCATTGACGCACCGCGGTCTTGAAGGCTTTGACCGCCTGGGACGTTGCTGGCGATGCCAGCGAACATGGCGGCAGCGTGGTCGGGGTGAGTGGCAGCCGGCATCCGTTAAACCGCATGAGGGACGTACCGGTTTATGGCGGTCAGTACTCATCTAGCAGGAACACTTCGGTAAAGTTCCGGGCTGATTCGGTGAAGATACGGAGGTCGAATCCATCGCCGACGGCGTAGGACGACAGCAGGTAGCCGCCGAGGGCCACGGCCGCACCGTTGTAGCGTCGATGCTCTTCGCGCACATCGTCCCAATCACCGCAGATATGTCGGCGCACATAGGGTAGCGGGTCGAGCCGGTCCTGTCGGATCAGGGCGTCCACAGAGCTGGAAAAGCTCAGGCCGTCCAAGGAAAAACGGGGCTTGGGGGAGCGCACATGGCGCTGCGCAAACACTCCGTGGTGCTGGGTCTCGGTACTTTAGCAGGGCAAATATCCCGACGCGGCGGTCAGCGTCACACTCGCGCCGGGGGAGGCCGGCTCTCCGCACGTATCCAATCCAATGGGGACACTTTGTTCGTTGAAGGTAACTGCGCCACTCCTGCTGCGTTGTGCGTTCGGAACGGTTGGTTTCCTTGACCGCAAATAGCAGGTAGCGCACCGCTTCAGGATAACGACGTATTTGGCATGGCGTTTGTTCTTCATGAGGTGCGTGTTGGAACCGTGAGGCTTTTGCCAAAATTATCTAATACATAGCGTTTATCGATGAGGTGATAGCTGCGAAGGCCAGCGCTATTTCATCGCGGTCGTGTCTATCAATGCGATACGGCGTGCCGGTAATCGCTTTCAGCGCCGAGAGGACCATTGGCATATTCCGGCATATGCTCGGGTCATCTGCAAATGTCTCAGGCGGGTGAGGATGGCCGTAGGATGTCTGCAACCATGGGGATCCCCTGGGCGCATTGATATCGCCCTTGCTGGCGAATATTGGATCTATGGGCAACGCAGTGGTGCGAGCGATTGCCTGTGGCGATGTAATTATTGTGCGCTACATGCCATGTACGTGCTGGCGAGTTTCCTAGTGCTCTTTTTGGGACTGTCTCGCCGTCAAGACGATTGGTTCAGGGGCTGATCACTGCTGGGGATATATGTCCTAGCGATAATCAGGTTTGTGCATCTGCTTGAGCAGGAGGTAGAACGGCCGGTACGAAAAATCACAGCTCCCGTTATCGTAGATGATCAGGTCCCTTTTATTGTTTGGCTAGGGCAAATGCCTGATGTGAGGCTTTGTTTTAGCCTGGCCCGTACCGAATTGAATCTGCTTCAGCAGTTTTTATCCATTGACCTGTTGCAAATATCTCTAAGCTTAAGTCGAGCGGGGAGAGAAGAATATTTGATTTCAGGTGTGTGATTTCCTGACGGGTAGGAGCATTTTTATACATGACGTCTAGTTAGTTGGCCAGCCGTTCTCAGTTGAGATATTTTGCCTTCAATCTGAGTCCGGCCTGCCGCAGGAGCGTAATGGGTGAGCGCGAACCAGGCTGACGCTAAACGATCTTAATCCTGTGGTATACAGAGCTCAGACTGCTCAGACCTCGACGTGCAATCATTCGGTTTTGTGAGTGAAGAAGATATGCCTCTTCAACTCCAATTCTAGCGAAGGCTTAACTGGCTAGTTCAGCTCGTTTTTTAATTAGATTGCTTGAGGTCGTGTCAGGTTTGTGATTTGGCACGTTCGGTAAGCTCAGCGCTTCTTGTGAGAATACATTAAATTTGTCGCTTGATTTAATGCCGGAAATGGCGATATTTATTTCTTTAGCCTTAGCAAGCTGCGCCTGCATAGTGTTTTCAATATTTGATTTTAATTTTAGAATTTTATTGTTTGTGAGTTCTAGGATCGTATTGGTATCGGTGATAACTTTATTTGTCATATGTAACAGCTGTATATGATCGATTCTATCAGCGAGTTCGACCGCATTCTCACGTTGGTTTTGTAGTTCAATAATACTCTTTTCAATAAGATTGGCTTTATATGGAATAGACTGCAGCTCCGAAAAATTTGATTTATATGAGTTTACCAGTGGCTGGGTATTGTCACTAACGAGATCTTTCCTGCGTTCGGCAACCGTAATAACTGAGAGCGCTAAAACTTCTCGGTGATCTAGCAGGCTACTTTCCAGAGTCTTGATTTCGGTATTTTTCCTTGACATCTTCCCCTCAAGCGCTGAAATGCTTCTATCGGCATTACCCCAGGCTGGCGACAGTGAGCCCCGCTCACCATACATGTCGATTATGTTGCTTTTAGTTTTTTGATGCGAAGCTATTTTTTGCTTAATAGCATATTTATCACCATTCAAGTTATTGATTTTTTCTTCTAGTTTAAGGATGTTGGAAAAACCACTACCCAACTCATTCAAAACCCCCCCAACTTCAGCTCTGAATTCAATACCTATATTGTTGTAAAGAATAGAATTTGAAATTTTCTGCACATGCTCATGGTGCCCATTCATCATTTTCTGCAGTCCAGTCAGTTCATTTTTCGCTTGGGTTATTCCTTTGTTGTATATTTCTACAGCGCTAAGTGCATGCGTCTTCGCAAGATTTGTATTGACCTCTTGAGGCATAAACTGCTTCAGTTCAGGGTGCTTTCCAACTTTCCTCGAAAGTAACTTTACGATTTTTTCGGGAATGTTTTGTGTTTCTTTCAGGCCCTCAGCAATACGTAACGTTCTGCCTGAAGAAATGTTGCCTCCCGTTATATTGTGAAACTTGATGCTGATACGATCTGTGACACTTAGCGACATAAATTCCCACTTGTTCGATTCGTTAATTGATGAGCCAGGCAAGTACTAAACTATTTAAATTTCTCCAATATTTCAGTAATAGAGTTAAGTCCATATGCTTGGCTGTGGCGAAGCAGCATTAAATTGTGTTTTGGGGCCTGGGTAGAGTATAAAATCGCATAGGTCAGTAAATTCCGTCAGGTATTTTCTATTGTGTCAGCCAAAAAACTTAAAGTTGCATAAAGCGATTCAGCTAGCATTGCTCTTGCGTCTAGTTAAACCTCGGTTTTTAATACCTGCATGAATGATGCGTATGAATGAAATCATCCTTGAGGATGTGGGATTTCTAACGCGGTTCAATTTTTGAGTAGTGCCTTCGCTAAGAGTATGAGACGCTTCTCGATTCAGCAAGGAAATTTCTATATAGTGCATGGAGGTTTCTGTGGGCTCGCATGTTCATAGCAGCACAGGTCTGTGCATAATCACACTTTGGAAAATATGACATCTAACTCCTCGTAACATGTGTCCATTCTAATTTTTTATTCGTGTGCGGAAGGGGTGCGATTGTTCTATTGGTGGAATACGTCCGCTGCAGTTGCAGTTGTGATAACTGCTCCCCTGAGACGTCTGCGTTGAAATTTCTCATGGGGCAAGGGAAATTTCCGAAGCGATTATAGGGGTTTCTCGATAGAGCGGCAGGTATTTGCATGCAATAATTAATGAGCTGGCCGATGGTGTATTGTTAACGTTGCTTATGGCCGCCGTCAGGAGCAACAAGGTGAAAGCTGCCTCTACGGTTAGAGAGCGGTCGAGCAATGATTTAGTAATCTCTTAATTATGTGTTCAGGTTCCCCGGGGAAGAATTGTTTCGTATCTTGCGGATGGGTGGGGGCAGGTTTCAGTGATGGACGAGCTGGGTAGATCATCATACTTTTTTGGTGCCATCATAATCTACTCAAGTTTTATTGCTGATTAATAAGTATGCTTATGTTTGCTTAGGTTGATGGGTATCAATATGTCTATATATGAAGGTTCTTCCGTACGTACGGGAAGCTCATGGCCTACAGATTTCGCATCGGTCAAAGATGGGCTTTTTGCTTGGCGTTTGACTGTCGGGACTGAAGACATATCCCTAATCAATGTTTCATCTGAGGACGCATGCCAAGAGCACTACGATTTTTCCGCCGGGTGGCACGGCTTGCTGGTCGGCACCGGGTTTGAGGTGATTTGCGGTGCAGGCCATGTGCAGTCTGTGAGCCTCGCTACGTTGGCTCGATTGCAGTTGTTCATTGATCAGTCGGGAGTGCTGCCTGGCGAAGATGTAATTACATCGCAGTCGTTTAATTCTATTGCCCTAGAAATTACCAACTGGCAATCAGATATTGAGTCTTGGTACCTAGAGCAAGGTTGGTGTGCTTCGCACAGTTATTTGCGGTTGGCGGCCTACCTGCGCCGAACGGAGGCCTATGGGTTGGTCAGCTTTTTATGGGGTAGTGGCACCGGTGCCGAAAAGTTGCACAGTTTGGCCAAGCGTTATGGGGTGTCAGTGCCTCATTTTCGCCGCTTATGCCGTCGAGTTATTGGGAAAACCACCAAAACCCAATTGCGTGATTGGCGTCTTGCCCGTGCATTAATGGATTTGACAGAAGGTAAACATACGCTTGTCGAGATTGCTTTGAATCACGGCTTTTCTTCTTCCGCACATTTTTCTCGGGAAATGAGTGAGCTGCTTGGGGTGTCACCGCGAGGCTTGTCTGATATCACCAAGTTGGCAGCTAAATGAACAGTGTTATAATGAAGTTACATACTAGATTAGGCTTGGGGTTTTTGTTTTTTCTAACCTCGGTTACCAGTGTATATGCCGCTGACGGGTACGTTGCGCGGCAAGATAATTTGCGAACCTTTTTTGAGGCCTTCTCAGGCGAGCTGGGGAAGCCGGTGGTCGTGAGTAAAGGCGCTGCACGCCGAACAATTACCGGAGAGTTCGTATTCAAGCAGCCTGAGGTTTTGCTAGGAAAGCTGTCTCGACAAATGGGCTTGATCTGGTATGACGATGGTCAATCGATCTATTTGTATGAGGCCTCTGAGGCAAAGAGAGCGGTTGTTTCCTTGCATAATATAACAGTGACGAAGCTCAATGCTTTTCTGCGACGTTCTGGCCTGGATGATGCGCGGTTCCCTTTACGCAGCGATGGCCTACGTACTTTTTATATTTCCGGGCCACCCATTTACGTAGATTTGATTAGCCAAGCTGCCAAGCTGATGGATGAGAACAGCTCGGATCTTGAACTGGGGCGACAGCGTATTGGCGTGATTCGTCTGCAGAATACATTCGTCGGCGACCGCTCGTATGCGCTGCGTGACAACAATGTGGTTATTCCCGGTATGGCAACCGTTATTGAGGGTTTGTTGCGTAATGAACAGCGGGCGGTTGAGGGGGTGGATTCGACCCGACCGGGCTCAACAAAGCTGTCGGATTTTACGCTGAAGGAGCTGGCAGAGAAAGCTCCGCAAGACGCGAGCGAACTGCCCCGTATTATTCCAAGGGAACTAGCGGCCGGGAATATTCGTGTCATGGCTTATCCAGATAATAACAGCCTTTTGGTCAAGGGCTTGCCTGAACAAGTGCGCTTTATAGAAAATCTTGTAGGGGCCCTAGATGAAGAGAAACGCCATGTTGAACTTGCGTTGTGGATTATTGATCTGCAAAAAGAAGATCTTGATCAGTTAGGCGTGAGCTGGCAGGGCTCGGCAAACTTAGGTGGGAATATCTCTGTTTCCCTAAATGGAGGTTCTCTCAGTACCCTAGATGGTCAGAGCTTCGTCGCATCGGTGCTTGCACTGGAGCGAAAAGACCGGGCTCGTGTGGTTTCACGTCCCGTGTTACTTACCCAGGAAAATACGCCGGCCATCTTTGATAATAATCGTACGTTCTATACGCAGCTGATCGGTGAACGCAGTGTGGAGCTGCAGCACATAACGTACGGTACCTTGGTCAGCGTGTTGCCACGGTTCTCTGCTGATAATCAGATCGAAATGTCGTTGAGTATTGAAGACGGCAATGAAGTTAAGCAGGCAGAAAACGGAACCCAAGGTGCTATTTTACCTACAGTAGGGCGCACCCATATCAGTACAGTGGCGCGTGTGCCTGCTGGTAAAAGCCTGTTGGTGGGTGGTTACACTCGAGACGAGAGCGGTGAGCAAATAGGGCGGATCCCTGTGCTCGGTTCTATTCCGTTTATTGGGCGCTTGTTTAGTTATCGGCAGTCCCGGCAAACGAATACTGTTCGGGTCTTTTTGATCGAACCGAAGGAAATCACTTCCCCTCTTGAATCACATGGAGATGTGCTGACTGGGACAGCGAACTCCGGGCGTTGGGGTGCAGAGGATGCCAAGCTTCTGAAGGCGTTAGGCCGCTGATGGTTACCTCTATACCCTCGGCCGGGCGCTCTCCTCAGCATCAACAGCAACTGCATATCAAGCGAGAAAGCCGAGAAGCGAAAGCGCAACAGTCTCAGGCAGCGGCCGAGAATGGAGCTGATTCCCAGATTGAGGACACCTCGCCAGGCGCGCAACTGCAAAAATTTATGCAGAGCGTTGATGAGCTTTCAACAGGGATGCGCAGTTTGTTGAATCGTCGTCGCTTTGAGAGCAAAGGAGAAAGTCTTAGCGATAGTTTTGAGCGTGTACTCGAAGAAGACCTTCTTCCGAGGGTCCAACAGATTTTAAGTATTGCCAAATCGGGCGGGCAGTCGCTTGAACTATTGCTTCAAAAAGCACGTAGCCTGTTCGCTGATGACAGCGACCTGGCGCTGGTTCTGAGTGAATTATTGCGGCGTCGAAATCTGGATAAGGCTCAGCGCAAACAGCTTGAGCAGATGCTGGAAACATTGGTGGTCCAAGCGCCGCCCAAGCGTCTGCGGGCGGGTATCAATTGCGCGTTGAAGGCAAAACTGTTTGGCAAGGCAATGGCTCTCAAGCCGGGTTTTTTGCGCCAAAGCTACCGTGAGTTTCTTGAAAATGAACATGGGCCAGTCTTGGACTATGAAAATTGGATCGCGCTGTATGGTTATACGCAGCGTACCGTCGTGCTGGATTTTATCGAGGCGGCGCTGTTAACCGATATAGATGCTCAGGAACCGAGCTGTTCTAAAACTGAGTTTGGCGAGCTACTGAAGAAGCTGAATCAGCTTAAATGCCTACGCTCGGCTGATCTTCTATTCGTGGGACGGATGCTCGGAGACGAAATAACCAGGCGTTACAACGGCTGCGAGTCTGACTGGTTGCTGTTCCTTATTGGCTTGTTGCAGGCGCCCGAAGAGTTGGACGAATTGCTGTATGGAGTGCTAGGGGAGGCGGTGATTCTGGCTGAACCGCATCAACGCGCGGCTTTACTGGGGGCGGTGCGACGCGGATGTTCTCTTTTGCCGCCAGCTTTATACGAGGATGACGAGATACCTGGTTTGCTGCAAGAGCGGTTTGAGGTCTTGATGAGCATCGCTTTTGAAACGGAAGTTTTAGCCCGGCGGCGCTGCTGCCCCGACAGTTTATAACGTGGAAGCACTACGCTCTTATGCTTAATTCTTTGCTACGCAATATTCAGTCGCGTCCGGAATTGTTGATCCTGACATTGATGATCATGATCATCGCCATGTTGATCATTCCATTGCCAACACCGTTGGTGGACTTTCTAATTGGCTTGAATATCGTCATTTCCATTTTGGTGTTCATGGGTTCTTTCTATATTGAGAGGATTCTTAATTACTCGACATTCCCTTCGTTGCTGTTGATTACAACCTTGTTTCGCTTGGCGTTGTCCATCAGCACCAGTCGCTTGATTCTCACGCAGGCTGACGCAGGCGATATCGTTGCGTCGTTCGGCCAGTTTGTGATTGGCGACAGCCTAGTGGTGGGGTTCGTCATTTTCTCAATTGTGACGGTGGTGCAGTTCATCGTCATTACAAAGGGTTCGGAGCGGGTTGCAGAGGTTGCAGCGCGGTTTTCCCTTGATGCGATGCCTGGCAAGCAAATGAGTATCGACGGCGATCTTAAGGCCGGGGCAATCACCTCTGACGAGGCGAGCGAACGAAGAAGTGTGCTGGAGCGTGAAAGTCAGCTGTATGGCTCATTTGACGGCGCCATGAAGTTTATCAAAGGCGATGCTATCGCCGGGATAATCATCATTTTCGTCAACTTCATCGGCGGTATCGCCGTCGGTATGGCGCAGCTGGGGATGGACCTTTCAACCGCGCTTTCGACATTCACCATGCTGACCATCGGCGATGGATTAGTCGCCCAAATACCGGCTTTGCTCATCGCTATCAGCGCTGGCTTTATTGTGACCCGCGTCAATGGTGATGATGCGAATCTAGGCCGAAACATTGTTGCCCAGGTACTTGGCCATCCATTTGTGATCGGCGTAACTGCGGTGTTGGCCCTGGCTGTAGGCTTGCTTCCTGGTTTCCCTACACTGACATTTGCCGTACTGGCACTGGCGCTGGGGTTATTACTTTTTTTCCGTCACAGGGCTACGCTCAAGGCGCAGACCGGTACCTCATCCGATTCGGGTACGGCAGAGGGTAGTGCCAGAGAGGAAGGTGCACTGGGTTTGATCGAAGATTTGGAAGCCACTGCGAGTGAAACCGTTCCTCTTATTCTCTTGGTCGCACCGACGCAAATAGAAGACTTGCGCGTGCACCGCCTTGGAGAGCGCATACGTAGCCAGTTCTTTATCGATTATGGAGTGCGTATCCCCGACTTGAGCCTGCGAAGTGTCGAAAATATGCCCGTTGACCAAGTATGTGTACTGATCAACGAGGTGCGCGCAGATCAGTTCGATATTCATTTTGAGCGGTTGCGCGTCCTTAACCATTCTGATGAGCTTGAAGGTCTGGGGCTGGACCTTACGGTGGGTCAGGACAGTAATAAGCAGGTCTCGATTTGGGCGGGGATGGAAGACAAGACACGTCTCGTCGCGCTGGGTTACGACCTGAGGCCTGCCTACGATGAAACCTATCATTGCCTGGTTGCGCTTTTGGCGCGCAACGTCAACGAGTTCTTTGGCGTGCAGGAAACCAAGACATTACTTGACCAGTTAGAGGCTAAATATCCCGACTTGCTCAAGGAAGTCTATCGGCATGCCAGCGTGCAGAAAATCGCTGAAATCCTACAGCGTTTGCTCTCTGAGCGTATTTCAGTACGCAATATGAAGCTCATTTTGGAAAGCATCGCCCACTGGGCCTCTCGAGAAAAAGATGTATTGACGTTAGTGGAACACGTACGTGGGGCATTGGCGCGTTACATCAGTAATAAATTTACCGTGCAGGGTAAGTTGCGGGCCCTGATGTTATCGGCAGACTTTGAGGATGTAGTGCGTAAGGGCATTCGGCAAACGTCAAATGGTTCTTTCCTAAACTTGGAGCCCACCGACAGTGATGGATTGTTGGATCGCCTTGTGCTGTCCATGGATCGAGTTAAAATTCCGCACAAGGATATGGTGATTCTCTGTTCTGTCGACGTGCGTCGCTATATTAAGCGTCTCGTTGAAGCGCGTTATCGGGAATTAGATGTTATGTCCTTTGGTGAAATTTCCGATAGTGTGTCGGTTGATGTTCTACAACAGATATAAGGATAAGTCATGAATTTAGATATTGGTGTGCTCGTACGAGGAGCATTGGAACATAGTGGCTGTACTGGGGGCCAGATCGGTAATTTTGATGGTTACTCTACTATTGCCTTGGAGCTGGACGGGCTGCCGAGCGTTTATATTGGTTCAGAAAATAATGACTTTTGGATCTGGTCTGAACTGGGTGAGTTTTCTGCTTCCCAGATATCCTACTGTTCGGATGCGCTGCTGACTGAGTTGATGCGTCCTTGCGACTATGCGCGTCCTCGGCAGGCACAGCTGCTGAATCTTGATGGTGTGTTGGAACTGCGAGTATTGCTCGGTGAGATGGCATTGGGCGATCCCCAACATATGGCCGCGGCGCTCGATCAATTCCTAGAAAGTCTTACAAATTGCAGTGAAGCTCTTCGTCAGTGAAGCGTAGGACAATACTGCGCTGCGGCGCTCATCCACAACGAGCCGCGGGGCCGATCCTAGAGGCGCGTTTACGCAATGTGGTTATTGGCGAGCTCTGTGAGGTGCGGCGACACTGGTTGGATGAGACGTCCGTCGCTAAGGCGCAAGTCATAGGCTTTCGCGCGGATACGGTTTTACTGAGCCTGTTGGGTGAAGCGCGAGGTTTATCCCGCGAATCCATCTTATTGCCCACGGGAGGGGGCGCCCAGCTCAATTGCAGCGCGCAATTATTGGGCACGGTCATTGACGCCAGTGGTCAAGTTGTCGAACGTCTGTCGGAGCCGGCAAGCGGCAGGGAGAGCGTGCTTCTACCACTGGATGCTGACCCTCCGCCTTACTTTCAGCGCCGATCAGTGCGTGAACCGCTGATAACCGGCATACGCACGATCGATGGCGTTTTAACCTGCGGTGTCGGGCAACGCGTGGGCATTTTTGCATCCGCCGGTTCGGGTAAGACTTCCTTGATGAATATGTTAATTGAACATTGTCAGGCGGATGTCTTCGTCATCGGTTTGATCGGCGAGCGAGGTCGTGAAGTGACGGAGTTTGTCGAGGCATTGCGCCTTTCACCCAAGCGCAGTCGCTGCATAGTCGTTTATGCAACCTCTGATCAAGCATCCGTTGATCGCTGTAATGCTGCGCTGCTGGCAACCACCGTTGCCGAATACTTTCGCGATCAAGGGGGGAGGGTAGTGTTGTTCCAAGACTCCATGACACGTTATGCCAGGGCTAGGCGAGACCTGGCACTGGCGGCGGGTGAGGCACCCGCTCGGCGGGGTTATCCAGCCTCTGTATTCGATTGTTTACCGCGCCTGCTGGAACGGCCAGGCGTAACAGAGAGCGGTAGCATCACGGCCTTTTGCACGGTACTGCTGGAAAGCGATGACGAACCTGATCCTATTGCTGAGGAGATCCGCTCTATCCTCGACGGTCATATCTACCTCAGCCGTACACTTGCGGAAAAAGGCCAGTACCCCGCGATCGATTTATTACGCAGTGCCAGTCGGGTTGCGGCTCAAGTTACTGATACCGACCATCAGCGCTTGGCAGCGAAATTGCGGGAGATGCTCGGGCGTCTTGACGATCTGCAGATACTGATCGATCTAGGCGAGTACAAGCCTGGGCTCGATGCTAAAAATGATTTCGTCATGGACCGTTCGGAGGCAATACGCGAATGGTTGTCCCAACCTATGGCTGAAGAGTGTGCGTGGAGCGAGACACTGGATAGTTTGCAACGCTTGGTGAGTTGATGTTCCCCAATCAATATCCAATCAAGACTTAAAGCGGCTTGACCCCCCAGTATTAGCTGCCGAGAAAGGCGGATACAGGAGCAGCTGTGAGCCATATTCATGGTATGACCCGCTTGCTGCGAGGTGTGGCGCAGCGCCAACGGCGCCACGAGGCCAACATGGCTCGGATTAGTGAGCGCATAACGCGTCTTTCAAGGCAAGTAGATGAAATGGATGAGCGTGTATGTAGTTTGAAGGCGTTATTAGCTTCTCATGATCCGAGCTCAAAACGGCTGGACAGGGGAGAGCTGTTCGAGGTCCAGCGCCGCCAAGCAGTTATTCGTCGCCAGATGCATGTGCTCGCCTTAGAGCGTTCTCGGTTGCTGGCCGATAAGCAGATAGTAGAACCGGAACTGGCCAACGCCCGTGAAGCGTACCTAGTGTGTGTGAAAAAGCAGCAGAAATACCAACATCGGCTGGTGCAACTTAAGCGTGCGCGTAGGCTCGCCGCATTGTGCCGTGATGAACTAGAACAGGAGGAGCTAACCCCATGGGCGAAGTAAATATCCCCCCGTCCCTCAGCATTAAAGTGGTCCCACTGTCTGTTGAGGATGACGCTATTGCGGATCAGCTCGACCAAGCTCTAGAGTTCGCAGTTAGGGAGGATGACTTGATAAAAGACCAAGTTGATCAACTGCCGGAAACATTGAGAGCGCTGTTGGCGCATGTCCCTGTTGTCTTCGCGGGCGGCGACCAAAATATGCTGGATAAGGCGCAAAAAGTACAGGTGAGTGTCGATGTACAAAAGAGTCCATTGAGCTCGATAAAAGCACCGGCAAATACGCAAGCACTGGAATCAGATGTTCACCACTCAAAGTTCGCAGTAGATTCGTTCCAACAGGTGGAGAGCCCAGCGCCGCGCTTGAAGTTTCATCGGCCAGCGCTTGAAGGTTTTGTAGAGGCGGGCGCTGCCGCCTCTAAGGTGAAAAGGATCGCCGTGGAAAAGCCAGTACATGAGCGAGTTTCGGCAGCGATACCAGTAATGAATGGCCCGGTGGGACGGGCATCGGGTGACCAGGTGGTTATTCACCAAGGCCTCGACGTCTGGAGCTTAGCCACAGCGCAAACCGCGACTAATGACACCCCATCACAACCTGAGCTTGTCCAGTCGATCCCTGCTGCGCGGTCAGGCGCTTACTTGAGTATTGGAAGTACTCCCTCCGAAATCGTCGGGCCTCAGCCGCGTACGCAGCTCCCAGGGGAGCAGCGCATACAAACGGAAGCTGCACCGATCGAAGGGGGGAGCAAACTCGTTTATGAGTTCAACTCTCCAAAAGCGTTTGGCCAAGTGGTGGTGCAACGACAGGAGCATGATTCCGGCATGCGGCTACAGATCAGTAGCAATGATCCAGGGCTTCATCGTGAGCTATTACACCACTTTCCGGCGGCGCGTGAGCCCTCCTGGCGATTGACTCAGGATCAAGGCCAGGGCGGAGGAAACGGGCATCGCTACGAAGAAGAAGAGTCGGCCGAGGAGCAAAGCGGATGAGACAATTGTCCTTGCGTCGTTACGATCCGAAAGAGCGCAACGACGAGCGTCTACTTGCACTTTGGGGTTCTGCTGGTAATGAGTTGAAGGCCGCTTCACTGTGCTCTGCTACGCAGTATTTGCATTTCGAGGCCGAGGCGCTGCAAGGCCGCTGGCGTGGTCTGTTGGAACCCCGTGAATGGCTGGCTGCGGCAGTACCTGGCCTCGCAGGCTATGCGCCGCAGGGGGTAACTAACGAACGTATTGTTGAATTATTTGCTGCATCGCCCCAACCGCTGGACTTGCCGTTTAATGAGTTGGCGATTAAACGTGTTATTTCGTGCGAGATACAAAGAGGAGCGGACTACGGCGTTAAAAAATTACCCAGTATACAGACCCCATTTGGTCAACTTTGGTTATCGGCCTTGCCTGAGATATTCACACCGATGAATAACTCGCTTGAGCGCAGACTAACGAAATTATCTTTTCCTATAAGTGTGGTACTTGGCTATACCGACGTGAGTATGCCCATCCTGCGTCGATTGGCTAAGGGCGGCGTACTGTTACTGGCCGATAAGGCGCAATACTTCACCATGGCGGGCCGTCGCCTTGGCCACTTTGATCTAACCGGAGAGGGAATACACGTGCACACGCTCGAAAAGACACATGAAAAAAACAGGCTTAATTCGGTCGTTGATCTGGGGCATTTACCGGTGCGCCTGGAGTTTGTGCTGCAAGAAAGCGTACTTGACCTCAGCGAGCTGAAAGCACTGAACGAAGGAGGGATTCTGCCCCTCGTGCCAGGTGCTGAGCGGAGTGTTGAGCTGCGAGCCAATGGCCTTCGCTTGGCGCGAGGAGAATTAGTTCAACTCGATGGCAGCCTGGGCGTTGAGTTAATGGAGTTGTTTATTGAAGGTAACGAGCATGTCGAATGACATCTCAATGATTGCACTGCTGTCGTTCGCGACACTGTTGCCATTTCTGATTGCGTCAGGAACCTGCTATATAAAGTTTTCGATCGTTTTCGTCATGCTGCGTAACGCCTTAGGGTTGCAACAAGTACCCTCAAATATGACATTGAACGGCGTCGCGTTGCTGCTCTCGTTTTTCGTAATGATGCCAGTGGTGCATTCAGCTTATAGCTATTACCAGGAGCACCCGGTTAGTTTCAACAGCGTCGACGCAGTCGTCGAGTTCACCGATACCGGTCTGCAGGAATACCGTGTCTATTTGGAAAAACACACCGATCCTGAGTTAACGCAATTTTTTGAACGCGCCCAGCTTGAGCGAGAGGATCGAGTAGAGAGAGAGCAAGGTTATGCCGACGCCGAGGCGCCGCGTGCCTCTTTATTTTCGTTGTTGCCAGCTTATGCGCTAAGCGAAATAAAAAGTGCCTTTAAAATCGGATTTTATTTGTATCTTCCCTTTGTCATTGTTGATCTTGTAATTTCAAGTATCTTGCTGGCATTGGGGATGATGATGATGAGTCCGGTAATTATATCGGTCCCGATAAAGCTCATTCTATTCGTTGCATTGGATGGCTGGACCCTGCTTTCCACAGGGCTAATTGGTCAATATCTTGAATTGACTTTTTAGGGAGACGCCCAATGAACGATTTGGTATTTGTCGGGAACAAAACGCTTTATTTGATCCTCATGCTTTCTGCCCCTCCCGTGATTGCCGCGACGGTGGTGGGGTTGCTGGTTGGTTTGTTCCAGACAGTGACCCAGTTGCAAGAACAGACGCTCCCCTTCGGTTTCAAATTGCTGACGGTCAGTTTATGTATGTTTATGTTGTCTGGCTGGTACGGGCAAACGTTGCTCAACTTTTCTCGTGAAGCGTTCCGCTTGGCGTTGCGCCATACAGGTTAATGTATGGTATTGCCCTTATTCTTCGATTTACATCTCTGGTTGGCCGGGGCGGCCCTTGGGTTTGCACGATTGGCCCCGGTGTTTTTCATGCTGCCATTCCTCAATAGCGGTGTGCTATCCGGTGTGGCTCGTAACGCTGTAATTGTGCTGGTGGCATTTGCGCTTTGGCCGTATTCCGCTGCTGAGTTGCCGGCCATGGATAGCTTGCACTACATGGGGTTGATGCTGCGTGAGGCAGGCGTCGGCGTGCTCCTCGGCTGCTTGCTTTGCTGGCCGTTCTGGGCATTGCATGCCCTCGGTTGTCTGATTGATAACCAGCGCGGGGCCATGCTGAGCAGTACTGTAGACCCCGCTAATGGTGTGGATACCTCAGAACTGGCGAACTTCTTCAATTTATTTGCAGCGGCGGTTTACCTTGAAGGTGGCGGCTTGCTGCTGATGGTTGAAACGTTGAAAGCAAGTTATCAGCTCTGCGATCCTTTGGGGGCATGCCTGCCTGGCCTCCCGCCTGTATTAGGAATGCTTGACGGCTTGGTCACCCGTAGCCTGTTATTGAGTGCACCCGTCGTAACCGTACTATTGCTCAGTGAAGTCGTGCTCGGCTTGTTGTCGCGTTTTGCACCTCAGATGAACGCTTTCTCAGTGTCGCTGACGATTAAAGGCAGTATCGCACTATTGATGGTTCTGTTGTATTTCGGTGCTTACTTGCCAGATGAAATTCTCCGACTCGCTCATAATTCACTTGGGTTTGCTTCTTGGATAGACGCGGGAGTCGATTAAATGTCTGCGTCTTCAAAAACCGAGAAGCCCACAGCAAAACGCCTACGGGACGCGGCAAAGCGCGGCCAGACATTTAAGTCCAAAGACTTGGTGACTACCTGTTTGATGCTGTGCGGCATTGCCTTTTTAGTGGGCAGCGTATCGTTGCTGGAATTAATGGCGCTCTACCGGCGCTATATTCAAAGCGGTTTCAGCCTGGACCCATCGGTCTATATAATGGGGCTTGCTTTACACGCGTTTAAAGTTGTGGCGCCTATCATACTGGTTTGCTTGCTTGCATCCGGCCTGCCGAGTTTATTGCTCAGCGGGTTCCAGTTAGCCTCCGAAGCGCTGAAGTTGAACCTGGGGGCCCTCAACCCAGTAAATGGTTTTAAAAAGCTATTCAGCCTGCGTACCGTCAAGGAAGCGATTAAATCGCTGTTATACCTCATCAGCTTTGTTGTCGCGGTAAGCGTTACTTGGCAGGTTGTACGTGATCGGATTTTTTCGCTCGTCTATGCGCCTATCGGTGGGCTATTTGCCGTATGGGGTAGTCTCTTACTCTCGTTGATGCTGATATGGCTCGCCTGCATTCTGCTGATCGTACTGTTGGATATGCTGATCGAATATTTCCTGTTCATCAAGGAACATCGAATGGATAAGCAGTCGGTAAAAAATGAGCATAAGGAGCAAGAAGGCAGCCCTGAAACGAAAGGTCGGCGCCGGGAACTGCATCGAGAGTTACTGTCCGAGCAGATCAAGTCAGATATACGCAACTCCAAGGTAGTCATTGCTAACCCTACCCATATTGCGGTGGGTATTTATATGAACCCAGAAGTACTGCCCATTCCTTTTATCTCCGTGATGGAAACCAATCAGCGAGCCTTGGCGGTGCGTGGTTATGCTGAAAAAGTGGGGGTGCCAGTGGTGGCTGATGTGGCGTTGGCGCGGCGTATCTTCAAAACGCACACGCGTTACAGCCTGATCAAACTGGACGAGGTCGAGCAAGTGCTGCGGCTGTTGCTGTGGCTTGAGCAGGTGGAAAACGCCTGAGCCCTACGTATGAGTGATTTGTGAATGAACCAAAAGCTAGAGCTTGGCTTAATGAACCTGTCCGGCGAACCGGCAAAGGAGTTACGTAAATGAGTTCGCAGATGTCAGATGATGACGAAGTAGCAGCGGATGTAATGCAAGCCGTTCTGGAGGGCGCAACCCTGCAGGACCTGCATGGTATTTCAGAAGGGCAAATGGAGAGCCTCTACGGCTATGCCTATGATTTTTACTGTCAGGGACGATTGGAAGACGCGGAAAAGTTTTTCCGGTTCCTGTGCATTTATAACTTTAACAATACCGATTACTGGATGGGGCTCGCCGCTGTATACCAAATGCAGAAGCGCTTCGAAAAAGCCTTGGATATGTACACGGTAGTGTTTGCACAAAGCAAAGCTGATTACAGCTCGATGCTGCATGCAGGGCAATGTCAACTTTCCTTGAGAAGAGTGGGCAAGGCTCGACGATGTTTTGAACTGGTCATTGAGCGAGGAACCGCTGAGTTGTGCGCAAAGGCACAGATCTATCTGGACGCGATGCGCCAGGCTGCAGCTACCAGCGCTAACGAGGACGATGATGAATAATATCAATGCGGTGAGAGATACGCGGGTTTTGGGTGCATACCTGAATCAGGAGCAGCGTGTGGACACCGAGAAAGCAAGTTTCGCCAGTCCGGACTTTGTCCGGCGGGCGCAAGACTCGGCGCAGCAATTGGCGACTGTGGTCTTGGGCCAGTCCACGGAGCAAGGCCGATTTGATCCGTCTGCACCGATGCTGCGTATGCCGGTACAAAATGAAAAAAAAGAAGGCATGAGTTCCCAGGAGCATTTCATGCTCGTGCTCGCGGCTGTCATGGAGCTTGTCGAGGGGGTCACCACGGCTACCCTTAAGCGCAATCTGGAAATCCTGCGATCGTTCGCCGCCGCGCACGCAGAAAGTAGCACCAAGCGTTCCGAGGAGTTTCAAGGCGCCGTGGACGCTGCGTCCGAAGCAATAACGGATGCCGAACAAACTGAAAAAAACCTGAACAGCGCACTCGGCGCTCAGAAAACGGCCCAGGGTGCGCTGGATCATGCGCAAGCCGAATTGGATGCAATGGATCCGGATGATCCGCTGTATGCAGCGGCGCAGGCCAAGCGTGATAACGCAGCCAAGCAACTGAGCCAGGCAAGCGGTCAAGTTAAAGCGGCTACCTCTGCGCACAACGATGCTTTGGTGAAGGCAAATGCCAAGCAGGCTGAAGCTGAAGCACTGAAAGAGCAACTGAAAGGAAAGCAAAGCCTGACAGGGCCAGACAGTGCCAACGCTGAAAAAACCTTAAATAATACCGGGCTCTTGCTTAAGTTGATGTTGAGCGTTGCGCAAATCATGTCGGAGGCGATCGAGGCGGACAACCAGGCGCAGTTTGAACTTAACAAATCAATGAGCAAGGCACGCCAAGCCTATCTGGAGAAAAAGTCCGACGAGTACCTGGAAGAGGTACGCAAGGCCGAAGAAATGCAAAAGGCCATGGGGTGCCTGGGGAAAGTCTTGGGTGGGATCCTTACGGCAATTAGTGTCGTGGGCGCGGTATTCACAGGTGGCGCGAGTCTGGCAGTCGCAGCTGTAGGGCTCGCACTCATGGCCGGCGATATGGTGAGCAAGGCACTGTTTGACTTCTCCTTTATGGAGGCCGCACTCAATCCAATCATGGAGCATGTGTTCAACCCTATCGTTCAAGCGTTGGGCAAAGGTATCACCGAGTTATTAAAAGCTGTGGGTGTGGATTCGGCGGCAGCCGAGATGATCGGCATGATTACCGGCGCCATTCTCGCTGCGGCAGCAATGGTGGGCGCTGTCGTCCTGGGCGGCGCTGCTGCCGGCAAAGTAGGGGCGAAGATAGCCCAGAGCAGCATCAAGAAGAGCATTGAGCAAGCCCTTGGCAAATTGATGGATAAGCTGGTACCGGACCTAGTCAAGCAATTCGCGCGTGGGGCCGGGCGTGGCATGGGCCACGCTGTAAGTAAGGTCGGCACCCAGGCGCGTGAGTTTTTTGGGCTCAAGAGTGATGCGGCTTCAATACAGCGATATTCGAAAATACTTGATGGTATGAGCACGGGCGTTCAAACCGTAGGCGCGACCTCTACGGCATCAATGAATGTCGTCAAGGGGCACAGTGAAATGAAGGCTGCTGAAGCCTTGTCTGAAGTTGAGTTGAGTCGCGCGGATATTGAGCAACTTCAACAGATGCTGACTAAATTGATCCAAATGATCCACGAGGCTGTCCAGGACGTGCAGCGTCAGTTTATGAAAGCGATCGATAATCTGGAAAATCAGTTCGCAGTGGCGCACTCAGTCGTTAATAAAATTAACCGTTCGGTTTAATGAGGTTTGTCTATGTCTATTAATATTGGATCCGCCTCTCAAGGGCCCATTGTAAACACCAAAGCGGTTGATGCGAGCCGACATAACGAAAGCCGTCTTGCGATCGCTGAGACGCTTTCTTCCGATGCAGTAGTCTCTGGTGCACAGGTAACTGTCGAAAATCCGCAAATAGAAAAAATACTGAACTTCATCAAGGAAGCCGGACTCGCTGAGCTACCCACACTGGCTGAGCAACAAAAGCTCAGGATTGCATTGTATGAGATGGTGCCTGAGGCTTTACGACTGGCCGACAAGCTCGGCCCTAAAACCGGGAATGTCGGGGAAATCAGCCAGGCAACCGAGGTATCCATCGAGAGCAATTTTGCAGAAGCCGTTCGCGCCGCAACTGAGAAACCGGAAAAAACTGAGGCGTTCCTTGACCCGCTGACGCTGACGGGGCGACAAGCGCTGCTGTATCAACTGTTATTGTTTGTCGAGTTCGAGGCGAGGGCCGCAAAAGGTAAACAAAAATCAGCCTATGCGATCATGTCTTTCGAACAGATGCTGTCAAAGGCAGCGGCCAAAGTTCAAGAAGGTAAACAACTGTTTCATGCCGCCATTGCCAACAGTGCAACGTCGCTTTCGATGACGGTGGGTGGTGCTGTCGCTTCTGCTAAAGCCATTCATACAGAAAGTGTCACACTGAAAAAGAATAAAATGCCCGCGAATGACCTGGGGCTGAAGATTCAAAATAAGAATCTGACCATTGATTCCGGCGGACTTCAAATTAATCCCCAAGATAATCTTAAATCATTAACTCGTCACAAAGGAGCGGGCACCGAAGAAATGCAACTCGCGCCGAGCGGGCACCAGACGACAACGGAAGAGCGAGCAATCATGAAGCGCGACCTGCTGGATGATCAGGCGCGTGTTAATGAACTGGAGCAGATGCACCAGCAAGTCATGCTCAAAGCGGAAAAGCTAAAGCTGGTAGCGCAAACGCTGATGAGTAGTGGGCAAGTGCTGGGTATGACTATGAACAGCGCACTACAGATTGAAGCCATGGCCCTGCAGGCAGATCAGATGATTAAAGAAGCGGCCAGTTCGGTGATGAGCTCGCTGTCGCAGTCGTCTGGTACGGAAGAAGGCTATAGCCGCGATCTGATCAAGAAATTACTTGAACTTTATGACAGTTATCGTAAAGCAGATGTGGCGGCTTTGAATCATATTGCTAGCAAAATCTAAATTTAATTTCGCTATCGGCCGGTATGGTCAAAATTAGGATACGTATGTTTGGTATAGCCGTTGTTACGGGGGCTTCGATACGCCCTTCGAGTGTGTATGGGTTAAGTGAGTCAGGTTCAGTGCGAGAGGATACGGTCAGCGCCAAATTAACGACGGGTGTGGAAAAAGACCGGACTGAGAAGAATCGACACGACCTTCTGCGCAGTGTTCAGCTATGGTCGAATAGCGTCGAAGCACTTCAGCTCAAACTTAGAATGGTCGATATCAATAAGGGCGATGGTTCTCGAAAGCTAAGGGAATTGCTGGAGGAGGCGCTTGTGTCTAAAACCAGCGCGTTGTTAGACGTAAAGAAGGCGTTGTTTTCTGGTGCTTTTGATTTGGTGAGGCTTGAGGGGTGTCTAAGGCCAATAAATACAGCGTTGCAGTTAAATTCTACGGTACCGCCAGATATGAGGCGGAGCGGGGAGGTTGAGAAAAGTTTAGAAGATAAAATTGTAGAACTCATTGAGCAGTTAGATAAAGAATATCAAGCGTCTTATTTTTTTGTTGTTGAGCAATATGCCGCCTTGTATTCCGATTTTAATAAGAATATCACTGCGGAAATGTCTGGTTGGATCGATGCTGATGACAAAACAGTTTATGTCTGGGTTGGTGAGATTGAGGCAGCATTGGAGGACATACTCGCTAAGTACAAGCGCCATCCTACAGGTGTTTTGTATCCGCCTCAGGAAGATGGTCATGTGAGTGTGGTAAGCCGCGAAGAAGCGGAGAAATGGGTCCAAGAACTTGGCTCCGGTGTTATCGTTGAGGATGACGATGGGGGCTGCATCATAATGATGGATTTAAGCCCTATACAAAAAATGATAGACACGTTGCCAGATGATACCGCAGGAAGTGACTACGCCTTTTTGGATCACGCGAAGTATTCAGCTTGGCAAACAGGTTTTGGTAGCCAAGAGGAAGAGCTAAAAAACACGCTTCAACAGTTCACAAACAAACTGGACTCTGCAGCAAGCTTGGTGAGAAGCTTTATTCAAACGTTGTCATCAAGCATTAGCGCAATTGAGCAGACCAATAATCAGATTATGAATAATTTGAAGTAGGCAGCTGATATGAGATCAACTTCTCCTTCAAATATTGCCATACCGTTTCGCAGGGCTAATTCTCTTATCCGAAATCATTTGGATGGAAAGGTGGTTAAAGGAGGTAATGCAGACAAGCAAGTACAATTTTTATCAAGGGCTGACACTGCGGCGCGTCAACATTATTTAAGAAATGCAGTGGGTGCTGGATCATTGGACTCATTACTTGGAAAGCACAATAGTTTGAAGGGTGCTTTGGATGAGTTGGCATCGAACTATAGGGAAGCACATTTTTCCTCCAGAGCCAATAGTTGTTACCAAGAACTTAGCGCTTCGCAATTGCGTGAAATTAATGATTTGCAGCGGGTGGTAATTGTGAGTGCTGCCAATATGCCATCGATCGCCGTGACGTTGTTTGGCGAGCTTAATACCTTTTTGGAGGATAATGCAGGTAAACTAAAAGAAGGAATTTCGCTTATCGCGTCTGACTCAAAGTCTGCCTCGCTGGTTAAAAGTTTTGACGCTTTAAAACAGTCTGTGGCGAAGCAGGTACGTTATGAAGAAGCCTACGGGTTTTATGCTGATGTTAACAAAAATTTTGGTAAGCCTGCTATCTCCGCATATTTGAAAAATAGGGAGGTTTCCATTCCTACTGGTTCCGTATTGCCTGAAGGTAAAATCATGAGCCAGTCGGCCGCTGAGACGATGGCTGATCTGAGAAGAACGAATACAGAGGGTAAAACAGGCGGTGTGCTGGATTTCGTTTCACTTTCTGAGGTGGTAAAGTTCGTAATGACCGAAGTGGATCTTCGCCGTCCACTGATTGAGAAATCGCCGAAAGAGCTGGTGGGCGACGGTGGCTCTGGGACCGATCGCTCGACCTCCGCGCCCGAAAGAAGAGGCCGAAATGCGCCAGGCACACCAGGAATCACGAACTCAAATGTGCAGAACATTAATATTAGCGCAGATTTATTGAGAGCTCTGGCAGGCGCGGCAAATAGCCATGAGCCAACTGCCATAAATAAAAAAACTTCAGAGCAGAGCGTGCCTGATGAATCAATACCTGCTGGAACTGATGCGCTAGACATGCCGCAGGACGTTAACGATAAGTCGAATGTTGCAGAGCTGAATTCGCTACCGCCGCCGCCGCCGCCGTCACAGTCGCCGTTGAATCGTCAAAGTTCAGTTAGTGCGCTGATTAAAAAGTTTGACGGAGATCGAAATGATACCCTTGATCGGGAGACTCTCAACAGCCCTGAACACGATAAAAAAAATGATGATGTTGAACTCCGACATAAACTCAATCCAAACTCGCCAGCGAGTGTATTGAGTTTTGGAAATGTAACATACGTACCTTGGACTGATCGGGACTTTAGTAAACGCGGCAGCATTATGCTCGATGCGCGCGAGAGCCTGGCTGCAATACTCAAGGCTGTGAGTTACTCTTTGCAGGTTTCTAGTGCTGACACGAAGAATCAACGGCATGCTGTTAACCTGCTTAAGCGAGATTTGAGTAATTTTGACGATACCCAAAGTCTTTCCAGTGCCAGTTTTGAGACGTTAAGTCAAATGCTGAACAGCGGCCGCATGAATAAATTTGCATTGGATCTGAAAAGTGGATTGAAGTCATTTGAAAATAACAATATTAAAATGCGACGTAACTATGAAAACGTGAGGCAAACAATGGAAAAACTGCAAGCATTATTCGCGTTCATTGAGTGATCAACTTCACGGCTTGTTCAAGCGCAGTAATATGAGGTGGAGGGCGTGGGGTGAATGAAATTGATCCAGTATTTAGTATGCTACGAGCACTATTAGCCTATCACTTCAGGCTTGCTCAAGAAAAGATAACTAGCAAGACACTAATTATTGAGCAGCTTATGGCGGATTCGTTAGACTTGATTGATATAGGCTTGCAGTTGAATGAGGTATTTAATATTGATTTGAATGTGTCGCTGGTAGCGACTAGTCATAGCGTGGAGGATATGTATTTGCACGTTAGAACAGCGCTCGCGCTGAACGAAAATACGTAAAGTAATGCCGTAAAGCGTCCTAAAAAAATAAAAAATCCAATTATGCAACTTAAGCATCAATCATTCTATGAGCCTGTGCGCTACTAGCGCGTCAGAAATTTCTTGTGTCGTGCTGGATGTTTCCGGCGCTATTGTGGTCGTTTCTTATCCACCCGGCGCCTTTCTTGCCTCTAGTATAGCTCCATCGATTTTGGGTAGTCGTTTTGGCGGCGCATTATACTGGCGAGGTTAGAAAAGTGACTGACATAGTTAATCCTTCTTTTACTGAAGATGTGGCATTTGGAAAGTGGGTTTGGAGAAAAAACAGAGGTCTTTGGTTAGGCAGTGAGTGTGTGCATTTGCCTCCTAAAGAATCCAGGCTCCTTGAACTATTGCTTGCCTCTGAGGGGCGGGAGCTGAGCAAGGATAGGTTGCTGGATAGTATCTGGCCACATCAGGCGGTGGGGGAGGAGTCTCTTAGCCGTTGTATTTATATCTTGCGCAAAATACTGCGCTCTTCAGATAGCAAAAGTTATATCGCAACCATCTATGGCAAAGGCTATCGGTTTGTTCGGCCTGTTATATCCATACCTGAAACCACGCACTCGATCGCGATTGCGCACTCTGTGAAGTTAACCCCGAATGGTGCCAGTAGTGGTCGTTCAGATTCCGCTCACGCGCCGTCTAGTGTCACCGCACTTATCTGCGACACTCAAATGCTGGATGAGCTGGGTGGATTGCAGAACGGTCGACGTATGTGTTTAGAGCTGGTCAACCAATGCGGCACCTTGACACTGCGCCGATTGAATCCCTCCGCTCCAGAGCCTATTGAACGGTTCACTTCTGGGGCGAGTCGGAGTGCTGCCTAAGCATGAGAATATATAAAAAAGTTGAACTTGCAGTCCATTCGAGCGCCGCACCATTGTCCGGTGGATCCAGGTTTTTTGAAGAGTGTCCTGTTTGTCTTGTCAGCCAAAGACGCCTGCGAGAGTCGGCCAGGTTCGCGGGGAGGCTGCTTTGACCCGATATCTCTTGGTCGGCCTGCTACTGTTGACAAGGCCTTCTTGGGCGGATGCTTTCTGCTGGGAACAGGTGGGAGCGTCCTACGATATTGAACCAGAGCTTCTTTTTGCTATAGCACAAGTCGAGTCTTCGCTGCGAACAGATGCGCTGAATCATAACCATGATGGTTCGCGGGATATTGGTTTAATGCAAATCAATAGTCGCCATCTACCGTGGCTCAGTGAGATGGGTATCGACGAAGGCCGACTATTAAATGACCCCTGCTTGAGCATCGCTGTGGGTGCCTCAATACTGAAAGAGTTTATTGGGCGCTTTGGCTATAGCTGGGAAGCTGTCGGCGCTTACAACGCTGGAGGTTCTGCTTCTAGGGCAACGTCACGGCAGCGTTATGCCAAGCGTGTCCAGGAGCGTTATCACATGATGCGCAGTGATTTGAATCTTGATGGATAATACTTCTATCCATCAAGATTTAATATCGAGTTGGCATTAATCTATGTCCATATCGCGCGATGTAAAACGGTGGAAGGGCAATATGTTGTTAGGCGAAAAAGAGCAAGGCACCACGAACTTCGGTTGCGTGCTACGTGTTCTGGATGGGCCGCTGTGCGGCTGTGAGTATGAGTTGCGTGATAAACAAAACCTGTTCGTCGTCGGTATGGAAAGAGAATTTTTCAACGATGAATCAGCCGTTTCCTTTCCTGAGCACTCATTTTATATACCGCTGGAGGGCAGTAGTAGTAATTTTGAAGTGCTTGTTGAAGAAACTGCACAGTCTGGCGTCATGGTGCGTATATTCGGTGAGGAAGTAGTAGAGCGATCTTTAACTTATCAAGTCATTCACCGTGTAGGTAGTTTGCGTATTGCTTTACGTCCGATGGATGCAGACTGGGTTGACGGTTTGTTTGACGAGCCTGCGCCCGAAACGTTTGCACGGACAATTTCTAATAGGCTCTCGGTGAAGAGCGTAATAGCGATGCTACTAAGTGGCGTAGTATTGATCGCCTGCTTCTGGTGGGAAAGCCGGCCAACGCCAGTGGTGAGTGTGAAGTCTGTCGTTGGCGGGGTCAGCAGCCCTTACAGAATTATTAAAGGCCGCGATGACAAGATTTACATGTTTGCTTCAAGCGAGCGCGAGCTGAGCTGGGGGCGACAGGTCATGATGCGAAACAATAGTACTGGCATCGATGTGAGGTCGATACGCGAGGAAGCAAAGCGTGTTGAAGGCGAGTTGCTTCGTCATTACACCGGTTTAGCATTCCATCGACTCGATCTGAATAATCCTGAATTTCCCCGTCTGGTTCTGAGTAAGGAGCGTGCTCACTTAGACCTGGCCGCTGGCGAGGCGCTTAGGACTTTCTTGTTAAAGGACATGCCTTATGTGCAGTCAGTAAAAATCGAGCGACGCAGCGACCTGGAGCTAGAGGCACTGGCAAAAGATGGTTTGCAGCGCTTGGCTGTTCCATTTGAACGAATGCATCACCCGGCTGGCGTCACGTTTAAGGTTAGAGGTGCGTTGAATGACGGTGAACTAAATAACGTACGCGAGCTGGTTGAGTCGTTTTATCAGCAATGGGGAGGACGTTATGTTTCATTTGCGCTAGAACTCGATGACGATTGGTTGAAAGGCAAGTCCTATCAGCTAGGTTCACAAGGTTATATAAAAATGAGTCCGTCTTCTTGGTATTTTCCCGCACCGACTTAATAAATTTGAGGTAATAAAACATGGCAAACACTAATAGCCCTAAACCGGCAGCGCCTAGTGGCTGGTTGACCGAAGTTTCACAAGATTTCGATGAGTCGGTGACGGATCTTAAAAAGGCATTGGATGCTTCATTGGATAAGCTAAAGGGTGATGCTTCAGATCCCTCCCTACTTGCTGATTATCAAGCTCGGTTGTCGGAGTATAATTTGTTT
The DNA here is from genome assembly GCF_003852065.1 of Pseudomonas sp. R3-18-08. Taxonomy (NCBI): domain Bacteria; kingdom Pseudomonadati; phylum Pseudomonadota; class Gammaproteobacteria; order Pseudomonadales; family Pseudomonadaceae; genus Pseudomonas; species Pseudomonas sp. R3-18-08. The sequence goes on from NZ_CP027729.1 coordinate 2,259,537, forward strand.
CGTAACGCACAATCGAACACCGTAAAGGTATTCAAAGATATTGATGCTGCGATTATTCAAAACTTCCGTTAGTGCTTAATTGATCTCCTTTTTTCACATCTTGGGGCCCCGTACCGGGGCTGGTTAAGTTTAGAGTGTATTTATGTCCGGCTTAGAACTAATCGCTTCTCCTAGCGCACAGGTGAGCTTTTTAAACAACCCCGCCAGTGATGCGTCAGAATCTTTGGAGGGCCGGCTTATCCAGGCCTTTTCTGAAAAAAGCGTGGAAGCAGAACACTATGTATCCGCAATCAACTCAATTTTGTCGCGTCCGGGAATGCTCAGCGACCCAGAGGTTCTCTTCGAACTGCAACAGCAAACCGCGAATTATAATCTCGATATCTCCATGGTCAGTACACTTACACGTAAGGCCGTGGGGGCCGTTGAGGCATTGATGCGCTCATGATGCTGCGGTGGCTATTACTCGGATTGGTGTTCTTGGGGTTGGTAGGCTGTCGTCAGGCGGATCTGCTGGACGGATTAGATCAGCACCAGATAAATGCTGTTATCGCTGTACTGCAGCGTAACAATATTGAGGCGGTCAAAGTCGATCAGGGCAAGAATGGTTATAGCGTCCACGTCCGCCAGTTGGATTTTACCGCTGCAGTTGACTTGTTACAATTGCATGACCTGCCACCCAAGCCTCGGCTTGAGGTTGCACAAATGTTCCCACAGGATTCGCTGGTTGCTTCGCCCCGAGCAGAGAAAGCCAGATTGTTCTCAGCCTTGGAGCAACGCCTGGAACAAACATTGGCCACACTGGAAAAGATTGTCCGGGCCAGGGTGCACGTCAGTTATGACCTAGATGCCGGGGAAGGAGGCCGTAAGGCTTCGCCCATACATCTTTCTGCCCTGATCGTGCATGAGCGGGGTGTAGACTCACAACTATTGATCGGTGATATCAAGCGGTTTTTGAAAAACAGTTTTTCGGATGTCAGTTACGACGATATTTCAGTTGTGCTTTCACCTAAAAGCGAAATTCAGCACTTTGCGCCTTCAGCGGCACCCACGAATCATAATAAGAATTACCTGCTGGGCGGTCTGATTCTGATGGTCTTATTAGGCGGCCTATCGAGTGCTTATTGGTATTGGTCAGTAAAGCGGCGCCAAACTAAGGCGGACCTATGATGGATTTTGCCCCGCGGTTGAGACATATCATGTTTGATCCTTTGGCCTACCTACATCCAAGTCGTCTGAGCAGGACAATCAATCTTAGTTCTGCGCGGCAACGGAGCGCGCTTAATGGGATTTTTCTTGACGCACTACCCAATGCGATGCCGGCTACGCCGGAGGTTGATTCTGTGTATGCGCATTGGGTGAGATATTGGCACCGCCTGCCTCATATTGCTCTGGCTCTGGGGGCGCAGCAATTGCGTCAATACCTGGCGCAAGGAGGGACTTGGTTATGCCTGCCTGAGCAAGCCCAGGCCTTCGCAGCCTATAAGCTTCGTGAAGCCCGCGAAGAGGAAAAAACGTCTTTGGTGTCTGTGGCCCAAGTCCAGGCATGTGGGCTTTCCGCATTGCTGGCGTGGAGAGAGTGGGTGCCTGAGGCACTGGTAGCACGGCTGCCGCTACTCTTCCCTGAGAAAATAGTCGAGCTGCAGGGAACCCAGCCGATACCTTCTGCTGATCTATTAATTTTTAAATTGGCTCTACAAAATGATCAGAATTATTCCCATTCACGATAACCTTCTGATTGAGGATAGCGTCTGGGTCGCCTCAGTGCATCTGCAGAAGCAAACGCAGGCCGTCGACATTCTTGACCAGGCGATTGCTCAAGCCAATAGCCGTATCCACGCGGCTCAGTGCGAAGCGGATGCAATTCATCAGCATGCTTTTCGCCAAGGGTATGACAAGGGCGTCTGCGTCCTGGCGCAAGATGTCGTGCATGCAGTGGGCCAAGCAAGTGCTCTTCAGAAGCGTCTAGAGGTGATCTTGCATCGTACTGCTGTTGATTTAGTCGCGGACTTGCTGGGCCGGCCTGAGTGTTTGGAGGCCATGTTTGCCAGATGGCTGAAAGAGAGCAGAGCCGACGCCAGCTCGGACCAAGCTATGACCGTGGTATTGCCTCAACGCTTGGATGCGTGTGGTGAGGAGTTTGTGGCTCGTCTACGCTTGCATTGGAGTGGCACAATGAATGTCGAATTCGTCGACGGGGAATATTACCGATTTCGTTGTGACCAACAATTTGCCGAGCTGAATGGTCGGGCTATCGGCGAAGAACTGGCCCCGGAATTGATGGTGAAATTAGGCCTATTGACGGAGCAGTGCGGGCGGATTTCTGGCGAGGTCCGGTCTGCTATTTTGCGGTTTACCGGGTTGGATGAGTCGATTTGTTTGAATAAAGGGATCATGGAATGAACATTGGTGCCATTCGCCCCGCTGGTAGCCAAGCCGTGCTCGCCGCTCAAGAAGCGATCCTTGATCTGGATCAGCGTGTGCTTGAAGTTGGTGCGCTATCCAAAACCTCTTTGGATGATCCTAATTTCGAAGCGTTCTACCAGAGGTTATTGGCTATAGCAGACGATGGTTTGAGCGGCGCAACAGTTTATGAGTGCTTACGCGCGTTTGAGGCTGATGGAGCGCATCCTTATCGCACCACTGAAACCCAGGCTGCAGTTTTGGCCTTGACCCTGCAGCGCCTAAAAGAGGATAGTCTTCAAGATACAGCGCTATATAAGAGTGTCACAGAGGCTCAATCTCGTGTTTTTTCGGCGAAATTTATGGTTCAGGAATATATGCAGCAAATATTCATGGTGGCTGAAGAGCTGCCCGAATGGTGAGCTCACAATGTGGACGACATCGCGCCTGATCACTTCAGAGGTCGCGGGCGCAGTCAATCTTTTAATACCATTATCAGGTGTAGACAGTGGGAAAAATACTGATTGTTGATGATCATCCGATACTACGATTAGCTGTTCGTTTGTTGTTGGAGCGTGACGGGCACGAGGTGGTGGGGGAGGCGGACAATGGGGTCGATGGTGTCAGTTTAGCTCGAGAGCTGAATCCTGGCCTGGTGCTGCTTGATATAGGTATTCCGAACCTCGATGGGTTGGAGGTAATCGCTCGTATCCAGACATTGGCAACGCCGCCAAAAGTCCTGGTACTAAGTGCACAGGAACCTGCTTACCTTGCCCACAGGTGCATGCGGGCTGGGGCTGCCGGTTTTGTGTTTAAGCAGGAGGATCCAGCGGAGCTACTCGCTGGTGTGCGTGCAGTGTTGTCGGGCTACAGTTTTTTTCCTAGCCAAACGCTCAATGACGTTCGCAATGACGCAGGGAAATCTGACGAGGCTACATTGCTAAGTACGCTGACCGATCGAGAGCTCACCGTTCTTCGTTATCTGGCGTTGGGATACACGAATAAACAAATAGCTGATGAGTTACTGATCAGCAACAAAACGATCAGCTCTTATAAAATACGCTTGCTTGAAAAATTGAACGCCTCTAGCCTTGTAAGCTTGGCTGAACTGGCGAAAAGAAATTCACTGGTATGAACGTTTAAACAACCGCTTGCGGTAGAGCACTCTGTCATGAGCGCTATTTGAAAGCCTGCTTCAGACGCTATTGATACTTTCGGGTCTCATTTGGCGTCTTGAGGCAAAATAAATGAATGTTAAAAACGTTGGCGCCGGGTCAGCGCCAGTAGGCGTGTTTCCCAGAACGACTTCAGATCTGCCAGTGCGAACATCGTGCAGTATTCGTAATGTACTAGGGATTTCCAGCCGCCAGCTAGATGAGTTTTGTTCCGAACATTTTGGAAATATTCTTACGTTGTGTGCATCGTATAGGCAAGCATCAGCGATCATGGCGGGCCACTTAGAGAACTTACTGGAACAAGTACGCGAAGTCACGCCCGACCAATGTGATAAACATAAAATTGTCAGCAGCCTCACAAATAATTTGCTGGCCAGTCTGACTCATATCGACTTGGAACAAGCGCAGCGCGCTATAGAAAAAATCCAAAGTCATTTCGATCAGAGCGCATTAGATGGCGCTCTGAATGCGTTGCGTCTGTCTTATCACAAAGCTACCCATTCAAGCGGTCGAATGGCGCACGCACAAGAAATGCAGAGTGACGTACTGCATTTTTTCCAAGGGCATTCTTTCGAGCGTCTAGCCGGTTTTCTCGCATATTTTCATGATCACGTTCAAATACTACAAGAAGATGGCACTGGCATTGGCAATCAACAGCATTGGGGGCTGAATGAGATAGCCACGGCTGCGGCCTTGGGGACCTTGGCCGAAGAGGCAACGGTCGACGTTACGGGGCAAGAAAGTCTTTGCCGGGTTGCGGCTGCGGTTATTCCCAGCGGCACAGCTTTCGATTTTATGCCAAATATAGGTAGAGACGGAAAACCCGGGCTTGGTACTGTCATTGAAGGCCTGTTGAGAAGTGGTGCACTTTCAATTCCGGATAATGCAGCATGCGAGGATATCGTGGCGATGGCGTACACTCTTGCCATTTGCGATACACAGCGTAACAACCTATCCGGTCTCGCTAGGCCCACGAATAAAATTGTGTACACAGTGGCGCCTGCAGTTTATAGGCTGTTGATGGAGTGCGCACAAGAAGATCCCCTGAAATTCGGTACTCTATTTTTGACAACGGGCGGCTTAGCGAGGCCGGCCTTGCTCTGTGCAGCAAATTGACAACTACGGTTGAAGTGTTTGAAGAGTTTGCGCCTTATACGGATGCCACAGCTAAGAATGAGAAAGGGGGGCCTAACAATCCGCTCAGCGTGATTTATACCGAGGGGACTCTGACTGCGCACGAAAAACAGCGTGCAGTACTTGAACTTTTAGGTGGAAATGGTTTCTTTGGTTCCGCCAATGTGGCAGAGGATATTGAGGGGTTCTCAAAAACATTCCGTCATCCCGTCCTAGAAAAAATAAGAAGACGTTCCATAATGCCCGATCCGCGAGAAAGTTATATATATGGGTACGCAAAGCTCTCAGAAAAGCTTGGAGCTGAATGTCATGCAGGAAGAGTTAAACTGGATGCTGTGCTTGGGGAAATCAAGGCTATGGGCGGGTCTGTGTTAGACCGAGAAAAAACAACTGAGAATATCCTATGCTTGCCCTGCTGATGTAGTCCAAGCAATCCATTACATAATTTCTCGCGTACCTTGTCTTCATGGCATGGGGCGCGAGTAATACCCATCCAGCTCTGTCAACTGAACTCTAGATTATTTCGTTGCTGGGGTTGGACCAAGCTTGACGCTGCCATAATATGGAAAATAATCGTAACCGGCGAAGATTGCTTCGATTGCGTTAAGGAAGTCGCGTATGCCTGCGCGCTTACTGACAAAACCGGAGGCGCCGGCCCGTAAACAATATTCTGCGCAAGGCACTGCGGGATATGTACAAAAAATTAACATGCTAGGAGCATTCGATAACGAAGACATTTGTTTGATAATTGCTAACCCCTCTGTTTGATTTTGGCCAATATCAAAAGTTACAAGATCGGGATGATACAGGTTCGCAAGTCTTAGACCGTCTACTCCGTCGCTGATGTCGGCCAGAACTTTAATGCCTCGTCTTTCTAACACCGCTCTGATTGCCAGTCGCACGATCGGGTGTTTATCAATAATTATCACACTGTTCGAGTCTATCATGCGTCTACACCTTAGTTGGAATAAGAATTCTACAAGAACTCGTAAGACTTAACCATGGCGGAAGGGGCTGAAAGACAGTAGGAAAATTCTAGGCGCGCTAATTGTGTCGCGCGGCGGAAAGATAATAGCGCCAGTTGTAGGCAGGGTTTATACAACGTTTAAGGTGCCTTTAAGCGGTAAGGCGGGCAAACAATTGGCCGCCTATATCCAAGGATCGGCGTTACGGCCGTAATGAGTACATCGCGGGAGAGGGTGCTTCAGTCCACCTACTCAAAGTGTTTTTTTCTCTGGCGAATCAGATCGCGTTCTAATCCTACCATTGCCTGATCAAGGGCTAGGACCACGGCCGGTAAATTAGAATCTGACGGGTCAAGGTGACAGGAAGCTTCCAAAGCTTCACAGTGCTTGATCAGACTGCGAACCTTAACAACGCGAGCACTGCCCTTGATTTTATGAGCAAGCTCGGATAAGCCACGCAGATTGTCGTTTTTATTAAGCCGTCGTAATTCCTCTAAATCATCGGTGATACTATTAATTAATCCATCCAGCACACGCTTTAATATGTTGAGGTCTCCACCGGTAAGGTGCTCAAGGGTATTCAAGTCAAATTTATTGGATTCAGAATAATTAATTTCGTCATGAATGGCTATTGCGGAGCGTTTGATGAAACGCTCTAAGGTATCCAGCTCCACTGGTTTAAATAGGCAGTCATCCATGCCAGCCGATATGCACCGCTCGCGCTCCTCACGTTGAGCATTAGCAGTAAATCCTAAAATGATAGAGCGCACCCGGTTTTGAGCGCTCTCAATCACGCGTATTGCTTTCGCAAGCTCATATCCGCTCATCACTGGCATATTGCAGTCGGTAATGATGACGTCAAATATTTTCTGTTTCCATAATGCAAGGCCTTCAGCACCATTTTCAGCAAGATGCACGGAGTGCCCCAAGTATATTAGCTGTTCACTCAACAGCAATCGATTGGCGTAGTTGTCGTCAACCACTAATACACCTAAAATTGGAGCCGGGTTGGCTGCGGAGCTGTTTAATACTTCGGCCTTCTTTTCCTGCCGTGGTTCGAGCACGTTCAGTGTCAGTCGGCCAATGGCTTGTGTGCCCTGATCGATTTCGCTGTCGAGCTCCAATTGGCCTCCCATCATTTCACATAGATTACGGGAAATCATTAATCCTAATCCTGTACCAGAGCGGGCGTGCTGTCTCGTTCCACCTATCTGGGTAAATGGCTGGAATAAGCGCGCTATATCGTTAGCAGATATACCAATACCGGTGTCATTGACCGAAAATTCGACCTGTAATTGATCATCTGCTAATAAGCAAGAATGAACAACCACATCGACCCCGCCGTTTTCGGTAAACTTAATCGCATTACTGATTAAGTTGGAAAGTACTTGTTTAAAGCGCAGCGGGTCAACCAATACGTCGTAATTTATACTTTCGTTAATGTCTAACTTTAGAGTTAGGTTCTTTTGCTTGGCCAGTCCACTGAATACTCGAATAACAGATTCTACTAGGTCCTTTAGGTTGGCCCGCTCTTGATTCAGACTAAGGTGACCTGTCTCTATACGGGCAATGTCGAGTATATCACCAATTAAATCAAGCAAGCCGCGGGCGGAATGATAGGCGACTTCTATTGATGAGCGGTCATATTTTTCTTTATCGCGTTTCAAGCTTAATTCCAGCAATCCTATGATCGCATTCATAGGTGTTCTGATTTCATGGCTCATAGTCGCAAGGAATGTAGTTTTGGTCCGATTAGCCTCATCAGCATCATTTTTGGCTTGTTTGAGCTCCTCCAGAAGCAAGTGCCGCTCAGTTATATCTATCCAACCTCCGATTAAGCCTTGATTGGCACCTTCAGAGTTAGAGAAAGGTAGCATCCAGTGATAGATAGTTTGATGACGTCCAGCAATGTAAACTTCTCGATCACGCAAAAGAGGTTGGCCTGTCTGCAATACAGTTTGGCAATCCTTTTCATAGGCCGCCGACCTTTCCAATGAGGTTTTTGCTGAACTTAAACCACGAGCAATATCACCCTCGTTTGAAAGCGATTTTACGTAACTGTCATTGCAAATTAATAGGCGATTTTCTAAATCCCGCACGTAAATTGGATGCGGCGTGCCGTTTATCAGGGCTTCCATAAAGTGAAGCTGATTGCTGAGTTCTCTTTCGGCTGCTCTGCGTTGCATGATTTGCCGACGTAAGTAAATTCCCCAACCCAATGCGATAGTCAATAGTGTGATAGTGCCAACTACGGATTTAAATATAATCTGACGATAGTCGCGCCATGATGGGGGCGCAATAACTGCGTTTGTGCGCCACCGGTTGGTAACAGAATCAATAACATCTGGCGGGATGCTTCTTATGGTTTTATCGAGAATTGCGTAAAGCTGACCTTGCCCCTTAAGTACACTGAGCGACGCTGTCGCAGGTGCAGAGTTTATAATCGATGCAATTTTCAGTGAGTTATCGCGGCTACGCAAATTGTAGCTGGCAATAGGTGCAGGTAGGATTGTTGCATCTACTGAGCCATCCTCTACCCAAGCAAGGGCCTCAAAATTATTCTCTGCGTTCTTTAAACGAATGAGCGGGTAATGTTCGCGTAACATCGGCAGAAGCGCATGGCCTGGCGCAACGCTTAACGTCCTGCCTGCCAGAGCCTCCAGCGTATCTGGGTATGCACTTTGATTGCGTACTACAAGTGCATAAGGTGCGATTAAATAAGGACGTCCAAATAAAAAAGATTGCATGTTTTCCTGGTTTTTAGGCAGGTCCGTTGCGATTTGCACTCTTCCCGCTTTTAAGCTTTCCTGCATTTCTCTAATGTTGGGGTGAGGTTGTATGTTGAATTTTAAGCCCGTTTTTCTCTCAATTAACTTAAGCAAGTCTCGTGTAATACCAAAATAATTACCATGGATGTCGAAATATGAAACGGGTGCCAGGTACCGGCTCACTGCTATATTTACCACAGGGTTTTTCTTGATCCAATCTTTCTCGTCTGCACTTAAATCCAGTGGCTGGAGCGTGAATAAGAGTTTTTCGCTCCAGCGTGTTTGTATTTCAGTTTTTACCTGTTCTGGCACGGCCCCTAGGGCGGTATTGATAAGGTTCAGCAAACGCGGGTTATCAGCGTTAATGGCAAAGCTGAAGCCTTCTTGTGCCGGGGGGGCGATATCCAAAATATCGAGATGGCTGGAATAATTTCGCGAAATAAGGTATTGAGAGGATATAGCATCCCCTAAAAATGCATCAGCTTGTCCAAAGGCGACTGCCGCGATAGCATTTTCTGTCGATGTGAACACTTCTATGTTTGCTTGAGGAAACATCCGCCGAGCCGCAGCCTCACTAATATAGTCGGAGTCAATTGCCAAGCGAATACGCGCGACTTTATCGTCGAAAGACAGGCTAATGCCTATGCGGCCGATTAGAGCGAGTCGATCATCGAGGTAGTTGTTGCTCAGTGCCAAATCTATTCTATTTTTTTCTCTTCGATTAGCGCTGCCCAATAAATCTATTTCGCCAGTTTTCAGTGCTTCCACGGCTTCCATATGAGTAGCGTAACGGCGAACGTCCACGGTTACACCAAGATAACCAGAAATTATCTGCATGTAATCTGCTGTGATACCCTCATAGTCACGATTGGAACTTGATATGTCCAACGGCGGATAATCAGGAAGCGACGTACCCAGTACCAAAGTCTTCTTTTTCTTTAGCCAGCGCCAACCGTTGTAGTCTAAATTTAACTTCTGGTGATCTTCATTGGTGTGGCTGAAGAGTTCTAAATTGTCCACACGACTAGCATGGGCTTCTGGCCCGGCGAATAGCGCGATCCAAAGCGCCGCACAGATATTGAGCGACAGCGTCTTCCTGAATATGTATTTTGGTGTTGGTTTTTTTTTAATTTGCACGCTTAGGTGAATCGATTTCATGGTAACCCCTCTACAAATGTAGAACAGTACTTGAATATTTGGATGGTTGAGGCTTTGTTGCAGGATCGCTTTTTGAAATACTACTATAGCCTATTGCTGTAGGTTTTGTGTGTATAGCGATGCCTTTCTTTTGAATTGGGAATTGTAACTTGGCCAGTATTTGAGGAGTAGTGTAATGAGTGGTTTTGAGAGCGTTAGTGTTAGTAGCGGCGGGGAACAATTGGCGGTGCGAATTTATCCTAGCACATCAGTGATCCCGGCACCTGTTCTGGTGCTGTGCCATGGGTTTTGTGGCATCCAGAACGTTGTTCTGCCTGAGTTTGCTTTCGCTTTTGCTCAGGCTGGCTACAATGTCATTACCTTTGACTATCGAGGTTTCGGTGAAAGTGGAGGTGAGCGCGGCAGGCTTCAGACCAAAATGCAGATAGAAGATATTCATGCCGTTGTTAACTGGGTAAGCCAGCAACCGTCATTTGATACGTCACGCATTGGTCTGTGGGGAACATCACTAGGTGGCTGTCATGTCATTACGGTTGGGGCGCAGAACCCGCTGGTCAAATGCATCATCAGCCAAACAGCCTTTGCTGACGGGGAAATATTAATCACTAGCGCAATGAGTATTAAAGAGGAAAGTAAGCTATTTTCGACATTAAATCGGATGCAGGAGAAGAAAGAATCAAGCGGTAGGGAGTTATTTGTGCCTCCGTTAATGGTGCTGGATGATGAGCAGTCTCGAGTGTTTTTCGAAAAGCATCAAAAGTTTAATCCTCAGCTAAATACAAAAATACCCTTTTTAACCGTCCGGGAAATCATAAACTACAAACCGGTTATCATGGCCATGAGCGTTCGTCAGCCTGTATTGGTTGTCGCTGCCGAACACGACATTGTTAATCCCCCGGATCAAGCAGTCCGATTGTATGAAGCGCTGCATGCTGAAAAGACAATCATTATGCTTGAAGGTGCTGGGCATTATGATGTCTATGAAGGTGACACTCATTTTAAAGTTTTAAGACATCAAATTAACTGGCTGGGAATGTATCTTTAACCGCCACACCTACAGCAAGGAAGAACTATGGAACCTGTGGCTGCAATTAATGAGATTTTACTGAGTAACGAGCGGACTGTGATTGGGCGTGAAGATACTCGTAGATTTTTGCGTCTTGTAAGCGATGTGCATAATACCACTGCCGAATTAGTTTTTTCTGGTAAGACGCCGACCGTTGGTGCTACGATTTTTCGATTAGTTACTTTAGCGCTATCCTCAATATCGTTATCAGCAGGCTCTTGGTTAGGTCCGCCCGGAGCGCTTGCCACGCCATTATCGAACCCATTGTCAGACGATTTATTCAAAACACATATCGAATCTTTTGGGTTTGATGTTGTGTCAAAAGGCTTCGAGAGTCTAGAAGGGGCTAAGCGGGAATTTCTCACGCGAACTATTAATAACGGGATCTCTGTGGTTACTTCAGTAATAGAGTCTCTAAAAGGTATTGATGATCCGACATTTGATGCCAAGCTTACTGAGTGGGGAGTGGATCCCAGTATACGTCCGAGACTGTTGGAGAATTACAGAGCGATGCAGTCAATGTTGCTTTGGATGACGGAAGAGGGCGGGCAAGATATTTATCTTGTGGAACCGTATGACAATTCCGATCCCACTGCCGCCATTAACTTGGTTCAAGACGGCGAGCAAAGGATTGCGTTTTCTCTACAATTCTTTAAGAAATGCGCCATTCCCGCTGTTAATGCGCTTTTGCATGAGGTGGCGCATCTCTGCTGTAATAAATTTGATTTCTATTATTTTTCTCGTGAAAAGTCTTGCTTGGATGATCAGTATGCTGAACTGCCTTTGCATAGACAGATAAAAGATTTCGCCAGAGGTTTTGAGCAATCCTCCAAGCTTGTGGCAGAGCATATTGAAGGTGAGGAATTTCTTTCCGCTATTGCTCCCAAAGATAACACAAAGACGCTCACGCAACTTTATAATGAAGATGCTGACACCAAAGTAATGGTGAACTTTATGAATGCCGATTCGGTTAGCGCGTTGGCGATCGTTATTGCAGACTATAATTTACACCATGATGGCAATGTCCCTTTAAAGGAAACGTCATCCTTTAAATCTCCACCGGAAGCGGGTCTATATGTGGAGAGTTGAGATTCGTTTCAATCATTGATTTGTAGGATCTCGCACTGTTTCGTAAGCAGTGCGAGCTGGTTTTGTTGCGGGTGGTACTAAGGATAACGAAGAGTCCGTAATACATCGGAGGTTTGGCTTAAAATAGCATCCGCTTATAGCGAGATATAAAAGTGGCGCCGAATTCCAAACGTCATACAGTTGCAGAGTTTGTATCGGTAGTTATTGTCATACCGCAATAGCTGCATGTGTAACTGGTTATCGAACCATAAAGGGCAAAAAATAGTTTTTTTTCGTGCAGAATCTCAGAGGTAAGAAAGTTCCTCGTCCGACGAGGAAGATTCTTGCCGCTGCATTGAGCGGTCTGATGTTGTGGTGCATCTCGATGTGAAAAAATTATAGACAGTTGGAACGAGCCCGTAGGCTAAAAGTGTGATCCAACCTATTTCTCATCGTGACTGCGTGGTTGTCCCTAACTTTGCCGCCGGAGCAGGTCTGGTTCCGGTTGGAGTAAAGCGTCGGGTAGCTCCCATGTGCCTTCCAGTCATTTAGTGCGTTCTTTAAGGGCATAAAGGAGCAATGCCTGTTTAAAAAGGCGCCCTGAATAATTCAGTAAGAAAATTTACTGTTGATATCTGCCGTTAGTAGTGAGAGAGCACATCAAGCATGTTTTACGAGAGCAATATTATGTGTTGCGATGATATGTTAAGGCTCGGCGATTTTGAGTTTTATAATGGTACATTAAAAGAGGTTTGTTGTGGTGATGCGTTCGATAGTATTAGCAGCGTTGATTTTTTTCTCACATCAGGCCTTAGCAACCTGTAGCATAAGTGGTGCAGGCGAATTTAAACTTGGAAAGGATATAGCGCTTTCGAGTAATGTTCCTGTAGGTACTGTACTAAGTAGTCATCGTCAGGTTATTACATACGGGGGGTGTCGGGCGGACGGGGTTGCATATTTGGAGGTGCCTCAAAAGCTACAAGTCGGAAGTGGACTATCAGTTGTTTTTTATTACGACGAGAAGCCAATAAATGGGACTACTGCAAGGCTGGGATTTTTCAATTCTCGCACCGCTAATCACTACTTTGTGTCTTTTGATTTGGTCCGCAGCGCGGGTCCTGTAGCGGCTGGTGATTTACATGCCGGCGGGATTCGGGCTAAACAGCTAGATTCTGATGGTGTCTCGCTAGGACCAGACCAACCAGGCGCAGTAATTGGTAGTGCTATTCTCGGAACGTGCGTTGTTACAACCCCAAATATACTTGTTCCTTTGCCGGCGGTAACCAGCTCTGAACTTTCTAGCATAGGCGCAACATTTGGTGAGGTATTCTTCACTATGGCTGTCAGCTGTAACAGCTCGAGTAAGGTATACGCCGAATTCACTGACTCGAACAATGTATCTAACAGTGGTGAGTCTTTGGAATTAGGAGCGGGCTCGACGGCAAAAGGGATTAGGTTTCAGATGTTGCTTGACGGCTCTTTGGTAAGGTATAAGCAAAGAAGGGGCTTGGGCGATATTCAGTCGGATGGCCTAATTCCCATGTCAGTTCGTTATATTCGAGACGGTAATCTCATTCCGGGTAGGGCTGTTGCGCAGTCTACTTATATAATCAGTTATGATTAAATTCTTGACTAAGCCATCTTTTTTTCTCCAGGTGTTTCGAGAAAACCGCTGTCGAACAATAATAGAGCCGTTGAATGTGCTCTTTGAATGCGATACTCAGTTGTGGTTGATGATTAAAATTGTAATGCCCCCTACACTCGTGCCTACTGCGATTTGTCAGTAAGCAATGGTGTTGGCGAGCCAATTAAAATTCATATATAAACTAAGCCGCGCTCTTTATTCTGCACTCTGTGTTGCTGCTGCAGTCAGCAAGGATGTTCATGGGGTGTTAGGAGGCGGATTGTAGGAGGGGCATAGGGTTGCTGCCCCGCTGAAATATTTTCTGCCATGGCGACGGCGGCAACCAGCTTTGGTGGTTAGATGCTTGGCTCCGATCGTTTATTGGGTGAGAGGGCCAAAGGCCCTCTCACCTTGTCCTATTTCCGGCGCTTTGATTTGGATAAATGAAATGGTATCTGCCTCCAATAATACCAGTCCACTTCCTTGCGCGCTAAAGTCTGCTACATTATCCGGACAAGTCATTTCCTTTTGGGGTGAAATAAGGATAAAGGCGTTCGATATTTCACGAAGTTGTCCATCTGATTCAGCCTAATATACTGCTATTCGAAGCCGGATGCAGCGGTTCTTCAATCCCAGCGGGTCGTCGATTTTAGTGCTGCTGGCATTGATTCGACTGGCGCTCTTGGAATGGGCGGGGCGGGGTAAATAAAATCTAACGGGCTCATTTTGGGTCCATGTTCGCTCGTGTCATTAGGTGTGGGGTTCAGTCTTTCTCGAGTGAGCTTTATATCCTTATCATAAAAAATGCTCTTAGCATGATCATCTTCTCTCATACAGCGTTTGTTCACAGCGCTGTCGTTGGCGGGCAGGGTTTCGATTGCTGGCTTGGATAGTGCCTTTACAGGTTGCTCAGGCCTAGCGCACTTGGAGTGTATAGTATTGTGGTGGTAAACATAATTTTTCTGACCTCTTGCTTGAAGCGCTGACCAGCTGTATTCCCGTTTGAATTTCATCCCTATTAAACAGCTTGTATAATCGGCTGATTTTTCTGCTGGAGTCCGCATCGTTAATGTTTCTAAATCCTTGAGTAGTTCGGTTTTCCTCCTCAATGCCTTAGAATTTTGTGTATAAAGGATTTCGCGGATGTGTTTGACAAATTCTCTTGCTTCGTTTTTTTTCGCGGAGTTGTATAGCTTTATATGGCTGTTCCGTACTATTTTAATGGTTTTTTTTAAGTCCCCGCTTTTGACTCTTTGATTAACTATTGTTTTGGCTGTTAAGCTCGATATTGCATGATATGCTGATTTTTCGGATATTTTCATAGAACGTCAAATAGTGATGGTTGTAGTTTGGTTTTCCGTATTTTGGCGTGAGAAAGTTTAGAGTTGCAATTTTCAGGTGTTTTAGGCCTTACAGGTGCGCTCAGTGGACCTTAGTATTGGGCTTGATACTAAATATACAATTTATGTAGGGGGCTTAATTTCAAAAAACGCTCTCAGGGTCTACGCATTTAGGGCCGGCACCGGTCGCCGGCTACCAGGCAATGTGGCCTACAAAACCTTAGAAGCCAGAGCAATTCGGACGGAGAGGGCATGCAGATTTTGGTGGGGAGCTAGAAGCAATTCATCCCGCTCCGAGAAAATTCTGGTCTAGGGCGAGCGAATTCTGACTTGAAATGAGAGCGTGCTGATGTGACGGGCTTACGGCCGAGTTTAAGATTTTCTGCCCTGTCAGGTATCGCAGCACCTAAATATCTGAAGGCTAAAAAACTCAGTTTATTCTAACTTGGCTATTGCGAGACCCGCATAAATGAACTTCAAAGTGTTTTCTGTTGCTGTCTGTTTTGTCAGCCTAAATCTGCCCGTCCTTGCTCTCGCCGCCCAGACTGGACAGATCAACATCACTGGCAGAATTATCGAAACGAGTTGCGTACTTGATGCTTCTTCCACCAATGTCAACGTTGTACTGCCGACCGTGGACAAAAGTCAGCTCGCTGGCGCTCAGAGCGCTACCGGTCGTACCGGCTTCACGCTGCAGGTGACCGACTGCCCGGAGGATGCCAAGGTTTCTGCTGCATTTCTGCCTGATTCCAATGTTAATCCCTACGGCAACTTGGTAAACAACGCTGTAAACAAAGCCTCCAACGTCGAGGTTCAACTGCTCGATCAAAATCATACCGTCATCAATATCAATACCGATGACAATGCTTCCCAGGCTTCACGTGCCGTGGATATCAACGGAAAAGGCAGCTTGCAGTACTTCGCGCAGTACTTCTCCCAAGAGGGGAGCGCGGGTGGCGGTGATGTTTCCGTCATGGCCAATTTCATGCTGACCTACGAGTAATCGACTCGCCCGGGGTGTTCACCTCGGGCACCACTGAGGTACCCCCTGATGTCACCTGTCTCCGCTCGACACTTGCCCTCTTTGATGGCAGGGCTGTTCCTTGCTGCATGCTCGATGTCCAGTGCTGTTGCCGGTGTCATGATCGATGGCACCCGTGTGATCTATTCCGCGAAGGAACGAGAAGTCACCGTAAAGCTGACCAACAAGGGCCAGAGCCCCGGGCTCCTGCAAGTCTGGATTGATCGTGGCGACGCCCAGAGCCGACTTCAAGATGCAGACGCGCCCTTTCTCGTTACGCCACCCATTTTCAGGTTGGACCCACAAAAAGGCCAGAGTGTACGCATTGTGTTCACCGGTGAAACGCTGCCTCAGGACAGGGAAAGCTTGTTTTGGTTCAACGCCCTGGAAATCCCACCTATTCCTCAAGGTGCCAGTGCTGGGGCGAACATGATGCAAATCGCTGTGCGTTCACGCCTGAAGATGTTCTATCGCCCGGTCGCTCTGTCCGGCGATGTTCGTAGCTCCGTGAGTCGGATGAAGTGGTCTGTGCAGCGAGTCGATAAGGGCTATGTCCTGCGCGGTGATAACCCGACGCCTTATCACCTGTCGTTTGGTGAGCTGTCAGTGAAGCAGGGCGACAAACGCTACGAAACCGGCGGCGGCATGATTGCTCCCTTCAGTCAGCAGGATTTTTCTCTCGCCGGTCATACCGGCAGTACTGGTGGCCAGGTGCTCTACCGCTGGATCGGTGATTTTGGCACCACCGCCGAACAGAGCATCACACTGAACTGAAATTGACGAGCTGATGTGCCGACAGGTATCACCTCGATACGCGTGCTCAGGTAATCCCATGTTTTTGACGACTCATGCACCGCATTATGCCGGCCGTTTTTTTGCTGCCCGGCATTGGCTATTTGTTACGACGCTCGGCGCGGTTCTGCCCGACAACCTCGCACAAGCCGAGGAAAGCAATGCTGCTCTCGCGTTGTTTAATCCGGCCTTTCTACAAGGCCAGGAAAGAAGTCTGGATATGTCGCGCTTCGAACGCGGGAACGGGGCCATGCCAGGCTCATATCGCCTCGATGTCTACGTCAACCAGCAGTGGATGGGACGCCAGGACATTCGGGTGCGTGACGGCGGCGATGGGAAACCGTCGCGAATTTGCTTTACTCCCGCGCAGGTCTCCAGCCTGGGCATTGACCTCAAGCGCCTGCCTGAAAGCCACGCCCTTGAAAGCGATGACTGCGCGGATATCGGCCTCTGGGTCCCTGATGCCCATATCGACATGGACCTGGGGGCATTGCGCCTGGACTTGAGCATTGCCCAGACTTACCTGAACCGCGCAGCACGAGGCTACGTTGATCCAGGTGACTGGGACCGGGGCGTGACTGCTGCGTTCGTTGACTACAACAGCAATGCCTTTCATAACGATTCACGCGGCTCCAACAGCACAGAGTTCTACACGGGTATCAATAGCGGTTTGAACCTGGGGGACTGGCGTCTGCGCCACAACGCAAGCTACAACCGCAGCAGTAGTGTTGGCGAATCCCGGAGTAAGTACAGCGCGCTGAGCACCTATGCACAGCGCGACCTGACCACGCTCAAATCACAAATTACCCTGGGGGATTACTACACGCCATCCGAGCTGTTCGACAGCGTATCTTTCACCGGTGTGCAAGTGGCGTCCGATGATCGCATGCTGCCTGATTCCCAGCGTGGATTTGCGCCCTCCATCCGAGGCATGGCGCAAAGCAACTCTCGAGTGACCGTGCGTCAAGCTGGCAACATACTTTACGAAACCAGCGTGGCGCCCGGCCCGTTTGTCATCGACGACCTCTACAGTACTGGCTATTCCGGTGACCTAGATGTCACGGTGACCGAGGCTGACGGCCGTATCCACAGCTTCATTGTGCCCTTTGCTTCGGTGGCACAATTGCTGCGCCCAGGGACCTCGCGCTACAGCGTCTCTGCCGGTCAATACCGTGATGACCGCTTGCGCAAAGTGCCAACATTCGTCCAGGCAACCTATCAGCGTGGCATTTCCAACCAGGCGACGGCCTACACTGGCAGCGTCGTCGCCGACCAGTATCTGGCGGTACAGGGCGGTATGGCGTTGAGTACTTCGGTGGGAGCGTTCGCGTTCGATGTCACACAGTCCAACGCTTCTGGTCTGCAGTCAAGCGATGAGGGTACTGACCCACTCGATAGCACCGCTAGCGGAAGGAGTTATCGACTGAGCTACAGCAAGCTCGTCGATAGCACCAAGACTAACTTCGTCGTGGCAGCTTACCGTTTCTCCAGCGAGGGCTACCTGTCCTTTAGCGATTATGCCCGAGCGCAAGACCTGACTGGTCCGGCACCTAACCGCCAGCGCAGTCGGCTTCAAGTGAACATCAACCAGCCATTGCCTGGCGATGCCGGCAGCCTGTACCTGAGCGGGTCGTCGCAGAATCACTGGAATAACGCCAAGAGCCGCGATACCAGCTTCCAGGCCGGGTATTCCAATAGCTATAGCTGGGGAAACCTGAGTCTTTCAGCCAGCCGTACCCAGGGTAGCAATAACAAGGACGATACCCAGTACATGCTGACGCTCTCGATGCCACTTGGCAGAGATCGCCATACCTCATACCTCACCAGCTCCACGACTTATTCGGGTAAAGGTGATGTGGGGACTCAGGTTGGGCTGTCTGGCTCTGTGGGGGAGCAGAGCGAACTTAGTTATGGGGTGTATGGCTCGCATGATCGTGCCTTCGGAGCCAGCAATAGCTCTACGGGGGCCAATGCCCAATACCGTATGGCCAAGACCAATCTATCGGGAAGTATTGGACAGGGGGAAGAGTACAAGCAAGTCGGTATCGGCCTTTCCGGCAGCATCGTGGCCCATCCTGGCGGCGTGACCTTCAGTCAGTCCAAAGGTGAAACGCGTGTCATTGTGGAGGCCAGGGGGGCACAAGGCGCGAGTCTGCTCAACAGCAATGGAGGCGCAATCAGCAGCAGCGGGTATGGAGTGGTGAGCGGCCTGATACCTTATCGTCATAATGAAGTTGTCATCGACCCGAAAGGTATGGCGGCGGACGTTGAGCTGGAAATGAGTTCGCAGAATATCGCACCGCGTCATGGCGCAATCGTGATGCTGAAATATCCAACCACTCAGGGGGCGCCGGTTCTGCTTAACCTGCGTGACGAGGCGGGTAATGCGTTGCCGACGGGGGCCGAAGTACTGGACGCTGAGGGCAATAGCCTGACCTTGGTTGGGCAAATGAGCCGAGCATTCATTCGTGCAGCGGAGCCGAAAGGTGAGCTGATAGTGCGTTGGGGAGACACGCTCGACGGTCAATGTCGCGTTTTGTACACCCTGTCAGCTGCAGCACGCAAAGATAAAGTGGATTTCGAAAAAGTCGACGCGTTGTGCACTAAACAATCAAGCACTTCCGTGGCGCTTAGGTAATGGCTACCGTTGAACTATAAGGTTAAATATGAGTCGCTGTCTGCTTGTTTTCTATTTCGTCAATTTCCAAGGCCGATGTCGGCATCCCGCTCACAGCGCAATTTTTGCACGGGATAAGGCGATTGGTTCTACCACTAACTGGAAAGAAAACACAAACTCTCAGCGCGTAGGGATGCTATGCCAGTACATGGGCGGGCGTAATGTCGGCATAGTGAATGGCACGCTTGTATCTGGATACTCAGATGCCTATCAGTCCAGTAATCCCGGTATAGGTATCCGTTTCAGAGCAACTACTTGGTATTCAGCTTCACAGCAAAGAGCGCTTCCATTTGATATTCCTGGGAATGGGCCCTCCGACTGCTAACCTTGCGTCACCATAATAAAAAATATGAGGGCTTCTGCACAGCTCGTCGTGGTGGGGCAGGTCTGTGCAGGCATTATTATGTCATTTCCAACCGCCCGCATCAGCTATTATGATTCTTAAGAGAGGGGGCCAATGAACGTGAAAATCAGCACGTTTCCAAGTATTATAGAAGCATCGTCCTGTAACGTAGATGGCGACATTATTGCCACAATGCCCAGGATTGAAATAAATCGACTCCCAAGCGTCGGAGCGGTCGCTGAAAGGACGCCTTTCACTATTGGAATGAATTGCGATTCTTCGATTGCTGTTCATATGGTCATCACTGATGCACTTAATCCGGGTAACATTGGGAATGTGCTGACGCTCAGTTCCGACTCGGAGGCAATGGGTGTGGGGTATCAGATTCTACGCGACAACAGCCCGATCAATTTCGGTCATGCCTCGTCTATTGCGGGCGCTTTAAATCAATTCAAGATTGTAAGTTCTACAGGTGGCACCGGGGGCCGGTTCCTGATTCCGTTTGATATCCAATATCAACGAACGGCGTCTTCGAGGCCGAAAACAGGCACGGCCAATGCCGTTGCGGTGTTTACCATGTCTTATCAGTAGTATTCAAATCGCACAATTAAGCGTCAGTACTGTGCGGTGAAAAGGAATGAATTGACTGAAGTTTCGCTCTAGCGAGGCAAAACCTAAAAGGTTGAATGATGAATCTTTATATACTCCCGCTGGTATTTTTGGGGGCTTTCTCGTCTCTATCAATTGCCGCTGTAAATATTCCCCTCGATAGCGCTGTTTTCGCGCGCGATAGGGAAGTCGGCTCGACCACCAACTGGAAAGCCAGTACTGGTTCTCAGGGCGTATGGGCGAAGTGTTCATACGAGGTGCGCAGCATAGGAACGGTTAATGGCCCTCTTGTTCCAGGCTTTTCGGATGTTTATCAGACTAATAATCCTGGCATTGGCGTGCGTTTTCGGGCGACGTCGTGGGATGCAGTTTCAGTACAGCGTACTCTTCCGTTCGATGTTTCTGGTGTTGGAGCTAGCTGTAAACCCAATCAGGATGTATTAAAACACATGAAAGCGACTGCGCAACTCGTGATAGTCGGCCCCGTCAGCTCTGGAACGATAACTGCATTTCCGTCCGCCAATGTGACCTATATTGATAAGGTTAAGAGAGGCGTAATGGATATCAAGATTAGCACTGCTCCAACCATAAAGGCGTCGACCTGTGATGTTGATGGCAATATTGATGTCAAGATGCCAAACATTGGGCTAAATCGCCTTCTGGAAGTTGGATCGGTTGCCGGCAGAACGCCTTTTAATATTGGAATGAATTGCGATCCTTCGATTTCTGTTCATATGGTTATGACCGACGCACAGAACCCGGGAAACACTAGCAATGTGCTGTCGCTCAGTCCCGGCTCGGATGCAACGGGTGTAGGGTATCAAATTTTACGCGACAACAGCCCAATCAATTTAGGTCCTGCCTCGTCTATCGCGGGCGCTTTAAATCAATTCAAGGTTTTAAGTTCCACAGGCAGCGCCGGAGGTAGGTATCTCATTCCGTTTTATATTCAATATCAACGCACAGCGTCTTCCAAACCGGGATCCGGTACGGCCAATGCAAATGCAGTGTTCACGATGTCTTATCAGTAGCCTCCAGAGTGGTTAGTCCAGACCTCCTAGTCTATTGCGAAACCCCAGGTAAAAAATTAGCCAATTTCTAATCAATCGAGGCCGGCCTGAAATTTCCCAAGGTGCATGGGAAATTTCCAGGGTGATCGCAGGGCTTTCCAATAGGCTCGCACTCGTTCGCGTGTAAAAATTTACATGCTGGCCGGCTGGATGCGGATAACGCTATTTGGTTGATATCAGTCTTATTGGATGCGAGGATCGAAGCTATGAAATTTCTTTGGGGTGTATCTGCGTTAACTTGCGTTCTACTTGGTGGGGTGGGTGTGGCGCATGCAGCAAGTAGTGGAAAAATTGAATTCTCTGGCGAGCTGATTGCGGCAAGCTGTACGGTCGCACCGGGTGCTGGTTCGTCAGGTAGCAATGGCAATATTAACGTAGATCTTGGGAAGGTTTCACTCAGTGATGTTGGTGATCCCGGTGTGGGCGTCACTGCAGCTACTCATATCAACTTGGACATTGATTGTTCATCGGGTGTGGGTGGCTTGAGTACAGTAAAAGTAAAGTTTGACCCGCTTTCTGGCTCTGGAATTGATAGTGCTGACGGTCGCCTGCTTAAACTGCAAAGTAGTGAAAAGGCGGCAAAAGGTGTCGCCATTGCAATTCTCAATGACAACAATCAAGTTCTAAACCTGAGTGCCAACGAAACGATCGATGCAGCGCTGAAGGTTGACGAGGGGAAAGCTACCGCTAACCTGAGCATGCGCGCTGCTTATGCGCTTAATGGGGCATCAGATGATGTTAAAGCTGGTGTTGGGAATGCGACCCTGCCTTTTACCCTGACTTACGAATAAAAAATTGCGATGGGGAGGATGATCTCCCCATTTGTAGCTTCGTGGAGGCGAATCAGGTGTTTAATAAGGCGCTATTTAGTTTTTCATTATTTCTATTAACCTTCTTTGTCAATCATTCGCAGGCAGCCATCTCATTGGGTGCCACTCGAGTGATTTTCGACGCTAAGCATCAAGAAGCTTCGTTGTCTGTGCTAAATCAAGGTGGTGAGGATGTACTGGTCCAGTCTTGGCTAGAGTCTGACTCAGCAGATTTTAACATTTCATCCTTTGCGGTCACTCCACCGTTATCCCGCCTATCGAAAGAGGGTCGTCAACAACTAAGGATACTTTACAGTGGAGAGGGAGTTCCATTGGATCGAGAGTCAATTGCTTGGCTGAACGTACAGGAAATCCCACAAAAAGTTAATGGGGAAAGTGTTCTGCAGCTTGCGGTACGCCAGCGGATTAAAGTGTTTTTTCGACCGCCTGGGTTGCCGGGTAGTGCGGTAGAGGCACCGACTCAGCTTAAATGGACGTTAAATAAACGTTCTCAGACTGCCGTACTGAAGGTTGAGAACCCAAGTCGATTTCATGTGTCGTTGACTGGATTGAGTTTGAGAGGCGCTGGTTACAATGATTTTCTAATGGGGGAGGGGCGTATGGTCGCCCCTAGTGAGAATGTAGAAATACCAGTCAATCCAATGGCTTCGGCTGCCAGTCTCAAATTGAATTTCAACGTCATTAATGATTACGGCGGACAGAACTCATATACGGCTGATCTATATATAGATAAAGTCAGTTCCGCTACGCCGAATACATTGGCTGACAAATAATTTTTATTCGCCAAGTTCTGTTGTACTGTCGAAAGGTTTGTTCTTGTGTTTTTTATGAAAAAAATCAGTGCTGAAAATCGCTCGGGTCTGTCCGCGCGCGTGCAGGAAAGCACGGCGGCACCTCACGACTTGGCGGGTAAAGGTTTTAGACTTCGTAAGCTCGCTCTTGCAGTTGCCTTAGCGTTACCGGGGGCGGCCTATGCTAATTCCACGGGGAGCGAAGCAAATATTCCAGAGTTCGACCTTGCCTTTATTCAGGGCGGAGGCGAACAGCTTGACCTAGCCGAGTTTCTCAGGCAGGACAATGTTGCGCCTGGAACCTATCGTGTTGATATTTATGTGAACCGAGCTCTGACTGGGCGCAGAGATATTCGTTTTGATATCATTGATAAGTCAGGTAGGACTAAACCCTGTTTGACTCTGGAAGTGCTCGAAAAACTTGGCGTGGATGTGGAAAAGCTTAAGCGTAATGGTGTGATTGACACGGGCCTGCCGGACCGCTGTTATGACGTGAGTGAGTTAATCGACAAAGCCAGCGTTGAATACGATGCTGCTCGACTTCAACTGCATATTGGCATACCTCAAGCGGCTATGCTGCGAAGTGCCAGGGGCTATGTTGATCCTGCCCTTTGGGACTATGGTGTCAATGCTGGCTTCGTAAACTATCAATTCAGTGGACGTCGCAGTGAAAACTCAGGTAGCACGAGTGACTATTACAGTTTGGGATTGCGTAATGGCTTAAATATCGGTCAGTGGCGTCTGCGTAACGAGTCATCTTTGTCGGATGGCAGTGGAAATAAACGGCGCTTTACCAGCAACCGTATTTTTGCCGAGCGCGACATCACGTCGTTGAAAAGCCAATTGACACTGGGGGAAACTTACACCAGCTCTCAAACATTTGACAGTGTGCGTTTTCTCGGCATCCAACTGAGTTCAGACGAAGCCATGCTTCCCGATAGCCAACGGGGCTATGCGCCCGTTATCCACGGGACTGCGCAAACCAACGCGACCGTTGAAGTGAGCCAGAATGGTTACTTGCTATATAGCACTACGGTTTCCCCCGGGCCATTCGAAATTAGTGATATCTATCCCAGCGGATCAAATGGAGATCTTGAAATCACCGTGATCGAGGCGGATGGGAGTCGCAGTAGTTTCACCCAGGTTTACGCATCTCTACCACAGATGGTACGACGCGGAATGCTGCGCTATAACGCTGCCGCTGGCGAGTATGCGAGTAACAATCCTGATGACGCAGCGCCTTCACTGGCGACCTTAGGGTTTGCCTACGGCCTGACCAACGCCACAACCCTTGTGGGGGGCGTGCAGTGGGCTGAGGACTACAGGGCAACGAATGTTGGCGTCACACAGAACACGCCTCTTGGCGCCTTCGC
Organism: Pseudomonas sp. R3-18-08; assembly: GCF_003852065.1. Taxonomy (NCBI): domain Bacteria; kingdom Pseudomonadati; phylum Pseudomonadota; class Gammaproteobacteria; order Pseudomonadales; family Pseudomonadaceae; genus Pseudomonas; species Pseudomonas sp. R3-18-08. Next base: position 2,283,741 of record NZ_CP027729.1, read on the forward strand.
GATAGATGTCACCCAATCAAATAGTGAAACCCGACAGCAGCGAAACCGAGGGCAAAGCCTCAGGTTGAACTATGCGAAAACACTCGCCGCTACCAATACGACTTTTACCCTAGCTACTTACCGTTATTCGACTGAAGACTATCGGACATTGGGCGACCATGTCACCGACCTGCGATTCATGGACGGTAACCACAGAGGGCGTGCGAAAAACCGTTTTGATATAACGATAAATCAGAGTTTGGGCTCGAGGGGAGGATCGTTTTATCTGAATGGCACTGAACAGCGTTACTGGAATTTACCCGGCAGTTCTCAGCAACTTCGCGTCGGCTATAGCAATAACTGGGGCTCGATCAATTATAATATTGACACCTCCTTTAGCCGTAACGATGCCTCTAATTATAAAAATGATAAAAAGCAGGTTGCTCTGTCGATCTCTATGCCTTTGGGAAGTTCACAGCGATCGTCGCGTGTCAGCTCCAATCTGAATTATGACAATCAAGGGCGTCATTCAACACAGATGGGGCTTAATGGCAATCTTCCGGGGCAAGATGATGCTTATTACAACCTCCAGGCAGGGCATGACAGCAGCGGGGGGGGCTCAGGGTCCGCAAGCCTGAGTGCGGTCACCTCAGTGGCTCGGGTGAATGCTGGTTACAGTCAAGGTCGTGATTATCAGACTTTTAGTGCTGGCGCTTCCGGTTCGGTAGTAGCGCATGCCGGAGGAATTAATCTAGGTCAACCCGTGGGCGACACATTTACCCTTGCAGAGGTGTCTGGGGTATCTAATGCAAAATTTTCCAGCCACGCCGGGGTTATCACCGGAAGGAACGGCTACGCGGTAGTACCCAGCGCTCAGATATATCGGACCAACTGGCTTACTCTGGATGCCCGTGACCTCGGGGCGGATACTGAGCTGCTGACCACCGCCCAACAACTGGTTCCCCGTCGCGGTTCCATAACACTAGCTAGCTTCGCGGCGGAAAGTGGGCGCCGAGTACAATTTGAGTTTCGAAGCGTAGACGGTAGCCCTATACCCTTTGGGGCTAGTGTTCAGGATGAAAATGGCAAAGTGCTAGGCGTTCTAGATCCAAAAGGTATGGCGCTTGCCTTAGTTGACCAGGAAGAATCGACTCTGATTGTAAAATGGAAAAGCGATAGTTGCCAGGCACATTATATTCTAGCACCACGAAAGCTCGATACAAGATTTGATAAAGTTCAGTTAGCATGCAAATGAGGGGAGTAAATTTAGGCGTTATTGCCAGTCTCTATTTTTGTTGAAGGTGTTAATCAGTCATCTCGACAGATATTAAATGTTTAGGGGGTTAATATGGGAAGCGAAATTATCGGTTGCTTAATTTGTGGTGCTATTATTTTGATCGGAGTGCTTATGCACTTCGCAAAGTGGAAGGTATAAGGCACGCCGCTTTATCAGCTCATCTGTCAGGTCGCAGCTAGTTATCAGACTATTGAGCGGTAATCGCAGTCAGCAGTTAATTGGTATTTTACAGAGAGAGTTACTTGAATAACCGAAGTGAGCAGTCGTTGCTCCAACAATCTACCGTCATGATGTTAGCAGTAGCGATCGCTGGGATTGCTACTGGTTTCGTTACGGGCGCTCAATCCGTCCTGTTCGATGGTTTTTTCTCGTTGATTGCAACCTTTATCAAAGTATTAATGCTGATTACAGCCAAACTGATCGCCAAGGAAAGTAATCACCGGTTCCAGTTTGGCTTCTGGCATTTGGAACCCATGGTGTTACTGATCGAAGGCAGCTTTCTGTTTTTGATCGCAATCTATGCATTTCTTAACGGAGTGTCTGGATTCATCAACGGCGGTCGTGAGATTGAATTAGGGATGCTGATCATCTATGCGGCAGTGTTTACAGTCGTCGAGTTCGCCTATTTTTTCTACATCCGTTATCGAAACCGTGAGCTTAAATCAACGCTGATTCAGTTCGATAACATTAGCTGGTTGGTAGATGCGATGTTATCGGTAGGACTGCTTGTCAGCTTTCTCACTGCGTTGTTGCTCACGTCACGGGGCTATGGTCATTTGGCCGTATATGCCGATCCGCTGATTTTGATCTTGCTGGCACTGAGTATATTGCCTCCCGCTTTCAATATACTGCGTCCGGCCTTGCGTGATGTGTTGGGCATGGCGCCAGACCAATTGGACAACAAAGTGCGACAGGTGATGGACGCGATTAAAATCGAGTACGGCTTCGAGCATTACGTTTCTTATGTACAGAAGCATGGGCGAGCGCGATTTATCGAGATCCATATTGTGCTCTCGACTGATTATCACGTGGAAGCGGTCGGGAACCTGGATACGTTACGTGACGAAATCTCGGCGAGATTGGGCCACGCAGATTCGGCACGGTGGCTGACGATTTGTTTTACGGGGGACCGGAAGTGGATTGTTTGATCTCTACGTGGTCGTCACTGAAGTGGGCAAGTTGCAAGGTGGACGTAATCAGCGGGAATGCGAGTGAGTTTGAGCGATAGTGCGTTTACCTTCTACGATGTTGCTGGTGACCGGGTCCGCACGGGCAAGCTGTGGTCGGTGCTGTCCGACAAGTTCGATCTGGAGCGGCGGTTATGGATCATACCGGCGGAGGTGATGAACAACTCCAGTTAGTGGTACGAAAACCAGGTAACTCCCTTTCTGAAGATCTGCGAGGTGCAGGTCATCAGGTGGGGCGTTCCATGGCTCTGAGCTTGATGAAGAAGGTCGGGATCGCCAGCCGCCAACGCAGGCCCCACAAGTCTTCAGACGTCGAGTCTTTGGTGGCTGAGCAGAGCTGGAGCGTGAGGTTTACGTAGCTAATACCGTTCGCGGACGTCACCTATATCCAGCTCGGTAAGCGCTGGATCCGCGCTCGGTAGTTTTGGATCCGTTTGCGGCCGAATGGCGGGATGGGCGTATTCATTGGGCGCCGATGCGGCACTGGCAAATGAGGCGGAGGGCTGTTGAATTGATAGGGCGGCCTGAGGGCGTGCCGTTTCATTCTCACCAAGGCTGTCAGTACAATAGTCAAATAATTCAGGGCTGAACTGCAAGCACATAAGCTGAAGCAGCGCATGTGTCGAAAAGGGCAGTGTTGGGATAACGCATGATTGAGCTTTTTTGGCAGTTTGAAGTCCGAATGGGTACCCTAGAGAGGTTATAGCCCGGAGTATAAGGCCCCGGTAGACATCAACCTATATGTGGTGCACTGCAACAGCGCAAGGCGCTACGGTTACAAGAGCTATCGCTCGCCGATGGTGGCGGAAGAGCTAGCGGTGTGAGAACCGAAAAAACTATCTGCAATTACTGGATCAGTCCAATGCGACAAACCCCTTAATCCGCTGCTCTCTTGCGGGGGATTAAGGGGATTAAGGTTTAACGGACAAATGCGACGCCGTTACTGCTCTCCTTGATATTCTCGATGATAAGTTCGAAGCGATAGTCCTTTCGTTTGACCAGCTTCCAGCCTGCCGGGAAAGTTTCAGGATAAGTGATGAAATTTAGAGAATCTGTCGGCGCATCATACATAAAATAGGCTGCGCCAATTTCCATCGGAACCTTGTTTTTATCAAACAGGATGACAGACGTGACATACATTCTTCCATCATTGGGGATAAGCCCGACAATCTGGAAATCATCATTTACAAGAATATTTACCGGATTATCGATGGTATATGTCTGGACGAAAACATAATCTAGCGCTGTGTTTTCTGAACTGTTCGTTAGTTTAATCGACAGAAGTTGCGTATTTTTCGGTGCCACAACAAATTTGGAAAGTCCCTGAATTTCAGTGATGTCCGATGTGGACTCTGTCCATACTTTATAAATTTGATCAGCTTGTGAGTCCCGAAAGTGTCGCCATCCATGAACCAGACTTTGTTTGCCAATTTTAACAGAGAGAAAAGTATCATTCAGTTCCGATGGAAGCTCATAAACTACTTCCCTTTCTTTATACTCATGCGGCGTACCACTGAAATTTTTTTGTTGATAAAATGTGGCGCCGATTGAGCTATTTTTTTGATCCTTCATATAACGCTCCTTTTTGAGTAAATCTTCCAGATATTAACCTAGCAGGGAATTGGATAAAGCGCAAGAAAAGGCACTGGAAGAAGAGTGCTTTACCCAGGAAGTGGAAAACGGTTGCCATATCGAAGTCAGGGCCCGGGAGCGCGAAGACGCCGATATCGAAGTGTTGGTCAGCGTCTATACCGCGACGGGGCAATGCGTGGTCGAACGCACAAGGCAACTGCCCGGCGCCGAATGGACCGTGCACGACGGGCTCAAACGCGGCATCGATCAGGCGGAACGGATTGCCGGCGGGGAATCGGGACGCTTGCCCTGCGCTGACGCGCATTTGCACGACGACGATTGACGGAGGCGCTGCGCTGGTCTCCCAGCGGAAAACGGAACTTTGGCGGCGCGGGCATTTCCCATTGTAGATAGCCCTGCGTCAGCCGGCCCGCGCCGGATGATCGCTCATTGCAACCCACGCCAGAGCCGCCCATGCCCGTATCCAGCCTGACCCAAGGCGCACCCTCCAAACCGTCCTTGCGCCGCGCCGTGACGGGGCCGATGTTGTTTCTGTTCATCCTCGGCGATGTGCTCGGCGCCGGTGTGTATGCACTGGCCGGCACCATCGCCGGCGAGGTGGGTGGGGCGATCTGGGTGCCGTTGCTGGTGGCGTTGTTTTTTGCCATGCTCACGGCAGGCTCGTACGCGGAACTGGTGACCAAGTACCCCCATGCTGGCGCCGCTTCGGTGTTCGCCGAGAGGGCATTCAAGTCACCGCTGATTTCATTCCTGGTCGGCTTCAGCATGCTTGCGGCCGCCGTCACCAGCGCAGCGGGGCTGTCCCTGGCGTTTGCCGGCGACTACCTGGCGGCGTTCATCGAGGTGTCACCGCACCTGGCCGCGCTGATATTCCTGGCAGTGATAGCGCTTCTGAATGCGCGCGGTATCAAGGAGTCGCTGGGCGCCAACATGGTCATGACCTGCGTCGAACTGTCCGGGCTGCTGTTGGTGGTGGTGGCCGCGGCCTGGTGCATACAGTCCGGCGAAGCCAACCTCGGCCGCGCGCTGGAGTTCAAGGCCGGAGTCAACCCGATGCTTGCCGTACTGGGCGCGGCATTGCTGGCGTTCTATTCGTTCGTCGGTTTTGAAACGTCGGCCAACCTGGCCGAAGAAATACGCGGCGTGCGCAAAGTGTATCCGCGTGCGCTGTTTGCTGCGCTGGTGACGGCGGGCGTCGTATATATGGCGGTCGGTGTCGCCGCTTCGGTGGTGCTGCCGATGGACAAGCTGACGGCCACATCCGCGCCGTTGCTCGAAGTGGTGCGTGCCTCGGGCTTGAGCATCCCGCCCCAGCTCTTCGCCTTCATCGCGCTGGTGGCGGTCGCCAACGGTGCGCTGCTGACCATGGTAATGGCCAGCCGCCTGGCCTATGGCATGGCCCGCATGGGCCTGTTGCCGGAGCCACTTTCGCACGTGCTGCCCAAGCGGCGTACGCCTTGGGTCGCGATCATCGCCAGCACCCTGGTGGCCATCGCCCTGACCTTGACGGGTACCCTCGCGGCGCTGGCCGAGACGGTCGTGCTGTTGCTGCTCTTCGTGTTCCTCAGCACCAACCTGGCGGTGCTGTTACTGCGCCGCGACACCATCACCGAACAGCATTTTCGCGTGCCGACCTGGGTGCCGGTGCTGGCAATTGTTTCGTGCTTGATCCTGCTCAGCCAGCAAAGCCTGGACACCTGGCTGCGCGGTGGCGCGCTGATGCTGCTGGGCATGGCGCTGTACGCATGCAACCGCTTGGCGACACCGGCTGTAGGCCCAGGCTAACCACTCATCTGATCTATATCCCCGGCTGAAAAATCCCTGTAGTGCCCTTAGGGCTTGAACACCGCCAGCAGGCAATTATCGGCCTGGAAGACATCCCTGACGAGGATTGGCTAAAGACCTTTAACGTTAACGTCACTGCGATGTTTCGCATCTGCAAGGCCGCGCTGCCGCACATGGTCCAAGGCAGTTCGATCATCAACACCAGCTCGGTCAATTCCGATGCGCCCAACCCCACGCTGTTGCCGTATGCGGCGACCAAAGGCGCGATCGCCAACTTCACTGCGGGCCTAGCGCAGATGCTCGGCAAGCGCGGTATTCGCGTCAACAGTGTGGCGCCCGGGCCAATCTGGACGCGATTGATCGTATCGACGATGACCGAGGACTCCGTGAAGAGTTTTGGTGGCAATACGCCGCTGGGGCGCCCCGGCCAGCCAGCCGAAGTCTCGCCCATCTATGTGCTGCTGGCGTCGGATGAGGGCAGTTATATCTCCGGTGAACGTTACGGCGTGACAGGTGGCAAGCCTATTCTTTAAATGAAGCGAGGCATTCGATAACGACGACGTAGGCGACTTTCTGGTTGAGCGGCTCAGCCAACGGGGGGGGGGCGATGCCGCAGAGGCACTAGCAGCGCTGTTACCGTTGTCCATCACACCATGTACCGTCCGCTTGCTGGTCAGCTTGGATGCTGTCCGCCTGATGGCGATGGACAGGATGAAACGGCACAGCCGGGATCCTGCTTTCTAGGCCTTGATACTCCCAGAAAACAAGTCCAGAATTAAGTCTTTTCCTGCCCAGGAAAGAAAAGAAACCCCTTAGATTTCAATGAGTCGGACGCCAGATACGAGTCTCGTTTCCCGCTCCAAATATTGCGCTGCAGAGTTCCACTGAATTCTGTAAGCGATTGAAAAAAAGGACCTTCGGGTCCTTTTTTCGTTCCTGAAATTCAGCACCATCCAGGGCTTTACTAGGGCTGCACGCAGCCCAACGGGAGCGGAGCGACAATTCGACGAGCACGCTCGCCACAATAGCCCTATCTGCCGGGCGTTCAGCGTTGAGCCAAAGTTGTAAAGACACCTATACCTTTGGTGCTCAGGCTCACTTATACAAAATCGCCTGATGAATATTCTCCAACGCCATGATGCGCTGGGCAGCGTTGAGTTTGATGGCTTCCTTGGGCATGCCGAACACCACGCAACTGGCTTCGTCCTGGGCTACCGTGGCGGCGCCGGCTTCGAGCATTTCCTTTAGCCCGCGTGCGCCGTCGTCACCCATGCCGGTCATGATGATGCCGGTGGCGTTCTTGCCGGCGAATTTGGCTACCGAGCGGAACAGCACGTCCACCGACGGGCGATGGCGGTTGACCAGTGGGCCGTCGATGACCTGGGCGTGATAATAGGCGCCGCTGCGGGTCACCATCAGGTGTTTGCCGCCGGGAGCGATCAGGGCGAGGCCGGGCAGGATGCGGTCGTTGTTGCGTGCTTCGCGCACTTCGATCTGGCACACGCTGTTGAGGCGCTCGGCAAAGGAGGCGGTGAATTTTTCGGGCATGTGCTGCACGATCACCATGCCAGGGCACACCCTCGGTAGAGCAGTCAACACAGCCTCCAGGGCCTGGGTGCCGCCGGTGGAGGTGCCGATGGCGACGATGCGCTCAGTGGTCTGGGCCATGGCGTGGCCGTTCGCGGCGGGCAGGATTGCGTCTGCGCTGAGCTTGCCGGGTGGCGCGAGGGCGGGTGCTGGTTGGACGGTTCGTTTGCCCAGGTTCTTGACGTTGGAGTTCGCCGCCGCGCGGATGGCCGCGACCAGCTCGGCCGCCGATTCGATCAGGAAGTTCTTCAGCCCGGTGGTGGGTTTGGTGATGATTTCCACTGCTCCGGCCGACAATGCCTGCAGGGAGGTTTCGGCGCCTTTCTGGGTCAGCGAGGAACAGATCACCACCGGTGTCGGCCGCTCGCTCATGATTTTTCGCAGGAAGGTGATGCCGTCCATACGCGGCATTTCGACATCCAGCACGATCACGTCTGGCCATTCCCGAGCCAGTTTATCCATGGCGAAAATCGGGTCGGACGCGGCGCCCATCACATGGATGTCCGGCGTGTCGTTGAAGATCGCCAGCAGCACTTGCCGGACTACGGCCGAATCATCGACCAGCAGCACGCTGATTTTTTTGGTAGGCATTTTTTTTGAATGTTCCCATTGGTTGGTGCCGGACCCAGACGTTGCCGTTCCACAGGTCGAACACAATAGTGCGATAGCCGGTACTGCCCATGTCCTGAGCGGTCAGGTGCAGGTGATGGCGCTCGGCAAGGGCCAGCGCTGCGCGAATATTCAGGCTGGCCACGTCCTGTGCCGGCAGGGGGCGCGGCTGTTCGGGGAACATCTCGCCGCCGCCGAACAACTTGACCTGATAATCCCGGGCCTGCGTGCCGTTGGCATGAGCGTGGCGCAGCAGCAATTCGAGCGCCTCGTCGGCATATTTGCCATCCAGGGGCTGACCTTTGCGCGAGCGCGCCGGCAACATGAAATGGCACATGCCGCCGATCAGCCGTTGCGGATGCCAGAAAGTCACCGCCACACAGGACCCGAGCAAGGTACGCAAGCGTGTCGGCCGCGTTGCAAAACTGACCTGCCCCGGCGCCAGCACCACTTCGACCACATCGGCAGGCTTTTTCATGGCTTGCGATAAATCGACGGCGCCACCAGCTTCAACGTGTCGTTGACGCCGTTGAGGCTTTCGGAGTGGCTGATGATGAAGTAACCGCCGGATTTGAGCAGGGGCAGCAGCCTGGCGACCACCTGGCTTTTGGTCTGCTGGTCGAAATAGATCATCACGTTGCGCAAGAAGATCACATCGAACTCGCCCAGGCCGGGTAGCGGTTCGTTCAGGTTGACCTGGATAAAGTTGACCCGGTTGCGCAGGGCCTTTTCGATCAGGAAAGTCCCGTGCTGGCGCCCTGTTCCCTTGAGGCAATATTTGACCAGCAGCGGTTGGGCCAGGGTGCCGGCGCGCTCCATGGAGTAATGCCCGTTGCGTGCCTTGGCCAGCACCTGGGTGCTGATGTCCGAACCGATGACTTCCCAGGGCGTGGTGCCCAGGTTCTCCGCCAGCGTCATCGCCAGGCTGTAGGGTTCTTCGCCCGAAGAGCTGGCCGCGCTCCACACGCGAAACAGTTTGCCCGGCGGCGCCTTGGGCAGCACCTGCTGGCGCAGGAAGTCGAAGTGCTTGGGCTCGCGGAAAAAGTAGGTCTCGTTGGTGGTCAGCAGGTCCAGCGCAACTTGCAGCTCGCCCTTGCGCTGGTCGCTCATGATCAGCTTGAAGTACTCGCCGTAGCTCTGCAGTTCGTAGTGTTTGAGGCGTTTGAACAGCCGCCCGGCCACCAGGGCTTTCTTGGCGGGCGACAGGTTGATGCCGGCCGCGCGGTACAGCCAGGACTGGAACTGGCCGAATTCACGATCATCGAGTGGGCTGGTGTCTGGCATGATCGAGCCTCAACGCGCGTCGAGGTCGAGAGCCTGCGCCTGGCCAGTCTCGGCCAGGCTGGACATCTCGTCGATGGACAGCACTTTGTCCACCTCAAGCACAATCACGAACTTGCCATCGACCTTGGCCATGCCGCTGATGAAATCCGCGCGGATGCGTGCGCCGAAGTTGGGTGGCGGTTCGATCTGTGTCGCCGGGATTTCCTGCACGGCGGAAACGGTGTCGACCAACAGCCCGATATCCTGCGGCTGGCCGTCTTCGGTGATGGCCTCGATGATGATCACGCACGAACGCCGAGTGATCGAAGAGTTCGGCCGGCCAAAGCGCGCCGACAGATCGACCACCGGCACCACGGCGCCGCGCAGGTTGATCACGCCGCGCACGAAGGCGGGCATCATCGGCACCACGGTCAGGCTGCCGTATTCGATAATTTCCTTGATGCCCAGAATGCCGATGGCGAACATCTCGCCACCGAGCATAAAGGTCAGGTATTGCGCATCCTCGCCTGCCGCGACGGCGGTATGGCGGGTAGTCATCACTGCGCCCATGTCATTCTCCCTGTAAGCCCGCATCGATTCTTGCGATCAGAAACGGGTGAATTCCGATTCGTCCGGGGCGCTGGCCACGTTATAGGCGAAGGCTTTGCGCGGTGCCTGCTGCTCCGCGCGTGGTGGCTGGCGGTCAGGCTTGCCGGCGCTGTCCGCGCTGCGGCCTTGAACCGCGGCCTTGGGGCTGGAGTCCAGCACGAAAAAGCTCATGGCCTGTTGCAGTTGCTCGGCCTGGCTGCTCATTTCTTCGGCGGTGGCGGCCAGTTCCTCGCTGCTCGAGGCATTTTGCTGGGTCACCTGGTTGAGCTGGGTCATTGCGGTGTTGATCTGCGCGACACCGGCGGCCTGTTCCTCGGACGCGGCACTGATTTCCTGTACCAGGTCGGAAGTTTTATTGATGGAGGGCACCATTTCGTCGAGCAACTTGCCGGCTTTCTCGGCCATGTCCACGCTGCTGGAGGACAGTTCGCCGATTTCCTGGGCGGCTACCTGGCTGCGCTCGGCCAGTTTGCGCACCTCGGCGGCCACCACGGCAAACCCCTTGCCGTGCTCGCCGGCCCGGGCGGCCTCGATGGCGGCGTTGAGGGCCAGCAGATTGGTCTGGTAGGCGATGTCATCAATGATGCTGATGCGCTGGGCGATTTTCTTCATCGCCACCACCGTCTGCTGTACCGATTCGCCGCCTTCGGTGGCTTCCTTGGCGGCTTTGCTGGCCATGCCATCGGTGACCTTGGCGTTTTCGGTGTTCTGGTTGATGCTGGCGCTCATCTGTTCAACCGACGCACTGGTTTCCTCGACGCTGGCGGCCTGTTCACTGGTGGCCTGGCTCATCGATTGCGCGGTGGCGCTGACTTGCTCGGAAGCACTGGCCAGGTTATCGGCGGCGTTGCGCACCTCACCGATGATATGCGCCAGCTTGCCGACCATGTTGCGCATGGCGTTGAGCACCATGCCGGTTTCATCTTTGGCACCCGGTTCGATGTGCGTGTTGAGGTTGCCTTCGGCCAATTGCCCGGCGGCGGTGGCGGCTTGTCGCAACGGGCGGGAAATGATCCGCGCGATGAACAGGGCCAGGCCCAGGCCGATCAACAGGGCGACGACCAGCGCGGCGATGATCGACAAGCGTGCGTTTTCATACAGCGACGCGCCCTTGTCACCGGCGACGGTGGCGCCGGCGTCATTGAGTTCGACCATTTTCTGCAGGCGGCTGGTCACCTCATCGAAATGCGTCTTGGACTCCCCCCTGAGCAAACCGCGAGCCTGGGCTTCCTGGTTCTGCCGGGAAAATTCCAGCACCTGCTTGCTGGCTCCCAGGTAGGCGGTCCAGGCACTGTTCACGCTGGCCAGGAGCTGGCGGTCCTCATCATTGGAGAGCAATTTTTCGTAGGTGCCCATGCGGGTTTCGAACTGCTGGCGCGCGTCGTCGGCTTCCCGTTCGGCCTGCGCCTTTTCCTCGGCGATCTCGGTGCCGATGTGGCGGTTTTCCTTCAAGCGATAGTTGGCGGCAAAAAAGCGCATGCCGGCCGCTGCGCGCATGGAGGGCATCCAGTTGCCCTTGATGTCCTGGGCCGCCTGATTGACTGCACCGAGCTGGTGAATGGCGAAGCCGCCCATGGCCGCGGTAAGCGCCAGGACCACCAGGAATGAGCTGATCAACTTGGTGGAAATTTTCAAATCGTAGAACCATTTCATCGGGGAACCTCCATGGAATTGCAAATACGTCAGCGAGCGACGACCGGGGGCGACTGAGGCGCCTGGGCCGTGCGAGCTTCCAGTTGTACGATTTGGTTGAGCAGTGCCGGTATATCCAGGATCAGGGCCACTGCGCCGCTGCCCAATATGGTCGAACCGCTGATGCCGCGCAGTGCGCCGAACAGCTTGCCCAGGGGTTTGATCACGGTCTGGAACTCACCGAGCAGGTCATCCACCACCAGCCCGGCCTTGTGCTCGGCGTAACGCACCACCACCACATTCTGGCGGCGGCCGGCCGGGCCTTCGTGGCTGAAGTGATGGCGCAGGTCCACCAGCGGCAACACTTCGCCACGCAGGTCCAGATACCCCTGGTCGCGGCTGGAATGGCGCTGGTGATCATCCAGTTCGATGCATTCCTGAACCATGTCCAGCGGAATCACGTAGGTGGATTGGTCGATGCCGACCAGGAAGCCATTGATGATCGCCAGGGTCAGCGGCAAGCGAATGCGCACCACGGTGCCCTGGCCGGGACGGCTGTCCAGGTCGACGGTGCCGCGCAACAACGTGATGTTGCGCTTGACCACGTCCATGCCGACACCACGCCCGGACAGATTGGTCACCGCCTCGGCGGTCGAGAAACCGGCTTCGAAGATCAGGTTGTAGATCTCCTGGTCGGTGAGCACCGCGCCGCTGGCCACCAGCCCGCGTTCCTGGGCCTTTGCCAGGATACGTTCGCGGTTGAGCCCGGCGCCGTCGTCGGCGATTTCGATGACGATGCTGCCCGAGTCATGGTAGGCATTGAGGCTCAGGTGACCTTTGGTCAACTTGCCGGCCGCGCGCCGCGCCTCGGCGCTTTCGATACCATGGTCCATGGCGTTGCGCAGCAGGTGCATCAGCGGGTCGCCGATCTTCTCGACCACCGTCTTGTCCAGTTCGGTTTCCGCGCCGCTGATGATCAGGTCGATGTCCTTACCCAATTCCTGGCTGACATCGCGCACCACGCGGCGAAAGCGGTTGAACGTTTCGCCGATGGGGATCATGCGCAAGTGCAGGGCGCCATCGAGTATCTCTTCCACCAGCCCCGATACCGTCGAGGTGGCCTCTTGCAGCGGGTCGTTATTACAAGAGCGGGCCAGCAGGCTCGCGCCGGCGCTGGCGATAACCAGCTCGCCGACCAGGTTGATCAGTTCGTCGAGCTTGTCGGCGTTGACCCGCACGTAATTGCCATCCCGGTTTTTTTCGCCGGCTGCCGCCACGCGCTGCTGCGCGGGCGGGGCAAATTCAGCGCGGGGGGCCACCTCGGTTGCAGGGCAGGCAGGGGTGTCGCCGGGTTCGTCGACGGCGCTGATGCTGACTTCACAGTCGTCACGCACAAAGTCGAACACTTCGTTGAGGGTGGCGTGGCTGGCCGTCGAGCGCAGGTCGATTTCGAACCCCAGGTAGCAGCTTTCCGGATCCCAGCTGTCCACGGCCGGAATGCCGTCGGTCAGGGTGGTGACCTGCAACAGCGTGCCCAGGGTGTCGAGGTAGCGCAGGAAGGACAACGGGTCCATGCCGTTGCGAAAGACATCCACGCCGAAGCGCAGGGAAATATGCCAAAGCACTGCGTCCGCGGTGGCGTCGTCCACCGCCGCGGTTTCGACGCGGGCAGTCGCGGTCTGCAGCGGCTGATAGGCACTCAGCGCCTCGCGCAATACCTCACCGCGCTCCAGCGCGGCAGGCGTGGGCGCCTCACCGCGGCTGGCGACCACATCGATCAGTTCGAGCATGTGGTCGCCGCACTTGAGCAGCAGCGCGATCAATGCGGCATCCACCGCTACACTGCCGTCGCGCAGGCGGTCGAGCACGTCTTCGACGATATGCGTGAACCCCACGATCGACGCCAGGCCGAACAGGCCCGCCGACCCCTTGATGGTGTGCGCGGCGCGGAATATCGCGCCGATGGCATCCTGATCGCCGGGCTCGCTCTCCAGTTGCAGCAGGGATTGCTCCATGGCCTGCAACAGTTCGCGCGCCTCGACGACGAATGTCTGCTGTGCCTGATCGAGATTGATGCTCACCTGGACCTTCCTTGTCGATCAATGAAGTGGGCAGCGCTGGCTACAACGCGGCGTTGCGACACAGTTCAAGCGCCTGGGTGACCGCCTGGCTCTGGCCGGTCACGCTCAAGGCGGTGCCGGCAATGCCGGCTTCACGCTGGATGACCGCGAGCAACTGCAAGCCGGCGCCATCCATCTCGGTGACCTGTGACAGGTCCAGCTCCAGGCGAGGCGCCGCGCCCATTTGCGGCAGCAACACGCTCGCCAGTTCGGCCACGGTGTAAATCGTGAGTTCGCCGTCAATGCCCACGCGGGCTGTGTCGTCGAGTGTTTCGCACGTTATCGGCATGGGGCCTCCCGGGTGTCAGGGCAGGATCAGTTTGGATACGGCTGCCAGCATTTGCGCCGGCTGGAACGGCTTGACCACCCACGCCTTGGCGCCAGCAGCCTGGCCTTCGGCCTTTTTCGATTCCTGGGACTCGGTGGTCAACATGATGATCGGGGTGAACTTATAGTTGGCCAGCTTCTTGACCTCCTTGACGAAGGTGATGCCGTCCATGTTGGGCATGTTCACGTCGCTGATGATCAGGTGCACTTTCTGCCCGTTGAGCTTGCTCAGGGCATCCTTGCCGTCGCTGGCCTCGATCACGTCGTAACCGGCGCTTTTCAAGGCAATGCCGACCACTTGCCGCACGCTGCTGGAGTCGTCGACCACTAGTACATTCTTCGCCATGAGGGGCTCCTTAAAAAAACGTGATGTCTTGAGAATTCTGTTGCACGGAGGCCGCGCCATGGTGCGTGCGCCGTTGCTCATCGGTGGCGTAGGTGGCTTCCATGCGCGCCAGCCACTGTCGGGCGTCGACGGCCACGGCCTGGTCCGGGGACTGGCGGGTCTGCATAAGGTGCTCATGCAAGGCGTGCATGTTGTCTCGCACGTGGCTGAGGATCTGGCTGACCCGGTCCTGGAATTGCAGGTTGACCAGTACTTCGGTCATCTCATCACGAATGCCGTGGCTTTCCTGCTTGAGCAGGTCGGCGGAGTCGGCCAGGCGCCCGGTGATGTTCTGGAAGCGTTCGAGCACCAATTGAATGCTGTTTTCAGAGGCGGCCACCGAGTTGCTGTCCTGGTCGGCACTGCTGGAGGCGGCCTGCACCAACTGGGTGATGGCGTTATTGATGATGTCGACCTTGGCCGACATCTGCTGGCCGGTTTCGCTGGATTTGCTCGACAGGCTGCGCACCGCATCGGCCACCACCGCGAAGCCGCGACCGGCTTCACCGGCCCGCGCCGCCTCGATGGCCGCATTGAGCGCCAGCAGGTTGGTTTGTGCAGCAATCGCGGCCACATCGGCGGCCATGGTGCGCAGTTCGCCGGTATAGGCGGTCAGGCTGCGTACTTGGGCGAGCGTCTGGTCACGGCTGGTTTGAGTGGCCTTGAGTGAGTTGATCACCTGGCTCAGCTCGCTGTCGCTGCGCGCCAGCACCTCCAGCGCGCCGTCGGCGGCCTTGCCGTCCAGTTCGCCGGCAGCCTGCTGCGAGGCTTGCACCGTGTCCTGCAATCGCGCAGCTATCCCGGTAAAACGGTTGGCCAGGCTCACAATCGCGTCTTCGGTCTGCTGGCGCGAGCTTTCCACCTGCTTGGCCCAGATCGGCATGGCGCCCAGCAACACTTCATCGAGCTGTGCCCGCGAGTCCATGCCGCTATGCGCCGCCTGCGCGCCTGACTGATCCGCCAGCGCCCACGCGGTGGCTCGCAGCACTGCGTCACGCTGCGAACCGGCGCTCCAGGCGCACGCACCGAGGCCGATCAGCACCAGTACCGCGCAGGCCGTCAGGCTGGCCACAGAGGTTGACTGCAACAGGATCCATATAACGGCGGGCACCACCGGAATGAAAGCGAACCAAAGAAAGCGCGGATGACCAGGAAGGGGGGCGTGGCTGGATTGACGCTGGGTCATGAGTTCGGTCCTTGAACAGTCTTGCGGATATAAACAACATAGGGGTTATCTGCTGTATTTAGAATAGCTTTAGCCTGCACCAATACCGTCCGTCCGGTTGATGACAATTGTATTACTTTCATGGAGAGATGTTGGTGGTATCAAGTAGAAGGAGAGGGATAGGGTTTAGTGTTTAAGTACGTCTTGATGTTTGCCGATTAATCGGGCAGGCAAATTAAAAACTATAAGCCGAGATCAAAGTGACAGTTTAAGCGAGGCGTCAAAAAGTTTGCACCAAAGCGATTTTATATTTATTGAATTGATTATTCTCACATCGGTTATTGCTACCGTTATTCTGGCGGTGCTGTTGACCAAGCGTAGTGTTTGCCCTCTCTCTAAGTTGGTTTTTTTAAATAACAGGCCAGGCAGAAAAACCTGCGTCAAACGATCGGTGGTTTTCAGTCGCCTGAACTCGAGGGCGGCCATCAGCGGAGAAGCGCCACTTCCCGAAAACATGGAACCACATAGGGAAGTGGAGGAACGGCGGTCAGGGGAGGCTTCATCCCCCGTCTAACCATATAACCGCTGTTCAATCTCTTCGAGCGTGCTGCCTCGTGTCTCCGGTACCCACACTGCGACGAAGGTCAGGGACAGAAGTCCTGCTCCCACGAACACAAAGAAGGTTTGGCCGATCCCGATCGTCGCAACCAGGGATGGAAAGAACATGCCGATCATTACATTGGTCAACCAGAAGGCTGCGATCGCCATACCCATGCATCCGCCACGGATGCGCATTGGGAAAATTTCCGCCAAAAGTACCCAAAAAGCAGGCCCGATCAGTCCTTGCATGGAGGCAAGGAACATCGCCATGGCTCCGAGGATGAGCATGGCGCGGGTGACGGAGGGATCGACAAAAACTGAAACCAGGCCAATCAACAGTAACGACAATGTGGTGCCCATGAAGCCGAGCAGCATCATCGGGCGACGGCCCAGGCGGTCCAGCAGAGCAATGCCCACGAATGTTGCGCCAATGGAGATGACGCCGTTAACGACATTGGCGATCAGTGCGCTACGTTGTTCCAGGCCAGCTTCTGTAAGGATCTGCGTGCCGAAGTACATGATTGAATTGACGCCGGTCAGCTGCGACGTGACAGCGATACCGATGCCAATCAAAAAGATGCGTCGCGCGCCTTTTTGAGACAGATCGCGCCAGCCACCTTTTTTGATAAAGCGTTCGTTGCTGATCTGCTGGGTGATCGCCTCCATTTCAGCCTTGGCATAGTACTCTTCCCGTACCAGTTTCAGTACCTCCAGGCCCTCTCTGAAACGGCCTTTGGTTGCCAGCCAGCGCGGGCTTTCCGGCATGTAGAGCATTCCCAGCCAGAGGGCCACTGCTGGAAGGGTTGCCAAGGCAAGCATCCATCTCCAGACACCATCGAGATCGCTGAACAAATTGCCGAGTGTGGCGTTAGTGGTGAAGGCCAGGAACTGCCCGGTGACTATCATCAACTCGTTGCGGGTGATGATGCGGCCGCGGATGCTGGATGGAGCCATTTCTGAAAGGTACGCCGGCACGACGACCGATGCGCCACCCACCGCTAACCCCAGCGTGAAGCGGGCGGCCACCATGACATCGAGAGTGGGCGCCAACGCACAAGCCTACGCTCCAAGAAAAAACACCACGGCGAGGAAAAGAATGATACGGCGGCGCCCCTTGAGGTCTGATAAGCGACCGCTGAACAGCGCCCCCATCATTGCGCCGATCAATAGGGCACTGGCGACCAAGCCTTCCGTGAAGGGTGTCAGGCCCAGGTCATCTTTCATGTAGAGCAAGGCGCCATTGATGACGCCGGTATCGAAGCCGAATAGCAGGCCGCCAAACGTGGCGATCCAAGTGATTTTTTGCAGGTAGCGCTGTGCCTGGCGTTTTTCAGGACTTACATAGGAGGCTGAAGTGTCTGCCGTATTTCCGTAGGAATTAATTGTCATTGTGATATTCCTGACTGAAACTCATGGGGGATGCTCACTCGCCATCGCGGTGAGCGTTTTAATAGGGCATTACATGGGTTTTTCTCGTGGTGCGATTCAGATGGGCTGGGGTTTGAAATCGCTGGTGGCAACCGGCATGACGCTCTGTAGCAGCCTTACGGACTTTTCCAAACCTTCGAGGCTGTTGAGTAATACATCCTCATGCTCGATCGATAGCCAACCGTCGTAGCCCGCCATTTTCAAGCGGTAGCAGAACTGCCGCCACCATTGCTCACCGTGGCCGAATCCAAGTGTGATGTAGGACCAGCTACGGGATGGGATGTCCATCAATGAGCCATTTTCCAGGAGGGAGTCCACGGCCTGGACTGGGGCGTTGAGTAAAGTGTCTTTGGCGTGCACATGGTAGATGGCGTCGCCCAATGCCTCGGCGGCGACCAGCGGGTCGGCGCCCATCCAGAACAGATGAGAGGGATCGAGGTTGGCGCCAATCACCGGTCCGATTGCATTGCGCAGCTTCAGAAGCGAGCGGACGTTGTATACGCACTGGTTGCCGTGCAATTCCAACGCGATACGCTCGACACCATTTTCCCGTGCCAGATCAGCTATCTCGCTCCAGAACGGCAGCAGGCGTTCCTCCCATTGATAGCGCAGCATTGTCTGGGTTTCGGGAGGCCATGAGGCAACCACCCAGTTCGGCATCCTGTCGCCGGCCTGACCTTCAGGTAACCCAGACATGGTGCAGACGGTCTTGACTCCCAACTCACCGGCCACGCGGATCGTGTCCCTGAGGCACTGGCCTTGTGCAGGCTGCGTGGGATGCAAAGGGTTGCCGTTGGCGTTCAGGGAAATGATTTCCAGGTTGTGCTCCTGGAAGCTGCGTTTGAGTGCCTGGCGTTCGTCGGCGCTGGCGAGCATCCGGGCCAAGTTAAAGTGTGGCGCAGTCGACCATCCGCCGGTGTTGATCTCGAGGCCCGACACGCCCAGCCGTTCAGCCTGCTTGAGCATTTCCCGCAGGGGCAGGTTGCCGAGGCTGTCGGTGACGAATCCCAGCTTCATGACGTTGCTCCTTCTCTCGATCGGTAGAGCGGCGGCGCTTCCAGCATCGGCAAAACTACCCGGCGACGCTGATGGAGTGCCTCGATGCCGGCTTGAGCGACAATGGCCGCGCAATAGCCGTCCCAGGCGTTCGCAGCATGGACTGGGAACATACCCGTGTTGATGAACTCCACGAATGCTTTGTTCTGCAGGCGGTAGGCGTCGGCGAAACGCGGCCGCCAATCGGCAGCGTACCTTTCAAAGCCCTGAAGGCGAGTGTTGAAACGAGCATGTACGGGAGTGGCCAGTTGCACGGAACCTAGCTCGCCCACCAGCTCGCCACGTACGTCATACCCGTAATGGGCATTGTTGTTGATTTCGATGTTCACCAAGTGGCCTTCTCGGGTTTCCAGCACCATGAATACCGGAGCGCCGACGCCGTCCTTAGACGCGTGGGTGGGTTGGAACACTGAAATGGCAACGTATTCAGTGTCGAGCACGTGACGTGCCACATCGAACTCATGAGGCGCGGAGTTACTGATCGCCATTTGCCCGCTGAAGTTGGCGGGGGCTTCTACGTTGCGGTGGAAGTTATGCATCATCACCGCCCGACCTATCACGCCGTCGCTCAAGGCACTTTTCATTTCCCTGTACGAAGGGTCAAACCGGCGCATGAAGCCCAGTTGCACGAATTGGCGACCTCGGGAGGCCTCTTTGTCGATGACTGCCAGGCACTGGTCCGGGCTTTGAGACAGCGGTTTTTCACACAGTGAAGGTTTCCCTGCCTCGATGGCTGCCATGGTCAGGCCCGCATGGGTTTCGTCCGGGCTGGCGATGATGATTGCATCGACATCGGACCTGGAAAGCGTGAACAGTGGATCAGTGGAAACGTCAGCAGCGCCATAACGGTCAGCTATCAGCTTCGCGCGCTCTGGGGACGCATCACACACCACATGCAAAGTGGCTCCCGGAAGGTCCTGGGCAATGATGCGGGCGTGATCTTCCCCCATAATCCCTGCGCCGATAACGGCGATTCGTATGCTCATATTCAACGAACTATCAATGGGCGAAAGTCATCTACGCAGTGTTGAACCCGCGTGCGCGTTGACTGAGAAAGAAGGTGTACGTGGGCCATAAGCTGCGTAGCCGTGGCGGTCGAAACCAACCGATGAGGCGAGTTATCCATGGGGCGATCCTGGCGGTTTGTTGTGTTTGTTGTGCCTCGATTATTAGCGCCGAAAAAGCAAGCATCAAGCAGCACCATAAGCGGTTTATGATGTAAAAAACCTCAAATTACAGAGTGCAATGCCATTTTTCATTGGTCTTGAAGGCGATCATCAGGAATGTTTATATGGTGTAAATAACATCAAAGGAGGGCGTGCCATATGCCCACGCAACCATCGGCGCCCTTATGGAAGGGCCCCACTGTTCAACAGGTCGCCAAGGTGGCCAGGGTCGGGCCAGCGACCGTTGATCGTGTGCTGAACAACCGTCCCGGCGTTCGGGAAAACACCCGTCTGAAAGTCCTGGCTGCGCTGGATAAGCTTAGGAAAGACTTGGCTGACGGCATGGCAACGTTGCAGATCAAGCTCTTTTGCGATTCGGGCGAAACCTTCAATGCAACTTTGGCCGACGCCGAGGCATTGGTGAACGCTTCGACACCAGGCGTCGTCGTGCATGGCTACTATGAACCGACTAACCAGGTCGATCCCGCCACGTTTGCTGATCAGGTTCAGGCACAGGGCGCCTCGGCGGATGGTGTGATCGTCGTATCGCGCGAGCATCCGGCGATCAACCGAGCGATTCGCAAACTGTGCAGCCTGGGTATTCCAGTTGTGTGCCTGACCACCGACCTGCCTAATTCCGGGCGTAGTGCTTATGTCGGCAATGATCAGTATGCGGCGGGCAGTGTCGCCGGGTTGCTGATCGGCAATGCGTTACCTAAAGCGCCCGCGAAAATCCTGCTGGTGACCAGTGTGCCGTTTCGCTGTCAGCAAGAGCGGGAGATGGGGTTTCGCAGGGTGCTCCGTTCCGAGTTTCCGTATCTGAAGATTGACGAACGAGTGATGTCCGACGATCGCCCTCAGACCACGACTGAACAATTGACGCGTTATTTTTCCAAGCACGACTACCCGGCAGCCATCTACAACGTGGCCGGTGCCAATCGGGGTGTTGCTTGCGCAATAGATACCATTGCGGCTGAGAATCGGCCTGTTTTCGTCGGCCATGAGCTTACGGTTCATACGCGGGCGATGCTTGAGTCCGGCGTCATGGATTATGTTATCTCTCATGATTTCGTTGGCGAGACTGCCGCAGCGGTCCGCTGGATACGAGGTGCGATTGAAGGAGCGGCGACCACGCCACCCTCAACACAGATCTTGATTCACACTCGATATAACTGTGGTGCATAAGGCCGCGCTCTGCCGTGAATTCGGAGTTTGCCTTTTCATCAACAAACTTCGACGCCGCTGTTACACGGCCGCATTTTCAGGGCGCGCCACTCCTCGACCAGTTGGCTGCCTGCTGATTAACCCAACGCAGGCAGATTTTATCCAGCATCGGCTACTTCACATGCCAGCCCAGTTGGCTGGAAATCTGCCGCGTGGTTTCCATCAGCCGGGTGACGTAGTCCTGTTTAAGTTCTTCGCGAAAGCGAAAGCAGGGGAATGACACGCTCAGGCCACCGATGACGTGGCCGAAACGGTCGCGGATCGGTGCGGCCAGGCAGCGCATATTGTCTTCGAACTCTTCATGGTCTTCGGCGTAGCCCTGGGCGCGAACCACTTCCAGTTCTTGCAGATACGCCTCGACACTGGTCAGTGTGTTGGCCGTGCGGCGCTCGAAACTTTCTTCCTGCAAATGAGCGATCAACTCGGGCTGCTCCAGCCACGCCATCAATACTTTGCCGATACCTGTGCAGTACAACGGCGCACGCCGGCCTATGCGCGAGTACATGCGCAGATTGTATTTGGAGTCGATCTTGTGCACGTAGACGATGCTGCCTTCGTCAAGAATGCCCAAGTGCACGGTCTCGCCGGTCAGTTCGTTGATACGCCGCATGCCCGGTTCCGCCTCGCGGACGATGTCCAGGTGGGGCAGGGCCTGCGCGCCCAGTTCAAATAGCCGGACGCTGAGCCGATAGCGATCCTCGGCATCCTGCACCACATAGCCGCGGGCCTTGAGTGACTGCAAAAAGCGGTAAACCGTGCTTTTGGACATGTCCAGTTTCTGCGCGATTTCCGACACGCCGCTTTCCTCTGGATGCTCGGCCAGTGCTTCAAGGACGGCCATGGTCCGGCCGACGGCAGAGACCAGTTCATTGTTCTGGATGGTGCTGTTGTCCATGAAGGCTCCAACGGGAACGGAAAGTCCAAGGATATACGCTGGCGAATCAAAACGCTGTTTCATTTTTCTTGACGGTGTAGGAAATCTGATTAAAACTCGGCCACAAGCTACGAATGAAACGCCGTTTTAAAAATAAAAAAGGCGCCTGCTGATGAGAGTAATTTCAGGAAAAACCTGGCAAACCGCGTCATCCGCCCCATCTCCTGCCTTAGAGGCCTGACTTCATGAAAATCATTGAAGCGCGCGTCATTGTTACCTGCCCGGGTCGCAACCTGATCACCCTGAAAATCGTCACTGATTCCGGCATCTACGGCATTGGCGACGCGACCTTGAATGGCCGTGAACTGGCAGTGGTGGCCTATCTTGAAGAACACGTGCTGCCGGCCCTGATCGGTCGCGATGCCCAGCGCATCGAGGATATCTGGCAGTACCTCTATCGCGGCGCCTACTGGCGCCGGGGCCCGGTGACCATGACCGCGATTGCCGCCGTGGACATCGCTTTGTGGGACATCAAGGCCAAGGCTGCGCAGATGCCGTTGTACCAGTTGCTCGGTGGCAAAAGCCGCGAGCGCGTGATGGTCTACGGGCATGCCACGGGCAAGGACATCGAAGGTTGCCTGGACGAAGTCGCCCGGCATGTCGAGTTGGGTTACAAGGCGGTGCGGGTACAGTGCGGGATTCCCGGTATCGCCACCACCTATGGCGTGGCCAAACGCAGCGGTGAGCGTTATGAACCGGCCGACAGTGACCTGCCTGCCGAGCATGTGTGGGACACCGCCAAATACCTGAACCATGTGCCCAAGCTCTTCGCCGCCGTGCGCGAGCGTTTCGGCGATGACTTGCACATCCTGCACGACGTGCACCATCGCCTCACGCCCATTGAAGCGGGGCGCCTGGGCAAGGCGGTCGAGCCCTTCAACCTGTTCTGGCTCGAAGACTGCACCCCGGCCGAGAATCAGCAAGCCTTCCGCCTGATCCGCCAACACACCACCACGCCGCTGGCGGTGGGTGAGGTGTTCAACTCCATTCATGACTGCCGGGAGTTGATCCAGGAACAGTTGATCGACTACATCCGCGCCACCCTGGTGCATGCGGGTGGCATCACCCACGTGCGCCGCATTGCCGACTTTGCCGCGCTCTATCAGGTACGCACCGGCTTTCATGGCGCAACCGACCTGTCGCCGGTGTGCATGGGGGCGGCGTTGCATTTCGATACCTGGGTGCCCAACTTCGGCATCCAGGAACACATGCCCCACGACGCACGGATCGACGAAGTCTTTCCTCACGCCTATCGCTTTGAAGATGGCCATTTCACGCCCGGCGAAACGCCGGGGCACGGCGTCGATATCGACGAGAGCCTGGCGGCGAAATACCCCTACAAGCGCGCCAGCCTGCCGGTCAACCGTCTGGAAGACGGCACGCTCTGGCACTGGTAAGCGCTGTTTCGACTGATCAATGACAACAAGCACACAGGGCGCCACCCACCCTGGCTGGAGAAACCCGATGAAAGCTTTTCAAGTAAGAGCACCTTTTGAATTCGGCCTCGCACACGTCGATGTACCGCAAGTGGCGCAGGGTGAAGTCAAGGTTGACGTCGCCTACGCCGGTATTTGCGGCTCGGACATGCACATCATCCATGGGCAAAACGCCTTTGTGCAATTTCCCAGGGTGACCGGCCATGAGTTCTCCGGCGTGGTGCGCGAAGTGGGCGAGGGCGTTGAAAACCTGAAAGTCGGTGACCGCGTGTGCATCGACCCGGTCATCAGCTGCGGCACCTGCTACCCGTGCCGGATCAACCGCCCGAACGTCTGCACGCGGCTGCAAGTGATCGGGGTACACCGCGATGGCGGCTTCAGTGAGCAGGTCTGTGTGCCGGCTGCCAATGCCCACCGCCTGCCTGACTCGATGTCCCTGAGCCATGCGGCGCTGGTTGAACCTTATTCCATTGCCCTCAACGTGCTCGATCGCATGCAGCCCCACCCGGGCGACAGCCTGTTGATCTACGGCGCGGGCGTGATTGGCCTGACCCTGGTGCAAATGGCCCGGGCGCTGGGGCTGACGGATATCACCGTGACCGACGTCATCGATACACGCCTGGAAACCGCCAAGGCACTCGGTGCCAGCCGCACGCTCAACGGCAAGGATGTCGACGTCGAGGCAACCCTGCGCGAGCTGACCGATGGCGAAGGCGTACCGCTGATCGTCGACGCGGCCTGCATCCCGGCACTGATGCCGCAAATGGTGCGCCTGGCCTCGCCCGCAGGGCGTATCGGCCTGCTGGGGTTCAATGCGGTGCCGAGCGACCTGGTGCAGCTGGAAATGATCAAGAAAGAACTGACGCTGGTGGGGTCGCGCCTGAACAATCGCAAGTTCCCGAGGGTGATCGAACTGATCGCCAGCGGCAAATTACACGTTCAGGAACTGATCAGCCATCGCGTCAGCTTCGACGAAATGCCGGGGGCCATCGATTTGATCGAAAGCCATCCCGAGCAAACCCGCAAGGTCCTCGTGGAGCTGAGCGGCGTCAAGCAATAGCAGTCTGCAGAGACTCGTGCCCCGCGGGCACCCTCACCGAATAAACACAAGAAGCGGGAGGTTCCAATGTTTGGTCAAGGCCGCACGTTAATCATCATCATGCTGTTCCTGGCAGGCGTCATTAACTACCTGGATCGCTCGGCATTGTCCGTCGCGGCTCCGTTCATCCAGAAAGACTACGGTCTGACCACGGGTGAGATGGGCATGATCTTCAGCAGTTTTTTCGTCGGTTATGCGGTGTTCAACTTTATCGGCGGCTGGGCAGCCGACCGCTACGGCGCGAAAACCACGCTGTTGCTGGCGATGGTGCTGTGGTCGCTGTTCAGTGGGCTCACGGTGCTGACGATTGGCTTTGCCTCGCTGGTGCTGATCCGCATCCTGTTCGGGATGGGGGAGGGGCCACTGAGTGTCACGACGAGCAAGATGATCAACAACTGGTACACCCCCAAGCGCAGGGCGCGGGCGCTCGGCACATCAATGTCCGGCACGCCGCTGGGCGGGGCGATTTCCGGGCCGGTGGTGGGCTTCATTGCCGTCACCTACGGCTGGAAGATGTCGTTCATTATCATCATGGTGATCGGCCTGGTGTGGGCGGCGGTGTGGTACAAATTCGTCAAGGAACGGCCTGAAGGCGAGGGCGCCGAGAGTATTGTGCGGGCTGAGAGCCAAAGCGAGCTGGCGGCGCAGCCGGTGTTCCCGCTGCGGTTCTACCTCAAGCAGCCGACGGTGCTGTTCACGTCCTTGGCGTTCTTTTCCTATAACTACACGCTGTTTTTCTTCCTGACCTGGTTCCCCAGTTACCTGACCATGGCCCACGGCCTCAACGTCAAGGACATGAGCATCGCCACGGTCATCCCCTGGGTCCTGGGTTTCCTCGGCCTGGCCCTGGGCGGGTTCATTTCCGACTTCGTGTTCAAGAAAACCGGGCGGATGATGTTCTCCCGCAAGGTGGTGCTGGTGACGTGCCTGTTGCTCTGCGCGGGGTGTATCGCCTTTGCCGGCGTGGTCAAGACCCTGTATCCGGCGGTCATCCTCGTCGCCTTGGCCGTGTTCTTCCTTTACCTCACCGGTGCCATCTACTGGGCGATCATCCAGGACACCGTGCCCGCCGCGCGGGTGGGCGGCGTCAGTGGCTTCATGCATTTCCTGGCGAATACCTCGGGCATCATTGGCCCGACCTTGACCGGCTTTCTGGTGCAATTCACCGGTTCGTTCACCAGTGCCTTTTTGCTGGCGGGATTGTTGACCGTGATTGGCGCCGTGTGTGTCGCCCGTTATGTCAAACCGCTTTCGGTAGCGGATACCGGACACTCGCCAGCACACAGCCCGCAGCCAGGCCCGGCCCTCAGCCGGCCATAACCCGTCATGAAAGGAGCGTGTCGATGCCTGTTGTGAATCGTGTGCCCGCTACCGGCACTGTCCGTGAGATCGGTATCGTGCATCTTGGCCTGGGGGCGTTTCATCGCGCTCACCAGGCGGTCTACCTGCAACGCCATCTCAACCGTCATGGCCAAAGTGAGTGGGGCGTGTGCAGCGCCAACCTTCGCTCAAACCGCACATTGGTCGATCAATTGCGCGAGCAGGACGGCCGTTACTCTGTGGCCGAGTATCGCGACCGCGAGCAGGTGACGTTGCGTGAGATCGGTGTGTTGCGCCAGGCCTTGTATGTGGGCGAGGGCGGCGCAGACCTGGAGTTGCTGTTGCAGCGCATGGCCGCGCCGCAAACGCGGATCGTCACGCTCACCGTCACCGAAAAAGGCTACTGCTTGAGCCCGTCCTCTGGGCAGTTGCGCCTCGAAGACCCGGCGCTTGCCCATGACATCGCTCATCCGCAAACGCCGCGCACCGCGCCCGGCATTGTCCTTGAAGCCCTGCGCCGGCGCCGCGCTGCAGGCCTTGCGGCGTTCACTGTGCTGTGCTGCGACAACATGCCAGACAACGGCCAGCGCACTCGCCAGGCGGTGAGTGGATTGGCGGCGCTGCAGGACGAAGGATTGAAGCAGTGGGTCAACGAGCAGGTAGCGTTTCCTGGCTGCATGGTTGATCGGATAGTTCCCGCCATGGACGGCGAATCCTTCGCGCGCCTGGAACAGCAACTCGACTGTTACGACCGTGCGGCCGTGGCCTGTGAAAGTTTCAGCCAATGGGTGATCGAGGATCACTTTCCTCTCGGGCGTCCGGACTGGGAGGTGGAGGGCGTCCAGATGGTGGATGACGTGCGCCCCTTTGAAACGATGAAGCTGCGCATGCTCAACGGCAGCCATTCGTTACTGGCTTATGTGGGGTTGCTGGCCGGCCATGAAACTGTGTTCGACGCTATCAACGATGCGGACCTGGCACATTTCATCGAGCGCTACATGGCCGAGGAAGCGGCGCCCACCCTGGACATGCCGACAGGCGTCGATCTGCCAGCCTATGCTCACGACCTGAAGGCGCGCTTTGCCAATGACAGCCTGCAACATCGCCTGCGTCAGATCGCCATGGACGGCTCGCAGAAACTGCCGCAACGCTGGTTTCTCGGTGCGCAGCGGTTGCTCGACGAGGGGCGCGGCGTTGCCTGCACCGCGTTGGGCATCGCCGCGTGGATTCACTATTGCACGCAGCCGCTGACCGACGGTTCGGCGCCGGTGATTGACGACCCGTTAAGCGCCACCTTTGCCGATCTCGCGGCACGATTCGAAGGCGCGTCCCTGGTGGATGCCTTTCTCGATCTGGGCGAAGTATTCCCCGCCGTGTTGTCTGACCGCGCAGCTTTTCGCGATGCCGTGCAAGGCGCCTATGGCGCTCTGGTCCGCGACGGCATAAGCAGCCTTTTGCACACCTTTGCTGCACCCAACTAACAAGAAAGGAGAAAAAAACATGGAACAGACATGGCGTTGGTTTGGCCCCAAAGACCCGATCTCCCTGGCGGACGTTCGCCAAACCGGCGCGACCGGTATCGTCACCGCGTTGCACGAAATCCCCAATGGCGAGGTCTGGCCGGTGGAGGCCATCGCGGCGCGCAAACAGATGATCGAAGCCGCAGGCTTGAGCTGGTCGGTGGTAGAAAGCATCCCGGTGCATGAAGACATCAAGCGCGGCTGCGGCCGGCGTGACGAGTACATTGCAAACTATCAGCAGAGCGTGCGCAACCTGGCGAGCTGCGGCATTGATCTCGTGTGCTACAACTTCATGCCGGTGCTGGACTGGACCCGCACCGACCTGGCGTACGAGCTGGAGGATGGCGGTTGGGCGCTGCGTTTCGATCAGACCGCGTTTGCCGCGTTTGACCTGTTCATCCTGCAGCGCCCGGATGCGCAAGCCGAATACAGCGCCGAGGACATCCAACAGGCCAGGGCCTACTTCGAGCAACTGACGCCCGCCCAGAGCGAGCGCCTGGTCAACACCCTGATCGCCGGTTTGCCCGGCGCCGAAGAGCACTACAGCCTGGAAGACTTCCGGGCCTTGTTGCGCACCTATGCGGACATCGACGAAGCCAGGCTGCGTGAACACCTGGCGTACTTTCTGCGCGCGGTGGTTCCGGTGGCAGAGGAGGTGGGCGTGCGCATGGCGATCCACCCGGACGACCCACCCCGTGCCCTGCTCGGCTTGCCGCGCATTCTGTCCACTGCCGCAGACGCCCAATGGCTGCTGGACGCCGCCCCGAGCCCGGCCAATGGCCTGACGTTCTGCACCGGCTCCTATGGCGTGCGCGAGGACAACGATCTGGTGGCGATGGCCAAGCACTTTGCGCCCTACATCTACTTCACCCACCTGCGCTCAACGCGCCGCGAGGCAGACCCGCGCAGCTTCCATGAAGCTCATCACCTGGGCGGCGACGTTGATATGGTCGGGGTCATCAGTGCCCTGGTGACAGAAGAGCGCAGACGCGAACGCGAAGGTGGCCCGCGCTTGCCGTTGCGCCCCGACCATGGACATCAACTGCTTGACGATCAGCACCGAAAAAGCAACCCCGGCTATTCGCTGATCGGTCGCCTCAAGGGCCTGGCCGAACTGCGCGGTGTGGAACTGGCCGTGCGTCAACAGCTGGGCTGAATGTGCGCCGCAAGATCAGTCTACCGACGTTTGCAGCACCTCAATCCATAACGCGCCTTTGCCCGACGGCGCTTCGCCGACACGTTTCAAGGCGCCGTTGTTGCTGACTGCGTAAGTGCCGACTGTGGCGCTTTTCTCGCCCGTCACCAGCAACCAGCGCCCGTTGGGTGAAAAAGCGATATTGCGTGGCTGTTGCTCTTGCACCGGATAGTTCGCAAGAAAGCTCAAGCCGCCTGTTGAAGGGTCAACCGCGAAAGCCGATACCGAGCTGCTGGTACGCTCGGGAGATTGCCCGCGTAGGCAAAACGGTTGTGGTGGGTAGGTCATCCTATGACTATGCCTTAGCGACAGCAATCGCTGTTTGCTCAGAATTGAAAAATATGCCTTGGCTCAGGTGCAGCGTTTGCAAGACGTTGACCGGGTTCAATGTTATCCGTACAGCCCGACGCCCCCACTTTCCGCTGGTGAAACATTTCTAAACACTCTCGTTCAAGAATTGTTGTACGACGTCGTATCTATCGTGTTCGACTGCGCTCGTTCTCACAAAAAAAATAAATGGAGATACCCTCTATGACGAGCATTCGTTCCGTCGAAGGCCAGGCTGCGGCGCGCGCGCAAAATCGATTTTCCCGAATACTCAAACTGCTGGGCCCCGGAATCATCGCTGTACTGTCATGGCTGGGCGCAGGTGACCTGATCACGTCGTCCGTGGCCGGTGCCAATTACGGTTACGCAATGATGTGGGTGCTGGCGGTCTCGCTGCTCCTGAGATACCTGATCGTAAACATCATCGCGCGCTTCCAGTTGTGCAATAACCAGGGCATGACCATCCTGCAGGGCTATGCCCAACTGAATCCCTTTTTCGCCTGGTTCATGCTCGTCTACGCCCTGTTGATGGGGCACTTGATGAACGCCTACATGATCAAAGGGGCGGGTGAGTCGCTGGCGATGCTGTTTAAAAGCGACCAGCCGCTGCTGTGTTCATTGGCGGTGGTACTCGCTGTGTGGATGCTGGTAGGTCGTAATATCTATTCGATGATCGAAGGCGTGATGAAAGTGCTGTTGGCGATCATGACCCTGGCCTTCATTGCCTTAGCCGTGATGTCGGGTCCTGATGTGGTCGGCATCGTCAAGGGCACCATCGGCTTCAGCATCCCGCCGGATGAAGGCGTGCATGGCGCGCTGCTGGTGGCGGTATCGGTTATCGGCGCGGTTGCAGGCTCCATCGCCAACTTCGTGCATCCGTATGTCATGCGCCAAAAGGGCTGGGTCGGGCCGCAGCACAAGCGTGTTCAACGCAACGATTTGCTGTTTGCAGTGTTCGTCGGGATCGTCATCAACCTGGCCATATGGATCGTTGGCGCGGAAATCCTGCGGCCCAACGGCATCGAGGTGAAGACCTTGGGCGATCTGGGCAAGGCCCTGGAAATGTTCTTCGGCCCGGTGGGTTGGTATGTGTTCTTCATCGGCGTGTTCGCCACCTTGTTTGCCAGCATTTCCGGCAAGACCACGGCGTTTCCGATGCTGATTACCGATGCCTTCCAACACGTTCGTCCTGAACGTCGCGAAAAGTTCGGCAAGGAGTTTCATCATGACCCGATGCACAAATGGTTCATGCTGTTCATCCTGGTGACGCCGTTGATCTGGTCGCTGCCAGGCATGCCGGATTTCGTGACCCTGACCATTGGCGTCAGCGCGTTGAACATCATTGGCTTGCCGGTTATTTCCCTGGGCCTGCTGATCATGTCCAACCAGAAGTCGCTGCTGGACAAGCAATATCGCAACAACCTGTTTGAAAACATCGCGTTGCTCTTCGCTACAGGCCTTGCGCTGTGGGTTGCCTTCCAGTTGAGCGTCGATCTGTTTACCTGACAACGCGCCACCGGGGGGGCGCAATGTCCCCTCGGTGGCTGACCTATAGCGGGCCAGGTGGCTACTCCATGCAGCCACCTCTTTCAGACTGGGCTGGCGAAGGCATCGCCTGCCAGGTGCGGCGATTCGCCGAAATATTCGATCAGAACGGTGCCCTGCATGAGCGGGTTGGATGTAAAGCCTCGTGCGGTATCCCGATAGTGCATGGCGGCTGGTCGTCGATGAAAAGATGCGACGACAAGACATCCACAGCTGGGGAAGAGATATGAGTTGCGAAGGACCGATCAACGATGCAAACGCACGTGGCATTGACGTGTCGCGCTGGCAGGGCAACATCGATTGGGCGCGCGTGGCGGGCGCGGGTGTCACCCATGGGATAGCGAAGATGACGGAGGGTGGCGACTACACCGATCCCAGGTTCGTCGAAAACTTCCAAGGGATGAAAACGAACGGCCTGAAGGCCGGTGTGTACCACTATTTCCGTGCGCTGAGCAGCACGCCGTGCGAGCAACTGGCCAATATCAAGGGCCGGCTCGCCGAAGTGGAATTCAACGTCGGGCAGGACATCCTGGCCATTGATGTCGAGACCAATCGCAACGAAGGGGCCACCCCGGATCAGATGGCTGATGCCCTGTTCCAACTGGTGACGCTTGTCAGGGTGTCGCTGCTGGAGGGTGCGTATCCGCATATCTATGCGTCGCCCAGCATCTGGAGCAACAGGGTGGCCTGGCGCAAATATGACTTCAGCGAATGCCCGCTGTGGATTGCCCATTGGGGAGTCGCTGAACCCACCGTGCCGCAAACCTGGAGCAAACACGGCAAGAGCTGGCAGTGGTGGCAACACAGCAGCAAGGGTCAGGTCGAGGGTATCCAGGGCGCGGTGGATCTGGATTGGGTCAAGCCTTGAAGGCAAACAGCACAACGGCTCCGATTGGGCCGTTGTTCCAGGCGGGATACCCCTGCGCTGATAAGGTCGCTGGCATATTTTGACTGTCAGCGTCGCTGCGATAAGACCTGATCCGTTACTGGCTACATTCCTGTAGCCAGTCCCGAAGGGTGGTGACTGCGCGTTGTTCAACAGAATTTCCAAACAACATCGCAATGAGGCAGGCGTATCAGCAACGGGTTCTCATCGAACTCAAACCCGTTGCCTCAAAGCCCTGTAGCGCTTTACTTGAGCGTGACGTCAAGCATCGGCGGGATGTAACCGTAGTCATATTCAGCGACCACGAATGTCTGCTGCCCCTTGATCTTGATGCCCACCGTTGGTGCCTCGGTGCCGCCGATACGCATCGTTGTCCCGCTTTCGCCGGTAGGTACGCTGTCGATAAACGAAGTCACCAGGCCGTTGGGCATCACGCAGTGGGAGTAGGTCTGGAAGGGCTGGGAAGACGGGTTGCCCAGGACCAGGCCGGAACCGTTCAAGGGCACGTAAGGGCCGAATAGCGAGTCTGCGACAAAACCGTACACCCCGTCCGGCCCGGTTACCCCGTCGGCATAGGTGAAGGTGTGGCTGATGGTGAACAGGTAGTACTTGCCGTCCTGGAACACGAAGTGCGGACGTTCGGTCTGGTCATTGACGCCGACTGCGGTCAGCAGCGGCGGCAGCATTTCCCAGTCGTCTCCATCCTCATCACGGGCTACGGCGATACCGACGCAGGCCGTCTGGAAGCGCGAGTTGCCGACGTCTTCATAACCCGGCGGCACATCGCCGATTTCCGCTTTACCTACCGTGTGCGAGCCACGCTCGCCAGCCACGTTGCCCTCGAACAGCATGTACAGCTTGCCATCCTTCGGGTCGCGGAACGGCCACGGATCGCGGAAACCCCAGAACGCGTTCTGCGCTTCGGTCTGGTACATCTTGCCGTCGGCCTCGAACAGCGGCTTGACCTTCTCGAAGCCCACCAGGTTGACGCCATGCTCGGTGGTCACCACGCGGCCACGCACCTTGACGATGGTCGCGCCTGGCGTGACTGCGGTGTAGTACAGGTCCACTTCACCTTGTTCGTTCAACAGGATCGGCGTGCCGGCCCATTCACGAACGGTGGGCGAAACCCCTTCAGCCATGACCCGGCCGCCGAGTTTCCAGTCCTTGCCGGTGCGGGAAAACCAGTAGTACATCTTTGCCCGACCATGGCGATCGTTCCAGTCGCGGGTGATGTCGTAGTTGCCGTTCTGATCGAGGTATTGCGGGTCGGTCGGGTGGCGGTCGGCGGTCAGGGTGAAGATCACCGACCAGCCATCCACGGAGGTGATGTTGCCGTCGATATCACGCAGCGGCATGGTGTCCCAGATAAACACCTTGTCGCTCAGTACCGGGAAGTCGGCACTCACCAGTGGCTGGGTGGTGGTGGGGTCGTCTGCGCGGACTTTCAGCGCATCGGCGCGGGTCCACAGGCTGGGTTGATGGGGCGTTTTGCCAAATTTCGCGGTGATGCTTTTCATAAGGTGAACCTCGTCCATGAAGGTAGATAATACTGTATTCATATACAGTGATTTGACTTTAGAAGACTCTATCCTTCGGGTCAAGGAAAAAAATGCATTTATGCATAATTAAGGTTTTTCGATGAGCTGATACGTTTCACCTAAGGGTTTTTATGGAAGTTTGGCGCTGTGTAGGCGCCCTCATGGTCCTGGGTTTAAATGGATGACGGTAATAAGCGCCGCACTTGCCACTCACATGAGCCAACGCTCATGCTCAGCGCTTTCCAACCACTCGCCGGACACCCACCCATGAGAGACCTGCCGCCGACCGCCACACTGCGCGCGTTTGAAGTTGCCACCCGGCACCCGACCTTTACGGCAGCCGCGCAGGAACTGCATGTCACCCAGAGCGCGGTCAGCCATCAGCTCAGGCATCTGGAGGCGTTGTGGGGGCTGCCATTGTTCGAACGCGGCAAGGCATTACGCCTCACGGCGGCAGGGGCCACGCTGGCGCCTATCGTGCGGGAGTTCTTCATGAGCCTGGAGGCGACCCTCGGCGATCTGCGCGAGCAAAAAGGCAGGGTGCGCCTGAGCGTCAGCACCACCTACTCCTTCGCGTTGAAATGGCTGCTGCCACGCTTGCCGAACCTGGCTCGCCAGCACCCCGAGCTGTTGGTGTCGCTGCACACCACGGACGACATCATCCACTTCTCCGGCAACCAGGCCGATGTTGCGATCCGGCTGGGCAAGGGCAATTACCCGGGCCTGCATACAGAGTTTTTGTTTGGCGAGCAGGTGTTTCCGGTGGCCAGTCCCGAATTGCTGCGGCGTATGGGGACACCGCGCAGCCCGGAAGAACTGTTGCAGTTTCCGCTGCTGATCCGCGACGGCGCCGAGCTGGCGCCGAAATGGGAGGTCTGGTTTGACAGTGTCGGGCTGGCCTTTTCGCCGCTCAAGGAAAGTGTCAGGTTTGGCGACACCAACATGACGGTCGAGGCCGCCTTGCTCGGCCACGGCGTGGCGTTGGTGCGCAGTCGGCATGTGGAGAACGAAATCAGCGATGGCCGCCTGGTGCGGCTGTTCGATGTGCCGTTCCCATCGCCGCTGGCCTACTATTTCGTGTGCCCCAAGGGCATCGAAGCGCAGCCGCATATCGTCAACTTTCGCCGTTGGTTGAGCAGTGAGGCGCTGAAAGTGCAATGAGCCGGATCTGAGGATTTGCTCATGCTGCGATGAAGAGACTTCGCTGAAGGCAGGGCGTTGGATTGCTAGGATGGCGCATGCCTATTCATTTGATCTGCCTGGTGCTTTTCGCCGCGCTGCTGCATGCCAGTTGGAACGCACTGCTGCGTGGCGGTGCCGATCGACTCTGGTCTATGACGGTGATGTGCATCGCCATCGCCATCACCTGCGTCGTCGCCGCTGCGTTTCTGGTGCCGCCCGCCATTGAGAGCTGGGGCTATGCGCTGCTGTCGGCATTGCTGCACGTGGGCTACAACCTGTTTCTGGTGCGCAGTTACCGGGTCGGTGACCTCGGGCAGATCTACCCGATATCCCGTGGCTCGTCGCCGGTGCTGATCACGCTTGGAGCTGCCGTTTTTGCCGGCGAAAGCATCACCCCCGGCGAGTTGCTCGGTATTGCGCTGGTGTCAGGCGGGATTATTTCCCTGGCGTTCCGAGGCCGCAGGCTGTCGGTGCCCAGCTTGCCCTATGCGCTGGGCACCGGCTGCTTCATCGCCGCCTATAGCGTGGTTGACGGCATTGGCGCCAGGCTCTCCGGCGCGCCGCTCGGCTACACGGTGTGGATGTGCGCGTTGTGGGGCGTGCTGATGCCAGTGGTGTACATCGGCCTGCGCGACGCCCGCAGCTTGTTCCGCGTGCGGCCCGGCATTTTGACCGCAGTGGTCGGCGGGCTGGTCTCGTTGCTCGCCTATGGGATTGTCATCTACGCCATGAACGAAGCGCCGTTGGGCGCGGTGTCGGCATTGCGCGAAACCAGTGTGTTGTTCGCGGCGTTGATTGGCTACCTGTTCCTCGGCGAGACGCTCACGGCACGGCGGGTCTTGGCGTGCGCAGTGATCGCCAGCGGCATTCTCATAATCGGTTGACAGGGCTGACGGCTCGGGAGGTTATTTCAATGGTTAACGTCTCACAGGCACCGCTTATTCTGATAACCGGTGGCAGTCGCGGAGTGGGCGCAGCCACCGCCCGGCTGGCTGCTGCAAGAGGCTACGATGTCGCGATCAGCTACGTGGCCAATGAGCCTGCGGCCCTGGCAGTGGTGGCGCAGGTCGAAGCATTCGGGCGCCGAGCCCTGGCCATGCAGGCCGACAGTGCGGACCCGGCACAGGTCGCCGAGTTGTTCAGCGCCATCGACCATACGTTCGGGCGAATCGATGTGCTGGTCAATAACGCCGGGGTACTGGCGACTCAGTCACGCCTGGAAGACCTCGGTTTCGAACGCATGCAGCGCATCTTTGCGGTCAATGCCATAGGGCCGATCCTCTGTGCCCAGCAGGCGGTGAAGCGCATGGCTTACCGGCATAACGGTCCGGGCGGCGTGGTGATCAATGTTTCCTCGGCATCGGCGCGCCTCGGCAGCCCCGGCGAGTACGTGGACTATGCGGCGTCAAAGGGCGCCCTGGAGACGTTTACCATTGGCTTGGCCAAGGAGGTCGCGCGGGAGGGCATACGCGTTAACGGTGTTCGCCCAGGGCATATCTATACCGACATGCACGCCAGCGGCGGCGAGCCGGGACGGGTCGATCGCGTCAAGGATTCGATTCCCATGGGCCGTGGCGGTCAGCCGGAGGAAGTGGCACAGGCCATTCTATGGCTGGCCAGCGCAGAGGCATCGTTCGTTACGGGTACGTTCCTTGATGTGACGGGGGGTAAATAAAAAGCCTGCCTATGTTTTATTCGCACTTTCCTGAGTCGCAGCAACACGCCAGCGCAACAAGTAGTCAGTGACAGTTGTTAATTAAATTAGTGTGCGCAGGCGAACTAACGATGCCTGACCTGACGTAGGGCTCGTTGCGTACGCGCCAACAAGGAAGTTCAAACGATCGGCGCAATGAACGGCAATAGCGTGAATAGAAGGGGCAGCGAGGCTGCCCCTTCCACTCTCACTCAAGAGCCCGACTTCCGGCCGCCGCCATGGCTGTTCTGCCCGCCTTTACGGCCCGCCTCGGACGCTTTGTCACGGTCATTGGCGAAGTTGCCGCCGGACGATTGGCCGCCTTTTTTCCCTGCTTCGGATGCTTTTTCGCGATCATTGGCAAAGTTGCCTGGGTTTTTATTGCCTGTAGTCATGACAGTTCTCCAGTCGCTAAGTTAGCGTTTCGTTAGTTGCCCGTTATGGCAGCGGGCATCTATTCCGATAGCGACGCCAGCGGAAATGTTTTACTGATTTTTATAACAGGCGACGAACGGCAGATAAGCCGGGAAAGTTATACAAGTTCGCCGTCTTAACGCCGCTTCGTATAAGTTTTGCCGGTTGCTGCATGCCGGCAATAACAGCGTTCACGCCATTCGTCTTTTTCGTTGCACTTGAACTCCATGGACCGGCTCAAACGAGGTTCCCCTCTTTGTGAACTGGAGATTTTTTGCCATGAACCATGACCCATCCAACCCACAGCACCGACCAGTTGAACCGCTCGATAAGCCGAATGACGACGGTTGCGTGATCGGCACCGCCGGACGTGACGAAGACCCAAACGCAACCACTGACTGGGACCACCCCGACAGCCATGCGACCGCTGTCGAGGCCACCGTGACGCCGCCTAACGGCACGCCTGGGATCGACACCGTTCCGGAGCCGGATGAGGCCAGCTGAGCAGCAGGGCCGCCGTTTCGCTTGTTGTGCAGCGGTTAACCGCTCGTCGTGACACGCAAATTAATTTTGAAATTTTTCAAGCGCTGTTCGCTTCACATGAAAGGTAGGCGCGCATCCACGAGATGCCGCCACTTTCAGTAAGCCTGAGGAGATTTGTTGATGTTCCTACATAACAAGCGACTTCAATACACCGTACGTGTGGCCGAGCCCAACCCGGGCCTGGCGAACCTTTTGCTCGAGCAATTTGGCGGAGCTCAAGGTGAGTTGGCGGCCGCATCCCGTTATTTCACCCAGGCCTTGGCTGAGGACGATCCAGGGCGCAAAGACCTGTTGATGGACATCGCCACCGAAGAACTCAGCCACCTGGAGATCGTCGGCTCGATCATTGTGATGCTCAACAAGGGCGCCAAGGGCCGAATGGCCGAAGGCGTGGAGGAGGAGGGCGAGTTGTATCGCTCACTCAACGGCGCTGGCAATGACTCCCACATCACCAGCCTGTTGTACGGTGCGGGGGCGCCGCTGATCAACTCGGCCGGGGTGCCCTGGACAGCGGCTTACATCGACACCATCGGTGAGCCCACGGCGGATATGCGCTCCAATATCGCGGCTGAAGCGCGCGCCAAGATCGTTTATGAACGGCTGATGAACGTCACCGACGATCCTGGCGTGAAAGATGCCCTCGGGTTCCTGATGACCCGTGAAATCGCGCATCAGATGTCCTTTGAAAAGGCTCTGCATTCAATTCAGCCGAATTTCCCCCAAGGCAAGTTGCCAGGCAAGCCGGAGTTCACTCAGGTGTACTACAACATGTCCCAGGGCGCGGAAGACCTGCGTGGTCCTTGGAACCAGGGCGATGAATGGGAGTTCGTGGAGAGCCCGCAACCTGCGGTCGATGGCGGTGACGGCATGGCCAGCGTGCAGTTGGACGCCGACGACGAAGCGCTGCTGAGCGCGATGAAAATCCGCACCGCCTCCGACCCTACCAGCGACCCCACCACTGGCGCTGACCTGGGCGCGGGCCTTCAGCCCAAGCCTGATCTCTGATGCGCGGCAGCCGCACGCTTTCGGGCGTGCGGCTTTTTTATTGGCTTGAAGAGGAGTAACGAGATGGCGACCCCACAGGAAAACCTGCTCGACTGGCTACGCGATGCCCATGCCATGGAGCAACAGGCCGAGAAAATGCTCAAGGCACAATCCGAGCGCCTGGAACATTATCCGAAGCTCAAGGCCCGTATTGACGAGCATATTCAAGAGACCCTCGGCCAGCAGGCGCTCATCGATGAATGCCTGGCGCGCTTGGGAGGCAGCGCTTCGACCTTGAAAGACATGGGCGGCAAATTGATGGCATTCGGGCAGGCGGTCGGTGGCTCACTGATGAGTGACGAGGTGATCAAGGGCGCGATGGCAGGCTATGTGTTTGAAAATATGGAGGTTGCCAGCTACACGGTACTCATAGCGGCCGCGCAGGCGGCGGGAGATGCCGAGACCCAAGCGGCCTGTGAAAAGATCCTGCCCCAGGAAATTGCCATGGCTGAATGGCTGCTCGAGCATTTGCCCGAGCTCACGCAAGCATTCCTGGAACGCTCTGCAGCCCCTGACACAGAGGCCAAGCGCTGAGGCTGCGCGCGGCGCCCCACCGGCGCCGCGCGTGATTGAGTCCACGCTGGCACTGAGCTGCATTTTCACGGTCAATGGAACACGCACCACTCATCTGGAGGTGAACCGTGACCACAAAGACAAAGCCCACAGTCGGCGGTGAGGCGTTGGCGGTGCTTCCTTCCGACCGCAAAGACATGTTCTTCGCTGCCATGCAAGCCAGCCACAGCGCGATGATCGTGACTGACCCTGGGCAGCCCGACAACCCGATCATCTTCGCCAACCCGGCGTTCCTGTCCCTGACCGGGTTCGAGCACGACGAGGTGATCGGGCGCAATTGCAGGTTGCTGCAAGGACCGGAAACCGACAAGAGTGCCCTGCGGCAAGTGCAGCGTGCGCTTGAGCAACACCATGAAGCCTGTGTTGAGCTGCTTAATTACCGCAAGGACGGCTCGACCTTCTGGAATGAGATGTTCATCTCGCCGTTGTTCAACGAGCGCGGCCAGCTGGTATATTTTTTTGCCTCCCAACTGGACGTGAGCCGGCGTCATGATGCGGAACTGCGCGTGCGCCGCGTCCAGGACCTCGAAGCGCTGGGGCAACTGACGGGTGGCATCGCCCATGACTTCAATAACCTGCTGCAGGTGATGGTCGGGTATCTGGAGCTGATCCAGCAGAGCGCCAAGCGCCCCGGCAGCGACCCGCAGCGCATCGTCAACAGTGCCAGCCGTGCCCGGGCGGCGGCTGAAAAAGCGCAAACCCTGACCCAGCAATTGCTGGCGTTCTCGCGCAAGCAGCGGCTCGACAGCCGGGTGATCAATCTGAACACCTTGTTGAGTCGCCCCGATTTCAAGGGTGTGCTGCATGACGTAGAGCTGCAGGTGGAACTCGCCGACGATCTGTGGAACTGCTGCATTGACCCTGCCCAGGCAGAGCTGGCGGTGCGACACCTCCTGTCGAATGCCCAGGATGCATTGGAAGGGTGCAGCGAGCCGACAGTGACGGTTAAAACCCGCAACGTCCAAGTGCCGGGCGAGGTCGGTGCTGAACGCGATGGCCTGGCTGAGGGCCGTTACGTCAGCATCTCGGTGTCTGATAACGGCAACGGCATCGCCGAAGATATTAAGGATAAAGTCATGCAGCCGTTCTTCACCACCAAGGAAGAAGGCAAGGGCTCGGGCCTGGGCCTGTCGATGGTGCATGGCTTCGTCAAGCAATCGGGCGGCACGGCGCGGATCCATTCCTATCCGGGTGTCGGTACCACCATACGCCTGTACTTTCCGGCCGATGACAGCCAGCCCTGGGTCGAGCAAACATCCGCCACCGCCTCACTGCAGGGCCACGAGAACATTCTGATTGTGGAGGACCGGCCCGAGGTGGCCGAGTTGGCGCAAGTGATCCTGTCTGACTACGGCTACCGGACCGGCATCGCGCACACCGCCGCCGAGGCATTGAGCATGCTCGAGAGCGCCCCCTATGACCTGGTGTTCAGTGACTTGATCATGCCGGGCGCGATGAATGGGGCGGTACTTGCGCGTGAAGTATCGCGCTTGTATCCGCACGTCAGGATCCTGCTCACGACCGGCTACGCAAAAGACGCACTGGAGCGCGCGGAACTACAGGCGCATGAATTCGCGCTGATTCAAAAGCCTTATCAACCCACGGATCTACCCCGAAAAATCCGCGCAGTGCTGGATGCCGGATCTACGGTGACAGCCGACACGGTCAGCGGAGTACTGCCAGCGACAGGTTGAGTACCAGCACCAGCAGAATTGAACATCCAAATACGCTGCGCGCCCAGCGGGGCGGGTCCGTCAGGCGCGTGGCGCTGGCAGCGAGCGCCATCCAATAACCGCAGAACCCGAGCATCAGCGCGAAATACACGGCGTTCATCTGCGCAACCACGCCCAACGCCATGGTGCTGGCGAGGAATGCCAGAATGTACGCGTGTATCTGTCGGTAGGCCTTGGGCAGGCTAAGCAGCGGCAGGCGCGCGGCGCGAAAGTCCTCGCGACGCATCACGGTGATGGCATGGGAGTGAGGCATCTGCCAACAGCAGAACACCACCACCAGCAGCATCGCCGTCGCGTCGAACCGACCGCTTACCGCGCAATACCCGATCACCGGCGGCATTGCCCCGGAAAGGCTGCCGATCAGGGTTGCCCAGTGGGAGCGCCGCTTCAGCCAGTAGGTATACACGCCCGCGTAGATGACCAGTCCCACCAGCGCGAAGATGCAAGCCAACAGATTGCTGCCGGCCCATAGCAAACCAAAGCCGATGACGCCCAGTGCGATGGCGTAACCGACGGCGGCGGGCACGCTGATAGTGCGCAGTGCCAGCGCGCGGTGGCAGGTACGCACCATGCGCCGGTCGATATCACGGTCGACACAGTTGTTGATGACACAGCCGCAGCCGATCACCAGTGCGGTGCCGAGCAGGGTGGCCAGCAAGTGGGCAGGATTCGCCAGATGGCCGCTGCCCGCGAGGAAGTAGCCCCCCAGCACCGACGCGAGATTGCCGAAAATAATCCCCGGCTTGGTCAGTTGAACCCCGACATTGAACAGCCCCAGCCAGTGTTTCAGTGCGCCAGCATGTTGTGATGAATACTGTTCATGATCCATAGCGAAAGTCCTACCAGCAGAAGGATGATGACCGCCGAGAAAATCAGCGCAATCAGGTTCCAGCGTTGCTCCTCGGCGGTATCCAGATGCAGGAAGAACTTCAAGTGGACCACGATTTGTATCGCGCCCAGCGCCACCACCAGCCAGGCGGTGGTGGTGCGTGGCAGTGACGGGAACATCACCATGGCGAACGGGATCAGGGTGAGCAGCACCGACACCAGGAAGCCGACCAGGTAGGAGCGGCTGCTGCCATGGCTGCTACCTGCGCTGCTGTGAACCGAACTTTGCTTGTACATGTCACACCACCCCCAACAGATAGACCACGGTAAAGACGCAGATCCACACCACGTCCAGGAAATGCCAGAACAGGCTCAGGCAACTGAGCCGGGTGGCGTTGGTGCTGGTCAGGCCACGCTGGTGCACCTGCACCATCAGCACCGCCATCCACACCAACCCCGTCAACACGTGCGCACCGTGGGTGCCGACGAGGGTGAAGAACGCGGTCAGGAAGCCACTGCGGTCCGGCCCATAGCCCTCTTCAATCAAATGATGGAATTCGTTGATTTCCATGGCGATAAACCCGGCGCCCAGCACGAAGGTGAGCCCCAGCCAGCGCAGAACCTGGGACTGCTGGCCACGGTTCATCGCGAGCATCGCGTAGCCGTAAGTGATGCTGCTCAAGAGCAGCAGCATGGTTTCAGCCAGCACATAGGGCAGCTCGAAAATGTCCGCACTTGAAGGGCCGCCCGCGACACTGTCGCGTAATACCGCATAGCCGGCGAACAAGGTCGCGAACAGGATGCAGTCGGTCATCAGGTAGATCCAGAACCCGAACAGGCTCAGGGAACCGGCGTCTTCATGCCCTTGTTCGTGGGTGTGGGCGATGTCTTTTTCGATAACGATATTGGACATGGGTCAAGCCTCTGCCAGGTCTTTGAGACGTGCCGTTTCGATGCGCGCTACCTCTTCTGCGGGCACGAAGTAGTCAGTGTCTTCGTCGTAACTGCGCACCACGAATGCAACCACCGACGCCACCAGACCGAACGCCGCCAACCACCAGATATGCCACACCAGGGCGAAGCTGCAGATCAGCGCGAACACACTGATAACCAGGCCCGAGGCGGTATTGCGCGGCATATGGATGCTGCGATAGTCGGTGTGGCTCAGGGTGCTCACGCCGCGCTCCTTCATGCCCCAATAGGCGTCCAGGTCGTCGACCTTGGGTTGCTCGGCGAAGTTGTACAGCGGCGGCGGAGAGGCGGTGGCCCACTCCAGCGTGCGCCCGTCCCACGGATCGCCGGTGAGGTCGCGATACTGGGGGCTGTGGCGGTTGCGGATGCTGACGAACAGTTGCAGTGCCTGAGCGGCCACGCCGCAGAGGATGATCGCCACCCCGACCAACTCCAGCAGCAACCAGGGCCGCCATTCCGGGTTGTCGAAGTGGTTGAGGCGCCGGGTCATGCCCATGAAGCCCAGCACGTACGACGGCATAAAGGCGAAGTAGAAGCCGATCAACCAGCACCAGAACGCGATGCGTCCCAGCTTGTCGTTCAAGCGGAAGCCGAAGGCCTTGGGGAACCAGTAGGTCAGGCCCGCCATGTAGCCGAAGACCGCGCCGCCGATGATCACGTTGTGAAAGTGCGCGATCAGGAACAGGCTGTTGTGCAGCAGGAAGTCGGCGCCGGGAACTGCCAGCAGTACCCCGGTCATCCCGCCGATGCTGAAGGTTACGATAAAGCCCATGGTCCACAGCATCGGGGTTTCAAAGCGCACTCGGCCACGGTACATGGTGAACAGCCAGGTGAAGATCTTCACCCCGGTCGGCACGGCGATGATCATCGTCATGATGCCGAAGAACGCGTTGACGTTGGCCCCCGCGCCCATGGTGAAGAAATGGTGCAGCCACACGATGAACGACAACACGGTAATCGCGATCGTTGCCCATACCAGCGACACATAGCCGAACAGCCGTTTACTGCTGAACGTGGCGGCAACCTCCGAAAATACCCCGAACGCCGGCAG
Organism: Pseudomonas sp. R3-18-08; assembly: GCF_003852065.1. Lineage (NCBI taxonomy): Bacteria > Pseudomonadati > Pseudomonadota > Gammaproteobacteria > Pseudomonadales > Pseudomonadaceae > Pseudomonas > Pseudomonas sp. R3-18-08. Next base: position 2,326,589 of record NZ_CP027729.1, read on the forward strand.
GATCAGGATGTACACCTCCGGATGCCCCCAGGCCCAGATCAGGTTGACGTACATCATCGGATTGCCGCCGGCTTCGTTGGTAAAGAAATGCATGCCCAGGTAACGATCCAGGCTCAGCATCAGCAGGGTGGCGGTCAGGATCGGAAACGACGCCAGGATCAACACCGAAGTGCACAGCGCATTCCAAGTGAACACCGGCATCTTGAACAGGGTCATGCCTTGGGTACGCATCTTCAAAATCGTGACGAAGAAATTCACCCCCGTCAGTAGCGTGCCTATGCCGGATATCTGCAAGGACCAAATGTAGTAATCCACCCCCACACCGGGGCTGTACGCTAACCCCGATAACGGCGGGTAGGCGACCCAACCGGTTCGCGCAAACTCACCGATCCCCAGTGAGACGTTGACCAACGCGGCACCGGCCACGAACAGCCAGAAGCTCAGTGCGTTGAGAAACGGGTAGGCCACATCGCGTGCGCCGATCTGCAACGGCACCACAACGTTCATCAAGCCGACCACGAAGGGCATAGCGACGAAAAAAATCATGATGACGCCGTGGGCGGTGAAGATCTGGTCGTAGTGTTCCGGCGGCAGATAACCCGGCCCGCCACTGGCGGCCATGGCTTGCTGGGTGCGCATCATGATCGCGTCGGAAAAACCGCGCAGCAGCATCACCAGTGCAACGATGATGTACATGCAGCCGATCTTTTTGTGGTCCACCGAGGTGAACCACTCGCGCCACAAATAGCCCCAATTGCGCTTCCAGGTGATGGTGCCCACCATCGCCACGCCAATCAGCCCGACGAAGGCCAGCGTGTACATCACAATGGGTTCAGTGGTTGGAATCGCGTCCCATGACAGTTTTCCGAACATTGTTATTGCTCCTCGACCAGCAGACTGGAGTGTTGATCGGCGCGCTGTTCAACGCTGCTCACGGGCGCGCGCTTGGGTTTATTGGCCTTGTTCATGCCTTCGTATTTATCGACGATGTCCAGGAACAGCCGCTCCTGAACCGCCGAGTAGTAGGTCACCGGGTGCTTGATGGTGGGCTTGGTCAATTGCGCATAGCTCGTCTGGTCCAGCTGCGTTGCGGCGCCCTTGACCTTGCTCACCCAGCTTTGGAAGTCGGTGGGGCTCAGGGACAGGGTGGAGAAATGCATGTCGGAAAAACCGGGGCCGTTGTAGTTGGCGGCGATGCCCTTGAATTCGCCGGTCTCGTTGGCGATCAGGTGCAGCTTGGTCTGCATGCCGGCCATGGCGTAGATCTGCCCGCCCAATGCCGGGATGAAGAAAGAGGTCATGGCCGCATCGGAGGTGATGGTGAAACTCACCGGCGTGTGCACCGGCAGGGCCAGTTCGTTGACGCTGGCGATACCCAGGTCGGGGTAGATGAACAGCCACTTCCAGTCGGTGGCCACCACTTGCACATTGATCGGCGGCGTGTCCGAGTCAAGCGGGCGATAGGGGTCGAGGGCATGGGTGGTTTTCCAGGTCACCCAGCCCAAGGCGATGATGATCAGCAGCGGCACGCCCCACACCACCGCTTCGATCTTGTGGGAGCTGGCCCAGCGTGGCGAGTAACGCGCCTTTTTATTGGTGGCACGGTAGCGGTAGGCGAATACAAACATCAGCACGATCACCGGCACCACCACCAATAACATCAGGCCCGTGGCGAGGATAATCAGGTCGCGTTCATCGGTTGCAACCTGCCCCTTGGGGTTGAACACCACGAGGTTGCAGCCGGTTAATAAGAAAGTGCTGGCGAGATAGGCCAGGCAATAACCCATCGTTCGTTTCATGCCTTGCTCCTGTTGTGAAAACATCCGTGATTGCGCTGTCGAACAATTTGAATGAGGCCCTCAGGGGTTGGTTTAACAAAATGTTACGTCGCCTGACGAACGGTTTAACAAGCGAAACGCTAATGAGGCTTCTATAAAGTTCGCCTTGGAAAAAACACGGAATCCCTGCTAAAGAGTTCAGGTCTTAGTTGAAAGACCAACCCCTAACGGTCTTGGAGAACAGCTATGTTCATTCGCGGCAATACCTATAACGCCTGGGCCGCAAAAGCACTGGACGAAGAGTGCTTTACCCAGGAAGTGGAAAACGGCTGCCATATCGAAGTCAGGGCCCGCGAGCGGGAGGATGCCGATATCGAAGTGCTGCTGTGCGTTTACACCGCTACGGGCCAATGTGTCGCTGAGCGCACCAAGCAGTTACCGGGCGCGGAGTGGACAGTGCAGGACGCGCTCAAGCGTGGTATCGACCAGGCCGAAAGGATCGCCGGGGGCGAATCCGGTCGATTGCCCTGCGCCGACGCACACGGTCACGACGACGACTGACGAAGCGCCTGCGCTGGATTCGCACGAATAAAGGAACTTTGGTGACGCGGGCATTTTCCATTGTAGATAGCCCTGCCTCAGCCGGCCCGTGCCGGCTGATCGCTGAACGCAAACCGCCGCCAGAGCCGCCCCATGACCGAATCCACTCTCAGCCACGCCGAACCTTCCAAGCCGTCCTTGCGCCGCGCCGTCACCGGCCCGATGTTGTTCCTGTTCATCCTGGGCGATGTGCTCGGCGCAGGCGTGTATGCGCTGGCCGGCACCATCGCCGGCCAGGTGGGCGGGGCGATCTGGGTGCCGCTGCTGGTGGCGCTGTTCTTCGCCATGCTCACGGCCGGCTCCTACGCCGAGCTGGTGACCAAGTACCCGCACGCCGGCGCCGCTTCGGTGTTCGCCGAGAAGGCGTTCAAGTCACCGCTGGTCTCGTTCCTGGTGGGCTTTTCCATGCTCGCGGCGGCCGTGACCAGTGCGGCCGGGTTGTCGCTGGCGTTTGCCGGGGACTACCTGGCCGCGTTCATCGACGTCTCCCCCCATCTGGCGGCGCTGGTCTTCCTGGTGGTGATTGCGCTGTTGAACGCCCGCGGGATCAAGGAGTCGCTGGGGGCCAATATGGTCATGACGTGCGTGGAACTGTCCGGGCTGTTGTTGGTGGTAGTCGCTGCGGCGTGGTGCTTCCAGTCCGGTGAAGCCAACCTTGGGCGGGCGTTTGAATTCAAGCCTGGCGTCAATCCAATGCTGGCTGTACTGGGGGCTGCGTTGTTGGCGTTCTATTCGTTTGTCGGCTTTGAGACGTCGGCCAACCTGGCGGAAGAAATCCGTGGGGTGCGCAAGATTTACCCGAGTGCGTTGTTCGCTGCGTTGATCACCGCTGGCATTGTGTATATGGCGGTCGGTGTTGCTGCATCGGTGGTGTTGCCGATGGACAAGTTGACGGCCACTTCGGCGCCGTTGCTCGAAGTCGTGCGCGCGTCGGGCTTGAACATTCCACCCCAGCTGTTTGCCTTCATTGCCTTGGTGGCGGTGGCTAACGGCGCTTTGCTGACGATGGTCATGGCCAGTCGCCTGACCTACGGCATGGCGCGCATGGGGCTGCTGCCGGAGCCGTTGTCGCGGGTGCTGTCCAAGCGCCGCACGCCTTGGGTGGCGATCATCGCCAGCACAGCCGTGGCGATTGCGCTGACCTTGACCGGCACGCTGGCGGCGTTGGCTGAGACGGTGGTGTTGTTGCTGCTGTTTGTGTTTCTCAGTACCAACCTGGCGGTGTTGGTGCTGCGCCGTGACCGGGTGGAAGAACAGCATTTTCGCGTGCCGAGTTGGGTGCCGGTGTTGGCGATTGTGTCGTGTCTGATCCTGCTTAGTCAGCAGAGTCTGGATACCTGGCTGCGGGGTGGGGCGTTGATGGTGCTGGGGGTGGTGTTATATGGATGTAATCGGCTGGTGGCGCCTGCTGTTCAGGAGCCAAAGCCTCTCTAACTGACGCGCCGCGTTCCAATGATGCTGGATCAGAACGAGTCCATATCCGTTGCTGCGGTAACGGATATGGACTCAGTCAACCCCAACTCTCATCAGGGCCTGAACACTACCCGCATACACTCATCGGACTTTTCCTTGAACATCGCGTACCCCTGCGCGCCGTCTTCCAGACTCATCGGATGAGTCAACAGATAAGCAGGATCCAACTCACCTTTCTGAATATGCTCAAACAAGGTCGTCGCATAACGCTGCCCCGGCTGCTGCCCGGCTTTCAACGTCAGGGCCTTGTTGACGATCGCCCCCATGGGAAACTTATCGAGCAGCCCCCCATACACTCCGACTACCGACACCGTGCCGCCTTTACGGCAAGCACGTATGGCCTGCCTGAGCACGCTGCCGCGTTCGGTGTGCAGCCTGAGCAATTGCTTGGCCTTGTCATAGGCATAGTCGATCTCGGTACCGTGCGCCTCCATGCCCACGCAATCGATGCAGCGGTCAGGCCCACGACCACCGGTCAGTTCCAGCAAGGCGTCATGCACATTGGTGTGTTCGTAGTTGAGCGGGACCGCCTTGCCGCGTTCTTGCGCCAGGCGCAGCCGGTCCGGGTAACGGTCAATCGCGATGACCCGTTCCGCGCCCAACAGATAGGCGCTGCAAATAGCCATCTGGCCTACGCCGCCGCAGCCCCACACTGCCACGGTGTCGCCGGGCTGGATGCCGGCATTGTCCGCCGCGAAGTAACCGGTCGGCGCTGCGTCCGACACGAACAGCGCCTGCTCGTCGCTGACCCCGTCGGGCACTTTGAACAGGTTGACGTCGGCAAATGGCACCCGCACGTAGGTGGCGTGGCTGCCGGGGTAGCCACCGAAGGCATGGCTGTAGCCGAGGATGCCGCAGCACGGCTGGCCGTACAGCAGGTCCGTTGCCGAAGGGTTGGGGTTGGAGTTATCGCAACAGGAGAAATCGCTGCGGTGGCACGGTTCGCAATTGCCGCAACCGATGATCGAAATGGTGACCACTTTGTCACCCTGGCGCAGGTCTGTAATGCCTTTGCCAACCTCGACGACTTCCCCCATGAATTCGTGGCCGATGATATCCCCAGGCTTCATCGCCGGTACGTAGCCGCCAAGCAAATGCAGGTCTGAACCGCACACGGAAGACAGCGTGACGCGAATGATCGCGTCACGCGGGTTGAGGATCGTCGGGTCGGGAACGTTGTCGACTTGCAGTGTATTCGGTGCTTGCCAAGTGAGTGCGCGCATCAGTGATTTCCCCCTTCAATGGCGACGCCGGTTTTAACTGCCGGGTGATCGGTGGTCACCTGGTCGTCGGCGGCGTGTACGTAAAAAAAGTCGTCATCCTGTTCCGGTCTGAGGCGGTTGTTGCTGACCTCGCCGGTTTCCAGTTGCTGTTTCACCGCCTGCAATGCATTGAGCAAGGCTTTGTCACTGAACAGGCTGATTGCACGAGCGAGGCCATAGCCCAATTTGCCCATGGCCGGCTTGCAGACCACCACCGCTTTGACTTGCGTGCCACGGCCGGCGGGAGCGGGGGTCAGTGAGACGGTAATGTCGTGCGCCCAGCGCGCATCGCCTGGGGTTTTCCAATGCAACACGGCCGGCTCCTGGGTTTGGGTCTGGATCAGCGTGCACTGCACGCGTTTGCCAACGGGAGCGCGGAGCGTCCAGCGTGTGGTATCCGGCGCCAGTTGCTCGATGCTGTCGACCCAGCGCAGCAGCGGGCCAATCTGCTCGGGCCGGGCGAGGAAAGCAGACACCTCTTCGAGCGGGCGACCTATTGTGATACTGCGCGTGATCGCCTCGCTGATCGGCCAGTGATGCTCGCGACTGAACTGCTGTTCGAAGGGGGTTGGCGTCAGTGCCTGCTTCAGCGTGCAATGGCCGGCGGTACCGCGAACCAAGGCGTAGGCGCCTGCCGCGGTCTGCAATGCGCCGCCCAATCCGCCGGTGCGCCAGCCGTTCAGCAGCAGGGCAGCGCCGGCCGTCAGCGAAAGTGTACGTTCGGCCTTGGTCAGCGTGCCGCGTCGGTGGGTGTCTTCAGAGGTATGGTTCGCTATCAGTGGATGCTCAGTCATGTTGCAGTCCTCCAACGTGTGTGTGTGCGGTAGAAAATCCGCCGCCGTTTGAGGTTCCACAGCATTTTGCGTAGGGGGATGAAAGGTGTCAGCGCCTAGGGAGCATAGGTATCTACACAGCTTTAGCATGGCCCTGAACCTGTGACGGCTCTGGAGCCGAAGCCTCTCTAACTGACGTCTCGCGTTCCAAATGTGGGAGGGGGCTTGCCCCCGATGGCGGCCTGACAGCCGACCAGGGTGTTGGATCAGAGCGAGTACATATCCGTTGCTGCGGTAACGGCGGCTGGCGGTTCCGCTCTTACAGCGTGTCACTTTTGGAAGGACCCAAAAGTAACCAAAAGGTCCTCGCCCCACCACTCGGCACCTCGCCCAGGCTCGGTGTGCCCGTAATCCGACAGTGATTTGGGGGGCCGCCGCCACGCGCCATCCATGGCGCGGGGCAGCTAAACCGGCATCCCTGCCGGTTTACCCCCCAAACCACTATCGAATTCCGGCCAGCGTGGTTTAACGGGGCGACTGAGATCAAGATCAAAAGCAAGAGCGGCTCGCTTCGCATCGTGGTTACCGTAGGCTGCTACAAAGTTGTATAGATACCTATGCCTAGGGAGGGTTCAGAAGCCCGCGAGGTGGCATGCGGCGACGCGCGAAGTCGTCCCAGCGCTCAGGCTCACGCTGTTCGCCACAGCGCATACACACATATACATCCGGCTCCAGGCCCAGATAGTAGCCCTTGCGTATATAAAGATGATCGCACGCAACTGGCCGATAGGCTTGGCCCGTCCGACTACACTGCTTAGTCATATAAACTGCCCTGAAAAAAAGCCCGCACTAAGTACGGGCAAGACAGGAGTTTTTACCAAGAGCCTGGAGTGAACAGACTCACTATTGAGAATCCAAAAAAACCGACGAGGTTTTATTTTTTTTCGTAACTGCCGACGAATGGTCGTTGGCCTATACAAACAAGAAAACTGTGCAGGCTGGTCAGTTAGCCAAGAAAAATTCTGAACCTTCGTTCTGATCAAACAACAAAAAGATCAGAAGGAGCGGCTATGAAAAATTCTTTATATATCATCGAGTACAACTACCACCAGGAGCCGAAGTCTTTCATTATAAGAGCGGAGGTCATGAACAATGCGGAGGCATGGCATTGGGCATGTTGCGATGCAGGGGTCGGCATTATTCCAAGATCACGCAATGAAAAGATCAAACGAATGAGCAAACCACTTGCCGAGCGTTACGGCATTGAACATGTAAGGTGGCGTCCGTCCGGCAGTGTTCCGTTTATTGCACAGCCCTACGTGCCACCTCCGCCTGAATAAATGCGAGTTTAATGGAGCATCCAGTCGCCCTTTGTTCAGAACTTACTGTTTTCCTCGGCGAGTTTGCAGGGCATATAACTTTTGCACACTGCGTTGAAGTGCATCTTTCATAAGCTCGGCCGCGTACAGTTGCCTGCACGTCGGGCAGAGCATTTCAGAGGTTGTCGATACCAAGTACTCAGGTTCGTCCGTGGTCGGTTCATAGGTTTTCTTGCATTGAACACAACGGCGGTGCGCTTGTAGATGGGGCACATCGATTCCTCCCTGAATGGAGTGCCACCATTCATCATCGGACGGATGTTTTCAACCGCTAAACGGGAAAATTTCAAACAAGCGATTAGTTGATATTTTAATGCCAGTATCCTGAGCCGACAGCGCATCGTGTCCGGGCGAAAGGCTAGGAGTGGATGAAGCTGCTCACGAACTCCGCCTTGATGACCGGCAGTTCGATGCCGTGGATCAAGCCGGCGGCCAGCGCCTGGTGAGGGTCGAGAATGCGCGGTGCGGCGATCAGGTACTTTTCCGTTTCCAACGGTTCGCTGGCAGCGGCAGTACGCTCGGCCACGATGCGTGCATACAGTTGCAAGTCGTAATCGAGGCTCATCGCGTATTCGGACATGCGCGAATGATCGACCGCGCCTTGCACGTGCCAATGAAACGGGTGGAACAGGAATTTGCTGTGGGTGCAGGCGGTGCGGCGTTCACCGGCGAGAAAAATGATATTGCCCATCGATTCCACCGTGCCCAGGTTATGGGTATGCACCGGGATCGGCAGCGACATCAGGAAGTTGTATATCGTAAAACCATAGCTGCATTCGCCGCCCATGGTCGCGATGTTCAATACCAGGCCCGAAGCATCTTGCTGCACGGCCAACGAGGCTTTTTCGATCAGTTGGCTGCAGGTCGAGGCGGTGACAGGGCCGGTAAAATTAATAATGTGTAAAGGCATGGTGTCCCTCATCAATGAAAGCAGGGGAGCACTGCTCCCCTGCGTCAAGCACATTAACTATTGCGGCCGCCGCCATGGCTGTTTTCGCCGCCTTTACGTCCGGCTTCCGAGGCTTTCTCCCGGTCGTTGGCGAAATTCCCGCCACTGTTCTGGCCGCCTTTGCTACCGGCTTCAGAGGCGCGCTCGGGATCATTCCTGAAGTTGCCGCCGCTGTTCTGACCGCCTTTGCTACCGGCTTCGGCGGCGCGTTCAGGATCGTTCTTGAAATTCCCGCCACTGTTTTGGCCACCCTTGCTGCCGATCTCTTGATAAAACTCTTTATCATGAGAAGCAGACGTGGCTTCGCCACCTTTTTTACCCGCTTCGTTGACACTCATTTGGCCTTTTTTGTCTTGAGTACTCATGTTCAGTTACCTCGTCGTTATGTCGGTTATACAACGTTCATCTCGATCCAGCAGGGAACTTACAGTCACTCTGCGAGTGCGCTGCCTATAAGTTTCTCTCGCACAACGGTGGTGTTTGCGTCGCGCCGATAGTTGCTTCGGCTAGTTCGGAAACTTGCCGGCGTTCGTAACAGGGAGCCGTGTTTGAACGCGCAACGGTGTTTGCCTCAGTTCGCACTTCCATCACCGGCTTGCGATGGGGCTCGCCACGTTGATAATCAATTGACGCTCGCATGATTGATGCCCTTCGTTATGACTTGCGTCCACCACCATGGCTATTCTGGCCGCCTTTACGACCGGCTTCCGAGGCTTTCTCGCGGTCATTGGCAAAGTTGCCCCCTGACGACTGGCCGCCTTTTTTTCCCGCTTCCGAAGCTTTTTCGCGGTCGTTAGCGAAGTTGCCAGGATTTTTATTACTTGTGGTCATAACAATACTCCAAGTTAAATTGTCGTTTCGCTAGTTGCCCATTTATGCAACGGACATCTACTCCGATAAGAGCAGGCGGGCAGTGGTTTTGAAATTTTTTAGAAACGCCGATGAACGGTAGTGAATCGCCAGAAACTTATACAAATCGTCGCTTGGCAAGCCGCTTCGTATAACTTTTCACAGGGCGTTTGATATTGAAATAATGGCGTTGCTGTCCATTCGGCTTAGTTTCAAGTGTGTGTTTCTGAAGGCGGAATAAGCGGGGCTGATCTTTGTCGGCGTTACTCCTTGCTTGGCGCCGTCCGCGGCCAATGCTGGCCTTTTCACACGCTATTGCTGCAGCCCCGCCAGACTGCTTGTATGCTTGCCCCCGGAACCGGTGGCCGCTGTGAGTACCGACGTTCGATTGATGGCTGGAATGGAACCGGACTTCCTTTAAGGTGCTGACGTGAAGCGTGATACCCGCCTAGTGATGCTTTTGCTGTTGGTGATCGGCTGTTCCCTGACTTCGTTGACGATCTGGAAGGTCCTGTCTTCCCGTGAGCGTGCGCTGGCGGAAGTGAACGTGCATGGCTTGAACCTCACCCAGGCGCTCACGACCTACACCGAAGGTATCGTGCGCCAAAGCGCATTGCTGTTGCTGGGTCTGGTCGAGCGCCTGGAAACCGAAGGCAGTGGCCCGGCGCAGATCCAGCGCATCAGTGCGTTGATACGTCGCCAGCAGCCGGTGATGCCGCAACTCAGTGGCATCACCGTCTATGACCGGCAGGGTGGCTGGCTGATGTCGTCCAACCGCGTGATTCCGGCGGGCGCCAACAGCAGCGCGCGCGCCTATTTCATCCATCACCGCGACGATCCGAGCCGTGAGCCTTTCATCGGCCCGCCGATTCAGAGCCACACCACCCAGGAGTGGGTGGTTACCATCAGCCGCCGCTTCGATGATGCGGCCGGCAACTTTGCCGGAGTGGTGGCCGTGACCCTGGGCGTGGAGAACTTTCTGCGCGTGTTCGGCAAGCTCGACGTCGGCCAGGACGGTGCGATCGGTTTGTCGTACACCGACGGCACCTTGCTGGTGCGCTATCCCTTCCGCGAGCAGGACATGGGCCGCAACTTTTCCACCTCGCCGATCTATTCCCAGCATCTGGTCGAACGCTCCGTCGGCACCGCTGCTTACACCTCCAGTCTGGATGGGGTAGAGCGGTTGTATGCCTTTCGCAAAAGCGAAAGCCTGCCGCTGATCACCACCGTCGCCCTGGGCAAGCACGAAGCGCTCGCGGCGTGGCGCATGGAAGCCGCGTTGTCGGCGGTGGTGGTGGCGGGGCTGCTGGGGCTGACCGGTTTGATCGGTTGGTTTCTGATCCTTGATATCCGCCGGCGAACCGAGGCCGAAGAGGCGCTGCGTATCGCCCAGCAACAGCTGCTCGACTCCAATCGGCAGCTTGAGTTACTGGCGATGAAGGACGCGCTGACCGGCCTGGCCAACCGACGCTGCTTCGATGAGGCCCTGGCCCTGGAAGCGCGCCGGGCGCAACGCGACGGCACGACGCTGGCCTTGCTGATGATCGATATAGACTATTTCAAGCGGTACAACGATGCCCTCGGTCACGTCGCCGGCGATGCCTGCCTGCAGAGGGTCAGCGCACTGTTGGAGACATGCGTGCGGCGCCCTTCGGACCTGGTGGCGCGTTACGGCGGAGAAGAACTAGCGGTCATCATGCCCGCGACCGACAGCGAAGGCGCGGCGGTGGTGGCGCAATTGATCCTGGATCGACTACTGCACGCCGATATCGCTCACCCGGGCAGCCCATTCGGGCGTGTGAGTGTGAGTATCGGGGTGGCGGCAGGTGCAGGTGCTGAGCTGGAGTCTGCGCTCGGCTTGATCGAGGCGGCGGACCAGGCGCTTTATAGCGCGAAGTCTGCGGGGCGTAATGGATTTGCGCTGCGCTGAGGAGCCCGACGCGAATTAACTGCCTGATCGCGTTCCAACTGTGGGAGGGGCTTGCTCCCGATAGCGGTGTATCAGATGACCTTGAGCTGAATGACACTCCGCCATCGGGAGCAAGCCCCCTCCCACAGGGACAACCTCAATCGGCACCAACCAGCGCAGGCCGGCGAGCGCCGAGTTTGCGTAGGCGCTCCACCGGTGTATTCGCTATTGCCTCCTCGTGCAGTGCAGTTTCCAGCGCTTCCAAATGCCGCGACAGGATCTTCACCGAGCCGCTCGGATTGGCAGGGTCGAACGGGATCTTGCCATTGGCGACCAAGACCATGGCCAGTTCCCAGGCCCGCTGTGAATTGTTCATTACGCCATCTCCTTTTCAACAGGTTCAGATAAGGCTGTGACCCGTCTGCAAGGAGACGGTATCCATTTGGTTGCTTCTGAAATATTGATCAATTCAACGATTCAGTTCCGTCGGAACTATCGTTTATTTAGATTCGGCACCTGCCAACGCAAAAAATCTGAACCCTGTGACCGCCCCGCCCACCTAATGCTGCATAACCGGGAGGTGCACTATGGAACTGACGTATTTCTGGATTGGCCTGATGATCATCTTGTTGTTGCTCGACCTGTGGGTCCTCAACAGCGTGTGGCGTAGCGAAAATTCCTCGGGAAGCAAGGCCGGGTGGACCGCCGTGGTGGTCCTGTTGCCGTTCCTGGGCGCGGTAATATGGGCGGTGTACGGCCCGCGCGGCGTGACCAAGGGTCCGTCCTCGCCGGAGCACAGCAAGGGCTGAAAGAGGGCTGGCGATGCGCGAGTCAAAGCCTGATGACCTGCACAGCCGCGACTATCCGGTACGCGAAGACATGCCTTTGCAACGCAAAGTCTGGCGCTTCGAGCGGCTGGGCTGGTACGGGCTGGTCGTGCTGATTGTACTGACGCTGGCGGGGCTGTTTTCCAAGGGGCCGTTGAGCACCACCGAGGCACGCAGCGCCGACGGGCAGCTACGCGTCGAATACCAGCGCTTCCTGCGCAATGGTTCATCCGATGCATGGGTGATCCACCTGCAAGGCGCTGCGCGCAAGCCGTTGGAAGTCGAAATCAACGGTGAGCTGTTGCAGGGCTTCAATGTGGAGATGCTCCAGCCCCAGCCCCTCAAGGCCAGCGCGGCGGGAGAGGGCGTAAAGCTGTGGACGCTGAGCGACGATCAAGGGCGGGCCACGCTGTATCTGAGCTTGCGCAGTGACGGCGTCGGCAATTTCGACACCCGGGTGTCGCTTGCCAACGGCGCCACCGTGGACGTATCCCAGTTCATTTATCCCTAGGGGGCAAGCATGGACTCCGTCTTGCGGGCAGCCGCGATTTACCTGGTATTGATGATCCTGTTCAAGGTCGCAGGCCGGCGCTCCCTCGCCGAACTCAACACCTTTGATCTGGTGCTGCTGATGGTGATCGGTGAGGCGACCCAGCAGGCGCTGTTGGGCGATGATTTCTCGTTGACCAATGCGGTGCTGGTGATCGTCACGCTGATCGCCATCGACATCGGCCTGTCATTGCTCAAGCAGCGTTCGCTGTGGTTTTCACGGGTGCTCGATGGCGGGCCGACAGTGGTGGTCGAAGAGGGCCGAGTCCTGCACGAACGCCTCAAGCGCGCCCGCCTGGATGAAGACGATATCCTCGAGGCGGCCCGGTCGGCCCAGGGTATCCTCGAGATCAAGCACATCCGCTTCGCGATCCTCGAGCGCAACGGCAAGATCTCGGTGATTCCTTACCAATAACCCCGCCTAGCGCCGTGCGCGGCACAGGCTCTGAATCAAGCTGATCAACGCATCATGGGTCACGGGTTTGCTCACATGGGTGTTGAAGCCTGAGTCAGCGGCTTTCTTCTGGTCACTGCTGGCACCGTAACCCGTCAACGCGATGGCGGGTACTTGCTGGAGGTGGCTGATCTGGCGCAAGTTCTGCATCAGCTCATGGCCGTTCATGTTCGGCATGCCAATGTCCGAGACAATCAGGTCGAAAGGCGTGTCGCCGGCCGCTTGCAGTGCAGCGAGCGGGTCATCGAACGCACTCACCTCGGCGCCTTCCATCTCCAGCAGCATATTCAACACTTCCAGCACATCGGCTGAGTCGTCCACCAGCAAGACCTTGACCCCGGTCAAGCGCTCATCCGAAGCGTCCGCAGCGTTGGCGCGGGGCAGGCGGTCCTGTTGCTTGGAGAGCGGCAGCGCTATCGAGAAGGTGCAGCCAAAGCCCAGCCCCGGGGACTGAACACTGACCGTGCCACCGTGAGCTTCCACCAGTTGCCGCACCAGGGACAGGCCGATACCCAGGCCTTCGCGCTGATGGGTCTGGTGTTGGTTTTCGGCCTGGCCGAACAGGTCGAAGATCTTCTCCAGGCTGTCTTCGGCGAGCCCGGCGCCGCTGTCGATCACGTCCAACCGCGCGTACCCCTCGGTACGGCTGACCAGCAGCTGCACGCGGCCATCGCTGGGGGTGAATTTCAGCGCATTGTTGACCAGATTCCAGATCACCTGTTCGAGGCGCGTAGGGTCGGCGTCGACGAACAAGGCTGCCGGAGTCGTCGGTTTTTGCAGGGTCACCTGGCACCGATGGCCATCGGCGAGCACCACCGCGTAGATATCCTCAAGCGTGCGGATCAGGTCGATCGGTTGCTTCTTCAGCTTGAGCTTGCCGGTGCGCACCCTGGCCACGTCCAGCAGGTCGTCGATGATGCGCGCCTGGCTCGATACCGCTTCGCAGATGGTGTTCACGGCCTTGACCGCCTGGCCGGTGGCCTTGGTCGCCGGCAGGCGACGCAGCAACTCGGCATTCAGTTGAATCAGGTTCAACGGATGCTTGAGTTCGTGGGACATCACCGCGAAGAATTCATCCTTGAGGTGACTGTTGGTCTGGGTCTCCATCAAGCGTTGACTCTGCTCATCCTGGGTGCGCTTATGGCCGGTGAGGTCACGGGCGATCTTGACGTAGCCCTGCAGGTTATTGCTGGTCAGCAGGGTGACTTCGCCACTGCAATAAAACCGGCTGCCGTCCTTGCGTACGTGCCAGCGTTCGTCTTCGCCGCGCCCGTGTTCGCGGGCGGCGCGCAGCTCGTTTTCGGGGATGCCGGCGGTGCGGTCTTCAGGGGAGAAGATCAAGTCGTAATAGGCGCCAAGCACCTCGTCCTTGGTATAGCCGAAGATCAACTCGGCGCCGGTGTTCCAGTCGGTGATGGCGCCATGGTCATCCAGAATGATGATGGCAAAATCATGGGTGCTGTCCGCGACCAGGCGCATGCGCTCTTCACCCAGGCGCAGTTCTTCTTCGGCCTGGCGCCGCTTGGTGATATCGATAAAGGTCAGCACCGTGCCATCGATATGGTCTTCGCTGGAGCGGTACGGCAGAAGGCGTGCGATGTACCAGCGGTCGTCCTTGCTGCTGATTTCGCGTTCGATCATGCTCAACGATTCGAATACTGTGGTGGCGTCTTCGGTCATTTCCGGGTAGTTGAGCCGGTGAGTGATGTCCATCAACGAGCGCCCGGTGTCCACCGGCAGCATGCTGAAAATATCCGTGGCCCGTGGCGTGAACCAGCGGATGCGCATGTTGCGGTCGACGAAGACCGTGGCGATATCGGTGGAGGCGATCAGGTTGGTCAGGTAGTCATTGACCTTGTCGGTCTCTTCAACCTTGGTCTTGAGTTCGAAATTGACCGTCAGCAGTTCTTCGTTGATCGACTGCAACTCTTCCTTGCTGGTTTCCAACTCTTCGGTGGCCGAGCGCAACTCTTCGTTGACCGCCTGCATTTCTTCGTTGGACGCCTTGAGTTCTTCGCTGGAGACCTCGGCCTGCTCGATGGTGTCCTGCAGGTGCAACTTGGTCCGCTGCAGTTCGCGCTCCAGGTTGCTCATCATCTGGTTTTCGGCTTGGCTGATGGCGGTTTCTTCGGCGTGCCGGGGGTCGACTTCAGTTTCCTGGAAAATCACCAGGACATAATCGCTCTCGGTGAGATCGTCCTGGTAGGGCAGGGCGGTGACATCGACCACGTAGGGCACGTGATCGCGCTCGATGCGCACTTTGCGCGACGTCACCGTAAGGCCCGACTGCTGGGCCTGGAACAGCGTCGTACGAATATCCAGGCGCAGGTCCGGGTGCACCAGGGCCAGCAGGTTGCGCGTCATCTCCCCGGCCACATGGCGCAGGAAACGTGCCGCGCCTTCACTCATGTGCAGGATGTCGGCGTGTATATCCACTATGACACTGGGCGGCGCGGCCTTCTCCAGCGCGCGCAGGTGAATGTCGGCGAACGAGACCTTGTTCGGGACCTTGACCTGGGCGGCGGCGGTCGTGGCGCTGGGCCGCAGGTAGCCACCGCGCGGCATGGTGGGCGCGCGGCGCATGGCCGCTGAACCGGCCCGCACGCGGAAAATGCGGTTGCGCTTGTCCACCGGCACGAACAGGTCCAGGCAGCCGTCGGCCGACTCCGAGGAGCCCAGGAACAGGTAGCCGCCGGGGCGCAGCGCAAAGTGGAACATCTGCAGGATGTCGCGCTGCACCTCGCGGTCCAGGTAGATCAGCAGGTTGCGACAGACGATCAGGTCGATCTGCGAGAAGGGTGGGTCGCTCAGCAGGCTGTGCTTGGCGAACAGGACTTTTTCACGAATTTCCTTGCGCACCCGATAGTGCTGGTTTTTTTCCTTGGCAAAGTGCTGGCGCAGTCGTGAAGGCGGCACGTCAGTAATGATCGCTTCCGGGTAAACGCCGTTACGGCCATGGTTGATCGCGCGCTCGTCGATATCGGTGGCGAACACCTGCATTTTTGCATCGCTGCCATCTATCGCCAGTTGCTCGGCGACCAGCATGCCCAGGCTATAGGCTTCTTCGCCGGTGGAGCAGCCGGCCGACCAGATGCGCACCTCTTCGCGTTTGGGCACGCTGTCTTCCAGTGACTTCACCAGGTTGGGAATCACGTCGCGTTCGAGCGCTTCGAAGGCCTCGCGGTCACGGAAAAAGTTGGTCACGCCGATCAGCATGTCGCCGAGCAACGCCTTGGTTTCTTCCGGGTGCCCCTGGAGGAATTCGTAATAGCTGGCCAGATCCGGTTGGGCGGTGACCTGCAGGCGGCGTTCGATGCGGCGCAGTACGGTAGCGCGCTTGTAGTGCTTGAAGTCGTGGCCGGTGGTGAGCCGCAGTTGTATCAGGATATCCAGCAGCAACTGTTCGGCCACCGCCGCGTCACGTTCAGTCGCAGGCGGCGTGGTCTTGATCTCGGGATCATTGGCGGTAGGCAGGGTGATGGAACGGGCGTTGCGCCACAGCTCCAGCAGTTTTTGCGGCATCTCCACCACGGGCAACACTAGATCGACCATCTGGGTTTCGATTGCCGCCAGTGGCATGCCATCAAATTCCGCGTCTTCCGGGGTCTGCACCAGGGTGACGCCGCCCTGTTCCTTGATCCGCGAAAGCCCTACCGCGCCGTCCGAACCGGTGCCGGACAATACCAGGCAAAACGCGTGCTCTTTATGGGCATCTGCCAGGTCGCGGAAGAACAGGTCGATGGCGATATGCGAGCCGCCTTCGCGCGCCGACGGCGAGACGGCCAGGTAGCCGTCATTCATTGCCAAGTGCTGCGCCGGCGAAATCACGTACACCCGGTTCTTTTCGATGGGCGTCGTCTCGGTGACCTGCAGCACCGGCAGCCGGGTCGACTCCTGGATGATCCTGTCCGCCACGCTTTGATGGTCGGGGGACAGGTGCAGGATCACCACAAAAGCCATGCCGCAGTCCTGGGGCATGTGTTCGAAAAACGCCTTGACCGCCTGTAACCCGCCCGCCGACGCGCCAATCCCCACCACTGGAAAATTCAGGGTGCTGGGGATCAGATCCTTGCGTTGCGGGACATTGGGTGACCGCGGGGGGGCAGACTTCATAAACACCAACCTTGGTTAACTGCGCAGGGCAAGAATTCGAAACGGGATGAGGGATAAACGAATAGCGGAATATAGCTGAAAAGCGCCTTGCAGCAGAACGCTTCGACACCACTCGATACCCCAACGGGCGTTCACCCTTCGGTTGAGAGGCGTACTTTGCAAAGGTTTATTCCATCGGACGAGTGGTGCAGCCGTGCGGGTACGGTCATCCGATTTTCTGAAAATTGCTCTGAACTATCGGGCCCGGCCGACCCTCGCAACACTAACCACACACAGGAGGGAATCCGATGAGTAACTACCCAAAACCACCCTTCAAGCCACAGCAGCAGCCTGTACCCGGCGACCAGCGCAAGATGGAGCCGATGCCTGATTGCGGTGAGCAAACCTACAAAGGCTCGGGCCGGCTCGCCAACAAGATTGCCTTGATCACCGGCGCCGACAGCGGCATCGGGCGTGCGGTGGCGATCGCCTTTGCCCGCGAAGGTGCGGACGTTGCCGTGTCGTATCTGGACGAGCATGAGGACGCCAAGGAGACCCAGCGCTGGGTCGAGGCAGCGGGGCGTCAGTGCCTGCTGTTGCCCGGTGACCTGGGCGACGCGGCGCAGTGCACAGCCATTGTCAACGACACGGTGAAGGAGTTCGGGCGTATCGACGTGCTGGTCAACAACGCCGCGTTCCAGATGACCTACAAATCCCTGGAAGACATTCCCGACGAGGACTGGGTCAAGACCTTCAACGTCAACATCACAGCGATGTTCCGGATCTGCAAGGCGGCGGTGCCGCACATGGCCGAGGGCAGTTCGATCATCAACACCACCTCGGTCAATTCCGACATGCCCAACCCGTCGCTGTTGCCTTATGCGGCCACCAAGGGCGCAATCGCCAACTTCACCGCCGGCCTGGCGCAGATGCTGGGCGAACGCGGGATTCGTGTGAACAGCGTGGCGCCGGGGCCGATCTGGACGCCGTTGATCGTGTCGACGATGACTGATGACATGGTGGAGAACTTCGGTGGCAACACGCCGCTGGGGCGTCCTGGCCAGCCGGTGGAAGTGGCGCCTATCTATGTGCTGCTGGCGTCGGATGAGGGCAGTTATATCTCTGGCGAGCGCTACGGCGTGACGGGGGGTAAACCGATCCTTTAAGCAGACGCATGCCCCTGATATTCAGGGGCATGCTTCATAACTCAGGGGCATGCCTCATAACCATGTAGGAGCGAGCTTGCTCGCGAAAAACGCCCAGGCAACGCGTTCATTCTGGATAAGCGCGGGGAGCCTGAGTTCTTCGCGAGCAAGGGCTAGCCGCCCGCCTCGCTCCTACAAAATAGCCTTAACTGACCTGCCGTTAAGCTTTATTTTTTCCTGGCGCGGTGAATGCGCATCCACTCTTGATAGGCGGCGGTCCGTTGCGCGTCCGCCAGCTTCTTCGCCTCGGTGAAGCGCGCCCAGGTCGCGGTATCGCCGCTGTAGTGTTCGATGATCTTATAGGCCTGGGCATCCAATCGGTCCGCTTCGTAGAACATCTGGGTGTTCTGTGTGACTTCGTCGTCCGACGTTTGCCTGGCTGTGTAATCCAGCACCTGACTGTTCATGATGTAATGCCCTCTGCCCACTGAATCGCTGCCGCACCGCACCAGCGCACATCCGTAATGCCGTATTTTTCCGCCATCGGCTTGGAGACGCGCTTGAGGTTGTTTTGCCCGAACCTGGGGATGACCGCCACGCCGGCATCGCAACTGGCCCAGTGCCAGGCTTCAGCGTTATTCATGCGCGCTGCACGCACGATGAACGACCTGGGCTCGCCGTGAAGTTGATACTTGATGGTGAATAACTCGTTGTTTTTCATGAGGACTCCCTATGCTCATGAAGTACAGATATTTGACGTCAAAAATAATTCAAATAAGTTGTCGGACAATGCGATGGCCTGCTCGCAGGCTCAATCGTCCACCGTAAAGGTCACCCAACCTGGCCCGTCAGCCGGGCGTTCCAAGGCCACGATCACACCGCTGACGGACGTGCCGTCGGGCACGTTGACGGTGACGAAATTGGGGTTGCCGGGCCAGGTCAGCGGGGCATCGAAATCCAGGCGAACGATGGTGGGCTTGCCGCTGCTGGTCATTTTTATATTGGCGTTTTCGTTCAGGCATTCATCGTCTTCGGTGCCCAGATGGCGGGAAGCGGTAATGACGCTGGCAGGGCCTTGATGGTCGTAAGACATAGTTGAACTCCTCATGCGCGGGGCAGCTGATGCGCCCCTTTCCTATGTGGCAAGCGCCGGCAAATAATCGTTCAATCCAAATGACCAGCTGCCGCTGTCAGTGCTGGTGGGCTGCCTGGGTGGGGTCTTCGATCTGGATGATAGTGCCCTGGCGCCAGGCGTCCGCACCGGGTGCTATGGCCGGAGCGGCGATGTCGGCACGCTCCTGCTTTTTCCTGGCGCTGTCGACGCCCAGCCGCTGGTCCCGTTCGGCGACCATCTTCGGATCGGCCTGGCCATCGGCGGTAAAGCCCATCATCAATTGCGGAACACCCAGCGGCAGGCGCTTGTTGAGGTCGGTGTGCCAGGTGTGCCAAGTCTTGCCGTAGGTATGCACCAGTTTTTCCATCAAGGCGTGTTCGGCCACCGCAGGAATACCAGGCGCTACCAGTTGGCCCGACTTCACCTCATGCACATGGCTGTGCCACAACGCCTTCTCGGGCGCCGGCAGGCTGTTGAACAGCTGTTCGCTGATGATGTACTCCACGCCCATCAACTTGGCGTCCTTGCGGTTGCCGTCGTAGATCACGCACTGGATCACTTCCTCGTTGAGAATTGCGCAGTAGTGATGGGCTTCCATTTGCACGTCGGGATGGCCGTTGTAGAAGTGGAAGCCGTCCAGGTAGGCATTCAGCGCATCGATGGGCGGGCGCGATTGCAGCAGGGCGGCGCCGGTGTCGAGGGTGCGCGTGGTGGGTGATTTGGCCTCACCGGGCGCGACGACGTTGGAGGCTGAGTCGTTGCCGGCGCAGGCGGTCAGCGCGGCCATCGACATTGCCAGGCACAGCGAAGGCAGGGCGGGTTGCAGACGGTTGATGTTCATCGGGGACTCCTTCCATGGGTGGTTTTCGAACACATCTAGAAAGCCTGCCGAAGTGGGCGTTCAACTGGATTTCGATGCACGCCGAAGAAGATTTGTGGAACAACCGTTCGACGTGTCGGGTCATTTTTCATAAGTGTTCAATAGCGCGAATGGAGACCCCCGGATGCAACCCCAGCCAAACGATGCCCGACCCGATGTCCCCCAGTTGCTTCACCAACTGTTGCTCGCCCGTGGCCCTGGCGGCCAGGAAGATGAGGTGCGCGCCATTTGCCTGGAGCACCTGCGGCCGCTGTGTGACGACACCTGGGTGGACCCGGCCGGCAATGTCATCGGCCTGGTCAAAGGCGAGCAGGGCGATAGCGAGCCCCGGCGCGCGGTGCGGGTCATGGCGCATATGGATGAGATCGCCATGGTGGTCAAGCATGTGGACGCCGACGGCACGTTGCGCGTGACCGCGTTGGGCGGTGCCAACCCGGTGAATTTCGGCATGTGCCCGGTGGACATACTCGGTGATCACCAATTCATTCCGGGGGTGCTGTCCTTTGGTTCGATGCATGCCACCGCCAACGCGCCCCAGGGTGCCGATGTGTTGTCAGGCGACGTGCACTGGAATGACGTGCATGTGATCACCCGTTGCTCAGTCGAGACCTTGCGTGACTACGGCGTACGCCCCGGCAGCCGCGTCACGCTGAGCCGCCATTGGCGTGCGCCGTTCCGGGTGGGTGATGCGATTGCCGCGCACTTCCTGGATGACCGCGCGCCCATCACTGCGGTACTTCATAGCGTGCAGGGCCTGCACCAACGCCGACAGGCGCTGACGTGCGATGTGTATTTCGTCTTCACTACCCTGGAAGAAGAGTGCAACGCCGGGGCGATGTATGCGGCGCAGACGCTGCCGGGCGATACCACCATCGCCGTGGAAGTCGGCCCGGTGATGAGCGAGTACGGCACCCGCCTGAGCGTCGATCCGATCATCAATACCGGTGACCTCAAAGGCTATTACACACGTTCCGTGGTCACCGGCCTGGCAGACGCCGCACAGCGCTGCGGTTATGCGCCTCAATATGCGCTGCTGGTGGATTTTGCCTCGGATGCCAGTGCCGTCATGAGTAACGGCACGTCGGCGCGCGGCGGTTGCCTGGCGATTCCAACGGAAAACACCCACGGCTACGAGCTGATTGTGGACGGCGCAATTGAGGCCTGTGCGCTGACATTGGCCGACTACCTTGCAACCTTTTGAACGCGGGAGATTGTCATCATGGATATAGCCGCAGCCACTATTGATTACCTGAAACAACAGCAGCTCACCCTCACCAGCGCCGAGTCGTGTACGGCAGGCAAGATCATCACGCTGCTGTCGGAGGTCAGGGGCGGCGGGTCATGTATTGAAAGTGGTTATGTCGTGTACTCGCCCGAGGCCAAACAGCGCTTGCTGGGCGTACGCGCGTATACGATCGATACCTTCAACCTCACCAGTTGTGAAGTCGCTCGCGAGATGGCCGAAGGCGCGTTGCGTGACAGCCCGGCCGGAGTCGCCGTCGCCACCACCGGCCTGCTTGGCCCGGATGACATGGACGGCATTCCGGCCGGGACCATTTGTTTTGCCTGGGCTTATCGAATCGAAAACCGGCTGAGTATCTTCAGTCGAAAGGAGCGCTTCATGGGCTCCCGTGAGCAGGTGCAGCTGGATGCGACGCTGCATGCCTTGAAGTGGCTGGCGCATTTTCACCAGCGTGCGTTGGCGGGTGAGCGGGGTTAGTGACCAGCTGCGCCCGGCCGTTCCGGCTGAAGTTGAATGTTCAACACCAACTCATCGGTGCCCGACGTCTGGGCATCCACGAGCACGCCATGGTAAGTGCGGTCGTCGACCTTGATCGACACGGTATGTGCCTTCGGCAGCTCCTTCGGCCACGGCCCCGGGATGTGCAGCGATATGCGCTCGCCGGCCTGGGTAATCCGCGCCATGCACGCATGGGAGAGCGGGTTGACGCCGAGCAGTGTGTCTTGAAGGTAATCGATGGTGCAGCGTTGCGACGGTGCAGCGGTGGAATCCGGCATGGAAAGCCTCGTTCTGGTCGTTTGACCGCATTTACCCCACGGATGACAGCCGGGAGGTTTTCCGGGAAACCACCATGTCTTCCATGATTTCCCGTACGAGCCGGTTGATACCTGACTCGCCGTGGTAGCGGGCGCGGTTGATATTGGCGATGGTGAACTGATTGGCGTCAGGCGCGAGCACCGTGACGGACAGGCTGCTGTCTGGATTGATCGTGCAGGTAACACGGCAACTGCGCAGTCGCTGTGCAAGAGCATGCTCGATTTGCGCTTTGGTCAACGTGTCCATGGGATCACCGGATAACAAGCCTGAACGGATGAAGGTTAGCCCAAATATCCAGTACGTAAATGCTAGCCAATTAATGGCAAACCATTCGTCAGCCTCACGGCCTCTGCAGGGAACGTTCGGGTCCAGCCACGGGCCACATGCAGCACAGGCTGATGAATAGGTTTAACAGGAGATCTTATGAAAAAGCTGTCTATGTGCTTGGGTTTTTGCAGTGTATTCCTGCTGCACGGCTGTTTCGACAATTCCGATAACACCACCAAAGACAACACCAGCGGCAGCAAGTCGTCGGTGCAGATGCAGGAAGGCAAGGGCGACGAGAGCAAGTAGGCCTAGCTTGGCCAAATGTGGGAGGGGGCTTGCTCCCGATGGGGGTGTGTCAGTTACACATGCATTCACTGACACACCGCTATCGGGAGCAAGCCCCCTCCCACATGTGATCACCTATACCAAAGAGACCGCGCTCCGGCCTCACCGCATATGCAAAATGATCGGGCTGCTGCTGGCCGGGTCGGTATGCCCGCGCAGTTTGCCCACCGCCTGGGCGTCCACCGCGCCACCCTGGTTGCCCCAGGTACTGCGCACGTAGGTCAGCACCTGGGCGATGTCCTGGTCGGACAATTGCTCACGGAACGCCGGCATGCGATAGGCGTCCGGCAGGCCGGCGGCCACCACCCGTTGCGAGCCGTTGAGGGTGATATTGATCGCCGAGGCGCTTTCCTTGGCCAGTGCCGAGGTGGCGCCGGCCAGTGGCGGCATCCACTCCGGCTGGCCCTTGCCGTCCAGGCCATGGCAGGAGGCGCAGCGGGTCGCGTAGGTGTGGGCGCCGGGGGCATCCGCACGCGCGTCGGCGGCCACGGCCTGATACTGCCAAGGCGTGCCATCGCGCTGCGGGTCGCCGGGCAGGGATTTGAGGTAGCGGGCGATGGCGGCCAGGTCGTCGTCAGCCATGAACTGTGTGGAGTTGTTGAACGCTTCGGTCATCGAGCCGTAGACCACCGCATGCTGGTTGCGCCCGGTCTTGAGGAACTGCACGATCTGCGCCTCGCTCCAGCGGCCTAAGCCGGTGTTGGGGTCTTGGCGCAGGCTCGGTGCGTACCAGCCGTCGAGCAGCGCACCGGCCAGGAACGGCGCGCCGGATTGGTCCAGGGCTTTCTCGTTGAAGGCCAGGCCGCGCGGCGTATGGCAACTGCCGCAGTGGCCAGGGCCCTGCACGATATAAGCGCCACGGTTCCAGAGTGCGTCCTGGCTGGGGTTGGCCGCGTAGGCGGCGGTGGGCGCAAACACGCCATTCCACAGGGCGATGGGCCAGCGCATGTTGAGCGGCCAGGGAATATCACTGGGAATGTTCGGCTGGTTGGCCGGCTGCACGCCCTTCATGAAGAACGCATACAGCGCCTTGATGTCGTCGTCGCTGAGTTTCACGTAAGACGGGTAGGGCATCGCCGGGTACAGCCGACGCCCACCCGGCGCCACGCCGTGGCGTACGGCGCGGTCGAAGTCGGCGAGGCTGTAGTTGCCAATGCCATGCTCGCGGTCGGGGGTGATGTTGGTGGCATGAATCGCCCCCAGCGGCGTGGCCATTTCCAGGCCACCGGCAAACGGCGCCTTGCCCGCCAGGCTGTGACAGGCGACGCAGTCGCTCAGACGCGCGACATACTCGCCGCGACTTACCAGTGCCGGGTCGACACTGGCGGTGTTTTGTTCTGCGAACGGCGAGGCGGGCTCGCGGGTGACGTACCAGGCCAGCAGGCCTGCCACGACCAGGCAGGGCAGCGCCAGCCAGCCTGCGGTTCTTGCGAATCGGCGGTTGTTCATGGGCGTTCCCTGTGGGTTAACTGAAGGTGTAGCGGCTCAACGGCAAGCTGCGGATGCGCTGGCCGGTCAACTGCGCCACCGCGTTGGCCACTGCTGGCGCCACGGCGGGCAACGGTGGTTCGCCGATACCGCCCATTTTTTCGCCGCTCTCGACGATCTTCACGTGTACCCGTGCCATCCGCGAGGGCGGCAGGATCGGGTACAGGTCGTAGTTGCGCGCCCGTGGCTTACCGTCCACGTAGACCGCTTCCTCCAGCAAGGTTTGCGACAAGCCCAAGGCCACGGCGCCGTTGACCTGGGCTTCAATGATCGCCGGGTTGACGATGCTGCCCGGGTCGATGGCCTGCCAGATGTCATGCACCTTGACCTGGCCGTTGTCGATCGACACTTCGGCGATCACCGCCGCGTGGGAGCCAAACGGCGAGGCCATGGCCACGCCACGCGCCCGTCGGCTACCGTCTTCGGCGGTGAACGGCCCGCGCTTCCAGCCGCCGGACAGCTCGCCTACCGCTTGCAGCAGAGTGGTCAGCCGCGCATTGTCGCGCAGCAGATGCAGGCGCAGTTCGTATGGGTCATGGCCGCCTTTGTCGGCCAGTTCATCGAGGAACGCTTCGTAGAAGAAATCGTTCAACGAATTGCCCACCGAACGCCAGTAACCGAGCATGGCCGGGCCCTTGACGTAAATCTGGGCGATGCGCTTGTTGGGGATCGCATAACTTTTGCCGGACAGGCCTTCCAGAGCCGTGGGGTCGAGGGCGTCGCCTTGCTTGCCGGCAATCGCTTCGGTGGGGCCTTCGGTGGCGCTCACCGCTTCAATGGCCACAGGCAGGCCTTTGTCATCCAGCGCGGCGCGGAACTTGACCACCGCGACCGGGCGCAGCACATCGCGCACGAACTCTTCCTCGCGGCTCCAGATCAGCTTGATCGGCCGGCCGACAGCCTTGGCCAGGGCGATGGCCTGCGGGTAGGGGTTGGCCGAGTCATACAAAAAATGCCGCCCGAAAAAGCCGCCGAGCAGCGGTGAGTGCAGGGTGATTTGCTCAACGGCCAGGCCGGTGCGCTTGGCGATGTCGGCGCGGAACATATCCGGTGCCTGGTTCGGCAGCCACACCTCCAGCGTGCCGTCGGGGTTATAGCGCGCCAGTGCCGAAGGCGGCTCCAGCTGCGCGTGGTTGAGGTATTGGTTGTGATAGGTGGCGTCGACGCGGGTCTTGGCGCTGGCCAGCGCGGCGGCCACGTCGCCCTGGCTTTCGTCGTCGCGGGCCGGGCCTTGCTGGGCGGCGAGAAAGTCGCGGTATTTATCGCTGGAAAAGTCCGCCGGCATTGCGCGCACGGCAGAGTCTGCGGCGGCTTCGAGCCATTGCACCTGGATCGCTTCCACGGCCCGCTTGGCGTGCCACCAGCGTTCGGCCACCACCGCCACGGCGCCGGGCAGAGTGTGCACCGAATGCACGCCCTTCATGGCCTCGACCTGGGCCTGGTTGCGCAGGCTGCCCACCGTCATGCCCAGGCGCGGTGCGTGCTGCACGGCGGCGTGGAGCATGCCGTCGACTTTGAGGTCGATGCTGTATTGCGCCTTGCCGGTGGATTTGTCATAGGCGTCCAGGCGTTTGACCGGCTTGCCGATCCAGCGGAACTGGCTCGGGTCGCGCAGGGTGATGCTGGCCGGGTCGGGCACGGGCATGTCCAGGGCGCGGCTGGCCAACTCGCCATAACCCAGCGAGCGGCCCGACGCGGCATGCACCACCCGGCCCGGTTGCGTGCTCAGTTGCGCCACGGGCACACCGAGCTGTTCGGCGCCCGCCTGCATCAACATGGCGCGGGCGAGGGCGCCGAGGCGGCGCATGGTCGGGTAACTCATGCGCACCGACATGCTGCCGCCGGTGATGCGCAGGCCATTTTCCATCACCACATAGGCTTCACCGGGCGGTGCCGCTTCGACCACGAAGGTGGCCGGGTCGGCATCCAGCTCCTCGCCGATGATCTGCGCCATGGCGGTGTGCGTGCCCTGGCCGCCTTCCATGAAGGGGCTGAGCAGGCGCACGCTGCCGTCCGGACGAATCTCGAGGAAGGCCGGCACCTGGGTGCCGCGTTCAGCGGCGGCGCCCGTGGCAGCCTGCACCCTGGACGTGCCGAGGGGCAGGCCGAAGCCGATGACCAATGCACCGACGGCGGTGCTCGCCAGAAAGCGCCGACGCGACAGGTTGATCGGTGCGTCCAGGGTCACGCCGGGCAGAATCTCGGACATCTTCATCAAACGCTCTCCTTGCCGGCGGCCAAGTCATCCATGGCGGCATAGATGGCGTTGTAGGTGCCGCAGCGGCACAGGTTGATCATGGCCGCGTTGATCTGCTCTTTCGACGGTGCAGGGGTGTGCTTGAGCAGCGCCGTGGCCGCCATCACCTGCCCGGACTGGCAGTAACCGCATTGCGCCACTTGGCGCTCGACCCAGGCCGCGACCACGCGCTTGCCCACGTCATCGGCTTCAATCGCCTCGATGGTGGTGATCTCGCGGCCGACCAGCGCCGCCACCGGCGTGACGCACGAGCGCACCACGTTGCCGTCCACCAGCACCGAACACGCGCCGCACTGGGCCAGGCCGCAGCCGTACTTGGTGCCGGTCAGGCCCAGGTCGTCGCGGATCACCCACAGCAACGGCGTGTCGGCGTCGGCATCGACCTGATAGGCCTTTTGGTTAATACGTAATTCCATGGCGGCTCACCTGCTGATCATCGGTTGGTGGTGCTGAGTTCTTAGAGTTCTTATAGGAGAGGTGCGACCGCAGGTCGCCCATCGTCGAACTCTAGACCAGCGCGCAAGGGCCATCTATGCAATAGCCCACAAGTTCAGAGGATCAGGCAAGTATTCAACAGGATTGGGTCAATGGGGCGCCAGCAAGCTCGCTCCCGCAGCGCTGCGGATACCTTCCAGGAGCATGGTGAACGCCGGGTTGTCGTTGTGCTCGCGCCAGATCAGGTGCAGCTCGCTCCGCGCGCCTTCGCCCAGGTCGATATCGCGGAACACCACGTTCTTGAACACCACGCTGCTGGCGCAACGCGGCACCAGGGCCAGGCCCATGCCGGCGTTGACCAGGGCGAGGATGGTCAGGGACGAGCCGAGCCACTGCACATACTCCGGCGCGACACGGGCCGAGCGCAGCAAACCAGTGAGCAACTCGTTGAACGGCGGGTAGGCGGAATGGGCGTACATCAGGAACGGCTGCGCATCCAGGTCTTGCACGCTGACGGTCTGTGCCTGAGCCAGCCGATGACTGCTCGGCACCGCCAGCACAAACGGCTCGCGCACCAGGCATTCGGTGGCGTAGCCGGGCTCCAGCAGCGGCGCGCGGACGATGCCCAGGTCGATACGCCGGGCGCGCAGGGCTTCGTATTGCTGGTAGGTGTTCATTTCGGACAGGTCGATCTTGACGTGGGGCTGCTTGAGGCGCGCCTCGGCAATCACTTTGGGTAAAAACTCATACACCGCGCTGCCGACGAAGCTGATATTGACCGTGCCGATATCGCCCTCGGCAAAGCGTCGCGCGGTGACGGCCGCTTGCTGGGCACGCTCGAGCAGGTTCTGCGCCTCGATGAAAAAAGCCCGGCCGGCGGCGGTCAGGGCGACGCTGCGGGTGGTGCGGGTAAACAGCTCTACGCCCAGGTGATGCTCGAGCAACTGAATCTGCCGGCTAAGGGGCGGCTGCGTCATGTTCAGCCGTTCAGCCGCCCGGCGGAAATTCAGTTCGGTGGCCACGGTGGTGAAGCAGCGCAGTTGGGTCAGTTCGAACATTGATCTAATTCCAGTATCAATCGAATGCCAGGTTAGATTAGACGGGAACAATCCCCGGCGTCCATCATCGACCTGCCCCTAGAAAAAACAATCCCTAAAAAAACGATCCCTAAAAAAACAATGACTGGGAGTTGCCCGTGGATACCCTTCAGAATCCGCCAGACCCGAGCGTGCTTGCCCGCGCTGCCGCCAAGGTCAAGCGCCATGTCCTGCCGCTGTTCGTGGTGATGTTCATCGTCAACTACATCGACCGGGTCAATATCGGCTTCGTGCGCAGCCATATGGAAACCGACCTGGGCATTGGCGCGGCGGCCTACGGCTTGGGCGCCGGGCTGTTCTTTATTGGCTATGCGATTTTCGAAGTGCCCTCCAATTTGCTGCTGCAACGCTACGGCGCGCGGGCCTGGCTGACGCGCATCATGTTCACCTGGGGCGCGGCCGCGATGGGCATGGCCTTTGTGCAGGGAGAAACCAGTTTCTACGTGTTGCGCTTTGTGCTCGGCGCCGCCGAAGCCGGGTTCTTTCCCGGCATCATCTACTACTTCACCCAGTGGCTGCCGGCCAGCGAGCGCGGCAAGGCCATGGCGGTTTTCCTCAGCGGTTCGGCCATCGCCTCGGTGATCTCCGGGCCGGTGTCGGGCGCGCTGCTGAATGTCAGCGGGTTCAGCCTGCATGGCTGGCAATGGATGTTCCTGATTGAAGGCTTCGCCTCCATCGTGCTCTGCGGGTTTGTGTGGTTCTGGTTGCAGTCCCATCCCCATCAGGCCAAGTGGCTCAGTGACGAAGAAAAACACGCGCTGGTCAGTGCCATTGCGCTGGAGCAGCAGGCGCGCGAGGCGAGCCAGTGCGTGCGGCCGTCGATGTTCAAGCTGTTGGCCGACAAACAGATCGCGCTGTTCTGCTTTATCTACTTTTCCATCGCCCTGACCATCTACGGCGCCACCTTCTGGCTGCCGAGCATGATCAAGAAAATGGGCAACCTGGGTGACTTCCAGGTGGGCTTGTTCAATGCCATTCCGTGGTTGATTTCCATTGTCGCCATGTACGGCTTCGCGGCGCTGGCCAGCAAGTGGAAGCACCAGCAAGCCTGGGTGTCGCTGATGCTGGTGATCGCGGCGTTCGGCATGTTCATGTCTACCCTGGGCGGGCCGGTGTTTGCGTTCGTCGCCATCTGTTTTGCCGCGATTGGCTTCAAGGCCGCGTCGGCGCTGTTCTGGCCGATTCCCCAGGGCTACCTGGATGCGCGGATCGCGGCGGCGGTGATTGCCTTGATCAATTCGGTGGGCAACCTGGGCGGGTTCGTCGCGCCTACTACCTTCGGTTTGCTGGAGCAGACCACCGGGTCCATCGAGGGCGGGCTCTACGGCCTGGCCGCCACTTCGCTGGTGGCGGCGGTGGTGGTGTTCTTTGCCCGCACCGCACCGCGTGGTGGTACACCGTCCAGCCCATCCACCGCGCCTCACCCTTTGTCTTCAGATCCACAGGGAGCCGTCTCTTGAAAATTATCCGCGTCACCGTCACCCCGATTGCCTTTCGCGACCCGCCGCTGTTGAACGCCAGCGGCATCCACGAGCCTTTCGCGCTGCGCTCGATCATCGAGATTGAAAGCGACACCGGCTACATCGGCCTCGGCGAAAGCTATGGCGATGCTCCGGCACTGGCGATCCAGCAACAGGTACAGCAACAGCTGATCGGCCTGGACCCGTTCAACCTCAATGGCCTGCGCGCTATCGTGCAGGCCACCGTGGCCGCGCATAAACCGCTGAGCGTGGCCGGTGCGGAACTGGCGCCGGGCTCCCATGCGAGCAAAGCTGTGAGTAATGCCTATTCGGCGTTCGAAGTGGCGTTTCTCGACCTGCAGGCGCATTCGCTGAATGTACCTCTGGTGGACCTGCTCGGCGGCGCGATCCGTGACCAGATCCCGTTCAGCGCCTACCTGTTTTTCAAATACGCCGAACACATCGATTCGCCCTACAAGCCCGACAGCTGGGGCGAAGCCCTGACTGAAGCGCAGATAGTCGCCCAGGCTCGCCGCATGCTCGAGACCTACGGTTTCAAAAGTATCAAGCTCAAGGCTGGCGCACTGGAACCCGAGCATGAGGTGCGCTGCATCAAGGCGCTGAAAAAAGCCTTTCCCGGCGTGCCGCTGCGCATCGACCCGAACGCTAATTGGTCTCTGGCCACCTCGATTCGCATGGCCGAACTGCTCGGCGACGACCTGCAATATTACGAAGACCCGACCCCCGGCCTGGACGGCATGGCCGAGCTGCACAAGCGAACCGGCTTGCCCCTGGCGACCAATATGGTGGTCACCGATTTTGACGAGTTCCGCCGCAGCGTGGCGCTGAACAGCGTGCAGATCGTGCTGGCCGACCATCATTACTGGGGTGGCCTGCGCGATACCCAGGTGCTGGCGAAAATGTGCCACACCTTCGGCCTGGGCGTGTCGATGCACTCCAACTCACACTTGGGCATCAGCCTGATGGCCATGGCCCACGTCGCGGCGTCGGTGCCCAACCTCGACTATGCCTGCGATACGCATTACCCATGGCAGGAGCCAGACGAAGAAGTGATCAAGGGCGGTAAGCTGCCCATCGTCGACGGCTGCGTGAGCATCACCCGCGCGCCGGGGCTGGGCCTGGAGCTGGATCACGACCAGTTGGGCAAGCTGCATGACCAATACCTCAGTTGCGGTATCCGCCAGCGTGACGATGTGAAACAGATGCAGCGCTATCAACCGCAGTGGAAAACCGTCAAGCCACGTTTCTGAAGCCGGTCGCTTCGCTTTGCCCGGTGACGCATCCGCGTGCGTCGCCGGGCCTTTTTTTGTGCGCCGCCTCAGCCGTCGAATCGAAACCCTCCCGCCAACTGCGCCTTTAAAAAACCCACCAGCGCGCTCACTGCCTTTGGCACATGGGGCGAATAGGGGCGGATCAGGTAGATTTCATCGGCAAATGCGCCCTTGAGCGTCCATTCCTTCAATACCTGTACCAGCCTGCCCTCGGCCAGCGCCGCGTGGGCGCTGAAATCCGGCAGCAGGGCGATGCCCAGGTGATTGAGCGCCGCGTCGCGCAGGGCTTCGCTGTTGTTAGTGGCAAAGCTGCCGGCGATAGGCACGGTCAGGCGTTCGAGGTGTTTGCTGCCGCGCTCGAAGGTCCAGGCCGGCTGGTCGGCGCCCCGTGGGTAAAACAGACAGTTGTGCGCCGACAGGTCGCCCGGCTCGCGGGGTTCGCCATGGCGCTGCAGGTAATCGCGGGTGGCGACCAGCACCGAGGCGGTGTCGCAGAGCTTCCAGGCCACATGGGTCTCGGGTATCTGGAAACCATGGCGCACGGCCAGGTCGTAACCTTCGGCGGCCAGCGAACTCAAGGCGTCGGACACGTCCAGCTGGATGCGCACCTGCGGGTATTGGCGCAGGAATTGCGGCAGATGCGGCACCAGCTGTTGCCGGGCGAACGCTACCGGCGCGGTCAGCCGCACCAGGCCACGCACTTCCCCGGCCAGGTCACGCACCGCAGAGAAACTGCGGGCGATGTGTTCATAGGCGCTGCGCACCTCGCGGGTCAACGACAGCCCCGCATCGGTCAGCCGTACGCTGCGCGTGGTGCGCGTCACCAGGCGGGTGCCGGTGGCTTTTTCCAGGTCGGAAATCCGCTGGCTCACCGCCGACTTGCTCACCCCAAGGCGCGCGGCAGCGGCGGTGTAGGTGCCGTGTTCTTCCAGCACTGACAGCCAATGGATGTGGGTCCACAGCCCTTCGATCTCTGCTTTTTCCATGGGAGCATTGTTCGCCAGGATGCACAATAAGTTCACGATTCTGCTCTGGTTCGGAACAAAGCGAAAGCCTAAGGTGTGTACCAACGCCAACCACCTGGATCGCCTGCCATGCCGATTACCCTTGAGCACTACATCAACGACCAGCGCGTGAGCCGCGATGATCGCTATCAGGACGTCTACAACCCGGCCACCGGCGCAGTCACCGCGCGTGTAGCCCTGGCCAGCCGCCAGACCGTGGCCGAAGCCGTCGCCGCCGCCCAGGCCGCCTTTGCCGGCTGGGCCGACACCCCGCCGATCCGCCGCGCCCGTGTGCTGTTCGAATACCTGCACCTGCTGCGTGAACGCAAGGATGACCTGGCACGCATCATCGTCGCCGAACACGGCAAGGTGTTTACCGATGCCCAGGGCGAAGTCGACCGTGGCATCGACATCCTCGAGTTCGCCTGTGGCATTCCCAACCTGCTCAAGGGCGAACATTCCGACCAGGTTTCCCGTGGCATGGACAACTGGACAATGCGCCAGCCGCTGGGCGTGGTGGCCGGCGTCACGCCGTTCAACTTCCCGGTGATGGTGCCGATGTGGATGTACCCGATCGCGATTGCGGCGGGTAATACCTTCATTCTCAAGCCCAGCCCCACCGATCCGAGCGCCTCGTTGTTCATGGCTGAGCTGCTGCGCGAAGCCGGCCTGCCCAAGGGCGTGTTCAATGTGGTGCAGGGCGACAAGGAAGCGGTGGACGCGCTGATCGAACACCCGGACGTCAAGGCCGTGAGCTTTGTCGGTTCCACGCCGATTGCCCAGTACATCTACGAAAGCGGTGCGCGTAACGGCAAACGCGTGCAAGGCCTGGGCGGCGCGAAAAACCATATGGTGGTGATGCCCGACGCGGATATCGAGCGTACCGTCGATGCCCTGATGGGCGCCGCCTACGGCAGTGCCGGCGAGCGTTGCATGGCAATCTCGGTGGCGGTGCTGGTGGGCGATGTGGGTGACAAGGTCATCGCCGCCTTGACCGAACGCGCCAAGCAACTGCGCATTACCGATGGCCGCGACCTCAAGGCCGAAATGGGCCCGATCGTGTCCCGCGCTGCCCTGGAGCGGATCAGCGGCTATATCGAGCAAGGCGTGCAAGCCGGCGCGCAATTGCTGCTTGATGGCCGCGACTATGTACCCTCCGAGCCCGGCCTGGAAAATGGCTTCTGGCTCGGCGCTACCTTGTTCGACCATGTGACCCGAGACATGAGCATCTACCGCGAAGAAATCTTCGGCCCGGTGCTGGCCTGCGTGCGCGTGGATGATTTCGCCGCCGCAGTGAAACTGGTCAACGACCACGAGTTCGGCAACGGCGTCAGCTGCTTCACCCGCGACGGCAACATCGCCCGCGAATTTGCGCGGCGCATCGAAGTGGGCATGGTCGGCATCAACGTTCCGATTCCGGTGCCGATGGCCTGGCATGGGTTTGGTGGCTGGAAAAAAAGCCTGTTTGGCGACATGCATGCCTATGGCACCGAGGGCGTGCGTTTTTACACCAAGCAGAAATCGATCATGCAGCGTTGGTCGGAGAGCATCGAGCAGGGCGCGGAGTTTGCGATGCCGGTGTCGAGGTAAGGTTTACCCCTGCACCACAAAACCTGATGTGGGAGGGGGCTTGCCCCCGATGCAGTGTGTCAGCCAGCTCAGTTGTAGCTGATGCATCGCCATCGGGGGCATGGGTATCTACACAATTTTGTAGCAGCCTACGGCAACCACGATGCGAAGCGAGTCGCTCTTGCTTGTGATCTTGCTTTTGATCCAAGCGCCCCGTTAACCACGCTGGCCGGAATTCGACAGTGATTTGGGGGGTAAACCGGCAGGGATGCCGGTTTAGCCGCCCCGCGCCATGGATGGCGCGTGGCGGCGGCCCCCCAAATCGCTGTCGGATTACGGGCACACCGAGCCGGGGCGAGGTGCCGAGTGGTGGGGCAAGAGCGTTTTGCTTACTTTTGCGCTTTTCAAAAGTGAGACGCCGTAAGGGCGGAACCCATAGCAGCCGTTACCGCAGCAACGGATATGTACTCGCCCTGATCCAGCATCCTGGTCGGCTGTCAGGCCGCCATCGGGAGCAAGCCCCCTCCCACATTTGGATCGCGCGGCATCAGTCAGATAGCTATAGGCCGCCAGGTCGCCACGGGAGCAAGCTCCCTCGCCACAGGTTCAGGGCTACGCCAAAGTTGTGTAGATACCTATCCCCTCCCACAAAAAAAATGCGCCCAATCGGGCGCATTCTTTTGTTCGGTCAGCTATCGCCGGTCAGGCAATCGCATCCCAGGCGCGATCACCGTGCTCGTCTTTGATCCGAGTCGGCAAGCCCATCACGTCCAGCGCTTTGAGGAACGGCTCAGCCGGCAGTTCCTCGACGTTGGCCATGTGTTTCACATCCCACTCGCCGCGCGCCACCAGCAGCGCAGCGGCTACCGGTGGGACGCCTGCAGTGTACGAGATGCCTTGGCTGTCGGTCTCGGCAAAGGCTTCTTCGTGATCAGCCACGTTGTAGATGAACATCTCGCGCGGCTGGCCGTTCCGGGTGCCTTTGACCAGGTCGCCAATGCAGGTTTTGCCGGTATAGCCCGGTGCGAGCGATGACGGGTCAGGCAGTACCGCCTTGACCACTTTCAACGGCACCACTTCCAGGCCTTCAGCGGTTTTGACGGGCTTCTCGGAAAGCAGGCCGAGGTTTTTCAGTACGGTGAATACGTTGATGTAGTGTTCACCGAAGCTCATCCAGAAACGCACATTGGGCACGTCGAGGTTTTTCGACAGCGAGTGCACTTCATCGTGGCCGGTGAGGTAGAGGTTCTGCGAACCGACTACCGGCAGGTCGTCGGTGCGTTTGACTTCGAACATGGTGTTGCTGGTCCACTGGCTGTTCTGCCAGCTCCACACCTGTCCGGTGAACTCGCGGAAATTGATTTCCGGGTCGAAATTGGTGGCGAAGTATTTGCCGTGGGAGCCGGCATTGACGTCGAGAATGTCGATCGAATCAATGCGGTCGAAATGCTGTTGCTGCGCCAGCGCGGCATACGCGTTGACGACACCCGGGTCGAAGCCCACGCCAAGGATGGCCGTGATGTTCTTCTGTTTGCATTCTTCCAGGTGGTTCCATTCGTAGTTGCCGTACCACGGCGGGGTCTCGCAGACCTTGCCCGGCTCTTCGTGGATGGCGGTGTCGAGGTAAGCCACGCCCGTATCGATGCAGGCACGCAGCACCGACATGTTGAGAAACGCGGAACCCACGTTGATGACGATCTGCGAGTCGGTCTCGCGGATCAGGGCCTTGGTCGCTTCCACGTCCAGGGCGTTCAGCGCGAAGGCCTGGATGTCGGCGGGTACCTTGAGGCTACCCTTGGCCTTGACGCTGTCGATGATGGCCTGGCATTTGGAGATGTTGCGCGACGCGATAGCAATACGACCGAGTTCGTCGTTGTGCTGCGCGCACTTGTGGGCCACCACCTTGGCGACACCTCCTGCACCAATGATAAGAACGTTCTTTTTCAATTGCTTTATTTCTCCTATATCCGCCAGCTTACGAAAGGCTGGACAGGTAGTCGTCGTAACCAAATTCACGAACCACTTCGACTGTACCGTCGAGTTGTTTCACTACGATGGACGGCATTTTCAGGCCGTTGAACCAGTTTTTCTTGACCATGGTGTAGCCAGCGGTGTCGATGAACGACAGCCGATCGCCGATGGCCAGCGGACGATCAAATTGATACTCGCCGAAGATGTCGCCGGCCAGGCAGGATTTGCCGCACACCATATAGGTATGCTCACCCTCGCTCGGCGCCAGCTTGGCGTTGAGGCGGTAGATCAGCAGGTCCAGCAGGTGGGCTTCGATGGAGCTGTCGACCACGGCGAGGTTTTTACCGTTGTAGAGCGTGTCGAGCACGGTGACTTCCAGAGACGCGCTGTTGGTGATCGCCGCTTCGCCGGGCTCCAGGTATACCTGCACGCCATACTTTTCGGAGAATGCCTTCAACCGTGCGCAAAACGCATCCAGCGCATAGCCTTCACCGGTGAAATGGATGCCGCCGCCGAGGCTGACCCATTGGACCTTGTGCAGCAGCGCGCCGAAGCGTTCTTCGATGGTGCCGAGCATGCTGTCGAACAGGCTGAAATCGCCGTTCTCGCAGTTGTTGTGGAACATGAAACCGGAGATTTGATCGATCACGCCGTCGATCTTCACCGGGTCCCACTCGCCCAGGCGGCTGAACGGACGCGCCGGGTCGGCCAGCAGGTAATCGGAGCTGCTCACCTGTGGGTTGACGCGCAGGCCACGGGTCTTGCCTTCGGAACGTTCGGCAAAACGCTGCAGTTGGCTGATGGAGTTGAAGATGATCTTGTCGCAGTTATCCAGCATCTCTTCGATTTCATCGTCGGCCCAGGCCACGCTGTAGGCGTGCGCTTCACCTTCGAACTTCTGGCGGCCGAGCTTCAACTCATACAGCGACGACGAGGTGGTGCCGTCCATGTATTGCTGCATCAGGTCGAACACCGACCAGGTGGCAAAGCACTTGAGCGCCAGCAGAGCCTTGGCGCCGGACTGCTCGCGCACGTAGGCAATCTTCTGCATGTTGACCAGAAGCTTCTGTTTATCGATGAGGTAGTACGGCGTTTTGATCATTTTTGAGAGCCTGCGGCGGTGCCTGCCAAAAAAGGACACGCATTGTGCCCGCACTTGGATCAGATCGAAAGGTTAGTGGGCGGAATTTGCTGCGCCGGTTTTACGATCTTAACCACTGAGTATGACTACTGATCGTTCCCACGCTCTGCATGGGAATGCATCCCATGACGCTCCGCGTCACCTCACAAGCGGGACGCAGAGCGTCCAGGCGGCGTTCCCACGCAGAGCGTGGGAACGATCAACGCTGTGTAGCCAGGCTTCACTGACATCAAACCGTCATCTCCCCACCACCTTCCTGCCACATTCCCCCGTTACTGTCCTCGCCAATGAGATCGATCTCAAGCGAGTGACGATGACTGACCTGAAAGACGTTGCGCAGCTGGCTGGCGTATCCCGCGCCACTGCCGCCCGCACCTTTGCCTCCCCCGACCAGGTGCGCCCGGCCACCCGCGAGCAGGTGTTTGCCGCTGCCCGTGAGTTGGGCTTTCGGCCCAACTTGCTCGGTCGCCAACTGCGCCTGCAAACCACCCGGTTGATTGGCGTGGTGGTGCCCAACTTGCTCAATCCGGTGTTCGCCGAACAGTTCCAGGCCATGGAGCGTGCCGCGCGGTTGCGCGGCTACAGCCTGGTGCTGGCGACTACCGACTACAGCGCTGAACGCGAAAGCATGGTGGTGGAAGAACTGCTGCGCCAACGTGTCGACGGCCTGGTACTGACGGTCACCGATGCCGAGAGCAACAGCGTGCTCAACAGCCTCGCCAGCGAACAGACCCCATTCGTGCTGGCCTACCACCAACCGAGCAACCCCAGCTACAGCGCCGTGTCGGTCGACAACCGCGCCGGCATGGCCATGGCCACCCGATATCTGCTGGAAGCAGGGCACCGGCGCATCAGCATGGTTGCGGGCCCCGCGTTGCAGTCCGACCGTGCGCGCCTGCGTTACGCCGGTTACTGCGACGCGATGCAAGCCTACGGCCTCAAGAGCCGCCCGGTGATCGAAATGCCCGCGCACACCCAGGCTGAATTCGTCGCCATCCAGCCGTACCTTGAAGACCCCGAGGCGCCCACGGCACTGGTGTGTTCCAACGACTTCCTCGCCATCAGCCTGATCGCCGAACTGCGTCGCAACGCTTGGCACGTACCCGAGCAACTCTCGGTGATGGGCTTTGACGGCATTGACCTCGGCACCCAGATGCACCCAACCCTGTGCAGCGTGGTGCAGCCCATCGCGCTGCTCGCCAGCACAGTGATTGACCAATTGCTGGCGCAGATCGCCGGCAACGCCCCGATTTCCCATTGCCTGCCTTGCCACATCCGGCCGGGCGAAAGCACTCAAACCCACGAGGAATCCCTTGATGCGCGCATTGCGTAAAACCCTGGCCGCCGTGCTGCTGTGTGGTATGGCCAGCCTGGCCCAGGCCGCCGACACCGCAATTTGCTACAACTGCCCGCCGGACTGGGCCGACTGGGGCACCCAGCTCAAGGCCATTGCCGCCAGCACCGGCGTGCAAGTGCCGCTGGATAACAAGAACTCCGGCCAGTCGCTGGCGCAATTGGTCGCCGAAAAGGCCGCACCCGTCGCCGACGTGGTGTACTACGGGGTGACCTTTGGCCTGCAGGCGCAAAAAGCCGGCGTGGTCGACGGCTACAAACCCAAGGGTTGGGAGCAGATCCCCGCCGGCCTGAAAGACCCGGCGGGCCAGTGGTTCGCAATTCACTCCGGCACCTTGGGCATCATGGTCAACGTCGATGCATTGGGTGGCCTGCCGGTGCCGCAAAGCTGGGCCGACCTGCTCAAGCCGCAATACAAAGGCATGGTCGGCTACCTGGACCCGTCCAGCGCCTTTGTTGGTTACGTCTCTGCTGTGGCGATCAACCGCGCGATGGGCGGCGACCTGGACAACTTCGCCCCGGCCATCGACTACTTCCAGAAACTGGCGAAAAACGCGCCCATCGTGCCCAAGCAGACCGCCTATGCGCGGGTGCTGTCCGGCGAATTGCCGATCCTGGTGGACTACGACTTCAACGCCTACCGCGCCCGCTATAAGGACAACGCCAACGTCGCCTTCGTGATCCCCAAAGAGGGCAGCATCAGTGTGCCCTACGTGATGAGTCTGGTGGCCAACGCGCCGCACCGCGCCAATGGTGAGAAGGTGCTGGACTTCGTGCTGTCGGATCAAGGCCAGGCACTCTGGGCCAAAGCTTACTTGCGTCCGGTACGCCCGGTGCAGATGCCGGCTGAGGTCGCCGCCCAGTTCCTGCCCGACAGCGACTATGCGCGCGCCGGCGTGGTGGACTACCAGAAAATGGCCGCCGTGCAGGAAGCCTTCGCGGCCCGTTATCTGAACGAGGTCAAGTAAGTGGCTACATCGGCAAAACGTGCGGCCTGGGCGCTGGCTCCGGCCTTTGCAGTGCTGTTCGCATTCTGGCTGCTGCCGCTGGCGCACTTGATCGTGCTCGGCGGCGAAAGCCGCGACAGCCACGGCAGCGGCTATTGGCAGGTGCTCAGCAGCGCGCAGTACCTGGGCAGCCTGGCGCAGACCTGTGTGCTGGCCATCGTCGTGACGTTCACGGCGTTGTTGATTGGCGGCATCAGCGGCGTGTTTCTCGCGCGCCAGCGGTTTTTCGGGCGCTCGGCGTTGGTGGCCTTGCTCACGTTTCCCCTGGCGTTTCCCGGGGTGGTGGTGGGCTTC
Organism: Pseudomonas sp. R3-18-08; assembly: GCF_003852065.1. Classification (NCBI taxonomy): domain Bacteria; kingdom Pseudomonadati; phylum Pseudomonadota; class Gammaproteobacteria; order Pseudomonadales; family Pseudomonadaceae; genus Pseudomonas; species Pseudomonas sp. R3-18-08. The sequence continues at coordinate 2,365,661 of NZ_CP027729.1, forward strand.
CTGGTCATCCTGTTGGCCGGGCGCCAGGGGCTGCTGGCGTCGCTCGGCCTGCAATTGGCCGGTGAACGCTGGATCTTTGCCTATTCGCTGGCCGGGTTGTTTGTCGGCTACCTGTATTTCTCGATTCCACGCGTAATCCTCACGGTGATGGCGGCCTGCGAAAGCCTCGACCGTAGCCTGGAAGAAGCCGCGCATTCGTTGGGAGCAGGGCACTGGCGGGTGGTCTGCGACGTGATCGTGCCGGGCCTGGCGCCGGCGCTGGCGTCGTGCGGGGCGATCTGTTTTGCCACGTCCATGGGCGCCTTCGGCACGGCCTTTACCTTGGGCACGCGGCTGAACGTCACCCCGGTGGCGATCTACAACGTGTTCACCAACTACGCCAACTTTGCCGTCGCCGCCGCGTTGTCGGTGGTGCTTGGCGCGGTGACCTGGGCGGTGTTGTTGCTCACGCGACGCCTGGTGAAAAATGCGGGGACTGTCCTGTGAAGCGCTCATCGCTGTTTGTGATTCAACTGCTGTTCACCTTGCTGGTGTGCGCGTTCATGTTGGTGCCGGTGCTGATGTCGTTGCTGGCAGGCTTGACGCGCAATTTCTTTGTCGGCGTGTCCAGTGGACTGACCTTCGATTGGCTGGTGCAGGTATGGCAGGCCTATTCGCCGACCGTGTGGCTGTCGCTGCAACTGGCCCTGGCCTGTGCGGTGTGCGTCTGCGTGATCGGCGTGCCGGCGGCCTACGCCCTGGTGCGCATGGACAACCGCTTCAGCCGCGCCTTCGAGGAGCTGATGGTGCTGCCGGTGGCGATGCCGGGCCTGGCCAGTGCGCTGGCCTTGCTGCTCACCTACGGCCAGTTCGGCACGTTTCGCAGCAGTTGGTTGTTCATCCTGGTGGGTCATGTGCTGTTCACCTTGCCGTTCCTGGTGCGCCCGGTGATGGCGGTGATGCAGCGCCAGCATCTGCCGGTGCTGGAAGAGGCGGCGGCCAGCCTTGGCGCCGGGCCCATCAAACGCTTTTTCAGCGTGGTGGTGCCCAACAGCCGGGCAGGGATTCTGGCGGGTGTGCTGATGGTGGTCACCTTGTCCCTGGGTGAGTTCAACCTGACCTGGATGCTGCACACACCGATGACCAAGACCTTGCCGGTCGGCCTGGCCGACAGCTACGCCTCGGCGCGCCTGGAAATCGCCAGCGCCTATACCCTTATCTTTTTGCTGATGATCGTGCCGCTGCTGATTGCATTGCAGGCCATCAGTGCCCGTTTATCCCGTGGAGAGCGTCGATGACCGCTATCACTATTCGCCTGCAAGGCTGTCGCAAGGCATTCGCCGACGGCACCGTGGCCGTGCATGACCTGGACCTGACCGTCGAAGGCGGCGAAACCCTGGCGATTCTTGGCCCATCGGGCTGTGGCAAAACCACCACCTTGCGCCTGATCGCCGGGCTGGAGCGCCCGGATGTGGGCCAGGTGTTTTTCGGCGACGACGACGTCACGCGCCTGCCCATCGAGCGTCGCGACGTGGGCATGGTGTTCCAGAATTACGCGCTGTTTCCCAACCTGGATGTGGCCGGCAATATCGTCTACGGCTTGAGGATTCGCGGGATGTCGCCGCTTGCGCGCAACAAGCGCTGCGACGAGTTGCTGGAGCTGGTGGGCCTGCAACAGCATGGCAAGCGCAGCATCCACGAATTGTCCGGTGGCCAGCGTCAACGCGTGGCCCTGGCCCGTGCCCTGGCGCCGCGCCCGAAGGTCCTGTTGCTGGATGAACCGCTGGCAGCCCTCGATGCGCAACTGCGTGAGCGCCTGCGCAGTGAGCTGAATGACCTGCTGCGTGGCCTGGGTATCACCTCGGTGTTCGTCACCCACGACCAGGGCGAAGCCATGGCCCTGGGTGATCGCATCCTGGTGATGGAGCACGGCCGCGTCGCGCAACTGGCCAGCCCACGGGATATTTACCAGAAACCGGCGAATGCATTTGTCGCCGGTTTTGTCGGCAACCTGAATGCCTTTCACGTGCTGGACCAGTCGGTCCATGGCTTGAAGGTGAGCGGCGGTGTGCTGCCGTGGCACGCGGCCAGTCAACCCACCACGGTGTACTGCCGCCCCGAACACCTGCGAGTCATGGAAGGCGAAGGGCACCTGCACGGCCATCTGCTCGCACAGTTTTTCCAGGGCGCGCAAAGCCGCCTGCTGGTGGAGGTGGGGGGTCGGCAACCGCTGCTGGTGGACAGCAGCGACAACCAGCTGTACGCCGTCGGCGCGCCGATTGCCCTGGCGATCGCGCCGCACATGTTGTTCACCCTGAATGCGTGAGAGTCTGTTTGTGAATCGTACGTTTCTTGTTGCACAGATCAGCGACCTGCACCTTAAAGCCGGCGAGCGCCTCACCTATGGGGTCGTCGATACCCTGGGCGCGCTGCGTCGTGCCGTCGACCACCTCAACGCCAGCCATCCACGGCCCGATATCGTGGTGGTCAGCGGCGACCTAGTGGACTTCGGTCGCCCCAATGAGTACGCCGTGCTGCACCCCGAACTCGCACGCCTGCACATGCCGTGCTACCTGGTGCCTGGCAACCACGACACACGCGGTCCGTTGCTCGAAGCATTCCGTGATCACGCCTATTTGCCGTCGTCGGCAGAGGGCCCGCTGGACTGGGTGGTGGACGAGCATCCGCTGCGTTTGATCGGCCTGGACTCGACCATCCCCGGTGGCCATGGCGGGCAATTGCTGGACAGCCAATTGCAATGGCTGGACGAGCAACTGGCGCGACGCCGGGATGCGCCGACCTTGCTGATTCTGCACCACCCGCCGTTTATGAGCGGCATCGGCCATATGGACCGCGAACCGTTTATCAATGCCGCCGCCCTGGAAACAGTCGTGGCGCGCCACCCGCAAGTTGAACGCCTGCTGTGCGGGCACCTGCACCGGCCGATGCAGCGACGCTTTGGTGGCAGCTTGAGCTGCGTGTGCCCCGGCACCTCCCATCAGATCGTGCTGGATTTGCAAGACGCCGCGCCCGCGCATTTCAACCTGGAGCCGGCGGGATATCTGTTGCATCGCTGGGACGCGCAACAGGGGTTGCTCAGCCACAACGGCGTGTTCGGGGATTACCCCGGCCCGTATCCGTTCTATGACGCTCATGGGTTGATTGACTGATCCGATTGACTGAGCAATCCCGGTTTAAACATGAGTAGAACTTGTGATCATCTGAAATAAAATGAGTTTGTCTCACTATCGGCATCTGCCGACAATGGCTGCCATTGAATACCTACAGTGGAGTTGTAAGTCATGGCAGTCGCTCATTCCCTCGGATTCCCGCGCATTGGACGCGACCGTGAACTGAAGAAAGCGCAGGAAGCGTTCTGGAAGGGCGAACTCGACGAAGACGGCCTGCGTGCCGTGGGCCGTGACTTGCGCAAGGCTCACTGGGCGCTGCAAAAACAAGCGGGCATTGAGCTGCTGCCCGCAGGTGATTTCGCCTGGTACGACCAGGTGCTGACCCACTCGCTGATGTTTGGCGTAGTCCCCGAGCGGTTCCGCCCAGCCGATGGCCAAGCCACGTTGCAGACGCTGTTCGGCATGGCCCGTGGCGTCAGCGATAACTGCTGCGGCGGTGCACACGCCCAGGAAATGACCAAGTGGTTCGATACCAACTATCACTACCTGGTGCCGGAATTCAGCGTCGACCAGCAATTCCACCTGGGGTGGGAACAGTTGTTCGAAGAAGTCCAGGAAGCGCGCGATCTCGGGCACAGCGTCAAGCCGGTCGTCATCGGCCCGCTGACCTACCTGTGGTTGGGCAAGGCCAAGGGTGCTGACTTCGACAAGCTCGAGCTGCTCGACCGCCTGCTGCCGCTGTATGGTCAGATTTTCCAGCGCCTGGCCGAGTTGGGCGTGGAGTGGGTGCAGATCGACGAGCCGATTCTGGTGCTCGACCTGCCGCAGGCCTGGAAGAATGCCTTTGAGCGCGCCTATAACCTGATCCAGCGCGACCCGCTGAAAAAGCTGGTCGCCACCTACTTTGGCGGGCTGGAGGAAAACCTCGGCCTGGCCGCCAACCTGCCGGTCGATGGCCTGCACATCGATCTGGTGCGGGCGCCGGAGCAATACCCGACCATTCTCGATCGCCTGCCCGCGTATAAAGTGCTGTCCCTGGGCCTGGTCAATGGCCGCAACGTATGGCGCTGCGACTTGGAAAAAGCCCTGGCGACGGTGCAACACGCCCATGAAAAACTGGGCGATCGCTTGTGGGTGGCGCCGTCCTGTTCACTGCTGCACAGCCCCGTGGATCTGGCGCGTGAAGACCAGTTGGACGCTGAGGTGAAAAGTTGGCTGGCCTTCGCCCTGCAAAAGTGCGCGGAAGTCGCGGTACTGGCCCAGGCCGTCGACCAACCCGAGGCGCCAAACGTGCTGGCGGCGCTGGCGGAAAGCCGTGCGGTACAGGCTGCGCGTGCCGCTTCGCCGCGTATTCACAAGCCTGCCGTGCAAGCACGCGTGGCCGCTATCAGCGCCCAGGACAGCCAGCGCCAATCGCCCTTTGCCCAGCGTATCGAGAAACAACGGGCCGGCCTCGACCTGCCGCTGTTTCCGACCACCACTATCGGTTCGTTCCCGCAAACCGCGTCGATCCGTCTGGCGCGTCAGTCGTACAAGGCCGGCAGGTTGAGCGAAGCCGACTACGTCGAAGCAATGCACAGCGAGATCAGGCACGCCGTCGAGGTACAGGAAAATATTGGCCTGGATGTGCTGGTGCACGGTGAAGCCGAGCGTAACGACATGGTCGAATACTTCGCCGAGCAATTGGACGGCTATGCGTTCACCCGCTTCGGTTGGGTGCAGAGCTACGGTTCGCGCTGTGTGAAACCGGCGCTGATTTATGGCGACTTGAGCCGCCCGAAGGCAATGACGGTGGAGTGGATCCGCTATGCCCAGGGCCTCACGCGCAAGGTGCTCAAGGGCATGCTGACCGGCCCGGTGACCCTGCTGATGTGGTCGTTCCCACGGGAAGACGTGAGCCGCGAAGTGCAGGCCCGGCAACTGGCCCTGGCGATCCGTGACGAAGTCGTGGACCTGGAAGCCGCCGGCATCAAGATCGTGCAGATCGACGAGGCCGCATTCCGCGAAGGCTTGCCATTGCGTCAGGCGCAATGGCAGCACTACCTGGACTGGGCCGCCGAAGCGTTCCGCCTGTGCGCCTGCGGCGTGCGTGACGACACCCAGATCCACACCCACATGTGCTACAGCGAGTTCAACGATGTGATCGAATCCATCGCGGCCATGGACGCCGACGTGATCACCATTGAAACTTCGCGCTCGGACATGGCATTGCTGGACGCGTTCGACGCCTTCGCTTACCCCAACGACATCGGCCCTGGCGTCTACGATATTCACTCGCCACGTGTGCCCGACGTTGCGCAGATGCTCGACTTGCTGCGCAAGGCGGCCAAGCGGATTCCGGCGCAGCGGTTGTGGGTGAACCCCGATTGCGGCCTGAAAACCCGTGGCTGGCCGGAGACGGAAGCGGCGTTGATTCACATGGTCACGGCGGCGTGCCAGCTGCGTGCGGAACTGGGTTAACGGCAAAGATTGCGCGGCTGGCGTGCGTGTTGTCAGTCATACTGGCACCCATGACTTTCGACTCGCCGCTCGCCGCTTATCAAGATGCCATCGCCCAGCAGGGTTTCGTGCCCGACGACGCCCAGCACGCGGCGGTGCAGGCCTTGCAAACCTGTCACCAGGCGTTGCACCAAGGCCATTCGCCGATTGCCGGCGTATACCTGTGGGGGCCGGTGGGGCGCGGCAAGACCTGGTTGATGGACCAGTTCTATCAAAGCCTGCGCGTGCCGGCGCGACGTCAGCATTTTCATCACTTCATGGGCTGGGTACACCAGCGCTCGTTCCAGCTCAGCGGTATCAAAGACCCGCTGCAGGCGTTGGCGCGGGAACTGAGCCGGGACGTGCGCGTGCTGTGTTTCGATGAGTTGTTCGTCAATGACATCGGTGACGCGATCATTCTCGGCCGTCTGTTCCAAGTGATGTTCGAGGAGGGCGTGGTGATGGTCTGTACGTCCAATCAACCGCCTGAGCAGCTGTACGCCGAGGGTTTCAACCGTGAACGGTTCATGCCGGGGATCGCGGCGATCAAGCAGCATATGCAGGTGGTGGCGGTGGACGGTGGCGAGGATCATCGCTTGCACGCCGGTGTGGGCCTGCAGCGCTACTGGGTGAATCAGCCGGAGGCACTGGCCACGGTGTTCAAGCAACTGAACGCGGGGCAAACGGTCAGTGAGGGCAGGGTGGTGAACGTGGGGCATCGCACGATTACGGCGGTGCAGGCCAGTGACGCGGTACTGTGGTGTCGCTACGCCGAACTCTGCGAGCAGCCGCTGGCCGCGATGGATTTCATGCTGCTGTGTGATCGCTTCAAGGCCATCCTGTTGGCGCAGGTGCCCAACCTCAGCGCACCGCAGCGCCCGGGGCGGATCGCCCGTGGTACCGAAGACGGGGCGGAGCGCGTTGTCGCAGGGGACCGTCACTTGCCGCAGCTGTCGGTGCACGATGACAGCGTGCGACGCTTTATCGCGCTGGTGGATGAATGTTACGACCGCAAGGTGCCGTTGTTCATCGAAGCCCAAGTGCCACTGGACCGTCTGTATACCGAAGGCTACCTGGCGTTTCCTTTTCGGCGCACCTTGAGCCGCTTGCGAGAAATGCAGCTGCAGCGCTTCGGCGCCTGACCTCGGCCAGGGCTTTGGATGCCTGCAACCTGGGCGTTTTCTGTCAGGCATTTGTCGTTAATCTCCTTCATCTGCTGCCGACTCCATGCCTACAATCACCCCTCTCAAAGGGATTCGATTCCCTGGTTGTCGTTATCGAGGACGGAAATGGACACCCCTGACATCCTGGTGCTGCAAGCCAGCTACACCAACGCCGTGCATGCCGACGCCATCGGCTCGTTGCTCAACCACTATGCTGAAGATCCAATGGGCGGCGGGCACACCTTGCAAGCCGACCTGTTGCAGCAATTGCCTGGGGAACTGGCCAAGCGCCCCTATGCGTTCAGTGTGCTGGCGTTCGTCGGGGGTGAGCCAGCCGGGCTGGTCAATTGCTTCGAGGGCTTCTCGACATTCGCTTGTCGGCCCTTGGTCAACGTTCATGACGTGGTGGTGGCGAAACAGTTTCGTGGCTTGGGATTGAGCCAGAAGATGCTGCAGAAAGTCGAAGAAATCGCCCGGCAGCGCGGATGCTGCAAAATCACCCTGGAAGTGCTTGAAGGCAATGAGTTGGCACAGTCGGCCTATCGCAAGTTCGGTTTCGACGATTCGGTTTTTGATCCTGCCCATGGCCGTATGTTGTTCTGGAGCAAGGCGCTGTAATAAAAACAGGATAAAAAAAGGCGCCATTGAATGGCGCCTGATAAACCTTTGCCAAGGGAGCGGAATGGCAGAGGGTGTTGCGGATTAACTCAACATTAATTAACTATTGGGTTGTGCTGTTTCGGCAGTGGTGGCTTTAACCGGTTTACCATCGGCGGACGCAACTTCAGCCTTGCCGTGGGTTTTTTCCTGAATGAAGCTGAAGTTGTTGTAGAACTCTTTCGAACGCTCTGAGCCGCCTTCTGCAAAGGCGGCGGCAGAGGTCAGGGTCATCAGGCTGGCGAGCATCAAGGTCGAAAGTTTCATGGCGGTATTCCCATTTAGATTGATAGGTGATCGGTCACTCCCTGATCTGATCGTGGGGCGACTATGGCGTTATCCTATTAAGTGGGAATTAACGAAGTTCACCTGCGAAGTTAACAATTTTGTTAACTTCGCGAGGGTGCGTTATAGCCGCCAGTCAAGTGCCAGCGTGACTGAACGTGGATCGCCCCAATACACGCCGTTATAAAAGCCAACGCGTTCGTAATATTTCTTATCAAATAAATTGTTGACGTTAACCGACGCTGTAACATGTTCATCGAACTGGTAGCGCGACATCAGGTTGACCACGGTGTAGCCCTGTTGCGTGATTTTCTCCCGCGTGGTTATCGGTCTGCCTTCGCTGTTGCGCGCCCCCGTGGGGCGGTCGCCGAAGTCATACATCGCGCTCTGCCAATTCACCGCGCCGCCCACGGTCAGATTGCGCCAGGCCCCCGGCAGACGATAAGCGCTGGATAACTTCAACAGGTTCAACGGCTGGCCGGTGTTGTTGCGCGTGCCTGCGCCGTTCACCGAATGAGTGTAGGTGTAGCCCGCAGTCAGGTTCCAGTCCGGTGTGATTTCCCCGGCTGCTTCCAGTTCGAAACCCTTCACCTTGTTGCCCTTGCCGCCGGACTTGTAGTACTCCTCGCCGGTGGCCGGGTTGGGCGGCACCGAGTCGTCCCGCTCGGCGACGTTGTCCTGGGTGCTCCAGAAATACGCGGCGGCTAGGTTCAGACGCTCGTTGAGTACGCTGCCCTTGAGCCCCACCTCATAGTTGCTGCCCACCACCGGTTCCAGGTATTTCTTGTTGGCATCACGCGCATCCTGCGGCTTGAAAATGTCGGTGTAACTCGCGTAGACGGTGTATTGCGGCGTGATGTCGTAAAGCAGCCCGGCGTAGGGCGTCCACATGTCGTTATGGGTTTGCCCGGTTTTGCCGGACGCGGTCAGTTGATCGTTGGCGTCGTATTTGGGGGTAGCGCTTTGCAGTTCCCAACTGCCGTAGCGGCTGCCGAGTACGGCGTGCAGGCGGTCAGTCAGGCTCAGTCGAGTCGCGAGGTAACCGGCTTTCTGTTGTTTCTTGCTGTGTTCACCCTTGAGGTCGGTGACGTAATCGCTGAACTTGCCGATGCCGCCCATGTGTTTCCAGTCCTCGATGGAGTAGTAGCTGGAGGGCAGGTCGGTGCGCATGAAGGGCGAACTGTCTCGCTGCGCGGCCTCGCCATAACCCATCATCAGCGCGTGTTCACGGCCCAGCAACGCGTAGCTGCCGGCCAGGTTGAGGTCGACGGCTTCCATTCTCGAGGTGCCGCGCATATGGCTGGCCCAGGCCGTCATGCCGCTGCGGTCGGCATTGGGGAACCCCGCGCCGCCGTAATACACCTTGCCATCGGTGTCGCTCTGGCGATGGGTGTAGGCCGCCTTCAGATGCCAGTCGCCGTCCAGCCGATGATCGAGGGTGGCGAAGGTGGTTTTGTCGGTCAGTGGCCAGGAACTCCAGTGCGCCGCCATATTGGTGGAGCGCGACAGCCCGGCCTTGCCGCCCTGGCTGTTCCAGTACGGCACGGTGCCCCAGGAAGTGCCTTGTACCTGCTTGTCCTGGTAATCGAAGCCTACGGCCAGCACGGTGTCGTCGGAAAGGTCGCCTTCGAGAATGCCGTAGCCGACCGCCCGCTGCAGGGCATAGTTGTCGCGAAAGGATTTGCTGTCACGGTAGGCCAGGACGCTGCGCCCGCGCAGTTTGCCGTCGAAGGCCAGCGGGCCGCCGACGTCGAGGTAGCTGTAGTAGTTGTCATGGGTAGCGCCGCTGATCCCGGTTTGCGCCTGCCATTGGGCGGTAGGGCGCTTGCGTACCATATTGACGGTGGCCGAGGGGTCGCCCGCGCCGGTTGTCAGGCCGGTGGCGCCACGCACCACTTCGATCCGGTCATAGATAATGGTGTCGGCGTCGCTCTTCATGTAACCGAAGGTGTTGAGCATTCCGTCAATCTGGAAATTGTTGATGCCGTAGCCACGGGCGGTATAGGACACGCGGTCCGAATCATAGTGCTGGACGTTGACGCCGGTGGTCTGGCGCAGCACGTCGGTCAGCGTGTTGAGGTTGAAATCGTCCATCTGCTGGCGCGTGATCACCGAGATCGATTGCGGGGTTTCCTTGATCGACAGGTTCAGGCGCGTGGCGGTGTTCATGGAGCCGGTGGTGTAGGCGCCGGTGTGCTCGGTGGTCGCACCCAGGCCTTCGGCGGTGACAGTGGTGGCGCCCAGTTCGAGAGCGTTGGCGGGGGCGTGTTCGGGATCGGTTTCGGCCAGCAGTTCAGGGCTCAGCGCAAGGCTGAACAGGCCAAGGGTAAAGGTGATGGAACGGGTAAACGGCGCGAGCATCGCGGCAAACTCCTTGTCGTCTTTGAGCCGCCCCGGATGGGGTGGGCATGGCTCAAAGACGAAAGGAGGCGCGGATCTTTAGGTTTAAACGAGAATGATTGTTATCTTCTTGTTACGAGCCGCTGGTTACTTGGCCACCACGTCGGTGCTGTCGGCCTTTTTCGGCTTGATCAGACTGAAATCAATCAACGCCTTTTGCTTGGTCTCGTAAGGGTTGCCGATCAGCAAGGGGCGTGGTTTGAAGCTGTCGCTGACCAGGCTTTTGCTGTGGTCCAGTTCATCGAAACTCAAACCTGCCAGGTCCGCCCAGGTGTGGATCAACTGCGAACTGCTGTAAGGCCGTTGCAGGTCGCCGGCGAAGCTCCAATCGTGGCTTTCGCGCCACTTGGGCGAGGCGTAGGCCATGAAGGGAATGGTGTACATCGGCGCGGTCGGCTTGCCTTCGTTACGGCCCAGGGTGTCATGGCCGGCCGAGTCGAACACGTCTTCGCCGTGGTCCGACAGGTACAGCAGGAAGCCGTTGGGGTCGGTCTTGGCGTAGTCCTTGATCAGGCTCGACACCACGAAGTCGTTGTACAGCACCGCGTTGTCATAGCTGTTGTACGTCGGCAGCTGCGCATCGCTGACACCGGGCGGCACGCCCTGGCGGTCGGTGAACTTGTCGAACGTCTGCGGATAACGGTACTGGTAGCTCATGTGCGTGCCCAACAGGTGCACCACGATGAACTTGCGCTCAGCGGTATCGGCCAGGGCCTTGGAAAACGGGGCCAGTACATCGCCGTCGTATTGACGGGCGTTCTGGTTCCGGTTGTTGTTGAGGTACACCTGCTCGTCGGCCTGTTCGGAAAAGGTCGTGAGCATGGTGTTGCGCTTGGTCATGGTTTGCTGGTTGGTGATCCAGAAGGTCTTGTAGCCGGCCTGTTTCATCACGCTGACGATCGACGGCGTCTTGAGGTACAGGTCCGGGTTTTCTTCGTCGGCGAAGGTCAGTACCTGCTGCAGCGCTTCGATGGTGTACGGGCGCGGCGTGATGACGTTGTCGAACACCGCCAGTTGGTCGCGCAGCTTGTCCAGTTCCGGCGTGGTGTTACGCGGGTAACCATACAGGCTCATGCGCTGGCGGTTGGTTGACTCGCCGATCACCAGCACCAGGGTGGACGGCTGGCCGGCCATGCTGTCCTTGAGGTTCTTCAGCGGTGGGATCTGGCTGGCACTGGTCAGCATGCCTTGCATATTGTCCAGCTGTTCGGTGTAACGGCGGTAGGCGACGATCATCTGCCACGGCACAGCCGGTTCGATCCGGGTTTCGAAGCGGTCGATGGCCAGTTCCATGGTTTCGCTGGTGGCGATCTGCTTGACCAGCGGGTAGCCGACCACGGCCAATACAATGGCGATCGCCGCCACGATCGACTGGCCGCGAGGCAAGTACACCGGGCGCAGGCGTGTCCACAAGAAAATCGCGAAGGCGGTGTGGGCGATGAACGCCAGCACGATCCACCAGGCAAAGTACTGAGTGGCGTATTCGCCCGCTTCAGAAATGTTCGACTCGAACATGATGAAGATGACGCTCTGGGAAAATTCCTGCTGGTAAATGAAGAAATAACCCAGGCTGGCCATGGAACAGGCCCACAGCACCACGCCGATCAAGGCAGCGAGCAGGCGTGTTTGCCGGGGGAACAGCAACATCGGCGCCAGCCACAGCGCACTCATGAAGAACGCCTGGCGGAAACCACTGAAGCCGGACGTGCCGGTCAGTTGGATAAGAAGTTGGGTAATCCCAGAGAAATACCAGAAAAACAGGAATAACCAGCCAAGGCCGGCCCAATCAAAGCCTTTCGCAGTCGTCGTGCTGCGTTTGAACATCGCCATCCAGCGCCCCATCAGAAAATAATCGTCGCGCACAGGCGCGCAACATCGGGCCGCCCAGAAAGTGAGCGGCATCGCGGGCGGGAGTATCGGGATAAGTGTGTGAAAACTTTGTGAGTTTTCTGTAGGTATTGCCTTACGGGCTCGCCAGGGCGGGTCAGCAGAGCGCGGGCTTGGCGCCGGACGGCAGTTCAAGCTGGGCCTGCAGATGTGAACGCAGACGCAGGACTTCCTGTTGCAACTGATCGCGCTCGTCCTTCAACTGGCGCAATTCATCGCGGCGGATGCTGACGTAGAGGGTCTGAGGCGGTCGGGTCATCTGTGCTGTGCTCATTGCTTACCTCGCAAATAGCGGTCAACGGCGCTGCCGAATCGGTTCGCGGCAACAGTCGGAGGTAAGTCTGAATTCTTTTTCACATCAAGGGAACTTTTTTATTTTTGGTGGTCGTGTGACTTTTGCAGGGATGATGGTGAAATGATGGCAATTTTTTTGCCATGAAACTACACGGATCCGCTCTGGACTAACCCTCATTAGCCTCATTGCGCTATAAACTATGTCACACATTTTTTTGCAGTTAGGAGCATCAGCACATGCAACTGGGGATTATCGGACTAGGCCGCATGGGCGGTAATATTGCGCGGCGCCTGATGCTCAATGGGCATTCCACCGTTGTTTATGACCGTAATGAAGCATTCGTAAAGGGCTTGAGCGAGGAGGGCGCCACCGGCGTCGCCGGGCTGGAGGCCCTGGTGGCCGGCCTGCAAAGGCCGCGCGCGGTATGGGTAATGCTGCCGGCGGGCGCGCCGACCGAAGACACCATCAATGAACTCAGTGAGCTGCTGGAAAGCGGTGACGTGATCATCGACGGCGGCAATACCAATTACAAGGACGACGTGCGTCGCGGCAAGGCCCTGGCGGAAAAGGGCCTGCACTATGTTGACGTCGGCACTTCCGGCGGTGTCTGGGGCCTGGAACGTGGCTACTGCATGATGATCGGCGGCGACGTTGAAACCGTGCAGCGCCTCGACCCGATCTTCAAGAGCCTCGCCCCCGGTATCGGCAGCATCCCTCGCACCAAGGACCGTTCGGCTTCTGCCGACCCGCGTGCCGAGCAGGGTTATATCCATGCTGGCCCAGCGGGCTCAGGTCACTTCGTCAAGATGATCCATAACGGCATTGAATACGGAATGATGCAGGCGTTTGCCGAAGGTTTTGACATCCTCAAGACCAAGAACTCGGAAAACCTGCCGGAAGATCAGCGCTTTGACCTGAACGTGGCCGACATCGCCGAAGTCTGGCGCCGTGGCAGCGTGGTGTCGTCGTGGCTGCTGGACCTGACCGCCGATGCCCTGGCCACCGACCCGAAACTCGATGGCTACTCCGGCTCCGTGGCCGACAGTGGCGAAGGCCGCTGGACCATCGAAGCGGCCATGGAGCAAGCGGTGCCGGTACCGGTGCTGTCCACCTCGCTGTTCGCCCGTTTCCGTTCGCGCCAGCAGAGCACCTACGGTGACAAAATGCTCTCGGCCATGCGCTTCGGCTTTGGCGGCCACGTGGAGACTTCCAAAAAATGACCGCCAACGGCAAGAAACCCAAGGCCGAACCCGCTCCACCCACTACATTGTTCCTGTTTGGCGCCCATGGCGACCTGGTCAAACGCCTGCTGATGCCGGCGCTGTACAACCTGAGCCGCGACGGGTTGCTGGGCGATGGCCTGCGTATCGTGGGCGTTGATCACAACGCCGTCAGCGACGCGGACTTTGCCAAGAAGCTCGAGGATTTCATTCGCACCGAGGCGGCCAGCAAAGTCCGGGGGAATGCCGACAATGCGCTGGACCCACACCTGTGGGCCCAGTTGGCCAAAGGCATCAGCTACGTCGAGGGCGACTTCCTCGACGACAGCACCTACGCGGATATCGCGCAGAAAATTGCCGACAGCGGCACCGCCAATGCCGTGTTCTACCTCGCGACCGCACCGCGCTTCTTCAGTGAAGTGGTGCAACGCCTGGGCAGCGCCGGGTTGCTCAATGAAACCGAGGAGGGCTTTCGCCGCGTGGTCATCGAGAAACCGTTCGGTTCCGACCTGGCTTCCGCCGAAGCCTTGAATGCGTGCCTGCTCAAGGTGATGAGCGAGAAACAGATCTATCGCATCGACCATTACCTGGGCAAGGAAACGGTGCAGAACATCCTGATCAGCCGTTTTTCCAACGTGCTGTTCGAAGCGTTCTGGAACAATCATTACATCGATCATGTGCAAATCACCGCTGCGGAAACGGTCGGCGTGGAAACCCGCGGCAGTTTCTTCGAAAAAACCGGCACCCTGCGAGACATGGTGCCCAACCACCTGTTCCAGTTGCTGGCCATGGTTGCCATGGAACCGCCTGCAGCCTTCGGTGCCGACGCGGTGCGCGGGGAGAAGGCCAAGGTGGTGGGGGCAATCCGCCCCTGGTCCCTGGAAGATGCGCGGGCCAATTCCGTTCGCGGGCAGTACACCGCCGGTGAAATCGCCGGCAAGTCGCTGCCGGGTTACCGTGAAGAAGCCAACGTCGCGCCCGACAGCAGCACCGAGACCTTCGTTGCGCTGAAGGTGATGATCGACAACTGGCGCTGGGTCGGCGTGCCGTTCTACTTGCGTACCGGCAAGCGCATGAGCATCCGCGACACCGAGATCGTGATCTGCTTCAAACAGGCGCCTTACGCGCAATTTCGCGACACCGAGGTCGACGAGCTCAAGCCCACTTACCTGAAGATCCAGATCCAGCCGAATGAAGGCATGTGGTTCGACCTGCTGGCGAAAAAGCCTGGGCCGACCCTGGAGATGGCCAATATCGAACTGGGCTTCGACTACAAGGATTTCTTCGAGATGCAACCCTCGACGGGTTACGAGACGCTGATCTACGACTGCATGACCGGCGACCAGACTTTGTTCCAGCGCGCCGACAACATCGAGAACGGTTGGCGTGCCGTGCAGCCGTTCCTGGATGCCTGGAAAGAAGATGACGGTATCCAGACCTACAAGGCCGGCGAAGATGGCCCTGCGGCGGCGGACACCTTGCTGGCCCGTGATGGCCGCACTTGGCACAGCCTCGGATGAGTGATGCAGCGATTCATCCCATCCGCTTTATCCTCAGTGACGTGGACGGCACGTTGCTGCACCCGGATCACAGCCTGAGCCAGCGCACCGCCGATGCGGTGCGCGCGTTGCGTGAGGCCGGGGTGTTTTTCAGCCTGGCCAGCGGGCGGCCACCCAAGGCCATGCTGCATTTGATCGAGACCTTTGGCATCGACGTGCCGGTGGCGGGTTTCAACGGCGGCACGTTGATTAACCCGGATGGCAGCATCCTGGTGGCCCACCATCTGCCGGCGGAAGCAGCCCTGGTGACGTTGGCGCTGTTTTCCGCCGAGCCGGATGTGGAAGTGTGGGTGTTCGCCGACGGCGATTGGCTGCGTCGTGACCCGCCAGGGCCGATGGTGCAGCGCGAAGCCGATGGCCTGGGGTATGGGCCGGTGGTGGTCGAGAGTTTCGAGCCGTACCTGGATCGGGTCGACAAGATTGTCGCCGCCAGCAACAACACGCAATTGCTGGTGGAGCTGGAGGCGCAATTGCAGCCCAAGGTCCAGGGCTTGGCCCAGGTGTCGCGTTCGCAGCCGGTTTACCTGGATGTGACGGCGATGCTGGCCAATAAGGGCGAGGCCTTGAAGACCATTGCGGCGCACCTTGGGGTGCCGCTTGCGCAAACGGCGGCCATTGGTGACGGCGGCAACGACCCGGCGATGTTCCAGGTGGCCGGTTTATCGATCGCCATGGGCCAGGCGGAAGAAACCGTCAAGCGTCAGGCCAGCGTCGTCACCGGCAGTAATGTCGAAGACGGCGCTGCTGAAGCGTTCGAGCGATTTATTCTGTCCGCGCAATAAGTAAGTCCAACTTCCGATCACGCGAGTGCCGTGATCGGAAGTTAACCTGTCGACTTACTTGGGCATTGCCCACTGCTGCAACTTGTAGCCATCTTTGTCGAGCTCGGCACGCGCCTGCAACAACAGGTTTTCCAGTTGCGCCGGGTCGGTGTAAGTGTTCGAGGACAGCTGTTTGCTGCCGATGCGGGTATTGGTGCGGTCGATGACGCTCAGGCTGAGGGCGCCATTGCCATCGTGCCAGGCCACGCACTGAAAGGGTTGGAAAGCGCGGTCTGCAATCAAAAGAGCTTCGTTGATGCGCAGCGGAGCGTTCATGTGGGTCGTCTCTCTCTATGCCCATTCAAGTGAGTACCGGCGGTTGGGCTGACCGTGCGGTGGGTTACTTGTACTGATGCGCGATGGTGGGGTACGGGTCACATGCTAGAGCAACAAATTTTAATGTTTCCTGACTAACGTCATGTAAGTGGCTGTTTTAAAAGCTTAACCCAGGCGTTAACCGTTCAAAAATAGGTGGCTTTTTGCCCGCACTTATAGCGAATGGTTACAAAGGCTGCGTCAATATTTTGATAAGGTTCCTGTCAGTCATCACAAACTGTTGTTTCTAATAACGTTAATGTTCTGACGCCAAGGAATATTCATGATTGTGTCCCCCGTCCAACGCCGCTTGCTGGTGGTCGACCCGTGTGCGGATTGCCATGGGTTGCTACCGGGCTTACGCACGGTCGGATGGGACGTGGACAGCTGTGCCCTGGAAGCGGTGGGGGACAGGTCCTGCGATGTCGGCCTGCTGCGCTTGCAGCCGTGTCATCTGGAGCGCCCCGAAGCGGTCAAGGAACTGATTGGCCGTAGCGGCACCGAGTGGATCGCGGTACTCAGCCAGGATGTATTACGTTTGCAGAACGTCGGCGATTTCGTCTGCGAATGGTTCTTTGACTTCCACACCTTGCCGTTCGACGTGTCGCGGGTGCAGGTTACTTTGGGACGCGCCTTCGGTATGGCGCGTCTGCGCGGCAAGGGTAACCCCCCGGTGGGTGGGCCTGGGCATGAGCTGCTGGGTGACAGCCGGCCCATTCGTGAACTGCGCAAGTTGTTGTCGAAGTTGGCGCCCACTGAATCCCCGGTACTGATTCGGGGCGACAGCGGCACCGGCAAGGAACTGGTAGCCAAAACCCTGCACCGGCAATCTCAGCGGCACGCCAAGCCGTTTGTGGCGATCAACTGTGGGGCGATTCCGGAACACCTGATCCAATCCGAACTCTTCGGCCATGAAAAGGGTGCCTTCACCGGCGCGCACCAGCGCAAGGTCGGACGCATCGAGGCCGCCCACGGTGGCACGCTGTTCCTCGATGAAATCGGCGACCTGCCGATGGAACTGCAAGCCAACCTGTTGCGCTTTCTCCAGGAGAAACAGATCGAGCGCGTCGGCGGCAGCCAGCCTATCCCGGTGGATGTGCGGGTGCTGGCTGCTACCCACGTAGACCTTGAGGCCGCTGTCGAGAAGGGCACTTTCCGCGAAGACCTGTATTACCGCCTGAACGTCCTGCAAGTGGTCACGGCACCCTTGCGTGAACGCCATGGTGACGTGGCGATGCTGGCCAATCACTTTTCGCGCTTTTATAGTCAGGAAACCGGCCGCCGCCCGCGCAGCTTCAGCGAAGATGCATTGGTGGCGATGGGGCAGCACCTGTGGCCAGGCAATGTACGTGAGTTGGCCAACCGCGTGCGCCGTGGCCTGGTGTTGGCCGAAGGGCGCCAGATCGAAGCGGTGGATCTGGGACTGCAAGGCGAGCAGGCGGCTTCACCGCCGATGGCGACACTGGAAGATTACAAACACCGCGCCGAACGTCAGGCGTTGTGTGATGTGCTCCATCGGCACAGCGATAACCTCAGCGTCGCCGCCCGCGTGCTGGGCATTTCGCGGCCGACGTTCTACCGGTTGCTGCATAAACACCAGATTCGCTAGGGCCATCGGGGGCAAGCCCTAATGCCAGTCAGTTAAGGCGACACCGAACCTGTGGCGAGGGAGCTTGCTCCCGCTGGACTGCGCAGCAGTCCCATTGTTTGGGGCCGCTTCGCGCCCCAGCGGGAGCAAGCTCCCTCGCCACAAGTTAATTCTCGCTCCTGCTACTTCTTAACTGACTGGCATTAGGGCAAGCCCCCTCCCACATTTAAAGCGCACGGCTCTCAATCAGAAGTAATACGGGAATTTCAGGCTGAAGGTAAAGTCCGGCGCATCATCGGTCATCCCGATCGCCAGATTCGGCACGATGGTCAGGTTATCCGATGCGGCAATCGTCATGCCCACGTTGAAGTAGCCGGCGTTGGCATCGCTGGAGACCACCGACTGCCAGTCGCCGCCGTCGGGCTTGAGTTTGCTTTTGCGCTGTATCAGGTCCGATACCGAGAACGACATACTCATCTTCTCGTTAAGCGCAAAGGCTACGCCGACGCCGAACTGGAAGCTGTCACCCAGGCGCACCTTGCCGCCGACCTTTTGATTGACTTCACTGCTGATGTCATCGAACGAGTCTTCGAAGTTGTGGGTGTACGACAGCGAGCCGAACAGCACGGCGGGGTCGAAGGTCTTGACCAGGGAAATGCCCGGCGTGATCGACCAGACGCCATTGCCCGTCGGCAGGCTTTCCGGCAGGTAGAGGTTGTCGTTGTTGGGCTGCTTGACCAGTTTGATGCCAAACGGCTCTTTACCCGTCGGCGCCTTCACCCGTACCGATACCACCGCATCCGGCAGGGTGGGGGTTTCATCGAGGAATTTGTACGCCACGCCGAAGTTGACGTCGCCGATGGTCGGGTCGCGGGTGACAGAACCTTCCGAGGTGGCCGTGGCATCGTTGCCGGCGCCGCCGGACTGATAGGTCGAATCGCGGTAGACCACCGGCACGTTGAGGTCGAACTGCCAGCGATTGTCGACGTTATAGCGCCCGGTCAGGTCCAGGGTCCAACTGTCGGACTTGATCCGGTCCAGGTTGATGTTGCCGAGGAAGATCGAGTCCAGCGCGAGGAAGCCGTTGAGGGTCAGCTGGCGCGCGTCATAACGGGCATAGGTGACGCCGGTTTCGAGGCTGAACTTGCCATTGCCGAAAAAGCCGCTGGCCTCGTTGTAGAGGTTGCTCACGCTTTGCGCGGGGGCGGAGTCGTCCTTGAGTGACTGGCCGTAGGAGCTGCCGCCACCGCCTGCACCACCCGATGCCGCAGCCGCGCCCGTGCCGGCGACGGCGGTAGCGCCTTTCTTGAAGTCGGCGGGGGATTTGGCCAGGCGCCTGGGCGCTGGCGTCTGCGGTTGATCTTCCACCTGGCGCACGCGTTGTTCCAGCACGGCCAGGGCCTTTTGCTGCACGTCGTAGCGTTGCTTGAGTTCCAGGAGTTCCCGCTTGAGGGTTTCGATATCGGCATCCGGTGCGGCATACAGCACGGAGGCGGGCAAGAGCGTACTTAAACAGACCACCGCGCGGAGCGATATCGATCTATGCATGAAATAAGCCGTCCTTTTTGATGCGTAAGTGTCGAGGGTCAGCGTAGTTCAATAACCGAGCGTGCGTAGGCCTTTGAGTTGATCCAGGTTGCAGTTCAACGCGCCGTTGTTCAAACCGTTATTGTTCATCACGACGTTGAGTTGGGTCATGTTGTTGACGAAGTTGCTATTGCCGGTCAGCACCGTCCCTTGCAGCACATTCCCGCCGCCGATCTGCTGCAGGCTGTTGCCTTGGTTGTGGTTGGCCTGGATCGCCATCTGCAAGCCGCCATGGTTGGCCGACACGCTGACATGACCTGCCGGGCTGTCGCCGTTGACTGTGCCGCCGGCCACCAATACCTGCCCGGACTGCACAATGTTGGCAGGGGCAAAGCCGTCCTGGGTGACGTTGATGCCCACCGTGTTGTGGGCGGTGTTGCCATCGCCGGCGGTGCGCACGCTCTGGATCACACCCTGGCCACTGCCAAGGCCCGCGCCGCCGACCACATTGCCGGCGCCGATGTCCTGGTTGCTCCCAGCCCCCGCCGAGCCGGTGGTTTGTACGTAGAACTGCGGGGTGATGGTGGCCTTGTCGAGCTGCAGGCTGGCCTTGCCGGTGATGCTGTCGCCCACCGCATTGGTCCAGGTGCTGCTCATGACAATGCCGAAGCTGATGATTCGCCCCGGCATCACATAGCGGCCGCGCAGCTCGGCCATTTCCGAATCCTTGAGTTCGATCGGTTTGAAACCCGATGAAGCATAAGCGGGCATCGAGGCTGCCAGACACAAAACCGTCAGCCAACGGGAAGTGTTCATCTTTTGCTCCTGGAGCGTCCTGCTCCTTATTGCGCTTCTAGAAGAAGTCGCTCTGGATAAAACCGAAATCCATCAGCTCGGCGTCGCCTACGGGCCGGAACTCGTTCAACTGGTTCTTGGCGGTCAGCGGCGCAGGCGGGTCGAGCAACACGTTGCTCTTGTCGTAGCCTTCACCCAATACGGCGAACACGATGCCATTCCAACCCTTGACGAAGTCATCCCGCGAATAGCGCTTATGGCCCAGCACCGGGTCGCCGATATACACCCAGTCCTTATCGGCCCGCTGCATCACCACAAAGTGCTTGTAGCCACGGATTTCCAGCAACACCACCACCGGGATTTTCACGGTTATCAGGGTGTCTGGCGCGATCTTGTAACCCCGGGCACGCATGCCGATGCTTTCGAGGTAGCGCTTCATGTCCAGCATGGAAAAGCCCTGGGTACGCACCAGGTCCTGATCGGCGGTGAGCAGCATGCCTTTGATGAGGTGATCTTCGTCGACGTCCAGCCAATAGGCCTGGCGCAGGATGGTGGCGAGTGCCGCGGCACCGCAGCTGAAATCGGTTTTCTGTTCCACCAGGTTGGCGAACCGGCGTTCACGGATGCTCTCGACCTTCTTGAAAATCACCGCACCGCCAGGCATGGCGGAGATCGCCATGGTGCCTGCCCACGCGGGGCCGGTGAGTAACATCAGGAGGGTGAGGGTCGCGAGGCGCATGATCGAATGACCTGTTGGACACTGGAATAAAAAGGGGCCTTGTCGCCAAGGCCCCGTTGGATCAGAAGCGCACGCCACTGGCGCAGACGCTGCAACCTTGACCGATCGACAGGCTGTTGCTGCCTTGGTTGCCGGCGCCGGACTGCAGGTTCACACCCACGTTGCCGGAGTTGCGGTTAACCGAATTGTCGAGGCTGGCGTTGTTGGACACGTATTGCGGTTTGCCATAGCCATGACTGCTGGTGGCGCTATTGAGGTAGCTGTTGTTGAGCGAGTTCTGCTCGGTGTTGGAAGCCGCTGCGATGTTCTTGCCGTCAGCGGTGGTGATCGCCAGGTTGTTTTTACCCTGGTTGCCTTGCCCGGCCTGGCCGTTGTAACCCACGTTACCGGAGTTGCCGTTCACCGAGTTGTCCAGGGAGGCGTTGTTTTGCGTGCCTTTGTTGACGAAGTTGTTGTTGCTGCTGCCTTGATCCACATCGATCACCGCGAACACGGTGGCAAAGTCGCCCTTGGCACTGGAGATGGCACCGGCGTTGTCAGCCTGGTTGCCGGAACCCGACTGCACGTTCACGCCCACGTTACCGCTGTTGCCGGTGACCGAACCGTCGGCAGAGGCGTTGTTTTCGGTGTTGGTGTCGTCGAATTTGTTGTGCTGGCTTTTTTGCACATCAGTGACCACAGCGGCAACAGTACCGCTAGGTTGAGGCGCCGGATGCCAGCCACCGCCTGCTTGAGCGGCGGCAGCCATGAGCGCGGCGAGAGCGAAAACCAATGGTTTCAGAGCCATTTGAGGTTTCATGGTGTTTCTCCTTGCTTCTGATTAGTTGGGTTAAGTGTTGGTACGGTCCAGCCAGTGCTACCAAGCGTTCACTTGATAGTGATACCCAGGGTGTTAGCCACTCGGTTCCCCACCCCGGCACTCTGGTTCACCTGAATCACTCCTCGGCTGCCGGTGAAGGCCTGGTCGCTGGTCACGACCTGGCGGCTGCCAGTGGTGGGGGTGAGCCCTGAGTCGGTCAACTGCGTCGTGTTCTGTTGCAACAGGACGCTGTCATCGATGCTTTGCGGGCCAGGATTGAGACTGATCCGCACGGCATTGATCGATTGGTTATTGGCCCCGGCCGACTGGTTGATGCCCAGTACGCCGTTGCCGTTGGTAAAAGAGCTGCCCAGGATCGCCGCCTTGGCGTTCAAGGACGGGTCGACGTTGCCGTCGAGTTTCTGGATGTTGAGGTTGGTGGCCTGGCCGCCGAGGACAATGGCGCGGCTGTTGGACATCTGTTGCTGGTTACCGGCCGCCTGGTTGATCGACAGCACGCCCTCGTACTGTGTGCCGCTGCTTTGGATCACGGCAGTGTTGTCTGCCATCGTCGACGCACTGCCCAGCAGCGCCACCATCAGCACGAGGCGCTTCATCACTTGCCCCCCATCATGCTGCCGAGGTTATTCAAGGGGCTCATGCCGCGCTGGATCGAATCACTGATCTGCCCACCCATGCCGCTGCCCGCGCCGTGGCCGGCGGCTGCGCCGGTGCCCAGGGTCGACATGCCGTTTTGCGTGGCGCTCAAGCCCGCCTGATTAGCGCTGGGCTGGAGGGAACGCGCAAGGCTCGAACCGCTGCGAATACCGCCGATGTCCACATCGCTGAGTTCGCCGGAAATAGCGCTGTTCACTTCTTTGCTGGGGTTGGCGTTGGCAGTGTTGGGGTAGGGGTCCGGAAGGGAGGTGCGCCCGTACATATGACCTTGCACGGTGCGCCCTGTCACGATCACGCCATCACCCGCCTGGCTCGGCAGGCTGACGCCGGCACTGAGCACGCAACTGATCAGCAGTGCGTTTATCGAGGCATGAGTGAGTGCGTTCACGGCGGCAGTCCTTGTTATTCACGCTGACCCTAAACAGCGCTGTCAGGGAAAGAGCAGAAGGCGTGCCGCTTTTTATTTTTCTTCTGGATTCAGTGTATTGCGAGTTGCGCTGGAGGATCGACCGGCTGGGGTGTTTCACGGGTGAGACAGTCGCCATGCGGCGCGATATGCTCCGCCGCTCGCGCCAGTTGTATCACTGATGAAACAGTGCCCATGACAAAACCGTGAATCCGCAGCCACTGGGCGATATAGCGCAGTTGGGTGTTTCAAAAATGGACAGGTAGCCGCAGGCTCAGCCTTTGGGCGTTTTACGCGGAATGGAGTTGAGTACAGGGTTGCCATCCTGGTTCTGGGTCAGGTAGACCGGCAGCACCTTGGGCAGGGAAGGGATGAGGTTGTTGACCTCACTGAGGTTATAGATACCGCCAATGCGAATGGTCCCGGTGCTCGCGTCCGCCAGCATCGCGGGTTTGTCCAGGTAGCGGTTGATCAGCGGCAGTGCGTCCGCCAGGGCCAGGTTATCGAGCACCAGCTTGCCCGTGCGCCACGCCAGCGCGCTGTCATTGGGGTTGAAGGCCTGGACCTCGGGCGTGGTGTCGCCCTGATGATAGCTGGCCTGCATGCCCGGGCTCAGTTGTACGCCGGGGTGCAGGTTGTCACTGGCGATCTGCACCGAGCCTTCGAGCAGCATCACCCGGACCTTGTCTTCGTATTTCCACACGTTGAACTGAGTCCCGGTCACCCGCACCTGGCCTTCCCCTGCGCGCACGATGAAGGGGTAGGCGCTGTCATGGCTGACCTTGAAAAATGCTTCACCCTTTTTCAGCGTAACGCGTCGCTGGTCCTTGTAGTCGCTGTAGACCAGTTCGGTGCCCAGGTTCAACTCCACCTGGCTGCCATCGCCAAGGGTAATGTTGCGCAAACCGTTGACCGCTTCGAAACGCTTATAGGAACTGGGCAACCAGCCGGCTTCCCAGCCAGTGAACGCGGCCAGGGGCAACGCGGCGAGGCAAATCGCGGCTGCGACCGCGTAAGTGCGCCAGCGCGAGCGTGGCTTGAACGGTAACACCAGCGGCGGCGCCGGGCTGCGGGGCAGGTGGTCAGCGACTTCCCAGATTTCCAGCATGGCGGCGTATTCGAAAGCGTGCAGCGGATGCGCATCGTGCCATTGGGTAAAGGCTTGACGCTCCGCCGCCGTGCAGTCGCCCGCATGCATGCGCATGCACCAATGCGCGGCGGCGTCGGTGATGGCGTCATATTCGGCTTCTGTAAGGGACTTTTCGCTCATTAACTCATCCTGATTTCGCACATTCTAACCTCCCGAGGCGGACAGCGAGAACAGCCGTCATGGCAATTGCGCATCAATTGGAACTTATTCTTGTTTGGCTCGACCTAAAAATCAGCACATTCCCACAATGGAGTACGAACATGCTGAAGAAAACCTTAGTCGCCCTGTGTGCAACCACCGCGCTGCTCAGTGCGGGCGCCGCCCTGGCCGATAAACCTGGCGCGGGCTGGATCACCATCGAAAAGGCCATTGAAGTGGCCAAGACCAAGGCCGGCTACGTTGAGGTGTACGCGGCCGAAGCCGACGACAATGGCTACTGGGAGGTCAAAGGCCGCAAGTCTGACGGCACCGTGTACGAGGCGCGTATCGATGGCGCTTCCGGCAATATCCTGCGTGACCAGAAAGACTGATATACCCGCCGGGAGCCTGTTCAGGCTCCCGCATCCAGCTCTCGGCCGAGTTGACTGATCATGTAGGTCACGGAGTCGGCATTGGCCAGGATCGTGTCGATACGTTTGTCGGCATTACTCATGAAGATCGACCGGGCGTCATCCAGCGTTCGGCCACCGGTGGTGCTCAGTACCTTTGCCTTTTGCGCCGACGTAGCGTGACTGCTGCCGAAGTCTTCCCATTCCTGACTGAAATCGTCCCATGTCTTGAACAGCAGCCTGACCGGCGTCATGAGGGACAGCGCGTTTAAGCGCAGGTCCGAAAGGTCGGTCTGCATCAGCTTGGTACGCGGGGTGCTGACTTTGATCAGGTCTGGGAACGGCCGCATGCTGTCCAGGTAGGCCAGATCCTCGGTCTGGGATTTGAGATGGGTTATCTCGTGAATCAATATGGTCGCTCGTGCATGGGCCGAGATGTCGAAGGGGATGTTCAGATGATTTTGATAGATGTCCATGGGCGGGTCGAAGAAGCGGTCCAGCAAATAGATCTTCTGGCCCGCATCCTTGGGAATCACGAAAGCAAAGGACTGTCGCGGATTGTAGCGATGGGTGCCGCAGACAAAACGTTGTGAATCGGGGTTGATCAAGGTGTGGTTGGTCAACTCGTTGAGTACCTCATCGATGCGCCGCTCGATTCTTCCCACCTGATCGAGCGTCAATGTGACCACGCCGAACAACTCACCGAAAAACCGCCCGAGCCGGCTCAGGGGATCCAGGTGTGTCGCGTAGTGGAGGAGGTTGCGTTTACAGGTGACCGTGTAATAAGTCGCCACGTTGAGCGCTTCATCAATGCACTGTGCTTTCCAACTGGATAACGCGGCAATTTGCCTCATCCCCACCGCTTGGATATTGATGGAGTCGCGTTCGGCTCCTCGCGTCTGAACCTTGTCTGATAAGCGACTCAACGTTTTGCCGTAAAGTGGATGATGCCGGTCGAGGTCCAGCACCCATGCGCCCTGGGCGTCGCGTTGTATATAGGGGCCCTGCAGTTCGCCCTGGTTCAGGCGCCAACGCTCACCGGCACTTTTCACCGGGTACACCTTGCCCGCCAACGGCACGAAATGCCGGGTGCCGGTCTTGTCCCTGTACAGATGAATTTGCGTGCTCAGTTCCAGGTCTTCCAAGGCGATGTCGTGGGCTTCCAGTGCTTGCAGCTGCGTGCGGCCGGGTGCTGTCAAATCCACACCCACCTGTTTGCCCTGTTCCTCTGCGGCGGGCGCCTGCGGCAGCAGCCCGTCCAGCGCCTCGCGCAAGGATGCCAGCTCGGCCACGCCGCCGATAAAGGCCGTGAGCGCCTTTTGCCAGCGGTGTTGCTGCAAGTCTTCGGCGGAGGTTTTGAACAGTTTGTAGCTGCGCCACACCGCCAACGGGTAGGCCAGCTTGCCGGCCAGGAACTGCAGGCCTTTGGGGATTTCCTGGGTGAGCAGGCTGGTGACCGCATCCCATGCTGCCTGGCCTGATCGCGAGAACTGGGAGGTGAGCATCCCCAGGAGCATCTCGACATTGTCTTCAAACAGCCGCTTGAGCAGGTTGCCGGTGATAGGCGTTGCCCCAAAACTGATCTCCGAGCGCTCATGGCGCGGTTTTTCGTTGAGCAAATTGCGGTAAGTGGCTTGCTCGGGCGCCTCCAACTGGCCGACTACCCAGTCCTGCAGCGCACCGGGCGTGGTCAACTCGTTGAGGAACGCCGCTTCATTGGCATATTCCTTCAAGCCATGTGTGGGGCTGTAGGGGGCGTACAGGATCAGGGGGCCCGAAGCGCCGGCCTTGGGACCGATCAAGTAGCAGCCCAGCGCCTTGACCCGCGCCGCGCCTGGGGTGGCGACCAGATCGAGGGGCCGAATGATCGCCGTTACGCCCGGCACGGCGGCACGCGCCAGCGCGTCAGGCATATCGAAGATGTGTTGGATGAAGCCCCAGGCCGACGCGGACAGCCGCTCATCCAGGGTTTGTTGATGGGCATAGTGCAGCAACTGCCAGGGCAATTGCCGACAGAACAATTGACGACGCTCGCGGCTATCCTCGGACTGGCCTTTGAGGTCAGTGGTCAGTTGCTTCTGGAAGATGCCTTTCAAGTCCAGTTGTCGAACCAGTTGCACGATGGCATCGCCGTCCAGTCCCGCCGGTAGCTCGGTGGCTGTACGCGACAGTGGCTTGATGTCTTCGGCGTGCAGCTCGGGCAAGTGCCGCAGGGCGAAGTCGGTCAGGGTCTGCGCGCTGCCCTTCAAGTCGATACGACTCGGTATCAGTACGTTGTCCGGGTTGATCGATTGCCCTGGAAAGCGCTTATCGAGCAAGGTTGAAAGGGTGCTCCTGGCCGCGTCGCGCAGAGGCGTGATGCTGTGCAGGTAGTCACGCTCGTCCGGCGCGCTGATGCGGTATTGCTCGAGCAGTTCGGCGTGCAGGCGTTGCTCGCGGGGGCTTGCCATGCCCAGCCATACCGGCAGCGCTTGCAGGTTGATCAGGGCCCGCGCAATGGCAATGGACCTGGGCAGGTTGGTTGGTGGTGCCCGGCGGATGATGCTGTCCATGCAGTCCTGAAAGCGCTCTGCGTTTAATTTCATCGAGAATAAATGGTCTATCTCGTCTCGCGTGAAGTCACTGTAACTCTGTTGCCGGTCGTGCAGCAGGTGGTCGTCGATACGCCGCAGTGGGCCGAGCTGCCAGGCCTGATGGGGGACACGCTTGGAGATCGGCAGATTCTCCAGCAGGGTTAATCGCTTCAGGGGGTCTTGCAAGCGTTGCTCCACTGCTTGGCGCAGGGCCTTGATCGACCCATAGGCCTCGTAGCCGTTACGTGGCGTCCACAGCAGCGCCGTTCCTGAATGAACGGGGTCCGTGCCGCCACGTTCGGTCAGCACAAAACAGTTAGCCAGGGCCTGAGGCGTGCTCTGCGCGCCGGTTTTGAGGGTCAGGCCAAAGGCATCCGGTATGAACCCGTTCAGGCCGTGACGGGTCATCCGGGTCATGCTGTTGGCGTTCAGAACGCTGTCCAGCAGGGCGAGGCTTTGGGCCGGCAAACTCTTGTGCAGCCGTCTCAACTGCGCCTCACCGCTCAAACCCTGCAACATGCCCAGACTCAGGTGCGCCTGGTTATTCTCCAGGAGGAGATTGGGCAGTGCACGCAGGTCGTCACGTGCAAACGTGCCCAGGACTCGCTCGATGATCGAATTGAAGGTCGCGATGCTCAGGTTATGCAGCTTATAGGCGACACCGGCATGGCGGTCGCCGTAGAACCAGGTCAGGCTGGACTCGCTCAGCGCATCGGTTTGCCGGGCCAGGCGGGCAATGAAGTGCTCGACCATGCTCGATGAGGCCAGGGGCGGGCGGATTTCGCGCTCCAGGGCCTGGGTGGGGTAGGTATTGATATGAACCTCGTCGGCCTTCAGCGCCAATTGGCGCTTGGCCAACTCGGCGTCCAGTGCATGGGCCGCCAGTTCGCGCAAGGTCAGATACCGGCCGCGCTCCTCGGCCATTGCCGCCTCGATCGCCTGCAATCGCTGCAGGTGCAACTTGGACTTTTCCGCCTGGACCGTGGTGGGGCGGCCACTGTCAGTGGTGATGGGATGGACGCTCCAGCGCCCGTCCGTCTCCTGCTCCAGCAAACGGCTGTCGAGCATGGTCCGTACGTCCAGGGCACTTTCGACTTGTGCGGCCAGGTCGACGCCGCCCGCGCTGCGCCGAAACAGCCCCAGCGCCGTTTCCAGGTTGTCGAATTGCTTGGCGATGATGTCCTCGATGATTTCCTGGAACACATCGCCAGCGACGGGCTTGCCGGTCACCTGAATGTGATCCATGCCGACAAACACACTGCGCTCATCCACGGACAGGAAATTGAGCAGCTCATCTTCGTGTCCTGCGGTTTTGAGCATGCTCAACAGGGCATCGTTAAGGTCGTTCAGGTCTGCGAGTACCTGCAAACCCCGTGATTGGGTGTAGAGGTAAGCGTGGGAATTGCTGATCATCAGGGTGCTGGCCAGATCGACGTAATGTTGAAACGGCGCATGTATGCGCACCTTTTCTACGCTCAGCCGATTGTCGGAGGCGGTACGCGCGGCTTGGTCGGGAAGGAACAGCGTCCTCAGTTTTTGACTTTGGTCGGCGGTCAGAATCATTTCCTGTTGCTTGAACAGCAGGTCAACGCGGCATTTGTCACTGATAACCCGGCTGAAAAAGCGTCGGCGTGACTGGCGGCCGTTGAAGTCCTCGTTCCA
Organism: Pseudomonas sp. R3-18-08; assembly: GCF_003852065.1. Lineage (NCBI taxonomy): Bacteria > Pseudomonadati > Pseudomonadota > Gammaproteobacteria > Pseudomonadales > Pseudomonadaceae > Pseudomonas > Pseudomonas sp. R3-18-08. The sequence continues at coordinate 2,394,316 of NZ_CP027729.1, forward strand.
GTAGGTCTGCAACAGGCTGTTCAACAACGTTGAAAGTATGCCGCTGGTTTGTTCGATCACGCTGTCCCAACGCTGCTGGTCTTGAGCCTGTTGCTCCGGGGTATGGGCGGCGGTGTCGAGACCGATATTGGAAAAAGTATGCGTCTGCTCCGTCGGCCACGCGTGATTCACATAAAAACGCAACAGCGCATCGCGCAGGGGCTCGGAGGTGACCCATCGACGGTCTTCTGCGGGCGACTCTCGGCTGAAGAAGCTCACCCGTGTATCGCGCTGGTTCAGTCCCGGGAAATAGGGGCGGGCCATGATGCCGAGCAAGGTGTCGAGCATCCCGTGCAGGCTTGGGAGTTTGCGCAACTCGTCGAGCATGACTGCTACGTTTTTCTGCTGGCCGTCCAGGATGGCTTGCTGCTGGTCCTCCATCACCGCACCCTGGATGACGGAGGTGGTCGCGGTCAGGCGCACCGCCAGCGGCAGCGCATCCTGCTCGTCGATAGACAAAAAGCGCAGCAAATCGCTGCGTTGTGCAGGTTGTCTCAGCCGCTCGTCCACTTCATTGAGCAGGGCGGTGTGGCTGTCGAACAACTCCAGCCCTGTGTACGGGGTGTAGAGCACGGCCTTTGCCTCGTCCGGCGTCGGGCTGATGACAAAGGCGCCTGCCAGTGGGGTGGGGTGTTTGCCGGTGGGGTTGATCAGCAACCTTTCCACCAGCATGGGGTACTCGTTTAAGGCCGTGTCCCTGCGTGCCGTGTCAGTGGCGTAGTACAGCGTGTGCAGCCAATTCAGATCTTTCACCGTGAAGCCCAGCGCACGCTCCCGTGGCGTGGGCTCCTTGCGGCTGACAGGATGCAGGAATTCATCGAAAAAGTAGGGCACGGTCACATTCGCCATCCGGCATCTCCATTGTTGCGCGGTTATGAACCGTCAACGTAGAGGGCGGCGGCGGGCGTGCTGCGGTAGATAACTGGCTCAGACGTCAAGCGCCCGTTGACAGCAGGCACGGAAGGCGTTGTTTAATCGTCGGTCTGGATTCTTGTTGCCTCTTCCAATTACAAAATCGGAGCTACAGATGTCTGCCCAGTCCCCGATAGTTGACAACGCGACAGCGCTCATCGGTTTCAACGACCTTGTTGGGTTGCTGCAAGCGGTGTTCGTGAAGCACGGCACCTCGCCACAAGTGGCTGCGATCCTGGCGCACAATTGCGCCAGCGCCGAGCGAGACGGCGCACATAGTCACGGCATTTTCCGCATCCCCGGTTACCTCAGTAGCCTGGCCAGTGGCTGGGTCAATGGCCAGGCCGTGCCGGTGGTGACCGATGTCGCGTCCGGCTTCGTGCGGGTGGACGCCGGTAGCGGGTTTGCCCAGCCCGCCCTTGAAGCGGCGCGAGCGTTGCTGGTGGACAAGGCCCGTAGCGCCGGCATCGCGCTGCTGGCGATTCACAATTCCCATCACTTTGCCGCCCTGTGGCCGGATGTCGAGCCCTTCGCCGAAGAAGGGCTGGTGGCCTTGAGCGTGGTCAACAGCATGACCTGCGTGGTGCCCCATGGTGCCGACCGCCCGTTATTCGGCACCAACCCCATTGCCTTTGCCGCGCCGCGTGCCGACGGCCCGCCGATCGTGTTCGACCTGGCCACCAGCGCCATCGCCCATGGCGACGTGCAGATCGCCGCGCGCAAGGGCGAACGCCTGCCTCCGGGCATGGGCGTAGACAGCCTGGGCCAGCCGACCCAGGACCCTAAAGCCATTCTGGAAGGCGGCGCACTGTTGCCGTTTGGCGGGCACAAGGGCTCGGCGCTGTCGATGATGGTCGAGTTGCTGGCGGCCGCGTTAACGGGCGGTCATTTTTCGTTCGAATTCAGTTGGGCTGATCATCCGGGGGCGCGTACGCCGTGGACGGGCCAGCTGCTGATCGTGATCGACCCGAGCAAAACCGCCGGTCAAAGCTTTGCTGTGCGCAGCCAGGAACTGGTGCGGCAGATGCATGCGGCGGGGTTGCGGCGGTTGCCGGGAGATCGGCGGCATCGCGCACGGGCGAAGTCGCAGGAAACGGGGATTGAACTTGAGGTACAGGAGCTGCAGCAGCTGCAAGCGTTGGCTGCGGTTTGAAGGGGCTGCGCCTTGGGCGCAGCCCCTACTTATCAGTGACGGCGACCGAGCAGCAGGCCTACCACCAGGCCAAAGCCTGCGGAAATCGCCACGGTCTGCCAGGGGTGACCACCGATATAAGTCTCGGTGGCATCGACTACTGGCTTGCTGCGCTCACGGACGTTGGACACTGAGTCCAGGGCTTGCTTGAGTTTGATGGCGACCTGCTCGCGCAGGGTTTCGCCTTCCTCACCCACCAGTGATGCACTGCTCTTGAGCAGTTTGTCGGATTCTTCAATCAGCGAAGTCAGTTCGCTGAAGGCTTGATCCTTGATTTGATCTTCGACAGATTGGGCGGCGGTTTTGCGGGCCATGTGTGACTCCTTGCAAGTGTAAGTGGCAGTGAACAATGGAGTATCGGGCGCGGGCAAAAGTTGCAGTTATTTTGCCGGCTACCCATTTGCGGCAAAATCGAAATCGGGTCTTTTCGACCTACAGTGTAAGATGTCACCTATTTGTGCAGCAGGTAATTCAACATGAGCTTCAATCTCGCCAACAAGACCCTCGCCGAACGCGCCGAGCTGGAAGATGAAAAGTCGCGTCTCTACGACCTGTGGCAAACCAACCTGGGCAAGGCCAAGGGCGAAGCCGCGCGCTTGTTCGGCGAGCGCGCCAAGCGCAAGGGCAAATGGGCCGAGTGGGTGCGCGCGGAACTGGACGGCATGTCGCCGCCGGAGTTTTCCAACATGGTGCGCAGCGAAGTCAACAAGCTGATGGCCGCGGCTAAATAAAGCACGCCTCGATTGCCTCGCGAACCTTCAACAGCAAGGGGTCGAGCTGGGCCTGGGTGCGCCAGCCCAGCTCGACCGGATAGCGGGGCAACGCCAGTGGGCAGGGCAGTACGCGCAAGCCGGTCAGGCGGGCGATGGCCTCGGCGGCATGCCCAGGGATCGTCGCCACCGCCGCGCTGCCCTTGAGCAGAAACGCCAAGGCGGCAAAGTGGCTGGTGGACGCGCACACCTGGCGGCTCAAGCCGTGCGCCGCCAAGCCTTCATCGGTAATGCCGATAAACCCACCCGACGACACAAGCACATGTTCGCGCGCGACGAACTCCGTCAGGTCGAGCTGTTGCTGGCCGGGCGCCAGGCTGTCCGGATCCACCAGGCAGCGATAGTCACCTTCCCCGAGCACTTGCCGACTCAGGCGCCGCTCGGCAAACCCGCCGGCGGTGATCGCCAGGTCCAGGCTGCGGTCGAGCAGGGCGCCGGCGACGATCTGGCTGTGGGTCTGGCGGAAGATCACCCGCAGCTTCGGCAGACGCTGTGCGACGCTGTCCATCAGGCGACGGCCATAGGCAATCTCGAAGTCGTCCGACAGGCCCAGCACCACGGAACGGCCCTGATAGTTCGGGCTCTGTGGATCAATCATCGCCAGGCTTTGCCGACAACGGTCCAGCGCTTCGCTGATCACCGGTTTCAATTGATTGGCGCGTACAGTCGGCGCCAACCCACGTCCCGTGCGCACAAATAGCTGATCGCCATATAGCTCGCGTAGACGCCGCAAACCGGCGCTGATGGCCGATTGCGTAACCCCCAGGCGCAACGCCGCGCGGCTGGCGCTGGATTCGTCGTGCAGGGCTTCGAAGGTTTTGAGCAGGTTCAGGTCGACCTGGGCGATATTGATTTGGCTCATATCATTCAGCACTGAGGTGGGCTTTATTCATGATCCTGCTTGGCCGGAGAATGGGCAACCCCCACTGACTTGGAGTGACCGTGATGCCTGTTTCTACTGTGGCCGCCTTACAAATGGGTTCGTTGCCGGGCGGCAAGGCCGAAACCCTTGAACAGATACTCGCCTATGAAGACGAAATTCGGCGCAGCGGCGCGCAGCTGGTGGTGATGCCGGAGGCCTTGTTGGGCGGCTATCCGAAAGGCGAAGGGTTTGGCACGCAACTGGGTTACCGCCTGCCGCAAGGGCGCGAAGCCTTCGCCCGCTACTTTGCCAATGCCATTGATGTGCCAGGCGCCGAGACCGATGCGCTGGCCGGGTTGTCCGCGCGCACGGGTGCCAGCCTGGTAGTCGGTGTGATCGAGCGCAGTGGCAGCACCCTGTATTGCACCGTGTTGTACGTTGAACCCATGGGCGGGCTTGTGGCCAAGCACCGCAAGCTGATGCCCACCGGCACCGAACGGCTGATCTGGGGCAAGGGCGACGGCTCGACGTTACCGGTGATCGACACCGCAGTCGGGCGGATTGGCGGCGCGGTGTGCTGGGAAAACATGATGCCGCTGCTGCGCACCGCGATGTACGCCAAGGGCGTACAGGTGTGGTGCGCGCCGACCGTGGATGAACGCGAGATGTGGCAAGTAAGCATGCGCCACGTGGCTCATGAAGGGCGTTGCTTTGTGGTGAGCGCCTGCCAGGTACAGGCATCGCCCGCGGCGTTGGGCGTGGAGGTCGCCAACTGGCCGGCGGATCGACCGTTGATTGCCGGAGGCAGCGTGATTGTCGGGCCGATGGGAGACATTCTGGCCGGGCCGCTGGTGGGTGAGGCGGGCCTGCTGACAGCGCGGATCGATACCGATGAGTTGGTGCGGGCCAGGTATGACTACGACGTGGTGGGGCATTATGCCCGGCCGGATATATTCGAATTGGTGGTGGATGAACGCGCCAGGCCGGGCGTGCGCTATATCACTGACTAAACGCGGTTAAACATGTGGGAGGGGGCTTGCTCCCGATAGCGGTGGGTCAGTTGCAGATAGGCTGACTGGTACACAGCCATCGGGAGCAAGCCCCCTCCCACATTGGATCTTCAGCGTTTGTCGCCCGCCGTTTACCAAGTGGCGGTGTTGGGCAAATCCAACGTGCCCCGCTCGACAAAGCGCATCGTCCCAAACAGCCCGCCCGCCAGTTTGCCGCGCAGTACATAGGGCAGGTTGTTCAAGCTCTGGGTCTGGCTCAAGCCCAAAGTCTGGCGCAATACGGTGAACGCCGAAACGCTGACCGGCACCATCAGCACGGCTTCGGAAAAGCGCGGGATGCTGCCGGCCTGGTCGCTGACGCCCGAGGCCAATGGGCGGCCGTTGACCTCCAGGTCCAGGGCCACGCCGTTGTAGTCGATTGGCGTTTCATTAGGGTTCTGCACCCGCAGCTTCACGGCGAAGCGTACTTCCAGGTCCTGGCTTTGCAGGGGTTCGATGCCGACCACGTTGATGTTGACCGGATCGCGATTGGGGAACAGCGCGCAGGCGCTCAAGGTCAGTAGCAACAGCGATAGAACCATGAGCTTGCGCATACAAAGGTGCTCCTAGTGTTTGGTGACGTCCGGGTCCTGCATGACCTTGAGGGTAGAGGACTCCGGATCGAATTCATCTTCTTGCAGCTCTATGAACTCTTCCGGCAGGAAAATGTTCAGCAAGATTGCACAGAACGCCCCCACGGTGATCGGTGATTCGAAAATGTTGTGCAGCGCCTTGGGCAGGTCGCGCAGCACTTCCGGCACGGCGGCCACGCCCAGGCCCATCCCCAGGGAAATCGCCACGATCAGCACATTGCGTCGGTGCAGCCCGGCTTCGGCGAGGATCTTGATGCCGGCCACGGCCACGGTGCCGAACATGATCAGGGTCGCGCCGCCCAGTACCGGCTTGGGCATCAATTGCAGCACCGCGCCGATCATCGGGAACAGTCCCAGCAGTACCAGCAGGCCGGCGATGAAGTACGCCACGTAGCGGCTGGCAACGCCGGTCAGTTGGATCACGCCGTTGTTCTGGGCGAACGTCACCATCGGCAGGCTGTTGAAGGTGGCCGCCATGGCCGAGTTGAGCCCGTCGGCCAACAGGCCGGACTTGATGCGCTTGATGTACAGCGGGCCCTTGACCGGCTGCTGGGAAATCATCGAGTTGGCCGTCAGATCCCCGGCGGCCTCCAGCGGCGAAATCAGGAAGATCACCGCCACCGGGATAAACGCCACCCAGTCGAACGAAAACCCGTACTTGAACGGCACCGGCACGCTGATCAAGGGCACCTGGGGCAGGGCGGTCATGTCCACCCGGCCCAGCCACCACGCCACCACAAAGCCCAAGGTCAGGCCGATCACGATCGAGCCCAGGCGCAGGAACGGGTTGTCGAAGCGGTTGAGCACCACGATGGTCAGCAGCACCAGCGCCGCCAGGCCCATGTTGCTGGCAGCGCCCAGGTCGCCCGCACCAAAGCCGCCGGCCATGTCGGTCACCGCTACCTTGATCAGCGACAAGCCCATCAAGGTGATGATGGTGCCGGTGACCACCGGGGTAATCAGCTTGCGCAGCTTGCCGATGAACTGGCTGAGCACCACTTCGATGAAGGCTGCAAAAAAACAGATGCCAAAGATCGTCGAAAGAATCTCATCAGTGCCGCCGCCGCGGGCCTTGACCATGAAGCCGGCACTCAGGATCACGCTGATAAAGGAAAAACTGGTGCCTTGCAGGCATAACAGCCCGGAGCCGATGGGGCCGAAGGTACGTGCCTGTACGAAAGTGCCGAGCCCCGAGACAAACAGCGCCATGCTCACCAGATAGGGCACTTCGCTTTCCAGGCCCAGCACGCCACCGACGATCAGGGTCGGCGTGATAATGCCTACGAAGCTCGCCAGCACATGCTGCAAGGCGGCAAATATCGCCGCCGTGAAGTGCGGACGGTCTTCCAGGCCGTAGATCAGGTCGGATTTATAGCGCGGGCGGGGGGCTTGAGCGTCAGACAAAATGAGGGCTCGGGTCAGAAAAGGGAGGCGCAGGATGCCAGAAACGGCCAGTCGTCAGAAGTGTAATAAATTATTTATAAAGCGCCTGCATAAAACGTCGACATCAGCCGATACCCCGTATAGGCCAACCTATCCATTACACCAGGGGTGGCCAAGGTCTGGGTAGCGCGTTGGCGCTGACGGATCGATTCGCGGCAGGTCGCTGCCGAACATCACTTCTGAGAGCCCCCCTTATGTCCCTGCGTCATCTGAATATTGCCCCTCGCGCATTTCTCGGATTTGCCTTCATTGCAGTGCTGGTGGTCATTTTGGGGGTATTTGCGGTCAACCGCATGACCCTGATGCGCCAGGCTTCGCTGGACATGAGCACCAATCAGCTGCCCAGTGTGACGTACCTGGGGCATATGACGGAAAACGTGTTGCGCATGCGCATCCTGTCCTTTCGCGTGTTGGTCAACCGTGAGCCGGCGGCCCTGCAGGAAGCCGAAGCCCGCATCGGCGTGTTGGTGGACAAGGTCAGGGTCGCGCAGACCCATTACGCCGCGTTGCCGGCAAATGTCGAGGAGGCGGTGTTGTATAAGGCATTCGCCACTACCTTGGACAACTACGTCAAGGCCCAGGCCGACATGATTGCCCTGTCCAGGCAAGACAAGGTCGATGAAATGCGCGCCCTGATCAACAGCCGTATCAAGGAAGGCACCGACCAGATGGGCGAGCAGTTGAACAAACTGATCGCCCTCAACGCCGCCGGCGCCAAGGCTGCCGATACCCAGGCAGAGCACAGTTACGAAGGCGCCATTACCGGCGTCATCGTGGTGTCGGTCGCCGCTGCGTTGCTGACGGTGTTGCTGGCCTGGCTGCTGACCCGCAGCATCGTCACGCCGTTGCGCAAGGCCGTGCAAGCGGCTGAAAGCATCGCCGGCGGCAACCTGACGACAACCATCGAGGACGACGGCAAGGACGAACCGGCGCGCCTGATCAGTGCCTTGTCGACCATGCAGGCCAACCTGCGTCAGACCATCCAGCACATTGCAGGCTCGGCCACGCAGCTTGGGTCGGCTGCCGAAGAATTGAGCGCAGTCACCGAAGAAGCCTCCCGTGGCTTGCAACAGCAGAACAATGAAATCGACCAGGCGGCCACGGCGGTCAATGAGATGACTGCAGCCGTGGAAGAGGTGGCGCGCAATGCGGTGTCCACCTCCGAAGCGTCCGGCCAGTCCAACCAGGCGGCGCGGGAAGGGCGCGACCGGGTGGTGGAGACGGTCGGGGCAATCCAGACCATGACCCAGGATGTGCAGAACACGGCGGCGATGATCGAAGGGCTGGCAGCGCAAGGGCGTGACATCGGCAAGGTACTGGACGTGATCCGTGCGATCGCCGAGCAGACCAACCTGTTGGCGCTCAACGCCGCGATCGAGGCGGCGCGTGCCGGTGAAGCCGGACGTGGCTTCGCCGTGGTGGCCGACGAAGTGCGGGCGCTGGCCCATCGCACCGCGCAGTCCACCCAGGAAATCGAGAAAATGGTCGCCGGCATCCAGAACGGCACCGGTGAAGCCGTGCAATCCATGCAGCAGAGCAACCAGCGCACCCAACACACCCTGGAACTGGCCCGCGCCGCTGGCGTGGCGCTGGAGCAGATCACCCAGTCGATCAGCCTGATCAACGAACGCAACCTGGTGATCGCCAGCGCTTCGGAAGAGCAGGCTCAGGTGTCGCGCGAAGTGGACCGCAATCTGGTGAATATCCGTGACCTGGCGACGCAGTCGGCAGCGGGCGCCAACCAGACCAGCGCGGCCAGCCATGAGCTGTCGCGGTTGGCGGTGGATTTGAATGGGATGGTGGCGAAGTTTGTTATCTGACCATTTGAAATGCAGGCAAAAGGTGGGAGGGGGCTTGCCCTGATGCCATTGTAGGAGCGAGCTTGCTCGCGAAGAACTCAGGGGCCCCGCGTTCATTCAGAATGAACGTGTTGCCTAGACGTTTTTCGCGAGCAAGCTCGCTCCTACAGTGATAGGGCTCGCCCCTTATTTCCAGGCACCTGGGTTCACCAGGTTCTGCGGCCGCTCTCCGTCCAACGCCTGCAGCAGATTATCCACCGCACATTTGGCCATCGCCTCGCGTGTCTCATGGGTAGCCGAGCCTATGTGCGGCGTCGCCACCACATTGTTCAACCGCAGCAGCGGCGATGCGTGGTCGAGCGGTTCTTTCTCGAACACATCCAACCCGGCCGCGCGAATGGTGCGCTGTTGCAAGGCTTCGACCAGCGCCGCTTCGTCCACCACCTTGCCCCGGGAAATGTTGATAAAGATCGTCTCCGGCCCCATCAACGCGAACTCTTCAGCGCCAATCAGCTTCTCGGTTTCAGCCGTCAGCGGCAAGGTCAGGCAGACAAAATCGGCCTCTTTGAGCAGTTCCGGCAAGCTGCGGTACTGCGCGCCAAAACGCGCCTCTACCGCAGGCTTGGGCGAATGGCTGTGGTAGATCACCGGCATGCCGAAGCCAAAATGCCCACGCTGGGCCAAGGCTTCGCCGATGCGACCCATGCCGATGATGCCCAAAGTCTTGCCGTGTACATCGCTGCCGAAGTGTGCCGGGCCGATGTTCTTGTTCCATTGGCCGGCGCGCACCATGTCGGCCAGTTCCACCACGCGTCGGGCGGTCGCCAGGATCAGCGCAAAGCCGGTGTCGGCGGTGGTTTCGGTGAGCACATCCGGGGTGTTGCTGAGCAGGATGCCGCGCTGGGTGAGGTAGTCGATGTCGTAGTTGTCCACCCCCACGGAAACGCTCGCCACCGCTTCCAGCTTCGGCGCAAGGTCAAGCAGCCCGGCATCCAGGCGCAGGCTGGCGCCCAACAGCCCGTGGGCGTTGGGCAGGGCGCTGCGCAGTTGGGCCAGGCCGGCCTCGTCCAGTGAGTCGATCAGGGTCACGTCGGCCTGCTCATGCAGGCGGGCCATCAGCGGCGCGGAGAGTTTCTTGTATAAAACCACGGATTTTTTCATCAGGAATTGGCCTTCATTTCGAGGGTAGCCACGGGCTCGCGTACGCGGTCGCTGGCGCCGGGCTTGAGGAAAATTGTCAGCACCACCGACAGCATCAACGCACCGCTCATCAACAGGTACGAAGCGCCCGGCGAACCGGTGCTGCTATTGAGATAACCCACCAGGTACGAACCGCCGAACGAGCCCAGTGCGCCCATGCTGTTGATCAGCGCCATGGCGCCGCCGGCGACGTTGGCCGGAAGGATTTCCGGAACGATGGCGAAGAACGGACCATAAGGCGCGTACATGCATGCCCCGGCGATCACCAGCAGGGTGTAGGACCACCAGAAGTGTTCAGCCCCGAGCGCGTAGGAGGCATAGAACGCGATGGAGGCAACCAACAGCGGCGGCCAGACGAAGCGTTTACGCTTTTGCAGCTTGTCCGAACCCCAGGACACCACCAGCATGCCGATCACCGCCGCCAGGTAGGGCAGGGCTGACAGCCAGCCGGCTTCGACCATGTCCATCTTCAGGCCGGCCTTGAGGATCGACGGCAGCCACAGCACGAAGCCGTAGACGCCAATGCTCCAGCAGAAGAACTGCAGCGCCAGGATGATCACCTTCGGCGAGCGAAAGGCCTCGGCGTAGTTCTTCACCGCCTTGATCCCGACTTGCTCGGCGGCCAGGGCAGTTTCCAGGCTGTGCTTTTCCGTGTCGCTCAGCCACTTGGCGTCCTTGGGACGCTCGTCGGCCAGCTTCCACCAGATAAACGCCCATAACACCGCCGGCAGGCCCTCGATGATAAACATCCAGCGCCAGCTGAAATGCTGCACCAGATAGCCCGAGACCACCGACATCCACAGCATGGTCACCGGGTTGCCGAGGATCAGGAAGGTGTTGGCCCGCGAGCGTTCCGCACGGGTGAACCAGTGGCACAGGTACACCAGCATCGCCGGCATCACCGCGGCTTCGACCACCCCGAGCATGAAGCGAATGACGATCAGCATGTAGGCATTGGAGACCACCCCGGTCAGGGTAGCCAGGCCGCCCCACAGGATCAGGCTGACGAAAATCAGCTTTTTGACGCTGCGCTTCTGCGCATAGATCGCCCCCGGCACCTGGAAGAAAAAGTAGCCGAGGAAAAACAGCGCGCCGAGCAGGGACGACATGCCCGGCGTGATCATCAGGTCTTCGGCCATCCCCGAGGCGGCGGCGAAGCCGTAGTTGGCGCGGTCCAGGTAGGCCAGGCTGTAAGTGATAAACACGATGGGCATGATGTACCACCAACGGCGGGTGGCGAGTTTCACGGTTTCCATAAGGTTGCTCCTGAGCTTGTTGTAGTTGTGGCAACAGGGAGAGTGGGTAATGGGTCAAGCAACGGATCGGCTGGGTAATTCGGCGCGGGTGGGCAGCCCTTCCATGTCGCCACGGCTCTGTACGGCGCGGCTGCCGATCCAGTTGCCGCGTTGTACCGCCTCGGGAAAGCTGGCGTTTTCCAGCAGGGCGCTGATCATGCCCACGGCAAAACCATCGCCGGCGCCCACGGTGTCGACCACCTTGTCCACGCGCACGGCGGCGACGAAGCCCTGGTCCATCTGGGTGCGGTAATACGCGCCATCGGGCCCGAGCTTGATTGCCACCGCTTCGGCGCCCTGGTCGAGGTAGAACGCGGCAATATCCGCCGGGTCATCGAAGCCGGTAAGCAGTTGGCCTTCGCTGAGGCCGGGCAATACCCAGTCAGCCAGGCCGGCCAGGGCGTTGATTTCGCGGATCATCTGCGCCTGGCTGGCCCACAGGGATGGACGCAGGTTCGGATCGAAGGACACGCTGCGCCCGGCCTTGCGCATCTGTGTCATCAACTCCACGGACAATTCGCGGGTGGCCTCGGACAACGCCGGCACAATCCCGGTGGCATGCAAGTGCCGGGCTTGCAACAGCGCCGGGCTGATGGCCGCAATCGACAGATGGCTGGCCGCCGAACCTTTGCGGAAGTACTCCACCTGAGGATCGGCGCCAGCTTCTTCGCGGGATTTGAGTTGGAAACCGGTGGGGTGCAGCGGGTCGATGGCTACGTGGCTGCAGTCCAGGCCTTCGTTGACCAGGGTATCGACCACGAAGCGCCCGAGGGAGTCGTTACCTACCCGGCTCAACCACGCGACATTGAAACCCAGGCGCGACAGGCCAATCGCGACATTGCTGTCGGCCCCGGCAATGCGCTTGTGAAACTGGCCGACCTGGGCCAGGTCGCCGGTCTGCTCGGCGACGAACATCGCCATGGTCTCGCCAAACGACAGGATATCGATCTCAGACATGGGCATTCTCCACGCGGGGTTGGCCAAGGCGGGCGAGGGTGGCGACCTGTTGCGCGGTGACCTGGATCAGGTCGTCGCCCTGCAGCGGAAACTCCACCGCCCGGGTAATACCTTGGGTCATGTGCGTGAGCAGTTGTTCCCACAGATGCAGGTCGGTGGCGCCAGGCGGCTGGGCTACCAGCTTGCCGTCCGGGCGACGGGCCACGGCCTTGCAGTGCAAGTAGTCGACGTGCCGGCCCAGCAGGCGCGCGGCGGTGAGCGCGGATTGGTCCTGCCATTGCCAGTTGCCGATGTCGAAGGTCATCCTGACCGGCAGGCCCAGGCGGTCGACCTCGGTGAAAAACCGTTGCATCGGCTCGATCCGCCCACCGTGCAGGGTCTGGTCATTTTCCACCAGCAGCTTGACCGCGTGGCGATTGAGCAGGGCGTGCAGGCTTTCGAGGTCGTTGGTGTCGGTGAAGTAACCCAGGGACACTTTCAGCCAGCGCGACCCGAAGGCCTGGGCGCGGTCCAGGGTCGCGGCCAAGTCTGCATTGGGCTGGGCACGGCCGGCGACCCAGAGTTCCAGGGGCGAGGAAAACACCGATTCCAGGCCTTGCTCGGCGGCGGCCTGGGCCAGGGTGCCAGGCGGTTCGGTGGTCAGCAGTTCTTCACGCCATTCGATGCGCCGGGCACCGGCGGCGTGCAGCAGCGCGACAAAACTCAATTGGCCCTGCTGGCGGACCAGTTCGGCGCCGTAGCTGGAAAGGCTGATAGAGACGGGATATTCATGCATTGTTGTTTACCTCTGAAACCGGTTTCATTTTTATGCGCAGAACAAAATGTGGGAGGGGGCTCGCCCCCGATAGCGTTGGGTCAGCTACAGCTAAGCTGACTGATATACCGCAATCGGGGGCAAGCCCCCTCCCACAAGGAGTTGGGTCGAGCCTCGGATGATCAGTTGGGGCAGGAAATCCAGGGTACGCGTCGGGGCTGTATCACCGCGCAAGCGCTTGAGCAGGCAGTCGAACGCACTGGCACCGATCGCCTCGGTCGGCTGGGCGAGCGCTGTGATGCCACTGCCCACCAGCGGATACCAGTCGAGGTCATCCAGGGCAATCAGGCCGATATCGTCGAATAAGTGGCAGCCCAACGCCTTGAGCGCACGGGTGCACGCCAGCGCCGCCACGCCGTTGGCGCAGAACAGCGCTTTGCGCGTGGGTTTGGCCAGGAAGATGCGCAGGTGATTTTCCAACGCGTCGTTCAACTCAAGTACTGCGCCGTTCATGTGCGGGCGGTTGGCGACTTCAGTTTTGAAACTGTGCAGGCGTTCGAGCCGTGAACTGGTGCCGTCGGTCGCCTCGCTCACCAGCAGTACCTCGCGATAACCCTGCTGCTCAAGATGCTCCAGCGCCATACGCACCGCCGCCGGGTTGTCCAACCCCACCAGGTCGCTGTGCAGCGGCTCGACCTTGCGGTCCACCAGCACCAGGGGCATTTCCCGTTGCAGTTCCAGCAGTTGGTCGAGGTGATGGCCGAGGGTGTTCACGATCAACCCTTCGATGTTGTACGAACGCAGCGCCGCCAGGTGCTGGCGCTCTTGTTCGTCATCGCGGTCGGTGTTGCATACCACCAGGCTATAGCCGTGCTGGCGGCAGGCGGTTTCGACGCCGTGCATCACGGCAATGGAATAGGGGTTGCGGATATCGGCCACCAGCATGCCGATCAGGCGCGTGCGCCCACGTTTGAGGCCACGGGCCATCTGATTGGGGCGGTAGCCAAGTTCATCGATGGCTTGCTCGATGCGCAGGGCGATGGCATCGGAGAGCAGGGCGCGGTCATCGCCGATAAAGCGCGACACGCTGGCCTTGGACACACCTGCGCGCTCGGCGACATCAAGCATGGTCACGCGGCTGCGCTGGGCGGCGGAAAATGAAGTCACGTTGGCGGGCCTTTCTTATTGGAATAGAAAATTGTGGGTCAGGCTGAAACCGGTTTCAGAAGACACCACACCGTGCGAGTCGTCAAGAAAAAACCTAATGGATTTGCGTTTGTGACCGGCTGGAATCCGACGAATGGATAGCTGCACCTGTGAGTTCTGACAGTATCGAACGGGTGTGATTGAGGCTTTAATTTCTTCCACCCCAGGCCGGCTTATACGGTGATCGCTGGTTATTCCCGGCTGCAATGTTGAGGAAATATTTATGTCCGATACCGACGAACCAGCTATCACCGCCGACAGCTCCAGGCTGTATGACAACGGGCCTCTGGCATTGGCCCCGATGATTATTCCCGGGGTGGACCCGCTGGATCCGGAGGGCCTGATTCCGGCGGCGCTGATGCTTGCACCGCTTGAAGTGCTTATTCCCCAGTGGGGGCCGCCACCAGAACCGCTGGATACACCCCATATCCTGACGCTGTTTTGGGCACGGGGCGGTGCGGTGGTCTATCGCGACTTCCTGACGATCAATGCGCCGCCCCCCCCGTTGCCGATCGAGCATCAGATGTTTGTCCCGCTGGTGGTACTGCGCGCCTTATCGGGCCCCGTTGAGCTCTATTACTCAGTCACGGACTCATTTGGCGGCGAGACTGTGCTGGACCCCAAACGCACACTCACCGTGGATATGGATGAGCCGCAGTTGTTGGATCCGGCGGATCATCTGGAGTTCGTGGTGCCCCCTTCACCTGTGATGGACGAGGCTTATCTGCTCGCCAACCCTCTGGTGGCGTTTCATGTGCCGGCTTACAGGGGGCGCAGCGATGGCGACGTCATTCACTTTTACACCTCCAATCTGGCCAACCCACCGGTCGCGCGTGAGGACGGCGTGTACGAGTGGGTATCGAGTGGCGAGCCCCTGATCGCGTATCTGCCCGCCGACGTATTTCGTCATCTGGCCAATGGTGCCGCTTATATCTTTTTTCGCATTTTCGACAAGGCCGGCAATTTCAGTGATCGCAGTGCGGGCCTTCCGTTTCAACTGGGCCTGGTCCCTTTGCCTTCTGATCTGCCGCCTCCCGAAATCTATCCTCCAGAGCTTTACACCGACTTGTTGATCAATCGCGAAGACGCCAGGGCCGGAATTTTTGTGCGGATCGGCAGCTATACCGGCTGGGCGCCGGGCGATCAGGTTGTGGTGTATTGGAAAGGCAGGCCCACATCGCTCCATCCCGTTGACGGCTCCCCCACCGATGTGCCGATTCCATGGCCGGTGTTGCGCGGACCTCTGACGGATACGCTGGCGCCGGAAACGGTGCCGGTACGCTATGAGATTATTCGCGGCACGCTGCCCGCCTTTCCTTCGTTTGCCATTCGCGTGAATGTGAACCTGACCATCGCCGGGCAGGACCACGCCAATGCGCCGGCACTGCTGAATCCGGATTTACCCCTGGCAGAGGTCCGCGGCCTGGTGTCCAACCTCCCGAATGTGGTCAACCATGATGACAACCCTGCCGGCGCACGGGCCCGAGTCTTCCTGTATGAAAAGCCGGAGCCGGGGCAAGTGCTGCGGTTTTTCTGGGACGGTGTCGGGCCGGTTGCGTCCTACACGGTGCAAGCGGGGGATGTGGAAGGGCAGTTGGTGTTTTCCACGGTCATTCCGTGGGCGGTCATGGCGGGTTTTATTCATCCTGCCTTGCCCGTGTACTACACCACCAGTAATGGTGTGAATGAGCAACAGTCTGAAAACACCTTCGTCAATGTCAATACCGGCACGCTGATCTCATTTCCAGCGCCGATCCTCAAACATACCCTGGTAGGCGGAGCCGGTTATTTAGCCTGTTGCTCAAAGCCCGAAGTGTTTTATGGCGTGCATTGGCATATAGCCAATGATCAACGCTTTGAACTTAATGATGTCGTGAGGTTTTTTTGGGCTGGATACCACACGAATAATTGGGAGGGGCCGGTGATTGAAGACTCTCGCTATGCTGAAAGTAAATCCTTTGATAGCGATTATGACTTGATCAATGGATTGGACTTTACGGTAGCGCCCTATGAAGAGAAAGTTGTACCGATGCACGACTTTGGTTCCGCTCAAGTGTTTTATCAAGTCAGGCGCCATGGCCTATTGATCGGCGAGTCCGTGCCCAGAAAAATTCGTATCGATTTAAACTATTCCGCCGGCGGCTATTGTAAGGCGGGTGACATTATTAGCTGTTCAACGACGGGGCAAGCCACCCGCGTCCTGCCTGAATAAGTTAAAGCTACTGCAGTGTTTTATAGGTTGAAGTTAGGCTGCTGTTATTGAGCGAGTGCTAGACATTTTCGCAATGTTGTAGGGCGCGGATTCTCTCGCCTCGAAGTTACCCCTACCTGAAGAGTCATGGAGATATCATGAAAAGGCAAACGTTGGACGCTATTCGCAATTTCCAAAATGAACGCAAAGCCAACCCTAGCTTGCTTGCCTTGCCTGACGCCAGGCTGGAGGGGGAGGTGCCCGGATTTCCCGGATTGATCAGCAAATCCGTCGCTCTCGCCGAAGACATGATGGTAAGCATTCCGCGGCCGGATGATTTCAGTACCAATCCGCTGGAACCTGATGTCTATACGCTGTGGGTCCAGCCCAACGACCAGGCGGACTGGGCAAACCCTATCATCGTTCCGGCGGCGAATGTCCCGGCCACCGGGCTGGAAATAAATGTTGTACGCGGGCGGCGCCCTGTCGGTATCAATAAGCTGAAATATAGAATAGATGTTTTCAGTGTTGGCAACAGTACCGAGTCCAGCCCGCAATTGCTCATCATCGATCTTGAACCGCCCTATGCAAGTTGGGTGGGTACCATCCCCGCGCCTGTTCCCCCGGTTGATTTACCCGAAAGCGTAGATGCCGATTATTTCTTGAGTAAACCCAATCAGACGGCAATCTTCAGATTCCCCGATTATGTGGGGCAAGGTAAAGCCCCAGGGGACAGGGCGCTGCTCTACTTTGCAAATTCGGATGAACCGTACTTGCCGGTACCCGGTAACCCGGACCCGTTTTGGACGATCCCCGCAGACCTCAGTTTGCCTTTACCGCTGTCGGTAGTTCAAAACCATCCGGATGCCCTGCATAGTTTGCGCTATGTGATTGTGGATGCGGCGGGTAATGAGTCAAGGTTGTCTGGCGCGTTTAACCTGGATGTGAGCCTGTTTCCCAGACCCGGCAATTTTCGGGAGCCTACCATCGACTTGGCGGTTCCCGGCGATGGTTTGATCAACCGTGCTGATGTGGCGGCACTTAACGGCGCGATAGTGCGTATTCCCCAATACGATAATGTGCTGCGCGCGGACGATGAACTGATTATTACCCTCACCACCAGCCTGGGCACGCAAACCTTGCCCGGCTTTCCGGTTGGAAGCGCAATTTTTCCGATTCCCGTGCATGTCGATTACGCGACGCTGGTCGCACTCTACGGGGCCACGCTAGGGTTGCTGCCGTTGACGGTTTCTTATGCGGTCAAGCGCCGCTCGGTCAGTTACCCGGCGGGCTTGACGGCGACGACGGACCTGGACCTGTTTGTCGTAGGCCCAACCCCGGAGGGTCCCGATCCGATCAACACCAAACTCAATCCGGTACGTGTGATAGGTGTGCGGCTGGACGGCACTGAAGGGCCGGATGACAACCAATTGACTCCGGCGCATGCGTCCAGAGATGCCATCGGGCGAATCAGACTGTGGGATGAACCACCGACACCTGACGCCAGAGACTTTACGATCAAGCTTTTTTATAACGGAAATATGGTTGATTCCCGCTTGATAACCGGTGGTGTCGCTAACGAAGAGGTCGATATGGTTATTCCGTGGGCCGCCATCTTCGACGGTAAAAACGGTACCAACAAATTGGCGTATTACACGATTGAGTCGACAGGCACTACCAATTCGCAGCAGTCGCCTCTCACACCCGTCAATGTGACTGCGATCGTTATCTCGCTGGACGCACCGCGGGTGAGAAACCTCAACGCAGCCGGCTTCATCAATTGTGACAGTTTCAGGCCTGTCGGGCCGCCCCCTGGCGACCTGGTGGTGTTTATTCCACCCAGCAATGAGTTCCGAATCAATATGGTGGTGACGCTGCATTCGCAGGGCTATAGCGATGACCTCGGAACAACGCCCGTTGGCGCTGCTGTTGGCCTGGCTACCAGGACCATCCTGACGGAAACTGACATAAACCTCGGGTTCGAAATGAATCTGGGACCTTACGCGACCATCTTCAAAACCATTCAACCAAACGCTGCTGCGCGCCTTATGGGGTCGATGAAACTCTGGTACAGCATCCCAGGTCCCTTGGACTCCGATGAGACGCTCCATCGTGCCCGTGGTCACAGAGCTGGGGCACCAGGCACTCCCGGAACTTTCTGTGATGGAACTGCCGTACCCGTTTAGTTGGGTGTAACGGTCCAGACCTAAGAGCGGCAGACCCGCTCTTAGGTTTTTTTGACAAAGAAACTATGTATTGACTCCGGGCTCAAATCCGCATTCATACGGCCGCTTAAGACTAATCCTACATAAAATGGTAACCGCTCTGGATACCTTGGCACCGCTCGATCGGCTGGCTCCCGCGCACTTTGGAACCGGCCAGATTTTTTCCGTGAAGGAATGCCAACCCAGAGGTCCATTCAATGTCAACTGTATTCAATTTCAAGCCATCGCCTTTAAGTCTGGCGTTGAAAGTCAACGCTGTCACCTTGTTGATGCTTGTAGCGCATGCCGCCGATGCCCGTGTCATCACCAAGCCTGACGATTTCGTCGTGCCTGGGCCAACTCCGGACGCGTTTGAGTTAAAACCAGGCTCCGGCTTTACCGTCAAGGGTGCCGTCACCAAGAACATTACCAGTCAGTCCGCAACCCTGACACTCGAGCCGGGCAGTTCTACCCAGGACATTACGGCCTATGCGTCCACTGTTCGTATCGACGGTTCCGATGTCATTGCGCGTAGCACCGCGAATGCCGCCGTGCAGGCCAGCGACAGCAATGTGTTGATCACCAACAGCAATATCCTCAACAAAAACGGCAGCGGGCTGGTCGCCGGCCGGCAAGACGGGTCCAAAGTGGGCTCTAAAATCAGAGTGGTCAACTCCACCATCACCGGCACGCAGCGCGGCGCCAGTGCCAGCGCCTACAGCGTACTTGACCTGGTCGATACCAAGGTTGAAGCCACCGGTGCGACCGGTGTGGGGATTGCCCTGTTCAGCGGTCAGGCCTATGCCACCAACAGCCAGATTGTCGGCGGGCAGAACGGTGTGCAAATGGGTATAGACGGCTCCTCCGGCGTACTGGGCAACAGCCTGGTGCTGGACGGATCGAGCGTTGAAGGCAAAAGCGGCGCGGCCATTCTCACCCGGCAAGGCAGCAACGCCGACATCCAGGTGCGCAATGGTTCCAACCTGATCGGCGGCAATGGCAATCTCCTCGAAGTCACCGGTGGCTCCACGGCCAACCTGAACGTGGACAGCAGCTCACTGTTCGGCGACGTGGTGGTCGAAGACGGCAGCCAGGCAAAAGTGCAACTCAATAACGGTGCCTTTCTGACCGGCCAGTTGAAGAACGTCGCCGAACTGAGCGTGAACGAAGCGTCCAGGTGGGTGCTGGTCGGCAACAGCAATGTTGACGCCTTGAAAATGGGCGGTGGCTCAGTGGAATTCGGCGCGCCAAACGAGTTTTACCAACTGGATGTGAAGAGCCTGGACGGTAACGGCACCTTCATCATGCACACCGACTTTTCCACCAACCAGACCGACTTCCTCAACGTGCAGGGCAAGGCCGAAGGCAACCACAGCCTGCTGCTGGCCGCCACCGGTTCGGAGCTGGCCAAGGGCGAGCCGATCAAGGTGGTGCACACCGAAGGCGGTGATGCGCAGTTCGCCCTGGCGGGCGGCACCGTTGATATTGGCGCCTATGATTACGGCTTGAAGAAAGAAGGTACCGACTGGCTGCTCGACCCCTCTCGTCGCGGCACCAGTACTACCGCCCACTCGGTGCTGGCCTTGTTCAACAGCGCGCCGACCGTGCTGTATGGCGAGATGAGCATCCTGCGTACGCGCATGGGCGAATTGCGCTTCAGCGAAGGCGCGGGCAACGGTATGTGGATGCGCAGCTACGGCAACAAATTCAATGTGGCGGCCAACAAGAACGGTGCGGGCTACACGCAAAACCAGAAGGGCTTCACCATCGGTGCCGACGCGCCGTTGTCCGGAGGGGATGGCCAGTGGATCGCCGGTATGATGGCCGGTCACAGCGTCTCCGATCTAAGCCTGAACCGTGGCAGCAGCGGCGAGGTCAAGAGCTACTACGTGGGCGGTTATGCCACCTGGTTGGACGCTGAAAGCGGTCTGTACTTCGACGGTGTGGCCAAGCTCAACCGGTTGCACACCGACAACAATGTGACCATGAGCGATGGCAAGAAAGCCAAAGGCAACTACGCGCAAAACGCCGTGGGTGCCTCGGCTGAGTTCGGTCGCCATATCAAGCTGGACGACGGCTTTTTCGTCGAGCCTTATGGGCAGTTGTCGGCCACCATCACCCAGGCGCAAAGCTACGACCTGACCAATGGGTTGCACGCCAAGGGTGACCGTTCCAGTTCGGTGGTCGGTAAGCTGGGTGTGACTGCGGGCAAGAACATCCAACTGGATAGCGGCGGTATCCTGCAGCCTTACTTGCGTACTGCGGTCGCCCACGAGTTTGACCAGAGCAACAAGGTGTTCATCAATGACCAGAGCTTCAATAACGACCTGTCCGGCTCGCGCATCGAGCTGGCGGCCGGTGTAGCCATGGCCGTATCGGAGAACGTCAAGCTGCATGCCGACTTCGACACCAGCCAGGGCAAGAAGATCGACCAGCCTTGGGGCGTCAACTTCGGCGTGCGGTACGACTTCTGAAGTTGTCGTTCGATTGAACAGGGGGAAGCTATGGCTTCCCCTTTTTTTTACATTCAGATCACTACACTCAGCCAGGTCGAACCCAGCAGAAGCAGGGCCATACAGCGGTTGAAGCGTTGCATGGCACTTGGCGAACGCAGGAACTGGCTTGAGCCCGCACCCAGCGCGGCCCAGGTTGCCAGGCATGGCAAGGAAATCAGGAAAAAAACCATCGACAGGGTCATTACCTGGCTCTGGCGTTCTGCACCATTACCCGCAAATACACTGACCACTGCCAGCGCCATCATCCAGGTCTTGGGGTTGATCAATTGCAGGCTGGCGGCACCGCTGAAACCCAGTCGCTTTTGCGCTGACTGTACGTCCAAGGCCTCCACTGGCGCGCTGAAAATCTGCCAGGCGAGATAGCTCAGCCAGGCCACGCCGGCCCACTGCATCGCACTTTGTACCTTGGGCAAATGCACTAGTGACTGGCCCACACCGGAGCCCACCAACAGCACAATGCCTGCTGCACCCAGGCAGGCGCCGAGGATGATCGGCAGTGCGGCCTTAAAGCCATACCGTGCGCTGTTACTCAGCACCAGGATATTGGTCGGACCCGGGGTGATGGAGGCGACAAAGGCAAACAGGATAAACGGCAACATGGCGGGCGACTCCCAACAATCGATTGATGGAGTCGATCTTCACAGGCCCGAACGCTACCTGTCTGGAACATTTGAGCAACGCTTGCGGTACGCAGCGGGCGTGAGGCCGTAGGCGCGTACAAACCAGCGGCCCAGGTGGCTCTGGTCGGCAAAACCCAGGGCAATCGCCACATCCGCCGGTTGCTCGCCCTTGCCCAGCAAATGCCGAGCGTGAGCCAGGCGCAGTTGCACCAGGTAGGCGTGAGGCGGCAGGCCGAACGCGCTCTTGAAGGCGCGGCTGAGGCGGAAGCGGTCGACACCGCAGGCCAGAGCCAGTTCGTCCATGCCGATGTCTGCGTGCAGATGGGCATGCAGGTATTCCCTGGCCTTGTGCGCCACCTGCGGCAATCGCGGGTCCTCGCGGTAGCGGATGCGCCAGTAGAGGTGGCCGGTGAGGCGCTCCAGCAATTGGTCCATGGCGCGTTGCCGCACAATGCGCAGCTCGCCGCTGTGCAAGGTTTGAAAGGCCTGGCTGGTGGCCAGGGCCAGGCGCGGATCGCCGGTCAAGGTGCTGGCGAAACTCAACTGGCTGTCCAGCGGCGCCTCTTCGAACACCGCGCTCACTTCACGCGCCAACCAGTGCGGGTCGAGGTACAGCATGTGATAGGTGAAGCCGTCCGGGGTGGGCGCGTCGCCGTCGTGCAACTCACCGGGTTCCACCAGGAACACTTGGCCCGGTACGCTGTTGTGGCGCGTGCGGCGGCAGTTGAATTGCTGTACGCCTTGCTCGGTGACGCCGATCAGGTAGCTGTCGTGCCAGTGGGGATCGTAGGCGTGGCCCTCGAAATGCGCGCGCAGGGTCTCGATGCCGGTGTCGGCGTCCTGGGACAGGTCGATCCAATTGCGCGCGGCCATAAAACACCGAGGATGAATGTGTAATGCCATTAGCGCCCAAGGGCGGCCAGGCGTCTAGAAGGTTTGTGCAACTCAGCCAAACAGGCCTGCGGCGATATTGATCGAAAACCCCAGAATCGCCGTGTTGAACAGAAAACCGATCAATGATTGCCCCAGCACTACCTTACGCAAGCCACGGGTGGCGACGCCCACATCGGACGTCTGCACCGCCACGCCGATGGTGAAGGAGAAATACAGGAAGTCCCAATAGTTGGGCGTGAGTAAGCCTTCGGCAAAACGCAGCGCCGGCTCCTTGCCGTTCCAGGTGTAATAGAGCCTGGCGTAGTGCACGCTGAAGATCACCCCGATCAGCAGCCAGGAGCCGATCACCGTCAGCCCGGTGAAGCCGTAGTGCAACAGACGTTCGGTGGGCGCCAGGTCTTTGCTGCCGACCAGTTCGAAGGTGATGGTGGCCAGGCTGGCGATGGCGGCGATGCACACCGTGAACAGCACCAGGCCGGCGTTTTCGTCCTCGACCTCGGCGATGCGCTTGACGTCCTCTGCCTTGGCACGGCTGGTCAGCCACAGCATCAGCACCAGATAGGTCCAGACCCCGGCGTTCCAGCCGATCAAAACTTTGCTGGCCAGCGTATCGGCGGGTACCAGGATGCCCACGGCGAGGCCGAGCACGGCGGCGGCTGAGAGGCGAGGGTGGGTGCGGGCGAGGAAGGGCATGGGTGCTCACAGCTAGCGATAGTTGAGCAGACTGTAACTGATCCTGTGGGAGGGGGCTTGCTCCCGATGGCGGTATATCAGTGCCAAATATGCTGACTGACACACCGCCATCGGGAGCAAGCCCCCTCCCACATTGGATTAATCTTTGTTGTGGCGCTTGCGCACCAGTTTCATCACCACCACAAAGAACACCGGCACGAACACCACCGCCAATGTCGCGGTGATCATCCCGCCAATCACGCCGGTGCCGATTGCCTGCTGGCTGGCCGAGCTGGCACCGGTGGCAATCGCCAGCGGCACCACGCCGAGGATGAACGCCAGCGATGTCATGATGATCGGGCGCAGGCGCAGCCGCGCCGCCTTCAGGGTGGCGTCGATCAGATCCTCACCCTGCTCGTACAGGTCCTTGGCAAACTCGATGATCAGAATCGCATTCTTCGCCGACAAACCGATGATGGTGATCAAGCCGACCTTGAAGAACACATCGTTGGGCATGCCGCGCAGGCTCACGGCTATCACCGCGCCGAGCACACCCAGCGGCACCACCAGCAACACCGAGGTCGGGATCGACCAGCTTTCATACAGTGCCGCCAGGCACAGGAACACGATCAACAGCGACAGGCCCAGCAGCAATGGCGCCTGGGAGCCGGACAATCGTTCCTGCAACGACAACCCCGTCCATTCCTGGCCCAGGCCCGCCGGCAACTGGCTGACCAGGCGCTGGATTTCGTCCATCGCCTCGCCGGTACTGTGCCCCGGCGCCGCTTCGCCGCTGATGGCGATGGCCGGGTAGCCGTTGTAGCGGGTCAATTGCGTCGGGCCCTGGGTCCATTTAGCTTCGACAAAGGCAGACAACGGCACCATCTTCCCGGCGTTGTTGCGTACGTTGATCTTCATCAAGTCCGCCACCTGGCTGCGCTGGTCGCCTTCAGCCTGCACCACCACACGCTGCATGCGGCCCTGGTTGGGGAAGTCGTTGACGTAAGCCGAACCGATGGCCGACGACAGCACATTGCCCACATCGGCAAACGACACGCCCAGCGCATTGGCCTGTTTGCGGTCCACTTCCAGCTGCACCTGCGGCGCTTCGGCCAGGGCGCTTTCGCGCACGTTGGCCAGGACCGGGCTTTTGCCGGCAGCTTCCAGCAGCTCGGTGCGCGCAGCCATCAGCCCCGCATGGCCAACGCCGCCGCGGTCCTGCAGACGGAACTCGAAGCCGCTGGAGGTGCCCAGGCCGTCTACCGGCGGCGGCAGGATCGCAAAGGCAATCGCATCCTTGAGCCCGCTGAAAGCCATGTTCGCGCGGTCGGCAATCGACGCCGCGGAGTCATCGCCGCCGCGCTCCGACCAATCCTTGAGCGTGGTAAATGCCAGCGCCGCGTTCTGCCCGGAGCCGGAAAAACTGAAACCCATGATCATGGTGGTATCGCCCACCCCCGGCTCACCGGCGTTGTGCGCCTCGATCTGCTCGGCCACCTGCACCGTGCGGTTCTTGCTGGCACCCGGTGGCAGCTGGATATCGGTGATGGTGTAGCCCTGGTCTTCCACCGGCAGGAAGGAGGAGGGCAGGCGACTGAACAACAGCCCCAGGCCCACCAGCAGCACCAGGTAGATCAGCAGGTAGCGGCCGCTGCGCTTGAGCGCATAGGCCACCCAGCCTTCGTAGCGGTCGGTGAGCTGTTCAAAGCGTTTATTGAACCAGCCGAAAAAGCCACCCTTGGCATGGTGCTCACCCTGGGCAATCGGCTTGAGCAAGGTGGCGCACAGCGCTGGCGTCAAGGTCAGGGCCAGAAAGGCCGAGAACAGGATCGAGGTGGCCATCGACAACGAGAACTGCTGGTAGATCACCCCCACCGAGCCTGGCATGAACGCCATCGGCAGGAAGACCGCGACCAGCACCAGGGTGATACCGACAATGGCGCCGGTGATCTGGCCCATGGCCTTTTTCGTCGCCTCCTTGGGCGACAGGCCTTCAGTGGCCATGATCCGTTCGACGTTCTCCACCACCACAATCGCATCGTCCACCAGGATGCCGATCGCCAGCACCATGCCGAACATGGTCAGTACGTTGATCGAAAAACCCAGCAACAGCATGGTGGCAAAGGTGCCCATCAGCGCGATCGGCACCACCAGCGTGGGGATCAGGGTGTAGCGCACGTTCTGCAGGAACAGGAACATCACCGCGAACACCAGCGCCATTGCCTCGAGCAGGGTGTAGACCACCTTGGTGATCGAGACTTTGACGAACGGCGAGGTGTCGTAGGGGATCTTGTATTCCACGTTGGCCGGGAAATAGCGCGACAGTTCGTCCATCTTCGCCCGCACCAGGGTCGCGGTGTTCAGCGCGTTGGCCCCCGGCGCCAGCTGCACGCTGACGGCGGTGGACGGTTTGCCGTTCAGGCGTGTGGAGAACTGGTATTCCTGGCTGCCGACTTCGACCCGCGCCACATCGCCGATGCGCACGGTGGAGCCGTCAGGGTTGGCCTTGAGCACGATGTCGGCGAACTCCGCCGGCGTCGACAGTTGGCCCTTGACCAGAATGGCGGCGGTGATTTCCTGGGTATTGGTGCCCGGCAAGTCGCCGATGCTGCCCGCCGACACCTGGGCATTCTGCGCGCTGACGGCGGCATTCACGTCGGCCGGGGTGAGGTTGAAACCGATCAGCTTCTGCGGATCGATCCAGATGCGCATCGCGCGCTCGGCGCCATACAGCTGGGCCTTGCCCACCCCGTCCAGGCGCTTGAGTTCGTTCATCACGTTGCGCGCCAGGTAATCGCTGAGCGCCACATCATCGAGCTTGCCATCGCTGGACGTCAGCGTGACCAGCAGCAGGAAGCCGGCCGAGACTTTCTCCACCTGCAAGCCTTGTTGCGTCACTGCTTGCGGCAGGCGCGGCTCTACCGCCTTCAAGCGGTTCTGCACATCCACCTGGGCCATTTCCGGGTTGGTGCCCGGCTGGAACGTGGCGGTAATGGTCGCCGAGCCGAGGCTGCTCTGGGACTCGAAATACAGCAAATGATCGGCGCCGTTGAGCTCCTGCTCGATCAGGCTGACCACGCTTTCGTCCAGGGTCTGGGCCGAAGCGCCAGGGTACACCGCGTAGATTTCCACCTTTGGCGGCGCGACGTTGGGGTATTGGGCCACCGGCAATTGCGGGATCGCCAGGAAGCCGGCCAGCAAGATGAACAGGGCCACCACCCAGGCGAAAATCGGGCGATCGATAAAGAACTGCGGCATGGCGGGTTATTCCTTTACGAGCGGGCTGTCGTCCACTTCAACTTTTTCACCGGGGCGCGCGTGTTGCAGGCCCTCGACGACAATGCGGTCACCGGGCTTGAGGCCGCTGCTGACCACCCAGCGATCGTTGATTACCGCGCCCAACTCCACCGGCTGCTGGCGCACGCTTTGCTCGCCGTCCAACAACAGCACCATGGGGATGCCGGCGCTGTCGCGGGTGATGGCGCGCTGCGGCACGCTGAGGCCTTGCTGGTCGACCGCTTGTTCCAGGCGCACCCGCACGAAGCTGCCGGGCAGCAGGTCGAGGTCCGGGTTGGGAAATTCGCTGCGCAGGATGATCTGCCCGGTGCCCGGGTCGACGCTGATCTCGGCGAACAGCAGCTTGCCCGGCAGCGGGTACAGGCTGCCGTCATCCTGGATCAGGGTGGCCTTGGCCTGGTCCTGGCCGACCTGCTGCAAGCGACCGGCGCGAAACGCGCGGCGCAGGTCATTCAGCTCGCGGGTCGACTGAGTGAGGTCGGCATGGATCGGGTCCAGTTGCTGGATGATCGCCAGCGGCGTGGCTTCGTTCTGGCCGACCAGGGCGCCTTCCGTCACCAGCGCCCGGCCGATGCGCCCGGAGATCGGTGCAGTCACCGTGGCGTAACCCAGGTTCAACCGGGCCCGCTCGACGGCGGCCTTGTTCGCGGCGACCTCGGCGTTGGTCTGGCGCAGGGCAGCGCGGGCGTTGTCGTACTCCTGGCCGCTGATGGCGTTGCCTTCCACCAACTGGCTGTAACGCTGCTCCTGCAGGCGCGCCTGGAACGCATTGGCCTCGGCTTTGCTCAGGTTGGCCTGGGCGCTGTCGAGGTCGGCCTTGAACGGGGCCGGGTCGATGCGAAACAGCACGTCGCCCTGTTTCACGTCGTGACCTTCGTTGAAGACCCGTTGCATCACCACCCCGGCCACCCGTGCGCGCACCTCGGCCATACGCGGCGCGGCGATACGCCCGCTCAATTCGCTGGTGATGGACAGGGGCTTGGCCTGCAGCGTCTCGATGCGCACTTTGGCCAGGGGCACTTGCGGCGTCTCGGCTGTGGAGTTGTCACACGCGCTCAACGCCAGGGTGAGCGCCAACAGGCAAAACGGCGCAAACAGATTCTTCGACATGCTCTTATCCCAATATTGACTGGCGCATCCTAAGGTCACCTGCGCCGTGGTGCTGTGAAGCTGTGTAGTGCGTCTGTGAAGAAATGTAAGGGTCGGGGCGCTTGGCCTCGGGGGCGTATATCCTTGCACAACCTCGCTGACAACAAAGACCAAATGTGGGAGGGGGCTTGCTCCCGATGGCGGTGTGTCAGTCACAGATGTATTACTGACACTCCCTCATCGGGAGCAAGCCCCCTCCCACATGGGGTTTGCGTACGACTTATCACTGTATTTTCTGGAAACACCTTCATGCCCAACATCCTGCTGGTGGAAGACGACGCCGCGCTCTCCGAGCTGATTGCCAGCTACCTGGAACGCAATGGCTACCACGTCAGCGTGCTCAGCCGGGGCGACCAGGTGCGCGAACGCGCGCGCCTGAACCCGCCGGACCTGGTCATCCTCGACCTGATGCTGCCCGGCCTCGACGGCCTGCAGGTCTGCCGCCTGCTGCGCGCCGACTCGGCGGGCCTGCCGATCCTGATGCTTACCGCCCGTGACGACAGCCACGATCAGGTGCTGGGCCTGGAAATGGGCGCTGACGATTATGTGACCAAACCCTGCGAGCCACGGGTGCTGCTCGCCCGTGTGCGCACCTTGCTGCGCCGCAGCAGCCTGTCGGAGCCCCAGGTGGCCAGCGACCGCATCATCATGGGCAACCTGTGCATCGACCTGTGCGAGCGTACCGTGACCTGGCGCGAGCAGGCGGTGGAGCTGTCCAGCGGCGAGTACAACCTGCTGGTGGTGCTGGCGCGACATGCCGGTGAAGTGCTCAGCCGCGACCAGATCCTGCAACGCCTGCGCGGCATCGAATTCAATGGCACCGACCGTTCGGTGGACGTGGCCATCTCCAAGCTGCGCCGCAAGTTCGACGACCACGCCGGCGAAGCGCGCAAGATCAAGACCGTGTGGGGCAAGGGCTACCTGTTCAGCCGTTCCGAGTGGGAATGCTGAGCCATGTTTCGAGTCCTGCTGCGCCTCTACCTGATCACCATCGTCACCTACAGCGCGGCGATCTACTTGATCCCCTCCCTGGTGATCCAGCTGTTCGAACACCGTTACATGAACTACAACATCGAGCAGACCCGCGGCCAGCAGAAGCTGATCGTCAAGCAATACGTGCGCGCACCGGTGGAGCGCTGGTCACAGGTCACCGAGCAGCTGGGCCGCGATTTTGCGCCGTTGAAGGTGCAATTGCTGCTGCGCCAGGATGCGCGCTATACCCCGGCGGAAGAAAAACTGCTGGAACAGGGCAAATCGGTGGTGCGCCTGGGGGAATGGGGCTGGATGGAGGAAATCAGCTCGCCGATCAATGAGCAATTCGTGGTCAAGCTGACGGTACCGCCCGATCCGTTGGACATGAACGTGCTGTATTGGGCGATCAACGTGCTGATCGTCGCGGCGCTGCTCGCCTGCCTGCTGGTGTGGCTGCGCCCGCATTGGCGCGACCTGGAACGCCTGAAAAGCACCGCCGCGCAATTGGGGCGGGGCAACCTGGCCGAGCGCACGCTGATCCCCGCCAGCTCCAGCATCGGCAGCCTCGCCTCGGTGTTCGATACCATGGCCGACGACATCGAACACCTGCTCAACCAGCAGCGCGACCTGCTCAACGCGGTGTCCCATGAACTGCGCACGCCGCTGACCCGCCTGGATTTCGGCCTGGCCCTGGCCCTGGCGGAGGACTTGCCTGCGGCCAGCCGGGAGCGCTTGCAAAGCCTGGTGGCGCATATTCGTGAGCTGGATGAGCTGGTGCTGGAGTTGCTTTCCTACAGCCGTCTGCAAAACCCGGCGCAGGAGCCGGAACGCGTGGAGGTGGTGCTCGACGAATTCATCGACAGCGTATTGGGCAGTGTCGACGATGAACTGGAGAACCCCGAGATTGTTATCGACGTGGCGCTTGACTGCGCCGTGGAGCGCTTCAGTCTCGACCCGCGCCTGACCGCCCGCGCCCTGCAGAACCTGTTGCGCAACGCCACGCGTTACTGCGACAAGCGCATCCAGGTCGGCGTCAGGGTCTGCCCCAACGGCTGTGAAATTTTCGTGGAGGATGATGGCATCGGCATTCCGCCGGACCAGCGCGAACGTATCTTTGAGCCGTTCTACCGTCTGGACCGTAGCCGCGACCGCGCCACCGGTGGTTTCGGCCTGGGCCTGGCCATCAGCCGGCGGGCCTTGCAAGCCCAGGGCGGCAGCTTGACCGCCGAGGCTTCACCCTTGGGCGGCGCGCGGTTTCGTGTGTGGTTGCCTGCCGTCGATCCAGCGATTAGAAAATAACCGCGAGACGGCGCACACTGTGGCCCCCGCTTTACCCGAAGAGAGATTGGCAATGACTGGTGTCCACACGTCCGCTCAGCAAGGTTTCTCTACCCAGGCCCGTACTTACGCGCAAGGCCGCCCCGGCTATCCGCGACAACTCACCGGCTGGCTGGCCGACGCGCTGGGCATCGATGCCCACTCGACCGTGATCGACCTGGGGGCCGGCACCGGCAAGTTCACGCGCTTGCTCAGCAGCCTGGCGCCGACGCTGATCGCCGTCGAACCGGTGATGGAAATGGGCGCCCAGTTGGTCAAGCTGCTGCCGGGCGTACGGCTGGTCAATGGCACGGCCGAGTCCATGCCTTTGGCGTCCGCGAGCGCCGATGCGGTGGTCTGCGCCCAGGCCTTCCACTGGTTTTCCAGTGAGGCGGCGCTGGCGCAGATCCACCGTGTACTCAAACCCGAAGGGCGTTTGGGGCTGGTGTGGAATGTGCGCGATGAGTCGGTGGACTGGATCGCTGCGATCACGGCCATCATTACCCCCTACGAGGGCGACACCCCGCGTTTTCATAGCGGACGTTGGCGCGAGGCCTTCACCGGTGAATATTTTTCCGCCCCTGAACTGACCTGCTTTGCCTATCACCATGTCGGCAGCCCGAAGGAAGTGATCATGGACCGCATCCTGTCGGTCAGCTTTATCGCCGCACTGCCTCCTGCAGAAAAAGCCGGCGTCACAGCGCAATTGCAGCAACTGATCGACACCCATCCCGCCTTGAAGGGCCGTGACACCGTGGCTTTTGCGTATCAGACCCAGGCGTATGCCTGCCGGCGATTAGCAGGAAAGGCATAAAGTCAGATCATATTGATATAAGTGGTTATAAGAAAAATCGCTATCCTGCCGCCAGAATTTTATAAGGCCGCAGGTAGCTGTAATGGATGTGGGTAATGTGGGTTTCGTGGTTGCCGGCCTGATCGTAGGATTTATCGTGGGCATGACCGGCGTGGGTGGCGGCTCGCTGATGACGCCGATCCTGTTGTGGTTCGGCATCAACCCGGCCACCGCCGTGGGTACGGACCTGTTGTATGCCGCCATTACCAAATCCGGTGGTGTGCTGGTGCACAGCAAGAACCGGAACATCGACTGGTCCATCACCGGTTGGCTCACTCTCGGCAGTGTGCCTGCGGTGTTGCTGACCCTGTGGTTCCTCGCCAGCCTGCACACCGACCCCAGCGCCATGAACGCGGTGATCAAACAGGCGCTGGGTGTGGTGTTGCTGCTGACCGCCCTGGCGATCCTGTTCAAGCAACGCTTGCTGGCGTTCGCCCAACGCCATGCCGGCGACGACTATCACATGCGCCCGCGCAACCTGAATGCGCTGACCGTAGTGACGGGCGTCGTCCTCGGCACCATGGTGGCGCTGACGTCCATCGGTGCCGGCGCGCTGGGTACCGTGGCACTGTTCATCCTGTACCCGTTCCTCGCCACCCGCCGGCTGGTGGGCACCGAGATCGCCCATGCCGTGCCGCTGACCCTGGTGGCGGGCCTGGGCCATGCGAGCATGGGCAATATGGATTGGCACCTGCTGGGCTTTTTGCTGATGGGCTCGTTGCCCGGCATTTACCTGGGCAGCCACATGACCGGCAGGATCCCGGACGCTGTGCTGCGCCCATGCCTGGCGGTGATGTTGATGGCGGTGGGCTACAAACTCGCATTCTAAATGTGGGAGGGGGCTTGCCCCCGATGAGGGAATGTCAGCAATACATCCATGACTGACCCACCGCTATCGGGAGCAAGCCCCCTCCCACATGTGTTTGGTAGTGTTGCTTGGATTGTATTCCAGGCATAAAAATGCCGCGTATCTCCAGGTGGCGATCACTGCTCTGGTTGACTCGCTGATTGCTTGAGGCCTGACACAATCTCCAAGGCTGTCTCAGATCCAAATGTGGGAGGGGGCTTGCCCCCGATGAGGGAATGTCAGCAACACATCCATGACTGACCCACCGCTATCGGGAGCAAGCTCCCTCCCACATTTGGAACCGGCGTCAGGCCTTGGCCGGGCCGTTGCCAATTTGCCAGACAAACGGCGGCTCAGTGCCGTTGATTACCCAGTCACCGACGATCCGCGCCTTGTAGATCAGCGGATTATGCGACGCCACCGTCCGCGCATTGCGCCAGTGCCGGTCCAGGGCCTTGCCTTGGCGCACATCCGAGGCTCCCAACGCGTTGAACAGTTGGCTGGTGGCACGCTGGATCAGCTCCGAGACCACCACCTGGGCCGTCGCCGATTCGATCTCGGCCACCACGTTGGCCTCGCGCTCGGCCACCTCATCCCCACCGAAACGTGCCAGATAAGCCCGTTGCGCCGGCAGCGCGGCCTTCAACGCACTGGCCTGGGCGGCGTAAACCAGCGCGGCGACTTCGCCGACCACCTGTTGAACCTGCGCGTCCTGGCTGACGTGCGGGGCATTGCCGTGGCTGTAGATGCGCTTGCGGCTGCGTACCTGCTGGGCCACGTCGTTGAGCGCGGCGCGGCCGATGCCGGCCAGGGTGGCCAGCAACACCAGTTGATAGAACGCGGTCTGGTATTTGAAACGCTCGGCAAAGTCGATCACGTTGTGCGCTTGCACCACCGCATCGGTAAAGCGCGTGGTGCCGCTGCCGGTGGTGCGCTGGCCAAAGCCGTCCCAATCATCGCTTTGCACCACGCCTGGCTGGCGGGTGCGGGTGGCGGCGATCACGTCGCCGCCGGTGTCGCTGCGCCGGGCGTACACGTCGATCCAGTCGGAAAACAGGCTGCCGGTGCTGTAGAACTTTTCACCGTTGAGGGCCCAATCGTCACCGTTGGGGCTGACCTGGGTGACCACGTCGCCAATCGCGACAGCGCCGATTTCTGTCCAGGCGCAGCCGACGAGGTCGCCGTCGACAAAACGCTTGAACCACAGGTCGCGCCCCGCACCCGGCGGCGCGTTCAGGCGGTCTTCGGCAAACGCGAAATGCCCGCGCAGGGCCTGGGGCACGTTGGAGTCGGCGGCGGCGAGTTCGATCAGCAGTTCGAACAGCTGCGGCAGGGACGCGCCGCCACCGCCATATTCCACCGGCACTCGCACCGCGCCAAAGCCGGCTTCCTTCAACCAGCGGATCGGCTCATGGGGCAGGGTGCGGCTGTGCTCGCGTTCAACCGCGCCGTCGGCGATGCGCTGGAAAATAGGGCGGAAACGTTCGGCCAGGGTTGTGTAGTCGACGCCGATGGACAGCGGGTTGATGACGTGTTGCTCGGTCATGGGGTTGGGCTCCTGGGCAGTGATCAAGTCCCAGGGTGGTTGCACACTCCGTGCCGGGCGCGCGGGCCCGTGTTTACGGCGCGGGGACGCCCGCCACTGTTGCTCCAGCAACAGCGTTTGGACAAAGCGCAGCGATCCATGACAGTCGCGGCACGCCGTGCAACCCCCGGGTTTTGCGCCGCAACCCGCACGGCCAGGACGTTTAACCGTGACTGGCACACTTGCTGCTCAAGCCCTGGGTACAACCCTGTGTGCGAGGAACCGTTCAATGAGTCAGCAAGCCGTGAAATTTGCCTATTGGGTGCCCAACGTCAGCGGTGGGTTGGTGGTCAGCAAGATCGAACAACGTACCCACTGGGGCATCGACTACAACCGTAAACTGGCGCAACTGGCCGAAGCCGCCGGCTTCGAGTATGGCTTGACCCAGATCCGCTTCACTGCCGGCTACGGCGCCGAAAACCAGCACGAATCAGTGGCCTTCAGCCACGCGCTGCTGGCGGCGACCACCACCCTCAAGGTGATTGCGGCGATCCTGCCGGGTCCGTGGCAACCGGCGCTGGCGGCCAAGCAACTGGCAACCATCGACCAGCTCACCAACGGGCGTATCGCGGTGAATATCGTCAGTGGCTGGTTCAAGGGCGAATTCCAGGCGATCGGTGAACCCTGGCTGGAACACGATGAGCGCTATCGGCGCTCCGAAGAATTCATCCGCGCCTTGAAAGGCATCTGGACCCAGGACGATTTCACCTTCAAGGGCGACTTCTACCGCTTCAACAACTACACCCTCAAGCCCAAGCCGCTGGGCCAGCCCGAGGTGTTCCAGGGCGGTAGCTCGCGGGCGGCGCGGGACATGGCCGCGCGCGTGTCGGACTGGTACTTCACCAACGGTAATACCCCGGAAGGCATCAAGGCCCAGGTCGATGACATCCGCGCCAAGGCAGCGGCGAATAACCATTCGGTCAAAGTCGGCGTCAACGCCTTCGTGATCGCCCGCGACACCGAGGAAGAGGCGCGTGCCGTGCTCGCCGAGATCATCGACCAGGCCGACCCGGAAGCGGTCAACGCCTTCGGTGACGCGGCCAGACAAGCCGGCAAGGCATCGCCGGAAGGCGAGGGCAACTGGGCCAAGTCCAGCTTTGAAGACCTGGTGCAGTACAACGACGGCTTCAAGACCAACCTGATCGGCACGCCGCAGCAGATCGCCGAACGCATCGTGGCGCTCAAGGCGGTGGGCGTGGACCTGGTGCTGGCCGGTTTCCTGCATTTCCAGGAAGAGGTGGAGTACTTCGGCAAACGCGTGTTGCCACTGGTGCGTGAGCTGGAGGCCAAGGCCGCGATCAAGCAGGTGGCTTGAGGTTCAAGCGCTCGCTTGCAGCGTCAATACTTCGAACCCATCGGCCGTCACCGCTACCGTGTGTTCCCATTGCGCCGAGAGGCTGTTGTCTTTGGTCACCACGGTCCAGCCATCCTTGAGGCTGCGCACCTTCGCGCTGCCCTGGTTGAGCATCGGTTCAATGGTGAACACCATGCCTTCACGCAGCTCCAGCCCAGTGCCGGGGCGGCCGAAGTGCAGGATTTGCGGCTCTTCGTGCATTTCCCGGCCAATGCCGTGGCCGCAGTATTCACGCACCACGCTGTAGCCGTTGGTATGCGCATGGTGCTGGATCGCATGGCCAATATCACCCAGGCGGGCGCCGGGCCGCACCTGGCGGATGCCCGCCCACATGGCCTCGAAGGTCATCTCCACCAGGCGCCGCGCCTTGGGGGAGACATTACCGATCATGTACATCTTGCTGGAGTCGGCGATAAAGCCACCTTTTTCCAGGGTGATGTCGATGTTGATGATGTCGCCATCCATGAGCAATTGCGTGGCGCTGGGCATGCCGTGACACACCACTTCGTTGATCGAGGTATTGAT
The DNA here is from genome assembly GCF_003852065.1 of Pseudomonas sp. R3-18-08. Taxonomy (NCBI): domain Bacteria; kingdom Pseudomonadati; phylum Pseudomonadota; class Gammaproteobacteria; order Pseudomonadales; family Pseudomonadaceae; genus Pseudomonas; species Pseudomonas sp. R3-18-08. Next base: position 2,429,383 of record NZ_CP027729.1, read on the forward strand.
GCAGAAGGGGTAGTCATATTGCCCGAGGCTGGCCGGGCGGGCTTTGAGCTCCTGGCGGATGAAGGTTTCGACGGCGCTGTCCAGCTCCAGGGTGGAGCGGCCGGCGACGACAAAGGTGTCGAGCATGCTGAACACCTGGGCCAGCAGGCGCCCGGCTTCGCGCATGACCACCAGCTGCTGTGGCGTCTTGATCATTGGCTGCGCCCTCGGATCAGGTCGGGTTTGTCCAGCAACAGCTTGTTGATCAGCTCGTTGTAGGGCAGGTGGGGATTGAGTTCAGCCAGCAGGCCGATCTTGATCCAGAACTCGGCCTGGGCGTTGATGGAGCGGTCCATCGCGGCGCTGGCCATGCGCAGTTGTTCGTGCAGTTGGTCGGTGATCTTGACGATGCCCATAAGCTTCACTGTGTTGGGTTGATATACGAAGCGTATATGTTTCGTATGGTTTGCGTAAGTCCCTCTCGACCCAACGGCGACAGATGAATTGGTTGCCATATGTTGCTGGAAAAACCGGCCTGCGCACGCATCCTGTGGGTTAAACGTTTAATCGAAGTGGTTCGACGAGGATGCAGACAGTCAGTTTTTTCATATATAAGCGCCGTCAGCGCTTATGAAGAATGGTTACAACAGCAGGAGATTTTGCCGAGTAGGCTTATTTCTGTAGGCGTCTTCCAGGGCCGGCAAGACGTGGCAGGCAAGTGCCTGCCGGATACTTATAAAACCATTGGCAGTCTCAACAAAGGAGAGGTTAGCCATGCTTTCGGAACTAGAGCTTCGCAGCATTATTGAAGGAAGTTTCCTGCCTAAGCGGTGTGAGTGCACCAAAGCCGAAGACGCTTCACTGACAATCAAGGTGTACGACGACCGCGACCGTGATCGAGTGGACTTGGAGGTGAAAGGGATAAACGCCGACAAACTCGACAGCAGTCGCGCCATTTGCAACCTGATCGCTGAACTGCGTGAAGACCTCAAGCACAGCCACACGCCCATCCTGCAGCGAGCAGGAGGGCGCAGATTTTAAGGGTGTGCTTCGTTCAACGCTGACCTGTGGGCCTGGTATTGACCAGGCCCTCAAACCACACGGTCTTTACCAACTCATACGCACTCCGGCATTGCCGCTCACGCCCTCCTGGGCGTTGCCATCCAGGTTGGTGCTGTAGTCCGCCGCCAGGTAAACGCTCACCGTTGACGATAATCGGGCGACAAGCCCCACGCCGAGATCGGCGGTGGACGCCTTGTGATCGCTCTTGATGCGGTCCACATCATCATAAGTCACCGTGTCCCTGCCGCCGAAGGTACGCCAGGCATTGGCGCGCACGTAGGGTTCGACGGGGGTGTTGCCCACCAGGTAGCGGCCTTTGAGACGTGCGCCAAGACGGCCGGTCCAGTATTCCTGGGAATCGAACGCTACCTTGGAAATGCCGTCGTGCTGGCTGTCCAGGTCGATGGTCTGGCGGATCACCTGGACCTGGGGCTCCACCACCCACTGCTCGGACAGGGTGATCGGATAACCCGCTTCGGCGGACAGCGCCAGGGCGTGGCCCTTGGTGTTCATCTTCACGCCACGGTCGGATTTGTTTTCACCGTCCAGGCGCGTGAACATCGTGACCACATCGACGTACCCACCTTCGGAGCCGGTGAGGGTCCAGTAGGCGCCGAAATTGTCGCCATCGAGTTTGACTCGTCCCGAGCGCCGGTCCTGGAAGCCTTCGGCAAATCCCTTGACGTCGCCGTTCAAGCGGCTCTGCCCGACGAACAGGCCAAACCGTTGCAGTTGCCCGCCGCTGGTGTGCGCCGCAAAAAGGTCGTGCCCCACCTGATAGCCCTTGACGCTGCCGTCGAAGCTTGGCGATACGGTGCCCGACCAGCTTTTGTTGAAATCACTGCCATAGGCCCGCGCCCAGCCCGCCGGCACCGCGCCGGTTTCGCTGAGCAGGCTTTGCTCGCCCTGGCGGTCATGGAAGGTGCCCAGGGCCATGCGGGTCATGACCTGCGCGGCGGGGACCACTACCGAGTACACCGGTACTTCCAGGCGGTACAGCGCGATAGGTTCGGCACCGGGCACCGCCGTCGGCACGGCCGGGTTGCTGGCGGCCGATTGCGGTGAAGTGGCTGCCGCGACTTGGCTCGGCGGTGGTGCCGGGGGTTCGATCGGCGCGACCGGCTGCGCGGTCGGTGGCTCCACCGGGGGTTCATCGGGGTCGACCACCGGCGGCGTCGGCGGAATCGGCGGAACCGGCACCACCACCGGCGGAGTGGGCGGCACTGGCGGCACGGCGGGTGGCTGCACGGCCACTACCGAGGAGCGCAGGTACCAGTTGTTTTCCGTGCCGGCGGTCACGCCACCTTTAAACAGCCGGTATTCATAGGCACCGGCCGACACCGAGCCCTTGAGGGCGAAGGCATCCGTGCTGCTGACCGCGCCGTTGACGGCCTGGACCACCTCGATGCCGTTGTTCTGGGTAAAGCCACCGGCACCGCCGAGGTTGGTCACGGCCAACTGGGTATGACCGCTGAGCGTGCCATTGGACACCACCAGCTTGTCGGTGGCGGAGGTGTCGTCACCGAGCACGGTTTGCAGCCACAGTTGACCGTTGTTGCCCACGTAATTGCCATGCACCGTGAGCGCATCGGCGGCACTTGCGCTGCCGGTGGTCATGTCGATCGTGCCGGCGTTGTTCAGCGTGGCCAATTGGCCGGTGGTGTAAGGGCGAATGGCGCCTTGCGTCACGGCCAGGATGCTGGCGCCATCGATGTTGAACGTACCGGTGTTGCTGGCGCTGTCGCCGAGGAAAAAGTCACCGGCCAGGTCAAAACGCGAGGCGTTATTGAGGTTGACCGTCTCCCAGCCGACATAGCGCGCAGCGTTGCCGGAGGTGGTGTTATCCAATGTCAGCTGATCATTGCCCAGACCACCGTCAATCGACGGCGTGGCGGCCAACCGGCTTTCAGTAAGGCCGCTGAGCAAGGCGGTATCGTCACCATCGCCCATCAATACTGAAGACTGGATCTCACCGCCGTTGCGCCAGGTGAACGTGTCGTTGCCGAAACTGGCGCGGATTTCACCTTTGATCACGCCGCCGCTCACCCTGATGATGTCATCGCCGCCGCTGGTGCTGATGTTGCCGCCTACGCTGCCTGTTCCCGAGATGTCGACCCTGTCCTTGCCGAACCCGGTGACCAGGTTGCCGAGGATCTCGCCGCCGGTCATCTCGTATACGTTATCGTCCAGCTTCATGTCGACCCGGCCAATGGTGCCGCCGGTTTGTCTCGCCACGTCACCGTCGACGAATTCTCTTTCGATGACGCCGTTGGTCATCAGGAAGGTGTCGAGGCCATCGCCCTGGGCCAGGGAAGGAATTCGCCCGCCGTTCATAACGAAGTCATCGATGCCGGAGCCTTGTTGCACAGCACCCAGGATGCTGCCGGCATCAATCCGGATTCGATCTTCGCCCGCGCCGAACGTGACAGGGCCGTTGACGGTTCCCGTACCACCGACGGGCAGCGACAGACGATTGTTGCCCAGAAGATCGGTGAGTCCGGCGGTGCTGGTGCCGCTGTCGCAGACGTAGGTATCGTCGCCGGGGCCTGGGGTAAAGGCACACGCGGAATGCGCGGCCTGGGGGGTGATGTACTGCAGTGAAAGGATGCCGACAGCAATAACGGCTCGGGTTGGAAAGCCTGAGACCTTGGTCATAACGTGTCCTACGTTGTGTTTTTATTACTGCTGTTCTTTGGTCTAGCACACACCTCGTTCATCGGTGAAATTTCTGACAAAAGGTTGCAGGCCACGCAGTGCGTGGCCTGTGGGGCGCTCAGCCTAGCTGGCTGCGGTAAGGCAGGTCCGGCCCGGTGCGGGTGCAGGTCAGCGCTGCGGCGCGAATCGCAAAGCCGAGCATGGCGTCGATCTGTTCGCGGCTGAGCTGTTGCAGCCCCGCGACCGAGTCCAAGCGGTGCTCGGTCAACCAGGCGATCAGCGCCGCCTGGAAGGTGTCGCCGGCACCGACCGTATCTGCCATCACGATATCGATTGCCGGTTGCGACCAGTTGCCATGGCGGCGGCTGAACACACTGGCGCCATCGCCGCCACGGGTGAGAAATACCAACTGGCAGCGGTGTTGCAGCCAGCCTTGCAGCACGTTCTCCGGCGACTGCTCGGGGTAGAGCAGGTGCAGGTCTTCATCGCTGACCTTGATCAAGTCCGCATGCTTGACCAACTCCGTCACACGGTCGCGCCACAGCTGGATATCCGGTTGCGGGTTCAGCCGTACGTTAGGGTCGAGGCTGATCAGGCGCTTGCCGCTTTCGCGCTTGACCAGCGCCAGCAGTGTGTCGCCAATCGGCTGTACCACCAGCGAAAACGAGCCCACATGCAGCCCGCGAATCTCATCACCCAAGGGCGGCAGATGCGTCAACTGCAGTTGCCGGTCTGCACAGCCTTCGCCACGAAAGCTGTATTGCGGTGAACCATTGGCACCCACGGCCACCATGGCCAGGGTGGTCGGCGCGTCGAAGGGCACCAGGAAATCTTCACTCACGCCTTCGTCCTTGAGCACCTGTAGCAAGCGCCGGCCCAGGTAGTCATGGGAGATCCCGGCGAAGAACCCGGACTCGATTCCCAAGCGGCGCAGGCCCACCGCCACGTTGAACGGCGAACCACCGGCAATCGCCGTGTAATTGAGCTTGGCAGCCTGCCCATCGGCATTCTCCTCGCTGAAAAAATCGAACAGCGCTTCACCACACACCAGATACATAGTCACTCGCTCTTAAAGGGTTGCCACAAGCTGTTGATAGCGCTCATAGGCCTGTTGATAGGCGCTCACGTTGGCCGGCACCGGCAGGGTGCGGCTGGCCGGGTCCAGGCTCACGCATTTGTCGCACAGGCTGGCCAGGGATTCACCGGACTGGCACCACGCCGCCTGGATCGCCGCGCCCAGGGCCGCGGCCTCGCTCTGTTCGGTACAGACCACTTCGGTGTTCATGATATCGGCGACCATCTGCCGCCACAGCGGGCTTTTCGAACCGCCGCCGATCAAGCGGATGCGCAGGCTTTGCAGGCCGGTCTGGCGCAGCAGGTCCAGGCCGTAGCGCAAGCCGAAAGTGGTGCCCTCGACCACCGCGCGGCACAGGTTGGCGCGGGTCAGGTTGGACATGGTCAGGCCGTGCAGGCTGCCGGTGGCCTGGGGCAGGGCGGGCACCCGTTCGCCGTTGAGGAACGGCAGCATGCTTACGCCGTCCGCGCCAATGGGGGCCTGCTCGACCAGGGCGTTGAAGGCGTGCAGGTCGAGTTCGAACAGCTCGCGGATCACCCCGGTGGCGTTGGTCAGGTTCATGGTGCAGATCAACGGCAACCAGCCACCGCTGGAGGCGCAGAAGGTGGCGACCGACGCCTGGGGGCTGACGTTGGGCTGGTCGGCAAAGGCGTAGACGGTGCCCGATGAGCCCAGGCTCATGGTGATCACCCCAGGGGCGATGTTGCCGGTGCCGATGGCGCCCATCATGTTATCGCCGCCGCCGCTGGCGACCACCGCGTTGGGGTTGATGCCCAGCCGCTCGGCGATGGCCGGCAGGATCGTGCCCACGGCTTGATCGGCTTCAATCAGCTCAGGCAGCGCCGCCTGCAGACGACCACTGGGGTCGATGTGCGCGAGCAGCGCCACGTCCCATTCACGGCGGCGCACGTTGAAGTAGCCGGTGCCCGAGGCATCGCCGTATTCGGCGACAGCGCGGCCGGTGAGCCAGTAATTGAGGTAGTCGTGGGGCAGCAGGATATGGGCGATGCGCGCAAAGAGGTCCGGGTGCTGTTCACGGGTCCAGAGCAGTTTGGACACCGTGTAGCCCGGCGCGATGGCCACGCCTAGACGCTCCAGCGAGCCGCTTTCGCCGCCCAGATAGTGCAACAGGCGCTCATTTTCTGTGGCGGTTTCGGTGTCGCACCACAACTTTGCCGGGCGCAGCACCTGACCCTGGGCATCGAGCAACACCAGGCCGTGTTGCTGGCCGGAAACACCGATGCCGAGGATGTCCTGGCCGTCCACCCCGGCCTGTTGCAGGGCGCGGTGGGTGGCTTCGGTGAAGGCGTCCAGCCATTCCTGGGTGTGTTGCTCACGCCGGCCGTTGGCGCCGCTGATCAGGGTGTGCGCAGCGGCGCCCAGGCCCAGCACCTTGCCGCTGGAAGCGTCGAGGACGATGGCTTTGGTGCCCTGGGTGCCGCAGTCGATGCCGAGGAACAGGTTTTGCTGGGTCATGATGGAGTGCTCAGCAGTCTTATTGTTGGAGTGGTAACACAGTCAAATGTGGGAGGGGGCTTGCTCCCGATAGCAGTGGTTCAGTTGATAAATCTGTGACTGATACACCGCTATCGGGAGCAAGCCCCCTCCCACATTTCAAGCCGGTTTCTGCAGGAGGTTCTGTAGGGTCGCGCTGACGCCGTTGTCACGCAGGCTCACATAACACCGCTCGAACGCTGCCACAAATGCAGGCGAGTTGGGAATAGCCGTGCCGAAAATCTCTTCAACCCCCAGCAGACGCTGGCTGATCAAGGCGTCATCACTCACCAGCGCCTGGCAGAACGCGGCACGCGGATCGGGAATCGTGTAGGCCACGCCATTTTCGTCGACACCCTTCAAATACAAGGCCCAGGCGGCCACCACCAGCGCCGCGCGTTCGGTCTCACGCCCATCGGCGATCAGGCGGTTGATGGTTGGCACGGTGAACTTGGGAAACTTCGACGAACCGTCCGAGCACACCCGTTCCAGCTGATCGGCAATCGCCTGGTTGGAGAAGCGGTCGACCAGGGTCTGCTTGTACGCCGTCAGGTCGATGCCCGGCACCGGCGCCAGGTGTGGCGTGACGTCGAGGTCCATGTAGGCGTGCATGTAGGCGACGAACAGCGGGTCGTTCATGGTGTCGTGAACAAACCGGTAACCCTTGAGAAAGCCCAGGTACGTCAGGGCCAGGTGGCTGCCGTTGAGCAGGCCGATCTTCATTTCTTCGTAAGGCGTCACGTCATCGGTGAACTGCACGCCGACCTTTTCCCAGGCCGGGCGGCCGTTGACGAACTTGTCTTCCAGCACCCATTGCACAAAGGGTTCGCACACCACTGGCCAGGCATCGTCGATGCCGTGCTCATCATGCAGTTGCAGGCGGTGGGCGGTGCTGGTCATTGGCGTGATGCGGTCGACCATGGCGTTCGGAAAGCTCACATTGGCTTCGATCCAGTCATGCAGTTGCGCGTCGTGCAGCGCGGCGAATGCGAGCAGGGCCTTGCGGGTGACGGCGCCGTTGTGGGGCAGGTTATCGCAGGACATCACGCTGAACGCCGGGGTGCCGGCGGCGCGGCGCTTGGTCAGCGCGGCGCAGATAAACCCGAACACGGTCTGCGGTGCGCCGGGGCGCGCCAGGTCATGCTGGATCTGCGGCAGGTGGGCCATGAATTGGCCGTTGCTGTCGTCGATGCAGTAGCCGCCTTCGGTGATGGTCAGCGACACGATACGGATGGCCGGTTCGGCCAGTTTATCGATCAGGGCCTGGGCGCCGTCTTCTGCCAGCAACATGTCGCTGATGGCGCCGATCACGCGCACTTCGGTGTCGTCGGTGTCGCCCAGTTCATACAGGGTGAACAGATAATCCTGGCCGGCCAGGTCGTCGCGGGCCTTGCGGTCTTCGGCCCGCAGGCCAACGCCGCAGATGCTCCAGTCCAGGCCCTCGCCGGTGTTCATCAAGGCGTCGGTGTAATACGCCTGGTGCGCGCGGTGGAAACCGCCGACGCCGATATGCGCGATGCCCTGGGATGTACTGGCAATGGCATAGGCTGGCACTTTCACGTCGGGCGCCAACTGGGTGAGGTTCTGTTTATTCAGCTTCATAGCGTCAATACTCGCGAAATCAGGCGGCGGCGCGCAGGGGACGGGCCACGGCCACGCCGTCGGTGTCGAACAGATGGCAGTGGGCCGGGTCGAGGTGCAGGTGCAGCGTTTCGCCATATTGGCTGGCCATGTCGCCGCGAATGCGCATCGTCAAAGGCTCGTCGTTGGCGGTGATGACGTGGCAGAAGGTGTCGCTGCCCAGGCGCTCGCCGACGTCGGCGGTGACGGTCAGGGTGGTCTGGCCGGGCGTGGCGATTTCCAGGTGTTCCGGGCGAATGCCCAGGGTGACTGCGCTGCCCACGCTCAAGGTCGGGCCGCTGAGCGGCAGGCTGATCAGGGTGCCGGCGTCGAGCTGCACGTCGCAGCCCTGGCCTTCGACACGCGTGACCTTGCCCTTGAGGAAACCCATCTTCGGCGTGCCGAGAAAACCCGCCACAAACAGGTTGGCCGGCTGGTGGTACAGGTCCAGCGGCGAGCCGACCTGCTCGATGCGCCCGCTGTTGAGCACCACGACTTTATCGGCCAGGGTCATGGCTTCGACCTGATCGTGGGTCACGTAGATCATGGTCGCTTGCAGCTCTTTATGCAGGCGTGCCAGCTCCAGGCGCATCTGCACGCGCAGGGCGGCGTCGAGGTTGGACAGCGGCTCGTCGAACAGGAAGATCTTCGGGTTACGCACAATCGCCCGGCCGATCGCCACGCGCTGGCGCTGGCCGCCGGAGAGCTGCTTGGGCTTGCGCTCCAGCAGCGGGCCCAGTTCCAGAATGCGCGCCGCTTCGTTGACCTTGCTGTCTACCAGTTTTTTGTCGACGCCGGCCAGGTCCAGGGCGAACGACATGTTCTTGCGCACGCTCATGTGCGGGTACAGGGCGTAGGTCTGGAACACCATCGCCAGGTCACGCTTGGCCGGGGTCACTTCGGTGATGTCGCGCCCATCCAGCTCGATGGTGCCTTCGCTGACTTCCTCAAGGCCCGCGATCAGTCGCAGCAGCGTGGATTTGCCACAGCCCGACGGGCCGACGAACACCACGAATTCCTTGTCGTTCACTTCCAGGTCGATGCCCTTGATGATGGAAAAACCTTCGAAGCCTTTTTGCAGATTCTTGATTTTCAGGTTGGCCATGATGGGCCCTCCGCTTGGAATTATTATTTGACTGCGCCAAAGGACAGGCCGCGCACCAGCTGTTTCTGGCTGATCCAGCCAAAGATCAGGATCGGCGCGCAGGCCAGGGTCGACACGGCGGACAATTTGGCCCAGAACAAGCCTTCGGGACTGGAATAGGAGGCGATCAGCGCGGTCAGCGGCGCGGCGCTCGATGACGTCAGGTTCAACGACCAGAAGGCTTCGTTCCAGCACAGGATCAGCGACAGCAGCACGGTGGAGGCCAGGCCGCCCTTGGCGATCGGCAGCAGCACCCGCACCATTTCCTGCCACAGGGTGGCGCCATCCAAACGTGCGGCTTCGAGGATGTCCTTGGGAATGTCCTTGAAGTAGGTGTACACCATCCACACCACGATCGGCAGGTTGATCAGGGTGTAGATAATGATCAGCGCGATGCGCGTATCGAGCAGGCCAAAGCTCTTGGCCAGCAGGTAGATCGGCATCAGTACGCCCACCGGCGGCAGCATCTTGGTGGAGAGCATCCACAGCAGTGTGCCCTTGGTGCGCTTTGTCTCGTAGAAGGCCATGGAGTAGGCGGCCGGCACCGAAATCAGCAGGCACAGGGCGGTGGCGCTGAACGAGATCAGCACCGAGTTCCAGGCGTAGGCGAAGTAGTTGCTGCGCTCGTTGATGTGCAGGTAGTTCTCCAGCGTCGGCGTGAAGATGAACTGCGGCGGCGTGGCGAATGCGTCGATTTCGGTCTTGAAGCTGGTCAGTACCATCCAGAAGATCGGGAAGAAAATCAGGATGGCGATGGCCCAGGCCAGGGTGCCGAGCAACAGGCTTTGCAGGCGGCGGGATTGTTGAAGCGTCATGGCGCGGCCCTCAAGGCTTGTCAGTCAGGTTTTTGCCGATCATCCGCACCAGGATGATCGCCGCGATATTGGCGATGACCACGGCGATCAAGCCGCCGGCCGAGGCCATGCCCACGTCGAACTGCACCAGCGCCTGGTTGTAGATCAGGTAGGCGAGGTTGGTCGAGGCGTAACCGGGGCCACCGTTGGTGGTGGTGAAGATTTCGGCGAACACCGAGAGCAAAAAGATGGTTTCAATCATCACCACCACGGCAATCGGACGGGCCAGGTGCGGCAGGGTCAGGTGCCAGAAAATCGCGATGGCGCCGGCACCGTCCAGGCGTGCGGCTTCCTTTTGTTCCTGGTCGAGGGACTGCATGGCGGTCATCAGCAGCAGAATGGCGAAGGGCAGCCACTGCCACGACACGATGATGATGATCGACAGCAGCGGGTAGTGCGCCAGCCAGTCCACGGGCTCTGCGCCAAAGAACTTCCACACCGCAGCGAGAATCCCCGACACCGGGTGGAAAATCAGGTTCTTCCAGATCAACGCGCCGACGGTGGGCATGATGAAGAACGGCGAAATCAACAACACCCGCACCAGGCCGCGACCGAAGAACTCACTGGCCTCCAACAGCGCACTGATCAGCACGCCGAACACCACGCTGATCAGCAGCACGCTGCCCACCAGCAACAGCGTGTTGGTTGCGCCGGGCAGGAAGCCGGAGTCGGTGACGAAGTAAGTGAAGTTCTCCAGCCCCACGAACTGGTTTTCGCCGGGGTAGAGCAGGTTGTAGCGGATCAAGGAGAAGTACAGGGTCATGCCCAGGGGCACGATCATCCACAGCAGCAGCAAGGCCACCGAGGGGCTGACGAGGAACCAGCCGGGGTTGGCCAGGCGGTTTTTGGGTGTTGTATTCATGGTATTCGAGACCAGTCAGGTACATGCAAACGCGGTCAATGTGGGAGGGGGCTTGCTCCCGATAGCAGTGTGTCAGTCACACAATCTTCAACTGATAGAGTGCTATCGGGAGCAAGCCCCCTCCCACATTTGACTGTGGTGAGGCAGGGCTACTTGGGGTAACCGGCCCGCTTCATTTCCCGCTCGGTGGTGGTCTGTGCGGCCGTCAGTGCGGCATCCACCGTCTGCTGGCCGGTCAGCGCGCCGGAGAAGAACTTGCCGACCTGGGTACCGATCGCCTGGAACTCAGGAATGGTCACCAACTGAATACCGATATACGGCACCGGTTTTTCGGTGGGTTTGGTCGGGTCCGCGACTTTCAGCGATTCCAGGGTCACCTTGGCGAACGGCGCGGCCTTCATGTACGCGTCGCTGTAGGTGGATTGGCGCGTGCCTGGCGGTACGTTGGCGACGCCGTCGGTCTTGGCGACCAATGCGCCATATTCCTTGGAGGTGGCCCAGGTGGTGAACACCTTGGCGGCGTCCTTGGCCTTGGAGCTGGTGGGGATCGCCAGGCTCCAGGAGTACAGCCACGAAGTGCCCTTGTCGGTCTTCTCGTGTGGAGCGAAGGTGAAGCCGACATGCTCGGCGACCTTGCTCTGGCTCTTGTCGGTGACAAACGAGCCGGCCACGCTGGCGTCCACCCAGATTGCGCACTTGCCGCTGTTGAACAGCGCCAGGTTCTCGTTGAAGCCATTGCTGGACGCACCCGGCGGGCCGGATTTTTTCATGTTGTCGACGTAGAAATTCAGCGCGTCTTTCCACTCGGGGCCATTGAATTGCGGCTGCCACTTCTCGTCGAACCAGCGTGCGCCGTAGCCGTTGGCCAACGTGGTGATCAGTGCCATGTTTTCGCCCCAGCCGGCTTTACCGCGCAGGCACAGGCCGTATTGCTCTTTGCTCTTGTCGGTGAGTTTGGCCGCGTATTCGCCGATCTGGCTCCAGGTCGGATGCTCGGGCATGCTCAGCCCCGCGTCCTTGAACAGGTCGGTGCGGTAATAGGTGATCGAGCTTTCGGCATAGAACGGCAGGGCGTACAGCGAGCCTTTGACCGACAGGCCGTCGCGTACCGAAGGGAACACATCATCGAGGTCGTAGGAAGCCGGCAGGTCCTTCATCGGCTCCAGCCAGCCCTTGGCACCCCAGAGTGCGGCTTCGTACATGCCGATGGTCAACACGTCGAACTGGCCGCCCTGGGTGGCAATGTCGGTGGTCAGGCGCTGGCGCAGCACGTTTTCTTCGAGCACCACCCAGTTCAGCTTGATCTCCGGATGCTCGGCCTCGAAGGTCTTCGAGAGCTTCTGCATGCGGATCATGTCGCTGTTGTTGACGGTGGCAATGGTCAGGGTTTGCGCGCCGAGGCTGACGGCGCTGAGGGTCATGCAGGTCAGCATGCAGGTAGAGACAAGCAGAGCTTTTGCTGTGAACTTCATCGCGCACTCCATTTCCGCGCCCAGAGGGCTACAGAAGGACGGTTATTGTTGTTGTGTCTTCCCACAGGGAGTCAGGAAGAGTGTGCGTTGATTACAGCCCTCAAATGCGCCGGTGACAAATCCTTGGGAGCACTGAGACTGATACTTTTTTGCACTGCACGGGCACGGCGGTAGCGCAGCGTCATGGCGCGCTCACCTGTTACTTCTGACAGTAGACGCAGAAAAACAACGGGGAGTTAATGGCGTGGCATACACCAACCTGGAGATGTTTATGAATCCTTTCCGTGTAAACCTCAAAAGCAATAAAGCCCTATTAGTCTTGATGATTGCAGGTTTTATCAGCGCTTGTAGCACCGAATCGCCATTGGCATCACGAGAACCGGAATGTACGAAAGAAGGCTATTTTAAAAGCACCAATGTGGTAGGTGGATTCCATCGGTGTGTTTATAACGCCAACATCCAGCGGTATATTCAATACCCCTACAACTGCCCGACCGGGTTGGAGTTCGATGAGTCCGTGCGTACCTGTGTAAGACCCTGACGGAACTGCCTGTCCCCAACATTTTCAAGCCGCAGCAAGCCAGTTAAAAGGGATCGGTACCCAGGTACCGATCCCTTTTTCACCTCTACATCACGGTCGGATACGGCGTCTGCGTGATACAGATATCATCGATGTCATACACCCCGCCGGTGGTCGGGTTTCTGACCGAAACGGAGGCCTCGAACGGTTTGCCGGGCAAATAACCGAGCGGCACATTGACGCTGAGCCAGGTATTCAACGTGGGCACGTTTTGCGTCCATTTCAACGTGCCCAGATGAATCTCGACAAAGGTCGGCGCCCCAATCGCGGCAAACTTGCTGATCCTGTAGCGGAAGCTGACGCGGTAGTAGCCCTCGGCGGCGGGCGTCAGCACTTTGTACAGGCTGACGCCCCTGCCGGTAGTCGGTGTCGACTGCCAGAAATAGTTGCCATTCGACTCGCGGCGAATGCCTGCGTCCGGCCATTCACTGAGCCAGTAGTTCATGTAATTGTCATTGAACGTCGTGCACTCCTTGATCATCACGCTTTGCAGCGTGTAACGGGTGGGTGGAAATTCAATCGCTTGCAATTCATCCCTTACGCCATTGAGCGCCGCTTTGAATTGCAGGGTCAGCTGGCTGCGATTGCCAAGGTCTCGCAGGTAGTTGATCAATACGGTTTCCAGGTGATAACCCTGGCTGATCCAGGCCGAGTCGACCTCGGCCTTGTTCGAACCATTCATCAGGGTCAGGTTATGCGGCGTACCGTCGGCTCTGAAACCGTACAAATACAGCCATACGGGCAGGTGTGGGGCAATGAATGGGAAGGTCGTCACCCTTGCGGTGGCGTTGCCGGGCAGGGCGTCCACATCGATCACGCCGCTGGCGGATGCTTGATCGATACGAATCACGGTTTTTCTCAGTTCGCTCAGCGGCAGGCTTTCAAGATTGACCGTGAGCGGTACCGAGGGCCGGGTTTGCCCGCCTCGCGTCACCGTATACCTGATCGTGAACTGCGTAGGCGTGTTGCCGATATTCGCGGCGATCACTGAAGCGGGCACGTCGATGATGACGGTGCCATCGGTTTCGCCATACTTCGGCCCGATCACTGCCGAGCCTGCAGCGGTTTTACCCACGATCTCCACGAAGATGATGTCGCTGGTATACATCGGGCTGATGGAAACCTGCACATGCGCCCCGTACTGTGCGTTCAAGGGGGCCAGGGTGACCAGTGTGCCGGAGCCGGTTGCCTCGATCAGGGTCGGCACCGGGAACTGAGCGGGCAAGGCCTGAATGGTATAGCGCCGCTCCTTGAACCAGACCGCATTGGCCAGATCGGCGCTGCGGTCGAACGTTACTCCAAAGCGCATTTTCAGTGGGGAACCGTCCTTGAGCTTGCGCAATTCAGCGACCGGCGCCGGTGGGCGAATACCGTTCAATTCGCCGTCCTGTGTCACCAGGTCTGCCGTGTAAAAGGTGTGGTAGAACGGATAACCGTCAGCGTAGGTGCCGGACATCTCGAACCACATGCGCTGGAACCGATGACTGAAGTGCCAGCGGTCTTCAATGGCGCGTTCGGTACCGTTCAATGTGCCGATATTCAGCACGCCATCATAGGAGTGGCCTTCTATGTAGGGTTCAGGCAGCGGCGGTGGCAACAACTCCAGGGCCAGCACAGGCGAAGGGGACTCGTGCTCGCCCCGCATGACGAAGTACTGCACGTGGATGACGTGTCCCTGGGCCTGGATGTTGGCGCCCACCACCTCCGGGTCGATATCAAGGTGCAGGACTTTCGAAGAGCTGCCGTATTGGGTCTCGCAGTAAGTGCCGATGCCCGCAATGCCGGTCCAGCAACAGCGAACCTGATGGGAAGGCAGCATCTGCGGGTACTCGACGACGACAGTCGCGCCCTTTATCGCGGCCACCGCCGCCAACTGGTCGGGATAGCGCGTGGCCTGCACGACCTCGGGACGCTTGAGGGTCAGCGCCTGGCCCACGGTAATGGTCCGGCGCTCCGAATAACGGCGTCGGCTGCCGTCCTTGGGTGCCAAGGCGTAGCTCAGGCGGATTTCCTTATTGTCATTGGCAATGACGAACGCTTCGTCCACCAGGACCACTACCGGCTTGCCGGCCGTATCGGAATAGAGTTCGACTTCCCCTCCCGTGGTTCCGCTGGCGTTGGCGCCCAGCCATGCCCAGATGAACTTGTCCCCAGGGAACGTGCGTGTGTAGGGCAACGTCAGCTTGAGCTGACCTCCGATCACGCTGGCTGGGTCCAGGTTGTCGAACACGTCGACATACTGCAATTGCGGCGCCGGCAACTCGGCGACGACCGATCCGAAAATGACTTCCAACACTTCGGACTTGCGCACCGTCTGTACGCCTGGGCCAAGCGCGCGCATTTGATGGTCATTGACGAGGTAGTAGACCTTGACCGGTCCCACGCCAATGAAGGGCGCAAAATCTCCTGCAGTACGATGCGAAAGCGGTCAGGTGGCGGTGGGGCGCCGGCATTCACGGTTTCTTCGTATTCAATCAGTCCGCCGCCAGGTCGCGGTGCTTCCATGCGAAAGGTCACGCTGTTGCTGGGGGCGTAAGGGCTGTAGACCGGGAAAATGGCTCTGATGAAAGGGTGTTCCGGATCAATCAGGCCGCCCTCGTCCTGCTCGATTCGCATCGGGGGCATCATTTTTTTCGTGCCGAACACGCGAATACTCAGGCGTCGAGACGCGCGCAGGAAGGCGCCGCTGGCCGTTGTCAGGATATATTCGATGCGCAGTTGGCCATCGATCACGTCTTCAAGGTACTTATTGTCCAGCACGATGGAGGACGAAAGGCCGATGCGTGCAGGAAAACCAGGCAGCGTCACCACGCTGGATGAGCCATCCGGGTAAAACTGGGTCAGGGTTACATGGATCAGCGCGCCGGCGGGGGTAGGTCTGGCGGTATCATTGGGCGTAGCGGGCAGCGTTCGAGGAACGACCATTTCCGCAGTGAACACCTCGTCTCCATGGGTATCAAAATTCAGCTCGTCGACGGACTCACCGCCGACCACGAAGTGCGGCCGATCAAGCAAGCCGAGTTCAAGGTCGGTCTCCAGCTTGACCACCTTCGACCACTGCGGGTCTTCCCCGGAATAGTTGAGTACGCGGTCAAACACCCGGAAGAGAATCGAGACTGCGCCGCTGCCCCCTGAAATAATCGTTTGTTCAGGTACATGCACGATGATGGGCTTGGTGCCATCAACGTGTTGCTGATCGATTTTTTGAAAAATAGCGATACCGTTCCACCACACTTCAATAGTGTCGCCTACCGTGCAGAACGGATAAAAGTCACAGGTCAAGTCCACTCCTGCCTTGGCACGCTCGGCGTCCAGCGGCGTGTATTGCAGGTCTTCAGGCAGGTGTATCACCAGGTTCGAGTGGAACCATGGGTAGATGCTGCGACCACCTGGCCGTGAGGTTTTGGTGTACCAGGTCTGAGGTGGGGATGTGCTGGGCGTGGCGCTGCCCACTCTGATCACTTCACCGAAGCAGGGATAAATCGTGCCCTCGGGCACCAGCGATGCAGGAATGACCAACTGCACACGGTCCTTGTACAAATCTTCCGGGTAAACCTCGCCTGCACCCAAGGCGTAGTTGGTACTGCCGGCGAAAAATTTATAGGTGTCACCGACATTGAAGTTCGACCATTTTTCAAAGCTCACAATCAGCCACGGATCGATCTGTCGAATGCCCAATCCTACGTCAGCATCCAGATTCGGCTGCAGTGCGCCGTTGACGTAAGGCGGGTCAAGGTTGACGGCGGAGGGCGATGCGGGCTGGTGGGGCGGGGATTCACACAGGGGAATGGACAGGTTGGAGGACGTTGGTTCTTTCATCGTGAGCGCTCCTTGTACAGTGGTGAAACCGGGCAAGGAAATCACACACCCCTGGCAGCAGAGCGGATAGCTGTCAAAGTTGACAGAAGCGACGAGTGGTTGCGTCAGGCTCAGGCCTGGTTACGCTCGGTCAACCGTTGTACGGCCAGGCGCCGATAGTGCGATGGGGTCATGCCCTTGAGCTGCTGAAAGCGCCGGTTGAAGTTGGAAATGTTATTGAAGCCCGACTCAAAGCACACATCCGTCACCGCCTTGTCGCCATCGGCCAGCAACTCGCAGGACTTGCTGATGCGCAGCCGGTTGACGAACTCGATAAACGTGCGCCCGGTAGCCTGTTTG
Organism: Pseudomonas sp. R3-18-08; assembly: GCF_003852065.1. NCBI lineage: Bacteria > Pseudomonadati > Pseudomonadota > Gammaproteobacteria > Pseudomonadales > Pseudomonadaceae > Pseudomonas > Pseudomonas sp. R3-18-08. The sequence continues at coordinate 2,446,338 of NZ_CP027729.1, forward strand.
AACACGCGGGAAAAATAGGTGGGCTTCATGCCCAGGTAGTCCGCCACTTCCTCCAACGGTAGCTCGCGGGCGTAGTGGGCAAAGATATAATCCACCGCGCGGTTGGTGCGGTCGATGCTGTGCTCATCGGCCAGCTGCGGTGTAGTGGCACCCGACAGCAGATGGTAGTCCTCGCAGGCGCTCAGTACTTCCAGCAAGATAAAGAAGTGCCCCAGCCGCGCCATGCCCTGGGTGTCTTCGATGCGCTGCATCAGATCCATGGCTCGCGCGATGGTGGTTTTGCAGCGGAATTCGATGCCGTACTGGGCGCGTTCGAGCAGCGGCGCCAGGCTTCTGAGTTCGGTGAAGATCTGACTGCCGTTTTCCAGCAACTCGTCGGTAAAGTTCACCAGCATGTCGCGCTTGGGGACTGTCTCATCGGCCTCCACCTGGCTGATCCAGTTATGCGGCAAATTGGGGCCCGTCAGGAACAGGCTTTCGGGATAGAAGTTGCCGATGTAGTCGCCAATGAACACCTTGCCGGAACTGGCGACGATCAGGTGCAGCTCGTATTCCTTATGGAAGTGCCAGCGCACCAGCGGGCAGGGAAAGCCGTGCTGGCGATAGATGATGGACAGGCCGTTATGGTCGTCCATCAACTCGTAGGAAGGGTCGGTGATGCGCGTTGCTCGGGTCATGTTGCCGTCGCTTTATTGTGGGTGCCGCGTAGGATAATGCCCCGTTGCGCGTGACCTCGCCAGCGGCAGCGCTATAGGGTGCGGTTTTTTGCTTCGATCCACTGGGACATGTACTGGGTGCTCTTGTGCGCATGATGGCGCAGCATGCTGCCGGTGAAGTTGTCCCGGCGATGGGCGGCGAGGTTGCCGCGGCACTGCTCCAGGCACGCTACCAGAGCGGGCCCATGAATAGCCTGGTCATAACGCCGGGCCAGAAGCTGGCGACCGTGTTCCTGGGCTTCGGTCCAGCGCTCGCGGTCCTGGTAGAGGCTCACGGCGGCAGAAGCCAGAGCCGGGGCGTCGTGTTCGATCACGCCCGGCCAGGGCTGGTCATCGCCCATGGCCTCGGCGCCGATCGGGGTGGTGACATTGGGCGTGCCGCACAGCATCGCGTCGACCAACTTGCCTTTGATCCCCGCACCAAAGCGCAGCGGCGCCAGGCAGATGCGTGCGGCCGTCATCACTTGCAGCGCATCTTCGGCCCAGTTCATCACATGAAAGCCCTGCGTCGGGTTGTGCAGGGCGGTGGCCTTGGGCGGGGTGTAGGCGCCGTAGATGTGCAACTGGGCGCCCGGTAATTGCTGGCGGATCAGCGGCCAGAGGCTGTGCTTCATCCACAGTACCGCGTCCCAGTTGGGCGCGTGGCGGAAGTTGCCGATGCTGAGAAAGTGCGCGCGGTCTTCGAACGGCGCAAAGGCTGCGGTTGGCGGCTCCATCATCAGCGGGCACCAGTGGAGCAGGGCGGCGGGCACCTTGAACTGCTCGGTGAGCAGGCGGATTTCCACGTCGGAGATCATCAGGCTGATGTCGCAGCGGTAGATCGCGGCAATTTCGCGTTTGGCCAGGTCAGTGTCGGCCATCCGTTGGAATTCCTGCTCCAGGTCCGGGGCGAACAGGGCGGTGAAGTCATCAGTGTCCGGATCGGCTTTGAGCGCCGCCTTGAGCCGTACGTGCCGGGCGTCGCGCAGGCTTTGCAGGTCGGAGGTTTCCAGCACGCGCAGGGCGTCGGGGCAGCCTTTTTCCACGCGCCAGCCGAACTGTTCTTCCATCATGAAGCGGTCGAACAGCACGATGTCCGGCGCCAGCTCACGGATGAAGTCGTCGAAGCTGCTGTTATTGAGCTCAATGGCGCATTCACGGATGCCCAGCGCCGGCAAGTCGGCCTTGTGCTCGCCGATGGTGGCCGGGCTGCTGAAGGTTATGTCCCAACCTTGTGTAAGAAAACTCTGCAGAATTTGCATCATATGCCCGCCCGCAGCCGAAGAACGCGGCTCCGGCCAGACGTAACCGATGACCAGGACTTTGGTGGCGGGATGATTCATCGGCGTTGATTTCCTTGAAGGGCAGGCGAAAAGCGCGCAATTAAACCACAACCAGATGGCATGACAATTTGTGTCTGGCGGTAGGTAGCCAACGGACTTTGTGGTTAACTTCGGCCTCTCGATTTCGTTTAACCAAAACCCAGCATAAGGATTCCGTTCATGGCTCAAGTTACCCTCAAAGGCAACCCGGTCCAGGTTGAAGGCGAACTGCCGAAAGTCGGCGCCAAAGCTGCAGACTTCACCCTGACCGCCGGCGATCTGTCCAACGCCACCCTGGCCACCTTTGCCGGCAAGCGCAAAGTGCTGAACATCTTCCCAAGCGTTGACACCCCAACCTGCGCGACCTCGGTGCGCAAGTTCAACGCCCAGGCCAACGATGTGGAAAACACCGTAGTGCTGTGCATCTCCACCGACCTGCCATTCGCCCAGGCGCGTTTCTGCGGTTCCGAAGGCCTGGAAAACGTGAAGAACCTGTCGGACTTCCGCGATTCGGATTTCGCCGTTGATTACGGTGTGGCGATTGCCGACGGCCCGCTCAAGGGCCTGACCGCTCGCGCGGTGGTGGTGCTGGACGAAAACGACACTGTGCTGCACAGCGAGTTGGTCAAGGAAATCGCTGAAGAGCCAAACTACGACGCGGCCCTGGCTGTGTTGAAGTAACTGTATCTGCGCGTGACTGTCGTTTGGCAGTAACACGTATGATGCATGATTGCGGCCTGGCCTAGTCCAGGCCGTTTTTATTTGAGCGTCAGCGGTTTAGCGAAATAGCCGGTGGACTAAGATCAATAGTTAAAAGTTGTAAGCCCAAGGTAAATAGCCGGTAAAGGTGCTTTTCTAAACGCACCCCAGTGCTTATCTTTCAGCCTCCCAAAGAAGAAGCTCTCGCGCCCAATGGTTGATCACTCCATGCAATCCTCCTCCCGCAACTCCCGTCGCTGGCTGTTCGGCCTGCTTGTGCTGCTGGTTATCGCCGGCCTGTGCTGGAAATTCTGGCCCGGCAGCGCGGCCCATAAGGACGCTCCGGCCGGGCACACCGGTAAAACCGGCATGGCGCGCCCGGGTTTCGGCGGTGCTACCGGCCCGATTCCGGTGCGTGTGGCATCGGTGGCGCTGGGGGATTTTCCGGTGTACTACAAGGCGTTGGGCACGGTGACGGCGCTCAACACCATTAATGTGCGCAGCCGGGTGGGCGGCGAGCTGGTGAAGATCGCCTTTGAAGAAGGGCAGATGGTCAAGGCCGGCGACTTGCTGGCGGAAATCGACCCGCGCAGCTACCAGAACGCCTTGCTCCAGGCCCAGGGCACGTTGTTGCAGAACCAGGCCCAGCTGAAAAACGCCCAGGTCGACGTCGAGCGCTATCGCGGCCTGTATGCCCAGGACAGCATCGCCAAGCAGACCCTGGACACCGCCGAAGCGCTGGTCATGCAGTACCAGGGCACGGTCAAGACCAACCAGGGCGCGGTCGACGATGCCAAGCTGAACCTTGAATTCACCAAGATCCGCGCACCGATTGCCGGTCGCGTCGGCCTGCGTCAGCTCGATGTCGGCAACCTGGTGGCCGCCAACGACACCACCGCCCTCGCGGTGATCACCCAGACCCAACCAATCAGCGTGGCCTTCACCCTGCCGGAAAATACCCTGGAAACCGTGCTCGCCCGTTACCACGCCGGCAACAAACTGCCGGTGGAAGCCTGGGACCGTGGCGACGCGAAAAAGCAGGCGGTGGGCGTGCTGCAAAGCCTGGACAACCAGATCGACGTGACCACCGGCACCCTGAAATTCAAGGCGCGCTTCGATAACAAGGATCAGGCGCTGTTCCCCAATCAGTTCGTCAATGTGCATCTGCTGGCCGACACCCTGCACAACGTGGTGCTGGCACCTTCCGCTGCGATCCAGTTCGGTAACAGCGGCACCTTCGTCTACAAGCTCGATGGCGACAAGAAGGTCAAGGTCCAGCCGCTGGTGGTGGGCGACACCGATGGCGACAACACCGTGATCAAGCAAGGCCTCGCGGCGGGTGATCGGGTGGTCATGGAAGGCACCGACCGTCTCAAGGACGGCAGTGAAATCGAAGTGGTCAACGACAGCAGTGAAGTGCCGACCACCCCGACCGAACACCTGCAAGGCAAGCCCGCGGCAAAAGGGGAGACCGGTACTGACGCCGGCAAGGCGCAAAAGGTCGGCGCATGAACCTGTCGCGCCTGTTCATCCTTCGCCCGGTCGCCACCACGCTGAGCATGCTGGCCATTGTATTGGCCGGCCTCATCGCCTATCGCCTGTTGCCGGTGTCGGCCTTGCCCCAGGTGGACTACCCGACGATTCGGGTGATGACGCTGTACCCCGGCGCCAGCCCCGACGTGATGACCAGCGCGGTCACCGCGCCGCTGGAGCGCCAGTTCGGGCAGATGCCCGGCCTGACCCAGATGGCGTCCACCAGCTCCGGCGGCGCGTCGGTGCTGACCCTGCGCTTCAACCTCGACATCAACATGGATGTCGCCGAGCAACAGGTACAGGCCGCGATCAACGCCGCCACCAACCTGCTGCCCAAGGATTTGCCGGCGCCGCCGGTGTACAACAAGGTCAACCCGGCGGACACCCCGGTACTGACGTTGGCCATCACCTCCAAGACCATGCTGCTGCCCAAGCTCAATGACCTGGTCGACACGCGCATGGCGCAAAAGATCGCGCAGATCAGCGGTGTCGGCATGGTCAGCATCGCCGGTGGCCAGCGCCAGGCCGTGCGCATCAAGGTCAACCCCGAGGCCCTGGCGGCCAACGGCTTGAACCTGTCGGACGTACGCACCTTGATCGCCGCGTCCAACGTCAACCAGCCCAAGGGCAATTTCGACGGCCCCACGCGGGTGTCGATGCTCGATGCCAACGACCAGTTGGTCTCGCCCCAGCAATATGCCGAACTGATCCTGGCCTACAACAATGGCGCGCCGCTGCGCCTTAAAGACGTGGCAGAAATTGTCGACGGCGCCGAAAACGAACGCCTTGCCGCCTGGGCCAATGAAAACCAGGCCGTGCTGCTCAATATCCAGCGCCAGCCGGGCGCCAACGTGATCGAGGTGGTGGACCGTATCAAGGCACTGCTGCCGAGTATCACCGACAACCTGCCGGCGGGCCTGGACGTGACGGTGCTCACCGATCGCACCCAGACCATCCGCGCGTCGGTGAAAGACGTGCAGCACGAGTTGCTGATCGCCATTGTCCTGGTGGTAATGGTGACGTTCCTGTTCCTGCGCCGAGTCAGCGCCACGCTTATTCCATCCATCGCCGTGCCGCTGTCGCTGATCGGCACCTTTGGCGTGATGTACCTGGCGGGGTTCTCGGTCAACAACCTGACGTTGATGGCCCTGACCATTGCCACCGGGTTCGTGGTGGACGATGCCATCGTGATGCTGGAGAACATCTCCCGCTATATCGAGGAAGGCGAGACACCCATGGCCGCCGCGCTCAAGGGCGCCAAACAGATCGGCTTCACCCTGATTTCCCTGACCCTGTCGCTGATCGCCGTGCTGATCCCGCTGCTGTTCATGGCCGATGTGGTCGGGCGCCTGTTCCGCGAGTTCGCCATTACCCTGGCCGTGGCGATCCTGATTTCCCTGGTGGTGTCCCTCACGCTCACGCCGATGATGTGCGCGCGCTTGCTCAAGCGTGAGCCGAAAGAAGAGGAGCAGGGCCGCTTTTACAAGGCCAGCGGCGCCTGGATCGATTGGCTGATCGAAGCCTACGGGCGCAAGTTGCAGTGGGTGCTCAAGCACCAGCCGCTGACCCTGCTGGTGGCCATCGCCACCCTGGGCCTTACGGTGGTGCTGTACCTGGTGGTGCCCAAGGGCTTTTTCCCGGTGCAGGATACCGGGGTGATCCAGGGCATTTCCGAGGCGCCGCAGTCGATCTCCTTTGCGGCGATGAGCCAGCGCCAGCAGCAACTGGCGAAGATCATCCTGGCCGATCCGGCGGTTGAAAGCCTGTCGTCCTATATTGGCGTGGACGGTGATAACGCCACGCTCAACAGCGGCCGCTTGCTGATCAACCTCAAGGCCCACGGGCAGCGCGACTTGAGCGCGACGCAGGTGATCGCGCGCCTGCAGCCGGAAATCGACAAGTTGGTGGGCATCCGCCTGTTCATGCAGCCGGTGCAGGACCTGACCATTGAAGACCGTGTCAGCCGCACCCAGTACCAATTCAGCATGTCCTCGCCGGACGCCGAGCTGTTGGCCCTGTGGAGCGACAAACTGGTGCACGCCCTCAGCCAGTTGCCGGAACTCACCGACGTGGCCAGTGACCTGCAGGACAAAGGCCTGCAGGTGTACCTGGTGATCGACCGCGATGCCGCCTCGCGCCTGGGCGTCAGCGTCTCGACCATCACCGACGCGCTGTACGACGCCTTCGGCCAACGGCAGATTTCCACCATCTACACCCAGGCCAGCCAGTACCGCGTGGTATTGCAGGCCCAATCGGGCGAAACCTTGGGCCCGGCCGCGCTCAACCAGATCCACGTGAAGACCACCGACGGCGGCCAGGTACGGCTGTCGAGCCTGGCCCATGTGGAGCAGCGCCAGGCGCAGTTGGCGATTGCCCATATCGGCCAGTTCCCGGCGGTGATGATGTCGTTCAACCTGGCCCCCGGCGTTGCGCTGGGCAAAGGCGTCGAGCTGATCAACCAGACCCAGAAGGACATCGGCATGCCGGTCGGCGTGCAGACCCAGTTCCAGGGTGCGGCCCAGGCATTCGAGGCCTCGCTGTCGAGCACCTTGCTGCTGATCCTGGCGGCGGTGGTCACCATGTACATCGTGCTCGGCGTGCTCTACGAGAGTTATATCCACCCGATCACCATTCTCTCGACCTTGCCTTCGGCGGCGGTGGGTGCCTTGCTCGCCTTGCTGCTCAGTGGCAATGACCTGGGCATGATCGCGATCATCGGCATCATTTTGCTGATCGGTATCGTCAAGAAGAACGCGATCATGATGATCGACTTCGCCCTCGACGCCGAACGCAACCAGGGCCTCGACCCGCAGACCGCGATCTACCAGGCGGCTCTGCTGCGCTTCCGGCCGATCCTGATGACCACCCTGGCCGCCTTGTTCGGTGCGGTGCCGTTGATGCTGGCCAGCGGTTCCGGTGCCGAGCTGCGCCAGCCCCTGGGCCTGGTGATGGTCGGCGGGTTGCTGGTGAGCCAGGTGTTGACGCTGTTCACCACGCCGGTGATCTACCTGTATTTCGATCGGTTGGGACGGCGCTGGCGCAAGTCTGACATCGAGGAAGTGGTGTGATGGGGGGGGTGAAAGCAGTTGTAAGCGGCAAGTTTCAAGCTGCAAGAGAAGAGCGGGCGCGGCGCATGGCTTTAGCTTGCCGCTTGAAGCTTGCTGCTTGGAGCTCCCCCCCATGAACCTTTCTGGACCATTTATCCGTCGTCCCGTGGCCACGATGCTGCTGAGCCTGGCGATCATGCTGCTCGGCGGCGTCAGCTTCAACCTGCTGCCGGTGTCGCCGTTGCCGCAGATCGACTTCCCGGTGATCGTGGTGTCGGCCAGCTTGCCCGGCGCCAGCCCCGAGGTGATGGCGTCTACCGTGGCCACGCCGCTGGAGCGCTCGTTCGGTGCGATTGCCGGCATCACCACCATGAGCAGTTCATCGAGCCAGGGCTCTACGCGAGTGATCCTGGCGTTCGATTCCGACCGCGATATCAACGGCGCGGCGCGGGAAGTGCAGGCGGCGATCAATGCGTCGCGCAATTTGCTGCCCAGCGGCATGCGCAGCATGCCCACGTACAAGAAGATCAACCCGTCCCAGGCGCCGATCATGGTGCTGTCGCTGACCTCGGACGTGTTGCAGAAGGGCCAGCTGTACGACCTGGCCTCGACCATCCTGTCCCAGAGCCTGTCCCAGGTGCCGGGGGTGGGCGAAGTGCAGATCGGCGGCAGTTCGCTGCCGGCGGTGCGCATCGAACTGGAGCCCAAGGCCCTCGACCAGTACGGCGTGGCCCTGGACGATGTGCGCAATACCATCGCCAACGCCAACCAGCGCCGGCCCAAAGGCTCCCTGGAAGACAGCGAGCGCAACTGGCAGATCCAGGCCAACGACCAGTTGGAAAAAGCCAAGGACTATGAGCCGCTGCTGATTCGCTACCAGAACGGTGCGGCGCTGCGCCTGAGCGATGTGGCGAAGATCAGCGATGGCGTCGAAGACCGTTACAACAGCGGTTTTTTCAACAATGATTCGGCGGTGCTGCTGGTGATCAACCGCCAGTCCGGCGCCAACATCATCGAGACGGTGCGGCAGATCAAGGCGCAGTTGCCGGCGTTGCAGGCGGTGTTGCCGTCCAGCGTCAAGCTCAACCTGGCCATGGACCGTTCGCCGGTCATCACCGCCACCTTGCACGAAGCCGAAATGACCCTGCTGATCGCCGTGGCCCTGGTGGTGCTGGTGGTGTACCTGTTCCTGGGCAACTTCCGCGCCTCGTTGATCCCCACCCTGGCGGTGCCGGTGTCGCTGGTGGGCACTTTTGCGGTGATGTACCTGTACGGGTTTTCGTTGAACAACTTCTCGCTGATGGCGCTGATCCTGGCCACCGGCCTGGTGGTGGACGATGCCATTGTGGTGCTGGAGAACATTTCCCGGCATATCGACGAGGGCGTGCCGCCGATGAAGGCCGCCTACCTGGGCGCCGAGGAAGTCGGCTTTACCTTGCTGTCGATGAACGTATCGCTGGTGGCGGTGTTTCTCTCCATCCTGTTCATGGGCGGCATTGTCACCAACCTGTTTCGTGAGTTTTCCATCACCTTGTCGGCGGCGATCATCGTCTCGCTGATCGTGTCGCTGACCCTGACCCCGATGCTCTGCGCGCGCTGGCTCAAGCCCCATGTCAAAGGGCACATGACCGGGTTGCAGCGCTGGAGCCACCGCATCAACGAGCGCATGGTCGCCGCCTATGCCACCAGCCTGGACTGGGTGCTGCGCCATCGACGCCTGACCCTGCTCAGCCTGCTGGTCACCGTGGGCGTGAACGTCGCGCTGTACGTGGTGGTGCCGAAAACCTTCATGCCCCAGCAGGACACCGGCCAGTTGATCGGTTTTGTGCGCGGCGATGACGGGCTGTCGTTCAATGTGATGCAGCCGAAGATGGAAATTTTTCGCCAGGCCGTGCTCAAGGACCCGGCGGTGCTCAGCGTGGCCGGCTTTATCGGCGGCAACAGCGGCATCAACAATGCGGTGATGCTGGTGCGCCTCAAACCCATCGGTGAGCGCAAGGTCTCGGCCCAGGCGGTGATCGAGCGCTTGCGCAAGGAGGTACCGCTGGTGCCGGGCGGTCGTCTGTTCCTGATGGCCGACCAGGACCTGCAGTTTGGCGGCAGCCGCGACCAGACCAGCGCGCAGTACTCCTACATCCTGCAAAGCGGTGACCTGGCCGCATTGCGCCTGTGGTACCCGAAAGTGGTGGCCGCCATGCGTGAACTGCCGGAGCTGACCGCCATCGACGCCCGCGAAGGGCGCGGCGCGGCCCAGGTCACGCTGATCGTCGACCGCGATCAGGCCAAGCGCCTGGGTATCGACATGGACATGGTCACCTCCGTGCTGAATAACGCCTACAGCCAGCGGCAGATTTCCACGATCTACGACAGCCTCAACCAGTATCAGGTGGTGATGGAGGTCAATCCCAAATATGCCCAGGACCCGATCACCCTCAACCAGGTGCAGGTGATCACCGCCGATGGCGCGCGGGTGCCGCTGTCGACCATTGCCCATTATGAGAACAGCCTGGCCGATGATCGCGTCAGCCATGAAGGGCAGTTCGCCTCGGAAAACATCGCGTTCGACATGGCGCCCGGCGTCACGGTGGAGCAGGGCACCGCCGCCATCGAACGCGCGATTGCCAAGGTCGGCCTGCCGGAAGACGTGATCGCCAAGATGGCCGGCACCGCCGACGCGTTCGCCGCCACCCAGAAAGGCCAGCCGTTCATGATTCTCGGCGCGCTGGTGGCGGTGTACCTGGTGCTGGGCATTCTGTATGAAAGCTATATCCACCCGCTGACGATTCTGTCGACCTTGCCGTCGGCCGGGGTTGGCGCGTTGCTGTCTATCTACCTGCTGGGCGGGGAGTTCAGCCTGATCTCCCTGCTGGGGCTGTTCCTGCTGATCGGGGTGGTGAAGAAAAACGCGATCCTGATGATCGACCTGGCGCTGCAGCTTGAGCGTCATGACGGCATGAGCCCGCTGGAGTCGATTCGCAGCGCCTGCCTGCTGCGCCTGCGGCCGATCCTGATGACCACCCTGGCGGCGATTCTCGGGGCCTTGCCATTGCTGCTCGGCGCCGGTGATGGCGCGGAAATGCGCCAGCCCCTGGGCCTGACCATTATCGGCGGCCTGGTGTTCAGCCAGATCCTGACCCTTTACACCACTCCGGTGGTTTACCTCTATCTTGACCGCGCGCGCCACCGCTTCAATGCCTGGCGCGGCGTGCGTACCGATGCTGCCCTGGACACTGCGCTATGACCGATTCAACCAATCCCTCACCGGTAGGCTCCCGCTTGTTGTGGCGAGGGAGCTTGCTCCCGCTGGGCTGCGCAGCGGCCCCAAAAGCGCGTGGGAGTGCTCCGCCCTCCAGCGGGAGCAAGCTCCCTCGCCACAGCGCCAGTCTCGGCAAGGGTATGAGGGTGCTTACCCTGGTTATCTCTGGTGTGCTACTCAGCGCCTGCGCCATCGGTCCTGATTACCAGCGGCCGGCCGTGGTCGAACCGGCACAATTCAAGCAAGCCCAGGGCTGGCGCCAGGCCAATCCAAGCGATTCCCTGGCCCGCGGCGCATGGTGGGAGCTGTACGGCGACCGCCAACTGAACGACCTGGTGGTGCGCCTCAACACATCCAACCAGACCGTCGCCCAGGCCGAGGCGCGCTTTCGCCAGGCCCAGGCACTGGTGCGCAGTGCTCGCGGGGCGTTTTACCCCAGCGTCGACCTGAGCGTCGGTAAAACCCGCGCCAGCCAGGGCACCGGTAGCAGCAGCGCCAGCCTCAGCAGTTCCAGCAGTGGTATTCGCGACACCCTCAATGCGCAGTTGGGCGTGAGCTGGGAAGCCGATGTCTGGGGCAAATTGCGTCGAGGCCTGGAGGCCAACGAAGCCAGCGCCGAGGCCAGCTCGGCCGACCTGGCCGCAATGCGCCTGAGCCAACAGTCGGAGCTGGTGCAGAGCTATTTGCAGTTGCGGGTCATGGACGAACAGACCCGTTTGCTGCAAGCCACGCTGGACACCTACCAGCGCTCGCTGCAAATGACCGAAAACCAATACCGCGCCGGTGTGGCCGGCAAGGACGCCATCGCCCAGGCGCAAACCCAGTTCAAGACCACCCAAGCCAGCCTGATCGACCTGATCTGGCAGCGCGCGCAGCTGGAAAACGCCATTGCGGTATTGATCGGTGAAGCGCCGGCCAATTTCAGCCTGGCCGTGAGCAAAGACATCCCGGCACTGCCGCAGATTCCCGTCGGCCTGCCGTCGCACCTGTTGGAGCGTCGCCCGGATATTGCCTCGGCGGAACGCTCGGTGATCGCGGCCAACGCCAATATCGGCGTGGCCAAGGCTGCCTATTACCCCGACTTGACCTTGAGCCTGGCGGGGGGCTATTCCAGCAGCACCTATGCAGACTGGATCAGCCTGCCGAACCGCTTCTGGTCGGTGGGCCCGAAGCTGGCCATGACCTTGTTCGACGGCGGCCAGCGCTCGGCGGAAGTCGACCGCAGCGTGGCCAGTTACGACGAGACCGTGGCCAAGTACCGTCAGACCGTGCTGGATGGGTTCCGCGAAGTGGAAAACTACATGGTGCAGCTCAAGGTGCTGGCGGACGAAGCGGTAGTCAGCAACGAAGCGCTGGAGGCTGCCCGCGAGTCGTTGCGGTTGACCGAAAACCAGTACAAGGCCGGGTTGATCGCTTATCTGGACGTGGTCACCGTGCAGGCGACGGCCTTGAGCAACGAGCGCACGGTATTGACCTTGCTGCAGTCGCGGCTGGTGGCGAGCGTGCAATTGATTGCGGCGCTGGGTGGCGGATGGGACGGCAACACTGCTCTGGTCGAGAAGGATTGACCGCAGACACCGATCGTTTCCACGCTCCCGCGTTGGAACGATCATCCCCGTGGAAAAATGAGGACAATGTGGGAGGAGGCTTGCCCCCGATAGCGGTATATCAGCTGAATGAATATCGACTGGCAATCCGCCATCGGGGGCAAGCCCCTCCCACAGGGTTTACCGCCGACCTGCCCGCGTACTCACATCCACCCACACCGCCAGCACCAGGATGCTGCCTTTCACGATCATCTGCCAGTAACTGTCCACATCAAGCATCGACATGCCGTTATCCAAACTGGTAATCACCAACGCCCCGAGCAAGGCGCCATATACCGTGCCCGACCCGCCGCGCATCGAGGTGCCGCCGATGAAGCACGCTGCGATGGCGTCCAGCTCGCCCATATTGCCCGCCGACGGTGAGCCGGCGGCCAGGCGGGCGGTGTTGACCAGGCCGGCGAGGGCGCACATCACGCCCATGATGCCGAAGATCCACAGTTTCACCGCCTGCACGTTGATGCCGGACAGCCGCGTGGCTTCCATATTGCTGCCCACCGCATACACGCGGCGGCCGAACACGGTCTGGCTGGTGACGTAGCTGAACACGCCGAGCAGTACCAGCAGCAGCAACACCGGCACCGGGATGCCGTCGTAGCTGTTGAGGGTGGTGACAAACCCGGCCAGCACCGCGCCGATCAGCACCACGCGCAGTACGTCGCGCATCAGAGAGTGCGCGGCCAGGCCATGCAGGGCGCGGTTGCGCCGTTGTTTCCAGGTGAGGAACAGGGTCAGCGCGAACAGCACTGCACCCAGGCCGATGCCCACGGTGTGCGGCAGGTAGCCTTGGCCGACGTACACCAGCGACGGCGACACCGGTGCGATGGTGGTGCCGCCGGTGATGCCCAGCAAGATCCCGCGAAACGCCAGCATCCCGCCCAGGCCGACAATGAACGAGGGGATGCGCAGGTAGGCGGTCATGTAGCCATTCGCCAGGCCGATCATCAGACCGCATAACGCCACCAGGCTCAGGTTGGCCAGCAGCGGGATGTGGTACACCACATCCAGGATCGCCGCCAGCCCACCCAGCAAACCGAGCAACGAACCCACCGACAAATCGATTTCGCCGCTGATGATCACCAGCACCATGCCGCACGCCAGGATCCCGGTGATCGACATCTGCCGCAGCAGGTTGGACAGGTTGCGCGGCGTGAGGAAGCCGCCGTCGGTCTGCCAGCTGAAAAACAGCCAGATGAACGCCACGGCGATCACCAGGGCGAGCATTTTGTAGCGGGTGAAAAGGTGTTTGACCTGATTCATCTACGCGGTCTTCCGATCATTATTGTTTTGGCTGAGCGCAGCGGCGAGCACCTGTTCCTGGGTGAGCCCCTGATTGATGAAATCACCCCGCAACTGGCCGTCGCCGATCACCAGCACGCGGTTGGACACCCCGAGCACTTCAGCGAGCTCCGACGACACCATGATGATCGATACTCCCTCGGCCGCCAGCGCGCCCATCAGTTTGTAGATTTCATACTTGGCGCCCACATCCACCCCGCGCGTGGGCTCATCGAGGATCAGCACCTTGGGCTTGGCCATCAGCATTTTCGCCAGCACGGCTTTTTGCTGGTTGCCACCGGACAGGCTGGTGATCGGCAGAAACGGGCTGGCTGTCTTGAGGTGCATGCGGGCGATCTGCTGATCGATGCTGCCCAGTTCGGCCTCGGCGTCGATGCGGGTCAGGTGGGCGTAGGTGTCGAGCACCGCCAGGGTGATGTTCTGGCCCACGCCCAGGTCGGGAATGATGCCCTGGCGCTTGCGGTCCTCGGGCACCATGCACAGCCCCGCGCGAATCGACTTGAGCGGCGTGCGCGTGTCGATCACCTGGCCCTCCAGCCATACCTCGGCGCTGTAGCGGCCGGGGTAGGCGCCGAACAGCGCCGACACCAGTTCCGTGCGCCCGGCGCCCACCAGCCCGGCAATGCCGAGGATTTCACCGCGCTTGAGCACAAACGAAATATCGTCGACGCGTTTGCGCCTGGGGTTGTCGACGTCGTAGCAGGTGACGTTGCGTGCTTCGAAGATCACCTCGCCCACCTCGTGGGGTTCGGTGGGGTAGAGGTTGCTCATCTCGCGGCCGACCATCTGCGTGATGATCCGTGGGATGTCCATGTCGGCCATGGCGGTGGTCGCGATGTGCTTGCCATCGCGAATCACCGTAATGGTGTCGCACACGGCGGCCACTTCATCGAGCTTGTGCGAGATATACACACAGGCCACGCCCTTGGCCTTGAGGTCACGGATAATGTCGAGCAGCACCTCGATTTCCGAGCGGGTCAGGGCCGAAGAGGGCTCGTCCAGGATCAGCAGGCGCGCCTGTTTGTTGAGGGCCTTGGCGATCTCCACCAGTTGCTGGTAGCCGCCGCCGTACTGCGACACCGGCAGCGCGACGTTCATGTCCGGCACCTTGAGTTCGCGCATCAACGCCTCGGCGCGGTGCAGCATCGCCGGGTAATTCATGCGCCCACCGGGCAGGGTCAGCTCGTGGCCCATGAAGATGTTCTCGGCCACCGACAGGTCTGGCACCAAGGTCAATTCCTGGTGGATGATGACGATGCCGGCGGCCTCGGTTTCGCTGATCGACTGGGCTTTGAGCGGCTGCCCGTCCCAAAGGATTTCGCCCTCCCAGGTGCCATACGGGTACACCGCCGACAGCACCTTCATCAAGGTGGATTTGCCGGCGCCGTTCTCGCCACACAGGCCGACGCATTCCCCCGGCCGTACCTTGATGTCGATGCCGTTGAGGGCGTTGACACCGCCAAAGCTTTTGACGATGCCGTTCATTTGCAGCAGGTAGTCGGACATGGGAAAGGCTCACACAAATAGGCTGGCCCCCACCCCTGTAGGAGCGAGCTTGCTCGCGAAAAACGTCAACGATAATGCGCGCTTCCTGGATAAACGCGGCGCTCTCGGGTTTTTCGCGAGCAAGCTCGCTCCTACAGGGGGCGAGGTTTTATCGAGGCAGTCATCATTGCCCGGCGATCTGCTCTTTGGTGTAGAACCCGTCCTTCTCCAGCACGTCGATGTTGGCCTTGGTCAGCGGCGTCGGCGTGAGCAGGATGGTGTCTACCTGCTTGCTGCCATTGTCGTATTGCGAGCTGTAGGTGGGCTTTTCATTGCGCGCCAGCTGCACCGACAGTTTGGCCGCCTCGGTGGCGATCAACTTGAGCGGCTTGTAGACGGTCATGGTCTGGGTGCCGTCGATCACGCGCTTGATCGCCGCCAGGTCAGCGTCCTGGCCGGAAATCGGCACTTTGCCCGCCAGCTTCTGCGCGGCCAGGGCCTGGATCGCACCGCCGGCGGTGGCGTCGTTGGAGGCGACGATGGCGTCGATCTTGTTGTTATTGCGGGTCAGGGCGTTCTCGACGATGCTCAGCGCCTCGGTGGGGTTCCATTCCTTGACCCACTGCTGGCCGACAATCTTGATATCGCCCTTGTCGATGGCCGGCTGCAGCACTTTCATCTGGCCTTCGCGCAGCACCTTGGCGTTGTTGTCGGTGGGCGCGCCGCCGAGCAGGAAGTAATTGCCTTTGGGCGCCGCTTGCAGCACGCCGTTGGCCTGCATTTCGCCGACCTTTTCGTTATCGAAGGAAATGTAGGCGTCGATGTCCGCGTTGAGGATCAGCCGGTCGTAAGACACGACTTTGATCCCGGCCTTCTTGGCTTCGGCGACCGCGTTGGTCAACACCGTGGCATTGAACGGCACGATAACGATCACGTCGACGCCACGGGAGATGAGGTTTTCGATCTGCGAGATCTGCTTCTGCTCGTTGGCATCGGCCGATTGCACGAACACCTTGGCATCGAGCTTTTCCGCCGCTGCGACGAAGTAATCGCGGTCTCGAGACCAGCGTTCCAGGCGCAGGTCGTCGATGGAAAAACCGATTTTCGGGTGCGCCGAATCGGCCATCACCGGCAGGGCGAGCAGGGCCAGGGCGGTGGCGAGCAGGGTACGTTTGAATGACTTCATGGTGGTGCGTCCTTTTATTGTTGTTGGAAAGACACAGCGTGGTGCGCCTGAAACTGTAGAGCGTCCTTGGACGCTCTGTGCATAGATTTGTCGCGCAAATGTCACTGCCCCTCTGTAGGAGCGAGCTTGCTCGCGAAGAACGTCAACGATAACGCGACACACTGGGTTAACCGTGTCGTTCTTGCGTTCTTCGCGAGCAAGCTCGCTCCTACAGAGAGGCGTCAGGTGTAGATAAATCGGTTCACAACCCCCTCCAGCATCTCCTGCCGTCCACTCACGGCCTGTGGGTCCAGTTCGTTGGCAAACGCATGGTCGGCCAAAGATTCCAGGCTGAACTCGCCCGCCAATACCGCTTTGCCCAGGGGTTGGTCCCAGCCGGCATAACGCTGGTCCTTGAACTGCTGCAGCCGGTCGTTCTGCACCATCGCCGCCGCGCGTTCCAAGGCCAGGGCCAGTACATCCATAGCCGCTACGTGGCCGTGGAACAGGTCCACATCATCCAGGCTCTGGCGGCGGACTTTGGAATCGAAATTGTAGCCGCCGTTCTTGAACCCGCCGGCCTTGAGAATCTCATAGGTGGCCAGGGTCATTTCCTCGACGCTGTTGGGGAATTGGTCAGTGTCCCAGCCGTTCTGCGGGTCGCCACGGTTGGCGTCGATGCTGCCGAAAATCCCCAGGGATACGGCGGTGGCGATCTCATGATGAAAGCTGTGCCCGGCCAGCGTCGCGTGGTTGGCCTCGATGTTCACCTTGATCTCGTGTTCCAGGCCGTACTCATGCAGGAAGCCGAATACCGTGGCGCTGTCATAATCGTACTGGTGCTTGGTCGGCTCCTGAGGCTTGGGCTCGATCAACAGGTCGCCCTTGAAGCCGATCTTGTGTTTGTGTTCCACCACCATGCGCATGAACCGGCCGAGCTGTTCACGCTCGCGCTTGAGGTCGGTATTGAGCAGGGTTTCATAGCCTTCACGGCCGCCCCACAGCACATAGTTGGAGCCCTTGAGCCGCAGCGTGGCATTCATCGCGCTGAACACCTGGGCAGCGGCGTAGGCGAACACCTCTGGGTCGGGGTTGCTCGCGGCACCAGCGGCAAAGCGCGGGTTGCTGAAGCAATTGGCGGTGCCCCACAGCAGCTTGATACCGGTCTGTTCCTGATGACGCTCCAGGTGATCGACCATCTGCGCAAAGTGGTTGCGATATTCCTTGAGCGAGCTGCCTTCGGGCGCCACGTCAGTGTCGTGAAAACTGTAGTAATCGATGCCCAGCTTGGAGAAGAACTCGAAGGCCGCGTCCGCTTTGCCGATGGCCAACTCCATCGGATCACCGCTGCGCTGCCACGGCCGCTTGAAGGTGCCCACGCCAAACATATCCGCCCCGGCCACACAAAGGTGTGCCAGTAACAGGCGGCCATGCGCAGGTGCTCACGCATGGGTTTGCCGAGGATCAACTTGTTGGCGTCGTAGTGGCGAAAGGCGAGAGGGGCGTCGCTGGCAGGGCCTTCGAAGCGAACCTGCTCGACACCGGGGAAGTACGGCATGGCGTTTTCCTTATTGTTCTTGGCGGTGTCTGGATACTAGCAACGGCACTGGGGCTGCTGATTATGAAAATCACCAAGGGATGGTGCGATTTTGTGCAGCGAGGTCTAGTCTGTCTCAACCGGCCCCAGGACAAAAACAATGAAAACCCTACCGCCCGTTCACCGCATCGCCTTGCTCTTCAACGGCAGCAAAATCTACGACCGTGGCATCATCGCCGGCATCGGCAATTACCTGAGCAGCACCCGGGCGTCCTGGGATTTGTTTCTGGAAGAAGATTTTCTCTGCCGGTTGCGCGGCATCGAGCGTTGGCAGGGCGATGGCATCATCGCCGACTTCGATGACCCGCTGATCGGCGAAGCGTTGGCCGGGAGCCGAATACCGGTGGTGGCGGTGGGTGGTTCGTATGAGGACGCCGGCCAATACCCCAAGGGCATTCCCTATGTGGCGACCGATAACCATGCGTTGATGAAGCTGGCCTACGAGCACCTGATCGAGGCCGGGCTGACGCGGTTTGCCTGTTTCAGCCTGCCCGAAGCCCAGGCCAATCGCTGGGCACAGGAGCGTGAGAAGGCCTTTCGCCGCTTGATGCAGCGCGATGGCCTGCATGTCGAGGTGTACCGTGGCCTGGGTACCAGCGCGCCGTTATGGGACAGCGCGGTTGAGCAGCAGATTGCCTGGCTGCACAGCCTGCCCAAGCCCATCGGCATTATTGCGGTGACCGATGCCCGCGCCCGGCAACTGCTGCAAGCTTGCCTGACGGCGGGCATTGCAGTGCCTGAGGAAGTGGCGCTGATCGGTATCGACAACGACCCGCTGACCCGCACCCTGACGCGGGTGCCGCTCAGTTCGGTGATCCAGGGCACCGAGACCATGGGCCGCACCGCCGCCGCGCTGCTGCACCAGATGCTGCATGGCAAACCCTGTGCAGGTACGCAGGTGCTGGTGCCGCCGGACGCGATCAACGTGCAGGCCTCCAGCCTGCATCAACCGTTGGGCAATCCCTATGTGATGCAGGCCCTGCTGTTCATTCGCCAGTATGCGTGCCAGGGCATCAAGACTGCGCAGGTGGCGGCGTATGTCGGGGTGTCGCGTTCATCGTTGGAGTCGCACTTTCGCAAGGTGCGCGGGTGCAGCGTGCACGATGAGATCCTGCGCTTCAAACTTGCCGCCGCCGCCAAGGGCCTGGAAAACCAGGCGCTGGCGATTGCCGATATCGCGCAGACCTGCGGGTTCACATCGGCGCAATACCTGCACACGGTGTTTCGTCGTGAGTACGGGTGTACGCCGAGGCAGTACCAGCAAGGCGCGGCTTAGAACACCGCCTTGACTTGCAAACCCAGGATCAGCGCATCGTCGATGCTTTCTCCGGAGAACGCCCCCGGTTCGATGATGTATTGCACGTCCGGTCGCAGGGTCAGCCAGGGCGTGGCCTGATAGCCATAACTGAGTTCGATCAACTGCTCGGCGCTGTCGAGGCCAGGGTAGGGGCGGTCGGCATTGAACGCGGCAAGCGCCTGCACGTCGCGACTGCGCGGGTTCGGCACCGCGCGGCCATACCCCAGGGCGACGGTGTCACGCGGGCGGCCCTCGAACGGTTTGTACAGCACCACCCCAGCGCCATACCACTTGCTGAACGGCGACGCCGCCGCGCTGGCCGCCGAATACTGGCCAAAGGCGTGCAGGCTGCGGCCCTGGGATGACTGGGAGGCCCACACGGCCTGGTCGATCAACAGGTAGTGGCCGCCGCGACCGCTGACCTCCTTGTCGCTGCCGATGCGTTTTACATCGGAGCTGTCGTAGTAGTAACCCAGCTTGTATTCCCCCGGCAGGCTGCCGGGGTGTTTGTAGATCAGCTCGATGGGCACCACGGTGCCGGTGGTGTGCTTGGGCCCCAGGTGCCAGGCGCGGCTGGAATTACCGTTGCTGGACGGGTCGACATTGAACGCCGCCACGCGCAGTTGCCAGCTCGGCGAAAAGTCGTATTTAACCCGCGCGCCCAAGTGCGCGTTCGGGTAGTTGGCCCAGCCGCTGCCGCCCGACATGTTTAGCGGATGCCCGCAGAAACCGGCGTTCATGAAATTGCACAGGATGCCGCTGTCCAGGCCGCCGAGATCGTTGCCCATGGCCATGTAGCCGAGCTTGACGTTGAGCGCCGGGGTGAACAGCGTGCGCTCATAGCTCAGTTCGGTGAGGCGCGTATACAGGCCGCCATAATTTTCCTGGATCGGCAGGCGGTTGCCCACCAGGTCATCGGAGGCGCTGTTGCCGCGCCGGTCGTTGATGGTCAGCTGGATGCGGTCGCCATGGGTGAAACCGTAGAGCTTGCCCAGGTCGAACTGCACACCGAGTTTGAGATTCTGCGAATAGCGCGCCGAGCGATGCTGGCCGCCGTGGGCGTTGTAGGCGGTCTCGCCGCTGTAGTCGCCGGTGAAGCGTACGCCCTGTTCGTCGAGTTCACGGCGCAGGCCGCCCCAGTCGCCGGTCAGGGTGGTGTCGTCGGCCTGGACGGGCAGGGCGGCAGCAAAGGCCAGGCCCAGCACCAGGCGCCCAAGGGCGATATGAGAAGTAGGGTTCATGCGGGGATTTTCCAGACACAAAGCTCGGTGCGGGCGCACCGCGCGAACAGAGGGTGGTTACGGCAAGGCGTAGGCGATCACGTAGTCGCCACGGTCGGTGGACTGGCGCGCACCGCCAGCGGTGACGACGATGTATTGCTTGCCGGTTTTCGGCGACACGTAGGTCATCGGGCCGCCCTGGCTGCCGACCGGCAGGCGGGCTTTCCAGATTTCATCACCGTTGCCGCTGTTGAAGGCGCGCAGGTAGAAATCCTGGGTGCCGGCGATGAAGATCAGGCCACCCTGGGTCGACAGCGTACCGCCGAGGGTCGGCAGGCCTACTTTGATCGGCAGGTGCATGCGGATGCCCAGGGGACCGGTGTCTTCAACGGTGCCGACCGGTACTTGCCAGGCGATTTTTTGCGTCTTCATGTCGATGGCGGTCAAGGTGCCGAACGGCGGCGCCTGGCACGGAATGCCGGCCACCGACAGGAAGCGGTTCTTGTTCACCGCATATGGCGTGCCCTTGAGCGGCACGGCGCCCATGCCGGTGTTCAGCGCTTCGCCACCGGAGGCGGCCAGGGCCTTGTTCTGCGACGGCACCATCTGGATCCACAGGCCCAGGCGCATATCGTTGACGAAGATAAAACCGTGCACCGGGTCGGTGGAAATACTGCCCCAGTTCATGCCGCCCAGGGAGCCCGGGAAACTCAGGGATTTATCGGTACCCGGCGCGGTGTACAGGCCGTCGTAACGCATGCCCTTGAAGTCGATGCGGCACAGCAACTGGTCATAGGGCGTGGCGCCCCACATGTCCGATTCAGTCAGGGTCTGCGCGCCGATCTGCGGCATGCCCACTGATTTGGGCTGGGTGGGGGAATACGGCTCGTTGGGAATGTTCGCGGCTTTCACCGGCACTTCCTGCACGTCGGTCAACGGCTTGCCGGTGGCGCGGTCGAGCACGTAGATCTGCCCGGCCTTGGTGCCGATCACCACCGCAGGTACGGCCTTGTCGCTGCCGGGCGGGGTGAAATCGATCAGGCTCGGTTGCATCGGCAGGTCGAAGTCCCACAGGTCATTGTGAACCGTCTGGTAGACCCATTTTTCTGCGCCGGTGGAGGCGTCCAGCGCCAGTACCGAAGCGCCGTATTTATGATTGAGCTCGGTGCGTTCCACACCGTAGATGTCGGTGGATGAGCTGCCCATCGGCAGGAAAACCGTGTTCATCAGCGGGTCGTAGGACATCGGCGCCCAGCTGTTAGGCGTACTGCGCACATAGGTGCTGCCGTCGGCCGGCGCCTGCTTGTCTTGCGGGTTGCCGGGGTCGAACGCCCAGCGCATTTGGCCGCTGATCACATCGAACCCACGGATCACGCCGCCCGGCATATCGGTTTGCACGTTATCGGCCACGCGTCCGCCCACCACCACGGTGGTACCGGCCATCAACGGCGCGGAAGACAATTGGTAGTAGCTGTCCGGGACATTGCCCAGCCCTGCTTTCAGATCTACCTGGCCGTGGGTGCCGAAGTCTTCGCAGAATTTGCCGGTGTCGGCATCCACGGCGATCAGACGTGCATCGATGGTATTGGTCAGCAGGCGCCGCTGGCATTGCGCACCGGCGGGCACGCTGGCGGCAATGACCGGCGAACTGTTCGGTTGGGTCGGCTGGGCAATCGGCGCAGTCGCGTCGAAGTAGGCCATGCCACGGCAGCGCTGCCAGACCGCCGATTGGGCATTGATCTCGTTCTTCCACAGCTCCTTGCCGGTGTCGGCGTCTAGCGCGATGAGGTTGTTGTGCGGGGTGCAGATGAACACTTTGTTGCCGATCTGCAGAGGGGTGAGTTGGTCTTCTGCGCCGTTGCCGTCGCTGATGGCCACGTCACCGGTGCGGTAGGTCCAGGCGACTTTGAGCTTGTCGATGTTGTCGCGATTGATCTGGTCCAGCGCGGCGAAGCGGCTGCCGCCTTCGGTGTTGCCGTAGTGTGCCCAGTCTTTCTGGGCGTCGGCCGCAGCCACCGGGGTGATGCCAGGGCCGGCGCCGGTCGGCGCTACGCTTGGGTGAGCGACGAACATATTGCCCGCCGCCACCGCCGCGCCCAGCGCCAGCACGGCAGCAACGCCATACGCGCCCCGCGCCGGTTTGCCGACCAGCAATGGATAGACCAGCGCAACCACAATGCCGATCACCGCAAACATGAACAGTCGCGAGAACAGCGGCCAGTACACCAGGCCTACATCGGCCACGGCCCAGACGGCCGTGCCGACCAGAAACGCCGCGAACCACCAGGCGCCCGCCGGCTTGCGCCGGGCAATCAACAGCCCGGCAATGGCCATGACCACGCCACCGACCAGGAAGTACCAGGAACCTCCCAGGCTGACCAGTTTGGCGCCGCCGACGGCGAGCGCAAGGCCGAGCAGGGCGATGATTACGCCCAGGCCCAGCAGAAGAAAACGTGAGACGCCAGCGGCGCGCGATGCTCGTTTCATGTCGAAAAGACTCGAGTGAGAGAGGGCAAAGCGCGATTTTAGCAAGATAAGTAACCAGTTAGTACATTGCGCGGCGCAATAGACTGTTACCGATGCTGCGATGATGGGCGCAGGCCAATGTGGGAGGGGCTTGCCCCCGATAGCGGTGTTTCAGACGCAGATGCAGCGACTGACACTCTGCTATCGGGGGCAAGCCCCCTCTTATCAAACAAAAAATAACTCATTGTTTTTGCTCTTAATTTCAAGCCGCTTTAACCAACTGCATTCCCAACTTACGCGCCTTGCGCTCCAAGGCGCGCATCTGCCGGTCACGGCTTTTTTCTTCAAACTCCTCGATTCCTTTTTCAACGTACGGTTGACCTTTAGTCAGCATCGCGTAAATCAGCCGGGCCAGTTGATGCGCTGTCGCCTTGATTGCGCAGCAGGTATCCATTCGGGTTAGGCGCGCCCGATGGCTTGCTCCGATAAAGCTTTTATCATTGCGTGCGATAGAAGCGGCTTGCTTTAAAGCCTGTGCAGCTCGGTTAATCACTTTTAGAGATTTTCCGGGCAAGGGTTTTCCTCCCGAAATTCGCGTTGGCGGCGCGAGGCCCAGCCAGGAACAGAAGTGCTGTGAGGTCGGAAACCGTGACAAGTCCGATCCCAATTCGCTAGCCAAAACTAAAGCCGTATCGATGCCGATGGTAGGAATTGCGGTTAAATCCACCCCCATCACCTTATTCAGCGCTCGGTGCAGGGTCAATTGCTGCTCAGTGGAGCGGTGTGGGTTGCGCAGCGTTTTAGCTGGGAGCACGACCTCGTCTTGAAGAACAGGCAACCGTTCAAGTGCAAAGGCGATGGCTTGGTCGCATTCACCAATCTGTTTTTCAAGGAAGTCGTAAGCCGCCAGTTCCTGACTCAGTGCATGCAAATGCTCAGCTCGCCAGTTACCCCGCAAACTTCGGGCGACAGTGGCCTGGTCGGCTTTGACGCGCTTGTCTCTGAGCATGGCAAGTACTTCGGGATCACGTTCTCCATTAACGATTGCCCGCAAAATACTCATGCCTGTCACCCCGGCAATGTTGCTGATGACTTGAGCCAGTTGGATGTTCATCTGGACCAAAGCCTTTTGCATCCGGTTAAGGGCCTTGGCTTGGTCACGGACCTTATTGCCACGCTGACGGACCAGTGAGCGCAATGAACACACATCGTCCGAGGGTCGAAAAGCACCTCGCAGCAGACCGTGCGTCATGAGCTGAAGGATCCACTGACAATCCAGTACGTCGGACTTGCGACCGGTTATTTGCCGAGTCGCACGGGAATTCACGAGATAGACTTCAAACCCTCGTCTATCGAGTATTTCAAAGAGCGGGATCCAATAAACTCCAGTCGCCTCCATCGCCACCACCTTGACGCCCATGGATTCAAACCAATCGGCCATGGCATGCAAATCATCGGTGAAGGTTGAAAACCGCTTGACCGGATCATCGCATTTGGTCGGATCAACAGCGGCCAAATGCTCACTGCCGCCCACATCAACGGCAGCGCAGTCCGGATGGATAACCTCAAAACGCTTTTGGTTCTTGCGCGTCATGACAATTCCTCGCAGGATTGAACGACGCGGGCGGGGTACACGGTGGCGAGCGGATTCACTCTCTTATACGTGGTCACAGCTTTGCTGTGCCGACAATGACTCCACGCCGATACCGTGCAGGCCACTCTCCCACTCGGGTGCTGTCACACCAGTGTTGGCTACGGCCTTTGCCCCGCACGCGTTCTTCAACCTTACGATGAACCAGTTTGATGCGCGACAGCGCTACGTCGAAGACTTAGTGGGACCTCCCACATGTTTAACCGTGTTCGCCAGGCTATTTGAGGGTTTCATCCACTCCAGCGCGGTGCCCCAGATGCAAGAATTGCCGGATGTACGCAAATCAAATGTGGGAGGGGGCTTGCTCCCGATAGCGGTGTTTCAGGCACAGATGCAGTGACTGACACTCTGCTATCGGGGGCAAGCCCCCTCCCACATTTGTATCTGCGTTGGCTTTAGAACTTGAAGCGGCCCACCAGGCCGTTGAGCTGACCGGAAATGTCGGTCAAACGCCCCGACCCGCTCTGCGCCGTATGCGCAAACTCTTCAACCAACTGCGCATCGGCATGAATCTGCGCGATGTGCCGGTTGATCTCTTCGGCCACTTGGTGCTGCTCTTCGGCGGCGGTGGCGATCTGGGTGTTCTGGTCGCGAATCGAGTCCACCGAACCGCGAATCTTGTCGAAGCTGTCGCGGGCCTGCTGGATGCGTTCCACGCTGGTGTGCGAGCCCTGCAGGCTGCTTTGCATCTGCTGGGTGACTTCCTTGGTACGGCGGGCAAGATTGCCCAGCAGGCTGTCGATCTCGCCGGTGGAGTCGGCAGTGCGGCGGGCGAGGGCGCGGACTTCGTCGGCGACCACGGCGAACCCTCGGCCCTGATCGCCGGCGCGTGCGGCTTCAATCGCAGCGTTAAGCGCCAGCAGGTTGGTCTGTTCGGCAATCGAGCGGATGGTATCGAGGATGGCGTTGATGTTCTGGCTGTCTTGTTCGAGCAACTGCATGGTCTGCGTGGATTTCTGCAAGTCTTCGCTGAGCTTGAGCACGCTGCCGGTGGCTTCGCCGATGTGCTGCTGGCCGTTGTGTACGTCGCGATAGCCTTCGTCGGCACTCGACGCGGCGGCGCTGCACGAGCGCGCCACTTCATTGGCGGTGGCCACCATTTCGTTGAAGGCGGTGCTCACCAGTTCCACGGCTTCGCGTTGGCGGCCGGCGGCCTGGTTCATGTTATTGGCTACTTCACGGGTGTCGGCGGCGGCGGTTTGCAGGTCCGAAGACGCGTTGCCGATGCGCTGCACCAACTGGGCGATCATGCTC
Source organism: Pseudomonas sp. R3-18-08 (assembly GCF_003852065.1). NCBI lineage: Bacteria > Pseudomonadati > Pseudomonadota > Gammaproteobacteria > Pseudomonadales > Pseudomonadaceae > Pseudomonas > Pseudomonas sp. R3-18-08. The sequence continues at coordinate 2,471,928 of NZ_CP027729.1, forward strand.
AGGAACTGGTTGAACCAGCCGGCCAGGCTGGCGGTTTCGTCTTTGCCCTGCACCTTGAGCTGGCGCGTGAGGTCGCCTTCACCTTCGGCAATTTCCTGCAGGCCGTCGGCCACCCCGCGAATCGGGCGCACGATCACGCGGGCGAAACTGGCGCCGACGATGGCGAATACCACCGCCAAGACGGCGGCGATGGCGGCGATCAACCACGTCAGGCGGGTGGCGCCGGCCATCACTTCGTCACGCTTGATCAGGCCGATAAAGCGCCAGCCCAGGTCTTTGGAGCTGACCACGTTGGCCATATAGGCCACGCCGTCGATGTCGATCCGGGTCACGCCGTCGCCGCCCTTGGCCAGTTCGGCGTAGTTGGGCCCCAGGTCGGCCAGGGGCTTGAAGTTGTGCTTGGCATCGCTGGGGTCTACCAGCACGTTGCCGTTGCCTTCCACCAGCATCAGGTAGCCGCTGTCGCCCAGCTTGATGGTGCGCACCAGTTCGGTGAGCTGCTTGAGCGACACGTCGAGACCGACTACGCCAAGGATATTGCCAGTGGTGTCGGCGACGGTATGCACGGTACCGATCAGCACCACATCGTCCGGTGCCCAGTAATAGGCACCGGTGCGCACGGTCTTGCCCGGCGCAGCAATGGCCGCCTGGTACCAGGGGCGTACGCGTGGGTCGTAGTTGGTCAGTTTGGTGTCGTCCGGCCAGCTGGCGTAGCCGCCGTCGCGCAGGCCCAGGGACAGGTAGGCAGTGCTGGGATGGCTTTTGGCGAACTGGTCGAAAATCGCCAGCAGTTCGGTATTGGTCGGTGTCAGCGGGATTTGCGCGGCGTCCGCGCTGGCGTAGCTCTTCAGGTCCTTGGCCGCGATAACGCGCGGGTCCTTGGCCACGTACTCGACGTTCTGGCTGATGCCGTCGAAAAACTGCTTCATGCCATTGTCGATCTGGCGGATCTCGCGACCGCTGCTGTCGAGAAAGTTGGCGAGGGCGCCTTCGCGCACATTCAGCACCACGATCATCGCGACCAGGATGACCGGGAGGCACGCGATGGCCGCAAACGCCCATGTCAGCTTCTGCTTGATATTCATGACTTCACCCGCGGGTATTTATAGTTTTGGCAAGGGAGAAAACGGTCGTGCTGTGCGTCGCATGCGTTGTTATGAGACAGGAGGCCATGCTTACCCTCGGTATATCGACCGAGGGCGGCGGCACTTGAGGGGAGGGGGGCAATCAGCCGATCTGGTCACCGGCCAAGGCGTCACGGCGCATCGACTGCAGGTTCTTCTCGATGGTTTCGCAGATCGCTTCCATTTGAATCTGATGTTCACTGGAGCGAAACGGGCTTTGCAGGTCGGTGCCGATGCGTTCGATGGCCAGCAGCATGAAACCCACCACCGTGGACGCCAGCGGCGTGAACCAGCCGAGGGATTCCACCAGGCCCACGGGCACGATCAGGCAGAACAGCGAGATGAACAGACGTGGGAAATACACGTAAGGGTAGGGCAGCGGCGTGTTGGCGATCCGCTCCATGCCGCCCTGGGCGTTGGACAGGTCCACCAGGGTCGACTCCAACCGAGCCAGGCGGATGCTGTCCAGGTGACCGGCCTTGTATTCCCGGGCCAGCAAGGCGGCTGAGCCAGTGAGAATGTCGTTGGCGAAGTTGTTGGTTGCGCCATTGCGGGCGAATTCCGCGTCAGGGATGAACGCGCGCACTTCCTCCGGGCAGGGCTCGCCCTTGAGGTACGCGGCCAGGCAATTCACATAGGCCACATGACGGCGCAACAGCGTGGATTTGATCGGGTTCACTTCGCTGTCGGGATCGTCCAGCAGGGTCAGTACCTGGCGCGCGAAGCTGCGCGAGTTGTTGACCATCGAGCCCCATAAGGTGCGCGCTTCCCACCAGCGGTTGTAGGCGCTGCTGTTACGGAAACTGATCAGCACCACCAGTGCCGAACCCAGCAAGGTCAGGGGCATCAGCGGCAGGTTGATCTTGGAGTTGAGGAACAGCATGAAATCCACCGTGACGGCGATATCCCACAGCAACAGCCAGAACAGGGCCCAGCCCACATAGCCCATGGTCTTGATGATCAGGCGGTATTTCTTGAGAAGGGCAGCTTTCAAACGAGAACCTCGCGGCGTGCGGTTGGCAACAGTGCCAGGTTACGACGCCGTAGACGGATGAAGGTTCGCCTGACGGGACCCGGTTCGGGAAATCTGGAACAACTTTGGTACTGATGTCGTCTGGCGCGGCAATCGCTGTACATTGCGCCGAGGCAAAAAGCCATTAACCGCAGGGTTTACCACGTGATTTGTTTTGGGGCCGGGCTGCAGGGATTTCGTAGCTGAGATCAGTGGAATCAAGTTGGATGATCAGGGCTCTTTCATGCATGTCAGTTCGTTGAAGTCGGCTATGTGTAATACCGCGCAAGCGCTCGAACGTCATAGGGATTTTGAATCGTGCTTGAGAGCGCATTACCACGTGCTGCTCGTGCCCTATTCCAGACGACCGTTTTTCTATAAGAGTGCACTTAAATACAGCCGTTTGATGGTGTCGTTTGCGTTATTGAGCGAGTACTTCGCCACACCGCTGCCGTTGTTGTCCGAAGTTAAAAACCTGTGCGTGACGCGCAGGTATTGTTCGAAAAACAGCCTGGAATCGATCTTTCTGTTGTTTCGTGCGCTGGGCTTTATGGAGGTTGCGCCGCACCCCGAAGACAGTCGCTTCAGAGTGTATGCGCCCTCGGACGAAGCCTGCCGTGAAGCGCGCCTGATGTTGACCTCCCTCACGGAGTCGTTGGCGCGGCTGTACCCCGAGAGGGCGATTTTTCAACAATTGCGTGAGTTGGATGACCGCGGTTTCCTGGCCCTTTACTTCAAGGGGTTTGCCATCATTCTCGACGCCGACCTCACGGTCGATGTATTGCTGCCCGAGTGTTACTGGCTGGTGAAAAGAGACGCTGGGCACCTGTTGATGCTGGCCATTTATAACGATGCCTTTGCGCCGGAAAATGATCGGGCAACGTTCAGGTCATCTTCGTATCTGGCATTGGCCAAGCAACTTTCGGTGTCCAAGACCCACATTATCCGAATGGTGCAGGAGGGAGTGGAAAAAGGCTATTTCAAAGCGCACTCCAAGACCCGGCTGGAAGTTCTGCCGCCCTTTGTCAGCCTGGTAAAGCGGTTCATGGCCTTTTCATTTGCGGTTGGCCTGCATGCTATTGAAATGGGAGCGTAGGGATGCCTGCTCACTTGAAGTTAAGGCCCAGGATGCGCCGGTTGCTGTCGCCTGCGGTGACGCAAGCCGAATGGATAGGCATCATTGCCTGGACTGGTATCGGCTTGATCCAGGCCATGCTGTTCGACCCGTATGTGTTGAGCGTCACCCTCGGCCTGTTAGTTGTGTGCCGTATTCATTCGCTGACGACGAACTTCCTGTTGTGGCGGTTGCTGGGGGTGATCTATATCGTGCTGTTGTCGGTGGGGTTTGCCTACATCATTCACTTGAATCCGCCATTGCGTATCTACGGCTTGCCCCTGGCCGTCACGCTGGTGGTCGGCAGCGCGATCCTGTTTATCAGTGTCCAGGATTATCTGGTCGGCGCCCTGTCGGTCTGGCTTATCCTGTGGTCGCCGATGCAGGCCGAACTCTATGCCGCAACCCAAAGTTATCTGCTGATATTTTGCGCGTCGTCGGTGTCGATCGGTTTCATCCTGAGTTACTCATACTTGAAGAACCTGCGTTCGGTGTTGCTGGTGGAAAGTGAGTTTCGCGCATTGGCCGAGACCGATTACCTGACCTCTATCCTCAACCGGCGCGCGTTCATGCAAAGCTTCGAAAAGTTGCTCGACAGTGGCCAGGACGGCTACTTCATCATGTTGGATATCGACAGTTTCAAGGCCAAGAACGACCTGTACGGCCACGACGTCGGCGATAAGATTTTGCGCGCCATGGCGCTCTGCCTGAAAAACGCCAAAGGCAGCCACAGCTTTGGACGCATCGGCGGGGAAGAGTTCGGCGTGTTGTTGCAGGGCGATGACCCGGCGCTGGCCGGCGAGTTTGTGCTGGATCTGTTGCAGGCGATCCGCTGCAGCGTCGCCCCGCCGCACAACTACACCTGCAGCGCCGGCATGGCGCGCTTTTCGGCAGGTGACGAATTGTCGACGGTGCTCAAGTTAGCCGACAAAAACCTGTATGGCGCCAAGCGCAACGGCAAGGACTGTGTGCATCTGGATGGCGCGCCGCTGCGGCCGGTCACGGCCTGAAGCGCAGAGGCCGGTGTTCAGCGCTGGGCAAGCACACTCGCCAGCAATCCGGGGAAGCGACCTTCGAGCTCTTCGCGACGCAACGAGTTCATGTGGGTGGTGCCGACATTGCGCGTGTTCACCAGGCCCGCATCGCGTAACACCCTGAAGTGGTGGGACATACTCGATTTGGGGCGCCCGCCGTCCAGTTCGCCACACGTGGCTTCGGGCACGCTTGCCAGGCAGCGCACGATTTCCAGGCGCACGGGGTCGCTGAGGGCGTAGAGCACGCGCTCAAGTGTCAGCTCTTGCGGGGTAGGGTGTTTGAAGGCTCGCATGGCGCGGATCATAACAGGGGGGTAGCGTTGAATACCATAGTTCGATTACCATCGAACTATCGAATCACGCACGTTTATCCGGAGTATCTGATGTCCGCTTTGTTCGAACCGTTCAAACTCAAAGACGTAACCCTGCGCAATCGCATTGCCATCCCGCCGATGTGCCAATACATGGCCGACGACGGCATGGTCAATGACTGGCACCACGTGCACCTGGCCGGCATGGCCCGTGGCGGTGCCGGCCTGCTGGTGGTCGAGGCTACTGCCGTCGCGCCGGAGGGGCGTATCACCCCAGGCTGCGCCGGTATCTGGAGCGATGCCCATGCCGAGGCGTTCGTGCCGATGGTCAAGGCCATCAAGGCTGCGGGTTCCGTACCCGGTATCCAGATTGCCCACGCCGGCCGCAAAGCCAGCGCCAACCGTCCATGGGAAGGCGACGACCACATCCCGGCCTCCGATGCCCGTAGCTGGGAAACCATCGCCCCGTCGGCCATTGCGTTCGGCGCGAACCTGCCCAACGTACCGCGTGCCATGACCCTGGACGACATCGCCCGCGTCCAGCAAGACTTCGTCGACGCCGCCCGTCGCGCCCGTGACGCCGGTTTTGAATGGATCGAGCTGCACTTCGCCCATGGTTACCTGGGCCAGAGCTTTTTCTCCGAACACTCCAACCAGCGTACCGACGCCTACGGTGGCAGCTTCGACAACCGCAGCCGCTTCCTCCTGGAAACCCTGGCCGCCGTGCGTGAAGTCTGGCCGGAAAACCTGCCGCTCACCGCTCGCTTCGGCGTGATCGAGTACGACGGCCGTGATGAGCAGACCCTCACCGAGTCCATCGAACTGGCCCGCCGTTTCAAGGCCGGTGGCCTGGACCTGCTCAGCGTCAGCGTCGGGTTCACCATTCCCGACACCAACATCCCATGGGGCCCGGCGTTCATGGGGCCGATTGCCGAACGTGTGCGCCGTGAAGCCGGTATTCCGGTGACGTCGGCGTGGGGCTTTGGTACCCCGCAACTGGCCGAAAGCGCGCTGCAGGCCGGGCATCTTGACCTGGTCTCCGTGGGCCGCGCGCACTTGGCCGATCCGCATTGGGCGTACTTTGCGGCCAAGGAACTGGGCGTGGACAAGTCGTCCTGGACCTTGCCGGCGCCTTATGCGCATTGGTTGGAACGTTATCGCTGAGTTAGCGACTCGGTAAAACTGTGGGAGGGGGCTTGCTCCCGATGGCGGTGGGTCAGTGCCAGATTGTCTGGTTGATCCACCGCTATCGGGAGCAAGCCCCCTCCCACATTTGGTTTATGGACATCAGGAATACCGAGCCAATCGATACAAAGGCGATACGCGAAAAATAACAAATGAGAATGAATGTTAAACGCGAATGCGTTGATATATGATGCGCGGCGAATTCTTGGCAGGTTTGCCGCCCCATCTGGCTCATTCACTAGGTTCAACATCCATGCGTCGTACCCTGATTTCCATCTGTGTGCTTCAGGCGTTTTCCCCTTTTACCTGGGCAGAAGAAGCCCCGACTGAAAAAACCGGTATCGAGCTGCAAGCAACCAATGTGACCGCCACTGCGGATTTCGAGTCGGCCCAGGGACCGGTGCAGGGCTACCACGCCACGCGATCAGCCAGTGCGACGCGCACCGACACCTCGATTCATGAAACCCCGCAGTCCATCAGCGTGGTGTCCCGGGATGTGGTCGAAGACATCGGCGCAACGCGCCTGCAGGATGCCCTTGACTATGCCGGCGGGGTCGGGCGCGCCAACAACTTCGGTGGCCAGGGCCTGACCACCTTCACCGTGCGCGGCTTTACCACCGGTGAGTTCTACCGCAACGGTTTCCCGATCAATCGCGGTTACCCGAACATGCCGGATGCCAATACCATCGAGCGCCTCGAGGTGTTGCGCGGCCCGGCGACCATGCTCTACGGCCGTGGCGACCCCGGTGGCACGTTCAACGTGGTGTCCAAGCAGCCGCTGGCCGAACGCAGCGTCACCCTGGGCAGCCAGGTCAATGACCAAGGCATGAAGCGCGGCACCCTGGATGCCTCCGGCCCGCTGGACGAAGCAGGCCGCCTGGCCTATCGCCTGAACGTGGTGGGCGAGGGCGGCGACACTTTCCGCGATCACGTCGAGACCGAACGCTACGGCGTGACGCCGGTGCTCACCTGGCAGGCCAGCGATGACACCAAGGTGATCTTCGAAGGCGACTTCATGCGCAACAATGCCCCCTTGGACCGTGGTCTGACGCGTTACCCGAATCAGCGCGGCACGCCGTCGCGCGAGACGTTCTGGGGCGACAAGGACGTGGGCAAGCTGCATAACGACAACAACATGGCGCAGTTGCGTTTCGAGCATGCGCTCAATGACAACTGGACGTTGGGCGGCGGTTTCCAGTGGTTGGACGGGACGTTGAAGGGCAACGCAATCGAGGCTAACGGCCTGGGTGCCGATGGCCGCACCCTGCAACGCAACTTCAACTACCGCAAGCTGGAATGGACCGACAAGGACTACCAGCTCAACCTGACCGGGCATTTCTCCACCGCTGGTTTCGAGCACACCCTGCTCACCGGCATCGAGTACGAAGACTACGACTATAAGTCGATCATCCAGCGCTCCAGCGCCGCCTCGGGCACTTACCCGATCGATATCTTCAACCCGGTCTACGGCCAGGCGCGCCCGCCGCTGACGCGCACGCCGACGCATGACAAGGAAAACCTCAAGACCTACGCGGCCTTCGTGCAGGACCAGGTGGCCCTGACCGAGCGCTTGAAAGTCCTGGCCGGTGCACGTTTCGAACGGTTTGAACATGACTACGAAAGTTATGTGCCCGGCGTGAACCCCTTCCAGAGCGCAGAAAACGCCGTCACCCCACGTGTGGGTGTGATCTACGACCTCACCGATACCGTCGCGGTGTATGCCGACGCCGCACGTTCGTTCAAGCCGAACACCGGTGCGGCTCGCGAAGGCGGCGGCTTCGCGCCGGAAAAGGGCAAGTCCTATGAGATGGGGATCAAGTGGGAAGCCCTGGACCGCCAACTGAGCGTCGACGCTTCGATCTATCAGATCGACAAGAAAAACGTACTGACCACCGACCCGGTGATCAACACGTTCAACGTCGCAGCGGGTGAAGTGCGCAGCCGAGGGTTTGACCTCAACGTCGCGGGCAACCTCACGCCTGAGTGGCGCATGATCGGCGGCTATGCCTACGTGGATGCCGAAGTCACCAAGGACAACAGCATCCGCTCAGGCACGCGCTTGTTGAACATCCCGCGCAACAGCTTCAGCCTGCTCAACGTCTATGAGTTCCAGGACGGCGCCCTCAAGGGCCTGGGCCTGGGCGCCGGCGGCAAATACGTCGACCAGCGCGCCGGCCAGACCGCCAATACCGCCTTCTCGATGGACGCCTACACCGTGGTCGACCTGCTGGGCTACTACAAGGTCAACGAACAGGTACGCCTGAACCTGGACGTGAAAAACCTGTTCAACCGCGAGTATGAGGAAGGTGCCTTCGGCAATATCTATGCGTACCCAGGCGCGCCACGCACCGTGCAGTTGGGTATCTCCTACACCCTCTAAATGTGAACACACATCCAAATGTGGGAGGGGGCTTGCTCCCGATGGCGGTGTGTCAGTCAAAAATATTGAGACTGACACACTGCCATCGGGAGCAAGCCCCCTCCCACATTTGATCCCATTTATCCCTTGGGCACGTTACAACGGCGTCAACACATTCATCACCGTATCCAACGCCACCCGTGTGTCATCCAACTGCACCAACGATGCATGCCGCGCGCCCAGTGCGTCGCGGTTTTTGATCGCGGTCAGGATCGCCTTGTGCCGGGGCAGGCTCAGGCCCTGGATATCCGGGCGACGGTTGGTGATGTTGATCGACTCGCGCAACGGCAGCGAGAGCATGTTGCACATATAGGCGAGCAGGTCGTTGCGGGTGGCGTCGGCAATGGCGCGGTGGAAGTCCAGGTCGGCCTGCAACAGGTCATCGTGGGTTTTCGCGGTTTCCATGCCCACGTAGGCTTTTTCGATGGTGGCGATGTCTTCATCGGTGGCGGTGGTCGCGGCCATGGCGGCGATTTCCGGTTCGAGAATGCGCCGCACCCCGGCCAGCGTGTTGAAAAACTCGCTGTGGGGCGTGGACTGCATCAACCAGGACAGCACGTCCGGGTCGAGCAGGTGCCACTTCAAGCGCGGCCGCACCACGGCGCCCACCCGAGGCTTGGAATACACCAGGCCCTTGGCGCTGAGCACCCGCGTCGCCTCGCGCAACACCGAACGGCTGACCTTGTATTCCTCGCACAGCGTGGCTTCCATGGGCAGTCTTTCTTCCGGCTTGAAGCGCCCGGAAACGATGTGCATGCCCAAGTCCTGAACGATCTGGGCATGCATGCTCTTGCGCGGCTTGGGCGGCTGGTGATCCATAACGACGGGCAGGCTCTGGCTTAAATTCGCCGCATCATAGCATCCCAATTAGTGGGAATGCCGTGGGACTTCGGCGCCACGGCAGCCCACCAGGAAGTCGAAGTCGCAACCCTGGTCGGCCTGCAGCACATGGTCGATGTACAGCTGACGATAGCCGCCGACGATGAGTTTTTCGGGCGGCGCCAAATCGGCCATGCGCGATGCCAATTCGGCGTCGGGGATGTCCAGGTGCAAGCGCCCATTGGCGCAGTCGAGTTCGATCCAGTCACCTTCCTGCACGGCCGCCAACGGCCCGCCCGCTGCGGCTTCCGGCGCCACATGCAGCACCACCGTGCCATACGCGGTACCGCTCATGCGCGCATCGGAAATCCGCACCATGTCGGTCACGCCCTGGGCCAGCAATTTGGCCGGCAGCCCCATGTTGCCGACTTCGGCCATGCCTGGGTAACCCTTGGGCCCGCAGTTTTTCATGACCAGAATCGAGTTGGCATCCACGTCCAGTTCCGGATCGTTGATGCGCGCCTTGTACATGTCGAAGTTTTCGAACACTACTGCGCGGCCGCGGTGTTGCATCAGCTCGGCGCTGGCTGCAGACGGTTTGAGCACCGCACCCAGCGGCGCCAGGTTGCCGCGCAGCACGCAGATGCCGCCGTCGGCGCGGATCGGGTTGTCGAGGGTACGGATCACTTCGTCCTGGCCGTAGATCGGTGAGTCCTTGGTGTTCTCGCCCAAGGTTTTGCCGTTGACGGTCAAGGCATTCGGATGCGGGATCAGGTTGGCTTCGCCCAGGCGGCGCAGTACGGCAGGCAGGCCGCCGGCATAGTAGAACTCTTCCATCAGGAAGCGCCCCGAGGGTTGCAGGTCGACGATGGTCGGCATGCCACGCCCGATGCGGGTCCAGTCATCCAGGTCCAGTTCCACGCCGATGCGCCCGGCGATGGCTTTCAAGTGGATCACCGCGTTGGTCGAACCGCCGATGGCCGCGTTCACCCGGATCGCGTTTTCGAAGGCTTCCTTGGTGAGGATCTTCGACAGCTTCAAGTCTTCGCGCACCATCTCTACCGCTCGCATGCCCGACATGTGCGCCAGCACATAACGCCGTGCGTCCACTGCCGGAATCGCCGCGTTGTGGGGCAGGGACGTGCCCAGGGCCTCGGCCATGCAGGCCATGGTCGACGCGGTGCCCATGGTGTTGCAGGTACCCGCCGAGCGCGACATGCCGCCTTCGGCCGCGAGGAAATCATCCAGGGTAATGGTGCCGGCCTTGACCTGTTCGCTGAGCTGCCACACCACCGTGCCCGAGCCGATGTCCTGGCCCTTGTGCTTGCCGTTGAGCATCGGCCCGCCAGTGACGACGATGGCTGGCACATCACAACTGGCGGCGCCCATCAGCAGCGCCGGGGTGGTTTTGTCACAGCCGGTGAGCAGCACCACGCCATCGATCGGGTTGCCGCGAATCGCTTCTTCCACGTCCATGCTCGCCAGATTGCGCGTCAGCATGGCGGTGGGGCGCAGGTTGGATTCGCCGTTGGAGAACACCGGAAATTCTACCGGGAAGCCACCGGCTTCGATCACACCGCGTTTAACGTGCTCGGCGATCTGGCGGAAGTGCGCATTGCACGGGGTCAGCTCCGACCAGGTGTTGCAGATGCCGATGATCGGCTTGCCATGGAACTGATGGTCGGCAATGCCCTGGTTCTTCATCCAGCTGCGGTACATGAAGCCGTTCTTGTCGGCAGTACCGAACCACTGGGCGGAGCGTAGGCCGGGCTTTTTATCAGACATGATCGATTCTCTTATTGTATGACTATATGTTCTGAGCGTGGTTAAACATAAGCGCAAAATCGAAGCTTTGGAAGAGTTGTTTTGCAAATAGTCCTACTATATAGTCTTTCTCAACTGAGGTATGACCCTGGCGGATTTTCGCGAGAGGCGTCCCCCGAGCTTCTATAAAAACAACAATCGGAGATCGACCCCATGAGCCAGGAACTGCGGCTTATTCGGCGCATCACGCTGAAACTGATTCCCTTCCTGATCCTGCTGTACCTGATTGCCTACGTGGACCGCTCCGCCGTGGGCTTCGCCAAACTGCACATGGGCGCTGACGTCGGCATCGGCGATGCAGCCTATGGCCTGGGCGCGGGGTTGTTCTTCATTGGCTACTTCCTGTTCGAGATTCCCAGCAACCTGATGCTCGACCGCTTTGGCGCGCGCCGCTGGTTCGCGCGCATCATGATCACCTGGGGCACCATCACCATCGGCATGGCCTTTGTACAAGGGCCGCACAGCTTCTATGTGATGCGCTTTCTGCTCGGTGCGGCCGAGGCCGGGTTCTTTCCGGGCGTGCTGTACTACATCACCCAATGGTTCCCGGTGCGCCATCGCGGCAAGATCCTCGGGCTGTTCATCCTCTCCCAACCAATCGCGATGATGATCACCGGGCCCGTGTCCGGCGGCTTGCTGGGCATGGACGGCACCCTGGGCCTGCACGGCTGGCAGTGGCTGTTCATCGTGATCGGCACCCCGGCGATCCTGCTCACCTGGCCGGTGCTGCGCTATCTGCCGGACGGCCCCAGCCAGGTCAAGTGGATGAGCGAGGAAGAAAAGGCCTGGCTCACCGGTGAGCTCAACAAAGACCTGCAAGCTTACGGCCAGACCCGTCACGGCAACCCGCTGCATGCGCTCAAGGACAAGCGCGTGTTGCTGCTGGCGCTGTTCTACCTGCCGGTGACCTTGAGCATCTACGGCCTGGGCCTGTGGCTGCCGACCTTGATCAAGCAATTTGGCGGCAGTGACCTCACCACCGGCTTCATCTCCGCCGTGCCTTACATCTTCGGCATCATCGGCCTGCTGATCATCCCGCGCAGTTCCGACCGTTTGAATGACCGTTACGGCCACCTCGCCGTGCTCTATGTGCTGGGCGCCATCGGCCTGTTCTTCAGCGCCTGGCTCAGTGTGCCGGTGTTGCAGATGGCGGCGCTGTGCCTGGCGGCGTTCGCGATGTTTTCCTGCACGGCGGTGTTCTGGACCTTGCCGGGGCGCTTCTTCGCCGGTGCCAGTGCAGCGGCCGGTATTGCGTTGATCAATTCGGTGGGCAACCTTGGTGGCTACATCGGCCCGTTCGTGATCGGTGCGCTCAAGGAATACACCGGCAACCTGGCCTCGGGTTTGTACTTTCTATCCGGTGTGATGCTGTTCGGGCTGGTGCTGACCCTGGTGGTCTACCGCCTGCTGGAACGCAAGCATGTGCTGCCCGTCGACCAATTCGCCGCCAGTGCCCGTGGCGCCACACGTACTTAATTCAGGAGAAATGGCATGCGTTTAGTTCAGTTCGAGTTGCCCAACGGCGAACGCCGCGTCGGCGTAGTGCAAGGCACACAGCTGCGCGAAGTTCAGGCGGCGCGCAGCGTGCGTGAATTGGCCCTGGCCGCGATCGAAGCCGGCGTTGGTCTGGAGCAACAGGTGAACAGCCTCGGCCTGGGCGACAGCCACGACTACGCCGCGTTGCTGGCCGAGCTCAAGGTGCTGCCGCCACTGGACCACCCGGACCCGGCCCATATGCTGATCAGCGGCACCGGCCTGACTCACCTGGGCAGCGCCTCGGCGCGGGACAAAATGCACCAGGCCGGTGACGACACCGCACTGACCGACACCATGCGCATCTTCAAATGGGGCGTTGAGGGCGGCAAGCCAGCCGCCGGGCAGGCGGGCGTGCAGCCGGAGTGGTTCTATAAAGGCGACGGCAGCACCGTGGTGCGCCCCGGCGCCGCGTTCCCGGTACCGCCGTTTGCCGAAGACGCCGGCGAAGAGCCGGAAATCGGTGGCCTCTACGTGATCGGCCCGGACAGCAAGCCCTACCGTGTGGGCTTTGCGGTGGGCAACGAATTCTCCGACCATGTGATGGAACGCAAGAACTACCTGTACCTGGCCCATTCCAAACTGCGCAGTTGCAGCTACGGGCCTGAGCTGCGCGTGGGCGAGTTGCCCCAGCACCTGGCAGGCACCAGCCGCATCCTGCGTAACGGCGAAGAAATCTGGCGGAACGAATTCCTCAGCGGCGAGGCCAATATGTGCCACAGCCTGGAAAACCTCGAATACCACCACTTCAAATACCGCCAGTTCCTCAAGCCCGGCGATGTGCACATCCACTTCTTCGGCACCGCCACGCTGTCATTTGCCGACGGTATACGTACCCAGCAAGGCGATGTGTTCGAGATCACCCAGGCTGAATTCGGCGCGCCGCTGGTCAACCGTGTCGGCAGCAGTGATGCGGCATTCGAACCCGGCAACGTCATTACCCTTTAAAGGAGAGCCCCATGCCCCAGTTCCTCGGTCACAACTACATCGGCGGCCAGCGCAGTGCCAACGGCAGCACCCAGTTGCAGAGCGTCGACGCCACCACCGGCGAAGCCTTGCCCCAGGCGTTCTACCAGGCCACCCCGCAGGAGGTCGATGCCGCCGCCAAAGCAGCCGCCGCCGCGTACCCGGCTTACCGCGCCTTGAGCGCGTCGCGCCGTGCGCAATTTCTCGATGCGATTGCCGACGAGCTGGACGCATTGGGCGATGATTTCGTCGAACTGGTCTGCCGCGAAACCGCCTTGCCGGCGGCGCGCATCAAAGGCGAACGTGGGCGTACCAGCGGCCAGATGCGCCTGTTCGCCACGGTGTTGCGTCGCGGTGACTTCTACGGCGCGCGCATCGACAAAGCGCTGCCGGATCGCCAGCCATTGCCGCGCCCGGACCTGCGCCAATACCGCATCGGCCTGGGCCCGGTCGCGGTGTTCGGCGCCAGTAACTTCCCCCTGGCATTTTCCACCGCTGGCGGTGATACCGCCGCTGCGCTGGCAGCCGGTTGCCCGGTGGTATTCAAGGCCCACAGCGGGCATATGGCGACGGCGGAGCAGGTGGCCGATGCGATCATCCGCGCCGCCCAAGCCACCGAAATGCCAGCGGGCGTGTTCAACATGATCTTCGGCGGCGGCGTTGGCGAAGCGCTGGTCAAGCACCCGGCGATCCAGGCCGTCGGCTTTACCGGCTCGCTCAAGGGCGGCCGTGCCCTGTGCGATATGGCGGCGGCGCGCCCGCAGCCGATCCCGGTGTTTGCCGAGATGTCGAGCATCAACCCGGTCATCGTGCTGCCGCAGGCGCTGCAAGCCCGCGCCGACAGCGTCGCCCGCGACCTGACCGCCTCGGTGGTGCAAGGCTGCGGCCAGTTCTGCACCAACCCTGGCCTGGTGATCGGCATCGCGTCCCCAGCGTTCAGCGCGTTCACGCAACAGGTCGCGAAGCTGATCGGCGAGCAACCGGCGCAGACCATGCTTAACGCGGGCACCCTGGGCAGCTACGGCAAGGGCCTGGAAAAGCTCCTGTCTCATCCCGGTATCGAGCACCTGGCGGGCAACGCACAAGCGGGCAACCAGGCCCAGCCGCAGTTGTTCAAGGCCGATGTGCGCCTGTTGATCGACGGCGATGAAGTGCTGCAGGAAGAAGTGTTCGGCCCGACCACGGTGTTCGTCGAAGTCGCCGACCAGGCCCAGCTCAGCGCCGCCTTGCACGGCCTGCACGGGCAGTTGACCGCCACGATCATTGGCGAACCGGCTGACCTGCAACAGTTTGCCGAGCTGACGCCGCTGCTGGAGCAGAAAGTCGGGCGCATCCTGCTCAACGGTTACCCCACCGGTGTGGAAGTCTGTGATTCGATGGTGCACGGCGGGCCGTACCCGGCCACCTCCGATGCCCGTGGCACCTCGGTCGGCACCTTGGCCATCGATCGGTTCCTGCGCCCGGTGTGCTTCCAGAACTACCCTGATAGCCTGCTGCCCGACGCGCTGAAAAACGCCAACCCGTTGCGTATCCAGCGGCTGGTGGATGGCGCGCCGTCTCGAGAATCCCTGTAAGTCACCCGGAGGCTTCATGTCGTTGAGCGCAGTCACCCCGCACCGTGCCCGGTTGGGCGAAGGGCCGTTCTGGGATGCTCCGTCCCAGGCCCTGTTTTGGGTGGATATCGCCGCCCGCCAGGCCCTGCGCCTGATGGACGGGCAGTTGCGAGTCTGGCAATTACCTGAACACGTCTCGGCGTTCATCCCCTGCGAAAGCGGGGATGCGCTGGTGACCCTGAGCAGCGGTGTGTACCGGCTGGACTTGAACACCGAAGCCCTGACCCTGCTGTGCGTGGCCGACCCGCAACCGGGTAACCGCGGCAACGAAGCCCGCTGCGATGCCCAGGGCCGACTATGGCTGGGCACCATGCAGAACAACATCGGCGCCCACGGCGAAGACCTGCCCATCACGCGACGCTCCGGCGGGCTGTTTCGTATCGACGCCGATGCGACGGTCACGCCGTTGCTGAGCGGCCTGGGCATTCCCAACACGCTGTTATGGAGCGACGACGGCGGCCATGTGCATTTCGGCGACAGCCTGGATGGCACGCTGTACCGGCATGCCATCCAGCCCGACGGCCAGCTCGACGCCGCCCGGACCTGGTTCGCTGCCCACGAACGCGGCGGGCCGGACGGCTCGGCCATGGACAGTGAGGGTTACATCTGGAATGCGCGTTGGGACGGCAGTTGCCTGCTGCGCCTGACGCCCCAAGGGCAGGTGGACCGCATCGTCGAACTGCCCGTCAGCCGCCCCACCAGTTGCGTGTTTGGTGGGCCTGATCTGACCACCCTGTATATCACCAGCGCCGCCGGCCCCTTGGATCACCCATTGGACGGTGCGGTACTGAGCCTGCAAGTGGAGGTGCCAGGCAAGCCCTGTCACCGCTTCGCCGGATAAAGCGAAAAACGAATATTCAAAAACAACAACAAGGAGTCACCCGTATGAATCGTCGTCGTGGTTTGCGTTCCCTGTGCTGCGCCGCTGTGGCGGTCTCGGCCATGAGCTTGAGCGGCCTGCTGCTGGCCGCTGAAGAAGTGAAGATCGGCTTTCTGGTCAAGCAGGCCGAAGAGCCCTGGTTCCAGACCGAATGGGCCTTCGCCGAAAAAGCCGGCAAGGAGCACGGTTTCACTGTGATCAAGATCGCCGTGCCCGACGGAGAGAAAACCCTTTCGGCCATCGACAGCCTGGCGGCCAACGGCGCCAAGGGCTTCGTGATCTGCCCGCCGGACGTGTCCCTGGGCCCGGCGATTGTCGCCAAGGCCAAGGCCAACGACCTGAAAGTGATCGCGGTGGATGACCGTTTCGTCGATGCCAAGGGCAATTTCATGGAGGACGTGCCGTACCTGGGCATGGCCGCCTTTGAAGTGGGCCAGAAGCAGGGCGCCGCGATGGCCGCCGAAGCGAAAAAACGCGGTTGGGACTGGAAAGACACCTATGCGGTGATCAACACTTTCAACGAACTCGACACCGGCAAGAAACGCACCGACGGCTCGATCAAATCCCTGGAAGAAGCCGGCATTCCCAAGGACCATATCCTGACCGCCGCGCTGAAAACCCTCGACGTCCCAGGCAGCATGGACGCCACCAACTCGGCGCTGGTCAAGCTGCCCAGCGGCGCGAAAAACCTGATCATCGGCGGCATGAACGACAACACCGTGCTCGGCGGCGTACGTGCTACCGAAAGCGCCGGTTTCGCGGCGGCTAATGTGATCGGCATCGGCATCAATGGCACCGACGCCATCGGCGAGTTGAAGAAAGCCAACAGCGGCTTCTTCGGCTCGATGCTGCCCAGCCCGCATATCGAAGGCTATAACACCGCGCTGATGATGTACGAGTGGGTCACCAAAGGCACTGAACCGCCGAAGTACACCGCCATGGACGAAGTGACCCTGATCACTCGCGAGAACTTCCAGGCGGAACTGACCAAGATCGGGCTGTGGAAATGACCGCTGCGGCCCTGCGTTTTGACGGTATCGGCAAAACCTTCCCTGGGGTCAAGGCGCTCGACGGCATCAGCTTCACCGCCCACCCAGGGCAAGTGCATGCGCTGATGGGCGAGAACGGTGCGGGTAAGTCGACGCTGCTGAAGATCCTCGGCGGCGCCTATATTCCCAGCACCGGCACGGTGCAGATCGGCGAGCAGGTCATGGCCTTCAAATGCGCCGCCGACAGCATTGCCAGTGGCGTCGCGGTGATCCACCAGGAATTGCACCTGGTGCCGGAAATGACCGTGGCGGAGAACCTGTTCCTCGGGCATTTGCCGTCGCGTTTTGGCGTGGTCAATCGCAGCCTGCTGCGCCAGCAGGCGCTGGCGTGTCTCAAGGGCCTGGCCGATGAAATCGACCCCCAGGAAAAGCTCGGGCGCCTGTCCCTGGGCCAGCGCCAACTGGTGGAAATCGCCAAAGCGCTGTCCCGTGGCGCCCATGTGATCGCCTTCGATGAACCGACCAGCAGCCTCTCGGCGCGGGAGATCGATCGCTTGATGGCGATCATCACGCGCCTGCGCGATGAGGGCAAAGTGGTGCTGTACGTGTCTCACCGCATGGAGGAGGTGTTCCGTATCTGCAATGCGGTGACGGTGTTCAAGGACGGCCGCTTCGTGCGCACCTTCGAGGACATGAGCGCGCTGAACCACGACCAGCTGGTGACCTGCATGGTCGGCCGCGATATTCAGGACATCTACGACTACCGCCCGCGCGAGCACGGCGACGTCGCCCTGAAGGTCAACGGCCTGCTCGGCCCCGGCTTGCGCGAGCCGATCAGTTTTGCGGTGCGCAAAGGCGAAATCCTCGGCCTGTTCGGGTTGGTGGGGGCAGGGCGCACGGAACTGTTCCGACTGCTCAGCGGCCTGGAGCGTGCCAGTGCCGGCAGCCTGGAGTTGTGCGGTGAGCCGCTGCAATTGCGCTCACCTCGCGATGCCATCGCCGCCGGCGTGCTGCTGTGCCCGGAAGACCGCAAGAAGGAGGGCATCATTCCGCTGTCCAGCGTCGCCGAAAACATCAACATCAGTGCCCGTGGCGCGCATTCCGCGTTCGGCTGGCTGTTGCGCGATGGCTGGGAGAAAGGCAACGCCGACCACCAGATCAAGGCGATGAAGGTCAAGACCCCGAACGCGGCGCAGAAGATCATGTACCTGTCCGGCGGCAACCAACAGAAAGCCATTCTCGGCCGCTGGCTGTCGATGCCGATGAAGGTGCTGCTGCTGGACGAACCGACCCGTGGCATCGATATCGGCGCCAAGGCCGAGATCTACCAGATCATCCATAACCTGGCGGCGCAGGGCATCGCGGTGATCGTGGTGTCCAGCGACCTGATGGAAGTCATGGGCATTTCCGACCGCATCCTGGTGCTGTGCGAAGGCGCCCTGCGCGGTGAACAACTGCGCGCACACGCGACTGAATCCAACCTGCTGCAGCTGGCCTTGCCGCGCGGCCTGGCGAACTGAGAGACGACCATGACCACTCAAAACAACACGCTGCCCTCGGCACGCAAACCCCTCGACCTGCGCGCCTTGCTCGACAACTGGGCGATGCTGCTGGCGGCGGTGGGCATCTTTGTCCTGTGTGCCTTGCTGATCGATAACTTCCTCTCGCCGCTGAACATGCGCGGGCTGGGCCTGGCGATATCCACGGTGGGCATTGCGGCGTGCACCATGCTGTTCTGCCTGGCCTCCGGGCATTTCGACTTGTCGGTGGGTTCGGTGATTGCCTGCGCCGGCGTGGTGGCGGCGATTGTGATGCGCGACACCGACAGCGTGATGCTCGGCATCGGCGCGGCGCTGCTGATGGGCCTGATGGTGGGGTTGATCAACGGTATCGTGATCGCCAAGCTGCGGGTCAACGCGCTGATCACCACCCTGGCGACCATGCAGATCGTGCGTGGCCTGGCCTATATCTTCGCTGACGGCAAAGCGGTGGGCGTGTCCCAGGACCAGTTCTTCGTGTTCGGCAACGGCCAGTTGCTCGGCGTGCCGGTGCCGATCCTGATCACCATCGTGTGCTTCCTGTTCTTCGGCTGGTTGCTCAACTACACCACCTACGGGCGCAACACCATGGCCATCGGCGGCAACCCGGAAGCGGCGTTGCTGGCGGGGGTCAATGTGGATCGCACCAAGATCCTGATCTTCGCCGTGCACGGCTTGATCGGCGCGTTGGCCGGGGTGATCCTTGCCTCGCGCATGACCTCCGGCCAACCGATGATCGGCCAGGGTTTTGAACTGACGGTGATTTCCGCCTGTGTGCTGGGCGGGGTGTCGTTGAGCGGCGGTATCGGCATGATCCGCCATGTGATCGCCGGGGTGTTGATCCTGGCGATTATCGAGAATGCGATGAACCTGAAGAACATCGATACCTTCTACCAGTATGTAATTCGCGGCTCGATCCTGCTGTTGGCCGTCGTCATCGACCGCATGAAACAACGCTGAACCAAGCCCTACAAAGATCCAATGTGGGAGGGGGCTTGCCCCCGATGAGGGAGTGTCAGCACATGCACCTGTAACTGACACACCGCCATCGGGAGCAAGCCCCCTCCCACAGTTTTAGTTGGCGGTGAACTTGAACACGGTGTTCTGGGTATAGGTCTGCCCAGGGTTCAAACGGGTCGAGGCAAACTTGGGCTGGTTAGGCGCATCCGGAAAGTGCTGGGTCTCCAGGGTGAACCCGCTCCAGTGCTGGTAGGTCTTGCCAGCCTTGCCCTTCACCGAACCATCCAGGAAGTTACTGGTGTAGAACTGCACGCCCGGTTCGCTGGTGTAGAGCTGCAAACGCCGCCCCGACTCAGGATCATGCACCTCGGCCGCCAGTTGTTTTACGTCGCCTTTGGTGTCCAGCGCCCAGTTGAAGTCGAACCCACCCTGTTTCGGTTCGGCGAACTTGAGCTGCGGATGATCCTCCTTGATGTGCTGGCCGATGGCGGTAGGCTTGAGGAAATCCATCGGCGTGCCCTTGACCGGCGCCAGTTCGCCGGTGGGAATCAGGGTGGCATTCACCGGTGTGTAATGGCTGGCATGCAAGGTGGCGACCTGCTTGAGAATATCGCCATTACCCGCGCCAGCCAGGTTGAAGTAGCTGTGGTTGGTGAGGTTGAGCACGGTCGGTTTGTCAGTGGTGGCCTTGTAGTCGATGTGCAGTTCGTTCTTGTCGTTGAGGCGATAAGTGACTTCGGTTTTCAGGTTGCCGGGGAAACCCATTTCACCGTCCTTGGACAAGTAGGTGAGGGTGACCCCGACCGAGTCCTTGTCCTTGACCGGCTTGGCTTGCCACACCTGCTTGTCGAAGCCCTGGGCGCCGCCATGCAGCGAGTTCGGGCCGTCGTTGAGCGGTACCTGGTAGCGTTTGCCGTCGAGTTCGAAGGCACCGCCGGCCAGGCGATTGCCGAAGCGGCCGATGGTCGCGCCGAAAAACGCGGTACCGCCTTGATAGCCTTGTACGTCGTCAAAGCCCAGCACCACGTCGTCGACCTTGCCGTGTTTGTCCGGCACCTTCAGCGATTGCAGCACACCGCCGTAGGTAATCACCGTGGCTTGCATGCCATGGCTGTTGCGCAACACGTATTGTTCGACGGCGGTGCCGTCATTGGTTTTGCCGAAGGGTTTGTGTTCGCTGGTCAGGCCTGCGGCCTGGGCGCCGCCGCTGGCGATCAACATGGACATTGCCAGGCCGGACAGCAAGTATCGGGGGTGCTTCATGGTCGAACTTCCTTTTGTTGTTTTTGGATTGAATAGTTCTACTAATGTGCGATATTTCGTGATTGAGACAGCGAATTTATAGCCTTTAACGCCGATTTCGTAAAATAAAATAAGACTAATTGATCGAGGCATTACGTTATGAGTACTCAGCAGGCCCTGTATCCCGACCTTAAGGGCAAGACCGTATTGATCTCCGGCGGGGCTTCCGGGATTGGCGAGTTCATGGTGCGGGCGTTCGCCGCCCAGGGCGCCAAGGTGGCGTTCGTGGACCGCGCCCAAAGCCAGGGCGAACGCCTGGCCGCGCTGTTGAACTCCAACGGGCATAGCGTTGAGTTCGAATGCTGCGATATCACCGACGAGATCGGCTATCGCGCGGCGATCGGGCGCTTCGAACATTCCCTCGGCCCGATCACGGTGCTGGTCAACAACGCGGCGAACGACGTACGCCATACCCTGGAAGAAATCGACTCGGAAATGTTCGACCGGCTGATTGCGGTCAACCTCAAGCACGCCTTCTTTGCCGCCAAGGCCGTGGTACCAATGATGAAAGAGGCCGGTGGCGGCTCGATCATCAACTTGGGCTCGGTCGGCTGGATGATGGCCTCCGCCGGCTACCCGGTGTACGCCGCCAGCAAGGCCGCCGCCCACGGCATGACCCGTGGCCTGGCGCGGGAGTTAGGGCCCCACCACATCCGCGTCAATACCCTGGTGCCGGGCTGGGTGATGACGGAAAAACAACTGGCCATGTGGGTGGACGACGCGGCCCGCGAGCTGATCGCCCGCAGTCAGTGCCTGCCGGGCAGCGTGATGCCCGAGCATATCGCCAATATGGCGTTGTTTTTGGCTTCCGATGCCTCGGCGATGTGTTCGGCGCAGAACTTTATCGTGGATGGTGGTTGGGTCTAGGCCGGGCGCCTCTGTCCAACTGTGGGAGGGGGCTTGCTCCCGATAGCGGTGGGTCAGTCAAGGATGCATTGACTGACATGCCCTCATCGGGAGCAAGCCCCCTCCCACATTTGAACAGTGGTATTTATTCGATCGGGTCAGGCTTTGAAGGCCGCGTGCTGCGCGAGGCTTCATGCCGAACGCCTGGCAGCCCCCGGCGGCTGCCCGGTGATGCGTTTGAAGGCACGGCTGAACGCTGCCTGGGAGGTGTAACCCAGGCGTTGTGCCACGGTTTCGATGGGCATGCGTTCCAGGGTCAGCCATTGGCTGGCCAGGCGCATGCGCAGTTCCGTGGCGTAGCGCAGCGGCGGTATGCCGAGGACGGCCTGGAAGCGGTCGGCGAACACCGAGCGCGAGGTATGACACTGGGCGGCCAGCTCCGCCACGCTCCAGTCGTGGCCCGGCTGCTGGTGCAAGGCGAGCAGGGCGCTGGCCAGGCGCGGGTCGCGCAATGCGGCCACCAGGCCCGAGGCGTTGCCACAGGCGCACTCGACCCAGCCGCGTACGATCATCGCCGCCACCACATCGGCGAGGCGCGCAAGAATGCCGGCAAAGCCTACGCGCGCCGTGGACATTTCGCGTTCCATTACCGCCAGGATCGGCATCAGCCCCGGGTAACGCTGGCCGCCGGCATCGATCAGCATCAGGGCCGGCATCAGGTTGCCGAGCCCCTGGAGGCTGCCGAGCTCAAACTCCATGCACGCACTGAACAACACCAGGCTGGGGACGGTATCGGGTGATGCATTCACGGCGCACACGGTATCCCCCAACGGTGCGCTGTCGAAATGGTCGATGTCCTGCACGACGGCATCCGCTGCGGATAACAGCGCGTGCGCGCCGCCGTGGGAGATGAACACCGCATTGCCGGCCGACAGTGCGAAAAGGCTGCCGTCCTCAGCGCGCAGCGTGGCGCGGCCGGCCGCGATGAAGTGGAAATAGGCGTGGCCCGGCCTGGCGCCAAAGCCCATGCCGAAGGTGGGCCCGGCCTGGATGCGTCGGTACTGCACACCCCGCAGGCGCATGCCGCGCAGCAACTCGTTGATCAGCTCTGAAGAAGCGGTGAATGCGTCCACTGAAGTCACGCTCGGGGTTTCGGTTAAAAACTCAAGGCTTTGTATCATAGATCATCCTGGCCGGCCTACCTAGACTGAGCACCTCGCTAATGACTTGAGGAAGACCTGCGATGACTGATTGTGCAGCCCATGCGCCTGCGGGCGTTGTGACAGAGCCGGCCTGGCTGGCGGTATTTTCCCTGGCGATGGGGGTATTCGGCTTGCTCACGGCGGAGTACTTGCCGGCCAGCCTGTTGACACCGATGGCCCTGGACCTGGGCGTTACCGAGGCGCTGGCCGGGCAAGCTGTCACGGTGACGGCGGTGGTGGCGCTGTTCGCCGGTCTGCTGGTGCCGGGGCTGACCCGTGGTATCGACCGGCGCGTCGTGCTGCTGGGGTTTTCCACGCTGATGATCGCCTCCAACCTGCTGGTGGCATTGTCCTCCAGCCTGACGGTGCTGTTGTTGATGCGCATCCTGCTGGGCATCGCCCTCGGCGGTTTCTGGAGCATGGCGGCTGCAGTGGCGATGCGCCTGGTGCCGGCGGCGTCCTTGCCCCGTGCGCTGTCGATCATTTTCAGCGGGATCGCGCTGGGCACCGTGGTCGCCGTGCCACTGGGCAGCTATTTGGGTGGCCTGTACGGCTGGCGCAGTGCGTTTATTGCGGCGGCCGCCGTCGGCCTGCTGACCCTGGCGTTCCAGGCATTCACGCTGCCGCGCATGGCACCCCATGGCACCGCGCGCCTGCGCACCGTGCTGGACGTACTGCAGCGCCCCGGCATCGCCATCGGCATGTTCGGCTGCGTACTGGTGCACACCGCGCATTTCGCGCTGTTCACCTACATCCGGCCGTTTCTGGAAAGCACCACCGGGGTCGACACCGAGGGGCTGGCGCTGATGCTGCTGGGGTTCGGCGTGGCGAACTTCGCCGGCACGCTGTTCGCCGGGTGGCTGCTGGTGCGCCGCCCACGCACAACACTGGTGTTAATGCCGGTGTTGGTGGCAATCGCGGCACTGGCGCTGGTCTGGTTGCCGGCGTCACTGCCGGGCCAGGCGATGCTCCTGGCGCTATGGGGCATGGCGTTTGGCGGCGTGCCCGTGGCGTGGTCGAACTGGGTCGCGCGGGCGGTGCCGGACCAGGCGGAAAGTGCCGGAGGCATGGTGGTCGCGTCGGTGCAGTCGGCCATCGCGGCGGGCGCTGCCGGTGGCGGGCTGATGTTCAGCTTCAGCGGCATTGGTGGGGTGTTTATCGGTGCGGGTGTGTTGATGTTGCTCGCGGCCTTGCTCATCGCCCTGCGTGTGCAGGTGCCTGGGCAAGACGGGGACGCCAGTGTGACGCGCCACGCATCTTTGGTTTAGTCTTAAACCCTTTGTTGATCGCAAGCGCCCCCGAGGAGCACCGAGCATGTCTGACTACGTACCCCCCAAGGTCTGGACCTGGGACACCGAAAGCGGCGGCACCTTCGCCAGCATCAACCGGCCCATCGCCGGCGCCACCCATGAAAAAGCGCTGCCGGTCGGCAAGCACCCGTTGCAGCTGTATTCCCTGGCCACGCCCAATGGGCAGAAGGTCACGATCCTGCTCGAAGAGCTGCTGGCGCTCGGGCACACCGGTGCCGAATACGACGCCTGGCTGATCAAGATCGGTGACGGCGACCAGTTCGGCAGCGGTTTCGTGGCGGTGAACCCGAACTCGAAGATCCCGGCGTTGATGGATCACAGCGGCGCTGCGCCGATTCGCGTGTTCGAGTCGGGCGCAATCCTGCAGTACCTGGCCGAGAAGTTCGGCGCGTTTTTGCCCACCGAACCTGCCGCCCGTGCCGAATGCCTGTCGTGGCTGTTCTGGCAGATGGGCAGCGCACCGTATCTGGGCGGCGGCTTCGGGCATTTCTACGCGTATGCGCCGAGCAAGATGGAATACCCGATCAATCGCTTCGCCATGGAGGCCAAGCGCCAGCTGGATGTGCTGGACAAGCGCCTGGCGGTGAGCGAATACATTGCCGGGGACGCCTACACCATCGCCGACATCGCCATCTGGCCCTGGTACGGCGGGTTGGTCAAAGGGCGGTTGTATGGTGCGGCGGAGTTTCTCTCGGTGCATGAATACAAGCACGTCATGCGCTGGGCGGATGCGATTGATGCACGCCCGGCGGTGCAGCGCGGGCGGCGGGTGAATCGGGTGTCCGGCGACGATCAGTTGGCCGAGCGCCATAGCGCGAGCGACTTGGACTGAAAGTGTGGGAGGGGGCAAGCCCCCTCCCACATTTGGATCTTCTTGGCTTCAATTATTTGTAGCGCTGTTCAAACACCGCTACCTGTTCGGGTTTTATGAGTTCGAACGGTACCCACACCTCCGACTCAATCGGCTCGCCCTTGATCATCCGCACCGCCGCTTGTACCGCTTGAGTCGCCTGGGCTTTGGGGTCCTGGAACACCGAGGCGGTGAGCACGCCGCGCCTGATCGCCGCCAAGCCATCGGGCAGGCCATCGATGCCGACAATCGCCACTTCGCCCTTGGCCTTGCCGGCCTGCTGCAAAGCCATGGCCGCGCCAATCGCCATTTCATCGTTGTTGGCCACGATCGCGTCGAACTGTGTGCCCGCCAGCAGCCAGTTGCTGGTCAGGTCCATGGCCTTGCTGCGTTGCCATTCGGCACTTTGCTGCTCGACGATCTTGATCCCGGGAAAGTCCTTGAGCACCTGCTTGGCGCCTTCAGTGCGGTCATGGGTGGCGTTTTGCGCCAGGTCGCCCATGATGATCGCCACGTTGCCCTTGCCGCCGAGTTTTTCCGCGAGGTAGCGCATCTGCAGTTGCCCGGCTTCGATGTCGTTGGACGCCACGGTCACGACCCCCTTGGGCAGCGTGCGTTGGTCGGGATGGCGGTTGACGTACACCAATGGCTTAT
Source organism: Pseudomonas sp. R3-18-08 (assembly GCF_003852065.1). NCBI lineage: Bacteria > Pseudomonadati > Pseudomonadota > Gammaproteobacteria > Pseudomonadales > Pseudomonadaceae > Pseudomonas > Pseudomonas sp. R3-18-08. The sequence goes on from NZ_CP027729.1 coordinate 2,497,413, forward strand.
TGGCGGCCACGGCGGCGCGGGTCATGTTGGCGGTGGCGGCGGTGTCCACCGGCAGCACGATGACCGCGTCGACGTTCTGGTTGAGGAACCCTTCGACCTGGTTGAGCTGACGCACCACGTCGCCCTGGGCGTCCTCGAACTGGATCTGCACGTCTTGTTGTTTGGCGGCCGTTTCAAGGCCGGTGCGCACATAGGTCATGAAGTTATCGTCGACCCGCGCGATGCTCACACCAATGCGGTACGCGGCGAAGGTCCATTGGCTGAACAGCAGCAACAGGGTGGCAACGATCAATGAATAGCGATGCATGAGGTGTTCCTCTTGTTGTTATAGGGTGAATGCCTGGCGAAAACGCTCCAGGGCGGCTTCGCTGTCGCCGCTGGCCCAGGCTTCCAGGCCGACCACGCCGCTGTAGCCGATGGCCTGCAGCGCCCTGGCAATCGCCGGGTAGTGGATTTCGCCGGTGCCAGGCTCCTGGCGTCCGGGCACGTCCGCCACTTGGATTTCGCCGATGGCGCTGCCCGCGCGCTGGATCAACTCGATCAGGTTTCCTTCGCCGATCTGCGCGTGGTAAAGGTCCAGGTTCATTTTCAGGTGTGGGCTGCCCACGGCTTCGATCAGCGCCAGGGTGTCGTCGGCGCGGGCGAATGGCGTGCCGGGGTGGTCGACCTCGGTGTTGAGGTTTTCCAGCAGGAACACGCGGCCGGCGTCTTGCCCCAGGCGAGCGATTTTCTCCAGCGTCTTGCAGGCGCTCAGCCACATGCGCCCGGTGGTCCGGCTGACGGGTTGCACCGGCAGGCCGCCGTCACCCAGGCCGGTGCCATGCAAATTGAGGCTGGGGCACTTGAGGCGCTCGGCAACGCTTAAGGATTCGCGGGCGCTGTCGAGCATGTGGCGGATACCGTCGGGGTCGGTGAGCGTGCCGCTGATGTAGCCGGTCATCGAGGTGAAGTCCGCGCCCGTCGCGGCCAGGGCGTTGATGTCTTTGTCGGTCCAGTTCCAGATTTCGGCGCTGAAACCCAGGGCATGTATCCGCTTGACCCGCTCGACGAAGGGCAGGTCCAGAAACACCATCTCGGCACTCACCGCCAGCTTGAACGGGCTCATAAGCTCACCGCCGTGCCTTGCTCATAGGATTGGATACAGGCGCGGGCAATCGCCAGGGCGGCGCGGGCATCTTCCCCGCTGGCCAGGGGTTTGGCGCCGCTGCGCAGGCAGTCGACGAAGTGGCTGAGTTCGGCAATGTAGGCATCGCGCAACAGGTCGGTGTCCAGGCGCTGGGTGTCGGCCTGGATGCCCTGGGCCTGGTAGCGCACCAAGTCGCAGGCCTGCACGCCGCCCATGGTCAGCATGCCGGCGCTGCCGAACACTTCACCGCGCACGTCATAGCCATACACCGCCTGGAAGCTGGCTTCGGCGGTGGCAATCGCGCCGTTATCGAAACGGATCGTGACCACGGCGGTGTCGAGCAAACCCTGGCTTTTGTAGTCCGGGGCGATCAGGGCGTCGGCCATCACCTGCACCTGCACCGCTTCGGCGCCGGGGTTGAGGTAGCGCAGGGTGTCGAAGTCGTGGATCAGGGTTTCCAGGAAAATCACCCATTGCGGTGAGGCGCCAGGGTTGTTCAGCGCCGGGTCGCGGGTCAGGGAGCGCAGCAACTGCGGGGTGCCGATTCGGCCTGCGGCGACGTCGAGGTGGGCGGCGCGAAAGCTCTTGGCGAAGCGCCGGTTGAAGCCGACTTGCAGTGGCACCCGGGCATCGGCCGCAGCGGCGATGGCGCGGTCGGCTTCATCGAGGGTGATGGCCATGGGCTTCTCGCAGAAGATGCCCTTGCCGGCACGGGCGGCGCTGATTACCAGTTCGGCATGGCTGCGGGCGGGGGCGGCGATGAGTACGCCGTCGATATCCGGGTCGTCGAGCAGTTGCTGCGGGTCGGTGTACACCTTGGCTACCCCCAGCTCTGCCGCCAGACGTGCGGCTTGCCCTGGGGTAGGGTCGGCGATGGCGGCGAGGCAAGCGCCGGGAATGTGCCGGGCGGCGGTCAGGCCGTGGAAGCTGCCCATGCGACCGGCGCCGATCAAGCCCAGGCGGATGTTTTTTGTATTCATGTATGACCCCTTTTTATTGTTGGCCTCAGGACGATCCTGGCGGGCAAAGGGGTAAGAGCAAGGGCTGTGCCAAAATCCAAGTGACTGATATTTAAGGGTTATAAATAAACATCAGAAAAATAGTGTTCATTTAAAAGACATGTCTATGCTGACATGTCGAAAACATAAACATGGACACCGCTTATGAGCATGGCGATCAGTGGGCAAGACCTCGATTACCTGACGGCGTTGGGCCCCGTCGCGCTGAATGATGGCCCGGTCGCAGCCTTGGAGCAGGCGTGGCAGGCCTGCCTGGGCGGCCAGCTGCAGCGCCCGCCCGAGGTGCGTCAGACGATCTGGGATTCCTGGCGGCGCAGCCTCGAGGCAGGCATCGATCCGGCAGACAACGCCTACCGTTTCGTCGCTGCCGACACACTGGCGGCCACCCTGGCCAGCCACCGCGTGCTGATCGCCGCCGCCGCGCAAGTCATGCATGGTTTGCTGGCCTATAACCCGCGCGGTCATATCAACCTCACCGACGCCGACGGCACCACTTTGTATTTCTGCGGGCTGGACATCACTCCCGTGGGCAGTCGCCTGCTCGAATCGGTGCAGGGCACCAACTGCACCGGCCTGGCGCTGGCCGAAGATCATCTGGTGTATGTGCTGGCCGAAGAGAACTTCGCCGTTGGCCTGCGTCAACGCCGCATGCACTGCGCCGCCGCGCCGATCAAGAATGCCCAGGGCCAGACCCTGGCCATGCTGACGCTGACGGCCGAGCCCGGCTGGTTTCACTTCCATACCCTGGGCACCGTCCAGGCGGCTGCCGAGGCCGTGTCGCGGCAGATGGCGCTGCAAGCGTTGCTGCAAGAGCAGCAAACCGTGCTTGAAGTGCTTAACGAAGGCTTGGTGGTGCTGGATGAACGCGGGTGCATCAAGGCGATCAATCGCTACGCGCGGCAACTGTTCAACGTAGGCCTGGAGCTGCTCGGCAGCCCCTTCAATCGCCTCGCTCGCAGCGAGCTGAGCGACGCCATGCTGCTGCGCGGCGGCGAAAACCTGCGCGACCTGGACTGCACCTTTCATTTGCACGACCGCAGCCAGCTCGCCTGCCTGGTCTCGGTGTGCCCGCTGGAGCAGGGTGGGGTGATCGTGTCGGTGCGTGAAAACCGCCGCATCCGCGAAATCACCCGGCGCATTGTCGGCACCCAGGCCCGCTACACCTTTGAAACCATCCAGGGCACCTCGCGCGCGATCCAGGACGCGCTGCACCTGGGACGCATCGCCAGTCGCAGTGATTCCACCACCTTGATCCTCGGCGAAAGCGGCACCGGCAAAGAGTTATTTGCCCAGGCCATTCATAACGCCAGCGAGCGTTGCACTGGCCCATTCGTCGCGGTCAATTGCGGCGCGATCCCACGGGACCTGGTGCAAAGCGAATTGTTCGGCCATACCGAAGGCGCATTCACCGGCTCGGCGCGCGGCGGTTCGGCGGGCAAGTTTGAACTGGCCGATGGCGGGACTATTTTCCTCGATGAAATCGGCGACATGGCCTTCGACGCCCAAGTCAGCCTGTTGCGCGTGTTGCAGGAAGGCGAGGTGACCCGCGTGGGCGCGAAGACCTCACGGCCAGTGGATGTGCGCATCATTGCGGCGACCCACCGCAATCTCAGCCAGGCGGTGGCCGAGGGGGCGTTTCGCGAAGACCTTTACTACCGCCTCAACGTGCTGAATATCACCGTGCCGCCCCTGCGTATGCGCCGTGACGATATTCCCTTACTGGCGCGGCATTTCCTGCAGCGTTGCGCGCGTTCGTTGCGCAAATCGCTGCAAGGATTCTCGCCGGATGCGCTGGCGTTGCTGTCGGCCCATGGCTGGCCGGGCAACGTGCGCGAGCTGGAAAACGCGATTGAGCGGGCGACCAACCTGGCGATGGGCGAGTGGATCGAGCCTGGCGATTTACCTTTGGAGCCCAGGCCGCGCGCCCCGGCCAGCCTACATGCTGCGCCGCCTACGCAAGACCTGAGCAGCCACGAAAGGCACGCCATCATCACTGCGCTGAAAAACACCGCTGGCAATATCCGCCTGGCCGCCCAGCAGCTGAACGTGTCCCGTGGCGGGCTGTACAACAAGATGAATCGGTTCGGGTTAAATGCCGGGGATTTTCGCGGCCGGTGAACGGTTACCGATGCGGGAGGGGCGAAGCGCACGCCGCCCTCTGTAGGAGCGAGCTTGCTCGCGAAAAACGCCCAGGCAACGCGTTTATTCTGGATAAACGCGGGGGGTCTGAATTTTTCGCGAGCAAGGGCTAGCCGCCCGCCTCGCTCCTACAAAAAGCTCTGACTGACTGGCATCAGGGCAAGCCCCCTCTTCAGCTGCCCATGTTTTCCGAGGTGACGATGTGCGGCGGGATGTGCACCCGATGCCGCGCCGGATCGAACGCCTCGTCGCTCTGCAGCGCCACCAGCAGGTCCACCAGCGCCACCGCCGTCTGCTGCGGCTGCGAATCCATCACCACATCGATCAACCCTCGGCCCAGGGCCTGGCGCGACAGGTCGGTGGACTCCTGCAAAATGCAGCACAATGCCGGGCGCTTGGGCAGTTGCGCCAGGGCATTGATCACGCCGTCACCGCCACCGCCCACCACGCACAGCCCGCGCAGGTCGGTGTGGCGGCTGAGCAGGTCGAGGGTGGCTTCTTCGGTGATGTCGCAGTTGTCCAGATTGATCAGTGGTTCCAAGGGTTTGAGCCCCGGTGCGTGTTCGGCCAGGTAGCTGTGCAAGCCTTCGACCCGCGCCTGGTGGCCGAGAAAGCGGTGGCCCCCCAGCAAAATGCCCACGCTGCCTTTGCGCGCACCACAGGTGCGCGCCAACAGCCAGCCCATGGTGCGGCCGACGACGTGATTATCCTGGCCCACATAAGGTTCGGCCGCGCGTTCGTGGATGTCCGAGAGCAGCGCCACCACCGGCACGCCGGCTGCGCGGATCTGCGCCAGGCACGCATTGATCAACGGGTGGGCGAAGCTGACCACCGCCAGCGCGTCGCACTGCACGGCCAGTTGCTCGATCTGCGCGACGATGGCGCTGGGTGTGCGGTCGACGATGTACTCGAACTGGCAGCTCAGGTTGGCGCTGGCGTGCTGCTGCGCCGCCGCGCTGATCGACTGGGCCAGGTTGGCATAGAACGCCTGGGCGGTGCCCAGCAGGAGAATGCCGAAACGGTAGGTCGGGCGCCGTTCGCGAATGCGCTGGCCGATCAGCCGCGCGGCGAAATAACCGACCGCTTCGGCAGCCTGGAACACCTGTTCGGCGGTGTCCGGGTTGACCGGTGCGCGAGCGTTCAATACACGGTCGACGGTGGCCACACTGAGTCCCGCATGGGCGGCAACCGTAGCAATGGTCGGGCGTTTAGGGTTGTGCATGGCGAGTCCCTTGAGCGTCTTGATAGAAAACTATCAAGCCCCGCTGGGCCTGGATGATAGCTTGATAGGGAATGGATTCAAGCCCTTGAGGCTGATTTGGCCGCGCTCTATGGTTGGTTTCGCAAAGCCCCTGAAACCCCACGCTTGCGGAGAACAATAACAATGCCTGAACACACCGCTCAACGCGCCCGGCGCGATTACAGCCTGACCGGCCCCGAAGCTGTCCGCGCCGCCGAAAAAGGCCTGGTCTCGGCCCGTTGGTACCAATCGCCGATCCCGCGCAAACGCATGAAGGAACTGATGCAGCGCCGTGACGGCCCAGCCCTGGTTGACACGGCCATCTGGTTCACCGCGTTGTTCGTCACAGGCTTTGGCGGCTACTGGTTCTGGGGCTCCTGGGCCTGTGTGCCGTTCTTCCTCGCCTATGGCGTGCTCTACGGCACCGCCTCCAACCCGCGCTGGCACGAAACCGGGCATGGCACGGCATTCAAGACCCGCTGGATGAATGACGCGCTGTACCCGCTGGCGTGCTTCATGTGCCTGTTCGAACCCCATGTGTGGCGCTGGAGCCATGCCCGGCATCACACCGACACCATCGTCGTCGGCCGCGACCCGGAGATCGTCGAGCCGCGCCCGCCGAGCTTTTGGATGATGTTCCTGAGCCTGTTCAATCTGCCCCTGGCCTGGAAGACCTTCAGTGGCGTGGCCCGCCATGCCATCGGCCGCATGAGCGCCCAGGAACGGGACTTTATCCCCGAATCCGAATGGCCCAAAGTGTTTCGCGCCGCGCGCATCTGGGTGGGCGTTTACGCGTTGATCATCGGCACCGCCTTGTACCTGCACAGCTGGCTACCGCTGATGCTGGTGGGGCTGCCGAGTATCTATGGCGCCTGGCTCGGCTACCTGTTCGGCCTCACCCAGCATGTGGGCCTGGCCGAAGATGTGCTCGACCACCGCAGCAACTGCCGCACCATCTACATGAACCGCGTGCTGCGCTTTATCTACATGGACATGAACTATCACCTCGAGCACCACATGTACCCGATGGTGCCGTACCACGCGCTCCAACAGCTGCACGAAGAAATCCGCAGCGACTGCCCGCCGCCGTACGCCAATCTGTTCGAGGCCTACAAGGAAATCCTGCCAACCCTGTGGAAACAGCGCAGCGACCCGACCTATTTCGTCCAGCGCCCCACCCATAGTGGCGAGCGAGCTTGCTCGCGCTGGGCTGCGCAGCAGCCCCAATAAACCTGACGCGGTCTTTCAGATAACCCTCAATCGCGATCCTGGGGCCGCTTCGCAGCCCAGCGCGGGCAAGCGCTCGCCACCAGGAACGTTATTCACCTGGAGAAAAATCATGAACGATCAATGGATCGACGTCTGCGCCGTGGGCGAAATCGACGAAGAAGACGTTTTGCGCTTCGACCACGGGGCACACACCTATGCGGTGTTCCGCTCCGCCGACAACGAGTTTTTCGCCACCGCCGGCCTGTGCACCCACGAAAAAATCCACCTGGCCGACGGCCTGGTCATGGACCATGTGATCGAATGCCCCAAGCACAACGGGCGTTTCGATTACCGCTCCGGCAAGGCCCTGGGCGCGCCGGTCTGCGTCAACCTGAAAACCTACCCGGTACGGGTCGAAGCGGGGCGAGTGTTGCTCGCTGTCACGGCGTGATGATGAGCGCGCCCCTGATTATCGTCGGCGCCGGCCATGCCGGTGGCCGCGCGGCGTTGACCCTGCGCGAGGAGGGTTACGACGGTCGGCTGATCCTGATCGGCGACGAACCGCACGCGCCCTACGAACGACCGCCGCTGTCCAAGGCCCTGTTGCAAGGCAGCCAGGACCTGGCCGGGTGCAGCCTGTGCGACAGTGCACGGCTGGCCGAGCTGGATATCGAGCATATCGCCGGCAATGCGGTCAGCCAGCTGGCGCCGCAGCAGCATCGGCTGCAGCTGGCCGATGGCCGCTGGCTGGCCTATGCCGGCGTGTTGCTCGCCACTGGCGGCCGTGCGCGGCGTCTGCCTCAAGCCCAGGCCAATGTGCTTTACCTGCGCACCCACGATGAAGCGCTGGCCCTGCGCGCCCATTTGCGCCCCGGCACCCGGCTGGTGATCGTCGGCGGTGGGTTTATCGGCCTGGAAGTGGCAGCGACCGCGCGCGGCCTGGGCTGCGCGGTGACGGTGCTCGAAGCCGGGCCGCGCCTGGCGGGCAGGGTATTGCCAGCGGCCGTCAGTGCAGCATTGCTGGATCTGCACCGCGAGCAGGGTGTGGACGTGCGCTTGAACGTCACTGTGGAATCCATCCAGGCCGACGCCGTACACCTGGTGGACGGGCAGACGCTGCCGTGTGACCTGGTGGTGGTCGGTATCGGTATGCAACCCAATATCGAACTGGCCGCAGCGGCCGGGCTGGACGTCGGGCAGGGCATTCGCGTTGACGCGCACTTGCGCACCAGCGCGGCGAATATCTACGCAGCGGGAGACGTCTGCGAGTTCCGGCTGGGCGGCCTCTATCAGCGTCAGGAAACCTGGCGCAATGCCGAGGCCCAGGGGCGGCATGCCGCATTGAACCTGCTGGGCCGGGCATTGCCCTTCGACGCCGTGCCGGGTTTCTGGTCCGACCACTATGACTGGGGCTTGCAGACAGTCGGTGTGATGACGCCGAAGGTGGTCAGCCGCGCCTTGCCCCACGGCGGTTTGCTGCTGTTCTACCTCGATGCCGAGGGGTATCTGCAAGGCGCCTGCGGCTGGGCGCCGGGCAACAGCGTGGCCAAGGACATCAAGCTGTGCGAACGTCTGATCATCGCCCGTGTGCCGTTGTCGTCGGTGGGCCTGGCTGATCCGGCGGTCTCTCTCAAACACTGGCTGCGGGGCTGACATGCGCGAATTTCTGGTATTCCAATCGCTGTGGGCGATGCACACCGAACCCGGCCCGATCGAGGCGCAACTGGATCGCATCGTCGCCGCCGGCTTCGATGGCGTCACTGATCATTACTGGAAGGCCGCCGAGGTCGCACGCCTGCACGCGGCCACCGCCGCACGGGGTTTGCAGATCGAAGGCCAACTGTTCCCGCAGTCGGTGGATGACCTGGCGCGCGCACTGGAGGTGATCAGCCGCTACGGCTGTCATCACCTCACTCTGCAAGCCGACGTGCGCCCGCGTACCCAGGCCGAGGCGGGCCGGTTGATCGAGGGCTGGCAACGCCTGGCCGAGCAGGTGGATTTCCCGATCCTGCTGGAAACCCACCGTTATCGCCTGACCAGTGACCTGCTGTTCACCCTCGACCTGCTGGCGCAAATGCCTGACCTGAAACTGCTGGCGGACCTGTCCCACTACGTGGTCGGTCGCGAGTTGCCCGAACCCGGCGCCGCCGACGACGATGAACAGATACGCACCATCCTGCGCCATAGCTGGGGCTTTCATGGGCGCGTAGCCAGCAGTGAACAGGTGCAGGTCGCGCTGGATTTTGCGCAGCATCAACCCTGGGTGGAACGCTTTATCGGTTGGTGGCGCTACGGAATCGAGGACTGGTTGGCCCGCCCGAACACCCCCCAAAGCCTGTCCTTCACCTGCGAACTCGGCCCGCCGCCCTATGCGATCACCGGTGCGGATGGCCGGGAACTCAGTGATCGCTGGGCTGAGGCGCTCACCATGAAAACCCTGGTTCGCAACCTATGGAAGCAGTGCCTGGACGATCAACTCAGCAGCCCGGTGCTGACCGCCCCAATCAAAAACACCCCGAGCAGCGCGCGGTAGATCACGAACGGCCAGGTGGAGAAGCGCTCCAGAAACTTCATCAGGCCCCAGATCGCGAAAAACGCCGAAATGCTTGCCACCACCAGGCCGAAGATCAAGTGCGGCCAGGCGTGGGCGGGCAGGTCGGCGTGCAGCAGCACCCACAGTTCTTTCAGGCCGGCGAGGGCGATGGCGGGCAGGCCCAGCAGGAATGAAAAGCGTGCCGCTTCTTCGCGTTTGAAATTCAGGAACAGCGCGGCGGTCAAGGTCGAGCCCGAACGCGAGACCCCGGGAATCAACGCGCCGATCTGTGCGATGCCCACGATCAACGCATCACGCAAACGCATTTCGCTCACCTCGCGGGTGTGACGGGCGCGCAGTTCGGCTGCCGCCAGTAATATCGCCATTACCACACAGGCAATACCGATCACCATCAGCCCACGCAGCGGCGAGTTGCAGGTATTCAAGGTTGACGACAGCGCCAGGCCGGCGATGCAGATCGGGATGGTCGCCAGCACAATCGCCACCGCCAGCTTGAACCAGCGGTCGTTGTAGTCACCCCGGCGTACGGCACTGATGCTGCCCGTGGTCACTTGCTGCACATCGCGCCAGAAGTAGCTCACCACCGCCGCCAGCGCCGCCAACTGCATCGCTGCGGAAAACGCCGAGCCAGGGTCTTGCCAGCCAAGCAGGGCCGGCACCACGCGCATGTGCGCGGTGGACGACACCGGCAGCAATTCGGTAATGCCCTGGATCACCCCCAGGATAAAAATCTGCAGGTAATCCAGGGAGGCAAACCCCACATCCAGGCCGGCGGAGCAGACGTTAGTCAAAATACGAGTCCTTGAAAAAAGGGAGAGCCGGCGAAGTTTATTCTAAATGTTTCTGGATTTCGGCCAGGGGCCAGGGCTATTTGCAATCGGTTCAGCCAATAGAAAGGTTGGGCAATGTATTGGCCTTGCCAGCCGATTTGTGAACAATGGCGCCCTGCGTTTTTTCACCGAGAGCCCCATGCCTGAAACCACTGTCGAATTGATCCAGACCGGCCCTGAACACGCCGAGCTGATCCGCAATCTCTACCAGTACTACGCCTATGAGTCTTCGGATTGGGAGCAGGAAGATGTCGAGGCCGATGGCCGTTTCTACATCCACGACGAGCACCTGGCCCGCTATTGGCAAGACCCGCAGTGGAGCGCCAACCTGTTATTGGTCGACGGCTATGTGGCCGGCTTCCTGTTGATCGAAGGCAGCGAACTGCCGGGCATCGATGCCCTGGAGCTGGCCGACCTGTTCATCCTCAAGCGCTACCGCCGCAAAGGCATCGGCCGCGCCATCGCCACCCAGGTGCTGTGCAGCGGCGAGGCCAATTGGCTGGTGCGGTTTTATGACCAGGACGAAGTCTCCCAGGCGTTCTGGCGCACGGTGCTGGATAACCTGCCGCGCCCGGTGCAAACCCTCGAACTCGAGGATGAGCCGCACTTGATCAGTTACCTGGTGACCCACGCTTCACTGCATTGAGCGGCCATGGGCCTGGGCGGGGCTGAACAACACCTGCTGCATCGCTTGCGGCGGTTGCCCGAAGGCTCGCAGGAACGCCTGGCGCATGCGCTCGCGATCACCAAAGCCGGTCTCGCGGGCTACCACTTCGACCGGGTGGCGACTGGTTTCCATCATCGCCCGCGCCGCCTCCACACGCAGCGCCTCAATGGCCTTGGCCGGCGTTTGCCCGGTTTCTTCGCGAAATACCCGGCTGAATTGGCGCGGGCTGAGGCGGGCGACATCGGCCAGGGCGTCCACCGACAGGTCGTGGGTGAGGTTTTCGCGGGCGTAGGCTAGGGCCAGTTGGACGCGGTCGGACTTGGGGTCCAGTTCCAGCAGGGCCGACAGTTGCGACTGTTCACTGCCGCGCCGTTGTGCGATCACCAGCTTGCGCGCAATGCGCCGGGCCAGGTCGCTGCCCAGGTCGTTCTCGACCATGGCCAGCGCCAGGTCGACCCCGGCGCTCATGCCGGCGCCGGTCCACACCTGGCCATCCACCACAAATAACTTGTCTTCTTCCAGGCGAATATCCGGGTAGCGCTTGCGAAACGCCGGTGCGTGGATCCAGTGGGTGGTGGTGCGCTTACCTTCCAGCAAACCGGCTTCGGCCAGCACGAAAATACCCATGCACAGCGAGGCCACGCGGCGCGATTGCGCGGAGGCGGCCTTGACCATCTCCAACAGATTGGCTTCCGGCAGGCGAAACTCCAGGTAGCCGCTGACGATCAGCGTGTCGTAACCCTGCGGCCGAATCGGCGCGGTGTTCACCGAAAAACCCTGGGACGTCATGACCGCGCCGCCGCTTTCCGACACCAGGTGAAACTCATAGGCCGGCTCGCCCCGCAGCAGGTTGGCGCACTCGAACACCGAGCCCAGGCTGAGGCTCAAGGACTGGAAATTCGGGTAAACCATCAACGCAACGCTGTGCATCAGCATTCTCCAAGGGGCGCGGGAGAGGCGATTGTCGGCGCGTGCCAGGTAAACGGCAACTGCCTTTGGCCGATGGCCGGAATCCTTGCGCATATGACATTGTGAGCCTGCGCCTGCGGCCCTAACATTCCTCCAACGAACTAGACGACTGGTCTAATCGGCAGGGGCGAAGCATGAACAGCGAAACCAAAAGTGCACGGCAGACCATTCTTGAAAGTGCGCAAGCGATTGTGGGCAGCAAGGGATTTTCCGCGGTGGGATTGAACGAAATACTTCAAGCCGCCGACGTGCCCAAGGGTTCGTTCTATCACTACTTCAGCTCCAAGGACGCCTTCGGGGTGGTGTTGCTCGATACGTATTTCGACAACTACGTGCTCGGCATGCAGCAGTTGTTCAGCCAGGCGGACCTGTCTGCATACGCCAGGCTGATGCGCTACTGGCAGGCCTGGATCGACAACCACACCGGCTGCACCGACGCCGGAAAATGCCTGGCGGTCAAACTCGGCGCCGAAGTGTCTGACCTTTCAGAGCCGATGCGCCTGGCGTTGCAGCGCGGCACTTCACGCACCATCGAGTTGCTCGCCCTGGCGCTGCAGCACGGGGTGCAGGACGGCTCGTTGATGATCGGGCAACCCCCCGAAAGCCTGGCGCGACGCCTGTATGCGTTGTGGCTGGGGACCAGCGTCATGGGCAAGATTACCCGTACCACCGCGCCGTTCGATGAGGCGCTGGGGCTGACCCGACAGTTGTTGGGCCACCCCGAAAACCCTGTTAATCACAACGATCGAGGCACTGGAAAATGAAAGTATTAATGGTACTGACCTCTCACGACCAGCTTGGCGATACCGGCCGCAAGACCGGCTTCTGGCTCGAAGAGTTTGCCGCTCCCTATTACGCGTTCAAGGACGCTGGTGCCGACGTCGTGCTGGCATCGCCCGCCGGTGGCCAGCCGCCGCTGGACCCGGTCAGCGATCAGCCGGACTTCCAGACTGATCAAACCCGACGCTTCGCCGCCGACCCGGCCGCGCAACAGGCCTTGGCCACTACGGTGAAACTGGACGCGGTCAACGCTGCCGACTTCGACACCGTGTTCTACCCAGGTGGCCACGGCCCGCTGTGGGACCTGGCCGAGTCGCCAGTGTCCATCGCGCTGATCGAGTCGTTCGAGCGTGCCGGCAAGCCTGTCGGGTTTGTCTGCCATGCACCGGGTGCCTTGCGTCACGTCAAGGCGGTCAACGGCGAACCCTTGATCAAAGGCCGTCGCGTCACCGGGTTCTCCAACTCCGAAGAGGCGGCAGTGGAATTGACCGAGGTGGTGCCCTTCCTGATTGAAGATGAATTCAAGAAGCTGGGTGGCAACTATGAGAAGGGCGCTGACTGGCAGTCTTTCGTGATCGTCGATGGCTTGCTGGTGACGGGGCAAAACCCCGGCAGCTCCAGCGAAGTGGCCAAGGCCCTGTTGAAACTCACCGCTTAATTTAAATAACCGATTGATGCGTTGGCGGCTCGCGAGAGTCGCCAGTGTTTTCGTTCGTCCTGAATTTGGAATATCCCATGGCTCATCCATTGAACACCCCAGTAAAACTGGGACATCACACCTTGAACAACCGCGTCGTGTTGCCGCCCCTGACGCGCCAGCGCAGTGCCCAACCCGGCGATATCGCCACCGACTTGATGGCCCGCTACTACCGTCAACGCGCCAGCGCCGGTTTCATGGTCAGCGAGGGCACCCAGATCGAGCCGCGTGGCCAGGGTTACGCGTGGACGCCGGGGATCTACACGCCGGCGCAGATCGACGGCTGGCGCAAGGTCACCGAGGCGGTGCATGCCGAGGGCGGGGTGATCTTCGCCCAGTTGTGGCATGTGGGCCGCGTGTCCCATAACGCCCTGCAACCCGAGGGCGCCGCGCCGGTCGCACCGTCGGCGATCCAGCCCGTGCAGGCGAAGGCGTTTATCGAAACCGCGCCGGGTGTCGGCGAGCTGAAGCAACCCCCGGTACCCCGTGCCCTGACGGTGCTCGAGATCGAGGAACTGGTCGGCCACTACGCACAGGCGGCGCGCAATGCGCTGGACGCAGGCTTTGACGGGGTGGAGATTCATGCGGCCAACGGCTACCTGGTCAACCAGTTCATCTCGGTCCATTCGAACCAGCGTGAGGATGAATACGGCGGCTCACTGGACAACCGCCTGCGCTTTTTGCGCGAGATCGTCGAAGCCGTCTGCCGCGTAGTGGGCCCAGAGCGCCTGGGTGTGCGCTTTTCGCCACTGTTCAGCGGCACCGACCAGGATCGCGTGTACATCGGCCTGGTGGAAGAAGACCCGCACCACACCTACATCGAAGCGATCAAAGTGCTGGAGCAGTCGGGTATCGCCTACGTCTCCATTGCCGAAGCCGACTGGGACAACGCCCCCGTCCTGCCGCACAGCTTCCGCCAGGCCGTGCGCAGCACCTTCAGCGGGCGCATCATCTACGCCGGCCGCTACACCGCTGAGCGTGGCGCGCAACTAATACAGGCAGGGCTGGCGGACCTGATTGCGTTCGGGCGGCCGTTCATTGCCAACCCCGACCTGCCGCAGCGGATTTTCAATGGCTGGCCGTTGAATGCTTTGAAGGCTGAAGGATTGTATGGCGGGACTGAGGCGGGGTATGTCGACTATCCGGAATATGCCAAACCGGACTGAGCTGAGAGTTACCCCTGTAGGGGAGGGCTTCGCCCTCCAGCGGGAGCAAGCTCCCTCGCCACAGGGGCGTGAAGGGTTTATTCGACGCGCAACACAATCTTGCCGATATGGTCCCCGCCTTCCATGCGGGCGTGGGCCTGGGCGGCGTCGGTGTATTCATACACCTTGTCGATGATCGGCAGGCAGCGCCCTTCGCTCAACACTGGCCAGATATGTTCACGCAACTGCTCGGCAATTGCGGCCTTTTCTTCGCGAGTGCGGGCGCGCAGTAGCGAACCGGTGATCACCGCGCGTTTGCCGAGAATGGTCAACAGGTCCACATCATTGGCCTTGCCGCCACCGAGAAAGCCCAGCATCACCAGGTGGCCGTCCATGCCCAGGGCCTTGAGGTTGTTGTTGAGGTAGGAGGCCCCCATGATGTCGAGGATCACATCCACGCCCTGGCCGGCGGTCTTCTCGGCGATGACCTGGGCAAAATCTTCCTCGCGATAATTGATCGGCTGCGCGCCGAGCTTGGCAATTGCTGCGCATTTATCGGCGCTGCCGGCGGTGGCGAAGGCCTGGATACCGAATTCCTGGCAGAGCATCAAGGCGGTGGTGCCGATGCCGCTGGTGCCGCCGTGGATCAAGGCGCGTTCGCCGCTGCAGGCGCCGCCCAGACCAAACAGGTTGGCCCAGACGGTGAAGAAGGTTTCCGGCACCGCAGCGGCCTGAATCCAGTCCATGCCTTCGGGAATCGGCAACGCCTGGCTGGCCGGCACCGCGCAGAACTGCGCATAGCCGCCGCCATTGGTCAGGGCGCAGACCTTATCGCCGAGCGCGTATTGATCCACGCCTTCGCCCAGCGCCACCACTTCACCGGCCACTTCCAGGCCGGGGATCGGGCTCATGCCGGGTTTCATCGGGTACTTGCCGGCCCGCTGCAAGGCGTCGGGGCGGTTGACCCCGGCCGCATGCACGCGAATCAGGATCTCGCCCGGGCCGGCCACCGGTACGTCTGCACGTCGCGGTTGCAGCACTTCGGGGCCGCCGGGGGCGGTGATTTCGATCAGGGTCATTTCTTGAGGCAGGGTCATGAAGGGGTTCCTGTGACGATGAGCGTATGGGTTGGGACCGTGGCGAGCGGTCGACGGTTCAGCCAGATCATGCCCGCTTCCAGCAACAGTGCAACCACAATGGCGCCCGCCGCGATCAGGAACAACAGCCCATGCTGGCCGCCACTGCCATTGAACAGCGCCGAGTAGGCAAAGCCGGCGAGCGCCTGGAAGGTGGCAAAAGACACTGTCGCCCGGCTCCAGGCTATTTGCTGCGAGTGATGCTCGGGGATCAGTTCGTGGATTCGCGCCAGCGCCAGCGGCACAATGCCCGGCGGGAACGAGCCGAGGATCAGCGCCAACACGGCAAGGGCCACGAACGAGCTGGAGACCGCCAGCGAGCCCAATGCGATCGCCTGGATCACCAGCACGACGCGAATACTCAAGCGGGCACCGAGGGTGTCGGCAAGAAATCCGTAGGTCACCGGCCCGACGATGGCGCCCAGGCCATACATCACCCAGATCATCGCCCCGACATGCGCCCCGGCACCCAAGCCGCGTGCCACGTAATCCACCAGGAACACCATGGCCGGCACCAGGCCCGCCGCCATGAAGGCGTATTGCGCGAACAGCAGGTACACCGCTGCCGGTGTCGGCGTTTTAGCCGTTGGCGGCGTTGCCTCCTGCAGCGTGCCGTTGGGCCAGGCGAACCAACTGGCGGCGGTCAGCACCAGGGCCAGCAGGCCCAGGCCGAACCAGGTCTGCTGCAGGCCCAGACTCAACAACGGCGGCACGATTGTGCCGGAGCCGGCGATACCCAGGCCGATGCCGAGGAAGATCGCACCACTGGCCACGCCACGGCGCGGGGCCGGAACATGCGGCAGCACGGTCGCCGCTACCAACACCATGATCGCGCCGCCGGCGATGCCCGACAGCAAGCGCCAGGCGAAGAACCACAGCACCGACAACGGATAGCCACAGGCGAAAAACGCCAGGGTCACTGCCACCATCATCAGGCGCAGCGCCGTTTTGTTGGAAGTCGCTCGGGCGATGGGCCGTCCGATCAGCGCGCCCACCAGGTAACCCACCAGGTTCGCGGCGCCGAGGTAGACCACGTCGCTGGCGGAAAACCACTGGGCCTGGATCAGCGAGGGGATCAACGGCGTATAGGCAAAGCGCGCCAGGCCGATGCTGACCAGGCTGGCGCAGAGCCCGGCGAAGATCGGTAACCAGACTGCGTTTCGGGATGAAGCCTGTGTGTGCAGCATGATGGCGGTCCTGGATATTTTTCTGTGGCGCCCAGCATAGCCAGGATTGCTGATGCAATAATGCAGCGAATTTGCAGCGCGTTGATGCGTTTACGCAGCGGAGGTATTGATGAATTGGGACGATGCGCGAGTGTTCCTCGCGGTATGCCGGGAAACCACATTACGTGGCGCGGCTCGGGTGCTGGGCGTGGACCAGGCCACGGTCGGGCGGCGGATCAACGCCTTGGAAAAGTCCCTCGGCGCGACGTTGTTCCTGCGCACTTCCGAGGGCTATGCCTTGACCGCCGTCGGCGAAGCCGCGTTGCTTTCGGTGGAAAAAATGGAGCGTTCGGCCCTGGAGTTGCAGCGCCAGATACAAGGGCTGGATGAGCGTCTCACCGGCACCGTGCGCGTCAGCACCACCGACTCTTTGGCCATCGACTTCCTGATCCCGGCCATCGCGCGTCTGCATGAGCAGCACCCGGACGTGCGCGTGCAGCTGGACGCCTCGACCCAGTTCCTCAGCCTGGCCAAGCGTGAAACCGATATCGCCGTGCGTAACATCCGCCCGGACAACCCGGACCTGATCGCCCGGCGCATCGCCCGCTGGCCGGTGGGGCTGTTCGCGGCGCAGTCCTATATCGACCGCCACGGCGTGCCGGAACCCGGCAGCCTGTTCGAAGGCCATGACCTGGTGGTGTATCAACCCTACCTGCAAAGCCAGAAAGACTTGACGCTGGTCTGCGAACCGTTGGGGCGCGGGCGGATTGTTGCAGCGTTGAGCTCCAGCCTGCTGGTACGCCGCGCGATTGCCGCCGGCATCGGCATCGGCGAGATCCCGGTGTACACCGGCGAACGTGACGGCCTGGTCCGCCTGTGGCCGCAGCGCACGCGACCGTTGCCCTATGATGTCTGGCTGGTAACCCACGCCGACCTGCGCCATACCGCACGGGTGCGGGTGGTGATCGATGAAATCGTTGCGGGTTTTTCAGCGTCGCCGACCTAAGGTCAGCACACGCCTGCAAGCCCATCGTCGCGGCCAGGGCCACACTGGCGGTCGGTCATTTTCGACGGACACAGGTGGCATATGAACGAAACAAAAAAACAAGATGTCGGGCTGTTGTTCCTGCGGGTCAGCGGGGCGCTGTTTTTGCTGTGGGTGCACGGGTTGCCGAAACTGCTCAACTACAGCGAACAGCTGAAGCTGATCGAAGACCCGTTTCACCTGGGCGCGCCGCTCACCTTGCTGCTGGCCATATTTGCCGAGGTGCTGTGCCCGCTGCTGATCATCGCGGGGGTGTGGACGCGCCTGGCATGCCTGCCGATCCTGGCGGTGCTGGTGATCGCGCTGCTGGTGGTGCATCCGGAATGGACGCTGTTCGAAGGGCAGTTTGGCTGGCTGTTGATGATTATCTTCACCAGCATCCTGATTGCGGGGCCGGGGAGCCTACGGCTGGGGCAGCGATTGGCCTGAATAGTAAAGGTGATTCAAATGTGGGAGGGAGCAAGCCCCCTCCCACAGGGGTTACTCAGCGGTTCAGGAAGGCCAGCAGGTCTTCATTGAGCTGCTGGGTGTGGGTGGCGGCAAATCCGTGTGGCGCATCCTTGTATACCTTCAGCTCGGCGCCCTTGATCATCTGGGCGGCAACCTTGCCAGTGGTTTCGAACGGAACGATCTGGTCACCGTCACCGTGGATGACCAGGGTCGGCACGTCGATTTTGGCCATATCCGGGCGGAAGTCGGTCTGGGAGAACGCGGTGACGCAATCCACGGTGGCTTTCAGCGAGGCTTGCAGCGCGATCTGCAGGGTCTGGGTGAGCACGCCCTCCGAGACTTTCTGGCCCTTGTTGAGGCCAAAGAACGGCGTGTTGAAATCGCTGATGAATTGCGCGCGGTCCTTCAGCAGGCCGGCCTTGATGCCATCGAAGACGTCGTTGGGCACGCCCTGCGGGTAATCGGCTTTCTGCCCGAAGATCGGCGTCACCGCACCCAGCAGTACCAGCCCGGCGACCCGCGCGCTGCCATGGCGCGCGATATAGCGGGCCACATCACCGCCACCCATGGAGAAACCCACCAGGGTCACGTCCGTCAGGTCCAGGTGGTCGATCAACTGGGCGATATCGTCGGCGAAGGTGTCGTAGTCGTTGCCGGTCCACGGCTGATCAGAGCGACCAAAGCCTCGGCGGTCGAACGCGATTGTGCGAAAGCCACGGCTGCTCAGGTATTCCATCTGGTATTCCCACATGTCGGCATCCAGCGGCCAGCCGTGGCTGAACAGCACGGGTTTGCCGCTGCCCCAGTCCTTGAAGTAGATCTGGGTACCGTCTTTGGCAACGAATGTGCTCATCTGAAACTCCTGTGTCTGCATGAAAAGACTGAGTAAAAAATCCGCCCTGTTACATCGCGAAAAGCCTGCGCCAAAAAACCAAGCCGGGCTTGTATCGGTGTGCTTGCCTCAATTACCAACTGAACTTGAGCTCCATGCCCAGGTAGTTGCTGTCGTGCCCGCCGGCATCACGCAGGGTCTGGCCGACCGCGTAGTGCACGGCTTCGACCGCGCCGGTCAGGTTCGGCGTGAAGGCGTAGTCGGTTCTCAGCTGACCGTAGGCACCGGTCCAGCGTTCACCCTGGCCCGCAGTGCCGGCGACCGGCACGCTGGGCTGGGTGTAGACCGCATCCGCAGTGGTTTGCCGCCACAGCAGGCCGATGGCGGTTTGCACGCTGAGCTTGGCGACGGGCTTGACGGTGATCGATGGCTTGACGTGAATCAGGTTGCTATAGCCGGTATAGCCCGCCAGGGAAAAGTAGTAGCCGTTGGGAAACAGCGGGTTGAAGGTGCCGACGGTGCCGTCACCGGTTTTGCGATCGCCCGAGGCGATGTCCAGTTGCAGGCCGAGGCGCGGCTTCCACGCCAGGCCGTCGAAGGTGTAGCCGGTGCGGCTGCCGCCGGCCCAGGCGCGAATGTCCTTGCTGCCCACCGAGCCGCCTTGCAGCATGGCTTCGATGTCCCAGTCGAAGCCCTGGGCCGCGCCACCCAGGCGCGCATCCAACAGCTGGCGCGTTTCGTCGCCATCGGCGTCCAGGTAGTGCGCCGCGCTGCGCTCATACACGCCGTAGTAGGCCGACAGCTCATTCGTGCCGCCCACCAGGCGCTCGACCCGCAGCATATGAAAACGCGCGTCACTGTTGGACTTGTCGTCGAAATGCCGGCCATCCTGGTACTGCACCGGTTGGCTGGCGATCCCGATAAAGCGCCAGTTCGACGTTTCCCAGTCGGCCCACAACGCATCGAACGACTGCCGCACATTCGGGCCGTCCCGTGACGAAATGAAGCGCTGCAAGTCGAAGGCAAAATCCTGGCGACCGATACGGCTCTTGAACGTGCCGCTGCTGAAGGTGTTCACGTATTCGGCGAAGGCCAGGCGCAAATCCACGCGGTTCTGATCGGCGCCGCCCAGGGTGGTTTTGTCATAGGCGCGCACGTCTTCGAGCTGGGTGAACACGCGCCAGTGTTCATTCAAATGCAGGTCGGCGTGAACCTGGAAGCGCTGGATCAGGTAGCGATCACGGGCCACGTTCTTCACGCCGAAACCGCTGGCGTCATTCATCTCGAAACGCTCGCGCAAGGTCGCACCCAGAGACAGGTAGGTGAACGGGTTGGCGCCCGACAGCGGGATGTACTTGAGGTTATCCAGCGGCTGCGTGCGCAGCGCCGGATTCTTGAGCACCGACCAGTCTTCCTGCCAGCGATTGGCCTTGATCGCCGGGCGGCTCGGTGGGTCGTCGGCGTGGACGCTGCCGACGAGCAGCGGCCACAGCACGGCCAGGCTCCAGCCTGTATGACGGATCATTTTTTCGCGGTGAGCTGGTGAATTTCCGCCACATAACCGCCGGGGAATTCAACCACTGCACTGCGCCGGCCTTTGCTGTCGAACGCGGGCACCAGCACCTTGGCGCCAGACCCGCTGGCCTTGCCGAGGGTGGCGGCCAGGTCGCTGACTTGATAGCCGGTGGTGTCGTGGCCGAACGGGTAGGGCAGATGGCCGTTGGTGACCAGCACCGCCATGCGCCCGAAGGCTGACTCGATCTCGACGCGACGGTACTCGCCGCCCGCTTGGCCGACATCAGCGGCGGGAGCGTGCTTGTCGTCGTTCACTATTTTGCCGTGGGAGAAGCCGAGGAACGCCTTGATAAAGCGCTCGGCGCTGTCATTGGACACATACACGCGGTTCTCCGGAACCGCCTCGAACGCCGCGTAGTCCGGGGCCTTGGTGTGCCAGTAGAGCTGCATGTTGACGCCGCCCGGCCACTGCACCACGGCATCACGGCCGATGGGGTCGGGAAAATCGCTGACGATCACATCGGCGCCATTGTCCCGCGCCGCCTTGAGGGCTATGTCCATGTCCTTGACCAGATAGCCGTTGCGTTCCTGGCCGAACGGATGCGGCACGGGCGTGGTGAAGCCGAACAACGAGACCGTGCCCGCCGGGGTCTGCAGCAATTGCGAGGTGGTGCTGCTTGGCACCGGCAGCACATTCACCACCACCTGGGGCGTGCTCTTGCCGCCGAAGGTGGCCAGGAAGCTCTGGGCGAAACGGTCGACATCGGCCGGCGCCACATACACGTGGCTGGTGTCGTATTGGGGCGCCACGGCGACGCTTGGGGTGGCCGCCAAAGCGCTGTTCATCATGGCGCTTGCCAACAGCGTCAATGCTACGGATACCTTGATTGCTTTGTTACGCATGCCCATTCTCCAGCGCTTCTACGGGTTCGAAAGCCGTGAGGTTAGGGGGCAGGCGCCATTGGGAATTGTATGGACGTGC
Source organism: Pseudomonas sp. R3-18-08 (assembly GCF_003852065.1). NCBI lineage: Bacteria > Pseudomonadati > Pseudomonadota > Gammaproteobacteria > Pseudomonadales > Pseudomonadaceae > Pseudomonas > Pseudomonas sp. R3-18-08. The sequence continues at coordinate 2,518,914 of NZ_CP027729.1, forward strand.
TCGGTTGAACGTTTCAGCGGCCAGGCGTGTCCACCGAACTCTTCCGTCAGATCACACAGGTGAACGAAATGGCCAAGACTTACAGCTATGCCGCTCGGGACTCCAAGGATTCGCTCAAGCCCTTTACCTTCGAGCGCCGCGCCCCCGGCGCGGATGACGTACAGATCGAGATTCTTTATTGCGGGGTATGCCATTCCGACCTGCACACCGCCCGCAACGAGTGGAACAACACCCTGTACCCGTCGGTGCCCGGCCATGAAATCGTCGGCCGTGTGACGGCGGTCGGCGCGAATGTGAAGACATTCAAGGTGGGTGACCTGGCGGGTGTCGGCTGCATGGTCGACAGCTGCCAGCAGTGCGCATCCTGTGCCGAGGGCGAGGAGCAGTATTGCGAGAACGGCTTTACCGGCACCTATAACGGCCCGCTGTTCGGTGGCGAGAATACCTACGGCGGTTATTCGGACAACATCGTGGTCAAGCAGCAATTCGTGCTGCGCATTTCCCACGATGATTCGAACCTGGCGGCGGTAGCGCCGTTGCTGTGTGCCGGGATTACCACCTATTCGCCGCTGCACCACTGGAAGGTCGGCCCGGGCAAGAAGGTCGGCGTGGTCGGCCTTGGCGGGCTTGGGCATATGGCGGTGAAGATCGCCCACGCCATGGGGGCGCATGTGACGTTGTTCACCACTTCGCCGAATAAGCGTGAAGATGGGCTGCGTTTGGGCGCTGATCAGGTGGTGGTGTCGAAGAATGCCGATGAAATGGCCAAGGTGGTCAACAGCCTGGACTTTATCCTCAATACGGTGGCTGCGCCCCATGACCTTGATGCGTTTATCAGTTTGCTCAAGCGTGATGGCACGATGACACTGGTGGGGGCGCCGGACAGTCCGCATCCGTCGCCTGCGGTGTTTAATTTGATCTTCAAGCGTCGCAGTTTGGCGGGGTCTTTGATTGGTGGGATTCAGGAGACTCAGGAGATGCTGGATTTTTGCGCTGAGCATGGGATTGTTTCGGATGTTGAGATGATTGATATCCAGGGGATTAATGAGGCGTATGAGCGGATGCTCAAGGGGGATGTGAAGTATCGGTTTGTGATTGATATGGAGAGTTTGAAGAGGGAGAGTCGGGTGGCTTGATCTAGTTGGGTTGGATTGAGTACATATCCGTTGCTGCGGTAACGGCTACTTAGGGTTCCGCTCTTACAGCCAGCCCTTTCAAGGTCTTTGATAAAATCCCGCAAAACTCCGATCAGGGTGACGAAAGCGATGTGGGCAGAGGTTCTAGCGCGGTTTGAGAAAAAAGCACCGGCCAGTGTCATGACCAGAGTGATATTGGAGCAGGCTGTTCCTGCTGAATGGGTCGACCAGGTGTTCGAAGAGCACCGTCAGCGGCAGTACCCACGAGAGCTTTTGTTTTCAACCATCGTTGAACTGATGTCCCTTGTTTCATTGGGTTTGCGACCTTCGCTGCATGCCGCCGCGCGACAGATGGAAGATCTTCCTGTCAGCTTGGCGGCGCTGTATGACAAGGTCAGTCGTACAGAGCCTGCGCTACTGCGCGCCCTGGTCACCGGTAGCGCAGAGCGTTTGGCACCGACGATAAAAGAACTGGGGCACACAGCCATTTTGCCTGGTTGGCAACTACGGGTCGTTGACGGTAACCACCTGCCTTCCAGCGAAAAGCGTCTGGGCGCTTTGCGCCGTGAACGAGGCGCCGCCCGGCCTGGTTTTTCCGTTGTGGTTTACGACCCCGATCTGGACCAGGTCGTTGATCTTCAGCCTTGTGAAGATGCCTATGCCAGCGAACGCGTCAGCGTGCTGCCGTTGCTGGAAAAGGCCAGCGCGGGGCAACTGTGGATGGCTGATCGACTCTACTGCACGCTCCCGGTCATGCAGGCCTGCGAAGATACCGGGGCCTCGTTCATCATTCGCGAACAGAGCAAACATCCACGCCTGCTTAAGGAAAGCGACTGGCAGCTGCCTGTTGCGGTCGCGGCAGGCAGCGTGCGCGAGCAAATCATCGAAGTAAAAGGTGGACGACAGTGGCGGCGAGTCGAACTGAACCTGCAAAACCCCACCGAATCCGGCGACGCTACGCTGCTGTTCTGGAGCAACTTGCCCGACTCTATCAGTGCTGAGCAAATCGCCGATTTGTACCGCCGTCGCTGGAGCATCGAAGGGATGTTCCAGCGCCTGGAAGCGGTGTTGGACAGTGAAATCGAAACCTTGGGCAATCCTAAGGCAGCCCTGTTGGGATTTGCATCGGCCGTGTTGGCTTACAACGTTCTGGCCGTGCTCAAACGCAGCGTCGAACAAGCTCATCGCCAAACTCTGCCCGACGACTGGGAAGCATCGATTTTTCACCTGACGGTGCAGGTACGCAGCGGTTACGAGGGGATGCAAATAGCCTTGCCAGAATATTTATCCATCCCTATCCCCGCAGCGGGGCTGGCTCAATACCTGCTTGCCCTTGCTCGAAATATCCAGCCCAAAGCGGTCGTCAAGAGCAAACGGGGGCCGAAGGTGCCTAAACCCAAGGAATGGCTGGAAGGCAAAGCCGCGAATGCCCATGTGTCGACGGATCGGGTGCTCAAAGCCGCTAAAATCAAAAGACCTTGAAAGGGCTGGCTCTTACAGCGGGTCACTTTTGGAGGGACCCAAAAGTAACCAAAAGGTCCTCGCCCCACCACTCGGCACCTCGCCTAGGCTCGGTGTGCCCGAACGCAGGCTTGAATCCGTGGGTAACCCGGCAGGACGCCGGGTTAGCCGCCCTGCGCCATGGATGGCGCATGGCGGCGGCCCACGGATTCAAGCCTGCGTTCGGCCAGCGTGGTTAACGGGGCGACTGAGATCAAGATCCAAAGCAAGAGCAAGAGCCAGATCAAAAGATTGCTGACTTCGTCAGCGTCTGAGGAAGTAGAAGCGACACCTCGCACGCTTCAATAATCAGGTCGGCTCTAAGGCCGCCTCGCTTTGCTTTTGATTTTGCTTTTGATCTTAAGCGCCCCGTTAAACCACGCTGGCCGGAATTCGACAGTGATTTGGGGGGTAAACCGGCAGGACGCCGGTTTAGCCGCCCCGCGCCATGGATGGCGCGTGGTGGCGGCCCCCCAAATCACTGTCGGATTACGGGCACACCGAGCCTAGGCGAGGTGCCGAGTGGTGGGGCAAGAGCCCTTTGGTTACTTTGGGGCTCTTTTCCAAAGTGACCCGCTGTAAGAGCGGAACCGCCAGCCGCCATGACCTAAATAACGGATATGTACTCGGTCAATTCCAAAAAAATCCCGGCCAACCTCAAGCCACCATGATGATCTTGGACACCAACTCCACCACCGTCTTGGCCTGCAACTTCCTCATCAACCGCGCTCGATGCACCTCCACCGTCCGATGCGAAATCCCCAATCTCAGCGCGATTTCCTTGGATTTGAGCCCGTTGACAATGTGCATGGCAATCTCCCGCTCCCGCGGCGTAAGGTCGCCTGTGCCTTGATGGGTGCGGTCCAGCCGTTCGAAGTGCCAGATCATCAACTTGAACGGATCCCTGGGCGTGAGCGTGTAGCCATGGGACCTGGCCCAGAACACTTCGCCATTGCGATGCTGCATGAAGCGCTCGTCGGAATAAAAACCGCTGTCGCTGTCGAGCAACCACTCATGGCTGCGCTTGCCGATGGCGTGGTAGTCGGCCTGGGACGGGTAAATCAGCAGGGTCAATTGATTGACCAGCGTCGCGTGGGTGTAGCCGAACAGGTTCAGGAACGCGTCGTTGCAGTCGATGATCACGCGGTTGCTGGTGACCAGCTGCGGCGCGGGGGACAGCTTGAACGCCAGGCGTTCAAGGTTCTGCAATGGCGGGGTAATCACGGTCATGGGCATCCTGCCTCGTTGTTCAACTGACTGGCGGACTACTTATCCATGTAAGTAGTTACACGAATTGGCCCGCGACCAGAGGTGGGTCATTGTAGGGAAAGTCCGGTTCAAGAACAGAAGAAATTGATTATGCCTGTTGATTGCGTGTCTATCGTTGCCGCTGGTCATTCGCGTTTTGGTCGCTTGGAAGGCACCACGCTGGAAGATCTGATTGTTCAGGTCACGCGAGAGGCCTTGAGCGATGCCGCTCTCGAGGCGGCGCAAATCGACGCGCTGTTCCTCGGCCATTTCAATGCCGGGCTGGTGCCGGATGGGTTTGCCGCGTCGTTGCTGCTGCAGGCCGACCCCGGCCTGCGCTTCAAGCCGGCCACACGCTGCGAGAACGCCTGTGCATCCGGTTCGGCGGCGATCCAGGCCGGCGTCAATGCGATTCTCTCCGGCAGCGCCGAATTGGTGCTGGTGGTGGGAGCCGAGAAAATGACCCATACCTCCACGGCCGCCGTTACCCAGGCGCTGGCCGGCGCCGGTTATCAGAATGATGCGGCCGAAGCCGGCCTGAGTTTCCCGCAGTTGTTCGGCCGCGCCGCTCGCCAATACGCCGACCGTTACCATTGCCCGCTGGGCTCGATGGCGGCGATCGCCACCAAGAACCACTCCAATGCCATGGCCAACCCGTTGGCGCAGATGCACCGCGAGATGAATTTCGAGCACTGCAATAACGTGTCCCAGAGCAACCCGTTCGTGGCCGAGTCGCTGCGCCTCACCGATTGCTCGCTGATCAGTGATGGCGCTGCGGCGATTGTGCTGGCGTCGCCCAAGCGTGCGCGGGCGTTTCGCCGCGATGTGCAGATTCGCGCGATGACCCAGGTCAACGACACATTGCCCATCGCCCAGCGCGATATCCTGGCGTTCGAAGGCCCGCAGCGGGCGATTCATTCGGCGCTGCGCGGGGCGAATGTGACCCTGGCCGACCTGAGCTTCGCCGAGGTGCATGATTGCTTCACTATCGCCGAACTGCTGATCTACGAAGCCATGGGCCTGGCGCCCAAGGGCGAGGGGCACCGTGTGCTCGACAGCGGCGTGGTGCGCGCGGGCGGGCGCTTGCCGGTGAACCTTTCCGGTGGGCTCAAGGCCAAGGGCCATCCCGTCGGCGCGACCGGTGTCTCGATGCATGCCCTGGCATTCCGGCAATTGACCGGCGAGCCGATTGGCCTGGCAGTGCCCAACGCGGAGTTCGGCCTGGTGTTCAACATGGGCGGCATGGCGGTGGCCAACTACGCTTCGGTCCTGCACGCGCGCCGGTACTGAGCCATGAACATTGCCAATTGGCTGCACGACACCCAGCGTCGCGACCCGCAACGCCCGGCGCTGTTCGACGGCGCCCGGCAAGTGGCTGACTACGCCACCTTCGCCGCCCATGTGCGCCAGCGCGCCGCGCACCTGGTCGACCAGCACGGCTTGCAACCGGGGGACGCGGTGGCGGTGCTGATGAAAAACAGCTGCGACTATCTGGAGTTGCTCTACGCCATCTGGTGGATGGGCGCGGTGGCGGTACCGATCAATGCCAAGCTGCACCCGACCGAGGCGGCATGGATCGCGGATAACGCTGAAGCACGCTTGATCTTTACCGATGGCGGCCGGGTGTTTTCATCGCGGGATTTGCCTGCGCGCTGCACGGAACTCGACGGTCACGTGCTGCCGCCGAACCAGGGCTGGCCAACCCTGGAGCAACCGGTACCACGCCAGGATAACGACCTTGCCTGGCTGTTCTACACCTCCGGCACCACCGGGCGTTCCAAGGGCGTGATGCTGTCCCATGGCAACCTGATCGCCATGTCTTTGTGCTACGCCACTGATGTCGACCCGGTCAGCGCCGACGATGCCGCGCTGTACGCCGCGCCGATGTCCCATGGCGCCGGGCTCTACAACTTTATTCACGTACGCTGCGGCGCGCGGCACGTGGTGCCGGCGTCCAACGGTTTTGACGCCGCCGAGTTGTTCGGACTCGCGGCAGAGTTGGGCAGCGTCTCACTGTTTGCCGCGCCGACCATGGTCAAGCGCATGGTCGAGCAGGCACGGCAACAGGGCTATCACGGTGAAGGCATCAAGACCATCGTCTACGGCGGCGGCCCGATGTACCTGGCCGACTTGCGCGACGCCGTCGACACGTTCGGCCCCCGCCTGGTGCAGATCTACGGCCAGGGCGAGAGCCCGATGACTATCAGCGTGCTACCCCGTGGGCTGATCGCCGACCGCCAGCGCGCCGACTGGGCGACCCTGGCCGCGTCCGTAGGCTACGCGCAAGCCTGCGTGGAAATCCGCATTCTCGATGCCCGCCACCGACCGTTGCCAACCGGCGAGCGCGGTGAGATCGCGGTGCGCGGCGCCACGGTGATGCAAGGCTATTGGCGCAATCCGCAGGCCACCAGCGACACCCTGGTCGAGGGTTGGCTGCTCACCGGTGATATCGGCTTTCTTGACCCCGCCGGCTACCTGACCCTCACGGATCGCTCCAAGGACGTGATCATCAGCGGCGGCAGCAATGTGTACCCGCGCGAAGTCGAGGAGGTGCTGGCCCAGCACCCCGAGGTCTTCGAAGTGTGCGTGGTGGGCGAGCCGGACCCGCAATGGGGCGAGTCGGTGGTGGCGTTTGTGGTGACGCGCAGCGGCGAGCCCCTCGACGAAGGCGAGCTCACGGCGTGGTTTGTGGCGCGCATGGCCTCGTTCAAAAAACCGAAAAAATATGTATGGCGCAGCGACTTGCCCAAGAACAGCTACGGCAAGGTCCTCAAGACCGACTTGCGGCAGTGGTTGAAAGCAGCGACTATCGCCGCGCTTTAGCACGGATCGACCAACAGACAAGGAGTCCCCCTCGATGGGCAATCACGCGCAAGACACCGTCCGCAAACGCCGCCGCGCGTTTCTCGGTGCCACCTCCGGCCACTTGATCGAGTGGTATGACTACGGCGTCTACGGCTTTCTTGCCGTGTATATCGGCCAGGCGTTCTTCGTTTCCGACGACCCCACCACCAGCCTGCTGGCCAGTTTTGCCGCGTTCGCCCTGAGCTTCTTCATCCGCCCGTTGGGCGGGCTGTTCTTCGGCCCGCTGGCGGACAAGATCGGCCGGCGTAAAACCCTGATCATGGCGCTGGTGATGATGACCGGCTCCACGGTAATGCTGGGCCTGCTACCGACCTACGCCACCCTCGGCATCGTCGCACCGATCCTGCTGATTCTGGTGCGCTGCGTGCAAGGTTTCTCGGCGGGCGGTGAGATCGGCACGGTGACCAGCTTCATTTCCGAATACGCCGGCCCTGGCCGACGCGGCTTTGCCACCTGCTGGCTGATGGTCACCGCGGTGCTCGGCCTGCTGCTGGGCGGCGCCGTGGCCAACGGCATGACCTGGGTGCTGGGCGCCGACGTCATGCAGGAATGGGCCTGGCGCGTGCCGTTCCTGATCGCCGCGCCCCTGGGCTTCATCTCCATGTATATCCGCCTCAAGCTCGAAGACAGCCCTGAGTTCCTGGCCCTGCAACGCGCCGGGCAAACTTCCCGTGCGCCCCTGCGCGAGGTCTGGCAGTGGAAGCGCGCCATTGCCCTGGTGTTCTTCATCATCACCCTGCACAGCTCGATCTTTTACCTGGTCCTGACCTTCGCCTCGACCTACATGGCCAAGATCCTCAAGTTCGACAGCGGCACCACCTTGCTCTATGTGTTCGTCGCCAGTTTCTCGGCGGCCTTCGTCATGCCGTTCGGTGGCGCATTCACCGATAAATACGGGCGCAAGCCGTTCCTGATGGTGGTCGGTGCGCTGGCGACCCTGGCGATGTTCTGGCTGTTCAAGATGGCCCCGACCGCAACGCCGGCAACGTTCTTTGCGCCATTGATGGCGGTGGCGATCCTGTTCGGCCTCTATGCTTCGTCCACCTATGCGCTGATGAGCGAACTGCTGCCCACACGCATTCGTTCCACCGGCATCGCCGTGGCGTACAACGTGCCGGTGGCGGTGTTTGGCGGCAGCGCGCCGCTGATCTCCACCTGGCTGATCAAGGTGACCGGCGACATTACCTCGCCCTGGTACTTCTATGTGGCGACCGGAGTGGTGTCGTTGATTGCCTTGGTGCTGCTGCGCAAGGAGGACTTCGTGGCCAGCACCAGCCCGGCGGCGGTACCTGCGGGGGCGGCATTGGCCTGAGGGCGTTGCATCGGCGCGCTGACTGCGCCAGGCTTGGCAGCCTCATCCCTGCGGAATGAATCGCGTGCAGGCTACCCGTTTGACCATGATCTGCCATGCAGCCACGCCGTCGCAAAAACAGGCGCGCTTTGCCGATGACGAATCGCTGGTCATGGACTGGCAGGGCGCGGCGCTGTCGTTGGCAGGCCGTTACCCCGAGACGGCGCGCCTGCTGTGCGGGCCGGAGGCGCGAACCCGGCAGACGGCGGGTTTGTTCGGCGAGCAGCCGGGCATCGAACCGGCCCTGCGCGACGTCGACCTTGGGCACTGGAAAGGCCAGGCTCTGCGCGCGCTCGACAGCGCTGAACTGAACGCCTGGCTCACCGACAGCGCCTGTGCGCCCCATGGCGGCGAGTCGGTGGCGCAACTGTGCACGCGGGTCGGGCAGTGGATGAAGGCTCTGGAAAACCAGCCGGGGCATGTGCTGGCGGTGACCCACCCTTTTGTGATCCGTGCCGCGCTGCTGTACGTCATGCAGTATCCGGCCTCGATGTTCTACCGGATCGACGTAGAACCGCTGTCGCGCACCGAGCTGCGCTTCAACGCGGTCTGGCGCCTGCGCCTGGAAACTTATGCCTGGGCCCACGATCATGGCAAAATCCATGCCCCGCAATGAGAGCAACCCATGAAACGCATCCTGATCATCGGCATTGGCGCCGGCAACCCTGACTACATCACGATGCAGGCCGTGAAGGCGCTGAACCGCACCGACGTGTTTTTCCTGATGGACAAGGGCCAGAGCAAGGACAAGCTGATCGACCTGCGCCGGGAAATCTGCGAAACCTACATCACCAGGCCCGGCTACCGCTTCGTCGAGGCCGACTGCCCCGAGCGCGTGCGCGGTGATATCGACTACACCACCGCGGTGCGCGACCTCAACCGCGACAAGCAGCAAACCTTCGAGCGCATGATCAACGAGGACATGGCCGACGGCGAAGTGGGGGCGTTCCTGGCCTGGGGTGACCCGGCGTTGTACGACAGCACCATTCGCATTTTGCAGGCGATCCTTGCCGAGGGCCGCTGTGCATTCGAGTTCGAGGTGATCCCCGGCATTACCAGCGTGCAGGCCCTGGCGGCCCAGCATAAGGTGGCGTTGAACCGTATCGGCAAGTCCATCGAAATCACCACCGGGCGCCGCCTGGCGGCGGGGCAGGCGAGTGATGCCGACACCCTGGTAGTGATGCTCGATGCCGAAGATTCCTACCGCAGCGTGGCGGATCAGAACCTGGATATCTATTGGGGCGCCTACCTGGGCACGCCGGACGAAATCCTGATCAGCGGTAAAGTCGGCGAGGTCGCGGACGAAATCCAACGGGTGCGCAAGGCCGCGCGGCTCGCCAATGGCTGGATCATGGACACCTATTTGTTGCGTAAACCCTGAGGGATAGATCCCATGCTCAAACTGCTCGCTCTCGCGCTGACCTTGCTGGCCGGTGTCGCCCACGCGGGTCCCGACCTGCATACCGACCTGCCGTTGTCGTACCTGGAACAGACCCAGGGCGACGCACGCAACCAACCGCTGGTGATTTTCCTGCATGGCTTTGGTAGCAACGAGCAAGACTTGTTCGGTATCAAGGATGCGCTGCCTTCCACCTGGACCTACCTGTCGGTGCGCGCGCCGATGCCGGTGGAGCCGCATGGCTTTCGCTGGTTTACCAAGACCCCCGGTGACGGTGATTACGATGGGGTGACGGCTGATCTGCAAAGCAGCGCCAGGCTGCTCGAAGACTTTGTGGCCAAAGCCACCGCCAAGTACCACACCGAGCCTGACCGGGTGTTCCTGGTAGGGTTCAGCCAGGGCGCGATCATGTCCTATGAGGTGGGCTTGCGCAGACCCGAGCTTGTGCGCGGGATTGCGGCGCTGAGCGGCAGCGTGTTGCCGGTGCTCAAGGCCGAGCTCAAGCCGAATGAAGCGTTGGACAAGCTGGCGATCTTTATCGGCCATGGCACCTTGGACCAGGCGCTGCCTTATGCCTCGGGAACGCGGGCCAACGAGGTGCTGGAAGGGATTGGCTTGAAGCCGCAGTTTCACGGGTATCCGGGGATGAACCATACGATCAGCGAGGCGGAAATCCAGGACCTGAAGGCTTGGCTGGAGAAGAGCCTCAAATAAACACGGTGGACAAATGTGGGAGGGGGCTTGCTCCCGATGGCGGTATTTCAGTCACAGATGTATCGACTGATTCACCGCTATCAGGAGCAAGCCCCCTCCCACATGGGTTTTGTGTTATTTGCCGCCAGTAATCTGCTTCACCAGCGCCGCATGCCCCTTCACATCATCCGCCCGCGAAATCGCTTGGATCACCAGCAGGTGATTGCCCGAGCCAGCCAGGAACGTGGAGTTCAGGGTCTTGCCGCCGCCCTGGCTGGCGGTGCTGTCGACCTGGCGCAGGCCAAGGCCCTTGAAGGTCAGTTTTTTCTCGCCGAGTTTCTTGAAGTCGGGCAGGGCGGCGCTCTGGTTCTTGACGAAATCGCTCACGGCGCCATCGAGAAATTTGGCGTCGTTATCCTGGATTGATACTCCATCGTTACGCACGGTTTCGGCGACGATCACTACACTTTTCGTGTTCGCATTGGCGTACAGGGTGCCTTGGGTATCGGCGGTGCCGTCTTCAGCCTTGCCGGAGGGCAGGGCGTCGGCGGTGTAGGCCTTGGGCAGGCTGAAGGTGAACTTGCCGCCCAGGGTGGAGAGGGTTTGCGTGGCCGGTTTGGCGGCGGCGAACACGCTGCTGGCGGTAAGCGCGAGGGCCAGCAGCACTGCAGTCTTGGTGAAGGTGGCCATGAAGCGCTCCAGAGATGAACGAAATTGCGGCGTATTCTGTCAGAAAATTCGCAATATCGTTCATCTGCAGCCTCACACCTTGTCGGACTCTTCCTGAAGCCGATCCATCTCAAACAAGCGCGCCAGTTCCGCACGGGCTTCCTGGGCGCTCTGCATGACTTTGGCCGCGTCGTCGTACACCGCATGCTGGGCGGCGAGGACTTGCTGGTCATGGGTCCTGAAGCGGTCGATGCGCGCATCGGCCTGGGCCTGGCTCAGGCCGAGGCCGACCAGGGTGCGGCGGCTCATCTCCAGGCTTGAGTAGAATGTTTCACGCACCGGTGAGGCGTCCAGGTCCACCAGGCGGTGGACGTGCTGGCGGTTACGCGCGCGGGCGATGATCTTCATGTGCGGGTAGAGGTTGCGCACCAGTTCGGCGGTCTTGATGTTGATCTCCGGATCATCCATGGCGATCACAAAGAATTCCGCCTGGTCGACCTTGGCCGCATGGAGGATTTCCGGGCGTTGCGGGTCACCGTAGAACACCGGCATACCGCCAAAACTACGGGTCAGTTCGATGGTTTCCACCGAGGTGTCGAGGGCGATGAACGAGATGTTCTGTGCGCGCAGGATTCGCGCGACGATCTGGCCCATTCGCCCCATGCCGGCAATCACCACACGCGGCGCGTCGCCTTCGATGGCGCGGTACTCCTCGGGCACCTCCACCGGCTTGGCCTTGGACTTGAACAGCTTCGGGCACACCAACAGCAGCAGCGGGGTCACGGCCATGGACAGGGTGATGGTCAGCACCAGTACATCGTAGAGGTGCGGTTCGAACAGGCCCTGGTCGCGGCCGATCTTGAACACCACGAAGGCGAACTCACCGCCCGCCGCCAACACCACGCCCAGGCGCAGAGCGCTTTCGCGATTGAGCTCGCCCACCATGCGTCCTACGGCGTACAGCAGCGGCAGTTTCAAACCGATCAACAGCAAGGTCAGCCCGATCACCACCAGCGGTGTGCTGAGCAGCAGGCTGAGGTTGGCGCCCATGCCCACGCTGATAAAAAACAGCCCCAGCAGCAGGCCCTTGAACGGTTCGATCTGGGATTCCAGTTCGTGGCGGTATTCCGAGTCCGCCAGCAGCAGCCCGGCGAGGAACGCGCCGAGGGCCATGGACACGCCCACCAGCTCCATCAGCCAGGCGGTGCCGATCACCACCAGCAGCGCGGTGGCGGTGGAGACTTCACGCAGGCCGGTCTTGGCAACGATACGAAACACCGGTCGCAGCAGGTAGCGCCCGCCGATGATCACCACGGCAATGCTGCCGAGGATTTGCAAGACGTGTTGCACGCCCTGGGCTTCGCTGGTCGGATGATCGCTGCCGGCCAGCAGCGGCACCATGGCAATCAACGGGATCGCTGCAATGTCCTGGAACAACAGGATCGCGAAGGCCAGGCGCCCATGGGGTTGGTTGAGTTCCTTGCGCTCGGCCAGGCTTTGCAGACCAAACGCGGTGGAGGACAGCGCCAGGCCCAGGCCCAGCACAATCGCGCTGTTCCATGACTGGCCAAACAGCCACAGCGCTACCACGCCCATCACCAGCCCGGTCAGCAGCACCTGGGCCAGGCCGACACCGAATACCGCCTTGCGCATCACCCATAACCGTTTGGGCGAAAGCTCCAGGCCGATGATGAACAGCAACAGCACCACGCCCAGCTCAGAGAACTGCGCCACGCTTTGCGGATTGCCGATCAGGCCCAGCACCGAGGGGCCGATGATCACCCCGGCGAACAGATAGCCCAGCACCGCGCCCAGTTGCAGACGCTTGGCCAACGGCACGGCCAGCACGGCGGCGAACAAGAACACCACGGCTGCTTGTAACAGGTTGCCTTCATGGGGCATTGCGAACTCCATTGTTTGCTTGAATCAGATGCTGATGTTTTCAAGGGCGAGGGAAAGGGCTCTATTAGAGCGTGTTTTCACATTTTGAAACTTGTATTTTTGATGCAGAGGTCAATGAATGTGGCTGTTATCTGGCGGATTTCGGCAGCTACGGACGTTTGCTTTTCGTGGGAGCAACTTCGCTTGCGAACAAACCCCGCGTCGCGATGCCTGTGGTTTTCATCTCGGCTTGATTGGCTCTTTGTTACCATGGCCGCCCCTTGTCACCAGGAGTCACCGGCCCATGCAACAGCAGTGGGATGAAATGCACCGCACCCGCAAGCCTACGTTCGTCCTGTGTGGCGAGCCTCAGGGGGACGTGCTCAATCTCTACGTGCACGGTTATTCGGCGTTTTTCAGCCAGCAGCAGTTGGCCAGCTTCAAGGAACAACTGGCCGGCATTGAAGGCTCGACCAACCTGATGTTGTTCTGGCCGGCGGGGCACTTCCTGGAAAACCTGTTTGCCCCGTTCAAGGAGGTAATCGCCTCGATGCTCGGCGGCGGTGGCCTGGGCGCGGCGACCGTGGGTGTGGGCAAGGCGATCGCGTACTTTCTCGACCATTACAAAAGTGTCGAGGCGCGGGTCGATGAAGTGGCCAGGACCTTGCTGCCCGAGCTGGCGAGCTACCTGCACGCCGAATCGCTCCAGGTGCGGCAGATCAACCTGATCGGACATTCCCTTGGCGCCCGGATCCTGGTCAAGAGTGTGCTGGCCAGCCCTGAAACCGCGCATGAACTGCCATTGAATAATGTGCTGCTGATGGGCGGGGCGATCTGTACGTCGAGCCCTTGGGAGGCGGTGTCGGCACCGCTCAAGGGACGGCTGATCAATTGCTATTCGAGCAAGGACTGGGCACTGGCGATGAAGCCGGATACCGAGCGTTGCATCGGCCGCTATGCGATTGCGGTAACGCCGGCGCTCAAGGCCAAGGTCACCAATGTGCATCTGGCCAGCTTCGACCATGCCGCCTACTGGCCGCAGTTGCGCACGGTGGTGCAGTACACCGACCTGCTGCAGGAGCGCCGTGGCCTGATCCGCGCCGACCTGCGCAGCAGTGAAGCGCGTTTTGCCGAAGAAGATGTCGATCTGTTTCCGATGCTGATGCAGGCGCGCCCGGATGAGCTGAAGTTTCTCGCCGAGCTGATGGCGCAAAAGCGCAGTGCCTCGATTGATGCCAGCGTACGCGAACCACGCAAGCTCGCCATCGAGTTGCAGCGCATGGGCGGCGACAGTTTCATGAACCTGGCCCGCGGCCACGGCGTGGCCTATCGTCAGATCGCCGAAGCGGTGGCGCAACGCTTGGGCATCAAGTTCGACGAGCCACTGGCTAGCGTGTCCCTGGCGGATATCGAAGCGCAGGTCGCGGAAAAACTCCTCAAGCAGTATCAGAACAACCTCAGCGGCGCCGACCGACAGGCGTTCGACGCCGAACTCAAGGCCGCGATGCAAAAAGAGCAGGGTGTGTTCAAGCGTCTCGACATGGGCCGTACGGCCACCACCGCCTTGAGCGGCACCGCATTGGCGGGGCTCACCGGGTTTATGCTGCGCCGCGGTGCCGCCACGGCGATTCCGGTGGTGGGCCAGGCGTTGGCGGCCGCGATGTTGCTGGTCAGCGGCGTACGGGCGTTTTCCGGCCCGGCCTATTCGATCACCACGTTGGCGGTGTTGGTGGTCGGCGTGATTCGCCAGCGCCTGGAACGTGAGGCGCTGAACCAGGAACTGGACCTGGTGGTGCAAGTGGTTGAGGCATTTGACCTGCCCCGGGAGACGGTGATGCGCACCGTCGCGTCGGACTGCTAAGCTGGCGCCCTGACTTGTGTGTTTGCCTGGGATCCCGCGTGAAATTCAGCCTGCCGAAAATTGCTACCGCCCCTTTCTGCCCGCCGGAAGTGGCCGGCTCCGTTGTCGTTGATCCCAAGGCGTCGTTCTTCAAACGTGCGCTGATGTTCGCCGGCCCCGGCCTGTTGATTTCCATCGGCTACATGGACCCCGGCAACTGGGCGACCGCCATCGAAGCCGGGTCGCGCTACGGCTACAGCCTGTTATTCGTAGTGCTGCTGGCCAGCTTGGCGGGCATGGCGGTGCAGTGCCTGTGCTCGCGGCTGGGTATCGCCACCGGTAAAGACCTGGCGCAACTGTGCCGCGAGCGCTACAGCAAGCGCTCCGCGCGTACCCAATGGGTGCTGGCGGAAATCTCCATCATCGCCACCGACCTCGCCGAAGTGCTCGGCTGCGCCCTGGCATTTCACCTGCTGCTGGGTGTATCGCTGACCACCGGGATCGTCATCACCGCCTTCGACACGCTGTTGATCCTGGCCCTGCAGAACCGCGGTTTCCGCCGGCTGGAAGCGATCATGCTGGCGTTGGTCGCGACCATCGGTGTGTGTTTCTTCATTGAACTGGTGCTGATCAAACCCTACTGGCCGGACGTACTCAGCGGCTTCACCCCCTCGCTGTCAGCCATCAGCGATGCCGCGCCGCTGTACTTGGCCATCGGCATCCTCGGTGCGACCGTGATGCCGCATAACCTCTACCTGCACTCCTCGATTGTGCAGACGCGCCTGATCGGCAAAGACCTGGCCAGCAAACAGGACGCGGTCAAGCTTGCACGCATCGACACCATTGGCTCCCTGGCCTTGGCCCTGTTGGTCAATGCGGCGATCCTGGTGCTCGCCGCCGCAGCGTTCTACAAAACCGGCCATACCGACGTGGTGGAGATCCAGGACGCCTATCATCTGCTCGACCCGCTGGTGGGCGGTGCGTTCGCCAGCATCCTGTTCGGCATCGCCTTGCTGGCCTCGGGCCAGAGTTCGACCTTCACCGGTACGATTGCCGGGCAGGTGATCATGGAGGGTTACCTGAACCTGCGCATCCCCTGCTGGCAGCGCCGCCTGATCACCCGTGGACTGGCGCTGATCCCGGCGTTCCTCGGCGTGTGGCTGATGGGCGACGATGCCATCGGCAAGCTGCTGATTCTCAGTCAGGTGGTGCTGAGCCTGCAGTTGCCCTTCGCGTTATACCCGCTGATCCGCATGACCGGCGACAAACAACTGATGGGCCCGTTCGTCAACCGGCTGCCGACGCGGTTGCTGGCGTGGTTTTTGTTTGCGGTGATCAGTGGGGCGAATGCGTGGTTGATCGGGCAGTGGCTGTTTTGACTCACCGATCCCAATACGGCACCGTCCCAAAACATTCCACAAAATAATCGATCACCGTGCGCACCTTCAGCGACAGCCTTCGGCTACCCGGCCACAACGCCGCGATCTGCTGGGGCTCCAGGGTGGTCGCCACTTCGTATTCGGTCAGCACCGCTTGCAAGGTGCCGGCGCGCAGGCCTTCACCGATCAGCCAGGAGGGAAACACCACCAGCCCCAGACCCTGCTCGGCGGCGTGGGTCAGGGTGTCAGCGTGGTTGCCGGTGATCGGGCCCTTGACGCTGTAGGCGCTCCAGTCGCCGTGGTCGCGGCGGAAGAACCAGCGCTCCTGGCCTTTTATGCCCTTGTAGGCCAGGCACTGGTGGTTGACCAGTTCGTCGGGATGGCGCGGCGTGCCGTGCTGCGCCAGGTAGGCGGGGCTGGCGGCGAGGCGAAAGCGTTGCGGCGCGAAGATCCGCGCCTGCATGCTGGAATCATTGAGCACGCCAATACGAAACAGTAGGTCAGTGCCATCCTGCAGCGGGTCGACGAAGGTATCGGTCTGCTGGATGTCCAGTTGCAGCTTCGGATAGCGCCGGCACAGCTCCCCCAGCCATGGCGCAAGGTGACGCTGGCCGAACACCATGGGCGCATTGATGCGCACCAGCCCGCTGGGTTCGCTGTCTTGCTCCTGCAGGGCCTGGCTCGCGGTTTCCAGCTGCTCCAGCATCAGCCGCGCGTGTCGCCCGAGCAGGCGTCCGGCTTCGGTCGGGCTCACGGCACGGGTGTGGCGGTACAGCAACTGCTGACCGACGGCTTGTTCCATCAGTTGGATCTGCCGGGAAATGGACGAGGGCGCAAGGCCTTCGCGGCGTGCTACCTCAGAAAAACTGCCATGGTCCAGCACGGCGACGAACAGGCGCAGCGCCTTGAAACTCAGTTCATTCAAACCCTGCATCATGACTCCAGGCTGTGCGTTTTGCGCAAAGGTGTTGTCTGCATGCTGCCATTTATCGCACAGCCAGGCCACTGGATAATGCACGCCTGTTTTCTTCTTCAAGCGCAGGTGATGTATGCAGGCACATTCTATCGAGGGTACGGCGCAGTCCCGGCCGAAGCGAAACGTTCTCCGGCTGCTGTTGTTGCCGTTGGTCATCCTCGCGGGCATGGGGCTGTCGGTCGAGGCCGGTTTGCTGGGGCCATTGGGTGTGCAGGTCGGGCATTTATGGGCGACGTTGAGCATCTTTGGCGTCGGCTCGGCGATCCTGTTCTTGCTGTTGCTGTTCAGCGGCCCGCAAAAGGGCCCGGCCTTCACCCAACTGCCGCGCTGGCAGTTGATCGGTGGTTTCCTGGGACCGATGTACGTGGTGGTGCTGACCCTGGCCACGCCCCATATCGGGGTGGCAATGACGATGATTGCGATCCTGTCCGGGCAGGTGGGCAAGAGTGTACTGATCGACCATTTCGGCTGGTTCGGCACGGCGCGCAAGCGGGTCAATGTAGAGCGCTGGATAGCCCTGGCGCTGATTGTGGCGGCACTTGTTTTGATTGCACGAGGGTAAGGCGATGAATCTGTTTGTGTTGTTGGTCGTGGTGGTCGCCGCAGGGGCGGTGTTGAGCGTGCAGGCTGCCATCAACGGTCGCCTGGGGCAGACTGTTGGGGTATTGCGCAGCAGTCTGTTGACCTTTGCGGTCGGTGCGCTAACCACCGCACTGTTGATATTTTTCTTCGAGCCCGCCCAGGCTGTCAGTTTGTTGGACGTCCCGAAGTGGCAGCTGACCGGCGCCTTGTTCGGCGTGGTGTACATGATGGTAATGGTCGGCGCGGTGCCGGTGGTCGGTACGGCGGTCGCCACGGTGGCAGTGATCGTGGGGCAATTGGGCATGGGCATGCTGATCGACAATTTCGGCTGGCTGGGCAACCCGGCGATCGAACTGTCCGGCAGCCGGATCGTCGCGATGCTGTGCCTGGCCCTGGCACTGGTGTTCATGTATCGCAGCAATACGCGCCAGGCCGACTGACGGCGCTGAACCTTGGCGTCGCGCCTTGGGTCACTGTTTCAGGTGTGGCGTTCGCTGCACCGCGACGACCATGAAGAAGGAGTCTGACCATGCCGGATCAAACCTGTGCTTGCCCACACTGCAAATGCGTACTGGGCATCGACGCGGTCATGAAGGACGGGAAGGGCTATTGCTGCCAGGGCTGCGCCGAGCATCACCTGCACGGTGAGCCCTGCGCTGCGGCGACGGGCTGCGAATGCGCCAAAGCGGCTGCCAACGCGAACTGAACCGTCCAATGTGGGAGGGGGCTTGCTCCCGATTGCGGTGTTTCAGGCACAGATGCAGTGACTGACACTCCGCCATCGGGAGCAAGCCCCCTCCCACATTTTGATTTGCATCAGGCCTCGGGAACGCCGTTTTTCCAGGCTGACCAGTTGTTCAGGATCGCCTGTACCAGCGGATTGCCCGTGCGGTACAGGTTCTCCAATGCCGGTACGAAACCGCCTTGATCGGCGTACTTGAGCAGATTGTCCACTTCGCTGTAGCCCGGATATGGGCGGTCGAAGTCGGAGCCTGCACGCACCACGGCCAGGCGCTGGATATCCACCAAGCCTTCACGGCTGGCGCGCAGCAGCGCTTCGTAAGTGGAGTTGTCTTCCTGCTGGGTGGTGCAGTATTCGCCCTTGTTGTCCGTGAGCAGTTTGGTCCACACCTCGGCGCGCTCGCTCAGGCGGGTACCGGAGAACCAGGTGTTGCCCGCCAGGGTGTCGCAGCGGGTGACTTGCGGCGGCTGATTGGCCGGGGCGGCGGGGTAGTGCTTGCGCCAGGCGGCGGATTCCTTGCTTTCCGTCAGCTCCACCTTGTGCGACAAGGCGAACGCCTTGGCTTGCAGCTTGGGGTTGAGCTCGAACACTTCAGTCTTGTAGTCCAGCGGCGGTTTTTCATTGGGCCCCTTGGTGTTGATGCCGATATAACCGGTCGGCCACTCCTTGGGTGCATCCCGTGAATCCAACTCCCACTGTGTACCGAATTCCACCAGGTAATGCGCCCAGGCGGCGGTACCGATGGTGCCGTGCTTGGGGCTGATACCGGCAATCCCGGCGATCAGGAAATAACTCTGGCGCAGGTCGAACTTGGGTGACAAGGCCAGGGCCAGGGTCGATGCGGCGGCGTTGGTCTGGCCCATGCCAGTGACCAGCAGGCACACGTCCTGGGTGTTGCAGCGAATCACCGGGTATTCGGCGGACAGGCCCGGCACGCGCACTTGCTGCTTGAGTTCCAGGCGGTCGATCCAGGTTTGCGCCTCGGGGGCGAACATGGTGATCAGCATGACCTTGGGTTTGATCGGCGCGGCGTTGTCTGCCAGCACCAGGTGGGGCAGCAGGGCAAGGCCCATGGCCAGCGAGAGGCGGGTAAAGGTATTCATCTGCAGCTCCTTGATCAGAATTGGTAGCCCACGCCGGCGTAGTAACCCCAGCCGTCTGAGCGGGCGCGGAAGTTGCCTTCGCCGAAATTCAACTCGCTGCCATCCTCCCAGTTGCCGCCGTTATGAAAGTAACGGCCGACCAGGGTAAAGCGCAGGTGGGTGAACGAGTACAGCAACACGTTGGTGGCCACCAGGGAATTGGCGGTGCGCGCCGGGTTGTCCTTGTGCAGGTCCGAGCCGAAATCATAGTTGGTGAAGCCGATGTAGGTCAGCGAGGCGCCATTGTCGAATTTGCCGATGGGCACGATGTATTTCATCTGTGCGCGGTAGCCGTCCCAGGAATATTCATTGCTGGCGCCGTAGTTTTCCCATTGGTAACGCCCGTAGAAGTTCGCCGACAGGTTGACCCGCGAGTGGGTGTCGATATCGGTGCCAAGGCCGCTGTACAGGGTGTTGGCGCGGTTCTCCTTGTTGCTGCCGTGGTCGTAGATCCAGTCGAACGCCACATACCATTCCTTGAACGGTCCGATCGCCAGGCTGCGGCCAGCGAGGTAGTCGATGGAGATTCGCGGCTCATGCTCCATGAACACGGGCGAGCCATGGTCCCAGGCGCCTTTGTCATTGCTGTTGCCGATGCCGAGGATCTTTGGCACATCGATGTAGCCGTACAGCTCGAACGGCCCCTTGCGCCCGAAATACTCGTACTCGAGGTAGACGTCATCCTGGGGCTTTGGACCGAAGCTGATGTCCTTGCTGCCGATCAGCGTCAGGTCCTGGTTGAACCACTCCGATAGGTAGACGCCTTTTTTTGCCGGCGGGTTGGCCTCGGGGCTGAGGGTTTCGCCCTGTGCTGAGTCATCCGCGGGTTTGTCCTGCGCCAAAATGGGTGCACTGAGTACTCCCGTAACGGCGGCCAGTAGCAAGGAAACACCAAAGCAAGCGCGAGGCGTTGAGGTGGGGTGCATTGAAAATCCCTATTCGTACGCGGTTTGAACCCGATTGCGCGGGTGGAATGAACCTGGTGGCCAAGTTCGTTCCGCAAACGTTTGCATAGGCTGTACCAACTTTGCTCAATCGTCTGAAAGGCCTGCAAAAAAGCCTGATTAGTCGTCTTTATGGTCAGAAATGACTGGGTGTCATTTTTTCCAGATGATTGCCGGTCTCGCGCCGATACTCACTCGGTGTCTGGTTCATCTCGATGCGAAAGTGCCGGTTGAAATTGGACAGGTTGGCGTAGCCGACTTCGAAGCAAATATCCGCCACCGACATATCGCTTTGCAGCAATAACCGGCAGGCGCGCTGCACGCGGAATTTGCGCATCAGCTCGATAAAGCCATGGCCGGTCGTGCGTTTGAAGAAGCGCGAGAAACCCGGTTCGCTCATGTCCAGTTGCCGGGCGATGTCTGACACGCGCACCTCGCCGCCGAGTTCCCGCATCAGGTAGGCGAAGGCCTTGTTGATGCGTTCGGCGCTGCGCGGGTCCAGGGTCGGCGCGTAGCGCGGGCTGGCCAGCACCTTGAACTGGCGGGGCGGGGCGTTCTTGAGGGTGTCGAGCAGTTGCAGGAACAGGATCAACCGTTGCAAGCCCTGGGCGCTGCCGATGGCTTCCATCAACCGCGCCGCGTGCACCGCTGTTTCGCCGGTGAACTCAAGGCCGCGTCGCGCGTGTTCGAACAGCGGCTGCAGATTGCCGAGTTCCGGCAGGGCCTTGCGCAAGGCGAGGAGGGCGGCGCCGTCGAATTGCAGCACCACGTCACGACCGCTCAGGCACTCGCCGGGTGCCAGGTCGCCAATCCAGTCGTGGGGCAGGTCGGGGCCGATCAAGGCGACATGGCCGGCACTGAATGCACCGATATAGTCGCCCGCCACCAGCTTGCCGCTGCCGTGGCGAATCAGGTGAATTTCGAACTCAGGGTGATGGTTCCAGCGCGCCAGCTCAATCGGGTAGTCGTGTTCGAACCAGCGAAAGCAGTGCTCCGGTTCGGGCAGGATCACTTCCAGTTCGGCGGGACGGTGCTCGAACAGTGGGGCGCGGATGGGCATGCGGCTGCCTCTTGTGCGTTGGGTACCCGCCAAAATACCCGCCTCGGCAGGCATGGCGCTACCCCCGGCGTCGCCCCGCACTGATACTTTTTTGCGCCTGGGGTGCCGGTTAAAAAAGTATCGGTCGGGCATCCGCCACGGGTTTGTGAGAAACCGGCCCAAGCTGCTGTAATCGGCGCTCAACAACAAAAACAACCGGTGGACACCGCCATGCTATCAACCCGCAAAGCCACGCTTGCCCAAACGCTGTTGCTGCTCTCCGGCCTGGCCATGAGCCTGCCCAGCCAGGCCGCCGAGACCCTGACCATCGCCACGGTCAACAACAGCGACATGATCCGCATGCAGCGCCTGTCCAAGGTGTTCCAGGCGCAGCACCCAGACATCCAGCTCAATTGGGTGGTGCTCGAAGAAAACGTGCTGCGCCAGCGCCTCACCACCGATATCGCCACCCAGGGCGGGCAGTTCGATGTGCTGACCATCGGCACCTACGAAACCCCGCTGTGGGGCGCCAAACACTGGCTGGAGCCACTGACCGACCTGCCGGCCGACTACGATGTCGAGGACATCTTCCCCTCGGTGCGCCAGGGCCTGTCGGTGAATGGCACTCTCTACGCCTTGCCGTTCTACGGCGAAAGCACCGTGACCTATTACCGCACCGACCTGTTCAAACAAGCCGGCCTGAGCATGCCCGCCAATCCCACCTGGACCCAGCTCGGCGAATTCGCCGCCAAGCTGACGGTGAGGGACAAAGATCAATATGGCCTGTGCCTGCGCGGCAAAGCGGGTTGGGGCGAGAACGTTGCGTTGCTAAGCACCATGGCCAATGCGTTCGGCGCGCGCTGGTTCGATGAGCAATGGCAGCCCGAACTGACCAGTCCCGAGTGGACGGCTGCGGCCAATTTCTACGTCAACAGCCTCAAGCAATACGGCCCGCCGGGCGTGTCGAGCAATGGCTTCAACGAAACCCTGGCGTTGTTCAACAGCGGCAAGTGTGCGATCTGGGTCGATGCCAGCGTCGCCGGCTCGTTCACCACCGACACCGGCCAAAGCAAAGTCGCCGACCGCGTAGGCTTCGCTGCGGCGCCCACTGAGGTCACCGATAAGGGCTCTTCCTGGCTCTACGCCTGGTCGCTGGCCATCCCGGCCACCTCCAAGCACAAAGACGCTGCCAAAGCCTTTATCCGTTGGGCGACGTCCAAGGATTACATCCAGCTGGTCGCTGAAAAAGAAGGCATCACCAACGTACCGCCGGGCACGCGGCAATCAACCTACAGCGAGGCGTACCTGAACGCGGCGCCGTTTGCCCAGGTCACGCTGCAGATGATGAAGCACGCCGACCCGGCGCACCCCTCGGCCAAACCGGTGCCGTACGTGGGCATCCAGTACGTGACGATTCCCGAATTCCAGGCCATCGGCACTTCCGTCGGCAAACTGTTTTCGGCAGCGCTCACCGGCGGCATGACGGTCGACCAGGCGCTGCAGCAGGCGCAGACCACCACTGAGCGCGAGATGAAGCGTGCCGGTTATCCGAAGTAACTTCACAGGACACCTCGATGAAACGACTTGAAGGTAAGAGCGCGCTGATCACCGGATCGGCGCGGGGGATTGGCCGCGCGTTTGCCCAGGCCTATATCCAGGAAGGCGCCACCGTCGCCATTGCCGATATCAACCTGCAGCGCGCCGAACAGACGGCGGCCGAGTTGGGCCCCCAGGCGTATGCGGTGGCGATGGACGTCACCGACCAAACCTCCATCGACGCGGCCATGGCCGCCGTGGTCGCCCATGCCGGCAAGCTGGATATTCTGGTGAATAACGCGGCACTGTTCGACCTGGCCCCCATCGTCGACATCACCCGCGACAGCTATGAACGGCTGTTTTCGATCAACGTCGCCGGTACGCTGTTTACCTTGCAGGCCGCCGCGCGGCAGATGATTCGCCAGGGCCACGGCGGCAAGATCATCAACATGGCCAGCCAGGCCGGACGACGCGGCGAGGCGCTGGTGGCGGTGTATTGCGCGACCAAGGCGGCAGTGATCAGCCTGACGCAATCTGCGGGGTTGAACCTGATCAAGCAGGGCATCAACGTCAATGCCATCGCCCCGGGTGTGGTGGACGGTGAGCACTGGGATGGGGTGGATGCGCTGTTCGCCAGGCATGAGGGCCTGGCGCCGGGCGAGAAGAAAAAGCGGGTAGGCGACGAGGTACCTTATGGGCGGATGGGCACGGCGCAAGACCTGACCGGCATGGCGATCTTCCTGGCTTCGAAGGAGGCTGACTATGTGGTCGCACAGACCTACAACGTCGATGGTGGCAATTGGATGAGCTAGAGCCATCGGTCACCCGGGGATCTCCATGTCCGGTCACTCGGCAAAACTGCGGTCGAAGAAGTAAATCTCTCCTGGCTTCAACATCTCCAGCGTCGCCTGTGGCCTGCCGCCTTCACCCTGCTTCTTGCGCCCCGTCTCACGCAAATATCCCGCTTGCGTCAGCTTCAACAACCGCTGGCGCACGCTGGTCTTGAGCACCGGCCGCGCCAGTACCAGGGAAAAGATCGCGGTCGCTTGCGGCGCACTGAACTCCTTGCCCAGAAACATCAGCGGCAAGCTGCTGTACAGCGCTTTGGACAACAGCCGTTCCTGCACCGCCGCGACGATCAGGTTGTGATCGAAGGGCAGCTTGATGCTGCCGTCCGCCACCGCGTTGAGGGAAAACCAGGCCTGATGTTCACTCAGCGTCACCTCATCCGCCACAATCGCCAGGTAGTAAGTGGACGACGACCAGCAGCGCGGGTCGCGAAACGCGTCGCCCACCGTGCCAACCTGCTCGCTCCAGGCCAGCTCAAGGCCGACTTTGTCACTGGCGCGCAACCGTTCCACGGCATCCTTGAGGCTCAGATCCTGCACACCGCCATTCACCACCACACCCGGCAGCGCCCAATGCCCGGCGAAGGGCTCGGCGTCACGTTTGTTCAGCAGCAGTTTGAGTTCGCCCGAGGCGCGGCAGTAAAACACTGCGCACAGGTCGACGGTGTGGAGGTAGGCGCTAAGTGGCATGTGAAGTCCTTCTGAACGGCAGTAGGGCACAGTCTAACGGATCGAACCGCTATGTCATGTACTTGCTGAAGTACCGGTAAATAAATGTTTCTTGCAATGAAAGTACATGACATGTACTTTTGTTGCCAGGCCACCGGAGAATCACCATGACCCTCGCCAAAACTGCCATCGCTTCATTCGATGTCGACGCCCAGAAGAGCTTCACGCCGTTGTGCCCCGACGAGTTGCCCGTCGTCGGCGGAGATCTGATCGGCGCTGAGCTCAACTACATGGCCAGCCTTGCCGGGCATCGCATCGGCAGCAAGGACGCCCACACCCCACACGCGCCCTGGGTGGTCGCGCAGCACAGCCAGATGCTGCAACCCACGGGCCTCGTTCACGCCGATATCACCTGGGTCAGCCACTGCGTACCCGGTACCGAGGGCTTCACCTTGCTGGATGAGTTGCCCACCCCGTATGACTACGACTACTTCATCTGGAAGGGTGTCGAACCCGACCTGCACCCTTACGGCGCGTGCTACCACGACCTGCACGACAAGTTGTCGACGGGCGTCATCGAATACCTCAAGGCCCACGGTGTCGTGCGCGTCATCGTTGGTGGCCTGGCCCTGGACTACTGCGTCAAGACCACCGCCTTGCAACTGCTCAAGGCCGGGCTGCAAGTGGTGCTGCACCTGCCGGCGTGTCGGGGCATCACTGAGGCGGGCGGGGTTCAGGCCGTCAATGCGGTGCTCGAGGCCGGCGCTGTCATCAGCAGTACCCGCGAAGAACTGGCCGCGATGGCCACGCGTTAAGGAGACTCACCATGGAAAGTGCGTATGACGATAAATCCCCGGTCATCCAGGGCTTGCTCGACACCGATTACTACACCTTCACCATGATGCAGGCGGTGCTGCACCAGCATCCCAACGTAGACGTGGAATACAACTTCATCGTCCGCTCCAGGGAAAAACTCGGCCACCTGATCCCGGCGTTGCGAACCGAGCTGGAAAAGCTTGCCGGCCTGCAGATGCGCGAAGGCGAGCTGCGCTTCCTGTTCAACCCGCGTTTTCGCGAATACCTCACGCCGGATTACGAGCGCTTCCTTGGCCTGTTTCGCTTCGACCTGCGCTATATCCACGTCAGTGAAGTAGACGGCCAACTGAACATCCGCGTGATCGGCCCGATGCTGCATTGCATCATGTTCGAGCAACCGGTCCTGGCGCTGGTCAGCGAACTGCGCAACCGCGACAAATACCCTGACGTGACCCTCGAAGACGTCACCCGCAAGCTGTATCAGAAGTTCGACTGGCTGGAGAAGAACCTCAGCCGCGAGGAGCTCGCCGACCTGCGCGTTTCCGACTTCTCCACCCGCCGGCGCCTATCGTTCAAGGCCCAGCGCGAAGTAGTCGACATCATGCGCCGCGACTTTCCCGGCCAGTTCCTTGGCACCAGCAATGCGCACCTGGCCTACGAATTCAACTTGCCACTGATCGGCACCATGGCCCACCAATGGCTGATGGTGCATCAGCAACTGGGCCGTCTGCGCGAAAGCCAGAACGCCGCCCTGGAGAACTGGGTGCGCGAGTACCGTGGCCGTCTCGGTATGGCCCTGACCGACTGCATCAGCACCGATTTCTTCCTCAAGGATTTCGACCTGTACTTCGCCAAGCTCTACGACGGCCTGCGCCAGGACTCGGGTGACCCCATCGCCTGGGCCGACAAAGTCCTGGCCAGATATAAGGAACTCGGCATCGACCCCATGACCAAAGACCTTATGTTCTCCGATGGTCTGAATTTCGAAAAATGCCTGCCGATCCTGCGGCACATCCGTGGCAAGGCGCGGTTCGGCTTCGGCATGGGCACCAGCCTGGCTTGTGATGTGGACGGCGTCGAGCCGCTGAGTATCGTCATGAAGCTGGTGCGGGTACACGGTGAGCCGGTGGTGAAATTCTCCGATGACCCGGTCAAGAACGTCTGCGAAGACCCGTCGTTTTTGCAGTACGCGGCACAGGTATTCAACGTTGGTAGCGTGGAGGAATGACATGCAAACTCAAGAACGGATCGCGCGTGAACTGAACGTCAACCGCTCGCTGGGCAAAGGTGGCGAGCCCGAGGAGATTCAACGGCGCATCGACTTCATCAAGACCACCTTGCGCCATTCAGGTTGCAAGGCGCTGGTGCTGGGCATCAGCGGCGGTGTCGACTCACTGGTCGCAGGCCGCCTGTGCCAGCTGGCGGCGCAGCAACTGCGCGAAGAAGGCTACGCCGCGCGCTTTATCGCCATGCGTCTGCCCTATAAGATCCAGGGCGACGAACACGATGCCCAGGCTTCCCTGGACTTTATCCTGCCGGACCATATCGACACCCTCGACATCGCGGCCAGTGTCGACGGCCTGATGGCCAGCCTGGCCGCCGCCGAAGCCAGCGCCGCCCAACTCGATTTCATCAAGGGCAACGTCAAGGCCCGTGCGCGCATGATCGCGCAATACGCGGTCGCCAACCTGCACAATGGCCTGGTGGTCGGCACCGACCAGGCGGCCGAAGCGCTGATGGGCTTTTTCACCAAATTCGGCGACGGCGCCTGCGACCTGGCGCCGCTGTCCGGCCTGACCAAAACCCAGGTGCGCCTGCTGGCCACGGCCCTTGGCGCTCCAACGAACCTGGCATACAAGCCACCCACCGCAGACCTTGAAGAATTGGCACCGGGGAAACTGGATGAGGACGCCTACGGCTGTTCGTATGAAGAAATCGATGCGTACCTGATGGGCGAGCCGGTGAGTGAGCGGGTGAGGGGATTAGTCGAGGCGGCGTACAGCAAGACAGCGCACAAACGTGCGCTGCCTTTCGTGCCGTTGTGATCAACGCTCGATCGAACGACTCCATCGCGCGTTCCACTCCGGACGTGCCTGGTTGACCTGGTCCCAATCGATTGAAATCGCCGTCTGCAGATAACCCTGCATCGCCTCGACCCGCGCCCGGGTCTTGTCGGTGGTCGGCGTGGTCGGGTTTGACGGGATCTGGTCACCGTCTTCCAGCGCTGGCGCCTGGGCTTGGGCGCTGAGCAGGAAGGCCGCGAGCTTCTGCGCCAGTTCCGGCTGGTCATTGCGCGCGATCACGCATTCGGCCACGTTCAGCACGACTGCGCCTTCCTTGGGTTGCGCATACTCCATGGGCACGCCGAGCAGTTTCTGGGTGGCGACCTGGGTCGGCGTCAGGGGGAAGATCGCCGCTTCGTCGGTTTGCACCATCTCGGAGATTTTTGCCGAGCTGGCGATGTATTCCAGCACGTTGGGGCCGACGGTCTTCGGCCACGCCTTGAAGCCTGGCTCCACGTCGGCCTCGCTGCCGCCCTGGATACGGTTGAACATCAGGAAAGCGTGCAAGCCGAAGGTGGAGGAGGCCAGGGACTGGAACACCACTTTTTCCTTGAAGCGCGGGTCGGCCAGGTCCATCCAGGAGGTGGGCGCGGCCCAGCCGTTTTCCTTGAACATCTTGGCGTTGTAGCCAAGGCCCGTGACGCCGAGGGTCACGGCCACGGCCTGGTCCTTGATTTTAGCCTTGGCCGGGATCTGTTCCAGGGTCGGGCTGGGCGCCAGTTTGTCGCACAGGCCCATGGAGATGGCGCGGTACATGATGCCGTCGTCGAGGAACATCACATGCATCTGCGGGTTGTCCTTGTTGGCCTGGACCTTGGCAAGAATGTCCGACGAGGTGCCCGGCACGATCACCACCTTGACGTTGTTGGCCTTCTCGAAGGCGGGCAGCACTTTATCGGCGTAGACCCGCTCCATGGTGCCGCCGTTCATACCCAGGTACAGCGTAGGCGCGGCATGGGCATTGGACGCGAGCAAGGCGAGGGACAAGCAGGACAGCGCGGTACGTGGGTTCATGGGTTTTTCCTCTCAGGCTTGGAAACGACGGATGGAAAACGCTTCAATGGGCTGACGGCTGGCACCCTCGCAGACGATTTCTGCCAGGGCTTCACCGACCGCAGGGCCGAGCTGGAACCCGGCGCCGGCAAAACCGAAACCGTGGAGCAGGCCGGGTTGGGTGCTGCTGGGGCCGATCACCGGTTCATGATCGGGTAGATAACCTTCGGTGCCGCTCCAGGTACGGATGGCCTGGGCCCCGCGCAGAAACGGGTACAACTCACCCGCATTGCGCAGGATCTCCAGCACCGCCGCCTGGCCGGGCCGGGCCTGCTGCGGGCCAAGGGCGAAGCCGCGACCACCGCCGAGGATGCAGTTGCCGCGCGCCACTTGCCGCGCATAGATGCCGCCGCCTTCGACGCCGGTGCTCACGTTCATCACCCTCGGCAACGGCTCGGTCACCAACATCGCCGGGTGTGCCGAGATCATCGGCACCGGTTCGCCAAATTGCGCGGCGACGCTGCCGGCCCACGCACCTGCGCAGTTGAGCAGCCATGGCGCTTGCAGGTGCAGGCCATTGGCGCAGTGCACCTGGAAGCGCTGGCCGTCATGGTCGATGCGGCTCACCTCTGCCTGCTCATAAACCCAGGCGCCACTGCGCTGCGCCGCTCGGGCGAAGGCCGGCGATACCAGGCGCGGATTGGCGTGGCCGTCGTCGGGGCAGAGCGAGGCGCCCACTGCGATGTCGCCCACCCACGGGAAGCGCTCGCGCAACTGGGTGTAATCGAGCAATTGCAGGTTCAGGCCAAAGCCACGGGTGTGTGCGGCATAGGCTTCAAGCGCGGCAAAATCCCCATGACTGCGCGCCAGTTTCAGGTGTCCGGAGCGCACGTACTCGCCGTCGATGCCGATCAATCCAGGCAGGTCGGCCCACAGTTGATGGGCGCGCTGCGACAGCGGTAACTGATGCAAGGGCCGTCCTTGACGTCGCACGCCGCCGTAATTCACGCCGCTGGAATGCGAGCCGCAAAAGTCGCGCTCGACCAGCGCCACCCGCTGACCCTGGCGCGCAAGCATCAAGGCCGCCGACGCGCCAACAATCCCGCCGCCCAACACAATAACGTCGATCACGGCTGCACCTGCACGCCGAACGGCAGCGGCTTGACCGGCGCCTGGGCACGCAGGCGCCCGACCTGTTCAATGCTCCGCCCGCTGCGCTCGGCGACAATCTCCGCCGCCGCCAGCCCGCACATGCGCCCCTGGCAGCGGCCCATGCCGACGCGGCAATGGGCCTTGACCCGGTTGATCTCCCAGTGGCCTTCATCCACCACAGCGCGCACCTCGCCCACACTGACTTCTTCGCAGCGGCACAGGGTCAACGCATCCGGTGCCTGCGCGGCCCATTGTTCAGGGAAGGGAAACGCGGTTTCCAGGCCCTGGCGAAAGCGCTGGATGCGCGCCAACTGCTGTTCCAGCCGGGTGATACGACGCTGATCGACCCCCTTGCCGATATCTTCCAGTACGGCCAGCGCTGCACGCTCACCGGCCAATTGCGCCGCATCGGCGCCCATGATGCCGGCACCGTCGCCCGCCAGGTAAACCTGCGCCACGCTGCTGCGCCCGGCGCTGTCGCGGCGCGGCAACCAGGCCCGGTTCAGGCGGTTCCAGGCAAACGCGCAACCGAGCAGGTCTGCCAGTTGCGTCTCACTGCGCAGCGCGTGCGCGAAGGCCACGGCGTCGCACGCCAGGCGCTGTTCGCCCCAACGAATACCGCTGACCCGCTGTTCGCCGTCGATCTGCCGCAGGGTTGCGCCCTGATGCACGGCAACCCCGTGGGCGGTCAGCCAGGCGCGGTAGTACACGCCCTTGGCCAGGGTCAGCGGCTGCCCGAGCAGCGCCGGCAGCGCACGGCATTGGGCGCTGAACGGCGCGCTGTCGAGAACCGCCACGACCTGGGCGCCGGCCTTGGCATATTGGTAAGCCACTAAATACAGCAAAGGCCCCGAACCACAGAACGCAACACGCTCGCCGATGGCGCAGCCCTGATATTTCAACGCAATCTGGGCCGCGCCCAGGCTGTAGACGCCGGGCAAGGTCCAGCCTGGCACCGGCAGGATACGGTCGGTGGCCCCGGTGGCGACGATGACCCGCGAGTACTCGACGCGCTCGGCACGGCCCTCTGTGAGCGTGTCCAGGCAGGCGTCTTCGGCATTCCACACCAGGGTGTCGGGGCGATAGTCGATCAGCGGTGCCAACTCGTCCAAGGTGCGATGCACGGCTTGGGCCTTGCCCGCTTCGAAGCCGTAAAGCTGCTTGGCCGAGCGTTGGAAGTTCACCGGTTGGCGCCGATAAACCTGCCCGCCGCCGCGCAGGCTTTCATCGATCAGGCACGGCTTGATGCCATGCTCGAGCAAGGTGCGCGCCGCCGTGATGCCGGCCGGGCCTGCGCCCACAATCACAATCGGCTTCATGCGTGGCGCCCCGGTTCACGGCTGATCGCCTGGCCCTCTTCCAGCAACGTCGAACAAGCGCGTACGCGGCGCCCGTCTGCAAGGCGCACCCAGCAGTCCTGGCAGGCGCCCATCAGGCAGAAACCGGCACGGCGCTCAGCGCTGAAGTCGCTGCCGCGCAGGTGCTCGGCGCAGGTCAGAATGGCCGTCAGCAGGGTGTCGCCGAGCAGGCCTGCGGCCGGTTGGCCGTCCAGGGTGAACGCCAGGGCAGGGCGCTGGGTTTCAGCGAGTCGCTTGAACAGGGCCATCAGTGTTTCCCCACCAGCACGCGGTCCAGGCCGTACACCCGGTCGAGCAGAATCATGGTTGCCGCCGTCAGCGCGATCACCAGCGCCGAGACCGCCGCCATCATCGGGTCGATGGACTCGGTGGCATACACGTACATGCGCACCGGCAGGGTTTGCGTGGCCGGGGAGCTGACGAATATCGACAGGGTCACCTCATCGAAACTGTTGATGAACGCCAACAGCCAGCCACCGGCCACGCCCGGCAGAATCATCGGCAGCGTGATCTGGCGAAACAGCGTAAAGCGGCCGGCACCGAGGGATTCGGCGGCCTGTTCGGCACTGCGATCGATACCGATGGCGGCCGCCAGCACCAGGCGCAGCACATAGGGCGTGATGATCACCACATGGGCGAGCATCAGCCAGGTGAAGCTGCCATTCACGCCCATCAGCGCAAACAGGCGCAACAGGGCAACGCCCAGGACCAGGTGCGGGATGATGATCGGAGACAGAAACAGCGCACTGAAAAAATCCCGTCCTGGAAATGAATAACGACTGATCGCCAAAGCCGCCGGCACCGCGATCAGCGTGGCCAGGGTCGCGGCGGTAAACGCCAGGATCAGGCTGTTATAGAACGCCTGGATAAAGTCGGCGCGCTCGAACACCGCACGAAACCAGCGCAGGGAGAAGCCCGACGTGGGCAGGCTCAAGGTGTTTTCCGGGGTGAAGGCCACCAGGCACACCACCACCAGCGGCGCCAGCATGAACACCACCACCAGGGCGTGGAAACCGAGGGCCAACGGACCGTTTCTAGACATGCGCTCAAACCCCCAGGGACTTTTTGTAGCGGCCTTCGACCATGCGGTTCCAGCTCAGCATGATCAGCAGATTGACCAACAGCAGCACCACGGCGATGGTCGCGCCCATGGGCCAGTTGAGTTCCGAGAGGTATTGGTCGTACACCACCGTGGCGACCATTTTCAGGCGGCGCCCGCCGAGCAGGCCGGGGATGGCGAACGAACTGGCGGCCAGGCCGAACACAATCAGGGTGCCGGACAGTACGCCGGGCATCACTTGGGGCAAGACGATCTGGCGCATCACCGTGGCCTGGCTGGCACCCAGCGACAACGCGGCCTGCTCAGCCGAGGGGTCGAGCTTCTGCAAGGAGGTCCAGACCGGGATGATCATGAACGGCAGCATCACATGCACCAGCGCGATGATCACCGCGAACGGTGTATACAGCAGCTTCACCGGGCGGCCGCCGAGCATTTGGATCACTTGGTTGACCAGCCCGTCGGCGCCGAGCAACAGGCTCCAGCCAAAGGCGCGCACCACCACCGAAATCAGCAACGGCGTGAGGATCAGGATCAGGAAAATCGAGCGCCATGGCGTTCCCATGCGGCTGAGAATATAGGCCTCCGGTACGCCGATCACTACGCACAACAGGGTGACCAGCGCACTGATCCAGAAGGTGCGCCAGAAGATCTCGTAGAAGTACGCATCACTGAACAGCGACAGGTAATGGGCGAAGGTCCACTCATCGGCCTTCACGCCTACCTGGTAATCGAACACGTTGAACGACAGCACCAGCGTCAGGCCCAGCGGCAGCACCAAAAGCCCGGCAAACAGCACCAGCGCCGGCAGGGACAGTAAGTAACCCCGGCTCATGGGTGCACCTCGTCCGGCGCCAAGACCCGCAACAGGTCCGCTTGCCAATCCAGGCCCACTGCCGCGCCGTTGCCCAGCGGCGCGCTGCCGTCGTTGCTGCGTACCACGGTGATTTCGCCGAGGTCGGTATGGACCCGGTACAGCCACTGGCTGCCGAAGAAGTAACGGTCCAGCACCTTGCCCTGCAAGCGACCCGAGCCCGCGTCCAGCAGCTGGATTTTCTCCGGGCGCAGGCTCAGGGTCAGCGCGCCAGCGCCGCCCGTATGGCGCACCTGCGGGATGCCCAGGGCATCGTAGTCGCCGGCGAGCAGATTGGCCTTGCCGACGAAGTCCGAGATAAACCGTGTGCGCGGGTGCTCGTACAACCGGTAGGGCGCGTCGATCTGGGTCACGCGCCCGGCCTGCATCACCACCACGCGGTCGCTGATCGATAGCGCCTCGGCCTGATCGTGGGTGACCATCAAGGTAGTGATGCCCACCGCGCATTGAATACGGCGGATTTCAAATTGCATTTCTTCGCGCAGGTTGGCGTCGAGGTTCGACAGCGGCTCATCCAGCAGCAGCACCGGCGGCTCGATCACCAGCGCGCGGGCCAGAGCCACGCGCTGGCGTTGGCCGCCGGACAGTTGCCGGGGGTAGCGTTCGGCATGGGGGGCCAGGCGCACCAGCTCCAGCACGGTCTTGACCTTGGCGGCGATCTCGCCGGCGGGCACCTTGTGCATCTTCAGGCCGAAGGCGACGTTGTCGCGCACTGTCATGTGCGGGAACAGCGCATAGCTCTGGAACACTACGCCCAGGCCCCGGCTGGCGGGCTTGGCATGGGTGATGTCGCGACCGTCGAGCAGGATCTGCCCGCCGCTC
Source organism: Pseudomonas sp. R3-18-08 (assembly GCF_003852065.1). NCBI lineage: Bacteria > Pseudomonadati > Pseudomonadota > Gammaproteobacteria > Pseudomonadales > Pseudomonadaceae > Pseudomonas > Pseudomonas sp. R3-18-08. The sequence continues at coordinate 2,552,488 of NZ_CP027729.1, forward strand.
ACATCGACGAAACCGGCGATCATCTGCAAGGTGGTGGTCTTGCCGCAACCCGAGGGGCCGAGCAGGGAAACGAATTCGCCTTTTTCCACCGCAAGGTCGGTGGCGACTACCGCATCGACGGCGCCGTAGCGTTTGCTCAAGGCGCGAAGTTGGAGAAATGCCATGTCTGCGTTCCACCTGTTTGAGTCGCGTCGAAACGCGCTTTTTTTGTTTTGGGCAGATGCGAAAGAACAGTTGTGGGTGCGCTGGCGCTCGATCTTCGGTCGGCTGCCGGTTGTTGTTCGTTTCGCCCCTGTGGACGCAGATTAGGACGAAGACTAGAGTGGACGGAAGACAGTATTTCACTGAATGGATGATTATTTTCTGTTTTATTCATTCATCAGAATTTAGTTGGAGATAAGGCGTGAATGATTCCACTGAGCGGAATGAAGGTGCCAGGGAAGTTGGCTCGGGTGGCGTCTCTCGCCTGTTCGCACTGCTGCGCATCCTGGGTGAAGTGCCGGAAGGCGGTGAACGCGTGACCCAGCTTGCGCAGCAGGTCGGCCTCTCGCAACCGACCACCCACCGCCTGCTGCGCAGCCTGATGGACGAAGGCATGGTTGAGCAGGACGCGCGCAGCAAGCGCTACCGTTTGAGCCTGGAGTTTTTTGCCCTGGCGGCGAATGCCGGCAAAACCGGCAACCTGCGCGACCTGGTACGGCCAAGCCTGTTGCGTTTGAGTGCGTCGCTGGGCGATTCGCTGTTCCTGCTGGCCCGCAGTGGCTTCGACGCGATCTGCCTGGACCGCAGCGAAGGCCCGTACCCGATCCGTACCTTCACCGGCGATATCGGTGGGCGCGTGGCGCTAGGCGTGGGGCAGGGCAGCCTGGCGATCCTGGCATTCCTGCCTGAGGAAGAGCGCGAAACGGTAATCCGCTACAACCTGCCACGGCTCAAGGATTTCCATGTGTACGACGAGGTGCTGTTGCGTTCGGAGGTCGAGAATGTGCGCAGCCTGGGGTATGCCGCGCGCAACACGGGCGTGCTCGAAGGCATGGCCGGGCTGGCGGTGCCCATTCTCAACCGTGACGGGCATGCGGTGGCGGCGTTGAGCGTAGCGACCATCAGTGATCGCCTGGGGCCGAGCCGTTTGCCGATGGTGGTGGAATTGTTGAAGCGCGAGGCGGCGGCGATCGGGCCACGGATCAATCCGTTTGATCCGACGTTGCGCCGGCCTTCGCAGGCGTTTGGTGGGTAGTCCATTTCTGATGCGTTGGAACTGCACTGTTTTCGGTTGCCACCAAGAGGTAGCTGAATCGAGGGCTTACTGGCCTGGTTAAGCAGTTGTTACGTCCAAGACATGAGGTGTTGCAATGAATCCTAACTTCAACCAGCCGCTCTATTCGCCTCCACCCGCACAGAGCTTCGGATATACCCCTGCCGATTATGGGCGCAATGCTACTGCGAACATGCCGAGCAGTATGACCAGCATTTATTCCAATTCGGCAGTCGCAGAGTCGCTGCTACGCAATTTTGAATACTTCTCGTCTGGAGCTGCTTTCGTTTCGCGAGACTCGCTTATTGACTTTGCCAATCGTCCATTGGTAGACGGCGGTTACCATGATCAGATGACGTTGCTTGCCAGGGATATATTGGGCCGGGGCGACCTCCCACGGCTCTTTGATGGCGTTCAGAACGGCGGTCAGGAAGACGGGCTGATCAACCAAGAGGATGTGGAGCTAGCCATCAACCAGTTAGCTCAGCAAGACGCACGTGGCTATCGGTCACCGGGTTATAACGGCGCGATGCAACAGCCAACAGGGGAGTTTGGGGCGCGCTATACCAGCGCGATGCAGCAACAGAGAGTCAACCAGCAGTTTGCTCCTGCGTTCTGCGAACAGCCTTCCTCCAATGGGCCGCGCGGCATGGAAGGCTGGGACGCGTCGCCACCTGCACCACGAGCGTTCGGGGCGCAGCAGCCGTCCTATGCGGGGATGCCAGTCAGTCAGCAGTGGAACCCCATGACGACAGGGCAGCGACCGTATGCCAATGACAGTAACGAAGCCCTATCGGCCAAAGTGCTCTCCCATTTCAGCAACCTGCAAGACTCCTCAACGGGGACGATCACTGACGCATCACTGAGCGCTGCAGCGTCGGGACACGCTCTGGATGGTCGGCCCATCAGCGCGGCGGATGCCGCTATCGCGCAGGAGCTGCTGGAGCGGGGCCAACTGTTCAAGACCCTTGATCAAGGCCGCAGCGGCACACTTGACGGCAGTATTTCCAGGCAGGATCTGGGCGATGCAGCGAGTGAGTACCGCACAATGAGCAACGCCGGGCTGCTACAGGCCGTGAAAGATAATTTCAGGCAGTTTACCGCCGGTGCGGATGACAATTATGTCAACGCCAATGAGCTGAAAGAGGCAGCCGGTCTTATTCCGTCCGCCCGAACGTTCAGCCCGCAAGCGCGCGAAGTGGCCTTGGAGTTGCTCAATCGTCCGGGATTATTGCGCGAGTTGGATATCGGCGTTCGGGAAAACGGTACGCCAGGCGCTGAAGACAAACGTTTCGACATGGTTAACATCGACCATATGATCGAGAAAGAATCCTTCACATAGCGAGCCAAGCCTTAAGCCAACGCACCTGTGGGTAATTACTCCGTGGCTGCGGGTGGGCAGGATCAAATGAGCGCCAACGGCTGCTTCCGGTGACTCGGGTAGCAGCCGTCGGTGCTCAAGAGGCTTGTGCAGTGGGATCGTCATCTCGGCGTAGCATTCGCGGTTCAGCGCCAATAGACTCAAGCGATTGACGACACCACCGAGACCCAGGGCCCCGAACCATCATGGAAGTCATCCAGCAACGACCGCTGTGGCAGGTCTATCTGTTTTTTCTGGCACCGATGGTGCTGTCCAACTTTCTGCAAAGCTTTTCCGGCACGCTCAACGGTATCTATGTCGGGCAGATGCTGGGTACCCACGCACTGGCGGCGGTGTCGGGCATGTTCCCCATCGTGTTTTTCTTCATTGCCCTGGTGATTGGCCTAGGTGCTGGCGCCTCGGTGTTGATCGGCCAGGCCTGGGGCGCCCGCGAGACGGGAATGGTCAAGGTGATCACCGGCGCCACGCTGACCCTCGGCGCGCTGGTGGGCCTGGTTGCCGCCCTGCTTGGCAGCCTGTTGGCCCGCCCCGCGTTGCAGGCGTTGGGAACCCCTGTCGATGTGCTTGACGATGCGGTGGGCTACGCCCAAGTGATGATGCTGATCATGCCGCTGTTGCTGGTATTCATTCTTTATACCCAACTGCTACGCGGTGTCAGCGATACCGTATCACCGTTGTTGGCCTTGATGGTGTCGACCCTGGTGGGCTTGTTGCTGACGCCAGCGCTGATTCGCGGCTGGATCGGCCTGCCGCCCATGGGCATCCAGAGTGCGGCGTACGCGGGGCTGGCGGGGAATGCCTTGGCGATGCTGTTTCTGATCCTGCGGCTGCGCCACAAAAACTCGGTGATGGCGCCGGATCGCGACATGCTCGCCGCCTTGCGCCTGGACCGGGTGATCCTCGGCAAGGTCCTGCGCATCGGCCTGCCGACAGGCCTGCAGATGGTGGTGCTGTCGTTGTCGGAACTGGTCATCCTGGCGCTGGTCAACGGCCACGGTTCCCAGGCGACGGCGGCGTACGGCGCGGTGACGCAGATCGTCAACTACGTGCAGTTTCCGGCGCTGTCGATTGCCATCACCGCCTCGATCCTGGGGGCCCAGGCGATTGGCGCCGGGCGCCTGGAGCGCATCGGGCCGATCCTGCGCACCGGGCTGTTGATCAACACCGCCCTTACCGGTGGCCTGATCGTGCTCGGCTATGGGCTATCGCATTGGTTGCTGGGGCTGTTCATCACCGACGCCACCGCGCGCGTCAACGCTGAGCACCTGTTGCACATCATGTTGTGGAGCATCCTGGTATTCGGTTTCCAGGCCGTGATCGGCGGGATCATGCGCGCCAGCGGTGTGGTGCTGATACCGGTCGCCATCTCGATTTTCTGTGTGCTGTGCGTGGAATTGCCGGTGGCCTACCTGTTCAATGCGCATTTTGGCCTCGAAGGCGTGTGGATGGCGTTTCCGGTGACTTACCTGGCGATGCTGGTGCTGCAGACCGCGTATTACCGCCTGGTATGGCGGCATAAGCAGATCAAGCGGCTGCTGTGATAAAAGGTTGCCCACCCAAGCAGAGAAGGCGCTTTATCGATGGCTAACCCTTACGCCGAGCTGTTCCAGGTGCCGGGCGCTCGCGCCTTTGTGCTGGCGGGCATGCTGGCACGCATGCCGATCTCCATGACCGGGATTGGCCTGATCACCATGCTCTCGCAAGTGCATGGCGGTTACGGTCTGGCGGGTTCGGTGGCGGCGGTATTCGCGTTGGCTACCGCGTTTTGCGCACCGCAGGTGTCACGCCTGGTGGACCGCTACAGCCAGGGCAGGGTGCTGCCCATTGCGGCGTCGATCGGTGGCGGCGCGTTGTTGATGGTGTTGCTGTGCACGCGTTTGCAGGCGCCAGGCTGGACGTTGTTCCTGTTCGCCGCACTGGCCGGCTGCATGCCCAATATGTCGGCGATGGTGCGGGCGCGCTGGACCGAGCTGTACCGTGGCCAGCCCAAGCTGCACACCGCATTTGCCCTGGAGTCGGTGCTCGATGAAGTGTGCTTCATCATCGGCCCGCCCATTTCCGTCGGCCTCAGTGTGGTGCTGTTCCCGAGGCCGGGCCTTTGGTGGCGGCCGTATTGCTGGCGGTGGGCGTGACCACCTTCGTATTGCAACGCACCACTGAACCGCCGGTGCATGCACGTCATGACCACCACGGGCGCTGGTTGATCGCCTCGCCGTCGGTACTGATCCTGATGACCCTGTTGCTCGCCATGGGTGTGATCGTCGGTGTGGTGGATGTGGTCAGCGTCGCGTTCGCCCAGCACGCGGGCCACCCGACGGCAGCCAGTATTGTGTTGTCGGTCTACGCCATCGGTTCCTGCCTGGCAGGCTTGGCCTTCGGCATGCTCAAGCTCAAGGCGCCGCTGCCTCGGCAGTTTCTGTACTGCGGCGTAGCTACGGCCGTGACCACGTTGCCCTTGCTGTTGGTGACCGACATTCCGGGGCTGGCCGTGGCGATCTTTATCTCCGGTCTGTTCTTCGCTCCGACCCTGATAGTGTCCATGGCGCTGGTGGAGCAAGTCGTCCCACCCAGCCGCCTCACCGAAGGCATGACCTGGCTGATCACCGGCCTGAGCATCGGGGTGGCCATCGGCGCCGCCAGCTCCGGCTGGATGATTGACCACTCTGGCGCCGCCAGCGGGTTCTGGGTTGCACTGGCGGCGGGGATGGTCGTGTTGGGTTCGGCGGTGCTGGGGTATCGGCGGTTAGGCAGTCAGCCAGTCGCCGCGCAAGGCTGCGGGAAATGATGGTGTAAAAACTCATCCAGCGCCTGGCGTGTCAGGTCGTTCAACGTCACTTTCTTGCGGTTCGCCGCCAACGCTGCCGCCAGATGCAGGTCATGGCCGACGCGTACGTTGAACGAGCCCTTGCATGGCTTTTCAGGAGTTTGCCCGAGCGACTGGCAGGTGGCGAGGTAATCGTCCACCGCCTCTTGGAAGGCCGCGTCCAACTCTGCGACAGTTTTGCCTTCGTAGCTCACCAGGGCCTTGATGAACAGGATTTTGCCGAACAGGCAGTTGTCCTCGAGGCTGGCTTCGATGGAGCCGATGTAGCCTTTGTGTTTCAGCTGGTTGTTCACTGAATCAGTTCTCCTGATTTCAATTGTTCGATGATTTGGCGCCGAATGTAGTGTTTCAGTTCGTTGCCGGGGTGAGGCTTGTGCAAGGTGATCAGTGCACTGGGGTCGCCAATGTCGAATTTGACTCGGCTTCCAGCCCCTTCAATCTGTGTGTAGCCCAGTCGGCGTAACAGGGTTACGAGTTCAGACCAGGTGAATGCCATGTGCTCATTGAGCAGTTTGGCGAGCAGCTTTTCATTTTTGGACACGGCGTTCCCTGCGTGTAACTAAATGTAGTTGCAAAAAGTGGTGTACGTCAATGCTAGCTCGGTCTGATGCGTCTTTCCCGAGATTGATGTAACCCGTGATGACACCTCGCTCGCAGGCCCCCATTGCTCGCTAATTTTTCCCTCTGCGGTTCGTTTTATAGGGACGACGTGCCTTTGTGCTTCCTGCCTATTGCTCCGGACTCCAACAAATGAATGCTGAAGACTCCTTGAAACTTGCTCGCCGGTTTATCGGGTTGCCCCTGGAAAAACGCCAAGTGTTCCTGCAGGCCTTGCAGAAAGAAGGCGTGGATTTTTCCCGGTTTCCGATTCCGGCGGGAGTGGAGGCCGAGGATCGCCAAGCGCTGTCCTACGCACAGCAACGCATGTGGTTTCTCTGGCAGTTGGATCCGGCCAGCGGCGCCTACAACCTGCCCGGCGCCGTACGCTTGAAAGGCGCGCTCAGCCTCGACGCCCTGGAACAAGCGTTCGCCAGCCTGGTGGCGCGTCACGAAACCTTGCGCACGGTGTTTCAGCGTCAAGCGGATGAGCGTCTGGCGCAGGTTTCAATCGAGCCGTCGTTGGCCATCGAGAACCTGGACTTGAGCACCCTGGCGCCCGTTGACCGTGAGCAGGCGGTCAACGCGGCGGCGACGCGCCAGTCGCTATTGCCGTTCGACCTCGAGCATGGCCCGCTGCTGCGCGTGCAGCTGCTCAGGCTCGACGAACACGAGCACGTGCTGCTGCTGACCTTGCACCACATCGTCTCCGACGGTTGGTCGATGAATGTGTTGATCGACGAGTTCATCCGTTGCTACGACGCCCACGAGCGCAACGAGGCGCCACAATTGCCGGCGCTGGTGATCCAGTACAGTGACTACGCCCTGTGGCAGCGCCGCTGGCTGGAGGCCGGCGAACAGGCGCGCCAGTTGGCGTATTGGCAGGCGCGCCTGGGCGATGAACATCCGGTTCTGGAGCTGCCGACCGACCGTCCACGGCCGGCCATGCCAAGTTACCAGGGCACTCGCCATGCCTTCGAGATCGACCCGGCGCTGGGCACCCAACTGCGCCTGTGCGCGCAAAAGCACAACGTCACCTTGTTCATGCTGCTGCTCGGCGCCTTCAACGTGTTGTTGCATCGTTATACGGGGCAGGGCGACATTCGTGTCGGCGTGCCCATCGCCAACCGCAACCGCACTGAAGTCGAAGGCTTGATCGGCTTCTTCGTCAACACCCAGGTACTGCGCACCGAGCTGACCGGCCAAACCCGCATTGCCGAACTGCTGCAAGGCATCAAGGAGCACGCCCTGGGCGCCCAGGCCCATCAGGAATTGCCGTTCGAACGCTTGGTCGACGCCTTGAACGTCGAGCGTAGCCTCAGCCATACGCCGCTGTTCCAGGTGATGTACAACCATCAACCGGTGGTGGCGGATATCGCCTCCGTCAGCACCGCCTCCGGCCTGGAACTGGCCCTGGTGGAATGGCAAGGCCGCACCACCCAGTTCGACCTTACCCTCGACACCTATGAAAAATCCGGCACCTTGCATGCCGCGCTGACCTACGCCAACGACCTGTTCGACGCGCCTTCCATCCAGCGCATGGCGCGCCATTGGACCCGCCTGTTGCAGGCGATGGTGGCGGACGCTGAACAGCGCATCGGTGAGCTGCCGATGCTCAGCGCCGACGAGCAACAGCTGCTGGTCAAGACCTGGAACCACACGGTCGCACCGTACCCGACCGAACGCGCGATCCATCACTTGATTGAAGACCAGGCGCAACGCACGCCTGACGCGCCAGCGCTGGTGTTCGATGAGCTGACCCTGACCTACGCCCAGCTGGACGCACGCGCCAACCGGTTGGCCCATGCATTGCGCGAGCAAGGCGTCGGCCCGGACGTGCTGGTGGGCATTTGTGTCGAGCGTTCCATTGAAATGGTCGTGGGCCTGCTGGCGATCCTCAAGGCGGGCGGCGCCTATGTCCCGCTGGACCCGGAATACCCCGAGGAGCGCCTGGCGTACATGATCGACGACAGCGGCATCAGGCTGCTGCTCAGCCAGCAAAGCCTGCTGGCACGGCTGCCGACCGCAGGCCTCCAGGTGATTGCCCTGGATCAGCCGGCCAACTGGCTCGACGGCTACAGCACCGCAGCCCCGAACGTCAGCCTGCATGGGCTGAACCTGGCCTACGTGATCTACACCTCGGGCTCCACCGGTAAACCCAAGGGCGCCGGTAACAGCCACCGCGCACTGGTCAACCGCCTGTGCTGGATGCAGCAGGCCTACGCACTCGATGGCGGTGACGCGGTGCTGCAGAAAACCCCGTTCAGCTTCGACGTTTCCGTGTGGGAGTTTTTCTGGCCGCTGATGACGGGCGCGCGCCTGGTGGTTGCCGCGCCGGGCGAACACCGTGAACCGGCCCGGCTGATCGAGACCATCGGCCGGCACGCCGTCACCACCGTGCACTTCGTGCCGTCAATGTTGCAGGCGTTTATCCATGAGCCCGGCGTGGAGGCCTGCGCCAGCCTCAAGCGCATTGTCTGCAGTGGCGAAGCCTTGCCATTGGACGCGCAACGCCAAGTGTTCGCCAAGCTGGCGAATACGGCCTTGTACAACCTTTACGGCCCGACCGAAGCAGCAATCGACGTCACCCACTGGACCTGCATCGACGAAGGCGCGGACAGCGTACCCATCGGCCGGCCGATCGCCAACCTCGGCACCTACGTGCTGGATGCCCAGCTCAACCCGGTTGCGGCTGGTGTCTCAGGCGAGCTGTACCTCGGCGGCACCGGCCTGGCGCGCAGTTACCATCGCCGCCCGGCGCTGACGGCCGAGCGCTTTGTGCCAAGCCCGTTCGTGGCCGGCGAGCGCCTGTATCGTACCGGTGACCGTGTGCGCCAGCGCGGCGATGGGGTGATCGAATACCTTGGCCGCCTCGACCATCAGGTCAAGCTGCGCGGCTTGCGCATCGAACTGGGTGAGATCGAAACGCGCCTGATGCAGCACCCAACGGTGCGCGAAGCGGTGGTAGTGGTACACGGCGGCAAGCAGTTGGTGGCTTACCTGGTGCTTGAGCGCGACGCACCGACCGACCTCAAGGCCTGGCTGCTTGGCAGCCTGCCGGAATACATGGTGCCAAGCCACTTCATCACGCTTGCCAAGCTGCCGGTGACCGCCAACGGCAAGCTCGACCGCAAGGCGCTGCCACTGCCGGACGCCACGGCGCAGCAGGCCTTTGCTGCCCCGGAAAACACCGTGCAACAAGCCCTGGCCGCGATCTGGAGCGACGTGCTGGGCATTCAGGCTGTCGGCCTGGACGACAACTTTTTCGAGCTGGGCGGCGATTCAATCATCTCCATTCAGGTGGTCAGCCGGGCCCGCCAGGCCGGTATCCGCCTCAGTCCGCGCGACCTGTTCCAGTACCAGAGTGTGCGCAGCCTGGCGCTGGTGGCGGGCGTCGACGAACTGAGCGAAGTCGATCAGGGGCCGGTCAGCGGTGAGGTCATTCTCACGCCGGTGCAGCAGGGCTTTTTCGCCCAGGCCATCCCGGCGCGTCACCATTGGAACCAGTCGTTGCTGCTGACCCCGCGTGAACCACTGCAGCCCGCTCGGCTCGACGCGGCCGTGATGCAAGTGGTCCGGCATCACGATGCCCTGCGCCTGCGCTTCGTGGCGCAGGCTCAAGGGTGGCAACAGCACCACGCCACTGCGGTCGACGCATCGCTGCTGTGGCAGGCCCAGGCCGACACCGACGCCGAATTGGCCGCGCTGTGTGACAAGGCCCAGCGCAGCCTTGACCTGGAGCACGGCCCGTTGCTGCGCGCCGCCCTGGTCGAGATGGCCGACGGCACCCAGCGGTTGCTGCTGGTGGTGCACCACCTGGTGGTGGATGGCGTGTCCTGGCGCATCCTGCTCGAAGACTTGCAACAGGCGTATCGCGAGCAGCGGTTGCCGGCAAAGACCAGCGCCTATCAGCACTGGGCGCACCGGCTGCAAGAGCACGCGCACGCTCTCAAGCATCAACTTCCGTACTGGCAGGCGCAAACCGCCGAGGCCGAGTTGCCCTGTGATCACCCTGAAGGCGGCCTGCAGCATCGCCTGGGCGCCAAGCTGGAAACGCGCCTCGACGCCGAGCACACGCGCCAGTTGCTGCAGGAGGCGCCGGCGGCCTATCGCACCCAGGTCAATGACCTGTTGCTCACCGCCCTGGCACGCGTGGTCAGCCGTTGGAGCGCTCAGCCCGCCGCGCTGATCCAGCTGGAAGGGCATGGCCGCGAAGACCTGTTCGACGGCATCGACCTGACGCGCACCGTCGGCTGGTTCACCAGCCTGTTTCCGCTGCGCCTGCAAGCGGACGGCGAGTTGGCCGGCGCGATCAAGGCGGTCAAGGAACAACTGCGTGCAGTCCCCGACAAGGGCCTGGGCTATGGCCTGCTGCGCTACCTCGGCGCGCCCGGAGCCCGCGAAACCCTGGCCGGCCTGGCCGTGCCGCGCATCACCTTCAACTATCTAGGTCAGTTCGATCGCCAGTTCGATGACTCGGCACTGTTTGTACCGGCCGCCGAGGGCAGCGGCCAAGCCCAGGACCCCGAGGCACCGCTGGCCAACTGGCTGACGGTGGAAGGGCAGGTGTATGGCGGTGAATTGGCGCTGCAGTGGGGCTTCAGTCGCGAGATGTTCGAGGCTGCGACCATCCAGCGCTTGGCGGACGACTTCGCCTGTGAGCTCAAGGCCGTGATCGCCCATTGCTGTGCCACACCGGCCGGGCAGGTCACGCCATCGGATTTCCCCCTGGCACAGGTCACTCAGGCGCAGCTGGATGGATTGCCGGTGGCCGGGCCGGCCATCGCCGACCTGTACCCGCTGTCGCCGATGCAGCAGGGCATGCTGTTCCACACCCTGCTGGCGCCGGAAGCCCAGGCCTATATCAACCAGTTGCGCGTCGACATCGAAGGCCTCGATCTGCTGGCGTTCGGGCGCGCCTGGCAGGCCGCGCTGGACCGTCACGACATCCTGCGCAGCAGCTTCCATTGGCAGGGCCTGGACAGCGCCCATCAAGTGATCCGGCGCCAGGTCGACCTGCAGCTGCAGGTGATTGAAGACCCGAGTGCCGATTGCGAAGCCTTGGCTCAGGCCGAGCGTGAACGCGGTTTCGCACTCGATACCGCGCCGCTGTTTCGCCTGATGCTGGTGCGCGGCGCGGGGCCGACCTGGCACCTGATTTTCACCAGCCACCACATTCTCATGGATGGCTGGAGCAACGCCCAGTTGCTCGGCGAGGTGCTCGCCCATTACGCCGGCCAGACGGTGCCCGCACCGCTCGGGCAATTTCGCGATTACCTGGGCTGGCTGCAACGGCAAGGCAACGGCGAAGCGTTCTGGAAAGCCCAGCTGGCGCCGCTGCAGGCGCCGACTCTGCTGGCCCAAGCGCTGCGTGCGCCGGTTGCGCGGGCAGGCACTGCCGACCATCAGGTTGTGCTGGGCCGTGACTTCACCCACACCCTCAGTGAGTTCGCCCGCCAACACAAAGTCACTCTCAACACCGTGCTGCAAGGGGCCTGGAGCCTGCTGCTGCAACGCTACACCGGCCAGGCGTGCGTGGCGTTCGGCGCCACCGTGGCCGGGCGTTCCGCGCCGTTGCCGGGGATCGAACAGCAGTTGGGTCTGTTCATCAACACCTTACCAATCATCAGCGCCGCCTCGCCGGCACAATCGGCCATCAGCTGGCTTGGTGAGTTGCAAGCGCTGAACCTCAGCCTGCGCGATCACGAGCATGTGCCGCTCTATGACATCCAAGGCTGGGCTGGCCAGCCAGGCGCCGCGCTGTTCGACACCTTGCTGGTGTTCGAAAACTTCCCGGTGGCCGAAGCCCTGAAGCAGGGGGCGCCGGCCGGGCTGAGCTTCGGGCCATTGCATAACCATGAGCGCACGCATTACCCGCTGACCCTCGGCATCGAGCTGGGTACCAGCCTGCGCCTGGAATTCAGCTACGACCGGGCGCACTTCAGCCAAGCCCAGGTCAGCCGCCTGAGCGACAACCTGCAGTATCTGCTCGCGCAATTTCTCGCAGACGCGCAAAGCCCCCTGGGCAACCTGCGTCTGCTCGACGCCAGCGCCCAGCGTGATGTGCTTGCCCTCAGCCAATTGCCCGCAGCCGTCCAGCCTCATCAACGCGCCCATGAACGCATCGCTGCCCAGGCCCAGGCCACGCCGGATGCACTGGCGGTGCAGGCTGGCAGCGAACGCCTCAGCTATGCCCAACTCAACGCCCGCGCCAACCGCCTGGCCCATCGCCTGCTGGAATGCGGCGTCGGCCCCGGTCAGCGCGTGGGCCTGGCGTCCCGTCGTGGCCCGCAGTTGATCGTCAGCCTGCTGGCGGTGCTCAAGAGCGGCGCGGCCTATGTGCCGCTGGACCCGAAATACCCCGCCGAGCGCCTGGCCTATATGCTGGCGGACAGCCGCCTCGACCTGCTGCTCAGCGAAACCGGCCTGCTGGCCGATTTGCCATTGCCGGCAGGGCTGACCCGCCTCGACTTCAGCGCCGGCGGTGATGAATTGGCCAGCTACCCTGCGACCAATCCGCCCAACCACGCGATGGCGGCGGACCTGGCCTATGTGATCTACACCTCCGGCTCCACCGGCCAGCCCAAAGGCGTGGCCATCGACCATGCCGCCCTCGACCAGTTCTGCGACAGCGCCGTGGTGTACAGCCAACTGAGCGCCCAGGACCGCGTGCTGCAATTCGCCACTTTCAGTTTCGACGGCTTTGTCGAGCAGTGCTACCCGCCGCTGTGCGTGGGCGCGGCGCTGATCATGCGCGGCGATGAACTGTGGGACGCCGGGCAACTGGCGCGAGAAATCGTTGAACAGGGCGTGACCCTGGCCGACTTGCCCGCCGCCTACTGGTACTTGCTGGCCAAGGAATGCGCCGTGCACCGCCGCCCCCTGGGCAAGCTGCGCCAGGTGCATGTGGGCGGTGAGGCCATGTCCGTGGAAGGCCTGCGCGCCTGGCATGCCGCCGGGTTGGGCGATGTGCGGCTGGTCAACACGTACGGGCCGACCGAGGCGACGGTGGTGTCCAGCGTGCACGATTGCCGGTTGGCTGATGCCAGCGACTCGTTCGGCGTGCCGATTGGGCGCGCGATTGCCGGGCGCTCGCTCTACGTGCTCGACAGCGCTTTCGAACTGCAGGCGACCGATAGCGTGGGCGAGTTGTGCATTGGTGCCGAGGCCGGCCTGGCCCAAGGCTATTTCGACCGCCCGGCGCTGACCGCCGAGCGCTTCCTGCCCGACCCGTTTGCCGCCATCCCCGGTGCGCGGCTCTACCGCAGCGGCGACCTGGCCCGTTACAACGAGGCGGGTGCGCTGGAGTACGTCGGGCGTATCGACCATCAGGTGAAGATTCGCGGCTTGCGTATCGAAATGGGCGAAATCGAAGCCAGCCTGCAAGCCTTGCCGCAGGTGCGTGAAGCGGCGGTACATGCGCTGCCGAGCGCCACGGGCACGCAATTGGTCGCCTACGTGGTAGCCGCCGAGGGCCATGTGCTGGAGACACAGGCACTGGCGGGCCGTTTGCGCCAGTCGCTGCCGGACTACATGGTGCCTGGGCAGTGGGTGGTGCTCGAGGCGTTGCCCTTGAACAGCAACGGCAAGCTCGACCGCCGCGCACTGCCGGCGCCGGACCTGAACCTGCACGCCCCGGCCTACGTGGCGCCCCACAGCCCGCTGCAAATCCAGCTCGCGGCGATCTGGCAAGCGGTGTTGCAGGTTGAGCGCGTCGGCCTGGACGATCACTTCTTTGAACGCGGCGGTCATTCGCTGCTGGCCACCCAGGTGATCTCTCGGGTGCGGCATGCGCTCAAGCTCGAAGTGCCGCTGCGCGCGCTGTTCGAACAGCCGACCCTGCGCGCATTTGCCGACGCTTGCGCGGCGCTGCAGGTGAGCACGGCGCAGTCGTTGCTGGCGCTGGAGCGCGGCCGTCCGCTGGCGCTGTCCTTCGCCCAGGAACGCCAATGGTTCCTCTGGCAACTGGACCCGGCCAGCGCGGCCTATCACGTGCCTGCCGCCCTGCACCTGCGCGGCCAACTCAACCGCGCCGCACTGGAGCAGGCGCTCCAAGCCCTGGTACAGCGCCATGAGCCGCTGCGCACCACCTTTGTGGAGCAAGGCGAGCACACTTTGCAAGTCATCCATCCGCACCTGGCGGTGACCATCGAGCAGCAGCGCGTCGATGTGGCGGCGATCGAACAGGCGGTGGCCGAGGAAATCCAGCGCCCGTTCGACCTGCGCATCGGCCCGCTGATGCGGGTTAAATTGCTCGACGTCGCGCCAGAGCATCATGTGCTGGTGATCACCCAGCACCACATCATCTCCGACGGTTGGTCGATGCAAGTGATGGTCGATGAGCTGGTAGCGCTCTATCAGGGTGACGACGCCTTGCCGGCGTTGCCGATCCAGTACGCCGACTATGCCCAGTGGCAACGTGACTGGATGGCCGCCGGGGAGAAACAGCGCCAGCTCGATTACTGGTGCGCGCGCCTGGGCAGTGAACATCCGGTGCTGGCGCTGCCCCTGGACCACCCGCGTCCGGCGGTGCAAAGCCATCGGGGCGCACGCCGGCAGATCCATCTGGATCGCGCGCTGGTGGCCGAGCTCATGGCGTTGGCCCAGCGTCAGGACGTGACCTTGTTCATGCTCCTGCTGGCCTCGTTCCAGACATTGCTGCATCGCTACAGCGGCCAGTCCGAAATCCGCGTCGGCGTGCCGATCGCTAACCGCACGCGCCTGGAAACCGAGCGACTGGTCGGTTTCTTCGTCAACACCCAGGTACTGCAGGCGCAGTTGCATGGGCAAATGCCTTTCGAACAGTTATTGGCCCAGGTCAAGCGCCGCGCCCTCGAGGCCCAGGCGCATCAGGACCTGCCGTTCGAACAACTGGTGGAAGCCTTGCAGCCTGAGCGCAGTCTCAGCCACAACCCGCTGTTCCAGGTGATGTTCAACCATCAGGACAGCCTGCGCGCCGGCCCTGTGCACTTGCCGGGCCTGGCATTGCAGGCGCTGGACTGGGCCGGGCATACCACCCAGTTCGATTTGAGCCTGGAGACCGAAGAATCCGCCGATGGCCTCTGGGCGTCGCTGACGTACGCCACCGACCTGTTCGAAGCGGCAACCCTGGAACGCCTGGCCGGGCATTGGCACAACCTGTTGCACGCAGTGGTGAGCGATGCGTCCCAGGCGCTCGATGACCTGGCAATGCTCAGCGCACCGCAATGGCAGCAGATGGTTGAAGGCTGGAACCACACCTCATTCGACTATCCACGCGAGCAGTGCGTGCACCAGTTGTTCGAGGCCCAAGCCCTTGCCCAGCCGGAGGCCGTCGCACTGCGCTTCAATGGCGACCGCCTGAGCTACGCCGAACTCAACCGTCGGGCCAATCGCCTGGCGCATCGCTTGATTGCGGCAGGCGTCGGCCCTGACGTGCTGGTGGCGGTGCATGTGGAGCGCTCCCTGGACATGGCGGTCAGCCTGTTGGCCACCCTCAAGGCCGGCGCTGCCTACGTGCCGCTCGACCCGCAGTTCCCGGCCGAGCGCCTGGCATTCATGCTCGACGACAGCGGCGCCCGGGTGCTGCTGACCCAGGCGCGGTTGCACGGCCAGCTGGCGCATCCCGAGGGCCTGCAGGTGCTGTTGGTCGAGGATGAAACGGGTGCAGAACACAACCCCGAGGTTGCGCTCACACCGGAGCACCTGGCCTACGTGATCTATACGTCCGGCTCCACCGGCAAGCCCAAAGGTGTGATGGTGCGGCACCAGGCGCTGTGCAGTTTTACCTGCGCCATGGCCGACAGTTTGTCCATCGGCGCTGATGCACGCCTGTTGTCGTTGACCACGTTCTCGTTCGACATCTTCGCCCTGGAGCTCTACGTGCCGCTGAGTGTCGGCGCGACGGTGCTGCTGAGCGAGCAGGCCATGGCGCTGGACCCGGAAGCCATCCTCGACTTGGCCCACAGCCAGGCGGCCACGGTGCTGCAGGCGACGCCGTCGACCTGGCGCATGCTGCTCGACAGCCCGCGCGCGCAGCTGTTGCGCGGCGTCCAGTGCCTGTGCGGCGGCGAAGCGTTGCCGGCTGACCTGGCCCAGCGCCTGCTCGCTCTGCAAGGCCCGGTGTGGAACCTCTATGGGCCGACGGAAACCACCATCTGGTCGGCGGCCCATCGGCTGCATGAAGCGCAGCCTTTGGTCGGGCGGCCTATCGCCAACACCTCGCTGTTCATCCTCAATGCCGGGCTCACCCCATGCCCGCAAGGCGCGGCCGGTGAGCTGCTGATCGGCGGGGTCGGCCTGGCGCGGGGTTATCACGCACAGCCTGCGCTCACCGCCGAGCGTTTTGTGCCGGACCCGTTCGGGGCGCCCGGCGCACGCCTGTACCGCACCGGCGACCTGGCGCGTTACTGCGCAGACGGCGTGGTCGAGTACCTCGGCCGGGTCGATCACCAGGTCAAGGTGCGTGGTTTCCGTATCGAGCTGGGTGAGATCGAAGCCTGCCTGCGTGACTACCCAGGCGTGCGTGAAGCCGTGGTGCTGGCCGACAACGACCGCTTGATCGCCTACCTGGTGAGCTCCGCACCGGACGAACAACAGGCCTACAAAGCCGCGTTGCGCGAGCGCCTGCCGGACTACATGGTGCCGGCGCACCTGCTGTTCCTCGACCGTCTGCCGTTGACCCCCAACGGCAAGCTCGACCGCAAGGCCTTGCCCAAGGTGGATGCCAGCCAACTGAGTAAAGGCCATCTGGCCCCCATCACCCCGCGCGAACAACAGGTCGCGGCGATCTGGGCCGAGGTGCTGAACGTGCCGCAGGTCGGTCTCGACGATCACTTCTTCGAACTGGGCGGGCATTCCTTGTTGGCCACGCGGGTGGTGTCGCGGGTGCGTCAGGCCTTGGCCCTGGAAGTCGCGCTCAAGACCCTGTTCGAACAACCCCTGCTGGGTGACTTTGTGCGCGCACTGGGCGAGGAGGGCGTCACCGCGCCGGCGCTGCAGAAGGCCGACCGCACGCAACCCTTGCCGTTGTCTTACGCCCAGGAGCGCCAATGGTTCCTGTGGCAACTGGACCCGCACAGCACGGCCTACCACATCCCCAGTGCCTTGCGCTTGCATGGCCCGCTGGACCAGGCCGCGCTGCAACGCAGCTTCGACACCTTGCTGGCGCGCCATGAAAGCCTGCGCACCCATCTGCGCCAGGAGGCCATGGGCGCGGTGCAAGTCATCGAAGCGCTGGGCCTGATCGATATCGACCGGGGCGCCTGCGACTATGCCGACCTCAAGGCCGCTGTGGCGGCCGAGGTCGCACGCCCCTTCGATTTACTGCGCGGGCCGCTGTTGCGGGTCAAGTTGCTGCGCCTGGCTGAGGACGACCATGTGCTGGTGCTGGTGCAGCACCACATCGTCTCCGATGGTTGGTCGATGCAACTGATGGTCGAGGAACTGGTGCAGATGTACGCCGCGTTCAGCCAGGGGCAAACGCCGGACCTGCCGGCATTGCCGATCCAGTACGCCGACTATGCCGTGTGGCAACGCCAGTGGATGGAGGCCGGCGAGCAGGCGCGTCAATTGGCTTACTGGCGTGAGCAACTGGGCGGCGAACAGCCGGTGCTGGAGCTGCCGTTCGACTACCCGCGCCCGGCGCTGCCAAGCCATCGCGGCGCACGCCTGGGCATCGAGTTGGCGCCAGGGCTGCTGGAAGGCTTGCGAGCGTTGGCGCACAACGTCGGCGTCACGCTGCCGATGGTGCTGCTGGCGTCCTATCAGGCGCTGTTGCACCGCTACAGCGGCCAGGAAGACGTGCGCGTCGGCGTCCCGGTGGCCAACCGTAACCGCCTGGAAACCGAGGGTTTGATCGGGTTCTTCGTCAACACCCAAGTGCTCAGGGCCGAGCTGCACGGGCAGATGAGCGTCGAGCAGTTGCTGCGCCAGGTGCGCCAGCGCTCCCTGGACGCCCAGGCCCATCAGGACCTGCCGTTCGAACAACTGGTGCAGGCGTTGCAGCCGGAGCGCAGCCTGAGCCTGAGCCCCTTGTTCCAGGTGCTGTTCAACCACCGCGTGACGTCCGCCGCAAGCCAGTTGCAGCAGCTGACCGACCTGCACATCGAAGTGCTGAGTTGGGATGAAGGCGTGGCCCAGTTCGACCTGGCGCTGGACGTCGAAGAAAGCCCGACGGCGCTGCATGCCTCTCTGAGCTACGCCACCGACCTGTTTGCGCCCGCCACCATCGCGCGCATGGCGGCGCATTGGCAGAACCTGCTACAGGCAATGGTTGCTGATCCACATCAATCCATTGGCCAGTTGCACCTGCTGGACGCCGCCGAGCAGCAACACATCCTGCACCTGTGGGACCGTACCGAATCCGGCTACTCGGCCCAGCGCCTGGTGCATGAGCTGGTCGCTGACCGTGCGCGGCAGACCCCGGATGCAGTGGCGGTGAAGTTCGATGCGCAAACCCTGAGTTACGCTGAGCTCGACGCCCAGGCCAACCGCCTGGCCCACGCGTTGATCGCCCGTGGCGTCGGCCCGGAAGTGCGGGTGGCCATCGCCATGCCGCGCAGCGCCGAGATCATGGTGGCCTTCCTCGCCGTGCTCAAAGCCGGTGGCGTGTACGTGCCGCTGGACATCGAGTACCCGCGTGATCGCCTGCTGTACATGATGCAGGACAGCCGGGCGCAACTGCTGCTCAGCCATACCCAGGCATTGGCGCAATTGCCGATTCCGGCAGGGCTGGAGACCTTGGCGATTGACTCCACCGAGCAATGGGCGCACTTCAGCGACGACGCGCCGAACGTGGTTCTACACGGCGACAACCTCGCCTACGTGATCTACACCTCCGGTTCCACCGGCATGCCCAAGGGCGTGGCGGTGCCCCACGGGCCGTTGGTAGCGCACATCATCGCCACCGGCGAGCGCTATGAAACCAGCCCGGCCGACTGCGAACTGCACTTCATGTCGTTCGCCTTCGACGGTGCCCATGAAGGCTGGATGCACCCGCTGATCAACGGCGCCAGCGTGCTGATCCGTGACGACAGCCTGTGGTTGCCGGAATACACCTACGCGCAGATGCATCGTCACAACGTGACCATGGCGGTGTTCCCACCGGTGTACCTGCAACAACTGGCCGAACATGCCGAGCGCGACGGCAACCCACCGGCGGTGCGCGTGTACTGCTTCGGCGGTGATGCGGTGGCGCAGGCCAGCTATGACCTGGCCTGGCGTGCGCTGAAACCGACCTACCTGTTCAACGGCTACGGCCCCACCGAAACCGTGGTCACGCCGCTGCTGTGGAAGGCGCGCAAAGGCGACCCGTGCGGCGCCGTCTACGCGCCCATCGGCACCTTGCTCGGCAACCGCAGCGGCTACGTGCTCGATGCCCAACTCAACCTGCAACCCATCGGCGTGGCCGGCGAGCTGTACCTGGGCGGCGAGGGCGTGGCCCGGGGTTACCTGGAGCGTCCGGCGTTGACCGCCGAACGTTTCGTGCCGGACCCGTTCGGCAAGCCCGGCAGCCGTGTGTACCGCAGCGGCGACCTGACCCGTGGGCGTGCGGATGGCGTGGTGGACTACCTCGGCCGCGTCGATCACCAGGTGAAAATCCGTGGTTTCCGTATCGAACTGGGCGAAATCGAAGCGCGCTTGCGTGAACAGGACAGCGTCGGCGAAACCGTGGTGGTGGCCCAGGACGGCCCGACCGGCAAGCAGTTGGTGGCGTATGTCGTCCCCGCCGATGCCAGCCTGGCCGACCAGGCCGAATTCCGCGACACCCTGCGCCGCGCCCTGAAAAGCGGCCTGCCGGACTACATGGTGCCGGCGCACTTCGTATTCCTCGCACAGATGCCGTTGACCCCCAACGGCAAGCTCGACCGCAAGGGCCTGCCGTTGCCGGACGCCAGCCAGATGCAGCAACGCTACGTGGCGCCGCAGACCGAACTGGAGCAGCACATTGCCGCGATCTGGGCCGACGTGCTGCACCTTGCGCAAGTGGGCCTGAACGACAACTTCTTCGAAGTCGGCGGGCATTCCTTGCTGGCGATCCAGATCACCTCGCGGGTCCAGGCCGAGCTGGGCCTGGACGTACCGCTGATGGAACTGTTCCAGACCGAATCGCTGCGTGCCTACGTGCAGGCCGCAGCCACCTTCCGCGCCGGCAGCGAGGAAGATTTTGACGATCTTCGTGACTTTTTGAGCGAACTAGAGGCGATTTGAACCATGCTTTCCAACCCTAACATCGACCTGGTGTCGCGCTTTCTTCGCCTGCCTCTGGAACAACGCCAGCAGTTCTATCTGCGTCTGCAGGGCCGGGGCATGAGTTTCGCTCAACTGCCGATTGCCCCGACGCGTCACGACAGCGACACCGTGCCGTTGTCCTACGCCCAGGAACGCCAGTGGTTTCTCTGGCAACTGGACCGAGGCAGCGCCACTTACCACATCCCCGGCGCCTTGCGCTTGCAGGGGCGGCTGGACCTGACGGCCCTGCAGCGCAGCTTCGACAGCCTGTTGGCCCGTCACGAAAGTCTGCGCACGCAACTGATCGAGGACGGTGAGCAGGTGCGCCAGGCCGTGCTGCCCGAGGCGCGGGTGCACATCCAGCAGGCGCAGATCGATGAAGCGCAGTTGATGGCGCGCGTGGAAGCGGAGGTGGCCCAGCCTTTCGATCTGCTCCAGGCGCCGCTGCTGCGCGTGACCCTGTTGCAACTGGCTGAAGATGATCATGTACTGGTGATGGTGCAGCACCACATCGTGTCCGATGGTTGGTCGATGCAGGTGATGGTCGAAGAGCTGGTGCAGTTGTACGCCGCCTACAGCCAGGGCCAGGACCTGCAACTGCCCGAACTGCCGATCCAGTACGCCGACTACGCCCTGTGGCAGCGCGGCTGGATGGAAGCGGGGGAGCGGGCGCGGCAACTGGCCTATTGGCAGGCGCTGCTGGGCGGTGAACAACCGGTGCTGGAGTTGCCGCTGGACCGTCCGCGCCCGGCGCAGCAAAGCCATCGCGGCGCCAGCTTGCAGGTGCATCTGCAAGCCGAGCTGGTCGCCGGCCTCAAGCGCCTGGCCCAGCACGAGGGCGTCACCCCGTTTATGCTGCTGCTCGCGTCGTTCCAGACCCTGTTGTATCGCTACAGCGGGCAGTCGGACATCCGCGTCGGCGTGCCGATTGCCAACCGCAACCGCGTCGAAACCGAGCGACTGATCGGATTTTTCGTCAACACCCAGGTGCTCAAGGCTGACCTGGACGGGCAGATGAGTTTTGTCGAGCTGCTGCAACAGACCAAGCAGCGCGCCCTGGAGGCCCAGGCCCACCAGGACCTGCCGTTTGAGCAATTGGTGGTGGCACTGCAACCCGAACGCAGCCTGAGCCACAACCCGTTGTTCCAGGTGATGTTCAACCATCAGACCGACGCCCAGGGCGCGCGCGACGGCCAGGCATTGCCGGGCCTGCGCGTAGTGGAGCTGGACTGGGACAGCCAGACCACGCATTTCGACCTGAGCTTGGATACCCACGAGTCAGCCGACGGGCTGTGGGCGGCGTTGAGCTACGCCACTGACCTGTTCGACGCCGCGACCATCGAGCGCCTGGCGCAGCACTGGCAGCAGCTGTTGCAGGCGCTGGTCAGCGCGCCGCGCAGCCGTCTGGCCGAGCTGCCGATGCTGGGGGCCGCCGAGCAGCAGCGCATGCTCCAGGAGTGGAATGCCCCGGCCTGCGCCCGTGCATTGCAAGGCGTGCACCACTTGTTCGAGGCCCAGGCCGCCGAGCAGCCCGAACGCCAGGCCCTGGCCCTGGATGATCAAACCCTTAGCTACGGCGAGTTGAACCGCCAGGCCAACCGCCTGGCGCACTACTTGATCGCCCGTGGCGTAGGCCCGCACGCATTGGTCGGGATCGCCGTGGAGCGCTCCTTTGCCATGGTGGTCAGCTTGCTGGCGGTGCTCAAGACCGGCGCCGCCTACGTGCCGCTGGACCCCGAGTACCCGCGCGAGCGTCTGCTGCATATGCTCGAGGACAGCGGCGTGCGCCTGGTGTTGACCCAATCGCACCTGTGCGAGCGCCTGCCATTGCCGGCGCAGGTAGACGCCGTGGCGATCGACCTTGCCCAGGCGTCGTTGGCGTTGTGCGCAGACCACAATCCACCCGGCGACTTTGAGCCGCAAAGCCTGGCCTATGTGATCTACACCTCGGGTTCCACCGGCAAACCCAAGGGCGTTGCCATCAGCCACGCGGCGTTGAGTGAGTTCGCCGGCATCGCCGCCGAGTACTCGCAACTGGTCGCGCAGGATCGGGTGTTGCAATTCGCCACCCTGAACTTCGACGGCTTCGTCGAGCAGTTGTACCCCGCCCTGACCCTCGGCGCTACGGTGGTGCTGCGCGGTCCGCAGCTGTGGGACGGCGCCGAGCTGTACCGACAGGTCATCGCCCAGGGCATCACCCTGGCCGATTTGCCCACGGCGTACTGGAAGCTGTTTTTGCAGGATTGCCTGGCGGCGGGTGCGCGGCCTTATGGCGCCTTGCGCCAGGTACATATCGGCGGTGAAGCCATGCCCTTGGACGGCCCGCTGTTGTGGCAACGGGCCGGCCTGGGGCATGTGCGGCTGCTCAACACCTATGGGCCGACCGAGGCCACCGTGGTTTCCAGCGTACTGGACTGCACCGACCCCGACGTCATCAGCGGCGTCACCGCCAGCCCCATTGGCCGCGCAGTGCCTGGGCGTGGCTTGTTGGTGCTTGATCGCGACCTGAACCTGTTGCCGATCGGTGCCGTGGGCGAACTCTACATTGCCAGCGCCAGCGGCCTGGCCAGCGCTTATCTGCAGCGTCCGGGCCTGACTGCCGAGCGCTTTGTGGCCAACCCGTTCAACGCCTGCGGCGAGCGGCTTTATCGCACCGGCGACCTGGCGCGTTATCGCGCCGATGGGGTGGTGGAGTACGTCGGACGGGTTGACCATCAGGTGAAGATTCGCGGGTTCCGCGTCGAACTGGGCGAGATCGAAACCTTGCTGCTGGCCCAGGACAGCGTGCGCGAAGCGCTGGTGCTGGCGGCTGACAATCAGCTGCTGGCCTACCTGGTGCCCGCGCAGCCGTTGAGCGAGGCCGAGCGCGAAAACACCGGCGAGCAGTTGCTGACCACCTTGCGCACGCACCTGCCGGATTACATGGTGCCGGCGCACCTGATCTTCCTCGAACGCATGCCGCTCAACCCCAACGGCAAGCTGGACCGCCAGGCTCTGCCCAAGCCCGACGCCAACGCGGCGCAACCGGGCTGGCTGGCGCCGGTCACGTCGTTGCAGCAACAGATCGCCACGGTCTGGGCGGATATTCTCGGTGTCGAGAACGTCGGTTTGAACCAGCATTTCTTCGAACTGGGCGGGCATTCGTTGCTGGCGATGCAAGTGGTGTCGCGCATTCGCCAGGCATTGCAGCTGGAGGTGCCGCTCAAGGCGCTGTTCGAGTACCCGCGATTGGACGCATTTGTCGCGGCATTGCAGGCCCAGGACAGCCAGGTGCCGACCGCGCCAGCCTTGTTGCCGACAGGGCGCGAGCACCCCTTGCCGCTGTCCTACGCCCAGGAGCGCCAATGGTTTCTCTGGCAGTTGGAACCCCACAGCGCCGCGTACCACATCCCCAGTGCGCTACGCCTGAAAGGGCAGTTGGACCTGGACGCGTTGCAGCGCAGCTTTGATGCGTTGCTGGCCCGGCATGAAAGCCTGCGTACTCACCTGCGCCAGGATCACGCGCGCACGGTTCAAGTGATCGAGCCGCTGGCGTCGTTGCAGATCGCGCACGTCGAGGTCGACGAAGCCGAACTCAAGGCACAGGTCGAGGCGCTGATCGCGCAGCCGTTCGACCTCGAACGCGGCCCGTTGCTGCGCGTGTCGCTGTTGCGCCTGGCCGCGGATGAGCATGTGCTGGTACTGGTGCAGCATCACATCGTCTCCGATGGCTGGTCGATGCAGTTGATGGTCGAGGAACTGGTGCAGCTGTATGCGGGCTACAGCCAAGGCTTTGATGTGCAACTGCCGGCGCTGCCGATCCAGTACGCCGACTACGCCGTGTGGCAGCGCAACTGGATGGAGGCGGGCGAAAAGGACCGCCAGCTGGCGTACTGGCGCGACCGGCTCGGCGGCGAGCAAAGCGTGCTGGAGCTGCCGTTCGACCACCCGCGCCCGGCCGTGCAAAGCCACCGTGGCGCGCGCCTGGCCTTCGAACTGGCCCCTGAACTGAGCCACAATCTCAAGTCCTTGGCCCAGCAACAGGGCGTGACCCTGTTCATGTTGCTGCTCGCGTCGTTCCAGACCTTGCTGCATCGCTACAGCGGCCAGGAAGACATCCGCGTCGGCGTGCCCATCGCCAACCGCAATCGCAGCGAAACCGAGCGTCTTATAGGTTTCTTCGTCAACACCCAGGTGCTCAAGGCCGAGCTGCACGGCCAGATGAGCGTCGAGCAGCTGTTGCAACAGACCCGCCAGCGCGCGCTGGAAGCCCAGGCCCACCAGGACCTGCCGTTCGAACAGCTGGTGGAAGCCCTGCAACCGGAGCGCAGCCTGAGCCACAACCCGTTGTTCCAGGTGATGTTCAACCACCAGACCGACGTCGGCCAGGCCCAGGTCCAGCAGCAATTGCCGCAGCTTCTGGTCGAAGGGCTGGAGTGGCAGAGCAAGACCGCGCATTTCGACCTGGACCTGGATATCCAGGAGTCTACCGAAGGTATCTGGGCCACCCTGGGATATGCCCAGGACCTGTTCGAAGCCAGCACCGTGCAACGTATGGCGCGCCACTGGCAGAACCTGTTGCAGGGCATGGTCGCCAACCCTGGGCAGCAGCTCGGCCAGTTGAGCCTGCTGGACGCCGCCGAGCAGCAACAGATCCTGCAACTGTGGGACCGTACTGAATCCGGCTTCTCGGCCCAGCGGCTGGTGCATGAATTGGTGGCCGACCGCGCCCAGGAAACCCCGCAGGCGGTGGCGGTGAAGTTTGCGGACGAGCAGCTCACCTACGGCCAGTTGGACCGCCAGGCCAACCGCCTGGCCCATGCGCTGATCGCCCGTGGCGTCGGCCCGGAAGTGCGGGTGGCCATCGCCATGCCGCGCAGCGCCGAGATCATGGTGGCCTTCCTCGCCGTGCTGAAGGCCGGTGGCGTGTACGTACCGCTGGATATCGAATACCCGCGTGACCGCCTGCTGTACATGATGCAGGACAGTCGCTCGCGGCTGCTGCTGACCCACTCGGCGGTGCAACACCGCTTGCCGATCCCGGACGGCCTGCAAGCCCTGGCGGTGGACCAGCTACTGGCCGGGTGCGACGAGTGTGACGCGGCGCCGAATGTCGTACTGCACGCCGACAACCTCGCCTACGTGATCTACACCTCCGGTTCCACCGGCATGCCCAAGGGCGTGGCGGTGCCCCACGGGCCGTTGGTGGCGCACATCATCGCCACCGGCGAGCGCTATGAAACCAGCCCGGCCGACTGCGAACTGCACTTCATGTCGTTCGCCTTCGACGGTGCCCATGAAGGCTGGATGCACCCGCTGATCAACGGCGCCAGCGTGCTGATCCGTGACGACAGCCTGTGGTTGCCGGAATACACCTACGCACAGATGCACCGCCACAATGTGACCATGGCCGTATTCCCACCGGTGTACCTGCAACAACTGGCCGAACATGCCGAACGTGACGGCAACCCACCGGCGGTGCGCGTGTACTGCTTCGGCGGTGATGCGGTGGCGCAGGCCAGCTATGACCTGGCCTGGCGCGCACTGAAACCGACCTACCTGTTCAACGGCTACGGCCCCACTGAAACCGTGGTCACGCCGCTGCTGTGGAAGGCGCGCAAAGGCGACCCGTGCGGCGCCGTCTACGCACCCATCGGCACCTTGCTCGGCAACCGCAGCGGCTATGTGCTCGATGCCCAACTCAACCTGCAACCCATCGGCGTGGCCGGCGAGTTGTACCTGGGCGGCGAGGGCGTGGCCCGGGGTTACCTGGAGCGTCCGGGGTTGACCGCCGAACGTTTCGTGCCGGACCCGTTCGGCAAGCCCGGCAGCCGCGTATATCGCAGCGGCGACCTGACCCGTGGGCGTGCGGATGGCGTGGTGGACTACCTCGGCCGCGTCGATCACCAGGTGAAAATTCGCGGCTTCCGTATCGAACTGGGCGAAATCGAAGCGCGTTTGCGTGAACAGGACAGCGTCGGCGAGACCGTGGTGGTGGCCCAGGAAGGCCCGACCGGCAAGCAATTGGTGGCCTACGTGGTGCCACTGGACCCGGCCCTGCTCGACGATGCCGTCGCCCAAGCCAACGGCCGCGAAGCCCTGCGCCGCGCCCTGAAAACCCGTTTGCCGGACTACATGGTGCCCACGCACCTGATGTTCCTCGAACGCATGCCGCTGACCCCCAACGGCAAGCTCGACCGCAAGGGCCTGCCGTTGCCGGATGTGAGCCTGATGCAGCAGGTGTATGTGGCGCCGCAGAGTGAGCTGGAACGCAAAATCGCTGCGATCTGGTCCGACGTGTTGCGCCTGCCGCAAGTGGGCTTGCATGACAACTTTTTCGAACTGGGCGGCGATTCGATCATTTCCATCCAGGTGGTCAGCCGTGCGCGTCAGGCCGGGGTGCGGTTCTCGCCCAAGGATCTGTTCCAGCACCAGACCGTGCAGAGCCTGGCGGCTGTCGCCCAGGAAGGCGAGGGCGCAGTGCTGCTGGATCAGTCGGCGTTGAGCGGCGAGTTACTGCTGCTGCCGGTGCAGCAGGCGTTTTTCGCCGATGACATACCCCAGCGCCACCACTGGAACCAGTCCGTGGTGCTGCAACCGCACCAACCGTTGCAGGCACCGCTGCTGGTGGCCGCACTCGAGGCGCTGATCGTGCATCACGATGCGCTGCGCAGCACCTTTGTGCACGGGCCGGCGGGCTGGAGCGCGGCATATCGCGAGCCGCAACAGCACCAGGCCGACCAGGTGCTGTGGCAGACCCGCTTGAATAGCGTCGAGGAACTTGAGGCCCTGGGCGAAGAAGCCCAGCGCAGCCTCGACCTGAGTGCCGGGCCATTGTTGCGCGCGGTGCTGGCGCAGTTGGCCGACGGTTCCCAGCGTTTGTTGCTGGTCATCCATCACCTGGTGATCGACGGTGTGTCCTGGCGCATCCTGCTCGAAGACCTGCAAAGCACTTACCAGCAACTGGCCCAAGGCGCCGCCGTGCAACTGCCGGCCAAGACCAGCGCCACCCGAGCCTGGGCCGAGCGCTTGCAGATCTATGCGCGCAGCACGGCCTTGCAACACGAGCTGGCCTGGTGGCAGACGCACTTGCAGGGCAGTCCGTCCGGCTTGCCGGGCGCAGACCCGCAGGCCAGCCTGAGTAACCACTTGGCGCTGAGTGTGACCACGCATTTGGACCCGGCCTACACCCGGCGCCTGCTGCAGGACGCGCCTAGCGCCTACCGCACCCAGATTAACGACTTGTTGCTGACCGCCCTGGCCCGTGTGATCACGCGCTGGACCGGTGACGCGTCGATGTTGATCAGGCTCGAAGGCCACGGGCGCGAAGACCTCTTCGATGAGATCGACCTGACCCGCACCGTCGGCTGGTTCACCAGCCTGTACCCGTTGCAACTGCTGCCGGCCGCGACGCTGGCCGGCTCCCTGAAACAGATCAAGGAACAGCTGCGCGCCGTCCCCGCCAAAGGCCTGGGCTTTGGCGCATTGCGTTACCTGGGCGATGCCGAGGCCCAGCAGGCATTGGCTGCGTTGCCGCGCCCACGCATCACGTTCAACTACCTGGGGCAATTCGACGCCAGCTTCGACAGCGCTGAGCAAGCAGCGCTGTTCGCGCCGTCCGGTGACGCCAGCGGTGCCGAGCAAAGCCCGGAGGCGCCGCTGGGCAACTGGCTGGAAATCAACGGCCAGGTGTATGGCGGCGAGCTGAAGCTCAATTGGAGTTTCAGCCAGGCCATGTTTGCCCAGGCGACTGTCCAGCAACTGGCCGACGAGTACGCCGAGGAACTCAAAGCCCTGATCGACCACTGCTGCACGCCTGCCAACCAGGGCGTGACGCCCTCCGACTTCCCGTTGGCACAGTTGACCCAGCACCAGCTTGACGACTTGGCGCTGAACGCGGCCGAGGTCGAAGACTTGTACCCGCTGTCGCCCATGCAGCAAGGCATGCTCTTCCAGTCACTGTATGGCGAAGGCTCGGGTGACTACATCAACCAGATGCGCATCGACGTGCACGGCCTGGATGTGTCGCGCTTCCACCAGGCATGGCAGGCGGCGGTCGAGCGGCACGAGATCCTGCGCAGCGGGTTTGTCTGGCAGGCCGAGTTGGAGCAGCCGCTGCAGGTGGTCTACAAGCAGGCACGCCTGCCGTTTTTCGAGCTGGATTGGCAGACCCGCGAGGACCGCGCCCAGGCCCTCGACAGCCTCGCCGAGTCGGTACGGGCCCAGGGCTTTGCGCTGGAACAGGCCCCCCTGTTGAGCTTGACGGTGGTGCGCACCGGCGCGTCGAGCTATCACTTGATCTACACCAACCACCACATCCTGATGGACGGCTGGAGCGGTTCGCAGTTGTTCGGCGAGGTGTTGCAACACTATGCGGGTGAGCCGTTGCCAGCGCCCACCGGGCGTTATCGCGATTACATCGCCTGGCTGCAAGCCCAGGACAAGGCGCTCAGCCAGGCGTTCTGGAAAGACCAGCTGAGTGACTTGCAGGAACCCACGCGCCTGGCACGGGGCACACATGCCCAGCCGGACACGGCCCTGACTGTAAATGGTGAGCATCGCCTGAGCCTTGACGTGCCGCAAACCGAACGCCTCAAGGCATTCGCCCAGCGCAACAAAGTGACCCTCAACACCCTGGTGCAGAGCGCCTGGCTGTTGCTGCTGCGCCAGCACACCGGGCAAGCGACCGTGGCGTTCGGCGCCACGGTGGCGGGGCGCCCGGCGCAACTGCGCGGAATCGAACAGCAGGTCGGTTTGTTCATCAACACCTTGCCGGTGGTGGCGACCCCGGATGCGCAGATGTCGGTCAGCCAGTGGCTGCAGCAGATCCAGCAGCAGAACCTGGGCTTGCGTGAGCAGGAACACACGCCGTTGTTCGAGATCCAGCGCTGGGCCGGCCTGGGCGGCGAGGCGCTGTTCGACAGTATCCTCGTATTCGAAAACTACCCGGTGTCCGAGGCCCTGGAGCAGGGCGCGCCGTCGGGGTTGCGCTTTGGCGTGGTGCATAGCCTGGAGCAGACTCACTACCCATTGACGGTCTTGTTGGCGCTGGGCGACAGCCTGGGTGTGGAGTTCAACTACGACCGCCAGGCCTTCAGCGCGGCGCACATCCAGCGCCTGGCCGAGCATTTCCAGCAATTATTGCTGGCACTGGCCGACGATGCTTCCCAACGCCTCGGCGCATTGCCGTCCATGGCTGCAGCCGAGCGCGAAACGGTGGTGCAGGCCTGGAACGCCACGGCGGTGGAGTATCCGCTGGATCAAGCGGTGCACCAGTTGATCGAGGCCCAAGCGCAGCGCACGCCACAGGCCCCGGCGTTGGTGTTCGCCGGGCAGACCTTGAGTTATGCGCAATTGAACGTGCGCGCCAATCGTCTGGCTCATCGCCTGATGGCTGCCGGCGTCGGCCCGGATGTGCTGGTGGGGCTGGCGCTGGAGCGTTCGATCGAAATGGTCGTCGGCCTGTTGGCGGTGCTCAAGGCGGGCGGTGCCTATGTGCCGCTGGACCCGGAATACCCGCGTGAGCGCCTGGCCCACATGCTGGAGGACAGCGGTGTGCAACTGCTATTGACCCAGGCCCACTTGCAGGCGCAACTGCCGGTGCCGGCGGGGGTACAAAGCCTGGTGCTGGAAAGCGGCGATGCCTGGCTGGACGCCTTCAGCGCCCACAACCCGAACATCGCGGTGCAGGGCGAAAACCTCGCCTATGTGATCTATACCTCCGGCTCCACCGGCCAACCCAAGGGCGCCGGCAATCGCCATCGTGCGCTGACCAACCGCCTATGCTGGATGCAGCAGGCGTATGGCCTTGGCGCTCACGACAGCGTGCTGCAGAAAACCCCGTTCAGCTTTGACGTGTCGGTGTGGGAGTTCTTCTGGCCGTTGATGACCGGCGCACGGCTGGTGGTGGCAGCACCGGGCGACCATCGTGACCCGGCCAGGCTGGTCAGCCTGATCAACACGCAGCACATCACCACGCTGCACTTCGTGCCGTCCATGCTGCAAGCCTTTTTGCAGGACGCGGACGTCGCCTCATGCCACAGCCTGCAACGCATTGTGTGCAGTGGTGAAGCGCTGCCCGCGGACGCCCAGCAGCAGGTCTTCGCCAAGCTGCCCCGCGCCGGGTTGTACAACTTGTATGGCCCGACCGAAGCGGCGATTGACGTGACCCACTGGACCTGTGTCGAGGAAGGCCGCGACACCGTGCCGATTGGCCGGCCGATCGCCAACCTGGCGTGCTATGTACTCGACGACAATCTGGAACCGGCACCGGTCGGTGTGTTGGGCGAATTGTACTTGGGCGGTGTTGGCCTGGCGCGGGGGTATCACCGTCGCCCGGCATTGACCGCCGAACGCTTTGTGACCGACCCGTTCGGCAGCGGCGCGCGCTTGTATCGCACCGGCGACCTGGCGCGTTATCGCGACGATGGCGTGATTGAATATGCCGGGCGCATCGACCATCAGATAAAACTGAGGGGGCTGCGCATCGAGCTGGGTGAAATCGAAGCACGCCTGCTGGCGCTCGACAGCGTCCGCGAAGCGGCGGTGCTGGCCGTCGACGGCACGCATCTGGTGGGTTACCTGGTGCTGCAAACAACTCAGGAGGATTGGAAGGCGCAGGTGGTTGCGCACCTGGCCGAGCAGTTGCCGGATTACATGGTGCCGGCGCAGTGGGTGCTGCTGGCGCAGATGCCGCTGAGCCCGAATGGCAAGCTGGATCGCAAGGCGTTGCCCAAGCCGCAGGCCCACGGCGCCGAGCAGTACCAGGCACCGCAGAGCGAACTCGAACGGCAGGTCGCGGCGATCTGGAGCGAGGTGCTGGAAGTGGAGCGCGTGGGGCTGCACGACAACTTCTTCGAATTGGGTGGCCATTCGTTGCGGGTCCTGATGCTCAAGGAACGCATCCGCAAAGTCAGCGGCGTGAACGTGTCGGTCAGTCAGTTGATGCTTAACCCGACCGTAGCGGGTCAGGTCAGATGCGTGCAGGGCGATAGCCGCACGTCGTTGATCGTCAAGCTCAACCAACAGACCGAAGGCACGCCGTTGTTCCTGTTCCACCCAAGTTTCGGCTCGGTGCATTGCTACACCGCAATTGCCCTGGCACTGCGCGAACAGCGCCCGGTATTGGGGGTGATGTGCCGTGCCTTGGCCGAGGACGGCGCAGCGGTGCCGCACTGGCAAGTGATGGTCGAGGATTACACCGCACAGCTGTTGACGGCCCAGCCTGAGGGTGCGTTCCGTCTGGCCGGTTGGTCGTTGGGCGGTAACCTGGCGATGGAAGTGGCGCACGGCCTGGAACAGGCGGGGCGTGACGTGGAGTTTGTGGGGTGGATCGACGCCGCACCGCCGCAGTGGGTCAAACCCTACTGGGACGCAGTGGACGTCGGGGACGATCGTGAGGTGTCAGCCAACGAGCGCCGTGCCGCCTTATTGGGCGTGATGTTCCCTGAATCCGCCGACGCGATTCAGCGTGCCTGGGCGCAGTGCCAGCGCGATGCCGAGGATGAAGCGGGACAATGGCAAGGGTTTGTGAGCTGGGCTGAGCAGGCCTTGGGTGACACCTTTATCGCGATCAAGGAGCAACTGCTGCACGGTAACGAAGCGCAGATCGCCTGGGACGTCGACCGGGCGCTGAGCGAACGGATGGTGGCGGCCGACTTCAAACCGCTCAAGGCACCTGTCAGTTGCTGGTGGGCGTCCATGAGCCGGGCAGGGCGCTTCAGGGAACTGATCGAACAGCAGATGGCGACAGTGATCAGCCAGGGACGCATCGAGCGTTCGGTGATGATCGAGACGGACCACGACGGCATTGTCGACAGTGCCGTGTTCATCCGCAGCTTGGCAGAGGCGATGGGGTAACCCGTATCCAATGCGGGAGGGGGCTTGCTCCCGATTGCGGTGTCACAGTCAACAGATGTATTGACTGACACACTGCCATCGGGGGCAAGCCCCCTCCCACATTTGGATCTTCATTACTCCGCCGATTGGGGAGCTTGTCGCCATGCGGTCAGAGTCCCAGCGATGCTGACCATTACGAGGCGGATCAGAACGGCATTATCCAGTGTGGGAGGGGGCTTGCCCCCGATTGCGGTGTCACAGTCAACAGATGTATGGACTGACACACTGCCATCTGGGGCAAGCCCCCTCCCACATTTGGATCTTCATTACTCCGCCGATTGGGGAGCTTGTCGCCGTGCGGTCAGAAGTCCCAGCGGGTGCTGACCATTACGAGGCGAATCAGGACGGCATTATCCAATGTGGGAGGGGGCTTGCCCCCGATTGCGGTGTCACAGTCACCAGATGTATTGACTGACACACTGCCATCGGGGGCAAGCCCCCTCCCACATTTGGATCTTCGTTACTCCGCCGATTGGGGAGCTTGTCGCCGTGCGGTCAGAAGTCCCAGCGGGTGCTGACCATCACGTTACGCGGTTCGCCGTAGGCGGCTGAGTTATAGAAACCGACGTTGGTGTAGTAGGACTTGTCGAAGATGTTGTTGAAGTTGACGGTAGCCGACAGGTTCTTGGTGACTTGGTAACGGGTCATCAAATCAACCAGCCAGTAGGATTCCTGGGTGATGTCCTGGTTGGTTTCGAGCGACCCGTTCCAGATCTCGTTCCAGCCCTTGGTCTGCCAGCGTACGCCGCCGCCAATGGTGAATTTGTCCAGGTCACCCTTGAGCTTGTAGGTGGTATTCAGATTGACCTGATGCTCGGGTTCGAAGGTGGAGATCTTCTTGTCGTCATCATCGCGCACGATCTTGTGGGTGTAGCCACCTTGCACCTGCCAGCCTGGGCTCAGTTCACCGGAGATTTCCGCTTCGTAGCCTTTGGTCACGGCCTTGGAGCCTTTGAACGCATAATTTTGCGGCGTCGGCGTCTGGTTGTTGTACGCATCGTCCTGGATCGCGCGGTTGGTCTCATGCACCTCGAAGTAAGCGATGCTGGTGTTCAGGCGGCCCTCGAAGAATTCGCCCTTGAGGCCAATCTCGTAGTTTTGCCCTTCGTCCGGTTCCAGCAGTTTTTCGTTGCGATCCTTATAGGTACTTTCCTGCGGCTGGAAAATATCGGTGTAGCTGGCGTATGCCGAGAAGTTCTCGTTGAGGTCGTAGATCACCCCGGCGTACGGGATAAACCGGCCGGTTTCCTTGTAGGAAGGGTTATTGCCCGTCACATGGTAGTTAGCCACGCGCCCGCCAAGGATCACGTTCAGGTCATCCATCACGTTCAAGCGTGTGGTCACGTAGTAGCCTGTCTGGCGGATGGTGTCGTCGATGTACTGCTGGGCCGGGCCGTAGATTGGCTTGGAGATATGGCCATTCCAATTATAGAAATCGACTTTATTGCCCCCCGGCCATTCCGGCGCCCAGTAACCCTTGCCCTGCCAGCGCGAGGTACCGATCGAACCGCCGACCACCAGCTCATGTTCGCGGCCGAACAGGCTGAAAGGCCCGGTGGCGTAGAGGTCGGCGGAAGTGCTTTTGGTTTCGCCGGTGTATTTCTGCCCGTTGATTTCAGCGGTGCCATCGGCTGCCGGCTGGACGAACTGGATCGAACCGAGGTCGGCGTGATAGCCGTTGATCTTGTGGTCGAGCTGGAACTTGGTCACCCAGCCGTCGCCCAGGTCATGCTCGAGCATGGCGAACGCGGTACGGGTGTTCTGCTCCCAGGAACTCCAGGTGGTGCCATTGTTGTAGGAGCGCGGCATCTTGTTGATGCTGCCGTTGGAGTTGACCAGCGGGAAGGAGCCGGACCAGCTCGAACCCTGCGGAACGTTGTCCTGGTAGTCAAAGCCCACGGTCAGCATGGTGTCGGGGGACAGGTCGAATTCGGTGATGCCGTAGTAGGTTTCGGTCTTGCGCGAGTAGTGGTCCATGAAGGACTTCTTGTCCTGATAGGCTGCGACCGCACGCCCACGCACATTGCCGCTGTCGGTCAGGGGCCCGCTGACATCCACTTCGCTGCGGTAGTTGTCCCAGGAACCGGCGCCCAGTTGCACATGCCCCTTGAAATCCGCCGTTGGCTTCTTGCGGATCAGGTTGATGGTTGCCCCCAGGGAGCCGGCCCCGTTGAGCAGGCCGGTGGCGCCCTTGAGCACTTCAACCCGGTCGTAGATCGCCATGTCGCTCAAGGTGTTGCCCGCCGAGTAACCGACGTTACGCACGGTGGACGGAATGCCGTCGTACTGGAAACTGTTGACCGAGAAACCACGGGAATAGTAGTTGGTACGGTCGGTGTCATAGGCCGACACCGTGATGCCCGGGGTGTGGCGCATCACGTCATCCATGTTGTTGAGGCCGAAGTCCTCGATGTGCTGGCGGGTGAGCACTGTGATGGACTGCGGGGTTTGCCGGGGTGTCAGGGTCAGGCGCGTGGCGGTGGCGATGGTGCCCGGAGTATAGGAACCCGAACCTTCGGTGATGTTGCCCAGGTAGTTGCCGGTTACCTGGGTCGGGCTCAGCTCCAGCCCGCCACCGGTACCGGCAGCAGCCACGGTCAAGGTATTGCCGTTGAGGCTGTAGGTGGTCTGGCTGCCTGCGAGCAATGCATCGATGGCCTGCTGCGGCTGCAGCTTGCCCTTGATGGCCCGGCTGTTCTTACCCTGCACATCGCCAGGGCTGTACAACACTTGCACATTGGTCTGGCGCCCGAATTCCTGCAGCGCGCTCCCCAGCGGCTGGGCAGGGATGTTCAACTCGATCTCCTGGGCCTGTACATAGCCTGCAATCGGCAGCGACACCGCGAGTGCCAAGGCACTCGGAAGAAGGTTCATGTTCAGGGCCCTGCGCATGGATAACACTTTGCTCAGGGGGCTGAGACCGAGTCGTGCTGGCATGGATGCTTTCTCTTCTAGGTTTTAAGTGGGCAGTTATACGTATCTATTGAGGTTAATTCTCATTACCACTAGTGAGACGTTCCTACCTCGAAAAACCGGAAAATAAAATTCACGCCGGTTCCATCTCGTACACCACTTGGCCGGCGCGCAGGCGCACCAGTTGGTCGGCGATGTCGAAATAACGGTCGTCGTGGCTGATCACGATGATGGTCTTGCCCAGGCGCTTGAGGTCCGGCAACAGCTCGGTGTAGAAGATTCGGCGGAAGGCGGGGTCCTGGTCTGCGGCCCATTCGTCGAACACCAGTACCGGACGTTCTTCCAGCCAGGCGTTGACTAACGCCAGGCGCTTGCGCTGGCCGGTGGAGAGGTCGGTGGTGCTGAACACACCGTCCTTGACACTGACCTTGTGCGCGATTTCCAGGCGTTCCAGGTATTTAGTGGCGCTGTCCAGGGACTGGGTGGCGCTGCCTTGCACCAGGTCGTCGAACAGGTAGTAGTCGGAAAATACCGTGGTGAACAACTGGCGGTAGTCGTCGCGTTCCGGGTCGGTGACCGCTTCGCCGTTAAGGCGAATCTCGCCGGCCTGGGGCGGGTACAGGCCCAATAAAAGCTTGATCAAAGTGGTCTTGCCGCTGCCGTTTTCACCGACGATAAACACGATGTCGCCTTGCTTGATGCTCAGGTTGATCGGCCCCAGGTGGAACGGCTCGCTGCCTTCGACCGCTGGCGGGCTATAACTCACGTCGCGCAGCTCGAGGCTGTTGACCACCGGCTTTGGCGCTTCGCTGTCGTCCATCAACAGGTGCGGTTCCGGCGACGAGAAGCGTTCCGACAGCTCACTGATGCGGCCAAAGGCAATCTTGGCCTTGCCGACTACGGGCAGGTAACCGAGCAGGTGCTCCAACGGGCCTTTCATGTATAGCAGCACCAGCACGAACCCGGTGATTACGGTCGGATCCGGGTTGGGGTTGTACGCCTGCATCGCCAGGGCCAGGCCGATGACCACGAAGAACAGCATCGAACCAAACGTCTTGGCGAGGATGTAAATATTGACCGAGCGCACCTGGATATCGCTGATGCGGTCGGCGGTTTCCTGGATGCGATGGGTGTTCATGCGAAACCGCCGTGGCCGGTGCATGCGCAGTTCCTTGGCGCCGGACGCAATCGCGTTGTAGTAACGCTGCAACTCGTCTTCATGGCTGCGCGCCAGGTCGAAGCCCTGAATGCCTTTGCCGCCGGCGATGAATTGCACGGCGCTGCCGATAATGATCGCCACCACCATCATCAGGAACATCGGCACCGACAGGTAGGCCAGGTAGCCCAGGCAACCGAGAGTGACCGTGGCTGCGATAGCCAGGGGCGTGAACGCGAAGGAAAAGTCGCTGATGGTGTCGACGTCGTGGGTCAACACCGGAATCAGGCGGTGCGAGCGATACCGTTCGATCTGCCCGATGGGCGCCGACAGCACCTTTTCGCCCAGGTCCTTGCGCAGGGCGGCGATGATTCGTTGCCCGACGTAGTTGGTGCCGATGTCGGAAATGATCGAACTGAGCAGCGCCACCACGCACAACGCGGCAAAGGTCATCACCACGCCCTGGGTCATGCCGTCGGCCGAATGCAGCGCGTTATTGATGGTGGCCAGCAGCAGGGTAATGGCCAGGCCGCCGACCATGCCGAGGCCCACGGAGACCGTCACAATGGCGCGAAAGGGCCGGAGCAGGGCGAGCAAGCCGTTGAAGGCGCCGCGTTTGGGGTCGGTCATAAATACATCCCGGAGAGTGAAAAGAGGGGCTGGGCACACAGACCCTTACCCATGACAAACGAAGTGTCGGCGCGACTATTTAGCCCGGTGTGCCGGGCGGTGCCGGCGCGGGGATAAATTGCGCGAGGGCTGGTTCGTTCCTGTTGGGTAGGCGCACGGCTATTCACGCCGTACGTATTCCTTCTGCGAGAGCGAAACAATGACGAAAAAGAACCTGGTGTATGTGTGGTCCCTGAGAAATGCCGCCGCCGACAAGGCCGGGCAGCCGGTGGCCTACAAGGACCATGAGCGCTACATGAAGTCGGTGCTGGAATTTCTGGTGGGCTCGCTCAACGACACCTCGCTGGGCGATGCCTACAAACTGGTCGGCGTGGTGTATGACGATGATGAGCAAAACCCGCGGGATCAGGCACTGGTCGCCGATTACGGGTTCGCTTACCAGCCTGGCCGCCAATGGCTGTACCCGGCCGACTTGCGCGTGCAGGGCACGTTGGTCAACGACCTGCTGCTGAGCGTGCCGTCGACCTATCGCCGCCTGCCACGGGGCAGCGCCGAACATATCGCCGGCAAGCAGGATTTCGAGCGGCGCCTGCATGACACGCTGGTTGAATTGAACGCTGACATCGTGGTGCTGGATGGCTTGCTGGTGATCCTCGATGACCTGGTACGCCCAGGCGCGCCATTTGCGCGGCGCATCATGAACATTCATCCGGGTATCACGCGTATCGAATCGCCTTACGAGCGCCGTGGTGCCTATGCCACGTGGAACGCGTTGTACGGCGCGCGCGGGCAAACGGTGGTGGACTGGGCGACCAAGGCCACCACGCCTTCGGAGCCGCTGTACCTTACCGGTGCATCGTTCCACTATGTGGATAACGGTATCGATTCCGGCGAAGTGTTCCACGACGTATTGAAGACCGAGATTTCACCAGAGGACACGATCCTCGAACTGCGCTGGAACAACTTCAACAACAGCCTGTTCCCGGCGTTGCATGAAGGCCTGGAGCTGTTGGCCACAAAAGGCTGAGCGCAATCAAATGTGGGAGGGGGCTTGCCCCCGATGAGGGAGTGTCAGTGCCTGTATCTTTGCCTGACCCACCGCCATCGGGGGCAGGCCCCCTCCCACATTTGGATCTATTGCGCTATCAGAGGTCGCGCACTACCCGGAAACCAATCCAGTCACCGCGCGTCTGCGGGTAGATGTTGTTGCGGTTGCCGGAGCGGGAAAACACCGGCGCTTCGCCCCAGTCATTGCCGCGGATCTGGTAGGCCTCGCAGTTCGGCTCCACCCAGGCACTGCCGTCAGTCGGTGCGCCGATGTAGTTGGCGTGCTCGCAATCGGCAACCCGCTCGTACACGTTGCCGTGCATGTCATACAGGCCAAACGCATTCGGCGGGTAGCTGCCCACCGGCGACGAATAGCTGTAGCCGTCCGCCGGGCCGTAGGTGTTGGCGTGCTGGGCGATGCTGTAGCCCTTGCCTTCGTCGAACGGGAAGGGGAATGGCCCGCTGGTGCCGGCGCGGGCGGCATATTCGCGCTGGGCCTCGCTGACCATGTGGTATTGCTGGCCGGTTTTCTTCGACAGCCAGCTCACGTAGCGCTTGATGTCGTCCATGTCCATGCACACGGCCGGCTGGCGAGGCCCCTGGGGGTAGCGCGGTTTGCTGGCGATGCATTCGCGGCCGGGGCGATCATCGCCATTGGCGATCTTCACCCCGGTCTGGCGCACGTAGCTGTCCCACTCGCCGGCGGTGATCTGGAAGCGGCTCATGGCAAAGGGCTTGGCGAAGGTCACGGCATGCATCGGGCCTTCGTCGGGCTCGCGGCCGACTTCGTCTTCCGGGGTGCCCATGGTGAAAGTGCCGGCGGGCAGCACCACCATTTCCGGGCAGTCCTTGCAGTCCTTGAAGACTTTGCCCGGTTGCGGTGCAGCCGCCTGGGCCAGGCCAGGGAGCAGGGCGCCGCACAGTGCGGTGAGTGCCAGGGCGGTCAGGGGTTTGAGTCGAAAGGGCATCATGTGAGCGTCTCGTTCAAATAAAAAAAGGGGTCACAGCCGCTGGCTCAGCAGCGCCATGAAGCGCTGGATTTCAGCCGAGCTGTTGAGCAGGCCGGGGGCGGTGCGAATGACCGGCCCGACATCGCGGTCCACCGCGTCGATCACCACACGGTTTTGCCGCATATGCGCCGCTACTGCATCGCTGTCCTGGCTCTTGACTCGAAAGAAGGTAAAGCCCGCCGATAACTCCGGGCTGCGCGGCGTGACCAGTTCGATCTGCCGATGCGCCAGCAACTGTTCCTTAAGCTCGGTGTTGAGTGCGTGGATTCGCGCCTGCACCGGTGCCTTGCCCAGCTGCAGGTGCAACTTGAACGCTTCGTCGGCGGCCCAGCGATGCTCGAAAGCGTGGTAGCCGCCGGGGGTCATGGTGGTGGCGAAATCCTTGTCTTCTGAGAACGTCGGCACCATCGGCGTGACGTACCTGTTCTGGGGGTCGCGTGCGCACACCAGGCCGGTACCGCGCGGGCCGAACATCCACTTGTGGGTGCCGGCGATGAAAAAATCGCAATGCATGCCAGGGAAATCGAGGTCTTCCACGCCGAAGCCGTGCACACCGTCGACCACATAGAGGATGCGGTCGTTGTCGTCACGGTGGCGATTGTGTTCATCCACCAGTCGGCCGATTTCGCCGATGGGCAATTTGACCCCGCTGCCCGACTGCACCCAAGTCATGCCCAACACGCGGGTGTCGGGGCGGATATTGCGCTGGATGTTGCCCAACACTTCATCGACTGACACACGGCTGGCGCTGTCGAACAGGCGGATGCGGCGTACCCGGGTGCTTTCCTTGCGCACGCGAAAATCCAGCACGTTCTGTGTCGCGTAATGCTCGTGCTCGGTGGTGAGGATTTCCTGGTCGGCGCGCACCTGGATCCCGCCGTAAATCATCGCCAGCCCCTCGGACGTGCTGCCGGTCAGGGCGATCTGCGGCGGCGTGGCGTTCAGGTAGCGACCGGCCCACTCACGCACCTGGCCTTCGCGTTTCCAGGTTTCCTGCAGGTCCCAGTCCATCGCCAGGCCTGGGTTGCGGTCGATCTGCGCGCGGTAGCGGTCGATGGCCTCGCGCACCGGCCTGGGGTGCGAGGCCACCAGGAAGTTGGAAAAATGCAGGTAATCCGGGTCCTGGTCGAACAGCTGCTTTAATCCCGTCCAGGGGTCGTTGGTGGCGGCTGCCAGTGCCTGGGGTATCAGCGCGGCGCCCAGCGGCAGGCTGGCGGCAAACACGCCGGCCTGCTTGAGAAAGGTGCGGCGATCGGTCATGGGCTGACTTCGCGGTTGGCCAAGGGTTTGGCGGCTTTTTGCACCTGCTCCCACACCCGCAGGAAGTTGCCGCCCCACAGCTTGGCGATATCGGCTTCGGAATAACCACGCTGGATCAGTTCGGCGGTGACGTTGCGCACCTCGCCGACGTTCTCCCAGCCCTGCAGACCACCGCCGTCGTTGAAGTCCGAAGCGATGCCGACGTGGTCGATGCCGATCTTGCGCACGGTGTAGTCGATGGCGTCCCCCCAGTCCTTGAGGGTCGCCTTGGGTTCTTCTTCGAGAATTGCGTACAACTCACTGGCGTACTGGCCGAAGCGCTGTTCGGGCCACGCGGCGATGATCGCGTCGCCCGGCATCAGAGCCATCGCCAGGTTCGGCAGGGGCGGCAAGTCGAAACGTGCGCGCAGGGCGTTGAGCTTGTCCTGGGTCGGTTGGCTCAGGGGGCGCAGGTAGGCAGGAAAGCCCACCACCTGCACCACGCCACCGCTGTTTTTGATCAACTGCAACTCCTTGTCGCTGAGGTTGCGCGGGATGTCCACCGACGCCCTGGGTGCCGAATGGGAGGCCACCATCGGCGTACGGCTCAATTGCGCGACCTGTTCCAGGGCCTTGGTCGACATCTGCGACACGTCGATGATCACGCCCAAGTCATTGAGGCGCTGCACCGCTTGCTGGCCGATGGGCGACAGGCCCTCGAGGGCGTCGGCGGTGTCATTGAAAAACGGCAGCGGGCGCGATGAGTCCGCCCAGGCGTTGTTGCCGATGTAGCTGAAACCGAACATGCGCATGCCGCGCGCCGCCCACAGGTCCAGCTGGTTCAGGTTGTTGCCCAGCGGGTAGGCGTTGAGCATGCTGATGAAGATCGCGAACTTGCCCTCGCCGTGCAGGCGGCGCATATCGTCCGGGGTATAGGCGATGCCCACTTGGTTGGGAAAGTCGCGGACCATGCCGGAGATGATTTTGTAGCGCACCTCCTGCTCGTGGCGGGCCTCTTCGACAAAGCCGTCGGTGGGTTTGTGCGGGGCGTTGGGGCCGTTCCAGATTTCCGGCCAGCCGAAGATTGTCAGGGCCGCACCGGACAAGCGGCCGCGCGCCGCCTTGGCCAGGTCGAACTGGCCGCTGCCGTCCTTGTCGGCTTCATTGCCGGCGGTGCCGAAATCCATGGGCACGGTGATATGGCTGTCGAACGACAACAGGCGATCCTGCATTTCGTTGGCTTGCTTGATCACCTCCAGCGGGTAGCCGGCGTTACCCTTGAACCAGTGATCCCAGGCCAGCAGGCCGGCCCCGGCGGCGACGGCCAGTGCCAGCGGCAGGCCGATATACAGCGCCTTTTTCGAACGTGGTTTTGTCATTGCCATCTCAGTCAGTTGAGGCCGTTGCTATCAGGGAAGAACGAGCGATGGCCGGGGAAATTTAGCCGGCGGCCCAGGGCCGGTAAATTTCCCCAGGTTGAAAACGTTCTAGCTCTGATTAAGCCGTTTCCTAAGGTAGACAATGACGATCTCTCGACGTGGGTTCATCGCAGGCCTGGCGCTGACCGGCGCGGCCGTGCCTGCGGCCTTTTATGCCCATCGCGAGCTGACACGGGAAGACGAATTCCCGGTCACCCCCGGCGAAGCCACGGTCGACCTGGCCGACACCCAGGGCCAGCACTTGGCGAACACCTTGCGCGGCGTGTGGAATCTGCGTCTGGAAGGCCGTGATGCCGGCCTCAAGGGCCTGCCGTTGCAGGGCCTGCAATTGCTGCTGGATGTCGCACCCCGTGGGCGGGGCTTGCGCGGCTACCTGGACACCGCCGAGAACCTGCGTGGCGACGGCGAACCACGCTACCGTGTCTTGGGCGATCTGCTGACGGGCGAGGGCGCGTTGCTCTATTGGCGGCTGATCGACCGCGATTCGGCGGCGGGCATTCCGGCCTACGAATTCAAGATGACCCTCGATGAAGTCTGGGCCGACTTCGGCAATGCCGGCAGTGCCACCCTCAGTGGGCAGATCCTCGACCTCGAGCGGCCGTTGGCATTGACCGAGCGCGACAACCGTTTTATCGCCCACAAACAGCTGTTCCCCGAAGCCCGCCAGCGTATCGGCCTCAACGAGGCCCTGCTGGCGTGGTTGATTGCCCCCGAACATCGCCTGTTTCACCAGCTGTGGCACGCCAGCCGTGACCAATGGCACAAACTCTCCGAGGAAAAACGCGAAGCCCTGCGCGGCATCGGCTGGCAACCCGGGCCGCGTGGCC
This sequence comes from Pseudomonas sp. R3-18-08, assembly GCF_003852065.1. Taxonomy (NCBI): domain Bacteria; kingdom Pseudomonadati; phylum Pseudomonadota; class Gammaproteobacteria; order Pseudomonadales; family Pseudomonadaceae; genus Pseudomonas; species Pseudomonas sp. R3-18-08. The sequence continues at coordinate 2,594,894 of NZ_CP027729.1, forward strand.
AGGAGCGCGATGCGCGGGGCAAGCGCAAGGACCGTAACGGCTCGGGCATCGACTTCTTCTTCATGCACCGCCATATGCTCGGCACTGCCCGCTCCCTGCAGGAGCTGCCGTCATGGCCGCATTTCCCCGCGCCGCAGCCAGCGCTGGAGCGTGATCGCCAGGGCTTTTTGCGTTACTTCGACAACCACGACGGCTTTGCGCTGCCGCCCTACTGGTCGGCGCCGGACGACGCCGATTACACCCAGTGGGTCAGCGACATCAAGGCCGCTGAGACCTACCACAGCAATTTCCAGGTGTGGGAATCCCAATACCGCGACCCGCGCTACCTGGCCCGATTGACGCTCGGCCAATTGGGCTCGGAAATGGAATTGGGCCTGCACGACTGGCTGCACATGCGCTGGGCCTCGGTGCCGCGCGACCCCTCAAACGGCGCCCCGGTGCCGTTCGCCCGCGACCCTGCGGACTTTGCCGCGCGCTGGTATGCGCCGGAAAACGACTTCCTCGGTGATCCGTTTTCATCCCATGTCAACCCGGTGTTCTGGCACTTCCACGGGTGGATCGATGACCGTATCGAAGACTGGTTTCGCGCCCACGAACGCTTCAATCCCGGCGAAGTAGCCCGGCTCGAGGTCAACGGCGTAGCCTGGTTTGCGCCGGGGCGCTGGGTTGAAATAGGCGACCCCTGGCTCGGCCCGGACACCCATGGCTGCAGCACCACGCCGGGGTTGCAGCAGGGACGCTCGATGGAAATGGACCCGGAAATCATGAAACTGGCCCTGCGCATCACCTTCGGCGCCGATGACGATCTGCTCAAGGGCCTGTTCAAGCGCGTGCCGCAGCGGCCGTGGTATGCGCGCCACTTGAAGGTCAAGCGCGAAGCGTAAGGACAACTCGTCACAGGCATGGGTATCTACACAACTTTGGCACGGCCCCTGAACCTGTGGCGGCCCAGGAGCCGAAGCCTCTCTAACTGATGCCGCGCGTTCCAAATGTGGGAGGGGGCTTGCCCCCGATGGCGGCCTGACAGCCGACCAGGATGTTGGATCAGAGCGAGTACATATCCGTTGCTGCGGTAACGGCGGCTGGCGGTTCCGCTCTTACAGCGGGTCACTTTTGGAAGGACCCAAAAGTAACCAAAAGGTCCTCGCCCCACCACTCGGCACCTCGCTTCGGCTCGGTGTGCCCTCACTCCGGCTTGAATCCGTGGGCCGCCGCCATGCGCCATCCATGGCGCAGGGCGGCTAACCCGGCGTCCTGCCGGGTTACCCACGGATTCAAACCTGCGTTCGGCCAGCGTGGTTTAACGGGGCGCCTGAGATCAAGAGCAAGATCAAGATCAAGAGCGGCTCGCTTCGCATCGTGGTTACCGTAGGGTGCTACAAGTTGTGTAGATACCCATGCCCCGATGGCGGCCTGACAGCCGATCAGGATGTTGGATCAGGGCGAGTAAATATCGGTTGCTGCGGTAACGGCGGCTTAGGGTGCCGCCCTGACGGCGGCTCACTACAGGCTGAGGCGTCTCTGCAAACGTTGACGTCTGAGCGCCCATGCGCCACGATCAACTCAATTTTCAAAAATTGAGTTTCAGTTGTGGCAAAAATCCATAACCCCACTGATTTCGACACGTTACTGAGTCGTCACGGCTTGCAGGTTTTCGAGCTTGCACGCATGTTCAAGGCGGTCGATGACAAAGGCCGGTATCTGCATTGGGATGAATTTCGCCGTTACCCCACACCCGGCGTGAATAAGGAGGCCGCGTGGGCCGCCATCAAGATGTCCCGCGCCTGTGCAAGCAAGACCCTTGAGCTCAAGAGCGAATGCGGCAGCGCTTTTTTCTTGTGTTCCACGGATTTCAGTGATGCGGTGATTCACGCCGTCGAGTCCGTCACCTCAAGCCTGGGCGGCGCAGCCGCGGCGTCTCCTCAATACCGCGATAATGCTCAGTACCTGGTCGATTCATTGATGATGGAGGAGGCCATCTCCAGTGCCCAGCTGGAAGGTGCGGCGACTACGCGCAAGATCGCCAAGGACATGCTGGCCAAGGAGCGTGCGCCGCAGAATGATGATGAGCGGATGATCCTCAACAACTATCACCTGATGAAACATGCCAAGTACAACCAGGGCGAAGCGCTGTCTGTCGCGTTGATCTGTGAATTTCATGCCATCGCAACGGCGGGTATTGAAGAGGACGATGTTCGCCCTGGGCATATCAGGACGACCAACGATATTTTTGTTGGCGGCGCCGGGAATGAAATCATTCATCAACCACCTCAGGCCGCAGTGCTGCCGGACAGGCTCGAGGCGCTTTGCAGGTTTGCCAACGATCAGCATGACGGCCAAGGCGGCGCGCACTTTATCCATCCAGTGGTCAAGGCCATCATCCTTCATTTCATGCTGGGTTATGAACATCCCTTCAGAGACGGCAACGGTCGGACCGCACGCGCTTTGTTTTATTGGTTCATGCTCAAAAGTGGTTATTGGCCCTTTGAGTACATTTCCATCAGCGCACTGCTTAAAGAAGCCCCCATGCAATATGGGCGTTCGTATATCCATACGGAAACCGATGGGTTCGATCTGACCTATTTCGTCATCTATCAGTTGCGGATCATCGAACGCGCAATAAACGAATTCATGCTGTATTTCGAAGGTAAAAGACTAGAAGCCGTCGAGCTGATGAGCTGGCTGGATGCCCTTGATTTAAAGGAGGGGCTGAATTACCGACAGGGCCATTTCTTGAAGAAAGTGCTGCAACATCCTGGGCGCATCTATACGCCCAAGGAACTCACCCATGACTATGACATTTCGGAAAACACTGCACGCAAAGATCTTGAAAAACTGGTCGGTATGAAACTTCTGTTCAAGGTACAGGAAGGGAAAAGTTTCCTGTACATCGCGCGGGACGATGCGCAGGCCAACTTGAAGAAGCTGACAGCCATAGGTTGAGCGTTTCAAACCTGCTTTAATGCATAAATCGAAGACGAAAAAAAACCGGCTGATCAGGCCGGTTTGGGGTGTCCCTTCAACAGCCAGGGTTATACCTGGTTGGTCGGCAGGCGATCAGCACCGCCTTCAGCCAGGCCACGTTCCTGCAAACGATCCGCACCGCCTTCAGCCAGGCCGCGTTCCTGCAAGCGGTCCGCACCGCCTTCAGCCAGGCCACGTTCCTGCAAACGGTCTGCACCGCCTTCAGCCAGGCCACGTTCCTGCAAACGGTCTGCACCGCCTTCAGCCAGGCCACGTTCCTGCAAGCGGTCTGCACCGCCTTCAGCCAGGCCGCGTTCCTGCAAACGATCGGCACCGCCTTCGGCAACGCGGGTTTCAATCAGGCGTTCCGCACCGCCTTCAGCGACTACCGGGTGGGCGAAAGCGTTTGCAGCCAGTACCGAGAAAGCGAGGCTAAGCAAGAGTTGGCGTTTCATGAGTGTGTGCTCCGAGTGTCTTGGTTGGGTGCCGTTTGGCATGGGTTTGATGTTACGCGTCGCAGTTTTTAAGAGAACTTCATTGCGCTGATGGTGACTATCGATGCCAACAATGGTCATGGCATCTGCGGCAGTTCGTTGGGGCGCAGGTCGAACACCAGCACCTCGGCGTCTTCGCCGTGGCTCAGGCGAATCTCGCGCTCGTCCCGTACCCGCACACCGTCGCCTTCCTGCAAACGCTGGCCATTGAGCTCGACGCTGCCGCGCGCCACATGGATGTAGGCGTAGCGATCCGGCGCCAGGTCCAGTTGCGCGCTTTCATCGCCATCGAACAACCCGGCGTACACCCGTGCATCCTGGCGAACGTTCAACGAACCGTCGGCGCCATCCGGCGAGATGATCAACTGCAGGCGTCCGCGTTTTTGCGCTTCACTGAAGTGCTCCTGCTGATAGCGCGGCTTGGCCCCGGCTTCGTTGGGCACGATCCAGATTTGCAGGAAGTGCACGCTCTGGCGCTGGCTGTGGTTGAATTCGCTGTGGGCGACGCCGCTGCCGGCACTCATCAGCTGCACATCGCCGGGACGGATCACCGAGCCGGTGCCCAGGGTGTCCTTGTGTTCCAGGGCGCCTTCGAGCACATACGAGAAAATTTCCATGTCGCGGTGCGGGTGCTGGCCGAAGCCTTTGCCGGCGGCGACGCGGTCATCGTTGATCACCAGCAGGTCGGAAAAACCCTGCTCCTTGGGGTTCCAGTAGTTGGCGAAGGAGAAGGTGTGAAATGACTTCAACCAACCGTGATTGGCGGCGCCGCGTTCGGAAGCTTTGCGAAGGGTCAGCATGGTCCAGTCCTCAAGTGAGCGCGGGCTGCGAAATGCAGGGCGCTTGCGTTGAGAAGAAGGTTAATGGTTAACGGATAATTCATTAAGAAGATGGAATCTGAATAACTGTCATATCTGGGTTGACAGTAAAGTCATGCCATAATGCGCGTCGCCTTTCTACTTGATGGACATTCCCACCTATGAAAACCGTGGCCATGGCGCTGTTCCCGGACTTCCTGCTGCTCGACATGGCCGGGCCGCTCGAAGTGTTCTCGATTGCCAACCGCTACCTGCCGGCGGCCGACCACTACCGCATCCTCACCATCGGCACCGAGCCCGGGCCGTTGCGTGCCTCCAATGGCGTGATGGTGCAGACCGACCTGCTGCTGGAGCAGGCCCAGGCGAACTACGACTTGCTGCTGGTACCGGGCGGCCCGGGTGCCTATAACGAATGCCATCCTGCGCTGCTGCCCTGGCTGAAGGCGGTGGCGCCACAGGCCCGACGTTTCGGTTCGATCTGCACCGGCGCCTTTGTGCTCGGGCATGCCGGCTTGCTTGACGGGCACCGCGTGACCACTCATTGGCACTACACCGAGCGTCTGATCAAGGCGTTCCCCCACGCCATGGTCGAGACCGATCGCATCTACCTGCAGGACCGGCGGCTGATCACCTCGGGCGGGGTCACTGCCGGTATCGACCTGGCCCTGTCGATCGTCGCCCAGGACCATGGCAAGCAAGTGGCGGTGGACGTGGCCAAGGTGTTGCTGGTGGTGATGAAGCGCCAGGGTGGCCAGGCCCAGTTCAGTCCGATGACCGCTGCCGTGGCGCCCCAGGAAACCGCAATCACCCGTGTGCAGCACCATGTGCTGGCGCATCTCGACCAACCCTTTACCATCGAGTCCATGGCCGAGCTGGCCGGCATGAGTGCGCGCCACTTTGCGCGACTGTTCGCCAAGGAAGTGCAGATGACACCCATGGCGTTCCTGCAAGGCGCGCGCATTGACCGTGCGCGGCAGTTGCTGGAAACCACCGATTTACCGCTCAAGACCGTGGCCTTCCACGCCGGCTTCGGCAGCGTGCGGCATATGCGCTTTTTGTTCAGTGAAAAGCTCGGCCTGAACCCTACCCAATACCGACAACAGTTCAGTTAACGACACAATGTCCGTCTGAGGCACCCGATTGTCCGTATCGCTCCCCGTGCCGGGATTGTCCTGTCATCCTCAGCTGGCAAGATAACGTCGAGCCCACGGAAAAGGATGCGCAGGCACTCAAGCACGGGTGTTTCAGCGCGGTTACGGACATGAATGATTCTGCGGCGGTGAGCTTCGGCCCCTACACCTTTCATCGGCACCAGCGCCTGGTCAGCAAGGCCGGTTGGCCGGTGCCGCTGGGCGGGCGGGCGCTGGATATTCTCGCGGTGTTGCTGGAAGCGCCGGGGCAATTTATCAGCAAGGCGACCTTGATCGAGCGGGTCTGGCCCAACAGCGTGGTCGAGGACAATAACCTGCGCGTGCACATTGCCGCGTTGCGTCGCGCCCTCGACGGGCAGCGTGTCATCCTCAACCACCCGCAGCGTGGCTACTGCTTCGCCGCGCCCGTGCAAGGCACACTGCCGACGGTGCCGGCACAGCACAACCTGGTGGCACGGCTCAGCCCGGTGCTCGGTCGCGATGAACTGGTGGCTGTGCTGGTGCGCCGCATCGCCGGGCAGCGCCTGTTGACCCTTACCGGTGTTGCCGGCATCGGCAAGAGTACGCTGGCCCTGGCCCTCGCCGAACGCATGGTGCCCCGCTATCGCGATGGGGTGTGGTGGGTCGACGTGACCAGCCTGCAAACCCCGGGCGAACTGCTCGGCCAGCTGGCCACGGTATTACAGCTGGACCCCGCCGACAGCCTCGACGAGCTGGCCCGACAGTTAGCCTCGCGCCAGTTGTTGCTGGTACTCGATGGGGCCGACCTGCTGCTCGGTGCCTGTCGCACACTGGTGCGTACATTGGGCGAACGGGCACCCCAGGTCAGCGTGCTGATCAGCAGCCGCGAAGCTTTGCTGGCGCCTGGTGAATGGGTGGTGCGCGTGCCACGGCTGAGCGTGCCGTCACCGTCAGCGTTGGCCAGTGTCGAGCAGGCCATGGCCTGGCCTGCGGTGCAACTGTTCGTCACACGGGCACGCGCCAGTCAGCAGGGTTTTGCGTTGCGGCCTCAGGAGTTGGCGCCGTTGCGTGAGATTTGCCGGCGGCTGGACGGCATCCCGTTGGCCCTTGAACTGGCCGCCGCCCAGGTCGACGCACTCGGCATCGGCGGTGTGCAGCAGCAATTGTGCGTGGGCTTGCACGGGCTGAGCCGCGGTCGTCGCACCGCGGTGGAACGCCATCGTTCATTGACCGCTGCGCTGGACTGGAGCTATGCGCGCCTGAGCCTGCCGGAATGCTGGCTGTTCCTGCAGCTGGGCTTGTTCAAGATGGCGGTGACCCTGCCCACCTTGAGCGAAATGGTGAGCGGTACCGAGCTTGAACACGCCGACCTGGCTTACCTGCTGGCGCGTCTGGTGAATATGTCGCTGCTGAGCGTCGAGCCCGGCCTGGGCCCGACGCGCTATCGCCTGTTCAACTGCGTGCGCAGCTACGCCTTGGCGCAACTGCGCGACCCGCTTCAGGTAGCGCGCTTGCAACAAGGCTACGGCGAGTGCCTGGGCGCGTTTTCAGGCCGGCCGTTTGTCCTGCAACTCGTCGAGCAGGCGGCGTACGCGCAGTAGATCCTGGGTGGCGAAGCCTTCGGTAAATCGAGTGTAGAGGGGGTTCAGCAAGTCGATGGCTGCCTGCTTGCGTCCTTGCTGTTGCCACAGTTGCGCCAGGGAGCCCGCACACCGCAGCTCCCAGGCCAGGGCGCCTTGCTGGCGCGCCAGGTCGAGGGCTTCGAGCAGCAGCGTCTGCGCGCCCTGGGTATCACCTCGCAGCGCTGCCTGCCCGGCATAGACCCGCAGGATCTCCGGGGCACACCAACCCGCCGCGCCACTGCGCGCCCGTTCGAGACCTGGCTCATCGACGTGCTGCATGCCGAAGGTGACCAGGGTGTCCTCGATCAGCCCCAGGCCCTGTAAATCCCCGTTGCACAGGATGCCGGCGTAATGCCCGGCCCAGGTCTGGAACAGTTGCACCGAATGCGTGTGGGACTGCTCCAGCAGCAGGCTTTGCAGGGTTTGCGCATCGTCTTCGGCACCGTTGAAGCGGGCGATCACCACACCGGCCAGGGCCAGGGTGTAGCAGATCGACGTACCGTGGTTGATCTGTAGCGCCAGTTCCAGTGCCTGGCTGGCGGTGCGCCAGGCGCGTTCGGGAAAGCCTTGCAACCAGAGGATTCGCGCCAGCACGGTCAGGGACGCGACGCTCTGGTCGTATTGCACGCCGACGCCATGGGCGAAGCGGTTCACGTGGGCGCTGTGGCTCATGCGCTGCAGCACCTGCTCGGCCTGCTGTCGGGCCAGCGCCTGATGGCCGGTGTAATGCTGGGCCAGGGCGCGCAAGCGTTGGGTGCTCAGGTCCAGCAGCGGCTCGGTGCGCGGGTCGAGGCGATCGAACTGCCTGCTCTGTTCCAGCGCTTGAACATAGCGCCCGGCGCACAGGTTCGCCGCCATGTGCCCGGAGACCGCACGCAACTGGCCGGCCAGGTCCTGGCGCTCTTCTGCCAGGCGTGCGGCTCCGACAAACGCGGCGATGGTCTGGGGCGCGGCGCCCACGGCGTGGTAGGAGAGGCTGCCCAGGGCCAATTGCAGCTGCAGGGCCAATTGCGTGCAGGGCGCTTCGACCCGATCGATCAGCGCCAGTGCCTTGTCCACATAGCCGGCGTGCTCGCGCAGCAGCGACAGTTCCTGCCACAGGGGCATCGCACTGACCGTCAGCCGGATCGCCAGTAAGTGCCCCGCAGTGTCGGCAAAGCCCCAATCGAGGGCGGCGCGCACGTCTTCACGCAGCGGGGCGTAGCGGTCTATCCAGGGCTGTGTGGCAATCAGTTCCCAATCGCCCTGGGCCTGTTCCATCAGGGCCAGGCAGCGTGCCGCGTGGCGCTCGCGGGTGGCTTGCAGCTCGCCGGCGAGGCTGAGCTTTTCCAGGGCGTAGGTGCGGGTGATATCGAGCAGGCGATAGACCATCTCGTCCTCGCTGGCGTCCACGTTCAGCAACGACTTGGCCACCAGTTGCGTGATCGAGCCCAGCACTTCGGTGGGGGCTATATGCTCCCCGGCGATCACCGCCGCCGCGCTGACCAGGCTGAAGCCGCCGCGAAACACCGCGAGCCGGCGCAGGCAGATTTTTTCGCAGTCGGTGAGCAGGTCAAAGCTCCAGTCGAGCGTGGCCCGCAGGGTCTGCTGGCGGGGCAGGGCGCTGCGCCGCCCGCGCGTCAGCAGGCGAAAGTTGTCTTCCATCTGCACCAGCAGGCCCGCTAAGCCAAAGCGCTCGATCTGCGCGGCCACCAGCTCGATGGCCAGGGGAATGCCGTCCAGGCGCTGGCAGATATCGATCGCCAGCGGCAGTTCGGCGTCGCTGAGGGCAAAGCTGTCTTGATGGGACATGGCGCGTTCGATCAGCAGCTGCATGGCCGGGTAACCCAGGGCCTGGGCGCGGTTGCCGGTGGCGGGCGGGCAAGTCAGCGGTTCGAGGCGTTGCACGTATTCACCTTCGGCGCGCAGGGCTTCGCGGCTGGTGGTGAGGATGTGCAGGTGCGGCGCATGGCGCAGCAGGGTTTCGCTGATCAGGGCGATGTCGTCGAGCAAGTGCTCGCAGTTGTCGATCACCAGCAGCATCTGGCGTGCCTGCAGGCTGCGGGCAACTGCGGCCAGAGGCGCATGCTCGCCAGGCGGGACGCCCAGCAGGGCGGCGAGGTTGGGCAGGATCATCGAGGCGGCACTGAGCGGCGCCAGGTCGAGCAGGTGGATGCCGTCGCGGTAATGGCCGATCAGCAACTCCGCCGCGCGCAGGGCGACGGTGGTCTTGCCGATGCCGCCGGCACCGGTGAGGGTGATGAAGCGTTGCTGCGGCAATTGCTGCACCAGCGCGTCGATCAGCGCCTGGCGGCCGAGCATGCGCGTGCGCCGCAGCGGCAGGTTGTGGCTTGGGCGTGGGCGCCCGCCGTCGGTGGGTAGCGTCATCGGTTCGATGCTCAGTGGCGCGACAAAACTGTAGCCGCGCTGGGCGACCGTGACGATATAGCGCTGCCCGGCCTGGCCGTCGCCCAGGGCCTTGCGCAACGCGGCCATGTGCACCCGCAGGTTGCCGTCTTCCACCACGCTTTTGGGCCAGACCCGTGCGATCAGCTCCTGCTTGCTCACCACATTGCCGGCGTGCTCGAGCAGGATCAGCAGAATATCCACCGCCCGCCGTCCCAGGCGCAGCGGGCGACCGGCCTCCAGCACCAGGCGCTCACGCGGATGGATGCGGTAAGGGCCGAAGTGCACGGCCTGGTCGCTCAAGTCATTCATGGCTGCACAGGTTCAGGAGTCGGGGGAGGGGCCAGCATATTCCAGGTGCATCAAGACCACTAGGCTGCGATCACCTCGGGTTTGGGACGCGAGTGGTGGTTTCGCCAGGTCATCGGGTTCACGCCTTCGCTGCGGGTGAACATATGGCAGAAGTGCGCCTGGTCGCAGAAGCCACATTCCAGGCTGATTTGCGTGAGGCTCAGGGACGAGCCGGTGATCAGTTCCTTGGCGCGCAGGATGCGTTGCTGACGAATCCATTCCTGGGGCGATACCCCGGTGGAGCACTTGAATGCGCGGGAAAAATGGCTGCGCGACAAGGCGCATGCCTGGGCCAGCTCGGCGATGCTCAGGCTTTCGCCGAGATTGGCGAGAATCAGTTGCTTGGCGATACGCTCGCGCCGGGGGCATAGGCCTCCGGTGGCGGATAAACGAGGGGCATATTGCTCGAGTCGGGCCATGACAAATATCCGCAGTCGATGGGAGCGTTCCCGGTGAATGGATGCAGTGTAGACGCCGCTTATCTTGTTGCCGGACCGCCTGGCTGACGAGTTAATCGTTGTTAATTTCGCCAGGTTCGGGCGGGGAAAAGACAGCACAGGTATGCAATCCAGAGCGTTCCGGGCATGCTTTCCTGACCCTCTGCACACCGTTTGGATACCGCCATGAACCGCAACGACCTGCGCCGCGTCGACATGAACCTGCTGGTGATTTTCGAAGCGCTGATGTTCGAGAAAAACCTGACCCGGGTCGCCGAAAAACTCTTTATGGGCCAGCCGGCGGTGAGTGCGGCACTGGGCCGCCTGCGCGACTTGTTCGACGACCCGTTGCTGCTGCGCAACGGTCGCGGCATGGAACCCACGCCACGAGCGTTGGCTATACTCAAGGAACTGCAACCGGCCATGGACACCATTTCAGGCGCCGTCAGCCGCGCCAAGGATTTCGACCCTTCCACCAGCTGCGCGGTGTTTCGCATCGGCTTGTCCGACGATGCGGAGTTCGGGTTGTTTCCGCCATTGCTCAGTCGCCTGCGCGAAGAGGCGCCGGGCATCATCGTGGTGGTGCGCCGGGCCAACTTCCTGCTGATGTCGTCGCTGCTGGCCAGCGGCGAAATCTCGGTGGGGGTGAGCTACACCACGGAACTGCCGGCCAATGCCAAGCGCAAGAAGCTGCGGGACATTCCCTGCAAAGTGCTGCGCGGCGATGATGGCGAGGCCCCACTGACCCTCGACGATTATTGCGCCAGGCCCCATGCGATGGTGTCGTTCTCGGGCGACCTGAGCGGCAATATTGACCTGGACCTGGCACGCATCGGCCGCTCGCGCCGGGTAGTGCTGGCGGTGCCGCAGTTCAGCGGGCTGCGTGCGCTGTTGGCAGGCACGCAGATCATCGCGACCGTGCCGGATTACGCGGCCTGCGCCTTGACCGAAGGCACCCGCCTGCGGGCCGAAGACCCGCCGTTCGCGATTGATGCGGCAGAGCTGTCGATGGTGTGGAGCGGGGTGCATGACAATGACCCGGCCGAGCGCTGGTTGCGGGGAAAGATCGCGGAGCATATGGCCGAAGGGGTTTAGCGGTTCAGCCCTGGGGCCGAAGGCGTTTTAACCTGGCCGGCCTCGATGTACAGCAAAGTCCTAACGGTGCGCACGCTTTTTCCGGCTGCCCGCTTGGGGTTGGCCCGCCTACCATGGGTCAACTTTCAAGCAGGAGCTGGTAACGACTATGTATATCTCTCAGAAGCCACAGGTTATTGCACCGGTTACACCAGAGCCGCGTCATGACGCGCCCGCATCGACGTCGCGGCATCCGGGGCAAATACCCGAAAGCGATGATCGCCCCGCCTCGGGCGCTGGCCTCGCGCGCTCAACCGGCTCTGTTGTCTCCAGGCAGGCGGCAATGCCAGTGACTGTCGAGACTTCAAAGCTGGACAGGGTGAGCGATCCGCGTCTGGAGGTTAAGAAGGAAGCTTCAGCGCCCAATGGGATGTACCTCGTTTCTTACTCGGTTCCGGGATCAGGCCAGGGGGTGAGCAACATTACTTTCCCCATCAGTATCGGCGCCGGCACTCAAAGAACCAGTAGCGAGCCTGCGGGGATTTATTACGCGATGCAGTTCGGCATTAATGACGAGCAGGGCAATTTCCTCGGCGGCGGGTATATCGGGCTGCAGCCACGGGAGGACGGCAAGGCGCGGGTGCCGTTTTCCGGGTTTGGGTCGCACTTTACCGCGCCACACGGCAGTTCCGACGCGGATGGTGGCCCAGGGGCGAGCAACAGTACAGCGGTGGATTTCAAGTTCGGTCATAAATACAACCTCACCGTGGAGCAAGACCCGAAGAATCCGCTGCGGCTGAGCGGGTACATCCAGGACGTCACGGACCCCGAAAAATTGGGGCCCAAGCAACATGTCAAAGACCTTTACGTCGATCGCAAGGTTAGCTTGACCACACGTTTTAGCGGGTTCGTCGAACACTATGGCAAGGAGATCGATCGCAGTTCGCAGATTGCGCCGACTGCAGGCAGTTTTTCTGCGCCCTTCACGACGGATGACCAAGGCAATATCAAGGTTGGTTCAGTCCAGAGCGACGGCTTGTATGGTCGGTTCCGCAATTCGATCACAGGCGATCTGGAAGTGACTCGGATGAACGGCGAGGGTAAGGAGCTCAAGTTCTCGTTCCAGGGCGTCGGTTACCAAAAGCCAAGCTGAGCGTTGCGGGGAGGGGCCCGCACGGGCTCCTCTCGTGCCTCCAAACCACCGGGGCAAACAGCACATACATTCAATTCTCCACCGCCATTGCCCAGCAAACTCCCCCCATCGCTCAATGCACCGGGGGGAAACACCCAATCATGGACCCAACACCTAACACCAGCCCCGACGAAGTCGTCACGCTGGTCGTCAAGCACCGGGTCAAGCCCGGCCGCGAAACCGAGTACGAAGCCTGGCTGCGCCGCATCGTGCGCATCGCCGGTGAACGCCCAGGCCACCTTGGCGTCGACGTAGTGCGCAGCCAACAGGGCGGCATGGCGCTGTTCACCTGCGTACTGCGCTACCGCTCCACCGACGCCCTGGAGTTGTGGCTCGAGTCGCCACAACGCCGGGCCCTGATCGATGAAGCGGCGCCAATGCTGGCCGACGGCGACCAGACTGAAATCGGCGGCGCCAATGAATTCTGGTTCGCCCCCCAGGCCGACGGCGCGGCCAAGCCGCCGCGCTGGAAACAGGCGGTGGTGAGCCTGTTTGTGATCCTGCCGCAAACCCTGCTCCTGCCGTTTATCTGGGGGCCGGTCCTGCGGTTGCACCCGTTTTTATCCAACTACGTGGTCTCCACCTTCCTGGTCACCCTGACCATCGTGCTGCTGGTGGTTTACCTGCTGATGCCGGCCGCCACCCGCCTGTTCGCTCCCTGGCTTGAAGCCTCTGAAAAGGAAACCCTATGAACGCCGATCTGATTCTGTTCAATGGCCAGTTCCACACCGTGGACCGGGAAAACCCACGCGCCACCGCCGTCGCCATCCGTGACGGACGCTTCGTCGCCGTGGGCACTGACGGTGAAGCCATGGCCCTGCGCGGCAGCGCCACCCAGGTCATCGACCTCAAGGGCCGCACCGTGATTCCCGGCCTCAACGACTCGCACCTGCACCTGATCCGTGGCGGGCTGAACTACAACCTCGAGTTGCGCTGGGAAGGCGTGCCGTCCCTGGCCGATGCCTTGCGCATGCTCAAGGACCAGGCCGACCGCACCCCCACGCCGCAGTGGGTGCGCGTGGTGGGCGGCTGGAACGAATTCCAGTTTGCCGAAAAACGCATGCCGACCCTGGAAGAGCTCAACCAGGCCGCGCCGGACACCCCGGTGTTCGTGCTGCACCTGTACGACCGCGCCTTGCTCAACCGGGCCGCGTTGCGCGTGGCCGGTTACACCAAGGACACGCCGAACCCACCAGGCGGCGAGATCGTGCGCGACAGCCAAGGCAACCCCACCGGCATGCTGGTGGCGCGCCCTAACGCGATGATCCTTTATTCGACCTTGGCCAAGGGCCCGAAACTGCCCTTGGAATATCAAGTCAACTCCACCCGCCAGTTCATGCGTGAACTCAATCGCCTGGGCCTGACCAGCGCCATTGATGCCGGCGGCGGTTTCCAGAACTATCCCGACGACTACGCGGTGATCGAGCAACTGGCCAAGGACCAGCAGTTGACGGTGCGCATCGCCTACAACCTGTTCACCCAGAAGCCCAAGGAAGAGCTCAGCGACTTCAAGAATTGGACCGGCAGCGTCACCCTGCACCAGGGCGATGACTACCTGCGCCACAACGGCGCCGGCGAGATGCTGGTGTTTTCGGCTGCCGACTTCGAAGACTTCCTCGAGCCGCGCCCGGACCTGCCGCTGACCATGGAACAGGAGCTGGAGCCGGTGGTACGCCATCTGGTGGAACAGCGCTGGCCGTTCCGCCTGCACGCCACGTACGACGAGTCGATCTCGCGCATGCTCGACGTGTTCGAAAAGGTCAACCGCGACATACCGTTCAATGGCCTGCCGTGGTTCTTCGACCACGCCGAAACCATCACCCCGAAAAACATCGAGCGCGTGCGCGCCCTGGGCGGCGGCATTGCGATCCAGGACCGCATGGCGTTCCAGGGCGAATACTTCGTTGAGCGTTACGGTGCCAAGGCCGCCGAAGCCACGCCGCCGATCAAGCGCATGCTCGCCGAAGGCGTACCGGTAGGCGCGGGCACCGACGCCACGCGGGTGTCGAGCTACAACCCGTGGACCTCGCTGTACTGGATGGTCAGCGGCCGCACCGTCGGTGGCCTGGAGCTGCACGCCGAGGGCTTGCCGCGCCTCACCGCGTTGGAACTGTTTACCCACGGCAGCGCCTGGTTCTCGTCCGAGCAGGGCAAAAAAGGCCAGATCAAGGTCGGCCAACTGGCAGACGTGGCGGCGTTGTCGGCAGATTTTTTCAGTGTCGATGAAGAAGCCATCAAGTGGATCGAATCGGTGCTGACCGTGGTCGGCGGCAAGGTGGTCTACGGCGCCGGTGACTTCGAAGATTTCGCGCCACCGCGCGTTCCGGTACTGCCGGACTGGTCGCCGGTGGTCAAGGTACCCGGGCACTGGCGCCCCAGCTCACCGCTGCAAGCTCAAGTTCACCAGTGCAGCGGCCCGTGTGGCGTGCATTCCCACAGCCATGAAAAAGCCCGTCTTTCCAGCGTGCCGGTCAGCGACTTCCAGGGTTTCTGGGGTGCGTTTGGCTGTTCGTGCTTTGCCTTCTGATTGTCACTACCCAAAGGAGTTACCCGCATGACTTATTCGCGCTTGAACAAAGATGATGCTGTTGTACTGCTGGTCGATCACCAGACCGGCCTGATTTCGCTGGTGCAGGATTTCTCCCCCAACGAATTCAAGAACAACGTACTGGCCCTGGCCGACGTGGCGAAGTTCTTCAACCTGCCGACCATCCTGACCACCAGCTTCGAAAGCGGCCCCAACGGCCCGCTGGTACCGGAACTCAAGGCGCTGTTCCCGGACGCGCCGTACATCGCCCGCCCTGGTCAGATCAACGCCTGGGACAACGAAGAGTTCGTCAAGGCTGTCAAGGCGACCGGCCGCAAGCAGATCATCATTGCCGGCGTGGTGACCGATGTGTGCGTCGCGTTCCCGACCCTGTGTGCCCTCGATGAAGGCTTTGAGGTGTTCGTAGTCACCGACGCCTCCGGCACCTTCAACGAAACCGTGCAACAAGCCGCCTGGGCGCGCATGACTGCGGCCGGTGCGCAGCTGGTGAACTGGTTCGCCGTGGCCTGCGAGCTGCAGGTTGACTGGCGCAACGACATGGAAGGCCTGGCCAACCTGCTGTCGCCGCGCATCCCCAACTACCGCAACCTGATGAACAGCTACTCGGCGTTCACGGCCAAGTAACTCGTCCTCAAACCTGTCGGTAATCCATGTGGGAGGGGGCTTGCTCCCGATAGCGGTCTATCAGTCAGCTTATTTGTAGCTGACCGACCGCTATCGGGAGCAAGCCCCCTCCCACATTTGCCTGTGTTCACATTTTGATTTGTGGTGCTGCGACCAACCGGTTATAAAACAGCCCATCGTCCACCGAGAAGCGACAATGAACCCTTTCGAAGACATGCGCCTGTTTTGCCAGGTCATGGAATCCGGCAGTTTCACCGCCGCCGCCGAGCAACTGGGCCTGTCCAAGCAGTTTGTCAGCCGCCGTCTGATCCAGCTCGAGGATCGCCTCGGCGTGCGCCTGCTCAACCGCTCCACGCGTCGCCTGGATGTCACGCCACTGGGCCAGAGTTACTACGAATCCGCCTTGCGCCTGCTCAGTGACGTGGAGCAAGTGGAGCAGGGCATCGCCGGGCAGAACAGCGAACCGCGCGGCACTATTCGCCTCAGCGCGCCGTTGTCGTTTGCCATGGCGCATCTGGGTTGCCTGTTGCCGCTGTTCTTGCAGCGCTATCCCGAGGTGGCGGTGGAGGTCGACCTCAGCGACCGCCCGGTGGACCTGATCGGCGAAGGCTACGACCTGGTGCTGCGCATCGGCACCCTGGAAGACTCCACCTTGATCGCCCGGCGTATCGCCAGCATCCCACGGGTCTACTGCGCCAGCCCTGACTACCTGGCCCTGCGCGGCACACCGCAAAAGCCCGATGACCTCGCCGCCCACGATTGCCTGCCCTACGGCCACGGCCGCCACGTGCAATGGCGCTTCAAGGGCAAATTGCAAGCGCTGAACGTGAGCGGGCGCATGCGCGTCAATAACGGCGATCTGCTGCGTGACACCGCGATTGCCGGCCTGGGCGTGACCTACCTGCCGACCTTTATCGTCGGCGACGCGTTGAAGGACGGCCGCCTGGTCAGCGTACTGGACGCGTTCGCCCCCGAAGCCCTGACCCTGTCGGCCGTGTACCCCCAGCATCGGCAGAGTTCGCGGCCGGTGCAGGCGTTGGTCGAGTTCCTGCGCGAACGCCTGGCTAGCGGCTGCTGAACAACTGACGGATCAGGCTGGGCGTGCTGCCGGTCCAGCGCTTGAACGCGCGCCGAAAGTTCGCCGCATCGTTGAAGTTCAGGTACGCGGCGACTTCATCGTTGCTCAAGCCTTTGACCTGATACAGGTGCAACGCCATGTGCTTGCGTACCCGGTCCACCTGTTGCTGAAAGCCGGTGTCGTGCTTGTGCAGCTTGCGCTTGAGGGTCGCCGGGCTCATGGCGAAGGCCAGTGCGGCCTGTTCCAGGCTCGGCGGCTGGCGTACGTGCTCGCGCAGGTAGTCATGGAGGCAGTCGAGAAAGCTGGCGGCAAAGCCCAACTGGTCGATCTGCTCGCGGGCGTGCTGGCGCGCCACCTGGCCTGCCGTGGCCGAGGCACCGGGCCAGGCGCGGGTCAGGTACTCGCGCGGCAGGCACATCATGTCCAATGGACGTTCGAAGCGCGTGTGTTCGCCCAGGTGCACCCAGTATTGCTCCACATAGCGCGGCTCGGCGTGGCTGAAACCGCACACCCACGGCAGGCGCTGGCCGCTGAGCCATTGGCTCATGGCCACCAGCGAGGTCATGCTCGCCTCCAGCACAAAGCGCCAGTGCTCGCCGGCGCCGCAACTGTCCCGCCAGTACAGGTAGGCATGGTGCTCATCCAGCTCCAGGTTCAACGTAACCAGCGGGCTGAGCAGCACCTGTTGCTGGATCAGGATCTCCAGCGCCTGGTGCAGATTCTGCGCATGCCCCAGTGCATGGCTGGCCGCGCCATAGTGGCCGGGCAGCAAGCGTTGGCCAAACAGGAAACTGCTGTCATCGGCGTCCAGCAGTTTGCGGCTGTTGCCGATCACGTCGAGGAACTGCCGGGGGCTCAAGCGCGCGTTGCCGGCCAGGATGTCTTCGTGGAACAGCCCGGTGCCGCGCAGCAGGCGATGGCTATCGATGTCCCGGGACAAGGCCAGGTCGATCAACGTGGCGGGCTGGTAATGGCCGGGAATGAAGCGGCTGTCGCTTTCATACCAACTGGCTTTGACGGCCATCTCAGGCGCTTTTCGCAAGGGGTTGCTTGGCCCGCGCCAGCGCCAGGTTGAGGCGCCTGAGCAAGTCGTGGGGCGGCTCGTCCAGGGCCATTACCACCGCCGTGGTCGCCGCCAGTTGCAGGCGCTCGCCCTGCAGCCGGGTTTTGTGCGCCAGGCTCTGCACCGCTTGCTGCAACTCCAGCGCCAACCCCTGAGCCTGGCGCTCGCCGGTGTTGGCCAGCAGCACCACAAAGCGGTCGCCGGCCAGGCGGCACAGCAGGTCCTGGCGGCGCAGGTTGAGCAACAGCACATGGCTGACCGCCTGCAGTACCGCATCGCCCTCGGCATGCCCGTAGGCCTGGTTGATGGCGGCAAAGTGGTCCAGGTCCAGGGCCAGCAGCGACAGCGGTTGCTGCTGGTCGCGGCTGTCGTGCAGGCTGCTTTCGAGCTGGCGCTTGAGGTAGTCGGCACCGGCCAGGGGCGTGAGTTTGTCAAACAGCCGATGCTCGCGGAACAGGCGCTCGCGCTTTTCCATCTGTGCGCTGATCGCCAGTTGTTCGCGATGCCAGTGGTAGATGCCGATCGTCAGCAGGATCATGCCCACCGGCATCGGCCCCGACTCCAGCCAGTGGTCCCAGGTGATGCTGTCGGGCAGGCGAATGAACTCGTCGAGGCTGTCGATCCACCAGGAAAAAAAGATGCACGACAGGCCCAGCGCCAAGTAGTTGGTGACCCGCCCGGCGGGGCGGCTTTTCAGCACCAGGCCCAGCCATATCAACGCGAGCAGCGCCGAACCGCCTTCACCGACGATATCCAGCCACACCCACTCACTGAGGCTTTTGAGCTCGCCGCAGGCCAGGTGCAGGATCAGCCCGAGGTTGGCGGCGATCAGCAGCAGGGCGAGCTTCCAGCGATGGGGTTTGAGCACGCAGAACATGGGGCGGGTCCCTCGGTGATCCAGTCGTGGGCGCCAGCACAGCAGATGCATGTGACGGTTGGATGACGGTGGGGGAGGGTCGGATCAGCTCACGTCAAAGGGCGATGAAAATCAAAATGTGGGAGGGGGCTTGCTCCCGATAGCGGTATATCAGCCAGCCTATTTGTCGCTGACCCACCGCTATCGGGAGCAAGCCCCCTCCCACAGGGGAACTGCTGAGGTCATATCAGCTCATTTCAGGCCGAAAACCTTTGCTAACCCCCGGTTTACGGGCCTTCACACCGAGTTCTGTCACAGAACCGTCATCCCCCACCCCTAGCTTGCCCTCCCAGTTGCCGGGCCCCTTGCCTGGCGCCAACGGATTCTTGGGGAGGGTTTCATGTACAAGCGCACCGGGCTCGTCAGCTTTACGCTTACCGCCTTGGCCCTGGCGATCACCTGCGAGCGGCTCAACGCTGCCGAGACCGAGCATGTCGAGGTGGTCGGCCAGGCCGCCGCCATCGGCAGCGCACTTAAGGAGCAGCGCAGCTCCGACAGCATCAAGAGCGTGGTGCATGCCGACGGCGTGGCGCAGTTGCCGGACGAGAACGTCGCCGAAGCGGTGCAGCGCCTGCCTGGGATCAGTGTAGAGCGCGACCAGGGCGAAGGCCGGTTCGTCAGCGTGCGCGGCCTGGGCCCGGACCTCAACAGCGTGACCATCAACGGCACCCTGGTGCCGTCGCCCGAGAGCGAGCGCCGCGCCGTGGCCCTCGACGTACTGCCCTCGGAACTGGTGCAGTCGCTGTCGGTGATCAAGACCCTCACGCCGGACATGGACGCCAACTCCCTAGGTGGCACCGTCGACGTGAAAAGCCTGTCGGCGTTCGACCACAAGGGCCTGTTCTATACCGGCAGCACCGAGGCCAGCTATGACAAGAACACCGCCCAGACCAGCCCGAAATTCTCCGGCGCCGCCAGCAACCGCTTCAGCCTCGGCGACGGTGTCGACAACTTCGGCGTGGCCGCGGCCCTCAGTTGGCAGCAGCGTGATTTCGGCTCGGACAACGTCGAGACCGGCGGCGCCTGGGATTTCAGCAACGGCGCCAGGCTCAACGAGTTCGAACAGCGCGACTACGACATCCGCCGCGAACGCGCCGGTGGCGGGCTGAACTTCGACTACAAGCCCGATGACCTGAGCAGCTACTACCTGCGCACCCTCTACAGTCGCTACAAGGACACCGAAACCCGCAACGCCGCCAGCCTCGAATTCGCAGACCCCCAGGCGCCCGGCGAACTGGGTGAGGCCGAGGGCAAGCGCAAGCTGAAGAACCGCGAAGAAACCCAGCAAATCCAGTCCTACGTGTTCGGCGGCGAACGCATGCTTGGCCTCTGGACCTTGAGCGGCCAGGCCGGCTACAGCCGCTCCAGCGAAGACAGCCCGGCGCATATTGCCGGGGCCACGTTCGACGGCGGTGACTTTGCCGACAGCGGCTTCTACGACACGGCCAAGCCACGCCCGATCATCGGCAGCGGCTTCTACGACCCCGGCAATTTCACCCTCGACAAGGTCGACTGGGAAAAACAGCACACCCAGGACACCGAGAAAAACCTGCGCCTGGACCTGGCCCGCGACTATGACCTGAGTGGCTACGCCTCCCAGTTCAAGTTCGGCGGCAAGGTCAGCCGGCGCCACAAGGACAACGACCTGGAGGCCTGGGTCTACAAGGACCTGGATGAACAGGGCTTGACTGACGAACAGCTCAACCTCAGCCAATTCCAGAAGGGCAATGTCGACTACCGTCTCGGCCGTTTCGGGCCGGGCATCAGCGCGGGTAACATCCGCCAACTGATCGGCGGCCTCAACCGCGATGACTTCTACGACCCCACCGAATCCCGGGTCAACGACTTCACCATCCACGAAGACATCAACGCCGGCTACCTGATGAACACCGTCGATATCGACGACTGGCGCTTCATCGCCGGGATGCGCTACGAGGGCACCGAGTTCGAGGCCAAGGGCACCGGCGCCACGGACGCCCAGTTCAGCGCCACCGAGACCAAACGCCGTTATCACCACTGGCTGCCGGGCCTGCATGCGCGCTACCAGATCGACAAGAACACCCAGGTGCGCGCTGCCTGGACCAAATCCGTGGTGCGCCCGACTTTTGGCCAGCTGGCTCCCGGTTTCGTGATCGACGATGACGAGGCCACCTTCGGCAACCCGGACCTCAAGCCTCTGGAGTCGAGCAACCTGGACCTGGGCATCGAACACTTCATGGGCCGCGCCGGTACCGTGTCGGCGTTCGTGTTCTACAAGGACATCCAGAACTTCGTCTACAACACCGACGTCGCCGGCACCGGCGCCTGGGCCAACTTTGCCGAGGCGCACACCTTCGCCAACGGCGACAGCGCCAAGCTGTATGGCCTGGAACTGGCCTACTCGCAAAAATTCGACTGGCTGCCCGCACCGTGGAACGGCCTGCTGATCGGCGCCAACAGCACCTTCAGCCGCTCCAGCGCGGATATCGAGGGCTTCGACAGCGCCAGCGGCGGTAACCGCAAGCGCAACATCAGCCTGCCCAATCAGTCGGACACCGTCGGCAACCTGATGCTGGGCTGGGAAGACGACAGGCTCAGCCTGCGCGTTTCGGCCAACTACAAGTCGGCCTACCTGTACGAGCTGGCGTCGATCAACGACAAAGCCCACGACCTGCATGTGGATGCGCAGACCTTCGTCGATTTCAGCGCGCGCTATTCGCTGAGCAAAAACCTGCAAGTCAGCTTCGAGGCGCAGAACCTCACGGATGAGTCGTACTTCGTCTACACCGGCCACCGCAGCTACAACGGCCAGTACGAGGAGTACGGGCCTACTTACAAGCTGGGCCTTACCTTCACTCATTTCTAACCCACACCTCGGTCGAAATGTGGGAGGGGGCTTGCTCCCGATAGCGGTGTGTCTGGCAGCACATACATTGACTGAACCACCGCCATCGGGAGCAAGCCCCCTCCCACATTGGATCTTCATCGTATTCGAAGGATTTGCCTGTTCATGAGAGTTTCCAAGCTGTGTCTGCTGATCGCCCTGATCACCAGCGCCAATGCGTTCGCCATCGACATGACCCCGTGGGCACCCAGCCTGAATGCCGAAGCCGTGGTCTTCCTGCCCAACGCCAATGAACGCCTCGCCGCCAGCACCCGCGATGGCCTGTTGCTGCTTGACGATAAAGGCGCCGAACTGGCCCGGTTCAAGGGTCATTTCAGCAGCCTCGACACGCGCACCGTCGGCACTCAAACGCTGGTCGCCAGCCTCGACAACGATCGCCAACAGGCCTTGCTGATCAGCCTGGACAGCGCCGGCAAAACCTGGGGCAAACCTTTGTACCTGCCGACCCGCGATTACCCGGTGAACGGCCTGTGCCTGTACCGCGATTCGGCGGCCAACCTGTTTGTGTTCCTGGTGGGCGAGGAGGGCAAAGGTGAGCAATGGCTGGTGGGCAACGGCGCGACGCTGCTGGCCCAGGCGCAGCGTGTACGCGGGCTGCCGCTGCCGCCATCGGCGCAGTTCTGCCAGGTGGACGATGCGGCCGCGCGCCTGGTGGTGAACGAGGCCAATATCGGCTGGTGGGCCTACCCGGCGCACCCGGAAGCCGCGGTGAAACGCACGCCCGTGGCGCTGTTCGATGACCCTGCGCGCGAAGCCGGCGCCATGGCGCTGGTGCCGGGTGGAATGGTGGCCCTGGACCCGAAAACCACGCAATTGCATCTGTTCCAGCAAGCCGGCGAACGTTGGGTCGAGCAGTCGAGTCTGGCCTTGCCGGGCCTCAAGGAGCCGGAGCAACTGGCGATCCACGGCCGGCAGTTGCTGGTGCGCGATGACGACAGCGGCCAGCTGTATCAGGGCCGCCTCGACTGGCAGGCCACGCCGGTGCCGGCTGCCCCGGTGTTGCCCCACGTCGCCGCAGTGCGCCAGACCGAACCGGTGAGCCGCCAGGGCGATGCGGCGGATGATCCGGCCATCTGGATCCACCCGCACACCCCCGCGAAAAGCCGTGTGCTGGGCACCAACAAAAAACAGGGCCTGCTGGCCTACGACCTCAACGGCAAGCTGTTGCAGGAACTGGTCGTGGGCCGCCTGAACAACGTCGACGTGCGCCCCAACTTCAAGCTTGGCGCACAGACCGTCGACCTCGCCGTCGCCAGCAATCGCGATCGCAACAGCCTGAGCCTGTTCAGCATCGACCGGCAGAGCGGCGAGCTGCAGGCAGCCGGCGAAGTGCCGACGCCGCTCAAGGAAATCTACGGCATCTGCCTGTTCCAGCCCGCCAGCGGCGAGCTCTATGCGATCGCCAATGGCAAGGACGGCACCTTCCTGCAATACCGCCTGAGTGCGCCGGCCGGGCGTGTGCAGGGCGAGCTGGTGCGCCAGTTCAAGGTCGACAGCCAGCCGGAAGGTTGCGTGGCCGATGATCAACGCCAGCGCTTGTTTCTCGGGGAAGAAGACGTCGGCGTGTGGGCGGTGGATGCCCGCGCCGACCAGCCTGCCACCCTGACCAGCGTGATCAAGGTGGGCGCGCAGTTGCATGCGGACGTCGAGGGCCTGGCGCTGTATCAGAGCCCCGCGCGGGATTACCTGGTGGTCTCGAGCCAGGGCAATGACAGCTACCTGGTGCTCGACGCCGAACCGCCGTTCGCCGTGCGAGGGGCGTTTCGCGTCGGCTTGAACGCCGCCGCCGGCATCGATGGCGCCTCGGAAACCGACGGCCTCGAGGCCACCGCCGTCAACCTGGGTGGGCCGTGGAGCCAAGGCATGCTGGTGGTGCAGGACGGGCGCAAGCGCATGCCCGAGCAAGCCCAGAACTTCAAGTTCGTGCCCTGGGCCGAGGTGACTCGCGCATTGAAATTACCTTGAGCTGTCATCACCCAGTCACGCGTTTTTAATCGAATAGGAGCTTCACCATGCATGCGACGATGGAACATATGACGATCTGGAGCTTGATCAGCGACGCCAGCCTGTTGGTCAAGGCGGTCATGGTCACCTTGCTGTTGGCATCCTTGATCAGTTGGTACCTGATCATCCGGCGCAGCAGTGTGCTGCGGCGCCTGGAGCGGCAGTTGCACGCCTTCGTGGTGCGCTTTCGCGCCGCATCGGATCTGCAACCGCTGTATCGCGACGCCGTGCAGGCGGGCGAGGGCGGTGTGGCGCCGATTTTTATCGCCGGCCTGCAGGAATACCAGCACCTGCACCACCACGATCCCGCAGTGCTCGAAGGCGTGGAGCGCGCCTTGCAGGTGGCGATCACCGAGCAGGAGCTGGAGCTGGAAAAGGGCCTGCAATTTCTCGCGACAGTGGGCTCGGTCAGCCCCTACATCGGCCTGTTCGGCACGGTGTGGGGCATCATGAATTCCTTCCTCGGTTTGTCCCAGGTGCAACAGGCCACGCTGTCGACGGTGGCGCCGGGCATCGCCGAAGCCTTGATTGCCACGGCCATCGGCCTGTTCGCGGCGATCCCGGCGGTGATCGCCTATAACCGCTTTGCCGCGCGCAGCCAGAACCTGCTCACCCGTTACTACGCCTTCGGTAACGAACTGCAAGTGCGCCTGCACCGCGCCCTGCGCGGTACCCCGATCAACCTGGCCGTGGCCGCCTGAACAAGGAGCGAACCGATGTTGACCAGGCCGCAACGCAAGCACGGGCCCAAGGCTGAAATGAACGTGGTGCCTTACATCGACGTGATGCTGGTGCTGCTGGTGATCTTCATGGTCACCGCGCCCATGCTGACCCAGGGTGTGAAGATCGAGTTGCCCAAGGTCGCCGCCGAGGCGCTGGCCACCGACACCCGCCAGCAGATCCTCACGCTGTCGGTGCAGGCGAACGGCGGTTACTACTGGAACCTGGGCGGCGAGCTCGACACCCGCAACCAGACCGACAGCGCCGTGAGCCTGGAAGAAATGGGCGCCAAGGTCATGCAGGTGGTGGCGGCGCGCAGCGACACCCAGGTGTATATCCGCGCGGACGACAACGCAGGGTACGGCCGCGTGGTGGCGGCCATGGCGGTGTTGCAGAAGGGCGGCGTCAGCAACCTGGGGCTGGTGACCGAGGCCCCGCAATGACGGCGATGATCATGCACAGCCCGACACAGGCGCGGGCGCCACACAGCGACGGGATGTGGCGCATCAGCCTGGCGGCAAGCCTCGCCGTGGCGTTGCATGTGGCGGTAGTGGCGGCATTGATGCTGGGCTGGTCGCCGGAGAAACCGGTGGTGGACGCGCCACGGGTGATGCATACGCAACTGGTGATGATGCCGGCGCCTGAGCCTGAGCCTGTAGCGCCCGTATTGCCTGAGCCGGTTGCGGTCCCGGTACCGCCCAAGCCGACGGTTGACCCGCAGATCCAGGCGCAGAAAATCGAGAAGGCCGCTCTGGCGCGCAAACGGGTCGAAGCGCAGAGAATCGAGCAGCAACAGCAGCGCCTGGCCACCGAGCAACGCAATCGGGAGCTGGAACAGCAACGCCTGAACCAGGAGCGTGTGGCTTCCGAGAAAGCCCAAGTTGCTGTACCGGTAACCACTCCGGCGTTCGACAGCCGCCAATATCAGCCCTTGAGCAAGGAAGCGCCGGACTACCCGGAGCGCGCACTGGACAAGAACATCGAAGGCGACTGTTCGGTGGAATACACCGTCAATACCCAGGGCCGCGTGGAAAATCCCAAGGTGCTGGACGGCTGTCATCCGTTGTTTATCCGGCCTTCGCTGGCGGCGGCGAATACCTTTCGCTATCAGCCCAGGGTCGTCGACGGCAAGCCAGTCGCTGTGCCGGCGGTGCGCAACACCTTCCACTACCGCATCAAATAATGGCTGACACCGAACCAATGTGGGAGGGGGCTTGCTCCCGATTGCTGAGTGTCAGCCACTGCATCTTTTACTGACCCACCGCTATCGGGAGCAAGCCCCCTCCCACAGTTGGTTTTGCATCAGGCGTTCGCTACGTTGGTTAACTCAAGGCCCGCCACATGGCGCTCCAGATTGGCCAGAAACGTATCGGCAATCTCATTGCGGCTATTGGTCGAAATCGCCGACGTATGCGGCGACAACCGCACCCTCGGATGGCTGTACAACGGATGCCCATCCGGCAACGGCTCCGGCTCGGTCACGTCCAGTGACGCGAGGCCGATCTGGCCGTTATCCAGCGCTTCCAACAATGCTTCCTGATCCAGCAACCCACCGCGCGCGATATTGATCAGGTGCAGCCCCGGCTTGGCGCTGCCCAGCACGTCACGGTTGATGATGTGCCGCGTGGCCTCGGTCAGCGGTGCTGCCACCACCAGGTGGTCGGCACGGGCGAACAGGTCGTGGATGTCCTTGGCGGTTTCTACACCCACGCCAAACGGTGCCAGGCTCTGCCGCAACGCGACGACATGGATGCCCAGGGCCAGGGCTTTCTGTGCCAGGCTTTGACCAATCGCGCCGAAGCCGAGGATGCCCAGGGTGGTGCCCTTGAGTGGGCGCAGGGCGGTGAATTGCCATTGCGCGTCTTTCACCCAAATGTCCGGCAAGTGCTTGGACGCGGCGAAGATCGCCGCCAGGGCGAACTCGGCGAGGTTGTCGGCGGCGCTGCCCCGTGAGGTGGTGACGGGAGGGCCGTTGAACAGCCAATGCGGGTAGAAGTCGATGCCCGATGACACCAGGTGCACCCATTGCGCGCCGTAGGGCCAGCCCGGTGGTGGCGTATCCGGTGCGGTGTAGCCGCGCACATTGATAGGGCGCAGCAGCAGGATATTCGCCTGGGGCGGCAGGTCGCTCGGCACGCCGGCGGGCACGCCGATCACCTGGGCGTGGGGGTGCCGCGTGGCCAGACGTGCGCGGATCACCTCGTTGTAGTCCTCGTCCAACTGGCTGGCAATAATCAGCTGACTCATGTGCGTTCCTTCTGGCGTTGGGCGAACACTGCTTTACCGACGCCTTGCAGCACAGCGTCGTTCTGCGGGGTGTGGACGCGACTGCACAGCACATCGCGGTAGTGCCGTTGCAGTGGGCTATGCCGTGACAGGCCGGGGTTGCCCGAGGCTTCGATGGCCAGCTCGACCGCACGGATAGCGTTGCCGGTCACCAGGTACTTCAATTGCGCCGCGTTGGCGGCCGGCGTGTGGCCGTCGGCGGCGGCATCGAGCAGGCTGCGGTTGGCAAACAGCAGGGTGTCGATATGGCCGACGGTTTCCTGGAAACGCGGCAAGGTGGACAGCGCCGCGCCGAGGTTCGACGGTTGGCGTTCTTCGAGCCAGTTCACCAGCCAGTCCCGCGCGGCCTGGGCCACGGCGTCGTACACCGAGGACAGCAACACCGACATCCACAGCAAGCCCTCGCCATCCAGCTCCGGCTGCGGCGCGCTGCGCGGGCTGACGCTGACGGCGTGGTCCAGCGGCACCAGCACGTTGTCGAGCACCACTTCATGGCTGCAGGTGGCGCGCATGCCCAGGTGATCCCAGGTGTCGATGATGCTCACGCCGGGGCTGTCCTTGGGCACCAGCCAGGCGCCCACCAGCGGGTCGGCATCGTCGCTGCGCGCCCACACGCTGAACCAGCTCAGGCCATGGCTGCCGGTGGAGTAGATTTTGCGCCCGCTGATACGCCAGCCCTCGGCGCTGCGTACCGCGGTCGTCGCCGGCAAGCCGCCACGGGCCGGTGTGCCCAGGTCGGGCTCGACGCGCAGGGCATTGATCAGCGCACCATGGCGCACCGCGTCTTCGCCGACGCGCACACGCAAGTGCCGGGGCCAGGTCTTGCTGTCCTGCAAGCGGCTGTGCTGCAGGTATTGCATCACCAGGATCAGCGCGGTGGAGGGCTCGCCCTTGGCAATCGCGCTGATGGCCTTGCGCGCCAGGGGCAGGCTGGCCCCGCCGCCGCCGAGGGCGCTGGGCACGGTGAGGGCGATCAGACCGTGCTCATGCAGCCGCTTGAAATTATCGTGGGGGAAGGCGCCGCTTTCATCGTGCAGGTGAGCGGTACTGGCCAGCTCGGCGCTGAGGCGTTCGAGCGTCGTGTCGAAATCGACCGCTTCCACAGCACGTAGGGACAATTGAGTCATGAGGATGTACTCGGTCAAAAATGTGGGAGGGGGCTTGCCCCCGATGGCGGCGTGTCAGGCGGCAGATTTATTGGCTGAACCACCGCTATCGGGGGCAAGCCCCCTCCCACAGGGGATTGTGATCAGGCCAGGGCTGTCTCAGGGGTTTCAACCGAGCTGTAGCGGTTGGCCGGTACGTCCAGGCCGAGGTTGTCGCGCAACGTCTGGCCGCTGTACTCGGTACGAAACAGCCCACGCTGCTGCAGCACCGGCACTACCAGCTCAGTGAAGTACTGCAAGCCATCGGGCAGCACCGAGTTGATGATGAAGCCATCGCTGGCTCCCTCTTCGAACCAGCGCTGGATCGCATCGGCGACCTGCTCCGGCGTGCCGACGAAGTCGCGCTTGGGCCGCGAGAACCGCAGCGCCACTTCGCGCAGGGTCAGGCCTTCGTCCCTGGCCAATTGCTTGATGCGTTCGGAGCCGCCTTTCTGGCTGTTGGCGCCCAGGTCGCCGAGTTCCGGGAACGGAGCGTCAAGCGGGTATTGGCTGAAGTCATGGTCGTTGAACGGACGGCCGAGGGCGACGATGGCATCTTCGACGGTGACCAATTCCACCGCCTGCTGATAACGGCTTTCCACTTCGGCGGCATCGCGCCCGACAATCGGCCGGATACCGGGCAGAATCGACAGGCTGTCGGGGTCACGCCCGAAGCCCTTGGCCCGGCGTTTCAAGTCGGCGGTATAGGCTTTGCCCTCGTCGACAGTCTCCACATGCACAAAGATCGCATCGGCATTCTGCGCGGCGAAGTTGCGCCCGTCTTCCGAGGTACCGGCCTGGAAAATCACCGGCTGGCCCTGGCGCGAACGCGCGATATTCAGCGGGCCCTTGACCGAGAAAAATTCGCCCTGGTGGTTAAGCGCATGCAACTTGTGCGGGGTGAAGAATTCGCCGCTGTGCTTGTTATAGGCAAAGGCGTCGTCTTCCCAAGAGTCCCACAGGCCCTTGACCACATTCAGGTGTTCCTTGGCGATGCGGTAGCGCACGGCGTGAGGCGGGTGTTCGGCTTTGCCGAAGTTATCGGCGGTGCCGCTCAGCCACGAAGTGACCACGTTCCAACCGGCGCGGCCACCGCTGATATGGTCCAGCGAGGCAAACTGGCGCGCCACCTGGTAGGGCTCGGTGTAGCTGACGGTCACGGTGGCAACCAGGCCGATGTGCGTGGTCAACGCGGCCAGGGCCGACAGGATGGTCAGCGGTTCAAACCGGTTGAGGTAGTGCGGGCTGGACTTGGCGTGGATATGCAGGCTGTCGGCGATGAACACGAAGTCGAACCGGGCGGCTTCGGCCAGTTCGGTCTGCTGTCTGTAAAAGCCGAAATTCGTGCTGGCGTTGGGTTGCGCCTGCGGGTGGCGCCATTCGCCCCAGCCGTGGCCGACACCGTGGACCATGGCCCCGAGTTTCAATTGACGTGGCTTGCTCATGTTCTGCTCCTTAGCGCGATGCTTGGGAATTGGGGGCACGCTGGGTGTTGAAGCTTTTGTCGAAGCCTTGCGACACGTCGATGCGCCGGCTCAACAGGCCTTCCTTCTGGTAGGTGTCGGCGGTGGCTTGCAGGCCGCTGATCACCGCGTCGTCAATCTGCACTGGCGACAGATGAGTGTCCTTGGCCACTTCGATATGCACCGCCAACGGCAGGCCGGTGATTTTGGCCTGGGCGGCGGCGTATTCGTCGGGGTGGTTGTTGGCCCAGGCGTAGGCCCGGTCGACGCGGGCGACAAAGTCATCCAGTTGCACGCGCTTGTCGGCAATGGCCTGGGCGGTGGCGGCGAAGTACAGGTGGTTGCTCAGCAGGTTCCTGCCGCTGACCAGCACACGGGCGTTGCTTTGTGAGGTGACCACGGTGGTGTAGGGGTCCCAGGTCGCCCAGGCATCGGCGGTGCCGTTATCCAGCACCAAGCGGGATTCGGCGGGCAGCAGGAAAATGAACTGCACATCCTTTGAGGTCAGGCCGGCGCTGGCCAGGGCCTTGATCGCCAGGTAATGGCCGATGGAGCCGCGCCCGGTGACGATTTTCTTGCCCTTGAGGTCGGCTGCGGTCTTGATCGGCGAATCCTGGGGCACCAGCAACGCGGTGGTGTTACGCCCTTCGGCGTGGATGATGCTGATCACTTTGAGCGACGCACCGGCACCGAGGGCGAACACATAGGGCGCATCGCCCAGGGCGCCGACATCCACCGCACCGGCATTCAGCGCTTCGCCCAGGGGTGAGGCCGAGGGGAATTCCGACCACTTGATCTCGTACGGCACGTTTTTAGTTTCGCCGGAGGCTTCCAGCAGCGCCTTGATCGTTGACTTCTGGTTGGCCACGCGCAGGGGTTGCAGGTCGGCGGCGTGGGCATTGGCAAGCAGGCCGAGCGCCAGGGCGCTGCCCAGCAGCAGGCGTGAGAGGGGGGTATTGAACAGCATGGGACAGACTCCAGGCGTTGGGTAAAGGAAGGTACCTCCGCCTGGAGAAGGGGTCGGATATCCGGGAACGGTGCAGCGGTGGATCAGATCACGTAGAAACCGTGGGTGCCGTCGCGGGCCAGTTGCTCGACCAGGCCGAATTCCCAATCCAGGTAGGCCTGCATGGCTTCCCGTGGATTATCGGTGCCTTCATAGGGGCGGCGATAGCGGTCGATACGTGGTGAGGCCAGGTGAGTTTCGCCTTCTTCCAGCGGCAGTTGCGCAGAGATCCAGGTGGCGGTGCCGCCCTCCAGCAGGAACACTTGTTTGCCGGTCAGGGCTTCGACTTCAGGCACCGCCAGGCGCGCCAATTGGCTGCTGCCGCAGGTCAATACGTAGCGCTGCGCGCTGGGCACCTTTGCCAGCGCCTGGGGCAGTTGCGCACGCAACGTCCACCAGGCACCGGGGATATGGCGCTTCACGTAATTGGCGCTGGCGGTGAAGTCCAGCACCACCGTGTCGCCATGTTCGAGCCAGTCGGCGAGGGTGTGCGCGCTGATCAGTTCGGCCTGGGGGGGCGCGGGCACCGGCGCGACCCAGGCGCCGTGTTCGCGCAAATGCGCGGCGTGCACCTCGTCGAGCACATAGACTTCCCAACCCAGTTGGGCGAGCCAGGAGGCCGACATATTGGCACGCACGCCGTCATCGTCCACCAGCACCAGGCGCGCGCCACGCACGCTGGCGACATGGTCGGTTTCCTGCACCAGTTGCCCGCCCGGTGTGGAGCGGGCGCCGGGCAGGTGGCCGGCCTCGAATTCTTCCGGGGTGCGGACATCGAACAGGTAGGTGGTGCGTGTCGCGTCCTGCTGCCAGCGTTGCAGATCATCGAGGATGGCACGGCCGACGCGGGCCTTGTCAGCCACGCCGCGGGCAGCTTGGGCGGCGATCTGGCGATGTTCCTCGCTGGTGGGCGCAAAGCGCCTTGCTTGACCATGGGCGAGTGTCTGCCCGGCCAGGGTCCAGCCGATGGTGCCGTTGCGCAGCGCCGACACCGGGTTGGCCACGCCGGCATTGATCAATGACTGGGTGCCGATAATGCTGCGGGTACGTCCGGCGCAGTTGACGATAATGCGCGTAGCCGGGTCCGGGGCCAGTTCACGGGCGCGCAGCACCAGTTCGGCGCCCGGCACGCTGATGCCGGTGGGGATGCTCATGGTCTGGTATTCATCGAAACGCCGGGCGTCGAGCACCACCACATCGGCCTGGCTGTCGAGCAGCGCCTGGACTTCCTCGGCCGCCAGGGACGGCGTGTGGCGCTGGCTTTCCACCAGTTCGCCAAAGGCCTTGCTCGGTACGTTGACGTCGATAAACAGCTCGCCACCGGCCTGGCGCCAACCCTCAAGCCCACCTTCCAGCAGGCTGACCTGGGTGTAACCCAGAGCAACCAGGCGTTCGGCGGCACGCTCGGCCAGACCTTCACCGTTGTCATACACCGTAACCTGGGTATCGCGGCGTGGAATGCGCGCATACACCTCCAGTTCCAGCTTGGACAGGGCAATGTTTGCGGCAAACAGCGGGTGGCCTTCGGCGAACGGCGCTTCCTCGCGCACGTCTACCAGGGCGACTTCCTCATGGTCCAACAGGGCCTGGCGAATCCGGGCGTAGCTGCGGGTCGATACGGTGCTCATAGGGCAGGGCTCTTTTCTTTGGACAGGTCCCAGATATTCGGGAGGTAGGCGTTGGAATAACCGGAGATAAACAGCTTCTCGCTGCCGTCGGGTTGATACACCGCCCGACGCACCGCGCCGATGTTGGCGCCGTACACATGAATGCTGATGGACACCTGGTCGTCGTGGGCATTGCTGACTTGATGGATATCACCGATCTTGGGCGACACCGCTTCGACCTGGCCCGGCAGCAGTTGCACCGGCGTGCCTTCGGCAACCAGCGCGCCATCGGGCGACCGGGCAAAACCCTGGGAAAATTCCGCGCCGCGCAACATGCCGATCAGCCCCCACACCCGATGATCATGAATCGGCGTGCGTTGACCCGGCCCCCACACAAAGCTGACGATGCTGAAACGCTGGCGCGAATCGGCATGCAGCAGAAATTGCTGATAACGCTCGGGGTCGGGTTGGGCGAATTCGTCGGGGAGCCAGTCATCATGGCTGACCAGTTGCGCCAGCAGCTTGCCGCCACGGTGCAGCAGGTCACCCTCGCGCGGGTTGCCGTCGATCAGCTCGGCCAAGGCGCCGATGAAGGCGCGTAATCTCTCGGGGTGTCGGGCCTGGCTCATGAACATTCCATTCGCGGTAGTTGATGGGCTTATCTAAGCATAATGTTTGTGGTTAATATGCTATTTTTTAATGATTAGCTTATAGCTGTAAGTAATTTGGAGTCGTCCTGTATAGCGTTAGACGTTATTGATCACAGCACGGGCTATCCAGACCGAGTGACGCCAACTATGCTTGGCGCACATCTTAATGACTGTTCTCTATGTGCGGCCCAAATGAAAATTGACGATATCGATGCCTTTGTCGAAGTGATTCGTTGCCAGTCCATCAGCCATGCCGCCGAGTCGTTGCAGTTGACCCAGCCGGCCATCACCCGCCGTGTGCAGAACTTCGAGCAGGCGCTGGGGGTTGAGCTGTTCGATCGCAACACCAAACCGCTCAAGCCTACGCTGATCGGCACCCGGGTGTATGAGCAGTGCCGCTCGATCCTGCGCGAGATGGACGCGCTGCGCGAGCTGGTTGCCACCGACGCACCGCCCAGCGGCGTGCTGCGCCTGGGGGTGCCGCAGACCATCGGCGACGTGGTGCTGCTCGATGCGCTCAAGCACCTGCGCAGCGAGTACGCCGACCTGCGCGCCCAGGTGGCGACCGGCTGGGGCAGCCAGTTGGTCGGCAAGATCGAGCGCGGCGAGTTGGATGCGGCGGTGGTGTTATTCCCGGCGGGCAAGATTTTTCCGGACAACATCGTCGGGGAGTCCATCGGCAAAATGGACTTGGTGGTGGTGTGCGCCACGGCGCAACTGCCGAAAAAGCCGTGCAAGCTGGCCGACGTGTACCAGTACGGTTGGATCCTCAACCCGGACGGCTGCGGCTTCCGTGCCGGTCTGCAACGTACCTTGTCGGACCAGGGCCTGGCCTTGCGGGTCAACCTGGAAACCTTCGGCACCGAGTTGCAATTGGGGCTGGTGGCGGATGGGCTGGGCCTGGGCCTGGTGCCGCGCCCGTTGCTTGCGCGCAGTGCCCATCGCGAGCAACTGGCGGTGATGCCGTTGAAGGACTTCAAGCCGGTGATGGATTTATGGCTGATCTATCCGCACTTTCTTGGCAACCTGCAAGGGCCGGTGGATGCGTTTGGCCAATGGGTGGCGAACTCCCTGCACAAGATCCGCAAGGCTGCCTGAACCTCTGTGGGAGGGGGCTTGCTCCCGATGGCGGAGTTTCAGTTAACGATGATTTGACTGATCTACCGCTATCGGGGGCAAGCCCCCTCCCACATTTGTTATGTGTAGTTGCCGAGAATTTTATAAAAATTAATAATAATTAGCTTAGATTAAAATGTGCTTTTTATTATTTTTGCGCATCGCCTAGGCTGGCCTGGAAGTCTTTAAGGCCATCCAGGAAGTTTTGCCATGAGCAGCGTCACCTCGTTATCGAGCGTTTCCAGTACCGTCCGCCAACGCGTCACGCCAGAGGAATGGGAGGTGCGCGTCAAACTGGCCGCCGCCTATCGACTGGCGGCCTTGTACAACTGGACCGACCATATCTACACGCATTTCTCCGCCCGTGTGCCAGGCCCTGAGGAACATTTCCTGATCAATGCGTTCGGCCTGCTGTTCGATGAAATCAGCGCCTCTAACCTGGTCAAGGTCGACCTCGACGGCACCTTGGTCGATGACCCCACTGGCCTTGGCATCAACTACGCCGGCTACGTAATCCACAGTGCCATCCATGGCGCGCGCCACGACCTGCAGGCGGTGCTGCACACCCATACCCGCGACGGTATTGCGGTATCCGCGCAGAAGGACGGGTTGTTACCGATCTCCCAGCATTCCATCGCGTTTTCCGGACGCGTGGCCTATCACGGCTACGAAGGCGTGGCCCTGGACCTGGACGAACGCGAGCGGCTGGTGGCGGACCTGGGCGACAAGAGCGTGATGATCCTGCGCAACCATGGGCTGTTGACCGCAGGCATCAGCGTGGAGCATGCATTCCAGCAGTTGCAGGGGCTTGAGCGCGCTTGCAACATCCAGATTGCGGCGCAGGCAGCCGGAAATGCGGAACTGGTATTTCCACCGGCTGAAGTGGTGGCCAGGGTCGAGCAGCAGGCCAAAGTCTTCAGCAGCGGCGAAGGGCCTGGGGTAACGCGCCATTGGAATGCGTTGATCCGGAAGTTGGAGCGTAGCGATACCGACTACAAGAATTGAATCATCGCTGGTCTGGATGCAGCAGGGGGCAAGCCCCCTGCGCATTGAGCGGGGTTACTCAGCCCGGTTGTGCTGGAGCTGCTGCTTGGCCAGCTTCACCACATTTTCCTTAGTGAACCCGTACTTTTCCTGCAACTTCGCCAGCGGCGCCGACGCGCCAAAGCTGTTCATCACCACTTTGGCGCCGGTCTGCCCGACGTAGCGGTCCCAGCCCAACGGGCCGGCCTGTTCCACCACCACGCGCGCCTTCACCGCCGGCGGTAACACGCTGTCGCGGTAGGCCTGGTCCTGGTCTTCGAACAGCTCCCAGCTGGGCATCGACACTACCTGCGCGGCAATGCCTTCGTCCGTGAGTTGTTCGTAGGCGGCGACCGCCAGGCTGACTTCACTGCCCGTGGCGATCAGGATCACTTCAGGCTTGTCTGCGCCGGCCAGCACGTAGGCGCCTTTGGCCGCACCGGAGCCGGCGGCATAGCGGCTGCGATCCAGGGTTGGCAGCGGTTGGCGCGACAACACCACGCAGCTTGGCCGATCGGTCTGCGCCAGCGCGACCTTCCACAATTCCAGGGTTTCATTCGCGTCCCCTGGGCGCAGGGTCAGCAGGCCTGGGGTGGCGCGCAGTTGGGTCAGGTGTTCGATGGGTTGGTGGGTAGGGCCGTCTTCACCGACGCCGATCGAGTCATGGGTAAACACGAAGACCACCGGCAACTCCATGATCGCCGCCAGGCGGATCGGCGGTTTCATGTAGTCGCTGAACACCAGGAACGTCGAGGTGTACGGCCGCAGGTAGGACAGCGCCATGCCGTTGGCAATTGCGCCCATGGCGTGCTCGCGAATGCCGAAGTGCAGGTTGCGCCCGCTGTAGTCATCGGCGCTGAAACGGCCGGCGCCGTCGAAGGTGAGGTTGGTCTTGGTCGAGGGCGACAGATCCGCCGAGCCGCCGAGCAGCCAGGGGATCTGTTGGGCGAAGGCGTTCAGCACCTCGCCTCCCGATGCCCGGCTGGCGACACCCTTGGCATCGGTCGCAAAGCGCGGCAGGTCGGCCTGCCAGTGCTCGGGCATTTCTCCGGCGCGCATGCGCTGCAGTTCATCGGCGCGTTGCGGGTCGAGGGATGACAAGGTCTGGTTCCACTCGGCATACAGCGGTTCGGCACGCTCATGCAGTGCGTCGCGCAACGTGGTGCGTGCCTCATCGGGCACCAGGAAACTGGAATCCTCTGGCCAGCCATACGCGGCTTTAGTCAGGCGGATTTCATCCTCGCCCAACGGCTCGCCATGGGCGGCAGCGGTGTTGTGTTTGTGCGGCGAACCGTAGCCGATCACGCTGTCGACCACGATCAGGGTCGGCGCGCCGGTATTGGCCTTGAAGGTTTCCAGCGCCACGCTCAGGGCCTGCAGGTCATTGGCATCGGTGACGTGCACGGTGTGCCAGCCATACGCCTGGAAACGCTTGATCACATCTTCAGTGAAGGCCAGTTCGGTGTGGCCCTCGATGCTGATGGTGTTGTTGTCGTAGATCCAGCACAGGTTATCCAGCCGCAGATGCCCGGCCATCGACGCCGCTTCGCTGCTGATGCCTTCCATCATGTCGCCGTCACCGCACAGGGTGTAGACGTCGTAGTCGAACAGCATCTGGCCGTCGCGGTTGAACCGCTGGGCCAGCCACCGCTCGGCCATCGCCATGCCCACGCTGTTGGCGCAGCCCTGTCCCAACGGGCCGGTGGTGGTTTCCACCCCGGTGGTCATGCGGTACTCGGGGTGGCCCGGGGTTTTGGAGCCCATTTGCCGGAACTGCTTGATATCGTCCAGGCTGACCGCCGGTTGCCCCGAGCGCTTGCCGTGGGCATCGATTTCCACCACACCGGCCAGGTGCAGCAGCGAGTAGAGCAGCATCGACGCATGCCCCACCGACAACACAAAGCGGTCACGGTTGGGCCAGTCGGGATGTTCCGGGTGGTAGCGCAGGAAGCGACTCCACAACGTGTAGCCCACCGGCGCCAGGCCCATGGGCGTGCCGGGGTGGCCCGAGTTGGCCTTCTGCACGGCATCCATGGCCAGGGTGCGGATGGTGTTGATGCATTGCGTGTCGGCAGCAGTGGCAGTGTGATTCATAAAACCGGTCTCCCTCGGGTGGCGATCTACAGTGGAGGGCAGGCCACGGCAAAGGTTTGATCCCATCGCCGAGGTTACGACGAACGGGGAGGGTTTGACCTGGAACATGACAAGACCCCTGGGAATGGGCTAGCTTCAAGGGGTAGGCCATTGATCAACTTGTGGAGGTACGCCATGCCAGTGAAACACGACCTGTATCAGGACTTGGGGATGAGCAAGGAAGCTGTTCACGAACGCAGGGCGAGTGACAAGCGTCTGGACTCGTTGCTCACGCAATACGACGCTGCCGATGGGGAGGTGCTGAAGGCGGAATCCGCAAGTGCCAGCGATGAGGATGTGGAAAAACTGAAGAAGAAACGGCTGTTGATCAAAGATGAGATTGTCGCAAAGTTGAGTTAAGCAAAACTCCAACCCGTGGCGAGGGAGCAAGCTCCCTCACCACAACCCGTGCCCCATTCGAATGTGCATATTTTTTTATACCAGCAGCGTGCTCATGCACTGGTCCACGGAACGCTGCTGCGTCTCGCCATACAGCTGCAACTCGTCAATCGTGCTGCGGCCCAGCGCCTGCTCGAACTCGGCCTTGTTCGAATTGGCCGCGTAGTGACTCTGCGCCGCATCGCCCAGGTTCGACTGAAAAATCCCCGCCGCGCTGACCGGCAGGAAATCCTCGTACACCAGCGGTTCAACCTTCACATGCCCCGCGCTGATCAGTCCCTCCAGTGTGCGCGGTTGGTCGGACTTGCCGCGGGCTGCCAGGCCTTTTTCAGTGGGGAAATAGCGGAAGTACGCCAAGCCTTGTTCACGCATTTGCGCGTGATCATCCGGGAATGCCTGGAAGTGTTGCTCCATCAATTGTTCATAACGCTTGGCGTTGGACTCGTTGGGGAAAGCGCCCAGTTCATCGCGGGCGGCATTCAGCAGTTGGTCGTACAGGGCGCGCCCCTTGGGGGTGAGCGCGACGCCGCGTTGTTCGATTTCGCCGAAGCGTGCGCTGTGGCTGCCCTGGGCATCGGTAAAGCCAATGGGCTCGTCGAGGGCCTTGAAGCTGGTCTGGCGCAGCAGGATCGGGCACTTGCGCCGAGGTGGGCCTTCGATCACGGCTTTGGGGGTGATGCCGTGGCCGGGCATGGCTGCCTGCACCTGGTCGATGTCCAGGGTGCGCGGGGTGAGGTGATTGATGTGCGGGCCTCTGAAGGCCACCACGTCGGCGATCAGGCGATGCTGGTCGCTGAGCTGCCGATACTGCGCGGCCGTGACGGTGGCAGTGGGGTGCCAGCGGAACGTCTCCAGCGCCTGGCGAATGAACTCCTCGGCGTCAGAGGCTCCAAGGCCGCCGTGTTTTTCCGCCTGTTCGATCAGCGCCAGGGCGCCTGGGGTGAAGATCGAGCGCTTGGCCAGGGCGGTTTCGGCAAAGCTGCGCAGCGCCGGGCTTTCGATCAGCTCCAGGCGCAGCAGCGAGGTGAACACGCGAAACGGGCTGGTTTGCAGCGACTGTTCGTGGACAGCGCGAAAGGCCGTGGAATGGACCGGCACGCCAGCCGGGGTCAGGTCGTAATAGCCCACCGGTTGCATGCCCATGACCGCGAACAGACGGCTGATGGTCGCCAGCTCCGCAGCGGTGCCCAGGCGGATCGCACCGTGGCGCTCCATGTCCAGACGCTCGACCTCGCCGGTACGTTGCAGGTGCTCGGCCAGGCCCGGGTTGCTCTCCAGCACCTGTGCGTTGGTTTGAGCCACCAGGGTCATCAGCGCGCCGTACAACGGCACTTCATCCCTGTACATATCGGACATCGCCCGGGAAAAGCCCTTACGGATCTCGTCGGGGCTGACATGTGCGGTACCTGGCATAGAAAAATTCCTGAAGGCTGAGGCGAGGTGTGTGGCTTTCCCTGGATTTTGTTGGGCCCAAGAGGCGCGTGCAAACGAAGTTTCCTCTGGACTTCATTCTGCAAATGAATGAGGTGACGCCCCTGTGCAGTCTTCATGTGCATCCGGGCGGCATTGGGTTCTACACTGCTGCTCATCAGACCGGCGATGGAGGACTCAATGACGGCCGCACCCACACTCACACCTACACACCGACTGCTCGACACCCTCGAAGGTCAACGCCTGGCGACGGAGCATGCAGAAAGCTGGCGCGAGTGGGGGCCGTACCTGAGTGAACGCCAATGGGGCACCGTACGCGAGGACTACAGCGCCGACGGCGACGCCTGGGCCTATTTTCCCCATGAACATGCCCGCAGCCGCGCCTACCGGTGGGGCGAGGATGGCTTGGCGGGTTTCAGCGACAAGGCGCAACGCTGGTGCCTGGGCCTGGCGCTGTGGAACGAACGCGACGCGATCCTCAAGGAGCGTCTGTTCGGCCTCGACAACGCCGAGGGCAACCACGGTGAAGACGTCAAGGAACTGTACTTTTTCGTCGATGGCGTGCCGAGCCATGCCTACATGCGCATGCTCTACAAATACCCCCATGGAGCGTTTCCCTACGCCGATCTGATCGCCGAAAACGCCCGCCGTGGGCTGGCTGACGCTGAGTATGAAATCCTCGATACCGGCGTGTTTGACGACAACCGTTACTGCGACGTCAGCGTTGAGTACGCCAAGCATCAACCCGACGATATTTTCATGCGCATCACCGTGCACAACCGTGCCGAGCAACCCACGCGTCTGCAGGTATTGCCCCAGCTGTGGGCGCGCAATGACTGGAGCTGGACCTTCGGCGCCCCCAAGCCCGGCTTGACCCTGGACAGTGACCGCGTGCGAGCGCGTCATCATGAGCTGGGCGACCGCCATCTCAGCGCCTGGGGCCAGGACGGCATGGAATGGTTGTTTTGTGAAAACCAGACCAATGTCTCCAAGCTGGGTGGGCCGGCGGCGCCGGGGCCGTTCAAGGACGGTATCAACGATTACGTGGTCGGCGGTGTGCAAGGCGCGATTCGCCGGGATACGGGCACCAAGGTGGCGGCGCGGTTCGTCCTGGAACTGGCGGGTCAGGAGCGCAAAGTCCTGTACCTGCGCTTTGCCCCTGTGGACGCGCCCGAGGTCAACGCGCGCAAGCTGTTCGAGCGCCGCCGCCGGGAGGCCGACGATTTCTACGCGGCGCTGCAACAGGGCATCGCCGACGACGATGCACGCAATGTGCAGCGTCAGGCCCTGGCCGGGTTGTTGTGGTCCAAGCAGTTGTACTATTTCGACGTGAACCAGTGGCTCGACGGCGACCCGGCCCAGCCCGCGCCACCGCCCGAGCGCCTGCATCTGCGCAATACCCATTGGCGGCACCTGTCCAATTTCGACATTCTCTCCATGCCCGACACCTGGGAATACCCGTGGTACGCCTCGTGGGACCAGGGATTTCAGGCGGTGGCGATGGCGCTGATCGATCCGGGCTACGCCAAGCAACAGCTGTTATTGCTGGTGAAGGACCGTTTCATGCACCCCAATGGCCAGTTGCCGGCCTATGAGTGGCGCTTCGACGATGCCAACCCGCCCGTGCATGCCTGGGCCAGCTGGCGCGTGTATCAGCAGGACAAGGCGCTGACCGGTGTGGGCGACCTGGACTTTCTGGAGCGAATTTTCCACAAACTGCTGCTGAATTTTTCCTGGTGGGTCAACCGCAAGGACGCCGAGGGCCGCAACCTGTTCCAGGGCGGCTTTCTCGGGCTGGACAATATCGCCCTGTTCGACCGCTCTGCCGCGCTGCCGCCGGGCTATCAGCTGGACCAGGCGGATGGTACGGCGTGGGTGGCCGCCTATGCGCTGGACCTGATGCGCATCGCCCTGGAGCTCGCCAAGCGCAATGGCGTGTACGTGGATATCGCGGTGAAGTTCTTCGAGCACTTCCTGTATATCGCCGGCGCCATCAACCGTGTCGACGATAGCGCCGACGGGCTGTGGGACGAGCAGGATCGGTTTTTCTACGACGTGCTGCATCGCCCCGATGGCGAGAGCGAACCGGTGCGTCTGCGTTCTATTGTCGGGCTGATGCCGTTGTTCGCGGTGCTGGTGCTGGAGCAGCGCGAGCATGAAGGCCTGACGGGCTTGCGCGAGCGGCTGTTGGGCTTCATGCACCATCGGCCGGACCTGGCCAGGCTGGTATCGCGTTGGAACGAACCGGGGCAGGGCAATCGGCTGCTACTGGCATTGCTGCGCGGCGAGCGCACCAAGGATTTGCTGCGGCGCATGCTGGATGACGATGAGTTCTTGTCGGCGTTTGGCGTGCGCTCCTTGTCCAAAGCCTTCGCCGAGCAGCCCCTGGCCCTGAAGATGAATGGCGACACTCTGTGCGCCAGTTACCAGCCCGGCGAATCCGATTCACGTTTGTACGGTGGCAACTCCAATTGGCGCGGGCCGTTGTGGATGCCGGTCAACTACATGCTGATTGAGTCGCTGCGCGAATTTCATCGCTATTACGCGGATAACTTTTCGGTGGAGTACCCCAAGGGCAGCGGTTATCTGTCATCCCTGGAGGAAGTGGCCGACAGCCTCAGTCAGCGCCTGACCGGGTTGTTTCTAAGGGACGAAAATGGCCTGCGCCCGTCGATGGCGGCGTATGCGCAGTTGGAGGCGGACCCGCTCAGCCGTGACCTGGTGTTGTTCCATGAGTATTTTCATGGGGAGACCGGCAGGGGGTTGGGGGCGTCGCACCAGACGGGGTGGAGTGCGCTGGTGGCGTTGTTGCTGCAACCTAAAACTTAACGTGGGAGGGGGCTTGCTCCCGATAGCGGTGTCTCAGCCAGCTCACCTGTCACTGATACACCGCTATCGGGAGCAAGCCCCCTCCCACACTGGATCTTTATCAGACTCAGATTGCCCTGGAATCAGGAAGGAAACAGCTCGCTCAGCTTCATGGCCAGCATCATGTCGCCTTCGGTGCGCAGTTTGCCGCCCATGAAGGCCTGCATGCCGTCGGTGGAGCCGTCGACGATGCCTTCCAGGGTTTCGCTGTCCATGACCAGGGTCACTTGGGCGTCCGGGTTTTCACCTTCCTGCAGTTCGCAGGTCTTGTCTTTGACCACCAGCGAAAAGTTCTTGGTGTCGTCGATACGGAAACCGAATACCAGGTCCAGGCCTTCGGCAGCGGCTGGGTTGAATTTGGCTTTCATTGCTTCTACGGCTTTAGCTACGTCAGTCATGGTTTCGATCCTTTAGGGTAGAGTCCAGTGACCTTGGGGTCACGGTTGGCCGCACTTCATCGGAAAGTGATGAACTGCGGCGCCTTCAACAGCTGCAAGTGGGTATGACTGTTGAAGGAAGCCAGCGCCACCTCGCGACCACGGAATTTCAGTTGGTTGAGCGAGGTGTTGACAATTTGCCAGTTCAGTTCGAATGCCTGGGCGGCCGGCATCCGGGTAATCAGGTGGAGCAGGGCGGTGATGGTGCCGCCGGAGGTAAATACCGCGATTCTCTGCGAGTTGTCGGCCGCTTCAAGGATGCGCTGCAAGCCGCCCTGGACACGCTCGACAAACCCCAGCCAGCTTTCCAGCCCCGGCGGGTCGTAGGTGCCGGCCAGCCAGCGTTCGATGATCAGGGCGAAGATGCGCTGGAATTCGCTGCGGTTCTGCGCACCATTGCGCAGGATGTGCACGGCGTCGGGTTCGGCGCCGAGCAGGTCGGGGAGCAGGCCGCGAATAATCGCCTCGCCGTCGAATTCGTTGAACGCGCTGTCGATTTCCAGCGGCGGAACCGGCAGGCCGAGGGCGCTGTATTGATCGAACGTGGCGGTGGCGGTGTGCTGCTGGCGGCGCAGGTCACCCGACAGGCAGCGATCGAACCTCAGCCCCAGGTCGGCCAGGTGGCGACCGAGTACCTGGGCTTGTTCCACGCCGACGGGCGACAAGACGTCATAGTCGTCTGCACCGAAGGAGGCCTGGCCATGTCGAATCAGATAGATGCTGCCCACGTCCGTTTTCCCGGTACGTTGAAAGTCTGGCGAGGTTATGAGGATGCCCGCGAGCTGTCAATGAAAAAACATACGCTTGTTTTAAAAGCCTGTTAGAGGTGCGCTGGTGGCGGTTTGGGCACTGGTCCGCGGGCATTGGCGCCGGTATGCTGGGCCATCCGCGCCTGGCGCAGTGCATTCTTAAGGAGACATATGGATTTTTTGGCCGAATATGCGAGCTTTCTGGCGAAGACCGTAACCCTGGTGGTCGCTATTCTGGTGGTGCTGATCAGCTTCGCGGCGCTGCGCAGCAAAGGGCGTCGCAAATCCGCTGGCCAGTTGCAGGTCAGCAAGCTGAACGATTTCTACAAGGGCTTGCGCGAGCGCCTGGAATCGAGCCTGCTCGACAAGGACCAGCTCAAGGCCCTGCGCAAATCCGAAAGCAAAGCCGAAAAAAAGCAGGGCAAGAAGAAGCCCGAGCCTAAGCCGCGGGTATTCGTGCTGGATTTCGACGGTGACATCAAGGCCTCCGCCACCGAAAGCCTGCGCCATGAAATCACCGCACTGCTGAGCCTGGCCACGCCCAAGGACGAAGTGGTGCTGCGCCTGGAAAGCGGCGGCGGCATGGTGCACAGCTACGGCCTGGCCTCTTCCCAATTGGCGCGTATTCGCCAGGCAGGCGTGCCATTGACCGTGTGCATCGACAAGGTCGCGGCCAGCGGCGGCTATATGATGGCGTGCATCGGCGAGAAGATCATCAGCGCCCCGTTCGCGATCCTCGGTTCCATCGGCGTGGTCGCCCAGTTGCCCAACGTCAACCGCCTGCTGAAAAAGCATGATATCGACTTCGAAGTGCTCACCGCCGGCGAATACAAACGCACGCTGACGGTGTTTGGCGAGAACACCGAGAAGGGGCGCGAGAAATTCCAGGAAGACCTGGACATCACGCATCAATTGTTCAAGAACTTCGTCTCGCGTTATCGCCCGCAGTTGGCGATTGACGAGGTAGCCACCGGAGAAGTGTGGCTGGGTGTCGCCGCCCTCGACAAGCAACTGGTCGACGAGCTGCAGACCAGCGACGAATACCTGGCCACCAAGGCCAAGACCGCCGAGGTGTTCCACCTGCACTATGCCGAGCGTAAAAGCCTGCAGGAGCGGGTAGGGCTGGCGGCCAGCGGTTCGGTGGACCGGGTGCTGCTGACTTGGTGGAGCCGGCTGACTCAGCAGCGGTTCTGGTAATCCACTACCAACTCGATCGCTCCCACGCTCTGCGTGGGCGCGCATCCCGTGACGCTCTGCGTCACCCTCGCGCAGGCGGGACGCGGAGCGTCCAGGGCTGTATTCCCAGGCGGAGCGTGTGAACGATCACCGGTCAGGCCAAGCGAGGCTGGATGGAATCTGCCAGCCGCGTGAGGATCAGGCAGCACGACACCGCCCCAGCATCCAGCGCCCCGAGCGAGCGTTCACCTAGGCGGCTGGCCCGGCCGATCTTCGCCACCAGGTCCCTGGTCGAATCACGCCCCTGGGAAGCAGCG
Organism: Pseudomonas sp. R3-18-08; assembly: GCF_003852065.1. NCBI lineage: Bacteria > Pseudomonadati > Pseudomonadota > Gammaproteobacteria > Pseudomonadales > Pseudomonadaceae > Pseudomonas > Pseudomonas sp. R3-18-08. Next base: position 2,638,986 of record NZ_CP027729.1, read on the forward strand.
CTTTTCATCGTCTCCAGCGCGGCGTAGAACGAAGCCCCATCGGCATGCGCTCGTTCAAAGGCTTGCACCGCCGGAATCAGGGTGTCCATCAAACACTTGTCACCCACACCCGCCTCGGTAATGTCCTGCAACGACGTCAGGCCGCCGCGCAGCAAACGGGCGAAGGTGGGGGCGTCGATGTGTTCACTGCCGCGCACTTCGTCGGCCATGCCGATAAACAGGCTGCCATACAACGGGCCCATCGAGCCGCCGATGCCCTCCATCAGGCTCAGGGTCAGTTCGTCCAGGGCTGCCGCCAGGGTCAGTTGGCGACCTTCAAGCGCGCGCCCACAATGGGCGAAGCCCTTGGCCATGTTGATGCCGTGGTCACCGTCGCCAATCGCACCGTCGATTTCGCTGAGGTAGTCACGGTTGGCCACGATCACGCTGACCAGGTCGGCGACGATGGCGCTGCCGTCGTGGCTGGAAAAATGCTCACTCATGGTTCACTCCGCCTGGGTCATGCCGATGGAACGGCAGGGTTGGTCGATCAGGGTTTTCAGCTCCGCGTCCAGGCCGAGCAGGGTCAGGGTCACGCCCATCATTTCCAGGGAGGTGAAGTAGTTGCCGACATAGCAGCGGTGAATCTTCAAACCCTTGGCCGTGAGCTGGCGTTCCACCTCGGCATAGAACACGTACAGCTCCATCACCGGCGTGGCGCCGAGACCGGAGACCAGCACCACCACGCTGTCGTCCTGGCTGAAGTCGCGGTCTGCGAGGATGGGGGCGAGCATGCGCTCGGCCATGGCGGCGGCGGACTCGATGGGGATCACTTCGATGCCCGGTTCGCCGTGATGGCCGATGCCCAGCTCCATCTGGCCGTCGGGGATCTGGAAGTTCGGCTTGCCCACTGCGGCGATGGTGCACGGCGTGAGGCCGATGCCGATCGAGCGACAGTGGTCGACGGCTTTTTGCGCGACGCGAATCACACCGTCCAGGTCGTAATGCTGGGCGGCGGCGGCTCCGCCGATTTTCCACATGAAGATTTCCCCGGCCACCCCGCGACGCTTGGCGATATCCGCCTGGGGTGCGGAGGCGACGTCGTCGTTGGCGACCACGGTGCGAATACGCATGTCTTTGCTGGCGGCCATTTTCATCGCCAGCTTCACGTTCATGTTGTCACCCGCGTAGTTGCCGTACAGGCAGGCCACGCCCGCGCCATGGTCGGCGGCGCGGAAGGCGTCGAAAAAACTCTTGGCGGTGGGCGAGGAAAAAATCTCACCGACCGCCACCGCATCCACCAGGCCCGGGCCGACGTAGCCGAGAAAGGCCGGTTCATGCCCGGAGCCACCGCCGGTGACGATGCCGACACGGCCCTGGGCCGAGGGCTTGGCCTTGACGATGACCCGTGGGTTGGCTTCGTACTGGCGCAGTTCAGGGTGCGCGACCAGGACGCCGCGCAGCATGTCTTCGACCACTTGGTCCGGATCGTTGATGACTCGATTCATAACGTGGGTTCCTGTTTTTGTTCTGTTGGTTCGCAGTTGTTCAGTGTGGGAGGGGGCTTGCTCCCGATAGCGGTGTGTCAGCCAACTGATTTGTCACTGTTGCACAGCCATCGGGGGCAAGCCCCCTCCCACATTTGGATTTGTGGTGTGCTTAGGGCTCAAGTACCACCTTCAGCGACTTGTCACCACGCTCCATCACCGCAAACGCTTCCTTGAAATCCGCCAGCGCAAACTTATGGGTTACCACATCGCGCATGTCGATCTTGCGGCTGCCGATAAAGTCGATGGCGCGCGGGTACATATACGGCCCCAGGTGCGAGCCGAGAATATCCAGCTCCTTGCGGTCGCCGATGATCGACCAATCCACCGTGGCTTCATCATTGAACACGCTGAATTCAACGAAACGCCCCAATTTGCGCAGCATCGCCAGGCCCTGGTTCACTGCCTTGTGGTGGCCGGTGGCTTCGATATAGATGTCGCAGCCGTAGCCATCGGTGATCGCGCGGATTTTCGCCAGCACATCGACTTCGGCCGGGTTCCATACTTCGTCGGCGCCCATGCGCAGGGCCAGGGCGGCGCGTTCGGGTTTCATGTCCAGCACGATGAGCTTTTTCGGGTTGCGCAGACGCACCGCGCCGATGATGCCCAGGCCCAGGGTGCCGGCGCCGGCGACCACGACGATGTCGTCGTGGTCGACATTGGCGCGTTCCGCCGCGTGCAGCGAGCACGCCAGGGGTTCGATCAGGATCGCTTCATCCGGGGCGATGGATTCCGGCACCTTATGGACGATGCCTTCCTTGGTGAAAATCATGTACTGGGCCATGGCGCCCTGCACATTGTTCTGGAAGCCGTAGAGGTCGTGCTTCTGGCACATCCAGTATTGGCCGTGGTTGCAGAACCGGCAGCCCCAGCACGGCACGATCTGCTCGGAAATCACCCGCTCACCGACTGCCACGCCGCGTTTTTCCGCGCCAGGGCCGAGGGCAACCACGCGGCACACAAATTCATGCCCGGGGATCATCGGCGGTTTCACGTAGCGCGGCTGCTCGGCATCGCCCCAGAACGACGGCGCGCCGCGATAGGTCTTGATGTCGCCCATGCAGATGCCGCACAGCTCGACCTTGGTGAGAATTTCATCAGGCCCCGGTGTGGGCACGTCGACAGTTTCCAGGCGATAGTCTTCCGGGCCATGGCACACCACGGCCTGCATGGTTTTCGGGATGACTGGAGCGAGTTGTTCAGCACTGCGTTCGGTAACGGTGGACATGACAAAACCTCACGACATAAAGATGAATTACTGAATGCTGTAGCCGCCATCGATCAGCATGTTCGCGCCGGTGATCATCTGCGCGGCATCGCTGAGCAGGTAGAGTGCCAGCCCGGCGATCTCCTCGGGCTGGGCAAATCGTCCCGCCGGGATCTGCGTTTTGGCCCGTTCGCCCACGGCGCCGGCCCAGGCTTTCTTGCCCAGGGCGGTCTCGACAATGGTGGGGGAGATGGCGTTGACGTTGATCTGCGGCGCCCATTCCATGGCCAATACCTTGGTCATGCCGACAATGGCGGCCTTGCTCGCGCAGTAGGCGACGTGGCGGTCCAGGCCGATCACGGCAGCCTGGGAGGCGAGGTTGACGATGCGCCCGCTGCCCTGGGCCAGCATGTGGCGGGCACAGGCCTGGGCCACGAAAAAGCTGGCCTTGAGGTTGATATCCAGGGTGGTGTCCCAGGCGCTTTCGCTGACCTCGACGGCCTTGTCCAGCAACACCACGCCGGCGCTGTTGACCAGGTAATCCAGGCGTTGGAAGTGTTCGAAAACCTGATCGATAGTGGGTTGTATCTGGCCGATCTGGCTGAGGTCGATGGCAATGCCCAGGTGCCCGGCACCGAGGCGGGCGGCCACCTCGACCACTGCCGGGTCGCGGTCCAGCAGCGCCACGCGTGCACCGCGTTCCACCAGCAGGCTGGCGCAGGCCAGGCCGATGCCGGCGGCGCCCCCGGTGATCACGGCGCAACGGCCGCTGAGGTCGAAGGCTTGGTTCCAGAAACCTGACATGAATGACTCCTCTTTCAATAACGCTGGAGATCCAATGTGGGAGGGGGCTTGCTCCCGATGGCGGTGTAACAGTGATAAATCAAGCAACTGACACACCGCTATCGGGAGCAAGCCCCCTCCCACAGTTGACTGCATTTCAAGTCAATAACTACTTACCGCCACTGACCTGCTTGTACAGCGCATCGGCATTGGCATTCGTCACCGGCACCCATGGCAGGATGTAGTTCTTGGCCGTGCCATCCCCCCATTTCACGTCGTTGCCGTAGCGCGCCCAGATCACCGATTGCGGCTTGTAGTCCTTGCCGGCCAAGGCGCGCAACGCCACGTCCAGCGCACCCTGGGACTGGGCCTGGGCATCCTGGAGGAAGGTGGTGACTTCGTCTTTTTTCGCCGCCTGGATCGCATCCGGCATGCCGTCGATGGAGGTGACGGGCACGTCCTTGGAAGTCAGCCCATGGGACTTCAACGCCTGTACCGCACCGAGGGCCATGTCGTCGTTCTGGGCGATGACACCGTTGATGCCTTTGGGGTGGGCGTTCAGCCAGTCTTCGGTGAGGGTCAGCGCCTGGGCGCGGTCCCAGTTGGCGGTTTTTTTCTCGATGATCTTGATGTCCGGGTGTTTGCCCAGCACTTCCAGTTCGCCCTTTTCCCGGTCGATCTGTGCCGACTGGCCAATCGGGCCCTGGATGATCACCACGTTGCCCTTGCCGTTGAGCTTGTCGACCATGGCCTGGGCCTGCAGGCGGCCGCCTTCGACATCGTCGTTACCCACATACGGCACATTGGCATCGGCTACTTTCGTATTGGAGGCGATGACCACCACGTCGTTGCTCATGGCGGCTTTCACCGTGCCGACGCCGGCCTTGGTATCGATGGGTACAAACAGGATGGCGTCGTAGCGCTGGGTCACCATGTTTTCGATCTGGTTGTTCTGCGTCAGCGCGTCGTAGTTGCCGTCGAACACGGTCAATTGCACGGTGCCGTCCTTGACCGCAGGGTGTTCCTTGAGCTCGCGGACCCAGTTCTGCATGAACTGGCCCTTGAGGCCGTAGACGGCGGCGCCGATCTTGTAGGTCTTGCCATCGGCGGCCAGGGCGATACTGCTGGCCAGCAGGGTAAAGGTCGCCGCAGCGGCCAAGGTGGTACCCAGTTTCATAAGTAGAACTCCGGTTATTGTTGTGGGTCGTTCTCTAGCGTTTTTTCTTGCGCCACACGTCGATCAGTACTGCAAACACGATGATCAGGCCCTTGGCGACCTGCTGGTAATAGGAAGACACGCCGAGCAGGTTCAGCCCGTTGTTGATCACGCCGATCAACAGCGCGCCGAACAATGTGCCGACGATGCTGCCGGTGCCGCCCGACAGGCTGGTACCCCCGATCACCACGGCGGCAATCGCATCCAGCTCATAGGAAACCCCGGCCTGGGGCAGGGCGGAAGTGGTGCGCGCCGACAGCACCACGCCGGCCAGTCCGGCCAGCAGGCCCGACACCACATACACCGAGAACATCACCTTGCGCACACCGATACCGGAGGTGCGCGCGCTTTTTTCATTGCCGCCCACCGCGTACACATAGCGCCCGTACGTGGTGTAGCGCAGCACCATCCAGAAGATCAGTGCGACCACTGCGAAGATGATGATCGGCACGCCAATCGGGCCGATCTTGCCGATGCCCAGCGCCAGGTAGGCGTCAGGCAGGTCGGTGATCGGGCTGCCGTCGTTGAGGATGAAGGTCATGCCGCGGGCAATGCTGAGCATGCCGAGGGTGGCCACGAACGGCGGGATCGACAGGTTGGCAACCATGAAGCCGTTGACCACGCCAAGCATTGCCCCGGCGAACATCCCCGCGCTGACCGCCGCCAGCAGGCCATAGCCCTGGGTCGCGACCATGGCGCTGCACAACCCGGCAAACGCCAGGATCGACCCCACCGAGAGGTCGATGCCCTTGGTCAGGATCACATAGGTCATGCCCACGGCAAGGATGCCGTTGATGGAGGTCTGGCGCAGGATGTCCATCCAGTTACGCCAGGTCATGAAGTATTCGCTGGAAAACGCCATCACCACGCACAGCAGGATAAACACCAGCGGCAGGCCGAAGCGGTCGAGGGACAGGCGCAGGCGGTTGCGCGGTGCGGCGGTAACGGGCGCAACAATCGTTTTGGCATTCATGAGGCAAGACTCAACAAGGCTTCCTGGGAAAGGGCGGTGTCGCTGCTGATGGTCACCAGCCGGCCGCCCTTGAAGACGGCGATGCGATCGCTCAAGTGCAGCAGCTCCGGGGCTTCCGACGACACCACGATGGCCGCGCCCCCGGCGCGTACGAACTGGTCGAGCAAGTGGTAGATCTCTTGCTTGGCGCCTTCATCGATGCCCCGGGTCGGTTCATCGCAGAGCAGGCAGATCGGTTCGGTGGACAAGCATTTGGCGAGCACCACTTTCTGCTGGTTGCCGCCGCTCATGGAGGCCACCGGCAGGTCCAGGGAGCTGGTCTTGATCTGCAGGCGCTTGACCATGTTTTCAGCCAATTGGGTTTCCTTGCGTGCGTTGATCAGCGACCAGCTCGACAAGCGCTTGTAGGCCGACAGCGCAATGTTGGAAAGAATGCTGCCGGTCAATACCAGGCCGCTGTCCTTGCGGTCTTCGGTGACCAGCGACATGCCGGCGTTGATGGTCGCCTTGGGCAGCCCGACAGGCATGGGCTTGCCTTGCAGGGTGACGCTGCCGGAGTCCGGTGTGGTCAGGCCATAGATGCAGTTGAGGAATTCGCTGCGCCCCGAACCCATCAGGCCGTAGATGCCGAGGATTTCGCCTTGGCGCAGTTGCAGGCTGATGTCGTGAAACTCGCCATTGCGGCTCAGGTTGTCGACCTGCAGGCAGGTGGCGGCGGCGCACTCTCGGCCGATCTTGTGGTCGATCCGCGTCAGCTCCTGGCCGACGATGCCGCGCACCAAGTGGTTGCGGTCGATATCGGCCATGCGCCCGCTTTCCACAAAGGCGCCATCGCGAAAGATGCTGTAGTCGTCGGCGATCTGCGCCAACTCGCTCAGGCGATGCGACACGTACACAATGCCCGCGCCGCGTGCAGTGAGGCGGCGAATCGCCTTGAACAGGGTTTCTGCCTCGCGCTCGCCGATGGCCGAGGTGGGTTCGTCCATGATCATCACCTGGCAGTCATGGCTGAACGCCTTGGCGATTTCCACCAGTTGGATCTGCGCCACGCTGAGGCGGTGCATGGGGCTGGTGGGGTCGACGTCGAACTCCAGGCCTTCGAGCAGCTCGCGGGTGCGGCGGTTGAGGGCCTTGCTGTCGACAATGCAGCCGGCGCGGCGCGGTTCGCGGCCCAGCCAGATATTTTCGGCGACGGTCATGTAGGGAATGGGTTCCAGCTCCTGGGTGATCATCGCGATTCCCGCCGCCAAGGCTTCGCTCGGGCGGTTGAACTGCACGGCAACGCCATTGAGCAGGATGCTGCCGGCGTCGCGCGGGGTGATGCCCATCAGGATGCTCAGGAAGGTCGACTTGCCGGCGCCGTTGCCGCCACACAGGGCATGCACGCTGCCGGCCCGCAGAGAGAGGCGCCCGTCACGCAGGGCAGGGACCCCGGCGTAAGCCTTGGCGACGTGTTCAGCCTGGAGCAGTAATGGCGTGGCCATCGGCGTGTCCTCGTGCTGTGAATTCTTATTAGGTCGCACAGTCATGTTTCGCTGTGAGCATATGTGTACCAAATGAAATTCTGATCAGTCAATCTCTTTCACTTGAAAGCGATGATTCTCATCTGGCATGGCGGTATTGGCTTTTAATGCCGCATTAGCGGGAGCTCGGATAAAAACGAGCTTGACAGATCAACCCATATGCCCGAGAAATGCCTGAGCGAAATTTCATTGAGTGATCATATGATCAGTCGTAAGTACGATGACGGCAGCGGAGCCAGACGCCATGAACACACCTTTCCCGGTGGCTATCGGATGCGATGAAGCGGGCTTTGAGCTCAAGGAATTGTTGAAGCGGCATATCGAAACGCTGGGTTACCCGGTGACCGATTTCGGCACGCATTCCACCGCGCCGGTGCTGTACCCGGACATTGCCCTGGCCGTAGCCAACGCCATCACCGCCGGGCAGCAGCGTCTCGGCGTGCTGGTGTGCGGCACCGGGATCGGCATGGCTATTTCCGCCAACAAAGTGTTCGGCATTCGTGCGGCCCAGGCCCACGATACCTACTCGGCCGAGCGTGCGCGCAAGAGCAACGATGCGCAGATCCTGTCCATCGGCGCGCGGGTCATCGGCGTTGAACTGGCCAAGAGCGTCGTCACCGCGTTCCTGGCCTCGGAGTTCGAGGCTGCGCGCTCCGGGGCCAAGGTCGCACGCATCAGCGCGATCGAGCGCGATGGGCATCAATAGTGGACGGCGCGGGGCAAGAGTCGGGAGAATGCGCCTTTGACGCCGAAACGGAAGCCCGTCCCCATGAGTGACAGTAGCCAGCGCATGGCCAGCGATATCGATCAGATGACCGAAGTGGCGATGCTCTATTACCTCGAGAACGTCACTCAGGAGGCCATCGCCAAGCGCTTCGACCTGTCGCGGGCCAAGGTCAGCCGCTTGCTCAAGCGTGCGCGCGATGAAGGCATTGTCGAGGTGCGGGTGTTGCAGCACCCGGCGATGAACAACGAGCTGGAGCGGGCGCTGGTCGAGCGCTTCAAGCTGGATCGCGCGTTGATCGCGGTCGATCACAGCGACCCCGACACCCAGCGCTCGGCCGTCGCCAGCCTGGTGGCCAATTACCTGAATAAAACCTTGGGCGACGGCATGATCGTCGCGGTGGGCATGGGGCGTAACGTCGGCGCGGTGGCCGATAACGTCTTTCTGCCGGTGACGCGCAACTGCACGTTTGTCTGCGCCATCGGCGGTTCGCTCAAGGCCGGCGAGTACATGAACCCCGACCATATCTGCCGGCGCCTGGCCCTGCGCTTTGGCGGTGAAAGTGAAAGCCTGTACGCCCCGGCGCTGGTGGCCAACCCGGAACTGCGCGGTGTGTTGATCAACAACGACACGGTGCGCTCGACCCTGGACCGCGCGCGCCGCGCCGATATTGCCTTGATCGGCATCGGCGACATGAGCGAAAACAGCAACATGGTGCGCATGGGCTGGTTCTCGCCCCAGGAAATCGCCCAGGCACGCTTGTCCGGCACGGTGGGCGACATGATGGGTTACGACTTTATCGATATCCACGGTCAACCGGCGGTCAACGCCATCCAGGGGCGGGTCATCGGCCTGACGGTGCAGGAACTGTTCCGCATCCCGGACGTGGTGGCGATTGCCAGTGAGAATACGAAGGCGGCGGCGACCTTGGGGGCGTTGCGGTCGGGGGTGATCAACACCCTGGCAACGACCGTCACCAATGCCCACACCATCCTCGCGCTGGACGACGCCACCCGAAAATCCTGACACACCGCAGATCAAAATGTGGGAGGGGGCTTGCTCCCGATAGCGGTGTCTCAGTCAGCATAGGTGTAGCTGGAAGATCGCCATCGGGGGCAAGCCCCCTCCCACATGGGTTTTGTGTGGGTTTTTAGGACAGGTTTTGTAATAGTTTTGCTGTGTAGGGAATTTGTATTACGGCTGTAGGATTCAAGTCCTTTCGTTACCTCAGGACTTGCATGAACACCCTCTCGGAGCCTCCCAGTCGTCTTTCCCCAAGACCCCCGCACAAGCACCCCATATTGCATCGACTAACCTTGTCCCGGTCCAATGACCGCGCTTCGCCGTGCCCGGCGTTCTTGAATACAGAGACTTTTTAAATGGAATGGTTAGCGGATCCAACGGCCTGGCTCGGCCTGGCGACCTTGATTGTGCTGGAACTGGTGCTGGGTATCGACAACCTGGTGTTTATCGCGATCCTGGCGGACAAGCTGCCGCCGGAGCAGCGCGACCGTGCGCGGTTGATCGGTTTGTCCCTGGCCTTGCTGATGCGCCTGGGCCTGCTGGCGAGTATTTCCTGGTTGGTGACGCTGACCCAGCCGCTGTTCGAGGTGTTCGACAAGAGCTTCTCCGGCCGTGACCTGATCATGCTGTTCGGCGGTGTGTTCCTGTTGTTCAAGGCCACCATGGAATTGCATGAGCGCCTGGAAGGGCATGTGGCCCAGCATAAGGGCAATGTGGCTTACGCGATGTTCTGGCCGATCGTGGCGCAGATCGTGGTGCTCGACGCGGTGTTCTCCCTCGATGCGGTGATTACCGCCGTGGGCATGGTCGATGAGCTGGCGGTGATGATGATCGCGGTGATCGTGTCCATCGGCCTGATGATCGTGGCGAGCAAGCCGCTGACCCGCTTCGTCAACGCACACCCGACCGTGATCATGCTGTGCCTGGGTTTCCTGATGATGATCGGCTTCGCGCTGACCGCCGAAGGCCTGGGCTTCCATATTCCCAAAGGCTACCTGTACGCGGCGATCGGCTTCTCGATCCTGATTGAAGTGTTCAACCAGATCGCCCGTTCGCGGCGCAAGAAATCGGCGCAAGGCGTATTACCGGTGCGCGAGCGTACGGCCCACGCAGTGATGCGCTTGCTCGGCGGTCGCAGCCTGGCGGTGGAAGAGGTGGGTGAAGAGGTCGCCGACCTGCTGGGCGAGGTGGATACTGCGCAAGGCCCGCTGTTCGACCGACGCGAACGGGTGATGATCAGCGGTGTGCTGCAACTGGCCGAACGGCCGATCCGCACGTTGATGACGCCACGGGCCAAGGTCGACTGCATCGACCTGGCGGATGATCCCGAGAGTATTCGCCTGAAACTGATGCATTCGTCCTACTCGCGCCTGCCGTTGATCCGCAACGGCGCGGTGGATGAGCCCTTGGGTTTCGTGCACAAAAAGGAGTTGCTCAAGGAATACCTGGCCGGCAACGAGCCGAACCTTGAGCATCTGGCGCGTCGGGCGATCAACCTGCTGGACAGCTTTTCGATCCTCAATGCCCTGGAGCAGATGCGTCAGGAATCCACCCACATCGCCTTCGTGATCAACGAATTCGGCGACTTCATGGGGGTGTTGAGCATGACCGACATCCTCGAGTCCATCGCCGGTGAATTGCCGGACGCCAGCGAAATCGAGGGGCCGGATATCGTCGCGGAGGGTGACGGATTTCGCGCCAGTGGTGCCTTGAACCTGAGCCAGGTCGGTCAGCGCACGGGCTTCAAGGCGGCGGCTACCGAGGATTATCAAACGCTGGCTGGCCTGCTGATGAGCCTGCTCGACCGTCTGCCTGTGGTGGGCGATAGCCTGGAATATGAGGGCTGGCGATTAACGGTGGCTGCGGTTGAAGAGCGGCGGGTGACCCAGGTGGTTTTGCGGCCTTGCTCCGGTCAAAGCGCATGAATAGCGCGTCCACGAACTGCTGTTGTTCCTCCACGGGGCCGAAACCCTTGTGCAGTTCCACCCTGTGGCCGCCCTCGTAGACCAGCAGCGTTGGCGTGCCGGTAACGTCAGGGTGCCTCGGGGTGTGCGCGCAATCGAGCACCATGCACACGATCCACGGATGTTGCCAGGCAACCTTTTCGAATAAGGGGACTGCGCTGGCGCAGGCAGGGCAGTGCTCTGAAACGAACAGGATGAAGACCGGGCGCGGTGTGTTCAGCACGCGCTGGAAGTCCTTGGCGCTGGAAATTGTTCGCGTGGCTGCGCCCATGGTGATCTCCTGCCAGTAGGGTGGGTGTGTGGCAACGCTAAGCCGCTGGCTCACCCGCGTCTACTGTCAACCTTCACAGGTCCGGCCCACGCTCCAGCCGTTCCCGTGCCTTGCGCGCCTGGCTTGCGCATTTTCTGTATTCCTCATTGTCGCGGGCCGCTTTGGCGTCGCGGTAGTCATGATGGTTCTGGCTGGTGTAGTTGGTGTCGAAGGCTTCCTTGAGTTTTTGCAATTCTTCCTTGCAGTCGCGGCGGTCGTTGCTGGCCAGGGCGTTGCCAGCCACCAGAAAACACAGGATTAACAGGCCAAGGCTCAATTTCATCGCGGGTCCTTTCATCTAGGAGCTTGCTCGCTCTACAGATTAGTCCAAGGGCGCACAGTTGGTGCGCAGTAACATCGTTGTGGGGCATTGAGTAGCAGCGTGACTCAGGTGATGGCGCAACGCCGTAAAACGCTTCGATGACTATCTCGCTGATCCATAAAGGGTTTACCTCCAGCATATTTTTCTTCCTGCACCTATGGCACACTTTCTGCTGTCTATTCCGTTGTTACATACCAAGTTCCGGTATAGCGGAATACACAACCTCTGGAGTGCTTGTCATGCATCACCGACCTTCCGTGTTCAAAGCGTGTGTTTTTCTCTTCGCCGCATCGGCTACCGTTGCCAGCTTCGCGCAGGCAGCGGACAGCAAGCTCGATGATGTGCTCAAGCGTGGGCACCTCATCGTGGGTACAGGCAGTACCAATGCGCCGTGGCACTTCCAGGGAGCGGATGGCAAGTTGCAGGGGTTTGATATCGACATCGGCCGCATCGTGGCCAAGGGCTTGTTCAACGACCCGAGCAAGGTCGAGTACGTGGTGCAGTCTTCCGACGCACGTATTCCCAACCTGCTGACCGACAAGGTCGACATGAGCTGCCAGTTCATCACCGTCACCGCCAGCCGTGCGCAGCAAGTGGCCTTCACCCTGCCGTATTACCGCGAAGGTGTGGGCCTGCTGCTGCCGAACAACAGCAAGTACAAGGAAATCGAAGACCTGCAGGCGGCCGGCGATGGTGTCACCGTGGCCGTGCTGCAGAACGTGTATGCCGAAGAATTGGTCCACCAGGCGCTGCCCAAGGCCAAGGTTGACCAGTACGACAGCGTCGACCTGATGTACCAGGCCGTGAACTCTGGTCGCGCCGATGCCGCCGCCACCGATCAGTCTTCGGTCAAATACCTGATGGTGCAAAACCCCGGCCGCTACCGCAGCCCGGCCTACGCCTGGAGCCCGCAGACCTACGCGTGCGCGGTCAAGCGTGGCGACCAGGATTGGCTGAACTTCGTCAATACCGCGCTGCATGAAGCCATGACCGGCGTTGAATTCCCCGCTTACAAGGCGTCGTTCAAGCAATGGTTCGGCGTCGACCTGCCAGAGCCGGCGATTGGTTTTCCTGTGGAATTCAAGTGATCCAGAACAATCGGGGCGTGCTTGACGGCGCCCCACTCAGGTACTGCCGACCATGAACTATCAGTTGAACTTTGCCGCCGTATGGCGTGATTTCGACACCTTGCTGGCGGGGCTCGGCCTGGGTCTGCAGTTGGCTTTGCTGTCGATCGCCATCGGCTGCGTGATCGGCCTGCTGATGGCGTTTGCCATGCTGTCCAGGCACCGGGCGTTGCGTGTGTTCGCTTCGGTGTATGTGACGGTGGTGCGCAATACGCCGATCCTGGTGCTGATCCTGTTGATCTATTTTGCCTTGCCGTCGCTGGGGATCCGCCTGGATAAAATCCCCTCGTTCATCATCACCTTGTCGCTGTACGCCGGGGCTTATCTGACCGAAGTGTTCCACGCCGGGCTGTTGAATATTCCCAAGGGCTTGCGCGAAGCCGGGTTGGCGATCGGCCTGGGTGAGTGGCGTATCCGCGCGTATATCACCGTGCCGGTGATGCTGCGCAACGTGCTGCCGGCGCTGTCGAACAACTTTATCTCGCTGTTCAAGGACACCTCGCTGGCCGCTGCGATTGCGGTGCCGGAGCTGACCTATTACGCCCGCAAGATCAACGTCGAAAGCTACCGGGTGATCGAAACCTGGCTGGTGACGACGGCGCTCTACGTGGCCGCCTGTTACCTCATTGCCATGCTGCTCCGTTACCTGGAGCAGCGTCTGGCGATCCGTCGTTAAGGAGGGTTTCCATGTACGAATCCCCTAGCTGGCTGCATGAACTGTGGATCGCCCGGGAGACCCTGTGGGCCGGGTTCCAGACCAGTATTTACTGCTCGGCGCTGGCGATTATCTTCGGCACCCTGATCGGCATCTTCGCCGGGCTGGTGCTGACCTACGGCAAGTTCTGGATGCGTGCGCCGTTTCGCCTGTATGTCGACCTGATTCGTGGCACGCCGGTATTCGTGCTGGTACTGGCGTGTTTCTACATGCTGCCGGCGCTCGGTTGGCAGATCAGTGCGTTCCAGGCCGGCGCGGTCGGGCTCACGCTGTTCTGTGGCTCCCACGTCGCGGAAATCGTGCGCGGTGCGCTGCAGGCCATCCCCCGTGGGCAACTGGAAGCGGGCAAGGCAATTGGCCTGACGTTCTACCAGTCCCTGGGCTACGTGCTGTTGCCCCAGGCGCTGCGACAGATCCTGCCGACCTGGGTCAATTCCTCCACGGAAATCGTCAAGGCCTCGACCCTGCTCTCGGTGATCGGCGTTGCGGAGCTGCTGCTGAGCACCCAGCAAGTCATTGCACGCACCTTCATGACCCTGGAGTTCTACCTGTTCGCAGGCTTCATGTTCTTTGTCATCAACTACGCCATCGAGTTATTCGGGCGCTACATTGAAAAGCGGGTGGCCTTGCCATGAATCAACCTCAAACAATCGAACCGCTGCTGAACATTCGTGGCCTGCGCAAGCAATACGGGGACGTTGAAGTGCTCAAGGGCGTCGACCTGAGCCTGCAGCGTGGCAACGTGGTGACCTTGATCGGTTCCAGTGGTTCGGGCAAGACCACCCTGTTGCGTTGCGTCAACCTGCTGGAAGAATTCCAGGGCGGGCAGATTACCCTCGATGGCGCGTCCATCGGCTACAGCGACGTGGCCGGCAAGCGCGTGCGTCACCCCGAGCGGGTGATCGCCCAGCACCGCGCCATGACCGGCATGGCGTTCCAGCAGTTCAACCTGTTTCCGCATTTGACCGCCTTGCAGAACGTGACCCTGGGTTTGTTGAAAGTTAAGAAAATGCCTAAGGACGAGGCCGTGTCGCTTGCGGAAAAATGGCTCGACCGTGTGGGACTTCTGGAACGTCGCAATCACTTCCCCGGCCAGTTGTCCGGCGGCCAGCAACAGCGCGTGGCGATTGCCCGAGCCATTGCAATGAACCCCAGCCTGATGCTGTTCGACGAAGTCACCTCGGCCCTCGACCCGGAGCTGGTGGGCGAAGTGCTCAGCGTAATCAAGGGATTGGCGGAGGAGGGCATGACCATGTTGCTGGTCACCCACGAAATGCGCTTTGCCTATGAGGTCTCGGACAAGATCGTCTTCATGAACCAGGGCCGCATCGAAGAGCAGGGCTCGGCCAAGGACATCTTCGAGCGGCCGCAGTCACCGCGTCTGGCGGAATTTCTCAAGAACATTCGTTTTTAATCAGGAGCTGTTTTTATGAGCATTACTCGTTACGGTACCGGCAGCACCGCCGGCGGCGGCCAGCCACGTCCTTTCGCCCGTGCGGTGGAAGCCGATGGTTGGTTGTATGTGTCGGGCCAAGTGCCGGCGGTGGACGGTGAAATCATCAATGGCGGCATCATCGAGCAAACCCGCCAGACGATGCGCAACGTGGTGGCGATTCTGGAAGAGGCCGGCTACGAATTGAAAGACGTGGTGCGCGTCGGCGTATGGCTGGAAGACCCACGGGATTTCTGGAGTTTCAACAAAGTCTTCGGCGAATACTTCACCCCGGAACACGCCCCGGCGCGCGCCTGTGTGCAGGCCAACATGATGGTCGATTGCAAGGTGGAGATCGATTGCGTGGCCTACAAGAATAAAGGCTAAATTGGCCCCACTCTCAAGACCACAGCCGTTCCAATGTGGGAGGGGGCTTGCCCCCGATAGCGGTGTATCAGCAACAGATATGTCCACTGGCACACCGCCATCGGGGGCAAGCCCCCTCCCACAGGGGATCTCTGCCAGACCATAGAATTTGACGGGACTTAACACTGCCATGACCGAAGACACCATCAAACGCCGCGCCAAAGGCCTGGACCGTGCGTTCGATATCCTCGATTTTCTCAAGGAAATCGGCCAGCCACTGCGCCCGAATGATATCGCCAGTGGCATTGGCAGCCCGAAGTCCACGGTCTACGAACTTGTCGCCTCGCTGCTCGAGCGGCGCATCCTGGAAACCGTGGGCAAGGATGGTCACGTCTATCTCGGGCGCCAGTTGTACTTCCTCGGCCAGGCGCACCTGCGCCACTTCGATTTGACCCGCGAGGCCGACCACGCCTTGCAGGAGATCGTCAGCCAGACCCACGAAACCGCGCAGATGTGCCTGCTCAACGGGCGCAAGTACACGGTGGCGCTGATGCGCGAAGGCGAGCGGCATTTTCGTATTTCCTCGGATATCGGCGAAAACGCGCCGATCCCCTGGACCGCCTCCGGGCGCCTGCTGCTCGGGCATTTGAGCGACCAGCAGATCATCGACTTGATCGATCCCGACGATTTCATCCTGCCGGATGGCCTGCGCCTGTCCCTGGAGACCTTCCTGGCGCAGATCCGCCAGGCCACCCTCGACGGGTTCTTCTCCTTCGACAGCGTCGCCGACACCTTTACCCACTGCTTTGCCGCCCCGGTGCGCGACGCGCAGGGCGTCAGCATTGCGACGCTGTGCATCGTCGCCCCGCGGGCCGATGCGAGCAAAAACTATCACGACTATCGCCGGGTGCTGATCGACAGCGCCAATAACCTGGCCCGGCGCATCAACGAATAGGAATTTCCCATGTCTGCCTTCAATGCCGTTGAAAAAGGCGCCGCCGCAGTTGGCGCTCACCTGGTCCGCGACGTCAGCCTGCCGGCCCTGGTGCTGCACCGCGAGGCCCTGGAACACAACATTCGCTGGATGCAGCAATTCGTCAGTGACAGCGGCGCGCAGTTGGCGCCACACGGCAAGACCAGCATGATGCCGGCGTTGTTTCAGCGTCAGCTCGCCCAGGGCGCCTGGGGCATTACCCTGGCCACTGCGGTGCAGACCCGCGCCGCCTACGCCGGCGGGGTGCGCCGTGTGCTGATGGCCAACCAACTGGTCGGCGCGCCGAACATGGCGCTGATCGCCGACCTGCTGGCCGACCCGGATTTCGATTTTCACTGCATGGTCGACCATCCGGAAAACGTTGCCGACCTCGGCCTGTTCTTCGCCGCCCGTGGCCTGCGCCTGAACGTGATGATCGAGTACGGCGTGGTCGGCGGCCGTTGCGGTTGCCGCAGCGAGCAGCAAGTGCGCGAGCTGGCAGAGGCGATCAAGGCCCAGCCGGCCCTGGCCCTTACCGGTATTGAAGGCTATGAAGGCGTGATCCACGGCGATCAGGCGATCAGCGGCATTCGCGCCTTCGCGGCCAGCCTGGTGCGCCAGGCGGTAGACCTGCAAGACAACGGCTATTTCGACCTGCCCACGCCTATCGTGACGGCGTCGGGTTCGGCCTGGTATGACCTGATTGCCGAATCGTTCGAGGCGCAGAATGCCGCCGGCCGCTTCCTCAGCGTTCTGCGCCCCGGCAGCTACGTGGCCCACGACCATGGCATCTATAAAGATGCGCAATGCTGTGTGCTTGACCGTCGCAGCGACCTCAACGAAGGCCTGCGCCCGGCGCTGGAAGTCTGGGCCCATGTGCAATCGTTGCCGGAACCAGGTTTTGCGGTAATCGCCCTGGGCAAGCGCGACGTAGCCTACGACGCCGGTCTGCCGGTGCCGCTCAAGCGCTACAAGGCCGGAATTTTATCGGCCGAGGGCGATGATGTGAGCGCGTGCCAGGTGACCGCCGTGATGGACCAACACGCGTTCATGACCGTGGCGCCGGGGGTTGAACTGCGCATTGGCGACATTATTTCGTTTGGTACTTCCCATCCATGCCTGACCTTCGACAAGTGGCAGGTGGGTTGCCTGGTGGATGAGCAATTGCGGGTGATCGAGTCCCTGCGCACCTGCTTCTAGACCGAGTCGCGCCTATCGAGGGCAAGCCCCCTCCCACATTTGGCATGCATTCCCCTGTGGGAGGGGGCTTGCCCCCGATGAGTCCATCAGCCCCACCGAGACAGCAGCCATGACCACTGAACCGCGCATCGCCCTGATCGGCGAATGCATGATCGAACTGCAACACCGCGCCGACGGCAGCCTGCACCAGAGCTTCGGCGGCGACACCTTGAACGCGGCGGTGTACCTGCGCCGCGAGCTGGGCGACTTCGGCACTGTCGATTACGTCACCGCCCTGGGCGATGACAGTTTCAGCGATGCCATGTGCCAACAGTGGGCTGATGAAGGCCTTGGACTGGGCATGGTGCAGCGCCTGGCCGGGCGTTTGCCGGGTTTGTATTGCATCCAGACGGACGCCAACGGCGAGCGCAAATTCCTCTACTGGCGCAACGAAGCGGCTGTGCGCGACTGTTTTACCACGCCGGCCGCCGAGCCGATCCTGGCAGCCCTGCCGGGCTATGACTGGGTGTATTTCAGCGGCATCACCCTGGCGGTGCTGGGGGAAATCGGGCGTGAGCGTTTACTCGAAAGCCTGATCGAAACCCGGCGTCGCGGCGGTAAGGTCGTATTCGACAACAACTACCGGCCGCGTCTGTGGGCGAACATCGAGGCGGCCCACGCGGCGTATCACCGCGTGTTGGCCGAGGTGGATATCGCCTTGCTCACCGAGGACGATGAGCGCGCGTTGTTCGGTTATGCCGACAGCGAGCAGGTGTTCGCGGCCTATCCGATGATTGAGGAGGTGGTGCTCAAGCGCGGCGCGGATGACTGTTTGATCCGTTGCGCCGGCGAGCGCTTTGCCGTGCCGGCGTTGAAGGTGGAGAAGGTAGTGGACACCACGGCAGCGGGGGATTCGTTCAGTGCGGCGTATTTGGCCGGTCGGCTCAAGGGCGGTTCGCCGGAGCAGGCTGCTTTGGCCGGGCATCGGTTGGCGAGTCGGGTGATTCAGGTGCCGGGGGCATTAATACCGAGGTGAATGGCCGCCTGCGGCGGATCGGGAGCAAGCCCCCTCCCACAGTTAACCGCGTTTTAACTGAAAGAATGCAGTTGAATGTGGGAGGGGGGCTTGCCCCCGATGGCGGTTGAAAGCCAACCCCTCAGTCCCGGTAAAACACCTGCACCAAGTGATAACCAAACTTGCTCTTGACCGGCCCATGCACCACCCGCAGCGGTTTCTTGAAGATCACTGCATCGATCGCCCCGACCATCTGCCCTGGCCGCACTTCACCCAGATCACCGCCGCGCTTGCCCGATGGGCAAGTGGAGTACTTCTTGGCCAGCACATCAAAGGCTTCGCCCTTGGCAATGCGCTGCTTGAGCTGTTCGGCTTCTTCGCTGGTTTTCACCAGGATATGACGGGCTTGGGCTTTCATCGATTTCTACCAGGTGTGCGACGGCGCGCGATTATGCCTGAACTCAGGCATCGACGCCGATCATGCTGCGGATTTTGGTCGCCAGCAGGTCAATGGAAAACGGCTTGGCTACCATGTCCATGCCGTGCTCCAGAAAGCCCTGGCGCTCGGCGGCTTTTTCGGCGTAACCGGTCATGAACAACACGCGCAGCCCCGGCCGGTGCTGGCGGGCGATTTCCGCCAGTTGCCGGCCGTTCATGCCCGGCAGGCCGACGTCGGTCACCAGCAGGTCGACGCGTAAATCCGACTCCAGCAACGGCAGCGCCGTGCGCGCGTCCGCCGCCTGGTGCGCGGTGTAACCCAGCTCGTCGAGCAGATTGACCACCAGCATGCGCACCGCCGGGTCGTCCTCGACCACCACCACCGCTTCGCCGGCCAGGGCCAGCGGCGCTTCGGCCAGGCTGGCGGGCAGGCTGCTTTCCAGCGCGGTGCCGTGCAGGCGCGGCAGGTACAGGCGCACGCAGGTGCCTTGGCCCGGTTCGCTCTGGATAGTCACATGGCCCCCCGATTGCTGGGCAAAGCCGTAGATCATCGACAAGCCCAGGCCGGTGCCTTGGCCGATGGGTTTGGTGGTGAAGAACGGGTCGAAGGCTTTGGCGAGGATTTTCGGCGCCATGCCGCTGCCGTTGTCGCGCACGCCGAGCATCACGTAGTCGCCGGCCTTGACCGGCTCCAGGGTGGTGATATCGGTGCCGTCCAGATAGCTGTTAGCGGTTTCGATCAGCAGTTCACCGCCGTCGGGCATGGCGTCGCGGGCGTTAATGACGAGGTTGAGCAGGGCATTTTCCAGTTGGCTGGCGTCGGTGTTCACCGGCCAGATGTCTTTGCCAAGCTGCACGGTGAGCGTGATATGCGCGCCCTTGGTGCGGCGGAACAGATCTTCCAGGGACGCCACCAACTGGTTGGGATCGGTGGGGCGTTTGTCCAGCGACTGGCGCCGCGAGAACGCCAGCAGCCGGTGGGTGAGGGCGGCGGCGCGGTGGGCGGAGGCCACGGCGGCATCGGCAAAGCGGCCGATGTCTTCGCTGCGGCCGGCGGCAATGTAGCGTTGCATCAGGTCGAGGCTGCCGATGATGCCGGTGAGCATATTGTTGAAGTCATGGGCGATACCGCCGGTGAGCTGGCCCACGGCTTCCATTTTTTGCGCGTGGCGCAGCGCGTCTTCAGCCCGCTCGCGCTCGAACATTTCGTTTTGCAGGCGCTGGTTGGCCTCGGCCAGCGCCTGGGTGCGCTGGGCCACGCGCTCTTCGAGGTTTTCGTTGAGATGGCGCAGGGCTTCTTCGGTGAGTTTGCGTTCGGTCTCGTCGATCACAAAGATGTAGAAACCGTTCACTGAGCCGTCAGTGCTGAAGCGCGGCAGGTACTTCATCAAGGCATGGCGCGGCCGCCCGTCGCGATGCGGCGTGACGGTCATGAAGCTGCATGCCTTGCCGTTGAGCGCGGCGGCGATCTTGTCTGCGCGGCCGGCGTACACCTCGTCGCCCAGCACCTCACGGATGGTCTTGCCGTACAGTTCCTGGGGCGTTTTGCCGTACCAGTCGAGGTAGGCGCTGTTGTTCAGGCGAAAACGCTGCTCGTGGTCGACGTAGCCGATCAGCACCGGCATGGCGTTGATGATCAGTTGCAGTTCGGTCTGGCTTTGACGCAGCGCCTGCTCGGTGTGCTTGCGCTCGGTGAGGTCCAGCGCGGCACCCAGGAAACGGGCGGGGCGGCCTTGCGGGTCCTTGTAGCAGCGGCCACGGGCAAACACCCAGCGTACCTGGCCGTCGGCTTGCAGCAGGCGGTATTCCTCGGCGTATTCGGTGCCGAAGGTGATGCAATGCTTGATGCTGCGCGTGACCATGCCACGGTCTTCGGGATGCACGCCGAGCAGGTAGGCGCTGATGGGCAACAGGCTGGACTCATTGGGGTCGACGCCATGCAGGTAAGCGAAATGTGCGTCGGCGATAAACCGGTCTTCGCCGATGTCCCAGTCCCAGGTGCCTACCGCGTCGGTCGCCGCCAGGGCCAGCTGCAGTCGTTGCTCGGTGTTGTGCTGGGCCTTGAGGCTGTCTTCGGAGCGCTGCTGCAGTTCGAGGGCTTTGCGGCGCCGCTCGTTGGTTTCGATGGCTGTGACCAGGATGCCGGCCACGCGGCCGCTTTCATCGCGCACCGGGCTGTAGGTCAGGTCAAGCCAGATTTCGGTGTCGCGCTGGTCGCGCTGCAGCACGAAACGCTGCTCGCTGAAGGTGCGCACCTGGCCGCTCAGCACCGCGTCGTAGACCGGCGCGGCGAAGCTTTGCAGCTCCGGCCAGGTCGCGTGCACCGGCTGGCCCAGGGCGCCGGGGTGCTTGTTGCCGGCCAGGCGGGCGAACCCATCGTTATACAGCTGGGTGAGCTGCTCGCCCCAGAGCAGCAGCATCGGCATGGGCGAATGCACCACGATATCCACGGCGGTGCGCAGACTTTGCGGCCAATCATTGGCCTCACCGAGGGGGCTTTGCGCCCAGTCCAGCCGCTCGATCATTGCCGCGGCTTCGCTACCGGTGGATGTTCCATTCATGAAAAAGCCTTGCGTATCACGCTTTGAAAAATGACAACACCCATTATTCCAAGAGACAACGACGGGTGGCTACCTCAAAAAATAGCACGCATTGCCGGATTTTCCGCAAAACGCCGTATCAGCGCTGAAGCGTTTCATCTGTTACGCCAGCTCAGGGCGGTCGCGAAAGTGTTCGAGGGCCTCGGGGTTGGCCAGCGCATCGGTGTTTTTCACCGGTTCCCCATGCACCACATTGCGCACCGCCAATTCGACGATCTTGCCGCTGATGGTGCGCGGGATATCGGCGACCGCGAGGATTTTCGCC
Source organism: Pseudomonas sp. R3-18-08 (assembly GCF_003852065.1). Taxonomy (NCBI): domain Bacteria; kingdom Pseudomonadati; phylum Pseudomonadota; class Gammaproteobacteria; order Pseudomonadales; family Pseudomonadaceae; genus Pseudomonas; species Pseudomonas sp. R3-18-08. The sequence continues at coordinate 2,660,667 of NZ_CP027729.1, forward strand.
GGCACGTGGCGCGGTGTGGTGTTGGCGCGGATCACCTGGCGGATCTGCTGCTCCAGCGCCTCATCCAACTGCACACCGTCAGCAAGGCGCACAAACAGCACCACGCGCACGTCGTCTTGCCAGCGCTGGCCGATAGCGAGGCTTTCAAGCACCTGCGGGACTTTTTCCACCTGGCGATAGATCTCGGCGGTGCCGATGCGCACGCCGCCAGGGTTGAGTACCGCATCGGAGCGGCCATGGATCAGCAGGCTGCCGTTGGGACGTTGCTCGGCGTAGTCGCCCTGGGCCCACACGCCGGGGAACTGGCTGAAATACGAAGCGCGCAACTTCTGCTGCTGCGGGTCGTTCCACAGCCCGATGGGCATGGCGGGAAAATGCCGGGTACACACCAATTCGCCTTTCTCGCCGACCAGTGGGTGGCCCTGGTCGTCCCACACTTCGATAGCCATCGCCAGGCTCTTGCATTGCATTTCGCCACGGCGCACCGGCAATACCGGGTTGCCTATCACGAAGCAGGAGACGATATCGGTACCGCCGGACATCGACGACAGGCACAGCTCGGCCTTGATCTCGCGGTACACGTAGTCGTAGCTCTGGGGCGACAGCGGCGAGCCGGTGGAGATCAACCCTTTGAGGCTGCGCAAATCATGGCTGAGGCGCGGTTGCAGGCCGGCCTTTTCCAGGGTGGCGAGGAACTTAGGGCTGGTGCCGAACACGCTGATGCGTTCGGCGTCGATCAGGTCGATCAAGCGTTGTGGCCCCGGATGAAACGGAGAACCGTCATACAGCACCGCCGTGGCGCCCAGGGCCAGCACCGACACCAGCCAGTTCCACATCATCCAGCCGCAGGTGGTGTAGTAGAACAGGCAGTCTTCACGGGACAGGTCGGCATGCAGGCCATGTTCCTTGAGATGGGTGAGCAGTACGCCGCCGGTGCCGTGAATGATGCATTTGGGCACGCCGGTGGTGCCGCTGGAATAGAGGATATACAGCGGGTGATCGAACGGCACCGCGACGAACTCGGGCGTGCCGCCGGGTTGGTAGAAGTCGCTCCACAGTGCGACGCGGGCGGACGTGCGGTAATCCGTGACCTGCGCCTGAGGGCGGGCGTAGGGCACGATGATCAAGTGTTCCAGGGACGGCAGCCGCTCGAGGATTTCATTGAGCTTGGCGCTCTGGTCGAGGGTCTTGCCGGCATAGCGATAACCGGCGCAAGTGATCAGCACCTTGGGCTCGATCTGGCCGAAACGGTCGATCACGCCTTGGGTGCCGAAGTCCGGTGACGAGCACGACCAGATTGCCCCGAGGCTGGTGGTGGCGAGCATGCCGACCAGGGTTTGCCAGGTATTGGGCATGCACGCCGCCACGCGGTCGCCTTTTCCAACACCGGCCAAGCGCAGGCTGTTTTGCAGGCCGGCGACATGTTCGGCCAATTGCGCGTAGCTCAATGATTCACGCTGGCCGTCTTCACTGATGGCAACTACCGCCGGGTGATCGTCGCGACGGCGCAGCAAGTGCTCGGCGAAGTTCAGGGTAGCGCCGGGAAACCACTGGGCGCTGGGCATGTCGGCGCTCTCGATCAACGTGGCGCTGGGCGGGCTGCGAAATTGCACCTCGAAGAACGCCACGATGGCCTTCCAGAAATCCGGGCGCTGGTCGATGCTCCACTGGTGCAGGGCGGGGTAGTCGCCCAACTGCAGGTGGTGGCGCGCATTGATGTAGCGGCGGAACTGGTCCATGCGCGTGTTGGCGATGCGTTCCGGGGAGGGTTGCCAGAGGATGTCGGACATTGCGGGGTCTCTTGTTCTTATACCGGTCTTCCAAACAGTAGAGTTCCAATGTGGGAGGGGGCTTGCCCCCGATGGCGGTATGGCAGCTGGCACATGTGGCTCTGACCCATTGCTATCGGGGGCAAGCCCCCTCCCACATTTTTGATCTCCAGTGTCTGGGGTTATTGGGCCAGCCAACCGCCATCAATATTCCACGCCGCGCCACGCACCTGGCTACCGGCCTCACTGCACAAAAACAGCACCAGCTCACCCAGCTGCGGCGGCGTGACGAACTCCAGCGACGGCTGTTTCTCCGCCAGCAGATCATGCTGCGCCTGCTGCGGGCTCACCCCGTTGGCCGTGCGATCATCGATCTGCTTCTGCACCAGCGGCGTCAGCACCCAGCCTGGGCAAATCGCATTGCACGTCACGTTGCTGGTGGCGGTTTCCAGGCCTACGACCTTGGTCAGGCCGATCACCCCATGCTTGGCCGCCACATAGGCCGCCTTGCCCACCGAGCCCACCTGGCCGTGCACCGAGGCGATATTGACGATGCGCCCCCAGCCCTTGGCCTTCATGCCCGGCAGGCTCAAGCGCGTGCTGTGGAACACCGACGACAGGTTGATGGCGATAATCGAGTCCCAGCGCTCCACCGGAAAATCTTCCACCGCCGCCACATGCTGGATGCCGGCGTTATTGACCAGTATGTCGACGCCGCCGAATTCGCGCTCGGCATACGCAAGCATCTCGGCGATCTGCGCCGGGTCGCTGACGTCTGCCGGGTGATGCCCGACCTTGCCGCCAAACGCCTGCACCTGGGCGATCACGCCGCTGGCATCGCCGAAGCCGTTGAGGATCAGGTTGGCGCCGGCCTTGGCCAGGCTCAGGGCAATGCCCAGGCCGATGCCGCTGGTGGAACCGGTGACCAGGGCGGTCTTGCCGTTCAATGTCGTCATGAAAACCTCACACTATGCCGGTGGCGTAGAACGTACCGATCACCACGAACACCGCGAGGGTCTTGATGATCGTGATACCGAAAATATCCTTGTAGGCTTCGCGGTGGGTCAGCCCGGTCACCGCCAGCAGGGTGATCACCGCGCCGTTGTGGGGCAGGGTGTCCATGCCGCCGCTGGCCATGGCTGCGACCCGATGCAGCACTTCAAGGGGATATTGGCCGCATGGGCCGCTGAAATAAAGCTTTCGGACATGGCCGCCAGGGCGATGCTCATGCCGCCGGATGCGGAGCCGGTGATCCCCGCCAGCAGGGTCACGGTAATGGCTTCGTTGACCAGCGGGTTGGGGATGCCCTTGAGCCAGTCCGCCAATACCAGGAACCCCGGCAGCGAGGCGATCACTGCACCGAACCCGTATTCGGAAGCGGTGTTCATCGCGGCCAGCAGCGCGCCGCTGACCGCACTTTTACTGCCCTCGGCCAGCTTGCTTTTGATCGCTGAAAAACCGCACACCAGCACCACGATAATCCCCACCAGCAACGCCGCCTGCACCGCCCAGATCGCGGTGAGCTTGGCGATTTCGGTGGTCACCGGCGCGCTCATGCCCGGCAGGCTGAGGCTGTGGGTCTTGCCGTACCACTGCGGGATCCAGTGGGTGAACAGCAGGTTCATCACCCCCACCAGAAGCAACGGCGACAGCGCGATCCAGGGGTTGGGCAGGGCCAGGTCCTCGGCGGTTTCCGGCTCGTTGCGCAGCTCGGTGCCATAGCCTTCACCCGCGCGCTGGGCCTTGTTGCGCTGGCGCGACAGGTAGAGCATGCCGGCGCAGAACACGAAGATCGTACCGATCAGCCCCAACCACGGCGCCGCCCAGGCGGTGGTGTTGAAGAAGGTGCTGGGGATGATGTTCTGGATCTGCGGCGTGCCGGGCAGGGCGTCCATGGTGAACGAGAACGCACCGAGGGCGATGGTGGCCGGGATCAGGCGCTTGGGGATATCGCTCTGGCGGAACATCTCCGCGGCAAACGGGTACACCGCAAACACCACCACAAACAGCGACACGCCGCCGTAAGTGAGCAGGGCACAGACCAGCACAATCACCAGCATCGCCTGGCGCGTACCGAGCAAACGAATGGCGGCGGCGACGATGGAACGCGAGAACCCCGACAGCTCGATCAGCTTGCCGAACACCGCACCGAGCAGGAACACCGGGAAATACAGCTTGATGAAACCGACCATTTTCTCCATGAACACCCCGGTGAAGGCCGGTGCGACAGCGGAAGGGTCAGTCAGCAGAACAGCGCCGAGGGCGGCGATCGGGGCAAACAGGATAACGCTATAGCCACGGTAGGCAGCCAGCATCAGCAGCGCCAGGGCTGCCAAGGCAATGATCACACTCATGGTGTGTCTCCAATTGTTATTTTTGTGGGTGAAACGCTGGAGAAGGGCTATAGCGAGATGTGTGCCAGGTTTCTAACTTATTGAAATATAGGTAAATTAACTATTTTGTCTGTGATGATTTTGGACTTTGTCTCAATTCAGAGACCGCCACCGATCAAATGTGGGAGGGGGCTTGCCCCCGATGGCGGCGGATCAGCCAGTGGATATATAAGCTGGCTGACCGCTATCGGGGGCAAGCCCCCTACCACAGGGATTGTCTTTATAGTGAGATTTGAGTCTCATATAAGAGACTGTGCAATCCCCAAGGCCACCATCTTCTTGTATAGCGTTGAGCGCCCCAGTCCCAATCGCCTCGCCGCCTCCACCACATTTCCTTCGCAGTGCTCGAGCGCCGCCATAATCACCTGCCGATCAAACCGCTCCCGCGCCGCCGCAAACGTCTCACCCTCGGCCGTGGCTACCGCACCACGCGCCACCGGCCTGAACGTGCCAATCGCCGCCCGAATCTCTCCGGCGTTCAGCACCAGGTCATCACTCAACAACGCCGCCCGCTCCAGCACGTTGCGCAGCTCACGGATATTCCCCGGCCACGCATGCTGCGCCAACAGCGCCAGGGCTTCGCGGTCCAGTTCGTGCTGGCTGCGCAGTTCCTCGAGGATCGCTTCGCTCAGCGCCGGAATATCTTCCAGCCGTTCACGCAGCGGCGGCACCTGGATCGGCAACACGTTCAGGCGGTAGTACAAGTCCGCACGGAACTCGCCACGCTTGATCGCCGCTTCCAGGTCCATGGAGGTCGCCGCGATCACCCGCACATCGCTGTGCAGCATCTCGTTGGAGCCCACCGGCTCGAATTCCTTTTCCTGCAGTACCCGCAATAACTTGCTTTGCAGCGGCAGCGGCATGTCGCCGATTTCATCGAGGAACAGCGTGCCGCCCTGGGCGATCTGGAATTTGCCGGGACGACCCTTGCGGTCGGCGCCGGTAAAGGCGCCCGGGGCGGTGCCGAAAAATTCAGCTTCGAGCAGGTCGTGGGGGATCGCCGCGCTGTTGATGCTGACGAACGCCTTGTGGGCTCGGGGCGATGCGCCATGGATGGCCTGGGCGAGCAATTCCTTGCCGGTGCCGGTTTCGCCGAGCAGCAGCACCGGCGATTCGGCGCTGGCACTGCGCCGCGCACGGCGCTTGACTTCAAGGCTGGCGGCGCTGGTGCCGATGAAGTGCGCGAAGTTGTATTTGCTTTGCCGCGAGCGCAACAGCGAACGCGTGGACGCCAGTTCCTGCTGCATGCTCAGGTAGCGCTCGATCAGCGGCGACAGGTTGCGCAGTTCATCGAACAGCGCAAAGCCAATCGCACCGATCACCGCGCCCGCATCGTCGTGGATCGGCAGGCGCATCACCACCAGCGGGCCCTTGGGCGTGTCCTGGATATCCAGCAGTATCGGCCGGTCATTGCGCACCACCTGGCGCAACAGGCTGTTGGAAATCACCTGCTCGCAGGGTTGGCCGATGGCCTGCTCGGCGCTCTTGAGGCCGAAACGCTTGGCGTAGCGCTCGTTCATCCAGACGATATTCGCATCACGGTCAACGATCACCGTGCCTTCGCTGGACTGCTCGATAATCTCGAACAGCGACTGAATGGCCAGGCCGCGAACGTGTTGGTAGTCCTTGAGGTTTTCGGTGGTGTTCATAGTCATAGCGCCGATTGATGGTCCAGCAGGTGAAGCGTGGCGAGGGAGCCCGCTCGCCACTATAAACGCGCTTCTACAACGGGATGTGTGCGGCAGCCAACAGTTCCTTGGTGTAGGGATGCTGCGGCGCTTCGAACACGGCATGGCTGGGGCCGCGCTCTACCACTTTGCCGTCCTTGACCACGATCATATCGTGGGCCATCGCCCGCACCACCGCCAGGTCATGGCTGATGAACAGGTAGGTCAGGCCGTATTTCTCCTGCAGTTCGCGCAACAAGGCCACCACTTGTTTTTGCACCGTACGGTCCAGCGCTGAGGTCGGCTCATCCAGCAGCATCAGCGCCGGCTTGAGCACCAGTGCCCGGGCGATAGCGATGCGCTGGCGCTGGCCACCGGAAAATTCATGGGGGTAACGGTGCCGGCTGGCGGGGTCCAGGCCGACGTCCTTGAGTACCTGGATCACCTGCGCTTCGCGCGCGTCGAGGCTGCACGGGGCATGCACTTCCAGGCCCTCGCTGATGATCTGTTGCACTGACATGCGCGGGCTGAGGCTGCCATACGGGTCCTGGAACACCACCTGCATCTGCTTGCGCCATGGACGCATCTGCCGGTGGTTGAGCGGGTCGAGGGCCTCGCCCTGGAAGCGGATGCTGCCGGTGGAATCGAGCAGGCGCAGGATCGCCTGGCCCAGGGTCGACTTGCCCGAGCCGGACTCACCGACAATCCCCAAGGTTTTGCCGCGTTGCACACTGAGGCTGATACCGTCCACCGCCTGCAGGTAGCGCTTGGGTCGCAGCAGCCCGCCGCCGAGAGCAAACCGCACGCTCAGGTCGTTCACCTGCAATACGGTCTCGCGCTCCTCGCCGCACAACACTTCAGCCGAGGGCTCGGCGTCCAGCAGCAAGCGGCTGTAGGGGTGCTGTGGCGCGGCAAACAAGGCCTGGCAGTCGGCCTGCTCGACGATCTCTCCGGCGCGCATCACGCACACCCGCTGGGCAATGCTGCGCACCAGGTTGAGGTCGTGGCTTATCAGTAGCAGTGACATGCCCAGGCGTTGCTGCAACGACTTGAGCAGCAGCAGGATCTTGCGCTGTACGGTCACGTCCAGCGCGGTGGTGGGTTCGTCGGCAATCAGCAGCTCCGGCTCGCAAGCCAAGGCCATGGCGATCATCACCCGCTGGCGCTGGCCTCCGGAGAGTTGATGGGGGTAGGCCTTGAGCCGCTCCTGGGGTTTCTGGATGCCGACCAGGTCGAGCAGCTCGAGGATACGCGCCTGCGCCGCCTTGCCGCCCAGACCCTTGTGCAGCAGCAGGGTCTCGCCGATCTGCTTTTCGATCGTGTGCAGCGGGTTCAGCGAGGTCATCGGCTCCTGGAAGATCATGGCGATACGGTTGCCGCGCAGCTTTTGCAGGGCCTTAGGCGACGCGCCCATCAGCTCCTGGCCGCGATACTTCACCGAGCCTGTGCTGAGCGTGCCGGCTTCGGGCAGCAGTTGCAGGATCGAATGGGCGGTCACCGACTTGCCCGAGCCCGACTCACCCACCAGCGCCAGGCACTCGCCGGGGCGCACGTCCAGGTTCACATTGCGCACCACGGTGTGGCCGCTGAACGCCACGCTGAGGTCACGGATTTCGATCAGGTTCATACGCAGTCACTCATGAGCGAGGGTCGAAGGCATCACGCAACGCCTCGCCGATAAACACCAGCAGCGACAGGATCAGCGCCAGGGTAAAAAACGCCGTCAGGCCCAGCCATGGGGCTTGCAGGTTCTGCTTGCCTTGGGCGATCAACTCGCCCAGCGACGCACTGCCGGCCGGCATGCCGAAGCCGAGGAAATCCAGGGCGCTCAAGGTCGAAATCGCCCCGGTCAGGATGAACGGCAAATAGCTCAAGGTCGCAGTCATGGCATTGGGCAGGATATGCCGGCCAATGATCTTGCCGTCGCCCAGGCCCAGAGCGCGCGCGGCCTTGACGTACTCCAGGTTGCGCCCGCGCAGGAACTCGGCGCGCACCACATCCACCAGCGCCAGCCAGGAAAACAGCGCCATGATGCCCAGCAACCACCAGAAATTCGGCTCGACAAAGCCCGACAGGATAATCAGCAGGTACAGCACCGGCAGGCCCGACCACACCTCGAGGATGCGTTGCCCCAGCAAGTCCACCCAGCCGCCGTAGTAACCCTGCAACGCCCCGGCGGCGATGCCGATGGCGGCGCTGATCGCGGTCAGCGCCAGGGCAAACAGGATCGACACCCGTGCGCCGAAGATCACCCGCGCCAGCACATCCCGCGATTGGTCATCGGTGCCCAGCCAGTTCACCGTCGACGGCGGGCTGGGGGCAGGGCGGGCCAGCTCGTAATTGGGCGTATCGTCGCTGAACGGGATCGGCGGGAACCACATCCAGCCGCCGTCCTGCTTGATCAGCTTCTGCACGTAGTCACTGCGGTAGTCGGCCTGGAACGGCAGTTGCCCGCCGAACTGCTGTTCGGTGTAGCGCTTGAATACCGGGAAATACAGTTCGTGCTTGAAACTGAGCACCAGCGGCTTGTCGTTGGCGATCAACTCGCCACCGAGGGTCAGGATAAACAACCCGATAAATAGCCACAGCGACCACCAGCCGCGACGGTTCTTCTTGAAGCGCTCGAAACGCCGACGAGCCACGGGCGACAGATTGAGCATCAGGCGTTCCTCGCAGCGAAGTCGATACGCGGGTCCACCAGGGTGTAACAGAGGTCGCCGATGAGTTTTATCAAGAGCCCGAACAGGGTGAAGATAAACAACGAACCAAACACCACCGGGTAGTCCCGTGAGACGGCCGCTTCATAGCTCATGCGGCCCAGGCCATCGAGGGAGAAGATCATTTCGATCAGCAGGGAACCGGCGAAGAACACGCTGATGAACGCCTGGGGAATCCCGGAAATCACCAGCAGCATCGCGTTGCGAAACACATGGCCGTACAGCACGCGGCGTTCGCTCAAGCCCTTGGCGCGCGCGGTGACCACGTACTGCCGGGTAATTTCGTTGAGGAACGAGTTTTTGGTGAGGATGGTCAAGGTGGCGAACCCGCCGATCACCAGCGCCGTGACCGGCAATACCAGGTGCCAGAAGTAGTCGGCAATCTTGCCCACGGTGCTCAGTGTTTCGAAGTTCTCCGACACCAACCCGCGCACCGGGAACCAGTTCAGCGACGTGCCGCCGGCAAACACCACGATCAGGAACATCGCGAACAGGAACGCCGGCATCGCATAGCCGATCACGATGGCGGTGCTGCTCCACACATCGAAGCTGCTGCCATGGCGCACCGCCTTGCGGATGCCCAAAGGGATCGACACCAGGTAAGTGATCAAGGTGGCCCACAGGCCGAGGGAAATCGTGACCGGCATCTTTTCCAGGATCAGGTCGATCACCGTCGAGCCGCGAAAGAAGCTGTTGCCGAAGTCCAGTTGGGCGTAGCTCTTGAGCATCAGCCACAGGCGTTCCGGCGCAGGCTTGTCGAAGCCATACTGCTTTTCGATGTCCTTGATCAGCTTCGGGTCCAGGCCACGGCTGGCCCGCGAGCCGCTGATGCCTTCGCCTGCGCCGCCGCCCACACCACCGCCGCCGATGCCTTGCAGGTGGGCGATGGCTTGTTCCACCGGCCCTCCGGGCGCGGCCTGCACGATCACGAAATTCACCAGCAGGATAATCACCAGGGTCGGGATGATCAGCAGCAGGCGCCGCACGATATAGGCAAACATCAGCGCGCACCCCCGCGTTTTTTCAGCTCGGCTTGCATCTGCTCGTTGGTCAGTGGCGTCGGGCTGACTTCCCACCAGGTTTCCAGGGCTTCATCGTTTTTCGCCTCGATGGCCGGGCGGCCGAAGCGGTTCCACCACGCGGCGGAGGTGCCGGGCGGGTAATAGTTGGGAATCCACAGGTAGTTCCACTGCAGCACCCGGTCCAGCGCGTGCGCATAGGTGAGCATCTGCGCCTGGGTGTCGGCCTTGACCAGGCCCTTGATCAGGCGGTCGACGGCCGGGTCCTGGAGCGCCATGTAATTGTTGGCGCCCGGATCGAACGCGGCGGCGGAACCGAAGAAATTGTACAGCTCCATGCCCGGCGAGGTGGTCACCGGAAAACCGGTGACGATCATGTCGTAGTCCCGCGCCATCAAGCGGTTGACGTACTGGGAGGAGTCGATGCGGCGGATATTCAAGGTGATGCCGATCTGCGCGAGGTTGCGTTTGTACGGCAGCAGTAGACGTTCCAGGCCCGCCTGGGCGTTAAGGAAGGTGAACTCTAACGGCTTGCCCTCGGCGTTGACCAGTTTGTCGCCTTCAGGCTTCCAGCCCGCTTCTTCCAGCAGTGCCAGGGCCTGTAACTGTTTGTCGCGGATCATGCCGCTGCCATCGGTAACGGGCGCCTTGAACACCTGGGTGAACACCTCATCGGGAATCTGCCCGCGCAAGGGTTCCAGGATCGCCAGTTCCTCTTGGGTTGGTAACTGGGTGGCGGCGAGCGGGCTGTTGGAGAAATAGCTCTGCTGGCGGATGTACAGGTTGCGCATCATCTGCCGGTTGGCCCATTCGAAATCCCACAGCATGGCCAGGGCCTGGCGCACGCGGCGGTCCTTGAACATCGGGTTTTGCACATTGAAGACATAGCCCTGGGCCGGTTGCGGCATCCCCTTGGCCAGATGCGCGCGTTGCAGGCGGCCATCGTCAAGGGCCGGGCCGTTATAACCGATGGAGTAGCCGGTGGCGGTAAACTCCCGATTGAAGTCGTAGGCACCGCCGCGCAGCACCTGGCGCGCCACTTCGATGTCGCCGAAATACTCAAGGCTCAAGTGATCGAAGTTGTACAGGCCACGGCTGACCGGCAAATCCTTGCCCCACCAATCGGGGTCGCGAGTAAAAGTGATGGTGTTGCCGGAGTCGATCTTGCTGACCTTGTACGGGCCACTGCCCAGTGGGGCTTCATAGCCGCCGCCGTTGGCGAAGTCGCGGCTCTTCCACCAATGTTCGGGGAACACCGGCAGGGTGGCGAGATCCAGGGGCAGGGTGCGGTTTTCATTGCTGGAGAAGTCGAAACGCACCTGGCGCTCGCTTTCGACTTCGACATGCTTGACGTCGGCGAACAGCGTGCGAAAACGCAGGCTGCCTTGGGTCATCAACAAGTCGAAGCTGTAGCGCACGTCTTCGGCGGTGATCGGTTTGCCATCGGCAAACCGCGCCTTGGGATTGAGGTAGAACCGCAGCGACAGGCCGTCGTCGGCGCGTTCCATCTTTTGCGCGACCAGGCCGTAGACCGTGTAGGGCTCGTCCAGGGAGCGCTGGGCCAGAGGCGCATAAACCCAGCCATCGACCTGGGAGACACCGATGCCTTTATCGACATACGGCAATACATGGTCAAAGCGCCCGATTTCCAGGGCGGAGCGGCGCAGGCTGCCGCCTTTGGGGGCATTGGGGTTGGCATAGTCGAAATGGCTGAAGCCGTCGGGGTACTTGGCCGGCTCGCCATACACCGTGAGGGACGCTTGTGGCGCCGCGATCACGGCGCTGCTGGTCAGTAACACGACCAGGGTGATGCTGAACAGTCTGGGAAAAGCCAATCGCATTATCAGCCTTGAGCGCGGATGAACAAAAATAGAGAGCTGTACGTTAACGGCTTAAGCGTCGTCAGTCATCACATGCACAACGGCCCGCCAAATGGCGGGCCGTTGTCTACAACATCAGCACAGACTGAATCAGTCCTGGCGGCTGGTGACTTCCAGCAGGTGATAACCGAACTGGGTTTTCACCGGGCCTTGTACGGTATTGACTGGGGCGCTGAACACCACGCTGTCGAATTCCTTGACCATCTGGCCTGGACCGAACGAACCCAGGTCGCCGCCTTGACGGCTGGACGGGCAGCTGGAGTTGGCTTTGGCGACTTCTGCGAAATCAGCGCCGCCTTCGATCTGGGACTTGAGTTCGCTGCACTTCTCTTCAGTAGAAACGAGGATGTGGCGGGCGGTGGCTTTGGCCATGGGAAATAACTCCTTGAGTGAAAAAAACGGTGAGCCTACCGGATTCAGGCGGTTATTTCCTGGCAAAGTTCCGTCTACTTGCCTGAGCGGGCCAGAAGCGGCCTGGCCCGCGGGGTTCAGGCCAAAACGATGTAGTCGTTTTGCTGCACGATGGGGGCGTGCGGGCCTTGTACAAGATGCACATAACGGCCGTCCACCAGGTCGATGGGCAGGCAATCGTCGATATCCATTACCGCGTCGGTGTGGGCCTGGGACCAGTGGCGCAACAGGTGCTGCTTGCCCTTGCTCATCGCTTCGCGCTTGTCGCGCGCCACCAGCAACAGGTAGTGATGCGCCTCGCCGAAGCGGTTGGCCTCATAGCCGCCGAGGTTGATGAAATACAAGCGAGGCGCATCGCCATGCGGCGCCAATTGGCTGAACTCGACCTTCCAGCCGTCGACACCATCGACCGCCATCCACGAATCGATGTGCACGCCCTTGGGACTGCCAAACCAGGCGTCGCGCAATTGCGGGTAGGTGGCCTGTAGCGTATCCGCCACGGCAAACGCCACATCGTGTACTTCGATCCGGGCCCTGGGGTGCTTGCCCCCGAGCATCACAACAAACAGCATTGCGGGTGATTCCTGGCGATTGATCAGAGGCCAACCATACTGCGATTGAACCCTTTTGTCCGGTCAATGCCACACTGTTAATCCGCGAACTCATCAGGAGGTTGTCATGCGTACTATCGATCTGGCCGGTGTTCCCGTCCCTGTCATCGGCCAGGGAACCTGGCGCATGGGCGAAGACCCAAACCAGCGCCGCGCCGAAGTGGCCGCCTTGCAGCTGGGTATCGACGAAGGCCTGACCCTGATCGATACCGCTGAAATGTACGGCGAAGGCGGTGCGGAGGAGGTGGTCGGCGAGGCTATCAAGGGCCGCCGCGACCGGGTATTTCTGGTGAGCAAGGTCTATCCGCACAACGCCAGCAGCCAAGGCGTGCCCCGCGCCTGCGAAGCCAGCCTTCAGCGCCTGGGCACCGACTACATCGATCTGTACCTGCTGCATTGGCGCGGCCAGTACCCCCTTGCAGAAACTGTCGAAGCGTTCGAGCGTCTGCGCGAAGCTGGCAAAATCGGCCGCTGGGGTGTTTCCAACTTCGATGTGGCAGACCTGCAGGAACTGGCGTCCCCCGCGTGTGCGACCAATCAGGTGCTCTACAACATTGAAGAACGTGGTATTGAATTCGACCTGCTGCCATGGTGGCAACAGCACCATCTGCCCTTGATGGCTTACTGCCCGATTGCCCAGGGCGGCGAGCTGTTGGCGAGCCCGACGCTCAAGCAGATTGCCCATCGTCATGAGGCTACGCCCGCGCAAGTCTCCCTCGCCTGGGTCCTGCGTCAAGAAGGTGTGATCGCCATCCCCAAGGCAGTAACGCCCGACCACATACGGCAAAATGCCGCTGCTGCGAAGCTGGTGTTGGACGAGCATGACCTGGACGCGATCGACCGCGTATTTGGCGCACCCAAGCGCAAGCACCCGCTGGCGATGGTGTAGCGCCAGCAGGAACGGCACCTTCCCTGGGCCGTTCCCGCCACCGCCGCGGTCAGCCGGCCACTGGACTGCGCCAGTCGTCCGAGCCTGAAGTGCCGGCTACTTCATGGGTCCAGACGATCTTGCGATAGGTGAAATACACGTCCTCCAGATGGGTGAAGTGGGCGTTGTCCGGGTCCTGGCAGCTGGGCATGCGCGACTGGACGTCCACGATCGTCGCGCCTTCCAGTTCAATGGTGAAGTAGTGCTCCTGGGTGCCTGCCGAAGAGGTGCGAAACCATTCCAACCGGCACGACACTTCTTCCCCCGAGGTCAGTGCGCTGAATAGCAGGGGCGAGGATTTGTCGAAGACCTTGCTGATCATCAGCGGTTTATGCACGCGCTGGCCGGTAGGCTGGCCCGATTGCGGGTCGCGGGGAATGATCACCTGATGGGCAAATGCCTGCACCAGAATCTGATCCTCGTGGCCTTCCTGATAAATGTTGCCTACCGAGTCCTGGGTAAATGTACCTGCGGTGATCAAACCTTGTTTGACACCGGTGACTGAGAGGTACGCGGGTGTTGGCATGACGGGTTTCCTTGTCTGATTGAGTAGGTGCTCCCGAACGGTGAAGTTGCCGGTCGGGTGAAATGCCTTTAACAAAAAGCGTGCCTGAAAGTGCGTGGGTCAATGAAATCAAGGTGTGAGAAGTTAAAGCGTTTCATATGGGGGTGATTTTGCGGATGTTTAGTATTTTAAGTTGCACATAAGCGCGCAGTTAATTGCTCATGGTGAGAAATGAGTAATCAGGCGCGGTTGGCGGTGATCGCGGGTTATTTAACTTGATTAAGTGCGCAAATTACTGCGCAGGCCTTGATTTTAGAGGGTTCGTAGGAAATTCCTTAAGTGTGAGGCTGTGGCTTGCTGACTGTTTTTTTGATGGCTAAGGTTCGTTCACTTCGTTGTGTGTTGAGCGAGGGTTAAGCGGAGCTCTGCTACGCATTTCCCAGTATCAAGTTTGCCTATTCAGCCTTCATAGTTGTGTGCAGCCCAAAAATGGTTCATTCAGAAAAGTTGTGCGCTTATTACCAGGAACTTGCACGGAAACCTTGCTCGCCAGGGGATTTTTCCGGCAATGACGTGCGCTTTTCGAGTGAGTTTGAAACCGTGGAAGCCGAGGTTGCCAAGGCACAATCCATACATGGCGCGAGCCTGCCGGACTGGCAGCAGGTCTGCGAATTCAGCGAGCGCCTGTTGCGTGAGCAAACCAAGGACCTGCGCCTCGCTGTGTGGCTCACCTGGGGACTGCATCAGCGTGATTCATTCCCGGGGTTGCTGGCCGGCCTCGGTTTGCTGGTTTATCTCTGTGAGCATCACTGGGCGGCGGTCTATCCCACCAAGCTGCGCACCCGCGTTGCCGCATTGGCTTGGCTGGTGACGCGCCTCGGCCCGCTCTTCTCGCAGAACCTGTCGCTTGTCGATCGATTGCCCTTGTTCCAGGCGTTGCAGGCACACCTTGTGCGCCTTGATGAGCTATTGAACGAGCGCCTTGGCAGCGGCGCCCCGTTGTTGTTGCCGATCCGGCGACAACTGGCGGAACGTCTGGCGCGTGCCACGCAAGACGGCGCGCAGTCAGCGGGCGCTGCGGGCGTGATCACCCAGGTCAAGCAGGCGCTCACGCAGTCGCTCAAGCCTGAGTTGCTGATCAACAATGAAAAAGATGCCCACAAAGTGCTGCGCGCCTTACAGGAACAGGCCCGTACGTTGTGTGCCTGGTGGTTGCGCCAGAATGCCACCGACCTGCGGGCCTTGCGTTTGGGACGCACCTTGGCGTGGCTGAGCCTGGTCAATTATCCCGATGCCAACAGTGAGGGGGTGACGGCGTTGCGCCCGCTGGCTCCCGACAAGCTTAAACGTTACCAGGATCGTCTCAGCCAAGGCCATCACGCCGAGCTGTTGCTTGAACTCGAGGTCAGCCTGGCGGGCGCATTGTTCTGGTTCGATGGGCTACGCATGCTCTGGGAATGCCTTGAAGCCTTGCACGCGAACCTGGCCATGACCGAGCTGGAAACGAGCTTCGCGCTGTTATTGCAACGTCTGCCGAACCTGCCTGAATTGCGCTTCGACGACGGCACGTCGTTTGCTGGCCCGGCGACCTGTGAGTGGATCACGCTTCATGTTGTTCGCCACCTGCACAAAGCCGAGCCTTTCAATGCCGTTGCCGATGGCGGCAGCGAACCCTGGGAAGCCGCCTTGCAGACGGTCATGCCCAGCTTGCGCAAGGATGGACTCAAGGCTGCCGTCGGCGTGCTCAAGCAGGGTTTGCACAGCGCTGGCAGTGAACGCGCGCGCTTTCATTGGCGCCTGGCACTGGCCAGGTTGTGCATGCGGGCGGGCAAGCCTGACCTGGGCAGAATCCAGCTGGAACAGCTGGACCTCGAATTACAGCGCGCGGGCCTGGACCGCTGGGAGCCGGAACTGGCCCTGCACGTCGGCCGGCTCCTGTACCGCTGCTATGACCTGTTGCCGCAAAACCACGCCGTGCGCGAAAGCAAAGACGCCACGCATCGCCGGTTGTGCCAGTTCGATCTGGAAGCAGTACTCGAATAAAAAACATCCAAAGGAGAAACACCATGGCCAAAGACGGTTCGGTAGCACCCAAGGAACGTATCAACATCACCTTCAAACCCGCACTGGGTGGTGCTCAGGAGGACGTCGAGCTGCCGTTGAAACTGTTGGTGTTGGGGGATTTTTCCCAGCGCGACGACCCGCGCAAGCTTGAGGATCGCAAGCCTATCGGGATCGACAAGAACAGCCTCGACGAGGTGTTGGCCAAACAGGCCCTGAACTTGACATTGAGCGTGCCCAATCGCCTTCAGGATGACGCTGAGGTTGAAGAGCTGGCGGTCCAGGTGCGAATCAACTCGATGAAGGACTTCAACCCCGCCAGCCTGGTCGAGCAAATACCGCAGTTGCAAAAGCTGATGGTGCTGCGTGAGGCATTGGTGGCGCTCAAGGGCCCGCTGGGCAACACCCCGAGCTTTCGTAAAGCCATTGAGCAGGCGCTGGCCGATGATGACTCCCGTGCTCGGGTGCTGGCCGAACTGGGGCTGAGCAGCCCTGATGCCGAACCTATTCAGTAAAAGGACACTGATACCATGACGACTACCCAGTACAACACGCTGCCTCTGCCCAAAGCCGCCGACGAGTGCAGCATTCTCGACAACATCATTGCCCAGACGTTGCTGAGCGCCGATGACGAGGCGTACAGCATCGCCAAGCGGGGTGTGTCGGCGTTTATCGAAGAACTGGTAAAGCCTCACAACCGCGAAGAACCGGTCAAGAAGCGTCTGGTCGACCGGATGATTGCCGAGATCGATGCCAAGCTCAGCCAGCAAGTGGATGAGATCCTGCACCACCCGGACTTCCAGGCACTCGAGGCAGCCTGGCGAGGGCTGCAACTGCTGGTCGAGCGCACCAATTTCCGCGAGAACATCAAGATAGAGCTGCTGAATGTCTCGCGGCAGGACCTGTTGGACGACTTCGAGGATTCCCCTGAAGTTACCCAGTCGGGGCTTTACAAGCATATCTACAGCGCTGAATACGGCCAGTTTGGCGGCCAGCCGGTGGGGGCGATCATCGCCAACTACTTCCTGTCCCCCAGCGCGCCTGATGTGAAACTCATGCAATACGTTTCCAGCGTTGCCGGTATGGCTCACGCGCCGTTCATTGCGGCCGCCGGGCCGGGTTTCTTTGGTCTGGAAAGCTTCACCGGTCTACCTGACCTCAAGGATCTCAAGGATCATTTCGAAGGCCCGCAGTTTGCCAAGTGGCAAAGCTTTCGCCAGAGCGAAGATGCCCGCTACATCGGCCTTACCGTGCCGCGTTTTTTATTGCGCACGCCGTACGACCCCCTTGAGTGCCCGGTCAAAACCTTTGCCTACCAGGAAAATGTGGTCAACAGCCACGAGCACTACCTGTGGGGCAATACGGCCTACGCTTTCGCCACTCGCCTGACCGACAGTTTCGCGCGCTTTCGCTGGTGCCCGAACATCATCGGCCCCCAGAGTGGCGGGGCGGTCGAGGACTTGCCGCTGCATCATTTCCAGAGCATGGGTGAGATTGAAACCAAGATCCCTACCGAGGTACTGGTTTCAGACCGACGCGAATACGAGTTGGCGCAAGAAGGGTTCATCGCCCTGACCATGCGCAAGGGCAGTGACAACGCTGCCTTCTTTTCCGCCAGTTCCGTGCAGAAACCCAAGACGTTCGGCATCAGCGAAGAGGGCAAGGCAGCGGAGCTGAACTACCGGCTCGGTACCCAGTTGCCTTACATGATGGTGATCAATCGCCTGGCCCACTACCTCAAAGTCCTGCAGCGCGAACAACTGGGCTCGTGGAAGGAACGCACCGACCTGGAGTTGGAACTCAACAAGTGGATTCGCCAATACGTGGCGGATCAGGAAAACCCCAGTGCCGAGGTGCGCGGGCGCCGTCCGCTGCGCGCAGCGCGCATCGTCGTCAGCGATGTCGAGGGTGAGCCGGGCTGGTACCGCGTCAGTTTGAGCGTACGGCCGCATTTCAAATACATGGGGGCGGACTTCACCTTGTCCCTCGTCGGCAAGCTCGACAAAGAATGAGCCGAGGCCAGGGGATGCGCCACCACAACAGCCTTTTCGAGCGCCTTGAGTCCGAGGCGTGTGCCAGCGAATGCCGTATGACGTCCGTCGCCGCGCATTTGACGAAAATGCTCAGCACCCGCGCCGGCAGCGTGCAGACGCTGCCGGATTACGGCTTGCCTGATCTCAATGATATGCGGCTCAGCCTGCATGAATCCCTGACCCAGTCACGCCTGCTGATCGAGCGTTTCATCCAGGCTTACGAACCACGGCTGGTGAATGTTTGCGTCAGGGTGCTCCCGCGCGTCCATGAATCGTTGGCACTGGCCTTTGCCATCGATGCCGGGCTGCTCATCGACGGTGGCACACAATCTGTCGTGTTCCATGCGCGCCTGGCGGATGCCGGGCAGGTAGAGGTCTGCGCAGATGGCCTTTAACCGCTATTTTCAAAGCGAACTCAGTGCCCTGCGACAACTCGGGCGGCGCTTTTCCGAGCGCAACCCGGCCCTGGCACCGTTTCTCGCCGAGACCGGTCAAGACCCGGATGTGGAGCGTTTGCTGGAGGGTTTTGCATTCCTGACCGCACGCCTGCGCCAGAAGCTTGATGACGAGCTGCCTGAGTTGACGCATTCCCTGATGCAGCTGTTATGGCCCAATTACATGCGGCCGATGCCTGCTTTCAGCATCCTGCAATTTGACCCGTTGAACTGCGCCGGCCCCAGCGTTCGCGTGGCACGGGACACCGCAGTGGAAAGCGTGCCTATCCAGGGCGAACGTTGCCGTTTCAGAACCTGCTATGCCACCGACGTGATGCCGCTGCAACTTCGTCGTCTGGATTACACCTGCCAGGGCGAAGCGGCCTGGTTGGACCTGCGCCTGACCCTGAGTACAGAGGGGAATTTCAGTGCGCTGACATTCGAATCGTTACGACTGCACCTGGCCGGAGACCACTATGTGAGCCAAGGCCTGTACCTCAGCTTGTTGCGACATCTGGATGGCATCCATCTGCAGCTATTGGACCAAAACGATTTGCCGGTCAACGGGATCGATGGTCAACCCGCGACGCTACGGCTCGGCGCCAACCAGGTTCAGCCGGTGGGTTTTGCAGAGGAACACGCATTGATTCCTTACCCGCAAAACACCTTCCGTGGTTATCGCCACTTGCAGGAATATTTCACGTTTCCCGAGAAATACTTGTTTGTCGATGTTCAAGGGTTGGGTGCGCTGCATCGATTCCCCCAAGAGGTGCTCAAGCAGGCACATGGCATGGTGTTGCGCTTCGAGCTGCGCCCCCAGGGGCATGCGCTCCAGCGCCCCACCCTGGACAACGTCAAGCTGTACTGCACGCCTATCGTCAACCTGTTCAGTCACGACGCGATACCCATTCGGCTGGATGGAAAACAGGATGAATACCTGCTGTTGCCGGGGGAATATTCTCCGGAAAACGCTGGGGTGTTTTCGGTTGACCGTGTTACCGGATGGCGTCCTGGCGGCTTGGGCTATCAAACCTACGTGCCCTTTGAGTCGTTCGAGCATGACCATGATGGCGAAACTTCGCGGGCGCTACCCAGCTTCAGCATCCGTCAACGGCCGTCGGTCCAGCATGACGGGCTGGCTACCTGGATAGGCTTTGGCGATCGCTGCGAGCAGGGCCCGGAAACACTGTCGATCGAGCTGACCTGTACCAATGCCGGTCTGCCGCGACAGCTAAGGGCAGGTGAGATCAACCAGCCCGGCGAGCACACCCCTGAGTCATTGACGTTCCGTAACATCACTGCGCCAACCGCGAGTTTTGCGCCGCCACTGGATCAGGATTATCTCTGGAAGCTCATCAGCAACATGTCGCTCAACTATGTGTCGCTGACCGATATCAACGCATTGAAAGTGATTCTCGCGACCTACGACCTGCCGCGCTATCACGATCGACAGGCGCTGAAAATCAGCCAGAAAAAGTTGGGCGCGCTGCGCTCTATCCAGCACGAAGCGGTTGACCGGTTGCACCGTGGCCTGCCGATTCGCGGATTGCGGGTGGACCTGACGGTGGATCCCCTGGGGTTTGCAGGCCAGGGCGATCTGTTTGTGTTCGCTTCGGTCCTCAATCAGTTCTTTGCGCTTTACGCCAGCCTCAATTCGTATCACGAGTTGCGAGTGATCAGCACACAAGGAGACGTGTATCTATGGCCGTTCCGGATGGGGCAGCAACCCCTGCTTTGACTCAGCTTTGCCGTGCCATCCGCGAATACACGCTATTCCAGGCGGTGGTGCAGGTGGTCGCACGTTTACGTGAAGCTCATCCCCTGCTGGATGAGGATGCGCTGTATGACCAGCTGGAATTCCAGGCCAATCCAGGCCTGGGGTTTGCGGGACACGATATTGATCGTGTGGAGTTTTTCATGGACCACGGGCACTTGCGGGCGCGTCTGCGCATCAACGTGCTGGGGTTGTTTGGCGCGGGCTCACCATTGCCCGCGTTTTATGCCGAGCAGGCGTTTGCGGAGCGCGCAGGTGGTAACCCCACGCGGGACTTCCTCGATATGTTCCACCATCGACTGCACCGTCTGATGTTACCGATCTGGCGCAAATACCGTTACCGGGCCTGCTTTCAAAAGGGCGCCAGTGATGGGTTTTCCCAGCAAATGTTTGCGCTGATTGGCCTCGGCAGTCACGCGATACGGGGCGCCTCGCTTCTTGATTGCAAGCGCTTGCTGCCTTACCTCGGGCTTCTGAGTCTGCGCGCGCACTCGGCTGCGTTGATGGAGACCGTCCTGCGGTATTACTTCAAGCATGCCCAGGTGTTCATCGAGCAATGGGTCGAACGCACGGTGGACGTCGCGCATTCGCAGCGCAATGACTTGGGCCACGCCAACTGCACGCTTGGCCACGACCTGGTACTAGGGCGTCGCATCGCTGATCGCAGCGGCAAGTTCAGGGTGCACATCAAGGCCCTGGGCTGGCAGCGTTTTCACGACTTTCTGCCCACGGGAACGGCCTATTCCCCCGCATGCTCGCTGGTGCGTTTAACCGCGCGAGACGCGTTGCAATTTGACCTGCGCCTGGTATTGGCACCCGGCGAAATCAGGGCGTTGCATATCGGCGAAAACAATGTGTGCCGCCTGGGTTGGACCAGTTGGCTGGAACATGAGCGAGCGGACGGTGCGATCACACTCGCCGGCCATTTTCATTAAGGATTGATGAGCATGATTAATGTGGACCTGCAACAACTGATCCTTACATTGACGGCCCCGACCCGCCGGGACCTGACGCGCGCGGCCGAGCGCTGCATGGCGCGTGGTGGTCATGAAGTGTTGGTGGAGGATCTGCTTCTGGCCTTGCTCGAGCATCCCGCCGGGTTGATGGCCAAGGCGCTGGCAGATGCCGACGTTTCCCTGGGCGAACTGCAAGCAGCCTTGCAGCCGAGGAGCGAGCAGAGCGCTACACGCAACCCGGTGTTCGCCCAGGCTCTGGTGCTGTGGTTACAACAAGCCGTGATGGTTGCCCACGTAGAGTTGGGCCAACGCTCTGTCGATCACGGTGCGCTGTTGCTGGCACTTTTACAGCACCCGCTGGAGTATGCGGGCAGCCGGTATCACGCTGTGCTCAGCCGCCTGGATGTCGGCAAGGTGCGTGATTTTCTGCTGGGCCAGCCCAGCGAGCATCAGCCGATTGCCACGGAGTCGCTGCTGCAGCGCTTTACCCAGGACCTCACCCAGCATGCCCGTGAAGGCCGAATAGACCCAGTGCTGTGCCGCGAGCGCGAAATACGGCAATTGATCGACATCCTGGTGCGGCGGCGCAAGAACAACCCGATTCTCGTGGGGGAGGCCGGGGTGGGGAAAACGGCGATCGTCGAAGGGCTTGCGTTGCAGATCGCGGCTTTGCAGGTGCCCGAGGCCCTTAAAAGCGTTCGCGTGCTGACCCTCGATATGGGCTTGCTGCAAGCCGGTGCTGGCCTCAAAGGCGAGTTCGAGCGACGTCTCAAAGGTGTGATCGATGAAGTGAACGCATCGCCTGAGCCGGTCATCCTGTTTATCGACGAAGCCCATACCTTGGTGGGCGCTGGCGCCCAGCCGGGAGGCCTGGACGCGGCCAACCTGCTCAAGCCGGCCCTGGCGCGCGGCGCGTTGCGTACGATCGCCGCTACCACCTGGTCGGAATACAAGCAGTACATCGAAAAGGACCCGGCATTGGCGCGGCGGTTCCAGCCGGTACTGGTCGAGGAGCCGGGTGTCGAGCAGGCAGTGTCGATTCTGCGGGGACTGGTGCCTGTCTATGAAGCGAGCCATGGCGTGTATGTCCGTGATGATGCGGTGGTAGCAGCGGCCCACATGAGCGCACGCTATCTGGTGGGCCGACAGTTGCCGGACAAGGCGGTGGACGTGCTGGACACCGCCTGTGCCAGCGTCCGCACGCGTCAGGCAATGCCGCCTGAGGCACTGCAGGCGCTACGCGCCGAACTGATCGAGGGCCAGCGGCAGGCGCGGGCGCTGAGTCGAGACTTTGATAGCGGATTGCCTGTGGATGCGCAGGCCCTGCAGGCGCTGAAGTTGCGCCTGGAAACCCTTGAGCACGAGCGCCAGGTACTGGAACAACAGTGGCTTGAGCACGATGGGCCGCTGGTGAAACCTGAGGTCTGCCCGCACGGCGTAGCGCATGTCATCAGCGCGTGGACCGGTATTCCCGTCGAGCAGCTGGCCCTTGAACCGAACACAAAAGTGCTTGGGTTTGCCGCGGCCTTGCGCTCGCGCGTGCTTGGGCAGGACCACGCGGTGCAGGCCCTTGATCGTGCCTTGCGCGCCGTTGCCGCCGGGCTCAACAAGGTCGATGCCCCTGTCGGGGTGTTTCTGCTGGTGGGGCCAAGCGGTGTAGGCAAGACAGAAACAGCCCTGGCCCTGGCGGATCTTCTGTACGGCGGTGAACGGTTTGTCACCACCATCAATATGTCGGAGTACCAGGAGAAGCACGCGCTTTCCCGATTGATCGGTGCGCCACCGGGTTATGTCGGTTATGGCGAGGGCGGGGTTTTGACCGAAGCGGTACGCCAGCGTCCCTATTCAGTCGTGCTGCTCGACGAGGTGGAGAAGGCCGACCCGGAGGTATTGAACCTGTTTTACCAGGTCTTTGACAAAGGGCGCGCGAATGATGGCGAAGGGCGGGAAATCGACTTTCGCAACACCGTGCTGCTGATGACGTCCAACCTTGCCAGCGACGCTATCAACGCGCTTTGTTCAGGCGGCCAACGACCTGAACCCCAGGTGCTGCAAGACGCCATTTACCCGGTGCTGCGTGCCCACTTCAAGCCCGCGTTGCTCGCCCGTATGCGCGTCATACCGTATTACCCGATTGACGAGCAGGTGCTGCACGACGTGGCAGAGCTCAAGCTTGCGGGCCTTGGCCAACGGCTGCACTCGCGCAAACTGGCATTCACCTATACGCCAGAATTGGTCGCGCACATGACCGAGCGTTGCGCGGACGGTGACAGCGGTGCGCGGTACATCGACCAGTGGATCGAGCGCCATTTGTTGCCGCAGATGGTGGACGGTCTGCTCGGCGCCATGGCCATGGAGACCCCGGTTTCCCTGGTACATGCGCGATTGGATGGCAACGGCCTGCCGCTCTGCGAGTTCAGCCAATGACCGGCCTTGATCAATTGCCTGACCCGCTTGCCCACGCCAGCGCCTTGATCGGCTGCTTCACACGTATAGGCCTGGACAGTGACGGCGCTTCATTACCCGGCGCGTGCGTCTCAGCCGTGGCACAACTGAGTCACTGTGAACTCACCCAATTGTACCGGCTTGACGAAGCGACCGGCCGGCTTGAGCTGGCCGCCCAACACCTGAGCGCGACGCCCTCGGTGGCGGTGGCGGCTTCAAGTATCGATCCGCGATACGTGCCTTTACTGCGCGACACACTGGATCAAGGCGCCGCGGTCAGTGTGGATGATGTGCAAAACAGCCCTTACGACCTGGGTTTCTTGCCGGTGCTCGCATCACCTTGGCGCGCCTTGTTGAGTGTGCCGCTGTTCAACCGCCTCAATACGCTCACGGGCGTGCTGCTATGCGCGGCCCAACGCCCGGCAGCGTTGCAAGGCTACGCGTCCTCGCTGGGCCAGTTCGCCAGCTTCGCCTTGCACCAACTGGCCCTGCTGCGCAGCCTGCAGTGGGTGCCGGCTGTTGCGCCGCAAGGGCGCGCAGTATCGCTGACCGGCACGTATGGCCTGATCGGCAACAGCACAGCGATGGCGCAAACCTGCCAATTGATCAGCAAGGTGCTGCATACCCCTTATACCGTCCTGCTACGGGGCGAAACCGGTACCGGCAAAGAAGTAGTGGCTCGGGCCATCCACCTGGCAGGGCCGCGAGCAGCCAAGGCTTTCGTGGTGCAGAACTGCGCGGCGTTCCCGGAAGGCTTGTTGGAGAGCGAGCTGTTCGGCTACCGCAAAGGCGCGTTTACCGGTGCCGAGCGCAACTATGCAGGGCTGTTCGACGCCGCCCATGGCGGCACGTTGCTGCTGGATGAAATCGGCGATATGCCGCTGACCCTGCAAGCCAAGTTGTTGCGGGTATTGCAGGAAGGTGAGGTTCGCCCATTGGGCGCCAGTGCTGCGCACAAGGTTGATGTGCGCATCATCGCGGCGACCCACCGTGACCTCGCAACCATGGTCGCAGAAGGCAGTTTTCGCGAGGATCTTTATTACCGGCTTGCCCAGTTCCCCATCCAGTTACCGGCCTTGCGTGAGCGAGACGGGGATGTGCTGCAGCTGGCACGGCATTTCGCCGACAAGGCGTGCGCAAGCCTGGGAAGGACACCTGTGGAATGGTCGAATATCGCCCTTGATCAGCTGTCGAGTCATGCCTTTCCTGGCAACGTGCGCGAACTCAAGTGCCTGGTGGAGCGAGCCGTTCTGCTGTGTGACGACAACGTGATCCTGCCGGCGCACCTGTCGCTTCCCCAGGCGTCGGCCGCGACCGCCGTTGATGATGTAACGCTACGCCAGCGTCTGGAGCGGGTAGAGCGCGTGTTCCTGCTCGATTGCCTGCACAAGAATCGTGGCAACCGGACCCGTACGGCGCGTGAGCTCGGCGTCGCACGGCGCACGCTGCTTTACCGGCTTGCACGCTTGAACATTCCTTGCGGCGAAGCCAGCGGGGAGCGTTGAACGGTGCATCCGAGGATTGCCGAGATCATTGCCGCCGTCATCGATATGAAGTCGGCGGGCCTTTTCACCGAGGAGAAACCTGATGCCTGATCGTCCGTGGCACGTCGTCGTGCTTGTGTTGTGTCTGCTTGGCGGTTGTAACGCCAATTACGCATTCGATGATGCCCAATACCGTCCTTTGGGTGAGCCCCAGGTGGTGACCCGTGGCCGATAAGAAAGAGGGAGCTTGACCATGCGGCTTGTGTTTGAGGTAAGTGAGGCCGCAGGCGCAGACCCTGTGTCCACGGTGCGCAAAGTGTTTGACGGCGTGGGCGGTGTGATTGGGCGTGGCTCTGGCTGTGACTGGATCATCCATGATCCCAGTCGGCTGCTCTCCAGCCACCACGGTTTGGTGGGTTACCGCGAAGGTCGCTACTTTCTGACGGATATCAGCAGCAACGGTATCGGCATGGCAGGCAGTTGCGAACGGTTGCACAAAGGGCAGGCGCGATTGATCGAAGATGGCGACGTGTTCGAACTGGGTGCGCTGTCGATACGCGCGCGGCTGATGGAATCTTCTCCACCTTTGCGTGAGCAGCCCATCACCACGGGAGTGCCGATTCCCGACGACGCCTTCCTGGCGCTGGACCCGTTGCGGGCACTGGACCTTGAGCATCAGCGACATAGCACCTCGGATGAACTGGCAGCTTTGAATGCGGGCGTTGGCGAGCCCGGAGAGTGGGCGGACCGGCACGCCGCCGACCGTGAGCATGTGGCAATGCCGTGCCGGGTTGAGCCCATCAAGGAGCTTCCCGTAGCGGACTCTGTCGCGACGGCACCGCCGCCGGATGACGTCTTCTGGACGGAGTTTGCTGCGGCGCTGGGGCTTGACCTGGGCCGCCTTGACCACGTTGCACGAAAGGCGCTGGCGATCAAGGTGGCGCGCCTGTGTCGGCTGGAGGTTGAACGGCTGCAACACAGCCGGGCCTTTGAAGAACAGGTGCGCCTGATCTCAACCCTGCACAGCGATTATCCAGGATGATGTCCATGTCTCGAGTCACCCTCACGCCCCTGTTGCTCACGCTCGGCCTGTTGGCTGGCTGCAGCGCCGTATCGCCTTTTTCGACATTAACCAAACTGGACCTGGTACTGACCGCCAGTGAGCAGGTCAACCCGGACCTTCATGGCCGACCCTCGCCGGTCGTGCTGCAACTGATTGAACTGCGCCATGGCGTAGCTTTCGAGAATGCCGACTTCTTCAGCCTGTATGACCACGCCGAGCAGGTATTGCCAAAGGACTGGGTGAGCAGCGAGGAAATTGAGCTGCGCCCAGGGGACCGACTGGCGCTCAAGCTGAGTGTCGGGCCAAAAAGTCATTTTGTGGGCGTGCTGGCGGCGTACCGGGACTTACCACACGTTCAATGGCGGCTGCTCGTTCCGCTCACCGCACAGCAATTGAACCGTGCCGAGCTGGTACTGGACCACGACGGAATCCGGCTTGCCGACCCGCGCTCCGGCAAGGAGGTGCAGTGATATGCACGCGCATAAAGTCATCTGGCAGGAAGGCATGCTGTTGCGGCCGCAGCACTTGCAGCACAACGACCGCCATTACCAGCAACAGCTCAACCAGACGCGTTTGCTGAGTCCTGACGCCTGGGGCTTCCTCACGCTGGAACTCGATGTGCAGTACCTCAACCTGGGCAAACTGGTGGTCACTCAAGCCAGCGGTGTATTGCCGGACGGCAGCCTGTTCGACCACGGCACCGCGATGGAGCCCCTGGTATTACAGGTACCCGCCAACCCGGGGGAACAGGCTGTTTACCTGGCGCTGCTGCTGGCAACCGGCAATCAGATTGAAGCCCGCCAACCGGAGCAGGACGATGTCCTGGCGCGCTACCTCGCTTGTGAGGTGGAGGTAGGTGATTCGAACGCCGGTGCCGACGCTCGCTGTCGAATTCACTGCGCGCGACCTGATTTGCGTCTCCTGCTGGGTGAGCAGCACAAAGAACAGGGCTTCGTCAGACTCAAGGTCGCCCAAGTGCTGGAGTCTACCGATGCGGGGGGCGTGCGCCTGGATGCGGAGTTCGTCCCGACGTTCATTTTTATGCAGGATCGCGGGTATGTATCGTCTTGTCTCAAGGAGGTGATCGGCCTGCTTGCGTCGCGGGGGGATGCCATCGCGGCGCGGATCCGGGGCGAGAGCAGCGCCGCCGGCACGCAGGTCGGCGATTTCCTCATGCTGCAAGTGATCAATCGTACCGAGTTGGAGCTGCGCCACTGCTTGAGCCAGGCCCAGGTTCGCCCTGAAGCGGTGTTCCGCGCATTGGTGGCGCTGCTCGGTGAGTTGTCGACGTTCGCCAGCGATAGCAGGCGCCCGGTGCTGGATGTGCATTACCGGCACGCCGACCAGGGGGCAAGTTTCCGGGGCCTGATGGAGGCTGTGCGTGCCGTGTTGTCGGTCGTGCTGGAACAACACTCCATCGAGTTGCCGTTGCAACAACGTCAGTACGGCGTATTGGTTTGCCCGGTCAGCGACCTGAAATTGCTGGGTACGGCGACGTTCATCCTGGCGGCTACGGCGCAGTGTGATTCGGAGGCATTGCGCCAACGCCTGCCGGCGCATTTGAAAGTCGGCGCGGTTGAGCGCATACGCGAATTGGTCAATCTGCACCTGGCGGGGATCAAGGTCAAACCATTGCCCGTGGCGCCGCGCCAGATCCCGTTCCACGCCGCCAAGACCTATTTCATGCTGGATATGAATGCCCGCGATATCGCCCAGCTGGAGCAGTCGGGCGGCTTCGCGTTCCATGTCGGGGGCGAGTTCGCCGGGCTTGAGCTGACCTTCTGGGCCATCAGGAATTGAATGCTATGGACAGTGAATACCCGCAGGACGAAAAAACCGTCCTGCTCGATCGCGACGGCCATGGGCCCGCGCAAGGGCCGCTCACGGAGTTCCCGGCGCCGCCGCGCTATGAACAATTGCAGGACCGGATGATCTACGCGAGCCAAGCACTGGGCGCGCACAGCTTCACCACAGCGCTCAATCCCCTCGTGGTCGCCGCTTGGGAGCTATTGTCGCAAGTGGTCCAGCTCAAGGGCTGCTCCGGTCGGGAAAACCTCATTACGATCAACGACCGATTGTCATCCGCTGTGACTCAATTCGAAACCCGTGCGTTGCAGGGTGGCATTGAAAATACCCAGGTCATGTCTGCGCGCTACGTGTTGTGCAGCGTGATTGACGAAGCAGTCGTCACCACATCGTGGGGCGCTCGAAGTGACTGGTCGAAGATGAGCCTGTTGAGTCGCTTTCATCACGAAACGTTCGGCGGCGAGAAAGTATTCCAGTTGCTGGAACGCCTGGCGCGCGACCCGGTAAAACACTTGGCGATGCTGGAGCTGGTGTACCTGTGCCTGTCCCTGGGGTTCGAAGGTAAATACCGGGTGATGGAGCGGGGGGTAGTGCAACTCGAAGCCGTTCGCGATGGCCTGTATCGACAGATCAGGCAGGTACGAGGCAATCCACCGTTGGCGCCGGTGTTGCCGGAAGGGCAGGGGCGCACGCGACGCAGGCACGTACGCGTCATTCCTGTTGGCGGATGTGTGGCCTTCACGCTGTGCGGTTTGCTCGCGATGTACACGGGATTCGCCTGGGTGTTGGAGCGAGAAAGGGCAAGTGCGCTGCAAAGCCTTCAATTGTCGGCGTCGGATCTTACCCGCACGCCCCAGTAAACGCAGGGAGCAACGAATGAACGCATTCTTCAAGGGCGTGGGTGCCGTGCTGGCCAAGGTCTGGGTGTGGAGCCTGATGCTGGTGCTTTGCTGTGCTGCATTCGTGTGGTACGTCGGACCGCTGTTGGCCGTGGACGACTACCGGTTCTGGCAAAGCGCCACTGCCCGCCTGTTGACCCTCAGCGCTTTGTTTCTGCTGTGGGGATTGGCGATGGTCCTGGCGGGTGGGCGCCATGCTGCTGGACTCGAAAGGCCGGCTCCGCCAACCGCTCATCCGCCATTGAGAGCGGTGGAGGACGAGCAGAAGCACGTCCGTGGTCGTTTCAAGGACGCCCTCCACCGGTTGAAAACGTCTGCGCGCTATGGCGAGCGCAACGCACGTTGGCGCCATGATTTGCCCTGGTACCTGGTGATCGGTGAACCGCGCAGTGGCAAGACCCAACTATTGGCGGCAGCGGGTTTGCAGTCACCGTTCGATCAGGCTGACACGCAGCCGACGGGCGGCAGCGGGCAGTGTGACTGGTACTTCGCCGATGAAGGGGTGCTTATCGACACGCCAGGGCGCTATCTGATTCAACCAGACCGTTCGGTGGATGCCGCCGGCTGGACCACGCTGTTGGCCAGTCTGAGGTGGCGGCATCGAGTGCGCCCGCTCAACGGCGTGGTGGTGACGCTGTCGGTAGACAGGCTCCTGAGCGGTAATGAGCACGACCTGGAGCAACTGGCGCGCCATGTCCATTCGCGCGTGCAGGAAATTCAGCAGGTACTGCAGGTGGATGTACCCCTCTACCTGGTGTTGACCCAGGCCGATCGACTGGCGGGGTTCATCGAGTACTTCGACTCACCGTCAGGGGACGATGTCGTAGCGGTGCTGGGCCAACCTCTGGAGGCTGACAAGGCGGGCAATGACATCACCCAGGTTCGCCGAGCGTTCGAGCAATTACTGCAACGTTTGCACGGCGAATTGATTGAGCGATTGCACCAGGAGCGCGATGTCGAGCGCCGCGGGCGGATGCTTGATTTTCCCCAGCAGACTGCGCAAATAGGCGAGCGTTTGTGCCTGTTTATCGAGTGGGCGTTTTGCGCCCATCGCTACCAGCGCATCAGCGGCTTGCGCGGGTTCTACCTGACCTCTGCCAGCGACAGCCGCAGCCATTTCGTGCAGGGCCTGTTCAGTCGGGTGATCTTTGCCGGGGCGGACCTGGCCGCCTTGCAGACCCGCGAGCGCCAGCGCATCTGGCGGCGCAATGGGTTGCTGGGGATGGCGGCTGCGCTGGTCCTGGCGGGTGCCGGGGGGCTGTGGATGCACAGTTACGCGGCCAACCAACAACGTTTGGCTCATATCGCTGCACTTAGCGCTCCCGTCGTGCAGAGTAACGATGAAACCTTGACACTCCTGGCGCTGCTGGACGCTCGCTGGGCGGCGACCCAGGTGTTTCCCATATCAGGCGACGCTCCACTGATCGAGCGAGCCGGCCTGTATCAGGGCGAGGTCAGCCGACCGTGGGTGGCGCGCGCCTATGAGCAGACGTTGCAGCAGCGACTGCTGGGCCGCACTGTTGACCTGCTCGAAGAGCAGGTACGCGCCAGCCTCGGCGATCGCGAGCGCCTGCTCGACAACTTGCGTGCGTACCTGATGCTCAATCTGCGCGAGCGCCGGGATACCGCGTGGTTGGCGCAGCATATGGCCAGCCATTGGTCGCTGCAGTTTCCCGGTGATATGCCGGTACAGAAGCGTCTGAATGAACATTGGGCGCGACTGCTTGAGCAGCCATTTTCCGCCCGGCTCAATGACGAGCTGGTGGCTCAGGCGCGGGCCGCGCTGCGGGGCGAGTCATTGGCCGACGTGGTGTACCGGGTGCTGCGCGAACAATCGCGCGACCTGGAGCCGTTGCGTCTGGCCGAAGGCAAGGTCTTCGCCGCCATCGACCCACCGGTTCCTGGCTTCTACACCAAAAGGTATGTGCAGTACTTCGAAGCGCAGGGCCCCAAGCTGGTGAACGCCATTGCCCAGGATAACTGGGTACTGGGCGAAGGCACTGACTTGAGCAGCGAGGATCTGCAGCGCTTGATGATCGAACTGCAACAGCGCTACTTCAGTGAGTATGCCCAGGCCTGGAGCGATGCGCTCGGTCGCATCAGGCTGCTGCACACCGACGGCCTGCGTGAGGATGCCGAACGTCTCGCGGGGCTGACGTCGGCCCAATCGCCAGTCCTTCTGCTATTGCAGCAGCTTCGTGAAAATACCCGTTTACTGCCGGGCCTGGAGCTGCCAGCAACGATGGCCCAGCCGTCAGGCGCGTTGGGCGCGATCGCCAAGGCTGCGGTAGCGCAGGGGCAGGCTGCTTTGGGCGACGCGGCACGCCGGGCTTTGCAGCGGCGTTTTGAACCCTTGCATCAGTTGCTGGATGAGCAGCAGAACCCCAGTGCGGAGCTGGCCCAGGGGTTGCGCCTGCTCGACCAATTGCACCTGCAATTGGCGACGCTGAGCCGTGAGGGTTCGCCGGAGCAGGCGGCCTTTTTGCGGGCAAAGCGGCGCATGGACGGCCAGCAGGACGTGCTGGGCGACCTGCGTGCAGCGTCCAGCCGTTTGCCGCTTCCGCTTGCCGGTTGGTTTGAAGGGATTGGCGATCAGACATGGCGCCATTTATTGGACCAGGCCTATGCCCATGTCAATCAGCGCTACCAGAGCGAGGTGCAGGGGCTTTACGCCAGGGCGATTCGCCAACGGTACCCGTTCAATGCCCACGCGACGAGTGATGTGGCCCTGGACGATTTCCGTGAGTTCTTTAAACCCCAGGGCGTGTGGGCGCGTTTTTACGAGGGGTACCTGCGCTCGTTTGTCACTGCGGATGGCACGCGCTACCGGTTGCGCGGGCTGGACGGACAGGGTTTTCCGATCTCACGTTCGCTGCTGGATCAACTGACGAAAGCCCAGGTCATCCGACG
This sequence comes from Pseudomonas sp. R3-18-08, assembly GCF_003852065.1. NCBI lineage: Bacteria > Pseudomonadati > Pseudomonadota > Gammaproteobacteria > Pseudomonadales > Pseudomonadaceae > Pseudomonas > Pseudomonas sp. R3-18-08. The sequence continues at coordinate 2,692,432 of NZ_CP027729.1, forward strand.
CAGCTTTTTCACCGAAGACCAGGGAGAGTTGGCGGTGGGTTTTACCTTGGCGCCCTACAGCCTGGATCAATCGGTCAACCGAGCGATCCTGCGATTGGGTGAAAAGCAACTGGAATACCGGCACGGCCCGATCATACCCATGACATTCCGGTGGCCCATCGAAGCAGACAACGGACGCGCCAGCCTCGTACTGGAGAGGGGTATCGAATTGCGCCCCCTGGGTATCGAGAAGAGCGCCGGCGCCTGGTCGTTGTTCCGGTTTTTCGACTTGCTGCAACGCGAGCCTGCGAGTGACCGCAACGCGCAGATCGTCAAGGCTGACCTGGCCGGGTTGCGCGCCAATTACCTGCTGACCAGCCAACGCACACCCAGCCCATTTGAGATGGACACGTGGCGCACCTTCCGCCTGCCGGAGCAACTGTGAACCCGATGCGGCCCACATGGCGCAGCGCCGGGCGTACACAGCGCGGGCAGTCACGGCCGCGCAATGAGGATGCCCTGCTCGATTGCCCGCAAGGAGGCTGTTGGGCCGTGGCGGATGGCATGGGCGGGCACCGGCACGGCGACGTCGTGAGCGAGTGGGTGATCAGCAGCCTGGCTTCGTTGTCGGCGCAGGGCAGCCTTGATCAGCGGGTCGATGCGGTTCGACAACGGCTGCAAGGTGTCAACCGGCGGCTGGCGGATGCGCGGCGCACCGGCAGTGCGACGATGGGGAGTACGGTGGTCACACTGTTGCTGGATAACGGGCGTGCGGCCTGTGTTTGGGCGGGGGACAGCCGCTGTTATTTGTGGCGTGAACAACGCCTGTACCAGCTGTCGAGAGATCATTCGCTGTTGCAGCGCCTCATGGACGAGGGTCAGTTGAGTGCGACGCAAGCTCGGGCCCACCCTGATGCCAGAGCCTTGACCCGGGCCATTGGCGCGCACGCGTCATTGCGGCTTGAGGTGCTGGAGCTCAGGACCCGCCCTGGCGATGTGTTTTTATTGTGCAGCGATGGTCTCTACCAGGCACTCAGCCATGTCCAGCTGGGCCTGGCGTTGAGTGCAGGCGGGCCGCAGCAGGTCGTGGAAAGATTGTTCGCCAGCGCGTTGCGCGCCCCGGCACGCGATGATTTGACCGCCGTCGTGGTGCACTCATGAGTGCGGCATCAACTCCCCCGGTTTTGCTCGTCGGCCGCTACCACCTTGAGCAGGTCGTGGGCCGGGGCGGGATGGGCGTGGTGTACCGTGCGCGCGACCTGTTACATGAGCAATTTGGCGAGCCTTGTTCCGCTGTGGCGCTCAAGCTGCTGGACGAGTCTTTGTCTGCATGCCCGGACGCCCATGTATTGCTGTTCAGCGAGTTTGCGCTGGCGCGCCGCCTGCGACATGAGCGCGTGGTGAGGGTGTATTCGTTTGAGGTGGATACATCCAGCCAGATCGCCTTTTTTACCATGGAGCTGCTGCATGGCCTGACGCTGGACCGACTGCTTGTGGAATGCCCTGATGGAATGCCGTGGGCAGAGCTGCAACCGATTGCCCTGCAACTGCTGGATGCGTTGGTTTATGCCCACCAACACAACGTGCTGCATGGCGATATCAAACCGGCCAATGTCATGGTGGGCGAAGCGGGCGTGCGTTTATTCGATTTCGGCCTTGGGCAGTCATTTGCGCAGACCCCGGCGGACTTGGCGGCGGTGAATCGCAGCCGGTTGAATGCCTGGACCAGGGCCTATGCGGCGCCTGAATTACTGGCGGGTGGCGCGTTGACGCCCGCTGCGGACCTCTATGGCGTGGCGTGCGTCCTGTATGAGCTGGCCCAGGGCAAGCGCCTCGGGGAACGCCAACCGGGGGCCGGGCTGCCTCGGCCCAGGCAGTTGCCCCGACGTTGCTGGCCGGCACTGCACACCGCCTTGGCGCAAGACCCGCACCGCCGGGCCCTGACGGTCGCCGAGTTGCGGCAGGTCATGGGGTGCAGGCGGCTTCGCTGGTGCGGCTAGCCAGAACGTCAGCCAGCCAGGTCATGCAGTTGGCAGTAGTCGGCCCAACTCATGCCGGCCATCTGTGCGACCTCCTTGTGCACCTCGAGGCGTTGAGTTTCGAAGGCTTCGCTGGACTCGGCAGTCAGCTTGAGGGTCAGCTCCCAGGCGAACAGGCCCTGGCGCTCGGCCTGCGCCTCGAACGCTTCATACAGACGCTCGGTACGATACTGCGCCACGGTTTCTCCCCTGGCCTGGGCAGCCAGTGGGTTGAAGTTGTTCAATTCAGCGGCCACATCCGGGTGTTCGTGCAGGAACCGGTCCAGTGCGCGTTGATAGTTATCGCCAGGTGCTGACAACGCCAAGCCCTTCAGCGAGAGAGAGGGGAGTCGACGTCGGGTGCGTGCCCGTCGACGTGACGCCGAGCGCGCTTGCGCGACCTGCGCTGGAGCCAGCGTTGCAACGGTGCCAGTAAAAAGAACATCAGGTAGGCGACAAGCACCAACGTCAAATCTATCCAGGTCTCCGCGACGGGCCCGGTATACAGTTCGATGACGTTCTTGATGATAAATAACAGCGCCACGCTGCACAGCCACAACAGGATGGTGACAAATAGGGGGCGCATGGTGCTGGACCGCTTATGGTGCATGGTAAGGCTCTCTCTCCTTTGTGCCTGCTTCTGGCCAGGCAATATTCCCTGAGTGGGCACCCGATGTTAACCAGGCTGTAACATCCTTTAACAAACGCAAACGCGGCGGATAATACCGACTCAGACAGGTTTAGGGGATGACTCAGGTCAGAAAGTTCGATTTTTTATCTAGGAATTTTCACAGCCCCCAGGGTTTTTTTGCTGAAAAGCCCCGGGAGATGGCAAAAAGCTTTCGCGCCGAGCATCAGGGCGTGTAGCGTTCACGGGTATTCCGGCGCTGATCTCCAGACCCCGCGAATACGGGCAGAGGGCGGCTCATGGCGCAAACGCTGTTCAAACTTTTCCTTACCCAGCGCCTGGCGGCCCTGGCAAGTATCGAGTCGTTGCGTGCGATTCGGGAGGGATTGTTGTGGATCCTGCCGTGCCTGTTGGTGTCTGCCGTTTTCCTGATCCTGTCCGAATGCGCCAAGGTGCTGGGCTTCAGCCCACCGATAGTGAGCTTTCTTTCGGGGCTGCATGACCGGATCAGCTCGGTGATTCCACTGCTGGTCGCCGCTTCCATTGGCTATATGTTGGCCATTCAGCACCGCTTGCCACAACTGCCGATAGCCTTTTTATGCCTTGCCAACGTAGTGGTGGCCACGTTTCTTTTGCGCGAATACCCTCGGGCTTCGGCCACCTTCCTGCTGTTCATTGCCATCGCGTCGCCGCTGGTCAATGTGCCGGCCATGGCCTGGCTGCACCGTTTGCGTTGGACTCGCTTGGTGCATGAAGACCTGATCGGACACAACCTCAAGGGCACGATCAACATGGTGCTGCCCGGTGCGATCACTGCGCTGGCATTGGTGGTGGTGTTGTCGTTGCTGTTGCAGATCCCCTATGTGGCGCAACTGCAGGGGCCGCAGGTGCTCAATGCGTTACAGGCGCCTTACGGTAGCGGCCTGTTTGTGACCTTGATGAACTCGCTGTTGTGGTTTTTCGGGATTCATGGCGTGTACGCCATGCAACCGCTGTTCGATGTACTGGATCAAGCTGTGGTGCTCAACGGCGCAGCGCTGGCGGCGGGTGAGCCGGTCCAATACCTGCTTAACAGCGGCCTGTTAGGCAGCTTTGCGTTTATCGGTGGGTCGGGCGGCGCGCTGTGCCTGCTCCTGGCAATTCTGCTGTTTTCCAGGAGCCAGTCCATGCGGTTGCTGGCGATGGCCAGCTTGCCGCTGTCGTTATTCAACGTCAGCGAAGTGCTGTTGTTCGGTTTGCCGATCATCCTCAACCCGCGGTTGTTCATACCCTTTCTGTTGGTGCCGGCGGTCAATGCGACGGTGGCACTCGCGGTGGTGCAACTGGGTTGGGTAGCACCGGCCGTGGCCAGCGTGCCGTTTACCGCACCGGTGTTGCTCAATGCTTACCTCAGTACCCATGGCGACGTCGCGGCCGTGGTATTGCAGGTTGTACTGATGGGCCTGGGGACGTTGGTGTATGCGCCGTATGTACGGGCGATCCATCGCCAGGCCAGTGACGGCGGCACGGTATACCTCAAATCCCTGGACATGACGTTTCGCGGCCTGGAGGAGAAGGGGCGGTTGCTGGAGTTCGACCCGGTACTCGCGTCGCACCGCGCCCTGGCCCGGCAGGCCATTGAGTTGAACCGGATCCAGCAGATCAGCGACTACGAGTTCTATCTTGAGTTTCAGCCCCAGGTCTCCACCCGTACCGGCCTGTGCACCGGCTGCGAAGCCTTGATGCGCGCCCGGGACAGCCAGGGCACGGTGCATTCACCCTGGGAGTTCCTGCAATGGTTGGCACAGGCCCGGTTGATGCCGGACGTGGACGTGTGGGTGGCGTCCCAGGCCGTACGCCAGTATCAACAGTGGAAGAAGGCCGGTTTTGAATTGCCCATGACCATCAATTTATCCAGCGTCACCCTCAAGGACGCGGCTTATGGTAATCGCCTGGTGGAAATCCTCGCCCAGGCCCAGGGATGGGTGTCGGTGGAGATCACCGAAGATGCGCTGGTCAGCGATATCCAGGCGACCCGTCAGACCATCCAGAAACTGCAGGCATTGGGGGCAAAGGTGTATATCGATGACTTTGGCACCGGGTTTTCAGCGTTGAGTTATCTGCATCAGTTTCCGGTGGATTTCATCAAGATCGATCGCAGCTTTGTGGTTGCCCAGCACGATCCCAAGGGCGCTCAGGTGCTGACCGGCATGCTGCGTTTTTGTGAGGCGCTTAACCTGGGCGTGGTGGTGGAAGGGGTCGAGACCGCCGAGCAATTGGCGTTTCTGAATACGGGCGCTGAGTTGTTCATTCAGGGCTGGTATTTCAGCAGGGCATTGCCGGGGCATGCAGTGCCGCAGTTTGTGCGCGAGCGGGCGCGGTTGGGGTGATCTGGCAGTCATGGGGCCGACCGGTCTGGCAGTCGGCCCCGTTTAAATGCAGCAAGCCGGCTTGCTAGACCGCCTCGTAGCCCCGATTGGTCCGCTCGATTTCCTCGACCAGTGCGTCTATCCCCTCCAACCGTGCCCGATTGTCATGGTCCCAGGGATGAAAGCCCGGTTTGAAATAGTGCAGCCACGGCCGCAGCATGCGCGCAAAGATGCCCTTGGGGGCATACAGAAACTTGAGCATGCGCCAGAACCCCTGCAGATGCCCACCCGACTTGCGGTCTGCAATCAACAGACGCACGTGGAAATCGAACACCACCAGCCAGAACAGCAGCGTGGTAAACAGCATGGTGCCGGTGCGCAGCAGGTAGCGCTTGGGCCCAGGCTTGATCACCCGGTTCCACACATCGAAGGCCACCGCTTTATGTTCGGTTTCCTCAAGGGCGTGCCAGTACCACATCTGCTGGTAGCCCTTGAGTGAGTCGCCGAAACGCGACGGGTCGCTCAGCAGGATTTCCGCAAGCATTGCGGTGTAGTGCTCAAGGGCGATGGTCACCGCGAGGTTAAAAGATGGCGGCAAGTGCTTCTTTTGCAGGTCGAGGAAGAATTTCAAGCGGCGATCGAGGCTGTGCGCCGGCAGGCCTGCCGCTTGCAGCAGGTCGTTGTAGGCCACGTGTTCACGGCTGTGCATGGCTTCCTGGCCGATGAAGCCCTGGATTTCTTTCTTGAGGTCCGGATCGTCGATGCGAGAACGGTAGTGGCGCACGCTGTCCATGAAAAACAGCTCGCCCTGGGGAAACAGCAGCGACAGGGCATTGAAAAAGTGCGTGATGAACGGGCCTTGTTCATGCCAGTTGGTGATGCGCCCGGCGGGCAGGGCGAAGCGGATATCACGGCGAATCGGCAACATGGGGTGTGCTCCTGTTCAGAGACGGGGCTCGTCGTTGGTTTCAAACACGGGCGTGCGTGGTTTGGGCGCCATGCGCCTGCTGGCAAACACCACCAGCGCTTGATAGGCCGCCGGCAGGCAACGGGCGAGCAGGTCGAGGAAATACGCGTCGCGGCCGATCAGCACGCGGCGTTTGTTTTTGCGCACGCCTTGCAGGATCACCTTGGCGGCCTGGTCGGCGTCGGTGATAAACAGCTTTTCGAAATCGGCGCGCGCCTGTTGTTCGCTATGGATAAGGAAACCGGTCATGTTCGCGTCGATCCGGCTGCTGCGGCAGATGTCGGTGCGAATTCCGCCAGGATGCACGCAGGTGGCGGAGACGCCGCAGCGTTGCAGGTCCAGCTCCTGGCGTAGCGCTTCGGTAAAGCCGCGCACCGCGAACTTGCTGGCGTTGTAGCCACTCATGCCGGGCTGGGCGAACAGGCCGAACACGCTGGAGGTGTTGACGATATGCCCGTCGCCACTGGCCTTCAGGTAAGGCAGGAACGCCTTGGTGCCATGCACCACGCCCCAGAAATTGATGCCGACGATCCACTCCAGGTCGGCATAGTCCACGCCTTCCACGGTGCTCGACAGCGCCACTCCGGCATTATTGAAGACCAGGTTGACCTGGCCATGCTCGGCCGCACACCGCGCCGCCCACTCCAGCATGGCTTGGCGGTCCGAGACATCCAGTACCTGGGTGGTGACGGTCACCGGCGACAGGGTCGACGTCCTGACCAGGTCCCGCGTGTGCTCCAGCCCCTGGCTGTTCTTGTCGGCCAAGGCCAGGTGGCAACCCTCCCGTGCCAGGGCCAGCGCCAGTGCGCGACCCATGCCGGAGGCCGCTCCCGTGATTGCCGCCACGCGGCCGGCGAATGACTTCATGACAGACTGCCTTCTGTGGCGCAATGAGGGGTTGCTGCGGCGCGCGGCACAGGCACAACCGGCGCCCGGCTGACCACATAGTCCTTGAGCGCAAAATGCCGGGTGACTTGCTTGAACCGCCACGTCGAGCCGGGCCACAGTGTGGTGTTCTTGCCGGTACGCGGGTCGAGGTACCAGCTTTGGCAACCGCCGGTATTCCAGATGGTGCGCTTGAGCTTGCCTTGCAATTGCGCGTTGTAGGCCTGCTCCACGGCGGGTTTGACCTCCACCATGGCGATGCGTTGGCGCTGCATCTGTTGCAACGCGTCAAGAATGTAAGCGACCTGGGCTTCGATCATCAGGATCATCGAGTTGTGCCCCAAGCCGGTGTTGGGCCCGACGATCAGGAACAGGTTGGGATAGCCCGGCACCGTGGTGCCTTTATAGGCATGGGCGCCGTCGTGCCAGGTGTCCATCAGGTCGATGCCGTTGCGGCCGATGATGCAGCCGCGGGGCAGGGGATCGGCAGCCTGGAACCCGGTGCCGAAGATCAGGCAATCGGCGGGGTGCTTGATGCCGTCAGCGGTGATCACGCCATCGGCTTCGATCCGCAGCACCTGGTCGGTCACCACCTCGACATTACTGCGTGACAACGCCGGGTAGTAGTCGTTGGAGATCAGCACACGTTTGCAGCCGATGGTGTAGTCCGGCGTCAGAATCTTGCGTAGGGAAGGGCGGGCCACTTGTTTATGCAAATGACGCAGGGCGATTTTCTGCACCATCTTCATCAAGCGCGGGTGCAGGGCAAAGCCCACTACGCGGCCTTCCAACGCCCAGTAGAAGGCACTGCGCACCAGCCTTTGGGTCACCGGCAGATGCTTGAACAGCCAGCGTTCGACGCGTGAGATCGGCCGGTCGGGTTTGGGCATGATCCAGGGCGGCGTGCGCTGGAACAGGTCCAGGTGCGCCACTTGCGGCGCAATCTGCGGCACGAACTGAATAGCACTGGCGCCGGTGCCGATCACCGCCACGCGCTTGCCCTTCAAACTGTAGTCATGGTCCCACTGCTGCGAGTGGAAACGCTTGCCCTTGAAACTGTCCAGCCCAGGAATATCCGGCAGTGCGGGACGCGACAGGCCACCCATGCCCGACACCAACACTCGCGCACTGACCTGGCGGCCATCGCTGAACGTCAGTTGCCAGCGTTGCTGCTGATCATCGAACACCGCCCGTTGCAGGCCCATGCCGAAACGCAGGTACGGCGCCAGCCCGAACCGCCGCGCGCATTGCTCCAGGTAAGCGCGAATCTCCGCTTGCGGGGCAAATTGGCGCGTCCAGTCGGGGTTGGGCGCAAAGGAAAAGGAGTAGACATGGGACTGCACGTCACAGGCACAGCCAGGGTAGTGGTTGTCACGCCACGTACCGCCGAGTGTGTCGGCCTGCTCAGCGACGAAAAAATCGCTGAGCCCGGCTTGCTTGAGTTTGATTGCCATGCACAGGCCGGCGAAGCCTGAGCCGATGATGGCGATGTCGATGGCGTCGCTGTGGGCATTCATAAGCGGTCCTTGGTGGGCATCGGATGTGCTCCTGTTTTTCTTTTGTGTTTTAGATAGAACACCATTGCAAAGGAAAATTGAATTAATTATTTTAAAAAAGATTTTAAATAATCTACCTGAAAATTTCGCCTACGCTAGGACCTTGTTCGATCTATGCGACTTGTCCGACAGACGCGCATGGAGGCTGGGTCCAAGGTATGGGCGAAGGTTGAGGCCTTGATCAATCCCGATCAGGTCGCCAGCAGCAGGGAAGCAGAGGACCGAGCTATGGCTGTCGAGTGGGTTGTCGCTGCGGGTGTGGTGATAGGCGCGAGCGCTGTGTCGTGGGCTTTCAGCGCCTGGATGACACGGCGTATTGAAACCGCCGTTCCGATCAACGGGCGCGTCGTCGAGGTGGATGGCGAGCGCTTTCATTATGTAGACGAAGGCCAAGGCCCAGCGCTGGTGATGATCCACGGGCTGATGGGCAGCAGTCGCAATCTGACCTATGCGTTATCCAGTCAGTTACGTGGGCAGTTTCGCGTCATCAGCGTCGATCGCCCAGGGTCGGGCTACTCCAGTCGGCGCCATGGCACGGCGGCAGACCTGCCGGCCCAGGCGCGCCAAATGGCCGCTTTTATCAAAACCCTCGAACTGGATCAGCCGCTGGTGCTTGGGCATTCCCTGGGCGGTGCGGTTGCCCTGGCATTGGCCCTTGATCATCCGCATGCGGTATCCGGCTTGATCCTGGTGGCGCCCTTGACCCATCCCCAGCGCATGCTGCCGTTGGTATTCCTGTCCTTGGCGGTACGTCCCGCCTGGCTGCGACGCTGGGTATCGCGCACCTTGACCCTGCCCATTGGCCTGTTGACCAAGGGATCGGTGGTCAAGGGCGTGTTCGCCCCCGATGCCGCCCCGCCAGACTTCGCTACGCGCGGCGGCGGTTTGCTGGGGATGCGTCCCGAGAACTTCTTTGCCGCGTCCACCGAGATCAACCGAGTCAACGATCACTTGCCGGACATGGTCAAGCGTTACCCGCTGCTGACGCTGCCAATCGGCCTCATCTACGGCGCCCGGGATAACGTGCTCGACTTCCAGAAACACGGTCAGGGGCTGGCCAGCAAGGTGCCCGGGCTGAAGCTGCAGGTGGTGGAAGACCGAGGGCACATGTTGCCGATTACCGCCACGGAACGAGTGGTGGCGTTGGTCGAGCAGGTTGCCAAACGGGCCGGGCCTGCGCGAAGCGCCGCCGTATTGCAGCCCTCGTTTGCCATAGTGGGCAAATAACCATGCCATCCGATCTGCGGTTCCAGCGCGTCAACGCCCGCCCTAGAGACCTGGCCGGCGCTCTGAAAAAGAGACTGCCCAGTCACGCAAAATGGCCCGGATAAACTGGTTGACGACCTAACGATTCCGCGCTATTTATTTAAAAAATTATTTCAATTTCTAATTTGAAACATTTTTTGAAATGCCTAAGAGCGAATAAAATAATGAAAAAAACGCCTTTTATCGCATGGTTGATGTCTTGGAGCGGTCAGCGCTCCGCCCTCCTGTTTGCTGCCTCCGCCTGCGCTCGGAGGTGGGCATGAACCCGTCCCTGGCGGTGCCAGGCGTCTGGGCCGACGGCAAGCGTTACCTGTGGTGGCTCGGCATCATGCCCCTGGCGACTCCACTGCTCTCGGGGGCCCTGGCTATCGGCACCGGTATTCAGCAACTGTGGTGGATCGGTGTGCTGGTCATCTTCGGCCTGATCCCATTGATCGACGGCCTGTTGGGTGAAGACCTCAGCAACCCGCCGGAATCTGCCGTCAGCCATCTCGAATCCCAGCGCTACTACCGTTGGATCGTCTATACCGGCGTGCTGTTTGTGATCGCCTCGGTCGTGATCACCGGTTGGCTCGCCGCCGGCGGCATTGACTGGATCATCGGCGGCGGGCTGCTGCGGGCCACCGCGGCGCTCGATCCATCGAGTGGGCTGGCACATGCCGCAGCGTTCATTACCGCTCGCACCGAGTTGCACGGCCCCGTCAGTGGCTTCACTTATCTGGGCATGGCGATGTCCACCGGGGCCGCTACCGGTATCGCGATCAACACCGCCCATGAACTGGGGCACAAACCCAAGCCATTGGAAGTGTTCCTGGCCAAGGTCACGCTGGCGCCGACGTTCTACGGGCACTTCTACACAGAACACAATCGTGGCCACCACGTACGCGTCGCCACACCGGAAGATCCGGCCAGTTCGCGCCTGGGTGAAAGCTTCTGGGCCTTCCTGCCGCGCTCGGTATGGTTCAGCGCTCGCTCGGCCTGGAACCTGGAGCGCGAACGCCTGCGCAAACTTGGCCTGCCGGCCTGGCACTGGAAGAATGCGGTGCTCAGCGCCTGGATGTACAGCGTGCTGCTCTGGGGCGCGATGATTGCCTGGCTGGGCGCGGCAGTGATCCCGTTCCTGATCATCCAGGGCGTCTACGGTTTCTCGTTGCTGGAAGTGGTGAATTACGTCGAGCATTACGGCCTCAAGCGCCAGAAATTGCCCAATGGTCGTTATGAGCGCTGTTCGCCGCGGCACTCCTGGAACAGTAATCGGATAGTCACCAATATCTTCCTGTTTCAATTGCAACGGCATTCCGATCATCATGCCAATCCCACGCGTAGTTATCAGTCGTTGCGCCACTTTGATGAGTCGCCGCAACTTCCCTATGGTTACGCGAGCATGATTGTCTGGGCCTATGTGCCGTATTTGTGGCGGCGCCGGATGGACCATCGTGTATTGAATCATTATGCCGGTGATATCACCTTGGCTAATCTCCAGCCTTCACAGCGCTTGAAGTATCTGGAGAAGTACAGCGGCGAAGCCAAGCCGTTTTAATTTGAAATAAAAACGCGTTTTTCGAGTGTATTTCGATAAGGATTTCTACGTCGATTGTTTGTTAGCTTAGTTGCAGGATGGTTGTTTACCCGAACGAAAATAATTTCAAGGGAAGGGCGTAAACATGCAAGTAACTCAGGTCACTATAAAGTTCACCGTTAATGTCGTACTGGCCGCGCTGGGCTTGATCGCGTGGCATCACGCACAGGCCGCCCGTATCGAACCTGCCGGTAGCACGTTTACAGCCCAGGGCCCAATCAGCTTCTCCAAAGGCGCGTTGATCAGTGCCGACTGCACCATCAAGGTGGCCGGCAAAGTGACGGCCGATGGGACATCCGTCAATATCGACAAAGTCGCGTTCGATGGCGGGCTCAAGTGCAGCCGGGTCGAAGCTATTAATTTGCCATGGATCTTGATTGCAAAGGATACAAAAAGCGGCTCGATGTCGAAGATCAGCGTGGACGTGCATGCATTCGGTCTGGGCGGCAAGTGCGGTCCTTCTACCGCAGTCGGTACATGGGATAACGCCACCGGTAAGTTGGAGGCTGCCAATGTACCTATTGGTGATGACTGCACTATTAAAACGGTGTCAATCAAGATGCCGCCTGATTTCAAAGTAGTTGAATAAAGTTGTCGGACTTAAGTGAATTTGGCTGGAATATGAAGCTCTGCTGTTTTACACGTGGCTTCGTGTTCATGGTCATTACCCCAGGCGAATAACTCGCCATTACATGTGAGGCAAAATAATGAAAAGCTTGAAAACCCTCGTTTGTGCAACTTCGTTTGCAATGTGCTTCGGCGCCGCGTCGATGGCCAGTGCGGCTTCCGTCTCTCCGGACGGTCCGTTCTCGACTAACGCCGGCACCATCGTGGTGAAGTCGCCTTCGTCTTTTGGCGCGGCAGTGACATGCGGTATCACTTTTACCGGCAACGTTAGCGGTGGCGTGGCCTCGATCAATGGCGCGACGCTGACCGGCGGCGGTCTGTGCTCTTTGCCAACGCTGACTAACCTGCCTTGGGTATTGACTGCCTCGACGGGCACCACCGGTACCGTGACCAATGTCGGCTACAAGATCACCTCGATCCCAGCCACCAACTGCGGACCAACCCCTATCGCAGTCACTTGGGCTGCAGGGACCAAAACCCTTTCGGCCGCCAATCAGTCGCTGAGCGGAAACTGCACTGTGGTTTCGCTGAACGTTGTGGCTCCGACGCTCACGGTAAACCCGTAAGCGCGTTACTCCGTAAAGGGCTGATCACCCGTTGAAATGCCGGCGCCCCCCGCGAGGCGCCGGTCAACGATAAATCGCCTTCGCTTATCACCCATCCCTGATTGTCATACACCGTTCCAGTACAGGCGCTTTTGAACAACGCTCCATGGTTACACGACCCACCGGCAGGGGCCGGGCGCACATAATAATAGGGAGTACCGCATGAATAATAAGAAACAACACGCTTACACGTTACTGGGACTGGCCTTGTTGGGAGGCCTGATCACTACGGAATATGTGCAGGCGGGCGGGTTTTCCACGCCCACTTATGGCGCCCCCGGTTGGGGCCGCGCATTTGGTGGCGGTTCTCTGTTCAAGAATGACCCGAGTGCGGCGTACAACAACCCAGCGGCCATGGCGTTCATCGATTCAACCATCGTGCAGCAGACCGTCGATTACGCCCGGATCAAGATCAAATATTCCGGCCAGGCGTATGACCATAACGGCAACCCGGTGACCAATACGCCAGTGCTGGATGACCAAGGCAACCTGGGCGATCCGACCCTCAATACCAATAATGGCGGCCAGGGCGGTTTCACCGCATGGCTACCCACTGGTTTTATGGTTATGCCCATCGGCGACCGCTTCGCTTTTGGCCTGAGCCAGGTCGTACCGCAAGGTATGAAAAGTACGTGGAACGAAAACTCAAAGCTGCGGGATTTCGCGGTCGACACCAAGATCGAGACCATCGGCCTGACAGGCTCACTGTCGTTCAAGGTCAATGATGAATTTTCGGTCGGTGGGGGTGCCATCGTTCAGCGCAGCCAGGGAAACGTCAGCCAGAACGTTGATGTGTTGGCTGCCGCAGATGTATCACCCGGGCTTGGCGGCACCGGCTTTCCGACCGGTGTCGGGCATTCCTTGATACGCGTTAAAGTCGACAACATCTCGGTAGGCTGGTTTGGTGGCGTGGTTTGGAAACCGACGCAGCAAGACACGCTGGGCTTGAATTATCACGCCAAGATCAAAAACAAGATGACCGGCAAGTACGACGTTTATACGGACGCCATCGGTCGTAACACAATGACCAACCCTATTGGTCCGAACGGAGAGACGCTGGTTGAAATGGCCTATCCCGGTCTCAAGCTGTTCCCGGATGGCGCGCATGCCAGTGCGCAACTGGATATCCCGGCGACTGCTGCGATTGACTGGGTCCATCAGTTCAATGACCGCTGGACGCTCGGTGTGAGTGCCCAGTGGACTGAGTGGTCCTCGTTCCAGGACCTCACACTCAAGTCTCAGGGCTCGACCATTGTTGCCATTCCCTACAACTACAAAAACGCGTGGATGACCTCAATCGGCGGCGACTACAAAGCCACCGACGAACTCACCCTGCGTGCAGGTGTGGCGTATGACCAGACGCCTACCCGTAACTCCACGCGTGACCCGCGGATCCCTGATGGCGATCGTTATTTCCTGGCGTTTGGTGCCGGGTACGACATCAAGGCAGTGCCGGGCCTGTCAGTGGATGGCGCGTACTCGCACCAGTTCGTCGAAAAGGTCAACCTGAAAACCAAGAACGTCGATCGCCTCGGCGCTGCTCAACTGGACGGGAAGGCTGAGTCGTCAGGTGACGTCGTGAGCTTGTCGGCGACCTATAAGTTCTAGTCACGTACCTGACCGTGTTGAAGCCGGGTATTCAGCGCATCTTGAGACCCGGCGCACACTGACACGCTTACAGAACAATCCGCAGAACCTAATCGGAGCCACATGACTGATGCAATTAGGCTGACTCGTTCAGCCCTGAATATTTTCGCCAGACCATTAAATAAAAATTTCAAAACAAAATTTGAATTTATTTCCCGAGTTTGTAGTGTGGCTCTACGCCCCGCTCAATCCGAGCGGTCCGCACGGGTGCCACGCCCTGAATCAAGTAGAGGTATCCCATGGTTATCTGGTTATTGGTGGGTTTCGTCGCGGCGATTGCCCTGGCGTATCGACAAGCCGCAGCCACCCTGTGGCTGGGCGCCGGCCTGGTATGGCTGGCGGCTGGCTATCTGTTCAACGCAGTGGCCGCATTCGGCGCTACCGTCGCCGCGGTGCTGGTGGTGTTGCCGGCCTTGTTGCTGGCGATCAAACCCCTGCGCCGCGTGCTGTTGACCCGCAAGGCCCTGGGGCTGTTTCGTACGGTCATGCCGGCCATGTCCGACACCGAACGTGCGGCCATCGAATCCGGCACCGTGTGGTGGGACGCCGAGCTGTTCAGCGGCAAGCCCAACTGGCAGCGCCTGCTGCAAGCCGCGCCGGCCAGCCTGAGTGCCGAGGAGCAGGCGTTCCTCGACAACGAAGTCGAAACCCTGTGCGACATCGCCAACGATTGGGAAACCACCCAGGTGTGGCAAGACATGTCTCCCGAGGGCTGGCAATACACCAAGGAAGCCGGCTTTCTCGGCATGATTATTCCCAAGCAGTACGGCGGCAAAGGCTTCTCCCACTACGCGCACTCCCAAGTGGTGATGAAGCTGTCGACCCGCTGCTCGGCGGCGGCCATTTCGGTGATGGTGCCCAACTCCCTGGGCCCCGCCGAACTGCTGCTGCATTACGGCACCGAGGCCCAGCGCAACTATTACCTGCCGCGTCTGGCGCGGGGTGAGGATATTCCGTGCTTCGCGCTGACCAGCCCGTATGCTGGCTCCGATGCCGGGGCCATTCCCGACGTGGGAATTGTGTGCAAGGGCCTGCACGAAGGCGAGGAGGTGCTGGGGTTCAGCGTGACCTGGGACAAGCGTTACATCACCCTCGGCCCGATTGCCACGGTGCTGGGCCTGGCGTTCCGTGCCGAGGACCCGGACGGTTTGCTCGGTGCCGCAGGTGCCCTGGGCATCACCTGCGCGCTGATTCCCACCTCCCATCCAGGCGTGAACAGCGGCCGTCGCCACTGGCCGCTGAATGCGGTATTCCAGAACGGTCCGACCACCGGCAAGGATGTGTTCATTCCGCTGGAATGGGTGATCGGCGGTCGCGAACAAGTCGGCAACGGCTGGCGCATGCTGATGGAATGCCTGGCGGCGGGCAGGGCGATTTCACTGCCGTCGGCCAACGTCGGTCTGGGCAAAGTGGCGGTCCGTGGCACCACCGCCTACGCTGCGATGCGTAAGCAGTTCGGCCTGCCCATCGGCAAGTTCGAAGGGGTGCAGGCACCGTTGGCCCGCATGGCCGGGCACTTGTATGCCTGTGATGCGGTGCGCAAGGTGTCGGTGGCGTCCCTGGATGCCGGCGAGAAACCTTCGGTCATCTCGGCCATCGCCAAATACCACGTCACCGAGCGCGCGCGAATGATCGTCAACGATGGCATGGACATCGTCGCCGGCAAGGGCATCTGCATGGGGCCCAATAATTTCCTGGCACGCGCCTATCAGCAAAGCCCCATCGCCATCACCGTGGAAGGCGCGAACATCATGACCCGCTGCCTGATCATCTACGGCCAGGGCCTGATCCGCTGCCATCCCTATGTGCTGCGCGAAATGGAAGCGGCGCGCAACCCGGATCGGCGCAAGGCCCTGCAGGAGTTCGACAGCGCGATGTTCGGCCACGTGAGTTTTGTACTGGCCAACACCGTGCGTGCCACGGTACATGCGCTGACCGCTGGGCGGCTGCTTTCTGCCCCGGCCAAGACCGACCCGGCGCTGGCGTCCTACTACCGCCAGGCCAATCGTCTGTCGGTGGTGCTGGCATTGGTCTCGGACGTTTCCATGGGGGTGCTGGGGGGCGCTCTCAAGCGCAAGGAAAGTATTACCGGGCGCCTGGGCGATATGCTGTCGCAGTTGTACATCCTGTCTTGCATACTCAAGCGCTTTGAGGACGACGGCCGGCCCCAGGCCGACTTGCCGCTGGTGCATTGGGCGGCCCAGGACGCATTGCTGCGCGCCCATGAAGCGCTGGCCGAAGTGCTCGACAATTACCCGTCGAAAGCCGCTGCGGCGGTGCTGCGGGCCTTGAGTTTCCCGTTTGGCATTCCTTTGCGCAAACCGTCGGATCGCCTGTTGGCCCAAGTCGCCGAGGTCGTACAGACCCCCGGCGAAACCCGCGACCGTTTGCTCGCCAACTCCTACATCCCGCGCCCGGAAATCGACAAGCTGGCCTATGGCGAACTGGGGTTCCGCCTGTTGCCCCAGGTGGAGCTGATCGAGGCACGGCTCAAGCCCGTCATCAAGCAAGGCCTGCTCGCGCCAATGCCGATTTCGTCTGCGGCCTTTACCGGCTGGCGCGTCAAGGCACGGGCGTTGGACCTGATCAGCGACGACGAGGACGCTTTGCTCGCACGTTATGTGGAATACGCCGATCACGGCATCCAGGTCGACGATTTCCCGCAGGACTTCGGTTTGCTGGAGGCCCTGCAGCAGCGCAAGCAGGCGTTGGAGCCCGCCAAACGTCGCGCCAGCCAAAGCGAGAACGCTTCGGTCAATTAATCCAAACGCGGTCCCAATGTGGGAGGGGGCTTGCTCCCGATAGCGGTGGCTCAGATGCAGATTCACTGACTGACACACAGCTATCGGGGGCAAGCCCCCTCCCACATTTGATCGGTTTTCCAAGGCAGGATTGTGTTGTGAATGGACCTATCTATGAGTGACCGCTACCTTTCTTTCGTCAATTCCCTCTGGGGCCGTCGCCTGGCCCACGCCGTCGGCTTGCCGCAACCCTTGCCCCTGCAGCGCCATCGCAGCGGCCAGCACGGGTTGGCCAACCCGGTCATCGTCGCCGGGGCAGGGCGCCTGACCGAGCACGTACATCGCCTCTTCAGCAGCACCGACACCGTCGCCGCCACCCCGGCGACCGTCAAGGCGCCGTCGACGGTGAAGGTGCAGGGCGCGGTGTTCGATGCCACGCACGTGGCCGACCTGCAGCACCTGGATGAGCTCTATACATTTTTTCACGCCAACGCCAGACGCCTGGGCCAACACGCGCGCGTGGTGGTACTCGGCACCGCACCGGAACATTGCCAGGACTTGCCCCAGGCCGTCGCCCAGCGCGCGCTCGAGGGGCTGGTGCGTTCGCTGGCCAAGGAGCTGCGCCGGGCGATCACCGTGCAGTTGATCTACGTGGCGCCGGGCGCCGAGGACGCGTTGGACAGCAGCCTGCGCTTTTTTCTGTCGCGCCGTTCGGCTTATGTGTCGGGGCAAGTGATACGCCTCCAGAAGCCGGTGGACAGTCACATCACCCTTCACTGGGACAAACCGTTCGCCGGCCGTCGCGCCCTGGTGACCGGCGCCTCCCGCGGCATCGGCCTGGCCATCGCCCAGGTGTTGGCGCGCGACGGTGCCCATGTGGTGTGCGTCGACGTGCCCCAGGCCCAGTCGGCGCTGCAGCAGGTCGCTGACAGTGTGGACGGTTCGGCATTGCCCCTGGACATCACCGCGCCGGATGCCGCCGCGTTATTGCAGGCGCATGTCAGCCAGTATGGCGCCTTTGATGTGGTGGTCCACAATGCCGGAATCACCCGCGACAAGACCATCGCCAAGATGACCGAAACCGCCTGGCGCAGTGTGCTGGCGGTCAACCTCGAGGCGCCGTTGCAGCTCAGCCAGGCGCTGCTGGATAACCACGGCCTGAACCCCGGTGGGCGGATTGTGTGCGTCTCGTCGATTTCCGGTATCGCCGGCAACCTCGGGCAGAGCAACTACGCCACGTCCAAGGCCGGGGTGATCGGCCTGGTGCAGGGCCTGGCCCCGCGTGCGGCGGCGCAGCAGGTGACGGTGAATGCGGTGGCGCCAGGGTTTATCGAGACGCAGATGACCGCGAAAGTCCCGCTGTTGATCCGCGAGGCCGGGCGGCGCATGAATTCGTTGCTTCAAGGCGGCCAACCGGTCGATGTGGCCGAGGCCATCGCCTGGCTGGCGCATCCGGCGTCCGGTGGGGTCAACGGCCAGGTGGTGCGGGTGTGCGGTCAAAGCCTGCTGGGAGCCTGAACCATGGACTACGTGACCCAGATCATCGACCCGCCACCCTCGCGCATCCAACTGGTATTCGACGCTGTGCGCGGCTTGCGCAAGCCCGAGCCTGGCGCCGCGCCGCCGTTGCCCCGGGAGCGTCTGGTACGCCCGGCGGTGGAACTGTCGAGCGCCGCCATCGCGGCGTATGCCCGTGCCGCCTGGAATGAGAGCCTTACATGAGTGACTACTTCAATCCGCCACCGACCCGACGCGTGGCGATCATCGGCGGTAACCGCCTGCCGTTTGCCCGTTCCAACACTGTGTATGCCCATGACAGTAACCAGGACTTGCTGGTGGCCGCCCTGCAAGGCCTGGTGGATCGCTACAACCTGCACGGTCAGCGCCTGGGCGAATTCGTCGCCGGTGCGGTGATCAAGCATTCGCGCGATTTCAACCTGGCGCGCGAGTCATTGCTGTCGACCACGCTGTGCGCGCAGACCCCGGCCTACGATGTGCAGCAGGCCTGCGGCACGGGCCTGGAAGCCGCGTTGCTGGTGGCCAATAAAATCGCGCTTGGCCAGATCGAAGTGGGTATCGCGGGAGGCGCGGACACCACCTCCGACGCGCCCATTGGCATCAACGAATCCCTGCGCCACACCTTGCTTGCGGCCAATCGGGCCAAGGGCATAGGCGACAAACTGAAGGCCTTGTTGAAGGTGCGCCCTTCGATGTTCAAGCCGCTGCTGCCGCGCAATGGCGAGCCGCGCACCGGCCTGTCGATGGGCGAGCACTGCGAAGAAATGGCCAGGCGTTGGCAGATCAAGCGCCTGGCCCAGGATGAGTTGACCCTCGCCAGTCACCAACGCCTCGACGCGGCCTATAAGCGCGGTTTCTTCGACGATCTGATCAGCCCCCATCGGGGCCTCGCACGGGACAACAACCTGCGCGCCGACATCAGCCTGGAAAAACTCGCGAGCCTGGCGCCGGCCTTCGACCGCCAGGACGGCACGCTCACCGCCGGCAACTCAACGCCCCTGACCGACGGCGCTTCGGTGGTGTTGCTGGCCAGCGAAGCGTGGGCCGCTGCCAATGGCTGGCCGGTGCTGGCCTACCTGCGCACCGGTGAAACGGCGGCGGTGAATTTCGTCGACGGCACCGAAGGCCTGTTGATGGCCCCGGCCTACGCCGTACCGCGCATGCTCAAGCGCGAAGGCCTGGGCTTTGCCGATTTTGATTTCTTCGAAATCCACGAAGCGTTCGCCGCCCAGGTGCTGTGCACGCTCAAGGCCTGGGAAGACCCCGACTACTGCCGCGAGCGGCTGGGCCTGGACGCACCGCTGGGCGCCATCGACCGCGCAAAAATGAATGTCAACGGCGGCTCGCTGGGCTGCGGCCATCCGTTTGCCGCCACCGGTGGCCGGCAACTGGCGGCGTTGGCCAAGGCGATCCATGAGCGCGGCGGCGGTCGCGGCTTGATCTCGATCTGTGCGGCGGGCGGGCTGGGTATTACCGCCATCGTCGAAAAGTAGCCCTATCCACAACAACAATAAGGACGCAGCCATGAACGCCATCAGCCTGGAACACACCGAACGCATCTGGTTGAACGCCTACCTGCCCGGCGTGCCGGCGGACATCGATGCCGCTATCGAGGCTTACCCCTCGTTGCGCGAAGTGTTCGTGGAACACCTGGAAAAATTCCGCGAGCGGGTGGCGTATGTCAGCATCGGCACGCCCATGACTTACGCCGACTGGCACATCCAGGGCAGCGCATTTGCCGCCTGGCTGCAGGGCCAGGGGGTGAAGAAGGGCGACCGCGTCGCGTTGATGATGCCCAATTGCCTGCAGTACCCGATCTGCCTGCTGGGCACGATCCTGGCCGGTGCGGTGGTGGTCAACGTCAATCCGTTGTACACCGCCCATGAGCTCAAGCACCTGCTCAAGGACAGCGGCGCCGAGACCGTGGTGATCTTTGAAAACTTCGCCCACACCCTGGAAAAGGTCATCCCAGGCAGCAGCGTCAAGCGCGTGGTGGTGGCGGCCATCGGCGACCTGCTCGGCACCTTCAAGGGCGCGGCGATGAACTTCATCCTGCGCCGCGTGCAGAAGCAGGTGCCGGCCTTCACGCTGCCTGGCTCGGTGCGTTTCAACCAGGTGCTGAAACAGGGGCGGGCGCTCAACTTTCTGCCCGTCAGCATAAGTCGCGATGAGCTGGCCTTCCTGCAGTACACCGGCGGCACCACCGGCGATGCCAAGGGCGTGATGCTCAGCCATCGCAATATTATTGCCAACCTGCTGCAAGCCAAGGCCTGGGTCGGTGATCAACTCGACCAGCACAAGCAGGAGACCAACGTCACCTTGCTGCCGCTGTACCACATCTTTTCTTTGACGGTGAACTGCCTGATGTTCATGTGCCTGGGCGGGCGCAATATCCTGATTGCCAACCCACGGGACGTGAAACGGGTGCAGATGATCCTGCGCAAGGAGCGCTTCAACGGGATCGCCGGGGTCAACACGCTGTTTAACGGTTTGCTGGAGAACAAGGAGTTCTGCGCGCGGGACTTTTCCGACCTGCGCATGGTGATCGCCGGGGGCATGGCCACGCACACAGCGGTGGCCAAGCGCTGGAAGGAAGTCACCGGCTTGCCGATCGTCGAGGGCTACGGGCTGACCGAGTGTTCCCCGGTGGTGAGCATCAGCCCCATCGACATCAACCGCATGCGCGAGATGGAATTCACCGGCAGCATCGGCGTGCCCTTGCCGTCGACCTGGGTGCGCTTCGTGCGTGAAGACGGCGAAATCGCCGAAATCGGCGAGCAAGGCGAACTGCAAGTGCGCGGGCCGCAAGTGATGCAGGGCTACTGGAAGCGCCCGAAGGAAACCGCCGAAGTGCTGGACGCCGAAGGCTGGTTGTCGACCGGTGACATCGGCGTGATGGATGAGCGCGGCTACATCCGCCTGGTGGATCGCAAGAAGGACATGATCCTGGTCTCGGGTTTCAACGTGTACCCGAACGAAATCGAGGACGTGGTGGCGATGCACCCAGGGGTGGCGGAAGTGGCGGCGATCGGTGTGGAAGATGGCGTGACCGGCGAGAAGGTCAAGATCATCGTGGTGCGCAAGGACCCGAGCCTGACCCAGGAGCAGATCCTCGCCCATTGCCGGGAATATCTGACCGGCTACAAGGTGCCCAGGTACGTGGAGTTTCGCACCACCGAACTGCCTAAAACCACAGTCGGCAAAGTGCTGCGCCGAGCCCTGCGCTGATATTGAAGATAACTGCGATCAACTGTGGGAGGGGGCTTGCTCCCGATAGCGGTGTGTCAGCCGACTCATGTATTGGCTGAACCACCGCCATCGGGAGCAAGCCCCCTCCCACATTTAGATTGAGTTCACTTCGACCCAGCGCTCTTCAAGCGCCGCCACACGAATCGCTGTCGCCAGCCGCTCCACCGCCCACGCCGCTTCAAAATCGGTGCCATCCGCACCTTGCCCCGCCAGCGCCATGATCAGTTCGTGAACCTCCAGCGTCTTCAACTCGTTGTACCCCAACTGGTGGCCGGCCGCCGGGCTGAACGCGGCATAGCCGGGCAGGGCCGGGCCGGCGAGCAAGCGCTGGAAGCCATCCTGGCCGGCTCGGCACAGGCGCAGCTCGTTCAAGCGCTCCTGATCGAACGCCAGCGTGCCCTGGGTTCCGCTGATTTCGAAGCTCAGGTGATTCTTATAGCCATGCTTGAGCCAACTGCTGCTCACCGTGCCGCGCGCGCCGTTGGCAAAACGCAACAGGGCATGCACCTGGTCGTCCACGGCGATGCTCTTGAGTTCATGGCTGCCTTTGAGGGCCGGTCGTTGAGCGTGGACGGTGTGGGTATCGGCGCACACGCTGGCCACATCGCCCACCAGGTAATGGGCCATCGACAGCAAATGGCTGCCCAGGTCCGCCAGCGCGCCGCCAGCGTGTTCCACCTCGCAGCGCCACGACCAGGGCGAGGCCGGGTCGGCCATGAAGTCTTCGCTGAATTCGCCCTGGAAACTGATGATCTCGCCAAGCTCGCCGCTGGCAATCATCTGTCGCGCCAGCACGATCATCGGGTTGTGCTGGTAGTTGTAGCCCACGCGCGTCACCACCCCGGCCGCGCTGGCAGCTCGACGCATGGCATCGGCCTGTTCCAGGCTGACCGCCAGCGGCTTCTCGCAGTACACCGCCTTGCCGGCAGCAATGGCAGCCATGGCCATGGGGTAGTGCAGGTGGTTGGGGGTGGTGATGGCCACGACATCGACCTTGGGATCGTCGATCAGCGCCTGCCAGTCGGCATGGGCCTGGGCAAACCCCCAGGCGCTGGCGCAACGCTGCGCGCGCTCGGCGTCGGCATCGGCCAGGGCCGCCAGTGTAAGCGTGACTGGCAGTTCGAACACCGCCCGAGCGTTGTTGAACGCCAGCGCGTGGGCGCGCCCCATGAAGCCTGTGCCGATCAAGCCGATTCCGAGTTCACGCATCGCCGTGGTCCTTTGGATTATTGTTTTCAGGAAGTGTATTAATGGAATAAATATTCTCAAAATTCAATAGATGGAATAAAAATTCATTTCACGCAGGACGCCATGATGCTCGTTCCCACGCTCCGCGTGGTAACGCCGCCAGAGACGCTCCGCGTCCCATAACATCATCATTTGAGCTGATGCAGCTATATTCACCATGTGGCCAAACGCCGCCAGTTAACAAAAGATAACGTAGCGCCGATTGTCAGACGATTCCAAAGCCCGATAGGATGGCCCGTGCTTGCGCCAGGCGCTCTAGATTGCAGGTTTCAGAGCCCCGCGCAAAGCAACACGACCTAACAATAATAAATGGGAGAAAGGTCTATGAGTGAGCCTGTCATGGGTTGGGTTGTTTGCCGCCCACGCGCCGCACGCAAGCTTGCGTTGCTGGCCACAGCGCTCTCGCTGTTTGGCGCCGTTGCGTTACCCAGCGTCGTCCACGCCGCCAGCGATACCCCCGCCGCAGCGGTGTCTGCGATTGAATCCCCCAAGGCCGCCAAAGGCCTGATGATTGACGTGGTCCACGCCGGCCAGCGCCTGGTGGCGGTGGGGGATCGCGGGCACATCCTCTATTCCGATGACCAGGGCAGCACCTGGACCCAAGCCAAAGTCCCCACCCGGCAGTTGCTCACGGCGGTGTTCTTCGTCGATGCCAGCCACGGCTGGGCGGTCGGCCATGATGCGCAGATCCTCGCCAGCAGCGACGGCGGCGCCAGCTGGACCCAGCAATACCAGGACCTCAAGCGCGAAGCGCCGTTGCTCGACGTATGGTTCAACGACGCCAATCACGGCCTGGCCGTGGGCGCCTACGGTGCGCTGATCGAGACCACCGACGGCGGCCAGACCTGGGAAGACGTCAGCGACCGCCTCGACAACGAAGACCAGTTCCACCTCAACGCCATCGCCTCCATCAAGGACGCCGGCCTGTTTATCGTCGGTGAGCAGGGCAGCATGTTTCGCTCCAGCGACGACGGCCAGACCTGGGAAAAACTCGAAGGCCCCTATGAGGGCTCGTTGTTTGGCGTGATCGGCACCGCTCAGCCGCAAACGCTGCTGGCCTATGGTTTGCGCGGCAACCTGTATCGCTCCACCGATTTTGGCAGCACCTGGGAGCCCGTCGAGTTGAACGCGGCGCGGGGCGCGCTGGAGTTTGGGTTGTCCGGCGCGACCTTGCTGGAGGATGGTGCCATCGTCGTCGTCGGCAATGGCGGCAGCGTGGTGGTCAGCCATGACGACGGCCAGACCTTCAGCGTGTTCAACCGCCCGGACCGTATCTCACTCTCGGCGGTCACTGCGGCCGGCAACGGCAACTTGGTCCTGGTCGGGCAGGGCGGCGTTCGCGTCGCTACAGCTGCTGGCGCCGAACCGAAAAAACAATAAGAAGGCGGAGAAAGAATGAGCAGTCATCACAACGATAAAGCGACCTTTCTTGAGCGCCTGATCTTCAACAACCGCCCGGCAGTGATTGTCATCTGCTTGCTGGTAAGCATCTTCCTGTTCTGGCAGGCGACTTTGATTCGCCCGTCCACCAGCTTTGAAAAGATGATCCCCCTCAAGCACCCCTTCATCGAAAAGATGATGGAACACCGCAACGATTTGGCCAACCTGGGCAACACCGTGCGCATCTCGGTGGAAGCCAAGGACGGCGACATTTTCACGAAGGAGTACATGGAGACCCTGCGCCAGATCAACGACGAGGTGTTCTACATCTCCGGCGTCGACCGCTCGGGCCTCAAGTCGTTGTGGAGCCCCAGCGTGCGCTGGACCGAAGTGACCGAAGAAGGCTTCGCCGGCGGTGAAGTGATCCCGCAGAGCTACAACGGCTCGCCGCAAAGCCTCGACCAGTTGCGCAACAATGTGCTCAAGTCCGGCCAGGTCGGCCGGCTGGTGGCCAACGACTTCAAGTCGAGCATCGTCGATATCCCACTGCTGGAGTCCTACCCGGACCCGCAGGACCAAGGCAAGTTGCTGGCCCTGGATTACCGCAAGTTCTCCCATGAACTCGAAGACAAGATCCGCGACAAGTTCGAAGCGCAGAACCCCAACGTCAAGATCCACATCGTGGGCTTCGCCAAGAAAGTCGGTGACCTGATCGATGGCCTGGTGATGGTGGTGCTGTTTTTCGGCATCGCGTTCGTTATTACCCTGATCCTGCTGCTGTGGTTTACCAACTGCCTGCGCAGCACCGTCGCAGTGCTCAGCACCACGCTGGTGGCGGTGGTCTGGCAGCTCGGCCTGATGCACTTCTTCGGCTTCGGGCTGGACCCGTATTCGATGCTGGTGCCGTTCCTGATCTTCGCCATCGGCATCTCCCACGGGGTGCAGAAGATCAACGGGATCGCCCTGCAGTCGAGTGAGGCAGACAACGCCCTGACCGCCGCGCGGCGCACCTTCCGGCAATTGTTCCTGCCGGGGATGATCGCGATCCTCGCCGATGCCGTGGGCTTTATCACCTTGCTGATCATCGACATCGGCGTGATCCGCGAACTGGCGATCGGCGCGTCCATCGGCGTGGCGGTGATCGTGTTCACCAACCTGATCCTGCTGCCGGTGGCGATTTCCTATGTCGGCATCAGCCCGCGGGCCATCGCCCGGAGCAAGAAGGACGCGAACCGCGAACATCCGTTCTGGCGTCTGCTGTCGAACTTCGCCAACCCGAAAATCGCGCCCATCTCCATCGCCCTGGCAGTGCTCGCCTTCGGCGGCGGCCTCTGGTACAGCCAGAACCTCAAGATCGGCGACCTCGACCAGGGTGCGCCGGAACTGCGCCCCGACTCGCGCTACAACAAAGACAACAACTTCATCATCAGCAACTATTCGACCAGCTCCGACGTGCTGGTGGTGATGGTCAAGACCCGCGCCGAAGGTTGTTCGCGCTATGAAGCCATGGCGCCGATCGACCAGTTGATGTGGAAAATGCAGAACACCGAGGGCGTGCAGTCGGCGATCTCGCTGGTCACTGTGTCCAAGCAGATGATCAAGGGCATGAACGAGGGCAACCTGAAATGGGAAACCCTGTCGCGCAACCCCGACGTGCTGAACAACTCCATCGCCCGCGCCGATGGCCTGTACAACAATAATTGCTCCCTGGCGCCGGTGCTGGTGTTCCTCAACGACCACAAGGCCGAGACCCTCGACCGCGCCGTGCATGCGGTGCAGGACTTCGCCAAGGAGAACAACAAGGACGGCCTGGAATTCATCCTCGCCGCCGGCAACGCCGGGATCGAGGCGGCCACCAACGAGGTGATCAAGGAGTCGGAGCTGACCATCCTGATCCTGGTGTACCTGTGCGTGGCGACCATGTGCATGATCACTTTCCGCTCCTGGGCGGCTACCCTGTGCATCGTGCTGCCGCTGGTGCTGACCTCGGTGCTGGGCAATGCGCTGATGGCGTTCATGGGCATTGGCGTCAAGGTTGCGACCTTGCCGGTGGTGGCGCTGGGCGTGGGGATTGGCGTGGACTACGGCATCTACATCTACAGCCGCCTGGAAAGCTTCCTGCGCGCGGGCTTGCCGTTGCAGGAAGCCTATTACCAGACCCTCAAGTCCACCGGTAAAGCCGTGCTGTTCACCGGCCTGTGCCTGGCCATCGGCGTGTGCACCTGGATCTTCTCGGCGATCAAGTTCCAGGCTGACATGGGCCTGATGCTGACTTTCATGCTGTTGTGGAACATGTTCGGTGCACTGTGGCTGCTGCCGGCACTGGCACGGTTCCTGATCAAGCCCGAGAAGCTGGCGGGGCAGAAGGGCAACTCGCTGTTTGCCCACTGATTGCCCGAGCGACATAAAAAGACCGCAGCCCTGGCTGCGGTCTTTGCGCTTCAGGGGACGCCGGTCAGTGCGGCGCAGGTGCGATGGCTAAGAACAGTTGATCATGAGGCGGCGCGATCAGCACATAGAGGATCTTCCTGATAGGTTCCGCCCCCGGCTCCTGCTGGCTCTTCAATCGCGCCTGCACATGCGCCTTGAGCAGGTCCTTCTGGGTGAATTTACGCTGGTCGGCAAGTTTCAGGTGCGCACGGGTATAGCGGGCGGGCGGCATGTTGGCTGCCGCATAGTGAAAATGGGCATACCACAACACGCTCGGCGGTTTTTGAGCTTTGTCATACACCGCGTACTCGGTGAAAAAATCGCCGCTGAGGGTAGGGCGCTGTGGATCGGCCGGGCTGGTCAGGTTGATGTCGATCTGCTGGTGCCGCCACAGGTAATCGAGGCTTTCCAGTGTCGGCCACTGCTGTTTGTAAGCGGCGCTGCAGACCTCCTGCGCCTTTCGCTGCATGTCCCTGGCTTCGGCCCGGTACTCGTTGATCAAGCCCTGGGCCGAGGGTTGGCCGGCGTGTTCCCGTGCAATCTCATCGGCAAGCTCGGTGAGCTTGCCGGCCTGGTCGCTGAGCAGTTCATCCCAGTCGCCGGGGTTGACCGCCTGCCGAGTGCCGGGAGATTCCAGCACTTGCTGTTGAGCGCTGATCACACGTTCGATACCGGCGCGCTGCTGGAGCAGTATCTGGCCCTCGCGCTTGAGTATCGCCAGTGGACGGGCCTGGGCTGGCGGTTGCGGCGCGGTCGCGAGGTCTTCGGCGATGTCTACCCATTCGCCGGCCTGCTCGCGAAACGAGGCGACGGCTTGCCCGGTAGCCGGGTCGGTGATGGTGAAGTGCTCGCGGTTGATGTGGCCATCGGCCGGCTTGAGGTCGCCGACGAGGTATTTTCTTCTACGGGTTTTAAAGATGCGTTTGGTCGGCGCTTTCGGGCGCAGGTTTTTTAATCGCGACTGTTCTACTTCCAGTTCCTCCTGCCTGCGGACCACGGCCTCCAGTTCGTTTTCGGCAAGGGTGCGGACATCTCGCAGTTCATTCACAAGCCGCTCGGCCATCGGGCGCAAGCGTGCCGGGTTGATCAGTTTGAGCGCCTCGATCGCCGTCTCATAACGGCGGTATTGATCGAGCACGGTGTTGTACACCTGGCGCTGTTCATCAAGGGCAAAGCCGCTGCTGCTGCGTACTTCGATGTGAGACAGCAGCGCTTGGCTCAGGCTGGAATGGTCGGCATGCTGCCTGTACAGCGCTTCCTGCGGCGACCTTTCAGTGGCCGACAGCTCAATGGCCACCCACGACAACGGGATCAGCGCGTTGATTTTCAGGCTCTCGGGGAAAAAGTGCTGCGGGTGCGCGATCATTGCCAGCAACTCTTCACGTATCGCACGACCCGCCACTGAGTCCTGTTCCAACAGCTCCAGTGTGGTCTCCATGCCGCGGGTGCCCACGGCCAGGCGTTGCTGGATATCGGCCAGCGCGATGGATTTTGCCGCGTGTTCATCATAGGGCGCGCAGTTGCCGAGCAGCTTTTCCAGCATCATGCGTTCAGACACATGACGCATTGGCTCGCCACTGTCACTGAATTGAAGCGTGTCTGCCCACAAACCCAGGTAGGTATGGATTGCCAGTTGTTCGTCCCAGAGCGTTCTCAGGGTTTTTGCCCGATCCTGAACGTGACTGCCGGCGCCGCCGTACCTTTCCAGGTCCTGGCCCACCTTGACCAGTTCATGGCGTGCCGGCAGCAACTGCGCGTGTCGTTCCTGCAGGGTGTCCAGCAGCGTTTCATAGTGGGCACGCAGCGTTGCATAGCTTTGCATTTCGCGCTGATGACGGGTTTCAAGGGTCGACTTTTGCGGGCCGGTTGCACTGTCCAGAAGCTTCCACACCAGCTTTAACGTCGCGGCCTGTTTGGTCAGGTCGGCGTGGGCGGTGCGCATTCGAACCAGCGAGGCGCGAAGTTCGGTCATCGGTGGCGTGATCTCGATGGCGAGCGCTTGCATACGCACCTGCAACTGCTCCGTTTTGTCGCGGTTTTTCACGCGTAAGGCCGCCAGGCGCTTGGGGCCTCCACCGCTCAGTTTCAGCCCGCGATCCAGGCTCCAATGCCCATTGCCGTCGGTTCTGAGCTTGACGCCAGGGTGGTCGGGCTTGTCGGGATGAATGATGAAGACTTCGTCAAAGTCTGGAACGACCCTGACCCGAAAGAACAGGCCGCCCACCGAGGCGTGCCAGAGGTTGTCGACCTTGAACAGACCTTTGAAGGCGCCCAGCGCAACGGCGACCGGCAGCGGCTGGGGCCAGGGCACGTTGACCTCGAGGAGTTTTTCCAGCAGGCGCGCCGAGGCGCTGTCGCCGGCCAGGGAGCGGTCAAAGTCCAGCAGGGTTCGGCCTCCACCGGGTGGCTCGGAGGGCAGGCCAACCACGCCGCGTTCGATCACCGCAGGGCTGGCCTGTGCACGCCTCAACGGCGGGCGTGGCGGGGATTCGATAACGGGGCTGCCTGGCGCTTCGGTCGCCAGCCCATGGTGCAGCAAGACCATGCCGATGTTGAGCAGCAGGTCGACCCACGCCAACTCCCTGGCAATCGGGTCTGCACTTTCCAGCGCCGGCAGGTCCTGCCTGAGGCCCATCGCCAGTTGCATGAGCCAGCCGACGACCGCCAGGGGGCCGCGCACCAGCATCAACAAGGTGTTGAAGCCCAGTTGCACACCTTCCAGGATCAACGCCCAGCGGCTTTCAGCATTGGAGGTTGACTCGCGGTCGGCCTGGTCCAGAAGTTGACGGGCTTCGCAGACGAACAGGTATTGCATCAGTTGGCCGCTGTTCAGCGCCTGCAGGATCGGGTCGTTACTTTCATCATTGGCCGGTGCCAGCGTCGCCGGTTTCGGCACCTCGGGCAATGGATCGAATTCCGAGCCTATACCGCCGATACGCACATAGTGCGGCTGATTAAACCCCCCATTGCTGTAAATGGCCCTGGCGTCGTCCGCGAGCCAGGCCAGTACGCTGTCCTGCAGGGCGCCGGGCTGGGCGATGGCCGCCAGCAACGGGTCGCGGCCGGCAAACTCCAGCAAAGATTCGCCATAGGCCGGCCGGTAGAGCAGGTGCGGACCGGACTGCGCATTGCGCGGTTCGATAATGAACATGTTCTGCACCACATCAGCCTTGGCCCCAGGCTTGCGTTGAAAGGCCAGCGCGCGCATGACGATTTGATCGCTGTCGACCCAGCGCTCCGCACGCTCGGTGCCGACGACTGCCTGGACGCAACGAAAGCCACGTCGCGTAAGCCCCGCCTCAGCCTTTATCAGGTGTTCCAGCGCCTGGGTTTTCAGCTCGACAGGCCGTTGCCCGCAGAACAGGCGTTCGCGCCGTTCGGCCTCTTCGGTGCCGCTGAGCAACGCCTGTTGAATATAGACGGGGTAGTTGCGGCCGATATCCACCCGTTGGATCAGTTGCAGCAGGTACGCCGGGGTCAGCCAGGCTTCAAGCTCGCGGCCACCGGTATGGCGTAATGTCATGCGGCCGCTGGGCCTTCCCGACAGATTCTTCAGGGCCAGGTCGACCAGGCTCATGGACACTTGCTGGATGTAGCCACTTTGCAACGTGCCGACGGGCACATCGAAGGTCAGCTCCAGGTCTTCGGCCTTGTACAGCGCGTGTTCAAGGTCCGTGCAACTGCGTGTGCCCAGCATCACGGCATTGCGCTCCAGGCACAGTTGGTGATTCAAGTGGCTGGCGGCATAGGTGCGGATATCCTCCAGCCCATCCAGGTAGCCTGCGCCCTGCGTCAGGCGCCTGAGGTTGGCCTGTTCGATCAGGCATTGGCGATAGCTGAAGCGGTCGGCGGGTGAGGCGCCGCGCAGCCAGTCGGGGAGGGCGGCCTGGATCGGCGACAAGCTATCGATCAGCGTGAGCGGCGCGCGGGCAAACCACGAGGCCGGGTTGGTGGTCGACTCGAACAGCTGTTGCGCGGCGTCTATGGAGCTGGCGCGAGGCAGTTGTATCGCGGCGAGATCCTCCAGTTGCCGGTTGAGCACCAGCGCCGCTTGTACCTCGAATATATCGCCGTCGGGCTCGTAGCGGTGCCAGGTGATCTTGTCGGCGCTGAACTGCCGTGACAGGCGCTCGCCCCATGCCTGGCCGAAGGCGTCGAGGCTGGCGTAGGACTCGACCTGGCCGGACACGGCACACAACCATACGCGCTGGCCACTGATCACGAGCAGGTCGCTGGACTGCACGGTCAGGGTGGTGGCTTCCCGCACCAGGTGCGTTTCCAGGGTGTAGGCATGGATCGAATTGTCGGGCCATGGCAGGCCCGCCCTGGCTTCACGAGTAGGGTAGTTGGCCAACGTGCTGAGTATTTGCAGTTGTTGGGCATCCTCGCCGGACTGACGAATCGCCGAGGTCCTCAGCACGCCTTGCAGCAAACTGGCCAGCCATCGCCAGCGACTGCCGCCGGCCTCGCTGTCCTGGTCCCAGTATTCGGTCAGTGCATCCTGATACCCCACAAACAGAATCAAGGGCAGTTCGCGTATCACCGCTTCGACGGCGCGCACGTCATAGCTGGAAGGCTCACCGGTCGGCGGGACGAGGCGGGTGCCGGTGGCGTCACTCAGGTAACCATCCAGGTTGCCGCGCACGGACAGGTCGGGGAAGCTGCCGTCGGCAATATGCTTGAGGGCCACCTCCAGCAGCGGATGCAGGCCCCGGCCGCCGCCGTCACGGGGCAGCGCCAGGCAAAGATCGGAGAGGGGCTTGGGCAGGTGCGGGAAGCGTTCCTTCAAGGTGTAGGTCAGCATCTGGGTCACGACTGAGCGCAGGGATGGGCGCGTGCGAAACTGCGTCTCCACTGCTTTTTGCAGAATGTTTTCAGCCGGGGGTGTCGGGGTGGTTGGCACGGGAGTCATCCTTTACGTGGGTTAGCTATGCCCTCGTAAAGTAATGGCAGCCACGGGCGTGATGCGGTAATTGACTACCGCTTGGCCATGGGAAACGGGAAAGACGCAGGGGATTGGCCTATCATCAGCGTTTTTTCCAGCGATGAATGATCCCGATGACTGCTACCAGCCTGCTTACTGAACTTCAAACCTGCGACATGCTCGAAATCGATGGGCTGCATGCCTTTGATTTCAGGCTCGAGGATCAACAGTTACTGATCAAGAGCATGGACGGCCGGGCCGAGAAACGCTGGACGTTCAGCCTCGCGCAAGTACAGGCCGCGACCTTTGACGACGCCCTGCAAAGCTGGACCCTCACCGGTGATTCGGGCGAGCACCGCCTGGTGTGCATGGCCGCCTTCACCGGCAACAATAACGACGAGGAAGACGAGCATGATGATGCGTAAATTCTGGCCGCTGCTGATGGCCGGCAGTGTGGGGGCGATGTCGGTGCAGGCTGCGCCGGCTGACACCTATGAGTTGTTGGTGGGCAGCTACACCGCTGGCGCCAGCGACGGTATTTATCGCCTGCAATTCGACAGCCGCACTGGCCAGTTCCAGGGCAAGCCGGTACTGGCAGCGAAGGCCGACAACCCTTCGTGGCTGACGGTCTCCAAAGACCAGAAGCACCTGTTTGTGGTCAATGAAAACGGTCCCGGCCAGCAAGACCCGGTCGGTCGCGTCAGCAGCTACAGCATCGACCCGAAGAATCATCAGCTCACCCTGATCAATCAGGTGCAGAGCCTGGGTAACGAGCCGACCCATTCGAGCATCGCTGCGGATGGGCGTTACCTGTTCGTCGCCAATTATTCGGTGGTGGAAGACCCGGGCGGCAGCCTGGCAATCCTGCCGGTGGACGCTACCGGCAAACTGTCGGCGCCGGTGCAGTTGAGCGGGCACCCGGCCAGTCGCGTCAACCCCGAGCGCCAGGCCTCCAACCACGTGCACTCAGTGGTGTCTTCGCCGGATGGCAAGTACGTGTTTGTGCAGGACCTGGGGCGGACAAGGTATTTGCCTACCATTACGACCCCAAGGCCAATCACGAATTGCCGCTGACCCCGGCCAACCAGGTATCGGTGCAATTGCCACCGGGCAGCGGCCCACGTCACCTGCTGTTCAGCGCCGATGGCAAGCACGCCTGGCTGACCACCGAGATGAGCGCGCAGGTCGCGGTGTTCGATTATGCCGACGGCAAGCTCACCCAGACCCAGTTGGTCGACTACGCCGCCGGGCAACCGGTGTCCGACAAGGCCGGCGCTGCCGTGCATGCGTCCAGTGACGGCAAGTTCCTGTATGTGAGCAATCGCGGCACCGCCAACCAGATCATCGTGTTTGGCGTAGACCCGGCCACCGCCCACCTCAAAGAGCTGCAGCGCCGCAGCGTGGAAGGCGACCACCCGCGCGAGTTCAGCCTCGACCCGAGCGGCAAGTTCCTGCTGACCGCCAACCAGAAGAGCAACGAAATCGTGGTGCTCGAACGTGACCCCAACACCGGCCTGCTGGGTAAAACCGTGCAGAAATTGCCGATCGATGCCCCCAGCGACCTCAAGTTCCTGGTGCGTCAATAAGCCACAGGCCCCGCAACGCGGGGCCTGACCCTAAGTATTAATTCCATTGATGACGGCTACTGTTTCAAAGCATTTCTAAGGTTCAACCCCCGGGCGTAAGTTTGGTTCCAAGGCCTTCCCAGGCCACTCAACCAAACGCACACAAGGGTTACCGACATGAATCTGAACCTCTTCTCCATCATCGCCGCTTCCGCTGTTTCCGCCACCGTGGCCTTGCCTGCCAACGCCAGCGTGGACGTCGCCGGGAAAAAATCCAGCACCAGCGCCTACACCCAGAAATACCTGCAACAGAGCGCCAACTTTTATGCGGCGCTGGATCACAAGACCCAGGGCTAACATCAACCAGTGGGAGGGGGATTGCCCTAACGCCAGTCAGTTAAGCGTACACCGCCGTCTGTAGGAGCGAGCTTGCTCGCGAAAAACGTCAACGATAACGCGTGCTTTCTGAATGAACGCGGTGCCTGTGAATTTTTCGCGAGCAAGCTCGCTCCTACAAAAAGCCTTAACTGACTGGCATTAGGGCAAGCCCCTCCCACAGGTTGATTGATGTTGGTTTCAGGGCTTCGCCATCACGGCGATAAACAGCGGTGACTCCAGAATCCGCTGTATCCACGCCTGTAGCCGTGGATACGGCGTGCCCGCAAACCACTCGCGATCCACATGGGCGAACTGCCGCACAAACGGCACGATGGCCGCGTCCGCCAGGCTCATGTGCGCGGCGAGCAAGTACTCACGATCCGCCAGCAAATCCTCCAACCTCTGCAAGAACACCTCGCCCTCGGCCCGATAATGTTCCATCGGCTGCTGCGGATAGCGTTCGGCGTACTTGTATCGATTCAAATGATGTTTAAACAGGTCGTCATTCTCGGCGATCAATGCCAGCACCGCAGGATTACCTTGCAGTCGCCAATCGCCGGGGTCGTTTTGCGCCAATGCCCATTGCATGATCTCCAGGCTTTCCTCGATCACCCGACCTTCCACGCTCAGCACCGGAACCGTGCCCTTGGGTGACAATGCCAGCATCTCGGCCGGCTTGGCCTTGAGGCTCACCTCGATAATCTGCACCGCCACCCCCGAGTAGCGCAGCGCCAGGCGTGCGCGCATCGCATAGGGGCAGCGCCGGAACGAATACAGCAGCGCTTCGCTCACTTGACCTCCAGGGTGCTCAAGCCATTGCCCTGGCGCTTGACCTGGATCTGCACCGGGATGCGCTCATGCATTTCCTGTACATGGGAAATCACCGCGACCTTGCGGCCCTGAGCCTGCAAGCCATCGAGGGCGTCCATCGCCAATTGCAGTGATTCGGGGTCGAGGCTGCCGAAGCCCTCGTCGATAAACAGTGACTCGATTTTCAAGGTGCTGGAGGCCATCGACGCCAGGCCCAAGGCCAATGCCAGGGACACCAGGAACGTCTCGCCGCCGGACAACGAGTGCACCGAGCGCAGTTCATCGCCCATTTCCGTGTCCATCACCAGCAGGCCCAACATGCTGCCGCCACGTTTGAGGCGGTAGCGGCGCACCAGTTGGCGCAGCTGCACGTTGGCGTGATGCACCAGCAGGTCGAGGTTGTAGGCCTGGGCGATCTTGCGGAAGGTGTCGCCGGTGGCCGAGCCGATCAGCGCGTTCAGGCGTGCCCAGCGCTGCCATTCGTCATAGGCCTTGGTAATCTGTTCGGCCAGGGCGCTGTTGGCATCCTGGCGGCGCTGGTCCTCGGACTGGCGCGCGCGCAGTTCGGCGCAGTGTTTCTCGCCCTCGGCCAATTGCTGGTTGAGCGCGGCGAGGCTGCTGTCCAGCTGTTCGGCGTCCAGGTTGCCATTGTGCAAGGCCTGGTGCTCGGCGAGGCGTTGTTCGCGCTCTTGCAGCAGTACGCTGGCTTGTTCGACGGCTTTTTCGCAGGTGTGCAACTGCTGGCGCAGGTCGGTGACCTGGGCGTCGTCCAATGCCAACAGACGCGCCAGACCGTTATCGTCCAGCTCGGGGTGCGCGTCGCGCCACGCGCTGATGCGCGTGTCCAGAGCCTGTCGTTCGCTCTCGAGCGCTTGCTGGCGCTCCTGCACGGCCTTGAGGTCAGCGACCAATTGCACCAGGGCGGAGTGAACGGCGTGCAACTCCTGGCTGGCATCGGCTTCGCTTTGGCGCGACTGGGCGACGGCCTGGTCCAGTTGCTGTTGCCACTGTTCGGCGCTGGCGTGCTCGCCCAGCAAGGCGCTGAGCGTTTCCTGGGCGTCGCGGTGCTGGGTGGCCAGCTCGGCGACCTGCAGATTCAGCGCCTCCAATTGCTGCTGGCGATGCTGCTGGTGGGTCTGTTGCTTCTCGATGGCCTGCTGACGCTCTTGTTGTTCAGCCAGCTCATCACGCTGATGGCCCAGTTGTTCCAGGCGCTGGCTGACCTGCTGATCAAGCTGCAGGAAGGTCGCCGCCGGCTCGCTGCGCAAGCCTTCCAGCGTCGCGCTGGGCAACAGGCTGGCGAAGCTTGCAAGTTCTGCATCGAGGCGTTCACGGTCGTTGGCCAGGGCGCGCTGCTGGTCGAGCAACAGTTGGCGGGCTTGCTGGCTGGCGTCCTGGGCCGCTTGCAACTGCTGCTGCAGACGCCCGGCATTCTGTTGCAGGTTGAGCAGGGCGCTTTGGCGCTGTTCGTCCTGGGCGATGCTTTGCGTCAGTTGCGCCAATTGCTGGGCCAACCAGCTGCTGCGCTTGGCGGCGTCCTGGTTGAACAGCGCAGCGCACAGCGGATGCGCTTGCAGGCTTGGCGCCAACGCTTGCTGCTGCAGCGCAAGCTGTTCCTGCTGCGCCAGGAATTCCTTTTGCTGGGCGATCAGGCCACCCACTTCGCCACGCAGCTCGGTGAGCTTTTCCTTGAGGCTGTCGACGGCTTTCTGCGCCGTGGCCTCTTCGTTTTCATCGTGGCGCCCCAAGCTCTGCAACAACGCTTCGGGCTGGTGATACGGATGTTCGTGGCTACCGCACACCGGGCAAGGCTGGTCATCCTGCAACTGCTCGCGCAGTTCCTCGACGCTGGCACTGCGAGCCAGGCGCTGGCGCTCCAGCAGTTGCTTGGTCACCGTCAGGGTTTGCTCGGCCACCGTCAGTTCGGCTTTGGTTTGCAGGCCGGTCTGGTTCAGTTGCTCGCGCTGCTGCGCCGCCTCGGCGAGTTTTTGCGCCAGGCTGCTGGCCTGGGTGTCGAGCTGCTGCTGGCTGTCCCACAAACGTGCCAGGTCTTCGAAGGCACGTTGTTGCTTGCGATTGTCCTGCAAGAGGCTGGCGAGCAATTGCAGTTGTTCGGCCACCGCGTGCGGCTCGGCGCCGGCCTCCTGGTACAGCAGGTCCAGGGCTTCGCGCTGCTGGGTGAATTGCGCCACGGCGGCGGTGACGCGCTGTTCGAGTTGCGGCAGTTCGGTCTCGCCCTGATTCAGGCGATTGCCGATCAGCATCAGCTGTTGCAGGCGGTCGCGGTAGGCGGTCCAGGCGTCGCTCAGGGGCGCGAGGGCGGCGCTGCGCTCCAGTTCAGCGGCCAGGCGTTGCAGGCGCTCGCCGACCTGGGCCTGCTTTTCTTGCAGACTGTTGAGCAAAATCTGACCTTCGCTGCAGGCGGTGGCGTGCTGCTGCTGGTCCTCGGTGCGCTTGGCCAGTTCCTTGGTCAAGTGGGCGAGGGTGGTCTGTTGTTCGAAGGCCTGGCGCAACAACGGCGCGGCCTGCGCCTGGTTCTGCTGGGCTTGCCCGAGTGCCGACTGGGCGCTGGCCTGCTGCTGTTGCGCCTGTTCCTGGCGGCTGTGCAGCACGGCTTGTTGCGCAAGGTGCTGCTGAATCTGCGTGGCGAGCGGTGCCAGCAAGGCGTCGAGTTCTGCGCGGCGCAGGAAGTGATGGCGCTGTGGGGCGAGCTGGTCCAGGCGCGTCAGGTCCTGGCGCTGCTGGCCCTGGCTGTCCCACTGTTGCTGGGCGTGCTGCAACTGCTCGGCGGCGCTTTGCTGGCGCTCTTGCCATTCGCGCAGTTCCTTGAGCCAGGTGTGCTGCAATTCCAACTGCTTGAGCTGGGCCTGGTGAGTCTTGAGTTGCTGCTGCGCGTGGTTCAGTTGTTGATCCAGCTCGGCGCGGGCTTCGGCGGCCAGGGGTACCACGCCGGTGGCCTGGTCCTGCAACTGTTTGTGAGCGTCCCTGGCGTCCTTGGCCTTGTCGAAGGCGCGGCGGCCCAGCTGGGTGTAGAGCGCGGTGTCGGTGAGCTTTTCCAGCAGTTCGCTGCGCTCGTTGTCGTTGGCCTTGAGAAAGGCACTGAACTCGCTCTGCGCCAGCAGCACCGCACGGGTGAACTGCTCGAAGTTCAGGCCCAGAGCCAGTTCCAGCTGGGTTTTGTATTCGGTTTTCTGGCTGGCCAGCAGTTGCTCGCTGTCCAGGTCGATCAGGCTCTGGCGGCTGCTCTGCAACTTGCCGCTGGCCTTGTCGCGGGCGCGGTTGGCTTCCCAGCGCGCCCGGTAACGGCGGCCGCTGACGCCGACGAAATCCACCTCGGCGTAGCCCCCGCCGGTACCCCGCCTGAGCAGGGTGCGCGGGTCGCCGATGGAAATATCGCTGTCGGCATCCGGCATCTTGGCCTGGCCGGTATCGCCCAAACGCGGCACCGCGCCAAACAGCGCCAGGCACAGTGCATCGAGCAGGGTGCTTTTCCCGGCGCCGGTCGGCCCGGTGATGGCAAACAAACCGGCACTGGCCAGCGGCTCGGCGGTAAAGTCGATTTCGAACGGCCCGGCCAGGGACGCGAGGTTTTTCAGGCGGATGGCGAGGATCTTCATGGCTGTTCGTCCTCCTGTTGCACTTCCTGGAGCAGCACGGCGAAGTCCTTCAAGGTCTGTTCATCCACTTCGCTGCCGTAGCTGTCCTGCCAGGCGCGGCTGAACAGCTCCTGGGGCGTGAGTTGGTCGAGTTCGACCAGGCGCTCTTCGTCGCCGTCGGCGCGCGGGCCGTTGCCGGCGTATTCGGCGGCGATGCGCACCAGGCGCACGGCCTTGCCTTGCAGGGCGGTTTCGATCTGCTGGCGCAGGTCCGGTTGCGGTTCGTCGAGGCGCACGCGCACTTCCAACCAGGGGTGGCGCTGGGTTTCGGCGAGCAGGTCGATGTCGGGCAGCTCGGCCAGGGCCTTGAGAATATCGGCCAGAGGCGCGGCTTCCAGGCGTTGCAGGTTGACCGAGCGCGGAATCAGCAGCGGTTCGACGCCGACCAGTCGTTCGCCCTGGAACGTCACGTCGAGCACCTGGTGCTTGTAGCTGATTTCGGAAAACGACAGCGGAATCGGCGAGCCGCTGTAGCGAATGCGCTCTTCGCCATTCACTTTTTGCGGCTTGTGCAGATGGCCGAGGGCAACATAGCCGACACTCTTATCGAACAGGCTGGCCGGCAGCGCCTCGGCATTGCCGATGATCAGGCTGCGCTCGGAGTCTTCCGACACCGAACCCCCGGCCATGTGCGCATGGCTGATGGCAACCAGCGCCTGGCCTTTCTTGCGTTTGGCGTTGGCGGCCGCGATCAGCCATTCATGCACTTGGCCGATGCCGCGCAGGTAATCATCGCCCAACTGCGCACCCGTGACTTCTGCCGGGCGCAGAAAGGGCAGCGCCAGGCACCAGGCGACGATCTTGCCTTTGGCGTCCGGCAATGGGATCAGCAGGCGTTCGGCGTCCAACTGGCCATCATCCAGCCACAGCACCCGGCCCAACGCATGGGTGCGCAGACGGCGCATCAGCGGGGCGGGCAGCTCGATGCGCGAACCGGAGTCGTGGTTGCCGGCGATCATCACAATCGTCAGCGTGGGGTTTTGTTCGTGGGCGCCGATGATGAAGTCATACAGGCGCTCCTGGGCCTTGAGCGGCGGGTTGACCGTGTCGAAGATATCGCCGGCGATCAACAGCGCCTCCGGGCGGTGGGCCTTTAGTTGGCCCAGCAGCCATTCGAGGAAGCAGGCATGTTCGAAGTCGCGTTCCTGGCCGTGCAGGTTTTGCCCAAGGTGCCAGTCGGAGGTGTGAAACAGACGCAAGGCGAACTCCGTGGAGAAGATGAAAAGGAGGGGAGTTTACCTGTATTACTAGCGCAGTGCCTTGGGTGACGCCGGGGGTGATCGTTCCCACGCTCTGCGTGGTAATGCCTCCTGGGACGCTCCGCGTCCCGCCAGGCGCTGCAAGTTCCGCTACTGCACACAGGTGACGCAGAGCGTCACGGGCTGCATTCCCACGCGGGAGCGTGGGAACGATCTTTGAAGCCGCGCTCTACAGGGGTTGTGCGTTATGCCTGGGGTTGCAGGCACTCCAAGGCTCGGTCCGCCAGGGTGCGGGCCATGTCGATCAGGTGGGCGGTGGAGCAGGCCATGTCGCGTTGGGCGCCGCTGAGGTCTTCAGCGGTCTGCGTTGCGGTGGTGGCGGCGCAGCGTAATAGCGAGGCAATGCTGGCGAGGGCGTCTTCGAAGCTCAGGTCTTCGTGGGCGACAAAAATCGGAAAGGGGGGATCGGGGACGAGTTTGTTCATGCGTGAAGCTCCTGCTTGGGTTGGGAGCCATTCTTTTGCCGATCTCACACGTCAAAAGGTGGCAGCTATGTGCGGGGTGAGATACCGGAAAGCAGGACCCGGCCAGACCAAAGCCTGCCCGCACATAGCCGCCATAGACGGTCGTAGCGCATGGCGCCTGCTAATACACGGGATCTCACACCCGATCGCTGATATGCAGCGACGAAGCGAAGGCTAGCCAGCGGATTGAGCAGGCGCAAGGCCGAAGGATTGTCTAGGAAACGTCCTGCAAATTAAAGCGATATGGATTGCTGGCCTTTAACAATGCATGTCGAGCAGGCGGCGCAGGTCAATTGTGGGAGGGGGCTTGCCCCCGATGGCAATGGATCAGTGACAAGTATGTTGACTGACACACCGCTATTGATCGTTCCCACGCTCTGCGTGGTAATGCCTCCTGGGACGCTCCGCGTCCCGCCAAGCAGCCGTGACGCAGAGCGTCACGGGCTGCATTCCCACGCGGGAGCGTGGGAACGATCTTAGGTGGGGGCTTGCCTCGTGTCAGGGGTTATTTGGGGTAAAGCGGCGGCAAGCTGGTGGTATCGGTGGCCGGGTCTTGTTGGCGCTCGGCCACGGGGATGGCTTTGATCGCACGCCACAGGTCTTCACCCAGCCAATACTGGCCACTCTCGCTGTACAACGCGCCGTTCAGCCCGTCCAACGCATCCGACAGCGGCACGAACCGTGCGGCCATGTCGGCGAGGGTTTCCGGTTGTTGGCGGGCCCAGGCATCCAGGGCCTGGCGGGTGGCGTGGGGGTCGTTGGCCTGGGTGGCGCGCTTGAGGTCGTCGAGCAGGGTGCGCGGGCTGGGGCCGGTTTGCGCGGCGCGTTGCACGGCGGGTTGGCGGCGGGCGCGCCACCACAGGCCGAAGCCCAGCAGGGTAGTGCAGGCCAGCAGCAAGGTGCTGAGCTGCCACAGCCACAGGCGTTCGTCATCCGGGGCGGTGATGACGGTCGGCGTGGCGGGGGTGTCCACCACCAGGCTCGGGTTGACCGCCACTTGCAGGGTGCGGGCCGGCAGGCTGGTGCGTTCCAGGTGGTCTTCGTGGGTGTTCCACCACACCACTTCCACGGCGGGCAGTTCCAGCGCACCGGCACGGGTGGGCACCAGTGCCTCGCGGTCTTCGCGGCTGCCGACCAGGCCACGGTCGCTGGTCTGGTTGCCCAGTACCGGTTGGTCCGGGTAGCGGCGCAGGCCGTTGACATCGGTACTGGGCAGCGCCGGCAGTTGCGCGCTGGACAGGCCCTCGACCTTGACTGTGAGGCTGCGCGTCAGCGAGTCACCGACCTGCACATGCTCAGGCGCCGGGTTCCAGGCTTCGTCCAGGCTCAGGCTGCGCGCCGGCAACCAGGGCGTGTCGGCAGGGTAGAACTCGGGCTTGGGCTTGACCGTCAGCGCAAGCGGCGCTGAGCTGGCGTGGATCAGCTTGCCCGGCTTGGTGCCCTGCAGCGTGTTCTCCTG
Organism: Pseudomonas sp. R3-18-08; assembly: GCF_003852065.1. Lineage (NCBI taxonomy): Bacteria > Pseudomonadati > Pseudomonadota > Gammaproteobacteria > Pseudomonadales > Pseudomonadaceae > Pseudomonas > Pseudomonas sp. R3-18-08. The sequence goes on from NZ_CP027729.1 coordinate 2,733,618, forward strand.
GGGAGGGCGCGATTCCACCAGGGTCGCGCTGAAGGTCTGTGCCCCAATCGCCAAGGCCCCGCTGTGCTGCGGGTAGATTGCGTAGCGGGTTTCGATCACGCCATGGCGAATGCTGTTGATGACTTTTTCATAGGTGCGCGACTCGCCCAATTGCTCGACCCGTGCGTCGGGAATTTGCAGGGGCGTGAGGCTGCTGTCGTCATACAGCGACACCGAGTGATACACGCGCACCGTCAGCAGAGCCTGGGCCTGCACGTAAACGCTGGTCTGGTCGAGGTTGGCTTCGACGAACACCGGTGCCAGTTCGGCGCTGGTGTTCTGGCTGGCGGTTTCCAGCACTTGCAGGGTGATCGGCTGGGTCTTGAGGTCGCCCACTTGCAGGGGCGGGATCACCACGGTGCCGTTTTCCCGGGGCAGCAGGGTGATGATCCAGCGCGTGGTCGCGTGGTTATCGCCGCCCAGGGTGGTGAGCTGGTTGATCTGGCGCGTGCCGCTGACTTCGAACTGCGCATCCAGGGGCGACAGGTCGGGCTTGCCGAACTTGGTCACGTCGCTGGATTCCACCGTCAGCTCCACCGTTTCCCCTGAGTTGAGGCGGCTGCGGTCGACGCTGGCGACCAGGTTCGCCGCCTGGGCGTGGCCTGCCGACAAGGCGAGCAAGAGCAGAAGGGTGGTGCGGCGGCTCATCGAGTCTTGTCCTGATGTTGTTGCTGTTCGTACCAGAATTTGCGTCGCAGCAGTTCACCGGGGTTGTCCGGGATCTGTTGCAGCCATTGCTCCAACGCCTGGCGATGTTCGCCCTCAAGGCTGGCATCGGCGGGGCGTAGCGGCGGCGTGGTGGTTTGCTCGTCGCCGAGCTCGCTGCCTGGCACGTCGTTACCGTCGGTTGGCGGCGCGCCAGCGGTGTCGGTGGCGCCGCTGGCGGCCTGGCCCTGGGTGGATTGTTCGCCACCTTGGGCATTTTGCCCGTCGGCGCCCGGTTGCGCAGTTTGGCCGGGTTGGGTGGTTTCGTCATCCTGGTTTTTTTCGGGTTGGTCGGGCTCAGGCTGGGCTTGTTCGCGCAGCAGGTTTTCCACCAGCGCCTTGTTCTTCAGGGCCGGCTGCAGATCGGGCTGGGCTTCCAGCGCCTGTTCGTAGGCATCGATCGCGGCTTCCAGCTCACCCGATTGGGCCAGGGCATTGCCGCGATTGTAGTGGGCGTAGGCGTTGTCACCCTGGGCAAAACGCTTGATGGCTTCGGCATAGTTACCGGCTTCGTACAGGGCCACGCCTTGCCACTGCGGGTCCTGGAAGCGTTCGGCGGCCTCGGCCGGGCGTTTTTTCTTCAGCAGGTACTGGCCTTGCTGGTCGGGGCGCAGCCACAGGTCCTGGAATTCGAAGGCATAGCTGGGCTGCGGTGCGGCCATCAACAGCAGCGGCAGGCAGAACAGCCAGCCGCGACGCCCGGCGCAGGCGGCCAATAGCAGCAGCGGCAGGAGCAGCCAGTAACCCTGGTCGGCCCAGGTGTCCAGGCGCAGCAGTTGACCGTCGTCGCGCAAGGCCTGGGGCGGGTCGAGTACGCCGAGTTGGCGCAGGTCTTTGTCGTCCAGGCGCGCGGCTCGGTAGCGGCCGCCCATTTCGCTGGCGAACGCTTTGAGGGTCGGGCTGTCGAGACGTGGGATCAGGATCGCGCCCTGTTCGTCCTTGAGAAATTCGCCGCTTTCCTGGGTGACTGGCGTGCCTTCACGGCTGCCGATGCCGAGGATCGACAAGCTCGGCGCCTGGCTGCCTTGCAACAGCAGCCGGATACCCTGGCGCTCCTGTTTGGACAACGACGAGCCGATCAGCAGCAGGCGCCCCTGGCCGAGGCCGCCGTGCTTGAGCAGGGCCAGGGCTTTTTCCACGGCCAGGTCGGCGCGGTGGCCGGGCTCGGGCATGATCGAGGGGCGCAGCGCTTCAAGCAGGTTACGGCTGGTGGCCAGGTCATCCGACAGTGGCACCAGGGTGTGGGCGCTGCCGGCATACACGACGATTGCGGTTTGCGCATCGGTGCGTGCCTGCAGCAAGTCATAAAGCTTGCGCCGCGCCTGTTCGAGACGGTTGGGCGGGCTGTCGGTGGCGAGCATTTGCGGGGTGAGTTCCAGCAGCACCACCAGCGGGTCGGAAGGCTTCTGGCTGAGTTGTTCAACCCGTTGCCAACTGGGCCCCAGCAGCGCCAGCAACGCCAGCAGCCAGGCGATGCCCAGTACGACCCAGGGTGATTTGCTTTCGCGGCCGTTGCCGCCACTGAGCAGCGTGGCATGGAAAGCCGGGGGCAGGATGAGCTGCCAGCGCCCGGCGCGTTTTTGCCGGTGCCACAGTTGCCACAGCAACCAGCCGAGCAGCGGCAGCAGCAACAGCCACCAGGGGCGCAACCAGTGCGGCCACAAGGCGATCATCGACGCCTCCGCAAGCGCAGGCGCTTGAGGCGCTGGCGCCATTCCGGGCTCTGTGGCAGGAACATGCCCTTGCTCGACAGTTTGGTGTACAGCCGCTGCAAGGCGTTGTTCGGCCAGCGTTCGTGCACCACCAGCAACAGGCTGAGGAGCAGCGCCAGGGCCAGCGGGCCGCTGTACAACGCGTGGGCCGGGCGGGCCTGGGTGGGCTGCTGTTCGACGGGCTCGAGGGTGTCGAGGGTGGTCTTGACCTGTTCCAGCTCGTTGCCATCGCGGGCGCGGAAATACTGGCCGCCCGTCGCCTCGGCGAGGGCCTTCAGCGCCGGTTCGTCGAGGTCCAGGCTCGGGTTCACGCCGAGAATGCCCAGGGAGCCGGTTTGCTCAGGGTCGGCGCCGATGCCGATCGGGTAGATTTTCACGCCTTCTTCAGCGGCCAGGCGCGCGGCGGTGAGCGGGTCGATTTGCCCGGCGTTATTGGCGCCGTCCGTCACCAGGATCAGCACGCGGCTTTGCGCCGGGCGCTGGCGCAGGCGTTTCAGGGCCAAGCCGATGGCGTCGCCGATGGCGGTGTTCTTGCCGGCGATGCCGATGCGCGCTTCATCCAGCCAGGTGCGCACGGTGCGCCGGTCGAAGGTCAGCGGCGCTTGCAGGTAGGCCTGGCTGCCGAACAGGATCAGGCCCACGCGGTCGCCTTCTCGGCCCTCGAGAAAATCCCCGAGCAAGTGCTGGACCAGCGCCAGGCGGCTGACGTCCTCGTCCTGCCAGTGCATGTCGGGAAAATCCATGGAGCCGGAGACATCCACCGCCACCAGCAAGTCGCGGCCACTGGCGGCAATCGGCAGCGGCTCGCCGAGCCATTCCGGGCGGGCGGCGGCGGTCAACAGCAACAGCCACAGCACCACGAACGGTGCCTGCTGGCGCCAGCCCGGCAGGTTCACCCGGGCGCGACGCCGGGCCAGGCTTTCGAGGTCGTTGAGGTAGCTGACTTTCAAGGCGGGTTCGCCACTGTCGGCCGCTGGCAGGACCAGGCGCATCAACCACGGCAACGGCAACAGGGTGAAGATCCACGGCCAGGCGAACTCAAACATGTTTGCGAATCCAGGTGTCGACGGCTTGGGTCAGGCCCGCGATGGCCTTGTCGTCGAGTTTGCACTCGGGCTTGTAGGCGCCTTCGACCAGCACCATCCAGCGCGTGAGGCCGGCGGCGGGGCAGCGGTTATCGAGGAACGCCAGCCATTTGCGGCCGTTGAGGGTGTGGCTTTGGCTGTAGGGATAGTCGTTGCGGCACAGGCGCTTGAGCAAGCCATTGAGTTGCTGCAGCCAGGCTCCGGCGGGCGCGCCGTCATAGGGTTTGGGCATCAGCGCCAGCTCGGCCAGGGCGGCAATGCGCAGCGGGTCCAGCGGTTGTTCGGCGCGGGCCACGGGGCGGCGCGTGGGCAGGAAACGGCGCAGCCACCACAGGCCCCAGCCCAGCATCGGGAGCAGCAGCAACAGCAGCCACCAGCCCGGCGCGGGCGGCCAGAAGCCGATGGCTGGCGGAGCGATCAGCGGTTGCAGTTGGTCAAGGCTGCTCATTGTTTTCTGACCGGGCGCTGTGGGTTGAGGTATTCACGCAGTTGCTCGACCATTTCACTCTGGGTGCTCAATGGCATCAACAGCACGCGCAATTTTTGCGCAAGCAGCTCCCAGCGGGCGATGCGTGCTTCGGCCTGAGCCTTGTAGGCCTGGCGCAAATCGAAATTGAGCGTATCGAGTTCCAGTTGCGCGCCTCGTTGCGCGAAGCGCAGCAGCCCGGCGGCGGGCAGGGCGTGGTCCAGCGGGTCGGAGATGGGCAGCAGCAACAGGTCGCAATGGCGCGACAACAGGCTCAACTGCTGCTCGGCGCCTTCAGTCAGCGCCCGTTCATCACAGATCACAATGCCCAGGCTGCCGGGGCGCAGCACTTCGCGGCCACGGCGCAGGGCCATGCCCAGCGCGTCGGCTTCAGGAAGGCTTTCGGTGTTCAGGCTCTGGTTGACCCGCACCAGGCGGTTAAGCAGTTGCAGCAGGCTTTGCTTGCTGCGCCGGGGTTTGATTTCGTAATGCTCGCTGTCGCCGAACACCAGGCCGCCCACGCGGTCGTTGTGCCCCAGCGCGGCCCAACCGATCAGGCTGGCGGCTTGTGCGGCGAGCACCGACTTGAACATCTGCCCCGAGCCGAAGAACAGCCGGCAGCTTTGCTCGACCATGATGAAAATCGGCCGCTCGCGCTCTTCGTGGAACAGCTTGGTGTGGGGCTCCTGGGTGCGCGCGGTCACGCGCCAGTCGATGGTGCGCACGTCGTCCCCGGCCTGGTACACGCGCACCTGGTCGAAATCCACACCGCGCCCGCGCAGCTTGGAGTGGTGCAGGCCGATCAGCGGGCTGCGCTGGCCGGGGGTGGAGAACAATTGCACTTCACGCACGCGATGGCGCATCTCGATCAGCTCACTGAGCGTGACGTGGATACCCGCGCTCGCGTTCATCGGCTTCAAGCGACGGCAACGACGTCAAGAATGCGTTGCACCACGCGGTCCTGGTCAACGCCTGCGGCTTCGGCCTCGAACGACAGAATGATGCGGTGGCGCAACACGTCGAACAGCACTGCCTGGATGTCTTCGGGGCTGACGAAGTCGCGCCCGGCCAGCCAGGCATGGGCGCGCGCGCAACGGTCGAGGGCAATGGAGCCGCGCGGGCTGGCGCCGTAGGCGATCCACTCGGCCATTTCCGGGTCGAACTTGGCCGGGGTGCGCGTGGCCATGACCAGCTGCACCAGGTATTCCTCCACCGCATCGGCCATGTACAGGCCGAGAATTTCCTTGCGCGCGGCAAAGATCGCCTGCTGGCTGACGCGGCGCTCGGGCTTGGTTTCGCCGTTGAGCGCTTCGCCACGCGCCTGCTGCAGGATGCGCCGTTCGACGGCGGCATCCGGGAAACCGATCTTGACGTGCATCAGGAAACGGTCGAGCTGGGCCTCCGGCAGGGGGTAGGTGCCTTCCTGCTCGATGGGGTTTTGCGTGGCCATCACCAGAAACAGCGGCGACAGCTCGTAGGTGCTGCGGCCCACGCTGACCTGGCGCTCGGCCATGGCCTCAAGCAGCGCAGATTGGACCTTGGCCGGTGCGCGGTTGATTTCGTCCGCCAGCACCAGGTTGTGAAAGATCGGCCCCTGCTGGAAGACGAAGCTGCCGGTTTCCGGGCGATAGATTTCGGTGCCAGTGATGTCGGCGGGCAACAGGTCGGGGGTGAACTGGATACGATGGAACTGCGCTTCGATACCTTCGGCCAGCTCTTTGATGGCCTTGGTCTTGGCCAGGCCCGGTGCGCCTTCGACCAGCATATGGCCGTCGGCGAGCAGGGCGATCAGCAGGCGATCGATGAGTTTTTCCTGGCCGAGAATCTGCGTAGAAAGAAAGGTTCGCAGCGCAAGCAGCGCTTCACGATGTTCCATCGATGACGGTTCCTGGAAAGATGAGCCCGGGTGTCAGGGAAAAACACCGGCCTGGGGCGCTTACTTTAATGCATCGTGGGGTGCGGCGACTAACGGCGTGACGGGTATTTTTGGCAAAACTTGTAGGAAATTTGTGTAGGTGGTGCGCTTTCTGTTGTGAAGGCCGTCAATGTGGGAGGGGGCTTGCTCCCGATTGCGGCGGGCCAGTCATATAGAAGTGCCTGACACACCGTCATCGGGGGCAAGCCCCCTCCCACATTGGATTTCTGGTGGTCTTAAATCCGCGTGTAGGTGCCAGTGCCTTTGAGGATGTTCTGCAGGGTTTCTTCGACCTCGGCCAGGTCGGAGGCGGCCGTGGCGTGGGTGATCTGCAACTGATCCTTGCCCCCCAGCGCATCCGCATCGCCGGCCGCCAGTTCGATCAATAAGCTGGTGTCGCCCAAGGTGACTTTCAGCCCATCCAGGGTCGAAGGCTCGTAATCCCAGGTCAGTTCCACCTCGTCTTCATCCGGATACCGGCTCAGCATGAACATCTCGCCGTTCTTGCCGTGGCAGCAGAGCATGGCCATGCGGTCTTCTTCGTCGTCGCACGGCGTCGCTATCAGGGCATCGGTTTTCAGCTGCAGCATGGGGAATCCTGTGTGGAGGAGGGCGTTTGCGCCGGGCAATTGTGCCATTTCGGCGAATTTTATGCTGCATTGTGTGTCAGACCGAGTGCATGACCTGGCGGGCCAAAGCAGTCATTTTTGATACTGGCGGGCCTGAATATTGCCGGTTGCCCAAGTCGCAACCCCACACCTGCTTACCGATGACCGAATATGTCGCAGCACCGCAAGCAGCGGGCTTCCTACACTCGTTAAGCTGCGCAACGGATGTGCCCCGCGTCAGGCGCCTGACCTGCCCGTCGTACCGTCACCCGGCGCGGTGTGCATCTTGTGGAAGTTGTATGTGACCTGACTGTCTTGTCCAGCTTCACCCACCTGTCACTCTGATTGGTTTATGGTGCTTGTCATCACTACCAGAACAGAGCTGACGGTCTCCCCGCAAGGGGATAACACGCGACGCTTCCATCAATAACAAGCCCAAGCGGAGTACCACAGATGGCGTTCTTCACCGCAGCCAGCAAGGCCGACTTCCAGCACCAACTGCAAGCGGCACTGGCGCAGCACATCAGTGAACAGGCACTGCCACAAGTGGCGCTGTTCGCTGAGCAATTCTTCGGCATCATTTCCCTGGACGAACTGACCCAGCGTCGCCTTTCCGACCTGGCCGGTTGCACCCTGTCTGCCTGGCGCCTGCTTGAGCGCTTCGACCACACCCAACCGCAAGTGCGGGTCTACAACCCCGATTATGAACGTCATGGCTGGCAGTCGACCCACACCGCGGTCGAAGTGCTGCACCATGACCTGCCATTTCTGGTGGACTCGGTACGTACCGAGCTCAACCGCCGTGGCTACAGCATCCACACCCTGCAAACCACCGTGCTCAGCGTGCGCCGTGGCAGCAAGGGCGAGCTGCTGGAAATCCTGCCCAAGGGCACCCAGGGCGAAGGCATCCTGCAAGAATCGCTGATGTACCTGGAGATCGACCGCTGCGCCAACGCCGCCGAACTGAATGTGCTGAGCAAAGAGCTTGAGCAGGTGCTGGGCGAAGTGCGCGTGGCCGTGGCCGATTTCGAGCCGATGAAAGCCAAGGTCCAGGACCTGCTGGCCGGTGTCGACGCCAGCGCGTTCGTGATCGACGGCGAAGAAAAAGCCGAGATCAAGAACTTCCTTGAATGGCTGGTGGGCAACCATTTCACCTTCCTTGGCTACGAAGAGTTCGTGGTACGTGACGAGGCGGACGGCGGTCATATCGAATATGACGCCAGCTCTTTCCTCGGTCTGACCAAACTGCTGCGCGCCGGCCTCACCGCCGAAGACCTGCGCATCGAAGACTACGCCGTGGCCTACCTGCGCGAACCGACCGTGCTGTCGTTCGCCAAGGCTGCACACCCCAGCCGTGTGCACCGCCCGGCTTATCCGGACTACGTGTCGATCCGCGAGATCAGCGCCGACGGCAAGGTCATCAAGGAACACCGCTTCATGGGCCTGTACACCTCCTCGGTGTACGGCGAAAGCGTGCGGGTGATCCCTTACATCCGCCGCAAGGTCGCGGAAATCGAGCGCCGCTCGGGCTTCCAGGCCAAGGCGCACCTGGGTAAAGAACTGGCCCAGGTGGTTGAAGTACTGCCGCGTGACGACCTGTTCCAAACCCCGGTCGATGAGCTGTTCAGCACGGTGATGTCGATCGTGCAGATCCAGGAGCGCAACAAGATCCGCGTATTCCTGCGCAAAGACCCGTACGGCCGTTTCTGCTACTGCCTGGCCTATGTGCCGCGTGACATCTATTCCACCGAAGTGCGCCAGAAAATCCAGCAAGTGCTGATGGATCGCCTGAAAGCCTCGGACTGCGAATTCTGGACCTTCTTCTCCGAATCCGTGCTGGCCCGTGTGCAGCTGATCCTGCGGGTTGACCCAAAGAATCGCCTGGACATCGACCCGCTGCAGCTGGAAAAAGAAGTGGTGCAGGCCTGCCGCAGCTGGCAGGACGACTACGCCAGCCTGGTGGTGGAAAGCTTCGGCGAAGCCCACGGCACCAATGTGCTGGCGGACTTCCCGAAAGGTTTCCCGGCCGGCTACCGCGAGCGTTTCGCCGCGCACTCGGCCGTGGTCGACATGCAGCATCTGCTCAGCCTCACCGAAGCCAACCCGCTGGTGATGAGCTTCTATCAGCCGCTGGGCCAGGTTTCCGGCCAGCGCGAGCTGCATTGCAAGCTGTATCACGCCGACACCCCGCTGGCGCTGTCCGACGTGCTGCCGATCCTGGAAAACCTCGGCCTGCGCGTGCTGGGTGAGTTCCCGTATCGCCTGCGCCACGCCAACGGCCGTGAGTTCTGGATCCATGATTTCGCGTTCATCGCCGCCGAAGGCGTGAACCTGGATATCCAGCAGCTCAACGACACCCTGCAGGACGCGTTCGTGCATATCGTCCACGGCGATGCCGAGAACGATGCGTTCAACCGCCTGGTGCTCACCGCCGGCCTGCCATGGCGTGACGTGGCGCTGCTGCGCGCTTACGCCCGTTATCTGAAGCAGATCCGCCTGGGCTTCGACCTCGGCTACATCGCCAGCACCCTGAACAACCACACCGACATCGCCCGCGAGTTGACCCGGTTGTTCAAGACCCGCTTCTACCTGGCGCGCAAGCTCACCGCCGATGACCTGGAAGACAAGCAGCAACGCCTGGAACAAGCGATCCTCAGCGCCCTGGACGACGTTCAGGTGCTCAACGAAGACCGCATCCTGCGTCGCTACCTCGACCTGATCAAGGCGACCCTGCGCACCAACTTCTACCAGTCTGACGCCAACGGCCAGAACAAGTCGTACTTCAGCTTCAAGTTCAACCCCCATGCAATCCCCGAGCTGCCCAAGCCGGTGCCGAAGTTTGAAATCTTCGTCTACTCGCCACGCGTCGAAGGCGTGCACCTGCGCTTTGGCAACGTGGCCCGTGGCGGCCTGCGCTGGTCCGACCGTGAAGAAGACTTCCGTACCGAAGTGCTCGGCCTGGTAAAAGCCCAGCAAGTGAAGAACTCGGTGATCGTGCCGGTGGGCGCCAAGGGCGGCTTCCTGCCGCGTCGCCTGCCGTTGGGTGGCAGCCGTGACGAGATCGCGGCCGAGGGCATCGCCTGCTACCGCATCTTCATTTCCGGCCTGTTGGACATCACCGACAACCTCAAAGACGGCGCCCTGGTACCGCCGGCCAACGTTGTGCGCCATGACGACGATGACCCGTACCTGGTGGTGGCGGCGGACAAAGGCACTGCGACCTTCTCCGACATCGCCAACGGCATCGCCATCGACTACGGCTTCTGGCTCGGTGACGCGTTCGCCTCCGGCGGCTCGGCCGGTTACGACCACAAGAAAATGGGCATCACCGCCAAGGGCGCGTGGGTCGGCGTGCAGCGTCACTTCCGTGAGCGCGGCATCAATGTGCAGGAAGACAGCATCACCGTGGTGGGCGTCGGCGACATGGCCGGTGACGTGTTCGGTAACGGCTTGCTGATGTCCGACAAGCTGCAACTGGTCGCGGCCTTCAACCACCTGCACATTTTCATCGACCCGAACCCGAACCCGGCAACCAGCTTCGTCGAGCGCCAGCGCCTGTTCGAACTGCCGCGTTCGGCCTGGACCGACTACGACACCAGCATCATGTCCGAAGGCGGCGGTATCTTCTCGCGCAGCGCGAAGAGCATTGCCATCTCGCCACAGATGAAAGAACGCTTTGACATCAAGGCCGACAAACTGACCCCGACCGAACTGCTCAACGCCTTGCTCAAGGCGCCGGTGGACCTGTTGTGGAACGGCGGTATCGGTACCTACGTCAAGGCCAGCACCGAAAGCCACGCGGATGTGGGCGACAAGGCCAACGACGCGCTGCGCGTCAACGGCAACGAGTTGCGCTGCAAGGTGGTGGGCGAGGGCGGTAACCTGGGCATGACCCAGCTGGGGCGTGTGGAATTCGGCCTCAATGGCGGCGGTTCCAACACCGACTTCATCGACAACGCCGGTGGCGTGGACTGCTCCGACCACGAAGTGAACATCAAGATCCTGCTCAACGAAGTGGTGCAGGCCGGCGACATGACCGACAAGCAACGCAACCAGTTGCTGGCGAGCATGACCGACGAAGTCGGCAGTCTGGTGTTGGGCAACAACTACAAGCAGACCCAGGCCCTGTCCTTGGCCGCGCGCAAGGCTTACGAGCGTGCCGCCGAGTACAAGCGCCTGATGAGCGACCTGGAAGGCCGTGGCAAGCTGGACCGCGCCATCGAGTACCTGCCGACCGAGGAGCAGCTCGCCGAGCGCGCTGCAGATGGCAAGGGCCTGACGCGTCCAGAGCTGTCGGTGTTGATTTCCTACAGCAAGATCGACCTCAAGGAAGCGCTGCTCAAGTCCCAGGTACCGGATGACGAGTACCTGACCCGTGACATGGAGACCGCGTTCCCGCCGAGCCTGGTGGCCAAGTTCTCCGAGGCCATGCGTCGTCACCGCCTCAAGCGCGAGATCGTCAGCACCCAGATCGCCAACGACCTGGTCAACCACATGGGCATCACCTTCGTTCAAAGGCTCAAAGAGTCGACCGGCATGAGCCCGGCGAACGTGGCTGGCGCCTATGTGATCGTGCGCGACATCTTCCACCTTCCGCACTGGTTCCGTCAGATCGAAGCCCTGGATCATCAGGTGTCCGCCGATGTGCAACTGGAGCTGATGGATGAGCTGATGCGCCTGGGCCGTCGCGCCACGCGCTGGTTCCTGCGCAGCCGTCGCAACGAGCAGGACGCCGGGCGTGATACCGCGCATTTCGGTCCGCACCTGGCGGCGCTGGGCCTCAAGCTCGACGAACTGCTGGAAGGCCCGACCCGTGAAGGCTGGCAGAACCGCTACCAGGCCTACACCCAGGCCGGCGTACCGGAGTTGTTGGCGCGCATGGTTGCAGGCACGACCCACCTGTACACCCTGCTGCCGATCATCGAAGCCGCCGACGTGACCGGGCATGACGCCGCCGAAGTGGCCAAGGCCTACTTCGCCGTCGGCAGCGCCCTGGACCTGCCGTGGTATCTGCAGCAGATCAGCGACCTGCCGGTGGCCAACAACTGGCAGGCCCAGGCCCGCGAAGCCTTCCGCGACGACGTGGACTGGCAGCAACGGGCGATCACCATTTCGGTACTGCAAATGGCCGACGCGCCACAAGACATGGAAGCCCGCGTGGCCCTGTGGCTTGAGCAGCACCAGGACATGGCTGATCGCTGGCGCGCAATGATGGTGGAAATTCGTGCAGCGGTTGGCACGGACTACGCCATGTATGCAGTGGCCAACCGTGAGTTGCTGGACCTGGCGTTGAGCGGTCAGTCGGTGTTGCAGCCGGCGTGATGCGTTTGTAGTACCCATGTGGAAGGGGGCTTGCTCCCTCCCACACTGATCGTTCCCACGCTCTGCGTGGGAATGCCTCCCGTGACGCTCCGCGTCGCCCGCTCTCAGTCGGGACGCGGAGCGTCCCCAGCGGCATTCCCACGCAGAGCGTGGGAACGATCAGCTCAAGGGTGTTTGAGCAATTTGCTTTCCAGGTGATCCAGATGCTGGGTCATCAAGCCCACCGCAGTGCTTATGTCGCGCTGCTCGATCGCATCCACAATCGCTACATGCTCCTGCCACGCGCAATACGTGCAGGCTTTCGCTTCATATTGGGCAATCACCAACGACGTCAACGGCACCAGGCTGTTGAGGAACTGGGCCAGCGGGCCATTGCCTGCGATAGCGGCCAATAACAGGTGAAACTCCCCGGACAAACGCAGCGCAGGCCCGCGCTGGTCACGCTCGATGCAGTCGCGTTCGCGGCCGATCAATTCCCGTAACTGACGTAGTTGTGCACCGGTGGCCTGGGCGCACACCAGTTGCACCACGGTAATTTCAGTCAGGCGCCGCGCTTCGAGGATCTGCCGCGTCTGGTGCGGGTCCGGCGCCGCCACCTGGGCGCGCTGGTTGGGGCGCAGGATGATCACTTGCTGGTGGGACAGTTTGGCCAGCACCCGACGAATCACACTGCGGCTCACCCCAAAGGTTTCACCCAGGCTTTCTTCGGTAAAGCGGCTGGCCGGGGCGATGCGCTGCTCAAGGATCGCATCGAACAGGCGTGGGTAGATGTCATCCACCGAGGGCTTTTTGCCCGCTACCAGACGCAGTGCGGGGAGGAGGGGGTCGCGTTGCAGCGCGTGAGCGTTCATGGCTGGTCTCCAGAGTATCAACTGCCCAGATGGTCGTCCGGGATGTTCAAGCGGATGCCCATGCGCAGGCCTTCCTGCAGGATGTGCCGACGCATTTCGGCACTGGCCAGGGCGCTGTTCTTGTTACGGATGGCTCGCACCACCGCCTCGTTCTCGCGCAGGCGCTCGGCCAGGTGTTCAGGGGAATTGCGCAGCACCTGGGCGCTTTGCTTGAGCGCATTGCTGGTTTGTTGCACCACGTTCTGGAAGATCGGGTTGGAGGTCAGGGCGAACAGTTCTTCGTGAAAGCCGATATAGGCGTTCATGCCGGCTTCGGCATCGTCGGCATCGAGGGCTTCGCGCATGTCCATCAGGGTCAGGCGCAGTTGGCCAATTTCCTTGCTGCTGATGGACTGGGCGACCAGGCCGACGATGAAGGGCTCGAGGGTGTAGCGCAGTTGCAGGATGTCTTCCAGGCTGGCGTCGGCCACCGCGTCGCTCGACTGCGGCCCGCTGACACTGGTTTCCAGCACCACCACGCCTTTGCCAGGCATGGAGCGCACCAGGCCGAGGGTCTCCAGCACGATCACGGCTTCACGCAGGCTCGGGCGGCTGATGCCCATCTGCTCGGCCAGTTCACGCTGGCCGGGCAGCATTTCCCCACGCCGCCACTGGCCGCGCGCCAGGGCGGCGCGCAGTTTTTCTACGACTGAATTGACGACGGTTGAGGTGCTGATCACGTCGTTATCTCCTTAATGTTGCGAATACGGCAGTAAATCTTGTGATGAACCAATGTGGGAGGGGGCTTGCCCCCGATAGCGGAGTGTCAGACAACACTTCTGTAACTGAACTACCGCTATCGGGGGCAAGCCCCCTCCCACAGTTGATAGGTGTGGTACATGAGATCAGTTAGAACTCCTGACGCGCCGGCACCACCGGCTTCTTGGCCTGGAAGGCATATCCTTGCTGGCCGTCGAGCACCTTGTTGGCACGCTGGATATCAATGTCTTTTTCCCAGCGCGCAATCGCCACGGTAGCGACGCAGTTGCCGATCAGGTTAGTCAAGGCGCGGCCAATGCCCATGAACCAGTCCACCGCCAGGACCAGCACCAGGCCGACCACCGGAATCGCCGGGATCGCCGTAAGCGTTGCCGCCAGAATCACCAGCGCCGAGCCCGGAATACCGTGGGCACCTTTGGACGTGATCAACGATACCAGCAGGATGGTCAGCAGGTCGGTCATCGACAGCGGGGTGCCGGTGGCGTTGGCGATAAACACGATGGCCAGGGTCAGGTAGATCGAAAAGCCATCCAGGTTGAACGAGTAACCGGTAGGAATCACCAGGCCAACGGTGGAGCTGCCGATACCCAGATGCTCCAGCTTGCGCATGATCTGCGGCAGCACCGCGTCGGAAGAAGCCGTGCCCATCACGATCAGCAGTTCTTCGCGCAGGTACTTGAGCAGCGGCAACATGCGCAGTCCGGAAAGGCGCATCACCAGGCCCAGGATCAGCCCGACGAAGGCAAAGCAGGTCAGGTAGAACAGGCCCACCAGGCTGCCCAGGTGTTGCAGGGAGTCCAGGCCGTAGGTGCTGGTGGTGAACGCGATTGCGCCGAACACGCCAATCGGCGCCAGGCGCACGATCATGCCCATGATGCGAAAGATCACATGGCTCAATTCATTGATCAGCCGCGAGATCCCGGAAGCCGCTTCACCTACCAGGTTCAGCGCGCTGCCGAACAACACGGAGAACAACAGCACCTGCAGCACGTTATTCTCGGCAAAGGCACCGATCACTGAGTTGGGAATCAGGTCCATCAGGAACTGGCTGGTGCCGCGAATGTGCTGGCCCTTGTCGGCCAGTTCATTCAGGCCGGCGGAGGACAGTTGCTCCAGATGAATATTCGCGCCGCTGCCGATGCCGGTGCTGAAGGCCATGATCAGGCCAAGCACCAGGGCGACGGTGGTCAGCACTTCAAAGTAGATCACTGACTTCAAGCCGATGCGCCCGACTTTCTTCAAGTCGCCGGCGCCGGAAATGCCGCTGACCACTACGCAGAACACGATCAGGCCGATCAGCATTTTGATCAGCTTGATAAAGCCATCACCCAGGGGTTTGAGTTGCGAGGAGAATTCGGGAAGGGCCAGGCCGCAAATGACGCCGAGCATCAGGCCAATCACGACTTGCAGGAAAATCGAACGCGAGCACCATCTGAGCATGGGAAGGATCTCTATTCGGTGCCCTGGTGGATCCAGGGCTTAATTGTTGTGGTCTTACCGGTAAGTCCAGTGCGCGGCCAGTCTACGCTCGGTTTTTTTCAAACCACAAGCAAATATTCCGCGGTCGACGGATGCCGGTCTGACCAGTGCGCCTGCAACCGCGATGCTTGAGCGGTTGACGGGGCGCAAATTTTTTTGCGTATCATCCGCGCTCGGCATGCGAGGTGATAAATGGACCCATCAGGGCTGACAACGGACGAAACCGGGCGCACCCACTGCGCTTGGCGCAACGCCGCGCCGCAATACCCGCAGTACCACGACCACGAGTGGGGCGTGCCGGTGGCGGATGACATCCAGTTGTACGAGAAGATTTGCCTGGAAGGTTTTCAGGCGGGTATGGCCTGGATCACCATCTTGCGCAAACGCGAGCAGTTTCGGCAGGCATTCGACGGCTTTGATTTTCACAAGGTGGCGCAGTACGGCGAGGCGCAGATCGAACGCTTGATGAACGACCCCGGTATCGTGCGTAACCGGGCGAAGATCCTGTCCACGATCAACAATGCGCGCCGCGCCTGTGAGCTGGTCAGCGAGACCGGTTCCCTGGCGCGCTGGGTATGGTCTTTCGAGCCCGGCCCCGAGGAGCGCCCGGCGCTGGTGGACATGGCGTACTGGACGGCCAACCCGACGTCACCGGCTTCGGTGCGACTGTCCAAGGCGCTGAAGAAACGTGGCTGGACCTTTGTCGGCCCGACCACGATGTATGCGTTGATGCAGGCGATGGGGATGGTCAATGATCATCTGCAGGGTTGCGTTCGCCGTGAGCAAATCGAAGTGCTACGCCGCCAATTCGAACGACCCTGAGTCATTGCCTCAAAGATATTTGAGCCAAGTGATATCCCTGCGCCGCGCCTTAAGCCCGGCAAACCAGCGCACCGGCCGATACAACGCCAGGGGCAGCGCCAACGCCGCCAACCACACGGCGCCCATGCTGTCGAAACCGAAGTAATTGCCGTGGTTAAGCCCAAACACCGCGACAGCAGCGACATACAACAGTTTGAGCACATACAGGTGCAACAGATAAAAGAACATCGGCGCCGCGCCAAATACCGCAAGGATGCTGATCCAGCGTTTCTGCCCGGGCCGTTCGAACGCCAGCAGCAATAGCAGGCCGACGCCCAGCGTCAGCGCCAGGAACAACAGCGAAGGCGGGTATTTGGTGATGTTCAAGAAGCTCATCACTGTCTGCACGCCGCTGTCATAGGCCTGCCAGGGTTTTTCGCCATAGCCGTTGGCCGCCCGCAGCAGCACAAAACCCAGCAACGCACCGGCACCCGCCAGCAGCAAATAACGCTGGCGTATGGCGGGCAGGGCGGCATTTGCAAACCATGGGCCGAGGCCGTAGCCCAGGGCGATCACGCCGATCCACGGCAGCACCGGGTACGTCACGCGCAGGCGCAGGGTATCGGACACCTCGATCCAGCTGCGCTCATGCAGGATCGACCAGGCAACCTGCAGGGCCGATCCGGGCGCGAAATGCACGCCGTCGAGCAGGTTATGCCCGGCGATGATCGCCAGCGCCAGGGTGATCAGCAACGGGCGCGGTAACCACACCAGCGCGGCGAGGGCGAGCATGCTCACGCCAATCGCCCAGATCACCTGCAGGTAAATCACACTGGGCGGCAACTGGAAGGTCCAGGCGAAGTTGACCAGCGTGAACTCCAACACCACCAGAAACAGACCCCGCTTGAACAAAAATGCCGACACCGCGCGCCGGCCCTGGTATTTCTGCCCATACAGCCAGGCCGACAAACCGGTGAGCAGCACAAACACCGGCGCGCACAAATGGGCGAGGGTACGGCTGAAAAACAGCGCCGGCTCGGTCGTGTCGATGCTCATCGGGTCGCCCACCTGGCGATGCAGCAGGAAGGTTTCGCGCACATGGTCGAGCAACATGAACAGGATCACCAGGCCGCGCAGGGCGTCAATGGAAAGCAAGCGTGGGCGTAGCGCAACGGCATCAGTCATGGGGCGGTTCACAAGGCTGGGCGGAAAAGAGGCGTTATTCTATAACATTAAGCAGCACCTTGCCGTGCTGCGCAGGGGCACGCTCCGGCGCGCTTAATCAGCTTTTGCACTATTCCCACCAGGAATGCCCCCATAAAAACCGCGCATTGTCTTTATCGTCCCGGATCTCGTAGCGTTAGGCCTCATTTCAAGGAGATCGTCCATGAGCCACCGTCCGCTGCGCCTCTACGTTGATTCGCTGTTTACCAGCCCTTATGCCCTGTCGGTGTTCGTCGCGCTGCAGGAAAAAGGCTTGGCATTTGAAACCCTGCCGATGGACTTGGGCGCCGGCCAGCATCAGGCTGCGCAATACGCGCGTTTGTCGCTGACCCAGCGGGTGCCGACGCTGGAGGACGGCGAGTTCTCCCTGTCGGAATCCTCGGCAATCACTGAATACCTGGACGAAGCCTACCCCGAGACGAGCGTTTACCCCGTCGACCTGCAGCAGCGGGCGAGGGCGCGGCAGGTGCAAGCGTGGCTGCGCAGTGACTTGCTGCCGATCCGCCAGGAGCGTTCGACGCTGGTGGTGTTCTGCGGGCAGAAGATGCCGCCCTTGTCGCCACTGGCCGGCGCGGCGGCAGACAAGTTGATCAGCGTGGCGCAGGGGTTGCTGGCGGGTAACCCGGATTACCTGTTCGGCAGCTGGTCGATCGTCGACGTGGACCTGGCGCTGATGCTCAATCGCCTGATCCTCAACGGCGACGCAGTGCCTGCCGAGCTGGTGGCGTACGCGCGGCGTCAGTGGCAAAGGCCATCGGTGCAGGCGTGGGTCAACCAGCCACGCCTTGGGGTGTAGCGCTCTTGTTGATTTGCGCGACGCGCCGGTCCAGGTCTTCCCAGTCGGCCATGCCCAGCACGCGCGTGGTATTCAAGCCGCGCAGGTAGCCACGCAGTTGCTGGGCACTGGAGGCTTGCTCGTCGGCGCCACTGGCCTCGTTCAGCAGCACATTTTCATATTCGACCAGGTAATCGGCGACCCGCTCGCGAAACTCCGGCAATACGGCTTCGCGGATGCGGTCGAAGGTTTTCTGGTGAGGCTTCATGGCGTCGTCCTTATAGGTTTTATGGGGCTGGGCTGCCTGACACTATCGGTTCAAATGATAGTCACCATCAAGGATCACAAGTTCTGTTTTTATGGCAAAGGCGCAGAATCCGCTCATCGAAACGCTGCTCAAGGAACTGCGCGATGAGGACAATAATCCAGCTGGCTTTGATGACTCTGATGCTCGGCACTGTGGTGCTGGCCAACCCGGCGATTGCCGATGAGCTGCGTACAGGCCATTTGCTGCCACTCGTTGCTAGCGTAGACTCCCTGCAGCGCGCGCAGTCGGTGGGGGTGTTGTACAGCGAAAACACGCGCGACAACCTCAGCTACCTCGAGCGCTACCACGCCATGGCGCTCAATGGCGCCAAGGATGCCCTGGATGCACGCATTCGCGAGGCGTTCGTCAACAGCTCCGATCCGGAACTGGCCATCGACTGGCTGATGCATTCGCTGCAAGGCACATTTGTCTCGGTCACGGTCTATGCCAGCCTGGATGACTTGGTGCAGGCGCATCCGGACGTGGTGGTGGTGCTCGATACCCATAACCAGCTGCTGACCCCGCGTAATGACGTGGTCGAGGCGCGCTTTACCGCGCGGTTCTATGACGCCGACCTGCAATACATCGCCAAGGCCGAAGGCTCGGTGGATAAGCAGGTGCCGTCGGTGTGGGTGCATGACAAGTCAGCACTCGAGATTGCCGCGCAGATCGAGCAGCAGCGAGATGTACAACAAGATGCCTTGAAGCAGTTCGATGCGTCGCTAAAAGCCTTGGTCCGCGCCGGTTGATACGCGGGCCGATGCAAACCTATCTGTTATTTTCAGGAATGTTTATGCGCTCTTTTTTCGCCCCGGCCCTGGCCTTTGCTTCGCTGCTGCTGACCGGTTGTATCACGGCGCCCAATGCTCCCTCGCTGACCCTGCAAACCACCAAGACCCCCGAAGGCTATGTGCAATGCGTATTGCCCAAGCTTGAAAAGCACGGCATCACCTCGACCGTGACCCAGAACTCACGCCACGCCAAGGTGCTGTTGACCAGCAAGGTCGCGGCCGATGATGTGCTGGAAGCCTACAAATCCCAGGATGGCACTAAGGTGTTCCTGTATGAGCGCAAGCCCCTGGCTTCGGCACTCAAGCCGTCGCGGCTCGAGCAGGCGGCGCAGGATTGCCAGTAATCTCAGCCACTGCACAAACAAAATGTGGGAGGGGGCTTGCTCCCGATGGCGGTGTATCAGCTATACATAAGCTGACTGACACACTGCTATCGGGAGCAAGCCCCCTCCCACATTTACTGTGTACTTAGCTAGGGTTTTGCTTCGTTGCTGAAGTTGTTCACCGTTTTGACCAACCCTTGCGCCGCCAATGCCACTAATTCACCGCCTTTCTCCACCGTCGCCAATGCCGGGTCCGAGCCCATGCGCCCGTCGGGGAAGCGTGCGCGGAAGTCCAGTGCTTCGCGGATCGGGCCGGTGTTGGCGATTTTCGGCGAGTAATCGGCTGACTTGATCGAGTCCGGGTAGGCCCATTGCGTCACGGCAATCTCCGACGGCGTCGCGTGGCTGCCATGGCCCACCGGGAACTGGCGCTGCGCCAGGTCGGTGACGCCCTCCAAATCCCACCAGTTGACCAGCTTCAGCGCGAAGCCGGCCGGGCGGCGGGCATAGCTGGCTTCGGCATAGAGCTCGGAAAACGCCGCTTCGATGGTGGCAATATTGCCGCCGTGGCCGTTCAGGAACAGGATCTTGTCGAAGCCATGCCCGGCCAGCGAGCGCACCCAGTCGCCGATTGCGGCGATAAAGGTGGAAGGGCGCAGCGAGATGGTGCCGGGAAAGCCCAGGTGGTGCTGGGCCATGCCGATATTGAAGGTGGGGCCGACCAGGATGTCGGCATTCTTCTGCGCCTCGACGGCGATGATCTCCGGGCACATCCAGTCGGTACCCAGCAGGCCGGTGGGGCCGTGTTGTTCGTTGGAGCCGATGGGGATCACCACCGTGCGGCTGCGCTCCAGAAACTGTCCGATCTCGATCCAGGTGGATTTATGTAGAAGCATGCGACGCTCTCTTTTATCTGTGGGGACAGGCTATCCGCCACGGATTGTACGACTACTCGCCACCTGTTGGGGTTTGCAATTGAGATAGGTCGAAGACTTCAACCAGCGCTGGTCGGGGTACCAGGAGAACATGAACTGCCCGTCCTTGAGCTTGTCCACCACTTGGCGCGCGACTTGCGGGCGCACCGCCGGGCAGCCCTGGCTGCGGCCGATACGGCCTTCGCGCTTGCTCCACAACGGACTGACGTAGTCGGCGGCATGAATCACGATAGCGCGGTCGCGGGCCAGGTCATTGAAACCGGGCTCCAGGCCGTCCATGCGCAGCGAGTAGCCGTGGGTGCCGAGGTAACTTTCCTGGGTGCGGAACAGGCCCAGGCTGGACTGGTGGCTGCCTTCGAGATTGGAAAACGCGGTGGCGAAGTTTTCACCGGACTTGGCACCGTGGGCCACCAGGTCGCGCAGGACCAAGGTTTTTTTGCGCAGGTCGAAGATCCACAGCCGACGGGCGGTCGAGGGCTGGGAGTAGTCAATCACCGCCAGGCGATCGGAACGTTCCTCGCCATTACTGACCGCGCACTGCACCGCGTTCAGCGCGCTTTTCAGCACGATGGGATTGAGTTCTGGAGCCGAGCGCGCCAGGCTGCTATACAAAGAAGGAGGGGGGCCATTGGCGGCGAGCGCAACATTGCTCAGTAACGCCAGGCTCCCGGTGATCAAGCCCAGTTTGGTGATGCCGAGCCGGCGGATAAAAGTCAGCATCTACAGTCGATTTCCCCGCTGTGGAGTGGAGCTAAGTCAATTGTTCAAAAAACACGCATGTTACTTGAGCATTTGCCTGCTCGTTACACCACTGGTCGCCACAGCCGAAACGCTGCCGCTGGAACCGCTGCCGGTCACGACGCCTGCGCCGGTTGACCTGGCGCCGCTGCAACAGGCGCTGGCGCAGTTGCCCAGTGTCTGCCCGCAGCTCGCGCCGCGTATCGATGCCACCGCGCAATTGCGTCTGCAAGCCTTTTACCAGCAGCAGGGCGACACGCCGCTGTGGTCGGATGATGCGCGCCGGCAAGCCTTGCACAGCCAGTTGTTGATGCTGGCCGACGACGGCCTGGACCCCACCCACTATAGCTTGCCTACCGCAGATGCCACGGCCAACGTGCTGTGCAGCGATATCGCGGTCAGTCAGCAGTACCTGCAAGCCCTGCAGGACTTGCATTACGGGCGCCTGCAGCAGTCGCGCTTCGAACCGCTGTGGCACGCCCAGCCGCCGGCCGTCGATCCAAACACCGCGTTGCTTGCCTTCGCCGCCACCGGCCTGCGGGACATGGCCCAGGCGTTCGACCAGGCGCGGCCCAGCGCGGATTTGTATCGCAGCCTGCGTAACGCTTATTCCAGCGTGCGCCAGCAGCCGTTGCCGCATTGGGAGGCGGTCGGCGACGGGCCGCTGTTGCGCCCAGGCATGGAAGACCCACGGGTGCCGGAACTGGCCCGGCGGCTCTACAGCGGCGGTTACCTGACCCAGGAACCCAAGGGCAGCGCCAAGCAGTACCGCGCCGAATTGGTCGCTGCGGTCAAGGCCTTCCAGCTCAGCCATTCCTTGCAGTCCGACGGGGTGATCGGCGCCGGCACCGTGGCCGAACTGAATATCAGCCCGGCGATGCGCCGCGACCAGTTACGCATCAACCTCGAGCGGTTCCGCTGGCTGGCCCAGGACCTGGAGCCCGAAGGCGTGGTGGTCAACGTCGCGGCCGCGCAACTGAGCGTGTACCAGAGCGGTATTCCAGTGTGGCAAACCCGCCTGCAAGTCGGCCGCGCCGAGCGCCAGACACCGTTGCTCAAGTCACGTATCACGCGGTTGACCCTCAACCCCACATGGACCATTCCACCCACCATCATGCGCGAGGACAAGCTGCCGGCCATCCGCCTCAACCCGGAATATCTGCGCCAGCAGAACCTGCAAGTGCTCGACGCCGAAGGGCACCCGCTGGCACCCGAGCAGGTCGACTGGGCTCACCCTGGCAATATTTTGCTGCGCCAGGAGGCGGGGCCGCGTAACCCGTTGGGCAAGATCGTGATGCGCTTTCCCAACCCGTATTCGGTGTACCTGCACGACACGCCGAGCCAGCCGCTGTTTACCAAGGGGCCACGGGCGTTCAGTTCGGGGTGCGTGCGCGTTGAGCAACCGTTGTTATTGCGCGACCTGCTGGTCAGCCCGGCCGAACGCACGCGCACCGACGAGTTACTGGCCACCGGCGTGACCCATGAATTCAGGCTGGCCACGCCGGTACCGGTGCTGCTGGGCTATTGGACGGTGGAAGTGGATCGCCAGGGCAGCCTGGTGTACGCGCCGGATATCTACGCGCGCGACCCGGTGTTGATCAAGGCGATGGGGGTTGTGCTGTAGAACTGAATGGCTTGGTAGCAATATGGAAAAGGGCTTGTGTGGGAGGGGGCTTGCTCCCGATTGCGGTATGTCAGTCAGTTTATCTGTAGCTGACACACCCTCATCGGGAGCAAGCCCCCTCCCACATTTGGATCTGTGTTCATTCAGTTAATTATTCCGGCATCAGTTGCTGACGGCATTCCAGCACAAGCCGTGCGCCGCCCAGTTCGCTGGTGCCGACCTCCAGCTTGAAGCCGTGCAGGTTGATGATCGCCGCGACAATCGACAAGCCCAGGCCAAAACCGCCTTGCTGATCACTTTCATCGACCCGGTAAAAGCGCTGGAACACCGACGCGCGTTCGGCGGCCGGAATGCCTGGCCCGGAGTCGAGGACGTCAATCCGCGTGCTGCCCAGGTCATTGACCGCGCGCAGGATCACCTTGCCTTGGGGCGGGGTGAATTTGATCGAATTGCTCAGCAGGTTGGCCAGGGCCTCGAACAACAGGGCGCGGTCGCCGGTAATCCAGGGCAGTGAGTCCGGGGTCTGCAGCACCAGTTCCAACTCACCTTCTTCTGCCAGGGGCAGGTAGAAGTCGTGCAGTTCGCGCAACAGCGGCAGTGGGTCCATCAGCAAAAAGCCGGAACGGCGCTGGTGGTCTTCCAGTTCGGAAATGCGCAGTAATCCGCGAAAACGTGCCATCAGCGTGTCGGTTTCGGCAATCGCGTCATCGAGTTTCACCGCATGGGCCGAGTCTTCCTCCGCCTGCTGCTTGATGCGGTACAGCTGCGCGCGCAGGCGCGTCAGCGGGGTGCGCAAATCGTGGGCGATGTTGTCGCACACGCCCTTGACCTCGTTCATCAGCTTTTCGATGCGGTCGAGCATGGCGTTGACGATGGCCGCGAGCATGTCCAGCTCGTCGCGCCGGTCGGACAGGGGCAGGCGGTGCGTCAAGTCGCCGGCGACGATGGCTTCGGCGCTGGCCTGGATCCCGCGAATGCGGCGCAGCGGACGCCGACGCAGCAGGTGCCAGCCGGCGGCGCCGGGGATGATGGTCAATGACACGGCCCACAGCAGGGCATGCCAGATGATCCGGGTCACCCCAAACAACGAACCGTTGGCGCGCACCAGCACCAGCCAACGGCCGTCTTCGGTGTGGGTGGCCACGGCGTCGCAGCTGTCCTTAGGCAGTTTCGGGTCATCGGAGTCGACGCAGTTGGCCAGGGCGTGAATCTTGCCATCCAGGGGCAGGTCGGGCGGTACGGCGCGGATCGGCCCGCTCAAGGGACGAAACTGCTCGTCGAACAGGCCATAGGCATCCACGCCCTTCATGTCGAAGGTCATGCTGGTGGTCAGCGCGTCTACCAGTTCTTCCCCGTCGAAATGCTGGAATAAATGCTGGCGCTGCATCAGCGAATGGCGCGACAAGTCGCTCAGATACCC
The DNA here is from genome assembly GCF_003852065.1 of Pseudomonas sp. R3-18-08. NCBI lineage: Bacteria > Pseudomonadati > Pseudomonadota > Gammaproteobacteria > Pseudomonadales > Pseudomonadaceae > Pseudomonas > Pseudomonas sp. R3-18-08. The sequence continues at coordinate 2,757,497 of NZ_CP027729.1, forward strand.
CGACACTTCGTAATACAGCACCCCCATGAGGATGCAGCTCCACGCCACGAACAGCGAACTGTACAGCGCCAGCAAGCGGCTGCTGGAAGAGCGCCAGCCCTTAGAGGGGTTCAGCAATGACATAGCCCGAGCCTCGTACCGTGCGGATCAGCGGCGGCAGGCCCGGTGGGTCGATTTTCTTGCGCAGGCGACCGATGTGCACGTCGATCAGGTTGGTGCCGGGGTCGAAGTGATAACCCCAGACTTCCTCGAAGATCATCATTCGCGACAGGATCTGCCCGGTGTTGCGCATCAGAAATTCGAGCAACTTGTACTCGGTGGGCAGCAGGCTCAGCGGCTGCTCGGCGCGGCTGGCTTCGCGGCTGATCAGGTTCAATTCGAGGTCGGCCACGCGCAGTGCGGTTTCGAATTCCTTGACCGTGCTTTTACGCCGCAGCAGCACCTCGACGCGGGCGGCCATTTCATCGGACGCGAAGGGTTTGGTCAGGTAATCATCGCCGCCGGCGCGCAGGCCGCGCACGCGTTCGTCGACATCGGAGAGGGCGCTGATCATCAGGATCGGCGTCGATACCCCGATGGTGCGCAGAGTGGTGACGATGGCCAGGCCATCCAATTCGGGCAACATGCGGTCGAGGGTGATCAGATCGTAATCACCACTCACGGCACGGACCAGGCCTTCGCGGCCATTGTCCACCCAGTCTACGTCCAGTCCATGGCTACTCAGCTCGGCGACGATCTCGCGGGCCGTTACGGCGTCATCCTCGATGGTCAAAATGCGGGTCATAGGATTACCTGGTGAGCGTTCACACTAGAAGTGCGGACATTTTGCCAAGAAGTTGCTGAATGTTTCCTAAATAAAACTTCATCTACGCAAATCGGTACTTCCAAGCCTTGCCCAATTCAGTGTGGGAGGGAGCAAGCCCCCCTCCCACAGGGAATGCATAACGCCCGCTCTCTATAGGCAATTCTTGCAACTTGCATGACTTTAGGAAGTTCAATTTAGTTAACTTGCTGAAATATAAGGATTTTATTTTTTGTTTGCACTGGCACGCTGCCTGCACTGTCCTTTTTGAGACTTGTAACACTATTTTTCATGCCTGGAGCAAAACAACAATGATCACATCCTCATCCACGCTGCAAGAGTCGAGCGCGCTCTCCGGGGTTTCCTGGGGGGCGATTTTCGCTGGTGCCGCTGCGGCGGCTGCGCTGTCCCTGATCCTGGTGCTGCTGGGCTTCGGCCTGGGCTTTTCGGCGGTATCGCCGTGGGCCGACAGCGGCATGAGTGCCAAGGGGCTTGGCATTTCCACGATTGTCTGGCTGGCTTTCACCCAAATCGTCGCGTCGGGCCTGGGCGGCTATATTGCCGGCCGGTTGCGCGTGAAGTGGGCCAACATGCATGGCGATGAAGTGTACTTTCGTGACACCGCCCACGGGTTCCTGGCCTGGGCAGTGGCGACGCTGATTACCGCGATGCTGGTGGTCGGTTCGGTCAGCAGTGTGGTCAGCGGCGGCGTCAAAGCCGGTGCCAGCGTTGCCTCGGGTGCCGCCAGCAGCATGACTCAAGCCGCCGGCAACGCAGCAAAAGGCGCGCACAGCGGTGATTTTGGCTACTACGTCGACAGCCTGTTCCGCGATGATCGCCCGGCAGCTGTCAGCGATGACGCCGCCCATGCCGTGGTCGGTCGCATCTTCGCTCGCACCCTGAGCAATGATGGCCAACTCGCACCGGAAGACCGTACCTACCTGGCCCAGCTGATCAGCCAGCGCACCAACCTCAGTCAGGCCGATGCCGAAGCGCGTATCGACAAGGTGTATGGCGATGCCCGCAAAGCCATCGAAGATGCCAAGGTCAAAGCCAAGCAAGCCGCTGATACGGCCGCCAAAGTGGCTGCCTACACGTCGCTGTGGACCTTCGTCGCCCTGCTGATCGGCGCATTCTTCGCCAGCTTCGCCGCCACCTTCGGCGGTCGCCGCCGCGATGCTGTGGTGTACGTCGAAACCGAAACCTACGTTCGTTAATTCAAGGAGAACATGATGCGCTCATTACTGCTGTGGTTCCTCGGCATTCCAATTCCGTTGATCATCCTGATCGCAATTTTCATGCACTAAACCCGAGCATTACTCGGTCCCATGTCGGAGGGGGCTTGCTCCCGATGGCGGTGGAACAGTCGATGCTGCAAGCGACTGACACACCGCCATCGGGAGCAAGCCCCCTCCCACATTTGGTTTGCGGTGAGCCTCGCTTCAGTCGTCGAACCCTACCTGCTCGTGAATCTCATCCACCTTCAGTTCCAAGCGATACGCCACCGCGATGAACAGCGCCTGGCACAGGCACAACGTTGCGCTCAGTGAGCGGAAGGCGAACGACGAGCCTTCATTGACCAATAACACCGCGTTGGCCCGCTTGGCCAGGGGCGACAGGTTGCTGTCGGTGATGATCAGGGTCTTGGCCTGATGGTGCTGGGCGATGCGCAGGCAGTGCTGGGTCTCTTTGCCATAGGGCGTGAAGCTGATGGCGATCACCAGGTCATTGGCGCGCACGCTGCGCATCTGTTCGCGGTAGCTGCCGCCCAGGCCCGAGATCAGGTGGATACGCTTGTTGGTGTGCTGCAGGTTGTACACCAGGTAATCGGCCACCGCGAATGAGCGGCGCACGCCGACCACGTAGATATTGTCGGCATTCACCACCAGGTCCACGGCCTTGTCGAAGGCCACGTCGTCGAGCTCCATCCCCAGGCGTTCGATGCCCGACAGCGTTGCGTTGACGCATTCACGCGCCAGGTCGCCGCCGCTGGCCTTCTGCGACTTGTTGGCGATCATGCTGCGGATGCGTTGCTGATAGTTCTGCACCGGTGTGGTCTTGTGGGTGTACGCCTCGCGAAACAGCGCCTGCATCTCACTGAACCCACTGAAACCGAAGCGCTGGGAAAAGCGCACGATGGCCGAGGGATGCACTTCGCATTCACGGGCGATGTCGCTGATGCGGTCGACCATGATCCGGTCGCTCTGCTGGCTCATGTAGCTGGCGATGCGCTTGAGTTGGCGCGGCAGGCTTTCGTATTCGTCGGTGATCAGCTGCAACAGGCGTTCGGCATTGATCGGAGGGCTGGCGATCGTATCTTCCAGGTGGGTCTCGGGATCGGTGCGGGACATGGGCAATCCTTCTGGCGTGTTCGTCTGGTGCGCTGATGGGTGGCGCAAGTCTACAGGGTAGGCGCAAAAAAATACCTCGGCATCACGGCCCGCCTGGGCTGCTGAAACGATGCACGACGGCTATCGCAGCATTATGCTGGCTTATTGGAAAAAATATTCCACTAAAAATAATTATGGAATAAATATTGATTGCCGCCGCCGGACGTTCTAGTCTGCTCCACCAAGAGCGTTTGCCGTCGCCACGGCGGCACAACGCAGGCTGATAAAAATAACAGGAGCCAGCATGGGCCAGACTCGTTTTGCCAGTGGGCGTCAATTGGATCTGATTTGCCTCGGACGCCTGGGCGTCGACCTCTATGCGCAGCAAGTGGGGGCGCGGCTTGAGGACGTGTCCAGTTTCGCCAAATACCTCGGCGGTTCCTCCGCCAATATTGCCTTCGGCACGGCACGGCTGGGGCTCAAGTCGGCCATGCTCAGCCGCGTGGGCGACGACCACATGGGCCGCTTCCTGCTGGAATCCCTGGCCCGTGAAGGCTGCGACGTCAGCGCGGTCAAGGTCGACCCGGAACGCCTCACCGCCCTGGTGCTGCTTGGCCTCAAGGACCGTGAAACCTTCCCCTTGGTGTTCTACCGCGAAAACTGCGCCGACATGGCCCTGCGCGCCGAAGACATCAGCGAAGCCTTCATTGCCTCCAGCAAGGCGCTGTTGATCACCGGCACGCATTTCTCCACCGATGGCGTTTACAAGGCCAGCATCCAGGCGCTGGACTACGCGGCCCGGCATAACGTCAAGCGCGTGCTCGACATCGACTACCGCCCGGTGCTGTGGGGCCTGGCCGGCAAGGCTGATGGCGAGACCCGTTTCGTCGCTGACCAGCAGGTCAGTGAGCATGTACAGAAGATCCTGCCGCGCTTTGACCTGATCGTCGGCACCGAAGAAGAATTCCTGATCGCCGGCGGCAGTGAAGACTTGCTCACCGCGCTGCGCAAAGTGCGTGAACTGACGCCCGCGACCCTGGTGGTCAAGCTCGGCCCACAGGGCTGCACCGTGATTCACGGCGCGATTCCTGCGCGGCTCGAAGATGGCGCCATCTACCCCGGCGTGCGCGTGGAAGTGCTCAATGTACTCGGCGCGGGCGATGCGTTCATGTCGGGCTTCCTCAGCGGCTGGATCAATGATGCCAGCGATGAGCGTTGCAGCCAGTTGGCCAATGCCTGCGGCGGCCTGGTGGTGTCGCGCCACGCCTGCGCACCGGCCATGCCCACCCCTGTCGAGTTGGAATACCTGTTCAACAGCCCGGTGCCGATCACCCGGCCTGACCAGGACGCGACCCTGCAACGCCTGCACCGCGTCAGCGTGCCGCGCAAAACCTGGAAGCAGCTGTTCGTGTTCGCCTTCGACCACCGCTGGCAGTTGGTGGACCTGGCTCAACGCGGCGGCCAGGACGTGGCGCGCATCAGTGATGCCAAGCAACTGTTTATTCAGGCCATCGAACGCGTCGAGAAAAAACTGGCTGATCAAGGCATTGAAGCCGACGTCGGCCTGCTCGCCGACCAGCGCTTCGGCCAGGACGCGCTCAATGCGGCCAGCGGCCGGGGCTGGTGGATCGCCCGCCCGGTGGAAGTGCAGAACTCGCGGCCCTTGGCGTTCGAACATGGCCGCTCCATCGGCAGCAACCTGATCGCCTGGCCCCAGGAACAGATCATCAAGTGCCTGGTGCAATTTCATCCCGATGACGCGCCGCTGCTGCGCCTGGAGCAGGAAGCGCAGCTCAAGGCAGTGTACGAAGCGTCGATCGTCAGCGGGCATGAACTGCTGCTGGAGGTCATCCCGCCCAAGGATCACCCCTCGACCTATCCCGACGTGCTCTACCGCAGCCTCAAGCGCCTGTACAACCTGGGCATCTACCCGGCGTGGTGGAAGATCGAGGCGCAATCGGCCGAGGACTGGAAAAAACTCGACGAACTGATCGAAGAACGTGACCCGTACTGCCGTGGTGTGGTGCTGTTGGGCCTGAACGCCTCGGCCGAATGCCTCGCCGACGGCTTCCGGCAAGCCAGCCAGAGTACGACCTGCCGAGGATTTGCCGTGGGCCGCACGATCTTCCAGGAACCGAGCCGCGCGTGGATGGCGGGGGAGATTGATGATGAGGTTCTGATTCAGCAAGTCCAGGCCACGTTCGAACAGCTCATCAACGCCTGGCGCAGTGCCCGAACCTGATCACAGGTCTAAATGTGCAAAGCAATTCCAATGTGGGAGGGGGCTTGCTCCCGATAGCGATAGTTCAGTTACAGAAGTGTTGCCTGACACTCCGCTATCGGGAGCAAGCCCCCTCCCACATAGAGCAGATCTCATGCAACTTTGAAAAACAATAAGGTGCAGCCATGCCCGCAATCCGAATTGGCATCAACCCGATCTCCTGGAGCAACGACGACCTGCCGGCCCTCGGCGGTGAAACGCCGCTGAGCACCGCCTTGAGCGAAGGCAAGGAAATCGGCTACGAAGGTTTTGAACTCAACGGCAAATTCCCCAAGGACGCCAAAGGTGTCGGCGACGTACTGCGCCCCTACGATCTGGCGCTGGTGTCCGGCTGGTATTCCAGCCGCCTGGCGCGGCGTTCGGTGGCTGAAGAAATCGAGGCCATCGCCGGCCACGTCGAGTTGCTCAAACAGAACGGCGCGAGCGTATTGGTCTACGGCGAAGTCGCCGATTCGATCCAGGGTTCGCGCATCCGCCTGATCGAACGCCCACGCTTTCACAGTGAACAGGCGTGGCAGGATTACGCCGATAAGCTCACCGAACTGGCGCGGTTCACCCTGTCCCAGGGCGTGCGCCTGGCCTACCACCACCATATGGGCGCCTATGTCGAATCCCCCGAGGATATCGATCAGTTGATGGCACGCACCGGCCCGGAAGTCGGCCTGCTGTTCGACTCGGGCCACTGCTACATGGGTGGCGGCGAACCCCTTGAGGTGCTGCGCAAACATATCGCGCGCATCTGCCATGTGCATTTCAAGGACGTGCGCAAACCGGTGGTGCAACTGGCGCGCAACCAGATGTGGAGCTTTCCCGACTGCATCGTCAACGGCACCTTCACCGTGCCCGGCGACGGCGATATCGACTTTGCCGAATTGCTCGATGTGCTGTTGGCCGCCAACTACGCGGGCTGGCTGGTGGTCGAGGCCGAGCAGGACCCGGCCGTGGCGCCCAGCTACATCTATGCAAAAAAGGGCTATGACACCTTGCGTGCGCTGCTCAACGAGAGGACTTAACCATGAGCTTGCTGGTCAAGAGCAATAAACGTGGGCAGACCATGGTCGCCCTGGAAGCCGGGCGCTTGGAGTATGTGGGTTTTAGCGCCTATCGCCTGAGCCTGGGCGAAACCCTGCCGGTCAGCGCGGGTGATAAGGAGCTGTGCCTGGTGCTGCTCAGCGGCCGGGTGAATATCGAAGGCGAGGGCTTCGACTGGCAGAACCTGGGGACCGTCAATCGGTGTTCGAGGACAAATCCCCGTTCGCCGCCTACTTGCCGCCGGGCACCCAGGCCCAGGTCAGCGCCTTGAGTGACGTGCAGATCGCTGTCTGCGCCGCGCCCGGTGCGAGCGGTTACACACCGCGCCTGATCCGCCCGGAGCAGTGCAAGCGCAGCGTGCGTGGCAAGGGCGCCAACACCCGCTACGTGTGCGACATCCTGCCCGACAGCGAGCCGGCGCATTCGCTGCTGGTGGTGGAAGTGCGCACGCCGTCCGGGCATTCGTCGAGCTACCCGCCGCACAAGCACGACACCGATGACCTGCCGCACCAGAGCTTCCTGGAAGAAACCTACTACCACCAGGTCAACCCGCCCCAGGGCTTCGTGTTCCAGCGGGTGTACACCGACGATCGCAGTATCGACCAGGCCATGGCCGTGGAAAACAGTGACCTGGTAGTGGTGCCCAAGGGCTATCACCCGGTCAGCGTGCCGTACGGCTACGAGTCGTATTACCTGAACGTCATGGCCGGCCCCAAGCGTGCCTGGCACTTCCATAACGACCCGCAGCACAGTTGGCTGCTGGACCTCTGAACGGTTTTGCACGGAGAACAACAACAATGAAGTCGCCGTTACGTTTTGCCCTTAACCGCATGGTCGCGCCCAACCTGTCCCTGCCGGAGTTCATCCAGTTGGCCGTGGCCTTGAAGTGCGATGCCATCGAGATCCGCAATGACCTCAAGGACCGCCAGATCGAATACGGCGCCCCGGCCAGCCGCGTGCGCCAATTGTGCGCAGCCCAGGGCATCACGGTGCTGTCGATCAACGCGCTGTACCCCTTTGATGTGTGGAATGACCAGCGCCGTGCCCAGGCGATCGAGCTGGCCACCTATGCCCGGGAATGTGGCGCGCAAGGCCTGGTGATGTGCCCGTTCAACGAGCCGGGCGACACCCGCAACGAAGCCCAGCGCGCCGCCGGTTTGCGCACGGCGTTAAGCGAGTTGGCGCCGATCCTGCGCGAGCACGGGATTCTCGGTTTTATCGAACCGCTGGGCTTCGAAGAATGCGCCATGCGCCGCAAGTGCGTAGCGGTGGACGCGATCCAGTCCATCGGCGGCCTGGATGTGTTCCGCCTGGTGCACGACACCTTCCATCATCACTTGGCCGGCGAGCACGAGTTCTTCCCTGAGCTGACCGGGCTGGTGCACATCTCCGGCGTGGAAGATGCCGAGGCGCCGCTCAATTCGATCCGCGACGGCCACCGCGTACTGGTGGGCGAGGGCGACATCCTCGGTAACGCCGCGCAGATCGACACTTTGCTCAGCACTGGCTACAGCGGCTACCTGTCGTTCGAGCCGTTTGCCACAAGTGTGCATGAACTGGCGGATATCCAGCAGGCCTTGGGGGCAAGCATCGCCCACCTGCAAAAACGTTAAGGGGCGCGACATGACCACAACCCGACTGACCATGGCCCAGGCCCTGGTGAAGTTCCTGGATAACCAATACATCGAAGTCGATGGCGTGCAGAGCAAGTTCGTCGCCGGGGTGTTCACGATATTCGGCCACGGCAATGTGCTGGGCCTGGGCCAGGCGCTGGAGCAGGACAGCGGCGACCTGGTGGTGCATCAGGGCCGTAACGAGCAGGGCATGGCCCACGCTGCCATCGGTTTCGCCAAGCAGCACCTGCGGCGCAAGATCTACGCGTGTACCGCATCGGTCGGGCCCGGCGCGGCAAATATGCTCACCGCTGCGGCGACCGCGACCGCCAACCGTATTCCGTTGCTGCTGTTGCCGGGCGATGTCTACGCCAGCCGTCAACCGGACCCGGTGCTGCAACAGGTCGAACAGTTCCACGACTTGAGCATCAGTACCAACGATGCGTTCCGCTGCGTGAGTAAATACTGGGACCGTATCAACCGCCCCGAGCAGTTGATGACGGCGGCGATCCAGGCCATGCGCGTGCTCACCGATCCCGCCGACACCGGCGCGGTGACCCTGGCGCTGCCTCAGGACGTGCAGGGTGAAGCCTGGGACTATCCCGACTATTTCCTGCAAAAGCGCGTGCACCGTATCGAACGTCGCCCAGCCACCGCCGCAATGCTTGGCGATGCGCTGGCGGCCTTCAGCGGCAAGCGCAAACCATTGATCATCTGCGGTGGCGGGGTCAAATACTCCGGCGCGAATGCCGCGTTGCAGGCCTTTGCCGAGCGCTTCGAGATTCCCTTCGCCGAAACCCAGGCGGGCAAGAGCGCGGTGGTGTCCAGCCACCCGCTGAACGTTGGCGGCATTGGTGAGACCGGCTGCCTGGCGGCCAACCTGCTGGCACCCGAGGCGGATCTGATCATCGGCATCGGCACGCGTTATACCGACTTCACTACGTCGTCCAAATCACTGTTCAAGCACGCCGAGGTGAAGTTTCTCAACCTCAATATCTGCCCCGGCGATGCGTTGAAACTCGACGGCGTGCAAGTGCTGGCCGACGCCAAGGTTGCCCTCGAAGCGTTGGCCGATGCCCTCGGTGATTACCGTTCCGGCTGGGGCGAGCAGATTGCTGACGCCAAGGCGCAGTTGGATGCCGAGGTCGACCGCGTGCATCAGGTCGAATACCACGGTGATGACTTCGTGCCGGAAGTCGACGACCACCTGGACCGCGCCGTACTGCGCGAATTCATCGAGCTGACCGGCTCATGCCTGACCCAAAGCCGTGTGCTCGGCGTGCTCAATGCGACGCTCGCCGATGACGCAATCATCGTCGCCGCCGCCGGCAGCCTGCCCGGCGACCTGCAGCGCGCCTGGCGCAGCAAGGGCGTTAATACCTACCACGTCGAGTACGGCTATTCGTGCATGGGCTACGAGATCAACGCCGCCCTAGGTGTAAAGCTGGCCGAGCCGGGCAAAGAGGTGTACGCGCTGGTCGGCGATGGCTCCTACATGATGCTGCATTCGGAGCTGGCCACCTCGATCCAGGAGCGCCGCAAGATCAACGTGGTGCTGCTCGACAACATGGCCTTCGGTTGCATCAACAACCTGCAGATCGGCAACGGCATGGACAGCTTCGGCACCGAGTTCCGCTATCGCAACCCCGAGAGCGGCAAGCTCGACGGCGGCCTGGTACCGGTGGATTTCGCCATGAGCGCGGCGGCTTACGGCTGCAAGACCTACAAGGTCAGCAGCGTGGAACAGCTTGAAGGGGCTCTGGCCGATGCGCGTACTCAAACCGTGTCGACCCTGATCGATATCAAGGTGCTGCCCAAGACCATGGTGCACGGCTACCTGTCGTGGTGGCGGGTGGGCGTGGCGCAGGTGTCCACCAGCGAACGCACCAACGCCGCCGCGAAAAAACTCAATGAACACCTGGCCAAGGCCCGGCAGTACTAATAACAAGAGGAGTGTTTGTATGTCGTTGAAGCTTGGAGTGATCGGTACCGGTGCCATCGGCCGTGACCATATTCGTCGTTGCAGCCAGACCCTGCTCAACAGCCAGGTGGTGGCAGTCACCGATATCAACCTGGAACAGGCGGCCAAGGTGGTCGCCGAGTTGAAGCTGGACGCCGAGGTGTACCCGGACGGCCACGCGCTGATCAACTCGCCGCAGGTGCAAGCCGTGCTCGTGACCTCGTGGGGGCCGAGCCACGAGGAGTTCGTGCTCGCCGCCATCGCTGCGGGTAAACCGGTGTTTTGCGAGAAGCCCCTGGCCGTCACCGCTGAAGGCTGCCGCAAAATCGTCGAAGCCGAAGTCGCCCACGGCAAACGCCTGGTGCAAGTCGGGTTCATGCGCCCGTACGACGAAGGTTATCGCGCCTTGAAGGCCGTGATCGACAGCGGCCAGATCGGCGAGCCGCTGATGCTGCACTGCGCGCATCGCAACCCGACGGTGGGCGAAAACTACAACACCGACATGGCGATTACCGACACCCTGATTCACGAACTGGATGTACTGCGTTGGCTGCTCAACGACGACTACGTCTCGGTGCAGGTCGTGTTCCCGCGCAAGACCAGCAAAGCCCTGGCCCATCTGCGCGACCCGCAGATCGTGCTGCTGGAGACCGCCAAGGGCACGCGCATCGACGTCGAAGTGTTCGTCAACTGCCAATACGGCTACGACATTCAGTGCGAAGTGGTGGGGGAGAGCGGCATCGCCAAATTGCCCGAGCCTTCCCAGGTGCAACTGCGCAGCGAGGCCAAGCTGTCGAATGCGATTCTGATGGATTGGAAGGATCGCTTCATTGGCGCTTATGACGTGGAATTGCAGGCGTTCATTGACAGCGTGCGGGCCGGGCAAGTGGGCGGGCCGTCGGCGTGGGATGGCTATGCGGCAGCGGTGGCGGCGGATGCGTGTATCGAAGCGCAGGGCAGTGGGCAGATTGTGCAGGTTAGCCTGCCGGATCGCCCGCATTTCTACGGCTAACACTCGGTCAATGTGGGAGGGGGCTTGCTCCCGATTGCGGTGTGTCAGTTGGCAAATCAGGTGACTGATCCACTGCCATCGGGAGCAAGCCCCCTCCCACATTTGATTCAGTTTCCACTTCCAGTAAGGAGTGACTTCATGCGAATCGGACTGGTCGGCTATGGCCATGGAGGGCGCTTTTTTCATGCGCCACTGATTGCAACATTGCCGGGCGCCACGTTTGTGGGGGTGGTGACCCGTTCACCCGAGCGGCGTCAGCAACTGAATACCGATCTGCCAGGGGTAAAGGCCTTCGACAGCATCGGCCAGATCGTCGAAGCCGGCGTCGATGCCCTGGTCATCTCCACCACCCTCAAGGGCCGCCCGGCGCTGGTGCTGGAAGCCATCGAACACGGCGTGGCGGTGGTCAGCGACAAGCCCTTCGCCGCCAACGCCGAGCAGGCCCAGGCCTTGATCACCGCCGCTGAACGCCAAGGCACGCTGCTCAGCGTCTATCAGAACCGACGTTGGGATTCGGATTACCTGACCCTGCGCAAACTCATCGATGCCGGTGCCTTGGGTGAGATCACCCGTTTTGAGTCCCGTGTCGAACGCTACAGCCCGCAGGCAGTGGGCAATGCCAGCGGCGGCGGCTGGTTGCGCGACCTCGGCAGCCATTTGGTGGATCAGGCCCTGCAATTGTTCGGCCCGGTGGACAAGGTATTCGCGCAATTGCAATTCACCCCTGAGCACCCCAACGTCGATCACGGCTTCTTCGTGTCCCTGACCCACGCCAACGGGGTGGTCTCCCATTTGTGGGGCAATGCCTTGCAGAACTGCCAGGCCCCACGTTTTCGCGTCAGCGGCACCTTGGGTTGTTACACCGTGGACGGGCTGGATGGCCAGGAAGAAGCACTGATGGCCGGCAAGTCGCCGAAAACCGAAGGCGAGCACTGGGGCGCGGAAGAGCATCGACGCTGGGGCTGGTTCGAACAGGGGCCGGAGCGTGAACGGGTGCCCTCTGAAAAGGGCTGCTGGACCCAGTTCTATCGGCAGTTGCAAACGGCGGTGCAAGGCCAGGGCCCATTGCCCGTGGACGCCTATGACGCGCTGGAAACCACCCGTATATTGGACGCCGCACGCCTCAGCGCCGAGCGCCAGCAGGTGGTTTCAACAAAAATAGAATAAAATTCTAAAACAGGTTGATATGGAAATTATTTTCCAATAAAGTCTTTTCCAGGTTGCATAAAGTACGTCTTGGGCTCGACCCCGGCGACTCAACAAAAACAAGATCAAAAACAACCAGGTACCGTCAGATGAAAATCTTCAACGCTGTACTGCGAGTTTTACGCCCTGCCCACACGCCACGCGCACTGCCCCGCGCCCGGCCGTTCTACTTCTCCTTCCTCAATGTGCTGTGCGTCGAAAACCAGGGCGCGCTGGTCTGCTGCATTCCAGGCGCGCCGGTGGTGCGGGTGCCCGCTGAACGCTGATAAAACGCAACGTCCATAAAACCAACAAGAAAGTGGAGACAGACCGTTCATGAAGACCCCGATCCGTTTTACCGCGCTGGCCCTGTCGATGCTGCTCGCCAGTGGCGTCGCCACGGCCGCCGACATCAAGGTGGGCGTGAGCATGTCCGCCTTCGATGACACCTTCCTCACCTACCTGCGCGAAGACATGGACAAGCAAGCCAAGTCCTATCCCAAGGGCGACGGCGTGCAACTGCAGTTCGAAGACGCCCGCGCCGATGTGGTCAAGCAACTGAGCCAGGTCGAGAACTTTATCAGCCAGAAAGTCGACGCCATCATCGTCAACCCGGTGGACACCGCCTCGACAGCCAACATCATCAAGGCCGCCACCGCCGCGAAAATTCCGCTGGTGTTCGTCAACCGCCGCCCCGACCAGAAAGACTTGCCCAAGGACGTGGTCGCGGTGACGTCCGATGACGTTGAAGCCGGCAAGCTGCAAATGCAGTACATCGCCGAAAAACTCGGCGGCAAGGGCAAGATCGTGATCCTGCTCGGCGATCTGGCGAACAACTCCACCACCAACCGCACCAAGGGCGTGAAGGAAGTGCTGGCCAACTACCCGGGCATCAAGATCGAGCAGGAACAGACGGGTACCTGGTTGCGCGACAGGGGCATGACCCTGGTAAACGACTGGCTGACCCAGGGCCGTGAGTTCAATGCCGTACTGGCCAACAACGACGAGATGGCGATTGGCGCGGCCATGGCGCTCAAATCCGCAGGCACCAAGCCCGGCACCGTGTTGATCGCCGGGGTCGACGGCACGCCGGACGGCCTCAACGCAATCACCAAGGGTGAGATGGCCGCCTCGGCGTTCCAGGATGCCAAGGGCCAGGCCGTCGGCTCGGTGGAAGCGGCGCGCAAGATGGCCAGGAACGAGCCGGTGGAGCAGAACGTGGTGATCCCGTTCAAGCTCATCACCCCGGACAACGTCAAAGACTTCAAGTAGCCCTGACCTCACAACCCTAAGCTGGCAGGGCGGTCACGGCCGCCCTGCAGATGGAGTACCTTCCTATGCTCGCTCATGCCACTGTCTCGCAGCCGCCGGGTATCCAGCCGCTGGCGCAGGACGAACCCTACCTGCTGGAAATTCTCAACATCAGCAAAGGCTTTCCCGGCGTCGTGGCCCTGGACGATGTGCAGTTGCGGGTGCGCCCCGGCACGGTGCTCGCGCTGATGGGCGAGAACGGTGCGGGCAAGTCGACGCTGATGAAAATCATCGCCGGCATCTATCAGCCCGATGCCGGCGAAATTCGCCTGCGCGGCAAGCCGATTGTGTTTGAAACCCCCCTGGCGGCCCAAAAGGCCGGGATTGCGATGATCCACCAGGAACTTAACCTGATGCCGCACATGAGCATCGCCGAGAATATCTGGATCGGCCGTGAGCAGCTCAACAGCCTGCACATGGTCAACCACCGCGAAATGCACCGCTGTACCGCCGAGCTGCTGGCGCGGCTGCGCATCAACCTCGACCCGGAAGAACAGGTCGGCAACCTGAGCATCGCCGAGCGGCAGATGGTCGAGATCGCCAAGGCCGTGTCCTATGACTCCGATATCCTGATCATGGATGAACCGACCTCGGCGATTACCGAGAAGGAAGTCGCCCATCTGTTTTCGATCATTGCCGACCTCAAGTCCCAGGGCAAAGGCATCGTCTACATCACGCATAAAATGAACGAAGTGTTCGCCATCGCCGATGAAGTGGCGGTGTTTCGCGACGGCCAGTACATCGGCCTGCAGCGTGCCGACACGATGAACAGCGACAGCCTGATCTCGATGATGGTCGGCCGTGAGCTGAGCCAGTTGTTCCCGGTACGCGAGACGCCGATCGGCGACTTATTGCTGTCGGTGCGCAACCTGAGCCTGGACGGTGTGTTCACGGACGTTTCGTTTGACCTGCACGCCGGCGAAATCCTCGGCATCGCCGGGTTGATGGGCTCGGGCCGCACCAACGTGGCGGAAACCATTTTCGGCATCACCCCAAGCAGCAGCGGGCAGATCACCCTCGACGGCAAACCGGTGCGCATCAGCGACCCGCACATGGCCATCGAGAAGGGCTTTGCGCTGTTGACCGAGGACCGCAAGCTCAGCGGCCTGTTCCCGTGCCTGTCGGTGCTGGAGAACATGGAAATGGCGGTGTTGCCGCACTATTCGGGCAACGGTTTCATCCAGCAGAAAGCCCTGCGCGCCTTGTGCGAAGACATGTGCAAGAAGCTGCGAGTGAAAACCCCCTCGCTGGAACAGTGCATCGATACCTTGTCCGGCGGCAACCAGCAGAAGGCGCTCCTGGCGCGCTGGCTGATGACCAACCCGCGACTGTTGATCCTCGATGAGCCGACCCGTGGCATCGATGTGGGCGCCAAGGCCGAGATCTACCGCCTGATCTCCTTCCTCGCCAGCGAGGGCATGGCGGTGATCATGATTTCCTCGGAACTGCCCGAAGTGCTCGGCATGAGCGACCGGGTAATGGTGATGCACGAAGGCGAACTGATGGGCACCCTGGATCGGGCTGAGGCCACCCAGGAAAAAGTCATGCAATTGGCCTCCGGTATGACCGTGGTCCACTGACTCCAGAATAAGAAGGTAATTGGCTATGAACGCAATAACAGACAACAAGCCCGCGATGGCACCGGTCAAGAACCGTCGACGCATGCCCACTGAATTGAGCATCTTCCTGGTGCTGATCGGCATCGGCCTGGTGTTTGAACTGTTCGGCTGGATCGTGCGCGACCAGAGCTTTTTGATGAACTCCCAGCGCCTGGTGCTGATGATCCTGCAAGTGTCGATCATCGGCTTGCTGGCCATCGGCGTGACCCAGGTGATCATCACCACCGGCATCGACCTGTCGTCCGGCTCGGTGTTGGCCTTGTCCGCGATGATCGCTGCCAGTTTGGCGCAGACTTCCGATTTTTCCCGTGCAGTGTTTCCGTCCCTGACCGATTTGCCGGTGTGGATCCCGGTGGCGATGGGCCTGGGCGTGGGGCTGCTGGCGGGGGCGATCAACGGCAGTATTATCGCGGTGACCGGTATTCCGCCGTTCATTGCGACCCTGGGTATGATGGTCTCGGCCCGTGGACTGGCGCGTTACTACACCGAAGGCCAGCCGGTGAGCATGCTTTCGGATTCGTACACGGCCATCGGCCATGGCGCGATGCCGGTGATCATCTTCCTGGTGGTGGCGGTGATTTTCCATATCGCCCTGCGCTACACCAAGTACGGCAAGTACACCTACGCCATTGGCGGCAACATGCAGGCGGCGCGTACTTCGGGGATCAACGTCAAGCGGCACCTGATCATCGTCTACAGCATCGCCGGCCTCCTGGCAGGCCTGGCAGGCGTGGTGGCCTCGGCCCGTGCGGCGACCGGCCAGGCCGGCATGGGCATGTCCTATGAGCTGGACGCAATCGCGGCGGCAGTGATCGGCGGCACCAGCCTGGCGGGCGGGGTAGGGCGCATCACCGGCACCGTGATCGGCGCGCTGATCCTCGGCGTGATGGCCAGTGGGTTTACCTTTGTCGGGGTGGATGCGTATATCCAGGACATCATCAAGGGGCTGATCATCGTGGTGGCGGTAGTGATCGACCAATACCGCAACAAGCGCAAGCTCAAGCGCTGAGACAATATTGAGGACAGCACCGGTCAAATGTGGGAGGGGGCTTGCCCCCGATGGCGGTGGCTCAGTCAAACAGATGGCGACTGACACTCCGCAATCGGGAGCAAGCCCCCTCCCACATTGAGTAATGCGCCAGCTTGTTCAACCGTTTGTCTTCTATATAGCTCACCTGGACTGAATTTCTTGCTATAAACGCACTCCGATGACCGTTCGCCAAGCCCGTCCTGGTGCTTTTGGGGGTTGATCGGGAAAAATGCCTGTCATTTCAGTTGCTGCGCCTTCAAGTCGGCCTTAGACTGCCGCCCCTCGTAAATTGAGTGCCGGGTGGCGCTTGGAACGGATGGCGCCTTTCCGAGACCTGCAGAGGTCGGCCGGAACGCTCCCTTATTCGCCTTAATGCACGTATTTTTTATAGAGAAATCAATGACAAAGGAAAAGTTGCTGGCCATGCCGGCGGATGACTACATGAATGCCGAACAGCACGCTTTTTTTGAGAAGTTGCTGCAAGACATGAAAGTGGAACACCACGAGCGCATTGAACAGAACCGTATCGCCATTGAAAGCCTGGACACGCCTGCCGACCCGGCTGACGCTGCTTCCGTGGAAGAAGAGCGCACCTGGCTGGTCAATGCCATCGATCGCGACCAGCGCATGTTGCCGCAACTGGAGCGTGCCCTGGAACGTATCAAGGAAGATTCCTTTGGCTGGTGTGATGACA
Organism: Pseudomonas sp. R3-18-08; assembly: GCF_003852065.1. NCBI lineage: Bacteria > Pseudomonadati > Pseudomonadota > Gammaproteobacteria > Pseudomonadales > Pseudomonadaceae > Pseudomonas > Pseudomonas sp. R3-18-08. The sequence goes on from NZ_CP027729.1 coordinate 2,774,366, forward strand.
GCGGCGAGCCTATCGGCCTCAAGCGCCTGCTGATCAGCCCCACCACCAAATACTGCATCGAAGCGCAAGAGCGCCACGAGCAGATCGACAAGCATCAGCGTCAAGCCTGATGTGCTGCACGGGGGGCCGCAGGCTCGGCTCCCCAAAGAATTATTCGTTACGCCCTGGTTATTGATCTACTGCATGCACTTGCACTAAAGGCCCATGGATAATGGCCCGATAGTGGCGTTTAATGCAGACACAATAACGACAAGCAGCGGGGTAACGACAATGGCTGGAGACGGATCTCTGACGGGCGCAGCAGTGCCACCGCAATCGGTGGCGCGCGTGCTGCCCGGCTGGCTCACACCGCTCGCGCAGAGCGCCGCCCTGGTGCTGCTACTGCTGGGCCTGGCGTTTACCCGCTTGCCGATTTATGTGTGCCTGCCGCTGGCCTTGCTGGTGATCTGGCTACCCCGCCTGAAAAGTCCCAAACCTGGGGTGGCGCACGCTGCGGCCAGCGATGCGATTGGCGAGCTGACGCGCGATCTGTCCTATACCACCAGCCATAACGCACTCTCCGCTGCGGGCGTGGCCTATTCGGTCAAGCAGCTGGCGGCGCGTTTGCAGTCGCAGCTGGGCGCCTCCCAACAGATCGTCAGCAGCGCGCAAGTGATGATCAGCACCGAACAGGTCACTTCCCAGCTAAGCCGCCAGGCTTTGGGCGCGGCCAGCCAAGCCCATCAGCGCAGCAGCGAAGGCCGGGAAGTGCTGGTGCAGTCCATCACCCGCATGCATCAACTCAGCCAGCGTGCCGATGCCAGCCGCGAGCTGATCGAAGCCTTGAGCCAGCGCAGCGAGGAAATCCAGCGTGTGACGCTGGTGATCCAGTCTATTGCCAGCCAGACCAACCTGCTGGCGCTGAACGCGGCGATCGAGGCGGCGCGGGCCGGTGAACATGGGCGTGGCTTTGCCGTGGTCGCCGATGAAGTACGCGGCCTCGCTGGCCGTACGGCCACGGCCACGGATGAAGTTGGGGTGATGGTCGCTGATATCCAGCAGCGTACCGCCCAGGTGGTGGAGCAGATTCGCCAACTGTCGGCGGACCTGCACACCGGTGTTGAACAGGTGGAACATGCCGGCGAGCACTTGGCGAGCATCGCCAGCCTGGCGGCGGATGTGGAAACCCAAGTCAGTGAAATCGCCCAGGGCACCGACACCAATCGCACGCAACTCGACAGCCTGTTCCACGCCGTGGAGCAGATGCGCAGCGACCTTGCGGTAAGCGATCAGCAAACCCGCCAGCTCGCCGACGCCGCTGTGCAAATGGAAGGGCAGGCGGAAACCATCAGCGAGCGCCTGGCGCAAGTCGGCCTGGATGACTATCACCAGCGTATCTACGACTTGGCTCGCGAAGGCGCCAGGCGCATTGCCGATCAGTTCGAGGCGGATGCGCTGAGCCGCCGGATCAGCCTCGAGGATCTGTTTGACCGCAACTACACACTGATTGCAAATACCCGTCCGAGCAAATATAAAACCCGTTTTGACGCTTACACCGACCAGGTGTTGCCCGCCATTCAAGAGGCGCTGTTGCCACGTCATGAAGGCTTGGTGTTTGCCATCGCCTGCACCCAACAGGGCTACGTGCCGACACATAACAAAGCGTTTTCCCACGCCTTGACCGGGGATGACCAAGTGGACGCAGTGCAGAACCGCACCAAGCGCAAGTTTGACGACCGTACCGGCATACGCTGCGGTAGCCATCAACAGCCCATGTTGCTGCAGACTTACACGCGCGATACCGGCGAGCTGATGCACGACTTGTCGGTGCCGATCATGGTCCAGGGGCGTCATTGGGGTGGTTTGCGCCTGGGCTACAAGCCGCAAGGTGCAAAGCCAGGGCGATAATGATTACTGTTGTTCGCCAGCCGTGAGGATGCGCAGGAATGCAAGGCTGCCTGGCAAGCGCTGATGCGCCGGAGCAATCAGGCAGCCTGCATTGCATCAAGCGGCGGGAGACTCGTGCAGCAGGGCGTTGAGGTCATCGACCGCAGGCGCCCATTCGGCGTCGATATGCAGTTGTTCCCTGAGGAAGGCCGCCTGTTGCTCGCTCCAGAACGGCGCGTCGATGAGTTTGACGTCATCCGGCAAACGGTGTTCGGCGGTGAAGCGTTCGATGGCTTCCTGGCTGGAATCCAGGCCTAGTTGTTCGAACAGGGTTTCAAGTGTCGGGGTGGTGGTGTCCATAACATTCTCCATGCGGGCTGATCATCGTCCTGCATGTGAGGGGTATGGCACGCCAGAGTTCTATCGGATTATCAAGAACTGAGTGCGCCTGAATCCACGGCGGCTTTCAGCTCCTTGGCGGCCTCTTTCGCTGCGATGGCCGCAGCGTCGACGGTTTTGAACCAGCGGTCTTTCTCTACCTGATGCGTTGTCACTGTGGTCAACGGCGGTTTGGCCCGCATGATGATGACCGCTTGGAACTCACCGTCTACTTCCCTGGCATCGCCATGGATAAAAAATTCGCCAATATCAAATTCCGTCACGTATAGGCTTCTCTTCAAGGTAACTGCACTGATGAAACCTGACCCGCACGGGGCAAACTCCAATGGACGGGTCAGTATGGCAGTTGTTGAAGGGCCGCTGTGCAGTAAAGTCAGCCAGGTGACGAAACGAGTGTGCCGTGCAGGCTATACAAGTTGGCTTCCAAGGCTTTGGCCAGTGCACAGGCCTTGGTGTGATCGCTGCGAAAGCCTTTTATCCTGCCGCTGGTCACTTCCTGGATATGGTAAAAATTCCTTCCGGCCGGCACAACGCGATAAAGCACGGAATGGGAGTACCCATCGGGCGTAGGTAAGCAGTAGTATTGCGGTTCGCCTGGACATGATGAATGCGAGTGGAAGGACGTATCGTCGTGTTGACGTCGTAGCATGCTCAGCTCCTGTCGATCGACCTTGTTGATATAGCCGCCACGTTTCGGGTGGTTTGACTTGTGTTGCTGTTTTAGTATTGTCGTTGGCGGCCCGTGCCTGGTTCCATGCCCAGGTGTTTTCTTTTGTGATGCGTGTCGGAAAACTGCGTTTTTAATCGGGTTATTCTCTGAAGTTGTTCGACCCGTATTCTCGGGTCGTTGAACCTGTGATTTGCTGTGTTGCCGGATGACCTCGCATAAGGGCCACCGCGCTTATCTGTACGGGTCTTATGGGTTTTCTTCAGGTTTTTAACGAGTCTGTGATCGTGCCGTAACGGCCGTTTTTTTGTGCTGCCCGCTCAAGCGGCCAGTGCTATTTCGATGTGGGGGCGTTTCCTTGGCAGTCAGTAATCTGGATATGCACGCGTTATTCGTGCTGGGTGATTTGCGCGCAAAGTTGGTCAAGCAGTTTCAATCTCGTTTTGTCTACGTCACCGAGCAGACACCGGAAGGTATCTACATCGCTGAGATCGATACCGAAGCGGCGTTGGTGGTGGACGACAAGCCACGCCTGGAACTCAAGGTCGGCGATCATTTTCGCGCGGCGGTATTGCCCAGCCGCGAAGGTGGCAAGTTCGAACTGAAATTCCGCGATATCAAGTTGACCGTATATGGCCTGGGCGACTACGCGTTTGTGTCATCGGCCGAGGGCGAGGGGATTGTGTTCAAGGAAGGCCACAGCGTCATGCTGGTATTTGCTGCTCACGAACAGCTGCAGGAAGGCCTGACCAAAACCCTCAAGGCCGTGACAGGCAAAGCCGCCAAGTGGCGCAAGGGCGAACTGGTGACGTTCAAGGCCAGCGAATAAATATCACCACGGCGAACTTCTTTTATCTTCCGGAACCTCTACTACAGTTGAGTTGACTTAACTATTCAGAGGCTTCGCGCTTAGCAGCAAAGCCGTCCGCTGATGGCTGCGATATCGCGAGGTGCGAGGGGATGAAAGGATTGCGAACACTGTTGGCTGCATCGTTGACGGCCCTGGGCCTGTCACTGGCGTCAATGCCGGTATCGGCCGCCCAGGCGCCGGTGCACTTTGCCGACCTGAACTGGGAAAGCGGCAGCCTGATCACCGAGGTGCTGCGGTTCATTGTCGAGAAGGGCTACGACTTGCCCACCGACACCTTGCCCGGTACCACCATCACCCTGGAAACCGCCCTGGCCAAGAACGACATCCAGGTGATCGGTGAAGAGTGGGCGGGCCGCAGCCCCGTCTGGGTCAAGGCCGAGGCTGAAGGCAAGGTAGTGGGCCTGGGCGATACGGTCAAGGGCGCCACCGAAGGCTGGTGGGTGCCGGAATACGTGGTCAAGGGAGACCCGAGCAAAAACATCAAGCCCCTGGCCCCTGACCTGAAAAGCGTAAATGACCTGGCGCGCTACAAGGATGTGTTCCAAGACCCTGAGTCTCCCGGTAAAGGGCGCTTTCTTAACAGCCCCATCGGCTGGACCTCGGAAGTGGTCAACAAGCAAAAGCTCAAGGCGTACGGCCTGGACGACAGCTACGTGAACTTCCGCAGCGGCTCGGGGGCGGCACTGGATGCCGAGATTGCGTCGTCGATCCGCCGGGGCAAGCCGGTGCTGTTCTACTACTGGTCGCCCACGCCGCTGATGGGCCGTTATAAATTGATTCAGCTGCAAGAGCCGCCGTTCGACGCCGAGGCCTGGAAGACGCTGACGGATGCGGACAATCCTGATCCCAAGCCGACGCGCTCGCTGGCCTCGAAATTGAGCATCGGCGTGTCTACGCCGTTCCAGAAGGAGCATCCGCAGATTGCGCAGTTTTTCGAGAAGGTTGAGTTTCCTATTGAGCCGCTTAATCAGGCGTTGGCGAAAATGAGTGAGAACCATACGCCACCTCGGGACGTGGCCCAGGCGTTTCTCAAGGCTCATCCCGAGGTGTGGAAGGCGTGGTTGACGGAGGATGTGGCACTCAAGGTTGAGTCGGCCCTCAACTGATCGACAGTATTGCTACCTGATGGAGATCAAAATGTGGGAGGGGGCTTGCCCCCGATGGCCATAGGTATCTACACAACTGTGTAGCAACCTACGGTAACCACGATGCGAAGCGAGTCGCTCTTGATCTTGCTCTTGCTCTTGATCTAGGCGCCCCGTTAAACCACGCTGGCCGGAATTCGATATTGATTTGGGGGGTAAACCGGCAGGGATGCCGGTTTAGCCGCCCCGCGCCATGGATGGCGCGTGGCGGCGGCCCCCCAAATCAATGTCGGATTACGGGCACACCGAGCCTGGGCGAGGTGCCGAGTGGTGGGGCAAGAGCGTTTTGCTTACTTTTGCGCTTTTCAAAAGTGAGACGCCGTAAGGGCGGAACCCATAGCAGCCGTTACCGCAGCAAGGGATATGTACTCGCTCTGATCCAACATCTTGGTCGGCTGTCAGGCCGCCATCGAGGGCAAGCCCCCTCCCACATTGCTTGTATTCCAGCTTTAGAATCGGGTTTGTACAGCAACCTCGAACGTTCGCGGTGAGCCGAGGTAATACGCCGGTGAAACGTGGGCGAATTCAGCATACACCTCATTGGTCAGATTGCGCACCCGGCCGGTTATCGAGGTGTGTGTGTCCACTTTATAGCGCAGAAAACTGCCAAACAGCGTGTAGGCCGGCACCGTCTGGGTGTTGGCATTGTCGGCATACACCTGGGCGACATGGCGCGCGTCTACGCCGCCTTGCCAATTTTCTGAAAAGTCATAGGTCAGCCATAGATTGCCCACGCGCTTGGGCACGTTGGTCGGTGTATTGCCTTGACGCGACACCACGGAGCCGCTGGCAGTTTTCTCGTTGAAGTCGTCGTATTGCGCGTCCACCCAGGCGACGTTGCCTTCAGCCAGCAATTGGGGGGTGATGCGCAGCGAACTGGCCAGTTCGATGCCCCTGGATGACTGCGCACCCACAGGAATGCTGCGGGTGGGGTCCAGTGGGTCGGTCACCGCAAAGTCCTTGCGCTCTATCCTGTAGACGGCAAGCGTGGCGGCGCCACGACCCTCGAGGTAGTCGAACTTGCTGCCTATTTCCCATTGCTTGCCGGTCGATACGTCGAACACCTGAGTCGTGGTGCTCGGCTGTTCGGCGGCGGTGCTGTATTGCACGTAGACGTTGGCGGATGGCACGAACTGGTAGGTCAAACCCACGCGCCCGGTCACCGGTTCCCAACTGCGCTGGAGGTGCCTTGGGTTGGCGGCTGTCACCGTTCTGTGGTTGGTCACGTCCAGGTCGATGGCGTCGTAGCGCAGGCCGGTGAGCAGCGACAATGTGTCGGTCAAGCCCAGGCGGTTTTCCACGAACAGCGCTTTTGTAGTCACTGCATTGGTCTTGTCTTTGACGAAACCGGGTCGGGTGCCCGGTATGTCGTAGAAATGGCCGGGCTGATAGCCGTTCGGCTCGACTGTGCTGTTGCCCGGCACGTTCAACGGGCTATTGGTGGTGCTGTTGACCTTGTATTCGAAGCCTGCGGACCAGGTGGTGGCCAGGCCGAAGACGGTGTCCTCATGGCGCAGCTCGAACTGGTTGCCGTTCTGCTCACCCTGATGCCGCACCTGATAGGCGGTGGAGCGGTTCACCGCGCTGTTGTCGGCGTTGTACTGGTAGGTTTCCAGGTTGCGGTAATCGCGCTGGCTGTCGAGGTGGTAGAGGGTGTTTTTCAGGGTGGTGCTGTCGTTGATCCGGTAGTCAATGATTGAACGTGCCCAGCGTGTGCGCTGTTCATAGCGACCGTCCGCGACGTTGTAGTTGTTGAAGCGGTTGTGCCTGTCGATCTTCAACTCGCCGGCCTTGGGGTTGAGCACGGGAGTGCCCCAGTAGGGGCTGTCTTCGTGCTCGTCCTGATATTCCAGCGCCAGGGTATGGGACAGGTCCGGGGTCAGGTCGCTGAGCAGGGAAAACGCCACGCTCCAGGCTTCGCGTTGATCGAGGTCGATATAGCTGTGCTGCGTGTTGCGGCTGACATCCAGGCGCGCGTAATGCTGCACGGCGGCCCCGGGCTCGGTAAGCGCATGGTTGAGGCCCAGCGCCAGGCCGGCGGTGTCATGGCTGCCATAGGTCAACTGGCCTTCGACGGCGTGCTCCTCACGGCTGGCCAGCCTGGTCACGTAGTTCAGCGAACCGCCTACGGAGCCTGCGCCATTGATCAGGGAGGAGGGACCGCCGACCAGTTCGACACGGTCGTAGATCCACGCATCCACCGGTCGCGCGAGGCCGGTGGCGACGTTGATACCGTTGAACATCTGGGTGATCTGGCTGCTGGTGAACCCACGGTATGAGACGAACCCGCCAAAACCCGGTGGCGCGCTGGCGTTGACGCCGGGCAGGGTATTGGCCGCATCGCGAAAGGTCTTGGCGCCATGGCGTTCGATGTCGTTGCGCGTGGCGATGGCCACCGACGCCGGGGTGTGGCGCACGCTCAATCCCAGCCGCGACGCCATGCCGCTGGGTTGATCCAGGGCCAGGCCGGGATCGACGGTTTGCTCGCCTTCGATGGTGGTCGGGGCCAGCTCAAGGGCTGGGGCGCAAACAGGCAGGCAGCCGCACAGGCCCGCCAGCAAGGGTAAGTGTTTCATGGTTGAATCCTGAAAACTTGGCGTGAAAATGACGCACGACCGCGCGTATTTCCGGATGGAAACAGGGGGCTGTGCGCAGGGACAGCGCAGGGATCAGGCGAAGGCGGGCGGCGCGCGCGGGTGGGCTGTGGGCCAGGTGAGACGGGTGGGGATGTCAGCGGCAAGTACCACGGCCGCAGGCGGGGCGTGCGGCTGTGGCAACACCGCTACATTCAGGTGACTGCTGAGCGCGGGGCCCATGCCGCCGGTGGAGCACAGGGGGCAACCGAACGCCTTGGACAGTGTTGGCAGGCTCTCATCGGTAGAGTTTGATTGCACGGGCGCCTGCGTGCGCGGGTCGACCGTACAGAACTGACCGCTGATGCCGTTGAGCTGCATCCCGACCATTTGCCCGTGCCCGATGCTGCAGGCGAACACATTGAATAGGACGCAGCCATACAGCATCCAGGCAATGAGCGAGCGGTCGATTCGGGCAAGTTTCATGGGGCGGCACTTTAACATCAGCTGCCGACGAAATACCTGCAAAAAATATCAGGGCGTCTATGCTCAGTCCCACCATTTCTGGGGACGCCCGCCATGAGCTTCGTCGTTGCGCGCTGGATCGTCGCAATTTTCACCTGCATCAGCATGGTGCATCTGTACTGGGCCGCGGGCGGCAAACTCGGCAGCCTGGCCGCCATTCCTCAATTACCGGGCGAATTCGCCAGCGGGCCAAGGCCGGCGTTCAAACCCTCGGCGCTGGGCACCTTTCTGGTCGCCATGGGGCTGGTGGCGATTGCGCTGCTGGTCTGCCTGCGCGCCGGACTATATTTTTCGCCGGTGTCCCATGGGGCGCTGCAATGGGGGATCAGTGCGATTGCTGTGGTGATGTTTGCCAGGGCGATCGGCGATTCGGAGCTAGTGGGGTTTTTCAAAAAGGTGGTGGGCTCAAGGTTCGCCAGGCTGGATACCTACTTTTATTCGCCGCTGTGTCTGGTGTTGGGCGCTGGCCTGTTGGTAGTGGCATGGGCCTGAGATAAGGCAATCTGATGGCCCCTCTATAACAAAATTCTCGCCAGAATCACTTTTATTTTCAGGTGGTTAGGTGAGGAAGCTAATGCGCACTGTTGGAATCATGCTGATTGCCTGTTCCCTGGCCGGCGGCGCGGCAGCCGCGCAGGCTCGGGAGTTGCGCGAGGGCGACAAGTATATGTGCAGTTGGGGCGCAGGCACGGCTGCCAGGGCCCAGGAACTCAAGCTTTCGGGGGTGTCGCTGTACGCCGCGCGGCAAAAGATCCAGACCATCAAATTCAACAAATCGTGGATGCGCATGATGGCCATGGGCATTACCGAGCAGACCTATGACAGCCGTTCACGGCTCAAACCCGAGGCGATTCGCCAGAGTTTCTACCAGGATTGCGTGCTCTATAAAGTGGCGCGTAAATAGTCCGGGACACGCACGGTGCAATGAACAACAGTGTTGGAAGTATAAAAGTGGAATAACTAATAACCCTTTTTTATAAGTGGATTAAGTTCAAAGCTTGCCCCTAACTTGCACCAAAAAGTGGCACTAATCTGCCTCTTTCCTTAAAAAACATGTGGTTATTGAATGACTTACGATGCTTTCAATCCGACGAAAGGAAGAAAATAATCTTGTGACGCGTTTTTGCAATCGCTACTATAGCCGTGCGTTCACCTCCCACGGTTTATGCATTTTTAAATCCCAAGTTTCCATCAGCTACTTGGGATTTTTTTTGCCTGGAATTTGGCACAACAGCGTCGGCAAAGCCGTCGCGTCAGAGGCGGCGCAGGAAAGATTTGACGATGTGCCGCGTGGCGTCAGTGGTGTCTAACTCATCGAGAGCGTTGTAGGCGTACCACTGGCAGTCGACGATCTCGTTGCACGGTCGCGCCTCGTCGATGTTCACCACTGAGGCCTCAAACACATGGTGCAGGGTGTCGCGGGCCTTCAGCTCCTGCAGGTACAGCAAGCCGTCCACGTTCAACCCGGTCTCTTCTTCCAGCTCGCGCTCTGCCGCGCCCACTGGGCGTTCACCGCGTTCGACCTTACCGCCCGGCAACGCCCATTTCGATCTTGCCTTGCGCACAAAGAGGATATGCCCCTCGTGTTCGCATATGACCGTGGCCCGTATTTTCATCATCTGTGCCTGTAACGAAATCTTTGTCATAAAAGTGTAATGCAATTGTCATGCTAAGTGGTTATGGCGCGCCAGGGTGTGTATGTGGATACTGCCCGATTGACATAAACGAACGAGGAGAGCAGATGAGCACCGTACGTTGGGGCATGATCGGCTGTGGCAGTGTCACTGAATTGAAGAGTGGACCCGCTTTCTACAAAGCGCCAGGTTCCGCCCTGGTGGCCGTGATGGGGCGGCGCGAGGACGCCGTGCGCGATTATGCGACACGCCATGGCATTGCCCGCTTCTATACCGACGCCCAGGCCCTGATCGACGACCCCGAGGTGGACGCGGTGTACATCGCCACGCCACCCGACAGCCACCTCGAGTACAGCTTGATGGTGGCGGCGGCAGGCAAGCATTGCTGCGTCGAAAAGCCCATGTCGTTGAACGCCGAGCAGAGCGCATTGATGCAACGCACCTTCGAGCGCGCCGGGCTGCACCTGTTCGTCTCCTACTATCGGCGCTCATTGCCACGCTTCCAGCAAGTGCGCAGTTGGTTGCAGGAAGGCCGTATCGGCGAGCTACGCCACTTGACCTGGACTCTATGCAAGCCCGCAGCGGAGGCCGACACCAATCCCGCCAATTGGCGCACGGATCCGGCGATTGCCGGCGGCGGTTATTTTGCCGACCTGGCCAGCCATGGGTTCGACCTGTTCCAGTACCTGGCAGGAGATATCGTCGAAGTCTCGGGCTTCAGCGCGCGGCAAGCGGAGCGCTACGTGGCGGAGGACGCAGTGACCGCCTGCTGGGCCTTCGCCAGCGGAGCGTTAGGCATGGGCTGCTGGAACTTCGTGGCAGACCGCCGCGAAGACCGGGTCGAGCTGATCGGCAGTCATGGGCGCATCACGTTCTCGGTATTCGAAGACCAGCCGCTGCGTCTTGAAGGCGCGTGCGATGAGGTGCTGGAAATTCCTTGTCATGCGCATATCCAATGGCACCACGTGCTTGCGATGAATGCCCATATCCGTGGGGAAGCCAAGCACCCTTCGCTGGCAATCGAGGCGTTGAAGACGGATCGAATCCTGGACAAGGTGCTACAACGTTACTCTCAACATCCCTAGCCGTCGCGATAGCGTGGTGATTCACTTTGTTTAAACGGATATCGCGATGAAATACTGGATGGTGGGGTGGCTGCTGATCGTCACCGGGGCAACGGCAGCGCCGCGCAGCCAAGGGCTGCCGGGGGAATTTGATTTCTATGTATTGTCGCTGTCATGGTCGCCGACGTTTTGCCTGACGCACCCGGACAATGAACAGTGTTCGGGCAAAGGCTACGGGTTTGTCCTGCATGGCTTGTGGCCGCAATACGCGCGAGGCGGGTGGCCGGCATCCTGTGCCCCTGATGTGCGATTGACCGACGAGGAAATGCGCAAGGGCGCGACGCTGTTTCCCACCCGTGCGCTGCTCAAGCATGAATGGGCCAAGCACGGCACCTGCAGCGGGCTCGTGCCGCTGGAATACCTGGAGAAAACCGATACGGCACTGGGGGCGGTGGTCATTCCGCCACAACTGCAGCCGTTCAATACGCCGCCGTCATTAGCGGCCAGCGAGATTGAGGCGCTGTTTCGCGACAGCAACCCACGCATGGGCAATCACGGGATGGCCGTCATCTGCAAAGGCAAAGTGCTGTCTGAAGTGCGGGTATGCCTGACCAAGGACCTGGCCTTCGCCGGTTGCCCGCGCAGTGTGAAAAGCCAGTGCCGCAGCGGCGATATCCGGATCCCCGCGCAGCGCTGAGCCTGGACGCCTCGCGCAGCTTGAGGGGCATTTTGTTCAATACCGAGTTCGCTCCAGCCTATACCGTGATGCCATCCCGTCTGGCATCACGAAAAGGAACCGCAATGAGCTTGATCATTTCCATGGCTGCCTTCGCCCTCGCCACTTCGATTACGCCAGGGCCGGTCAACGTGGTCGCCCTGAGCAGCGGCGCGCGCTTCGGGTTTGCCGCCAGCCAGAAGCACGTGTTCGGCGCTGCGCTCGGCTTCACGTTGCTGTTGATACTGATTGGCCTGGGCCTGCACGAGGTGCTGCTGCGCTGGCCGATCCTGACCCAGTTGATCCAGTGGGGCGGGGTGGCCTTTTTGCTGTACATGGCCTGGAAGCTCGCCGTGGATAATGGCCAGTTGCAGGCCGATGGCGCCGCCACGGCGCCATCGATGGTGTACGGCGCGATCATGCAGTGGCTCAACCCCAAGGCCTGGCTGGCCTGTGTGGCGGGGATGGGACTGTTTGCGGCGGATGGCGATGCCGGGCAAGTCTGGTTGTTCGCCGGCCTCTACCTGGTGATCTGCTACCTGTCGGTGGCGTGCTGGGCCTATGCCGGAACATTTCTGCGGCGCTACCTGCACAATCCCCAGGGTGTCAGAGTATTCAACCGCTCGATGGCCGCGTTGCTGGTGGCCAGTGTGGGTTATTTGCTGATGGCTTGAGTATTTCGCGGTATTGCCCGGGCGTGGCGGCGAAATGCTGTTTGAACGCACGCTGGAAATGCGCCTGGTCGGCAAAGCCTGCGGCCAGGGCCACGTCGGCGATCAGCTCGCCATTGCGCAGTTGGGTGCGGGCGAACTGGATACGGCGATTGACCAGAAACGCATGGGGCGTCAGCCCGTAATACTGCTTGAAGGCGCGGATCAGATAAGACGGCGACAGCTCGGCCGCCTGGCAAATGTCCTCGAGCTTCAGGGCCTCGGTGCAGTGTTCACGGATGTAGTCAGCAGCTCGCTCCAACTTGTGATTGACCTCCCGTACCGGTGCGAGCGAAGGGTTCAGGCGCTGCTGCACCTCGCTGAAGTAGCTCACCAGCGCGCTCTGTTTGTGCAGCAGTTCAGCCCGCTCATCCACCAACAGGCGGTACAACGCCAGCAAGCCGTTGTACAGCGACGGGTCCCGCGTATGGGGGGTGTTGAACGGGCGGTAACCCTGGTCGGTACTGAAGCCCAGTTGATGCTGCAGGTCGGTCAACCAGGGCGTGTCGAGGTAGAGCATATGGTAGGACCAATGCTCGTTTTCGATAGGATTGCAGGCATGCACATCGCCGGGGTTCATCAACACCACGGTGCCGGCGCTGATCTGGTAGGTCTGCGCGCCATGGTGGTAATAGCTGCGCCCGTGGGTGATTGCGCCGATGGAGAAATGTTCATGGGCATGCCGCGTATACGTCACCTTGCGTCCGTCGGCGATGGTGCGCGCCTCGATGAACGGCAAGCGCTCGTCGCGCCAGAACCGCGGCGAGTGCGAAGGGTGGGCGCGAGTGTTCAACGACATGGCGAGGGCTCCGACGTTAAGCGGGCACCAGAAAGGCCGCTTCCAGTAATTGCCGAGTATAGGGGTGTTGTGGGTTGGCGAAAATCGCCCCGGCATCCCCTTGCTCCACCACCTGGCCCTGCTTGACCACCATCAACTGGTGACTCAGCGCCTTGACCACCGCCAAGTCATGGCTGATGAACAGGTAGGTCAGGTTGTACTTGGCCTGCAAACCGCGCAGCAGTTCCACCACCTGGCGTTGCACCGTACGGTCCAGCGCCGACGTCGGCTCATCCAGCAGGATCAGGCGCGGTTTGAGCACCAGGGCGCGGGCGATGGCGATGCGCTGACGCTGGCCGCCGGAAAATTCGTGGGGGTAGCGATGCCGCGACTCCGGGTCCAGGCCGACTTCCTTGAGGGCGGCAATAATCGCCGCCTCCTGCTCGGCGGGCGTGCCCATTTTGTGGATGCGCAAGCCCTCGCCGACGATCTCGCTGACGCACATGCGCGGGCTCAGGCTGCCGAAGGGGTCCTGAAACACCACCTGCATTTCGCGGCGCAACGGGCGTACCTGTTGCTGGGTGAGGCGGTCGAGTTGCTGGCCTTCGAAACGAATGCCGCCCTGGCTTGCGATCAAGCGCAGGATCGCCAGGCCCAGGGTGGACTTGCCCGAGCCGCTTTCGCCGACGATGCCCAGTGTTTGCCCCTGGGGCAGGCTGAAGTTGATGCCGTCCACGGCCTTGACGTAATCGACGGTGTTGCGCAAAAAGCCTTTCTTGATCGGGAACCAGACTTTCAGGTCGTCCACTTCCAGCAGCGGTGGCCCGGCGTCGTTGGTGGCCGGCCCGCCGCTGGGTTCCGCCGCCAGCAATTCCTGGGTGTAAGGGTGTTGCGGCGCCTGGAACAGCGCCTCGCAATCGGCCTGTTCGACGATGCAGCCCTGTTGCATCACGCACACCCGGTGCGCGATCCGGCGTACCAGGTTCAGGTCGTGGCTGATCAGCAATAACGCCATGCCCAGGCGCGCCTGCAGTTCCTTGAGCAGTTCCAGGATCTTCAATTGCACTGTCACATCGAGGGCCGTGGTCGGCTCATCGGCGATCAGCAGCTCCGGCTCGTTAGCCAGGGCCATGGCGATCATTACCCGTTGGCGCTGGCCGCCGGAGAGTTCGTGGGGCAGTGCCTTGAGGCGTTTGTGCGGCTCGGGGATGCCCACCAGCTCCAGCAGTTCCAGGGTGCGCTGGGTGGCGACCTTGCCGGTGAGGCCCTTGTGCAGGCCGAGCACTTCGTTGATCTGTTTTTCGATGCAGTGCAGCGGGTTCAGCGAGGTCATCGGCTCCTGGAAGATCATTGCGATGCGGTTACCGCGAATGTGCCGCAGGGTCTTTTCCTTGAGCGTCAGCAGATCTTGCCCGGCGTAGTGGATGGTGCCGGACGGGTGCCGCGCCAACGGGTAGGGCAGCAGGCGCAGGATCGAATGGGCGGTCACCGATTTGCCCGAGCCGCTTTCGCCGACCAGGGCCAGGGTTTCGCCGCGCTTGATATCGAAGCTGACGTTATTGACCACGCGATGGTGATGCTCGCCGGTGACGAACTCGACACTGAGGTCGCGGATTTCGATCAGATTGTCCTGATTCATCTCATTTCCTCGGGTCGAAGGCATCGCGAGCGGACTCGCCGATAAACACCAGCAGGCTCAACATGATCGCCAGCACGGCAAACGCGCTCATGCCCAGCCACGGCGCCTGCAGGTTGGATTTGCCCTGGGCCACCAGTTCACCCAGTGACGGTGAGCCGGCCGGCAGGCCGAAGCCCAGGAAGTCCAGGGCGGTGAGGGTGCCGATGGCGCCGGTGAGAATGAACGGCATGAAGGTCATGGTCGAGACCATCGCATTGGGCAGGATATGGCGGAACATGATCGCGCCGTTCTGCATGCCCAGCGCACGGGCCGCGCGCACGTACTCCAGGTTGCGCCCGCGCAGGAACTCGGCGCGCACCACGTCCACCAGGCTCATCCACGAGAACAGCAGCATGATGCCCAGCAGCCACCAGAAATTGGGCTGCACGAAGCTGGCGAGGATGATCAGCAGGTAAAGCACCGGCAACCCGGACCAGATCTCCAGGAAACGTTGCCCGGCCAGGTCCACCCAACCGCCATAGAAACCCTGCAGGGCGCCGGCGATCACGCCGATGATCGAGCTGAGCACGGTCAGCGTCAGCGCAAACAGCACCGACACGCGAAAACCGTAGATGACCCGCGCCAGTACATCGCGGCCCTGGTCATCAGTGCCCAGCAGGTTGACGCTGGACGGCGGCGCCGGGGCCGGCACTTTCAGGTCGTAGTTGATGCTCTGGTAGCTGAACGGGATCGGTGCCCACAAGGTCCAGGCGTCCTTGGCCTTGAGCAATTCCTGGATATACGGGCTCTTGTAGTTGGCTTCCAGGGGAAACTCGCCGCCGAAGGTGGTCTCCGGGTAGCGCTTGAGCGCCGGGAAGTACCAGTCACCGTCGAAGTGCACGGCCAGCGGTTTGTCGTTGGCGATCAACTCGGCGCCCAGGCTCAGCCCGAACAGGATCAGGAACAGCCACAGCGACCACCAGCCACGCTTGTTCGCCTTGAACCGCTCGAACCGGCGGCGATTGAGGG
Organism: Pseudomonas sp. R3-18-08; assembly: GCF_003852065.1. Taxonomy (NCBI): domain Bacteria; kingdom Pseudomonadati; phylum Pseudomonadota; class Gammaproteobacteria; order Pseudomonadales; family Pseudomonadaceae; genus Pseudomonas; species Pseudomonas sp. R3-18-08. The sequence continues at coordinate 2,789,960 of NZ_CP027729.1, forward strand.
GGGACAGGTTCATCTCAATGCTCCCGGCTGGCGAAGTCGATACGCGGATCGACCAGGGTGTAGGTTAGGTCGCCGATCAATTTCACGATCAGCCCCAGCAAGGTGAAGATAAACAGCGTGCCGAACACCACCGGATAGTCGCGGTTGATCGCCGCTTCAAAGCTCATCAGGCCGAGACCGTCGAGGGAAAAGATCACCTCCACCAGCAGGGAACCGGTAAAGAAGATGCCGATGAAGGCCGAGGGAAAACCGGCGATCACCAGCAGCATCGCGTTGCGGAACACATGGCCGTAGAGCACGCGATGGTTGGTCAGGCCCTTGGCCTTGGCGGTGACCACGTACTGTTTGTTGATCTCGTCGAGAAAGCTGTTCTTGGTCAGCAGGGTCATGGTGGCGAAGTTACCGATTACCAGGGCGGTCACGGGCAGGGCCAGGTGCCAGAAGTAATCGAGCACCTTGGCGCCCCAGCTCAATTCGTCGAAGTTATTCGACGTGAGCCCGCGCAACGGGAACCAGTCCAGGTAACTGCCGCCGGCAAACACCACGATCAACAGAATGGCGAACAGGAACGCCGGGATCGCATAGCCGACGATGATCGCCGAACTGGTCCACACATCGAAATGGCTGCCGTGGCGCGTGGCCTTGGCGATGCCCAGGGGGATCGACACCAGGTACATGATCAGGGTGCTCCATAACCCGAGGGAAATGGACACGGGCATCTTTTCCTTGATCAGGTCGATGACCTTGGCGTCACGGAAAAAACTGTCGCCGAAATCCAGCCGGGCATAGTTCTTGACCATGATCCACAGGCGTTCCGGCGCCGACTTGTCGAAGCCGTACATTTTTTCGATTTCCTTGATCAGCGCCGGGTCCAGCCCCTGGGCGCCGCGATAGCTGGAACCGGCCACCGCGACTTCGGCGCCGCCACCGGCGATACGGCTGGTGGCGCCGTCAAAGCCTTCGAGCTTGGCGATCATCTGTTCCACCGGCCCGCCGGGGGCGGCCTGGATGATCACGAAGTTGATCAGCAGAATGCCGAACAGCGTGGGGATGATCAGCAACAGGCGACGAACAATATAGGCCAGCATTCAATCGCCTCCGCTCGCCGCTTCGGCGCTTTGTGTGGTGTCCAGGGGGATCGCCGGTTTGACGTCGGGTTTGGCCCACCAGGTGGCGGTGCCGACGTCATAGCGCGGCGAAACTTGCGGATGGCCGAGGTGGTCCCAATACGCCACACGGAAGGTCTTGATGTGCCAGTTGGGGATCACGTAGTAACCGAACTGCAGCACGCGGTCCAGCGCCCTGGCGTGGGCGATCAGGCTTTTGCGCGAGTCGGCGTCGATCAACTGCTCGACCAACTGGTCGACGGCGGGGTCTTTCAGGCCCATGTAGTTGCGGCTGCCGGGTTTGTCGGCGCTGGACGACTTCCAGAACTCACGCTGCTCATTACCCGGCGAGGTGGATTGCGGAAAGCTGCCCACCAGCATGTCGAAATCCCGCGAGCGCAGGCGGTTGATGAACTGCGACACGTCAACCCGGCGAATCACCAGGTCGATGCCCAGGTCGGCCAGGTTGCGCTTGAACGGCAGCAGGATGCGCTCGAATTCGGTCTGGGCCAGCAGGAATTCAATGGTGACCGGTTTGCCGGTGGTGTCGACCATCTTGTCGTCGACGATCTTCCAGCCGGCCTCTTGCAACAACTGATACGCCTCGCGCTGCTGCGCACGGATCATGCCGCTGCCGTCGGTTTTGGAGGGCTCGAAGGACTGAGTGAAGACTTCGGCAGGGATCTTGTCGCGCAGGGGCTCGAGAATCGCCAGTTCATCCGGGCCGGGCAAGCCGGTGGCGGCCATTTCCGAGTTTTCGAAGTAACTGCGCGTGCGGGTATAGGCGCCATTGAACAACTGTTTGTTGCTCCATTCGAAATCCAGCAACAGGCTGATGGCCTTGCGCACCCGGACATCCTGAAACATCGGTTTGCGCGTATTGAACACGAAACCCTGCATACCGGTGGGGTTACCGTTGGGGATTTCCTCCTTGATCAAACGGCCCTCGGCTACCGCCGGAATGTTGTAGGCGTTGGCCCAGTTTTTCGCGCTGAACTCCAGCCAATAATCGAACTGCCCGGCCTTCAGGGCTTCCAGGGACACGGTGCTGTCACGGTAATAATCGGTGATGCGGTTATCGAAGTTGTAGAAACCCTTGGCGACCGGCAAGTCCTTGGCCCAGTAGTCCTTGACCCGCTCGTAGCGAATCATGCGCCCGGCCTTGACCTCAGCCACCTTGTACGGGCCACTGCCCAGCGGAATTTCCAGGTTGCCCTTGGAAAAATCCCGGCTGGCCCACCAATGCTTGGGCAGTACCGGCAACTGCCCGAGGATCAGTGGCAGCTCACGGTTGTTGGTGCGCTTGAATTTGAACAGCACGCGCAACGGGTCCTCGGCGACCACTTCATCCACGTCGGCGTAGTAAGTGCGGTAAAGCGGCGTGCCATCCTTGATCAGGGTCTGGAAGGTAAACACCACGTCTTCGGCACGGATCGGGTGGCCATCATGGAAGCGTGCCTCGGGCCGCAGATAGAAGCGCACCCAACTGTTGTCCGGTGCCTTTTCGATCTTGCCGGCTACCAGGCCGTATTCGGTGATGGGCTCGTCCAGGCTCTGCATGGCCAGCGTGTCGTAGATCAACGGCAGATTGTCTGCGGGCACGCCTTTGCTGATGTAGGGGTTGAGGCTGTCAAAGCCGCCCATGGCCGACTCGCGGAAGGTGCCGCCCTTGGGGGCGTCGGGGTTCACGTAGTCGAAATGCTTGAAATCGGCGGGGTACTTGGGCGGCTCGTTATAGAGCGTCAACGCATGTTGCGGGGCGGCCTGGGCCGCACTGCACAGCAACAGGCTGGCGAATAGAGTACTGCGCAAAGACATCATTGGGCTTTCTCCGAAGCTTTCAGCCACCATGCGCTCAAGCCCAGGCTGTAGGGCGGCGTGGTGACAAAGGCGAACCGGTTGCGGTACGCCAGGCGATGATAGTTGAGGTACCAATTGGGAATGCTGTAGTGCTGCCACAGCAGCACCCGGTCCAGGGCGCGGCCGGCGGCCAGTTGTTCTTCGCGGGTCTGGGCCGCGAGCAGTTGTTCCAGCAGGTGGTCGACTACAGGGTTGGCGATGCCGGCGTAATTCTTGCTGCCCTTGATGGCAGCCTGGCTGGAATGGAAGTACTGCCACTGTTCCAGCCCTGGGCTGAGGGTCTGGTTGAGGGTGACCAGGATCATGTCGAAGTCGAACTGGTCGAGGCGCTGCTTGTACTGCGCACGGTCAACGGTGCGCAGGTGCGCGTCGATGCCGATACTGATCAGGTTCTCGACATACGGTTGCAGGATGCGCTCCAGGTTCGGGTTGACCAGCAGGATTTCCAGGCGCAGCGGTTGCCCGTCCTGGTTCAACAAGCGTTGGCCGGACAGCTTCCAGCCGGCCTCGCCGAGCAGGCCCAGGGCCCGGCGCAGGGTGTCGCGGGGGATGCCGCGACCGTCGGTCTGCGGCAGGCTGAAGGCCTGGGTAAACAGCTTGGCCGGCAGTTGGTCGCGGTAGGGCGAGAGCATCAGCCACTCGTGACCGACCGGGACGCCGGTGGCGGAAAATTCGCTGTTGGGGTAGTAACTCAAGGTGCGTTTGTAGGCATTGCTGAACAGGGTGCGGTTGGTCCATTCGAAGTCGAACATCAACCCCAGGGCTTCGCGCACCTGGGTCTGGCTGAAGGCCGGGCGCCGGGTGTTGATGAACAGGCCCTGGCTCTGAGTGGGGATGCGGTGGGCGATCTGTGCCTTGATAACCTCGCCGCGGTTCACCGCCGGGAAGTGGTAACCGGTGTCCCAGTTCTTGGCCTGGTGTTCGATATAAATGTCGAATTCGCCCGCCTTGAAGGCTTCAAAGGCGACGTCGCTGTCGCGGTAGAACTCCACCTCGACCTTGTTGTAGTTATACAAACCCTGGTTGACCGGCAGGTTCTTGCCCCAGTAATCCTTGACCCGTTCGAACACCAACTGGCGGCCGGGGGTGACCTTTTTGATTCGGTACGGCCCGCTGCCCAGTGGCGGCTCGAAGGTGGTGGCCTTGAAGTCGCGGTTCTTCCAGTAATGCTGGGGCAGCACGGGCAACTCGCCCAGGCGCAGGATCAGCAGCGGATTGCCGGCGCGCTTGAACACAAAACGAATGCGATGGCGATTGAGAATGTCGACCCGCGCCACTTCCTGCAGGTTGGTGCGGTATTGCGGGTGGCCTTCGGTCAACAGGGTTCGGTAGGAAAACGCCACGTCATCGGCAGTAATCGGTGCCCCATCGTGAAAACGCGCCTCGTGGCGCAGGTTGAACACGACCCAGCTGCGGTCCTCGCTGTATTCCACCGATTGGGCAATCAGGCCGTAGCTGGACGTCGGCTCATCGCCGGAAGGGGCGTACTGGCCGGTGCCGACCATCAGCGGTTCGTTCAGCTCGTTGACGCCGTACTGCAGGAAGTTACCGGTGGAAACCGGGCTGGTGCCCTTGAAGGTATAAGGGTTGAGGGTGTCGAACGTGCCAAAGGCCATCACCCGCAGTGTCCCGCCTTTCGGCGCTGCAGGGTTTACCCAATCGTAATGGGTGAATTTGGCCGGGTACTTGAGTGTGCCGAACTGCGCGTAACCGTGGCTCTCGGTAATCGTCGCGTTCGCAGCAAAGCTCAAGGCCAGACTTATTAGTAGAAGGAGGGAACGCTTCAAGTCAGAGATCCGATCCGGGCGGCTTGGGCTTTATGATCGGTACAGTAACAGCTTGTTCCGGATGGAAAAAGGCTGCTGAGAGCACTGAAGATCCAATGTGGGAGGGGGCTTGCCCCCGATAGCTTTGTGCCAGTCAGTACATAGGCTAACTGACCCACCGCTATCGGGAGCAAGCCCCCTCCCACAATTAGCTCTTCAGTGTTCTTGAGGTATCAGCGCGGCCCGGAAACCACCAGCATCTGCCCAGGCTTCAACGCCTGCCCGGTGCGTGGGTTCCAACGCTTGAGATGTTGCATCTCGACGTTGAAGCGCTTGGCGACCATGTACAGCGAGTCGCCTTTCTTGACCTTGTACTGCACCGGTTTGGTCGCGGCGGCTTTGCGCGTGTCCTGCATCACCAGGGTCTGGCCGACCTTGAGCGCCTGGCCGTTGAGCTTGTTCCAGCGCTGCAGGTCATGCACATCGACCTTGTTGGCCTTGGCGATCAGCGTGAGGTTGTCGCCAGTGCGCACCTTGTAGCTGCGGGTACGCCCGGCCACCGCCTTGGTCTCGACTTCGTCGAACACCGGCTTTTTCGGGCGCATGCTCAACAATTCTTCCGGCTTCATCGTCGACAGGGTGCTGGTGAGCAGTTGCGCCTTGGAGGTGGGCACCAGCAAATGCTGGGGGCCGTCCAGGGTGGTGCGTTGTTTCAGGGCCGGGTTGAGCTGGAACAGCTCGTCTTCATCGATTTCCGCCAGCGCGGCGACCCGGGACAGGTCCATGCTTTGCTTGACTTCAACCACTTCGAAATACGGCGTGTTGGCGATCGGGTTGAGGTTGACGCCGTACGCCTCGGGGGCCAGCACCACCTGGGACAACGCCAGGAATTTGGGTACGTAGTCCTTGGTTTCCTGGGGCAGCGGCAGGTTCCAGTAGTCCGTCGGCAGGCCGAGCTTCTCGTTGCGCTCGATGGCCCGGCTCACCGTGCCTTCACCGGCATTGTAGGCCGCCAGGGCCAGCAGCCAGTCGCCGTTGAACATGTCATGCAGGCGGGTCAGGTAGTCCAGGGCGGCGGTGGTGGAGGCGGTGATATCGCGGCGGCCATCGTAGGCGCGGGTCTGGCGCAGGTTGAAGTAGCGCCCGGTGGACGGAATGAACTGCCACAAGCCGACCGCATCGCTGCGCGAATAGGCCATCGGGTTGTAGGCACTTTCAATCACCGGCAGCAGCGCCAGCTCCAGGGGCATGTTGCGTTCTTCAAGGCGCTCGACGATGTAATGAATGTAGAGGCTGCCGCGTTCGCCGGCATTTTCCAGGAAGGAGGGGTTGCTGGCGAACCACAGGCGTTGTTGCTCGATGCGCGGGTTGACCCCTACGCCGTCCTGCAATTGAAAGCCCCGACGCATGCGTTCCCAGACATCCTGGGGCACTTCGGGGCTGGGCTTCTCTGAGAGCCAAATAGGTTTTTGCTTGATCTTGGCAGCAAGATTGGGTTTGGGTTGCACGGTGGATTGTGCAGCGTAATGAGTCGATTGGCAGCCCGCCAGAGTTGCGGAAACGGCCACCGCCACGGCTTGAGCCAGGCGGGTCAATGCGTCTGAAGAAATGGATTTACTAATAGATGACGACATTGGCTGGAAGTAAGTTCCGGGCAAAAATGTCGGGCGATTCTAGAAAGCGCTTCGGTTCCGGTCAACCATTCAGAAATTACGTATCAGATTGCGTCCGCTTAGAACTTATCTTTCCAAGCCCTCAAGCTAGCAAACACCTCGGCCCCAGAGCGGTTGTCGCGTCCGTTCCGTTCGTCCGCTTTTTGTTTAACGGATGTTTCAGAGGTGCGTAGAAAAGGGTTAGTGCGTTTTTCCAGGGCCAGGTTGGACGGCAGCGTCATCTCGCCACGGGCGCGCAATTGAGCGACTTGCGCGACCCGTTCAGCGATGTCGGCATTATCCGGTTCCACGGCTTGGGCAAACTTGAGGTTACTTTGTGTGTATTCGTGGGTGCAGTACACCAAGGTGTCGGCAGGCAGTGCAGCCAGGCGTTCCAGGGACGCGTACATCTGTTGCGGCGTGCCTTCGAACAGGCGACCGCAACCGGCGGCAAACAGGGTGTCACCACACAGCAGCACGCCTTGATGGTAATAAGCGATGTGGCCGAGGGTGTGGCCGGGTACTGCATACACATCGAAATCCCAGCCGAGCACGGTGATGCGGTCGTTATCCTGCAAGTCGACGTCCCGAGCCGGGATTTTTTCGTTTGCGGGGCCGTAGACGTTGGCGCCGGTGAGCTTTTTGAGTTGCTCGACACCGCCGACATGATCATGGTGATGGTGAGTGACCAGGATGTCGCTGAGTACCCAGGCCGGGTTCTGCTCAAGCCAGGCGATTACCGGCGCGGCATCACCGGGGTCGACTACGGCGCAACGGTGGGTTTGCTCATCCTGTAACAACCAGATGTAGTTATCGGTGAAGGCGGGCAGGGCACTGATCTGTATCATTCTTCGATTCGCCAAGCTGAACACATTGGTGCATCTTAGAACGTCTAGGCGAGTTGGAGAATGCAATGACTGATAAAGCGTTCGCCCAGGCCGATCCTGAGTGGCTGGCCCTGATCGGCGCAGCCCGCGAATGGTTGTCCGGGCCGCTTGGGCAATTTCTGCTGGATGAAGAGCGGCGCATGCTCGACGACGAGCTGGGCCGGTTCTTTGGTGGCTATCTGGTGCATTACGGCCCGTCGGCCGAAACGCCGCCGTGCGCACCGCAGGTACAACGCAATGTACGCCTGGGGGCGCCGTTGCCGGGTGTGGAAATCGTCTGCGAGGAGCAGGCCTGGCCGTTGAGCGAACACGCCGCCGATGTGGTGGTGTTGCAGCACGGCCTGGATTTTTGCCTGTCTCCCCACGGCTTGTTGCGCGAAGCCGCCAGCAGCGTGCGTCCTGGTGGCCATTTGCTGATTGTCGGCATCAACCCCTGGAGCAGTTGGGGCCTGCGCCACGCGTTTGCCCAGGACGGCCTGCGCCAGGCGCGCTGCATCGCGCCTTCTCGGGTGGGCGACTGGTTGAACCTGCTGGGCTTCGCGCTGGAGAAACGCCGCTTCGGGTGCTATCGTCCGCCGCTTGCGTCCGCCAAATGGCAGGGGCGCCTCGCCGGTTGGGAACGCCGCGCAGGGGCCTGGCAACTGTCGGGTGGGGGCTTCTATTTATTAGTGGCGCGCAAGATCGCGGTCGGGCTGCGGCCGGTGCAGCAAGTGCGCCGCGAACCGCTCGCCAAGCTGGTGCCGATGCCCCTGGCCAAGGTCAACCGCGAACAGCGCGAACCGTAAAACCTCTTTTGATTCAGGCTCAATAACCGATGACCGATAGCGTAGAACTCTTCACCGATGGCGCCTGCAAGGGCAACCCCGGCCCCGGCGGCTGGGGCGCATTGCTGGTGTGCAAGGGCGTGGAGAAGGAGTTGTGGGGCGGCGAAGCCAACACCACCAACAACCGCATGGAGCTGATGGGCGCCATTCGCGGCCTGGAAGAGCTCAAGCGGCGCTGCAACGTCCTGCTGGTGACCGATTCGCAATATGTGATGAAGGGCATCAACGAGTGGATGGTCAACTGGAAGAAGCGCGGCTGGAAAACGGCGTCCAAGGAACCGGTCAAGAATGCCGACCTGTGGCAATTGCTCGACGAGCAATGCAACCGGCATGACATCACCTGGAAATGGGTGCGTGGGCATATCGGTCATCCCGGCAATGAACGGGCTGACCAGCTCGCCAACAGGGGCGTGGATGAAGTGCGCGGCTACAAGCAGAGCTGAAGCCGGCTGACGTGTTAACATCGCGCCCTTTGACTCACCCCACACCGTTGAGAGCTGAACCCTGATGGCCATCCGATCCGTTGTACTCGATACCGAAACCACCGGCATGCCGGTGACCGATGGTCACCGGATCATCGAAATCGGCTGTGTCGAACTGATGGGCCGCCGTCTTACCGGTCGTCACTTTCACGTCTACCTGCAACCGGACCGCGACAGTGACGAAGGCGCGATCGGCGTCCACGGCATCACCGACGAGTTCCTCAAGGGCAAGCCGCGCTTTGCCGAAGTGGCCGATGAGTTTTTCGAGTTCATCAACGGCGCCCAGCTGATCATTCATAACGCGGCGTTCGACGTCGGCTTCATCAATAATGAATTTTCCCTGATGGGGCAGATGGATCGAGCGGATATTTCCCAGCACTGCTCGATCCTCGACACCTTGATGATGGCCCGCGAGCGTCACCCGGGCCAACGCAACAGCCTCGATGCCCTGTGCAAACGTTACGGCGTGGACAACTCTGGCCGTGAACTGCACGGCGCCTTGCTCGACTCCGAGATTCTGGCTGAGGTCTACCTGGCCATGACCGGTGGGCAGACCAGCCTGTCGCTGGCCGGTAATGCCTCCGATGGCAACGGTTCGGCAGAAGGCTCGGGCAATCGTCCCTCGGAGATCCGTCGTCTGCCGGCTGATCGCAGGCCTACGGCTATCATCCGTGCCAGCGAGCAGGATCTGGCCGAGCATGCCGCGCGATTGGACGCGATCGCCAAGGCAGCCGGTGCGCCGGCGTTGTGGACTCAATTGACCCAACAATGATCCTGGTTTGATGCAGTAAAAAAATGTGGGAGAGGGCTTGGCCCCTCCCACAGGGTGCTCATGACATGGGCGTCAGACTTTGAACTGGCGCAAGAGCCCGTCAAGCTGCTCACTCAAGCCGCGCAATTGCGCGCTCGCCACGCTCGACTGTTCAGCCGCCAGCGCGGTGCTGTGGGACAAGCCGGCCGCCTGGGTGACGTTCTGGTTGATGTCTTCCACCACATGCGCCTGTTGCAGGGTGGCACTGGCAATCGAGGCGTTCAGGCCGTTGAGATTATGCAGCGCCTGGCCGATGGCACTGAGGCTTGCACCGGCCAGGCCGGCTTGTTCGATGGTCAGTTGCGAGGCGCTGTGGCTGTCGCTGATGACCTTGACCGCCGCTTCCGAATGGCCCTGCAACCGCTCGATCATCGCCTGGATCTCAGCTGTGGATTTCTGCGTGCGCTGGGCCAGCAAGCGTACCTCATCGGCCACTACGGCAAACCCGCGACCCTGCTCGCCGGCGCGTGCGGCCTCGATGGCGGCATTGAGGGCGAGCAAATTGGTTTGGTCGGCAATTGAACGAATCACTTCCAGCACGCCGCCGATCTGGGTGCTCTCGCTGGACAGCGTGCGGATAACCTCCACGGCCTGGCTGATGGTGCTGGAGAGCTGGTCGATCTGCTGCAAACTGCCGTCGATGTTGACCTGGCCTTGTTGCGCCTGGGCCTGGGCGTCGCGCATTTCGCTGGCGGCGTGCTCGGCGTTCTTGGCCACGTCCTGCACGCCGTAGGTGACTTCATTGATCGCGGTGGCCACCAGTTCCATCTGTTGCGACTGCTGCTGGCTGCGGTCGTGGGCCTGGCTGGCGTTGTGGCCCAACTCGGTGGACGACTCGCCCAGGGCGTTGGCGCACACCTGCAATTGGCCGACCACCTGGCGCAATTTGGCGGTAAAGGTATTGAAGTGCTGGGACAGCTGGGTGACCTCGTCGCGCCCGTGGGTATCGAGGCTGCGGGTCAGGTCGCTTTCACCGCTGGCGATGTTGCCCATGGCATTCACCGCCGCCTGCAACGGTTGCAGGATGCTGCGCGCGATCAACAGCACCAGCAGGGCCATGATCAGCGCGATGCCCAGGCCGATGGCCGAGGCTTTCCACACCTGGACGCTGAACTCGGCCTGCACGTCGTCCACGTAGACGCCCGAGCCGATAATCCAGCCCCAGGGTGCGAACAACTGGATGTAGGAGGTTTTCTGCACCGGCGCATCGGCCCCCGGTTTCGGCCAGCGATAATTGACGATGCCGGCGCCCTTGGCCTTGGCCAGGCTCACGAACTCGTTGAACACCGCGAACCCGTCCGGATCGCGGATCGCCGAGAGGTTCTGGCCGTCCAGCTTGGGATTGGCCGCGTGCATGATCATCACGGGGGTGAGGTCGTTGATCCAGAAGTAATCGTCATGGTCGTAACGCAGGCCGCGCACTGCGCTCAGGGCTTGCTGCTGCGCCGCTTCGCGGGTGAGCACCCCGGTTTTTTCCAGGTTCTGGTAGTAGCCCAACACGCCGCTGGCAGTTTGCACCACGTGCTGAGTCTGTTGACGCTTGGCCTGGTAGAGGTCGTCATGGATCTGTTTGAGCATCAACGCGCCCAAGGTCAGCAGCATCAGCACGGCGACTACCAGGATCAGCCAGAGACGTCGGCTGATCGACATATTGCGCAAACTGTTCATCGTCCTGTCACTCCGTGCCTTTTATAATTGTGGGTGTTGCATCGACTTTTTCGGCTTGTCTGATAGGCTTTCGGCCCGTAATCGAAAAACCTGAGTACTGCCTGATTTTTCACGGAATTTTTGCAGTCCGGCATTGAGAATCGATGCCGGGCGCTGCAGCGCGCTCGTTGTCAGTGAACTTAAAAAACATAAGAGGCATGCCAGGCGCGTGACCTTTGGAGAAAGCATGGATTTTTGGACTGCCATACAGGCATTGATTCTTGGCGTGGTCGAGGGGCTGACGGAGTTCCTGCCGATCTCCAGCACCGGCCACCAGATCATCGTCGCCGACCTGATCAACTTCGGCGGCGAGCGTTTCGAGGCATTCAATATCATTATCCAGCTGGGCGCGATCCTGGCCGTGGTCTGGGAATTTCGCCGCAAGATCCTCGACGTGGTCATCGGCTTGCCCACTCAGCGCAACGCCCAGCGCTTCACCGTGAACCTGATCATTGCCGTGTTGCCGGCGGTGGTGCTGGGGGTGATTTTCGCTGACCTGATCAAGCATTACCTGTTCAACCCGATCACCGTGGCCACGGCCCTGGTGGTGGGCGGCGTGGTCATGTTGTGGGCTGAACGTCGCCAACATGCCGTTCATGCCGAAACCGTGGACGACATCACCTGGAAAGACGCGCTCAAGGTCGGCGTCGCCCAGTGCCTGGCGATGATCCCAGGCACTTCGCGCTCCGGTGCGACGATTATCGGCGGCCTGCTGTTCGGCCTGTCGCGCAAGACCGCCACCGAGTTTTCGTTCTTCCTGGCCATGCCGACCATGGTCGGTGCAGCGCTGTACTCGGGCTACAAATACCGCGACCTGTTCCAGCCGGCGGACCTGCCGGTGTTCGCCATCGGCTTTGTCACCTCGTTCATCTTCGCGATGATCGCGGTCAAGGGCCTGCTCAAGTTTATCGCCAACCACAGCTACGCGGCCTTTGCCTGGTACCGGATCGCGTTCGGCCTGGTGATCCTGGCGACCTGGCAATTCGGCTGGATCGACTGGTCCGCCGTCAAGCCATGAACATTCAGCATCCGCGTCTGAAGGCGTTGGTCCTGCTAGTGCTGTGCGCCGCGCCGCTGCTGGGTGCGGCGCTGCTGTGGCAGCGCGGCGAGACGGTCATCCCACTGGCGGCCTACGGGGTGGTCAGCGTGGTGGCGTTCTTTCTGTACTGGAGTGACAAGCGCAAGGCCCAGACCCAGGGCCGGCGCATTCCGGAAAACATCCTGCACGCCGTCGAACTGGCGGGCGGTTGGCCGGGGGCGTTGATCGCCCAGCAGGTGTTCCGGCACAAGACGCGCAAGGTGTCTTACCAGGTGCTGTTCTGGGTAATCGTGCTGCTGCACCAGGTGTTCTGGCTGGACCAGCTGTTTCTCGGCGGCACGCTGCTGTCGATCCTATAGCAACAACCCCACCTGCGTGCGCTTGGGCAACTTGCTCACCACCAATTGGTGGGAGCGCTGCAACAAGCCACGCAGTTCCTCGGGCGCCAGCGGGTAGGGCGTGTTCATGATGATCCATTGCGCGCGTGCCAGGTACGGCGCCGGGTGGATGCCTGGGCGGTCGACGTGGCCGAGGAACAGTTCCTTGTCGACCTTGAACGCCAGCGAGTCGCCGCGCAGGTTCTGCAGCGCGAACATCTTGTTGCCGGCAATCGAGAACACCCGTACGCCGCCCCATTTGTAGTCCTCGCGTGCGCCCGGCAGGCTCAGGCAGAATTGCGCGACTTGCGCTTCGGTCATGCTCATAGCAGGCGATCTCCACAGCCTTTGAAACCTTCTTCCAGGTAGTCGATCCAGGCGCGAATGGCCGGCAGCACGCCGCGCCGGTGCGGGTACACGGCCTGCAACCAGCCGCCGGGTAACGACCATTGCGGCAGCAGCTGCACCAGTCGGCCGCTGGCCAGTTCCTCTTCGCAATACATCATCGGCAGCACCGTGAAGCCCACGCCCATGAGGGCGCTGGTCTTGCGTACGATAAAGTCTTCGATGCCCAGGCGCGCCTCCATGACCAGCTCGTGAGCGTTGCCCTGGGGGTCGATGATGCGCTGGTGCACCATGCGGTCCGCCTCGAGTGCGCCCATTATCGGTAATTGCCTGAGGTCGTCCAGGCTGTCGACCTGTCGATCACGTAGCAGTGCCGGGCTGGCCACCAGCACGGTCTGCGCCTGGCGCAGGCGTTTGGTGACCAGCAACGGGTCTTCGTCGCCCAGTTCGCGCACGCGCAAGGCTACGTCGATCCCTTCGCCCACCAGGTCGACGCGGCGGTTGACCAGGGTCATGTCCAGTTGCACCAGCGGGTGGGCGGCGAGAAAACCGGCCACCAGTTCCGGCAGGATCTGCTGGGCCAGGCCGACCGGGCAAGTGACCCGCAGACGCCCACGGGGCTCGGTGGACATGCTGGCCACGGCCTCATCGGCCATCTCCGCTTCCAGCAACATCGCCTGGCAGTGGCGCAGGTAGCGCTCGCCGACGGCGGTCAGGGTCAGTTGCCGGGTTGTGCGTTGCAGCAGGCGCGCGCCCAGGCGTTCCTCCAGCTCGGCAATGCGCCGCGACAGGCGCGATTTGGGAATTCCCAGCAGGCGGCCGGCGGCGGCGAAACCGCCGGCTTCGACGACTTTGGCGAAATAGTAGAGGTCGTTGAGGTCTTGCATGGTCAGCCTATTGTCCTGTCAGTGGGACAATCTATCGCATTCCAGATGGCTTATCGACTATTAGTTGGATGCGTAGCATCAACACCATCTGATCGCCCCTGTCGATCCCACCCTCGGAGATCCACCATGAAACTGTTGCATATCGATTCCAGCATCCTCGGCGACAACTCCGCTTCCCGTCAGCTCAGCGCCGGTGTGGTCAAGGCATGGCAGGCCACCGAGCCGGGCGTGGAAGTGACTTACCGTGACCTCGCCAGCGAAGGCATCAATCACTTCTCCGGCGCCACCCTGGGGGCATTGGGCACCGCTGCCGAACTGCGCGATGCTGCGCAAAAACATGAAGCCGAACTGAGCGCATCGTCGCTGGCTGAATTCCTCGCCGCCGATGCCGTGGTGCTAGGTGCTCCGATGTACAACTTCACCATCCCGACCCAGCTCAAAGCCTGGATCGACCGCATCGCCGTTGCCGGCCAGACCTTCCGCTACACCGAAGCCGGCCCTGAAGGCCTGTGCGGCAACAAGAAAGTCATCATCGTCTCCACCGCCGGCGGCCTGCATGCCGGCCAGGCGTCCGGTGCCGCCCATGAAGGCTACTTGAAGTTGCTGTTCGGCTTTCTCGGCATCACTGATATCGAAATCGTACGTGCTGAAGGCCTGGCCTACGGCGACGAAGTGCGCAGCAAAGCCTTGAGCGACGCCAACGTGCTGATCAGCGAGCACTTGTTCGCCGCTGCGTAAGGCTTGTGTAAATGTTCGTCGCGGCCGGTTTCAATCTGAAGCCGGGCGTCTAAACTCTGTATTCTGTTCGCCTGAGCGCGAGCGGAGTACGGAGTTTTTGCATTTATGGCCCAGGTTATGCACGCTTGGGTTCACTACCCTGGAATTTTCATACGGCATGCCGGTTCTCACGCAGCAAAGGTGGACATCCCCATGATGCGTCTCTGTGCTGTTTTGGTTCTTTCCCTGTGCGGCGGCCTGCTTTCAGTGCACGCCGCGCCTGCGCCGCACCCGCATTGGAGTGTGGGCTTTCATCGCATGAGCGTCCTGGACCCGCTGGATTCGCAGCCGATGAAGGCCATTGCGTTCTACCCCTCCACCGACACCGAGCACACCACGACGTTGGGCGCCTACCATGTAGCTGCCGGCGAAGACGCCAAGGTCGCCATCGGCCGTTTCCCGATGCTGATGCTGTCGCACGGCAATACCGGTACGCCGCTGGCCCTGCATGACCTGGCCACCTCGCTGGCGCGCAAGGGCTTTGTGGTGGTGGCGGTGCTGCACCCCGGCGACAACTACAAGGATCACAGCCGCCTGGGCACCGTGAGCAATCTGTACGGCCGGCCGATCCAGATTTCCCAGGCAATCACCGCGACGCTGGACGACCCGATGCTGTCGCCCTTCGTCGACATCGACCAGGTGGGCGTGATCGGCTATTCGGCCGGCGGTGAAACTGCGCTGATCCTGGCGGGGGCCAAGCCGGATTTCGAGCGCCTGCGCCGCTATTGCCAGCAGCGCCCCCAGGACCGTGACGCCTGCAACACCAAAGGCGAACTGGTGGTCGACCGTGACGACTTGCAACCCCAGGCCGACCCGCGCATCCATGCTCTGATGCTGATGGCGCCGCTGAGCCTGATGTTTGGTCGCCACACCCTGGCTGACGTGCACGTACCGGTGCTGCTCTACAGTGGCGATGGCGACAAATTGGTGGCGGTGGACAAGAACGCCGCCGCCCTGGCGCGCAAACTGCCGGAGCCGCCGGACTTCAAACTGTTGGCCGGGGCAGGGCACTTCGTGTTCATGGCGCCGTGCGACAGCGACCAATTGGCGACGATGCCGGCCATCTGCACCGATGCCGACGGTGTCGACCGTGAGGGCATCCACCGCGATCTGGTCTCCGAGGCCGGGCGCTTTTTCAGTCACACCCTCGGCGAGGCCACCCGTGCCGGGTTACAGACGGCCGATCAGTAAGCGCGACGCTTGAGCAGCACGGTCAGTGCCAGCGCCGTGACTGACAGCAGCGCCGCGCAGAAGAATATCCAGCCATAGCCGAGGTTCAGCGCCACCGCGCCCATCAACGGGCCGGCAATCGCCAGGGCCAAGTCGAAAAACACCGCATACGCACTCAGCCCGGCGCCACGGCTACTGTCCGGCACGCGCTTGATGGCCTCGACCCCGAGCGCCGGGTAGACCAGTGACAAGCCAAAACCGGTCAACCCCGCGCCAATCAACGCCACGCCGGTCGACGGCGCCAGCCACAGCAGGGTGAGGCCCAGGGTTTCGATGAGCATGCAGGCGATGGCGGCGGTGAAGCCGCCCACGCGGCTGATGGCAGAAATGAACACCAGGCGCGACGCGATAAAACACACGCCAAATACCGTCAGGCAGTACGCTGCGCCGGTCCAGCCGCGATTGAGGTAGTACAAGGTAATAAAGGTGGTCAGCGTGCCGTAGCCAATCGAGGCCAGGCACAGGCTGGCGCCAAACGGTGCGATACGTCCGAACACCGCCCAGAACGGCAGGCGCTCGCCGCGCACCACCGGCACCGAGGGTTTGTTGCGGATCAGCACCAGGCCCAGCGCGGCCAGCCCCGTCAGCGCCAGGCCCAGGCTGGCGAAGCCATAGTCGGCCACCATCACCACCCCAGCGGCGCGCCAATGGCGATGGCGCCGTAGGAAGCGATACCGTTCCAGGAAATCGACCGGGCCGTGTGTTCGGTGCCGACCGCGCCCATGCACCAACTGATGGTGCCCACGCCAATCAAACCCTGGGCCACGCCCAGCAACAGCCGACCGGCGATCAGGATGGTCAGGCTCAGCGCCGGCAGGTGCTCCAGCAGCACCGCGATAAACGTCAGCACGCCACTGATCAGGATGCCGGCCAGGCCCAGCACAATGGCGCGCTTGGTGCCGACGTTGTCCGACATGCGCCCGGCCATCGGCCGGCTGAGCAAAGTGGCCAGGTATTGCGAACCGATGGTGACCCCGGCCACGACGGCGCTGTAGCCCAGGTGTTCGTGAACATAGCCTGGAATTACCGCAATCGGCAGGCCGATGCAGATAAAGGCAATGAAGGTGTAGAAGACGATGGAGACGATCTGCAAGGTGATCGACAAGGAGGAGGGGGCGGTGGCGGGCATGGGTACTCATTCGCTGGCAGGCGGTACGGCCATGATGGCATAACACGGTAGCAAATGTGGGAGGGGGCTTGCTCCCGATAGCGGGGTGTCAGTCAATGGATGTATTGACTGAACCACTGCCATCGGGGGCAAGCCCCCTCCCACATTTGAACCTGTTTGGCCCGGCAGCTATGCGCTGTTCTTAGAACACCACACCCTGGCTACGCAGGTAATCGTCATAGGTGCCGCTGAAGTCGATCACGCCGTCTGCGCTCAACTCGATGATGCGGGTAGCCAGGGACGATACGAACTCACGGTCGTGGCTGACGAAGATCAGCGTGCCCGGATAGTTCTCCAGCGCCAGGTTCAGCGCTTCGATGGATTCCATGTCCAAGTGGTTGGTCGGTTCGTCCATGATCAGCACGTTCGGCTTTTGCAGGATCAGCTTGCCGAACAGCATGCGGCCTTGTTCACCACCGGAGATGACCTTCACCGACTTCTGGATTTCGTCGTTGGAGAACAGCATGCGGCCCAGGGTGCCACGGATCATCTGCTCGCCCTGGGTCCACTGGCCCATCCAGTCGAACAGGGTGAGGTCGTCTTCGAAGTCATGGGCATGGTCCTGGGCGTAGTAGCCCAGTTCCGCGGCGTCGGTCCACTTGATGCTGCCGGCGTCCGGGGTCAGTTCGTTGACCAGGGTGCGCAGCAGGGTGGTCTTGCCGATGCCGTTCGGGCCGATGATCGCCACGCGCTCGCCGGCTTCAACCTGGAAGCTGAAGTCTTTGAACAACGGCTTGCCGTCAAAACCTTTGGCCATCTTCTCGACCATGACCGCCTGGCGGTGCAGCTTTTTGTTCTGTTCGAAACGGATGAACGGGCTCACACGGCTCGAAGGCTTGACCTCGGCCAGTTGGATCTTGTCGATCGCCTTGGCGCGGGAAGTGGCCTGCTTGGCTTTCGAGGCGTTGGCCGAGAAGCGGCTGACGAAGGACTGCAGCTCGGAGATCTGCGCCTTCTTCTTGGCGTTGTCCGACAGCAGTTGCTCGCGGGACTGGGTCGCCACGGTCATGTACTCGTCGTAGTTGCCCGGGAACAGGCGCAGCTCGCCGTAGTCCAGGTCAGCCATGTGGGTGCACACGCTGTTCAGGAAGTGACGGTCGTGAGAAATGATGATCATCAGGCTGGAGCGCTGGGTCAGGATGTTTTCCAGCCAGCGAATAGTGTTGATGTCCAAGTGGTTGGTCGGTTCGTCGAGCAACAGCACTTCCGGGTCGGAGAACAGCGCCTGGGCGAGCAATACGCGCAGCTTCCAGCCGGGCGACACTTCGCTCATCGGGCCGAAATGCTGTTCCAGGGGAATACCCAGGCCCAGCAGCAGCTCACCGGCGCGGGATTCGGCGGTGTAGCCGTCCATCTCGGCGAACTCGGTTTCCAGCTCGGCCACGGCCATGCCGTCTTCTTCGCTCATTTCCGGCAGCGAGTAGATGCGGTCGCGTTCGGCCTTGACCTTCCACAGCTCTTCGTGGCCCATGATCACGGTGTCGAGCACGGTGAATTCTTCGTAGGCGAACTGGTCCTGGCGCAGCTTGCCCAGGCGCACGTTCGGCTCGAGCATGACCTGGCCGCCGGACGGTTCAAGGTCGCCGCCGAGGATTTTCATGAAGGTCGACTTGCCGCAACCGTTGGCACCGATCAAACCATAGCGGTTGCCGGCGCCGAACTTGACCGAGACGTTCTCGAAGAGCGGCTTGGCGCCGAACTGCATGGTGATGTTAGCTGTGGAGATCAATTACTTTACCTATCAATGGGTTGCGAGCGTGACGGCAGGAGCCTTCAGGCATGCGTCAACAGCGACATCGAGGCGCGAAACCCGGTCGCTGAGCGCAAAATCTGGAATGTGTGTTGGAATTTGGCGCGCATTGTCGCATATGTCAGGCAACAGGTGTATGGCGAGCGAAGGTTGGTTTTGCCAGTGTCTCGGGCATGGCCAGCCCTACCAGCAGCAACGCGACGGCCGCCACCCCGGCCAAGGTCAGGAAGGCGGCGTTGTAGCCGGCCATTTGCACCACGAAGCCGGCCAGGCTGCTGCTCAGCGCCGCGCCCAGGCCAAATACCGTGGACAGCGCGCCGAGGCTGACATTGAAGCGGCCGGTGCCTTGGGTCAGGTCCTTGACGATCACGGGGAACAGCGCGCCGAAAATGCCCGCGCCGATGCCGTCGAGCATCTGCACGGCAACCAGCCAATAAGGATCGCTGGACAAGGTATAGAGCACGCCGCGCAGCGGCAGAATCATGAAACCGGCCATCAGCAGCGGCTTGCGCCCCCAGAGGTCGGCCTTGGCCCCCACCAGCATAGCCGTCGGCACCATCACCAATTGCGCGGCGACGATGCAGGCCGAGGTCAATGGCGTGGCCATCTGCAGGTTGATCTGCGACAGCTTCTGGCTGACCAGCGGCAGCATCGCGGCATTCGCCAGGTGAAACAGCGCACAGCAGATGGCGAACAGCAACAAGGGGCGGTTGGCGAGCAAGACGTTCAGGCCCGAGGGCTGCTCATGGTCAGTATGATGCGCGGGGTCGAAGCCGCGGGCCACCTCATGGTCGATCGCCTTGCCCGGCACGCAACCGACCGCGATGACACTGGCGACGGCCATAAACGCCATCAGGTAAAACACCACCACCGGCCCGAACAGATAGGCCAAGCCCCCGGCCAGCAGTGCTGCCACGGCGTTACCGGCGTGATTGAAGGTTTCGTTGCGCCCGGTCCGCCGGGTAAACGCGCGCGGCCCGGTGATGCCAAGGGAAATCGCGGAAATCGCCGGGGCGAACACCGACGCGGCGATGGCGCTGGCGGCCTGGGTCAGCGCCACCCAGCCAAACGAACTGACGAAGGGCAGCATCAGGCAACTGAGCGTGACCAGCAGCGCGGCAAGTGCAATCACCGCGCGTTTGCTGCGGGTACGGTCGATCAATGCGCCTGCCGGACCTTGGGTGATCAGCGCGGCAATACCCGCCAGGGTCATGACCACGCCAATGCTGGCCGGGTCCCATTGATGGACCGCCAGCAGATATATCGCCAGGTACGGGCCCAGGCCGTCGCGCACATCCGCGAGGAAGAAATTCAGGCTGTCCAGGGACAAGGCAGTGCGCAGGTCTGAGTGATGGGCCACGATGCAACCTTCCAGGGCGCAGTCCAGGGGCCGGACACGCGTTGGGCTAGTGACCTGCGCGCCTGGCGATAAGTTTCGCGCTGGCCCAGGGCGTTTTTCTGCGCGCAAAAAAAAAGCCCGCACATAACGGCGGGCCAAGGGAATCACTGGAGTAGGTAGGCTTCACCCTATAAGCCGGAACGTGAAGGCCTTGTGAAAATGCGGTGATCAAAGTGGATAAGAGCGCCGTTCATGCCCGGCGTACGAAGGTGCGCATGGTTTGCCCCGGGCCGGTACTGAACACGGTGGGCCGGGGCATGCCCTCATCGGCAGCGATAAATACAAAATGATCACCGTCGAGCCGGTAGCTGGCCGGTAGCGACTTGCCGGCGTCCGCGCCGATGGCGTCCACCCAGGTAATGCTCTTGGGCGTGGTGTCGGCGTCGAGGACAAAACGCCCCGCCAGCAAGAGGTCGCCCTCGACCGTGACGACTTCAAACGTGTCCCCGCTGATCCTGGTGATGGCACCTGGCGCGCTATGTGCATCGGCAGGATTGAGTACGCCATTGTCTTCCAGGGCGGTTTGCTCCCAGGCACCTTGCAGGGCGTGGTAATCCGTGACTGAAGGGGATGACATGCAACTTCCTTTTGCTGAAGGGGGGAGGGGGATTGTATCCGCACAGGATCAGTGCTTTCAGGTGGCAGGATTTTTTCTTTATAGGACAGCTATTTGACAGCATTTTCATGTTGTATTAGCTACGCTTGTAGCGTGATTAATCCCACATCAAAATATCTTTTTGGCTACACATCGACATAAAGCAGAAATAATCCTTAAATACGCGGGATTTTTCGTCAGACTCAGTAGTCAGATTGCCATTGGTCCGCCGTGCTCAGGGCGTTGTCCCTGATTTGAAGCTTTTAGGGTTTCTTCGAGTGATGGCCTTTTAGTATTAATTAAGGTGTGCTTATTTTGAATCGTACTTCCCCGCCTGCGCCCGCTGTAGCGTCTGATGAAATTGATCTGTTTGAATTGTTTCACGCCATCTGGCGACAAAAAAAGCTGATCGTGGGTTGTACGGTTCTGGCGGGCGTTCTAGGTGCGGGGTATGCCTTCCTGGCGCCCAAGACCTACGAGGTCAGCAGCGTGCTACGGCCTGCGGCGATCAACGAGCTGGACGCGTTGAACCGCTCTGAAGTGTATAAATTGCCCCCCGCCGATGCGTTGCTCAAAGTGGGCGCGCAGTTGGACTCCTACGAGGCTCGCCTTGGGTTCTTCAAGGATCACGAGGAATTGTTCAAGGCGTTTCAGAAACCGGGGCAAACCCTGGAGCAGAGTTTTGAAGCCTTCAATCGGAACTCGGTCAATCTGATCCTGCCGGACCCGAAGAAGTCCGACTCGCTGAGCAACTACATCCGTCTGGAATTGCAGTACCCGACCGATGTTGATGGGGTGAAAATTCTCAACGGGTTTGTCGACTACGCCATTGCCGCAGAGCGTCAGCAGGTCGGCGCCGACCTCAAGGTAATCGTGAACAACCGGCTGGCTGAGCTCAAGGGCAAGATCGACGCCGCCCGGGCCAACTACGACACCGAAAAGGAATCGAAAATCGCCAAGTTGCTCGAGGCGGACCGTCTCAAGCGCGCCCAATTGCAGGACGAACTCAGCGCCCTGCGCTTGCAGATGAAAATGGAGCGGACCAACCGCCTGGCGGAATTGGCTGAAGCCATCGGCATCGCTCAGTCCATGGGGATCAGGACACCGACCACGCCATCCTCCATGGCCGACTCCGCGCGAACCGGCTCGAGCCAGGTGATGCGCACCGAAGTCAACAATCAGAAAATTCCGCTGTACTTCATGGGTACCGAGGCCCTGGAGGCCGAACGCGCCGCGCTGCAAAAGCGCACCAGCGATGACTTCACCAATCCGCGTATTGCCGAAATTGGCAAGGAGCTCCAGCTGTTGGACGCCAACCGCGAAGTTGAAGTGCTGCGCAAACGTGGCAATGAAGACATCTTCCTGCAGGACGTCGAACCGCTTCGCGCCGAAGTCGCCAGGTTGCGTGGTTTGAACATCGACATGAGCAACCTGAAGCTGGTGACAATTGACCGTCGCGCCCAGGAGCCTCTGGCACCGATCAAACCGAAAAAAGCCCTGGTCATTGCGTTGAGCCTGGTGGGCGGGTTACTGCTCGGACTGATGGTCGCGCTGGTCCGCCACCTCATGCTTACCCAGCGTGGTGCAGTACCGTATTCGGCATTGGAAGACAGCAGTTTTTCACGCCGCGAACGTAAGGACGATCAGCTTTAAGCCGTAGCGACGTCTCTGGCCGGCGGGTCCTGGGGGCCCGCCAGCACAACCTTCCTAACACACTCAGTGGACAGCTTTTCACAATTCTTAGTTAACCTTTGGTTACAAAGTATGGCTAAATAACGGCCAATGGTCACACATCGGAAGGTCATCCTGCCGGTCGTGTCGCCTGTATGTGAATTGTGATTTCAGGTGCTGCTTATCCATCCTCGGCCGTTGTGGGCCCGTAGGAGCAGCCTGTTCTCTCCCTGACGTGTGACGAATCCCTTGAAACTCATCATTGTTGCTCTCTACGTTGCCTCCATCGCGTATGTACATTTGCGTGGCCGGGTGCGACATAAGTTGGGCCGCCAGCTTAGCGATCACTCGACGTTCCTGGCGCCGGTCAACTGCTTGCTCTATCTGTTCTCCAAGCAACCGAGCCGCCCCTTTCTGTCGCCCAGCGATTTTCCGGACCTGAGCCCGTTGCAGGCGCACTGGGAAGAGATCCGCCAGGAAGCCCAGAACCTGATGCGCGCCGGAGAGATCAAGCGCTCGGAGCAATACAATGACGTGGGCTTCAACTCGTTCTTCAAGTCCGGCTGGAAGCGCTTCTATCTGAAGTGGTACGGCGACAGTCATCCTTCGGCAATGAAGCTGTGCCCGCGCACCACCGAACTGGTGCAAAGCATCGGCTCGATCAAGGCCGCGATGTTCGCCGAGCTGCCGCCGGGCTCCAAACTGGTGCGTCACCGTGACCCCTATGCGGGCTCCTACCGTTATCACTTGGGGCTGGATACCCCAAACGATCCGGGCTGCTATATCAATGTGGACGGCGAGAGCTATTACTGGCGCGACGGCGAGCCGGTGATGTTCGACGAGACCTATATCCACTACGCGGAAAACACCACTGCCCACAACCGCATCATTCTGTTCTGCGACATCGAGCGACCGATGAAATACCGCTGGGCAGCCGCGTTCAACCGCTGGTTCAGCCGCAATGTGATGGCCGCTGCGGGTTCGCCCAATGATGAAGGCGACAAGACTGGCGGCCTCAACCGCGCCTTTACCCGCTTGTACAAGATCCGGTTGCGCGGCAAGGAGCTGAAAAAGCGCAACCGCACGCGCTACTACCTGGAAAAGTGGGCGATCTTCGCTGGCCTCGCGCTGATCTTCATCCTCATCTGAACCCCACTCATGGCGCGGCTCACTTCGGTGGCTTCGCGCCCAGCTTGTCCCACATCTTCTTGCTGATCTTCTGTCGGTTGGCATAGCCGGCCCAGGGGTCGGCCTTCAAACTCTGCAAGCGTTCGTGCAGGTTGGCGACCGTCCATTGCTGGGAACTGCGCAATCCATTCAACTCTTCCCGGCTGACCGGTACCGAAACCGGCAGCCCGGGTCGTGCGCGCACGGAGTAAGCGGCAACCGTACTGGCGCCCCGGGCGTTGCGCAGATAATCGATGAAGATTTTGCCCACGCGGTTTTTCGGGCCGCTGGTGGCCGTGAAGCGCTCGGGCAGTTGCTGGGTCATGAATTGGGCGATCGCCTTGGCGAAGGCTTTCACGTTGTCCCAGTCATCTCGCCGGGCCAGCGGTACGATCAGGTGCAAGCCTTTGCCACCGCTGGTTTTGACGAAGGCCTGCAAGCCCAATTCATCCAGCACCGAGAGGGTCAGTTGCGCAGCTTCCAGCATGGCCTTCCAGGGCAGGGCAGGGTCCGGGTCGAGGTCGAGTACGAACAGGTCGGGGGTTTCGATCTTGTCCGTGGTGGCGCCCCAGGTGTGCAGCTCGACCGTGCCCATTTGCACGGCGCCGACCAGGGCGTCTGCAGTGTCTATTTCCATCAGGCGTGCATGGCCGGGGTCCAGGGCCTGGTCCAGTTGCTTGATGTGGGGGATCGTCATGCGTTCGATGTGCTTCTGGAAGAACTGTTCGCCTTCGACGCCCTCCGGCGCCCTGAGCAGCGACACGGGCCGGTTGCGCAGGAACGGCAGGATCCACGCGCTGGTGTCGGCGTAGAACTGTGCCAGTTGCTGCTTTTGCGTACCGCTCTGCTTGTCGATGACGCGATCAGGGTGGGTGATTTTCAGGTCCTTCACGGTTTTCACCTGCTTCTCGGTTTTTTTCGCCACAGGCGCCTTGACCGACTTGGCCGCGCGCGGCAGTTCGTGAATGATCTGCGCGGCCGGCTTGTCGGTGCGCATGCCCACAAACGCGGCCTGGCGCACCACGCCTTCACGGGTCCATTCGGCAAATTGCACCTCGCCGACCAGGCTCGGCTCGACCCAGTGCACGCCACGCGCCTGGGCGCTGGTCAACGGCTTTTGCAGTGGCGAGTCGTCGCGTTCGAGCGCGGCAAGCTTGGTGTAGATGGCTTTCAGCGATGCCTGGTCGAAGCCGGTGCCCACGCGCCCGGCGTATACCAGCCCGGCGTCGTCGTTGACCGCCAACAGCAGCGCGCCAAACCCGGTGCGCGAGCCTTGGGGGCGGGTATAACCGATAATTACGAACTCCTGGCGCAAGCGGCATTTGAGCTTGATCCAGTCGTCACTGCGCCTGGACACATAGGGGCTGCCGGCACGTTTGCCGATGACGCCTTCCAGGGCCAGGTCGCAGGCGCTTTCGAAAATGTCGTGGTGGTTGGCCGCAAACGCCTCGGAGAAGCGCAGCAGCTTGCTCTTGCTGGCGGACAGCGCGGATTTGAGCGCGGCGCGACGCGTTTCGACCGGGTCTTCGCGCTGATCGCGGCCATTCAGGAAGGGCGCGTCGAACAGGTAATAGACAATGTCGAGGCTGCGGCCGATGTCGAAGGCATTCTGCAACGCCTGGAAATCCGGCAGGCCGTCGCCGTTGAGGCTGACCACCTCGCCGTCCAGCCAGCTGTCTTTGAGCTTGAGCGCTTGCAAAGCCTTGGCCTGACGCGGCAGGCGCTCGGTCCAGTCGTGCCCGTTGCGGGTGAACAGGCGCACTTCACCTCCTTGGATGCGCGCGAGGATGCGGTAACCGTCGAACTTGATCTCGTACTGCCAGTCACCTTCCGGTGCCCGATCGACCAGGGTGGCCAGTTGCGGGGAGAACTGCTCGGGCACGGCGGTGGCCTGCTTGCGCGTGATCGCCTTGGGAGCAGCCTTGGCTGCCGCTTTGGTTTTCGCCTGAGCCTTGGCCTTGGGCTTGCCGACCACCGCGTCGCTTAGCACGCTGGCGGGTTCGGCCTGGACGATATCGTATTCGGCGATGGGCCGTGCCTGCTGGTCTTTTTCCTTGATCAGCAGCCATTGTTGCTTGTCGCCGCTGCCCTTGAGCCGGGTGCGCACCAAGGTCCAGTCCCCCGAGAGTTTTTCGCCGACCAGGCTGAATTTGAGTTTGCCGGCCGCGTAGGCCTTGTGCGGGTCGTCATGGGGTTGCCAGATGCCGCGATCCCACACGATGACATCCCCGGCGCCGTATTGGCCGGCGGGAATACTGCCCTCGAAGCCACCGTAACTCAGTGGGTGGTCTTCAACGTGGACCGCCAGGCGCTTCTGGCTCGGGTCCAGGCTCGGGCCTTTGGGCACCGCCCAGCTCAACAGCACGCCGTCGAGTTCCAGGCGAAAGTCATAGTGCAGGTTACGCGCGTCATGCTTCTGGATCACAAAGCTCAAGGCCGAGGCTTTGCGCTTGCCGGCCGGTGAGTCGCCGGCGGGTTCGGCGGTAATCCCGAAGTCGCGTTTACGGTTGTACTCGCTCAGGGGCTTTGCCATATCGTTCTCCAGCCAATGGCAGGCTCAAGAGGCCTTTTTGTTGGATTTCTTCGCAGCGGGTTTTTTCGCCGCAGGTTTGCCCGCAAGGCTGCGCTTGAGCAGTTCCGTCAGGTCGATCACATCGGCCGATTTGCGCTCTTCGCTGCCTTCGGTCGATTCCACGTCTTCGATCTTGCCGGCCTTGGCCTTTTTCTCCACCAGCGCCATGATTTTTTCCTGGAAGCTGTCGCGGTATTCCTCGGGTTGCCAGTCGGCGCTCATGTCTTCCACCAGGCGCTTGGCCATGTCCAGCTCGCCCTTGGCCAGGGTGGGTTTGGTCACATCGCTGCCCAGCTCCAGCTCATCCAGGCTGCGCACCTCGGCGGGCCAGCGCAGCATGACCAGCACCAGGGCCGACTCCAGTGGCATCAGTGCGGCCAGGTGCTGCTTGGTATGCAACACCACATTGGCCAGGGCGACCTTGCCGGTTTTTTTCAGGGTTTCGCGCAGCAGCGCGTAGACCTTGCCGCCGCGTTTATCCGGGGCCAGGAAGTAGGGCGTATCAATGTTCTGCAGGGGGATCTGGTCGCTGGCGACAAAGGCGATGATTTCGATGGTTTGGGTCGACTTGGGGTGGGCTGAGCGGATCTCATCTTCGCTGAGCACCACGTAGCGGCCTTTTTCGTAAGCTACGCCCTTGACGATATTTTCCTTGGTGATTTCCTTGCCCGTGGCCTTGTTGATGCGCTTGTAGCCCACCGGGTCCATGCTGCGTTTGTCCAGCCAGTCAAAATCGACGCCTTGGGCAGACGTCGCCGATACCAGCGACACCGGGATGTGAACCAAACCGAAACTGATGGCGCCTTTCCAGATTGCCCGGGGCATAAGTGCATCTCCTACAAAGATAAGTCTGTGTTCTGGTGACTCGTGGGCCTGGGCAAAAGTTTCGGCGAGCGGATGCTCGGACAGATCGTGTTACACCTGATGAGCAACTATTTAATGTCGCCAGACGAACCCCTGGGGTAGCGTGTTATCGAAAGCACGTACTCCTCGGCATAGAGAGGCATCGTCATGAACCGTTATGTGCGTCATCTTGCAGCGCTGGTTGCAGTGCTGGCCTCGGGCCTGGCCCTGGTGCCATTGGCCCAGGCGCAAAACTTGCCGGGTCGTTACGGCTCCAACAACAGCCCTATCCACCGGGCCAACCCCAACAGCATGCAGGGCACCCAGCCCAATACCCCGGCCGTTCGCGGTATCCAGACCGCGCCGACCCAACCTCGGCCTACCGTGGAAAACGGCGGGATCGGCAACAGTTATCCCAAACGTGACGCCGCGCCCAGTCGCCCGAACACCGAAACCAAAGCTCCCACCTATGATGCCAACGGCAATCGCCGGTAAGGATCCGTCTTATGTTTCTACGCAAAACCCTGCTAGCCGCTCTTTGCGCAACCACGCTGCTGCCAATGGCTGCGGTTCAAGCCGCCGATGCCCAACAGTTTCCCAGTGAGCAAGGCAGCATTACCGCGACGCCCGTCGCCAAGGGGCTGAATCGCCCCTGGGCGGTGGCGTTCCTGCCGGACAGGCAAGGTTTCCTGGTGACCGAGCTTCCCGGCCAGCTGCGCTTTGTCAGCCCGGACGGCAAGCTGTCCGCGCCGTTGACCGGCGTGCCCCAGGTGTGGGCCAAGGGGCAGGGCGGTTTGCTTGATGTGGTGCTGTCGCCCGACTTCAAGCAAGACCGCATGGTCTACCTGTCGTACGCCGAAGGGGGCGGCCAGGATGGCAAGGCCGGGACCGCCGTGGGGCGAGGGCGCCTGGCCGATGACTTGAGCGGCTTGAAGGACTTCACGGTGATCCTGCGCCAGGAGCCCAAGCTGTCCACCGGCAACCACTTCGGCTCGCGCCTGGCGTTTGACCGTGATGGCTACCTGTTCGTGACCTTGGGCGAAAACAATGTGCGGCCCACCGCTCAGGACCTGGACAAGCTGCAAGGTAAAGTCGTACGCATTTATCCGGATGGTCGCGTACCCGACGACAACCCGTTTGTCGGCCAGCCTGGGGTACGCCCCGAGATCTGGTCCTACGGCCAACGCAACCCACAGGGCCTGGCGTTGAACCCCTGGAGCGGAACGATCTGGGAAAACGAACATGGGCCACGGGGCGGTGATGAAATCAACATCATCGAACGCGGCAAGAACTACGGCTGGCCGTTGGCGACGCACGGCATCAACTATTCTCTCACCCCGATTCCCGAGGCCAAGGACAAGACCGCCGAAGGCACAGTGGCGCCGCACCACGTGTGGGAGAAATCACCGGCGATCAGTGGCATGGCGTTCTACGACGCCGACCGTTTCAAGGCCTGGCAGCACAACCTGTTTATCGGCGCGCTGGCCAGCAAAGAGCTGATCCGGCTGCAGTTCGATGGCGACAAGGTCGTCCATGAAGAGCGTCTGCTGGGTGATTTGAACGCGCGGATTCGCGATGTGCGGCAGGGGCCGGATGGCTATCTGTATGTGCTCACGGATGAGGATGATGGGGTGCTGTATCGAGTTGGGCTGAATCAGGACTGAGTAACAGCCGCGCGGATCGTTCCCACGCTCCCGCGTGGGAATGCAGCCCCTGACGCTCCGCGTCACCTGTGTGTATTAGGGCGCGGAGCGTCCCGGGAGGCATTCCCACGCAGAGCGTGGGAACGATCGGGCTACAGACTTAATTCGGACAACCCCGGATGATCATCCGGACGCCGCCCCAGCGGCCAGTGGAACTTGCGTTCACTTTCCTTGATCGGCAGATCGTTGATGCAGGCAAAACGATTGGCCATCAGGCCGTTTTCGTCAAACTCCCAGTTTTCATTACCGTACGAGCGAAACCAGTTACCGGAGTCATCGTGCCATTCATAGGCATAGCGCACGGCGATGCGGTTGCCGGTGAAGGCCCATAGCTCTTTGATCAGTCGGTAATCCAGCTCTTTGGCCCATTTGCGCGTGAGGAAGCCCTTGGCCTCTTCGCGGTTATGGGCAAACTCGGCGCGGTTGCGCCACTGGGTATCCAGCGTGTACGCCAGTGACACCCGTTGCGGGTCGCGTGAGTTCCAGCCGTCTTCGGCCAGGCGCACTTTTTCGATGGCCGACTCGCGGGTAAAGGGCGGCAGTGGTGGGCGGACTTCTGGGTTAGAGGACATGCAACGGCTCCTGAAAAGTTATGAAAGTGCATCGACAGTAGTTCAAAGCCCCAATAGGGTCCGCGCCATCGCTTGCGCAGTATCGGCAGCCGTTGAATCGCCCATCACCAGGGCAACGGTAATGGCGCCATCGATCAGGATCAGCAGCTGCGCGGCCTGCCGCTTCGGGTCGGGGGTGCCATGTGCTTGACACAGTTCAAGCGCGTACTCGAACAGTTTCTGTTTGTGGGCCTTGGCCAGCAGGCGTACCGGGGCTTGCGCGTTGCCGGTTTCGCCACTGGTATTGATAAAGGCGCAGCCGCGAAAATCCGCCGAGCCGAACCAGCTTTTCAGCGCGCTGAACAGTGCCAGCAGGCGTTCGCCACTGTCTTCATGGCGCTCGACTTGCGTGCGCAGCCAGCGCATCCAGCGTTCGTCGCGGCGCTGCAGGGCGGCAATCACCAGTTCATCCTTGTTGCTGAAGTAGCGATAAATGCTTTTTCTCGAGACGCCGGCGGTTTTCACCAGCAGGTCCATGCCGGTGGCGGCGATACCGTGGCGATAAATCAACTTCTCGGTGACGTCGAGAATAATGTCGCGGGTTTCATTAAGAGTCATATCGTTCATGCCTCAGACAGTAGAACGATCGTTCTTCTTGGTCAACGGGCATTTTTCCCTGTGCGGCGACGAGACCTGAGCACCCCCATGGTGTAAGCTTTGGGCCTCTTCGGATTCGACCCATTGCGAGCCTTATGCCGTCGTTCTTCAAACGCTCCCTGTTGCCTAAACTGCGCGGTTTCCCGCTGTCCACCGATGCCATCGAGGTGCTGCCCAGCGCCGATGCCTATCGGCGTTGCCTGCTGGAGAAAATCCCCCAGGCCACTCGGCGCATCTACATCGTTGCGTTGTACTTGCAGCAGGATGAGGCGGGGCAGGAGATCTACGACGCACTGCACGCCGCCAAAGCCGCACGGCCGGAGTTGGACATCGTCGTGATGGTCGACTGGTTGCGTGCCCAGCGTGGCCTGATCGGTGCCGGCAAGCAGCCGGGCAATAGCGCCTGGTACCAAGCTATGACCCAGCGTCACGCCAGTGAAGTGCCGGTGTACGGCGTGCCGGTGCAAACCCGCGAGCTGTTCGGCGTGCTGCACCTCAAGGGGTTTGTGATCGACGACACGGTGCTTTACAGCGGCGCCAGCCTGAACAACGTGTACCTGCACAAATTCGACAAGTACCGCTTCGACCGTTATCACCTGATCCACAGCCAGGCCCTGGCCGACTCCATGCAGCACCTGGTGGAGCATGGCCTGGTCGCGTCCAAGGCGGTGCATCGCCTCGACCTGCCCAACCCGCCCACCACCCGCAGCCTGCGCAATGACATCGGCGACCTGCGCAGCCGCCTCAAGCATGCGGCGTATGACACCAGCGCCGGGCAGTTGCCCAATGGGCACTTGCAGGTCAGCCCGTTACTCGGTGTCGGCAAAAACAACCCGCTCAGCCGGGTGATCCTCGAGCTGATCGCCAGCGCCCAGCAGCAACTGACTATCTGCACGCCGTACTTCAATCTGCCGCTGCCGGTGACGCGCGAGATCAACCGGGCCCTGGCGCGCGGGGTGAAGATCGACATCATCGTCGGCGACAAGACCGCCAACGACTTCTACATTCCGCCCAGCGAACCCTTCAAGGTGATCGCGGCGTTGCCGTATCTGTATGAAATCAGCCTGCGTCGCTTTGCCAAGCGCCATCAGCCGATGATCGACAGCGGCCAGTTGAACCTGCACCTGTGGCACGACGGTGACAACAGTTACCACCTTAAAGGCTTGTGGATCGACCAGCGCTACACCCTGCTGACCGGCAACAATCTCAACCCCAGGGCGTTCCGACTCGACCTGGAAAACGCCTTGCTGATCGACGACCCCCAGGGCCAGTGGTTGGCGCCGCGTGCGCAAGAGCTTGCGCATATTTTTCAACACACCACGCGCATCGCCGGCTATCAACAGCTGCAGACGCTGGTGGATTACCCGGTGGCGGTGGGCAAGTTCCTGCGCCGGGTCAGCCGGGTGCGCATCGAGCGGTTGCTCTACCGGATTCTGTAAAACCACCAGGCAAAAAAACACCCAGGCTCCGAACGGGGCCTGGGTGTTTTTTTTGCGCGGGGGCTTAGTTCAGGCCCAACTTGCCGCGCAGCATCGACAGGTCTTCCGCCAAGGTATTGACCGGGCCCACCAAGGCCTTGCGGTCGTTATCCTTGACCTTGTCGTAGGTCTGAAAACCACCGTCCGGGGTCTTGTACTTGGCCAGGATCTTGTCCACGGTGGCAAAGTTCTTGTCGACCTTGGCCAGGAATACCTTGTCTTGTTTCTCGATCTGGCCACGGAACAGGTCAACGATTTTCTTCGCACCGTCGATGTTGCCTTGGAAGTCGTACAGGTCGGTATGGCTGTAGCGGTCTTCTTCGCCGGAAATCTTGGTAGCGGCGACTTCTTCGAGCAGTGCTGCGGCGCCGCCGACGACTTTTTCCGGTGGGAAGGTCAGGCCGTCGACCCGGGTTTTCAGGTCGAGCACGTCGCTGTTGAGCTTGTCGGTGAGGGCGTCGAGGCCCTGGGTGGTGTTTTCGGAGAACAGGCTGTATTCGATGCGGTGAAAGCCGGTGAAGTCTTCGGCCTTCACGCCTTTTTCGTGATCGTCGACCCGTGAGTCGATGGAGGCGTCGAGGTCACTGAACAGCTCGGCGATCGGCTCGATGGATTCATAATGCACGCGGGTCGGCGCATAGAGTTTCCGGGCGGTGGGCAGGTCGCCTTTTTTCACGGCGTCGGTGAAGGCCTGGGTTTGGGTGACCAATTCACCGATCTCTTCGGTGACGTAGATCTTGTAGTCCGACACCGGACCGACCAGGTCCAGCGGCGCCGTGGCGGCAAAGGCGGACAGTGGCGAAAGGGTCATCAGCAACGACAACGCGAGGGTCGACTTCTTCATGGGGCGGTATCCGCTCTGAGTGAGTTTTAGGTAGAGGCAGTGGTTTGAGGGTGCGTTGCCGCAAGCAGCGTGCGCCCGATGAAATCGTCGGGCCCCGTGACCCCCGGCAAGGTGAAGAAATAGCCGCCGCCGACCGGCTTGAGGTATTCCTCCAGGGGCTCGCCGTTGAGCCGGGTTTGCACGCTGATAAAGCCTTTCTCCAGGTCAGCCTGGTAACAGATGAACAACAGGCCCATGTCCAGCTGACCGTTTTTATTGACGCCGTTGGAGTAGTTGAACGGCCGCCGCAGGATCAGGTTGGCCTGGGTCTGCGGAGTGCGCGGGTTGGCCAGGCGGATGTGGGCATCGAGCTTGGTCAGCTTGCCTTGCGGGTCCTTGCTGTAATCAGGGACCTCGGATTCCTTGTGGCCATCCATCGGCGCGCCGGTGGGTTTGACGCGGCCGATGATGCTTTCCTGTTCCTGCAGTGGAGTACGGTCCCAGCGCTCGACGAAGTTGCGGATGATGCGCACCGCCTGGTAGCTGCCGTTGGCCGCCCAGGCCGGTTCGTCACTGCCTGGCTGCACCCACACGATCTGGTCCATGGCCTTGGCGTCGTTGGAATTGGGGTTGGCTGAACCATCGCGAAAGCCCAGGAAGTTACGCGCACTCTGCGCCGGCTCGCCGGGTTTGGCCGGCGCCTGGGGCGGTACGCTGCCTTCCTGTTTCCAGCGCACCAGCAGCAGGTCGGGCAGGTTCTTTACGATGTCGCGCAGGGCGTGGATGTTGGTGTCCGGGGTGTTGGAGCTGAACTGCAGGCTCAGGTCGCCGTGGCACTGTGAAGGTTCCAGCGCATCGTTAGGGAAGCCGACCATGCGCGTCAGGCGCTTGGGCTTGGCCGCGCCGAGGCCGAAGCGTTCATCGAACAACGACTCACCGACCGAGACCGTGATAGTGAGGTTATCCGGTGTCACCACCGGGCCGAGGATGCCGGAGTCGGTGGGCGGCAGTTTCGGGTCGACTTGCGGCACGGTGCCGCCGG
Source organism: Pseudomonas sp. R3-18-08 (assembly GCF_003852065.1). Taxonomy (NCBI): domain Bacteria; kingdom Pseudomonadati; phylum Pseudomonadota; class Gammaproteobacteria; order Pseudomonadales; family Pseudomonadaceae; genus Pseudomonas; species Pseudomonas sp. R3-18-08. The sequence goes on from NZ_CP027729.1 coordinate 2,823,129, forward strand.
TCATCAGGAAGGCGATGCGCTCGTTCAAGGTGCGGAACAGGCGCTCCAGGTCTTCACGGTCACTGGCTAACACGTCGAATGCCACGAGCATGCCGCAGGCGGGACGTGGGGTGACGATGCCGCTCTGGTGCTTGCCGAAGAACGCGTGGTGGTCCTGGGTCTTGTCACTGCGTGGCGCGGTGGTGACTTGCTCGGCGGCCGCCGCCATGGCCGGGCAGGTCAGGGTGCTACCGGCAATCGCGGCGCCGGTGGCGGCCATGCCGAGCAGGACACGGCGGCGTTGGAGGTCAAATTGTGCTGAATCACTCATGTATGCGTTCGTCTCACTGCAGGCCGGAAAGGCCAAGGGCGGGGTCGATTCCATCGAGTGCGGCGGCCAGGGCCTTGGCCTTGTCGGCGATCTGCTTGCGCTGATCGGCGTTCACGCTGTCATAGGTGGCGTAGCCGTTGTCGACCTTGAAGCCTTGGAGTTCGGCATCAAAGGCGGCGAGGGCACTGTCGACGTTGGGGAGCAGCTCGGCGGCGGACTTGGCCAACAGCGGCCGCATCAGCGCGACAACCTTGTGGGCAACCTCCAGGTTGGCGGCGAAACCGTTAAGGTCGATGTGGCTGTAGCGTTCTTCTTCACCGCTGGCGGCACGAACATCGGCCAGGCTATTGAGGTTGCGCACCACAATGCTCACCAGTTGCTCCGGCGGCAGGGATTGGGCCAGCAGTTGTTGCTTGAGCGTGCTGACGTCGTTGACCAACCGTTGCGCGACGGGCGCCAGGCCGTTGAGGCTGCGCTGTTGGAACAGGCCGTATTCCAGGCGATGGAAGCCGCTGAAGGCCGGGTCCTGTTCGCGCTTTTCAAAATAATCGGCGCGGGCGTTGATCGCGTTGTCCAGCTCGGCCAGGCGTTGCGATGCCGGCGCCAACCGTTGGTAGGCTTCGCGGGCCGGTACATACAGGGCCTGGGCCTGGGCGAGGTCGCCGGCATCGATCGCGTGTTGCAACGCGCTGACCGCCTTCACCAGTGCAGTGCCCTGGCCGCTCAGGTAAACGCGGAACTCCGACAGCGGCCCGATAAACGCCACCATCGACGGCTTGGCCTTGGCCTGGGCCTCGGATTGCGCAGTCGGCGTGACATGCAAGGTGCCGCGGGGGTTGCTCAGCAGGCCGCAGGTGATCGCGTAGTCGCCGGGCTGCAGGTTGGCATTGATCACCTGGCTCAGGCCGGGGGCAATATTTTCCCGCTCTTCGACGACCAGGACGCCATCGAGGATTTCCCATTCCACCGCGCGGTCGGAGCGGTTGATGATGCGAAAACTCGCACGCCCGGCGGGCACCGTCAGGGCGTTGGGCTCGCAAGCGTGGCCGTGGATGGTCACCGCGATCTCATTCTGGTTGGCCTGGCGCTTGCTGGCAGCCAACTGCGCGGCGTAATAGAACAGGCCACCGGCGGCGATCATCACGACCACCGAGCCGGCCACGGCCCAGCGCAGCGCGCCGGACGACGGAGCCGGTTGAGGGGTTGGGTTGGACAAGGGACGGTCCTTACTGGCTGGAGACGGAAGAAGTGGAGGTGACAGGCTTGGCCGAAGGCGACGGCAGAAAGAACATCACCAGCGCCACCACCAGGTAAATCAGATAGGCGCCGAGGGTGCTGACGGTCGGTGCTTCCTGATAACCGAACATACCGGCAAGCACTGAGCCCAGCGGGCTGTCCATGGGCAGCGCGGCGCTGAAATCGAACAGCACGGTCTGCAGGTGATTCCACACGCCCGCTTCGTGCAAGGCTTGCACCGAGTTGGCGAGAATGCCGGCCGCCACCACGAGGATGAACAGGCCGGTCCAGCGGAAGAACGCACCGAGGTTCAGGCGCATGCTGCCGGTGTAGATCAGGAAACCGACGATGATCGCCAGGATCAGGCCGAGCAGGGCGCCGATAGGTGCACCCGGGCCCTCGCTCTGCTGGAACACGGCGAGCAGAAAGAACACCGTTTCCAGCCCTTCGCGGGCCACGGCGAAGAACACCATGGCGATCAGCGCGAAGACTTGATGCCGCGAGCCGGCCAATGCGTGGTCGAGGGATGCATGCAGCGAATGTTTGATCGAGCGCGCCACCTTGCGCATCCAGAACACCATGGAACTGAGAATGCCCACCGCGACCAGTCCGACGATGCCTTCGAACAATTCCTGCTGTTTCTGCGGGAATTCGGCACTGACCAGTTCCAGCCCGCCGCCCACCAGCAACGCCAGCGCCGCCGCAAGAAACACACCGATCCATACAGCGGGCATCCATTGACCGCGCCCGGTCTGTTGCAGGTAGCTGGCGATGATGCCGACGATCAACGCCGCTTCAATGCCTTCGCGCAGCATGATTAAAAAAGGAACGAGCATCGGGCACCAGGGCGTAACTAGATAGGAGGCTAAGTTGTAACATAATGATACTCATTGCCAAACAAGAAATATTGACCTTTGCTGAACGTGGGCTGAACGGTGGTGGCGAAGCGCAACCGCCCTTATCATGCAGGCCACCCGAACCGCAGCCGGATTGCCCAACAGCCCATGTCGGAAAAAGACACCATCTCCATCCACCTCGTGCGCGAAGCCCTGCTGCAGAGCTGTGCGCCGGGCGCAGCCACCGTCGAGGCGTTGAGCAAAGTCGGGATTGACCCGGTGCTGCTGGAACAGCCCGGCGCACGCGTGGTCGCCACCGCTTATGCGCGCTTGTGGCGTTTGCTCGCACGGCGCAGTGATGACGAGTTTTTTGGCATGGACCCGCGCAAGCTCAAATCCGGCAGCCTGGCGTTCCTCTGTCGTGCCTCTATGGCACAACCGAGCCTGGTGGCCGGCCTGGAAACCGGCCTGGATTTTCTTTCACTGATGTTTGAACGCCTGCCTGCCCAGTTGGTGCGCCAACAAAGCCTGGCGGAAATCGTGTTGCTCGAACCGGAGCCCGAGCCCAAGCGCGCGTTCACCTATTTCACTTACTGGATGATCGTCCACGGCGTCGCCTGCTGGCTGGCGGGGCGGCGCATCCCGATTCTGGCCATCGAGTTGCGCTGCGCACGGCCGGACTTTTGTGATGATTACCAGGTGATGTTTTCCGACAACCTGCGCTTTGATCGGCCACGCACCCGCATGATCTTTTCCGCCGAGTGCCTGGACCTGCCGATCAAACGAACCCCGCAGGAACTGCAACGTTTCCTCAGCCAGGCCCCGGCGAATATCCTGGTCAAATACCGCGACCCGCAAAGCCTCGCCAGCCGCATCAAGCATGACCTGCGCCACATGCCCCCACACACCTGGCCGGAGACCGACGGCCTTGCCGCCACCCTGTGCATCTCCGCGTCCACCCTGCGCCGCCGCCTGGCGGAAGAAGGCCAGACCTACCAAGGCCTCAAGGACAGCGTGCGCAAGGAGCTGGCGATTGTGTGGCTGGCTGAGCCTCAGATCAGCTTCGCCCAGATTGCCGAGCGGTTGGGGTTTGCCGATACGAGTTCGTTTTATAAGGCGTTTCGTAAGTGGAGCGGGTCGAATCCGGGGCATTATCGGAGTTTGATTTTGAATGAAGCAACGCCGCACACGTAGCGCTGGTGCGGGACTAGGAAAGAACTGACTAATTCCTACTCTTTGGTATGACAGACCGGTCCTTCTTGTTTTTAGGATGTGACTGGCATACTTGGAACAACAAATCGTGCACCGTTTTAACCACGGTCTTACTTGGTGGTGGTGTGTGGCCTCATGCTTGCTGTGACTGAGCGAAACCAACGTTGGGTAAACCGTACATGTTGAGTGATTAATCAATCCACGTAGGGTGAGCTTATGAACCGTTTCGTTACGTATCCTTTTGCAGCACTGATGTTGTTGTCCTTTCAGGCTTCTGCACTCTGCTTGAATATTTCCGAGAGTTTCACTGGAGTGATAGGGCCTGGCGATCAGGCTATCGCTCACGGCCCTTTCAATATAACAGGAGCAAATGGCTGCTCTAGCGCGAATATAGATGCAATGGTTTTCGCTGGAGGCGCAGGAAGAGGACCGCAGATTTTTATTGATCAAGAGGTAGGCGGTTCCTGGAAAACGGTGGGCGGTAACTCTTTGTCAACCAACGCGTCCTGGCTAGGGCCCTTGGGGACCTATCGAGTGAGACTTTACAATCCCGATGAGGCATCGAAACCCTATTCGGGCACCGTAAGATATGGTCGCTGAGGCTTAGATGGATCAAGTGTGCCAAAGGACTGGCACACTTGGACTGGCGCTTGCTGGGCCAGAATCAGGCGCGTTCCTCCACCGAAAGATCGGGTCTTGACGAGTTCGCGAAATACGCCAGCGCGTTGATTGCACGGTTTGCGTCCACCATACCTTGTATATATTCAGGGATGCCTTGCGAGCGGCCGACACCCGGGTTGCTCTTAACAAACGCAAGGTAGTCATCCAGCTTTTCATCGAACAAGGCGATCGCATTGAATTTCACGTGTGTATCGGTTTGATGGCCGTCGGCGTCAAATGCGCCGTCTCCTAAGGTAAACATACTAAAGGCGCTGGCATCAATGATATCGCTCTCGTACAACCGCCTCCCCACCTTCTTCAGTTCATCGGTACTGATAGACGTCATATCGTATTTCTTCAAAAACTCTTTCAGTTCTGCAAGTTCGCCTTGGTGCCTTATTTTGAGTTCGTCAGCGGCTGTAGTCGCGTTGGTTATGGTGAACGAGTTTGTAGTCTTTTCTGGATTCTTGATTACAAACGCATTCTCCTGCTTGGAAAGCGTGTTAGGCAGTATCACCCTCATGTCCATGCTAGTGTCCTCGTAGGATTAACGGTACATCCTGTTATCGACTCATCGAGGCTAATATTTAATTCGTTTGGATATTTGGGAAGTGTCTTACAGATAAGTATTACTAACAGTTCAAGTCAGTTCTTGATGTCAAAAAAAAGCCCCGCAACCGAATGGATCGCAGGGCTAAAAATTGGCTGGATGCGACCAACCAAAGGAGCTCTTTACATCACTTGGCGGTAGCGACCACCGTGTCCGGCTGCCAGCCACCTCCCAGCGCCTTGTAGATCGCAACGATGCCGCGATACAGATCCACTTCGGCCTGGGCCTGGGAGTCTTCGGCGGCCAGGCGTTCGCGTTGGGCGTCGAGCAGGACCAGGAAGTCCACGGTGCCTTCGCGGTAGCGGATTGCGGCCAGGTCGGCGGCGGCGCGGCTGGATTCGCTTTGGCGGATCAGCGAGACCAGGCGTTGCTGACGCTTGCCGTAGTCACTGAAGGCGTTTTCGGATTCTTCCAGGGCCAACAGCACTTGCTGTTCGTAGTTCGCCAGGGCGCCGTCGGCTTCGGCGTCCGCGCCGCGCAAGCGGGCGCGTACGCTGCCCAGGTCGAAGGCGGCCCAGGTGATGCTCGGGCCCAGGGCCCAGGCATTGGCGGCGGACGAGCCGATCTGCGAGCCGCGCCCGGCGGTGAAGCCGAGGAAGCCGCTGAGGCTGACCCGTGGGAACAGGTCGGCCTTGGCCACGCCGATGCGTGCGGTGGCGGCCGCCAGTTTGCGTTCGGCGCTGAGGATGTCCGGGCGCCGTTGCAGCAGTTGCCCTGGGTCGCCGATCGGCAATGCCTTGGCAATCGCCGGCAGGTCTTTCGGGCTCAGGTCCACGCTGAGTTTGTCGGGACGCTGGCCGAGGAGGGTGGCGATGCGGTTACGCTCGCGCACTTGCTCGGCCTGCAGTTGCGGCACGCTGGCTTCCACCGACGCAAGGCGCGCATCGGCGCGTTCCACGTCGAGTTGGTCGCCCACGCCGGCATCGCGCAGGCTGACGGTGATGCCGCGGGAGTCCTGCTGGTTTTTCAGGTTGTCCAGGGCAATGCGCTCACGCAGTTGCGCGCCACGCAGTTGGCCGTAGGCATCCACCAGTTCAGCGATCATGGTGACTTGCAGCTGGTACAAGTCAGCCTCGGCGGCCTGCTGGTCGGCGTCGGTGGCTTCCAGGTTGCGCTGGATGCGACCGAACAGGTCCAGTTCCCAGGCCATGTCCAGGCCGAGGTCGTAGCGCTCGGTCTTGACGCGGCGGGTGGTCTGGCCGGGAATCTGGCCCTTGCCCTGGTCACTGCTGACGCGGCTGGTGATGGTCGGCATAGCGTCGTTGCTGGCGTCATCGCGGATCGCACGGGACGCACGCAGACGGGCAAAGGCGACGCGCAGGTCGCGGTTGCCCTGCAGCGACTGGGTGACCAATTGGTTGAGGGTCGGGTCCTCGAACTGCTGCCACCAGATGCCTTCGAACCTGGCATGGTCATATTGCTTGGCATCGGCGGCGGCCGTGATGTTGGCCGCTTCCGGGGTCTGGGCTTTGTAGTCCGGGCCCACGGCACAGGCGCTCAGCGCCAGTACCAGCAAGCTCGGCAGGAATACTTTCACGCTCATTGCTGTGTCTCCAGCTTCAAGGCCTTGGCCGCTTTGCGTGCTTCGCTGCGCTCCACATAGCGACGGATCAGTACGTAGAACACCGGCGTCAGCAACAGACCGAAGAAGGTCACCCCGATCATCCCGGAGAACACCGCCACGCCCATGGCATGCCGCATCTCGGCACCGGCACCGCTGGACAACACCAGTGGCACCACACCCATGATGAAGGCGAATGAGGTCATCAGGATCGGCCGCAGACGCAAGCGGCAGGCTTCCAGTACCGCAGCGAGCGGGTCGAGGCCTTCCTGCTGTTTATCCTTGGCGAACTCGACGATCAGGATCGCGTTCTTGCAGGCCAGGCCCACCAGTACGATCAGGCCGATCTGGGTGAAGATGTTGTTGTCGCCGCCGGAGATGATCACCCCGGTGATGGCCGACAGCAGCGTCATCGGTACGATCAGGATCACCGCCAATGGCAGGCTCCAGCTTTCGTATTGGGCGGCCAGTACCAGGAACGCCAGCAGTACGCAGAGCGGGAACACAAACAGCGCGGTGTTGCCCGAGAGGATTTGCTGATAAGTCAGGTCGGTCCACTCGTAGGTCATGCCGTTGGGCAGTTCATCCTTGAGCAATTTCTCAATCGCGGCCTGGGCCTGGCCGGAGCTGTAGCCCGGTGCGGCGTTGCCGTTGATTTCAGCGGTGATAAAGCCGTTGTAGTGCATCACGCGGTCCGGGCCCGAGGTGTCGCTGACCTTGATGAAGGTCGCCAGCGGGATCATCTCGCCTTTGTTGTTACGCACTTTCAGCTGGCCGATCTGGTCGGAGTCCTGGCGGAACTGTTGCTCGGCCTGCACGTTGACCTGGTAGGTGCGCCCGAAGCGGTTGAAGTCGTTGGCGTACAACGAACCCAGGTAGACCTGCAGCGTGTCGAAAATGTCGCTGATCGCCACGCCGTGGGTCTTGGCCTTTTCACGGTCGATGGCGGCATCGACCTGCGGCACGTTGACCGTGTAGCTGGTGAACAGGCCGAACAGCTCAGGCACGCCGTGGCTCTTGGTGATGACGTTCTGCACTTCTTTGTACAGCTCGTCATAGCCGAGGTTGCCACGGTCTTCGATCTGCAGGCGGAACCCGCCGATCGTGCCCAGGCCTTGCACCGGCGGCGGCGGGAAGATCGCCATATAGGCTTCTTCGATACTGGCGTACTGGCCGTTCAGCGCACCGGCAATCGCACCCGCCGACATGCTTGCGTCTTTACGCTCGTCGAACGGTTTCAGGGTGACGAACACGATGCCGCTGTTCGGGCTGTTGGTGAAACCGTTGATCGACAGGCCAGGAAACGCAATCGCGCTTTCCACGCCGGGTTGCTTCAGGGCGATGTCCGACATGCGCTTCATCACGCTTTCGGTACGGTCCAGGCTCGCGGCGTCGGGCAGTTGGGCGAAGGCCACCAGGTATTGCTTATCCTGGGCCGGTACGAAACCGGTCGGCGTGTGGGCAAACCCGAAGAATGTCAGCACCATCAGGCCGGCGTACACGAACAGGGCGATACCCGTGCCGCGAATCACCCGGCGCACGGTACCGACGTAGCCATGGCTGGCCTTTTCGAAAAAGCGGTTGAAGGGACGGAACAGCCAGCCGCCGAAGAGCTTGTCGAGGAACCTGGAGAAACGATCCTTCGGTGCGTCATGGGCGCGCAGTAACACGGCCGCCAGGGCAGGGGACAGCGTCAACGAGTTGAATGCCGAGATTACCGTCGAGATGGCAATGGTCAAGGCAAACTGTTTGTAGAACTGCCCGGTCAAGCCACTGATAAAGGCGGCCGGAATGAACACCGCACACAGCACCAGCGCCGTGGCGACGATCGGGCCGGTCACTTCACGCATGGCTTTTTCGGTGGCCGGGAACGGCTCCAGGCCCAGTTCGATATTACGTTCGACGTTCTCCACCACCACGATGGCGTCGTCCACCACGATGCCGATGGCCAGTACCAAACCGAACAGCGACAAGGCATTGAGTGAGAAGCCGAACAGGTGCATCACCGCAAACGTACCGATCAACGATACCGGTACCGCCACCAATGGAATGATCGAGGCGCGCCAGGTCTGCAGGAACAGGATCACCACCAGCACCACGAGGATCAGCGCTTCGAACAGGGTGTGCACCACCGCTTCGATGGAGCCGCGTACAAAGATCGTCGGGTCATAGGCGATGCGGTAATCCATGCCGGCCGGGAAGCCCTTTTTCAGCTCGGCCATCTTGGCGCGCACATCGTTGGAGATATCGATGGCGTTGGAGCCTGGCCGCTGGAAAATCGGAATCGCGACGGCAGGCTGGTTATCGATCAGCGAGCGCAGCGCGTATTGGCTGGAGCCCAGCTCGACCCGGGCGATGTCCTTCAGGCGGGTGATCTCACCGTTGGCGCCGGCGCGAATCACAATGTTCTCGAACTCTTCCTCGGTGACCAGGCGGCCCTGGGTATTCACTGACAACTGGAAGCTGGTATCACTCGGCGCCGGCTGGGCGCCCAGGGCACCGGCGGCCACCTGGCGGTTCTGTTCGCGGATCGCGTTGACCACATCGGTCGCGGTCAGGTTGCGCGAAGCGGTCTTGTTCGGGTCCAGCCACACGCGCAGCGAGTAGTCGCCCATGCCGAACAACTGCACGTCGCCGACGCCGCCCAGGCGGGCCAGCTCATCCTTGATATTGAGGATCGCGTAGTTGGACAGGTACAGCATGTCGTAACGCTGATCCGGGGAGGTCAAGTGCACCACCATGGTCAGGTCGGGAGAGGCCTTGTCCACGGTGATACCGATGCGTGTCACTTCCTCAGGCAGTTTTGGCTGAGTCCGCGTCACCCGGTTTTGCACCTGCACCTGCGCGTTGTCCAGGTCGGTGCCCAGGGCGAAGGTGATGGTCAGGGTCAGCTTGCCGTCGGCGGTCGACTGCGAGGACATGTACAACATGTTCTCGACGCCGGTAATGGCTTGCTCCAGCGGAGCCGCCACGGTTTCGCCGATGACTTTAGGGTTGGCACCGGGGAAGTTGGCGCGTACCACCACGGTCGGCGGTACCACTTCCGGGTATTCGCTGATGGGCAGTTGGAACAGCGAGATTGCACCGGCGATCAGGATCAACAGCGACAGCACCGCTGCGAAGATCGGCCGCGAAATGAAGAACTTGGAAAAATTCATCTTGAGTCGTATCCCTTAACCGCGTGGAGTCGCGCTGCTGGCGAGCTTGGGCGCGGGTTTTTCCGGCGCCACTTGCTCCAGGTTGCTGGCTTCAAGCGCTTGTCGTTGTTGGGCCAAGGCGGCGAGGGTTTCCTGGCTGGCCATCGGAATGGTTTCCGGTGCGACCGGCGAACCTGGGCGTGCGCGCTGCAGGCCCTTGACGATAATGGTGTCGTCCTTGTTCAAGCCGCTGCGCACGATGCGCAAACCTTCGATCTTCGGCCCCAGTTCGACGGCTCGATAGGCGGGCTTGTCGCCCTCCATCACCAGCACGAACTTCTTGCCCAGGTCGGTGCCCACGGCTTCGTCGTTGATCAGCACGGCGGAGTAGGTGCCGCTGCCCACCAGCTTCAAGCGCGCATACAGGCCAGGGGTGTATTCGCCCTTGCTGTTATCGAACACCGCGCGCCCACGGATGGTGCCGGTAGCCGGGTTGACCTGGTTGTCGACGAAGTTCATCTGGCCCAGGTGCGGGTTGCCGGTTTCATTCGACAGGCCCAGGTATACCGGGGTGGTCGCGCCGCGACGGCCTTGGCGGGCCAGCTCGGTGTACTTGAGGAACACCCGTTCATCGGCGTCGAAGTAGGCGTAGACCTTGTCGGTGGAGACCACGCTGGTCAGCGCGGTGGTGTCGGCGGTCACCAGGTTGCCGGCGGTGATCTCGGCACGGCTGACGCGGCCGCTGATCGGCGACGTGACGCGGGTGAAGCTCAGGTTCAACTTGGCCAGGTCCAACTGCGCCTGGATCCCGGCAACAGCGGCGCGGGCTTCCTGGGCGGCGGTGGTGCGCGAGTCGGCCAGTTCGGCGGAGATCGCATTGCTCTGGCGCAGGCGGTCGCCGCGTTGCGCTTCGTTATCGCTGCGGGTGGCGGCGGCCTTGGTTTGCGCAAGCTGGGCTTCGAGGCGGCGTACCTCGGCCTGGAACGGACGTGGATCGATCTGGAACAGCAGGTCGCCTTTCTTGACCAAAGCGCCTTCGGTGAAAGCGACTTGGTCAATCTGGCCCGACACGCGTGGACGAATCTGTACGGTTTCCGGTGCTTCCAGGCGCCCGGTGAATTCATCCCACTCGTTGACCGGCTGCTCGAGTACCTTGGCCACGCTGACTTTCGCCGCTGGCATGGCGGCCGCTTGGTCCGGGGTCTTGCCGCACGCGCTCATCACCACCACGGCCAGGATCGCCAGGGGGAAGCGCAAATGTTTGAGTGACTGTTCCATGAGGTGCATCCGCCAATGTATTGAGATGGGCGGATCATGCGCGGGGAGACGGTATGTCACGAATCGAATGAAGCAAAGGTAACTATCATTCGGAATGATATAAGCGCGCGGACAGCCCTCTAGCATGGGGGTTTCGTTAGGGTGCTATCAATGCGCGTGATGGCAATAGTCTGTTGCGCAGGCTGCAAGAGACTCGCGCGAGAGCGCCGTTATCCCTTCAACACCAACGACATGCCCGGATAGTGGGCGCAGATGAACTCAACAAACGCGCGAACCTTCGGCGCCGCAAGGCGCCGGGAAGTGTGCAGCACCCACAGCGCGGGTTCCATTCCGTGCACCGTACCCCACTGGACCAACTCGCCACGGGCAAGCTGGCTCCCTGCAATGGACTGTGGAATCAGGGCGGCGCCCGCACCGGCCACAGCCGCATCCCGCACCATCAGTAATGAAGAGAACCGTAGCTTCGGGTTGGGTTCCAGCACCAGCTCCCCGCCATCGAGATGCCAGTGGGTGGGCTCGAAACTCGACGTCACGATAGCGGCAACGGGCCGGACCGCGCCGGGCAGCGGCTTGACCACCGCCGGTGCCGCCACCACGATCAGTCGGTCTTTGGCGAAGCAGCGGCCAACCAGGCTGCTGTCCGGGCTGGGGTTGATGCGGATGGCAACGTCAAAGCGTTCCTCTACAAGGTCAACCAGGCGGTCCTCGGCGACGACTTCGATCTCCACTTCTGGGTAGGCGGCGCAGAACTCGGCGCCAATGCGCCCCATCGCAAGCTGCGAGAACAAAACCGGGGCAGCCACGCGCAAGCGTCCGCGCGGTGTCGAGATGCCCTCACGGGCCGCCTTCAAGGCTTCGATCACCTCGCCCAGCGGACCTTCCGTGCGTGTCATCAGCACCTCCCCGGCTTCGGTGAGTTTAAGGCCGCGTGCACTGCGCTCGATCAGCCTGACGCCCAGTTGCTCTTCCAGGTCAGCGATGCGGCGCGACAAGGTCGCCTTGGCTATACCGCTCGCACGGCTGGCCTTTCCGAGCCCTTCATTGGTGGCGACGAGGGCAAAATCGATCAGCGCGTTCAGGTTCATGGTGTTCCACATTTGAAACGAAGTGTCTGGATTTTGGTGTCTGTGCTCCGCCTGCGCAACAGCATATCGTTGAACACATCGCAGCGAGCGTTGCGGATTTCACTCACTAACTTATCTAAACCCACCGCAGGAGTTTCACCATGAGCATTTTGGTTATCGGCGCCACCGGCACGATTGGTTCACTCGTCACCCAAGGCCTTGCCGAGGCGGGCGCCGAGGTCAAGGCCCTGGTTCGCCAGGCGGGCAAGCGCGATTTCCCGGCAGGCGTCATCGAGGTTGTTGCGGACCTTACCGATGTCGTCTCCCTGCGCGCCGCGCTGTCGTCGGTGCGCACGCTGTTTCTGCTCAATGCCGTGACGCCCGACGAGGTCACCCAAGCCCTCATCACGCTGAACCTCGCGCGTGAGGCGGGGATCGAGCGCATCGTTTACCTGTCGGTGATCCATGCCGACACCTTCACCCATGTGCCGCACTTCACCGGCAAGCACACGGTTGAGCGCATGCTCGAAAGCCTCGACATGCCCGCGACGATCCTGCGTCCCGCTTACTTTATGCAAAACGACCTGATGGTCCGGCAGACGATCCAGGACTACTCGGCATACCCGATGCCCATTGGCTCGGCCGGGGTTTCAATGATCGATACGCGCGACATCGCCGATGTAGCCGTGGCAGAACTGTTGCGACGCGATAAAGCACCTTCCGCACTTGAGCGCGTAACCCTGGAATTGGTCGGGCCAACCGCCCTGACGGGTGCCTCCGTGGCGAAGATCTGGAGTGCCGCCCTGGGCCGCGAGATCGCCTACGGCGGTGACGACGTGGTGGCCTTCGAAGGGCAATTGGCGGCCTACGGCCCCGCTTGGTTGGCGTACGACATGCGCCTGATGATGGCCGCTATCCAGACGTTCGGCATGCACGCCGCCGAAGGTACCGTGGAGCGGTTAGAGGCGATCATCGGGCATCCGTTGCGTGCCTATGAGGACTTTGTGCGTGAAGCGACGGCCGGCTTCGTCAGCCAACCGCACTAGCAGCGCCGGATAGCCGTCGAACCGCAGCGCTGCAGTAATTCAATCTGGTCCGCCGGCACCAGCGTCCGCAGCGTCTTGTACAGCACTCGGGTTTCCAGCAGGTTCCACACCCGCAGCATGGTTTCCAGTGCGTCCAGGGGTTTGCTGATGAAATCCCGGGCGCCCAGGGCCAGGGCGCGCAGGCGTGTGTCGCGGGTTGCGTCGGCGGTGAGTACCAGGATCGGCAGGTATTCACCCTGGGGGATGCGCCGGTTGAGTTGTTCCAGCACGGCAAAGCCGTCGAACTCCGGCATGTGCAGGTCGAGGATCACCAGGTCCGGCTCGAAGCTGTTGAACAACTCCAGGGTGCGCAGGGGCTGGGTGCTGCTCAGCACGTTGGTCAGCCCCTCGCGCGCCAGCAGTTGCTCCACCAGGTCGAGGTTCGGGCGTTGGTCGTCGATGATCAGGATACGCAGGTCGAGGTTCACGCAGGCTCCGGAAAAGCTTGGTCGAGGTGGGCAAGAAACCCAGGCACGTTGATCGGTTTGTTCAATACGGCGGTGGCGCCGGCCTGCAGCAACGCATGGCGGGTCAGGTCGCTGGCGTCGGCGGTGATCATCAGCACCGGTGTGTCGCGGCTGATCGGTGACTGGCGCAAGCGTTGCAGCACCTTCAAGCCATCGATGTCGGGCAGCGCCACATCCAGCAGGATCAGCTGTGGCGCGTGCTGCGCGGCGAGGTCCAGCCCCAGTTGGCCTTGCATGCTCGACAGCAGGCGTATGCCGGGCCTGCGTTGCAGCAGGGTTTCGATCAGCGCCAGGCTGGAGAGGTTGTCTTCGATGCACAACACCTTGCCCTGGAACGTGCTGACGATGGGGGCAGGGCGCTGCAATTCGGGCTCGATGCCGGGTGCGGCGCCACTGTGGACGTGGGCCATGCGCACGAAGGGCAGTTCCAGGGTGAAGCGCGAACCAATGCCGGGCTGGCTCTGCACCTTGAGTTGGCCGTCCATGTTTTCCAGCAGGCTTTTACTCAGGGCCAGGCCCAGGCCGCTGCCTTCCACATTCGGGTCGGCCCCCAGGCGTTCGAACGGCTTGAACAGTTGCCCGATGTGATCGGCGGCGATGCCGTTGCCGGTATCGCACACCGACACGCTGATCCGCTGCCCCTGGATGCCAATCTCAAGGCTCACCTGGCCATCGCGGCGGTTGTATTTGATTGCATTGGACAGCAGGTTCAGCAAAACCTGGGTCAGGCGTTGGCGGTCGGCGACGATGCCGGTATCCGCCGCCAGTGCCGGCAGCGGCTGGAGCTGCACGCCCGCGTCGGCGGCCATGGGCGACACCAGGGTCAACGCCTCTTGCAGGGCACTCGCCAGCGGGATCGGTGCGATGTTCAACGCCAGGCTGCCGGCCTCGATCTTGGCGATGTCCAACACTTCGTTGATCAGCGTAAGCAGATGCTGGCCGGCGCGCAGAATGTGCCCGACATTGGCCTGTTGCGCCTTGGGCACGTCCATGTCCAACAACTGTGCGAAGCCCAGGATCGAGTTGAGCGGGGTGCGCAGTTCATGGCTCATGCGCGAGAGGAATTCACTTTTGGCACGGCTGGCGCGTTCGGCTTCCTCGCGGGCGGTGCGCAGGGCGATCTCCGCCGCACGGCGGTCGGTAATGTCGCGGGTGATCTTGGAGAACCCGCGCAGCGCGCCGGTAGCGTCGTGTTGCGCGGTGATCACCACGCTGGCCCAGAACCGCGTGCCGTCCTTGCGGCAGCGCCAGCCTTCTTCGGTGTAGTCGCCGTTGCGGGTGGCTTCGCGCAATGCCAGGTCGGGGTGCTGCGGGCATTCCTCGGGCAGGTAGAACAGGGAAAAATGCTGACCGATGATCTCCTGTTCGGTATAGCCCTTGATCCGCTGCGCGCCGTTGTTCCAACTGGTCACATGGCCCGCTGTGTCGAGGGCGAAGATCCCGTAGTCCTTGACCCCGTCGATGATCAGCCGCAGGCGCTCTTCGTTGTCGCGCAATGCGCGTTCGCGTTCGGCCAGCAATAACCCGGCCTCCACCAGGCGGGTGCCCAACTGGCCGATTTCGTCTTTTTCCGGGGGCTGTGGCAGCAGCGGCGAGCCCTGGGCCAGGCGCTGGGCGTTGCGCTGCACATTCTGCACCCGGGCGACAATGCCCTTGGACAGAAACAGCACCGCGACTATCGCCCCGAACAGCCCGCAGATCGCCGCCAGCCAGGTGGACAGCAACAGCCTCTGGCGGGTGTCGGACGCTGCAGCGCTGCGCTCGGCCAGCAGCGAGTCTTCAAGGGTGAGCATGGTGCTGATGTGTTGGCGCAGGGCATCGAGGATCTGCTTGTTGCTGATCAGGATGGCGCTGATGGCTTGCGGTGTGGCCTTGCTGTCCTTGAGCATCTGCTCCAGCCCGTCGACCTTGGCCTCGATCAGCGGTTTGATCGCGCTGAGCTGCTCGCGCACGCGCGTGTCTCTCACATTGCGGTCAAGCCGGCGCAGGGCTGACTCGATCTGCGGCTTGGCGTTCAGGTAGGTGGGCAGGAAGTCTTCGCGGTGGGTGAGCAGGTAACCGCGCACACTGGCGGCGGCTTCGGCGAGCAGGGTATGCACGGCCTGGATATCGCCTTGCACGCGCAACACGCGGCGCACATCTTCTTCGGCGCGGGCGGTCTGGCGCTCCGTGGTATAGATCAGCACCAGGGACAGCAACAGCACCACCAGGGGCAGCGAAATGACCACCAGCGCTTTGCCGCGTAACGGCAGGTCGGCCCAATATTTTTTCATCGGCAGCGCTTCATGGTGGCGTCACCAGGCCCAGGGCGATGCCCCGCACGGCGGCCTGGGTGCGGTCGGCCGCGCCGAGTTTGCCGATCACCCGCTCGACATGGGCCTTGGCCGTGCCGGTGGTGATGCCCAACTGTTCGCCGATGGCCCGGTTGCTCATGCCGTTGGCGACCAGGCCGAGCACCTGGCGCTCCCGTGGGGTGAGTGGCTCGCCGGGGGCGGCGCCGCTGGCCTGGCGTTCGGTCATGCGCCGCAACAGCCGGGCGCTGACCGCCGTGTTAAGCGCTTCGCCGCCGGCGGCCACCTGTTGCAACGCCTGGATCACCTCGGCGCGGCCGGCATCTTTGAGCAGGTAACCCACTGCACCGGCTTGCATGGCCGCCTCGAGGTACTCGGGGCTGTCGTCCATGGTGAACATCACCACCTTCACCTCCGGCAGGCGTTGTTGCAGCAAGCGGGCGGCGCCCAAACCGTTGAGGCCCGGCATGCGGATGTCGAGGATGACGATGTCCGGCAGCAGTCGCTCACACAGCTCCACCGCTTGCAGGCCATCGCTGGCTTGACCGACCACTTCGAACTGCGGATGGCCGGCCAGCAGGGAGACGAAGCCGGTGCGCGTGACTTCATGATCGTCCGCCAGCACCAGGCGCAAGACGTGAGTCATTGAGGGACTCCGATCCAGTGGGCTGGCACGCGAGCGTGCAGTTGGGTACCGCCGTCGACGGCGCTGGCGCAGGTAAAGCTGCCGCCCAGCAGGCTGGCGCGCTCCTGCATGGTGGCGAGGCCCAGGTGCTGGGCGTCATCGAGTGACGGCTCCGACGTGAAGCCCTTGCCATTGTCATCAACCCGCAGCGACGCGTGACCGTCACGCAGCGCCAGAGTCAATTGCACTTGGCTTGCGCGCGCATGCTTGAGCACATTGTTGATGGCTTCCTGGCCGATCCGGAACAAGGCGATCTCCACCTGGCTGGGTAAGCGCGTGTCACAGTCCGCCTGCCAGAGCACGTTGATGCCGGCGTCACGCAGGCGGTCGGCTTCTTTGTCCAGCGCTTTGAACAGACCGAAATCATCCAGCACCGTGGGGCGCAGGCCCGCGATCAGTTGCCGGCCCTCACCGACCGAGTGTTGGGCCAGGGTCAGTATCGCCTGCAGGTCGGCGGCCAATGCGTGCGGCAGCGGCGGGCAACGCCCGGCGAAGCCTTGCAGCCGTTGGTGCAGACCCGCGAGGGTTTGCGCCAGGCCATCGTGCAGGTCGTAGGCCACACGCTTGCGTTCATCCTCCTGGGCGCGAAGCAAGCGGTTGACCAGGTCGGACAGGGTTTTATCGCGCGTCTTGAGGGTGCTCAGCAGCCGATCGTTCTCAAGGTGAGCGGCCAGCAAGGTGGCGAGCAGTTGCAGCGATTCGCTGTCCTCATGCTCCGGCGTGCGCAGGCTGACGCTATTGCCCAGCACCAGTACGCCAATGGCAGGGCCGTCGCCGGCGCGCAACGGCACTTGCAAGACACTGGGCAAGTCCTCTGATGGCCGTTCCTGCCAACACGGCGTGCGCAGGCTGCGGTCGGCGAGGTGGGCGAGGCTGCTCAATCGCGCCGGGTTGCCATGGCGGGCGCTGGTGTGTGCGATGCCGTCGGCGTCCCACTCCTGCAGCAGCCCGTGGTCCATCGCCAGAAACCCACAGGCCCGCGCGAGTACGCGTTCGCGCATGGCGTCGGGGGCCAGTTCGCGCAATTGCTGCCCGGTATCCACCAACAGGCGCAGGCGCGCCGTACGACTTTCCGACTGGCGGAAATGCGCGCGCATGGCCAAGGCGCTGCCGGGGTCATGGGGGTTGTCATGCACGGATAATGCTCCAGTGGACGGCGGGCGCGAGGGGGATGTATTAAACATCGTTGAACACCTTGGCGCTATCTGCCAAATGGCATAGGTAAACACCTCCGGTTGGCCGATGGCGGGCGCGGGAGAGGAGGGCAAAGTGGGCTCAACGACGACCACTGGAGTAACACCATGAAATTCAAGTTCGCGCCGCTTGCCCTGATGTTTGCCCTGAGCGCACCGATTGTTCACGCTGCCGAGACAGCCCCGTATGTCTACCGTGAGGTGGCCCAGGCGCCGGCCAATATGAAAGACCGCGAGATTGCCGGGCTGTTCGACCGCTGGAACAGCGCCTTGCAGACCGGCAACGTTAAATCGGTAGTGGACCTCTACGCACCGGGCGCCGTGTTGCAGCCAACTGTGTCGAACCAGGTGCGCACCACGCCGGAGCAGATCACCGACTACTTCGCCCACTTCCTGGCGCTCAAGCCAGTGGGCCAGATCAACTACCGCGAGATCCGCCAACTGGGCAGCAACGTCGCCATGGACAGCGGTGTGTACACCTTCACCCTGACCGAATCGGACGGCAAGGTGCGCCAGGTGCAGGCACGCTATACCTTTGTCTATGAGCAGGTGGGCGGGCAGTGGAAAATTCTTAACCATCACTCTTCGGCGATGCCGGAAGTGCAGGTCAAACACGCCGGGAAGTAACCGCTTGAGCAAAAATGCCCATGCCTGTGCAGGTGTGGGCTTTTTGCGTTCAGCGCCGTTGAAGGGCTGGCGTTACGCGGCTGTAATGCACGAATGGCGTTTTTCTTGCGCCATTCTGTACTCTATAAATCCAATAAATCGTGGGTAATCGTATAGGTCCAGACGTTAACACCCAAAATACTGGATTTAACAAGCTTGTTAGTCACTGTGGTTAATTCTATAGTCACGGGGGTTAACTGGCAGAGCATGGGCTGGGTACACACTATGTTGGATTTAAGCTTCAGCAAGCCGAGCGAGGTCGTCAAGCGCCTCTGCGATCGCTTGCGCACAGAGCGCATGGCGCTGGACATGACACAAGCCGACCTGGCCGGACGTGCCGGCATCGGCACCAACACCGTGTCCAACCTTGAAGCCGGGCGCAATGTCGGGTTCGAGAACCTGGTCCGGGTGGCGATGGCCCTTGGCCGGACCAAGGAACTCGAAGGCCTGTTCCTGCCTAAGCTGGACAGCATCGAGGATATTCGACGCTACGAAAACAGCGCCAATCGTCTGCGTACCAAGAGGAAGCCCGGCAATGCTTGAGCAGGTGAACGTCTTCTACGAGGGCTGGGGCGAGCGGTGGCAATGGGGCACGCTGGTGTCCACGACCGCCTTGACCGGTCGCCCATTGATCCTGTTCGAGTACAGCCATCAAGCCAGGCAAAGGGGCTTGGAACTGTCCTCCTATACGCTGCCGTTAGAGGGGGCTCAACTGCGCCGCGACTTTCCAGACCACCAGCTGTACTTGCCAGGGCCTGTTTACGACGCGTTGCCGGATGGGTGGGGCATGTTGTTGATGGACCGACTGTTCCGGCGCCGCGGGCTCACCACCGCGCGCATCGGCCCACTGGAACGGCTGGCCTACGTCGGCAGCAGCGCGATGGGCGCTATGACATTCGAGCCCGTGGTACCCGAAGGGCTGGAATCCACTGCCCACATTTCGCTGGAGCAGCTTGCCACCGAAGTGCACCAAGTGCTCCATGGCGATGGGGGCGAGTTCCTGCAGACGTTGCTGCTGGTGGGCGGCTCGCCTCAAGGCGCCAGGCCCAAGGCCCTCGTCTATCGCGATCCGGAAACGGGAAGGTTCACCACCGCCGTCACGCCGGGTTTTGAAGCATGGTTGATCAAGTTCCCGGCCAAAGAAGAACAGGCCGAGGTGTGCGCCATCGAAATGGTGTATGCCCAATGCCTGCGCCTGTGCGGTATCGAGACCGCTGACACGCAGTACTTCAGTCTGCCCGGTGGGTTGGCAGCGTTTGCCAGCAAGCGATTTGACCGCCGGGACGGCGTGCGCATCCCCATGCAAAGCCTTGCGGCCTTTACGGGGGCCAATTACCGGTCTCCTGGGGTGTTGGACTATGTCAACTTCTTGCGGGCAACGCAGATGTGTACCAATGATGTGCGAGAAATGGCGGTGGCCTTTGAGCGTGCCGTCTTCAATGTTGCGTTCAACAACAGAGACGATCATCCCAAGAACTTTGCCTATGTCATGTCCAAAGGCGGTCAGTGGAGACTGTCCCCGGCTTATGACGTGACCTTCTGCGAGGGGCCAGGCGGTTACCACCAGATGGACGTGATGGGAGAAGCCCTGTCGATTTCTCGCGCACACATGCTCAGGCTTGCCGAGGAAGCCGAGCTGCCCCCGGAGGTTGCAGGCCGAGTGATTGACGGCATTTGCGAGGTAGCGAGCCGGTTTGCAAGCATCGCCGAAGACCTGTACCCGCAGGCGATTAACCGAGACACCTTGCGCATGATCCAAGGCCGCATCGATCAGAACGTGGCTCTGCTACAACTCGATCAAAAGGCAACCCTCGGCTCAGGATCGAAGCCGCCACGGCGAAAGAGCCCCTTCAAAAAGTAAAGCGGCTCGGTGCAGGAAACGGTTGAAGCGCGCGGCATCACGGCGCAGCCCTGCCTGTTGGCCGCCAATCAGGCACAGATGGGCCATCTGGCCCATCACTTCGGCTTCGCCGGGCTTGTTTACCACGCTGCGGCAGGTGCGTATGGCGAAGTCCAGGCGTCTTGCGTCCACACGCTGCTGGAATTCGCCCACCAACGGATCGTGCAGCGACCAGGCGCGGATGGAAATTTCCCGCCCGGGTTGTTTCTCAGCGGCAATACTCAAGTAGCGTTTCAAGGTTTCGCCGGCGCTATGACCTTGCGCGGCATAAGCGAGCATGCGCTCCGTGTAGTCTTCCTCCCAGGCGGCCAGCAAGGTGCGGACAAAGTCTTCGCGATTGCGGAAATGGTGATAGAAGGATCCACGGGTCACATTCAAGCGGCGCGACAGACTCTCGGCCGACACGCCAGAATGCCCCGCTTGGTCGAGCGCCTCAAAACCCGCCGCTATCCAATGCTGCCGCGTTAGTGTGCTCACCCGTTATTCACTCCCTATTTAGCGCCATACAGGCTGTGTATGGTGCGCAAACGATGGATAGGCTACGAACACCCGCATAGATGGCCGCTGCGTTTTGCAGGCCTGCCTGTTCATGGAGTTCGCCTTGAAGAAAATCGTTCTGGTTGCTTTCGACCACTTCACCGATATCGACCTTTTCCTGATGTGGGACATTCTAGGCCGCAATACGCAGGACTGGCACGTGCGAATAGTGGGGGCCAGTCCCACGGTGCGATCGGCGCACGGCCTGCCTGTTTCGGTGCACGGTCCGCTTCGCGAGGCCAACAGTGCCGACGCGGTATTGTTCGTCAGCGGTAAGGAAGGCATACCCGCTGCACTTGCCGCTCCGGATTTCCTGCCGACGTTTGAACTTGACCCTAAACGCCAGCACATCGGCGCCATCTGCGCCGGCGCTTTCATTCTCGAACGGCTTGGGCTGCTCAGCGGCCAGGCCACGACGCACACGGATGCACGATCACAGCTGCAGGCTCTTGGAATTGAGTGCATGGACCGGCCTCTTGTCTTCCAGGGAAACGTTGCAACCGCTGGCGGATGCCTTTCGGCGCTCTATCTGGTGGGATGGCTGGTGGAGTCCTGGTTCGATGTCGACAAGCGCCGTGCGACTTTGCTCCCGGTACTGCCAACCGGCCAGCAAGCGCTCTATGATGCCTTGATCGGGCTCAGTATTCGGCAAGGGGAAGTGGGCACCTTAACGACATCCCTTTGATCCATGCTCATGCCCCTTAGCACTCAGAAGAGATCCCCCGATGCCCCGAGAATTCGCGCTCGTTACGGCTGTGCCTGTCCCCTCAAGGTCCGGCATCACCCACCTTTATCAATCAATGCACCTGGCGGACGCTTTTGCGATTCGGCTCCCGGCGGGTACGTCCGGTAACGCGGATGTGCTGGCGCGATTCATCCTTTCCCACCAGCCAGCGTGGGTCGGCTGGCTCATGACGGTGCGCGACACGATCGTTGCCTGTTTTGGTCTCAAGACCGCCAGATACCTGGCATCACTGGCTGGTCGGGTGGGCGTCTTCAAGGTCTACAGCACCCACCGCAGCGAAATCGTGTTGGGCGAAGACGACAAGCACTTGGACTTTCGCATATCGGTCCTGTGCGCGGATGAGGCCGAGCCAGACGGCAGTCGCCAACTGGTTTTTTCAACCGTTGTCCACTGCCACAACCGCCTGGGTCGGGCCTACATCCTGGTTATCGCGCCGTTTCACCGCTGGGTTGTCAAGGCCAGTCTCGTCCGGGCGGCGCGCGTCGGTTGGCCGCTGGCTGGCTGCCCCTGAAGCGCAGGGCGCAGCGCTCCATTCATCAGCACTTCAGTTCAGCGAACGGCTGACATCATGCAGGCGCACGTCGCTCAGGTTGCCGGTGGAGGCCAACAGGTGCAACTGGGCCATCAGAATGGCATAGCGCTGTTGGACCAGACGTTGCTGGGTATCGGTGACCACTTGTTGGGCATCCAGCACATCGGTGTTGATGCGCGAACCGGCTTCGAAGCCGTGGGTCACGGTGGCGAGGTTGATCTGGCTGGAGTTCAGCACCTGCTTGAGTGCCTGGTATTGGCTTATGCCGTTAGTGACTTGCAGGTAGGCCTGACGTGCCATCAGCCCGGCGTTGCGGCGCGCCTCTTCCACTTCATCCGCGGCCTTGCTTTGCAGTGCGTGAGCCTCGCGCACGCGGCTGCTGGTACGGCCGCCGCTGTAAAGTGGAACGCTCAACTTGACCCCTACCACGGTCTGGTTATAGCGATTCTGCGGCAACGTGACGTCGTACACATCACCGCCGACCGAAGCGAAGCGGCCATGGGCGGCGATCAGGTCAAGGGTCGGCAAGTGGCCGGCCCGTTCCTTGTCGATGTCCATTTCAGCCAGGCGCTGGGCAATCTGTGCCGATTGCACGGCCAGGTTGCCTTGTTGCGCGGTGCTGGCCCAATCACCAATGGCGGCGGGCATCGGGGCACTGAACTGTGGCTCTTTGCTTGACCAAGGGCGCGCCTGTGTGGCAGTCAATTGGGTGAGCGTTTCGTTGGCAATGTCCAATGCTCCACGCGCGCCAATCTGTTCGGCAAATGCCTGGTCGTACTTGGCCTGCACCTGTGCGAGCGTGTTGGCGGTGGTGGCGCCATCGGCCAGCAGTCGTCGGCTGCGATCCAGACGCTCGCGCAGCGTTTGCAGTTGTTGCGTGCGTGTATTCAACAGTTCCTGGTTGAGCAGTACATCGAAATAAGCGCGAGCAACGCGCAGCATCAGGTCCTGGCGCGCCTGTTCGGTGTGGACTTCACTGGCGCTGATCAATAGCTTGCTCTGATCGTGGGCGATCACGTTCTGCCAGCGCAGCAGTGGTTGTGTGAGGACCACAGCGTAGGCGTTGGTGTTATTGCGATTGCGGTGGTAGTCGGATGAATCCTCTGCATCGACCCAGGCCGCGCCGCCGGTGACAGACAAGTCCGGCAGCAGGTCGGCGCGGCTTTGCGGTTCCTTTTCCGCCGTGGCCAGTTGCTGGGCCTGTGCAGCGGCGAACTGCATGTCATGGGTCAGCGCCTTTTGGTAGAGGTGATACAGGTCATCTGCCGACACCTGTGCGGGCGCGCAGGCCAGGGCCAGCAAGCACAGGGGCGTGAGCAGTGTGGTGGTTTCGAGACGCAGGCCTGGAATACGCAAGGGATGTGCTCCACTGAAAAATTTATCGACTGACGGTGCTTCTACGCATCATCAGCACCATTGGAATACCGATGGCCATCACGGCGCCCAAGGTGCCGAACAACATGCTGAACGCCAGCATTTGCCCCTGCTCGCGCGCTTGCAGGTAAGGCATCAGGGCTATGGCTTGCTGGTGGCTGGCCAGGCCCAGGGAGAGAAACAACGGGTCGGTCTCCACGCCTCCCCAGCCGCTCGCGACGAGACTGGATTCGGTGACGTGTTCGGAGAGCAGGCGATAGCGCTCCCACGAGAATCGCGTGAGCAGCGTGGCGGCGATGGCGATGCCGACACTGCCGCCCAGCTGGCGCATCAGGTTCAGGACCCCCGAGGCGCCGGAGATCAATGTCAGCGGCAGGCGGCGCATCGCCAGGTTGGTCAGCGGTACGAAGATCATGCCCAGGCCCAGGCCACGGATCACCAAGGGCCAGTAAAGCGTGTCCGGGTTACTGTCGAGGGTGAACTGGGTGTGCAGGAACATGGCATAGCAGTACATTACGATGCCCAAGGTCACGAACACGCGCTCGTCGATCCTGTTTTCCTGGGACAGCTTGCCGATCACCAAGGTGCTGATGGCGCTGGCCACCGCTCCTGGAAAAATCACCAGCCCGCTCTGGTAGGCGCTCTGTGCCAATAAGGTCTGCAGGAACAGCGGCACCATGAACAGGGTGCTGTACAGCCCGAAACCCACGCAAAAGGCACAGATGCAGCCCATCAGGAATTCTCGGTTCTGAAACAGCGCGACATTGACGATTGGGTTGGTCACCCGCCGTTCCCACCAGAAGAAGCCCACCAGGCTGAAGCTGCTGAGCAACAGGCAGGCGACGGTCCAGTTGGACGCCATCCAGTCCCAGTGTTCGCCGCGTTCGAGCAGGATCTGCAGGCTACCGACCCCCAGGGCCAGCAAGCAGAAGCCGCTGTAGTCGACGCTGGTGGGTTTTTGCTCGTTGGGCGAGTCATTGATACACATCCAGCACAGCAGCAGGGCCACGGCGCCGATCGGCAGGTTGATCAGGAAGATCCAATGCCACGACAACGTGTCGATCAGGTAGCCGCCGACGGTCGGGCCCAGAGTCGGCCCCATCATCACGCCCACGCCGTACAACGCCATGCCGCTGTTGACCTTTTCCTTGGGGAACACGTCGTAGATGATCGCCTGGGAAATCCCTAGCAACCCGCCGCCTGCCAGGCCTTGCAACACCCGGAACGCGACCAGTTGCCACAGTTCGGCCGACAGTGCGCAGCCCAGGGATGCCAGCACGAACACTGCGGTCGATACCAGGTAATAGGTACGCCGCCCAAACCACGCCGACAGCCAGCCACTGACCGGCAGAATGACCACGTTGGCCACGACGTAACCGGTGGAAACCCACGAGATTTCATCGACCGAGGCACCGTAGGTGCCCATCAGGCTGGGAATCGCCACGTTGACGATGGTGACATCCAGCAACTCCATCATCGACACCAGCGTGACGGTGAACGCAATCAGGTAGGGCGACCTCATAGCGTCTGGCTGCCGTTGTGGTGCGTGGCGACTTCAACAAAGGCACTCATGCCCGGGCTCAACAGCGCCTTGTAGTTATCCGGCACACCGGTAAGCGCGATGCGTACCTGCACACGCTGAACCACCTTGGTGAAGTTACCCGTGGCGTTTTCCTGGGGCAGCAAGGAGAACTTCGCCCCGGTGGCCGGTGCCAGGCTTTCGACGACGCCGTCGAAGGTGTGCCCGGGGAATGCGTCCACGGTGACGCGGGCATTCTGGCCGACGCGTACGCGGCCCACCTGGGTCTCCTTGAAGTTGGCGGTGATCCACAGCGGGTCGGTTGCAATCAGGCTCATGAGTTTTTGGCCGGCAACCACGAACTGGCCGGGCTCCACCTCTTTTTTCGAGACAATGCTGCGCACCGGCGCGGTCTGGCGGGCGTCGTTCAGCTTGATCCTGGCTTGTTCCACTTCGGCTTGCGCGGCGGCGATCCGGTAGTCCTGCACCTTGAGTTCAGCCTTGTTGGCCAAGGTGCTTTGAGCGGCGGCCTGGGTATTACTGCGCGCCACCTCCTGAGCATGACGAAGGGCGTCGAAACGCGCCTTGGCCACTTCCTGGTCCTGAATGCTCAGCGCGCCTTGAGCACCCAGGCGACGGGCACGTTGGTAGTCGTTACGCGCTTGCTCAAGGTTGGCGCTCGACTGCGCCAGGGCCGCCTGCGCGGCTTCGCGCAGGGCAACCGCACCGAGGACCTGGCTGTCCAGCGCACCCGGGGCTCCGGCGCGCCCGGCGGCGGCAAGCAACGCTTGCCATTGTGCTTCGCGCTGCTGCAGCTGGTAGTGATATTCACTGTCGCGGATTTGAAACAACAGGTCACCGCTTTGTACGGTGACGTTGTCCATCACCGGCACACTGATCACGACGCCCGATAGCTTGGCCCGCACCGGGATAATCACCCCATCGAGTTCTGCATTGTCGGTACTCACGTAGGTGCTGGAATACTGCCAGCGCTGCCAGCCCAGCATCAGCAGCCCGCCCACCACGACGCCGCACAGCGTCAGTTTTACCAGCTTGCCTTTGGTCATGAGGTACTCCCTGTAGTTGCGCGTCTGTGTCAAGCAGGCTCAGAAACGGTTTCGACCTCACGCACAGGGCGATCCGCAGTGGAATGGGCCTTGTCCAGCAGGAACTGGTGCACGCTGTTCCACAGCTCGATCCGTGAATTGATCGCGGTCTTGGCACTCTCGACCATATGCAGGTGTTGCGCAGGTGTGGTGACGATCTCGGCGATGATGCGCTTGGCTGCCGGACCATGGTCGTCGCCGTCCATTTCGATGTGGCGCTTCAAGTAGTACGTGAGCATCGGTACATCGTGCTCACTGACCGACCATTGCGACAGCAGTCGGCCGAACATATCGGGGATGATGTCTTCACGACCAAAGAAAAAGTACGCCAGCACCGCTTCGGTCGTGCCGTGTTGTGCAATGTCGAGGGTCTGGCACATGAACACTTTGGCGGCTGTTGGGATAGCCGGGTCGTTGAGCGCCTTTGCCAGAGGGACCTGGGCCTTGATCGCTGCCAGGAAGCGGCGGAATACCGTGCTGTCGGCACCGATTTCATCCATGGCCGTGAGGTACAGGTCCAAGTGGCTGATAAAGCCGCCATCGGGGTGCTCGTCGGTTTCTTCGCCGACCACGATTTCATTGATCAGACGGGCGGCGGTGATGTGTACCGGCGGCACCCAAGGCAACTCCACACAGGTAAGGTCGCGCTGGATGCGCTTGAGCAAGGTCATGAAGTCCCATACGGCGAACACATGAAACTCCATCAGGGTGCGCACGTCTTCTACCGTGCGGATGTTTGCAAACAGCGGATGGCTGAACAGCTGTTCGCGTTCGGTTTCAATGTGGCTATCGATGTTAAAAGGCATAGGTGCTCCTGCGGCCTGAGGGTTCAGGCGGAAAATCCATGGGGAAATTTAAGGGTGTTTGTCGTTCAGCGTGTTTCCACGATAGGGGTGGCGACTGCAGGCGTATCGGAAGGACCGAACGAAGCGCTTTTCAAGCAGGTATTGCCGGCCTGCATACCACCCCGCGTCCAACAGGTGGCGGTGTACCTGGGGCAGTCGCCAGCACGGCACTGCGGGATAAAAATGATGCTCCAGGTGAAAATTCGAGCCGGCGTGCAGCCAGGTGTTGACGCGCGAGGTGCGTGAGCGCGCTGGCGGCTGTTGATGGCCCGCTTCGAAAGCATGTTCCTGATAGGCATTGACCGCCGAGATCAGGAACGCCACCGCCAGGCTCAAGGAAAACCCCAGAAGCAGCCCGTCGATGCGCCATATAGCCAGCCCGTAAAGGCTGAGCCATCCAGCCTGGCAGGCAATATTGCAGCGAGCCAGCCGTTGCACCTCAATCGCACTCAGCGGCAGTGGCGAGGGCGTGTTCAGTGGGCCGAAGGCCAGGCGCCAGGTGGCCTGCAGATAGCGCAGGGTGGCGACCAGGCGCGACAGCATGATGCGGCTTGCCAGCGTGTGGTAACGCGAAAAGAGCCGGTAGTCCGGGTCTTTCTCGCTGTTGCTGTAACGATGATGTTGCCAATGGTCCACGAAATAACCGGTCACGCAGAACCCTGGCAGCAACGAACTGGTGGCAATGCCCAAGTAGCAACTGTGCAAGGGGTTCGCACTCAAGTTGAAGTGGAAACCTTCATGCCCAAGGATCGCTTGCAGAAACAACCCATATCCGGCCAAGACCACCAACGGCGAGCACACCAGCACCCAAAAAACGGAGGAGGTGCTCACCACCCACACAAACAGCGCGAGAGGTAACACGTAGAGACTCAAGGCGTAGGCAATGATCAGCAAGGACTCTGCTGATCGGACCCTGAACAAGGCACGGTCGAGGCGGACCTGGGGTTTGGGATGCGGGTGGCTGGCCATTGGCGACGGCTTACTCGATCAGTTCAGGTTTGAGTGCCAAGTGGCCGCCACGCGTGAGCGTGCGCAGGCGCAGGGCGATAAAGGCATCGACCACGCTTGGCATGCAGCGCGCGGTGTACATGGCCAGCGTGCCCATGAACGTCAGCCCACGGTTGCGCAGGCCATTTTTCTGGCAGGCGCGCACCAGACCGTTGGCGGCCGCATCCAGTTTTTCTTCCAGCGACAGCAGGGTCTTGTCACCCCACTTGAACGTCACCAGGCGCTTGACCGACAGACCCACACGCTGGGCCGGCAAGTGGATCGCAGTGTCAATGAACCCCGGGTACACCGTGACCACGTCGAGTTCGCCGCGGTACTGCATACGCAACACATCCGAATAAGCGCTCAATGCGCGTTTGCTGGCAGCGTAGGCGGCCACGTAGGGCGCGTTCACCAGCGCGAACAGTGACGACACGTTGACCACTTTGCCGCGTTTGCGCAGCAACCCCGGCAGGAACCCCGAGACCAATTGCCATGGCGCGAACAAATTCACATCGACCGCGCGGGTCACTTCATCGGTAACGCCGGTTTCGCCGCGTTCCAGGGTCAGGATGCCGGCGTTATTGACCAAAATGTCGATGTCACCGAAATCGGTGCTGATGGCTCTGATTGCGGCGGCCAGGGCGTGACGGTCGCACAGGTCGACTTGATAAAACGCGTCCAGCAAGCTGGCGTCCTGCGGCGTAAGGATGTCTAGACCAATCACCGTGGCGCCCTGTTGCTTGAGCTTGCTGGCGGTCGCCAAGCCCAGGCCGCGCGCAGTGCCGGTGATTACGATGATTTTTCCGAGCAGGTTCATGGGTGCGCTCCGGTCATGCTGAAAGTTGAGTCGGTCAAGTAGGTGTCGAGGTTGGTCGCCATCGAGATCTTTGCCGGGGGATGGAATTGCAGGCCGCGGCAGGCCAGTAAGCCGTTGGAACTCTGGTTGCTGGTGATGAACGCCATCCCGCCCAACATGGCGTGGGCCTGGTCGGAGAGCTGGGCAAGCCGCTGTTCGATGCCGTAGCGCACCAGCAGCAGGCGGGCCAGCACGTTCGGCAAGTCCTGCGGGTTGCGCTCGATATCCAGGGCTGCGCCTTCCAGCGCACTGATCGCCAATTGCAGGTCGGCTGCCAGGTCCACGCGGTGATGCGCGGTCCAGCGTGCGGCGTCGGTCACTGACTCGACCAGACCCGCGCAGGCGCCTACATAAGACGCGCATATCAGCAGTTCGAACCAGATAAACCCCACGGTCTGCACGTCACCCAGCAGGTGGGTGTAGCCGGCGGAAAACAGCATGCGCTCAGGCACCAGCACTTCGTTCAGGCGCACTTCGATGCTTTCAGCAGCGGCCAGGGCGCTGTTCTGCCAGAAGGCACTGCGGCTGATGCCCGATGCAGTGGCGGGAATCAAAGCGACCATCAGTTCTTCACCCGCCGGGGTTTGGCGGATGTAGCTGGCAGTGAGCAGGTCCATCGACTGCCCGAGGCAGCAGGGTTTTTTGCTGCCGCTGAGCAATACCCCTTCCGGGGTGTGCACCGCCTGCATGGCCGAATCGAGGATTCCGGCGCCCGAAGTGCCCTCGGCAAACCCCGACGACAGCAGCAGGCGGTTTTGTGCGACGGCGGCCAGCAACAGGCCTTCGGCGCCGCCGCCGTTTTGTGTGAGTGCCAACAGGCTCGCCACGGAAAACTGGTGCATGGTGCTGGCAACCGCCAGTGAGGGTGACCGTGCGCCAATAGCGATCTGCACATGCATTGCGTCGAGGATGTCCGCACCCAGCCCGCCTGCTGCGCGGTTGACCAACAGGCCCACCGGGCCATGTTGCTTGAACAGGGCGATGACGTCGCTTTGGGGGGCTTCGCGCTGGCCGGCCGGGATCGCCGCCAGACGCTCGTCAAAACCCGGGGCGTAGCGTTGAAGCAGGGCGCGCGAGCGGTTCAGCAGTGACAGTGACATGGTTCACGCCTTCAAGTAGCTCGCCGGAAACAGGCCGGTGATGATTGAGTGGATGTTTTCCCGAATGGCCTGTGTGGCCACCGGGTCGAGCATGTCCGCGAGCATCGGAAGGCCCAGGTCGAAGCGGGATTCAAAGGTGATGATCGAGTCTTTGCCGTCCGGCAAAACGTGCCAGGTGCCGGAGAAGTGATCGACATCGCCGGCCATTTGCTCGAAATGAATTTCCCGGGTCTGGGCATTGAACGTGTCGCGCTCCTGCCACTTGAGGATGCCGCTGTGGAAGTTGACCTCCCAGGAGGTGAACGAGACCTGGTCGCTGACTTTGTTGACGGTGATGTTACGCACCGATTTACACAGCTCGACGTACTTGCTGAAATCGCTGATCACGGCAAATACTTCATCAGCGCAGGCATGGGGAATATGGGCCTGCACGTTGACTTCTTGCATGGGGAAAAACTCCATTCAAAGGGATGGCATTGAGGTGGCCAGCGCCTGCGCGAAGCCTTCGAGCAACCAGTTGCAATCCTCGGCGCTCAACAACGGCGACGGCGTGAGCCTCAGCACCCGATGGTCATTGAGCGAGTGGCACACAATGACTCGTTGCTCGATAAGGGCCATGACCATGTTTGCTGCGATCGAGGCGTCGGCAAATTCAAAGCCGAACAGTAAACCCGCGCTGCGCAGCTCGACGCGCTCGGCCCAGCCCCGTTGTTGCAACAGCGCGCTGAAGCGGGCATGCAGGTCCTGGCCGAGCAGCCGAGCACGCGCTACCAGGTCTTCTTGCACCATCACCTGCAGCGTGGCCTGTACCGCCGCCATCGCCAGCGGATTGGCGCCAAAGGTCGAGGTATGGACCGTGGGGTTGCGGTTGAAAGGCGCATAGATCGTAGCGCTGGCAACCATGGCACTCACCGGTACGCAGCCGCCCGACAGGCTTTTACCTACCAGCATGATGTCGGGCACCACCTGCTCATGGTCGCAGCCCCACCAGTAGCCAGTGCGGCCCAGGCCAGACTGAATTTCATCGATAATCAGCACGGCGTCATATTGATTACACAGCTCGCGTACCCGTCTGAGGTAGCCCGGTGGCGGTAGGACCACCCCAGCTTCGGCCTGGATCGGTTCGAGGATCACGCAAGCCTTTTGCGACGATGTCCGCAGTTGCTGCTCCAGTGCCACGCTGTCGCCAAACGGCACAAAGTCGCTGTCGCTGAGCAACCCACTGAACGGCTCGCGGTAGCTTTCGCGGCCGGTGACGGCGAGGGCACCGAGGGTCTTGCCGTGGAAGCCGCCGAGAGTCGACAACGTGCGGCGGCAGCCGTTGAGGCGGGCGAGTTTAAGACCGGCTTCAGTGGCCTCGGCGCCCGAGTTGCAAAAGAACACATACTCCAGATTGCCTGGGCAATGTGCAGCCAGTGCGTGCGCGGCGAAAGCCTGTTGCGGATTGAGCAATAGCTTGCTCGCCAGCGCATTTTTCTTCAGTTGCCGGGCGACCGCTTCCACGACCACCGGATGGCCATGGCCCAGGAAAAACACGCCGTATCCGCCGGCGTCCAGGTACTGGCGGCCTTGGTCGTCATAGATGTAGACGCCACGGCTGGACTGCTCGATTGGCAGGTTCATCAGCGAAGCGAGGCGTGCGTAGCCCGAGTTGACGTGCTTGCGCAAATACTGGTCGACCAGTGCGGCATCGATGGCGGGTTCGAGGACAAGCGGGTTCATGCCGCGCTCGCTTGTGTGGACGGTAATACCGGCTGCTTGAGCATCCTCGTCAAGGCTCCCAGCTTGGGTGCCAGGTGGTTGAGCGACAGCAGTAACTCACGGCTGACATCGCGCTGGCTGAACGCCGTTTCGCCGAGTAACTGCGGCAAGGACGTGGGCAGCGGCGTGCGCAGGCAGGCATAGCGGCAAAGCTGCGTGGCGCGGGTCAGGGCGGCCTGGATATTGCCGCTCAGCGCTGGAAGAAATACCGGGCGGATCAACCGTTCGTAAATGTCCGGCGCCAGGCATCGTGGTCGTGTGAACGGTTGCGCCTGGGCTTGCATGGACTGGCACATCAGGTCCAGCAGACCATCGAGATCAAGGGACTGGGGACCGCTGGTAAGAAAATAGTCTTCGCCGATCAAACGCTGGCGCAGCGCGTTGGTAATGCCCTGTGCCGCGACATCACGGGCGATCAGGTCGACATAGCCGGCAGAGGGGCAGGGCACGATGGGCAGCACGCCGGACATCATCAGCCCCATGGTCATATGGAAGCCCTGGAAGTTGGGCATGAACCCGGTCTTCGCATCGCCGATGATGATAGATGGACGAAAAATCGACACATCGATACCGGCCGAGCGAACCAGGGTTTCGGCTTGGCGCTTGGCGACTTCGTAAGGGGTTTCGGCTTGCACGCCTTCATAATAGTCGCAGGGATGGGTGAAGGCGGTGCTGATGTGATACAGCGGAACCTTGGCTTGCTTCACAAAGGCCACTACGTTTTCGGTGCCGAGATAGTTCACCGAAAAAATCTGATCGATATCGCCGTCCAGGCGAGTCACCGCTGCGGCGTGGATCACCCAGTCGACACGCTCAAGCAGCGCTGCATGAACGTCGGCGGCCAGCCCCAGGCGAGGGCTGCAGATATCGCCCGTGAGCACTTCCACCCGGGGATCGCGAATGCGGCTTTTACGCGCCAGGCAGACCAGGTCAAAGTCTTCTGCCAGGCAGTCGATCAGTGACTCACCCAGTACGCCTGAGCCTCCCGTCAGAAGGACAGTTAATTTTTGCTGTGCTGACATGTAGTTGCGCTTCCCTGCGGACTCATCGAAACAATTAACGGGGCCATTCGCCGAATCGCAGGCACGGGTGCCCCGAGCGAACACTTTTTATTCACGGTCGGTGCCGCTGAGTTGCTCTGGAGGGAGACGATCAGCGCTTACCGTTTTTGCGAATAAGATGCGATCGATATTGGCGTTTTGATATCAGCGCGTCTTGAACGAAACGCTTGTCTTGCGCAAAACCTCTGCGGCGGTGCGCGGCGTCATACCGATCATACGGCGCATGATGCGGGCCAGGTGCGCCTGGTCGGAGAAGCCACCTTCGGCGGCGGCGTCCGATAACGTCGAACCGCCGGCCAGGGATTTGGAGGCCTGTTCCAATTTGTTCCAGATGATCCACTGGGAAAGGGACACTCCCATCTGGTGGGTGGCGACGCAGCGCAAGCGTGGGCTGGACAATCCCACCGCATGGGCAGCGCGACTGACGCAACCGGGACCGTCGCGGTCCAGGCGCAGAATATTCAGGGCTTTGTACAGCCTATGGTCGATCGGCGTGGTAATCGCGAGCAAACGCGAGAGGGCGTCGACAAATTGCAGGAGGGATGTGGCGCGGCGAAAGCACTCCAGTAATTCGTCACTGGCCAGGGCGATGCCATTGTCTTGCAGCAATGCATTGAGCGCACGGCCCAATGCCGAGTCCGGGCTGACATACACAAACGCCACTGGATGACTGTCGGCCACGGCCCGGTGTTCGACATTGGGGCCGATGATCACACCCGCTGCGCGGATCGACTGTCCGGGCAGTTCCAGGGTGACGGGTTGATCCAGACCGATGCACAGCTGAATGGCAACATGGGAGTGGGCGGTGTTTTGATCAGCACGGCCGATGTAGCCGGCCCACGAGTCGCCAAAGGTAACGCTGCCATCCCACATTTAAGGTCTTCCTGACGCATTGGGTGAGTGTTGCACGCGTGCAGGGTAGGCCTTCGCAGGTCTGGATTCAAGTGAGTGGCGTCCTCCAAAGCATGCCTGCGGGGTAGCGCGGGAACGCAATGGCGCTCGGTGGCACAGTCCTTTTGAAATGCTGTGTCACCTGCCTTTGCGGTAGTTACGGGTTGTCGATGCCTATCGATGCAGATGAACAACTCACTGACAGCCCGGATCGCAAAAGCCTCACTGCTCCTGGCTGCAATCACGCGGCGTGATGCCTTTCTCTTTCGCGTAACCGGCCGCGGAGGCTTCGATGATCGGTCGCAGCAGCGCGCGGTCGGCTTGTACCCAGTCGCTGATCAGGTTCCAGCGCTGGCCGTCCCATTGCTGGAAGCGCACGGCGCCGCCGCCTTCGTGGTCGGCGCAGGACAGTTTCAGCGGTTGCACCAGGCCCTTGGCGCCCAGCGCTTGCAGGCGCGCGTCGTCCAGGTTCAGGTGTTCGAAGCCCCAGCGCACTTGCTCGCCCGTGAGGGGCTTCTGACCATATTTTTCCTGGGCCAGGCGCAGGGCTTCGACGTTGAGAATGCCGTTGACCACGCCCAGGTTGTAATACACGGTGCCAAATCGCTTGGGGTCGGCCAGGTTGCCCTTGCCGGCATTCACCACGCTTTGCGCGATGCCTTGCAGCACCGGGAAGTCAGTGCCCGACGGGTGCGTGGTGATCGAGATAAACCCCTTGGCGGCGGCACCGGCCGGCACCACGTCTTCTTCGGAGTTGCTCCAGATATTGCCGATGATGTGATCGGCCGGGTAGCCGACTTTCTGCGCGGATTTAAGCGCCACCGGGTTCATCACGCCCCAGCCGCGCAGGATCACCCAGTCGGGCTTGAGGCGACGGATGTTCAGCCACTGCGATTGTTGCTCGTTGCCGGGGTGCGGCACTTCCAGCAAGGTCAGTTCGAAGCCGGCGTTTTTCGCCAGGGTCTGGAGCACGCCGTTGGTTTCCTTGCCGTAGGGCGAGCCGTGGTAGAGCACCGCGATTTTCTTGCCCTTGAGCTTGTCGGCGCCGCCTTCGCGCTGGCCGATGTAGTTGATGATCGCCGAGACTTCCGAATACGGGTTCAACTGCAACGGGAATACGTAAGGGAATACGCTGCCGTCGGTGGAGTCGGTGCGGCCATGGTTGATGGTGATCAGCGGCAACTTGTCGGCCGTTGAACGTTCCAGCGTGGCGTAGGCGATGCCCACTGACAGCGGGTTGGTGGCGGCGGCCGGCGCACCGTTGAGCCCGCCCTTGAGGCGTTCATAGCATTCGACGCCTTTTTCCACCACGTACTCGGTCTCGCATTCGCTCCAGGTCAGCTTGACGCCGTTCACTCCGCCGTTGGCATTGATGTATTGCAGGTAGTCGATGAAACCGCCGAAGAAACCGCTGCCGCCAGCGGCGTAAGGGCCGACCCGGTAGCTCTGCAAAGGGAAGTATTGTTCGTTGGCGGCCTGGGCGCCGGCCGTGAGCCCGGTGGTGATCAGGGCCAGGCACAGGGCCAGGCGGCGCAGCGATAAGCGGTGTGTCATGGAGGTCATTCCTGGGGGGGTTATTGAGTTCAGTAACGCAGCGGCCAAACCCTGGCCCGTTGACGAAAGCGCTGCCACAGACGGGCCAGCCCCTCCGGTTCCTTGATCAGAAAAACGATGATCAGCGCGCCAAACAGCATCTTCTGGATGTTCTCCAGCTGGCCCGCATCCATCAGCCCGGCGGGCAACAGGGCGAAGAGGTTGCCCAGCAGGATCGGGAATAACACGATGAACGCGGCGCCGAGGATGTTGCCGAGCACGCTGCCCAGCCCGCCGATAATGATGATGAACAGCACCTGGAACGAACGGCTCAGGTCAAAGCCGTGAGGTTCCACCGTGCCCAGGTAGGCGAAGGCCCACAGGGACCCGGCGACGCCCAGGTAGAAGCCGCTGATTGCAAACGCCAGCAGCTTGGCCTTCAACAGCCCAATACCGATCACGGCAGCGGCGGTGTCCATGTCGCGCACCGCCATCCAGTTACGCCCCAGTTCGCTGCGCACCAGGTTTTTACCCAGCCAGAACAGCGCCACCACCACGGCCAGCGTCAGCACGTAGCGGCCGCGCGGGGAGCTGAAATCCAGTCCGGCAATCAGCAGCGGCGGGGAGGTGATCACGCCGGACGCGTTGTCGTTGGTAAACCAGCTGAAGCGGGTGAGTACCCACTCCACCACGAATTGCGCGGCGAGGGTCGCCACCAGCAGGTAGAACCCCTTGATGCGCAGGCTCGGCAACCCGAAGAACACCGCCACCCCGGCGGCAATCACGCCGCCCAGGGCAAAGCTCACCAGCAGCGGCAGACCGGGTACGCGTAAATGCAGGTTGTAGGCGGCAAACGCGCCCACGGCCATGAACGCCGCCGAGCCCAGTGAGAGTTGCCCGGCGTAGCCCGTCAGCAGGTTGAGCCCGAGCCCGGCCAGCGACAGCACCAGCAGCGGCACCAGGATTGCGCTGAACCAGTAGTCATTGCCCAGCCAAGGCACCGCAAAAAACGCCACGCCCAGCAGCAGCCACAGC
Source organism: Pseudomonas sp. R3-18-08 (assembly GCF_003852065.1). Classification (NCBI taxonomy): domain Bacteria; kingdom Pseudomonadati; phylum Pseudomonadota; class Gammaproteobacteria; order Pseudomonadales; family Pseudomonadaceae; genus Pseudomonas; species Pseudomonas sp. R3-18-08. The sequence continues at coordinate 2,859,205 of NZ_CP027729.1, forward strand.
GCGACGCGGTCCTGGCGCAGGCGAAAGGTGCGGCGCTCGGCCGCGTAGGAGGTGCTGATTTGACCGGCTTCTTGATACAGCATGCAGGGAGTTCCTCAGGGACAATCAAACCCGTTCGATGGCGCGCTCGCCGAACAGCCCGGCAGGCCGCACCAGCAGGAACAGCAACGCCAGGACGTACGGCACCCAGTTTTCAATGCCGCTGCCGATGAGCGGGCCGAGGTAGATCTCGGCAACTTTCTCTGCCGCGCCGATGATCAAGCCGCCGACAATCGCGCCGCTGATGGACGAGAACCCGCCGATGATCAGCACCGGCAGCGCCTTGAGCACCACCAGCGAAAGCGAGAACTGCACGCCCAGGCGGGCGCCCCAGAGCAACCCGGCCACCAGGCCGACACACCCTGCCGCCGCCCACACCAAAGCCCAGATGCGAGGCAGGCGGATACCGATGGCCATGGACGCCAGCGGGTCGTCGGCCACCGCGCGCAACGACAGGCCCACCCGCGTCTTGTTGAACAGCAGCGACAGGACGATCACCAGCACGGCTGCGGTGCCGGCGGCAAACAGGTCGAATTGCGAGAGCAGCATGCCGCGGATTTCCAGCGGTTCGTCGGCGATGCCCAGGTCCAGCCCGTGCACCTGTGCGCCCCACAGGAACTGCGCAAACCCTTCGATCATGTAGGAGAGCCCAAGGGTGGCCATGAACAGGATGATCGGTGGCCGGTTGACCAACGGGCGCAGCACGACTTTTTCAATCAGCAGCGCCAGCACCACCATGCTCGCCAGGGTGACCAGGAACGCCCAGGCGAACGGAAAGCCGCGTTCCAACAGGCTGACAAACGTCAGTGCGGCAAACAGCACCATGGCGCCCTGGGCAAAATTGAACACGCCGGAGGCCTTGTAGATCAGCACGAAACCAATCGCCACCAGGGCATACATCACACCTGCCAGCAGCCCGCCGATCAGCACTTCGAAGAAAAATTCCATGCTCAGGTACCCAGGTAGGCGGCGATCACATCGGGGTTGGCGCGCACTTGTTGCGGGGTGCCGTCGCCGATCTTGCGGCCGTAGTCGAGCACTACCACGTGGTCGCACAGGCCCATGACCACGCCGATGTCGTGTTCGATCAACACCACGGTGGTGCCGAACTCGCGGTTGATGTCGCGGATGAACTGGCTCATCTGCGCCTTCTCCTGGGCGTTCATGCCGGCCATGGGTTCATCCAGCAACAGCAGGGTGGGTTCGGCCGCCAGGGCGCGGGCCAGTTCGACACGTTTTTGCAGGCCATAGGGCAGGGTGCCGACCAGCACATGGCGCCAGGGATGGATCTGCAGAAAGGCAATCACCTGTTCGGCCTGCAGGCGGTGCGCGTCGTCCTCACGCGGTGCCCGGCCCAGGCGCAGCATTTGCTCGAGCCAACTGCTGCGGCGCTTGAGGTTGCGCCCGGTGAGTACGTTATCGAGCACGCTCATGCCCTTGAACAGCGCGATATTCTGGAAGGTCCGCGCAATCCCGCCTTCGGCTGCCTGGTGCGCGCGCATGCGTCGGCGGGTCTGGCCTGCGTACTGGATGCTGCCGCTTTGGGGGTGGTAGACCCCGTTGATTACATTCAACAACGAGCTTTTACCCGCGCCGTTAGGGCCGATCAGGCCGCAGATGTCCCCGGTCTTGACCTCGAAGCTGATGGAGGTGATGGCCTTGATGCCTTTGAACGACAGGGAGATGTCATCGAGCCGCAGTAATACCGCTTCAGTGGGTGTGTGCATGGAAGGCTCGTCAGGCAAATTGAGGCAGCAAGTGGTCGCTGGGTTCGTGGCGGGAAGCGGGTTCTTGCCAATGGCCGGGACAGATGCCCAGGGCACCGAAGAACGCCGCACTGTCTGGATTCAGCGCTGGCCCGACCAACAAGGGCACGCGCAGGCGGCTCATCCCCAGTACATCCAGCAACGGCCGACGGACCAGCCAGTGCCCCAGCCAGCGGCGTAGGGGGGATCGGCTCGACTGCATGCCCCAGCGGTACACGCGATGACTGAACGTCCCCGGCAGCGGCAGGCGTTCACGCACCCACTGCTCCAGGCGTGCATAGGATTCGCGGGTGCCCAGCACCAGGGTCGGGCCCAGTTCGCGTCGATCGGTGTCGCGGGTGGCCAGGGCCTCCGGAAAGTTCAGCCCAAAGCCGGCATGCAGCCAGGGCGCAAGCAGGTAGCGTGCTTGCCCGCTGGCGGCAAACACCCGTGCGGCCAGGGCCTCGTCGTCGGCGCCGAGGTGTTCCCGGTCGACCAGCGCACGGCCGCCCGCGAGCAACTGCGCATGGGTCAGGCGCAGGGTGGTCTCGGCATGAAAGACGAAGGCCGTGGCGTCGGGTTGCGGCGTGTGGGCGGGGGGCGAGGCATCGGTACGCAAGTCGGCATAGTCGATCAAGCCGGCGTCCGGGTACTGGCTCAGGCCACGCCCGTCGAGGAACACCACCACGTCGCGCTCACGCAGTTGTTGCAACGTGTCCAGGTCTTGCACGATCACGAAGCGCGGCCGCAGCACGTCCAATAACGCCTGGTTGTCGCGTTCCGGGTCGAGCAGTGTGACGCTGGCGCCCAACCATTGCGCCGCCAGCGCCAGCAACAACGCTTCGGGACGCGCCTGGCTGATGATCAACAGGTCATCGTCACGCCCCAAGCTGCGCTGATGCAAGGCAGCGGCGAGCTGGCTGACCTCGCCAGCCACCTCGCTCCAGCTGCGCTCATGCCAGATGCCCAGGCGCTTGTAGCGCAAAGCGATCGCCGACCCGCGGATGTGGGCTTGACGCAACAGCTCCTGGGGCAATGTCTGGGGCATGGATGCATCCTTCGGGTTAGGAGCACAAGTGATTGCATGCGCCATGCCAGAGGGATAAATGTTTGTATTTCAAATGGATAGGTAGCGTGCCTGGAGATTGGCGTGTGTTGATTCAGTACAAGCTGTCCAAGCACTGTTGGTGCATGAACAGTGCTGACGCGAGGCACGACCGGCAGGCTGTCGGGAGTGCGCCTCGGTCATCACTCCCGTATTGCAGCGGTTTATTCGCGCTGAGTCGATCTTAAAACCTGCGCCAGTCGCTTTCTCCCTTCAAGTTTCCGACTGCGCGGCCGATGCAATCATCAGCGTTCCGAGCAGTCTCCCTCGAAGTACGCCGACGCTTCAAACCAGCTCCACAACAATAAAAACCTAACGGGGTTAACCATGACCATTTTACAGCGGGTTATCGGGGGCTTTGCGGTGCTTGTGCTGTTGCTGCTGACCATGGCAGGGGTCAGCTATCAAAGCACGCATTCTATAAGCGAGCGTCTGGGCATCATCACAAGCCAATCGGCACCATTGAGTCGCGCGGCCAGTGAGTTGTACGTGCATATCCTGCGCGCCAACCAGGCGTTGCTGGCCATGTTGATCAGCACCGATGTCAAACAGATCGACGCCGGCAAGCAAGCGTTCACCGACAGCATTACCCAGTTCAATCGCTTGCTCGACAGCACGGCGGTCTATGTGGTCGACCGCGACGAGCTGAAGGCTGGCCTCGCCCAGCAGCGCCAGTTAGTGACGGCCTACGCCGACCAGGCGCAAACCCTGATGGCCTCGCACCGTGAGCATGTGCAGCAACTCGCGTTGACGCGAGTGCTGCAAGGTTACAGCAGTGCCCAGGGTTCGCAGTTGGCGGGTTACCTGCGCGATTACATTGCTCGGGCCCGCAGTGCCGGCGACGCACAACAGGTGGCGACGGCTGAAAAACTGCTGTTGGAAGTCAACAAATCCTATGACGGGCTGGCCGCGCATGCGGCGACGCCAGCCATCGACACCTTGCAACGCGTGCTGAACCTGCAGGACGAGGTCATCAGCACGCGCCTTCAGGCGCTGTTGGCCGTTGACCCCAGAGGCGGGCGGATTGCCGCCGTGATGGTCAATCGTCTACTCACCGATCTGACCGGCGCCGACGGCGTGTTCCATGCCTACCTCGCCGAGGCAAAATTGAGTGCGCAGGTTGTGCAGCAACGCACGGCGGTAGAAGTCGCCCTGCAATCCACCCTGGGCAAGATTGGCGAATTTGGCAGCCAGGCCCTTGAGGTCGCCAATCACGCCCGGGACGATGCCAACGCCACCATCGGCACCAGCCGCAGCCTGGTGCTGATCGCCTGTGTTCTGGCTGTGCTGGCCGCTGTGCTGATCGGCATTTGGGTCGCCTTCAGCCTGCGTCGTCCCCTGGCGGCGTTTCGCGAGGTGCTCAAGCAACTGACGGCCGGCGATATGCGCGTCAGTTTCGATGTCTCGCGCAAGGACGAGTTCGGGGAGCTGGGCGGTTACCTGAATGAACTGACCATTGCCCTGCGCAAAACCTTCCGTGAGCTGATCAGCTCCGCCGATGCCCTGGCGACCACGGCGGACAACAACGCCTTGAGCAGCGAGCAGACCACGCGCGTGGTGGATGAGCAAAAAGACAGGTTGCAGTCGGCGGCCTCGGCCATGACTGAGATGGAAAGTACCGTGGAAGAAGTCGCACGGCGCGCGCAAGACACCCGCAAGGCGGTGGACGACACCAGTGACCTCACCGATCAAGTGCAGGAGCGTGTGGCCGAGACCATCGTCAACATTCGCCTTCAGGCCGAGCAGGTAAACAAAGCCACCGAGGTTACCGACGAACTGCAGAAGTACGGCCACAATATCGAAGGCATTGTGGTTGCCATTCGTACCATCGCCGAACAGACCAACTTGCTCGCACTCAACGCGGCTATCGAAGCCGCGCGGGCGGGCGAACAAGGTCGAGGTTTTGCCGTTGTCGCAGATGAAGTGCGCTCCCTGGCAAGTCGTACCCAGACCTCTACCAGCGAAATCCAGGAAATGATCGGACGAATGCAGGAAAAAATTCATTCCGTGGTCCAGGTGATGAACGAGAGCCAGGTGCAGTCGGGCCAATGCGTGACGCTGGCCTCGGGAGCCGGTGAATTGCTGCACTCGATGAGCGAGGCGGTCGGCACGATTCGCGACATGAACATCCAGATTGCTGCGGCCACCGAGCAGCAGAGCGCCACCGTGGCGGAAACCAGCCGGATGGTCATCCAGATCAATGATTCGGCGCAGCAGACGGCCGAAGGTGCCGAGCAATCGGCCAGCAGCAGTCAACGTTTGTCGGCCATGGCCAAAGTGCAGCGTGAACTGCTTCATCAATTCAGCGTTTGATCCTCGGGAGCTAGAAAATGAAAGCATGGTTCAGATGTTTCCTGGGGTCGGCGCTGTTAACCACAGGCCTGGCCCAGGCCGCTACGCCGCTGGTGGGCGTGGCCATGGCCAAATACGACGATAATTTCCAGGCGTTGCTGCGCAATGGCGTGCAGCAAAAGTCGGCGGCGATGGATATCGATATTTTCATGGAGAATGGGCAGGACAATTCCGAATTGCAGCTGCGGCAGTTTCGCAATCTGATCCATTCCAAAGTCGACGCGATCATCGTGGCCGTGGTCGACGGCAAAAGCACGCCGCAGATGATGCAGTTGGCCAGCGAAGCGAATATTCCCCTGGTCTTCGTCAACCGCAATCCCTCGCCCGAAAAGCTCACTGCGCGCGCTGCGTTTGTCGGCTCCAATGAACTGGAGTCAGGCACGTTGCAGATGGAAGAGCTGGCACGCCGGGCCGGCTACAAGGGCAACGTGGTGATTCTGGTCGGCGACCCCGCCAATGCGTCCTCATTGATGCGCACCGAGGACGTTGAAAAAGTCGTCGCCAAGTACCCGGACATGAAAGTCGTGCAGAAAAAAGTCGCCAACTGGGAGCGTAGCCAGGCCGCCACAGTGGTCATGGACTGGGTGAAGCAGGGCGTCGATTTTTCGATTGTCGCGGCCAATAACGACGAAATGGCGATCGGCGCGATCATGGGCCTGGAGAAGGCCGGTAAGCAGGCCAAGGATTACTGGGTAGGCGGCATCGACGGCACGTCGGATGGGCTCAAGCTCATGGCGGATGGAAAGATGGCTGTCAGTGTGTTCCAGGATGCCGTGGGGCAGGCGAGTGGCGCGGTTGATGCGGCTGTCCGCCTGGCGCGTGGCGAAAAGCTGGATACACCGATCATCTGGGTGCCGTTCCAGTTGATTACTCCGGAGAATCGTCAGCAGTTCGAGTGACGGGCGATGTGAGTCTGTGCAAGGGGCGAGCACGGTAATAGTATTGACCCCATTACAAAGGGAGATCACCTGATGAAATTGATAGGCATGCTGGATTCCCCCTATGTTCGACGGGTGGCTATTTCGCTGGAGGCGATGGGGGTCTCGTTCGAGCACGCCGCACTTTCGGTATTCAGCGACTTCGAAGCATTCGCTGCGATCAACCCAGTGGTGAAGGCACCTAGTTTGGTGCTGGATAACGGCAGCGTGTTGATGGATTCGACGCTGATCATCGACTACTTCGAGGCGCTGAGCCCGGCTGAGCGAAAATTGATGCCACACCAAGCCGTGCCTCTGGCTGATTCGCTGCGGACCTTGGGGCTGGCATTGGCTGCCTGCGAAAAGGCGGTGCAGATTGTCTATGAATACCGGCTGCGACCAGAGGAAAAACGCCACCAGCCCTGGCTGGAGCGGGTAACCGGGCAGTTGTTGGCGGCTTGTCGCGCATGGGATACGCAACTGTCGGGACGGCAATCGGTTGCGTCAGATCGGCCGGATCAGGTTGACATCACCAGCGCCGTCGCCTGGTCGTTCATACAGTTGATGGTCGCTGATGTGGTCAGGGCGGTTGCTTTCCCAGCGTTGCAGGCACATGCGGCACACTGGGAAGCCACCGAGCTGTTTAAACGCTACCCTCAGGTTTGATAGCACCAGAGTGCCTGATGGTCAGTCCTTTACCAGGGGCCAGGTGCGTTGGCGTGCTTTGCGTCTTCATGAGTAAACGAGATTTATCAGTATGTCCGCAGCGGGTAATGCGACTGCCAGCATAAACAGCTCCTTGTTAAGGCCTGTGCATGTGAAGCGTTCAGCGCGCAGCAGTGGGCGTTTTCAGCAGGATGAAGCCTGAAATCAGGATAAGGGCCAGACCGACCGCAGTCCGGCCATTGAGCACTTCATTGAACAGCAACGCCCCCCAGGCAATCGCGAAGATCAGGTAGGTGTAATCGAATGCGCCGATGATCGAGGTCTCGCCGATTTGATAGGCCCGGGCGATGCCGGTACTGACCAGTACCATCAGAATCGCCAGCACCACCATCACGCCCCAGTCGCTGATCGCCATGGGCGACCAGCCGCCCACCAGAAACCGCAGGCCCTCGTTGGCCGGCAGGTGAGGGCCAGTCTGTGCGACGACAATGCTGCCGACCACCCCAATCAACAACAGGACGATGTTCAGCGCCAGGGCCAGGTGCGTGGGCGCCTCATTGGCGCACTTGCCCTTGGTCACGACCGCTGCGAGGGCATAGAAAATCGCAGCGAGCACGGGTAGCAGTGTCCATAAGTTGAAGTCAGCCTGACTGGGCGCGAGCGTGACCAGCACCCCGGCAAACCCCACCAGAATGGCCACCCATTTGCGCGGTGTGACATGCTCGTCCAGGGTGACTGCCGAGAATAAAGCGATAAACAAAGGTGTCGTATAGATTGCCAATGCGGCTATGGTCAGGCTGATGAAGGGCAGTGCGCTGTAAAAGGCGATCCACATCAAGGCAAGCAGCAGGCTTCTTGCGCCTATCCACAAAGGGGAAAGCGGCCGTTGCTGCATTGTGCCGCGGCGGTACATCAACAAGGCGACGAGCATGCCAATGGCCAGTAGCGAACGAATCACGTAGAGCTGCCACATCGATGTCTCGGCGCTGGTGGCCTTGATAAGAGCGTCTGACACCGACAACAGGAACACCGAACCTACGACGATGAGTATGCTTTGTCGGTTTTCAGCGGCGGTAACGGTTGTGGTTGCAGGCATGATGGATCCTGATGTGATCGACCTGAAGGATTCTGGTTGAACTCGTAGTGCATTTAAAGAGACTTATGGTTACGCAGGCGGAATGAAAATTATGGATAACTTCCAACGCTCGCTGCTCTCTTCTAGCCCGTTATCTAACCCTCCAACTGATTAGCGTCTGGTGGCGATCGTTTCCCGAGGAACCTCCCCGTATCTTGTGCAGGAGGCAGTCCAAACACCCGTGAATAATCCCTGCTGAATTGTGTCGCACTTTCATAGCCGACTTCGAAGGCCGCCGCCATCACGCTCTTGGCGTGGGCCACCATCAGTGTTCTAGCCAGGAGCAGGCGAACCCGTTTTTGATACTGCAAAGGACTCAGGTTGGTGACTGCCTTGAAGTGGCGATGAAACGCCGAGATGCATCATTGATGCTCGTTGCGCCAGGCGCTCTACCCCAATCGGCTCAGCGAAGTCACGGCGGATCCACTGGATCGCCATGTTGACTCGGGCCATCGCCGTATCCGGTGCTGCAATGTTGCTGTCAGAGGAGGGCGCCTGGATCAATGCCCAGACCCTCGAAGTGGCCGGCGGCTAAAACATCTGAATCATGAGGGTTTTGCCATGCTGGATCATATCTTTTTGTCCGTGAGCGATATCGCACGGTCCATCCCCAGAAAGGGAAGTCGTGCCTTTGCCTTTTTTAAATCAATCAACCGTCGATCAATCTCGCGGGGCCTGGACGGTCGAACTTCCAATGCTCGCGAGAAAAATGCCGATATCCCGATTAGACCGCAGGCGAACAACGCGGCAATCTGATGGCGCTGTTGCCACAAGTTGCTGCATCTTGGCTCGCGCTGTTTTTTTCGTCCGCCACATGAATCTAAAAAACTCCGGCAGGTTGGCCAGCAGTTCGGGGCAGTTCTGCGGCAAGTCAGGCCGAGATTGACCACGTTGGAGCAGCGTTCTGCGCAGTACGCGCATGAATCGAAGCGTTGCAGATCGGTCAATCCAAATCAAAAGATCTGCACGTGCCAGCCGGTTATCCCACGTGGCTGAATGGCCACCTTCGAATATCCAGCAATCTCGGGCCTCTACTTCGAGACAAAGCTGCGTCTTCTCGTCCCGGCTTCTTTCGATCCACCCTGGCTGCCAGTGGATAGTGTCGATATGAACAACCGGTAGCCCCGTGCGCTGGCCAAGCTCACGCGCCAAAGTGCTTTTGCCCGCCCCAGGTTGACCAACTATCATCACCCGTTGCATCGAAGCTCCTTCTCGCTATGCAAGCTGATTTTTTGGGGTGGCGATTTTACCTCAGTGCCTATCTTGGTCAACAACAAGCGCTCAGCACAGCAGGCAGCCACTCACTCAAACACCTCCCCCAATCAAACAGCAACATCTCCCGCAAAATACGGAGATTTCCCGAAATACTCGATCAACAATTGCGCAAAAACCCGGATCTTCTGCGCAGGATGCTGACCGGCCGGGCGGACTAAGTAAGCACCCGCTGGCGGTGGTGGATAACGCGTCATGATCGGCACCAGTGCGCCGGATGCCAGGCTGTCATACGTTAGACAATCGGGCAGGTACGCGACCCCGAGTCCTGCGACTGCGGCGGCGACTAGCGCGATGCCGTTGTCAGCCTTGAAGCGTCCTTGCGGGCGAATGGCGACGATCTTGTCGCCATCCATGAATTGCCAAGCTTCGGTGCTTTGCATCAGGGCTTGATGGGCGGCTATCTCCTCAGGTTTCTCGGGTGAACCATAAGCCTTGATATAGCCCGGACTCGCGACCAGCTTGCCGTTGATCGGGCCGATGCGTCTTGCGATCAGGTTGGAATCCTGAAGGTAGCCGACGCGGATCGCGCAGTCGTAACCTTCGGCGATGAGGTCAACGAAGCGGTCGCTGTAGCAGGTCTGGATCTGAAGTTGCGGGTGGCGCACGGCCATTTCCGCCAGTACGGGGGCGAAGTGAGTCGGGCCAAAAGAAAGCGGCGCGGCCACTCGTAAACGACCCTGCAGCGCTCCGGCAGGCAGGATCGCTTCCCTGGCTGACTCCATTTCTGAGCAGACCCTCGCTGCATAGTCGCGAAAGGTCGCGCCGGCCTCAGTCAGCGCCGCGCCGCGAGTCGAGCGTGTCAGCAACTGCACGCCAAGCTGCGCTTCCAATCGCGCCAGCCTGCGACTGACGATTGACTTGGACACGCCCAGCCGGGCTGCGGCAGGCGAAACGCCTCCCGCGTCAGCAACCTCTACGAATGTCTGAAGCTCTTCGATATCCAAACGGTGTTCCTCATTTCGCGACACAGCCAAACACTTGGCAACACTACCGGATTAAGCATCGAAACAGCACAGTGTTGTTCGCAGGCAGCGTCGGCACTGGCGTATGCCGCTCATTACCAATCCAATTGATAACGACAACACGGGATCTACTAATGACTTTTCGTAACGGCCTTACATCGCTTCTTCGTCCTGAAGATTCGGTACTCGTTCTGATCGACCACCAGCCTTTCCAGCTCACTAATCTGAACAGCCATGAGCCGCAAATGGTGGTCAACAATGCGACAGCGTTGGCGAAGGCAGCCAAGGCGTTCAACGTACCCACCATCTTGACCAGCGTGATCGCCGAGCGGGGCGGTTTCATCTTTCCGCAAATCCTCGATGTTTTTCCCGGCCAAGAGGTGATTGATCGGACGCTGATCAACACCTGGGAAGACCAGAAGGTGGTGGACGCGGTAAAAGCGACGGGCCGCAAGCAACTGGTTATCGCGGGTCTGTGGACCGAAGTCTGCGTCGCCATGCCGGTGATCCAGGCACTCGGCGAAGGTTGGGATGTAACGGTGATCACTGACGCATCCGGCGCGGTTTCGGTCGAGGCCCATCAAGTGGCGATCCAGCGCATGATTGCGGCGGGCGCGAACATGATGACTTGGCTCGCTCTCGCTGCAGAGTGGCAACGTGACTGGGCTCGGGAGGAAACCGCCGGTGCGCTGACCGATGTGCTGCTGCAGCATGCTGCCGGTAGCGGTATCGCGTATCTGTGGGAGCAGCAGTTGCTCAATGCGCCAGTGCCAGCCACCGCCGGCTGATCTGAGTGGGGGATGAAGAGCTGGTTGATCGATGTCTGGCCACAGACATTGCGAGTCTTCATCTCCTCTCGCAGCAACTGGAGAGGTCTGTTCAGCAGAATGTGAGCCGTCGGTCGCGAAGGGAAATCGGGTATTGATATATCGGAAAATCTCGATATCATCCGAGCTATGGACTTACTCGAAATATTCAAAGCACTCTCAAATCCGGTACGCCTTCAAATCCTGAAAGGCTTGAAGGACCCCGTGAACAATTTCCCTGCGCAGGATGAGGGTGACGTTTTCACGGTGGGTGTCTGCGTCAGCAGTATCCAGGAGGGTATCGGGCTGTCGCAGTCTACGGTGTCGGGTTATCTGGCAACCCTGCAACGAGTGGGCCTGGTTGAAGTCAGGCGCATCGGTCAGTGGACGTACTACAAACGCAATGAAGCATCTATCAGTGCCCTTGCCGAGTTGATCGGGAAAGATCTGTAATTTTTTAGCGCACCATATCGAGATATCTCGATATTCCTTTTTATCGATACGAGGATTTCAAAATGAAAGCGATGCTACTCAAATCATTTGGCGGCCCGGAATCGTTCGAACTCTGCGACGTACCCAAGCCAGTGCCGGGTGTGGGACAGGTCTTGGTGCGGGTACACGCAACCTCCATCAACCCCTTGGATTTTCAGGTTCGGCGCGGCGATTACGCTGACCTGGTGCCACTGCCGGCGATTACCGGACATGACGTTTCGGGCGTTGTCGAAGAAGTCGGGCCGGGGGTGACGGGCTTCGCTCCGGGGGACGAAGTCTGGTACACCCCGCAAATATTCGACGGGCCAGGCAGTTATGCCGAGTACCACGTTGCGGCCGAAAGCATCATCGGCCACAAACCGCCATCGCTGAGCCATCTTGAGGCGGCAAGTCTGACTCTGGTTGGCGGCACGGTGTGGGAAGCACTGACCGTGCGAGCGGCGCTCAGGGTAGGGGAAAGCATTCTGATACACGGCGGCGCGGGAGGCGTGGGTCATGTAGCGATCCAGGTCGCAAAAGCCATTGGCGCGCGGGTCTTCACCACCGTGCGCGAAGCAAACTTTGAGTTCGCCCGTAGCATGGGTGCCGATGTGCTTATCGACTACAAAAAGGAAGATTACGTCGACGCCATCCTGCGCGAAACCGGCGGCCAAGGCGTGGATGTGGTGTTCGACACCATAGGCGGCGACACCCTGTCGCGCAGCCCGGATGCGCTGGCTCAACTGGGCCGTGTGGTCTCGATTGTCGACATCGCGCAGCCGCAAAACCTCGTTCAGGCCTGGGGCAAGAACGCCAGTTATCACTTCGTCTTCACCCGACAAAACCGCGGCAAGCTTGATGAGCTGAGCACGTTGGTGGCTCGCGGTCAGTTGCGCCCACACGTTGGCGCGGTCTATTCGCTGGCCGATATCGGCCTGGCCCATGCTCGGTTGGAAAGTCCCGAGAACGGCCTTCAAGGCAAAATCGCGATTGCAGTTGAGCCATCGCTTATTTCCTGAGCGCCTATTTTCAGCCGTCTAAGTCGTATCAGAGGAAATGCCATGATTTATGAAATTGCTCTGCTTCCCGTACACAAAGAACGTATTGAACAATTCAAAAGTGCCTTCGCCGAGGTCGCGCCGTTGCTCACCCGCGCGAAGGGTTACGGCGGCCACTTGCTCGCGCAAGGAATCGAAACCCCCGAGCATTTCAACCTGATAGTGCGCTGGGCTTCACTTGAAGATCACTCGCCGGGCTTCGAGGCGAGTGATGACCATCAGATGTTCATGCTGGGCCTGGAGGACTATTTTTCTGAAGAACCGAAGGTCCACCATATCGAAGGAGCAGTTTTCTAACTGGATCGATGCTCAGTGGACGGCATCGCTCGCCGCACTCCACCGTTCACACCTGATCCAACGCCTCAATCACACCTTTGTCCTCGCCCAGAAAACCACCGCTCTGGTGCTGCCAAAGCCGCGCATAAACGCCATTCTTTGCCAGCAGTTCACTGTGGGTTCCCTGTTCGATAATGCGCCCGTCATCCATCACGATGAGCCGGTCCATGGCGGCAATCGTCGACAGTCGATGGGCGATGGCGATGACGGTTTTGCCTTGCATCATCTCATCGAGGCTTTCCTGGATCGCGACTTCGACTTCCGAGTCCAGCGCGCTGGTGGCTTCGTCGAGCAGCAGGATCGGGGCGTTTTTGAGCATGACCCGGGCAATTGCCACGCGCTGGCGTTGGCCGCCCGACAACTTGATGCCGCGCTCACCGACCAAGGTGTCGTAGCCGCTATGACCTTGGCGGTCGCTGAGTTGGCTGATGAACTCGTCGGCCTGTGCATTGGCGGCGGCGCTGCGGATTTGTTCGTCGGTCGCGTCGGGTCGGCCGTAGGCAATGTTGTCGCGGATCGAACGGTGCAGCAGGGACGTATCCTGCGTGACCATGCCGATTGAGGCGCGCAGGCTGTCTTGCGTCACTTTTGCGATGTTTTGGCCGTCGATGCAAATCTCGCCGCTGTCGACGTCATAGAAACGCAGCAGCAGGTTGATCAGCGTGGATTTACCCGCACCGGAGCGTCCGACCAGGCCGATTTTTTCGCCAGGACGGATGTTCAGGTTGAGGCCGCTGAGCACTTGGCGCTCGCCGTTGTAGTTGAAGCTGACATTGTTGAAAGTCACCGCGCCGCCGGTGGTTCGCAGCGTGCCCGCATCCGGCGCGTCCTGCACTTTGGTGCCCAGGGTCAGCGTCGCCATGCCATCCTGGGCGGTGCCGATGCTTTCGAACAGCGAAGTCATTTGCCACATGATCCAGTTCGACATGCCGTTGATCCGCAACGCCATCGCAGTGATCGCCGCCACGGCACCCGCGCCGACCGCACCGTCATGCCAGAGCCACAACGCATAGCCGCCCGCCGACATGATCAACGCCACTACCAGTGCCTGATTGACGATCTCGAACTGGCTGACCAGGCGCATCTGGCGGAAACCGGTTTGCTTGAAATCCTCCATCGCCGCACGCGCGAAATGCGCTTCGCGATTGGAGTGGGAAAACAGTTTCACCGTGGTGATGTTGGTGTAAGCGTCCGAAATTCGCCCGGTCATCATCGACCGTGCGTTGGCCTGCTCCTGGCCGACTTTGCCCAGACGCGGCACGAAATACCACATGGCCAGGCCGAACAACACGAACCAGGCCATGAAGGGCAGGATCAGCTTCAGCGCGAAGCCGCCGGCCAGCGCGATGATCGCGATGAAATACACGCCGATCCCAGGCAGGATCTCGATCATTGTGAACAGCACGTCGCGCACGGCCAGCGCAGTCTGCATGACTTTGGTGGTGACGCGACCGGAGAATTCATCGGAAAAAAACGAGAGGCTTTGTCGCAGCATCAGGCGATGGAAATCCCAGCGCAGCCGCAACGGCAAGTTGATCGCCAATACCTGGTGCTGCACCATCGTGCGCAACGCCACCAGCCCGACGCTGGTCACCATGACAATGCCCATGCCCCACAACACGCGGCTTTCCTGCGCCGCCGCTTCACCGCCGGCCTGCCAGGTCGAGAGCAGGTCGACGATTTGCCCCAGAAACGAAAACAGCCACGCTTCGTAGATCGACACACCGGCACTCAGCAGCGCCAGCGCCAGGATATAACCGCGAGCGCCGCGCGTGCAGGCCCATAGGAACCGGGCCAGGCCAGCGGGCGGCGGTGGCACTTCGTCAGGCGGGAAGGGGTCGAGTCTTCGTTCAAATACACGAAGCATGCTGGTCTCCAAAACGATCAAGTTGAGGAGATTCTGCCATTGAACGGATGCTTTGAGGGTTTTGCGAACGCTAGGGGCGGCGATGAGGCGAGGTATGCGATATCTCGCCGACCTCAAAATCGGCTCATATTCATGGAGGAAAAAATGCGGATGTACATCACAGGTGCCTCGTGTGCGGGCGTCACCAAACTAGGGCTAAACCTCGCAACGCTGCTCGGTGTACGGCATGTCGATGTAAATGATTTTTTCTGGATGCCGACCAATCCTCCTTTCACCACCAAGCGACCTGCCGAAGAACACGTGGCGCTGATCCAGCAAAAAAATCGCTGACGCAGATTGGGTGCTGAGCGGCTCATGTATGGGGTGGGGAGAAGCGCTGATTGCTCATGTCGATCTGATTGTATTCGTCGTGACGCCGACGCACGACGATCCCAATTTTTCAGGACGCAATCGAGTTTGGCACGAGGCTTTGGTATCTCGGCAGAAGGCGCCGGTGTTGCGTGTTGATGGGGTGGAGAGTGCTTAGAGGATAGTTGCGGGCGTGGTTCAGGAGGTGCGGATGCGACACGGAGCGATTCTGTAAACTGCCCAGTCATTAATCGGATCAATAACAACCATTAACTCAATGAAGTTCTCATATCAGCACCGCGGTGTAAGATCGGCTCAATTCCAAACCACTCCACGGAGCACATGATAATGAAACGCCAAACCATCCTCGGCATCGCTTTCTCGATCTTCGCGCTGAATGCTTTCGCAGCGACTGCTGCCCAACCTGTGGTCGCTGAAGGCGGCTCGGATCGTCTGTTCAGCGATGCGGTCGCCGCTGCTACGCAAACCGATCCGCTGTTCAGCGATGCCGTCGCAGAGGATGGTTCGGATCGTTTGAAAGGCAACTTGGTTGCCGAAGATGGCGCAGAACGTCTGTTCGAACGCCGTGCAGTCTGAATGCATGGTTCCAACGTAAGACTCGACGAAAAGCCCGGCCTCATCAGCCGGGCTTTTTTGCTTTAGAAATGACACGCGGCGGTCGCGCATGCTGCATGTGCTGTTCCACATGGCGCGCCACGACCAACCGGCCACGTCCGACACCATCGCGCAGATGCTCGGCACCAATCCGGTGGTGGTTCGGCGGACCATGGCACTGTTGAAAAAGGAAGGTTATGTGCGCTCGGAAAAGGCCCACAGGGGAGGGTGGACGCTGGCAAAAACGCTGGCAGAAATGACTCTGCTGGACATCCATCAGGCGCTGGGCTCGTCTTCGCTGTTTGCCATCGGTTTATCGACCGACCACCCACAATGCCTGGTCGAACAAGCGGTGAATGCCGCGCTGACCGAAGCGTTTGACGCGGCGCAGGCATTGCTGATTGATAGCTTACACCGTCTGCGGCGGGCAGGACCGGTGACCAAGCCCATTTGTGCCACCGCGGCATGTCTGAAATTCCATCTGATCGCATTTCCCTGGCTCCCCGAAACCCCTAATTTAGACGCCTAAGCATGTGATTGAAGGATGAAAGTTATTCTTCAAGTAGCGCTCGACCACTGTTGATCAACCCTGCAAAGCGCTTGGCGTCCAGAGGTGGAATGCGCGTTCAGGCGGTGACGACGTAGTACGCAGCCTCGGGTATGCGGTTAATGCACATGAATTGATTCAGGGGAATGATCAAAAAATTATGCCTCACGTGGAATGCCTATTTTTCTTCTGCCGTCTTATATGGCCTTTTAATTAAATGTCTATGGGTTTCATATTAAGAGAGCGCAGTAATGATCAGATTTAATGACCTAGCCATTTTTGTGCGTGTGGCAACCGTTGACAGTTTCTCCGTCGTGGCTAGGGAAATGGATCTCTTTCCTGCTCAAATCAGCGCCGCTATCAAGCGCTTGGAGTGTGAACTTGATACGCGCCTGTTTGCGAGATCAACACGAAGTCTGCGCCTAACAGCCGAAGGCGAACGTTATCTGCCTTACGCTCGGGAGGTTTTGAATACGCTCAGTGAGGGGCGAGCCGGGTTACAACAGGATGATCGTAAACTCCATGGCGTCTTGCAGATCGCCAGTGCCTCAGATTTCGGGAGAAATGTGTTGCTTCCCTGGCTGATCGATTTTCGACGAGACAACCCTGGTCTGGTGCTTCGGGTGATGTTGTCCGATAGCGTCTCGGACATCTTTCGCGATCCGATAGACGTAGCCGTCAGGTATGGCACAGTACAAAACGCCGACTTTATCTCGTTGCCTTTAGTACCTGACAATCGCCGCGTACTGGCTGCATCGCCGGCTTATATAGCGCTGCACGGGCGGCCCAAGTCCGTGGAAGATCTTAAGGCTCATGCGTGTCTTCGTTTCCATATGAATGGAAAACTCTACGACAGATGGATATTTCCCAAGTTGCCGGAGAGTGACTTCGTTATTGTAAACGGCCCGGTTTTAAGCGATGACGCAGACGTCATTCGACGATGCGCCATCGCGGGAGAGGGGATTTTGTACAAATCATGGATGGATGTTTGTGAAGATGTCAGTGCCGGTCACTTGGAAGTATTACTACCTGAGGTTCCAGGTGAGCTTTACCCTTTGAGTTTCGTTTGCCCGCACAGGAAACAGTTTACCCCGGCGATTCGTTTGCTTTATGCGTACTTGAAAGATAAATGTGAATCGCTATTGATGACGCACGCCTAGGCGTGCGCCAGTCTTTATTGTGCCAACACCTGGCTGCTTCAACCTGACTGGACAGAAAGCCCGGGATAGTCGGTGTAGCCTTCCTTCCCTTGGCTGAACCACGTCGAACGATCCTCCTGCCTCAATGGCAAGCGACGGCGAAGTACCTCTGGCAGCTGGGGATTAGCGATAAATGGTCGTCCGAACGCCACGGCATCGGCAATACCCGCTTCCACAACGGCCTTGGCCCGAGCCGAATCGTAATCTGAGTTGAGGATAAGCGTGCCTTTGAAGACATTACGAATAATGGCTGCGCTTGGAGGGTATTCCGAGACGCCAAAACTCCCATCAGCCGGCGGCTCGCGAAGCTCGAGATGGGCGACACCGATCTCGGATAACACGTCAGCGGCATGGGTAAACAAAGGCACAGGATTACTGTCCCTCACGCCCTGGTCATGACTGCTGGGGGTTAATCGAACACCCGTCCGATCTGCTCCAACGACTCCCGCGACCGCTTGCGTCACTTCCTTGAGCAGCCTGACCCTGTTCTCAATTGAGCCTCCATAGGCGTCGGTGCGAAAGTTGCCGCTGTCGCGTAAAAACTGATCGATCAGGTATCCGTTGGCGGCGTGAATCTGGACGCCATCAAACCCCGCCAGCAACGCATTCCTGCCTGCCTGGGCGAAATCGGCAATCAGTGACGGGATCTCCTCGAGCGGTAGCGCTCGAGCTTGGGAGTAGGGTTGTTTCCCTGCGTAGGTATGGGCCAGTCCAGGTGCTGTCGTCACCGAGGGACCTATGGGTTGTGCACCATCAAGGAAGCTGGGATGTACCACCCGGCCCATGTGCCACAGTTGAGCGATTATTCGACCACCGCCAGCGTGCACTGCGTCGGTAACCAGTCGCCAGCCGGCAATTTGCTCAGCGGACCAGATACCGGTTGCATAGGCCCATCCCAGGCCTTGCTGGCTGATGCCGATCGCCTCGCTGATGATAAGCCCCGCCGTCGCACGTTGGGCATAGTAGTCGACCATGATCGGGGTAGGGACGTGGTTCTGCGTTCCCCTGGCCCGAGTCATTGGGGCCATGATGATGCGGTTGGGTAATGTCATGGCGCCCAGACGCAGAGACTCGAACAGTGTGGCCATGTGGATCTCCTTTGTGTTGACGAAATTGTCAGGTTTAAACCAGGCGTGCGCCGCCATCGACGTTGATCGTGGCGCCGTTCATGAAACCGTTGCTCATCAGGAAAACCACTGCCGCGGCCGCTTCGTCGGCAGTGCCCAGACGGTGCAGAGGCAAGGTTTTCTCCAGTGCAGCGACAAAGCCATCGCGCGCATCGCCCATGGCTTTCGCGAGGATCGGCGTATCGATAGGGCCTGGAGACAGGGTGTTGACCCGAATAGGCGCCAATTCGAGGGCCAGGCCGCGGGCGAATGCCTCCATGGCAGCTGATGCAGCGGCGAGCACCGCCGTGCCGTGCGCATTGGGTCTATCTGCGAGCGCACCGGAAATAAAGGTGACGGAGCCGTCTTTGGCAAGGCGATTACCAAGCGCTCTCAAGGCATATACCGAGGCCCAGATTCGCTCGTCGAAAGCGCGTTGCAAATACGCCACATCCGCTTCGAGCACTTTGCCGGCGACGAACGTACCGGCCAGCAGCACCAGGTGATCAACCTTTGGGATATCGGCCAGAGCGGCCTGGATTTGTTCGGGCTTAGTGACATCAGCGGCACGCCAGCCATCCAGCTCGTGGGTATTGGCGGCTTGCTGTGCCCGGTCTGGGTTGGAGCCGATCACGAAGACCTTTGCACCAGACGCCTTGGCCTGAATTGCAGCTGAAAGGCCGATTCCCGATGTGCCGCCCACGACTACCACGATTTGACCCAGAAGGGGGTGTGGGCGTACGTTGCTATGGCCTGGGTTGGAAATATCAATCATCGCTGTTGGCTCCTCTAGGCATCGAATTGATGCTGTGAGGACAGCCTATGCGCAACCTTCAAAGTTGATAATAGGGGTTCAAGTGGTTACTATTGTGCCATGAAAGCACAAATTGGATTGGACCGCCTGACAGGCCTTATTGCGTTTGCTCGCACGGCCTCGCTGGGCAGCTATACAGCCGCTGCACGGGATCTCTCCGTGTCACCCTCGGCCGTCAGCAAAAGCGTTCAGCGCCTGGAAGAGCATTTAGGTCTGCGCCTCTTCAGTCGCACCACCCGCTCGCTGACCCTGACTCCCGAGGGACGTGAACTGTACGAGCGTGCATTGCGGGTGATCCGGGAAATCGAGGACATTGAGCAGACTGCGGTAGCGTCGAGAGGCGAGCCGTCAGGCACTCTGAAAGTAACCGCACCGCTTCCCATCGGCGTCAACATTCTTGCTCCTGCGCTCCCGGCATTCCGTGAGCGTTACCCGAAACTGGCGGTGGACTTGCGGCTTGGCGATCAATTCGCCGACATTATCGAGCAGGGGATAGATGTCGCCATCAGGGTCGGCAACCTGGCTGACTCCAGGCTGGTTTCCAAGCCTCTCGGCCCACACCGAATTTGCACCTTCGCATCGCCCGGCTATCTCGCCAGAAAGGGCAAACCGCGCAACATCGATGATCTGGTCAATCATGATTGCATCAATTTCCGTTATCAGAGTTCGGGACAGGCGCTACGCTGGCCCTTCCAGGTGGGGGAGCGCGTTGTCGAGATCACTCCCGACGCCACCATGACTATTGATGTGAGCGATGCGGTCGCGGTGACGCTCGCCGCAGGCGGCGGTATTGGTATCTCTCCGACTTATGTTGCTGCGCCTTTTGTGCTTAGGGGGGAGTTGGTACCGGTGTTTCCCGAATATGCGGTAGACAGATTCGTCATCACCGCTCTCTGGCCCGAAAGCCGCAGAGGCAATCCAAACGTGAAGGTATTTGTAGACTTCCTACAAGAAGTGTTCCCGGTACCGGCCCCTTGGGATGTGATAGTCGAATCGGCGGGTAATAATCCCTAAGGACGTACGACAGCGTAGCGCTCAGTTGAGTTGCTCGATCCAGGAGGACACCGGGTCACCACTGCTCATGTTCGGCCGGATAATCCCGTTGATCATGAACGTGGGCGAAACGTGGACGCCGTTCTGTCGAGCATACTTGGACTGCCATTTGATGGCCTGATCCAGGGTTGGAGTTGCGAAAGCCTCTGCCAGTTTGACGCCACTATAACGCTCAAGGCGCTCAATGATGTCTCTGGGCGTTACGTCCAGATTGGGGCCTTCAGCGTGATTGTCGAATTCGAATTCCCTCCGGTGCGCTGCGACAGCGGCCATGACGCCCTTGGCATTTTTTTTGCCGCCCTCAAGCGTCGCCGCGGCAAGGATGCACCGGATGATGACGCCTGAAAACATATGCCAGGGCTGGGACTGCAGGCGAATGATCAACGTGATCCGGTCTTCGCCGGCCTCTGCGAGGAGCGCATCGAATTTGAGGAACGCCTTGACGGAATAGGGGCAGGTGGGCTCAAGAAAAACTTCAAACAGGTGAGGGCCATGGCCCCACGAAAGCGTGTCCACTTTCACTGGCTGGTCGTTTTCAGGTTTTTGCATAAAGGTACCTTTCAATGAATCAGATCGAAGTGGGGGGCCCCTGTGGGAGACAAAATAGCCTGAGTGCACTCAGGCATAGAGCACATCCCAGAGCCGTTTTAACTTGAGTGTCATATTGGTTTCAGACACGCTCTGAAGTGTTATGGCTTCTTTGAAATATTTGGCGTAAATCGCTTCAGTTACGTGTCGGACCTCGCCGTTTTCATCCAGTTCGACATCGGAAAATCGAAGGATACCTACAGGCTCGAACCCCGCACGCTCAGTGAACTGTTGCATGGCTTTCGACTTCATCGTGACGTATGAAAAAGCCATTGCGATACCCATCGCTTGAGCCAGGGCATCCACAATATAAGCCGCAAAAAGAGTAGCGCCCGTGCCCCGATGCGCCGGAGCGCACACACCATAGCGGCTATGGAGCGTCAGCGCGTCTCGATCCACTTCCAGGCACAAGGCGCAGACAATTTCCTCGCCGTGTCGACCGATGTAGACGATAACGTCCTTCGTCTCTTCACCCGAAAAGTAAACCTTCGCCTCATAGAATCGTGGGTCAATATACTTTTTGCCAGATCCGACGCTGATGTCCGGATACCACGATTTGATAAGCGCGCATAGAAGGTCAATATCGTTACGTTCCAATTGCTCGTAGTTATATTCAGTCGGAGTGATGGTGTTTTTGGGCAGCTCCGTGAGTAGCGGCCAGGATGCGTGTTTTATCATGTCGATCTCTTGGTGCGTTAAAGTTCAGGCGTGATGCTGCTGACGATTTGAAAGCAGTTGTTTGCCCGAATTTATGGATTTTTAGGCTCGAAGCCGATCAGTGGTGCCTTAGCCATTTCAGAAATCCTCCAGGTACCGCCGTCGGCGCTTTCTGCATAAGAATGGAGCGGGCATGTTGCTGTCGGAGCATTTGGAGGCGGGTGAGGGACATGCGTAATTGCGACCTTTCACCCATACACCGACGTACTTCATCCCGATGCAGTTGAAGTACTTTCACGGCGGAAAGCGCAATGAATTGCGCGCCGTTTGGCTTGTTATCCATGACGCCTTCTTCGCCTAATACTTCCCCTGGCCCCATCCGCGCGACTTCGACCCAATGGGCTCCATCGTTCAACTGGACGGACACCACTCCACTGCCGATAACCAACAAGTGTTCGCTGATTGCGTTGGCTTTCAACACAAAGTCGCCAGTTGCCAGCCAGGTTGATAGCAGGTTCATGGCAAGACGGTCTTTATCCTCTGAAGTGAAACTTGCGAAAATGCGCACGTCGTCCAGCACAAAGCGAGTGATACCGGCCACCGGGATTTCAGCGGAATTGGCGATATCAACGCCGGATGCGCGTAGATGCCTGTAAGCAATGTCGTAAAGGCGATTACGTGCTGCAATTTTTTCGGCAGGCGTGCCGACAAAACCGATGACCTCATACTCCAATAAGCCTTCCGTTATGTTTTTGAGGATGACCTTGGGCGCAGGAACTGGCAGTAGCGCTGAATAACCCAGCAGCGCCTGCTCGAGTATTTCCTGGACGCGTTCGGGTCGAAACCGCAGAGGCAGGTGCAGGCTTATCGTCACCCCGTGTTGATCTTGGGGCCTGCTCATGTTTTGTATTTTGGTTTTCGCCGCCACCGAATTGGGTATGACGACGGTGCTGCCTTGCGAGGTCAGCAACAATGTGGCGCGCCAATCGATGTCGGTGACCCTGCCTTCCATGCCATCGATTTGAATCCAGTCGCCCACTTGATAAGGGCGAGTGGCATTCAGGACAATCCCGCTGAATACATCGCTGAGTGTGCTTTGCAAAGCCAGGCCGACGATAATGGCCAACGCGCCAGAAGTGGCGAGCAATCCTTTGACGGGAAGTTCCAGTACGTAGGCTGCCGCTGCGACGGTGGCGACCAGAAAAATCAGAGCGCCGAGCACTTCCCTGAGCAAGCGACCGCCTCCCTCAGTTCTGGATATCAGGATTGCGCCGAGCAACTCCGTCAGCATCCGCGCGCTTAAAAACCACCAGACGAGTACCAGCAGTGTTGCAGCCAACTGCCAGGAACCAGAGTCAGGATCGCGCACGGGTTGCAAGGGGGAGTTGCCGGACAGAAAGATGGCAGCGCTGTAACAGGCGTAGAGACAAATATTAATGCCCACGCGCAACCCCTGCAGCCTTCGGGGAACAACCCACCAACCAATAATATCGGCGATTAATATCGCCCCGAGGAGGGCGCACAGCCATTCAAGTGTCACGATGTGACCCTCCCGGAGTCTGGTGCATTCGTGCTTTCCCACAAGCGGCGGAACAGGCGATCAAATGGCGACGCCACGCCAGAACTGGTGGAGTTCAGCACTGATGAATTCAGGCTTTTCCTCAAATACCCAATGTCCGCACTGCGCGATGACACCACCTTTTGCCGACAGCGCGATGTGTTTTGCCGAGGTAAAACAATGGTCGCCAAATGACACTTCGCCACCCCAGGCCAACACTGGGATCTTTAGCTTCCCCTTGGTCAGTTGCGCGGTCTGCTCTGCCATTTGCGGGATAGAGCCATAGTGATTCAGGCTGGCACGCAGGTTGCCCGGTTGGCGCATCTGCATGACGTAATAGTCGATGTCGTTCTCGGGCATTGCCGTCGGGTTGTAGGCAAAATCTCTGAAGAAGTGCCGCAGGTACATATCCTCCCGACCTTCAATAAGGGCACGGCTGATGTCCATGTTCATGTGCATGCTCAGATGCCAGTAGGGCACCCGCGGATCGACATAACCGGGAAAATCCAGGCCAAAAAAAGGTGTTTCGATAGTGGCCAACGACAAAGCGCGTTCAGCCGCCAGGTAGGCCAGGGCAACCGAAGGCGGACCTCCCAGGTCATGGCTGAGGATGTGGAATGTATGAGCCTGTTCAACCTCCAGCAGACCGAGCATGTCTTTAGCGATATTGATGGGGTCGTAACCTTGATATGGCTTATCGCTGTCGGCGAAGCCGCGAAGGTCGGGGGCGATGAACGTGTAATGTTCTGCGAGCCTGTCGATGACCGGCATGAACTCTCGATGATTTTGTGGCCAGCCGTGCATACAGAGGACCACGGGGCCTTTCCCGGCAACCACGTAGTTGAGTCGAACACCGTTAACGGTGGCGCGTTTGTGCGTCAGGTTGGTCATGGCGAGTGCCTTTTTTGTCCCGTCTGACCCGGGCCTTTCGAGCCCGGGAGCGTAAGGCGGGTGTGCAATGTGATGCATGCCGGACCCGGCCGGGTGAACGGCATGCGCAAGGCTTGCTTAGTTAAGGTGAGCCTTGAGTTCTGTGCCCGCCTGCCTCATGGCCGCCTTGACTTCCGGTACCTGGCTCAACGGGTTCAGCAGGCCATAGTCATGGATCATGCCGTTGTAGCGAACCGCCGTGACATCGACCCCGGCCGCGTCCAGCTTCTGCGCGTAGGCTTCGCCTTCATCGCGCAACACGTCCAGCCCCGCAGTCTGTACGAGGGCAGGTGGAAGTCCTTTTAACTGATCGATGCTGGCCTTGAGCGGGGAGGCATGAATTTCCGCCCTGGCTTTCAGGTCGGTTGTGTAACTGTCCCAGAACCAGGTCATCATGTTCCTGGTCAGGAAGTGGCCTTCAGCGAACTGCTTGTAGGTGTCCGTCTCGAAGTTGGAGTCCGTGACCGGCCAGAGGAGCAGCTGAAATCGAATTTTCGGAGTGGCTTTTTCTTTAGCCATCAGGCTCACGACAGCGGCCATGTTGCCGCCGACACTGTTACCGGCCACCGCCAGGCGCTTGCCATCCACGTTGATCTGTTTGCCGTTTTCCGCCACCCACTTGGTGGCCGCGTAAGCCTGGTTAATGGCGGTGGGATAATGGGCCTCAGGGGATGGTGTGTAATCGACGTACACCGCGACCGCACCGGAGGAGACGACAAGGTCGCGAATCAGGCGCGCATGGGTGGGATAATCCCCCAGGACCCAGCCGCCACCATGAAAGAACATAAAAACAGGAAGCTCGCCTTTGGCTTTTTCAGGCCGAACCACCGTCAGCTTGATCGTCTTGCCATCGGCGGTAATGGTCTTGTCACTCACCTCAACGCCCGATAGATCAACCTTTACCGAGTTTTGCGCGCCCGTCAGCACCGCGCGGGCTTCTGTTGGACTCAATTGCTCGAGCGGCTTGCCGCCACCCGCCGCCAGCGCACTCAGAAAGTCTTGGGTTTGATGTTCCGGTATTGGATTGCCGGCGGCCATTGCGGACCCGACCGATAGGGCGATCATCGCCGGCACTGCTTTCACGACGTTTTTCATGTTGCCTCCTGAAGCCATTGGTTTGTATGAAGCGTGTAAGAACGAGGGCGACTATCGGTGTCATCCGGCCAGCCTCGTATGGGGGTTATTGGGCGAGATAACCGTTGCGGGCGATTGCGAAGCAGGCGGCTCGACCAATCCCGGTTAATGCTCCGGTCACAAGAACGACGTTGCTCATCATGGTTTCCTTTTTTCTAATAAGGCATGGCCACGTCAGGACGACGCAGCGCGTGAGGTGTCTCGACGTCAAACCAGTCGCGAACCTCCATCGATATTGATCGTGGCGCCGTTCATGAAGCCGTTGCTCATCAGAAACACCACGGCTGCACCCGCTTCGTCCGCCGTGCCGAGGCGATGCAGCGGCAGGGTTTGCTCCAGCGCGGCGACATAACCATCGCGCGCATCGCCCAAGGCTTTCGCAAGGATCGGCGTGTTGATGGGCCCCGGAGACAGGGTGTTGACCCGGATAGGTGCAAGTTCCAGAGCAAGGCCACGGGCCAATGCCTCCATGGCAGCCGATGCAGCGGCGAGCACCGCGGTGCCGTAAGCGTTTGGCCGATCTGCCAACGCACCTGAAATCAAAGTCACCGAGCCCTTTTTGGAAAGGCGATCGCCGAGAGCCCGCAAGGCATGTACCGACGCCCAGATCCGCTCATCAAAAGCGCGCTGCAAGTACGGGATGTCCGCTTCGAGGACTTTGCCGGCGACGAAGGTCCCTGCCAACAGCACCAAATGGTCAACCTGCTGTATGTCTGCCAGCGCGGCATGGATCTGTTCGGGCTTGGTGATATCGGCCGCACGCCAGCCGTCCAGCTCATGGGTGTTGGCGGCCTGCTCTGCGCGTTGCGGATCTGAACCCAGAACAATGACCTTTGCACCCCGGCCCTTGGCCTGAATCGCGACAGCCAGGCCAATTCCGGAGGTCCCCCAAAGACAACAATGTTTTTGCCTGCTAAATCACCGGTTAAGGCGTCCTGCGCGGAAGTAATAGAGTTCATGTCTTAATCCTCATGCTGATAGCGCTGGTGTATTTTTGAAGTCTTGCCCGACGCTACTGGATGGTCTGCCGGAGGGACGTTCGGAGCCAGTTCGATACGGCCTGTGCAAAGGCTTCAACGTCTTTTCCATTGCCAGTGATGATCCACTTCAAGGCCACAACATCGTCGGGCATAAATATCGCGCCATAACTACTCAACTGAATCACCAATTCGACGGAGTTATTGATGGTTGCTTTTTTTCCAACCAAGATGCCTGCCTGGGCAAGCACTATTGCGCCAAGTCCAATTCCCGCAACCAACTTTCGGGCTTTATCGAATTCTTGTAGTTGAGCGATAACATTGATGTTATTCCACAAATACTCTTTAGTCCCCGCTCCCCCCATCACAGCGATGGCATCGAAACATTCGCTGTACAGCTCTTCCAGATCTTGAGTCTTGATGTGTTCAAAAGTCATTCCGTGCGTAGTGCGTGCATCGACGGAGAAAATTTTCAGGTTATATTCTTTGCGCCATACACCCAGGCACGATAAGAGCATCGGTGCGTCTATACGTCTCGGCGGGATAATGATGGCTAAGCTTTTCATAGATGTATCCTAACGACCCAGCTAACTAAAGGTGCCGTATAAAAGTGCATATTGGCTATCGCCGTTATCTGTAGCAGCTGCACCGATTGCAGCTCTGGAGTGAGCATCACCCTGTCGCATTTAAAAATACAGGTGCGCTACGGATTAACACCTAAACTCTTGCGATGTAAATGCGTGCAGCCCAGAGTTTTAAAGGCGTAGCGGCATTAGCACTAAATTCATTTAAGTCCTAAATGCTGGCGTGCGTTCTCTTCTTCGCTGCTTGGAAATATGATCCAACTGCAAAGGGTTTACTCGTTGATCAATCTGCACGGTGACCCTTCTAAGGCGGCATGTCGTCAATTGAACATGTTAAGGAAATCCGTGAGGTGTTGAATGAGCGAGCCATCGGAAAAGCTGCAGGTGTTCGTAAGCTATAATCAAATCCGGGTGCAGTTCCATGCCTCTCCACCTCGGCCTTGCCCTGAACTACAAGATGCCCTCGATCGCCTCGCATCGTTGCCTGGGTGCGTTAATTACGGATTAAGCTATTGGACACATAGTGCATTCCAATGGTCGATTATGGGTGTATGGACTGACGAGGAAGACCGTGATCGTCATTACTGTAGTGAACAAATTCAAGTTCTTTTCAATTGCCTTATTCAGCAACATGCCGCATTGATCTGTTGCAGCGAGGGGCAGATTTGAGCTTTGTGGCGGGGAGCGTCTGAGCGTCCTACATGCGGGAGAATAAAAGTAATGAGCTTCGAAAAGCGTTATCAACCTTATCGCGGCCCCGCAGCAGGATGGGGAGCTCTTTTGTCCGTTGCGAAATATTGGATGCGAAGTGGTAATGCAATGAAAAATGTCCGCGCGCTTCGACTGTGCTGCCGAGTAAAGCGCCGCTCAGGCGGCGCTCGAGGTAGCGTGCCGGCCCGGGATGGCGCCAATCAGCTCACGGGTGTAATCGCTGGTCGGGCGGTTGAAGATGCGTTCCACCGAGCCCTGTTCGATCACCCGGCCATTGCGTAACACCAGCACCTCATGGGCAAAGTTGGCGACCACCGACAAGTCGTGGGACACCAGCACGTAGGCGATGCCCATGTCCCGTTGCAGCTCTTGCAGCAGTTCAAGGATGTGCGCCTGCACGGACACGTCGAGGGCGCTGACCGGTTCATCCAATAGCAATAGATCCGGTTTCAGCGCCAGGGCGCGGGCGATGGCGACACGTTGGCACTGGCCGCCGGAAAGCTCGCGCGGCAGGCGATCGAGGAAACTCACCGGCAAATGCACGCGACTGATCAGCTCGCGCGCGGCCTGTTCCAGGGCCGGGCCCTTGAGCAAGCCGAACGACACCAGCGGTTCGACGATGCTGTCGAACACGGTGAAGCGTGGGTCCAGCGCCGCAAACGGGTTTTGTTGCACCAGTTGCAGGCGCTGGCGCAGCGGGCGGAAGTCGCGCCAGCTGAGGTCGGTGACGTCCTGTTGCTCGAACCACACCCGCCCGCGGCTGGGTTTTTCCAGGCCGAGGGCGATGCGCAGCGCGGTGCTTTTGCCCGAGCCGGACTCGCCGACAATCGCCAGCGTCTGCCCGGGGTAGACCTGCAGGCTCAGGTCCTCCAGCGCCACAAAGGTCGCGTCTTCGCCCTTGACCTTGGGCAGCGCGAACGTCTTGCCAACGTTTTGCAGTTGCAGGATCGGCGGCTGCGTCGGGTTCGGGCGGGCCAGTGGCTGGCGGCGCTTGGCAAACGCCGGCGCGGCGGCGATCAAGGCGCGGGTGTAGTCATGCAGCGGCGCGCCGAGAATCTGCCGTGGTGCCCCTTGCTCCACCACTTGCCCCTGTTGCATCACCAGGACGCGGTCGGCGCGATCCAGCGCCACGCCAAGGTCATGGGTGATGATCAGCAACGAGATCCCGCGCTCACTGACCAGCCGTTGCAGGTGGTCGAGGATCTTGCGCTGCACGGTGACGTCCAGAGCACTGGTCGGCTCGTCGGCGATGATCAAGCGTGGGTTGCCGGCCAGGGCGATGGCGATCAGCACGCGCTGGCGCATGCCCCCGGAGAGTTCATGCGGGTACTGGCGCGCGCGCAGTACCGGCTTGTCGATACCGACCTGTTGCAGCAGCTCGACGATATCGGCATCGACGCCGGGGTAGCGCTTGCCCTTGGCCAGGATCAGCGCCTCGGCAATCTGCTGGCCAATGCGCAGGGTCGGGTTGAGGCTGACCATCGGGTCCTGGGGCACCAGGCCGATGGTACGCCCGCGCAGGCCGCGTCTCTGGCGTTCGCTGGCGTGGGTGAGGTTGTTGCCGTCCACCCACAGCTCGCCGGCGCTGATGGTTGCGCTGTCCGGCAACAGGCCGAGAATCGCGTTGGCCAGGGTGGTTTTACCCGAGCCGGACTCGCCGACAATCGCCAGCGTCTCGCCTTGGGCGATGGTCAGTGACAGCTGGTTTACCGCCAGGTTGCCGTGCCGGTAGCTGACACTAAGCTGGCGAACATCCACTAAAGCATTCATCGCTGAACCTCCTCGAACGTGCGGGCAATGTGGTTGAGGCTGAACACCACCGCGACCAGGAACAGGCCGGGCAGCAACGACACCCAGGGGGCGGTGATCAGAAAGTGCCGACCGTTGGCGATCAACGTGCCCCATTCGGCGGCCGGGGGCGCGGCGCCGAAACCGAGAAAACTCAGGCCGGCGGTGGCGAGGATGGCTGCACCGAAATCCAGGGTCGCCAGTACCGCCACTGGGCCCCACGCGTTGGGCAGGATGTGCCGCAGCAAGGTGCGGCCCCAGCTGGCGCCGCCCAGGCGTGCGGCTTCCACGTACGGCAGGGTCTTGACCCGCAGCACTTCGGCGCGGGTGGTGCGGGCGAATCCGGGGATAATCCCGACGCCCACGGCGATAGCCACCGGCACCGTGCCGAAGCCGATGGCGGTGACAATCGCCAGGGCCAGCAGCAAGCCGGGCAGGGCGAGCAACACGTCGACAAACCGCATGATCACCGCATCGATACGCCCACCGGCAAAGCCGGACAGAATGCCCAGCCCGAGCCCGCCCAACAAGGCGATCCCCACCGCCAGCAAGGCCGCCAGCACTGACAGCCTGGCGCCGTAGACCACTCGGGTATACAGGTCGCGGCCCAGCTCGTCGGTGCCGAACCAATGGCTCAGGTTCGGCGCTGTGAGCTTGACCGCAGGGGCGGTGGCATAGGGGTCGAAGCTGGTCAACCACTGCGGCGCCACGGCGGCCAGCAATGAAAACACCACAATCAACACCGCCAGGCTGAAACCCGGTCGCCGCAGCAAGGGCATTACCGCCGCCGTGGCACGTTGTCGGCGGGTGCGGCGTTGCCAGAGTGGGGGCGCAAGGCCGAGGTTTTGCTCAAGGATAGTCATGGTCTAGGACACCTTTGGCGTGTGGGAGATGCGCGGATCGAGCCACGGGTACAGCAAGTCCACCAGCAGATTGACCAGCACAAAGGCTGCCGCCGACACCGTGACAATCGCCAGCACCACCGGGATGTCCTGGCGCAGCACGGCCTCCTGGGCCAGGCGGCCGATGCCGGAGCGGGCGAAGATGGTTTCCACCAGCACCGCACCGGACACCGTGTTGCCCACCTGCAGGCCGATCAGCGTAAGAATCGGCAGCGCCGCGTTGCGAAACCCATGGCGCGCCTGCACCTGGCCACGGCTCAGGCCCTTGGCGTAGGCGGTGACGATATACGACTCCTGCCACACGCCCTGGAAGCTGCGCTGCAGCACTTGGGCATACACCGCCGCACTTGGAATCGCCAGGGTGATCGCCGGCAGTACCAGGCTTTCAAAGCCCCGGCTGCCGGTGGCGGGGAGCCAGCCGAGGCCGAAGGCGAACACCTGGATCAGCAACAGGCCCATCCAGAACACTGGCACCGAAAACCCCAGGGAAGGCAGGCGCGCCAGGGCTTTTTTCAGCGGTTGCCAGCGGATATAGGCGGTCAGGTAGGCCAGGCCGACACCGCCGACCAGCGACAACACAATCGCCAGGCCGGCCAGGGACAGGGTTTGCGGCAGGCGCTCGGCGAGCAACTCGGCGACCGGGCGGTTCAGCGACAGGGACTGGCCGAAATCTCCGTGCAAGGTGCCCAGTAGCAGGTCGACATATTGCTCGAAGAGGCCCTTGTCCAGGCCGTAATAGGCGCGTGCCTTGGCCAGGTCGGCCACCGACAGCGAATCGGCCTCCATGCCCGAGGCGCTGAGCATGATCGACAGCGTGTCGCCCGGCAGCAGATAGAGGATGAAGTAGGTGATGCTATAGGCCCCCCACAGCACCAGCAGGGCCTGGCCGACGCGGCCGATCAGGTAGCGGCTCATGGCGTGCCGATCTCGATATCACCCAGCAGCGCGAAGCCCTCGGCGGTCCAGCGAAAGTTCTTCACCTTGGCCGACGTTGCAGCCTGCCACACGCGCTCGTACACCGGGAACGCCGAGCTTTCGTCGATCAGCAGGTCCTGCAGGTCGCCATAGGCGGCGGCACGTTGTGCGCCTCGGGTGGCTGTAATGCCGGCATCGAACAAGCCCTTGGCTTTTTCCAGGGTGGCCGGTTCGTAGGTGTTAGTGGCCACGGTGGAGCTGTTGGCGCTGCGCGGGTCGAGGATGGTTTGCAGGATGATCGGGTCGGCGCGGGTCATGTAGTTGATGGTCAGGTCGTAGTTGCCGGCGGAGTTGTTGGCCACCCATTCGGCGCGGGTCACCACGCTGAGTTTCAACTCGATGCCGACCTTGCGCAGTTGGTCCTGGATCAGCACATCACCCGCGGTTTCGGCCGGGCTGATGTTGTAGCTCAGGCTCAGGCGCTTGCCGTTTTTGCTGCGGTAACCGTCCGCGCCCTTGGCCCAGCCGGCTTGATCCAACAGTTTTTCGGCAGCTGCCGGGTCGTAGCCGAGCTTGCTGCCCTGGCTTTTGAAGTAAGGCGTGGTCACGTCGAAGATGCCGTCTACCACCGGGAACTCGGCGTTATACACGGTGCTGGCGTAGCTCTTGCGGTCGATGGACTTCTGCACGGCCAGGCGCACTTGTTGATCGGCGAGAATGCGTTCGCCACGCGTGTTGGGGTACAGGTTCAGCGCCGGGCCCGGCAGCGAACGGCTCTGGATGGTCGCGCCCTTGGACTGGAACAGCTTCAGGTCGACTTCCGAAAACGGGTTGCGTGGCCACAGGATGTCGGCCTTGCCCTGCAGGAACAGGCCGTTGCGCACGCTCTCTTCAGGGATGTAGCTGATGTCGACGGCGTCCAGGTGTGCCTCACCCGGGTTCTTCATATTCGCCGAGGGCCACGCGTAACCCTTGCGTTTGGTCAGGTGCGCGCCGACTTCCGGAGTATAGCTGGCCAGCACAAACGGCCCGGTGCCGATGATCTTGCCCAGCGAGCGCTCCTTGACCGTGAGTGCATAGGACGCGGGCGCGAGAATTGCCAGGTTGGTGGTCGAGGTGGCTTGTAAAAAGCCCGCGTTGGGTTTGGCCAGTACCAGCTTGACGGTGAAGTCGTCGACCACTTCGGCGTGGTCATAACCCGCCAGGTAGGTGGCGCCGAAGGTCGCCGGCAGCTCGGTGGCCAGGGCCTTGTCGCTGTCGAACGCGGTTTTCACCGCTTTTGCGTCGAAGCGCTCGCCGTTGCTGAACGTCACGTTGTCGCGCAGATGAAAGGTGTAGGTCAGCGCGTCGTCACTGATCTCCCAGCTCTTGGCCAGCCAGGGGATGATCTTGCCGGTGGCCGGGTCCTGGTCGGTGAGCGACTCGGCGACATTGCGCAGCAGCACGCGGTGTTCCAGCCAGTAGACCTGGAACGGGTCGACGCTGACCAGGGTGGTGTTGTCGCCAAAAAATGCAATATTCAGGGTTTTGTTCGCTTGCGCCTGGTCACCCGAAGGCGAGCAGGCGGCCAGGCTGATCGCCAGGGCGCAGGGGGCCAGCAGACGGCTCATCAAGTTGGAGGTGTTCAATGGGGTGCCCTCGTTTGGCGATGTGAATCAGAAGTCGTAAGCCAGCTTTGTGTACCAGTAGCCGCCGCCCGGATAGAACGGCGGGTTGCCGTAAGGCGCCAGGCCCAGGTTGCTGTAGACGGCGTGCCGGTCGGGGCGCACGTCGAAGATGTTGGTGCCGCCGAGGCTGACGGTGATGCTGTCGACGAAGGTGTAGCTGACGTCGAGGTCGGTGATCCATTTGGCGCCGAAGCTGCGATCCCCGGTGGGGTTGACCGCCAGGGTCTTGACCGCGCCGTAGCGGGCGGTTTGCAGGTTGACCGCGAGGTCCTCGACCTTCCAGTTCGCGCCGAGGATCCACTTGGTCTTGGGCGATGCCTGCGTGAGGTCACCCTCGCGGTCGCGGCCCACCAGGGTCACGCCGGAACCGTTCAGTGCGGCCGGGGTGTCGCGGGCGCCTTCGATGGTGGTCTTGTTCCAGTTAAAGCCCAGGCTCCAGCGCACGTCGCCCCAGGCATCCAGCGGCGTGGTGTGGTCGGCCACCACATCCAGGCCACGGGTGCGGGTGTCGAAGGCGTTGGTGTAATAGTTGACCCAGGTGCCGGTGGGCACGCCCTGGGCGGCGAGGATCGCGTTGACTGCGCCATTGCCCTGGTCATAGATATTGCTGGTCAGGGCGATGCGGTCGTCGATGTCGATCAGGTAGGCGTCGGCGGTGATGCTGGTGCGCGGCGCAGGTTGCCAGGTGAGGCCCAGGCCGAGGTTGCGCGACTTCTCCGGTTTCAGGTCATCGCCCCCCAGCGCCTTGGCCAGGTTGCTGCCCGACGGGGTCAGGCGGGTGACTGCCGGAACCACGTTGCCGTTGACGTCGGTGGCCACGCGGTTGTCCGCCACGGTGTAGCCGATCTGGGTCAGTGACGGCGCACGGAAACCAGTGCCGAAGGTGCCGCGCACCGCCACGCTGTCGGTCAGCTCGTAGCGCGAGTTCACCTTGAGGCCGAAGGTGTTGCCCGAGTCATCGTCGTAATGTTCGACCCGCCCGGCCACATCGAGGAACCAGCGCTCGGTGAGGTCAAAGCCCAGGTCCAGGTAGCCGGCATAGTTGTTGCGGATCAGGCTGACCTCATCTTCGGGGCGAATGGTCACTGCCGCCTGCGCGCCCGATGCCGCCGGGTAGGTGCCGGTGATGTAGGCCTCGGGGTCGCCGGCGAAGGTGCTGAAATGCTCCCAGCGATGCTCCAGGCCGGCCGACACCTGCACCGGCGACGTGAGGTTGAACAGGCTGTCGTAACGACGGGTGAAGTCGAGGTTGTTGACCCATTGCTCGAAGCGGAAGGTCGCCAGGTTGTCGAATTGGGTCGGCGAGGCGGTGCCCAGCGACGGGTTGATATTCAGGTCGCTGGAGTGGTGCACATTGTTGCGCCCGTAGGTGGTGCTCAGGTCCCAGTTCCACTCTGCCACTTGGCCCTTGCCGCCAAACAGCAACTGGTAGTCGCGGTCCTTGATGTTGTTCAGCGGGAAGTAACCGTCGGGGAACACCTCGGGCACCGCCGCGCGGCCGGTGGGCAGGCGCAGATAGTTGGCCGCTTCGGCGTCGCGCTCGCCGTAGGTGGAGAACGAATAAAGAGTCAGGTCTTGCAGCGCCAGCTCGGCGTTGTAGGCCAGGTTGAAGGCCTTGAGGTCGGGGTCGCCGTTCTTGATTGCCACCCGGTCCCATGCCGCTTCCTTGGCCGGATCGTTGAACGCACGTACGCTGCTGTCGGCCTTGTCGTTCCAGGAGGCTTCGCCGCGTTTGCGCGCATCGGCCGAGAGGTGGAAGAAGCCGCCATCGCCGAGTTTGAAACCTTGGTCGCCGGCGACCTTGATGGTTTCGCCCTGGCCGGAATACAACTGCCCGTAGCTGGTCTCCAGGTGCCCGCCGTTGTTGGCGGACTTGAGGATGATGTTGATCACCCCAGCCACCGCATCCGAGCCGTACTGGGCGGCGGCGCTGTCCTTGAGTACTTCGATATGGTCGACCGAGCTGACCGGGATCAGGTCGATGTCCACGGCATTCGCGCCGCTGTTGTCGATCGAGCCGCGCTGGCCGGTAGCGCCGTTGTGGCGCCGTTTGCCGTTGACCAGCACCAGGGTGTAGGCCGGACCGAGGCTGCGGTTGCTCAGCGGGCGGGTCACCGAGTTGTAGCCAGCGATATTGGTGCCGAAGTTGAAGGAGGGCAGCAGCTTGGCAATCGCCTCGGACAACTCGGCGCGGCCGGTCTTGAGCAACTGCTCGCTGTTGATCACATCAATGGGTGCCGGGCTATCGGCGACGGTGCGCTCCTGGCCGCGCAAACCGGTGGAAATTACGGTTACCGTGCCGAGCTTGGCGTCCTCGGCGCAGGCGGGCACCGCCGCCAGCAGCAGCGAGCTGGTCAACAGCGACAGGTGGAATTTTTTCAGCGGCGCTGCGAGAGAAATATCTGGCATATCGAGAGAGATCCATGTCGGGAGTACGTCCTCCGCCAGGCATGGGGTCGGTCTGTGAAGTGAAGATATCTCTATAAAAAAATGCGGGGAAAGTCTTTTTTGGAATAAGCTAATTATTAGATAATGTTATCTTTCAACTTAATAAGATCATCTATTTTTA
The DNA here is from genome assembly GCF_003852065.1 of Pseudomonas sp. R3-18-08. Lineage (NCBI taxonomy): Bacteria > Pseudomonadati > Pseudomonadota > Gammaproteobacteria > Pseudomonadales > Pseudomonadaceae > Pseudomonas > Pseudomonas sp. R3-18-08. Next base: position 2,894,601 of record NZ_CP027729.1, read on the forward strand.
TTATCTGGCCGTTGGATGTGCGCGACGTCATCGCCTGTCATAATCCACCCGTCTCACCCCAGCCCCCACACGGAGTCCATACTATTGATGGTGCTGTTCAATCGATTGAGCGCGTTTTCCATCCAGGCGCGCAGGGCACTGAAGCTGGTGTGGGGGACGTCGCGGCCCTTATTCATAGGCCTGCTGCTGGCAACCATCGTTGCCGGTCTGTTGCCTGCGCTGGCTGCCTGGATCGGCCAGCGTATTGTCGATGGCGTGGTGCACGCTATGCAGATTCACGCAGCCGGCAGCCAGGCGCCCGTGTGGCCAGTGATGCAATACGTGCTGGCCGAGGCGGGCGTGTTGGCGCTGTTGGCCGCCGCCCAGCGCGCGTTGTCGATGCAGCAATCGTTGCTGCGGGTGCAGTTGGGGGTGAAGGTCAACCTGATGATTCTGGAGAAAGCCCAGACCCTCTCACTCCTGCAATTTGAAGACGCCGAGTTCCACGACAAGCTGGTGCGCGTGCGCCAGGGCGCGTCGACACGGCCGCTGAGCCTGGTCACCAAGGGCCTGGGGCTGGTGCAGAACCTGATCTCGCTGATCAGCTTTGCCGTGCTGTTAGTGCACTTTTCGCCGTGGGCGCTGGCGATTCTGGTGGTCGGTGCCTTACCGGTGTTCTTCGCCGAGACGCATTTCTCGGGCAATGCGTTTCGCCTGTTCCACCGGCGCGCGCCCGAGACCCGTCAGCAGAATTACCTGGAATCGCTGCTGTCCCACGAAACCCATGCCAAAGAGGTCAAGCTGTTTGGCCTGGCGCCGCTGTTCCTCAAGCGCTACCGCGACAACGCCCAGCGCTTGTACACCGAAGACCGCCAGTTGACGGTGCGCCGGGATGCCTGGGGCTTTGCCCTGGGCCTGCTGGGCACCGCGGCGTTTTATGTGGCTTACGCCTGGGTGGTGCTGGACACCGTGCGCGGCCAGACCAGCCTGGGACAGATGACCATGTACATCGTGCTGTTCAAGCAGGGGCAAAGCGCGATCACCGCCAGCCTCAGCGCGATTGCCGGCCTGTATGACGACAGTCTGTTTCTGTCGGACCTTTATGAGTACCTGCTAACCCCGGTGGTCGTGCCAAGTGGCCGGCTTACCCAGGGCGCGCGTCCCGGCGACGGCCTGCGCTGCGAGCACGTGGGGTTCAGTTACCCCGGCGCTGAGCGGCCGGCATTGACTGATATCAACCTGCACTTGGCGCCGGGGCAAAGCCTGGCCCTGGTGGGCGAGAATGGCTCGGGCAAAACCAGCCTGATCAAACTGCTCACGCGCCTTTACACCCCGCACGAGGGGCGCATTCTGCTGGATGGCAGCGACTTGCAAGACTGGGATGAACAGACACTGCGCCAGCGCACTGGGGTGATTTTCCAGGATTACATCCGCTACCAGATGACCGTCGGCGAGAACCTTGGAGTGGGTGATGTCGATGCGCTGAACGACGAGGCGCGCTGGCGCACTGCCGCAACCCAGGGCGTGGCCGCCGAATTCATCGAGCGCCTGAGCAGGACCTACGGCACACAGTTAGGGCGCTGGCTTGGCGGCCAGGAGTTGTCGGGTGGCCAATGGCAGAAAGTCGCCTTGTCACGCGCGTATATGCGCCAGGAGGCGGATCTGCTGATTCTTGACGAGCCCACGGCCGCGCTGGACGCCGGCGCCGAGGCGGCGGTGTTCGAGCACTTTCGCGAACACGCCAAGGGCCGCATGACGTTGTTGATTTCCCATCGATTCTCCAGCGTGCGCAATGCCGACCACATCATCGTGCTGGACGGCGGACGAATCCTGGAGGAGGGCAGCCATCACCAGCTGATGGCGGCGGGTGGGCGCTATGCCGAGTTGTTCGATGTTCAGGCGCGGGGGTATCGCTAGGTCCCCGAGCACCCGTCCAGTTCATGGCGGCAGTCAGCTCGATTTCGCGCGCAGCAGGTCTGTTGAGACTATGCTCATTCCCACCTCAGGCCATGTGCTGGCTTCAGTTGTCGTCCGCCAAGGAAAGGAGTCTGTACATGTCTGGTTCTTCATACCCGGTTCTATTGTTGCACTGGCCGAACGAGCACTCCGGCCCGCTGAAATGGCTTCATCGACAGGCTGTCGGCAGGTGTAGAGGGATGACTGTGGGTCAATCCCGGGCGCGATGGAGGACGGCATGAAGGCTCAACCGATCCACACAATCATGTGGCGCTTCGCCGGCTGCCTGGGTGGGCTGATGATGATTGCCGCCAATCCGGTCCAGGCCGCCGACGGTGGTATCGCCGGCGGCCCTACCGCAAGCTATGGCATTGCCTTCAGCAACTCCTATGCGGGCAGTGATTTTCGCAAGCTGATGGTGCGCAACTGGCAGGAGATTGCGCTCCAGGCGCAAAAAGAGGGTTTGATCGGTGAGGCTCCGGTGGTCAGCGCCAATAACTCGGCCTCGGAACAAGCGGCCCATATTCAGGAGATGATCGTCAACGGCGTCAACGCCATCGTCATCCTGGCCGCGTCCGACACGGCCCTCAACGGGGTCATCCGCGATGCCTGCAACGCCGGCATCGTGGTGGTGGTCATGGCCAGCCTGGTCACCGAACCCTGTGTCTATACGGTGGACTACAACTGGTCCGCCATGGGCCGCGTGGAAGTGGATTACATTGCCGAGCGCCTCAAGGGTAAAGGGACACTGCTGGAAATCCGCGGCATTGCCGGCGATGCCACCGATAAAAATATCAGCGACGGCATTCGCAAGGCCGCCAGTGACTATCCGGGCCTGAGGTTCGCCAAGACCGTATACGGCAACTGGACGGAGTCTGTCGCGCGCAAGGAGGTGGCGCTGGCGTTGCCATCGCTGCCCGACATTGATGCCGTTGCGACTCAGGGAGGCGACGGTTATGGCGCGGCCATGGCGTTCAAGGCGGCGGGGCGTCCTTTGCCGATCATCGTGATGGGGAATCGTCAGGACGAACTCACCCTGTGGCAACAGGAGCGCGATGCCAACGGCTACGAGACCGTCTCCGTTTCCGCTTCTCCAAGTGTCTCCCAGGTGGGGTTCTGGGTGGCCCAGCAGGTGCTGGCGGGCAAGCAGGTGCCGAAGTTCGTCGAAGTACCGCTGGTGCGTATCGATGCGAAAGACCTCGACGCCTGGCTCGCCAGCATGCCGGTGGGCGGCGCCGCCAATCCGCTCTACAGCCAGGCTTCCGTTGCGGCGATGATCGACGCGGCCGCCAACCATACGGCGTCGCCGGCGCCTTTGCCTGAAGTTGCGAAGTAGTGGCGGGCGGGGGGCGCGGCTGCGGGGCGCCATGTTGATATTCAAACCCGTCAGTGATCGGCCCATTGCCGTCAAAATTGGCTTGGCGGTCGCCGCCCTGGTGTTCCTGATGTTGACGGTGTCTCTGGTGAACCTCTACGGCTTGCGAGGCATGGTTCGCGCGGTGGACTCGGCCAGTCATTCCGCAGAAATTCTGGCGTCGGTCAACGCGGCCACCGGGCGGGTGGAAAACTTCATTGCCACCCGCGATCAGGAAAGCTTGTCCCAGGCCGAGGGCAGGGTGGCGACGGCTATCGCTGGCCTCACCGCCATTCCGGTGGCCGAGGCGGAATCGCTCAAGGGCAGTCTGGAGCGGCTCGCCGCCGCGATCGCCGCCTTGCGCACGGCGAGCCTGACCATGGATGGCGAAACGGAGAACATGACCGCCCATTACGGCCGGATGCGAGAGGCGACGACTCTCGTCGAACAGGGCATCGCCGATGGGTTGAAGGCGGTCGACGCTCGCGCCGTTGAGCACCAGGCGCGGGTGAGCAACATCGAAAGTGCCCACCGCATCCTCGATGTCCTGCGCAACGGCGAACGGCTCATCACCGCCAACGTGGCCAGGATGCTGGTGACCGGTGACGGGGCCGCCGCCACTGCGGTGCGTAATGCCTGCGCGGCACTCCGGCCCGTGGTCGAACAGTTGCGCGAGGTGATGGGCACGCCACAGGAGAGCGAGGTCCTCGACCAGTTGGCCGCGGCGCTCGCGGCTGCCAGTGTGGCGATAGAGCGTCTTGGCGAGGCACCCAGGCTGCGCGCAGAGGAAGTTTTGCGGCATCTCTCCGCCGTGGGGGATGTGGCCGGGCGCCTCGAGGCGCTGTTGAGTGATGTGGATGGGGACGTTGCCCATGACGCCAGCGACATTCAGGCAGCCACCGGTTTGCTGCACAATGCAGCGGCGTTATCCAAGCGTTTCGCCGAGCGTGTGGCGACCCTGGAAGCGCAGACCCTGTCGTTTCGTCTGTCACCGTCGGCCGAGATCGCCGGCGCCGTCGGCACCCTCCTGGACGAGCTACTCCGTCTCTCTCGGGTGCTTCCTTCCTCCGTGGGGCTGCAAGGCACGGCTACGCCACTGACTGTCAACGAGCAGATTGCCGGCTACCGGGCGGCATTCGCCAGGTTCCATCAGGCGAGCAACGCCTTGAGCGACGCGCGCGACCAGGTTCGCAACGAGGCCCGCAGCGCCGGCCTATTGGTTGCGCGCTTCGCGGGTCAAGCGCGCTCCGACGCCCTGGTCCACAATGATCGCGGCATGCTTGCGACGATCATTGCGGTTACCGTCGCCATCCTGCTGGCCGGCGCCATTGCCTGGAGCACGTCGCGATTTATCGCGCAGCCCATCGTGGCTCTGGCCTCGGTCATGCGTCGGCTTGCGGCCGGCGACCTGCACGCCGAGATCGCCAGCGTCGGACGCGGCGACGAGATTGGCATCATGACCCGCGCCGTTCGGGTGTTCCAGGAGAATGCCCTGCGCATCCGGGTGCTGGAGGCCGAGGCCGACACCGAACGACAGCAAGTCCAGGCCTCTTTGGAGAGAATGGTCGCCGAACGCACCGATACGCTGCACCAACAGACCGAAGTGCTGGAAGCGCAAGCCGTCGAACTTATCCAGGCGCGCAACCAGGCCGAGACGGCCAACCAGGCGAAGAGCGATTTCGTGGCCACGGTCAGCCACGAATTGCGCACCCCCCTGACCCTCATTCTCGCGCCCCTGGAGCAGCTCTCGGCGGCGGCCACCCCGCCCGTGGATTGGCGCGTGCAGATCGAGCGCGCCCAACGCAATGCGCTGCGCCTGATGAACCGGGTGAACGATATCCTCGATTTCTCCAAGGCTGAAGCGGGCAAGTTTGAGTTGTGTCCAACGTCGGTTGATTTGAACAAAGCGGTGGGGGTGCTGGCCGAGGATGCCGCCATGGTCGCCGAGGGCAAGGGTTGCACCTTGACCTTCAGCATCGACCCCGCGCTCGGCACCGTGTTCCTGGACCCCCGACACTTCGAGAAGATCCTGCTCAACCTGGTGAGCAATGCCATCAAGTTCACGCCCGCTGGCGGCACGGTGCACCTGGCAGTGACGCCGATCGATGGCGAGCGATTTGAACTGGCGGTGCACGACTCGGGGATTGGCATCGCGCCCGACAAACTGCCGCTGCTGTTCCAGCGCTTTTCCCAGATCGACAATTCCGCCACGCGCCACTACAGCGGCACAGGCATCGGCCTGGCCCTGGTCAAGGATCTGGTCGAATTGATGGGCGGCGAAGTCGGCGTCAACAGCGAGCCCGGACGGGGCTCGTGTTTCTTTGTTCGACTTCCGCTGGGGGCTGAGCAAGACAGGATAGCGACCGAAGGCGGCCCTCTGCACGAGCAGCCGTCACTGAGCACAACAAGCTCAACCGAGCAGCGCCACCTGCGTTTTGACGACGGCCACCAGGGCGCTCCAACGCCAGACGCAGGCGAGGAGCAGCACCCGGAACACGCCTCGCGGTCCAGAGTGCTGGTGGTAGACGACAGCCCGGAAATGCTCAGCTATCTCACCGAGCTTTTGCACGACGACTACAGTGTCGCCACCGCAACGGATGGAGAGCAGGCCTGGGCGCTCCTGCAGCGTCGACCGATCGATGTCGTCGTTTCGGATGTGATGATGCCGCTGCTCGACGGCTTCGGCCTGACCGCCAGAATCAAGGCCAGCACCGGTTTTGCCCATTTGCCCGTAATCCTGGTGACCGCCCGCGGCGGCGGTGATGCCTGCGTTTCAGGGCTGGAAAGTGGCGCCGATGACTACATCGCCAAACCCTTCTCGCCGCTGGAGCTCAAGGCTCGCGTTCGCGCGGCGCTGCGCATGAGCCAGGTGCAAAGCGAACTGCATGCCAAATCCCGCCAGGCGGGCATGGCCGAAATCGCCACGGCTGTGCTGCACAACGTCGGCAACGTCCTCAACAGCGTGAACGTCTCGGCAGACCTGGTCAGCAACCAGTTGCGCGCATCCAAAGTCCATGGCCTGGGCAAGGTCGCTCAACTGATGAACGAACACGTCAACGACCTGAGCGATTTTCTTACCCAGGACCCCAAAGGCAAGATGCTGCCCGACTACCTGCTCAAGCTGGCGCAGGTGGTGACGGCAGAGCAACAAGGCATTGTCGAAGAGCTCGGGCAACTCACCAAGGGTATTGACCACATCAAAACCATTGTCGCTGCCCAGCAGTCCTATGCCGTTGCTGTCAGTGTCGTGGAGACAGTGTCGGTCACCGCGTTAATCGATGATGCCTTGCGCATGAGTGCCGGCTCGCTGGAGCGCCAGGGGGTGACGGTGGTCAAGGAAATTGCCGATGTGCCTCTGCTCGCGCTGGACCGTCACCGTGTGCTGCTGATTCTGGTGAACCTGATCAGCAATGCCAAGCACGCGTTGGAAGGCGTGGCCGATCGCAGCCCATGCGTCACGCTCGATGCCGCCCTCGTTGACTCATCAGGGCTGCGTATTTCGGTGACCGACAACGGCAGCGGGATTACGCCAGAGCACCTGGCGCGGATCTTTTCGCATGGCTTCACCACACGCAAAGAGGGTCACGGCTTCGGCCTGCACAGCTGTGCACTGGCCGCGCAGGAAATGGGTGGCCGCTTGACTGTACACAGCGACGGCGCCGGACAAGGCGCCACGTTTACCCTGGATATCCCCCTTGATGCTTCGCTGAGTCAGTGATGAACAGCGGGAAGATGGATTACGCGCTGTGCCAGCCTGCCCAGAGAAGGAAAATCTTGCCCCCATGGGCTCTGGAGTCCAGTGGAACTGGAAGGACGTGACTGAATTAAATTTCGCCGGAACCTTATGTTAATAAAGGCTTTTTGGACTTTAGTGGAATTCCATTACAGGCTATCGGGATCGCCAAAAAACATCTGAATCCGCGACCGCAACCACCGCTCCCCCGGATCATTATCCTGCGACCCACGCCACGCCATGTGCAGCTCAAACGAACGCACCGGCAGCGGCGGGTCTTCGGCTCGCAAACCGCCCGCTGAGGTCAGCGCCTCTGCCGCGTAATCCGGTACGGTGGCGAGGATATCGGTGCCCGCCAATAACGTGCCCAGCCCATTGAACTGGGGCACGGCCAGCACGACGTGGCGTTTGCGATCGAGCTTTTCCAGCTCTTCGTCGATGAACCCGCTCAGGTCACCGGCAAACGAGACCAAGGCATGCGGGCGGGCGCAGAAGTCGTCCAGGCTCAGTGGGCCGGGTACGCTGTCGGCGCGCAGCAGTTTCGGCAGGCTGCGGCGCAAGACCTTGCGCTTGGCGTTGGCCGGCAGGTCGGCGGTGTAGCTGACGCCGATGGAGATTTCGCCGGAGGCCAGCAAGCCGGGCATCAGGATGTAGTTGACGCGACGCACCACCAGCACGATGCCGGGGGCTTCGGCGCGCAGGCGTTTGAGCAATTGCGGCAGCAGGGCGAATTCCACGTCATCGGACAGGCCGATACGAAACACCGCGGTGCTGGTGGCTGGATCGAATTCGGCGGCGCGGCTGACAGCGGTGGAAATCGAGTCCAAGGCCGGGGAGAGCAGGGCGAAGATTTCCACGGCGCGGGCCGTTGGCTCCATGCTGCGCCCGGTGCGTACGAACAGCGGGTCGTCAAACAGCCCGCGCAGGCGTGACAAGGCCGCGCTGATGGCCGGCTGGCCGAGAAACAGTTTCTCGGCGGCGCGGGTCACGCTGCGCTCGTGCATCAAGGTTTCGAATACGATCAAGAGGTTAAGGTCGACACGACGCAGGTCGTTACGGTTCATCTTGTGTCCTGGAAGAGTCAGCGAACTTGACGAGAGCGGCCATATCCAGAACCTCCAAGGTTCCGTTCAGAAGCATGACCGGCATGAATCTTACGGGGAAAGGCTGGTACTCTGCACAAGATAATTGAGTTTTCCTACGATAGCTGAGGTCTATGCCTCACATGCGGAATCAATGACAGACATGTCGACTATTAATGGCGACCGGTGGTCTTACCGGGAAAGCCCAGATAGAGTTCATGGCATTAGAGGTTACTTTGACGAGGTTTGCGATGTCCCGCACGATTCGTTTTCACAAGTTTGGTCCGGCCGAGGTGCTCAAATGCGAAGAGCATGCAACCGCGCAGCCCGCACCGGGCGAAGTGCAGGTGCGTGTCGACGCGATTGGTATCAGCTGGTACGACGTTCTGTGGCGCCAGAACCTGGCGTCGTCCCACGCACGCCTGCCGTCTGGCCTTGGCCATGAAATGGCCGGCGTGGTTGTCGCCCTGGGCGACGGCGTGGATGACTTGGCGGTGGGCGATAAGGTCGCCAGTTTTCCTGCCGAAAGTCCTAACGATTACCCGGTGTATGGCGAGCAGATCGTCCTGCCCCGTTCGGCCCTGACCCGTTACCCGGATGTCTTGAGCCCCATTGAAGCGAGCGTGCACTACACGCCGCTGCTGATTGCCTACTTTGCCTACATGGACCTGGCGCGGGTCAAGCCTGGGCAATTTGCCTTGGTGACCGATGCCAGCCACTGCGCCGGGCCTTCGTTCGTGCAGTTGGGCAAAGCCTTGGGGGTACGGGTGATTGCCGCGACCAAAGACAGCGCGGAGCGTGAATACCTGCTGTCGTTGGGGGCGGAAAAGGTCATCGTCACCGAAGAGCAGGACCTGCTCATGCAAATCAACAAAATCACGGGTGACCGTGGCGTCGATGTGGTGTTCGACGGCCTGGGCGGGCCGCAGATGTCGCTGCTCGGTGATGTGCTGGCGCCGCGTGGCAGCCTGGTGTTGTATGGCCTGCAAGGCGGTAACCAGACTCCTTTTCCGGCCTGCGCCGCGTTCCAGAAGAATATTCAGTTTTTCGTGCATTGCATCGGCAACTTCACCGGCAAGCCGGAGTTGGGCATCATTCAGGACCAGGTTGCGTTGCAGCGCGCCTTGCGGGATATCAACCAACTGACTGCCGACCGGGTACTGGTGCCGTTGAAAACCACGGTGTTTCCGTTCAGTCAATTCGTCGAAGCCCACCGCTATATGGACGAATGCCCGTGCCGCGAACGAGTTGCGTTGCAGGTTGAAGCTGTTTGAGCTGTAGGAGTATTCGCAAATGAATACTCCAGCGTCTGCGCGGATGCAGCAGATGCGCCATTTGTCAGGGCTTAACCCACGATCGGGTTGAGCCACTCCGAGGGCGTTGCGCCCTGCAAACAATACCTTTGGCCCTTATGCCGCCCTGAAATCCAGCGCGGCGCTGTTGTGTGGGCGTCACTGAAGTTCGCGCCGCCGATCATCTGAACTGCTTTCCTGCGCGGTTCTGTATCTATTAATCATTAGTTGAGTGCCGATAATTGCGGCTTAACCATCATCTCAAGGATTGAGCAATGATCAGCTGCCCGACATTACTGTCTTGCATCAGCAAACTAACGAGGCGTTACCTTGCGCGTCGAAAAAAACGTTCGAAACATCCCTTCTTCTTGCAAGAAGCCAGATTAAGTGGGTGATTTATTATTGTCGGAGGTTTCGCTAATTAATTAGTTAACGCGCTGTAGGATAGTGTCGGAACATTCCTAGGAGCTGCCACTTGAGCACACGCGACTGCGGGTTAGCGCGTCTGTCTGTGGGATGGGTTGCCCGCGACTCAGGTGTCCGCTCCGGTAATTTTGTTGCAGGCTGCTAATGTTTAATCATTCTTATGCCCTGCCGCGCAAGACCGACCTACAGATGTAATGGGTCAGGCAACGACGTCGCAGAGTTGCTTGAAACTGATATTTCAACTCAGGTAGTAGAACAATGAGCGCAATTCACGAACAAGCCATGAACTATGTTTATCAGCAAGTTCTGCAACGTTTGATGGGGCACTTCACGCGCGCCGAACGGACTGCACTTCAATTGTTGATCCAGCGAATCGTGGTGGCGGCAGGCGGCATGGAACATGTGGGTAACTATAAAGTATTGATCGCCCACGGCGGCGGCGAAGTCAGCAGTTATACGTTGGCGCTGCTGCGCGCGGCGCAGTTGAGCATCGCCGGCCGTACGCCCAAGACCTTTCACCTGCGCGTGGCGACGCTGCGGCATGCAGGGATGACCCAGGCCACACTGGGCAGGCTGAATGAGGGCTACAGCGCGCTGTTTTTTCACGATGACCCGCGGGTGGAGGTGCTGATGGTGGAAAATCAGGAGGTGCAGCCTTTCAATCATCAGCGGCCCGCTTCCAGCGCCGGCCGTGAGGTCAACCAACGCGACCGGCTGATGATCGGGCACCTGACGTCCGGGGATGTGCGTGCCACGCTGTGCACTGACACTTACCTGGCCCTGGGGGATTTCTACCAGCGTGTGAGCACGTGGAACGGCGGCGTGCATGCGCTGGTCAGCGGCGACTCTGCGCGCAAGCAAAGCCAATACCTGGCCTGGCTGAAGCGTTCGGCCCTGGCTGCGGGTGTCGCTGTCCCGCCGCGCCGGCCCGCGTCGCTCAACATTCTGTTTGCGCGCATGGAAGAGTGGAGTACCGGTTGCTACCGTGACCTCTACGGCGAGCAATACGTGGAGGCCCAGAGCCCGGGGCGTGGCGGGCACCGCCATGTGGCTTATATCGGGGTTGCCGACCTGCTCGACGAGGTGGACGTTGCCTCGTCATCGCTGCTCACCGAGTTCCTGGCCCACAAACCGGACCCGTTCGACTTTCACTTCAGTCATCCTGACTATCCCAACCCGTTGCTCATGGCGCATCTGCATGGATTGCAGGCCCAATGCCTGCGTGAGCTGTCCTACGGCGAAGGCGTCGAGGCTTTTGTGCGGCAGGCGAGGGACGCGATGAGCCGTCGACACATTCCAGACACCTTGATCGACGCATTGGGCGGCCACGATGGGCGCATATTGTCGACGACCTATGCCCAGGAATTCTTCGGCCTGGACGAGGGCCAGTTGACTTGCCTGTTGTTCTCGCCCTTCATCCATCATGGCGAGCGCCTTGAGGGTTACCTGCGCCAATGCCACCCCGGCATGCTGGTGGGGCTTCCCGAGTTGCACAAGGCGCTGCAGGGCAAGCCCGCCGCAGAGATGCTGCAGCAGTGGCTGATTGATACCAGCGGCCTGCCATTGCCTCTGTTACAAAACCTGTACCGCAAGCGTCCTCAGCAGGCGGGTCGTGGTACCCAGGCGCGCAAACGGCGTGGGGCGCAGGCGCAGATTGCGCAAGTGTCGGGGCGTTAGCCGCGTGCCTGTGCGTGCGAACCCGGGCGGGCGCTCATGAAACTGCGCGGGGAGCGGCAAGCGGATTTTGCCTACCAGGCGGTGTATCGCTACATGATCAACCTGATCAACGAAGTCAGCCTGGAAAAACCGGTAAAGCTGCCGTCCCTGCGGCAGTTGTCGACCCGCTTGAAGGTGTCGATCTCGACGATCCAGTACGCCTACTCGATATTGGAAAAGGAAGGGCGGATCTACTCGGTGGCCAAGTCCGGCTACTTTGCCTGGCCGGTGGCCGCCAACGCGCCAGTGGCCACGAGTGGGGACTTGCTTGAGCGCCTTTACGCGGCAGCGCGGCGGCCTGGCATGGTGGTACTCAGTGGCGACGAACCGGCGCTGCTGGGCTCACTCGATGGTGCGTTGCTTTCACTGGAGCGCCAACTGATCCGCCGCTATCCGCACCACCTGCAAACCCACTCGCAACCCTCCGGCGTCTGGGAGCTGCGCGCGGCGCTGGCGGCACGTTATACCTCATCGCCCACGCGCTGCTGGCAGGCGGATGAGGTGTATATCGGCGCCGACGTGCGTGGCGTCCTGGAGATCCTGATTGACGCCCTGGGCCTCAAAGGCAGCGTGGTGGTGGCCGAATCACCCTGCGATTACCTGGTCTTGCGCCTGTTGCAGGGGGCCGGCGTGCGGGTAATCGAATTGCCCTGGCTCGCCGACGGCCGCTTCGATCTGAGCACCTTTGAACACCTGCTCAGCCACGAGCCGGTGCACCTGGTGGTACTGTCATCGGCAGTGAGCATGCCGTCGGGCAGCGTGTTGTCGGTTCAGGAGCGCATGCAGGTGGCGCAGTTGCTGGACCGATTCGGCTGCTGGCTGCTGGAGAATGACACCTTTGGCGAACTGAGCTTCGCACCGTCCTCCGTGCTCCTGCGGCACCTGGTCGACCCTGAACGGCTGATAGTGTTCTCCTCGTTCGAGAAGATCCTTGGCCCGGAAGCACCGTTTGGTTTTGTACTGTCGCGCCAGCTGAGCCGCGAGCTGCAGCGTCAGTTTTTATTGCGTGCATTCCGCTTGTCGTCGATTCGTCAGCGCGCCATTGCCCGCTTGTACGAAAGCGGGCGGTTTGACCAGCATGTGCAGACGTTACGCCAGCGCCTGCGTGAGCAGGCACAGGCCATGAGCCTGCGCCTGGATGCACGTCTGGAGGGCCGGGTGAGCTATCGGATGCCCGGCGCCGGCGCGAGTTTCTGGTTGCAGTCGACGGCGGCAGTGGACATGCGCCATGTGTTCCAGCGCATGGTTACGCAGCAGGTGGTGATCGCTCCCGGTGAGCTGTTCAGCCTCAGCGGTTTGCATCACCAGCATATGCGCCTGGGGCACGCGTTCAGCGGGCATCCGAACCTGGACATCGCCTTGGACGCATTGGCCGAGGCACTGCAGCAGGCGCAGATTTGACGCGTATGAAATTTCTGTATTAGTTGTTGGATCGATACCGTCGCGCCGTAGTCCAAGTCACCGTAAACTGTCATTTTTCCGAATCCTTATTTTTCTCGAGGTTTATGCATGACTATCAGTCCTTTTGCGGGCAAGCCGGCGCCAGCCCAGTTGCTGGTGGACATCCCGCGACTGGTCACGGCCTATTACACCGGCCAGCCTGATGCAGCGATCTCCACCCAGCGCGTGGCCTTTGGTACCTCCGGGCACCGTGGCAGCTCGTTCGAGCTGAGCTTCAACGAATGGCATGTGCTCGCGATCAGCCAGGCCATCTGCCTGTACCGCCAGGCCCAGGGCATCGACGGCCCGTTGTTTGTCGGCCTGGACACCCACGCGCTGTCGACGCCGGCCGGCGCCAGCGCGCTGGAAGTGCTCGCCGCCAATGGCGTGCACGTTATGCTCGCCGAGGGCGACGAATACACACCCACGCCGGCAATTTCCCACGCGATCATCTGCTACAACCGTGGCCGCACCAGCGGGCTGGCGGACGGTATCGTCATCACGCCGTCCCACAACCCGCCGCAAAGTGGCGGCTACAAGTACAACCCGCCTAACGGTGGCCCGGCCGACACCCACGTCACCAAGTGGATCGAAGCCAAGGCCAACGAGCTGCTGGCCAACAAGCTCGCCGGGGTCAAGCGCATCACCCACGCCCAGGCGCTGAAGGCCGATACCACGCACCGGCATGATTACCTCAACAGCTACGTGGCCGACCTGATCAATGTGATCGACATGGACGCCATCCGCAGCGCCGGCCTGCGCCTGGGCGTCGACCCGCTGGGCGGAGCAGGGGTGCGCTACTGGTCGGCGATTGCCGAGCACTACCGGCTGAACCTGGACGTGGTCAACGCCGAAGTCGACGCTACCTTCCGCTTCATGAGCGTCGACTGGGACGGCCAGATCCGCATGGACCCGTCTTCCAGCTACGCCATGCAAGGCCTGATTGGCCTCAAGGAGCGCTTCGATGTGGCGTTTGCCTGCGACCCGGACCACGACCGTCACGGTATCGTGACCCCGTCCGGCGGGCTGTTGGCGCCGAATAACTACCTGGCGGTGTCCATCGATTATCTGTTCCAGAACCGTCCCGACTGGCGCGCCGATGCGGCGGTGGGCAAAACCGTGGTCAGCAGTGGCCTGATCGATCGCGTCGCCGCGCGCATCGGTCGGCGTTTGTACGAAGTGCCGGTGGGCTTCAAATGGTTTGCTGACGGTTTGTTTGATGGTTCGCTGGGGTTTGGTGGCGAAGAAAGCGCCGGGGCTTCGTTCCTGCGCAAAGACGGTACGGTCTGGAGCACCGACAAGGACGGCCTGATCCCGGCTTTGCTTGCGGCCGAAATTACCTCGCGCAAAGGCCAGGACCCGAGTCAGATCTATCGCGGCCTGACCGACGCCCTCGGCGAACCCTTTGCCATCCGCGTCGATGCCAAAGCCACGCCAGCGCAAAAAGCCCTGCTGGGCAAACTGTCGCCGGAGCAGGTGACGTCCACGCAATTGGCCGGTGAAAGCATCCAGCAGATCCTCAGCCAAGCGCCGGGTAACAACCAGGCGATCGGCGGCTTGAAAGTGATGACCGAAAACGGCTGGTTCGCCGCCCGTCCATCGGGCACCGAGGACATCTACAAGATCTATGCCGAGAGCTTTATCGGCGAAGATCACCTCAAGCAGCTGGTGGAAGAGGCTCAGGTACTGGTAGATGGAGCGATCTCCCAGTAATCACGCAACACCCATGTGGGAGGGGGGCTTGCCCCCGATAGCGATGTGTCAGTCGATATATTCGATGCTGATCCATCGCCATCGGGAGCAAGCCCCCTCCCACATTAGGCCAACATGGCTTGAGGTCAGGCTAAGTCGACCAACACAATCTCGCTGTCTTCAATCGCCGTCACCCGCAGCACCTGCTCATCCGCAACCGCCACCCCGTCTCGAGCCTGCGCACGCAAGCCGTTGACTTCAATCGTCCCCGTTGCCGGCACCAGGTACGCCCGGCGGCCGCTGTCCAGCCGATACTCGGCACTTTCCCCAGCCTTCAGATTGGCCGCCACCAGGCGTGCATCGGCACGAATGCGCAGGCTTTGCGTGTCTCCGGCCTTGCCGCTGGCCAGAGTCACGAAGCCTTCGCGCGCACCCTGTGGAAACGGCCTGGCACCCCAGGAGGGCGGCAAGCCGGCCTCATTCGGGATGATCCAGATCTGGAAGATCTTGGTCGGCGTGGCTTCCAGGTTGTATTCGCTGTGAGCGATCCCGGTGCCAGCGCTCATCACCTGTACGTCGCCAGCCTCGGTACGGCCCTTGTTGCCCAGGTTGTCGGCATGACTGATCGCGCCTTCTCGCACGTAGGTGATGATTTCCATGTCACGGTGCGCGTGCTGCGGGAAGCCGCTGCCCGGCGCAATGATGTCGTCGTTCCACACCCGCAGGTTGCCCCAGTGCATACGCTCGGGTCATGGTATTCGGCAAATGAAAAGTGATGATGGGCGTCGAGCCAGCCATGGTGGGCGCCGCCCAGGGTGTTGAAGGGTCGAAGTTCAAGCATGATCGTCTCCTGTGGATAGCCCTATGGTCCATCAGTGCATGATCGATAAAAAGCGTAAAAAATGCCTGATTCCTATCTGTTTATTTGATGCTTATTTCAGGTATCAACTTTCACTTCATCGCCTAACCGCATGAGATCAAAGCATTTGGCTGGAACTGAGCGGCAATTCCGGCGACCATGGCGCACTGTAAAAACCTAGCTCATCGCAGGAGTCCGCGTGCCGCACCCACAGCCTGATCTGCCCCCTGAACTGCGCCCCCTGGCTGAAATGCCGCTACTGAAACGGCTTGCCGCGCGCCTGTTCGGCCATGGCCTCACGCGTTTGCGCGCTCAGCACCGGTTTTCGTGGTTGCATGGCCAGGCCGACGGTTTTCGCAGCGGGCATGAAGCCGGGGTGGAATATGGTTACCGCGAGGGCAAGGCGGACGGGTTGGAGGAGGGCCGGCAAGTCCTGCTGATCCGCGATTTCCGGTCGGATGAACCCCGTGCGCCAGGCATCGATGACAGCCTGTTCGACGACTGGCGATTGCCGCTCACGGCTGACATAAAAAAGCGCATCAAGGCCGACGTTGCACGTTTGCTGCCGGCGCACGCCCAACCCAGTGCGGCGCAGTGGAAGATGATCTTCAGCGACACGCCGTCCACTTCGGTGATTGCCGGTGCCGGCGCGGGTAAGTCGACCTCTCTGGTGCTGCGCATCCTGCTGCTCACCCATTACCTGGGCTTCGAGCTGAGTTCGATGACCGTGGTGACGTTTACTCGCGAATCGCGCAAAGACTTCATCCAAAAGCTCATGCACATTCTCAGCTTATGGGGCCAGCCCCTTGACCATAAAGAGGCCCAGGCGGTGGTGCGCACCTTTCACTCACGCATCCTGCCGATGGTGCGCAGCCTGCCGGGCTTTGAGCGACTGCAAGTCTTCGAGAACCTCAGTGCCGGGTTCGAGGATGCCGACAGCAACCCATTCGACCTGCGCATCAACGACGCCCAGCGCCAGCAGATGAACGCGTGTTACCACCGCTTGCACGGCCGCCATGCGCGTTTTCGCGAGTTGATCGCACCGCTGGCACGCCATGGGCTGCAGCTCAAGGAACTGGAACGTGATCATCCCGATGTGCAGAAGCGCGTGGCGGTCACGGAATTGGCGGCCAAGCGTGATGAAGAGCTCTGTGATGTCATCGAGGACCTGTGGTTTCGTGCTGGCGCCTGGCCCATCAAGGGCATCGAACCGAGCCGGCAGACGTTCGAGATCAATGGCGCGCAATTTCATTGCCATGGCTATATCCCTGAACTGGACGCCTGGGTAGTGCTGGGCTTCGATTCGCGGGAAAACCCCCAGATCAGCCGGCCGAATGCCAAGCTGTCCGTGCGCGCAGAGTGGGCGGTAAAGCGCACGCTGTTTCAAGCTTTCTGTCGTAAGCCATTGATATGGATAGAAAGCTATGAATCTTCAAAGCGATTGTTAAGTTGCCTGGCGGGCGATGCCACGGCCGGGCCCGGGTTTGATTACAAGGTCAAGGGCGAGCTTGCCTCGGCGCCGCTCCTCGACAGCTTCGTCATGGCCGCCGGCTTTATCGAGAACCTCGGGTTGGATGTGCCCACCGCCGTGGGCCGGATGAGCTTCGCCAAAGACGATCCGGACCGCTTGTTCTTCGAGGCCCTGGGTATTTTCTGGAAAGCCCTGGAAGACCACTTGCTTGAGCAATCGCCGCCGATCATGACCTATAACCGCATGTTTTCGTTGTTTGGCGAAAACACCCCCGAGAACCTCAAGCTGCTCAGCGACGCGCTGCTGCGGCCGATGTCGCACCTGATGATCGACGAATTCCAGGATGTGTCGCCGCAGATCGTCTCGTGGATCCGCGCCAGCCTGCGTGAAATCCGCAGCCGTGGCCCGGCCATGCACGTTGGTCGCGGGGCGCAGCGTTCATCGTTGCTGTGCGTGGGGGATGACTGGCAGTCCATCTATGGCTGGCGCGGTAGCTCGCCCAAGTACTTCATGGAATTCAACAAGGAGTTCACCTCGCCGAGCACCACCCGCGTCATGCTGAGTGAGAATTACCGCAGCCACCAACACATCATCGACGCTGCCGAGCACATCGTGCGCAGTGCCCCGGCCATTCCCGGCAAGAAGGCGAAGGCCGCTGGCGAGCCCAGGCCCTTGGTGCCCGTGGTGGTGCTGGAGCGCGACGACGCGGCGTTGGCCCGGCAGTTGATCGAGCACTATCAGCGCGGCGATACAGTATTAATGCTGTATCGAAAAAGCAGCGATAAGCTGTTGATAAAAGAGCATATTCAGGCGGTAGTTAATCTGGATTCGAGTTTGCCACCGCAGGCGCGCAGGCTGAAACAGCTGACCTACCACAGCGCCAAGGGCCTGCAGGCGGATGCGGTGTTTCTACTCGGGGATTGCCAACACCTGACCAGCTCGCCTTACAAGAACCAGGTCTACCGCATGGCGGGCCTGGGCAGGGACGGCGACAGCGAGGCGTACGACAACGCTCAAAAAGACGAAGTGCTGCGCCTGGCCTATGTCGGCATCACTCGCGCGGTCAGCCACTGTTATTGGTATGTGGAAAAGCCCGAAGGCCAGGCGGTGAATGTGCCAAAGGCGTCGGAGCGGGTGGACGGCAAGAAAGTGTTTTTCGACGATCAGCGCGGTTAATGTGGGAGGGGGCTTGCCCCCGATTGCAGTGTGCCATTCGATCTTTCAGTGGCTGACCCAACGCTATCGGGAGCAAGCCCCCTCCCACAGTTGGATCTCGGCAATTGATCAGGCACGCAGCGACAACGGCGGCACAAAACACTCCAGCTCAGCTTCCACCGCCTCGATGATGCGCTCCACATCGGCGGCGTTCATCACCGTAGCGCAGGGAATGCCGGCGATCGCGATCAGCGTCTCGCCGCTGGCCCGGTCGAACAGGCGGGCAACCATGCTGCCGGGGGCGTCCATGCTCCCTTCGAAGCCCATCGGATGAAAATGCCAGCGCATCAGCTGACAGGCGTTGGGGAATGTCACTTTGTTCATGTTGCCTACCTTGTTCATTGAGCGCTTCCTTTAGCTCGCGGCAGGGGCCAGGACCTTCAATAGCCATGGCGTCGAACACCCAAAATAGCATTCGTTCGCAAGCACGGCGCGACTTTTTCAGGCCCGTTCGGCGGTTCTTTGAACGGACATTGACCTGGATCATGTCCCAAACCCAGGGTGTCCAGGTCATGCCCCGATGAGTGGATAAACGCCGAGCGTATGTCCCGGTAAAAGGCGACAGCGGAGTCTATTACTTACAAGTAGTGGCTCTTTAATGCCGCTAATGACACCGTGACAATATATTGGATCCATTAAATACGGCGCCCAACTAGAGTGGCTTATGGGTATTTAATATTTAAATATCACTGTGGGCTATTTGGTCGTTGAAATACAACCGTCCCCAACAAACGCGGCGCGCGACTTCTCCAAGTTGCCTGCGGGTCAGCTTTTCGCTGCTGAAATATGTGTAGACGAAAGATTTCAAATTGTGTCAGTTTTCTTACGCCTTCAAAAGAGGTGAGTGATAGGACTATCCTCGCCCGCGAGGTTCCTATCGAACAAAGACTGATGCACTTGCAAACAAGGAAGTACGTTTATGTCAAAAGTAAAAGACAAGGCTATAGTATCTGCCGCGCAAGCCAGCACTGCTTACTCGCAAATCGATAGCTTCAGCCATTTGTATGACCGTGGCGGCAACCTGACGGTCAATGGCAAACCGTCCTACAGCGTAGACCAGGCAGCGACCCAGCTGCTGCGGGATGGCGCCGCGTACCGGGACTTTGATGGCAACGGCAAGATCGATCTGACCTACACCTTCCTCACCTCGGCTTCCTCGAGCACCATGAACAAACATGGCATCTCGGGCTTCAGCCAATTCAACGCCCAGCAGAAAGCACAGGCCGCACTGGCCATGCAATCCTGGTCGGATGTTGCCAACGTGACCTTTACCGAAAAGGCTTCCGGCGGTGACGCACACATGACCTTCGGCAACTACAGCGGCGGCCAGGATGGCGCGGCGGCTTTCGCCTACCTGCCCGGCACCGGTGCAGGCTACGACGGCACCTCGTGGTACCTGACCAACAACAGCTACACGCCGAACAAGACCCCGGACCTGAACAACTATGGCCGGCAGACCCTGACCCACGAAATCGGCCACACCCTGGGCCTGGCTCACCCTGGCGACTACAACGCCGGGAATGGCAACCCGACCTATAACGACGCGACCTATGGACAGGACACGCGTGGCTATAGCGTCATGAGTTACTGGAGCGAGAGCAACACCAACCAGAACTTCAGCAAAGGCGGAGTGGAGGCTTACGCTTCCGGTCCGCTGATCGACGATATCGCCGCGATCCAGAAGCTCTACGGTGCCAACCTCAACACCCGCGCCGGTGACACCACTTACGGTTTCAACTCCAACACCGGGCGTGATTTCCTCAGCGCCACGTCCAATGCCGACAAGCTGGTGTTCTCGGTATGGGACGGTGGTGGCAATGACACCCTGGACTTCTCAGGCTTCACGCAAAACCAGAAGATCAACCTCAATGCCACCTCATTCTCCGATGTCGGCGGCCTGGTGGGCAACGTTTCCATCGCCAAGGGCGTGACAGTCGAGAACGCCTTCGGTGGCGCGGGCAACGACCTGATCATTGGTAACCAGACCGCCAACCTCATCAAGGGCGGGGCCGGCAACGACCTCATCTACGGTGGCGGCGGTGCGGACCAACTGTGGGGCGGCGCCGGCAGCGACACCTTTGTGTTCGGTGCCGTGTCCGATTCCAAGCCAGGAGCGGCGGACAAGATCTTTGACTTCACCTCAGGTTCCGACAAGATTGACCTGTCCGGTATCACCAAGGGCGCGGGCGTGAGCTTCGTCAACGCGTTTACCGGGCATGCCGGCGACGCGGTGCTGTCCTACGCATCAGGTACTAACCTGGGTACGTTGGCCGTTGACTTCTCCGGGCACGGCGTGGCGGATTTCCTCGTCACCACCGTTGGCCAGGCAGCTGCCAGCGACATCGTGGCGTGATGTAAAGCGCGGCGCTCCGGCGCCGCGTTCCAGGATGGAGCCAGGCAATGCAGCGTTTTTCCAAAGGGGTCACCCTATTGATCGTGTCGGCAGGAGCCCATGCAATGGCGAGCAGTCTTGTTTTACCCACTACCGCACAATTGGCGGGGCATTGGCAGTTGCACCAGGATGACCAGGTGTGTGCGCTGGACCTGCTCGAACAGCCCAACAGCCTGGGGGGCGATGTGGCGTGTGTCGCACAATGGCTGGGCGATAAACCGCTGACGTGGTCGCCGACGCCGGACGGCATCTGGCTGATGAATGCCGAAGGCAGTGGCATTACGCACTTGAATCGCCAGAAGGAGGGCGAATATCAGGCCCGCACTAAATCTGGAGCCGTCGTGGTGCTGCAACGTACACCTTAGTTTCAGGTTATAAGCTTATAACTTCATTTGTTAGTTGGCCGCCCGCTATTCAGGGGGTAGGGCAACTAGTGCGCGTACTTTGGGTTCATGGAAGATAAGAAGATATGGCCAAGCCCCATACCGTTGCACCCTTGTTCAAGGCGCTGGGTGAATACAAGAGCATCTTGATCAGCGTTGGCTGTTTTACCGCGCTGATTAACCTGTTGATGCTGGTGCCATCGATTTACATGCTGCAAGTGTACGACCGCGTGCTGTCCTCCCAGAATGAAACCACCCTGGTGATGTTGACGTTGATGGTCGTGGGGTTCTTTGCGTTTATAGGCCTGCTGGAAGTTATCCGCAGTTTTATCGTGATCCGCATCGGCGCCCAGTTGGAGCGGCGGTTCAACTTGCGCGTGTACAAAGCCGCATTCGAACGCAACCTGCAACGCGGCCAGGGACACGCCGGGCAGTCCTTGGGCGACTTGACCCATATTCGCCAGTTCATCACCGGGCCCGCGTTATTCGCATTTTTCGATGCGCCGTGGTTTCCCATCTACCTGTTCGTGATTTTCCTCTTCAACCTGTGGCTCGGCGTGTTGGCCACGGCCGGCGCGGTGCTGTTGATTGCACTGGCCTGCCTCAACGAATACCTGACCAAAAAGCCCCTGGGCGAAGCCAGCGGTTATTCCCAACAGTCGACTCAGTTGGCCACCAGCCATTTGCACAATGCCGAAACCATCCAGGCCATGGGCATGCTCGGCGCGCTGCGCCAGCGCTGGTTCGCGGTGCATTCGCAGTTCCTCGGCTTGCAGAACAAGGCCAGCGACACCGGCTCGGTGATCACCTCACTGAGCAAATCCCTGCGCCTTTGCCTGCAATCCTTGGTGTTGGGCCTCGGTGCGCTGCTGGTGATCAAGGGCGATATGACCGCCGGGATGATGATCGCCGGTTCCATCCTGATGGGCCGGGTACTCAGCCCCATCGACCAGTTGATCGCGGTGTGGAAGCAGTGGAGCTCGGCCAAGCTCGCCTACCAGCGCCTCGACGAGCTGCTGCGCGAGTTCCCGCCGCAGGCCGAGCAGATGGCCTTGCCGGCGCCAAAGGGCCAGGTGAGCTTCGAGCAGGTCAGCGCGGGCCCACCGGGTCGGCGCCTGGCGACCCTGCACCACGTCAACTTCAACCTCGGCGCCGGTGAAGTGCTGGGCGTACTCGGCGCCTCGGGTTCCGGTAAATCCACCCTGGCCCGCGTGCTGGTAGGCGTGTGGCCGACGCTGGCCGGCACCGTGCGCCTGGACGGCGCGGATATTCACCGCTGGGACCGCGACGACCTCGGCCCGCATATCGGCTACTTGCCCCAGGACATCGAACTATTCAGCGGCAGCATCGCCGACAACATCGCGCGCTTTCGCCAGGCCGACCCGCAGCTTGTGGTGAAGGCGGCGCAACAGGCCGGGGTGCACGAGTTGATCCTGCGCCTGCCCCAGGGCTACGACACTCTGCTGGGCGACAACGGCGGCGGCCTGTCCGGCGGGCAGAAGCAGCGCGTGGCTCTGGCCCGCGCGCTGTATGGCGGCCCGCGGCTGATCGTGCTGGATGAGCCCAACTCCAATCTCGACACCGTCGGCGAAGCCGCGCTGGCCAGCGCCATCGTGCAGATGAAGGCTCAGGGCAGCAGCGTGGTGCTGGTGACGCACCGTTCCTCCGCGTTGGCCCAGGCCGACAAGTTGCTGATCCTCAACGAAGGTCAATTGCAGGCCTTCGGACCCAGCCAGGAAGTGCTACGCGCGTTGTCCGGGCAGCAAGAGGCACCGAAGGAAAAATCCGGCGGTAGGAGCGAGCTTGCTCGCGAAAGTCGTCAACGATGACGCGCTCCGATTGGATACACACGGTGCCTGTGGGTTTTTCGCGAGCAAGCTCGCTCCTACATGTTTTGCGTCAAGCAGTAAGGATACTTGCATGATTTACGAACAACACGACGCACGTTTCTTCGTCCGCATGGGCTGGCTGCTGACCGTGGTCGGCGCCGGTGGTTTTTTCCTCTGGGCCAGCCTGGCGCCGCTGGATCAAGGCATCCCGGTGCAGGGCACGGTGGTGGTGTCGGGCAAGCGCAAGGCCGTGCAAACCCTCAGCCCCGGCGTGGTCAGCCGGATTCTGGTGCGCGAAGGCGAGGCCGTGAAGCAAGGCCAGCCGCTGTTTCGCCTCGACCAGACCCAGCACCAGGCCGACGTGCAATCGCTGCAAGCCCAATACCGCATGGCCTGGGCCAGCGCCGCGCGCTGGCAGAGCGAACGTGACAACCTGCCAGGCGTGCGCTTTCCGGCCGAACTGAGCGCCAACCCCGACCCGGCCCTGGCGCTGGTGCTCGAAGGCCAACGCCAACTGTTCAGCAGTCGGCGCGAAGCCTTTGCCCGTGAGCAGGCCGGTATCCGTGCAAGCATCGACGGCGCCACCTCGCAGTTGGGCGGCATGCGCCGCGCCCGCAGTGACCTGAGCGCCCAGGCGCAATCCCTGCGTGAGCAGCTGAGCAACCTGCAACCCCTGGCC
Source organism: Pseudomonas sp. R3-18-08 (assembly GCF_003852065.1). Classification (NCBI taxonomy): domain Bacteria; kingdom Pseudomonadati; phylum Pseudomonadota; class Gammaproteobacteria; order Pseudomonadales; family Pseudomonadaceae; genus Pseudomonas; species Pseudomonas sp. R3-18-08. The sequence goes on from NZ_CP027729.1 coordinate 2,918,099, forward strand.
GACAACGGCTACATCCCGCGCAACCGCCTGATGGACTACCAGCGCCAGTTGTCCCAGGTGCAGCAGGACCTGGCGCAAAACGCCGGCGAGACCGGCCGCGTCGAGCAGGGCATTGTCGAGTCGCGCCTCAAGTTGCAGCAGCACAGCGAGGAATATCAAAAGGAAGTGCGCAGCCAACTGGCCGATGCGCAACTGCGCAGCCTGACCCTGGAGCAGCAACTGACTTCCGCCGGGTTCGACCTGCAGCACAGCGAAATCAACGCGCCGGCCGATGGCATCGCGGTCAACCTCGGCGTGCACACCGAAGGCGCCGTGGTGCGGGCCGGGGAAACCCTGTTGGAGATAGTGCCCCAGGACACGCGCCTGGAAGTGGAAGGGCACTTGCCGGTGCACCTGGTGGACAAGGTCGGCACGCACCTGCCGGTGGACATCCTCTTCACCGCCTTCAACCAGAGCCGCACCCCGCGCGTGCCGGGGGAGGTGAGCCTGATTTCCGCCGACCAGATGCTCGATGAAAAGACCGGCGCCCCCTATTACGTGCTGCGCACCACGGTCAGCGAGGCAGCGCTGGAAAAACTCCACGGCCTGGTGATCAAGCCGGGCATGCCCGCCGAGATGTTCGTGCGCACCGGCGAGCGCTCGTTGCTCAATTACCTGTTCAAGCCGCTGCTCGACCGCGCCGGCTCCGCGTTGACCGAGGAATGAGCATGAAACCTGTGTTCATCGCCTTGCTGTTCAGCTGCGCCAGCGCGCACGCCGCCATGGGCCCGTTCGATGTGTACGAGCAAGCCCTGCGCAATGACCCGGTGTTCCTCGGCGCGATCAAGGAGCGCGACGCCGGCCTGGAAAACCGCACCATCGGCCGCGCCGGCTTGTTGCCCAGGCTGTCGTACAACTACAACAAGGGCCGCAACAACTCCGAGGCGCACTTGCCCGATGGGCGCGGTGGCAGCTATCGCGACGACCGCAACTACAATAGCTACGGTTCCACCTTCAGCCTGCAACAGCCGCTGTTCGACTACGAAGCCTATGCCAACTACCGCAAGGGCGTGGCCCAGGCGCTGTTTGCCGATGAAAGCTTCCGCGACAAGAGCCAGGCGCTGCTGGTGCGGGTGTTGAGCTACTACACCCAGGCGCTGTTCGCCCAGGACCAGATCGACATCGCCCGTGCCAAGAAAAAAGCCTTCGAGCAACAGTTTCAGCAGAACCAGCACCTGTTCCAGCAAGGCGAGGGCACCCGCACCGATATTCTCGAAGCGGAATCGCGTTATGAGCTGGCCGCCGCCGAAGAGATCCAGGCCCTGGATGAGCAGGATGCGTCCCTGCGCGAGTTGGGCGCGTTGATTGGCGTGCAAAGCGTCAACATCAACGACCTGGCACCGCTGAACCAGGGCTTTGCCGCGTTCACCCTGACCCCGGCCAACTATGACACCTGGCATGAACTGGCAATCAGCAACAACCCGACACTCGCCTCCCAGCGCCAGGCCCTGGAAGTGGCGCGCTATGAAGTCGAGCGCAACCGCGCCGGGCATTTGCCCAAGGTCACTGCGTACGCCAGTTCGCGCAAGCAGGAGTCCGACAGCGGCAACACTTACAACCAGCGCTACGACACCAACACCATCGGCGTCGAAGTCAGCGTGCCGCTGTATGCCGGTGGCGGCATCTCGGCGTCCACGCGCCAGGCCAGCCGCGCCATGGAACAGGCCGAGTACGAACTGGAAGGCAAGACCCGCGAAACCCTGATCGAACTGCGTCGCCAGTTCAGCGCGTGCCTGTCGGGGGTGAGCAAGCTGCGCGCCTATCAAAAAGCCCTGACCTCCGCCGAGGCACTGGTGGTGTCGACCAAGCACAGCATCCTCGGCGGCGAGCGGGTCAACCTCGACGCATTGAATGCCGAGCAGCAGCTCTACAGCACCCGCCGCGACCTCGCCCAGGCGCGGTACGACTACCTGATGGCCTGGACCAAATTGCACTACTACGCGGGCAACTTGCGTGACACCGACCTGGCCAAGGTGGATGAAGCCTTCGGCCCGGAGAGAAAACTGTAGGCGTGTGAATAACAATAAACAGGAGTGTACGGATGATCACGGATTCACCATGTTTCAAACCTTTCACCGCAGGCTCATTGCTGCTGTTGTCCGTTGCGGCACAGGCGCAATACGCCGAAACCGGCCAGCCGGGTGATCCCGCCAGCTGGCGTTCCGCCGAGTACCAGAGCGACTGGGGCCTGGGGCGCATGAAGGCGGATGAAGCCTATGCCGCCGGAATCAGCGGCAATGGCGTGAAAATCGGTGCGCTGGACTCGGGTTTCGATACCAATCACCCCGAAGCGGCCAAAGACCGTTTCCACCCGGTCAGCGCCAGCGGCACCTACGTCGACGGCAGCGCCTTCAGCACCACCGGCGCGCTCAATCCGAACAACGACTCCCACGGCACCCACGTCACCGGCACCATGGGCGCGGCCCGCGACGGCGTGGGCATGCACGGCGTGGCGTATAACGCGCAGGTGTATGTCGGCAACACCAACGCCAACGACAGCTTCCTGTTTGGCCCCACCCCGGACCCCAAGTATTTCAAGGTGGTGTACACCGCCCTGGTGGATTCCGGCGTGCGCGCCATCAACAACAGCTGGGGCAGCCAGCCCAAGGACGTCAGCTACCAGACCCTGGACGACCTGCACGCGGCCTACGCCCAGCACTACAACCGCGGCACCTGGCTGGACGCGGCGGCGGATGTGGCCAAGGCCGGCGTGATCAACGTGTTCAGCGCCGGCAACAGCGGCTACGCGAACGCCAGCGTGCGCTCGGCGTTGCCGTACTTTCAGCCGGAACTGGAAGGCCACTGGCTGGCGGTGTCGGGGCTGGATAAAGCCAACAACCAGAAGTACAACAAGTGCGGCATCGCCAAATACTGGTGTATTTCCACGCCCGGTGCGCTGATCAACAGCACCATCCCGGACGGCGGTTATGGTGTGAAATCCGGCACCTCGATGTCGGCGCCCCATGCCACGGGCGCGTTGGCGCTGGTGATGGAACGCTATCCCTACATGACCAACGAGCAGGCGTTGCAGGTGCTGTTGACCACCGCCACCCAGTTCGACGGCTCGATCACCCAGGCGCCCAACGCCATTGTCGGCTGGGGCGTGCCGGACCTGGGCCGGGCGATGCGCGGGCCGGGGCAGTTGCTCGGTGCGATGGACGTGAACCTGGCGGCCGGGCAGGGCGATGTGTGGAGCAATGGCATGTCTGACCAGGCATTGCTCCAGCGCCAGGCAGAAGACCGCGCCGAGCACAGCGCCTGGCAGCAGACCCTGCTCGATAAGGGTTGGCAAAACGGCGTGGGTGCCACGGCCAGCCAGCAGGACCAGACCGACTACGCCATTGGCAACGCGCGTGATCAAGCCGCAGCGAATCGCGTGTACGAAGGCAGCCTGATCAAATCCGGCGCGGGTAGCCTGGTGCTCAGCGGCGACAGCACCTATCGCGGCGCGACCACCGTCAACGGCGGCCTGCTGGCCGTGAACGGCGCGTTGACCTCGGCCGTCACCGTCAATAACAGCGCCACCTTGGGCGGTTCCGGACGTATCGGCGCGCTGTCGGTCAACAACGGCGGGCGTGTTGCGCCGGGCAATTCAGTGGGCACGTTGCAGGTGGCGGGGGATGTGAACCTGGGCGCAGGCTCTACCTACGCGGTCGAACTGACCCCGACCAGCAGCGACCGCATTGTCGCCGGCGGCAAGGCCGTGCTCGGCGGCGGTACGGTGACCCTGGCCCTGGAAAACAGCCCGACGTTATTGAGCCAGAGCCAGGCCCAGAGCCTGATCGGTCGCCAATACTCGATCCTTGAAGCGGCCGGCGGTATCCAGGGCCAGTTCGGCCAAGTGCTGCCGAACTACCTGTTCCTCGGCGGCACCCTCGACTATGCCGCCAACGGCGTGCAACTGGCGGTCGGGCGCAATGACGCCAGCTTTGCCAGCGTCGGCGCCACCCGTAACCAGCGCGCCGTCGCCACGGCCGCCGAGCAACTCGGCGCCGGCAACCCGGTGTACGAAAGCCTGCTGCAGTCGGACTCGGTTGCCACGGCGCAGCAGGGCTTGCAGCAACTGTCCGGTGAAATCTACCCGGCCGTGGGCGCGATGTTGATCAACGACAGCCGCCAACTGCGCGACGCCGTAGGCGAGCGTCTGCGCCATGTGCCGGTGGCCGGTGAAAGCAACCTGTGGCTCAAGGCCCTGGGCGCCTGGGGCAAGTCGGACACTCGCAGTGAAACGGCGGGCGCCACCACCTCCATCGGCGGCTTGCTGGCCGGGGTCGATGGCGCTGTGGACGAACAGACCCGCGTCGGCGTGGTCGCCGGCTACAGCGACAGCTCCCTGGGCCTGGGCAGCGGTACGCACTCATCGGCGTCCATCGACAGCTACCACTTCGGCGCCTATGCCGGGCGTGAGCTGGGCGCCTGGCGGGTGAGCGTCGGCGGTGCCTACAGCTGGCATCGCGGCGATGTGAAGCGTGACCTGCAATACGGCGAGGTCAGCGGCAAGCAGAAAACCAAGCTGGATGCGCGTACCGCGCAGCTGTTCACCGAAGCCGCCTACCGCATTCACCTGCAACCGCTGGCACTGGAGCCGTTTGCCAACCTGGCCTACGTGCACCTGGACAGTGAGTCGTTCCACGAAAAAGGCGCCGCAGCGGCCCTGGAACGTGGCAGTGATCGCCGTGATGCCGTGCTCGGCACCCTGGGCCTGCGGGCGTTGAAAAGCCTGGCGTTGAACGACCATCAGCAACTTGAGCTGTCGGGTTCTCTGGGCTGGCAGCACAGCCTCACCGCCGTCGAATCCGAAGAACACCTGGCGTTTGTCGCAGGTGGCCCTTCATTCGCCGTACGCAGCGCGCCGTTGCTGCGCGATGCGGCCCTGGTGGGCGTGCAGGCGAGCCTGGCGCTGAGCCCGTCGATGCGGGTCAACCTGGATTACAACGGCCAATTGGGTGGACGCGAGAAAACCCAGGGCGTGGGGCTGAGCCTGAACTGGCAGTTCTGAAGGCACACCGCAGGCCCAATGTGGGAGGGGGCTTGCCCCCGATGGTGGCCTGTCAGTCGCCAGTTGTGCTGACTGATGCACCGCAATCGGGGGCAAGCCCCCTCCCACAGGGGATCAGTGGTGTCTGGTCGAGATTTTTCCAAAGGCAACAAGAAAACTAAGGAAGGTCACCGTGAAAAAACGCAAGTCAGGGTTAACTACCGCCATCCCCACCGGCCCGGGCTATCCGCTCAAGGCCTTGAGCAGCGTGCCATACGGCGCGTTGTTGTGTTGCCTGGCAAGCCTGGGGACCGCCCAGGCCGCACCCTATGTGGAAACCGGCAAGCTGGGCGACGCCGCCAGTTGGCGCAGCAATGAGTTCAAGGCCGATTGGGGCCTGGGCGCAGTACATGCCGACACCGCGTATGCGGCGGGCTACACCGGCAAGGGCGTCAAGCTGGGCATCTTCGACCAGCCGGTGTATGCCCAGCACCCGGAATTCGCCAGCCCCAACAAAGTGGTGACGATCGTCACCGAGGGCATCCGCCAATACACCGACCCGTATATCCCGGTGAAGGCCGGTGATGCGTTTCGCTATGACGGCACGCCGTCCCTGGGCTCCAACGGCAAGCTGGGCAACCACGGTACTCACGTCGGCGGGATTGCCGCCGGTAACCGCGACGGCGGGCCGATGCACGGCGTGGCGTTCGACGCGCAGATCATCAGCGCCGAAAACGGTGACCCAGGCCCGGAAGACGGGATCATCCTGGGCAACGACGGCGCGGTGTACAAAGCCGGTTGGGATGCACTGGTGGCCAGTGGCGCGCGGATCATCAACAACAGTTGGGGCATCGGCATCGGTGATCAGTACGCCAAGGGCGGCCGCGATCCTGCCTTTCCGAACTTCACGGTCAATGAAGCCCAGGCGCAATTCAACACCATTCGGCCGATTCTCGGCACGATTGCCGGTGGCGCCTATCAAGGTGCGATCGACGCCGCGCGCAGCGGTGTACTGACCATCTTTGCCGCTGGTAACGACTACAACCGCAACAACCCGGATGCGATTTCGGGCCTGGCGTACTTCGTGCCGGAAATTGCACCGAACTGGCTGTCGGTGGCGGCCCTGCAGCAAAACCCGGACACCAGCAGTGCCAACCCGTACGTGATCAGCACCTTCTCTTCGCGCTGCGGCTATGCGGCGAGCTTCTGTGTGTCGGCACCGGGCACCAAGATTTTCAGTTCGATCATCAACGGCACCAATCTGGACAACCTCACCACCGACTACGCCAACTTCAACGGCACCTCCATGGCCGCGCCCCATGTGGCCGGCAGTGCAGCAGTGCTGATGGAGCGCTTCCCCTACATGAGTGGCGACCAGATCTCCACGCTGCTCAAGACCACCGCCACCGACCTCGGCGCGCCGGGCATCGACTCGCTGTACGGCTGGGGCATGATCAACCTGGGCAAGGCAGTCAATGGCCCGGGGATGTTCATTACCGCCGAGGATATTCCGGCTGAGTTTCGCATCGACGGCGCCTATGGCACTGGCCAGTTTGTCGCGGACCTGCCGGGCATCGGCGCGGTGGTGGATGCCGGCAAACCGACCCAGCGCGTGTGCAACGACGTGCATTGCGGGCTGGATGTGTGGAGCAACGACATCGCCGGGCATGGCGGCCTGACCAAGCAGGGCATTGGCACCCTGGTGCTGACCGGCGCCAACACCTACAGCGGCCCGACCCTGGTCAACCAAGGTCTACTGGCGGTCAATGGCTCGCTCACGTCGGATGTCACGGTGAGCCAGAGCGGCGTTGTCGGCGGCTCGGGGCGTATCGGTTCGCTGAGTGCAAACAGCGGCGGCACCGTGGCGCCGGGCAACTCCATTGGCACGCTGAACGTGGCGGGCAATGTCACTTTCGAGCCGGGCTCGACTTACGCGGTGGAATTGTCGCCCACCAGCAGCGACCGTATCGTTGCCGGCGGCACCGCCACGCTGAACGGCGGCACCGTGACCCTGGCCCTGGAAAACAGCCCGACCCTGTTGAGCGCGACCCAGGCGCAAAGCCTGATCGGCCGCCAGTACAACATTCTGCAAGCCGCAGGTGGCGTCACTGGCAACTTCGCTGCGGTACTGCCTGACTACCTGTTCATCGGCGGCACCTTGAACTACGCGGCCAATGGTGTGCAGCTGGACGTGGCACGCACCAACAGCTTCGCCAGTGTGGCCGCTACGCCGAACCAACGCGCCGTCGCCGCCGCCGCCGAGCAATTGGGCGCGGGCAATGGGGTGTATGAAAGCTTGCTGCTCGCACCGACCGCGGCTTCGGCACAAGGCGCGTTCCAGCAACTGAGCGGCGAAGTCTATCCGGCGTTGGAAACGGCGTTGGTCAATGACAGCCGCTACGTACGCGAAGCGGTCGGCGAGCGCCTGCGCAACGGTGAAATGGGCGCGACCAGCCAGGCCATCGACAGCCGCGGCAACGTGTGGGTCAAGGCGCTGGGTGCATGGGGCAAGACCGACAGCCGCAACGACACGGCGGGCTACACCACGTCTATCGGCGGCATGCTCGCCGGTGTCGACGGTGCCCTCGACGACGCGACACGCATCGGGCTGGTGGCGGGCTACAGCGATACATCGTTGAACATGGGCAGCGATACCCATAGCCGTGCGTCGGTCGACAGCTACCACTTCGGCGCGTATGCCGGGCATGAAATCGGCGCCTGGCGCCTGAGCGGCGGCGCGACCTACAGCTGGCACCGCGCCGATGTGAAGCGCGACCTGCAATACGGTGACGTCAGCGGCAAGCAGAAAGCCAAGGTCGATGCCCACAGCACCCAGCTGTTCACCGAGGCGGCATACCGCATCAACCTGCAACCGCTGGCCCTGGAGCCGTTCGCCAACCTGGCCTACGTGCACCTGGACACCGATGGTTTCACCGAGAAGGGCGATGCCGCCGCGCTGAAAAGCGGCGACGACAGCCGCGACCTGGTGCTGAGCACCCTCGGTGTGCGCGCCTTGAAAACCTTCAACGTCAACGATCACCAGCAACTGGAAGTGTCCGGCACCCTGGGCTGGCAGCACAACCTGAGCAGCACCGACTCCGAACAGCACCTGGCGTTTGCCTCGGGTGGCCCTTCGTTCGCGGTGGAAAGCGCGCCGATGGTGCGTGATGCCGCGCTGGTCGGTGCACGGGTGAGCCTGGCATTGAGCAAGGATGCGCGGGTGAACTTCGATTACAACGGTTTGCTGGCCAGCAAGGAGAAGGTGCACGGCGTCGGCTTGAGCCTGGACTGGGCGTTCTAAGGCTTTAAAAACCACTGTAGGAGCGAGCTTGCTCGCGAAAAACTAAAAGGTGCCGCTTTTCTTCAGGTAGAGCGCGTCATCGTTGACGATCTTCGCGAGCAAGCTCGCTCCTACAGTCGGTAACGGATAACAGGTTTTTTGGCTTTCTCTACAAATCCAACAACAGAGAGGCAGTGCCATGGGTATCTTTGACTATAAAAACCTCGGGACCGAGGGCTCCAAAGCGTTGTTCGCCGATGCGATGGCGATCACGTTGTATTCCTACCACAACCTGGATAACGGCTTCGCTGTGGGCTATCAGCACAATGGCTTGGGCTTGGGCCTGCCGGCCACGCTGGTCGGGGCTTTGCTGGGCAGCACCGATTCCCAGGGGGTGATTCCCGGCCTGCCCTGGAACCCCGATTCGGAAAAAGCCGCGCTAGAGGCGGTGCAACAGGCCGGCTGGACGCCCATCAGCGCCAGCACCCTCGGCTACACCGGCAAGGTCGATGCGCGGGGTACCTTTTTCGGCGAGAAGCCCGGCTACACCACGGCCCAGGTCGAGGTGCTGGGCAAGTACGATGACGCGGGCACGTTGCTGGAGATCGGTCTCGGTTTTCGCGGCACGTCCGGGCCGCGTGAAAACTTGATCACCGATTCCATCGGCGACCTGGTCAGCGACCTGCTCGCCGCCCTCGGCCCCAAGGACTATGCGAAAAACTACGCCGGCGAAGCCTTCGGCGGCCTGCTCAAGAACGTCGCCGAGTATGCCGGTGCCCACGGCCTGAGCGGCCACGACGTGGTGGTCAGCGGCCACAGCCTCGGTGGGCTGGCGGTAAACAGCATGGCCGACTTGAGTGACAGCAAATGGTCGAGCTTTTACAAGGATTCCAACTACGTGGCCTATGCCTCGCCGACCCAGAGTGCCGGTGACAAGGTGCTGAACGTGGGCTACGAAAATGACCCGGTATTCCGTGCGCTGGATGGCTACTCCTCCAACCTGTCGTCGTTTGGCGTGCACGACAAGCCCCACGAGTCCAGTACCGATAATATCGTCAGCTTCAACGACCACTACGCGTCGACGCTATGGAACGCGCTGCCGTTTTCCATCCTCAACCTGCCGACCTGGGTGTCGCACTTGCCCACCGGCTATGGCGACGGCATGACGCGCATCCTCGACTCCGGCTTCTACGAGCAGATGACCCGCGACGCCACGGTGATCGTTGCCAACCTGTCCGACCCGGCGCGGGCCACCACCTGGGTGCAGGACCTCAACCGCAATGCCGAAGCGCACCAGGGCAATACGTTCATTATCGGCAGCCACGGCAACGACCTGATCCAGGGCGGCAAGGGCGCAGACTTTATCGAGGGTGGCAAAGGTAACGACACGATTCGCGACAGCAGCGGGCATAACACCTTTCTGTTCAGCGGGCAGTTTGGCAATGACCGGGTGATCGGCTATCAGGCGACGGACAAGCTGGTGTTCGACGGGGTAGGGGGCAGCACGGATTATCGTGATCACGCCAAGGTGGTGGGCGGCGATACGGTGATCAGCTTCGGCGCCGACTCGGTGACACTGGTGGGTGTGAGCAGTTTGTCGGGGGAGGGGATTGTGATCGGCTAACTATTGGAATGCGGTCAAAATTGTGGGAGGGGGCTTGCTCCCGATGGCGGTGGGTCAGCTACACATAAGCTGGCTGACCCACCGCCATCGGGAGCAAGCCCCCTCCCACAGTTTTATTGTTCCTTGCGCACCGTCGCCACATCAGCAGCCTTGATACGGATGCGCTTGCCAGCGATATCGGTGAACTCATAGAAGCCGTCGGCGGTTTTGGCGTTGGGTGTGTCCTTGGTCAAATACTGTGTGCCGTTTTGCAACGTCACCACGGTCTGCGTGGAGCAACCGGCCAATACCAGAAAAGTGAGTGCAACCAGCGGCAGACCCAAATTCTTCATGTTCATTACCCTTACCTTTACCTTGAAAAGCCCCGCAGCGTCTGGCTGCGGGGCATAAATGTTACGCGATCAGCTCCCACATCTGATCGCTTTTTTGCAAAAAGTTGCAGGCGCCATTTATCTATTACCGATTGCAACAATGCGTTTGCAACGGCACTCTGTATGCATAACCAGTAGTTGATTGCTCTGCGCCATGGCCCACCCCCTCGAAGACCCCTTGTATTACCTGCACAACTTCCGCCAAGTGCTGATTGGGTTGCAGCAGCGCTACGCCGATTTGCTCGACCCGGACGAATTGCAGTTCATTCAGCAATTCGACAGGTTGCCGCAAGCGTCCCAGGCGTTATTGGTACGCATGGTCATGCGCAAGGGTGTGCATTTTCGTGGAGCAAAGCTCAATTACCTGGAAATCGGCTGCACCCATGCGGCCATGCAGCCACTGCTGGCAAGCGGTTGGGTCGATGACCAATGCCTGTTGGGCTTTGATGAGCTGTTCGGCTTGCTGCAAAAAGGCGAACTGCTCATGGCTTTCAAGCCCTGGATCGACCAGCCCAGCGCCAGAAAATCCGATTGGCTGGCGCCATTGGCTGCGCGGTTCAATGAACGCCGCAGCTTTGCCCGTTGGTGCCCCGAACTGCAGGACGTGCTCTACAGCCTTACCGTGATGGAGCTGTGCGACCGCCTGCGCCTGATGTTTTTCGGCAACCTCTACCAGGACTGGTCGGAGTTCGTGCTGGCGGACCTGGGCATTTACACCTACGAGAAGGTGCCGTTCTGTGCCGAGTCCCGTGGCTTGCGCAGCCGCGCCGACGTGGAGGGCTGTGTGTTCCTGCACCAGTGCCAGCAAGCGTTCGAGGCGGGTGAGGCGCTGGAAACGGTGTTGGCCCACATCGCTAGCTTGCACACCGACAACCCCTGGCTGGAAAAACGCCGCGCCAAGTTGCTGTTCCAGATCGGCCAATGCTGTGAACGCAGCGCTGAACTGGGCTTGGCCGAGCAGATCTATCGCGACTGCAGCTATCCCGGCGCTCGCGCACGATTGATCCGCGTATTGGAGCGCCAGGAGGCTTATGCGCCCGCCCTGGCGTTGGCCGTCGCCGCGCAACAGGCGCCGGAAAGCGCCGCCGAGCAGCAACACCTGCTGCGCGTAGTGCCGCGCCTGCGGCGCAAGCTGGGTGAGCCGAAGGTGGCGAAGGCCAAGCCGCGGCCCCTCACGCGCCTGGACCTCGCCTTGGCAATCCCCGAGCCGCTGATGTCGGTGGAATATTGCGTGCAGGCCCATCTGAGCGAGCCGGACGCGCCGGTGCATTATGTGGAAAATGGCCTGATCAATTCGCTGTTCGGCCTGCTGTGCTGGGATGTGATTTTCGCGCCGCTGCCAGGCGCGTTTTTCCACCCGTTTCAGCGCGGGCCGGCCGACCTGCACAGCGAAGACTTCCAGCAACGCCGCGCCGCCTTGTTCAGCGCGTGTTTCGAGCAATTGCGCGACGAGCGCTACAAAACCACCATCCGCCAACGCTACGTGGACAAATGGGGGATTCAGTCGCCCTTCGTGTTCTGGAATCTGCTCAGCGAAGAGTTGCTGGAGCAAGCCCTGACGTGCCTGCCTGCCGAACATTTGCGCTACTGGTTCGAGCGGCTGCTGCTGGACATCCGCGCCAACCGCACCGGGATGCCCGACTTGATCCAGTTCTGGCCGGCGCAAAAAACCTACCGCATGATCGAGGTCAAGGGTCCTGGCGACCGCCTGCAGGACAACCAGCTGCGCTGGCTGGAATTCTGCGGTGAGTACCAGATGCCGGTCACGGTCTGTTATGTGCGCTGGGCAGAGTCCGCTTGAGCTATAGCGTCGCGGTGCGGGCGTTGTGTGAGTTCACGGCCAAGGTCGGTGACCTGGACTTGCGCTTTACCCCATCGCCCAGCGCCCAGGAAGGCATCGTCGGCCATCGCACGGTGGCGTCGCGGCGCAGCGCCCACTATCAGAACGAAGTGGCGCTCGAAGGCGAGTATCAGCAACTCAAGGTACGCGGCAGGGCGGACGGCTATGACCCGGACAGCAATCGCCTCGAAGAAGTAAAAACCTATCGCGGTGACCTCCAGGCCCAGCCGGCCAACCATCGGCAACTGCATTGGGCCCAGGTCAAGGTCTACGGCTGGTTGATGTGCCAGAAGCTAGGGCTTGATGAGATCGAACTGGCGCTGGTGTACTTCGATATCGTCGGCGAGGGCGAAACCCTGCTCAAGCAACGCTTTGCCGCGCCCGACCTTGAACATTTCTTCAACCAGCAATGCGCGCTGTTCCTGCACTGGGCCCACCAGCAGATCCAGCACCGTGAAGCGCGCAACCGCGCCGCGCAGAGCCTGGCGTTTCCCCACGCCGAGTTTCGCAGTGGCCAACGCACGCTGGCCGAATCTGTGTACAAGGCGGTGAGTACCGGCCGCTGCCTGATGGCCCAGGCGCCTACCGGCATCGGCAAGACCGTCGGCACGCTGTTTCCGATGCTCAAGGCCCTGGCACCGCAGCAATTGGACACGGTGTTTTTCCTCACCGCCAAAACCCCCGGTCGCAAGCTGGCGCTGGATGCCGCCCAAGTGCTGTACGACAGCAGCCCCGACTTGCCTTTGCGCGTGCTGGAACTGGTGGCGCGGGACAAGGCGTGCGAGCACCCGGATAAAGCCTGCCACGGCGATTCGTGCCCGCTGGCCAAGGGCTTTTACGACCGTTTGCCCGCCGCACGCCAGGCGGCGTCCGGGATTCGCCTGCTTGATCAACGTAATCTGCGCGAGGTGGCGCTGGCCCACGACGTGTGCCCGTATTACCTGAGCCAGGAAATGGCGCGCTGGACCGATGTCGTGGTTGCTGACTACAACTACTATTTCGATTTTGGCGCGATGCTCTTCGGCTTGGCCCAGCTCAACCAGTGGCGGGTCGCGGTGCTGGTGGACGAAGCCCATAACCTGGTCGAGCGCGCGCGTTCGATGTACAGCGCCAGCCTCGATCAGTACAGCCTCAAGACCCTGCGCGAGAGTGCGCCCGAGGTGCTGAAAAAGCCCTTGCAGCGCCTGAACCGTGAGTGGAACGCCTTGCACAAGGACCAGCTCGCGCCGTATCAGGCCTACGCGGCCAAACCCGACAAGCTGCTCCAGGCCCTGAGCCTGTGCGCCAGCGCCATGGGCGATTACTTCAACGACCATCCCGAAGCCCTGAATGGCGACCTGCAAGCCTTCTACTTCGAAGCGCTGCAATTTGCCAAAGTAGCCGAGCTGTTCAATGAGCACTTCATCTTCGACATCAGCAAGCGCACATTCAGCGGCAAGCGCAGCAGTTCGACCCTGTGCCTGCGCAACGTGGTGCCGGCCGAATTCATTCGGCCCAGGTTGACCGCCGCGCGCAGCAGCGTGCTGTTTTCCGCAACCCTGAGCCCGCGCCACTATTACGCCGACCTGCTCGGACTGCCGACGGACACCGCCTGGGTCGACGTCGAATCGCCGTTCCAGGCCGAGCAATTGCGGGTGAGCATTGTCGAGCGTATTTCCACACGCTTTGTGCATCGCCAGGCGTCGCTGGAACCCATCGTGGCCTTGATCGCCCGGCAATTTGCCGAGCAACCCGGCAACTACCTGGCGTTTTTCTCAAGCTTCGATTACCTGCAACAGGTGGCGCAGTTGATGGCCGAGCGTCATCCGCAGATTGCGCTGTGGTTGCAGTCGCGGGGCATGGCCGAGGCGCAGCGCCAGGCCTTTCTGGACCAGTTCACCCAGCACAGCCAGGGCATCGGCTTTGCGGTGCTGGGCGGCGCGTTTGGCGAAGGCATCGATTTGCCCGGTGCGCGCCTGATCGGGGCGTTTATCGCCACCTTGGGCTTGCCGCAGCTCAATCCGGTGAATGAGCAGATGAAGATTCGCATGGGCGCGATCTTCGGCGCGGGGTATGACTACACCTATTTGTACCCCGGTATCCAGAAAGTCGTGCAGGCGGCGGGGAGGGTGATCCGCAGCCAGCACGACCGCGGGGTGGTGATGTTGATCGATGATCGCTTTGGCGAGGCGCGGGTGCGGCAGTTGTTGCCCAGGTGGTGGTCGATTGATAGCTGACAGGTGGACTGCGGTCCATGTGGGAGGGGGCTTGCCCCCGATAGCGGTGGGTCAGCTACACATAAGCTGGCTGATAGACCGCCATCGGGGGCAAGCCCCCTCCCACAGTTTTGATCCGGGGTGGGCTTAGACCACTTCCAGATAGGAGCTTTGTATTGACCGCGCCAACTCGCGCACGCTGTCGATGAAGTCGGTCAGCCGTGTGTGCAGCCCGTCTTCCAGTATTTCATCGATGCCCGTGTACCTGAGCCGCGCCTCGAACTCCGCCGCCAGGCGCTGCGCGGTGCGCCCGTAGCTGCCGGGCAGGTCGGCGAGGATATGGCTCAGTTCCTCGATGCACGCATGCAGCGAGCGCGGCACATCACTGCGCAGCAGCAGCAACTCCGACACCGAGCGTGCATTCAAGGCGTTCGGGTACAACTCGGTATACGCCTCGAAGGACGATAACGCGCGCAGCAGGGCGCTCCACTGGTAATAACCGCGTGCCGACAGGTCGCTGACTTCCTCGGACTCTTCACCAAACATCTCATAACGCGCATCCAGCAGGCGCAGGGTGTTATCCGCGCGCTCGACAAAGGTGCCCAGGCGAATGAATCGATAGGCGTCATTGCGCATGATGGTGCCGGAGGTGGCGCCGCGAAACAGGTGCGAGCGTTGCTTGACCCAGTCACAGAAGTGGCTGATGCCGTGTCGCGCCAGGCCGCCGGCGGCGATGCTGCGCATTTCCAGCCAGGTGGCGTTGAGGTTTTCCCACATGTCGGCGGTGATGCGTCCGCGCACCGCGTGGGCGTTGCTCCGGGCGGCGCGCAGGCAGTTGTAGATGCTCGCCGGGTTTTCTTCATCCAGGGCGAAGAAATGCAGCATGCGTTCGGCGTCCAGTTGCGTGTGGCGCTCCAGGTAACTGTCCAGGGTGCCGCTGCTGAGCAGCGACATCGCCAGTTCGTCCAGCCCATCGCTGCGCCCGGCCTGGGGCATCAACGACAGCGAGTAGCTGACTTCCAGCATGCGCGCCAGGTTCTCGGCGCGTTCCAGGTAGCGGGACATCCAGTACAAGTCTGCGGCGGTTCTACTCAACATACTCAGCCCTCCACCACCCAGGTGTCCTTGGTTCCGCCGCCTTGCGACGAGTTGACGATCAGCGAGCCTTCACGCAACGCCACGCGCGTCAGGCCACCGGGCACCAGGCGCGTTTCCTTGCCCGACAGCACAAAGGGGCGCAGGTCGATATGCCGTGGCGCGATGCCGTTTTCGACAAAGGTCGGGCAGGTCGACAGGCTCAGGGTCGGCTGTGCAATGTAGGCGTGGGGCCGGGCCTTGATGCGCTGGCGGAAGTCCTCGATCTCGGCGGCGCTGGACGCCGGGCCGACCAGCATGCCGTAGCCGCCGGAGCCCTGGGTTTCCTTGACCACCAAGTGCTCAAGGTTGGCCAGCACATGGGACAGCTCCTCCGGTTTGCGGCACTGGAAGGTCGGCACGTTTTGCAGCACCGGCTCTTCATCCAGGTAGAAGCGGATCATGGCCGGGACATAGGGGTAGATCGACTTGTCATCCGCCACGCCGGTGCCGATGGCGTTGGCCAGCACCACGTTGCCGGCGCAATACGCCGCGACCAGGCCGGGCACGCCGAGCATCGAGTCGGGATTGAACGCCTCGGGGTCGAGGAACGCGTCGTCAATGCGCCGGTAAATCACGTCCACCGCCTTGGGGCCATCGGTGGTGCGCATGAACACCTTGAGGTCGTGGACGAACAGGTCGGCGCCTTCCACCAGCTCCACGCCCATCTCCCGGGCAAGGAAGGCGTGTTCGAAAAACGCGCTGTTGAAGCGGCCCGGCGTCAGTACCACCACGTTGGGATTGTCCAGGCGGCTCGAGCTTTTCAGGGTCTTGAGCAGCAGGTTGGGGTAGTGGTCCACCGGCGCAATGCGCTGTTTGGCGAACACTTCCGGGAACAGGCGCATCATCATCTTGCGGTCTTCGAGCATGTAGCTCACGCCGCTGGGGGTGCGCAGGTTGTCTTCAAGCACGTAGTAGGTGCCGTCGCCGTCGCGCACCAGGTCCACCCCGGAAATATGCGAATAGATGCCCCGGTGCAGGTCGAGGCCGACCATTGCCTGCTGGTACCCCTCGTTGCCCAGCACCTGGTCGGCCGGGATGATCCCGGCCTTGATGATGCGCTGGTCGTGGTAGATGTCGGCGAGGAACATGTTCAGCGCGTTGACCCGTTGGATGCAGCCGCGCTCGATCACGCTCCACTCGCTGGCGGGGATGCTGCGCGGGATGATATCGAAGGGGATCAGGCGCTCGGTGTCCTGTTCGTCGCCATAGAGGGTGAAGGTGATCCCGGCGCGGTGGAATAGCAAATCGGCTTCGCGGCGTCGCTGGGCCAGCAGTTCCGGCGGCGTGTTGGCCAGCCAGCGGGAGAAATCCTGGTAGTGCGCGCGGCAAACGCCTTGCGCGTCATTCATTTCGTCAAAGAAAGATCGAGCCATTCCAGTACCTTGTCAGTGCCGAGGGGAGCGCGGGGGCACTGCCGCTTTTAAACGCATTTTTTATGAGCCCGTGGTCGAGGGTGCCAACGGGCCTGGTCCTTACTTTCTTATGGGGTCGGCTCTGGGTCGGGGGGTAACGAATGCTCCTGAATGTGGGCAGATGAATGGTTTAAGCAAGGCGTGTGCCGGAACCGCTGAGGCACGGTGATTATCCCGTGGCGTGGGCGTTTGCCGCCGCTGGCTGCGAGGCGGCCCTCACCACGGCGCCTCAATTTGGTGCGCGACAAACTTGAACTTCACCCAGGCGCGCTTCTTCTAATAAGCCTTGAAACCTTGTGGAGCCCCTTGTCGTGCCCAGAATCATTTCGCCCAACACCCCGGAAGCGGCCCTGACCGACCACAGCGAGCACAACGCCAAGATCTTCGGTTCGCCCAAGGACCGTCTCGACTTCTATCGTCGTGAGATCCAGTACGAAACCAGCATCCTGGCCAACCGCACCGACGCCTACCTTACCGCCCAGTCATTCCTGGTCATTGCCTTCGTCTCCGGGATGGGCAACCTCAACCCGGAGTGGGGCAAGCTGTTCACCCTGCTGGTGCCGGCCATTCTCGCCGCGCTGGGGATCCTCAGCTCACTCAACGCCTGGCCGGGCATACGCGCCGCCTACGAGATCATCGATCACTGGCACTACAAGCAAAGCGAGCTGCTGCGCAGTGAACCGGTGATGGGCATGGCCTACGATGACTCGCCGTTGTTTTCCGAAATGGAGTCGACCCACAAGGGCTATCGCAAATCGCTGCTGTTTTCCATGCGCGCGCCTTGGTTATTCATGGGGTTCTGGCTGGTATTGGGCATCTACGCCTTCTACATCCAGGTCGACAACCCATTGCACTGAGCAGTCGGACGGAACTTCATCCAGTAACGCGGCGCCTTAGCATTACGGGGTACAGATGCCCCACAGGCCTGCAAAGTAAAGAGGTGCGCGATGACGACAAACAACGATCCCCAAACCAGTAACCGCAACGACCCAGCGATCGACGGTGGCGAGTCGGCCCCCAGCACTGGCGCCGATGCCCCCAAAGATCCAGCGCCGGCAAGCGACCCAAAGGCCAAGGAAAACGACTACAGTCCAGACTTCAAGCCTGAGCCGCTCGAGCCCAAGCCTGAAACCGATGCTGATATCGATACCCAAGGCGGTTAGAGGAGATGGTCATGTCAAAAGAACTCGACGAAGAACTCAACGACCCCGGCAATGAAGACCCAGGCTCGTTGATGGACGATGCCGAAGTGCCGCTCAACGACCTGGATGAAGCGGCGGACGTCGGCAACACCGAGGATCAGGACTGATCCGTCCAAACGGGTAGAGGTTGAACGAGGGGCGATCAGCCAGTCTTCCAGGAATGGTCGGCCCCTGCTTTCACGTTGAATTTATGGCGAAGCGGGAAATAATGCTCGCGCATTTTACTGATGTGAAGGCGCAGCAGCAGGGGCGGCTTAATGCCCCGCTCTCGATATAAGTCCAGGGCTCTCTCTTCGTTATTGACGACCGGCCCAGACGAGACCAGTTCTCCGTCTACGACATTCGTATCTTTTGAGAACCCTTCCAGTCCCAGATCATACATATCAGGTCGTTTTGCCTTGAGTGTGTCGTTGAGCAGGGTAGGGCCCGTCGTTTCGAATAGTTTTTTCCCGTATTCGTCGAGATCAGAGGTAAATGCACCACCGTTGATAGACTGCCGGGCCACCGGGCGGTTGTTGACAAAATAGGCTTTGTTCGCGGCAAAGCGCTTGTGCATTGCAGTGATGACTTCTTTCATCAACGGGTTGCCAGGCTGGGTGGCAAAGTTACTGTTGTTATAGAAAGGTTTGAAGTCGGTGGACCGATGCACAACCGGGTGACCGAGCAGGACATCATTGGCCCCCGCCATCAAAGCGCCGGAATCGACGTTGGTCTGGATGAGGTCATCGGTGTCCAGGTAAACCCCACCATGCTTGTGCATGATTTGATAACGCGCGACATCCGAAGTGGCAGCCAGGTTTTTACCCTGTCCTTGACGGAAATAATTGTACATTTCGTCATTTTTCAACTGCGTGTAGAGGGCATCCTCCCGAAAGTTCTTGACCGTCACGCCGGGGGCTTTGTCTTTCAGGGTGGTTTTTATCTTTTCAAAAATTTCAGGGGTATCGGCGTCGACATGGATAATTGAGGTGTATCCGGGCGCACGTCGGCTGTTTTTAGCCAGGTTGTCGGCCAAATGGGCGGGGAGGTCCTGGCCGGCCCAAAAATAATGCAAGCTCTGGGGTAAGGGGGTGACCTCTTTCGGGACTTTCGGGATCGCCGAAACATCGACGAATTGGTAGTGATGAGCGTCTGCCTTTTTAGCGCGCAGAAAGTCATTAATGTTGCCTTGCTGCCACGCTCCTTTAGGATTTCGCCAGAAATAGGGAGCGTCCAGGCTTGAAGAGACACCTCGCCAGGCGCCGTGTGTACTGTCAAAGTCGACGGCGTGGTCGACGCCCTTGACGTTGATCCTGAAAGGCGGGGCAGCGTTTTCCACCACCTTGATTCCGTCCATCGGCACGACATACGTGTTATCGCCCAACTGCCATGGTGTATGAAATTCCTTCGCGCCCCCCAGCAGACCGACAGACCTGGAACGAGGCTCCCACCCGGAAATGCCGAGATCCTTGACCGGTATGTCAGGGCCCTTGCCTGTGGGGTGGAGGATGAATCGCTGGCCGTCCTTGACTTTGGATTCATACAACGCCCCATCGACCTTCACATATTCCTTTTTACTGCGGCCTTGATACACGTTGCCCTGCAGGCCTTTGCTCGAGAGCTCTCGCGGTTCGATGTAGTTGGCTTGATACCCCAGCAAATCGGCATCCGCGACCCGTACTTCGCCACTGGCCGCTACCCGGCTGGGGGTGAAGTCTTTCAATGGAGGGCCGATAGGTTGTTTTTTCAGCGGGTCGTATTGATGCCAATTGCCCTGAAACATCACAACGTTGCCTTCAACGCTCTTCTGTCCGACCTTGAATGTGCCGGCGGCTGCCAAGCCATGGCGCTGGCTGACGGTCGTTATCACGTCGTTGCTGCCGATCGCGTCCAATCCCCCCGTGGGCCAACACTGAACTGCTCGAGGGACTTGCCATAGGCCTGTTGCGTACGCGGGTCAAACGCAAACCACCTTTGCGTGCCTTCGTCGAATTTGGCCAAGGCAGGAATTTCATTGCCGTTACCGGCCAACTTGTAGGTGCCTTCGGCGATATCGGGCCTTTTGGCCAATTGCAGCAGGTCGACGCTGCGGTGGTGATTGCGCAGGTGGTTAATACCCTTATAGCTTGCGTTGACGGCTTTTTTTCCAAGATGCAGTGCACCTCGCGCTAGATCACCAACCCCGTCCAACGGGTTCAGCGCGCCGAGTGCTGCTCGGCCGATGATTCTGACGACCTGACCTGCTTTTGCGAGCGTCGATGCACCCCTCGCCAGGGCGCTCAGGCCTTTGACCGCACCGCCGAAGCCCACCACGAAACCAAAGATATCAATAGCCAGTTCGACGGCACCTTCCTTGATGTTGCCCGCGATCAAGTTCTCGATGCTCGACTTGAAGGGAATCAGGCCCACCACGATTGCTTCAATGGTCTTATGCAGGGGTACTTGGGTATCAAAGGTTGTCGCCCCTCGGGCGTAACGCTCTACCTCGGGCAAGTTCATGTCCGCAAACAGCGTGTCGATGATGTATTGGGTACTGGCGCTGTTGAAACTGTCAGGCGCACCGTGCCCGGCTGTTTTCCCGTCGGGCAGTGCTGGCGGTTGCGAACCCCCAGGTTTGACGGTGTCGTACCTTTGGCCCAATTGCGGAATAGTGCCATTTCTAGGTGGGTATTCGACGTAAGTCTGATCGGGCCGCCGAGTTACGGTGCCCTTGATCCGATCAATCGCGTAGGTCATTTTCTTGCCGTTGCGCTCGGTGTCGAACAGCAGTACGCCTTCTTCCACGACCCTGGGATGATCGTCTCGGTAATACCTGATGTGCTTGCGAACAGGCAGTTTGATGAACGCCAGGTTCTCGCGGTCTTCCAGCGGAAGTTTGGCGATCATCTGTTTGAACTGTGCGGACTTGATTTTCTTCAAAGCGCTCGAGAACTCAGCGTATTGCGGCTCGAACAGCTCTCTGGGGCGTGGCAGGGTTTTCAGCGTTTGAGTCACCTTGTCAAGGTCGAACTCTTTTGATGAGGATACCCAGGCTGCTGGCCGTGAATCTGGTCGCTCCTCGTTTTCCCTGGATACGAAAAGATTTTTGAAGTTGCGTGCTTCTTCCGACCAGAACTCCTCCCGGTTGGGCGTCCAGAAAAGCGGTCGGCCATCGATGTAGGCGTCCAGTATCGAGTAAGGCCCGGGGAACCGTTTATGGGGAGGGTCTATGGTGATGCATTTTTTCTCGAACAGTTTGGGGTCCATGTCCGGCAGCGCTTTTTTTAACTGCGCCAGTGCTATTTCTTTGGCCGTTGGCAGGTTGCCGAGTGATGTTTCGCTAGCCTCCCTCAGTTCGTTGATCATCGCACTGAACGTTTTGCGCACTTCGCCCATTACAAGGGGGGTGAGCGGAGGTTTTCTCCCGTTGGCGATGGCCCAATCCTTGAGCGCGTCATTCTGGGCGGCATATTCAATGTGGCGCTCTTGTTCACTGATCGGTGCGATGCTGGTTTCAAGCATGACTTGCGCAAAGGTCATGCCTGCCGTCGAGCCTGGCGCTTTTGCTTCGATGCGCGAAACAGCGGTGGCGAAACTGACCCAAGCGTGAGTGCCGATGGTGACCTCCTTCGGAATATCCTTGATCAGGAATTCCGGCGCTCTGCTGGTCAGCAAAAGGTGTGCTTGAATGGCGGCGGTTTCGGGGGACGAAGCCCTGTCGCTGGCGAGCAGATGATCGGCCAATGCCTTGACGACTGTTGAGGCGGTTTTGTTGGTGTTTTCAGCGCTGACCAGTCGATAGCCTTCAATGGTCAGTCCATCGCCGTTCTCTGCGTTTTTCTCCAGGCCCATGGCGGCGAGCAACCAATCGTTGGCGCTGCCCTTGATTTCGCGCGCTTCGAATGCAGCCTGAATCGCCTCTCCCAGGGCCTTGCTTTCAGGGGCTTCGATCAAGGTATCGATCAACTTGCGTGGATCGTTGAGGTCGGCAGCCGTGACCCTCCTGCCGTCGAGCAGATATTCCAGGACATTCTTGAAGGGGCTCACATTGATGTTGCCGAACTTGCCTGCGCCGATGTCTGCCTTGAGCTGCTGCTGGCTTTGCGTATCAAGCGGCACGGGCCAGGCCAGCGCCCCGCCCAGGTTGCCATTGGGGGGCGAGTAGGGAGGCAGTGTGGAAAGCGCTGTGGTCAGGTTTTCCAGCTCGTTGTGATTGCTGGGGATGTCCAAGCCATGATCCCGCAGATAGTCAAACACACTGATTGTGTTCGCTGGTTGATGGTCGGCGGCGGGGTAGGTGGAGGGATAGGTGTTATGAGCAGGCAGGGAGAGTTTCTTGCGCTTCAACTGGTTTTCAAGATCATCGGGGTGTTCGAAGCCGTCCTTGGGCAAGGGCGACAGCTCCTTTAGTTCGAAGACGACCTGATTGCGGATGAGGATATCGCCCACTAACGCTTGCTGGTGCAGGAGCGCGTCTTCGCTGCGGGATTCGATCAAGCCAGCGTCGGTGCCAGCATCAAGGGTCTTGAAGCTTGAGTTGCGCAGAATGCCATGCGCCTGTGTACGCAGGTCACTCGCCGTCAGCGCCGGCGGCTGTTCCTGGTAAAAACGCGCAATTATCGATCCCGGAATTTGCACATCCTGAAGAACCTCCTGAGGCATGAAGGCTGTATCAGGATACCCGGCGCAGATAACCTGTGCGGCGTGAAGGATAGGCCCACGGATAGCGGCCCATTGCCGGTCTTCTGGACCAACCGTGTGCAGTTTCTGTTGGGGGTCAAGGTGGCGCTTGAGCTTGAAGGAAACTTGCCCTGACTGCATGTTGAGTATCAGCGACGAAACGTCGATCCCTTTGTCTTGAGCCCACCGAACAACGTCGGGTAACTGAAGGGTGTTTTTCAACTGCTCGCGCCACTGGCCGAAGGTGGAGTGTGGGTCAATCGCGTTGATACGCACATCCGTACCGGCCTTGGCCGCGCGTAGCATTGCAAACCCATACTCGTTGGCCAACTCGCGATCGCCCGTGACACGCGACTTATCAGCTGTTTCCAGCGAGGGGGTTTCACGTTTGGGGCGAGAGAGGGGCTCGGGTGGGATGTCCGTGCGCGGGACGTACGAAGCGATGCGGCTCAAAGTGGGAGTCATGTGTGCTGTCATCTCAGGGGGGCAGGATGGTTCCAAGGCGTAGATTTGCTTGGTTTACCCCTGAGTAACTCTCGAACTTCATCGGTTCCAGCGTTTGTCAATACAGAGTTATCCGTTTATTTCCAATCGGCGTCTCTTCATTTTCCCATCGCTTGGCTGCGGCGCTCGTACCACGCCAGCATCGGCTGAGTGCTCAGGCCATGCACAACAATGCTCAAGGCGATCACCGATACCGTGAGGTCCACGGCTACCGCGCTGCTGGTGCCGATCAGGCCGTGATTGAGGGCATAGAACAGGTAGAAGATACTGCCGATCCCGCGAATGCCGAACCAGCCCATCAAGCCGCGTTGGCGAAGATCGATCAGGCGTCCCCAGGGCATCGCCAATACGCTCAGCGGCCGGATCACGCAGAACAACAACGCCGCTATCGGCAGGGCGCGCCAATCCCAATGACTGGCAAGTACGATCCCCAGCACCGTCACCAGGAACACTTCCATCGAACGCTCCACCAGCCCGCCGAACGCCAGCATGTCGCCCATCATGACCCCGGCGGCAATTTGCGTGTCTTCCAGCGCGCTGACATCGCCGTGCAAGGCTTTTTCGGGCGCCACTTCAAGATGCCCGACCACGGGGCGGGCCAGGTGCTCGGACGGTGTCTGCGCTTTGCCGCTGGATTTGAATTCGGCCTGGCGCAACCCCAGCCCGGCGGCGAATACCGCGAGGAAGCCATAGCCACCCACGGCTTGCGCCGCCACGTAGGCCAAGGCAATCAGGGCCAGGGTCAGGTAATCGTTGGGCGACAGGGTGCTGTCGGCATTGGCGATGCGCATGCGCAAGGTCACACGCCCGATGCCCCGGCCCATCCAATAGCCAATCAACAAGCCGGCCGGCACCGCCCACAGCAGGTTCTTCAGTACCCAGCCACCCAGCCAGTCACCGTCGAAGCCGCCGTGCTGCATGAACAGCAGCGCGAAAATCACAAAGGGAAAAGCCGTGCCATCGTTCAGCCCGGCTTCACCGGACAAACCGAAACGCAACGGGTCATCGTCCTGGGCATTGTTGACCTGGACCAGGCCGGCCAGCACCGGGTCGGTCGGTGCGAGCATCGCGCCGACCAGCAATGACACGCCCCATGACAACCCCAACAGATAGTGCAACGCCAGGCACACGCCGAGGATGGTCAGCAGCATCACCGGCCCGGCCATGCCGAAGGCGATACGCCAGGTGCGATGCTTGAGGGGCAGGCGCAGTTTCAAGCCGCTGACGAACAGTGAAAACAGCACCGCGACTTCGGTCAGGTGCTCCATCCAGCGGGCCGAGCCCTTGATGTCCAGGTGCAGCAGGTCCGCACCCAGTGGGCCGATGGCGACCCCCAGCAACAGGCACACCGCCGAGGTGGTCACCGGCATCCAGCGCAGATAGGAGGAGGTGAGGGCCAGTATCAGCAAAATAGCCCCGAGTACGGCCATCCATAAAATAAACGTCATCAAGCGTGCATCCGGCCGTGGTCTATGCAGGTTGGAGAGGCATGGCCGGATACAGGTTCAATGTGGTTTGACGCGTGCTAGCCGCAGTATCAAGAGCGCCGGAGTCAGCGATCAAGGCGCGGGGGCCAGGCGCTCCAGCAGCAGGCGCTCCAGGGTGGAAGCCGGCAACGGTCGGCTGAACAGGTAGCCCTGGATCTGGTCACACCCGGCCTCCTTCAAAAACGCCAGCTGATCTTGGGTTTCCACGCCTTCGGCCACCACCCGCAGGTTCAGGCTGTGGGCCAGTTCGATGATGGTGCGGGTGATGGCCGCATCCTGTGGGTTGGTCGTGACTTCGCGGATGAAGGCGATATCGATCTTCAAGGTGTCGAGGGGAAAACGGCGCAGATACGCCAGGCTTGAATAGCCGGTGCCGAAGTCATCGATGGAGATTTTCACGCCCATGGCGCGCAGGCGCTGCAGGCTGGCGATGGTGCGTTGGGTGTTCTCCATCAGCGAGCTTTCGGTCAGTTCGACCTCCAGGTAATGGGCCTGAACCCCGGTCCTGGCCAGGGTGTGGGCGATATCGGCAATCAGGTCGCCTTCGATCAATTGATGCCCCGAGACATTCACCGACACCTCCACAGCGCCGATAACGCCGCGTTGCCAGGTCGCGATCTGTCGGCACACGCTGTCGATCACCCAGCGCCCGACAATCACGATCAAGCCCATGCTCTCCAGTATGGGAATGAACACCGCCGGAGACACTGGCCCGTAGCCTGGGCGCTCCCAGCGCAGCAACGCCTCCAGGGCGCATATCTGGCCACCGGCCAACTCGATCTTGGGCTGGTAGTGCAGGGTGAAATCCTGTTGCTCAACCGCCAGGCGCAAGTCTTTTTCCAGGTCCTGGCGCGCCAGGTCGTGCACGCTCATGCCGGTGGTCTGATCGGTTTGCCGCTGCAGTTGCTGCTCGAGCAACAGGCTATGGTTTTTCAACTGGTCGCCACGGGCCTTGAGCCGCAGCAGGTTGCGCACCCGCAGCCATAACTCGACGCGCTCCACCGGCTTGCTGAGGAACTCCTCGGCGCCGGTTTCCAGGCCACTGACGCGGGCGCTGGACTCGCTCAGTGCCGAGAGCATGATGATCGGGATGCTGGCCGTGGTTTCATCCCCCTTCAAGTGGCTGGCCACTTCGTAGCCGTCCATGCCCGGCATCATGATGTCCAGCAGGATCAGGTCCGGCGGCTGTTGCGCCACCAAAAGCAGGGCTTCTTCACCGCTGGCGGCGCTCAGGGTCTGGTAGCCCTCATGCTGCAGCAGGGTTTCCAGCAGCTTGCGAACCTGGGGTTCGTCGTCAACGATCAACAGCGTGGCGGGTTGGCTGGCCATGGAGAGGGCTCATGTGAGGGGGTTGATAGTCTTTTGCAGCAAGCTGTCGATCACCTGGTACAGCTCTTTGTAGCGCAGCGGCTTGATGATGTAGGCATCGCAACCGGCCAGGCGGGTTTTTTCGCGGTCCTCCTTCATCGCCATCGCGGTCAGGGCGATCACCGGGATATGGGCGGTAATGGGGTCTTGCTTGAGCAGGGACGTGGCGGCCAGGCCGTCCATGCCCGGCAGTTGGATGTCCATCAGGATCAGGGCCGGTTGTTTTTCCCGGGCCAGGGTCAGGCCGATTTCGGCATCGGCGGCCCACAGCACCGTGTGCCCGGCGTTGATCAGCAGCAGGCGGGCCAGGCGCATGTTGGCCTCGTTGTCTTCGACGATCAGGATGTCGGCCATGACGCCTCCGGAGCACGATGCAATGGCAGCCACACTACGAAGCGCGCGCCCAGGCCCACGCGACTGGCCACGGCGACGCTGCCGCCGTGCAGGTCGGTCAGTTGCTTGACCATCGCCAGCCCCAGGCCCGTGCCTTCAAACTTGCGCGCCAGGCTGCTGTCGATCTGGCTGAAGGCCTTGAACAGCTTGCTCATGTCGTCTTCGGCGATACCAATGCCGGCGTCGCTCACGCTCAGCTCCAGAAACCGCTGGTGCACGCTGGGTTGCAGGGCGAAGCCATGGGCCGGCCAATCCCCCGGCACCTGGCCGACCTCGTCGCGGCTGACTTCGCGCACCGCCAGGGTCACGCGGCCGCCGTGTTCACTGAACTTCACCGCATTGGCCAGCAGGTTGTAGATGATCTGCTTGGTCTTGCGCAGGTCCAGGGCCAGCACGCCGAAATCCGTCGCGCATTCGAGCTTCAACTCGATGCGCTGCAGCGCGGCCTTTTCCCGCACGATCAGCAAGCTGTTGGCCAGCAAGCCGTCGAGCGCTACGGCTTCCAGCTCCAGGTCCATCATCCCGGCCTCGACCTTGGACAGGTCGAGGATGTCGTTGATCAGCGACAGCAAGTGCTGCCCGCTGGTGAAAATATCGCCGATGTATTCGCGCTGCACTTCGCTCATATCGCCCACCAGGCCATCCTTGAGCGCCTCGGAAAAGCCGATCACCGCGTTCAGCGGCGTGCGTAACTCGTGGGACATGGTCGCAAGGAACTCGGACTTCATGTGGCTGGCATGCTCCAGCTCCAGGTTCTTTTCTTCCAGCGCGCGCTCGAAGCCTTTGCGTTCGGCTTCTTCCTGCTTGCGCGCGGTGTTGTCGGTGCCGATCAGCAGGTAGCCGATGATGGTGTCGTGGCGGTTACGCAAGGCGGTCACCGAAACCATGGCCGACAGGCGACTGCCGTCCTTGCGGATATAGGTCAGTTCGTAAATGTCTTCGATGCCACGGGAAGCCTTGAACACCAGGGCTTCGAAACCTGGTGTGATCGGCGTGTCGAGTTCCAGGCTGAGGGCAGCGGCGCGGGTGATCAGTTCGGCGGGGTCGGAGATGTCAGCGGGGGTGATGCGGTTGAGCACATCGGCAGCGGCGTAACCGAGCATGCGTTCGGCGCCGACATTGAAAATCTGAATCACACCTTTTTCGTCAGTGGCGATGCTGGAGAAATACGCGCTGTTGAAGATCGCGTCCTGCAGCGCACCGGTCTTGAGCAAGGTTTTCTGGCGTTTGAACTCAACGATCTTTTCAGCGCGTGATTGGGGCGGGTCGGGTAGAGGGGTGTCCATTGCCAAGCATTCCGTGAACTTCAGGCCTGCCATCGGCGAAACACGATGGCGTGGAGCATGCTCATTGACGATCGCGCGAACGCGACGCGCAGGAGATGCGTTCCTGGGACAATAGCAGAAATCATGGCGTTTTGATGGCTACGCCATCCATTTGACGCGTAAAAGCCGGCGCAGTAAGGCTTTGCGTATTTTCAGCTGGGTGAAACGTTTCATCAAGCAAATAAATGCGCACGCAAGCGCTTGCGTAAGCAAATGTATCTGGACTAGAGTCGGCAGCACTCGACAACAAAAACAATAAATCCAGGAGCTCATCCATGAGCCTTGAACCCTTGCTTGAGATGCAGGGCATCAGCAAAACCTTCAACGGTTTGCGCGTGCTCAAAAGCGTCGGCCTGAAGGTCTACCCCGGCGAAATCCACGCCTTGATGGGGAGAACGGTGCCGGCAAATCCACGCTGATGAAAATCCTCTCCGGCGCCTATCAGGCCGACCCCGGCGGTGAAATCCGCATCGATGGCCAGCCCGTCGCCACCTTCACGCCTGCTACCGCAAAAGCCCTCGGCATTGCCGTGATCTACCAGGAACTGAGCCTGTGCCCGAACCTGAGCGTGGCCGAGAACATCTACCTGGGCCGCGAGCTGCGGCGTGGCTGGACCATTGACCGCAAGGGCATGCAGGACGGCTGCATCGAGGTGTTGCAACGCCTGGGCGCCGAATTCAAACCCTCGACGCCGGTCAGCAGCCTGTCGATTGCCGAGCGCCAACTGGTGGAAATCGCCCGCGCCCTGCATGCCCACGCCCGGATCCTGGTGATGGACGAGCCGACCACGCCGCTGTCCTCCCGCGAGACCGACCGCCTGTTTGCGCTGATCAAACAACTGCGCGGCCAGGGCTTGGCGATCATCTACATCAGCCACCGCATGGCCGAGATCTACGAGTTGTCGGACCGGGTGTCGGTGCTGCGCGACGGCCAGTACATCGGCGAACTGAGCCGCGATGCGTTGTCGGCCGAAGTGCTGGTGAAAATGATGGTGGGCCGCGATCTTTCCGGCTTCTACAAGAAAGAACACGCCGCCTATAACCCTGGCAATGTGGTGATGCGCGTGCGTGACATGGCCGACGGCAAACGCGTGCGCTACTGCAGCTTCGACCTGCATGCCGGCGAAGTGCTGGGCATCGCCGGGCTGGTCGGGGCAGGGCGCACGGAGCTGGCGCGACTGATCTTTGCCGCCGACCCACGCACCAGCGGCACCCTCGAAGTGGTCGGCAAGCACGTCACCCAATTGCGCACCCCGGCCGATGCGATCCGCGCCGGTGTGGTGTACCTCACCGAGGACCGCAAGGCCCAGGGCCTGTTCCTCGACATGAGCGTGGCCGACAACATCAATGTGTGCGCCTGTGTGCCGGATGCCCATGCCGGCGGCGTGCTGGATCGCAGCCATGGCGCACAGCGCGCCAACGACGCGATCAAGGCGCTGTCGATCCGCGTGGCGTCGGGCAAGGTCAATGTGGGCGCGCTGTCCGGTGGCAACCAGCAGAAGGTGTTACTGGCGCGGCTGCTGGAGGTCAAGCCCCATGTGCTGATCCTGGATGAGCCCACCCGTGGCGTGGACATCGGCTCCAAATCCGAGATCTACCGCATCATCAATCAATTGGCCCAGGCGGGTGTCGGCATCGTGGTGATCTCCAGCGAGCTGCCGGAAATCATCGGCACCTGCGACCGTGTGCTGGTCATGCGCGAAGGCCAGTTGGTGGCTGAAGTCGGCGGGGCCTCCGGTCACGTCATCTCCCAGGAACGTATTATCGACCTCGCCACCGGTGGCGATCAGGTGGTGGTCAATGGCTGAATCGAATATCGCAACAACAACGACGGGCAAGGCTGAACGCGTACGCGAGCTGATGCGCACGGTGGGCATGTTGCCGGTGCTGGTGCTGCTGCTGGTGGGCTTTGCCCTGGTCAGCGAAAACTTCATGACGATGCAGAACCTGTCGATCATCACGCAGCAGGCCTCAGTCAATGTGGTGCTGGCGGCCGGCATGACGTTTGTGATTCTGACGGCGGGTATCGACCTGTCCGTCGGCGCGATCCTCGCGGCGTCGGCGGTGGTCGCCCTGCAGGCGTCGATGTCGCCGCAGTTCGGCATGTTCGGGATTGCCGCCGGTATCGGCTTCGGGCTGTTGCTGGGCCTGGTCAACGGCGGGTTGATCGCGTTCATGCGCCTGCCGCCGTTTATCGTCACCCTCGGCGCGCTGACCGCCATGCGCGGCCTGGCGCGCTTGCTGGCCGATGACAAGACGGTATTCAACCCGGACTTGCCGTTTGCCTTTATCGGCAACGACTCGATCCTCGGCGTGCCGTGGCTGGTCGTCATCGCCGTGGCCGTGGTGGCGCTGTCGTGGTTCATTCTGCGGCGCACGGTGATGGGTGTGCAGATCTACTCGGTGGGCGGCAACCCGGAAGCCGCGCGGCTGTCGGGGATCAAGGTGTGGAAAGTGCTGCTGTTCGTCTACGCGATGTCCGGCGCCCTGGCCGGGCTTGGCGCGGTGATGAGCGCCTCGCGCCTGTTCGCCGCCAATGGCTTGCAATTGGGCCAATCCTACGAGCTGGATGCGATCGCGGCGGTGATCCTCGGCGGCACCAGTTTCACCGGTGGCGTCGGCACCATCGGCGGCACACTGATCGGCGCACTGATCATCGCGGTGCTCACCAATGGCCTGGTGCTGCTGGGGGTATCGGATATCTGGCAGTACATCATCAAGGGCATCGTGATCATCGGCGCGGTGGCGCTGGATCGCTATCGCCAGTCCGGCGCCCGAACCTGAGTTCACTCCTACAACAATCACAAGAGAGACCGCCATGAACGTCAAACGTATCTTCCCCGTCATTGCCTTGGCTGCCCTGATGTCCCAGGCCGTGCAGGCCCGCGAACTCAAGGCCCTGGGCATCAGCATGGGCTCGCTGGGCAACCCGTACTTCGTGACCCTGGCCGACGGCGCCACGGCGCAGGCCAAGGCACTCAACCCCAGCGTCAAGGTGACGTCGGTGTCGGCTGACTATGATTTGAGCAAGCAGTTCTCGCAGATCGACAACTTCATCTCGTCCAAGGTCGACCTGATCCTGATCAACGCCGTCGACCCGTCCGCCATGGCCTCGGCGATCAAGAAAGCCCGCGACGCCGGGATTGTGGTAGTAGCGGTGGATGTGGACGCCAAGGGTGTGAACGCCACGGTGCAGACCGATAACGTCGAAGCCGGCAAGCTGGCCTGCCAGTACCTGGTGGACAAGCTCTCGGGCAAAGGCAATGTGATCATCCAGAACGGCCCGCAAGTCACCGCCGTGACCGACCGCGTCAAAGGCTGCAAGGCCGCCCTGGCCACCGCGCCGGATATCAAGCTGCTGTCCGACGACCAGGACGCCAAGGGCTCGCGCGAAGGCGGCCTGAACGCGATGCAGGGTTACCTGACACGCTTCCCGAAAATCGACGGCCTGTTCGCGATCAACGACCCGCAAGCCATCGGCAGCGACCTGGCGGCCAAGCAGCTCAAACGCAGCGGCATCATCATTACCTCGGTGGACGGCGCGCCGGATATCGAGAATGCGCTCAAGACCGACACACAGATCCAGGCCTCCGCCAGCCAGGACCCGTGGGCCATGGCCCAGACGGCGGTGAACGTCGGTAATGACCTGCTCAATGACAAGGCCCCGGCCGAAGCGGTAACCCTGCTCACGCCCAAACTCATCACCCGCGACAACGTCGGCAGCTACAGCGGCTGGTCGAGCAAGCACTGATTGGCTCAAGGGGAGCGCGCCGTGGTCACCATGGACGACGTGGCAAGCAGGGCCGGCGTGTCGCCGTCGACCGTGTCCCACGTGTTGAACGGCACCCGCAAGGTCAGCCCGGCCACGGTGCAGGCGGTACAGCGTGCGATTCGGGAGCTGGGCTACATCCCCAACACCCTGGCGCGCGCGCTGGCCCGTTCCACCACCAACACCATTGGCGTGGCGATCTCGGCGCTGTCCAACCATTACTTCAGCGAGACGGTGCACGCGATTGAAACCGAGTGCGCCCGGCACGGCTACATGATGCTGTTTGTCGACACCCACGACGACCCGGAGCAGGAATTGCGCGTGGTCACCGCGCTGCATCACCGGCGGGTCGACGGGATTGTGCTGGCGCCGTCGAACGGCTCGCTGGCGCTGGATTACCTGCGCGCCAATGAGCTGCCTGCGGTGCTGGTGGATCGCATGATGAGCGAGCAGTTCGATCAGGTCGGGGTGGAGAATAGCCAGGCCACCCAGGCGTTGATCGAGCACCTGATCGCCCACGGGCACCGGCGCATCGGCTTTATCGCCGGGCGTGCGGGCTTCAGCACCACCGATGAGCGCGTGGCGGGCTACCAGGCCGCGTTGCAGGCGGCGGGGCTGGCGTTCGATCCGCAGTTGCTGGTCAACGGCGGCTCCAATACCGAGCCTGCCCGCCAGGCCACCCGGCAGTTGCTGAGCCTGGCCGAACCGCCGACCGCCATCATGGCCGGCAATAATCTGATGACCCTCGGCGCCATGCACGCCCTGCGTGATGCGCAGATCGAAGTGCCGGGGCAAATGGCGTTGGTCGGCTTCGATGATTTCGAATGGGCGGACTTTTTCGTGCCGCGCCTGACCTTGATCGCCCAGCCGGTCCAGCAACTGGGCGCCCGCGCGGTCGAGCTGTTGCTGCAACGCATGGCAACCCCCACTGCACCCAAGCACAGCGTGCGCCTGGCGCCACGCCTGCAGGTGCGTAATTCCTGTGGCTGTGATTGATCGGACCCACCCCGTATGAACCGTCCTGTTTCCCTTGGTATAGACCTTGGCACCTCCGAACTCAAAGCCATCCTCATGGACCTCGACGGCAGCGTGCTGGCCCGCGCAGGCGTGCACTTGAGTGTGTCGCGCCGCCATGGCGGCTGGTCCGAGCAGGCGCCCGAAGACTGGTGGCAGGCCTGCCTGCAGGCGCTGGACTCACTGCGCACCCATGAGGCGTTTGCCCGCGTGGCCTGTATCGGCCTGTCCGGGCAGATGCACGGCGCGGTATTGCTGGGGGCCGACAACCGCGTGCTGTACCCGGCAATCCTGTGGGACGACTCCCGCGCGGTTCGGCAGGCAGAACAACTGGGCACCGGCTATGCCGAGATCACCGGCAGCTTGCCGATGGCCGGGTTGACCGCGCCGAAACTACTCTGGCTGCAACAGCACGAGCCCGAGGTGTTCAAGGCGATTGATTGCGTGCTGTCGCCCAAGGATTACCTGCGCTTGCGCCTGTGCGGGGAGCGCATCAGCGAGATGTCGGACGCCGCCGGCACCCTGTGGCTGGATGTGGCGCGGCGTGAGTGGTTTACCCCGATGCTGCACGCGACCGGCCTGACGCCTAAGCAGATGCCCAGGCTGGTGGAGGGCGGTGCCGCAAGCGCTGGTGTCACAGCCGCTGGCTTGGGCTTGTCGCCGCAGGTGGTGATCGCCGGGAGCGGCGGCGATAACCCGGTAGCGGCCGTCGGGATCGGCGCTATCGATGCCGGTGACGGGTTTATCACCCTGGGCACCAGCGCGGCGATTGTCGCGATTACCGCGCACGCCGCCGGCAACCCGGCCAGTGCGGTGCACAGCTTCTGCCATGCGCTGCCCGAGCGCTGGTACACCATGGGCGCCATGCTGGCCGGCGCCAGTTGCCTGCGCTGGGTGACGCGCCTGACGGGCACGGCGGATGAGCAAACACTGTTGGACCAGGTGCAGGCGCAACTGCCAATCGAGCACCCGGTACCGCTGTCCACCCCGTTGTTTCTGCCGTATCTGGCGGGTGAGCGCACGCCGCATAACGACCCCTTGCTGCGCGGCGGCTTCATGGGGCTTGGCCATGACTGCACACCGGCGATGCTTGGCTATGCGGTGATGGAAGGCGTGGGTTTTGGCTTGCTTGACGCCTGGCGCGCAGTGCAATCGACCGGGGCCGAGGTCAAATCCTTCGCGCTCGTCGGCGGAGGGGCGCGCAGTGAGTATTGGGCGCAGCTGCTGGCGAATATTCTGCAGCGGGAGGTTTTTACCCTGCATGGCAGCGAACTGAGCGCGTGCATCGGGGCGGCGAAATTGGGGTTCATGGCCATCGGGGAGGGCGCTGATTTGCTGGCGGCGGGGATGCCGGTGAAGGCGCGGTATGTACCTGACGAGGGGGTGCAGCCGGTGTTGGCGGCGCGGTATGGCAAATTCCAGGGGTTGCTCGCTGCAGCGAAAGCGCTCCAGGATTAAATCGACGGCTGGAGCAGTCTAGTGTGGGAGGGGGCTTGCTCCCGATAGCGGAGTGTCAGTCAGCGCATCTGAAACTGACACTCCGCTATCGGGAGCAAGCCCCCTCCCACATGTTTGTGCAGTGCACTTTCAGTCGGTCAACGGCGGCAAGCGCCGTTTCACCGGGGTTTTCTTGACGATGGCAGTGTTGGTTTCGGCATACCCGTTAATCCGGTCGAGCAGGCTGTCCAGGTGGTCCATGGTGCGCACATGCAGGCGGGCGATGAAGCAGTCTTCGCCGGTGACTTTGTCGCATTCGGTGAATTCGGGGATTGCCTGAATCTGCCGTTCCACTTCCTGCAACTTGCCGGGCAGCGGGCGGATGCGCACGATGGCCTGCAGCAGGTAGCCAAAATGCTTGGGATCGATATCGACGGTGTAGTGGGTCAGCACGCCGCGTTCCTCCAGGCGGCGCAAGCGCTCGCCGACGCTTGGCGAAGACAGCCCGGTGATACCTGCCAGGGCCTTGAGGGACAGACGCGAGTCATCCATCAAGGCGGCGATCAGTTGCTGGTCGATGGTGTCAATCATGGGGTTCGCCTAATAAGAAAAGGTGATTTGAGGTTTTGGCCTTTTTTAGTCACTGGAGCGGCTGTCGGGCAGCTTGCCATAATTGAGCCTCACTTGAGGAGCATCAATCATGGATACAGCTGTCCGTCGCGGAACCTGGGAAATGATCGCCGCCATGCTGATCTCCGGCACCATCGGCTGGTTTGTGCTGGTGTCCGGCGTGTCGGTGATCGAAGTGGTGTTCTGGCGCTGCGTGATCGGCGCGCTGGCGCTGCTGCTGGTGTGCGCATGGCTCGGCTACCTCAGGCTGGACTTGCTCAGTTGGGCCAGGTTCGGGCTGGCGGTACTCAGCGGTGTGGCCATCGTCGGCAACTGGCTGTTGCTGTTCGAATCCTACTCGCGTGCGTCAATCGCCATCAGTACGGCGGTGTACAACGTGCAACCGTTTCTATTGGTGATGCTGGCGGCGCTGTTTCTCGGTGAGAAAATCACCCTGCAGAAGATGGCTTGGCTGAGCGTGGCGTTCCTGGGCATGCTGGCAATCGTCACGGCCCATGGTGAAGAACCGGCTGGCGAGGACTATTTGACCGGCATCGCGCTGGCCCTGGGCGCGGCGTTGTTGTACGCGATTGCAGCGCTGATCATCAAGCAACTCAAGCAAGTGCCGCCGCATTTGATGGCGTTGATCCAGGTGACTACCGGCGCGGTATTGCTGGCGCCGCTGGTGCCTTGGGACCGCTTGCCCACGTCGACTGATGCCTGGGCGGCACTCGCCACCCTCGGCCTGGTGCACACGGGGTTGATGTATGTGTTGTTGTACGGGGCGATACAGAAGCTGCCGACTGCGATGACCGGCGCCTTGTCATTCATCTACCCGATTGCGGCGATTTTCGTCGACTGGATCGCCTTCGGGCATCGCCTGGGATGGCTGCAATGGTTGGGCGTGGCGGCGATCCTGCTGGCGGCGGCGGGGTTGCAGCGGGGCTGGTGGTGGCCCCGTAACCTCGGTAGGAGCGAGTTTGCTCGCGAAAAACGCTAACGATAACGCAGCCTATCGGGTTGACACGCGGCGTTCTCAGGTTTTTCGCGAGCAAGCTCGCTCCTACAGAGGGTCAGTGTGTGCCCTGGAAAATGATGTTCTCGGGGTTGAAATGCTCCACCGCGCTGCCGGGCTGCGGCAATCCGAGGATGTGCCCCTTGATCTTGCCGACCACGTGCATTTCGCAGGGTTTGCAGTCGAACTTCAGCGTCAGCACTTCATCGCCATGGATCAACTGCATCGGCGCCACCTTGGTCTTCACCCCCGTCACGCCCTTGGCCTGTTTAGGGCACAGGTTGAACGAGAACCGCAGGCAATGCTTGGTGATCATCACCGGTACTTCGCCGGTTTCTTCGTGAGCCTCGAAGGCGGCATCGATCAGCTTCACACCGTGACGGTGGTAAAAGTCGCGGGCCTTCTGGTTGTAGACGTTGGCCAGGAACGACAGGTGCGCGTCCGGGTACACCGGCGGCGGCGTGGTCTCGGCCTTGCGTCCACCGCGCGGGTGCGCGGCGACGCGAGCGACGGTCAGCGCTTCGATCACTTCACGGCGTAGCGCCTTGAGCTGCGAGTTGGGAATGAAGAATGCGTGCGGTGCATCCAATTGGATATCGGTGGCGTGGTACTCGGTGGTACCGAGTTGGCCCAGCAGGTCGCGCAGGGTATCCAGGGCCTGTTCCGGCTTGTTGGCCACGCCAAACGGGCCGGGCAGGGTGACGCTGGCGCTGATGCCTTCTTCGCTGGTGGCGGTGATTTGCAACTGTTCTTCACGCAGCCGCGCCACCCAAGCCAAGCCGATACGACGCTCGGCCGAGGTCTTGAGCAGCGCCTGTTGCCAGTTATGGTCCAGATTGCGGTTTAACGGGTGATTCGGGCGCAGCTGGTGCAGGCCCGCCGGCATTTCATTCGGTTCGACGCGGTAGCGATAGCGCTTCTCGCCGTCTTCCTCGAATTCGCCCTTGGGCTCGGCGATGTTGGCGCGGAACCCCACCACTTCACGCTTGACCAGCACATTGAGGCCGTCGCCGTTGGACAGCGGCTCATGGGTGACCACCTGCAAGTCGCGCTTGCCGGCTTTTTCCACCACACCCACCGGCAGGCCGGTGAAGGTCGGGGTGTCGAAGGCGCCGATATCGATCTTGCGGTCGCTGACAAAGTAGTCGGTACTGCCACGGTGGAAGGTTTTTTCCGGGTCGGGCAGGAAGAAGTGCGCGGTACGCCCGCTGGAAGCGCGGGCCAGGTCCGGGCGGTCTTCGAGGATTTCGTCGAGGCGCTGGCGGTAGTAGGCGGTGATGTTCTTCACATAGCCCATGTCCTTGTAGCGGCCTTCGATCTTGAACGAACGCACGCCGGCTTCGACCAGTGCGCGCAGGTTGGCGCTCTGGTTGTTGTCTTTCATCGACAGCAGGTGCTTTTCAAAGGCGACGACGCGGCCCTGATCATCTTTCAAGGTATACGGCAGGCGGCACGCCTGGGAGCAATCGCCACGGTTGGCGCTGCGGCCGTTCTGCGCGTGGGAGATATTGCACTGCCCGGAGAACGCCACGCACAAGGCGCCATGGATGAAGAACTCGATGGCGGCCTCGGTCTCGTCGGCGATGGCGCGGATCTCTTGCAGGTTCAGCTCGCGCGCCAGTACCAACTGGGAGAAACCGGCCTGATCGAGGAACTTGGCGCGGCCCAGGGTGCGGATATCGGTCTGGGTGCTGGCGTGCAGCTCGATGGGCGGAATATCCAGCTCCATCACGCCCAGGTCTTGCACGATCAAGGCATCGACACCGGCGTCGTAGAGCTGGTGGATCAGCTTGCGCGCCGGCTCCAGCTCGTTGTCATGCAAGATGGTGTTGATGGTGGTGAAGACGCGAGCGTGGTAACGGCGGGCGAATTCCACCAGTTGAGCGATATCGCTCACGTCGTTACAGGCATTGTGACGGGCGCCGAAGCTCGGCCCGCCGATATAAATGGCGTCGGCGCCATGCAGGATAGCCTCGCGTGCGATGGCCACATCGCGGGCAGGGCTGAGCAATTCCAGGTGATGCTTGGGCAAGGACATAGTTTTTTTAGTCAGGCTTGTCACGGTCGAGGCGGGCATTGTAGCTGCGAAAAGTCTTACCGGCATCTACCACAGGGCTGTCGGGCTCATGGACCTGCCGCTGATGGCGGTGGGTCAGTTACACATGCACTTGCTGACACTGCCTCATCGGGGGCAAGCCCCCTCCCACAGTTTTGACCG
Organism: Pseudomonas sp. R3-18-08; assembly: GCF_003852065.1. Classification (NCBI taxonomy): domain Bacteria; kingdom Pseudomonadati; phylum Pseudomonadota; class Gammaproteobacteria; order Pseudomonadales; family Pseudomonadaceae; genus Pseudomonas; species Pseudomonas sp. R3-18-08. The sequence continues at coordinate 2,955,953 of NZ_CP027729.1, forward strand.
AGTACGGCATCCCGACCCGGTTGGCTCCGAGACCTTCTCACTGTGTTTACCAAGGCTGTCGGTATGCGCCGAACCAATGTGGGAGGGGGCTTGCCCCCGATGGCGGTGGGTCAGTTACACATGTGCTTAATGAAACTGCCTCATCGGGAGCAAGCCCCCTCCCACAGTTTTGACCGAGTTCGGCATCCCAAATCGGTCGGCTCCGAGACCTTCTCGCTGTGTTTGCCAAGGCTGTCGGTATGCGCCGAACCAATGTGGGAGGGGGCTTGCTCCCGATGGCGGTGGGTCAGCTACTCATGTACTCACTGACACTCCCCCATCGGGAGCAAGCCCCCTCCCACATGTTTCACCGAGTCAGGCCTTGGCAGCCATCGCCGTTACTTCAACACGCATACCTTCTACAGCCAACGCGGCAACACCCACCGCCGCCCGTACCGGCCATGGCTTGGCGAAAAAGCGTTTGTAGACTTCGTTGAACGCGGCGCGATCGGCCATGTCGGTCAGGTAGATGGTCAGGTGCATGACCCGGTCCATGGAGCTGCCGGCTTTTTCCAGCGCGACTTTCAGCGCTTGCAGGGTGCATTCGCTTTGCAGCGTGATATCGCCCAGCTCCAGGCTGCCGTCGGCGTGGGTTGGAATCTGGGTGGAGACCAGGATGCCGTTGAAGCCGATCACGTCGGAGGAGATCGAATCGGCATCCGGGTCGGGTGTGAAGGTCAGGTCGTGGTTGGCCATGGGTGCCTCATGTTGGCAGGAACGAAAAGGCGCCATGGTCCCTGAAAAAACCACCTGGGGCAAACCAGGGGTTTACTCTTTCACGTCCATGAACTCCTCAGCCCACGCCACATAGCTCTCCGGCAATGTATAGGTGTGGGTCAGCTCGGTCGCGCTGAGGTTGGAAGTGCTGTGGGTCAACTGCCGTTGCGCGCGCAGGCTGTCGTAAGTGGCCTTGATCGCGGCAAAGTAGGCGCCATGCCCGGCCACCACGATGCGCACGCCCAGGCTCGCCAGACGCTCGCTGTCGTGCAGTTGGGGGTTGCCGTAGGTCACCAGCATCAATGGCACCGTGAGGTTCTCGGCGATTTTTTCCAGGTGGTCGAAGTCTTTGACTCCGACCATGCAGATTCCATCGGCGCCGGCCTTTTCATAGGCCTGGGTGCGCGCAATCACGTCTTCGGTGGGCAATACGCCGGCGTTGGTGCGCGCGATGATCGACAGTTCAGGATCGACACGCGCCTCCAGAGCTGCCTTGACCTTGCCGATGCCTTCTTCGACGGAGATCAGGTCCGTGGATTTACGCCCGAATTGCGCAGGCAGCAGGGTGTCTTCAATGGTCAGCGCCGCGACGCCGGCGCGTTCCAGCTCTTCAACCGTACGCATCACGTTCAGGGCATTGCCGTAGCCGTGGTCGGCATCGGCAATGAACGGCAACTGTGCGACGCGGCCGATGCGGGTGGCCTGTTCGACGAACTCACTCAGGGTAATCAACGCGAAATCAGGTGCCGCCAGTACCTGCAGGGAGGCGACGGAGCCGCCGAGAATACCCACCTCAAAACCCAGGTCAGCCGCGATACGGGCGGACATGGGGTCGAAAACCGAGGCGGTTTCAACACAGATGGGCGTGGCAAGCAGTTCGCGGAATTTACGGCGCAGCGCTGAGTGAGAAATCTTGGGCATGTTCTTTCCTGGCTTTGGTCATCGTCAAGTGACGATCAATGTCTATTCGTGGTGGCGTGAGATTACCACGCAGACGGGCAGGGGTTGATGACGTTTGAATGCGCACGATGCGTGTTGCGCGGCGATGCACCGGTAAAATGCAATATGTGCATTTTTAGTGAATTACGTTATGCATTATAAATATTTTACATGTCTTTCTTATAACCTCATCGTAATGCCCCTTACGACTATCGCCGAGACCGCACGCGCGGATCGACTTGACGTGCCTCCCATGGCATCTGGAGACGAACGTGCGTTACCTGTCAAAACTGGCGACCGGCATGGCCGCCGCATTGATCTGCCTCACCGCCCATGCGCAAACGCTGGTAGTGGGCGATCAAAGCTATAACGCCCAAGCCGCGATGGAAGCGGCGGGGGTGCTTGAGGATCTTCCCTACACCCTTGAATGGAAGCAGTTCACGGCCGGATCGCCGGTGGCCGAAGCGCTCAACGTCGGCAGCCTGGATATCGGCCTGCTCGGCGACGCGCCGGTGTTGTTCCTCGGCGCATTGGGTGCGCCGATCAAGGTGATTGCCGTCAGCCGGCAAAACCTGGCGGGCGTGGCGATTCTGGTCAAGCAGGATTCGTCGATCCACAGCCTCGCGGACCTGGCGGGCAAACGCGCAGCCATCTGGAAAGGTTCCTGGAGCCAGCAACTGCTGCTGAGCGCACTGGATAACGCCGGCGTTGCCCGCGACGCGCTGCAGTTGCGTTACCTCAGCGCACTGGATGCGTCCCATGCGCTGGAAGGCGGCTCGGTCGATGTCATCGCCACCTGGGAGCCTTATGTGACCCAGCAGGAACGCCAAGGTGCACGGGTACTCGCGACGGCCGAGGGGTTGATTCCCGCCCAGAGTTTTATCGCCGCCAACGCCACGGCGGTCGACGACAAACGCGCGCCCATCAACGACTTTCTCCAGCGCCTGAAAAAAGCCCGTGACTGGGCACGCCAGAGCCCGGCCAACACCAACGCCTACGCTGACGCATGGGCCAAACGCACCCGCGCCGATGCTGAAATCGCCCGCGCCTGGTTTGCCAGGGCACGCACCACGGTCGAACCGCTGACTGCCCAGGCACCGGTCGAGGCGCAAAAAACCGTGGACTTCTTCGCCAGCGAAGGGCTGATCAAGGCTTACCCGGCCGCCAGCCTGTTCGACCCGTCATTCGCCGCGGCCCTGCAGCCCGCCGTCGCCCAGGCACAGCCCTGAATACACCAAGGAATCTCTCTGACATGACCAAACGACAGCTCAAACTGGGCGCCTTGACCATGGGTTGCGGTGGGCCGGGCCGCCACAACCTGTGGCTCGACCCGCAATTGCCGGCCGACGCCAGCGTGAATATCGACTGGTACATCGATATCGCGCGCCAGGCCGAGGCGGCGTTGTTCGACTTGATCTTTATCGTCGACAGCCAGTTCATTACCCCGGGCTCGCCTTCCCATTACCTCAATCGCCTGGAACCGCTGACGTTGTTGTCGGCGCTGGCCGTGAGCACGCGGCATATCGGCCTGGTCGGTACGCTGACCACCTCCTACAACGCGCCGTATAACGTTGCGCGGCGCCTGGCTTCCCTGGACCTGATCAGCAAAGGCCGCGCCGGCTGGAACGTGGTGACCAGCGGCGATGCCGGTACCGCCGGCAATTACAGCCGGGACGAGCATTATGACTACACCACGCGTTACAGCCGCGCTGCCGAACACGTCCAGGTGGTGCAGGGGCTGTGGAACTCCTATGAGGACGACGCCTTCGTGCGCGACCGCGCCACCGGCCAGTTTCTCGACCCGAGCAAACTGCATAGCCTGAATCATCAGGGCGAACACTTTGCGGTGGCCGGCCCGCTGAACATCCAGCGCTCACCCCAGGGGCAGCCGGTGATCTTCCAGGCCGGGGATTCCGAGCAAGGCCGCGACCTGGGCGCCGCCACCGCCGACGTCATCTTCACCCATGCCGCCAGCATCGAGCAGGGCCAGGCGTTTTACCGGGATATAAAGGGCAGGGCGCTGCAACGCGGGCGCGATCCGGAGCAGTTACTGATCATGCCCGGCGCGGAAATCTATGTGGGCGACACCGATGCCCACGCCCGCGAAATCGAGCAGCATTATCATCAGGTCGACCATAGTTTTGCGCTTGCGCTGAAAGAATTCGGGCGTAATTTCGGCTGGCATGACTTCAGCCAGTACGACCTGGATGCGCCATTCCCTCAAGAAAGCCTGGAGGCTGCGCGCAGCAGCTTTTTCACTGCTGCCAAACGCATCGCCGATCAGGCCCGCGAGAAGGGTTTCAGCCTGCGCCAGGCCGTAGAATTTGGCCGCCAACTGCGTCCAGGGCCTTCACCGGCACGGCTGATACGGTGGCGCAAAAAATGGCGGATTGGCTGCACGCCCGCGCCGTGGATGGTTTCAACATCTACATCGGACACCCGGAGCAGTTCACTCGCTTTACCCGGGAAGTCATACCGTTGCTGCAGGAACGCGGTGTTTACCGGACCGCGTATGAAGGGAGTACGTTACGCGAGCGCCTGGGGCTGGAAATTCCGCAGTTTGCACGGCGTTAAGCCGCTGCCCTCGTTTGACCTGACCGCCGTGCGGATCAAGGGATGCATCCGCCGGCGCGCTATGCCTATAGTTCACTCACCCCCACAGCGCACTCAACGACGCTGTGCAAACCAGCCGAAGACTGAGGTGAGCCTGATGAACCGTGAATTCAGCCGCGCATTGTCCGATCCCCACCAAGTGGACGCCGAGTACTTCGAGTACAGCAAGGCCGCCAACCCCATCAGTGCCAATCTCATACCGCGCATTCCCTACCACAGTTTTCCTGCCGCGCTGTATGACAGCGGCCCTTCACGCGTCGTCCCGCTGGACCTCAGCGACGCCCTGGGCTGCGAAGGCCCGGCCACAGGTCCCGGACTGTGCGCCAACTTTATGCGACTCAACCGTAGCGACACGCTGACCGTGCAACCCAACGCGACCTCCCAGGTGTTCTACGTGATCGCCGGGGAGGGCAGCGTGGTGCAGGCCGAGCATGAGATTCAATGGTCCAAAGGCTGCTTTATCGCGCTGCCGGGTTTGCAGGCGGCGCACTTCAGTGCCAGCGCGGATGCGCGCCTTTACTACGTGCACGATGAACCGTTGCTGCGCTACCTCGGGGTGGTACCCAGTGCAGATCGCTTCACACCAACGCTGTACCCCGCAGCGGTGGCCAACGCCAAGCTGCGCGAAGCGGCGGATGATCCGCGTGCCCAGGACCGCAGCCGCATCAGTATCCTGCTGGGCAATCGTAACTTTCCCCAAACGCGCACCGTTACCCACGTACTGTGGGCGATGTACGGCATTCTGCCGGCCGGATCGGTGCAAAAGCCCCACCGGCACCAGTCGATTGCCCTGGACTTCATCATTGACTGCCCGCCAGGCTGCTACTCCCTGGTAGGCACCGAACTGGACACGGAGGGGCAGATCCGCAATCCGGTACGAGTCGACTGGGCGCCCGGCCTGGCGTTCGTGACGCCGCCTGGGTATTGGCATGCGCACTTCAATGAATCCGCCACCGAAGCGTTCCTGATCCCGATCCAGGACGCGGGGCTGCAAACCTACCTGCGTGCGTTGGATATTCGCTTCAGTTGATAAAGCAACGCCCCATGTGGATCGCACGATCAGGGTGAAATAGGATCGCTCGCCGGGAAGGTTTCTTCGATGGCCTCGTCAAGCTGGCTATCGCTGACGGCGCGGTCCTGCACCTTTACATGCGACTCGCAATGGCATTCCGCACTGGGGCATGCCTGACCGCGTGGGTGCAGGTCGGCGCAGGCCTGGCTGCAATAGGTTTTGCCATCGCGTTGATAGCGCGCGGCATCGGTCACCTGGCAACTGCAGCCTGGGCAGGCGCATGGCAAATCCGGGATGGCGTGGTTCATGAGTCCTCCGATTGTCAGTGTGATTGAAGCGTTCACACCTGTTTTGATCAGCGTAAATTCAAGAGTTTAAAAAAACACAGGGCAGGGGTGATGAACGGCGGGTGTGCGTGTGTGAGACAAGAAAACGAACCCTGCGCTGCCTCGTGCGTCTATGGTGATAACAACGATCACACAGACGCGAGGAGGTTTACCCATGATTGATTACGCAGCGGGCGACACCGATTCAGAAGCGCGCAACCGTTCGATCGGTAATGCCATAGGCCTGGCCGCCGATGAAGTCGAGTTGTGGGTGGCTTCGGTGGAAGAAGACGGCAGCGGCATGGGCTATGTGCTGACGTTTTCCGCGGACACGCCCAGCGAAATCCTCGCCAAGGTCGAGGGGCTGGGCGCTGACCGCACGATTAATATCGGTCCGATTGACTGAGCCCTGTAAGGCCGGTAGCCGTTCACGGCTGCTGGTAATGCCCCGGAATGTCATGGCCTTCGTAGCCGGCTTAGTGCGTTTTTGCACCTGAACATCGCTCTATCGCGCATCCTTGAGCTTGGCAAAGCGCTGCTTGAGCAGGGACTGATGCCAGGCCACTGTAGGAGCGAGCTTGCTCGCGAAAAGCGCCCAGGCGACGCGTTTATTCTGGATAATCGCGGTGGCCCTGAATTTTTCGCGAGCAAGCTCGCTCCTACAAAAAGCCTTGATTGACTGGCATAAGGGCAGGGCCTGCCCAACACGATGTCCACCATGGAGCAGGTCAAATGAGTCGCCCGCTGTTCATTTCGCTGGACGGGCCCAAGGGCACCGGCAAAACCACGCTGCTGGAGGCTGTTACGTCAGCTCTGAGGGCAGACGGCAAAAAGGTGATCCGACTGTGCGAAAAAAAGAGCGATCCCCATCGGGGTGAAACCATGGCGCTGGTCAACCAGCTCGTCAGGCATCCCAGCCCGGCACTGGAGTTGGCGGTGTGTGAGCGATTTGCTGATAGCCGTGGCTGGATTTCCCGGCATGTACTGCCCAAACAGCCGTCTGACAGCATCATCCTGATTGACCGCTGGTACCCGTCTGATGCGGCGTTTCGTCGGCTGATGCCGTTCGCAGAAATTCTAAAGCTGAACATGGAGCGTGGTGTGCAGATTCCAGACCTGCATGTCGGGGTAGTCACCGACGCTGAAACATCATGGGCGAGGGCGGCGGCACGAACACGTGGGCTGGGCAGTACGGTGCTGCAGTCCCTGGAAGAACAGGTGGCCTGCACGCTGGGCTTCGAGCGAGCGGTTGCCGATCACGGTTGGGTGCTATGCCGTAACGAAGGATCGATCGAGGACGCCACGGCGCAGGTGGTTGCTGAGATCTATGGCGTGCTGAGTGAGCGCTAGCAGTTCCGTATCGCACTGTATCTACAGGCCCTGCGGATACTTGCGGATTCAATAGACCGCTTTACCGACATATCCGCGATACCTGCAGGCGATTCAATTGGCGCCAGCGAGGGACACCCCCTCGGCCAATTGAGTAGGTAGCGCCATGTTATTGATCGCCTTTCTCGGCGGCATCGTCACGGTACTCAGCCCGTGCATTCTTCCCGTCGTGCCGTTTTTATTCGCCCGTGCTGACCGCTCGCCAGCGTCAGTGTTGTGGACCCTGCTTGGCCTGGCGCTGACCTTTGCCCTCGTGTCCAGCCTCGCCGTGGTCAGCAGTGACTGGGTGGTGACGGCCAACGGTATCGGTCGCCAGCTCGCGCTGGTGGTGCTGGTAGTGTTCGCCCTGTCGTTACTCTCCGCCAAAGTCGGCAACGGGCTGATGCGCCCGTTAACGGCACTGGGTAATCGCCTCGATCCAGCCACGCGCAGATTGTCGGGGCCCGGCGCATCGCTGCTGATCGGGGTGGCAACCGGATTGCTCTGGGCACCCTGCGCGGGGCCCATCCTCGGAATCATCCTGACCGGCGCAATGCTTCAAGGCCCGAGCGCGCACACCAGCCTGCTGCTGTTGGCCTACGGCTTGGGCAGTGCCGTCTCCTTGGGCGTGCTGATCTTTGCGGGCCGAGGCCTGGTGTCTCGGTTGAAGTTGTCGCTGCCCGTGATTGCCTGGCTGCGACGCGGCACAGGGCTGGCCGCGCTGGTGGTTGCGGGGCTGATCGCCAGTGGCTCACAAAGCCAACTGCTTGCCGGCACTTCATCCCAGGGCGCTGCCACGCTGGAGCAGTCGCTGCTGAACGGTGTGCCCAAAGTCACTGATTACCTGGTGGACAGCGTCAAGGCAGCGACCACACCTGACCTAAGTGCCAAGGGTGAAATGCCGTCCCTGTCGGGCGCCGTACAATGGCTGAATTCACCCGAACTGAGCAACGAGTCGTTGCGAGGCAGAGTGGTGCTGGTGGACTTCTGGACGTTCGACTGCATCAATTGCCAGCGCAGCATTCCGTATGTGAACGAGTGGGCACGCAAGTACGAGAAGGAGGGGCTGGTTGTCATCGGCGTGCACACCCCGGAGTATCCCTTTGAAAGGGTGATAGACAACGTGCGCAAAAACGTAGCGAAGCTGGGCCTCAACTACCCGATCGCGATCGACAATAACTATGCGATCTGGCGCGCATTCGACAATCAATACTGGCCCGCCCACTACCTCGTCGACGCCGAAGGCAAGATCCGCTACACCCACTTCGGCGAAGGCAGCTATGACACTCAGGAAAAAGTGATCCAGCAGTTGCTGGCGGAGGCTAAGAACAAGGGGTGATGATCACTGGGGATGATCCATGGGCGTCTTTGCGAAAGGTCTCAGTGTTGGCGGCAGTTTCAACTCGGCACACAGACCGCCGCCATCCCGGTTCACCAAGCGCAGGGCGCCTTGCAGGGTAAGCGCCAGTTGTTGCGAAATCGCCAAGCCCAGCCCTGTGCCACCGGTTTCCCGGTTTCGCGAATTCTCCACGCGATAAAAAGGTTTCAGCACTTCGGGCAATTGGTGGTCAGGTATGCCGGGGCCACGGTCCAGCACTTGAATCAGCAGCCCACCGTCCGGCTGGTGCTGCGCGATGATTTGCACCTCTGATCCGAACTTCAAAGCATTGTCCAAGAGGTTGACCAACACCCTGCGCAGCGCATGGGGGCGAGTATCGATGGCTGCGCCGCCGTCAGCCTTCAACGTCACTTGCTTGCCGGTATCGAGGTAGTCAAAGACCAGGCTTTCCAGAAAGGAATCGACATCCACGCGCCGGCTTGGCTCATTGGAACCCGCCATGCTCCGCGCGTAGGCCACGCCTTCCTGGACCAGGTGCTGCATTTCCTCCAGGTCGTTGCAGAGATTGTCCTTTTCCATCGAATCGTCCATGAACTCTGCGCGAAGCTTCATTCGTGTGATCGGGGTTTGCAGGTCGTGGGAAATCGCTGCCAACAGCTGCATGCGTTCCTTCACGTAATTGGCGATGCGCTCCTGCAGGGTATTGAAGGCGACGGCCGCGTAGACCACTTCGATTGGCCCTTCCTCCTTGAGCGGTTCGCCCTGGCCATTCGGATCCAGGCTGTCTACCGCTTGGGAAAGCCGCGTCAGTGGCCGTATGACCGTGCGTACGGCGAGCCAGGTGCAGACGAACAGCAGCAACAGTTGCGCAACCAGAACTGCCGGTAACCAAGGTGATAGCGGCATCACCGCAGGTCGCACATCAATCGTCAGGGGGCTGCCGTCCTTGAGGCGCAAGTGGGCCTGATAATGAGGGCGCGCATCGGCAATATCGCTGAAGCTCAGTGGGTACTCCCGGCCCAGCGTGGCTTGCATGGAGCGCACGGAGACGGGAGCGCTGGTCATGTCCATTGGCGTGCCCGGCTGGCCCTCATCCAGTTGGTATCGGTAGTTGGGATGTTCCAGGCGCGGCAACCAGGCCTCACGCTCATTGGCCGGCAACCGCTCCAGTATCGCCAGTGAGGTGGTCAGGTCTTGTTCGAAATTGTCCAGCATCAACATCTTGGCACTTTGGTAGCGCTCATAGAACTGCAGCCCGAATGACAATCCATGGGCCACCGCCAGGCTCACCAGGAAGATCAGTGTCAACCGCGAGGCCAACGTGCGCGGCCAGCGCGTCATGGTCATGGCTGTGCTCCTGACACTTGCACCGCGTAGGTAAAGACATAGCCCTCGCTGCGAACAGTCTTGATGTAGGCGGGATCGCGGGCGTCGTCCTGCAGCCGGTGGCGCAGCCGGCTGACGAGCAAGTCAATCGATCGGTCGAAGAGGTCGGCGTCCCGGCCCTGGGTGAGGTTGAGCAGTTGATCGCGGTTCAGCACGCGCTGGGGGTGATCGAGGAAGACCCGCAGCAAGCGATACTCGCCGCCACTTAACGTCACGATGGTGCCTTCGCTGTCCAGCAGGTGTCGAGCCGTGGTGTCCAGCCGCCATTTGCCGAATGCGAGCAGCCGGCCTGCTTCGGTGACAATCAGGTTGGGCGGCAACATGCGGGTGCGGCGGAGCACGGCATTGATTCGCGCCAGCAACTCCCGGGCGACAAAGGGCTTGGCCAGGTAATCGTCGGCGCCCATCTCCAGGCCGATGATTCGATCCGTATCGTCATTGCGCGCGGTCAGCATCAGAATCGGTGTGGCCTTATGCTTGCCTGCGCGCAGTTCCCGACACAGCACCAGCCCATCGTCTCCGGGCATCATGATGTCCATCACAATCAAGTCGACCGGCGTGGACGCCAGAAAGACACGCATCTGGCGACCGTCCGCCACTACCGTCGTGCGCAGTCCGTTTTTCTGAAGATAGTTCCCCACCAGCTCTCTGATCTCGCGGTCATCGTCGACGATGAGGATGTGATCTACGTGCTCCACTTGACTCACCTTTATCCCTGTTTAACGGCGTTGAAGAAGGTGGCGTCGAGTATATCCAGGTGACGCTTTCCAGCTGGTAAAACTTTTGCACCAGACTCGCCTGGGTGGATTTGTATCGTTGTGTATCTGCGCCGCAGCCAGATACACAGTGATTCGTTCAAGGCGGTTGGTGACACATACGGGATACCTGCGGGGCGTTAAATGAACACATCGAGAAGGCGCAGTCCCTCTTCAATTGATGGCTCATCTAACGCTCGGAGATCTCGTTATGCCCTGGAAAAACCCCGTGAGGATGGGCGTGTTTGGTTTGGCACTGGTCGCAGGCAGCGGCGGTGCCTGGGCCGCCGAAGCGTCAGTTGCCAGTTCGGCCGCGACCCAACCCGAATCGATTCGGCCTTACCGAATTCATGTCGATGAAGCTCAACTGACCGATCTGAAACAGCGCATCGCCGCGACCCGCTGGCCAGACAAAGAGACGGTCAATGACGTCTCCCAAGGCGTGCAGTTGGCCCAGGTTCAGGCGTTGGTGAAGTATTGGGGCAACGGCTATGACTGGCGTAAGGCCGAAGCGAAGCTCAATGCGCTGCCTGAATTCATCACCACCATCGACGGCGTGGATATTCAGTTTATCCACGTCCGCTCGCGCAACCCGAATGCAATGCCGCTGCTGCTGACACACGGATGGCCGGGCTCGCAATTTGAGTTCCTGAAGACCATCGGCCCGCTGACCGACCCTGTGGCTTACGGCGGTAAGGTCGAAGATTCGTTCGACGTAATCATCCCCTCGATCCCCGGACACGGCTTTTCCGGCAAGCCCACTGAATTGGGCTGGGGGCCGGATCGCGTCGCGAAGGCGTGGGATGTGCTTATGAAGCGTCTCGGATACTCCCACTATGTTTCCCAGGGTGGTGATCACGGCTCGGTGATATCGGATGCGCTGGGTCGCCTGAATCCGCCGGGTCTGTTGGGCATTCACTTGAACATGCCGGCCACCATTCCGCCCGAGCTGGTCAAGCCGATCAACAGTGGTGACCCGGCACCTGTCGGGCTCAGCGAGCCTGAACGCAAGGCGTTTGAGTCCCTGAGTACCTTCTTCGGCCGCAACGCTGCCTACGGCGCGATGATGGTGACCCGCCCGCAGACCATCGGCTACCTGCTGGCCGATTCGCCCACCGGTACGGCGGCGTGGATGTACGAAAAATTCGCCGCCTGGACCGACAGCAACGGTCAGCCTGAACGGATACTTACCCGCGACGAGATGCTGGACGACATCAGCCTGTATTGGCTGACGAACGTCGGCGCATCGTCATCGCGTTTCTACTGGGAAAACAACAACAACAATTTCAGCGCCGCCGCGCAGAAAACCGCAAGTATCAAGGTGCCGGTGGCAATCACGGTCTTCCCCCACGAAATCTATCAGGCCCCCAAAAGCTGGGCGCAACGCGCTTACCCCTCACTGGCCTACTACAACCAGGTTAACAAGGGCGGCCACTTCGCTTCCTGGGAACAACCGCAACTATTCAGCGAAGAATTGCGTGAGGCCTTCCGGCCACTGCGCGCCAAGCTCGGCGTAACGAAGACCGCTCAGTAACACTTACCCAACCCCGTCAATACACCGGGCCGTTATGCGGCGGCTCGCTACGGAGAAACATCATGGAGATGACCTTGCTGAACAACCAGAATAAATCCGGCCGCCTGCGGAGTTTTGCCCCCTCGCTACTGGCAGCAGCGTTGCTGCAATTGGGCGCCGTGGCGGCAGGGTTTGCCCAGGCCAGCGCTGCTGACGTACCGGCCTCCACGGTGGCCGCTATTACGCCGGGCGCTCACACTTCGCTGGGTGACCTCAAGCATGTGAAAGCGGGTCTGCTGGACGTTTCCTACGCGGAACTCGGCCCCGCCGACGGCCCGGTGGTTATTTTGCTGCACGGCTGGCCCTACGATATCAACGCCTTCGCTGATGTCGCGCCTGCTTTGGCGGGCAAGGGCTATCGGGTGTTGATCCCGTCTGCCCGTGGGTATGGCGACACGCATTTTCTCTCGCCCAAGACCGTTCGCAATGGGCAACCCGCTGCACTGGCCACCGACCTGATCGACTTCATGGACGCGCTGAAGATCAACAAAGCCGTGCTGGGTGGATTCGACTGGGGCGCCCGCACTGCCGATATCGTTGCCGCACTGTGGCCGGAACGCGTGAAAGCCCTGGTGGCGGTCAGCGGTTACCTGATCGGCAGCCAGGAAGCGGGCAAAGCACCACTGCCACCCGCCGCCGAGTTGCAGTGGTGGTACCAGTTCTACTTCGCAACCGAGCGCGGGCGTCTGGGCTACGAGAAAAACACCCATGACTTCGCCAAGCTCATCTGGAAGCTGGCGTCGCCAAAGTGGAATTTCGACGACGCCACGTTTGACCGCAGCGCGGCATCCCTGCAAAACCCGGATCACGTGGCCGTGTCGATGTTCAATTACCGCTGGCGCCTGGACTTGATCAAAGGCGAGCCCAGGTACGACGCGATCGAGAAGAAGCTGGCGGCATTCCCTTCCATCAGCGTACCGACCATCACGATGGAGGGTGACGCGAACGGTGCGCCCCATCCACCGGCTGAAGCGTATGCAAAACGGTTCACCGGCAAGTATGAGTACCGCCTTATCAGCGGTGGAATAGGCCACAACCTGCCTCAGGAAGCGCCGCAGGCGTTCGCCCAGGCGGTGATTGACGCCGATCATCTCTGACAGGGAGCGTCACCATGAAACTCATGCATCTGTCCGGGGCTGTTGCAGCGCTTGCGCTCACCGTCGCTGGCGTCGCAGCGGGCGATTCCGCTGGCGGTGACGCTTCACCAATCTACGGCGTGAAGATTCCCGAAGGCTATCGCCAGTGGCCGCTGATTGCGCCAGCCCAGGAAGCCGCGCCCTTGGATGAACTGCGCGCCGTGGTCGGCAATAACTTGGCAATCAAGGCCTATCAGGATTCAGCGCTGCCGTTTCCCGATGGCACGGTGCTGGTGAAACTGGCGTGGAAGCACGTCCAGTCGCCGGAATTCGAGCCCGCCTCGATACCCGGTGCGGCCACCACGGTTCAAGTCATGGTGAAGGATTCGAAGCAGTACGCGGCGACCGGTGGGTGGGGCTTTGGGCGTTTTATCAACGGCAAAGCGGTCGACCAGGCTCAGCACGAGACGTGTTTTGCCTGTCATCAAGCGCGCGTCAAAAACCATGATTTCGTGTTCACCCGGTACGCCCCATAACCCCAAGTTCAAGGAGTTTTCCATGAAGAAAATCATTGCCTCGCTGGCAGTCGCTGCCTCTGTGTTGGTCGGTGCTGACGCGTTCGCGCAGACTGAAAAGCCAACAGTCGTGCTTGTTCACGGCGCCTTCGCCGACGCCTCGAGCTGGAACGGCGTGGTCAATATCCTCGAAAAGGATGGCTACACCGTTGTCGCCGCGGCCAACCCGTTGCGCAGTGTGAAAAGTGATGCCGCATCCGTCGCGTCGCTGATTGCGAGTATCAAGTCACCCGTTGTGCTGGTGGGGCATTCCTACGGCGGTAACGTCATCAGCGAAGCGGCCAATGACCAGGTCAACGTCAAGGCGCTGGTCTACGTGAGTGCGTTCGCCCCGGACACCGGCGAAACCGTCGCCGGCCTGGCCGGCAAGTTTCCCGGCAGCACCTTGGGGCCAACCCTCGCGGCACCGGTGCCATTGAATGAGGGTGGCAAGGATTTGTACATCCAGCAGGACAAATTCCACGCGCAATTCGCCGCTGACGTGCCCGCGACTGAAGCGGCAGTGATGGCCGCCACCCAGCGTCCGGTCACCGAAGCCGCGCTGAATGAGCCGTTTACCACGCCGGCGTGGAAGCACATTCCAAGCTGGGCTATCTACGGCGACAAGGACAAGAACATCCCGCCCCAAGCACTGGCCTTCATGGCCCAGCGAGCAGGGGCTAAAGCCGTGGAAGTGGTGAAGGGCGCCTCCCATGTGGTGATGGTTTCAAACCCGGCGCCCGTTGCTCGCTTGATCGAAAGAGCCGCGACGGCGAAATGAGCGCGCTATAAAGACCCCAAGGTGAAGCCCATGTACACCCTCAGCACGAGCTATATAGACGGCACATTCGTCCCGGTTCGGGGCACGGAGAGCTTGCCGATTATTTCCCCCACGACCGAGAACGTCCTCGGGACGGTCACGCTGGCAAACCGCGAAGATGCGGTGCTGGCCATCGAAGCAGCCGCGCGGGCCCAACGTTTATTCGCCAGAAGTCCTAAGGCGCAGCGGATCGACATGCTCAGAGCGCTGCAAGCTGCGGTGTTGAGGAACGCCGATAGCATTCGCGATTCGGCCATCGAGGAGTACGGCGGCGTTTACTCGCGTACTCAATGGGTAAGCCAGTACGTCTCGCAGAGCTTTGCCAATGCTATCCAGACGCTCGAAGATTACCCGCTGATTCGAACAATCGGCGCGGCGCGAGTGTCGATGGATCCAGTCGGTGTCGCAGCGCTGATTGTGCCCTGGAACAGTGTCGCTGGAACGGTCTGCAGCAAATTAGCCTCGGCCATCGCCGCGGGTTGTACAGCGGTCATCAAACCCAGCGAGCTCAGCCCAATCCAGACACAGGTGATCACCGAGGCGCTTCACAGCGCGGGTTTACCGGATGGAGTGTTCAATGTCTTGCTGGGCAGAGGGCTGGACGTTGGGGATGAGCTGAGTACAAATCCAAAGGTTGCGAAGATTTCATTCACGGGCTCTACCCCAACCGGCAAGTTGATTGCGCGTGCAGGCCTCGACAGCCTGAAACGGGTGAGCCTGTCGTTGACCGGCAAGTGCGCCTCGATTCTGCTGGAGGACGCAGATTCAGCGAGTGCCATCCCGATGATCGTGAATGCCGCGTTCATGAACAACGGTCAGGCCTGTGTCGCTGGCTCGCGACTCCTGGTGCCGAGCCAGCAGGCAGACGAGGTCGTTGCTGCCGTGAAGGCCTGTGTTGATGGGTTGGTGGTGGGCGATCCATGGCGTCCCGATACCAGCTTGGGGCCGCTGGCCAGTGCAGCGCAGTTTGATCGAGTCCAGCATTTCATCCGCCAGGGCCTGGAACAGGGGGCCCGACTCGTCGCTGGCGGGGCAGGGCGCCCGGACGGCATCGACAGAGGCTACTTCGTCAAACCGACGGTATTTGCCGACGTGACGAGTTCGATGACGATCGCGCAGGAAGAGATATTCGGGCCGGTGCTGTCAATCATGACCTACGATTCCGAGGAACAGGCTGTCGAGATTGCCAACGACACCATTTACGGACTGCAGGCCTATATCTTCGGTAAAGATCTCGACCGCGCCAAGCGTATGGCCTCCCAGCTTGAGGCTGGCACCGTCTTGATCAATCATGCCACTCCAGAATTACTCGCACCCTTTGGCGGAGTGAAGCAGTCGGGGATAGGCAGAGAGTTTGGCGTGCATGGCCTGGAAGCGTTTCTTGAGGCTAAATCGGTGGTGGTGGGTTAGTCGGCAGGGTCTTTCTCACATCCGGCCGAACTCAGCATGATCCCGAATCGCCCAGACAGCTCCTTTCGTCCCTTGGATGTCACGGCCAGTGCTCGACTATCAAGGTCCTGGATCACCCACTTGCGGCTTATGACCATTTGTAGAACAGCCGCTCCGAGTGCTCCGGCAAGATGTGGGCGGCGCATGCTCCAGTCCAGGCAAGAGCACGCGAAACGGCGTCGCTGGGCTCTTGCTTTTTCTATCCCGATACCGAGACCGCTCATGGCTTTTTCGCCGCTTGTTGTAAGCTGATACAGGCCTTCACCTGAAACCGGCACGGTTAACCAGCCTGACGCCATGAAATGGTCGTGCAGTTGTACCGCCAGTGTTCCTGCCATGTGGTCATAACAGGTGCGCGCGAACTGCAATCGGGTCGGGGTCGTGGACACATATTGTGTCGCTGTGTTTTGGCTGATCACCATGAGAGCCTCAATAGCCTGGGCCACTTGCGCGTCAGCCAGGCTGTAGTAGCGATGCCTGCCTTGGGTGTGCAGCTTTACCAACCCATCCTCTTTTAATCTCGCTAAATGCGCGCTCGCCGTGGATGCACTCACGTCGGCGATGACGGCCATTTCGGTACTGGTACGGGCGTGGCCGTCCATCAACGAACACAGCATTTTCGTTCTCGCAGGTTCGGCTATCGCGCCGGCTACTCGAGAAATCGCGGTGTCATTGCTTTGAGCGTCCATATTTCGTTCCTGAGCGAATCGTCGCCATGAAGGGTGTTCGATAGTAGCTGTTCTTTGTGAACAGGATTTGTGGAATGACGCCTTTTGACGCAGCGACCCATGCTGATCCATACGCTTATTACTCGGGCCTCAGGCGACAAAAAGGCTTGTTATTCGATGCAGGTCTGCGTTTATGGATCGCAAGCAGCGCCAACGCTGTGGAAGCCATTCTGGGGCACCCCGACTGTCGGGTGCGCCCGCTGAAGGAGCCGATACCGCCTGCCATTGCGCAGGGCGCGGCGGGCATGATTTTCGGTCGGTTGATGCGCATGAACGAGGGCCCGCGGCACCTGTGCCCCAGGATGGCTATCGAACCCGCCCTGGCCTCCGTAGAGGTGCAAAGCATCGCAGCCATCGCGTCACGCTTGATCGAGACGCTCGATAAGCCGCTCGAAGACCCGGATGAGTTGATGTTCACGTTACCGGTTTGCGTCGTTGCGGCCTTGTTAGGCCTCCCATCCGACCGGCTACAGGAAGTAGCTCGACTCACACAGAGCTTTGTCGCTTGCTTTTCGCCCTTAAGCGATGCAACTAAACTCGGTGAATCCAATTCCGCAGCCGCTCGGCTGAGCCAGTTATTCAGCGCGCTGCTGAGTAAGGACGATCAGCGCAGCTGCTTCTTGAGCCATATCTTGAGCGGCTGCGAAGCCACCGCCTGGAGAGATGATGAGGCATTGATCGCTAACCTGATCGGCCTGTTGTCACAGACCTGCGAAGCCACTGCGGGCCTGATCGGCAATACCCTTGTAGCGCTCAATCGTAACCCTGGTCTGCTTGAAGACTTGCAAGCTGCGCCGATGCTCGTTGCAGACCTGGTGAAAGAGGTCGCGCGCTACGACTCGCCCGTGCAAAACACCCGGCGATTCGTTGCGAAACGATGCACTATCGAGGGCAGCGTCTTGGAGGCGGGTGATACGGTTCTAGTGTTACTCGCTTCAGCGAACAGGGATTCCAGTGCGAACCCGGACCCCGATAGCTTCTTGCTCAAACGAACTCATCGACGCACCTTCAGCTTTGGCTCTGGGAGACATGAATGCCCAGGCCAGCAACTTGCAATGACGATCGCCTCCGAGGCGATTTTGGCATGGCTACATTGCAAGCCAGCCTCGTCTCGTCGTCATTATCAGTGGAGCTATTTACCCTCTCTTAATAGCCGCATTCCCAGGTTTTATCGTGATAGGGAACTCAGTAGTGATCGCGGTTATGTGTGAAGCATGGCTGCAGGAGGAGCAATAGCCTTCCCTGCAGCGCCTGCGTTCGGAGCGTGAGTTGGCCGCACGCGTCAGGGCTGCAAACGCCGCACCCTCCAGCCTGTATCGCTGCGGTCATAGCGCAACCGCTCATGCAGCCGCTCCTGCCCATTCCCCCAGAACTCCAGCGATTCAAGCCGCAACTCGAACACGCAATACCCCTCGGGACGCGGCAGTGGGCCTTGCGCCTCGGCCAGTTGCCTGGCGGCGTTGCGCATGGCTTGCACGTCTTCTAAATCTTCACTCTGGTGCGATACCGATGACATCGGATGCGTCGCATACGGGCGCTTGAGCCATGCTTCATCGGCCTTGGCATCCGGCAGGCGCACGGCCTGGCCGTTGAGGATGATCTGTTGACTGGTCTCGCGCCAATACAGCACACCCGACGCCCACGGGTTGTCGGTCAGTTCACGGCCTTTCTGGCTGCCAGCATGGGTGCTGAACAACAGCCCGGCGTCGCTGATTTCACTGATGACCACGATCCGCGTAGAGGGCCGGCCCTGGCGGTCGGCGGTGGCCAGCGCCAGGGCCTTGGGTTCGCGGATGCCCACGCGGCGCGCACGCTCCAGCCAGTTGTGCAGCACACTCATGGGGTCGGCGGGCAGTGTCTGATATTCGGGGAAGGGCGCATCCAGTGTGCCGGTGAGGGATTCCGACATACCTTTACCCAGCAGCGGCTTGCCTTGCAGTGAAAGGTTCATAACACGATGCTCCCGCGTCCGAACGTGACGCCATGACCGGATACCTCGACTCGCGTCAGTTGGTCGGCGCGGCCCTCCGCTTTGGCGAACATCAGTGAAGGGCGGCCGATTTCCACGCCTTGCAAAATCTCCACGGGTTGGCCGAACGCTATCTGGCCGTGGCGCGCCAGGTGAACCGCCAACGGCCCGGCAGCAGAACCGGTTGCCGCATCCTCGACCACGCCGTAGGCCGGCGAGAACATCCGGCTGCGCCAATGGCGTCCCGCGCCGGCAAAGCAGTTGATGGCCATGTCGTGGAAGCTGGACAGCGCACGGTGGTCGGGGTGCAGGGCCGACAAGGCTGCAATGCTCGGCAGGCCGACGAACACATGGCGCGGGCCGTTGTGATAAATCTCGATGGGAAAGGTCGAGTCGCCGATGCCCAGGGCCTCGAGCAATTCAGCGTCGCGGCCCAGGGCCGTCCAGGTCGGGATCGGCTGGTCCATGCTGGCGGCGATCACGCTGCCGTTCTGGCGCTCGAGTTCAAAGGCGATGGTGCCCATTTGGGTTTCCAGGTACAGCCGGTGATTGTCGGTGTGCGCACCCAGGGCAATGGCCGTACCCAGCAACGGGTGGCCGGCGAAGGGCAGTTCGTTGACCGGGGTGAAAATCCGGATCAGCGCATCCCCATCGTTACGTGGCTTGAGTACGAAGGTGGTCTCCGACAGGTTCATTTCTCGGGCGATGCGTTGCATCTGCGGGGCCGGCAAGTCGTCGGCGTCAAAGAACACCGCGACCGGATTGCCTTCCAGCGGCACGCTGGCAAAGGCGTCGATGATGACGTAGTTGTGCATGGTTATCTCCCGGCGGCCGAAACGGTGCTGTCGACAGGTGCGTGGATGAGAGCGTGCCGCAGCAGGTCGGCGATGATGCGCGGGCCTTCCTGGGTCAGCAGCGACTCGGCATGAAACTGCATGGAGGCAAACGACGGCCCGCGCAGGGCATGGACCTCGCCGGTCTCGCTGTCACGACTGATCTCGACCGTGCCGATGCCGTCGATGTCCAGGCGGTCACTGGAGCTTTGGGCCGCGAAGGTGTTGTAGAAACCCACCCGTTCGGCGTTGCCGAACAGGTCGATCTGTTTTTGCACGCCCTGGTTGGGAATGGCCTTGCGTTGCAACTGCAGGCCCAGGCACAGGCTCAGCACCTGATGACTCAGGCACACCGCCAGGAAGGGTCGCTGCTGGCTGAGCAGGGAACGGATCGCCACGTGCAAATGGTCGATTTTCGGCAGTTGGACATCGCTCGGGTTGCCAGGGCCAGGGCCCATGATCACCAGGTCGTAACCGTCGAAACTGTACTCGTCGCTGAAGCTGCACACCGTCACCACCAGGCCCAGCGCCCGCAGCTGTTTGGCGATCATCGAGGTGAAGGTGTCTTCGGCGTCGACGATCAGCACATGCCGCCCGTTGAAGTCGGCCTGGGTCTGTTGGCGCTGCTGGCTGTCCATCAACCAGAAATCCGAGACGTAGGCATTGCGGCTGGCCAATGCTGCGCGCACCTGCAGATGGCCACCGAAGCGCGAAGGTGCCTGGTTTTTCAGTGCGGCGATCAGGCCGGCGGCCTTGGCCCGGCTTTCGGCGGCTTCGGTCAGGGGTTCTGAGTGGCGCACGATGGTCGAGCCCACGCTGATGCGGACCTGCCCGCTGTTATCGATGTCGGCGGTGCGAATCAGGATCGCCGAGTCCAGGGAGCGTCCGCCTTTACCATCGCTGCCGATCAGCGCGGCCATGCCGCTGTAGTACGCACGGCCTTGCGGCTCATAGCGCTGGATCACCCGGCAGGCGCTTTCCAGCGGGCTGCCGGTAACCGTCGGGGCGAACAGGGTTTCGTGCAGGATCTCGCGCACATCGCGGCGGGTCTTGCCTTCGATGAAGTACTCGGTGTGAGCCAGGTGCGTCATTTCCTTGAGGTAAGGACCGAGGACGTGCCCGCCGTCTTCACAGATGCGCGCCATCATTTTCAGCTCTTCGTCGACCACCATGTACAGCTCATCGGCCTCCTTGCGGTCAGCCAGAAAGTCCATGACGTCGGTCAGGCTGGGGCCGGCGGGAGGGTAGCGATAGGTGCCGCTGATGGGGTTCATCACCGCGAGCCCGTCCTTGACGCTGATGTGGCGCTCGGGGGACGCGCCGACAAAGGTGCGACTGCCGGTGTGGATGATGAATGTCCAATAGACGCCTTTTTCCCGCTCCAGCAGATGACGAAAGAACGACAGCGCACTGGCCGGGCCATACTCACTGATCTCGGCCAGAAAGGTGCGCTTGATCACGAAGTTGGCGCCTTCCCCGGAGCCGATTTCGTTGGCGATCACTTGGCTGACGATCTCGGCATAGGTGGCGTCGCTGAGGTCGAAGCGTTCGTTGTTCAATTGAATCGGCACGTTGGGCAGCAACGCCAGCAACTGCTCAATGCCGATGGACTGCTGCTCGGTGATGTTCATCGCCAGCAGCGGTGACCCATCGTCCACCGCCTCGAAGCCGCGTTCGGCAATCTGGCGGTAGGGAATCAGCGTCAGTACATCCAGGCGCGGGGCACCGATCGACGGGGCAGGCAAGTCGATATCGGCCAGTACCTGCGGCTGCGACATCTCTCCAATCAGCACGTTCAGCAGCCCGGGGCCGCTGGATTCCGGACGATACAAGAGTGCAAACGGTTCGGGCGCCGGTTGCAGGATGCGTTCCATGAGGCGGGCGGCGGCTTGGCTCATAGCACCACCTCGTCGGTGGTGATGACCATGGCGCAACGGCTGGCGGCGTATTCCATGGCCATCCAGTGATGCTCCTTGCTGAAGTCGGCGATCGCGTCGGCCACGAGGAAGGGTTGGATGTCGTTGGAGTAGGCATCCACGCTGGAAATCAGTACCCCGACATGCGCATACACCCCGCACAGGATCAACTGGTCGCGCTCGCCGGCGTGCATGCGTTGCAGCAAGTCGGAATTGAAGAAGGCGCTGTAGCGCCACTTGGTCAGCAGCCAGTCACCCGGTTGGGGCGTGAGGGCGTCGACCACCTCGCGGTCGGCCGGGCTGGCCTGCATGCCTGGGCCCCAGAAATCCTTGAGCAGCCCGCGTTGCTCCGCGTTCATGCTGCCCGGTTGGGCGGTGTAGGCCACCGGCACGTGGTTGTCGGCGGCCCACTGGCGAATGCGCGCGGCATTGCTCACGACCTCTTCACGCAGGGCCTGGGGCAAGGGCCGCAGAAAGTAGCGCTGCATGTCATGCACCAACAGCACGGCGCGCTCGGGGTCGATACGCCACTGCGCGAGGTTGGAGGGCAGGTCGCGGGAGGTGGGCAGGGCGTAAGGGACGATCGATGGAATGCCGGTCATGGCGACAAACTCCAGTCAGAGGGAACCAGGGGTGGAGGAGGGCAGGTTTGCCAGGCCATCACCGCAGCAATGGCTTGCCTGGGGTTCAGGCGCGGGTCGCACAGGCTTGTGTAGTGGCTGGCAACCTGGTTCAGGCCGGCGGCATCGGAGGCGCACTCGCTGACGTCATCCGGAGTGGTTTCCAGGTGCAGTCCGCCGGCCACGCCACCAGCGGAGGTCACGGCATGTTTGAAGGCGGTGATTTCCTCGGTGATGGTCTGCACCATGCGGGTCTTGTTGCCGCAGGGCGCGACGATGGTGTTGCCGTGCATCGGGTCGCTGAGCCAGATGATCTGGTGGCCGGCACGGCGCACCGCTTCAACCAGCGGTGGCAGGCGGTCGGCGACCTTGTGGGCGCCCATGCGGGCGATCAGCGTCAGCCGGCCGGGTTCGCGCCTGGGGTCCAGGCGCTCGCACAGGCTCAGCAGCTGGTCCTGGGTGATGTCCGGGCCGACCTTGCAGGCCACCGGGTTGAGCACTTCGCTGAGCAAGGCGACGTGAGCGCCGGTCAACTGGCGGGTACGCTCGCCAATCCACGGCCAGTGGGTTGAACCGAGAAATACCCGGCCCTGCTCGTCCTGGCGCACTTGCGGCAGTTCGTAGTCGAGCACCAGCATTTCGTGGCTGGTCCAGGCGGGAGAACCGCTAAGCGGCTCCTTGCCGGCCGGGTCCTTCCACCCCAGGTGTTGCATGATGTCCTGCGCCGCGCGATAGCCGCGCACCAGGCGTTGCGCATCATGCTGGCGATGGCCGCTGACTGCCTCGCGACCGTTGACCATGTCACCGCGATACACCGGCAACTCGACATCGCCGATGCGTTCGCTGTGGTTGGAACGCGGTTTGGCAAACTGCCCGGCAATCCGCCCCACCCGCACCACCGGTTGCTGGGTTACCAGCCGGAACGCACCGGCCAGGATGTCCAGCACCGCGGCTTTGCGCGTCACATGGCTGGGCGCGCTTTCATCCATGTCCTCGGCGCAGTCGCCGCACTGGATGATGATCGCTTCGCCAGCCGCGACCCTCGCCAGGGTGGCACGCAGGACCAGAATGTCTTCGACGCGAATCAGTGACGCGCTGTCCCTGAGGTAGGCCTGCGCGTCATGCAATTGTGAGGGTTCGCTCCATTGAGGCTGCTGGAACGCTTCACAATTTAGAACCCGTTTCAGTAAGTCTTCCATGATGCGATCACTCTCCCAAAGGATTAAGTAGGGATGCCTTCACGCTTGATATGCGGTACCGCAATACCCAGGGCGCGCAGTTGTTGAAAGACGTTCATGAATTCACGATTGCGTTTTACTTTGCCGTCCTCC
Organism: Pseudomonas sp. R3-18-08; assembly: GCF_003852065.1. NCBI lineage: Bacteria > Pseudomonadati > Pseudomonadota > Gammaproteobacteria > Pseudomonadales > Pseudomonadaceae > Pseudomonas > Pseudomonas sp. R3-18-08. The sequence goes on from NZ_CP027729.1 coordinate 2,979,316, forward strand.
AGTTCGAAGGAGTGCAGGAAGTGATTCTCGTAATAACCTTCCGGGTAACCGGGAAAGAGAATCTTGCCGTGACCATCGCACTCGACCCAGATATGGTTAGGGTCATCGGTTTCAAACACCTTGACGTTGTACCATTCCCAATCCGGGAAGCACTTGAGTGACCAAATAGCGTGTTCGGCCAACTTGGCTTTGCCACTGATTACAATCGGAGCGCCGGTATCCGTGGTCCATAAGCCGCCGGAACCGTCTTCGGTGAATAGTTCATGCCGGCGCAGGCGATCCTGGCCTTTGGTGCGCATGTATTGCTCGACCGTGGCGCGGTTCTTGCGACGTAGTTCAGTGTCATTAGTTGTCAGTTGTTGTGCTGCGCTGGTAGACATGCTCAATCTCCAATGGATAAAGGGCTTATGAGGCGGGGATCCCTTCACGCTTGATGCTTGGAATCGGGATGCCCAAGGCGCGAAGTTGTTCGAAGGGGTTCATGAATTCACGGTTTTGCGTGATTTTGCCGTTGTCCAGCTCGAAGGAATGGATGTAATGGTTTTCGCAATACCCCTCCGGGTAACCGGGCACCAGGGACTTGCCGCGGCCGTCGCTTTCCACCCAGAAATGGTTGGGATTGTCGGTTTCAAACACCCGGACGTTGTGCCACTGCCAGTCTGGAAAGCACTTGTCCAGCCACACGCCGAGGGCGGCGAGTTTCGCGTGGCCTTTAAACACAAGGGGCTCACCGGTTTCGGTGTTCCAGGAGCCGCCACTGCCATCCGGCGTGAACAGCTCATGCCGGCGCAGGCGATCTGCGCCGTTAGTGCGCATGTACTGTTCAACCGTGGCGCGATTCTTTTGGCGAAGTTCGAGCTGATCATTAAAACCGCCAGGGGTAAGCGAAGCAGGCATGGGCAGCGTTCTCCTTAGTTGGATTAAGATTTAAAAATCAAGTAAATATTTAGTTAATTGCGCATGGCCCTATCTAACAGTTGTTTTAACTGTGGTGCCTTCGCGGCTGTTCCGAACGGTGTTGTTTATACACCCGCATTTCCTGGGCTTGGAACTACCAGATCTTGTAGTGGCTCAAGCCTGAGCGGGGCGGTGCGGGCTGTCGGACAGGTTGTTGCATTATTATGAATGAGCAGGTTCATTCGTCGGCCGGGAACAGTGGCCTATGGCTAGTTAGTTGGGTTAGACATAAGAAATCTAGTGCTAGTGCGAAGCAGTCTATAGCGCTGGAATTTTGTGTTTGACATGAGTTCAGGTTGCTTTAGTCTCACGATTCCTTTCGAGCTTTATAGGTGTTCAAAATGGAATTAGGACAGCTGTTGGGATGGGATGCTTATTTTTACAGTATCTTTGCGCAAACCATGAACATGGAGGAATTCACGGCGGTTTCATTGAGAGTCTTGCGTGAACTGCGGTTTGATTTCTTTGCCTATGGCATGTGCAGCGTGACGCCGTTCATGCGGCCCAGAACCTATATGTACAGCAATTATCCCGAAGACTGGATACAGCGCTATCAGGCAGCTAACTACGCAACGATCGACCCTACGGTGAAACACAGCAAAGTCTCGTCGGCCCCTATTTTATGGAGCAATGAGCTGTTCCGGGGCTGCCCGCAGCTGTGGTCTGAAGCCAACGATTCGAATCTGTGCCACGGCCTGGCACAACCTTCGTTCAACACCCAGGGGCGTGTCGGAGTGTTGAGCCTGGCACGCAAGGACAATGTCATCAGTCTTCAGGAGTTCGAAGCATTGAAGCCGGTGACCAAAGCGTTTGCCGCGGTGGCCCTGGCGAAGATTTCCGAGTTGGAAAGCGATGTTCGTGCGTTCAACACCGATGTGGAGTTCAGCGAGCGGGAATGTGATGTGTTGCGCTGGACCGCAGACGGCAAGACCTCGGAAGAAATTGGCGTGATCATGGGCGTGTGCACCGACACTGTGAATTACCATCACCGCAACATCCAACGCAAACTCGGTGCCAGCAACCGCGTGCAGGCCGTGTCTTACGCGGTCGCGCTGGGCTATATCTGAGGTTCATCGACTGCGCCGAGTCGTCCAGCAGGACGACTCGGCCGGTATCATGCGGTCTCTTCCAGAAACGCCCCGGATGTGAAGGCTGAAGGCATGCGCGCACCACGGTGGTGTTCACGGTGGGCCGAAAGCTTGATGGCGAGGATTTTTTCGTCCTGGTGCAGGGTGACTGGCCCCAGGCGTTCGTAGTTGACCCCATTGATTTTGTAATAGCGCTCCATCGTGCTGTTGACGATTCCGACGATGGCATCGGCGCCTGCCAAGCTGGCAGTCTTGAGGCTTTTCCAGAACAAAGGCATGGCCAATTGCGGTTCGCGGGTGGTGAAGCGGGTCATTTCCCAGATGGCGGTATGCTTGGGCGGTGTACCTGCGCAGGTATGGCTGAAGACGCCCTCCAGCAGGTTGGGGAATATTGTGGGTATCAGACGGGCGCAGCCTATAATGGAATGATGCTCGTTGAACGCCAGGAGGTAGCGGGCGTGCTCCGTGTCGTATTGGTCCCACTCACAACCGGCCTGGTGCGGCTGGATGGGCAATCGCCATCCAAGTTTCTCGACGAATTGTTCGTGCCGAAAGCGACCTAACATGAGTTTGAGCTCGTCACTCATTTCGCTCAGCGTATGCTCTTCCATGTGCATGACAGGATGTTCCTTGGGGAGGGGGCAAGTGCGGGTTTTTATAGAGGACTTGTAGAGGCTTGGCACCTACAAGATCTTGTAGTGGGCTCTATGCGCCATTTTTACTGAACTACCGAAACCCATAATGATCTAGCGTCCATTGCAGGCTCAGAAAAGATCTTTCCGGGTGAAACGAGATTTATCTGAAGTGGAACGCCGTCTCAGGCAGAGTAGGCCCCAAGACGGTAAAAACAGATGCGTTCCAATCAGGTGTTCGAGGGATGAACGATGTTGAATTTTGATGAGCGCCCCAGGGACGCGCGCGAGCCCAGCGAGTACGAGAAGCTGGTCGCGATGGGAACTCAAACGCTCGATGCCATTCCCGGGGCTATCTATCTCTGTGACCACAACGGGTGGCTCGTCCGATTCAACAGCGAAGCGGTCGAGCTGTGGGGCAGGACACCGGCGCTGGGGGAGGGCGGAGACCGCTTCTGCGGTTCGTATCGCCTTTATTCCACAGGTGGCACGCCGTTGGCCGTTGACGAATGCCCGATGGCCTCGACCCTCAACGCGGGGCAGTGCGCGCGTAACCAGGAAGTCTTGATCGAGCGCCCTGACGGATCGCGATTCGTGGCACTCATGAGTATCCGCACGCTGAGAGACCGGGAGGGACACATCCAGGGCGCAATCAACTGCTTTCAGGATGTCTCGACGCACCACGCCATCGCCGAGGAACTGCGACGCAAAAGCTGCGACCTTGAAGACTTTTTCGAAAACAGCGCCGTGGGCCTTCATATTGTCAGCGGCGAAGGCATTATTCTGCGGGCCAACAAAGCCGAGTTGTCGCTGCTGGGCTATTCAGTGGACGAGTACATCGGCCGTCACATCACCGAATTCCATGTGGATGAGCCGGTTATCGGTGACATCCTCACCAAGCTTGGCAGCGGCGATTGCCTGAACAGCTATCCGGCGCGCCTTAAAGCCAAGAACGGCACCATCAAGCATGTCGCGATTACCTCCAATGGGCGCTTTGAAAACGGCAAATTCTTTAATACCCGTTGTTTCACTATCGACGTGACCCGCGTGCACGACGCCGAAACCGAGCGCCAGGAGAGCGATGACCGCTTGGCGGCGACTTACGAGGCGGCGACCATCGGCATTGCGGAAGCAGGGGAGGACGGTCGCCTGCTGCGGGTGAACGATGCCCTGTGCACCATGCTCGGTCGGTCTCGCGAACAACTGCTGGCGATGACCTTCCTGGACTACACCCATCCAGACAGTGTCGAGCAGGACGCGGCGTTATACGCACGGCAGGTGGCGGGCGAACTGGACAATTACGTGTTGCGCAAACGTGCCGTAAAGCTCGATGGCCAGCCGATCTATCTGGATATTCACAGCTCATCGGTCAGGGCTGCCGATGGCAGGTTCCGCTACGGCGTACGGGTCATCCAGGACGTGACGCTGGCCCGAGAGATGGAACACCGCGTGCGCGAAAGCGAGCGACACATGCGCAACCTGCTGGAGGCGCTGCCGGCGGCCGTCTACACCACCGACGCCGAAGGGCGCATCAACTTCTATAACGGCGCGGCCGTCGAGTTGTCGGGGCGCACACCGCAACTGGGCGACCTGTGGTGCGTCACCTGGAAACTGTTCAACACCGACGGCACGTATCTGCCTCACGACCAATGCCCGATGGCCGTGGCGCTCAGGGAAAATCGGCCGGTGCGGGGCGTCGAGGCCATTGCGGAACGCCCGGACGGCACTCGCGTGTCCTTTGCGCCGTATCCGACCCCTCTGCACGATGCCGACGGAAACCTGATCGGTGCGATCAACATGCTCGTGGACATTACTGAGCGAAAGCAGGCAGAAGACCGACAGAAAAACCTGATCGATGAACTCAATCACAGGGTCAAGAACACCCTGGCCACGGTCCAGTCCCTGGCGGCGCAAACCGCGCGCAGCGCGCAGGATGCCAACGAAGGTTATGTCCGCTTCGAAGCCAGGCTGCTCGCGTTGTCGCGTGCCCACGACCTGCTGACGAAGCGGCATTGGGGCCACACGCCGCTGAGCGTGCTGGCCCATGAAGTGCTAATGCCGGTATTCGGCGATGAACCTGGGCGCATCATGATCGCCGGTGACGCCATCGATGTGGACACCCGCGTCGCCCTGAGCCTCACCATGACCCTCAATGAACTGGCAATCAACGCCCTGAAATACGGTTCGATGTCGAACGAAACCGGGACGCTTTACGTGAACTGGAGCGTTCAACCCCAGCCGGACGGCGCGCTACTCACCCTGGACTGGCGCGAGGAGGGCGGCCCTGCAGTGATCACGCCAGAACGCAAAGGGTTGGGTTCGCGTTTGATGCAGCGCTGCATCGAGCGTGATCTAGGCGGTTCTTTTGAACTCGACTTCGCCCGTGAGGGCGTTCATTGCCGCTTTTCGTTCATGGTCGTTGAGAACACACCATGACCGGATTCCCAGGAACCAGGGTGCTCCTGGTTGAAGACGAAGGCACCATCGCGATGTTGATCGAGGAAATGCTCGAAGACATGGGATGCACGGTAGTTGCCTCCGTGGCCCGACTCGCGAAGGCACTCGAAAAGGCCAGTGTGCTCGACGTAGACCTGGCGATTCTGGACGTGAACCTGGCGGGAGAACACGTGTTTCCGGTTGCCAGCGTTTTGCGCGCGCGCAACATTCCGTTCTTGTTCAGCACGGGGTACGGCGTCAGCGGTTTGCCGAAAGAGTTTGCTGACTGTCCGGTGTTGCATAAGCCGTTTGCGGAAAAGGATCTTCGGTTGAAGATGGCGCTGGCGTTGAATGAGGCGTGATCAAAGCGCAGTTTATTGACGTCAAATCATAATTGTGTAATGCCCCATTCAGTTGCCCGATTGTCCGCCGATATCTATTCAAGTCGTATCCGTTGGCGGTAAACCGAGGGGCAGTCCATGTTCAATAAAACTATAAAAGATGAACTGGAGGCCAGGAAGGCTGAAGTAATGGGTTACAAGGGATTGTTCGAAGCACTGGGCCGCTCCATGGCGGTGGTCGAGTTTGATCTGGACGGAAAGGTGCTGCGAGCCAACGATAATTTTCTCGCCACCATAGGCTATAGCGCCGACCAATTGCTTGGTAAGTCGCATCGTGACTTCTGCACGCCTGCGTTAACCCGCAGCGCGGATTACAGCCAGTTTTGGTCGCAACTGCGTGCCGGTACATTCGTGTCGGGGACTTTCCAGCGAATTAACGCGATGGGGCAGAATGTCTGGCTTGAAGCCAGTTACAACCCGGTGCTCGACGAGCGCGGCCAAGTGAACAGGATCGTCAAGTATGCACTGGACGTGACTGAAAAAGTCGCTCAGGAAGCGCTGGCGCGGGGCAAACTGGCCGCGCTGGATCGCGCCATGGCTGTGATTGAGTTTGACCTAACGGGCAATATCCTCTCGGCCAACGACAACTTTCTACACACCATGGGCTACAGCCTGAGCGAGCTCAAGGGTAAGCACCACCGGCTGTTTTGCGAGCCAAGCTTGATCAATAGCAGCGAATACAGCGACTTCTGGCGTCGATTAAATGCCGGCGAGTTTTTCAGTGGTCAGTTCAAACGTATCGGCAAAAACGGACGGGTAGTCTGGCTGGAAGCCACCTATAACCCGGTGTATGACGCTGACGGCAAATTGTCGAAGATCGTCAAGTTCGCCAGTGATATCACCGCGCGCATCGAGCGCTTTGAAGAGGACTCGCGCGGCGCTTCCCGGGCGTACCATATTTCCGCCGAGACCGAGAAAGTCGCCGAACAGGGCGCCCAAGTCATCCAGGAAACAGCCAGAGAGATGCGCCAGATAGCCGAAAACATTGGCGCGTCGGCGCGGCTGGTCGGTCAGTTGGGTGACCGTTCCGAACAGATCACGGCCATCGTCAATACGATTCGCGGTATCGCTGATCAGACCAACCTGCTGGCCCTCAACGCCGCCATTGAAGCAGCCCGAGCGGGCGATCAGGGCCGAGGCTTTGCGGTAGTGGCCGACGAAGTCCGACAGCTGGCGGGACGCACCAGTCGCTCGACTGCGGAAATTGCCGAAATGATTGGCAAGATCCTTTCCGAAACCCGTGATGCCGTCGCCAGCATGAACGCTACTCAAGAGGGCGCGCAACGCGGAGTAGGCCTGGCCGATCAGGCCGGCTCGGTGATATTGCAGATCCGCAGCGGCACCAGCGACGCCGTCGCGGCAGTGAGCATGTTCGCCTCCAAACTCGACGAGTCGGAAGTGATTCCCAAAACTGCTGTGAGTTGGGTTGGGTAAGAGGTTAGAGCAGGTGTGCGCTTTGGGGCATGCCTGTCTTAATAGCTAATTTAACATAATATACATTATGCGAACCCATTGGTATTCCACACAGGCCGTCTCCCAGGTACATTTCAAACCTCAGCCACGCCTCTTGACCACATCCCCTCAGGATTTCCCGCATGCATGAAGCAGCCCATCAGATCATCGATCTTTACGAACGTCACGCTCAAACATGGGATCGAGTTCGTTCACGGCGCCTTGTTGAACAACACTGGCTGGATCGTTTTCGCCAGGCCATGCCGGTTGCAGCTGGTCATGTCCTCGATGTCGGCTGTGGCTGCGCCGAACCCATGGCCGCTTACTTGATCGGCGCGGGTCACGCTGTATCTGGCGTTGATTCTTCCACGGCGATGATCACCTTGTGTCGGCAACGTTTCCCGCAACACGCCTGGCATGTGGCCGACATGCGCCAGTTGGCGTTGAATCAGCGTTACGCTGGCATTCTGGCGTGGGACAGTTTCTTTCATCTGACGCCTGATGATCAGCGTCGAATGTTCCCTATTTTCCAGGCCCATGCCCAGCCTGGTGCTGCACTGATGTTTACCAGTGGCACGGCACATGGCGTCGCGCTGGGCAGCTTTGAGGGCGAAACGCTTTATCATGCAAGCCTGGACCATGGTGAATATATTGCGCTGCTCAATGCCCACGGTTTCAGCGTCGTTGAGCAAATAACAGAAGATCCGGAATGTGGCGGGCATACGATCTGGCTGGCTGTTTTCGGTTGAAATCGGCCTGTCGCCCTGCCCGTTTATATAGATATATCGTATAACTCAACTAAATGACTATTTAGTATAGTTATATCTACCGATCGCTGATCAGCAAAAAACCTTCAATAACCACCCGCCGCCGTCATCGCTCCGCCCACGATCGCAATTCCTGAACTACTGCCCAAACGTGTCGCCCCGGCTTCAATCATCTTTAAAGCCGTCGGATAATCGCGCACACCGCCGGACGCCTTTACACCAACCCCTGCGCCCACGGTCTGGCGCATCAGTGCCACATCTTCGACTGTCGCACCGCTTCGGCTGAAGCCGGTGGAGGTCTTGACGAACGCCACACCCAAGTCGCGGCAGATTTCGCAGGCCTGGACCTTCTGCTTGTCGTCGAGCAGACAGGTTTCCAGTATGACCTTCAACGGCACGGCGCCGCAGGCCTCGTGGACCAGGGCGATGTCTTCGCGCACGGCTTCCAGTAGCCCATCTTTCAACCATCCGATATTGAGCACCATATCGATCTCCCCTGCCCCGGCGGCAATTGCCCGTTGGGCTTCGAAAGCCTTGGTGTCACTCAGACCGGCCCCCAATGGAAAGCCCACAACAGCACAAATCACTACGCTTTTATCGGTCAGGCATGACGCGGCGTAAGGTACTTGACCCGAGTTCAGGCATACGGAGTAAAAGCCGTGTTCGCGGGCCTCTTCGCACAAGGTTCGGATCTGCTCACGGGAGGCGTCGGGAGCCAGCAGGGTGTGATCGATGTACTTGGCCAATGCTGCGGGTGGAAGATTGTTCATTTAACGAGCCCTTGCCTGTATGTTGCCAATGATTGTGGCGCGCGTGTCACAGTGCGCACATAAAATAGTTACAATATTAACATTTAATGTTACTTATTTAACAACAACAATCAACCTCTGGAATACTCGTGGACAGTAGAAAAGCCGATCGACTGAAGCTCATTCAACAAGCCTTGCAGGACCAGAATGCCATTCACTTGAAGGAAATGGCCGCGCTGCTGGAGGTTTCCGAAATGACCCTGCGCCGCGATCTCAACCATTTCAGCGATCATCTGCGCCTGCTGGGCGGCTACATCACGCGAGTCGGCAACGAGGCCGGCGATTATCGCGTGGCGGAGCAGGACACGCGTCACGTTGAGGAAAAACGCCGCATCGGAAAGCTCGCTGCCCAGTTGATCCAGGCCGGTGACACGGTATTTTTTGACTGCGGCACCACCTCGCCTTTTGTGGTTGATTTCATTCCCGATGCGCTGGAGTTCACGGCGGTGTGCAGCTCGCTGAACGTGCTGCTCAAACTGCAGAACAAGCCCAATTGCCACATCGTGTTGTGCGGTGGCACTTTTCACCGCAAGAATCAGGTTTTTGAAAGCCGCGCCGAAAGCAGCATCCTCGACAGCGTGCGCCTGACATGGGCCTTTGTGACCGCCGCCGGCGTCAGCCAGGAATTCGGCGTGACGTGCTTCAACTTCAACGAAGTCGAGGTCAAGCAAAAGGTCATACGCCAGGCCCAGCAGCGCGTGCTGCTCGCCGATTTCAGCAAGTTCGACACGGTGCGCACCGCTCACTTCGCCGCCCTGGAAGACTTTCATTACGTGGTCAGTGACAAGAAAATCCCCCGTGGCTACAAGGAAGTCATCCAGGCCAACGGCACGCAATTGCTGGTCTAACCCAACAGCTTCTGCCGCTCCTGCGCACTCAAGTAACCGGTGGTGACACTGAACGAAGCGCTGGCTCCAGCCGCCAGCACACGCACGTGACCTTTGGCTTTCTCGGCGTTATAGCCCTCGGGCTCACAGGTGGACGGCAGGACGAACGCCGCCACTTGCTGATCCGGTGTGTACAGGATCCAACGCGCGGCGTGCTCGAACTGTTCGGGACGGTAACGGGTGTAAAACGCCGCGCCATTGGGATGATCGAGTAGAAAATGCGCCTGGCCCGCGGCGTCAGTGGCAACACCATCAAAGAAAAACACGATCTCGGGGTCGTACAGTGACGGCTGTTCAAGGCAGGCCAACTGAGTCGGGTGCTCGGCCAGTCGGGCCATGTAGGCGCTCCAGGCTGGCGTCGGCTTGACGTGGTCCGGCACGCTGGTACGCAGACGCAGGCGTTGCACGCCCAATGGTTCGACAAACCGCGCACCGGTCACAAACGCGTAGTTCATGTGGGCCATGTACATCAGGTCCATGGGCTTTGCGGCCAGGTTCGTCACGTCCATATCGATATCGAACAAGGCCGAATCGGCGCGCAATGTGACGCTGGGGCAAGCCAGGTAACGATCGCCGAACCCCTTGGCGTACTGATACGAGCCGCCCAGGCGCAAAAAGCCCTCGCCCACTTCCAGCCAGGCCGTGTCCAGGGGCGCGCAGGGCATTTCGCCGTGCAAGGCGTGCGTGTCGTCCGGCGTCGGGCAACCATTGCGCAGCAGGCCACTGTGAAACATGAAGCAGCCATAGGTGTCGATGATCGTCGGGCTGGGCCGAGGTTGCTCGAACAGGTTGCTCATGGTCAGGTTGCAACCGTCGAACTCGGCTGACCAGATCATCTGTCCTTGATAAGGCAGTACCACCAGCTTGCCACGGCTGTTCTCCAGGCTCAGGGCCAACACACCGGACGCATAGGTCCAGGCACTGACCTTGAATGCAGGGGATTGCAGAAGGATCTTTTCCTGCTCGCCAAACACCGCTCGGTACAGTGGGATACGTGTATTCATGAGGCCACCGCCCCGGTGGCGCCCGCCGGTAAGGTGCCGGGTTGGCGCATGCACTTGAGCGCATACATCACGATCACGATAAAGCACAGTAACGGCACGCTGTAAGCCAGCTGCATGTTGCCGCCGCTGGCGTCGGACAGCAGGCCCTGGAAGATCGGGATCACCCCGCCGCCTACAATGCTCATCACCAGCAAAGAGCCACCGACACCGGTGTCTTCGCCCAGGCCATCGATGGTCAGGCCGTAGATGGTCGGCCAGCAGGGGCCGAGGAAAATGCTCACGCCGACTGCTGCATACACCGCCGAAATGTTCGGCACCAGAATGGTATAGGCCAGCAGCACGATACACAGCACGCCGTAGATCGCCAGGACCTTGGCGGGGTGCAGCCGCCGCATCAACAGGTTGGCGATCAGCTTGCCGACAAAATACGCGGCAAAGGTGGTCAGCAAAAACCAGGAGGCGCTGCGCTCGTTCATACCGCCCATTTGCATGGCCAGGCGAATGGTGAAACTCCACACGCCGACCTGGGCGCCCACGTAAAGAAACTGCGCCAATACGCCAAAGGTAAAGCGTGGGTTGCGCCACAGCCGGCCCAGGCTCTGACGCAGGCTGCCGGGCTTGCTGCCAGCGGGCTTATTGCCCTTGCAGGCGGGAAATCGCGTAATCGCGATCAGGATAAAGATCAGCACCAGCACGGCAATCATCCACTTGTAGGGCAAGAGCGTGGACTGGATCATTTGCAACTGCGCAACCGCCGCCTCGGAAGCGCTCATCTGAGTCAGTTGTTCCCTGGTGGCATCCGTGTCCTTGAACATCACAAAACTGCCTACGTACACCCCGGCCATTGCGCCGAATGGGTGGAAGGTTTGCGAAATGTTCAAGCGTCGGGTCCCGGTTTCCCGTGGCCCCATCAGTGTCGAATAGGTGTTGCACGCGGTTTCAAGGAACGACAGCCCGGCGGCTATCACAAATAGCGCCAACAGGAACATGCCGTACTTGGCCGTGGACGCCGCCGGAAAAAACAACAGGCAGCCGAACATATACAGCAGGAGGCCGATCAGGATCGTGCTCTTGTAGCTGAAGCGACGCACCACCATCGCGGCCGGGATCGCCACGAAAAAGTAGCCCAGATAAAACGCCGACTGCACAAAGGCGGTCTGGAAATCACTCAGCAGAAACGCTTTCTTGAAGTGGGCGATCAGCACGTCGTTCATGCTCGCCGCCGCCGCCCACAGCGCAAAGATGCTGCACAGCAGGATAAAGGCGAACCAGGGCGTGCGGTTCAGGTAGAAGCCATCGGGAGTCGGTTGCAGCGCAGGTTTGTTCATTATTGTTCTCCGGGCTGGGTGGGGTATTACCGCTGTTGCTGGAAACTTGTGAACGTTTCGTGGTCGGGATAAGACGTTTGCGTACCCAGCGCCATGACCGAGCACGCGGAATACGCTACCGCCTGTTCAATGGCCTGACGGATAAGGCCGTCGCGGTTCCAGTGGTGAATGAAGCATCCGATAAAGGCATCGCCGGCCCCCGTGGTATCACGGGCCACCACCTGTACGCCGGGCACATGGAATTCGCCCTCTTCGCCCACGTACAACGCACCGTGCTCGCCAAGGGTGACGATCACGTGGCGAATGCCGCTGGCGACCAGGCTGCGCGCGGCGGCCTGGGCCGAGGCCGGCGAGTTCACGACGTGACCGGTGATCAGCGCCAGTTCCGATTCGTTGGGGATCAGGAAGTCCAGCTGCGCCAAGTGCTCGGCGCTTAACCCGGTCAGCGCCGGTGCCGGGTTGAGCAGCACCGCGATAGCGTGTCGGTGAGCGAATTCGATGGCGTGGTAGACCGTCTCCAGGTTGATTTCCAACTGCAGCACGATCAGCGTGCATTCACGCAGGTCCGCTGCAGCGGCATCGATGTCCGCCGGCGACAGATGCGCATTGGCTCCTTTGACGATCAATATGCTGTTGTGCGAGTCAGTTCGCACGAAGATCGGCGCGACGCCGCTGGAAACACCCGGCACGCGCTGCACGTAACGGGTGTCGATGCCAAAGCGTTGGAAGTTGGCCACGGTGTTGTCGGCAAACATGTCGTCGCCGACCTTGCTCAGCATCAGGACATCAGCCCCCAACTTGGCGGCCGCGACGGCCTGGTTGGCCCCCTTGCCGCCGCAACCGAGGGCAAAACCCGGCGCTTCGAGGGTCTCGCCCTGGGCCGGCATGCGGTCGATGTAGGTAATCAGATCAACCATATTGCTGCCGATGACTGCGATCTTGCTCATTGCTATTCCACCTTGTTACGGCACGACGAGGCAAAGCGTGCCGCTCTTGTTTTGTTATTTAAATAACATTAGGTGTGAATATTCAATCTTTTTTTTGTGGGGTCGAATCAATTTTTGCCGGATGGTCTTACCCGGTTCCCCTTTCTGCGGACAAAAAAAACCGGCCTCAGAGGCCGGCCGTTGATCAACAGGTCTACACGCTGAACCGATCCACCGACTGCGACAATTTCCCGGCCAAGCCAGCCAGCTCATCGGTGGTCGCGGCTGTTTCACCGATGACGCGGCTATTGTTTTGCGACATACCGGCGATCATCTCCACCTGGTGGGCAATTTCATTGCTGGCCAGGCTCTGCTCGCCGATGGTCCGGGAGATGTCGTTGACCAACTCCGTGGTGCTCAAGGTGGCCTGCAGAATCTCGCGAATGGCGCGCTCGACATCGGCGGTCACGGCCATGCCTTTGTCCACTTGGGCGACGCCCTCCTCCATGCTGGTGACCGCTTCCCGGGTGCTTTGCTGGATACGCCCGACCATGCTGGCGATTTCCTGGGTGGAAGCGCTGGTGCGGCCGGCCAGGCTGCGTACTTCGTCGGCAACAACGGCAAAACCGCGCCCTTGTTCACCGGCGCGAGCGGCTTCGATGGCGGCGTTGAGGGCCAGCAGGTTGGTTTGGTCGGCGATGCCCTTGATCACTTGGATGATGCTGTAGATGGCCTCGGATTCCTTGTCCAGGGTGCGAATGACCAGGGCCGACTGCTGGGCGGAACGGGCAATGCCGTCCATGTCGCTGACCACTTGGTGAATCACCCGGCCGCCGTCCTTGGCCAGGGCTTCGGCCTGGTTGGCCATGTCCAGCGCGCGCCCGGCGTGGCGGGTGATTTCTTCGATGCTGGCGGTCATTTCGCTGGCGGCGGCGGCCATGGTGCTGGCGGCGGCGCTTTGCTGCTGGCTGCTGTCCGCCACTTCATGGCAGCCCTGGCTCAGTCGTTCGCTCACGCCATTGACGCCATGGGCATTGCTGCGCACCACGTCGATCATGCCGCGCAAGTCGCGCTGCATGGTGGCCAGGCTGCGAATCAATGAACTGGCTTCGTCGTTGCGGCTGGGCTCGACAATTGGTTCGCTCAAGTTGCCACGGGCGATACTCGCGGCAATGCGGCTGGCTGCTTGCAGAGGCCCCATGATGCTGAGGATTACCCAGCGTCCCTGGGCCAGCAGCAACAGCAGGCTGGCGATCAATACCGAGCCCAGGATCAAGTTGGCGTTATGGATGGTGTGTTGGGTGGCATCACCGGTCCGTTGGGTATGGCTTTCGATCAACTCACTGAAGGCGCCCATTTGGTCTTCGAGCTGACTGAAGGCTTTATTGAAGGTTTCAAGCTCCCCGCGAGCGCCTTCGGGGTTGCCCAAGGCCAGCGCGACGATACGCTCGGCGGCGCTGATGTAGGTGTCCAGGCTGGGCTTGATGTTGTCCAGGTTGGTTTTGAACGTCGCTTCCAACGGCAACTTGAGGTTGTCCCCCAGTACCTTGCGAAAGTTCTCGGCGTGCTCCTTGAGCGAACTATTGACCTCTGCGGCGGTGGTGGTGCTTTTGCCCAGGCCCACCAGCATGGCGGACAACACATCGGCGCGCAGCGCGTCATGCATCATGTCGGCTTCCATGTGGTTGCGCAAAACGGTCATGCTGACCTCGTTTTCCTGCACGGCGGCGCTCATCTGCCGGTTTCCAAGGTAACCGGCCAGGCTCATGACCAGGGCGGTCAGCAACCCGGTCGCAATCAACAGCGTTAAGCGTAACTTGATCGTCATGCGGATATCCCCTTACCCAAGCGCCGATGCGTCGTTACCAGTGTTATCGGCATCACTGGCTGTTAGTGAAGCTCAAGTTTGCGGATCTGCGCGGATACCTTAAGCTGGGCGTCTTTTGCTTGCCCCGGGACACCCATGCCTCAACGTATTGCCCACCTCGCCTTGCTGCTGGGGTTGATCACCGCCATCGGCCCGTTCGCCATCGACAGCTACCTCCCCGCCCTGCCCACCCTGGGCGCCAGCCTGCAGGCGTCGCCTGCCGCCGTGCAGATGAGCCTCACGGTATTTTTCATGATCATCGGCGTGTGCCAGCTGTTCTATGGGCCGCTCAGCGATGTGTATGGGCGCAAGCCGCCGATCTACGCCGGCCTGGTGATTTTCGCCGTGGCCAGCGTCGGTTGCGCGTTGGCGCCGAGCATTGAAGTGCTGATCGGGTTTCGCGCCCTGCAAGCGTTTGGCGCGTGCGCCGGCATGGTCATCCCGCGAGCGATCGTGCGCGACCTCTATACCGGCCATCAAGCCGCGCGCTTGATGGCCTTGCTGATGCTGGTGATGAGTGTGTCGCCGATCCTCGCGCCCCTGGCCGGCAGTGTGGTGATTTCACTCTGGAGCTGGCGCGAGGTGTTCGCCGTGCTGGCGGTGGTGGCCGTGCTGTGCCTGGTGATGACCGTTGTACAACTGCCCGAAACCCACCCGGCCGAGCGGCGCCTGGGCAAAACCCTGGGCGGTGCGATCCGCAGCTACGGCGCGCTGCTGCGCGACCCGGTGTTTATCGGCCTGGCGGTGGTCAGCGGTTTTGGCCTGGCCACGTTCTTTGTGTTTATCGGCAGCGCGCCGTTCGTGTATATCCAGTATTTCGGCTTGACGCCTACCCAGTTCAGCCTGTGCTTTGCCGTCAACGCCGCCTCGTTTTTCGCCATGAGCCAGCTGACAGCCCGCCTGAGCGCGCGCTTTGGCCTGGCACCGCTGATTCGCTGGTCGGTAATTGCCGTGGCCGCCGTGATGGCGCTGCTGGCGGCCACCACGCTGTGGGGCGATAACCTGGCGTTGATGATGACCCTGCTGTTTGTCGGCTTCGGCTTTCTCGGCCTGTTGTTGCCGGCCGCCGGGGTGTTGTCGCTGGAGGATCACGGTGCGGTGGCAGGGTCTGCGTCGGCGTTGCTGGGTGCGATTCAGATGGTCACCGCCGCTGTGTCGATGACGCTGGTGGGGCTGTTCGCCGACCATACGCCCGCGCCAATGTTGGTGGGCATCGCGCTGTGCGCGGCCGCCGCCCTGCTCACGGTGCTATGGACGCTGCGCCGCTTGCCGCCGCACCTGGCGAATGCTTGAACCTTACAAATCGAAGCGATCCACCGCCCGCCGCCGCTCATTGCCGTCACGCACGTCATAGCTGGCGGTGGTCTGGATATTGGTGTGATGGGCCAGCTTCTGTGCGATCGACAGGTCATGCTCCTCGATCACCCGGGTAATGAACGAGCGGCGAAAATCATGGGGCATGATCTTCACGCCCACCTGGTCCCCACGCTGGCGAGCGATGTAGTAAATCGCGTGCTTGGTGATGCGTTCACGGGTGATATGGCTGCCGCGACGGATTCGGTTGAACAGGAACGGGTCGTCCTGTTCGCCTTCCTTGAGTTGCCCGCGACGAAACTCCAGCCAGGCTTGCAGCTTGGCGAAGGCCCAGTCCGGCGCGTATTTGATCAGCTCTTTATTGCCCTTGCCGATCACGCGCAAGCTGCGCTGCTCAAAATCGATCTGCGCCAGGTCAAGGTTGACCGACTCCGATTTGCGCATGCCCGAGCCGTACAGGATGCCGATCACGGCGGCATCGCGCAGGCCCTGGGGGCGTGGGTCGGCGGCGCAGACCTCCATCATTTCGCGGATCAACGTGCGGCGCAGGTTACGCCCCTGCCCCAGGCGCGTACCGGACGCGGCCTTGACCGAACGCATCTTCAACAAGTGTTCCTGGCTGATCAGGCTCATCCGCCACGCTTCGTTCATCACCCCGCGCACCGCATTCACATACAGCGACGAGGTGTTCGGCGCATAGCCGTCCTCGCGCAACGCGGCGACCAGGGCGATCACCTGTTCGGGTTGCAGCAGGTGCCAGTCGATGTCTTCAAGGTTGACGTCTTCAAAGCCCAGGCGGTCGGCGGCGTCCTGCAGCACGTAGCGCATGGTCAGCTGGCTGGAGGGCGCCAGGCGGGTGAGGTAGAGGGTCAGCGGGTTGCGGATGGACTCAGTCAAGGTAGATCAGCCTTTGGATTAAATATCACGAGCAATCTATTGATTAATCGCGATATTTATTGAATTGGCGAAGGCCGAGTCTAGCGCAGTCTTGGCACTGCCATCAAATCACGGCGCCACGTCATCCTCTTGCGTCGGCTGCTGGGGTTGGGTCTGGGACTGGCCCCAGTCGGCGTCCTGTTTTTTCATCAGCGCAAACCAGTGCTGACGCATGAACGCCAGGTAGCTGTCCGGCGCCTTGGCAAAATCCTTCTCGTCGCCATAGCAGCCCGGCAGCGGTAGCTCGGTGCCCTGCTCTTTGTACTGGCTGACCAGCGCCTGCTGCGCGGCAACGCTGCAATCGGTCGGCAACGGCATGCCGCGCAGGGCGCCGGCGTCTTCGTCCCACCAGGCTGCGCCGTAACGGTCGACGCCGCGCAGGCGATACTTCTCGGACTTGCCGGCGTGCATGATCAGCTTGAATTCATTGGGGCTGACATCGCTGGTGCAGGTGCGCGAGTAGCCAACAGTCGCCTGGGTCGTGCCGTCACCCAAAAGGTCGGTGACTCGGGTGGCTGCCGTGTCAAAGTGCAGCCCGGCGTCGAATTCGCACTGGCGCACATCGTCGTAAAGCATCCACACGCGCTTGGGATGCTCGCCGGCCAGCAGGTACTGGGCCGCATAGACAAAGGCCGACTGGGTGCCATCGTCGTCCCGCTCGCTGACCTGTTCGGCCAGCACCAGCAGGTTCTTGCCCTGGCGGTCGTCCCAGGTATAGGCAGCGACCTGCTTGCCACGTACTTCGACGCCTTCCGGCACCTGGTCAATGCTCGCCAGGGCCACGCCCTCATCGGCCCGCACTGTGGTGACACAGGCGACGCACACTAACAATCCGATCAACACCGGCCGCAACTGGCCGCGTAAAAGCTGCACGCTATTCATCCGAGTACCCTGGCAAGAGATGGCTTACTTTACCGGCACTTGAAGGGCAATGCAGAGAAGATTGTTGAATAGAGGCAGTGGAGCCATCACGGGCGCCGATCACATGAACCAAATACGTGTCAGCCCGTTCCTATTCGGCTGAACATTCACAAGGTTTAACACCTTGGCCACATAGCTGAACACTGGCTGTCTACCTGTCAAATAAACGAGTTTTTCATCCGCCTTTCATATTCGTTGAACATTTTTGCGCTTAACCTTATAGGCATCACTTCAGAACAATCCGGGGTTTATCGACTAACCTGTTGATTACACTTTATCTTTAGCGCCGTTTTGTCATCTGCGGGCCGTAGTTTCGCCCACTAATCGCTGCTGTTTTCGCGCTCCAAGTTGCTCCAGCCGAGGTTATTAATCTTTGAAACCCTACCCTATTCATTGCGTATCGATCGTTATCCCGGTCTACAACGAACAAGAGAGCCTGCCTGAGTTGCTGCGCCGTACCACGGCCGCTTGCCAACAACTGGCCTACGACTACGAAATCATCCTGGTGGATGACGGTAGCCGCGACAATTCGGCGCAATTGCTTGAAGACGCCGCCGCCGAAGATGGCAGCAAGGTAGTGGCGGTGATTCTCAACCGTAACTATGGCCAGCACGCCGCGATCATGGCGGGTTTCGAACAGTGCCGGGGCGAAGTGGTGATTACCCTCGACGCCGACCTGCAAAACCCGCCGGAAGAAATCCCGCGCCTAGTGGAACAAGCCGCCCTGGGCTACGACGTGGTCGCAACGGTGCGTAACAATCGCCAGGATTCGGCCTTCCGCCGCTGGCCTTCGCGCCTGATCAACCTGGCCGTGCAGCGCTCCACCGGCGTGGCCATGACCGATTACGGCTGCATGCTGCGCGCCTACCGCCGCACCATCGTCGACGCGATGCTGGCCTGCCGCGAGCGCAGCACCTTTATCCCGATCCTGGCCAACGGCTTCGCCCGGCACACCACGGAAATCCTGGTGCACCACGCCGAGCGTGAACACGGCGAATCCAAATACAGCGCCATGCGCCTGATCAGCCTGATGTTCGACCTGCTCACCTGCATGACCACCACGCCGTTGCGCCTGCTGTCCATCGTCGGGTTCAGCCTGGCGGCGCTGGGCGTGCTGTTTGCCTTCGCGCTGATCGTCATGCGCCTGGCCTTCGGCGCCACTTGGGCGGGCGACGGCCTGTTCGTGCTGTTTGCGGTGCTGTTCGTGTTCACCGGTGGCCAGTTCATCGGCATGGGCCTGCTGGGCGAATACCTGGGGCGCATGTACAGCGATGTGCGCGCCCGCCCGCGTTTCTTTATTGAAAAAGTGCTGCGCAACCAACCGGCCGCACCGGCTCCCGTGGTCGTCGTCGATGGCCTGGTGTCTTCCCATACTTCTACTTCTTCTTCCGATCAGGTCCAGTCATGAGTTCAAAAGCCGTTGTGTTCGCCTACCACGATATTGGCTGTGCGGGTATCGAAGCCCTGCTCGCTGCGGGCTACGACATTGCCGCCGTGTTCACCCATGCCGACGACCCCAAGGAAAACAACTTCTACGGCTCCGTCGCCCAGCTGTGCGCCCGCAACGGTATCCCGGTGCACGCCCCGGAAGACGCCAACCATCCGCTGTGGGTCGAACGCATCGCCAAACTGAACCCGGATTTCATCTTCTCGTTCTACTACCGCAACCTGCTCAGCGAACCGCTGCTGGCCCTCGCCCGCCAAGGCGCGTTCAACCTGCATGGTTCGCTGCTGCCCAAATACCGTGGCCGCGCGCCGGCCAACTGGGTGCTGGTCAACGGTGAAACCGAAACCGGCGTGACCCTGCACCGCATGGTCAAGCGTGCCGATGCCGGCGCGATCCTGGCCCAACACAAAGTCAGCATCGAGCGCAGCGACACCGGCCTGAGCCTGCACGCCAAGCTGCGAGAGACCGCCAGCCACCTGCTGCGCGACGCCCTGCCGCAACTGGCCCAGGGCACACTGGCTGAAACCGCCCAGGACGAAAGCCAGGCGACCTGCTTCGGCCGCCGTACCGCCGCCGATGGCAAGATCGACTGGAACAAGCCCGCCGAACAATTGTTCAACCTGGTGCGCGCCGTGACTCAGCCTTACCCTGGCGCCTTTTGCGCCGTGGGCGAGCACAAACTCATCGTCTGGCAGGCCGACGTGGCCAAAGGCAACGAAGGCCTGGCGCCGGGCCGCGTGATCAGCGTCAATCCGTTGCGCATCGCCTGCGGTGAAGACTCGCTGGTGATCAAGTTCGGCCAGCGCAACGACAACGGCCTTTACCTGGCCGGCCCGTCCCTGGCCGATGAACTGGGCCTGGTGGACGGCTCCGTGCTGCGCGGCGCCGAGTCGGGCCGCAAGCCACGCCGCACCCGCGTGCTGATCCTGGGCGTGAACGGCTTTATCGGTAACCACCTGTCCGAGCGCCTGTTGCGTGACGACCGCTACGAAGTCTACGGCCTGGACATCGGCTCCGACGCCATCGAGCGCCTGCGCAGCCACCCCAATTTCCACTATGTGGAAGGCGATATCAGCATTCACACCGAGTGGATCGAGTACCACATCAAGAAGTGCGACGTGGTACTGCCGCTGGTGGCCATCGCCACGCCGATCGAGTACACCCGCAACCCGCTGCGCGTGTTCGAGCTGGACTTCGAAGAAAACCTCAAGCTGGTGCGCTACTGCGTCAAGTACAACAAGCGCGTGATCTTCCCCTCGACCTCCGAAGTCTATGGCATGTGCCAGGACCAGTACTTCGACGAAGACACCTCCAACCTGGTGGTGGGCCCGGTCAACAAGCAACGCTGGATCTACTCGGTCTCCAAGCAACTGCTCGACCGCGTGATCTGGGCCTACGGCGACAAGGGCCTCAAGTTCACCCTGTTCCGTCCGTTCAACTGGATGGGCCCGCGCCTGGACCGCCTGGACTCGGCGCGTATCGGCAGTTCCCGCGCCATCACCCAGCTGATCCTGAACCTGGTGGAAGGCACGCCGATCCGCCTGTTCGACGGTGGCGAGCAGAAGCGCTGCTTCACCGACATCGCCGACGGCATCGAAGCCCTGGCGCGCATCATCGATAACGACAAGGGTGTCTGCGACGGCCAGATCATCAACATCGGCAACCCGGAAAACGAAGCCAGCATCCGTCAGTTGGGCGAAGAGCTGCTGCGTCAGTTCGAAGCGCACCCGCTGCGCGGCAACTTTCCGCCGTTCGCGGGTTTTCGCGACGTGGAAAGCAAGGCGTTCTACGGCACCGGTTACCAGGACGTGGCACACCGCAAGCCGAGCATCGAGAACGCCAAGCGCCTGCTGAACTGGGAGCCGACCGTGGCGATGAGCGAAACCATCGGCAACACGCTGGATTTTTTCCTGCGTGAAGCGATGCTTGAAATAGCGGACAAAAAGTAATGAAGGCAGGCCTGCGCATCGACGTCGACACCTACCGAGGCACCCGTGAAGGCGTGCCACGGCTGCTCGAGTCCCTGGACGAAGCCGGGATTAAAGCGACGTTCTTTTTCAGCGTCGGGCCGGACAATATGGGGCGCCACTTGTGGCGCCTGATCCGCCCGCAGTTCCTGTGGAAAATGCTGCGTTCCAATGCCGCCGGCCTGTATGGCTGGGACATCCTGCTGGCCGGCACCGCCTGGCCGGGCAAGCCGATTGGCCGTGACCTGGGGCACTTGATGTGCCAGGCCAAGGCCGCCGGGCATGAAGTCGGCCTGCACGCGTGGGACCACCACGGCTGGCAAGCCAATACCGGGCGCTGGAGCGACGCACAACTGGTCGAGCAGATCCGACGCGGCGTGGATACCTTGAGCGACATCCTCGGTGAGCGGATCGACTGTTCCGCAGCCGCCGGTTGGCGCGCCGACGAGCGTGTGGTGCAAGCCAAACAAACCTTCAACTTTCGCTACAACAGTGATTGCCGGGGCACCAGCCTGTTTCGACCGACCCTGGCCGATGGCAGCGCAGGCACCCCACAAATTCCGGTAGACCTGCCGACCTTCGACGAAGTCGTCGGGCCGGTAGTGGCTGCCAAGGACTTCAACACCTTCATCCTTGACCGGTTCAACGCGTCGAAGCTGAACGTCTACACCATTCACGCAGAAGTAGAAGGGATTCTGATGGCCCAGGATTTTCGCCAGTTGCTCGCCCAGGCAGGGCAGCGCGGCATTGATTTCCAACCCTTGAGCGCGTTGTTGCCCACGGATGTGACCACCCTGCCCCAGCAACAGCTGGTGCGCGGCGCGTTGAGCGGCCGCGAAGGTTGGCTCGGAGTGCAGCAGGCATGATCCGCCGCTGGGCATTGCCCTTGCTCCTGTTGGCGTTTGGCGTGTTTTATCTGGTACCGCTGGCCACCCACGGCCTGTGGATTCCGGATGAAACCCGCTACGCGCAGATCAGCCAGGAAATGCTGCTGACCGGCAAGTGGGCCGCGCCGCACTTCATGGGCATTCGCTACTTCGAGAAACCGGCGGCGGGCTACTGGATGATCGCGCTGGGCCAGGCGATCTTCGGCCAGAACCTGTTCGGCGTGCGCTTTGCGTCGGCCTTGAGCACCGGCTTGAGCATCCTGCTGGTTTACCTGATGTCCCGCCGGTTGTGGAACGACCCGCAGAAAAGCCTGATCAGCAGCGTGCTGTACATGAGTTTCGTCAGCGTGGCGATGCTCGGTGGCTACGCCAACCTGGACCCGCAGTTCACCTTCTGGGTCAACCTCACAGGCGTTGCCCTGTGGTTTTGCTTCGACAGCCGCACGCAGCGCGTCAGGTTGTGGTCCTGGGCCTTGCTCGGCCTGGCCTGTGGCATGGGTTTCATGACCAAAGGCTTCCTGGCGTGGCTGCTGCCGGTGTTGATCGCCCTGCCCTACGCCCTCTGGCAGAAACGTTCGATGGAACTATTCAAGTACGGCCCGGTGGCGGTGGCTGCGGCGATCCTGGTCAGCTTGCCATGGGCCCTGGCCGTGCACCTGCAAGAGCCGGATTACTGGCACTTCTTCTTCTGGCATGAGCATATCCAGCGCTTTGCCGGTGAAGACGCGCAGCACGCCGAGCCGTTCTGGTATTACCTGCCGTTGCTGGTGGCGTTCACATTGCCCTGGGTTGCGCTGCTGCCGTCCAGCCTCAAACAGGCATGGCTGGACCGGCGCCTGCCGAACACCGCGTTCCTGCTGCTGTGGCTGCTGATGCCCTTGGCCTTTTTCAGCCTGGCCAAAGGCAAACTGCCCGCCTACATCATGCCGTGCCTGCTGCCCCTGGCCTTGCTGATGGGGTCGACCTTGAGTGACAAGCTCGCTCAAGGCCGTGGCCGCGTATTGCGCATCAACGGTTGGCTGAACCTGGTCATCGGCGTGCTCGCCCTGTTGGCAATCATCTGGTTCCAGTGGAAGAAACCGGTGTACGAACCCGGTGAAGAAACCCTCAGCCTGGTGCTGCTGTTTACCTGTCTGTTCGGCTGGATCCTGGTCAACCTGTTTCAGGCGGCGCGCCCGTTGACACTGTGGGCCGCGCCGCTGATCGGCAGTGCCTTGCTGGTTGCCCTGGTGCCCGCCGCACTGCCCCATTCGGTGGTTTATAACAAGACCCCGGACCAGTTCATCATCGATCATGCCGAAGAACTCAAGCCCTCCATTGCGCTGTTGAGCAACGACCTGGGCGCCTCCGCTGCACTGTCGTGGCGCCTGAAACGGCCCGACATCACGCTCTACAACACCTCTGGCGAGGTGAAATACGGCCTGGCTTATGCGGACACCGCCCAGCGTCTGGTCGACCGCAATCGAATCCAGGCCTGGATGGCCGAAACCCGCCGCAGCGGCGCCGTCGGCGTGGTGATGCGCGTCAACAGCCAGGGCGAAAAGGAAGAACTCGCCCTGCTGCCCGCGGATGGCAAGCGCTATGCGCAGGGCAACATCGTGATTCTGATTTTCCCGCAGGTCGCGCAATGATCACCCTGCTTCTGTTACTCAGCGCCTGCCTGCTTACGTGCGCGGGCCAGGTCTCGCAGAAATTTGCCGTGGAAAGCTGGCGTGAATTGCCCGACGGTTGGGCGCTGAAACTGCGCTCACCCTGGTTGTGGTCGGCGCTGGTGTGCCTGGGCCTGGGTTTGCTGGTGTGGCTGCTGGTGCTGCAGCGCCTGGAAGTGGGCATCGCCTACCCCATGCTCAGCCTGAACTTTGTCGTGGTCACGCTGATGGCGCGCTTTGTGTTTGCTGAACACATCGATGGCCGCCACTGGCTGGGCGTGGTGCTGATCATTGCCGGCGTTGTGCTGCTGGGGCGCCAGGTATGAGCCGGATGCGCGGTTTTGCCCTGGCCCTGGGCAGTGTCGGCCTGGTCAGCGCGGCCCAATTGGGCATGCGCTGGAGCATGACGCGCCTGCCGTTGCCGGAGGCGTGGTTGAGCGCCTTGAGCACCGGCAGCATCGACCTGAACGCCCTGGGCGTGGTGGTCCTCGCGATCAGCGCCTATGCACTGTCGATGCTCTGCTGGCTCGGCGCGCTGAAGCACTTGCCCCTCGGGCGCGCTTACTCGCTGCTGAGCATCAGCTACGCGCTGGTGTACCTGCTGGCCGCCTGCCTGCCGGTATTCAACGAACACTTTTCGCTTGCAAAAACCCTGGGGGTGGCCTTGGTCATCCTCGGCGTACTGGTTATCAACTCTCGTCGTGCTAGCACCTCAAGTCCCAGGAATACCCCATGAAAATCAGTGTATTTGGTAGTGGTTACGTCGGCTTGGTACAGGCCACCGTATTAGCCGAAGTCGGTCACGATGTCATTTGCATGGACGTTGACCGGAGCAAGGTCGAGTCGCTGCAGAAGGGCCATGTGACGATCTTCGAGCCGGGCCTGGCGGCCATGGTCAAGGAAAACCTGGAAAGCGGACGCCTGCATTTCACCTACGACGAAAAACTCGCCGTCGAGCATGGTGAGGTGCTGTTCATTGCGGTGGGCACGCCGTCGGACGAAGACGGTTCGGCCGACCTCAAATACGTGTTGTCGGTGGGTGACGCGGTGGCGCGCCATCGCGTGGCGCCGGTGATCCTGGTGGAAAAGTCCACGGTGCCAGTGGGGACCGGCGACACCCTGCGCGATCATATGCACAAAAAGCTGCACGCAGCGGGCCGTGAACTGCAGTTCGATATCGTCTCCAACCCGGAGTTTCTCAAAGAAGGCTCTGCCGTGGCCGACTGCCGTCGCCCGGATCGCATCATTATTGGCTGCGAGCGCGAAGAAGTGCGGGAGGTGATGCGTGACCTGTACGCGCCGTTCAACCGCAACCATGACCGCATCATCTTCATGGATGTGCGCAGCGCCGAACTGACCAAGTACGCCGCCAACTGCATGCTCGCCACCAAGATCAGCTTCATCAACCAGATCGCCGAGCTGGCCGAACACCTGGGCGCCGACATCGAAGCCGTGCGCCTGGGCATTGGCGCCGACTCGCGCATCGGCTACCACTTCATTTATCCCGGTTGCGGCTACGGCGGCTCCTGCTTTCCCAAAGACATGCGCGCCCTGATCCACAGCGCCAAGCAGGCCAACTGTTCCAGCGACCTGCTGGAAGCCGTGGAAGCGATCAACCAGCGCCAGAAAAGCAAGTTGTTCGAGCGCATCAACGCGTTCTTCAAAGGTGACCTGCGCGGCAAGACCTTCGCCCTGTGGGGCCTGGCCTTCAAGCCCAACACCGACGACATGCGTGACGCGCCGAGTCGCGTGCTGATGGAAGCCTTGTGGGCCGCCGGCGCCAATGTGCGTGCGTTCGACCCCGAGGCCATGCAGGAAACCCAGCGCATCTATGGTGACGACCCACGACTGATGCTGATGGGCACGCCGGAGTCCACCCTGGGCGGCGCCGATGCGCTGATCGTCTGCACCGAGTGGCAGCAATTCAAGGCACCGGACTTCGACCTGATCCACCAGCGCCTGAAAACCCCGGTGATCTTCGACGGTCGCAACCTGTACGACGGCGAGCGCCTGACGCGCAAAGGCTTCAAATACTTCCCGATTGGCCGTGGTGACTCGTGCGAGTTGCCGATTCCCCAGCAAAACTGGGTGCAACAGGCCAAGGCAGGCTGATCAGTGCACAAGGTTCACCCGCCCCTGCTCACGCCAACGCTCCGCCGACAGTCACTGGGTTTGGGGCTGTTGGCGCTGCTGCTGTTCATCGCGGGCAGCTGGCACCAGGCGATTATCGGCTTCGACTCGCGCTTCGTGGTGTTTGCCCAGGAGATGCTGCGCCATGGGCCGAGCTTCTTTCCCACCACCTACGGCCAGCCGTATGCCGATTACCTGGCCACCTCGACCCTGCTGACCTGGCTGTTGTCCCTGCCTATCGGCCAGGTCACCAGCTTCACCGCGTGGCTGCCCAGCGCTGTGGCTTCGGCGTCGATCGTGGTGCTGGTCTATCGGCTCACCGCGCCCTACTCCGTGCGCTGGGGCCTGCTGAGCATCGCAATGTTGCTGCTCAGCAGCACCTTTATCAGCCAAACCCGCGCCGTCTCCCTCGACCAGATGCTCGCGGCCGTGACCCTGGCGGTGTTCTACCTGGGGTATGCCCATGAGCATTTTGCTGCGGCCAAACGCCTGCACTGGGTGTTTGCGCTGTTGATGCTGGGGTTTGCGATTCGTGGGCCGATCGGCCTGGTGATTCCTACCGGGGTGCTGTGCAGTTATTACCTGATCAACCGTCAATGGCGTCAGTTGTTCAGCTTCGGGCTGCTGGCGCTGGCGTTGCTGGCGGCGTGTATCGGCCTGCTGTTGCTGCTGGCCAAGCTCAGCGGTGGCGAAGACTTCATGCGTGAGGTGATTCGCATGCAGTTTCTGGGGCGCATGGATGGCAGCGAAGGCTCCGGCGGCGTGCTGTATTACTTCACCAGCTCCCTCGGCAACTACGCCCTGGCCTATCCGGTGGCGCTGCTGGTGCTGCTGGCCGTGGTGAGCGGCGGCCGCCGAGCGCCGGACCCGGCGTTGAAGCTGGTGCTGTACTGCGCGGCGGCGGGTGTCTTGGTGATGCTTGGCTTGTCGGTGCCCCAGGCAAAAAAGGCGCGGTATATCCTGCCGATGCTGCCGATGGCGGCAATCATTGCCGCGTATCCGTTTCAGGTCGCCCAAGGCCGGCTGTTCAGCGGGTTGCGCGGTTTGATGCTGGTGCTGTGGACGTTGCTACCCGCGCTGTTGGCGGTGGGCCTGATCGTTGCGCGACGGCGCTACCCGCAACTGTTGGCCGATCTCGGGCCGATGTTTGGCGTACTGGCAGTGCTGCAGGTATTGGCGTTGCTGGCACTGTTCCAGGCTCGGCTGCGCCCGGTCGGTCCGGCATTCGCTGCAGTCATGGCGATCTGGACGACTTACATCATGGTGGTCGAGCCCTTGGAGCGCAGCCTTTACGACACCCGTACATTCACCCTGGCGGCCAAGGAGCAGATCCTGCAACAACCGGCGCCATTGGTCTTGCATGCGTTGGGCAAAGACGCAAAAGCCATCAAGTTCATGGTCAACTTCAATTGCGACAAGGTTCCGCTGTTTACCCAGTTGCCCATCGAGCTCCAGCCTGTTCAGGCGCCCGCCTGGCTGGTGATGAGCCAGGCCGACTTTAACAACCTGACTGACCCACGCTTGCGTGCGCTCACGCCGACGCTCACCGGCGCGTTCGATATGACTCCCTATGTGTTGCTGCACCTGGAGAAAAAAGCACCTCTCTGAGTGTGTTTGCAGCCGTCAGGTAAGAAAAACGCCCGCTTATAAACCCCCTGGGCGTTTTTCATCATAATCACCGAGAAACCCCCTACAGTGCTTTGCGTAACGGCCGCTGAACTTTGCCTTCCGGTGCCTGGAGCCCAACTGTAGACTCGTTTGCAAGGGCATTAACTATCTACCACCCGTATCAAGGGCTGCCTGTAACAGCCCTGGTCAGGGAACCTGCATAACGACATAACAACAAGGAGGGCAATGCCGTGCGAGAGGATCGGTTATCTGTAGCCGCGCCGAGACTGGATCGGTTGAGGGGCTTACGTGACGCGCTGGTAGCGTTGAAGGGGCCGCTGGCCGATGAACCAGGCCTGCAGGCGAACCTGCAAAAACGCTTGTTCAACGAAGAAGTCGACAGCCTTGTACTGGGCAAGATTTGCACGCCCGCCGCCCATAGCACCGATCGGATCTTTTTTGACGAAGTCCCTTAAATACATAATTTTTGCATTCAACCCTCATTAATATGCATTGGCGCCGCTGCAACCCAGTTGGCACACTGTTCGGGTTCCTTCCCCCAATGTTGGAACTTTCAAGGGCTTTTCCGGGAAACCAGGCAGGCCTTTTTTTTCGCCTTCAGTTTCAGGACCCCTCTTCAATGCTCGCTCGCTGGTTACCTGCTGCCATCAATACCCGTCCTTCCGAATGGAGTCGCGCCGCTATCGGCATGGCCTTGGGCACACTGCTCAGTGTCTGGGTGTGTGCCCAGGTGTTCGGCATGGAAGTCGCTCTGCACCTGCTCGGCCCGCTGGGGGCGTCGGCGGTGCTGCTGTTTGCCGTGTCGTCGGGGGCGCTGGCGCAACCCTGGTCGATCATGGGCAGTTATCTGTGTGCTGGCGTGGTGGCGTTGCTCGTGGCGCGGGTGTTGGGACGCACCCTGGGCAGCGCTTGCCTGGCGGCGGGCATGACGGTCGTGCTGATCTGCTGGTTGCGCTGCCTGCATCCCCCGGCCGGTGGCCTGGCCATGACGCTGGTACTGGCCGACCCTGCCTCCATCGCCCTCGGCTGGCACGAGCTGGCACCGGTCATGCTCGGCGCCGCTGCCCTGCTGGCGTGTGCGCTGGCCTACAACAATGCCACCCGCACGCGTTATCCCAAGGGACAAGCCGAGCCGGTACCTGTCATGCTCGGCAGCGCGCCGGTGACCGACCCGGCCATCACCGCCGCCGACCTCAAATTGGCATTGGCCGACATGGAGCAGTTCTTCGACGTCGAGCCCACGGAGCTGGAGCAATTGATTCATGCCGCCGAAGGCCATGCGCGACGGCGCAGTATCGGCGAAGTCCTGGCCAGTCGCGTGGTTTGACGCGGTGTGCATAAATGCAACAACGACCTGCATGATTCCGGGTTGTAGGCGGCAAATTTGCGCTGGTACGATCACGCGATAGTTCGCCCGCGAACATCTTGATAAAGAACAATAAAAGCAGGGAGTTAGTGATGACTGCTCAGGTGTCCTCCGAAGCACGCCACGCCGATATTCAGCAGGAAGAAGTACTGAGTGAGGTGCGTAACCATATCGGTTACCTCACCCTCAACCGCCCCGCCGGCTTGAATGCCATCACCCTGGACATGGTGCGTCTGTTGACGAGGCAGCTGCAGGCCTGGGCCGATGATCCGCTTGTCTACGCCGTGGTGTTGCGCGGTGCCGGCGACAAGGCCTTCTGTGCCGGCGGCGATATCCGTTCCCTGTACGACAGTTTCAAGCGTGGCGACACCCTGCATGAAGACTTCTTCGTCGAGGAATACGCGCTCGACCTGGCCATCCACCATTACCCTAAACCCGTGCTGGCCTTGATGGACGGCTTCGTGCTCGGCGGAGGCATGGGGCTGGTACAGGGCGCCGACCTGCGCGTCGTGACCGAGCGCAGCCGCCTGGCGATGCCGGAAGTGGCCATCGGCTATTTTCCGGATGTGGGTGGCAGCTACTTCCTGCCGCGTATCCCAGGCGAGCTGGGGATTTACCTCGGCGTCACCGGGGTGCAGATCCGCGCGGCGGACGCGCTGTACTGCGGCTTGGCCGATTGGTATCTCGACAGCGCCAGACTGACGGAACTGGGGCACGCGCTCGACAGCCTGCAATGGCGCGACTCGCCCCTCAAGGACCTGCAAGGCGTGCTCGCCAGACTCGCTGTACAACAACTGCCGGATGCGCCGCTGGCGGCCTTGCGCCCGGCCATCGATCATTTCTTCGGCCTGCCGGACGTGCCGAGCATGGTCGAGCAACTGCAGCAAGTTACCGTCGCCGACAGCCACCACTGGGCGCTGACCACTGTCGCCCTGATGCAGACCCGCTCGCCCCTGGCCATGGCCGTCACCCTGCAGATGCTGCGCCGTGGGCGCCACCTGCCGCTGGAACAGTGCTTTGCCCTTGAACTGCACCTGGACCGCCAGTGGTTCGCACGCGGCGATCTGATCGAAGGGGTTCGCGCCCTGATCATCGATAAAGACAAGAACCCGCAGTGGAACCCGCCCACCCTGCAAGGGCTGGACGCCGACCATGTCGACAGCTTCTTTCGCGACTTCACGCAGATTGAGAAATAAGCCATGCAAGATCTTGAATACACTGAAGAACAAGTGATGATTCGCGACATGGCGCGTGATTTTGCCCGTGGCGAAATCGCACCCCATGCCCAGGCCTGGGAAAAGGCCGGCTGGATCGACGACGCGCTGGTGGCCAAGATGGGCGAGCTGGGCCTGCTCGGCATGGTGGTACCGGAAGAATGGGGCGGCACCTACGTGGATTACGTCGCCTATGCCCTGGCCGTGGAGGAAATTTCCGCCGGTGATGGCGCCACGGGCGCACTGATGAGTATCCATAATTCAGTGGGTTGCGGCCCACTCCTCAACTACGGCACAGAGGCGCAGAAACACACCTGGCTGGCCGCGCTCGCCAGCGGCCAGGCCATCGGTTGTTTCTGCCTGACCGAACCCCAGGCCGGCTCTGAAGCCCATAACCTGCGCACCCGCGCCGAACTGCGCGACGGTCAGTGGGTGATCAATGGCGCCAAGCAGTTTGTCAGCAATGGCAAGCGCGCGAAGTTGGCCATTGTGTTTGCCGTGACCGACCCGGAGCTGGGCAAGAAAGGCCTTTCGGCATTCCTGGTCCCCACGGATACGCCGGGCTTTGTGGTCGACCGCACCGAACACAAGATGGGCATTCGCGCATCGGACACCTGCGCCGTCACCTTCAACCAATGCACTGTGCCCGAAGCTAACCTGCTGGGCGAGCGCGGCAAAGGCCTGGCCATCGCCCTGTCCAACCTGGAGGGTGGGCGCATCGGCATCGCTGCCCAGGCCTTGGGCATCGCACGTGCCGCCTTTGAAGCGGCGCTGGCCTATGCCCGTGACCGGGTGCAGTTCGACAAGGCGATCATCGAACACCAGAGCGTGGCGAACCTGCTGGCCGACATGCAAACCCAACTCAACGCGGCGCGCCTGCTGATTCTGCACGCCGCACGCCTGCGCAGCGCCGGTAAGCCATGCCTGTCGGAAGCGTCCCAGGCCAAGCTGTTCGCCTCGGAAATGGCCGAAAAAGTTTGCTCGAAGGCGATGCAGATTCACGGCGGGTATGGGTATCTGGAAGACTATCCGGTGGAGCGTTACTACCGGGATGCACGGATCACGCAGATTTACGAAGGCACCAGCGAGATTCAGCGGATGGTGATTGCCAGGGAGTTGAAGAACTATCAGCTCTGACTGATAAGGGTTAAAAATGTGGGAGGGGGCTTGCCCCCGATGAGGGTAGATCAGTCAATATCTCAGTTGACTGTCACACCGCCATCGGGGGCAAGCCCCCTCCCACATTTGGATCTCCAGCGCTCGGGAGGTTTGATCGTTCCCACGCTCTGCGTGGGAATGCCACCTGGGACGCTCCGCGTCCTGCTACTTGTCTTTAAACTCCGGCGCCCGCTTGGCCACAAACGCCGCCATCCCTTCCTTCTGATCCTGGGTCGCGAACGCCGCATGAAACACGCGACGCTCAAAACGCACGCCTTCGGACAGGCTCACTTCAAACGCGCGGTTCACGCTTTCCTTGACCATCATGCTGATCGGCACCGATTTACCGGCGATCAGGGTGGCCACTTTCAACGCTTCGTCCAGCAGCTCGTCAGCAGGCACGATGCGCGCGACGATGCCGCAACGCTCGGCTTCTACCGCGTCGATAAAGCGCCCGGTCAGGCACATTTCCATGGCCTTGGCCTTGCCCACCGCACGGGTAAGCCGCTGAGTGCCGCCCATGCCCGGCAGCACGCCCAGGTTGATCTCCGGCTGGCCGAACTTGGCGCTGTCACCGGCCAGGATGAAGTCGCACATCAGCGCCAGTTCGCAGCCGCCGCCGAGGGCGAAGCCGTTGACGGCGGCAATGATCGGCTTGCGGCGGTTGGCCACGCGGTCGCTGTCGCTGAACAGGTCGTCCAGGTAGATCTGCGGGTAGGTCAGCTCGGCCATTTCCTTGATGTCGGCACCGGCGGCGAAGGCTTTCTTGGAGCCGGTCAGCACGATGCAGCCGATTTCCGGATTGGCTTCCAGGCCATCCAGCGCCTGGTTCAACTCGCTGACCAGTTGGGCGTTCAAGGCGTTCAGCGCCTGCGGGCGGTTAAGGGTAATCAGCCCGACGCGGCCCTGGACTTCGAGCAAAATGGTTTCATAACTCATGTATCGGCTCCTTAAAGATTGCGTGAGATGACCATGCGCTGGATATCGCTGGTGCCTTCGTAAATCTGGCAGACCCGCACATCGCGGTAGATCCGCTCCAATGGGAAGTCGCTCAGGTAACCGTAACCGCCCAGGGTTTGCAAGGCGGCCGAACAGACTTTCTCGGCCATTTCCGAGGCGAACAGCTTGGCCATCGACGCCTCGACCAAGGCCGGTTTGCCGCTGTCACGCAGGGCTGCCGCGTAATGGACCATTTGCCGGGCGACGGCAATTTGCGTGGCCATGTCCGCCAGGCGAAAGGCCACGGCCTGGTGTTCAATCAGCGCCTTGCCGAAGGTTTCACGCTCGCGGGCGTAGTCGCGGGCCGCTTCAAAGGCAGCGCGGGCCATGCCCACCGATTGCGCGGCAATGCCCACCCGCCCGCCTTCGAGGTTGGCCAGGGCGATCCTGTAGCCCTCGCCCTCCTCGCCCAGACGGTTGGCGACCGGCACCTTCACGTCTTCAAACAGGATCTGGCAGGTATCCGATGCGTGCTGCCCCAGCTTGTCCTCGACCCGCGCCACGGTATAGCCCGGCGAGTCGGTGGGAACGATAAACGCACTGATGCCGCGCTTGCCCGCCGCCGGGTCAGTGACCGCAAACACAATCACCACGCCGGCGTTTTGCCCGGAAGTGATGAATTGTTTACAACCGTTGAGCACGTAATGATCACCGTCTAGGCGTGCACGGGTTTTAAGGCTGCTGGCGTCGGAACCGGCCTGGGGTTCGGTCAGCGCAAAGGCGCCGAGCATGGCTCCGCTGGCCAGGGGCTTGAGGAACTGCTCTTTCTGCTGTTCATTGCCAAATTTGAGGATCGGCACGCAACCCACCGAGTTGTGCACGCTCATGATGGTCGAGCAGGCCCCATCGCCGGCGGCGATTTCTTCCAGGGCCATGGCGTAGGCCAGGTAACCCGTGTCGCAGCCGCCCCATTGTTCCGGTACCAGCATGCCGAAAAAGCCTAGTTCGGCCATTTCACCGACGGCTTCCTTGGGAAAGCGATGCTCGCGGTCCCATTCGGCGGCGAACGGTTTCAGACGCTCCTGGGCAAACTGCCGGGCCGCGTCGCTGATTTGCAGTTGTTCGTCATTAGGCAGCATGGTCAGTCCTTAATACAGGCATTCAACGGCCATGGCCGTGGCTTCACCGCCGCCGATGCAGATGGCGGCGACCCCGCGCTTGAGGCCTTTCTGGCGCAGGGCCGAGAGCAAGGTCACCAGGATGCGCGCGCCCGAGGCGCCGATCGGGTGGCCCAGGGCGCAGGCGCCGCCGTGCACGTTGACCTTGCTGTGGGGAATCTCCAGTTTGCTCATGGTCACCAGGCTGACCACCGCGAACGCTTCGTTGATCTCGAACAGGTCGACATCCGCCACGTTCCAGCCGGTTTTGCTCATCAACTTACGGATCGCGCCGACAGGCGCCACCGGAAACAGCCCCGGCTCATCGGCAAACGCTGCATGCCCATGAATCACCGCCAGCGGCTTGAGGCCGCGTTGCCGTGCATCGGACTCACGCATCAACAACAGCGCCGCCGCGCCATCGGAGATCGAGCTGGAGTTGGCTGCAGTCACCGTGCCGCCTTCGCGAAAGGCCGGTTTCAGGCTGGCGATCTTGTCCAGCTTGGCCTTGGGCGGCTGTTCGTCGTGCAGGATGGTTTTTTGCTCTTTGCCGACGGTGACCTGTACCGGGACTATTTCGGCGGCAAAGCTGCCGTGGGTGATGGCTTCCTGCGCACGCGTCAGCGAGGCAATCGCAAAGGCGTCCTGGGCTTGCCGGGTAAAACCGTTGTGCTCGGCGCAATCTTCAGCAAAGGTGCCCATCAGGCGCCCCTTGTCGTAGGCGTCTTCCAGGCCGTCGAGGAACATGTGGTCGAGCACCTTGCCGTGGCCCATGCGATAGCCGCTGCGGGCGCGGTCAAGCAGGTACGGCGCGTTGGACATGCTCTCCATGCCGCCGGCAATCACCACGTCGACGCTGCCGGCGCGCAACGCGTCGTGGGCCAGAATCGTCGCCTGCATGCCGGAACCGCACATCTTGTTGAGCGTGGTGCAGCGGGTGGCTTTGTCCAGCCCGGCGCCCAGCGCTGCCTGGCGTGCCGGCGCCTGGCCGAGGCCGGCGGGCAGCACACAGCCAAACAACACCTCATCGACGGCGTCGCCGGCGATACCCGCGCGCTCCACGGCCGCACGAATCGCGGCGGCGCCCAGTTGCGGTGCGGTCAGGCCCTTGAGGTCGCCCTGGAACCCGCCCATGGGCGTGCGCACGGCGCTGACGATAACGATAGGATCGTTCATGAAGAGACCTCCTTACTTGGCAGCCATACGCAAGGCACCGTCAAGACGGATCACCTCGCCATTGAGCATGCTGTTTTCAATGATATGCCGCACCAGGGCCGCATATTCGGCGGGTTTGCCCAGGCGCGGCGGGAACGGCACGCCGGCGGCGAGGGAATCGCGGACTTCCGGGGTCATGCCGGCCATCATCGGGGTTTCGAAAATGCCGGGCGCGATGGTCATCACCCGGATACCAAAACGCGCCAATTCCCGTGCGGCCGGCAAGGTGAGGCTGGCAATCGCGCCCTTGGAGGCGGCATACGCGGCCTGGCCGATCTGCCCGTCGAACGCCGCCACCGAAGCGGTATTGATGATCACACCGCGCTCGCCATCGGCATCCGCGGGTGTTTCAGCGATCGCCGCCGCAGCCAGGCGCAGCAGGTTGAAGCTGCCGATCAGGTTGACGTTGATCACCTGGGCGAAGCTGGCCAGGGCGTGCGGGCCGTTTTTGCCGAGGATTTTCTCACCGCGCACCACACCGGCGCAGTTGACCAGGCCATGCAACCCGCCAAAGGCGGCAACGGCGGCGTGCACGGCGGCTTCGGCAGCGGCTTCCTGGCTGATATCCGCCACGACGCTGCGGGCGTTATCGCCAAGCTGCCGGGCCTTGGCGGCGACGGCATCGGCGTTGAGGTCTACCAGCATGACCTTGGCACCCGCTGCGACCAGCATGTCGGCAGTGGCCGCACCGAGGCCCGAAGCGCCGCCGCTGACCACAAATACCTTGTTTTCAATCTGCATCATGGTTTCCTTTTCAACGGATCACGCCAAGGCCGCCTGGGCCTTGGCGATTTCCTGATTACGCAAAATAAAACGTTGCAGCTTGCCGCTGGGAGTCTTGGGCAAGTCGCTGACGAATTCGATTTCTCGCGGGTACGCATGGGCCGCCAGGCGCTGGCGCACATGCAGGCGCAATTCTTCGGCGAGTTCCGGAGTCGCGCGGTACTGTTCGTTGATCACCACGAAGGCTTTCACCAGCTCGGTGCGCTCCGGACAGGGCTTGCCGACCACGGCGGCTTCGACCACGGCCGGGTGTTCGACCAGGGCGCTCTCTACGTCGAACGGCCCCACGCGGTAGCCGGAGGTGGTAATCACGTCATCACTGCGCCCGACAAAACTGATGCTGCCGTCCGGGTTGAGCTCCACGGTGTCGCCACTGAGGTAGTACTTGCCGACAAAGGCTTTGGTGTTGACGCCTTCATACCCGGCGAACCAGCACATCGGCGATTGCTCACGGTCGATGGCGAGAATGCCGGGCTGACCGGCGGGCAGTTCCTGGTGATTGTCATCCAGTACCACGATGCGATGCCCAGGCGAAGCGAACCCCGCCGAGCCGACATGCACCGGATGCGCCAGGCCATGGTGATTGCACAGCACCATGCCCAGTTCGGTCTGCCCGTAGTGATCGTGGATGGTCACGCCGAGGTTGTCGGCGAACCAGCGGATCACCTCGGGGTTCAGGGGCTCGCCGGCGCTGCTGACGATGCGCAGCTTGCCCTTGATCGAACGGGCGAACGGCTCGCCGCCGGCAATCAACAGTCGATACGCGGTGGGCGAACCAGTGAGGTTGGTGATGCCGTATTTGTTGATGATCCGGCAGGTGCTTTCCACGCTGAAGGGGCCATCGTAGAAGGTGATCGGATGCCCCAGGGACAGCGGCCCGGTCACGCCGAAATAAATGCCATAGGCCCAGCCCGGATCGGCCACGTTCCAGAACGCGTCTTCTGGGCGCAGGTCCACCGCGTCGCGGGTGTAGCTCTGGAACGCGACAATCGCCTTGAGCGGTACCGACAGGGCTTTGGACGGGCCGGTGGTGCCCGAGGTGAACATCAGCAGGAAGGGCTCGTCGCCCCCCAGCAGCACGGGCTCGCAGACGTTCGAGTGGTTGGGCAGTTCGGCCCAGAAGCTGAAATCGCCGCGTACCAGGCCTTCGCCCTTGGCCCCGGTGACCGTCACGATGGTGGGGCAGCCGTCCACGTCGGTGAGCTTGGGCCGGTTCACGGCATCGGTGACGACCAGCGCGGCGCCGGAACTGTTCAGGCGATGCTCGATCGCCTTGGGCCCGAACGCCGTAAACAAAGGTTGATAGACCGCGCCGATACGCCAGGTGGCGAACACCACCACCAGCAGTTCGGCTGTGCGCGGCAACAGGCCGGCGACCTTGTCGCCGCGCTTGACGCCCTGGGCCAGCAGGAAATTGGCGAAGCGTGAGGCCTGGTCCTGCAGCTCGCTGAAGGTGACCGTGGCGCTGCGCCCGTCCCTGCCCTCCCAAAACAGCGCAATCCGCCCCGGCAGCGCGTGACGGTCACAGCATTCCACACAGGCGTTGAGCGCCTGCAGGTTGCCGGCCAGGGCGGCGTCGACGGTGTGCTGGTAATCGAACTCGGTGGTGGCGGCCAGGTAATCACGCATCGCTTCAGTTCCTTGTGTGTTTTTGTTTTAAGGACACTTTCCAGGCGGTCAATCGCTCTCAAATAGTCGCTCTGCAGCGGCGCTACGAGCAATGGTCAAAGCCTCCAACATGGCTGACCGGTTTGGCCAATCGGGTTTGACACTCGCCCTGCACTGGCCGAAGCTTGAGGCTTTGTACCCGTACCCTGCCTTCGGACACCTGCATGTCAAAGTCACGCCGTTACGCCATCGTCGGCCTGTGCGCCCTGTTGTCGATTCTGTTGATCACCTGGTTTTTCGCCCGCGCAACGCCGGTGGCCGTGCCCCCGGCGATTGCCCACGGTTATGCCAAAGCGTTGAAGCAGGCGCGCAACGGTGAGCCGGGCGCGGCGCGGGTGTTGTATCAACAGCTGGGGCGGCCGGACCTTTCACCTGAGCGCCGCGCCGCGCTGCATGCCGAATTGCCCAACTACCCCAGCCCCCAGGCGTTGAAACTGGCAGATAAAGACTTGGCCAATGAATCGCCACGGGTGCGTGAAGCGGCAATTCACAGCATTGTCGGCCTGGTACCTTCCGGCCAGCGCACCTTGCTGCTCGGCCCGGTGCTGGATGACCCCGAGCAGCAGGTGCGCTTTGCCGCCGCCAACGCCCTGCTCGGCCTGTCGCCGGACACCCTGGGCCTGTACTTCGGCCCGCTGCAGCAAGTGCTCGACGAATTCGCCAATACCCTCAAGGCCCAACCCGAGACCGCCGAAAGCTGGATTCAATTGGCGCGCCTGTATATCCACAGCGCCCTGCTGCCGGAGGCGCAAAACGCCCTGCAGCAGGCCATGCGCCTGCAACCGGACAACCTGCAAGCGGTGGTGGCGCAGATCGAGCTGCTGGATAAACAGGGCAAGACCGACGAATCGCGCCAGCTGCTCGCGCAGCAATTGGCGGCGCACCCGGAATCGGCCTACCTGCAACACGCCCTGGGCATGTGGCTGCTGCACCATGGCGAGCGCCCGTATGCCCTGCTCGGCCTGTCCAAGGCGGTGGAGCTTGAGCCGGACAATCAGGACTACCGCTACGACCTGGCCACCACGCTGCACGACCAGGAAGAACTCGAGGCTGCCCAGCGCCAGTTGGAAGAAATCGTGCAGCGCCACCCGGCCAATCGGAAAGCGCGGGTGCTGCTGGTCAACTATTGGAAAGAGAGCGGCCAGTTGCAGAATGTCCAGGTGCTGCTGGCACAGCTTGAGCAACAGAACCCGGACGACCCCGCGCTGCAGCAGCAAGGTCTGTGACCGCGCTCAAAAAAATGCGTAGAAGATGCCGGCGCCGCGCACAAATAATTCAAAACGTTGAACCGCCACAGGTCGATACGGTCAAGTGAATATGGCGCGCCCAGCGGCGTGCACCCAACTTGTACGTGACCTGAGGGCACTTCTTGTCTACATCTAATTCGCTTTTAAGTGAAAAGGCAGCCACTGGTATCGAAGGTCTTGATGACATTCTTTCCGGGGGGCTATCGCGCAGCCACCTGTTCCTGCTGGAAGGCGAACCGGGCACAGGTAAAACCACCGTCGCCCTGCACTTCCTGCAGGCGGGAGCGAAAGACGGTGAAAAATCGCTGTATATCACCCTGTCCGAAACCGAACATGAGCTGCGCCAAGGCGCCAAGTCCCATGGTTGGGACCTGGATGACAACATCCATATCTTCGAATTGACCCCGCCGGAAAGCCTGCTCAACGCCGAGCATCAGCAGAGCCTGCTGTATTCCTCGGACCTTGAACTGGGCGAAGCCACGCGGCAGATTTTTGAGGTGGTGGAACGGGTCAAGCCGACCCGCGTAGTGGTCGACAGCCTGTCGGAGATCCGCCTGTTGGCGCAGAGCTCCCTGCGCTATCGCCGGCAAATCCTGGCGATCAAGCACTACTTCGTGCGGTATGACGCCACGGTGCTGCTGCTCGATGACCTGACCACCGAATCCCTCGACAAAACCGTTCACAGTGTGGCTCACGGCGTGATTCGCCTGGAAGAACTGACACCCAGCTACGGTGCCGAACGCCGCCGGGTGCGGGTAGTGAAATACCGTGGCCAGAAATACCGTGGCGGCTTTCACGATTTCACCATCATGGGCGACGGTGTACACGTATTCCCTCGCCTTGTCGCCGCCGAACATCGCGGCGGCTACACGCGCCAGACCATGAGCAGCGGCATCCCCGAACTCGACGCCCTGATGGGCGGCGGCGTCGAAACAGGTTCCAGCAGCCTGATCCTGGGCCCGGCCGGCACCGGCAAATCGCTGATTTCAATGGTCTTCGCCGCCGCCGCCGTACAGCGTGGCGAAAAGGCCGCGCTGTTCATTTTTGACGAAGAGATGGGTTTGCTGTTCGAGCGCATGCATAACATGGGTATCGATCTGGCTGCGATGCAGGCCACCGGTAACCTGTTGATCGAACAGGTTGACGCGGCCGAGCTGTCTCCTGGGGAATTCTCCCACCGAGTACGGCGTTGCGTGGACGAAGGCGGCATCAAAACCGTGGTCATCGACAGCATCAACGGCTACCAGGCGGCCATGCCGGAAGAGAACGCGCTGATCCTGCACATGCACGAACTGCTGCTGTACCTGAACCGACGGGGTGCCGCGACGTTCATGACCGTGGCCCAGCATGGCCTGGTCGGCGATATGCAGACCCCCGTGGATATCACCTACCTGGCCGACACCGTGATCCTGCTGCGTTACTTCGAGGCATTGGGCAAGGTGCGTCGGGCCATTTCGGTGATCAAGAAACGCACCGGCAGCCATGAGTCGACGATTCGCGAGTACCGCATCAGCGGTCGCGGCATGACCGTTGGCGAACCCCTGGATAATTTCCAGGGCGTGCTGCGCGGCATTCCGATCTACATGGGCGCCGGCTCGCCTCTACTCAAGGAAGAGTAAGTGTGACGCCCCTTTCCTCAATCTTTGAACGGGCCATTATTCTTGCGCCTGTGGGCCGCGACAGCTCGTTGGCGCTGATGATGCTCAAAGAGGCCGGCTACCATGGCTTGGTTGCCGGCAGCCTGGCCGACCTGTGCGAAGCACTGCACGAGGGTGCCGGCGTGCTGATCATCGCCGCCGAAGCCTTGCGCGGCGTGGACATGGAGCCGCTGCTGGAGTACCTGCACCAACAGCCGGCCTGGTCGGACCTGCCCATTGTGCTGATGACCCATCACGGCGGCAGCGAGCAAAACGGCTCGTCGCACCTGAGCGGACTGTTGGGCAATGTCACCTTTCTCGAGCGCCCATTTCATCCCATCACCCTGATCAGCCTGGTCAGCACCGCCCTGCGTGGGCGGCGCCGGCAATACGAAGCCCGGGACCGCTTGGTCGACCTGAGCGCCAGTGAACTGCGCCTGCAACGCACCCTGGAAACCCTCGAACAGCAAGTGGAAGAACGTACCGCGCAATTACGCAGCAATGAAGAAGCCCTGCGCCAGTCGCAGAAAATGGAAGCCGTCGGCCAGTTGACCGGGGGCATCGCCCATGACTTCAACAACATGCTGACCGGCATCATCGGCAGCCTGGAGCTGCTGCGCCGGCGCGTGGCGCGGGGCAAGCTGGACGATCTGGACAGCCTGATCGACCTGGGCGTCACCTCGGCCAACCGCGCCGCTGGCCTCACCCATCGCCTGCTGGCGTTTTCGCGCCGGCAGTCGCTGGACCCGAAACCGGTGGAGATCAATAAACTGGTGACCTCCATGGGCGAACTGCTGGAGCGCAGTATCAATGAAAGTATCTGCCTGCAAATGCGTCTGAGCGACACCCTGTGGACGGCCGAAGCCGACCCGAATCAATTGGAAAGCGCCCTGCTCAACCTGGTGATCAATGCGCGTGACGCGATGCCCAGCGGCGGCAGCCTCACCGTGGAAACCACCAACCGTCACCTCGACAGTGTATTCACGGCCGCCTATGGCACCTTGAGCCCTGGTGACTACGTCGAGTTGAGTGTCAGTGACACCGGCTGCGGCATTCCAGAGAGTGTCATGGGCCGAGTGTTCGACCCCTTCTTCACCACCAAGCCGATCGGCCAGGGCACGGGCCTGGGTCTGTCGATGATCTATGGGTTTGCCCGTCAATCCCGGGGCCACGTCACGCTGCACAGCGAAGTGGACAAGGGCACCACCGTCAGTTTGTTCCTGCCGCGCTTTGTCGGGGAAATGGTTGAGGATGCCGCGGTGAATCCGGCCTTGTTGCCGTTCGCCAATGACGGAGAGACCGTCCTGATCGTTGAAGACGACCCGGCGGTGCGGGTGCTGGTGAGCGCGGTGCTCAAAGAGTTGGGATACGCCTTTGTCGAAGCCGGTGATGCCAGCACGGCGGTACCGATCATCGAATCCGATCAGCGTATCGACCTGTTGATCAGTGACGTTGGCCTGCCTGGCATGAACGGCCGGCAATTGGCGGAAATCGGTCGACAAATCCGCCCTGACCTCAAAGTGCTGTTCATCACCGGTTATGCCGAACATGCGGCGGTGCGTGGCGGGTTTCTTGACCCCGGCATGCAGCTGATCACCAAGCCGTTCACGTTCGACCTGCTGACCGAGAAGGTGCGCGAGATGATCAGGGACTAGGGCTGCACGGCAGCCCTGGAAGGCGTCAGGCCAACAGGCGCTGGATATGCTCCTGCAGCGTGTCCAAGTCAAACGGCTTGGCCAGGATCGGCGCGTTG
Source organism: Pseudomonas sp. R3-18-08 (assembly GCF_003852065.1). Lineage (NCBI taxonomy): Bacteria > Pseudomonadati > Pseudomonadota > Gammaproteobacteria > Pseudomonadales > Pseudomonadaceae > Pseudomonas > Pseudomonas sp. R3-18-08. Next base: position 3,020,887 of record NZ_CP027729.1, read on the forward strand.
CGCGTGATCGGGCTGTCGCAGTCGAGAATTTCCTGCGGATAACCGCTGATAAAGATCACTTTCAACTCCGGGCGCACCTTGAGCGCCGGTTCGGCGATCTGCACGCCGGAAATGCCGCCGGGCAGGCGGTAGTCGGTGACCATCAGGTCCAGGTGCGGTTTGGTCGCGAGGATTTCGAAGGCCTCTTTTCCATTGACCGCCTTCAACACCCGATAACCCAGGCCCGCCAGGTATTCACCCAGCACAAACATAATGGATTCGTCGTCTTCGACGATCAGTACGACATCTTGCGCATCTTCACTCATGGGAAGCCTTTGTTCGGTCAGTTGCTGGTGTTACGACCATGGGGTCACGTAGAGGTTGCGTCCAGGTGACGATTGATTTCATGCCGTCGCCTGAAGCGGCAGGCACACCCGGAACAGCGCGCCCTCGCCTATCTGGCTTTCGACCTCGATGGTCCCGCCGTGGGCCGCGACAATCTGTTCGGAAATGAACAGGCCCAGGCCCAGGCCGGCCGCCGCGTGGTTGACGGAAACCCGCTCGAACTGCTGAAAAATGCGCTTCTGGTTCTCCTCACTGATACCAATGCCGTGGTCACGCACTTCCACGCGCGCTTCGCCGTGTTCGGTGTAAACCCGCACTTCGACCGGGCTCTTGGCGCCGTAGCGCAGGGCGTTGGTCAACAGGTTGGTGACCACCTGCTCGATGCGGAACTCATCCCAATGGCCTTCCACCGGCTCGTCGGCGACCAGCTGCATCGACGATTCGGCAGCGGCAACCTGTGGCTCGAAGTTATGCACCAGGTTGCGCACCAGTTGCGCCAAGTCAAAGCGCGCCGGGCGTATCGACAGTTTGCCGGTGCGGATGCGCGACACGTCGAGCATGTCCTCGATCAGGCGGATCAGGCTTTTGATCTGGCGCTCATCGCGGTCGACCATGGCGTGCATCTTGTCCAGGGTAAACGCTGCGGCGTTGTCGCGGGCCAGGTGCATCTTGCGCAATTGGGTTTCCAGGATCAGCCCGTTGAGCGGCGTGCGCACTTCGTGGGCGACGATCGACATGAAGTCATCGCGCATGCGCACGGCCTGCTCCAGCTCCGCCTGAGTGGCCTGCAGGCGCGTCAGCAGCAGCTCCTGCTCACGACGGCTGCGCTCCAGGGCTTCGACCTGCAGCTTCATCGCCTTGCTCTGGCGGTACAGGTCAACGAACACATTGACCTTGCTCTTTACCGCGTGGATATCCAGCGGTTTGTGCAGGAAGTCCACCGCGCCGCTTTCATAGCCCTTGAAGGCGTAATTGAGTTCGCGGCCGGCGGCGCTGACGAACACGATCGGGATGTTCTTGGTCTTTTCGGTGCCGCGCATCAGTTCGGCCAGTTCGAAACCGTTCATGCCAGGCATCTGCACGTCGAGGATCGCCATGGCGAATTCATGTTCCAGCAACAGGGACAACGCCTCGTCGGCACTCAATGCCTTGAATACCTGGCGGTCTTCACGCTTGATCAACGCTTCGAGGGCCAGCAGGTTTTCCGGCAGATCGTCGACGATCAGCAGTTTGGCCTGGACAGTACTTAACATGGGGAAGGTTCCAGGGAAGCCAGCAATGAGCCAATCTGGCTCAAGGAAAGAATATGGTCGGGTGTGTGCAACGCCAGGGCCGCCAGGGGCATCACGGCAATCCGGGCCTCAGCGGGGTCTTGTACAACAGTGATACCGCCGGATCGCTTGACGTGGGCCAGGCCGCGCGCGCCGTCCTGGTTGGCGCCGGTCAGCAGGATCGCCAGCAGGCCTCGCCCGTAGGCATCGGCGGCCGAGGCGAAGAGAAAATCGATGGCGGGCCGGGAATGGTGCACGCGGTCTTCCTGGCTCAGGGACAGGCTGCGGTCGAGTTCCACCGACAAATGATAGCCGGGGCCGGCGAAATACAAGGTGCCCGCCTCGATCGACTCCTTGTCCCGCGCCTCCTTGACCGGAATGCGCAAGCGCCGCGCAAAGACCTCCGCCAACTGGCTGCGACGCTCATCCGGCAGGTGTAGCACGGCAATGATCGGCAGGCCGAACGTGTTCGGCAGCCGGCCAAAAATACTCAGCAACGCCTCCACACCGCCGGCGGAGGCGCCGACGACGATGGCTTCAAGCCCGATAATCGGGGAGATTGCAGCGTCGCTCATAATTTGCGGTAGATCCGTTCCTGTTTGACCAAGGGTTCGAATTGCTTGCTGTAGGCGGAAAAATCCAGGGTTTCCTTGCTGCCCAGCACCAGGAAACCGCGATGGCACAGCGACTCATGAAACAACCCAAACGCCCTGTCTTGCAACTTTTTATTGAAATAAATCAACACGTTGCGACATGAAATTAATTGAGTTTCTGAGAATACACTGTCGGTTGCCAGGCTATGGTCGGCGAACGTGACGTTCTCGCGCAGCGTCTTGTCGAAGATCGCGTTATCGTAAGCTGCGGTGTAGTAGTCGGCAAATGAGCGTTGGCCGCCGGCCTGCTGATAATTGGCCGTGTAGGCGCGCACGTTCTCCAGGGAGAAGATGCCTTGCTTGGCTTTGTCCAGCGATGCCGGGTTGATGTCGGTGGCGTAGATGATGGTGCGCTCGAGCAAGCCTTCTTCGCGCAGCAGGATCGCCATGGAGTACACCTCCTCGCCGGTGCTGCAGCCGGCGATCCAGATCTTGATCGACGGGTAGGTCTTGAGCAGCGGCACCACTTCCCGGCGAATCGCGAGAAAGTGCGAGGGGTCGCGAAACATCTCGCTCACCGGGATCGTCAGGAACTGCAGCAACTGCATGAACGCGGCCGGGTCATGCAGCACCCGCTCCTGCAGCGCGGAAATGGTCGCACAGTCGAACTGGCGCAAGGCGTGGGCCACCCGCCGTTTGACCGACGCACCGGAGTAGTCGCGAAAGTCGTAGCTGTACTTGAGGTAAATCGCCTCGATCAACAGGCGCAGCTCAATGTCGCTGCTTTTGTCCAAAAAACTTCGCTCCACTTAAATGCGTTCCATCTTTGGTAGCCACACGCGGATCAACGAGAACAGCCGGTCCAGATCAATCGGTTTGGCCAGGTAGTCGTTGGAGCCAGCCGCCAGGCAACGCTCCTGGTCGTCCTTCATGGCCTTGGCCGTCACGGCGATGATCGGCAGCTTCTTCCAGCGCGGGTCCTGGCGGATCAGGGCGGTGGCTTCGTAACCGTCCATCTCCGGCATCATCACGTCCATCAGTACCAGATCGATATCCTCGACTTCATTGAGCTTGTCGATCGCTTCGCGGCCGTTGCGCCCGATCACCACCACGGCGCCTTTGTGCTCCAGGGCGCTGGTCAGGGCAAAGATATTGCGCACGTCGTCGTCCACCAGCAGGATCTTGCGCCCTTCGAACACCTTGTCGCGGCTGCGCGCGGTCTTGAGCATCTTCTGGCGGTCATGGGACAACTGCGATTCGACTTTGTGCAGAAAGAGTGTGACTTCATCGAGCAGGCGCTCCGGAGAACGGGCGCCCTTGATGATGATCGAGCGCGAATACTTGCGCAGTTCGGCCTCTTCGTCGCGGGTCAGGTTGCGCCCGGTGTAGACGATCACCGGCGGGAACGAGCAGATATCCTCGGTGGCCATGCGCTTGAGCAGCTCGTTGCCAAGCATGTCCGGCAGCTTGAGGTCGATGATCATGCAGTCGTAGACATTGGTGCGCAGCAGGTCCAGTGCAGCCTGGGCGTAGCCGACATCGGTGATTTCAATGTCATCGTCGCCGATCAGGCGGGCAATGCTGTCGCGCTGCAGGTCGTCATCCTCGACCAGCAGCACGCGTTTGACCTTTTGCGTCAGCTTGGCTTCCAGGCGCGCGAACACGTCCTTGAGCTCTTCACGGGTGGTGGGCTTCACCGCGTAACCGATGGCGCCCATGTGCATGGCGGCTTCGACGCGGTCTTCCACGGAAATCACATGCACCGGAATGTGCCGGGTATTGGCGTGCGCCTTGAGACGCTGCAGCACTGTCAGCCCGGAATGGTCCGGCAGGCGCATGTCGAGCAGGATCGCGTCGGGGATGAACTCCTCGGCCAGGCTGTAGCCTTCGTCAGCACCGTGGGCGACCAGGCAGTTGTAGCCCAACTCATGGGCCAGGTCGAAGAGGATGCGCGCAAAGCTCGGCTCATCTTCCACCACCAGGATACAGCGGGTGGTGAATGGCCCTTTGTCACGGTCGTCGGCAAAGCGCGGGATCGGCTCGGCATCGGCTACCGGCAACGTCGCAACCTTTACGGGCGCGGGAGCCGGTACCGCTACGGCCTGGCGCGGGGCCTCGATCGGCGCGGCGTCTTCGGCGCGCTCAACATACTGTTCCGGCAATACCAGCGTGAAAATGCTGCCCTTGCCCGGCTCGCTGGCCACGCTGATGTAGCCGCCCAGCAAGTTAGCCAGGTCGCGGGAAATGGACAGGCCCAGGCCGGTACCGCCGTAACGGCGATTGGTGGTGCCATCGGCCTGGCGGAAGGCTTCGAAGATGCTTTCCTGCTGATCCTGGGCGATACCGATGCCCGAGTCGCGCACGGTAAAGGCAATGCCCTCCCCCGGTGCACGGGACACCGTCAGGCTGACATCGCCCTGCTCGGTGAACTTGATGGCGTTGGACAGCAGGTTCTTGAGGATCTGCTCCAGGCGCTGGCGATCGGTGAACAGCAAGGCCGGTGCGCCTTCCTGCAGGTCGATCTGGAAGCCCAGATTACGATCCTTGGCCAGCGGCTCGAACATGCCGCGCAGGCCATCCACCAGGCGCTCGACGCTGGAATTTTCCGGGCGTACTTCCAACTTGCCGGCTTCTACCTTGGAAATATCCAGGATGTCGTTGATCAGGTTGAGCAGGTCATTGCCGGCCGAATAGATCGACTCGGCAAACTTGACCTGTTCGGCACTGAGGTTTTCCTGAGGGTTTTCGGCCAGCAACTTGGCCAGGATCAACGAACTGTTCAGCGGCGTGCGCAGCTCGTGGGACATGTTGGCGAGGAACTCGGACTTGTACTTGCTGGAGCGTTGCAGCTCATCGGCGCGGTCTTCGAGCTCCAGCTGCACCCGGTTGAGTTCGATGTTCTTGCGGTCCATGGCATCGCGCTGGTCGGCCAAGGTCTGGGTCTGTTCGGCCAGTTGTTCGTTGGTCTGCTCAAGCTCCGCCTGCTGGGTTTCCAGGTGCGCCTGGGATTCCTTGAGGATGCGTGACTGTTCTTCCAGCTCTTCGTTGGCGGTCTTGAGCTCTTCCTGCTGCACTTGCAGCTCTTCGTTGAGCTGCTGGGTTTCAGCGAGTACTTCCTGCAGACGCTGGCGATAACGCGCAGCTTCGATGGACGTACCGATATTGCCCGCGATCAGCTCCAGCAATTCGACATCGCGTTCTTCCAGCGGGCGCAGGAAGCCCAGCTCGATCACGCCGTTGACGCGGTCGTCATCGCTGGTCGGCACTACCAGTACGCTGCGGGCCGCGCCCTCGCCCAGCCCGGAGCTGACCTTGAAGTAGTCCACCGGCACGTCGTCCAGGCGGATCAGGCGATCGAGCTGGGCGGCCTGCCCCACAATGCCTTCGTCGCTGTAGATCGCTTGTTCCAGCTGCGCCTGCTCGCGGGAGAAACCGTAGGTGGCCACGCGTTTGAGCCCGCCGTGTTCCTCGCGCACATACAACGCTCCAACGGCCGAGCCCATGTATTGGGCAAAGAACTGCAGGATATTGCGGCCCAACAGGTTCAGAGTCAGCTGGCCGAGCACCTGCTCGGCCAGTTCAGTTTGGCCGTTGCGCAGCCAGGCTTGCTGCTCCAGGCGCTTGGCGATCTTCTTTTGTGACGCGAGGCTTGCGCTGTAACTGTTTGATAGTTCGACTAAGTTTTTTCGGCCGACATACGCCAGAAACCCACTGAGCCCGAGTACGAACACCAGGTACAGGGTGACGCTGAGCACCGTGGTGCGGGTGACCTCTTCATTGCGGGTGATACGGAACTGCTGCTCCATCGCCACCGCGTCGTCGTACTCCTTGCGGATCTCATCGGTCAGGCGCTTGCCCCGGCCTGCCTTCACCGCACCGCGGAAGTCGCCGCTGTCGCGCTGCAATTCAATCATCGACTGCGCGTAGTTGTTCCACTCTGCCTGCAACGCTTCAAGACGCTTGAGGCGGTCGACCTGCTGCGGGTTGTCGGCCACCAATTCCTGCAGATTGCGCAGGTCGGCAATGATTCGCGGCTTGGCCACCTCGTAAGGGTCGAGGAAATGCTCGTCACCGGTAATCAGGAAGCCGCGCATGCCGGTTTCCAGGTCGACCGTCAGTTTGGACGACTCATTGAGGTTGTTGATGACCCGGTCGGTGTGCTCCACCCACTGGATCACCGACAGCAAATAAGTGATCAGGAAAACGAAAAACACCGCACTGAGCACACCTACGCCCAATGGCAGGGCCACGTTGCGGCTCAGGAGTTTACGGAAGCTCTTTTCATCAACTGACGACGCGGGAGTCATGGGCATGCCTTGGCCAAGTGCGGAAAAACCGGAAGTTTGCCCCAAAGTGACGATCAAGACCATTTTTCTGGAGTGATTTGGTAAAGATTCCTACGAAAGAACAGGCTATTCTGCCTGGTCTTTTCTATCGTTTTTACCGCCCGACGGAACTTGTCGATAACCTGCGCTTACTCAAGTAACAGGTCGGTCAGAACGGCCGCTGGTAAAAACCTCGTCTTTTTTGGGAACGCCTTATTATGTCTAGCTCCACCATCCTTGTTGTCGAAGATGACGCTATCGTGCGCATGCTGATCGTCGATGTGCTTGAGGAGTTGGAGTTCACGGTACTCGAGGCCGCCGATGCCGAAGAGGCGCTGAAGATTGTCGAAGGCAAAGACACGGTCATCGACCTGATGATGACTGACGTCGGCCTGCCGGATATGGACGGTAAGCAACTGGCGACCCAGGTGCGCGAACTGCGCCCCACCCTGCCCATCCTGTTCGCCAGCGGCTATGCCGAAAACATCGACGTGCCAGCCGGTATGCAGGTGATTGGCAAGCCATTCTCGATCGATCAACTGCGCGATAAAGTCAAATCGATGTTGCCCACATGATCCGTTGTCCTTTTGCAGGTTTTAACGTGACGTCCGGGAAATAAAACAGGAAACTCATCGCCTTTATTTCCCCGTCAGTCAAACGAACTCTGGAAGGACGCAACAACATGATTGGACAACCTGCGCGCCTGGTGTTGGCGAGCCTCTCGATACTACTGAGCACCAGCGCCTGGGCCGACTTCACGGCGACGCCGACCGAAGCACGGGCCATTGCCAAGGAAGCCTATTTGTACGGCTATCCTGTGGTGCAGATGTACAAGACGCTCTACACCCAGGCCGTTGATAAAGGCGGGGTCAACTACAAGGCCGCGTTCAATCACATCGGCAATACCGCGCAGGTTTTCACCCCTAAGGACACCGCGTTCGTGACCCCGAACTCGGACACGCCCTACTCCTTCGTCTGGATGGATCTGCGCAAGGAACCCTTGGTGCTGACCCTGCCCAAGGTCGAAGACAACCGTTACTACTCGGTGCAGTTGATCGACCTCTATACCCACAACCTCGCCTACCTGGGCACGCGCAGCACCGGCAACAACGGCGGTCACTATATGATCGCGGGCCCGGACTGGAAGGGTCAGCAGCCAGTCGACATCGACCGCGTGGTCTACAGCGAAAGCAATATCGCCTACGCGCTGTATCGCACCCAGCTGTTCGATGAAAAAGACTTGAGCAAGGTCAAGCAAATCCAGAGCGGCTACAAAGTGCAGCCGCTGAGCAGCTACGTGAAACAAGCGGCCCCGGCGAAAGTGGCGAAGATCGAGTGGCCCAAGCCGATGGCGAACATGAGCGACAGCCCGCAGTTGTTCCGCTACTTGAACTTCATGCTGGCCTTTGCGGCGCCGCAGGACAGTGAGAAAGACCTGCTGGCGCGTTTTGCCACCATCGGCATCGCCCCCGGCGCGCCCTTCAAGCTGAACCAGCTGACCGCCGAACAGCGTAAAGCGCTGGAAGATGGGATTGCCGACGGCAAGGCCGAGTTCGCCGCCTTCAAGAAAGACAAGGTCGACACTCACCAAGTCTCCAGCGGCGAGTTGTTCGGCAGCCGTGACCGCCTGAAAAACAATTACCTGTACCGTTACGCCGGCGCCAACCTGGGCATCTTCGGCAACTCTACCGACGAAGCTGTTTACTTCACCTACTTCGATGACAGCGAAGGCAAGCCGGCCAACGGTGCACGCCGCAGCTATACCGTGCACTTTGCCAAGGACCAACTGCCGCCCGCCGATGCGTTCTGGTCGCTGACCATGTACGGCGCCAAGACCAAGTTGCTGGTGCCCAACCACAAGAAACGTTACCTGATCAACTCACGCATGCTGCCTGAGCTGAAGCGGGACGCCGACGGCGGCCTGACCCTGGCGTTGCAGCATCATGAGCCACCGAAGGCCGAACAGAGCAACTGGCTGCCCGCCCCCACCGGGCTGTTCTTCGCGGTGCTGCGTGTTTACCTGCCCAAGCCTGAAATCAGTCAATGGACGTTGCCGCCGTTGACGCCGCTCAAGTAACACCACGCGCGGCGGGAGTCGACTCACAGTGGCCTCCCGTCGCGCGTTTATGCGTCATTGCTGTTTGAGCTTCAGAAAAGACTGATGCAGGTCGGATGCCCATCCATCGATGACACTTTTCACATCACCGGCTTTCATCACCTGAGTGTCGTTTGCCAAGGGCTCCCCTGTGCCTTTGCGCACCACCTGGGCAATCACTTTTCCGTTGGCGCCATCGAGGAACTGCGCCTCGGTGCCCAAGGTGGTTTCCTGGTCGCGAATCCCCGTGCCGGTACTCACCGCCGCCGCGACAAACGCAACCGGAATGAACTCGTAAGGCTTGAGACCTTCGGTTTTACTGCTGACGGCCGTAATCGCTGCGCGCACGACGATTACCCCGGGGCCTGGGCCATTTGCCAACGGCATTGAACGGGCCAGTTCACGCTTGAGGGCCTGGTTGTAATAGTCGTTGATGCCGCGAAGGGTGCTGTCTGGAATCCGGGGGGTGGCTTGAGGCTTGGGATAGAACTGCGTGGGTTCGATGTAAACCGCGCTGTAGCGGTTCAGGTCCAGTGTGGGATCGACCCAGCGCATTACTTCGGCTCCGGAGGGCGACTTGGCTTCCTTGAGTCGGCTGTAGTCCGACAGAAAGCCCGAATATTCGTCCGGTTGCGTGACCTTGCTGGCGCAGCCCGCCATGCCGATCGAGGCGACGCACAGCATGCTGACCATTAGCCTGAGTTTCATCGTTGGAGCTCCCCATCGATAGATTGAGCTCTAGGTATAGCCAATCTTGGGAAAACGGGCTGCTTATTTTGGCCATGAGCCTTGGGGGGCGAAGGCTCAGGTTATCGGTGACGGCTCGGGAGCCGAAGCCTGTTAACTGACGCCCCGCGCTCCAAATGTGGGAGGGGGCTTGCCCCCGATGGCGATGGGTCAGTAGCAGATGCATTTACTGACCCACCCTCATCGGGGCATAGGTATCTACGCTCTGATCCAGCATTCTGGTCGGCTGTCAGGCCGCCATCGGGGGCAAGCCCCCTCCCACATTTGGAACGCGGGGTCTCAGTTGGGGAGGCTTCGGCTGCCGAGCCGTCACAGGTTCAGGCCCCACCAAACTGTGTAGACACCTATGCAGCTACGGGACAGATTCAACCCCTGCCGCCTCGCCCTTCATGATCAGTATTTGCTCAGCCGCGTTCGCGGGGGATCAGGCTCTGCAACTGCGTAGCCAGGAAATTGGCGTCGAAGCCGAAGGTATCCGGGTCTTTCAGGCCATTGGTCTTCTTCCAGAGCCAATCATTTTTATCCGCCGGCAGCACCAGCGACACGCTGCCGTGGCGGGCGGCGGTCAGGCCCATTACCGCAACAGAAATAAACCCGTCCGCGCCCATCACGTCCGGTACGAACTCCACGCTTTTACCCGTGATGAGCACATTCAACTTCTCGGTCTTAAAGGTCGATGCCTCCACTGGCACGCTCGGACTGCTAGCGACATAGGCTTCCCGACGCACCTCCAGCAAACCGGCGCGTTTGACCGGTTCCAGCCACTGTTCGATCTGCTCGAACAACTCGCCAAGCTTCTGCGCCCAACGCGCCGACTGCAGCTCGAATTGCTGTTTTTTCTGCGCTTCGCTCTCGGCGTAATGACGAAGCATCTCGCCCAGTTGCTGTACATCGTCCATTGCGGATTTCCTTGGGTGAGCCAGGTTGCGAAGCCTGATCATCGCAGATGCGCGTGCCAGGCGTACGGGTTAAAGGTGATTGCGCCTGGTTCGGCATTCGGCGGCAAGCAGGTCATGCCTGCGGTAACGGTGTATCGAACGAAGGATGCTCCAGTAGAAGGCGACGCCACTGCATTCGAAACCAGGGCGTAAATGACGCGTGCGGCTCAGCGAGCCGGGCTGATATTTCGGCACGGGTCAGCCAGCTGATTTCGCTGATTTCGTCAGGAACGGGTGAAACCACAGCGTCCGATCGAGCCACCAGCACATGACACAGTTCGTGCTCGGCGCCGATCGAGCCAAAGCGGGCATGGTACTCAAAGCTGTATAGCGCCCCACAGGAAGCTCGGACGCCCAGCTCTTCGCGCAAGCGCCGAGACGCGGCATCCAGCACAGTCTCGCCAGGCGCCGGGTGACTGCAGCACGCATTCGACCAGAAACCTGACCAGAGCATTTTCCCTGGGGCACGACGCTGAAGCAGATGACGCCCGCGCCGGTCGATCAAATGTACCGAAAACGCACGGTGAAGCTGCCCCGCTCCCAGGTGCGCATCGCGTTTGCCACACACGCCGATCGGTACATCGTGTGCGTCTACTAACACCACATCATTGTTCATTCATAGTTCCTTCGCTGACCGGCTCGGCGCCTTGCTTGCTGTTAGACAACCTGTCCCCACGCGCTGACCAGGGTCAAAGCTGCAGCGGTGAACGCGGGATCGGCCCGGAGCCGGGTCATGCCATCCAGGTCGTCCTGTTCGAGTAGCCCGCGTTTGAGCAACGCCGGGCCGGCCTGTGCCGTGGTTGCGGCCCAAAAAGTGTCGGCGGGACTGTTATCGCCAATACGGCCTTCAAGGGTGCGATGCCCTACATTGGCAAGCCCTCGATCACGCAACCGATCCGGGAGCGTAGTGGCCCAGAGCATGTCGGAGCCAACGGTCTGCTCCAGCAGGGTAATCCCGGCCTGGGCCACTTTTCGGAACAACGGGTTCGCGGCGCTCAGGCTCGGCTCCAGGCTCACGTCCTCGATCACCAACCAGCCTCCCGGGCGCAGCCAGGTGATGGCTCGCGTCAATAGGTCCTCACGCTCGCCGAGGTGACACAGCAGCGCCCTGGCATGTACCACGTCAAAGGAGGCAACAGGAAAATCATCGGTCGCGGCATTGTGGGTAAGCACCCGGATACCGGGGATATCGGTAAGGAACCGGGTGTCGATATCCGTGGCGGTGACGCTCGCTTGGGGATATCGCTGGCTCAGCCAGCCGGCGAGCGATCCGGCCCCGGCGCCTAGATCGAGGATGGCAGGCTTGTCGGCAAGCACCAACTGATCAAAAACCCCTTGGCTCAACGGGTCAAAGACACGCTCCAGGGTGCGCAGCCGTGCCAGTTGGCCAGCGTGCTGGTCTGCGAGATAGCTGCTGGTGTAGCCGGGCTCGTCGAGGTTGACGGTAAGGGTCACAGCACGACCTCCAGTCGATCAGGGCAGCGATTGAGGAAACCGCGCTCAATGGGCTTGAAACCCGGAGCCCAGCGCACGTTTGGAAAGGTCTGCAGCAGCAGGCGAGCGCCGAGCGTGATTTCCAACCGCGCCAGCATGGAGCCCAGGCAGAAGTGGCGGCCCGCGCCGAAGGCGAAATGGCTGGTAGCCTGTTCGCTGCGCGACAGATCAAACGTGTCCGGGTCGCTGAAGTGGTCCGGATCACGGTTGGCCGAACCAATCAGGCAGGCCATTGTTGCGCCAGCCGGAATCGTGCCCGAAGGCAGTTGCAGCGGTTCACGGGCTTCGCGGAGCACGAGCTGCAAGGGCGGGTTGCGCCGCAGGGTTTCGGCGAGGGCGTTATCCATCAGCTCTGGATCAGCGATCACCGCGTCTTTGACGCCCGGTTCGCTCAGCAGATTCACAATCAGGTTCGCCAGCGCGCCGTGGCTGGTTTCGCTACCCGCCGTCATCAGGATCGCGCAGTAAGCGCGCACGAACGTCTCGGACAATGGCTGGCCGTCAATCCGTGCCGCCAGGAGCTGCGAGATCAAGTCGTCCGCAGGTTCGGCGCGTCGAGCGTCAATGTGGGGCTGAATAAAGTCGTAGAAACTGTCTCGGTTGGATAATCCACCGGTCAGCAGCGCCGGGTCCTGTCGATAGTTGCCCATATACGCGAAGCCGATGGCGCACCACCGCTTCAGCCGCTCCACCTCTGCGCAGGTTTGCGCCGGCAGCCCCAGTGCATGCGCCATCACCCGTACCGGCAGCGCAGCGGTGAAATCGGCGATCAGGTCAACCTGGGGGCGACCGTGCATGTGCGCCAGCAAGTCTGTGGTCACCGCGATGATGGAAGCTTCAAGCGCCGCGAGGGCCTTGCCACGAAACGCAGGGCTGAGCAACGCGCGGTGCTGGGCGTGTTCACATCCGTCCATCGTGACGATGGTGTGGCCCAGCAGCGGTCCGATCTGCCAACTGTAGTTATTGTTGCTTGCACCCGGATGAGTCAGGGCGGCTTTGACGTCCACATGCCGGCTGACCAGCCACACATCGGTGGGCTCGTCGTAAGCGATCGGCAGCGTGGTACGCAATTGCTCATACAACGGGTATGGATCGATTTCGAACTGCCGGGATTTGAGCGTCGGAGGGATAAGCTTCAGGTCCACTTGCTGATTGTTCCGGGCCGCAGAGTCGGCGGCATGCAGCAGATAACGAGAGACGCTGCGGTGCCAGTCGCCTGCCGCCCGCACAACCTGACGCAGCCGGTCCGGGTCGGTCGCCGCGCTCGGCGGGTGGCTCGCAGGCTCGGCAGCGAGCGCCGTGAACTGCGCCACTGCCGTGTTTATCATCTGATGGGCGGATTCGATCGCGGCGGGCCAATCCATGCCAGCGCAGGCCGCGAGTACCGACACCAGGTTGAAGCGCTCACCACACACCACATCCTTGGCAATCGAATGGATATCGTTGGTCCAGGCGATGATATCGGCAGCGTGCTCTCGCATCGTGCTCCACGCTTGAACATCCTCTGGGGACGCATACGGATCGAGGGTTTCGGCCCCGTCGATGAGATCAAAGAAGAACAGTGCGCCGAACGAATCCCGGCGCAACGGCAGATAGGCGGCCAATGTGAGCGCTGTGTCGGTTTCCCGCACGCGCACCAGCGTTGCCTGCGCACGCAAATGCTGGATCAGATGTCGCACCAGCCGGGCCCGCCAACGGTCGCCGCCCCAGCTCCGGGTCCGCGGCCAAAGATCATCGACCAGAACGGCGAGCATCGGGTCTTCGAACCGGCTGCTTTGGCCTGAGGAAGCAGCGCCGCTGCTTTCGGTCAGCGCCTGCACCGAGGCGATGAAACCTTCCAATGCTCCGTTTTCCGCCCAGGGCCCATCGTCGATACGGTCATCCAGCGTGAGCGCCCACAGGTACCAGCACACCAGGATCTCGGCTCGGTCCGTGGGCGCCCTGCCGCATAATGCCAGCCCCAGGTCGAGCAGCGCCGTGGTACTCAACCGATGCGCGCCACGGCGGCCGATCAAGCCGTATCGCTGCGCCCAGGCGAGGGCATGCGCGCGCAACTGCTCGCTGTCGGAGCGTGGCGGCGGGCCGGCGAAAGGAAACTGAATCTCGGGGATGATGAGGGGCGGCGGTGGGTGATCTCTGTGGCTGGGGCCGGGGTCGTCCTCGCAGTGTGGCGGTGCCATGATGAACTCCTCTTGAATGAACTTTCATTAAGAACGACCTTACAGAAAACCAACCCCATCAGGGTGTGAGGGGAGTCTGACTATTCATCTAGTAAAGGCAGCTCTGGAGCGTAGGAAAAGGTCTATCGCCATCGTAAGCAGTGACCGGTCATCAACATTGCATGAACTGCACTGGTGGATTGGCCGGCAACTGCACATGACTAATGCGCCTTCGGTGAGTATGGTGGAACCCACATTCCCTGCCCGGAGCATCGCATGCGCACCATCGGCCTTATCGGCGGCATGAGCTGGGAGTCCAGCGCCGAGTATTACCGCATCATCAACCAGCAAGTACGCGACCGGCTCGGCCCGCTGCGTTCGGCGCAACTGTTGATGTACAGCGTGGACTTCGGCCCGGTGGAACAGGCCCAGCACGCCGGGCGCTGGGACGATACCGCGCTGATCCTGGAAGACGCCGCGCGCCGTTTGCAGGACGGGGGCGCCGAGTGTGTGGTGCTGTGTACCAACACCATGCACCGGGTGGCGCCGCGTATCGAGGCGGCGGTGTCGATTCCCTTCCTGCATATCGCCGATGCGGCGGGCGCTGCCGCCGTACAGGCGGGCACCTTGACCGTGGGATTGCTCGGCACTGCATTCACCATGGAACAGGACTTCCTCAAGTCCCGCCTGACCGCACAGGGCCTGACCGTGCTGGTGCCGGATACGGACGAACGCAAAGCGGTGCACCGGATCATCTATGAAGAATTGTGTGTGGGGGTGATCAGCGCCGAATCACGCGCCGTCTACCAGCGGGTGATCGAGTCCCTGGCCGCGCGCGGTGCCCAGGCGGTGATTCTCGGCTGTACGGAAATCAGCCTGCTGATCAAGCCCGAGCACTGCGACCTGCCGCTGCTGGACACCACCGAGCTGCATGCGCGGGCTGCGGTGGCGTTTGCATTGGAGGACTAAACCGGCGTGCGCAGGCGCGCCATGCTCAACGTGTCGACGAACACACCGTCACGCAGGGCGTAATCGCGCAAACAGCCTTCGACCTCGAAGCCGAATTTGCGGTACAGGTTGTGCGCCGCTTCGTTGTCGGCGTACACCGTGAGTTCTACGCGATGCAGGTTCATCCAGTTGTCAGCCACATCCAGCGCGGCCGTCAGCAACTTCGAACCCACGCCCTTACCCTGCCAGGCCGTCGCCACCCCCATGCCGAGCGACCCCACATGCGCCTGGCGCACGCGCAGGTACTGTTCCAACCCCAATTGACCAATCACTTCGCCACCGTGCACCGCCACCAGTTGCAAACGGCGTTCGTTATCCATTACCAGGCGCTTGCGCCACGCTTCCACTGACTGAAAAGGCATTTGCAGCACCTGACGGCATACCGCCGGTTCGTTATAGAGCGCAGCGACACCCTCAAGATGGGCCTCGGTGAAACGCTGGATCACGATATGGGGCTCGGGGGTGTGCATCGTATTTCATCCTTTGAAAGACACGTGGCCGTCTAGTGTAGGGGATAGGCATCTCGCAGTCAGTTAAGTGAAAGTGGTCCACTGTAGGAGCGAGCTTGCTCGCGAAAAACCTCCAGGCAACGCGTTCATTCTGAATAAACGCGGAGGCCCGGGGTTCTCCGCGAGCAAGCACGCTCCTACAAAAGGCATTTAAGCAACAGGCCGTGCCAGGCGCCACACCCGCGCAATATCCGAGGCCCGCTCACGCAACAAGCGCGGCGCCTCGCTGCATGCCTGCGCAAGACTCATCGGCCCCGAGGGCAACGCAAAGGCGGCATCCACGCCGTGGGCGTACATCTGCTCGTAGCCATCGCCCAGGGTTCCGGCGATCACGATCACCGGGACATTGTGTTGCCGGGCAATACGCGCCACGCCAAACGGGGTTTTCCCGCGCAGGGTCTGGGCATCGAAGCGGCCTTCGCCGGTGATGACCAGGTCGGCGCCACGCACCACGGCGTCGAGGCCAACCAGCTCGGCCACCACTTCAACGCCGGCGCGGAACTGCGCGCCGAGGAATGCCTTGGCGGCGAACCCCAAGCCGCCTGCCGCGCCGCTGCCGGGTTCGTCACGCACGTCCTGGGCCAGCACCCTGGCGCAGTGGTCGGCAAAATGACCAAGGGCGGCGTCCAACTGCTGCACCTGTTCGGGGTTGGCGCCTTTTTGCGGGCCGAAAATCGCCGAGGCGCCGTGGGGACCGCACAGCGGGTTGTTCACGTCCGCCGCGATTTCGAAGCAGACCCGCGCCAGGCGTGGGTCGAGGTTTTCCAGGTTAATACGCGCCAGGCCGCTCAACGCCAAGCCACCGGGTGCCAAGGGCTGGTTCTGGGCGTCGAGCAACTGCACGCCGAGCGCTTGCATCGCGCCTGCGCCACCATCGTTGGTGGCACTGCCGCCGATCGCCAGGATAATGCGCCGGGCGCCCAGGTCGAGCGCGGCGCGGATCAGCTCGCCGGTGCCATACGTGCTGCTGGAGCAGGCATCGCGCTGGCCCGGTGCAACCAACTGCAGGCCGCTGGCCTCAGCCATTTCGATGATCGCGGTGTGGCTGTCGGCCAACCAGCCCCAATGTGCCTGCACCGTATCGCCCATTGGCCCGCGCACGGCCTGGCTGCGCATTTGGCCGTTACACGCGGCGAGCACTGCTTCGACCGTCCCCTCACCGCCGTCCGCCATCGGGCATTGCACCAGCTGTGCGTCAGACCAGACCTGAGCCAACCCTTGCGCAATCGCCTGGGCGACCCCTTCGGCACTCAGGCTGTCCTTGAACGAGTCGGGGGCGATGATGATTTTCATGGGCGTTCTCCGGTTTTTATAACGCCCATGCTGCCAGTTGGCACCGCCGATGACGCCGGTCCAATGCACAAGTGCGGCAGAGGTTTGTTGTTCATTTTTACAAAGCCTGGGGCAACAGTTGCACGCCCAGGTACAGCGCCAACATGCCATCCAGAGTCAGCGGATCGACGCCGCTCAGTTCGGCAATCCGCTCCATGCGGTAGCGCAGGCTGTTGCGGTGAATCCCCAGGGCATCGGCACAGGCCTGGCTTTGCCCGTCGTGGTCGCACCATGCGCGCAGCGTGGCCAGCAGTTGGCCATTATTGTCCTTGGCGAGGACTTTGCGCAGGGGGTTGAGCAATTCATCCAGGGCATCGTCGTTACGATGGCGCCAGAGCATGACCGGCAGACGATAGCGGTTGAGGATCAACAGCCGCGAATGCGGCAGGATATCGCGACCGTAGGCCAGCAAATCACTGACACGGCGATAGCACCGGCGCAACCCGGCCAGATCCTGGGCCTGCCCGCCTACGGCGACCCGCAGGACAGTCCAGCCCAGCCCGTCGAGCTTTTCCAACAGGCGTAGGTTATCGACCTGCACCGCCGCGGGGCGACACCACAACAGCGACAACGGCGCCGAACTGACGCACCAACTGTCCGGATAACGCGACGTCAGCCAGGCACTCAAGGCTTCGGCCGACTGCCCCGCGCCCAGTTCGAACAGGTAAGGCGTACGCGCCAGTTGCGGCTTGAGGCCCAGTTGTTGCGCTTCGTCGACCAGGCGCGGCGAGTCACCGGTATCGGCCAGCAGCAATGCCAGCAGGTCGTCACAGCGCTGGCGCCGCCACTGCTGCTCGGCCTGCTGGTGGCGCTGACTGACCAGCATCTCGGCGGTCATGCGCACCAGTTCGGCGTAGGTGCGCAGGCCTTGCGGTTCACCGGTGATACCCAGCACACCGATCAAGCGCTGATCATGCATCAGCGGCAAGTTGATGCCAGGCAGCACACCCTTGAGGTGCTTGGCGGTCTGCCCATCGATTTCCACCACGCGCCCGTTCGCCAGCACCAGTTGGGCGCCTTCATGTCGGGTGTTGATGCGTTCCGGTTCGCCGCTGCCGAGGATCAGGCCCTGGTTGTCCATAACGTTGACGTTGTAGGGCAGGATCGCCATGGTTCGATCGACGATATCCTGTGCCAGCTCATGATCCAGCTCGAACATAGGGCTATTTTCCTTCCAAAGCGAATTGGTCACCGGCACAGCGCAAAGCGGGCATGGCTGTGCGCAAGCACAAAGACAGTTGCCCATCGCGTCGCCGAGACTGTTTGGGCGATCAACGTTACCCTCGCATCGCTAAAAAACATAATAAAGAGAGACTCGCCATGTCACAGAGCGCCGCCGCAGCACTGGCCACCGATGACGATAAAAACGCCATCTACAAGCGCGTTACCCTGCGCCTGATCCCCTTCATCTTTATCTGCTACCTGTTCAACTACCTTGACCGGGTGAACGTTGGCTTTGCCAAGTTGCAGATGCTCGACGCGTTGAAATTCAGTGAAACCGTGTACGGCCTCGGTGCCGGGATCTTCTTTATCGGCTACGTGCTCTGTGGCGTGCCGAGCAACCTGGCGCTGACCCGGTTCGGGCCAAGGCGCTGGATAGCGCTGATGATGATCGTGTGGGGCACCTTGTCCACCTGCCTGTTGTTCGTGACCACGCCGACGCATTTCTACACCTTGCGCCTGTTCACCGGTGCCGCCGAGGCGGGGTTCTTTCCCGGTGTGGTGCTGTACCTCTCGCAGTGGTTTCCGACGTTTCGCCGGGGCCGGATCATGGCGCTGTTCATGTCCGCGATCCCGGTCTCGGGCCTGCTCGGCAGCCCGTTCTCCGGCTGGATTCTCAACCACTTTGCGGCAGGTCAAGGCGGCCTCGCCGGTTGGCAGTGGATGTTCCTGTTGCAAGGCATTCCCACCGTGATCCTCGGCGCCCTCGCCTACTTCCTGCTCAGTGACAGCTTCGCCCACGCCAAGTGGCTCAAGCCCCACGAACGCGCGGTACTAGAAGCCGACCAGGCCACCGATCTTGCGAACAAACCGAAGACCACCACCGACTCCCTGGCCGAGGTGTTCAAGAACCCGGCGATCTGGGCATTCGGCCTGATCTACTTCTGCATCCAGAGCGGCGTCTACGCGATCAACTTCTGGCTGCCGTCGATCATCAAGAACCTGGGGTTCAGCGATAACCTGGTGATCGGCTGGCTCAGTGCGATCCCGTACCTGCTGGCCGCAGTCTTCATGTTGCTGGTGGGCCGCTCCGCAGACTTGCGCAAGGAACGCCGCTGGCACTTGGTGGTACCGATGCTGATGGGCGCGATTGGCCTGGTGATCGCGGTGAATTTCGCTACCACCCCGGCTATCGCCATTCTCGGCCTGACCATCGCCACCATGGGCGCCCTCACCGGCCTGCCGATGTTCTGGCCGGTGCCCACCGCCATGCTCAGCGCGGGCGCGGCGGCGGGTGGGCTGGCGTTGATCAACTCCATGGGCCAGATGGCCGGGTTTCTCAGCCCCTACATCGTCGGGTTCGTGAAGGATGCGACGGGGTCCACGGATGTGGCGCTGTACTTGCTGGCAGCGGTCATCGTCGCCGGCAGTGTGTTGGCGTTGCGTATGACACGCACCTTGAAGGTGTAAAGCGCCCCACACAGGACGCTGTTACAGCAAACCGCCGCCGTCGATATCGATCACGGCGCCGGTCATGAAGCCGTTTTCCATGGCCAGCACATACCCTGCCGCCACTTCCTGCGCCTGCCCGACGCGCCCAACCGGCAAGGCCCCACCGGCCTTGGCAAACATCGCCAGACGCTGCTCTTCGCCAAGCCCGGCGTACGCCGGCGTATCGATCACCCCGGGGCTGATCACGTTGACGCGGCGCGGCGCCAGTTCCTTGGCCAGCTGCTTGCCCAGCGCTTCGGTGGCGGCATTGATGCCGACCTTGATGAACTGTCCCGCAACCAATTTGCGCCCCAACTGGCCGGAGGTCAGGCTGATGCTGCCGTGCTCATGCAGAAACGGCAGTGCCTGTTGAATCGCACGCAACGCGCCCCAGAGTTTCACATTGAAGTTGGCCTGGGCTTCGTCCAGGTCGGTGTCGATCAGGGTTTTGGCGTTGACCGAAGGGCCTGATGTGTAAACCAGATGATCAAAGTGCCCCACTGTTTCGAACAGGCGTTGCAAGGATGCGCTGTCGCTGACATCCACCGGCTCGCTGCGCATGCCGTCGTGCTGCGCCGAGGTCAGGCGGCGCCCCGCCACCACTACCTGCGCACCCCGCTCGGCCGCCGCTTTGGCGACGGCTGCACCGATGCCGCTGCTGCCGCCGATCACGATAATGGTTTTGCCGCGAAGAGACGTTGTCATGGGAAATGTCCGGTTGAGGAAGTGAGCGTTCATCTTCCACGCTTGGTAATCGGAGAAAAATCCCGGTAAAACGACAAGATCTTTAAAGGAATTTTACAAATGAGTTCGATCCTGGACCTTGAAGTGTTCGTGCGCACCGCCGATGCGGGCAGCCTGTCTGCTGCGGCACGCGGGCTTGGCCTGACCCCGGCAGCGGCCAGTATTGCCCTCAAGCGCCTGGAAACCCGCCTGGGCCTGCGCTTGTTCGCCCGCTCCACCCGCAGCATGCGGCTGACCGAGGAAGGCCGGCGTTATCTGGACAGCGTGCGTGTTGCGCTGGCCGCATTGAATGAGGGTGAACAGGCGCTCAAGCAGCAAAGCCAGGGCCTGACCGGTTTGCTGCAAGTGGCGGCACCGTCGGATTTCGGGCGCAATGTGGTGCTGGGTTGGCTGGACGCCTTCAAGGCCGAACACCCGAACATCCGTCTGCAACTGATGCTCAACGACAGCAACGCCGATCTGTTTCGCGAAACCGTCGACATCGCCCTGCGTTTTGGCGTGCCGCAGGACTCCAGCCTGGTCGCCCTGCCTATTGTCTGCGACCACCATCGCGTCGCCTGCGCCAGCCCCGCCTACCTGGCGCGCTACGGCACGCCGCAGCATCCCGCGCAGCTGTCACGACACAGCGCGTTGCGCTACATGCGCCAAGGCCAAGTGAGCAATACCTGGCGCTTTCGCCAGGGCGCGCAGGTGGAAGACGTCGAGGTCAGCGGCGACTTTCTCAGCGACGACGGCGAGGTCGTGCGCCGTTGGGCCCTGGCCGGCCACGGCATCGCCTATAAGGCCCGGCTGGATGTGGTGGGCGACCTGGCCGCCGGCCGGTTGGTGGCATTGTTCGATGAGTGGCAAGGCGAACCGGCGCCCTTCAACCTGATGTGTCCCCATCGCCTGCAGGTATCGGAACGGGTGAAAGTGCTGCAGCGTTTTCTACAGGTGCGCTGCCAGACGTTGCTGAGCGCATGAAGAAACACACACAGGGCTTGTTCCAGAGCGTTGGTGTCTGGTATTGCATTACCCACGTTTGCCTGCCATGAGGAGCTTTGCATGATTTACCGCACGTTGGGCCAGTCCGGGTTGAAGGTCAGCGCACTGACACTGGGCACCATGATGTTTGGCGAACAGACCAGCACCGAAGACTCGTTGCGTATCATCGACAAGGCCTGGGATCAAGGCATCAACTTTATCGACACCGCCGACGTCTACACTGGCGGGCGCTCCGAGGAGATCGTCGGCGAGGCGATCGCACGCAACCGCCAGGACTGGGTGGTGGCGTCGAAGGTCGGCTTCGGCCCGGCAGATGGTGTGCCCAACCGCAATGGGCTGAGCCGCAAACGCCTGTTCAACGCGCTGGAGGCGAGCCTGGCGCGCTTGGACACCGATTACCTGGACATCTACTACCTGCACCGCGAGGATCACGACACGCCGCTGGAAGTCACGGTATCGGCGATCGGCGACCTGATTCGCCAGGGCAAAGTGCGCTACTGGGGGTTATCCAACTACCGTGGCTGGCGTATCGCCGAGGTCATCCGCGTGGCCGAGCGCCTTGGCGTTGACAGGCCCGTCATCAGTCAGCCGTTGTACAACATCGTCAATCGCCAGGCCGAGGTCGAGCAGATCACCGCCGCGGCCGCCTATGGACTGGGCGTGGTGCCCTACAGCCCGTTGGCGCGTGGCGTGCTCAGCGGCAAGTACGCCCCCGACCTGACACCTGAACCGGGCAGCCGCGCGGCACGCCAGGACAAACGCATCCTGGAAACCGAATGGCGCGTGGAATCGCTGCGCATCGCCCAGCAAATCCAGCAATACACCCAGGGCCGTGGCGTGGGCATGGTTGAGTTCGCGATTGCCTGGGTGCTGAACAACACGGCTGTGAGTTCAGCGATTGTCGGCCCGCGCACCGAGGCGCAGTGGGATGCATATACCGGGGCATTGGCGGTAGAGATCACGGCGCAGGATGAGGCGTTTGTCGACTCACTGGTGACGCCGGGGCATTCGTCCACGCCGGGCTTCAATGACGTCGGGCATTTCGTGTCGGGCCGAATGACGCCGTCTCGCTGACCACCGGAACGCGTTCAAACCGCGGCTTACACGAAAATTTACGCAAGCCCGCCCCAAAACAGCGCAGCGCTTTAACGCTAAAAGCACCATAATCCTCTGCTGGAATTGGATCTGAATCGGCTTTCGCGAGGACAGCGTGTCTAAAGGTGTTGCGTTATCGGTATTCGCCTCGGTGTTGTTCGCCGTGATGTATTACTTCACGTCCCTGCTCACACCACTGAGTGGCCTGGAAATTTTCGGCTGGCGCATGTTGCTGACCGTGCCCTGCATGACCGTGTTCATGGTAGTCAGCGGCGAATGGCGGCGGGTGTGGGAGTTGCTGCGTCTGCTGGCGGCCAGGCCGCGCTTGATCGGCGGCGTGCTGGTGTCGTCCGCGTTGCTCGGCGTGCAGTTATGGCTGTTCATGTGGGCACCGCTCAATGGCCGCAGCCTGGATGTGTCGGTGGGGTATTTCCTGTTGCCGCTGACCATGGTGTTGACCGGGCGCCTGGTCTACGGCGAACAGTTGTCGCGCTTGCAGCAGATCGCCGTGGTATTTGCCGCATTGGGTGTGCTCAACGAGCTGTACCAGGCCGGCGGTTTTTCCTGGGCGACCCTGGTAGTGATCATCGGTTACCCCGTGTATTTCGTGGTGCGTAAATACCTGACCACCGATCATCTGGGCGGCCTGTGGCTGGACATGGCGTTGATGCTACCGGTGGCCTGGTGGTTCGTGCAAAGCGGTGAACAGGGCTTTGCGGTACTGGATGCACAGCCCAAGCTCTACGCGTTGATACCCATGCTGGGCGTGATCAGTGCTTCGGCGCTGGTGAGCTATATCATCGCCAGCCGTTTGCTGGCCTTCAGCCTGTTCGGCCTGCTCAGTTATGTGGAGCCGGTGTTGTTGCTGGCAGTCGCGCTACTGCTGGGTGAAGGCATCAAGGGCGGGCAATGGCTGACCTATATCCCGATCTGGCTGGCGGTGATGGTGCTGGTGTATGAAGGATTCAAGCACTTGGTGCGTCAGCGCAAGGCTTGACTCGGTCAAAAATGTGGGAGGGGGCTTGCCCCCGATAAGGCAGTGTCAGTCAGCGCATATGTGACTGAGCCACCGCCATCGGGGGCAAGCCCCCTCCCACATTTGATCGCTGTTGTGTCAGGGATTATTGCTTAGTCAGCGGTCAACACACCGCGACGCACCTGATCACGCTCAATGGACTCGAACAACGCCTTGAAGTTGCCCTCGCCGAAGCCATCGTCGCCTTTACGCTGAATGAATTCGAAGAACACCGGGCCCATCAGGGTTTCCGAGAAGATCTGCAGCAGCAGGCGCTTGTCGCCCTCGATCGAGGAGCCATCGAGCAAAATGCCGCGCGCCTGCAGTTGGTCCACCGGTTCGCCGTGGTTCGGCAGGCGGCCTTCGAGCATCTCGTAGTAGGTGTCCGGCGGCGCGGTCATGAAGCGCATGCCGATCTTCTTCAGCGCGTCCCAGGTCTTGACCAGGTCGTCGGTGAGGAACGCCACGTGCTGGATGCCCTCGCCGTTGAACTGCATCAGGAACTCTTCGATCTGGCCGGCGCCCTTGGAGGACTCTTCGTTCAACGGGATGCGGATCATGCCATCCGGCGCGCTCATGGCCTTGGAGGTCAGGCCGGTGTATTCGCCCTTGATATCGAAGTAGCGCGCTTCACGGAAGTTGAACAGCTTCTCGTAGAAGTTGGCCCAGTAAGCCATGCGGCCGCGGTAGACGTTGTGGGTCAGGTGATCGATCACCCTCAGGCCGGCGCCCTGCGGGTTACGGTCGACGCCTTCGAGGTAGACGAAGTCGATGTCATAGATTGAGCTGCCTTCGCCAAAACGGTCGATCAGGTACAGCGGCGCGCCGCCGATGCCCTTGATCGCCGGCAGGTTCAATTCCATCGGGCCGGTGTCGATATGAATCGGCTGGGCCCCGAGTTCCAGGGCGCGCTTGTAGGCTTCCTGCGAGTTCTTCACGCGAAAAGCCATGCCGCACACCGACGGCCCATGCTCGGCGGCGAAGTACGAGGCAAGGCTGTTGGGCTCATTATTGAGGATCAGGTTGATCTCGCCCTGACGGAACAGGTGCACGTTCTTGGAGCGGTGGGTTGCAACCTTGGTGAAGCCCATGATCTCGAAGATCGGCTCCAGGGTGCCCGGGGTCGGCGAGGCGAATTCAATGAACTCAAAGCCCATCAGGCCCATCGGGTTTTCGTATTGGTCGGTCATATTCGGTGCCTCATCATGCTTTGGGTAATAGCTAGTTATTTACTAGCTATGTGGTTATTCGCGAGCAAGGATGAGGTCAGCGGGTGGCGCACAGGAAAGGCCTCGCACGCTGCGGGCGAGGAAGTCACCAAAGATGAGGGGCGAACCGAGTTGCTTCATGGTGTCATCAGTCTCTGACGGCGAGGCTTGCGTGAGCGCAAGTCCATATTCTTGTATGCGTAAATCGATTCTACACAGCGTAACAGTGTTTGTCCGTACTCTTATCAAATCTCCATTGCCTTGCCTTGCGCAAGGGGTTTGTTACACAGGTAAATGCCCAGCAGGATCACACTGCCGCCAAGCAGCATGGGCAGCGTCAGGTGTTCGCCAAGTAACAACGCCGCGCAAATGACGGCGGTCAGCGGGTTGAGCGCAATGAACACGCCGGAACGCGTCGCGCCGATGCGCCGAATGCCATCGTAATAGCCGATATAGGCCAGGGCCGAGCCCATTATGCCCAGGTACCCCAAGCTGGCCCATTGCGACACATGCAGCACGCTCAGGCCCGCCAGGGTCATGCGCCCGGTGACAAGGGTCGCGGCCAGGAGCATCACCGTGCCCAGCAGAATTGACCATGTCACGGTTTGCAACGGCCCGAGGCTGTGATTCAACTGGCGCGAGCCCAATGAATAGACGCCCCACCCCGCGACGCAGCCGAGTATCAACAGATCGCCGCGCCAGGCATCCACATTGCCCTGCAGCAATTGCGGGTTGCGACTGATAATGACAGCCGCCGCCCCGCCCAGGCACAACGCAATACCCACGCACTTGGCGCGCTCCAGGCGCTCGTTGAACAACCACCAACCCGCCAGGCCGATCACGGCCGGGTTCAAGGCGACAATCAGTGAAGCCCGCGACGCATTGATGTAATGCAACCCATAGAAAAAGCACAAGTTGTAGAAAAAAATCCCGAAGAAACCCAGCGTCGCCAATTGCACCCATTGCCGTGGGCTCGGGCAGGTCAATCGGACCCGGGCGAACAGCATGTACAACGACAACGCTACGCTGGCCAGCACAAAGCGCAAGCTTGCCGCGAGCAACGGGTCTACCTGATCGGCCAGGTAGCGCCCGGCAACGAAGGTTCCGCCCCAGATAACGCTGACAGCGGCAAGCTTGAGATAAGTGAAACCATCAGCAATGCGGCGCATAAATTTGCTCGAAGAATAAGGGAGAGCCTATTCTTCAAGTAATGACCAATCATCGTAAAATGAGTCTTTTCTCATGACCCTGACCCAGTTGGAAATCTTTTCCCTGGTAGCTGAACTGCAAGGCTTTACCAGCGCCGCTCACCGCCTGGGTATCAGCCAGTCGGCGGTGTCCCATGCGATCAAGGCACTGGAGCAGGAGTTGGGTGTGGAATTGTTCCGACGTCACCAGACCCTGGTTGAACCGAGCGATATCGGCGTGCAATTGCTGGGGCGCGCCGTGCCATGCTGGGCCTGGCCAACACGTTGCAGCAGGAAGCCGCCGACGCCCGTGGCATGAAGCGCGGTACGCTGCGTATAGGCTCGTTCGGGCCCACTGCTTCAATCCGCTTGCTGCCCAACATCCTCAGCCACTTTCGGCAGGCTTTCCCAGGCATAGAGGTACACGTCGACGAAGGCCCCGACCGGCAGGTCATACAGTGGCTGGATGAGCGGCGGGTGGATGTCGGGTTTGTCGTTTTGGAGCAGGACCGCTTCGATACCGTGGCGCTGTTGCAGGATCAATGGGTAGCGCTGTTACCGGCCGGGCATCGGTTAACCGCCCAGGTCGCGCTGCCCCTGCAAGCGTTATGTGATGACCCGTTTATCCTGACTGAAGCCGGATCGTCGGAATGGGTCACGCACCTGTTCAGCCAGGCCCGATTACAGCCGAAGGTGCGTTACCGCTGCGCGCAGTTGCTCAGCACGCTGGAAGCGGTCAGCCGTGGCGACGGACTGAGCATTGTCGCACAGGCATCGCTGCCGGCAGCCATCGATCCGCGTTATGTGGTGCGGCCATTGGCGCCTCAAGTGCCGCGCCAGATTGGTCTGGCTGTGCTCGACCGTCGCCAGTCATCACCCGCGACACTGGCGTTCATTGCAGTGGCGCAAAAGTTGTATCCCGCCCCGGTTTGAACTCGATCAAGCGCTGTTACGTTTTGCCAAGCACCGTGTGGCAATGCCATCTATTATCGGCATAGTCTCCCCCCTTTTCTGCATGGCTGCCCCTCTATGCCCCTGACCTCCAAAGGCCCACGAAGCCGAGTCGCCCGCTATTCGTTCAGCGCAGTCTGCGGCCTGCTTCCCGTTTTGCTTGGGGTGGTGATTCTTTATTGGCAGGCCGAGCGCACTCTTGAGCAAAGCACCGCTCAAACGGCGCAGGAAGCCGTGCGCCAGTTCGACTTGATGCTCGACAACACCGCCGCCGCCGCCCAAGCGCTGTTACCACTGGCCGGCTTGCCGTGTGATAAGGCCGCGAAGCTGGCACTGCGTGAGCAGGTCACTCGTCGGCCGTTCGTGCGTGCCACCACCCTGTCCTGGCAGAGAAACATTTATTGCAGTTCGTTGTTTGGCAGCGGTTATGAGTCGCCGGTCAACCCGGATGACTACGTTGACGGCAATTTGTGGTTGATGAACGGCAACCCCGTCACGCCGGATACCGCGCTGCTGGTTTACCGGCTGGTCGATGGCGATCGAGCCGCGTTTGCCTCGATTGACGGCTATCACCTCACCAATGCCTTGCGCCTCATCAGCCGCTATGCCTTCCTAGTGCTGAAGGTCGGCCCCCATTGGCTGGACGCCGGGGGCAAAGTGCATACCAGCGCGCCACCGACGTTTGCCGTGGCCCGGCACTTTTTGGCCTCCAACCGCTATCCCTACAGCGTTGACGTGGGCATGCCCGAGGGTGAGGTGTGGCGTTATATGCAGGCGCGTTACCCGGCAGTGTTCAGTCTGGTGGTGTTTTTTGGGGTGCTGTCCGGCGTCCTGGCCCATTGGCTGCAAAAGCGCTCTTCGGCGCCAACCCACGAGTTGCAACGGGCCCTGGGCGCCAACGAGTTTATTCCCTATTTCCAGCCGGTGGTGCGCGGCGACACTCGCCAATGGGCCGGCTGCGAAGTATTGATGCGCTGGAAACACCCTAAAGAGGGCCTGGTGCGGCCAGACCTGTTTATCCCCCTGGCCGAGCACTGCGGACTGATCGTGCCCATGACCCGCGCCCTGCTCCGCCAGACCGCCGCGCAATTGGCGCCGCATGCTGCGCACTTCAGCCCGGGTTTCCATATCGGCGTGAACATCACCGCACGCCATTGCCTGGACCTGGACCTAGTGGACGATTGCCGGGAATTCCTCGCAGCCTTCCCGCCCGGCCAGGTCACCCTGGTCCTGGAATTGACCGAGCGCGAGCTGATCGAACCCACCGACATCACGCGCCGCCTGTTCGACGCTCTGCACCAGTTGGGTGTGATGATCGCAATCGACGACTTCGGCACCGGGCATTCCAGCCTGGGCTACTTGCGCAACTTCAATGTGGATTACTTGAAGATCGATCAAAGCTTCGTCGCTATGATCGGAGCGGATGCGCTCTCCCGGCATATTCTCGACAGCATCATAGAACTGTCCGCCAAGCTCGACCTGGGTATCGTGGCTGAGGGTGTGGAAACCGCGCAACAGTGTGATTACCTCATTGCAAAAGGCGTGGACCTTTTGCAAGGTTACCTGTTCGGCCGTCCGGTACCCTGCGATGAATTCATTAAGGCGTTGACCCGCCATTGAATAACCATCGACTTTAGATGAAACAATCTTATTTAGACAAAGACATGATTTACTCGAAGTGGATTAACCACTACAATTTTTCGTGCCGGCGATACACTCATGCAGGTGTTTTCGTTGAGTTAGCTTAATCCTCTTGGCTTAAGGCTTTCTTCGCAGTAGCTATCAGCTAACTACACTATTGGAGTACAGATTTTGTCCAGACTCGCCGAATTTCGCGCAGCAGAAAAAGCCCTTCAAGAGCAGCTCGCCCAGCTGGAATCGCTGAAGAACGACGCCGGGCTGAAGAAAGAAATCGAATT
Organism: Pseudomonas sp. R3-18-08; assembly: GCF_003852065.1. Classification (NCBI taxonomy): domain Bacteria; kingdom Pseudomonadati; phylum Pseudomonadota; class Gammaproteobacteria; order Pseudomonadales; family Pseudomonadaceae; genus Pseudomonas; species Pseudomonas sp. R3-18-08. The sequence goes on from NZ_CP027729.1 coordinate 3,049,437, forward strand.
TGAAGAAAAACTTACAAAGCTGATGAGCAGTTATGACAAGAGCCTGCGCGATGTGATCGCCATCCTTGATCCAAACCCGGGCAAATCGGCTGCAGCAGCCGTTCGTGCGCCGAAACAGCGCCGCGCACGTGTGGTCAAGGTTTACCAGAACCCGCATACCGGCGAGCTGATCGAGACCAAAGGCGGTAACCACCGCGGCCTTAAAGCCTGGAAAGAAGAGCACGGCGCAGCCACTGTAGACTCTTGGCTTCGCGGTTGATTAACATGCACTAACAGAAAGCCCCGCTTACGCGGGGCTTTTCGTTTATAGGTTCACAAACGAAACTAACTTAAGTTCACATTCGTTCGCCTAGAACCTTTCAAAGTTTGAGGCTATCACGCACCGAACTGACCTCATCTTTGCTGGCCTCGTACGCTTGCGCCTGGCCCGCATATGAAAACACGTAGGCTTTATCGACATCCACTGCCCCCACTAGTGTTTGCGACAGCACATGTCGACCGTTCTCGGTAATCACACAGGTAGTTTCCAGCGCCTCAAGACGGCTCAATGTAGCGGGGTGCATTTTGGTGCACACGCTTTGATAACCACCCTGGGCAAAATCTTTCTGGATGGATTTACGCATTTCCAGCAAAACGCCTTGAAGATTGACGTTATGCCCAGCCTCGATCGGCGTACCGGTCAACTCCATCACCATCAAGGTCTTGCCATTTTCATCATTTTTGATCGCGCGCTGTCGCGACACGGCCTGGGTCCTCCCGGCTGCGTTGCCATCGGGTTCAACTTCCTCGACCTGCCAGCCGCTGGGCCAATGAATTTCCGGCTCGGCCGCCAGTACGAACGGGCTGCCCAACACTAAGCACAACGTAGCCAATAACGGTTTACGAAACTCGATCATTGCCAAAAGCATCCAAGGTTCCAGCACCAAAGTTTGCGGCCCGAGCCCCGCCCCTCGCAAGGGCCGCGTGAGCTTTTTCATTTGGCGCGATCGGCAGGCCTTGCGTATCATGGCTCGGCTGCACGGATGCTTGCCGCAAGCCAAGGGACCGCTTTGCCCCATTTTTTTCTGGAGGGCCCATGAGCCTGCACGAACTGAACACCTTTCCCGGCGTCACTGCCCAACCGGATACCGCCACCACCAACTTCGTGTTCAACCACACCATGTTGCGGGTCAAGGACATCACCAAGTCGCTGGATTTCTACACCCGCGTCCTGGGGTTTTCCCTGGTTGAAAAACGCGATTTCCCGGAGGCCGAATTCAGCCTGTATTTCCTGGCCCTGGTGGACAAGGCACAGATCCCGGCTGACGCTGCCGAGCGCACCCAGTGGATGAAGTCGATCCCAGGCATTCTGGAACTGACCCACAACCACGGCACCGAAAACGACGCCGACTTCGCCTACCACAACGGCAACACCGACCCGCGTGGCTTTGGCCATATCTGCATCTCGGTGCCGGATATCGTTGCGGCATGCGAACGCTTCGAGGCCCTGGGCTGCGATTTCCAGAAGCGCCTGAGCGATGGCCGCATGAAAAGCCTCGCCTTCATCAAGGACCCGGACGCTTACTGGGTTGAGATCATTCAGCCAGCACCGCTGTAAAACAAAAACCCCATGATCGCTCATGGGGTTTTTTATTTGCGCGCTGTTTTTACGCCGGCGCGGACGTGCGGATCAGATGGTCGAACGCGCTAAGGGAAGCCTTGGCGCCCTCACCTACCGCGATGACAATCTGCTTATACGGCACGGTCGTCACATCACCGGCGGCGAATACACCCGGCAATGAGGTCTCGCCGCGCGCATCGACGATGATCTCGCCGCGAGGCGTCAGTTCCACGGTGCCTTTGAGCCAGTCGGTGTTAGGCAGCAAACCGATCTGCACGAAAATGCCTTCCAGGTCGATGGTCTTGAACTCGCCGCTGTCGCGGTCCTTGTAGGCAAGACCGGTGACTTTCTGGCCATCGCCTTTGACTTCACTGGTCAACGCGCTGGTGATCACATCAACGTTGGGCAGGCTGTGCAGCTTGCGCTGCAACACAGCGTCAGCGCGCAGCTTGCTGTCGAACTCCAGCAACGTGACGTGGCTGACAATGCCGGCCAGGTCGATGGCCGCTTCGACGCCGGAGTTACCGCCACCGATCACTGCCACGCGCTTGCCCTTGAACAGCGGGCCATCGCAGTGCGGGCAGAAGCACACGCCTTTGGCCTTGTATTCCTGCTCGCCCGGCACACCCATTTCACGCCAGCGCGCACCGGTGGCCAGGATCACAGTCTTGGACTTGAGCGTCGCGCCGCTTTCGAAGCGAATTTCGTGCAACTCACCGGCATTCTTCGCGGGTACCAGGCTGCTGGCACGCTGCAGGTTCATGATGTCCACGTCGTACTGACGTACGTGGGCTTCCAGGGCGCTGGCCAGCTTCGGGCCTTCGGTTTCCTGGACCGAGATAAAGTTCTCGATGGACATGGTGTCCAGCACCTGGCCACCAAAACGCTCGGCGGCCACGCCAGTACGAATGCCTTTGCGTGCCGCGTAGATCGCGGCCGATGAACCCGCCGGGCCACCGCCGACAACCAGCACATCAAAGGCATCCTTGGCACTGATTTTCTCAGCCGCTTTTTCGATACCGCTGGTGTCGAGCTTGGCGAGGATTTCTTCCAGGCCCATGCGGCCCTGGCCGAAGTTCACACCGTTGAGGTAAACACTGGGCACCGCCATGATCTGGCGCTCATCGACTTCGGCCTGGAACAGCGCGCCGTCGATGGCCACGTGGCGGATGTTGGGGTTAAGCACGGCCATCAGGTTCAGCGCCTGGACCACGTCCGGGCAATTCTGGCACGACAGCGAAAAGTACGTCTCGAAGCTGAACTCGCCTTTCAGCGCGCGGATCTGTTCGATCACTTCGACACTGGCCTTCGACGGGTGGCCACCGACTTGCAACAGGGCCAACACCAAGGACGTGAATTCATGGCCCATGGGGATGCCGGCGAAACGCAGGCTGATATCGGCACCCGGGCGGTTGATGGAGAACGACGGCTTGCGCGCATCGTTGCCATCGGTGTTCAGGGTAATCAGCGTAGAGAGGCTGGTTACGTCCTGCAAAAGAGCGAGCATTTCCTGGGATTTCGCACCGTCGTCGAGGGAGGCGACGATCTCGATCGGCTGGGTGACCCGCTCCAGGTAAGATTTCAACTGAGCTTTAAGATTGGCGTCCAACATACGGGCGATTTCCTTTAATTGCGGGTATAAAAAAACGCCCGAGCGAATCTCGCCCGGGCGTTTTTGAGGGCGGTTGCAGCTTACTGGGTAGGTGCGGATACCCGCCCTTGGGACTTCACAGACTTAGATCTTGCCGACCAGGTCCAGGGACGGAGCCAGGGTGGCCTCGCCTTCTTTCCACTTGGCTGGGCACACTTCGCCTGGGTGGGCAGCGACATACTGAGCAGCCTTGATCTTGCGCAGCAGCTCGGAAGCGTCACGGCCAACACCGCCGTCGTTCAGTTCAACGATCTTGATCTGGCCTTCCGGGTTGATCACGAAGGTACCGCGGTCTGCCAGGCCAGCTTCTTCAATCAGCACGTCGAAGTTGCGGGAGATGGTCAGGGTTGGGTCGCCGATCATGGTGTACTGGATCTTGCCGATGGCTGGCGAGGTGTTGTGCCAGGCAGCGTGGGCAAAGTGGGTGTCGGTGGACACGCTGTAGATTTCGACGCCCAGTTTCTGGAATTCGGCATAGTTGTCAGCTAGGTCTTCCAGTTCAGTCGGGCAAACGAAGGTGAAGTCGGCTGGGTAGAAGAACACTACGGACCACTTGCCTTTCAGGTCAGCGTCGGTCACATCGACGAAGCTGCCGTTTTTGAAAGCGGTGGCTTTAAACGGTTTTACTTGGCTGTTGATGATAGGCATCGTTGACTCTCCGTCAGGGGTTAAGAAGTTGATGAGGTGAATCCTACCCACTCCGACCGACGATGGCTCATTGGCAAACCTGATGCTGACGATTGGTTTTCCCTATCAGGCAGCTGTATTAATAGAAGAAATCTCACAGCAGCGGTTGAGTCGCCAGGGTCATGCCGAGAAAGGGCGTCGCTTCAACATAGCGCATGGCCGATTTCATGTCGCTCCAGCCGACGTAGCTCATCAATGACTTCAAATCCCAGCCGCTGCGATGGGCCCAGGTAGCGAAGCCGCGTCGCAGGGAATGACTGGTGTACTGCTCGGCGGGGATGCCTGCGCGCTCCAGGGCTTGACGCAATAAGGGGATCACGCTGTTGGGGTGCAGCCCCTCCTCCCCCAGATTGCCCCAGCGATCGATCCCGCGAAACACCGGGCCACGTACCAATGCCGAGGCACTGAGCCATTCGCTATAAGCCTGTACCGGGCACAAGCGCAACAGCGCGGGGGTGTGGTAGGTCTTGCCGAGGTTATCGCGGTCACTTTTGCTGCGCGGCAAGTACAGGCTGATGCCGGCCCCGGGTACTGCCTGGACACGCTCGATGCTCAAGCGACACAGCTCATCGCTGCGAAAGCCGCGCCAGAACCCCAGCAGGATCAGCGCCGTGTCGCGTTTGGCGCGCAGTAATCCGGGTTGATCCTGGTTTTCAGCGGCTTGCCTGGCCTCATTTTCAAGCGATGCAACCACCTGCTCCAGATGCGTGAGCTGCAATGGCTGCGCTTGCCGCTCCTGCGCCGGGTGCACGGCGCGGATGCCCTTGAGCACCTTGCGCACCACCGGCGCTTTGGTCGGGTCGGCAAACCCCTGGCTGTTATGCCACTGCGCCAAGGCCGAGAGCCGCAACTTCAAGGTGTTCACCGCCAGCACGCCCGCATGCGCCACCAGATAGCGCGCCACGCTGTCGCTGGTGGCCGGCAGGAACCCACCCCAACTGACTTCGAAATGCTCGATGGCCGCGCGGTAGCTACGGCGGGTGTTATCGCGGGTAGCAGCATTGAGGTAACGGTCAAGATCACTCATGGCAGGGCCTATTCGTACTGCGAACGCCTGGATCGACGCTAAAAACGCTAATGACACGGGATAATACGCCAATATCCCATCTGTTAAATAATGAATTTAAAGAGCTTTACAGCCGTGATACAGTATGTATATACATATCATGTACCACAGTACGAAATCGACGGAGACCCCATGGCACGCGGCGGTATAAACAAAGCAGTAGTTCAAACGGCACGCCTGGCAATCCTCGCCCGCGGTGAAAACCCCAGCATCGATGCTGTACGCATCGAGATGGGCAATACCGGCTCAAAAACTACGATCCATCGCTATTTAAAGGAGCTGGACGAAAGCGAAACCCGGCAAACCATCATCGAAGCGCCTATCGACGATGAGCTGGGTGAATTGGTGGCACGCCTCGCACAGCGCCTGAAGGAGAAGGCTCAGGAGCCCATCGACCTCGCCCTGGCGCAGTTCGAACAGCAGAAAAGCGCCCTCCTCACTCAGCTTGAAGCGCTGCAGGAGTCCCATCACCAGTTGCAACAGCAGTTTGATATCCAGGCCGCTGCCCTCGCCGAGGAAAGCGCCGCCCTGCACACCGCCAGCACCAGCCTGCAAGCCGAGCAAACGCGTAACGCCGGGCTAAGCCAGGCGTGCAGCGATTACGAACTGAGGATCAACGACAAGGACGAGCAGATTCGCTCCCTGGAAGACAAGCACCTCCACGCCCGCGATGCGCTTGAGCACTACCGCAATGCCGTCAAGGAGCAGCGTGAGCAGGAGCAGCGTCGCCATGAAGGCCAGTTGCAGCAGGTACAGGCCGAACTGCGCCAGGCCCAGCAGAGTGCACTGGTGCGTCAGGATGAAATCACCCAGTTGCATCGAGACAACGAGCGCTTGTTGATCGAGCATCGGGTGACTGCCAAGGAGCTGAGCGCACTGCAGGAGCAGGGGCGCAAAGACCAAGGCTTGCGCATCGAGTTGAACGAGAAAATCAACCAGGTCGACAGCGAGCGCACGCTGCTTCAGGAGCGCTTGCGGGTTGCGCTGCTGGAAAGTCAGTCACGAAAGGACGCGCTGACTGAACATCAACAGGCCAACAAGGCGCTGGAACTGGACCTGATCAAGGCCCAGGCCAGCATTGAAGCGTTGCGCCTGGCCGCCGTCGTTGCAACGACGCCAGAAGCGACGCCCGAGACCTGATCAGCCTGCCACAGGCGTGCGCATGGTGACGAACTCTTCCGCCGCCGTCGGATGCACGCCAATGGTCTCGTCGAAATGCTGCTTGGTCGCGCCAGCCTTCAGCGCGATCGCCAGGCCCTGGACGATTTCGCCGGCGTCGGGCCCGACCATGTGGCAGCCCAGCACTTTGTCGGTGTCGGCGTCGACCACCAGCTTCATCAAGGTCTTTTCCTGGCAGTCCGTCAGGGTCAGCTTCATGGGCCGGAAACGGCTTTCGAAGATCTGCACCTTGTGGCCGTTCTTCTTCGCCTCCTCTTCCGTAAGGCCCACCGTACCGATATTCGGCAGGCTGAACACGGCCGTCGGGATCATCGCGTAATCCACCGCTCGGTATTGCTCAGGCTTGAACAGGCGACGCGCCACCGCCATGCCTTCGGCCAGGGCCACCGGGGTCAACTGCACGCGGCCGATCACATCACCGATGGCCAGGATCGACGGCTCGGCGGTCTGATACAGATCGTCCACGCTGACAAAGCCACGCTCATCGAGTGTGACACCGGTGTTCTCCAGGCCCAGGTTGTCCAGCATCGGGCGGCGGCCGGTGGCGTAGAACACGCAATCAGCTTCCAGCACGCGACCGTCTTTCAAGGTGGCCTTGAGGCTGCCATCGGCTTGCTTGTCGATGCGCTCGATATCGGCATTAAATTGCAGGTCGAGGCCGCGCTTGGTCAGCTCTTCCTGCAAATGCTTGCGCACCGCGCCATCGAACCCGCGCAGGAACAGGTCGCCGCGGTACAGCAACGAGGTCTGCGCGCCCAAGCCATGGAAAATGCCCGCGAACTCAACGGCGATGTAGCCACCGCCCACTACCAGCACGCGCTTCGGCAGCTCTTTAAGAAAGAACGCCTCGTTGGAGCCAATGGCATGCTCGCGCCCTGGTATCTCGGGGATCTGCGGCCAGCCGCCCGTGGCGATCAGGATATGTTTGGCGCTGAAGCGCTCGCCGTTGATTTCCACCTGATGGGGATCAACCAGACGCGCATGCCCTTCGTGCAGGGTTACGCCGCTATTGACGAGCAAATTGCGATAGATGCCGTTGAGACGGTTGATCTCGCGGTCTTTGTTGGCGATCAGGGTCGCCCAGTCAAAGTTCGCCTCACCCAACGACCAGCCAAAACCGCTGGCCTGTTCGAAGTCTTCGGCAAAGTGCGCGCCGTACACCAACAGCTTTTTCGGCACGCAGCCCACATTCACACAGGTACCGCCCAGGTAGCGGCTTTCCGCCACGGCCACCTTGGCGCCAAAGCCGGCGGCAAAGCGCGCCGCGCGAACACCGCCGGAACCGGCGCCAATTACATACAGGTCAAAATCGTAGGCCATTTCATTCTCCTCGGCAGGCCATCAGCATACCGACTTACATGGGGCTGAAAAACGAAAAAGCCACCCGAAGGTGGCTTTCACTTGAAACAGATGAGCAACGCTAAAATCAGTAAGCCTTGCCAGTCTTGTAGAAGTGCTCGTAGCAGAAGTTGGTGGCTTCGATGTAGCCTTCAGCGCCGCCGCAGTCGAAACGCTGGCCTTTGAACTTGTAGGCAATCACGCAACCGTCTTTGGCTTGCTTGAGCAGGGCGTCGGTGATCTGGATCTCGCCGCCTTTGCCTGGCTCGGTTTCTTCGATCAGCTTAAAGATGTCCGGGGTCAGGATGTAACGGCCGATGATCGCCAGGTTCGACGGTGCATCTTCCGGCGCAGGTTTTTCGACCATGTCACGCACGCGGATCAGGCCATCACCAATGTCGTCACCGGCGATCACGCCGTACTTGTTGGTTTCCGTCGGGTTGACTTCCATCACTGCAACGATGGTGCAGCGGTATTTCTGGTAGAGCTTGACCATCTGGGTCAGCACGCCGTCGCCTTCCAGGTTCACGCACAGGTCATCGGCCAGCACCACGGCGAACGGTTCATCACCGATCAGCGGGCGACCGGTGAGAATGGCGTGGCCGAGGCCTTTCATCTGGGTCTGACGGGTGTAGGAGAACGAGCATTCGTCGAGCAGCTTGCGGATACCGACCAGGTATTTTTCCTTGTCGGTGCCCTTGATCTGGTTTTCCAGCTCATAGCTGATGTCGAAGTGGTCTTCCAGCGCGCGCTTGCCACGGCCGGTCACGATGGAGATTTCATTCAAGCCGGCATCCAGTGCCTCTTCGACGCCGTACTGAATCAGTGGCTTGTTCACCACCGGCAGCATCTCTTTGGGCATGGCTTTGGTCGCTGGCAGGAAGCGAGTGCCGTAACCGGCTGCTGGGAACAAGCATTTCTTGATCATATGAGTCCTTACAGAGGGCTGTGCGTACGGAATTCGGCGCAGTCTAATCAGGCCGCAGTCACCTTACAATGGGTCCTGCTGGCGCCGCGATGTCATCATAGAGAAAATATGTCGGCGTAAGTTCCGCTGATCTTTCAACAGGCAGACGGACCGGCGCCTGGGTGTTGATGTTTCCAGAGGCTGCACCCTTTGTAGCACGCTTTTCGGCACCGGGCACCGGGCTTGAATTACTTGGGCAAACCCCGTGTATTTGCGGCTATCATTGCACCCTTGAATCAGCTCACGAGATTGCTAATTAGATGTCAGAACCAAAAGGCGTAAACGGCTACCTGATCACCCAACGTGCGGACGGCTGGCACCTGATCAACTTTCATGGCGACAGCGTCGCAGGCGTTTTCGAGACCGAAAGCATGGCGATTGCGGTTGCCGAAGTGTTCGTCGATGAAGCAGGTCATGCGTCGAGCAAGCGGCCAAAAGGCAAATAAGCCGCGCTGCCTTGCATCAAAAGCCCCGCCAAGCGGGGCTTTTTTGTGTTTGGCTGTACCTAGATGGCAGTTCGCTATAATCTTCCGCCAACGCCCCACAATAGTGTCAGCGCTCCCCTCAACACCTTCGAAGACGATTCTCTATGAACAAAATCCTGGCACTCACTGCGGTATTGGCGCTGGCCGGCTGCACCACCACGTCGGACACTTATCTGAAAAATGGTGAACAAGGCTTGACCATCGACTGCTCGGGCGAAGCCAACTCATGGGCCAGTTGCTATGAGAAAGCTGACGCCTCGTGCGCGGGGACTGGCTACCGTATCGTCGGCACCGACGGCACCCCATCACTCAAGGAAAGCGAACAGACCCTGGGCAAAGACGTGGGCAATTTCAAAAGTCGCAGCGTAGTGGTGGTGTGCAAGTAAGCCGTAGCACTAAAGATGAACTTCGGCGAACTTGATCCCCAGGCTGCGCAGGATGTCGATCAAGTCATCCAGGCGCGGAAACGACTCGACCTCATCCTGATCGTCCACCAGGAAGTAACTGCGGCCGTCACTCTTCTTGAAAAAGACGATCCACTCGCCCAGGTCGGCGGGGTTCTGGATGACGTGGGTGGCCGTGATCTGACCTTCAGCATGGCGGGCTTTGACGTGTTCTCGCTTCATAATGGGCGTTCCAGGCAGGGCATGCCGCTCAGACCCAGGGTTTGAGCGGCATTTTTGTAGGCGGTGACCGACAGTTTACCGGATGCCTTGCCCGATCAACACGCCGTCTACCGTCTGGCCATAGAGATTGACGCCATCATTGGCGTGAAACTTGATGCGAGTCTTCTCTATCGATCCCTCGACCAGCCTCGGATCCTGGGGCCGCTCGTGGCTGTTGATGTACGCCGCGACATCCCATGCCTGCTGATCGCTCAAGCTGCCGATCTTGCCCAGCGGCATATTGTGCTTGATGAAGGACGCTGCCGTGTTGATCCTGTGCATACCGGCGCCCCAATTGTAGGAATCCTTACCCCATAACGGCGGCATGACATAACCCTCGCCCACCTTCTGCCCCTGCCCTTCAGCGCCATGGCACACCGCGCATTGCCCGTTGTACACCTGCGCGCCCTGGGCCAGGTCGTAGCCTTTAGCCGGTTGCGCCACCTCGGGATAGCCGCGCCCGGGTAATTCAACCCCCAAGGGCGCTTTGCTGGAGAGCCAGTAGGCATACACCGACAACGCGGTGATCTCGGGACTGTCCGCCGCCGGCGGAGTACCGCCGTTCATGCTGAACTGGAAGCAGCCCTGCAAGCGTTCGGCAAAGGTATTGACCTTGTCATTCTTCTTGCGATAAGCCGGGTACATCGGGTAAGCACCCCACAATGGCGCCGAGTTGGCCATGCGGCCTTGGTCGAGGTGGCAATTGCTGCAGTTGAGCCCGTTGCCTACAAATTGTGGTGCCAGGCGCTTGGTGTCGACGAACAAACCATACCCCTGCCTGACCAGCTTGCCATAGGCATTGTCCGGCAGTTCGCTTTCCTGAGGGGGTTGAAAGGCAGGGGCATTGGGGTGCGTAGCGGCCCGCAATTGGGACTGGTCTTCCATAGCGATCGGCGTGGCATGGGCGGGCACTGCCATCAACATCCCCATCAACATGAGCGCCTTCATGGCATGGCCTCCAGCGGTAATGAGGCGAAGTACTGGGCCACGCCCTGCACCTCATCCGGGGTCAGGGATTTGGCGATGTGCCCCATCAGGTCATTGGGATCGTCGCGCCGTGTGCCGTTCTGCCAGGCGCTCAATTGCGCGGCCAGGTACGCCGCCGGCTGGCCGGCCAACGGCGGGAATGCATCCCCCACACCGACACCGGAAGGGCCATGACAACTGACGCACGCGGGAATCTGCCGCTCCCATGCCCCTTGCAGGGCCAGTTTCTGTATCGGGTTGGCAGGCATTTCGCTGCGGGGCATCCTGGCGGTCAAAGGGGCTGGCATCGCGGCCACAGCCTCGCTTAGCGCGGCGATTTCGGCGTCAGTGAGCGCCTTTGCCAACGGCTGCATCACCGGATTACTTCGCGCCCCACTGGCAAAGTCCGACAATTGCCTGCGCACGTATTGTGCGGGCAATCCCGCCAACCTGGGGAAACCTGCCGCCGCAAGCCCCAGCCCATCGGCGCCATGACACGCCACACAGGGCATCGCGCCAGGCTGCGAACCGCCCTCGGTATAAATTGTGTTGCCGTCGAGCGCGTAGGCATTACCCAACAGCAGCCATAACGCGCTTCCCACCAGTGCTCGTTCCAGAGACATCATCACAGCTCCATCTTTATGGTTATAAGCTTCGGCATAAAAAGCATAACCATGCAGATAGTATGGGAATGAACCCTGCGTCACAACACCCTGAAACAGCCAAAAAAAAGCCCCACCCTGTAGGAGCGAAGGTGCTCGTGCCTACAGGGTGGGGCTTTTATCGGGTTCAGTGCGTGGGATACGCCTTGGCTTAACCGGAAATGCAATCTTCCCCGGCTTTCTTCACATCGCCCGGCCGGATCGGAACATTGGACATGCTTTCATAAAGCTTGATGCTGCTACCGCTGGAGCGGTCCTCGATTTCGAAGATCGCCGACGGATCGGCCGAGAACTTCTGCGGCACGATCACTTGAAAACCCTCTTTATGGGGTTCGATCTGCGGTGGACGACGTGTCGCCTCCAATTTGCGCACTATGCACGCAGCATATTCCTGCGGCTTTTTCCCGGAAATGACCACCAACGTAGGTGGGGTCTGCTTGATATCTGCAACCGAAGCACAGCCACCTATCGCCAAGGCCAGCACCAACACACTCCACTTCATACTAAAACCTCCGATAAAGACCCTACGACAGCGGGCGCAGGAGATTTCTCCCGCAGATGTAGGATTTATCTCTGAAAACTCGGTAAATAACTGTTTTAAATTGTCGAAGTCGTCGACGACGACCCGATAATAAACGCGCTGAGGCTGATAAACTCCATCTTATCCTACGTATCGTTCTGATTTTTCAGAAAAAGCCCTTCTGGAGACACCCCTTGAAATTTATCCATCAGCGTGAGCACCTCAACGAGGGAGACATTGTCGTCATCGAATGCTCGCAGACCTGTAATATTCGTCTCATGAGCGACGCGAATTTTCGCAGCTTCAAGAACGGCGGCCGCCATACCTACCACGGAGGGGCATTCGACACATTCCCGGCAAAAATCACCGCACCCAGCACTGGTTTCTGGAACATTACCCTTGATGTGGTCACGCGCCGTGCCATCAGCGTTACCCGCAAGCCCGCGTTATCCCACAAGATTCGCATCGTTCGTCGCACCGGCACCAAGCTGAGCTGACCCGAACACCGCAAGGAAAAAAGCTGTGACCACCACGACCAAATACGTCATCAAGTACAAGCTCAACGGCGAACGTCGCTTCGAATTTGCCCAATTGACCAGCAATAGCGTTGAGGAAGCCAAACAAGCCCTGGCGAAAATCCACGATGCAAGCGACGAAATTACTGACATAAACGTGAGCAAGGCGCTGTAAGCCATGCCGGGCCCTACTGCTGACCTGTTTGCCGATGACGCCTTGCAACAACCCGCAAGGCGCGAACAGATTGGCGAAGCGTCTTACGTTCTGGGGGGCTACGCCCTGCCCTGGATTGAGCGTTTACTGCCTGAGTTGCGGCGTGTCCTGGCCCAATCGCCGTTTCGGCAGATGGTCACGCCCGGCGGCTTTACCATGTCGGCCGCGCTGAGCAGTTGCGGCGAGCTGGGCTGGACCACCGACACGTCCGGCTATCGCTACAGCCCGCTCGATCCGCGTAGCCAGCAGCCTTGGCCGCCAATGCCCGACGCATTGCGCGAACTGGCGATATCGGCGGCAAACGCGGCGGGCTTCGCCGATTTCTCACCGGATGCCTGCTTGATCAACCGTTATGTGCCCGGCGCAAAAATGTCCCTGCACCAGGACAAGAACGAGCGGCGTTACGATGCACCAGTGGTCTCGGTGTCCCTCGGTCTGCCGGCGATTTTTCTGTTCGGTGGTCACCAGCGCAGCGACAAGGCGCAAAAGATTTCGCTGTTCCACGGTGATGTGGTGGTCTGGGGCGGCGTGGATCGCCTGCGCTACCACGGGGTGATGCCGGTCCGAGAAGGCGTGCACCCGATCATGGGGTCGCAACGCATCAACCTGACCTTTCGCACCGCCGGTTGATTTGACCGCAAGCTTCGCCCGTTAACCCGCTGCACAACGCACCGCCCCCGTCCAGTGAATAAAACAGACTGGCCGGGCGCCAGGGGGCCTGCTAAAACAGCGCAACGCCTTACTGAAGCTGGAGACGCACCCCATGAGCACCTGGCCAGACACGCGCATTATCGATCTGCTGGGCATCGAGTTGCCCATCATCCAGGCCCCGATGGCGGGAGCGACCACTACCGCCATGGTGATCGCCGCCTGTCAGGCCGGTGCGCTGGGGTCCATGCCTGCGGCGGCGCTGAGCATCGAGCAACTGCGCGAAGCATTGACCGTCATTCGCCAGGCCGGCACCCGCCCGCTCAATGTCAACTTTTTCTGCCACCAGCCGCCCGAGGCGGACGAAGCGCGCGACCGTCGCTGGAAAGCGTTGCTTGCGCCCTACTACCGCGAACTGGGCGCCGATTTTGATGCGCCGACTCCGGTATCCAATCGTGCGCCCTTCAACGAAGCGGCACGTGAAGTGGTTGAAACCTTCCGCCCTGAAGTCGTCAGTTTTCATTTTGGTCTGCCGGAAAAATCCTTGCTGGCCCGGGTAAAAGCCACCGGCGCCAAGGTGTTGTCATCGGCTACAACGGTGGAGGAAGCGGTCTGGCTGGAAGAAAACGGTTGTGACGCCGTGATTGCAATGGGCATTGAAGCCGGTGGGCACCGCGGGATGTTCCTCAGCGACGACCTCAACAGCCAGATCGGCTTGATGGCGCTGCTGCCGCAAATCGTCGACGCCGTCAGCGTGCCGGTGATCGCGGCCGGTGGTATCGCCGACTCGCGCGCAATGGTCGCAGCCTTTGCCTTGGGCGCCTCGGCGGTGCAGGTCGGCACGGCGTATCTGTTCACCCCGGAAGCCAGCGTCAGCGCTGCCCATCACCATGCGTTGCGACACGCCCAGGCCAGCGAAACAGCCCTCACCAATCTGTTCACCGGGCGTCCGGCGCGGGGCATTGTCAATCGGGTGATGCGTGAGCTGGGCGCGATCAACCCCGCTGCGCCGGCGTTTCCACGGGCCGGTGGCGCGTTGATGCCGCTCAAGGCCAAGGACGAAGCCGGCTTCAGCAACCTGTGGGCGGGCCAGGCATTGCGTCTGGGTAATGAGCGCTCCACCTATGACCTGACCCGCCAACTGGCTGAGCAGACCTTGGCCAAACTGCAACGTTAGCGCTTGGAACAACGCGGCACTGTACCGGCGGCAGGCAACCGCTATATATTCCCCTACATAGCGGTACCCAGCCGTACATCCTCAAGGAGTTGTTTAATGTTGATCCGCGCCTCACGCCTAGCCCCCATGCTTGCCGCCTTTGCCTTGGGTTCGGCGCATGCCGATGAAGTGCAAGTCGCCGTGGCCGCGAACTTTACCGCGCCGATCCAGGCCATTGCCGCCGACTTCGAAAAAGACACCGGCCACCGGCTGATCGCGGCCTACGGGGCGACCGGGCAGTTCTATACCCAGATCAAGAACGGCGCGCCGTTCGAAGTGTTCCTCAGTGCCGACGACACCACCCCGCAAAAACTCGAGGCCGAAGGCGATACCGTCAAGGGTTCGCGCTTTACCTACGCGGTCGGCACCCTGGCCCTGTGGTCGGCCAAAGAAGGCTACGTGGATGCCAATGGCGACGTGCTCAAACAGAATGCATTCAAGCACCTCTCCATCGCCAACCCGAAAGCCGCGCCCTACGGCCTGGCTGCCACCCAGGTGCTGGCCAGGGAAGGCTTGACCGACAAGGTCAAGGACAAGCTCGTCGAAGGCCAGAACATCACCCAGGCCTATCAATTCGTCTCCACGGGTAACGCCGAGTTGGGCTTTGTGGCGTTGTCGCAGATCTATAAGGACGGCAAAGTGTCCAGCGGCTCGGCGTGGATCGTACCGTCGTCCTTGCATGACCCGATCAAACAAGACGCCGTAATCCTCAATAAAGGCAAGGACAGTGCTGCCGCCAAGGCGCTGGTTGACTACCTGAAAGGGCCGAAGGCCGCTGCGGTGATCAAGTCCTACGGTTACGAGCTGTAAATGCCGCTGACGAGCGCCGATTTTTCCGCGATCTGGTTGACGGTCAAACTGGCGTCGCTGACCACTGTGATCCTGTTGGTGATCGGTACGCCGATCGCCCTGTGGCTGTCGCGCACCCATTCGTGGTGGCGCGGCCCGGTGGGGGCCGTGGTGGCGTTGCCATTGGTGTTGCCGCCGACGGTCATCGGTTTTTACCTGCTGTTGTCCATGGGGCCCCATGGCTACTTCGGCCAGTTCACCCAATGGCTCGGCCTGGGCACCCTGACTTTCAGCTTTGCCGGGCTGGTGATAGGGTCGGTGATCTACTCCATGCCCTTCGTCGTGCAACCGCTGCAGAACGCCTTCTCAGCCATCGGCACGCGCCCGCTGGAAGTGGCCGCGACCTTGCGCGCCGGTCCTTGGGACACTTTTTTCACGGTGATCCTGCCGCTGGCACGCCCGGGCTTCATTACGGCGTCGATTCTCGGCTTCGCCCACACCGTCGGCGAGTTCGGCGTGGTGCTGATGATCGGCGGCAATATTCCGGACAAGACCCGGGTGGTTTCGGTGCAGATCTACGACCACGTCGAAGCCATGGAATATGCCCAGGCCCATTGGCTGGCCGGCGCGATGGTGGTGTTCGCGTTCCTCGTGCTGCTGGCGCTCTACTCCAGCCGTAAAAGCAACATGGGCTGGAGCTGAGCGCGATGATTGAAGTACGCCTGCACTTGAAATACTCCGGCTTCGCACTGAACGTGGAGCTGCAACTGCCCGGCCGTGGCGTGACCGCCCTCTACGGCCCATCGGGCTCCGGCAAGACCACCTGCCTGCGCTGTATCGCTGGCCTGGAGCGCGCCGAAGACGGATTTGTGCAGATCAACGATGAGGTCTGGCAAGACAGCCGTAGCGGGCGGTTCGTGGCGCCGCATAAACGCGCCTTGGGTTATGTCTTCCAGGAGGCGAGCCTGTTCCCTCATCTGTCGGTGCGGGCCAACCTGGCGTTCGGCCTCAAGCGCATCCCGCGTTTGCAGCGGCGTGTGGAGATGGCCCACGCCACTGAGTTGCTGGGCATCGCGCACCTGCTTGAGCGCAATCCGCAGCATCTGTCCGGCGGTGAGCGCCAGCGCGTCGGCATCGCCCGTGCGTTGCTCACCAGCCCCCGATTGCTGCTGATGGATGAGCCCCTGGCGGCCCTCGACAGCCAGCGCAAAAATGAAATCCTGCCCTATCTCGAACGCCTGCACGACGAGCTGGATATCCCGGTGCTGTACGTCAGCCATGCCCAGGACGAAGTGGCGCGGCTGGCCGACCACCTTGTCCTGCTCGGCGACGGCAAGGTCCTGGCCAGCGGGCCGATCGGCGAAACCCTGGCGCGGCTCGATCTGCCCCTGGCACGAGGCGACGATGCCGGTGTGGTGGTCACGGGCAGCGTGATTGCCTACGACGATCACTATCAGTTGCTCACCCTGCAATTGCCCGATTGCCCGCTGCAGATACGCGTGGCCCACACGCCGATGGCCGTGGGCAAACAGCTGCGGGTAAAAATTCAGGCGCGGGACGTCAGCCTCAGCCACCAGGCGCAGGAACACAGCAGCATCCTCAATCGCCTGCCGGTGACGGTCATCCAGGACGTTGCCGCGGATAACAGCGCTCATGTACTGGTACGCCTGGATGCCGGTGGCACGCCGTTGCTGGCGCGCATCACGCGGTTCTCGCGGGATCAGCTACAGGTGCAGCCGGGCCAGGCGCTGTGGGCGCAAATCAAGGCGGTGGCGGTGCTGGCCTAAACCATTTGGCACGACCGCAGGGCGACGCGGTCAATCAGACATACCGGCCTGATCCATTGCCAAGGAACCTGCACCATGCCCGACTCTTCGCCGCCCGTCGCTCTGCCTCGCGACCTGCATTACGTTGACGACACCCAACCCGGCATCCGCCGCAAAAAACTGCGTGGCAAGTTTCAGTATTTCGGCCCCGACGGCGAGCGCATCACCGATGCCGATGAGATCAAGCGCCTGAATGCCCTGGCGGTACCGCCCGCCTACACCGATGTATGGATCTGCGCCGACCCGCAGGGGCACCTGCAAGCCACCGGCCGAGACGCCCGTGGCCGCAAGCAGTACCGTTACCACACGCGTTGGCGCGAAGTGCGCGACAGCGACAAGTACGCGCGGCTGCAGGCATTCGGCAACGCCCTGCCCAAGTTGCGCAAACAGCTGGAAGCCCAGATCGCCGAACCCGGTTTCACCCGCGAAAAGGTGCTGGCCACGGTGGTGATGCTGCTCGATGCCACGCTGATCCGTGTCGGCAATACTCAGTACGCCCGCGACAATAAATCCTACGGCCTGACCACCCTGCGCAACCGCCATGTGGACATCAAGGGCAGCGAGATAAAATTCCAGTTTCGCGGCAAAAGCGGCGTGGAGCATCAGATCAGCGTCAAGGACCGGCGCCTGGCCAGCGTGGTCAAGCGGTGCATGGAGTTGCCGGGGCAGAACCTGTTCCAATACCTGGACGAGGACGGTCAGCGCCATACCGTCAGCTCCCAGGACGTCAATGCTTACCTGCATAGCCTGACCGGCGAAGATTTCACCGCCAAGGACTACCGCACCTGGGCCGGCACGGCCATGGCGCTGGCGGTGTTGCGCGAGTTGGCGTGGCAACCGGAGTCCGATGCCAAACGGCACGTGGTGACCATGGTCAAGGACGTTGCCCGGCAGTTGGGGAATACGCCGGCGGTGTGTCGCAAGTGCTATATCCACCCGGCGGTGCTGGAGCATTTCAGCCTGGGTGAGTTATCGAAGCTGCCCAAGCCACGGGTGCGCAAGGGGCTGAAAGCCGAAGAAGTCGCCCTGGCGATGTTCCTTGAGCAACTGGCCGCCGACTTGCCCGGGCAAGCCAAGGCGGGTTAGCCTCTGCATCCCTTCTGAATCGCGGGACGATCGCCGACGTGAACAACTAAGCCTTCCAAAATGTATCTGCAACAAGCCCGCCTGGCGCGCTTGTTGGCCTGTTCGACATTTTCCTGGAGGTGCTGATGACTCACGTCAACCGGCTGCCCGTACTGGTCTCCCTGCAACACCTGTCTTTCCAGTTCGCCAATGGCGAAACCTTGCTGGAAGACCTCACCTTGTCCATCGACCACACACCGACTGGCATCGTCGGTCGCAACGGGCGTGGCAAAAGTATCCTCGCGCAACTGATCGCCGGCATCCTGCAACCCTCCTCCGGTACGCTGAACGCACCGGCCCAGGTAGCTTACGTGCCCCAGACCGTGGCGGTGCGGCCGGGTGCGACCGTCGCCGATATCACCGGCACCACCCAGTGCCTGGCCGCCCTTGCACGCATGGCCCAGGGCACAGGCGTGGTCGGTGATCTTGAACGGATCGATGATCGCTGGGACCTCGCCGAACGCCTGCGCGTGGCCCTGGATACGGCGGGACTGCCCTCGCTCAGCGCGGCTTCCCGGGCCGACCGGCTCAGCGGTGGCCAATTGGCCAAGGTGGCGCTGATCGGCGCGTTGTTGGCGGCGCCGCCGTTACTGATCCTCGACGAACCCAGCAACCACCTCGACAGCCTCGGGCGCGTTTGGCTGCTGCAGCAATTAGCGCAATGGCGTGGTGGCCTGATGGTGGTCAGCCATGATCGCCAACTGCTCAACACCATGGGCCGGATCATCGAACTGTCGCCCCTGGGTGCGCAGGTGTATGGCGGCAACTACGATGCCTATCTTCAGCAACGCGACACACAACGGCAGGCGGCTATCGCGGCATGGGAATACGCCCGCGAACAGCGCAGCCGCGAACGTCGACGCTTGCAAAAAGACCATGACAACCTGCAGCGCAACGCGGCGCGTGCACGCCAATACGCAGCGACCGCCAACGTCGACCGGTTTACCAAGGCACGATGGAAAAGCGCGGCCACGCAAATCGTCAGCACCCTGGGCGGCGCCCATCATGATCACAAAAACACCCTCGACGCGCAGGTGCGCCACGCCTATGAGCGCGTGGTGGATGAGACGCCGACCTTGTTGGCCTTGCCGGGTGCGGCGGTGCCCAACGGCCGCCAGGTCCTGAACCTGCAACAGGCACAGTTGCCCTGGCTGGATCCGCAGGCACCTTCCACCTTTCTGACGCTTGACCTGACCGGCCCCATGCGGGTCGCCGTGCGCGGGCCTAACGGTTGCGGCAAATCCACTCTGCTCAAGCTGCTTGCCGGGCAATGGCAAGCGCTCAGTGGGACGTGCACGGTGGCGCTGCCCTGCGCGTATATCGACCAGCACCTGACGCTGCTGGATGACCGGCGCACTGTCGTCGAACAGCTCAACCTGCTCGACACGCCACTGGTCGAAGCCGAATTGCGCACGCGCCTGGCCTTGCTGCAACTGGATGCCTCGCGGGTGACCCAGCCGGCAGGCCAACTCAGCGGTGGCGAGCGGTTGAAAGCGGCGATGGCGATCGCTTTGTGGCGCGGGGTGCCGGCGCAACTGTTGCTGTTGGACGAGCCGACCAACCACCTCGACCTGGAGACGGTGAGTGCGTTTGAACAGGCCTTGAAAGGTTTTACCGGGGCATTGCTGGTGGTGTCCCACGATGAAGCCTTCCTGCAGGCGACCGAGCCCAGCCATTACTTGAGCTGGCATAGCACGGGCTGGCGCCTGGAGCCGGTGTGAGGTGATTGCGCGCACACGCAAAGCGCCCTAGGGTAGTGGCCGAATAACTTCATTGGAAAGCCCTATGCTGCCTTCGCCCGCCAAGCCTTACGCCAACGCCGCGCTCGCCCATCGACAGCGCTGGCGCGGGCGTGTGGGCTTGATGCTGGTGGCCGGTCTGTCGGTACTGGCAGGCATGACCGATGCCATTGGTTTCATGGCCAGCGGCGATTTTGTCTCGTTCATGAGCGGCAACACCACGCGCCTGGCGGTTGCGATCAGTGCGGGTGACCTTGGCCTTACCGGGCGGTTGCTGTTGCTGGTTGCCACCTTCATCGTCGGCAATGCCTTGGGCGTGGTTGTCAGCCGCGTAAGCAAGCGTCGCGCGCTGCCCTTGTTGCTGAGCATCGGCGCGCTGCTCTGCGGCGCGGCGCTGCTGCCATGGGCCGAGACCCTGCCCGCCCTGTTAGCGGCGATTATCGCCATGGGCATGCTCAACGCGGCCGTCGAGCAAGTGAACGGGGTGCCGGTAGGGCTCACCTATGTCACGGGGGCGCTGTCGCGTTTCGGTCGCGGGCTGGGCCGCTGGTTGTTGGGCGAGCGCCGCAATGGCTGGCGCATGCAGCTGATACCTTGGGCGGGGATGTTTATCGGCGCCGTGATCGGCGCGCTGCTGGAGCAGCAGATCGGCCTGCGCGCCCTGTGGGTCAGCGGTGCGTTGGCGGGGCTATTGGGCCTGGCGACCCTGGCGATTCCGCGACGCTGGCAGTTGGGCTTCATGCCACGCTGAACAGTGGCCCCGGAAGGAGGTGCCCGCCCGACGTTTAAGCCTCGACATCCGTGTACCGGTAAAGAGCCATTACGTCGGGCGAGCGGTTGAATAATAGGCCAAATATGACCAAGGCAAGGTATTAAAGACAAGTGGCGAGTGCGGCCAAACGGCGTTTGGCGGGCATCGTGTCTTCTGCAGCGTAATACTTGACGGTAGAACCTGCGCCCGTGCTCAGCACATCCACAAAGTAGTCACCGCCGGTGGTGTACACCGTGAAACCCCCGGCCTCGGTGGCTTCCTTGAAGCCGCCGGCGTCGACGCCAAACACGCTTTCGTCCTGCCAGCCGTACTGGATGCATTGGGCGACCACCAGGGTAGCCTTGTCCGAGGCCATGGTCTTGTAAGGGCTGCCCGCGCGCGCCTCTTTCATCTTCGAACCCGCGCAACCGGCCAGTGCTGCCAGTACCAATGCGCCTATCACCGCTTTATGCATGCTCGTGCTTCCCTGGAAAAACCGTGACTCTACCATTGCGCCGCCGCCAACTGACGCGCCCATGAATTTTGTTTCACTGTGCAGGCAAAACCGGCCGCTTATAGTGGCCAGGCTCATTTTCAAGAAGTCCTCCTTCTGCCCGCCCTCCCGCGGGCTTTTTTTCGCCTGCGGCTCACAACCACCAGCGCAACAGATAGAACAACACCATGCTCGACAACACCGTGATCAGCACGCTGCGCGTCCAAATCATCAGCGCCACGGCGCAGATTCCGGCGAGCAGATAGGGGTTGCTCGGGCTCAGGTTGAGCTGGTGGTCTTTGATGAAAATAATCGGCCCGCAAATCGCGGTAAGCATGCCCGGCACGGCGAACCCGAGGAACTCACGCGCCCCTCGATTGAGCCGCACCGGCAGGCGCGGCTCGATAAACAGGTAGCGATTGAAAAACACCACCAACCCCATCGCCACAATCATCAGGTAGATCATCGCTGGCCTACTCCCAGGCGCTTGCAGACGAACCCGGCGCTCATCCCCAACACCCCCGAGACCACCACCGCCGATTCCCAGTGCAGGTAACTCAGCCACACCGAGCACAACAGCGAGACGGCGACGCAGACCACCGTCGGCACGTCGCGCACTACCGGCGTGATCAGGGCGATAAAGGTTGCGGCAATCGAAAACTCCAGCCCCAACTGGTCCAGCCCGGGAATGCTTTTGCCCAGGACGATGCCGGCCAAAGTGAACAGGTTCCAGATGATATAGAACGTCAGGCCGACACCCAGGGCATACCAGCGATTGAAGGTCTGGCGGTCATAGTGGTTGACCAGGGCAAAGAACTCGTCGGTCAACAGAAAGCCCAGGCTCATGCGCCAGCGGGTGTTGAGCGAGGACAGCGTCGGGCGCATGTGCATGCCGTAGAGCAAGTGCTGGGAGGTCAGCAGCAAGGTGGTCAGCACGATGGAGATCAGGCTCGCGCCGCTTTTGACCATGCCGATCGCCACCAACTGAGCGGCACCGGCGAACACGATGGCGGACAACCCTTGGGCTTGCAGCGGGGTGAACTGCGCATCGATTGCCATTGAGCCGGCGAGCAAGCCCCAGGGGGCACAGGCCAGGGATAACGGAATAACAGCGATTGCGCCACGCGTGAACGCGTCATGAGGGAGGGCAGTAGGCATGGAAGGGGCTCATCGACAGACAGTCGGCAAGCATGCCAGCGCGCCCAGGCACTTGTCTTGAACGATCTTGCTCAGGCGAGCTTTACCGACACCAGCTCCACCGAGTCGCGCGCTTCGCGCAGTTCGTAGGCGTCCTGGTTCAACCGGTGAATCGTGTTGAGCAGGCGCTGGCGCAGCACCTCATCGCCGAGTTTTTCGACGGCACGCATCAGGTCGAACGCGGCGGTTTCGTTATTTTCCGCAACGGAATCCAGGGTCTTGCGCAGGTTACGAGTGGCTCGGGTCACGCGGGATCTTCCTTCATCAGCAATGGGCGGCACTTTAGGACATTCGTGTTTCAGTTTAATTTCAATCACTTGTGGCTGATTAGGAGGCAGTTGATCCACGTCAAACGAAATCAGGATTTGGCTTACATTGAGGCTTATCCGCCTGTACGAAGCCGCAGACAGGCAAACGCCATGGATAGGTCGGCCCCTACCCTGTTTAAATGCCTGGCCAACGCCACCCGAGCACAGCTGATGCGATTGATCCTGCGCAAACGCGAACTTTACGTGGACGAACTGATCCATGCCTTGGATGACAGCCCGCCAGGGTTGCAAAACGACGCGCGGCGTCTGGATGCAATGGGCGACAGATCACAACAGGCCAGCACTTGCTGAGCCATCGGAGCGTTTATTCATGCTTGTCGCAATTGCTATTTTCATCTTCACCATCGTGCTGGTCATCTGGCAGCCTAGGGGCCTGGGCGTCGGCTGGAGCGCCTCCCTGGGCGCGATCCTGGCCCTGGCCTGCGGGGTGATCAGCCTGGCGGATATTCCGGTGGTGTGGCACATCATCTGGAATGCCACCGGCACCTTTGTCGCGTTGATCATCATCAGCCTG
Organism: Pseudomonas sp. R3-18-08; assembly: GCF_003852065.1. Classification (NCBI taxonomy): domain Bacteria; kingdom Pseudomonadati; phylum Pseudomonadota; class Gammaproteobacteria; order Pseudomonadales; family Pseudomonadaceae; genus Pseudomonas; species Pseudomonas sp. R3-18-08. The sequence continues at coordinate 3,072,579 of NZ_CP027729.1, forward strand.
TTGCTGGATGAAGCCGGGTTCTTTGCCTGGACCGCGCTGCATGTGGCGCGCTGGGGGCGTGGCCGGGGCCGGCGATTGTTTGCCTATATGGTGCTGCTGGGCGCTTTGGTGTCGGCGTTGTTCGCCAATGACGGCGCGGCGTTGATCCTCACCCCGATTGTGATGTCGATGCTGTTGGCACTGCGTTTTTCGCCGGCGGCGACGCTGGCATTCGTCATGGGCGCGGGCTTTATCGCCGACACGGCCAGCCTGCCGCTGGTGGTATCGAACCTGGTGAATATCGTCTCGGCGGACTATTTCAAGATCGGCTTCAATGAATACGCCGCCGTGATGGTGCCGGTGAACCTGGTCAGCGTCGCCGCGACCCTGGCCATGCTGCTATGGTTTTTCCGTCGCGATATTCCGCAGTCTTACGACCCCGCCGGCCTGGAACAACCCGCCAGCGCCATCCACGACCGTGCGACCTTTCGCGCCGGCTGGTGGGTGCTGGGTATTTTGCTGGTGGGCTGCTTCGCGCTGGAACCGCTGGGCATTCCCATCAGTGCGATTTCCGCAGTATGCGCCGTGCTGTTGTTGGTGATTGCCGCCAAGGGCCACACGATTTCCACGCGCAAAGTACTGAAAGACGCACCGTGGCAGATCGTGGTCTTCTCCCTGGGGATGTACCTGGTGGTCTATGGCTTGCGTAACGCCGGCCTGACCGACTACCTGGCCACCTGGCTCGACACCTTCGCCAACTACGGCGTGTGGGGCGCGGCCATGGGCACCGGCGTGCTCACCGCGCTGTTGTCCTCGGCGATGAACAACCTGCCAACGGTGTTGATCGGCGCGCTGTCCATCGAGTCGAGCCATGCCGTGGGCGTGGTCAAGGACGCAATGATCTACGCCAACGTGATCGGCAGCGACCTGGGCCCGAAAATCACCCCTATCGGCAGCCTGGCGACCTTGCTGTGGCTACATATTCTGGCGCGCAAAGGCATCACCATCACCTGGGGTTACTACTTCAAGGTCGGGATTGTGCTGACCGTGCCGGTGCTGTTGATCACCCTTGCCGCCCTGGCCTTGCGCCTGAGTGTGTAAAGGACGCAGTGTTCATTCATCTCGACACTGACGTATGCTCTCGCACTTTCTCGAAAGGACGCGGGCATGCTGACGATCTTTTTCTATGCGCTGGTTTTCGGTTTTGTGTTTTGCCTGTCTCCCGGCGCGGTGCTCGCTGAAACCCTGCGCCGTGGCTTGCTCTACGGTTTCACACCGGCCCTGTTGGTGCAGATTGGCTCGTTGGTGGGCGATGCGGTCTGGGCGGTGATCGGGCTGACTGGCATCGCGCTGCTGATCCAGCATGACGCGGTGCGCGTGCCGCTGACGGTGGTCTGCGCGCTCTACCTGGCCTGGCTGGGCATCCGCAGCCTGGTGGATGCGTGGCAGCTACCGCACGTCGAAAGTGCACCCGCCAGCTCCGGAAAAAACGCCCTGGCAGTGGGCGCGGCGATCTCACTGGCCAATCCGAAGAACATCGTCTACTGGGGCGCCCTGGGCAGCGCGTTGTCGGGCATCGTCGGCACCACCCCAAGCCATGGGCAAACCCTTATGTTTTTTGCCGGCTTCATGCTGGCGTCGGTGCTGTCATGCTTTCTAACTGCCGCGCTGGTCAACGTGCTGCGCAAGAATGCTTCGCCAACTTGGCAACGCATCAGCTATGGCGCCTGTGGCCTGGTATTGATTTATCTGGCCATTCTCGCGGCGCAGGGTATTTAACAGGCCGGGGCGCGACGGTGAGGTATCAGGCCTTGGTCTGCCGCTCCAGCTGCACTTGCAACTGCGCATCGATTTGCAACTGAGCGGCTAAATCGTCGAGGTAATTGCGCTCCGCGTCCTGCTGGTCATCCACCAACATGACGCTGGCCAGATACACCTCGGCCGCCAACGCCGGGTCGGCGGCGAACTCGGCGAAATCCGCCGCATCCAGAGGCTTGGCGACTTCAGCATCGAGCCACTCCTGCAATTGTGGGTCATCGGTATGCTTGCCCAGCTCAGTGGAAATCAGCTGCTGTTCTTTCGCATCAATCCGGCCATCGGCCTTGGCGGCAGCGATCAGTGCGCGCAACACGGCGTGGCTGTGCGCCTCGATTTGCGCGCCCGACAGCTGATCGGCCGTCTGAAAGGCCTGCTGCGGCTGGCTCGCCTGTTGACTCTGCCAGGCCTGATACGCCTTGTACGCCATCATCCCGAGAGAAGCCAACGCAGCATAGTTCATACCACCGGCGCGCCCTTGCGCCGGGCGCGTTGCCGCGCCACCGCCCAGCATGCCCCCCAGCCCACCCAATAGTCCACCCAGGCCGCCGCCGGCCGAAGCGTTGCCGGCGCTGGTGCCTTTGAGCAGCCCGCCAAGCAGACCGCCCAACCCGCCGCCCGAAGAAGCACCGCCCTGCCCCGCGCCGCGCAACAGTTGTTCCAGTAGATCGCTGGTATTCATGGTGTCGTCCTCCAGGGCGCATAGTGGCGTTAAATCAACCTTAGTCCGCCTCCGATGGAACACCATGACCGCCGGGCGGGCAAGCTTTATGATGGCGCCACCCCGCCATTCGAGAGGACGCATCGGTGAACCGCATTGAGCACATTGGGTTGATGGCCAACTACAACCAATGGATGAATAGCAAGGTCTACGAAGCCGCCGGCAAGCTGACAGACGCGGCGTTGGCTGCGAACCGACAAGCGTTTTTCGGCTCGATCCTCGGCACTTTGAATCACCTGGTGCTGGGCGATACGGTCTGGCTCAAGCGCTTTGCCGAGCACCCGGCAGGCTTTTCCGCGTTGCTCCCCCTGAGCGCCATCGCCACACCCGTCGACCTGAGGCAGCTGGCGTTCGCAGACATACGCGAACTCTCGGCCCAGCGTGCCTGGCTGGATCAATTGATCCTCAATTGGGCCGACAGCCTGCAGGAAACCGACCTGGACCAGCGTTTGCGCTACCACACCATGCGTGGTGCCGCAGCTGAGAAGGTGTTCTTCGGCTTGGTAGCGCATTTTTTCAATCACCAGACACATCATCGTGGCCAGGTGACCACGTTGTTGAGTCAGGCCGGCGTGGATGTGGGCGATACTGATCTACTGGCGTTGTTTGACTGAGAGCGGCGTTGATCTTGCCCATCGTGTTTTTCTTGTAGATCACTGATCTGGCAGGTTTTTTCGGATGTCGGTTTGTGCAGGAAAGCGTGCATCGAGGTTGCGTCGAAGCCGCTGGATCTATATATTCGCAACCCTGCTGCACCGCGCTACCGCCCGAATGGCGAAACTGGTAGACGCATGGGACTTAAAATCCCCCGCTCGTAAGGGCGTCCCGGTTCGATTCCGGGTTCGGGCACCATCTTCTGTTCCACTGACAGCCATCAACGTCCGTGAAACCCTTTAAAACCCGCCTCTTGGTGGGTTTTTTCGTTTATGGTAGTCCGTCGGTTTCCAGCTGATTCCAGTGTTTTTAAGGGTAATATTTTGGGGTAAAGGTCAGTTCGACAAAGAGGTGTACCCTTATGTCGCGCACTACAACCCCACTCTCTGATGCTGCTTGTCGCACAGCCAAGCCACGAAACCGCGCCTACAAGCTGTTCGATGGTGATGGCCTTTATCTGCTCGTTCAGACCAACGGACGCAAAGGCTGGCGGATGCGGTATGTCAAACCCAATGGCAAGGAAGGCTTAACCTCTTTCGGCAATTACCCAGTTGTCACCCTGACGGATGCACGAGCCATGCGGCTTGAGGCAAAGCGATTGCTTGTACACGGCATCGACCCCATAGAAAGCAAACACAAAGCCAAGGCCGAAGCGGATTCCAAGGGCCGCACGTTTGAAAGCGTTGCCCTAGATTGGCATAAAGAAATGTCTGCCAAGTGGACACAGAGCCATTCTCAAGCGGTTTTACGCCGCCTGAAAGCCTATGTCTTTCCGCTCATTGGCGCTCATCCGATCGCCGGACTGGACACCTACGACCTTTTGCAGCCACTGGAGGCCATTAAAAAAACAGGCTCCATGGACGTTGCATTGCGCGTGAAAAACCACCTGCTAAACATCATGCGCGAGGCAAAGCGTGCCCGCCTAATCAGCGTAAACCCTGCCTACGACTTGGAAGGCTCAGTCAAACCCCCGCGAGTGACTCACCGCCCTGCTCTCCCTCTATCGCGCCTTCCGGAACTGCTGGAGAGGATTGAACGCTATGCAGGTCGCACACTCACAAGGTTGACTGTAATGCTCTCACTACATCTATTCGTCCGCTCCAGCGAGTTGCGCTTTGCCCGGTGGAGTGAGTTCGACCTTAAACGTGCCATTTGGGAAATCCCGGACACACGGCCGGCACTGGAAGGCGTCAGCTTTTCAACGCGAGGTACGAAAATGGCGGGGGATGTCCATTTGGTGCCATTGTCACAGCAAGCGATTGCCCTACTGAAGCAAATTCAATCCCTGACGGGCGGGTTCGAACTGGTATTTGCCGGCGACGCCAATCCCCGCAAGCCTATGTCAGAAAATACGATCAACAAAGCTCTGCGGGCGATGGGGTATGACACTAAGTCTGAAATTTGCGGGCACGGTTTTCGTACGATGGCCTGCAGTGCACTTATCGAATCAGGACTGTGGTCAGAGACTGCCATTGAACGACAAATGAGCCATAGAGAGCGCAACAATGTTCGGGCAGCTTATATTCATAAAGCTGAATTCATTGAAGAGAGAGGGCTGATCATGAATTGGTGGAGTCAGTATTTGGAAGCGAACCATGACGAATATTTCACTCCACACGAGTTTGCCAAACGAAATCGCTCGTAGAGACTAAACCGGCATATAGAGTAATCATCACTCGAAGAGGCTGTTTGGATATGGGTCCGGAAACGAGACTCGTATCTGGTATACGACTCGTTGAAATCTAAGGGGTTTCTTTCTTTCCGAAGCAGGAAGAGACTCAATTCTGGACTTGTTTTTGAAGGGTATCAAGGGCCAAACAGGGGGCGCTTCGGGCTACGCGATTTGATTCGACCCACAGCCAATCGGATGAACGATCATCAAGCCGGCGGTGTCAGGATCAACAGGGGATGGGGTCCCCACCGAAAAAACAGATCCAGTTTCACTAGACATGGCTTCCGCTTGAGATCACTCATGAGCTTCGACTTTCACTGCTTCGTTCTCTGGCAGGCCCGCAAATTCATCGGCACTTGAAGGTTGGATACGTTTGGTTGAATAGCCGCTGGACCAGACGGGGTCAAAAGCTCGGGTTCTAAGCCTCGAATTGAATCGCCAGTTTGAGGCAAATTGTATGAATGAACAGGTATGATTCAACGCCCATCATCTCACTTGGCCTTGCGCGCTTATGCCGAATACCTCTGCAATCGATACCAGCGTATTAATCACTATATTGGGGCTGATCGCGGCTGTTTGGGCAGTGGTGCCATCGAGCACTCGCCTGCGTTTTCGGCTGGGAATGTCCTGGTTTGACTGGTGTATTGCGATAGGGGTATTACTGCTGGTCCACTACCTGGTTTTTGAGCAGGCCATTCGGTCCGTAGGGCGGTACTACAGTTTTGGCCCATGGAGCTCCGTATGGAGAACGGCGAACTGCATCTCTGCGAGGCCCGCGAAGGTGCAGTTAAATCATGTCTTCGGTCAGTCCTTACCCGGTTAGACTCGAAGCTCTCGGCCCAGGATAGCCTTGCGGATAAGGCGCAGGTTCTACTGAAAACTATTCTTAACCAACCGCAATTTGTTGCGTACTTATCTGTGTGTCATCCTTATTTTTGCCTCAAAATCTTGTCGATTCCTGAGGTGGTCCGCGAGGAATTTACAGAACTTTTTGTGTCGGCACTCATCGCTGACAGCAACAGCTTGCTGTACAGCGAGTTAAAAAATAATCGAAACTTGAATGGCAGGTACAGGCTTTCCCTGCCGCGCTCGAACCGTATTCTTCACTTCTTGTTTAAAGATATAACCACCGTAGACCACCTAGCCTTGTATCAGCCTATTGGCGAAAATGTTTGTAGATTTATCGATGAAGATCAGAAGCTTATCGAAGCTTATAATCGTTCGTTAGGGTATTACGAACAGACGGGTAAGTACCGGTGCCCCATCTATGCGGGCATCAAACTGTTCGAAATCATGATTCATGAAGGAATACACCAAGGGACACAAGACCACCTCTGGCTATTCTATTTCACGCATTTCACTGACAAGATACTTAAGCAGCTACGAGATCAGCAGCCTGACGACTCAACCCATGAGTGGCCTACACCTTTTCATTTCTTGCTTTATGAGATTGTCAGCATTACCTCAAATTGGATTGATGATTGCTTTGAAGTGGATGTATCTCTCGTAACAGGCCAGATTATTAATGAGCCTGGCTTTGATGGTCAGTATATATCTAAACAGGCCGGTGAGGCGCTGGGGACCATTATCCAATGCATTTTACTCTCAAACAAAATCGATGATCGATTCAAGGGTTATGTTCTTGAAATCAGCTTGGGGAGATTAAAGCGATTTCAGGATCGAAAGGAAGCAGCCTCGGTGAAGCATACGTTCATCGACTCAATAATTTTTGTCAACGGGTATGCTAAAGAAGGTTATCACCAAGAGCTTTATCGAATTTACAAAAGACTTGATCACGTTCTGAGGCACAACGTGAAAAGCTTTGATCAGGCGATAGAAAAACGCATGCAAGAATGACGTTTTTTGAGGTGAGATCACACTTGGCCCTATTCTCATGTCACAGATCATGATGGAGGTGCTCTCCGGAATTGAAAAACTCAGAGAGCGCTGTGAGGGTGATAGGCCAACCTCATCGGTGGAATAAGCCTGTCTCTTTTTCCATGTCGCGGCCACCCGACCTAGTCAACACTATGGCCCGAGGAAGTGATAGGGACTGTGGACGTTTTTTTGTAGTGTCCTGCCCCTCATCTTGGCCCAACTGGAGGCCGTTCAAGAGTTCTTCCGGCAGCGTAGAGTCTGGGTGTTCCCGCTGAAGCGACAATAAAACCTCGTGAAGCCAAGCCCGCATTTGAGCAGCCCCGTGCCCAGATGAACCCGATATGAGGGTTGAGATAGGTGTACCAATGAGGTTTTGCTCCAATGCGTCCCCGAACTGCCGGAGGCAGCACGCTCCTGTTATCTCGCCATGGGTCCCAACGACACGAAGTTGCAGCAGTGGAGTTTCCCACAGAAGGGTTCCAGATCGGCTAGCGTTGTTATTACGCGCAGCGAGACCATCTGCCACCAGATACGCAAAGTCGAAACTTGTGCCTACTGGGTAGAACACACCAAATGTACCTACAGACGGAAGAAGCGCGTCAGAAAGCAAGTTCGACGGGGGGTAAAAAAATCTCGACGCAGAGCTTATATAAGGACGATTAGAAAGCAGGTCCCACTGTTCTAAGTTTGCACGAAAGCTATAAGGCGCCATCTTTGAAAATACCTGATGACACCGCAGAGCGGTGTCAGTAACTTTTGCCTGATTGAAAGTAATTCGAGCGGCACTAGGATCACCAACCGGATAATTTATGATCATTACGTCACATAACTCGCAGCGAGGGAACGTTCGTCCGGCACCGCGACCGTTGCTGAACGTAACTTGATATCGGTTACCATGGTACTCCTTCGCTAGCGCGTCAGTTCCGAGCGCATTAAAGGCACTAATAAATGCTCGAAAAAGATCTACTTCTTTTTTCAAACCCAATGATGTTGTGAGAAAAGCCTGTTGTAATTTTGAGCCAATCATAACTGATTTCTCGCCTCTACCGTCAGTCCTTGAAAAGTACCATGCTGCCATTTTTTCAGTTCTGGGGTAAACCGTCCTGAGGGTATTTACTCCGGATTGGCTCAGCTAGGATGATTATGGGTAGGCAGATAAGCTGCGCCTTGGGAACCTAATTTTATATCGCTGCGGAGACCACAGTTTGAATGGAAGTCGTTCCGACTCCCACGTCGCTCTTACTGGTCCGATGTTTGTTGCGCGACAGCGCTGTGCCTCAACGATGGCTCCTTCTAAACTTCAGCGGCGAGCGACGTCGATGCAGCTAATTTGGTGATCCACGTCAGGCACTGCTGCAGCAACGCCGACTCATCCCCTGCCCGGTAACTGACGATAATCGGCGAAGTCGCCAAAGGGTCCAACAAGGGCGAGTAGCCAATATCGTCGCGGTGCAAACGCTGCACCGAAGCCGGCACTAGGGTAATGCCAATACCCGCCGCAACCAGCCCGATGGCGGTCTGCAGTTCATTGGTGATTTGCGCCACGCGCACCTTCAAGTCATGCCGAGCGAATAGCTGCAGCACATGGTCGGCATAGCTGGGGCGAATATTGCCGGGATAAAGCACAAAGGGTTCGAGGGCCAATTGCTCCATGCTTACCGCCGCGCCCAGCAAGTGGTGCCCGGCGGGCAGCGCCACGACCAGCGGATCCTGATGTATAACTTTTTGCACCACGGCGGCGTCGTCGATGTGGATGCGCCCGAAACCGATATCGATACGCCCGTTTTTCAGGGCTTCGACCTGCTGCAACGTGACCATTTCCGACAGACCCAGCTCGATACCGGCATCGCTGCGCAGGCGTCGGATAAGCTCAGGTAGCACGCCGTACAGCGTCGACGGCGCGAATCCGATCCCCAACCAGCGCCGTTGCCCCTGAGCAATACGCCGAGTGTCATCGCAGACCCGCTCCAGCTGCTCTAGCAATTGCACCGAGTGCTCATAGAAAAACCGGCCCGCGTCCGTTAGGCGCAACGGCCGGCTGCGCTCAAGCAGCGCAACGTCCAGCTCTTCCTCCAACTGTTGGATCTGCCGACTCAACGGCGGCTGGGCCAGGTGCAACTGCTGCGCTGCACGCGTGAAATTGAGGGTCTGCGCGACGGCGCGAAAATAGCGTAAATGACGCAGTTCCACGATACCTCCCAGGTATAAAACCAGACTCTTTCAATATTGGACCCCAAGGCTGTGGCGATGCAATCTCTCAGTACTATAAATACAAACCCAAGGGATATTGGCTTACGCAGCCGCTCCCGATCAGGATCCGCCTATGATCAGCATCATCAGCCTCGATACCTACATCGTTGACTTGCCCACCATCCGCCCTCACAAGCTGGCGATGCACACCATGCAAAACCAGACGCTGATGATTCTGCGTCTGTGCTGCAGCGATGGCATCGAAGGGCACGGTGAGGCCACAACCATTGGCGGCCTGTCCTACGGCACTGAAAGCCCGGAAAGCATCAAAACCAATATTGACAGGCACATTGCACCGCTGCTGATCGGCCAGGATGCCACCAATCTTAACGCGATCATGTTGCGCATCGAGAAAGTGGTACGTGGCAACACCTTTGCCAAATCGGCAGTGGAAACTGCCTTGTTGGACGCGCAAGGCAAACGTCTGGGCTTACCGATTGCCGAATTGCTCGGCGGTCGAGTCCGCGATGGCCTGGAGGTCGCCTGGACCCTGGCCAGCGGTAACACCGAAAAAGACATTGAGGAAGCCGAGCGGATGCTTGATATCCGCCGCCACCGCATTTTCAAACTGAAAATCGGTGCTGGCGAACCGGCAAAGGATATTGCCCATGTGGCCGCTATCAAGCGCGCACTGGGTGACCGGGCCAGCGTGCGGGTCGATCTGAATCAGGCCTGGAGCGAAGCCACGGCAATTCGCGGCTGTCAGATGCTCGGCGATGCCGGCGTTGATCTGATTGAACAACCGATTCCACGCCAGGATCGCGAGGCTCAAGCGCGGGTCAGCGCACGCAGCCCGGTGCCGATCATGGCTGACGAAGCCATTGAAAGCGTCGAAGACAGCTTTGCTTTGGCCAAGGCAGCTGCCGCGCCAGTGTTTGCGCTTAAAATCGCCAAAAATGGCGGGCCGCGTGCGGTGTTGCGCACAGCCGCCATCGCCGAGGCGGCCGGGATCGCACTGTACGGCGGGACCATGCTCGAGGGCGGTATCGGCACTCTGGCATCGGCCCATGCCTTTGCCACACTGGGCTGCATTGAATGGCACACAGAGTTGTTCGGTCCTTTGCTACTGACCCACGACATTCTGGTCGAGCCGCTGATCTATCGAGATTTTCAGTTGATGATTCCTACCGCGCCAGGCCTTGGGATTGCTCTGGATGAAGAGCGCCTGAAACGCTTCCAGCGCGGCTGAACATCTGATAGCCGCACCGGCCCACGGATCAAAAAAGAGAGAGTTGAACCATGCTGTTTCAAGTATGCATGACCGTAAAACTGCCCCATGACATGCCCGCTGATCAGGCGGCCCGACTCAAGGCCGACGAAAAGGAACTGGCTCAACGCCTGCAACGCGAAGGTACTTGGCGGCATCTGTGGCGCATCGCCGGACTGTATGCCAACGTCAGCATCTTCGACGTGGCCGACAACCAGGCGCTGCACGACACCCTGATGCAACTGCCGCTTTACCCGTACATGGACATCGAAGTCACGGCGCTGTGCCGTCACCCGTCTTCGATACATAACGACGACCGCTGAGGCTACGCGGTACAACTGCCATAAAAACAAGATGATGAGGAAACAACCATGAGTGTCCGTATTGCGCAAACTGCCCAGGTGCAGAAGTTCTTTGAACAAGCCAGTGGTATCGATAACAACCAAGGCAACCAGAGGATGAAAGCCGTGGTGCATCGGGTGTTGACCGACTCGATCAAAATCATTGAAGACCTGCAGATCAGCACTGAAGAGTTCTGGAAGGCGGTCAACTACTTCAATGAACTGGGCAGCCGTCAGGAAGCCGGTTTGCTGGTGGCAGGCCTGGGTCTGGAACACTATCTGGACCTGCTGATGGACGCCGAAGATCAGGCAGCGGGCTTGGTCGGCGGCACACCCCGGACCATCGAAGGCCCGCTGTATGTGGCCGGCGCACCGTTGAGCAAGCATGAGGCGCGCCTGGATGATGGTCTGGACAACGGCACGGTGCTGTTCATGCAAGGACGGGTGCTGGACACCGATGGCCAGCCGCTGAGTGGGGCCATTGTCGATGTCTGGCATGCCAATACAGGCGGCACCTATTCGTACTTCGACGCCTCGCAATCTGAGTTCAACCTGCGTCGTCGGATCGAGACTGATGCCGGAGGCCGCTACCGTTTCCGCAGTATCGTGCCGTCAGGCTACGGCTGCCCACCGGACGGTCCGACCCAGCAATTGCTCGATCAACTGGGCCGGCATGGCCAACGTCCCGCGCATGTGCATTTCTTCATCTCTGCGCCTGGCTATCGGCACCTGACGACCCAGATCAACCTCGCGGGGGACAAGTACCTGCACGATGACTTCGCCTACGCAACGCGCGACGAACTGATTGCCGAAATCAATTTCTTCGACGATGAGACCAAGGCCCAAGCGCAGGGTATCAGCAGCCGCTTCGCTGAAATCGAATTCGACTTCACCCTGCAAACCGCCACAGAACCCAAGGCGCAACATCGCCAGGAACGGGTCCGCGCACTGGAAGACTAAGCTGCCCAACGCACTGCATCTGACCCTCCATCACAGCAAACCGCATTCACGCGGGCGCTGCCGAAGGCTGCGAAAAGCGCTGACTGTCCTGCGCTTTCGCAGCCTTCGTATTCTCCATTTTTCGCGTTATGACACTCGCGGGCACGGTCGTTCACATTGCTGCCGGCGGCTGACAGGCGTTGCGCCTGATCAATAGCAGCCATCATCCCCTCGCTTCAGGCTATGAGTTTTGCGCAGAGAGAGGTCTTGTGGGAATCGCCATTGTCGGTACGCGTGCGATGGGATGCCTGTTTTCAGCGCGACTGAATAACGCAGGTTGCAGCGTCACCCTAATCGCTCAGGTGCGTTCCCAGGATGCTGGAGCGGTACACTTTTCCACAACAGCGCCCCCCTGCACAACGATCTGGACCTGATTGCCAGTGCGTTTCAAAAACGGGATTTTCCTGCGATATCGACCCACACGTGCATGTCGCTATCTAGCAAAAAGCAGCCTTTTGCGCCCGGTGCGCATGGGCGAATCGAAATGGCGCTTAAAGGTCAGAAGGGCAGTCGATGCGGTGGCCAATAGCGTACATGGACACCATCTTTCGCGAAGGGTCAGGAACGAAAACGGGTGACATTAGTCACCCGCCGGATATCAAAATGTCGTAGCAAACACCAACTGGGTGTAGATATTTCTATCGTTGTTACCCAACTGCGTCCCGCCCTGTTCTGCGCTCTTGACTGGCTGGTAGAAGCCTACCAACGGCAAAACAGTCAGGTGCTGATTAACGCGCCATTCGGCATACAAGTCGATTTCATGGCCATCGGTGTTACGCACGTTACGGTCGATGGTGTCGTAATTGAAGTACATTGCCCCAATGGTCAGACTTTCCAAAGGGGAGACCTTCAACGTGACGTTCTGGATACGAGAATTATTGTTGAAGGGGCCAGCATAGTTACTTGCCACTTCACCCTGGAACCATGTGCCGTAGCCACGGCCCGTTCCATAAAACAAGGTGTCATAACCTTCTGAAAAGCGGCTGTAGCGATAGCTGGCGTTCGGCTTCCACATAGCATCAGCAAAGGTCCACCCTGCTTCCAGATACCAGGCGTCCTCATTCGCCGCATTCGGTTTGTTTTGCGTGGCGTATTCACCCGACAAAAACAGGTTTTGCACGCCCGCATTACCCGCTGCGCGCACGCTGTAGGTCTTCATGCCGTCACGCTCAAGCTGCAAGGGGGAAGCGTACTGTTTAGCGACATTCTTGGTGTTGACGTATGTCAGACCGACGGTACCCGCTGCCGCCACATGTTCCAGCGTGCCAACGTACATCTCAGTATTGGCCTGAGCGGGGTTATCGGATTTAAGCCACATCAGATCGCTACGCCAGCCCTCCTTACCGCCAATGCGCAACACTACTGTCTTATCGAATGCTTTACGGGCAGCAACGTAGAAAGCGCCCCCGCGGTTGTATTGGCCGTCCGCGAGACCGCGACCCGCACTGAAGGCGTCACCCTGAATAAGGAAGCCGTCGCCCACTGCAATATTTTGTCGACCGAATGAAACGTCGATACCGTCTTTGCCAATGACCTCAAACAAGTTGCCCGAACGCCATCCCAGATAAGCATCCTCGATCTTGGTGGTGCGTTCAGAGCCATCAGTGTAGCCCGCAGCGTCCCCATCCCCCCAGGTTGCCGAACTGACTAGCGAGAAGGCTCCATAGGCAGTGCCTGCGTTTCCTATCCCCTGGTCGGCACTCACGCCATACTTGATGTAACCCTCCCGCCACAAGGACGATCCCTGTTTTAACCGGCCAGAGGCCGGGTAATTTTCACGACTGTGGAAAACGCCAAACACCGCATCCAGGTTAACATTCAGATGGGTGTCGTCTTGGGAAAAAAGCTCGTAAGCATTTACAGGAGTTATCGTATTGAATAGTGCTGCGAGGGTAAAAAAGTGAAGCATGGAATATCGGCGCATGGTTGCATTTCCATTTTTCTTATTGAGTTAAGCGATGCCCTAAATGGGTTATTCATCAACCTACATTTAAATACCGCCAGGATTCTGCAGTCGTTAAGGTAGTCAAGGCGAGCGACTAATTAATAGTTGCGCAGCCTAAAGCTTGGTTCATGTATTGCCTGACTTATTATTATCACCTTCTCGCGATAGTCACTTGAATATCTCATACCCAGCCTGACGGACACATTATTGTATTTACGGCAGTAGCATCGGGCAGACTATGCGAACATCAGTCCGGTAGGGAAAGAACGGATTTTTTGTTATGAACAAACGCCCAATACTCACAAGATACCTTCCGACCCACCCTTTGGCGTGTGTCAGAAGGTACCGCTTTATATTCGCCAGACGCCGCGCCGATACTCCCCATCCGAGGCATCCGCCAATATCAACTCAAAGTATATAACCGATGCATGCAAGCGCGTCGTCAGCGTTGATCAAACGGATCAACTTGCGCTCGATCTTGAACGTGTCACTGATACGCTCAAGTTCGTAGACGATGTCCGCACTGTAATGTTTAAACGAGTCCTTACGGAACTCGCGCAAGTTTTGCGCGCAACGGACCGTCACTTTTTCATCGCTTTCGAATAGCACACGAAAACGTGACAGGGTACGCACGGTACGCGGCTGCGGGCTAGTGGAAATCGAATCACCTCCGGTCAGACGCTGGATTCGTAACTGACGCATGTGATGATCGTCATAGGCGTAGTTGAGGGTGTTTTCGAAGTCTTCTTCTTTGGGATTGATCGGGATAATGTAAGTACCCTTTTCGTTCCACAGGCTCAACCAGGTGTCGAATTCGCCATGGTCGAGCATGTCGCCTTCAGCCCAGATAAAAGCGGTGACTTGATTCAGTAATTGCAGGTTCATTTACTTAGTCTCTGCCGTCATCATCTTTTTCCACTGCTGGTAAGCAGCGCGCATGCCGGTCTCGGCGCTTACATCGCTGACCAGCCCGTCTTCGGTCGGTTTCTCACCCGGCAGGCCACGGTTCAACATGATCCACAGGTCTTCGCCAGCACTGGTGCCTTTCTGCACACGCTCCCAGGCTTCGGAATCGTCCGGAGTACCAAAGCCCATCGGACCCTGGAAATGCTCATGCAAACGCAGGCGGTAGCGGTTGGCTATAGCAGGGCCGCCGTCCATGGTGATTACCGAGTGATGAATTTCTGTCTCTGTCACCGATATCGGTTGCAGCGCGCGGAAAAACGCCATGGAACAGGCAACGTTGGGGAACAGGTTAAGATTGAAACCCGAGCCACCGACAGCACGAACAATACGGCGCACTTGCTGCTCTTCGATACCGTCTTCGCGCAATTGCCCAGCAAGCTCCTCGAAGCGCTCCGGAATCGGTTTGTCGAGATCGGCTTCAAGATCCACCAGGTCGGGGATCATCACCATTACGCTGTGCCCGTTACCAAGGTCTTCGACGTAACCCGGCCCTTCAACGAAGTCGAACAGTTTGAGGGTTTGCTCATCAACCGATGCCAGGAATGACTTGTGCACCAGCGGGAAGTGGTAAGCGTCTGTGGTATTTTCCAACTGGATTTTCCAGTTGCCCGGAAAGCGAAAACGGTGCTCGCCTGGGACCTTGATCGGGTAACCGGCGCCCTGTTTCATGAACAGGTCGATCCATTTCTTGGCAGGCCCAAGGAAGTCGAGCAGTGGTTCGATGTCATCCTTGAGAGTGGCAAACAGCATGCCCGCGTATTCTTCAACACGCAGGCTGACCAGAGGCAGCTCGCCCTTATCCAGGCAATCACCGTAGCTTTCAGGGCTCGGCACACCACGCAGTGAACCATCCAGCGCGTAACTCCAGCCGTGATATGGGCAGACAAAGCTGTTGGTCTTGCCCTTCTTGTGTTCGCATACCGTAGCGCCGCGATGGCGGCAGCGGTTGAGGTGCACATGGACCTGTTTCTTGCGGTCGCGCACCACGATCACCGGTTGCTTGCCGATGTAGGTGCTTTTGTAGCTGCCCGCCTCCGGGATCTCGCTGACGTGCGCGACCCAGACCCAGGTACTGTAGAAAATCTTTTCCAGTTCCATGTCAAACAGCTTGGCGTCGGTGTACAACGAGGTGTGCACGCGGTCGTGCTTGACCAAGCTTGCGGGCTCCATATCAAGCCCGACAACGTTAATTAAATCGTTCACAATTAATTACCTTTCTATCGCAATGTGACGAGAGTTATTTTGAAATAACCTTAAGCCCGCACCCACAGCTCATCAACCGCCGACCGCAAGAGGTTTATTGTTTTAAAGACAACAAGCGTCAGCCCACCTGGTTCAAGCTTAACGGCGGTGTAGGCAAGGCCTATATCATTTGACCCCGGACGAGTCAGCTTTCCTGAAGCGCCCCTTGATTATCCCGTAGAGAAACAAGACAACCAGAAGTAATGGAGTGCCATTGACCCAGGCAGATTCACTGCCCGTTAGCATGCCGTAATTATCGTAGATGAGATAAACGGCAGTACTAAGACCAGCCAGTGCGATGAGTGGGCTGAGTAATGTTTTAAAATACCGTTTATCGTTGGCTTTTTTGAAGTGAACGACGACCCCCAATGTGACAAATGTCTGAAGCCCTATCAATCCAAGCGTCGACAATGCCACTGTTACGGGAAACAAAAATACAAAGGCGTCATAGCCCAGGGAGGAAGAGACGATAATAGTCAGCGCAACGAGCACGGTCACAAGCAGACTTGCATTGGCTGGAGATTTTTTCGTTTCATGAACATGTGAAAGAACATTCGGCAAGTGCCTGTCTTTGGCCAAAACTTGAACGTACCGCGTCGCAGCATTATGCAGTGACAACAAACAGCAAAAGTTGCTGGTGCACAGCATTAGGGAAACAATTGTCGCCATCGTGCTACCCAAACGAGTCGTGAACAAATTAATGACCAACCCGCCCTTCGCTATTGCTGCCTCGTCCTTGATGGAGTCAAACCCAACCTCACCAATGATCAGCCAGATAATGATCAAGTAGGCGACGCCTACCAAAACGACCGCCAAACGAGTGGCATGCGGAATGGTTTTTGCTGGCTTCCTGGCTTCCATCGCATAAAGCGCGGCGGACTCGACACCGAGGAATGATGCCAGCGCCACCATGAGCCCAACCCCCAGCCCCGGCAACATTATTGCGTCTACCGAGATGGCTTGAACCGGGAAGGCGTTAAGACCTTTATCCAAGAATATAGAAATACCCAATAGAAAAAGCACAAGGAACTCTGCAAGCACCAAAGGCACGAGGATCTTTGCGGCAAAATCAATATTCGCCCGACCCAAGTAACAGATCGCCCCCACGTATAAAACGGTCCATGCTGCCCAGCCGATATCAATACCAAACCCTTGCATGGTCATATTCGTGTAATACCCAGACGCCACAGCAATCGCCGTGGTAATCGCCAGATAAGAGGCTAAGGCAACCCATGCCGCCCCCGCTCCTACGCCCCGTCCAAAGATCACCGTGAGGTACTTGTAAAATGCGCCGGCCCCCGGGATCGACCGGATTAATTCGCCATACCCTATCGAGAAAAAAATCATCAGAATTCCTGCCAGCAGGAATGCTCCGGCAAGGCCAGCGCCATTACCGTGCTCAAAAGCAATGGGGGCTGCGGTGAGAACCGCCCCTAACGGTCCTGCAGCTGCAATCACCAATAACGCGATTTTATAAGCACTGAGATTACCTTCTAATTGCTGGCCGCCTGCAGGTACATCTGCAGATAGGGGCTCGGATAGCTCTGTCATCCCAATTCTCCACTCTAATTATTTTATGAATAACGGAAATAAATCGATGCAGCAGCATCCTTGCGGACCAACGCGAGCGCTCCTCAAGCGCAAGCGATACCCGCCCGCTGCCCCTGAAAACCGCAGCCTGGCTATCTTTATATCGCTCTTCACTCGTTGCCAAGTTCACCAAACTGTTATCTTGCCAAAAGGCGGGTACTCAGGAACTCAAACCAGTCACTTGTCTTCGATGACACGATTCATGACGCCTATTCAACGAGGCATCAATGTGCAGTGTATATTCCTGGCCTTGGCAATCGGATTGAATCTGGTTCAAGCGTATCCTTCTAATTGTCGGCGCGATGTAGATTGCGCATCTCATGTAGCCGGCTTCATATGGGTGTACGGCCTACCGGTATCCTTGCAGTACTTCGCCGCGAAAACGATGACACCGTAAGCGACATTCGTTGTACAGATTGCAACGCTGCAACCTTTTGGGTGACATCCCTGATCAGGTCCTTCGTCGCCCGAGAAGGTACTGAGTCACTTTTTGATTGCACCGCCTGACCCGCGCGCTTGCTACGCTCGATGACGAACGCTGATTTATTCAAAGGAACGCACCAGCAATGGCACACAGACGTGCATCCGCTCCCTTTGCTCCGATGAGTTGCAGGCTGGTTTTAATGGAGGAACCCGGATATGGAATTGGCACACTCAATGCCGGGTGCCCGCTCAAGTTGAACGGCCTGAGGAAGCGAGTCAGATCGATCACCGATTCACCCTTGCATACATCAACCAATAGCGGTGGCAGACGAGGCAAACTCGGAAGGACAAGTGTATCGAAGCGTTCCAGCAAATGGTCTACCTGTTCGCTGAATGCCATGCGCACCACATGCGCAGCTTGTACGGCCACGGCATCGGTGTTGGCCGCACGCAGTAACCTCGCCTCAATATCGGCACCCAGTAAAGCCTGGCCGGTGTAATGACCATAAGCAGCCCACGTTTCAGCATTAATGACGGTCAATGCAGCTTCGAATGCCTGATCAAGAAGCGGCAGCGTGACGACTTCCCAGGCCCAGCCGCGGCGAACCATCTCTTCCCGAATGGCTTGCTCAATAGCGGGATCGCAGGCGACATTGACCAAAGCTACCCGGAACTGCCCTAGAGGCTTGTGCGCCGCGAAAGCTGAGTCCATTGAAGTCATCGCAGCGACGATCCCCTCAAGATCACGAGCCATTGGCCCTACAACATCAAGAGAACTGGAAGCCGGATAAACCCCGCGACGGCTCAACCGACCGAACGATGGCTTGAGGCCAAACACCCCACAGCAGGCGGCCGGCATGCGAACAGAACCGCCTGTATCAGTACCCAATGCAACATCCACATTTCCCTGAGCGACGATGACCGCTGAACCGCTGGAAGACCCACCGGGTATCCGATCCGGTGCCTGTGGATTAATTGGCGTTCCAGCCCATTCATTAATACCGGTAACACCGAAAGCCAGCTCATGCAGCACAGTCTTGCCAATAATTTGCCATCCATCATCGAGAAGTGCCTTCACGACGGTTGCATGGTCTTGCGCTGGCGCGGCCTGTTCAAGAGCGCGACTCCCACATCGTGTTGGCCACCCAGCCACATCCAGAGAGTCCTTGATCGCGACTGTCCGGCCCGGCCTGCCGATGCGACATTCAATGACCAGCGGGTTCACAGTGACGCTCCTTGAACATTCTCGAGACGATAGGCGTCAACGCGTTCAGTTGAAAAAGAGGAGATGCGCCAGGCACCTGCGTCCCAGAGAAATTCCACGCTGAGGGCGGCGACAATAGATTCGGATTGGCCAGAGTCGTACCGACTGAGTTGTTGCATTACCCACCGCCCTTTCGCTCGAAAACCATCGACCGTTATCTGTTCACCGGAAAGAAAGTGCATGTTTGACACAAAGTGAGGAGCCGGCGGTAGGTAATTCATGAGCATGGCAACTATCGCTTTGCGCCCTTCTAAACGCCCAAACTTAACGGCATATCGAGATCCGACCCCCTGCCACACTGCGTCCTGGCAGAACAATTGGCCCAATGCGCTATCGCGCGCGGCAGGTCCGGGAACGTCGCACAGGTACATATACCGATTCAGCAAATGGCGAACCGCAGATTCGGCCTCAAGCTCCCGAATACGCTCTTCCAGTAAAGAAATGTCAGAAATAGGGGAAATCATGAGAAGGCTCCTGTCGATTGTGCAAACGAGAGAAGGAAATTAATGACATACACACCGAGCGACAATCACAGGAACGCGGGATCGTGTTGCTTTTTAGGCAATGGCATTGTTGATCCTAGACGGAAATATCGCCTGTGCACCGCTGGATCAAGCGTTGCCATTACCACAACAAGTGTCGCCTCGAATGTTATCGAGTTCGATAAATCGAACTGTAGGATAAGCGTTGTCTGTTACCTCGTTTAACCCAAGCACCAGAACTCATGACCCCAATGCTCCAAAGCGGATGTAGAGCCGTTAAGCGCCGCAAAAAGCGCGGGACCTTTATGGCTCAGCCAATTGTCTGGGGCCCTGAGATTTGGACCGTCCGATTCGATGACAACGGTGTTGAAGGTGAGAGCGCAACCGATCAAATCACGCCCCCGCTGAGAAGGCTTCGCATCAGCGCAAAGAGCAGTATTTCAAAGTGAGCATCAACGACTATGCACAACTCCCCAAATATCGATTTTATATACCTCTCCGAACCGGACATGATTCAGGCAGGCGTTACCAATATGGCCGCCTGCGTGGACACGATGGAAGAGATGTTTTCCCTTATGTACCACGGCGACTACCGCATGGCAGGCCCGAATAACAACTCCCACGGATCGGTTGTCGTATTCCCTGAAAATTCGCCTTTTCCGGACATGCCCAAACCTACCCCCGATCGACGCTTCATGGCGATGCCTGCGTACCTTGGCGGTCAATTTCGGACAGCCGGGATGAAATGGTACGGATCCAATATCGCGAATAGAGAGAAGGGCCTCCCCCGCTCCATCCTTCTGTTCGTACTCAACGATGCCGATACGGGCGCTCCTCTGGCAATCATGTCAGCGAATCTTCTTTCTGCTTATCGAACAGGCGCCGTGCCTGGCGTAGGCGCCCGCCATCTGGCCAAAAAGAATTCGAAGGTGGTTGGCATCCTGGGTCCAGGTGTGATGGCGAAGACCTCACTTTCGGCATTTGTTGCCGAATGTCCTGAGATTGACACAGTTAAAGTCAGGGGACGCGGCCAAAAAAATATCGATGCGTTTACATCGTGGGTTCGTGAGACTTTTCCGCAGATTGTCAACATTCATGTGGTTGACACCAACGAAGCTGTGGTACGCGACTGTGACATCGTCACATTCTGCAATTCCGGAGCAATTGGTGATGCCTCTGCCTATCCTGTGGTGAAGCGTGAATGGGTAAGCCCTGGTACGTTTCTGTCCATGCCCGCCTTGACGAGTATCGATGAAGGCATGCAGTCACCCGACATCCGCAAGGTTCTGGACAATCCTTCTCTCTACCAGGCATGGCATGAAGAAAATCCCAAGCCAGTGCACAACATCGTGCCAGTAGTGGGCATCCAATTCCTGGATCTGATAGACGAAGGAAAAATGTCACCTGACCAGCTCGAGGATCTGGGCAAGATTGTTGTCGGTGAAGCACCAGGCCGCAAAAACGACGATGAAATCATCATCATGTCGGTCGGCGGTATGCCGGTAGAAGACGTTGCGTGGGGCACCGTGATTTATCGCAACGCCTGCGAAAAAGGCATAGGCGTCAAACTTAATCTCTGGGAAACCCCAACGCTAAGTTAAGCCCGCACGGCCACCGCGCCTTCTGAGTTTTCATTGAATATCGGACACTCCACATGAAAGAAGTTATCGACGTTATTAAAGTTAAAACCGGATCCAAGTTTGAGGAGCTGGGTAGCTATTCGCGCCTCATCGCCGTCGGCGATCTGATTTTCGTATCCAATACCGCCGGCCGCAATCCCGCCACAAAGGAAATGCCCGAAGACCCGGCTGAGCAGACCCTTCAAGTCTTGGCCAATATAGAACATGCCCTTTCGGCCGTTGACGCTTCGCTTGGCGATATCGTTGCCGCGCGCGTGTTCATACCGTTTGCGAAGGACATAGATATCGTAATGGCCACCTACGCAGAAAAAATGCGCGGTATTAATCCAACGCTGACGCTGACCAGCCCTCCTCTGGGATCTGAGATATACAAAGTTGAAATTGAAGTCACCGCCTATCGCGGGGTCTCAAAGGCCAATGTCAAAGAAATCACGATTACTCATAACAATACGTGACACTTAGCAGCTTCAGGGCGTAGCGATTCAGTGCACTTTCGATAACGTATACAGTATCAAGGATAAGAAACTTGGCCCCCTCTATCTCTCCCGTTCAGACTTCTGTCGTTCTTCCTGCCGCCACGACAGTGGTGGTGATCGGAGGGGGCATTATCGGACTCACTGCGGCATTGTCGCTGGCAGAACGTGGCATACCCGTCACAGTACTTGAAAAGGGCAGAATTGCTGGCGAACAATCCTCGAGAAATCTGGGGTGGATCAGGAAAATGGGGCGGGCCAAACTGGACCTGCCTCTTTCAATCGCTGCAGAAAAACTATGGGGCACCATGGCGCAACGGCTCAATGCCGATGTTGGCTACAGACAGACCGGTATTTTGTATACCGCCAGCTCAGCCTCAGAAATGGCTTTACATCAAGAATGGTTGAACTCAGTCGCTGATGCCTCGCTCGACTCACGCCTGGTCACGGCGAGAGAAATCGCTGATCTTTCTCCAGGGTGCACCGTCGATTGGGCAGGCGGAATTTATACAGCCTCTGATGGCCGAGCAGAGCCTACTCTTGCCAGCAGTGCCATCGCACGGGCAGCTATTGCAAAAGGCGTTATCATCGTGGAGAACTGCGCGGTGCGAACGCTATCCATGTCGGCAGGCAGAGTAAGCGGTGTTGTAACCGAGCGGGGGGAAGTGCGTTGCGATAACGTAATCCTTTCCGGCGGCATGTGGTCGAGACGCTTCCTGGCTACCTTCGGTGTTCCCCTTTTGACGTTGCCGGTAGTCGCCTCAGTCCTTCGAACGGCTCCTCTGACGATAGAGGGAATGACTGAGGTCGCAGTAGGAACTCCAGATATCTCTTTTCGCAAACATCAGGACGGCGGATACATCATTACGAACCGGGGAGCTTTCATGGTGCCGATCGTACCTGACAGCTTGCTGATCGGGCATCATTACTTTTCCACACTGCGTTCCCAATGGAAAAACATGAATCTTTCCCTGGGACGAGAGTTCATGACAGAACTGGCCCTGTCGCGACGCAGTTCTAACCAAGATATCTCTGCTTTCGAGCAGAGACGGACAATAGACCCGAACGTCAATCACGGACTGAATCGGGCTGCATTACGCAATCTCACTGAAGCTTGGCCCGCTTTTAAAAAAGCCATCATAGAGCTCGAATGGGCTGGCATGATCGATGTAACACCGGACGGCCTCCCAGTGATATCCCCCGTGGATAAAGTTCCGGGCTTGACGCTTGCTTCCGGATTCTCAGGGCATGGTTTTGGCACCTCTCCAGCAGCCGGACAACTGGTCGCTGATCTCGTAACTGGCGACACACCCATAGTTAATCCCGCACCGTATCACCTCAAGCGCCAGCACAGCTGATCACGCTAGAAAATCAGGGGTACCTCAGCAATCAAGAGTCCCATAGAAAGTCAAACGTGCAACCTAGAACCGCAAATTTCGGCGCAGACAGGAATGCCTTCTTAGATCAAAAAGCTATAAAAATATTGTAGGTCACTGACCAAAAAAACTAGCCCGCGGTATTGCTTCCCGGCATTCACTAGCATAGATTCGTCAGCATAATAAAAAACTTGATGATGCGAACCGTGCGAGGCACCCATGATGAATTCCCAAACTGAGCTTCAAGATCAACGCTTCAAGTATCTGTATTTGAGCTCCAGACTGGGAACCATGCGCGCGGCGGCCGAAGAGCTGGAGCTCGCCGTCTCCTCCATCAGTCGCCAGATTGCAAAACTGGAGTCTGATCTCGGTATTCAGCTCATACAAGAAGGTACTCACAGGATCTGCCTGACCGCCGCTGGTCAGGCTGCAGTTGATTATTATGTTGAGCGTATGGGTCATCACAATCTACTTTTGAAAAAACTCGGCCAACTCAAAGAAGGATATTTAAATAGAACAAGCATTGCGGTAGGCGAAGGACTACTTAGTACTCAGGCCATAGGTGAGCTTTATCAATTTTTCAAAGCTAACCGACAATCGCACACTGAGCTTTTGATTGCGCCCTCTCACGAAGTTGAGCGAATGGTCGCTGAAGACGAAGCAGACATAGGATTGGTGTTTTCCCCTACCAAGACCACCAACATCAATAGGCTCCATTCTTTCGATCAACCCATGAGAGCTATTGTCCACCCCGACCATCCGCTGGCGGGCAGATCGATACTCAGTCTTCAAGACCTGGCTGACGAAGATATTGTTCTACCCCCGCCTGAGTACCGGATCAGGGGAATTATTGATCAGTTGCAAAGTGAAAGCAGCGCTCACTTCCAGCCTTACATTACTTCAAACTCACTGAAGATAATGTTGGACCTCACGCGCAATGGCATAGCTTCAACAATACTCAGTGACTTTCCCGTCATTGATGAGTTATGCAACGGCACATTAAAAGCTATTCCTATCGATTATCACGCATTGAATGTAACACAAGTACAAATTATTTCGCGCCAATCCAGGAAGCTGTCCCCTCTTTCGCGTGATTTGGTGCATTACTTGGCAATGGCGATAAACGCACAGATTCGGCGCATTCGTGACTGCACCAGCAGAAATCCCAATAAGATTTTCTTGGTTCGGAAAAATGCCATAGCTACGGCAGTTGACTAGCCTCTTTTTTCTGAGCGATATTTTCCATGATTCTCCATATGATGGATTTAGCGTCTTGAACTATTCGCTCATAATTCTGCGCATCCGGCCAATCCACCATGTAAAGCACCATAATGCCATCGATGTGTAACAGCACCTGGGTTGCGACCCGCTTGATGGTCTCACGCGATGCATCAGGGTAAACCCTGGTAAGGATTGTCGAAAATTTTCGCCTATTGACTCTGTACAGTTTACGCTGAAAAAGGCGCGCCTCTACATCCCGGAGTGCCATCCCCCAGAGCTCGACGAAGATAGCTGTAACATCCAGTCGCATGAGATCGCTAAACAAATAATCCAACACAGCACACATCTGTTGTTCGGGACTATTATAGGACTCCATCATGATGAGTTTATAATTTTTCAGATAGTCATTTACGGTATACCTGACCATCTCCAAAAATAGCTGATCTTTGGTCGGAAAAAAATATTGAAGATGACTCAGCGACATATCGACTTTTTTAGCCACGCTTCTCATACTGAATCCAGCATTTCCCGAGTCGAGAAATACCATCCTTGCCTCGACCAAAATAGCCGTACGTTTCTCTTCAGTCTTTTGATTGTTTTTAGCAACCCTCATTGAGAATTTCCTTTTTACATAAAAAATTGCAGAAATTATACAACACTCTTAACTCGCCTTAAAGACCATACTTGCTTGTATTCCATACAGGCCAGATATACCTGCCCGGTCAGATGCACTACTGTTTTACCCGATATCGTCATCGTCTCAGCTTAGTGCAGTCGTGGTCCACGACCTAGGGCACGATCAGCAAAAACCAATTCGTCCTACACGCAAGTGAGACATTGGACGCACCACCTGGATGATTCGCCTTTGTTGCAGCAAGGGCAACAATAGGTACCTCTGCTGTCATTGTCCAACTCGTGGCGGTGCGGGATATTAATTTCCTTTATATTCCGCTAGTACGATAGCGGCCCCTGAAACAATAACAATGGGCATTCGATCATGACATTGGCAAATAACTACGAACACCTCACCGCTGGGGCTAAATCCAGGATCGGCAAACGTACCCAAATCTTCATTAATGGTGAGTTCAGGGACCCGCATTCAGAAAAATACTTTTCTATCGCCGATCCTAGTAACGGTCTTGAATTAGGTCAAATCGCACAGGCAGACCAGTTTGACGTCGACTTGGCAGTTGCCGCTGCACGCAAGGCATTTGAGGACAGCGCCTGGTCCAGAATGAGACCCTATCAACGTGAAGCTTTGATGCTGCGGCTAGCTGATTTGATTGCGGAAAACGCTCAGGAGCTTTCTGAACTCGAGACGCTCAGCAGTGGCCGCCTTATTCGAAACACTCGCGCATTCGATGCGGACCTGTCGGTTTATACGCTGCGTTATATGGCGGGGTGGTCCACCAAAATCTCTGGAAAAACCTTGGATTTGTCCGTTCCTTACCTTCCGGATCAAAAATTCTTTGGTTTCACAAAACGATCGCCACTGGGTGTCGTAGCAGCAATTACCCCGTGGAACGTGCCGCTTTGCCAAGCGGTCTGGAAATTGGCACCTGTTCTTGCAACGGGGTGCACTGTTGTTCTCAAGCCCGCTGAGCAAACCCCGTTCACTACTTTGCGCCTGGCGGAGCTGTGTAATGAAGCTGGCATTCCACCTGGAGTTGTCAATGTCATTACCGGCCTAGGTCATGAAGTAGGTGCGGCGCTTGTTGAGCACCCTGGCGTGGACAAGATAAGTTTTACAGGCTCGACTGAGACAGGGAAACGAATCGCCGCAATAGCAGCGCCCCTGATGAAAAAATACACGCTTGAACTCGGCGGTAAGTCACCGGTCGTCATCGCCGAAGATGCCGATCTGAACATCGCTATTCCCGGCGCTGCCTGGGCTATTTTCGGCAATCATGGTCAAAACTGCTGCGCAGGTTCTCGGCTGTACGTCCACGAACGCCACTACGCCGAAGTCACTGCGGGAGTCGCTGAAATCGCACGGACCATCAAAATTGGCCCGGGTCTGGATTTAAGTTCGCAGATGGGTCCACTCGTTCATCACGCCCACCGCGACAAGGTGATGAGCATGATCCACCAGGGCCTTGAGTCCGGTGCAGAATTACTGTGTGGGGGCGAAACGATCAACAGCCCTGGCGCTTATATCCAGCCTACCATTTTGACCGACCTTACAAACAACAGCATCACATCCCAAAAGGAGATTTTTGGGCCGGTGCTAACAGCCTTTTCCTTCAAGGACGACCGTGAGGTTATCCAGCGCGCCAATGCGACCTCATTTGGTTTGGGGGCCAGTATCTGGACCAAAAACGTTGATCGGATCACGAGCTTCTTCGGCGGCGTGAAGGCAGGCACTATCTGGATCAATAACCACAATGTGCTGGATCTCAGTCTCCCCTTCGGCGGCATGAAGGATTCAGGCGCAGGTCATGAATTGGGTGAAGAAGGCTTACTCGCCCACACGTCACTCAAGGCCGGTGTTATGCGTGTTTTTGATCAGGCTGAATGAAGATTGGCGAGCTTTTTTAAACCATCAATATGAATTGTCTTCCCGCGTGCGTACAGGTATTACCCGATGAATGAACTCCTAAACGTAGTCGTGCTTAAACGAGTGCTGCAAGGTGATGATGTGGTCGTCATCGAGTTGGCGCGGGCAGACCGCGGCAATTTACCGACCTTTGAGGCCGGTGCCCATATTGATGTGCACCTACTCTCAAATGTGATCCGCCAATATTCGTTGTGCGGCGATCCCGCTGACGCAGGCATTTATCGCCTTGGGGTATTGAGAGATCCTCAATCCAGGGGTGGGTCCATTGCAATCCATCAGGAATTACTTGAAGGCGTAAAGGTAAACATAAGCCTGCCTCGTAACCATTTCCCGCTGGACTTGAATGCCGAACGTTCAATCCTGCTCGGAGGGGGTATTGGCATCACACCGATGCTGGCCATGGCCTATGCGCTTGAAGCCAGGGGCAAGGCGTTTGAAATGCATTATTGCGCACGCTCACGTAGCCGAAGTGCGTTTCTTGAAGAGTTGCAGCTCTCCGGATTTTCCCAAGCTGTCCAGCTGCACTTCGACGATGAACCTGAAAGCAAACTGGACCTCAAACGCGTATTAGGAGGCAGCCAGGACACGGCTCACATCTATACATGTGGACCGGGAGGTTTTATGAAGTGGGTTATCAATAATGCTCTCGAACTCGGCTACCCTGATGCACACATTCACCGCGAATACTTTCAGGCCGACATTGATACCAATGGGTCTGGTTTTGAGGTTGTGGCGGCGCGCAGCGGTAAAACCGTCAATGTCATGACCGGGCAGACCATTTATCAAGCATTGGCTGAAGTAGGTATTGATATCGAAATATCCTGCGAGCAGGGTGTTTGTGGCACATGCCTCTGTGATGTTTTAGAGGGTGAACCAGACCATCGCGATGTGTATCTCACTGCTGATGAAAAAGCGGCGAACGATACGATATTGGTATGCTGTTCACGATCAAAATCTCCACGATTGGTGCTGGACATATAACGTCAAAAGCGGTGCATCGCTGGCGTCATTTGCCTTGGCCGTCCTCAGCAATGTAATGACACACAGGCTATGGCGCAGGGATTGTCATGCGTTGCCGCTCAAGCAAACCCATTGAGCCCACCGGGATTTTTTCCTGCCGTATCGGCGGTTCAAATCCCCCTGTCTTACACATGACTACTGCTTTGCGCCGGTTAGTGTTGGCGCTAGCATTCGGCAGTTTCAATCCAGCGCTGCCTGACAACGTGCAGCTGAGAATTTTATGCTTAAGAATAACCTTCAGGGTTTATGGAAATATCGAGTGCCGTTGTTGGGCATATTCAGTATCGCGACTGCTCTTGTGCTGGCTTTTGCCTGGGCAGGAGGATTCTTAGGCACCGGCGTTACCACAAAAGAGTTTCTGGGTGACTCCCTGGATAATTTTCCACCAGGCTATCGACGGGCGCACGGTAAGGGTATGTGTTTCAGTGGGACTTTTCATGCGAGCGGCGAGGCCGTCCCTCTGTCGATCTCACGTATTTTTCTACCGGCCAACATCCCCGCCGTCGGGCGTTTTTCAATCGGCACCGTGGACCCGCATGCGGCGGACAATTCGACGGCGACCGTCAGCATGGCACTCATGCTGGTAGGCGACGATAAGTCACAGTGGCGAATGAAGCTCAACAACGAACCCTACTTCGCGACTCGGGATGCCGAGGGTTTCCTGGCGCAGGTCGAGGCCTTTGAACCGGTGGCTGCCACTGGACACCCAGCCCCGGACAAGGTGGCCGCGTTTTTTCAAAAATATCCAGAGGCTCGCAAGTCTGTAGAGCGAGAGGCGAACGCGACTTGGCCGGCCAGTTTTGCAGGAACCGAATATAATTCCATCAACGCCTTCGTACTCATTGCAGCGGATGGAAAACGTCAACCTGTGCGCTGGTCCATGCGCCCTCATGCGGCGGTAGAGATGTTGAGCAAAGAGGCTCATGCGCAAGCCAGTCATGACTTCCTGTTTGATGAAATAACTCAGCGTGTGGGTGTAGCACCCTTGTACTGGGATCTGGTATTCCAACTCGCCGAGGCGGGAGATCCGGTGAACGACCCTTCTCAACCATGGCCGAGCAACCGCAAGGAGGTAATCGCTGGAACGTTAGAGGTCAACCAGGTGGTAGAGCAAACTCATGGGGCATGTCGTGACATTAACTTTGACCCGACGCTTGTACCTTCAGGAATAGCGCTTTCAGACGATCCTGTTCTTGCAGCCCGTGCGGGTATTTACTCCCAGTCCTATAACGCCCGATTACGAGAAATCGGTTTTGGTAAAGCCACTGACGCGGTTGGCAAAAAGGAAATCAAATAATGCATACCCAGCAGAAGCACACCGGTGTGCAAAGTTTCAACTTCGCGGCACGGCTTCTCCATTGGCTCATGGCTGTCCTTATCCTGGCTATGCTATTTATAGGTGTAGGCATGATGTCTTCTCTGAGCCTGCGTCCCTGGCTCATTGATCTTCATAGGCCTCTGGGAATCGCCATTCTTCTTTTGGCTATCCTGCGTCTAGGCAATCGGCTTTTAAGCACCATGCCGCCATTGCCTGCCAGCGTACCTTACTGGCAGGCAATGGCGGCGCATGTTTCGCATCTATTGCTCTACTTGCTGATGCTCTGCCTGCCACTGCTCGGTTGGGCGACGCTCTCTGCCGGAAATTGGCCTGTCACCATGTTCGCGGGCTGGAACCTTCCACCCATTGCTCCTGTCAGCTCCGCGCTTTACGCTTGGTTTCGGGCCGCACATGGGTTATTCGCCTGGGTTCTGTTTCTGCTTGTGTTAGGACATCTTTGCGCAGCGCTGATACATGCCTGGATATACCGCGACGGCGTCTTTTCCAGCATCACGCGTAAGGCTCGTGGTAAATAAATGACGCACATCAACATGGCCACGATCGATCTGAATCTTCTCAGGACTTTTGTGGCTATTTGGGAACACCGCAGCCTGACAATCGCGGCGGAACGCCTACACCTCAGCCAGCCCGCCGTCAGTCACGCACTGCGTCGACTACGCGATGTGTTTGACGATCCGCTGTTCGTACGAACAGCAACGTCGATGGAGCCGACTGACGCAGCTATTCGCCTGCACGGACCCATTGAACATGCGCTGATTATTATTCAAAGCGCATTAATGATGTTTTCGAACTTTGAACCGAAAACAGCGGATCGTACTTTTCGCATCTCCATGTCGGATATGTCGCAACTTTATGTGCTACCGACGGTGATGGAAGTGCTAGCGCGCGAGGCGCCGAGAGTACGCCTGGATGTGCGTCAAATGCCTATAGAGCAACTGGCTATGGCATTGCGCAAAGGTGATGTAGATATCGCGATAGGCTATCTGGTAGAACTTGGTGAAGAGTGCATCCACGAAAAATTGCTAGACGACGAATTCATTTGTCTGTTGCGCGACGGCCATCCTTTTCAGGAAAATGAATTGAGCGTTCAGGACATACTCGCCCTGCGCTTTGTTGACGTTTCGAGCAATATTACCGGCCATGGCCTAACCGCCGATGCAGCATTCGGAAAGGCCGGCATTGCGCGCGAAATCGCTCTGAAAGTGCCTAACTTCACGATTGCCCCGAAAATCGTTGCCAACACTGATCTGGCATTGATTCTGCCGCGTGCCATTGCCATGCAGCTAAACCACGACCAGCGCTATCGGCTGTTGAGTCTGCTCATCGAATTGCCAGCCATCTCGGTGGGACTTTATTGCCATAGCCGTTTCCTATCGGATGCCGGGATAACCTGGCTGCGCGGGTTAATTATTAGTCTGTTTGCCTCCGGCAGCCATACTGGAGTTCATATCAAATGAGGCGTGCGAGCATTCTTTATAAACCCTGTAACCCACGAATGGGGAACTGCAATTATTCAGGATGCCGACGTCTGTACGTTGACGGCTGCAGCCCGCCCCAGACGGTGAAAGTTTCTCCCAAAGTAAATCAGACTCTCCCCCTCTTCACGGACCTGAATTTGGTTAATTTCGACAAATAATACCGAATGCGATCCGACTTCCTTGATATCTACTATGTTTCCTTCGAGGCTTGCTAGGGCGTCGTTCAACACCGGTAGGCCCGAGGAGCCTGTCCGCCAATCCTGGCCGACAAAACGTTCAGCAGGCGGCAGGTCGGTCATACCAGCAAACTGTCGCGCAACACCCTCCAGATCACCGGTCAGTATATTTACGCACAACGCCCTATTGCCCAGCAACGCTTCATGAATTGAACTGTTACGGTTGATGCAAACCAATAATGTTGGGGGCGTATCAGTGACCGAACAGACCGCACTCGCAGTTAATCCGAAGCGACCATGGGGGCCATCGGTAGTAATGATATTCACCGCCGCAGACAACAATGACAGCGCTTGCCGAAAATGTTGTTTTGATTGATCGCTAA
Source organism: Pseudomonas sp. R3-18-08 (assembly GCF_003852065.1). NCBI lineage: Bacteria > Pseudomonadati > Pseudomonadota > Gammaproteobacteria > Pseudomonadales > Pseudomonadaceae > Pseudomonas > Pseudomonas sp. R3-18-08. The sequence goes on from NZ_CP027729.1 coordinate 3,103,670, forward strand.
CCATAACCTTCACCTTTTAATTATTGACTTGGTGAATCCATGTTGAGAGGGATTGTTCATTCGGTCAAATTCGCTTTACTCATACGCACTATTGACAGCAGGAATAGCCATCGCCCTTAAACGCCCTCCCCTTTAGAGGCGCATGGCACGACAGTTAATTCCCACGGATTATTTAGCTTATTCATATTCCGAATTTGATTTTTTCTTATCAGCCCACGCATTCTGAACGTGTATGCAATCACCCTAGCCAGAGAACAATAAACATGAACAGCAAAAACAATTTCGATGATCGTGACACACGTAAAGGCGCTCCAATCAGCATCAAGGCGATTTCCCTAGATGATGTGATCTCGGAGATTGCCGAGCGTCGCGGCGAGTTTAATCAACGCTCCCATGTCCCTTTAGACATGATCGAAAAAATGAAAGCAGCCGGTATCTTCCGCGCCAGTACTCCCAAATGTTTCGGTGGCGATGCGCTGGCTCCAGCCGAGTTCCTGCGCATTGTAGAGCGGGTTTCCGAAGCCGACGGTTCGGTCGGCTGGGTGACCGCGTTCGGCTCAGCCAACATCTACCTGGCGGCACTACCCCCGGCAACCCAAGCGTTGATTTATGCCAACGGGCCAGACCAGGTCTATGCTGGCGGCCTGTACCCTCTACAACCCGCCAAAGAGACTGAAAATGGCTGGGAAGTCAGCGGGCACTGGCGGTTTGCTAGTGGGTGCAAAGGTGCGAACTGGATTGGTGTAGGCATCGGTGGCACATCGGCCAACGGTGGAGGACCGACGGCAGGCAAACCGCTGACCGCTGTGTTCCCGGCAAGCGAAGTGCAGATCGTCGACAACTGGAATGTTGTCGGAATGCAAGGGACAGGAAGCCATGACCTCAAATTGCACCAAAAGAACATCCAACGCCAGTGGACTTTCGTGCGTGGCAGTGCCTCCACAATTGACGAGCCCCTCTATCATTACCCGTCCGTTTCCTACCAGGCGCAAGTTCACGCCGCCGTTAACCTTGGGCTGGCACGCGCAGCACTGGACTTGGTGATCGCAATGTCGGGCAGCACCAAGACTGTCACCGGTGCCCCGCGCTTGGGTGATCGCGCTTATTACCGCAGCGAACTGGGTAAGGCAGAGGCGATGCTGCGAAGCGCTCAGGCGTTTTTCTACGAATCCGCCGAAGCTGTATGGGCCTCGCTTTTGGCCGGTAATCCGGTGACCCTGCAGCAGACAAACTTATTGCGCCTCAGCGCCACCCATGCCGCTCATACCGGAGCGGACGTAGTCATGAAGGCTTATCGACTGGCTGGGACTGCAGCCATCTTCAATGACAATCGTCTGCAATGGATCGTACGCGACTCCATGGTAGTAACACAGCATGCTTTCCTCGGCGAAGCGACTTACGACGGCGCTGGCGCGGTGTTCGCGGGCATCGAACCGACCATCCCCTATCCTTGAGCACCACTATGCACAGCAGCTTCTGCCACGCTGCTGCAGCCTCTAGAGCTGATTCTGTAAGAGAAATATGCAACCTTGTTAGCGAGTCTCTACCCACTTAACGAAAATCGCGTCCAGGTCGTCTGGATTGAAGATTGTCGCAATCGGGCTGCATCGGGCCAACATCAGTCGATGTATGCGAGTTGGTGAGTGGGCAATATCAGTTTTAATATGCGGCACACAGCTGTTTTCGCTCAAGTGTGTCATCAAGCGACCGATAAAAACTTATGCGCTGGGCCATCCGCCGCTGCTTGCGGGGAGCACATTCCACGCTCTAGGAAAACCATGACAATAAGAACAATGAACATTGCTCCGCGCGCATTTCTGGGGTTCTCCCTGATAGGCGCGCTCATGCTGATTCTCGGCCTCTTCGCCCTGTCTCAGATGAGCAAGATCCGAGCAGCTGGCGACGACATCGCGATAAATGGCGTCCCTAGCTTTCAGACCCTGAATGCTCTCACGGTGACGGGCGTCCGCATGCGGGTTTTGTCGCATCGGCTGTTGACTGATCGCGAACCGAATATTCAGAACAGGACCATCGAATTACTTGCGGAACAAAACCAACAACTTATCAAGTCGCAGGCAGCATACGCCAAACTGATTTCATCCCCTGTAGAGCAATCCGACTACAACGACTATATGCGACTGATGGATGAATATCGGAAGATTGAAACGCGCCTTGTTACCCTCAGTCGGGCTGGCGATCTGCAGGAGCTAACGCGCGTGCTGAACGCCGAGTCTGCGGCTAACGCTGAGCAGATAAACGTAGCGTTGGGTAAGCTTACTGACTTCAATAACGCCCAGCTGGCTATCATCAATCAATCCGCTGCTGACCAGTACAGCTCTGCGTTCAACTGGGTTGTCGGCCTCCTCATTATTGCCTCGCTGCTGACCATGCTGTTTGCCTGGCTGCTGACCAAGAGCATCACCCAACCGATAGCGTTGGCACTTGAAGCGGCTGAAACCATCGCCGAAGGTAATCTGACCCGACCAATAAAGGTTGATGGCACTGACGAAGCGGGCCGATTGTTGCTAGCCATGCAAAAAATGCAGGAGAAACTGCGCGATACCTTGATCCGTATTTCCGGATCCGCAATACAACTGGCTTCCGCTGCCGAGGAGCTGAACGCAGTTACCGATGAAAGCGCCCGTGGCCTTGCGCAGCAGGACAACGAAATAGAACAAGCCGCGACTGCAGTCAACGAAATGACCAGCGCCGTCGAAGAAGTGGCGCGTAACGCAGTGAGCACTTCAGAGGCGTCAAAAAACGCGACGGCGTCAGCAGGCGATGGCCGGGATCTGGTTCACGAAACCGTCAACGCTATCGAACGCATGAGCGGGGATGTGCAAAGCACCGCTGATCTGATTGGTAATCTTGCGGAAGAGTCCCGCGACATCGGCAAGGTTCTGGACGTGATTCGTGGCTTGGCGGATCAGACCAACCTGCTGGCGCTGAACGCAGCTATCGAAGCGGCCCGGGCCGGTGAAGCCGGTCGCGGCTTTGCGGTTGTCGCCGATGAAGTACGCGCTTTGGCCCATCGCACCCAACAGTCCACCAGCGAAATTGAACGCATGGTTGGCAGCATTCAAGGCGGCACCCAAAAAGCGGTCAGTTCAATGCGTAACAGCACTGACCGTGCTGAATCTACCCTGAACATCGCGAAAGGCGCAGGCTTGGCGCTGGAAACCATCAACACCGCAGTGATCGAGATCAACGAGCGTAACCTGGTCATCGCCGCCGCTGCGGAAGAACAGGCTGCAGTCGCCCGTGAAGTGGACCGCAACTTGGTCAACATTAGGGACCTGTCGACGCAATCTTCCAACGGCGCCGCCCAGACCAGCGCCGCCAGCGGCGAGTTGACCCGCTTGGCGGTTGATCTAAACAGCATGGTTTCGAGGTTTAGTTTGTAAGACGAATAGGTGTCCAGCTGTTGGAGCGAGGCTCGCCCGCGGGAGCGATAACGCGGTTTTCCTGATATATCAAGGTGCGTGGTTAGCAGGCAAGACTCGTTTCTCACAGGGTCCAACTTAAACTCTGTGAGAACGTTAAACTGGACGCCAGTTACGGCTTTATGTCGCATTTCTCTCGGTAGCTACCGATTATTGGTAGCCATTTTAGCTGTGAAACTTGTATGGTCGTAGTGCATGAAGAAGTACGCCATATGGTTGCGCTTCTTCGGTGCTATCACCAGTTAACAGCCCTCGTTGCTCGCCTTTTGTCGCTGCGATTCTGCAGCTATCGCGTCATCAGTGTTCGCGTGCAAAGTAGATCGTCATTCGTGTGGTTCGTATGCATCCGGCCGAGTCATCTATCCACCCCCGCAAAGCCCAGACATGCTGCGCACTTAAATTTAAGTGGGCACCGGAACTAGCCTCTTAAGCGGGTATTTCATGCAGCCAACACGCCGTTCCTACTCCGACGCTTTCAAAGCCAAGGTTATTCAGGAATGTACCCAACCCGGCGATTCGATGGCCGGCATCGCATTCAGCCATAGCCTCTCTTCCACAGACGGATTCTGCTGCAAACGCAGAAAGCACCGCGCTGCAACCTGCATTTCTTCCACTCCCCCATGCCCGCTGACTGAAGCAAACTCGCAAGCGGTGTCGTCGAATATCGGTATTGAAATCCAGCACCCGCGTGGCGAACTCAAAGTGAACTGACCGAAATGCTGCTTGCGCAACCGCTCTTCAAGACTTGCTGCAATGATGCGCATATATTCCATTTGGCTCGCCACGGAGCCAATGGATATGCGCTAGGTACCCGTTGGCAAAGGGCATCAAGACGCTAGTTCAAGTCGAGACCTTCCTCGAGTATGGACTGTTGCACGGCTTCACGGCTCTTCACACGCTCATACCAAGCCTGCAGATGATGAAGACTGTCAAGATGAAGCGGCGTGTCTTCGTAGGACTTCAGCCAGGATGCCTTAGCCCAACCAGTCACAGCAAACAGGTAGGTGTCAGCGACCGTGAATTTGTCACCCATAAGAAACTGTTTGTCTGAGAGATGCTCATTAATCCAAGCGTAGCGTTTCTCCAACTTCGGTCTTGCAATCTCGATGTAATCTCCTGCCGGAGCAGCATAAAAGAGCGGAATAAAGCCCTTATGGATTTCCGTTGAGAGGAAGGCGAGCATTTCCTGAAGCTTATATCTTTCAAACGTTCCGTTGGCTGGAGCAAGGCCTATTTCGGGCTTCTGGTCTGCAAGATATTGGATGATTACAACGCCCTCCAAGAGCATTTCACCATTATCAAGCTCAAGCGCAGGAATGTAGCCGTGCGGGTTGACCTTGTAAAAGTTCTTCCCTTGTTCTGTTACATGATCTTTGAGGTCGACCTTGATGAATTCGACCTTGAGGCCAAGTTCGTTTGCAACAATGTGTGGCGAAAGGGAGCAGGCGCCAGGCTTGTAGTAAAGCTTCATTCTGTGATCTCCATGGACTTGATTGTCGTGCGAGTTCGTATAACGTTTGACTTGCTCGCTACGCTTTTGCACAGTTTGAATGGTTGAGTTATCCCTGTGCCACTTTCTCCACAGCAAGAGAAAGCGAATCACCAAGAATGCGCCACAAAGCGGCAAGACGCCGACGGTAGGTGCCCTCACTACAGTAAATCAACTCGACATGAAGGCTGTCGATGACGCCGATATAAGCATCCTGAAACATCGAAATCTCGTTCGCCGACAGGGCTGGATACCTGTTCTCAAGGCTTGCGCCAAAGTGTTCACGCAGGCGATCAAGATAGGCTTCAAAGCCACTCGTAACCGATGCCTTTAGCTCCGAAGGCGGAAAGAATGCCGTGCGCAGCAGAAAACGCAGAGCAGCAGAAGACTCGTAGCGGTTTGAAAGGCTCTCCGTGTACAGCTTGCCGGGCTCGTCATTATTCGCCGGGACGCTTGCAAACATCTCTTCGATATAGTGCCTCTCCGTCACCATCGCCAGATTCAGCACGGCGTCGAACAGATCATCCTTGCTTTTGAAGTGCGCGTATAACGAAGGCTTGCGCATACCGGCCATGACAGCAATGTCATTGAGCGACGAGGCGTCGTATCCACGCTCAGCGAAATGCACCAGGGCGATGTCACAGATTCTGCCTGCCGAAGGGCTCAGCACTTTCATCAGGATGTCCTTTTAATCATTGGTTCAACGCGGTGAGGTGCTCGGCCCTGCCCTGGCACACACTGACCCAGATCAGCGCGCCCACCAGAACAGCGCAGACGATCAGAAATGCGCACCAGGCAATGGCGCCATGGCTGCTCGCCCAACCGGTCAACGGTGTGGCGAAGGCCGAGATGCCAAGCTGAAAAGCGCCCAGCAGTGCAGCCGTTGAACCCAGCGCAGTGGTTTGCGAGGACATCACCAGGGTCATCAATGTGGTTTCTGCAATCCCCAATCCAAGCAGTGCTATTGCGGCACCGGCGGCCAGCCAGTACAAACTAGAACCAGATACCGCTGCCCCGTAGGCCACGACAGAACCTGCAAAGATGCAAAAAGCCCCCGCCGTTGCCATGCGGGCCAAACCGTACTTGCCCACCAGTTTGGTAGCCACGACGGCCCCGATAAGAATCGCTATGCCGGTTGCGCCAAACAGCGTACCAAACTGGGCAGTAGGCAGTCCGTATTCATTCTGATAAACAAATGTAGCGCCGCCTACATAGGCAAAGAGAAAAAAGAACACGGCTGACAGCGCTAAGGTGGGTCGTAGAAAACGACTGTCTTTTGCGATGCGCACATATGTGCGGATCGCCCGTCTCATATTCAATGGCTCGCGCTTTTGCACGGGTAATGTTTCAGGCAAAACAGCCATCGAGTTCACCGCCACCAGCGCACCGAGAACAGCCAGTACCAGCATGACGGCCCGCCATCCGAAATGCGCATCAATGTAACCACCCAACCCCGGGGCGATGATGGGAGCAACACCTTGAATGGTCAGCAGCAGGCCAAAAAGCTTTGCAGCCTGAACGCCCTGAGTGACGTCACGCACCATGCTTATGATGACTACCAACGTCAAAGCACTGCCTATCCCCTGGGCAAATCGTGCCACGAGTAGCCATTCAAGGGTCGGTGCCGCGCCTGCAGCCAGCGCACTCAAGCTGAACAGCAGCAAGCCTGCCATCAGTGGACGTCGACGGCCCAAGGCGTCGACAACCGGCCCGAACAGCAATTGCCCAAGCCCCATTGCCAACAAAAAGACCGTGAGCGTCAGCTGAATACTGGCAACACTGGTCGAATATTCGACTGCCATTTCGGGCAGGCTTGGCAAATACATATCGACGGCTGCGGGTCCCAGTGCGGCGATGGCGCCCAAGGCAATGGCAAACTTCAGCGAAGGATTGCCGGAATGAATCTTTTCCATAACACACTCGCGATTAGCTTCCTACCGGAAGGTAGGAAGGCGGCGCGAGGTTAACGAGAACCTGGAGGCAAGGTCAAGTCGTTATTTTTCAGTGGTCAGGCAGCACCGGCCAGCGCGCCGCGCAGGGCATGCGATCTGGACGACCGCCTGGCATCGATCATGAACAGCATCTCGGCACAGTTCAATCTGTACAACAAACGCTTCGAATCTGAATTCAGTGCCTACCCTGCCCGGTTCGACCTGAAGAAGCTAACCATCATTTTCGACCGCCCTGAGCGCTCTGTGCCCATGGCTCGGACAGGCGGCGGCGAAAACTACCTGGCCTATCATCTCTCCGCGCTGCTCGCTTTGCATTGGTACTGCGCCAAGAGCAATCGACCCATGCCGCGCTTCTTGTTGATCGATCAGCCGACCCAAGTGTATTTCCCCTCAGAGGAATCCTACAAAGCGGTCGACGGTACGGTATTGAACACCGAGCAATCCGATGCCGATATGGACTCGGTACGCAAGCTGTTCAACCTGCTATACCAGTTCACGGTCGAAGACGTACCAGGCTTCCAGATCATCATCACGGAGCACGCAAATCTACGGGATGACTGGTTCCAGAAGTCTCTGGTGGAGGCACCTTGGAGCAAACCTCCGGCGTTGGTGCCAGAAGGCTGGCCACTCAAGGATGAAGTGACGTTCTAACGAGCTGTTGAATGCGCCGCTCTTCTTGGCGATGGGTACCAAAATGCATCCACTTGAGTTGCATCTAACCTAGGCAAAATTGGAAGCTTGAGTAAGTCCTGCCCCCTCGTGCCAGGACAGCCTTCTACCAGGAGTTGCCATGACCCGTCTCCGATTTATCCCCATTCAACTGATACGCTATCCACACACAAACGAAGCACTGTTCTCCATCGCCCTATGGCCCGTATTGTTCGCGATCGGCTGCTGGCGAACACCACAAATCGTCCAGTTCCTGAACGCTCAGGGGGGTGAGATCAGCACGCTGCAGGTCTTTCTGGCGGGATTTGGCGCCTACCTGTTTCTGCTCGGTAAGCACCGCGTGTTCATCCACCGCTATTTCGAGCATCACGCAGTCGATATTGCCTGGTACCGTCAACTGCACGAGGTCGATCAGAACATGGTTGCAGCAGGCCTGGCTGGCACCGATACGCATAGGGCCGTGACGAACGAGATGGCGCAACTCCGCAAGCAATTGGGCTTCTTGGTCGATGCGGATAACTTCTATCGCAAGCTGAAAGTGTTGATCCGGGTAATGAGCTGGCTGCGCGGTAAGCTCAAGTAACTCAGTCATTTCCCCCTGTAAAGTACAGTCCGGGCTCGCAGCACAGAGCCCGGTATCTTCGGGACACGATAAGGATGTTGGAGTACACGTCATGACCATCAAGCTAAACACCAAAGCCATCAGAGAGCTCACCCGCCTCGCGCTTCCAGCCGACGATGGTTACATCTATCGGCTTGGGGTCACGCTGTACGGCTTTGCTTCTCTCAGCAGCTTCATGGCTGAGCTCGCTCACCATATGGATCCGCTCGTGAACCGCACTGAGCTGCAGGCAAGAACGGGCGGCGAGATCCTCAGCGAATTCCGCAAGTGCGTAAAGAAAGCTAAGGCAACAAAACCGGCGGTCGGGCCTATTGGCCGCGCCGCCGCTGACATGTTCCAAGCACTAAATACACGGCGTTCGGACATCATGCACGCCTACCCGATCACCAACCAAGCCAGACAGCAAATTCTGCACCGTCGGCTGGACAAGAAAAATCGCTACTTCGAGGTTACCAACGAGATACTGGAGGAGTTCATCAGCAAGCTACATGACGTGAGCAGCTTGCTGTATGACATTCGCGCCATCATGAAGCCAGAGCTTGGCGACCGAGCAGCAGTTGCTAAGCAGTGAGTAACCTGGATGCGTGCCCAGAAGCCTTGGACGCGGATAGCTTCAAGCTTGGCTTCCTGGCTAAAGTGGGATGTTACGCAGCAAACCCAGCCGCTAAAGGCCTCCCAGCGCCTGAGCTGCTTGTTATCGCTTCAATTGCCACTTCAACCAAATGGCATGAAAGCAAGCTGGCTACCCCCCAGGAAGGAAATCTGATGTGACGTCTCATCACGTGCACCTGTGCTGACTCGAAATCTAGCTATGATCAAAGCGAAGCGGCATCGGGCAGATCAGCGCAGGGACTTACTGTATGGCAAGGATTCGTCGGCTCCAGATCCAAAACTTCCGCTCTATTCAGAACTTGGACTGGACACCCTCACCCGGCTTCAATTGCTTGATCGGCCCTGGCGATAGCGGAAAGTCCAGTATTCTTGATGCCATCGATCTTTGCCTCGGCGCCCGGCGCAACGTGCCTTTCGGCGACACCGACTTCTACCAGCTGGATGTTGCCCAGCCGATCCTGATCACGGTGACGCTGGGTGGCCTACCTGATGACCTGATCAACCTCGACAGTTATGGCGATTTCCTGCGCGGCTTCGATCATACGAACCGAACGCTAGAAGATGAGCCGCGTTTCGATATCGAAACCGTACTGACCCTGCAACTCAAGGTCGAGAGTGATCTGGAGCCTTCCTGGCGGCTCTATTCTGAGCGGGCGAGTCAGCAGGGCATTGAGCGAAACCTGGCCTGGAAGGATCGAGCACGCATCTCCCCCGCTCGCATCGGAAGCTATGCCAACACCAACCTGTCGTGGAGCCGTAACTCCATCCTCAACCGATTGACCGAAGAGCGGCCTGCGCTCGGTGGTGCCTTGGCAGAGGCCGCACGAGACGCTCGGAACGGTTTCGGTGTGCAAGCAGGAGCTCAGCTTCAGCGGCCTCTGGAGATCGTGACGCAGACCGCCAACTATCTCGGCGTACCCGTTGGTGCAGCCGCCCAAGCATTGCTGGATGCCCATGCAGTCTCGATCGGTGATGGCGCCATTGCCCTGCACAACGACCAGGGCATTCCTCTGCGATCGCTCGGCACCGGATCGTCTCGCTTGCTGGTAGCGGGACTTCAACGCCAGGTCGCACAGGCAGCCTCCATCGCACTGGTGGATGAAGTGGAATTTGGCCTGGAACCCCATCGCCTGATTCGCTTCATGGACTCTCTCGGCGCCAAGGACACCCCAGAGCCCCTTCAGGTGTTCCTGACCACCCACTCCCCAGTTGCCCTGCGTGAACTGTCGGGGCATCAACTCTTCGTGGTTCGTCCACTACAGGGGCATCACGAGGTTCGTCAAGCCGGAACATCCGATGATGTACAGAGCACGCTCCGCGCTGATCCCGAGGCCTTTCTGGCCAAACGCATCGTGGTCTGTGAAGGTGCCAGTGAAGTGGGTCTGATGCGCGGCCTGGATCAGTACTGGGGCACCCTCGGCAGGCCTTCCTTCCTAGCGCTGGGCGGAGCCTATGTAAACGTCAACGGCGGCAGCCCTGACAACTGCTACACGCGTGGCTCCGCTCTGCTGAGCCTCGGGTACGAGGTGCTTGTGATCGTCGATGCGGACAAGCCCGTAAATCCCGCCATCCAAAACGCTTTCCATCTGGCGGGAGGACAGTCTGCCACCTGGGGCCAAGACAGAGCCTTGGAAGATGAGCTGTTTGCATGCGTGCCGGACACGGCCATCGATAGGCTGCTCGAAAAAGCCATTGAGGTGCGTGACCGAGAGTTGGTAGCTGTCCATATACGCGATCGTTCGCAAAACAACCTGACTCTGGAGCAAATCGAGGCATTTCGAGCGCAAGGGGTGCCTTACGCACCAGGTACTCGAAGCTATCTAGGACTTGCTTCACGTATTCGCAAGAATGGCTGGTTCAAGTCGGTGACAACCTACGAGTTCATCGCAAAGCACATCATTGGCCCCAACCTGCAGGCGTCTCATCCCGACCTCCAAACGACCATCAACCGGATCAGAGGCTGGATTCATGCCGCCTGAAATCGCGCTGTTCGATTTTCCAAGAGGGTCGATAACCGCGCCGGCAGGCTGCGGCAAAACGCAGCTGATTACGGACACGTTGATTCAGCACACGGGGTCAAAACCCATTCTGATTCTGACCCACACCAACGCCGGAGTCGCAGCGCTGCGCGCTCGCATGGCCCGTGCAAGAGTGGCACCCGCCTCATTTCGCATTGCAACGCTGGATGGCTTCGCCATGAAGCTAATCGGCAAATTTCCCGCCCGAAGCGGGCACAATCCAGCGATCATGCAGTTAGCCAATCGCGCCGCTGACTATCCTGCAATCCGCGCGGCGGCTATCGCGCTGCTGAGTGGGCAACACTTGGATCAGGTGTTACGGTCAACTTACTCGCACCTATTGGTCGACGAGTACCAGGACTGCAACCAAGCACAACACATCATCGTCACCTGGCTCGCTGCCAGTTTGCCCACCTATGTCCTGGGCGACCCCATGCAGGCCATTTTCGACATCGCACAGAATCGCCTGGTCGACTGGAACACCGATGTCCTTCCACACTTCCCCAGGATTGGCGCCCTGGCCACGCCTTGGCGATGGCGCCTCGCCCATGCGGAGAACCTGGGGCTCTGGCTGCTTCAGATGAGAGAACTGCTGGAAGCCGGTCACCCAGTCGATCTGGCTGCAGCGCCCCGCGAAGTTCAATGGATACAGATCCACCCACCCAATGCCGACGCGCAACGACGAAACGCTGCATTGAGCCCGCTGCAAAACGGAGAGTCGGCGCTGATCATAGGGGATGCCAGAAACACGGCTGGCAGGCAGCGCCTGACAAGCCAGACACCAGGTGCAACAACGGTAGAGGCTGTGGATCTGCCCGACCTCATCACCTTCGCTCAGAGCTTCGAGCTGGCAGGGCCAACGGCGCTGATCGAGATAGCCAACTTCGCCGGGAGCGTGATGACCGGTGTGGGCGTTAATGCTTACCTTACTCGGGTGGAATCCATCCGCAATGGTCGCAACCGCACACCACCAACAGTCGCTGAGTCCGTGGCGGTGAACTATATGGCAGCCCCCAGTTTTGCAGGTGTGATCGACCTCCTGCAGCAGCTCTCCCAGCAGCAGGATTGCCGCGTATACCGCCCGGAAATCCTTCGCTGCTGTATCGCCGCGCTACGAATGGCAGCATCTCACACGCACACCTTCCACGAAGCGGCTATCCAGATCCGCGAGCGCAACCGGATGCAAGGGCGCCCATTGTCGCGTCGAGCAGTAGGCAGCACGTTGCTGCTGAAGGGACTGGAGGCTGATGTTGCGGTGATTTTGGAGCCTGAGCAGATGAACGCCAAGAACCTCTACGTTGCCATGACGCGTGGAGCGAGGAGGCTCATCGTCTGTAGTCAAAACCCTGTCCTGACGCCTCCCAGATAGCGCGATTTCACAAGGTTTGACAGGGAGCGATCGCATCCTATCGATTAGCCCGAAGCGAGATCCATACGGCAAGATCGGATGAAAAATACGCATCGCTCAGAATGGGCGGCGCTGATGTTCGAATACGACCCTGCGCACCAAATATTGCTGGAGGTGTGATCGACGGCGGGAGCGTAGTTTGAGCATCTAGTCGAACGTGCCTTGGTTGCGCCAATCACGAAAGCGTTGATAGACCGTTGACCAAGTGCCAAAACGCTCAGGCATGTCACGCCAGGCCGCACTGGAAGAGAGATCTCGGAGGATGCCATTGAGCATGAGCCGATCTTCGGCTATGGGGCGTCCGCAATGGCGGGGCGCGATAAAAAAGTCGGGGATCAACGCTCAGGATTCGACTGCAATTTCGTAGCGTTTGGCCATCAGGGAAGCTTCCCCAGCCGAGGTGAGAACTCTATCGAATTCAGTCATTTAGGCTTGCCGAAATAGTTTCGCCTAATTTCGTACAGAGCCTAATCAAGCTGCCTAGGACGTCCCCCCTTACGACAGCCTTTTTTGACTTTGTGCGCATGCAGTCCGGGCTAGCACGCGGCTCGGCGCAAAGGATGACCCCGTACGACACAGTTCGTCAGATTCAAATCCCAAACCATGTGCTCGTAGGCAAAATGGCATAATATGCCAATTATCGAAAGAAATTGTTTGCCGAAAGTTGGAGCTTATTATGGCGACGCGAAACGTTGTGCTCACCCCTCATCAAGAACAGGTTATCCATGACCTTCTTCAGTCTGGCCGCTATCAGAATGCCAGCGAAGTGATGCGGGAAGGTTTGCGGCTATTGGAACAGCGCGTCGCCGAAGACACTGCCAAAATTGAGGCCCTGCGTCAGGCTACCTCGATCGGCATCATGGACCTTGAGCGCGGGCGCTTCACTGAGCTCAACGAAGGGAATCTGGCGCACTACCTCGAGGGCTTGAGCCTGGAGGCAACGATCCCGACGAAAGAGAAACACTGAGCATGTCGCAGTATCGGATTTCCAATGCGGCGCGCGCCGACATTGTCGACATCCTCAGGCTCTCCCAGACGCAGTTCGGTGATCAAGCACGGCAACGATATCAAGCGCTGATCCTCGCGGCGCTGCAAGCGATTGCCGGCACGCCTTATCGCATTGGCAGCCACGAGCGCGATGAGCTTGCACCAGGCCTTCGCAGCTATCACCTCGTCTATTCACGCCAGCAAGCTAAACACCCTCATGGGACGGTCAAAAGCCCACGCCACGTCGTATTTTATCGTGTGGCAAATGACGAGGTGATCGAGGTCGTCCGACTCCTTCATGACGCCATGGACGTGCAGTTGCACTTGCCTAATGACTGATTAACGACCTGCCCAACGGCTTAACTCGCCATCAACAGTGAAGTTAAGGCGCCGTCTCCACATTGCAATCTGAGCCCGGCCTACTCGGCCGTCAATTGAAGTGGTGGGTTCTGGGTCTGACCGAACTATCCGCTTGGATATCGACTCATTACCCATTTCCTCTTCCGCACGGCCAAGTATTTCCAGAGACAGGTTGCTCATCCAGTATACCGAGGCGCACCGAGTACCAGCCACTGTCATACTGGAGTCCGTCGGAGATCGCCCTTCGTGCTCACTCGCGTATTCGGTGCGAATGGGGGCAAAAGTGGGGGCACAATTGGTTTTTTTCAGGCTAGAACCACCGTTCTAGAGCCCAGTCAAAATGTTTTTCGGGGATGGCTCGTACGGGTCTTATGTATACCGACAGATTTATTGATAGCACCCACCCAGCATGCGCTGAACCTTACGCACAACACGTCGTTAAAATAGGATATTTTTAGGGATAGCATTCTCAACATTATTGAACATAAATCATATATTTCAATAAGTTATCATTTTGTTCGATTCCGGGTTCGGCACCATAGATATCAAGGGCTTGCCGGGGAAACCTGGGCAGGCCCTTATCTTTTCTGCTGCGCAATTACCCTTCTCCAGCGTTCTGCCGATCGATTGACTCCCACAGAAAATCAACCGAACTACGCACGCATCCCAAGGTTCTATCAGGAGATGCCTGGACATTTCCAGGCCAACCGCATGGAGCTGAACATGTCTGACGATCTGAAAAACCGTGGCCCGCAAGACCGTGCTCGAGTGAACACCTCCGAAGCTTGGGAGTTGAAACATTGGACGAAAGAGTTTGGTGTGACTGAGCAACAGCTCAAGGATGCAGTGAAAGCTGTTGGTCCAATGGTTGAGGACGTGCGTAAAAAGCTCGGCAAGTGAGAGTGGTGACGCCCACCTGCAGCATCAACTGAAGCCGCACCTGTTGCGGCTTCAGTCGTTGGCCTTTGCACGATGTGCCTTCCTTGTGGCCTGTTGGTTAACCCGTGTTTGCAGCACTGAATGCGTGGATCTCCTCGACGATCTGGCGTGATGCCATCCTGATTGCCGTGGTGGTATTGCCGGCGATATGCGGCGTCAGTTGCGCGTTGGGAATACCGATCAAGGGCGAGTCGAACCGGTCTTTTTCCAAGACAAAGGTATCGATGGCGACCGCCTTGATATGCCTGGGAAACTGACTCATGAAGGCCGCCAACTGATGTTCGTCGACGATTCCGCCGCGAGCGGTATTGATGAGGATTGAACCTTGGCGCATCTGCCGGAACTCGGCAGTGCCGAACAAGCCTCGGGTCAACGTGGTGAGCGGTACGTGGATCGAGACGATGTCCGCCTCGGCCAGTAACTGCGCGAGGCCTGCCCGTCGATCAAGCTCAAGACTGCGCGCCACCGCTTCGGTAAATCGCTCGGACCCGGTGGCGATCACCTTGATGCCCAGCGCTGCAGCCTTGCGTGCCACTTGCCGGGCAATGTTGCCGGTGCCCACCAGCCCAAGCGTAAGTTCGGCGTATTCGGGGGTGGGTGCCAAGGTGCCTTTTGCCCAGTGAGCGTTGTGCGTTTCGGCGTTGTAGTAATCCAGCTCGCGAGACAGAAACAGCGTCTGGGCCACGACGTATTCGGCAACGGCGGCCGCGTTGGAGCCCGGCGTGTTGAGTACCGCCACGCCGCACTGCTCGCACTCAAGCCGATCAATGTGATCGACTCCCGTGCCGGCCTGGGCAATGGCGCGCAGCGGTGTGGCCAGCGCAGGCGAGGTGGCGGCGCGGATCAGACTGGCGCCGAAGGGGATGTTCAGGCGCGTCTTGAACACGTTGTAACCCCCGGCCCGACTCACGGCGGCAATAAAGGCAGGCTCGTCATGGCAGTTGATCTCGGCATATTGAATGCGCGTGCTGTAGTGCTGCCGGATACGGTCTTTGTCCGCGAAATAGTGCAGGTTGAGGGTGACAGCCAGGCCCAGCTCAAGAAAGCGATCGACTTCCTCAAACAGTAACGGCGGGCCGGGGGCATCCAATATCAGGGTGGTAAATGCCATACAGTTGATCCTCTCGGAGGGTCGTGCCCTGTTCGGTCAAATCGAATGTCAACCTGAGCATCTCCAAACCACTCATTCAATTACTCAGGCACGTTTGAATCGGCCGGAATCGGCGTGGGGATTTGCCATGAAGGTTTTTTTACCGTCCTGACTTTCGTAAGTGCAGACGATCGCGCTCAAGGGAACGTAGCGTCTTCGTCAACATTCGCTGAGTCACGCCGACCATCTGCCTTTTTATCTCAGCGTGGCGCAACTTACCGTACACACCCAAGGCATGCAGGATGCCCAATGACCAGCGGCTGCCCGCGTAAGCGAGGACTTCCCGCCTGACGCCATCATCCTCTTCTCTAAGCGTCCGGCAGATAGCCTCGGCCTGCCTCAGCGCCTCCTGATCGGTCATTTCTTTCCCTGATATCACACGTGTGCCTTCTTATAAGCGCTGCCAAATCGTGCAAGCATTTGCTCATCGTACAGGCATCAATCTCAGGAGACACCATGACCGAAGTGAACCCGCTACCTCCCCAATCTATTCTCGTTCTAGGCGCCGGTGAACTTGGCCTTCCAGTGTTGAGCAACCTCGCGCGGGTGGCATCGCGCGCGCCTGGTTCCACCGTCAGCGTCCTGCTGAGGAGTCGACCATCAACACTCAGGCGCCGGAGAAAGAGCGGGAAACCGATGAGCTTCGTCGCCTGGGCGTCCAAATGGTCGCTGCGGACCTGGTGAAGGATTCAATCGAGCAGCTTGCTGAAGTGTTCGTACGCTTCGACGCGCTGATAGGCTGCGCAGGCATGGTCGCGGGCCGAGAAACGCCGATGAAACTGGCTAGCGCAGCACTCAAGTCCGGCGTGAAGCGCTACTTCCCCTGGCAATCACCAATGGTCCACCCGTTCCTGTACAAACTGGGTGCTACCTGTGGCCTACCGAAGATGAATGCTGTTTAGTCCAGCAAATTCCTCACCGACGTAGGGGAGCCAATAGAGACAAAGCCCCTTTCACTATCATCGAACTCACCAACCCGTTTAAAAAAAAGCCCCCCAGCTTGAATAAAATAACCGAAGAGACTTAAGTCTTCTGATAATTCTCCAGACCATCCAACGTTAAGAATCCGATGAACGTCAAAGTCCTCAGGCAACGCAATAATATATGAACAGCGCTCATCCAAAAGCGCATCGACTGCGGGTTCCACAGACAATTTTGACAAGCACACAGCTCCAAAAAATTTCAGCCTGCTGTCAGAATCTATAACCACTTCTTGCACACGGCAGCCGTCTGTAATTTCGATTCCCCGGGCTTTTAACGCCCCCCATAGCTTTCGGTGCCGAACAATTCTTATATCTGGCTGCCAAGCGGAATTACCTAAAAATAACCACAGATTATATTTGGGTATTCGCCGCTCGAAAATTTCATAGATAAAATTCAGTACACAGACCAACGAATTGCGTGATGATCCTGAAACTAGAAAACTCGCTGCCGAAATTATTCCATGTGGATGCTCCCGAGCATAACCGAGATTAATTACTTCGTTGCGGACTGAAATATCAGAAGCGCTCAAAACGTTTAGTTTAATATCGCAAAGGATGGTGCTGATTCGCATGCTTGGCTGCTGCCCGGCAGTCGTCATGTGCATTTGTATTCATCTTGGTGGGTGATCCTTTCGAAAACATCAACTTTTTACAGCTGCCGCGCTTCATGCCCACCAACCAATTCAGACCAAAAGTCTGTGAATAGGCGCTTCTATATCCGGCCAATAACTTCCAATAAGCAACGTATCTTTTGACTATCAAAACACCAAAACTGGCGACATACCGAACCTTGTAATCAAGACATAAGACTCGAAGCCATTTGATTCTGGAACTACCTCCAAAGTCCCGAGCCACCCAAAATCAAGCACCAATATCCCCTGTACTGCAAAGGTAGCGCTCACAACTTCATGATTTAAAAAATCAAAAATCAGTAAGCTAGTAGCTGCCTCCTCACCGTGCCCCCATCGTGCAACACCTTTACCAACGCGTTTGAAAGGACACTGAATTAATAGGGTCACTCCGTTTTCAAAAATAAAAATCTGCGAACCTACTCCAATAGTAACACCGGTCAGCACTGCTGACCTTAATTCGGACAAATCCGATTCATTAATCATAGTTTCCTCTTCAACGCTTAGGCGGCAGGGTATTGGGTGGCAGTGGTACATGTGTGTCTACTCGTGTACCGGCTCCACTCGTGGCCGGGATCAAAGGTTCCTTTTTCACGGATATTCAATAACGAAAGTGCTAACTCCCCTTCCGTGAGCGTCATCCTTGAAGGCAGAACTTCAGCTTTTAATTTCTCAATCATTCCAATAGTCTTAATACTCCATTAGTGCACAGATAGGCCCCACGTGATCTTCATGCCCTAGCGCCATCTACCCTTCCAAAACCAAGCACCTTCTTAATCCTTTTGCACTATAAAACTTTTAAGTCAGCCTGATATATGCTCTATCTCCATAAATCGCAGCACCTCTACGGGGTCTCGCTCAATAATGCCAATATAATGCTTATACTCATTCACTAGTAGCGGGTAGCCCATCACACAGCTGATTTTAAACACATCAAAAAGAGACTTGTAGTCAGGGTGCGACTGAGTAATACAAAACTCCCAGCCTGCTGGAACACTAGCATCAACCAAACGAAATAGACTGCTAGGAACCCAAAAAGGTGGTTGCTCAGGAGCCCGCACCAAAAAATCCACTCGGTCAAAAATGAATAGAAGAGCATATACCACGTAACTCTCCCCAACACACAAAGGAGAATAGTCAGTTTCATCCACCTCACCTAAATAGCGCTCCCTGGGTGGAATAGCGCTACCGAGATTAGTTCGGCAAAAGGCAAGCATATGTTTACTCACTTAAATTTGAAGTCATCAATTGCTCCAGCAATGGAGTTTCTTACATAGTGAATTTCGATTCCATTGATGTTTTGCGCCGATTTCACCCAGCCATCAGTTGCCGGCCATCGAGCATCAGTCATCGGAACGGGCAGCGAACGACCTGCAACAGGATTTGAAATAGCCTGCTCATTGCAAGTTTTCATTCAAATTAGCAGACGTGGATCTCCCCGTCGAACCCAAGCCCAACGGTTTGTTCATTACAGGGGGTATTCCAGCGCCTTTTGCATCATTGGCATGTAGGATGTTATCAGCGTCAGTGTTAGCCTCCTCATAGAACCAGGAAAAGGGACAGATTTATTTTTTTAGCTTTTTGAAACCCCAGAACTTAATCAAATAAATCTGTCACTTTTTCCTTGTGCCCCTGCTATTAGTGCCGCTACAGGTTGACCAATAGCTTTACTCGCTTTGATTGCACCTTTTTCACTGTCAAGCCACTTGCCAAAAAGTAACTACCGGTCCGTAATCCTGATCAGAGTTAGAAATATCTACAGTAAATTTTCTTCCAGGAAACTTATCACTCAAAACTAACCTCCACGATAACGCCACCGCCACCGCCAACTGCTCAAAAACTCTATCATCAACATCCTCAGAGCACCCTTCGAAAACATCATATAAATGAGTGTGATTAATCATTTTCTCAGTTGCTTGCAAGTCGCCACCAAATTGCTTGAGCCAACATTCAAAAACATTACCATCATATTTATTTTCTAAAAACACTCCATCTCCAACCACAACAAAATCAGGGAAAAATAGCTTGCACGACAACAGCACGTCCTCAGGATGACACTTACTACTTATATAAGAAAACTCGTCAATCGTGTCTTTTTTCACCCACTCCGACTTCCAGGACTCATAACGAGCCAAGCCGACCAAAGGATTAATTGTGGTTTTCATTATGGAATCTCTTCCGGTTTAGCGGGCCTGGGTGCTAGTTTTGTCGAGGGCGACTGAACTCTTATCGTCCCATCAGGTAATTCATTTCTCCCGTACTCGACCGCATCGGGCGTTGATACATTTGCATGTGCCGCTCCAGTAACGTCGACTCTCTTAACAATCATTTAATCATGACTCTTGTCACTGACTGAATTCGCAATTAAACAAGACACATACACCATTCTCCTTTCCCACTAAGCTTATTGGCTTTTTATTCATCCCACCATCAGTCGAAAGTTCAACCATGAGACTTTGATCCTCAAAAGACTGTAACTCCTCAATTAGCTCGGCAATGGTTTTTCCACGGGTAATCCATTCGGGTGTTTTTTTGTCGTTCATGTCAATCGCTTATACGTTTCATACTCGCGTCAAAAGTCCCAGCCTCGTCTCCTTCGAGCCAAGCGCCTCAACCGCCGGCCTGCTTGAACTTGCATGATTGGCCTCGGCCTGGGAACGGTATTCAGTTTCGGTTAACTGTGGTTTGATCAGACGCGTGCGCTCAGCCTCGGTCAGCGCATCGGCGCCGCCCAGCTCGATGGTTCTGATCGGGAAGCAGCGGGTGTCGACGGGGGTGGCCGGTGCTGCTGTCGCAGCGGACTTGCCCGGCAGGTCTTTGAGTTCGTCGATGCGCCGTTGCTGCTCTTCGAGCAAACGGTCCTGGCGGTCGCGAATCAGGTCGGTGATGCCCGGCGTGTTCTGCGCCGTGGCGGCTTGCACCCACCCGGTGGTGCTCAAGCAAACGATAACGGACAGGCCGCCCAGACGTATCAAACGCCACATGTCTAGATCCTTCTATGTGGCTCAATGCCACTAACGGGCGCGGATCTTAAAGTGGCATTTTGATGGCGTCAATTAAATGTAGAAATTTGTTTCGCTGGTCAAACAAAAAAGGCGCTCCGTAGAGCGCCTTCTTACCGCCGATTGCGTTACTGCAAACTCACTTGACGCAACTCAGGCTTTGCCTCGCTACCAATCGTGATGCGTTTGGGTTTGGCCTCTTCAGGCACCTCGCGCAGCAGGTCGATGCTCAGCAAGCCGTTGTTCAGGGATGCGCCACGCACTTCGATGTGGTCCGCCAGGCGGAACGACAGCCGGAACGCACGTTGGGCGATGCCCTGGTGCAGGTAAGCGACCTTCTCGTCGGTTTCGCGCTTTCCGCCGGAAACCGTCAGAACGCCTCGTTCGACCTGGATATCCAGATCCTCCTCAGTCAGGCCAGCCACTGCGATGACAATCCGGTAGGCGTCATCACCGTGCTTTTCCACGTTATGAGGTGGATAGGAATTCGGAGCCTCGCTGCGCAGCGCCGACTCGAACAGGTCATTGAAGCGGTCAAAGCCCACCGATTGACGGAACAGTGGGGCCAACGAAAGGGTAGTAGCCATTTTAAAATCTCCTGAGTTTCTCCAAGTGATTTAGTACGCGACCCGTCTTCGGCATCGCGTGATCAAAAATTTATGGACGCGCAGAAAGAATTCAAGAGGGCTGAGAAAAAATTTTTATCTGGCGGATAACGCTATCGCGAGAACTGCGACGTTACCGCTTGTGCTCTAATCTTAAGCCCAGGCGTGCTTTAACCCGTGAGCGCCTGAGACAGCCCTTGAGGTACAAAAAAATGAAAATGACTCTCCCTGCCCTCGCATTGGGCATCCTGATTTCCCAAGGCGCCATGGCCGCCGGGGATGGCACAGCCGCCCTGGGCGGTGGTGTCGGCGGTGTGCTGGGCAATGTGGTGGGCCAGCAGCTCGGTGGTTCGACCGGCGCGGCCATCGGCGCCGGTGTAGGTGGCGCAGCCGGCGGTGCGGTGGGCGCGCAGAAAGGCAATCGCACGGAAGCAGCGCTTGGCGGCGGGGTCGGGGCTGCAGGGGGTTCGGTTATCGGTAACCACCTGGGCGGCAGTACCGGTTCGACCATCGGCGCAGGCCTGGGTGGCGCCGCCGGTGGCGCGGTGGGTAACAACTTGGCGGATGACGAGAGCAGCCATCGCTCCGACGGCCGCAAGCACAAGGGCAACAAGCATAAACACAAGAACAAGCACCGTTGATCTGACGCTGGCCGGGCTGAACGACGCTGAGCGCCGTTCAGTCCGGCCGGTCAGCCTTCTTACATCGGCGTACTGCTCACCACGCGCAACGCCAGCCCTTCATACGCATCCAGCGTAATCGTGAACGTCCCCTCTTCCGTCAGGTCCCCTTCCACACGCTCATTGATGATGTCCACCACCGGACCCGGTGCGATGTTGGGCAGGTGCAGGGATTCGGTGATCGGCGTGGCGCCGAAGTTCAGCGCGGTGATCTGCGTGCCCTTGCCTGCCGGCAATTCGTGAACCATGACCAGCAGGCCTGGGTGCTCCACATCCGGGATCAGAATCTGGCGGCTGGCGGCGATGTCGTAAGCGCGGCGCACGCCGAGGATTTTCTGTAGCTGCGAGGCGAATGAGTCCGGGTCCTGCAACTGGCTGTTCAAGCTGCCATACAGGCTTCTGGAGCGCGGCATCTGCCCGGCCGACAGCTCGGCGTCGGGGTTGAGGTCGACCAGGTCGTAGGCGCCACGATGGATCCAGCGCGTGTCACCATCGGCCATCAGATGCGCGACTTCTTCGGCGGCCAACGGCAGCGCGCCCACCAGGTCCCAACCCGATAGCGCAAACACCCCAGGCTGCATGGCGTTGTACATCACCAGCAGCAAATGAATCTGGCGAATCTGCTGGATATCGGCTGCGGTGATGGCCTCCAGGTCACGAATGCCGAGGGCGGCGGTAATGATGCTGGCGGTGGTACAGGACACACCGTTGGTGACGAATTTGAGGTTATACGGCGCGTGTTCACCGGTCAGGCGTTCGTACATCTGCTCGCGGATATGCTCGCGCAGGATGTTGCCGGGAAAGGTCTGGCCCTGGAACATAAAGCTGTCATGGGCATGCAACGTCCAGAAGTGCACCAGCTCCAGGGTCAGTTCATCGTGGTTTTGCAGCGCGTGGATCAGCGAGCCAGGGTCGATGCCGAGGCTGTGCATCTGGCGCAGCATCAGGCGCAGGAATTCAGTGTCGCCCATCAGCAACGCGTGCTGGTAGGCCGGCCGGGTGATGAAGTCATAGGACAGGTCGGCGCCGCCATGGGACATGGACGCAATATCGTCCACGGTGAGGTTGAGTTCCTGGAAACTGAAACCGCCGGCCTTGCGGATCGCCCCACCCAGCAACTGGTTGCCGGTGATCGACAGCGGGTGGCTTTCCGACCAGGCGCTGCCGTCGAGCTTGCGCTCCACGCCGAGGAAGCCGTTGGCGTCGAGGCGCAGGATCTTCGCGCCCATCACGTCGATAGCGTGCAGCGCGTCGCCGATGATCATCTGCTGGGCGGCGAAGGATGGATCGAGCCAGTTCAGCGACGGCTGCCCTTCCTTGAAGTAATGCAGGTACACCCAGCGGCGCGGCTTGCCGTCGACGCCCACCACCACCGGCGTGGCGCTCCAGTCGGTTTCCTTGACGCCGGGCTCGAAGAAAATCACCCGCTGCAATTGGCCGACGATGTAGTGCTTGTCGCGCAGCGCATCCACCTGCGGTGGGCTTAGGTTCTGCGCGTCGCGGCCTTCGGCGACGTCCGGCAGCAACGGCCAGTCTTCTTCGCGGATTTCGACCATGTGATACAGGCCGGGGTAGTCTTCATAGGCCATTTCCGCCAGGCGAAAATCCGCGCCTTTGCCGGTATGCGAGGGGATCACGTCGTCGATGATCACCGCGTTGTGCGCGGCGGCCATGCGTGTCAGCGCCTGCAACTGCGCCTCGGTGCCCAGCTGCGGGTCGATGTCGAAGCTGATGCGGTCGAAGTTGCCGTCGATGGTCGGCGTATGTTCGGTACCGGACAAGCCGCCGGATTTCTTCAACGGCCCGTTGTGAATGCCCTGGATGCCGATCTTCGACAGCACATGCCACAGGGTTTCGTCGCCCAGCGCTTCCAGCACCGTGCCGTCTTCGCGGGTCACGATCGATGCCGGATACGCCGTGAACCACACCGATGACAGGGCTGACGCATCACGCGGCCGGGTTTGCGCAAAGGGCTGCTGCCACATCCGCCCCTGCCCCGAATAGAGTTTGGCCCGCTGGCGCGCCGCGTGCAGCATGGAGCCTTGCACCAGCCAATTCACATGATCGTTGTCCGCCGCCGTCATAAGCCTGATACCTGTAGTCGTGAAAGGTTACTCGTACGCATAGGAGCGACGCGCGGGGCGATTCGTTGCATTGAGATGCAGATTCCACTGTGGGAGGGGGGGGCAAGCCCTAATGCCAGTCAGTTAAGAAATAGCAGGAGCGAGAACTAACTTGTGGCGAGGGAGCTTGCTCCCGCTGGGGCGCGAAGCGGCCCCAAACAATGGGACTGCTGCGCAGTCCAGCGGGAGCAAGCTCCCTCGCCACAGGTTCGGTGTCGCCTTAACTGACTGGCATTAGGGCTTGCCCCCTCCCACAGTGGATAGCAGCTATATCAAGTCTTGCGTCGCTTGCCGATACTGCCTCGGCGTGAACCCCGTCGACGCCTTGAACTGCCGGGTAAACGCGCTGTGGTCGGTGTACCCGCACTGCAACGCCACGTCGGTGATTGGCAGCGCGGTATGCAGCAATCGGTGGGCATGTTCGAGCCGCACCTTCTGGATCATCTGCCGGGGCGTGAGGTGGAACACGCGCTTGCAGTAGCGCTCCAGCTGCGCCACGGAAATGCCCGCAATGCGCGTCAGCTCACCGAGGGTGACACGGCGGTTGAAGTGCGCGCGGATATGCGCGTCCACTGCCGCCAGGCGCTGGTAGGCGGGGTGGGTTTCGCTGGCCGACTGCAGGTCGACCGAGATGCCGGCCAGGCCGATGATCGTGCCGCTATCGCTATACAACGGCCATTTGTGCGTGAGGCACCAGCCGGGTTCGCGGCTGCCGTACAGGTGCAGCTCAAGCTGATCTTGCAGGACGAAACCCTGTTGCAGCACCCGTCGGTCCTGCTCGGTATAGCCCGGCCCCAGTTGCGCGGGGAACACTTCGGCGCTGGTCTTGCCCAGCAGCGGTTGCAGCTGCCGCAGGCCGCAGCGCTGCACCAGGGTGCGGTTGGCGAGCACGTAGCGGGCGTCGATGTCCTTGATGAAAATCGCCGCGTTGGGGATCACGTCCAGTAACGGCAACAGCTGCGCGGCGCCCGTCAGCAGTTGCTCGATGCTGTGGGGGCGGCTGCCCTGCAAGAGACTCGCAAGCATGTTCTGCACCATGACATTCATCGCCCGTTTCTGACCCCGACGCCGAGCAGAGTGCCCCATGCCCGGGACGCTGTCGAGCGCCGGCGATTGTGCTGAATTCGTCATCCATCCCCACAAAAAACATCAATCGCCGTGGGTTTATCGGGCTCACGATAGGGCCCCTGCATGCCTATCCAATAACTCACAAGAAGGCGCCGCTATGTCAGGCCAAGGCAAGTTCAAGAAACAGCTGTCATTGATGGACCTCACCTTTATCGGGTTGGGTGCCATCTTCGGTTCGGGTTGGTTATTCGCCGCCAGTCATGTGTCTGCAATCGCCGGTCCCGCCGGGATTATCTCCTGGCTTATCGGTGGCTTCGCCGTGCTGCTGCTGGGCATTGTGTACTGCGAACTCGGCGCCGCCCTGCCCCGTGCCGGTGGCGTGGTGCGTTACCCGGTGTATTCCCATGGCCCGCTTCTGGGGTACCTGATGGGGTTTATCACGCTGATCGCGTTTTCCAGCCTGGTGGCGATCGAGGTCGTCGCCTCGCGCCAATACGCTGGGGCGTGGTTTCCCGAGCTGACCAAGGCCGGCTCCAGCGACCCCACCACCCTGGGCTGGCTGGTGCAGTTCGCCTTACTGTGCCTGTTCTTCCTCCTCAACTACCGCAGCGTGAAGACCTTCGCCATCGCCAATAACCTGGTGAGCGTGTTCAAGTTCATCGTGCCGCTGCTGGTGATCGGCGTGTTGTTCACCTTTTTCAAGCCGGCGAATTTCCAGGTGCAGGGCTTTGCGCCGTTCGGGCTGTCGGGCATCGAGATGGCGGTGTCGGCCGGCGGGGTGATCTTCGCCTACCTGGGGCTGACGCCGATCATTTCGGTGGCCAGTGAAGTGAAGAACCCGCAACGTACGATTCCGATTGCATTGATCCTTTCGGTACTGCTGTCGACGGCAATCTACGTGCTGCTGCAAACCGCGTTCCTGGGTGGCGTGCCCACCGAGATGCTCGCTAACGGCTGGGCCGGGATCAGCAAGGAATTGGCGCTGCCCTACCGCGACATCGCCCTGGCACTCGGCGTGGGCTGGCTGGCTTACCTGGTGGTGGCCGATGCGGTGATCTCCCCCAGCGGCTGCGGCAATATCTACATGAACGCCACCCCGCGCGTGGTGTATGGCTGGGCGCAGACCGGCACGTTTTTCAAGATTTTCACCCGCATCGATGAAAAATCCGGCATCCCGCGCCCGGCCCTGTGGCTGACCTTTGGCCTGTCGGTGTTCTGGACCCTGCCCTTCCCGTCCTGGGAAGCGCTGATCAACGTGGTCTCCGCCGCGCTGATCCTGAGTTACGCCGTAGCGCCGGTCACCGTTGCCGCGCTGCGCCGCAATGCACCACAGTTGGCGCGCCCGTTCCGGGTCAAGGGCATGGCGCTACTGGGCCCGCTGTCGTTCATCATCGCCGCGCTGATTGTGTACTGGTCGGGCTGGAGCACGGTGTCGTGGTTGCTCGGCCTGCAGATCGTGATGTTCGTGGTGTACCTGCTGTGCGCACGCTGGGTGCCCACCGCGCACCTGGACCTCAAGCAACAGGTGCGCTCGTCGGCCTGGCTGATCGGTTTCTATGCGGTGACTATCCTGCTCTCCAAGCTCGGCAGTTTCGGCGGCATCGGCCTTATCAGCCACCCGTTCGACACCGTCGTCGTGGCGGTCTGCGCCCTGGGCATTTACTACTGGGGCGCTGCCACCGGCGTACCGGCCCACCTGGTGCGCCTGGAAAGCGAAGACGATGAAAGCGAAGCCGTCAGTGACGATCGCTACAGCCCACCCCTCTCTGCCGCCACTCACTGATGGAGCCTTGCATGAAACGCCTGCACGTCATCGACTCCCACACCGGCGGCGAACCTACGCGCCTGATCATGAGCGGCTTCCCGGCGCTGGCGGGTGCCACCGTCGCCGAGCAACTCGACGACCTGCGCAGCCACCACGACCAATGGCGCCGCGCCTGTCTGCTGGAACCGCGCGGCAACGACGTGTTGGTGGGTGCGCTGTATTGCGCGCCGGTCACCCCAGGCGCCACCTGCGGCGTGATCTTTTTCAACAACGCCGGCTACCTCGGCATGTGCGGCCACGGCACCATCGGCCTGGTTGCCTCGCTGCACTACCTGGGGCTGATCGAGCCCGGCGTGCACACCCTCGACACTCCGGTTGGCCCGGTGGCGGCTACGCTGCACGACGACGGCACGGTGACGCTGCGCAACGTGCCCGCCTATCGCTATCGCCAGCACGTCGCGGTGGACGTGCCCGGTCATGGCGTGGTGACGGGTGACATTGCCTGGGGCGGCAACTGGTTCTTCCTGGTGTCCGACCACGGCCAGGCGTTGCAGATGAGCAACGTCGACGCCCTCACCGACTACACCTGGGCCATGCTCAAGGCCCTTGAGGCCCAAGGTATCCATGGCGCAGACGGCGCGCTGATCGACCACATCGAACTGTTCGCCGATGACGCCCATGCCGACAGCCGCAACTTCGTGATGTGCCCCGGCAAGGCCTATGACCGCTCGCCTTGCGGCACCGGCACCAGCGCCAAGCTCGCCTGCCTGGCCGCCGACGGCACACTCAGCCCCGGCGAACCGTGGGTTCAGGCCAGCATCACTGGCAGCCAATTCCAGGCCCACTATGAATGGGACGGCGAACGCATACGCCCGTTCATCACCGGCCGCGCCCACATGACTGCCGACAGCACCTTGCTGATCGACGAGCAAGACCCTTTTGCCTGGGGCATCTGAGCCCCTCTTCCTACTCAAGTACCAAGGAGTCAGCACCATGAGCGACAACATCTTCACCGGCTGCATGCCCGCCCTGATGACGCCCTGCACCCCGGCGCGTACACCCGACTTTGATGCCCTGGTGGCCAAGGGTCGCGAGCTGGTCGATATCGGCATGAGCGCCGTGGTGTATTGCGGCTCCATGGGCGACTGGCCGCTGCTCACCGAAGCCGAGCGCCAGGAAGGCGTGTCGCGCCTGGTGGCCGCCGGCGTACCGACGATCGTCGGCACCGGTGCGGTCAACAGCCGCGAGGCCGTGGCCCACGCCGCGCATGCCGCCAAGGTCGGCGCGCATGGCTTGATGGTGATTCCGCGCGTGCTGTCCCGTGGCGCTTCCGCCACCGCACAAAAGGCCCACTTCGCGGCGATCCTCAACGCAGCGCCGAACCTGCCGGCGGTGATCTACAACAGCCCGTATTACGGTTTCGCCACCCGCGCCGAGCTGTTCTTCGAACTGCGCCGCGAACACCCGAACCTGATCGGTTTCAAGGAATTCGGCGGCGCTGCCGACCTGCGCTACGCAGCGGAAAACATCACCTCCCAGGACGATGACGTGACCCTGATGGTGGGCGTCGATACCCAGGTAGTGCACGGCTTCGTCAATTGCAACGCCACCGGCGCGATCACCGGCATCGGCAACGCATTGCCACGGGAAGTGCTGCAACTGGTGGCGCTGAGCAGAAAAGCCGCCAAGGGCGATGCCAAGGCGCGTCGCCAGGCGCGGGAGCTGGAAGCGGCGCTGGCGGTGCTATCGTCGTTCGATGAAGGCTGCGACCTGGTGCTGTATTACAAGCACTTGATGGTCCTCAACGGTGACCAGGGCTATGCCCTGCACTTCAACGCAACCGACGTGCTCAGCGACGCGCAGCGCCACTATGCCGAGCAGCAGTACGCGCTGTTCCGCCAGTGGTACGCCAACTGGTCGACCGAGCAGAACGTCGATTGATCCTCGTGGCGAGGGAGCTTGCTCCCTCGCCACAAATGTCTCGCGTCTACTTACTCTTTGTGTTTTCCAGGATGATCCCATGACTCTGACGGGCAATATGCTGATCGGCCAGCAATCCCTTTGCGGCACGCGCGACGCGATCCGGGCCATTAACCCCGCCACCGACACGCCCCTGGAGCCCGCCTATGCCGGCGGCGACAGCCAGCATGTCGAACAGGCTTGCGCGCTGGCGTGGTCCGCTGCTGACGCTTACCGCGAAACTTCCCTGGCCGCCCGTGCCACGTTTCTCGAGACCATCGCCAACAACATCGAAGCCCTTGGCGATGCGCTGATCGACCGCGCCATTGCTGAAACCGGCCTGCCCCGTGCCCGAATCCAGGGCGAACGCGGCCGCACCTGCGGGCAGTTGCGCACCTTTGCCCGCACCGTGCGCCTGGGCGAATGGCTGGACGTGCGGGTGGACCCCGCGCAACCCGAGCGCCAGCCCTTGCCCCGCGCAGACCTGCGCCAACGCCACATTCCCCTGGGCCCGGTGGCGGTGTTTGGCGCCAGCAACTTTCCCCTGGCTTTCTCGGTGGCCGGCGGCGATACCGCGTCGGCGCTCGCTGCCGGTTGCCCGGTGATCGTCAAGGCCCACCCGGCCCACCCCGGCACCAGTGAGCTGGTGGGCCGCGCCATTGCCCAGGCGGTGCAACACTGCGGCTTGCCACACGGGGTGTTTTCGTTGCTCTACGACGCCGGGCATGAGGTGGGTACCGCGCTGGTGACCGACCCGCGTATCAAGGCGGTGGGCTTTACCGGTTCGCGCAGCGGCGGCATCGCCTTGTGCCGGGCCGCCCAGGCACGCCCCGAGCCGATCCCGGTGTATGCGGAAATGAGTTCGATCAACCCGGTGTACCTGTTTCCAGCCGCGCTGCAAGCCCGGGGCGCGGCGCTGGCCGAGGCCTTTGTCGCCTCACTGACCCAAGGCGCCGGCCAGTTCTGCACCAACCCAGGCCTGGTGATCGCCGTGCAGGGCGCCGCACTGGAGCGCTTCATCCATAGCGCCAGCGACGCGCTCCAGCGCTGCCCGGCGCAGACCATGCTCACCCCCGGTATCTTCCACGCCTACGAACGCGGCGTAGCCAGTCTGACCCAGCATGCGCGAAGCGCCGCACAGGGCTTAGCGGCGAGCGGACCGAACCAGGGCCAGGCCCAGTTGTTCGTGACCCAGGCCGAGGCCTTCCTGAGCAATCCACACTTGCAAGCCGAAGTCTTCGGCGCGGCCTCGCTGGTGGTGGAATGCCGCGATGCCGAGCAGGTGCGCCAGGTGTCTGAGCGCCTGGAAGGCCAACTCACCGCCACCCTGCATCTGGATGAACCTGACCTGCCACAGGCACAGGCGTTGCTGCCGGTGCTGGAGCGCAAGGCCGGTCGCCTGCTGGTCAACGGCTGGCCGACGGGGGTGGAAGTGTGCGACGCCATGGTGCATGGCGGGCCGTTTCCGGCCACCTCGGATGCGCGCAGCACCTCGGTGGGTACGGCGGCGATCCTGCGGTTCCTGCGCCCAGTGTGCTACCAGGACTTCCCGGACGCGTTGCTGCCCGCCGCACTGCAGCAGGGCAACCCGTTGCGGTTGCGCCGCTTGCTCGACGGCCAGAGAGAGGCGTAGACGATGGCCACGCCCAACTCAGCGGATATCGTCGTGGTCGGCGCCGGCATCATCGGCATCGCCTGTGCCGTGCAATTGGCGCGACAAGGGCGCCAGGTGCGGGTGATCGACGCGCAGGCGCCCGGGCTGGGCGCCTCCTATGGCAATGCCGGGCACCTGGCGACCGAGCAAGTGTTTCCCATCGCCGACCTGTCAATCCTCAAGCGCCTGCCGGCCATGCTGCTGGACCCCATGGGCCCGCTGCGTCTGGACTGGACCTACCTGCCCCGCGCCCTGCCCTGGTTTATCCGCTTGCTGCTGAACCTGCGGCCGGCGCCCTACCGGCGCAGCGTGGCCGGTATTCGTGCATTGAACGAAGCCAGCCTCGGCGCGTGGCAGCGCTTGTTGCAGTCCATCGGGCAACCTCAGTTATTACGCGAAGACGGTTCGCTGCTGGTGTATGAGCGCGCCGAATCCCGCGCAGCGCTGGATGCCTTGCAGCAACGCATGATGGCGCAAGGCGTGCCGGTGGCGTTCTGGTCGGCTGAAGCGGTGCACGCGGCGGCGCCGCAGTTGAGCGAGGCCATACAGGGCGGTCTGTTTTTCCCCGGTACGGGGCATTTTCTCGACCCGTACACGGTGGTTGGCGCCCTGGTGGATGCGGCCAAAGCCCTGGGCGTGGACTTCCTGCAGCAGCGCGTGCTGGACGCCCGCGTGGACGGCAGCGGCGTGTCACTGCTGACCGACCAAGGCCCAGTCACGGCGCGCCAGGTCCTGATCGCCTGCGGCGCCCACTCGGCGGCGCTGACCGCCGCACTCACCGGCAAACGCGTGCCGCTGGACACCGAGCGCGGCTATCACCTGATGCTGCCCCACGAACACGCGCGCCTGCCCTTCGCCGTCACCTCGCTGGAGCGCAAATTCATCATGACCCCCATGCCCGGCGGCCTGCGCCTGGCCGGCACCGTCGAATTCGCCGGCCTGCAACGCCCGGCGAACATGCAGCGGGCGTGGCAGTTGCATCGCTTGGCCAACGGGCTGTTTCGCCAGCCCTTGAACGCCGACGAAGCCACGCCATGGATGGGTTTCCGGCCGTCGCTGCCCGACTCATTGCCGATCATTGATCGGGTGTGCGATGGCAAGGTGTTGCTTGCGTTCGGTCATCAGCATTTGGGGTTGACCCAGGCGGCGGTGACGGCGGAAAGAATCAGTGAACTGGCAAACGGTGAGGCCGTGCCTGGATTACAAGCGTATCGACTGGACCGGTTCTGATAACCCGAGTCGGTTCTGTGGTTTTAAAACGATCGATTAGGAGAGGCAGCAAATAAGCCATCGGCGATCTCTTGGATGTCGTCGCGCAGGTAGAGCTTATTCAGCCAGCCGATTGGGATAGCCTGGACGCCATAATACGCACCGGCCAACTGCCCCACGATGGCGCCGGTGGTATCGGCGTCGTCCCCCAGGTTTGCCGCTGCGAGCACCGCTTCGGCGAAACTCGCGGTGTGGTCGAAACACCAGAAAGCCGCTTCTAGCGAGGCGACTGCGTAACCGGACCCCACGATGTATGCTTTTGCCTTATCGCGATAATCACCCCGAGCGATTCCCATGACCTTGGGTGCAGTCAATCCGGTGCCTGCGAGACGCAACACCTCGTTCTTCGACACACCACTCAAGGCATTGCCGATGGCCTCAGCGAGCAACAGGCTGCAGTCGATCGCCTCTTGGGCTGCGTGAGTGGTACGCGAACTGAGCGCGCTGAATCGACGGATGTCCGCCCGGTCTGGAAAGTAAAACAGCACTATGGGCGCGAGTCGCATCATCGAACCATTGCCGGCCGAATACGGGTCCGTAGACCCGGCGAAAGCCTCGCCATCGGCCTCAAATAAGGCCAGCGCTTCGCGAACGGTCATGCCGATGTCGAAGCATTCACCGGTCGCGCTCAAGTAGCCCCACTTCCACCAGTTCAGATAACGCCCCATTTGATCCGCCGCATCAAAACCGCCCTTGCGCAGCAAGCTTTCCGCCAGGCAAAGCGCCATGGAGGTGTCGTCAGTCCACTGGCCGGGCTGGAGGTTGAAAGGTCCGCCGCCTACCATATCGGTGACGGGCGAAAAGGTACCGCGAGGCATGAACTCAACCGAGGTGCCCACTGCGTCGCCACAGGCCAATCCAAGCAAGCTGCCGCGATAACGATCCAAAAGCGTGATGTCCATGACACTCCTTGAGAGAACCTTGCAACGCCCATGCTACTTGACCAGCCGCTTCTCCTTGGAGGGGCGATATCCGAAATACGCGCTGTAACACTTGCTGAAATGACTCGGCGACACGAACCCGCACGCCACCAGCACATCGACTTGCGACAGCTCGGTGTGCTGCAACAGGCGCCGCGCTTCGGTGACGCGCAATTCCATGTAATAGCGTTGCGGCGTGGTGCCCAGTTGTTCCTTGAACAGGCGCTCCAGCTGGCGGCGCGAGCGGCCGGCGTAAAC
This sequence comes from Pseudomonas sp. R3-18-08, assembly GCF_003852065.1. Taxonomy (NCBI): domain Bacteria; kingdom Pseudomonadati; phylum Pseudomonadota; class Gammaproteobacteria; order Pseudomonadales; family Pseudomonadaceae; genus Pseudomonas; species Pseudomonas sp. R3-18-08. The sequence goes on from NZ_CP027729.1 coordinate 3,136,234, forward strand.
GGCGAGCTGGTCGAGTTCCAGGGGTTCTTCGAGGTTGGCGTCCATCAACTTGACCACTTCGCGCAGCGGTGCGCTGACGCAGACGTTTTCGGTCGGTTTGATACGCCGGTAGCGCGACTCTTCGAAGGCGAGGATGTCTTCGATGCCTTCGACCAGCGCCTTGCCGTGCAGGCTCTTGATCCAGTCCAGGGCCATATGGAAGGCGCCCGACGGGCTGGAAGCGGTCAGGCGGTCGCGGTCGATCACATAGGGTTCGCTGGTCACCTGCGCCGCCTTGGACACCTCCGCGAGTGCCGGGCGATGCTCCGGGTGGATGGCGCAGCGGTAGCCCTGTAACAATCCGGCGCGGCCGAGGAACCACGAACCGTTCCACAAACCGGCAAGCCCGATGCCGTGTTCGGCGGCGGCGCGCAGGATCTGAATGAAGTCTTCACTGGCCTTGAGTTCGGTGCGAAACCCGCCACAGATCACCAGCAGGTCCAGCTCCGCCAGCACGGCCTGTTCCAGGCGCGCATCGGGGCGGATGACCAGCCCAAGGTCGCTGATAACCTCACGCTCGTCCCAACCGAACGTGCGCGTCGCGAACAGCTCGGGGCGCAGCAGGTTGGCGGTGACCAGGGTGTCGAGGGTTTGGGTGAAGGCAGGCAGGGAGAAGTGTTCGAGCAACAAAAAGCCGATGCGGGTGACCGCAGCCGGCTGCCGGGGGTTGTCATTGAGGTAGCGCAGGTTCTTGCCCTTCATGCCACCGCTGAACTGGCGTCTTTCCATCGAGGGTTGGCCCACTCTTCTTGTTGATGCAATGGGCGCTATCTTAGGGGCAAATGGGGTACCTGTCTCAATCCATGCCGCTGATCTTTAAAAACCGTGGGGCTTTCAAACCCCCCGGTTCAGCCGCTGCGACGCAATCTGATACGGTTTTTTGCGCGCCATCTGGGTCTGTATCGAAAACCGTCCGAGGCGGACAATGGCGCCACCCCGACATTCCTGTCGCCCCCCCTTCCCTTCGGAGGCCTTATGACCAAGATGGCTATTTTCCTGTTCGGTTTTCTGGTGCTGACCATCGGCATCGGCTTGCTGGCGACCATCTCGCCGGTCTAGTGCGCTGTCACCCGACAACGAGCATCGGATACAACGACAGCACCAACAGACCCGCCATCGTCCAATTGAACACCTTCAACCAGCGCGGTTCGCGCAATACGCTGCGCAAGCCGCTGCCGCAGCCGACCCACACACACACACTGGGCAAGTTGACCACGGCAAACACCAGCGCAATCACCAGCACATTGGTCACGTAACCCTCGGCCGGTGTGTAGGTAGTGATCGCGCCCAGCGCCATGATCCACGCTTTGGGGTTGACCCACTGGAAGGCCGCCGCGCCGAGAAAAGTCATCGGCTTGCCCTGTTCGTCAGTGCTGTCCGCCATACCGCCAGCGTTGGCGATCTTCCAGGCCAGGTACAGCAGATAAGCAGCACCGACATAGCGCAACAGCGTGTACGCCCAGGGGAACAGCTTGAACACTTCGCCCAGGCCCAACCCCACGCAAATCACCAGCACCATGAAGCCAATACTGATACCCAGTGCATGAGGCATCGAACGCCGGAAGCCGAAATTCACGCCGGAGGCCAGCAACATGGTGTTGTTGGGGCCCGGCGTGATCGAGGAGACGAAGGCGAACAGCACAAAGGCTGACAGAAGGCTGGTAGACATGAACATGGCGCGGCATCCAAGCGGGTTGATGTCCTGCGACAGTAGAGGGTTGCGCAGTTTATCGCCCCATACAGCTGGTGTTGGATCGAGGAATACACTTTGATGACATGGGTTTCACAAAGCTTTCACAGACGCAGGCCTAAGGTTAACCCAGCTCCTACATGAACACCCTTTTAGCCCGCTCCCCCATCGCGGGCTTTTCTTTGCCTACGAATAATGCGGTGGACACGGTGATAGAGAATCTGGACGGCCCCCGGACCGCGCAGCAGGAATTGTTCTACGACCTTGAAGATGCCAGCGCTGTCATCGGCTGGTCGGTGGTTGAGCTGACGGCCCTGGCAGCCGCCGACAACGCCCGTGATCAGGCGCCAATGCTTAAGAAGGTATGCGCGCTGTTAGCCGTCCAGCAGCAACGTATTGAAGCCTACGCACAGGAAGTCAAAGCGCAGCGGATCAGCAGAGCCGAAGCGGCTGGTTGAGGCCAGCCGCCAGTCCGGGTTCAGAAACTTAAATCAACCGCTAGTTATCCGGATGTTCACTCGCCACCGAATCGGCCGCATCTACATCGGACATATCCTCCTCCAGAGGCGCCTCGTCGTCCGGCGGCAACGGAATGCCATCTTCGTCGCGCTTCGGATCGTGCCCGGTTTCGTTGTCCGTGCTGCGGGTCACTGCCTGCTGGGAAAGGTTTCCTGGGGCATTTTCATTGATGTGCATGCTGGCTCTCCGTTCAAAAACGCTCGGGATATCCGCGCTTAATATTCAGAGACGGGATGGCAGGCAGAGTGCCGGCTGTTAGACGAATGGTGGTCGGCTCAGCATTCCGGGAGTAGGCGCAAACACGTCCTTAGCTGCATGCGACCTGCCTGAGCTGCCGGTAGGCAACCACCAGTTGCTCCAGGCTGAACGCCAGGTTTCTCCCACTGGGATTGGGCAAGACCCATACGGCGGCATTGCCGAACGTCCTGCTCTGCAGCCCCCACTCCACCTGGCGCTGCCCGGATAACGCCGCATACGCCGCCTTGCCGAGAAACGCCACATAGCGCGGTGCATAACGAGCGATCTTCTGTTCGAAAGCCACGGCCGCTGCGATGAACTCCTGCCTGGACAATTGATCGGCGCGTGCCGTTGGCCGTTCGACCACGGCGGTCAGTCCGCACTGGTACTGAAGCAGGGTGCGATCACTTTGCGCAGGCACTTGCCCAGGCGTAAACCCGGCCAGATGCAGCGTGCGCCAGAAGCGATTGCCTCGGCCCGCAAAGTGATGGCCTTGGGCGGCAGCGGTCATGCCGGGGTTGATTCCGCAAAACACCACCGCCAACTGCTCGGCCAATATGTCTTCCAGGCCTTCATTCACCGCAATGACCCTTATTCGGAGCTATCGCCAGACGACCATCGAGTTTACAGCGCAAACGTAGCCCCGCGAGTATTCACAAACAGCGAGTAGATCGAGTGACTACTGGCCATGAACAGCCGATTCCCCTCACGTCCCCCAAAGCACACATTCGGGCAGCGCTCTGGCAGCGAAATGTGCCCGATGGCCTTGCCCTGCGGGTTGAACACGCGCACGCCATCGAGCTTTTCCAGGTCAGCCTTGGGATCCCCATTGCCTCCCCAGCCGCACCACAGATTGCCCGCCTCATCGCATTTGATGCCGTCGATTGCGGCATAGTCCAGCCCCTCGATGTGCTTGCGGCGTTCGCCCAGTGTGCCGTCTTCCTTCACGGCAATCGCCCAGATCAGGCGATTAGGCTTGGCGCGACCCTCGACGACGTACAGGGTTTTTTCATCGGGAGAAAAGCACAGGCCGTTGGGGCCATTGAGGTCGTCTATCACCCGCGTGACGGCTTGGCTCTCGCCATCGATGCGGTACACGGCGTGGGGTTGGGTCGGGGTGATTTTGTGCCCTTCGTAGTTGTTGCCGGTCTGGAATGGCGGGTCAGTGAACCAGATCGAGCCGTCACTCTTGCAGACGATGTCGTTGGGCGAATTGAAGCGCTTGCCGTCGAAGCTGTCGGCCAGCACGGTGATCGTGCCATTGTATTCGGTGCGCGTAATGCGGCGGCCTTCGCTGGTGGTGGTCGAGCCTTCGCAGACGATCAGACGCCCCTGGCGATCCCGGCACATGCCATTGGAGAAATTCGAATGTTCGCGGTACACAGTGAAGGTGTCGCTGATTTCGTCCCAGCGCATGATGCGATTATTGGGAATGTCGCTGACCAACAAATAGCGGCCATCACCGACCCACACCGGCCCTTCGGCCCAGCGCATACCGGTGGCGAGCTTTTCAACACTGGCGTTGAATACGCGTAGCTCGAGAAAACTGTCGTCGAGGATGTGAACCAGTGGATCAGGGTAACGCTGACTTAAGGGTTCGGCGGCCTCGGAGAATCGGCTCAGCGCGGCGCCGCCGACGGTGGCGAGCGTGGCGGAAACAGCGAGGGATTTTTTCAGAAAGCTGCGGCGGGTATTGCCTTTTGCTCCGGTAAGGGTTTCAGGCGTGGCGGACAAGGTTGAGTCCATGAGTGGTCTCCGTCGTTTTATTTTTGTTGGAGACTAAGTAATACCTTGTGGTAGGACATCGTACAAGTGATTGTTGCTTGAGCGCTGACGTAGGCGGGTTTACCTTGAGCTTAACGCGCAAGCGTTATATATCCTGCCCTCGCTGCGGATGGAGGGACACGCCTGACGCAGTCATCGATGTTCCGCTGCCAACATTGATCTGAATTGAGAGATGATCTCGGAAGAGAGCCCGGCAGCTTCGAACACTGCGCAAGTGAAGCTAACGGGTGCAGGGCCTGGAGCAGTTATGATGCAGTCTGCAACCACCGCCGCTGGACTGCTTCGATAGAGCGCGCGCCCCTCGTAACCTACGGCATTCTGTTGCAAAAAGTCAGCGCTGTTCGAGGTATGAGGAACGGTGTCGAGAAGGCCGGCCCTGGCAAGTGCCAGCGTTCCTCCACAGATACCGGCAATTATCGCTCCACTTGAACGACTAGCATGGAGAAACTCTCGAATATCAGGTGCTTCTGCACCTTCCCAAATCGTTCCTCCAATCACGACAACAACGTCCGGTTTCCAATCCAGACAGTGCTGCAAACTGCCATCGACCGTTACAGCCAATCCACCCTGCGAGCGAAACTGCCCCATAGCAGAAGCGAAAAACCTGACATCGATCCCGTAAAATGGAGACGCGGTTCCCGCGATGAAAGCGTATTCCCAGTCCGCAAAACCGGGCGTCAGTATCAATCCCACACGTGCCATCAGTTAGAATCCTCCATGAATGCCGATAACATACGGCGACCACATACATACATCAAGGGGTGCTCTCGGCCAGAAGCCGCCCCTCGTAGTAGCCGAAAATCGGCGAAAAGAGAACGGTCTCACAGTCAATGGAAGACCGTCTTAGGACTTGGTAGTCTCTGCGAAACTGAGGCCCTATTTACTTCCAGAATCCGAGATCAAAGCGCAGTAGATTTCGCTTTTGCTGAAAATGAAAACGTGGGGAAAATTGCCCAACGATGGCTCAAAATCACGAAGCACTGCTTCGTAATCTGATTTTTTATCAATCTGAGGCGGTTGTAATCCAAAATAAAACTGACGAAATCGGTCCTCGTCGGTATAAACAAGTAAAGCGGTTTTGTCTGGATAAGCAATTTTTGCTTTTTTCTTCAGAATTATTTTTAGCTGCTCAATCTTTCTATCATGCTTCTCCTGGGCTGTCTCGCTGACCATAATTGCAACGCCAGGATTCCTCGAAAGTTCTTTAAGTTGGTCAGCATCTTCTTTACCCTGAAGCGTAGTCACTTCGAGATAACATATATCCGACTGATTTGATCCCTCTCCCGTGTATTTAACTGTTGCATCGTGCTGCTGATTACCGTCGATCCACTGGATGACGACATTTTTTGGAGATGTGAAGTACAGTTTCGCGAAGTGAGCGATGGGGTACAGCTCATCGTGTACGTCTCGCAGCAGACCTATCCTCTGTGGGTGTTGCGGCTGCGCTGACGTGTCCCAAGTGAGTGTATCGAACAGCGCCTGAATTGCGGCCGCATGATTATAGTACCCATCAGCCGTCGTAGGCTGTCCCGCGGCTTTTTCGATAATCAATCTGTCCTCATTCCAATCAAGCGACAAAGGCTCGTGGACCGTTACTAACAATGATTGTGGATCGCTCGGTTCTTTCATATAGCTCTTAACTCCCTGTTTGATTGATTGCGTACCCATTTCGGAACAGCTGTGACGTCGCGCTAGCATGATTATGCACGTGCCCCCAGATAAACGTTACAGTGGCACACTGAACTGCCACGTGCTAGCCGAGGCGGTTGCCTGTGTATGGACCCGATGCTGACCCTACCCTTTGATCTCACAGGGTAGGCATCTGCCTAGTCTGAGAAGGCGCGATGGGGCGAACGCCATCAGCCACGAAAGACTGCTTTCGACCCATAGCTGCCGTTGGCTAAGGGTCAGATGTCCTTGAGCAAGCCGCGTAGGACTTGGAGTTGTGCAGAGGCGTCTTCAACAGCTTTGACGCGCGGGAGGCTTGCGCCCTTTCGGATCGTGATATTCCCATCGTCTCGCCGAGGTTGGCGAATGTAATTTCGAGCACGCTCCAGCTTGGCTATATTCAGCAGCTGAGTTCGATATTCTGCTTTCACACAGCTTAACGATAAGAACGTTGTGACACGAAAGTGCTCACCGTCTTGTCGGACGCTGATCGCGGCAGCCCAAAAAGTGCCTAGATCTGGGTCTAGTAAGCGCTCGAACTCCTTGAGGCTGAAATATGTAACTACTCGACGAGGGTCGGCAGTTAGATGACTAAACTGGGCACGCAAGACATGATAGAACTTGGCGAACTTGCGTTCTTTGAGACATCTGTCCCAGACCTGAGGGCGCCGACTATAAAGTTGAAACAGCCGGATATTTGCTTTGGCATCGTTCCCCGAGCTCACTCCATTGAGGAGTGCGGCTAGGTCCTTAGCTCGGGATCGGGGTGCATTGGGCGTCAGGATCTCGTGCAGCGCGTCCAAAACTTCTCCATGCCGGCTCGCTACCGTTGTCACGATAGTACCTACGGCGGTGCCCTCGGCTAGGTCATCTTCCTCCTGAACCGCAGAACGAAACTGCGCCATGGTAGCTTTGACATGTGGTGCGACCCAAGTCAGCTGCTCAACCTGCGTTATAAACTCCGTCAGCCAAGTGTAATTAACCGGCACCCAATGACCATCCTCTGGCTCATGGTCATTACTGTCTAAATAAAGATGGATCCCACGAAAGCTCGGGAATAGTTTGCGAAGCGCTTTGTAATAAGTTTTGGTTTGGTCCTTGCTTTCGAAATGGCCAAATTTGTTTTCGATGGCGACATACAACTTTGCAGCTGGGTCGACCGCTAGGACGTCTACGTACCGCCTCTCTCCAGGTAATCCTAGCTCGGCTTCCGTAATGACGACGATGGATGAAAATGCCAAGGTATGAATATTCGCCGCAGCAAGAAACCGCCGGTCATTAAGACTAAGGTTCACCTTCTCGGCAGACAAGCCGGCCCGGGTCAGCATCGATTTGATCGCTTGGTCTCCTAACCCGTGACCTTGCGTTGGGTCAATCAGCCAAGCCAAAAATCGGGAGATGTTCACTTCTTTTGGGTAACAAATTTGAAGTGGTTCGCTGTGTGTAGAGAGTGCGAGCATGCGCTGCACATCGGAATCGGCGAAGAGGGCATCAACAAGGGAATCCAAGGACATGGCGTTTCTTTAGACGGTAAAATGGGGCCTTGCAGCGTACACGCCATGGTGCTGATTGGTAAGCGGCTGTGCCCGCTGTCGGTGTAGCCACGTACCTCCATTCTTTTCGGTGCTGTCGGCGCGATTGATGTACTGGTCGGCTCAGGCAGCTAACGCCCTACGGCAGCCCCAGATAAAATGTCGACCGTTAGCGTCAGCTATCGGCCAATGGTGTTGAAAAAACCGGTCATCCAAAACTGCATGATCATTGACCGGTGAAAACGCCATTTTTACACGCTGCTACGTGAAATCTGCGACTGGAAACCTCTGCTAAAAATAAAGATTTCAATCTCGGACGCATACTTTTCTGCTACGGAAACCATGGCCGACTTTTTCAACAAAATCGGCCAAAAACAGACGCTTACGAGCGTCCATTTTCGACCCAAACCTGGCCCATATGCTTCTCAGCCCTACAGAGAAACGCGCTTACCCATGTACGTCAGACCTTCTGGCGAGCCGACAACTTTGAGTGCATTTTTGTAGCCATAGAACTGGCCTGGCTGCTTTCCATCAGGAATCCCGTCAAGACCATTAACTACTGCGGTGTTGCCACCGAACGACAAGAATCGGGGGGCATAAGGCGATGCCCCGTCTGATACATAAAGTATCGGACTTGGAATTTCGCGAGGTTGGCACCAAGAATAATATGAGTGAACAACGCCAGCTAGTACCTCACTGGCTGGGTCGTTCCTTGAGAAGAGGACAACGTACGGGCGCCAACTGCTCTCATGTTCACAAGAAACACCAAGTGAGAAGTTACGCTCTGCTAGCTCGCCAATTAGATGTAGCAAAACTTTCGCTGTATGCTCATCCAGCTTTTCTGGGAAGGAAGCCATTTTAGCATTGTCGTCTATCCATAAAGGCCACCCGCAACCATAGACCAGTTGATATGCCGCCTCTTTTACCGAGTAGAACGGAATGGCATCAAAGTTCTTTGATTGGGTTACCTGTCTGCGCGACTTGGCATTTTCAAAAGCGCTCGTTTCTAGAGATATTGCCCAGTCAGACCGTTGCAGCTCTGACTGAATCTCGAGGTCAAAAGCATTCAGAATTGCCGAAACCCAGCATCTGGACTCTGTGCATAGCGATACAGGAAGATTTCTTTCTCGCAAATCCAGTGAGCGGAACCCTTCAAAGATTTCGTCTAACCCTAGCGCCTTAACCCCGTCGTAAACCAGGGTTTCCTGAACTGATTCTGCCTGTGTTTCTACCAAGATCAGGCCCGGCAACTTTCGTGTACTCATTTCCTCAAACAGTAATGTAAGGGCTGGAACTATAGAGTGTCGTTGATTGCCAGTGAACACCACAGGGCCGTTCTCTGAGTACTCAAGGCCAAGCTGGTACAGAGCACTCAATGCTGCTTGATGGTTATCGCTTCGCCCAAGAATCGACCAGAACGGTGCGTTCTTTTCCAGTCCCAACCGTCGAGAGATATTTTCAACATCGGTAAGTGAGCGAAATCCGCGAGATACCGCCACGGCGTGCTGGCATACCTTGAGTGGATACTCAGTACCAAAAACCAGCTGGGAGTTTTTTTGGAGACGCTTGGCGTCACGCTTCAATGCCGAGACGTTACGAACAACGGACGCAGTAAGACTGCGAATTAGAGAAAACGCCATTTTTTAGCCTTTGATGCCTACTTGGGCACCTTACGGTCAGAAAAATCGGCCCGCATAGAAATGGGAATTTCATACAGGGGCCATTAGTACAAAAGTGCGTCCCTCTCAGGTTTCAATGCGCCGCACCAGCGCAGTCGTGACGGTAGCTCAAAACTTTCTCAATTTGCAAGGTAAAGCCATGCGTGAGAGTCACCTTCGGATTTTGACGGCTTTTGGTGACCGCTCTTGGCCGATTTCTGCCTTTCGCCGCCGTCAGCTTTGGGTCCAGACCGCTGGCCTACCCGACTGGCCTCTTCTCACTCTCACATTGGAAATGTGTTATTAGGCACGTCAGCGCTGGTGGGAGACCGAAGACATGGAAATCATTTGCTGAATCGTGCCAGCAACCTCTGCGCATCGACAGGCGGTCATCTTTCTACCGAAACGAGCCGGGCATAGTGGTGCCGACGGGCAATGGCGAAAAAATTGGTAACTCAACCTATGCACTATGACTATGGTGATAGCCGGTAGCGGCCCCCAGGACCACTGCGCAAGCTATTGAAATTTAAGGGTTGCAGGCTGGATATGTGTTAGTTCCTGTAGGTTGTGAAATCTTTATTCATCCGACGTATTAAAAACAGCAACCCTTGGCTTAAAGAATTCTGGTTACCTGCCGCTATAAAGGTTGAGTCTTGCTGTTTTTCTATACAAGACGACGCGGAAGGACAAGAGTTATAGTGACTATCAAAATTAAAGGGATATTTATGAGATTCGCTAAACTGTTCGGGACAGCAACTTTATTCGCCTCTATGATTGCATCTGCCCAAGCAGGCACAATCGTCACCGTGAAGGTGAAGAACTCTACGACCGGTCCAGCCGCGTACACTTTCGAGTACTTCTCTGGGAGTGTAGCGCCCGCCCCAAGTACGATTCTGCCTTCTGCAACGACGACATTTGCCCTGACCAGTGTCGCGGATACGGTTTCAGGAATGCGATTCGTCTATACTTCAGGTAATAAGAAATGTCGTTTTGCAGCAAGCCACCAGGTCAATCCAACGACTAAAGCCCCTAGCTGGACTAAAATGGGCAGTAGCACTGGTTCCGATAACGCTACTTGCAACGCCAATATCACAGCAATTCAATCGGCGCCTCCCTATAACTACACTGTCGAATTTGAAATCAAATAATCCGACATTTGTATAGGCACCCTAGCTGAAGATAGCTCTCGAGCTCTTCAGCACATGGAGTATTACCATGGATATTTCGATCAAATCGTATCAAGCAAGTACACAGGCAAAGGCTTCTACACAAGAGAAGCTTCCTTCTTCCAACCCTGTAAATTTACCTTCAGGGTATGCCGCCCCCAAAACGACCGAGACCGTCACAATCTCCGATTCTGCACGGGCACTGTACGCATTAAGTAACGCTGATGACAAACAAGCCTCTATGTCCAATAGGGATTTAAAAGGACAATATGCAAAAGGTCAGAGCGATATGTACAATTTCGGGCAGCGGATTGCTGGTGGGAATCTTAATAATGAGGATCTACTTCCCAAAACAGACGACCCTGTCCGTTTGGCGTTAGGTCAGCAGTCACTGGATTACGCAGTTGGACTGTCTAAGCTCCCCCCAGAAAGACTTCCAAACCCATTTGAAGGTATGGCCCGAAACGGGCTAAGCAATATAGTTTATGATGATTCAGGAACCTATACGGATGCAGAACGATATGCCGCTTATGGGGAGCTTAGTAAGCAGGATGAAACATATTTTTCCAAGTTGTACGCCAATATAACGAACGGCGGTGACAACAGTGAAATCTTCAAAGGCATCATGGACTATTTCGATGATCTTCCAGGGGTCGAGAAAGCGGCATACCCTGATGGCTTTAGGGACAGTATAAAAAATCTTTACCAAGAGCAGTTAGGACAATCGGGGCCGCTCGCCCTGCTCAGGCAATCGACTGAAAACGACTCTGATAAATTGTCCCCGAGCTTCTTCAACAAGGAACAATCACCGGAGCAGATGTTACGAGCCGTCTTAGAAAAAGCGATTGCTCGTTCGACGGTCTGACCCGTCCAAAGCAACCAATGTGTCGTTGCACGGATCAATGACGGAGCGTTTTTACACACTCTGGGTCGAAAGCCGTCTTTCGTAAATGTCGGCTAATGGCCGCTTTTGGCCGAAAGCTACCTTCGCCACAGACCTCTCGATCACCGCCCCCACTCAGTTCGTGACGGTGATCGTCGCAGCCCTTCTCCTGCCCAGCACTACCTTTCAGCGGATAGATAACCAAATCCCACCCAATAAAAAACCCCGTAGACGTTAATCTACGGGGTTTCCAAGAGTGGAGGCCGAGGTCGGAATCGAACCGGCGTAGGCGGATTTGCAATCCGCTGCATAACCATTTTGCTACTCGGCCTCAAACGATCAATGCCTGTGTTGCCGGCATTCATCGCATACAAACTTGAGTGGGCTATGTGAAGCGCGCCTCTACTCTAACTCATTGAATACATTGAAGTTTTTAATGCTTCATTGCGTTCGATGGGCGCCATTATGTACTCATTTGCTTTTGCCTGCAACCCCTTGATTTCAAAAATATTTCGCATTGGCATCAAGGGGTTGCGTGCCTGCCCTACTCCTGGATGCGTTGCTCCTGGTAGTGCGGGTCGGCCTTGATCTGGGCGTCGGTGAATGGCAGTGGGCGCAGGGTTTTCTCGGAGAATGCCTGGGTCTGGTCCTTGGAGTAGTTTGACTCGGGATTGCTGGACTCGGAGAACGCCAGTACGCCTACCGCCTGGGGCCCTTTGTCGTCGAAGGTGACGATTTGCAGATAGCTGGTGCCGCTGACGACTTCGCGTTTGCCGTCGGCGCGGGGTACGGTTTGCATGGCGTTGTAGATGCCCAACTCCTGCGGGCCACCGTGGATCGGGGTTTGGCCGGAGACTTGGATGTCACCCCAACGGCTCAGACCGAGTTTGCCGACTGCGGTGCTTGAGGCCAGCATGGCTTCGCGCAGGGCTTTGGCCACGGGCGCGCGGTCAATGGCCAGGCCGCTGGGGGTGGTCAGCGGGTGGGCCGGGTCGAAGGCGACACGCCAGGCATCGGGTATTTGCTGCAGGTGTTCCACCAGGTTGATGAAGTGCACCAGGCCCAGGCCACTGTCGAGGTTGGCGCGTTGGTCCCAGGTTTTCAGGCTGGTGCACAGCGGCTGCAGCGCGACGGCATCGTTGCCCAGCTGTTTGGCGCAGAACTGCAGCAGGTCAGGCATGACTTGCCCGGCAAGGTACACCTCGTTGTCCATGACCATGTTTTGCAGGGCGCTGACGGTGATGGGTTGTTTCTCCAGGGATTGCAGGCGCTGCAGGGCGAATCGGGCGCGGGGGCCGAGGCCGATGTTGTCCTGGCTGATCACCGGGGAGAAGCCGGTAAGCGGCGCCTTGGGGTTGACCATCCACGCAGAATCGTTGGAATGCTGCACATAGTCCGTGCGTTGCAGTTGCGGCAATTGGGCTGCGGCGAAAATGCCGGCCTGGGCGGCCTGTGGGTCGATGTCCCAGGCGCAGGCGCTGCGGCTGCCGTCGAGCATGATCATTTGCAGGCCGGCGCGCGGGTCGCTGCATTGCGCCAGTTTGGCCGCGCTGACGTTGGGCACCACCGACAGGTTCATGTACAGGCTCTGGCCCTGATCATCGGCGGCCAGGGTGTTGACCCAGGGGATGCCTTGCAGGGTGTGCACCGAAGTTTGCAGTTCTGCGAGGCTACCGGCGCGGTTCATGGCGTACCACTGCTGCAGCACGCGGTCGTTGCCGAGGTTGGCGTCGCGCAGGCTGAAGGCGTAATGGTTGTCCCAATCCAGCTTGCCGGGCCACTGCACCACCGGGCCGAACTGCGAGCTGTAGACCGTATGGGTGACGTCCTTGACGCTGCCATCGGCCTGCTTGACCTGCAGCGTCAGCGTGGTTTTATCCAGGGGCACGGACTTGCCATCGAGCAGGTAGCGGGTGGCGTCCTTGGGGTCGAGCGTCAGGCGATACAGGGTGAAATGCTTGGAGGTGTCCACCGTATGGGTCCAGGCCACGTGCTGGTTGAAGCCAATGTTCACCACCGGCAACCCTGGCAGCGCTGCGCCCATCACATCCAGTTGGCCGGGGATCGTCAGGTGCATCTCGTAAAAACGCATGCCGCCCACCCACGGGAAATGCGGGTTGGCCAGTAACATGCCACGCCCATTGAAGGAGCGATCGCGGCCCACCGCCACGGCGTTACTGCCCCGGTCGAGGGTGAAGCGCTGTTGATTGGCAGCGGCCACTTCGAACGCCTTGGCGTCGGGCTGCACGGCGGCGGTGGCCTGGGGTGGCGTCGCGCCCACCAAGGCTTCGGCGAATTGGCCGACACCGCCTTCTACCAGCAGCCTACGGGTCAACTTGATCAGGTCTTCCTTGACCAGCGGACGCACCCACGCCGCCTGACACTGCGCCGGCGCGCCCTGCTCTTTCAGATAACGGTTGTAACCGGCCACATAGCCTTCGATACGCTGGCGGATCTGCGGCGTTTGCGCCTTCCAGAACGCCTCCACCGCGTCCGGTGTGTTGAGCCAGGTAAAGAACACATCGCTGGCGAGGTTGTTGCGTTCCTCCAAGGTTGCCTGCTCGGGGCCGAAGAACCGGGCGCGCTGGCCATTCACCGTGATCACTTCATTGGCCAGCAGGCACAGGTTGTCCTGGGCATACGCATAGCCGATGCCGAAACCCAGGCCGCGCTCATCATTGGCGCGGATATGCGGCACGCCGTAGGTGGTACGCCGAATCTCTGTGGACGCCTGCGCCACCGGCTCCCGCGCCGATGCCGCCAGGCTCATTCCCAGCAACAGCCCTGCCACGCATACCCTGGACAACCCGTTGAAAATAATCACGCCGACTCCACAGTCAAATTGAACACCCTCGGTAGGGACAACTCCCCCACCGTAAGGACGCAGCCAACCGAAAATAATTTAATGGCGTGGGCGGTTTATTCCGGGCGCTCGCACTGTGACAAACCCGATATCGACAAAATTTCTACATCCTGCACTTCATGATTTTGCGCGTTCGTTCGTCTTAATGAATAAGAGCACCATCATTTTCCTGATCAGGCTCTGATAAGGAGTTTTGCATGTACAACCCGCAAGTGCCCACGGATGGACATTCATCGACCGCCGAGGCCAATGTCGGCAACCCCCCCCCTGGGTTCGGCAAAACGCCCGAACAGCAGGGCAACCAGCGTATTCGCCATTTGCTCAAATGCTTCGGTCTGCGCACCAGCCTGATCCGGCTGAAGGTCATCGACGCCCTGCTCACCGCTGCCGGCAACCAGCGCACCCTCGGCGTGCGCGGCGTGCACAGCCATTTGCTGGAGCTGGGCATCCCGTTGTCATTTCTCAGTGTGCGCGAGGTGCTCAAGCGCTTGTGCAGCGAGGGCGTGATCACCCTCAATGCCGACAAGAGCTACAGCCTCCACGAAGAGGCCGCCAAAGTGCTCGAGGGACGCGCCTGAAATCACGCGCGCATCAGAAGTGTGGCTTGACCTTGCGACGCATGATGCCGTTGATCACGACCACCACCACGGCAATCGCAATGGCCAGGTACTGGAAGGTTTTTTCGCTGATGGCGCCAATGTTCTGCAGGTAGGACAGGCCGAACATCGAGGCCAGCACGGCCAGGGCAATCAGAATCGAGTATTTCAAGCGTTGTTTCTGGGTCATGACGAGTTCCTGAACCTTAAAGAATGTATCCACTGTGTATCGCCGCAGATGCCAAGCACATACCCGAAAACGGGGATGGACGCAGGGCGGCAAGGTCTCATGTTACAGGCGATGAAAAGCTTTGGCTCGTTCCGCGCCCGATTGACCTTGTGAGCCCCTGGAGGATTGCCCAAATGCTGCGTCGCATCACCCTGCTGATTCCCTTGCTGATCATGTTGACCCTGAGCGGCTGTTTCTTTTTCCCACGAGGTGGCGGCGGCTGGCATGACCATCGCTACGGCGGCGGCCCAGGCTACGAGCACCGCTGAATGAACGAGCGTCTCGCTGCCGGCGAGACGCTCACCCTGGAAAAACCGCTACCCGCCATGCACCCAGCGCTGATGCAGCCACCGCGCCAACGCATCCAGCGCAAACCCCAGCAGCCCGATCAGCAACACCATCGCCATCAGTTCCGAATACGCCAGCCGGTCACGGGTATCGA
Source organism: Pseudomonas sp. R3-18-08 (assembly GCF_003852065.1). Taxonomy (NCBI): domain Bacteria; kingdom Pseudomonadati; phylum Pseudomonadota; class Gammaproteobacteria; order Pseudomonadales; family Pseudomonadaceae; genus Pseudomonas; species Pseudomonas sp. R3-18-08. The sequence continues at coordinate 3,151,541 of NZ_CP027729.1, forward strand.
GGATGTAATACCCCAGCCCCGCACTGACCCCAAGCATCTCGCACGGCACCAGCACAATCCACAGAATGCCGATGGCCAGGCGCACGCCCGTCAACACATGCCCCACCACGCCCGGAATGACCACCCGGCGCAAAGTCTCCCAGCGCGTCGCGCTCAAGCTCTTGCTCAATTGCAGCCAGCGCGGGTCGAGCTGGCGCACCCCCGCCGCCGTGTTGAGCATGATCGGCCACACGGCGGCGAACGCCAGCAGGAAATAGATCGGTTGGTCCCCCACCCCCATCAGCATCACCACGATCGGCATCCACGATAAAGGCGAGATCATCCGCAAAAACTGGAAGGCCGGCGTGGTCGCCGCCTCCAGCTTGCGCGAACTGCCTACCAATAAGCCCAGCGGCACTCCCACCAGCAAGGCCAGGAACAGCCCGACGAAGATGCGCTTGAGGCTCACCGCGATGTGCACATACACCTCACCGCGGCCGAGCAATTCCCACAGGCTGCTGAAGGTCGCCGCCAGGGAAAAGCGCGCCGACAGCCCGTCCGCCACGCCAAACAGTTTTACCCCCAGCCACCACAACACCAACAATCCGGCCAGGCCGCCGAACCCGAGCACCCAGCCCGGCCACGCGCCGGTTTTTCCGTTGTTCAAACGCCAATCTCCTCATGCCGCGCGTAACCGTCGGGCAAGCCGAAGGTCTGCATGCCGCCGACGGCCTCGATGGCGTTGCGCACAAAGCGGTCGTCCACCAGGTCCTTGGCAACGAACGCCGGGTCGAGGTCGGCGAGGAATCGCTTGTCGCCTTCGATCAAGGTGTCTTTGAGGCGGCGCACCAGTTCTTCGGTGTAGCTGGGGAATGGGTAAGGTTGGAAGTCGATGCGGTGTTCGTCCCAGTTGGCGTGCTGGATCGCGCCATCGGCCAGGTACCCGGCGCGATCGGCGGCGGCAGGCGCGAGCACCTTGCTCAATACCGGTTCGGCATGCGGCGTGTAGCGGTTCGGGCCGTCCTTGGACAGCAGCTTCACCGCCTCTTCGCGATGGTCACGGGTCCAGACCTGGGCCTTAACGATGGCGTTCACCACTTTCTGCGACCATTCAGGACGGTTGGTCAGGTCATGTTCGTGCATGAACACCACGCAGCAGGCATGGTTGCGCCATATGTCGCCGGTAAAGCGCTGCACCCGGCCGACCTTGAGGTTCTCGGCCAGGGCGTTGAACGGCTCGGCGACGATGTAACCGTCGATGCGCTTGCTGGCCAATGCCGGCGGCATGTCCGACGGCGGCAGCACGATCAGGTTGACTTCATTGGCGCCAATCGCACCGCCCGCCGCGCGTGCCACCGGCGTCAGCCCGTTATCGCGGAACAACTGCTGCACCACCACGTTATGAATCGAATACCAGAACGGAATCGCCACCGACTTGCCGCCCAGCTGCTTCACGTCGGTGATCCCCGGCGCCACGGTCAGGCCAGACCCGCCGACGTGGTTCCATGCCACCACTTTGGCTGGCACCTTGCTGGCATAGCGCGCCCACACGGTCATGGGCGACAACAGGTGAATCACGTTGACCTGCCCCGAGATGAACGCTTCGATCACCTGGGCCCAGCTGCGCAGCAACACCGGGCGTTCAGCCTTGATGCCTTCGGCTTCGAACAGCCCATTATTGTGCGCGACCAACAGTGGCGTGGCGTCGGTGATCGGCAGGTAGCCGATGCGCACCGGCGCGTCGGGCTCACTGGCGGCGCGCGCCTGCAGGCTGCTCAGCAGCGGCAAGGCACCGGCAGCGCTGAGCACCGCCGAGAGTTTGAGAAAGTCGCGACGCGAGTGGGTCAGGTCATCCAGACACATGGCTAAGCTCCAGCAGATCAAGGGGGTTGGGTTGAGGGCGGCTCGCCTGCCGCAGGGTTTTAAGAATGTCGATGCGCAGCGCGCCAATGGCTTCGACCTGGTCCTCACGCGGTTGCGGCAAGTCGATTTGCCACTCGCCCAACGTGCGCGCGGGGCGGTTCCCCAGCAGCAGGATGCGGTCAGACAACAGCAAGGCTTCGTCGATGTCGTGGGTGATCAGCACAGCCGCCGAGCCCTGTTCGCGATTGACCTTGAGCAACAGGTGCTGCATGTCCGCGCGGGTCACTTCATCGAGGGCGCCGAAGGGCTCGTCGAGCAGCAACACCTGTGGCTGGCGGGCCAGGCAGCGGGCCAATGCGGTGCGCTGGGCCATGCCGCCGGACAGCTGCGCGGGAAATTGGTGACGGGCGTGTTCCAGGCCGACAGCGGCAATCGCATGCTCCACACGCTGGCGGCGCTGTTCATTGCCCAGGTGCGGTTGCCGGGCGAAATCCAGGCCGAAGGCGACGTTCTTTTCCAGGTTCAGCCACGGCAGCAGGCTCGGGTCCTGAAACGCCACCGCCACCCGAGGATGCGGGCCATTCAAAGGCTCCCCCAGTACGTGTACGCTGCCGCCCTGGGGCGCCTGCAAACCGGCCAGCACACGTAACAGACTGGACTTGCCCACCCCGCTGGGGCCGAGGATCGACACCACTTCGCCGGGCTGCAACTGCAGGTCGAAGCCTTCCAACACCAGGCCACTGGCATACCCTAAACAAACGCCCTGCGCCGTCAATACCGCCGGGCTCATAGGTTGGCCTGGCGGTGCAATTCGGTGCGCAATTGCACCAAGCTGGGCGTGACGATGGGCACAAACGCCGATTCCCGCCAGCGCCGGGCAAAGCCGCTGCCATGGGCGGTGAGATAGGCCTTGCCGCCGCTGGCCTGCAATTCCAGCTGCACAGCGCTGGCGGCGGTTTCCGCCAGGGCGATGCGCAGCTTGAACAACGGCACCGGTTCAGCGGCGAACCGCCCGGCCAGCAGGCCGTTCTTGAGTTCGTTGACCAGGTGATCGAGGGTCACGCGCAGCGCTTCGAGTTCTTCGCGCAATACGGTGCGCGAAGCGCCCAAATGATGAGCCACCTCCGCCAGGGAGCGGCGCGCCAGCCCGATCGACAGGCCGCATTGCAAACCCAGGAACGCCGGGCGCACGGCGGGCAGGAACTGGCGCGCGTCCTCATGCAATAACCAGTCGCGGCTCAGCTCCACGCCTTCCAGGCCGAGGGCGGCGGTATTGCTCGACTGCAGCCCGAGCAACTCCAGGTCGCGGGAGCGCTGCAAGCCGGCCACCGAATCTGGAATCGCCAGGATAAACGGCGCGCCGCCAGCCGCGTGTTCAACGGCCGCAGCGGCGACGAAGCCGCTCTTGCGCAGGTTGGTCACCCAATGCAGGCGACCGTTGAGGGTCCAGCCGTGGTCGTTGGGTTCGGCGCTGATCTGCAGCGTCTCGATGCCGGACAGGAACTTCATCGCATTCGACAGCCCGGTGGCACCGGCCAGCTTGCCGCTGAGCAAGTCCGGCAGCAGTTGCTCGCGCAGCGGCGCGTTAGGGCTCTGCAGCAGGTATTCGATAAACGAGCGTTGGCCCCAGCAGACGAACGCGGCCGCCAGGGAATGGCTGGCGATATTGGCGATGGCCTCCACGGCCCCGGCCACGTCGCCGCCGAGGCCACCCAAGGCTTTGGGCACGCCGACGCGCAACACATTGGCCTCTGCCAGCCGTGGCAGCACTTCCTGTGGATCGCAACTGCCCACATCCAGGGCCTGCGCTTGAACATCGAGCCAACGGCTCAAGATTGGGTCAAGCATGTACGTTTCTCCTTGTTCCTACAGGTGGACCATCGCCGGTTCAGCTTGCCGGTTTTTCCCAACGGTATTGCGCCAGCTCCGGGTTCAGCGGCGTGCGCGCAAACACATTAGCGAAATTGCACAGCGTCGCCAGGCTGACGCCCAGGATCACTTCCAGCGCATGCCCGTCGCTGTAGCCGGCGGCGCGGAACGCGTCATAGCCTGCATCGCTGACATCGCCACGGGTAGCGATCACTTCACGGGTGAACGCAGCGAGTGTCTCATAGCGCGCATTGGGCAACTCACCGCGCTGGCGCAGCGCGTCAATCACGTCTTCGGGCAGCTTGGCTTTGTTACGCGCGACGGCGGTGTGCCCGGCCACACAAAAATCGCAACCGTGCTGGGTGGCAGCGATCAGTTGCACCACTTCGCGGTCAGCCAGGCTCAGTTCCGACTTGGCATTCAGGCCGGAAACGGTGATGTAGGTTTCCAACGCGGCCGGAGCATTGGCCAGCACGGCGAGCAGATTGGGAATGAACCCCGAGCCTTTCAGCGCGTTTTCCAGAAAGGGCCTGGCGGCTTGCGGCGCGGTTTCAGGGGTGAGCAGCGGTACGCGGGACATGGAGTGGTCTCCTCATGGGTGAATGACTCCAGTCTGTTGGTTATAAAAAAACCGCTCAATAGGCTAAAGTAGCGATTACTTGCTCTAGAGTCTTTTCATTAGATGAATTCGTCCAGCGCACTCGTCGATTGGTTATTAGACAGCCTCGAACTCAACACTAGCCTGTTCCACGTCGGCCGCTACTGCGGCGACTGGCACGCGAGCACCCATGGGCTGGCCAGGGCGAGTTTTCATCTGATTGTGCAAGGCGAATGCTGGCTGCACATCCACGGCCAGCCGGCGCAGTACCTGAACAACGGCGATGCGGTATTCCTGCTGCGCGACCTGGAATATCGGCTGTCCGGTGCAGACACTGCGCAGGGCGCGCAGGAATGCCCGCGCCGCCCGATGCTGGCGCTCGACCGCCACGCCACGGACGGGGTGGGCCTGGTCTGCGGCTTCTTTCATTTCCAGTCCGGGCTGTCGGCGATGATCGTCGACAACCTGCCCGCCTGGATCATCCTGCGCGCTGGCGACCCGTCGTTGACTGCCGCGCGCAATCTGTTCGAACTGATCCTGCAAGAGTGCGAGCGCCAACCGGCGCCCTCCTCGGCCTTGCTCGAACGCCTATGTCATTTGCTGTTTCTGTATGTGCTGCGTCAACAAGTGCTCGACAACACCGAATTGGGCGGGCTGGCGGCACTCGCTCGGCACCCGGCATTTTCCAATTTGTTGGAACAGCTGATTGCACGTCCGGCCGAAAACTGGACGCTGGAAAGCATGGCCGCCTGCACCGGGCTGTCACGCTCGGCGTTTTTCAAACGTTTCAATGAACTGTGCGGACAATCGCCGGGCCAAGTGTTGTTGATGATGCGCATGCGCCACGCCTGCCAGTTGTTCAAGGCAGACCAGACCGTGGCGGATGTATCGCTGGCGGTGGGCTATCAATCGGTGGCGGCGTTTACCCGCGCCTTTCATAAAGTCACCGGGCAACAACCGGGCGCCTACCGCCGCGCGCAAAGCTAGCGCCGCAATCCATTACCCGGCGCGGCGCACAGACGCCATGGTCGGCCTCCACCTGCCTGAGTGGATGAGGTCAAACTGTGGGAGGGGGCTTGCTCCCGATGGCGGCCTGACAGCCGACCAGGATGCTGGATCAAAGCGAGTACATATCCGTTGCTGCGGTAACGGCGGCTTAGGGTTCCGCCCTTACGGCGGGTCACTTTGGAAAAGAGCCCCAAAGTAACCAAAGGGCTCTTGCCCCACCACTCGGCACCTCGCCTAGGCTCGGTGTGCCCGTAATCCGACAGTGATTTGGGGCGCCTAGATCAAGAGCAAGATCAAGGGCGGCTCGCTCCGCATCGTGGTTACCGTTGGCTGCTACAAAGTTGTGTAGATACCTATGGCTATCGGGGGCAAGCCCTAATGCCCGTCAGTTAAGCGTACACCACCGTCTGTAGGAGCGAGCTTGCTCGCGAAAAACGTCAACGATAACGCGTGCTTCCTGAATAAACGCGGTGCCTGTGAGTTTTTCGCGAGCAAGGGCTAGCCGCCCGCCTCGCTCCTACATAAAGCCTTAACTGACTGGCATTAGAGCAAGCCCCCTCTTATCAAACTTAAAATAACTCGCTGATTTTAAAGGATTAATTTTTCAGTTAAAAACTGAAATTTCACATTCAAAGATCGTTCCCACGCTCCTGCGTGGGATTGCATCCCGTGACGCTCCGCGTCACCTGTGCGCAATCGCCGAAACTTGCAGCGCTTGGCGGGACGCGGAGCGTCCCAGGAGGCATTCCCACGCAGAGCGCGGGAACGATCACCTCAGCGCCAAGAATATTTGTAGGCGCCCCCAGTTTGCTGCGCGACAGCGCTACGTCGAAGAGGTAGTGGGGCCTCCCACATTTGAGTGATGGCCATGCTCCAGATCTGACCTGGCGGCGCCGCTCGACGACGTCGGCACTTTCTTGCACACACCTACCTAAAGCTCCTACCGTCCAAGCCGATAGCCATACGAAGCTCTAACAAAGCCGCGCCGACAATAACGCTTCGTAAGGACGATCCCATGCCCCCACTGCGCTCCATTCAAGCTCGCTATACCCTGTTCCTGGTGCTGTTCGTCCTGGTGTTATTGGTGTTGACTGTCGTGGGTATCGGCCAGTTGGTCGCACCCAAGCTGCAATACACCGAAGAACAGGTGGTACTCAATCGCATCGGCGAAGTGGCCGAACAGATCCAGGGCGAACTGAACAAGGTTCAGGCCCAGCAGCGCACCATCACTCAAACGATTCCGCTGCTCGACAGCGACGCCATCGACAAGGTCCTGCCCGGCCTGGTGGATCAATACGGCGAGCTGAAAGTATTCGGCGGCGGTATCTGGCCGCTGCCCAACCAGCGCACGCCTGGGCGCAACAAACACAGCACGTTCTGGCACCGTGACGCGTCGGGCAAGTTGGCGGTCAACACCTTCTGGAACAGTGACCCCGCGCCCAACTATTACGACCAGAGCTGGTACAAGGGCGGCCTCGCCTCGCCCCGTGGCCAATGCGCCTGGGCCGCCGCCTACAAGGACGACGCCAGCCAGGAGCCGCGCACCAACTGCGCCATGGCGATCCAGCGTGACGGCGCCGCCTATGGCGTGGCGACCATCGACGTGACCCTGGGCTTCTTCAATGACCTGGTGGCCAGCAAGGAAAAAGACATCGGCGGGCAAATGCTGATCGTCGAAGGCGACGGCAAGATCATCAGCAACAGCTCGCGCATCAGCAGCCCGGTGGTGTTGAAGAACATCAGCGAACTGACCGGCACCTCGGCCTTTGCCGCCCAGGTCAGCAAAGCCCTGGCCCATCGTGACCAAGCCTTGCAACGCAGCGAGTTCGACAACCAGGGCGTGGCCAGCACGTTCTACATGCGTCCGATCGAGGGCACCCCGTGGTTCCTGGCGACCGCCCTGCCCACCTCGCTGATCACCGCCCAGCGCAATGACGTGCTCGGCAGCCTGGCGTTGCTGCAAATCCCGATGGTGATCCTGCTGGTGCTGCTCGCGGCGTATGCCATTCGCCAGCTGGTACAGCGCATGAAAGCGCTCAAGGGCAATATCGACGCGCTGTCCGCTGGCGACGCCGACCTCACGCGACGCATCACCATCCGCGCCGAAGACGAACTGGGCGCCATCGGTCACTCGGTGAACCACTTTATCGTCTACCTGCAAAACATGATCGGCGAAGTGACCCAAGCCACCGGCGCCATGGCCTCGGGTCTTGCGCAGCTGCAGCAGACCTCGGCTCACACCAACCAGATCCTGGTGCGCCACGCTTCAGAAACCGACCAGACGGTGACCGCCATCACCGAAATGAGCTCCACCGCCGACACCGTCGCGCAAAACGCCGCTGAAACCGCAGCGTTCACCCAGCGCGCCAACGAACACGCCGACCGTTCCCGGGTGGTGGTGGGCGAAGCGTCCACCAGTGTCAGCGCCTTGATCGGTGAGGTCGCCAGCGCGACCCACACCGTTGAGAACATGCGCCAGGACGCCGCACGCATCACCGAAACCCTCGGCGTGATCGGCGCCATCGCCGGCCAGACCAACCTGCTGGCGCTCAACGCCGCGATTGAAGCGGCGCGGGCCGGCGAACAAGGCCGCGGTTTTGCCGTAGTGGCCGATGAAGTACGCGCACTCGCCGCACGCACCCAGGCCAGCACCTCGCAGATCAACGAGATGCTGGCGCGCTTGACCACCGGAGTAAGCTCATCGGTTACCGCCATGGAAAACACCCAGGCCAGTTGCCAGTCGGCGGCGGATGCCACCGCGCGGGTGAACAGCGGGCTCGATGAAATGGCCGGTTCGGTCAGCCATATCAACAACCTCAGCACCCAGATCGCGACGGCCGCCGAGCAACAGAGCGCCGTGACCGAAGAGATCAACCGCAGCATGGTACAGATCCGACATATGGTAGAAGAGCTGGTCGAAAGCGGCCATGCCACTGAAACCAATACCCACAGCCTGCTGGAAGCGAATGGCCGGGTGATTGCCTTGATGGGGCGCTTCAAAGTGCGTTGATCCACGCCTGAATACTCCCGTGCAAAGCGCGGGAGTCGGACTATTCTCACAGCTCCTGGTTTAAAACCCGCCACACAGGAGGTGTGTCATGCACGCTATCGAGCATCCGATCCGCGTGGAGCGAATCAGCCAGGAACGGTTCATCCACGCCCCTGTCGAGGCCGTCTACGACTACGTGACCCAACCGGACCACTGGCACGAATGGCACCCCTCCTCCCTCAGCGCCGACACCGGCACCCACGGCTCCCTGCCGACCGGTACGCGGTTTACCGAAATCATCGACCTGCTGGGCATCCGCGTGCCGCTGAGCTACCGCGTACACATCGCCCGCTGCCCGTACGAGTTCATGACCGTGTTCACCTCAGTGGTGGTCGACGGTTCCCTGCATTATTGCCTGCAAGCACAGCCTGGCGGCACGTTGTTCACGCGTGTGCTGACCTATGAGACCGAACTGCGACTGGTGACCTTGCATGAGCGCATGATCGAGCTCTCGCGTATCGCGCTGGACCGGCTCAAGCATCGGTTGGAACACGTCAGCGGCTTGGCGCAGTAACCCTGCAGCGGGTGTGTTAATCCCCCGTTAATCTCTCCCAAACAGCATCCGGAGCATCTTTTCCCGGAGTTGATGCCCATGCCTTCCATCCGTGACTTATGCGTCGCCGGCCTGCTTACCGCCAGCGCCGCACCTGTGTTCGCCGCCACCTACGGCCCTGAACTCCAGGGCTTCCAGTACCCCTACCCGGTTGAACGCTTCAACTTCGAGTCCCAAGGTAAAAGCCTGCAGATGGGCTATATGGACGTCCCGGCCAAAGGTAAAGCCAACGGCCGCAGCGTGGTGCTGATGCACGGCAAGAACTTCTGCGGCGCCACCTGGGAAGACTCGATCAAAGCCTTGAGCGACGCGGGTTACCGGGTGATCGCGCCGGACCAGATCGGCTTTTGCACCTCCAGCAAGCCCGAACATTACCAATACAGCTTCCAGCAACTGGCGCTCAACACCCACCAGTTACTGGAAAAGCTCGGCATTCAAAAAGCCACGCTGCTCGGCCACTCCACCGGCGGTATGCTTGCCACGCGCTATGCCTTGATATACCCCGAACAAACCGAACAACTGGCACTGGTCAACCCCATCGGCCTGGAAGACTGGAAGGCCTTGGGCGTGCCGCACCAAAGCGTTGACCAGTGGTATCAGCGCGAGTTGAAACTGAACGCAGACGGCGTGCGCAAGTACGAGCGCGACACCTATTACGTGGGCCGCTGGAAGCCCGAATACGAGCGCTGGGTGGACATGCTCGTCGGCCTCAACCAAGGACCGGGGCATACCTTGGTGGCCTGGAACTCGGCGTTGATTTACGACATGATCTTCACCCAACCGGTGTACTACGAGTTCAAGAACGTGCAAGCGCCGACCCTGCTGTTGATCGGCACCAGCGACACCACCGCCATCGGCAAAGACCTGGCGCCACCGGACGTGAAAGCCAAGGTCGGCAACTACCAGGTGCTGGGCAAGCAGGTGGCCAAGCTGATTCCCCATGCGACCCTGGTGGAGTTCGAAGGCTTGGGCCATGCGCCGCAGATGGAAGAACCGGCGCGGTTTCATCAAGCGCTGTTGCAGGGTTTGAAGGCCCTTTAACCTGAGTGAGGCACGCGTGCATGTCGCTACAGATCGCAGTCATTGATGATTGGCAGCAAGTGGCTAGCAGCGTGGTGGATTGGTCGGTGCTGGATCCCTTGGGCCAGGTGCATTTTCTCCATGACTACCCCGCCGATACGGCCACGATGGTCGAGCGTCTGCTGACGTTCGACGTCATCTGCGTGATGCGCGAGCGCTCCCCCTTCGACCAGGCCTTACTGCAAGGGCTGCCCAGGCTCAAATTGCTGGTGACCGGTGGCATGCGCAACGCCGCCATCGACATCGCCGCCGCCAAGGCATTGGGTATCCAGGTGTGCGGCACCGACAGCTATAAGCAGGCCGCGCCGGAGCTGACCTGGGCGCTGATCATGGCCTCGACACGCAACCTGCTGGCCGAAGCCAATTCCCTGCGCGCAGGCGGTTGGCAAGTCGGCCTGGGCGGCGACCTGTATGGCAAGACCTTGGGCATCCTCGGGCTGGGCAGCATCGGGCAAAAAGTCGCACAGTTCGCCCAGGTCTTCGGCATGCGCGTGATCGCCTGGAGCGAAAACCTCACGCCGCAACGGGCAGCCGAGTCCGGCGTGACCTGGGTGAGCAAGCGCGAGCTGTTCGAACAGGCTGACATTCTGACCATTCACTTGGTACTCAGCGAACGCAGTCGCGGTCTGGTCGATGCGCAGGCGTTGAGCTGGATGAAACCCAGTGCCCGGCTGGTCAACACGGCACGCGGGCCGATTGTGGATGAACAGGCGCTGGTTGAGGCATTGAGCAGCGGGCGACTGGCCGGCGCGGCGCTGGACGTATATAGCCAGGAGCCACTACCGTTTGAACATCCCTTCCGCTCGCTGCCAAACGTGCTGGCAACGCCCCATGTCGGTTACGTGAGCGAACAGAACTACCATCAGTTCTATCAGCAGATGATCGAAGACATCCAGGCCTGGACGAACGGCGCACCCATTCGGGTGCTCGGCTGACGCACCATTTCAGTGCGGGCGCCCACTTGTGGCGAGGGAGCTTGCTCCCGCTGGGGCGCGCAGCGCCCCCAAAATAAGGGAGCGCTGCGCACTCCAGCGGGAGCAAGCTCCCTCGCCACACTGTTTAAGCCTGCTTAACCTTATAAGTTTTTGTCCTACAATTTCCCCGAATAAACCCTATGGATGCTGGAATCTGTCCTAGACTGATGACCGATGGGTCCGTTCCAAAACAAAAACCCCGCAAAAAATCGAAACTTTCGAACTCTGCCGCAGGTCCAGTTTTAGGTAAGGCGAACGTATCCGGTTCAGGCCGCATGCCCGCCCATCCAAACTTTTTTAGCTAACCGTGCAACTGGCATACGCCTTGCCAGTTTGTATTGCGCTTGTGCGCCTGGCCGCAGGATGCGGTCACTCGGAGCCAATGGCAGCGGGCCATTAGCCGACCAACGAAACAAGGGGAGTGCATTATGATCAGTGCCGCAGTAGTAACTCAGGGAGAGCGTTTTAGTCAGCCGGCAGGGGGGCCTACATCGTTGGCCGACCTGCCCAACACTGTGCGGCCGATCGTGAGTAAGAATCCGAATCGAAAGAAAGTGCTGTTTGTCACCTCCGAGTTTGCCGACCTGGTGAAGACCGGTGGCCTGGGCGACGTCTCCGCCGCCCTGCCCCGCGCCATGGCGCACCTGCACGATGTGCGGGTACTGATTCCCGGTTACCCGCAGGTGATGGAGAGCGACAACCCGATCCATATCGTCGGTGAGCTGGGCGGCCACGCGGCGCTGCCACCATGCAAGATCGGGCGCATGGACCTCAAGGATGGCCTGGTCATCTATGTACTGATCTGCCCTGAGCTGTACGAGCGCGAAGGCACGCCCTACGGCGCCAACAATGGCCGCGACTGGCCGGACAACCACATCCGCTTCGCCCGCCTGGGCCTGGCCGCCGCCGACATGGCCGCCAACCTGGCGCAGATTCACTGGTGCCCGGACCTGGTGCACGCCCACGACTGGCCCGCTGGCCTGGCCCCGGCGTATATGCACTGGCGTGGTTCACGCACACCGACCCTGTTCACCATTCATAACCTCGCCTACCAGGGCGTGGTGAGCCTGGGCTGCACCCCCGAACTGGGCATTCCACCGCACGCCCTGCAACAGGAAGGCATGGAGTTCTACGGCAAGATGTCGTTCCTCAAGGCCGGCATGGCCTACTCCAGCCACATCACCACGGTCAGCGCCACCTATGCCGAGGAAATCACCACGCCGGAATTCGGCTGTGGCCTCGATGGCTTCCTGGCCAGCAAAACCCAGCAAGGCCTGCTCAGCGGGATTCCCAACGGCATCGACGAAAGCTGGGAAACGTCGACCGACCCCCATCTGACCCATAACTTCAATATTGGTGACTGGGAAGGCAAGGCCATCAACGCCGCCCAAGTGCGCGAGCTGTTCGGCCTGCACGACTCCACCGGCCCGTTGTTCGCCGTGGTGTCGCGCCTGGTCTACCAGAAAGGCCTGGACCTTACCGAAGCGGTCGCCAGCTTCATCGTTGAAAACGGTGGCCAGATCGCAATCATCGGGCGTGGCGAGCCGGAAGAAGAACAGGCCATGCGTGAGCTGGCGCTGCGCTTCCCAGGCCAGGTTGGCGTGCGCATCGGCTTCAACGAGACCGACGCCCGCCGCATGTTCGCCGGCAGCGACTTCCTGCTGATGCCATCGCGCTATGAGCCCTGCGGCCTGAGCCAGATGTATGCCCAGCGTTTCGGCTCTTTGCCGGTAGCGCGCAACACTGGCGGCCTGGCCGACACCATTGAAGACGGCGTCACCGGATTCCTGTTCAACGAATCCACCGTCGGCAGCTACAAAGCAGCCTTGGAGCGCGCGTTTAAAGTGTTTTCTTTCCCAGGCCTGCTCAACGCCATGCGCAGCCGCGCCATGACCCAACCCTTTAACTGGTCACAGGCGGTGGAACCCTACGCCGAGCTGTACGAACAACTGGTGGTTAAAGCACTGGGGAAATCGACTAAATAATCAAGAGAGGTCTTCATAGATGCCGTTACGGACTCTGGAAACCTGGCCCCACGGCGCACTGATGCTGGACGCGCAACATACGCGTTTTGCCTTGTGGGCGCCAGACGCGTTTTATGTCAGCGTTGAATTGCAGGACGGGAAATCCATCGCCATGCTGCCCCAGGCAGATGGCTGGTTCGAAGTAGAAGTGGCCTGCCCTGCCGGAACGCTTTACCGCTTCAATATCGACGGCGAACGGGATGTTCCCGACCCTGCCTCCAGGGCCCAGGCGCTGGATGTGCACGGTTGGAGCCGCGTCGTCGACCCGCTCGCGTATGAGTGGCGGCACAGCCACTGGCAAGGCCGCCCCTGGCACGAAGCAGTCATCTACGAACTGCACGTCGGCGCAATGGGCGGTTACGCCGAAGTCGAGAAGCAGCTGCCGCGCCTGGCCGAGCTGGGTGTAACCGCCATCGAACTGATGCCCCTGGCGCAATTCCCCGGTGAGCGCAACTGGGGCTACGACGGCGTACTGCCTTACGCACCCCACTCTACCTATGGCACACCCGAACAACTCAAGCACTTGATCGACAGTGCCCACGGGCATGGCCTGGCGGTGATCCTCGACGTGGTCTACAACCACTTCGGCCCGGATGGCAATTACCTGGGCCAGTACGCCAAGGGCTTCTTCCAGGAAGACGTGCACACCCCATGGGGTGCGGGGATTGATTTCGAGCGCCGTGAAGTACGGGATTTCTTCCTCGATAACGCATTGATGTGGCTGCTTGAATACCGCTTCGACGGCCTGCGCCTGGATGCGGTACACGCCATCGACAACCCCGGGTTCCTGCTGGAACTGGCGCAACGGGTGCGCCAGCAGGTCGACACCGGCCGCCACGTGTGGCTGATGCTGGAAAACGAGCTGAACCAGGCCAGCTTGCTCAAACAGGATTTCGACGCGCAATGGAACGATGACTTCCATAACGTGCTGCACGTACTGCTCACCGGCGAAACCGATGCCTATTACAGCGACTTCGCCGAGCAGCCCACCGCCAAACTGGCACGCTGCCTGGGTGAAGGCTTTATCTACCAGGGCCAGCCCACCCGCCACGGCCATGCACGCGGCGAACCCAGCGCGGGGCTGCCGCCGACCGCCTTCGTGGCGTTCCTGCAGAACCACGACCAGATTGGCAACCGCGCCCTGGGCGAACGCTTGCACCAACTGTGCCCGCCCCAGGCGTTGAAGGCGGCGACCGCGCTGTTGCTGCTGTCGCCGATGATCCCGCTGATGTTCATGGGCGATGAAGTCAATGCCGCGCAGCCGTTCCTGTTCTTCACCGATCATCACGGTGAGCTGGCGCAGGCCGTCCGTGAGGGCCGACGTAACGAGTTCGCCGATTTCGCCGCGTTTCATGACCCCGAGCAGCGCGAACGGATTCCCGATCCCAACGCAGTGACGACCTTCCTGCAATCGAAGCCGTCCCTGGTCGAAAACGAGCATGCCCAGCTCTATCGCCACTTGCTGGGCCTGCGCCATCAATATGTGGTGCCCCATCTGCCCGGCAGTGTGGCCATGGGTGCGCAGGTGCTGGCGGACAGCGCCGTGACTGCGCGCTGGCGCCTGGGCGATGGCAGCGTGTTGCAAATCGACCTGAACCTGAGCGCCGAGCCTATCGACCAGCCCGCCTCGCCACATGTGATCTTTCAAACGCCTGTCGAGCCCGTGGCGCACCTGCCGCCCCTCAGCGCACGCGTGTCCTTATTCCCCGTCGGAGAAGAGTTTTGAGCGAAGCGAACCTGGAACTACTCGCCAGCCGCGCGGGCCTGGCCGTCGATTGGATCGATGCCAACGGTCGCCCGCAACATGTGCAGCCCGACGCCCTGCGCGCCGTGCTCAAAGGGCTGGGGCACCCGGCCGATACCGAGGCCGAGATCGACGCCAGCCTGCGAGAACTGGAGCAGGCCCAGCAGGACAAGCATCTGCCGCCGCTGCTGACCGTCGACAGCGGTGAAGGCCTGGACCTGGCGCGCTTCTTTGCACCCGACACGCCGTGCCGCGTCCATCTGGAAAACGGTGAAACCCTGGAGCTGCGTCTGGACGGTGATGCCGTGCTGCCTGGCGTCATCGCCGTGGGCTACCACCTAGCGCATATCGACGGCCAGACGTTTACCCTCGCGGTTGCACCCGCCCGATGCTATAGCGTGGCCGAAGCGGTCGACACCAACCCCGCCCGCGCCTGGGGCCTGAGCGCCCAGCTCTACTCGTTGCGCCGCCTGGGCGACGGCGGTTTTGGCGACACCCTGGCCCTGGAGCACCTGGCCCGCTCAGCCGCCGAGCGCGGGGCCGACGCCCTGGCGATCAGCCCGATGCATGCCATGTTCAGCGCCGACGCCGAGCGCTACAGCCCCTATTCGCCTTCCAGCCGGCTGTTTCTCAACAGCCTGTATGCCTCGCCGGCCTGCATTTTGGGCGAACGTGAAGTGCGTAATGCCATCGAAACCGCAGGCCTCGCCGAGGAGCTGCATGAGCTGGAACAGCTCACGCTGATCGACTGGCCCGCCGCCGCCAAGGCCAAGCAACGTCTGCTGCGCGCCCTGTATGAAGATTTCCGCCACGGTCACCATCCGCAACACGCCGATTTCCAGAGCTTCCGACAGACTGGCGGCGAAGCCCTGGAAAACCACTGCCGTTTCGAAGCGGTACAAGCGTTGCGCGCCGCCGCCGGCGAAGAACTCGATTGGCGCCACTGGCCGCAAGACTGGCGTACACCGCAGAGCCCGGCGCTGGTGCAGTTCGCCGAGGAGCACCGCGAGGAGATCGGCTATTTCGCCTTCACCCAATGGCTGATCGCGCGCAGCCTGCAACGTGCGCAACAGGCGGCGCGTGGCAGCGGCATGGGTATCGGCCTGATCGCCGACCTGGCGGTGGGCGCGGACGGTGCCGGCAGCCAGGCCTGGAGTCGCCAGGACGAATTGCTCGCCGACCTGACCGTCGGCGCGCCACCGGACATTCTCAACCGTGCGGGCCAGGGCTGGGGCATTTCTGCGTTTTCCCCCGAGGGCCTCAAACGCAACGGTTTCCGCGCTTTCATTGAAATGCTGCGGGCCAATTTCGCCCATGCAGGCGGCCTGCGTATCGACCATGTGATGGGCCTGCAACGCCTGTGGGTCATCCCGAACGGCGCATCGCCGCGCGAAGGCGCCTACCTTTATTACCCGGTGGACGACATGCTGCGCCTGTTGGCCCTGGAATCCCATCGTCACCAGGCCATTGTGCTCGGTGAAGACCTGGGCACCGTGCCCGACGGCCTGCGCGAAAAACTCAGCAGCCGGGCGATCCTCGGCATGCGCGTGTTGTTGTTCGAGCAAAACCACGAAGGCCAGTTCAGGCCTATCCTCGACTGGCCCGACAACGCCCTGGCCACCACCAGCACCCACGACTTGCCGACCCTCAACGGCTGGTGGCACAGCCGCGACATCGAATGGAATATCCAGCTGGGCCTGATCGACGCGCCAACCGTAGACCAGTGGAGCGAACACCGCCTGCGCGAACGGCAGGCCCTGCGTCAGGCCTTGAGCCAGGACCCGCAGAACTTCGTCGATGAAATCCGCAACGACACCGACCACATGATCGATGCCAGCGTGCGCTACCTCGGCCACACCCGTGCACCGCTGGTGTTGCTGCCGCTGGAGGATGCGCTGGGCATGGAGGAACAACCCAACCTGCCCGGCACCACCGACACCCACCCCAATTGGCGCCGCCGCCTGCCAGGCGAAGCGTCCAGCCTGCTCGACAATGCCGGCGCCGCGCGCCGCCTCGAGCTGCTGGCCGTCGCGCGCAACCAAGCTTATGAGCGTGACCGATGAAAGCACTGCCCTTGCGCGCTACCCAGCGCCTGCAATTTCATAAAGGCTTCACCCTGGATGACGCGGTGCCATTGGTGCCGTATTTTGCCCGACTGGGCATCAGCCACCTGTATGCCTCGCCCCTGCTCAAAGCCCGTGCCGGTTCGATGCACGGCTACGACGTGGTCGACCCTACCCGCGTCAACCCGGAACTGGGCGGCGAGGCGGCGTTGCAGCGCCTGGTGGCCGCGTTGCGCGAACACGATATGGGCCTGATCCTCGACATCGTCTCCAACCATATGGCCGTCGGTGGCGCCGACAACCCCTGGTGGCTGGACCTGCTGGAATGGGGGCGCTTGAGCCCCTACAGCGAATTCTTCGATATTCAATGGCACTCCCCGGACCCGCTGCTCAAGGGCCAATTGCTGATGCCGTTCCTTGGCAGCGATTACGGCGAAGCGTTGCAGAGCGGCAGCCTGGTGCTGAAGTTTGACGCGGCGCAGGGTGCGTTTTACGTCGAGCACTACGAACACCGTTTCCCGATCTGCCCACGGGATTACGCCCTGGTGCTTGGCGGCGACGAGGGGCTCAAGCCCTTGGCCGATCGCTTCGCCACCCTGGCTTATCAGGATGACGCCTACGCCGAAGCCGCCCTGCTCAAACAGGCCTTGGCCGAGCGCGCCAGCGAACTGCTGCCCGCCATCGAACAGCGCCTCGCCGCGTTCGACGGGCGTACACCGGAAGGCTTTGCGCGCCTGCATCAACTGCTGGAACAACAAAGCTACCGCCTGGCCAGTTGGCGCACGGCGGCGGACGACATCAACTGGCGCCGTTTCTTCGATGTGAACGAGCTGGGCGGCCTGCGCGTGGAGCGCACGGCGGTGTTCGAGGCCACCCACGGCAAGATTTTCGAGTTGATCAG
Source organism: Pseudomonas sp. R3-18-08 (assembly GCF_003852065.1). Taxonomy (NCBI): domain Bacteria; kingdom Pseudomonadati; phylum Pseudomonadota; class Gammaproteobacteria; order Pseudomonadales; family Pseudomonadaceae; genus Pseudomonas; species Pseudomonas sp. R3-18-08. The sequence continues at coordinate 3,169,246 of NZ_CP027729.1, forward strand.
CGCAGGCTTGATCGATGGCCTGCGCATCGACCACATCGACGGGCTGGCCGACCCACGCGGTTACTGCCGCAAGCTGCGGCGCCGGGTGGATGCACTGTCGCCACAGCGGCATTTGCCGATCTTCGTGGAGAAGATCCTCGGCGAAGGCGAGACCCTGCGCGAAGACTGGCAAGTGGACGGCACCACCGGCTACGAATTCATGAACCAACTGTCGTTGCTGCAACACCATCCGGACGGTTTCACGCCGCTGGCCGAGTTGTGGTCACGCCACAGCGAACGGCCTTCGGCATTTATCGAAGAAGCCCGGCTGGCGCGCCAGCAGATTCTCAATGGCTCGTTGGGCGGCGATTTCGAAAGCGTGGCCCAGGCGCTGCTGCAAGTGGCGCGTGACGACGTAATGACCCGCGACCTGACCCTGGGCGCGATCCGTCGCGCCTTGCAGGAACTGATCGTGCACTTCCCGGTGTACCGCACCTATATCAGCGCACGCGGGCGCAGCGCGGCTGACGACAAGGTGTTCCAGCAGGCCATGGACGGCGCGCGCAGCACCCTGAGCGAAGGTGACTGGCCGGTGCTCGATCACCTGGAAAAATGGCTGGGTGGGCAACCCTGGCGCAATCGCCCGCTGGGCCGCGAGCGCAAGATGCTCAAGCATGCCTGCGTGCGCTTCCAGCAACTGACCTCGCCCGCCGCCGCCAAGGCCGTGGAAGACACGGCGTTCTACCGTTCGGCGGTGCTGTTGTCGCGTAACGATGTGGGCTTCAGCACCGAGCAGTTCAGCGCGCCGTTGGCCGATTTTCACGCGGTCAACCAGCAGCGGCTGCAGTGCTTCCCGCACAACCTGCTGGCCACCGCCACCCACGACCATAAACGCGGCGAAGATACCCGCGCCCGTCTGGCGGTGCTGAGCGAGTGCGCTTCCTGGTATGCCGAGCAGGTCGAACACTGGCGCAGCCTGGCCGCACCGCTGCGCGACAGCGCCGACAGCCCCTCGGCAGGCGATGAACTGATTCTGTATCAGGTGCTGCTCGGCAGCTGGCCGCTGGAGCCGAACCCCGACCTCGAGGCCTATCAGCAACGCCTGTGGCAATGGCAACAGAAAGCCCTGCGCGAAGCCAAGCTGCAGAGCAGTTGGAGCGCGCCCAACGAGGCCTACGAACAGGGCGTCGAAGCGTTCCTGAAGCGCGTTTTGCTCAGTGAGGCCGGCGCCCCGCTGCGCAGCGCCCTTACCGCTGCGGCCGAGGCGATTGCACCCGCTGGTGCCTTGAACGGGCTGGCGCAGTCTTTGCTTCACCTGAGCGTGCCGGGCGTGCCGGACGTCTATCAAGGCGATGAGTTCTGGGACTTCAGCCTGGTAGACCCGGACAACCGCCGCCCGGTGGACTTCCAGGCGCGGCAACGCGCGTTGGAGGCGCCAGTGGACACCGTTGAACTGTTGGCCAACTGGCGCGACGGGCGTATCAAACAGGCGTTGATCGCGCAGGTACTGACCTTGCGCAAGGCTAACCTCGAGCTGTTCAGCGACGGTGCTTACACCGCCCTGGAGGTGGTTGGGCAACAGGCCGAGCACGTCGTCGCCTTCTGCCGCGAACACCAAGGCAACCATGTGCTGGTGGTGGTGCCACGCTGGCCCCGGCGCCTGCTCGAAAATGCGCTGCAGCCGTTGATTCCTGCGCAGGTTTGGGGCGATACGCGGGTGAAATTACCGTTCGCCGCCGCAACGCAAAACTGGAAGGGACTTTTTCAGACGAGCGTAGTCACACCAGACAAGGAGCTGTTGATCAGCGCTGCCCTGGGGGATTTCCCGGTCAATGTCTTTATCAATTCCGATAGTCAAGAAAGCTGAACATTTTCTCTGAGGAGTGTGTGATGAGTAATGAAGACAAACGCATCCGCGAACTAGCGCATCAGATCTGGGAGTCCGAAGGCAAGCCTCACGGTGAAGATGCCCGTCACTGGGAGATGGCGCGCAAGCTGGCCGAAGCCGAGGCGCTGACGCCAAGCAAGCCCAAGCCGGCCGCCAAGCCGAAGACTGCCCCGAAGGCAGCGGCCAAAGCCAAGCCGGCTGAGCCTGCCGCCGCCAAACCGGCGCCAAAAAAGCCCGCTGCGCCGAAAAAGCCCAAACCTCCCGCTCATTGATCGCCGCGCCCCCTGACTGCATTGCCGTCAGGGGAGCCTTTATCTCTTTACGTCATGCGCTGAATAACTGTCAGTACGGCCGCGTTCGGCCCGAAAAAAAGAACCCCTGCAGGAGCAACACCATGAGCAAGCCCGAAAAAGCCTCAACGACGCCGGACCACGAGCCGTCGCGGATTCGTGAAGGTTTGCCCTTCCCTCTTGGCGCCACCTGGGACGGCCTGGGCGTTAACTTCGCGCTGTTTTCGGCCAACGCCACCAAGGTCGAACTGTGCCTGTTCGATGATGCTGGCGAGGTGGAACTGGAGCGCATCGAACTGCCCGAATACACCGACGAGATCTTCCACGGCTACCTGCCCGACGCCCACCCCGGGCTGATCTACGGCTACCGTGTGTATGGTCCCTACGACCCGGCAAACGGCCATCGTTTCAACCACAACAAATTGCTGATCGACCCCTACGCCAAGCAACTGGTGGGCGAACTCAAATGGTCTGAAGCGCTGTTCGGCTACACCATCGGCCACCCCGACGACGACCTCAGCTTCGACGAGCGCGACAGTGCGCCCTTCGTGCCTAAATGCAAGGTCATCGACCCGGCGCACACCTGGGGCAATGACCAGCCGGTGCGCGTGCCGTGGGACCGCACCATTATTTACGAGACCCACCTGCGCGGCATCAGCATGCGCCACCCTTCGGTCGGCGAATCCGTGCGCGGTACCTGCGCCGGGCTGATGGAAGATGACGTGCTCAAGCACATCCGCCAGTTGGGGGTTTCTTCGGTCGAGCTGTTGCCGGTCCACGCCTTCGTCAACGACCAGCATTTGCTGGAAAAAGGCATGACCAACTACTGGGGCTACAACAGCATCGCGTTTTTTGCGCCCGACCCGCGCTATCTGGCCAGCGGCAAGATCGCCGAGTTCAAGGAAATGGTCGCGCACCTGCATGAGCAGAAGCTCGAAGTGATCCTCGATGTGGTTTACAACCACACCGCCGAAGGCAACGAGCGCGGCCCTACCCTGTCGATGCGCGGCATCGACAATGCTTCGTACTACCGGTTGATGCCCGATGACAAGCGCTTCTACATCAATGATTCCGGCACCGGCAACACCCTGGACCTGAGTCACCCCTGCGTGCTGCAGATGGTCACCGACTCCTTGCGTTACTGGGCCACCGAGATGCACGTCGACGGCTTCCGCTTCGACCTTGCGACGATTCTGGGGCGCTACCGCGACGGCTTTGACGAACGTCACAGCTTCCTCGTGGCATGCCGCCAGGACCCGATCCTGCGCCAGCTCAAATTGATCGCCGAACCCTGGGACTGCGGGCCCGGCGGCTATCAAGTGGGCAATTTCCCACCTGGCTGGGCAGAATGGAACGACCGTTTCCGCGACACCGTGCGTGCGTTCTGGAAAGGCGACGACGGCCAGCTGGCGGACTTCGCCGGGCGCATGACGGCCTCGGGCGAGATGTTCAACCACCGTGGGCGCCGGCCTTACAGCTCGGTAAACTTCATCACCGCCCACGACGGGTTCACCCTGCACGACCTGGTGTCGTACAACGACAAGCACAACGAAGCCAACGACGAAAACAACCAGGACGGCAGCAACAACAACCTGTCGTGGAACCATGGCGTCGAAGGCCCTACCGACGATCCGGAAATCAACGAACTGCGCCTGCGCCAGATGCGCAACTTCTTCGCCACCCTGCTGCTGGCACAAGGCACGCCGATGATTGTGGCCGGTGATGAATTCGCCCGCACCCAGCACGGCAACAACAATGCCTACTGCCAGGACAGCGAAATCGGTTGGGTCAACTGGGATCTGGACGACGACGGCAAGGCGCTGCTCAAGTTCGTCAAACGCCTGATCAAGTTGCGCCTGGCGTACCCGATCCTGCGTCGTGGGCGCTTCCTGGTCGGCGACTACAACGAAGACATCGGCGTCAAAGACGTCACCTGGCTGGCGCCGGATGGCAATGAAATGACCACTGAGCAGTGGGAAGACAGCAACGGTCGTTGCCTCGGCATGCTGATGGATGGCCGCGCCCAGGAGACCGGGATTCGTCGTGCCGGCGCCGATGCCACTCTGTTGCTGGTGGTGAATGCCCATCACGATATGGTCAATTTCCGCCTGCCACCGGTGCCCCAGGGCGAGTTCTGGAATTGCCTGCTCGATACCAACGACCCTGCGGTGCGTGGCCAGGAGCGCTTTGACTTCGAACACGAGTACGCCGCGACCGGCCGCTCGCTGCTACTGTTTGAGCTTCACCACGACGACGAGGTGTGAGATGGCGTTGCACGGATTCCTTTCCGGCTACCGGGGCTATGCGGACACGCAAGCCCTGGGTAAGGCCTTGAAGGACCTTCAGGAAGAAGGCCTGGACCAACTGCCGTTGCCCGGCAGCGGCCAGACGCTTACGCGCTACAGCGGGCTGGCGCAAGTCGCCGGCCATGACCTGCGCCTGTGCAAGCTGTTCGAAGGCCACACCGATGCGCTGGCGATCATTGCTGAACTCGACAGCCCGCTGCCGCCCTTGGGCAGCACCTGGGGGATGTGGGCCGCCGAGCCGCCGAGCGCCAAGGTGCGCGTGCGGCGCGACGGCCAGCGCTTGATCGTCGACGGGCGTAAAGCCTGGTGTTCAGGCGCGTCCGTGGTTTCGCACGGGTTGTTGACCGCGTGGGACGAGGAGGATCGTCAGCAACTGGTGGCCGTGGAAATGGATCAGCCGGGCGTTACGGTAACGGATGAAGGTTGGGATGCGGTGGGCATGGCCGCCACCGGAAGTGTCGAGATCGTCTTCAGCGAGGCCAGGGGCCTCGCAGTCGGCGGGCCGGGCGACTATCTGGCGCGCCCGGGGTTCTGGCACGGCGGCATTGGCATTGCGGCGTGCTGGTATGGCGCGGCGCAGCGCCTGGCCGAAGTGCTGCGCGAGCAGTGCAGCAAGCACCCTGAGCCGCATGCCCTGGCCCACCTCGGCGCGGTGGACAGTGCATTGAACAGCGCAGCCTGCGTGCTGCGCGCCAGTGCCGAGCAGATCGACCGGGCACCGACCGCCGATGCCCGGTTGCTGGCCCAGCAAGTGCGCGCGTGCGTCGAGGAAACCGTCGAGCAGGTGATCCAGCATGTCGGCCGTGGCGTAGGCGCGGGGCCTTACTGCAAGGACCCGCACTTCGCCCAATTGATGGCGGACTTGCCGGTGTATGTGCGCCAAAGCCACGCCGAACGCGACTTGGCCGCCCTGGGCATGCAGGTCGCCGGCGAACCTTCAGGGAGGTGGCAGTTATGAAACCCAACCCGATTGTCGGCCAAGGCACCTCCCTGCATTACTGGCAAACCTCGTCGCGCCTGGCTGAACTGCCGCACATCAGCGTTGAGCAACTGGTACCGGAGGGGCACCGTGCCGTCATCATTGCCCCGCACCCGGACGATGAAGTGCTCGGCTGCGGCGGTTTGCTGCAAGGCCTGGCCGACCTGGGCCGGCCCATTCAGTTGATCTCGGTCACCGACGGCAGCGCCAGTCATCCAGGCTCGCAACGCTGGCCGGTGCAACGCCTGAGCGTGGTGCGCCCCCAGGAGTCGGCCCAGGCCCTGCATCGCCTGGGCTTGCCGATGCACAGTCTGAAGTGGCTGCGCGCCGGGTTCACCGACAGCAAAGTTGCCGAGCGCGAGGAAGAACTGGCCGTATTCATCCAGCGCTACCTCAAACCCGACGACGTGGTATTCGCCACCTGGCGCGAAGACGGTCATTGCGACCATGAGGCTGTCGGCCGCGCCAGTGCGAAAGCCGCCCAGGCCGTGGGCGCCACCTTGTACGAACTGCCCGTGTGGACCTGGCACTGGGCGACCGCCGAAGACGGCATGGTGCCGTGGCACCGTGCGCGCAAGATCCCTTTGACGCCCGAGAGGGTGGCGCGCAAACGCCATGCCATCCACGCCTTCGCCAGCCAGCTGGAGGGCGACCCCCAGATCGGCCTGCCCCCCGTGCTGGCGCCCTATGTGGTGGAGCGCTTGCTGCAACCTTTTGAAGTGGTGTTCGTTTGAGTGTGACAACCCCCTATTTCGACCAGATGTTCGCCGGCAACGACGACCCCTGGGCATTTCGCCAACGTTGGTACGAACGGCGCAAGCGCGCCATGACCCTGGCGGTACTGACCCGCGCGCGCTATGCCTCGATCTTCGAACCCGGCTGTGCGAACGGCGAGTTGAGTGCCGAGCTGGCGGCGCGCTGTGATCGCTTGCTGTGCTGTGACACGGCGAGCGCTGCGGTGACGCTGGCCAAGAAGCGGCTCGCAGGGTTTTCCAACGTACAGGTGGAGCAGTGCCGGTTGCCCGAACAGTGGCCATCGGGGCAATTCGAGCTGATCGTGCTAAGTGAGCTGTGTTACTACCTTGACGCCGCTGATCTCGAGCGCCTGATTGACCGCTGCCTCGACACCTTGACGGATGACGGCCAGCTGCTGGCGTGCCATTGGCGCCCGCCCATTGAAGGCTGCCCGCAAACTGCCGAACAGGTCCACGCCTTGCTCCAGCAGCGGCTGGGCCTGCATTCGGTCGTGCGTCACCATGAAGAAGATTTCCTGCTCGACCTGTGGGGTCGCGACGGCGCCTCGGTCGCCAGCCTTGAGGGCCTGCGATGATCGGCATTCTGATTCCAGTGCATAACGAAGAAGCGTTGCTGGGCGAGTGCCTGAGGGCTGCACAAATAGCCGCGCGTCATTCGGATCTGCACGGCGAAGCGGTACAGATCCTGGTGGTGCTCGATAGCTGCAGCGACGGCAGTGAAGCCATTGCCCGCGCGCACGGGGTGCACAGCCTGGCGGTGCAGGCACGGAATGTCGGGCATGCCCGAGGGGTTGGCGCGCAACATCTGCTGAGCCTGGGCGCGCGCTGGATCGCCTGCACCGACGCCGACAGCCTCGTGGCTCCGGACTGGCTGGTGGCGCAACTGGCGCTGGGCTGCGACGCCGTGTGCGGCACCGTGACCGTGGACGCCTGGAGTGCAGACTTCGACGCAGCGGCGCAGATTCGCTACCACCAGGCTTACCAGGCCCGCGACGGGCATCGGCATATCCACGGCGCCAACCTGGGGGTAAGCGCCAGCGCCTATCTGCAGGCAGGTGGTTTTGAACCCCTGGCATGCCATGAAGATGTGCAGTTGGTGCGCAACCTGGAACGTTGCGGTGCTTCCATCGCCTGGAGCCACAGCCCGCAAGTGATCACCAGCGCACGCCTGGAGTGTCGCGCCCAGGGTGGTTTCGGTGACTATTTGAAGAGCCTGATGCAGGTTTCGTAAAAAGAACCCCATTTCTTGTCTATGCTTATAACCCATCGCACAGCGCTCCAGGATCGGAGCGCCGCGCACTCACCGCAGCGGAGCCTGGGGTGAACACACGCTTGAACCGACAAGGATGTGACACCCCATGAAAACCGCCTCGTTAAGCGAGGGCCGTCGCGGCCCCGCGCAAATCTGGAACAGCGCGCCGCAGTTGGCGCATATCCCCGCTATCTCGCTGACCAGCCTGGTACCGCCCGGCGCCCGGGTGGTGGTGATTGCCCCTCACCCCGGCGATGAAGTGCTCGCCTGCGGGGGCCTGCTGCAGCTGCTCAGCACCCGCGCGCACCCGTTGAAATTAATTTCCATCACCGATGGCAGCGCCAGCCACCCTGGCTCCCAGATCTGGTCGGCCAACCGCCTTAGCGCGGTGCGCCCCCAGGAAAGCGCCGAGGCCCTGCGCCGCTTGGGCGTGCCACTGCACAGCCTGAAATGGATTCGTGGCGGCTTTCGCGATAACGCCCTGGCCAGCCATGAACAGCCGATCAGCCAGTTCATCGCCCGCTACCTGCAGCCAGGTGATGTGGTGTTCACCACCTGGCGCCATGATGGCAACGATGACCACGAAGCCGTCGGCCGTGCCAGCGCCGAGGCGTGCAAACTGGTGGGCGCGCAACTCTATGAATTGCCGATGTGGGCCTGGCATTGGCCGGCACGCGAAGGCTCGGTGATCCCTTGGCAGCGCGCGCGCAAGTTGTGCCTCGACACTTGGAGCGTGGCGCACAAGCTGCACGCCGTGCACGCCTACGCCAGCCAGCTGATGGGCGACCCCGCGATCGGCCTTGCGCCAATGCTTGCCCAGGTGCTGCTGGAGCGCATGCGCGAGCCCTACGAAATTGTGTTCATCTAGGCAAAGGTGGCAAAACGCCGGTGCCCAGCGCATGAAAATTTCGTTAACTGATTCATCTCGTAGGCTTTTTCCCACAGGCTCAATCTGCCACACTGATGCGAATAATTATCAACAGATTTATTATTCGCTAAGGATGGCGTTCCGGGAGAGCTACATTCATGTCTGTGCGACACCACGGCGGCAAAGGGTTTTCACCGAGTTCGATAGCAATTGCTATCTGCCTGACCACCACCCAGGCGACCTTCGCGGCCGAAGCCGACGCCCCGCCCACTACCATTGAGCTCGGCGCTACCGAGGTTTCGGGGCACCAACTTGGCGAAACCACTGAAGGCAGCGAGTCGTACACCACCGGTTCAATGAAAACCGCAACCAAACTACCCCTGACCCTGCGTGAAACCCCACAGGCCGTCACCGTGATTACCCGTCAGCGCATGGATGACCAGGCGATGACCAGCATCAATGATGTGGTCAACGCCACGCCAGGACTGTTCCTCAACTACTCCAGCGGCCCCGGCCGGCAGGGCTACACCGCGCGTGGTTTCAACGTCGACAACCTCATGTACGACGGCATTCCCAGTGGTTATGACGGCGTTAACGTCGGTGCCCAGCCGAACCTGGCGATGTTCGATCGCGTCGAGGTGGTTCGCGGTGCCACTGGCCTGGTTACCGGCGCCGGTAACCCCTCGGCGGCGATCAACCTGATTCGCAAGCGGCCCCTGGCCGAGCAGAAGGTCACCTTGACTGGCGCCGCTGGCAGTTGGGACGACTACCGCGGCGAACTCGACGCTTCCAGCCCGCTCAATGACAGCGGCACCTGGCGTGGCCGAGTGGTCACCTCTTATCGCGACGCCAACAGTTTCATCGACAAGGCCGAGCAGGATCACGGCTTGTTCTACGCCGTGACCGAAGCCGACCTGAGCGAAGACACCCGCCTGACCCTCGGCTACTCCAACCAGAAAGACAAGACCAACTACTTCTGGGGCTCGTCGATGATCGGCCTGGATGGCCATCACCTCGACCTGTCGCGTTCGTACAATCCCGGCACCGACTGGGAGAACAAAGACCAGGAAATCAACACCGTCTTCGTCGAACTGCGCCAGCAACTGGCCAATGATTGGGCACTGCACGTCAACGCCAACTACGCCGTACAAGACGCATTGTTCTCCGGTTCCTACCAGTCGCGCTGGACCGACAATACCCTGGCCCGCACCGTGTACCAGTCCGCCGCCGATGAAAAGCAGGCCGGGTTCGACGCCTTTGCCAGCGGCCCGTTCCAGGCGTTCGGGCGCACCCATGAGCTGGTCGTGGGCACCAGCAAGCGCATCTACGACCTGACCACCCGCAACTACAGCCCGTACGATCTGAATTGGCCGATCAACGCCGGCAAACCGAACTTTACCCACACCAACAACCAGCGCGATGTCACCACTCAGGACGGTGTGTACGTCACCACCCGCCTGAGCCTGGCCGACCCGCTCAAGCTGATCCTCGGCGGGCGCCTGGACTGGTACGACTACGACAACCGTGATGGCGACGGCGACTATAAAGTCACCCGTAACCTCACCCGCTACGCGGGCCTGATCTACGATCTGGACGACCAGCACTCGGTGTATGCCAGCTACAGCGACATCTTCACGCCGCAACGTGAAAAAAGCACCGGCGCCACCCCGCTCAAGCCCATCGTCGGCAAAAACTATGAGGTCGGCATCAAGGGCGAATACCTGGGCGGCGCGCTGAATGCCAGCGTGGCGCTGTTCCGTGTCGACCAGGAAAACCGCGCCGTGCAGATCGTCGTGCCGGACTGCCCGCAGGCCTCCTGCTACCAGGCCTCGGGCGAGATTCGCAGCCAGGGTATCGACTTCGAACTGCAGGGCGCCTTGACCGAGAACTGGCAGGTCGGCGGTGGCTACACCTATGCGCGCACCCACACCATCAAGGACGCCGCCAACCCGCAGAAGGTCAACAAGCAGTTCGACACCGACACCCCGGAGCACCTGTTCAAGGTCACCACCCGCTACAACTTCCAGGGCCCGCTGGAAAAACTCCGCGTGGGCGGCAACATCTCCTGGCAGAGCCGCATGTACAACGACATCCAGCTGGCGGACGGCAGCACCTATCGGCTCAAACAAGGCGGCTACGCCGTCACCGACCTGATGGCCGGCTACCGGGTCAACCAGAATCTGGACCTGCAGCTCAACGCCAACAATATCTTTGATCGTCACTACTACCAGTCCATCTCCGAAGCCGTTACCTACGGCGGCGATTCCTACGGCAGCCCCCGCAACATGATGCTGACGGCCAAGTACAGCTTCTGATCGTCATCCGCGGCTGCCCGCTCGGGCGGCCGTGCTTAAAGTCCCCCAACGGCCTGCCGATAACCGTCTGTCGGATCTTGTCCGGCCCCCTTCGCCACACCTGCTTTTCCTGCGGCCAGCGTGGCACGCCGCATGCTTGGTTCCTGGCCAAACCACATGGAGTACACGTGAATGCTCAACCGCACACGCTTTATGGAGCACTACCGCAAGGCCGACCGCATCATGCTGGCGTTGATCTGGCTGATGTTCCTGTTCTCCTTGGGCCTGGCGTTCTGGCATGACACCTTCACCCAGGCGCTGATCGTCGGGGGCGGCACCGGCGTGGTGCTGACCGCGCTCTACCGCGCCATTGGCGGCACCCGTGTGATGCGGTGTGTGCTCGGTGCCGGCCTGATGGTGATGGCAGCCTTGCACATCAATCAGGCGCAGGGGGTGATCGAAGCGCACTTCGGTATTTTCGCGCTGCTGGCGGTGCTGACGTTCTACCGTGACTGGCTGCCGATCCTGGTGGCGGCGCTGACCATCGCCGTGCATCACCTGGTATTCCATGCCCTGCAGCATCAAGGCCTGCCCGTGTTTGTGATGGCGCATCACGGCGGCTGGACAATGATTTTCGTGCACGCGTTCTACGTGGTGATGGAAACGGTCGCCCTGCTCTACCTCGCCGTGCACAGCCACGCCGAGGCGGTCGAAAGCCAGGAAATGCTCGAAAAAATGCTCGCTGTCACCTCGCAATTCGAAGCCGACACCGCCAGGGGTGAAGACAAGGTGCGGGTGTCCCTCGCCAAGCGCTTCGACCACTTCCTGCAGCAACTCACCCACCTGATCGACGGCGTCGCACGCGACTCCCATGGCCTCGGCCAACTCGGCCAGGAACTGGCCACGGCCAGCGGCACCCTGGAAACGGGCGCGCGGCATCAACTGGCACAGATCAATGAGATGACCGGCTCGATGCAGCGCATGGAAGACTCCATGGGCCACATCACCCTGCACGTCGAACAAGCCGTGGAACACGCCGGCCAAGCCAGCCGGCAGATCGTGCGCGGCCAGGAAAGCGTCGGCCGCGCCCAGCATGAAATCACCCAACTGGCCTCGCGCATCAATGGCACGCAATCCACCGTACAGTCGTTGGCGGTGCAGGCTGAGCAAATCGGTTCGGTGCTGGAGGTGATCAGCAGCATCGCCAACCAGACCAACCTGCTCGCCCTCAATGCCGCCATCGAAGCCGCCCGCGCTGGCGAGCAAGGCCGCGGCTTTGCGGTGGTCGCCGACGAAGTGCGCAGCCTGGCCCAACGCACCGCCCTCTCCACCCAGGAAATCAAGACCATCATCGAAGGCCTGCAGCAAGGCAGCCGCCAGGCCGTCGAGGCCATGCACGACAGCCGCCAGGGTGTGGAGCGGTGCGTGGAAGACAGCCAGATGGCCGTCGACATGCTGCGCGCCGTGGGCGAAGACATCGCGCATATCGACCAACTCAACGGCCGCATCGTCACCACCACCCGCGAACAGACCTCGGCGAACCTGGAAATTGTCGAACGCCTGCAATCGGTGCAGCACATCGCGCAAAACACCGCCGACGACGTGGAAACCCTGGCCCGCAGCAGCGAACGCCTGCCACCAATCGCCGTGCGCCTGGATGCGCTGGGGCGCAGGTTTCATCCGTGATTCATGCCACCGCGGCAGCAGCCGAAGCCTCTCTATCTGATGCCCCCGCGACCTAAATGTGGGAGGGGCTTGCTCTAATGCCCGCCAGTTAAGGCTTTTTGTAGGAGCGAGCTTGCTCGCGAAGAACTCAGTAGCACCACGTTTATCCAGTATGAACGCGTTGCCTGGAAGTTTTTCGCGAGCAAGCTCGCTCCTACAGTGAACCACTTTTGCGATTAGGCTTGCCCCCGATGGCGGCCTGCGCTAGGGCGAACAACGGTACCTGTGGAACTGCAAGTCATCGCCTCCCGCTCGCGCACTACGAAACTCCTGAACCTTCCGCCGGTCGATGCTTTCAAGAGGCCGACAGTGCCTCGGGTGCTTTGTGTGTGTAGTGAATGCCTGCGGAGACGGCCATGAAAGAAGCCATTAGCGATTTGCCCGGCCCTATAAAACGACAGGCTGACCGAATTTTGCGTGAGATCGAACTGGCAGGGTCGATGATCCTGGCTGTCAAAAGCGGTGCCAAAGCCCAGGGGTTCGTGCTGGGCATCACCTGCTGTGAAGGGCTGACGTCGGAGCGCTGCGAGCAGTTGGCGAGCCATTTCGACAGCGTGGTGGAACAGAGGCTGAGGGCCCTGACATTGGGGCTGTAGGGTCAGGCGCATGAGCGCTGTGCGCGCGTAGATTGGATCCATGGCAGCCCCGGCACCGGCCGCGCTTTAAAAGCGGCGAACAACCTCCTACACTGCCGGGAATTTCCCTTCATCTGCGCAGCCTCGCTCTTCTGCCCGACTCGCATCAGGATTTACAGACATGCGCCTGCCCGATTTCATCCTGGAAAACCTCGAGCCAATCCTGCAAGCCTGGGAAGATTTCGCCAGAACCATCGAGACACCGGGCGAGGAACTCGACAGTGTCGGGCTGCGCGACCATGCCGAGCAGATGTTGCGGGCCATCGTCAGCGACCTGCGAACCAAGCAGACCCGCCAGGAACAAATAGCCAAGGCTCAGGGCCAGGCGCCGACGGACGACCAGGAAACCGCGGCGGAAACCCATGCCATGACGCGGCTGATGGCGGGTTTCACCATCGATCAGATGGTCTCGGAATACCGCGCGCTGCGCACCAGCGTCGTCAGCCAGTGGATGCGCCAGATCAAGGACGGCACCCCGATCAATGTCGACGACATGACCCGCTTCCACGAAGCCATCGATCAGGCCCTGGCCGAGTCCGTCGCCAGCTACTCCCGCGCGGTCGAGGCGTCACGCAATATGTTCCTGGGCATCCTTGGCCACGACTTGCGCACCCCGCTCGGCGCGATCCTGCTGGGGTCCGACGTGCTACGCCGCTCACAGGACGCCGGCGCCCGCGCGACCAAAATCGCCAACCAGATCTACACCAGCGTACGCCGCGCGAGCCAGATCGTCGGCGACCTGCTCGACCTGACCCGCTGCCAGATGGGGCCGGGCATCCCGGTCAAAACCGCCGATATCGACCTTTCACCGCTGTGCCAACGCGTCATAGAAGAAATCCGCACCTTTCATCCTGAAGCTATCGTGATGTTCGACGCCAAAACGCCGGTTGCTGGGCAATTCGACGGCCCGCGCATGGAGCAGGTCTTCTCGAACATCGTCAGCAACGCGGTGCAGCATGGGGACACCACCCGGCCGATCCAAGTCGAGCTGGGCATACGCGAGGACTTCGCGGTCTTCACCGTGCACAACAGCGGTGAAGCGATCCCCGAGGACGTCCTCCCGTTCATCTTCAACCCCATGGGCCGCTTCTCCCAGCGTACCGCGATCAATCACGGCCCCACGGAGGGGTTGGGTTTGGGCCTGTTCATTGCCTCGGAAATCGTGGCGTCTCATGGTGGGGCGATTGAGGTGAGTTCTGATACGGAACAGGGGACGGTGTTTAGCGTGCGAGTGCCGATTGATAAGCCAGAGAACAGCGTTGCTTGAAACGAGCCGCGCCCGATTCACGAGAGAGATAACCACTATGGAATACGACGAAAAGCTGATAGAGGAAGCCGTGCTGGCCCTGCTGACAGTCTTCAGCACCGATGACGGAAACTCCTGGAAGGGGCATGATTTCCAGATAATGAACCGATTACATGAACAGGGTTTTATCGAAAACCCGGTAAACAAGAACAAATCGGTCTGGTTGACGACACAAGGGCTGGAGCGCGGTCGGGAGCTGGCTGATCGGCTGTTTGGGACGAGGGCTTAGGTCAAGGACAGCCTGTACCTTAGTCGACATAACTCGGCCGTGATTGCCGCACCGCCCCCACTCCCCTTATCCTCGACGCTCCCGTCCGACCGAATCCGGAGCCGCCATGGACCTCGCCACCCTCGCCCTCTTCCTGCCCGCCTGCTTCGCCCTGAACATGGCTCCCGGCCCCAATAACCTGCTGTCGGTGAGCAACGCCACCCGCTACGGCTACCGCACCTCCTGCCTCGCCGGTCTCGGCCGCTTGCTGGCCTTCGCCGGCATGATCGCCCTCGCCTCCGCCGGGCTGGCGGTGGTGCTGCAAACCTCGGAGTTGTTGTTCTATGGGATCAAGCTGCTTGGTGCGGCGTATCTGTTTTACCTGGCCTACCAACTGTGGCGCGCCGACCCGCACACGGAGGCGCAAACTGCCACGAACAACGTGGGCTTATGGGCCTTGGCGCGTCAGGAGTTTCTGGTGGCGGCGGGCAATCCGAAAGCCATCCTGATCTTTACCGCCTTCCTCCCGCAGTTCGTGGTGCCCGGCCAACCCGTCACTGCGCAATTCGCCCTGCTGGGCGCGATGTTCCTCGCGCTGGAATGGATCGCCATCAGCGCCTACGCCTATATGGGCCTGCATATGCGCCGCTGGTTTGCCGAGCCGAGGGGTAAGCGGATCTTCAATCGGTGCTGCGCGGGATTGTTGTCGGCGGCCGCAACGGTGTTGTTGACGGCACGCCGGGCGTAACTCCCGCGCCGGCCTGTGGAAGCGGTGGAGGCGCCCTTACTGCTTGGTCAAATCAACCAACGGCGTCTGCCGCACCTCAGTCTCGCGCCCGGCCTGAATCTCGCTGACCTGCTTCAAGGCCTTGTCCACAGCTGCCTTATCCGCCAACAAGCTGTAGCTGATGCGGAACTGCTTGTGTTCCTTGGGCCCAATGGTGGGTACCAGGTTCAGTGGCCGCTGATAACGGCGGTTGTAGGAAAAACTCGTCCCCGGCTCCAGCCCCGTGACATAGCCCTGCCCTTGAGTATCGGTGTTCTTCCACAGGGAAAACACCGGCAGCGTCTGCGTATTGAAACCGACTGACACGCCCAGGCTGCCAGCTTTGTTATGCAGCACGGTCAAAATATCGCCCTTGGCATCGGCATAGGGCACCACGTTGTAAACCGTTTCGTCGTAGTCCTTGGTGGGCGCGCGGTAGGTTTGCCAGTCGGCCAATTCGCCCTTGGCCTTGTCGTTAAACGGCGACACCTGCTTCACCGGTGCGGCAAAACGCGCGCCCTGCTCCAGGAACGGGGTGCTGAAGTTACTGTGATACAGCGCCTGGTATTCCTTCGGATAGTCGCCGTTGTTGGTCAGGGTGTCGTTGAGAGCAAACACTACACTGCCGGGCTCGGTGACCAGTTCGGTCGCCACGGAAAAATCGACCTTCTTGAACGCTTGCTCTTTCAGTTCGCCGCGCAGGGTGATGGCGTACGGCGGCTTTTCATCGATGTGCAGGGTGACTTTGTTCGCAGGGATATTCGCGGCCCTGCCATGCAGCGTCAGCAATTCGCCGTTGTCGATGCCAGGGTGACCGACCCATTCATAGCCGCAACGGGTGACCAGCTCATTGAAACCTTCCAACCAGCCCAGCCCGCCGCGACCATTGAGCTCGATGAAGGAAGGATTGACCACCTCCTTGACCGGCGAATCCCACCCCATGCGCACATCGCCGACCGAAGCCTGCAACACGTTCATACCGCGAGTCGGCACCACCGAAAGCTTCATCGTGCCGTTATCGATATCGACAATGCTCACCCCCTCCTGCCGACCGCCGTGCAGAGTGCGCAGGGTAACGCTGAAGGGTTTGTCGGTTTGCACACCGAGTTGCTGGCTGGTGACCTGCCAGTTCTGCGCGGCTTTGTCGGTGTCGAGGAGCACATAGTCCCAGGCCATGGCGTGGGAGGCGGCGGAGAGTGCGGTGAGGGCGACAGCGAATCTGAGTGGGGTCATGGCGGTAGCCTTTCTTGGAGTTGTGGCATTTTTATAGACTCGATTAAACGTTTCAGCAAGCATAAAAGGCGGTATTACGTGGGCAAGTGCCAAAAACGGGTTGCGGGAAGTTGGAAAATCGACTCGGTGCCAGCGCAGGCAGATGCGATCGAAGAATGGTGGTGAAATCGTTCTGGATTATGTCGATCACAACG
Source organism: Pseudomonas sp. R3-18-08 (assembly GCF_003852065.1). NCBI lineage: Bacteria > Pseudomonadati > Pseudomonadota > Gammaproteobacteria > Pseudomonadales > Pseudomonadaceae > Pseudomonas > Pseudomonas sp. R3-18-08. The sequence continues at coordinate 3,185,924 of NZ_CP027729.1, forward strand.
AGGCTGGGATAGCGTTCAAAAACCTGCTTTACATGATTAATGAGCCACCGCTCATTGTTTCTGAAGAATGCACAAAGATATTGGCCCGAATCGCGAAGACCCTGGAGATGCCGTTTACCGGGGACGAAAGCAGCCGCCTATGAGGGGCAGCTATCGGCCGATACCCGACAAATTCAAAGGTTTGTGATCTGCACGAAATGGCTCGCATGAGTGTCTTCCGTTCGAATAAAGCCGCAGCTCAGGTAAAAAATGTCCCCCTCGATAGTGTCGGTATAGAGGCGCACACGTTCAAAATGCAATGCGGCGTGAGCAAGCAATGCGCTAACCAATCTGCGGCCGACCTGTTGCCCGCGTGACGCAGGCGCCACGTACATGCGTCGCAGCCTTCCTGTACGGTCATAGGTGAACGGATCAACAGATAGACCTCCAATGCCTACAAGCTGCTGGTTCAGATACGCTGCCATAAGGCATTCGCCAGGCGCATCGAAGCGATTGGTGCCTGACTCCCAGTCTGTAGTCAGTCGGGTGAGAAACCTGAAGCCTTCTGCAACTGCCGCTTTTTCCAGGTCGAGGATTTGGGGCGGCAGATGGGTGATCCGTTGAATCTCCATTGAGGTCAATCCTCTCTGATCGGGGGCGAGCCCGGCTTTTCACCAAGCCCCTAGGCGCGGTTGCCGATTTTCCTTTACACCCTAATGAGGAACTCATACACCCTAAACGGCCGCTGCAGCATGTGTCCAACTGTCCGTCGTATTCCTTCAACTCGATCAAGGGCTAATTAGTAAGTGCAAACCTTAGCTTCGCGGCCTCCAACAGCTGTGCGGCTTATTTCTCCAGAATCTTCATTTTTGGTGATTTTTTCAATTGTGATGTAACACAGCCCTGAGTTAGATTCATAGTCAGCGCCGGCCTCAGGTAAAAAGTGCACACTTGTAAAACATTGATACCTCCCGCTTGCTGGTGTACCTGCATACACTAGAGTTATCGGCTTGCCCGGCTCAATATATACTTCTGAGCTATTCTTAATCCCGTCACTACCCGGTATTCCCAGCATGCGATCATTGAACGTCCGATCATTTGCAATAGCAAATGATCTTGAGTTCACCATTCCAACGCCGGGAAGTTCCCAGTCGACACAGGTGCTACCTGGAACCAGGCGTACAGTTTGATTGGTGATAACTCTGAGCCTGCTTGATGTAGGACTAGGCGGCTCAATATATGCAGTCGTAAAAGATTTTAGGTTATCTATCGTAGAACAACCTGACAACATTAAAACGGGTACAAATATTAAGTATTTTAAATATTTCATACTTTAAATTCTCCATAAGCTCTGCGTGATTTTTAGAGACTTCAACTCTTGCACAATATGCAGTTAAGAGACCTTCCTATCTGGTCTGCTCAGACGCCTTCTTGCTCTTGAAAATCGGTTACACAAGGCGGCCCTATACGCCCTTTCGGATCGCAGCTTTAAGGCTCACGAGCGCTTGAAGTGGGTAGTCTATCCATACTGGTTTCCCTGCTCGCCCTCATACTGGATTAGCCCAACGTTGACGGCTGGGCTTGTGATGGACTTGGCCGGGGCATGAGGTACGCGTGGTTACGGTGCAGTCGCCGGCAACTCCTGGCACCATTTGATAGAACGCAGCGCTTCCTCAGCAGGCACAAGCGCATAGCGTGAGTAAAACATTGTTCCACCGAAACGACCCTCGTCGATTTCGCCCAAGGTCTGTCCGTCCTTGTAAGCAGATGTGCTGAGTTGGTCTGCGATGTAATACACCTTTCCATTCTCGACGGTGATATCGAAACGCTTGTTAACCATACCGCTTATTATGGGTGGCGAGGTGGAGGCGACGCTGTGCTTGCCGGCAGGAATGTCGGCTTTGAAAAAACTACCGGAGGGCAAGCTGCCAATAGCGCGACCATCGACCAGAATGGTCGGAGCGACCCCGTTACCGATGCTGGCGGAAGTGCGATAGAAGTAAACCGTGGCCTCGTCCGGACGGGGTTGTGCCGGTGATGTGAAGAATGGCTGGCCCGTCAGGTCTGGACCGCTGATGCAGCCGGTCAGTGAGGCCAGGCCTACGAACAGGCTGGCCCAGAGTAGCGTAGAGCGCTTCATAGCATGAAACTCCTTGAACTGGGATCAATGGGCGCGGGTTCGATGACTGTCACCGTTACCGGATTCAGATCGTGCACAGCCCTTTACCGAAGTCAGTGGCATCAGAACTCGGCCAAGGCGCAAAACCGCTCTTTGCCGTCACATTCAAGATGTTCCGATCCTTGAGCATCGGGTACTTGCGCTTCAGCTCCTGCACAGTGCTCTCGGCATTGTTCACGTTGGCTAGGCAAAAGCGCAGGGCATCGGCGCGCAGATCGCCGATATAGAGGGTTTCCCCGGCCTTCACCGAGAAAACCGCAGGCACAGGACGCGGCATCGATCGGCCCGCGTAATACACGTAATGCCACTGCGTGTACTCATACTCACCAGGCGGCACTTCATACATGAAGTAGTGGCCCAGCACATGGGGTGATGGCTGATCATCTTCATTGCCTAGCGTCGTCAGCCGTAATGCAGTGCCGGGTGCCCCCTGTTGGTTGATCTCAACCACCAGCCCATGCGGCTGCATCATCACATAGCTCTCACCAATCGAACCCACGATGATTGCCTTACTCGGGTCCGGTGCGTGCTTGCCGTCGTAGCGTGACGTAGCGCACCCGGACAGAAGGGTCACGCAAAGTGCGACTGCGGCCCAGACAAGATGTTTACTGCTGACTTTCCCTAGCATTGGTCTTTTTCCGATCAGTAATCTTGCAGTTCGTAGATCCCAGCCGAGCGAACTAAAAGTTCGCACACCTGGTGCCTCGTTGCCGGCTCGGCTGGACCTATTGTCCAGCTACCCGCACCTTGATAACAACCCGCTGTTGACCAATCACCCAAGTTATGGGGCCATTGTCTTCGACCCGCATTCGCCGCAGGGCTTGTATTAAAGGGGCTGCAATGGGTCAGGCGTGGTGTTGAGCACCGCATCTTTCGCCGCAATTCGCAGCGCCTGAAGGCAAAATCCGATTCCCTCGTCGCGGCTTGCTCCATTGCCTACGCGTGCGTCAGAATCCGCCGGCTTGTGCGCTAGAGAGGCTGTCTCTAAGGTGGCTCGGTCGCTGAATTGTTCAGTGATCGGGTTTAGTAGCCTGAGGGTTTATCCAAACAATGTGCACAAGCTTCATCGATCAGACATTGCGTCTGTGTTTGATGGTGGCTGTGCGCAGGGCACCTTCGGGTGCGCCGGCTTTGTTTGGATTCCCCGGTCTACTAACCTGCGCATAGCCGCCACCCTTATGTTTAGTAGCTAAAGGATGGTGGCCCTAAACAGGAATTCAAACATGCTCAAATCAGATTCAAGTGCCCTCTTCGATGTTGACCCCAACGCCAGCAACGAAAGCCTCATCACCAACAGCTACGAAACCTTCACAAGCGTCAGCACCCTGCTGCTCGATCTGTCCGAAGACCTCAACGGCAAACACCGCGACGTCGCCTTGGCCATCCACCAACTGAGCGAAATGGGCGTACTCCTCACCGCCAGACTCCTTGACCGCGAAGTGCCCTGCCCTGGCTGATGATCAGCTTCTCAACTCATTAGACCGATGACTCGCCGCGTCGTCGCAAGCTACATACAACGACTCGGCGATTTGGCTTTTGATGGCCTTGGTGGATTCCAGCCTCGGCACAACCCCCTCTGCGATGACGAGAGCGGCGCCTGCTTTCGGCCAAGAACAGACTTCAGCTATCTACCAGGCGATATAGCGCTTGAGCGTGGGATGTCGCTAGCCCTGTACGCTGCAAATTTCGGCGACTTTGCGAGCTGGGAAGCGCGGTTGCGGCGATCACAAGACTGCCGTGTTTTTTTGCTTGCTCTATCCGATGAGATATCAGGGCTCCATGGTAGCCCTGGCCTCTTGCATTTTTTCGGGTGGCAGCCGTCCCAAGGTAGGCAACTCCATTGCAGGCCAGGTACATCAACGCTCCTGCCACGACCTTTCCATCAGCTTTAAGGACGTAGATTTTCAGACGTTCATTTGACATCAGTCCTGCGAACGAAGCCTGGCTCAACTGAAGATGCTCTGGCTTGGTATGAAATCCACTCGCATGCACCGCTGCGAACTCAGGAAACGTTTGTGAGGTGGCTTCTTCGATTTCGAATGAGTGGTGATTCAAGACCACATTTTCGATGGTGCACGCGAGTTGCAGATGCGTCCACCCCCTCAGACGCTCCAGCTGCTTCTCACCCATCAAAGCGTACTGTTCCAAAGTCGGGGCCTTCCCGATAAGAGGCGTTACTGTCGAATACTCTGCTGATTCCTTGAGCAAGCTCAATAGTGACTTGGGGCTGTCGGTACTATCGCCGTAGATGCGATTGAGCATCGGGCTAGGTGATGCCTTCACCTGAAAGCATGGAAAAGCTTCGTTGAAAAACACACGAGCACCAAAAGGGTTTCCACTTATCCGAGACAAACTCTCGACGCGGGCACACAAATACTCGCTTTCTGCGGCCTCAATCGCATGAGCCATTCCGACATTCATGTGCATAGTCCTTATTGCGCGATATCCCAGAAGGGTAACGGCAAATTCAACAATACACACCTCCAAACACACTGCTGGTAGATAACCTGCTCCGGTGTCCCTTGGGGATCGATAACTGGCTGTCGCGAAGGGCAGCTATCGGCCAAAAGCGGTCATCCAAAATGCTAATACACAGAAAGCAGCGACTCTAACTCCGCGCAGCGTTCAAGCTGCAAGAGCCGACTCTTCGCTCTGAGTTAACGAAAAGCCACTCTCACAAGTGGCTTTTCTTTCTGCAGATTACTCTGAGCAGGGCGCGTCACAGCAGGGACTTCATACCGAGTACGATGCCGCAAGCGACTGCTCTCGCATCCGTCGATACCCCCAAATAGTTACTAGCAATACAGCGGCTCCGGCTGCCAGAGCAACGCTAAACCCATACCGAGCACCTTCCATATCCACGAGTTGGCCCGACGCCGCAGCACCCATCGCCACCCCAACATTCAAGCCTGCCAGTAGCCAGGTCATGCCTTCGGTCAATTGTCGTTCCGGCACAGTTCGCTCAACCAAGGACATTGCCACAATCATGGTGGGCGCAAAGAATAACCCGGCCACCAACACTGCTCCCGAGAGGCTGGCAATGTTACCAGCCATCAACAAGGGCAGTGTCGTTGCGGCAGTTGCAAGGCCACCCAACAGCAGGAGTTTGTGCAACGGCGTTTTCAGTTTTAGCGCACCGAACAACAAGCCCGCGGCGCACGAGCCGATGGCGTAACAGGACAACACGATACTGGCCGCCGCCGGACTGCCCATTTGTTCAGCGAACGCGACACTCACGATATCGACCGTTCCAACGATGACGCCCATCGCGACCATCAGCAATGTTAATAGCCGGACGTCCGCCAGACGAAAAATCGAGGTTGTTCGCGTGCTCTTTTCTTCAGCGGATTCTACTGGCGGTTCGGTGGATACTTGTGCTGCCAAAGCAAGTGCGCCAATCGCCAGCAGTACAACTGCCGCTAACGGTCCTGCCTGGGGGAAGACGGCCACACTCAAACCAACAGAAATCGGGGGGCCTGCAATAAATGTCACTTCGTCCAGCACGGTTTCGAATGAATAAGCTGTTTGCAGGTGCGGCTTGCCCCTGTAGATCGCAGTCCAGCGAGCGCGGACCATGGCCGACATGCTCGGCATGAAGCCTGCTAACACAGCGGCCACGACCAAAGTCCAATCGGGCGTATGCCAGTAAGTACAGGCAAGCATTAAAAGAATACCCAAAACGCTGATACCAGCAGACAAGGGCAGTACCCTGCGCTGACCGTATCGATCCACCATGCGTGAAACTTGCGGTGACATCAATGCATACGTCAGGACGAAGGTGGCAGAAACCGCGCCTGCCAGTGCGTAGCTGCCCCGCAACTGCGAAAGCATGGTGATGATGCCGATACCTGTCATGGGGAGCGGTAAACGGGCGAGGAGGCCTGCCAGGGAGAATCCCTTGGTGCCGGGGGCTTGGAACAGTATTCGGTACGGATTGGCCATGCTCGATACTCCTTATCGAATGAGTTCAGCTTGTCGGGGCGTCGCTGAACTGGGAATATACATTCATTACGTATGATTAAAATCCTATAATCATACGCAGTGAATGTAAATAGCTTGTTGGTCTGGGAGATATCATGGTTCGACGTACACGCGCTGGTATGGAAGAAACACGTGCCACGTTGCTGAAGACCGCGCGCCAGGTTTTCAGCGAACATGGCTATGCCGAAACGTCCATGGATGATTTGACAGCGCTGGCTGGCCTGACGAGGGGCGCGCTTTACCATCATTTCGGCGACAAGAAAGGTTTACTCACGGCCGTGGTCGCTCAAATTGATGCGGAGATGGACACGCGGCTACAAGTGATTTCGGACAGTACGGACAACGCATGGGAGGCTTTCAGGGACCGCTGTCGCATGTACCTGGAAATGGCACAGGAGCCTGAAATACAGCGCATCGTATTGCGGGATGCGCGCGCTGTTCTGGGTAGCTCCCCACCAGAAGCGCATCAGCACTGTGCAGCCTCCCTACAAAAGATGCTTGAGCAACTGATGCTGCAAGAGACGGTTGTACAAACCGATCCCGAAGCATTGGCAATGCTGATCCATGGTGCCTTGTGCGAAGCAGCATTCTGGATCGCAGAAGCTGAGCCAGGTTCAGGCAGGCTGTTGCAGGCCCTGGGGGCACTTGAGCTTCTGCTTAAGGGCGTCCGTAGCTGAAATCAGGAGCATAGGGGGGCGGAGCCAGTGTGGCTAATACAGTGCGGTTGATAATGGGGCGCTCTTCCCAGACGACGAATTCTTCATGGAGTTTTCGTGGTGGAGCAAAAAGAAGGGCGTAATCATTGCATCAGCATCACACCGAAGTGGCCTAACACCGATACTATCTACAGATCTGCCGAGAAGCTGGCTCGGCTTGCCAAAGTTTTCGAAATGCCCTTGAGCTGGAGGGCATGAGGTCTGATCGGAGAGTAGAACAGGACGCGCCATTGTCGGAGCGGATGTCAAACCGCTGACCATTCTGTGCCTCTCGGCGCCGCAAGCCCTGCGTGGCCGACTAATACATGCAGCAACTGCGACCTCTTATCATGCAAATGCATTCCTGAAATGGCCTGAAAACCCGCCGCACTGGAATGGTGGTCATACAAGTATGAAGCAGGCCAAGACCATGAGCGAAGCGTGGTCCCGCTGGCCAGTGCTTGCTACCTCATTGAATCGAATGGCAGAACAAACCTTTAATGAGGCGACAAGCGACTTTCGGAATCAGCATGAGCATGGCCATCCTCGCTCAATCGCGTTAGGACACATCAATGTGGTCAGGCGAATCGAAATCAACGGGCGGGTCGGCTGGTCGTTCGGGCAACAGGAGCCAATGCAACTGAGTGAGCTACTGCCTATTTTTGAACAGGAACATGGCTACGCCATGGCCGCGTTCATAGCGTATCTGGAGATGGTCAAGGAGCAACACACTGCCTATGATTTGCTTTAATGCAGATGATGACTGACCGCTCCTTGCCGAAACCCGCCAGTCACTCCCCCCTCACACCCAACCCCACCCCACCAAAAAATCCACAAACGCCCTAACCCTCGCCGGCATCGCCGCCCCACCCACAAACACCGCATGAATCGGTTCCACATCGCCCGGGTTATACGCTTCCAGCAACGGCACCAACTCCCCCCGCTCCAGATCCTGCGCCACACTAAACGCCCCCACCCGCGCAATCCCCGCGCCCAACTTAGCCAACTGCGCCAACGCCTCTCCACTGTTCCCCTCAATCGTCCCCGTCACTTTCAACGAAAAATCCCGGCCATCCATCCGAAACGGCCAGTCCGGCGCCGCTCTGCGGAAGTTGAAGCGCAGGCAGTTGTGCTCAAGTAAATCCTGCGGCGTCACCGGGGTGCCGTGGCGGGCCAGGTAGTCGGGTGAGGCGACGATGACCTGGCCGGTGGAGCCGATATGACGGGCGGTCAGGGGGCTGTCGGCCAGGTGGCCGAAGCGGATGGCGACGTCGGCCTGGCCGGCGAGGATATCCACGAGTTCATCGCCGAGCATCAGGTCGACCACGATGGCGGGATAGCGGGCGCTGAAGGCGGCGATCAGCGGCACGACGGTCAGGCGGCCGTGGGCCAGGGCTGCGCTGACTCTGAGGCGTCCGCGGGGGGCGCCCTGGTCGGTGATGGCGTCTTCGACTTCGGCCATGTCGGCCAGGATCCGCCGGGCGCCGCGCAGGTAGGCTTCGCCTTCGGCGGTGAAGGTGATGGCGCGGGTGGTGCGCAGCAATAGCCGCGTGCCGATGCGCCGCTCGGTGCGGGTGATGATGCGGCTGATGGACGACGGCGTCAGCCCCAGGGCGCGCGCGGCGCCGGACAGGCTGCCGTGCTCGGCGACCATGACGAACACTTCCATCTCTCCCGAGCGGCCGCCGATGTCCATTTGTGCCTCCTGCGCAAAGGTGTAGTTCCCAACCAAGGGCTACTACTGCAAAAGGCTGGATTGTAGCATTCGGCACACAGATGAGGAGTCACTCCATGCGTATCAATCCACCCCTTGTAGCCTTGTCCATCGGTGCCTTTGGCATCGGGGTCACGGAGTTTGCCCCCATGGGCATGTTGCCCGGTATTGCCGCCGACCTTGGCGTATCCATCCCCGCCGCCGGGCTGTTGGTGAGTGCCTATGCCATCGGCGTGCTGATCGGCGCGCCGATCATGACGCTCGCGACGGCCAGGGTACCGCGCCGGTATCTGTTGATCGGGCTGATGGCGATTTTCACCTTGGGTAATCTGCTGTCGGCGCTGGCAACCAATTACCACACCTTGATGATCGCCAGGCTGGTGACGTCGCTGAACCACGGGGCGTTTTTCGGTATCGGTTCGATTGTGGCGGCCAGTGTGGTCGCGCCGGAGAAGCGCGCGGGGGCAGTTGCCGCGATGTTTTTGGGGCTGACATTGGCGACCATTGGCGGCGTGCCATTGGCCACCTGGTTTGGCGAGAACTTTGGTTGGCGCACGGCGTTCTGGGGCATCAGCGGGCTGGGCGCGGTAGTGATGGCCGCGCTGTGGTGGGCACTGCCGAATGCACCCGCGCCGAAGGGTGGCAGCCTGATGGCGGAAATCCGCGTACTCGGTCGCGGGCCGGTGCTGGCAGCCTTGGCGCTGACCGTGGTGGGCTCCAGTGCAATGTTTACGGTTTTCACTTACATCGCGCCGATTTTGCGCGATGTCACCCATGCGTCGACCAACTTCGTCACCGGCATGCTGGTGCTGTTCGGTATCGGGCTGACCCTGGGCAACGTGTGGGGTGGCAAGTCGGCGGACCGTTCAGTAGACCGTACGTTGATTACCTCGCTGGTGGTGTTGATCGCCGTGCTGCTGGCCTTCTCGGTGCTGATGCAATGGCCGCTGCCCGCCGCGCTGTCGATCCTGCTGTGGGGCGCCGCGAGTTTTGCCCTGGTACCGCCGTTGCAGATGCGCGTGATGGAAGCCGCCAAAGATGCGCCTAACCTGGCCTCGGCGATGAACATCGGCGCGTTCAATTTCGGTAATGCCATCGGCGCGGTGCTGGGCGGTGCGGTGATCAATGCCGGGTTGGGCTACCCCGCCGTTTCCCTGGCAGGCGCACTGATGGCTGGCCTGGGTTTGTTGATGGTGCTGGGGTTGGGCTGGCGTTCGCGGCGTGCGGGTGCTTGTGGTAAAGACGCCCTGGCGTAGCGATCGTCTAGACTCCAGGCACCTTTCAACCCGAGGAGCCTGCAATGAACAACAAAAATACCATCTGCCTCTGGTACAACGGCGATGCGCTGGAGGCGGCGACCTTCTACGCCCAGACGTTTCCGGATAGCGAAGTGAAGGCGGTGCACTACGCGCCTGGCGACTACCCGGCCGGTAAGCAGGGCGCTGAATTGACCGTGGAATTCAGCGTGCTGGGCATCCCGTGTCTGGGCCTGAATGGCGGCCCCATGTTCAAGCACAGTGAAGCGTTTTCCTTCCAGGTGGCGACCGATGACCAGGAGGAAACTGACCGGTTGTGGAACGCCATTGTCGGCAATGGCGGCCAGGAAAGCGCTTGTGGCTGGTGCAAGGACAAATGGGGCCTGTCGTGGCAGATCTCGCCACGGGTGTTGGTGGATGCGGTGACCAGCAAGGACCCGGCGCTCGCCAAGCGAGCCTTTGACGCGATGATGACCATGCGCAAAATTGACATTGCCACTATCGAAGCCGCCATTGCCGGGCGCTGATGGGGTGTGTGAATGTGGGAGCGCACGAGCTTAGCGAGGCCGCGATAGCGCTGGGTCAGGTGGTTTATAGGCCAGCAGTACCGCCGTCTTCGTAGCCTCGCTGGGGCTCGACAACTCCCACATTTGATCTGTGTTGCCTGCGGGTGCTGTGCCCGCCATCCCCCCCCTCACCCTCCATGCGCCAAAAAAAGTCATGCATCGGACCGCCTGGTTGCGAGCCTGGCGATAGCGGCCTATGTTTCAAGCCATGCTGTTGCTGTCCCCCACCCTACGCCCATTCCGTAACCAGGTGACGACATGCCCACCCTATCCCGCCCCGCCGTACTTGAACTGATCGGTAACACGCCGCTGGTCAAGGTCAGCCGCTTCGACACTGGCCCTTGCACCCTGTTTCTCAAGCTTGAATCGCAAAACCCCGGCGGTTCCATCAAGGACCGCATCGGCCTGGCGATGATCGACGCCGCCGAGCGCGACGGCCGCCTGCGCCCTGGTGGCACGATTATCGAGGCCACCGCCGGCAACACTGGCCTGGGCCTGGCACTGGTTGGCCGGGCCAAAGGCTACCGGGTGGTGCTGGTGGTACCGGACAAGATGTCCACGGAAAAAGTGCTGCACCTCAAGGCCATGGGCGCTGAGGTGCACATCACTCGCTCCGATGTGGGCAAGGGCCATCCCGAGTATTACCAGGACGTGGCCGCGCGCCTGGCCAAGGACATTCCGGGTTCGTTCTTCGCTGACCAATTCAACAACCCGGCCAACCCCTTGGCCCATGAAACCAGCACCGCGCCGGAGATCTGGGCGCAAACCCAGCATGATGTCGATGCGATTGTGGTGGGCGTCGGCTCGGCCGGCACCCTCACCGGCTTGACCCGTTTCTTCAAGCGCGTGCAGCCCGAACTGGCCATGGTGCTGGCCGATCCGGTGGGTTCGGTGATGGCCGAGTACAGCCGCAGCGGTCGGCTTGAAACCCCTGGTTCCTGGGCCGTGGAAGGCATCGGCGAGGACTTCATTCCGTCGATTGCCGACCTGTCCAGCGTGCGCCACGCCTACTCCATCAGCGATGAAGAAAGCTTCGACCATGCCCGCCAACTGCTCAAGGCCGAAGGCATTCTTGGCGGCTCGTCCACCGGCACCCTGCTCGCCGCCGCGCTGCGCTATTGCCGCGAGCAGACCGAGCCCAAACGCGTGGTCACCTTCGTGTGCGACACCGGCACGCGCTACCTGTCCAAGGTCTACAACGACCAATGGATGAACGACGCCGGTCTGTTGCAGTACAAGCACTACGGCGACCTGCGCGACCTGATCGCCCGTCGCTTCGAAGATGGCCGGGTAATCAGCGTGAGCCCCGACGACACCCTGCTCACTGCTTTCCAGCGCATGCGCCTGGCGGATGTCTCGCAACTGCCGGTGCTGGTGGACGGCAAGCAACTGGCGGGCGTCATCGATGAGTCCGACCTGCTGCTGGGCCTGCACCAGGACGCCACGCATTTTTCCATGAGTGTGGCCAGCGCCATGACCCGCACCCCGCACACCCTGGCCCCCAGCGCCAGCCTGGCTGAACTGCAGGCGGAGCTGGATCGCGGCCTGGTCGCCATCATTGCCGACGCCTCGGGCTTCCATGGCCTGATCACCCGCGTCGATCTGCTCAACCACCTACGGAGATCCCTTGCATGAGCCAGCCCGATAAAAGCGCGTTCGCCACCCGTGTGATCCACGCCGGACAGTCCCCCGACCCAACCACGGGCGCGCTGATGCCGCCGATCTACGCCAACTCCACCTACCTGCAAGACAGCCCCGGCGTGCACAAGGGCTTTGACTACGGCCGCTCCCATAACCCCACGCGCTTTGCCCTGGAACGTTGCGTTGCCGACCTTGAAGGCGGCACTCAGGCCTTCGCGTTTGCCTCGGGGCTGGCGGCGATTTCCACGGTGCTCGAATTGCTCGATGCCGGCGCGCATATCGTTTCCGGCAACGACCTGTACGGCGGCACCTTCCGCCTGTTCGACAAGGTGCGTCAGCGCAGCGCCGGGCATACGTTCAGCTATGTAGACCTGAGTGATCTATCGGCGTTTGAAGCGGCGCTGCGGGACGACACGCGCATGGTCTGGGTCGAAACGCCCAGCAACCCGTTGCTGAGCCTGACCGACCTCAGCGCCATCGCCCGCCTCTGCCGCGACCGCGGCATTCTCTGCGTGGCCGACAACACCTTCGCCAGCCCGTGGATCCAGCGCCCGTTGGAGCTGGGGTGCGACATCGTGGTGCACTCCACCACCAAGTACCTGAACGGCCACTCGGACGTGATCGGCGGCATCGCCATCGTCGGCGACAACCCTGAACTGGCCGAGCGACTGGGTTTCCTGCAGAACTCGGTGGGCGCCATCGCCGGCCCCTTCGACGCTTTCCTGACCCTGCGCGGTGTGAAAACCCTGGCCCTGCGCATGGAGCGCCATTGCCGCAACGCGCTGGAACTGGCGACCTGGCTGGAGCAGCAACCGCAGGTGTCGCGGGTGTATTACCCGGGCCTGAAATCCCACCCACAGCACGAACTGGCCCAACGGCAGATGCGCGGATTTGGCGGGATGATTTCAGTGGACTTGAATAGCGACCTGGCAGGCGCCACGCGCTTCCTGGAAAGCGTGAAGATCTTCGCCCTGGCCGAGAGCCTGGGTGGCGTGGAGAGTCTGATCGAACACCCGGCGATCATGACCCACGCCAGCATCCCGGCAGCAACGCGGGCGCAGCTGGGGATTGGGGATGGGTTGGTGCGGTTGTCGGTGGGCGTTGAAGATGTGGAGGACTTGCGCGCGGATCTGGCCCAAGCCCTGGCCCGCATCTAAAGTCAGAAATCGATCAAATGTGGGAGGGGGCTTGCTCCCGATGGCAGTCTGTCAGTCACTGGATTAGGTGACTGAACCACCGCCATCGGGGGCAAGCCCTAATGCCAGTCAGTTAAGGCTTTTTGTAGGAGCGAGGCGGGCGGCTAACCCTTGCTCGCGAAAAACTCACAGGCACCGCGTTTATTCAGGAAGCACGCGTTATCGTTGACGTTTTTCGCGAGCAAGCTCGCTCCTACAGGCGGTGGTGTACGCTTAACTGACTGGCATTAGGGCAAGCCCCCTCCCACATTTTGCTCCTCATACATCAGATAGCTATCAATGTGCCGAGGCAGCGTTTGCCCTTGCCGCGTGCAACTTCTTATAGCTCTCGATCAAGCGCAAATGCCGGTCCAGCCCTTCGAGCTTCATGCTGGTCGGCGTCAGCCCATAAAACCGCACGCTGCCGTTGACCGAGCCAATCACCGCGTCCATGCGTTCGTTACCGAACATGCGGCGGAAGTTGGCTTCGTAGTCGGCCAGCTCCAGATCTTCGTCCAGTTCCATCTCCAGCACCGCATTCACCGCCTGGTAGAACAACCCGCGTTCGACGGTGTTGTCGTTGTACTGCAGGAACATTTCCACGCACTCCTTGGCTTCCTCATGCTGCTGCAACGCGAGGAAGATCAGCAGCTTCAGCTCCAGAATGGTCAGTTGGCCCCACGCGGTATTGTCGTCGAACTCGATGCCGATCAGCGTGGTGATGTCGGTGTAGTCGTCCAGCTCGCTTTCGATTAAACGTTCGACCAGCGCGTGCAACTGCGCTTCGTCCAGGCGGTGCAGGTTGAGGATGTCTTCACGGAAAAACAGCGCCTTGTTGGTGTTGTCCCAGATCAGGTCGTCCACCGGGTAGATTTCCGAGTAGTCCGGCACCAGGATGCGGCAGGCGGTGGCGCCCAGGTGCTCATAAACCGCCATGTACGACTCTTTGCCCATGCCTTCCAGAATACCGAACAACGTCGCGGCTTCCTGGGCGTTGGAGTCTTCGCCGTGGCCGGAGAAGTCCCATTCGACGAATTCATAATCGGACTGGGCGCTGAAGAAGCGCCACGACACCACGCCGCTGGAGTCGATAAAGTGCTCGACGAAGTTGTTCGGCTCGGTCACCGCCTGGGCTTCGAAGGTCGGCTGCGGCAGGTCGTTCAAGCCTTCGAAGCTGCGGCCTTGCAGCAGTTCGGTGAGGCTGCGCTCCAGCGCCACTTCCATGCTTGGGTGCGCGCCGAACGAGGCGAATACGCCGCCGGTGCGCGGGTTCATCAGGGTCACGCACATCACCGGGAATTCACCGCCCAGGGACGCATCCTTGACCAGCACCGGGAAGCCCTGGGCTTCCAGGCCTTCGATACCGGCCACAATGCTGGGGTATTTGGCCAGCACCTCGGCCGGTACATCCGGCAGCGCAAATTCGCCTTCAATGATCTCGCGCTTCACCGCCCGCTCGAAAATCTCCGACAGGCACTGCACCTGGGCTTCGGCCAGGGTGTTGCCGGCGCTCATGCCGTTGCTCAGGTAGAGGTTTTCGATCAGGTTGGAGGGGAAATACACCACCTCGCCATCGGACTGGCGCACGAACGGCAGCGAGACGATGCCCCGCGCTTCGTTGCCCGAGTTGGTGTCGAACAGGTGCGAACCGCGCAGCTCGCCGTCGCGGTTGTAGACCTTCAGGCAGTAGGCGTCGAGGATTTCACGCGGCAACTCATCGTCCGGGCCCGGCTGGAACCAGCGCTCATCCGGATAATGCACAAAGGGCGCGTTGGCCAGTTCCTCACCCCAGAACTGGTCGTTGTAGAAGAAGTTGCAGTTGAGCCGCTCGATGAACTCGCCCAACGCCGACGCCAGCGCGCCTTCCTTGGTCGCGCCCTTGCCGTTGGTAAAACACATCGGCGAGTGGGCATCGCGGATATGCAGCGACCAGACGTTGGGCACGATATTGCGCCACGAGGCGATCTCGATCTTCATGCCCAGGCCCGCCAGGATCGCGGACATGTTGGCGATGGTCTGCTCCAGCGGCAGGTCCTTGCCGGCGATGTAGGTGCCTGCTTCCGAAGTCGAGTTGGGCATCAACAGCGCCTGGGCGTCGGCGTCGAGATTGTCCACCTCCTCGATTACGAACTCGGGCCCGGCCTGCACCACTTTCTTTACGGTGCAACGGTCGATGGAGCGCAGGATGCCCTGACGGTCCTTGTCCGAGATATCCGCCGGCAGTTCGACCTGGATCTTGAAGATCTGGTTGTAGCGGTTTTCCGGGTCGACGATGTTGTTCTGCGACAGGCGAATATTCTCCGTGGGAATATTGCGCGTGGCGCAGTACAACTTCACAAAGTACGCCGCACACAACGCCGACGAAGCCAGGAAGTAATCGAATGGCCCCGGCGCCGAACCGTCACCTTTGTAGCGAATCGGCTGGTCGGCAATCACCGTGAAATCATCGAACTTGGCTTCAAGCCGAAGGTTGTCGAGAAAGTTGACCTTAATTTCCATGCGGGCACACCAGAATAACGGGCTAAACAAAATGGCCGCCATTATGAAGATTTTCGTCGGGAAGTCTCAGGGTTTTGCGTGTGGGCTGCTGATCGGTATCGCTATGCCAGCAGCGCTTGAGCCGCTGGCATAACGTGATGGCCGGTCAGAGTTCGCGCGAAATCAGGCGTTGCGCCAGGCTGGTTCGATTGATCGCCAACTCGCTGCTGACGTCCGGCCCGCGATAGACCATGGACGTTTCATGGCGCACATAATCGCCCGAACGCGCCGCGCTCAGCCAATTGAACGAGCCCACGCACAACAGCGCTTCATCGGCCATCACCAGCTTGCTGTGCACCTTGTTGACCACACGCACCTGCACGGCGTGGTTCTTCAAAGTGGCCAGCGCATCCTTGAATTCGGCGACTTTGCCGGGGTCACCGTCGGACTTGCTGCGACCGATGCCAGTGTTGAAGTGCAAATCGGTATACACCGTGACCGGCACCCCGCGCTGCACGGTGCCGCACATGGCCTCAAGGGCGCCGCTTTCGCGCATCCCCCTCAGGCGCACCCAGGGCGTCACGATCTGCACCTGCTGCTGCGCCGTCTCCAGGGTCTGCAACAGGAACTGATCATGTTCGGCAAACTCATGCAGGTGGCTCAACCCGGTGCGCGCCGTCAGCAAATCCGCCCGAGGTTGGAAGTCAAACGTGAGCGCATTGTCCGCGCTGTTCAACAAGTACTGCGCCAGCCTGCCACGCGGCTTGCTGGCGGGGATCTGGCTGAACAGGTCCATATCGCCGAACACCAGAAAACTGTCTTTGGCGCGGGAAACCGCCACGTTCAACATGCTGTCCCTACGGTCGATAAACGCACCGTCGGCATGCTTGGAATACACCGCAGAAAAAATCACCACCGGTCGTTCGGCGCCCTGGAAAGAGTGCACGGTGCCAACGGTCATTTCACCGTCGCCTTTGCCGGTACGGATACCCAGGGCGGTGCATGCCTCGGTAATGGCCTGGGTCTGCGCGCCAAAGGGGGTGATCACCCCGAGGATTTCCCAGAGCTCCTTGTCATAGCGCTGGGTCAGCTGCTGTTCATTGGCCTTGATCCAGGCAGCGATGGTCTGAGCTTCGAGCAGGTTATGGCGGCTGCCGCCCTGCTTCTGCTGGCCCAATCCGTCGATATGCAGGTAACCCAGGCCCGGCAGGCCACCCTGCGGTTTGGCGCCGCGTCGCGGTTGCAGCTTGCCTTTGTAGCAGAGCGCATTGCAGTAATCGATGATCGAGTCATAGCAACGGCGGTGTTCATACAGATAAAGGCCGCGGGCCAGGTCGCGGTCGTAGTGGTAGCGGCTGGTGGACTGCGCAATCGCCATGACGCTGCCACTGGCGGCACTGCGCCCGCTCTCACAGAAGGCTTCATACTCATCGTCCACACGGCTGCGTGACAGCAGGCCGGCAGCGAGCAGGTTGCCGATATCCACCGACGGCGGCACCGACCAAATGGGTTCGATTTGTTGCGTGTCGCCAATCACCAACGCTTGCCGCGCCAGGGCGAACGACGGCGCCGCCACTTCAGGCAGCACCTGGCCCGCCTCGTCTACGATCAGCAGGTCGATGAAATTCAACGCGTAATCGGCGACATAACCATTGCCGTCATGGCGACTGCACGACAGCTCGGCCGGCAAGCGGTAGAACGTCGCCACCACGCAAGGCGTGAGCTTCATCCAGCGGCGCCAGTTTTTTTCCAGGGTCTTGCGGCCGTTTTTTTTGCGGCTTTTAAGGATCAGTGGCAGCTCATCGGCGACTTCCAACAGCCAGCGGCCCTCCCAATAATGCGTGGTCAGCAGGAACGTCTCGAAGCGCAGCGAGGTGTCAGCCCAACGGTCGCAGTCCTCCAGCGTCACCTCGGCGGCGGGCTTGCCGACGGCATTGGGTAACCGACCAATCACCGCCTGCCAGTTCAACAGCTCACGTTGCTCATTGCGCCGCAAGTGCTCCACACGCTCACGCTGGGTTTCAAGGATTTTCAGGCTTTGAGCGGTGTGCGCCACGGCGGCCGTCAGCAGGCGCTCTATCTCATGCACATCGTTGGCGCTCTGCAGCTGTGCATCAGTTTCATCGATGTGCAGTTTGGCCAAGCGCAGGCGCTTGGCGGCAATCGGGCCGAACCAGCCGAACAGCGTGTAAATCAATGACTCATGGGCCAGGTAGTGCTTGAAATCTTTCAGGCGTGCCTTGGCGTTTGCCAACTGATCGGACTGCGCCCGACATTGCCCTTCAAGCGCCGCAATTGCCGTGTATGGATTATCGCCGAGCAAGGCCTTCATCGCGTCGCGCGCGGCGTTCAATCTTGCCCAGCCCTTCTCGATATCGCCCAGTTGCTGCTGGCGCAGTTGAATCAGAGCCTGCAGCTTGTCGACGGTGCCCTTGAGCGTGGGCTGCGACGGCCCGGGAAAGGCGATGGCGGCATGCTCCAGATAAGCCTGCTGCGCTTTATCCAGATAGGCCTGCGTCTCCAGCTCCAGGTAAAAGCTTTTGGTCTGATAGGTGCGGGCCATCTCCGCTTCCGCAGCGGCCTTTGGAAAGTAAGCGCCAAAGCTGTTGATATCCGGAAGCCAGCGCCCAGCAAAGGGGCCGGTGCCTGCCGAGAAGTCCTTGCCAAATGCCTTGATGATGTTGGTGACCGCCTGATTGTTCGTAGAACTGGCGACAATTACCGGCGGCTCGCCGCCCTCGGCAGCGGCCTTGGCCCAAAGCGAGGCGACGACCGACAAGAGCAACGTGGTCTTACCGGTACCCGGCGGCCCGTTGACCGCCAGGATATCCCCGGCGTTACCCGCCAGCAGGTGCGCGAGGCTGTCGCGTTGGGCAGGCGCCAGCGCGTATTCGTCGCCGGCATGCCCTCCTCGCCCGGCGAACAGGCTGTTGGCGGCCAGGCACGGCTCATCGGGCATGCGCTCGCGTTGTGCGAACCGCTCGAACAACGGCGCATCCGGTTTGCCAAGGCGCAAATGATCGTACAGCGCCACGATATTGCGGCTGAAACCTTCGGCTTTCTGTTCCTTGAACACATAGCAATAGTTGACCGGATCAAAACCGTCGTCCACGCCGTTCCAGGCGTTGCAGACCGTCTGGAACATCGTCTTGCAATAGCGCAGGTAGGTGATCCACTGCTCGCGGTAGTGCTCCGGCTGCACCTCTGTGCCGGCGGGTGGCGGCTCGAACTGCGGCGCATCTTGTGCGGTTAGAAACGTATCCAGGTCATGCTGGGCGCCGATGGTGAAGTTGTCACGATCCAACGGCTCCAGAATATCGCGCGGCACCAGCGTAGGCCCGGTCGGATAGATCAGCCCGTCGCGGGTGACCGACACACGGCAAATGATCGGCGTGATGAACGCCGGCAGCCCGTTGCGCGCCTGGCGGTGCTCCTGGCGTGAGGCGTACACGAACGGGCGTAGCGTGACCTCCACCTGGAGCAGTTGTGCCGGTTCGTCGGCGAATAGGCTCTCCACTTGCTCAACCGGCAAACAACCGGCGGCTAATGCAGCCAGGGGCACGGCAGCGTAGGTTTTGACGTGGTTCGGGGATAACGCACCATTGCCGTTTTCCGCGTCGGCCAGCGAGGTGCGCCAGTAGTTGGCGAGTTTCAGAGAATAATCGTTCATCGTCCTGATTCAATGCAGACCGTGACTCACTGTTACGGTCGGTGGGTGGGGATGTGGACCGAGGGTAACGGTTCAGGGAGCAGGTGGGCAATCACCTGGGTTTAAAAGCAAACGGCGCAGGCTTTGATGAATTGCTGTTTGAATACAGGCTCTGGCTGCTATGTTTCACGCCTAACACGCAAAAGGACAGCTCATGGAACCGTTAGCGATAAATGCGACGCTGGTGATCATCGACATGCAAAAAGGCATGGGCGACCCTACTCTTGGTCGACGCAACAACCCAGACGCCGAACTGCGCGTCCAGCAGCTTCTTACCGCGTGGCGACAGGCGCAACGTCCAATTATTCATATGCGGCATATCTCTCGTTCCCCTGGCTCGGTGTTCTGGCCTGGTCAACCCGGCTGCGAATTCCAGGACGCGCTGCAGCCCCTCGCCCATGAACAAGTGATGGAAAAAAACGTCCCGGATGCGTTCACCGCTACGGGGCTTGAGCGCTGGCTGCATACGCGCTCGATCAGGCAAGTGGTGATCGTTGGCGTCATTACCAACAACTCCGTCGAGGCAACGGCCCGCTCGGCTGGCAATCTGGGCTTTGACGTGATCGTGGTCGCGGACGCCTGCTTCACCTTCGACCAGACTGATCTGTCGGGCCGGCTATGGCCTGCGGAAGACGTGCATGCGCTGTCGTTGAGTAACCTGGCGATGGACTATGCCAGGGTAGTTGAGACCCAAGCACTGCTGGGCTGAGCGCTTGTTCGGACGCGCATTTGATTGATTCCTTTCCGATCACAACGGTCACTGTGGCGAGGGAGCTTGCTCCCGCTGGACTGCGCAGCAGGCCCATTCTTTTAAAGCGAAGAGCTGGGCCGCTTCGCGCCCCAGCGGGAGCAAGCTCCCTCGCCACAGGTTATGGGTTTATTGCCGCTGCGAGGCCATCCAGTCAAGGAATGCATCAAGACGCAGCAGGAACGCTTCACCCTCGGCGCTTGGGTTTCTGGCCTCAAACAGGAAGTAGGCGATTTGGGTAATCATGGTCGGATAACGCTGCCGGAACAGTGCTACATGCTCCTCCAGTGTCTGCGGCCACATCGTGGCTTCTGCTGACCGCAGCGTATGCGTGGAGCGGATCAACTTGCTCGCAGCTTCGCCCTGCAAACACAGGCGCTGCGAGGTGTTCTCGGCTTGCGCAATGTCTGTTCGATAGTGGTTCAGCACATCCATCAGTAAAGGCTCGAAGTTAGACTGCGCAGGCGCGGCGCCCACAGGTGGTTCAGCACTCATAAACTATGCACCTCGATCACCAGGCCTTCCTCTTCGCTCGGCACACGAAAGTGGCGGGTAATCAGGTCGAATTCGGCATCGGTGGCGGCGAAATCATGCTCGCCGCTGGCGTTGCGTGCGTGCAGTCGAGTCCGGCAGGTGGCGTCATCCAGCTCCAGGTAATGCAGGCAATGCGGTGCCTGGGCGGCCTGCGCCAGGGTGAGCAGCCATTCGCGATTGGCCAGGGTGTTGGCCGGAAAATCCAGCACCACATTGACGCCCGACTTCAGCAGATCGATCACCAGCGGCTCCACGACACCGCGGATCTGCCGGGCACAGGCCAGGTAATCGGCGATGGTCTTGATCTGACCGGGATACAGCGTGGCGAGCCAATGGTCTTCGCTGAGCAAGATGGCAGCGTGATCGCTGGCAAGACTGCTGGCGAGCGTAGACTTGCCGGACGCAATCTTGCCGCAGAGCAGATGCAGGGTAGCCATGGGACGGTTCCTTTGTGGGGCCGCAAAGCATGCCATGTTTCAGGCGGATCGGTGCTGCCAATACGTATAGAACGCCAGGGCGGCGATGTTCTTGTCCTTGGCTTCGAGCATGATGTCGAAGCGATCCAGAAACTGCAGGGCATAGTCGTTGGTCCAGCGGTTCCACATCTGCGCGCTGTGGGCGTAGAGGTCGCGCTTGGACACCACCTTCAGCAAGGCCGCCATTTCCAGTTTGTGCTCGGCGTCAAAACCCAGTGCCTGCAGGCTTTCCGGGGGCTGGGAGTAATGCATCGTGGGCCGCACGCCGCGCCAGCTGTCGATGACTTGGGCGACGCGCGGGGAATCGGGGTCGATGTAGTGGTCTTCGTTGATCCAGCAATGGTGAATGTCCAGTACCACCGGCGCCAGGTCGGCGACTTGCAGGCAATGGTCCAGGCCGTAGGTTTTCTCGTCATTCTCGAAGGTGATGCAGTTGCGCGCCACTTCGGACAGGCGCGGCCACACCGCCCGCGTGCCCTCGACACCCAGGCGCCCGGCGATATGCACGTTGCACTTGAGGTCCTGGAAGCGCCGGCCGTAACCCATCATGCGGATCATGTCGGCGTGGTATTCGAATTCGGCCAGGCTGTTCTCCACCACGCCGGGGTTTTCCGAGGCCAGCACACAGTACTGGCCGGGATGAAACGACAGGCGGATATTCGACGCCCGCGCCAGCTCGCCGATGGCGGCAAACCCTTCCTGCAATTGGCGCTGGATCGCCGGGTCCTGATACACAGCGGCAACGTCGGGGTGGCTGTAGAACGGCAACAGGTCACTGCTCAGGCGCAGCATGCGCAGGGTCGGCGGCAACTCGGCGACGTACGCCAGCAGGCGCAATTGGGCGGCGAGGTTGTGGGTGACTACCTCGACCAGTTTATCCCGCGCCACCTTGGGCTCGACGCTGTTCATCCAGCGCAACGTGGTGGTACGCGGGTTGAACGGGCCTTCGATCAGCTTCAAGGCACTGGCCGAAGGCAGTCGTTCGGGATGCTTGTACTGGCATGCAAAGCCGATGCGCGGGTGGGTCATGGGAACGCCTGTAATAAGCAATGAAGGTTAGAGGCTTAGGTGAATCCGGCGGCCAAGGGTTCGAAAAACATCCGGACACGAACCTTCGGTGAACTTTCTCACAAACAGCGCGTTCCTTTCCTATGCAAAGCCTATGTGCAAAACCTATGCAAAGTCATCGCACGCCTAGCCAGGCGTGCCGAACGATAAGGAGCTGCATCCCCCATGACTACCCTTCCCGCCTACCGCTGCACGCCAGGCCCGCTGCATGCGACCTTGCTCGCCGGCAGCGTGCCGCTGTTCCTCGGCGCCACGCTCAGTGACATTGCCTACGGCCAGACCTACCAGATTCAGTGGGCCAATTTCGCCTCCTGGCTGATCGCCGGTGCGTTGGTGTTCAGTGGGTTTGCCCTGTTATTCGCCCTGGTCAATCTGCTGCGCGCCGAACGCAAGGCCGGGCGCCCTGCCGCTTACTTTCTGGTGTTGTTGGCCGCTTGGATGTTGGGGCTGATCAACGCCTTCCAGCATGCCAAGGATGCCTACGCCATGATGCCGACCGGCCTGGTGCTGTCAGTGATCGTCACGCTGCTGGCGATGGTGGCGACGTGGATCGGCCTGACTAACCTGCGTTCGGGAGCTGCCCAATGAAAACCACCCACACCTTGACCCTGTTAAGCGCAGCGTTGCTGCTGGCCGCGTGCGGCGGCGAAGGCGACAAGACTCAGGTCCACGGCCCCGACCCCAAGTTACCGGCCCAACAAAGCAGCCTGCTGCCGAGCATGAAGATCGCCGAGCCCGTCGCCTGGGGCGACCAGAAACCCAAGGTACCCGAGGGCTACAGCATCACGGCGATCGCCACCGACCTCGCCATCCCGCGCCAGACCCTGGTCCTGCCCAACGGCGATATCCTCGTCGCCGAAGGCCGTGGCGGCAGCGCGGCCAAGCTCAAGCCCAAGGACGTGATCGCCAGCCTGATCAAGGCCGAGGGCAATACCAAGGTCAAGAGCGGCAACCGCATCACGCTGTTGCGCGATGCCGATGGTGACGGCACTTATGAACTCAAGACCGTGTTCGCCGACAACCTCAACGCGCCCTATGGCCTGGCTTACGCCGATGGGAAAGTCTACGTGGCCAACCAGGACGCGCTGGTGCGCTTCGACTATGCCGACGGCCAGACCAAAGCCAGCGGCGCCCCGACCAAGGTCACCGACCTGCCGGCGCAGATCAATCACCACTGGACCAAATCCCTGGCGGTGAGCGAGGACGGGCGCCAGCTCTATGTCGGGATCGGCTCCAACAGCAACATCACCGAGCGCGGCATGGAAGTGGAAATCGACCGGGCGATGGTCTGGCAGATCGATGCCGCGACCGGTGCGCACAAGCCCTACGCCACCGGCCTGCGCAACCCCACGGCGCTGACTATCCAACCGGGTTCGGGGCAGTTGTGGACGGTGGTCAACGAGCGTGATGAACTGGGCCCGGACCTGGTGCCGGATTACCTCAGCTCGGTGCGTGAAGGCGCCTTCTACGGCTGGCCTTATAGCTACTGGGGCCAGAACGTCGACCCGCGTGCGCAACCGCAGAACCCGGCCAAAGTGGCTGCGGCGATCAAGCCGGATTACAGCCTGGGCTCGCACGTTGCGGCACTCGGTGTGGATTTCTCCATCCCGGCCATGGGCGAAAAATTCGCCGACGGCGTGTTCGTTGGCGAACACGGCAGTTGGAACCGCGATAATCCGGTGGGCTACAAGGTGATCTTCGTACCGTTCAGCAACGGCAAACCGGCTGGCGAGCCTGTGGACTTCGCCACCGGTTTTCGCGGAGAGGATGGCAAGACCCGTGGTCGCCCGGTCGGTGTGACGGTGGACCCGAAAGGTGCGCTGATCATTGCCGATGACTTGGCCAACACGGTATGGCGGGTAACGCGTAATCGATAAACCGACACGGCCGGAGCGGCTTGCCCGCTCCGGCACCCTCACTCAGAGGTCGGTGATTTCCTTATGGCGCGGCACCAGCGTCTTCATCACGCTCCACGCCACCAGGTACGCCAGGGCACAGATCGCAAACATGATCATGTAGCCGGTGTGGATGTCGTTGATGGACTTGTAGTAATCGAACACCCAGCCGCCGATCTTGGTCATCACCACCCCGCCCAGGCCCCCGGCCATGCCGCCGATACCGACCACCGAAGCGACGGTTTTCTGCGGGAACATGTCGGAGACCGTGGTGAAGATATTGCACGACCACGCCTGGTGTGCCGAGGCGCCCACGCCGATCAGCAATACCGGGACCCAAAAGCTGATGTAGCCCAACGGCTGCGCGAGCAGCACCACCAGCGGGAACAGCGCGATCACCAGCATGGCTTTCATGCGGCCATCGTAGGGCGCGTCGCCCCGTGCCATGAAGTAACTGGGAAACCAGCCACCCCCGATACTGCCGACCATGGTCATGCTGTACAGCACGGCCAGCGGCATCACGATATCAGCGCCCTTCATGCCGTATTGCGCCGACAGGTAAGTCGGCAGCCAGAACAGGAAGAACCACCAGACGCCGTCCGTCATGAACTTGCCGAAAGCGAAGGCCCAGGTCTGGCGATAAGTCAGCAACTTGAACCACGAGACTTTCTTCGGCGTTGCGCCCGCAGCCAGTGGCGTGAAGGGTTGTACGGTCTGGTCGCTGCGGATGTAGGCCAGTTCTTCGGCCGACAGACGTTTTTGCTGCTCAGGTTTTTCGTACACGGCGGCCCACACGGCCACCCACACGAAGCCCAGCATGCCGATGACCATGAAAGCCGCTTCCCAGCCCCACATCCCGGCGATCAATGGCACACAGATGGGCGCCAATATCGCGCCTACGTTGGCGCCCGAATTGAAGATCCCGGTGGCGAAGGAACGCTCTTTCTTGGGGAAGTACTCGGCCGTGGCCTTGATCGCGATGGGAAAGTTGCCCGCCTCGCCAATCGCCAGCACCGCGCGTGACAGCATGAAACCGGCAATCGACACCGGAATCACCGCCAGCCCGACGGCAGTGCTGAGCGCCGCAAGGCCCTCGCCCATCTGCACCGAGAAGGCATGCATGATCGCGCCGGTGGACCAGATGCCAATCGCCACGACGTAGGCGGCCTTGGTGCCGATCTTGTCGACAAACCGCCCGGCAAACAGCATGGAAATCGCATAGACGAACTGGAACACCGCCGCGATGTTGGCGTAATCGGTGTTGCTCCAGCCAAATTGCGTGGACAACTGCGGCGCCAGCAGGCTGAGCACCTGGCGGTCGAGGTAGTTGACGGTAGTGGCGAAAAACAGCATCGCGCAGATCGTCCAGCGATAGCTGCCGACCGCCTGGCCGACACGATGGGCACTGATGGGCTCGTTCAGATTCATGGCATCACTTTTTATTTTTGTTAGGTAGGACATATGTAACGTCATATGTCGTCGTACAACTGTGGCTTTTATATCGGGCTGCCTGGGCAGTGTCAATCTGAAAGATTGCTATGAACGAGGATTTACAGGGGTGTGAAAACTGTCAGGCTGATGCGGTTGTAGGATGACAAACGCGCATTACCCGGCTGGGTGCTTGGCCGGGCACATCATCGAGCAGGCCGAATGGCTGCATGCCGATCTTCTCCAACACGCGGATCGACGCGGCATGCTCCGGTCGTACCAACCCGAAAACCTCCGGCAAGCCCAATGTTTCGAATGCCAGCACCAAGGCATCGCGCCCCACCTCGGTGGCATAGCCCTGCCCCCAGGCTTCGACGGCGAAGCGATAGCCGAGGTTGATGCGCGGCACTGTCAGGTAGTTGAGCGGCGCAATGCCGCCAAAGCCGATGACGTGTTCGGGGGCCTCACGCCGCGCAATCGCCCACCAGCCGTAGCCCAGGGCAGACCATTGGTCGAGCCAGCGCTCCAGCAGGCGCTGCGCATCATCAACACTGGCCATGGGGCCGGCAGGGTTGAACAGGTTGGTCTGGGGGTCGCTGTAGATGGCGAATAATCGCCGCACGTCAGCAGGCTGTGGTTGGCGGTAGATGAGGCGTGAATGGATGTTTGGCATACAGATGGCGTCCCTAATGGCGGCATAACGCTGCGAGCCCAGTTTAACCAACAGATAGTGCGCTGAAATGCCAACAATGTGGGAGGGGGCTTGCCCTAATGCCAGTCAGTTAAGGTTTTTTGTAGGAGCGAGGCGGGCGGCTAGCCCTTGCTCGCGAAGAACTCAGGGCCTCCGCGTTTATTCAGAATGAACGCGTTGCCTGGGCGTTTTTCGCGAGCAAGCTCGCTCCTACAGTGGACCACTTTCGCTTAACTGACTGGCATTAGGGCTTGCCCCCGATAGCCATAGGTATCTACACAACTTTGTAGCAGCCTACGCTAACCACGATGCGAAGCGAGTCGCTCTTGATCTTGCTTTTGATCTAGGCGCCCCGTTAAACCACGCTGGCCGGAATTCGACAGTGATTTGGGGGGTAAACCGGCAGGGATGCCGGTTTAGCCGCCCCGCGCCATGGATGGCGCGTGGCGGCGGCCCCCCAAATCAATGTCGGATTGCGGGCACACCGAGCCTAGGCGAGGTGCCGAGTGGTGGGGCAAGAGCGTTTTGCTTACTTTTGCGCTTTTCAAAAGTGAGACGCCGTAAGGGCCAGCCCTTTCAAGGTCTTTTGATTTTAGCGGCTTTGAGCACCCGATCCGTCGACACATGGGCATTCGCGGCTTTGCCTTCCAGCCATTCCTTGGGTTTAGGCACCTTCGGCCCCCGTTTGCTCTTGACGACCGCTTTGGGCTGGATATTTCGAGCAAGGGCAAGCAGGTATTGAGCCAGCCCCGCTGCGGGGATAGGGATGGATAAATATTCTGGCAAGGCTATTTGCATCCCCTCGTAACCGCTGCGTACCTGCACCGTCAGGTGAAAAATCGATGCTTCCCAGTCGTCGGGCAGAGTTTGGCGATGAGCTTGTTCGACGCTGCGTTTGAGCACGGCCAGAACGTTGTAAGCCAACACGGCCGATGCAAATCCCAACAGGGCTGCCTTAGGATTGCCCAAGGTTTCGATTTCACTGTCCAACACCGCTTCCAGGCGCTGGAACATCCCTTCGATGCTCCAGCGACGGCGGTACAAATCGGCGATTTGCTCAGCACTGATAGAGTCGGGCAAGTTGCTCCAGAACAGCAGCGTAGCGTCGCCGGATTCGGTGGGGTTTTGCAGGTTCAGTTCGACTCGCCGCCACTGTCGTCCACCTTTTACTTCGATGATTTGCTCGCGCACGCTGCCTGCCGCGACCGCAACAGGCAGCTGCCAGTCGCTTTCCTTAAGCAGGCGTGGATGTTTGCTCTGTTCGCGAATGATGAACGAGGCCCCGGTATCTTCGCAGGCCTGCATGACCGGGAGCGTGCAGTAGAGTCGATCAGCCATCCACAGTTGCCCCGCGCTGGCCTTTTCCAGCAACGGCAGCACGCTGACGCGTTCGCTGGCATAGGCATCTTCACAAGGCTGAAGATCAACGACCTGGTCCAGATCGGGGTCGTAAACCACAACGGAAAAACCAGGCCGGGCGGCGCCTCGTTCACGGCGCAAAGCGCCCAGACGCTTTTCGCTGGAAGGCAGGTGGTTACCGTCAACGACCCGTAGTTGCCAACCAGGCAAAATGGCTGTGTGCCCCAGTTCTTTTATCGTCGGTGCCAAACGCTCTGCGCTACCGGTGACCAGGGCGCGCAGTAGCGCAGGCTCTGTACGACTGACCTTGTCATACAGCGCCGCCAAGCTGACAGGAAGATCTTCCATCTGTCGCGCGGCGGCATGCAGCGAAGGTCGCAAACCCAATGAAACAAGGGACATCAGTTCAACGATGGTTGAAAACAAAAGCTCTCGTGGGTACTGCCGCTGACGGTGCTCTTCGAACACCTGGTCGACCCATTCAGCAGGAACAGCCTGCTCCAATATCACTCTGGTCATGACACTGGCCGGTGCTTTTTCTCAAACCGCGCTAGAACCTCTGCCCACATCGCTTTCGTCACCCTGATCGGAGTTTTGCGGGATTTTATCAAAGACCTTGAAAGGGCTGGCCGTAAGGGCGGAACCCTAAGCCGCCGTTACCGCAGCAACGGATATGTACTCGCCTTGATCCAACATCCTGGTCGGCTGTCAGGCCGCCATCGGGGGCAAGTCGAATAGTCGCACCGCCCCTCCCACATTTGGATCGCGCGGCATCAGTCAGATAGCTATAGGCCGCCAGGTCGCCACGGGAGCAAGCTCCCTCGCCACAGGTTCAAGGCTACGCCAGAGCTGTGTAGATACCTATGCCCGATAGCGGTGGGCCAGTCAGCAAATTCGCAGCTGAACCACCGCTATCGGGAGCAAGCCCCCTCCCACAGACCTCACACCAACGATATTTCCGCTAATGCGAGAAAAAATGCCCCAATGGGTGAATTATTTAGTGTCCGCTTGTATCTGAAGTGACAGAGCGGTGCCATCGCTGCGATGGCACCTCCTGTTCAGCTTCTAGAGTGGCCCGCATGAAATTACGTAAGAAACGCGTCAAACCCATCGGTTTGAACGACATCACCATTGTCGACGACAACAAGATGCGCAAGGCGATCACCGCCGCCGCACTGGGCAACGCCATGGAATGGTTCGACTTTGGCGTCTATGGGTTTGTCGCTTATGTGCTGGGCAAGGTGTTCTTCCCTGACGCGTCCCCCAGCGTACAAATGATCGCGGCGCTGGCCACCTTCTCGGTGCCCTTCCTGATTCGTCCACTGGGCGGTCTGTTCTTCGGCGCCCTGGGTGACAAGTACGGACGACAGAAAGTCCTCGCCGCCACCATCGTGATCATGTCCCTGAGCACCTTCGCCATCGGCCTGATTCCGGGGTACGCGTCCATTGGCATCTGGGCACCGATCCTGTTGCTGTTGTGCAAAATGGCCCAGGGTTTCTCGGTGGGCGGCGAGTACACCGGCGCGTCGATTTTCGTCGCCGAATACGCCCCGGACCGCAAGCGCGGGTTCCTCGGCAGTTGGTTGGACTTCGGCTCGATTGCCGGCTTCGTGCTGGGCGCCGGCGTGGTGGTATTGATTTCCACCGTGCTCGGCGAGGCGGATTTCGAGGCCTGGGGCTGGCGCTTGCCGTTTTTCCTGGCCCTGCCCCTGGGCATCATCGGCCTGTACCTGCGCCACGCGCTGGAAGAGACTCCGGCGTTCCAGCAACACGTCGAAAAACTCGAACAGGGTGACCGCGAAGGCCTCAGCCATGGCCCCAAGGTGTCCTTCAAAGAGATCGCCACCAAGCATTGGCGGAGCCTGCTGACCTGCATTGGTATCGTCGCGGCCACCAACGTGACCTACTACATGCTGCTCACCTACATGCCCAGCTACCTGTCGCACAACCTGCATTACGCCGAAAACAGCGGTGTGCTGATCATCATCGCGATCATGGTCGGCATGCTGTTCGTGCAGCCGTTCATTGGCTTCGTCAGCGACAAGATCGGCCGCAAGCCCTTCATCATTGCCGGCAGCATCGGCTTGCTGTTCCTGTCGATCCCGGCGTTCATGCTGATTACCAGCGGCAAGACCGGGCTGATCTTCAGCGGCCTGCTGATTCTGGCAATTGTGCTTAACTTCTTTATCGGCGTGATGGCATCAACGCTGCCGGCGATGTTCCCCACTCACCTGCGCTACAGCGCCCTGGCCAGTGCCTTCAACGTCTCGGTATTGATCGCCGGTATCACGCCAACAGCAGTGGCCTGGCTGGTAGAAAGCACCAATGACCTGTACATGCCGGCTTACTACCTGATGGTGTTCGCCGTGGTCGGTCTGGTCACGGGCCTGACCATGAAGGAAACTGCCAATAAACCACTGCGAGGGGCGGCCCCGGCGGCCTCCGACATGGAAGAAGCCAAGGAACTGTTGCAGGAGCACCATGACAATATCGAGCAGAAGATCGAAGACATCGATGCTGAGATTGCGGCGCTCCAAGCCAAGCGCGAAAACCTGGTGCAACAGCATCCACGGATCAATTAGAACCTGGCTGTGCGTGGTCGCTGCTTGCGGCCACGCCATTGGAGCGTTCACATGATTCCAAGCGTCACCTCTGCCCAATCGCTGCTGAGCGCCGACGAACGCGCGGCCATCGCAGAAATCGAAGCGACCACCAACATCCTTAAACTGGTTACCCGCCTGACCGGCATGCGCTTCGCCGGCATCGCCAAATTCACCGACCTGGAGTGGGTGGTCTGCTCGGCCTACGACCCCATGCAGATGGGCATCCATGTCGACGACGTGCTCGACCTGGAAACCACCCTGTGCAGTGAGTTTTGCGTCGATCCCCAAGCCTTGTTCGTCCCGCAGATCAGCCTCGACGGCCGCTTTGCCGCACGCCCGGTGGTCAAGCAATACGCCATCGAGAGCTATGCCGGCGCGCCGATCTTCCTGCCCGACGGGCGCCTGTTCGGCGCACTGTGCGCGCTGGATTCGCGCGCCATGCTGTTCGACGACCCCAACCTGCCGGAAACCCTGAGCCTGTTCGCACGACTGATCGGGTGCATCTTCTACGCTAACTTGACTCCGTCAGATCAGTAACACCTGCCCTGCCCCGCAGCGCGGCCATGTCGCGCTTGGGCGGTACGCCGAACAGGCGGCTGTACTCACGGCTGAACTGCGACGGGCTTTCATAACCGACTTTGAACGCGGCACTGGACACGTCCTGGTGCTCGTTCAACATCAAGCGCCTGGCCTCGTTCAAGCGCAGCCATTTCTGATACTGCAACGGACTCATCGAGGTCAGTTGGCGGAAGTGATGGTGAAAGGTTGCCGCGCTCATTTGCACGCGTGCGGCCAACTCTTCCACGCGCAGAGCGCTGTCGAAATTCAATTTCAGCCAATCGATGGCCTTGGCGATCCGATACCCCTGCCCGTCCACTGAACAGATCTGGCGCAGTCGGCCGGCCTGGTCGCTCTTCAATAACCGGTAGTGAATCTCGCGCTGGATCAACGGCGCCAGCACCGGGATTGCGTCAGGTTCATCCAGCAATGCCACCAGGCGCGCGAATGCTGCCAGCATGCCATCCGTCACCCGGCCGATGCCAACCCCCTTCATCATCGCGCGCTCACGGGTTGGCGGCAGGCCGCCCTGGGCGATCAGCTCGGCCAGCATGCGCAGGTCCAGCTTGAACATCAGCCCCAGGCACGGTTGCTCGGGGCTGGCGACCAGCACTTCGGAGTTGGCCGGAATATCCAGCGAGGTCACCAGAAATCGCGAGGTGTCGTAGGGATAGCCCTCACCGCCGACCCACAACCGCTTCTCGCCCTGTACCACCAGCACGATGCTCGGTTCGACCATACACACCACCGGCGCGGCCGGCTGTTCACGCCGATAGAACCCCAGGCCCGGGATCGGCATGGGGAAGTCGCCGGGCGCCGGGACGCGCGAGCCGATGGCCTGGATCAGCGCGTCCAGCGGCGATTGATGGATCGTCATAGGGCCCTTCCACTGCTTCACTGAATGTCTTGGCAGGACTTTACCCGCGCCAGCCCCAGGCGTCGCCGCCAAACCGTGAAACTCAGAGAATTGGGCAAGTAATCCACTCAAATGCACTACAGAAGCCCGGCCGCCATTGGGAAAATGCTCGGACACTTCGCAAGGAACATCCCCTATGAAAC
The DNA here is from genome assembly GCF_003852065.1 of Pseudomonas sp. R3-18-08. NCBI lineage: Bacteria > Pseudomonadati > Pseudomonadota > Gammaproteobacteria > Pseudomonadales > Pseudomonadaceae > Pseudomonas > Pseudomonas sp. R3-18-08. The sequence continues at coordinate 3,217,716 of NZ_CP027729.1, forward strand.
GCCTCTTGCTCGCGCTGGGTTTGCTGGTGACCTCCCTTTCTTCATTAGGAGCCGACATGTCCAACGGTGCTGATAACTTCTACACAAGCGACACGGTGACGGCTGAGAACGTAACCTTCAACAATCAGTACGGCATGCCGGTCGCGGGCACGCTGTTCATGCCGAAAAAGCTGGCCGCAGGTGCCAGGAACGCGGCCATTGTGGTCGGTCACCCCATGGGCGCCGTCAGGCAACAAAGCGCCAACCTCTATGCCACCAAAATGGCCGAACAGGGCTTCGTCACGCTGTCCCTGGATCTGTCGTTCTGGGGCGAAAGCGCCGGCACGCCGCGCAACGCGGTGCTGCCCGACCTCTACACCGAAGACTTCAGCGCCGCCGTGGACTTCCTCGGCACCCGCCCCCAGGTCGATCGTGAACGCATCGGTGCCATCGGCGTGTGTGGCAGCGGCAGTTTCGTGATCAGCGCGGCGAAGATCGATCCGCGCATCAAGGCGATAGCGACCGTCAGCATGTACGACATGGGCGCTGCCAACCGCAACGGCCTCAAGCACGGCGTGACGCTGCAACAGCGCCAGCAGGTGTTGCGCCAGGCAGCCAACCAGCGCTATGTCGAGTTCCAGGGCGGCGAGACCGTCTACACCGGCGGCACGCCCCAGACCCTCACCGGCGACGCGGTGGGCGATGAGTTCTACGATTTCTACCGCACCCCGCGCGGCGAAGTCACCCCGCCAGGCGCTTCCAAGCTGACCACCACCCGGCCGACGTTGACCAGCAACGTGAAGTTCATGAACTTCTATCCGTTCAACGACATCGAGACGATCTCCCCACGCCCGCTGCTGCTGATTGCCGGGGCCGACGCGCACTCCCGTGAATTCAGCGAAGACGCCTTCCAGCGCGCCGCCGAGCCCAAGCAATTGCTGATCATCCCGAACGCGGGGCACGTCGATCTCTACGACCGGGTCAACCTGATCCCGTTCGCCAAACTCACCACCTTCTTCCAGAGCTATTTGAAGTGATGTCTGCTACATCCCAACCCCAACGCTGGGGCGCCGTGCTGGCGATGTCGCTGGCGGCGTTCGCGCTGGTCGCTTCCGAATTCATGCCGGTGAGCCTGCTGACACCCCTGGCCGCCGACCTGCACATCACTGAAGGCCAGGCTGGCCAGGGCATTTCGGTGTCCGGGGTGTTTGCCCTGCTCACCAGCCTGGTGATCGCCGCGATCGCCGCGCGGGTGGATCGCAAGCGCCTGCTGATAGCGCTGACACTGCTGATGATCGTCTCCGGCAGCGTGGTGGCGTTCGCCCCGAACTACCTGGTGTTCATGCTCGGTCGTGCATTGATCGGCGTGGCGATTGGCGGCTTCTGGTCACTGTCGGCGGCCACGGCGATGCGTCTGGTGCCGCAGGCCCAGGTGCCGCGTGCCCTGGCCATCGTCAACGGTGGCAACGCACTGGCGACGGTGATTGCGGCGCCGCTGGGCAGCTTTCTGGGCGGCATCATCGGCTGGCGTGGCGCGTTTTTCTGTGTGGTGCCGGTGGCCGTGATTGCACTGGTGTGGCTGCTGGTGAGCCTGCCTGCGCTGAAGAACAAGGCCGAGGCGAAAGCCGACAATGTCCTGAGCCTGATGAAAAACCCCACCGTAGCCCTGGGGATGGTGGCCGTCAGCGTGTTCTTCATGGGCCAGTTCATGCTGTTCACCTACCTGCGGCCGTTCCTGGAAAGCGTGACCCGGGTTGACGTCTCCACGCTGTCGTTGATGCTGCTGGTGCTCGGCCTGGCGGGCCTGGCCGGGACGTTCCTAATTGAACGCTTCCTGAAGCACCACCTGTACCCGACGCTGATTGCCATCCCGCTGATCATGGCAGGCATCGCCCTTGCACTGGTGGCGTTCGGCAGTTCCACCCTCATGACCAGCGTGTTGCTGGGCAGCTGGGGCTTGGTGGCGACCGCCGCGCCGGTGGGCTGGTGGACGTGGTTATCGAGAACCACACCTGACAACGCCGAGGCCGGCGGTGGCTTGATGGTCGCCATCATTCAATTGGCGATTGCCGCAGGCGCCACGGTCGGCGGCGTGGCGTTCGACCTGAGCGGTTACCAGGCGACCTTCGAACTGAGCGCGGCCTTGCTGGTGGTCGCCACCGTGCTGGCCTACGTGGCGTCACGCCGCCCGCGGCCTGCCCGCGTTATCAGCAGCGCTAGCTGAAAAACTGACTCGGCGTCTTGCCGAACTGTTTCTTGAACATGCTGGTAAAGGCGCTGGGGCTTTCGTAACCCAACTCAAGGGCCACATCGATAATTTTCTCGCCCACCGCGATACGCTCCAGCGCCAACAGCAAACGGGCCTGTTGGCGCCACTGGCCGAAGGTCATGCCGGTTTCGCGGCGGAACAGGCGTTGAATGGTTTTTTGATCCAGGTCCAGGCGCTGGCTCCAATCGGCGACGGTGGACGCATCGCCCGGGTCTTGCTGCAGCGTCAGGCAGATGTGATTGATGCGCGGGTCGGCGGGCTGAGGAAGCGACAACGGCAGCGCGGGCAAGATAGCCAGCTCATCGAGGATCAGGCGCATGATCCTGGCGTCGCGCGAATCCTCGGCAAAGGGCGGTTTCAAGCTGACCGAGACTTTGATCAATTCACTCAGCAGCGGCGAGACCGTCACCGTCTTCGGCTCGGTCGGCAGGTCCGGAAAGCTGTCCGGGCGCACGAATACGCTGCGCATTTTCAAGGTGCCCACGCAACGCAGCGCATGCACCTGGCCACAGGGCATCCAGAACCCGCGATTGGGCGGCACGGTCCACTGGTTCAACGCCGAATACACCACCATCACGCCGCCAATGGCGTAGAGCAGTTGATGCTTGTTGTGGCTGTGCTCGGGAATCACCCAGTTTTCCGGGTAGTCAGTGGCCGAGCTGATGACGGCCCAATCGCCTTCATCGATCTCTTGGAGGAATTTGTCGAGGGATTTGATGATTTCGCCCTTTTTGCGATGAATTACGCCCGAATTGCGCGAGACAGGCATTTGCGTCGACTCTAGCATGGCTCCCGAAATAATTAGAAATGGGCCGCCCGCTCAAGTAGTGTCGGCCCCTGTTCGCTGCCTTGTATGGAATGCCTGCATGTCGACCCTCACCGCGACACCCGCCGCTGCCACCGCGACGCCCCAGGTCAGCCCTTTGGTCATGCGCGTGCTCGGCGCCTGCGCCCTGGCGCATCTGATCAACGACCTGATCCAGGCCGTGCTGCCGTCGATCTACCCAATGCTCAAGGCCAACTACGGCCTGACGTTTACCCAGGTCGGTCTGATCACCCTGACTTTCCAACTCACCGCATCGCTGCTGCAGCCCTGGATCGGCTACCACACCGACCGTCATCCCAAGCCATGGCTGCTGCCGGCGGGCATGGTCTGCACCTTGATCGGTATTCTGATGCTGGCGTTTGTCGGCAGCTTCCCGCTGATTTTGCTGGCGGCGGGGCTGGTGGGTGTCGGCTCGTCGACGTTCCACCCGGAAACGTCCCGCGTGGCACGCCTGGCCTCGGGCGGCCGCTATGGCCTGGCGCAATCGACGTTCCAGGTCGGCGGTAACACCGGCAGCGCCTTCGGCCCACTGCTGGCAGCGGCTATCATCATTCCCTACGGCCAGAGCCATATCGCCTGGTTCGGCCTGTTCGCGGTGTTCGCGATCCTGGTGCTGTACGGCTTGAGCCGCTGGTATCGCCACCACCTCAACCTGTTCAAGCTCAAGCAAGGCAGCAAGCCGACCCACGGTTTGTCCAAAGGCCGGGTGACCTTTGCCCTGGTGGTGCTGGCGCTGCTGGTGTTCTCCAAATATTGGTACATGACCAGCCTGACCAGCTACTTCACGTTCTACCTGATCGAAAAATTCCAGCTGTCGGTCGCCAGCTCCCAGATGTACCTGTTCCTGTTCCTCGGCGCGGTGGCCGTGGGCACCTTCGCCGGCGGGCCGATCGGCGACAAGATCGGGCGCAAGACAGTCATCTGGTTTTCGATTCTCGGCGCCGCCCCGTTCACCCTCGCCCTGCCCTATGTCGACCTGTTCTGGACCGCCGTACTCAGCGTGGTCATTGGTTTCATCATCGCCTCGGCGTTCTCGGCCATCGTGGTGTTCGCCCAGGAACTGGTGCCGGGCAATGTCGGCATGATCGCCGGGATCTTCTTCGGCCTGATGTTCGGCTTCAGCGGGATCGGCGCAGCACTGCTGGGCTTGCTCGCCGATAGCCACGGCATCGAATACGTCTACAAGATCTGCTCGTTCCTGCCGTTGGCGGGCATCCTGACGATATTGTTGCCGTCGACCAAAGGGGTGTGAGGCTGCCGCTGTCCAGGCGGGAGACGCTTAAACAATGTGGGAGGGGGCTTGCTCCCGATAGCGGTATGTCAGTTATAGAGGATGTGACTGAACCACCGCCATCGGGGGCAAGCCCCCTCCCACATTGGTATTTTGTCGTCAGGTGCGTCGCGTGAACCCATTGACGACGATATACAGCAGCGGCCCTATCGACACGAACACCGCCGTCAGCAGGAAATAGGGGATCAACGACGCCACAGAGCGCCCCCGCCCCCGCGCATCCCGGTACATCCACACACACGCCAGTATCGCCATCAGGTACAGGTCAATCACCACCTGCGCCGTATCTGGCCGTGACAACAATTGCTGCCCAAACGCAATGAGCGATTGCTCGGCCGTCAACAGGGTCGCCACGGTATACAGCGAAAACCCGAGCAAACCGGCCAGGGCGATATAGGGTCTGGGCATGTTCTCCTCCTTGGAGTGCAATATGGATCATCAAGCCGCTTACCTTAGCAGCAAGCTGGCACTGGGAAATATCTGTACGTAGACTGCCGCCATACCCCCACTTGAAGGCGGCGAAAAAAACCTGATGCAAGTTACCGAAGTCTCCATTGCCCAATTGCGCGCTGCGCTTGAATCCGGCCAGACCAGCGCCGTTGAACTGGTGCAGGCCTACCTGGCGCGGATCGACGCCTATGACGGCCCGCAGACCGCCACCGCGCTGAATTCGGTGGTGGTGCGCAACCCCGACGCCTTGCAAGAAGCCCAAGCGTCGGATGCGCGCCGGGCAAAAGGCCAGACCCTGGGGCCGCTGGATGGCATTCCCTATACCGCCAAGGACAGTTACCTGGTCAAGGGCCTCACCGCCGCGTCCGGCAGCCCGGCGTTCGCCAAGCTGGTGGCCCAGCGGGATGCCTTCACCATCGAGCGTTTGCGCGCTGGCGGGGCCATCTGCCTGGGCAAGACCAACATGCCGCCCATGGCCAACGGTGGCATGCAACGCGGCGTCTATGGCCGCGCTGAAAGCCCGTACAACGCCGATTACCTCACCGCACCGTTCGCCTCGGGTTCGTCCAACGGCGCCGGCACGGCCACGGCGGCAAGTTTTGCCGCGTTTGGCCTGGCCGAAGAAACCTGGTCGAGCGGTCGCGGCCCGGCCTCCAACAACGGTTTGTGTGCGTACACGCCGTCGCGTGGGGTGATTTCGGTACGCGGCAACTGGCCGCTGACGCCGACCATGGACGTGGTGGTGCCCTTTGCGCGCACCATGGCCGACCTGCTGGAAGTGCTCGACGTGGTGGTCGCCGAAGACCCGCACACCCGTGGCGACCTGTGGCGCCTGCAACCCTGGGTGCCGATCCCCTGCGTCAGTTCGGTGCGCCCGGCGTCCTACGCCGAACTGGCGGTGGGCAGCGCGGCCCTGGCCGGCAAACGCTTCGGCGTGCCGCGCATGTACATCAACGCCGACCCTGAGGCCGGCACCAGTGAGAAACCCGGGATTGGCGGACCGACCGGGCAGAAAATCCACACCCGCGCCTCAGTGATCGAGCTGTGGCAAGCCGCACGTCACGCCCTGGAAGCCACAGGCGCCGAGGTCATCGAAGTGGATTTCCCACTGGTGTCCAATTGCGAAGGCGACCGCCCCGGCGCGCCCACAGTGTTCAACCGTGGCCTGGTGTCCCGGCAATTCCTCCACGATGAGCTGTGGGAACTGTCGGCCTGGGCGTTCGATGACTTTTTGCGCGCCAACGGCGACCCGGCGTTGAACCGCCTGGCCGATGTCGATGGGCCGAAGATCTTCCCCCACGACCCCGGCACCCTGCCCAACCGCGAAGACGACCTGGCCGCCGGCATGGACGAATACGTGCGCATGGCCCAGCGCGGCATCACGCCGTGGAACGAGATCAGCAGCTTGCCCGACGGCTTGCGCGGCCTCGAGCAAACCCGCCGGCTGGACCTGGAAGACTGGATGGACCGCCTGGGGCTCGACGCGGTGCTGTTCCCCACCGTGGCCGACGTGGGCCCGGCCGATGCCGATGTCAACGAGACCTCCGCCGATATCGCCTGGAGCAATGGCGTGTGGGTGGCCAACGGCAACCTCGCCATTCGCCACCTTGGCGTGCCTACGGTCACCGTGCCGATGGGCGTGATGGCCGATATCGGCATGCCGGTCGGGCTGACATTTGCCGGGCGGGCGTATGACGATTCGGCTCTGTTGCGCTTGGCGTCAGCGTACGAAGCCACCGGCAGCAAACGCATGATTCCACCGCGCACGCCACCGTTGTCAGCCGGCTGATCACCGCCCCATGTGGGTGTGGACTTGCCCTAATGCTGGTCACTTAAGAAGTAGCAAGAGCGAGAACTAACTTGTGGCGAGGGAGCTTGCTCCCGCTGGGGCGCGAAGCGGCCCCAAACAATGGGACTGCTGCGCAGTCCAGCGGGAGCAAGCTCCCTCGCCACAGGTTCGGTGTCGCCTTAACTGACTGGCATTAGGGCTTGCCTCCTCCTACAGGTTCAGCCGAGTTCCACATCGGTAGACAAGTAATTTCAGAATATTTCAAGAACCCCCTTTCCTTCCCCTGCCAATTTATTGCATGGTTGTACGACGACATACCTCATCGTCGATCCCCAACAACAATAAGGAATCCCCATGCAAAATCTCAAAGTGCTGATCGCTTTCCTGTGCCTGTTCTCCGGCTACGTCGCGGCCGCACCGGCGCCCGCCGAGAAGGAAGTAGCCCAGGCGGTCGACCAACTGACCCAGGCTATGTTGCACCTGGACCTCAAGCAACTGCATGCGCTGACCGCAGACACCCTCACCTACGGCCATTCCAGCGGCAAGGTGCAGAACAAGGCGCAGTTCATCGAAGACCTGGAAACTCACAAGAGCGCGTTCAAGACCCTGGAAATGCAAAACCAGAGCATCACCCTCAATGGCGATACCGCTCTGGTGCGCAACCACTTTCACGCCCTGGCGGTGAACAGTGGCGTCGAAGTGCCGACCGATATCGATAACTTCCAGGTCTGGCAGAAACAGAAAGGCCAATGGCTGTTGATCGGTCGCCAGGCCTACAAATACTGACCCTTGCCGGTGAGCCGCTCAGCCACGGCTCACCATTGCACTACTTTGCGCACCTTGAGCAACGCCTCACGCAGCGCCGTCATCGACACCGACCCCAACGCCAGGCGCAGCGCATGGGGCACATGGGCCGAGACGGCAAACGGCTCGGCGGTAGAAACGCCAATACCCTCGCGCTGCAAGGTCATGGCCACCTGATCGGCGCGGGCATCTTCGGCCAGCGGCAGCCACAAAAAATACGATGATGGATGGCTGATATAGCTCAGCCCCGCCAGCACTTGCGCAGCCAAACCTTGCCGCGCCTGGGCATCTGCGCGTTTTTGCGCCTCCAACTGCGCGACGGTGCCATCTTCGATCCAGGCCACGGCGATCGCACTCATCACCCCCGGCACGTTCCAGGTGGTGGCCATGACGGTGCGCTCCAATACCTTGACCCAAGCCAGGGGCGCCGCGATAAAACCGACGCGCAAGCCGGTGGCGACACTTTTGGAAAACCCACCCACGTAGACAGTGCATTCAGGCGCCAGGGTCGCCAGCGGCGGCGGCGCCTGTTCGGCCAGGAAGGCGTAGGCGGCGTCCTCGATGATCATCAAGTGGTGCTCTCGCGCTATCGCCACCAAGCGCTCACGCTGCGCCAGGCTCATCACCCAGCCCAGCGGGTTATGCAGGGTGGGCATGCTGTAGACCGCGCGCACCGGCCGCTTGCGGCACAGGGCCTGCAGGTGATCGAGGTCCGGGCCGGTGGCGCTGGCCGGGATCGCGACGATTTCCAGGTGCAGGGTCTCGGCCAATACCTTGAAGCCCGAATAGGTCAATGCGTCGACGGCGATCACATCGCCAGGTTTGAGCAGCGCCATCAGGGTTACCGCCAGGCCGTGCTGGGCACCGCTGACCAGCAATACCTGTTCGGCCTGCACCGCCAGCCCGCGCTGCAACAGGTGCTGCGCGACCGCCGCGCGTTCATGCAAGCGGCCGGCATGGGGCTGGTAACGCAACAGCGCTTCCAAGTCGCCGGATAACGCCAACTGGCGCAATGCGCCACGCAAAAGCTCGGCCTGGCCGGGCAATGACGGGTAGTTGAAATTCAAATCGAGCATGCCTGCCGCAACGGGCATCTGCCCACTGCCCTGGCCCGGCGGTAACGCCAGTTCGCGCACAAAAGTGCCACGCCCGGTTTCACCACTGACCAGCCCCATCGCCTCCAACTCGGCGTACACGCGGCTCGCGGTGACCAGCGCCAGGCCATGCTCGGCGGCGAGTTGGCGGTGCGTGGGCAGGCGCGTGCCGGGCGGCATTTTGCCCGCACGGATGGCCTCGGCGAAGGTATCGACCAGCGATTTGTAGCGGGCGCGCGGCATTGGCGATGTATCCATGACAATTTTTTGATTGCATCAATCTTCAGCCCTAGGATGCCGGGTACGCAACTTCCCTTTTTCGGACATACCCCTATGGAACGCACCTCGGCTTTCGGCACCCTGGACAGCAGCACCCAAGGCTGGATCAACGGTTTTATTGGCGTGGTGATCTTCAGCGGTTCGTTGCCGGCCACGCGCCTGGCGGTGATGGAATTCGACCCGGTGTTCTTGACCATGATCCGCGCGACGCTCGCGGCCATCCTGGGGCTGTGCCTGTTGCGGTGGTTCCGCGAAAAACGCCCCACCCGCCCGCAATGGGCGCCCTTGGCTATCGTCGCGTTCGGCGTGGTGATCGGTTTCCCGCTGCTCACGGCGCTGGCGCTGCAATACGTGACCTCCGCGCACTCCATTGTGTTTATCGGCCTGCTGCCGCTGGCGACGGCGATCTTCGGCGTACTGCGCGGCGGCGAGCGGCCGCGACCGGTGTTCTGGTTGTTTTCGGGGCTGGGCAGTGCGCTGGTGATGGCTTACGCGTTCGCCCAGGGCCTGAGCGCCGCGCCCGCCGGGGACCTGCTGATGCTGTTGGCGGTGCTGGTCTGCGGCCTGGGCTATGCCGAAGGCGCCAAGCTGTCGCGCAGCCTGGGCGGCTGGCAGGTGATTTGCTGGGCCCTGGTAATGTCGCTGCCCGTCGTCGCGCCGTTGAGCTGGCTGCTGGCGCCCACGTCGTTCACCGGCATCAGCCTGCCGGCCTGGCTGAGCCTGGGTTACGTCGCAGTGTTCAGCATGTTGATCGGCTTTGTGTTCTGGTATCGCGGCCTGGCCCAGGGTGGCATCGCTGCGGTCGGCCAGTTGCAGTTGCTGCAACCGTTCTTTGGTTTGGCGCTGGCGGCGGGCCTGCTGCATGAGCAGGTCAGCCTGGGCATGCTGCTGGTCACGGTGGCGGTGATCGGCTGCGTGGCTGGCGCGAAGCGCTTCGCGCGCTAGCGCTAGGGACCAGGGGCTGCTAAACAGAAATGGCGTCCGCGCCCGTGGCCGCACGGGTTGATCCTGGTCTACATTTGACGGCAACCGCTAATCGAGGACTGCACCGATGACTCGTCTCACCGCCAAAGACTTCGCTCCCGAACTGCTGGAACTCTACGATGGCTACGCCCACGGCACGCTGAACCGCCGCGAATTTCTCGACCGCGCCGCGCTGTTTACTTTCGGCGGCCTGACCGCCTCGGCCCTGCTCGCCGCCCTGAGCCCCAACTACGCACTCGCCGAACAGGTGAAATTCACCGACCCCGCTATCGTTGCCGACTACGTCACTTACCCGTCACCCAAGGGTAACGGCACGGTGCGTGGCTACCTGGTGCGCCCGGCCAAGGCCGCCGGCAAACTGCCTGCGGTGGTGGTCGTGCATGAGAACCGTGGCCTCAACCCGTATATCGAAGACGTGGCGCGGCGCCTGGCCAAAGCCGGCTTTATCGCCCTGGCGCCCGATGGCCTGACCTCGGTGGGCGGCTACCCCGGCAACGATGAAAAAGGCGTGGCCCTGCAGCAGACCGTCGACCCCACCAAGCTGATGAACGACTTTTTCGCGGCCATTGAGTGGCTGATGCACCACGACAGCAGCACCGGCAAAGTCGGCATCACCGGTTTCTGCTATGGCGGCGGCGTAACCAATGCGGCGGCGGTGGCCTACCCGGAACTGGCGGCGGCAGTATCGTTCTACGGGCGTCAACCCGAGGCCAAGGACGTACCCCGCATCAAGGCACCGATCATGCTGCATTACGGAAAGCTGGATGCGCGCATCAACGAAGGTTGGCCGGCCTACGAGCAGGCGCTGAAAGCCGCCGGTACAACGTATGAGGCATTTATCTACCCGGGAGCCAACCACGGCTTTCACAACGATTCGACGCCGCGTTATGACGAGGCAGCAGCGAACCTGGCGTGGGAGCGCACCCTGGGATGGTTCCGCAAATACCTTGCTTAGACACAAGCAAGCCCTAAGGCTTTGTGTAGGAGCGAGCTTGCTCGCGAAGAATTCAGGGCCTGCGCGTTCATCCAGAATGAACGCGTTGCCCGGGCGTTTTTCGCGAGCAAGCTCGCTCCTACAATCAACCCCTTTCGCTTAGTTGATTGGTATTAGGCCAACATCAGCCAGCACTCGCCTGCAACCACCCCTTGAACGCCAGCATCGCTGGCGTCTCGGCCCGCGACTGCAAGCGCGTCAGCCAGTAACTGCCGGTGGTTATCCCCACCGCGAACGGCTGGCGAATCACGTCACTCTCCAATTGCCGCGAAAACATCATCGCCGGCGCCAGTGCCACGCCGACGCCCTGCAGCGCCGCCTCCATCATCGCCAGCGACGAATCGAACACGATGCTGCGCGGTACCAGGGTGTCGGCCGGCAGCCCGGCGGCCTGGAACCACAGGCTCCATTCATCGGCGCGGTAAGAGCGCAGCAAGGTGTGTTTCAACAGGTCGGCCGGCGTGTGCAGCTGTTCGGCCAGGTGCGGCACGCAGAGCACGCTGAGCGGGGCTTCCAGCAGTTGGCAGGCCTCGGTGCCGTGCCAGGCGCCGGCACCAAAACGGATCGCGTAATCCAGGCCTTCGGCGGCTACATCGACGCGGTTGTTGTGAGTGGACAGGCGCAGGTCGATAAACGGGTAGCGGCTCTGGAAGTCCGCCAGGCGCGGCAGCAGCCAGCCCACGGCAAAGGTACCCACCGCGCCTACCGTCAGCACTTCGCGGTAATGCCCGGCCTCGAACTGGCCGAGGGTCAGGGCAATCCGGTCGAACGACTCGCGCAGCACCGGCAACAGGGTTTCGCCCTCTCGGGTGAGCATCAACCCGCGTGGCAGGCGTTTGAACAGTGTGACATTGAGTTGCGCCTCCAGGCTTTTTACCTGATGGCTGACCGCCGCCTGAGTCACGCATAACTCGATGGCCGCGCGGGTGAAGCTCAGGTGCCGGGCGGAAGCCTCGAAGGCGCGCAGGGCATTGAGGGGCAGATGGGAACGCAGCATGCTTGACCCTAGATTTACTAATGGCTCGTGCAAGATATCATCGTTTGTATCGGCGACTATTAACGCCTAGATTGGCGGCGCCCGCGCAGGCCCTCAGCCTTAGTCAATCCGTTACAGGGAAGCGAAAATAACATGCAAGAAAAATCCTGTTTTAGCCTACGAATCCTAATGATTTCAGCGTCTCTGCTGGTTGCTACTCCGTGCCTGGCTGCGCTCGACCTGCGCGAAGTGGTGGACAGTCACGTCAAGCCACTGATGCAGCAACAGGGCATCGTCGGGCTGTCGGTAGCCGTGGTGAAGGATGGTCAGGCGCAATACTTTAACTACGGCGTGGCGTCCAGGGAAGGCAAGCAGCCCGTCACGCAAGACACCCTTTTCGAAGTCGGCTCAGTGTCCAAGACCTTCACTTCAACCCTCGGGGGCTATGCCCAGGCCAGCGGCAAGTTGAAGCTGTCGGACCGCGCCAGCCAGCACTGGGCCGAACTGGCCGGCAGCGCATTCGATCACATCAGCCTGTTGCAACTGGCGACCTACACCGCAGGCGGCCTGCCGCTGCAGTTCCCAGGTGCGGCCGACAGCGCCGCGACCATGCTCGATTACTACAGGCATTGGCAACCCACCGACACCCCCGGTACGCGACGCCTCTACTCCAACCCGAGCATCGGCCTGTTCGGCTACCTCGCGGCGAAAAGCCTGGGCCAGCCGTTCAATGTCGCCATGGAGCAGACCTTGCTGCCGGCGCTGGGCTTGAAGAACACCTACCTCAACGTGCCCGCCGACAAGCTGGGCCGCTACGCCCAAGGCTACGATAAGCAGGACAAACCCGTGCGCGTGGGCCCAGGCGCACTCGACAGCGAAGCCTACGGCATCAAGACCAGCACCCAGGACCTGGCGCGCTACGTGATGCTCAACCTGCACCCCGAAACCTTGAGCGCGCCGCTGCAACAGGCGATCGCCACCACACACAGCGGTTACTACAGCGTCGACGGCATGACCCAGGGCCTGGGTTGGGAATACTACCCCTACCCCATCACCCAGCAGGCCTTGATAGAGGGCAACTCAACGCCGATGGCGATGGAGCCGCACGCGGTCAGTTGGTTGAAACCGGCGCAGGCGCAACCGAGCAACGTGCTCTACAACAAAACCGGCTCGACCAATGGTTTCGGCGCCTACGTGGCGTATGTACCCAGCAGGGATATTGGCGTGGTGATCCTGGCCAACAGGAACTACCCGAATGCCGAACGGGTGAAAGTGGCGCATGCGATCTTGAGTGCCCTGGATAACTGACTTGACACATAACCCTATGGTCGAGGCCGGCGTTAACAGTCTTTGACAGTTTCCCGACAAAGCACTCAAAGATTGCGTGCCGCCACGGCCCTAGCATTCGAGCATCCAAACCACCATCCGGGTGCTCTTCATGTTTCGCACGTTACGCGGTATCCCGCTGCTCGGTTGCCTGTTGGGCACGCTCGGTTGCCAGGGGCAACCGCCCGCCCCGCCGTCGATTCAAAAAGGCGATTACGGCGCGATCATCCGCTACCTGCAAAGCCGTATACCCCGTGAGATGGCCCGGGACAATGTGGCGGGCTTGTCGATTGCCCTGGTCAGTGGCCAGGAACTGATCTGGGCCCGTGGCTTCGGCCTGGCAGACAAGGCCCGAGGGGTGCCGGTCACCCCTAACACGGCATTTCGCGCCGGGGGCATCTCCACGTTGCTCACCGCCACGGCGGCCTTGCAACTGGTGGAACAACAGCGCCTGGCGCTGGATGCGCCGCTTCAGCAAACCTTGCGCGAGTTCCACGTACGCTCGCGGTTTCACAGCGATCAGGCCGAGGCGGACCAAGCGATTACCTTGCGCCGCTTGCTCAGCCATCAATCCGGCTTGCCCAGCGAGCATTTGCGCGACCTGCGCAGTAACTACGCCATGGGCCAGATGCCGCAACGCGTTTCGGGCGTGTGGCTGAGCAGCCCACCGGGCTCCCAGGTGGCGTACTCCAATCTGAGCTACGCCCTGGTGGGGGCGGCCATCGAGCGCAGCACCGGCAAAAGCTTCGAGGCCCAACTGCAAGGCAGTCTGCTCAAACCCCTGGAGATGAACCAGTCAAGCTTCATCGGCACCGGCACGCAATTGAGCTACCGCGCCCGCGGCTACGAAGAGGGCAAGGCCAGCAACGACGCGCAAGTCCGCGACCTCGCCGCCGCCAGCCTGTGGGCCAGCCCCAGAGACCTCAGCCATTACGTACACATGCTGTTCGCCAAAGGCGTCTATAAAGGCAATCGTATACTGGACAGCGCTTCGATCGATGAGATGTTCACCCAGCAGAACACCGGCAATGCCCTGGACTTCGATTGCCAGATGGGCCTCGGCTGGTTTCTGGCGCCGTGCGGGGATGATCCGGTTGGCCCCGGCATCCGGGCCTATCAGCACAGCGGCGGCGGCGATGATTTCGCCGCGCAGTTGAGCATCCTCCCGGATCAGCAGTTGGCCGTGATCATCATGGCCAATGACAGCAATGCCGAACAGCTGGTGGTGACGTTGTCCACCGACACCCTGCGCCTGATGCTCCAGGCGCAGACCGGCAAGGCGGTCTGTGCCGACGACTGCCAGGCCCCGAGCCACGGCCTCAAGCTGCGCCAGGTGCCAGCTGCGGTCGACCGCAAGCGTCTGGCCGGGTTCTACGCGACCTCATGGGGCGTGTTCCGTCTTAAGGATGATCACGGGCGCTTATCCGGCGAACTGGCCGGGTGCGATTTCGAGCTGATGCGCGACGATCAAGGCTGGCTGCGCGCGCAGAAAAGAATCCTCGGCTTCTGGCTGAAAGACCTTGGCGAACTGGGCCGCGTGCAATTGGACGTGGTAAGGGTACAGGGCCGGCAGATCCTCACCGCCCGCAGCCACGGCCAGCGCGTTGCCGTGGGCGAACGCATCGAGCCGCCGCCACTGCCCCTGGCGTGGGCAGACACCGTCGGCACTTACCAGGTGCTCAATACCCACGAGCCCGATGCGCCATTGAGCGGCGTCAGCGTGCGCCTGGAGCAAGGCTTCCTGGTGATTCGCGGCCAACTGCACGATGAACCGCTGACCGACTACATCCTGCTGCCCGTCGATAACGCCCACGCGGTCGTGGCCGGCAGTGGCTATGGCCTGGGCGATACCGTTAGCCGCCAGGTCAATGGCCTGAGCGCTTCGGGCTACGCCTTTAAACGTCTGCACTCGCCCCTCGACACGTTGAATTTTTAACCTGGGCGAGCAATCCGGGCTCACTGTAGGAGCGAGCTTGCTCGCGAAAAACGCCCAGGCAACGCGTTCATTCTGGATAAACGCGGGGGGCCTGAATGCTTCGCGAGCAAGGGCTAGCCGCCCGCCTCGCTCCTACAAAAAGCCCTAACTGACAGGCATTAGGGCAAGCCCTCTCCCACATTGGCTTGTCGTTGTTTACGGATACTTACTCGGCATACGCCCACGTCATCCGAAACGACGCCCCACCCCACTCCGAGTCCAGCACCTGCACCTGTCCGCCATGCCATTGGCTGACCCGCTGGACCAGCGCCAAGCCCAGGCCGAAGCCGCCGGTACGGCGGTCGCGGCTTGAATCCAGGCGCATGAAGGGTTCAAAGATTTTGGCGCGGCCCTCCACCGGAATACCGGGACCATCGTCGCTGACCTGCAGTTCGTAACCGCTGCCGAACGTGATCAACGACACTTCAACCCGCCGGTCGGCATAACGAATGGCGTTGCGCAGCAGGTTGATCACCGCGCGCGCCATGAATCGTGGCTCGATGCGAATCACATCGACCTCACAGGTACGCAGCGACAACTGCACACCTGCGGCCTCGGCCTCCAGCGCCACGCTGCCGATCACGCTGTCCAGCCAGCTGTGGGCCTCGATACTTTCGCGGGTGACCTGGGTCGCGCCGCGCTCCAGGCTGGCGTAGGTCAACAGCTCGGAGACCATTTCTTCCAGCTCGCCAAGGTCGGCGTACATATCGGCGATCAGTTCGCGGCTTTGGCGCGGATCGGCCTGCTGCTTGAGTTGATCAAGCTCGAAGGACAAGCGCGCAATAGGCGTGCGCAGCTCGTGGGATACCGCGTTGGTCAGTTCGCGCTGGTTGGCGATCAGGCTTTCGATGCGCTCGGCCATCTGGTTGAAGTGCCCGGCCAGCGCACGCACGGTGGAGCGACGCGGCAACAGGATGCGCGAGCCGAGGTCGTTGTCGCCAAAGCGCTGCGCCGCCAGGCGGATGTGCTCCAGGTCGCGCCAGTGCGGGCGCACCCAGAAGTACAACACGATGGCCAGGCTCACGCCCAGGAGCCCGTAGGCCCACAGGTACAACCATTTCGGTTCTTCCGGCAATTGGATTTCGAGCAACTGTGGGCCGTCGTCGATGGGCGCGAGGAACTTCATGAAGTCCTCGCGCACCACTACTTGGCCGGCCGCCAGCAGTGCCTGTTCGCGCGCGCTCAGGTGCTGGCTGTCGCGCTGCACCAGTTGCAGGCGCAGCCCGTAATGCGGTTGCAGCTGATCCAGACGCGCCTGGCGCGCCTCGCCCTGCACTGGCCGCAGTTGTTCCACCAGGGCCCACGCCGGACCGCGCAGGGCCTCGCGATTATAGGTTTCATTGGACTCGGGCATGTACGCGTCCAGGCCATAGTTGACCAACCAGATCGCACCGGCCAAGCCAAGCGCGAGGATCAGGTACAAGCGCAGATACAGGCGCAGCATCTACAGCTCCCAGGCGAACGGATTGAACAGGTAGCCCTTGCCCCAGATGGTCTTGATGCACACCGGCTCGCGCGGGTTGTCATTGAGCTTGCCGCGCAGTTTGCTGATGTACACATCGACGCTGCGGTTCAGGCCATCGAATGCAATGCCGCGCATGCGATTGAGGATGTCGTCGCGCGAAAGGATGGTTCCCGAGCTGCTCGCCAGCAACCAGAGCAATTCGAACTCCATGGTGGTGAGGTCGATTTTTTCATCGCCCAGGCTGACCACCCGGCAACTGCGGTCGATCGACAACCGGCCGAATTCCAGGTAATCGCGTACCGTCGTCTCGGGTACTTGCCGACGTTGCAGTGCACGCAGGCGCGCCAGCAACACCGGCGGCTTGATGGGTTTGATCACATAGTCATCGGCACCGGACTCCAGGCCCAGGATATGGTCCAGGTCATCTTCCTTGGCGGTGAGGATCACAATCGGTGTGTCGGACACCGCGCGAATCTCGCGACACACATGCAGGCCGCTCTGGCCCGGCAACATCAAGTCGAGCACGACCATTTTCGGTTTGAACGCCAGGAAGGCCGCCAAGGCTAAATCGCCCCGGTGCACCGCTTGCACCTCGAAACCATGTTGCGACAGAAAATGCGCGATCAGCCCTGCCAGCTTCTCATCGTCCTCGACGAGCAGGACTTTGCCCAGACCCAGGTTTTCCATAAGTTCTCAGTGTAGGAACGCCGATTGAAAGGCTGGCAGTATAGGTGGCAAGCTGCCCAACGGGAGCCGCCGCACGCAGGGTGCCAGCAAGCTTCATGTTTTTAAGAGTTTTTAACAAATAGCCTGCACTCTTTTACGCCATTCACAGGGAGTTATATGCGCAAGGATTACCTGGCGTTCTTCGTTTCACTGTTCCTGTCGCGGCTGGCGGACCAGATTCTGCTGTTCATCGTGCCGCTGATCGTGTTCCAGACCACCCAGAGTGTGTCTTGGGCGGGCCTGGCGTTCTTTGTCGAGTCACTGCCGCGCTACCTGGCCTTTCCGGTGTGCGGCGCGTTGTGCGACAGGTTTTCACCCGTACGCATCCTGCATGTCAGCCAAGTGTATCGGGCGTTGGCCTGCGTGGTAGCGGTGGCGCTGTACGGGCTGTTCGATGGTATCCAATGGCTGGTGATCCTGTCGGCGTTGTGCGGGGTATTGACCACCCAGGGCATCATGGCGCGGGAAGTGCTGATGCCGCATATTTTCCAGCATTACACCTACACCAAGACGTTGTCTTATTCGCAGATCGCCGACCAGAGCGGCCTGGTACTCGGGCCATTGGTGGCGGCGCTGATGCTGGAAATCTGGGCGTGGCCTTGGGTGGTGCTGGGCATCGCCGCACTGTTTGTGCTGGCGGACCTGGCGATGTTGACATGGCAGCGCAACACCCGCGTGAACCTGCAGCCCCATGCGCCGCAGCACCCGGGCCTCTGGCTGCAGCCGCTGCGCACCGCTTTGGGCCACATCCGCAACCGGGTGGAGTTGAAGCGCATCATTACCCTGGCCATTGGTGTGAACCTGATCGTCGGCGTGACGCTGGCCACGTCGGCGGCCCTGGTCACCGGGCAATACGCGGCGGACAAGGACGCCTACGCCCTGCTGCAAGCCGCTGGCGCGGTGGTCACCCTGGTAATTCTGTTTTACCTCGCGCGCTCGACCCTGGCGCTGAAGGTGCTCGGCGGGCTGTCGTATTCGATGATTGCCGTGGGCGCACTGATCACCGCCCTCAGCCCCGGCGTGTGGGTGTACGCCGTGGGCTTCCTGCTGGTGAGCGGTTTCGACAAGATGTTCAACGTGTACATGCGCAGCACCCGTCAGCGGGTGATTCCGGTGCAGGATTTCGGCAAAACGGTGGGAGTGATCACCCTGCTCAACAACCTCGCCCAGCCCTTGGCGGGCTTGCTGATTGCGGTGCTGGCAGCGCCGCTTGGCAC
This sequence comes from Pseudomonas sp. R3-18-08, assembly GCF_003852065.1. Lineage (NCBI taxonomy): Bacteria > Pseudomonadati > Pseudomonadota > Gammaproteobacteria > Pseudomonadales > Pseudomonadaceae > Pseudomonas > Pseudomonas sp. R3-18-08. Next base: position 3,236,160 of record NZ_CP027729.1, read on the forward strand.
GCAAACGGTGATCCTGCTGCTGACCGGGATCAGCGCCGTGATCGGCGTAGCCGTGGCCTCAGGCTGGCACGCCACTGTGAAAGCGGAACTCGACGTCGGCTGACTCGATCAACGCCTGCTCGGCCGCCCTCACCCGCTCGATCACCTGGGCGATGTCCTTGGCGTCACCGTACTGGTAGGCCAGTTTCAAATAACCCTGGAAGTGCCGCGCTTCGCTTTTGAGCAAACCGAAGTAGAACTTGCCGAGTTCTTCGTCCAAATGCGGCACCAGCGCCTCGAAACGCTCGCAACTGCGCGCTTCGATAAAGGCCCCCACCACCAGGGTATCCACCAGTTTGACCGGCTCATGGTTGCGCACCACCTTGCGCAAACCCGAGGCGTAGCGGCCGGCGGACAATTGGCGCAGTTCAACCTTGCGCTTTTTCATCAGGCGCATGACCTGCTCGTGGTGCACCAGCTCTTCACGGGCCAGGCGCGACATCATATTGATCAGGTCGATGTGGCCGTGATACTTGGCGATCAGGCTCAGGGCGGTGCTGGCGGCTTTGAATTCGCAGTTCTTGTGGTCGATCAGCAGGGTGTCCTGGTCGGCCAGCGCGGCCTGGACCCAGGCGTCGGGGGTGCGGCAACCGAGGAATTCGTGGATTTCGGGCAGGATCATCGGGCTCACGGGCAAAGGATCACAAAAGGGCGCCGATTATACCGACCACGCCGCAGACCACCAGCCATGGGCCTTGATGTACATCAAGATGACGGCACGCGTGCAGCAACTATAGTTGTTGCAGGCCCACTCCTGGAGAACCGACCATGCAAGCCATCCGCAGCATCCTGGTGGTCATCGAGCCCGAGCATCCCGAAAGCCTGGCCCTCAAGCGCGCGAAGCTGATCGCCGGGGTCACCGGCGCGCACCTGCATTTGCTCGTCTGTGATAGAAAGCATGAGCATTCGGCGCTGCTGAGCCTGCTCAAATCCGGCCTGCAGGAGGACGGGTACAGCGTCACGACCGAACAGGCGTGGAACGACAGCCTGCATGAAACCATCGTCGACGTGCAGCAGGCCGAGGGCTGCGGCCTGGTGATCAAGCAGCACTTTGCCGACAGCCCGCTGAAAAAAGCCCTGCTGACCCCGGCAGACTGGAAACTGTTGCGCTATTGCCCGACGCCCGTGCTGCTGGTCAAGACCGCCACGCCCTGGGCCGGCGGCGTGATTCTGGCGGCCGTCGACGTGGGCAATACCGACAGCGAACACCGCTCGCTGCATAACTCCATCATCGACCACGGTTTTGATATCGCCAGTTTGGCCAAGGCGCAGTTGCATGTGATCAGCGCGCATCCCTCGCCGATGCTCTCCGCTGCGGACCCGACGTTTCAACTGCGGGAAACCATCGAGGCGCGTTATCGCGAGCAGTGCCAGGCCTTCCAGGCCGAATTCGATGTGGATGATGCACACCTGCATATCAAGGAAGGCCCGGCGGATGTGCTGATTCCCCATATTGCCCACCAGTTGCAGGCGGCGCTGACGATTATCGGCACCGTGGCGCGCACTGGAATTTCCGGGGCGTTGATCGGCAATACGGCGGAGGTGGTGCTGGATGCGGTGGAAAGCGATGTGCTGGTGCTCAAGCCGCAGACGCTGATGGACCATTTGGAAGAACTCGCCACCCAAGCCTGAAGCAATGAAGATCAAATGTGGGAGGGGGCTTGCCTCAAGGCTTTTCTGTAGGAGCGAGCTTGCTCGCGAAGAACTCAGGCCCCCCGCGTTTATTCAGAATAAATGCGTTGCCTGGGCGTTTTTCGCGAGCAAGCTCGCTCCTACAGGGGCTCCTGTACCGTCAGGTAGATAGCGCATCCTTCAGGAAACCCGGTGCGATATAGCGCTGGTAATGCGCCTCGGACAAGATAAAGAATTCCCGATCAATCGCATCGCGCAGGTCTGGCAAGGGCCAGTCGCGAAACTCCGGCAGCAGCACCATGCCGTAGGCCTCCAGGTTATTGATCACCCGCGCCCCACGCGCAATCAACTGATAGGCCCAGCAATACTCGGACTGGTGCGGCACGAAGCGAATCTTGCGCTGTTCCAACTGCCCGCGCAGGGTCTTGGGGTCGAAAACCTCGACTTTGCCGGCCATTACCTGCACCAGCAATTGCTCGAGCCTGAGCCAGACCGCACGCTTTTCTTCTTCGTTATAGCCATTCCACTGGATCACTTCGTGGTGAAAGCGCTTGCAGCCGCGACACACGAGATCGCCGTAGACCGTGGAGCACAGGCCGACGCAGGGGGTCTTGATGGTTTGGTTGGACATGGGCGAAAACACGCAGATCAGCGAAACAGTGCGCCATGTTAGCCCTTTGTCTAAGGTTGATCACCCTGCAAACTTGGTGACGCAACTTACCTTTAGATTTTTTTTGCCGTAGAATCACCCGGCCTTGTAAGGCGCCAATAATCCGCTGGAAGCTGTTTTCAAAGCGTCACGAGCACAGTCGTTCCTTCAGAACGGTGTTGGCGCAGGTTTGACCCCGGTAGGTCAACACTTGCGCCGACCCTCATCAGCTCCGTTCTGCAGGCGTAAAACTTTGAAAGCAGCTTCTGTAAGGACGGTCGGCAGCGCTGGCTTTGCGGCCCAAAAAGCCCCCGAGCGCACGCGTGCCGGTCATTCCTGGATGAGCGTCCCGTGGGACCACTGATGAGGGTAATAACTGTGCTTGAAGCCTACCGCAAACATATCGAAGAGCGTGCCGCCCTGGGTATCGTGCCCCAGCCGCTTAACGCCGAACAAACCGCAGGCCTGGTCGAGCTGCTGAAAAATCCTCCGGCTGGCGAAGAAGAATTCCTCGTTGACCTGATCACCAACCGCATTCCACCAGGCGTTGACGAAGCTGCCTACGTCAAGGCCGGCTTCCTGTCCGCGTTGGCCAAGGGCGAAGCCACCTCCCCCCTGATCGACAAGAAGCGCGCTGTTGAACTGCTTGGCACCATGCAAGGCGGCTACAACATCGTGACGTTGGTCGAGCTGCTGGACGACGCCACGCTGGCGCCTGTCGCGGCCGCCCAACTCAAGCACACCCTGCTGATGTTCGATGCGTTCCACGACGTGGCGGAAAAAGCCCGCAACGGCAACGAGCACGCCAAAGGCGTGATCCAGTCCTGGGCCGACGGCGAATGGTTCCGCAACCGTCCGACCCTGGCCGACAAGATCAGCCTGCGCGTGTTCAAGGTCACCGGCGAAACCAACACCGACGACCTGTCCCCTGCCCCGGACGCCTGGTCGCGCCCTGACATCCCGCTGCACGCCCTGGCCATGCTGAAAATGGCCCGTGAAGGCATCGTGCCGGACGAGCAAGGCAAGACCGGCCCGATGAAGCAGATCGAAGAAATGCGCGGCCAAGGCTTCCCGATCGCCTACGTCGGCGACGTGGTCGGCACCGGCTCGTCGCGTAAATCGGCAACCAACTCCGTGCTGTGGTTCTTCGGCGACGACGTTCCCTTTGTTCCGAACAAGCGCGCCGGCGGTTTCTGCTTCGGCAGCAAAATCGCTCCGATCTTCTACAACACCATGGAAGATGCGGGCGCACTGCCGATCGAGTTCGACGTCACCAACATGCACATGGGCGACGTGATCGACCTGTACCCGCATGCTGGCAAAGTCTGCAAACACGGCACCGATGAAGTCATCACCACCTTCGAAATGAAGACTCCGGTGCTGTTGGACGAAGTACGCGCCGGCGGCCGTATTCCGCTGATCATCGGTCGCGGCCTGACCGACAAGGCCCGTGCCGAACTGGGCCTGGGCCCTACCGACCTGTTCAAGCTGCCTGAAGCGCCTGTCGACACCGGCAAGGGCTTCACCCTGGCGCAGAAAATGGTCGGCAAGGCGTGCGGCCTGCCGGAAGGCAAAGGCGTGCGCCCTGGCACCTACTGCGAACCGAAGATGACCACCGTCGGTTCCCAGGACACCACCGGTCCAATGACCCGTGATGAACTCAAAGACCTGGCGTGCCTGGGCTTCTCGACCGACCTGGTGATGCAGTCGTTCTGCCACACCGCGGCCTATCCAAAGCCGATCGACGTGACCACCCACCACACCCTGCCTGACTTCATCATGACCCGTGGCGGTGTATCGCTGCGTCCAGGCGACGGCATCATCCACAGCTGGCTGAACCGCATGCTGCTGCCGGACACCGTCGGTACCGGTGGTGACTCCCACACCCGCTTCCCGATGGGCATCTCGTTCCCGGCCGGCTCCGGTCTGGTCGCGTTCGCCGCTGCCACCGGCGTGATGCCGCTGGACATGCCGGAATCGATCCTGGTGCGCTTCAAAGGCAAGATGAAGCCTGGCATCACCCTGCGTGACCTGGTGCATGCCATTCCTTACTACGCGATCCAGGCTGGCCTGCTGACCGTAGAGAAGAAAGGCAAGAAAAACGCCTTCTCCGGCCGCATCCTGGAAATCGAAGGCCTGAACGACCTGACGCTGGAACAGGCTTTCGAGCTGTCCGACGCCTCGGCTGAACGTTCGGCTGCCGGTTGCACCATCAAGCTGTCCAAGGACTCCGTCACCGAGTACCTGAACTCCAACATCACCTTGCTGCGCTGGATGATCGGCGAAGGCTACGGCGATCCACGCACCCTGGAACGTCGTGCCCAAGCGATGGAAGCCTGGGTTGCCAACCCGGAGCTGATGGAAGCCGATGCCGACGCCGAATACGCCGAAATCATCGAGATCGACCTGTCGGAAATCAACGAGCCGATCCTCTGCGCACCGAACGACCCGGACGATGCCCGTCTGCTGTCGAGCGTTGCCGGTGAAAAGATCGACGAAGTGTTCATCGGTTCGTGCATGACCAACATCGGTCACTTCCGCGCTGCCGGTAAGCTGCTGGAGCAGGTCAAGGGCCAGTTGCCGACCCGTCTGTGGCTGTCGCCGCCGACCAAGATGGACGCCCACCAGCTGACCGAAGAAGGCTACTACGGCATCTACGGCAAGGCTGGCGCGCGCATGGAAATGCCGGGCTGCTCGCTGTGCATGGGTAACCAGGCACGTGTAGAGCCGAATTCGACCGTCGTGTCGACCTCGACCCGTAACTTCCCGAACCGTCTGGGCGACGGCGCCAACGTCTACCTGGCTTCGGCCGAGCTGGCGGCAGTTGCCTCTACCCTGGGTCGCCTGCCGACCGTCGAGGAGTACATGGGTTACGCGGCGAAACTGGACACCATGGCCAGTGACGTCTACCGCTACCTGAACTTCGACCAGATCGCCGAGTTCCGCAAGATCGCGGCAAGCGCCAACATCCCGGTGATTCAAGCTTAACGGTGTGTTGATGTGACAGGCGCCGCGTATCGCAAGGTACGCGGCGTTTTTTATGCCTGGAATACAAACAAATGTGGGAGGGGGCTTGCTCCCGATAGCGGTGGTTCAGTCAATTCATAGGTGACTGACATACCGCCATCGGGGGCAAGCCCCCTCCCACATTTGGTTCTGGGACAGCCTTGGAGATTGTGTCAGACCTTAAGCCATCAGCGAGTCAACCAGAGCAGAGATCGCCACCTGGAGATACGCGGCGTTCTTATGCCTGGAATACAATCCCAACACCACCACCAAACACATGTGGGAGGCCCCACTACCTCTTCGACGTAGCGCTGTCGCGCAGCAAACTGGGGGGCGCCTACAAATATTCTTGGCGCTGAGGTGATCGTTCCCGCGCTCTGCGTGGGAATGCCTCCTGGGACGCTCCGCGTCCCGCCAAGCGCTGCAAGTTTCGGCGGTTGCGCACAGGTGACGCGGAGCGTCACGGGCTGCAATCCCACGCAGGAGCGTGGGAACGATCTTTGAAACTGGACACCATGGCCAGTGACGTCTACCGCTACCTGAACTTCGACCAGATCGCCGAGTTCCGCAAGATCGCGGCAAGCGCCAACATTCCGGTGATTCAAGCTTAACGGTGTGTTGATGTGATAGGCGCCGCGTATCGCAAGGTACGCGGCGTTTTTTATGCCTGGAATACAAACAAATGTGGGAGGGGGCTTGCTCCCGATAGCAGTGGTTCAGTCAATTCATAGGTGACTGATATACCGCCATCGGGAGCAAGCCCCCTCCCACATTTGGTTCTGGGACAGCCTTGGAGATTGTGTCAGACCTTAAGCCATCAGCGAATACACCAACGCAGTAATCGCCACCAACCCCACCGCCGTGACAAACACATTCGACGCCTGCCCCCGGTACTTGGCCATGGCCGGCACTTTGCGGATGGCGTACATCGGCATCAGGAACAGGATCGATGCAATGACCGGCCCACCCAGGGTCTCGATCATGCCGAGGATGCTTGGGTTAAGCGTGGCGACGACCCAGCACACCACCAGCATGAAGGCGGCGGTCATGCGGTCCAGAGATTTGGCTGCCGGGCGGCGGCCGGTCTTCAGCACCAGGCCCTTGAGACCCTCGCTGGCACCGATGTAGTGGCCCAGGAACGACTTGGCAATCGCCACGAATGCAATCAACGGCGCGGCGAAGGCAATGGTCGGGTTGTCAAAGTGGTTGGCCAGGTACGACAGGATCGACAGGTTCTGCGCTTTCGCCTCGGCCAACTGCGCCGGTGACAGGGTCAGTACGCAGCTGAACACGAAGAACAGCACCATCACCACCATCAACAGGTGCGCGCGGGACAGGATCTGCGAGCTGCGCTCGTCGGCGTGTGCCCCATACTGACGTTTCTGATCTACCGCGAAGGCCGAGATGATCGGCGAGTGGTTGAACGAGAACACCATCACCGGAATCGCCAGCCACAAGGTGTTGAGCAAGGCCGACGGCGCCGGAATCTCACGGGCGGTACTCAGGATGCCGCCCGTCCAATGCGGCACCAGGTACACGGCGAGGAACAGCAAGGCAACGATAAACGGATATACCATCAGGCTCATGGCCTTGACGATCACCTTTTCGCCGCAACGCACCACCGCCAGCAAGCCCAGAATCAGCACAAACGCCAGGACCGCCCGAGGCGGCGGCATGATGTGCAGTTGGTGTTCCATGAAGCTGCTGACGGTGTTGGTCAAGGCCACGCTGTAGATCAACAGGATCGGGAAGATCGCAAAGAAGTACAGCAAGGTGATCAACGCGCCGGCTTTAATGCCGAAATGCTCTTCGACCACATCGGTAATGTCGGAGCCTTCCCGGCCGGAGAGTACGAAACGCGTCAGCCCACGGTGGGCAAAGAACGTCATTGGAAAGGCCAGCAGCGCCAGGATCACCAGCGGCCAGAAGCCCCCCAGGCCCGCGTTGATCGGCAAGAACAAAGTACCGGCGCCGATGGCGGTGCCGAACAGCCCAAGCATCCAGGTGGTGTCCTGGCGGCTCCAGCTTGTAAGCGTTGCAGGTGTCGTTGCATAGCGTTCGTCGACGCTATTGGCCTGATCATTCATCCGGTCGGATCTCCGCATTCACACGGCCGGGACGAGTCAGAAAAACCTGACAGGCAGCGCCCCGACCTCAACAGGGGCGCGATTGTCCGGGATTCTCGTGCATAAGCAAAGACTTAGCTGAGGAATGGTCAGGCGGTGCAGGCCGCCGCCCGGTGATACACAGCGCTCCCGGCTTCTTCGCAAGCAAGCTCGCTCCTACAGTGACCTACGTTCCGTCTTACAAATCCCGCATACTCATGCGCTCAAGCACTTCAGGAAGAACCTTGCATGACTACCACTGTTCTGGTCCTGGTTGAGACCATCAACGAATACCTGCAAATCATCGAGAGCAATGATTTCCATGTGATCCTGGCGCCGACGCCTGTCGAGCGCGCCCAGGCGATCAAGGCCCACGGCGGGCAGATCAAGGCCGTGCTCACCCGTGGCCCGCTGGGGCTGTATGCCGAGGAAATCGCCGCGCTGCCGCTGCTGGAGATCATCTGCGTGATCGGTGCCGGCTACGAGCATGTAGACCTGCAGGCCGCCGCCAACCGTGGGATTGTGGTGACTAACGGCGCCGGGGTGAATGCGCCGTCGGTGGCTGACCATGCCATGGCCTTGCTGCTGTCGCTGGTGCGCGGTATCCCCCAGACTGACGCCGCCGTGCGCCGCAGTGAATGGCCGAAGGTGATGCGCCCTTCTCTGGGCGGCAAACAATTGGGGATTCTCGGGCTGGGCGCCGTAGGCCTGGAGATCGCCAAGCGCGCGTCCCTGGGGTTTGGCATGGAGGTCAGCTACCACAACCGCCAACCCCGCGATGACGTGGATTACACCTACTGCTCAACCGCCGTGGAATTGGCGCGCACCTCGGATTTCCTGATCCTGGCCACGCCCGGTGGCGCCGGCACTCGCCACCTGATCGATCGCCACGCCCTCGACGCCCTGGGGCCGAACGGCTATCTGGTCAATATCGGTCGTGGCAGCGTGGTGGTCACCGCCGACCTGGTGGCTGCGCTGGAACAACGACGTATCGGCGGCGCCGCGCTGGACGTCTTCGACGACGAACCCAAGGTGCCCGACGCGCTCAAGCGCCTGAACAATACCGTGCTGACCTCCCATGTAGCCGGCCTGTCGCCCGAAGCCACCCACGACACCGTGCAACGGGTCGCCGACAACCTAGTGGAATATTTTGCCGGTCGCCCTGTACTGACCCCCGTGACGCTCCCGTCGCGCAACCCGTAGCGAATACCCGCGGCGGGGCCCGTGCCGCCCTGGTGATTTGCGTGGATCAGGCCCGCTGATCATTCCCCAACACGCTAACCTATTAAGCCGCCCCGACCTTGTCGCTGGGCGGTGACGCGCATTAGATTAGCCAATAGTCCAAGGCCTTTAAAATAAGCAGAAGGGATAAGCATGGCGCTTAACGACCAATCGACCCAGATTCGCCCCGGCGAAGAACTTGATGCCGGCCTGATCGATCCCTACCTCAAGGCCCATATTCCCGGCCTGCACGGCACGCTCAAGATCAGCCAGTTTCCCGGCGGCGCCTCCAACCTGACCTACCTGCTGGAATACCCGGACCGGGAATTTGTGTTGCGTCGCCCGCCATTCGGCCACAAGGCCAAGTCCGCCCACGACATGGGGCGTGAATACCGCATTCTCAACCAGCTCAAGGATGGCTTTCCGTATTGCCCCAAGGCCTACGTGCATTGCACCGATGAAACGGTGATCGGCGCTGAGTTCTATGTCATGGAACGGGTCAATGGGATTATTTTGCGCTCCGATCTGCCGGCCGAACTGGGCCTGGACGCGAGCCGAACCGAAGCGTTGTGCAAAAGCTTTATCGACAAATTCGTCGAACTGCATCAGGTCGACTACACCGCCTGCGGCCTGGCCGACCTGGGCAAGCCCCAAGGCTACGTGGAACGCCAGATCCGCGGCTGGAGCGAGCGCTACGAAAAAGCCCTGACCCCCGATGCCCCGCGCTGGGAAACCGTGCGCGCCTGGCTCAACGATAAAATGCCGGCCGACCACCCGACCTCCAGCATCGTGCACAACGACTATCGCTTCGACAACGTGATTCTCGACCCGCGCAACCCGATGCAGATCATCGGCGTGCTCGACTGGGAGCTGACCACCCTCGGCGACCCGTTGATGGACCTGGGCAACACCCTCGCCTACTGGATCGAAGCGGCAGACCCGGCGCCCGTGCAACTGATGCGTCGCCAGCCAAGCAATGCGCCCGGCATGCTCACCCGCCGCGAGTTCGTCGACTACTACGCCGAACGCTCGGGCATCCAGATCGACAATTTCGACTTCTACTACACCTACGGCCTGTTCCGCCTGGCCGGCATCGTGCAGCAGATCTACTACCGCTTCTTCCATGGCCAGACTCAGGACAAACGTTTTGCCCAGTTCATCCACATGAACAAGCTGCTGGAACAGATGAGCCTGGCGGTCATCGGCAAATCCGCCCTCTGATAACAATCATAAGGAACCCTTCATGTCCAAGACCCACCTGTTCGACCTCGACGGCAAGATCGCTTTCGTTTCCGGCGCCAGCCGTGGCATCGGCGAGGCCATCGCCAAGCTGCTGGCCCAGCAAGGCGCCCATGTGATTGTCTCCAGCCGCAAACTCGAAGGCTGCCAGCACGTTGCCGACGCGATCATCGCCGACGGCGGCAAGGCCACTGCGGTGGCCTGCCATATCGGTGAAATGGAGCAGATCACCCAAGTGTTCGCCAGTATCCGTGAACAGTTCGGCCGCCTGGACATCCTGGTCAACAACGCCGCGACCAACCCACAGTTCTGCAACGTGCTGGACACTGACCTCGGCGCGTTCCAGAAGACCGTCGACGTGAACATCCGTGGCTACTTCTTCATGTCGGTGGAAGCCGGCAAGCTGATGCGCGACAACGGCGGTGGCAGCATCATCAACGTCGCCTCGATCAACGGCATTTCCCCAGGTGTATTCCAGGGCATTTATTCGGTGACCAAGGCCGCCGTGATCAACATGACCAAAGTTTTCGCCAAGGAATGCGCCGAATTCGGCATTCGTTGCAACGCGCTGCTGCCAGGCTTGACCGACACCAAGTTCGCCTCGGCGCTGGTCAAGAACGACGCGATCCTGAAGATGGCCCTGGCGCAGATCCCGCTCAAGCGCGTGGCCGACCCAAGCGAAATGGCCGGCGCGGTGCTGTTCCTGGCCAGCGATGCGTCGAGCTACACCACCGGTGTGTCGTTGAATGTGGACGGTGGTTTCCTGTCCTGAGGCCGCCGGGTTTCTTCCGATCGATTTGCGCGTAACCTTGGCGCAGATCGATCTGTCCCAGGATGAAACATGGAACTGCACCTCGTCATCAATGGCCGCAAGGACCTGGCGGCCCAGCTTTACCAGCAACTGCGTGAGGCCATCGCCACCGGGCGGCTGGCAGCCGGCGCGCAATTGCCGCCCAGCCGGCTGCTCGCCGAGCAATTGGGCGTATCACGCAAAACGGTCTCGGATACCTACGCCACCTTGACGTATGAAGGCCTGCTGGTCGGCAGGATTGGCCGAGGCACCTTCGTCAACGCCTGGGCCCCGCAGCCCGACCGTGTACAGACCGCCACCGACCTGGCCTGCGCCGCCAACCTGGGCAAATGGGCGGCGCTGCCCTCGCCTATGCACCACCCCGCCAGCGGCGACATCCTGCGCTACGAATTCATCGGCGGGGCAACCACGCGCAGTCAGTTCCCCCAGGAAGAATGGCGGCGCTGCACCCAGGATGCGTTACGCCGTATCGCCAAGAACAGCGGTTTCTATAGCCAACCGGAGGGCTTACCGGCACTGCGCGAGGCCATCGCCGGGCATATCGCGTTTTCACGCGGGGTGAAATGCCGCGCCAGTGACATCGTGGTCACCAATGGCGCGCAACAGGCGCTGGACCTGATCGCCCGCGTGGTCCTCGAGCCAGGCAGCATCGTCGCCATGGAAGACCCTGGCTACAGCCCGGCGCGCCAGTTGTTCGTGGCGATGGGGGCGAAGGTCGCCAGCGTTCCGGTCGATGCACAGGGCATTCAGGTTGACCAGATCCCCGAGGGCACGCGGCTCGTCTACGTGACGCCGTCCCACCAGTTTCCCCTCGGCATGCCCATGAGCCTGGCGCGGCGCAAAGCCTTGCTGGACCGCGCGATCGAACTTGGCGCGATCATCATCGAAGACGACTACGACAGTGAGTTCCGCTACCAGGGCCGCCCCACCGACTCCCTGCAAAGCCTGGACACGCGAGGCGTGGTGACCTACGTCGGGACCTTTTCGAAAACCCTGCTACCCGAGTTGCGCCTGGGCTACGCGGTGCTGCCGCCGGCGATCCATGGCGCGGTCCTCAAGGCCAAGCAATTGACCGACCAGCACAGCTCCACCCTGCCGCAATGGGCGCTGGCCAAGTTCATCAGCGAAGGCTATCTGCTCAAGCATATCCGCCGCTGCCACAGCGTGTATGCGGGGCGACGCGAACGGATCCTGCAACGCCTGGCGGGCGACCTGTCGCCCTGGTTCGAAGCGGTGCCGACGGTGGCCGGGTTCCACTTGGCGGCACTGTGCAAGGTGGCGGTGGACATCCCGCTGTTGATGCAGCTGGCGCGTAAGGTGGAGGTGGGTTTGTACCCCCTGGATGGTTTTTTCCACGACGTTGCGCCACGCGCGGGGCTGATTCTCGGCTTCGGTGCCATCGAAACCCTCGATATCGACCCGGCGCTGGATAGGGTGCGCGACATCCTGTTGCGGATTGGCTAGGGGGTTTTCCGGCGGATTGGTCATTGGTCGACCCTGCCCCCGGGCGTAGGGTGAACAGGTCTCCAACCCCGTGGAACCCCATCATGAAACGACTGCTCGCCACCGCTGCCATACTTGCCTCGCTCACGGCCTACGGCCACGAGCCGGTGTACAACCAGGAAACCCTCAAGGTGCTGCAAGCGCACGCCTTGACCAACGTACCCGGCAAAAAAACCATCATGCTCACCGTCGATTACGCCCCCGGCCAGGCCACCGTGCCCCACAGCCACACCGGCACTGCCGTGGCTTATGTGCTGGAAGGCGCAATCACTTCACGGGTCAACGATGAGAAAGCCGTGACCTACAAGGCCGGCGAGTCGTTCTACGAGCCCGCCGGTTCACGGCACTTCGAATCGAGCAACGCCAGCCAGACCCAGCCTGCCAAGCTGCTGGTGGTGATGGTGCTGGACGACAAGGCCGAGGTGCTGACGCCGCTGGCCCCAATGTAGGAGCGAGCTTGCTCGCGAAGAACTCAGGGCCCCCGCGTTTATTCAGAATGAACGCGTTGCCTGGGCGTTTTTCGCGAGCAAGCTCGCTCCTACAGGGGACCACTTTCGAATAGTGTGATTCAGTAAGACAGCCTTTGCGCGTCAGGCAAGGCTCTTGCTGACGACCTCGAACACATCGCTGGACAGCTCGCCCGAGCCCAGGATGCGTTCCAGTTCCGCCTTCATCAGCGCTTGCCGTGCGGCGTCGTATTTACGCCAGCGCGTCAACGGTGCCAACTGGCGCGACGCAATCTGTGGGTTCAGCGTGTTGAGCTGGATCACCAGGTCCGCCAGGAAGCGGTAGCCCGAACCATCCGCCGCGTGGAAGTTGATCAGGTTCTGCCCGGCAAATGCGCCAATGAGGGCGCGCACTTTGTTCGGGTTCTTGATGGTGAACGCCGGGTGTTCCATCAACGCCTTGACCCGCGCCAGCCCGCCCGGCAGGGTGCTGCCGGCCTGTACGCTGAACCATTGGTCCATGACCAGCGGGTTGTCCTTGAAGTTCTCGGCAAACACCGCCAGCGCCTGGGCCTTTTCCGCTTCGAATGGCGAGTTCACCAACACGGCCAGGGCCGTCAGGCGCTCGGTCATGTTGTCGCTGGTGTCGAATTGGTCCAGGGTCGCGGCCAGCACTTCTGGCTTGCCGCTGAGCATCAGGTAGGACAGCGCGATGTTTTGCAGGGCGCGCCGGGCAAAGTGCTCGGCCTCTGCCACGTAGGGCGTTTTCCGGGACAGGTCACGGTTGGCCTGATAGCGCAGCCACAGCCCTTCGAACAGGTTGTCGGCCAGTTGCTTACGGGCAAATTCGCGGGCGGCGTGGATCGCATCGACATCCGCCACTTCACTGATTTCGGCCAGGTAGGCTTCGCTCGGCAACGAGAGCATTTCGGCGACCATGGCCTGGTCCAGGCGTTCGTCGCTCAATACCGTGCGCAACGCGTCGATCAGGCGTTGATCGAGCTTCAGCGGCTGCCCCGCCTGATGCTGGCCGATCAGTTCCTGCAACACCTGCACCGACAACTGCTGGCCGGCGTCCCAGCGGTTGAAGCCGTCGCTGTCGTGCTGCATCAGGAACATCAATTGGTCGCGGTCATACGGGAAGCTCAGTTTCACCGGTGCCGAGAAGCCACGCAGCAGTGAAGGCAACGGTTTTTGCGCAACATCAACGAAGGTGAAGGTCTGCTCGGCTTCGGTGACCGAGATCACGCGGGAGGTAGCGCCGGCCGTGGCTTCACCGTCCAGACGCAAGGCGATAGCGGCGCCGTTGCCGTCCAGCAGGCCCAGCTCGACCGGGATCACGAACGGCAGTTTTTCCACCTTGTCCGGGGTTGGCGGGCAGCTCTGGCGGAAGGTCAGGCTGTAGGTCTTGGCCGCCGCGTCAAAGGACTCGCTCACCGCCAGGCGCGGCGTGCCGGCCTGGCTGTACCAGCGCTTGAACTGGCTGAGGTCGACGCCGTTGGCATCTTCCATGGCCTTGATGAAGTCGTCACAGGTCACGGCTTGGCCATCGTGGCGCTCGAAATACAGGTCGCTGCCTTTGCGAAAGCCTTCGGCGCCGAGCAAGGTGTGGAGCATGCCGACTACTTCCGAACCCTTTTCGTACACGGTCAGGGTGTAGAAATTGGAGATCTCGATAAAGCTGTCCGGGCGCACCGCGTGGGCCATGGGGCCGGCGTCTTCGGCGAACTGGTGGGTACGCAGGTACGCCACATCCTGGATGCGTTTGACCGTGGCCGAGTTCATGTCGGCGGAAAAGCCCGAGTCACGGAACACGGTGAAGCCTTCCTTGAGCGACAGCTGGAACCAGTCGCGGCAGGTCACGCGGTTGCCCGACCAGTTGTGGAAGTATTCGTGGGCGACGATGGCTTCGACACGCTGGTGGGCGGCATCGGTAGCGGTTTCGGCACGGGCCAGCACGGCGCTGGAGTTGAAGATATTGAGGCCCTTGTTCTCCATGGCGCCCATGTTGAAGTCGTTGACCGCCACGATCATGAAGATGTCGAGGTCGTACTCGCGGCCGTAGGTCTGTTCATCCCAGCGCATGGATTTTTTCAGGCTGGTCATGGCGTGCTGGCACTTGTCGATGTTTTCCGGCTCGACGTAGATGCGCAGCGCAACTTCGCGCTGGGTCATGGTGGTGAAGCTGTCTTCGACACACCACAGGTCACCGGCCACCAGGGCAAACAGGTAGGCCGGCTTCTTGAACGGGTCTTCCCAGGTTGCCCAGTGCCGCCCGTCTTCGCCGGGGCCGCTGGCAATCGGGTTGCCGTTGGACAGCAGCACCGGGTAGCGATGCTGCTCGGCGATCACCGTGGTGGTGAACACGCTCATCACGTCCGGACGGTCGAGGTAGTACGTGATCTTGCGGAAGCCTTCGGCCTCGCACTGGGTGCAGAACATGCCACCGGATTTGTACAGGCCTTCGAGGGCGGTGTTGGTTTCCGGATGAATCTTGACCGTGGTGTCGAGGGTGAAGGTTTCGCTCGTTGGCTGCAGCGTCAGGTGGCTGTCGGTCAACTGGTAGTCAGCAGCCGTCAGCGCCTGATCGGCCAGGTTGACGTTCAGCAGCTCCAGTTGCTGGCCGTCCAGCACCAACGGCGGCAGCCCGGCGCCGCGCTCGGGGTTGCGGCGCATCACCAGCTGCGCGTGGACCAGGCTGTGGTCCTCGAACAACTCGAAGGTCAGGTGCGTCTCGTCGATCAGGTAGTCCGGCGCCTGATAGTCCTTCAGGTAGATCATCTTCGGTTGTTCGGTGCGCATGGGTGGCATCCTTCTACTGATGCACGGCGAGCTGGTAGGCCGTGTATTTACGAATATTGATCACGCCGGTATCGAAGATCAGGTATTGGCCCTTGATCCCCAGCAGCGTGCCTTCGGCAATCGGATTCTTGTCCAGGTTGAAACTGACGATCTTGGCCGGGTACTGCTGCACCGGGTAACGGATCTCGATCGGCTCGATGTCGGCAATGGTTTGGATGGCCTGTAGGCCAAAGCGTTCCTGCAACCCCAGCAAGCCTTCGGCGCAGGAGGCGAACAATTCATCGCGTACCTGCCTGAGGTCCACCGATTGCGCATCGCCCTTGAGCAGCGCGCGCCAGTTGGTTTTGTCGGCCACCTGGCTGCGAAACAGATCTTCGACAAAGCCCGATTGCTGGCGGGTGGCCACGCGCATGATCGGCAGCGCCTGGCTGGCGCCCTGGTCGAGCCAGCGGGTCGGCAACTGCGTGGCGCGGGTGATGCCGACCTTGATCCCCGACGAGTTGGCCAGGTAGACCACGTGGTCGGTCATGCAGAAGGTTTCACCCCAACTCGGATCGCGGCAGGTGCCAGCGTCGTAATGGCAACGCTCGGGACTCATGATGCACAGGTCACACTGGGCCAGCTTGGTCATGCATGGGTAGCAATAACCCTGGCTGAAGCTGTTTTTGGTCTTGCGCCCGCAATGGCTGCAATGAATGGCACCAAGGTATTCCAGGCGAATATAGGTGCCGATCAACGGGTTGACCGCAACCTCGGTGTCGCCAAGACGAAACGCGTATTGAACGGTCGGCTCACCGAGTTTCGCCGACATTTTGCTGACTGCACCGCGACCGATTTCAATCAATGGATCGCATCCGACTTGAACAGGATGTTCGGCACCGGTGCCGATTTCGACGCGCACTCCTGCGGGCCCATATAGCCGGTGCGCTGGTCTTCAGGCAGGTTCTGCAGTTCCCAGGCAATCACCGCTTGCAGCGACAGCTCGCGCTGTTCGGCGGTGAGCTTGCGGCCGTCGGACCACTTGCCGATTTCCACGGCGAGCTTGAGGCTCTCGTAGATGTCCGGGGTGATGTTTTCGATCATTTCAGCAAAAGAGGACATAAGGCTCTTCCTTATCAAATAGACGATTTGCGACGGTTGTACAGCCCGCCCAGCAAACCGGTCAGGCAACCGATAACCAAGCCGCCCACATGGGCCGCGTTGGCGATTTCGCCGAAGCCGATCATCGAGACCAGCCCCGACAGGCAGAGCACCAGCCACACCAGCATCATCACCAGCACCCCACGGGGCAGGCGATACGCCGGGTTGGGCGAGAGTAGTTGAAAGATCCAGCAATGTCCCAGCAGGCCATACAACACGCCGGACAAACCGCCAAACAGGCCCGGGCCGCCGTACGCATACTGCGCGTAATTGGAGACCAGGCTGAACAACAGGGTCAGGCCCAGGAGGTTGATGCTGCCCTGGCGCGCTTCGATGCGCCGGCCCAGCTCCCAGTACCACATGCCATTCATGGCCAGGTGCAGGATGCCGAAGTGAATCAGCATTGGCGTGACCAACCGCCACCACTGCCCGGAGACCAGGCTGTCGGCCAGCGGTGTGAACTGGATGTATTCGCCCAGCACCCGGAACGGCAGAAAGGTCAGCCAGGCCATGGTCTGCAGGTTTTCGCCAAGCAGCGTCACCGCACCCACGATGAGGCTGGCCAGCAGCACCAACGCCGTGACCGGGCTATGGCGGACCTGCTGGACAAAACTTGGCCGCGCCACAGGCGCCTGTTCGGGAATGTCCAGTTGCTGGTCCGGGTCACCGGCGGGAAAGCGTTGGTACAACACGCGCACATCGTCGCTGATGCTCTCGGGCACCCACAGCACTTGTTCGCCGGCTTCCTCGCTGACGCGATGAGGCACCTGCATGCGTTGCAGCAACTTGACGAAACCGCCCAGGTCGACGCTCAGGGGCAGGCGCAATACAGCCACGGTACTCATTGACTAACCTCAGGTCGCTCAACCTCGACCCAGACGAATTTATGCGGATCCAGTTGGGTTTCCTGGTCCAGGCGATACGCCACCAGCTTGCCGTACAGCACCGCGCTGTAGTCCAGGCAGGCCAGGTTCGGGCGGATCGGTGCCGGTTTGCCGCTGCGCCAGTAATGGCCGACGAACAACAGCGGCTCGTCGACGCCATAGCGCAGCAGGGAATTTTTTTCAGTGGAGGACAATGGCGTGCGCGCCACCGGCTCGGGCAGGGCATCGGGCTGGAACACGATGTCGCCGTAGGTTTTCGGGTCGTCTTCCCAGAATTTGGTACGAAAGAACGAGCGCGTCAGGCCATCGCCACCGGTCAGGGTGAGCCCGTGGGGCAAGCGCATGTCGGTGCCGCGCAACAGGCGATCGAACGCGTTGCAGGCGAAACTGCCCGGTACGGCGGCGGCCTGCAGGAAGTGCTGATCGATGCAGCCATCCGGGAACGTGGCGCGCAGCGGCTGGATGAACCCCTCATCCCAGCACGCATGCACCACCCGGAAACGCCCGGCGTCGACAAACAGCGGCATGTCGTAGAACCAGCCGAGGAAGTCGTGCCAGTCGGCCGGGTGCTGTTCGAACTGGGTCAGGGTTTCCTGGATCAGCCGCGCATGGCGCGGGGTGTGCTCGCGCACGAACTGCTTGCCACTGCCGGGCGGTGCCGGCGTGGTCCAACCCAGCGCGTTGAACTCATGGTTGCCCATGATGCACAGCGCCTGGCCGGCCTCGGTCATGTCGTGGACGATATGCAGCGCTTCGCGGATGCGCGGGCCACGGTCGATGATATCGCCGAGAAACACCGCCATGCGCGACGGATGGCGCCAGGTGCCGCCCTGCTTGTGGTAGCCCATCTGGTCGAGCAAGTGCTCCAGCGTGTGGGCGCAACCGTGCACGTCACCAATCAGGTCGTAGCTACGCGCGGGATCGAGCATCAGTCGCCTCCGCCCCCCAAGCGGCTGCCCCAGCCCAACTTGGTGCGGCACACTTCGTAGTAGTTGTGGTCCAGCGGGTGGATCAAGCGCAACTTCTGTGCCTTCTTGCTCACGGTAATGGTGTCGCCGGGAGCGCAAGTGAAATGGTTCTGCCCGTCACAGGACACTTGTGGGTAGATTTGCATATCTTTGGACACCACGATCTTCAGCTCACTGTTGCCATCGACCACAATCGGCCGACTCGACAACATATGGGGGTACATCGGCACGATCACAATGGCATCGAGCTTGGGGTGCATGATCGGGCCACCGGCCGACAGCGCGTACGCGGTCGAGCCGGTCGGCGTGGCGACGATCAGGCCGTCGGCCTTCTGGCTGCATACGAACTGGCCGTCGATATACAGCTCGAACTCGATCATCCGCGTGGATTTGCCCGGATGCAGCACCACGTCATTGAGCGCATCGCCCTGGCCAATGGCTTCGCCGTGGCGGCGTACTTCGGCCTGCAGCAGGAAGCGGTTTTCCACCAGGTAATGGCCGTCGAGCACCTTGGCCACTTCGACTTCCAGCTCATCCGGACGGATATCGGTGAGAAATCCCAGGCTGCCACGGTTGATCCCCAGCACCGGCACGTTATGCCGCGCCAGCGCCCGGGCTGCACCAAGCAGGCTGCCGTCGCCGCCGACCACAATGACCATGTCGCACACTTCGCCGAGCATTTTGCGCGAAGAAGTCTGCAGGCCGTGGCCCGGCAGGATTTCGCCGATGGTGTCTTCGAGGATCACATGCAGGTGGCGTTCCAGCAGGAATTTTTTCAGCCGGCGGACGGTGTCCAACACCTGGGTACTGCCCAGGCGACCGATAATGCCGATATTGCGAAATTGCTCCATGGGGCTCCTGCGGGCATAGGGGTGTGGCAAAAAGAAAGGATTATGGGCGAAAGGCCGGCTCAGGCAAAATCCTTTGTCGCCGCCGCGCCTTGATGACAATGGTTCTCAGGCGGTTCCCAGGCGGTTCTCAGCCACATGCACGCAACGTAAGAGGCTATGCTCGCACCATGACTCTGTTCCCCGACTTGCACGCCCTGCCCCGCCAACTGCGACACCCCGAAGTGCGCGACCTGGCGTGGGTGATGCTGGCGCCACCGATGCTCGCACACACGCCATGGCCGCAGCGCCATCCGCTGGCGGGCAGTGACTGGGTACAGGCGCCGCAGTTGCTCGAAGCCTGGTTGCGTGCGCTCGATCAGGACAGCAGCGCGCTGCAGCATTGGCTGAGCCTGGCGCGCACCCGGCGTCTGGGCCTTTATTACGAGCGCCTGTGGCAGTTCGCCGTGCAACATGCGCCGGGCGTGGAGCTGCTGGCGGCCAACCTGCCGATCCGCCGCGCCGGGCACACCCTGGGCGAGTTGGACATGCTGCTGCGCGACCGCGATGGCGTGCATCACCTGGAATTGGCGATCAAGCTGTATCTGGGCCCGCAGGCTGGCAACGGCCGCGACACCGCGCAGTGGCTGGGCCCGGGCTGCCATGACCGGCTCGACCGCAAACTGGCGCACCTGGCCCAGCATCAACTGCCGATTTCGGCGCGCCCGGAGAGCCGCGAAGCCCTGGCGGCGCTGGATATCCAGCAGTTCGATGCGCACCTGTGGCTGGGCGGGTATCTGCTGTATCCGTGGCCGGGCCAGGCCGAATCACCCCATGGCGCCCATCCGCAGCACTTGCGTGGACGGTGGTTGCATCAGCGGGATTGGCCGGACTTTGTCAGCGCGAGCGCGGCAGGCCGCTGGCGACCCTTGCCTCGGCATGCCTGGCTGGCGCCGGCGCATTACCTGGCAAGCGAGGTGTGGAGCGAGGAACAGATGCAGGGTTGGCTGGCAGACCTGGACCCGATGGCGCCGGCGCAGTTGTTGGTGCGGCTGGTGCAAAATGGTGAGGATTGGGAGGAAGCCGAGCGGCTGTTTCTGGTGGCGGATCTTTGGCCGAATGTGCCGGGGGCTGGCTGATAGAGCGTGGGGGTCTGCGAGTGCCTCATCGGGGGCAAGCCCCCTCCCACACTTGAACTGTGAACACAGTCAAATGTGGGAGGGGGCTTGCCCCCGATAGCGGCGGTGCCGGCACTACAGTTCATCGATATGCCGATAATCCAGTTGCAACCCGGCAGCCAACTCCTGCGCCCGCCCCAGCCTGATCGGCCCGCGCTCGATGTCCACCAGTAACCCCGGACACGCCAACTGCGCCAACCCATCGATCGCCTTGAGCCGCCCATCCGTCATCACCAGCACCCGCTGCTGCTCCGCCGGGTAACGCTTACGCCGCGCCACCAACCAATGGGCCGCCTCGCTCAAGGCTGCCAGCAACGGCGTACCACCACCGGCGCCTAGCTGTTCCAGCCAATCCGCCAAGCCTTTCGAGGCCTTCAAGCCCTGCACCTGCCACTGCGGCGACTGCCCGCTGGCGGTCAACAACGCCAGGCGCGCCCGTTGCCGGTAGGCGTCATCGAACAGCTGCGCCAACAGGCCCTTGGCATCGCTCAATGCCCGATGCCGTCGGGTGGAGGCTGAGGCGTCGACAATCACCAGCCACAGCTCATGGGCCGAACGGTTGCGCACCTGCCAGCGCACATCTTCACGGCGTTGCGGCCTGCCACCGAGCAAGGTGCCCGGCCAATCGATCTGGCCCTGCCCTGCGCTGCGCGCCTTGCCCTGCTTGCCATTGTCCAGTCGCCCCGCCTTGGGCCGGGCATCCGCCCCCGCGTCAGGTCGGGGGCGAATGCCTAGGGCTTTTTTGGCCAGGTGGGCACATCGCGACGGGAACCGGTGGCCAGGGCCGGCGCAGGCATGTCGCCCCATTGGCCTTGGCCCGGCGAGGTGTCCGAGGGTTGCGGCGACTGCCCTGGATTCGGCGGGCTGGCCGGTGGCGACTGTTCCTGGCGCCGGTGACGCAAGGCAAATTCCGCGACCGCTTCAATGTCTTCTTCGGCAATCCTGTCAGCGCCCCGCCACGCGGCATGGGCGCGGGCGCCCCGCAGCCAGACCAGGTCGGCGCGCAAACCGTCGACGCCTGCGGCAAAGCAACGTTCGGTAATCTGCGCCAAGGCGTGATCATCCAGCTCAATACCGTCCAGCCGCGCCCGCGCCTGGGTGCAGCGCTCGCGCAGCGCCGCCTGCGGCTCATGCCACTGCTGACAGAACGCAGCGGGATCACGGTCGAAATCCAGGCGACGACGAATAATCTGCCCACGCTCGGTGGGCAGCGTTTGCCCGCTCAACGCCACGTTGAAACCAAAGCGGTCGAGTAGTTGTGGACGCAACTCACCCTCCTCCGGGTTCATCGTGCCGATCAGCACAAACCGCGCCGAGTGCCGATGGGAGATGCCATCACGCTCGATCAGATTGGTGCCGCTGGCGGCCACGTCCAGCAACAGATCGACCAGGTGATCGGGCAACAGATTGACTTCATCGACATACAACACGCCGCCATCGGCCTTGGCCAGCACGCCGGGGGAAAACTGTGCGCGGCCCTCGCCGAGCGCGGCGTCCAGGTCCAGGGTGCCCACCAGGCGCTCCTCGGTAGCGCCCAGGGGCAAGGTGACAAACTGCCCACTGGCGAGCAGGTCCGCCAGGCCACGGGCCAGGGTGGACTTGGCCATGCCGCGCGGGCCTTCGATCAGCACACCGCCGATTTGAGGATCGATCGCGGTCAGGCACAGCGCCAGTTTCAGCGCGTCGGCACCGACCACGGCGGCCAGCGGGAAATGGGGAATATCGGTCATCAGTGGTCTTCTTCTATATCCAGCAACAGGTTTTCCAACGCTTCGCGGTAGGCGCCCGGCGCTTGCCACAGGCCGCGCTGCTGGGCTTCGAGCAGGCGCTCGGCCATGTCGCGCAGGGCGTCGGGGTTGTGTTGTTGCACAAAGGCGCGGGTATCGGGGTCGAGCAGATAGGCGTCGGCGAGCAACGCGTACTGGTGGTCGTCGATCAGCGCCGTGGTGGCGTCGAAGGCGAACAGGTTGTCCACGGTCGCGGCCATTTCAAATGCACCTTTGTAGCCGTGACGCTTCACGCCTTCGATCCACTTGGGGTTGGCCGCGCGGGAGCGAATGACTCGGTTGAGCTCTTCCTTCAAGGTGCGGATCTTCGGCAGGTCCGGCTGGCTGTGGTCGCCATGGTAGCTGGCGGCCTTGGCGCCGCTCAGGGTTTCCACAGCGGCGAGCATGCCGCCCTGGAATTGATAGTAATCGTTGGAGTCGAGCACATCGTGTTCGCGGTTGTCCTGGTTCTGCAACACCGCCTGCACCTGCCCCAAGCGCTGGGCGAACTGCTCACGGGCAGCGGTGCCTTCGTCAGCACCGCCATAGGCGTAGCCGCCCCAGTTCAGGTAGACCTCGGCCAAGTCTTCGCGACTTTGCCACAGGCGGCCGTCGATCGCGCCCTGCACGCCCGCACCATAAGCCCCCGGCTTGGCGCCGAAAATGCGCCAACCGGCCTGTTTCGCCGCAGCCTCTTCATCCAGGCCCGATTCGCGCAGCGCCTCGCGCTCACTGCGCACCTTGGCAGCCAGCGGGTTCATGTCGTCCGGCTCGTCCAGGGCAGCGACCGCTTGCACCGCCGCATCGAACAGGCGGATCAGGTTGGCGAACGCATCGCGAAAAAAGCCGGACACGCGCAACGTCACGTCGACGCGGGGACGATCCAACAGGCTGATCGGCAGGATCTCGAAGTCATCCACACGCTGGCTGCCGGTGGCCCACACCGGCCGCACGCCCATCAGCGCCATGGCCTGGGCGATATCGTCGCCGCCGGTGCGCATGGTGGCCGTGCCCCACACCGACAGGCCCAGCTGGCGCAGATGGTCGCCGTGGTCCTGCAGATGCCGCTCGAGCAGCAGGTTGGCCGACTGGAAACCGATGCGCCAGGCCGTGGTGGTCGGCAGGTTGCGCACGTCCACCGTGAAGAAATTGCGCCCCGTGGGCAGCACATCCAGGCGCCCGCGACTCGGCGCGCCGCTGGGGCCGGCCGGCACGAAGCGACCGCTCAAGGCGTCCAGCAGGCCGCGCATTTCTGCCGGACCGCAGGCGTCCAGACGCGGCGCCACGACCACGCGCAGGCTTTCGACAACGGCCTTCACGTCCTCCCAGCCAGGTTTCTCCAACTCTTCCAGCGGCCCTTCCAGCGCCTGCTCGATCAAGCGCGCCGCGTACAGCTCCAGACGCTCGCGGGTGTCGCCGGCGGTGCGCCACACCTGCGCGTCGAGGTTGCGCAACACCTCGGGCCGACGCCCGGTCCACGGCTCGGCGAGCGCGCAGTCCAGGGGGTCGAAGCCCAGGTCGAACGCCTTGGCCAGCACCCGCAGCAGGCTCGATTGCGCGCCACGGCCATCGCCCCGAGGGATGCGCAACAAGGCCAGCAAGGTATCGATGCGCAAGCGCCCCGCCGGCGACTCGCCAAAGATATGCAGGCCGTCGCGAATCTGCGATTCCTTCAAGTCACACAGGTAGGTGTCCAGGCGCGGTAACCAACTGTCGGCATCCGCATTGCAGTCCAGCTCAAGCTCCTGGTCGATATGGGTTTCGCGCACCAGCTTGAGAATGTCTTTCTGCAGTTCCAGCGCGCGTCGTGGGTCGAGCAACTGCGCTTCATAATATTCGTCGGCCAGCAGCTCCAGGTTGCGCAGCGGGCCGTAGGTTTCGGCGCGGGTCAGGGGCGGCATCAAATGGTCGATGATCACCGCCTGGGTGCGACGCTTGGCCTGGGCGCCCTCGCCGGGGTCGTTGACGATAAACGGGTAGATATTCGGCAGTGGGCCGAGCAGCACGTCCGGCCAGCAGTTCTCCGACAGGCCCACGCCCTTGCCCGGCAGCCATTCGAGGTTGCCGTGCTTGCCCACGTGAATCAGCGCATGGGCGCCGTAGGTATGGCGCAGCCAGAAATAGAACGCCAGATAGCCGTGGGGCGGCACCAGGTCGGGGTCGTGATACACCGCACTCGGGTCGACCTGGTAACCGCGCGCCGGCTGGATGCCCACAAAGGTTTGATCCAGGCGCAGGCCGGCGATCATCAGGCGACCGTCGCGGCACATCGGGTCCTGATGGGGCGCGCCCCAGCGTTCCAGCACCGCCTCGCGATTGGCTTCGGGCAGGCGTTGAAACATCGCCGCGTAGTCGTCCAGCGCAAGGCTCTGATGACACGGGCGCAGGTCGAGGCTGTCGAGGTCGTTGGTGACGCCGCCCAGCAACGCATGGATCAAGGCCGTGCCGCTGTCCGGCAAGGTGGCAGGCACCGGATACCCTTCGGCGTGCAGCGCGCGCAGGATATTCAGCGCCGCC
Organism: Pseudomonas sp. R3-18-08; assembly: GCF_003852065.1. Classification (NCBI taxonomy): domain Bacteria; kingdom Pseudomonadati; phylum Pseudomonadota; class Gammaproteobacteria; order Pseudomonadales; family Pseudomonadaceae; genus Pseudomonas; species Pseudomonas sp. R3-18-08. The sequence goes on from NZ_CP027729.1 coordinate 3,260,893, forward strand.
GCCGGCGTATCCAGGCCCACGCCATTGCCGATACGGCCGTCGCGGGTTGGATAATTGGCCAGGATCAAGGCTACGCGCTTGTGCTCATTCGGCACCCGCGCCAGCTCGATCCAGCGGCGCGCCAGTTCGGCGACAAAGTCCATGCGTTCAGGCGCGGCGCGGTAGCACACCACGTCCGACTGGCTGCGCTCACTGCGCCAGGCCAGGTCCTTGAAGCTGATCGGCCGGCTGATGATGCGCCCGTCCAGCTCCGGCAAGGCGATGTGCATCGCCAGGTCGCGAGGGCCCAGGCCTTGTTCGCTGGCCTGCCAGCCGGGCTGGTTGTCCTGGGCGCAGATCGCCTGGATCACCGGGATATTGCGGCGAAACGGGCGCAGATGCGGCGCTTCGGGGCTCGATTGAGCAAAGCCGGTGGTGTTGAGGATTACCGCCGCCTGCACCTCATCCAACAGGTCTTCGACCACCGCCAGGCAACCGGGCTCTTTCAGACTGGCCACTGCGATCGGTAAGGGGTTAAGGCCCGCCGCCTGCAGGCGCTGGCAGAACACATCGATAAACCCGGTATTGGCGGCCTGCAAGTGCGAGCGGTAGAACAGCACCGCCGCCACCGGAAAACCAGCCTGCCACTGCGCCTGCCAATCGGCCAGGTGGGCGTTGGCGGTATGCGGGTGGTAGATCGAGGTGCGCGGCAAGCTCTGCGGCTCAGCCCAGGCATAGTCGCGCCCCAGATAGCCGGTGGCCAGGCAGCGAAAAAAATCCAGCGCGTTACCCAGGCCCCCCTGGCGCAGGAACTGCCACAGCCGGTCACGCTCGGGCGCCTCCACGGTGCTCAAGCCGCTGAGTTCCGGGTCTGGGCGATCATCCCCCGGTACCAGGATCAGCGTGACGCCACGCTCCGCCAACGCCACCAGCCGCTCGACGCCATAGCGCCAGTAACCGATGCCGCCATGCAGCGAAATCAGGATGACCTTGGCGTGGCGCAGCACTTCATCGACGTACAGGTCGACCGAGGCATGGTTCTGCACCTGCATCGGGTTGGCCAGGCGCAGGCTGGGGTAATCCTCGGGCAACTGCCGGGCCGCCTCGGCAAGCAGCGCCAGGCTGGAATCGCCGCTGCACAGGATCACCAACTCGGCAGGGGTTTGGCCAAGATCGGCGATGTTGTCGTCCGCGACGAAGCCACCGGGCTGGGTCCTGAGCAGGTGCATGGGTCAGGCGCTGAGGGCGGCGCGCAGTTGCGCGTCAAGGCCTGCCGCGTCAAGCGCCTGGCCGATCAGCACCAGGCGTGTGGTGCGTGCCTCATCGGCGCCCCAGGCACGGTCGAAATGCTTGTCGAAACGTGTGCCCACGCCCTGGATCAGCAGGCGCATCGGTTTGTTCGGAATGGCGGCGAAGCCCTTGACGCGCAGGATGCCGTGCTGCACCACCAATTGGGTCAGGGCGTCGAGCAGCAGGGCTTCGTCGGCTGGCGGCAGGTCAATGGAGATGGAGTCGAACGCATCGTGGTCGTGATCGTCCTCACCGTCATGATGATGGTCGTGATGGCTATGGCGCGCGTCGATATGTTCCTCGGAGCCGGCACCCAGACCGATCAACACGTCCAGTGGTACGCGACCGCTGCTGGCTTCGATGACTTTCACCGCCGGCGGCAACTCCTCGGCCACTTCCAGGCGCACGCGGGCCAGGTCTTCGGCGCTGATCAGGTCGGCCTTGTTGAGGATCACCAGGTCGGCGCTGGCCAGTTGGTCGGCGAACAGCTCGTGCAGGGGCGATTCGTGGTCCAGGTTTGGGTCGAGCTTGCGCTGGGCGTCGACCTGGTCCGGGAACGCGGCGAAGGTGCCGGCGGCCACGGCCGGGCTGTCGACCACGGTGATCACCGCGTCCACGGTGCAGGCATTGCGGATTTCCGGCCATTGGAAGGCCTGGACCAGCGGCTTGGGCAGGGCCAGGCCCGAGGTTTCGATGAGGATATGGTCGAGGTCGCCACGCCGGGCCACCAGTTCGCGCATCACCGGGAAGAACTCCTCCTGCACGGTGCAGCACAGGCAGCCATTGGCCAGCTCGTACACGCGGCCGTTGGCTTCTTCTTCGGTGCAACCGATGGAGCACTGCTTGAGGATGTCCCCGTCAATGCCCAGCTCGCCGAATTCATTGACGATCACCGCAATGCGACGGCCCTGGGCGTTGTCGAGCATATGGCGCAGCAGCGTGGTTTTGCCCGAGCCGAGGAAACCGGTAACGATGGTGACGGGGAGTTTGGCCAGTGTTTTCATCGGATGCCCTTTGGGGCGGGCATACGGGACGAGAAGCCCTGCGACGGCGCGCAGCAGCGGATTTCGTCACCGGATCACCCCGCCCGGTTGAATTGAAAAATCGGTTGCGAGGCAGGTCTCCTGGCTTGGGGCTTGCGGGTCTTGCGACCGGCGCTGACTGCGCCTTCCCGCCGGATCGGCAGTGGCGTGGCAGTCAGTAGAACCCTTCACAGTTGCGGGGGCAGCCGCGGCTTGAACCGCGTTCCCTTCTTAGCTTCGGCCTGGGCCGAAGAACCTCGAAGGTGCAAGGCTACAGGGGCTCGCAGCATTTGACTACCGTCCCCGGCCCATGCTCTCCTACCCACCTTGTTTCGGGTGCCCTTCACAGGGTGAAACGGGAAACCGGTGCGCCATAGAGCTATGGCAAGTCCGGTGCTGCCCCCGCAACGGTAAGCGAGCGAAGCGTCAAATCCACTGTGCCGACAAGCATGGGAAGGTGATGCTTTCAGACTGACTCTTTCAAGAGCCATCCCTCGCAAGCCCGGAGACCGGCCCGAAAAAATCAGATAACAAACCCGCGGTGGGCGGGCGCTGTTCGAAACCCTGTGTGCCTGGCTCGCGGGGTTTTCATGCGCTCGTTTCACCCTGACACCCAGAAGGGACGCGCCATGTCGATCATCAGCAGCACCTCGCACACCGCCAGCAGCTCCGCCACCCTGAGCCAACGCCTGACCGCCGCCATCGGCGCGTCGATCCTCGGCGCGTGCCTGGTGTATTTCGCCGGTTTCTCGCACATCGAAGCCGTGCACAACGCGGCTCACGATACCCGCCACAGCGCCGCGTTCCCGTGCCACTGAGACCTGCAGACATGATCAAGCGTATTGCCCAAACCGCAGGTTTTACAGGCCTGCTGGCCGCCCTGCTGCTGACCCTGCTGCAAAGCTTCTGGGTCGCCCCGCTGATTCTGCAGGCGGAAACCTTTGAAAACGCCCCGGCAGCCACCGAACCGGCGCATGAACATGCCGCAGGCGCCGCCGCCCACACCCACGATGCCGAAGCCTGGGAGCCGGAAGACGGCTGGCAGCGCGTGCTGTCCACCACCGGTGGCAACCTGGTAGTTGCCGTCGGGTTCGCCCTGATGCTGGCCGGCCTCTACACGCTGCGCGCACCGACCCGCACGGCCCAAGGCCTGCTGTGGGGTCTGGCCGGTTACGCGACCTTCGTGCTGGCGCCGACCCTGGGCCTGCCGCCAGAGCTGCCGGGCACCGCTGCCGCTGACCTGGCCCAACGCCAGATCTGGTGGGTCGGTACTGCCGCCTCTACCGCCACCGGTATTGCGCTGATCGTGTTCGGCCGCAACTGGCTGCTCAAAGTGCTGGGCGTGGCGATCCTGGCCGTGCCGCATGTGGTCGGTGCGCCGCAACCGCAAGTGCATTCGATGCTCGCGCCAGAAGCCCTGGAGGCCCAGTTCAAGATCGCGTCGCAGCTGACCAACGTGGCGTTCTGGCTGGCACTGGGCCTGATCAGCGCCTGGCTGTTCCGCCGCAACCGCGACGATCAATACTCGGCATGACCCTGGTGGTCGGCCTGGGCTGCCAGCGCGGTTGTGATCTTCACACTCTGCTGAGCCTCTTTGACACCGCCCTCGCCGAGGGCGGGATTGAACGCCAAAGCATTACCGCACTGGCAAGTATCGACCTCAAGCGCGAGGAACCGGGGCTGCTCGCCCTGTCCAGATTGCTGGGCTTGCCGTTGCAGTGTTTCAGCGCTGAACAACTGGCCGTCTATGAAGATCGGCTGAGCCATAAATCGGTCGTTGCCTTTACGCATACCGGCTGCCATGGGGTCGCCGAAAGCGCTGCCCTGGCCCTCGCCGAACATCTTGCCAACGCCCCCGCCCGCCTGCTGATCACCCGCCAAAAAAACGCCCAGGCCACCTTTGCATTGGCCTGCACCGGCTAAAACCTCGATAATCGTCCGTTCCGATCATGAGCAATCTTCATGCTCGCCCGTTTTTCGACAGGAATCCCCCATGACCGTCTACTTCATCGGCGCCGGCCCCGGCGATCCGGAACTGATTACCGTCAAAGGCCAGCGGCTGATTCGCAGTTGCCCGGTGATCATTTACGCGGGCTCGCTGGTGCCAACGGCGGTGCTGGAAGGTCATAACGCTGAACACGTGGTCAACAGCGCTGAACTGCACCTGGAGCAGATCATCGATTTGATCAAGGTCGCCCATGCAAATGGCCAGGATGTGGCACGCGTGCACTCCGGCGATCCGAGCCTGTACGGCGCGATTGGCGAGCAGATTCGTTACTTGCGCGAGCTGGGCATACCGTTCCAGATCATTCCTGGCGTCACCGCAGTAGCGGCGTGTGCAGCGCTGCTTGAGACCGAGCTGACCCTGCCGGACATCGCCCAAAGCGTAATCCTGACGCGCTACGCCGATAAAACCAGCATGCCGGCGGGCGAAGACTTCGACAGCATGGCGCGACACGGCACGACCATGGCGATTCACCTGGGGGTCAACCACCTGGAAAAGATCGTCGCGGAACTGTTGCCGCATTACGGCGCGGACTGCCCGATTGCCGTGGTGCATCGGGCGACGTGGCCGGATCAGGATTGGGCAGTTGGCACGCTTGAGGATATTGTGGCCAAGGTTGAGGTAAAAGGTTTCCGGCGTACCGCGCTGATCCTGGTGGGCCGCGTGCTAACCAATGACAGCTTCAGCGAGTCATCGCTTTACCGTGCCGGCCATGCCCATCTCTATCGCCCCGGATAAACACCGCAAACACTGTGGGAGGGGGCTTGCTCCCGATAGCGCCGATTCAGTCAATGAGGTGTCAACTGACCCACCGCTATCGGGGCATAGGTATCTACACAACTTTGTAGCAGCCAACAGTAACCACGATGCGAAGCGAGCCGCTCTTGATCTTGCTCTTGATCTTAAGCGCCCCGTTAAACCACGCTGGCCGGAATTCGACAGTGACTTGGGGGGTAAACCGGCAGGGATGCCGGTTTAGCCGCCCCGCGCCATGGATGGCGCGTGGCGGCGGCCCCCCAAATCACTGTCGGATTACGGGCACACCGAGCCTAAGCGAGGTGCCGAGTGGTGGGGCAAGAGCGTTTTGCTTACTTTTGCGCTTTTCAAAAGTGAGACGCCGTAAGGGCGGAACCCATAGCAGCCGTTACCGCAGCAACGGATATGTACTCGCCCTGATCCAGCATCCTGGTCGGCTGTCAGGCCGCCATCGGGAGCAAGCCCCCTCCCACATTTGGATCGCGCGGCATCAGTCAGATAGCTATAGGCCTCCAGGTCGCCACGGGAGCAAGCTCCCTCGCCACAGGTTCAGGGCTACGCCAAAGTTGTGTAGATACCTATGGCTATCGGGGGCAAGCCCTAATGCCAGTCAGTTAAGGCTTTTTGTAGGAGCGAGGCGGGCGGCTAGCCCTTGCTCGCGAAAAACTCACAGGCACCGCGTTTATTCAGGAAGCACGCGTTATCGTTGACGTTTTTCGCGAGCAAGCTCGCTCCTACAGACGGCGTGTACGCTTAACTGACTGGCATTAGGGCAAGCCCACTCCTACAGTTAATGTTCTGCGCCAGCAATGTCGCGCAACTCGTTGAAAAAGGAAATAAAAAACGGCGCTCACGGGGCGCCGTTTTTATGCTCGCAGTGAACACCTTACTCAGTAGTAGGCGTTTTCTTTCTGCGTGTGGTCGGTCACGTCGCGTACGCCCTTGAGCTCTGGAATACGCTCCAGCAGGGTGCGCTCGATGCCTTCGCGCAGGGTCACATCCGCTTGGCCACAACCCTGGCAGCCGCCGCCGAATTTCAATACGGCGATGCCGTCCTCAACCACATCGATCAAGCTGACCTGACCGCCGTGGCTGGCCAGCCCCGGGTTGATCTCGGTCTGCAGGTAATAGTTGATGCGCTCGTTGACCGGGCTGTCGGCGTTGACGTTCGGCACCTTGGCGTTCGGCGCCTTGATGGTCAACTGGCCGCCCATACGGTCGGTGGCGTAGTCGACTACGGCGTCGTCGAGGAAAGCTTCGCTGAAGCTGTCGATATACGCGGTGAAGCTTTTCAGCCCCAGGGCGGTGTCTTCAGGTTTCTCTTCCCCAGGCTTGCAGTAGGCAATGCATGTCTCGGCGTACTGGGTGCCGGGCTGGGTGATAAAGACGCGGATGCCGATGCCTGGGGTGTTCTGCTTGGACAGCAGGTCAGCCAGGTAATCGTGGGCGGCGTCGGTAATGGTTATGGCAGTCATGGAAACTCCTCACAGGCTTGCCGGCAGTTTACGCCAAATCATTACAGAGGTACAAAGTCCTAGTATTTTTGTCGGGATAAAGTTAACCGTTGGTCGCCATCGAACCAGCCTTTGAGCAGGCGGTTGCCTTCGAAAAACCGCTCCAGCGCCATGCCCCCCATCACCAGCACCGCGCGCCCGTACCGAAAATCAACATCGCCCGCCCCCCCTCCCAGTACATTCACATAAAGCTGGGACCTTCGTGGACGCAACATGAGCGATATTCATGCAAAACCCGGGCATGCTCCAAAAGCGCACAGGTTTGCTATGATCCACGCCCTCCGTAATGCCTGACTTAGAGTAGTCCCATGTCCGATCGTAGCGCTCGTCTGCAAGCCCTCCACCAAGCCCTCAAGGAACGCATCCTGATCCTTGACGGTGGCATGGGCACGATGATCCAGAGCTATAAGCTTGAGGAACAGGACTACCGTGGCAAACGCTTCGCCGACTGGCCAAGCGATGTCAAGGGCAATAATGACTTGCTGGTGCTCACCCGCCCTGACGTGATTGGCGGAATTGAAAAGGCCTACCTGGATGCCGGTGCCGACATCCTTGAAACCAACACCTTCAACGCCACGCGCATTTCCATGGCCGACTACGGCATGGAAGAGCTGGCTTACGAGTTAAACGTGGAAGGCGCGCGCCTGGCGCGTAAAGTGGCCGACGCCAAGACCCTCGAGAACCCGGCCAAGCCGCGCTTCGTCGCCGGCGTTCTCGGCCCCACCAGCCGCACCTGCTCGCTGTCGCCGGACGTGAACAACCCCGGCTACCGCAACGTGACCTTCGATCAATTGGTGGAAAACTACACCGAGGCCACCAAGGGCCTGATCGAAGGCGGCGCCGACCTGATCCTGATCGAAACGATCTTCGACACCCTCAACGCCAAAGCCGCGATCTTCGCGGTGCAAGGGGTGTTCGAGGAACTGGGCGTAGAGCTGCCGATCATGATTTCCGGCACCATCACCGATGCCTCCGGGCGCACCTTGTCCGGCCAGACTACCGAAGCATTCTGGAACTCCGTGGCCCACGCCAAGCCCATCTCGGTCGGCCTGAACTGCGCGCTCGGCGCCAGCGAACTGCGGCCGTACCTGGAAGAATTGTCGAACAAGGCCAATACCCACGTTTCCGCGCACCCTAACGCCGGCCTGCCCAACGAGTTCGGCGAGTACGACGAACTGCCCTCGGAAACGGCCAAGGTCATCGAAGAGTTCGCCCAGAGCGGCTTTCTCAACATCGTCGGCGGCTGCTGCGGCACCACGCCGGGGCATATCGAAGCCATTGCCAAGGCCGTGGCCGGTTATGCGCCGCGCTCGATCCCGGACATTCCCAAGGCCTGCCGCCTGTCCGGCCTGGAGCCGTTCACCATCGATCGCAGCTCGTTGTTCGTCAACGTCGGCGAGCGCACCAACATCACCGGTTCCGCCAAGTTCGCCCGGCTGATCCGTGAAGACAACTACACCGAAGCCCTGGAAGTCGCCCTGCAGCAGGTGGAAGCCGGCGCCCAGGTGATCGACATCAACATGGACGAGGGCATGCTCGATTCGAAGAAGGCCATGGTGACCTTCCTCAATCTGATCGCCGGCGAACCGGACATCTCCCGCGTGCCGATCATGATCGACTCCTCCAAGTGGGAAGTGATCGAAGCCGGCCTCAAGTGCATCCAGGGCAAGGGCATCGTCAACTCCATCAGCATGAAGGAAGGCGTGGAGCAGTTCATTCACCACGCCAAGCTGTGCAAGCGCTATGGCGCAGCCGTGGTGGTGATGGCGTTCGACGAAGCCGGCCAGGCCGACACCGAAGCGCGCAAGAAGGAAATCTGCAAGCGCTCCTATGACATCCTGGTCAATGAAGTGGGCTTCCCGCCGGAAGACATCATCTTCGACCCGAACATCTTCGCGGTCGCCACCGGCATCGAAGAGCACAACAACTACGCCGTCGACTTCATCAATGCTTGCGCCTACATCCGCGACGAGTTGCCCTACGCGCTGACCTCCGGTGGCGTGTCCAACGTGTCGTTTTCGTTCCGTGGCAACAACCCGGTGCGCGAGGCGATCCACTCGGTGTTCCTGCTGTATGCAATCCGCAACGGGCTGACCATGGGTATCGTCAACGCCGGCCAACTGGAGATCTACGACCAGATCCCGGCCGAGCTGCGCGATGCGGTGGAAGACGTGGTGCTCAACCGCACCCCGGACGGCACCGACGCCCTGCTCGCCATCGCCGACAAGTACAAGGGCGACGGCAGCGTCAAGGAAGCCGAGACCGAAGAGTGGCGTGGCTGGCCGGTGAACAAGCGCCTGGAACACGCGCTGGTCAAGGGCATTACCACGCACATTGTCGAAGACACCGAAGAGTCGCGACTGTCGTTCGCGCGCCCGATCGAGGTGATCGAAGGCCCGCTGATGTCCGGGATGAACATCGTCGGTGACCTGTTCGGCGCCGGCAAAATGTTCCTGCCCCAAGTGGTCAAATCCGCCCGTGTGATGAAGCAGGCCGTGGCCCATCTGATTCCCTTTATCGAGCTGGAAAAGGGCGACAAGCCCGAGGCCAAGGGCAAGATCCTGATGGCCACGGTCAAAGGCGACGTGCACGACATCGGCAAGAACATCGTCGGCGTGGTGCTGGGGTGCAACGGCTATGACATCGTCGACCTCGGCGTGATGGTCCCGGCGGAAAAGATCCTGCAGGTGGCCAAGGAACAGAAGTGCGACATCATCGGCCTGTCCGGCTTGATCACCCCGTCCCTGGACGAGATGGTGCATGTGGCCCGCGAGATGCAGCGCCAGGACTTCCACCTGCCGCTGATGATCGGTGGCGCAACTACCTCCAAGGCGCACACGGCGGTGAAGATCGAGCCCAAGTACAGCAATGACGCGGTGATCTACGTGACCGACGCCTCGCGTGCCGTGGGCGTGGCCACGCAGTTACTGTCCAAGGAATTGAAAGCCGGTTTCGTCGAGAAAACCCGCCTGGAATACATCGACGTACGCGAGCGCACCGCCAACCGCAGCGCCCGCACCGAACGCCTGAGCTACCCGGCGGCGATTGCCAAGAAGCCGCAGTTCGACTGGAGCACCTACACCCCGGTCAAGCCGACTTTTACCGGCACCAGGGTGCTGGAGGATATAGACCTCAACGTGCTGGCCGAGTACATCGACTGGACGCCGTTCTTCATTTCCTGGGACCTGGCCGGCAAATTCCCACGCATCCTCACCGATGAAGTGGTGGGTGAAGCGGCCACCGCGCTGTATGCCGATGCCCGGGAAATGCTCAGGAAGTTGATCGATGAAAAACTCATCAGCGCCCGCGCGGTGTTCGGCTTCTGGCCGACCAACCAGGTGCAGGACGATGACCTGGAAGTCTATGGCGAAGACGGCCAGCCGATCGCGCGGCTGCACCACCTGCGCCAGCAGATCATCAAGACCGACGGCAAGCCGAATTTCTCCCTGGCCGACTTTGTCGCGCCCAAGGACAGCGGCGTGACCGACTACATCGGTGGCTTCATCACCACCGCCGGCATCGGCGCCGAAGAGGTCGCCAAGGCCTATCAGGACGCCGGCGACGACTACAACTCGATCATGGTCAAGGCCCTCGCCGACCGCCTGGCCGAAGCCTGCGCCGAGTGGCTGCACCAGCAAGTGCGTAAAGAACACTGGGGCTACGCCAAGGACGAACAGCTGGACAACGATGCGCTGATCAAGGAGCAATACAGCGGCATCCGCCCTGCCCCAGGCTACCCGGCGTGCCCGGACCACACCGAGAAAGCCCAGTTGTTCCAACTGCTCGACCCCGAGGCCCGGGAAATGCAGGCCGGCCGCAGCGGTGTGTTCCTTACCGAGCACTATGCGATGTTCCCGGCGGCAGCCGTCAGCGGCTGGTACTTCGCCCACCCGCAGGCGCAGTACTTTGCTGTGGGTAAGATCGACAAGGACCAGGTGCTGAGCTACACCGCGCGCAAGGGCCAGGACCTGAGCGTGACCGAGCGCTGGCTGGCGCCGAACCTGGGCTACGACAACTGATAGGCTCTTGCACCCGTGCAGGGGCTTGTCGAGCCCCTGCACGGGCGTTTCGGTCTACAACCCAAACGGGTAAGCACCGGTAATCGTGTAGGTGGTAGTTAGCTATATGAGCCGCCATGGCGCGGGGGCTCGGCTATGCTTTGTCGTACCTCACTCAGTCGCACCTCATTGCGAGGAATCCATGGACGACCCACAGCACAAACCGCCCACGTTCTGGCAGATGCTCCACAGCGTCATGGCCGCCGCCTTTGGCGTGCAAAGCGGCAAGAACCGCGCCCGCGACTTCACTCACGGCAAGCCGAGCCACTTCGTGATAATGGGTATTGTATTCACGGCAGTGTTTGCGCTGACGCTGTTTGGCATTGTCAAGCTGGTGCTGCACCTGGCCGGGGTATGAAGCCGGCCGAGGCGGCAAGGACTGCAAGCTGAAGGGATGACTTACTGGTGGCTGACCCAGAACACAGCGGTGCCCACCACAAGGATGATCAGGAACAGAATCGCCCAGGCATCCACGGTGCTGTCGGGTTTACGTATCTTTGTCGAATTGCTCATCGCATCGCCTCTTGTCGGTTTTATAGGTGATTGCCCTAAGACTCGACACCAGTAAAGACCAGACTTGCCCCTATGACAAATGTGGATATCGCAATAACTCTTCCCATTAGTCATTTTGGTTATGTGCATATACTCAAACATCACTTTTGCGCATAAACGCAAACTGGTATCGTGCGCCGGCTCCGTTGGGAGTGCGCGGCCGTGCGCGCAGATTTGCCGAGAACAGGACCTATATGTACGTATACGACGAATACGACCAGCGCATCATCGAGGACCGCGTCAAGCAGTTCCGTGATCAGACCCGACGCTACTTAGCAGGTGAACTGAGCGAAGAAGAGTTCCGCCCTCTGCGCCTGCAAAATGGCCTTTATGTTCAGCGCTTTGCGCCGATGCTGCGGGTGGCTGTGCCCTATGGCCAGCTGACCTCGCGCCAGACGCGCATGATGGCCAAGATCGCCCGCGACTTCGACAAAGGCTACGCCCACATCAGTACCCGCCAGAACGTGCAGTTCAACTGGCCGGCCCTGGAGGACGTGCCGGACATCCTCGCTGAACTGGCGACCGTGCAGATGCACGCCATTCAGACCAGCGGTAACTGCCTGCGTAACGTGACCACCGACCAATTCGCCGGCGTCGCCTTCGATGAAGTGATCGATCCGCGTCCCTGGTGTGAAATCGTGCGTCAATGGACCACCTTCCATCCCGAATTTGCCTACCTGCCGCGCAAGTTCAAGATCGCCATCAATGGCTCGACGTCGGACCGCGCCGCCATCGAAGTCCACGACATCGGCCTGGAGCCGGTGCACAACGCCGCCGGCGAGCTGGGTTTCCGGGTGTTGGTGGGTGGCGGCCTGGGGCGTACCCCGGTGGTCGGCGCCTTTATCAACGAGTTCCTGCCGTGGCAGGACCTGCTGAGCTACCTCGACGCGATCCTGCGGGTTTACAACCGTTATGGTCGCCGCGACAACAAGTACAAGGCCCGGATCAAGATCCTGGTCAAGGCGCTGACCCCTGAGGTGTTCGCGCAGAAAGTCGACGCCGAAATGGAACACCTGCGCGGCGGCCAGACGACCTTGACCGAAGCCGAAGTGCAGCGCGTGGCCAAGCACTTCGTTGATCCCGAGTACAAGGCCCTGACAAATCAGGACGCCGAGCTCGCGGCATTCGACCAGCAGCATCCGGGCTTCGCCCGCTGGCGCACGCGCAATACCCTGGCGCATAAACAACCGGGCTATGTGGCGGTGACCCTGTCGCTCAAACCCACCGGCGTGGCACCGGGCGACATCACCGACAAGCAGCTGGACGCCGTCGCCGACCTGGCCGACCGCTACAGCTTCGGCCAGCTGCGCACCTCCCACGAGCAGAACATCATTCTCGCGGACGTCGAGCAGAGCCAACTGTTCACCCTGTGGGGCGAACTGCGCGAAGGCGGTTTTGCCACGCCGAACATCGGCCTGTTGACCGACATTATCTGCTGCCCGGGCGGCGACTTCTGCTCCCTGGCCAACGCCAAGTCGATCCCGATCGCCGAATCGATCCAGCGCCGTTTCGATGACCTGGACTACCTGTTCGACATCGGCGAGCTGGACCTGAACATCTCCGGGTGCATGAACGCCTGCGGCCACCACCACGTCGGCCACATCGGCATCCTGGGCGTGGACAAGAAAGGCGAAGAATTCTACCAAGTGTCCCTGGGTGGCAGCGCCAGCCGCGAGGCGAGCCTGGGCAAGATCCTCGGCCCGTCCTTCGCCCAGGAAGCCATGCCCGAGGTGATCGGCAAGCTGATCGACGTGTACATCGAACAGCGCACCGAAGATGAGCGTTTCATCGACACCTACCAGCGCATCGGCATTGACCTGTTCAAGGAGCGCGTCTATGCAGCGAATCATTAAGCACAACGAAGTCGTCGACGAAACCTGGCACCTGCTGCCCAAGGATGCGAGCTTCGACGGCATTTCCAACTGCGACGACCTGATCGTCCCATTGGCGCTGTGGCGCGAACACGGCCACGCCCTGAAGGCCCGCGACGGCGGCCTGGGCGTGTGGCTGGACGCCGATGAAGAAGCCGAAGAGATCGGTGATGACGTGGAGCATTTCCAGGTCATCGCCCTGAACTTCCCGGCCTTCACCGACGGACGCAACTACTCCAACGCCCGCCTGCTGCGTGAGCGCTATGGCTACAAGGGCGAACTGCGGGCGATTGGCGACGTGCTGCGCGACCAACTGTTCTACCTGCGCCGCTGCGGCTTCGATGCCTTCGCCTTGCGCCCCGACAAAGACCCGTACGAAGCGCTGGAAAGCCTTAAAGACTTTTCGGTGACGTACCAGGCTGCAACGGATGAGCCGCTACCGCTATTCCGGCGCCGCTGAGTAAAAAATGTGGGAGGGGGTTTGCTCCTGATTGCGGTGGGTCAGCCAGCTTAGGTGGGACTGACACACCGCGATCGGGAGCAAGCCCCCTCCCACATTTGGATCTGCGTACATCCGGCAGATTTTGCGGCGGGCGCACAACGTCGGAATAGATAGCAACCCACATATAGCCAGGCGAACACGGTAAAACATGTGGGAGGGGGCTCGCTCCCGATGGCGGTGGGTCAGCCAACTCAGGGGTACTGACACACCGCCATCGGGAGCAAGCCCCCTCCCACATCGGCTATTCAGCGACTTCAAGATTGCAGTTTAATCGACGCCAGCACTTGCTTCTGCCCCATGGAGCACGGCACATCGTCTGGCTGCGCTCGCACCGCATCAATCACGCCTAATAATTGCGCCCTGCTGTGAGCCAACTGCGCCTGCATCACCTCGATCTGGGCCACTTTGCGCTCCAACGCCTCGATCAACTCATCGCGCTTGTGCTCCCCCGGCGCCGGCATCAACGCCTTGAGCTCCTGCAGGGTAAACCCGGCCTGTTGCGCGCTCTGGATCAATTGCAGCGTCTGCAGCGCCTCGGGTGCATAACGCCGATACCCATTGGCTTGGCGTCCCACCTGGCTGATCAAGCCTTCGGCCTCGTAAAAGCGGATACGCGACGCCGCCAACCCGCTCTGTTTTGCCAGCTCACCAATATTCATCAAAACGCCCGCTTGACATTAAAGTTAACTTTAAGCTTAGCCTGAGGCCTCCCCCGCTCAGGAGTCAATCCATGTCACCCTTTGAAGCCTTGCAACTGCCCAACGGCCAGGTTATTTCCAACCGCATTGCCAAAGCGGCGATGGAAGAAAACATGGCCGATTTCAATCAGGCGCCCTCCCGTGAATTGAAGCAGCTGTACACGACCTGGGCCGAGGGTGAACCCGGCTTGCTGCTCACCGGCAACGTCATGATCGACCGCCGTGCCCTCACCGGCCCAGGCGGTGTTGCCCTGGAAGACGAGCAGCACCTGGACAGCTTTCGCGAGTGGGCCGATGTGGCACGGAGCAAGGCTGTGCACTTCTGGATGCAGCTCAGCCACCCAGGACGCCAGACCATGGCCAACCTGGGCCAGCAAGCGCTGGCACCCTCGGCCATCGCCTTGGACCTCGGCGGCTTTTCGAAGCTGTTCGCCCAACCCAGGGCCATGACCGAAGACGACATTCAAGACGTAATCAAACGCTTCGCCACCAGTGCCCGCCTGGCCGAGAAAGCAGGATTTACCGGTGTGCAGGTCCATGGCGCCCATGGCTACTTGCTCAGCCAATTCCTGTCGCCCTTGACCAACCAACGCACCGACCGTTGGGGCGGCCCACTGGAAAACCGCGCGCGCCTGCTGCTGGAAGTGATCCGCGCCGTGCGCGCCAGCGTCAGCCCGGCATTTTGCGTGGCGGTCAAACTCAATTCGGCCGACTTCCAGCGCGGCGGCTTCGATGAGGCCGATGCGCGTGCGGTGGTCGAGATGCTCAACGCATTGCCGATCGACTTGCTCGAATTATCCGGCGGCAGCTACGAGGCACCCGCAATGCAAGGCGACGCTCGCGATGGCCGCACACTGGCCCGCGAAGCCTACTTCCTGGAATTCGCCAAAGACCTGGCAACCATCGCCCGGATGCCGGTAATGGTCACCGGCGGCATCCGTCGCCTGGCCATCGTGCAGCACGTACTGGACAGCGGCATCGCCATGGCCGGCATCGCCACCGCCCTGACCCTGGAACCGCAACTGATCAAACACTGGCGCGACGGTCGCGAGCTCAATCCGCAGCTCAAACCGATCACTTGGCAGCGCAAGACACTGGCGGCCCTTGCGCTGGTGGCCGTGGTGCGCCACCAGATGCGCCGCCTGAGCCGCGGCCGCCTGCCCAGCCTCAACGTCATTCCCTGGTGGGCGCTGGTGCGTGACCAATGGTTCCTCGCCCGCCGCACCCGCCAATACCGCGCGGCCATGACGCAATCTTCACATTAGAGGCGGAGCATTCGCCGTGATCGAACTGTCCTCTACTGATCAGCAGTTATTCACCTCACTGACGATTGGAGTTCTTCATGGCGAAAATCAACCTGGCCCAGCAGTTGGCAACCACCCTTGAACAGGCGGGTATCAAGCGCATCTGGGGCCTGACCGGCGACAGCCTCAATGGCCTCACCGACGCCTTGCGCAGCATGGACAGCATCGAGTGGATGCATGTGCGCCACGAAGAAGTGGCCGCGTTCGCCGCCGGTGCCGAAGCCGCTGCCACCGGTGAGCTGACGGTGTGCGCCGGCAGTTGCGGGCCGGGTAACCTGCACTTGATCAATGGGCTGTTCGATTGCCATCGCAACCATGTGCCGGTACTGGCGATTGCCGCGCAAATTCCGTCCTCGGAGATCGGCCTGAACTACTTCCAGGAAACCCATCCCCAGGAGCTGTTCAAGGAGTGCAGCCATTTCATCGAACTGGTGAGCAACCCCGAGCAGATGCCCCAGGTGCTGCATCGCGCCATGCGTTCGGCGATCCTCAATCGCGGCGTGGCGGTGGTGGTGATCCCCGGGGATGTCTCGCTGCTGGAAGTGGAGGACAAGCTCAAGCCCTGGCCGGCACTGCATGCACCGCGCACCTTGCCGGCAGAGGCCGATCTGCAGCGGCTGAGCGAGATCCTCCAACGCAGTGAAAAAGTCACCCTGCTGTGCGGCAGCGGTTGCGCCGGCGCCCATGACCAAGTGGTCGCGCTGGCCGATGCCCTCGGCGCGCCGGTGGTGCACGCGCTGCGCGGCAAGGAGCATGTGGAGTGGGACAACCCGTTCGACGTCGGCATGACCGGCCTGATCGGGTTCAGCTCCGGTTACCACGCCATGCTCGATTGCGACACCCTGATCATGCTCGGCACCGACTTCCCCTACCGCCAGTTCTACCCGACCGACGCGACGATCGTTCAGGTCGACCGCGACCCCCAGGCCCTGGGACGACGCACGACCCTGGACCTGGGCATCGCCGCCGATGTCAGTGAAACCCTCGATGCGTTGCTGCCACGCCTGACCCGCAAGACGGATCGCAGCTTTCTCGAAACCTCGTTGAAGCATTACGAAAAAGCCCGTCAGGGTCTGGATGACCTGGCGCAACCGTCCAAGGCGGATCGGCCGATCCACCCTCAATACGTCGCACGTTTGCTCAGCGAGCTGGCCGATGACGACGCGATCTTCACCGCCGATGTCGGCTCACCGACCGTATGGGCCGCGCGCTATTTGAAAATGAACGGCAAGCGCCGGCTGATCGGCTCGTTCAACCACGGTTCGATGGCCAACGCCATGCCCCAGGCCATCGGCGCACAGGCGGCATTCCCTGGGCGCCAGGTGATCTCGATGTCTGGCGACGGCGGTTTCACCATGTTGATGGGGGATTTCATTTCTCTGGCGCAATTGAACCTGCCAGTGAAACTGATCGTGTTCAATAACGCGTCACTGGGTTTCGTCGCGATGGAGATGAAGGCCGCAGGCTACCTGGACACAGGAACCGAGCTGAAAAACCCGGACTTCGCGGCCATGTCCAACGCCATGGGCATCCTGGGGATCCGTGTGGAGCAATCCGAAGACCTGGAACCGGCCCTGCGCCGCGCCCTGGCCCACGACGGCCCGGTGCTGGTGGATGTGGTCACCGCGACTCAAGAGCTGGTGATGCCGCCAAGCATCAAGCTGGAACAGGCCAAGGGGTTCAGCCTGTATATGCTCAAGGCCGTGATGAGCGGGCGTGGCGATGAAGTGATCGAGCTGGCACGCACCAACTGGCTGCGATGATGCCCTGTGGGAGGGAGCTTGCTCCCTCCCACATCAGCACGCCTTGTCAATTCAGCCCTTTTGTTTTTCGACCCACTGGCCGAACGCATCGATAAATGCCTGCAGGAACGGCCTGGTCTTCTCCGACAGCTTGCCCGCCTCGTCGAACACACTGCCCGCGCCGCCCAGGTAGGCTTCCGGCGTTTGCATGCACCACACATCCAGAAACACCAAAGACTGACGCAGGTGATGGTTGGCCCCAAAGCCACCCATGGCGCCCGGCGACACGCTGATGATCGCCCCTGGCTTGCCGCCCCAGGCGCTTTGCCCATAAGGGCGAGAGCCTACGTCAATGGCATTCTTCAACGGCGCGGGCACGGAACGGTTGTATTCCGGGGTCACGAACAGCACTGCGTCGGATGAACTCACCTGTTTGCGGAAAGTACTGTAGGCTTCCGGCGCTGCCGCACCTTCAATGTCCTCGTTGTAGAGCGGCAGATCGCCGATCTCGACAATATTCAACCTGAGGTTGGCGGGGGCCAGTTCGGCCAATGCCAGGGCGACCTTGCGGTTGATCGACTCTTTTCTCAGGCTGCCAACCAGGACGGCAATCGTGTAGACCTTGCTCATTGAGGTTTCCCGACGTGTGACTAAAGGAGCGAGTAGTTATAAAGGCTTCGCGGCGCGTGCACCAGAGTGTTTTACGAATGCCAAGAAGTCGCCACGCACGCGCCCGCGTAGGAAACATCTGAAACTTTAAACGAATAGTATTTTTTTCTTATAGGTAAACTACCCCGCTCACTGACGGTCTACAGAACCGCAAATCGAGTGTTTATCTCCAGAGGTTCTAAACAGATGGCAGCAGTATTAGTCGGACAGTTTCATGCCAGAGACGCGGAAGGCCGCGTCTATTCAGTGCATGAGTTCCAGGAATCCAACCCGGCGCACGGCGACCTGGCTGGCTCGGCGTCTACCACCTCCTACAAGCTGGCCATTGGCGACCGTGTAGAAAAACTGGAAGGTGATGAGTTCAAATTGATCCAGTCGGGCACGATTATCGTGCGCGAATCCAAAACCACCAGCGTGTCATAAGATTTCGCCCTGTCCACCTGCCCAGTCCCGGCGACTGGGCTGGGGATGCTTACGGACTGCGGATTTCCGTTACTTCAATGCCCTGCTCGCCTTGCTTGAGCGTCACCAGCAACTGCCCCCTCTCCCCCTCCACCGCATACATCGAACGCTTGTAGCCCGACCGATCGTAAGCGGGATACGCCTCCACCTGCCTGATCAACGTCATACCGAGCACCGCGCCCACCTGCTCGCCCACCTGTTCCTGGGAACGGATAAACGCTTCGAGTGCGAGGTTTTCCGGCGCGTATTCATCGTGATTATTGAAGAAGTAAGCCGCCAGGCACCCCACGGTCACCAGGACCAGGAGTTGCTTGGCCGTTACCCCGAAAAGCGTCGAGGGTAGAGGCATTTTGAGACCAGACCTGTTTTTGTTGTAAGTACCGGGTACCCGGCATTGGTCGTTGCTGATCAGACGCCTCATTCTAGTGAGGTCCTGGCTTAACGCCATAGGCAGGGGCGACCCGTGCAGTCTTTTTTGCGCACGGGGACCTGCGCCATTGAATCCCCACCCCACTGCACATAGACTCCGGCCATGCGTTTACGTCATATCGAAGTGATTCAGGCCATCTTGCAGACCGGACACCTCGGCACGGCCGCCGAGTGGTTGCAACTCTCCGTGGGCGAGGTAGACGCCACGCTCAAGGATGCCGAACTGCAACTGGGCTTCATGCTGTTTGCCAGTGTTCGCGGGCGCCTGCAAGCCACCCGCGAAACCCTGGAACTGCAAGCGCAAATCGCCCCCCTGTACGACGCGCTTGAGCCAATACAGCGCCTGGCCAGCCGCTTGAAACACCATCACGCGCCGACCTTGCGCGTGCTGTGCACCCCGCCGCTGGCCAACCAATTACTGCCCCAGAGCATCGCCCTGCTGCGCCGACGGTTCCAGGATACGCCGTGCGACCTGTCGAGCCAGCCGACCCGGGAGATCGTCAGGCGCCTGTTGCTGCATGAGACCGATGTGGGCCTGAGCCTGCATGACCCGGAACACCCACACATTCAGAGTCGCGTGCTGGCCCAAGGCAAACTCCAATTGCTCGCCCCCCATGGCTGGCTGAAACCCAAGCAGAAGTACATTGCGCTGCAGGATCTGGCGGGACAGTCGATGATTGGTTTGGAAGGCCACGACCCGCTGAGTCGTCTGCTGGACGCCAAGCTGCAAGCCCTGCGCCCGCTGCCCGTGGTGCAGACGCGGGTACAGACGTACCAGATGATGCGCAGCATGGTCGAGGCGGGAGAAGGCCTGGCGGTGGTCGACCCGTTCACCGCCTTTGGTGCGCGGGACGCGGGGCTGGATGTGTGCCCGATATCACCCCCGATCAGCGTCAACCTGTATGCATTGGCCCTGCAGGACGGGGCCGCTTCACCGGCCCTGAATGCACTGCTGGAGATCGTCATGCAAAAGGCCGAGAACCTGCTGTCCAACGATACCAAGCCCCTGTAGACGCGAGCTGACGTGCTACACCGTCTCAGATCGATTCGACTTCGCTCTTGAACAGCCGATACCAGAAAATCGCCACTTCGCGGGTTTGCGGGTCGATGCCGCGATAGCGCAGTTGATCGATACCCCCCATCACGTACCCGCTACGTTCATACAGGCGACAGGCACCGAGGTTGTTGTTCTGGGTTTCCAGCATCATGCCCGGCAGGTTCTTCTTGCGTGCCCAGAACTGCGCCACGTCCAACAGCGCCTTGGCGACACCGTGACGCCGCGCAGGCAGCGCCACCGCCAACTCGTCGACATGGGCAAAACCGTTCCAGTTGGTACTGATCACGACGTGGCCCACCGCGCGATCATCCAGATAGGCCATGAAGACCGCGCTGTCGGCCGCATTGCGAAAGCTGGCGAATTCTTCAGGGTCGATGCCGTAACACTTGCGGTACGGCAGGATGCGCTCCACCGGCCATTGATCGACCCGCTTGCCCATCTGCGGCACACCATAGGCGCCGACCTCAAAACTGAAGTCATTGCCCCATACATAAGCGTCGAAGCCTTCGTCGGCGACTCGCACACTGAGCCCTGGATACTTCGGGTTCATGACAGCTTGCATAACGTTCCTTAACCTTTGATGCAATCGACGGTGTAACAACGACCACTGCCGTCATCTTCGTGTTGCAACCCATGCACATCGGCGACAAAACCGGGAAAACTGCTATCGAACGTCCGGGCAAACGCCAGATAGTCGATGATCGAACGGGTTGACTCGGTAAAGCGCTCGCCCGGCATGATCAGCGGGATACCCGGCGGATACGGCACCAGCATCACGGCTGCGATGCGTCCTGGCAAGGCGTCGATGGATACCGCTTCCACTTCGCCCCTGACCAACTGGTCGTAGGCATCGGCCGGCTTCATCGCAATCTCCGGCAACACCGTATACATGCGCTTCAGATGCCTGGCCGTCGCGTTGCTGCGATAACAACTGTGCAACTGGTCGCACAGGTCGCGCAACCCCAAGCCCTGATAACGTATCGGCCCCTGGGCATATACCGAGGGCAGGCAACTGGCCAGGCTGGTATTGGCATCATAGCTGCGTTTGAATTCCAGCAACTCGGTGAGCAAGGTACTCCATTTGCCTTTGGTGATGCCCATGGAAAACAGCACGAGGAAAGAATACAGCCCGGTCTTTTCCACCACCAGGCCGCGCTCCCAGAGAAACTTGCTGACCACGGCGGCGGGAATCCCGCGATCGCTCAAGGCGCCGCCGGCGGTGAGGCCGGGCATTACCAGGGTGACTTTGATCGGGTCCAGCAGCACATAATCTTCAGCCACGTCGCCAAAACCATGCCAGTCATCCTGAGGGTGCAGCAGCCAGTCCGCAGTGACGACCCGGTCGATGCCGGCCACCGAGGGCGGCTGCCAGATCGAAAACCACCAGTCATCAGCGGCGATATGCTGACGCAGGTTGGCCAGCGCACGGCGGAAACTCAGGGCCTCATCGAACATTTCCTGCAACAGCGAGCGACCCGCCGGGCCTTCCATCATCGCCGACGCCACGTCCAGGGAGGCGATGATGCTGTATTGCGGCGAGGTGGAAATATGCATCATGAACGCTTCGTTGAAGCGGTCACGGTCCAGTTGCCGCGCTCCGCCGTCCTGTACGTGAATCATCGATGCCTGGCTGAAGGCCGCCAGCAGCTTGTGGGTAGAGTGCGTGGTAAACACCAGCGGGCTGTCCGGCGTGCGCGAGGTACCCATGCCGTAGCGCCCGGCGAAAAACTCGTGGAACGCCGCGTAGGCATACCAGGCCTCATCGAAGTGCAGCACCTCGACGCTGTTACCCAGTTGCTGCTTGATCAGCTCGGCGTTGTAGCACAGGCCGTCGTAGGTGGAATTGGTGACCACCGCCAGCTTTACCTTCGCCGGGCGTCCATGGGTCAGCGGGCTGGCGTCGATCTTGGCGCGGATCGAGTCGGCGCTGAATTCGCTCAAGGGGATGGGGCCGATGATCCCCAGCTCGTTGCGCTCCGGGCACAGGTACAAGGGGATCGCGCCGGTCATGATGATCGAATGCAGTACCGACTTGTGGCAATTGCGGTCGACCAGGACCAGGTCATCACGACCGACCATCGAGTGCCAGACGATCTTGTTGGCGGTAGAGGTGCCGTTGATCACGAAAAACGTGTGGTCAGCGCCAAAATTGCGCGCCGCGCGGGCTTCGGCTTCCGCCAGCGGCCCGGTGTGATCGAGCAGCGAACCCAGCTCGGGGACCGAGACAGACAAGTCCGAACGTAACGTATTTTCCCCGAAGAACTGATGAAACGCCTGCCCCACCGGGCTTTTGCGATACGCCACGCCACCGCCGTGGCCGGGGGTGTGCCAGGAGTAATTGGAGTCGGCGGTGTGTTGCACCAGGGCCTTGAAGAACGGCGGCAACAAACCATCGAGGTAGGCGCGCGCCGCACGCGCGACCTGGCGCGCGAGAAACGGTACGGTGTCTTCGAACAGATACAGGATGCCGCGCAACTGGTTGAGTTCGCTCATGGCATCCGCCGGGGCGTTTTCCAGGGTGACTTGCTCGCCCAGCGCGAAGATCGGCAGGTTGGGCGCCCTCACCCGCGCCAGGCGGATCAGCTCGACCATGTTTTGCAGCAAATGGGTATTTTCCCCGGCGCCCTCGGCGGCGATCAGCATGCAGGCAAGGCCGTGGTGGGTAGCCGCCACCAGTCGCCCTTCGGCGTAGTCCACGGCGGAAAAGATACTGAAGCCCTCCTGCTCCAACTCCCTGGCGATGCCTCGAACCCGATCACCGGCAACGGTGTCGGCCTTGATGTCGCGGTGCACGATAAGGACGGGAAACTTCAGGTCTTTGTACATGGGCGCTCCTACTCCTGAGGGCTTGCACTCAGGGTAGAAGCTGGAAGCGAAAGTGGCGAATGAAGATTTTCACAGACAATGAAGATCAATTGGGGGAGAGGGGTTGCCGCCCATTGCCACATTTGCCCTCTGCTGTTTGAGGATGGATGACCTGTAGGTACAATCAGCGCCCTCTTCCACTCTCCCAAGGAACCGCCATGTCCGGGCTTGAACTGTTCGCCGCCGTCCTGGGGGTGATCGCTGTGTGGCTGACGGTCAAGCAAAACCCCTGGTGCTGGCCTATCGGCCTGGTGATGGTGTTGCTCTACACCTGGGTGTTCTTTGACGTGAAGCTGTATTCCGACATGCTGCTGCAGGGGGTCTACGCCGTGCTGCAAGTCTACGGCTGGTGGCAATGGACCCGTGCCGGCGCGGTCAAGCAAGGCCGTCAGGTCAGCAGCCTGGGCTGGCCGGCCATCTTGACTGCCCTGGCCGTCGGCGCGGTGTTCAGCCTGTTGCTCGGCGCCGCCATGGCCCACTGGACCGACGCCGCCCAACCCTGGCTCGACGCGGCCCTGACGGGTTTCAGCCTGGTAGCGCAGTTGTGGATGGCGCAAAAACGCGTGCAGTGCTGGCCGCTGTGGATCGTGGTGGATGTGATTTTCGTCGGGCTATTCCTCTACAAAGGTCTCTACCTCACCGCCGCGCTCTACGCGCTGTTCACCGTAATCGCCGTGCAGGGCTGGCGTGAATGGCGCGCCGACCCGGCGTTGCACGCATGAAAGTGGTGGTGCTGGCGGGCCCTGAATCCAGCGGCAAAAGTTGGCTGGCGGCTGAGCTGCACGCGCACTTCGGCGGGCTGATGGTGGGTGAATACGTGCGTTATTTCATCGACCATCACCAGCGCGATACCTGCCTGGCGGATATCCCGGCGATCGCCCAGGGCCAGTTGGCCTGGGAAGACGCTGCCCGCGCAGCACAGCCTGATTTGCTGATCCTCGACACCCACCTGCTGACCAACACACTCTGGAGCCAGACCCTGTTCGGCGACTGCCCCAGCTGGCTCGACAGCGAACTGCTGGCCCGTCACTACGACCTGCATCTGCTGTTGTCGCCCGAAGACGTGGAATGGAGCGCCGACGGCCAGCGCTGCCAACCCGACCTGGCCGACCGCCGAGCGTTCTTCCAGGCCGGCCTGGACTGGCTGCACGCGCACCACCAGCCTGTGGTGGTGATCCGGGGAGACTGGCAAGCGCGCCGGAACGCCGCGTTTGCCGCGGTCGAGCGCTTGCTCGGGGCGATAACGGTCGGTTAACGCTTTTTGCGCGTGCCGAGCTGAATCCAGGTCGGCGCGTGGTCGCTGGCATGCGCCTCGTTACGCACCCAGGCATCGACGCCCGCGTCCTTGAGGTAGGGCTTGAGCGCCGGGTTGAGCAACAGGTGGTCGATGCGCAGGCCGGAATTTTTCTGCCAGTGCTGGCGGAAATAGTCCCAGAACGTATACACCCGCTCTTCGGGGTACAAATGACGCACTGAGTCGGTCCAGCCCTGGTCAAGCAGGCGTTGATAGCAGGCGCGGCTCTCGGGTTGCAACAGCGCATCCTTGAGCCAGGAGCGCGGGTTATAGATATCCAGGTCAGTGGGCACCACATTGAAATCCCCGGCCAGCACCACCGGGTGATCACTGGCTTGCAACGCCTGGGCATAGTCGATCAGGCGTTCGAACCAGGCCAGCTTGTAGTCGAATTTAGGCCCGGGTTGCGGGTTGCCGTTGGGCAGGTACAAACAGCCGACCAACACGCCGTGCACGGCCGCCTCGATATAGCGGCTTTGCTGGTCGCCCTCGTCACCGGGCAGGCCCCGCCGGCTTTCCAGCGGCTGCGCGTCCTTGGCCAGAATCGCCACACCGTTCCATGAGGCCTGGCCCAGGCAGATCGCGCCGTAGCCAGCCGCTTCGAAATCAGCATAGGGAAACAGGCTTTCCGGCGCCTTGAGTTCTTGCAGGCAGACGATGTCCGGCTGCTCGCGGTCCAGCCATTGCAGCAGGTTGGGCAGACGGGCACGAATACCGTTGATGTTGAAGGTGGCGATTTTCAGCGCTTTCATGGGGTGGGGTCCTTTCGGGGCTCTTGGGATAGAGCCCCGAAATGCCGCAGATGTTCCATGCGCGAGCGAGTCGGCGTCAGTAACCCAACGACAGGCCGGTGTTGCGACGCGGGTCATTCGCGCCATAGAAGCGGTTGTTGCCCACCGGCTTGCCACCCAGCGCCGGCGCGCCCACCAGGATCGCTGCCAGGTGGTTGGCGTCCTGGGGACCGGCGAATTTATGCCCCCAGCTCTCGAGGATCTTCTGGGTGTCCGGGCTGACCGCGAAGGTTTCAAGGTTGGTGGTCTGCGGCATCCACTGCTGGTGGAAGCGCGGCGCATCCACGGCCTCCTGGATGTTCATCTTATAGTCGATGACATTGAGGATGGTCAGCAAGGTCGCGGTAATAATGCGGCTGCCGCCTGGCGTGCCCACCACCATCACCGTCTTGCCATCCTTGGTCACGATAGTCGGGCTCATCGACGACAGCGGCGCCTTGCCCGGCGCAATGGCGTTGGCTTCACCCTGGACCAGGCCGTACATGTTCGGCACGCCGACCTTGACGGTGAAGTCGTCCATTTCATCGTTGAGGATCACCCCGGTCTTGCTCGCCATCACGCCCGCGCCAAACCAGTCATTGAGGGTGTAGGTGACGGAAACGGCGTTGCCCCAAGTGTCGACGATGGAATAGTGAGTGGTGTTGTTGCCTTCATGGGGCGACACGCCCGGCTTGATCGCCTGGGAGTCCCCGGCCTTGTGTGGCTCGATCGCGTCGCGCAGTTTCGCCGCGTAATTTTTATCCAGCAGATGCGCAATCGGGTTCTTCACGAAATCCGGGTCGCCGAGGTAGCTGTTGCGGTCTACATAGGCGTGGCGCATCGCTTCGATCTGGTAGTGCAAGCCCTGCGCCGAGTGGTACCCCAGGTCTGCCATCGGGTAGCCTTCGAGGATGTTCATGATCTGGCAGATCACCACGCCGCCGGAGCTCGGCGGCGGCGCCGAGACCACATGGTAGCCACGATAATCGCACTCGATAGGCGCCAATTCGCGAGTCTTGTAGGTATCCAGGTCAGCCTGGGTGATCAGGCCCTTGCCGGCCTGGCTGGAATCCACCACTGCCTTGGCGACCCAGCCTTTGTAGAAGCCATCGCTGCCCTTGGCGGAAATTTCCTTGAGGGTCCTGGCCAGGTCCTTCTGCACCAGTTTTTGACCGACCTGCATCGGTTGGCCGTTATGCAGGAAGATCCCGCGCAGGTCCTGGTCTTTCTCGAACTCGGCGGTGGCGGTGTGCAGCAGGTCGACATCGCCCTGCTCCAGGGCAAAGCCGTTCTCCGCCAGTTTGATCGCCGGCGCGATCACCTGGGCGCGCTTGAGGGTGCCGTACTTGCTCAGCGCCAACTCCATGCCCGAGACAGTGCCAGGTACACCGACGGCCAGGTGGCCCTTGGCGCTCAGGCCTTCGACGACATTGCCGTCTTTGTCCAGGTACATATCGGCCGTGGCCGCCAGCGGGGCTTTTTCGCGAAAGTCGAGAAAGGTCTTGCGCCCGTCCGCCAGCTGCACGGTCATGAAACCGCCGCCGCCCAGGTTGCCCGCCGCCGGGTACACCACCGCCAGCGCATAACCCACGGCCACCGCCGCATCCACCGCGTTACCGCCGGCCTTGAGCACCTCCACGCCGACCTGAGTGGCCAGATGCTGGGCGGTGACCACCATGCCATTTTCACCGGCCACCGGGGCCTGGGAAGCGGCGTGCACGCCACTGACCGTCAACACCAGGGCAGTGGCAATCACGGTGCGGCTGAAGGGTTGGTATTTCATCCATGGCTACTCTATTTATTGAGATGCACCAAAATAGCCCTTCCCTTATTCAATCCCCAGCGCGATGGCGTTTTTGTTACAGAAGCTGTCGGTGATGGAACGCACGTCAAGCCGGTGAGCCTTCAAGCCGTTCACCGGCCCGTGCAAAGCCGCGCTGCAGATCTTCAAGCAATGCCGCGACATCTTCCAAGCCGATATGCAGCCGCACCACCGGGTTCAACCCACGGTCGGTGGCACTGTCGCGGTCCTGGGTGTCGGCCACGGTGACCAGGCTTTCATAGCCGCCCCACGAGGCGCCCAGGCCAAACAGCTGCAAGCCATCGATAAAACGTTCGAGGTAGCCGATGTCAGCCTTCGCCAGCTCAAACGATAACAAGCCGTTATTGCCGGTGAAGTCCCGGCGCCACAAGGCGTGCCCAGGATGGGTGGGGAGCGCCGGATGGAACACCCGCTTGACCTGCGGTTGCGCCTGCAACCACTGGGCAATGTGCAAGGCCTGGCGTTCATGCACATCCAGGCGCGACGCCAGGGTGCGCGCGCCGCGCAGGATCAGGTAGGCATCGTCGGCGCTCACCGCATTGCCGAAGGTATCGCTCATCCTGCCCAGCGCCGGCCAGGCGGCGGCGGTGGTGCACACGCTGCCCATCATCACGTCGCTGTGGCCGCCGAGGTATTTGGTCAGGGCCATGATGGAAATATCCGCGCCAAGTGCCAGGGGCCGGTACAGGTAGCCCGAGCCCCAGGTATTGTCGACCGCCAGCAGAATCCCGCGTGGCTTGCACAGCGCGGCAATCGCCGGCAGATCGCACAGCTCATACAACAGCGAACCCGGCACTTCGGCGTAGACCAGCCGGGTGTTGGCCTGCAGCTGGTGTTCCAGGCCCTGGCCATCGGCGGGAAAATAGCTCACCTCAATGCCGAACGGCTGGAGAAATTCACGGGCCAGCTTGCGCACCGGTGAATACACCGCGTCGGTGATCAACACATGGTCGCCGGGGCGCAGGTAGGCCAGAAACACCTGGGCCGCCGCTGCCAGGCCGGTGCCATACAGCCGGGTGCGATAGCCGCCTTCCAGCTCGGTGACCAGGTCTTCCAGGGCATGGGCCGTCGGGTTGCCCCGCGCGCCGTAACTCAGCACCCGCTCGCTGTCCCGCCGGGCCCGGGCGTCGCGCATCTGCGCCAGGTTGTCGAACAGCACCGTACTCAGGCGCGTGATCGGCACATTGACCGCGCGGCCGCCGTGGCCCCTTTCAGTCCGAGCGGCGTGAATCAACCGCGTACGCACCCGCGACACCGGCGCCAACGGCTTGAGGCTGGCGATCTCCGCCGCGCTCATCTGCGCCAGCAGGCCGATTTCCCAGGCCAGGTACTGGCGCGCCGCGTCCTTGTTACCGCTGTGACGGTCATGGGTGAAGAACAGAAAGTCGATGCACTGCGCGTCGGGCGGCGAGTGCGGGTCTGCATCCACCGGCAGGCCGGCCGCGACCCAGGCCGCGAAACCACCCTCGAGCAGGCGTACCGCGCGCCCCTGCGCGGCAAAGGCCGCCAATGCGGGATCGTCCGCCACCAGCACCTGGGGCCGATGCCCCGCCGTGAGTCGCGGACGAATCGACCAGCGCGAGCCGGCGATATGCCCCTTGCGATACGCCATGCTGGGGCGCAGGTCGACCAGGTCCACCTCGTTCAATTCCAGCGCCAGGGCTGCGGCGCTGATCAACGGCAGCGGTTCGTACGCCACCGGCTGCACTGTCGGCAACGCCAGGCCACTGTCGATGCCGCCGCTCAACACGTAGGCTTGATGCCCCATCTGGCGCAGCCAACTGGCGACGATCGGCGCGCGTACGTCCTCGCTGTCCAGCACGACCACCCGCGCCTGACGCACGCCGATGTAGAGGTCGGTGGCCTGGATCAACTGCCCGCCCGGGGTATGTTGCGCACCCGGCAGGCTGCCGGCGGCGAATTCTTCGAAGGTACGCACATCACACAGGAACAGGCTGCGCTGGCTGTCGTCGGCCCACTGGCGCACCTGATCCGCCGAAACCTGTTCCACACCTGCCCGCTCAGCCAGCTGCCATGCGGCCTGGCGCTGGCGATCCAGCTGCGGGCTGGCGGGATCGGCATAGCGTCGCGTGCTGCCGTGCTCCAGCGGCAAGTCTTCCAGGTGCCAGCCCTGGGTGCCGTTTTCCAGGGCGTAGATCGGATTCTTCAAGCCGAGGTTGATCAGGGTCTGCGCGCCGATAATGCTGCGGGTGCGACCGGCGCAGTTAATGACGATGGGGGTGGTGTCGTCCGGCACCAGGTCATGCACGCGATAGCCCAGCTCGCCGTTGGGGCAGCAGATGGAACCGGGAATCGTCATCTTGCGGTACTCCTCGAACGGTCGCCCGTCCAGCAGCACCAGCGGTTCGCCCCGCGCCTGCCACTCGGCCAATTGCCGCGCGGTGATGTGGGGCGTATGGCTGGCCGCTTCGACCAATTCGCCGAAGGCCTTGGACGGTACATGCACCCCGGCAAACAACTGCAAGCCCGCCGCCTGCCAGCCGTCCGCCCCGCGCTCCAGCACATTCACACGGCTGTAGCCCAGCGCCTGCAACCGCGTGGCCACGGCTGCCGCGACCTCACCGCCGTCCTGGTCGTAGATCACCAGGCGCACCTGGGGGTTGGGCGCCAGGCGGCGTACTTCCAGCTCCAGGCGGCTATAGGGCAGGTTCACCCCGTGAAACAGGTGGGCCTCGCCGTATTGCCCGAGTTCGCGCACGTCGAATACCGCAATTTCCTGCCCGTCGAACAGCCACTGCTGCAGTTGATGCGGGGTGATGGTCTGGCTCATGGAAGTCCCAACAATTAAAAGAAAAGTGACTGCGACGCCCCTCCCACAGGGGAACGATCAGTAGGCGCGAATCGACGGTGCCATCTGCGAGGCGTTGTAGTTGAGGATGCGGCCGTCCGCTTCCACGCCGTAACGGCCGTTCAACGATTCCAAGGGCAGGCCGTAGAGGTGGAAATGCAACGTCGCCTGTTCGCCTTCAACCTTTATGCCGTGCAGGTCTTCGCCGAGGAACGAGATCGAGGTGCCTGGCTGCACGATCACTTCCTGTTCCAGGGTCAGGGTGGTGAAGCCCGGTTCGCGGCCCGCGTCGCTGCGCCTATAGACGTAGTTGATTTCCTGGCCTTCAATCGCGGTGATGATCGCCCACGTCTCGTGGTTGTGCGGGATCGTGCTTTTGCCCGGCAACAGCGAGTTGAGGTACAGCGTCGGGGTGTCGCCGTCATCGTTGAGGCGATAACGGAACGCCGTGCTGCCCTGCCCCGGCACCGGTGCGGGGAATTGGTCGAAGTTGAACAGGTCGCGACGTTCGGCCAGGCGTTCCAGCAGGCCAACGATCTGCACCAGCGCTGCGCGGTCTACGCCACGCTGGTTGATCACACGGACCTGTTGCAAAAACGCTTTGATGACGGCGGCACGGTTTTCGGTACTCATGACGAATTTCCTCAGGTCAGACAGACAGGCTGTAGCGGCTCAAATTGGCCAGCAGGTACGGGTCGTGGGCAATCGGGCCACGGCGCCCCGCGTCGCCCAGGGCATGGCGCAGGAACGTCTGGGTGCGCTCGTTGGCCGGGTTCTGGAAGATGTGTGCGGCGCTGCCATGCTCGACAATCATCCCGTGTTCGGTGAAGTACACGACATCGCTGATCTCTTCGGCGAAGCGCATTTCGTGGGTGACCAGCACGCACGTCATGCCCTCTTCGGTGAGTTCGCGGATCACCGTCAGCACTTCGCCGACGGTTTCCGGGTCGAGCGCCGAGGTCACTTCATCGAACAGGATCAGCTCCGGGCGCATCGCCAGGGCGCGCGCAATCGCCACGCGCTGTTGCTGGCCGCCGGACAATTGGCCGGGGTAGGCATCGGCCTTGTGCTCCATGCGCACTTTGGCCAGCAGCGCCCGCGCGTCTTTTTCCGCCTCGGCGCGGTTGCGCCCGAGCACCTTGCGCGGCGCGATCACCAGGTTTTCCAGCACCGACAGGTGCGGAAACAGGTTGTACTGCTGGAACACAAAGCCGACGCGCTTGCGCAGCTCGATGCGCTGGGCTTCCTGGGCCAGGGTGTCGACCTGGGTCTGGCCCACGCGGATGCTGCCGCGCTGGGGCTGCAGCAGCCCGGTGATGCAGCGCAGGATCGTGGACTTGCCCGAGCCCGACGGGCCGATGATCGACACCGCCTGGCCGCGCAGCACCTCAAGATCGATGCCCTTGAGCACCGGGTTGGCGCCGAACGACAGGTGCACATCCCGCAGGCTCACCAAGGGTTCAATAGAAGGCATAACGGCGCTCCAGGTGTTGGGTGAGACGGGAGATCGGGTAGCAATAGGCGAAGAACAGCACCAACAGGCTCAGGTAGATCACCACCGTGAAGCCGGTCATGTTCACCGTGTTGCTGGCGATCTGCGCGGTATCGATCACGTCATGCACGCCCACCAGCGAGGCCAGCGCGGTGCCCATGGTGACCACGGCATAAAGGTTCATCCAGGGCGGCAACATGCGCTTGAAGCACTGCGGCAGGATGATCGAGCGGAACAACTGGCCACGGGTGAAGGCCAGCGAGCGCGCAGCTTCCCACTGGGTGCTGGGGATCGAACCGATGGCGCCGCGAAAGATCTCCGCCACGTTGGCGCTGGCCGGCAGCGCCAGGCCGAGGGTGACCTTGACCCAATCGGGGAACGACACGTAGCTGTTGCCAATGTGGATTTCGAACGGAAACACGTAGGTGGTGAAATAGATCAGCACCAGCCACGGCGCATTGCGAAACACCTGCACCCACAGCCGTGCGACAAACCCCAGGGGCGACAGCGCCAGTGCGCCAATCAACAGGCCCAGCACCGAGCCGATGGCAATCGCCAGCAGGCTGATCAGAATGTTCTGGCCGAAACCGGCCAGCAGCGCCGGCGACCATTGCAGCAAGGCCGACAGCACCGCAAATGAATCAGTGGCCATAGCCGGGCATCCTCAGGCGCGCTTCGAGCCAGCGCCCCACACAATTGACGATAAAGCTCAGCAGGCCGAAAAAGCCGAGGATCAGGATCATCAGCTCCAGCACGTTGTCGCTCTGGGTCCAGATCATGATCGCCGCGTAGGTGATGTCGCCCACCGCGATGGCCGAGGCCACGGCAGTCATCTTCACCAGGTCGATCAGGTTGTTGATCAGCGACGGCAAGGCAAAGCGCAGCGCCAGCGGCAGTTGCACATTCCACAGCAGTTGGCGGCGGCTGAAGGCCAGGGAACTGGCGGCCTCCAGCGTCACCGCGGGCACCGCCTCGATGCCGGCGCGCAAGGCCTCGGCATGGAACGCGCCCTTGTGCAGGGAAATCACGATCACCACCCAGGCGAACGGCGTCAGCGGGTTGGCCGCGCCGACCGCCTGGGTCAGCAGCATGTTCAGCACCAGGAACGCGCAGTACAGCTGCACCAGGGTGGGCGTATTGCGTGTGACTTCGATAAATACCCGCGCAGGCCTGGCCAACCACGGGTTGCCCGAGGTGAGCATCGCCGCCAGGCCGATGCCCGCCAGCAGACTGCCGATGACCGTGAACAGGCACAGCAAACCCGTGGTCAACGCCCCCTGGACCAGGGAGCCGCGCTGGTAGGCATCGAGCAGAAAGCTGTAGTTCAGGCCAATACCGGCGGCCCAGTGCACGAACACTTCCATCATCGCAACTGCTCGCAGGCGTTGGCGATACGCCGTCCGGCCTCGACAACGCTGTCGGTCGCCGTGGCAATGGACAGGCGAAACCACGGCGACAGGCCATAGGCGCTGCCCGCCACCGCCGCCACGCCCTGTTCCAGCAGCCAGGCGACCACATCAGCGTCGTCGTCCAGGCGCAGGCCATCCGGGCGCAAGCGTCCCAGCAGCCCGGCGCAGCGCACAAACACGAAGAAACCGCCTTGGGGCTCGAGCACGTCAAGGCCGTCGACCTGCCTCAACGCCTGGACCAGCCTGTCCCGACGCACTTGATAAGTGGCGACCTGTTCCGCGAGAAAATCCAGTCCGCCGGAATACGCCGCCAACGCGGCGGCCTGGCCCACCGATGACGCACCGGAGGTGGATTGCGACTGCACCACCGTCATGGCGTCGGTGAGCGTTTGCGGTCCGGCGCCGAAGCCGATACGCCAGCCAGTCATGGCGTAGGTCTTGGACACGCCGCCCACCAGCAGGCAACGCGTCTGCAGGTCCGGGGCGACATTCAACAGGCTCTGCGCCGGGCGGCCGTCGAAACGAATATGTTCATACAGTTCATCCAGCAGGATCAGCACTTGGGGATGGCGGCGCAACACCTCGGCCAGCGCCGTCAGCTCGGCCTGGCTGTACACCGCGCCACTGGGGTTGCCCGGACTGTTGAGAATCAACCAGCGCGTGCGCGGGGTGAGATGCTGTTCCAGTTGGGCCGGCAGCAACTTGCAGCCTTGCTCCAGGCCGCATTCGATCAACACCGGCTCGCCGCCGTTGAAACGCACGCTGTCCGGGAACGACGGCCAGTAAGGCGTCGGCACCAGCACCTCGTCGCCATCATCCAGCGTGGCGGCGAAGGCATTGAAGATGATCTGCTTGGCGCCATTGGCGATCACGATGCCGGCCAGCGGGTAGTCCAGGCGGTTTTCAGCAGCGAGCTTGCGCTGTACCGCCAGCCGCAACGCCTTCACCCCCGGCGTCGGCGTGTACTTGGTCGCGCCGGCGGCGATGGCGGCATAGGCGGCCTGCTTGACCGGCTCCGGGGTGTCGAAATCCGGCTCGCCGGTGGTGAGATCGAGAATGTCGCGCCCAGCCTCGCGCAACTCGGTGGCGCGGGATTTGGCGGCGGCGTTGGCGGACAGCGACACCCGCTGCACGCGCCGAGACAGGCGTACGCTCATGGCTGCACCTCGAGAACTTTTCCGGGATTGAGCAGGTTGTGCGGGTCGAGCGCCTGCTTGATGCGGCGCATCAGGTCCAGCTCTACCGCGCTTTTGTAGCGCCCCAGCAAGCCGACCTTACGCTGGCCGATGCCATGCTCGGCGCTGATCGAGCCGCCGTGGGCGTGGGCGCTGTCGTGCACCAGGGCGCTCAATTGCGCGTAGTGCGCCATGTGCGCCTCCACCGTCGAACCCAGCGGATGCGCCACGTTGTAATGCAGGTTGCCGTCGCCCAGATGGCCGAAGGTGAAGTGGCGCACGCCGGGAAAG
The DNA here is from genome assembly GCF_003852065.1 of Pseudomonas sp. R3-18-08. Taxonomy (NCBI): domain Bacteria; kingdom Pseudomonadati; phylum Pseudomonadota; class Gammaproteobacteria; order Pseudomonadales; family Pseudomonadaceae; genus Pseudomonas; species Pseudomonas sp. R3-18-08. The sequence goes on from NZ_CP027729.1 coordinate 3,294,730, forward strand.
TGCTGCTGCAACAAGGCATCGGTCTGGGCCACGAACGCCACCACCTGGGAAATCGGCACCGAGATATCGTGCTTCATGTTGCGCCCGGCGCGTTTCTGCGCCTCGCTCATGTTTTCGCGCAGCAACCATAGGGCCTGGCTCTGCGCCAGGCTCTCGGCGATCAGCGCATCACTGATCAATCGCTGTTCGAAGGCCTCCCCCAAGACGTGTTCGAAGGCTTCGCGGGCATGGCTTTCGCCGTGGTTGTCGGACAGTTCGATCAGGGCGAACCAGGGTTGGCGCGCGCTCTTGAACGGCTGCGGGCCTTGGGGGAACTGCTCGCGCAGCAGCGCTAGGCAATCGGCAGAGAGCAATTCGAAGGCAGTCAGGTTCGCGCCGAAGCCGGCACGGGCATGGGACAGGAAGGCGACGGCCTGGGCCAGTTCATCGAACGCCAGCAGCGCCGTGGCCTGGGCCAAGGGCTGCGGGAACAGCTTCAAGGTGGCGGCGGTGATAATGCCAAGGGTGCCCTCGCTGCCGATGTAGAGGTCGCGCAGGTCGTAGCCGGTGTTGTCCTTGCGCAAACCGCGCAGGCCATGCCAGATCTCGCCTTCGGCCGTCACCACTTCCAGCCCCAGGGTCAGCTCGCGGGTATTGCCGTAGCGCAGCACCGCCGTGCCACCGGCATTGGTGCCGAGGTTGCCACCGAGGGTGCAACTGCCTTCGGCGCCCAGGCTCAGGGGAAACAGGCGGCCGGCCGCACGCGCCGTGGCCTGGACGTCGTGCAGGATGCAGCCGGCTTCCACGGTCAGGGTGTCGTTGTCGGTATCGACATCGCGCACGCGGTTCATCCGGTCCAGCAACAGCAATACCGAGCGCCCGCTGGCATCCGGCGTGGCGCCGGCCATCAGCCCTGTGTTACCGCCCTGCACCACAATCGGCGCCTTCAATGCCACGCAGGCACGCACCACCGCCGCCACTTCTTCAGTGTTGGCCGGGTGCACCGCCGCGACGACCTGGCCGGTGTAGCGCCCCTGCTTGTCGGTCAGGTACTGCGCCGCCTGCGCGCTGCTCTGCACATGGGCGTTGCCGAGCAGTTGCTGCAGGGTGGCGAACAGCGCATCACTCATGGCTGTACTGCTCGTGCAAATCGCGCAGGGCCTGGGACGGCGCCATGCCGGTGCGCTCGCCCAGGGCAATCAGGAAGCCGCTTTTATGCCAGCCCTTCACGATGGCATCGAGCCGGGCCTGGGTGTCGTGCTCGCCCTTGCGAATCCAGATCACCGAGTTGGAGGGAATCAGGTCACCCGGCAGCGGTATCTCATAACCGGCCCACTCGGCGTCGCCGAGCAAGGCGTGCATGGTCGGGCTGACGTGCACTGCCGCCACGCACCCATTGCCGCGCAACGACAGCAGCGATTCGGACTGGCTGCGGAACGCCTTGATCTGCGCGCCGTAGGTGTCTTGCAACGGCTTGATGAAGTTGCTGCCCTGGGACACGCACACAGGCTTGTCCTTGAGGTCGGCCCACTGCTTGATGCCCGCACCTTTGCGAATCAACGCCGCGCCGCCGACTTCTTCGTACGGCGTGGGCACGTAGTCGAGGATCTCGGCGCGCTCTTCGGTGAACTGCATATTGGCGATCAGAATGTCGACCTTGCCCTGCTGCAGGAACTGCACACGATTGGGCGCCAGCACCGAAACGGTCTTGGCCTCGACGCCCAGCGCCTGGCCGACGGCCTTGGCCAGTTCGACGTTGTAACCCAGGTGCTCGCCGGTCTTGGGGTCGAGGGTGCCGAACGGCGGGCCGCTGAGGATCACCCCGACGCTGATGGCGTGGCGCTGGCCGATCTTGTCGAGGGTGGCGTCGGCATGGGCCACGCCTGCGCACAGGGCCAGGCCGAGCGCGAGGAGGCTTTTGAACGGCATGTCAGGCCCCCTTGAACTGTTGCTGCAACTCCACCAGCGCCGGCGAGGCCGGGCTGATGCGGTTGCGGGTCTGGGCTTCAATCAGCCAGCCGATGCCGTGCAGTCGCTTGATGATCGGGTCGAGCCTGGCCTGGGTGTCGCTTTCGCCGCGACGGGTCCAGATCACCGATGGCGCCGGGTTGAGTTCCGGGCCGATGACGCGGTAGTCCTGCCATTCGGCGCTGTCGTTGATCAGCGGGTTGATCAGGGTGGCGTCATGCACCGCCGCGACGCAGTTGTTACCGCGCAGGGCCAGCAGCGATTCGGAGGAGCTTTTGAACGCCTTGATCTGCGCGCCGGATTCGGTCAGAGGCTTGACGTAGCTGCTGCCCTGGGAGGTGCACACCGGCTGGTCCTTGAGGTCTTCCCAGCGCGCGATCTTGCTGCTCTTGAGTACGGCTGCGGCGCCGCCGACGCGGTAGAACGGAGTAGGCACAAACCCGAGGATTTCGCCGCGCTCGGCGGTCCATTCCATGTTCGCGATCAGCAGATCAACCTTGCCCTGCTGCAGGAACTGCACACGGTTGGCGGGCAGTACCGGCACCAGTTGCACCTGGGCCTGAAGCTGGCGGCCCAATTCGTTGGCCAGGTCCACGTTCAAGCCCTTGGGCTGTTGCGTCGTCGGGTCGATGCTGCCGAACGGCCCGCCGGACAACAGCACGCCCACCACCAGCACATGGCGCTGCTTGATCTTGTCCAGGGTCGCATCGGCCTGCGCCGCCACGCTGGCGCCCAGGGCGATCATCGACCCGAGAGCCACCGGCAACCATTTCTTCAACTTCATTGGATTTCCCCTGGCGAATGATCGGCGTAGCCCCGACCTGATGGAGGGGCATGCTAGGGAGAGTGGGCGGGCAACGGAAATGCAAATATCTCATATCGTTATAACTTTCCTTTGAGGCGCCACCTTCGATTGCGCAATAAGCCATGCTTTGCTGGACTGAATAAAAACAGGCTTCCCCCAAACATAAAAAAATGTAATGTTTAACTTCACACCGTTGATATAAAACCGCCTCCGGAACCGGCCATGTCGACCCTCGACCTAGAACTGTTGCGCACCTTTATCGCCGTGGTCGATCACCACAGCTTCGCCGAAGCCGGCCTGCACCTTGCCCGCACCCAATCTTCCGTGACCCAGCATATGCAGCGCCTGGAGCAGCAGGTGGGGGTCAGCCTGTTCGAGAAGCGCGGGCGGCAAAAGCAACTGACCGAGCCCGGCCTGCAGTTGCTGCGCCATGCGCGCCAGATGCTGTCGTTGAATGACGAGGTGCTGAATTCCCTGCGTGAAAGCAGCCTGAGCGGCGTGTTGCGTATCGGCTCGCCGCACGACATTGCCGATACCATCCTGCCGCCGATCCTCAGCCACATCGCCCGCTCGGCGCCGCGCCTGCGCCTGGAAATCGATGTGGGGCGCAGCCCGTTCCTGATGGACGACCTGCACCGAGGCAAGGTCGACATGGTCATTTCCACCCGCTCCGACCCCACCCTGGAAGGGTTTGCCTTGCGCACCTCGCCGGTCTGGTGGATTTGCTCGGCGCAGTACATTCACCAGCCCAGCGAGCCGTTGCCATTGATTCTGGTGGATGAGCCGAGCATTTACCGGCGCTATGCGCTGGAGGCGCTGGAGCGGGCCAATATTGCCTGGCGCCAGGCGTACCTGGCGTCGAACCTGATCGGGATCAAGGCGGCGACCCGTGCCGGGCTGGGGGTGACGCCGCGCAGCATGGAGATGCTTGGCCCGGACATGCGCGTATTGGGCGAAACGGACGGGCTGCCGCGCCTGCCGGAGGTGACGTATTACCTCTGGATCCGCCCGAACACGGCCAACCCGATTGCCAGGAAAGCCTATGACTTGATTCGTGGGAGCCAGGGCTTGTAAACACGCTGCTGGCAACTGGATGTTATCCCGTTAGAATCACCGCCCTATCCTGCCCGCCTTCCTGATACGAGCCCCTCCATGAGCTTTGATTTCGACACGATCCACCCACGCCTCGGCACCGGCAGCACCAAGTGGAACCGCTACCCGCAAGACGTCTTGCCGATGTGGATCGCCGACATGGACATCGCCGCCCCACCCGCCATCCTTCAGGCGTTGCATGCGCGCCTCGACCAGCAGGTGCTCGGCTACAGCGTCGCTGGCCCGGATGTGCGCGAGGCGATCATCGCCGACCTGTGGGCCAAGTACGCCTGGCGCGTGCAACCGGATGAACTGCTGTTCCTGCCGGGCGTCGAGCCGGGTTTCAATATGGCCTTGCACGCGTTTGTCCAGCCAGGCCAGCCGGTGGTGCTGCAAACCCCCAACTACCGGCCGATTCGCCTGGCGCCCGGGCACTGGAATTTGCCACGCATCGAAGTAGCGTTCGAGTGGATCGAGGGCGAATACCGCACGCCCCTGCCGGCGCTGCGCCAGGCAGTGAGCGGCGCCGGTGCGCTGCTGTTGAGCAACCCGCACAACCCCATCGGCAAAGTCTTCCCTCATGCAGAACTGCTGGCCGTGGCCAATGCCTGCCTGGAAAGCGGTGCGCTGATCATCTCCGATGAAATCCACGCCGAACTGTGCTTTGACGGCCGTCGGCATATCCCGATTGCCAGCCTCAGCGAAGAGATTGCCCAGCGCACCATCACGCTGATGTCGGCGAGCAAGGCCTATAACGTGGCCGGCCTGAAGACCTGTTTCGCCGTGGTGCAGAATGCCGAAATCCGCGAGCGTTTCAACCAGGCCCGTTGCGGCATGGTCGACAGCGTCAGCCCCCTGGGCCTGGAAGCTACCCGCGCCGCCTACAGCCAATGCGGCGCCTGGCTCGACGCGCTGAAGCACTACCTGCAAGCCAACCGTGATTACCTGCTCGATGCCGTGCACACCCGCCTGCCCGGCGTGGTGATGCATGCACCACAAGGCACCTTCCTGGCCTGGCTCGATTGCAGCGCCCTGGGCCTGGAAGACCCGCAGCAGTTCTTCCTGGAACAGGCCAAGGTCGGGTTGAGCGCCGGCATTGAGTTCGGCGATGACAGCCGGCAGTTCGTTCGCCTGAACTTCGGCTGCCCACGGTCGATGCTGGAAGAAGGCCTGCAGCGCATGGAACGCAGCCTGAAAAACCGCTGAATGGGCTGGAACCGCGAAAGGCTTTTTCAGCACTCAAGGGAATTCCCTTGTGCGGCTGAACCTTCCCGGAGCTTTGCGCCCTATGCTGTCGACACGCCCTGCAACCAACGGCCCTGTGCAATTCACAGAATCATTCAAGCCGAACCCGTCACCGCGCGAACCTGCACCGACGGGCTCGGCTCTAAAGGCCGCTGCCTCCTCCGCATCGCATCGATTGATGCGCTTTGTGGGGCTGAAACATCCTCTGGCTAACCCACCCGGCACGCGTTCAGACATCAAGACTGTGGAGGTTGAAATGGGCCGGTCAGTCTCTTTGAATGGAGGCCACGACCCGCTCGCTACCCGCGGGTTGTCGGACTGCTCGGCGCTGGCAGTGCTCACCGGCTGGAACGGATCCACCTACCAGAATCGCACCTTGATGCATCTTACCGGCAGCAATCTGGAACTGGGCCTGAATCCGGGAAATAGCGATACTCGAGCATTGATGCACAGATTGCAGGCATCGCTGGACAAGAACAGTCATGTGATCCTGGTAGCCGGGGTGAATTCAAGTTCCCTGCAAGGCATGGCAACGACCATCGGGCAAACCCTGCACGGCGAGCAGCCGCTACGGGAGCTGCTCGACGGCCGCTCAGGCGCGGCAGTGACCCTGGCCAGTTCCACCGGCATCACTATCAATGCCGATGGCACCTTCAAATTGCTCGACGGACCCGGTAAAGGGGTACTCAGTCGCGAAGACGTCGCCAGCGTGTTTGATCGCGTCGATTGAAAGCGCCCGCCTGAGGCTTTTTAAAGCTTGGCGATCGACACTTCGGTGGATTTCACAAAGGCAATCACTTCACTGCCCACCTTCAACTCCAGGTCACGCACCGAGCGGGTGGTGATCACCGAAGTGACGATGCCGGACGCGGTTTGCACGTCGATCTCCGACACCACTTCACCCAGCAGGATTTCCTTGATCACGCCCTTGAACTGGTTGCGCACATTGATCGCTTTAATGGTCATGTCGGCTTTCCTTTTGGCTGTTGAGTCAATCCGCACGAATGCGCAGGCACTCAAAATGCGCTTTCGGAAAGAACAATAAAAGGAATATATAACTCTTTATTTATTCGATATAGATATATACAAACTGTTGCCCAGCCAACAGCACTTCAACAATCTGTCTGCATCCGCCACAGCCTCCACTCGGCACACACGCGCAAACACGCGTCAACGCAGATGGCACAGAGACTGCATATTCCTGAAAAGCATGATGAAATATGCAAACTAATTTTCTGAATATAAGAAAACTCTAAACGCCCACGTGCCCGGAGCTGTTCCATGAAACCCTTCGCCCAACGCTTACTTGGCGCATGCGCCCTCGCCTTGTGCCTGCAACCGCTGGCCCAGGCCGCCGACACCGATCCGGCAAAAGTCAATCTCGACTACGCCTACTACTCGCCCGTCAGCCTGGTGCTCAAGCATTTTGGTTGGCTTGAACAAGCCTTGCCGAATTCCAAGGTAGGCTGGGTATTGAGCCAGGGCAGTAACCGTTCGCTGGAATACCTCAACAGCGGCGGCGTGGATTTCGCCTCTTCCGCCAGTTTGTCCGCGGTGCTGAGCCGGGCCAACGGCAGCCCGATCAAATCGGTGTATGTGTACAGCCGCGCCGAGTGGACGGCCCTGGTGGTGCGCAAGGATTCGCCTTTCAACAGCGTCACCGACCTCAAGGGCAAGAAAATCGCCGCTACCAAAGGCACCGACCCCTACCTGTTCACCCTGCGCAGCCTGCAACAGGCCGGGCTGAACAAGGACGATGTGGAACTGGTGCACCTGCAGCATCCGGACGGCCGCACCGCCCTGGAAAAAGGTGACGTTGACGCCTGGGCCGGCCTCGACCCGCATATGGCCGCCAGCCAAATCCAAGCCGGTTCGCGCCTGCTGTATCGCAACAAGGACTTCAACAGCTACGGCGTGGTCAGCGTCACCGAGCAGTTCGCCAAGGCGCATCCGCAGACCATCACCACGGTACTGGGCGCCTATGAAAAGGCCCGGGACTGGGCGATAAAGCACCCGGATGAGTTCGCCAAGCTGCTCGCCGATGAATCCGGCCTGCCGTTGGAAGTGGCCAAGTTGCAGCTGTCGCGTACCGACCTGAGCACGCCGTTCTTGAGCAGCAAGGATGTGCTCGCCTCCAAGGCCGCCGCGCCGATCCTGGTGTCCGAAGAGCTGGTGCGCAAAGGGGTGAACGTGGACCAGGTGATCGACCAGTTGCTCGACACCTCGTTCGGCCGCTAAGGAGCGCGTGATGACCAGCAAAACCCAAGCCCTGCCACTCGCCCCGCCACGGCCGATCAAGCGCAGCGCCTGGCCGCAACGGCTCAAGGGCCTGGTGGTGCCAGTACTGATCCTGCTGGTGCTGGAGGCGGTGGTGCGCGTGGGCTGGCTGCCGTCGTACCAGATGCCGGCGCCCAGCGAGATCGCCGTGACCCTGGCGGACCTCGCCGAAGGCGCCCTGTGGAAACACATCAGCGCCAGCCTGGTGCGGGTGCTGCTGGGTTTTGCCATTGGTGCGAGCCTGGCCTTGGTATTCGCCGCCTGGGTGGGCTTGAGCCGCGAAGCCGAGGCCTATCTGGAGCCGACCTTCGCCGGGTTGCGCTCGATTCCGAGCCTGGCCTGGGTGCCATTGCTGCTGCTGTGGCTGGGCATCGACGAGACCTCCAAGATCGTGCTGATCGCGATTGGCGCGTTCTTCCCGGTGTACCTCAATGGCGTTGCGGCCATCCGCGATATCGATCGCAAGCTGGTGGAAGTCGGGCAAATGTATGGGTTCAATCGGCGCCGCCTGGTACGTCGCATTCTCTTACCGGCGGCCCTGCCCGGCCTGTTTACCGGCTTGCGCAGCGGCCTGAGCCTGGCCTGGATGTTTCTGGTGGCGGCCGAGTTGATCGCGGCCACCAAAGGGCTGGGTTACCTGCTCAGCGATGGGCGGGAAACCTCGCGGCCGGATATCGTGCTGGCGGCGATCATCGTGCTGGCGCTGCTCGGCAAGGTCAGCGATGGCCTGCTTGCGGCACTGGAAAAGCGCTGCCTGGCCTGGCGCGACACCTTCCAGGGAGCCGGACAATGAGTGTGCAACCGCTGCTGAACATTCACGTTGTGCGCAAAAGCTTCGACAGCGCCACCGTCTTGAACGATGTGCGCCTGGCCTTGCAACCGCGCGAAGCCGTGAGCCTGCTGGGCCCCAGCGGGTGCGGCAAAAGCACCTTGTTGCGCATTGTCGCGGGACTGGACAACGACTATCAGGGCGAACTGCGCAGCCCCAACGGCGAGGTGGCCTTCGTGTTCCAGGAACCACGGTTGATGCCCTGGCTTACGGTGGAGCAAAACATCGGATTCAGCGCGGACAATCACTACGACAAGGCCTGGGTCACGCAGTTGATCGAAGAAGTCGGCCTCACGGGTTTTGCCCAGGCGCTGCCCAAGGCGTTGTCCGGCGGCATGGCGCAACGGGTCGCGATCGCACGTGGCCTGTATTCACGGCCGCAGGTGTTGCTGCTGGATGAACCGTTCAGCGCCGTGGATGCGTTCACGCGCATGAAGCTGCAGGACCTGCTGCTGCAACTGGCCGAACACCATGCCATCGCCTTGCTGCTGGTGACCCATGATGTGGACGAGGCGCTGTACCTCAGCGACCGGGTATTGGTGATGGGCAATCGGCCCAGCAGCATTCGCCAGGTGCTGGCGGTGGATTTGCCGCACCCGCGGGACCGGCGCGATCCGTCGCTGGCTCGGCTCAAGGCGCTGTGCCTGACCGAGCTGCAACACGCCCACGTCATCTGAGTTTTCCCTTCCAGCGGTCAACGCCCAGGCTCCGACTTGCGCGTTGACCATCGCCGCCACACACCATATAGTGTGCCCACAAACAGAACGGACCACTATATAGTGTGCAGCCTCGGTAATTTCCGACCACACTATGCGCCGTATTTCAATGCCTTGAAGCCTGCAAACCGCATATTTTTGGACGGTTCCACGCACCGTCAAAACAGATCAGGAAGGAGTATTTCGATGCTGAGTTGGGATGAAGTCGACAGCGAAGACAGCGTTGCCCCCGTGATCAAAGGCGCCAACGCCGGCCACGCCACCGAAGCCAACATGGACCGCCTCGACGGTGCCGGCGCTGCTGCCGCCATCGAAGCCCGCGCCGTCACCGCCAATGACTCCGCCGCCATCGTGCGCGCCAAGGCCGCCCTGGACAAACTCGACGTCGCCGAAGGCCTCGCCGAACTCGAAGGCGCCTCCGCCCGCGTCGCCGTTGACGAAAAACGCATGATCAACTGCCGCGCCGACCTCAACCAACTCGTGCCTTTCAAGTACGACTGGGCCTGGCAGAAATACCTCGACGGCTGCGCCAACCACTGGATGCCGCAAGAGGTCAACATGACCGCCGACATCGCCCTGTGGAAAGACCCCGAAGGCCTGACCGACGACGAACGCCGCATCGTCATGCGCAACCTCGGCTTCTTCTCCACCGCCGACTCCCTGGTTGCGAACAACCTGGTGCTGGCCGTATACCGCCTGATCACCAACCCGGAGTGCCGCCAGTACATCCTGCGCCAGGCCTTCGAAGAAGCGATCCACACCCACGCCTACCAGTACTGCATCGAATCGTTGGCCATGGATGAAGGCGAGATCTTCAACATGTACCACGAGATTCCATCGGTGGCCAAAAAGGCCGCCTGGGGCCTGAAATACACCCGTTCGATCTCCGATCCGAAGTTCGAAACCGGCACCGTCGACACCGACAAGGAACTGCTGCGCAACCTGGTCGCCTACTACTGCGTGCTGGAAGGCATCTTCTTCTATTGCGGCTTCACCCAGATCCTTTCCATGGGCCGCCGCAACAAAATGACCGGTGTGGCCGAGCAGTTCCAGTACATCCTGCGCGACGAGTCGATGCACCTGAACTTCGGTATCGATGTGATCAACCAGATCAAAATCGAAAACCCGCACCTGTGGGATGCCGAGATGAAGGAAGAAGCGACCCAGATGATTTTGCAGGGGACCCAGCTGGAGATCGAATATGCGCGCGATACCATGCCGCGTGGCGTGCTCGGCATGAATGCGGCGATGATGGAGGATTACCTCAAGTTCATCGCTAACCGTCGTTTGTCGCAGATTGGGTTGAAGGAAGAGTATCCAGGGACGACGAATCCGTTTCCGTGGATGAGCGAGATCATGGACTTGAAGAAAGAGAAGAATTTCTTTGAGACCCGTGTGATCGAGTATCAGACCGGCGGCGCGTTGAGCTGGGATTGATTTAACAGCACAGATCCAACATGTGGGAGGGGGCTTGCTCCCGATAGCGGTGTATCAGTCACAGCTGCTTTAACTGAACCACTGCTATCGGGAGCAAGCCCCCTCCCACATTGAGAACGAAATTGCCCTTTATGCCCAACCAAACCATCAAGACGCCCTGTGTAGGCCTGTGTTCCACCGTCTACGGTGACCTGGTCTGTCGGGGCTGCAAGCGTTACCACCACGAAGTGATCCAGTGGAACGGCTATAACGCCGAGGAAAAACACGCGGTGTGGCTGCGCCTCGAGCAGTTGTTGGTGCAGGTCATGGCCAGCAAGCTGGAAGTCTTCGACCCGCAGCGTCTGCGCCAACAACTGGAAGACCGCAAGATTCGCTTCATGCCGCAACAGTCGCCGTATTGCTGGGCATACCAGCTGATTGCGCGGGGTGCGCGGGTGATGTCGAAGCTGGACGCCTATGGGTTGGCGTTGCTGCCGGAGTTTCGTGAACGTAGCCTCACGGACCTGCGCGATGCGATTGACCGGGAGTTTTTCCTGTTGTCCGAGGCGCATTACGAGCGCTATATCGCGCCGGTTTTTCTGCGCGATTCCTTTGGTCCAGCCCTGATCGCCACGCTCTGATGCGCATTTGTGTTTAAAATGCCGCCCGCTCAACGACTGACGCTCAACGATGACCCCAGACGCACTCTCTACCCTGCACGCCCATCTGCTCACCGCCCTGGCCGGCGCTCCGGCTGAAACCCGGCGCCTGTTTCACGGCCGTGGCCGCTGCTGGCCGGGCCTTGAGCAGGTGACGGTGGACTGGCTGCAAGGCGTGGTGCTGGTAGCGCTGTTCAAGGAAACCGAGCATCTGCAGGCCTTGAAGCAGCAGTTGTTGCAGATCGACTGGGCCGGCTTCGGCGCCCATACCGTGGCGCTGCAACACCGCTACCTGCCGCAAAGCGCCACCGAGTGGCTGGTGGGCGAGGCAATCGATGAGCTGACCATCACCGAAGGCGGCCTGCGTTACCTGATCGACCTGGGTAAAAAGCAGAACAGCGGCCTGTTCCTCGACATGCGTTACGGGCGCAACTGGGTGCGCGAGCAAGCCAGGGGCCAGCGCGTGCTTAATCTGTTTGCCTACACCTGCGGATTCTCCGTGGCCGCGATCGAAGGCGGCGCCGACCACGTGGTGAACCTGGACATGGCCCGTGGCGCCCTGAGCCGTGGCCGTGACAACCATCGTCTGAATGGGCACGACTTGAGCAAAGTAAGCTTTCTGGGCCACGACCTGTTCAAGTCCTGGGCCAAAGTCACCAACAGCGGCCCCTATGACCTGGTGATCATCGACCCGCCCTCCTTTCAGAAAGGCAGCTTTCTGTTGACCAAGGATTACCAGCGCGTACTGCGCCGCCTGCCGGATTTGCTCACGGCCCAGGGCACGGTGCTGGCGTGCATGAACGATCCGGCCTTTGGCGAAGACTTCCTGATCGACGGCGTCACCCGCGAGGCACCGGGCCTGCGCTTTGTAGAACGCCTGGCAAACCCACCGGAATTCCCGGATATCGACCCGCAAAGCGGGTTGAAGGCGCTGGTGTTTCGCCAAGGCTGATGCCGAAAAGTCCTACGCTTGCTACGCTAAGCCATACGCCGGGCGGTGAACCTTATCCCTGCCTTCCCGGTCGATACCTGCATTCCCCGGCCAGACTCGACAGCGTTACGCTGTCGGCTGCCCCGTTTGACCCTTTGGAGAACCGCCCGTGATATCGACCCTGCATGTAGCCAGAATCAAAGCCTGGGGCGCCCACGGCTTTACCGCCACCGGTGTGGTACTGGCATTCCTGGCCACCCTGGCGCTGCTGGAAAACTCCCCCAAGGCCTGCTTGCTGTGGCTGGGCCTGGCATTGGTGGTGGATGGCGTCGACGGCTCCCTGGCGCGACGGGTCAATGTCAGCACGGTATTGCCCAGCTTTGACGGCTCGGTATTGGACCTGGTGATCGATTACCTCACCTACGTATTCATCCCCGCGCTGTTTATCTACCGCTATATCGACCTGCCGGACTTCACCCACCTGTTTGCGGTGTCGGTGATCCTGGTGTCGTCGCTGTTCTGCTTCTGCAACGTCAACATGAAGAGCAAGGACAACTATTTCGTCGGCTTCCCGGCGGCATGGAACGTGGTGGCCTTGTGTGTATACATCATCCAGCCCGACGCCTGGATCACCTTGCTCACTGTAATCGGCCTGGCGCTGCTGACCGTGACGCCGATGAAGTTCCTGCACCCGTTCCGGGTCAAGCGGTTCATGCCGATCAATATCGCGGTAACCACGATCTGGCTGCTATGCAGCTTCCTGATGGTGGTGGATTATCCGAACACCAACCCGTGGACGTTCGGGTTATGGTCGCTGATGTCGGCGTACTTCCTGGGTATTTGCATCTGGCGTACGGCGCTGGAGTGGATGGGCACCCATAAATAGCCAGGCGAACACAGTAAAATGTGGGAGGGGGCTTGCTCCCGATAGCGGAGGATCAGTCAGCTTATTTGTCACTGACAGACCGCCATCGGGAGCAAGCCCCCTCCCACATTTGGTTATGCCCACATCCGGCAGGTAAGATGGCGGGCCTGCGTGCCCACCCAACAATAAGCCCTGCCCATGCCCTTAGAACTCAGCGTTGACCTGACCACCCTCGCCATTCTCGCCGTCGTGGCTTTTATCGCCGGTTTCATCGACGCCATCGCCGGCGGGGGTGGCTTGCTTACCACCCCTGCCCTGTTGACTGCCGGCATGCCGCCGCACCTGGTGCTGGGCACCAATAAACTCAGTTCCACCTTTGGCTCGGCCACCGCCAGCTTCACGTTCTACCGCCGCAAGCTGTTCCACCCGCGCCAGTGGGTGCATGCCATCGTCGGTACCTTGATCGGCGCGCTGACCGGCGCTGTGGTCGCGCACTATTTGCCCGCCGAGACCCTGAACAAGATGCTGCCGGTGATCGTGTTCGCCTGCGGGGTGTACCTGCTGTTCGGCGGCACGCCCAAGGCACCGCTGGACGCCGAGGCGCCGATCAAGAAGAAATGGCAGGCTACCCAGGGCTTCGGCCTGGGCTTCTACGACGGCGTGGCCGGGCCCGGGACCGGTGCGTTCTGGACCGTGAGCACCATGCTGCTGCACCCGATCGACCTGGTGAAGGCCAGCGGCGTGGCGCGCAGCATGAACTTCGTCAGCAATGCGGCGGCGCTGACGGTGTTTATCATCAACGGCTCGGTGGACTGGGTGGTCGGCCTGGCGATGGGCGTCTCGGTGATGGGCGGCGCGTTCTTTGGCGCGCGCAGCGCAATCAGCGGCGGCGCCAAGTTCATTCGCCCGGTATTCATCACCGTGGTGCTCGGCCTGACGGTGCGCCTAGCCTGGCAGCACTGGTTCAGCGTGGCCTAAGCGACGGGCCACATACAGGTCGATCAGGTAACGCGCAATCGAGCGTGACGCCGGCAGCGGCGGCAGGTCGTGGATGTTGAACCACTGCGCATCTTCGATCTCGTCGGCCTGGGGCACGATGTCGCCACCGGCATACTCGGCATGGAAACCCAGCATCATCGAATGCGGGAACGGCCAGCACTGGCTGCCCATGTATTGCAGGTTCTTCACCTCGAGCTGCACTTCTTCGCGCACTTCGCGGATCAAACAGTCTTCGGCCGACTCACCCGGCTCGGCAAAGCCGGCCAGGGTGCTGTAGACACCGGTGACAAAGCGTGGCGAGCGCGCTAGCAGTACCTCATCGCCCCGGGTCACCAGCACGATCATGCTCGGCGAAATTCGCGGATAGCTGCGCAGGTCGCAGGGTTGGCAGTACATCGCGCGCTCCCGTGGCACCTGGACCATGGCCTGGCCGCAACTGCCGCAGAACCGATGCTCGCGCGCCCAGGTGCCAATCTGCGCGGCATAGCCCAGCACTTTGTACAGGGTGTGATCGCCTTGCAGCATAAAGCCGCGCAGGCCTTGCCAGCTGCAACCCGGTACTTCTCCTGCACTGTCGAGTTCCAGCAGGTACACCGGCTCGCCATCGAGGTGGCCGATGCCGTGTTCGGCAAACACCGACAGGTCCTGGCGCTTGAGCCACTCCCGAGGGAACAGAGGCCCATTGGCATCCTGCAAAAAGCCGTCGCGGCTGCGGGCGACGGCCCAGCCGCCTGCGGCGTCATTGTCCAGCAGCGTTGTGGTAATCCAGCCTGGGGTCATATTGATCAATCCAAGAATTCGGGTGCCTGCTTGCTCATATGGGCGGCGATGGCCACGCGCAGGTCGTTGGATTGCAACATAGCCGAGTTCCAGGTGGCAACGTATTCCAAGCCGTCGTTGAGGGTATGGTCGCGCATATAGCTGATCATGGCCTTGGTACCGGCCACGGCAATCGGCGACTTGGCGGCGATTTCATGGGCAATGGCCATGACCCCGGCCAACAGGCTTTGCTGGTCGGCAAACACGCGATTGACCAGGCCGATGCTGCGCGCCTCCTCGGCTCCGAACTGACGACCGGTGTAGGCCAGTTCGCGCAACATACCGTCGCCGACGATGCGGGGCAGGCGTTGCAAGGTGCCGACGTCGGCGGCCATGCCCATGTCGATTTCCTTGATCGAGAACTGCGCGTCCTCGGCGGCGTAGCGCATGTCGCAGGCGCTGATCAGGTCAATGGCGCCGCCGATGCAGTAGCCGTGGATCGCGGCCAGTACCGGCTTGCGGCAGTTGTCGACCGCATTGAACGAGGCTTGCAGCCCGAGGATCTTGCGCCGCAGCAGACGCGCATTGCGGCCCACATCCTTGCCCAACTCATTGGCCACCGAGGCCAGCAGCATCAGGTCGATACCGGAAGAAAAATGCTTGCCGGCACCACTGAGCACCACGGCACGCACAGCATCGGTGTCGTCGACCCATTGGAAGATCTCGATGATTTCGCTCCAGAACGCCGCGTTCATCGCGTTGATCTTTTCCGGGCGATTGATCTGCACATGGGCAACGTTGCCGCTGAGTTCCACAACGAACGCTTGGTATTCGGACATGGCCGTGATCCCTGACTGGCGAGTGATAAGGCCCGAACTATAACAAGGGCAGGCAACGGCGCATCGGCCAAAAGCGGGACTGGCAAAAAACCTTGCCAGGCGCCATCCTTGGCGCTTTAAGCCGCCCCTGTGGCGTTCGACGTTTGAAGGATATGCCCCATGCACGCCCAGCCGCTCACTCCCGCCGATTTCGACCTGATTGAAGAAACCCTGCTCAAGTACGGCGACGACCATTCGGTGCTCAACGTCGCCGAACTCGACGGCTACTTCACCGCGCTGGTATCGAGCCCGACGCAGGTGGATATCGCCGAGTGGTTTCCGGCCATCTGGGGTGGGCAGAACCCGGACTGGGAAAGCCCCGAAGAGGCCGGGCAGGTCCTGGACCTGTGTGTACGCCACTTCAATACGCTGGCGGCGCAACTGGCCGGCAATTCCAAGGCGTTCAAGGCGCTGTTCGACGAGAAAGAACACCAGGGCCAGGTTGTGACCCTCGCCGAAGAATGGTGCTTCGGCTATATCCGTGGCGCGGCCATCGGCAACTGGCCGCCGCTGCCCGCCGAACTGGCCACTCAGTTCGAGAGAATCTCCTGGTGCGCCGAGCAGGATAATTTCGAATTGCCGGCGGACCTGGATGTGCAGGCCCATCAGCAGCGGGTCAGCGAAATCGAACCGGCGGCGCGGGCGCTGCACGATTACTGGCTGAGCAAGCGCTAAATCTCGACAAGCACCGCACCTTTGGCCGATTATTCGGGTCCGCCCCGTCGGCCACTCCATGCCACCTCGCCTTGATCAGGAGCCTTGTCCCTTGAGTTCGCAGAAAACCGTGACCGTTACCCCGCCCAACTTTCCTCTCAATGGCAAGGTCGCGCCCCCCGGCTCCAAATCCATAACCAACCGCGCCCTGCTGCTGGCGGCCCTGGCCAAGGGCACCAGCCGCTTGAGCGGCGCCCTCAAGAGCGACGACACCCGTCACATGTCGGTGGCCCTGCGGCAGATGGGCGTGACCATCGACGAGCCGGACGACACCACCTTCGTGGTCACCGGCCAGGGCAAACTGCAATTGCCGGCGCAACCGCTGTTCCTCGGCAATGCCGGCACCGCCATGCGCTTTCTCACCGCTGCCGTGGCGACCGTGCACGGCACCGTGGTGCTGGACGGCGACGAGTACATGCAAAAGCGCCCGATCGGGCCGCTGCTCGCCACCCTCGGCCAGAACGGCATCCAGGTCGACAGCCCGACCGGCTGCCCACCGGTGACCGTGCACGGCGTGGGCAAGGTCCAGGCCAAGCGTTTCGAGATCGATGGCGGCCTGTCCAGCCAGTATGTCTCGGCGCTGCTGATGCTCGCGGCATGCGGCGAAGCACCGATTGAAGTCGCCCTGACCGGCAAGGACATCGGCGCCCGTGGCTATGTGGACCTGACGCTGGACTGCATGCGTGCCTTCGGCGCCCAGGTGGAAGCCGTCGACGACACCACCTGGCGCGTGGCCCCGACCGGTTACACCGCCCATGATTACCTGATCGAACCCGACGCCTCCGCAGCCACCTACCTGTGGGCCGCAGAGGTATTGACCGGCGGCCGTATCGACATCGGTGTCGCCGCCGAGGCGTTCACCCAGCCGGACGCCAAGGCCCAGGCGGTGATCGCCCAGTTCCCGAACATGCAGGCAACGGTGGTGGGCTCGCAAATGCAGGACGCCATCCCGACCCTGGCGGTGCTCGCCGCGTTCAACAATACCCCGGTGCGTTTCACGGAACTGGCCAACCTGCGCGTCAAGGAATGTGACCGCGTGCAGGCGCTGCACGATGGCCTCAACGCAATCCGGCCGGGCCTGGCGACCATCGAGGGCGACGATCTGCTGGTTGCGGCTGACCCAGCCCTGGCCGGCACGTCCTGCAACGCCTTGATCGATACCCACGCCGACCATCGCATCGCCATGTGCTTTGCCCTGGCCGGGCTGAAAGTCGCGGGCATTCGCATCCAGGACCCGGACTGCGTGGCCAAGACCTACCCTGGGTACTGGAAAGCCCTGGGCAGCCTTGGCGTAACGCTAAGCTACTAAGACAACAGCGCAGGTTCAGGGAGGGCACGCACATGACCATTCGCCAACCCTGCCCGCCCGGCGTCTGTGACTGCGAGCGCGAACGTTTGCTGAACGCGCCCGAGCCCGACCTACGCATTCTCAACCTGACACGCCAGGAAGAAAAACGCCTACTCGAGCGCCTGGAGAACCTCAAGAGTCTGCAGGACCTCGAGCATCTGCAGCAGCGGATGTTCGAACAGTTGGGCATCCGCCTGCATATCGCGCCGGGCCACACCGAGGTCAAGAGCATGCGCGGCATCCAGATCGTCATCGACGAGCTGCCCGGCCTGTGTCGCAAGACTCGCCAGTCGATTCCAGCGGCGATCCGTCGTGGCCTGGAGAAGCAGCCGGAGATTGCCTACCGCTTGCTGGATGCACACGACCTGTTTCGCGACGCTTGAATCACCCCGCTACCGTCTCGCGCACAAACAGCGTCTGCCCTGTCTCCCTGGCCTTGCGCAGATGCGCCTCGGCACTGTCGCTTTCCGATTCCAGCAGCAACTGCGAGGTCAGCACCTGCGCTCCGCAGTAGTCGAAGATCCCGTAATCGATCTGCGTGCGCATGGCCTGGGCATAACCGTGCCGGTCGAAGGCATCGGCATCGGCAGCCCCCAGGGCCAGCAGGTGCACCTGCAAGTGCCGCAACTTCTTGGTCACCGGTGTATCGGGGCCGTAATCGATCGCCCAGCCGTTCACGAAGACACGGTCGATCCAGCCCTTGAGCAACGCCGGCATGGACCACCAGTAGATCGGGAACACCACGACCAATGCGTCGGCGCGCTCGATGCGGGCCTGTTCGGCGAGGACATCCGCCGGCGGCGCGGCGTGGCTGCGGTGTACCCGGTGGTCGGCGGCGGTGTAGCGCGGGTCGAAGCCTTCGGCCGCGAGGTCGGCGATTTCAAAGGTGTGCCCGGAGGCGCTCAAACCGCCACCCACGTGCGCGGCCACGCTGTGGGTCAGGGATTGGCTGTCGTGATGAGCCACAACGATGAGTGCATGCATGACATTGACTCCTTTTCGGCTTAAGCTACTTTTAGTAAGTTACCGACCTTAAGTTACTTTTGGTATATAAGCATGTCAAGCGAACAATCCCCTGCCCCGCGCCGGCGTCTTTCCCGCGAAGAACGTCTGCAACAGTTATTGGAAACCGCCTGGCAACTGGTGCGCGAGGAAGGCACCGACGCCCTGACCCTGGGCCGTCTGGCCGAGCTGGCCGGAGTAACCAAACCGGTGGTGTACGATCATTTCGTCACGCGTTCGGGCCTGTTGGCCGCGCTGTATGAGGATTTCGATGGGCGCCAGAACCAGGTGTTTGTCGACGCCATCGAGGCCAGCAGCGCGACGCTTGAAGCGCGTGCGTGGGTGATTGCCTCGTCCTATGTGGATTGCGTGTTGCTGCAGGGCCGCGAGATTCCGGGGGTGACGGCGGCGCTCAGTGGCTCGCCGGAGCTGGAGGCGCTCAAGCGCAAGTACGAGGCCATCTTCCTCGACAAATGCCGCGATGCCCTGGCGCCCTTCGCGCCGGGTGGCACGCTTTCCCAAGCAGGCCTGCGCGCCATGCTGGGCGCGGCCGAAGCCTTGTCCCATGCCGCAGCCAGCGCGGAAATCAGCCGCGAAGAAGCGCAGCAGGAACTGCTGGCGATCATCCTGGCGATGGTCAAGCGCGGCGCATGTGGGAGTGGTTCAGTCAATTAATAGGTGAGTGATACACCGCAATCGGGGGCAAGCCCCCTCCCACACTTTGAACTGTGAATACTTTCAAATGTGGGAGGGGGCTTGCCCCCGATTGCAGTGGTGCAGTCACTGTGGGTGCTCAGCCCAAGCGTGCTTCCACAAACCGCTGCACCTTGCGCGTCAATTGATCCAGGTGCCGGTCGCGCTGCTTTTCCGCGTCCATCATCGCGCGCTTCCCGTGCTTTTGCAGCAGGTAGGTATGGATCTGCCGCACTTCCAGTGAGCTGTAGATAGCAGCTACGTCGAGCACGCCCATCAACCCATCGGTGCCGTAGTCCCGCGTATTCATCAGCACTTGGGTGCCACGCGCGCCGCGCACCTGGAAGCCCATCGCTTCGAATGCCGGGACCTTCTCCACCGAGCACGCCAGCTCCCCATGGGGATAGCGTGCCAACACGTCACCCAGCATGGCCCGGGCCACGCCTTGGCGCCTGAACCCCGAGTGCACGGCCATAAAGGCCACGCCACAGGCCTGAGGGTCGTGCTTCACCGGGAGGTACAGGCAAAACCCAATGACGGTCTCCTCCTGCATCGCCACGACCAGCTCAACGCTGATGCCCTTCGATCCATCCAGCGCCTCCAAGTACAGGTGCACCTCAAACCCGATGGCGTACTGGTAAATGTTGTAGAGCAGGTTGCTGGGCGCCAGTGCCACGCTGCTGATGTCGGTGAGGTTGTCGACCACCAACTGCAGGATCTGGCTGTTGACCGGTTCGGGGCACGGCGTGGTGTAGCGGGTAAGGCTGAACATGCAAATTCCTGGGGTTTCACGTCAAGGCAGCGGCGATTGTACCTGTTGCACGCCGTGAAGCCTCGGCCCTCAACAGCCGGCACTCAAGCATTGAACAAAAAAAGTTCGGACCAACGGGTGCATGCACGCACCTGGATCGCGCATCATGGGCACTTTCAAGCTCAAGGGTAACGTCCATGCGCGTTCTGTCATTGATGATGGGTCTTACGACGCTGGCCGCCAGTACGGTGTTCTGCGCCAGCGCGATGGCGAATGAAGAAAGTCAGTTGGTGCAACAGATCAACCAGTACCGCAGCCAGGTGCAGCGCTGCGGCGACCAGGGTTCCCAGGAATTGCCACCGCTGAACAGTGATACACGGCTGGTGCTGCCGGCCACCAATGTCGGCGATTTGCAGCAGTCGCTGGCGCGGGCCGCGTACCCCATGGTCAACGTGCAGGCCATCAGCCTGTCCGGGCCCAGGGATGCCGAGGCCGCCATGAAAGCGGTGCGTGAAAGCTTCTGTCGCGTGGTACTCGACCCGCAATTCGTCGACATCGGCGTGAGCAACAGCGGCCAGGACTGGCGCATCGTGCTCGCCCGCCCGCTGCTGACCAGCGGCCTGGGCGACTGGCAGACCGAAGGCCGCAAACTGCTCGACCTGATCAACGCCGCCCGCTCCCAGCCGCGCCAGTGCGGCACCCAGGCGTTCACCGCGACCACGCCGCTGTCGTGGAACGACGACCTGGCCGGTGCCGCCAACAGCCATACCCGCAACATGGCCAACGGCAACTTTTTCGATCACCTCGACCACGACGGCCGTACCCCCGGCGACCGCGCCGAGCTTGCCGGGTATATCGCAAAAAACATCGGCGAAAACATCGCCGCCGGCCTCGATACCCCACGCAAGGTGCTCGACGGTTGGCTCGCCAGCCCCGGCCATTGCGCCAACCTGATGAACCCGCAATTTCGTGAATTGGGCGCAGCCTATGCAATGGACCCGAAAAGCGATGCGGGCATCTACTGGACGGGGCTGTTCGGCGCGCAATAACGGTGGGCGCAGGCCCAAGCCTGCGACGCCTCGCCCCACCAAATGGGCAATGAAATCAAAGTGCTATCTAGGAGATAATCGCGCTGAACTGATCCAGGTCAGGCCGGTCTGTTGCTAGTCGGTCTGACCTCTTCAAGGCTTAACAACGCGTAGCGAGCAAGGTGTGAACCCAATGATGAATTGGCTGCAAGGCAGCAGCGTAATGGCAGAGCGGGTTCGTCGGCATGATTGGGCCAGTACGCCCCTGGGGCCGGTTGAACACTGGCCGGACGTGTTGAAGACAACCGTTGCGCTGTGCTTTGCCTCCAGCTTTCCCCAAGCCATCGTCTGGGGGCCTCAATTGATCACCCTCCACAACGATGCATTCGTGCCGATCCTGGGCAACAAGCCCGACGCCCTGGGCCGTCCGTTCAACGAGGTGTGGCACGAGGCATGGGATGACATCCGCCCTATCGCCGACACCGCGTTCGCCGGGCAGGCCACCTATATCGAAAACTTTCCGCTGTTGGTCCAGCGTAACGAGGCACCTGAACAAGCGTATTTCACCTTTTGCTACAGCCCGATCCGTGATGCAAAAGGCGCGGTAGTGGGGTTGCTCGATACCGTGACCGAAACCACCGCCACGGTCTTTCTCACCCGGCGCCTGGCCGTGCTGGACGCCATCGGGCACAGCGTCGCCACGGCTACCGACCCCGAAGCGATCATGATGTCGACCACCCGCCTGCTGGCCGAACACCTGCAAGTGTCGATTTGCGCCTACGCCGACATGGAAGACGACCAAGACGGCTTTACCATTCGCGGCGACTGGTCGGCCCAAGGCTCGCCGAGCATCATCGGCCATTACAGCCTGGCTGCGTTCGGTGAGCGCGCGGTGGCCTGCCTGCGCGCCGGCGAGCCCCTGGTGATCGGCAATAACCTGCTCGAGTTGCCGGCCCATGAAGCCGCGAACTTCCAGGCACTCGGTGTAACGGCGACCATTTGTATGCCGTTGATCAAAGACGGCCGCCTCACCGCGCTGATGGCCGTGCATGACAAACAGCCCCGCCACTGGTCCTCCTATGACCTGGCGCTGTTGGGCGAAGTCACCGAACGTTCCTGGGCGCATATCGAGCGCGTACGCGCCGATGCTGTGGTGCGTGAGGGCCTGGCGGCCTATACCGAACTCAATGCAACCCTGGAACAGCGCGTCGAAGAACGCACCCGCGCCCTCGCCCAGGCCGAAGCCGCGTTGCGCCAGTCGCAAAAGCTCGAGGCCATCGGCCAACTCACTGGCGGCGTCGCCCATGATTTCAATAACCTGCTGACGATCATTCGTTCATCCGTGGATTTCCTGCGCCAACCGGGGCTCTCGGAAGAACGCCGGCAACGCTATATGGGCGCGGTGTCCGATACCGTCGAGCGAGCCAGCAAGCTCACCAGCCAACTGCTCGCCTTCGCCCGCCGTCAGCCGTTGAATCCGCAGGTGTTCGATGTCAGCCAACGGGTGCGCAACATTGGCGACATGCTCGAGAGCGTCACCGGCGCACGCATTCATGTACAGGTGCAATTGCCCGAGCAGCCCTGCTATGCGCGCATCGATTCCAGTCAGTTCGAAACCGCCCTGATCAACATCGCCCTCAATGCCCGCGACGCCATGGACGGCCAGGGCAGCCTGACCATCAAGGTCGCCGCCCAGCAGCCGCTGCCGCGCATCCGCGGGGATGCCGAGTCGCGCCTGCCCTACATCGCTATTTCCCTGGCCGACACGGGCGTGGGCATTGCCGGCGATACCGTCGAACGCATTTTCGAGCCGTTCTTCACCACCAAGGCCGTCGGCAAGGGCACCGGCCTGGGCTTGTCGCAGGTGTTCGGGTTTGCCAAGCAATCGGGCGGCAATATCGATGTGGCCAGCACCCTGGGGCAAGGCACGGTGTTCACCCTGTACCTGCCCGAGGTGGAAGGCGAAGCCGCGCCCCGGCAGGACGCAGAGCAAGACCTTCCACCGCCGCTGGACCTGGCCCAACGGCATGTACTGATCGTGGAGGACAACCTGGAGGTGGGACGCTTCGCCAGCCAGATCCTCAAGGATCTGGGTTACCAGACCACCTGGGCCACCAACGCCGAACAGGCGCTGACGCTGGCCGGCAACGATGCCGGGGCCTTCGACGCGGTGTTCTCGGATGTGGTGATGCCTGGGATGACCGGCGTCGCCATGGCCAAACTGATGCGCCAGCGCCGGGCGGACCTGCCGGTGGTGCTGGTCTCGGGTTACAGCGAAGAACTGGCGGACAGTGGCTATGAAGGCTTTGAATTCCTCGCCAAACCCTACTCCGCCGAACAGGTTGCGCGCGCGTTGGCCAAGGCCATGGCCAAGGATCAGCCCGCCACGGCCACCTGATTGCGGCCCAGCGCCTTGGCCCGGTACAGCGCCTTGTCGGCGCTGTCCATCAAGCCATACAAGTCCAGCGCCTGGGTATGGGTCGACGCCAGGCCCAGGCTGGCACTCAACCCCTGCACCGGGTCGGCCCGCAAATCGCCAATGGCCTGGACCAGTTGCTCGGCGATGCTGCGCGCGGTCTCCAGGGAGGTATTGGGCAGCAATATCGCGAACTCTTCGCCACCCAGGCGGCCGTACACATCGACCTGGCGAAACGAGGCGCTGATCACGCTGCCAATCTGGCGCAACACCTGATCACCGGCCTGGTGACCGTAGGTGTCATTGATGTTTTTGAAGTGATCCATGTCCAGCATCAGCACACACAGCGGCTGCTGCTCACGACGGCACTGGGCATAGAGCGCCTGGGCCTGTTCGAAAAAGGCCCGACGGTTCATCAACCCGGTCAGCTCATCGGTCTGGGAGGCGTGGGTGGAAATGGTGTGGGCGCGCTCCATTTGCCGGGTCAGGCGAAAAGCTTTTTCCAGGGCGTCGGAGAGTTTGTGCGTGGCGGCCACCACAAAGGACGAGAACACCAATACCGCCAGCGCCACACCCACCTGCATCGGCGATGGCTGGAACAGCAGCCACAGGGCACAGGGCAACAGCACCAGGCCCATGGACCCCAGCGACATGTAGCGATACGCCGAATAGCAGGACACCGCGCCGACCGACATGCCCACGGCGAACAGCATGACCAGCACCTGAGACACGCGGTCATCCACCGGCATCACCGCCAGCGCCCCGCCCCCCAGATGCCCGCCGACAGCATCAGTGTCACCCAGTAACGCCGCTCCCACCGCGCCGGCGTGCGCTCGCTGTCGGGGCAGCGGAACCATTCAAGGAACAGCTGCAGGCGCAGCAGTGAGGAACCGGCCAGCAGCACCAGCCATATCAGGATCAGCTGCTGATCGAAGCGCTCCCAACACAGCCAGCACAGCATGAGGGCAGCCAGGTAGCTGCCAAACAGCGCCGGGAACGACTGGCGAAACAGCTGGTGCAAACGGTCGGTGCGCACCTGCTGTTCGATAACACGGTCCGGGTCTTGCCCAAGCCCATGGCTATTCATGCGATTCGCCTGTCTGAGTGCTACGACAAAGGTGCCATTGTGGCACCCTGCCAGTAGCCCGGACAACCGCATCCGTCGCGCCAGGCGCGTTTAACTCTCCTGTGGTCGCAGAATCAACACACCCAAGGGTGGCAGGTTCAGCGACAGCGACACCGGCTGACCGTGGCGGGGTTCATCCAGGGTCTGTACCGCACCACCATTACCGTAGTTGGACCCGGCATACATGTCGGCGTCACTGTTGATCACTTCGCTCCAGCGTCCGGCGAAAGGCACGCCAACCGCGTAGGCCTCACGCGGCACCGGGGTGAAGTTGGCGACGACCAGCACTGGCTTGCCGTCCTTGCTCCAGCGCAGCCAGGCATAGACGCTGTTGATCGCATCGTCGCCAATCAGCCATTGGAACCCCTGGGGCGCGTCATCCTGCTCGTGCAGCGCCGGTTCCTCGCGGTACAGGCGGTTCAAGTCGCCCACCAGCTTTTGCACCCCACGGTGCTCGGGGTATTGCAACAGGTACCAGTCCAGTTGCTGGTCATGGTTCCACTCGCGCCACTGGCCGAACTCGCAGCCCATGAACAGCAGCTTCTTGCCGGGGTGCATCCACATGAAACTCAGGTAGGCACGCAGGTTGGCGAATTTCTGCCAGCGGTCGCCGGGCATCTTGTCGATGAGCGAGTGCTTGCCGTGCACCACTTCGTCGTGGGAAATCGGCAGGATAAACCGCTCGGACCAGGCATACACCAGGCCGAAACTCAGCTCGTTGTGGTGATGGGCGCGGTACACCGGATCTTGCTGGATGTAATGCAGCGAGTCGTGCATCCAGCCCATGTTCCATTTGTAGTTGAAACCCAGGCCACCTTGCTGGGTGCTCTGGCTCACCCCCGGCCATGCGGTGGATTCCTCGGCGATCACCAGGGCACCCGGCGCCTCCAGCGCCACCACGTCGTTCAAGTGGCGCAGGAAATCGATGGCTTCCAGGTTCTCGCGGCCACCGTGACGGTTGGGCACCCACTCACCGGCTTTGCGCGAATAGTCGCGATACAGCATCGAGGCCACCGCATCCACGCGCAGGCCGTCGACGTGGAAGTGCTTGAGCCAATGCAATGCCGAGGCGAGCATGAAACCGTGCACCTCGGTGCGGCCCAGGTTGTAGATCAGCGTGTCCCAGTCCTGATGGAAACCTTCCAGCGGGTTGGCGTACTCGTACAGCGCGGTGCCGTCGAATTGCGCCAGGCCGTGGGTGTCGGTCGGAAAATGCGCCGGCACCCAGTCGAGAATCACGCCGATGTCCGCCTGGTGACAGGCATTGACGAAATACGCGAAATCTTCCGGCGAGCCAAAGCGTGCGCTTGGTGCGAACTGGGACAAGGCCTGATAGCCCCACGAACCGCCGAAGGGATGCTCCATGATCGGCATCAGCTCGATATGGGTAAAGCCCAATTGCTGCACATAGGGAATCAGCCGCTCGGACAGTTCGCGCCAGCCATACTGGCGTGACACTTCCCCGGCCTCGTCCAGCTCGCATTGCCAGGACCCCACGTGCAACTCGTAGATCGACAGCGGCGCGGTGGATTTCTGTTTGTCACCTCTAGCCTGCATCCACTCGTGGTCCTGCCAGTCCACCTGCAACGGCGCGGCGACCTTCGAGGCGGTGTCCGGCGGCAGCTGGGTGGCCAGGGCCATCGGGTCGGCCTTGAGCGGCAAAATGCCGTGGGCACCGAGAATCTCGTACTTGTAGGCCGCCCCCGGTTGCAGGCGCGGGATGAAAATCTCCCACACGCCCGACGGATGGCGCAGGCGCATCGGATGCCGGCGACCGTCCCAGATGTTGAAGTCACCGACCACCGAGACCCGTCGGGCATTCGGCGCCCACACGGCGAAACGTACGCCCTGCACGCCGTCGACCGTGGTCACTTGGGCGCCCAGGCAACTGCCCAGGTCGCGGTGGTTGCCTTCGGCAAACAGGTACAGGTCCATTTCACCGAGCAGCAACTGGTTGAAGCTGTACGGGTCTTCAGTGATCTGCTCGCCGCCGGCCCACTGGATCTTGAGCAGGTAGGCCTGGCGCGTGCTGAAGTGCCCGACGAACAGCCCCGGCACCTGGCTGGCGTCGAGGCTGCCGATCGGCTCGCCACTGTCACGTGCCAGTACCTGGACGCTCAAGGCTTCGGGCAGGAACGCGCGGATAAATTGCCCGCCCTGCTCATCATCATGCGGCCCAAGGATCGAGAATGGATCGTGGTGCTCGGCGCGTACCAGCGCCTCGACGTCCTTGGACGCCGGCATTGCAGTCAACTTGGGCTGCAGCGGTTCTCTATGCGTAAAACTCATGACGTCTCCCCACCGCGTGCAGTTTTCGATTCAGGTGTAAGCCCGCTGAGCAAACCGTGCAACCCTTGCAAGGGCACCGGCAACCAGCTCGGGCGATTTTCCGCTTCGTAGGCCACTTCATACGCGGCCTTCTCCAGGCTGAACAATGTCAGCGCGGCGTCCTGGCCGTTGGCATCCTGCCAGTCATGCGCCAGTGTAGCCGTCGCCGCCTGATAGGCCTGGGTAAATGCCTGGCGGGCTTCACTCAGGTAACGCTCGGTCACGCGACGACGCGCGGCGTCGGCTTCCGACGAATGATCAACCCCTTGCACATTCAGGGCCATGGCCGCTGCGTAATCGAAGGAGCGCAACACCCCACTCACGTCCTTGTAGGGGCTGTGCTTGCCGCGCCGTTCATGCAGCGGCCGCGCCGGTTCGCCTTCAAAATCGATCAAATAGGCATCGCCCTTGACCACCAGTACCTGGCCCAGGTGCAAGTCACCGTGGACGCGAATCCGCAACCCGCCCAGCGTGGCTTTCGCCAGCGCCTGGACATGGCTGCCGATGGCTTTTTTCTGCGCCAGTAATTCACTGACCAGCGCCTGATCGGCGGGGTTCAACTGGCTTTGATTTACTTTGAGCAACTGCAGGGCCCGCTCGATCTGCGCCCCCACATCCTTGGCCCAGGCCTGGGTGTCCTTGACCGAAGTGACTTCTGGTTTGAAGTCCTTGTTCTGGGTAGGCGCGCCCAACACTACGTGCATCTCGCCTAGACGCTGGCCGAGCAGGCCGGCAAAGTCGGCCAGTTCGCCCAGGGCATTGTAATGCTGCTCCTGTTCGGAAATCGCCTCGGCCAGTTCGTCACGAATGGCGCGTTCGAGGTTGTTCTGGGTCCAGCTCCAGGCGTCGCCCTGGTTGCTCAGGTAGCCCTGGGCGATCATCAGCAGGTTGTCCTGGCCCTGGGCGTCGCGCCGGCTCATCGAGCCCATCAACGGCGAAATGTTCGGGTATTCGGCTGCGGTCAGGTAGGCGCTCATTTCCAGTTCCGGGTGCACCCCGGCACTGACTTTGCGGATCAGCTTGAGCACCAGGCTCTCGCCAACCACCACCGAACTGTTGGACTGCTCGGCAGACAAGTAGCGCACCGCTGATTCATCGGTCAGTTGCAAGGCTGCCAGGTGCGGCGTGGCTTCGAAGCGCAGGTCACCCTCGCTGCTATTGAGCACGGTACCGGCCTGCAGGCTCTGGATCACGCTGCGCACAAAATGCTCGAGGCTGAACGCGTCGGTGACCAGCCCTACCTGACGGCTGCGCCGTACCCGGGCCATTGCCAATTGCTGCGGCAAGGCGCTGGTGAGCTGGTCTTCGCCAAGGAAGCCGAACGGCAGCTGATAACGGCTGGTCTGGCCCGCGCTGGTGACGTCGATCTCGCTGAGCAGCACCGGGTGCTGGGCGTCGCCGAAGCGCACGCCGTAGGCGATATGCACGCTGTCGATGGTGGCGTCCTTACCGGCGAACCAGCGGCGCTTGGGCAGCCAGGCCGGCAACGAAGTGTGCTCCAGGGTGGTGCGGCAGGGTTCTTCCAGTAACTCTTCCATACGTTTTTTCAACACCAATGTCGTGAAGTCAGGGATGCTCTGGGCCGGTTCCACATGCCAGCTCGGCATCTGGTTTTCCGCCGCCAGCACGAACCAATAAAAGCCATAGGGCGCCAGGGTCAGCAGGAAATTCAGTTGGCCGATGGGCGGGAACGCGTTACCGCCGAGCATCTCCACCGGCACCATGCCGGCGAACGCCGACAGGTCCAGCTCCGCCGCCTGGGCACTGCGCGAGACGTTGGCCACGCACAGGATGGTTTCAGTGCGGCCGTCCTCCCCGG
The DNA here is from genome assembly GCF_003852065.1 of Pseudomonas sp. R3-18-08. NCBI lineage: Bacteria > Pseudomonadati > Pseudomonadota > Gammaproteobacteria > Pseudomonadales > Pseudomonadaceae > Pseudomonas > Pseudomonas sp. R3-18-08. The sequence continues at coordinate 3,323,373 of NZ_CP027729.1, forward strand.
TGTATTCACGGGTATAGGCCAGGATGCGGCGATTGCTCGGCGACAGCATTTTCAGGCTGCCACGGCCAAACGCCTTGGATTGCTTGCGCACCGCCAGCATGCGCCGCGTCCAGTTCAGCAGTGAATGCGGGTCCTGGGCCTGGGTTTCGACGTTGACCGACTGATAGCCGTATTGCGCGTCCATGATCGGCGGCAGCACCAGGCTGGCCGGGTCGGCGCGGGAGAAACCGCCATTGCGGTCGATGGACCATTGCATCGGCGTACGCACGCCATCGCGGTCGCCCAGGTAAATGTTGTCGCCCATGCCGATTTCGTCGCCGTAGTAGAGGGTCGGCGTGCCGGGCATCGACAGCAACAGGCTGTTGAGCAGTTCCACGCGGCGCCGGTCGCGCTCCACCAACGGCGCCAGGCGCCGGCGAATGCCCAGGTTGATGCGCGCGCGACGGTCCGCGGCATAATAGTTCCACAGGTAGTCGCGCTCTTTGTCGGTGACCATCTCCAGGGTCAGTTCATCGTGGTTGCGCAGGAAAATCGCCCACTGGCAATTGGCTGGAATCTCCGGGGTCTGGCGCAGGATGTCGGTAATCGGAAAGCGATCTTCCTGGGCCAGGGCCATGTACATGCGCGGCATCAACGGGAAGTGGAAGGCCATATGGCATTCATCGCCGTCGTCGCCCTTCCTGTCACCGAAATAGAGTTGGGTGTCTTCGGGCCATTGGTTGGCTTCGGCCAGCAGCATGCGGTCTGGGTAATTCGCGTCGATTTCGGCGCGGATCTGCTTGAGCACCCCGTGGGTTTCGGCGAGGTTCTCGTTGTTGGTGCCGTCCCGCTCGATCAGATAGGGAATCGCATCCAGGCGCAGGCCGTCGATGCCCAGGTCGAGCCAATAGCGCATCACCGACAGCACGGCCTTCATGACTTGCGGGTTGTCGAAGTTAAGGTCGGGCTGGTGCGAATAGAAACGGTGCCAGAAGTACTGGCCGGCCACCGGGTCCCAGGTCCAGTTGGACTTCTCGGTGTCGAGGAAGATGATCCGCGTACCGTCGTATTTCTGGTCGTCATCCGACCACACGTAGAAGTCCCGCGCCGCCGAACCCGGTTTGGCCTTGCGGGCGCGCTGGAACCAGGGGTGCTGGTCGGACGTGTGGTTAATCACCAGTTCAGTGATCACCCGCAGCCCACGCTTGTGGGCCTCGGCTATGAAGCGCTTGGCGTCGGCCATGGTCCCGTAGTCGCTGTGTACGCCACGGTACTCGGCGATGTCGTAGCCGTCATCGCGGCGTGGCGAGGGATAGAACGGCAGCAGCCAGATAGTGTTTACGCCGAGGTCGGCAATGTAGTCGAGCTTGGCGATCAGCCCCGGAAAGTCGCCGATGCCGTCGTTGTTGGAGTCGAAATAGGATTTGACATGCACCTGGTAAATCACCGCGTCCTTGTACCAGAGCGGGTCTTTGATAAAGGTGGCAGCCTTGGGTTTTTTCGCCATTGGAAACTCCTGGAACTGGATAATTCTTGCGGGCTGAAACCGGGTCAATGTGGGAGGGGGCTTGCTCCCGATAGCGGTGAGTCAGTCACCTGATTTATCAACTGAAGCTCTGCTATCGGGAGCAAGCCCCCTCCCACATTTGAATCTCCATACAGCTTTAAGAAGGGGTAATCCGCCAGATCCCGAACGGCATCTGCGGCTCCAGCCGAGTCCATTGGGTCTTGCCATACCAGGTCCAGCGATGGCCGTTCATCAAGTCTTCACCCTGGGTCTGGGCGTCGTCCGGCAAGCCCATCTCCCATAGCGGCAACTCGAAGTGCGCTTCCTGGGCGTTGTGCGGGTCGAGGTTGATGGCCACCAGCACGAAATTGCTGCCGTCCTCGCTGCGCTTGCCGAAGTACAGGATGTTGTCGTTCCAGGCGTTGTACAGCTTGAGCCCCAGGTGCGTCTGCAACGCCGGGTTTTGCCGGCGGATGCGATTGAGCTGGGCGATCTCGGCAATGATGTTGCCGGGCGCAGTGAAGTCGCGCGGGCGGATCTCGTATTTCTCCGAGTCCAGGTATTCCTCTTTACCCGGCACCGGCGCGGACTCGCACAATTCGAACCCGGAGTACATGCCCCACAGGCCCGAACCCATGGTGGCCAGCGCGGCGCGGATCAGGAACCCTGGGCGGCCGGACTCGTGCAGGAAGCCAGGGTTGATGTCCGGCGTATTGACGAAGAAATTCGGCCGGTAGCATTCGCGCCACGGCGACTGGTTCAACTCGGTGAAATACTCACTCAGTTCGGCCTTGGTATTGCGCCAGGTGAAATAGGTGTAGCTCTGGGAATAACCGACTTTACCCAAGCGCGCCATCATTGCCGGGGTGGTAAAGGCTTCGGCCAGGAAGATCACTTCCGGGTATTTGGCCCGCACGTCGCTGATCAACCATTGCCAGAACGGCAGCGGCTTGGTGTGCGGGTTGTCCACGCGGAAGGTCTTCACGCCCTCTTCCACCCAGCCCACCACGACGTCGCGCAGTTCGGTCCACAGGCCGGGAATCGCATCCGCCGCGTAAAAGTCGACGTTGACGATATCCTGATACTTTTTCGGTGGGTTTTCCGCGTATTTGATCGTGCCGTCCGGGCGCCAGTTGAACCAGCCCGGATGCTGCTTGAGCCACGGGTGGTCCTGGGAGCACTGGATGGCGAAGTCGAGTGCGATTTCCAGGCCGTGGTCGGCAGCGGCCTTGACCAGACGGCGGAAATCCTCGCGGCTGCCCAGTTGCGGGTGGATCGCCTCGTGCCCGCCTTCTTCGCTGCCGATTGCGTAGGGGCTGCCGGGATCATCGGGACCGGCGTTCAGGGAATTGTTCTTGCCCTTGCGATGGCTGCGGCCGATGGGATGGATCGGCGGGAAGTACAGCACGTCAAAGCCCATGTCATGGATCATCGACAAGCGTGAATGCACATCGTTGAAGGTGCCATGGCGGGCCGGATCGTCGGTGATCGAGCGGGGAAACAGCTCGTACCAGCTGGCGAACTGGGCACGCTCGCGCTCCACGTCGATCGGGTACACGCGACTGATGCTCAAATAGGCGCGGTGGTCGGCCTGGGTCATCAGGTGTGCACTGTCTTCGTGCAGGAACTGCGCGACCTGCTCGGTTTCCAGCAGGCCGGAGAGTTCGTGATGCAGCAGCATCAAGCGGTCGCGCAGTTCGTTGTCACTGCGTTCGGCGGCCTGCAGCACCAGGCTGCGGCCTTCCTGCAGCTCCAGGCTGACCGGCACCCCGGCTTCGTGCTTTTTGCGCAATTCATAGCAGAAGCTGGCGAAGGTATCGATCCAGGCCTCGATGCAGTATTCATGGGGCCCCTGGGTGGTGACGGTGAATGCACCTTCCCAGCCGTTGTTGCCCACATCGCTCATGACCACGCTGTGCCAGTTTTCCTGCCCGCGCGGGCGCCAGCGCACCAGCACCGCCAGCTTGTCATGGCCATCGGCGAACACTTTACTGGTCACGTTGACGCGCTGGCCAACGACCGCCTTGACGGCAAACTCGCCACCATCGATCACCGGCATGGTGCTCTCAATGGCAATTCTGGGTAATAGCAGCGCCTGGGACAACGGCAATAAAGACTCTTCTGGAACCAGTGTTTCAGCAGTCATCGAGCATATTCCCCTTACGCCCTGTGGACGCTCTGTGCTTGATCCGAATTCTTGAGATGGCGGCGCGCTCGCTGAGCAGGCCCGTATTAGGTCCGAGCCTGGGCTTCGGGCAAAAGTTCAGGTGAATATGCCGCCACCCGGCGGGGAATCAATTCCCACCAATGGCTGTCCACCCATAGAGCAAAGCACAAAGGAGGCCACACCGATGAATATCCCCATCCCGGCTGAAACCCCGGACCCGAACATCGACAACCCGACGCTGCCCCCCACGGAGCCTGAACCGATTCCTGAAAAAGAACCGCCGGAGAACGAGCCGCCACCGGTGCAGGAACCGCCGACCACGATGCCGCCTGTGATCGTCAGTCCTTCTCGAAACGCTTGACGATTTTCGGCATCACGCTGAACACCGCCAGGGCCAGCAAGGTACTGAGTACCGCTGTCGATTCCCGGCCCAGACCAGCCGAGACCCCAATCGCAGCGGTCATCCACAAACCGGCGGCGGTGGTCAGGCCCCTGACGTGGCCGGCGTCCTCATCCTTGCCCTTGATGATGGTGCCGGCCCCCAGGAAACCAATCCCGGCAATCACGCCCTGCACCACCCGGCTCATGGCATCGGCCTGGTTGCCGGACATCTGCGGCACCATCACGAACAGCGCCGCGCCCAGCGCCACCAGCATATGGGTGCGCACCCCGGCGGCCTTGCCCTTGCTCTCCCGTTCAAACCCGAGGATGCCGCCGAGGAGTGCCGCCATCAGCAGGCGCACGGTCATCTGGGTGAGCTGCCTGGCGTCGCCGATATCGGCAAATTCAGCCTGCAGTGTTTGCCATGCTTCATGCAACCAAGCGTCCATGAATGCCCTCCTGTGTTTTTTATAGGTAAAGCATGGACAGCGGCGACCGCCAGTCAGTTGCGCGGAACCTGCATACAACCGCAACGCCCTAACCTTTATTGCCCATGAACTAAGGAGACCGGCATGTCCCTACGTATCGAAGATCAGCTGTGCTATTTCACGCTCGGTGACAATGCTCAGGAACACAGCGTGCCTGCGACCCGAGTCAATATCGCGACCGACACCGAAAAATCCATGTCGTACGTAGAATTGGCGGCCGAGCGGATCTACATCACCGAAGCCGAGGCCGACGCCCTGACCGTTGCGGGCGCTCATGATGGGCGCCAGCATGTGAAGGCTGATGAACCTGGCTCGGTGATTTAACTGAGCTGTGCAGTACCTGTGGGAGGGGGCTTGCTCCCGATGGCGGAGGGTCAGTTACCTGATGTATCAACTGACCCAGCGCTATCGGGAGCAAGCCCCCTCCCACATTTTGAGTCGGTTTCGTCAGTGAGCGCTCGGCAAGTCGAGCCATCTGATCCGCTTTTTGTCGCACTACTTGATTCTGTTATGCAAACAGAGGGTGCGGGTATAGTCCCCGGGGGAAATCAGCACCCAAGGCCCCCATGAAACGCTACGAAAAATTCGCCGAAGACATCGCAGAACTGATCCGCTCCGGCGTGCTCGGCCCCGGCCAGCGTGTGCCTTCGGTGCGTTACGCCAGCCAGACTTACGGTGTCAGCCCGTCCACGGTGTTCCAGGCCTACTACCTGCTGGAGCGCCGTGGCCTGATCCGCGCCCGACCGCGCTCCGGCTACTTCGTCAATACCCATGCGCCCAGCCCGTTTTCCGAGCCGGTGGTGAGCGCGCAGGTGCACGAGAGCACCGAAGTCGATGTGAGTGAGCTGGTGTTTTCGGTGCTGGATTCGATCAAAGACCCGAACACCGTGCCCTTCGGTTCGGCCTTCCCCAGCCCGATGCTGTTCCCGTTGCCGCGCCTGGCCCGCTCCCTGGCCAGTGCCAGCCGTGCGATGGACCCGCGCCTGGTGGTCACCGACATGTCCCCCGGCAACCCGCAACTGCGCCGTCAGATTGCGCTGCGCTACATGGTCGGCGGGCTGATGCTGCCCATGGAGGAACTGCTGATCACCAACGGCGCCCTGGAAGCGCTGAACCTGTGCCTGCAGGCCGTCACCGAGCCGGGCGACCTGGTGGCGATTGAAGCCCCGGCGTTTTATGCCTGCCTGCAAGTGCTCGAGCGCCTGAAGCTCAAAGCTGTGGAAATTCCGGTGCACCCGCGCGACGGCATCGACCTTGACGCCCTGGCGCAGAGCCTTGCGCGTTACCCGATCAAAGCCTGCTGGAGCATGACCAGCTTCCAGAACCCCATGGGCGCCACGGTGCCGGCAGAAAAAAAGCGCGCCTTGGTCGAGCTACTGCGCAGCCACCAGGTGCCACTGATCGAAGATGACGTGTATGCCGAGCTGTATTACGGGCAGCATGCGCCGAAACCGGCCAAGGCTTTCGATACCGAGGGGCTGGTGCTGCACTGCGGCTCCTTTGCCAAGAGCCTGGCGCCGGGTTATCGCGTTGGCTGGGTGGCGGCTGGTCGCTTCGCGCAGAAGGTCGAGCGCTTGAAACTGATGACATCGCTGTGCCCGTCGATGCCGGCCCAGGCCGCGATTGCCGATTACCTGCAACACGGCGGCTATGACCGGCACCTGCGCAAACTGCGCTATGCCCTGGAAGAGCAGCAAAGCGCGATGCTCGCGGCGATCGGCCGTTACTTCCCGGCGCAGACCCGGGTCAGCCAACCGGCCGGCGGGTATTTCCTGTGGCTGGAATTGCCGGAGCATACCGATTCATTGAAGTTGTTTCAGATGGCCCTGGCGCAAGGCATCAGCATCGCACCAGGGCCGATATTCTCGGCAACCCGGCGCTTTCGCAACTGCATCCGGTTGAACTACGGCAGCCCGTGGACCGAAGCGTCGGAGCAGGCGATGGAGACCCTGGGCCGGATCGTACGCTCGTTTTGAGTAGCGCGAGTACAGGCACCGTGTAATCAGCGACCGCCGCCCAAGTCGATAAACGTGCCGGTAGCATACGAGGCCTTGTCCGAAAGCAACCAGATAATCGCCTCTGCCACTTCATCCGGGCGCCCGCCACGGGCCATGGGAATGCCGGACTCCAGCTTGCTGACCCGGTCCGGGTCGCCACTGAGGGCGTGGAAGTCGGTGAAGATATAGCCGGGGCGCACCGCGTTGACACGAATGCCCTCGCCCGCGACTTCCTTGGACAGGCCGAGGGTGAAGGTGTCGAGCGCGCCCTTGGACGCGGCATAGTCGACGTATTCCCCCGGCGAGCCCAGGCGCGCCGCCACCGACGAGACGTTGACGATACTGCCGCCCTGCCCGCCATGCCTGGGCGACATGCGCAGCAGCGCATGTTTGGCGCAGAGGATCGGGCCCAGTACGTTGGTCTTGAGGATTTTCAGGATGCGGAATTCGGACATTTCATCGACCCGCGACTTATGGCCGACGGTGCCCGCGTTATTCACCAGCGCCGTGACGCGGCCCAGCTCGGTATCGACACGGTTGAACAGGGCGATCACTTCATCTTCGTTACTGACGTCCGCGCGTACCGCAATCGCCTGTGCGCCAAGGCCGCGCACCTGTTCCAGTACACGCTGGGCGGCGTTTTCGTCGGACTGATAGTTGATGCAGATGCGATAGCCCTGGCGAGCGGCCAGCAAGGCTGTTTCGGCGCCAATCCCGCGACTGCCTCCGGTAATGATGACGACTCTGTCCATGTGCAGTCTCCTGACTCAACCTGATGTTTGGGGTTGAGTTGAAGAATACCCGTCACGCAGGGCTTTTGTCAGGCGCGTGCGCGTGTTGGGATCGTTCCCACGAGAAACGTGGCAACGATATTAAAACACCGACCACCCAATCCGCTCACTCAACAACTCCAACGCCTTCATCCCCGCCAGTGAATTCCCCGCCGCGTTCAATTCCGGCGACCAGACGCACACCGTAAACTGCCCCGGCACCACCGCGACAATCCCGCCGCCTACCCCGCTCTTGCCCGGTAGCCCGACCCGATAGGCAAAATTGCCCGCCTCGTCATACAGCCCGCTGGTGGCCATGATCGAGTTCACCTGCTTGGTCTGGCGCGCCGTCAGAATCTGCTCGCCACTGTGGGCGCTCACGCCCTCGTTGGCCAGGAAGCTGAACGCCCTGGCCAGGTCCAGGCAGCTCATTTGCAACGCGCAGTAATTGAAGTAGCTGTGCAGCACCGCGTCCACATCGTTGTGGAAGTTACCAAAAGCCTTCATCAGGTAGGCCATGGCCGCGTTGCGCGCGCCGTGCTGCGCTTCCGAATCGGCGACGACGCTGTTGACCAGAATCTGCGGGTTACCCGACAGGCGTCGTACGAAATCGCGCATCGACAAAATCGGCACGGCGAAGCGCGATTGGTTGATGTCGCAGATCACCAGCGCGCCGGCGTTGATAAACGGATTGCGCGGGCGGCCGCGTTCGAACTCCAGCTGCACCATGGAGTTGAACGGTTGCCCCGACGGTTCGTGGCCCAGGCGCTCCCAGATGGTTTCGCCGCCGTGGTCGATCGCCTGCACCAGGCTGAACACCTTGGAAATGCTCTGCACCGAGAACAGCGTGTCGGCATCACCGGCGCAATAGGCCGCGCCGTCGTTGCCGTAGACCGCGATGCCCAACTGGTTGGCGGGCACGTCGGCCAGCGCGGGGATGTAATCGGCGACTTTGCCGAGGCCGATCAGTGGGCGCACTTCGTCGAGGATCGACTCCAGCAGCGCCTGCATGTCTTGTCCTGTCATCTTCTTTGGATCAGTGGTGAGCGAGGCGCGGAGGATACTTCAATGAGCGCGATAGCCCCACACAATCTCCACGACCCGCTCGGCAATCATCCGGTAAATCAGTATCAGCAACTCGCAGCGCCAAGTGAAAGCGTACGCAGGACGGCCGGATAAATGCATTCTACTGATAATAATAAAAACTATAATTCCATAATTTAATAATTAGGTTAGAACTAATCGGCCTTTTACAGACGCGCCCGTGCGCCCTACTTTCACACTACGGACCGACCCCCTGCCCGGCGGAGGCTTGTTTATCGACTTTAACAAGGACCTGACCATGAGCATCGAATTCATCGGCTACATCGGCGGCCACCACGCCTCCGAGATCCACCCGCGCAGCGGCCCGACGCTGCAGCCGGACTACGTTGAGCGCGTGGCGCGCGCCCATGAAGAGGCCGGCTTCGACCGCGCCCTGGTGGCGTTCCACTCCACCAGCCCGGACAGCACGCTGATTGCCGCCCATGCTGCCAGCGTGACTCAGCGCCTGAAATTCCTGATCGCCCACCGCCCAGGCTTTGCCCAACCCACCTTGGCCGCGCGCCAGTTCGCCACGCTGGATGTGTTCAATGGCGGGCGTACCGCCGTGCATATCATCACCGGCGGCGACGACCGCGAACTGCGCGCCGATGGCAGCCATATCGGCAAGGACGAGCGCTACGCGCGCACCGACGAATATTTGAGCGTGGTGCGCCAGGAATGGACGAGCGACAAGCCCTTCGACTTCGCCGGCACCTACTATCAGGTCGAAGGCGCGCACTCCACGGTGAAGTCGCCGCAGCAGCCGCATATCCCGTTGTACTTCGGCGGTTCGTCGGCGGCGGCGATCGCGGTGGCGGGCAAGCATGCGGATGTGTATGCGCTGTGGGGCGAAACCTATGAGCAAGTGCGCGAGGTCGTGACCCAGGTGCGTGCCGAAGGGGCCCGGCATGGGCGTACGATTCGCTTCAGCTTGTCATTGCGCCCGATCCTGGCCGAGACCGAGGAACTGGCGTGGCAGCGGGCAGACACTATTTTGCAGCAAGCCACGGCGCTGGCCGAACAGAGCGGCTTTGTGCGGCGCGAACCGCCCAATGAGGGCTCGCGCCGGTTGCTGGCGGCGGCGGCGCAAGGCTCGCGCCTGGATAAACGCCTGTGGACCGGGATTGCCGCCTTGCTCGGCGCACAGGGCAATTCCACCGCGCTGGTGGGCACGGCCGAGCAAGTCGCGCAGGCGCTGCTCGATTACTACGATCTGGGTATCACCACATTCCTGATTCGTGGGTTCGATCCGCTCAATGATGCGATCGACTACGGCAAGGCGCTGATACCGCTGACCCGCCAGTTGGTCGCGGAACGCGAGCGGGCCAGGCAAGTCGCTTGAGAACAGGTGGGAGGACGCTCGCGCCTCCCACCTTTCTGGCGACTAACCTGGCGACTAACTCAATCTCAATTCCCGCGCCAGGAACGGCGCCGTGCGGCTGGTTTTGCTGCTGGCAACTTTTTGCGGCGTACCACTGGCAACCACCTTGCCGCCCGCGTCCCCGGCACCCGGGCCGATGTCGATCACCCAGTCACTCTGCGCCACCACGCGCATCTCATGCTCGACCACTACGACCGTATGCCCCGCCTCGACCAATTGGTTGAGCTGGCTGAGCAAGCGGTCGACGTCCCTGGGGTGCAGGCCGGTGGTGGGTTCGTCCAGTACGTACAACGTGGCGCCCCGCGCATTGCGTTGCAGCTCGGTCGCCAGCTTGATGCGCTGCGCTTCACCGCCCGACAACTCGGTGGCCGGTTGGCCCAGGCGTAGATAGCCCAGGCCGATATCGCGCAGCACCTGCAGAGCGCGCAGCACGCCCGGTTGTTCGGCAAATACGTCGACGGCCTGCTCCACCGTCAACCCCAGCACTTGGGCGATGTTCAAGCCTTGCCATGTGATCGCCAGGGTCTCGGGGTTGTAGCGCGCACCGTGGCAGGTCGGGCATGGCGCATACACGCTGGGCATGAACAGCAATTCGACGCTGACAAAGCCCTCGCCTTCGCAGTTCGGGCAACGGCCCTTGGCCACGTTGAAGGAGAACTGCCCCGCATCGTAACCGCGCTTCTTCGCGGCTGGCGTGGCGGCGAACAGTTTGCGCACGTTGTCGAACAGCCCGGTATAGGTCGCCAGGTTGGAACGCGGCGTACGGCCGATGGGTTTCTGGTCCACCTGCACCAGACGGCGGATATGCTCCAGCCCGGCGCTGATACGGCCCTCGCTGGCGGAAGGCGCAGCGTCTTCCAGGCTGGGCTCCTCGACGTTTTCCAACACGCGTCCGAGGCCGCTGCTGACCAGTTCCAACAGCGCCTGGCTGACCAGGCTGGACTTGCCCGAACCGGAAATCCCGGTCACTGCCGTGAAGCAGCCCAGCGGGAAATCCACCGCAAGATTCTTCAGGTTATTGCGCGTCACACCTTGCAGCTTCAGCCAGCCGCTGGGTTGACGCCGCGCCGGGTTCGCCGGGCGCGGCTCGGCAAACAGGTATTCGCGGGTCTGCGACGCGGCAATATCCGCCAACCCCGCCGGCGGGCCGCTGTACAGCACTTGCCCGCCGTGTTCGCCAGCGGCCGGGCCGACATCGATCAGCCAGTCGGCGCGGCGCATGGTTTCCAGGTCATGCTCCACCACAAACAGCGAATTGCCGGCCGCTTTCAGCCGCGCCAGTGCGCTGAACAAAGCCTCGCCGTCAGCCGGATGCAAGCCTGCGGACGGCTCGTCGAGCACGTAGATCACGCCGAACAACTGCGAGCCCAGTTGCGTGGCCAGGCGCAAGCGCTGCAATTCTCCGGACGACAGCGTCGGCGTGCTGCGCTCCAGGGCCAGATAACCCAGCCCCAGCTCGATCAACGTACTGACGCGTTCGAGCAGGTCCGCAGCGATCCGTTGGGCCGCCAGGCGTTTTTCCACTGACAACTTCATCTTGTCCTGCCCCGCCGCCACCGGCCGCAGCAACTCGGCCAGGCGGGTCAGGGACAGTTGCGACAGCTCACCGATATCCACCCCGGCAAACTTCACCGACAGCGCCGCCTTGGTCAGGCGCTTGCCCTCGCACAACGGGCAGGCGCTGCCTTGCATGAACTGCGACACGCGCTTCTTCATCAGCGCACTTTGGGTGTGGGCGAAGGTGTGCAGGATGTAGCGCCGCGCACCGCTGAAGGTGCCCTGGTAACTGGGCTCCAGCTTGCGTTTCAAGGCATCGCGGGTCTGCGCCGGGGTGAAGCCGGCGTACACCGGTACGGTGGGAGTTTCTTCGGTGAACAGGATCCAGTCGCGCTGTTTTTTCGGCAGGTCGCGCCACGGAATATCCACGTCGTAGCCCAGGGTCACGAGGATGTCGCGCAGGTTTTGCCCTTGCCAGGCCAGCGGCCAGGCTGCCACCGCGCGCTGGCGAATGGTCAGCGACGGGTCGGGCACCATCAGCGCTTCGGTCACTTCATACACGCGGCCCAGGCCATGACATTGCGGGCACGCGCCCTGGGGCAGGTTCGGCGAAAAGTCCTCGGCATACAGCATCGCCTGCCCCGGCGGGTAGCTGCCGGCGCGGGAATACAGCATGCGAATCAGGCTCGACAAGGTAGTCACACTGCCCACCGATGAACGCGCACTCGGCGTGCCACGCTGCTGTTGCAGGGCCACGGCGGGTGGCAAGCCTTCGATGCTGTCGACATCCGGCACGCCGACCTGGTCGATCAAGCGCCGCGCATAGGGCGCCACCGACTCGAAATAGCGGCGCTGGGCCTCGGCGTAGACGGTTGAAAACGCCAGGGACGATTTGCCGGAACCGGACACGCCAGTGAACACCACCAGGGCATCCCGGGGAATATCCACATCGACGTTACGCAAGTTGTGTTCGCGGGCGCCGCGCACCCGCACGAAGCCGGTGTGCTGGGCGGTCGGTGCAGGGATGTTGCGTTGTGAAGTCATGGACAACCTTGTCTGGCGGTGAGAACGCTGCGCACCCGTTGTGTGAGGGCATCGGGACTGTAGGGCTTGCTCAGCAGGTGAATATCAGCGCTCAGCAGATGATTGGAGGAAAGAATGTCGCGGGTGTGGCCGGAGGTGAACAACACCGGGATCGGCGGCACCTGCTCACGCGCCCAGTTGGCCAGGTCGATGCTCTTGATGCGGCCGGGCATCACCACGTCGGTAAAAATCAATTCCGGCTGCAGGCCGGCCTGGAGCTTGGCCATGGCCTGGTCGCCGTCTTCGGCCGTCAGCACCGTGTAGCCCGATTGCTGCAGCAGCTCCACCACGGCCAGGCGCACGCCTTCATTGTCTTCCACCACCAGGATGGTTTCCTGGCCGGTGCAAGGGCTCTGCTGGCCAATGTCCGGCTCCAGATGCTCCGGTTCCAGGCTGCGCGGGAAATACATCTGCACCACCGAACCTTTGTTCTCCTCGCTGCTGATGTCGACATGCCCGCCGCTTTGCCGGACAAAGCCAAACACCATGCTCAGCCCCAGGCCAGTGCCCTGCCCTTCGCGCTTGGTGGTGAAAAACGGCTCAAACGCACGCTTGAGCACGGTCGGCGGCATTCCAGTGCCCGTGTCGGTGACAGCCAGGCGCACGTACTCGCCGGGCTTGATGCTTTTGCCCGCGCATTCGGCCGGGTTGAGAATGATGTTTTCGCCGGTGATACGAATCACGCCCTCGCCGTGCATGGCATCGCGGGCATTGATCGCCAGGTTGAGCAGCGCGTTTTCCAGCTGGTTGCGGTCGACGTTGATGCACCAGGAGTCCTGCGGCAATTGCACGTCGATATGAATGGTTTCGCCCAGCGCGCGCTGCAGCAGTTCACCGAGACCGGCGTAGATACGTTGCGGGTTGTACACCGCCGGCGACAAGGGCTGACGCCGGGCAAACGCCAGCAGTTGCGAGGACAGGGTGGCCCCGCGTTCCACCGCGGCAATCGCGGCAGAAACACGCCGCTGCACCTGCGCGTTGTCCGGCTCATGGCGGGCCAGCAGGTGCAGGTTGCCGGCGATCACTTGCAGCAGGTTGTTGAAGTCGTGGGCCACGCCGCCGGTCAGGCCGCCAATCGCTTCCAGCTTCTGCGACTGGCGCAACTGCTCTTCTGCGGCGGAACGCGCCTGCACTTCGGCGGCTACGCGCTGCTCCAGATTGTGGGTCAGCTCCTGGCGCACGCGCTCGGACTGCACCAGTTCAGTGGTCTCAACCACGATCGCCAGCACCCCGGCCGGCTGCTGGTTGTCCCCGGCCACGGGGCTGTAATAGAGGTCCATCCACAAGGTTTCCGGCTTGCCGTTGCGCGACAACACCAGTTCCTTGTTGTTGAACGACAAAGTGCCGCCCGCCAGGCATGTATCCACTACATGCCGGTTGAACTCGGCCACTTCCGGCCACCCCAGTTCCACCGGCGTGCCCAGCAAGTACGGATGGCGTCCACCGGCGAACTTCGAGTAGCTGTCGTTATAGATCATGTAACCCGCCCGCCCCCACAACATCACCATGGGTACGGGCGAGGCGAGCATCATCTGCACGGTGCATGCCAGGCTGGTGGACCAGCGATCAATCGGGCCGAGGTCGGTGGTTGACCAGTCAAACCCGCGAATCCGCTGGGCCATTTCACCGGACCAGCCTTCACAGCCGTGGGGGTTGGATAAGAATTGCATGTTCGGGCTCTGGGCAGTGAGAGGACAGTCGCAAGTTTTGGAGCGCAGCGGCGACGGATGGTTTCATCTTGTCCAACTTAGGCCGAAGAAACCACTGGCCTCAGTGAAAATCCCGGCTGCGCACCACTATGCCTTCCAGCAGCGGCGTCAGGTCGGTCAGGCGCCCAGCGATCAAATGCCGCACCTCGCCCACCGCCTCCCAGCGCCCGTCCACCTTGAGCAGGCGCGACCCGACCAGGGCCTGGCGCTGACGTTCGGCCAGGTCGCGCCAGACCACCACATTGAGGTTGCCGAATTCATCTTCCAGGGTGACAAAGGTCACGCCGCTGGCGGTGCCCGGGCGTTGGCGCCCGGTGACCAGCCCGGCGACGCTGACATTGCGCCCATGCTCCACGGTCAAAAGCTCCCGGGAACTGCGACAGCGGCGCCTGCGCAGTTCCGCGCGCAGCAGCGTCAGGGGATGCGGCCCAAGCGTGGTGCCGAGCGTGGCGTAATCAGCGTGCAAGTCCTCGCCGACCGTGGGCTGGGGCAACGCCACCGGCGCTTCATCGGGGCTCGGCAGGCCGGCAAACAGGCCCAGTTGCGTGTGCACGCCGGCCACTTCCCAGCGCGCCTGGTGGCGGTTACCGGCTAAAGCGCGCAAGGCGCCGGCATCCGCCAGCAGCGCTTGGGCGCGCGCATCCAGGCCGGCGCGGGCGTCAAGGTCGGCGATGTCGCTGAAGGCGCGGCGCTGGCGCACGGCCTCGATGCGCCGGCCATCCTCTTCGCGAAACCCGCTGATCATGCGCAGGCCCATGCGGATTGCCGGCTGCTGGCCGTCGATGGGTTCCAGGCTGCAATCCCAGTCACTGGCCTGCACGTCTACCGGACGGATCTGCAGGCGATGCCGGCGCGCGTCCTGCAGGATCTGGTCCGGGCTGTAGAAGCCCATCGGCCAGCTGTTGATCAGCGCGCAGGCAAAGGCCGCCGGCTCATGGCATTTGAGCCAGCTACTGGCGTAGGTCAGCAAGGCAAAGCTGGCCGCGTGGGACTCGGGAAAACCATAGCTGCCAAAACCTTTGATCTGCTCGAAAATCTGCGCGGCAAAGGCCTCGGTGTAGCCGTTTTTCAGCATGCCCTCGCGCAGGCGCTGTTGATGCGGTTCCAGGCCGCCGTGACGTTTCCAGGCGGCCATGGAGCGGCGCAACTGGTCGGCCTCGCCAGGGCTGTAGTCGGCGGCGACCATGGCGATCTGCATCACCTGTTCCTGGAACAAGGGGATGCCCAGGGTGCGTTCCAGCACTTCTTTCAATGCCGGTGACGGATAAGTGGTGGGCTCCTCCTTGTTTCTGCGACGCAAATACGGGTGCACCATGCCGCCCTGGATCGGCCCCGGCCGCACGATGGCAACTTCGATCACCAGGTCATAGAAGGTTTGCGGCTTGAGCCTGGGCAGCATCGACATCTGCGCCCGCGATTCGATCTGGAACACGCCGATGGTGTCGGCCTTGCTGATCATCGCGTAGGTGGCCGCATCCTCCTTGGGAATGCCTGCCAGGCTCAAGTCCAGGTTGCGATGGCGGCGCAGCAGATCGAAACAGCGGCGGATCGCGCTGAGCATGCCCAGGGCGAGGATATCGACCTTGAGCAGGCCGACGGCGTCGAGGTCGTCCTTGTCCCACTGAATGATGGTGCGCTCGGCCATGGCGGCGTTCTCCACCGGCACCAGGGTGTCCAGCGGGTGTTCGGAAATCACGAAGCCGCCGGGATGCTGGGACAAATGCCGGGGAAAGCCGATCAACTGCTGGGTCAAGGTCAATACGCGGCGCAGCAGTGGGCTGTCCGGGTCGAAGCCGCTTTCACGCAGGCGCTCCAACGGCGGCGCGTCGTCACTCCAACGCCCGCAGCACTCGGCCAACGCGTTGACCTGGTCCGCTGGCAGGCCGAGGGCCTTGGCCACATCCCGCACCGCGCCGGTCGCGTGGTAACTGCTGACCACCGCCGTCAACGCCGCGCGCGTGCGGCCATAACGCTGGAACACGTACTGCAGCACTTCTTCGCGGCGCTCGTGCTCAAAATCCACATCGATATCCGGTGGTTCGTTGCGTTCCCTGGACAGGAAACGTTCGAACAGCACGTTGCTCAGGCTCGGGTTGATTTCGGTGATACCCAGGGCAAAACACACCGCCGAGTTGGCCGCCGAGCCACGGCCCTGGCACAGGATCGAGCGGCTGCGGGCAAAGCGCACAATGTCGTGCACCGTGAGGAAATAGCTTTCGTAGCCCAACTCGCTGATCAGCTCCAGCTCGGTGTTGATCTGCTTCAGGGTCTTGGCATCGATGCCGTCGGGCCAGCGCTGGGCGATGCCTTCCTTGGTGAGGGTGCGCAGCCAGGATTCGGCGTCATGGCCGGCGGGCACCAGCTCGCGTGGATAGTGGTAACGCAACTGGCCGAGGTCGAAGCTGCAGCGCCGCGCGATGACGAGGGTTTCATCGAGCAAGGCTTGCGGGTACAGCGCGGCCAGGGCGTCGAGGCTGCGCAGGTGCCGCTCGCCATTGGGATGCAGATGCAGGCCGGCTTCGGCCACCGGTACGTGATGGCGGATGGCGGTCATGGTGTCTTGCAGGGCGCGGCGCCCGCGCGCATGCATGTGCACATCACCGCAGGCGACGGCCGGGATTTTCAGGCTGGCCGCCAGCTGCAGGCGTTGCTCCAGATGCCGTGCATCGTCCTGCCCGCAGTGCAAGTGCACGGCCAGCCACAAGCGCTCGGCGAAGGTACGGCGCAGCCACTGGATGCTGGCCTGGGTGTCGCTGTCCTGCGCCACCCACAACGCCAGCAGGCCGGGCAGCGGTTGCTCGAAGTCTTCCTGCAGCAGGCGATAGCTGCCCTTTTCGGCGCGGCGGCGGGCCAGGGTGATCAAGCGGCACAGGTGCTGGTAACCGCTCAGGTTTTCCACCAGTAGCACCAGCTTCGGCCCGTTCTCGATGCGCACTTCGCTGCCGATAATCAGCGGCAACTCCAGCGCCTTCGCCGCCTGCCAGGCGCGCACGATGCCCGACAGGGTGCATTCGTCGGTGATCGCCAGGGCGCTGTAGCCTTGGCGTTTAGCCCGCTCGAAGAGTTCCAGCGCGCTGGAGGCACCGCGCTGGAAGCTGAAGTTGGACAGGCAATGCAGTTCGGCGTAATTCATGCCTGCCCCGCCCCTGTAGGAGCGAGCTTGCTCGCGAAAAACCCAAGGGCATCGCATTCATTCTGGTGCCGCGCGTTATCGTTAACCACCTTCGCGAGCAAGCTTGCTCCTACAGAGGGTGGCGACCTATGGGCTTTCATGCAAACCAGCCTTGCAGCCACAGGCCATCCTGTTGCCCCACCGTGCGGTAGGCCCAGCCTTGCTGGCCGGTGCGGGTCTGGATGAGGTAATAGTCGCGGCGGATATCGGCGCCATCCCACCAGCCGGATTCGATGCGTTCCGGCCCCATCAAAATCTGTACGCCCTGCTCGGCCAGCAAGGTCGGTTGGTTCAACAACCAGCCAGGGCGCCGGACTTTGTTCAAGCTCGGGCATGGGTGGCTGTCGACGGCGGCTTGCCAGGCGCATTCAGGGCGATGGTCGGCGTGAAAACGCAGGCCCTGCACCGCCTCATCGCCCAGGCGCGCGCGCAGGCGTTCGCGCAATTGCTCCCAGGGCAAGGACTGTTGCGGACGGTCGTCGAACAGGTCCTGGCGCTGCGGCACGAATACCGGCAAGTCCTGGGCCACCAGGCGAAACCCGCGCACCGGCGCAGTGACCTGCACCTGTTCCAATCGCCCTCGGGCCAGTTCGAACAGCATCAAAGGCTCGCGCTCGGCGCTCAGCAGGCCGACCTTGATCACACTGTCCGCTGCCTGGGCATGTTCCAGGTGCAGGTCGAAACGCTGCACGCCGCTGTCTCGCCCGCACAGGAAGGCGGCCAGGTCGGCGGTCAGACGGCGCAAGGGAAACAGCAGCGCCTGGTGGGATTGCACATCGAAATTCAACTCGATGCGTACATCGAACTGGTCCGGCGGCTGATAGAATCCCAGGGCCAACGGCCGCTGCCCGCTCAGGGCGTCGAGGTGCTTGAGCAGGCTGGCGTCAAAGCGCCGCGCCAGGGTGTGCCGGGGCAGCGCCTGCACTTGGGCCAACGTGCGCAGGCCCATGCGCGACAACGCGGTGGCGGCCTGCGGTTCAATTCCGGCGCGGTCGACCGGCAATGGCGCCAGGGCCTGCATCAAGGCGCTGTCGTCGGCCACCGCCAGGCCATCGTAACGGTTGGCCAACACCCGGGCCGCCGCCGGGTTGGGCGCGGCGACGATGCGGTGACGAAAGCCCAGCTCGGTCAACTCTTTGCGCAAGCGCGCCTCGAACTGCGGCCAGGGCCCGAACAGGCCCAGGCTCGACTCGATCTCGAACAGCAAGGCGCGTGGGTAATACACGCTGACCTGGGAACTGAAGCGGTAGGCCCAGGCGGCGAGAAACTGCTGCCAGCGCTCGATTTCCAGCGGGTCGTACTCGGCACAGGCGAAGGTCTTGGTCAGCGCATGCGCCGCCGTCAGCGACTGGCCGGGGCGCAACCCCAGGGCGCGGGCGGCGGCATTGACGGTTTGCAGCACGCGCCGCTGCGGCGTACCGGCCAGCAGTGCCAGCGGTTGGTCGGGCTCGGGATGGGCACGCAGCACCCCGTCCAGCGCCAATTGCGGGAAGACAATACAGACCCAGCGCATGGCAACCTCAATGCCCCGCCAGGGCAATCGGCGCCGGGTGGGCCAGGCCGCCCCGGCATTTGAGCACGCGCACTTGCGCAGGCCTTGCCTCGACCGCCAGACGCAAGGCGGCCGGCGATGGGTTGATCGCTTCACTCAAGGCGCGCCAGGCAAACGCCAGGGTCTGCCCGGTTTCCGCAGCCACCTGCAAACGGCGCAAGGCACGGTCATCGGCCTTGCGCGGCCAACACAACACCGCACCACAACTGCCGGAGCGCAGGCATTGCTCCACCGCCCACAGCGCGTCGCGCTCCTGGGCCTGGATCACCGCGAGCTGGCGCACATCCACCCCGGCGTTCTGCCAGGCATGGGGATACGGCGTGTAGGGCGGTGCCACCAGCACAATACGTTCGCCCATCGCCGACAAGCGCGCCAGGGTCGGCAGCACCAGTTGCAGCTCGCCCACGCCGTCCCTGGCCGTCAGGATTTCACTCAAGGCCGCCTCCGGCCAGCCGCCGCTGGGCAGCACCGCATCCAGCGCCGCAAGCCCGGTGGGATGCACACTGGCCGGTGGCGCGGCGGGCCGGCCCTTCCAGACTCGTCCGCCATTGAACAGCGAGTCCAGGGCAACTACGGCGCCCATCAGCCTTGCCTCACCAGGCCGCAGAACACCCCTTCGATGGCCAGGTCCTGATCGGCCCCGACTACGATGGGTTGATACGCCGGGTTGCGCGGCAACAGGCGCACCTTGTCGCCATGGCGCTCGAAACGCTTGATGGTGACTTCACCGTCCAGGCGCGCCACCACAATTTGCCCGTTCAAGGCCTCGGCACTGCGCCGCACGCCCACCAGGTCACCATCGAGAATGCCGTCTTCGATCATCGAATCGCCCTGCACGCGCAGCAGGTAGTCCGGGGTCCTGGCGAAGGTGGCGGGGTCGAGCTGCAGGCGATTGTGCACTTCGGCATCCGCGCCGATGGGCAGGCCTGCAGCCACACGGCCGAGCACCGGGATGTCCAGCCATTCCGGGCGCGGCGGTTGGTTGAGCAGGCGAATACCCCGGGCCTGGTTGGGGTTGACCTCGATAAAGCCGGCTTCGGTCAGGGCCACTACATGCTTGCGGGCGACGCTGCGCGAGGCAAAGCCGAACGCCTCGGCGATCTCGGCGAGGCTCGGGGGCTGACCTTGCTGCGCGATGCGCTCGCGGATGAAGGTCAGGATGGCGGTACGGCGGGGGGTCAGGGTCGTCATGGAGTACATTTGTACTCTTGTGGGAAATTTCTGACAATAGCCGTCAGTCGGCGATACGCCTCGGTCAAATGTGGGAGGGGGCTTGCCCTAATGCCAGTCAGTTAAGCGTACACCGCCGTCTGTAGGAGCGAGTTTGCTCGCGAAAAACGTCAACGATAACGCGTGCTTTCTGAATGAACGCGGTGCCTGTGAGTTTTTCGCGAGCAAGGGCTAGCCGCCCGCCTCGCTCCTACAAAAAGCCTTAACTGACTGGCATTAGGGCTTGCCCCCGATGACCATAGGTATCTACACAACTTTGGAGCAGCCAACAGTAACCACGATGCGAAGCGAGTCGCTCTTGATCTTGCTTTTGATCTAGGCGCCCCGTTAAACCACGCTGGCCGGAATCCGATAGTGATTTGGGGGGTAAACCGGCAGGGATGCCGGTTTAGCCGCCCCGCGCCATGGATGGCGCGTGGCGGCGGCCCCCCAAATCGCTGTCGGATTACGGGCACACCGAGCCTAAGCGAGGTGCCGAGTGGTGGGGCAAGAGCGTTTTGCTTACTTTTGCGCTTTTCAAAAGTGAGACGCCGTAAGGGCGGAACCCATAGCAGCCGTTACCGCAGCAACGGATATGTACTCGCCCTGATCCAGCATCCTGGTCGGCTGTCAGGCCGCCATCGGGAGCAAGCCCCCTCCTACATTTGGATCGCGCGGCATCAGTCAGATAGCTATAGGCCGCCAGGTCGCCACGGGAGCAAGCTCCCTCGCCACAGGTTCAGGGCTACGCCAAAGTTGTGTAGATACCTATGCCCCGATGACAGCGTATCAGTCAACTTATTGGTAACTGGCACACCGCCATCGGGAGCAAGCCCTCTCCCACCTTTTGATCTTCATGCTCGATCGAGCTACCACCGCTCTTTCAACATGCGCAGTTCCAAATGCTGCAGCAGCATGATGGTCTTGCCATCCACGATTTCCCCACTGGCCACCATCTCCAGCGCCTGCTCGAACCCCAGTTCCAGCACTTCGATATCCTCGCCCTCCTCCGCCAGGCCGCCGCCAGCCCCAACCCGGTCGCCCGGTTGGTATTCACCAATAAAAAAGTGAATCCGCTCGGTCACCGACCCCGGGCTCATGAACGCCGCATAGATTTTCTCGACATGCCCCACGCGGTAGCCGGTTTCTTCCTCGGCCTCCAGGCGAATGCGCTCTTCGGGGCTGGCGTTGTCGAGCAACCCGGCCGCCGCTTCGATCAGGTAGCCGGCGTAATCGTTGACAAACGTGGGCATGCGGAACTGGCGGATCAGCAGCACCGTGCGCTGCTCGCGGTTGTACAACAGGATGGTCGCACCGTTGCCCCGGTCGTACACCTCGCGGGTCTGGGCTTGCCAACTGCCGTCACGGCGGCGCAGCTCGAAGCTGTATTTCTTCAGGAGGTACCAGTTGTCCGAAAGGGTTTCTTCGGCGGTGATGCGCACGGGGCTGTTGTCCATGGTCGGGCCTTTGCTCAAAGAAACGGAGCATCGCGTGCAGGTCATGCAGCGTCAAGCCGGTCGCCCCGCTACATCGCTGCAACACTTTGCAAGCAATCCTGGGTCACGGCCGTCGCATTAATTTCTCCCCCTCCCGGCTCATCTGGTACAACCCGTGCTTCGCCCCTTTGTAATGGAACCTTCATGTCATCTCGTTCTATGCCCCGCCGGGGCCTGCGCTGGCTGGCGCTGCTGTGCATGGCCGTGTTGATCGTCGGCCTGCCGGTGGGCTGCGCCGTGCTGCAACACAAGGAGCGCGAGCTGGTGTTTCGCATCGAGCCGGGCACCGCAGGCTGGTACACCGGGCTGCCCAATGCCGTCCAGGAGTTCGATATCAAGCCCGCCACCTTCA
Organism: Pseudomonas sp. R3-18-08; assembly: GCF_003852065.1. NCBI lineage: Bacteria > Pseudomonadati > Pseudomonadota > Gammaproteobacteria > Pseudomonadales > Pseudomonadaceae > Pseudomonas > Pseudomonas sp. R3-18-08. Next base: position 3,345,196 of record NZ_CP027729.1, read on the forward strand.
AAGCCGGCCAGAATATTCATGGCTGGTGGTACCCGGCCGCGCAGAAAGATGCTCCCGCCATTCTCTACCTGCACGGCGTACGCTGGAACCTCACCGGCCAGCTGTTTCGCATCGAACAATTGCATGCCATGGGCTTTTCGGTGTTGGCCATCGACTATCGCGGTTTTGGCAAAAGCCAGGGCGACCTGCCTTCGGAAACCACGGTATATGAAGACGCACGCATCGCCTGGGAGCGCTTCCAGACCTTGCAACCCGACCCCGGAAAACGCCTGCTCTACGGGCATTCCCTGGGTGGCGCAGTGGCCATCGACCTCGCCGCAGAGCTGAGCAAACAGGTACCGCTGCCGGTGCGCGGGCTGGTGATCGAATCCACGTTCACTTCCCTGGGAGATGTTGCCACGGCGGTTGCCAATACCTCGTTGCCGGTACGCTGGTTGCTCTCGCAGAAATTCGACTCCATCGACAAGATGGCCGATATCCATATGCCCTTATTGGTGGTGCATGGCCTCGATGACCGCTACGTGCCACCGCGTTTCAGCCAGCAATTATTTGAAGCCGCCCAGGAGCCCAAGCGGCTGTTACTGGTGCCGGGTGCCAGTCATAACAACAGCATGAGCCTGGCCGGGCGCGATTATGGCCAGGCGCTGCACAAGCTGATGCAAACGAGCATGCCTTCACCGCTGGTCACGCACTCCACAGGCCGCGTGGGCGACTCATAAATGCGCTTTTCGGCACTGGGTTCGCTCAGGCCTGTCAAGCGCAAACCCTGGCCATATTGGCCCCCATTGAAAGTTGATCAAATATTGACCGCAGGTTAAATCGCCAACGCTGCCGGGCCCTTGCAAAGTTATCCACAGAGATACCCACGGTTTTCGTGGACAACTCTTTTTACTTTTTCAGGTTTTTTTTGCGCATCACGCGCCGTCAGGAAACGTGCCAGGCAGCAAGATCTCGCGATTCACCTCGCGTATATCGTTATAGCCACACAGTGCCATCGACACATCCAACTCACGGGCGATGATCTCGAGCGCTTTTGTCACGCCCGCTTCGCCCATCGCCCCCAAGCCATACAGGTGCGGGCGCCCGATCATGGTGCCCTTGGCGCCCAGCGCCATGGCCTTGAGTACATCCTGGCCGGAGCGGATACCCCCGTCGAGCCACACTTCAATCCGCTTGCCCACCGCCTCGACAATCGCCGGCAGCTGGCTGATGCTCGACGGCGCGCCATCCAGCTGGCGGCCGCCGTGGTTGCTGACCACCAACGCATCGGCGCCGGTATTGGCCGCCAGGCGCGCGTCCTCCACATCGAGGATGCCCTTGATGATCAGCTTGCCGCCCCAGCACTTTTTGATCCACTCCACATCGTCCCAGCTCAGGCGCGGGTCGAACTGCTGGGCGGTCCACGCCGACAGCGAACGCATATCGGCCACCCCCGTCACATGCCCGACGATATTGCCGAAGCCCCGTCGCTGGGTGCCCAGCATGCCCATCACCCAGCGCGGCTTGGTCATCATGTTGAGGATGTTCGGCAGGGTCAGCCTGGGCGGCGCGGACAGGCCGTTGATCAGATCCTTGTGGCGCTGCCCGAGGATCTGCAGGTCCAGCGTCAACACCAACGCATCAACGCCAGCCGCCTTGGCCCGTTCGATCAAACGCTCGATAAACCCACGGTCGCGCATCACATACAACTGGAACCAGAAGGGCTGGCCGACGTGCTCGGCAATGTCTTCCAGTGAACAGATGCTCATGGTCGACAAGGTATAGCGCAGGCCAAACGCCGCAGCGGCGCGGGCGGTGAGAATCTCGCCATCGGCGTGCTGCATGCCCGCCAGGCCGGTGGGTGCCAGCGCCACTGGCATGGCCATGTCCTGGCCAATCATGCTGGCGCGAATCGAACGCTCATCGATATTGCGCGCCACGCGTTGACGGAACTTGATCCGGGCAAAGTCGCTTTCATTGGCTCGGTAAGTGCTCTCAGTCCAGGAGCCGGAATCGGCGTAGTCGTAGAACATCCGCGGGACACGTTTTTGCGCAAGCTTGCGTAAGTCTTCGATGGTTGTGATCAACGACATCGGGTCACCTCTCCCTGGACTGTGAACAGACTGCACTGAAAACAAAGAGTACCCGGCCCTCGCCCAGCTAACCAGCCGTTGCGTTTATAAGCCTTGCCGAGTGTCGAGGTGCGGGTAGACGTCGAGCAGGTCGAGGGCATCGGCGACCGCATGGCCGCTGGCGGTATTGTCGAAAATGCACCAGGTGGGAATGCCCTCTTCAATCGACTGGCGCAGCAACCGCGCATACGCCTGCACCCGCTCGTGCCCATAGGCGCTGTGATAAATCCGCGGCGAGCCATGCAGACGCCAATAACGCACGCCGTGCCAGGCATCACCGGCAGCGATCACCGCAGGGTCGGCGCTGACCCAACCGATTTCGAGCGACTGCAACAAAGCCCCAGCCGCTAGCCAACTGGCATGGCGCGGTTCCAGCACCACGGTACCGGCAAACCGTTGGCGCAGCGCCTCGAAAAAAGCGCCGGCAACCAGCGGCTCATACCTCAGGGACGGCGGCAGCTGCACCAACAGGCAACCCAGCTTCTCGTCCAGTTGCAGGCATTGCACGAGAAACTCGTCCAAGGCGGTACCGCACTCCTGCAAGCGCAGTTCGTGGGTGATCCGCTTGGGCACCTTGACGGAAAAACGGAAACCCGCAGGCACCGACTCACGCCAACGCTCATAGGTTTTTGCCAGGTGAGGTCGATAAAACGAACTGTTGATTTCCACCGCGTTGAAACGCGAGGCATAGCGCTGTAAATGCGTGCCCTGCTCAGCGAACGCCGGCCAATGCTCGCGAGGCAAGCTCCAGCCGGCGCAGCCCACGTACAGAGGTGCTGTCAAAACAACACCGTGGCGGCATCGCGCATGAAAATCTCGATGGTCTTGGGGCCGACACCCTCGAACTCACCCAGGCGTTTTTCGAACGCCTGGCGGTTATCGCTGGCCTCGAGCATGCGGGTGATCTTGCCGCTGTACTCGGCGTTGAGCTTCGCACTCAGGTCCAACAGGCGTTGCGCCGTGGTTTCGTCGTAGCGCACGTAATGCGCGCGCCCCAACATCGCCACCAGCTCCCGCGATGTGCAGTGCTGCAATTTGCGCGGGGTGTCGCGGCCCTCCTCTTCAACGATCACCTTGTAGGCTTGCGCGGCAATGGGCGCCTGAATGCGCTTGCCCATTAGGAAACTGGCGATAAACCACTTGAACAGGCCGGTGTCATCGCCGGGCTTGAGCGCGATGCCCAACTCGGCCGCGCTGATGGAACGGGCCATGCTCACTGCCCCTTGCTGAGCTTCTCGTTGATCGCATCCGTCTGACGCTCGATGTCCTTGATCGAGGTTGGCGTCACGACCTTGTCGATGGTTTCGGTCTTGGGATTCGGACGTTCCAGGGTCTGCCCCTTGGTGCCGTCGGCATGGCCTTTTTGCGCGTCTTCGGAACTGATGGGTGCGGGGGTTTTATCGGCGGGCGTGTGATCGGTCACAGTGCTATCTCCTGGTAAACGGCCACCCACAGCGGCAGCCTTATGCAGCAGAACCCTGGGAATTTGGATTAGTTCAAGGAAATTGCCCGCTTGGCCGTTGGGTCAATTCACGCAAAAAAAATTTAAACCTTTTGCGCAGGGCGCGGCTCAACACTGATGTAACGGCATCACGCCATTTCCCAAGGAGAGACACCATGACGACTCGACTGATGAAACAAATGGGCCTGACATTCGCGCTGGTTGCGGGCTCGATTTCCACCGCGATGGCCGCCACGTCCAACGACTTTGTCGACAATGCCGCCGAGGGTGGTATCACCGAAGTGGAAGCCGGCAAGCTGGCCCTGGAAAAAAGCAGCTCGGCAGACGTGAAAACTTTTGCCCAACATATGATTACTGACCACACCAAGGCCAATCAGGAACTGATGGCCCTGGCGAAAAAACTCGACATCGAAGTACCGGATGACGCCGCCCTGACCGACAAGGCGAAGAAAGCCATCCTGGAAATGCGCGATGAATCGTTCGACAAGGCGTACGCCAACAACCAAGTCGACGCCCATCAAAAAACCGTCGACCTGTTCAAGAAGGAAGCTGAGTCCTCGGACAATGCCGAGTTGAAGGCCTTCGCCACCAAGACTCTGCCAACCCTGGAAGCACACCTGAAAATGGCCAAGGAGCTGCAAGCCAAACACGCCCATTAATCCTTCCATGACCCAAGGAGACACTCGACCATGAGTTCGCAACTCAACGGCAAGCACATCCTCGTCATCACCTCCAACACCGGCATCGAGCGTGACGAACTGCTCAAGCCCCTGCAAACCCTGCGTAGCTACGGCGCGACGGTAACGCACGCTTCCAGCAAAGGCGGCACCACCCAGACCTTTGTCGGCGATACGGAAAAGGACCAGACCGTGGAATCCGACGTGCAACTGTCGGACGTGGTCGGCGGCAACTTCGATGCGCTGGTTATTCCCGGCGGCACCGTGAATGCCGACACCCTGCGCCAGGACGCCGCCGCGCTGCGCTTGATCAATGAGTTCGCCCAGGCCGGCAAGACCATCGCGGCGATCTGCCACGGCCCGTGGGCGTTGATCGACGCCGGCGTGGTCAAAGGCAAGACCCTCACCGCGTATAAAAGCGTGCGTATCGACCTGGAAAACGCCGGTGCCGCCAGCGTGGTGGATGCCCAGGTGCAGGAATGCAAAGCCAATGGCTGGACCTTGATCACTTCGCGCACGCCGGACGATCTGCCGGCGTTCAATGAAGCGATTGCCAAGGCAGTCGCGGGCTGATCTTTAGGCCGCAACCAAAACAGGCGCCCCATGGGGCGCCTGTTTTTTTATCGCTGAATGCTTTTAGTTTTTGCGCTCTTGCGCCATCTCACGCTTGGGCCCGAACATCGCCCAGGCGATCAGCCCCAGCAGCGGTACGAAGACCAGCACCACCACCCACAACCCCTTGGTTTCCCAGCCCCCAGTGCTGCGCAATACGATATTGATCGCCCACAGTTCTAACAGCAGCAGAATCACCGCCAGTACGATCCAGATATAGTTTATTTCCATGCTTCACCTCCTGATGTCTAAGGCTTAGGTCAAGCAGAAGCGCCAAGGGTTCCATTGGATTTTTTTAACCGGCACCTGGACCGACGCGGTAAATGTGCGTTGTGCAATCCCGGCAACGACCGATCATGCAAGCTGCACGACAGCGAAACGCTAGCTGGACGCTATCCATTTGATTTTCAAGATAATTTTTTATACTTAAAAGTTGGTACGCGTCATGCAATCTTCTGACTCACGAGGCGTGCGTTTCGACATGCCCGACTACTACCCGTGAGGTTCCACATGAATGCCATCGACCTTCTCAAAGCCGACCATGAACGCGTCAAGACCCTGCTGACCCAACTGAGCGAATCCACCGAGCGCGGGGTGAAAAAACGCACCGAATTGCTGGCCAAGCTGGAGATGGAAATTACCCTGCATACCAAGCTGGAAGAAGAAATCCTCTACCCGGCTTTCAGGGAAGCCGGCGGCAAGGAACAGGACATCATGTATCACGAAGCCAAGGAGGAGCACCGCACTGTCGATTCACTGGTGCTGCCTGACCTGAAGCAAACCGATCCGTCTTCCACCGAGTTTTCCGGCCGCGTCAAAGTGGTCAAGGAGCTGCTGGAACACCATATCGAAGAAGAAGAAACCGAGATGTTTCCCCAGGCCAAGAAACTGTTGGGCAAGGCGAAGCTGGACGAGCTGGGCGCGCAAATGGAAGCGATGAAAGCAACTTACAAGAAGTCTCTGGCGAGTAAGCCATTGGCCGCGTGATGCTCTGTTTTCAAGCCCTTCCCTGATTTTGCGGTAGCGACAGGCCTGCTCACAGGCCCTGTCGCGTTCCATCGCGACTGAAAATCATGAATATGCTCGCGACAGTGACAGCGCTGCACACCGGGCAGGCAAAGTAGTTCGGGATGTTACTGGAACACCGGTCAGCCAAGCCTTAATCGGAAACCGAGACGCCCCTTTTCATGCGCCGCCGCTACCACCGAACCCGCAAAAGGACGCAGCGCAATGCTGCCCTGTGGCAGAACGTCGCAGATTACGCGCGGTGGCCAAGGTTGGTAGACTCTGCACCCTTCTCGTTACTCCTTTTCAAAGCCGGGTGGGCCGCTGCACAGCCATTCAGGCGTTTCACAGGACGCACAGTTGATGAGTACGTTATTCACCCGCCGCAAAGTGCTGACCGGCATGGGCCTGTTAGGCCTGGGCAGCCTGCTGGGCGGCTGTGACTACAGCCCCAAGCTGAATTTCAAGTACGGCAAGGACCTCAGTGACAAGATCATGGGGCGCACCTTCAAGCTCAAGAACACCGCCGGCGAAACCGTCACCCTCAGCTCGTACCGTGGCCTGATGCCCGTGGTGTTCTTCGGCTTCACCCAATGCCCGGCGGTCTGCCCGACCACCCTGGCACGCGCCGCCCAGGCCAAGAAGCTGATGGGCCGCGACGGTGAAATCATGCAAGTGGTGTTCATCACCCTGGACCCCGAGCGCGACACCCCCGAGATTCTCGACAAATACGTCAAGGCCTTCGATCCAAGCTTCGAAGCCCTCTACGGCACCCCGCAGGAAATCGCCGTGGCCGCCAAGGAGTTCGGGATCTTTTATGAAAAGATCCCCGCCGGCGACACCTACACCCTGTCCCACACCGCCACCAGCTTCGTGTTCGACACCCGTGGCAACCTGCGCCTTGGCTTGCAGGCGTCCCTTACCGCTAAAGAGTGCGCAGAAGACCTGCTCACCGTCATGGAGGTCTGCTAATGACTGCCGTTCAACACCTCAAGCGTCTCACCCTCGGCCTCACCCTGCTCGGCCTCGCCGCCCACGCCAGCGCCCAGGTGCAAGTGACCGACGCCTGGGTCCGCGCCACCGTGCCGGGCCAGCCCTCCAGCGGCGCGTTCATGACCGTCACCGCCGACAGTGACAGCCAGTTGCTGCGCGTAGCGTCGCCCGTGGCCAAGGACGTGCAGATCCATGAAATGAGCATGAAGGACGACGTAATGCGCATGGGCCCGGTGGACTCGGTGGCGCTGCCCGCCGGCAAGGCCGTAACCCTCGACCCGAATGGCTACCACGTGATGCTGATGGGCCTGACCGGGCAGATCAAGGAAGGCGACCAGGTGCCGCTGACCCTGACGGTAAAAGATGCCAAGGGCGCTGAGCAAAGCATCGAAGTAAAGGCTGCTGCGCGGGGTGTTGACGGAATGGACCATAGCCAGATGGACCACAGCAAGATGCATTGAGGCTCGAACCCGGTCAGAAATGTGAGAGAGGCGGTGCGACGATTCGACTTGCCCCCGATGGCGGTGGGTCAGTCACAGATGCAGTGACTGATACTTGCTCATCGGGGGCAAGCCCCCTCCCACATTTGGATTGCGGCGTATCAGTTACATAGCCGTAGATTGTCAGGTTACCCACGGATTCGGAACCTCGCGCGCCCATGCAAATCGACCCCGCCTTCATCCTGCACCAGACCGAATACTGGCTGCTCAACCATCATCAGTCTTCAAAACTGCCGGGCTACCTGATGCTGGGCGCCAAGGCACCGATTGCTTCCCTGGCTGACATGCCCGACGCCGCACTGGCCGAACTGGGCGGTCTGCTTGCCCGAACCCAACGGATAATGGAAACGCAGCTGCAGCCCAAGTGGCTCTACATCAGCCGCTACGGGCATATGCCGGGATTCGCGCTGCACTTTCATTTCATCCCCGTCTATGACTGGGTAGAGCAAGCGTTCTGGCAGGACGAACGCTATCGCACGCTGCACAATTTCGGCTCGCAAGCACAGGCCAAAACCCTGACCGACGGGGCTGAGCTGACGCTGTTTGTATGGCGTGAATTTGGCGAGAGTGATGCGCCGCCGCTGATTCAAGGGCCCGGAGTGGAGCAGGTGATTGAGCGATTGCGCACTGGTTTCAAAGATCGTTCCCACGCTCCCGCGTGGGAATACAGCCCGTGACGCTCTGCGTCACCTGAGCGCAGTGGCTGGCAGGACGCGGAGCGTCCCGGAAGGCATTCCCACGCAGAGCATGGGAACGATCACGGCTATGGGGTAATCGACGGAGCAGGCGATTACGTGACAAGGCACTCGCTTTGGTCGCCTGCCGCACCGGAATTCTGCGCAAGCTTTTTCACCATCGGCACACACGCCAACACCAGTCCCGCTGGCGAGCGATACACCGCCTGCTCATGCCCCACATACCCGCACGCTCTATAAAAGCTCACCGCATTCAACGTCGAGTCAAGCACCACCTCTGCAACCGCCCGCTGCCGCGCAACGTCTTCCAGGTGATCAAGCATCGCCTTGCCATAACCGCGCCCGGTGAATGCGGACCGTACGAACAACGCCCCGATTTCATTGTTGGCCAGGTCAAGCATGCCCGTGACGACGGCTTCACCGTTCACCCACCCCATGTAGAACAGTTTTTCCATCAGGATGCTGTAACCGTCGCTTGCGCGGCCTCGGGTCCAGAGCGACATTTGCTCAGCGCTGTAGGCGCCAATGCACTGACTGCGGATGGCCTCGCGACGAATCTCAAACGCCCTGTCAGCGTCTTCTGGTGTGGCTCGTTTTATCTCCAGCACAGCGCTCCCCTTCTCCAGGATTCAAACTGCCATTAGCCCATTTGTGCTAATCGACCCACATCTCCCCCAGCGCTATATTCCTCGCCACTTCCAACGCCCAACCAACACCACGCATTCAGCGCGTGAAGCGCCGTTGCGCATTGGAAAAACCATAACAACCCAAGGAAGAAGCACCATGAAACTCCATTCCCTCGTTACTCGTCTCGCCCTGCTTGGCGCACTGATCATCGGCGTCGCCGGTTGCAGCAATATCAAACCCACCGAAGACCATCTCAAGACGCTGTCGGAGACCAACTTGGGTGAACCCGTGAAGCGTATTGCCAATGTGCGCAGCGACTCCATGACAACCTATTACATCGCGAGCACCGCGTCCGGTGACTATAACTGCGTGCTCTCAACCGGCGTGGGTGGCGCACTGCATGCAGTCGGCAGCTTTGGCCTGATAAAGCCTGCCGCTTTCTGCCAACCCAAAGGGGCACGTGGCAATGGGTTGACGCCATTTATGCAGTAATTTGTTCCCGACTGAGCTCACGCAGGGTGCCACGCAATTGCGCAGGTCGCACCGGTTTGGACAGGATCGCGATCTGACGATCGTGCAACGCGGCCTGGATTTTCTCCACGTCGTGCCCGGTGAGGATCAGCGCCGGCACCGCCCAACCGCGTTGCCGGCGCAGATGGTCGATGCATTCGATGCCGGTAGCATGATTGCCCAGGTCGTAGTCGGCGACGATGATGTCGCAGTCGCTGACCAGGTCATGCCCTGATGACTCTGCCTGCACCTGGCAGCCCCAGCGCTCCAGCAAGGCCTGGGTAGCGAGCAGTACGTTGTGGTCATCTTCCACCAGACAGACTTTCAAACCCGTCAACAGCCCGGCCTGGCGTGCCTCATCGCGCGGTGCCGGCTGACGTGGCGCGGAGGCTGGCGTCAGGCCGTACAGGCTGACCGAAGTGCCATGTCCCACCCGCGAGCGCAGACTTACCTGCAGGTCCATCAAGCGTCCCAGGCGCTTGACGATCGACAGCCCCAGGCCCACGCCTTCGACGTCTTTGTCGCGCACGTGGCGTACCCGATAAAATTCTTCGAAGACCTTTGACAGATGCTCCTCGGCAATTCCCCGCCCACGGTCATGAATCTCCACCGCCAAGCCACCGCCACGCCTGCGTACGCCAATCAACACCGGCCGTTGCGCACCGTATTTGAAGCAATTGGACAGCACGTTTTGCACCATGGTCGCCAACAACGCCGGATCCACCTGCACCCAGTGCGCGCACGGGCGCAACTGCAAGTGCACCCCGGCCCAGCGCGCCGCTTCGGCGTTCTGGCGCACCAGGTCAGCAAGGAACTCCCCCAGATCGATCACCTGGTACTTGGGCAGCAGCCGACCGTTATCGAGGGTGTAGAGGTCAAGAATCGAGCGGAACAGTTGCGACACGTTGAGCAACGAACGGTCGATATTGTCCACCAATCGCCGCTCTTCATCGCCCAGCCGGGCTTCGCGCAGGCAGGCGGTGAACAGGCCGATGGAGTGGATCGGCTGACGCAGGTCATGACTGGCCTGGGCCAGGAAGCGGGATTTTTCCAGGTTGGCGGCGATGGCTTCTTCGGAGGCCTTGCGCGTGCGCTCCAGCAGTATGTGCGCGTAGACCGGGATCACCGTGCTGGTGATCATCAGCATCAGCACCATGAACGGCTGCGCCTGCCACCACGGCGTAAGCCGGTACACCACCAGCAGCGCCAGCAACGCCAGCCCGGTGGCAATCGCCAGGTAACGCGAGCCGTAACGCATGCCATTGCCCAAGTTGACCCACACCATCACCGCATACAGCGGCAACGCCGCTTCACCACCCACTACCAGGCCGAATGAGGTACCAGTGTAATCATGCAGCATGCCGAAAATCCGCCGCGCCGGGTAATGCCCCGGCCAGCGCGCAATCACTTGGCGCAGAGCGATGGACGCGAGCAGGAACACGAAAATGTACAGAATCACCGGCAGATAGGTGTCCAGCGAATGCCCGGGCAAAAAACCCAGCACGCCGATATACACAATGGCGATCGCGGCCACCATGATGCGCAGGTTGGCCTGGTCGAGTTCGGAGTTGGTCTCAAGACTCATAGTCATATCCTTGACATGCCCTTTGCGGGCGCGGTGGTAAAGTAACATGCCTCAGCACAGCCATGCCCCAGGAAGGAGCCCATCATGACCGGCCGGATCATCATCGCCGACGACCATCCGATGTTTCGCGAAGGCATGGCGCGTACCGTACAGCGCCTGCTACCCGAGGCCGTGGTACAGGAAGCCGGCACCCTGGATGACGTGCATGGATTACTGCTTGACCCCAACGACATCGACACGCTGATCCTCGACCTGCGCTTCCCCGGGCTGACTTGCATGAGCCAGCTCGCCGACCTGCGCCGACAACTGCGGCGCACCACGCTGGTGGTCGTATCGATGGTGGATGACCCGGCGCTGATCGAACAGGTGATGAACCTGGGCGTTGACGGTTTTATCGGCAAGAACATCGCCCCCAACGAGATCGGCCAGGCGCTGTTGGCGATCCGTGAAGGTGAAGTTTTGGTCAAGTTCGCCCCCTCGGGCCTGTTGCCCCTCGACATCCACACGCTTACCGCCCGTCAGCGAGAAGTGCTGCGCCTGATCGCCCAAGGCAAGACCAACAAGGAAATCGCCAAGGCCCTGGCGATCTCGCCGTTTACCGTGCGCATTCATGTGTCGTCGTTGCTGCGCAGTTTGAAGGTGCCGTCGCGGGCTGCGGCGGCGGTGAAATATTACGGCGAACTCTGACGCTGCATCCGATATTTATGCTCACTCCCAAGCTTAATAATATTTTATTAAAAACCACCCTCCCCCTAGCCTTGAAGTCATGCCCACGTTGAATCCAACTGCATGACGCAAGGACAGACACATGACTCAAGCAATAACAAAAACCGACACCCTGGTGGTCGGCGCCGGCCAGGCCGGCGTGGCCATGAGCGAGCATTTGAGCAAGCACGGCGTGCCGCACCTGGTGCTGGAGCGCAGTCGTATCGCCGAGCGCTGGCGCACCGGGCGCTGGGATTCACTGGTGGCCAACGGGCCGGCCTGGCATGACCGTTTTCCCGGCCTGCAATTCGATGATGTGGCGCCCGATGGCTTTGCGCCGAAGGAGCGCGTGGCGGATTACTTTGAAGCCTATGCGCGCAAGTTCAATGCGCCGATTCGTACGGGCGTGGAGGTGACGTCGGTGGTGCGCAATGAAGGCCGTCCAGGCTTTACCGTACACACTAGCCAAGGCGTGATCGAAGCCAACCGCGTCGTGGCCGCCACCGGGCCGTTTCAGAAGCCGGTGATTCCGGCGATTGCACCGACAGATACCGCGCTGCATCAGCTACATTCCGCCGATTATCGCAACCCGGCGCTACTGCCGGCGGGCGCCGTGCTAGTGGTGGGTGCGGGCTCTTCCGGCGTACAAATTGCCGATGAACTGCAACGTTCCGGTAGTCAGGTGTACCTGTCGGTCGGCGCCCATGACCGTCCGCCTCGCGCTTATCGCAACCGGGATTTCTGCTGGTGGCTGGGGGTGCTGGGCGAGTGGGACCAGGCCGCGATGAAACCCGGCCGCGAGCACGTGACCATCGCGGTGAGCGGCGCCCACGGCGGCAAGACCATCGACTTTCGGGAACTGGCCCAGCACGGCATGACCCTGGTCGGCCTTACCCAAGGGTTTAACGGCAGCGTCGCCACGTTCCAACCGAACCTGATAGAGAATCTGGCCCGTGGCGATGAAAACTACCTGGCCCTGCTGGATGCGGCCGATGCCTACATAGAGCGCAACGGCCTCGACCTGCCGCTTGAGCCCGAAGCCCGCCGCCTATTCCCGGACGCCGACTGCATCAAGCATCCGATCCTGGAACTAGACCTTGCCCAGGCCGGCATCACTTCGATTATCTGGGCCACCGGGTTTGCCGTGGACTACAGCTGGCTCAAGGTCGACGCATTCGACGCAGCCGGCAAGCCCCGGCACCAGCGCGGCGTAGCCAGCGAAGCCGGGATTTATTTCCTGGGGTTGCCGTGGCAGTCGCGCCGTGGCTCGTCGTTTATCTGGGGCGTATGGCACGACGCCAAGTACGTGGCCGACCATATCGCCATTCAGCGTCAATACCTTGAGTACCGCGAAGCCGCCCCGCTGGCTCGCCCCTCCCCTGTCAGCGCCTGATCCCTTTGCCGGAGTTTTTTTGATGCCTACTCATACTCGCATCCGCATGTTCAACACCCAGGAAACCTACCCCAACCAAAGCCTGGACAACGACCTGTGCCAAGCCGTACGTGCCGGTAATACCGTGTATGTGCGCGGCCAGGTGGGCACCGATTTCGACGGCAACCTGATCGGCCTGGGCGACCCGCGTGCCCAGGCCGAACAAGCCATGCGCAACGTCAAGCAACTGCTTGAGGAAGCGGGCTCCGATCTGTCGCATATCGTCAAGACCACCACTTACCTGATCGACCCGCGCTATCGCGAACCGGTGTATCAGGAAGTCGGCAAGTGGCTCAAGGGCGTGTTCCCGATCTCCACCGGGCTGGTGGTTTCAGCGCTGGGCCAGCCGCAGTGGCTGATGGAAATCGATGTGATCGCGGTTATTCCAGAGTAAGGAGACTAGCCATGACCTTTTCAATCGTGGGTCGCTGCGCGGAGACCGGCCAGCTGGGCATCGCCATCAGCTCCTCGAGCATCGCCGTGGGCGCCCGTTGCCCATGGCTGCGGCCGGGTGTAGGTGCGGTCGCCACCCAGAACATCACGCTGCCGGCCCTTGGCCCGGAAGTGCTCGACTGCCTGGAGCAAGGCCTCACGCCGGCGGATGCCGTCGACACAGCCCTGACGCGCAACGGCTACAGCCAATACCGCCAATTGACCGCAATCGATCACCTGGGCCGCAGCGTGCATTTCAGCGGCAGCGAAACCCTGGGCACCCACAATGCCGTGTCGGGCGAGCAATGCGTGGCGGCGGGGAATATGCTCGCCGACCGAGGGGTGATCGAGGCAATGGTCAGCGCCTTCGAACACGGCGAAGGCCAGTTGGCAGACCGCTTGCTCGCGGCGATGCATGCCGCCATCGCTGCCGGTGGCGAAGCCGGCCCGGTGCATTCCGCCGCGCTGGTGGTGGTGGGTGAGCTGACCTGGCCGATCATCAACCTGCGCGTGGACTGGGCCGATGAAGCCCCCATCGGCCAGTTGCAAACACTGTGGGACGCCTACCGTCCGCAAGTGCAGGACTACATCGACCGCGCCCTCGCCCCGGATCGCTCCCCAGGCTATGGCGTGGCCGGAGACGAGCGATGAGCCGCAGCCGCGAGTTGCTGCAGACGCTGGTGGGGTTCGATACCACCAGCCGCGAGTCCAACCTGCAGTTGATCGAGTTCGTGCGCGACTACCTGGAGGGGCTCGGCGTGTCCAGCGAGCTGATCTACAACGCGTCGCGCAGCAAGGCTAACCTGTTTGCCAGCATCGGCCCGGTGGAATTGCCCGGCATTGTGTTGTCGGGGCATACCGATGTGGTGCCGGTGGATGGGCAGCCCTGGACGCTGCCGCCGTTTCAACTGACCGAGCTCGACGGCAAGCTGTACGGGCGTGGCACCGCCGACATGAAAGGCTACATCGCCTGCGTGCTGGCGCTGGTGCCGGAGTTGGTCAAGGCGCGGTTGCGCCTGCCGGTACACATCGCCCTGTCGTATGACGAAGAAGTCGGCTGCCTCGGGGTACGCTCGCTGCTCGACGTGTTGGCGCAACGTCCGGTGAAGCCGATGCTGTGCATTATTGGCGAGCCGACCGAGCTCAAACCTGTGCTTGGCCATAAGGGCAAGCTGGCGATGCGCTGCGATGTACAGGGCGAGGCGTGCCACTCGGCGTATGCACCGTCCGGGGTGAATGCGATCGAGCACGCCGCCGAGTTGATCGGCGAACTGGGGCGCATTGGCCAACGCTTGCGTGCGCACCAGGACCCTCGCTTCGATCCGCCGTTCAGCACCGTGCAAACCGGCGTGATCAGCGGCGGCAAGGCCCTGAATATCGTGCCCGCCGACTGCCGGTTTGATTTCGAAGTACGCGCCCTGCCCTCGACGGATCCGGCTGAAGTGGCGCACGAACTGCACACCTACGCCATGCAGCAAGTACTGCCGCGCATGCAGGCCGTGAGCAAGCAGAGTTCGATTCGGTTCACCGCGTTGTCGGCTTACCCGGGCTTGGTCACCGATGAGCACAGCCAGGCCGCGCAATTGATTGCGTCGTTTTGCGGCTCCAGTGCGTTTGGCACCGTGGCGTTTGGCACTGAGGGCGGGCTGTTTGATGCGGTGGGTATTCCCACCGTGGTGTGCGGGCCAGGCAGCATGGACCAGGGGCACAAGCCGGATGAGTTTGTGAGCGTGGAACAGCTGGCAGACTGTGATGCCCTGTTACAGCGGATGCTGGACTCGCTACGCATCTGAAATACACCACAAATCAAATGTGGGAGGGGGCTTGCCCCCGATTGCGGTGTATCAGTCAACTCATCTGTAGCTGACCCACAGTAATCGGGGGCAAGCCCCCTCCCACATTTTGTTCTGTGTTCAGCCGAGCAATCGCGCCAGCTCTTCACGGCAGTAATCAACGAACAGTTGCACCGGCTTGGTCAGCGGTGCGCGCTTGAGCCACACCGCCGACAATCCCGAGCCTGTGACGGTTTCCGCCAGCGGGATACACACCACCTTCTGCCCATCATAGGTGTACTCGCTGAACGGCTTGGTCACCAGGATCGAAAACCCGAACCCGCGCCCCACCATGCCCCGCACCATCTCGATCGACGGCGAGCTGAACACGATATTCGGCGTCAACCCACGCTCGTCAAAGATGCTCACGAAGTAGGTCCGGCTCGGCAGCACATCCAGCAGAATCATCGGCTCGAGCACCAGGTCGACCAACGACACCTTGGCCTGCCGTGCAAAACGGTGATCGGACGGTAACAACGCGTATGGCTGCTGCGGCGGCATCAAGGGCGTGGTTTCGATGGCGCCGCCCAGGTCGTGCTCAAACAGCATTGCCACATCGATGGTGCCCGCTGTCAGCGCCTGCACCAGCTCCTGCTGCTCGCCGTCACGCAGGCGGATTTCCACCCCCGGCCAGCGTGTCTTGAACCCGGCGATCAGGCGCGGCAGGTACAACGGCGCCACGGTCTCAAAGCAGCCGATATCGATCTGCCCGGCCACCACATCATTGTCGGCCAAGGCGTTCTGTTCGAACTCATGGGCCACCCGCAGCAGCTCCAGCGCCTTGCGATAGAACCGCGCGCCGCTGGGGGTCAGCGACACACCCTGGGCGTGATGGCGGATAAACAACTGCACACCAAAACTGTCTTCCAACTGCTTGATGGCGGTGGACACCGACGGCTGGGCGATATACAGCTTGCGCGACGCCTCGGCGACGCTGCCGCATTCGGCGGTGGTGACGAAATATCTGAGTTGGCGCAGGTTGTAGGCAGCCATCGGGGCCTCCGAAAACGGGGGTTTTCGCCCCAAAAATGTGCAAGAAAAACCGGCTTTTTTCATCGATTCAAGCCCATGCAACATACCGGAGCAAAAACTGCCGCGAGATACTTTTTTTAAGGTCTATAGCAACAAACTTACTAATTTACCTGCCCGTGCCCATTGCAGATGATCACTCCAACAACAAAGCGCCGCCGTTGCTGCGCACAGCGAAGTACGTCCACGTACTCACCTTGCCTTGGAGCTCGTCATGGTTACCACTGCAACATCCTCCGCCCCGCTTATCGAAAAACACACGATTGGATACGTGCCCCCGGAAGATCGCCATGGAAAGGTAAGAGACCTGTTCACCCTGTGGTTCGGCGGTAACATCGCGCCGCTGCCGATCGTCACCGGCGCATTGGGGGTGCAGTTGTTCCACCTCAACCTGGTATGGGGCATCGTCGCCATCCTGGTCGGCCATCTGGTCGGCGGTGTGTTGATGGCACTGCACTCGGCCCAGGGCCCGCAAATGGGCATTCCGCAAATGATCCAGAGCCGTGCCCAGTTCGGCTCCCTCGGCGCGTTGCTGGTGGTGGTGATTGCCGGCGTGATGTACATCGGCTTTTTCGCCTCCAACATCGTGCTGGCCGGCAAATCCCTGCATGGCGTGGTCGATGCGGTACCGGTGCCCGTCGGCATCGTGATCGGCGCCATCGGTTCGGGCATCATCGGCATCATCGGCTATCGCTTCATTCATGTGCTCAACCGCATCGGCAC
Source organism: Pseudomonas sp. R3-18-08 (assembly GCF_003852065.1). Lineage (NCBI taxonomy): Bacteria > Pseudomonadati > Pseudomonadota > Gammaproteobacteria > Pseudomonadales > Pseudomonadaceae > Pseudomonas > Pseudomonas sp. R3-18-08. Next base: position 3,362,126 of record NZ_CP027729.1, read on the forward strand.
CTGGGTACTTGGCGCCGGCATCGTGCTGGGCTTCGGCTACATCTTCACCCATGTGCAGACCACGGATTTCCTGACCCGCGGCAGCTTCAACATTTCCGGTTGGCTGGCCACCGTTTCCCTCGCCGCGCTGTGGCAGATCGCCTTTGCGCCGTACGTTTCGGATTATTCCCGCTACCTGCCCGCCGATGTACCCGTCGCATCCACCTTCTGGACCACCTACCTGGGCTCCGTACTGGGGTCGAGCCTGGCCTTCATCTTCGGCGCCGTCGCCGTGCTCGCCACCCCGGTGGGCATGGACACCATGGACGCCGTCAAACTCGCCACCGGCGCCATTGGCCCGCTGATGCTGGTGCTGTTCCTGCTCAGCGTGATCAGCCATAACGCCCTCAACCTGTACGGCGCGGTGCTGTCGATCATCACCCTGGTGCAGACCTTCGCCTACCGCTGGATCCCTACGGCGAAAAGCCGCGCGGTGATCTCGGTAGTGGTGCTGGCCGCCTGCGCGATTGCGGCGGTATTCGCCTCCAAGGATTTCATCGGTCACTTCGTCGACATGGTGCTGGTACTGCTGGTGGTCCTGGTGCCGTGGACAGCGATCAACCTGATCGACTTCTACGCGATCCACAAAGGCCAATATGACATCGCCTCGATCTTTCGCGTGGATGGCGGGATCTACGGCAAGTACAACCCACAGGCGCTGCTGGCGTATGCGGTGGGGATCGCGGTGCAGATTCCGTTCATGAATACGCCGCTGTACGTCGGGCCGATTTCCGAACACATCAACGGCGCGGATCTGTCCTGGGTGGTGGGGTTGATGGTGACATCGCCGTTGTACTTCTGGTTGGCGAGCCGGGACAGTGCGTATAAGCGCCGGATGGAGGGGGGCAAGTTGGCGGCGGGGGTCTGATACAAACGCTCGGTTGCGCCCCTGGCTAAGGCCCGTATGTCGAACTCGATCAAAAACTGTGGGAGGGGGCTTGCTCCCGATAGCGGTGGATCATTCAGCACATCAGTGCCTGATCCTCTGCTATCGGGAGCAAGCCCCCTCCCACATTGAATCTTCATACATCAGGCAGACCTGACCGCCATCTCAGCGGCGTAGGCTACCAGCTCCCCGACGCCCCACCGCCGCCACTGGAACCCCCACCACCGGACGAGCTGCTACTGGAATTGGAACTGGAACTTGAACCGCTGGAACTCGAACCCGACCCACCGCCAGACCCCGACCCCGAGCCCTCGCCGACCTTGCCGAAAATAATCAGCGCCACGAACGAAGCGATAGGAAACGCCAGCAGCCAACCGTCGCGACCATCATCCAGCATCCACCCGGCCACCCCATAGACGGCGACCGCCGCCAGCAGCCGCACGACAAAACCTGTGCGGCTGGTCTTCCAGGTGTGCCTCATGATCATCAACAGCAGCAGATACAGCCCCAGCACCGCCAACACAGCCAGCGGCCACGCCAGCCAATGGATAAAACTGACGTTCACATACTGATCCGCCACCCCCAACGCGGCGCTGTAGACGAGTAACCCGACCACGCCGTAAAACAGCGGCCGTAGCTGCCACAACGCGCCGAAGGTGGCGCCGCCAATCAACAGGGTCAGCGGTATTACAAACAGAAACATCGGCCATTCCCGACCACCGCCCAGCAGCGCCAGCAATAACGTGGCCGCCACGGCGACGATCAAGGCCTTGCGCCAATGCACCTTGCCGGCGGCGAGCAGCACCCCAATGAGGCCGCCCAGGACAAACGCCGCCAGTACCGCGATGAGTTGCGGATTGATCCCAGGCCCGGCCACTTTGGGCAGGTCGCCGCCGTCCACCAGCACGGTCAGGGCGTCCACACCCTGTTGAACGCCGCCGGCAAAGTCGCCCTGGCGAAATGCCGGGGTGATGTGCTCTTCGATGATGCGATGGGCCAGCAGGTCGGTGACCGTACCTTCCAGGCCATAGCCCACCTCAATGCGCACCGTACGGTCCTCCTTGGCCACCACCAGCAGGATGCCGTCGTCGACGTCCTTGCGCCCCAGCTTCCAGGCGCGGAACAGTTGGTTGGCGTAGTCTTCGATGCCGGTGTCGCCGGTGCTGGGCACCAGCAATACGGCAAGCTGTGCGCCTTTGCGCTGCTCAAGGTCGGCCAGTTGCTGCTTGAGGCGCAGGACGCTGCCCGCGTCGAGGGTATTGGTCAGGTCTATGACCCGTTGATCCAGCGCAACGCCGATAGGCGATGTGTCGGCCTGGGCGGTCATCCACAGACTGGCAAGCACCAGCACCAGCACACTCATGACGGATTGCCGCAGAATCAGCATCATCTATTGTTACCTGAAGTTTCTTCCTGAAGGCGCCGACTTTACCTTATCTACGCGCAAACGCGTGACCCAGGCCCTGCGACTCTCTAAACTGCCGCCACGCTATATAGCAACAAGCCATCTACGAGAACGCCATGGATCTACGTCACCGCAACAACGTCAATGTGCTGGGCTGCGGCGCTGCGACCCTGGTGTTTTCCCACGGCTTCGGCTGCAACCAGGCGATGTGGAATTACCTGGCACCGCATTTTCTCGAACGCTTTCGCGTAGTGCTGTACGACTTGGTCGGCGCCGGCCTGTCGGACCTTGGCGCCTTCGACAAAGCCAAGTACGGCACTCTGGAAGGTTACGCCCGCGACCTCGACGAGTTGATCGACGCCTACGCCGAAGGCCCGGTGATTCTGGTGGGGCACTCGGTCAGCGCCATGATCGGCACCCTCGCTGACCGTCTCGCGCCGGGGCGGGTCGCGGCGCACGTGATGATTGGCCCATCGCCGCGCTATATCGACGCCGAGGGTTATGTCGGCGGTTTCAAGCGCGACGACATCGAAGACCTGCTCGACACCCTCGACAGCAACTACCTCGGCTGGTCCAGCAGCATGGCCCCGGTGATCATGGGCGCCCCTGGGCAACCCGAGCTGAGCACCGCCCTGACCGAGAGTTTCTGCCGCACCGAACCCGACATCGCCAAGCAATTTGCCCGGGTGACCTTTCTCTCGGACAACCGCGACGATGTGATCGGCCTGACCACGCCGGTATTGATCCTGCAGTCGAGCGACGACTTGATCGCCCCCGTGGCCGTCGGCGAATACCTGCACACAGTGCTGCCCAACAGCACCTATCGCCTGGTAGACAACATCGGCCATTGCCCGCACATGAGTGCGCCCCAGGCGTGCGCGGCGGCGATGGATGAGTTCCTGGCGCCGTGGGCCAACGTCAGTGCCGGCTGAGTCGCTATTCGACAGCGCCGCCTGCGCCCTGGCGGTGACCCAGCAAGACGGCACGATTCTGCACGCCAACCAGCGCTTGGGTGAGTGGCTCGGGCTCAGCGCGGCCCAGCTGCGCGGCCAACGTTTTCAAGACCTGCTGACCATGGGCGGGCGGATTTTCTACCAGACCCACCTGGCGCCGATGCTGCGCATGCATGGCAGCGTCAACGAGGTGAAGCTCGACATTCGCCATCGTGACGGGCACAAAGTCACCGTGCTGCTCAATGCCAGCCAACGCCAGCAGGCCGAGGGCGTGGTGTATGACCTGGCGCTGTTCGGCACCACCGACCGCGACAAGTACGAGCGCGAGCTGCTCAACGCACGCAAGCTTGCCGAAGCGCTGCTTCAGGAAAAAACCGCCGCCGAACAGGCACTGCACCAGGCCCAGGCCGAATTGAGCCAAGCCTATGCCATCGCCCAGCAACGTGCGTTGTTCGCCGAACAGATGGTGGCGATTGTCAGCCACGACTTGAAAAACCCCCTCGCCGCGATCCGCATGGCGTCGGATTTTCTTCGACGCGGCGAGCGCACACCTAAGGAGCATCAGTTGCTCGGGCATATCGACCAGTCATCCGAACGCGCCCAGCGCATGATCGCCGACCTGCTGGACTTCACCCAGGCCCGGGTCGGCCAGGGCATCAGCATCCGGGCGCAGCCACTGGATTTGCACCGGGTGATTCATCACGCCGTGGACGAACTGCGCGTAGCCTTCCCCAGGGCCACGCTGGTGCATCGGGCCGAGGGTCATGGCGACGCGTGCCTGGATGCCGACCGTGTGCAGCAGATGGTCGGCAACCTCGTCGCCAACAGCGTGGCCTATGGTGACCTGCAACAGCCGATCACCGTCATCTCGCGCCTGGGTGCCAGGGGCGGTGAGGTTGCGGTGCACAACTACGGCGCGGCGATTCCCCAAGCGTTGCTGGCCGGGCTGTTCGAACCCATGACCCGAGGCACCCACCAGGGCAGCGATGTGCGCAGCGTGGGTTTGGGCCTGTACATCGTGCGCGAACTGGCCAGGGTGCATGGCGGCGATGTGGCGGTGAACTCCTGCGCGACGCGCGGCACCACGTTCAGCGTGACGTTCCAGGTAGGTACGCCGCACCCTGCATGATCGGCTCGACGCTGCCCGTCAACACCACCCCGCCCTGCCCGTCCCATTGCACCGTCAGGGTTCCGCCATCGCATTCGACCTCCACTTTGTCATCCAGCAGCCCGCGTCGAACGCCGTTGACCACCGCCGCGCAGCAACATGACCCGGAACCCAGCGGCACGCCGCCGCCACGTTCCCAGATCCGCAGGCGGATACGGTTACGCTCGAGCACCTGCACGAAATGCACATTGGTCCTGGCCGGGAACAGCGGGTGATATTCCAGGACCGGGCCCAGCGCTTCGACATCCACCGCAGCGATGTCTTCCACGAAGAACGTACAGTGCGGATTGCCCATGCCGCAGGCGGCCGGTTCACCGTCGATGGGCAGCACGCGGGTGTCCATCGCCCGCGCCAGCGGCACCGCCTCCCACGCCAACGATGGCTCGCCCATGTCCACCGACACCCGCTGCCCGTCCACGCGTACGCAGGTGAGCAGTCCACGGTCGGTACGCAGTACCACGGCATGGGTGCCGGCCTCATGCATCAAGCGGTCGGCCACGCCTCGTGTGGCGCTGCCACAGGTTTGCAGCGGCGTGCCGTCGCAGTTCCAGAACTGAATGCGGGCGGCGGCGTCGTCACAGTCGAGCATGACCGCGAGTTGATTGAAACCGATCCCGGTGTGCCGGTCGCCCAGGCGTCGGGCGATCTGCGCCGTGATAGGGTTATCCTGGCCACGGCGGTCGATGATGATGAAGTCGTCGCCGTGGGCGTGCATCTTGACGAAGGGCAAGGTCATGAACGGTCCTGTAGTCGAACGAAACAGCCCCACTCTAACACCCCCGTAGCAGCGAGGAGATCAACCATGCTTATCGTATTCAGCGGCCTGCCCGGCACCGGCAAGACCACAATTGCCCGGGAACTGGCCCGCCAGATGGGCGCGGTGTACCTGCGCATCGACGTGATCGAACAAGCGCTGCGGGAGGCTGGTGTGCTGGCGGGGGATGTGGGTGCCAGCGGTTATGGCGTGGCGAATGCGTTGGCACTGAGTAATGTGCGCCTGGGGCAACGAGTGATCGCTGACTGTGTGAACCCGGTGAGGGAGAGCCGCGAAGCTTGGCGAGGCGTAGCGCGGGCGGCGGGCGTTGAGCTGGTCGATATCCAGGTGATTTGTTCTGATCAGCAGGAGCATCGGCGCAGGGTCGAGAGCCGTGAAAGCGATATTCCAGGGTTGCTGCCGCCGACTTGGCAGTCGGTGTTGACACATGAATACGAAGCCTGGGATGAGCCGCCGTTCCTGCTCGATACAGCGCGGCTCACACCCGCACAGGCCATCGCGTCGGCCCACGCACTGCTTGATCGTCCCCACGCTCCGCGTGGGCATGCAGCCCGTGACGCTCTGCGTCACCTGCGCAACGGGACGCGGAGCGTCCCAGCAGGCATTCCCACGCGGGAGCGTGGGAACGAGCCCTGACAGAGGGTTGGTGTCAGTCGGGGAAGTTGGCGCGCAACGCTTCCAGGCCATCGCTGTACACGCCGGCAAACAGCTCCTCCACCGCTGCATCCGTGGTGCCCTCAGCCGGCGTGAACACGCCGGACCAGGTTACTTTGGCAGACGATGCGGTCAGCGCTTCAACCTGCACGGTCGCCAAGTAAGCGCTCACCGGAAACGGCGACTGCTCAATGGTGTAGCTGTAGGTGCGCGCCACGTTGTCGAAGGTCTGCAACCGCTCGACAATCTGGCCGCCATCGGCAGCATGCAGGTGACGCACGCGGCCACCGTCGCTCGGCTCGCTTTTGGCGATGAAGGGCAGCCAGTCAGGCAGGCTGTTGAAGCCACCGATGAGTTTCCAGACCTGGTCAGCCGACGCAGGGATTTCGATCACAGAAGACGCTGTTGCCACGATAAATACTCCAGAGCGTTAAAAATCAGATCGCCATGCTGTCGACAACACCACCGTCGACCCGCAACGCGGCGCCGGTCGTGGCAGACGACAGCGGTGAAGCAATGTACGCCACCAGGTTGGCCACTTCATCCACATTCGCCGCGCGCTGGATGATCGACGTCGGCCGCGCGTTGCGCACGAACACATCGGCCTCGTCCCGCGCGGTGCGCCCGGATTGTTGCGTGGCGTCGTTGAGCATGTGCTCGAGGCCATCGGTGAACGTCGGCCCCGGCAGGATCGCGTTGACCGTCACACCGGTACCTGCCAGGCGCTTGGCCAGGCCATGGGACACCGCCAGATTGGCGCTTTTGGTCACCCCATAATTGATCATGTCTGCCGGGGTCGCCACGCCGGATTCAGACGACACAAAGATCACCCGCCCCCAGCCCTGCTCGACCATGCCCGGTACGTAATGCCGCGCCAGGCGCACGCCGGAGATCACGTTGACTTCATAGAAGCGCGTCCATTCACTGTCCGGTGCCTCGAAGAAATCCACATCATTGAAGATGCCCAGGTTGTTGACCAGGATATCGGCGCGGGGTTCGGCGGCGAACAGTGTCTCGGCGCCTTCGACCGTGCCCAGGTCGGCCACGCACCCGCGCAGATCGGCGCCTGGCACCGCCTGGCGGATGCTCGCCAGTGCAGCGTCGACCTTGCCGCTGTCACGCCCGATCACCACCACGGTGGCACCGGATTGCGCCAGGGCCTGACTGATGCCCAGGCCGATCCCGGCCGTGCTGCCGCTGACGATGGCTACTTTGCCGCTCACATCGATTTTCATGGTTGAACTCCTGAAGTTAAAGCGGCAGAGGCGCGCGAGGCGAGATCAACTGCGCATCGCGCAACGCCTGCCAGAAGGCTGCTGGAATCTGCTCTGACAACGCCGCCACGTCTTCGGCAATACGCCCCGGACGACTGGCACCGGGAATCACCGCGGCCACGGCCGGGTGGGCCAGGGAAAACTGTAGCGCAGCGGCCTTGACGCTGACGCCAAACGCTTGGGCGATCGCCTTGATCTGCTCGACTTTGCCGATGATCGCCGGGCTGGCCTGCTGGTATTCAAAGTGCGCGCCGCCGGCAAGGATGCCGGAGCTGTAGGGGCCACCGACCACGATCTCAACGTGCTGTGCGAGGGCCGCGTCCATCAGGCGCTGCAAGGCACGCTCGTGGTCGAGCAGGGTGTAGCGGCCGGCCAGCAGAAAGCCGTCGGGTTGGGCTTCGGCCAGGTCCAGCGTCAGCTCGCACGGTTCGACGCGGTTCACACCCAGGCCCCAGGCCTTGATCACGCCTTCTTCGCGCAAGCGCGTCAGCACCTTGAACGCGCCGGTACGCGCCTGGTTGAAGTACTCCAGCCACTGATCGCCGTAGAAATCCTGGGCAATGTCGTGAATCCACACGATGTCCAGGCGGTCGGTGCGCAGGCGCTCAAGGCTGTCTTCGATCGAGCGCAAGGTGGCGTCGGCGCTGTAGTCATTGAGCATTTTGTTCGGACGGCCGTGCTCGAACACACCGCTTTTCTCGCCCAGGTCACGGGCACTTTCTTCGACCTCGTCGAGAATCACCCGGCCGACCTTGGTGCTGAGCACATAGTCGTCGCGGTTGTAATGGGACAAGGCCTGGCCCAGGCGGATTTCCGACAACCCCGAACCGTAGAACGGCGCGGTATCGAAATAACGCACGCCGTGATTCCAGGCGGCCTCGACGGTGGCCTGGGCTTCTTCTTCAGGAATGGCGCGGAACATATTGCCCAGCGGTGCGGTGCCAAAGCCCAGTACGCCGGGCAGTTTGTCTTTCAAGCTCATGGTGGTTCCTCAATCGGTTCAGGGTCGCGATGACCGTTGAGCAGATCCTAGATTGCCTGGATCGGACCGTCCAAGACATACTACGACCAACTTGAGTCCCGATAGGTCTTACATGATTGATCTACGCCAACTGCGCTACTTCGAAGTGGTCGCCGAAGAACAACACGTCGGCCGTGCGGCCGAGCGCCTGCACATCTCCCAGTCACCGTTGAGCCGGCAGATCGCCCAGCTTGAAGAGCGCCTGGGCCTGACGCTGTTCGAACGCAGCCAGCAACGCATCCGCCTGACCCGCGACGGCCAGACCTTCCTCGCCGAAACCAAGGCGCTGCTGACCCACGCCAACCGCCTGGAGTCCCTGGGCAAGCGCCTGGGCCGCGGTGAAGAAGGCGGTTTGTGCATCGGCTATATCGAGAACGCCATGCACGCCGGGGTATTGCCCACTGCCCTGCGCGTGCTGCGCGATGACCGGCCTAACGTGCATATCAAGCTGTATAACCTGCCCTCCCTTGAACAGTTGGAAGGCCTGCGCCAGCGCAGCCTGGACATTGCCCTGGTGGGCGAACCACCAGCGGCCGACGACCCGGACCTGACCGCCCGCCAGGTGCTCGATGAACCCATGCTGCTGGCCTTGCCCGAACATCACCCGCTGACGCAGCAACACGAGCTGCTGCCCGAACACCTGGCCGATCAACAATGGATCGGCGTACAGCGCAAACCCGGCGCCAGCCCGGCCGACGACTTCGTCGCCGCGTGCATCCGTGCCGGTTTCACTCCACAGATCCCCATGGAAGCCAGCGAGCCCTTCACCGCATTGGGCCTGGTGGCCTCCGGACTGGGCGTGGCCATGGTCCAAAAAGGCCTGAGCCGCAACGCACCACCCGGCGTGGTGTTGCGCGAGCTGCCCTGGCTGAGCTACACCACCCCGCTGTGGGCGGCCTGGCACCGGATCAACCTGCGGCCGTTGGTGGAGACGTTTCGCAAAGTGCTGACCGAACCCCAAGGCTGACGCGATCCAAACTGTGGGAGGGGGCTTGCTCCCGATAGCGGTGGGTCAGTCAGCTCATCTATGGCTGATATACCGCAATCGGGAGCAAGCCCCCTCCCACAGTTTGACCGAGTCCATACTGGCATCTTGTAAAGTCCCGCACTTCCCCCTAGCTTATGCGCCCCCCCGCCCAGCGCTTTAAGGCCTTGCCCCATGGTTTTGCGTTTTCTTCCCGTCGTCACTTCACGTTTCGCCCTTGGCCTGTTGTTCAGTGGTGGCATCGGTCACAGCCTGGCGGCGCAGGTTGAGCTGCCGGCGGTGCAGATCCAGGGCCAGGATGAGTCCGGCTATCGCACGCAAACCGCCGCGGTCGGTGGCTTCGATGAGGCGCCCCTGCTCGATACGCCCGCCTCGATCAGCGTGATCAACGCCGCGCTGATCAAGGACCAGCAGGCCCGCCTGCTCAGTGAGGTGCTGCGCAATGACGCCTCGGTGGGCGACAGCTACGCGCCGATCGGCTACTACGAAAACTTCGTGGTGCGCGGCTTCTCGCTGAATGCGGCGAGCAGTTACAAGATCAATGGGCGCACCATCACCGGCGAGCAGAACGTCGCCCTGGAAAACAAGCAACAGGTGGAAGTGCTCAAGGGCCTGGCCGGCTTGCAAAGCGGCATTTCCGAGCCCAGCGGGGTGATCAACTACGTGACCAAGCGCCCCGAAGACGTGCGTTCGGTGACGGTGTCCAGCGATGAGCGCGGCAGCGGTTATGTGGCCACCGATGTCGGCGGCTGGTTCGGCAGTGAGCAGCAGTTCGGCCTGCGCGCCAACGTCGCCCACGAGGATCTGAATTCGTACGTGGAGCATGCCAACGGCCAGCGCGATTTTGTGTCCCTGGCCTTCGACTGGAACATCAGCCCGGATGCCGTGCTGCAACTGGATGCTGAATACCAGAACAAACAGCAGCGCTCGGTGCCGGGTTATCAATTGTTGGGCGGTACCGAGGTACCCCACGACGCCTCGCCGAAAAAACTGCTCGGCCACCAGACCGGTTCCAGACAAGTGGGCATCGACTCACTGAACCTCAACGGCAAATTCGAATATCGTTTCAGCGATCAGTGGAAAGGCAACATCAGCGCGGCGCGCAGCAAGGTGGTGATTGACGATTACAGCTCATTTGCGTGGGGCTGCTACGGCTCGGCCAGCTGCAGCTCGGCAAGCGTGCCGAACTACTTCAGCCCCGAAGGCAACTACGACGTCTACGACTACCGCAGCCCCGACGATACGCGGCGCGACGATGAAGTCCAAGCCGCCATGACCGGCCTGTTCGACACCGCAGGCATAGGCCATGAACTGATCTTCGGCACCAGCGCGTTTCGCCGGGTGATCGACAAGCGCAAGTCGGTCAATGAGCCCATTGGCACCGCCAATATCGACGCAGATGCGCCGAGCTTCCCGCCGACTGACAAACCGTTGAACGACAGCCACCGCAACCTCGACAGCCGCCAGTACGGCCTGTTCGTCACCGACCGCATTCGCTTCAACGAGCAATGGCAAACCATCCTCGGCGGCCGCGAAGTACGCCTGGACGAAACAGCCTTCGACGGCGTCACCGGCAACCAGGCCCGCCACACCCAACAGTATGTGTTCCTGCCGCAGGCTTCGTTGATCTACAAACCGATTGAAAACATCTCGCTGTACACCAGCTATAGCAAAGGGCTGTCCCTGGGCGGCACCGCGCCCTGGTTTGCGAACAACGCCGATGAAACCCTGGCGCCCACCACCTCGCGGCAAATCGAAGCCGGGGTGAAATACGACTGGCGCCGCATCAGCTTCGCCGCCGCCGTGTTCCAGACACGCCAGGCCTATCAGTACGCGAAGCCCGAAGACGGCGGGTTCAACTATGTGCAACAAGGCGAGCAGAAAAACACCGGGATCGAAGTGTCGGCCAATGGCTGGGCCACCGAGCGCCTGCAGGTTTCCACCAGCGTCGCGGCGATCCGGGCGCGAGTGAACGGCAGCGGCACGCCGGCATACGAAGAGCACCAGGCGATCAACGTGCCCAAGCTGCGCGCCAGTGTGTATGCCGACTATGCATTGCCATGGGTCAACGGCCTGGCGGTGCTCGGCGGTGTGCAATACAGCGCCAAGAAGTACGCCAACCGCAACGGCACTGTGGACGTGGGCGATTATGCGGTGGTCAATATTGGCAGCCGCTATACCACCCGGGTCGATGGCTATGAAACGGTGTTTCGCCTGAGCGTCGACAACCTGTTCGACAAGCGCTACTGGCGCGACGCGGGCGAATACATGGGCGATGACTACCTGTTCCAAGGCGCGCCGCTGACGGCGCGCCTGAGTGCCTCGGTGAATTTCTAAGGGTTACTTGGGCATCTTGCGAAAGCCAACGGCCAGGCGATTCCAACTGTTGATGGTGGCGATCGCCACGCTCAGGTCAACCTGTTCCTGCGGGCTGAATTCGGCGGCCAGTGCGTTGAAGTCTGCGTCCGGGGCGTGGGTCTGGCTGAGCAGGGTCAGGCTTTCGGCCCAGGCCAGGGCGGCGCGTTCACGCGGGGTAAAGAACGGGGTTTCACGCCAGGCCGACAGGGTGTACAGACGGCGCTCGGTTTCGCCGCCCTTGCGTGCATCGGCAGTGTGCATGTCGAGGCAGAATGCGCAGCCGTTGATCTGCGAGACGCGCAGGCGCACCAGTTCCAGCAGCGGCAGTTCGATGGAGAGTTTGCCGACCGCCGCCTCGAGGGCAAGCATGGCTTTCATGGCGTCGGGGGAAGCGGTGTAGAAATCGGTACGGGTTTGCATGGTGGAACTCCAGAACGGTGGGGATTGGTGAGCAGATTAGTCACCTGGGCGTTCTGGAGAAATAGCCAATCCGGGCGAAGAACAGGTGACCAATCTACAGGCCACGGTTCTTCAACCACTGCAGGAAGCCCTTCTTCACCGGCACCACCGGCGCGTCCTCGGTCAGCGCCTGGGCGGCATGCACGCGGAAATCCAACAGCGCCTTCATGGCTTCGCCGATGTCATGCCGTGCATCCAGGCAGGGCTTGAGGTATTCGTTTTCGATGCGGTACAGGGTGCAATAAGTCTTGGCGGTGAAGTCCGCCAGCGTGGCCTGGTCGGACAAGATGCCGGACTCGCCGATCACCTCCCCCGGCCCCATGCGCCCGGCTTCGAACTTATGGCCACCCTTGAGCAACATCACCGAAACCACACCGGATTCAATGATGAACAAATGGTCGCTGACCTCCCCCGCCGGCAGGATCATGTCGCCGGCGCGGTAGGTGTGCAGGGTCATGTTCTGGCTGAAGGTGTCTTTTTCCTCCTGGCGCAACGTGGAAAAGATCGACGAACGCTCAAGCAAGGCCCGCGCGCCGGAGACCGTGGCGGGCGTGCTGCCTTCGGTGGCAGACAACAGGCCCACACCCGCCGCCTGCAAGTGCCGGAATGCCAGGTCGTAAAGCTGATTGCGCACTTCGCGCTTGAGGCCCATGGCCGGCACGAAGCCGCTGATTTCATACTCCACGCCGCCACTGGCCGATGCCTTGAACGCCACGCTGGGCGCCGGCTTGGCCAGCAGCGCCCGGCAGCCCTGCATCGCCCGCTCGAGGGCCTCGATCACCGTTTGTGGGCGCGCATGGGGGCTCACTTGCAGGCTGACCGCCAGGCCGAACATGTCCGCCGGGCGCGAGAAGTTGATGATCTTGGCCTTGGCCGCCAAGGAATTGGGGATGACTGCCAGGCTGCCCTGGGACGTCTGCAACCGCGTGGCGCGCCAGTCGATATCGGTGACGCGGCCTTCGGTGCCGTCAATGGAGATCCAGTCGTCGATCTGGTAAGGCTTGGTGGTGTTGAGGACGATCCCGGAAAACACGTCGCTCAGGGTGCTTTGCAGCGCCAGGCCGACGATGATCGCCACGGCGCCGGAGGTAGCGAGCACGCCCTTGACCGGTAGGTCGAGCACGTAAGCCATGGCGGCGATGATCGCGATCAGGAAAATCACGGCGCCCATCAGGTCCTGCAACAACCGCCCGGTATGGCCGACCCGCTGCATCATCACCGCGCCGAGCAATACTGTGAGGGTGCGCGCGGCGAACAGCCACCAGCCGATCTGCAACGCGGTGGCCGCCAGGTGCAGGGTGGTGTCATCGGCGTAGGGCGCCGCTTGCATGGGGTTCATGCCGTCGTTGAACAACACTGCGCTGAACACCGCAAAGATGACCAGCCGCGCCGCGAGTTTCCAGTTGGCGAGCGTGGGCGAGATAAGGCGCCACACGGCAATGTCGATAAGGATCAGCGCCACGGCGCACAACATCGGGTGATCAGCGATAAATGAGGGCATCCAGGCGACTCCAGGGCGAATGCCGAGAAGATCGCATGAAATGGCGATGGCGGGTATAGCGCAGGAAAAAATGTGGGAGGGGCAAGCCCTGATGCCAGTCAGTCAGGCTTTTTGTAGGAGCGAGCTTGCTCGCGAAGAACTCAGGGCCCCCGCGTTTATCCAGAATGAACGCGTTGCCTGGACGTTTTTCGCGAGCAAGCTCGCTCCTACAAGCATCAACCCTGCATCCACCCGAACTTGCCCGACTGGAAGTCAGCAAAAGCCTGGTGGATTTCCTGCTCAGTGTTCATCACGAACGGACCGTGGCCGACGATGGGCTCGTCGATCGGCTCGCCGCTGAGCAACAGCACCTTGGCGTCGTCATTGGACTCCAGGGTGAGCCGGTCACCGTCACGCTCAAACAACGCCAGTTGCCCTCGGCGCGCGACTTCCTCGCCATTGATCAACACCGTTCCGCTCAGAATCACCAGCGCGGTGTTACGCCCGGCGTGCAGGTCCAGCGTAACGGCCTTACCGGCCTTCAGGCGCAAGTCCCACAGGTCAATCGGCGTAAAGGTACGCGCAGGCCCCTGAGTGCCGGCGAACTCACCGGCGATCAAGCGCAGTTGCCCCGCGTCGCCCGGCAGCGGCAACACCGGAATGTCGCCATCCACGATAGTCTGGTAACCGGCGTCGGCCATTTTGTCCTTGGCGGGCAGGTTGACCCACAGTTGCACCATCTCCAGCGCCCCGCCTGCGCGCGCGAAAGCTTCGGAGTGGAACTCTTCATGGAGAATGCCTTTGGCGGCTGTCATCCATTGCACGTCGCCCGGGCCAATTTTGCCACCGGCACCGGTAGAGTCGCGGTGTTCGACTTCGCCGTCATAGACGATGGTCACCGTTTCAAAGCCGCGATGGGGGTGCTGGCCGACACCGCGACGGGCGTCGGTGGGCGTGAAATCGACCGGGCCGGCGTGGTCCAGCAGTAGGAATGGGCTGATGTGTTTGCCCATCGTGTCGTAGGAAAACAGCGTACGCACCGGAAAGCCGTCGCCGACCCAATGGGCGCGGGGGCTGGTGTAGATACCGATCAGTTTTTTCATGGTGTACCTCCAAAGTGCCTACACCATAAGTCTCCCAACCGTTGAACACTAGGCGGCGAACGCGGCTTTGAGCGTTCTATGTATAGGACAATACCTTGGGCGTGCGCTGGCGCAAGAGGTGGAACGCGACGAAGGCCGCGACGGCAAAAACGGCTTGAATAACGATCATCGGCGTCGCGCTGCCATCACGTAAATGGCTCAACAGCACGCCGCTGCAGGTGGCGCCGAACATCTGCGCAAAGCCCATCAGGCCTGCGGCCAGCCCGGCGCGATGGGCGTTGGGCATCACCCCGCCCGTGACCGCACCGGGCAGCACCAGCCCGCCCCAAGCGTGGCCAGGGCAATGGGCAGGTCCAGGCCCACCACCGAGAGCCCGAACAGCGCATAAATCACCAGTGCCAACACCCCGCCGGCGGCCACCAGCGTCACGCCCATCGTCACAATCCGCTGCGGTCCCAGGCGCAAGATGTTGCGCCGGGTATAGGTGGAACCGACGATCAGCATCGACACGATCAGGCCAAAATTGATGCCGTACTCCAGGCTGCTCAACCCCAGCAGGTTGATGAACACCGCCGACGAACCGGCAATCACCGCAAACATCGCACCGTAGGTACAAGCCAGCGCCACCGCATAGGCGCGGTACTGGCGGCCCTTGAGCAAATCCAGGTATTGCCCGCCAAGGGTGCGCCAATGTGCGGCCTTGGGATCGAGGTGAGGGTTGCTCTCGCGAAAGAACGCCACCGCCAGCAGCCACACGACGCTGCCGATGACCACAGCGAGCACGATGGGCGCGTGCCAACCGAACAGTTTGATCAGCAAGCCGCCCGCCATCGGCGCCACGACAATGGCATAGAGCATGCCGATCATGGTCAGCGCCAGGGCCGGGCCCGCCTCGGTTTTCCACACATCGCGTAACACGGTGCGCGCCAGCACCAACGCGGCGCATGCCCCCAGGCCCTGCAGCACGCGGGCGGCGATAAATTGCTGAATGTCCGTCACCAGCAGCATCGACAGCGTCGCCAGCACGTACAGCGTGAGGCCACCGATCAATACCGGGCGGCGGCCGATACGGTCCGACAGCGGCCCGAACAGCAACTGCCCCAGGCCGAACGCGGCCACAAATGCCGACAGTGCCATCAACGCCGAGCCTGGCGGCGCCGCCAATGCCTGCTCGATGGCGCCCAGGCCCGGGATGATCAATTGCGTTGAGACTTCACCCAGCGCCGTCAGGGCAACCAGTAAGAACAACAAGCGGCGCGAAGGTGCCGGGGCGTTTGCCATGGGGAATGTCCGGGGGCTGGATTAATTTATATTTCGACCATAATATGAGCGAAAAATTATGTCCATAATTTTTTGCCCTATGGTCACCCTGGAGTCCGTCATGTCGCCCTTTCCGCTTCGCCTCTTAACGCCTCTGGCTCTGTTGATGGTCCTCAGTGGCTGCAACAGCAAGGCCGACAGCGCCGCTCAAACCTCCCCGCCGCGTCCGGTACTGGCCGTCAAGGTCGAGGCTGGCGGCACCCAGCAAAGCGCGTACACCGGTGTGGTTGCCGCCCGCACCGAAAGCAACCTGGGCTTTCGGGTCAGCGGCAAGGTGATCGAACGCAAGGTCGATCCCGGCCAGCACGTCTCTCGGGGCGAAACCCTGCTGGTGCTGGATATCGGCGATTTCGAACTGGCGTTGCGCTCGGCAAAAAACCGCGTCAACGCCGCCCAGGCGCAACTGCGCCAGCGCCGCGACGACGAAAACCGCTACCAGCGCCTGGCCAGTACCGGCGCGGTGTCGCGGCAGATTTTCGACCAGTCGGCGACCAACCTGCGCGTCGCCGAAGCGGAACTGGCGGCGGCGCAATCGGATGCCAGCCAGATCGAAAACCGGCGTACTTATAGCGTGCTCAAGGCCGATGGCGACGGCGTCATCACTGACGTCCTGGCGGATCGCGGCCAGGTGGTGGCCGAAGGACAGATCGTCGCGCGCCTGGCCCATGACGGCGCCCGCGAAGCCATCGTCAACCTGCCGGAACAGCAGCGCGCCCAGGCCGCGCAAAACGCCCTGGCCTTCCCCTTCGGCGCCCCGGACCAAGCCGTCACCGCTACCCTGCGCGAGCTGTCCGCCAGCGCCGACCCCACCACCCGCACCTACCGCGCGCGCTATGTGCTGCACGGCCCGCTCGAACGTTTCGCCCTCGGTTCCACCATCACCGTGCGCCTGCAAGGCAACGGCCAGGCCCAGCAAACCCGCGTGCCCATCGGTGCGTTGCAGGATGCGGGGCAAGGCACCGGCGTATGGCTGATCGGTGAAGACAACCGGATCAGCTTCGCCCCGGTGAAAGTCGCCAGTCTCGGCCAGGAAGAGGCCCTGCTCGACAGCGGCGTCACGCCCGGCCAAACCATCGTCGCCCTCGGCGCGCACCTGCTGCACAGCGGTGACAAGGTACGCCTGCTGCCCGCCCAGGCACTGGCCCTCAACCGCCAACAGGACCAATGAGCATGCGTGGAATCAACCTTTCGGAACTGGCGGTCAAGCACCGCGCCGTCACGCTGTTCCTGATCATCGCGATTATTGCTGCCGGGATCTTCTCGTTCGGCAAACTGGGGCGCGCCGAAGACCCCTCGTTTACGGTCAAGGTCATGACCATCACCGCCGCCTGGCCCGGCGCCACTGCCGAAGAAATGCAGGAACAAGTGGCCGACCGCCTGGAAAAGCGCCTGCAGGAACTGGACTACTACGACCGCGTCGAGACCATCGCCCAACCGGGTTTCGTTTCGATGCGCATGACCTTCCTTGAATCCACGCGCCCGAGCGAGATACAGGAGCTGTTCTACCAGACCCGTAAAAAACTCAGCGACGAAGCCGCAAGACTGCCCAAGGGTGTGATCGGGCCGTTTTTCAACGATGAGTATTCGGATGTCTACTTTGCGCTGTACGCCCTGGAGGCCGAACACCTGCCCCATCGCCAGCAGGTGCAAATGGCCGAAACGCTGCGCCAGGGCCTGCTCAACCTGCCGGGGGTGAAGAAGGTCAATATCCTCGGCGAACAGGCCCAGCGCGTGTTTGTCGAGTTTTCCTACGAGCGCCTGGCGACCCTGGGCATCAAGCCCGAACAGATCTTCGCCGCCCTCGCCGCACAAAACGCCGTGGCGCCCTCGGGCTTCGTCGAAACCGCCGGTGCCCGCGCCTACATCCGCATCGATGGCGCCTTCGACAGCCTGGCGCTGATCGAGAACGTGCCGGTGCAAGCCAATGGCCGCGTGCTGCGCATCGCCGATGTGGCCACCGTCAGGCGTGGCTATGAAGACCCGCCCAGCTACCGCATTCGCCACCAGGGCGACCCGGCGCTGATGCTCGGGGTGATCATGCAGAAGCATTGGAACGGCCTGGAACTGGACAAAAGCCTGCAGGCCCAGGAAGCCCGAATCCAGGCCGACCTGCCCCTGGGGGTGAATTTTGCCAAGGTGTCCGACCAGGCGAAAAACATCAGCCTGGCGGTGAACGAGTTCATGCTCAAGTTCTTCGTCGCCCTGGCGGTTGTGATGCTGATCAGCCTGTTGGCCCTGGGCTTTCGCGTGGGGTTGGTGGTGGCGGCGGCCGTGCCGCTGACGCTGTCGATCGTGTTCGTGATCATGCTCGTCACCGGCCGTGAATTCGACCGCGTCACCCTCGGTGCCCTGATCATTTCCCTGGGCCTGCTGGTGGACGACGCCATCATCGCCATCGAGATGATGGTGGTGAAACTCGAAGAAGGCTTTGACCGCATCCATGCGGCCACCTATGCCTGGAGCTCCACGGCGGCGCCGATGTTGACCGGCACGCTGGTGACGATCATCGGCTTTTTACCGGTGGGGTTCGCGCGATCCGGTGCGGGCGAGTACGCCGGGAATATCTTCTGGATCGTAGGCTTTGCCTTGATTTCATCCTGGTTGGTGGCGGTGGTGTTTACGCCGTATCTGGGCGTGAAGCTGCTGCCGCAGATCAAGCCAGTGCCCGGCGGGCATGATGCGATTTACGCCGGGCGCTATTACCAGAAACTGCGCAGCGTGGTGGAGGCCTGTGTGCGTGGGCGCTGGCTGGTGACCGGGCTGGTGGTGGCGGCGTTTGTGCTGTGCGGCCTGGGGATGGCGGTGGTGAAGAAACAATTCTTCCCTGATTCCGACCGTTCCGAGCTGATTCTGGAGGTGTACATGCCGCCCGGCAGTGCATTCAAAAGCACCGAAGCAGTGGCGGCGCAGGTGGAAAAAGCCCTGTTGCAGGAACCGCAGACGAGCCTGGTCGACACCTATGTAGGCGGCGGCGCACCGCGCTTTTTCCTGTCGTTGAACCCTGAGCTGCCGGACCCGGCGTTCGCCAAGCTGATCGTGCAAACCCCGGATTCCCACGCTCGCGATGCCTTGAAAGTGCGCATGCGCGAGCGCATCGCTGCCGGCGAGTTTCCAGCGGCGCGGGTGCGCGTCACGCAATTGGTGTTCGGCCCGCCGGTGCCATTCCCCGTGGTGTTCCGTGTGTCCGGGCCGGACCTGGACACGCTGCGTGGGCTGTCCGAACAGGTGCGCCAAGTGGTGGCCGGCAACAAACTGACCCGCGACGCCTTCCTCGAATGGGGCGAGCGCGCCAGCGGTTACCGCCTGGTGCTGGACCAGGATCGCCTGCGCCTGCTGGGTTTCACCCCCGACGAGGTCAAGTCCCAGCTAAACGCCCTGCTCAGCGGCAACCCGATCACCGAAGTGCGTGAAGGCAACCGCACTGTGTCCGTGGTGGCCCGCGCCCAGGGCAGCCAACGCGAAGACCTCGGCAACCTCAATAACATGACCCTGACCAACAGCGCCGGCACGTCGGTGCCGCTGGCCCAGGTCGGGCATTTCCAGGCGGTGATGGAAGAACCGATCCTCAAGCGCCGCAACCGCGCCACCACCGTGGAAGTGCGCGCCGACATCATCGACGGCGTACAACCGCCCGATGTGGAAATGTCCGTGTACAAAGACCTGCAGCCGCTGATCGCCAAGCTGCCCACTGGCTACCGGATCGACATCGGCGGCCCGGTTGAAGAAAGCGCCAAGGCCAACGTCGCCCTGGCGGCGCTGTTCCCGATCATGATCCTGCTGACCCTCACGGTGATCATGTTCCAGGTGCGCTCCTTCGGCGTGATGCTGATGGTCTTCGCCACCGCGCCGCTGGGCCTGATTGGCGCGGTGCCGACCTTGTTGCTGTTCAACCAGCCGTTCGGGTTCAACGCGATCCTCGGGCTGATCGGCATCGGCGGCATTCTGATGCGCAATACGCTGATCTTTACCGACCAGATTCGCCAGAACCAGGACCACGGCATGCCGATACGCGAGGCCATCGTCGAAGCCACCGTGCGCCGAGCGCGACCGGTGATTTTAACCGCGCTGGCGGCGGCGCTGGCGTTCATTCCGCTGACCCTGTCGGTGTTCTGGTCGTCCCTGGCCTATGTACTGATCGGCGGGGTGCTGGTGGGCACGGTGTTGACGCTGCTGTTCCTGCCGGCGCTGTGCAGCCTGGTGCTGCGCGACAGGGTTGCTGAAACTTCCCACGTAACCGCCGGATAAGCTCTACTCCCCTGCCCTGAAAACCTCTGCAAAGTCCTTCGCCTGATTAAACAGTGCGAGGGAGTGCAGATGGTTTTTTTCGTTAGGGCCCTGTTTAACGGGGCCATCGCTTGAACCCGGCTATTGGCAGACTGGCCCTGACGCCCATGCATGTGAAGAAGCTCGACATTGAGAGCGTCTTCCGTGACTTTCGCGATTGCCTGAATACATTTGACGAATGGGCTTCGAGTTTCTGGAGCGTCTCGGCGCTGGATGTCGAACAGGTATTCAAGGTTGGGGATGACGTAACGTTGGTGGCCCCCATCAACCGTTCGATCTTCCCCAGCAGCACCGTCGCGACATGCCAAGCCACGGGTACCTTGACCCTGGCGCATATGTTCCAGAGCACGCGCTTCGTGCCTATCGGCAACACGCCGGTGATGCTACAACGCGTCGACCCAAACGGCAGCCCGTTGGGCGAGCCCATCCACAAGACCATCGGCCCAAGCGGCATCCTCGAAGTTTCCGAGTGTGATCGCAACCAGCGCTACCGGGTCAGCTTTTATCCCAACGTTTCCCAGGATCACGTCAAGGCACTGTACGCGTCCTACCAGTCGGTGATCGCGGAGTTGGAAACGCGGCTGCGCAAAGAGTGGACCGGTACCTTTGAGGCACAGTGGAAAAACTACACAGACGTTAGCCCCCTCGACCGACGACGGCTGCTGGAAACGGCGTTTCTCAGTGGCATGGGCAAAGCGCTTTATAGCCTGTGGGACAACATTACCGAGCTGTACGACCTGCTGGCGGACCTCAAGCCCGACAGCGAAAAGTTATTGCAGTACCTCTCTCAAACCGAACTCGATGAGCTGCTGAAGCTGGGCAAGGAGACGCTTGCCCAGGGGCTGCTCGTGCTCAGTGATGAGCCACTGTTGTTTATCCATTTGTCGGCGATGGTCAGCTGGATGCGCATGCTGCCGCCGCCGGAGATGACTGAACTATGGAGCGAAATCACTGGTGAGGTGCTGATCAACCTGCTGCTGATTCGCGTGTTAGGGGCGATGGGGTTGGCGGTGCGGTTGGGCCCCCAGGTGCTCAGTCACGTTAGATCCGGGCGGGCGCGGGCGTTGTTGGAGTTGCTGGCCAAGCAGGTGGTGGGGCCTGGGCTGGAAGCGCATGTGGAAGCGGCCAAGCCGTTGCTACTGAACAGTGCGGCGACGGCTATCAAGGCGGTGCCGGTAGCGCCGTTGAAGGCGGGTGACACGCTGGTTTCGAACCCGGTGCCAGCGGTGCGCAGCAAGACCCAGCGTACGGCGTTGGTGCGGCAGGAGGCGGTGGATGATGCGCCTGCCGTGGCTTCGAACCCGAAGGGTGATGCGGCGGCCTCTGCGGATAAAACCGTTACGAACGGCTGCCCGGTGTCGATGGTCACCGGCGAGGAACTGCTGACGCTCACCGATGGCGCGCTGGATGGGGTCTTGCCGTTCGAGTGGACGCGCTTGTATCGCAGCAGTGCGGTGGAAGTGGATTGTGGGCTGGGGTTTGGTTGGAGTCATGCGCTGGCGCAGCGGCTTGTGGTGTCAGGCGATTCGGTGGTGTGGACGGACCACGAAAATCGCGCGACCACCCTGCCCTTACCGACGGTTTCTCGGCCGGCGATTACCAACAGCCTGGCGGAAGCGGCGATTTATTTGGGGTCGTTGCCTGGTGAACTGGTGCTGGCCCAGGGTTCGCGGTTCTACCACTTTCGCGACGGTGTACTGACGACAATCAGCGATGCGTATGACAACCGGTTGTTGGTTGTTCGGGATCGGTTGGGACGGATTGAGCGGCTGGATAACGGCGTGGGCCGTTCGCTTCTGTTGCGTTATGAATTCGACCGCATCGTGGCGGTGGACTACCAGGTTCATCGCGCCAAGGGGCATGAACCGTTCGTTTGGGTGACCGAGCAGAACGTCGTTTCCTACGCCTATGACGGCGCTGGACGACTGGTGTCGGCGACCAATGCTGTCGGTGAATGCGAGCGTTATCGGTACGACGAGCAGCACGTCATTCTTGAGCGCCAGCTGGCTGGTGGGGCGAGTTTCTTCTGGGAATGGGAACGCGCTGGCAAGGCGGCGCGCTGTGTCCGGCATTGGGCCAGTTTCTCGCAGATGGACACGCGGTATGCCTGGGGCGATGACGGGCGCGTCACCGTGCACAACGCCGACGGCAGCCAGGAAGTTTACGTACATGACCAGCGGGCGCGGCTGGTACAGCGCATCGATCCCGACGGCGCTCAACACTTCAAATCCTACGATGACAAGGGCCGCCTGACCGTCGAGCAGGACCCGCTGGGTGCGGTGACGGCCTATCAATACGACGACGCCGGACGCTTGGTCGCGCTGTTTCCGGGGGATGATGAGCCGACGTCCTACGAGCATGACAACGGTTTCGTACGGGTTATGCGCCGTGGCGAAGCGGTCTGGAAATACGAGCGCAATGACAAGGGCGATGTCATTCGCCAGATCGATCCGGATGGCAACGCGACTGACTACAGCTACGACAAGCAAGGGCAACTGACCGGGGTTTGGTATCCGGATCACAGCTGCCATCGGTTGGTGTGGAACGAGCGTGGGCAGCTCGTTGAAGAGCAGCTACCGAATGGTGGGATCAAGCGCTATCGCTATGACGACCTGGGCCGGCAGGTTGCGCGTGAGGATGAACAGGGCGCGCTGACTCAGTATCAGTGGGACGCTGTAGGACGCCTGCTGAAACTGACCCAACCCGACGGTACCTACCGAGAATTCAGCTACAATCCCTACGGAAAAATCACCGCCGAACGCGACGAGCTGGGCCACGTCACCCGCTACGAATACGCCGACGGCCTGCACCTGATCAGCCGCCGCATCAATGCCGACGGCACCCAGGTCAAGTACCGCTACGACAACGCCCGCTTGCTGCTGACCGCCATCGAAAACGAAGTCGGCGAAACCTACCAGCTCGACTACCACCCCAACGGCCTGATCCAACAGGAAACCGGTTTTGACGGCCAACGCACCGCCTACGCCTACGACCTCAACGGCAACCTGCTGGAGAAAACGGAACACGGCGACGACGGCAGTCAGTTAGTTACCCGCTACGAACGCGACCACGCTGGCCGCCTCGTAAGAAAAACCCTGCCCGACGGCAGCGTTGTTGACTATGCCTACGACCGCCAAGGCAACCTCCTCAGCGTCGACGACGGCCACTGGTTCCTGGCCTACGAATACGACCGCCAAAACCGCCTCACCGCCGAACACCAGGGCTGGGGCACTTTGCGCTACGGCTACGACGCCTGCGGCCAACTTCAGCATTTACGCCTACCGGACAACAACCGCCTCACCTTCAACCACGACAAAGGCGGCCACCTCGCCACCGTCGAACTGAACGGTGCGTTGCTGACTTCCCACCTGTTCAAAGCCGGTCGCGAACACCAACGCCAACAAGGCCAACTGCTCAGCCACTACCACTACGACGAGCAAAACCGGCTACATACCCACGCCGTCACCCAGCAGGAAAACCACCTCTACCAACGCCACTACGACTACGACAAAACCGGCAACCTCACCCGCCTGCACGACACCCGCAAAGGCGAACACCTTTACCGCTACGACCCGCTCCACCGCCTGACCCGCGCCGATCACTCGCAAGACGTACAAGAACGCTTCGGCCACAACCCGGCCGGCAACCTGCTCATGCAAGACAGGCCAGGGCCGGACATCGTCGCGGGTAATCGGCTGGTGATCCAAGGCGATCACCATTACGACTATGACGCCTTCGGCAACCTGATATGCGAACGACGCGGCAAGGGTCATTCACTCGTTACCGAGTACCGCTACGACTGTCAGCACCGGCTGATCGGCATCACAAAGCCCAATGGCCAAACCGCCAGTTATCGCTACGATCCGTTTGGGCGGCGTATCAGCAAAACCGTCGACGGCATCACCACGGAGTTCTTCTGGCAAAGCGACAAAGTAGTCGCCGAGCATCACGCGGATCGTCATCGCAGCTACCTCTACGAACCCGACAGCTTCCGCCCATTGGCACTACTGGAAGGCTTCGGCCCAGAAGAAACCAAGCCTTACCACTACCAACTCGACCACCTCGGCACACCGCAAGAACTCACCACGCCTGAAGGCGAAATCGTCTGGTCCGCCCACTACCGCGCCTACGGCGAAATCAGCCGCCTCGACGTCGGCAAAGTCGACAACCCGCTACGTTTCCAGGGCCAATACTTCGACCCGGAAAGCGGCCTCCACTACAACCGCCATCGCTACTACAATCCGGATATTGGTAGTTACCTGACGCCTGATCCGGTGAAGCTGGCCGGTGGGATCAATACGTACCAGTACGTGCCCAATCCGACAGGTTGGGTAGACCCGCTAGGCTTGAATTCATGTCCCGCCAGTGATGGATGCAAATCCATCAACGGCTTAGAAGATCCTATAAAAAAGGCTAAGGTCGACGGGAGCCAACCAACACTACCCAAGGCAAATGAACGAAGAGCACGCATCGAAGCCTTGACCGAGGAAAACGCAAAACGGCGCGTGCTGGAACTTGAAGAGAAATATGACATGCACACAGTGACCAAACACGGACCTGAGATCACCGATACGGCGTTGAGACAAAGAGCTATTGACGGCACAGATCCCATCACCGGTTTGCCAAAACCGGATGGAAAAGGCAATTTAAGCTCTCAATTTCATAGTTGGAAAATGCAGCTAAGCGCTTTGAACAAGGCATTGACACGTACGTCTCTTGGACTCGATCCGTTCAATGGTCAAGACCACAACAAAAACCCCATACTCAGGCTGGAGCTAACTGGATCGGGAAGAGGATACAGACCTAACAAAAAAGATACAGAAAACCCACATCTGAACGAAAATATGAATTGGTTTGAAGTAAAGTTTGATAAAAACAATAGAAATCGACCATTCACCGCATTTCCTACCGAGAAGAAATAATGTTGAAAGACCCGTTTCTAAATGAGCCGTTTGCCCCAAGCCTAATGTGGTTTATCGGGGTATTTGATATTTACGACCGCGAGCAAGAGGTCGGTATAGAGCTCAGTAAATATGACCCAAATAACAAGTCGGACAGAGAAAAACTAATAAAGCGTTACGCATTGAATTTAAGCTACCTATCATATAGACATAAATACGCGTTAATTGAAAACTTAAAAGACAAGCTGAATGACGAAACTTACAACTTCCATAGCTTATTTGAGATAAGCGAAGACGACACAGGGTCGTGGCCAAGAGCCGAATGGTATGAACTGGACAACCCAAAAGATTTTCTAAGAGAGATTTATCTTCTAGCTAAAGATGTGTGGAAAGACGACCTTCAAAAAGCAAGCTGCGAAGACCAGTCGACCTGGTAGAAACGCCGACACTTTTCCGGAAAAAAATCAACCTCCTCTGGCGAGTGAGATAGCGCGTCCGCTACAAAAAATTCGCCAGCCAAAGTCCCGTGCTTATAGCACTAAGCGCGCACCAAACAAACCCGTAAACTTTCCAACGAATAAATAAAAAATGCTATTTCACCCATATTCGGACACTATCCATTTCGACGCCAGCCTTTACTATTTTGTGGGAATTTTTGATATTTATGACAGGGAGGAAACCAAAGGGGAAGAGCTCGCTTGCTTCAACCCTAATGACCGTAAAGATAGAGAAACCCTCATAGCAAAGTACTGCCTAGATCCATACAAAAAACTATCCTATCGACACAGGTATAAATTAATAGAAAACTTATCTATCGCATTAAACACCCAAAACTTCAACTTCCATTCTTATTTTGAGGATGACCCAGATAAGTGCTCTACTATGGCTTGGGACGAAACGGAAATAGCCGACCCACGTGGTTTCTTCGCCGACATCTATCGCCTAGCCAACGAGGCCTGGAGAGACGATCTCGAAAAAGCCGGCCTTGAAGATCAATCAACTTGGTAAACCTAACACCGCTCTGCAAGACAACGCCCTATCTTGCAGTGTGCAAACTTACCTGCTCTCGGCTGCGAGGAACGCCAGGGATAACAATTAATCTGAAGTGCTTGCAACCAATACACTTAGAGTATTCTTCTTTGGATTCCACACAGTTAGGCACCAAATGCCCCACCACTCCAGTCCCCACTCGAAATACTCACCCCAAGGCCGCTCCATTTGCAGACTGCCATCTGGTAATCGCCCCCATTTTTCCTCATACGCATCCACCCAATTTATGACCACTACGTCGGCCTGTACCTCAATACCGAGCAATTGCAACCACTCACAATATAGAGACTGAGCCTCACTCTCGCCTCTTTTAAACCGAGCGCTATAAGGTGGATGGCAAAAAGCACTATAGAGCACAGTAGAATCGAATTGGTTTTTTTGCATAACCGTCAGGTTTTGGACTTCAGCTAAGGTCAACGGCGTAGCCTCCGCACGTTCCACATCCCAATCCCAATCTGGAATCGGAGCATATTGAGAAGGAAGATAGTCGCCTAACTCGGCCAGTTCTGGCGTTTTGTATGCCGCACCCTGATAGTAATCCATACCTAATAAAGCCTGCCGATGGATATGCTCATCAACAACAGTGTTGGGCTTTGGAGAAAAGACTACAAATTCAAACACACAACCTGCGGTGCGCATGCGTTTACGTAAAGAGGTGGTTCGCTCGTGCTCAACAACAGTTAAAAGAAACGGAGATTGCATTTTTATCCTTACGATGACTGCGATCGGTGGTCTCGCATTAAAACATGTTATACCTCAGATTAAATGCGCAATGTCTTGCGCACATACCTGTAACGCACGCCGTCAGTGCGTTTTACCGATTTGTAGCTAAATGCATCTAACCGCTAAGCATCGATAATTCAGATCCCCCCTAATGCAAGAAGCCTCCGACAACAAAATCCAGCCAATAAAATCGAAAAATCCTACAACGTGCTCTCAAGAATCGAACAATGCTTTGCTTACGCTGGGCCGCGAAGCTGCCCGAATCAAGGTGATGCGGTATTTCAGGTAGTTTAGAACTAATATATAAAAATCTGAATAACGTGGAAGTCAGATTCGACAAAGAGGACAATTTGCCCATTCACTGCATTTCCGTACTGAGGTCACAATGTTGAAATCGCCATTTGGAAATATGCCTTTTACGCCCACGATCTCTTATATTTTGGCGGCACTATCAATATACGACCTAGAGGACACCAAAGGCGAAGCGCTCTGGAGATATAATCCTAACGACACCAAAGAGCGAGAAATAATAATAAAGGACTTTATTCTTAAAGACCTTATGTACCTTACTTACAAGCATCGCTTCATATTAATAACAATGCTTCAAGCCGCTTTAAAAAAACCTGAATTTGACTTTGCCAAAGAATTCGAAAGCGATTACGACGAATATATAACAATGGCCTGGGACGAAACCGAAATAGCCGATTCCCGAGGTTTCTTCGCTGACATCTACCGACTCGCCAACGAGGTCTGGAAAGACGACCTTCAAAAAGCCAGCCGCGAAGACCAGTCAACTTGGTAAACACACCGCCGCTCTCACTCAAAGCCCACCACCCTGTGGCGAGCGAGCTTGCTCGCGCTGGGCCGCGAAGCGGCCCCAGTCCGGTTGATGAGTCTCTTCAGGTAGATAACCAATACCGGATTTGGGGCTGCTCCGCAGCCCAGCGGGAGCAAGCTCCCTCACCACAAGTGCACGCCCATTCAGCGCTTGGAAAGCTCCATAATCATCCGACTCAACAAATAAACCCGAGGCACCACGCTCTCCACCTCGGCATATTCCTCCGGCGTGTGAATATTCCCGCCCACTATCCCAAACCCATCCAGCGTCGGCGTCCCTACCCCGGCCGACAAGCTTGCGTCCGCCGCGCCGCCGCTGCCTTCGATGGTCAGGGTTTTGCCCAGTTCGCCGTAGATGCCTTGGGCAATCGCGACCAGTTTGTCTGACTCCGCCGTCTGCGGCATCGGTGGCAAGCCGCGTTGCAGGCTGGTCTTCACTTCGGTGTCCGGGATCAGTTTGTTCGCGGAGACCCGCGCCAGGTCCTTCTCGATGCGGTCGAACTCTTCCGGCAGCGCGGCGCGTACGTCGGCCTTGGCGGTGGCTTGGTCGGGGATGACGTTGGTGCGGTCGCCGGCCTTGAGTACGGTGAAGTTGATGGTGGTTTTTTTCTCGGCGTCGCCCAGCTTGCCCAGTTGCAGGATCTGGTGTGCGGCTTCCATAGCGGCGTTGCGCCCCAGTTCAGGTGCGACGCCGGCGTGGGCGGCTTTGCCTTTGACTTCAACCACCGCGGTGGCGCTGCCTTTGCGCCAGACCACCAGGCCGTCGGCTGGGCGGCCGGGTTCCAGGTTGAGGGTTACGTCGTGGCCCTTGGCGGTGGTGCGGATCAGTTCGGAGGCGGCGTCGGAGCCGGTTTCTTCGCTGGCGTCGAGCAGGAAGGTGATTTGTGCATAGTCCTTGAAACCTTGGTTTTTCAGGACTTTCAATGCGTAGATGCCGGCGACGATGCCGCCTTTGTCGTCCATCACGCCGGGGCCATAGGCGCGGCCGTCCTTGATGTGGAACGGGCGTTCGGCGGCCGAGCCTTCCTTGAACACGGTGTCCATGTGTGCCATCAGCAGGATTTTGGCCTTGCCGGAGCCCTTGAGGGTGGCGATCACATGGCTGTTGTTGGCGGCTTTGTCCGGCACCAGCTCGATGCTGAAACCCAGCTGTTTCAATTCATCCACGGCGATGTCGCGCACTTGGGTCAGGCCGGGCTCGTAGCCGGAGCCGGAGTCAATATTCACCAGGCGCTCCAGCAGTTTCAGGGCCTCGGCCTTGTACTGTTCGGCGTCCGCCTGGATCGGCTTGTGGGGTTCGGCGCTGTAGGCCGGCATGGCGAAGGACAAGGCCAGGGTGGCGGCCAGCAGGGTACGGGGGAAGGTGAAGAGCATGGACCGATCCTTGTTTTTTGTTGGGGGGGCCCGCCACACCCTACCCCACTAAACGGACCGCAACCAAGCCCCCTGCAGCGAGCTGACCCGATTGCGCCCGCTGCTTTTGGCTTCGTACAAGGCCTGGTCGGCATCGTTGAGCCAACTGGTAGCGTCGGCGTGGCTCGGCTGGTACGGCGCCAGGCCGATACTCAGGCTGGCGCGCAAAGTCGGGTCCTGGGCGTAGGCCAAGGCGTTGAAACGATCACGCAAGGCGTCCATCACTTCAGTGGCACGGTTGAGCGGCATGTCCGGCAGGATCACGCAGAACTCATCGCCGCCGTAGCGTCCGGCAAGGTCGGTGGCGCGCAGGTTCTGGCGCAATACCCGGCTCAACTGGCGCAGGACGATATCGCCGGTGACATGGCCATAGGTGTCGTTGATGATTTTGAAGTGGTCGATATCGATCAGCGCGATGGCCGCACCGGCCTGGCCGCGGCGGCAACGTTGGAACTCGATTTCCAGGTGGTCCTTCCAGGCGCCATGGTTGAGCAGGCCCGACAGGCTGTCAGTGCGGCTCAGGGCCAGCAGTTCGCGCTTGTGCCGCGCAAGGGTCAGGGCCTGGCGGTAGCAGATCCAACCCAGGGCCAGGGGATACAGCGTCAGGATCGGCAGGCAGGCATACAGCTGGGCCTGGGTGGTGACGCCGATGAACGCGGGCGCGACTATCAGCAGCGCCATGGCGATGCCCAGCGCCTGGGCTACCCACCCCGCCAGCAGGAAGCGCGGACCGCCGATGGCGACGTTGTTCATGCTCATCATCGACAAAGTAGTCACGCTGGGCAGCGGGTTGAAGTGCATCGCGCCGACCCAGAAGCCGCCGCAGAAGGAATCGAACAGCAGGTTGCGGCGCTCACTGCGCAGGGTGTGAGCGGCACGCAACGACGCTTGGAACGCCAGGTGCGGCCAGATAAACGCGTTGATCAGCATCCAGGCCCACACCCATGGGGACGGGTTCAGCGGATACATGCCGAACGCCACGCAAACAAAGCCGAGCGCCAGCCCCAGGAGGCGCGATTTGTACAAGCGCGAAGCGAGCGGAAGTCCATTTCCTCCGACGGCTGCCATGATGGGGGGTAATCCTGGGTGAATGCCTGGAGTCTATCAGGGCGACGGCAAATCGCCACTACTGCTTACAGGCGAATACTTCAGTACGAAAACCCGCGTGCCAGCATCAATGCCACGCCGAGCAACATTATTGCCGTGATCCGCTGCAACATCACGCGCCGCTTGGGGTTTTCCAGCAGGTGTTTGATGCGCTGGCCGAAATAGCAGTACAGGCAACCACTGGCAAATTGCAGCAACAGGAAGGTCAAGCCGAGGATCGCGATATCCGCCGCCGAGCTGTGCTCCCCGGCCCCGGCGAACTGCGGGAAGACGGCGCTGAACATGATGATGGTCTTGGGGTTGGAAAAGCCGGTCAGCAAGCCCTTGCCGAACAGGCTGCGCGAGCCCTCCACGGCGCCGGCCTTGTCGATCGACACGCCGCTGCTGGTCCACTGCTTGTAGGCCAAGTAAAGAATGTAGGCCACGCCGACAAACTGGATGGCCTGGGTAATCGCGAGGTTGCCCTTGATCAGCTCGGAAAAGCCCACGGCAAAGATCAGGATCGAAATCAGGTACGACACACTGGCGCCTATCTGCGCCGGGATCGAACTGCGCAGGCCGTCCTTCAAGCCCAGGCTCAACAACAGCAGGGTCATGGGGCCGGGACTGAAGGTCATGGTCGCGCAAAACAGCAGGAAGTAGAGAAACGAAGACAGCGTTAACGCACTTGTCATGGTCAGGGACCTTGAATGGATAGACCGGCAACAACGGTCAATTGCTGGCGAGATGGCGCGCAGTCTAGGGGAACGGCATTGCACCAGGCAGGTGAAGTGATGCCTAATCGGGCCTGACTTCACCGGTAAAAGTACCGGTAAACAAAAGGACGCTTCATGTTGGTATCCGCCATCGCCTTCGTGGAAGGCACACCCAAGGTCCAGCAGATCGTGGAGGCCTTCAGCCAGGCCATCGAGGCCGGTGAATGGGCGCCCGGCAGCAAGTTGCCGTCGGTGCGGGCGTTGACCGAAATCCTCGGTGTCAGCAAATTCACCCTCAATGAGGCCCTGGACCGCCTGCGCGGGCGCAACCTGCTCACCTCCCGCCAGGGCCGTGGCTATTTCGTGGCGATGGACAATGCGC
Source organism: Pseudomonas sp. R3-18-08 (assembly GCF_003852065.1). Taxonomy (NCBI): domain Bacteria; kingdom Pseudomonadati; phylum Pseudomonadota; class Gammaproteobacteria; order Pseudomonadales; family Pseudomonadaceae; genus Pseudomonas; species Pseudomonas sp. R3-18-08. The sequence goes on from NZ_CP027729.1 coordinate 3,393,398, forward strand.
GCCCGGCGTCGGTGACCTGGGTCGACCTGCTGCCCCAGGACCTGCTCAGCGTGTTGCGCCGCCCCTTGGCCACCGCCAGTGGCGAGCTGCGCCCCGGCGGCGGGCACTTGCCGGAAGCATGGTTGAACGGCGAAGCGATCCGCCAGGCCATGCGCAGCGTGGTGCGCGCGCCGTCGCTGCGCATCGCCGGGCTCGGCACGCCGGCCGGGCTGTTGCCGTTGCGCCAGGCGCTGCAACAGAAACTGCACGGCGAAGGCCTGTCGGTGCCGGTGGAACAGATCATCACCACGCCCAACACCGTGCAAGGCCTGGACATGCTCATGCGCTTGCTGGCGCGTCCCGGCGACACGGTGCTGCTGGACGCGCCGTGCTACTTCAACTTCCACGCCAACCTGGCCCTGCACGGGGTCAAGGTGGTGACCCTGGAACGTCGCCCCGACGGCTTCGACTTCACCGCCCTGGAACACCTGCTGGCCGAACACCGGCCCAGCCTGTACCTGACCACCAGCGTCTTGCATAACCCCACCGGCCATTCCTTCAGCCCCAGCCAGGCGTTTCGCCTGCTGCAACTGACCCAGCAATACCACTGCCATATCGTCGAGGATGACCTCTACGGCGACCTGCACCCCAACCCACCGCCACGCCTGGCCGCCGTCGCCGGGCTGGATCAGGTCACCTACCTGTCGGGGTTCTCCAAGATCCTCAGCGCCAACGCCCGGGTCAGTTACGTGGTAGCCGCGCCACAACTGGCCGCCAACCTGACCAATATGAAGTTGATGAGCGGCGGCGTGACCTCGGAGCTGTTCGAGCAGATCGTGTACCGCATGCTCAGTGAGGGCAGCTATGCCAAGCACCGCAAGCGTATGGTCCAGCGCCTGATGGAAGCCGGTGGGCGCGTCGAACAGTGGCTCAAGCGCTGCGGTTGCGAACTGCCGATGGCGTTTGAAGGCGGCATGTTTATCTGGGCGCGCCTGCCGCCCGGCGTCAACGGCGAGCTGCTGGCCCAGGAAGCCTTGAAGCGCAGCATGGTGCTGGCGCCCGGCACACTGTTCGGCTACGACCCGGCGCATCGCGACCTGATGCGGTTCAATGTGGCCCACAGTGATGAGCCGCGGGTGCAGCGGGTATTCGAGGCGTTGTTGGTGCAGGCGGTACGGGCGGCTTGAATGGCGGTGCCGTCACCCCGGCAACGGCATCACCCGCAACGGCCGCACCGACTTGTAGGAAAAGCTCGAATAGATTTCTTTCACACAGGGCAGGGTCTGCAGAACTTCCCTGGCGAATTCGCCAAACGACTCCAGGTCCTTAGCCACCACTTCCAGCAGGAAGTCATAGCGCCCCGACACGTTATGGCAGGCCACAATCTCCGGAATCGCCAACAGCCGCTGCTCGAACGCCCGGGCGATTTCCTGAGTGTGGCTTTCCATCATGATGCTGACGAAGGCGGTCACCCCATAGCCCAGGGCCTTGGGGGACAGGATCGCCTGGTAACCGCTGATCACCCCGCTCTCTTCCAGGTTGCGCACCCTCCGCCAGCACGGCGATGTGGTCAGGGCAACGCGCTCGGCCAGTTCGGCCACGGTCAGGCGGGCGTTGCCCTGCAACGCGTTTAACAGGGCTTTATCGGTGCGGTCCAGGCTGACAGGCATAACGTGCCTCTATTCATTGTTTTTAGCGGGTTTTCATCCAGGAACGCCAGCGTTTCGAGCCATTTTTGCAACGTTCAACTGTGGTTATGAGCATAGCATTGTAGGAAATAAGGAGCGCCCGACATGAACAATAAACACCCTGCGTTCGGTTTTTCTACCCGCGCCATTCACCACGGTTACGACCCCAAGGACCATCACGGCGCCCTGGTACCGCCGATCTACCTGTCGGCCACTTTCGCTTTTCCGACCGCCGAGTACGGCGCGGCCTGCTTTGCCGGGGAGGCCAGCGGCCACTTCTATACGCGTATTTCGAATCCGACCCTGGCCCTGCTGGAGTCGCGCATGGCCGCCCTGGAAAACGGCGAGGCGGCCGTGGCGTTCAGTTCCGGGATGGGCGCGATTGCTGCGACGTTCTGGACCCTGCTGCGCCCAGGCGACGAGGTAATCGTCAGCCAGACGCTGTACGGCTGCACCTTCGCCCTGCTGCATGGCATCGGCGAATTCGGCATCAAGGTGCGCCATGTCGACCTCACCGACCTGGCCGCCCTGCAAGCGGCACTCGGCCCCGCGACCCGCATGATCTACTGCGAGACCCCGGCCAATCCCACCCTGCGCCTGGTGGACATCGCCGCCGTGGCCCGGCTCGCCCACCAACAACCGAATGTCACCGTGGTAGTCGATAACACCTATTGCACGCCCTACCTGCAACGGCCCCTGGAACTGGGCGCCGATGTGGTGGTGCACTCGGCCACCAAGTACCTCAGCGGGCATGGCGATATCACCGCTGGCATTGCGGTGAGCCGTCACGCAATAGCGCAACGCATCCGCCTGCACGGGCTCAAGGACTTGACCGGCGCGGTAATGTCCCCGCAGGACGCCGCCTTGCTGATGCGCGGCCTCAAGACCCTCGCCCTGCGCATGGACCGCCATTGCAGCAACGCCCAGGCGGTGGCCGAAGCCCTACAGGCGCATCCCGCCGTGCAGTGGGTGACCTACCCTGGGCTGGCGTCTTTCCCACAATACGAACTGGCTGCGCGGCAAATGAAGCAATCCGGCGGCATGATTGCCTTCGAGCTCAAAGGCGGGATCGATACCGGGCGGCGCTTCATGAACGCGCTCAAGCTGTTTACCCGCGCGGTCAGCCTGGGCGACGCCGAATCACTGGCCCAGCACCCGGCCAGCATGACCCACTCCACCTACACCCCCGAGGAACGAGCGCAACACGGCATCAGCGAAGGCCTGGTGCGCTTGTCGGTGGGGCTTGAGGACGTCGCCGACCTGTTGGCGGATGTGCAACAGGCACTGGGCAAGTGTGCCCGTGCGGTTGCGCGTCCAACGTTGCTGGCCGCGCACGCGGGGAAATAACCGTCGGGCTGTGGTAACGGGCTATAAGGAGCCCCAGGTGCATCAAGCCGGATCGCGGTCATCCAACGCACGCGCCGCCAACGCACCCATCACCCCGCCTGCGATTGGCGCCAGCCAGAACAACCAGAGCTGTGACAGGTAGTGCGCCCCGGCAAACAACGCCGGCCCCGTGCTTCGCGCGGGGTTGACCGACGTGTTGGTCACCGGGATCAGCACCAGGTGAATCAGGGTCAGCGCCAGGCCGATGGCGATGGGTGCAAAGCCGGCAACCGCGCCCGGCGCCGTGACGCGCATGATGATCAACACAAAAAAGAACGTGGCGATCAGCTCGGCCAATGCAGCGGACTTCATGTCGAAGTGGCCGGGACTCAGGGGGCCATAACCGTTGGCGGCAAAACCGCCGAGTTCGAAACCGGGCTGGCCGTTGGCGATCAAGTACAGTGCTGCGGCCGCCAGAATTGCGCCAATCACCTGCGCCGCGATGTAAGGCAACACATCAGCACCGCACACCCTACGCCCCGCCCATAAGCCAATGGTCACCGCCGGGTTGAAATGCCCGCCGGAAATACCGCCCACTGCATAGGCCATGGTCAATACCGTAAGACCAAACGCCAGCGACACTCCTGCAAAACCAATACCCAACTCTGGAAACGCCGCCGCCAGAATGGCACTGCCACATCCGCCGAAGGTCAGCCAGAAAGTACCCAGAAGCTCTGCGATCAAACGCTTTTGCACACTCGACTCCATTGCAGTTCATGCCGTCACACGGGGGGTGGGCGGTCCCGCATGACGGTAGCAATGGACATCGATGAACCCTGTAGGAATTGTCCGGTTTTGTGTGGGAGGGGGCTTGCCCTAATGCCAGTCAGTTAAGCGTACACCACCGTCTGTAGGAGCGAGCTTGCTCGCGAAAAACTCACAGGCACCGCGTTTATTCAGGAAGCACGCGTTATCGTTGACGTTTTTCGCGAGCAAGGGCTAGCCGCCCGCCTCGCTCCTACAAAAAGCCTTGACTGACTGGCGTTAGCCCCGGGGCCGCCCTCTATTTTTCCCGTTCAGCTCTGCACCACCCCCGTCCCAAACCGCCGAATCGCCAGGCAATACCCCACCAACCCCAGCGCCGCCAGCAACCCGCCCGCCGCGCCGATCCAGGCGAAGCCGAAGTGGCTGCCGACCCAGCTGCCCATCAGCGCGCCGCCGCCGATGCCGATGTTGTAGATGCCGGAAAACATCGCCATCGCCACATCCGTGGCGTCCGGCGCGAGCACCAGTACCTTGGACTGCATCGCCAGGCCGAAGCCCATGATCGCCATGCCCCAGAACACGCTCAGCACCACCAGGTAGGATTGGGCGCCGCTCAACGGCAGCATCAGCGCCAGGCAGGCCGCGAGCAGGAACACGCAGCTGATCACGAACACGTGCGGATTGAACCGATGCACCAGGCTGAACAGCAGCGAGCCGATGATACCGGCGCCGCCGAACACCAGCAGGATCAGGGTGACCGCACTGCCGCCCAGGCCGGCGACACCTTCGACGAAGGGTTCGATGTAGCTGTAGGCGGTGAACTGTGCGGTGACGGTCATCGCGGTCAGCACGTAGAGCGCCACCAGTGCCGGGCGTTTAAACAGCAACGGCAGGCTGCGCAGGGAGCCGGAGTTCTGGCTCGGCAGCGGCGGCAAGGTGCGCGCCAGCCAGAACACCAGTGCGGCCGCAAACGCGGCGATCACCAGGAAGGTGGTGCGCCAGCCCATGGCTTCGCCGAGCAGGCGGCCAAGGGGAATGCCCAGCACCATCGCCAGGGAGGTGCCGGTGGCGAGCAGGCCAAGGGCTTGCACCTGCTTGCCCACCGGTGCCAGGCGCACCGCCAGGGACGCGGTGATCGACCAGAACAACGCATGGGCCAGGGCGATACCGATGCGGCTGACCATCAGCAGGCCGAAGCTGGTCGCCACGCTGGACAGGATATGACTGGCGATAAACAAGCCAAACAACACGATCAGCAATTTGCGCCGCTCGACGTTACGCGTGAGCAGCATCACCGGCAACGATGTCAGCGACACGATCCACGCGTAAATAGTGAGCATCAGGCCGACGCTGGCCACGGGCATATCGAAGCTGGCGCCGATAGCGCTGAGCAGGCCGACCGGCACGAATTCGGTGGTATTGAACACAAACGCGGCCAGCGCCAGGGCGATGACCGGTTGCCAATTGGCTTGAGGGGTTGCGGCTGAAAGGCTCATTGACGGGCGAGGTACTCTGACAGTGATCAAACGGCCGCGCAGGACACGCGGGGCCGTTGAGCATTCTATAGGTTTCCTGCGGTGCTGTTGGCGCCGATCCTGCCCGGTTATCGCGTGAAGGTTCAGGGCGACGTCAGGGTGATCACATAAGCGCCGGATTGAATCGGCATGCCGAGCGAGTCGACCAGTTGATACTGCTGATCGTAATAGCGCCCGACACGGGCCTGCGACACCAGCCGCGCACTGGCTGCGTCGATGCCGGCCACCGTGGCGACTTTGCGCACGTCGATGTGCGTGTCATGACTGGCAGTGGTGCATCCGGTCAACTCCATCGAAGCGCTACTGCGCGCATTTGTCGCACAGGGTCCATCGACCAGGCTGCCGCTGAACGAGATCACGCCCTGGGATGCCGCCATGCACGTCCCTGTCCAAAGGGCAACGAATCCTGCAATCACTGATAAACGTTTTACGTTCATACCGACGCTCCTTCTGGGTTATTGAGAAGGTAGTCGTCATTTTTGGTACGGACTTGAGGTATTTCTGTTTTTGTTTAAGAAAACACCGGCAGACGCAATGGATCAGCTCTGCGTAGTAACGCTCTGACGGGTCCTCCTTCAGGCCATAGCGCCGGGGTGCAAACGGTGCGCTCCCGGGCCTCGGCGCTCAATATCGCAAGGCGACATACAGGCATGTCGTAGATCAGTACGTGCACCCTTGAGGGTAGGTCCCGCAAAAAGTCGTGCAGGTCGAAGCGCTCCCTGATCACCAACTGGGCATTGACCAACAGCAGATCGAAGCCTCGCTCGCCATACCCGAGTAGATCCAGCATTTGTTCCAGGCTCGATACTGGCGCAATGGCGTAATAGCCTTGGTGATTGATATCCCGCTCCAGACGCAGCCGACGTATGTGCTGAGCGTCGGCGATCATGATGCGCAGCGCTTTATTGATCACAGGTCGCCACCGTTGAACTGACTGGAAGGTGCGTTGCGCTGTAACCAGCGCAGCAAGTCATCCCCTTTCATAGGTCGGGCGAACCAATACCCCTGGCCCAAGGTGCATCCCAATTGGAGCAGCGCCTGGTGTTGTTCAAGCGTTTCGATACCTTCAACCACCACTGACATGCCCAACGTTTTTCCCAAGGCCAGGGTGCTGCCGATGACCGCCCGGCAGCGCGGTTCTTGCAGTAGGCCACGCACAAACTCGGCGTCGAGCTTGATCTCGTTGAAAGGCAACTGGCAAAGGCGCTGCAACGAGGAAAATCCGGCACCGAAGTCATCGATGGACAATCGACAACCCATCATGCGCAGGCGCACCAGGTTTTCCAGAGAAACCGCAGGCACTTCCAGCAGGCCGCTTTCCGTGAGTTCGAACGTAATGCCAAACCCCAATGCCTGGAAGTCGGCCAGGACATCTTTGATCAAAACGATTAAACCCGCATCGGCTAATTGGCCGGCTTGCAGGTTAAACGCCAGGCCCAAATTCACCCCCATCCCCTTGACCTGCCGCTGCAGCGTCAATGCCTGCCGCATCAAGGCCAATAGTAAGGCGTCCATCAGGCCCGCGCGCTCGATCGCCGGCAGAAATACCGCAGGCGATAGAACGCCTTTGAAGGGATGGTTCCACCGCGCAAGCACTTCCACACCTTGAAGCGCGCCGGTCTGCAAGTCGAATTTGGGCTGGTAATAGGCCTCCAGTTGCTGATCGGCCATGGCGTTACGCATCTGTTGCTCATCAGCTGTATCCAGGCCCGTCGCGGGTTCGCCTGGAACCGGGCCTTGTCTCAACGCGAGCTCAAGCAACGGTTGCAGCGTCTCCTTCAGCAGCGGCTTACCGACATCGCCCAACATGTTCACGCCCAACAGCGCGCCCATTTGCCGCACCGCAAGGCGCACATCGCCAGGTAAGCCACTGCTGACGATAATCGCGCCCACCTGCCCGGCGGCACTGATGCGCTGGATGAACTCCAACCCATCCATGCCATCCATTTGCAGATCGCACACCACGACGTCCACATAGCCTGCACATTGAAGGACGGCCAGGGCCTCGCTACCGCTGGAGGCTTGCAGCACCTCCTGACACCCCAACTGCTTGAGCAGGCTGACGGCCATGGAGCGTTGGAAAAGGTGGTCTTCAAGCACCAATACCCGAATAGGCAGAAAGGTCATGGCAAGCGCTCAGTAATAATCGATGGTGAACGTGGCGGTGGCGTTTGCCGGGCCGGCGCTGATGCTGTCTTCGGTCTGGATGTAGCGCGCCTTGAGCGGGATGGAATAACTGGCACCTTCCTCGGCTCGGGGAGTAATGCCACTGGCGCGCAAGGTGGCCAACGGCAAAGGGGTGCCATGACTGTCGGCGATCTGTACGCCCACGCCAGTTGCAGCCGGCGCATCGCCCCCCGCACTGGCGTTAAGTTTGAAGATGCCCAGCACCGGGTTGATGGCTGCCACAGTCGGGTCTATGCGCACGCGCAAAGTGTTGTTCTTGCGCGATTCCAGGTTGTTCGAGGTACCGTCGCTCAGCCAGCGCGGACCAGTGCCCTGGTAATAGCCGTTGAAGGCCGGACAGTTGTTCAGCGCGATGGAAAAATCCTTCCACGGAGTAAAAGTGTTCCTGCCGCTGAACTCGTTGGTCAAATGCGTCCCCATCGGCACACTGACGTCCGGTGTCGAACAAGTGCGCGAGACGATATTGATGTTGCCGGAAAAGTTGACCTGTTGAAACTCGACGGTATTGCTGGTGATGAAGCTTTGCGCCATGGTTGGCAATAATGCGCCTTGGATCGTGCCCGCGCTTACCTCTCCGATCTTGATGAACGACATGTCAAACACCAACGTGGGACCGATATTCCAGTTACATCCGGCGGTCCCATTGCCACAGTTGGTGCCGAACCCGGAAAACGGTAACGTGCTGCCGGAATACCAGAGTGCAACGCCAATGCCCTTGACCCCGGTCTCATAGACTTTCCCCCCGTGGGGCGTGCCGGTCCAGTTGGCCAGGGGCAGCGGCGTGGAGGCTAACGAACGCCTGGTCTCAATACTGTAATTGCCTGCCGAGCATCCCACCGTCAACCCACTGACAGGGGTGAAGGTTTGCCGATAAATCTCCGCCCCCAGCGGCACATCGCGTCCCACGGTCAGATTCCCGCCCAACAGCGGTTGGGTACGCACCATCTTCATTGAGCCGGCGTTGATATTGCAGTCAGCGAACGCTGCCCCCGCCGCCAGCCACAACCCTGCCACCAGCGCACCTGTTTTCAACCGTTGCATGGCTTTCATCACAATGTCTCCTGTGCGCTGTTCACAGAAGCAACGCGTTTATCGAATTGAACCATCGAGCACACAACGTCCACTTGGCGCAGTTGTTTGCCATCACTTTTCCCTGGCGGCAACGCCAATGCACATTGCTGCCCGGCTTGCGGCCCCCAACTGATCAACAGCCGGCGCGCGTCGTCCTTGACCCGTGCGTAGAGCTGGCCGCCCTGCCCGACCACGCCGACCGATACGCCACGATCATCATCAACCGTGGCGCCAAACGGCAGCGCACCGCCATCGGCCAAGGTCACGTTGAGCAACACGGCCTGGCCGTTACTGGTGCCGTACTTGAGCGCCACCACCGCCCCGGCGCGTGGCGCGACCTGCTGGCTGGTTTCGGTCAGTTCCACATCCAGCGAGGTGCCCAGTGGGTCGATCGCCACCTCGTTCAACTCATAAGGACGCAAATAAGGCACCACGGCATTACCGCGAGCGTCGAGCTTCAAGCCAGGAAATCCGACGACTTTGGCACCTTCGGCCCCCGGCGCACTGACAACCGCCAGGGTTTCGCCGCGATAAGGCGTGAAGGTTACGCCCGCAGGATGAGCGACCACGCTGCCGCTGGCATTCACGGACAGGCTGTCATAGCCTTCGCCGCGACTGACCGTGGCACCGACGATTGCCTTTGGCCCGATGTACTGGCCATTGACCGAGGTGCTATTGGCCCCAGTGGCGCCCTCATGACCACCGGTCAGGCTGTATTGATACTGACGGTCTTCACCGGCCGTACCACTGAGGGTCGCTTGCTGACTGTATTGACCTTGGGTATCGCGCATGACTCGCGCCGATAGCTGTGGCTGGTTGGACGACTTGCCAAACTCCAGCGGCATACTCACCGTAAACAACACGCTGCTGTCCATTTCGCCCAGCCCCACACGGCTGCGATTGGCGCTGATCCCATAACTGACCTGGCGGACTTGTTTGTTGTAGCTGAACTGGTACTGCACGTCCCGTCCGGATTGGTTCCAGTAGTTCTGAGTGAAGCCACTGAACGCCACTTGTCCCCAGTCGCCCAGACTCTGGTTGGCGGTCAGCGACAGGCGACTGCGCGGCCGCCCATACGACGCCGTGTCGAGCCCGTTGCGTTCGGCATCGAGCAGTTGCATGGCGTTACTGAAATCCAGATAGTCCTGTGTGGAAAAGCGAGTAGCGGCTACAGCAAAGTTGCTGCCGGTGCTGAGAATGTTTTTGCTGTAGCTCACGCGGGCGCTCTGACCGTTGGCCTGGCCACCCTTGAGCCGGGTCTGTGCCCGGGTCAGGTCAACGGCCACGGCACCCAGCGGGGTGCTGAAAGCCAGGCCGCCCAGTACGGAACGGTAATCGTCACTGCCCTGGACACCGCCATAACCCGTAAAAATATTGGTCAGGCCCAACTGATAGGTGCCTTGCACAAGCTTGGCCTGGCGGTCGAGGTAGTTACTGCGGGTCTCACCCGCCGTCACGCTGAAACGCGATGTGCCCGGACGCAAGAGTTGCGCAGTCGCCGCGTAAGGCACGACAAAGCGCTGCTCGCTGCCGTCCGCTTCGTACACGGTGACCTCAAGGTCACCGCCGTAACCGGTGGAATACAGGTCGTCAATCACGAACGCGCCCGGTGCCACCGTGGTTTCGTACAACAGATTGCCGGCCTGGCGCACCGCGACCCTGGCCCCGGTCCGGGCGATGCCGCGGATAACCGGCGCGTAACCGCGTTGGGATTCCGGCAACATGCGGTCGTCGGTACCCAGTTGCACACCACGGTAGGCCAACGTGTCAAAGATCTCGCCGCTGGTGTTCGCTTCCCCCACGGTCAATTGGCTTTTCAAGCGGGTCACATCGCGCTGGGCGTAGGTGTTGAGCGTCTGGTAAACCTGGCCCGTATCCTTCTGCCAGTTCATCGAGCCGTTATGGCGCAGGCGCCAGTCACCCAGGTTCAAACCCGCGTTGAGGCCCAGGTAGGCCGAGTCGTAATTGCCGAAATCGGTTTTATTGTGGTTGGCATTGAAGGTGTAACTCAGGGTTGCAGCAGTCACGCCGCGGTCCCACAGTTCGGGGCTCACATAGCCCCGGGCGTCGCGACGCAGGGCGATCTGCGGGAGGCTGATATCCAACTGCTGGTTGGCAGGGGAAAACGTCGCCGTCGCCCCTTCGATCAACTGCCCAAGCGCAAGACACGTAGCGCCGCTTTCCAGTTCGGACGTGGCCTGTACCGATAATTTGTGCATGTCCACACCGATCAGCTCAAGCAAGCTGCGGGTGATGCACACCACAGGCTGGCTGCCGTCCGATTCGGCATTGATGCGAATGTCCTGGCGACTGACCAAGGTGCCGTTGACCGCCACGTCCGCACGATACTGACCCGGCAACACCGGATTACCTTTTTCGTATTGGGTCAGGTCAAGGCTACGCGAGTCTTCCGGCAGGAAGGCATCGTTGAATTGCACCTCTTCGGCCCATGCCAATGGCGCAGTCAAGACACCGGGCAGCAAAGCCAGGGCCTTGAACATCAGCGCTGTTACAGAATTCAAGGCAAAGCGAGGGCAAGCCTGGCAGCCGTGGCCCAGACGTTGGAAAGTCGTCATAAATTACTCGTGCGCAGGCGCGTTCGCGTGAAGGTCAGGGCGTGAGCGGTTGCTTGATCGGCATCAGCGCGCCGTAATCATTGATGGCGTTGAATTCCACCTGAGCAGAAGCGGCCGGCGGCGACTGGAGCGCTGGCAGGGCGAACACTTTGGTTTCACCGGGGCCGACCATGCCGTTTTCACTCTCGTAACGCTGGTTGCCGCTCGCCAATGCCAGCTCAACCTGGGAAACGTGGTAGGCCGTCGGGTTGAACGCTTGCAACGCATACCCCTGGCCTTGCTTGATCACCGTCCACTGCAGCAGGGTCGGGGCATCGACCGGCGCACCGGGCAAGCCGTCGGGACGGTAAAAAATCTTGATGCGCGAGCGAAACGCCATTTGCAGCACATTGAGATCCGATGCACCTGCTGCCTTGGGTGGGATTTCGAGCACGTTGAGCCAGAACACCGACTCCCGGTTACCCGGCAGCGGTGCGCCGGTAAACATCAGGCGCAGGCTTTGCCCTTTGCTCGGATCGATTCGCGATACGGGGGGCGAGAGCACAAACGGTGCCTTCGAACTGGTCGGGCTGGACCGCAGATCACCGGTATCAACCCAGGCTTGTACGAGCGCCGGTTTCATACCGTTGTTATTGAGCTTGACGGTGATTTCTTTCTGGCTCGCCGGGTACACCAAGCGGGTCCCGGTAATCACCACACCGGCCATTGCCTGGGAACAGGCCAATGCCGCCAGCACCAGCGAAACGCCACAACGTAGGTTTTTAAAACAGAACATAACTCACCTCATCAGCCGAATATCGGCGCGCCTGAACTCGGCGCGCAGATAGGCGAACGGCTTACTGATAGTCGACGTTGTAGGTCACGGAACTGATCACGGTACCTGGCGTGGTAGCGCCGGTGGCCAGGTATTGCACGGCATATGGCATGTTGGCTGCGCCCGTACCGTCAATAGTGTTGCGCGTAGTCTGGGTGAGCTGGTTGGTGTTGCCGGCCTGAATAACCGCGCCGCCCTGGGCATCGACCAATTGCAGCTGTACGTTGGTTGCAGTGCCGGTCATGTTGTTCAGATTGCCGGTCACCGGGTCCACAGTGGCGCCGGAGTTGAAGAAAGCAGCGGCGGTAGCGGCGGTGCCCACGCAGTTGCTCAGTTGGATATTGAAACCCGTACGACCTTCGGCCTGGCCCGCCGCCGTCAGCAGACCGGTAGAAATGGTCGGCAGTGTCACGGTGGCCACGGCCGGGGTAACCACGCCGTCCACAGCGATTGTGCAGGTCTGGTTGACCAGTTCACCGTTGAAGTTAATGGTGCCGTCAGCAGCGCTGGCGAACTGGGCAGCAGCTGCGCTGAACAGGGCGACGAGGGTAAGTGCTTGAACTTTCATGGTACTGCTCCAAAGGGAAGGTTATGAACACCGTCGCCAAGTCTGGTTGGACTGCCAGGCGCCTTAGCGACTGTGCAACACACTCAACGGCTGTCTTGTGCGACAGGTGCATCTTCCGCGTATCAGCACACCCCACCTGTAGTACCGATCCCTTGGACACGTAGGAAATTTCCCACGCCAAAAAACCACCCCAAGCTGGTTCGTCCATAAAAAAACCGCATCGAGGGATGCGGTCTTTTCGGCCTGGCACGTTCTTCAGCCCAGATAGGCGTCCAGGCGTTGCTCCAGCCCTTCCATGGCTTGCTGCAAAGCATCCACTGCCTCGGTCAGCACTGCGGAATTCAGGCCTTTGCAGGCTATTTCCAATACCTCGCAGCAGTCGACCAACCAGTGCGCCTGGATAATCTTCGCACCGCCCTTGACGCGATGTGCCAGATCGCTCAAACCGATCAGGTCATGCTGGGTAAACAACTGGATCAACCGGGTCATATCCTGGGCATTGCTGGTCGCCAGATCCTGCAGCAGGCTGCGCACGCCAGCAGCGTCACCCCGGCTGAGTTGTTCAAGACTGGTCACGTCTATACCCTCGATGGTCGCAGTGGCGCACTGCTCTGCCGGTACCGCAGCGGCGGGCACCCGTGATGCCAACCGTGCGTTGAGGTCATTGAGGCTGATGGGCTTGAACAGGCAGTCATCCATCCCGGCCTCCAGGCAACGGTCTTTCTCCTCAGGTTGAGCGTTGGCGGTCAACCCGAGAATCATCGCCGGGGCAAGCCCCCTGCTACGCTCTTCATCACGAATGGCGCGGGCCAGTTCATAGCCATTCATGATCGGCATGCTGCAATCGGTAATCACCACATCAAAATGCTGGTGACGCCAGGCCCGCAGCCCATGGGCGCCGTCTTCAGCATCGCTCACGCGATGTCCGAGGTAGCTCAATTGCTGGGATAACAACAACCGATTGGCCGGGTAATCGTCGATCACCAACACGCTCAGCGCCTGGGTCGGCGCCGATGACAATGTGCGAGGAGGCGAAGGTTCGTCGACCGGCACCAGCGTTGGCAGACCGACACGCACCTCTACCTGGGTACCCTGCGTCAGCTCACTGCTCAAGGTCAGGCTGCCCCCCATCATCTCGCAGAGCGTACGGCTGATCACCAAACCCAGTCCCGAACCACTGCGAGCTGACTGTCCTTGGTCCGAGGCCTGGCTGAATGGGTGGAACAAGCGCTGCTGGTCATCGATGGAAATGCCGCTGCCCGTGTCCTCTACGCGCAGGCACAGTGCGAGACGCTCGTCGTTGAGGCTTGGCTCGGCGCTGACCTGTAAACGCACATGGCCTTGCGCGGTAAACTTGATCGCGTTGCTCAGCAGGTTCGAAACGATCTGCTTGAACCGCAGCGGGTCTACCAGTACCTGGCGGTTAAGTCTGGTGTCCAGATCAAGAATCAGGCGCAGTTGCTTTTGCCGCGCCAGCCCTTCGAAGATGCGCGCTACCGACTCCACCAACTCCAGCAGGTTGGCTCGCTGCGGGGCCAGGGACAGGCGGCCTGATTCGATGCGGGCGATATCGAGGATATCGCCGATCAGGTCCAGTAGTCCGCGAGCGGCGCCGGAGGCGACCTCGATGGAGACACGGTCCATATAGCCCTGATCGGCTTTTTTTTGTGCCAGTTCCAACATGCCGATGACGGCGTTCATCGGCGTGCGGATTTCATGGCTCATGGTCGCCAGGAACGTGGTCTTGGCACGATTGGCATCGTCTGCATGCTCCTTCGCTTCCCGCAGGGCTTGCAGCAGGTGCTGGCGCTCGCTGATATCGATCCAGCCACCGATCATGCCGCTGACCTCGCCATTGCTGCCCCGGTACGGCAGCATCCAGTGGTAGATCGTCAGCAATTGATCGGGCCCCATGGTCAGGCTACGGTCCTGTACGCGGGGCATGCCATCTTCCATGGCTTGCAGATATTCTTCATGGTAGGCCGCCGCCTCTTTTGGGTCACTGAGGACGCCGTCCACCACCGTCTTACCAATGACAGCCTCGCGATCCACGCCAAAGACGCTCAGATAACCGCTGTTACACAGCACCAACCGCGCGTGACGATCACGCACATAAATAGGATGGGGCGTGCCATCGATCAGTACACGCATGAATTCCAACTGGTCATTGAGCGCTATTTCAGCCTGCCTGCGCGTGTGTATCAGCCGCCGCAAGTAAGCAATCCAAACCACGGCCGCGAGCAACAGCAACGCCGCCAGGGCGAACGCCTGGAGAATCACTGTACGGTTGCGCAGCCAATAACTGTCATCTACCGCGATTTCGCTGCGCCACCGGTTTGTGACCTCATCGAGCTCTTCAGGCGGGATGCTGAGCAGGGCTTTCTCCAGGATCGAATACAATTCCAAGGCGCCGCGCGGGGTGGCGAACGCCGTGCGAGCCAGTTGCGTACCCACGGTGCTGATAATGCGCAGTTGATCGCGGTATTGGCGGGAAATCATGTATCGAGCAATGATCAGCGAATTGATCGCAGCCTCCGCTTGTCCATTGGCCACCAGCGCCATCGCGTCCTGGGCGTTGCGTGCATCCACTATCTGCACCTTGGGGTATTGCTCGATGAGCAGGTCGCGCACGGGGTTGCCGTGGATCACCGCCAGCCGTTTGCCCGCCATGTCATCCAGGGTGCCCGGGCTGGAAGAATCAATGGCACTGACCAGCACGTAGGGGGTGTTCAAGTACGGCCGGGTAAAACGCAGCAAACCCTCGCGCTCGGTACTCGGCGTCAAGGTGATCAGCAGGTCGGCCTCGTTATCACGAACGCTGTCGAGCATATTTGCCACCGAATACGCGCGCCGTACTTCGAACTTCAAGCCGGTACGCAGCGATACCTTGGCCAGGACGTCCGCGCTGATTCCGCGGAACTCGCCCTGTTCATTGAAAAACGACAGCGGTAGATAACTGTCGTCCACCACGACACGCAATACCGGGTGCGCGCCCATCCAGCGTTGTTCGCCAGCACTGAAATGCAAGACAGCACGCCCGGGCATGCTGGCACCACCGGCACTCCACCGGCGCAGAATATTCATACGCTCACTGATCGGAATCGCCGCCAATGCGGTATTGAGGATGCGTAGCAAGCGTGTGCCCGTCTGCGGTACGGCAAACGCAAAGTTGCTGGCTTCGATCTGGGAAAAATCCGCCAGTTGCACGTTATTGAGGTAGTTTTTGCTGATCAGGAAATTTGCGCTGATGGCATCGCCCAAATACACGTCGGCGTTCCCGAAGGCCACTGCACCAATTGCGCTCAGGGTCGAGGGAAACAACTGCAAGGTGGCCTTGGGGTAAAACGCTTTGACGGCCTCGGGTGACAGGTAGTGATACAACATCGCGATTTTCTTGCCGGCCAGGTCCGGCATCAGTGCGCTGCTGTCGCCCAGTCGGGTGACCAGCGTCGGCATGTCCTCGGCATAGGCCGTCGACAACAGCAGCCCGGCATCGGCGGCTTCATATCCATTGGCGACCCCTAGGAAGTCTACTTCGCCACGCTTGAGCGCCTCGATCACCTCGGCGCGGGAGGCGAATCGGCGCACCTGCACCCGAACACGCAACAGCTCGCTCAGCAACTGCGCATAGTCAGCCGTCATGCCTTCATAATCGCGGTCATTACTGGCCATGCCCAGGGGTGCATAGTCCGGCGCGGAATCCCCCAGGATCAGCACATCCTTGCCACGCAACCAGCTCCAGTCAGCCTCGGCGAGCGCTGCACTGTAGCCATCGACATGGGAACGTCCCAGCACCTGGAAAGTATCTGCCCGCAATTCCGCCAGCACCGTGCCGTTCAGGGTCATGCCCAATGCCGCTGCGGCGATCCATGTACGCAAGTCAGTACTCATCAAACCAGATTATTGCGTTTGGCAAAATCAGCGAGGTATACCACTGATTTAACGTTGAGCTTTTCGATCAAACGCGTTTTGTAAGTGCTGATGGTCTTGTTACTGAGCAGCATCGAATCGCCGATTTCTTTGTTGCTCAGGCCCTGGGACAAGCGTTGCAGGATCGTCAGTTCACGATCGGAAAGGCTTTGGATCAACTCCAGATCGGTGACTTCGCTATCGCTGCGACGCACTGAGCTGCCTGCCAGGTTCGGGAAGAAGGTATAGCCCCCCATCACTGCCTTGATGGCCTTGTTCAATTCATCCAGATCGTTGGTCTTGGAGAGATAGCCGGCGGCACCCGCCTTCATGCAGCGCATCGAATAGAACAGCGGCGACTGCGAGGTCAGTACCAGGATCTTGCACTTGAGGCCCAGCGCGCAGATACGCGCGATCACCTCCAGCCCATCCAGCTTCGGCATGGCAATATCCAGCACGATCAGATCCGGCTCGAATTCACGCGCCATCTGCACCGCGTCCGCCCCATTGTCCGCTTCGGCCACAACGTCAAAATGCTCCTGCTTCAACAGCATTTTGACCGATGAGCGAATGAACGGATGATCGTCCACAACTAGCGCTTTAAACATAACTACCTCTGGAAGACACACCGGCGAAGCCGATGACACATATGTCCGTCGCGTAAGTGGGACCGCTGTTCGGTGATACGCCGTTCAAACTACACGAGCGTGGTTCAAGTGTAGGAAGTATCTCGGGATATCAGGAGAAATCGCTTTGCGTACGCTGGCTGGCAAAGTGCGCTTCAAGCCACGGCAGCAGTCGATACCCTGCCATCGGCCGCGCCAGGTAAAACCCCTGACCGATCTCGCAGCCCAGGGCCAGCACACCTTCATGACTGCGCTGGGTGCCAATTCCCTCGATCACCAGGCTCATGTCCAGCGAACGCGCGAGTGCCAGGGTGCTGGCAACCATGGCCCGACTGTGAGGTTCGTCGACATGACGAACGAACGCACCGTCGAGCTTGAGTTGATTGAATGGAAGCTGGCAAAGCAGTTTGAGCGATGAAAAGCCCGTGCCGAAGTCATCGATGGACAGGCTGCAGCCCAACAGGCGCAGGCGCAACAAGTTTTCCTGAAGGCGCGGTGAGAGGTCCAGCAAGCCGTTTTCCGCCAACTCGAACAGCAACGTGGTGCCGGGAAACCCGTGGCGGAGCAAAGCCTGCTGGATATGCAGCAGCAATTGGTCGTCGAGCAATTGCGAGGCATGCAGGTTGAAGGCCAGTTCGAGCTGGATCTGTTGACGGCGCAGCATGCCGAGAAGGTTAAGACCTTGCTCCAGAAGTTGCTTGAACATCGGGTCGATCAGGTCGTAGGCCAAGACAGCCGCCAGAAACTGCGCGGGCAACAATACGCCTCTGGTGGGATGCTCCCAGCGCACCAACGCTTCCACGCCGGCCAGTTGCCCGGTACCTAGCATGAATTTGGGCTGGTACCAGGCGCGAAACTCCCCCAGCGCCAGGCCCTGATGGATCTCCTGCTCACTGGGCAACGCCCTGGGTACTGGTAGGCGCACCGGCGGCAGGCGCCGTCGCCAAGAACGGTGCAGTAAATGGCGCAGGGCACGCAATTGAAGGGGCTGGCTCAACACGCCAAGCATCTGCAGGCCCGAGAGAGAACGCATTTGGGCGAGTGCGCGTCGCAGCTCCGGGCGCAGCTCGCTGCATAAAGCTACCGCCTGTACCAGCCCTGCCTGCCTGGCGCAACGCAGGAACTCCAGGCAGTCCAGGCTCCTGTCGGCCAGATCACAGAGCACAACATCAACGCCCCCGCACGCGTGCAACTGCGCCATGGCTTGTTTGGCATTACTGGCCTGGCGTACCTCCTGCAAGCCCAACCGATCAAGCATCTTGACCAGCACGCTGCGTTGAAATCGTTGGCTTTCCAGAACCAGTACGCGGGGATGGGCCATTTTTAATCAACCACCTGGCAGAAGCGAAGGCGGTCATAGTGGCGGGAAGCCATTTGAATCAGTGAGGGAAGCGTCCCACCACCTTGTAGGAAATTTCCCAGAGCTATGCATAAAGCTGACTCACGGATCCACCTGCCTCATCAACTCAGGAATGCTTTCCGGTCGATTTGCATAGCGCTGGGCCAACGCCGCGCACACCATCAATTGGATCTGGTGAAACAGCATCAGCGGCAGGATCAGCACGCCCATGGTCGCCCCGGCGAACAGCACCTGGGCCATGGGCACGCCGGTGGCCAGGCTTTTCTTCGAACCGCAGAACAGGATGGTGATGCGGTCTTCCTGGTTAAAGCCGAACGCCTTGCCCAGCAGCGCGGAGGCCACCAGCACCAGGGCCAGCAACACGCAGCACGCCACCACCAGCCCGCCCAGTTCCCACAGCGGAATCTGGTGCCAGATGCCTTCGTTGACCGCTTCGCTGAAGGCGCCGTACACCACCAGCAAGATCGAGCCCTGGTCGACGAATTTGAGCCAGGCTTTATTGCGGCCCACCCAGTCGCCGATCCAGCGCCGAGCGATTTGGCCGGCGACGAACGGCAGCAGCAACTGCACGCTGATCTTCAGGATCGCGTCGACGGTGGAGCCGCCATCGCCGTGCACATCAAGCAGCAGGGTCACCAGCAACGGCGTCAAGAAGATCCCGAACAGGCTCGAGGCCGCCGCGCTGCAGATCGCCGCCGGGATGTTGCCGCGCGCCAGGGAGGTGAAGGCAATCGCCGATTGCACGGTGGCCGGCAGCGCGCAGAGATAAAGCATGCCCATGTACAGCTCGTTGCCGATCAGCGGTGACAGCAGCGGCTTGAGCGCCAGGCCGAGCAGTGGAAACAGCACGAAGGTCAGGCTGAACACCAGCAGGTGCAGACGCCAGTGCCCGGCCCCGGCGACGATGGCCTGGCGTGACAGCTTGGCACCGTGGAGGAAAAACAGCAGCGCGATGGCGAGGTTGGTGACCCAGCCGAAGGCCACGGCGGTCTGGCCGCTGGCCGGCAGCAAGGAGGCGAGGATCACCGTGGCGATCAGCGTCAGGGTGAAGTTGTCGGGCAGGAAACGTGGACGGGTCATAAGCAAATCTTCCAGGGGTTGCCAAGAGCATCTTGGCGACTCTAACGTAACGACCTGTTACCGACTAACGCCAATGAGCCAGTAAATGCCGCCTAAAGGACACGAAAAAACCGTCCGCCGCAGCGTACCCGGGCTGTCCAGCCTGCCACGACCGGTGTATGGGCGCACCGAATCCTTGCCCAACCGCGCACTGACGCGGCGGCACAGCCATCCCTGGGTGCAGTTGTCGTATGCGATTTCCGGGGTGCTGGAGATTCAGACCAGCGCCGGCCGCTTCGTTGCGCCACCGCAGCGTGCGGTGTGGATTCCGGCGGGCATGCCCCATCGCGTTTATAGCTCGCCCCATACGGAAATGCGCAGCCTTTACCTCGATTGCCGCGTGACCGCCTGGGCAGCCGAGCGCTGCCAGGTGCTGGCGGTGAGCAATTTGTTGCGCGAATTGATCCGCAGCTTCAGCGAACTGCCCGTGGAATATGCCGAGGATGGCCCCGACGGCCGCCTGGCCCAAGTGGTGTTGGACCAGCTCGCTGCAGCACCCCATGTGGATTTGATGCTGCCCTTGCCCCATGACCCGCGCCTGCGCCAGATTTACCGCAGCCTGAACCTGCATCCGGAACAGCAGACCACCCTGGGCGAGTGGAGCCGCAAGCTGGGGGTGAGCGAAAAGACCCTCAGCCGTTTGTTTGTGCGCGACACAGGGCTGACGTTTCGCGCGTGGCGCCAACGCCTGCGACTGTTGAGCGCCCTGCCCGCCCTGGAGCAAGGTGAACGGGTGACGGATGTGGCGTTGGGCTGTGGTTATGAATCGACGTCGGCGTTCATCAACGCGTTTCGCCAGCAGTTCGAGGCCACGCCCGGTGAATTTTTTCGCTGAGCGTTGTCCAGTTAACCAAGCGCCACGTTCAAATAATCCCCAAACACGCGCTCGGCTGGTATTGTGCCGCGCTTTGAAAGACCGCTACCGACTTGCGAGGAAATGGACGTTGAACACTGACGAAAAAATGACCGGGGACCTGTTCGAGGTTGATAAGCGCCTGTCACTCAAGCCCGTGGTGGACTTCAACGCCTACCTGCGCAGCGCTTTCGGCGACGGCCCGTGCACCTGCATCCGCTGCAGCGCCAGCGGCGGCGATGAGACCGGTTACGCGTTTCAGCACACCTTCAATTTCGACGGCAAGCCCACGCACCGCCGCTTCGCCTCCACGGCGGGCAGCGATGTGGTGATGGTGCTGAAGAAAGCCTGGTTGTCCTACACCAAAGCGGAGTTGCCGCTCAGCGGCGTGCTGGTGCTGGAGACGGTGAAGGAATTTGTCGAGCCACAGTTGCACAAGCGCGTGGCGCCACTGCTGCTGGCCAGCGGATTGGTCAAGGACCTGGATGGCCAATTGCACATTCAGCCACAGGCTTTGACTTGAGTTCACATTAAATGTGGGAGGGGGCTTGCCCCCGATGGCGGTGTGTCAGCTACCTATTACTTAGCTGGCCCACCGCTATCGGGAGCAAGCCCCCTCCCACATGGGTTGTGCATTCGGCAGGTTAAAAACCGGGAACGCCTTGCATGCGGGTCTCAGGCGTCAGTTCTTCCAACGGCTCGGTCAGCGGCCGATCGCTGCCCCCCGGCACCAGAATCACTTTGCGGCACTCGTCCTCGCACTTATCGAACAGCTCATAGCCGCGCGCCGCCTGTTCCAGCGATAGCCGGTGGGTGATGATCGCTTCCGGATTCAGGTGGCCCAGTTCGATGTGCTCCAGCAGCTCCGGCAGGAAGCGCTGCACGTGGGTCTGGCCCATCTTGAAGGTCAGGCCCTTGTCGAACGCGTCGCCAAACATGAAGCCGTGAATAAAGCCGGCATACACCCCGGCCACGCTGACCACGCCACCGCGGCGCACGGCGGCGATGCATTGGCGCAGGGCCTTGCCGCTGCTGCCTTCGATCTTCAAGGTGGTGAGGATCGTTTCGGTGGTGCTGCCCTTGGCTTCGAAACCCACCGCATCCACTACGCCATCGACACCGCGCATGCCGGCGGTCTGGCGGATGATGGTGTCAGCGGGGTCATCATCCTCTTCGAAGTTGATCGGGATCACGCCGTACATCTTTTGCGCGTAGGCCAATCGATAGGGATGGTCGTCGACCATGAAAATCTGTTCGGCGCCGAGCATCTGCGCGCACGCCGCGCTGAGCAAGC
The DNA here is from genome assembly GCF_003852065.1 of Pseudomonas sp. R3-18-08. Lineage (NCBI taxonomy): Bacteria > Pseudomonadati > Pseudomonadota > Gammaproteobacteria > Pseudomonadales > Pseudomonadaceae > Pseudomonas > Pseudomonas sp. R3-18-08. Next base: position 3,415,068 of record NZ_CP027729.1, read on the forward strand.
CCACCGGGCCAGCACCATAGATCGCCACGCTCGAGCCTTTGCCGATACCGGCGTTGGTCACCGCCTGCCAGGCGGTGGGCAGGATGTCGGAAAGGAACAACACCTTTTCATCCGCCAGCACACCGGGCACCTTGAACGGCCCGGCGTTGGCCTTGGGCACGCGCACCAGCTCGGCCTGGCCACCGGGAATGCCGCCATACAGGCGGCTATAGCCGAACAGCGCGGCCCCCGGCGGGATCGCCTTTTTATTCAGGATTGCACCGCGCCCGTCGTTGGTGGTTTCGCAGGCGGCGTATTGCTGCAGCTGGCAGAAAAAACAGTCGCCACAGGCAATCACGAAGGGAATCACCACGCGGTCACCGCGCTGCACCGCCGTCACGGCCGGGCCGGTTTCTTCGACGATGCCCATGAACTCGTGCCCGAAGATATCGCCATGCTCCACGGTCGGGATCTTGCCTCGGTACAGGTGCAAATCCGAACCGCAGATCGCCGTGGCGGTGACGCGCAAAATGATGTCGTCGGGTTGTTCAATGATCGGGTCAGGTACCGTATCGACCTGGACTTTGTGGGCGCCTTGGTAGGTCATCGCGCGCATGCTCTGCTCTCCTGTGGTTGGGCTTATTAGTTAAGGGCGCATGCAGTGCCCAGTGTTCCCTCAACCTGCTGCGGCAACCGATAAATGGTCGCCGCGACTCTGGGCAAGCAGCCCATCTACCACGCGGCGCAGGCCGCCCGACGCATCGACACCCGCGCTGCGCGCCTGCGCGTACCAATGCAGCTGCTCGGTTGCACTGTTACCGCGCCGCAGTAACCTATGCAGGCTGTCGAAGAGCTGGCCTTCACCCAAGGCGTCGGCCGTGTCGGCGAACCTCTGGCAAGCACGTTGCAACCACTGGTGCGCGCTGCAAAGGGCGCCTGAGGCGTCCAGCGCAAAGGTGCCGGCTGCGCCAAAGCGCTTGGCTTGCCAGCGGTTTTCCTTGAGCAGCCAACGCGTCTCGGAGGTGAAGCCCGCACCGGGCTGCCGCATCGCGCAGGCATGGCTGACCATCACCCGAAATAACGTCGCCAGGGCCAGGCCATCTTCCAGCCGCGGGCATGCATCGGTCATGCGCAGTTCAAGGGTGGGATAGCGAGCCGCCGGGCGAATGCCCCACCAGCCGTTGCCATCGGCTTCGATCGCGCCCATGCGCTGCAACATTGCCAAGTAGCGCTGGTACTCGTCCCAGTCGGCAAAATGCTCCGGCACACCCATGCGCGGCCACTCATCGCAAGCGGCCTGGCGGTAGCTCATGAAGCCCGTGGGCGCGCCGTTCCAGAAGGGTGAGGAGCAGCTGAACAACAGCAGTAACGGCAGCCAGGGCGACACCTCGTTCATCACCGCGATGCGGTCGACCCGTGCCGGGACCTCGACATGCACGTGCAAGCCACACAACACACTGCGCCGCGCCACGTACTGCACGTCCTCGAATAACTGCCGGAAATGCCCGTGGTCGGTGGGCCGTTGCTCACGCCAATCGGCCAAGGGATGGCTGCCCGCGCACACCACGCCCAGGCCGAAGTTGGCCAAGGCCCGCGCCAGGTCGCGGCGCACCGTTGCTAAGTAGTGGGCCGCCTCCTCGCCGCAGTGAAACACTGGTGAGGCGGCCTCTATCTGGCCCTGGAACATTTCATGGGTGAAGCCCTCGCCGATAGCCTCCCGGCAGGCCGCGATTACGGTTGCCGAGGGTGCGGCGAGCATCTGGCGCGTGTGCAGGTCAGTGATGAAATACTCCTCTTCGATACCGAAGGTGAGCATGAGCGTTCAGCGCAGGCGCGTAACGGTGAGTGCAACCACAGCGATCCGCTCGACGCGTTCATAACCGGGTTTATCGAGTTCTTCGCCGAACACGTCGGGGTCCAGTTCACGGTAGGTCCAGCCATAGGCGTCGCTGGTCAGCAGCGGCTTGACCGCCTCCAGAAACGCATCGCCGCCCGCCACCATGGCCACGCCGGTATACAACACCAGGCTGCCGCCAATGGCGAGGCGCGGGAGCGATTCGCTGACGATGCGCACGGACAGCTGTTCGCCCAACGCGCCACCACCGTGGCGATAGGCGCGCTGGCGGTCGTCATTCATATACGGCGGGTTGGCGACGATCAGGTCGAATTCGCCGTCGACGCTGGTCAGCACATCACTCTGGTATACACTGACATTCGCCAGGCCGGCCAGCTCGGCATTCACCGCAGTCAAGCGCAGCGCACGGGGATTGATATCCACCGCCAGCACCTCGGCGTCGTGCCGCGCATGGGCGATGACCAGCGCGCCGACCCCCGCCCCGCAACCGATGTCCACCGCACGCTTGAGCGGTTCAAAACGCTGCTGCAGATGGGCTTGGATAACCTGGGCGAATCGATAGCTGTCGGGGCCGAAAAACACCGCGTCCGCCTCGACGGTGGGAAACGGCGAATGGGCAAACAACAGGTCATCCAGGCTCGACCAGCGCACACTGCTGCGCCACAGCGCGTCGTGTTTTTCGATCACCTCGGCCTGCTGCAACTCGTCACGAAATGCCTCGGGCAACAGCTCGTTGTCGAACGGCATCGACCAGCCGAATACGTCACGCATACTCATCGCCAAGGGCGTGCCAAGGCGCCGGTACACGCGCTCGTGGGTCAGCGGTGTCGGCGTGATAAAACGGTAACCGCTCTCCTTCAAACCTCGGCCGAGGTGCAGCAGGGCGCGGTCAGCCAGTTGTTGTGCAGACATGGATGTTTCCTTAGCGCAGGCGTGCGCGCAGTTGGATAAAGCGGCGGGTGGCGTACAACCCGGCGGGACTGCAGTGGCGTCGCGCTGACATCCACGGGATCAGCGCGGTGAGCTGCTGGTCATCGGGCAAGTTCCATAACGAATCCACCAGGGCCTGGGTGTCAGGATCCGCAGGGCGATGCTGCTCGCGGGAGAAACGGCTGCCACGGCCCGGCCGAACCGGCGGCACGCGCTGGCTGCTGATCCAGTCACCGGCGATCCAGTCGTGCAGCACCTGTTTTTCATACCCGCTGAACACGCCGAACATCGCCGCCCCTGCCCCCTCGATCAACTGCCAGAAACGGCTCTCGGCGGGGTCCTGGTTGCGCTTGATCCAGCCCTTTTCTTCCATCGCCCGGAGAAAGTCTCCGATCTGGCCGGGCTTGGCCAGCCATTGGTTGACGGTCTTGCCTTCGAAGCGGCAGTAGTCCGAATGCATGTGCTGGCCAAAGGTGCGCTTGCGTTCGAGCATGGCCACCACTTCTTCCTGCAGATCGAAATCTGCGATGACCGCCGTGGTGCCTGGGCCGAGATCGTTGAGGCGATACCCGGCCGCGACGCGACGGTAGAACGCCTCCCTGCCCTCGCCCAGCGGCAGCAGGTTCAACACCGATTGCGCGGCTTTGCTGGCGTGGCCGCTGCTGGCGTTGTCGATGGTCACGTGGAGCGTGAAGTAATAGGGGTCGATGCCCAGCTCACTGAGTTCGTATGACGTAATCAGCAGGTGCAGTGGCAACTGCTCGTAACCCAGGTTGTAACCGATGACTTCCGGCAAGAACTCGTCGGCGCACAGGCCCAGGGCCAACTGCAGGGCGCCTTGCAAATAGTGGCCGTCCTCAAGCCCCGCCTCGCTGTCGGCATCGTGCTCACTGAGCAGCTTGCGATAGATCACCACGTGGTTCTGTGCGGCTTCGCCGTCGCCCAACTCTTCAAGGTAGGTGGTCAGCAGGCCGTCGAAGCGCTGGTCCTGCCAATAGCGCAGCAGGCCGTAGAGCCAGGCGCCGTCGACCTGTTTGGTCGGAGCAACCCGCTGCAGCACATACAACGCGTGCGCCTTGTTCTGGAAATAGCGACGCGGCCGGCCCTGCTGGCGTTGCTCCAGATACTCGGCATAGGCCTGGGCCACGACGGCGCAACGCTGTTCGACCCAGGCCAGCAACTGCTCGGGCACGTCGGGCAGGTCGCAAGCGGTGTCTTCTACGTGCGCCAGCTGATCCTGCAGGTACTCACGCGCCAATACCGCCGCGCCTGGAGCTTCGCCATACAGCTGTTGATACACCCGTTGATGCCGGCCACGGGCCGAGTCGGTGAGAGAGGCCGGTTGGCCCGACAGCGCAGTGAGGAGTGTCATGGTGGCAGTTTCCGCAAAGTCCGTTACAACGGGCCACCCGGCAAGGCGGCCCCGCAAAAGCGCTTCAAACCACACGCTTATGGAATGCAGAGCATCGGAATGTGCAGAAAATTCAAATGAGGTTGTAAAAGGGGGGATAAGCGGTCGCGATGTCCGGGCTGGCGGCGCCTCTTACAGATGAAATTTGAGGTGCCGCAGAGCGTCAGGGGTATTCCTGCCGGGCGTGCAAAACGTTGACGATCTCGATCCGCTCTGCGGTCACTCGATACACCAACACATAATTCGGGTGAACGACGACCTCGCGAGTCCCCGGCACACGACCGTTTGGATACAAGTAAGGATGTTCTGTCAGTGGTAAAGGCGCACCTTCAAGCCGAATCTTGAGGCGTCGTGCAGCACCAGGATTTTGTGCTGCGATAAAAGTCACGATTTCAATCAGGTCGCTGATGGCTTCATCAAGCCAAACAACGGACAGCATCAGGCTTTAGCCCTCTGTTGACGCTCCGCTTCCTGAATGATCGCTTCAACCCTCGCCATGACTTCATCATGGGGCACACCGGGGCCAGGATTGGTCAGGCTTTTTTCGACTTTTTTACGAAACCAGAGATCATGGCTACTCGCCTGCTCTTCAGTTTCAAACTCCGAAACAATTGGGGAAAGTGGAACTGCCATCAGGTCACCTCCTGGATGAATGCTCAGCAGTTTAGCCGCAACCCTGGAAGCTGTCTTGAACCACCAGATGAAATGCAGGTGAGCTTACCCGCAAGATGAAAAATGGCACACACGGCTCCGTTCTGACCCAAGTGATGTGGGAGGGGCTTGCCCCCGATAGCGGTGGATCAGTGAATGCATTGATCACTGACAAACCGCTATCGGGGGCAAGCCCCCTCCCACACTGGTACTCAGCGCATCCAGGGTTTTCGAAGCCCTGTTACTTACGCGCCGCCTCCCACTGCTTGAGCAGGTCGTTGTAGTTCACGGTCTCGCCTTTAGGCTTCTCGTTCGCCAGTTTCGGCTTCGGCGCGCCTGGCTGGTCGAACCAGTATTGCGCGTCACGCTCGGGGTTCATTTTCGGGCCGCACACCGGTTGCACCTTGGAGCGCTCCAGGCGCGTCATGATCGCGTCCTGTTCCTTGGCCAGGTTGTCCAGGGCCTGTTGCGGGGTTTTCTCGCCGCTGGCGGCGGCCGCGATGTTGCTCCACCACAGTTGCGCCAGGCGTGGGTAGTCCGGCACGTTGGTGCCGGTCGGCGACCACTCGGTGCGGGCCGGGCTGCGGTAGAACTCCACCAGGCCACCGAGTTTGGGGGCCATGTCGGTCATGGCCTGGGAGTTGATATCGGACTCACGAATCGGCGTCAGGCCGACGATGGTTTTCTTCAGCGACACGGTTTTCGAGGTCACGAACTGCGCGTAGAGCCAGGCCGCGAGTTTCTGTTTTTCCGGCGTCGACTTGAGGAAGGTCCAGGATCCTACGTCCTGATAGCCCTTTTTCATGCCCTTTTCCCAGTAAGGTCCGACCGGTGACGGCGCCATGCGCCATTTCGGCGTACCGTCGGCATTCACCACCGGCAAGCCCGGCTTGACCATGTCGGCGGTAAACGCGGTGTACCAGAAGATTTGTTGGGCGATGTTGCCCTGGGATGGCACCGGGCCGGATTCGGAGAAGGTCATGCCCGCCGCTTCCGGTGGCGCGTAGGCTTTCATCCAGTCCACGTATTTCTGCGTGGCAAATACCGCGGCCGGGCCGTTGGTGTCACCGCCACGGGTGACGCTGGAGCCCACTGGGTGGCAGTCCTCCACGCGAATGCCCCACTCGTCCACCGGCAAGCCGTTGGGCAAGCCCTTGTCGCCGCCACCGGCCATGGAGAACCAGGCATCGGTGAAGCGCCAGCCCAGGGATGGGTCTTTCTTGCCGTAGTCCATGTGCCCGTAAATGCGCTTGCCGTCGATTTCCTTGACGTCTTCGCTGAAGAATTTGGCGATGTCTTCATAGGCCGACCAGTTCACCGGCACGCCGAGGTCATAGCCGTACTTTTCCTTGAACTTGGCTTTCAGCTCCGGGCGCTCGAACCAGTCGGCGCGGAACCAGTAAAGGTTGGCGAACTGCTGGTCGGGCAACTGGTAGATTTTGCCGTCCGGGGCGGTGGTGAAGGACAGGCCGATAAAGTCCTTGAGGTCCAGGGTCGGCGAGGTGAAGTCCTTGCCTTCGTTGGCCATCAGGTCGGTGATGGACTCGGTTTTGCCGTAGCGAAAGTGCGTACCGATCAGGTCCGAGTCGTTGACCCAGCCGTCATAGATATTCTTGTCGGACTGCATCTGGGTTTGCAGCTTTTCCACCACGTCGCCTTCCTGCAGCAGGTCGTGGGTCAGCTTGATCCCGGTGATTTCGCTGAAGGCCTTGGCCAGCACCTTGGATTCATACTCGTGGGTGGTGAGGGTTTCCGACACCACGTTGATCTTCATCCCACGGAACGGCTCCGAGGCCTTGATAAACCACTTCAACTCCTCCAATTGCTGTTCGGCCGTGAGGGTGGACGGCTTGAACTCGCTGCCGATCCATTTTTTCGCGGCATCTTCATACGCATCGGCCCAGGCCGTAGCGCTCAAACCACTGAGGGCCAGTACGGCGGCCAATGAAATGCTATGTCGCAGCTTATTGTTTTTATTCAACATAGAGACCTCCTGGTTATTTTCAGACGGGACTCGCAGACACCCCTCTCTTGTAGGAGCGAGCTTGCTCGCGAAAAACTCAAAGACACCGCGGGCTACCAGGAACACCACGTTATCGTTGACGATTTTCGCGAGCAAGCCCGCTCCTACAGGGTGTGCACACCTAGCCCCAGCGCATCACACTCAACAGCCACACCAGGGACAGCGCAGTCGCCACCCAGATGCTCCAGCCGGTGGCGCCGATTACCAGCAAATGCAGGTAGGCGCTGCCGAGAAGACCGATAAACAAGCGATCACCACGGGTGGTGCTGATCGGCAGAAAACCACGCCGAGGGATACTCGGCGCGCGCAACTCCCAGGTGGTCATGCCCGCCAGAATCAGCGCGATACCGCCAAAGAACAGTGCAGTCGGGGTGGTCCAGGCCATCCATTCCATCATCGATTCCTCTAGACCCGGCCCAGGGCAAAGCCCTTGGCCACGTGGTTACGAACAAACCAGATCACCAGCATGCCCGGCAGGATGGTCAACACCCCCGCCGCCGCCAGCACGCCCCAGTCGATACCCGAGGCCGACACCGTGCGGGTCATCACCGCTGCGATGGGCTTGGCATTGACCGAGGTCAAAGTGCGCGCCAGCAATAGTTCGACCCAGGAAAACATGAAGCAGAAAAACGCCGTAACGCCGATACCGGAGCCAATCAACGGGATAAAAATCTTCACGAAGAACTTGGGGAACGAGTAGCCGTCGATGTAGGCGGTTTCGTCGATTTCCTTGGGCACCCCGGACATGAAACCTTCCAGGATCCACACCGCCAACGGCACGTTGAACAAACAATGCGCAAGCGCCACCGCGATGTGCGTATCAAACAGGCCGATGGACGAATACAGCTGGAAAAACGGCAGCAGAAACACCGCCGGTGGCGCCATGCGGTTGGTCAGCAGCCAGAAGAACAGGTGCTTGTCGCCCAGGAAACGGTAGCGCGAAAACGCGTAGGCTGCCGGCAATGCCACGCTCAGGGAAATCACCGTGTTCAAGCTCACGTAGTACAGCGAGTTGAGGTAGCCGGTGTACCAACTGGGGTCGGTGAAGATCACCTTGTAGTTGGCCAGGGTGAAATCCTGCGGAAACAGGGTCAAGCCGCCGAGGATTTCGGTGTTGCTCTTGAACGACATGTTCAGCAGCCAGTAGATCGGCACCAGCAGGAACAGGATGTAGATCAAAAGCGGTATAAGCTTGCGCTTGCTCATGTTGGCGGCCTCAGCGGTTGGCGTCGGAGTGGGTCATGGCGGTATAGAACAGCCAGGACACCAACAGGATGATCAGGAAGTACACCAGCGAAAACGCCGCCGCCGGGCCGAGATCGAATTGGCCTACGGCCATCTGGGTCAAGGTCTGACTCAGAAAGGTAGTGGCATTGCCCGGCCCGCCCCCGGTGAGTACGAACGGCTCGGTGTAGATCATGAAACTGTCCATGAAGCGCAGCATCACCGCGATCAACAGCACGCTTTTCATCTTGGGCAACTGGATGTGTCGGAAAACCGCCCAGGCCGACGCCCGATCAATGCGCGCAGCCTGGTAGTACACGTCCGGGATCGCCCGCAGCCCCGAATAGCACAGCAACGCCACCAGGGAAGTCCAGTGCCACACGTCCATCACCAGCACGGTGACCCAGGCATCCATGGTGTTCGCCGCATAGTTATAGCTGATACCCATGGCGTTGAGGCTGTAACCGAGCAGGCCGATATCGGCGCGACCGAAAATCTGCCAGATGGTGCCGACCACGTTCCACGGAATCAGCAAGGGAATCGCCAGCACGATCAACACCAGCGACGACCAGCGCCCCTTGGTCGGCATGGTCAGGGCGATGGCGATGCCCAGGGGGATTTCGATCAGCAGCACACAGGCCGAATAGATGAACTGGCGCAGCAGCGAGTCATGCAGGCGCGGGTCGAGCAGCACCTGTTTGTACCAGTCGGCGCCGACGAAGTAGCGGCTGGACTGGTCGAAAATATCCTGCACCGAGTAGTTGACCACGGTCATCATCGGGATCACGGCACTGAACGCCACCAGCAGAAACACCGGCAACACCAGCCACCAGGCCTTGTTGTTCTGCACCTTGTTCATGGCAGCTCCTCCAGCAGGTAATCGTCGGCATAGAGCATCAGCCATTGCGCCGGGAAGCTGATGCAGGCGCGGCCTTCGGGCACCGGTTTGTCTTCGGCCAGGCGCACTTTGAGGGTGGCGCCGTCGAGGTTGAGGGTCATGATTTTGTAGGTACCAAGGTCTTCCAGGTGTGTGACTTCGGCCTGCAAGGCGTCAGGGTTATGCTCGTCCCACACATGGATGAATTCCGGGCGAATACCCACTTGGAGCTTTTTGTAGTCGGTGGCAGCGAGGCGCTGCTGCAACGCTTCGGACAACGGCAACGACGTGTTGGCAAACCGCACTCCGCCGGCCTCGGCCTGTACCTTGATCAGATTCATCCCAGGGCTGCCGATGAAATAACCGACAAAGGTGTGGCTTGGCCGCTCGAACAACTCGCGCGGCGTGCCGAACTGCACGATCTGGCCGCCGTACATCACGGCGATCTTATCGGCGAAGGTGGATGCCTCGAGCTGGTCGTGGGTGACGTAGACCATGGTGATGTTGAACTGCTCGTGAATCTGCTTGAGCTTGCGCCGCAGTTTCCACTTCAGGTGCGGGTCGATCACTGTCAGCGGTTCATCGAACAGGATCGCCGACACGTCGTCGCGCACCAGGCCACGGCCCATGGAGACTTTCTGTTTTTCGTCGGCGGTGAGGTTGCGGGCTTTTTTGCTCAGCAGGTTCTGCAGGTCGAGAACCTCGGCAATTTCCTGCACCTTGCTGTGAATTTTCGCCTCGGCCATGCCTTGGTTGCGCAAGGGAAACGCCAGGTTATCGAACACCGTCATGGTGTCGTACACCACCGGGAACTGAAACACCTGGGCGATATTGCGCTTTTCCGGGGTGAGGTCGTTGACCACTTGGGTATCGAACAACACCTGGCCCTCGGACGGGCTGAGCAGGCCGGAAATGATGTTGAGCAAGGTCGACTTGCCGCAGCCCGACGGCCCGAGCAAGGCGTAGGCTCCGCCCTGCTCCCACACATGGTTCATTTCCCGGATGGCGTAATCCTCAGGGCCGCTCGGGGTCGCGCTGTAGCTGTGCGCCAGGTTCTGCAAATGGATCTCGGCCATCAGGCAACCCTCGCGACACGGCGCCCGGGGGCCTGGACCAAACGTCCCTGGCCATCGAACACAAACAGTTTATGGGTGGGGATGTACACGCGTATCGGCGCATCGACGTCGTACTCGTGCACCCCCGGCAGGTGCAACACCAGCAGGAAGTGTTCGCTGCGCACATGCAGGAAGGTTTCCGAACCGCTGATCTCGGCGACTTCCACGGTCACCGCCAGCTCCAGGTCATCGTCGTTGCTCGGCACCAGGCTGATATGGCTGGGGCGCACGCCAAAGCGGAACTCACCTTCGCCGATGGGGCGCAGGTCGACATTGAGCGGGAAATGCACGAAGTTGGCGAAACTCACTTCGTTGCCACTGATGCGCCCCGGCATCAGGTTGATCGGCGGCTCGGAAAACAACTCGGCAGCCAATACGCTTTGCGGCTGGTGATAGACCTCGGCGGCCTTGCCGCTCTGGATCACCCGGCCTTCATGCAGGATGGTGGTGGTACCGCCCAGCGCCAGCGCTTCGTTCGGCTCGGTGGTGGCGTAGATGGCGATGGTGTGGCGCGCCTTGAACAGTTCGCGCATTTCCTGGCGCAGTTCTTCGCGCAACTTGTAATCCAGGTTGACCAACGGCTCATCGAACAGGATCAGCTCGGCGTCCTTCACCAACGCCCGGGCCATGGCCGTACGCTGCTGCTGGCCACCGGACAGTTCCAGCGGATGGCGCTGCAGGAATTTCTCGATGCGCAGCATCCGCGCCGTTTCCAGCACCTTGCTCTGGATCAGCTCGTTGGACACACCGGCCTGGCGCAAAGGCGAGGCGATGTTCTCGAACACGGTCATGGTCGGGTAGTTGATGAACTGCTGATACACCATCGACACGTTGCGCAGGCGCACCGGTTTTTGCGTGACATCCACACCGTTCATCAGGATGCGACCGCTGTCGGGCTTGTCCAGACCGGCCATCAGGCGCATCAAACTGGTCTTGCCGGACAGGGTGCGACCGAGCAACACGTTGAAGGAGCCCGCCTCGAAGCGCAGGTTTACGTCGTCGATCCAGGTTTGACCTTCGACAACGCGGGAGACATGTTCCAGGGTCAATGACATGACACGACCTTTTTATTATTGGAATGAATCTGGCCAGTTATCAGAGCGAGTTTCGTGCCAGAAATGGCAGGTGGTTGATGCATAAGGAAATGGGTCAATCTGGATGTTCAGGAATGAACACCCTGGCTGAACAAATGAACACTGAGGGGGTTGACAATGAACAGTTCTGAACAACACTGATCAGACTGTGGGAGGGGGCTTGCTCCCGATAGCGGTATATCAGTAAAAGAAATGCTGACTGACACACCGCTATCGGGAGCAAGCCCCCTCCCACATGGGTCTGGTTACATCCGTTAGATTGTGCACACTCAATAACAATAAAAATGAAGGTCAATACATGGCCGAACCACTGACTCACGACACCATCATCCAGGACTCCTGGCGCCGTTGCCGCGCGTTCGGCCTGGATCACCAGAGCGTCCCCAGCTTCGACCAACTGCCCGCCGAGGGCATTCGGCAGTTGTTGGAGAGTCAGCATTCACTGGTGCAGACCACCCATCAGGAAGTGCTGCCCTACTACGAGAACATCCTGAGCAATTCCAACTGCCTGATCATGCTGGCCGATAACCAGGGCCAGGTCCTGACGTCGTGGGGCACCCAGCGCTTTATCGAGCCCGGGCTGGCCCGTGGTTTCAGCGCGGGCGCCAGCTGGATGGAACACGCCAGCGGCACCAACGCCATCGGCACCGCGTTGGCCTGTGCCCAGGCCGTGCATATCGAGCACGACGAGCACTTCCTGAAGGCCAACCGCTTCATGACCGGTTCGGCGGCGCCGATTTTCGACGCGCAACGCGAGATCATTGCGGTGCTGGACGTCTCCAGCGACAGCTACCTGCCGCCCTCCCACACCCTGGGCATGGTCAAGATGATGAGCCAGACCGTGGAAAACCGGCTGATCCTCAACCTGTTTCGCGGCGAGCATTTCCAGCTGACGTTCAACACCGGCCTGAGCAACCTCGACAGCCAGTGGGCGGGCCTGCTGATCTTTGATGAAAGCGGCCAGGTGCTGTCGGCCAACCGGCGCGCGGATAACCTGTTGGGGATCAGCTTGTCGAGGGTGATGATCGACAGCTTGTTCAAGGTGTCGCTGCTGGAGTTGTTGAATCAGCCGGAGGGGCTGGCGTTTTCCCTGCAAGCAGCGGGACGCAATCGCTTCCAATGCCTGCTCAAGCGCCCCAGGCAGACGCCGGTACAGGCGCGGGTGTTCAATGAGCCGGCGCCGTCGAAGCCGAGCGCCGTGAGCCTCACCACCCTGCATTTTGGCGACGCACGCGTGGAGAAAGCCGTGCGCCAGGCCGAGCGCCTGCTGGAGAAGGATATTCCGTTGTTGATCCACGGCGAGACCGGCGTGGGCAAAGAGGTATTCGTCAAAGCCCTGCACCAGGCCAGTTCCCGTAGCCGCCAGGCATTGATCGCGGTGAACTGTGCGGCGATTCCGGCTGAGCTGGTGGAATCGGAACTGTTCGGCTATGAAAAAGGCGCGTTCACCGGCGCCAATCAGAAAGGCAGCATTGGGCTGATCCGCAAGGCCGACAAGGGCACGCTGTTTCTCGATGAGATCGGCGATATGCCTCTTCCCACCCAGGCGCGACTGTTGCGGGTACTGCAGGAGCGCTGCGTGCAACCGGTGGGCAGCAGTGAGGTGTTCCCGGTGGACTTGCGCATCATCTCGGCGACCAACCGCGCGCTACGGGAACTGGTGCAAGCCGGGCGTTTTCGGGAGGATTTGTATTACCGCATTGGTGGCCTGACCCTGGAACTGCCGCCGTTGCGCGAGCGCAGCGACAAGCAGGCGTTGTTCCAGCAACTGTGGCAGCGACACCGCGACTCCACGCAGTGGGCCGGCCTGAGTGCCGAGGTGCTGAAGCTGTTCGAACAGCATCCATGGCCGGGCAACCTGCGCCAGGTCAGCAGTGTGTTGCAGGTGGCATTAGCGATGGCTGAGGAACAGCCGATCCGCCCGGAGCATCTGCCCGATGACTTTTTTGTGGATTTGCAGGGGCCGATACCGCAGCCCGCCAGCGAGCGACTGGATGACAGCATCGACCTGACGCAACGCTTGAAGGCGGCAGGCGGCAACATTTCGCACCTCGCCCGCGAACTCGGGGTGAGCCGCAATACCCTGTACAAGCGCCTGCGCCAGAACGAAGGCTGAGCGGGCGCGTCAGTCAGCCAGATGCCGCTTCAGCGCCAACGCCACGACACGCCGGTGTAGAGGCCCCGGCCATCGGCCGGTGTGGAGCGTGCGACATCCAGGCCTTTGTCGTCATAGCCTGGCGTGACGGTATTGGCATAACGCCGGTTGGTCAGGTTGCGCAGGTCGACCCAGGCCTGCCAGTCCTGCTTGGGCGCGTCAAAGCCAAACGTGGCGCCCAGGGTGGTGTAGGCCGCGGCGTAGTAAGAGTTGGCGTAGTCCACCGCCACCCGCGAGGCATGCTCGGTGTTGAGGCTGGTGTAGAAACCGCTCGGATGGCTGTAGCGCAACTGCGCCTGATAATAATGCTTGGGAATGCCCGGCAAGGTGTTGTCACCGAAACGCTCGTCATCGCGGTAGTGGAAATCGCTGAAGGTGTAGGCTTGGCGCAGCGCAAGCTGGCCGTTGCGACCGCCCTCCCACAGCGGGCTGAGCAGGCTCAGTTCCACGCCCTGATGCACGGTGGGGCTGGCGTTGGCTTCGGCGACGATGGCATTGCTGGTTGCGGTCTGGGCCTGGGTTTCCACGGTCAATAGCTCGTGGCGCACTTCAGAGCGGTAGAGCGCCAGGTCCCACTGGCCAAGCCAGGCCTCACCGCGGCCACCGACTTCCAGCGTCGTCGCCGTCTGGTTGCGCAACTTCACGCCTTCGCGCTGCAAGCCGGTGGCCGCGCCACTGCCGGTACCAAAATATTTGTTGGAACCCCAGATCATCGACCAGGCGTGCGGCGGCTCCACCGAGCGGCTCAGGTTGGTGTACACCTGCAATTGCGGGGTGAAGTCATAGCGCAGGCCAATGCGTGGCGCGTAGTCCCAATCGTGCTGGCTGGTCGGGGCCTGGCCGTCTGGATAGGTGACCTGGGTTTCGCGGCGGGTATAAATCGCGGCCAGGCCGCTGGTCAGCCATAGGTCAGGCACCAGCTCCAGTTCGTTGCCGATATGCAGCACGGTGTCGGAACCCAAGTAGGTGTAGTCACGGGTCTTGGTGCCCGGAGCGTAGCCGGCCGTATTGCCCGCCGGGATGCGCACGTACTCCGAGGCGCCATTGTTCGGCATCGCCTGGGTGGTGCGCAGGCCGAGCGTGGTGTGGCTGTCGTGGCCGAACAGGCTGTCCTGGCGAATGTAATTGAGGGTGCCGCTGATGTCGGTGTAGGCGACTTTCAGGCGGTTGGTGCCTTCGCGCAGGTCCATCGGGTAGTCGTGATAAGCCAGGCCGACTTCGACGCGCGAAGCGTCATCCAATTGCAAGGTGGTCTTGTTGGCGATCCAGGTGGAACCTGGTTGCAAACGCTTGGAATCGCGGGCGGCGTTGAGGCTGTTGGCGGCACGCGGGTCATGGCTGATCTGGTAACGCGTGAGCTTGCCCGGCGTGTCGTTGGTGGTTTCGCGGTAGCGAAAATAGAAGCGCGTTTCCAGGTCCGGGTTGAAGCGATAGCCAAAGTTGGCCGCGATGCCCTTGCCGGTGCCGGCGCTCTGGTGTTGGTAACCGTCGGACGCAGAATCAGTGAGGCTGATGTAGTAATCGGCATCCCCGAGCACCTGGCCGGAACTGATCTCGCGCTGGGCGTAACCACGGCTGCCCGCTTCATAGCGCAGTTGCAGTTTGGGCGCGTCAAGACCGGTGCGGCTGACATAGTTGACCGCGCCGCCCAGGGCCAACGCGCCCCGGTCGAAGCCATTGGCGCCGCGCAGCACTTCTACCCGGCTTTGCCAAAGCGGGTCCTTGAGCTCATAGGGCGTACCGCCGGGGCCGGTGAGCGGCAGGCCGTCGAACATTTCGTACAGCCCGGAAGCATGGGCACCGGGGCTGCGGTTCAAGCCCGAACCGCGAATGGACAACTTGACCCCTTCATTGTTCGCCGCCTTGGCGTACACCCCGGCCTGGTACTTGAAGACATCCTCATTGGAGCTCACCCGGCCCTGTTGCACACTGTCCATGTCGATAAAATTAGTGCCGCCGGGCACGCTTTTGAGCTGTGCCTGGGCGATTTCTCCAGCGCTGGCTTCAGACGCAGTGACTTCGACCGGCGCCAATTGCAGGTCTTCGGCCTGTACCTGCGAACTGAGGGTCAGGGCGGTGAACAGTAGCGCAGGGTGTCGCAACAGCATGGGGCAGGTCCTTGGAATACGGGGGCGTGGACGGCAGCGCCGGCACGCGAACAGTCATGGGAAGACGCCCACATCCGTCAGGTCACGTGCGCTCCTGATTGCCCGGCAACTCCAGCGTCTGCATCAAGTCGTCAGCATCCGAGCCGATGGGGAATCTGAAACCATACATTTCATCGGTGGCCAGGATCTCGGCAAGCATGTCGCGCAGCTGCATCTCCGTAGGCGAGCCGCGCAGCAGTTTGTGCGCGGGTAACAACACTTCCGAAGCGACTCCTTGAGCGCTTGCGGCGTCGATCACAGCAAACAGGATAAATCGCAGGCGGATTTCGCGATCAGTAGGCCAAACCGTTTTTCGCTTACCCAAGGTAGGCACTCATGTTTAAGAAAAGTCCGAGGCTAGGGCTGACCGGGGCGTGGTTCAAGCGGTCCAGGGCATGAAAGGCAGTTTCCTACAGAGGAAAGGGAAACACCGCACCCAATGGCCCTGTCACTGCACAGGCAGGAAATTCATCAGCAACAGACTTTGCGCATAATTGAGGCCGATGCGTCGGTAGCGCTCATCGAGTATCTGGGTCAGCAGATCCAAGCGCGCGACGATCTTGCCGAATTCGACGGCGAAACTGAGGTTGCTGCCCTCCTCCGATATTTCATTGGAAAACAGCAGCAACACGCCATTGGCGTCCTGGCGCTGGCCGAGCAACCAGGTGGCTTTCTCGATATTCCGTGCGGCGTTGCTGACAAACTGCGGGTTGATCGAGTCGGTCACATAAAATTGCGTGCGCCCGCCGTGTGCGGTCACCAGCATGCTGCCGATTGCGTAGATGAACGCCCCCACCCGATCACCCCGAAACTCCGGGCTCAGGGAGTAACTCAAGGCCGCCAGATCACGACGTTCCCCCAGCGCAGGCAATGGCTGACGGTTTTCGATAGCCTGGCGAATAGTGCGCGCAGCAGTTACCGCATCCGGATAACCGGACTGGCGCCACTGGCTGGGGTTACGCAGGTAAAGCTTGCTCATCAGCAGATAAAGGCTTTGCAGGTTGTCGCGCATGCCCAGGGTGGCCATGCGATCAACGCTGGTTTGAAAAAACTCATCGGGCTTGCCATCGCTGAACTGCCTGGCAATGTCGCGCCCCTGTTGCTGGCTGCAACCGACGGCACACAGCGCCAGTATCGCAACCAGCCACCGCGGCCATCGGGTGATAAAAACAGTTAGCGTTCGATGCATCGGTACCGGGTCTGTGGCTGTTAGCCACCCGCAGGATATGGGTGGCTGGGACAGAGGTAGATCAGGAGAATGGAAAAAAGTGCAGCCCTGGGGGCCAGATAAGCATCGGACTACAGGCCCGGCCTTCAACTATTAAACGTGTAGAAAATTTGAATTAGCGAGTTGCCCCCTCGGTCAAGAATTATGAACACAGTAAATCTGACGAGGTAACAGCAATGACTATCCAGGCAGAGACACTCGTAGAACTGACCGAAGCGCTGAAAAAGCGCGGCCTGAATCTGGTTTCAGATGTGCACTTCACCCGCGCGCCCTATCGGCATAATCACCGCTGGATCTGCACGGTCGAGTAACGACCCCATCAAACCTCGGGGTCGGGAGCCGCTTGCAACGTCGAGGCAATCAGATCGCGCAGCCACCGATGGGCGGGATCGCGGTGTAGCCGCTCGGGCCATAACATGAGCATTTCAAAACCCGGAATGGCCAGTGGAGGTGCCTGCACGTGCAGCGCTGGCTCATCCCGCATCAGCCTTTCCGGCACCACCGCAACCAGGTCGCTGTGCACCAGTGCCGAGACGAGCGAGTTGAAATTGGACACTGACAATACGACGCGTCGCTCCAGCCCTTTAGCGGCCAGCGCGTGGTCGGTACTCCCAACGAACCCGGCGCCATTGGGTGACATCACGGCGTGTTCAAGGCCGCAGAACGCTTTGAGCGATAGCTTGGCTGTCAACGCAGGATGGCCGCGCCGCCCGGCCAGCACATAGCGTTCGTGAACCAGAGACCGCTGGCGCAGTTTTGGCGGCGCATCATCGCGAGTGTGCAAGGCCAGATCGAGCTGACCGCTTTCCAGATCCTTAGCGAGGCTGACGGGATGCTTGTTCAGCAATGCCAAGCGGGTATTCGGAGCCAGGCGCCTGAGCAGGGCCAGTGACGGCCAGACCAAAGCCGTCGCGGCGTAATCACTGGCCGCCACCTTCCATGTCTGATCAGACAGCGCGGGCTCAAACGTGCCGCCAGGACTCAGCGCGCCTTCCAATGCGACCAACGCGTCACGCAGCGGCCCGCGCAATTCACGGGCACGCTCGGTAGGCGACATTCCTCGGGGGCCGGGCAGCAACAATGGATCGTCGAGAAGTTCTCGCAGCCGACCCAGTTGCAGGCTGACGGTCGATTGCGCGAGATTGAGCAAGCGCGCTGCCCGTGTCACGTTTTGCTCAGACAACAGCGCATCCAGCGTGACCAGCAAATTGAGATCCAGACGTCGCAAGGTATTGTGCATGTAAATACCATATGTTTCGGAAATTCATTTCTATCATACCGCGTGGGTCGCTACGGTGAGGTATACATCCACTCGGAGCCCACTATGAAGCTGCTACTGATCTACGCCCATCCTGAACCTCGCTCACTCAATGGCGCTCTCAGGGATTTCGCGATCGCCCACCTGAAAGCCGCAGGCCATGAGATCAAGGTCTCCGATCTATACGCCATGCGTTGGAAAGCGCCCATCGATACGGACGACGCCCCAGGCTATGACGACGCAAACCCCTTCAATCCGGCCATGGAATCGCAACGTGTATTTGCCGCCGGCACCCAACCGGCAGACATCGAGCAAGAGCAGGCCAAACTGCGATGGGCGGACGCCGTGATCTTTCAATTTCCATTGTGGTGGTTCTCGATGCCCGCGATCCTCAAGGGCTGGGTCGAACGCGTCTACGCCTATGGATTTGCCTACGGTGTCGGCGAACATAACGAAAGCCACTGGGGCGACCGCTACGGGGAAGGCAGCATGGCTGGAAAGCGCGCGATGCTGGTGGTCAGCATGGGCGGTTGGGAGTCCCACTACGGTGGTCGAGGGGTGAACGGTGCGCTGGATGACCTGCTATTCCCTATCCAGCATGGGGTGCTCTTCTATCCCGGGTTCACCGTTGTGCCGCCCTTCCCCATCTATAAGACCAGCAAGATGGACGCCGCTCGGTTCGAACAGCTATGCACGGCCTATGCTGCTCGGTTGGACAACCTGTTCGATGATCAGCCGTTGCCATTTCGTCGCCAGAATGCCGGTGACTATGACATTCCAGCATTGACACTCAAACCGCATCTTGCGCCTGGCCGTCAGGATCTGGGCATTCATATCGATATCGATGGGGGCGTCACATCAGGAGGCTAGCCGTTCACTGGCGTACGGTGAGGGTTGCGAGGACAATTCAGACACTAGGCAATACCGGTGATCAGCAGCGCGATCGCAGCCAACTCCGGCGCGGCGACGGACTACGTCTTTCTGGCCTACCCCGGTCCGCCCATACACTGCGCAGTACTGCAGAGCAATGCTCCGGCGTGCTTCACAAGGCTTCGCCACTCATCACTCGAGATGAGGTCGGCTCGCTCCATGGCGTCAGCCCGCCGCAGCAATTCGAAGTATTTAACTTCCGCGTCCATTCGATTTCCGCCCAGTGCAGAGAGCTCGCGCCATGCTGTTAGGGTCAGTCTTCGCTGCGCCTCTCTCATGGGAGCCTCTATCTCGATTGCTGGTGAATTCAGCATAGCCGCGGTGGCGAGTCTCAGATCTGGCTTTAGACCAATGGAGCAGCTAAACAGGCGGTGGAGGCCGTGCCCGACGGCAACTACCTTCGAAGCGGTAGGTAGGTCGACTCATGGCTCTGCACAGCGAAAAGCAAGACTTGAATGAGGTTGGTAATAACGTACGTGGTGCTCTTTTTCCTAATAGGTGAAAACGCTGGGCACATCAAGCAGGGTTTGGCGGGATTGAGTCCGAGCGTCTCGCGTTGGCAAAGCTCATATTCAGCATGTACAACTACAAGAATTTAACTGAGTTCTCGGACAATCAATATTTATAACCAAAATCCATGCAAAATTTTTCTTTACGAAAAATCTTCATACGGGTGTCACAATCCACTGCTACGCTGTTTGTGTCAGAGGGCAGGATCGCCCACTTGGGAGCTATTAAACGGCCCACTGGACGCCAGGGAATATTCTGAGGACAGAATTATGGGCGGTACTGATGCAGTGATCTCTGATAATCACTGAACTGCAAAACATGGAGTTGTTATGATAGTTTTAGGAATTACTAACAATGATTTATCAGGTGCTTGCTTGGTCCGCGACGACCGAATCCTCTCGGCGGTGAGTGAAGAACGTTTTACCCGCATCAAAGATGACAAAGTCTGGCCTGCGCATTCTATTTCATTTGTACTAGGCGAAGCGGGTATAAGTTTAGAGGACGTAGACTATGTCGCCTATGGCTGGAACGCAGGCTTCACAGCTGAAAAGCACTTACCTTTATATTTCGATCGAATTGTAGATGAAGTTAAGAACAACCCTAATGGGCTACCTCTTTTTCGAAAACGTATTACTGACGAAATCACCAACGACAAAGAAAAAAGAGCTGAGTTCGATAAGTTTATCTCAGATAACGCGCTGTCCGCATACTACATAGATCACCATGAATGTCACGCCTTGGGTGCTTACGTATGCTCCCCCTTTGATGAAGCTTTAACCTTAACATGTGATGGGCGAGGTGATTTTCAATCACTGACGCTAACACATTACACACCCAACGAAACCACGGTATTACAGCGTGAAACAAGCGTTGATAGCTTGGGGTACTTTTACGGACGCATCACCCATCTGCTAGGTTACAAACCTAATCGTCATGAAGGCAAGATCACAGGCTTAGCTGCATTCGGCGATCCTGAGAAATTGCTTGGCGTAATGCAACAAATGATTAACGTGGAGGATGGGCGAATTAGAGCCAAATGCGGAGATCTTTTCCTGCCTTCATATAATGGTTATAGCGAAACATTACAAACTTTACTGGCCAAGGAAAAACCGGAAGATATCGCAGCCGCCGTTCAACGCCATGTCGAAGATATGCTAGTTAAAGTCGTAACTTACCATTTAGAAAAGATAGGGAGTAGTAACCTTTGCTTGGCGGGTGGTGTATTTGGCAACGTGAAGCTTAACCAGCGGTTACGAGAAATCCCTAACGTGCGTAACGTTTATGTGCTGCCATGCATGGGAGACGGCGGCCTGGCATTGGCTGCTGCAGTGGGGGCTGCTTACTTAGAAAAGGGCACACGATTCAAAAACCCGGCGATGACGC
This sequence comes from Pseudomonas sp. R3-18-08, assembly GCF_003852065.1. Lineage (NCBI taxonomy): Bacteria > Pseudomonadati > Pseudomonadota > Gammaproteobacteria > Pseudomonadales > Pseudomonadaceae > Pseudomonas > Pseudomonas sp. R3-18-08. The sequence goes on from NZ_CP027729.1 coordinate 3,435,838, forward strand.
TGGGCCCAGCGGCACGTAGTGTTTCACAAAACATAAACCTGATAAATCGTGACTACCCTGAATTGGGTTATCACAATCCGACTAATATCATTGAAACGCTCGTAGATGCTTTAATGGAAAACCAAGTTCTAGGAATGTTCAAAGGAAAAATGGAATTTGGCCCGAGGTCGTTATGCAACAGGAGTATCGTTTACCATGCCAAAGATGCTGATGTGAACGACTGGCTCAACAAACGGATGCACCGAACTGAGTTTATGCCGTTTGGCCCGGTGACAGCTGTCGAGCAGGCCGCCGAATGCTATATCGACTGGTCCGAAGAGCATATTGCCGCTGATACCATGACGATGACATATGATTGCCATCCGCAGTTTATCGAGGCCAGCCCTGCTGTCGTGCATATTGACGGTACTGCTAGACCACAGGTAATTCGTCCTGAAGCGGATGGTTTTATGCACAAGCTTCTAAATGCCTGGCACTCTCGAACAGGGCAATCTGCTTTGATAAACACTTCCTTCAATCGTCATGAAGAGCCGATTGTATGCTCTTCACAAGATGCCTTGGCTGCCCTTAAAGACGGTATGGTCGATTTGGTAGTTATGAGCGAGTCGTTAATCATATGGCGTAAAAACAAGAACAGTTTCGCATTACAACGCTTTGAGTAAAACCGATGCGCTTAGGGGCTTCCTGAAGCCCCTTTTTTTCAAGATTGGTGTTCAACTGTTTTATTTGGTGACCCGATGTACATGATATTTTTTGGTTTTTTTGCAGCCGAGGGAATTATTTATCCATTCTGGCCAACTTGGCTAGATACTTTAGGATTTGGCGCCAGTCAGATAGGTTTGCTGATCGCGGCAGCTTATTGGCCTCAAATGGTAACAGGGGTGTTAATTACTTACGTCGCAGACTGGCGCGTAGATCAAATTTACCTGGCGGCACTATTAAGTTTTTCAGCAGCCATTAGTACCCTGCTTTTTTATTTTCTGCCCCCCTCTCTATTCACTTTTATCGCGCTAAGCATTTCGTTCGGCGGACTATGGATGGTCGTGCTGCCTCTGTCCGAGTCGTATCTGCTCAAACGGGACAAACAGTCCATCCAAAATTACGGCTGGGTAAGAGCGGTTGGCTCTTCAGCCTTTATTTTAACGTCGACACTTGGTGGTGTTTTTTTTACTATTTATGGACTTTCCTGGGTACCTGTCATCGTTGCCGCAAGCATGACTTTTACAGCGCTAAGTTGCTTATGGTTGAGACACCGAGTTCCAAATATAAACTTCTCTGACAATACTCAAATCGTTAAAAAACCAGATTGGAGACGGCTATTCGAAAACAAAATACTGCTACTTGCAATCGCCTCTGCCAGTATAATTCAATTAAGCCACACACTATATTTTGCAACAGCCTCAATAAATTGGGGAATCAAAGGCTACTCATCAACTACAATTGGATTATTTTGGTCAGTCGCTGTGATTGCTGAAATTACATACTTTGCGTTCTCAAATAAAATTTTAAACTTTTTCTCTCCGCTATCCATTGTAGTTCTGTCCAGTATATGTGCATCCCTTCGCTGGGCGTTTTTCTCTAATAGCGATGCCCTATCACTAATCATTATAGGGCAATGCATGCACGCGCTGAGTTTTGCTGCTTATCACACGGCGATTATGCGCTTTATCCGAGATCACGCTCCGCAAGACATACAGACTTTAACGCAGGGATTCTATTATTCTTTCGCAGTAGCAATACCGATGGGGGTGGCCACGCCTTTTTCCGGCTACCTTTACGAGATAATACCCAATGGCTCTTTTTATGTAATGGCCATTATAGCCTTACTCGGCGCGCTGCTAGCTTTAATCGCTCATCAAAAAATGCGGAACTCTAAACATGATGACACACACGTTTACAGCGGTCTGTTTTGATATGGACGGTGTTCTTATTCAGTCACGGCAGGTTATTGAGCATGCCTGGACGAGCGTGGCACGGGAATACGGAATTGAAATTGGCCAAGATTTTATCCATGAACACATCCATGGCCGACCAGGGGAGTATACGCTTCACGCACTCTTTCCTAACTTTAATCAGCCCACCCGCAGCATTATCAAAAAACAAGTAGATGCTGCTGAAGAGGTAGCAGTCTGTTTGTTGGTACCTGGGGTGAGAGAGCTAATTTCTCAATTGCGGGAACGCTCAGTTCCGTTGGCATTGGTGACTAGTAGTTGGCCCGCTCGTATCGCCTACGTGCTCGAACAACATGGCTTGGAAACTAGCTTTGACTGTAGAGTCTCACGCGAGGACGTCAGCAATGGCAAGCCAGCTCCTGATTGTTATCAGCTAGCGGCTCGAAAACTAAACACCCCCATAAATGAGTGCCTGATCTTCGAAGACTCCGTAAGCGGTGTGCAGTCGGCGGTAAGCAGTGGCGCATGGTGTATCGGTATCGGCAATGACGTTTCGCTAAGCAACTACGGCGCTAAGGCTGTGTATACCGACTTTAACACTCTGCCAACAATCGAACGTTTGACACCAACCTCCCTTTTTAATGATAAATTCTTGATTCTCGGCAACCATAGCTCTAGGGGATTACCTTCTTAATGACATCAACACTAAAGTACGCCGCTATTCTTTGGGAGTTCTTATCTGAAGGAAGTCAGCATGAGAACTGTGATTTGTTAGTAGTCTGTGGATCGTATGATCTTCGTGTCTGCGATTACGCTTGCGAATTGCTTCGCAAGGGAGTAGCTGGACATTTATTGTTCACAGGAAATACCGGCAACTGGACTAGACATTTATGGGACAAGACTGAAGCCGAAATTTTTGCTCAGCGCGCGCTAGATCTCGGAGTTTTACATGAGCAATTCAGCTTAGAAAAACGAGCCACTAACTTTGCTGAAAATATTGCCTTTACCAAAGAAATGTTTCCACAAATAAAGAGCGCTACTTTTCTTACCAAGCCAAACTCAATCCGCCGAGTAAGGTTGACTTTACCTATCCAGTGGGCGGGCCTTGACGCTTGGGTTGATGCGCCGAGGTATTGTTTCCCTGAGCAAGTTTCCAATCAGGTGGGGGTGCTCGGATTAATCGATGAAATGGTGGGAGATATACAGCGTATTATGCTGTATCCAAAAAAGGGATTTCAGATCGAAGAAGAATTACCGAAAAAAGTCCTAGCGGCCTGGAAGTACTTAATTGAGCAGGGATTTAAAAACCACCTTATTGGTTAGTATGACGGAATAGAAGAGGTAGGCCATGGCAGCAGTACCGCAGAAAGATCGCTTGACCAAGTCTGCCAGGACGCGCGTGGCGAATGCCGAAGAGGAATTGAGGCTCAGGGTTAGCCCAGGCACCCGGCAGGCCCTGGCCACTCTGATGGAATGGTCAGGCATTACTGAGCAGAGCGAGGCGATGACGCTGATGATTCATCACCTTCATGCGCTGGGCTCAGCTAAGTGCCTGCCACCCTTGAATCCGTCGCGCCACGAAATTGCGCCTGACCCCAGAAACGCAAAAGCCCCGCAGTGCGGGACTTTCGTGTGAATCTTGGCGGGAAACCAGGGATTCGAACCCTGGGAACGCTATTAACGTTCGCCGGTTTTCAAGACCGGTGCATTCAACCACTCTGCCAATTTCCCTTGTGCGTTACAGGATCATAGTAGCTCATCCTGCCTCAGCGGGCGCAATAATACCCGAATGAAACACACTGTCAAACTCTCTGCATAGCTTGTTACAGAGCGTCTGTTATGATCTTTGCGACTGAACGTTTCAAAACTGAAGGAGAGTCGCCATGCGCGAACAGAATTACGCAGTGAATGGCAACGCGCAGGCTGAGCAGCTTGAAGTCAGCCGCGTCTTGCGCAATACGTACGGCCTGCTCGCCCTTACCCTCGCATTCAGCGGCGTGATGGCTTATGTGGCCCAGCAGATGCGCGTCGGTTATCCCAATATCTTTGTCGTGTTGATCGGCTTCTATGGTCTGTTCTTCCTGACCAACAAGCTGCGTGACTCGGCCTGGGGCCTGGTATCGGCCTTTGCCTTGACCGGTTTCATGGGCTTTATCCTGGGCCCGATCCTTAACCGTTACCTCGGCATGGCCGGCGGCGCGGAAGTGGTCAGTTCGGCATTTGCCATGACCGCACTGGTGTTTGGTGGCCTGTCGGCGTACGTGCTGATCAGCCGTAAGGACATGAGCTTCCTGGGCGGCTTCATCACCGCGGGCTTCTTCGTGTTGCTGGCGGCAGTGGTAGCCGGCATGTTCTTCCAGATCAGCGGCCTGCAACTGGCGATCAGCGCAGGTTTCGTGCTGTTCTCTTCGGTGTGCATCCTGTTCCAGACCAGCGCCATCATCCATGGTGGCGAGCGTAATTACATCATGGCGACCATCAGCCTGTATGTGTCGATCTACAATCTGTTTATCAGCCTGTTGCAGATCTTCGGCATCATGAGCCGTGACGACTGATTGTTAACGCTATAAAAAATGCCCCGTATCGCGAGATACGGGGCATTTTCATTTCCGGGGCCCAAGGACGATCAGTACTGGTTAGGTTCCATCTCCAGCTCCACCCCGAAGCGCTCGACAATATCCTGCTGGATACGCAGCGCCAGGTTGGCAATCTCACGCCCGGTGGCCGAGCCATAGTTCACCAGCACCAGCGCTTGCAATGCATGCACGCCAGCATCGCCCTCACGAAAGCCCTTCCAACCCGCCTTTTCGATCAGCCAACCGGCAGCGAGCTTCGTTTGTCCGCCTGCCTGAGGGTAGGCCACCAAGTCCGGATACTGGCTTTTCAGCTCAGTAGCCAAGGCCTGGGGCACCAGCGGGTTCTTGAAGAAACTGCCGGCATTGCCAAGCTGCGCCGGGTCGGGCAATTTTTCGCGGCGAATGCTGCAAATCGCCCGGCTTACATCCATCGGCGTGGCGTCGGTAATCCCCTGCCCGGCCAGACGTTGCTGCACCGGGCCGTAGTCGAGTTTCAGGTGACTGGCGCGGCTCAGGGCAAAGCGTACCCGCAGGATCAACCAACGGCCGACTTCATGCTTGAACAAGCTGTCGCGGTAGGCAAACCGGCACTCCTGCAGGCTGAAATCCCGCAGTTCACCGGTCTGACGATCCAGCGCAGTGAGGCCGGCGAATACATCCTTGATCTCCACGCCGTAGGCACCGATGTTTTGCATTGGCGCCGCACCGACCGTGCCGGGGATCAGGCTGAGGTTTTCCAGGCCGCAGAAACCCTGCTCCAGGGTCCACAACACAAAGGGATGCCAGGCTTCGCCCGCTTCGGCTTCGACCACCACCTGCACGCCATCATCGTGCAGCACGCGAATGCCTTGGGCGGCCATACGCAACACCAGGGCAGGCACGTCCTGGGTCAGCAGCAGGTTGCTGCCGCCCCCGATCACCAGCAGCGGCACACTGTGCGCCTCGGCGTAGGCCAGGGCTTCCCGCACGTCGGCATCACTGCGGGCCTCGGCAAATAGCTGGGCGCGCACGTCGATGCCAAAGCTGTTGAACGGCTTGAGCGATACCTGCGCCAGTACTTGCAAGGTCATAACCGCCCCTTCAATTCGATCACCAATAAATCACAGGCGCGCTCGATCAGGTCCAGGACCCGCTCAAAACCTTGTTCGCCTTCATAATAAGGGTCTGGCACCTCGTCCACTTCACCGCCAAAGCGGCGCAGGAATATATCCAACTGCGCCTTACCCTGTGCAGGCTGCATGGCTTTGAGGTGGCGCAGGTTGCTGTGGTCCATGGCCAGGATCAGGTCATAACGCGCAAAGTCGGCGCGGCAGACCTGTTGGGCACGCTGGGATGACAAGTCATAGCCCCGCACCAGCGCCGCACGTTGGCTGCGCTGGTCCGGCGGGTTGCCGATATGCCATTGCCCAGTCCCCGCTGACGCCACCTCAACCTGGCCGGACAACCCTGCTTCGCGCAACTTATGGCGCAAAACGCCTTCGGCGGTGGGCGAGCGGCAGATATTGCCCAGGCAGACAAACAGGACCTCCATCAAGCCCCCAGCAGGCGACGGACGCGCTCGAGGTCTTCCTGGGTATCGACGCCTGCAGGCGGCGCTTCCAGCGCATCGCCCACGTGGATGCGCACGCCGTGCCACAGGGCCCGCAGCTGCTCCAGGGACTCGGTGTTCTCCAACCAGCAAGGGCCCCAGCTGACGAAGTCATGCAGGAAACCGGCGCGATAGGCATAAATGCCGATATGGCGGCGGTACGGCACACCTTGCGGCAGTGCGTCGGGGTTGCTGGCGAAGGCATCCCGCGCCCAGGGCAGGATCGAGCGGCTGAATGTCAGGGCCAGGCCGTTGATATCGCTGACGACCTTCACAACGTTGGGGTTGAACAAGGTTTCGCTGTCTTCGATCGGTTCGGCCAGGGTGGCCATGCGCGCTTCGCCATGGGCCGCCAGATTGGCGGCGACCTGGTCGATGACGCTTGGCGGGATCAACGGCTCGTCGCCTTGCACGTTCACCACGATGGCGTCCGGCCCCAGGCCCAGTTGCGTGGCCACTTCGGCCAGGCGGTCGGTGCCGGAATTATGGTCTTCGCGGGTCAGCACCGCCTCGGCGCCGAAACCTTTGCAGGCTTCGATGATGCGCGGATCGTCGGTCGCCACCACCACCCGTTCAGCGCTGCTTTTACAGGCCTGTTCCCATACCAGCTGGATCATCGGCTTGGCACCGATCATTTGCAGCGGCTTGCCCGGCAGGCGGGTCGACGCATAGCGCGAGGGAATCACCACGGTAAAGGCGGTAGTCATTTATCCAGGCGCTCATCGGTCGTCAGGGTGCGGGCTTCGCTTTCCAGCATCACCGGAATGCCGTCACGGATAGGGTAAGCCAGGCCGGCGCCTTTGCTGATCAGCTCGGTTTTGTCGGCGCTGAGCTTGAGCGGGCCTTTGCAGATCGGGCAAGCAAGGATGTCGAGCAGTTTGGTGTCCATGAGTAGTTCCTGGAAATAAGCGGTTAAGGCAAAAGACGGTTGGGCAGCAAGCGCATCAACTGCGTGTCGAACCAGGCGACAAACGCTGGCGACGGCAGCGCATCCACCGCAAGGTACCACCAGTCGGGCCGGGCGAAGGCGCGGCACTTCACCGCGTCTTTTTCGGTCATGACCACCGGCAATGGCGGCGTGAAATCCAGCACCTCGGCGCTGTAGGGCGCGTGGTCGGCAAACGCATGGGGGATCGGCTGCCAGTGTAGCGTTTCAAGGGTATTGAAGAAACGTTGCGGATTGCCGATACCGGCAACCGCGTGTACCGGTTGGCCTACCGGAAAGTAGCTGACCGGCTGCCGCTCGCCGCTGTGCAGGTTGACCAGCGCCGAGGGTTGCAGGCGGAAGGCAAAGCCGTCTTCGCGGTCCGAGGCGGCGCCGTTATAGAGCAGCGCATCAACGCTCTGCAGGCGCTCAACCGGCTCACGCAACGGCCCGGCCGGCAGACAGCGGCGATTGCCCAGGCCACGGGCGGCATCGATCAATACCAGCTCGAGATCACGGGCCAGACGATAGTGCTGCAAGCCGTCGTCGGAAAGGATCAGGTCGAGGGTTTCGCTGGCCAACAGCGCTTTCACCGCACGACTGCGATCCGGATCGATCATCAACGGTACACCGCAGCGCTGCACGATCAGCAACGGTTCGTCGCCGGCCACTTCGGCACTGTGGCTGGCCTCGACCCGCCACGGCAACTGTGGCGGCTTGGCGCCATACCCACGACTGACCACGCCTACGCGCAACCCACTGCGCCGACAGTGCTCGATCATCCACAGGATCAGCGGCGTCTTGCCAGTCCCGCCTACGGTGATATTACCCACGACCACAACGGGCACCGGCGACTGGTAGACAGCGCCCTCACCCGCCAGGAAGCGCGCGCGCTTGCGCTGCACCACCCGGCGATACAGGCACTCCAGCGGCTTTAACAGCACGAGGGCCGGATGCCCGTCGTACCAGGCCTTGAGCAAACGATCGGACATGGCCATCAGGGTGCGCTCGCCGCCTCGACGGTGGTCATGCGCAGATGACTGAAACCAAGCTTGCCGGCAGCGTCCATCGCGGTAATCACTGCCTGGTGCTGGGTTTTGCCGTCGGCGCTGATCGACAGTGGCATGCTGGTGTCGCCCCCGGACTCCTTCTGCAAGGCCTCCATCAAGCTGGTCAGGTCGTTTTTCTCCAGCAACTGGTTATTTACCGAAAACACGCCATCGGCGCTGATGGCGATATCCAGTTGCTTGACCTGCTGGTCTTCGGCCGGGGAGCCGCTCACGGCTTCGGGCAAGTCGACGCGCAGCTGGGTTTCCCGGGTGAACGTGGTGGTAACGACGAAGAACAGCAGCAGGATAAACACCACGTCAATCAGCGACGCGAGGTTGATATCGACATTTTCCCGTTGCTTGCGGCGAAATTTCACGCTTTGCCCTCGACCAGGTCCACATCACGGTCGCCCTGCACCACCTCCACCAGCTTGATGGCTTCCTGTTCCATGCCGACCACCAGTTCATCGATGCGCCGTTGCAAAAAGCGATGGAAGAACACCGACGGGATACCCACCATCAGGCCCGCAGCCGTGGTGATCAGCGCTTTGGAAATACCACCGGCCAGCACCGCAGCGTTGGTGGTCATGCCCGAGCCCATGAACGAGCTGAAGATGTCGATCATGCCCAGTACCGTGCCCAGCAAGCCGAGCAGCGGCGCCATGGCGGCGATGGTGCCGAGGGCGTTGATGTAGCGCTCCAGCTCATGGATCACTCGCGCTGCGGCTTCCTCGATGCACTCTTTCATGATCTCGCGACCATGCTTGGAGTTGGCCAGGCCGGCGGCGAGGATTTCACCCAGTGGCGAATTGGCGCGCAGTTCCTTGAGCTTCTGCTTGTCGAGCTGCTTGTTCTTGATCCAGCCCCAGACTTGCCCCAGCAGATGCTCGGGGGTAACGCGACTGGCACGCAGGGTCCACAGGCGTTCGGCGACGATGCCGAGTGCGGCAATGGAACTCATGATGATCGGCAACATCATCCAGCCGCCGGATTTGACCAATTCCCACACAGTGAATGCCCCCTCGAAAAAGTGCGCCACTTTATCATATAGGTTCAGCAGCGGGGTTCGTTGGCCGCAGACCGGACTGTCGCAGCCCGCGGTGTTTGGTAACGCCGGATTACGGTAACGGTTCGCGCCAGAACCGGCGTTGACTGCGCGCAACAACAGCGGGTTGGAACGCGCCCAACTGAAGACGCACGGCACCTTGCTCGGCGCTGTCGTATAGCCGACTGCCCAGGGCCCGATAGCGTTCTACCACTTGAGAATGAGGATGACCAAAGGCATTGCCCCGGCCTCTGGAGATCAGCACCGATCCAGGCGCAAGCCGTTGCACAAAGGGCCTGGATGACGAGTTGCGGCTACCATGATGGGGCGCCTGCAGCCAATCGGTGGGCACCGCCAACGGTGTGTCAAGCAGTGCGCGCTCCGCCGCACGGTCGATATCTCCGGTGAGCAGCAGCCGCTCACCGCTGGCCTGCACCTGCAATACACAGGATTTGGCGTTGCCACCGAGGGCGTCAGACCACTGCCATAACACGAACGACACACCATCCCAGTCCCATCGTTCGCCACTGACACAAGGCTCGGTCCCCAGAAACGCCGGCAACCCTTCGGTTTCACCGCCAACCACACGCCGGATGGGCAGCCCACGGGCGACAGCTGCAGCGCCACCGGCATGATCGGCGTCGGCATGGCTCAGTAGCAACATGTCCAACCGCTCTACGCCGAACTTTTTCAACGACGGCAGAACCACACGCGCGCCCAGGTCGACTGTCCCCGAACGCGGCCCCGCATCGTAAAGCAACGCATGGTTGCGAGTGCGCAAGATCAATGCCTGCCCCTGGCCGACATCCAGTTGCACCACTGTCACCTGCCCATGGGGTACCGATTCCTTGGGTGGAAACACCGCCAACAGCAGCATGGGCCAGCCCAGCAACCGAAATGGCACCCCCTTGGGCAGCAGCAGCAACACCGCGCCCGCCAGACTGACCAGCCAATAAACCAGCGGCACCTCGGCCGGAGTCCAGGCCGGCAACTGCCCGGCCAGTAGGGCCAGCACTTTGAACCATCCCTCCAGCGCCCCGCTGGCCAACCAGAGCAAACCGTCACCGACCACCGGTAGCCACAGCAGCGCCGTGCCCAGCAGCGCCAATGGCAACACCACCAGACTGATCCACGGCACAGCGAATAAATTGGCCACAGGCGCGGTGAGGCTGATGGGTAAACCCAGCACCAGCAGGACCGGAAACAAACCGATGGCAATCAACCACTGTGGACGCGTCCAGGCCTGCCAGACACTCCAGGGCCCGAGCCGCCCGCCGAACGTCAGCACCAGGATCGCAACCGCCGCAAAGGACAACCAGAAACCCGGTTGCAAGCTGGCCAGGGGCTCAAGCAGCAGCACAGCGTTGAAGGCCAGCAGCAACGGCCACCACACGCCCAAATGCCGAAAGCGCAGCCGCCATAGCAATACCAGGCCCACCATCACGCAGGCCCGCTGCACCGGCACGCCGAAACCCGCCAGCAGGCCATAACCCAGCGCTGCCATAAAGGCCAGGCCGCAGGCCCACGGCAGCCATGGCAGGTTGCGTGGCCAGCAACCGTAACGCGCCATCCCGGCCACCAGTGCGTAGATCAGCCCGGCCAGCAAACCAATGTGTTGGCCGGAAATGACCAACAGGTGCACGGTGCCGGTGTCTTGCAACACCTGCCATTGCTCCGTGCGCAGCCCGGAACCATCACCCAGCACCAACGCCGCCACGGCGGCTTCATGGGTTTGCGCATCCGCAGCCATCAGGCGCTGGCGCAGGCTGTCGCGCAGAGCGTTGCGGGCTGGCGCGAGGCGCTCACCGTCTTTCACCGAGCCCGTGGCGCCGATGCGTTGCGCCAGCAGCCAGGCCTCGTGGTCGAAACCGTGAAAATTGAGCAGGCCGGACGGCCGCTTGAGGGTGACAGCCAGGCGCCAGCGTTCTCCACTGCGCACCGGCGGACCACCGTGCCAGGACACCCGGATGCGCTTGGGTAGCCGGGCTTTGCGCGACCGGCTGTCGGCCAGGTCAAAACGCACGCTGGTGTCGGTCTGCTGAGGCAAGCCGACCACACGCCCTTCCACCCATCGCGTTTCGCCGTCCAGCGTTGGTCGCAATCGATCATCCAGTGCCCACTGCGCGCTGATGCACGCCCAGCTCAAGCCCAGCAGGAAAAACGCCAGCGGATAGGTACGAAACGGCACTAACATCAATGCCAGCACCAGCATGGCCAGCAGCCATCCGGTGGGCGGCAACACCGGTAGAAAACGCAGGGTCAGCAGCCCCAGCGCAAGCGCGAACATCCCTGTCCTCATGAATCATTCCTTATAATGATCCACTCAGTCTTAGCCGGCGTTCCCAGGGGCGCCTTTGATGTTTTGTCACAAAGTCTGAATTTTCTGTTTATAGAATACGCGCATACTTGCCCCTCGAACTGACCTGGACCCCTTATGCCCCGGCGCTTATTCAAACGGTACATGCCCGACCCCAGCAGTATCAGGGAACACAAGTCATTACAGTTTCTTGGCACCCTGCTGCATGACCCGAACCTCTGGCACCTCAACCGGCACTCGGTGGCCCGCGCCATGGCCGTGGGTCTGTTTGCCGCGTTTATCCCCATTCCCTTGCAGATGCTGCTGGCCGCGATCCTGGCGATCGTGGTGCGCGGCAACATGCCGATTGCCGTCAGCCTGGTGTGGCTGACCAACCCGATCACGATGCCGGTGGTGTTTGTCTGCACCTATATGACCGGTGCCTGGTTGATGAACGTGCCGCCACGCAGCCTCCCCGATAATCTCACCTGGGAATGGATCAGCGGCGAATTGAGTACGATGTGGCAACCATTCCTGCTGGGCTCGGTGGTATCCGGGTTGGTGTTGGGCGCATTGGCCTATTGCCTGACCATGGGCTATTGGCGCTGGTGGGTCGCGCACCAGTGGAAGAAACGCAAACTGCGCCGCCGCTGATGGCTAACGGGCAGGCAAACGCAGATGTACACGCAGGCCCTGCCCGGTATTTTCCGCCCAGATACGCCCGCCCTGGCGCTGCACCGCGTTGCGCGCAATGCTCAAGCCCAGGCCGAAGCCACCATCACCGGGCCGTGAACCGTCCAACCGGATGAAGGGCGCGAAGATACGCTCCAGGTCGGCTTCATCGATGCCGCCCCCCTGATCCTCCAGCCAGACATGCCAGTGCTCGCCTTCGCGCGCGCCGTCCAATGTCACCCGGCCCTGGCCTGGTGAGTGGCGTATTGCGTTACGCAGGATGTTTTCCAGGGCCTGGGCCAGTGCATTGAGATTGCCTCGCACCCAGCACTCAGCTGGCAACAGGCAGGGTAAACGCGATGCCGGCCAATGGCTTTCGAAACACGCGTTCTCCCGCAGCATGTCCCACAGCGCCGGCAGCTGAATGTCCTCCTGGGGCAGTGGTGCCCGGTCGCTGTCGAGCCAGGCCAGTTGCAGGCTGTCTTCCACCAGGCGCTGCATGGCGTCGATCTCCCGGTTCAGGCGTTCACGCAACCGCGCCAGGTCCTGTTCGCTGTCGCAGGCCACGCGCAAGCGGCTCAGGGGCGTGCGCAACTCATGGGACATGTCCCGCAGCAGCTGTTGCTGCAACTGCACCGTGCCCTGCAAGCGCTCGGACATCTGGTCGAAGGCGCGCCCCAATTCACCCAACTCGTCCTGGCGGCTGGTCGCGTCACGGGACATTCGCGCAGTCAATTGGTCCGCACGCCAGGCATTGGCCTGCGCACGCAGTTGATTGAGGGGCATGATCAGCAATCGATACAGGCCGATACACAGCAATAAGGTAAACAACCCGGGAATCAGGCCGTTGGTGATGACCCGCCAGAACAGTTGATAACGCCCCGGCATAAAGCGCTTGGGCAATTCGATCACCAGTGACCCCGCATCGGGGTCGACCGGGAAGGCGATTTTCAACCAGGGCAGGCCTTTGGCATGGCGGCTCACCGGCCAGTCCAGTCCGCGCAAGAAGGTCAGGCGCTGGCTTTGTTTGTCGCTCAACGGTGCGCTGCCAAGGGATTGCAAGTCATTGCCGATGACGCCCAGCCACGTGGTTTCACGCTCAGCCATATGCTGCAACCACGCATCCACACCGGCACTGCCCTGGGTGCTCCAGGCCAACTCGGCGCCGGCTGCATAGCCGCGGAGCGTGTCGCGGGCTTCGTCAGTGAGGTAGGCACTTTGCTGTTCCATGTAGCGGCCCCAAGACCAACTGAGCCAGATCATCAGCAAACAAAACGCGATCAGCAGGCACGCCAGCTTCCAGAACAACGAATGCCTGCCCGGCAACCGCTCAAAGCCCTTCATCGTGACCGCTCAACACATATCCCTTGCCCCACACCGTGCGCACTTCGCGCTCGGTGTAGCCGATCGCCTTGAGCTTGCGGCGAATCTGGCTCACATGCATGTCGAGACTGCGGTCGTGTGGGGCATAACCGCGCTGCAGCACGTGCTGATAAAGGAAGGCTTTGCTGAGTACCTCTTCGGCGTTGCGGTGCAAGGTTTCCAGCAGGCGGTACTCACTGCGTGTCAGGCCGGCCCAGTGCGTGTGGTAGACGACATCGCACAGCCCCTCGTCAAACCGCAGGACCTGCGCATCATCGCGCAGGGGCGCAAGGCCCGGCGGCGGGCGACGGTCCAGGGCCACCCGGCGCAGGATGGCTTCGATGCGCACCCGCAGTTCGATCATGCTGAACGGCTTGGGCAGGTAATCGTCGGCGCCCAGGCGAAAGCCGCTGACACGGTCGGCTTCCGCGCCCAGGGCCGACATCAGGATCACCGGTATGGCATGACTCTGGCGCAGATGCGTAAGGACTGACAGCCCGTCCAGCCCTGGCAGCAGAACGTCCATCAGCACCAGGTCGAATGCTTGGTCGCGGGCCAGTTGCAGGCCTTGCTGGCCAGTGCGGCACCAGGTTACCTCGAAGCCACAGCGGCCCAGATGTTCATGGACGTAGGCGCCCAGCACGGGGTCATCCTCGATGGTCAGGATACTGGGTAGGCCAACGGCTGCGGGATTCATTAGCGTCTGCAAGTCATTCTCAATGACTGATTATTCAAGATTAAAGTGTTACAGGCAATCGCCGACCGCTACCGAATGGCCCGAAGATTGCCGTGTGTCATTAATTTACAAGATTCCTGGCGGCGCAAATGGCTACACTGCGCAGGTAGCGCGGGCCGGACGCCCGTGTGGAAGATTGATATCAATGTGGTAGCAGGAGAGTGGCGTGCTTAGAAGAATGGGGATAAAAGGCCGCGTACTGTTGCTGACGTTATTGCCGACCAGCCTGATGGCGTTGCTGTTGGGGGGTTATTTCACCTGGATGCAGCTCTCCGAACTGCAGACTCAGTTGCTGCAACGCGGTGAGATGATCGCCGAGCAGTTGGCGCCGCTGGTTGCGCCCGCCCTGAGCAGCAAGAACACTGACCTGCTGGAACGCATCGCGACCCAATCCCTGGAACAACCGGACGTGCGCGCGGTGTCGTTCCTGGCACCGGACCGCTCCTCCCTGGCCCATGCCGGCCCGACCATGCTCAATCAACCGCCCACCGGCAACAGTTCGCACCTGCTGCAGCGTACCGGCAACGATGCGACCCGTTACCTGATGCCAGTGTTTGGCCGTCATCGCAACCTCGCCGGCGAGCTGATTCCGGATGAGTCCGACCGCCTGTTGGGCTGGGTCGAGGTGGAACTGTCCCACAACGGCATGTTGCTGCGCGGTTATCGCAGCCTGTTCGCCAGCCTGCTGCTGATCGCCATCGGCTTGATCTGCACAGCGGCACTGGCCCTGCGCATCAGCCGCACCATCAATTCGCCGATCGGCCTGATCAAGCAAGCGGTGGCCCAGCTTAAAGACGGCAACCTGGAAACCCGCCTGCCGCCCTTGGGCAGCCAGGAGCTGGATCAGTTGGCGTCGGGCATCAATCGCATGGCCGAAACCCTGCAAAACGCCCAGGAAGAACTGCAACACAGCATCGACCAGGCCACCGAAGATGTGCGCCAGAACCTGGAAACCATCGAGATCCAGAACATCGAGCTGGACCTGGCCCGCAAGGAAGCCCTGGAAGCCAGCCGGATCAAATCGGAGTTCCTGGCCAATATGAGCCATGAAATCCGCACGCCGCTCAACGGCATCCTCGGCTTCACCCACCTGCTGCAAAAAAGCGAGCTGTCGCCACGTCAGCTGGATTACCTGGGCACTATCGAAAAATCCGCCGACAACCTGTTGGGCATCATCAACGAGATTCTCGACTTCTCCAAGATCGAGGCCGGCAAGCTGGTGCTCGACAGCGTGCCCTTCAACCTGCGCGACCTGCTGCAGGACACCCTGACCATCCTCGCCCCGGCCGCCCACGCCAAACAGCTCGAACTGGTCAGCCTGGTCTACCGCGACACGCCGCTGGCGCTGGTGGGCGACCCGCTGCGCCTCAAGCAGATCCTGACCAACCTGATCAGCAACGCGATCAAGTTCACCCGCGAAGGCACCATCGTGGCCCGGGCGATGATCGAGGATGAGCAGGAAGACAGCGTACAACTGCGCATCAGCGTGCAGGACACCGGCATCGGCCTGTCCAACCAGGATGTGCGCGCACTGTTCCAGGCCTTCAGCCAGGCGGACAATTCGCTGTCGCGCCAGCCAGGTGGCACCGGCTTGGGCCTGGTGATTTCCAAGCGCCTGATCGAACAGATGGGTGGCGAAATCGGCGTCGACAGCACACCGGGCGAAGGCTCGGAGTTCTGGATCAGCCTGAACCTGCCCAAGACCCGCGACGACATCGAAGACCTGCCCAGCGCGCCGCTGCTCGGTCGCCGCGTGGCCGTGCTGGAGAACCACGAGCTGGCGCGCCAGGCCTTGCAACACCAGTTGGAAGACTGCGGCCTGGAAGTCACGCTGTTCAATACCCTGGAGAGCCTGACCAACGGCATTACCAGCGCCCATCAGACCGAACAGGCGATCAACCTGGCGGTGCTCGGCGTCACCGCCAATGACATCCCGCCCGAGCGCCTCAACCAGCACTTGTGGGACCTCGAACACCTGGGCTGCAAGGTGCTGGTGCTGTGCCCGACCACCGAGCAAATGTTGTTCAACCAATCGGTGCCCAACCCCAACAGCCAGTTGCAGGCCAAGCCAGCCTGTACGCGCAAGCTGCGCCGCTCCCTGGCCGACCTGATCAGCCCGCGCCCCTCGCGCAGCGAGCCGGGTGAGCCGTTGTCCAGCCGTGCGCCGCGGGTGCTGTGCGTGGACGATAACCCGGCGAACCTGTTGCTGGTGCAAACCCTGCTCGAAGACATGGGCGCCAAGGTCCATGCCGTAGAAAGCGGCTTCGCTGCCATTGACGCCGTGAAGCAGGAAACGTTCGACCTGGTGCTGATGGACGTGCAGATGCCCGGCATGGACGGGCGCCAGAGTACCGAAGCGATTCGCCAATGGGAGAGCGAACGCCATGGCACGCCGCTGCCGGTGGTCGCCCTCACCGCCCATGCCATGGCCAACGAGAAACGTGCCCTTCTGCAAAGCGGCATGGACGATTACCTGACCAAGCCCATCAGCGAGCGGCAGCTGGCCCAGGTGGTGCTGAAATGGACCGGCCTGGCCCTGCGCAACCAGGGGCCCGAGCGCGTCCCCGAAGGCCTTGGCCCAGGCGTGCAACTGCTGGTGCTGGACCATGAGGAAGGCCTGCGTCTGGCCGCCAACAAGGCGGACCTGGCGGCCGACATGCTCGCCATGCTGCTGGCCTCCCTGGAAGCCGATCGCCTGGCGATTACGGTCGCCCGCGAAGCCAATGACAACCATGCCCTGATCGAGCGCGTCCACCGCCTGCATGGCGCCACCCGCTACTGCGGCGTGCCGCAATTGCGCGCAGCCTGCCAACGCGCCGAAACCCTGCTCAAGCAGGACGACGCCAAGGCCATGGCCGCGCTGGATGAACTGGACATGGCGATTGCGCGGCTGGCCAGTGAAGCGCGGGTCAGCGCCTGACCCGATTTCATGGACGACGCCAATCAAATGTGGGAGGGGGCTTGCCCCCGATGGCGATGTGTCAGTCGAAATATGTGTCACTGATACACCGCTATCGGGGGCAAGCCCCCTCCCACATTCAGCTCGCATTTCAATTCGTAAATTGCAGGGAGCCTTTTAATGCGCGTGATTCTTTTCAGCAGCCAGGCCTACGACCGCGAGAGTTTTCTCGGTGAGCCAAGCCCTCAGGGCATCGAGCTGCAATTCCAACCCGCCCGCCTCAACCTCGACACCGTCGCCCTGGCCGAACGGCACGAGGTGGTCTGCGCGTTTATCAACGATGACCTCAGCGCCCCGGTGCTCGAGCAACTGGCCAGTGGCGGTACGCGCCTGATTGCGCTGCGCTCGGCCGGCTACAACCATGTCGACCTGCACGCCGCCAAGCGCCTGGGCCTGAGCGTGGTGCGCGTACCGGCCTACTCGCCCCACGCCGTGGCCGAACATGCCGTGGCCCTGATCCTTGCCCTGAACCGGCGCCTGCACCGCGCCTACAACCGCACCCGCGATGGCGATTTCAGCTTGCACGGGCTCACCGGTTTCGATCTGGTCGGCAAAACCGTCGGCGTGGTCGGCACCGGTCAGATCGGCGCCACCTTCGCCAGGATCATGGTCGGTTTCGGCTGCC
The DNA here is from genome assembly GCF_003852065.1 of Pseudomonas sp. R3-18-08. Taxonomy (NCBI): domain Bacteria; kingdom Pseudomonadati; phylum Pseudomonadota; class Gammaproteobacteria; order Pseudomonadales; family Pseudomonadaceae; genus Pseudomonas; species Pseudomonas sp. R3-18-08. The sequence goes on from NZ_CP027729.1 coordinate 3,453,563, forward strand.
AGTTGCTGGCCTACGACCCCTTCCCCAACCCTCAGGTGCAAGCCATGGGCGCGCGCTACGTGAGCCTGCCCGAATTGCTCGCCGAGGCGCAGATCATCAGCCTGCATTGCCCGCTGACCGCCGAGAGTAAACACCTGATCGACACCCGCACCCTGGCACACATGCAACCGGGTGCCATGCTGATCAATACCGGTCGCGGCGGCCTGGTCGACACGCCGGCACTGGTCGAGGCGCTCAAGAACGGCCAACTCGGTTACCTGGGGCTGGATGTCTATGAGGAAGAGGCGCAGCTGTTTTTCGAGGACCGCTCGGACCTGCCCCTGCAAGACGATGTGCTCGCCCGCCTGCTGACCTTTCCCAATGTGATCATCACTGCCCACCAGGCCTTCCTGACCCGCGAGGCGCTGGCGGCGATTGCCGGCACGACGCTGGCCAATATTGCGGCGTGGGCCGATGGCCGCGCGCAGAACCTCGTCGAGGGATGATCAGTGGTCACATACCGGGCTCATGATGAGCCGGCACCCGTGATAGGATGCCGCGCCTATTTGGAGGATCCATGGCCGAACACGATTTCCGCTTCAGCTTGCTGAGCCCGCAACACACCCTGATCGAATGCCGCGCCCTGGTGCCGGGCCGTTATCAAGTCACCGGCAACGGTGGTTCGATCAAGCATGGCGACGTGCTGATCGTCACCCTGCGCGGCAGCAAAACCCTGTCGATGCGCCTGACCGTGGAAGGTGACGCGCGCTACTCCATCCGCCCGGCGGGCCAATGGGTCGCCATGGCCCTGGGGCCGAAATTCGGCGAATTGGAGATTCACACCTGGAAGGTCAATTGCGACAGCTGCGACAGCGTGCTGGAGTTTGAATTCGCGGTGGAAACCAAGCTGACCAAAGAACCGCTGCAGCCGGCCGCCAACGCACGTATCAAAGAACTCGGCTGGGCCAGCGAAGGCGACCAGCACCGCTGCCCGAAATGCCAGCGGGCCGCACAATGAAGGGCCTGCTGCTGCTCGCCGCCGTGGGCGCGGCTCTGGGTGGCTGCGCTGGCGATGCGGTCAAGCTCAAGCAGGATCACAGCTATGTGGTGGAGTGGATAGGCGAACGGCCCTTGATGGACTACGCGCACCTGACCGTCACCCTCGGTGCCGATGGCCGCGCCTATGGCAATGGCGGCTGCAACCACTGGTTTGCGCCGTACACCCTCGAAGGCGACAAGCTCGCCTTCGGCCCGATCGGCAGCACCCGCAAAATGTGCGCCGAGGCGTTGATGGAACAGGAGCACCGCTTCTTCCAGGCCCTGCAAGGCGTGCAGCGCTGGGACATCTCGCCGATCGAACAGACCCGCTTCTGGCCGGCCGAAGGCAAGCCGATCCGCCTGTGGCTTGAAGAAGGCTGACGGCAACGATCTCTGACCTGATGAGGTCAAAATGTGGGAGGGGGCTTGCCCCCGATAGCGGTGTATCAGCTAGCAATTATCAAGCTGACCCACCGCAATCGGGAGCAAGCCCCCTCCCACATTGGCTCTGAGTTGTTGCTTTAACCGCGCAGGGCCTTGAGCTTGGCCAACACCCCTTGCGCCGTCTGCTCACCCATCAGTTGTTCGCGCACCTTGCCTTTGTCATCGATGATATAGGTCACCGGCAGCGCCTCGCTGCGTGGAATATCGAAGATCCCTTCCGGGTTCTGCGCCAGCACGGTGAACTTGATACCCAGCTTGTCGCTGGCGGCTTTGAGCTCCTCACCCTGCACATTGTCGAAATTGACCCCGAACACGCCCACGTTCTGCGCTTTGAGTTGCTCGGCCAAGGCGTTGAGCTCGGGGATTTCCGTGCGGCACGGGCCACACCATTCAGCCCAGTAATTGACCACCAGCCACTGCTTGTCCAGGCGTTCGGCCGGTATTTTCTGGCCATACTGGTCAACGCCGTAATCGTTACCGCAGCCACTGAGCAGCAGGGTTGTGATGATCGCCAATGCACCGATCAGTCGCCTAGTCATGGGGTAATCCTTCGTAAAAATGAACGTTGGCTGCGGCCTGTCGCCTCTTACGGTTTAAGGACGGCCCGCAGCGCAGGTAGAATACCCGCCACCTTACGCAAGATGCGACCCGCACATGACCGATCTGACGCTTTATCACAACCCGCGCTGCTCGAAATCCCGCGGTGCGCTGGAACTGCTGGAAGCCCGCGGCCTCACGCCTACCGTGGTGCGCTACCTGGAAACCCCGCTGAACGCGGCGCAAATACAGGCGCTGCTGATCAAACTTGGCCTAAGCGCCCGCCAATTGTTGCGCAGCGGCGAAGAGGAATACAAAAGCCTTAACCTGGCCGACGCCAGTCTCAGCGAAGCGCAGTTGATCGCCGCCATCGCCGAACACCCCAAGCTGATGGAACGTCCCATCCTGGAAACCGCCGATAAAGCCATCATTGGCCGTCCGCCGGAAAACGTACTGGAGCTGCTGCCGTGACTACCCCCTATGTGCTGGTGTTGTATTACAGCCGCAATGGCTCGGTCAGCGAAATGGCCCGGCAGATTGCCCGGGGTATCGAGCAAGGCGGCATGGAAGCCCGGCTGCGCACCGTGCCGGCGATCTCTACCGAGTGCGAAGCCGTGGCGCCGAGTATTCCGGACGAAGGCGCGCTGTATGCCAGCCTGGATGATCTGAAAAACTGCTCGGGTCTGGCCCTCGGCAGCCCGACGCGTTTTGGCAACATGGCCGCGCCGCTCAAGTACTTCCTCGATGGCACCAGCAACCTGTGGCTCACCGGCGCCCTGGTCGGCAAACCCGCTGGCGTGTTCACCTCCACCGCCAGCCTGCACGGCGGCCAGGAAACCACGCTGATGTCGATGCTGCTGCCGCTGTTGCACCACGGCATGCTGATCACCGGCCTGCCCTACAGCGAGCAGGCGCTGCTCGACACCCAGGGCGGCGGTACGCCGTATGGCGCCAGCCACCATGCCGGGCCTGATGGCAAGCGCATGCTCGACCCCCATGAAATCACCCTGTGCCGCGCCCTGGGCCTGCGCCTGGCAAAAACCGCCACACTGCTGGAGAACGGCCGTGGCCAGGCAGCCTAAGGTGCTGCCGCCCCAGGCGTGGCTGGAGCCGCGGGTCAAGCTCGCGCGCGCATTGAGCCTTCTGGCGTTTTTTGGCCTGGTGGGCTTGTTGTGCGTGTACTACCTGTTCGTCGCCGACCTGCACGGCGCGCGTCCGTGGGTGATCCTGCTGATCGAGCTGGTGCCGCTGCTGGTGCTGGCGCCAGGCATGATCCTGGGCAGCGCACGCGGGCATTCGTGGATGTGCTTTGTGGTGAACTTGTATTTCATCAAGGGCGCGCTGGCAGCGTATGACCCGAACCGCCAAGGGTTCGGGGTGCTTGAGATGGTGGCGAGCCTGGCGCTGTTTTGTACGGCGTTGCTGTATGTGCGCTGGCGGCACCAGTTGAATCGGCGGTTGGCGCCAGCCTGATACAGCAAGGCCTGGGACGCAGAGCGTCCTGGGCAGCATTCCCACGCAGAGCGTGGGAACGATCAATGGTTGACGGTGTAAGCCAGCATCATCGACAACTGGCACATCGGCCGCCCACTTTCGGCATGCCACTGGTTGAAAGCGCCCTGCACCGTCGCCAGGTCGCGCAGGCTGGTGGGCACCTTGTCGACGATCTTCTGCGCATTCAACGCCGCCACCACGTCATAGCTCGGCACGAACGTATCCTTGCCCACCATGCGCAAAAAGCGCGGTGCCGACAGGCCGCCCAACTGGTGACCGTGCTTGCTCAGGTACTTCCATAGCCCAACGATATCGGTGACCGGCCACTCGGCGATAAACGCGCCGAAGCTGCCCTTCTCCTGGGTGATATCCAGGATCATCTGTGCATTGCGCGGCACGCTCTTGAGCTTGCCCAGGTGACGGATAATGCGGGCGTCCTGCATCAGGCGCTCCAAATGCTCGGCGCCCATCAGCACGACTTTTTCCGGGTCGAAGCCGAAGAACACCTGTTCGAACGCCGGCCACTTGGCGTCCACCACGCTGTGCTTCAAGCCGGCACGGAACACGCGCAGCGCCAGGGTCGACAGGTAGCGGTCAGCGCTGATCCTGCGCAATTGCGCCGGGGTCTTGGGTACCGGCAGATGGGCTTCCAACTGGGCCGCTGAACCAAAACGGTTCAGACAATATTCGTGCAGCCACTTGTAATCGCGCATGCCCTCTCCTGGCAGGTGAAATGAAAACGGCGCCCGTGAGCGCCGTCTTTCAGAGCGTTGTAGAGCGTCAGAGGTTCACTACATTGACGAAACGCGACGCGGCGGTTTCATCGATTTTCAGGCTGGTGAAGTCGAACAGGTTGCGGTCGGCCAATTGCGACGGGATCACATTCTGCAGGCTGCGGAAGATGCTTTCGGTGCGGCCCGGCGTCTTGCGTTCCCACTCCAGCAGCATGTCCTTGACCACCTGGCGCTGCAGGTTTTCCTGGGAGCCGCACAGGTTGCACGGAATGATCGGAAATTGCTTGAAGTCGGCATACGCCTGGATGTCTTTCTCGTTGCAATACGCCAGCGGGCGGATCACCACGTTGCGCCCGTCATCGGCACGCAGCTTGGGCGGCATGGCCTTGAGCGAACCGTTGAAGAACATGTTGAGGAAGAAGGTTTCGACGATATCGTCGCGATGATGTCCCAGGGCCATCTTGGTCGCGCCGATCTCATCGGCAAAGGTATAGAGCGTGCCCCGCCGCAGGCGCGAGCACAGCGAGCAGGTGGTCTTGCCTTCGGGGATCAACTGCTTGACCACCGAATAAGTGTCTTTCTCGACGATGTGGTACTCGACGCCCAGTTCCTTGAGATAGGCCGGCAGCACATGCTCGGGAAAGCCTGGCTGTTTCTGGTCCATGTTGACGGCGACGATCTCGAACTTGATCGGCGCGACCTTCTGCAGGTGCAGCAGCACATCGAGCAGGGTGTAGCTGTCTTTGCCGCCGGAAAGGCAGACCATGACCTTGTCGCCCTCCTCGATCATGTTGAAATCGGCGACCGCTTCACCGGCCAGGCGACGCAGGCGTTTTTGCAGTTTGTTCTGGTTGACCGTAAGAGTGCCCATGGCGCTTGGATCCGCTGCAAGTGTGTGACGAAAAGCGGGGTATTTTAGCGACCTGAGCGCCTCGGATTCAATGTGGGAGCAAGCCCCTCCCACCTTGAATCCATTGCCCGCTACAGACCGTGCCGCGATTAGTACCTATGTTTACAGCGCGATTTACTCTAAAGGCCCTACAGTTTTCCAGGTCATCACTTCCTATACTGCGACTAGAGGTCGCACGACTATCCGGACCTTGCAGGCCATTTGGCCGGTAGCGCTCCGCTGGGGGGCGATGGTAATAACGACAGGAGTGACTGGCATGATCCATCACGTCGTGGGGCTGTTTACCCATCCCGATCAGGAATGGCGGGAAATTCGTGGCGATAAAGAAGAAAGCATCAGCCACATGTACCTCACCCATACCCTGGTTCTCGCGGCGATTCCCGCCGTCTCTGCATTTATCGGCACCACCCAGGTCGGCTGGGTCATCGGCAACCGCGCACCGGTCATGCTGACCCAGGAAAGCGCGCTGTGGATGACCCTGATGTCCTACGCTGCAATGCTCGGCGGCGTGGCGGTGATGGGCGCGTTCATTCACTGGATGGCCCGCACCTACGACGCCAACCCCAGCATGGCGCGTTGCGTGGCTTTTGCCACCTACACGGCAACCCCTCTGTTTATTGGCGGGCTGGCGGCGCTGTATCCGCACATGTGGCTGGGCATGGTCGTGGGCACGGCGGCGATCTGCTACACGGTATACCTGCTGTATGTGGGGCTGCCGACCTTCATGAGTATCGACCCGGATGAAGGCTTCCTGTTTTCCAGCTCGGTACTGGCTGTAGGATTGGTGGTACTGGTGGCGATCATGGCGTTTACCGTGATCGTCTGGGGCCTGGGCGTTGGGCCGATCTACACCAGTTAAGCCTTTTTTACCGCAGGCAAAGCCACCGCAAGGTGGCTTTGTGCGTTATGCATGACCATTCGGCGCCTGACAGATTCGGAAACACCCTGCTTTGCGGCATACTGGACGTCTCTGGAGATATGTACAGCATGCCCGAGCAACTCAATACCCGCGTCGAAGATTGTTTCCTGCAAGCCGAATCCTTTTTCAAACGAAGCTTCAAACGCCCCAAGGTCAGCCTCAAGCTGCGGGGCCAGAAAGCCGGTGTCGCGCATTTGCACGAAAACCTGCTGCGCTTCAACCCTCAGCTTTACCGTGAAAACAGCCAACATTTCCTCAAACAAACCGTGGCCCACGAAGTGGCGCACCTGATCGCCCACCAACTGTTTGGCGAGCGCATCCAGCCCCATGGTGAGGAATGGCAGTTGATCATGCGTGGGGTTTACGAACTGCCGCCGGACCGTTGCCACACCTATGAAGTCAAGCGGCGCCAGGTGACGCGCTATATCTACCGGTGCCCATGTGCCAACAGCGACTTCCCGTTTTCGCCGCAGCGCCATGGGCTGGTAGGCCAGGGGCGGCGGTATTTGTGTCGGCGCTGTCGGCAGACTCTGGTATTTACTGGGGAAACTCGGGTGGAATGAGGGCCTCATCGGGAGCAAGCCCCCTCCCACACTTTGATTTGTGAATACATTCAAAATGTGGGAGGGGGCTTGCTCCCGATGGCATCAGAACAGTCACCCCACAACCTTGGCCTGGCGCAATTCCTCTATCCGCTGAGCACTGAACCCCAATTCCCCCAGGACTTCATCACTGTGCGCACCAACAGCCGCGCCAATATGCCGTGGCGCCGGCAACCCCTCGGAAAACTTCAGTGGGCAGGCGATCTGCGCCTGGGTCGAGCCATCGCCCCTGGGCACCTGGCTGATCAGCCCGCGCGCCTGCAGCTGCGGATGCGCTACCGCTTCACTCAAGTTCAACACCGGTTCCACGCACGCATCCACTCCAGCAAACAACGCGCACACTTCATCAAAGCTGCGCTTTTCGAACTCCACCTGCAGCGCCTGCTTGAGGGCCGGTTGTTGCTCAGGCTTGAGGCTGTGCAGCGCCAGCTCCGGTCGCCCCAGCGCTTCGCACAATTGCTGCATGAAGGCCGGTTCCAGGCCGCCCACCGACATCCAGCGCCCATCACGGGTGCGGTAGTAATCGTAAAAACTGCCGCCATTGAGCACATGGTTTTCCCACGCCGGTTCCACCCCGCAGGCCAGGTAACCCGCACCGGCCATGGCGTTCAGGCTGAACGCGCAGTCGGTCATGCTCACATCCAGGTACTGGCCGACGCCGCTCTGCTGCCGCGAGATGACCGCCGCGAGCAAGCCCACCACCGCATGCAACGACCCGCCGCCGATATCCGCCAATTGCACCCCCAACGGCAACGGCCCACTGTCGCGCCGCCCGGTGTGGCTGGCCACGCCGGCCACGGCCAGGTAGTTGATATCGTGGCCGGCGCGATCCCTGTAAGGGCCGGTCTGGCCGTAGCCGGTGATCGACACGTAGATCAGCCTCGGGTTGATCGCGTTCAAGGCCGCATACCCCAGGCCCAGGCGCTCCATCACGCCGGGGCGAAATTGTTCGATGAGGATATCGGTGCCCTTGACCAGCTCGAACACGATCTGCAGCGCCTCGGCCCGCTTGAGGTCCAGCGCCAGGCTGCGCTTGTTGCGATTGAGGTAGGCATGGCTCGCCGAGGTGCCCTGATCATGGGGCGGCAACACGCGCAACAAATCCATGCGCGTCGGCGATTCGATGCGCAGCACCTCGGCGCCCATGTCCGCCAGCATCAGTGAGGCGAATGGGCCTGGCAACAGGGTGGAAAAATCCAGCACTTTGAGGGACGCCAAGGGGCCTGACATACAAACTCCGTTTCCGATTCAACGGTTCACAGCGTAGTCAGCCTTGAGCGTCGACGGCAATCGTCAGAACGATCAACCCCCCTGACCGTTTTGATCACGGCGGGCTTTTTCGTCGCCACGGCTTTATCATTGGCCCACGTTTTGTTGGCAGAGTGTTCCATGAAGTTCGCGATTGCAGTGTTCAGCGCCGCCCACGCGCCCTCCTCGCGCCGCGCCCTGTTGTTCGCCCGGGCGGCCCTGGCCGGCGGGCATGAGATTGTGCGGCTATTTTTTTACCAGGATGGCGTGTACAGCGCGTCCAATAACATCGTCGCGCCTCAGGACGAGCAAGACATCGCGCGCCAATGGCGCGAGTTCGTCAGCGCCCACCAGCTCGACGGCGTCGTGTGCATCGCCGCAGCCCTGCGCCGTGGCGTGCTCAACGCCGAGGAAGCCACGCGCTATCAACGCAGCGCGGTGAACCTGGAGGCGCCCTGGGCGCTGTCGGGCCTGGGGCAACTGCATGACGCGATCCAGGACGCCGACCGCCTGATCTGTTTTGGAGGTTCATGACATGGCCAAGTCATTGCTGGTGATCAGCCGCCAGGCGCCGTGGTCCGGCCCCAGTGCGCGGGAAGCGCTGGATATCGTGCTGGCCGGTGGCGCGTTCGATCTACCGATCGGCCTGCTGTTTCTGGACGACGGCGTGTTCCAGCTTGCACCGCACCAGGACGCCAAGGCCGTGCAGCAAAAGGATTTGAGCGCCAACCTGCAAGCCCTGGGCCTGTTCGGCATCGATGACGTGTTCGCCTGCAGCCACAGCCTGGCCGAACGCGGGCTGGGTGTGCCGGCCAGCACGCAGCCTTTGGACCCTGCCGCCATTTCCCAACTGATTGACCGTTACGACCAGGTGATTACCCTCTGATGTCGACTCTACACGTGGTATCCCACTCCCCCTTTACCGACAGCCGTCTCGACAGCTGTCTGCGCGTCTGTGCCAGCGCGGATGCGATCCTGCTGTGCGGCGACGGCGCCTACGGCCTGCGCCACCCGGCCCTGCACACCAAAGGCGTGAAGGTGTTCGTGCTGGCTGAAGACATGCAGGCGCGCAACCTGCCGTTGCCGGACTGGGCCGACAGCGTGGACTATCCGGGTTTCGTGCAGTTGTCGATCGACTATGACAAGGTCAACACCTGGTTATGAATACGCTGACCGTAGGCACGCGCACCCTCGAACTGGACAAGGACGGCTACCTGGTCGACCTCGACGCGTGGTCTGCCGAGATTGCCAACGCCCTGGCCGCCGCAGAATCGCTGGAACTGACCCCGGACCATTGGGAAGTCCTCGAACTGCTGCGCGGCTTTTACAAGGAGTATCAGCTGTCGCCGGCCACGCGCCCGCTGATCAAGTACGCCGCCTTGAAGCTCGGCCCGGACAAGGGCAACAGCCTGCACCTCAACAAACTGTTCAATGGCACTCCCGCCAAACTTGCCGCCAAGCTGGCGGGCCTGCCCAGGCCGACGAATTGCTTATGACCGACTTTGCCCCACTGACCCTCTCAACGCCTGAAGAGCACCCTTTTGCGCAGTTCGTGCGCATCCTCGGCAAAGGCAAGCGCGGCGCGCGCAACCTCACCCGTGAGGAAGCGCGGGAAGCCATGGGCATGCTGCTCGACGAAAAAGTCGAAGACACCCAACTGGGCGCCTTTCTCATGCTGTTGCGTCACAAGGAAGAAAGCCCGGAAGAGCTCGCAGGTTTCACCGAAGCGGTGCGCGAGCGCTTGAACCCGCCCGCCTTGAAGGTGGATATCGACTGGCCGACCTACGCCGGTAAAAAGCGCCACTTGCCGTGGTTCCTGCTGGCGGCCAAATGCCTGGCGCAAAACGGCGTGCGCATCCTCATGCACGGCGGCGGCGCGCATACGGCGGGCCGCCTGTACACCGAGCAATTGCTGGAGCAGTTGCAGATACCGCTGTGCCGCAATTGGCAGCAGGTCGAGGCGGCGTATGAACAAGGCAACCTGGCGTTTATCCCGCTGGGCGACTGGGCGCCTCAGTTGCAGCGCATGATCGACCTGCGCAACACCCTGGGCCTGCGCTCGCCGATCCATTCCCTGGCACGCTTGCTTAACCCACTGAATGCCCGTTGCGGCCTGCAAAGCATCTTCCATCCGGGTTACCAGGGCGTGCACCGCGATGCCAGTGGCTTGCTGGGCGACAACGTGATTGTGGTCAAGGGCGATGGCGGCGAAGTGGAAATCAACCCCGACACCCTCAGCCATTTGTACGGCACCACCGGTGGCCTGAGCTGGGACGAAGAATGGCCCGCCCTCTCCGCCCAGCGCCACGTCAAACCCGCGACCCTGGAGCCTGAGCATCTCAAAGCCCTGTGGCGTGGCGAGGTCGAAGACAGCTACCCGCAACTGGCGCTGATCGCGACCATGGCACTGGCCTTGCGCGGCCTCGGACGCACCCGCGAGCAGGCATTTGAACTGGCCCAACAGTATTGGGACGCGCGAGACAAATCGATTTAATCGATCATTCACCTCGGGTCTTTGCGCTTTTAGTTCGAACTCATCCCTTTAGACTGGGCTCCAACGCTTATTAGCCAAGGAGCCAGTCATGGGTTTGCTGATCGAAGGACACTGGAAAGACCAATGGTACGAAAGTAGCGCAGACGGCGCGTTCCAGCGCGAACAGGCGCAACGCCGCAATTGGGTGACCGCCGACGGCCAGCCCGGCCCGAGTGGCGAAGGCGGCTTCAAGGCCGAGGCAGGTCGCTATCACCTCTACGTCTCCCTCGCCTGCCCCTGGGCCCACCGCACCTTGATCCTGCGCAAGCTCAAGGGCCTGGAAAGCCTGATCGACGTCTCGGTTGTCAGTTGGTTGATGCTGGAAAATGGCTGGACCTTCGACAAGGCCCACGGCTCCAGCGGCGACGCGCTCGACGGTTTCGACTTCATGCACCAGCGCTACACCGCTGATACCGCTGACTACACCGGGCGTGTCACGGTGCCGGTGTTATGGGACAAGCAGCTCAAACGCATCGTCAGCAATGAGTCGGCGGAAATCATCCGCATGTTCAATAGCGCATTTGATGAGCTGACCGGTAATACCCTGGATTTCTATCCCGACGCACTGCGCCCGACCATCGATGCGCTGAACGAACGCATCTACCCGGCCGTGAACAACGGCGTGTACCGCGCCGGGTTCGCCACCTCGCAGCAGGCCTATGAAGGTGCGTTCGATGACGTGTTTGCCGAGCTGGACCATTTGGAACGCCACCTGGGCGAGCACCGCTACCTGGCCGGCGAGTACCTGACCGAGGCGGATGTGCGACTGTTCACCACGCTGATTCGTTTTGATGCGGTGTATTACAGCCACTTCAAATGCAACCTGCGGCGGATTGCCGATTATCCGAACTTGTCCAATTGGTTGCGGGAGATGTATCAGTGGCCGGGGGTGGCCGAGACGGTGGATTTTGAGCACATCAAGGGGCATTACTACGCCAGCCACCGCACCATCAACCCGACGGGGATTGTGCCGAAGGGGCCGCTGCAAGAATTTGACAACAGCCATGATCGGGCGCGACTTTCAGGTAAAGGTGTCTTTAGCTGATCTGGAATATCGGTCGTATTTGATGGCCTCATCGGGAGCAAGCCCCCTCCCACATTTTAGTCTGTGAACACAGTCAAAATGTGGGAGGGGGCTTGCTCCCGATGCTTTTGAGGTTCAGACCTGAGACTGGGCGCCTTCGAACCACTTCAGCTTCTCGCGCAACACCACCACCTCACCCACAATCACCAGCGTCGGCGCATGCACTTCATGCTCCGCCACCATGCGCGGCAAGTCGGCCAGGGTGCCGGTAAAGACGCGCTGGTTGGCGGTGGTGCCCTGCTGAATCAACGCCGCCGGCGTATCCGCCGCGCGCCCGTGCTTGATCAATTGCTCGCAGATGATCGGCAAGCCAATCAAGCCCATGTAGAACACCAGGGTTTGTGACGGCCCCACCAGGTCCTGCCAGGGCAGGTCCGAGGTGCCATTCTTCAGGTGCCCGGTGATAAAACGCACCGACTGCGCGTAGTCACGGTGCGTCAACGGAATGCCCGCATAGGCCGCGCAACCGCTGGCCGCCGTGATCCCCGGAACCACCTGGAACGGGATGCCATGGGCCGCCAATTCCTCGATCTCTTCACCGCCACGCCCGAAAATGAACGGATCACCGCCCTTGAGGCGCAGCACGCGCTTGCCTTGCTTGGCCAGGTCCACCAGTTGCTGGTTGATCTGGTCCTGCGGCACGGCATGGTCGGCGCGACGCTTGCCGACGTACACGCGCTCGGCATCCCGGCGGCACAGTTCCAGGATCGCCGGTGCCACCAACCGGTCATACAACACCACGTCGGCTTGCTGCATCAGGCGCAAGGCGCGGAAGGTCAGCAGGTCCGGGTCGCCCGGGCCTGCTCCCACCAGGTACACCTCACCCGGCGCGTAAGGCGGCGCGCCATTGACCTTCTCGATCAACAGGCGCTCAGCCTCATCGCCCTGCCCGGCCAGTTGCCGGTCGGCAATCGGGCCCTGGAACACTTCTTCCCAGAACGCCCGTCGCTGCTGCACATCCGGGTACAAACCTTTGACCTGGGCACGAAAACGCGCCGCCAACCCGGCCAACTGGCCATAGGTGGACGGAATCCAGGTTTCCAGCTTGGCGCGGATCAAGCGCGCCAGTACCGGCGCATCGCCGCCACTGGACACCGCGATCACCAACGGCGAACGGTCGACGATCGCCGGGAAGATCACGCTGCACAGGGCCGGCGCATCCACCACATTGACCGGTACACAGCGCCGCTTGGCATCACTGGACACTTGCGCGTTCAGTGGCTCGTCGTCGGTGGCCGCGATGATCAGTACGCAACCGTCGAGGTCCGTCTCCTGATAACCGCGCAACATCAGGTCCCCGCCACTGCCCAGCACCAGTTCACGCAACTGGTCTTCGATCTGGGGAGCAACCACCCGCAGCAACGCCCCGGCATCGGCCAGCAGCCGGGATTTGCGCAAGGCAATCTCCCCGCCGCCGACGACCAGCACACGACTGCCGCGCAGGTTATGAAACAGCGGCAGAAATTCCATTTAGCCGATGACCTCGACGCCCGCCATGTAGGGCTTGAGCACCTCAGGCACACGAATCGAACCGTCGGCCTGCTGGTAGTTTTCCAGCACTGCCACCAGCGTACGGCCTACCGCCAGGCCCGAACCGTTGAGGGTGTGCACCAGTTCCGGCTTGCCGGTTTCCGGGTTGCGGAAACGCGCCTGCATGCGTCGGGCCTGGAAATCGCCGCAGTTGGAGCACGACGAAATCTCGCGGTACTTGTCCTGGCTCGGCACCCACACTTCGAGGTCGTAGGTCTTTACGGCGCTGAAACCCATGTCGCCGGTGCACAACGCCAGTACGCGATACGGCAGTTCCAGCAACTGCAGGACGCGCTCGGCGTTGGCCGTCAGGCCTTCCAACGCTTCCATCGATTTGGACGGCTCGACCACCTGGACCATCTCGACCTTGTCGAACTGGTGCTGGCGGATCATGCCACGGGTGTCGCGCCCCGAGGCGCCGGCTTCACTGCGGAAGCACGGGCTGTGGGCGACAAACTTGAGCGGCAGTTGCTTGGCATCGAGAATTTCGCCAGCGACGATATTGGTCAGCGACACTTCCGCAGTCGGGATCAGATACAAGTCGGCTTCGCCGTCGCGGCTGATCTTGAACAGGTCTTCCTCGAATTTCGGCAACTGGCTGGTACCCATCAACGCCGGCGCTTGCACCAGGTACGGGGTGTAAGCCTCTTCGTAACCGTGCTCGGCGGTGTGCAGGTTGATCATGAACTGCGCCAGGGCACGATGCATGCGCGCAATCGGGCCACGCAACAGGGCGAAACGCGCGCCGGACATTTTCGCGGCGGTTTCGAAATCCAGGCCGCCGGTCAATTCGCCCAGAGCAACGTGGTCTTTGATATCGAAATCGAAGGCTTTGGGCGTGCCCCAGCGGCGCACTTCAACGTTGCCGTCTTCGTCCGCGCCAATCGGCACGGATTCGTGGGGCAGGTTGGGGATGCCCAGCAGGATCGAATCCAGCTCGGACTGAATTTTGTCCAGCTCGGCTTTGCCGTCGGACAGCTCGGTACCCATACGCTCGACGTCCGCCATCAACGGCGCGATGTCTTCGCCGCGCTGCTTGGCCTGACCGATGGACTTGGAACGCGCATTCCGCTCAGCCTGCAGTGCTTCGGTGCGGGTCTGGACGGTCTTGCGCTGTTCTTCCAGCGCTTCGATGCGCGCAACATCCAAGGCAAAGCCACGGGATGCCAGGCGGTCCGCTACGTCCTGAAGGTTGCTACGTAACAGTTTGGAATCGAGCATGTCGGTCTCTCGTTTATCAAAGTTTGGTCAAGGACAGGCCGGCCCAGGTGGCGAGCAGCCCGCCGAATACGCTGATAGCTGCATAGCCAATCGCTAGCAGCACTTGCCCGCTTTCCAGCAGGCGTACGGTATCCAGTGAAAATGATGAAAAGGTCGTCAGGCCGCCAAGGAAGCCAACCATCAGTCCGGCGCGCACCTCAATCGGTACTTCGGGACGCACCAGGAACAGGCCGTATAAAACACCGATCAACAGGCAGCCCACGATATTAACGGCCAGCGTCGCGGTATAGAAGTGCTTGGGCCAATTCGCGTTGATCCAGTTACCCGTCGCAAAGCGCAGCAGTGTACCCGCGATACCGCCCGCCGAGACGGCGACCACTAAAGGAATCATGATTTTCTCCGCTGCCTGGGACTTAAACGATCGAGTGCGGCCAGATGGTTGAGCTTTTCACCGATCTTCAGCTCCAGGCCACGGGGCACCGGCTGATAGAGCGGCAACGGCTCCAGCTCATCGGGAAAGTAGTCTTCACCGGCCGCGTAAGCGTCCGGCTCATCATGGGCATAGCGGTACTCGTCACCGTAACCCAGCTGTTTCATCAACTTGGTCGGTGCGTTGCGCAAGTGCATCGGCACTTCGAGCGAACCATGTTCGGCCGCCGCGCGCAGCGCCGACTTGAAGCCCATGTACACCGCGTTACTTTTGGGCGCGCATGCCAGGTAGGTAATGGCCTGGGCCACCGCCAGCTCGCCTTCCGGGCTGCCGAGGCGCTCTTGCACGTCCCAGGCGGCCAGGCACAGGCTCAGGGCGCGCGGGTCGGCATTACCGATGTCTTCGCTGGCCATGCGCACCACGCGGCGCGCCAGGTACAACGGGTCGCAACCGCCGTCGATCATGCGCGCAAACCAGTAGAGCGCGCCGTCCGGGTTGGAGCCACGGACGGATTTGTGCAGCGCCGAGATCTGGTCGTAGAACGCTTCGCCGCCCTTATCGAAACGCCGGCGTGTGTCACCCAGCAGGCTTTGCAGCAGGTCGACGCCAATCTCGCCGCCATCTTCGGCAAGGTCCGAGGCGTTTTCCAGCAGGTTGAGAAACCGCCGGCCATCGCCATCGGCGGCGGTGAGCAGGATCTTGAAGCCCTCTTCACTGACGCTCAGCCGGCGCTTGCCAAGCCCCTTGTCTTCGGTCAAGGCGCGCTGCAACAGCTTCTGCATCGCCGCCTCGTCCAGGCTCTTGAGCACGTAGACGCGCGCCCGCGAGAGCAGCGCGTTATTCAATTCGAACGAAGGGTTCTCGGTGGTGGCGCCGATAAAGATCAGCGTGCCGTCTTCGACGTACGGCAGGAACGCATCCTGCTGGGACTTGTTGAAGCGATGCACTTCGTCGACGAACAGGATGGTGCGCTTGCCGTATTGCCCGGCCTGCTGCTTGGCGATTTCCACCGCCTGACGGATCTCCTTGACCCCGGCCAGCACGGCGGAGACCGTTTCGAAGTGCGCATCCGAGACCTTGGCCAGCAGCCGCGCCAGGGTGGTTTTACCCACTCCCGGCGGCCCCCAGAAAATCATCGAGTGCAGCGCACCCTGCTCCAGGGCTTCACGCAAGGGCTTGCCGCGCGCGAGCAGGTGTTCCTGACCGACGTACTCATCCAGGTTGGTCGAGCGCAGGCGCGCGGCCAGAGGCTGGGCAATCGGGTCACTTCGAAACAGATCCATGGGCAGCGTTTGAAACCTCTGGGGAGTTTATTCCTGGATCACGTCGGCACCCTTGGGGATGTCGAACTTGAACTTGGAGGCGGGCACCGGCTGGTTGGCCTTGACCCCGGAGAACAGGATATCGGTGCGCTGGCCGACGCTGTCGATCAGGCGCATGTTATTGATCACACCGTTGCCGAACGACAGTTGCAGGCTGTCAAACAGCGTGTCCTTGGATTTGGGCTTGAGGGTGAATTCGATCACGTTGCTGGTTTGCTTGGAGGTGATATCGAAACTGTCGTTGATCTTCGATACATCGCCCGACAGCAGCAGCGCTGGCGTCTGGTTCAGCCGTGGGTCGAGCTTCTTGATAGTCGCCTGCTCCAGGTCCGGGTCCCACAGCGTGACTTTCTGGCCGTCGGAAACGATGGTCTGTTCGGCCTTGCCTTCGGTATGCCAGTAGAACAGGCCGGGACGCTGCACGGCCATTTCGCCCGCGGTTTCCTGCAACTGGGTGCCACCGGCGTCCAGGGTCAGTTGGGAAAAGCGCGCGGTCAGGGTCTGGGATTTGTCCAGCAGGTTCTTCAGGCTGGCCACCGAAGCCGGGTCAGCGTGAGCCGAAGCGGCGGTCAGGGCAAGTACCGGCAACAACAGCATGCGGATAATGCGCATGGGAATCCTCATTGAGTAATCAGGGCGCGCCGCGTGCTGCCACGCGGCGCGGGATCAGTCGCGCATCTGCCCGGGGGCGATGATTTCACGCGAGCCGTTGGTGTTCATTGCGGTGACGACGCCAGCGTTTTCCATGGCTTCGATCATGCGGGCAGCGCGGTTGTAGCCAATCTTCAGCTTGCGTTGCACCGCAGAAATCGAGGCGCGACGGCTTTCCAGCACGAACGCCACGGCCTCGTCGTACAGCGCGTCGGTTTCGGCGTCATCGTCGCCACCGCCGCTGCCGCCGTCGAAGCCGCTACCGGCCTCTTCAACGCCGGCGAGGATCTCGTCGTTATATTCAGGTGCACCACGCAGTTTCCAGGCTTCCACCACGCGATGCACTTCATCGTCGGACACGAAGGCACCGTGCACACGGATCGGCAAGCTGGTGCCGGGCGGCATGTAGAGCATGTCACCGTGGCCCAGCAGTTGCTCGGCGCCGCCCTGGTCGATGATGGTCCGCGAGTCGATCTTGCTCGACACCTGGAACGCCATGCGCGTAGGGATGTTGGCCTTGATCAGGCCGGTGATCACATCCACCGACGGCCGCTGGGTTGCGAGGATCAAGTGGATCCCGGCCGCACGGGCCTTCTGGGCAATACGCGCGATCAGTTCTTCGACCTTCTTGCCGACGATCATCATCATGTCGGCGAATTCGTCGACCACCACCACGATGGTCGGCAACTTGGTCAACAGCGGCGCTTCGTCGTGAATGTTCTCGCGCTTGTACAGCGGGTCGGTCAGCGGTGTGCCGGCGTCCTGGGCTTCCTTGACCTTGGCATTGAAGCCAGACAGGTTACGCACGCCCATCTTCGCCATCAGCTTGTAGCGACGCTCCATCTCGGCGACGCTCCAGCGCAGGGCGTTGGCGGCGTCCTTCATGTCGGTGACCACCGGGCACAGCAGGTGCGGAATGCCTTCATAGATAGACAATTCCAACATCTTCGGGTCGATCATGATCAGCTTGGCGTCGTCCGGGCCGGATTTGAACAGGATCGATAGGATCATTGCGTTCACGCCCACCGACTTACCGGAACCGGTGGTACCGGCCACCAGCAGGTGCGGCATTTTCGCCAGATCGGTGATCACCGGCTTGCCGCCGATGTCATGGCCGAGGGCCAAGGTGACCGGCGATTTGAAATTGTCATATTCCGGGGTCGACAGCACCTCGGAGAACCGCACGATCTGGCGGTCTTCGTTGGGAATCTCAATGCCCACGGTGGTTTTGCCGGGAATCACTTCCACCACGCGCACGCTGGTCACGGCCAGGGAACGGGCCAGGTCTTTGGCCAGGTTGGAAATACGGCTGACCTTGACGCCCGCAGCCGGCTGGATTTCGTAACGGGTAATCACTGGGCCTGGGTGAATCGAGTCCACCGACACTTCGACCCCGAATTCCTTGAGCTTGATTTCCAGCAGGTGGCCAACGGCCGCCAGGGATTCGGGCGAGTAGTTGAGCTGTTTCTTTTCCGCCGGGTCGAGAATCGAGATCGGCGGCAAGGTGCCTTCGACGGCGCTGTCGATGAACAGCGGGGCCTGCTTTTCTTTCTGCACGCGATGGCTTGGCTCAGGCGCCTTGGGCGGCGCGGGAGCGATCACCGGCGGCACCTGCTTTTCGCGGTCCGACATGTGCTTGCTCAGGGCCTGTTCGCGCTCGATCAGGCGCTCCTTGACCTTGGCCTGCTCGCGGCGGTCCGGCGTGCTGGGGGCCACCACTTCGTTGACGCGGGTGTCCACTTCGCGCAGCTGCGCAACCATTTGCTTGCGCTCGACACGCGCCGCCCACCAGCGGTTGGCGGCCCCCTGGAACAACTCAAACAGATCGAGGGTGATCTTGCCGGTCACGTCCATCACCTTGAACCATGACAGGTCGGTGAACACCGTAAGGCCGAACAGAAACAGCGCGATGAACATCAGGGTGCTGCCCTGGATATTCAGGGTGCGGCGCGCCAGGTCGCCCAGGCTTTCGCCCAGCGCCCCGCCCGCGCCCGCCGGCAGACCGGTGGGCGCGTGGAAATGGATATGCGCCAGGGCGGCGCCGGACAACACCAGAAACACCAGCCCGATCAGGCGCCAGGAGAACAGCCAGCCGCTCCACTGCCACGGCTCATGCCGCTGGCGGAAGATCTGCCAGGTCTTGATCGCCAGCAGCAGCGGGAAGATGTACGCGAAATAACCGAGAATCATGAACAGGATATCGGCGCTGTAGGAACCCACGGGGCCACCGAAATTCTGCACGTCGTCGATTTTGCTGTTATGGCTCCAGCCAGGATCGTCCTTGCCATAGGTGAGCAAGGCCATCATCAGGAACAGGCACAGCGCGCCGATAGCGATCAGCGCACCTTCCTTGAGTCGGTAATGCAGGTGCTGACGCCAGGCCGGCACGACTGCTGCTTTGGGTGTTGCGGCGGATTTCTTCAAAACGGGTCTTTTCCTGCGCCTTTTAGCGCGTCCATCTGTTGAATGACTGCACACGACTGCTCTGTCCCGAGCAGCTGAAAAATGACGAATGTTGCTGAATCTACTTTTAACACTGCCAAACCCATAGGCGAAATGGCGATAACGCCACGATCGCCGCATTGTACGGGTTTGCGTGCGCGATGCCACGCACTTGCCCATCACCCGGCAGCGTGAACCCTCCAGGTGTTGCAGCCTGCTCAATTTGAGCATGCATTGTCTTTGCTGACAAAGGCTTATGCGCTGTATTTAGCAAACCAGACAAGCTTGGCAAAGTGCCTGCACTGGCCAGACCCGATTACGACCGCGCCTTATGCACAGAGTTGCAGAAACACCCTTACACGCTAATCCGCGCCGGAAACCTATTCGGGCTGGCCCCGTGGCGCTGTGTCGACAATAATCACCGCTTGGGGCAGGCCCAACCACCTGCCACTCCCCTCCCCTTCCGTAAGCCTGGATGCCATGCTGACCTGGTTACAACGCGACACCCTCACATTCCCGCCACTGGCCAAGGCCATGCGCGAACCCAACGGCCTGCTTGCCGCCGGCGGCGACCTCTCAGCCGATCGGTTGATCCAGGCCTATCGTCACGGCTGCTTCCCCTGGTTCTCCGAAGGCCAGCCGATTCTCTGGTGGTCGCCGGACCCACGCACAGTGATATTCCCCGACGAGCTGCATGTCTCGCGCAGCCTCGGCAAATTATTGCGCCAACAGCGCTATCGCGTGACCTTCGACCAGGACTTCGCTGCGGTTATTCAAGGCTGTGCGGCGCCACGCGCCTATGCCGATGGCACCTGGATTACGCAAGGCATCCAGAGCGCCTACCTGGAGCTGCATCAGCGTGGCTACGCCCACTCGGTGGAGGTGTGGGACCAGGGGGAACTGGTCGGAGGCCTTTACGGCCTGGCGATGGGCCAATTGTTTTTTGGTGAATCGATGTTCAGCCGCGCCGACAACGCCTCCAAATTCGGCTTCGCCACGCTGACCCGGCAATTGCAGGCCTGGGGCTTTGTGCTGATTGACTGCCAGATGCCCAACGACCACCTGCACAGCCTGGGCGCGCGTGCCATACCGCGCAGTGAGTTCGCGCAGTGGCTGCGCAATCATCTGGACGTGCCCAGCTCTGGGCCGTGGGTTTCTTAGGCGCCATTCGCGTACCTGGCTTACACTTATTTCAAAGCTTATCCCGAGGGTTGATCATGACCGAGCTGGCGCGCTTGAAGTTCTATGCCACTCAAGCCCACTCTTGCAGCTATCTGCCCGACGAGCAGGCCACTACGCTGTTCCTCGATCCCAGCCAACCGATGGACGTGCATGTGTACGCCGACCTGTCGGAGATGGGCTTTCGGCGCAGCGGCGATCACCTGTACCGACCTCACTGCCAAAATTGCAACGCTTGCGTGCCAGCGCGGATTCCGGTGGCGCAATTTGTGCCGGATCGCAACCAGAAACGCATTCTCAAGCGCAACGCCGACCTGACGGTAGATGCGGTTAAACCGCAGTACAGCGAAGAATACTTCGATCTTTATCAACGCTATATCGAACAGCGCCACGCCGACGGCGATATGTTCCCGCCCAGCCGCGATCAATTCTCCACCTTCCTGGTGCGCGACCTGCCTTTTTCGCGCTTCTACGAATTCCGCCTCGACGGACGGCTGGTGGCGGTGGCGGTCACCGACCTGCTGCCCAACGGCCTGTCGGCGGTGTACACCTTCTATGAACCCGCCGAAGAGCGCCGCAGCCTGGGACGCTTTGCCATTCTCTGGCAGATAGGTGAAGCACTGCGCCTGGAACTGGAGGCGGTGTACCTTGGATACTGGATCAAGAACTGCAAAAAGATGAACTACAAGACCCAATATCGGCCCATTGAGCTGCTGATTAATCAAAGATGGGTAACGCTTAACTAGAACCCCTTGGCTTGAACACCCTTTTTCGGGCACAATGCACGCCGCTTTTGCCTGGCGCAGTTGCACCGGGCCATTCACTGGATACCGAGGGCTTTACTGCATGTCGAAAGAAGACAGCTTCGAAATGGAAGGCACTGTCGTCGACACCCTGCCCAACACCATGTTTCGTGTGGAGTTGGAAAATGGGCACGTCGTAACCGCGCATATCTCCGGCAAGATGCGCAAGAACTACATTCGTATTCTTACCGGTGACAAAGTGCGCGTCGAGCTGACGCCCTATGACTTGAGCAAAGGGCGCATCACTTACCGCGCTCGCTAAGCAAGTCAATACAAAACGCCCGGTTCTGCCGGGCGTTTTTGTGTGCGTGGGATTTATTGGCCACCCAAAACCAATGTGGGAGGGGGCTTGCTCCCGATAGCGGTGGTTCAGCCGGTGCATTTGTGACTGATACACCGCTATCGGGAGCAAGCCCCCTCCCACATTGGAACTTCATCGTTTTGGTAATGGCATTCCAGCAAAAAGGCGCCTTTCGGCGCCTTTGTGTTATTGCAGTGAACGATCAGGCCATTTCAGCGGTGGTTTCGAAGTCGAAGGTCAGCTCGCCGTCCTTCAGATCGATGTGCACCACGCCACCATGGTCGGAAAGCTCGCCGAACAGGATCTCTTCGGCCAGCGGCCGCTTGATCTTGTCCTGGATCAGACGCGCCATCGGGCGAGCGCCCATTGCCGCGTCGTAGCCGCCTTCCGCAATCCAGCTGCGCGCTGCCTCCGTCACATCCAGTTGCACGCGCTTGTCTTCCAACTGCGCCTGAAGCTCGGTGAGGAACTTGTCCACCACGCTTTTGATGACCTCATGGCTGAGGCGACCAAATTGGATAATGGTGTCCAGGCGGTTGCGGAACTCCGGCGTGAAGCTCTTCTTGATCACTTCCATCGCATCGGAGGAGTGATCCTGATGCGTAAAGCCGATCGACGCCCGCGCAGCGGTTTCAGCGCCGGCGTTGGTGGTCATGATCACGATCACGTTGCGGAAATCCGCCTTGCGCCCGTTGTTGTCGGTCAGGGTCCCGTGGTCCATCACCTGCAACAGCAGGTTGAAGACTTCCGGATGCGCCTTCTCGATTTCATCGAGCAGCAATACGCAATGCGGCTGCTTGGTGATCGCCTCGGTCAACAGGCCGCCCTGGTCGAAGCCGACATAACCCGGAGGCGCACCGATCAGGCGCGACACGGTGTGACGCTCCATGTATTCGGACATGTCGAAGCGCACCAGCTCGATCCCCATGGCTTTGGCCAATTGGCGCGCCGCCTCGGTTTTGCCGACACCGGTCGGGCCGGCGAACAGGAACGAGCCCACCGGCTTGTCCGGCGACTTGAGGCCCGCGCGCGACAGCTTGATCGCGGTGGACAACGCATCGATGGCCGCGTCCTGGCCAAACACGGTCAGCTTGAGGTCACGTTCCAGGTTACGCAGCAGCTCTTTATCGGAGCTGTTGACGTGTTTAGGCGGAATACGCGCGATCTTCGCCACGATATCCTCGACCTGAGGCACGTCGATGCGCTTCACACGTTTCTCGACCGGCTGCAGACGCTGGTAGGCCCCCGCCTCGTCGATCACATCGATCGCCTTGTCCGGCATGTGCCGGTCATTGATGTAGCGCGACGCCAGCTCAGCCGCCGCACGCAAGGCCTCATCGGTGTACTCGATGCCATGATGCGCTTCAAACCGGCCCTTGAGCCCGCGCAGGATGCCGATGGTGTCTTCAACCGAAGGCTCGGACACGTCGACTTTCTGGAAACGACGCGCCAGGGCACGGTCTTTTTCGAAGATCCCGCGGAATTCCTGGAACGTGGTCGAGCCAATGCAGCGGATATCACCCGACGACAGCAGCGGCTTGAGCAGGTTGGACGCGTCCATCACCCCGCCCGACGCGGCGCCGGCACCAATGATGGTGTGGATTTCGTCGATGAACAGAATCGCCTGCGGGCGTTTTTTCAGCTCGCCGAGCAGCGCCTTGAAGCGCTTCTCGAAATCGCCACGGTACTTGGTCCCGGCGAGCAACGCGCCCA
Organism: Pseudomonas sp. R3-18-08; assembly: GCF_003852065.1. NCBI lineage: Bacteria > Pseudomonadati > Pseudomonadota > Gammaproteobacteria > Pseudomonadales > Pseudomonadaceae > Pseudomonas > Pseudomonas sp. R3-18-08. The sequence goes on from NZ_CP027729.1 coordinate 3,476,677, forward strand.
GGTCCAGGGAGTAGACGACGCTGTTGGCCAGCAGGTCCGGCACCTGATTGTCGACGATACGCTTGGCCAGGCCCTCGGCGATCGCGGTTTTCCCCACGCCCGCTTCACCCACCAGCAACGGGTTGTTCTTGCGACGGCGCGCGAGGATCTGCGCTACACGTTCAACCTCGAGCTCACGCCCCACCAGCGGATCGATCCGCCCCTGGCGCGCCAACTCATTGAGATTGCTGGCATAGGCATCCAGCGGGTTGCTTGAAGAAGAAGACTCACCGCCCTCGTCGTCCTGCATATCCTGCTCACCCTCGGAATGATCGCCGTGCCCAGGCACCTTGGAGATACCGTGGGCGATGTAGTTAACGACATCAATACGGGCAACGCTCTGCTGCTTGAGCAGAAATACGGCCTGGCTTTCCTGTTCGCTGAAAATCGCCACCAGCACGTTGGCGCCCGTGACTTCACGCTTACCGGAGCTCTGTACGTGGAATACAGCACGCTGCAATACCCGCTGGAAGCCCAGGGTCGGCTGGGTCTCACGGTCCTCGTCATGCACGGGGATCAGTGGCGTGGTGGAGTCGATAAACTCCTGCAGATCATGCTTGAGTTTGTCGAGGTTGGCGCCGCACGCACGTAGAACGGTGGCGGCAGCTTCGTTATCCAAAAGTGCCAGCAGCAGGTGCTCGACGGTCATGAATTCATGACGCTTCGAACGAGCCTCCTTGAAGGCAAGATTGAGGGTGACTTCGAGCTCGCGGTTTAACATAGCTTCACCTCATACCCAAGTGGTCGGCGTTAACCGTCCTTCTCGATTTCACAGAGTAGCGGATGCTGGCTTTCCCTGGCGTACTGGTTGACCTGCATGGCCTTTGTCTCGGCGATGTCGCGGGTAAACACTCCACATACTGCCCGTCCTTCTGTGTGAACGGCCAGCATTACCTTGGTCGCCAACTCGCGGTTCAGGTTAAAAAACACCTCGAGCACTTCGACCACGAAATCCATCGGTGTGTAGTCATCATTGAACAAAACCACCTTGTACATCGGCGGCGCCTGTAAAGCAGGCTTGGCCTCCTGAACAGCAATGCCTGCAGAACCGTCGTCGTCATGTTCCTGATCCGGGCGATCCTGATTGAATGTTAGTCGAATCTGGCTATTTGCATGCATGGAAAGAAAGGTTCGTCAGTGGTTCAAATACAGTGGTGGGGGCGAGCTGTCAGATTTTCAACTCTGACCCCTCGGTCGCCTTGACTATCGGCAAATCGGTGTTACAACCAATAGAGCCCACAGTGGGTAAAAAAGGTCCGCGCAGTCAACCTTATTTATTCGGGTTAGGACGGATAGACAGGATGATACTCCAGTGATGGAGTCTGGTGCAGAGGGATAAGGGAATGGCTAGTGGTAAGGTCAAGTGGTTTAACAATGCCAAGGGTTACGGTTTCATTAACGAAGACGGCAAGACTGGCGACCTTTTTGCGCATTACTCAGCAATCAAGATGGATGGCTACAGGACGCTGAAGGCGGGCCAGCTGGTTTCCTTTGAGATTATCCAGGGACCCAAAGGCTTGCATGCAGTGGGTATCGAGGACGTGAAGGCCGATAAAGCGGCAGAGCAAAGCTCCAGCAGCGACAGCTCAGCCAGCGCACATGCATCTTCAACGCAAACTGCGTAGATCCTGCGCCGGAACCGAACCAAAACGGGCCATCCTGAAATTGGCAGGGTGGCCCGTTTTGTGTGACTGCTTACATATGCTTGATCAGCGCATCACCAAAGCCCGACGACGACACAAGCGTAGCGCCCTCCATCAGGCGCTCGAAATCATACGTCACAGTCTTCGCCGAAATCGCGCCGTTGGTGCCCTTGATGATCAAATCGGCCGCCTCTACCCAGCCCATGTGCCGCAGCATCATTTCCGCCGAAAGAATCAATGAGCCCGGGTTGACCTGATCCTTGCCCGCGTACTTCGGTGCCGTGCCGTGGGTGGCTTCGAACATGGCCACGGTGTCGGACAGGTTGGCACCCGGCGCAATACCGATGCCGCCCACTTCCGCCGCCAGGGCGTCAGACAGGTAGTCGCCGTTCAGGTTAAGCGTCGCAATCACGTCATATTCAGCCGGGCGCAGCAGGATCTGCTGGAGCATGGCATCGGCAATCGCATCCTTGACCACCACGTTCTTGCCGGTCTTCGGGTTCTTGAACTGCATCCACGGCCCGCCATCGAGCAGGGTCGCGCCGAACTCCTCGGCCGCCACTTCGTAAGCCCATTCCTTGAAGGCACCTTCGGTGAACTTCATGATGTTGCCTTTGTGGACGATGGTCAGCGAATCGCGGTCGTTATCCACCACATATTGCAGGGCCTTGCGCGCCAGGCGCTTGGTGCCTTCCAGCGATACCGGCTTGATACCAATGCCGCAATCCTGGTCGAAGCGGATCTTGGTGACGCCCATTTCCTCCTTGAGGAACTTGATCACCTTGATCGCCTCAGGCGAACCGGCCTTCCACTCGATGCCGGCGTAAATATCCTCGGAGTTCTCACGGAAGATGGTCATGTCCACATCCCCCGGCTTCTTGACCGGGCTGGGCACGCCTTCGAACCAGCGCACCGGGCGCAGGCATACATAGAGGTCGAGTTGCTGGCGCAGGGCCACGTTCAGCGAACGGATGCCGCCGCCGACCGGGGTGGTCAGCGGGCCCTTGATGGACACCACGTAATCCTTGACCGCATCCAGGGTTTCCTGAGGCAGCCAGGTGTCCTGGTCGTAGACTTGGGTGGCCTTCTCGCCGGCGTACACCTCCATCCACGAGATTTTGCGCTTGCCGCCGTAGGCCTTTTCAACAGCTGCGTCGACCACCTTGATCATCACCGGGCTGATGTCGACGCCAATACCGTCACCTTCGATATAGGGGATGATCGGTTGGTCAGGAACATTGAGAGAATGGTCTGCATTGACGGTGATTTTGTCGCCGACTGCCGGAACCTGAATCTTCTTGTATCCCATGCTGAACTCCATCTATGGATTGAACATCTGGCTGCGTTCGAGCCTACTCCAGATAAATGGCGACTGAAACCTTGCGCCATGCTCATTTGCATCGAAAACAGCATAAATTGTCGCCTACAAGCCTGAAAGCAAAGGCAAAATCGCCAATCTTGAGCATTCCGTGCGACTTTAGCCGCACAGGCGCTGCCTGCGACCTTTAGACCAATGGACGACCCACCTTTTGTATGAAGGCTCAGCGTAAGCATAGCGACCTATGTATAATGCCGCCGCTGACCAAAGAGTCACGACGGTTGACCGCTCTAGACAGTAGCCTTCAGCCAGAAAGCAGGACTATTACAATAGTCCAAACGCTTGACGCTCGACTGATGCAACCCAACATCACCGCGAAGAAACCTCGACATTTCGCTCATGGATGACTTTGAACGAACGCGCTCCACCCGGCGCATCTCGAGTTTCTGCGCACGCTTTCAGCAAAGAAGAGAGTTAATCCGAATATGCCCACCCGCTCGAAGATCATCTACACCTTCACCGACGAAGCCCCAGCCCTCGCCACCTATTCACTGCTGCCTATCGTAGAGGCCTTCACCGCTTCCGCTGATATTGCCGTGGAAACCCGCGACATTTCCCTCGCCGGGCGCATCCTCGCAAGCTTCCCCGAGCAACTGGGCGACAAGGCTATCCCGGACCACCTCGCCGAACTGGGCGACCTGGCCGTTACGCCTGAAGCCAACATCATCAAGCTGCCTAACATCAGCGCCTCGACCCCGCAGCTGCAAGCCGCGATCAAGGAACTGCAGGCCCAGGGCTACGCCCTGCCGGACTACCCGGAAACCGTAACCACCGACGCGGAAAAAGAAACCCGTGCCCGTTACGACAAGGTCAAGGGCAGCGCCGTGAACCCGGTCCTGCGCGAAGGCAACTCCGACCGCCGCGCACCGCTGTCGGTCAAGAACTACGCACGCAAGCATCCCCACAAGATGGGCGCCTGGTCTGCCGACTCCAAATCGCACATTGCCCACATGAGCAATGGCGACTTCTACGGCAGCGAAAAAGCCGTACAGATCGAAACCGCTGACGCTGTCAAAATCGAGCTGATCGCTCAAGACGGCACCGCCACCGTCCTGAAAGAAAAGACCTCGGTACAGGCTGGCGAGATCATCGACACCGCCGTACTGAGCAAGAAAGCCCTGCGCGCGTTCATCGCCGCCGAGATAGAAGACGCCAAGAAACAAGGTGTGCTGCTGTCGGTTCACTTGAAAGCGACCATGATGAAGGTCTCCGACCCGATCATGTTCGGCCAGATCGTTGCCGAGTTCTATAAAGACGCCCTGGCCAAGCACGCGACCGTGCTGGAACAGATCGGCTTCAACCTGAACAACGGCATCGGCGACCTGTACGCCCGCATCAAGGCCCTGCCTGCCGAGCAACAGGCGCAGATCGAAGCGGACATCCAGGCGGTCTATGCCGCTCGCCCTTCGCTGGCGATGGTCAACTCCGACAAAGGCATCACCAACCTGCACGTGCCGAGCGACGTGATCGTCGACGCCTCGATGCCAGCCATGATCCGTGACTCCGGCAAGATGTGGGGCACCGACGGCCAACTGCACGACACCAAGGCCGTGATCCCGGATCGCTGCTACGCCACCATCTACCAGGCGGTGATCGAAGACTGCAAGGCCAATGGCGCCTTCGATCCCACCACCATGGGCAGCGTGCCAAACGTTGGCCTGATGGCGAAGAAAGCCGAAGAGTACGGCTCCCACGACAAGACCTTCCAGATCAAGGCTGACGGCGTAGTCCGCGTCACCGACAGCAAGGGCAACCTGCTGATGGAACAGAACGTCGAAGCCGGCGATATCTTCCGCATGTGCCAGACCAAAGACGCGCCGATCCAGGACTGGGTCAAGCTCGCCGTCAACCGCGCACGCGCCAGCAACACCCCGGCCATTTTCTGGCTGGACCCGCAGCGCGCTCACGATGGCGTGGTGGTCGAGAAAGTTCAGGCTTACCTCAAAGACCACAACACCGAAGGCCTGGACATCCGCATCATGGCCCCGGTCGACGCGATGAAGTTCACCCTGGAACGCACCCGCAAGGGCCTGGACACCATCTCGGTGACCGGTAACGTACTGCGCGACTATCTGACCGACCTTTTCCCGATCATGGAGCTGGGCACCAGCGCCAAGATGCTGTCGATCGTGCCGCTGATGAACGGCGGCGGCCTGTTCGAAACCGGCGCCGGCGGTTCGGCACCGAAACACGTGCAGCAGCTGCTGGAAGAAAACTTCCTGCGCTGGGATTCCCTGGGCGAGTTCCTGGCCCTGGCCGCGTCCCTCGAGCACCTGGGCGTGACGTACAACAATCCGAAAGCCCTGGTCCTGTCCAAGACCCTGGACCAGGCCACCGGCCAGTTCCTCGACAACAACAAGTCGCCATCGCGCAAAGTCGGCAACATCGACAACCGCGGCAGCCACTTCTACCTGGCGCTGTACTGGGCCCAGGCCCTGGCCGCCCAGACCGAAGACACGGCACTGCAAGCGCAGTTCGGCGAACTGGCCAAGACCCTGGCCGCGAACGAAGCAACCATCGTTGCCGAGCTCAACGCCGTACAGGGCAAGCCAGTGGATATCGGCGGCTACTACGCACCGAACCCGGAGCTGACCAGCAAGGCCATGCGTCCAAGCAACACGCTGAATGCGGCGATTGCCAAGTTGAAGTAAGGTTGTAAGGATGCAAAGAAGCCCCGGCCCTGCGCCGGGGTTTCTGTTTCCAGCGTTCAACTGACGAAACCGAATCCAAATGTGGGAGGGGGCTTGCTCCCGATAGCAGTGTGTCAGCCAGTACATTGGGGCTGACACGCCGCTATCGGGAGCAAGCCCCCTCCCACACTGACCGCAATTCTGCTTGAAGAGCGCGTTGTATCCTGAATCCAGAGGCATCCCATGACCTGGCTCCCCCACATCACCGTCGCCACGATCGTTGAAGACAATGGCCGTTTCCTGATGGTCGAGGAACTCAAGGGCGGTCGCGCCGTGCTCAATCAGCCGGCCGGCCACCTGGACCCGAACGAAACCCTGACCGAAGCCGCGGTGCGCGAAACCCTCGAGGAGACCGGCTGGGACGTCGAAGCCACCGGCATCGTCGGCATCTACCTGTACACAGCCCCGAGCAATGGAGTGACCTATCAACGGGTCTGCTTTATCGCCAAGGCCCTGAAACACCACCCGGAGTACCAACTCGACGAAGGCATCCTGCGCGCCCGCTGGCTGACCCGTGACGAACTGATGGAACTGCGCGACGACTGGCGCAGCGAGCTGATCATCCGCTGTATCGATGATTATCTGGCCGGCCAGCGTCACAGCCTGGAATTGATCCGCCCTTCTCTTTAGCCTTGCGGGCCCAGGCCTGCTAGAATCGCGTCCTTTTTCAAGACACCCGTTGAAACCCTATGCGTGATCCAGCCCCTTCTGACACACAAAAGAAGCGCGTCATCGTCGGCATGTCCGGCGGCGTGGATTCTTCCGTTTCCGCCGTTCTGCTCATGGAGCAGGGTTATGAGGTGGAAGGCCTGTTCATGAAGAACTGGGAAGAAGACGATGGAACGGAATACTGCACCGCCATGGACGACCTCGCGGACGCCCAGGCCGTGTGCGACAAGATCGGTATCAAGCTGCACACCGCCAACTTCGCCGCCGAGTACTGGGACAATGTGTTCGAGCACTTCCTCGCCGAATACAAGGCCGGGCGCACGCCGAACCCGGACATCCTGTGTAACCGTGAAATCAAGTTCAAGGCGTTCCTCGACTACGCCATGATGCTCGGCGCCGATCTGATTGCCACCGGCCACTACGTGCGCCGCCGCGATATCGATGGCCGTACCGAACTGCTCAAGGGCCTGGACCCGAACAAGGACCAGAGCTACTTCCTGCACGCCGTGGGCGGTGAACAGATCGCCAAGACCCTGTTCCCGGTGGGCGAGCTGGAAAAGCCCGAAGTGCGCAGGATCGCCGAGCAACACGGCCTGGCCACCGCCAAGAAGAAGGATTCCACCGGAATCTGCTTTATCGGCGAACGCCGCTTCAGCGACTTCCTCAAGCAATACCTGCCGGCACAACCGGGCGAGATCAAGACCACCGATGGTGAAGTGATCGGCCGCCACCACGGCCTGATGTACCACACCATTGGTCAGCGCCAGGGCCTGGGCATCGGCGGCTTGAAAGATGCCGGCGAAGAGCCGTGGTACGTGCTGGTCAAGGACCTGGAAAACAACGTGCTGATCGTCGGCCAAGGCAATGAGCACCCCTTGCTGTTCTCCGGCGCCCTGCTCGCTTCAGACATCTATTGGGTCAACCCGATCGACCTGAGCACCCCGCGCCGCCTGACCGCCAAAGTGCGCTATCGCCAGAGCGACCAGCCCTGCACCCTGGAAAAAACCGCTACCGGCTACCGGGCCACCTTCGATGACCCGCAGCGCGCAGTTACCCCAGGCCAATCCGTGGTGTTCTATGACGGCGAAGTCTGCCTGGGCGGCGGCGTGATTGAAGTTGCGCAAGCCTGGAGCAACCCGGCATGAGCCCGACCCAGGAGCAATTGACCGCGCTGGGCGGGGTTTTCCTTGCGGCGGTGCTGGTGGACAAGATCGCCAAGACCGGCCAGGTCACCGAGGCGGGCTTGACCTGCATGCTCGGCAGCCTGCTGATCCGCGACCCCAAGGACACCCTGGAAGTCTACGGTGGCGACGACCTGGCGCTGCGTGAAGGTTACCGCGCCCTGATCGGCGCCCTGGAACGCGACCCCAGCACCCTGCAGCGCGAACCCTTGCGCTACGCCCTGTCGATGCTCGGCCTGGAGCGTCAATTGGCCAAGCGCGACGACCTGCTGGAAACCATTGGCAAGCGCCTGCCGCAGATCCAGTCCCAGGTGGAGCACTTCGGCCCGGCTCACGAGAACGTGATCGCCGCCTGTGGCGCGCTGTACCAGGACACCTTGAGCACCTTGCGCCAGCGCATCCAGGTGCACGGCGACATGCGCAACCTGCAGCAACCGAACAACGCCTCGAAAATCCGCGCCCTGCTTCTGGCGGGTATTCGTTCGGCGCGGTTGTGGCGCCAGTTGGGTGGCCATCGCTGGCAACTGGTGATCAGCCGACGCAAATTGCTCAAAGAGCTTTACCCGTTGATGCGCAACGAATAAGTCGCACCAGCAGACTTTTTTCAAGCTGTTACGCGTAATACGCCGGTCAGTTGGCGACGGACCGGCGAATGTTTTCATGTATGATACGCGCCCCATTTCGTTGCCCGACTGTCCGAGAACACCCCATGCAGCTTTCTTCGCTCACTGCGGTTTCCCCTGTTGACGGCCGCTACGCCGGCAAAACCCAGGCCCTGCGCCCTATTTTCAGCGAGTACGGCCTGATCCGTGCCCGTGTCCTGGTTGAAGTGCGCTGGCTCCAGCGCCTGGCCGCTCACCCCGCCATCAGCGAAGTGCCGGCGTTTTCCGCCGAGGCCAACGCTGTCTTGAACACCCTGGCGGAAAACTTCTCCCTGGAGCACGCCGAGCGTGTGAAAGAGATCGAGCGCACCACCAACCACGACGTCAAAGCCATCGAGTACCTGCTCAAGGAGCAGGCGGCCAAGCTGCCGGAACTGGCCCAGGTCAGCGAGTTCATCCACTTTGCCTGCACCAGCGAGGACATCAACAACCTGTCCCACGCGCTGATGCTGCGCGAAGGCCGTGATGAGGTGATGCTGCCGCTGATGCGCCAGACCGCCGAGGCCATCCGCGAGCTGGCGATCCGTTTCGCCGCCGTGCCGATGCTCTCGCGCACCCACGGCCAGCCGGCCTCGCCGACCACCCTGGGCAAAGAACTGGCCAACGTGGTGTACCGCCTGGAGCGCCAGATCGCTCAAGTCGCCGCCGTGCCATTACTGGGCAAGATCAACGGTGCCGTGGGCAACTACAACGCCCACCTGTCGGCCTACCCCGAGATCGACTGGGAAGCCAACGCCCGCGCCTTCATCGAAGACGAGCTGGGCCTGGGCTTCAACCCCTACACCACGCAGATCGAACCCCACGACTACATTGCCGAGCTGTTCGACGCAATCGCGCGCTTCAACACCATCCTGATCGACTTCGATCGCGATATCTGGGGCTACATCTCCCTGGGCTACTTCAAGCAGCGCACCATTGCCGGTGAAATCGGTTCGTCGACCATGCCGCACAAGGTCAACCCGATCGACTTCGAAAATTCCGAAGGCAACCTGGGCATCGCCAACGCCCTGTTCCAGCACCTGGCCAGCAAGCTGCCGATCTCGCGCTGGCAGCGCGACCTGACCGACTCCACCGTACTGCGCAACCTCGGCGTGGGCTTTGCTCACAGCGTGATCGCGTACGAAGCCAGCCTCAAAGGCATCAGCAAGCTGGAACTCAACGAGCAGAAAATCGCCGCTGACCTGGATGCCTGCTGGGAAGTGCTGGCCGAGCCGATCCAGACCGTGATGCGCCGCTACAACATCGAAAACCCCTACGAGAAGCTCAAAGAGTTGACGCGCGGCAAGGGGATCACCTCCGATGCGCTGCAAACTTTCATCGATGGACTGGACATGCCAGCCGCTGCCAAGGCCGAGCTGAAATTGCTCACCCCGGCCAACTACATCGGTAACGCTGTAGAGCAAGCCAAGCGCATCTGACCGTCGCACGACCCTTTGAGACGCCCGGCCGCGCCGGGCGTTTTTATTCCTGTCTTAAAAGTGCTTTTTTTCAATAGGTTACACATGAATCCTGATATCCCTCTTCAACTTCTGGGCGGCATCACGGCACGGGAATTCCTGCGCGACTACTGGCAGAAAAAACCGCTGTTGATCCGCCAGGCCATCCCTGATTTCGAAAGCCCGATCGACGCCGACGAACTGGCCGGCCTGGCGCTGGAAGAGGAAGTCGAATCGCGCCTGGTGATCAAACACGGCGAGCGTCCGTGGGAACTGCGTCGCGGCCCGTTCGCCGAAGACGCCTTCGGCACCCTGCCCGAGCGCGAGTGGACGCTGCTGGTGCAGGCGGTCGACCAGTTCGTGCCGGAAGTTGCCGAATTGCTCGAGCATTTCCGCTTCCTGCCAAGCTGGCGCATCGACGATGTGATGATCAGCTTTGCGGCGCCGGGTGGCAGCGTCGGTCCGCACTTCGACAACTACGATGTGTTCCTGCTGCAAGCCCAGGGCAAGCGCAATTGGAAGATCGGCCAGATGTGCAGTTCTGAAAGCGCGCTGCTGCAGCACGCCGACCTGCGCATCCTCGCCGAATTCGAAGAAAGTGCCGAATGGGTGCTCGAGCCGGGCGACATGCTGTACCTGCCGCCGCGCCTGGCGCACTTCGGCATCGCCGAAGACGACTGCATGACTTACTCGGTGGGCTTTCGCGCCCCAAGCGCCGCCGAAGTGCTGACCCACTTCACCGACTTCCTCAGCCAGTACCTGACCGACGAAGAGCGCTACACCGACGCCGACGCCCAACCGGTCAGCGACCCGCACCAGATCCAGAGCGACGCCCTGGACCGCCTCAAGAGCCTGTTGGCCGAGCACATGAGCGACGAGCGCATGCTGCTGACCTGGTTCGGCCAGTTCATGACCGAACCGCGCTACCCGGAGCTGGTGGCGGGTGAAGAGTTGGGCGAGGACGATTTCATCAGCAGCCTGCAAGACGGCGCGATCCTGGTACGCAACCCGAGCGCGCGCATGGCCTGGTCGGAAGTGGACGACGATGTGCTGCTGTTCGCCAGCGGCCAGAGCCGTTACCTGCCGGGCAAACTGCGCGAACTGTTGAAACTGGTGTGCTCGGCAGACGCCCTGCACAACGAAAATCTGGGCGTTTGGCTGGCGGACGAAGACGGTCGCGACCTGCTGTGCGAACTGGTCAAGCAAGGCAGCCTGGGGTTTGCGGATGAATAAGATTCACGTAAGTGTCGCGGACTGGCGAAAGGATATCGACGAGATTCGGCGCATTCGTGAAGCGGTATTTATCGCTGAACAATCGGTTCCACCTGAACTGGAGTGGGATGCGGACGACGCCGGTGCGATGCATTTCCTGGCATTCGAAGGCGACTTTCCGATTGGCACCGCTCGCTTGCTGCCCAGCGGCGAGATCGGACGCGTATCGGTGCTCAAGGACTGGCGCGGGCTTAAAGTCGGCGACAAGCTGATGGAAGCGGTGATCGGCCAAGCCGAGAAGCGTGGCCAGACCCGGCAGTTCCTCAGTGCGCAGGTGTACGCGGCGCCGTTCTACGAGCGGCTGGGTTTCAAGATTGTCAGTGATGAGTTTCTTGAAGTCGGGATTCCGCATGTGGATATGGTGCGCGAGGGCTGAGCCGAGACCGCAGCGCTGCTATCGGGGGCAAGCCCCCTCCCACACTTGATTGGGTTCACAGGTCAAAATGTGGGAGGGGGCTTGCCCCCGATGGCTATTTCAGCAACACCCCAAATGCCCTGCCTTGCCAGGGCATTTTGCCGTCTAGTATTCAACTTGCGACCCGCCAGGCCGACAAACTGGCACTATCCAGCTTTTGACTCGCAGAGATAACGGACATGTCCCTACGCACCCTGCTCACCGCCCTCCTCCTGGCCGCCAGCGCATCGGCCATGGCCGACACCGAAGTGATCAACCTGAGCAACCGCAGCAGCGCCGACCTGCTGCCCGTGGCGCAGAACTTCATCGGCAAGGACGGCACCGTGAGTGCCTACGGCAATCAACTGATCATTAACGCCGCCCCCGGCAAGATCCAGGACCTGCGCACCCTGCTCTCTCAACTCGACACCCCTGCCAAGCGCCTGCTGATCACCGTCGACACCAACGAAAACAATCAGCAGAACAGCGGCGACAGCCAGACCCGCATCATCAGCTACGGCACTACCAGCCGCGATGGCGGCATCCAGCAGATCCAGGCCAGCGAAGGCGTACCCGCGCTGATCCAGGTCGGCCAGAGCGTACCGCTGACCACCACCCAGCAGGACAGCTACGGGCGCCTGCAGAACCAGACCCAGTATCGCAACGTTACCCAGGGTTTCTACGTGACCGCCAGCGTCACCGGCGAGACCGTTCACCTCGCCATCAGCACCAACCGTGACCGCATGAGCCAGGAACGTCCCGATGTAGTGAACGTGCAAAGTACCGACACAAGCGTCAGCGGGCGCCTGGGCGAGTGGATCTCCCTGGCCGGCGTCAACCGCGAAACCCAAGCCGACAAATCCTCTACAACCCGCAGCTACTCTACTCAGGGCCGCGATGACCTGACTTTGCGGGTCAAGGTCGACACGCTGAACTGAAGCACCAAAAACTGACCGCCGAGTCGTCCCGGAACAAATATGTAGTGCCTGAAAAAAAGCACTACAAAACATTTGACGCCCTCAAAAAGGCTGTGCATGATGGCCTCGCTCCCGCTTATCAGGGGCCCTGGCAAGGGCCTTCGAACCCTACAAGACGCGACGACGAGGTTTATCTACATGGCACTGACACGTGAACAGCAAATTGCAGCCCTTGAGAAAGACTGGGCTGAAAACCCACGCTGGAAAGGCGTAACCCGCGCTTATTCCGCTGCTGACGTCGTCCGCCTGCGTGGCTCGGTCCAACCCGAGCACACCTTTGCAAAACTCGGCGCCGAGAAGCTGTGGAACCTGGTCACCCAAGGCGCCAAGCCGTCCTTCCGTCCCGACAAAGATTTCGTCAACTGCATGGGCGCCCTCACTGGCGGCCAGGCAGTGCAACAGGTAAAAGCCGGTATCCAGGCGATCTACCTGTCCGGCTGGCAAGTGGCAGCGGATAACAACTCCGCTGAATCCATGTACCCCGACCAATCGCTGTACCCGGTGGACTCGGTGCCAACCGTGGTCAAGCGCATCAACAACGCGTTCCGTCGCGCCGACCAGATCCAGTGGAAAGCCGGTAAGGGCCCGGGCGACCAAGGCTACATCGACTACTTCGCGCCGATCGTGGCTGACGCTGAAGCCGGTTTCGGTGGCGTACTCAACGCCTACGAACTGATGAAGAGCATGATCGAGGCGGGCGCTGCCGGCGTGCACTTCGAAGACCAGCTGGCTTCGGTGAAAAAATGCGGCCACATGGGCGGCAAGGTACTGGTCCCGACTCAGGAAGCCGTACAGAAGCTGACCGCTGCCCGCCTGGCCGCTGACGTTGCCGGTACGCCGACCATCATCCTGGCGCGCACCGATGCCAACGCCGCCGACCTGCTGACTTCGGACTGCGACCCGCACGACCAACCGTTCGTGACGGGCGAGCGCACCCAGGAAGGTTTCTACAAAGTACGCGCCGGCCTCGACCAGGCTATCGCCCGTGGCCTGGCCTACGCACCGTATGCCGACCTGATCTGGTGCGAAACCGCCAAGCCGGACCTGGACGAAGCCCGCCGCTTCGCCGAAGCGATCAAGAAGGAATACCCGGACCAGTTGCTGTCCTACAACTGCTCGCCTTCCTTCAACTGGAAGAAGAACCTGGACGACGCAACCATCGCCAAGTTCCAGCGTGAACTGTCGGCCATGGGCTACAAGCACCAGTTCATCACCCTGGCCGGCATTCACAACATGTGGCACAGCATGTTCAACCTGGCGCACGACTACGCCCGCAACGACATGACCGCCTACGTGAAGCTGCAGGAGCAGGAGTTCGCTGACGCCGCCAAAGGCTACACCTTTGTGGCGCACCAGCAGGAAGTGGGCACCGGCTACTTCGACGACATGACCACCGTGATCCAGGGCGGCACCTCGTCCGTGACCGCGCTGACCGGTTCGACCGAAGAAGAGCAGTTCCACTGAGTGACTGAGTACACGGCCATTGCGGCCCCAGGGAAGACCTAACCGCAGTGCCGCACAACATCACGCCCCGACTGGTTCGGGGCGTTTTTTTGTTTCAGTCACACCCCAGATCAACTGTGGGAGGCCCCACTACCTCTTCGACGTAGCGCTGTCGCGCAGCAAACTGGGGGCGCCTACAAATATTCTTGGCGCTGAGGTGATCGTTCCCGCGCTCTGCGTGGGAATGCCTCCTGGGACGCTCCGCGTCCCGCCAAGCGCTGCAAGTTTCGGCGATTGCGCACAGGTGACGCGGAGCGTCACGGGCTGCAATCCCACGCAGGAGCGTGGGAACGATCTTTGAATGTGAAATTTCAGTTTTTAACTGAAAAATTAATCCTTTAAAATCAGCGAGTTATTTTAAGTTTGATAAGAGGGGGCTTGCTCCCGATTGCTGAGTGTCAGTCAGCACATCTGTTGCTGATCCACCGCCATCGGGGGCAAGCCCTGATGCCAGTCAGTTAAGGCTTTTGTAGGAGCGAGGCGGGCGGCTAGCCCTTGCTCGCGAAAAACTCACAGGCACCGCGTTCATTCAGAAAGCACGCGTTATCGTTGACGTTTTTCGCGAGCAAGCTCGCTCCTACAGACGGTGGTGTACGCTTTAGCTGACTTGCGTTAGGGCAAGCCCCCTCCCACATTGAATGCAATCAGCCTGAAGATTTTGTGCAAAACCTTGATCCAGAGCGGTATTCGCTGCAGATAAATCGGTTACAAAATCCGTTCCATCAACCGGCGACAATCACACAAGTAACGGCAACTTCCCCCGCCACACGAGAAACATTCGCTTAAACCCTGCGCAAACAATATTCATTATCATTTAAACCATGAAAACTTTCTTACCGGTCAAACAAAACGCAATTGTTCAAAAGCCCGCTAATGCCCATGCTGCAAGGGCTACAGCCCCACAAAGGTGCACTATGTGCTTATTCCATCGAATAATTTCGCCACAGGAATTTTACTTGCCAGGTGTTTAGCCATAAAATCACCGCGATTGATTGCAGTGCGACATATCGTCACTGCATCGTTACTTTTTCGAGCTCAGAGACCTTTGCTCTCTGTTAAGGATTTCCAGCATGACCGACGCGACAGGACTCATGGCCCACAACTGGGGCTTTGCCATTTTCCTCCTCGGTGTTGTAGGCCTTTGCGCTTTCATGCTCGGCGTCTCCAGCCTCCTCGGGTCAAAAGCCTGGGGCCGCAGCAAAAACGAACCGTTCGAGTCCGGCATGCTACCTACAGGTGGCGCCCGCTTGCGGCTCTCAGCCAAATTCTATCTGGTCGCGATGCTCTTCGTGATCTTCGATATCGAAGCCCTCTTTCTCTTTGCCTGGTCTGTGTCCGTCCGCGAAAGCGGCTGGACCGGATTCGTCGAAGCTCTCGTTTTCATAGCAATTCTGTTGGCAGGTCTTGTCTACCTGTTCCGAGTGGGCGCCCTTGACTGGGCTCCGGAAGCTCGTCGCAAGCGGCAAGCGAAGCTGAAACAATGAGGCTTTGGCGATGCAATACAATCTCACCAGGATCAACCCGGACGCTCCTAACGAGCAGTACCCCATCGGCGAACGCGAAACCGTTTCCGACCCGTTAGAAGACCAAGTCCACAAAAACATCTACATGGGCAAGCTGGAAGACGTGCTGAACGGCGCGGTCAACTGGGGGCGTAAAAACTCCCTGTGGCCGTACAACTTCGGCCTTTCGTGCTGCTACGTGGAAATGACCACCGCCTTCACGGCGCCCCACGACATCGCGCGCTTTGGCGCCGAAGTCATCCGGGCATCACCGCGCCAGGCGGATTTCATGGTTATCGCCGGTACGCCGTTCCTGAAAATGGCCCCCATTATCCAGCGCCTGTATGAACAGATGCTGGAACCCAAATGGGTCATTTCCATGGGCGCCTGTGCCAATTCCGGCGGTATGTACGACATCTATTCCGTAGTGCAGGGGGTCGACAAGTTCCTCCCCGTGGATGTCTACGTGCCCGGCTGCCCGCCCCGTCCCGAAGCTTTCCTGCAAGGCTTGATGCTGTTGCAGGAATCGATTGGCAAGGAGCGTCGCCCGCTTTCCTGGGTCGTCGGTGATCAAGGCGTGTACCGCGCCGAGATGCCGTCCCAAAAGGAACAGCGCCGCGAACAGCGAATCGCAGTCACCAACCTGCGCAGCCCCGACGAAGTCTGATCCAGCCCGCTTCTTTTATAGAACGAAAACCTGGCTTCATTCTTTACGTTGACCGAAAGCGATAAAAAACCATGACTACAGGCAGTGCTCTGTACATCCCGCCTTATAAGGCAAACGACCAGGACGTGGTCGTCGAACTGAACAACCGTTTTGGCGCCGAGGCGTTCACCGCCCAGGAGACCCGCACCGGCATGCCCGTGCTGTGGGTTGCCCGCGCCAGGCTCATCGAAGTCCTGACCTTCCTGCGCAACCTGCCCAAGCCCTACGTCATGCTCTATGACCTGCATGGCGTGGACGAGCGTCTGCGCACCAAGCGCCAGGGGTTGCCGAGCGGCGCCGATTTCACCGTGTTCTACCACTTGATGTCGCTGGAACGTAACAGCGACGTGATGCTCAAGGTTGCCCTGTCTGAAAGCGACCTGAGCGTACCGACCGTCACCGGAATCTGGCCGAACGCCAACTGGTACGAGCGTGAAGTCTGGGACATGTTCGGCATCGACTTCCCGGGGCACCCGCACCTGACCCGCATCATGATGCCACCGACCTGGGTAGGTCACCCGCTGCGCAAGGACTTCCCGGCGCGCGCCACCGAGTTCGACCCTTTCAGCCTCACCCTGGCCAAGCAACAGCTTGAGGAAGAAGCTGCGCGCTTCAACCCGGAAGACTGGGGCATGAAGCGCTCCGGCACCAACGAGGACTACATGTTCCTTAACCTGGGCCCGAACCACCCTTCGGCCCACGGTGCCTTCCGTATTATCCTGCAGTTGGACGGTGAAGAAATCGTCGACTGCGTACCGGACATCGGCTACCACCACCGTGGTGCCGAGAAGATGGGCGAGCGCCAGTCGTGGCACAGCTACATTCCGTACACCGACCGCATCGACTACCTCGGCGGCGTGATGAACAACCTGCCGTACGTGCTCTCGGTCGAGAAGCTGGCCGGTATCAAGGTGCCCGACCGCGTCGACACCATCCGCATCATGATGGCCGAGTTCTTCCGCATCACCAGCCACCTGCTGTTCCTGGGTACCTATATCCAGGACGTGGGCGCCATGACGCCAGTGTTCTTCACCTTTACCGACCGCCAAAAAGCCTACACCGTGATCGAAGCGATCACCGGTTTCCGGCTGCACCCTGCCTGGTACCGCATCGGCGGCGTTGCGCACGACCTCCCGCGCGGCTGGGAACGCCTGGTCAAGGAATTCATCGACTGGATGCCCAAGCGCCTGGACGAATACCAGAAAGCCGCCTTGGACAACAGCATTCTCAAGGGTCGTACCATCGGCGTCGCCCAGTACAACACCAAGGAAGCGCTGGAATGGGGCGTCACGGGCCCAAGCCTGCGCGCGACCGGCCTGGACTTCGACTTGCGCAAGGCGCGCCCTTACTCCGGCTACGAAAACTTTGAGTTTGAAGTGCCGCTGGCGGCCAACGGCGATGCCTACGACCGTTGCATCGTGCGCGTCGAAGAAATGCGCCAGAGCCTGAAGATCATCGAGCAGTGCATGCGCAACATGCCGGCCGGCCCGTATAAGGCGGATCACCCGCTGACCACGCCGCCGCCCAAAGAGCGCACGCTGCAGCACATCGAAACCCTGATCACGCACTTCCTGCAAGTCTCGTGGGGCCCGGTGATGCCGGCCAACGAGTCCTTCCAGATGATTGAAGCGACCAAGGGCATCAACAGTTATTACCTGACGAGCGATGGCGGCACCATGAGCTACCGCACCCGGATTCGTACTCCAAGCTTCCCGCACTTGCAGCAGATCCCTTCGGTGATCAAAGGCGAGATGGTCGCGGACTTGATTGCGTACCTGGGTAGTATCGATTTCGTTATGGCCGACGTGGACCGCTAAGCATGAACAGCACGCTTATCCAGACAGACCGTTTCACCTTGAGTGAAACCGAGCGCTCGGCCATTGAGCACGAGCTGCATCACTACGAAGACCCGCGCGCGGCGTCGATCGAAGCCTTGAAGATCGTCCAGAAGGAACGTGGCTGGGTGCCGGACGGCGCCCTCTACGCCATCGGCGAGATCCTCGGCATCCCGGCCAGCGACGTTGAAGGGGTGGCGACGTTCTACAGCCAGATCTTCCGCCGGCCGGTCGGCCGCCACATCATTCGCGTGTGCGACAGCATGGTGTGCTACATCGGTGGCCACGAGTCCGTGGTCAGCGAAATCCAGGCCAAGCTGGGCATCGGCCTGGGCCAGACCACCGCCGACGGCCGCTTCACGCTGCTGCCGGTGTGCTGCCTGGGCAACTGCGACAAGGCGCCGGCGTTGATGATCGACGACGACACATTCGGTGACGTGCAGCCTGCTGGCGTGACCCAATTGCTCGAGGGCTACCCATGACCCTGACATCTTTCGGCCCGGCCAACCTGATCAAGCGTTCGGCCGAGACCCACCCGCTGACCTGGCGCCTGCGTGACGACGGCGAGCCCGTGTGGCTCGACGAGTACCAGGCCAAGAACGGCTATGCAGCCGCGCGCAAAGCCTTCGCCGACATGGCCCAGGACGACATCGTCCAGACCGTGAAAGACGCCGGCCTCAAAGGCCGTGGCGGCGCAGGTTTTCCCACGGGCGTGAAGTGGGGCCTGATGCCCAAAGACGAATCCATCAACATCCGCTATCTGCTGTGCAACGCGGATGAAATGGAGCCCAACACCTGGAAAGACCGCATGCTGATGGAGCAACTGCCCCATCTGCTGATCGAAGGCATGCTGATCAGTGCCCGCGCGCTGAAAACCTACCGTGGCTATATCTTCCTGCGCGGTGAATACACCACCGCCGCCAAGCACCTCAACCGTGCCGTGGCCGAAGCCAAGGCGGCGGGCCTGCTGGGCAAGAACATCCTCGGTTCGGGTTTTGACTTCGAGCTGTTCGTGCACACCGGCGCCGGGCGTTATATCTGCGGTGAAGAAACCGCACTGATCAACTCCCTCGAAGGCCGCCGCGCCAACCCGCGCTCCAAGCCGCCCTTCCCTGCCGCCGTGGGCGTGTGGGGCAAGCCAACCTGCGTGAACAACGTCGAGACCCTGTGCAACGTGCCGGCGATCATCGCCGACGGCGTCGACTGGTACAAATCGTTGGCCCGCGAAGGCAGTGAAGACATGGGCACCAAGCTCATGGGCTTCTCCGGCAAGGTCAAGAACCCGGGCCTGTGGGAACTGCCGTTCGGCGTGACCGCGCGCGAGCTGTTCGAGGACTACGCCGGCGGCATGCGCGATGGCTACACCTTGAAAGCCTGGCAGCCAGGCGGCGCCGGCACCGGTTTCCTGCTGCCCGAGCACCTCGACGCACAGATGTATGCCGGCGGCATCGGCAAGGTGGGCACCCGCATGGGTACCGGCCTGGCAATGGCGGTGGACAACACGGTGAACATGGTCTCGCTGCTGCGCAACATGGAGCAGTTCTTTGCCCGTGAATCCTGCGGCTTCTGCACCCCGTGCCGTGACGGTCTGCCGTGGAGCGTCAAGCTGCTGATGGCCCTGGAAAACGGTGAAGGCCGCGAGGGTGACATCGAAACGCTGCTCGGGCTGGTCGGTTTCCTCGGCCCAGGCAAGACCTTCTGTGCTCACGCACCGGGCGCCGTGGAGCCGTTGGGCAGCGCAATCAAATACTTCCGCCCTGAATTCGAGGCCGGCATCGCGCCAACCCGCGCGGGCGAACTCACTCAGGTGGTATCACCGACCATGGTCGGTGCGTAACGCTTAAAAAAGCGAAGGGTTCGTGCCCTTCGCTTTTCTCATGTGCGGACGCCTTGATGGCTGTGTAGATGCACATGAATAACAAGATTCCATTAGCCACGCCCGCTGACAACGGGCCAACGAAGAACTTTGAACCATGGCCACTATCCACGTAGACGGCAAAGCGCTCGAAGTCGATGGGGCAGACAACCTGTTACAGGCATGTCTGTCACTCGGCCTCGACATCCCGTATTTCTGCTGGCACCCCGCGCTCGGTAGCGTCGGTGCCTGTCGCCAGTGCGCGGTCAAGCAGTACACCGACGAAAACGACACCCGTGGTCGTATCGTCATGTCCTGCATGACCCCAGCCACCGACAACACCTGGATTTCCATCGACGATGATGAGTCCAAGGCGTTCCGCGCCAGTGTCGTCGAATGGCTGATGACCAACCACCCCCACGACTGCCCGGTCTGTGAGGAAGGCGGACACTGCCACCTGCAAGACATGACGGTGATGACCGGCCACAACGAGCGCCGCTATCGCTTCACCAAGCGTACCCACCAGAACCAGGACCTCGGCCCGTTCATCTCCCACGAAATGAACCGCTGCATCGCCTGCTACCGTTGCGTGCGTTTCTATAAGGACTACGCCGGCGGCACCGACCTCGGCGTATTCGGCGCCCATGACAACGTGTACTTCGGTCGTGTTGAAGACGGCGTGCTCGAAAGCGAATTCTCCGGCAACCTCACCGAGGTCTGCCCGACCGGTGTGTTCACCGACAAGACCCACTCCGAGCGCTACAACCGCAAGTGGGACATGCAATTCGCCCCGAGCATCTGCCATGGCTGCTCCAGCGGTTGCAACATCTCGCCGGGCGAGCGCTACGGTGAACTGCGTCGTATCGAAAACCGCTTCAACGGCTCGGTCAACCAGTACTTCCTGTGTGACCGTGGCCGCTTCGGCTATGGCTACGTCAACCGCGAAGACCGCCCGCGCCAGCCACTGCTGGCCGATGGCGCCAAGCTGAGCCTGGACGCGGCGCTGGATAAAGCCGCCGACCTGCTGCGTGGCCGTAATATCGTCGGTATCGGTTCGCCGCGCGCCAGCCTCGAAAGCAACTTCGCACTGCGCGAACTGGTCGGCGCCGAGCACTTCTACAGCGGTATCGAAGCCGGCGAGCTGGAGCGCATCCGCCTGGTCCTGCAAGTGCTGAACGACAGCCCGCTGCCGGTGCCGAACATGCGCGACATCGAAGATCACGATGCAATCTTCGTGCTCGGTGAAGACCTGACCCAGACCGCCGCGCGTATCGCGCTGTCGCTGCGCCAGTCGGTCAAAGGCAAGGCCGAAGCCATGGCCGACGCCATGCGCGTGCAGCCTTGGCTCGACGCCGCAGTGAAAAACATCGGCCAGCACGCGCTGAACCCGCTGTTTATCGCCTCCCTGGCTGAAACCAAGCTCGACGACATCGCCGAAGAATGCGTCCACGCCGCACCGGACGACCTGGCGCGCATCGGTTTCGCCGTGGCCCACGCCCTTGACGCCAGCGCGCCTGCCGTCGACGGCCTGGACGCTGAAGCCGTGGCACTGGCCCAGCGCATCGCCGACGCCCTGCTGGCGGCCAAACGCCCATTGATCATCGCCGGCACCTCGCTGGGTTCCAAGGCGCTGATCGAAGCCGCCGCCAACATCGCCAAGGCCTTGAAACTGCGCGACAAGAACGGTTCCATCAGCCTGGTGGTACCGGAAGCCAACAGCCTCGGCCTGGCCATGCTCGGTGGCGAATCCCTGGACGCCGCCCTGCAGGCGGTGACCGACGGCAACGCCGACGCCATCGTGGTTCTGGAAAACGACCTGTACACCCGCACCGACGCGGCCAAGGTTGA
This sequence comes from Pseudomonas sp. R3-18-08, assembly GCF_003852065.1. NCBI lineage: Bacteria > Pseudomonadati > Pseudomonadota > Gammaproteobacteria > Pseudomonadales > Pseudomonadaceae > Pseudomonas > Pseudomonas sp. R3-18-08. Next base: position 3,498,267 of record NZ_CP027729.1, read on the forward strand.
CGCTGCGCTCAACGCCGCCAAGGTGCTGATCGTGGCCGACCACCAGAAGACCGCCACCAGCGAGCGTGCCGACCTGGTGCTGCCAGCGGCCACCTTCGCCGAAGGCGACGGTACCCTGGTCAGCCAGGAAGGCCGCGCCCAGCGCTTCTTCCAGGTGTTCGATCCGAAGTACATGGACGCCAGCATCCTGGTTCACGAAGGCTGGCGCTGGCTGCATGCCCTGCGCGCAACCCTGCTGAACCAGCCGATCGACTGGACCCAGCTCGACCACGTCACCGCCGCTACCGCTGCAAGCGCACCGCAGCTGGCGCGGATTGTCGATGCTGCCCCGTCCGCCTCGTTCCGCATCAAGGGCCTGAAACTGGCCCGTGAACCGCTGCGTTATTCCGGTCGTACCGCCATGCGCGCTGACATCAGCGTGCATGAACCGCGGACCCCGCAAGACATCGACACCGCGTTCGCCTTCTCCATGGAAGGCTATTCGGGTTCGGCCGAACCACGTCAGCAGGTGCCGTTCGCCTGGTCGCCGGGCTGGAACTCGCCGCAGGCCTGGAACAAGTTCCAGGACGAAGTCGGTGGGCATATCCGCGCTGGCGACCCGGGCACCCGCCTGATCGAAAGCACCGGTGACTCGCTGAACTGGTTCGCTGCCGTACCGCGTCCGTTCAACCCGGCCCCGGGTACCTGGCAGGTGGTGCCGTTCTTCCACCTGTTCGGCAGCGAAGAGACTTCTTCCAAGGCCGCGCCGGTTCAAGAACGCATTCCAACCGCCTACGTGGCCCTGGCCAAATCCGAAGCCGACCGCCTGGGCGTCAACGACGGTGCCCTGCTCAGCCTGAACGTGGCCGGCCAGACCTTGCGTCTGCCGCTGCGCATCAACGAAGAGCTGGGTGCCGGCCTGGTTGCACTGCCTAAAGGCATCGCCGGTATTCCTCCAGCGATCTTTGGCCAAACCGTTGACGGTCTGCAGGAGGCAGCGCAATGACCTGGTTCACCCCTGAAGTGATCGACGTGATCATCTCGGTCGTCAAGGCCATCGTGATCCTGTTGGCCGTGGTCGTCGCGGGCGCCCTGCTCAGCTTCGTCGAACGTCGCCTGCTGGGCTGGTGGCAGGACCGTTACGGTCCGAACCGCGTTGGCCCGTTCGGCATGTTCCAGATCGCTGCCGACATGCTGAAGATGTTCTTCAAGGAAGACTGGACCCCGCCGTTTGCCGACAAGGTGATTTTCACCCTGGCACCGGTCGTGGCCATGAGCGCCTTGCTGATCGCCTTTGCGATCATCCCGATCACCCCGACCTGGGGCGTGGCCGACCTGAACATCGGCTTGCTGTTCTTCTTCGCCATGGCTGGCCTGTCGGTGTACGCGGTGCTGTTCGCCGGTTGGTCGAGCAACAACAAGTTCGCCCTGCTGGGCAGCTTGCGTGCCTCGGCGCAGACCGTCTCCTATGAAGTGTTCATGGGGTTGGCGCTGATGGGCATCGTGGTGCAGGTTGGTTCGTTCAACATGCGCGATATCGTCGAGTACCAGGCCCAGAACCTGTGGTTCATCATTCCGCAGTTCTTTGGCTTCTGCACCTTCTTCATCGCCGGCGTGGCCGTGACTCACCGTCACCCCTTCGACCAGCCGGAAGCGGAGCAGGAACTGGCCGACGGTTACCACATTGAATATGCCGGCATGAAATGGGGCATGTTCTTCGTCGGTGAGTACATCGGCATCATCTTGATCTCGGCCCTGCTGGTCACGCTGTTCTTCGGCGGCTGGCACGGTCCGTTCGGCATCCTGCCGCAGTTGGCCTTCTTCTGGTTCTTCTTGAAGACCGCGTTCTTCATCATGCTGTTCATCCTGCTGCGCGCCTCGATTCCGCGCCCGCGCTATGACCAGGTGATGGATTTCAGCTGGAGATTCTGCCTGCCGCTGACCCTGATCAATTTGCTGGTGACGGCCGCCGTCGTGTTGTTGAACACGCCAGCAGCCGCGGTTCAGTGAGGATTTGACCCATGTTCAAATATATTGGCGACATCGTTAAGGGTACCGGTACCCAGTTGCGAAGCCTGGTGATGGTGTTCGGTCACGGCTTTCGCAAACGCGACACCCTGCAATACCCGGAAGAAGCGGTATACCTGCCGCCGCGCTATCGCGGCCGCATCGTGCTCACCCGCGACCCGGATGGCGAAGAGCGTTGCGTAGCCTGCAACCTGTGCGCCGTGGCGTGCCCGGTGGGTTGTATCTCCCTGCAGAAAGCTGAAACCGAAGACGGTCGCTGGTACCCGGACTTCTTCCGTATCAACTTCTCGCGCTGCATTTTCTGCGGCCTCTGCGAGGAAGCTTGCCCGACCACCGCGATCCAGCTCACGCCGGATTTCGAGATGGCCGAGTTCAAACGTCAGGACCTGGTGTACGAGAAAGAAGATCTTTTGATTTCCGGTCCCGGTAAAAACCCTGATTACAACTTCTATCGTGTTGCAGGTATGGCCGTTGCCGGTAAGCCCAAGGGCGCCGCACAAAACGAAGCCGAGCCGATCAACGTGAAGAGCTTGCTGCCTTAAGGAAGAAAGATGGAATTCGCTTTCTATTTCGCATCGGGTATTGCAGTGGTGTCCACGCTTCGCGTGATCACCAACACCAACCCCGTGCACGCCCTGCTCTACCTGATCATTTCGCTGATCGCCGTGGCCATGACCTTTTTCGCCCTCGGCGCACCGTTCGCCGGTGTGCTGGAAGTGATCGCCTACGCCGGCGCCATCATGGTGCTGTTCGTGTTTGTGGTGATGATGCTCAACCTCGGGCCGGCCTCGGTCGCCCAGGAACGCGTCTGGCTCAAGCCCGGCATCTGGCTCGGCCCGGTTGTGCTGGCAGCGCTGCTGCTGGGTGAACTGCTGTATGTGCTGTTCGCTCACCAGAGCGGCCAGGCCATCGGCCACACCACCGTAGACGCGAAAGCCGTGGGCGTCAGCCTGTTCGGCCCGTACCTGCTGGTAGTCGAACTGGCGTCGATGCTGCTGCTCGCCGCAGCCATCACCGCCTTCCACTTGGGCCGCAACGAAGCCAAGGAGCAATGACGATGCCTGCTATCCCTTTGGAGCATGGTCTGGCGGTCGCCGGCATCCTGTTCTGCCTTGGCCTGGTCGGCCTGATGGTTCGCCGTAACATTCTGTTCGTGTTGATGAGCCTGGAAATCATGATGAACGCTGCCGCACTGGCGTTCATCGTGGCGGGTGCGCGTTGGGGCCAGCCGGATGGACAAGTCATGTTCATCCTGGTGATCAGCCTGGCAGCCGCCGAGGCCAGTATCGGCCTGGCGATCCTGCTGCAACTGTATCGTCGCTTCCACACGCTTGATATCGACGCTGCCAGTGAGATGCGCGGATGAACATGATCTTTCTGACTTTCGTATTTCCCCTGATCGGTTTCCTGCTGCTGTCGTTCTCTCGCGGACGCTGGTCGGAAAACCTCTCGGCCCTGATCGGCGTGGGCTCGATTGGCCTGTCGGCCATTGTGGCCGCCTACGTCATCTGGCAATTCAACGTGGCGCCGCCGGAAGGCGGTCACTACACCCTGGTGCTGTGGCAGTGGATGTCGGTGGAAGGCTTCAAGCCCAACTTCGCCCTCTACGTCGACGGCCTGTCGATCACCATGCTCGGCGTGGTGGTGGGTGTAGGCTTTCTGATCCACCTGTTCGCGTCCTGGTACATGCGCGGTGAAGCGGGCTACTCGCGCTTTTTCTCGTACACCAACCTGTTCATCGCCAGCATGCTGTTCCTGGTGCTCGGCGATAACCTGTTGTTCCTGTACTTCGGCTGGGAAGGCGTGGGCCTGTGCTCGTACCTGTTGATCGGTTTCTACTACAGCAACCGCAACAACGGTAACGCAGCACTCAAGGCGTTTATCGTCACGCGGATCGGCGATGTGTTCATGGCGATTGGCCTGTTCATCCTGTTCCAACAGGTGGGCACGCTGAACATCCAGGAACTGCTGGTGCTGGCACCGCAGAAATTCCAGGTCGGCGATTTCTGGATCACCCTGGCCACCCTGATGCTGCTGGGCGGCGCCGTGGGTAAATCCGCGCAACTGCCGCTGCAAACCTGGCTGGCGGACGCGATGGCCGGTCCTACCCCGGTGTCGGCATTGATCCACGCCGCGACCATGGTGACCGCCGGTGTCTACCTGATCGCGCGTACCCACGGCCTGTTCACCCTGGCGCCGGACATCCTGCATCTGGTAGGCATCGTCGGCGGCGTGACCCTGGTACTGGCCGGTTTCGCCGCGCTGGTGCAGACCGACATCAAGCGCATCCTCGCCTACTCGACCATGAGCCAGATCGGCTACATGTTCCTGGCCCTGGGCGTCGGCGCCTGGGACGCGGCGATCTTCCACCTGATGACCCACGCCTTCTTCAAGGCCCTGCTGTTCCTGGCCTCCGGTGCGGTGATCGTTGCCTGCCACCACGAGCAGAACATCTTCAAGATGGGCGGCCTGTGGAAGAAACTGCCGTTGGCTTACGCCAGCTTCATCGTCGGTGGCGCCGCGTTGGCCGCCTTGCCGCTGGTGACCGCCGGTTTCTACTCCAAAGACGAAATCCTCTGGGAAGCCTTTGCCAGCGGTAACCAGAACCTGCTGTACGCGGGCCTGGTGGGTGCGTTCATGACCTCGCTTTACACCTTCCGCCTGATCTTCATCACCTTCCACGGTGAAGCCAAGACCGAAGCGCACGCAGGCCACGGCATCTCCCACTGGTTGCCACTGTCGGTGCTGATCATCCTGTCGACCTTCATCGGCGCCCTGATCACCCCGCCACTGGCCGGTGTACTGCCGGAAAGCGTCGGCCATGCCGGCGGCGAAGCCAAGCACAGCCTGGAAATCGCCTCCGGCGCCATTGCCATCGCCGGTATCCTGCTGGCGGCCCTGCTGTTCCTCGGCAAGCGTCGCTTCGTCAGCGCCGTGGCCAACAGCGGTATCGGCCGCTTCCTGTCGGCCTGGTGGTTCGCTGCCTGGGGCTTCGATTGGATCTACGACAAACTGTTCGTCAAACCTTACCTTGCGATCAGCCACGTGCTGCGCAAAGACCCGCTCGACCAGACCATCGGTTTGATCCCGCGCGCCGCCAAGGCCGGTCACACCGCCTTGAGCCGCAGCGAGACCGGCCAGTTGCGTTGGTATGCGGCGTCCATGGCAGTGGGTGCCGTGCTGGTGATCGGCGCCATCGTCGTGGTAGCGGTCTGACTATGTTTAAGTGCACTGCGTACTTTGCGAACTTGCGAAAGGAAACGAGCCCGTCATGATTCTGCCCTGGCTAATCCTGATCCCCTTTATCGGCGGCCTGCTCTGCTGGATGGGTGAACGCTTCGGCGCCACCCTCCCCCGCTGGATTGCGTTGCTGACCATGTCCCTGGAACTCGCGCTCGGCCTCTGGCTGTGGGCCCATGGCGACTATTCATTCGCCCCCGCTCCGGGTGTCGATCCGACCTTCGCGCTTGAATTCAAGCACGTATGGATCCAGCGCTTCGGCATCAACGTGCACCTGGCCCTCGACGGCCTGTCGCTGTTGATGATCCTGCTGACCGGCCTGCTGGGTATCCTCTCGGTACTCTGCTCCTGGAAAGAGATCCAGCGTCACGTGGGCTTCTTCCACCTGAACCTGATGTGGATCCTGGGCGGCGTTGTCGGCGTGTTCCTGGCGCTGGACCTGTTCATGTTCTTCTTCTTCTGGGAAATGATGCTGGTGCCGATGTACTTCCTCATCGCGCTCTGGGGTCACAGTTCTTCGGACGGCAAGAAAACCCGGATCTACGCGGCGACCAAGTTCTTCATCTTCACCCAGGCTTCCGGCCTGATCATGTTGGTGGCGATCCTGGGCCTGGTACTGGTCAACTTCAACAACACCGGCGTGATTACCTTCAACTACGCCGACCTGTTGAAAACCAAGATGTCCCTGACCACCGAGTACGTGCTGATGCTGGGCTTCTTCATCGCCTTCGCGGTGAAGCTGCCGGTGGTGCCGTTCCACTCCTGGTTGCCTGACGCCCACGCCCAGGCGCCGACCGCCGGCTCCGTGGACCTGGCCGGTATCCTGCTGAAAACCGCTGCCTACGGCCTGCTGCGTTTCGCCCTGCCGCTGTTCCCGAATGCCTCGGCCGAGTTCGCGCCGATCGCCATGACCCTGGGTCTGATCGGGATCTTCTACGGTGCGTTCCTGGCCTTCGCGCAAACCGACATCAAGCGCCTGATCGCCTTCTCGTCCGTTTCCCACATGGGTTTCGTACTGATCGGCATCTACTCCGGCAGCCAACTGGCGCTGCAGGGCGCGGTGATCCAGATGTTGGCCCACGGTGTCTCGGCCGCTGCACTCTTTATCCTGAGTGGCCAGCTGTATGAGCGCCTGCACACCCGTGACATGCGTGAAATGGGTGGGGTGTGGTCGCGCATCGCGTACCTGCCGGCAATCAGCCTGTTCTTCGCCGCCGCATCGCTGGGCTTGCCGGGTACAGGTAACTTCATCGGCGAGTTCCTGATCCTGATGGGTGCCTTCGTGCAGACGCCGTGGATCAGCGCCATTGCTACCTCCGGCCTGGTGTTCGGTTCGGTCTACTCGCTGATCATGATCCACCGCGCCTACTTCGGCCCGGCCAAGTCCGACACCGTCCTGCAAGGGATGGATGCGCGCGAACTGATCATGGTGCTCGGCCTGGCGGTACTGCTGATCTACATCGGCGTATACCCACAGCCGTTCCTGGACACTTCTGCCGCAACGATGCATGGCGTGCAGCAGTGGTTCGGCACCGCCTTCTCTCAACTCGCTTCGGCCCGGTAAGAGCGCTATGGAATTCACGATCCAACACTTTATCGCGCTTGCGCCGCTGCTGATCACCAGCCTCACCATCGTGGTGGTGATGCTGGCGATCGCCTGGCGCCGCAATCATTCGCAAACGTTCCTGCTGTCCTGCGCCGGGTTGAACCTGGCCCTGCTGTCGATCATCCCGGCCCTCAAGGTCGCGCCACTGGCGGTCACGCCATTGATGATGGTCGATGACTTCGCGCTGCTGTATATCGCGCTGATCCTGGTCGCGACCCTGGCCTGCGTCACCCTCGCCCACGCCTACCTCGGCGAAGGCGGCACCGGCTACCCAGGCAACAAGGAAGAGCTGTACCTGCTGATCCTGCTGGCTGCGGCCGGCGGTATCGTGCTGGTCAGCGCGCAGCACCTGGCCGGCTTGTTCATCGGCCTGGAATTGCTGTCGATCCCGACCTACGGCCTGGTGGCCTACGCCTTCTTCAACAAGCGCTCCCTGGAAGCTGGCATCAAGTACATGGTGCTGTCGGCCGCCGGTTCCGCGTTCCTGTTGTTCGGCATGGCGCTGCTCTACGCCGAAGCCGGCAGCTTGAGCTTCACCGGTATCGGCCACGCCCTGGCCGCCACCAACAGCCCTGCGCCGATTGCCCAACTGGGCCTGGCGATGATGCTGATCGGCCTGGCGTTCAAGCTCTCCTTGGTGCCGTTCCACCTGTGGACCCCGGACGTGTACGAAGGCGCCCCGGCGCCTGTGGCCGCGTTCCTGGCCACTGCGTCGAAAGTGGCCGTGTTTGCGGTGATGGTGCGTCTGTTCCAGATCTCGCCTGCGGCCAATACCGGCGTGCTGAGCAATGTACTGACTGTGATCGCCATTGCGTCGATCCTGTTCGGCAACCTGCTGGCGCTGACCCAGAACAACCTCAAGCGTCTGCTCGGTTACTCGTCCATCGCTCACTTCGGCTACCTGCTGATCGCCCTGGTGGCGAGCAAAGGCCTGGCCGTGGAAGCCATTGGCGTGTACCTGGTCACCTACGTGATCACCAGCCTTGGCGCATTCGGTGTGATTACGCTGATGTCCTCGCCGTACAAAGGCCGTGACGCTGACGCCCTGTACGAATACCGCGGCCTGTTCTGGCGCCGTCCGTACCTGACCGCCGTACTCACCGTGATGATGCTGTCCCTGGCGGGCATCCCGCTGACCGCCGGCTTTATCGGCAAGTTCTACATCGTCGCCACCGGCGTCGAGGCCCACCAGTGGTGGTTGGTCGCATCCCTGGTCCTGGGCAGCGCCATCGGCGTGTTCTACTACCTGCGCGTGATGGTCACTCTGTACCTGATCGAGCCGAACCTGCGCCGGGTGGATGCCGAGCTGCATTGGGAACAGAAGGCCGGCGGCGTGATGCTGCTGGCCATCGCCCTGCTCGCCTTCTTCCTGGGCGTGTACCCGCAACCGTTGCTGACGTTGGTGCAGCATGCGGTGCTGGGGGTTTGACCGCTTAGGTTGATGCAGTAAAAAGAACGGCGCCTTCGGGCGCCGTTTTTGCGTTTCAGGGGGAACACATTAGAGATGCAGTGCAACCACTATCGTCTTCGCGGGCAAGCCCACTCCCACATTTGGAATGCATTCCCCTAGGGGGGGGTGGGCTTGCCCTGCTAATGCCAGTCAGTTAAGGCTTTTGTAGGAGCTAGCTTGCTCGCGAAAAACTCACAGCCACCGCGTTCATTTTATGATCGTTCCCACGCTCTGCGTGGGAATGCCACCCGGGACGCTCCGCGTCCTGCTTTAAGCGCAAGATCCGGCACTTGCGCAAGGGTGACGCGGAGCGTCCCGGGATGCATTCCCACGCGGAGCGGGGGAACGATCAACTGGGCTGATCTGAAACAGCTGCAAAAAAAACGCCCCGAATGTTCGGGGCGTTTTTTTACAGGACTACAGCATCAGAACGCGATACCGACCTTGAAGCCATACTCATCACGCTTGAGCTTGGTGTTGTCGGCCACATAGGAGTCGTCATCGAGCTTATACTCGGTGCGGGTGTAGTAAAGGCCCGCCATTACCGGCAGGTTGCCTTTCTGGTTCATCAGCAGGCTGACTTCGGCATAAGGGTTGGTGCGGTCCTTGAGGTCGACGCTGTCGCTGCCGACGCCATCCACCTTGAGCTTGGCGCGGCCATCGATGGTATGACGGGCGCCGGCTTCAACGCGCAGGGTCATGTCATCGAACTGGTGGTTGTAGCCCAGGGCCGCCTTGGCGAACGGCGACTTGTTGGTGAGCTTCATGTCGTAGCCATTGGTGTCCGGCTCATAACGGGTCCAGGTGTAGCCACCGCCGACGATTACATCGACAAAGTTGCGCGCATCCAGCGCGGCACGCCAGCCGAGGTCGAGGTCGGCCTGGCCTTCCTTGAGTTTGTTGTCGCTCTTCTCACCGTACTTGGCTTCAATACCGGCCTGGTAGATAAAGCCGGATTCAGCGGTGAGCTTGTTGCCGAAGTTATAGAACAGGCCCGCTTCGGGCATGTGCTCCTTGTCGCTGTCGCTACCGCCTTCGAGTTTGAAGTCGTTATAGCTGCCGAGGATCCCGAAGGTGGAAATCGGGTCGGTGGACGGCGCCGCGAACACCACGGTTGGCGCGGCCACCAGGGCCAGCAACGAGGTGTTCTTGAGAAATTTTCCGAATAGTTTGGACATCATTTACATCTCCATTTTTGAGTGGGCAAAGTATTCAGGAATCGGTTCGAACCTCGGCGCTTACAAAAAGTTCGAACGGATTTGCACCAAAATGGACAAAAAACGGTTCAGCGAAGGCTCTAGTTCAATACTCTTCGCTATCGGGCCGGCCCCGGTGTTCAAGTCCCCGCGCAAGTGCCGCTGCGAATTGTGATTTTGAATGAACCTTTCCGCGCGCCTACCTATCCATCTATAACAAGACAGGGAGGCAACATGAGTACCGCTAAGATCTACACCATCCACTATCAACTGCACGGTAAACCCAAGTCTTTCGTGGTACGCGCCGAGGTGATGAACAGCACCGAAGCCTGGCATTGGGCGGCCGTCGATGCCGACATCGCGCACGTCAGCCGCATCGGCCGCGTGGGGCACGAACAGGTGAAGAAAACCACCCGGCCCTGGGCTGAAAAGTACGGCATCACTGACGTGAGCTGGAACCCTCCAAAATAAACCCCTCCAAATAAACAAGCCCCGCAAATTGCGGGGCTTGGTTCACTTTTTCAAGTCGCCCAGCGGATCGTAGGGCGGCTTTTTTTCCGGCTGCTCTTTTTGCTTGTCCAGCGGCGCGATGGCCGGGCCGACGGGGTCGACCTGCGGGTCAGCCAAGTCGGGCGAGTCGGGATCGAAACCCAACTCATCGTTACCGCTGGCGTGTTCATCGGAACGCGGGCCGTTCGGGGGATTACTCATGAAGACCTCCTTGCTTACAGCGGGCGGGCTTTGTCGTGAAGGTTTTCCAGGTCTTGTTCGACCCGCTCCACGTCGTCGTTGTCTTGACGTTCCGCCGGGTCATTGGGGCGCAGTGCATCGTTATCGCGCTCCTCTTCACCGGGCGTGCGATCAGGATCGGGCGTGCCAGGCGGCGGTTGCTTGTGTTCGGACATGATGGCTTTCCTCATGGGGACTTCACGGATTTAGAGAAACCCCTCGTGGCCATCGTTCAACTTGATTGCTTCAAGCATGAGAAGATGCCCTCCCGTGCTGGAGGCCCGACCCGATGTTCGAACTCAAACCTTGTGACCCCGCTGTCTACCGGCAGCAGACCCGCCGCAGCACGCTGATCGTCGCTGTGGTGTTCCTGGCCCTGGCGATGCTGCTGTCGAGCCTGGCGGTGATGCTGTTCGGTGAACCGGGCGGTGATAACTTACGCTTCAATGTCGGCGGGGTATTTGCCGGGGTATTGATCACCGTCGCCCTGGTGCGTGGCTCGTTCTGGAACCAAGCGTGGTTGGCGCCGGCGGTATACGGCTGGCAGCTCAAGCGTAGCCTGATGAGCGTGACCAATGTGATGCATAAGGTCAGCGAACGAGTCCAGGCCAATGACCCCAGCGCGATCAAGCTGCTGCGCTTCTACCACCTGGGCCTGACGCAGATGCATGCCCTGGATGCCAACTCCAGCGCCCAGGCGCAACTGGCCGGTGAGATCGACGCGCATGCGGCGAAAATGCAAGCACTGGGCATCGATACCGAACAAACCCGCCTCGATCCGGCGTGGCTACAGCTATAAAGGCTGATCCGTACGTTTATAGGGCAATAAACGCAGGCCGCTGGCCACGGCCCCGGCCAGCGCGAACACGCACCCCAGCCACAGTGCGTATTGCGGGCCACTGTCCACGAACAGATGAAAGCACAACGCTACCAACGATGCGCCCAACGTCTGCCCCAGCAGCCGCGAGATCGCCACGATGCCACTGGCCCCGCCGCTGCGAGCCAACGGTGCGCTGGTCATCAAGGCCTTGAGGTTGGGCGACTGGAAAAAGCCGAAACCGGCGCCGCAGAGGGCCATGCGCCAGCCGATCTCGAAGGCCGAGGCGTCAGTGCCCAAGGTGGCCAACGCGGCCATGCCGACGCTGAGCATCAACAAGCCAATGCCGCACAGCAGGCCCAGTGACACGCGATCGGCCAGGCGCCCTGCGATCAAGGCCATGACCGCCACCACGGCCGGCCACGGTGTCATCAGAAAACCAGTTTCCACTTGGCTGTGGCCCAGCGTCGTTTGCAACAGAAACGGCAGCGCCACAAACGCCAGCCCCTGGGCACTGAAGGCACAGATCGCCGTCAACGAAGACAATGCAAACACCGGGCGCTTGAACAAATCCACCGCCAGCATCGGCGCCGGGTGCCCGGCCTCGCGGCGCAGCAGCAACGCGCCGAACACCAGCGCCAGCGCGATCAGCCCCAGGGTCAGCGCGCCCTGTGCACCATGCACGGCGGCGCCCAGTCCCAAGACCAGCAAAGCGAACAAGCCTGCGCACAACAGCGCCGCCAAGCGGTCGAAAGCGTGACCCATGATTGGCAGCACGGGTAACGATCGCAGGCCCAGGCCGAGGGCCAGCAGCCCCAACGGCACATTGATCAGGTACAGCCAGTGCCAGGTGGCGACCGAAAGGATCGCCGACGCCGCGGTGGGGCCCAAGGTGAACGCCAGCCCCACCACCAGCGAGTTATAGCCCAGGCCGCGCCCGAGCATGTTTGCGGGGTAGATATGCCGCAGCAACGCGGTGTTGACGCTCATCAGCGCCGCCGCCCCCAGGCCTTGCGCCACCCGTGCGGCGGTCAGGGTCAGCAGCGAATCGGCCAGCCCGCACAACAACGATGAAACAATGAACAGCAGCAATCCGCCCAGGTACACGCGGCGATGCCCCAATACATCGCTCAGCGCCGCGAACGGCAGCACCGTCGCGACAATCGCCAACTGGTAGGCGTTGACCACCCAGATCACCGACGCCGAGTCAGTGCCAATACCCTCCGCCAGCGTCGGCAAGGCGGTATTGACGATGGCGGTGTCGAGGGTCGCCATGCCGATCCCCAAGGACAGGGCAATCACTGCCGGCAAGCGTTTATTGAGGGGCAGCCCATCGGCAACAGAAGACATGAACGATCCGCACGGGTGGCAAGGGCGCCTAGATTACGACCAGTGCGGTTTTTTTTCAGCGGTCATTGGCGTGGCTGTCAATTTTTTCATGTTCGCCGAGGCCTGGCCTGGCCCGGGTCAATAGGTGATTTGGACGGTGGTAACGGACGGGCTCATGCAGCGATTACAGGCTAACTGGTCAGCCGCCATCTGCGGATTCCAGGGGCCGATCACGCCGTCGCGCTTGCCGTTGTCATCCACTGAATCCAGCGCCTTCAGGACGTTGTCACGTTTGAGTACTTCGCGGGCAAGTTGGGTTTCATTGTCTTTTTGCGCGTCGCCCGTCAGCGAACGTCCCGCCACTTCACGGATTTTGTCCGTGGTTGCATTCGGAGTCGTCGGGTGTTTGAACGCCTGGAAGTTGTCACCAAACGCCTTGGCCAGATCCGAATCCGACATCTTCGAATACTGGTTGGGGGACGGACGTGCCGGCGCGGCGTGCGACACGGAAATGCTTGAGATCAGCATGATTAAGTGCTCCTGGAAGTTTGCCGAGGTCGCTGTTCTGTGGCCAGCGACCATCGGTCAGTTCCAAGGCTTCAGGGGGCAAGCTGTCACCTGTGGATCGGCGTAGCCGGGGTAATCGCGCTCAGGTCTAAATGCCCCTGTTTCAACGGCGGGCACCAATAGTAGCCGCCGGTCAACGGTGTGCTGATGCGATACAAACCATCGACAATCCCGTCTTCCAGGCCACTCATGCGGCGCAGTTGCGCTTCGAATGCATCGAAGGAATGCCCGAACGCGAGAAACATCAGCCCCGCCTGGCCGTTCTCGGCCCATGGCATCGACCGACGCACCACGAAGGCCTCCGGAGTGAAGCTTTCCTGGGCGGTGCGCTTGGTGTGGGCAAATTCGGGGGCGTCATCGAGCTCTTCGTTGTCGCCATGGCGGCGGCCGATGATGTGGTCGCGCTCCTGGGCCGGCAGCGCGGCGAAACCGTCGAGGTCGTGCTGCCATTGCTGGATAGCGGCGAAGCTGGCGCCGCTGTCCGTCAGAGCCGCTTCAACGGCCGCGTCGTCGTGGGGATTCTCGGTGCCGTCTTCGTAGTCGGTCAGGTCGAAACCGGTCTTGTAGCGAAAGCCTTCGGTCATTTGTACCAGGCGCAACGCCGGCGCCAGGGCTTTTTCGAACGCGCGGCTGCGCAGCAACAATTCTCCCCGGTCCACGCCATGCAGCCATACCCACAGGGCCTGCTGAGTGGAGGGGTTATGCGCGCCCGGGCCGCTGAGGGCCGGGAAGCTACGCAACCCTTCGACGCGTGCACCCAATGCGTTTACCAGCGGCTCACCGAAACCGACCACCGCCGCGGAATCCGTCAACTGCACCAGTGCGTCCAGCGCAGCGGGCAAGGCGTCCAGGGACTCAATGGCAAAAAACAGATGGCGTGCCTGCAACGGCACCGGTGCGGCAAGAATGCCCGGCTGGTACTGACTCATGTGAACTCCTTCAAGAAAGCCGCGCAGTTTATCCCGAAGCACCCGGAATGCGCAGGGGAAAGCGCGCAAGCCTTGCCATAGAGCCCTGGTATAGGTGACTCTCTAGTCATGTTTTGCAACTATTCCAGGGGTAGCGCCATGACCACCAGTAACCTGCTCGCCCAGTTGTTTCCCGCCTCCACCACCGACATTCCCGAGCCATTTCGCCTGGGCGCGCCGATTGAACAGCGTGATTACCTGGTCGACGGCCAGTTGCGGGTGTGGAATGGCCCGTTGGCGCGCATCCAAAGCCCGGTGCAACTTGGCGATGAACGCGTGCACATCGGCAGCACCCCGCTGCTGGACGCCGAGACCGCCCTCACCGCCCTCGACGCAGCCGTACGCGCGTATGACCGGGGCCAGGGTGAATGGCCGACCCTGCGCGTGGCCGACCGCATCCAGCATGTGGAAGCCTTCCTGCGGCGCATGCGCGAACAGCGCGACGCGGTGGTTAAGCTGCTGATGTGGGAGATCGGCAAGAACCTCAAGGACTCGCAGAAAGAGTTCGACCGCACCTGTGACTACATCACCGACACCATCAACGCCCTCAAGGAACTCGACCGGCGCAGCAGCCGCTTCGAACTGGAACAGGACACCCTGGGGCAAATCCGCCGCGTACCGCTGGGCGTGGCGCTGTGCATGGGGCCTTATAACTACCCGCTCAACGAGACCTTCACCACGCTGATCCCGGCGCTGATCATGGGCAATACCGTGGTGTTCAAGCCGGCCAAGCTCGGCGTGCTGTTGATCCGCCCGTTGCTGGAAGCATTCCGCGACAGCTTCCCGGCCGGGGTGATCAACGTGATCTACGGCAGCGGCCGCGAAACCGTCAGCGCGCTGATGGCCAGCGGCAAGATCGATATCTTTGCGTTTATCGGCACCAATAAGGCCGCCAGCGACCTGAAAAAACTGCATCCAAAACCCCACCGCCTGCGCGCCGCATTGGGCCTGGATGCGAAAAACCCCGGCATCGTGTTGCCCGAGGTCGACCTTGATAACGCGGTCAGCGAAGCGCTCACCGGCTCGCTGTCGTTCAACGGCCAGCGATGCACCGCGTTGAAAATCCTGTTTGTGCACGCGGATGTGGTCGATAGCTTTATCGAGAAGTTCAACGCCAAGCTAGCGACGCTCAAGCCCGGTATGCCGTGGGAGGATGGCGTGGCGCTGACGCCGTTGCCGGAAGTGGGCAAGGTTGATTACCTCAACGAACTGGTAGCCGACGCGGCGCGGCACGGCGCCAAGGTTGTCAACGCCGAAGGTGGCAGCAGCCGTGGGTCGTTCTTCTACCCGGCGGTGCTGTACCCGGTGAACCCGCAGATGCGCGTGTACCACGAAGAACAGTTCGGCCCGGTGGTACCGATCGTGCCCTACCGTGACCTCGAGACGGTGATCGACTACGTACTGGACTCGGATTTCGGCCAGCAGTTGAGCATTTTCGGTACCAACCCCGTCGAGGTCGGACGCCTGGTAGATACCTTCGCCAACCAGGTCGGCCGGATCAATATCAACGCTCAGTGCCAACGCGGGCCGGACACCTTCCCCTTCAACGGGCGCAAGAACTCGGCCGAGGGCACGTTGTCGGTACATGACGCATTGCGCGTGTTCTCGATCCGCACCTTGGTGGCGACCAAGTTCCAGGAGAGCAACAAGGCGTTGCTCAGCGATATCCTGCGCAACCGTGACTCGAGCTTCATCAGCACCGACTACATTTTCTAAGCACAACGCCGATCTGAATGTGGGAGGGGGCTTGCCCCCGATGGCGGTGGATCAGTAAAGAGTCTGTTAGCTGACACACCGTCATCGGGGGCAAGCCCCCTCCCACATTGTTTGACCGAGTTTACCCTGATGGATGAGGCCCCTTTACTACCGATGAACCTGCCTATGCTCGCCCGGCGCCTGCTGCGCCCCGTGCTCGACCCGTACCGGCGCTATCGCCATGCCAAGCTGATCCACGCGGTACGCGTGTCCATCGGCTTGCTGGCGACGATCCTGCTGACCACCGGCATCAACCTGCCCCATGGTGAGTGGGCGTCGGTGACCATGCTGATTGTGATCGGCGGGTTGCAGCACCATGGCAATATCGGCAAGAAAGCCGTGGAACGCGCCTACGGTACGTTGATCGGGGCCAGCGTCGGCTTGTTGGTGGTGGTGCAACATGCCTGGCTGGGTATGCCACTGCTCACCTACTTATTGATGTCGGCGGTGTGCGGGTTCTTTTCCTACCACGCCATCGGCAAGGGCGGCTATATCGCGTTGCTGTCGGCGATCACGGTGTTTATCGTGGCCGGGCACGGCGACAACCCGATCTCGGATGGGTTGTGGCGCACCGTCGACATCCTGATCGGCATCGCGCTGGCCCTGGCGTTTTCCTTCGCCCTGCCGCTGTACGCGGTGTACTCGTGGCGCTACAACCTGGCCAGTGCCTTGCGCGATTGTGCAGCGATCTACAGCCGGATCATCAATGGCCAATCGGTCACCGATGACGAACACCTCAAACTGCTCAACCGCTTGAACGCGGCCATGCTGCAGCTGCGCTCGCTGATGCCGTCGGTGTCCAAGGAAGTGCGGATTTCCATGACCGAGCTGGATAAACTCCAGCGGCACCTGCGCATGTGCATCAGCACCCTGGAGATTCTTGGCAATACCCGACCGGACCCGCGTGATGAGCAAGCTACCGCGCGGATGCGCGTGATGCTCAAGGCCGAGCATCGGCAGATTCGGGTGCAGTTGGTGGGAATGGCACGGGCGTTGAAATCGGGCGTTACGGAGCGTCTGCAACGCCCCCATACCGCCAGCGGCACCCAAACCACACTCGATGCACCCGTATACAGTGCGCTGGATGGTTATCGATTGTTGACCGTACAACTGGCGGATAACGTGGATCAGATGCGCCAGCGGCTGGCGAAAAGTGCCCCTCGCTGGAAAATCTAGAGAAGGCCGTTGCGTAAATTTGCTCGCATTAACGCATTCACACTTTCTCTTACATATTTTTCACGTTTTATTCACAAGCCGAGACGTAGTGTGAAGCCTCATCCGTTACAAACGTTGCATATCAAGCCCGCCGCCCCAGCGGGCTTTTTTTTGCCCTGGATTTGACCTAGCGCGCAACCTTGCCGGCAGGCGTTGTTGCCTGCTCACGAATCGCCCGCTGGGTCTCCAGCACTTTGGCCAAGGCCGTTTCGGCCTCAGCGCTCTGCTGCGGCACACGAATGGCCGCCGACACCAGCGTAATCAGCTTGGCCATCACTTCGGCATCCGTCGCCGGGCGCCCGAGGCTCATGGAGTTCATCAGCAGGCGCAATTCAGTGCCGGCCATCACCCCGGAAATCGCCTTGAGCGCAAATTGCAGGCGCACGCCCAGTTCATTGCGTGGCAAATCCGGCAATGCCAGGGCGAACGCCTCGAAGAAACGCTGGAACACCGGCTGGTAATGCACCTTGAGGTATTCCTGGATAAACGGCGAGGTGTCGCTGTACACCCGACCGAGAAAACGGATGAAGGAACGCCCTTCCCCACTGGCTGGATCGCTGCGTTCCAGGCCCATGGCCGGGGCGAACAGCACGCCGAGCAGTGTGTCGCAGTCCAGCGGGCCATCGGACTCGGCCTCGCAACGCGCCAGCAATTCCAGGCGCTGCTCGTTGAGCGGCTCAAGGCGCTGCATCAGCAGGGTTTTCATCAGGGAGTCCTTGTCCCCGAAGTGATAGTTCACCGCAGCCAGGTTGACCTGGGCGCGCTCGGTAATCTGCCGTAATAAAACCGCGTCATATCCGTACTTAATAAAGAGCGCCTCTGTCGCATCCAGCAGTCGAGTCTTGGTAATGTTTGGAGCGCTGAGCTTCTTCGCGGCCATAAGGGTTCCACGGGGGAAATATTGTTTTAAAAAATAATTTGATTTTTTATACCGGGGCCTTCGTTCGAAAGCAAGTAATGACACGGTGCCATATGAGCAAAAGCCTTGCATGCGCGAATATTCATGGCCGCCAACGGATTTTCAACCCTTCGCGAGGCCTGCGCAGACGTCGTCTCAACGCAACAAACCGCTCTACATCCACAGCTGGCGAAGCGGATTGAACGCGGTTACTATTCAAACAATTTTTTAAAAACAAGAAATTAAACTAGTCGGTGACGGCATCGGCAGCCCCGCAAACTTGTTACAAAGATTTGCAGGGCCACCCAAGACCGTCGAGACTGCAGGCGTAGTCATGATGACCGAGACCCCCGCGCACCCCAGCTTGATTTCCCTGCAAGGCATCGGCAAAAGCTATCAGCTTGCCGGGCAACAGCTGTCGATTCTGAATGACGTGTGCCTGTCCATCGCCAGCGGTGACAGCTGCGGCATCCTCGGCGCATCCGGCTCCGGCAAAAGCACCCTGCTCAATATCCTCGGCCTGTTGGACTTGCCCAACTGTGGCCAGTACCACTTCGCCGGCCATGACATTTTCAACGCCACGGCGGATGAACTGGCGGCGATCCGTAACCAGCAGATCGGTTTCGTGTTCCAGAGCTTCAACCTGCTGCCGCGCCTCAGCGCCCTCGACAACGTCGCGCTCCCCCTCAGTTATCGTGGCGTATCTCGCCATGAATCGGTGGAGCAGGCCTTGCGCATGCTCGAGCAAGTCGGCCTGGCCGAGCGCGCCCACCATCGCCCCGCCGACCTCTCCGGTGGTCAACGCCAGCGCGTCGCCATCGCGCGGGCGCTGGTCGGCAAGCCCTCGGTCATCCTCGCCGACGAACCCACCGGCAACCTCGACAGCAGCACCGCCCAAGACATCATGGACCTGCTCCTCACCCTCAATCGCGAGCAACAGGTAACGCTGATCATCGTCACCCACGACGCGCAGATCGCCGAGCGGCTGGAGCGCAAGATCCGGGTGCGCAACGGCGTAGTGCACGAGGACCAGCGCCGATGAGCCTGCGGGTCGAGCAGAGCCTGAGCCAACTGCTGCATGAAGCGTTCATCAGCCTGCGCACCCTGGGCAAACGCTCGGTGCTGGCCCTGCTGGGTATCGTGATCGGCAGCTCATCGGTGGTGGCGTTGATCAATATCGGCCATAACGCCGCGATGGACGCCGCGATGATTTTCAAGGACATGGGCACCGACACCCTGGTCGTCCAGTTCCCGCCCAAAGGCACCAGCAACGTAGCGATGCGCAGCCAGATTGACCTGGAACAGGTACGCCAGGCTGTGCCGGGCATCGCCCATATCGGCGCGCTCAGTCTGTTCAGCGGGCCCATCGTGTTCCATGGCCGCAGCGCCAATGCCAACTTCGTCGGCAGCACCTCGGATGTGCAGGCCGCCATGCGCCTGGCGCTGCGCGAGGGGCGTTTCCTGTCCGCCTTCGATGCCAATGAAACCTATGGGGTGATCGGTGACCAGGTCGCCCAGACGCTCGGCGCACCCGGTGAGCCGCTCAAACTGGGCGACCGCGTGCGCATCAACGACTACCTGTTCCTGATCATCGGCATCCTGCACAACCAGCCCCACGCGATGCTGATGCCGGTGCAAGCCAATGAATCGCTGTTCATTCCCGCCGAGGGCATGCGGCGTATCCTCGCCAGCCCGCAGATAAGCAATGTGATCATCCGCGCCCAGCCTGGACAAGACATGGAACGTGTGGCGCGGGACGCCGCCGCCGCGCTGCAACCGCAATTGACCGAGCACACGGTCGATATCACCGTGCCCCAGCAAATGATCGATGGCATGACCCGCCAAAGCCGCACCTTCGCCTATCTGCTGTTGGCCCTCGGCGCGATTTCGCTGGTGGGCGGCGGTGTCGGGGTGATGAATGTGATGCTGATGAACGTTTCAGAACGGCGCCGTGAGATCGGCATCCGTATGGCCCTGGGCGCGCGCCAGCGGGATATCCGTAACCTGTTCCTGCTCGAAGCCGTCACCTTGACCGCCGTTGGCGCGTTGTGCGGCGCGGTACTGGGCATGACCGCCGCCTGGTTCTACGCGTGGCTGTCGGGCTGGGCATTTTCCCTGGCGGTGGCCGCCCTGCCCCTGGGCGTCGGCAGTACGTTGCTGGTGGGTCTGTTCTTTGGCATCTACCCGGCGGTCTCGGCCTCACGGCTGCAACCGGTGGAGGCCTTGCGCGATGAATAAAGGACTACTGCTGCTGGCGCTGGTCAGCCTGCCCGGCATGGCGGCCGACATGGTCGTCAAACCCTCGGCGCCCAGCAGCACCCGCAGCGGCTATGACCGCGGCATATCGCTGAACGCCCAGGTGACGACCTTGACCCTGGGCGACGCCGTGTACCTGGGCCTGCGCAACAACCCGGCGATCCGCAGCGCTTACCTGCAGCGGGTTGCGCAGAAGTTCGACCTGCGGGTCGCCGAAGACGTGTTCAACCCCAAGCTCACTCTCAACAGTTATTACCGTGGCACACGCGGTTCCCAGGACAGCGCGCGCAACGCCAACCTCGCACCGTCCACCAGCCTGCTCGGCGAATACGGCACCCGTTTGAGCATGGCCTGGACCCAGCAATTGAACAACGCCGACCGTGCCGGTCGTTACCGCAGCGACGGCCTTGACCTGGCCGTCATCCAGCCGCTGATGCGCGGCGCCGGCTGGGACGCCACCACGGCGCCGCTACGCCTGTCGCGCTTGGCGGAGCAGGCCAACCGTCTCAATCTCAAAGCCACCGTGGCGCAAACCATCAGCCAGATCATCGCGACCTACCGCGAGCTGCTGCGGGCCCAGGAACAACAGGTGATCGTCCAGGATGCGCTCAAGCGTTCCAACACCCTGCTGGAGGTGAACAAGGCATTGATCAGCGCCGGGCGCATGGCCGAGTTCGAGATCGTGCAGACCGAAGCCGACATCGCCACCCAGCAATTGGGCGTCGAAGAAGCGCAGAACCAACTCGATACCAGTCGCCTGGCCCTGCTGCGCCTGCTGGCCCTGGACCTGTCCACGCCGATTCGCGCCACCGAAGCCCTGGAGGCCAGGCCCATGGAAATCGACAGGCGCCAGGCGTTCAACCTCGCGCAAACCCAGCAACCGGAATACCTCGCCGCCCTGCTGGGCAGCCAGCAAGCCGACCTGAACCTGGTGATCGCCAAGGACTCCGGGCGTTGGCAAGTTGACCTGGTGGCCGGTGCGAATCAGGTGCGCGACGCCTACGATAACGATAACGGCCGTACCAATAACCGCACCTGGGACAGCTACGCCGGGGTACAGGTGCAGATCCCCATCGGTGACATCAGCACGCGCCAGGCAGAAGTACGCGCGCGGGTGAATGTCGAGGACCAGGAAATCCGCATCACCGACGCCCGCCAGGAACTGGAACGCAACGTCAATGACGTGGTGCGCGACCTCGGCACCCGTTGGCGCCAATATGAAATCTCCCAGCGCGCCGTGGAGCTGTCGCGGCGCAAGATCGAGATCGAACGGGAAAAACTCAGCGCCGGGCGCTCCACCAACTTTCAGGTGCTGAGCTTCGAGACTGACCTGCGCAACGCCGAAAACGCGCGCCTCAATGCGCTGATCGCTTATTTGAACGCTCAGACCCAGCTTGACTTGACGCTGGGCATGACCCTGGAAAGCTGGGAAATCGCCCTCAATGACTACTAATCGCAAACGCCTGCTGGGTGCTGGGTTGATCGTGCTGCTGGTAGCAGTGGGGCTCGCCCTGCGCAGCCCGGCCGAAGGGCCGGCCACCCGTGAACAATGGCTGGCGGTGAAACCCGACCCGCTGGTGCACCAGATCGGCCTGGTGGGCAAGATCGAGCCCGACACCACCGTTACGCTCACCGCGCCATTCGACGGCAATGTCTTGGCCAACCTGGTCGAGCAAGGCCAACGCGTCGAGGCCGGCCAAGTGCTGTTGCGCATGGACCCGGCCACCTTAGAAGTGCAACTGCGCGAAGCCCTCTCGGCCCAGCTCAAGGCCCGGCGCACCGTGCAGGAAATGCAGGACTGGGACAGCAGCGCCGCCGTCAGCCGTGCCCGGCGCAGCCTGCGCACCGCAGAAATGACTGCCGGCAATACCCAGCGCAAACTCACTGAAAGCGAAAACCTGTTCAAGCGCGGCATCATCCCGCGCAACGAGCTCGACGACCTCAAGCAACAGACCCAGCAGCAACAGCTGGACCTGACAGCGGCGCGCAGTGAACTGCAACAGGCGCTGGAGCAGGGCAAGGGCGTATACCGGCAGATCGCCGATATGGAGCTGACCAACGCCACGGTCAAATATGACGCCCTGCACACCCTGCTCGAAGGCAAGGAGGTCAAGGCGCCCTTCTCCGGCATCGTAGTGCCCGCGCCCGGCAATAGCACGTCGTCCCAGGGCGGCAGCACTAACACCGCACCGGTACAAGCCGGCAGCAAGGTCAGCCAGGGCCAGGTGTTGTTCGGCCTGGCCAATATCGAGCGTTTGAAAATCGTCGCCAAGGTCTCTGAACTGGACATCAACCAACTGCATCAAGGGCAGGCGGTGGAAGTCATGGGCGATGGGTTTGACGGTGAGCGCCTGACGGGCTCGGTGAGCGTGGTCAGTGGCCTGGCGATCGCCAACGACAGCCAGGGCAGCGCGCAGTTTGCGGTGACCTTGTCGATCCCCAGGCTCACGCCGCAGCAATTGCAGCGGGTGCGGCTGGGGATGAGCGCGCGGTTGACCATTGTGACTTACAACAATGCGCAGGCGATTGTGGTGCCGAGCGAGGCGATCCAGGCGGACATGACCGTGGAATACCGCGAGGCGATGGATAAACCGGTGGAGCGGGTGAAGGTGACGACCGGGCAATCGACGCCCCAGGGCGTTGAAGTGTTTGGCCTCAAGCCCGGACTGGTAAAGACCTCAAGATAAACGCAGATCCAAATGTGGGAGGGGGCTTGCTCCCGATGGCGGTGAATCAGTCACACATGCTTTAACTGACCCTCCGCCATCGGGAGCAAGCCCCCTCTTATCAAACTTAAAACAACTCGCTGATTTTAAAGGATTAATTTTTCAGTTAAAAACTGAAATTTCACATTCAAAGATCGTTCCCACGCTCCTGCGTGGGATTGCAGCCCGTGACGCTCCGCGTCACCTGTGCGCAATCGCCGAAACTTTCAGCGCTTGGCGGGACGCGGAGCGTCCCAGGAGGCATTCCCACGCAGAGCGCGGGAACGATCACCTCAGCGCCAAGAATATTTGTAGGCGCCCCCAGTTTGCTGCGCGACAGCGCTACGTCGAAGAGGTAGTGGGGCCTCCCACATTTAAATTTGTGTGAGCCTGGCGGCCAGTGCTTTGGCCTGAATCGCCACATCGGTCACCGCCGTACTCTCCCACCACATCCCGCGCAACGGCGGGCCCATAGCGAACAGCCGCCCGCTCACCTGGCCCTGAGCATCGAGCACTGCACCGCTGGCATCCGCCGCAATCCCCAGCGCCAACGGCCCCGGCCGGATCAACCCGCGCTTGAGCAGTTGTTGCGGCAACGGCCTGGCCACGCGGCGCCAGTCGTATTCGATGCCGCTGGAGTTGATCAGCGCCGCTCCGTGCACCTGGGTGAGCGCCTGCTCACCGCGATGGCGCAGGCGAATCGCCACACCGCTGGCCGAAGGTACCAGCCCCTTGAACGACGCCGCGTGAATCTGCAGGCGTCCTTCTGCATGCAAGCGTTCCACCAACTGCGCACTCAACGGCGGCGAACGGTGGTGATGGCTTTCCCACCACGGCCGCACATGCCGCACGAACTGGCGTTTTTCGCGGTCGCTGGCCTGGCTCCACAACCTTGCGATGTGCACCCGCACCGTGTCCAGCGGCGCCTGCCAATCGATGTCCCGGTCCAGCGCGATACGGCATTGACGTCGCACTTCGCGCAACAGTTGCAGAGGGCTGCGCAGCGCGGGATCAGCGCCAAGAAAGTCGTCCCAGCTCGGCGGCTGGCGGCGCACATGGGGCAACAGACCGTGACGCGAAAACACCTTGATCGGGCCGCGATGCCCGGCCTGTTCCAGGGACACCACGGCATCCACCATGGTCAGCCCGGAGCCGATGATCAGCACGGTCGCATGCGGGTCGAGCCGGGTCATCGCCGATACGTCCCAGGGGTCCAGCGCCGCAGCGTTCAAGCCGCTGGATTCAGTCTGCGGCGTGCGTGCCGCCGGGAACATGCCGGTGGCCAATACCGCAAAGGTGCCACGCAGGCGTTCGCCGTTATCCAGGGACACCAAGGTGCCGGCAGCCTCAACCTGTAAGTCGACCACCTCTGCACGGACATGCTCGACCGTGGAAGCCGACAGCGCCTTGGCCTCAGCCAGGCGCTGCTGCGCGTACAGGCCAAAAATCCCGCGGGGCGGGAACAGCTCGCTGATGGGCACCGGCTGCTGCGCCGCCTGCGGCCACCCCCCGGCGTCGATGTAGGCGGTGAGCCATTGGGTCAGGTCATCGGCATTGTCCGGGTCGACACTCATGCGCGCCGCATTGCCGTTCAAGGTGTGGCCCAGTTCGACCGCACTGTAGGCCTCGCCCCGCCCCAGTTCCGCGCGCGGCTCAATCACCAGGATGCGCCGCCGGCCTGGCAGGCGCAGCAATTGCACCGCCAGCATCGTACCGCTCAGGCCGCCGCCGACGATCAGTACATCAGCGTTGCGGATGGATTCACTCATGCACGTTCGCCCTTAGCGTTTACCCAGATAAATGTCATGCAAATCACCCCGTGCCAACAGCTCGGCGGCACTGCCACTCAACACTACCCGCCCAGTATCCAACACGTACCCGTGGGACGCATAGGTGAGCGCGACGTTGATGTTCTGCTCGGCGATCAGAAAGCTCACCTGCTCGTCGCGGTTGAGCTGCGCAATGATCGCGAAGATCTCCTGCACGATCATCGGTGCCAACCCCATCGACGGCTCGTCGAGCAGCACCAACGCAGGACGGGTCATCAACGCCCGGCCAATGGCGACCATCTGCTGCTCGCCCCCGGAGGTCAGCCCGGCGCGGGTGTGGCGCTTGGTCTTGAGCCTGGGGAACCAGGTATAGATGCGCTCCAGGTCGCTGGCCAGTTCCTTGCGACTCAAGCGCCGCACGAAGCCGCCGCTGCGCAGGTTGTCTTCCACCGTGAGCTGGCCGAACACATGGCGGCCTTCCAGCACATGCACCATGCCCTGGCGCACGCGCTGGCTGGGGTCCACACCCGCCAGGTCGCGGCCGGCGTATTCGATCCGGCCACGGCTGACGTCGGCGCGCTCGGCCCGCACCAACCCGGAAATGGCCTTGAGGGTGGTGCTCTTGCCGGCGCCATTGGCGCCGAGCAACGCCACGATGGCGCCCTTGGGCACACTCAGCGACACCCCGGCCACCGCCAGGATCGCACCGTCATAGATCACCTCGATGTCGTCGACCGTCAGCAACGCCGGGCGCCCTGGCTCGATGGCAGGCTGATTCATGGTTTATTCATCCCCAGTGCAGGTGCGTGGCGTCAGGTGTTTTTCCTTGGCGAACGCGGCGGATTTTTCATCGATCAGCGGACGCAACAGCGCACGGTCGGCGGCGATCCAGTCGCTGATCAGCGCCCAGTTGGCACCGTCCCACTGCTGCACCCGCGCCGAGCCGCCGCCCTCGTGGTCGCGGCAGGACAGCTTGAGGTTCTGCATCAGGCCCAGGTAGCCCATGTCTTTGAGGCGCGCATCGTCGATATTCAGGTGTTCCAGGCCCCAGCGGCCTTCTTCGCCATTGAGCGGGCGCTTGCCGAAGCGGGCCTGGCCCGTGCGGATCGCCTCCACCGCCACAGCGGCGTTCACCAGGCCTGAGTTGTAGTAAACACTGCCGAAGTTTTTCAGGTCCTTGAGGTCGCTGTGGCCCTTGTCGAGAACGTATTGCTTGAGGCGTTTGTGGATCTCGAAATCGCTGCCTGCCGGGTACGGCGTGAGCGCCAGGTAGCCTTTGGCGGCGACGCCGGCGGGCAGCACGTCTTCGCTGGAACTGGCCCAGATATCGCCGATGATATGGTCGACCGGGAAGCCGAAGCGCGCCGCCGTCTTCACCGCCACCGGGGTCGACACGCCCCAGGTGCGCAGGAATACCCAATCCGGATTGGCCTGGCGGACCTGGCGCCATTGCGCCGACTGCTCGTTGCCGGGGTCGGCCACCGGGATCTGGATATTTTCAAAACCGTACTTTTCGGCAAGCAGCTTCAATGGGCCGAGGGTTTCGCGACCGTAGGCCGAGTCGTGATACACCGTGGCGATCTTCTTGCCCTTGAGTTTGTCGAAGCCGCCTTCGCGCTCGGCGATGTAGTTCACCAGGGTCGAGGCCTCGCTGTAGAAGGTCAGCATCACCGGGAAGTTGTAGGGAAACACCGTGCCGTCGGTGGCTTCGGTGCGCCCGTAACCCAAGGTGATCAGCGGGATCTTGTCCACTTCCGCCCGTTCGCTGAGGGCGTAGGCCGCCGGCGCGCCGTTGGGCTGGTACACCGCGACGGGCGCGCCGTCCAGGCCATTCTTGAAGCGCTCGTAGCACTCGATGCCCTTCTCCGCCGTCCATTCGGTCTCGCACTCCTGCCACACCAGCTTCACGCCGTTGATGCCGCCTTCGACTTCATTGATATAGCGCAGGTAGTCGATCATCCCGGCCCACACCTGCACGCCGCTGGAGGCATAGGCGCCGACCCGGTAGGTGGCCAGGGGAATGAATTGCTGGTCGGGCGAAGCCGAGGCCTGGGGCACAGCGCCAGCCAAGGCCGCCAGCGCGAATGCGGTGCCGACCAGGGAACGTTTCAGGGATGCACGCATGGAGATTCTCTTGAGGGAAGGTTAGAAGCGCAGCGGCCAGTGCCGCAGACGCTCACGCAGGTTGTGCAACAGGCGAATCAGGCCCTCGGGCTCCTTGATCAGGAACACGATGATCAACACGCCAAAGATGATTTTCTGCAGGTTCTGCAACTGCCCCGCATCCACCGCGCCGCCGAACAGCGCCTGCCCGGCGTGGCTGAGCAGGATCGGCAGCAAGCTGATAAAGGCCGCGCCGACGAAGTTGCCGGCGATGCTGCCCATGCCACCGATAATGATGATGAACAGGATCTGGAACGAGCGGTTGATATCAAAGCTGCTGGCACTGGCCGTGCCCAGGTAGGCGAAAGCCCACAGCGCACCGGCTATTCCCAGGTAGAACGAGCTGACCGCGAACGCCAGGCGCTTGTAGCGCACCACCGGAATGCCGACCACGGCAGCAGCAGTGTCCATGTCGCGGATCGCCATCCAGTTGCGCCCCACCTGGCTGCGCACCAGGTTGACGGCGGTCCAGGTCAACAGCAGCACCGTGACCAGGGTCAGCCAGTAGCGGCCCAACGGGGTATTGAGGTCGTGGTCGAACAGCGTCAGCTGCGGGGCGGAAATGGTCCCGGAAGAGCCGTAGTTATAGAACCAGGGGAATTTGACGAACAACCATTCAAGGAAAAACTGCGCCGCCAACGTCGTCACCATCAGGTAAAAGCCCTTGATCCGCGAGCTGGGCAGGCCGAACAACAGGCCCACCAGCGCGCTGATAATCCCGCCGCCGAGCAACGCCACCGGCAAGCCCAACTCCGGCAGGCGCAGCAGAAAACCGTAGGTGGCGAAGGCCCCGACCGCCATGAAGCCCGCCGCGCCGACCGATGTCTGCCCGGTGTAACCGGTGAGCAGGTTCAGGCCCAGCCCGGCCAGCGACAGCACCAGGAAGGGCACCAGAATCGCATTGAGCCAATAATCATTGCCCCACAGCGGTACCGCGATAAACGCCAGCGCCAGCCAGGCGAACAGGCCCCAGGGCAAGCGACGCGGCACCAGCAGCAGCGGCGCGGTGGGTTGTGCAACAGAAGTCGACATGGCTTCAGACTCGCTCGATGGCGCGCTCGCCAAACAGGCCGGCGGGACGGATATACAAAAAGGCCAGGGCCACGACATAGGCGAACCACGGCGTGATGCCGCCGCCGATCCACGGGCCGATATACACCTCGGCGAGGTTCTCCGATGCGCCGACAATCAGCCCGCCGACAATCGCTCCGCCAATCGAGGTGAAGCCGCCGATGATCAGCACCGGCAAGGCCTTGAGCACCACCAGCGACAAGGAGAACTGCACGCCCTGGCGCGCGCCCCACAACAGCCCGGCCACCAGCCCGACGATGCCGGCCACTGCCCAGACGATCTGCCAGATGCGGTTGAGGTTGATGCCAATGGACAGCGCCGCCGTGGTGTCATCCGCCACCGCGCGCAACGACACACCGATACGGGTCTTGTTGAACAGCAGCGCGAGCACCGTCACCAGCACCACGGCAGTGGCCGCAGCGATCAGGTCGAACTGGCTGAGCATCAGCGGCCCGACGAACAGCGGCACGTCGTCGATGCCCAGGTCCAGCGCGCGCACCTGCGAGCCCATCAAGCCTTGCGCCAGGCCCTCGATAATGAACGACAGGCCGAGGGTGGCCATGAACAGGGTGATCTGCGAACGGTTCACCAGCGGCCGCAGCACCAGGCGTTCGATGAGCAAGGCGCCGACGACCATCACGATCACCGTCAGCAGCAACGCCAGGGCAAACGGTACGCCCTGATCATGCAGGCTGACGAATGTCAGCGCGGCAAACAGCAGCATCGCGCCCTGGGCAAAGTTGAACACGCCGCTGGCCTTGTAGATCAGCACGAAGCCGATGGCGACCAGCGAATACAAGGTGCCGGCGAGCAGGCCGCCGAGCAGGGTTTCGAAGAAGAAGGTCATCAATGTGTCACTCCCAGGTAGGCCGCAATCACCTCGGGATTGGCCTGCACCTCGGCGGGTGTGCCGTCGCCGACCTTGCGCCCGTAATCGAGCACCACCACATGGTCGGACAGGCCCATCACCACGCCCATGTCGTGCTCGATCAACACCACGGTGGTGCCCAGGTCGCGGTTCACGTCGGCGACGAAGCGCGCCATTTCCTGTTTTTCCTCGGCGTTCATCCCGGCCATGGGCTCATCCAGCAACAACAGACTGGGCCCGGCTATCAACGCCCGGCCCAGTTCCACGCGCTTTTGCAAGCCATAGGACAGGTTGCCCACCAGCACCTCGCGATGGGCTTGCAACTCCAGGAAGTCCAGGATGCCCTGGGCGCGCTCACGGAACGCTTCGGCTTCGCGCCGCGCGCGGGGCAAGCCGAGGGCCTGTTCGATGAAGGTGCTGCGCATATGCCGCGACAGGCCGGTGAGAAGGTTGTCCAGCACGCTCATTTTCTTGAACAGCGCATTGTTCTGGAACGTACGGCCAATGCCTCTGCGCGCAGCGCTCAGCGGGTCGATGCGATGCAAGCGTTGCGCTTCGAACAGGATCTCGCCGGCATCGAAGCGATACACACCATTGAGCACGTTAAGCAGCGAGCTTTTGCCGGCGCCGTTAGGGCCGATCAACGCGCAGATCTCACCGCGCCGCACCTCGAAAGACAACGCGTTGATGGCCTTGACGCCTTTGAACGACAGCGAAATATCACGCACCTGGAGAATGGCCTGGCTCATGCAATGTCCCGTTTGAATTCGGCCAGCCAGGTAGGCTCGGCAGTGGCTTTAAGCGGTTGCCAGATATAGCCCAGGCGCTGGAAGCCCAGCAGCGTGCGCACACGATTCTTCAGCAACCGGCGCAGGCCGCTTTGCGGATGGGCGATGGCCCAGTCACACAGGCGTCGGCGCCAGGTGCCGCGTGGGGCAAGGCGGTTTTCGATGTCGTCGGCCAGGTGCTGCAAGCGTTCGGGCGACAGCAGCAGACCGGTGGGGGCGACTTCGCTGCGATCGCGCCGCGCCGAGGCCAGGGTCTCCGGGAAGGCCAGGCCGTGGCCGCTGTTCAGCCATTGTTCCAACACCACGGCGAGGCCACCTTGCCAGTGGGTGCCCTCCTCGCTCCACAGCAGGGTTTCGCCGGTGGGGTGCCACCAGCGGCTGATGCGTTGCGCGGGATCTACGGGGCCAAGCAACTGGGCGAAGTCCAACCGTTGGGTGAACTCCCAATCGGGTTGGCGACCCTGCACGTAGGCGTGGCTGGGGCGAATGCGCCACAGCTGTTGCTGCAAGGCCTGGGGCTCGAGGCTGTCGGCCAGCGTCAGCACCTGCCCGCCCACCGACTGGGCGGCCAGCGCCAGCAACAATAGGTTCGGCTCAAATGCGCCGCTGAGTGCCAGCCGCGACTGTTCGCTGAAGCCCTGCTGGCGTAAACCGTCAGCCACGCGTTCGACGTCGCGCAACGCGTCGATCCAGCGCCAGGCATGCCATTGACCCTGGCGCTTGTGGCGCAGGGCGATGTGCAACGGCGTGAGCTGTGCCCAGTGGTGCAGGCGTTCCAGGGCGGCTTTGGGTTCGGGCACGCTCATAGGGGTGATGCTCCTATTAGGGGTGGGCGTGCGGTGGTCCGCTGGCTGGGCTATATCAGGCGACGACATTCAACTGTGGGAGGGGGCTTGCCCCCGATGGCGGTGTGTCAGGCACCGATCAATTGCTGTCCCTCCGCTATCGGGGGCAAGCCCCCTCCCACAGGGGTTTTGTGTGAAGTTGATAAATTGCGGTAGCTGGCGCCCGGATGGTCCGACCCGAGCCGCGCTCCTTCGCCAAACAACTTCTCGCGCAAGGTGCCCTGGGCGTATTCGGTCTTGTACACCCCGCGCTTCTGCAACTCCGGCACCAACAAATCCACCGCGTCGATGAAGGTTTCGTGGGTCAGCGCATAGGCCAGGTTGAAGCCGTCCACATCGGTCTCTTCCACCCATTCCTGGAGCAGGTCCGCGACCGTCTGCGGCCCGCCGACAAACAGCGGGCCAAAGCCGCCGATACCGACCCAGTCGGCCAGTTCATTCGGCGTCCAGACTTTGTTCGGGTCCGCTGTGGAGAAGGCTTCCACCGCCGACTGGATGGCGTTGGTATGCACATGCTTGAGCGGCTCATCGGGCCTGAACCGGCTGAAATCGATACCGGTCCAGCCAGAGATCAGCGCCATCGCGCCTTCGTAGCTGACATAGGACTTGTAGTCGTCGAACTTGGACTTGGCCTGCGCATCAGTCTCGCCGACGATCACCGTCTGCAGGTTGAAGATCAGGATTTTGCGAGGATCACGCCCGGCCTCGGCGGCGCGCCGGCGAATATCGGCCACGGTCTTTTTCAGCAGCACCTTGGACGGCGCGGCCACGAATACGCACTCGGCCTGTTCGGCGGCAAACTGCTTGCCACGGCTGGATGCCCCGGCCTGGTAAAGCACTGGCGTGCGTTGCGGCGACGGCTCGCACAGGTGAATGCCGGGTACCTGGAAGTGTTTGCCGACGTGGCGGATTTCGTGGATTTTGCTCGGGTCGCTGAAAATCCGGCGTTCGCGGTCACGCAGCACTGCGCCCTCTTCCCAGCTGCCTTCCCAGAGCTTGTAGCAAACCTCCAGGTACTCCTCGGCATAGTCGTAGCGCGCATCGTGTTCGGTCTGGGCCTTCTGGCCGAGGTTCTTGGCACCGCTTTCCAGGTAGGACGTGACGATATTCCAACCGACGCGCCCCTTGGTCAGGTGATCGAGGGTGGAGAGCCTGCGTGCAAACGGATACGGATGTTCGAAGGACAGTGAGGCGGTCAGGCCGAACCCCAGGTGCTCGGTGACCAGCGCCATCGGCGTGATCAGCGATAACGGATCATTGACCGGCACCTGCGCCGCCTGGCGAATCGCCGCGTCGCCGTTGCCGTTGTACACGTCATAGATGCCCAGCACGTCGGCGATAAACAGGCCGTCGAACTTGCCGCGCTCAAGGATCTTCGCCAGGTCGGTCCAGTATTCCAGGTCTTTGTATTGCCACGAGCGGTCGCGCGGGTGCGCCCACAGGCCGGGGGATTGGTGGCCGACACAGTTCATGTCGAAGGCATTCAAGCGGATTTCACGGGACATCAAAGCACTCCGTTGAGGTGGTAGTTGCCGACAATCTGGTATTTCCAACGCAGCGGGTCATCGAGTGTGGGTGGCAGCGCGGTGCGTTGGCCGGTCAGTTCGAATTCGGCATTACTGGCGACGATGAGGGCTTCGGCAGCCGCGATTTGCGCTTCGGCCAAGGCGACCGGGCTCGGATGGGTTTCGGCGCGTTCAAACAAAGCGGCGGCCACGTCGACGCGGATCTGCAAATCACCGAAGCGGCTGATCACGTAAGGGTCATCACTTTTTGCGACAAAACGTCGGGTGCTTTCCAGCAGTTGGCGCGCCTGATTCAGTGCGGTCATGGGCAGGGTTCCTCAGTTCCAGGCGTGGCGCGCAGGCCTCACGCCGTTGAGCACGAAGTTACCGATCAGGTGGTATTTCCAGCGGGCCGGGTCGTGCAGGGTGTGGGTGCGCGCATTGCGCCAGAAGCGGTCGAGGTTGTGCTTGCCGGTCACCGAGCGGGTGCCGGCCAGTTCGAACAGCTTGCTGCTGGCGAGCAAGGCGGTTTCCGCCGACAGCACTTTGGCTTGGGCGACGACCAACGAGGCGTGGGCCACGCTGTCTTCGCTCGGCTCGGCCAGCGCCTGGTCCACCGCCTTGCCGGCTTTGGCGAGAATAGCTTCGGTGCCGTGCACGCGCCATTCCAGGTCGCCGATCACAGCAATAGTGAACGGGTCTTGCCAGCCGTGTTCCTGCTGGCTGTCGATCCACGGCCGCGCCTGGCGTGCAAAGATCTTGGCGTGTTCGAGGGCACCGAGGGCGATGCCGGTGTCGACGGCAGCCTGGATGATCTGGGAGATCGGGCCATTGGCGGTGGGGTGGTCGAAGGCCAGGTGAGCAGGTATGACCGCGCTGAGCGGCACGCTGACGCCGTCAAGGGTCACGCCACCGCTGGCGGTGGTGCGCTGGCCGAAACCGTCCCAGCTGTCGATCACGCTGAGGCCGGACGCATCGCGTTCGACGAAGGCAATAAACGCCTGGCCGTGTTCGTTGTTGCCGACGGTGGGCACGATATGGGCGAACAGCGCGCCGGTGCAGTAGAACTTTTCGCCGTTGATTTGCGCGTTGTCACCGTGAAAGCGGATCTGCGTGTCGAAAGTACCGGCGTTTTTACTCTTGGCTTCGGAGAAGGCGTTACCGAACCGGTAGCCCGCCAGGACCTTGCCGAAGTAGTAAAGTTTTTGTTCCTCGGTCGCGGTTTGCAGAAGGATATCCACCACGCCCAGATGGTTCTGCGGGATCTGCCCCAGGGACGGGTCGGCGGCGGAGATCAACTTGATCACTTCGGCCACCGTCACATAGGACACCCCGGCGCCGCCGTAGGCCTTGGGAATGGTGATGCCCCACAGGCCGCTGGCGGAAAACTCGTCGAGTTCGGCAACGGGCAGGCGGCGGTCACGGTCACGCGCGCTGGCGTCGACGGCAAAACGTTCGGCCAGGCGCGTGGCGATCTCGATGGCCTCCGCGTCCGAGCGAATGATGTGGGCAGGGTGTTGAGGGTGGGCTGACATGGGCCGACTCCAGGCTCCGAGGGGATAACGGAGTGGTTGCAGGAGTCGTGCCTGAACATAATTTTGAATAAATTCAAAGAGTTACAATCTTAAAAAAATAAGACCACGCACAGTAAATCAGCAAACTGTTTGTTCTCTGTTGTTCAGCGAACAGTGTGAGTTAATCCAGAAATCTGGCGACCGCTATAGGATAGGCATCCCAAAACAGGGAATAAGGGCCGGACGCACGAGCAGGAAGACCCCAGCATGGGGGAGATGCCAAAACTACAGCAGGAGTCTTGCCTAAAACCAAACGACTTTCACTCGCTCGGATAGCCTATTACTTTGTAATGAACTTTTGTGGAGTGAAATAATGGTTTGCCATCTAACTCCACAACATATAACGCAGTGACCTCAGGACAGCGAAAAACCTGCGGATACATTTTGGCAATGTACTGTTTGACTTCTGTCACTTCAATAAAACCAGAAAGCACACCATCACCATAGACTCTCCACTTAATAGTTTGCCCAGATGCCATATCCTTGTAGGGATTTATAATCAAAACCCCCTTACCATCCACTATATCTTGAAAATGAATAACACCATTATGCAGCGGCTCGATAGAAGGTGCTGAAACCATTTTATCCGATTCAGTATGTATGCTGTTCATCAGACTATCTCCGTATGCTTAGTTATGTAGTAACTCTAAGAATGCTCGGCAGAGACAAAACATGTAGTTTTGTAAAAAAACACCGAATCTATATGAGGACTACCCAGTCAACATAAGCTTTTGCTACCGGCTTGACACCTGTGAACATTGACAGTTGACAGTGCAGTAACCGTCTTAAAGTTAAATCTAAAGCACCACGTTGCGTACGAAACGAGCTGCCATGACGCCATCATTGCGATAAGCGTGGGCCTGACGGCTGGCAAACATGTAGAACTCACCAGCCACGACATGTGTCTCCTGGCCGTCCAATAGCAAGGTCAGGCAGCCTTCGAATACAAACAGCTGCACGCTCCAGCCTTCCGGGTCCGGCTCGGGACTGTAGCGGTCTCCCGGCTCCAGACGCATCTCCCACAATTCCACTTCGCGCCGGGCGGTGGCCTTGGCGAGCAGCACGGCCTTGCTGCCGGGGATCTCACCGGCCCAGGCCAGCTCATTGATGCGGCTGTGGTCGGGAGCATCCGGGGCCTGGATCAGGTCGCTGAACGCTACCTCCAGCGCTTCGGCCACGCGGTCGAGGGTGGAGAGGCTGACATTCTTCTCCCCCGCCTCGATCGCCACCAGCATGCGCCGGCTGACCCCGGATCTTTCCGAAAGCGCGGTTTGGCTGAGGTCGGCGGCATGGCGCAGGCGACGCACGTTCTGGCTGACGTGTTGCAGGACCGAAGCCCGTTGCGGATTTTCTTTGTGCACTATATTGCTCAATGGGTGGGTGTGCGCAGTATACTGCCCAGCGTGCGGCGCATTGTGCGGTCCGTGCCCTTCCCTTGCAAGACCGAGCCGCCATGACTGCCCCGAACTCTCCTTCGCGTTTCAATCGCTTCAGCAAAGCCGAATGCATCCTGGTGGTGATCACCATGATCTGGGGCGCCACCTTCTTGCTTGTGCAGCATGCCATGGCCGTCAGCGGGCCGATGTTTTTCGTCGGCCTGCGGTTTGCGGCGGCGGCCATTGTGGTCGGCCTTTTTTCCTTGCGTACTTTGCGCGACCTGACCCTGTTCGAGTTGAAAGCCGGGGTGTTCATCGGCGTGGCGATCATGTTCGGCTACGGCTTGCAGACCATTGGCCTGCAGACGATCCTGAGCAGCCAGTCGGCGTTCATCACTGCGCTCTATGTACCGTTCGTGCCGTTGCTTCAGTGGCTGGTGCTGGGCCGTCGGCCTGGGCTGATGCCGAGCCTCGGCATCATGCTGGCGTTTGCCGGGTTGATGCTGTTGACCGGCCCGGCCGGTGCGTCGTTGAATTTCAGTTCCGGTGAAATCGCCACGCTGATCGGCGCCGTGGCGATTGCCGCCGAAATCATTCTGATCAGCGCGTATGCCGGGCAAGTGGACGTGCGTCGGGTGACCGTGGTGCAACTGGCCACGGCGTCGCTGTTGTCGTTCCTGATGGTGGTGCCGATGGGCGAGGCGTTGCCGGGCTTTTCCTGGCTGCTGTTGTTCAGTGCGGTGGGCCTGGGCTTGACCAGCGCGGTGATCCAGGTGGCGATGAACTGGGCGCAGCAAAGTGTTTCGCCGACCCGCGCCACCTTGATCTATGCCGGCGAGCCGGTGTGGGCGGGCGTGGTGGGACGGCTTGCCGGCGAGCGCTTCCCGCCGATTGCGATGGTGGGCGCGGCGTTGATTGTGCTGGCGGTGATTGTGAGTGAGATGAAAACCAAGGGGCAGAAGGCGCTCGAACTTCGAGCTGAGGTCGAGCAGGAACAACAGGGTTAAGCCTTGATGATCGTTCCCACGCTCCGCGTGGTAACGCCGACCTGGACGCTCCGCGTCCACATTGAGGACTGCGTCAGGGTGACGCGGAGCGCCTCGGGATGCATTCCCACGCGGAGCGTGGGAACGATCATCTTGTAGCTGCTTTCTACTGCTATTGTAGGATCCTGCCACACCTTGCCGTTTGGTGATCGAGAAAGCGGCACGTATGATGCATCCCAAACTCCCGCAGATTAGAAGCCTATGTCCCTGATAGTTCTACTGCTTCTGCCATTCGTTGGCAGCTGTCTGGCGGCCTTGCTGCCGCACAACGCACGCAACACCGAGTCCTTGCTGGCCGGCCTGGTGGCCTTGGTCGGCACCGTACAAGTCGCCATGCTTTACCCCCAGATCGCCCACGGTGGCGTGATCCGTGAAGAATTCATGTGGTTGCCCAGCCTCGGGCTGAATTTCGTGCTGCGCCTGGATGGCTTCGCCTGGCTGTTCTCAATGCTGGTGCTGGGCATCGGTGCGCTGGTGTCGCTGTATGCGCGTTACTACATGTCGCCGGACGACCCGGTGCCGCGTTTCTTCGCATTTTTCCTGGCTTTCATGGGCGCCATGCTCGGCCTGGTGATTTCCGGCAACCTGATTCAGATCGTGTTTTTCTGGGAACTGACCAGCCTGTTCTCGTTCCTGTTGATCGGTTACTGGCATCACCGCGCGGATGCCAGGCGCGGTGCCTACATGGCGTTGATGGTCACCGGCGCGGGCGGCCTGTGCCTGTTGGCGGGCGTGATGTTGCTGGGGCATATCGTCGGCAGCTATGACCTGGACCAGGTACTGGCGGCGGGCGAGCAGATTCGCGCGCACTCGCTGTACCCGGCGATGCTGGCCCTGGTGCTGATCGGCGCCTTGAGCAAAAGCGCGCAGTTCCCCTTCCACTTCTGGCTGCCCCACGCCATGGCGGCGCCAACGCCGGTGTCGGCCTACCTGCATTCGGCCACGATGGTGAAGGCCGGCGTGTTCCTGCTGGCCCGCCTGTGGCCGTCGCTGTCGGGCAGCGAAGAATGGTTCTGGATCGTCGGCGGCGCCGGCGCCATCACCCTCCTCCTCGGCGCTTACTGCGCCATGTTTCAAAACGATCTCAAGGGCCTGCTGGCCTACTCCACCATCAGTCACCTGGGGCTGATCACCTTGCTGCTGGGCCTCAATAGCCCGCTGGCGGCTGTCGCGGCAGTGTTCCACATCCTCAACCACGCCACATTCAAGGCCTCGCTGTTCATGGCGGCGGGCATCATCGACCACGAAAGCGGCACGCGGGATATCCGCAAGCTCAGTGGGCTGGTGCGCCTGATCCCGTTCACCGCGACCCTGGCGATGGTGGCCAGCGCCTCGATGGCCGGCGTGCCATTGCTCAATGGCTTCTTGTCCAAGGAAATGTTCTTCGCCGAAACGGTGTTTATCTCGGCGACAAAATGGGTGGAAATCACGCTGCCGTTGATCGCGACCATCGCCGGCACCTTCAGCGTGGCCTATGCGTTGCGGTTTACCGTGGATGTGTTCTTCGGTCCGCCTGCCACCGACTTGCCCCACACGCCCCACGAACCCCCGCGCTGGATGCGCGCGCCGGTTGAACTGTTGGTGTTCACCTGCCTGCTGGTGGGGATATTCCCGGCCCAGATGGTCGGTTCGATCCTCGCCGCCGCCGCGTTGCCCGTGGTGGGCGGCGTGCTGCCCGAGTACAGCCTGGCGATCTGGCACGGCTGGAACGCACCGTTGATCATGAGCCTGGTGGCCATGTGCGGCGGAGTGGTGCTGTACCTGATGCTGCGCAAACAACTCAAGCGTGGCCGCTTCGCCTACCCGCCCCTGGTCGGCTATTTCAACGGCAAGCGCGGCTTTGAGCGCTGCCTGGTGCTGATGATGCGCGGCGTGCGTCGCCTGGAAAAACGCATCAGCACCAAGCGCCTGCAAACCCAGTTGTTCCTGCTGGTGATCGTCGCGGTGATCGGCGCCATGATCCCCATGTTCAACAGCGGCCTGAGCTGGGGCGACCGGCCGAAAATCCCCGGTTCCATCGTGTTCGTCACCCTGTGGTTGCTGGCGATTGCCTGCGCGCTGGGCGCCGCCTGGCAGGCCAAGTACCACCGGCTGGCGGCCCTGACCATGGTCAGCGTATGCGGCCTGATGACCTGCATTACCTTTGTGTGGTTCTCGGCGCCGGACCTGGCGCTGACCCAACTGGTGGTGGAAGTGGTGACCACCGTGCTGATCCTGCTCGGCCTGCGCTGGCTGCCACGGCGGATCGAAGAAGTCTCGCCGCTGCCCAGCTCGCTGCGCAAGGCGCGTATCCGGCGCCTGCGCGACTTTCTGCTGTCTACCGTGGTGGGCGGCGGCATGGCGCTGCTGTCTTACGCGATGCTGACCCGCCAGACGCCCAACGATATCTCCTCGTTCTACCTCAGCCGCGCCCTGCCCGAGGGCGGCGGCAGCAATGTGGTGAACGTGATGCTGGTGGACTTCCGCGGCTTCGACACCCTTGGCGAGATCACCGTGCTCGGCGCAGTGGCGCTGACCGTGTACGCGCTGCTGCGGCGCTTCCGCCCGTCGAAAGAAAGCATGGAGCTGCCGCCTCAACAGCGCCAGCTCGCGCCCGATGTCGCCACCGACCTGGTCAACCCGCGCCAGGCCAGCGACACCGCCCTGGGCTTCATGATGGTGCCGGCGGTGCTGGTGCGCCTGCTGTTGCCGATCGCGCTGGTGGTGTCGTTCTACCTGTTCATGCGCGGCCATAACCAACCGGGCGGCGGCTTTGTCGCGGGGTTGGTGATGTCGGTGGCGTTCATCCTGCAATACATGGTGGCCGGTACCCAGTGGGTCGAGGCGCAGATGAGCCTGCGGCCGATGCGCTGGATGGGCTTCGGCCTGCTGTCGGCGACCCTCACCGGGCTTGGTGCGTTGTTCGCCGGGTACCCGTTCCTCACCACCCATACCTGGCACCTGAGCGTGCCGGTGCTGGGCGATATCCATGTCGCCAGCGCGTTGTTTTTCGACGTCGGCGTCTACGCCATGGTCGTCGGCTCGACCCTGCTGATGCTCACCGCCCTCGGTCACCAATCGGTGCGCGCGCACAAACCGAGCAACCAGCTCAAAGCCGTCGCCAACCCACAAGGAGCTGCCGCCTGATGGAAGAAGTCATTGCAATTGCCATTGGGGTGCTGGCAGCCTCCGGCGTCTGGTTGATCCTGCGGCCACGGACATTCCAGGTGGTGATGGGCCTGTGCCTGTTGTCCTACGGCGTCAACCTGTTCATTTTCAGCATGGGCAGCCTGTTTATCGGCAAGGAGCCGATCATCAAGGACGGCGTGCCCCAGGACCTGCTCAACTACACCGACCCCCTGCCCCAGGCGCTGGTGCTCACGGCCATCGTGATCAGCTTCGCCATGACCGCGTTGTTCCTGGTGGTGCTGCTGGCCTCCCGGGGCCTGACCGGTACCGACCATGTGGATGGCCGGGAGCCCAAGGCATGAATTGGGTCAATCAACTGATCGTTGCGCCGATCCTGCTGCCCTTGCTGACCGCCGCGCTGATGCTGATGCTCGGCGAGAAACGCCGCCCGCTGAAGGCAAAAATCAACCTGGTCTCGAGCATGCTCGGGCTGGGCATCGCCGTGCTGCTGTTGTACTGGACGCAAAAAGGCGGCCCCGGCTCGATCGGCGTGTACCTGCCGGGCAACTGGCAAGTGCCGTTCGGCATCGTGCTGGTGGTGGACCAACTGTCGGCGCTGATGCTGGTGTTGACCGGGATTATCGGCGTGAGCGCGCTGCTGTTCGCCATGGCCCGTTGGGACCGTGCCGGCACCAGTTTCCATGCGCTGTTCCAGGTGCAGATGATGGGCCTGTACGGCGCCTTCCTCACCGCTGACCTGTTCAATCTGTTCGTGTTCTTCGAGGTGCTGCTGGCGGCGTCCTACGGCTTGATGCTGCACGGTTCCGGCCGCGCGCGGGTGTCGTCGGGGCTGCATTACATCGCGATCAACCTGCTGGCGTCGTCGCTGTTTCTGATCGGCGCGGCGATGATCTACGGGGTCACCGGCACGCTGAACTTCGCTGACCTGGCGCTGAAAATCCCGCTGGTGCCGGAGGCCGATCGCGGCCTGCTGCACGCTGGTGCGGCGATCCTGGCCACCGCATTCCTGGCCAAGGCCGGTATGTGGCCGCTGAACTTCTGGCTGGCCCCGGCCTACTCCTCGGCCAGCGCGCCGGTGGCGGCGATGTTCGCGATCATGACCAAAGTGGGCGTGTACACCGTGCTGCGCTTGTGGACGCTGCTGTTCTCCGGCCAGGCCGGCGCTTCGGCGTTGTTTGGCGGTGACTGGCTGGTGTACGGCGGCATGGCCACGATTGTCTGCGCGGCACTGGCAATGCTCGCGGCGCAGCGCCTGGAACGCATGGCGAGCCTGAGTATTCTGGTCTCGGCCGGCATCCTGCTGTCGGCGGTGGGCTTTGCCCAGCCGAGCCTGACGGCGGGTGCGCTGTTTTATCTGGTCAGCTCCACCCTGGCGCTGAGCGCGCTGTTCCTGCTGGCTGAATTGATCGAACGCTCGCGCTCGGCCAATGACCTGCCGCTGGACGAAGAGATCGATGCACTGCCCAAGGCCATGGAATCCCTGCATCCACGGCCCGGCGTCAACCTCGACGATGAACAGAAAGCCGTGGTCGGCCAGGTGATTCCCTGGACCATGGCGTTCCTGGGGTTGAGTTTTGTCGCCTGCGCGCTGCTGATCATTGGCATGCCGCCGCTGTCCGGGTTTATCGGCAAGCTCAGTTTGTTAAGCGCACTGGTCAATCCGCTGGGCCTGGGCAATGCGCTGGATGAACCCATTCGCCCGGCGGCCTGGGGCCTGGTGGCGCTGTTGATCCTGTCGGGCCTGGCCTCGCTGATCGCCTTCGCACGGCTCGGCATCCAGCGCTTCTGGACCCCCGAAGAGCGCCCATCGCCCCTGCTGCGCCGCTACGAATGTATACCGATCTTCCTGCTGCTGGGCCTGAGCATTGCGCTGACCTTCAAGGCCGAGCCCCTGATGCGCTACACCCTGGCCACCGCCAACAGCCTGAATAACCCTGAGCATTACGTAATGGCAGTGATGGCGACGCGTCCGGTGCCCAGCCCTGAAGCCAAGGCCGCCGCCCTGGAGGTGCAGCCATGAAACGCCTGTTTCCCGCGCCGTGGCTGTCGCTGGCGTTATTGGGCTTATGGCTGGTGCTGAACCTGTCCATCAGCCCCGGCAACCTGCTGCTCGGTGCGCTGCTGGGCGTGCTTGCGCCGTTGATGATGGCGCCACTGCGCCCGCAACCGATCAGCCTGCGCCGTCCCGGCGTGATCCTGCGCCTGTTCCTGCTGGTGGGCCGCGACGTGATTGTCTCCAACCTGCAAGTGGCCTGGGGCGTACTGACGTGCGGTTCACGCCCGCCGCGTTCGCGCTTTATCAAGATCCCGCTGGACCTGCGCAGCCCCAACGGCCTCGCGGCGCTGTCGATGATCACCACGGTGATCCCCGGCACCATCTGGTCCGAACTGGCGCTGGACCGCAGCATCCTGCTCTTGCACGTGTTCGACCTGGACGAGGAAGCGCCTTTTATCGCGCACTTCAAAGCCACCTATGAGCGGCCCCTGATGGAGATCTTCGAATGAGCGCCCTGCTCTCCAATGCGATCCTGTTCAGCCTGTTCCTGTTCAGCCTGGCGATGGTGCTGACCTTGATCCGCCTGTTCAAAGGCCCCTCGGCCCAAGACCGGGTACTGGCGCTGGATTACCTGTACATCCTGGCGATGCTGATGATGCTGGTGCTGGGCATTCGCTATGCCAGTGACACCTACTTTGAAGCGGCGCTGTTGATCGCACTGTTCGGCTTCGTCGGCTCGTTCGCCCTGGCCAAATTCCTGCTGCGTGGGGAGGTGATTGAATGATGCCGTTGTGGATGGAAATCGTCGTGGCGATACTGCTGGTGCTCAGTAGCGTGTTCGCGTTGATCGGAGCGATTGGCTTGCTGAGGATGAAAGACTTCTTCCAGCGCATGCACCCGCCAGCCCTGGCCTCGACGATTGGGGCGTGGTGCGTGGCCTTGGCCTCGATCATCTACTTTTCGGTGCTCAAGTCCGGGCCGGTGTTGCACGGCTGGTTGATCCCTATTCTGTTGTCGATCACCGTGCCGGTGACCACCTTGCTGCTGGCCCGCACCGCGTTGTTCCGCAAGCGCATGGCCGGTGATGACGTACCCGCCGAAGTCAGCAGCCGCCGCTGATTTAAAATGTGGGAGGGGGCTTGCTCCCTCCCACATTTGGTTTTGTGCCAGGCGAAAGATCTGACCCCCCAACCTTTTTAGCCCAGTTGCTCACATAGAAATGCGCTGCTGGCGACCCTGGAAGTCGGGTGGAACGCCAACACACGCGTTGCCACCAGCAGATAGGCGACCTCTTCCGACGACATGAACGCCATGCCGCCCATGAGCTCGAAAGCGCGCGTGCCGATACGATTGACCGCTTCCTGCACCGAGAAACGTGTGGCCTGTGCACGTGCCAGGTCGGCGCGCCAGAAGCGGTTTTCGTCTATCGAAGTAGCCAACCCCTGCAACGCCATCGTCGCCCCTTGCAGATCGATCAGCAACAGCGCCCGGTCTTCCGGCGAACCTTTACCCGCCGTCAAAGCACGCGAGGCCAACGCGGACGCCATGCCCAGGTAGGACGCCGCAGCCAGCAACTGGAACCAGATCGCAAACAAGTGGTTACCCATTCCCTGTTGATCCTCATCGAGTTGCTCATCCACGGTTTTGCTGAAATGCATCATGGACTCGGGAACCACCAGGTTATTGAAGATGACCTCATGGCTGTCCGCCGCTTGCAGATGGGGAACGCCCCAGAACTTCTTACGCTCGATGCGTGGATCACCCGCCAACCCCGCGCCGATGCCAAGATGCGTGCAGCCTTCTGGATCGATGTAATTGACGCCAAACGTGATCACGTCGAAGTGATGGGTCATCGTGCAGGGTTTCTTACTGCCATTCACGACATAGCCGTCGGCGGTTTTTTCCACGGTCATGGTCGAGGCCAGAATATCCGAATGCGCACGCCCTTCGGCGAACCCGGACGCCACCAACAAGTCGTTGTGTGCAACCAGGCTCAACAACTTCTCAAGATCAGGAAAGAAATAACTGGCTGCCATCATGCCGGCGATGGTGTGGTGGTGCATGGTCATCATCACCGCCAGTGAAGGGCAATGTGCGCCGACCCACGTGTGCAACTGCGCCAATTGGCGTGCACTGACACCCCCACCACCCAGCGCCTCGGCAATGGCAAGCCCAGGCCGGCCAACGGTGCGAAACAGATCAGCCAGTCGTTGGGACGAACCCTGTTCCAGTTCCAAAAGCGATGCGGACTCAAGAAAGGCTGCCAATTGCGGTAGCAGTTCAAATGCAGTGGTTCGTTCTTCTGTCAACAACATAGCGTTAACCCCTTCGATGGTTCATGCAGTATCCCGATTCACACTAACGGAGTGCCGGCTTATTTACTTCACGTAATGGCGCGCATAGCGCTGATCTATATTCGATAACGGCATCAACACAAAGAAGTCAGCCGAATGAAAATCACAGTCCCAGGCCGGTTCGCCACATACCCAGGCACCACCGCGCAAATAACCTTTTAATAAGGGTGGCATGGGCACAGGTTTTTCATCTTTAACGTCATGAAGTGCAAAGGGTATATGAGGGGTAACACGGTATTCAGACGGCGCGAATTGTTTGGGTTTAATTGCACGATAAATGGCCGACGCTTGGTAACCGCCATCGGCCAAACTGACGCTGGCGCACCCCATTAAATAATCACATCCTTTACGTTGCATGTAGGCTATCAAGCCCGACCA
The DNA here is from genome assembly GCF_003852065.1 of Pseudomonas sp. R3-18-08. NCBI lineage: Bacteria > Pseudomonadati > Pseudomonadota > Gammaproteobacteria > Pseudomonadales > Pseudomonadaceae > Pseudomonas > Pseudomonas sp. R3-18-08. Next base: position 3,541,867 of record NZ_CP027729.1, read on the forward strand.
CAGCATCATGATCACGCTGCCGCTGCGGTAGTCAGGGTGCACGCAGGCATGCCCCACTTCGGTAATACGTGCGCGCAAATGATCCAATCGGCTCAGGTCGAACTCCTTCTCCGAGTAGTATCCCAGGTGTCGGGCTGCCGTAGGACTCATTAAACGATAGGTACCGACCACACAGCCAGTCGTGATGTCCCGTACTATAAGATGGTCACAATAATCATCAAACTCATCGGCATTCAAACCCTGCGCGTTCATAAGTGCCGTCGCCTGAAAAGTTTCATTGAACACTTTATAACGAAGGGCTTGTACTTCTCGCAGTTGCTCTGACGTACTGGCGAGGCCGACGATCAACTTACCGCCATGTGGCGGCAAGCCTGAACCCGCGTCTCTGGTTTCTGTAAGCATTTGCATATAGTTTCCCTTCTTACAACGACAGTAATAAACAAAACATTAGCTGCCCTGCTTGAGGGGAGACTGTAAGGAAACTCTGAAACCTCGGGTTAATTCGGCAAGACTATAATCAAAGCGAAAGTCAACATTTTGACCGCCAGTCAGTTCCGACAGTGTTTAGGGTGTTGCTTGGAAAATGGCTGCACACCCTTCGGCGATTGCTGTAAATTCATCGACCGCGTTTCGCGGCCCGGTTAAACTCCGAGCGCACAACGCCCGCACCTGGGTAGCGGGCGTTTTTTACGCCTGATGTAAAATGTGCAATCGATGCCAAGCGATGGATCGCATTCGTGCCGCCCATTTTGCCACCTTCCAGGAATCGAGCGATGAGCAACGCCTACACCCCCGCCACCGCCGCAGCCGACGTCGAAACCACCCTCGCCTGGCTCGGCGGGCGCTGGAAGCTGATCATCCTGTTCCACTTGTTCGGTGGCCAGGTACAGCGCTATTCCGACCTGGAGCGGCTGATCCCGGATATCTCGCAGAAGATGCTCGCCCAACAACTGCGCCAGCTCGAAGCCGACGGCCTGGTGCACCGCACGGTCTACCCGGTAGTCCCGCCCAAGGTCGAATACCGCATGACCGAATGGGGCCAGAGCCTGTGCCCGGTGCTCGATGGCCTGCTCAAATGGCAGGCGGTCAAGCCGGCGATTTAGACCGTGGGCACGGTACCGCCGTCGATCACGTACTCGGTACCGCTGATTGTAGTGACCGCGCAACCCGCAGCGGTCGAACTCATACCAGAATTTCCAATACAGCGATCCTGTCGCCTTCCAGGCCGAAGACATACCGCAAGTCCAGCGGGCTTCCAGGAAAGTCGCCGACCAGATGGCTGGTGACCACGGTTTTGTCGCCCTGTACTTCACAGGCGAAGGGTTCGCTGATGTAGGTGTACTTGTCGGCGGTGCCGTCCTTCCAGGCCTGGATAGCTGGCAACCCAATATAAGTATGGCCCTCATCCTTCACCACCGCGTCGGCGGTGAAACATTCGCTGAAATCGCCTGTTTTGGCGGCGTCGGCGGCAAAGTAACGGGCGATGGCTGGGGCAAGCGCGAGGGTCATGGTGGGTATTCCTGAGGATTGGATAGGACCCCAGCATAGAAAACCGGCGCGGCTCGCCACAAGAACGCACGAAAAGGTAATGGGCTTACTGCAAAGTAAGTATGAAGCCGGCCCAAGCATCAAAGCCTGCTCAAACAATTGGTTTGTTGATCGTTCCCACGCTCTGCGTGGGAATGCCGCCTGGGGCGCTGCGCGTCCCCATGCGTACGGGTGACGCAGAGCGTCACGGGATGCATTCCCACGCGGAGCTTGGGAACGATCGCCCCGAACCAGTCGGGGCGTTTATCAACGGTCAGGCCTGATCAGCCAACCGCCAAGTAGTCCCACCCTTCCCGTCTTCCAACACCACACCCATCGCGGTCAGTTGGTCGCGGATACGGTCGGATTCCGCCCAGTCTTTATTAGTACGAGCCGCCAGACGCGCCTGGATCAACGCATCCACCTCAGCCGCATCCACACGCCCTTCGGCGCCGGCTTGCAGGAAGTCATCAGCCTCCATCTGCAACACGCCCAGCACGCTCGCCAGTTCTTTCAGACGAGCCGCCAAACCCGCCGCCGCGTCGACATCAGTCTCACGCAAGCGGTTGATCTCACGCACCATCTCGAACAGCACCGCACAGGCTTCCGGCGTGCCGAAGTCGTCGTTCATCACTTCGGTAAACCGTGCCACAAACGCTTCGCCGCCGGCGGGGGCCACGGCAGGCAAGCCTTTCAACGCATGGTAGAACCGCTCCAAGGCGCCCTTGGCGTCCTTGAGGTTGTCTTCCGAGTAGTTGATGGCGCTGCGGTAGTGGCTGGACACCAGCAAATAACGCACAACCTCCGGGTGGTACTTTTCCAGCACGTCGCGGATGGTGAAGAAGTTGTTCAAGGACTTGGACATCTTCTCGCCATTGATGCGGATCATGCCGCAGTGCATCCAGGCATTGGCGTAAGTCTTGCCGGTGGCCGCTTCGCTCTGGGCGATTTCGTTTTCGTGGTGCGGGAACTCCAGGTCGCTGCCGCCGCCATGAATGTCGAAGGTCTCGCCCAGGCAGCAGGTGGACATCACCGAGCATTCGATGTGCCAGCCCGGACGCCCGGCGCCCCACGGCGACACCCAGCTCGGCTCGCCGGGCTTGGTGGCTTTCCACAGCACGAAGTCGAGCGGGTCCTGCTTGGCCTCGTCGACTTCGATGCGCGCGCCGATGCGCAGGTCTTCGATTTTCTTGCGCGACAGCTTGCCGTAGCCCATGAACTTGGCGACGCGGTAGTACACGTCGCCGTTGCCCGGGGCGTAGGCGTAACCCTTGTCGATCAGGGTCTGGATCATCGCGTGCATGCCAGGGATGTGGTCCGTGGCGCGCGGTTCCATGTCCGGCTTGAGGATATTGAGGCGCGCCTCGTCCTCATGCATGGCGGCGATCATGCGCTCGGTCAGCGCGTCGAACGCCTCGCCGTTTTCATTGGCGCGGTTGATGATCTTGTCGTCGATGTCGGTGATGTTGCGCACATAGGTCAAGTCGTAGCCGCTGAAACGCAACCAGCGGGTCACCAGGTCGAAGGCAACCATGCTGCGGCCGTGGCCGATGTGGCAGTAGTCGTACACGGTCATGCCGCACACGTACATGCGCACCTTGTTGCCATCCAGCGGCTTGAAGACTTCTTTGGTCTTGCTGAGTGTGTTGTAGATCGTTAGCACAACGGCTTCCTTAGAGAATCACTGGCCCCACGAATCACGCAAGGTCACGGTACGGTTGAATACCGGATGACCAGGTTTGGAGTCCTTGATATCCGCGCAGAAGTAACCTTCGCGCTCGAACTGGAACCGGTCTTCCGGCTGTGCGTCGCCAAGCGATGGCTCGGCGCGACAACCCGTGAGGACTTGCAGCGAATCTGGGTTGATGTTGTCGAGGAAGCTTGCGCTGTCTTCGGCTTTCTCAGGGTTCGGCGAACGGAACAGCCGATCGTACAGGCGCACTTCGCATTCGATGCTGGCAGCGGCCGGGACCCAGTGGACCACGCCCTTGACCTTGCGGCCTTCGGGGTTCTTGCCCAGGGTGTTCGGGTCGTACGAGCAGCGCAGTTCGACGATGTTGCCATCGGCGTCCTTGATGGTTTCATCGGCACGGATCACGTAGCTGCCGCGCAGGCGCACTTCGCCGTTGGGTTCCAGGCGCTTGTAGCCCTTTGGCGGCTCTTCCATGAAGTCATCACGGTCGATGTAGATTTCACGGGCGAACGGCAACTTGCGCACGCCCAGCTCTTCTTTCTGCGGATGACGCGGCAGTTCGAGGTTTTCGACCTGGTCTTGCGGATAGTTGGTGATCACGACCTTCAACGGACGCAACACGCACATGGCACGCGGGGCATTGGCGTCGAGGTCCTGGCGGATGCTGAACTCGAGCATGCCGAAGTCAACCACACCGTCGGAACGGTTGGTGCCGACCATCTCGCAGAAATTGCGGATCGACGCCGGGGTGTAGCCGCGACGGCGGAAGCCCGACAACGTCGACATGCGCGGGTCGTCCCAGCCAAATACGTGCTTTTCATCCACCAGTTGCTTGAGCTTGCGCTTGCTGGTGATGGTGTAGTTCAGGTTCAGGCGGCTGAACTCGTACTGGCGCGGCTGTGCCGGCACCGGCAGGTTGCCCAGGAACCACTCGTACAGCGGACGGTGGCTTTCGAACTCCAGGGTGCAGATGGAGTGAGTGATGCCTTCGATGGCGTCCGACTGACCGTGGGTGAAGTCATAGTTGGGATAGATGCACCACTTGTCACCGGTCTGGTGGTGGTGGGCATGGCGGATGCGGTACATGATCGGGTCGCGCAGGTTCATGTTCGGCGAGGCCATGTCGATCTTGGCGCGCAGCACGCGGGCGCCGTCCGGGAACTCACCGGCGCGCATGCGGGCAAACCAGTCGAGGTTCTCTTCTACCGAACGGTCGCGGAACGGGCTGTTCTTGCCCGGCTCGGTCAGGGTGCCGCGGTATTCCTTGGCCTGCTCCGGGCTCAGGTCGTCGACGTAGGCCTTGCCGGCCTTGATCAGCTCGACGGCCCAGTCGTGCAACTGGTCGAAATATTGCGAGGCATAGCGCACTTCACCAGACCATTGGAAACCCAGCCACTTCACGTCGCTTTCGATGGCGTCGATGTATTCCTGGTCTTCCTTGGCCGGGTTGGTGTCGTCGAAACGCAGGTGCGTGACGCCGCCGAATTCCTGGGCCAGGCCGAAGTTCACACAGATCGACTTGGCGTGACCGATGTGCAGGTAGCCGTTGGGCTCTGGCGGGAAACGGGTGACGATCTGCGTGTGCTTGCCCGAATCCAGGTCCGCCTGGATGATCGGGCGCAGGAAATTGACCGGGACGGCAGGTCCGGCCTTGGAATTCGAGGTAGGGTCGACAGTGGGCTTGCTCATAGGATCCTTGAACAGACAGGTTCGTGGCCGGGTGAGGCCAGATAAAACAAAGGGCTTATCATAGCCGAACCTGTCAACCGCCTGACAGAGCGCGGTCAAAAACTGCTGCTTTAATTGCCTTGGCGGTAAAAAACCACCTCGAAATTCCTGCAGGGCACGCTAAACTGCGCGACTTGGCCGCCGTTTAGCCAGGCAGGTAAAGCGTTTATTCGCCCAACCCCACGAATTCCCTGAAAAGAGTAGTGAACATGACTCAAGTCAAACTGACCACCAACCACGGTGACATCGTCATCGAGCTGAACGCCGAGAAAGCGCCGATCACCGTCGCCAACTTCATCGAGTACGTCAAAGCCGGCCACTACGAAAACACCGTTTTCCACCGTGTCATCGGCAACTTCATGATCCAGGGCGGCGGTTTCGAGCCCGGCATGAAAGAGAAGAAAGACAAGCGTCCAAGCATCCAGAACGAAGCGGACAACGGCCTTTCCAACGACAAGTACACCGTCGCCATGGCCCGTACCATGGAGCCGCATTCGGCCTCCGCGCAGTTCTTCATCAACGTGGCCGACAACGCCTTCCTCAACCACAGCGGCAAGAACGTGCAGGGTTGGGGTTACGCGGTGTTCGGTAAAGTCACCGCAGGCACCGACGTTGTCGACAAGATCAAAGGCGTGTCCACCACCTCCAAGGCCGGCCACCAGGACGTTCCAGCCGAAGACGTGATCGTCGAGAAAGCCGAGATCATCGAAGCGTGATATTGCTGATTTCAGATTTGCATCTGGAAGAGGAGCGCCCGGACATCACCCGGGCGTTTCTGGATCTGCTCCACGGCCGCGCCCGTGGCGCCCAGGCGTTGTACATTCTGGGCGACTTCTTCGAAGCCTGGATTGGCGACGATGGGATGACACCGTTCCAACGCTCGATCTGCGCCGCACTGCGCGAACTGAGCGACAGCGGCACCCCGATTTTCATCATGCACGGCAACCGCGATTTCCTGATCGGCAAGGCGTTCTGCAAAGCGGCAGGCGCAACGCTGCTCAAGGACCCGAGTGTCGTGCAGCTCGCCGGCGAACCCGTGCTGCTGATGCACGGCGACAGCCTTTGCACCCGCGACCTCGGCTATATGAAGCTGCGGCGCATTCTGCGCAACCCGCTGGTGCTGTTCATCCTGCGCCACCTGCCCCTGCGCACCCGCCACCGGCTGGCGCGCAAGCTGCGCAGTGAAAGCAGCGCCCAGGTACGGATGAAGGCCAACGACATTGTCGACGTCACGCCGGAAGAAGTGCCACGGGTCATGCAACACTTTGGCGTGCGCACCCTCGTTCACGGCCACACCCACCGCCCCGCCATTCATAAGCTGCAGATTGGTGACCAGGCGGCCAGGCGCATTGTGCTGGGGGATTGGGACAAGCAAGGGTGGGCGTTGCAGGTGGATGAGCAAGGCTTTCAACTGGCGGCGTTTGACTTCGTCAATCCGCAGTTGGCATTGCCTGGCGCATGATCCTCAAACACCACTGATCCCATGTGAACAGAGATCAAAATGTGGGAGGGGGCTTGCTCCCGATAGCAGTGAGTCAGTCAGCCAATCTGTAACTGACCCACCGCAATCGGGAGCAAGCCCCCTCCCACATTGGCTTGCATTTCACTCTTGAAGGTCAGTGCCCGGACGCCTCCGGCCCGGCCTTGGCGCCAAATGGCGGCTTAGCCAGCCACACCAACAGCATCAACCCCACGAAGACCCACCCCATCAACGTAAAATAATCCACGGTAGACATCATGTACGCCTGGCTGGTGAGAATCTGGTCCAGTTGCGCATAGGCCTTGTGCCCTGCCCCACCCAGCGCCTGCACGGCATCGCGCGTGGTCGAGTCATAGACGGTCATGTTCTCGCTCATGTAGGCATGGTGCTGGTCGGCGCGGCGAATCCAGATCCAGGTGGTGAGCGACGCCGCGAAGCTGCCGCCCAGGGTCCGCAGGAAGGTCGCCAGACCGGCGCCGTCGGCAATCTGCTGCGGCGGCAGGTCGGACATCAGGATGCTCAAGGTCGGCATGAAGAACAGCGCCACGCCGATACCCATGAACAACTGCACCAGGGCGATGTGCTGGAAATCCACCTCGTTGGTGAAGCTCGCACGCATGAAACAGCTCAAGCCCATCGCCAGGAATGACAGCCCCGCCAGCAGACGCAGGTCGAACTTGTGCGCGTACTTGCCCACGAACGGCGACATCAGCACCGGCAGAATACCGATCGGCGCCACCGCCAAGCCGGCCCAGGTGGCGGTGTAGCCCATCTGGGTCTGCAGCCATTGCGGCAGGATCAGGTTGATGCCGAAGAAACCCGCATAGCCGCCGACCAACACAATGGTGCCGATACGGAAGTTGCGGTAGGCAAACAAGCGCAGGTTGACCACCGGGTGCTTGTCGGTCATTTCCCAGATGACGAACACCGCCAGGGCGATCACCGAAATGGCCGCACCGATGATGATGAAATTGGACTCGAACCAATCCAGGTCATTGCCCTTGTCGAGGATGATCTGCAAGGCGCCGACCCCGACGATCAGGCTGAGCAGCCCGACGTAATCCATCGGTTGGTGGCTGGTCTGCACCGGGCGTTTCTTGAGCTGCGCACGCACCACCATCACCGCAAAGATGCCGATGGGCACGTTGATGAAGAAGATCCACGGCCAACTGTAGCTGTCGGTGATCCAGCCGCCGAGGATCGGCCCGGCAATCGGCGCCACCACCGTGACCATCGCCAGCAGTGCCAGGGCCATGCCGCGCTTGGCCGGCGGGTACACCGCAATCAGCAAGGTTTGCGTCATCGGGTACAGCGGCCCGGCGACCAGGCCCTGCAGCACGCGAAAGCCGATCAACTCGGGCATCGAGGTGGAAATACCGCACAGGAACGACGCCAGCACGAACAGGATAGTCGCCCACAGAAACAGCTTCACTTCGCCGAAGCGCCGGCTCAACCAGCCGGTGAGCGGCAAGGCAATGGCGTTGCTCACCGCAAACGAGGTAATGACCCAGGTGCCCTGCTCCGAACTCACGCCCAGGTTGCCGGAAATGGTCGGCAACGCCACGTTGGCGATGGTGGTGTCGAGCACCTGCATGAAGGTCGCCAGCGACAGCCCGATAGTGGCCATTACCAGGCTGGGCGGCGTGAACGAGGCGTTATTGCTCATCAGCGTTGCGCAGCCTTGGGAGCGGCGACGCTGTTGTCATGGATCAACTGGTTGATCATGGCATCGGCTTCGGCCAATTGGCGGTCATACACGTTGGTGGTGAACGAGGCCTTCTGCGGCGCCTGTTGCGCCAGCACCGGGCCGCTCTGGTCATGCAGGTCCACGTTGACCACGGTACTCAAGCCGACCCGCAACGGGTGCTTGGCCAGCTCTTCGGCGTTGATATGGATGCGCACCGGCACCCGCTGCACGATCTTGATCCAGTTGCCGGTGGCGTTCTGCGCGGGCAACAAGGCAAACGCGCTGCCCGTGCCGGCGCCCAGGCTGTCGACGGTGCCGCTGTACTTCACATCGCTGCCGTAAATGTCCGATTCGATATCCACCGGCTGGCCGATGCGCATATCACGCAGCTGGGTTTCCTTGAAGTTGGCATCGATCCACAGCTGGTCCAGCGGAATCACCGCCATCAGCGCGGTACCCGGTTGCACGCGCTGGCCCAGTTGCACGGTGCGCTTGGCCACATAGCCGGTGACCGGGGCAATCAAGGTGCTGCGGGCGTTGGCCAGGTAAGCCTGGCGCAGTTGCGCGGCGGCGGCCTGCACATCCGGGTGGGACGAAATCACCGTGTCATCCACCAGGGCATTGCTGGTTTTGAGTTGCTGCTCAAGGTTGGTCAAGGCGTTCTTGGCGGCGGTCAGGCTGTCACGGGCGTGGGACAGCTCCTCCTGGGAGATCGCCCCGCCCTGGGCCAGGGTCTTACGCCGGTTGTAGTTGTCCTGGGCGGTCTGCACGTCCGCTTTCTGCGCGTTGACCTGGGCTTTCATCCCATCGACATTGCTGTACAAGCCGCGGACCTGGCGCACGGTGCGGGCCAGGTTGGCCTGGGCACTTTGCAGGCCGACGGCGGCGTCGTTGGGATCGAAGTTGACCAACACCTGGCCTTCGTGGACCAGGTCGCCATCATCGGCGCCGATGCTGACCACCGTGCCGGTGACCAGCGGGGTGATTTCCACCACGTTGCCATTCACGTAGGCGTCATCGGTGCTTTCGTTGAAGCGCCCGTAGAGCTCGTACCAGGCCCAGACGCCGACGACACCGAGGATGACGATCAGCGCCAGGCCGATCAGCATGACTTTGCGTTTGCGCGGGTTGTTGTCTTTGGTTTGTTCGGGTGCAGTGTTGCTGTCGGCAGTGGCCATGACAAATACCTCAAATTATTCCGTGCGGTTGGCTGGGGTGGTCGCGGCCACGTTGCTGGCGTTGAACCCACCACCCAGTGCCTGCATCAATTGAATCGACAGATCGATCTGCGCAGCATTCAAGGTCGCCAACTGACGCTGGGCCTGCAGCAATTGCTGCTCGATGCTGAGCACATCCAGATAGTTACCGATGCCGGAGCTGTAGCGTTGCACCCCGGTGTCATAAGACTGCTGGGCGATATCGGCGGCGTGTTGCTGCGCCTGGATCTGCCGCCCGGTATCGCGCAGTTGCGACAAGGTGCTGCCGATGTCGCCCAGGGCTTGCACCAGGGTTTTGTTGTACTGGGCCACGGCCAGGTCGTAATCGGCGTCGCGGGCGTCGAGGTCGGCGCGCAGGCGGCCACCGTCGAAGATCGGCAGCGATATCGTCGGCGCGATATTGAAGAAGCGGCTGGCCGAACCGAACATGGCGTCGCCCAACAACGATTCGGCGCCGGCGCTCGCGCTCAGGTTGAGGTTGGGGTAGAAACGGGTCTTGCTGGCGGCGATGTCCTTGCTCGCAGCTTCCACCCGCCAGCGCGCGGCGACCAGGTCCGGGCGCCGGCCAAGCAGCTCGGCGGGCAACACCGACGGCACGGCGACCGCCGTGGGTTTCAATACATTCGGGCGCGCCAGTTCGTTGCCACGGTCCGGGCCTTTACCGAGCAGCACGGCCAGGGCGATCTTGGCGCTTTGCAGTTGTTTTTCCGCATCGATCAACTGCGACTGGGAGCTGGCTTCCAGGCTTTCGGTTTGCTGGTATTGGTATTCGCTGTCGATGCCGGAACTCAGGCGACGCTTGCTCAGGTCGAGCATCTGGCGGGTGCGCTTGAGGTCGTCGGCAGCCAGGTCACGCACGATATGCGCCTGGCCCAGATCGCTGTAGGCCTTGGCCACGTTGGCGGCCAGGGTCAGGCGCGCGGCCTGCTGGTCGACTTCGGCGGCGCGAGCCTGGCCAAGGGCGGCTTCCCAGGCGGCGCGCTGGCCGCCCCACAGGTCGAAGTTGTAATTGAAGCTGGCGCCGATGTTGCGCACCGTCGAATAGGCATCGCCCTCCCCGCGCGGGTCCTGGTCCTTGGCCAGCCGCGAACGGCTGACACCGGCGCTGGCATCCAGGGTAGGCATGCGCGCGGCGTTGGCGGCATAGGCCGCAGCTTCGGCCTGGTGCGCACGGGCACTGGCGACCTGCATATCGGGGCTGTATTGCAGGGCTTCCTGGATCAGGCCGTCGAGCTGTGGGTCGCCGAGGCTTTTCCACCAGTCGGCGGCCGGCCAGGCGGCGCTGGACAGGCTGACACCGCTCAGGGATTTGCCGGTTTGCAAGCTATTGGCGTCGAGGCGTTTGCCTTGGGTGTCAAGGCCGCTGTAGTTGGCACAACCGGCCAACGTCATCGCCATCAGCACCAGGCTGAATGCGCGTGTGTTCATCATTGTCCTACCCGCTGAAGGGTGATGGGATCACCCGCAGCTATCAGAATTTTCTTGAGGATCCGCTCCAGGGTTTCCAGCTCGCCCGCCTCAAGCACACCGGCCAGTTGGTTGAGGGCCTGGGCACCGATCTGCGGCAGCATGTCTGCCAGGCGCTGGCCGTCGGCGGTGAGCACCAACTGCACCTGGCGGCGGTCCAGGTCGGAACGCTTGCGACTGAGCAGCTTTTTCTGCTCCAGCCGGTCGAGCATGCGCGTCATCGAGCCGCTGTCCAGGGACAGGTTGCGACACAGCTCGGCCGGCGTGTCGACGCCGAACTGGGCCATGATGATCAACACCTTGAACTGCGCGGCGGTAATGCCGTGAGGTTCCATATGGGTGTCGATGATGCGGTCCTTGAGGATCGCAGCGCGGCCCAGCAACAGCCCGAGGTGGCAGTTGTGGAAGTTTTCAGGGGTGAAATGCGGCATCGGAAGTCACCTTATTACTGCCTAGGCAGTGAATGTGTGACGAGATATTACTGCTTAGGCAGCGAATGTCAAATGGAATAGTTAGGTTGCTTGGTAATCACATGAAAACTTGAGTGAAATACATACCAATGTGGGAGGGGGCTTGCTCCCGATAGCGGTGGGTCAGGTACAGATTAGCTGCCTGACACACTGCTATCGGGAGCAAGCCCCCTCCCACATTTTTGACCGCGTGATGCTTAGAAATCGCGCTTGTAGAAGATGTCCAGCGAACTGGCCACCCCAGTTGCGACTTCCAGGTACACCTTCTTGCTCAGCAGGTAGCGCAGCGCGATGGTATTGGCCGGTTCGAACACCCCAACCCCGTAACGCAGGCTGAGTTTTTCGTTGATCTTGCCGCTGGCCACCACCGCCGTGCTGTTGCCGCTGCCTTGGGTATCCAGGTCGAAATCCTGGATGCCCAACTTGGTGGCGATGTCCGAGGTCACCCCGGCGCTGCCCATCAGGCCCAGGCCCAGGGCGGCTTCGGCGAGCATGTTGTTGTCTTCACCGTTGTTGGTACGCGAACGCCCCAGCACCAGGTAGGACAGCGCGTCTTCCTGGGCCATGGCGGGCTCGGAGAAGATCTGCGTGGTCGGCTGCTCGGCACTGCCGCTCAACCGAATGCCGGCGGTGACCGTGCGGGAAGACTCGGTGGTCACGCGTACCGCCTCGATATCCAGGAACGGCTGATCCAACGGCCCGGCGAACAACAGGCGCGCACGGCGCACATTCAGGCGCTGGCCGTAGGCCCGGTAACGGCCATCGTTGAGCCACAGTTCGCCACGGGTGTCCATGTTGTCGCCGATATGCACATGGCCTTGCACTTTGGCGGTGAGGCCGAAGCCGGCGAAGTTGAGTTGGTCTTCGCCCACTTCCACGTCGATATCCATGGCCATCGCCATCGGCGGCTTGCCCTCTTCGGTCTGGCTGCCGACGATCACCGTGTCATCGGACACCTTGACCGTCGACGGCGGCAGCTCGCGCACGGTGATATCGCCGCGCGGGATGTGCACCTTGCCGGCAATCGCCAGCTTGTCGTCCTTGAGGCTGATCTTCAGGTCGGGCGCCACTTCCAGTACGGCATAGGGCTCGACCGTCACCGGCAGTTGCGAACCCTTGAGGCTCAGGTCCACCACCAGGGCGCGGCCCCAGTCGATCTGGCCCTTGAGGCTGCCCTGCCCGGCCTTGCCACTGCGCCAGGCGCCATTGAGCTGTACGCTTTCGCCGGCAATCAGCGCCTGCACGTTCAGGCCTTCCAGGCTCACCGGCAGTTCAGGCCCGGAGATTTCGCCATCGACAAGATTCACGCTGCCGTTGACCTGGGGTGCGAGCAAGCCGCCGGAAATACGCCCGTTGCCATTGAGCTTGCCGCTGAGTTTTTCCACCATCGGCACGAACGGCCGTGCCACCGCCAGGTCCAGCCCGGTGAGGCTGAAATTGCCGGTGATCGGCTTGTTGGCCGGCAGCGGATTGATCTGCGCCTGCAACAGCAACTCGCCGAGCTTGCCGCCACGGAAGTTCAACTGAGTGTCGATGCGCTTGGGGTTGAGGGTGGTTTCCAGCTTGAGGGTGTCGTACGGGAAATCCAGCCACTGATTCTTGTCCTTGACGCGCAGGGTGCCGCCACCGGCGTCCACCGACACCACGCCTTTGGGGCCGCTGGCCGGCAGATCGAGTTGCACGTCGGCATTGAGCCTGCCCTGCCAGGCGAAGTCTTTGGGCAAAAAGGCCGCGAGGCTGTCGAGGGGGAATTGCTTGAGGTGGTAACGCAGCTTCGGCTCGGGCATCAGGCGCTGGTCTTCGCCGCACAGGCTGGCGCCACCGGACACCCAGCAATGGGCGGCAAAGGTCAGCTTGCCATCGGCCAGGCGCTCGATTTTCGCCGGGGCTTGCAGCCTCCAGTCCTGGCCACCCGCTTGCACGTCACCACTGGCCAGGCGCCCGCGCCAGTTGCCTTTATCGAGGTTGCCGTCCAGGGCCAGGGCCAGCTTGAGCAAAGGACCGGCCAGGTCCAGCTGGACCTTCTGGCTCTTGATATCACCCTGGGCGCTGGCGGTGAGCGTACCGACCTGGGTCTCGCCGCTCTGGATGCCGCTGCCCTTGAGGTCGATCCTGGCGCGCTGGGCGCTGTCCAGTGTCGCGTCGAGGCTGAGGTTTTGCAGGCGATTGTCGGCCAATGCCAGTTGCTGGCCCTTGAGGTTGAGCTTGCCTTGCGGCGCTTTCAGAGTGCCGTTGACATCGACGCGGCCGTTAATCTGCCCACGCAGTTGCGGCCAGAGCTGGGCCAGGCGGGCCAGCTTGATGTCGATCTGCCCGGCCAGGCGTTGCTGCAGGCTGCCGCTGCCGTTGATGCGGTTGTCGCCCAGGCGGATGTCCAGGTTGGCGAGGGTCCATTGTTCGCCCGCGCCTTCGGCCTTGGCGGCCAGCACGGCGGTTTGCCCGCGCAGATGGCCCTTGAGGTCAAGGTCGGCGTTAAGCTTGAGTTGCCCGTTGTTGAATTCGCCCTTGCTGCGCAGCGGCCCGGCCAGGGTACCGGGCAATTCGGCGACCCAATAGGCCGGGTTCAACGCGGTCAAATCCAACGCGGTGTCCCAGGCGATGCCGTCCGCGAACTGTACGTTCAAACGCCCTTCGGCCTTGCCCTGGCCGGCTGTCAACTTGAGCTCGGGCAGGAAGATTTGCTTGAGGTCACCACTGAACGGTGTAACCACGTTGAACTTGCCCGCCGGGCCGTCGAGATCGGCCTTGAGGTTGCCCAGGTAGTTGCCGTCTTTATAGGAAACTTCACCGTTGAAGGTGCGCAAGGTCACCTGCGGTTCGTCGATCAGCGGGTACAAACGATGCCAGGGGAAGTCCAGCCAGGCGACCTTGGCATCGGCGCTGAAACCTTGTTGCCAGTCCAGATTGGCGCTGAGCTTGAGGCTTTGCTGGTCGCCGGCTGTCAGGTCCAGGCCGGCGATCTGTGCGCCCTTGGCGTCGACCTTGCCTTGCAGCAGCAGGTCCACCGGGCCTTTTTCCGCCGGTAGCAGCGCTTTGCCCAACAGTTGGTAACCGTTTTTCAGGTCGCCCTTGGCGCTCAGGTCCAATTGATTGAGTTGCAGGGTGTCGGGCAGGTCGGCGCTGGGTTTGAAGGCGTCTGCGGTGATGCGCAATTGCGCCGGCAGATTGTCCACCAGCGGCTGCAACTCGCCACTGAGCTTGGCCGGCAGATAGCCGCTGCTGTCGGCGTCGAGCTTGAGTGTCTTGAGCAAGTCGCCATCGACCTTGAGGGCCACCATCCACGGTGCGCCGCCCGGCGCGTAAGGCAGGCTGAGATTACCGCTGGCCGTCAAAGGCCAGTCGCCGACAGGTTGCAGCAGGCCGGCGAGGTCCAGCACCAAGCCGTCCCGTTGCAGGTGCACGGCGTCGATCTGCATACCTGCGGAGGTCCAGTGCGCCGCCAGTTGCAGGCCCTTGAGTTCTTCACTGCCGTTGAACAACAGGCTACCGACGCGAACGTCGCCCAACTGGATGGCCAGCGGCAGCTTCAGGTCGGGCAACGCGATGGGCCCGCTGCTGCTCGCTTCGGCGCTTGGGGGAAATTGCAGGCTGACCCGCTCCACATCCAGGCGATCGATACACAGAGTCATACGCAACAGGCAGTCCGGCGACCACTCAAACGTGGGCGCATCAAGCTCGACGCGGCTGCTGTCTTGCTGCCATAGCAGGTGATCGGCGCTCCACTGTCCGCCCAGGCGCCCCTGGAAGTTTTCCAGGCTCAAACCCGGCACCTGGCCCAGTGCCCAGCGACTGCCCGCCTGGGTTCCGAGTACCGACCACAGCGCCAACACCGCCACCGCGAGGATGGCCATCAGGACCAGCCCGGCTATTTTCAAACCACGCATCACAGCTCAGGCCCCATGGAAAAGTGCAATCGAATGCCGCCCGGGTCTTCCAGGGCATGGGCCAGGTCGAGGCGGATCGGGCCAACCGGCGAAACCCAGCGCACGCCCACACCGACACCGGTTTTCAGGCTGGGCATTTCCAGGGTATTGAACGAGTTGCCCTGGTCGATAAAGGTAGCGATCCGCCATTTGTCGGCGATGGAATATTGATACTCGGCACTCAGCGCCACCATATAGCGGCCGCCGATGCGGTCACCGCGATCGTTCTCCGGTGACAGGGTCTGGTATTCATAGCCGCGCACGCTTTGGTCGCCACCGGCAAAGAAGCGCAGCGAAGGCGGCACCGACTTATAGCCGTTGGTGGCACTGCCGCCCACTTGCGCGCGGCCCAGGAACCGATGGTTATCCCACAAGGTGGTCAAGCCCTTGATCGTGGCGGTGCCGTACAGCAGATTGGTGTCGGAACCGAGCCCTTCCTTGGCGACCTTGCTGTCGAACATCAGGCGATAACCGTTGTGCGGATCGATGCGGTTGTCGCTGCGCAGGTAGGAGTAGCTGATCCCCGGCATCACCAGGTTGCTCAGGCCCGAGTCATTGCCCAGGCGGTATTCTTCGCGCTGGTATTTGAGCGAGATAACCCGTGTCCAGCCGCTGGGCAATTTACTGTGCCATTCGGGCCCGACGGTGAGCAGCTTGCTCAGGGTGTCGGTGTTGGCCAGCTCTTCATTCTGGTAACCGCCGGCGAAGCGCAGTTTGTCGGTGAGCGGTGGGTCGAGCGGAACGTCATACCACAGGCCGACGTTCTGGCGTGGCGCCGAAAGCTCGGCCTCCCAGCCATAACTGTGGCCCTGGGGATTGACCCAGTGGCGCGTCCAGTTGGCCTTGCCGCGCGGGCCGACGTCCGTCGAGAAACCCAGGCCCAGGCCCATCGTGCGTGGCTTGCGCGTGTCCAGTTGCACGGCCACCGGAATCACGTCGTTGGTCGAGGCCGTGGGGCTGGCGTCCACGCGCACGCTGTCGAAGAAGCCACTGCCTTGCAGGTTCTGGTTGAGTTCGGCGATCAGTTCGGAGTCGTAAGGGGTGCCACTTTCAAAGGGCACCATGCGTTGCAGCAGTTCTTCATCGAATGGAGTGTCGCCGCTAAAGCTGACCTTGCCCATGCTGTAGCGCGGGCCGCTGTCGTAAACCAGCTCGATATCGGCGACGCCCGCCTGGGGATCGACGGAGAGTGTCTGACGCGTAAAGCGCCCGCTGAAAAAGCCGTAGCGCGATGCCTGGTTCTGGATCAGACGCTTGGCATCATCGTAATGGCCGTGGTTGAGCACCGCGCCGGGCTTGAGATCGTCACTGGCGGGCACGCGAAAGCCCTTGAGGCTCGCCGCCGGGCCGTCGACCCGCAGGGTGACGTTGCGCAAATGCACGGGCTCGCCGGGGTCGATGGTGAGGATCAGGCGCGGGTTCTTGCCGCCCTGCACATCGCTGGCGATCTGTGGCTGATAGAAGCCCAGGGCCTGGGCCGCTTTGCGCGCCTGCTCCTCGGCGCCACGGCTGAACCGCAGCAGCGCTTCTTCATCACGATCGCCCACGCCGCCGATGTAGCCTTCGATGTTGGCTTTCAGCGCGTCGTTAGAGGGCTTGATCCGCACGTCCAATTCGCTTTGCGCCCATGCGCCGCAGCTTGTGAACAGCAGGATCAAGCCGCTGGTAAATCTTCCTGGAAACTTCATAGGCGCGGATGCTACACGAGCGAGAGAGGAACTTTGAACCCGGATTTGTCTGAATAATTCTGTCTCAAGTCGCTGCAGCACTTA
This sequence comes from Pseudomonas sp. R3-18-08, assembly GCF_003852065.1. Lineage (NCBI taxonomy): Bacteria > Pseudomonadati > Pseudomonadota > Gammaproteobacteria > Pseudomonadales > Pseudomonadaceae > Pseudomonas > Pseudomonas sp. R3-18-08. Next base: position 3,558,831 of record NZ_CP027729.1, read on the forward strand.
ACGGCTGGGGGTTGGGATGGAAAAACACATGCTCCAGCACAGGTCCTACGGCAATTTCACCGATTTCCTCATAGCCCTGGCGCTTATAGAACTCCAGGTAACGGGAATTGCCCGTGTCGAGCACCACGCCCGATGAATGCGGGTCTTCGGCGCACCAATTGTGAACCGCTTCAAGCAATTGTTCGCCGTAGTGGTGGCCCTGCAACTGCGGGTGAATGCCCAGCAATGGCAACACATGCACCGACTCGGTGGGCAGGCACGCCAGGACGGCCTGATGGTATTCAAGGTAACGCCGCGTGCCGCGTACCCCGGTGCTCAGCCACATGCGGATTTGCCAGGCCCAGCTCTCGGTGATGCCCAGGCGCCGTTGCGGCGGGGCGATCAGGGCAACGCCGACCAGACGGTCGTTGACGAACAGGCCAATGGCCGGAAGCTTCTGGAAGAAATGTTGCTTGACCAGCTCGCGCACGGTGGCGCGTACCCGCTGTTCATAACCGGGGCGCTCGGCTTCGAAGATGTAGGCGAAGGTCGGTTCGTGACGGTAGGCCTGGTACAGCAGGGAACGCGCTTCGCGGGAATAGCCGCTATTGAGCACACGGATTTCGGCAGCGGCCGTCGAAGTATCAGGCATAACAGTCAATCTCCTGGGCGCCACTCAAAAAGGTGGCGTTCTTATGGGTACGAACCTGCGCAGCGCCAGTCGTTCCCAGACATTAGCAGCGCATTCGTCCTACCGCCACGCTGGCCGCAGTCCGACTTGTCGGCTAGCATCGCCCTTTTGCCAGACTGGACTGCCGACCATGAAAATCGTCTCCTTCAACATCAACGGGCTGCGCGCCCGCCCTCATCAGCTGGCGGCGCTGATTGAAAAGCATCAACCGGATGTGATCGGCCTGCAGGAAACCAAGGTCCACGATGACCAGTTCCCGCTGGCCGAAGTCCAGGCGCTGGGCTATCACGTTTATTACCATGGCCAGAAAGGCCATTACGGCGTGGCCCTGCTCTCGCGCAAAGAGGCGTTGAGCCTGCACAAAGGTTTTGCCAGCGATGAAGAAGACGCCCAGCGCCGTTTCATCTGGGGCACCTTCGCCGACGAGAACGGGCACCCGGTCACTGTCATGAACGGCTACTTCCCCCAAGGCGAAAGCCGCGACCACCCGACCAAATTCCCGGCCAAGCAGCGCTTCTACGAAGACCTGCAACAGCTGTTGGAAAGCCAGTTCAGCAACGATCAGGCCCTGGTGGTGATGGGCGACGTGAATATTTCCCCGCAGGACTGCGACATCGGCATCGGCGCCGACAATGCCAAACGCTGGCTGAAAACCGGCAAGTGCAGCTTCCTGCCGGAAGAGCGCGAATGGATGGCCCGCCTGAAAAACTGGGGCCTGGTGGACAGCTTCCGGCACTTGAATCCTGAGGTGACCGACCGCTTCAGCTGGTTCGATTACCGCAGCCGTGGCTTTGAGGATGAGCCCAAGCGTGGGCTGCGCATCGACGTGATCATGGCGTCCACCGGCCTGGTGCCTCGGCTCAAGGACGCGGGAGTGGATTACGATTTGCGCGCGTTGGAAAAACCGTCGGACCATGCGCCGATCTGGTTGGAGCTGAGCTGATTCCGCTGACTCTACCCGGTCAATGTGGGAGGGGGCTTGCTCCCGATAGTGGTGTGTCAGTCAGCTGATCTGTAGCTGATACACCGCCATCGGGAGCAAGCCCCCTCTTATCAAACTTAAAATAACTCGCTGATTTTAAAGGATTAATTTTTCAGTTAAAAACTGAAATTTCACATTCAAAGATCGTTCCCACGCTCCTGCGTGGGATTGCAGCCCGTGACGCTCCGCGTCACCTGTGCGCAATCGCCGAAACTTGCAGCGCTTGGCGGGACGCGGAGCGTCCCAGGAGGCATTCCCACGCAGAGCGCGGGAACGATCACCTCAGCGCCAAGAATATTTGTAGGCGCCCCCAGTTTGCTGCGCGACAGCGCTACGTCGAAGAGGTAGTGGGGCCTCCCACATTTTGACTTGTGGCGTGACGGTCACATTACTGCAATCCCACTGACTTAATCTCGCGGCACTCCCTTTGGCTGACGAAGGTGTCGGCATGCTGCTGCGCGTTCTATTACTGCTGGCCCTTTTCCCTTTCTTCGCGGTGTCCGCCCCGCTGCCCCTGCCTGATCAAGGCCCGGCATTGCGTATCCAGGGCTCCAACACCATTGGCGCGGGTTTGGTCCCGGCATTGGTCAGGGGCTTGATGGAGCAGCAGGGTTTGCAAGGTGTGCACAGCGAACCCGCCGAGAGCGCCAATGAACAGCGTGTGATCGGCAAAACCCGTGAGGGCAAGACCGTGAGGGTCGACGTCGCCGCCCATGGTTCCAGCACCGGGTTTGCCGCGCTGAAAAACCACAGCGCCGACCTGGCCGCCTCGTCCCGCCCGATCAAGGACAGCGAACGGCTAGACCTCGCGCCCCTCGGCGACCTGAAAAGCCCCACCGCCGAACACGTGATTGCCATTGATGGCCTTGCGATCATCCTTAACCCGCGTAATCCGCTGAACAGCCTCAACACCGAGCAACTGGCGCAGATTTTCAATGGCGAGATCAGCACCTGGGAAACGCTCGGCGGCAGTGGCGCAGCTATTCATCTGTACGCGCGGGACGATCAGTCCGGCACCTATGACACCTTCAAGGAGCTGGTGCTGAACCGACGCGGAAAACCGCTGGCCGCGTCAGCCCAGCGTTTCGAGTCCAGTGAAGCGCTGTCCGATGCGGTCAGCCAGGACCCCCAAGGCATCGGTTTTATCGGCCTGCCCTACGTGCGCCAAGCCAAGGCCGTGGCGATTGTCGATGGCGACTCGCAACCGATGCCGGCGCTGAACAGCTTGATCGCCACCGAGGATTACCCGCTGTCACGGCGCCTGTACTTTTATCTGCCGCCGGCGACGCGTAATCCTTGGGCCAAAGCCTTGGTGGACTTTGCCCAGAGCGATCAGGGCCAGGCGATCGTGGCGGCCAACGGCTTTGTCGCCCAGCACGTGCAGGCGATTGGCGTAGCCCCACGGGCCTCGATGCCCGAGGCGTATCAGGCGATTGCGCGCAGCGCCCAGCGTTTGACGGTAAATTTCCGTTTCGAGGAAGGCAGCGCCAGCCTGGACAACAAGGCGCGCCAGGATGTGCAGCGGGTGGTGGCGTATCTGCAAAGCCACGGCAAACTGCACAAGCAAGTGACGCTGGTGGGCTTTGGCGATGCCAAGAATGATCCGCAGCGGGCGGCCCTGCTGTCCAAATTGCGGGCCATGGCGGTGCGCAGGGAGCTGGTGAAAAGCGGCGTGGTACTGCGCGATATTCGCGGGTTTGGCGCGCAGATGCCGGTGGCGGCAAATACTGAGGATGAGGGGCGGATCAAGAATCGGCGGGTGGAGGTTTGGGTGTACTGAGGGCTGTTGGATTTTCAGTGGCTGAACTGGCCTCATCGGGGGCAAGCCCCCTCCCACACTTAGATTTGTGAATACAGTCAAAATGTGGGAGGGGGCTTGCTCCCGATGGCAGGCGACGCGGTGTTACTGCCCGCCGCGCATCAGCTCCTTGGGCACATACTTGCCAATCTCGAACTTGCCGATCGCCGCACGGTGCACTTCGTCCGGGCCGTCGGCCAGGCGCAGGGTGCGTTGCATGGCGTACATATAGGCCAACGGGAAGTCGTTGGAAACGCCGGCGCCGCCGTGAATCTGGATCGCACGGTCGATCACCTTCAGTGCCACGTTCGGCGCGACCACCTTGATCTGGGCGATTTCGCTTTTGGCGACTTTATTCCCCACGGTGTCCATCATGTACGCCGCTTTCAAGGTCAGCAGCCGCGCCATATCAATCTCCATGCGCGAGTCGGCGATCTTGTCGATATTGCCCCCCAGGCGCGCCAGCGGCTTGCCGAACGCGCTGCGGCTGACCGAGCGCTTGCACATCAATTCCAACGCGCGCTCAGCCATGCCGATCGAGCGCATGCAGTGGTGGATACGGCCAGGGCCGAGGCGGCCCTGGGCGATCTCAAACCCACGGCCTTCACCCAGCAGTACGTTTTCGTACGGCACGCGCACGTTGTCGAACAGCACTTCGGCGTGGCCGTGGGGCGCGTCGTCGTAACCGAATACCGGCAGCGGGCGCAGGATTTTTACGCCGGGAGTGTCCACCGGCACCAGAATCATCGAATGCTGCTGGTGGCGTGGCGCATCCGGGTTGCTCAGGCCCATGAAGATCAGGATCTTGCAGCGCGGGTCGCAGGCGCCGGAGGTCCACCACTTCTTGCCGTTGATCACCCATTCATCGCCCTGGCGTTCAGCGCGGGCGGCCATGTTGGTGGCGTCTGAGGAGGCCACGTCCGGTTCGGTCATGGCGAAGGCGGAACGAATCTCACCGCGCAGCAGCGGTTCAAGCCAGCGTTGTTTCTGCTCTTCATTGGCGTAGCGCACCAGCACTTCCATGTTGCCGGTGTCGGGGGCGGAGCAGTTGAACGGTTCCGGACCCAACAGCGAGCGGCCCATGATTTCGGCCAGCGGCGCATATTCGAGGTTGCTCAGGCCGGCGCCCAGCTCGGATTCCGGCAGGAACAGGTTCCACAACCCCTCGGCTTTAGCCTTGGCCTTGAGTTCTTCCATGATCGCGGTGGGCTGCCAGCGGTCACCTTCGCTGACCTGGCGTTCGAACACCGGCTCGGCCGGGTAGACGTAAGCGTCCATGAATGCGCTGACGCGTTCACGCAGTTCCTGAACCTTGGGCGAATAGGCGAAATCCATGAGCAGCTCCCTTCTCTGAGAGGTTGTTTAAGTCATGCAATCGATGCTAGAACAGCGCTGATAATTTACCTAGCCTATTCTCGGCGTGTATTAACATTCATCACCGATATATGATCGGCGTATGAATACCTAACAATAAGAGTGCAACGACATGAATCTGAGCAAGGTCGACCTCAACCTCTTTATCGTCTTCGACGCGATCTATACCGAAGCCAACCTGACCCGCGCCGGGCAGATTGTCGGCATCACCCAGCCGGCGGTGTCCAACGCCCTGGCACGCCTGCGCGAGACCTTCAACGACCCGCTGTTCGTGCGCACCGCCCAGGGCATGGTGCCCACACCGATGGCACAGAACATCATCGGCCCGGTGCGTAATGCGTTGTCGTTGCTGCGGGTTTCAGTGCAGGAAAGCCGGATTTTCAATCCGCAACAGGCGGCCAAGACCTACCGCATCAGCATGACCGACCTGACCGAAGCGGTCATTCTGCCAGCACTGTTCCAGCGCCTGCGCCGCCTGGCGCCGACGGTGGTCATCGAGAGCTTTTTGTCCAAACGCCGCGAAACCACCAAGGAGCTGGCCGCCGGACGCCTGGACTTTGCCGTGGATGCGCCGCTCAACACCGACCCGCAGGTGCGTCATGTCAAGCTGATGGAAGACCGCTACGTATGCGCCATGCGCAAGGGCCATCCGATGGCAGGCAAGGACAAATTCAGCCTGGATGACTACCTGTCCCTGACCCATATCCATATTTCCAGCCGCCGCAACGGCCTGGGCCATGTCGACCTGGCCCTGGGCAAGATGGGCATCCAGCGCAAGATCGCCCTGCGCTCCCAGCACTACCTGATGGCGTCGCAGGTATTGCAGCAGACCGACATGGTCATGACCGTACCTGAACGCTTCGCCCGCCGCCATGAACTGCACTGGTTCAACCTGCCGGTCAATGATGTGCCAGCGGTGGAAACCCACCTGTATTGGCACGAAAGCACCGACCAGGACCCGGCCAACCGCTGGATGCGCGAGCAGATGATCGAGTTGTGCCAGCAGGTAACGGCCCACGAAAAAAAGCTGGATAAACAACAAGCCTGAGGTGAAGGAGTTCCCCTGTGGGAGGGGCTTGCCCCCGATGGGCTGCGCAGCAGTCCTTGACGTTTACGTCAACCTGCAATTAGCTTAGCGCCAAGACCTTCCTGAGCACCGCCATGAGCACCACCTACAGCATCTCCGACCTTGCCCGCGAGCTGGATATCACCACCCGCGCCATTCGCTTCTATGAGGAACAAGGCCTGCTGGCCCCGGAACGTCGGGGCCAGGAGCGTATCTACTCGGCGCGGGACAAGGTCAGCCTCAAGCTGATTCTGCGCGGCAAGCGCATCGGCTTCTCCCTGGCTGAATGCCGCGAGCTGATCGAACTCTATGACCCCACCAGCGGCAACCACATCCAACTCAACAGCATGCTCGCAAAAATCGCTGAACGCCGCGAGCAGCTCGAGCAACAGTTGCTGGATATCGAACAGATGAAGCTGGAACTGGACACCGCCGAAGAGCGCTGCACCCAGGCACTGGCAACTACCATGAGCCAGGCCGGCCATTGATCAGAAGGTAACCGTCATGTCCCTCCCCTTACACGTACGCCTGGTGGAAGTCGGCCCGCGCGACGGTTTGCAGAACGAAGCCCAGCCGATCAGCGTGGCCGACAAGGTGCGGTTGGTGGACGCCTTGAGCGGCGCTGGCTTGAGCTATATCGAGGTCGGCAGTTTCGTGTCGCCCAAATGGGTGCCGCAGATGGCCGGCTCCGCCGAGGTGTTCGCGCAGATCCAGCGCAAGCCTGGCGTGACCTACGGTGCGCTGGCGCCGAACCTGCGCGGCTTTGAAGATGCGCTGGCGGCTGGGGTCAAGGAAGTCGCGGTATTTGCGGCGGCGTCCGAAGCGTTTTCCCAACGCAATATCAACTGCTCCATCAGCGAGAGCCTGGAGCGGTTTGCACCGATCATGGCCGCGGCCCGGCAGCATGGGGTCAGCGTGCGCGGGTATGTGTCGTGTGTGTTGGGTTGCCCCTATGAAGGCGAAATCGCCGCGCAGCAGGTCGCGGCGGTCGCCCGCGAACTCTATGCCATGGGCTGCTATGAAGTGTCCCTGGGCGACACCATCGGCACCGGCACGGCCGGCGCGACACGGCGGCTGTTCGAGGTGGTCGGTGCACAGGTACCGCGTGACAAGCTCGCAGGGCATTTTCATGACACCTACGGCCAGGCGATCGCCAATATCTACGCCAGCCTGCTGGAAGGTATTCAGGTATTCGACAGCTCTATCGCGGGCCTTGGCGGCTGCCCTTATGCCAAGGGCGCGAGCGGTAACGTCGCCACCGAAGATGTGGTGTACCTGCTCAATGGGCTGGGGATCGACACGGGTATCGACCTGGAACGCTTGATTGACGCCGGCCAGCACATCAGCCAGGTGCTGGGACGGGCGAGCGGGTCACGGGTGGCGAAGGCGCGTAACGCCGGTTGAGTAGCACGGATGTGACAATGTGTTACCGCACGCCGACACAGCGGGTAACGAGGGAACAGAATCCGTCGCGTTTTTTGAAAGATATGACGTGCTAAAAAATCAACTGCTTGATTTTAAAGGAATTTAAAAAGTTGGCACGGCTTCTGCTATCTCTACTGCATAACAAAAATAAAAAGCGCCAAACCTAATAAAAATAAGACGAAACGACTCTGACATAACAAAAACAACACGGCAGAGACGCAGCTAACAGATTTTTTTGGAGAAGATGTGCTTCGCAGGGTACGGCATGCCGAAACCCGCAACCGGTCAGAGAAAAATAAAACTACCTCAGGTAGCTGCCCACTGGTTGGATCGTTTACGAAGAAGCAGATCAGCGTTCAAAAAAATACGTTTGCTCTTGACCCCGGATGGGGGTCGCCAAAACAGCGGTAAAGGGTAACGGTTGCCAAAAACAACAATAGACCGCCCCTCAATAATAAAAAAAGAGCACGCAACGATAAATTAAAGGGGACCTTCGGGTCCCCTTTGTGCTTTCTGGCTGATCGTTCCCACGCTCTGCGTGGGTACGCTTCCTGTGACGCTCCGCGTCGCGCCAGCCGCCGCACGTTTCGGCTACTGCGCTAAGGTGACGCAGAGCGTCAGGGGCTGCATTCCCACGCAGAGCGTGGGAACGATCTAGCGTGTTTGCAGCTCTTCAATCGAGATTTCGCGCATGCGGAATTTCTGGATCTTGCCCGTCACCGTCATTGGAAACGCGTCTACGAACTTGAAGTGCCTGGGCATCTTGAAGTGCGCGATGCGGCCCTTGCACCAGGTTTGCAGTTCCAGTTCGCTCGCCACATGGCCTGGGTGAAGTTTGATCCAGGCGACAATTTCCTCACCATAGCGCTCATCGGGAATACCGATGACCTGCACATCGGCCACTGCCGGATGGGTGAAGAAAAACTCCTCAAGCTCGCGTGGATACACGTTCTCGCCACCGCGAATGATCATGTCCTTGTTGCGCCCGGCGATGCACACATAGCCATGCTCGTCCATGGTCGCCAGGTCACCGGTGTGCATCCAGCCCTCCGCGTCGATAGCATCGCGGGTGCCCTCGGGGTTGTTCCAGTAGCCGAGCATTACGCTGTAGCCGCGCGTGCACAGTTCGCCTGTCTCACCGCGTGGCACCGTGTTGCCGTCAGCGTCGATGATCTTGTTTTCCAGCTGCGGCTGGGTGCGGCCCACGGTGGTCACGCGGCGTTCCAGGTCGTCATCGGCGCCGGTCTGCAACGACACCGGGCTGGTTTCGGTCATGCCATAGGCGATCTGCACTTCACTCATGTGCAACTGGCCAATGACGCGGCGCATCACCTCGATCGGGCAGGTCGACCCGGCCATGATCCCGGTACGCAGGCTGGATAAGTCGAATTCGCCAAGGCGCGGGTGATCGAGCAGCGCAATGAACATGGTCGGCACGCCATACAAGCCCGTGGCGCGTTCTTCGGCGACGGCGGTAAGCGTGAGCAGTGGGTCGAAGCCGTCATTGGGGTAGATCATGGTGGTGCCGTGGGTGATGCAGCCAAGGTTACCCATCACCATGCCGAAGCAATGGTAAAGCGGCACCGGGATCACCAGGCGGTCGTGCGCCGTAAGGCCAAGGCTTTGGCCGACCATGTAGCCGTTATTGAGAATGTTGTGGTGACTGAGGGTAGCGCCCTTGGGGAAACCGGTGGTGCCGGAGGTGTACTGGATATTGACCGGTTGGTCGGCGTGCAGGCCGGCTTGGCGAGCGTGCAGTTGTTCAGGCGCAACCTGCGCCGCCAACGCCGACAAGTGTGACCAAGGCAGAAATCCTGCGGGCGGGTCGGGGTCGAGACTGACGATGGCGCGCAGGTCGGGCTGGAGCGCTTGCAGCATGGCGTGGTAATCGGAGGTCTTGAACGAACCGGCGCACACCAGCCACGCGCAGCCGGATTGCTTGAGCACATATTCCAATTCACTGCTGCGGTACGCCGGGTTGATATTGACCAGGATCACCCCGAGCTTGGCGCTTGCCACCTGGCAGATCAGCCATTCGGCGCAGTTGGGCGCCCAGATACCCAGGCGGTCGCCGACCTGCATCCCCAGGGCCATGAACGCGCGGGCATGCACGTCCACCGTCTCGGCCAGTTGCTGCCAGGTGTAGCGGCAATCCTGATGACGCACCACCAGCGCTTCACCCTCGGGATAGCGTGCGACAGTCCGATCAAAGGCCTGGCCAATGGTCTCGGCCAGCAAGGTCTTGTCCTGGGAGCCACGGCTGTAGCTCAGGTTCGGTTGATCCATAACGGCCCCTGTTGTCTTTTTTGTAGGTTGACGTAAACGTAAACTACGATTGACAGCGCCCCAACGCAAGCTTACGTTAACGTAAAGGTGAGCGCCCTCCTCCGCGCCTCGCCGACACAACAACAAAAGCTCACATTAAGGTGCCTGTCCATGAGTTACCCGTCCCTGAACTTCGCCCTCGGTGAGACCATCGACATGCTGCGCGACCAGGTGCAGGCCTTTGTGGCCAAGGAAATTGCTCCCCGCGCTGCCCAGATCGACATCGACAACCTGTTCCCCGCCGACCTGTGGCACAAGTTCGGCGATATGGGCCTGCTGGGCATCACCGTGCCGGAAGAGTACGGCGGTGCCGGCCTGGGTTACCTGGCGCACGTGGTAAGCATGGAAGAAATCAGCCGTGGCTCGGCCTCGGTGGCGTTGTCGTATGGCGCTCACTCCAACCTGTGCGTCAACCAGATCAACCGCAACGGCAGCCACGAACAAAAACTCAAGTACCTGCCCAAGCTGATCAGCGGCGAGCACATCGGCGCGCTGGCCATGAGCGAGCCGAACGCCGGCTCCGACGTGGTCTCGATGAAACTGCGCGCCGACAAGCAGGGTGACGCTTACGTGCTCAACGGCAGCAAGACCTGGATCACCAACGGTCCCGATGCCCACACCTACGTGATCTACGCCAAGACCGACCTGGAAAAGGGTGCCCACGGCATCACCGCGTTCATCGTCGAGCGTGACTGGAAAGGCTTCAGCCGCAGCAACAAGTTCGACAAGCTGGGCATGCGCGGCTCCAACACCTGCGAGCTGTTTTTCGATGACGTGCACGTCCCCGAGGAAAATATCCTCGGCGTGCTCAACGGCGGCGTCAAAGTGCTGATGAGCGGCCTCGACTACGAGCGCGTGGTGCTCTCCGGCGGCCCCACCGGCATCATGCAGGCCTGCATGGACCTGATCGTGCCCTACATCCACGACCGCAAGCAGTTCGGCCAGAGCATCGGCGAATTCCAGCTGATCCAGGGCAAGGTCGCCGATATGTACACCCAGCTCAACGCCAGCCGCGCCTACCTTTACGCGGTGGCCCAGGCCTGCGAGCGCGGTGAAACCACGCGCAAGGATGCGGCCGGGGTGATCCTCTACAGCGCCGAGCGCGCCACGCAAATGGCCCTTGATGCGATCCAGATCCTGGGCGGCAACGGCTACATCAATGAATTCCCCGCCGGGCGCCTGCTGCGAGACGCCAAGCTGTACGAAATCGGCGCCGGCACCAGTGAGATTCGACGGATGTTGATCGGTCGCGAACTGTTCAACGAGACGAAATAAATTTCGTCAGCGGCAAGTGACAAGCTTCAAGTGGCAAGAGGACGGTGCTCTTGCTTCTAACTTGTAGCTTGTGGCTCGAAACTTAAAGCTGCTACGGAGTAGCCCATGCTTCTACACACCCAGCTCAACCCACGCTCGGCGGAATTTATCGCCAACAGCGCGGCGATGCGCCAACAGGTCGACGCGCTGCACAACCTGCTCGCCCAGGTCCAACAAGGCGGCGGCGCCAAGGCCCAGGAACGCCACACCTCACGCGGCAAGCTGCTGCCGCGCGAGCGCATCGATCGCTTGCTCGACCCGGGCTCGCCGTTCCTCGAACTGAGCCAGTTGGCCGCCCATCAGGTGTATGGCGAAGACGTGCCGGCCGCCGGCGTCATTGCCGGCATCGGCCGCGTGGAAGGCGTCGAATGCATGATCGTCGCCAATGATGCCACCGTCAAAGGCGGCTCCTATTACCCGCTGACCGTCAAAAAACACCTGCGCGCCCAGACCATCGCCGAGCAGAACCGCCTGCCGTGCATTTACCTGGTGGACTCCGGCGGAGCCAACCTGCCGCGCCAGGACGAAGTGTTCCCGGACCGCGAGCACTTCGGGCGAATCTTCTTCAACCAGGCCAATATGAGCGCCCAGGGCATCCCGCAGATTGCTGTGGTGATGGGCTCGTGCACGGCCGGTGGCGCGTATGTGCCGGCCATGGCCGACGAAGCGATCATGGTGCGCCAGCAGGCGACCATCTTCCTCGCCGGCCCGCCGCTGGTGAAGGCCGCTACCGGCGAGGTGGTCAGCGCCGAAGACCTCGGCGGTGCCGATGTGCACTGCAGGATTTCCGGCGTGGCCGACCACTATGCCGACAACGATGAACACGCCCTGGCCCTGGCCCGTCGCAGCGTGGCCAACCTCAATTGGCGCAAGCTGGGCGAGTTGCGCCAACGTCCGCCAGTGGCGCCGCTGTACAGCAGCGAAGAGCTTTACGGCGTGATCCCGGCCGATGCCAAGCAGCCGTTCGACGTGCGCGAAGTGATCGCCCGGCTGGTGGACGGTTCGGTATTCGATGAGTTCAAGGCGCTGTTCGGCACCACCCTGGTGTGCGGCTTTGCGCATGTGCACGGCTACCCGATTGCGATCCTGGCGAACAACGGGATTCTGTTCGCCGAGGCCGCGCAGAAAGGCGCGCACTTTATCGAGCTGGCCTGCCAACGCGGCATTCCACTGCTGTTCCTGCAGAACATCACCGGCTTCATGGTCGGCCAGAAGTACGAAGCCGGCGGTATCGCCAAGCATGGCGCCAAGTTGGTCACGGCGGTGGCCTGTGCCAAGGTGCCGAAGTTCACAGTGATAATCGGCGGCAGTTTCGGCGCCGGTAACTACGGCATGTGCGGTCGCGCCTATGACCCACGTTTCCTGTGGATGTGGCCCAACGCACGCATCGGCGTGATGGGCGCCGAACAGGCGGCGGGCGTGCTGGTGCAGGTCAAGCGCGAGCAGGCAGAGCGCGCAGGCTTGGCATTCAGTGCCAGCGATGAAGCGGCGATCAAGCAGCCGATCCTCGACCAGTATGAAACTCAGGGCCACCCCTATTATTCCAGCGCACGCTTGTGGGATGACGGCGTCATCGATCCGCTGCAGACCCGCGACGTGCTGGCCCTGGCGTTGTCCGCCGCGCTGAATGCCCCTATCGAGCCGAGCCGCTTCGGCGTGTTCCGCATGTAACCTGTAGGAGCGAGCTCGCTCGCGAAAAACGTCCAGTCAACGCGTGCATCCTGGATACCCGCGTTATCGTTGACGACCTTCGCGAGCAAGCTCGCTCCTACAGGAGGCCTCTCATTTTCATGGAGCTTCTTGCATGAGCGATTTCAACACCCTCGAACTGATCACCGACAGCCGTGGCTTCGCCACGCTGTGGCTCAGTCGTGAAGCCAAGAACAACGCGTTCAACGCCCAGATGATCCGCGAACTGATCATCGCCCTCGACCAGGTACAGGCCGACCCGGCCCTGCGCTTTCTGGTCCTGCGCGGGCGCGGCAAACACTTCAGCGCCGGCGCCGACCTGGCCTGGATGCAGCAGTCGGCCGAGCTGGATTACCACACCAACCTGGACGACGCCCGTGAGCTGGCCGAGCTGATGTACAACCTGGCCAAGCTTAAAATCCCTACGCTGGCGGTGGTGCAGGGCGCGGCCTACGGCGGCGCGCTGGGCTTGATCAGTTGCTGCGACATGGCAATTGGCGCCGATGACGCGCAGTTCTGTCTGTCGGAAGTGCGTATCGGCCTGGCGCCAGCGGTGATCAGCCCGTTCGTGGTGCAGGCCATCGGTGAACGTGCGGCCCGCCGCTATGCCTTGACGGCCGAGCGGTTTGGCGGCCAGCGCGCGCGCGACATCGGCCTGTTGGCGGAAAGCTACCCGGCCGACACGTTGGACCAGCGCGTGGATGAGTGGGTCGCCAACCTGCTGCAAAACAGCCCGGCGGCGATGCGCGCCAGCAAAGACCTGTTGCGTGAAGTGGGCAATGGCGCCCTCACCCCGGCGCTGCGCCGCTACTGTGAAAACGCCATCGCGCGTATCCGGGTAAGTGTCGAGGGCCAGGAAGGCTTGCGCGCCTTTCTGCAAAAACGCACGCCAAGCTGGCAATCCAGGGAGCCGCGCCCATGAGCACACTCACTACCGTGCTGGTCGCCAACCGGGGCGAAATCGCTTGCCGGGTCATGCGCACCGCCAAGGCGATGGGGCTGACCACCGTGGCCGTGCACAGCGCAATCGACCGCGATGCCCGGCACAGCCGCGAAGCGGATATTCGCGTCGACCTGGGCGGCAGCAAGGCCACTGACAGTTACCTGCAAATCGACAAACTGATCGCCGCCGCCCACGCCAGCGGCGCCCAGGCGATTCATCCGGGCTACGGCTTCCTCTCGGAAAACGCCGGGTTCGCCCGGGCCATCGAGGCAGCGGGCTTGATCTTCCTCGGCCCGCCCGCCTCGGCGATCGACGCCATGGGCAGCAAGTCGGCGGCCAAGGCGCTGATGGAAACCGCTGGCGTGCCGCTGGTGCCGGGTTATCACGGTGAGGCCCAGGACCTGGAGACCTTCCGCGAGGCCTGTGCGCGCATCGGTTACCCCGTGCTGCTCAAAGCTACGGCCGGCGGTGGCGGCAAAGGGATGAAGGTGGTCGAGGATGTCAGCCAGTTGGCGCAAGCCCTGGCCTCGGCCCAGCGTGAGGCCGTGTCGTCATTTGGCAACGGGCAGATGCTAGTGGAGAAATACCTGCTGCAACCGCGCCATGTGGAAATTCAGGTGTTTGCCGATCAACACGGCAACTGCCTGTACCTCAATGAGCGCGATTGCTCGATCCAGCGGCGTCATCAAAAGGTCGTGGAAGAAGCCCCCGCGCCGGGGCTCGGCAGCGAACAGCGCAAGGCCATGGGCGAAGCGGCGGTCCGCGCGGCGCAGGCGATTGGCTATGTGGGCGCGGGGACGGTGGAGTTTCTGCTGGATGCGCGCGGCGAGTTTTTCTTCATGGAGATGAACACGCGCCTGCAAGTGGAGCACCCGGTCACCGAGGCGATTACCGGCCTTGACCTGGTGGCCTGGCAGATTCGCGTGGCCCAGGGCGAGGTGCTGCCGATCACTCAAGCTCAGGTACCGCTGATGGGGCATGCGATCGAGGTGCGGCTGTATGCCGAAGACCCGGCCAATGACTTCCTGCCCGCAACCGGACGATTGGCGGTGTACCGCGAGCCCAACCCCGGTCCGGGTCGGCGCGTGGACAGCGGCGTCGAGCAAGGCGACAGCGTTTCGCCCTTCTACGACCCGATGCTCGGCAAGTTGATTGCCTGGGGCGAGGACCGTGAGCAGGCGCGGCTGCGCTTGCTGAGCATGCTCGACGAATGTGCGGTGGGCGGGCTCAAGACCAACCTGGGCTTTCTGCGGCGCATCATTGGTCATCCGGCCTTTGCCGCGGCTGAGCTGGATACCGGATTCATTCCACGCTATCAGCATGAACTGCTGCCAGCGGCCGGCGCGCTGGACGATGAGTTCTGGCAGGCAGCGGGGTCGGCTTTCATGCAGAGCCTGCCGGCCGGTGACGGGCCGTGGGCAGACACCCGGTGCTTTCGTGCGGGGCTGCCGGCGCAGGTCTCACTGCATCTGAGCTGTAACGGGCAGGATCGCCTGGTCACACTGGCCGGGCAATCGTCGCAGCTCACCGGCGAGCAACTGGTGATCGAACACCAGGGCGTGCACCGCTCCCACCTGGCCGTGCGCGATGAAGGCACGGTGTATCTGCGCTGGGACGGCGAGATGCAGGCGGTCAGCCTGTTCGACCCGATTGCGGCGGCCGAGGCCAGCCACTCCCCTCAAGGCGGCCTCACCGCGCCCATGAACGGCAGCATCGTGCGCGTGCTGGTAGATGTCGGTCAACGCGTCGAAGCCGGCGCGCAACTGGTGGTACTGGAAGCAATGAAGATGGAACACAGCATCCGCGCACCTGAGGCGGGTGTGATCAAGGCGCTGTTTTGCCAGGAAGGCGAGATGGTCGCCGAAGGCAGTGCGCTGGTGGAGCTGGAAACGGCGGACTAGAACTTCGCCGTGGCTTGCACGACGACGCCAAGGATGCGGCACTCGTCGGTGAACAGCAGCTTGGGATAGGTGGGATTGAGCGGCGCCAGGTAAAGCTGGCCGCTGTCTGCCTGCAACTGGCGAAAGGTCGCCTGAGGGTTGTCGAGCCATTGCGCAACCACCAGTTTACCGGGCTCGGCTTCAATAGCCGGGTCGACCAGGATCAGCATGCCTGCGCTGATGCTCAGACCACTGGGCGCGGTCATGGCGTCGCCGACCACCGGCAGCCAGAAGGCGTCGCCGTGGGCATGGTAATCCGTCAATTCGAAACGTGCCGGCCCATAGCTGGCGCGTTCTTCGCGCAGCTCGCACACGCCGTTCCAATCGCTGACCGGGTAGCGAAAGTACGGGTTGTGGTGGTGCTCCAGTGCCGCCTTGGTGTCCGCCCTCTCGCGAATCTCCAGCGCGACCTCCAGGTAGCCCAGCCCCAGTTCCGCCAGTACCCGGTTCATGTCCGCCAGGCTCGGCACGCGGCGCTTGTTGAGCCAGTGGCCGACGCCGCCCTGGGACATGCCCAGGCGCTCCGCCAGTTCATCCTGCGTGACCTTGCGGTCTTTCATGTTGGCTCGCACCAACGCTATCCAGTTATCCATGGCGCTGACAATACGTTGCGTATTTTCCAGGGCAATAAACAGTTTGTAGTAATCCATAAAACGACATAAATACGATACGTACTATCATCGACATAAGGTTTTCGACACCCACCTGGAGTACCGCCTCTTATGACGACGAGCCCGTATCATCTGCCTGAAACACCCGAACACACTGACCTGCATGACATGCGCGGCAGCGGCGCTGCCCAGCGCGCGCTGGACTATTACTTGAAAGAAGATATGTCTGCGCGAGACGTGGACGAGGCCTTTTTCACCATCAAGCCAGGCATCAGCCAGGAAGAAGCGCTGGTGCATGCCTCTGACCTGCTGCGCAGTGCTGCGGCAACGGCCTACGAATCGGCGAGCAGCCATCAAGGCAATCATCGCGACCTGGCGTTTTCGGTGGTTTACTTGATTGATATGGCGAAAGCGATGGTGGAGCGGTCGTTGCGAGCGACTGAGGCGCAGGCGAACATTTAAAGGACGTGCACGAAAAAATTTCTATCGAGCGGATAAAAACATTTGACTTGCAAATGATAATGATTATTATTGGACCCAGCTGATCGCGAGATCAGTCGATAGACCAAGAGACCTTAGGTCGGACTCTTGGAATATCTCCTCATCAGGCTAATCACGGTTTTTGACCCGGCTCTTGGCCGGGTCTTTTTTTTGCCAGTTTTTCCTGGCGTGGCTTCAGGCTAATGAAGACTGTGTGCTGCTTGATGGCGCGCATGGTAGCAAAAGCCCATCGCGAAAAGAAAGGCGCAGCACCGCTCTAGCCCGGATCTTTGCGATTTAGCGCTTGAGAATCAATCTCACAAACCCTAAGCTGCGGCGGCGTCACGGATGACGCCCCCCTCCCCCGTGCAACAATTTTGCTTCCAGAATGTACCTACCGCCTGTGTAAGATAGCCGCCACATCCTCATATTCAGGCAACCAGACTATGACCGTGGCCTTGACCTCCATCAAGATCAGCACTGCTTTCGACAGCGGCAATATCCAGGTCCTGGATGCCAGCGATGCCTACCAGCTATTGCTGGCCATCAAGCCCGACACTCGTAGCCAGCACTACCAGTGGTTCCACTTCAAGGCCGAAGGCATGCACGTGGGCCACACTCACACGTTTCGCCTGAGCAACGCGGGCCGCTCGTCTTACAAGCATGCCTGGAGCGGCTATAACGCCGTGGCGTCCTATGACCATGTCAATTGGTTCCGCGTGCCGTCGCGCTTTGACGGCGAAATCCTGCATATCAGCCTCCAGACCCGGGAAAAACACGCGTGGTTCGCCTACTTCGAGCCTTATAGCCGCGAACGCCACGACTGGTTGATCGAGCAGGCCCTGAAGTACGCTGGCGTCAAGCTATTGGCCACCGGCAAGAGTGTCGAGGGGCGCGATATCCAACTGCTGCGCCGTGGCAAAGGCGGCGAAGGTCGCCGCAAGGTCTGGATCATCGCCCAGCAACATCCCGGCGAACACATGGCCGAATGGTTCATGGAAGGCGTCATCGAACGCCTGCAACAGGAAGGTGACGCCGAGCTGAAAAAGCTTCTGGCGGTGGCCGACCTGTACCTGGTGCCGAACATGAACCCCGATGGCGCGTTCCATGGCCACCTGCGTACCAACGCCATGGGCCAGGACCTCAACCGCGCCTGGCAGAGCGCCAGCCAGGAGCTCAGCCCGGAAGTGCTGTTCGTGCAACAGCAGATGGAAAAACACGGTGTCGACCTGTTCCTCGATATCCATGGCGACGAAGAAATCCCCTACGTCTTCACCGCCGGCTGCGAAGGCAATCCCGGTTACAGCCCGCGTATCGAAGCCTTGGAAAACCGTTTCCGCAGCCACCTGAGCCACCTGACCCGTGACTTTCAGACCACCCACGGCTACACCCGCGACCTACCCGGCGAAGCCAATATGACCCTGGCCTGCAATGCGGTGGGTGAGAAATACGACTGCCTGTCACTGACCCTGGAGATGCCCTTCAAGGACAATGACGACGCACCCAACCCGAAAACCGGTTGGTCCGGCGATCGCTCCAAGCAGCTGGGCAAGGATGTGTTGAGCAGCGTGGCCGATATCATCGGCCACGTGCGTTAACGCTCGGTCAGTGTTTGGTGCCGGTCATGCTTTGCAGCACGCCGTCACGGCGGATCAACCCATGAAACAGCGCGGCCGCCAAATGCACCAGCACCGTCAGGAACAACAGGTAGGCGAGATAACCGTGGGCCTTGCGTAATAGCGCAAACAACGGCGCATTCGCCGAGACCAGTGCCGGCAGTTGCACGGCACTGCTGAGCATCACCGGGTCGCCGGCGGCCGAAATCATTGCCCAGCCCAGCAACGGCAACACCAGCATCAACCCGTACAAAACCACGTGAGAAGCCTTGGCCGCCAACACTTGCCACAGCGGCAAGTCCGCCGGCAGCGGCGGTTGGCGCGTGGAAAAACGCACCACCAGCCGCACGATGACCAGCGCCAGAATGGCGATCCCCAGCGGCTTGTGCAGGTGAATCAACCACTCGTGGCGCTCGGAAACCGACGCCGCCAGCCCCGCGCCGATAAACAGCATGGCGATGATCATCAGCGCCATCAGCCAGTGCAGCAAACGCGCCAACGGGGCGAAAAACCTTGGTTGAACATTCATGGCTTCGACTCCTGGGAGGCACTGTGCAACGGGCCGACTTCACCGGCACGCCGCAGGTAGGAACTGGCATAGGCGGCTGAACGTGCAGCCAGCAGCGGGTCATTGGAGGCCTCGATACCGCTGGGCAGGATCAGCGGGTCGAAGTTGATATCGCGGCAATCGCCGTCGGCTTGTGGCTGGCTGCTCTGCAACACCAGGGTGCCGGCATTGAGCACTTTGTGTTCACCGGTCCAGGTCTTGCTGGCGTCATCCAGCGGGTCGCCGGGGTTGGCCAGTACCATGTTCAATTGCCACTGCAGCGGCCCGGCAGCCAGGCGCTGCACCAGGTCTTTTTCCAGGAAGTCGCCGCCCTCGGGCGCGGTATCTCCGGCGGCGTCGCGGCTCTGTGGCACCACGGCCCAGCGCACGGCCTGGCGCTTGCCGTCGGCGCTCACCAGGTAAAACGCGTTGATGCCGTTGTAGGTTTCGGTCGCGTAACTGGCCGATGGCTTGGCGGTTTTAACCCACGCCAGGAACGCTGCGGTCTCCGGGTGTGCGGCAAAAAACGCCGGCATGCTCGAAGGGTTCGGCTTGCCGGTGGCGGGGTCCGGCGCGCCGGCCTTGAGCAATTGGTAGAACGCCTCGGGCGTGCCCACCGGGAACACCGGCATGCTGTTCATCCCGGTGCGCCACTGCTGGCCGTTGGCCTGGCTGAATTGCACGGCAAAACTGCGGATCGGCACGCTGCTGTCCGGTGCATAAGGGTTGCCGCTGGGCAAGGCAAACCGCCCGATCACCGGGGTTTTCGCCTCGTTGAACAGCTGGGCGCTGGAGTAGGCGCGCACCTCGGGACTGCTCTGGAAGTACCCGGCCACGCACACGCCCTTGGCATGGTTACGCCGAAACCCCGGGTGCACACCGTTATTGGTTTCCAGGGCATTGACCAGGGTTTTTGGCCGCAGGCGTTGTGGGTCGAGGGTGCCGTTGACGTAGGCAAATGCCCCGGCAACAACAGCAACCACGGCGCCAATACCTGCAAGCCGCGCGATCAGGCTCGCAGTGCTCAACGCAGGACGAGGCGGTGAAGAGTGATCTACCATGCATGAACTCCAGGGCCAGAGGCCTTAGGGGGTAAAACATAAGGTCGGAACACTAAAGACGCACGCCAACAGGCTCTATTCCCTGGCCGCGTTTATTTTTCAACCCATGGAATAACCTTGAGCGCCGGACGTCTCCCTAGTCCCAGCGTAGCGACCAGCCAGCTCCCCATGCATGAACTCGACGAACAGTTACGTGAACTCATCCCCAGGCTGCGGCGCTTTGCCGTGTCCCTGACCCGTAACGCCAGCAGCGCCGACGACCTGGTGCAGGCCACCCTGGAACGGGCGATCATCGCGTGGGCCGACAAACGCATCGAAGGCGACCTGCGCGCGTGGCTGTTTTCGATCCTCTACCGGCAATTCCTCGATGCCCACCGGCGCAGCCGCCGCTACGCCCGCATGCTCGAATTCTTCACCGGCCGCGACGATGCGCAGCCCTCGGTGGAGCGTACGGTGATGGCCCAATTCACCCTGCAAGCCTTCGACCGGCTCACTACCGAGCAACGCGCCCTGCTGCTGTGGGTATCGGTCGAAGGCTTGAGCTACAAGGAAGTCGCCGAAATACTCGACGTGCCCATCGGTACGGTGATGTCGCGCCTGTCCCGCGCCCGCCAGGCCCTGCGTCAACTCAGCGATGGCGAAATTGCTAGCCCTTCCCTGCGGATACTCAAATGATCAGCCTGCCCCCCAGCGAACGCGACTTACACGCCTACGTCGATCACCAATTGCTCGACAGTGATCGCCGGGCACTTGAAACCTGGCTGGCGAGCCACCCCGATGTGGCCGCCCAGGTGCATGCGTGGCAACAGGATGCGCAATTATTGCGCGCCTCTTTAAGCGGTGCCCTGCAACAGCCGGGTAACCCGGCATTGGACCCGGCGCTGATTCGCCAGCGCATCAAGCGCCAGTCCCGCCGCCACCTCGCCACTGCCGCGCTGCTGCTGATTGCCGTCAGCCTCGGCGGGATGGGCGGCTGGCACGCCCGCGACGTCGCCCAGCCAGCGCTGCTGCCGATGGCCGATGCCATGCAGGCGTATCGCTTGTTTGCCCAGGACGGCATCATGCCCGCCGACTACAGCGCCCAGGATCGCAACACGATGCAAGCCTGGCTCGACCGCTATTTCAACCAGGCCCATCGCTTGCCCGACTTGAGCCAGGCGGGGTTCACCCCGGTCAGCGGGCGCCTGCTCACCACCGACCAAGGCGCGGCAGCCATGGTGTTGTACGAAGACGCGCAAGGACGGCGTATCAGCTTCTACATTCGTCCGCCAGGCCCGAACAACGGCTTCCTGCCCCGTGGCAGTCGCAGCGCCGACGGTTTGCAGGCCGACTACTGGTCGGGCGGCGGGTACAACTATGCGATGGTCAGCCCGGTGGATCAGGCCGCTGCGCCGCAAATCAGGTTCTAGACGCCCATGTCCGGGCGGCTATGCACCGCCTTCTCTATTGGTCAAATCGCATCAGGCGCCCTAAAGTAAGCGACCTACGCAACAACGAGTGAGCTGTATTGGCCGTGCTTTCCCTGATCCGCCGCCTGTTGGGCAACACCCATCGCGTTTCGCACGCCTCGCCTGTTCCGGCGTTTTTCCACGACAAGGCCCGGCAACAGGGCTACACCCTCAGTGCCGGCCAGGTGCAGGCAATTGCAGCCATGGCCCGCGAGGCCCAGCACCTGCTCGATGGCCGACCCACGCGCAGCCTGTACCTGCACGGCCCGGTAGGGCGTGGCAAAAGCTGGCTGCTCGACGGTTTTTTCCAGGCGCTGCCAATTACCGCCAAGCAGCGCGTGCACTTCCACGACTTTTTTGCCGAACTGCACCGGGGCATGTTCCGGCACCGCGAGCGGAACGACGCGCTGGCCGTCACCCTCGACGAACTGCTGGCGGGCTGCCGCGTGCTGTGTTTCGACGAGTTCCATGTGCACGATATCGGCGATGCCATGCTTATCAGCCGCTTGTTCCAGGCCTTGTTCCGGCGCGGTGTGCTGGTACTGGTGACCTCCAACTATGCGCCCGAGGGCCTGCTGCCCAATCCGCTGTACCACCAGCGCTTCAAGCCGGTGATCGATCTGATCGCTGCGCGCATGGACGTGCTGGAAGTCAGCGCTCCCGAGGATTTTCGCCGCCTGCCCCAAGCGCATGCCGAGCAGCGCTTCAGCACTGGCCAGTACGTCTGGCCCGGCAGCGTGGCGCAACGTGCGGCGCTTGGCCTGCCCGCCGCCGATAGCCCGGCGCTGCCCTTGGTCGTCGGCAACCGGCAGTTACAGTGCCGCTGGCGTGAAGCACGAAGCATCGCCTTCACCTTCAACGATCTGTGCGAACAGCTCACCGCCGTGATGGATTACCTGCTGCTGTGCCAGGACTTCGATCACTGGGTCATCGACGGCCTGCCCCGCCTCGCCGACTGCCCGATTGCCGTGCAGCAACGCTTCATCAACCTGATTGACGTGCTCTACGACCGCGACAAACAGCTGATCCTGATCGGTGAACACCCCCTGGAGCACGCCTTGAGTGGCGAGGCCATCGACCTTGCCCGCACCGCCAGCCGCCTGGGGCAATTGCACGTGAGCAGCGTGCAACCGGCGCCCGACCCGGTATCATGAGCGCCTTTTCACGCCACCTTGCCGAGTGACCGCGCCGTTGATCAATACCCTCGCCCAACTCAAGGCCGGCCAATTGGCCGGTGCGACACGCCTGGACCTGGCCTGCGGGCTGACTGAATTTCCCCGGGAAATCTTCGAACTGGCCGACTCGCTGGAAATCCTCAACCTCACGGGCAACGCCTTGAGCAGCCTGCCCGACGACCTGCACCGCCTCAAACACCTGCGCGTGCTGTTCTGCTCGGATAACGCTTTCACCGAACTGCCGGCATGCCTGGGCCAGTGCGCCGCGCTGAGCATGATCGGCTTCAAGGCCAACCAGATCCGCCACGTGCCCGCCGCCGCCCTGCCGCCGCAGTTGCGCTGGCTGATCCTCACCGACAACTGCATCAGCCAGCTGCCCGACGAACTCGGCCAGCGCCCGCTGCTGCAAAAGCTGATGCTGGCCGGCAACCAACTGACGCACTTGCCGCCCAGCCTGGCCCAATGCGAAAACCTCGAGCTGATCCGCATCGCGTCGAACCGCCTGACGCACCTGCCGCACTGGCTGCTGACGCTGCCCAGCCTGACGTGGCTGGCCTATGCCGGCAACCCGGTGGAAATGGCCGTGAACGTGGCCGGCGACGACGAGACAGCGAATATTCCCTGGGCCGAACTGGAACTGGGTGACGTACTCGGCGAAGGCGCCTCGGGGATTATCCGCAAGGCCTTGTGGAAGCCCCGCGCGTTACCCGTCGCGGTCAAACTGTATAAAGGCACGATCACCAGCGACGGTTCGCCGCTACACGAAATGCAAGCGTGCATAGCCGCCGGGCTGCACCCCAACCTGATCAGGGTGCAGGGGCGCATCGTCGACCACCCCGGCGATCAGGCCGCGTTGGTGATGGACCTGATCGATCCGAGCTACCGCAACCTCGCGGCGTTACCGAGCCTGGCGTCCTGCACGCGGGATATCTACGAACCGAGCCTGCGCCTGAGCCTCGACGTGGCGCTGCGCATGGCCCGCGACATCGCCTCGGTGGCGGCGCACCTGCACCGGCACGGCATTACCCATGGCGACCTGTACGGCCACAATATTTTGTGGAACAGCGCGGGCGAGTGTTTATTGGGGGATTTCGGCGCGGCGTCGTTTCATGCCACGGCGGACACCCTCGAAACCAGGGCGTTGCAGCGCATTGAGGTACGCGCGTTCGGGGTGTTGTTGGGGGAGTTGCTGGAGCGGGTTGATACGAAGATCGCTGCCGAACTGGAACAGCTGCAAACACGCTGCTGCCAGCCCGATGTGCTGGCGCGCCCAAGCTTCGAAGATATCGAAGCCGTACTGCAATCTTTCCAACACCACTAACCCAATGTGGGAGGGGCGGTGCGACGATTCGACTTGCCCCCGATGGCGGAGTATCAGCCACGCTGTCCGTGTCTGACCCACTGCTATCGGGGGCAAGCCCCCTCCCACATTTTGACCCCATGCATCCAGATAAGAATCAGCCCGCCAGACCGACGAACATATCCTGCACATCATCGTGGTTGTCCAGGCCTTCCAGGAAGGCTTCGACTTCCGCCATCTGCTCCTCGCTCAAGCCGGTCACCGGGTTCTTCGAGATGTAGCCCAACTTGGCCGACAACACAGTGAACCCCTGCTCCGGCAAGGCTTTCTGCACCGCATCCAGGTCGGTGGTTTCGGTGATGAACAGGCTGGTGCCAGCTTCTTCGCCGTCTTCGAAATCCTGGGCGCCGGCTTCGATGGCGGCCATTTCCGGGTCAGCGTCCGGGGTGTCCGGCGATGCTTCGATCAGGCCGACGTGGTTGAAGTCCCAGGCCACCGAGCCGGAAGCGCCCAGTTGCCCCTTGCGGAACGCCACGCGGATTTCCGCCACGGTGCGGTTGATGTTGTCGGTGACGCACTCGACGATCAACGGCACCTGGTGCGGGGCGAAACCTTCGTAGGTCACGCGGTGGTACTGCACGGTTTCACCGAGCAGACCGGCGCCCTTCTTGATTGCGCGGTCCAGGGTTTCCTTGGGCATCGAGGCCTTCTTGGCCTGCTCCACCACCAACCGCAGGTGGGCGTTGGTCGAGGTGTCCGCACCGTTGCGGGCGGCGATGGTGATTTCTTTCACCAGCTTGCCGAAAATCTTGCCCTTGGCATTGGCTGCCGCTTCTTTATGTTTGACTTTCCACTGTGCGCCCATGACTCACTCTCTACTATCCATGGCGCCGAAACGTCTACTGGCCGGCGCTTTGGGGGCAGAGTTTATAGCGCAGCCACGCATCGTTCCACCAAAAAACCCTCAAGGCGCCAATTCGAAAAACGCCTGGATCAAGCGCAGCGACCGGCGCCGCTCCAGGCAGCCGAGACTGTGCCGGTTCAGCAGGCCATCGCCGAGGATCGGCACGGCGTGTACGCGCGGGTCCTGGCTGACCTCCATCGACGACACCACCCCCACGCCCAGCTCGGCGGCAACCGCTTCGGTCACCGCTTCCCGGCTGTCGAGTTCCAGCAGCACCCTGGGCCGCACATGGGCGGCCAGGCACGCGTCGTCAAAGGTACGCCGAGTGATGGAGCTGGGCTCGCGCAGCACCATGATCACCTCGTTCAACTGCGCCAGTTCAATGCCCTCGGCCTGCGCCGCCCACGGATGCGCGGCCGGCACCAGCGCGCAGATACGCGACTCGCCCAAGGGTTGCAGGTGCAGGCCATTGCGCGGTTCCACTTCGGTCAGCACCGCCACGTCTGCATGCTCCGACAACAAGGCCGCGAGGGTTTCCTGGGCATTGCCCAGGCGCAGGTTCACCGTTATCCCCGGATAGCAGGCCCGCAAGCGGGCGATCATCGGCATCACCAGATGCGGGCCGTCCGCCGCCACTTCCAGGCGGCCGGTGAGCAATTGGCGGTTGGCTTCAAGCATGGCCTGCGCCTCGTCGACCAGACCGAAGATCGCGCGGGTAATCGCCGCCAGGCGCGCGCCCTCTTCGGTCAACTCCACCCGCCGCGCGGTGCGGCGCAGCAAGGGAATCTGGTAGTGCTCTTCCAGGGCTTTGATATGCCCGGTCACCGCCGGCTGGCTGATGAACAGCCGAGCTGCCGCCCGGGTAAAACTGCCCTCGCGGGCCACGGCATCGAATGCGCGCAGTTGGAACAGGTTCATAGCTATCGGCCTCACTGATAGCTCGCATAACAACAAACAATTTGATTGATGACAAGCCAAACTGCAATTTAGGCGCCGTAGAGTCGACCCGTTGTTTTACGAGGAGCCAAGATGAGCACCGCCACGCCAATCCTGCTGACCCCCGGCCCCCTGACCACGTCAAACCGCACCCGTCAGGCGATGATGGTGGACTGGGGTTCATGGGATGAGCGTTTCAACCAACTCACCGCCAGCGTGTGCGAGCAATTGCTGGCGATCATCCAGGGTGCCGAGCGTCATCATTGCGTGCCGTTGCAAGGCAGCGGCACCTTCGCCGTCGAAGCCGCCATCGGTACCCTGGTGCCGCGCAACGGCAAGGTGCTGGTGCTGGTCAATGGCGCCTACGGCAAGCGTCTGGCGAAGATCTGTGAAGTGCTTGGCCGTGCATTCAGCACCTTTGAAACCCAGGAGGACGAACCCACCGCCGCCGCCGATGTGGACCGCCTGCTGCACGCCGACACCGCCATCACCCATGTCGCGCTGATCCACTGCGAAACCAGCACCGGCATCCTCAACCCGCTGGCGCAGATCGCCGAGGTGGTCAAACGCCACGGCAAGCGCCTGATCATCGACGCCATGAGCTCCTTCGGCGCATTGCCGATCGACGCCCGCGAAGTGCCGTTCGACGCGCTGATCGCTGCCTCCGGCAAATGCCTGGAAGGCGTGCCGGGCATGGGGTTTGTCTTCGTCGAAAAAACTGCGCTGGCCGCCAGCCGAGGCAACTGTCACTCCCTGGCGATGGACCTGTTCGACCAGCATCACTACATGGCCCAGACCGGCCAGTGGCGCTTCACCCCGCCCACCCACGTGGTCGCTGCCCTGCACGAAGCGCTGCTGCAATACCACGAAGAAGGCGGCCTGCCCGCCCGCTATCAACGCTACGCCGCTAACTGCCAGACACTGCTGGACGGCATGGCCGAACTGCACCTGCGCAGCTTCCTGCCAGCAGCGATCC
Source organism: Pseudomonas sp. R3-18-08 (assembly GCF_003852065.1). NCBI lineage: Bacteria > Pseudomonadati > Pseudomonadota > Gammaproteobacteria > Pseudomonadales > Pseudomonadaceae > Pseudomonas > Pseudomonas sp. R3-18-08. The sequence continues at coordinate 3,585,411 of NZ_CP027729.1, forward strand.
AGGCACCGATCATCGTCACCTTCCACGCACCGAAGGACCCGCGCTACCAGTTCAGGGAGTTCTACGAACGGGTCAAGGCCAAGGGTTTCCTCCTGTATCCGGGCAAATTGACCCAGGTCGAGACCTTCCGCGTGGGCTGCATCGGCCAGGTCGATGCCGCAGGCATGCAGGCCGCCGTCAACGCCATTGCCCAAGTGCTGCAAGACATGGACGTGCTGGACATCTAATTTCCCCTTTACCGACAGGATCTGCACCATGAACTATCAAAACCCCACCACCCTCCAGGCCGTCATCCTCGATTGGGCCGGCACCGTGGTCGACTTCGGCTCGTTTGCGCCCACGCAGATTTTCGTCGAGGCCTTCGCCGAGTTCGGCGTACAGGTTTCCATCGAAGAAGCCCGTGGCCCGATGGGCATGGGCAAGTGGGACCACATCCGCACGCTCTGCAACCAGCCGCAGGTTGCCGAACGCTACCGCCAGGCGTTCGGCCGCACGCCCACCGACGCCGACGTAACGGCCATTTACCAGCGTTTCATGCCGTTGCAGATCGAGAAAATCGCCGAACACTCGGCGCTGATCCCCGGCGCCCTCGATACCCTCGCCGGGCTGCGCGCGCAAGGTATCAAGATAGGATCCTGCTCCGGCTACCCCAGGCAAGTGATGGACAAGGTGGTCGCCCTGGCTGCCAGCAACGGTTATGTCGCCGACCACGTGGTCGCCACCGACGAAGTCCCCAATGGCCGCCCGTGGCCGGCCCAGGCCCTGGCCAATGTGATCGCGCTGGGCATTGACGATGTGGCGGCGTGCGTGAAGGTCGACGACACCGTGCCGGGCATACTGGAAGGCCGCCGCGCAGGCATGTGGACCGTGGCGCTGACCTGCTCCGGCAACGCCCTGGGCCTGACCTACGAGCAATTTCGTGGGTTGGACAGCGTCACACTGGCCAGCGAGCGCCAGCGAATCGAAGCGCTGTTCGAAGGCTCACGCCCGCACTACCAGGTGGACACCATTACCGAGCTGCCCCAGGTGATCGCCGATATCAATGCGCGCTTGGCGCGTGGGGAAATGCCGCAAAGCGACTGACAGAGGTCAAGGCAACCGCATTCGCAACGGGCGAAGCGCTTGAAACAGGCATACAGTTACCCTACTCCGTCAAAGAACGGAGGCATGCCCTGACAAGTGAGGAACCCAGTAATGCCGTGGAAAAATTCCGATACACGCTACAGCACCATGTCGATTGCGTTGCACTGGTTGATGGTGGTGCTGCTGGCGGTGGTTTACGCCTGCATTGAACTGCGCGGGCAGTTCCCCAAAGGCAGCGGCGCACGCACGCTGATTGTAGAAATGCACTTCATGCTTGGCCTCAGCGTGTTCGTGCTGGTGTGGTTGCGCCTGTTCGCGCGCAGCCTGGGCGTTGCACCGAAAATACTGCCGCAGCCGCCGCAATGGCAGAGCCTGCTGGCAACCCTGATGCACGCTGCGCTGTACGCCCTGATGATCGGCATGCCGATTGCCGGTTGGCTGATCGTCAGTGCCGAGGGGCATTCGGTGATGTTCTATGGGATGGAATTACCGCCGCTGATTGGCGAGAACAAGGCATTGGCCAAGCAGATCGAAGGCTGGCATGTGTGGTTCGGCAAGGCGGGCTATTGGCTGATCGGGCTGCATGCATTGGCGGGGATCTTTCATCATTATGTGCTGCGCGATAACACGGCACTGCGCATGATGCCGGGCCGCAGCGTTCGCTGAGCTAGGCGTTGAAGCCTCGGCGGCCTTGCAAGCCGCCAGTGTGAATGAAGATCAACCGAGTGCCGGCCGCAAACCGTCCGGCGTCGATCTGCTGCTTCAGCGCCAGCAGCGCCTTGCCGGTGTAGAGCGGCTCCAGGGGTATGCCACACGCCTGTTGCGTGCTGTCGATGAATTCGAGCAATAGCGGGTCGACGCTGGCAAAGCCGCCACGGCTGGCGTCAAGCAAGTGGTAGCCGTGCTGCACGATGGCATTGACGTTCTGCGCCACGCCGTGATCAGCCGGCACCGCCATCGCCCCGTACACCGCATGCGCGCCCGCCTCGGCCAGCGCCAGGCCGGCCAGGGTGGTGCCAGTGCCGGCCGCCAGCCACCAGGCGTCGTAGTCGGCCCAGCCCAGGTTCGCCAATTGCGCCCGCGCCTGTTCGAGCAATACCGCGCAACCCAACGCTCCAGTCAATCCGCCACCGCCTTCGGGCACCGGGTACAAATGCGGATACTGCTCATGCCAAGGCAACCAGAACCCCGGCGCATGCCGCTCGCGATAACCGCCATAGCCCAGCCAATGCAGGTGCATGCCGAAGGCTTTCAGGTCGAGCACGGTGGGGGTGTCTTGGGCATGGCCGCGCAACAGGCCGACGGTGGCGAAGCCAAAGCGCTTGCCCGCCGCCGCCAGTGCGTGCAGATGGTTGGAGTAGGCCCCGCCGAGGCTGATGATGCCGCTGGCGCCGGCCTGTTGCGCCTGGGCCAGGTGGCCGCTGAGCTTGAACCATTTGTTGCCGCTGATCAGCGGGTCGATACGGTCCAGGCGCAGTACGGCCAACTCGACGCCCTGCAGCCAGTCCAGTCGCACGGGTTCAAGGGGAGCCTGGGGGAGCCAGTCGAAAGGACCCATGAGGGCGCATCTGCCTGAAAAAAGAGCGGCAGTCTACCACCGCTCCTGTGCTTCACAGCGTCTGTGCTTCAAAGCTCGGCGGCGAGACGCGAGCCCTGGTTGATGGCGCGCTTGGCGTCCAGTTCGACCGCCACATCGGCACCGCCAATCAGGTGCACATGCTGCCCGGCGGCGACCAGGCCGTCGTGCAGTTCGCGCAGCGGGTCCTGGCCGGCGCAGATGACGATGTTGTCCACCGCCAGCACCTGGGGCTCGCCCTCGGCGCCGATGCGGATGTGCAGGCCGTCATCATCGATCTTCAGGTATTCGACGCTGTTGAGCATCTGCACCTGTTTGTTTTTCAAGCCGGTGCGGTGGATCCAGCCGGTGGTCTTGCCCAGGCCGTCGCCGACCTTGGACGCCTTGCGTTGCAGCAGGAATACCTCACGCGCCGGTGCATGCCGCTCGGGCTTGATCCCGGCGACACCGCCACGGGCCTCAAGCTGGGTGTCGATGCCCCACTCCTTCCAGAACGCTTCACGGTCCAGGCTGGTAGACACGCCCTGATGCACCAGGAATTCCGACACGTCGAACCCGATGCCGCCAGCGCCGATCACCGCCACACGCTTGCCCACCGGCTTGCGCTCGAGGATCACATCCAGATAACTCAGCACCTTGGCGTGTTCCACACCGGGGATCGCCGGGGTACGCGGCGCGATACCGGTGGCGAGGATCACCTCGTCATAACCGCCCGCCACCAGTTGCGCCACGTCGACACGGGTGTTGAGGCACAGCTCGACATGGGTGGTCTGCAATTTGCGCTTGAAGTAACGCAGGGTTTCAAAGAACTCTTCCTTGCCCGGCACACGCTTGGCGATGTTGAACTGGCCGCCGATCTCGCTGGCGGAATCGAACAGCGTCACCTGGTGGCCGCGCTCGGCGGCCACCGTTGCCGCCGCCAGGCCTGCGGGGCCGGCACCGACTACCGCGATTTTCTTGATCTGCTTGACCGGCAGGTAATTAAGCTCGGTTTCATAGCACGCCCGCGGGTTGACCAGGCAAGTGGTCAGCTTGCCGCCGAAGGTGTGGTCCAGGCACGCCTGGTTGCAGCCGATGCAGGTGTTGATCTCGTCGGCGCGCCCGGCCGCGGCCTTGTTGACGAACTCCGGGTCGGCAAGAAACGGCCGCGCCATGGAGACCATGTCGGCATCGCCTTCGGCGAGGATCTGCTCGGCGACTTCGGGGGTGTTGATGCGGTTGGTGGTGATCAACGGGATCTGTACCGCCCCGCGCAATTTGGCGGTGACCTTGCTGAACGCCCCGCGCGGCACCTTGGTGGCGATGGTCGGAATGCGCGCTTCATGCCAGCCGATGCCGGTGTTGATCAGGGTCGCACCGGCCTGCTCGATGGCCTTGGCCAGCTGCACGACTTCGTCCCAGACGCTGCCGCCCTCGACCAGGTCGAGCATCGACAGGCGGAAGATAATGATGAAATTCGGGCCTACCGCTTCACGCACCCGGCGCACGATTTCCACGGCCAGGCGCATGCGGTTTTCAAAGCTGCCGCCCCAACGGTCGGTGCGGTGGTTGGTGTGGGCGGCGAGGAACTGGTTAATGAAGTAGCCTTCAGAACCCATGATTTCCACGCCGTCGTACTCGGCGACCTGGGCCAGCAGCGAGCAGGTGACGAAATCCTGGATCTGCTTCTCGATGCCCTCCTCGTCCAGCTCCTTGGGCTTGAACGGGTTGATCGGCGCCTGGATCGCGCTCGGCGCCACTTGCTTGGGGCTGTAGGCATAACGCCCGGCATGCAGAATCTGCATGCAGATCTTGCCACCGGCGTCGTGCACGGCCTGGGTGACGATCTTGTGTTTTTGCGCTTCTTCGTCGGTGGTCAGCTTGGCCGCACCGGCATACACGCCGCCTTCATCGTTCGGGCCGATGCCGCCGGTCACCATCAGGCCGACGCCGCCACGGGCACGCTCGGCGAAGTAAGCCGCCATGCGCTCGAAACCGCCGGGCTTTTCTTCCAGGCCAGTGTGCATGGAGCCCATCAGGGTGCGGTTGCGCAGGGTGGTAAAACCCAGGTCCAACGGGGCCAGCAAATGCGGGTAGGCAGCAGCGGTCATGGTACAGCTCCACAACGGATCATCACGGGACGTGGAGGGCTCGAATGGCACCCCATCGGTTTATGTCCCACAGACTAAGAGTCGATCACCTACCGCTCAATGACTGAAACTGACAAGTTATTGATCCAAATGCACAGCACCCCTTGGCAAGCCAGGCCATGGGCCCTACCCTAGTCGCGAACCCTGCCCCCGGTGTGTTGTCTGTTGCCCCATGCGTAAATTACTCGTGTTCACCGTCTCCATGGCCCTGGTTGCCGCCCTTGCCGCGTATCTGGTCTGGACCCAGGAGCGCCCCGTGGGGCATTACCTGTCAGACCTGCGCATCACCCTCGCCGTCAACGAAGGCCAGCCGGCCGAGCGTGGCAACCTGCTGGGCATCCAGCCGGAGCTGTTCCCTGCCGACTACCAGAGCCTGGAACGCCTGCACTTGAAGCTCTCGGCCTATCTGCAAAAGGCCCGTGAGCTGGGCTTGATCAACGACAAGACCATCGTGGTGCTGCCCGAGCACATCGGCACCTGGCTGATGCTGGGCGGCGAGAAAAACGAGCTGTACCAGGCGCCTCATCTCAGGGACGCGATGAACTGGTTGTCGATCAGCAACCCGGTGCAGTTCATGCGCGCCTGGATCAGCGCCACCGGCGAGAACCGCATGGACGATGCGTATTTGCGCATGAAAGCGCCGGGCATGGCGCGCGATTACCAAGTGCTGTTTGGCGGCTTGGCCAAGGAGTTCGGCGTGACCCTGGTGGCCGGCTCCATCGCCCTGCCCAACCCGAGTGTCAGCCTGGGGCAACTGCAGGTCGGCCACGGCGCGCTGTACAACGTCAGCCTGGTGTTTGCCGCCGATGGTTTGCCCCTGGGCCAGCCGCAACGTCAGCTGTACCCGATCTACGACGAACGCGGCTTTATCGAGCCGGGCGATGAAAACATCGTCAGCGTGGTCGACACCCCGGCCGGGCGCCTGGGCATCCTGATCGGCAGCGACAGCTGGTACCCGGATAACTACCGCAAGCTCAACGATCAAGGCGCCCAATTGATTGCAGTGCCGGCCTACGTGACCGGGCGCGACACCTGGGACCGCCCGTGGCGCGGCTTTAAGAGCGTGTCGACGCCTTCGGAAGTCAGCCTCAAGCCCGAAGAAACCAGTGAGGGCGAAGCCTGGCGCCGCCTGACTTTGATCAGCCAGCCACCGATCAGCCAAGCCACGGCGGGCATGAGCGTGTTCTTGCGTGGGCAGTTCTGGGACCTGGGCAGCGCCGGGCAAAGCTTCCTCAGCCGCAACGGGCAACTGTTCGCCGATGGCGATGCCCGTGGTGCGCGCCTGCTGAATATTTGGCTGTAACCGCGTGAAGCCGGTGCGCCTGGGGGATTTGTCGGTGGGCTTCGTGCACACCCTGGCCGATGCCGTGCACAGCCACGGCTTGGACCCGCAACCGCTGCTGCTGCAATACGGCCTGGACCCCGCCCGCCTGGCCGAAGCGGGCGCGCGTTTGTCGATACCGCGCTATATGCGCCTGGGCCATGCGGCCATCCAACTGACCGGCGATGCGGGGCTGGGCCTGCGCATGGGCCAGCTCAGCCGCCTGAGCCAGGCCGGACTCGCCGGTGTCACCGCGGCCCAGGCACCGAATGTGCGCGAAGCCGCGCGTACGCTGACGCGTTTCGAACCCTTGTATGGCTCCAACTACCGTGGGCAATCGAGTTTTCATGAGGACGCCGAAGGCGCCTGGCTGCGGTTCTATTCGATCAGCCCCTACAACGCCTACAACCGCTTTGTGGTGGACTCGATCATCGCCGGCTGGCTGCATCAACTGTCGAGCCTGGCGCAACAAAGGGTGCAGGCCCAGCGCATCGAAATCGAGTTCGACGCTCCCGAGTACAGTGAGCGGTATGACGTGCTGGGGGCCGCACCGGTGCAGTTCGGTGCCGAGAACAATCAACTGCGCCTCAGCCAACCCACCCTCGCCCTGCGCAACCCGCACCACTGCCCGAGTACCTGGCAGCTGCTGCTGCAACTGTGTGAGCGGGAACTGGAGCAACTGACCCGCACCCGCAGCCTGCGCGAGCGCATTACCCGGTTGCTCGGGCCGATGCTCAATGGCGGCCGGGAACCCGACCTGGAAGAAGTGGCGGCACGCTTGAAGCTGCCTACCTGGACACTGCGCCGCAAACTGGCCGATGAGGGCACCCAGTTCCGTGCGATTCTCAACGACACCCGCCGCGATCTGGCCATGACCTACATTCGCGATACGGAACTGGCTTTCGGCGAGATCGCCTACTTGCTCGGTTTCGCCTCAGCCCAAGCCTTCCAACGCGCCTTCAGGCGCTGGAACAACCAGACCCCAGGGGAATTTCGCCGCAGTCAGCGGCATTCCGCCTGAAGTCGGGCTTACAGCTCGGTGGCATCGTCGACCGGATCCAGCGGGTCGAATTCGAATGCCTGGTACTCCAATAGTTCTTCCTGGTAATCGTCCATGGGGGACTCCTTGTTGAGTTAAACGCGGCCGCACGATTAATGACCTGCACGATCAGCCTAAAGTGCCGTCATGACGAAAAAATGTCTGTGCCATGACGCTCCTGCACTCAAAAATTAAACGTGTCGGCGGCGGACAGATTTAGCGGATTAGCGCTGGCGCGCAATTGCAATCATTGCAATTGCAATTACAAGTCGAATTCCATTAGGGTAGGCCCTCTGTTGTCAGGAGCCACGCCCATGCCCGCCTCTACCGCGAATGCAGCGCAATTGTGCATCGACGCACTCACCCCCTGCGCGCACGCGCGCAACTCGCCGCTGTACACGGTCATGACCATGGCCAACACCTTGGAATCGAGCCGCCAAGCCTGGGTGATTCGCGGGCAGTCACGTAGCCGGCGCGTGGGCAGCTGGCCCACTTGGTTTGCGCGCAACACCGGCGAAAAACCGCTGCTCTACCTGCACAGCGTGACGTCGTCCGCGCAACTGTGCGCATTGTCAGACCAGACCGCCCAGCGCGGCATCTTGTGCAACGACAGCGAAACCCAGCCATCGCCTTGGCCGAAGGGCGCGCAGCCGTCGTTGCCATTGTGGCTGTCGGCCAATCCACGCTGCACGCCCTACGACCCCGCCTCAGGCGAAGAAGCACAGGCGATCGTGCTGGCGGGGTTGCGCACGTTATACGTCGATGGCTCGCCGGGGTTTTATTACCTGGCGTTGCATGACCAAGAAAGTGCCATCGCACCGCAGGCGCTGGACCGTGAAGGCACGGTCAAGGGCATGTACTCCGTGCGGCGACCGTGCGCAGGGGCGGCAGTGCGCCTGCTCGGTGCCGGGCAGGCACTGGAGGAAGTCATGCACGCCGCGCAGTTGCTGGAAGATGAATGGGGCATTGCGGCGCACGTCTGGAGTTGCCCCAGTTACACCCGGTTGGCCCGCGAAGCGGCGGCCGCTGAGCGCTGGAACCGCCTGCATCCGCATGCGCCCAGGCGTAGCTGCCATCTGCGCGACTGCCTGGCGGGGAGCCGGGCCCCGGTGGTTGCCGTCACCGGCTACCCGCAGGCAGTTGTCGATCAGTTGGCGGCGCATGTGGATACACGCTTCGTGGCGCTGGGCGCAGGCTCAGTGCAGGCGGCAGCACCGAATCGGTATTGGATTGCGGTGTTGGCGCTCAAAGCGTTGGCCGATGAGGGGCATCTGGACACACAAAGGGTGGAAAACGCTCTGCAGCGCTATCACTTGAAATGACCAGGAATGCAGCCGTTCCCTTCACCTCATCAGGTTTTGCGCCGGCCTCGGGTTTGCACAGCGGCACCCATCGCCAATCCCGCCGTACGCTCCAGCGCATCGGCAAAGGCCTGGCGATGCTCGGGCTCGATCTGCGACAGGAACAGCTCGTCCACGGTGCTTTCGTAGATTTTCCACATTTTTTTGCGCAGGGTGCGGCCCGCCTCGGTGATCGAGGCAAACGCCGCCCGGCCATCACCGTCGGAACGCGAGCGCACCACCAGGCCGTCTTTCTCCAGACGATCAACCAGACGCGTGAGGTTGTAACGCTCGATGGCCAGTACATCGGCCAGTTCATGCATACGGCGAGTGCCCTCAGGACCGCTCTCCAGTCCCCACAACGCGTCGTACCAGGCATACGGCGGCAGTTGCGCCTCGGCCAACCGGCGCTCGATCTCACGGATGACCGTCCTGTGAGCCCTGACAAAACGGAACCATACATCAGGCTCTTTCGACGACATGCAACACCATCCGGGGAATTTCAAGAAGGTTGCAATAGTAGCTCATCCCGGGCTAAATTCGGACATGTCGTTGCAATTGCAACTATAAATGCGCCACGCCCACAAGGCGTTCGCCGCCTGGAATCCGCTTACCCTGGAGCCTCATATGAACCCGAATAACGCCGCGTCCCTGGACAACGATCCGCAGGAAACCCGCGAGTGGCTGGACTCCATCGAATCGGTGCTGTCGGCCGAAGGTCGCCCCCGCGCCCACTACCTGATCGATCAGTTGCTGGATTTCGACGTCGCGCGCCACGGCGATTTTTACGGACGGGTGACCACCCCATACGTGAATACCATTGCCGTCGATCGCCAGCTGCCCTACCCCGGCAATCTGGAAATCGAACGCCGGACCAACGCATTTATCCGCTGGAATGCCATGGCGATGGTATTGCGTGCAGGCAAACACTCCGGGGTGGGTGGGCATATCGCGACCTATGCGTCAGCCGCCGTGCTGTACGACGTAGGCTTCGACCATTTCTTCCGAGGCCGAACTGACACGTTCGACGGCGACCTGGTGTACATCCAGGGCCATTCCTCCCCTGGCATCTATGGCCGCGCATATCTGGAAGGCCGTATCAACGAAGCCCAACTGGATAACTTTCGCCGCGAGGCCGGCGGCGAAGGCCTCTCGTCATACCCTCACCCACGGCTGATGCCGGACTTCTGGCAATTCCCTACGGTTTCCATGGGGCTCGGGCCGATCACTGCCGCGTATCAGGCGCGCTTTATGCGTTACCTGGAGTTTCGTGATCTCAAGCCACACCAGGGGCGCAAGGTCTGGGCGTTCCTGGGCGATGGCGAAATGGATCAGCCGGAATCCCTGGCCGCCATTTCCGTCGCGGGCCGTGAAAAACTCGACAACCTGATCTTTGTGGTCAACTGCAACCTGCAGCGCCTTGACGGCCCGGTGCGCGGTAATGCCAAGGTGATCCAGGAGTTCGAGAGCCTGTACCGCGCCGCCGGTTGGAATGTGATCAAGGTAATCTGGGGCGGTGGCTGGGATGCGCTGCTGGAAAAGGACCACAGCGGCCTGCTGCGCCAACGCATGATGGAATGCGTGGACGGCGACTATCAGAATTACAAATCCCAGAATGGCGCCTACGTACGCGAACATTTCTTCGGTAAATATCCGGAGCTGCTGGCACTGGTTGCAGATATGTCCGACGACGATATCTGGAAACTCTCACGGGGCGGGCATGACCCGGACAAGGTCTACAACGCCTACGCCGCCGCCGTGCGGCACAAGGGCCAGCCTACGGTAATCCTGGCCAAGACCGTAAAAGGCTTCGGCATGGGCGAAGCCGGCGAAGGCCAGAACATCAACCATCAATTGAAAAAGATGGGGGCCGACGCGGTGAAAGCCTTCCGCGACCGCTTCGGGCTGGAAGTGGCCGATGACCAGCTCGACGAAATCCCCTACCTCAAACCCGCCGCCGACAGTGTCGAAGCCCGCTACTTTGCCGCCCGACGCCAGGCCTTGGGCGGCTATGTGCCCGCTCGGCATAGCAGCGTCGCGCCGTTGACGATCCCGCCGCTGTCCGCATTCGCCACTCAACTCAAGGACACCGGCGAGCGCGCAATTTCCACCACCATGGCGTTCGTGCGCATCCTCGGCACGCTGCTCAAGGACCCACATCTGAGCAAGCTGATTGTCCCCATCGTGCCGGATGAGTCGCGCACCTTCGGCATGGAAAGCCTGTTCCGACAGATCGGCATCCACTCCGCCGTCGGCCAGCTGTACACCCCGCAGGACGCTGGGCAACTGAGCTACTACAAAGAGAGCAAGGACGGACAGATCATGCAGGAAGGCCTGAATGAATCGGGTGCCATTTCCTCGTGGATCGCGGCGAGTACGTCCTACAGCAACCACGGCCTGATGACCGTGCCTTTCTATATTTTCTATTCGATGTTCGGCTTCCAGCGCGTCGGCGACCTGGCCTGGGCGGCCGGTGATGCGCGGGCCCGCGGTTTTCTGCTGGGCGCCACGGCCGGGCGCACTACCCTGATGGGCGAAGGCTTGCAACATGACGACGGGCACAGCCATATCCTGGCGTCAGTGATTCCGTGCTGCGTGGCCTATGATCCGACCTTTGCCTACGAACTGGCGGTGATCATTCGCGAGGGCATGCGCCGTATGTATGTCGAGCAGGAGGACATCTACTACTACATCACCCTGCTCAATGAAAACTACCCGCACCCGGCGATCCCCGAAGGCGTGGAGGATGGCATTCTCAAAGGTATGTACCCGTTGAGCACACACCCCGACGCAAAAGTGCAATTGATGGGCAGCGGTTCGATTTTGCGCGAAGTGATTGCCGCAGCGGCCCTGCTTGAGCAGGATTTTGCCGTGCAAAGTGATGTATGGAGCGCCACCAGCCTGACCGAGCTGCGCCGTGACGGGCACGCAACGGAGCGCTGGAACCTGCTGCATCCGGAGGGTGAGCCACGCCTGAGCTACGTGGAACAGTGCCTCGTCGGTCAAACCGGGCCGGTGGTGGTGGCAACGGACTACATGAAATTATTCGCAGACCAGATCCGCCCTTTCGTACACAACCGCCGCTTCGTGGCGTTGGGAACCGATGGTTTCGGGCAGTCGGATACGCGGGAAGCGTTGCGCGAGTTTTTTGAAGTGGATCGACACTTCATCGTGCTGGCTGCTCTGAAGGCACTGGCAGATGACGGCGTGATAGGCCGTGACAAAGTCGTGGAGGCCATCAGCCGCTACGGGATCAATGCCGACAAGGCAGACCCCGTAGCGGTGTGAGTCACTGCGCAGGCGTTGGCAGGGGTGGAATCGCCTCCGTCGGCGCTGGCAGGTTCGGGTTGGTCGGCGCCGGCGCGGGTTCTGCTGCCGGGGCTGGAGCGGTGTCCGGTACGGGCTCCGGCGCTACGCTTGGCGCGATCGGCGCGGCCTCGGCTGGCGGTGCGAGCGGTTGCGCAGCGGCAGGCGTTGCAGGTGTCTCCTGGGGCGCCTCGACCTTCTCAGCGGCCGGTGCGGCCTTGGGTTCAGGCATGCCAAGCTCATCCTTGGGTTTTTCGGGGATGTGCGCAGCCTGCTTCACTTCCTGGGGCAGGAACACATCCACCAACGCAAAGTAACGCTCATAGAACTTGGGCGCCGAAACGGTCTCGCTCGCCACCTTGACCATCGAGTCATCGGTGGAGCCGATCGGCATCGACACCGAACCCAGTACCCCTACCCCGAGACTCGCGGAGTTGTTGACCTTCTTCAGCGCATAGCGATCCTGCAAGGCGTTGGCAAACATCGTCGAATGATTGCTGCCTTTGCCATCCGCGGCACACACCACGTTGAAGCTGATCTGCAGGTGGCTTTCGCCGGTCTGCTGGAAACTCTTGTTACCGGCCACCAGCTTCGGGTCGCTGCTGGTGATGATATAGCCCTGGCTCAGCAGGGCGCGGCGCGCGGCTTCACAGGCCGCTACATCGCTCACCGGGTAGTCGCGGGAAAACGTACCGGAATCGTCGAAATTCTCATGTTCGTAAATAGCGGTCTTGGGCGACGAGCAACCCGCCACGCCCGCCAGCACCAGCGCCAACCCTAGGTTTCGCAAGTGAAATGATGTCGACATCGAAAATCCTGAGAAAAACAGTCCGGGCGGTATTGTGCAACAGAACGAGGCGTTGGCGCGCGCATTCCTGTCGGTAAAACGTCACAGGCTTTTGGGACCGGTGCCGCTGACTATGACAAGTTTGTTTACAACTTATTCCCCAACTTCCTATTATCGCGCTGGGTGCGCTGCTGCATACGGCACAGCGCAGGTTAAAGGATAAGCGTTGGTCGGGCCGCCAATGGAGATTTGTCGTGCCTGATAAACACCCCGCCATCCCTCGCTCCCAGCGTTTGACCGAGGGCGCACTGTCGGCCCTTGAGCGCTTTTCACGGATTGAAGCCGTCAGCGGCATTGTTCTGCTGCTGGCTGCCATCGTCGCATTGATCTGGGCCAACAGCCCGGCGGCCGACACCTATGAGCACTTCTGGAACACGCCGATCACCCTTGGGTTGGGCGAATACAGCGTGTCGCGCTCCCTGCATTTCCTGGTCAACGACGGCCTGATGACCATCTTCTTCCTGGTGGTGGGCGCCGAGATCCGTCAGGAAATCAAGGACGGCGCGCTCGCCAACCTCAAGCTGGCCACGCTGCCATTGGGCGCTGCGCTGGGCGGCGTACTGATGCCGGCGCTCATTTACACCCTGCTCAACCACGGCACCGCCGCCGCCAGTGGCTGGGCCGTGCCCACCGCGACGGACATCGCCTTTGCCGTCGGCGTGCTGGCACTGTTGGGCAAGTCGATCCCCAGCGGCGTGCGTATTTTGCTGCTGGCCCTGGCGATTATCGATGACATCGTGGCGATCCTGATCATTGCCGTTTTCTTCACCGCCAGCCTCGATTACATGGGGCTGGTGATTGCCGTCGCCGGGCTGGCGCTGGTGCTGGTTTTCCAGCGCATGGGCATCGGCAAGGCCGCGATCTACCTATTGCCTGGGGCGATTGTGTGGTTCGGCCTGCTCAAGACCGGCGTTCACCCGACGCTCGCCGGCGTGATCCTGGGGTTGATGACGCCGGTCAACTCCAAGCCCACCACCGAGCGCCCGCTGGACACCATAGGCCGCACGCTTAATGAATTGATGGAGCGCTTTTCCCAGTCGCCTGAAGGCCCAGGGCACGTTACCCAGCCGTTGAAGCAATTGCGCGAAGCACAGCGGGAAATATTACCGCCAGTGCAGCGGGTGCAATCGGCGCTGCACCCGTGGGTGGCGTTCGGCGTGATGCCGTTGTTTGCCCTGGCCAACGCGGGTGTCAGCCTGAGCGGCTTCAACCTGGACGATCCCCTGCCCCACGGTGTGTTCATGGGCGTCATCTTCGCCCTGGTGCTGGGCAAACCCATCGGCGTGATGCTGGCGAGCTTCACGCTGGTCAAGCTCAACCTCTGCAAGCTGCCGGACGGCGTTACCTGGACAGGTGTGGGCCTGGTGGGTCTGCTGGCGGGGATTGGTTTCACCATGTCGATCTTCATCTCTTCCCTGGCCTTCTCCGACCCGGCTTTGCTGGCGGCGGCCAAGCTGAGCGTATTGACGGCCTCGACCCTGGCGGCGGTCATCGGCCTGAGCTGGGGCAAGCTCAAGTTCTCGGGCAAGCGGACTTGAGAAAGAAGCGTCGCGGGCTTTAACAAGCGCAAAAAAAGACCCCGGCCTTTTCAGGACGGGGTCTTTTCATTCAAGCCGGCATCAGAACTTCTTGATGTCTGCCTGGGTTTCCAGCTGCTTGCGGTAGGCCGCAAAATCCTGCTGGCCAATACGCGAAGCGAGGGCGCGGCGGTATTGCGCCTTTTCTTCGTCCGTAGGCGCAGCAGCTTCGTTGACGCCATTCAAGCGCACGATCACCTGGCTGCCATCGCGCAGGCTGACGGTGGTGAAGGTCGGCTTGTCCTTGCCTGCAGGCTTGGGCATGCGGAACAGCGCTTGCAGCACGGCAGGGTCGACAGCTTCCTGGCCACGGGTAGCGGCTTCAGTCACCTTCCAGGCCTGGCCGTCAATCGGCTGGCTCAGGGCGATCTTGCCATCACGCAGGCCGGCGATCAGCTCGTCGGCATGGGCTTTGGCGGCAGCGCTTGCACGCTCCTTGGTCATCTGTGCGCGAATCGCCGTGGCAACCTTTTCCAGCGGAATCTGGGCAGGCTTGAGGTGCTCTTTGGCGCGCAGCACGATGATGGTTTCCGGGTCGAGCTCGATGGCGCTGCTGTTGGCACCCTCATCCAGCACTTCCGGGCTGAACGCTGCGGTGACCACGGCACGGTTGGCCGCGACGCCTTCGCCACCTTCACGGCCGAACGGCGCGGAAGTGTGTACGGTCAGCTTAAGATCGGACGCCGGCTGGGCCAGGTCGGACGCTTCGAACGCCGCATCTTCCAATTGCTTGGTCGCTTCGACAAACCGCTGTTCAACCTGCTGGGTCTTGAGCTCACGGGTCAGCTTGTCTTTCAGGCTGGCGAACGATGGCACCTCGGGTGCTTCAACGCCCAGCAGCTTGATCAAGTGCCAACCGAAGGACGTGCGCACCGGCACCGACACCTGGTCCTGCTTGAGGCCGTACAGCGCCGTCTCGAAGTCTGGATCGTAGACGCCAGGACCGGCAAACCCGAGATCGCCGCCATTGCTGGCCGAACCCGGATCCTGGGAGAACTCCTTGGCCAGGGCGTCAAACTGCTCGCCCTTGGCCAGGCGCGCCTGGATGTCTTCGATCTTGGCCTTGGCTTGCGCCTCGGTGACCTTGTCGTTGACCTCGATCAGAATGTGCGCGGCACGACGCTGTTCAGCGAGGTTGGCGGTTTCTTTCTCGTAGGCAGCCTGCAGTTCATCGTCCTTGACGGTGACCTGGTCGAAGAACGACGACTTCTTCAGCTCCAGGTAGTCGATGACCACCTGGTCCGGGGTCATGAACTCCTTGGCGTGCTGGTCGTAGTAAGCCTTGACTTCGTCATCGGTGAGTTTCACCGCTGCCGGGTCAGCTTTAACGTTGACGGTGGCGAAATCGCGGGTCTGTTTTTCCAGACGGGCAAATGCCAGCACCTCGGCATCGGTCACGAAACCACTGCCAGCAATACCTGCGCGAACCTGGCCGATCAGCATTTCCTGGGTCAGCATCTGACGGAATTGCAGGCGGGTATAGCCCAGTTGGCGGACCACCTGGTCAAAGCGTTCGGCGTTGAACTTGCCGTCCACCTGGAACTCCGGCGTCTGCAGGATCACCTGGTCCAAGGCCGCTTCCGAGAAACCGAACTTGGCATCAGCAGCGCCTTGCAGCAGCAGCTTGCGATCGATCAGGCCCTTGAGGGCCGCGTCGCGCAGCAGTTTTTCGTCCAACAGGGAAGCATCGAAATCCTTGCCCAGTTGTTGCATCAGCTGGCGCCGTTGCATATCGACGGCCTGGCTCAATTCGGTCTGGGTGATTTCCTCACCGTTGACCTTGGCCACGTCCTGCTTGTTATTACCCGAAGCCTGGAAAATAGCCTCGATACCGGTGAACGCCATCAATGCGACGATGATCCCGATAATGGTCTTGGCAATCCAGCCTTGTGAATTGTCCCTGATATTTTGCAGCATGCGTCCCCCAGAAACGGTTGAACATCAAAAATAGGCAACCGTGGAGCGTGGGTAGAATCCGGATAGAAGAAAGGCGCATCCGAGGATGCGCCTTCTCGTAACTGGCGGAGCGGACGGGGGTTTTAACTCTGACCCCCGGCGTGGCGACCCAATGGATACGTGGGTCAGCTACCGCTCCGCTGCCAGGCCAGACCTGCGTCCGACCCGGGTAAGCAAAGGCTTGATCGAAGCTTAGTTAACGGCTTCTTTCAGGGCTTTACCGGCTTTGAAACCTGGTTTCTTGGCAGCAGCGATTTGCAGTGCTTTGCCGGTCTGTGGGTTACGGCCAGTGCGAGCTGGGCGGTCAGTCACAGAGAAAGTACCGAAGCCTACCAGTACCACGGAGTCGCCGGCCTTCAGAGCGCCAGTGACGGATTCGATTACTGCGTCCAGCGCACGGCCGGCAGCAGCTTTCGGGATATCAGCGGATGCAGCGATAGCATCAATCAGTTCCGACTTGTTCACTCTAAGTCCCCTTATATATCTATGAGTATGATTCTAAGTTTTTTGGTAAAAAGCAAAAACCAGTGCTGAATGGCCTACAGACACTTAAGAGCCGCTTTATAACAAGGGCTCTAAAAAGCTGTCAAGGAAGCCCCCCAGGCTTCAACACCTTAATGCGTGCTAATTCTTTCCTTGGAATCCGACTCGCGCTTTTCGTCCTTCGCGACAATCTCCGGAGCCACATCCGGCAAGGGCTCCGGCGCGTATTGCAGCGCAATTTGCAGGACTTCGTCAATCCATTTAACCGGTTTAATCTGAAGATCCTGCTTGATATTGTCAGGAATTTCCTTCAAGTCGCGAACATTCTCTTCGGGAATGATCACGGTCTTGATTCCACCCCGGTGTGCAGCGAGTAATTTCTCTTTCAGCCCACCGATGGCCAATACCTGGCCGCGCAGGGTAATTTCCCCGGTCATCGCCACATCGGCGCGCACCGGAATACCGGTCAATGCCGACACCAGCGCCGTGCACATGCCTACACCGGCGCTCGGGCCGTCCTTCGGCGTAGCGCCTTCCGGCATGTGAATATGGGTGTCGTGCTTCTCGTGGAAGTCCAGGGGAATACCCAGGCTCCTGGCGCGACTGCGCACCACGGTCTGCGCGGCGGTGATCGATTCGACCATCACATCGCCGAGAGAGCCGGTCTTGATCAACTGGCCCTTGCCCGGGATCACGGCAGCTTCGATGGTCAGCAACTCGCCGCCCACCTGGGTCCATGCCAGGCCAGTCACCTGCCCTACTTGGTCCTGCTGCTCGGCCAAGCCGTAGCGGAATTTACGCACACCCAGGAAATGCTCCAGCGCGTCGGCCGTCACCTTCACCGAGAAGCGTTTTTCCAGCGAATGTTCCTTGACTGCCTTGCGGCAGATTTTCGCGATCTGACGCTCGAGACCCCGTACACCGGCCTCGCGGGTGTAATAGCGCACGATGTCACGAATGGCTTCAACGTCAAACTCGATCTCGCCTTTCTTCAGGCCGTTGGCCGCAGTCTGCTTGGGCGCGAGGTATTTGACGGCGATGTTGATCTTCTCGTCTTCGGTGTAACCCGGCAGACGAATCACCTCCATCCGGTCCAGCAATGCTGGCGGAATGTTCATGGAGTTGGAGGTGCACAGGAACATGACGTCAGACAGGTCGTAGTCGACTTCCAGGTAATGGTCGTTGAAGTTGTGGTTCTGCTCGGGATCGAGCACTTCCAGCAACGCCGACGCCGGATCGCCACGCATGTCGCTGCCCATCTTGTCGATTTCATCGAGCAGGAACAGCGGGTTGCGCACGCCCACTTTTGTCATCTTTTGAATCAATCTTCCTGGCATCGAACCGATGTAAGTCCGGCGATGGCCACGAATTTCCGCTTCATCACGCACGCCGCCGAGGGCCATGCGCACGAACTTGCGGTTGGTCGCACTGGCAATCGACTCGGCCAGCGAGGTTTTACCCACCCCAGGCGGACCGACCAGGCACAACACCGGGCCGCGAATTTTCTTCACGCGCTTTTGTACCGCGAGGTATTCAAGGATACGTTCCTTGACCTCTTCAAGGCCGTAGTGGTCGGCATCGAGGATTTCTTCGGCGCGGGCCAGGTCCAGGCGTACCTTGGTCTGAGCCTTCCACGGCACCTGCACCAGCCAATCGATGTAGGAACGAACCACAGTGGCTTCGGCCGACATCGGCGACATTTGCTTGAGCTTGTTCAGCTCGGCCGTGGCCTTGGTCAGCGCGTCTTTCGGCAGGCCGGCGGCATCGATACGCTTTTTCAGCTCTTCGATTTCGTTATGGCCTTCCTCGCCGTCGCCGAGTTCTTTCTGAATGGCCTTCATCTGCTCATTCAGGTAGTACTCGCGCTGGCTGCGCTCCATTTGTTTCTTCACGCGGCCGCGGATGCGCTTCTCAACCTGCAGCAGGTCGATTTCGCCATCCAGCAGCGCCAGCACATGTTCGACACGGGCCGACAGATCGATGATTTCGAGAATGTCCTGCTTCTGCTCGATCTTCAGCGCCATGTGCGCGGCCATGGTGTCGACCAGGCGACTTGGCTCATCGATGCTGTTGAGCGACGAGAGGACTTCAGCCGGGACTTTCTTGCCCAGTTGCACATACTGCTCGAACTGCGACAGCAGACTGCGCACGAACACTTCGGATTCACGTTCAGGGGCTTCGACTTCGTCGATCAGCGCCACTTCGGCGCGCAGGTGGCCGTCCACCTCCATGAAACGTTCGACTGCGCCGCGCTGTTCGCCTTCCACCAGTACCTTGACGGTACCGTCAGGCAGCTTGAGCAATTGCAGGACAGTCGCAACGGTGCCGACCCGATACAGGGCGTCTTCGCCTGGATCATCATCAGCAGGATTCTTCTGGGCCAACAGCAGGATCTGCTTGTCGCCCGTCATCGCGGCCTCGAGGGCTTCGATAGACTTCTCGCGCCCCACGAACAGCGGGATAACCATGTGCGGATAGACGACGACATCACGCAACGGCAGGAGAGGCAATTCGATGGTTGTCTTCATGATTTCGCCTCTATGACAGTTGAAAAATAAGCTTGAAACCAAGATGGGGGTTGCTTGCAAAAAAAACAAGCGCAATGCCAGCACTTAAACGCATGAATAAACGCGATTTAATCTACCACCACGCAAAAACACCCGAAAAAAACAAGGGGCCCCGAAAGGCCCCTTGCTTGTACTACCACTGCAAAGACGCTTACGCGTCAGGTGCAGCCTTGGCAGCCGGCTCACTGTTTTCGTAGATATACAGTGGCTTGGACTTGCCTTCGATAACGCTTTCGTCGATCACCACCTTACTCACCTCGGACTGCGAGGGGATTTCGTACATGGTGTCGAGCAACACGCCTTCGAGGATCGAACGCAGACCACGTGCACCGGTCTTGCGCTCCAATGCCCGCTTGGCCACTGATTTGAGCGCGTCGGTACGGAACTCGAGGTCCACACCTTCCATCTCGAACAGCTTGGCGTATTGCTTGGTCAGGGCGTTTTTCGGCTCGGTGAGGATCTGAATCAAAGCCGCCTCATCCAGCTCGTCCAACGTCGCCAGGACCGGCAGACGACCGACGAATTCCGGGATCAGGCCGAACTTGACCAGATCGTCAGGTTCGACTTCACGCAGGGACTCGCCTACCTTCTTGCCTTCTTCCTTGCTACGCACTTCCGCGCTGAAACCGATGCCGCCACGGGTGGAACGCTGCTGAATAACCTTTTCCAGCCCGGAGAACGCACCGCCACAGATAAACAGGATGTTACGCGTATCGACCTGCAGGAATTCCTGCTGCGGGTGCTTACGGCCGCCCTGGGGCGGTACCGAAGCGACCGTGCCTTCGATCAGCTTCAACAGTGCTTGCTGCACGCCTTCACCGGAAACATCCCGAGTGATGGACGGGTTGTCCGACTTGCGCGAGATCTTGTCGATTTCGTCGATGTAGACAATACCCATCTGGGCCTTCTCTACGTCGTAGTCGCACTTCTGCAGCAGTTTCTGAATGATGTTCTCGACATCTTCACCCACGTAGCCAGCCTCGGTGAGGGTGGTGGCGTCGGCAATGGTGAACGGAACGTTCAGCAGGCGAGCGAGGGTTTCCGCAAGCAGGGTTTTACCCGAGCCTGTAGGACCGATCAGCAGGATGTTACTCTTGCCGAGTTCGACTTCGTCGCCTTTCTTGTCACGCTGGTTCAAGCGCTTGTAGTGGTTGTACACCGCTACGGCCAGAACCTTCTTTGCACGCTCCTGACCAATCACGTACTGGTCAAGGATGCCGCTGATTTCTTTAGGCGATGGGAGTTTGTGCGCACTGCTCTCGGCCTGGGCTTCCTGCACCTCCTCGCGGATGATGTCATTGCACAGGTCGACGCATTCGTCGCAGATAAACACCGAGGGGCCGGCAATCAATTTGCGTACTTCATGCTGGCTTTTGCCACAGAAGGAGCAATAGAGCAGCTTGCCGTTGTCCTCGCCGTTGCGGGTGTCAGTCATTCGTTCGATCCAAATCCGATAGGCTTGCAACACAAGATGAAGGCTTATGCGGGCTTTTTCAAGCCCGCCAGTGGTCGGACATGCCGATCAGCCCTATTTTGAGCGGCTTATATTAAGCGGGGCGCTTTTCGATCACTGCGTCGATCAACCCGTACTCACGGGCGGCTTCAGCGCTCATGAAGTTGTCACGGTTGGTATCACGCTCGATTTCTTCAAGTGTGTGCCCGCTGTGCTTGGCCATCAGCGTGTTGAGGCGCTCACGAATGAAGAGGATTTCCTTGGCATGGATTTCGATGTCCGATGCCTGGCCCTGGAAACCACCCAGTGGCTGGTGAATCATCACGCGTGAGTTCGGCAGGCAGTAACGCTTGCCCTCGGCGCCGGCAGTCAGCAGGAATGCACCCATGCTGCAGGCCTGGCCAATGCAGGTAGTCGACACGTTCGGCTTGATGAACTGCATGGTGTCGTAGATCGACATGCCCGCAGTCACCGAACCGCCCGGCGAGTTGATGTAGAGATGGATGTCCTTGTCCGGGTTTTCCGCTTCAAGGAACAGCAGTTGCGCACAGATCAGGTTGGCCATGTAGTCCTCTACCGGGCCAACCAGAAAGATCACTCGCTCCTTGAGCAGGCGCGAGTAGATGTCGTAGGCGCGTTCACCACGAGCGGACTGCTCGACAACCATCGGGACCAGGCCGCCAGCGGCCTGGATATCAGAGTTCTGCTGAATATAGGAATTACGGAACATGCTCTGCAGTTACTCCCAAATAGTCATGTCTTGAAAACGCATAAGCCAGCGCGAGGCTGGCTTATGGTTGAATTTCCAACGAGTTGGACAATCAGTCGGCTTGTGCTGCTTCCGCCGGTTTGACTGCTTCTTCGTAAGAGACCGCTTTATCGGTCACCTTAGCCTTCTGCAGAACAGTATCCACAACTTGTTCTTCCAGCACAACCGAACGTACTTCGTTCAGCTGCTGGTCGTTCTTGTAGTACCAGGACACGACCTGCTCAGGTTCCTGGTAGGCCGACGCCATTTCCTGGATCATTTCGCGAACACGGTCTTCGTCTGGCTTGAGGTCGAACTGCTTGACCACTTCAGCCACGATCAGGCCCAGCACGACGCGGCGCTTGGCTTGCTCTTCGAACAGCTCGGCCGGCAGTTGGTCAGGCTTGATGTTGCCACCAAACTGCTGAACCGCTTGTACGCGCAGGCGATCCACTTCGTTGGACAGCAGGGCCTTGGGCACTTCGATCGGGTTGGCGGCCAGCAGACCGTCCATGACCTGATTCTTGACCTTGGACTTGATCGCCTGACGCAGCTCACGCTCCATGTTCTTGCGAACTTCGGTGCGGAAGCCTTCGATACCGGTTTCCTTGATGCCGAATTGCGCGAAGAACTCTTCGTTCAGCTCTGGCAGCTTAGGCTCGGAAACGCTGTTGACGGTCACGGTGAACTCGGCGGCTTTGCCGGCCAGGTCCAGGTTCTGGTAGTCAGCAGGGAATTCCAGGTTCAGAACACGTTCTTCGCCGGCTTTGGCGCCAACCAGGCCGTCTTCGAAGCCAGGGATCATGCGGTTGGAACCCAGCACCAGCTGAGTGCCCTTGGCGGAGCCACCAGCAAATACTTCGCCGTCGACCTTGCCAACGAAATCGATGTTCAGTTGGTCTTCGTTCTGGGCGGCACGCTCGACCACTTCGAAACGAGTGTTCTGCTTGCGCAGGATTTCGAGCATGTTGTCCAGGTCCGAATCAGCCACTTCGGCGCTCAGGCGCTCGATAGCGATACCGTCGAAGCCCGCTACTTCGAATTCCGGGAACACTTCGAATACGGCTACGTATTCCAGGTCCTTGCCGGCTTCCAGGGACTTGGGCTCGATCGACGGCGAGCCAGCCGGGTTCAGCTTTTGCTCGACAACGGCTTCGTAGAAGGAAGCCTGGATCACGTCACCTACAGCTTCCTGGCGCGCATCGGCACCAAAACGACGCTTGATTTCGCTCATTGGCACTTTGCCTGGACGGAAACCAGCGATCTTGGCCTTTTGGGCAGTCTGCTGCAGACGCTTGTTGACCGCAGTCTCGATACGCTCTGCCGGCACGGTGATGCTCAGGCGGCGCTCGAGAGCAGTAGTATTTTCAACAGAAACTTGCATGGATATTCCTCGTTGCACAGACATTAGCCGGCCATTTCCGACCCCAATCAAGGGCATGCATTCTAGTGGGTCAAACTCAAGAAGTCACCCTACTGAAAATACACCCGGAAACCGCCGGCAATTTATCGGTACGAAGGCACTGAAGTACCTCGCCCCGGTGACAAATACAGCCAATTGCGCCAGGGCTCTGCGCCGCCCCTCTATATATAGAAGAAGCTGCCATCCATCTCCCTGACGGCCCGCCCCGCGAACGGAGCGGACAGGCAACGCGGCATCATCGAGACACACAAATACGACGAATCGCGCTGCCGATGCGGCCCAGTACCTGCGACCGCCGAGATAATCAAACCGCCAAAACCAAAAAAGGCGCCAGACTGTTAAATCTGGCGCCTTTCGAATATGGGGTGGACGAAGGGGATCGAACCCTCGACAACGGGAGTCACAATCCCGTGCTCTACCAACTGAGCTACGCCCACCATATTGCGTTAACAAAGAAACCAAACCACTTCTTTGTTGAACCCTGCCCCGCCTGACGGCCGAGCAACGTTTTATTTGGTGCGGATGAAGAGACTCGAACTCTTACGCCTCGCGGCGCTGGAACCTAAATCCAGTGTGTCTACCAATTCCACCACATCCGCGCTTGAAGCTCTTAAAGCAAAGGCGCCAGACGATTAATCTGGCGCCTTTCAAATATGGGGTGGACGAAGGGGATCGAACCCTCGACAACGGGAGTCACAATCCCGTGCTCTACCAACTGAGCTACGCCCACCATCTAACGCTACTTGTGCCAAAGCTGCCTAATGGCGCACCCGGCAGGACTCGAACCTGCGACCATCCGCTTAGAAGGCGGATGCTCTATCCAGCTGAGCTACGGGCGCCTGATTAATCTGTACTCTTGGAGGATTACAAACTAAGTGTTTCCAGCCTTGCAGGACAACAATTCTGCTCGACCTTCTAACCAGTGCTAGGCTGTGCCCGACAAGTGCGACGAATAGTATAGAGGGTCCCGAAACCCGTCAAATCTTTTTTGAAAAAAACTGATTTTATTTAAGGGGTTAGGGCAATTTGCAGACCAAGCGCCTTTGCCCTCGCGCCCTGGCGTGCGAGAATGCGCGCACTTTTCTTCCCCCTCTCGATGGTTAATCACGCGTAATGACTGCACAACTTATCGACGGCAAATCAATCGCCGCCAGCCTGCGCCAGCAGATCGCCAAACGCGTCACCGAGCGTCGCCAGCAAGGCCTGCGCACGCCTGGCCTCGCGGTGATCCTGGTCGGCAGCGATCCTGCCTCTCAGGTTTATGTCTCGCACAAGCGTAAAGACTGTGAAGAGGTCGGCTTTATCTCCAAAGCCTATGACTTGCCTTCGGAGACCACTCAACAGGCCCTGACCGACCTGATTGACAGCCTCAACGATGACCCGAACATGGACGGCATCCTGCTCCAGCTGCCGCTGCCCGAGCACCTGGACGCCTCCAAACTGCTGGAACGCATCCGCCCGGACAAAGACGTCGATGGCTTCCACCCTTATAACGTCGGCCGCCTGGCCCAGCGCATCCCACTGCTGCGCCCCTGCACGCCCAAAGGCATCATGACTCTGCTGGAAAGCACCGGGGTCGATCTGTATGGGCTTGACGCGGTTGTGGTTGGCGCCTCGAATATCGTCGGCCGCCCCATGGCCATGGAATTGTTGCTGGCCGGCTGCACCGTGACCGTCACCCACCGCTTCACCAAGGACCTCGCCGGCCATGTGGGCCGCGCTGATCTGGTGGTGGTCGCCGCAGGCAAGCCGGGCCTGGTCAAGGGTGAGTGGATCAAAGAAGGCGCAATCGTGATCGACGTCGGCATCAACCGCCAGGATGACGGCAAGCTGGTGGGCGACGTGGTGTACGAGACCGCCCTGCCCCGCGCAGGCTGGATCACCCCGGTTCCCGGCGGCGTAGGCCCGATGACCCGGGCGTGCCTGCTGGAAAATACGCTGTATGCAGCAGAAACCCTGCACAGTTGATAACCAGGCGTACTGAAAAAGCCCTGCCTTATCGCGGGGCTTTTTATTGCCCGAAAAAAACCTGTTTATTCATAGTTTTTAAGTACTTTCGTCCGGTTCTGGAAGAACATTCGACAGTTTCTGATCCATACTCCTAAAATGTAACGCCATTTGTCACCAAACCCGTTCCCAAACGGTATTTCCTTACTTTTTAGCGAGTTCATCCGCGTGAAAATTCGTCTTTCCATTGTCAGCCTATTTTTTGCACTGACGGGCACCTTCGCAAACGCTGCCGAAACCACCTTGGCCCCGCGTGACGCCTCCAAACTGCAAATCGCCTCCGGCAGCGCCATGCTCGTGGATTTGCAGACCAACAAGGTCATCTATTCCAGCAACCCCGATGTGGTGGTCCCCATCGCTTCCGTGAGCAAGCTGATGACCGGCCTGATCGTGCTGGAAGCCAAGCAGGACATGGATGAATACATCGACATCAACATCACCGACACACCAGAGATGAAGGGCGTGTTCTCCCGGGTGAAGATCGGTAGCCAAATGCCGCGCAAGGAAATGCTGCTGATCGCGCTGATGTCCTCGGAAAACCGCGCCGCCGCGAGCCTGGCCCACCATTATCCGGGCGGTTACGCGGCGTTCATTGCCGCGATGAACGCCAAGGCCAAGGCGCTGGGCATGACCAGTACCCATTACGTGGAACCTACGGGCCTGTCGATCCATAACGTGTCGACCGCCCGCGACCTGAGCAAGCTGCTGGCCTACGCACGCAAGTTTCCGATGTTGAGCCAGCTGAGTACCACCAAGGAAAAAACCGTGGCGTTCCGCAAGCCCAACTACACCCTGGGCTTCTCCAACACCGACCACCTGATCAACCGGGCCAACTGGGACATCAAGCTGACCAAGACCGGTTTTACCAACCAGGCCGGGCATTGCCTGGTGCTGGTGACCAGCATGGGTAACCGCCCGGTGTCGCTGGTGATCCTGGATGCTTTCGGCAAATTCACCCACTTCGCCGATGCCAGCCGTATTCGCAGCTGGGTCGAGACCGGCAAGGGCGGCGCGGTGCCGGATGTGGCGTTGCGCTACAAGGCTGACAAGAACCTGAAGAACCGTGCGGGTGTGACAGAAGTCCGCCGTTAAAAAGAACACTGCAGAACCCATGTGGGAGGGGGCTTGCTCCCGATAGCGGTGGATCAGTCACTGATACTGTGAATGACACACTGCCATCGGGAGCAAGTCGAATCGTCGCACCGCCCCTCCCACATTTTTATTTGTGTTCCGCCAGCACCTTGAGTGCTTGGGCCGCCGACTGCTCCTGCCCGGACTGGGCGGTCGCATTCGCCGCCTCGCGCCAACGCTGCGCGTCCACACTCGCCGGCAACTGGCTCGGACGCTGGGTAAGAATCGCCCAATTCCCCGCGCTCTTCCACGCCGACTCAAAGTCGCTGAAGCCCATCATCAATCGCCGCTCCCTGCCGGAACGCAACAGCACCGTGCTCTTTTGCTGGTTGAATCCCACCACCACGACATAGCGCGGGTCGGACCAGAAGCTTGAGTTGATCCGCGCCATCACCGGGTAACCCGCCGCCACCTGCGCCAGCACCGCGGTCAGCCTGGCCTCCAGTGGATACACCATCAACCCGTACTCGCGCGCCAGCTTCTGCATGTTGCGCTCAAGGTCCGCTTCGGCGCCTGGCAAGTGCAGCGGCTTATCCAGCAACCCCGGTGTCATGACAATGCCTTGTTGCGACAGCATGCTGGCCAGAGCCGTAGGACCGCTCTGATAAGCCTCGCTGCGAAAGGTCGGTACGCCGTTGAGTTCAACCCGCTCCGGCAGGCCGGGGAGTTTCGAAGGATGGCTGGAACAGGCCGTCAGCCCCAGGGCGCAGGCCAGCAGGATGGATGCTTTAAGGTTCGACCGTAAGCGCAATTTTTTACTCTCTTGATCAACTGCCGGTGAGGGCTCCGATCATAGGACGCTCTTGGGCGGGGGTATAGCCTTCAGCGTCGGTAAAACGCCGGCGATAGAGCAAACGAGTTGGACAGACACGACCATTGGTCAATAGCAGGCAACCACCGGGTAGCTAGACTGTCCATTGGGAAGACTGTGTATAGACCCCGGACGGGGCGAAGGGAGGCCTGAATGAGCCTTGCAACGACGATTTTCATGCTGATCTGCGGTTGGCTGGCGGTGGCCGCCGCCATGTTGTGGGGGGTCATGCGCGTGACCCGCCGCCATCATCACCCCCACGTCAAACCCACTGCGCCCGCCAAGCCGAGCAAGACGACGGCGCATCACGCCTAGCCGGGCATGCAGGTAAAGTCTTGCGTGGCGGCAACCTCTTTGCCATGCCCATCCTTGAGCGCTGCGCGCACCGTGGTCCCGAGGCTCGACTCCTCCAGAGTGTAATGCTCACCCGCCTTGAAATGCCTGTACTCGACCCGGCCCTGGCAGTCCTGCTGGTTGTCGTCGCCGGGCTCTTCTTCAAACAACGTCACGTCCAGTCGATGGTCCCCAGGGCTCACTTCAAAGTAGCGCCCGTCATCCACGCGCTGACCGTCGACGCGCTCGGCCAACAGGTCATTCGGTGCTTCTTCTTTCAAGCCGATCCAGGCTTCGCTCGGGTCGGCCTGGGGTATCGGGCCAGCACACGCCGACAACACCAAGGCGGCAGCCAGGGCGGGAATCAACAACAGGGTTTTCGGTGACATGGCAGGGCTCCAAAGCACATCAGTAAAAAAGGCGTATCCGATGGCTGACAAGCTTGAAGAGCTGCCGTTTGTAGAACAAATGAATACACATGAAAGGATCTTCAGCCGTTACCTAAATCTTCCTTCACCTGGCTGAAAGGTGCGTGTTAGGTGGGTCGGGCAAGACTGCCGGGGTTTGCAATCCTGCTTTTCTCGGAGACTCACGCATGCTCGGGCTGGTAAAGACCGCACTGCACAAGCCGTACACCTTCATCGTGTTGGCCATATTCATCTGCATCATCGGGCCGATGGCGGCCCTGCGTACGCCCACGGATGTGTTCCCCGATATCGGCATTCCGGTGGTCGCCGTGGTCTGGCAGTACAACGGCCTGTCGCCGGACGCCATGGCCGGGCGGGTGATCTACACCTACGAACGCTCCCTGAGCACTACCGTCAACGACATCGAACATATCGAATCCCAATCCCTGCCCGGCATGGGCATCGTCAAAATCTTCTTCCAACCCGGCGTGGATATCCGCACCGCCAACGCCCAGGTCACGGCGGTGTCCCAGACCGTGCTCAAACAGATGCCACCGGGCATTACGCCGCCGCTGATCCTCAACTACAGCGCGTCCACCGTACCGATCCTGCAAATGGCGTTCTCCAGCCCGAGCCTGTCGGAAGCCAAAATCCGCGACCTGGTGCAGAACAATATCCGCCTGCCGCTGAGCGCCCTGCCCGGCCTGGCGATGCCCACGCCGATGGGCGGCAAGCAGCGCCAGATCACCCTCGACCTCGACCCCCAGGCCCTGGCCGCCAAAGGTTTGTCGGCCCAGGACGTCGGCAATGCCCTGGCGCTGCAGAACCAGATCATCCCGGTGGGCACCGCCAAGCTCGGCCGCAACGAATACACGATTCTGCTGAACAACAGCCCCAAGGCCATCGATGAGCTCAATGACTTGCCGATCAAGAATGTCGACGGCGCGATCATCACCATCGGTCAGGTCGCTCATGTGCGGGATGGCTCGCCACCGCAGACCAACATCGTGCGCGTCGACGGCCACCGCGCCGTGCTGATGCCGGCGTTGAAGAACGGCAGTATTTCCACTCTGTCGATCATCGACGGCATCCGCCAGATGCTGCCGCGCATCAACGAAACCCTGCCGCCGTCGCTGAAGACCTCACTGCTGGGCGATGCCTCGGTGTTCGTCAAGCAGTCGGTGGGCAGCGTGGCCCAGGAAGGCATCATCGCCGCCCTGCTGACCAGTGCGATGATCCTGCTGTTTCTCGGCAGCTGGCGCTCGACGCTGATCATCGCCGCGTCGATTCCCCTGGCGGTGCTGTCGGCCATCGCGCTGTTGGCGGTCAGCGGGCAAACCCTGAATGTGATGACCCTGGGCGGCCTGGCCCTGGCGGTGGGCATTCTGGTGGACGACGCCACGGTGACCATCGAAAACATCAACTGGCACCTGGAACAAGGCAAGGCGGTGAAGACGGCGATCCTCGACGGCGCCGCGCAAATCGTCGGCCCGGCGTTCGTCTCGCTGCTGTGCATCTGCATCGTGTTTGTGCCGATGTTCTTGCTGCAAGGCATCGCCGGGTATCTGTTCCGGCCGATGGCGCTGGCGGTAATTTTTGCCATGGCCAGTTCATTCATTCTCTCGCGCACCCTGGTGCCGACACTGGCGATGTACCTGCTCAAGCCGCACACGCCGGAGCAAGGTGCAGGGCATCATCCGGAAGATGAATTCATCAATCACCATGAAGGTGATCAGCACAAGAAACCGCGCAATCGAGTGCTGCAAGCGGTGCTGAATTTCCAGCAGGGATTCGAGCGGCATTTCTCGAACATCCGTGACACTTACCACGGCCTGCTGCTGCTCGCGCTGGGCGCGCGAAAGCGCTTTATCGTCGGTTTTCTCGCCTGCGTGCTGGCCTCGTTCGTGTTGCTGCCGAGCCTGGGCCAGGATTTTTTCCCGGCGACCGATGCCGGTGCGCTGGCACTGCATGTGCGCCTGCCGCTGGGTACGCGCATCGAGGAAAGCGCCGCTGCGTTCGACCGCATCGAAGCGCGGATTCGCGAAGTGATCCCGGCCCAAGAGCTGGACACCATCGTCGACAACATCGGCATCCCCCTCAGCGGCATCGACATGGCCTACAGCAGCAGCGGCACCATCGGCCCGCAGGACGGCGATATTCAGGTCACGCTGAAAAAGGACCACGCGCCCACCGCCGACTACGTCAAGAGACTGCGTGAAGCCCTGCCGCAAAGCTTCCCAGGCAGCCACTTTGCGTTTCTGCCGGCGGACATCAGCAGCCAGATCCTCAACTTCGGCGCGCCGGCACCGCTGGACGTCAAAATCTCCGGGCGCAGCGATGCCGAAAACCGCGCCTATGCCGTAGCGCTCGAACGGCGCCTGCAACACGTGCCCGGCATCGCCGACCTGCGCATTCAGCAATCCACCGGTTATCCGTCGCTGCAGGTGAATGTGGACCGCCTGCGCGCCAATGGCCTGGGCATCACCGAGAAAGACGTGACCAACAGCATGGTCGCCTCCCTCGCCGGCAGTTCCCAGGTGGCGCCGACGTTCTGGCTGAACCCGGCCAATGGCGTGTCCTATTCGATCGTGGCCGCAACGCCGCAATACCGCCTCGACAGCCTGCCTGCGCTGGAGGCGCTGCCGGTGACCGGTGCCGACGGCCAGTCACAAATCCTCGGCGGCGTGGCGAGTATCTCGCGGGTACAAAGCCCGGCGGTGGTCACGCACTACAACATCGAGCCCACCCTGGACCTGTATGCCAACGTGCAGGGCCGCGACCTCGGCGGCGTCGCGCGTGATGTGCAAAAAGTGCTGGATGACACCGCGTCCATGCGCCCCAAAGGCGCGACGATCAGCCTGCACGGGCAGATCGATGCGCTGCACGAGGCGTTCAGCGGGTTGAGCTTCGGCCTGCTCGGCGCGGTGGTGCTGATCTACTTGCTGATCGTGGTCAATTTCCAGTCCTGGGCCGACCCTTTCGTGATCATCACCGCGTTGCCCGCCGCACTGGCGGGGATCGTGTGGATGCTGTTTCTCAGCGGCACCTCGTTATCGGTGCCGGCCCTCACCGGCGCGATCCTGTGCATGGGCGTGGCCACCGCCAACTCGATCCTGGTGGTGAGCTTCTGCCGCGAACGCCTGGCCGAACACGGCGATGCCTTGAAAGCCGCCATGGAAGCCGGTTACACGCGCTTTCGCCCGGTGTGCATGACCGCCCTGGCGATGATCATCGGCATGCTGCCCCTGGCGCTTTCCGAGGAGCAGAACGCGCCGCTGGGCCGCGCGGTGATCGGCGGCTTGATCTTCGCCACCATCGCCACCTTGTTGTTTGTTCCCGTGGTTTTCAGCCTGGTCCACGGCCGTCACCCTACCCGCGCAACTGCTGGAGAAATGCCCCATGTCGTCTGATCACAAACCCTCGCGCAAGCGTCTGATGCTCCTGGGTGTGGGCGGCCTGACCGTGGCCGCCCTGTTGGTCGCCAACGGCTTGCACGCGCGTGCGCTGCATGAACAGTCGGTCACCGCCTGGACTGAAACAGCGGCCATCCCCCAGGTGCTGGTGTTCCAACCCAAACAGAATGCCGCGGGCGATACCCTGCGCTTACCCGCGCACTTGGAGGCCTGGAGCAAAGCGCCGATCCATGCGCGGGTCAGCGGCTACCTGAAAGACTGGAAGGTCGACATCGGCAGCCAGGTCAAGGCTGGGCAAATTCTCGCGCAAATCGACAGCCCGGACCTGGACCAGCAACTGGCGCAAACCCACGCCCACCTGGTTCAGGAACAGGCGAATGCGCGCCTTGCCGCCACCACCGCAACGCGCTGGCAAAACCTGTTGGCCAGTCATTCGGTGTCACGCCAGGAAGCCGATGAAAAAACCTCGAACGCCGCCGCTGCCAAAGCCAATGCCCAGGCTGCCGCCGCCGACTATGCGCGGTTGTGTGCGCTGGAAAGCTACAAGACGATCCGTGCGCCGTTCGCCGGCACCATCACCGCGCGCAACACCGATATCGGCCAGTTGATCAAGGCCGACACCGACAGCGATCCGGAACTGTTCAGCATCGCCGACACCCACCAACTGCGCCTGTACGTGCCGGTGCCACAGAACTACGCGGCGGTGATCCGCCCTGGTCTGGAAGCCGAGCTGAGCGTGCCCGAACATCCGGGCGAACACTTCAAGGCGCACCTGATCGGCGACTCCACCGCCATCGACCGGCGCTCCGGCACCCTGCTCGCGCAGTTCGTCGCCGACAACCCGAACGGTGAGCTGTTGCCCGGCGATTACGCCGAAGCCACCCTGCCGATTCCGGCGGACACCCACGGCGTGAGCATCCCGGCCAGCGCCTTGATCTTCCGTGCACAGGGCACCCAGGTCGCGGTGCTGGATCCGCACAACCATGTGCACCTGCAAGACATTCATATCGGCCTGGACCTGGGCGAACGCCTGGTGATCGACCAGGGCCTGAAACCCGCCGACCGCATCATCGACAACCCGCCCGACGCCCTGCGCGAAGGCGACCCGGTACAACTGGCCGACGCCACAGGGGGTGCCCATGCGCCCAAGGCTTAAACCTTTTGCGGCCTGCCTGCTGCTGGCGTTGCAAGGCTGCTCATTGGAGCCCAACTACCAGGTGCCGTCGGTTGACCTGCCAGCGGGTTACCGCGAACACACCAGCGATGGCCCGTGGCACAGCGCGCAGCCGTCCGATCAACTGATGCCGCAGTGGTGGAAACTGTACAACGACCCAACGCTCAATGAGCTGCAACAGCAACTGCTCAAGGCCAACCCGGACCTGGCCGCGGCGCTGGCGCATTTCGATGCGTCCCAGGCGTATGCCAGTCAATTGCATGCCGGGCTTTTCCCACAGATCAGCGCCAGCGCGCAGCCGTTGCGCCAGCGGCAATCGGATTCCAGACCGTTGCGCGGCACGACACAGCCGTCGGTGTACAACAGCGACACCGCCGGGTTTTCGTTGAGTTACGACCTGGACCTATGGGGCAAAATCCGCAACCAGGTCGCGGCCGGCGACGCTCAGGCCCAGGCTTCCGGCGATGACCTGGCAGTGGCGCGGTTGAGCCTGCAACGCCAGTTGGCGACGCTGTATGTGCAGCTCAACGGGCTGGATGCGCAGAGCCGGATTCTCGCCCACTCGCTGGAGGACTTCAGCCAGGCGCTGCAACTCACTCGCAGCCGTTATGAGGGCCAGATCGCGTCGGAACTGGACCTGACCCGCGCGCAGAGTCAACTGGCCGAGGCCAAGGCGCAACTGGATGACGTGCGCGGGCAGCGCAACCTGACCGAGCATGCCATCGGCGAACTGGTCGGCGCGGCGGCCAGCGATTTCTCCTTGCCGCCGAGCCCGCAGTTGATTGCCTTGCCCGGCATTCCCTCACAGCTGCCGAGCCACCTGCTGCAACGTCGCCCGGATATCGCGGCGGCGGAACGGCGCGTGTTTGCGGCCAATGCCAACATTGGCGTGGCCAAGGCGGCCTGGTATCCGGACTTCAGCCTGACCGGATTGATCGGCGGCCAGACCCAGGGCGTGGGCAACCTGCTTACGGCGGGCAATCGGTATTGGGCGCTGGGGCCGTTGATGAACCTGCCGATCTTTGATGGCGGCCGCTTGAGTGCCAACGAACGCCAGGCCAAGGCCGAGTTTGAAGAAGCGTCGGCGCAATACCGCAGCCAGGTGCTGAAGGCCGTGCGCGAGGTCGAAGATAACTTGGCGCAACTGCGGGATTTGCAGCAGGAGGCGCAGGATGAACAAGCGGCGGCGGATGCGGCGCAGCACACGCAAGTATTGGCGATGAACAGCTATCAGGCCGGAGCCGTGAGTTATCTGGATGTGGTCACCGCGCAAACGGCGGCGTTACAGGCGCAGAGGACGTTGCAGGCGGTGCAGACGCGGCAGTTGCAAGCAAGTGTGGGCTTGGTTACGGCGCTGGGGGGTGGCTGGAAACTGGGTGGCTGACATGGTGTTGCAGCGTCAGCTCCGGCCTCATCGGGGGCAAGCCCCCTCCCACATTGGTTTTGCGCCAGACACACAATGTATGAACAACGCCGGCCCCCTGTGGGAGGGGGCTTGCCCCCGATAGCGCCCTTCCAGACACATCCTGCCAAAAGCCTGTCCATCAACTCCCGCTCTCCGATCTAGCCTCTCTGAACACATCTTGAGAGGGCCAAGGAATGGCAGATTTACCCGCTTCACATCGCCTGCGCATCGGACGCTTCAGCGAACCAAACCGCATCTACCTCGTCACCACCAATACTCACGAACGCCTACCGATATTCAACAGTTTTCACCTTGGCCGCTTGGTGGTCTGGCAGTTTCGGCTAGCCCAATACCAAGGGCTGGCGAACTCTCTAGCTTGGGTGATCATGCCGGACCATTTTCACTGGCTGCTTGAGCTGAAAAAAGGCTCGCTGGCGGATTTGATGCGCCAGGTGAAATCCAAGAGCACGCGGTCCGTCAACGGCGCGACTGGCCGCAAAGGCCGGCTCTGGCAGGAAAGCTTCCACGACCGGGCACTGCGCAAAGAAGATGACCTTGTAAAAATGGCCCGGTACGTAGTGGCCAACCCATTGCGAGCAGGTCTGGTCGAGCGAATTGGCGACTACCCATTGTGGGATGCCATCTGGGTCTGACGCCTGGCAACATTTTCTGAAACAACACAGTCAAATGTGGGAGGGGGCTTGCCCCCGATGGCGGTGTATCAGTCACCAAACTTATTCACTGACCCACCGCCATCGGGAGCAAGCCCCCTCCCACATTTTTTTAACCGCATTTCAGGCCCGAAGCGGCCAGCATCGCGCGCAACAGCACCGCACACCCCGCTGCCAGATCATCCGGCGCGGCGTTCTCGATTTCGTTATGGCTGATGCCACCCTCACACGGCACGAAGATCATTCCCGCCGGGCCCAGTTCGGCGAGGAAAATCGCGTCGTGCCCGGCCCCGCTGACGATGTCCATGTTCGACAAGCCCAAGCCATTCGCCGCATCGCGCACGGCGTCTACGCAGCCTTTGTCGAAGTACAGCGGCGGGAAGTCGGCGGTGGGTTCCAGCTCGAAACTCAACCCATGTTTGGCGCAGGTCTCATCAATCACCGTGCGCACCTGGGCAATCATCGAATCCAGCCGCGCCGGCTCCAAGTGACGAAAATCCAGGGTCATGCGCACTTCACCGGGAATCACATTGCGCGAACCGGGATACGCCTGCAGGCAACCCACGGTCCCACAGGCGTGCGGCTGATGCCCCAGCGCCGCCGCATTCACCGCAGCCACCACCGCTGCCGCGCCGACCAGGGCGTCCTTGCGCAAGTGCATCGGCGTAGGCCCCGCGTGTGCTTCGACGCCGCGCAGTTTCAGGTCGAACCATTTCTGCCCGAGTGCGCCGAGCACCACGCCGATGGTCTTTTTCTCATCCTCCAGGATCGGCCCCTGTTCGATATGCGCTTCGAAGTACGCCCCGACCTTGTGCCCGCTCACCGGCCGCGTACCCGCATAGCCGATAGCATTCAACGCATCGCCCACGCTGACGCCGTCCGCATCGACCTTGGCCAAGGTCTCGGCCAGGGTGAATTTCTCGGCGAACACGCCGGAGCCCATCATGCAGGGTGGAAAGCGCGAGCCTTCTTCGTTGGTCCACACCACCACCTCCAGCGGCGCTTCGGTTTCGAGCTTGAGGTCGTTGAGGGTACGCAGGACTTCCACTCCGGCCAGCACGCCGAAGCAACCGTCGAACTTGCCGCCCGTGGGCTGGGTGTCGACGTGGCTGCCGGTCATCACCGGCGGCAGGTCAGGATTGCGCCCGGGACGCCGGGCGAAAATATTGCCGATGCCGTCGACGGTCACCGTACACCCGGCCTGCTCGCACCACTGCACGAACAGGTCGCGGGCCTTGCGGTCGAGGTCGGTGAGGGCCAGCCGGCACACCCCACCTTTTGGGGTGGCTCCGAGTTTGGCCAGGTCCATCAGCGACTGCCACAAGCGGTCGCGGTTGATGTGCTGATGGGATGATTGCAGGACGTCGAGGGCAGCGTTCATGGGGATCTCCTCAGGCTGTAAGCTCTTATGAATTGACGCGATTCCAACAGTCAAAAAGTGGCCAAATGTGGGAGGGGGCTTGCCCCCGATAGCGGTGGTTCAGTTACAGGTGAGTTGATTGACACACTGCAATCGGGGGCAAGCCCCCTCCCACATTGACTGTGTTCACAAGGATGATTTGGCGGGCATCCGGGTGATTGCGCGCCTGGCATTGAGGCCGTAATACAACACCCCGCCCAATGCCGAACCGGTAAACCAGCCGTAGCTGTAGAACCAACTGAATGCATCGCTACCCAGGGACAGCAAGGTCAGCACCACCGGCACGCCAAAGGCGACGAAGCCGCTCCAGTTCCACGCCGGGTACACGTCGTCGCGGTACAGACCGGCCAGGTCCAGCTGCTGTCTGCGGGTGATGAAGTAGTCCACCACCATGATCCCGGCGATCGGCCCCAACAGGCTGGAGTAGCCGAGCAGCCAGTTGGAATACACCGTTTCCAGGCTGACATCGGACACGATCAGCCCGAGTTTTTTCAGCAGCTCATGGGCCATCAACGCCAGCCCCACCACCCCGGTAAGAATCACCGCCGTGGTGCGGTTGATCAGCTTGGGCGCGATGTTCTGGAAGTCGTTGGTCGGCGAGACAATGTTCGCCGCCGTGTTGGTGGACAAGGTGGCGATGATGATCAGCGCCATGGCGATGGCGACCCACACCGGGCTCTGGATATGGCCAATCAGGGTGACCGGGTCGGACACGCTGACCCCCACCAGTTTCACCGAGGCCGCAGTCATGATCACGCCAAGCGCAGCGAACAGGAACATGGTCAGCGGCAGGCCGAAAATCTGCCCAAGGATCTGGTCCTTCTGGCTTTTGGCATAGCGGCTGAAGTCCGGGATATTCAGCGACAAGGTGGCCCAGAACCCGACCATGGCAGTCAGGCCCGCCATGAAATAACCCGTCAGGCTCGCCCCTTCGGGACGCTTGGGCGGAATCGCCATCAGCTCACTGATCGACACATTCGGCATCGCCCACACCAGCAAGCCAATGCCCACAGCGACCAGCAACGGCGCCGAGAGGGTTTCCAGGCGCTTGATCGACTCGGCGCCGCGCAGCACCACCCACAAATTCAGGCACCAGAAAATCATGAAACCGATCACTTCCCCGGTGCCGCCAAGGGATTTCCAGCCCTCGAAAATCGAGCCCAGGAACAAGTGAATCGCCAGGCCGCCAAACATCGTCTGGATGCCAAACCAGCCACACGCCACCAGCGCCCGAATCAGGCATGGCACGTTGGAGCCGAGGATGCCGAACGATGAGCGCAACAGCACCGGAAACGGGATGCCGTATTTCGTACCGGGAAACGCATTGAGTGTGAGGGGGATGAGCACCACGATGTTGGCCAGCAAAATCGCCATCAGCGCCTCGCCCACCGACAACCCGAAGTACGCGGTGAGCACGCCGCCCAACGTGTAGGTAGGCACACAAATCGACATGCCGACCCACAGCGCAGTGATGTGCCATTTGTTCCAGGTGCGTTCGTGCACCTTGGTCGGTGCCATGTCGTGGTTGTAGCGAGGGCTGTCGAGGACGTCGGGGCCGGCGTCGAGTTCGTACAGGCCGTTACGTTCGATGACTTGCGATCTGTTCTGTTGCATGGCCGCTCCACGGTTTTTTTAAAATTATTCTTGCTCACCTGCACGGTTAAGGCAGGTGGCCGGAGTACCTCGTCGACAACATGACATCTCGGGCCCGGCCAGCCGCCACTGCACTCAATAACCGTGCCGACCACCGCCTCCCGACCCACACTGCATCTATAACTGGCTGATGTTTATCAGCTTTATCCGGTTGACCGATTGCATCTTCGGAACTTGCCCTGGAACTCGGGGTGAATAGCAAGGAAGTTGTCCGAACCTTCAGGACTCAATCTGGTGCAACACAATTATTTTTATTTCCCGGCCCCGTCAAGCGCCATCGTTCAACCGGCTGATTTGCAATAAGAAATGTTGTTCAAATCGACAACCTGTCAAGTGCGTCAAAATGGTATAGCGCTGCATCATTTTGGTGATTTTTGATTTTTAATCTTATAAATCAAATAGTTATAGTAGTTATAAGCTTAATAAAAATATTCTTGCTCAATCGAAAAACTCGGGCTAGTTTCTATTCCTGTCACCGATGACAGGAACCAACCAGTTATCGGCGAGCCGTATTACAACACTTAGAACTGGCACAAGCCGGTCAAGCCTGTGAGGAACTCGACATGTCGCTGTTGATCCGTGGCGCTACCGTTATTACCCATGATGAAAGTTACCGCGCCGATGTGTTATGCGCAGGCGGTCTGATTCGTGCTATCGGCACGGACCTGGATATTCCCGCCGGCACTGAAACACTCGATGGCAGCGGCCAATACTTGATGCCCGGCGGTATTGATCCCCATACCCATATGCAACTTCCGTTCATGGGCACCGTGGCCAGTGAAGACTTTTTCAGTGGCACGGCGGCGGGGCTGGCCGGTGGCACCACGTCGATCATCGACTTCGTGATCCCCAACCCGCAGCAGTCGTTGATGGAGGCGTTCCACCAGTGGCGCGGCTGGGCCGAGAAATCGGCGTCCGACTACGGCTTTCATGTGGCGATCACCTGGTGGAGCGAACAGGTCCGCGAGGAAATGGCCGAGCTGGTCAGCCATCACGGCATCAACAGCTTCAAGCATTTCATGGCCTACAAGAACGCGATCATGGCGGCCGACGACACCCTGGTGACCAGTTTCGAACGCTGCCTCGAACTGGGCGCGGTGCCCACGGTGCATGCGGAAAACGGCGAGCTGGTCTATCACCTGCAACGCAAGCTGATGGCCCAGGGCATCACCGGGCCGGAAGCGCATCCGCTGTCGCGCCCTTCCCAGGTGGAAGGCGAAGCGGCCAGCCGTGCAATCCGCATCGCCGAGACCATCGGCACGCCGTTGTACCTGGTGCACGTTTCCACCCAAGAGGCGCTGGACGAAATCACCTATGCCCGGGGCAAGGGCCAGGCGGTCTACGGGGAAGTGCTCGCTGGCCACCTGCTGCTGGACGACAGCGTCTATCAACACCCCGACTGGCAGACCGCCGCCGGCTACGTGATGAGCCCACCGTTCCGCCCGCGTGGGCACCAGGAGGCGCTGTGGCACGGTTTGCAATCGGGCAACCTGCACACCACCGCCACCGACCACTGCTGCTTCTGCGCCGAGCAAAAGGCCGCCGGGCGTGACGACTTCAGCAAGATCCCCAACGGCACCGCCGGTATCGAAGACCGCATGGCGCTGCTGTGGCACGAGGGCGTCAACACCGGGCGCCTGTCGATGCAGGCTTTCGTCGCGCTGACCTCCACCAACACCGCAAAGATCTTCAACCTCTACCCGCGCAAAGGCGCGATTCGCGTCGGCGCCGATGCCGACCTGGTGCTGTGGGACCCGGAGGGCACGCGCACCATTTCCGCCAAGACCCACCATCAGCAAGTCGATTTCAACATCTTCGAAGGCAAGACCGTACGCGGCGTGCCGAGCCACACCATCAGCCAGGGCAAGCTGGTCTGGGCCGATGGCGACCTGCGCGCCGAGCGTGGCGCCGGGCGGTATGTGCAGCGGCCGGCGTATCCGGCGGTGTTCGAACAGTTGCGCAAGCGGGCGGAGCATTCCAGGTCCTTTGCTGTGAAACGCTGAGACCGCCATCGGGGGCAAGCCCCCTCCCACACTGGATCTATGTGAACCCGATCAAATGTGGGAGGGGGCTTGCCCCCGATAGCGGCCAGTACAGGCAACAAAAATGCCCACTTAGAGGCAATCCAAAAAAAACCGTGAGGCCACCACCGTGATCCAGACCCTGACCCACCTCCCCCATCCCCATGAAGACGGGCCCACCCTCGCCAGCCATTTCACCGACCTGGCACCGCCCCTCAATGCCCGCCAGGCCCAGCTGGAAGCCTCGCGCTGCCTGTATTGCTACGACGCCCCGTGCGTGAACGCGTGCCCCAGCGAAATCGACATCCCCTCGTTCATCCGCAATATCCACACCGACAACGTCCAGGGCGCAGCGCAGAAAATCCTCTCGGCCAACATCCTCGGCGGCAGTTGCGCTCGAGTCTGTCCCACGGAAATCCTCTGCCAGCAAGCGTGCGTGCGTAACAACGCCGCAGAATGCGCCCCGGTGCTGATCGGCCTGTTGCAACGCTATGCCATCGACAACGCACACTTCAGCCAGCACCCGTTCCAGCGCGCCGCGCCCACCGGCAAACGCATCGCGGTGGTCGGCGCCGGGCCGGCGGGCCTGGCGTGCGCCCACCGCGCGGCCCTGCACGGGTATGACGTGGTGGTCTTCGAAGCCCGGGAAAAAGCCGGCGGCTTGAATGAATACGGAATCGCCAAGTACAAACTGGTGGACGACTTCGCCCAGAAGGAACTGGATTTCCTCCTGCAGATCGGCGGCATCGAGATCCGTCACGGCCAGCGCCTGGGCGACAACCTCACCCTGAGCGAGCTGCACGCGCAATTTGACGCGGTGTTTCTCGGCCTCGGCCTGGCGGCCAGCAAACGCCTCGGCCTGCCCGACGAAGACGCCCCCGGCCTGCTCGCCGCCACCGACTACATCCGCGAACTGCGCCAGGCCGATGACCTCACCCAACTGCCGCTGGCCGACCGCTGCATCGTGCTCGGCGCCGGCAACACCGCCATCGACATGGCCGTGCAAATGGCGCGCCTCGGTGCGCGCGATGTGAACCTGGTGTACCGCCGTGGCCTGGATGACATGGGCGCGACCCACCATGAGCAAGACATCGCCAAGGCCAACCAGGTTCGCCTGCTGACCTGGGCCCAGCCCGAGCAGGTGCTGCTCGATGACCAGGGGCATGTACGCGGTATGCGCTTCGCTCGTACGCGCATGGAGGACGGTCGCCTGCACCCCACCGGAGAAACCTTCGAATTGGCCGCAGACGCGATCTTCAAGGCCATCGGCCAGGGTTTTGACAACGACGCGCTGCACGACCCGCTGGCTCAGCAGCTGCATCGCGTGGGCGAACGCATCTTCGTCGACGAGCAACTGCGCACCAGTATTCCCGGGGTGTATGCCGGCGGCGACTGCGTCAGCCTCGGCCAGGACCTCACCGTGCAGGCAGTGCAACACGGCAAGCTGGCCGCCGAGGCCATGCACGCTCGACTCATGCTCAACGTGGAGGCCGCGTAATGGCTGATCTGTCGATTGTGTTCGCCGGCATCAAAGCGCCCAACCCGTTCTGGCTGGCCTCCGCACCGCCCACCGACAAGGCCTACAACGTGGTGCGCGCGTTCGAGGCCGGCTGGGGCGGCGTGGTGTGGAAAACCCTGGGGGAAGACCCGGCGGCGGTCAACGTGTCGTCGCGCTATTCGGCTCACTACGGGGCGAATCGCGAAGTGCTGGGTATCAATAATATCGAGCTGATCACCGACCGCTCCCTGGAGATCAACCTGCGCGAAATCACCCAGGTGAAAAAGGACTGGCCGGACCGCGCATTGATTGTGTCGCTGATGGTGCCCTGTGTTGAAGAATCCTGGAAAAACATCCTGCCGCAGGTGGAAGCCACCGGCTGCGACGGTATCGAGCTGAATTTCGGCTGCCCCCACGGCATGCCCGAACGCGGCATGGGCGCGGCGGTCGGCCAGGTGCCTGAGTACGTGGAGCAGGTGACGCGCTGGTGCAAGACGTATTGCTCACTGCCGGTGATCGTCAAGCTCACGCCCAACATCACCGATATTCGCGTGGCCGCGCGGGCGGCCTATCGCGGCGGCGCGGATGCGGTGTCGTTGATCAACACCATCAACTCCATCACCAGCGTCGACCTGGAACGCATGGTCGCCCTGCCGATGGTCGGCAGCCAGAGTACCCACGGCGGCTACTGCGGCTCGGCGGTGAAGCCGATTGCGCTGAACATGGTCGCCGAAATCGCCCGCGACCCGCAGACCCAGGGCTTGCCCATCTGCGGTATCGGCGGCATCGGCAACTGGCGTGACGCCGCTGAATTCATAGCCCTGGGCTGCGGCGCGGTGCAGGTGTGCACGGCGGCGATGCTGCATGGGTTTCGCATCGTCGAAGAGATGAAGGACGGCCTGTCGCGGTGGATGGACACTCAGGGTTACCAGAGCTTGCAGGAATTTTCCGGGCGCGCGGTGGGCAACACCACGGACTGGAAGTACCTGGACATCAACTACCAGGTGATCGCCAAGATCGACCAGGCGGCGTGTATCGGCTGTGGGCGTTGCCATATCGCCTGTGAGGACACCTCGCACCAGGCCATCGCCAGCTTGAAGCAGGCGGATGGTACGCATAAATATGAGGTGATCGATGACGAGTGCGTGGGCTGCAATTTGTGCCAGATTACCTGCCCGGTGGCCGATTGTATCGAGATGGTGCCGATTGACACGGGCAAGCCGTTTTTGAATTGGACCCAGGATCCGAGGAATCCTTATCGGGAGGCTGTGTAGGTTTGTAGACCGCTATCGGGGGCAAGCCCCCTCCCACATTTGATTGGGTTCACACAGCCAAGTGTGGGAGGGGGCTTGCTCCCGATGGGGCCCTCAACCTCACCACACTATTCAAGGCTCCAACCCAATCCCGCGCAATATCACCCCGGTCACCGTCTGTATCGCCCGCTCAAACTGCATATCCGACAACGGCTGGTGATCATTCAAAATGTTCACCTGATGATCGAAGTCGGCATAGTGCTGGGTCGACGCCCAGATCATGTACAGCAGGCTCGACGGCTCTACCGGCAGGATGCGTTTGTCTTCCACCCAATGGCGAATTTTCGCTTCCTTCATCTTGGCCCAGTCGTACAGGCTTTCATCCAGCGCCTCACCCAGGGTAGGCGCACCGTGGATGATTTCATTGGCCCAGACTTTCGAGCCATACGGCCGTGTGCGCGAGCGCTGCATCTTGGCGCGGATGTAGCTGCTGAGCACCACCCGTGGGTCATCGAAAGTCTCGAAGCTCAGGGCGTCCTGTTTCCACAGGTCCAGCAGGTCGAACAGCACCGCGCTGTACAGATCGCTCTTGGTGGTGAAGTAGTAATGCAGGTTCGAGCGCGGCAGTTGTGCCTCTTTGGCGATGTCGGCCATGGCGGTGCTGCCATAGCCTTTTTCAGCGAAGACTTTCTCTGCGGCCAGCAGGATTTTCTCGACGTTGATCCGCCGAATTCCGATCTTGTGATTGCCCATAAGGGCTCCCTGACAACAACACGACCTAGAGACTACCATCCGCTCTAGATCGGGGCGACACGCCGAACCGAAACTTCGTACACTGCTCGCTTCCATCCTCTGATTGGTATTGAACAATGTTGATCAAGAAGTCCCTGACCATCATCGCCCTGCTCGCCTC
Organism: Pseudomonas sp. R3-18-08; assembly: GCF_003852065.1. Classification (NCBI taxonomy): domain Bacteria; kingdom Pseudomonadati; phylum Pseudomonadota; class Gammaproteobacteria; order Pseudomonadales; family Pseudomonadaceae; genus Pseudomonas; species Pseudomonas sp. R3-18-08. Next base: position 3,628,369 of record NZ_CP027729.1, read on the forward strand.
CCTGCTGGGCGCGTCTGCAGCCTTTGCCCACGCGCACCTGAAAAGCGCCACGCCAGCGGCAGACAGCAGCGTAGCCGCACCGACAGACCTGCGCCTGACCTTCAGCGAAGGCGTCGAAGCGACGTTCACCAAGGTGTCCCTGAGCAAGGACGGCACGGAAATCGCGATCAAGGGCCTGGAAACCCCGGACACCGACAAAAAAACCCTGGTGGTCACCCCTGCCGCTCCGCTGGCGGCCGGTACTTACAAGGTTGAGTGGCACGCGGTGTCCGTCGACACCCACAAGAGCGAAGGCACTTACAGCTTCAAGGTTGGCCAATAATCCATGGCGACCCTGCTGGTGCTGTGCCGTTTTGTGCATTTTATCGTGGTGCTGCTGCTGTTCGGGGCCTGTGTGTTCAGGCCTCTGTTGCTCGGTACGGCTGCGCAACCGGCACTCGACCGGCGCCTGCTGCGCTTGACCCGAGGCCTGGCCTGGCTGGGGTTGGGCTCCGGGGTCGCGTGGCTGTTGCTGATCACCGCGAGCATGGCTGGCGGGTGGGACGCCGCACTGCAACCGGCCACGGTGATGTTGGTGTTGGGCAGCACCTTTTTCGGGCAGGTCTGGGTCTGGCACCTGCTGCTCAACTTGCTGCTGGTGATCGTATTGATCAAGCCGTGGCCGGCCTTGCGTCTGCCGCTGATTGCGCTGGTGCTGGCGACCCTGGCTCCGGTGGGCCACGGCGCCATGCTCGATGGCCTCAGCGGGCGACTGCTGATCCTCAACCAAGTGGTGCACTTGGCGTGCGTCGGTGCCTGGCTGGGCGGCTTGCTGCTTTTGGTGCTGATCCTCAAACAACCGCAGCCGCTGACCCTGCAGCCGATCCTGCGGCGCTTCAGTGGCGTGGGCTATGGCCTGGTTGCCGGCCTGCTGGTGACCGGTTTGGTCAACGTGCGCGTGCTCACCGGGCAACTGTGGCCTACCCCGCCGTTTGAAGGGTTTGCCTTGATTCTGCTGATCAAGGTGCTGCTGGTAGCGGGCATGTTGGTGCTGGCCTTGCTGAACCGATTGCGCGTGGAACAGTGCGAACAGCGGGTGGGCAGCTTGAAGGCCAGTGTCCTGCTGGAATGGCTATTGGGTATTGCAGCAGTGGCAGCGGTTTCCCTGCTGGGCACCCTGCCGCCAATGGTCATGGCCGGCTGAAATTCCGCCATTCTTATGATTGGTCACCAATCAAATGTGGGAGGGGGCTTGCTCCCGATGGCGGTGTGGCAGTCAACTTATGTGTAGCTGACCCACCGCTATCGGGAGCAAGCCCCCTCCCACATTTGACCGTGTCCACATTTAGCTAGGCTGAACAAGTCATCCTATAACTTCTGCTTGACACTCCTTTAAAACCCCGTAAATATCCCGCCCAACGTTGTACGACAACGTATGACGAATAATAAAAACAACAAAAGAAAAGGGAGCCTCACTGTGAGTCAATTCGCCCGTCATTTGTCCTCGCGTCTCGGTTTGATCAGCCTCGGCAGCCTCGCATTCACCTTACCCCTCACGGCCCACGCCGATGGGTTTGTCGACGATGCCAAGGCCACGCTCAACCTGCGCAACGCCTACTTCAACCGCAATTTCACCAACCCAGCCAATCCCCAGGGCAAGGCCGAAGAGTGGACGCAGAACTTCATCCTGGATGCCAAATCCGGCTACACCCGTGGCACCGTGGGTTTCGGCATTGATGTCCTGGGCCTGTACTCGCAAAAGCTCGATGGCGGCAAAGGCACCGCTGGCACCCAATTGCTGCCGGTGCATGACGATGGGCGCCCGGCCGATAATTTCGGGCGCCTGGGCGTGGCGTTGAAAACCAAGTTATCGAAAACAGAGTTGAAGGTCGGCGAATGGATGCCGGTGCTGCCGATCCTGCGCTCCGATGACGGCCGCTCCCTGCCCCAGACCTTCCGCGGCGGCCAGGTGACGTCCAACGAGATCGCCGGCCTGACGCTCTACGGCGGCCAGTTTCGCGGCAACAGCCCGCGCAACGACGCGAGCATGGAAGACATGTTCATGAACGGCAAAGCCGCGTTCACCTCCGACCGGTTCAACTTCGGCGGCGGCGAATACACGTTCAATGACAAGCGCACCCAGGTCGGCCTGTGGTACGCCGAACTCACCGATATCTACCAGCAGCAGTACCTCAACCTCACCCACAGCCAGCCGGTGGGCGACTGGACCCTGGGCGCCAACCTCGGCTTCTTCAATGGCAAGGAAGACGGCAGCGCCCTGGCCGGCGACCTTGATAACAAGACCGCGTTCGCCCTGCTGTCGGCCAAGTACAACGGCAACACCTTCTATGTGGGCCTGCAGAAACTCACCGGCGACAGTGTATGGATGCGGGTCAACGGCACCAGCGGCGGCACGCTGGCCAACGACAGCTATAACTCCAGCTATGACAACGCCAAGGAAAAATCCTGGCAGCTGCGCCATGACTTCAACTTCGTGGTGCTTGGCATTCCTGGCTTGACCATGATGAACCGCTACATCAGCGGCAGTAACGTGCACACCGGGGCAATCACCGACGGCAAGGAATGGGGCCGCGAGTCGGAACTGGCCTACACCGTGCAGAGTGGTGCGCTGAAGGACTTGAACGTCAGATGGCGTAACTCGACCATGCGTCGGGATTTCAGCAATAACGAGTTTGATGAGAACCGGATCTTTGTCAGCTATCCAATCTCACTGCTTTAAAAGTGGTTGGCGATCTAAAAACCACTGCAAAACCAATGTGGGAGGGGGCTTGCCCCCGATGAGGGAGTGTCTGTGAATACATTTCTCACTGGGCCACCGCTATCGGGAGCAAGCCCCCTCCCACATTTGAATCTCACTCGTCTGGAAGAACGTTGACAACCTGGGGATCCCTAACAATACTTCGGCACAGTCATACGACAACCTACAACAAAAAATTGGACTTCCCATGACCACCACCACCCCCGCTCCTTTCAACCGCATCCTGCTTACCGGTGCCGCCGGCGGCCTGGGTAAAGTGCTGCGCGAGCGCATGCGTCCCTACGCCCAGGTGCTGCGCCTGTCAGACATCGCTGATATGGCCCCCGCCGCCGCCCATGAAGAAGTACAAACCTGCGATCTTTCCGACAAACAAGCCGTGCACCAACTGGTGGAAGGCGTCGATGCGATCCTGCACTTTGGCGGCGTGTCGGTGGAGCGCCCTTTCGAGGAAGTGCTCGGCGCCAATATCAGCGGCGTTTTCCACATCTACGAAGCCGCGCGCCGTCATGGTGTGAAGCGCGTGATCTTCGCCAGCTCCAACCATGTGATCGGCTTCTACCCACAGGACGAAAAGCTCGACGCCCACTCACCGCGCCGCCCGGACAGCTACTACGGCCTGTCCAAGTCCTATGGCGAAGACATGGCGAGTTTCTACTTCGACCGCTACGGCATCGAGACCGTGAGCATCCGTATCGGCTCCTCGTTCCCGGAACCGCAGAACCGTCGGATGATGCACACCTGGCTGAGCTTCGACGACCTGACCCAACTGCTCGAACGCGCGCTGTACACGCCGAACGTCGGCCATACCGTGGTCTATGGCATGTCCAATAACCAGGACACCTGGTGGGACAACCGCTACGCCGCGCACCTGGGTTTTGCGCCCAAGGACAGCTCCGAAGTGTTCCGCGCCCAGGTCGAGGCCCAGCCGCCGGTGGCTGACAATGACCCGGCCAAGCTCTATCAGGGCGGCGCGTTCTGCGCAGCAGGACCGTTCGGTGACTGAGTTCACAGCAACCCAAGGGAATGAGTGGCCATGAGTGCAGAATTGATTGTCGACGCCCGCAACGCCGTGGGCGAATGCCCGGTGTGGGTGCCCGAAGAAAACGCCCTGTACTGGGTGGATATTCCCAACGGTCGCCTGCAGCGCTGGGACGCGGCCACAGGCTTCGTCGCAACCTGGCAGGCCCCGCAGGTGCTCGCCTGTATTGCTCGCACCGATAAAGGCAACTGGGTCGCCGGCATGCAGAGCGGTTTTTTCCAACTGACCCCGCGCAGCGATGGCAGCCTCGAGACCATGCCGCTGGCCGGCGTCGAACACCCACGCCCGGACATGCGCCTGAACGACGGTCGTTGCGATCGCCAGGGCCGCTTCTGGGCCGGCAGCATGGTGCTGGACATGAGCCTGAACGCCGCCGAGGGCATTCTTTATCGCTACGCGTCAGGTGCGGCGCCCCATGCACAGCTGGACGGTTTCATCACTCTCAACGGCCTGGCGTTCAGCCCCGACGGCCGCACGATGTATGCCTCCGATTCTCACCCGTTGGTACAGCAAATCTGGGCCTTCGACTACGACATCGAGACCGGCACGCCGTCCAACCGCCGCGTGTTCGTCGACATGCATCACCACCTCGGTCGGCCCGATGGCGCAGCGGTAGACGCCGACGGCTGCTACTGGATCTGCGCCAACGACGCCGGGTTGGTGCACCGCTTCACCCCGGACGGCCGCCTCGACCAGTCGCTGCCCGTACCGGTAAAAAAACCCACCATGTGCGCCTTTGGCGGCAGTCGCCTGGACACCCTGTACGTCACCTCCATCCGTGACGACGCGAGTGAACAATCGCTGTCCGGCGGCGTGTTTGCCCTCAACCCTGGCGTGCAGGGACTGCCCGAACCCAGCTTCATCCTCTAGCTGCATCGCTGTGCCTTGAATACAACAATAACAAGACAGGAATGACCGACCATGGACTTCAAACGCACCTTGCTCGCCGCCACACTCGTGGCCCTCAGCAGCGCTGCCCACGCGCTGGAAATCAAGTTCGCCGACATCCACCCCGCCGGCTACCCTACCGTTGTTGCCGAAGAAAACATGGGCAAGGCCCTGACCAAGGAAAGTAACGGCGAACTGACCTTCAAGTACTTCCCCGGCGGCGTGCTGGGCTCGGAAAAGGAAGTGGTCGAACAGGCCCAGGTCGGCGCCGTGCAGATGACCCGCGTCAGCCTTGGCATCGTCGGCCCGGTGGTGCCGGACGTCAACGTGTTCAACCTGCCCTTCGTGTTCCGCGACCAGGCGCACATGCGCAAGGTCATCGACGGCGAGATTGGTGACGAGATTCTGGCCAAGATCACCGATTCCGAGTTCGGCCTGGTCGCCCTGGCCTGGATGGACGGCGGCACGCGCAATCTCTACACCAAGAAGCCGGTGCGCAAGATCGAAGACCTCAAGGGCATGAAAATTCGCGTCCAGGGCAACCCGCTGTTCATCGACGCCTTCAATGCGATGGGCGCCAACGGCATTGCCATGGACACCGGCGAGATCTTCAGCGCATTGCAGACCGGTGTGATCGACGGCGCGGAAAACAACCCGCCGACGCTGCTCGAGCACAACCATTTCCAGAACGCCAAGTACTACACCCTCACCGAGCATTTGATTTTGCCCGAGCCCATCGTGATGTCGAAGATCACCTGGAACAAGCTCAGCCCCGCGCAGCAGGACATGGTCAAGAAAGCCGCCAAGGCCGCCCAGGCTGACGAGCGCGTGCTGTGGGATGCCAAGTCCGCCAGCAGTGAGGAAAAACTCAAGAAGGCCGGGGTCGAGTTCATCACCGTCGACAAGAAACCCTTCTATGACGCCACCGCACAGGTTCGCGCCAAGTACGGCGCGCCTTACGCCGACATCATCAAGCGTATCGACGCCGTTCAATAACGCCCTCCTTCCTGACAAGGCCCGGCGCGGTCCGCTGCTCTCTTGCAGCGGCCGCGCCCGGTTACGGTGAACGCCATGAAGAATCTACTGCTGCGCATCAACGACCGCATCTACATGACCTGCATCTGGGTCGCCGGCCTCTCGGTGCTCGGGGTCGCACTGATCATTCCGTGGGGCATTTTCGCCCGCTATATCCTCGGCACCGGCTCAAGCTGGCCGGAGCCCACCGCCATCCTTCTGATGCTGGTCTTTACCTTTATCGGCGCTGCCGCCAGCTACCGCGCCGGTGCGCATATGTCGGTGGCCATGGTCACAGACCGCCTGCCGCCCGCCCAACGCCGCATCGTCGGCATTGTTTCGCAACTGCTCATGGGCACCATCTGCCTGTTCATGACGATCTGGGGCGCCAAGCTGTGCCTGTCCACCTGGAACCAGTTCATGAGCGCCATCCCGACGCTGCGGGTCGGCATCACCTACATGCCGATTCCGATTGGCGGTTTGCTGACCTTGATATTCGTGGTGGAAAAACTGCTGCTGGGCGACCAGAGCAACCGGCGCGTGGTGCGCTTCGACCTGGTTGAAGAAAGCGAAGGGGCCGCCTGATATGGACGCGTTTATTCTGTTGGGCAGCTTTATCGCCTTGATCCTGATCGGCATGCCGGTGGCCTATGCCCTGGGCTTGTCGGCACTGATCGGCGCATGGTGGATCGACATTCCGTTCCAGGCCCTGATGATTCAGGTGGCGGGCGGGGTCAACAAGTTTTCGCTGATGGCGATTCCGTTCTTCGTCCTGGCCGGCGCGATCATGGCCGAGGGCGGCATGTCGCGGCGGCTGGTGGCGTTTGCCGGGGTGCTGGTGGGCTTCGTGCGCGGCGGGCTGTCGCTGGTCAACATCATGGCCTCGACGTTTTTCGGCGCGATCTCTGGCTCGTCGGTGGCCGACACCGCGTCGGTCGGCTCGGTATTGATTCCGGAGATGGAACGCCGCGGCTATCCGCGCGAGTTTGCCACTGCGGTGACGGTCAGCGGCTCGGTGCAGGCGTTGCTGACGCCGCCCAGCCATAACTCGGTGCTCTACTCCCTGGCGGCAGGCGGCACGGTCTCGATCGCCTCGCTGTTCATGGCCGGTGTAGTGCCAGGCCTGTTGATGAGCGCGTGCCTGATGGTGCTGTGCCTGATCTTCGCGAGAAAGCGCGATTACCCCAAAGGCGAAGTCATCCCCTTGAAGCAGGCGCTGAAGATCGCCGCCGACGCGCTCTGGGGCCTGATGGCCATGGTGATCATCCTCGGCGGCATCCTGTCGGGTATCTTCACCGCCACCGAGTCGGCCGCGATTGCAGTGCTGTGGGCGTTCTTCGTGACCATGTTCATCTACCGCGACTACAAATGGAGTGAGCTGCCCAAGCTGATGCACCGCACGGTGCGCACCATTTCCATCGTGATGATCCTGATCGCCTTCGCCGCCAGCTTCGGCTACATCATGACCCTGATGCAGATCCCGGCGAAGATCACCACGCTGTTCCTGACCCTGTCGGACAACCGTTACGTGATCCTGATGTGCATCAACGTGATGCTGCTGTTGCTCGGCACGGTGATGGACATGGCGCCGCTGATCCTGATCCTCACACCGATCCTGTTGCCGGTGATCCTCGGCATCGGCGTCGACCCGGTGCACTTCGGCATGATCATGCTGGTGAATCTGGGGATCGGCCTGATCACCCCGCCGGTGGGCGCGGTGCTGTTCGTAGGCGCGGCGGTGGGCAAGGTCAGCATTGAGAAGACCGTGAAGGCGCTGCTGCCGTTTTATGCGGTGCTGTTCCTGGTGCTGATGGCGGTGACCTACATTCCGGCATTGTCGTTGTGGCTGCCGAGCGTGGTGCTGTAACCCCAATTTCAAGAACAAAGAAGCTTGAATGTGGGAGGGGGCTTGCTCCCGATTGCAGTGGGTCAGTCTGAGCATCTTTGACTGAAACACCGCGATCGGGAGCAAGCCCCCTCCCACATTTTGAGCAGCGCTGTGTTTACCATTTCCATAAGGCAGGTCAATTGTGATTGAGCTTTCGGACCCCTTCACCCATCTGGTGCTCGCCCCGGCCATCGGCGGCGCCATTGTGAACTGGACGGTACGCGCCACCGGCCAACCGCTGTTGCGGCACAGTGATGAGCATGCAATCAATACCGGTCTACCGGGCAAGCTGGGCTGCTATCCGTTGGTGCCCTGGTCCAACCGCATTGCCCACGGCGGTTTCGCCAACCCCGACGGCTGGCTCGCGCTCAAGCCCAACAGCCTCACCGATCCGCTGCCGATTCACGGCTCGGCCTGGCAGCAGGCGTGGCAGGTGGTCAGCCAGTCGGCGGATGAGGTGCTGCTGGAAGTGCTCTGTGACACACCGTTCGCCTATCGCGCCGAGCAGCGTATCCGCTTGGACGGTGGGGTGCTGAGGATCGAGTTGCGGGTCACGCATCTGGCCGAAACCGCCGCATGGCATGGCGTGGGCCTGCACCCGTACTTTCCGAGGCGGCCGGGTACGCGGTTGCAGGCCACGGCGGCGCAGGTGTGGCTGAGCGACGCGGCCAAGCTGCCGACGGAGTTGGCGCCGGTGCCGCAAGAATGGGATTTCAGGCAAACCCAAACCCTGCCGGAAGGCCTGGTGGACAATGGATTCTGCGAGTGGGATGGGTACTGCTTGATCGAACAGCCGGAGCTTGGATATACCCTCGAATGCCAGGCCACCGGCGCGGATTACTTCCTGCTGTACTGCCCGCCGGGGCTGGAATTTTTCTGCATCGAGCCAGTGAGCCATCCGGTCAATGCCCATCACTTGCCGGGCAGGCCGGGCCTGAAACTGCTGGAGCAAGGCCAGTCAACCCAACTCTATTTCAACCTGAAATACAGTCCAAATGTGGGAGGGGGCTTGCTCCCGATAGCTGTGGGTCAGTAAAAAACTGCTGACTGATACACCGCAATCGGGAGCAAGCCCCCTCCCACATTGACCGAGTTCCTTCAGGGCGGGCTGTTTTTAAGCCTTCCTGCCGTGTCGATACTCACCACCACCGACAACCCCGGCCGCAGCCGCTCGCTCTCGGCCTGGTCGGGGTCGACCGTGATCCGCACCGGCACACGCTGGGCGATTTTCACGAAGTTGCCGGTGGCGTTGTCTGCCTGCAACAGGCTGAACTCCGACCCGGTCGCCGGGGAAATATGCTGCACCGTGCCGTGAAACTTGCGGTGGTTCAGCGCGTCCACGGTGAAGGTCACCGGCTGGCCGACCTGCACATTATCCATCTGGGTTTCTTTCATATTGGCGATCACCCACAACTGCTTGGGCACCAGCGCCATCAACTGCGCGCCGGAGTTGACGTAGGCCCCCAGGCGCACGCCAATCTGCCCCAGTTGGCCGTCCCGTGGCGCAGTGATGCGGGTGTTGGACAGGTCGATCCGCGCCAATTCCACCGCCGCCTCCGCGCTGGCCACTGCCGCTTCCAGGGAGCCGCGATTGACGATCACCGTCTGCAGGTCCTGTCGGGCGATCTCCAGGCTGGCCTGGGCCTGGGCCACGGCGGCGATAGTCTGAGCATTGGCGGCGCGGGTCACGTCCAGTTCGCGCCTGGACACCGAGCCGTCGCTGATCAATTCCTCGTTGCGGCGCAAGTCTGCGGTGCTTTTGCGCGCCTGGGCCTGGCTGTCGACCAGGGCGGCCTGGCGCAATTTGATGGTCGCTTCGGCGCTGTTGCGTTGCTGCACCACATTGGCCAACGACGCTTTCTGCACCGCCAGTTGCGCCAGAGCCTGGTCCAAGCGTTGCTTGTAGATACGGTCGTCGAGGCGCACCAGCAGGTCGCCCGCCTTCACATACTGAAAGTCCTGCACCGGCACTTCGAAGACATAGCCGCTGAGCTGTGGGCCGATAATCGTCACCTGCCCGCGCACCAAGGCATTCTCAGTGGTTTCCACCGCGCTGCTGAACGGCGGCAGTTGCCAGGCATACAGCACGATCAGCACGCCGACGATGGCAATCGCGGCAAAGCCCAGGGACGAAAGGATGCGCACCCGCAACGAGCGCGGTTCGGTCACCGCAGCGCCCGGCGGCGTGGTGCCCTCGGGGGTGGAGGCGATCGCATTGGTAGTGGTGGTCGTGGGTTCGGTCATGAAGAGGCGCCGACAGGTTGAACGGGAGGGGTTGCCGCTTTGGTGGTGCTCATCAGCCACAGGCTGCGGATAAAGATCCAGATCATGGTCAGGATCGCGATGATCGCGATCAGCATGAACACATCGTTGTAAGCCATCACGTTCGCCTCACGGGTGGCCGCCGTGGCCAGGCTGCGGATGCCCATGAGGTTGCGCAACTCCGGGTCGGCGACGATACCGCCATAAGCCGAGCCACCACTTTGCACCCGCGCCGCTACACGGGGGTCAAGCAGGGTCAGGTGCTCGGTGATCAGGCTTGAATGATATTTCTCGCGCACGATCTGGAAGGTGCCGAGCAACGCAGCGCCGATCAGGCCGCCGAGGTTCTGGCAAATCCCGAACATCACCGAAAAACTCACCAGGTTGCGCGGGTTGGTCAACACGTTCTTGGTGCCCAGCACCATGGTCGGCCCGAGAAAGAAGGTACCGCCAAAGCCTAGCAGGAACTGGCTGATATACAGGTTCTGCGGCCGAGTGAGGTTGCTGGAAAAACTGTCCATCACCGACCCGGTCGCCATCAGCGCCAGGGAAATCACCAGCGGCATCAACAAGTGCGCCGGGTTGATCGTCAAGGCGCTGACCACCAGCCCGGCAACCGCCCCGGCCAGCATCACCACGTACAGCGTATGCATCTGCTGGTAACTCATGTTCAGCATCTGCATAAAGCCTACCGCGCCGGTGGATTGTTCGGACAGCACCATGCGAATCAGGATCACCGCCAATGCCAGGCGAATCATCGTGCCGCTGCCCAGCCAGCGAGTCATCAGCAAGGGGTTGGCGCGGTTATGCTCAATGGCCAGTCCAGCCATGATCAATACCAACGAACAGGCCGAGGCGATGCCGATCCACGGTGCTTCCAGCCACCAGTCGATACGCCCCAGGGACAATACCGCGCAGAGCAAGGCGACGCCGCTGGCCAGGATCGCGAAGGTGAGGAAATCGAGTTTTTCAAAGGTCTTGAAGCGGTCGCCGGGCGGCAGCTTGAGCAGGAACACACAGCCCAGGCAAATCAACGCCAGGCCCAGTTCGAACAGGTACAAGCCACGCCATTCGGCGATCTGCAGCAAGTCCTCGGAGAACAGCCGCGCCAGGGGCAACGCCAGCTGCGCCGTGCCCAGGCCCAGCACCAGGGCTTTCAAGCGCCATTTGGCCGGGAACGCCTGAATCATGTAGTACAAGCCCAATGAACTCAGCGCCGCCCCCACCATGCCATGGGCCGCGCGCACGGCGATGGCCGAATTGAGATCGTTGACGAACAAATGGCCGAAGGTCACCAGCGCATACAGCACCAGGAACACTTCGGTAAACGCGCGCAGGCCGAACTGCTGGCGAAACTTCACCAGCAGCAGGTTCATGCACACGTTGGTCATTACATAGGCGGCGGGCAGCCAGGCCATTTCCGCCGTGGTCGCGCCCAGGGCGCCTTGCAGGTATTGCAGGTTGGCGATGACCAGCGCGTTGCCCAACCCGCCGGTGATTGCCACCAGTACGCCGACCAGCGCAAACAGCCAGCGCTTGTGAGTGGGGTGCAACGGCGTCGACGGCGAGCCGGGCAGGCTCGGCCGTTCGTGAGGTTGCCAGGCGTGTGGGGTGTATTTATCCATTCGGTGACCTTGATGAACCGACGCGCAAGGCCGGTGAAACCATGACTCAGAGAACAGTAAACCTGAGCGGGGTTCATTTTGTCACTTTTGAGCGCATAACTGAGGGTCCCTAAAAAGCCTTGAGCAGCATGCCTGCGGCCACAATCACACACAGGCTGGCGAAGCCCACCTGCAGCGCACGCGCAGGCATTACCGAGCACAAGCGGCGCCCGGCCAACATGCCGACGATACTCGCGCCGATAAAGGCCCAGCCTACCGGCTCGATGCTCACCCCGGCGTGAAAGGCCCCCACCACGCCGATCAACGACAGCAGGCTGACGACCATCAACGAGGTGGCGACAATCCCGCGCATCTGCACATCGGTGAGTTGCTTGAACGCCGGCACGATCAGGAAACCGCCGCCCACGCCGAGCAGCCCCGACACGGCGCCCGTGACCGCACCCAGCGCCGCCAGGGTCGCACTGCACTTGGCGGTCCAGGCCAGGCGCCCGGTCTGCTGGTTGAGCATGCAGTTCTTCTGGCCCCAGGAGGCCGCGCCGTGGTCACTCGGCCCGGCCTCGACCTTTTCGCGCCGCAACATGCGCCAGGCCACCAGCACCATCAACGCGCTGAACAGGCTCATCAGCACCGGCTCCGACAGTTGATGGGCGACGAACACCCCCAGCGGCGAAAACAGCGCGCCCAGCAATGCGATCAATAGCGCCGCGCGGTAACGCACCAGGCCGTGGCGCAGGCCGTCAATCGCGCCGACCGCCGCCGCCGCGCCCACCGCGAGCAATGACACCGGCGCGGCCTGGGTCATGGTCAGCCCCAATCCCAGCACCAATGCCGGCACCCCGAGGATGCCGCCGCCCGCACCGGTCAGGCCCATAACCAGGCCCATCAATACACCCAACACACTCGCCAGCAGCATTCAGTCCACCTTGCTCAGGCGGGTCAGCCACTCGCGGCCCTTGAGCATGCCGTTCCAGTAGAACCACGGCAGCAGCGTGGCCTTGAGGAACCACATCGAGCGGCGCGCCTGGGTCGGGTCGAGGGGAAAAGTCGGCAGCAGCTTGCCGCCATAACCGAACTCGGCCAGCACCACTTTGCCCTTCTCCACCGTCAACGGGCAGGAGCCATAACCGTCGTACTTGAGCGGCAGTGGCGCCTGCTTGCGCAGGGCCAGCAGGTTCTCGGCAACCACCACGATTTGCTTGCGCACCGCCGCAGCGGTCTTGGCGTTGGTGGTGCCGCACACATCGCCGAGGCCGAAGATATGCAGGTAACGCAGGTGTTGCAGGCTGTGGGGGTTGACTTCGCACCAGCCCCCGGCGTCGGCCAGCGGGCTCTGGCGGATAAAATCCGGGGAGACTTGCGGCGGCACCACATGCAGCAGGTCGAAGGCTTTTTCGACGACACTGAAGTTGCCTTCGGCGTCCTTTACTTCAAACCAGGCCTTGCCCGCCGGGCCATCGACCTTGATCAGGTTGGCATTGAACGCCAGGCGTGCGTTGTATTTCTCGACGTATTTCATCAACGGCGGCACAAAGGCCGGCACGCCGAACAGCGCGGCACCGGCCAGGTTGAATTCCACCTCGATGTTTTTCAGGACGCCCTGCCTGAGCCAATGATCGCAGGACAGGTACATGGCCTTCTGCGGCGCACCGGCGCATTTGATCGGCATGGCCGGCTGGGTGAAAAGCGCCTTGCCGCCCTTGAGTTGCTGCACCAGTTGCCAGGTGTAGGCGGCATGCTCGTAGCTGTAGTTGGAGGTGACGCCATGGCGGCCGAGGGTATCTTGCAGGCCTTCGATTTTTTCCCAGGCCAGGCGCAGGCCGGGGCAGACGATCAGGTGGTTCCAGCTGACGCGCTGGCCATTGTCGAGCACCAGGCTCTGCTCGTCAGGCAGCAACTGGCTGACCGCGGCCTGGATCCAGGTGACGCCGTTGGGCAGTACGTCGGCCAGCGGGCGCCGGGTCTTTTGCAGGTTATAGGCGCCGCCGCCGACCAGGGTCCAGGCGGGTTGATAGCAATGGAAGTCGTTGGGTTCGATCAGGGTGATGTTCAGTTGCGGGTCGCGCTTGAGCAGGCTGGCCAGCAGGCCGATGCCTGCGGAGCCGCCGCCGATGACTACGATATCGCCACTGATGGTAGGTCCCCAGTGTTGTTCGGTCATTGTCTGCTGCCTTTTTGAGTCAGTGCACACAAGGGTCGCTGCCGGATGGCGTCACGCCCAGCTTTTTATGACCGCGCCGCAGTACAGGCCGGACAGGGTCTTCATCACTTGAATCACTTCGTGGCTGGCCAATCCGTAGAAGATGTATTTGCCTTCCCGACGGGTGGCAACCAACCCTTCGTCCCGCAGGATGCCCAACTGTTGTGACAGCGTGGGCTGGCGTACGCCGGTCAGCGCTTCCAGCTCGCCGACGTTGCGCTCGCCCTGGGTCAACTGGCACAGGATCAACAGGCGGTCTTCGTTGGCCAGCGCCTTGAGCAAGGAACAGGCCTTGGACGCCGATGCACGCAACTGGGCGACTTCGCCCTCACTCAACGTAGATTCCATTTGCCTCGGCTCCTTTATCTCACTTAAGCTCAAAACATTATGTGTAAACGTAAACTGATTGTAACTACTTTTTTCCGCATCGGGGACAGCCGCCATGCCAGCGTTGATTCAAGCCTTTCTGGACGAGGCATCGTCGACCTATACCTACGTCGTCTACGAAGCGGACGGCGGTGCCTGCGCGATCGTCGACTCGGTGCTCAACTACGACCCGGCTTCCGGGCGCACCGAGACCACCCAGGCCGACCAGGTGATTGCCTTTGTCCAAGCGCATGGCCTCAAGGTGCAATGGCTGCTGGAAACCCATGCCCATGCCGACCACCTGTCCGCCGCGCCTTACCTGCGACGCACCCTGGGCGGCAAGATTGCCATCGGCCAGTCCATCAGCCAGGTGCAGGGCGTGTTCAAGCACCTGTTCAACCTGGAACCGGAGTTTCGCGTCGATGGCTCGCAGTTCGACCATTTGTTTGCGCCGGATGAGATCTTTCATATCGGCGGCCTGCAGGCCCAGGCGCTGCATGTGCCCGGGCATACCCCGGCGGATATGGCTTACCTGATCGACGGTCGCTTGATCCTGGTGGGCGACACCCTGTTCATGCCCGACGTCGGCACCGCGCGCTGCGACTTCCCCGGCGGCGATGCGCGGCAGTTGTACGCGTCGATGCGCAAGTTGCTGGCCTTTCCTTCGGATACCAAACTGTATGTGTGCCACGACTACCCACCCGAGGGCCGTGAGGCCAAGTGCCTGACCACGGTGGCGGAACAACGGGCGGGGAACATCCATGTGCATGACGGGGTGGATGAAGCGGCGTTTGTAGCGATGCGCACCGCCCGTGATGCCGGGCTGGGAATGCCGACGCTGTTGTTGCCGGCGATCCAGGTGAACGTGCGGGCGGGGAATATGCCACCGGCGGAAGAAAACGGCGTGACGTACCTGAAGATTCCCCTCAATCAGCTTTGAAATGCGGTTAAAAATGTGGGAGGGGGCTTGCTCCCGATGTCGGTGGGTCAGCTACAGATAAGTTGACTGTCACACCGCTATCGGGGGCAAGCCCCCTCCCACATTTCGACCTGCGGTGTGTCAGGAACCTAGGCTGATGCCGTTGGCCGGTAACGGCAGTGCGGTTTTGTAGCGCACTTGCTTCAAGGCAAAGCTGGAACGGATGTTCGCCACACCCGGCACCTTGGTCAGAAAGTCCATCATGAAGCGCTCCAGGGCCTGGATCGTCGGCACCAGCACCCGAATCAGATAATCCGGGTCGCCGGCCATCAGGTAACACTCCATCACTTCCGGCCGGTCGGAGATCGCCCCCTCGAACTGCTGCAACGCCAGTTCATTCTGCTTTTCCAGGCTGACATGGATGAACACATTCACGTGCAGCCCCAGCAGGTCGGCGTCCAGCAGCGTGACCTGCTCGCGAATCAAGCCCAACTCCTCCATCGCCTTGACCCGGTTGAAGCACGGCGTGGGCGACAGGTTGACCGAGCGGGCCAGGTCGGCGTTGGTGATGCGCGCGTTCTCCTGCAGGGCGTTGAGAATGCCGATATCGGTACGGTCCAGTTTGCGCATGAGACAAAATCACCTGTTTATTATGTTTATGCAGATTTTTTATCCGCAAATGTTCCTGAGCGCAACGAAACACAGATAAATATTCTTCTACGCCACGCCTATGATTGTTGTAGGACAAGATTTCTTCTACCCGAAGACTGACTGTCAGCTAGCGCGCCCACTACAAGAAATTCACAAGATCGAGCGTAGAAGCCATGACCCAGCCGTACGAACCGCTGCGCCTGCACGTCCCTGAACCCTCGGGCCGTCCAGGCTGCAAGACCGACTTCACCTACCTGCGCCTGACCGACGCCGGCCTGGTGCGCAAACCCGCCATCGACGTAGAACCGGCCGACACCGCCGACCTGGCCAAGGGCCTGATCCGCGTGCTCGACGACCAGGGCCAGGCCCTGGGGCCGTGGGCCGAGGGTGTCAGCGCCGACATCATGCGCAAAGGCATGCGCGCGATGCTCAAGACGCGCATCTTCGACAACCGCATGGTGGTCGCCCAGCGCCAGAAAAAAATGTCGTTCTACATGCAGAGCCTAGGCGAAGAAGCCATTGGCAGCGCCCAGGCCCTGGCCTTGAACATTGACGACATGTGTTTCCCCACCTACCGCCAGCAAAGCATCCTGATGGCTCGCGATGTGCCGCTGGTCGACCTGATCTGCCAACTGCTGTCCAACGAGCGCGACCCGCTCAAGGGCCGCCAGCTGCCGATCATGTACTCGGTCAGGGACGCCGGCTTCTTCACCATTTCCGGCAACCTCGCCACCCAGTTCGTACAGGGCGTGGGCTGGGGCATGGCCTCGGCGATCAAGGGCGATACCAAGATCGCCTCGGCCTGGATCGGCGACGGCGCCACGGCTGAATCGGACTTCCACACCGCCCTCACCTTCGCCCATGTCTACCGCGCCCCGGTGATCCTCAACGTGGTGAATAACCAATGGGCCATCTCGACCTTTCAGGCCATCGCCGGTGGTGAAGCCACTACCTTCGCCGGACGCGGCGTGGGTTGCGGCATCGCTTCGCTGCGGGTCGACGGCAACGACTTCATTGCGGTGTACGCCGCGTCTGCCTGGGCCGCCGAGCGTGCGCGCCGTAACCTGGGGCCGAGCCTGATCGAGTGGGTCACTTACCGCGCCGGCCCGCACTCGACCTCCGATGATCCGTCCAAGTACCGCCCCGCTGATGACTGGAGCCACTTCCCATTGGGCGACCCGATTGCCCGTCTCAAGCAGCACCTGATCCGGATTGGCCAGTGGTCCGAAGAGGAACACGCGGCGGTCAGTGCCGAACTTGAAGCCGAAGTCATCGCCGCGCAAAAACAGGCCGAACAGTACGGCACCCTCGCCGGCGGCCAGATTCCAAGCGCCGCGACCATGTTCGAAGACGTTTATAAAGAGATGCCGGAGCACTTGAAGCGCCAGCGTCAAGAGCTGGGGGTCTGACATGAACGATCACAACAACAGCATCGAACTGGAAACCGCCATGACCACCACCACCATGACCATGATCCAGGCCCTGCGCTCGGCCATGGATGTGATGCTTGAACGTGACGACAATGTGGTGGTGTTCGGCCAGGACGTCGGTTACTTCGGCGGCGTGTTCCGTTGCACCGAAGGCCTGCAGACCAAGTACGGCAGCTCACGGGTATTCGACGCGCCGATTTCCGAAAGCGGCATCATCGGCGTGGCGGTGGGCATGGGCGCCTACGGCCTGCGCCCGGTCGCGGAAATCCAGTTCGCCGACTACGTCTACCCCGCCACCGACCAGATCATCTCCGAGGCCGCGCGCCTGCGTTATCGCTCGGCCGGCCAGTTCACCGCGCCCTTGACCATGCGCATGCCATGCGGCGGCGGCATCTACGGCGGCCAGACCCACAGCCAGAGTATCGAAGCGGTGTTCACCCAGGTCTGCGGCCTGCGTACCGTTATGCCGTCCAACCCTTACGATGCCAAGGGCCTGCTGATCGCCTCCATCGAAAACGATGACCCGGTGATCTTCCTTGAACCCAAGCGCCTGTATAACGGCCCGTTCGATGGCCACCACGACCGCCCGGTGACGCCGTGGTCGAAACACCCGCAAGCGCAAGTGCCGGACGGTTACTACACCGTGCCGCTGGACGTGGCCGCCATCGTGCGTCCGGGTTCGGCCGTGACCGTGCTGACCTACGGCACCACCGTGTACGTGTCGCAAGTCGCCGCCGAAGAAACCGGCATCGACGCCGAAGTCATCGACCTGCGCAGCCTGTGGCCGCTGGACCTGGAAACCATCGTCAACTCGGTGAAAAAGACCGGCCGTTGCGTCGTGGTGCACGAAGCCACGCGCACCTGCGGGTTTGGCGCCGAGCTGGTGGCGCTGGTGCAGGAACATTGCTTCCACCACCTGGAAGCGCCGATCGAGCGCGTCACCGGCTGGGACACCCCCTACCCGCACGCGCAGGAGTGGGCGTATTTCCCAGGCCCGTCCCGAGTGGGCGCGGCGTTGAAACGGGTCATGGAGGTCTGAATGGGCACGCACGTAATCAAGATGCCGGACATCGGCGAAGGCATCGCGGAAGTTGAACTGTCACAGTGGCATGTCAAGGTCGGCGACATGGTCGTCGAAGACCAGGTGCTGGCGGATGTGATGACCGACAAGGCGATGGTGGATATTCCCTCGCCGGTCCACGGCAAGGTGATTTCCCTCGGCGGTGAGCCAGGTGAAGTCATGGCGGTGGGCAGTATTTTGATCAGCATTGAAGTCGAAGGCGCCGGTAACGCCAAGGAAGCGCCAGCCGTGGCCGCTCCGGTGGAAAAAGCCGCGCAGGTGGTGGAAAGCACGCCGGCACCGGTTGAACGCCAGCCTGCGCCTGTCGCGGCCCAGGCCCAGGCCCACGCATCGGTAGCGATAGCGCGTGATGCCAATGAACGCCCGCTGGCCTCCCCCGCCGTGCGCAAGCGTGCGTTGGATGCGGGTATTGCGTTGCGTCTGGTGCAGGGCACAGGCCCGGCCGGGCGGATTCTGCATGAAGACCTCGACGCCTACCTTCAGCAAGGCACGAGCAACACCGCGACCGCCGCCAACCCTTACGCCGAACGCAACGACGAGCATCAGATTCCGGTGATCGGCATGCGCCGCAAGATCGCCCAGCGCATGCAGGACGCCACCCGCCGCGCCGCGCATTTCAGCTATGTGGAAGAAATCGACGTCACGGCGCTGGACGAGCTGCGCGTGCACCTCAATGAAAAACACGGCACCACCCGCGGCAAGCTGACCCTGTTGCCGTTCATCGTGCGCGCCATGGTGGTGGCACTGCGCGATTTTCCCCAGATCAACGCGCGCTACGACGACGAAGCCCAAGTCATCACCCGCCTTGGGGCGGTGCATGTGGGCGTCGCCACCCAGAGCGACGTCGGCCTGATGGTGCCGGTGGTGCGCCACGCCGAAGCCCGCAGCCTGTGGGGCAATGCCGAAGAAATCGCACGCCTGGCCACGGCTGCGCGCACTGGCAAGGCCAGCCGCGACGAGCTGTCGGGCTCGACTATCACCCTGACCAGCCTCGGCGCGCTGGGCGGGATTGTCAGCACGCCGGTACTGAACCTGCCGGAAGTCGCCATCGTCGGCGTCAACCGCATCGTCGAGCGGCCCATGGTGATCAAGGGCCAGATCGTGGTGCGCAAGATGATGAACCTCTCCAGCTCGTTCGATCACCGCGTGGTCGATGGCATGGACGCGGCGCAATTCATCCAGGCCATTCGCAGCCTGCTCGAACAACCCGCCAGCCTGTTCCTGGAGTAAGGGCATGACTCAGACATTACACACCACCCTGCTGATTATCGGCGGCGGCCCGGGCGGTTATGTGGCCGCGATTCGCGCCGGCCAACTGGGCATCCCGACCATTCTGGTGGAAGGCCAGGCGTTGGGCGGTACCTGCCTGAACATCGGCTGCATTCCGTCCAAAGCCTTGATCCACGTGGCCGAACAGTTCCAGCAAAGCGTTCACCACAGCCAGGGCTCGCCCCTGGGCATCGAAATGGATGTGCCCACCCTGGACATCCGCAAAAGCGTGGAATGGAAAGACGGTATCGTCGACCGCCTGACCACCGGCGTCGCCGCGCTGCTGAAAAAACACAAGGTGCAGGTGATCCATGGCTGGGCCAAGGTGGTGGACGGCAAGACTGTCGACGTGGGCGACCAGCGCATTCAGTGCGAGCACCTGCTGCTGGCCACCGGTTCGAAAAGCGTCGAGCTGCCGATGCTGCCGCTGGGCGGGCCGGTCATCTCGTCCACCGAAGCCCTGGCCCCGACCCGCATACCGAAGCGGCTGATCGTGGTGGGTGGCGGTTATATCGGCCTGGAGCTGGGAATTGCCTACCGCAAGCTCGGTGCCGAGGTCAGTGTGGTCGAGGCTCAGGAGCGCATCCTGCCGGCCTACGACGCCGAGCTGACCCAACCGGTCGGCGAGTCGCTCAAACGATTGGGCATCAAGCTATACCTCCAGCACAGCGTCACTGGCTTTACCGACAACCGCCTGCAAGTGCGCGACCCGAATGGCGACACGCTGGCGTTGGAGACCGACCAGGTGCTGGTGGCCGTGGGTCGCAAACCCAACACCCAGGGCTGGAACCTCGAAGCGCTGAACCTGGCGATGAACGGCGCGGCGATCAAGATCGACAGCCGTTGCCAGACCAGCATGCGCAACGTCTGGGCCATCGGCGACCTGAGCGGCGAGCCGATGCTGGCGCACCGCGCCATGGCCCAGGGCGAAATGGTTGCCGAACTGATCAGCGGCAAACCCCGCGAATTCAACCCGGCGGCGATCCCGGCCGTATGCTTTACCGACCCGGAACTGGTGGTGGTCGGCAAGACGCCTGATGAAGCCAAGGCGGCGGGTGTTGAGTGCATCGTGTCGAGCTTCCCCTTCGCCGCCAACGGCCGGGCCATGACCCTGGAGTCGAACACCGGCTTCGTGCGGGTGGTGGCGCGGCGTGACAATCATTTGATTGTGGGCTGGCAGGCGGTGGGCGCTGGCGTGTCCGAGCTGTCCACGGCGTTCGGCCTGAGCCTGGAAATGGGCGCGCGCCTGGAAGATGTGGCCGGCACCATCCATGCCCATCCGACCTTGGGTGAGGCGGTGCAGGAAGCGGCGTTGCGCGCCTTGGGCCACGCGTTGCATCTGTAGAACCGTGGCGAGGCCATCGGGGGCAAGCCCCCTCCCACATTTGGAATGCGTTCCCCTGTGGGAGGGGGCTTGCCCCCGATAGCAATGGATCAGCCAACAGAGATGTCGAATGGTCCATCCGCCCGCTCCCACACCAGCCAAGAATGCAGTATTGTTGCGCCATCCAGAAAAAAATCCGACTTGACCAAGATAGAGGGTGTCATGGGTAACGAGAGCATCAATTGGGACACGCTGGGTTTTGACTACATCAAGACCGACAAGCGGTTTCTCCAGGTCTGGAAAAACGGCGAATGGCAAGACGGCAGCCTGACCGACGACAATGTGCTGCACATCAGCGAGGGCTCCACCGCCCTGCACTACGGCCAACAGTGCTTTGAAGGCCTCAAGGCCTACCGCTGCAAGGACGGCTCGATCAACCTGTTCCGTCCGGACCAGAACGCCGCGCGCATGCAGCGTAGCTGTGCCCGCCTGCTGATGCCGCATGTGACGACCGATGCGTTCATCGACGCCTGCAAACAAGTGGTCAAGGCCAACGAGCGCTTCATCCCGCCTTACGGCAGCGGCGGCGCGCTGTACCTGCGCCCGTTCGTGATCGGCACCGGTGACAACATCGGTGTGCGCACTGCGCCGGAGTTCATCTTCTCGGTGTTCTGCATCCCGGTCGGCGCCTATTTCAAAGGCGGCCTGGTGCCCCACAACTTCCAGATCTCCACCTTCGACCGCGCCGCGCCACAAGGCACCGGTGCCGCGAAAGTCGGCGGTAACTATGCCGCCAGCCTGATGCCAGGTTCGGAAGCGAAAAAATCCGGCTTCGCCGACGCGATCTACCTGGACCCGATGACCCATTCGAAAATCGAAGAAGTCGGCTCGGCCAACTTTTTCGGCATCACCCATGACAACCAGTTCATCACACCGAAGTCGCCTTCGGTACTGCCGGGCATCACCCGCCTGTCGCTGATCGAACTGGCCCAGAGCCGCCTGGGCCTTACCGTGGTCGAGGGCGAAGTGTTCATCGACAAGCTGGATCAATTCAAAGAAGCCGGCGCCTGCGGTACCGCTGCGGTGATCTCGCCGATCGGCGGCATCCAGTACAACGGCAAACTGCACGTGTTCCACAGCGAGACCGAAGTGGGCCCAGTTACCCAGAAGCTCTACAAAGAGCTGACGGGCGTGCAGACCGGTGATGTTGAAGCGCCAGCGGGTTGGATCGTCAAGGTCTAATAGCCACAACGCAAAACCCAATGTGGGAGGGGGCTTGCTCCCGATGGCGGTGTATCAGTCAACATCTTCGGTGACTGACACATTGCTATCGGGAGCAAGCCCCCTCCCACATTTTGATTACCGGTATTTTCAAGATTGGGGGATGTTACTGGCAATCTTCTTGCCCATGCTGATCCTCTGTTCCACCCCATACCCCAACGCCTCGTAAAACCCCGCCACCGCGTCATTGCCGCTGGTGATCTGCAGGTTGATCTTCATGCAACCCAGCGCCGTCAATGCCTGTTCCGCGTGACGCACCAACGATGATCCCAGGCCGTGGCGACGATAGTCGGCGTGCACCGCCACCGAATACAGCCAGCCACGATGGCCGTCGTACCCGGCGAGGATCGTGCCGATCACGGTTTTTTTATCGGTGGCGACAAAGAACAATCCGTCATTGACCGCCAGTTTCTTATCGATCGCCAGGGTCGGCAGGTTATGCGCGGTGTCATAGCCGAACGCTTCCTGCCATAACGCTACCACCTGCGCACGGTGCTGGCGGTCGCGATACGGGCCGATGGGATGCCGAGACAGCAGCGCCTTTTCCATGACCAGCGTGCGCTCGTTGCCGTGGTAGACATCGCGCACAGTATGAAAACCCAGCTTGCTATAGAACGGCTCGGCGGTCAGCGAAGACGGCACGCTCAACACACTCACACCGGCTTCACGGGCGCGCAGTTCGATCTCGATCATCAGCAGCCGGCCAATGCCCTGCCCTTGCAGCACCGGATTGACGAACACCGAGCGCACCACATTGGCGTCCAGGGCCGCCGTGGCGACGATCACATCGGCTTTTACCGCCACCAGCACCACACGACGCTTGAGCAGTTCCAGCACCGCCTCGGGTGTGAAATTGCTCGCCACGCGAGCGATCACATCCGCCGGGTAATCCCGTGCATTACTGCCGTGCAAGGCGGCGAGGATGACCTGGCTGATGCCCTCGGCATCTGAGGCTTGGGCAGTACGAACGACGGTAGACATGCTTGCTCCTGGCAGACGGCGCTATAACGAGCACCACAATACCAATGTGAGAGGGCCATGCCCTAACGCCAGTCGGTTAAGGCGACACCGAACCTGTGGCGAGGGAGCTTGCTCCCGTGGCAGCCTGGCGGCCTATAGCTATCTGACTGATGCCGCGCGATCCAAATGTGGGAGGGGGCTTGCTCCCGATGGCGGCCTCAGGGCCGACCAGGATGCTGGATCAGAGCGAGTACATATCCGTTGCTGCGGTAACGGCGGCTTAGGGTTCCGCCCTGACGGCGGGTCACTTTGGAAAAGAGCCCCAAAGTAACCAAAGGGCTCTTGCCCCACCACTCGGCACCTCGCCCCGGCTCGGTGTGCCCGTAATCCGACAGTGATTTGGGGGGCCGCCGCCACGCGCCATCCATGGCGCGGGGCGGCTAAACCGGCATCCCTGCCGGTTTACCCCCCAAATCACTATCGGATTCCGGCCAGCGTGGTTTAACGGGGCGCCTAAGATCAAAAGCAAAAGCAAGAGCAAGAGCAAAAGCAAAAGCGGCTCGCTTCGCATCGTGGTTACCGTAGGCTGCTGCTATAAAATTGTGTAGATACCTATGGCCATCGGGGGCAAGCTCTAATGCCAGTCAGTTAAGAAGTAGCAGGTTCGGTGTCGCCTTAACTGACTGGCATTAGGGCAAGCCCCCCCACATTTTCTAACCGTGCCCACTTGAAATACGTTTGCCCGGCTTGGCACCAACCAGCTTGGCCTGCCCATCTTTCTGCTTGCCCGTACGCGCCTCGCTGATCAGCCCCGGAATCAACTTGCCCTCCGGCAGGTTCTTCCAGAACCGGCTCGGCAAATGCCCTTCCATCACCTTGGGGTTCAACCGCGCCGGGTTGAAGATGTGGCTGTAATAGGTCAACCACATGGCGCTGTGCGGGTCCTCGACATTCTGCGCCAGTTGCTGCCAAGCCTCGGGGCACTGGCGTTGGTGAATCAATTGCTCGCCATCGTAATACACGCCGTCCAGGGGCGTTGCGATCATCCAGCGATGCCGGCCCATGCGTCCGACAAAATGCTGGCTGGCGCTTTGCAGAATATCGTGGGCCGGTTCGTGCCAGGCCACGTACTCCGGCAGCTCCGGCCCTGCCCCCGGCGGCAATGCGATAAACCGCACAAACGCGTGCAAGTGGTGGGCTTCACGGCTGACCTGCTTGATGCGTCGCTGCAACTCGCTGCCCAACTTGTCACCGGCCAGCATCGCCGTGCGATCGCCATGGCTGACCCGCCATAACACCTCGTACAGCAAGCTCCAGCGCTGGTCGCCGTGGTAGCAGGCGGCCGATTCCAGCAGGTGCAACAACGCCTTGGGAATGCGCGCTTGGAACGGGCCAGGCCCAGGCGGAATCGGCTCGTCGGTGGCAAACAGATCCGCCACCTCGGCCTCGCCCCAACTCACCTGGCTGGGGTCGACCTGATGGCTGAGCAGCCAACGCGCCTGTTCGCGCCAGGTGCTGAACAGGTTGTCGCATTCCAGGCTGATCATCCCCACAACCCCATCTGTTGCGGTTGCGGGCGATCACGCAGCTGCTCGCGCAGCAAAACGCTGGTGGTGTCCGCTTGTTGGGGGTGGTAATCGCTGGTGATGAAAAACGGCTTGGCCTTGGCCAGTACGCAACGCATGCGCGCCAGGTCTTCGAAGCGGATCTTGCGTTCGCGGCGCAGGTCGACCAGGCGCTGGGTGGTGCGCAGGCCAATGCCGGGGATGCGCGCGATCAAGGTCGGTTCGGCGCGATTCAGGTCCAGGGGGAACACCTCACGATGTTCCAGGGCCCAGGCCAGCTTGGGGTCGATATCCAAAGCCAGGTGGCCGGGGCCTTCGAACAGCTCGTTGGCGCTGAAACCGTAGCTGCGCAATAGAAAATCGGCCTGGTACAAACGATGCTCGCGCATCAGCGGCGGCGCGGCCAGGGGCACGCTTTTCGGGCTGTTGGGGATGGGACTGAAGGCCGAGTAATACACGCGGCGCAGCTTGTAATTGCCATACAGGGCTTCGGCACCGTGCAGGATGGTGCTGTCGTCGGTGTCGTCGGCGCCGACGATCATCTGCGTGCTCTGCCCGGCCGGGGCGAAGCGCGGCGCGCGGGGTTCGTTGAGCACGGTCTGCTCACCGGTGTAGATGGTTTGCATGGCCTGCTTGATCGAGACGATCTGCTTTTCAGGCGCCAGGGTTTGCAGGCTGGCATCGGTGGGCAGTTCGATATTCACACTCAGGCGGTCGGCATAACGCCCGGCCTCGGCGATCAGCGCCGGGTCGGCTTCGGGAATGGTCTTGAGGTGGATGTAGCCGCGAAAGTCGTGCTCTTCGCGCAACAGCCTGGCGACCCGCACCAATTGTTCCATGGTGTAGTCGGCCGAACGGATGATGCCGGAACTGAGAAACAGGCCGCTGACGCAATTGCGTTTGTAGAAGTCCAGGGTCAGGGTGACCACCTCCTCCGGGCTGAACCGCGCACGGGGCACGTCGCTGGAACGGCGGTTGACGCAATACTGGCAGTCGTAGAGACAGAAGTTGGTGAGCAACACCTTGAGCAGCGACACGCAACGCCCGTCAGGCGTATAGCTGTGGCAAATCCCCATGCCATCGGTGGAACCCAGCCCCGCCTTGCCTTCGGAGCTGCGCTTGGGTGCGCCACTGCTGGCGCATGACGCGTCGTACTTGGCGGCGTCGGCGAGGATGCTGAGTTTTTCGATCAACTGCATGGAGAGCTACCGATACTGGTTTTTTGTACAGTATCAGCAGCAACCCCCTGTCACAAGTGCCGTCTGTAGGAGCGAGCTTGCTCGCGAAGAACGCAAGGGCGCCGCGTTGATTCAGAAGAGGCACGTTATCGTTGACGTTTTTCGCGAGCAAGCTCGCTCCTACAAGGTCAGATCAGCTCGCCGTCGCCAACAACAGGTCCTGCACCGAACGCGCTGAATCATGGCTGCGGTCATTGGCATACAACGACGCCGCAATCTCATCCGCGCGAATCGGCAGCACCGACAGCAACGTATCGCTCAAGCCATGGCTGGCCTGGCTGAACCCCTGGATATAGATACCCGCCTTGCAGCGCTCATCGGTGACGATACGGTAGTCGCGGGCCACTTCGAAGTCGCCCATGTAGGCGTGCAGCGGCGCGAGCAGTTCGCGGTGCATCTGGCGCTCGTAGCCGGTGGCGAGGATCACCGCGTCGTAGTGGCCGACGCTGGTTTCGCCGCTGGCGTTGTTGCGCAGCACCAGTTCGATGCCGAGCGGTCCGGGGGTGGCCTTTTCGACGACGGTCATGGTGCGGAACGCCTGACGTGCGATGCCGGAGACTTTCTGCCGATAGAAAATGCCGTAGATACGTTCGATCAGGTCCAGGTCCACCACCGAGTAGTTGGTGTTCTGGTACTCGGCAACCAGCCGCTCACGCTCGGCGCCGACTTGCTGGAACACCAGGTCTGTAAAGGCCGGCGAGAACACTTCGTTGACGAACGGGCTGTCGTCGGCGGGTTTGAGCGCCGAGCCGCGCAGGATCAAGTCGACCTGCACCGAGGGGAAGCTGTCGTTGAGGTCGATAAAGGCTTCGGCCGCGCTCTGGCCGCCGCCAATCACCGCAATGCGCATGGCCTTGCCGTCGACACAGGGCTGGCTCGCCATGCGCTCCAGGTACTGGGAATGGTGGAACACCCGGCTGTCGCCCTTGAGCGCCTTGAACGCTTCGGGAATACGCGGCGTGCCACCGGCGCTGACCACCACCGCACGCGTGGTGCGCACATGCTGTTCACCCTGGGCGTCACGGGAAATCACGCGCAGCGCTTCCACCTGCTGCTGGTGCAGGATCGGCTCGATGGCCAGCACTTCTTCGCCGTAGCGGGCCTGGGCCTGGAATTGCCCGGCGACCCAGCGCAGGTAGTCGTTGTACTCCATGCGGCACGGGTAGAACGTGCCCAGGTTGATAAAGTCCACCAGGCGGTCGTGGGCCTTCAGGTAATTGACGAAGGAATACGGGCTGGTGGGGTTGCGCAGGGTCACCAGGTCCTTGAGGAAGGAAATCTGCAGTTCGCTCTGGGTCACCAGGGTATTGCCGTGCCAGCGGTAGTCGGCTTGTTTGTCGAGGAACAGCACGTCCAGTTTGCCCTGGGCCTTTTCACGCTCCTGCAGGGCGATGGCCAGCGCCAGGTTCGAAGGGCCGAAGCCGATACCGATCAGGTCGTGAACCGCGGGCGAAGCAATTGCCTGTGTCATTCCAGTGTCCTCTGGATAAGCCCCTTGGCGGTTGGGGCGGGAATACCTTCATGGCCTGCACAACAGGCCGTGTGTTGATAGGAAACGAGGACAGTGAAATAAAATTTAACTAATGCCGCTTCAGTGGGCTTCCCACTCACGCATGCGTGACCGGCAGTGCTTCATGGCATTGACGATGTGCTTTTCCACCAGGCTGCGGGAAATGCTCAGGCGCTCGGCGATTTGCAGATGGGACAGGCCGTCGAGTTTGCGCAGCAGGAAACTGTCGCGACAGGCCGCCGGCAGCTCGGCCAGGGCGCGCTCGAGCAGCTCCAGGCGCTGGCCCTGGTCGTGGCTGGCGTGGGGTGAACACGGGGCGAAGCGTTCTTCGCTGTCCAACACCTCCAGCGGCTCGACCTGGCGCAGGGCGTTGCGCCGATGGCCGTCAATCACCAGGTTCAACGCGGTGCGATACAGGAACGCGCGCGGCTGTTCGATCGGGGTGTCACTGGAACGCTCCAGCACCCGCACATACGCGTCATGCACCACATCCTCGGCCACCTGACGGTTGCCCAGCTTGGCGTTGAGGAAACACACCAGCTCACGATAGTAGTTTTCCAACATGACTCCTGGCCCCGTGGCCGTGGTGCTAACGATGCCAGTCCGTGTAGGAACAGGCCCATCGATGATGGCAGTTTGAGTAGGTGCAATTTATAGTAATTCTCATCTACTTTTAAAGAAGTCTCGCATCAACGGCCGATTTTTTTCGCCGCGCGAGCTGTAACCGCGCGTGTAACCGCCTAAATCCTGCGGCATTTTCTTCGTTTAACTGTCAGCTCTGCGCGACTGCGCCCCGATCTTTCCTGGCTGGAACCTACGCATGAAACGCCCTCGACCTGCCCGACGCGCCCTGCTTGTGGTGGCGTGCCTGATTCCCCTCGTTGCGTTTGCCACCTGGCAAGGCCTGGCGCCGGGTCGCGACACCCTGGCCACCGTCACCGTCACCCGTGGCGATATCGAAAACAGCGTCACGGCCCTGGGCACCCTGCAACCGCGGCGTTATGTAGATGTGGGCGCCCAGGCTTCCGGGCAGATCCAGAAGATCCACGTCGAAGCCGGCGACCAGGTCAAGGAGGGCCAATTGCTGGTAGAGATCGACCCCTCGACGCAAAAGGCCAAGCTCGATGCCAGCCGCTACGCCATCGAAAACCTTGAGGCGCAGTTGCAGGAGCAGCAGGCCCAGCATGCATTGGCGCGCCAGAAGTACCAGCGCCAGCAACGCCTGAGCGCCGGCAACGCCACGCGCGAAGAGGATGTACAAACCGCCAGGGCCGAACTGAGCGCGACCCAGGCACGGGTCGAGATGTTCCAGGCGCAGATCCGCCAGGCGCGGGCCAGCCTGCGCAGCGATGAAGCGGAACTGGGCTACACGCGTATCTATGCGCCGATGGCCGGTACCGTGGTCGCGGTGGATGCGCGGGTCGGCCAGACGCTCAACGCGCAACAACAAACCCCGCTGATCCTGCGCATCGCCAGGTTGTCGCCGATGACCGTGTGGGCCGAAGTCTCCGAGGCGGATATCGGCCATGTCAAACCCGGTATGAGCGCGTACTTCACCACCTTGAGCGGCGGCAGCCGGCGTTGGACCAGCACAGTGCGCCAGATCCTGCCGATTCCGCCCAAACCCTTGAACGAAACCCAGGGCAGCGGCAGCCCGAGCAGCGCCAGTAAAAGTGGCAGCGGCCGCGTGGTGCTGTACACGGTGCTGCTGGACGTGGACAACGCCGATAACGCGCTGATGGCGGAAATGACCACCCAGGTGTTTTTCGTCGCAAACCAGGTCAAGGACGCCCTCACCGTACCGGTCGCCGCGCTGCAAGGCACGCCCAACGCGGATACGCAAATCGCCCGGGTGGTGGCGAAGAACGGCAGCATCGAGCAGCGCACGGTGCGCCTGGGTGTCAGCGACCGCCTGCGCGTCCAGGTGCTGGATGGCCTCAGCGAAGGCGATCACCTGTTGATCGGCCCGGCCGACAGCAGCGGGGGTTGAATTGACCACGCCCCTGATCGAACTCAAGCACATCCGCAAATCCTACGGCGGCGGCGACAGCCCGCAGGTCGACGTGCTGCGTGGCATCGACCTGGCGATCCATGCCGGGGAGTTCGTCGCCATCGTCGGCGCGTCCGGCTCCGGCAAGTCCACATTGATGAATATCCTCGGTTGCCTCGACCGCCCGAGCGACGGTGACTACCTGTTCGCCGGTGAAAACGTTGCCCACCTGGGCAGCGACGAACTGGCCTGGCTGCGCCGCGAAGCCTTCGGTTTCGTGTTCCAGGGCTACCACTTGATCCCGTCGGCATCGGCCCAGGAAAACGTCGAGATGCCGGCGATCTATGCCGGCATCAGTGCCAGCGAACGGCACGCCCGCGCCACCGCCCTGCTCACCCGCCTGGGCCTGGCCGACCGCACCGGCAACCGTCCGCACCAGCTCTCCGGCGGCCAGCAGCAGCGGGTGTCCATCGCGCGCGCGCTGATGAACGGCGGGCATATCATCCTCGCCGACGAACCCACCGGCGCCCTCGACAGCCACAGCGGCGCCGAAGTGATGAGCCTGCTCGACGAACTGGCGAGCCAGGGCCATGTGGTCATCCTGATCACCCATGACCGCGAAGTGGCCGCACGGGCCAACCGCATCATCGAGATTCGCGACGGCCTGATCATCAGCGACTCGGCCGGCGTCCAGGCCTGCGTGCCTGCCGAAGCGGACAGCACAGCGCTGCAAGCCGTGGACCTGCGCCAGCGCCTGGTCGACGGCGCCGAACACAACGGCGCCTGGAAGGCCGAACTGCTCGACGCATTGCAAGCGGCCTGGCGCGTGATGTGGATCAACCGTTTTCGCACCGCGCTGACCCTGCTCGGAATCATTATTGGCGTGGCCTCGGTGGTGGTCATGCTGGCCGTGGGTGAAGGCAGCAAGCGCCAGGTCATGGCGCAGATGGGCGCGTTCGGCTCGAACATCCTGTATGTCAGTGGTTCGTCACCCAACCCGCGTACGCCCCTGGGCATCATCACCCCCAGGATGTGGCCGCCCTGGCCACCCTGCCCCAGGTAAAACGGATCATGCCGGTCAACGGCGCCGAAGCCGGCGTGCGTTTCGGCAACATCGACTACATCGCCTATGTCGGCGGCAACGACACCCAGTTTCCGAGCATCTTCAACTGGCCGGTGGTCGAAGGCAGCTACTTTACCGAAGCCGACGAACGCAACGCCGCCACCGTCGCGGTGATCGGCGCCCGGGTGCGTGACAAGCTGTTCAAAGGCCGGGGCAACCCCATCGGCCAGTACATCCTGATCGAAAACGTGCCGTTCCAGGTGGTGGGCGTGCTCCAGGAAAAAGGCTCCAGCTCGGGCAACAAAGACAGTGATGACCGCATTGCCATCCCCTACTCCGCCGCCAGCATCCGCCTGTTCGGCAGCTATAACCCGGAGTACGTGGTGATTGCCGCCGCTGACGCCACCCGGGTGAACGCCGCCGAGCAGGCCATCGACCAGTTGCTCAAGCGCCTGCACCAGGGCAAGGACGATTATCACCTGACCAACAACGCCGCGATGATCCAGGCCGAGGCGCGCACGGCCAACACACTGTCGTTGATGCTCGGCTCGATTGCGGCGATTTCCCTGTTGGTGGGCGGCATCGGCGTAATGAACATCATGCTGATGACCGTGCGTGAACGTACCCGCGAAATCGGCATCCGCATGGCCACCGGTGCCCGTCAGCGCGACATCCTGCGCCAGTTTCTCACCGAGGCAGTGATGCTCTCGGTGGTCGGCGGGCTGTTGGGTATCGCCTTGGCGTTGCTGGTGGGTGGCGTGCTGGTACTGGCCGAGGTGGCGGTGCAGTTTTCCCTGATGGCGGTGCTTGGCGCCTTTGGCTGCGCGCTGGTCACCGGTGTCGTATTCGGCTTTATGCCGGCCCGTAAAGCTGCCCGGCTCGATCCGGTTAAGGCGTTGACCAGTGAATAAACGACCCCTCGCACCGCCGCTGGCGCTGCTCAGCCTGTGCCTGTTGCTCAATGCCTGTGCGGGTAATGCGCCCGCCGTCGACAGCGGCATCGCGCCGCCCGCCGCCTGGCAATACGCCGAGCGCGCGGCCAACCAAGCCGCCAACCAGAGCTGGTGGACGCAATTTGGCAGCCCCTCGCTCAACCGCCTGATCGACCAGGCGCGCCGTGACAGTTTCGACGTTTCCGCCGCCATGGCCCGCGTGCGCCAGGCGCAGGCAACGGCGGTGATCGCCGGCGCGCCGCTGCTGCCCGAGGTCAAGTTCAACCTCACCGCCAGCCGTGAAAAGCTGCTGCGCGGCAGCGGCAACTCGGACCTGAACGCCACCGAGAGCAACAGAACCGTCAGCAGCTATGACGCCAACCTCACGGCCAGCTACGAACTCGACTTCTGGGGCGGCCGCGCCGCCGCACGGGACAGTGCACTGCAGAGCCTGCAGGCCAGCCAGTTCGACCAGGCCAACGTCGAGCTGACCCTGCTCAGCAACGTGGCCGACCGCTACGCGCAAACCCTGGCCGCGCGCCAGCGTATGCAGATCGCCGAGCTGAACCTGGCGAATGCGCGCAATGTGCTGAAGCTGGTGCAAACCCGCTACGACGCCGGTTCCGCCACAGCCCTGGAGCTGGCGCAACAGAAAAGCCTGGTGGCCAGCCAGCAACGGCAACTGCCGCTGATCGAGCAGTTGGCCGAAGATTCGCGGATCACCCTGGCCGCGTTGCTCGGCCAGCCCGTGCAGGCGCTGGCGCTGGGCAACGAGGCGTTCCAGGCCCTGACCTGGCCAAGCATCGGGCCCGGCGTGCCGAGCCAGTTATTGAGCCGGCGCCCCGACCTGGCCCAGGCCGAGGCACAGCTGGCGGCGGCGAGCGCCGATGTGCGCGTGGCCCGTGCGGCGATGTTGCCTGCCGTTACCCTGGGCGCGACCCTGGGTTCGGGCGCGTACAAGGCCGACGACATCCTGCGCAGCCCGTTCTACACCCTGACCTCGGGCCTGGTGGCGCCGATCTTCAACAACGGTCGTTTAAGCGCGGAACGCGACAAGGCCCGTGCGCGCCAGGATGAGCTGCTGCACACCTACCGAGGGGCGATCATTAACGGCTTTGCCGACGTGGAAAAAGCCCTCAGCAGCATCACCCGCCTTGACCAGCAACGCCAATGGCAAGCCGAGGAGTTGCAACAGGCACAGACCGCGTTCCAGATCGCAGAAAGCCGTTACCAGGCCGGTGCCGAGGATTTGCTCACGGTGCTGGAAACCCAACGCACCTTGTACGCGGCCCAGGACTTGAACGTGCAACTGCGACTGTCGCGCTTGCAGGCCAGCATCGCGTTGTATAAAGCGCTGGGCGGTGGCTGGAGTAGCGGCAACTGAAAAACGAAACTCCAGTTTCGTACACAAACCGTTTAATCGCCTTACATTATTAGACCCAAGGTCCTTGGTAAAAAAGCCGCCTTCACACGGCTCTTCCAGGACCTTTTAATGAAACCCAGCGTTGTTGGAAAATGCCTGGTTTGCCTCGGCGCCTGGCTGATCGCCCACCTGGCCCTGGCCGACCCCTTGATCACGCCCACCGCCATTGACTGGTTACTGGATTGCCCCTTCCCGGCGTTTGAACGGCTCGACCCCGAAGTTCTCGCGCGCACCCAATGCGGCCAGGTGACGGTGCCCCGCGACCATGCCGCACCCGGCCGCGGGCGCCTGCGCTTGAGCGTGACACGCGTCGGCGCACGCGACCCGCTCAACCGTGAGGGCATGGTGTTTATCCAGTCCGGCGACCCGCGTGCAGCTAAAAACGCCACCTTCGCCCTGCATCTGGTCGGCCGCTGGGAGTCTTATGCCACCCAGGCTTACCGCACGTTGGTCGACCGCTACGACGTGATCGAACTGAGCCCCCGCGACCTGCAACAGGACGCCGCCGTCGAACAGGCGGCGCGGGATATGGAGTATGTCCGTGTGCAACTGGGCGAGGCCCAACTCAACTACGTCGGCAATGCCGACGCGGCGCGACTGGGCAACCGCTATGCCACGCTGTTTCCCGAACGCATTGCGCGCATGGTGCTGGTCAACGCCGGGCGCGGCGAACCCGTGGCTTCCGGCGTCGAGCTGCTGCTGCTCAAGGAACCCGCCCAGTCAGGCGGTGACGGCTGTGTCAGCCGCTGGCTCGGTGATTTTCTGGTTTTCGGCAAACAGCCACCGGCGAACACACGCTGCCTCGACCGTGGCGGCTGGGACTGACCCTTGCGTTTACGACCTATCGACACCAGAAACGACACCCTGCGTTGACGCTGCGGCCCGATCGTTATTAAGTGCTATTTATCCGCATTAATACGATAAATCGAAACCATGCTGAGCCGTCCGCTACGCCGCAAACGCCAGAAGCTGTCCGATGTGATCGTCGAGTCGGTCAAGCGCTCCATCGTCACCGACGCCTTGAAGCCCGGCGACCGCTTGCCCACCGAACGCGAGCTGATGGAAAGCTTCCAGTGCTCCAAGGGCTCGGCCCGTGAAGCGCTCAAGGCGCTGGAAGTCGAAGGCCTGGTGAGTACGCGCACCGGCCCCAGTGGCGGCGCCTACCTGAACCAGGCCGGCACCGAACCCGCCAGCCGCGCACTGCGCAACTACCTGCACTTCCAGCACCTGGACGGCGAGCAGGTGTACCAACTGCGCAAGGTCATCGAAGTGGAGCTGGCGCTGTCGGTGCTCGGGCGCTTGAGCGAGAGCGACTACCAGGCCTTGCAGGACAACGTGGATTTTTGCAGCGCCCCCGAAGACAGCGAAGCCGGCCAGCGCGAACAGCGTCTGGCGGAACTGGAATTTCACAACCTGCTGGCCAAGGCCTGCCCCAACCCGCTGCTCGGTTTCATGGCGCAGTTCCTCAACGACCTGCTGCGCGACCTGGTGGTGCTGAAAAAAGCCTACAAGCCCAAGCGCAAGCAGTTCGATGCGGCCAACCTCGACTACCACAAGCAATTGCTGATCGCCTTTCGCGCCGGGGATGAAAGCGCGGTGCGCAGCTTGATGCATGAACACATGTGCGATGCCGAACACCACATGACTGCGCTGGAAGGCCAGGTCAGCCCGCACTTCCTGCTGGAGTTCGATCACTCTTAAGCACACCGACAATCCAATGTGGGAGGGGGCTTGCCCCCGATAGCGGTGGATCAGCCACCTGATGCAGTGCCTGACACTCAGTCATCGGGGGCAAGCCCCCTCCCACAGGGGGTTTGCATTCCAATCGTCGGATCGCCTCACCTCAATAAAAAACGCCTGCCCACAGGCCCTTGCTCCACCGTATCGCCCTTGCCGCTCCTGCCAATAACTAAACCAGGGAGTCACCCCATGCAGCGTCGTACGTTATTGAAAGCCAGTCTCACCTTCGCCTCCGCCCTCAGCCTCCCGCTGAGCGTGCGTTCGGCATTCGCCGCCGAGCCCTTTACCTTTTACGGCCTCAAGTCCATGTCTGGCGCCTTTGCCAGCTATGGCAAGTTTGCCGACATGGGTTCGCGCCTGGCGGTGGAGCAGCACCCGCAAGTGCTCGGCCGCCCGTTGAACTACAAGGTCATCGACACCGAGGGCAATGCCGGCAAGGCGGTGCGCAAGGTGCAGGAAGCGATCCAGCAGGACGGCGCGCGGTTCTTCCAGGGCTGCACGCTGTCCTCGTCGGCCCTGGCAGTGGCCAAGGAAGTCGACAAGGTCGGCGGCGTGTTCATGACCCCGGTGGGCGCTGATGAAGTCACCGGCAAGGACTGCAACAAGGCCACGTTTCGCTGGTCGGTGCCCACCTACGGCGCCATCCGCGAAACCCTGGTGCCGCTGATCAAGCTGCTGCCGGACGCCAAGCGCTGGTACACCATCACCCCGCAATACGTGTTCGGTGAAGCCTTGCTCGAAGGCGCGAAAAACGTACTCAAGGAACATGGCCTGGAACACGTCGGCAACAGCTACCACTCCTTGCAGGAACAGGAATTCTCCGGCTACCTGACCAACGCCATCTCCACCAAACCCGATGTGCTGGTGCTGCTGAATTTCGGCAGCCAGTCGTCCAACACCCTGCGCCAGGCGGTGAATTTCGGCATCAAGGAACGCATGAAGGTGCTGCTGGTATGGTCCGCCGGCCTCGATCAGTTCCAGGAACTGGGCAGCGATATTCTCGAAGGCGTGTACCTCGGCGCGCAGTACTGGCACCAGGTCGATACGCCGCTCAACCGCGAGCTGGTCAAGCTGACCCAGGCCAAATACGGCATCAACCCCACCTACCCGCTCGCCGCCGACTACATCAGCACCAAGGTGATGCTCGAGACCATCATCGCTACCGGCAGCTTCGACGGGCCGACCGTGGCCAAGGCCCTGCAGGGCCTGAGTTATGAAGGCCCGACCGGCAAGGAATCGATCCGCGCCGGCGACCATCAGGTGATCAAGGACTACTACCTGCTGATCGGCAAGGCCGCCGCCGATATGGCCGACAAGGACGACCTGGCCAAGGTGCTCAGCGCCGGCCAGTCCTTCCCGCCGGTGGAAGCCACGGGCTGCACGCTCGCCTGAGTTCCTGACTATCGCACCGGCTTCCTGCTGAGGGCTCGCGCATGCTTAATCTTTACCTGTTCCAGATACTCAACGGCCTCGGGTTGGGAATGATCTACTTCCTGATCGCGGTCGGGCTGACGATCATTTTCGGCCTGCTCAACTTCGTCAATTTCGCCCACGGCGCGTTCTTCCTGCTGGGCGCCTATATCTGCTACACCGCCGTCAGCCTCACCGGCAGCTTCTGGCTGGCGCTGCTGATCGCGCCGCTGGTGGTGGCCGCGCTGGCGTGGGTGATCGAGCGCGTGCTGATCCAGCGTATCTACCACTTGCCGCACATGTTCCAGATCCTGGTAACACTGGGCATCGCGTTGATCATCCAGGAAGCCAGCGTGATGATCTGGGGCCCGGTGGGCAAGAGCGTCGCGGTGCCGGAACTGCTGCGCGGCGTGCTGGTGGTGGGCGATTTCGTCTACCCCTACTACCGCCTGTTCCTCATCGTGTTTTCCGCGGTGGTGGGCCTGGCCCTGTGGCTGCTGCTGGAACGCACGCGCTTCGGCGCGCTGGTACGCGCCGGCAGTGAGAGCACCGAGACCGTATCGCTGCTGGGCACCAATATCTTCCGTTTGTTCTCCATGACCTTCGCCCTTGGTGTTGGCCTGGCCGGCATGGCCGGTGTGCTGTTCGCGCCGTTGCGCGGTGCGCAGCCGTTCGTGGGCCCGGAGATTCTCGGCATCGCCTTCGTGGTGGTGGTGATCGGCGGCATGGGTTCGTTCAGCGGTGCGCTGGTCGGCGGTTTGCTGGTGGGCGTGGTGCAAAGCCTGATGACCACACTCTGGCCCCAGGGCGCGAGCCTGATGATCTACGGCGCGATGGCCGTGGTGATTCTGGTACGCCCCTACGGCCTGTTCGGGAGAGCCTGACATGAGCGAGAAAAATCCCCTGCCGTTTGCCAAGACGCAATCGCGCGCCATGTTGCTGTGGGTCGTGGCGGTGCTGATCGGCCTGCCGTTGGTTTTGCCCTCGGCCACCCTGGCCAGCGAAATCCTGATCTTCGCCATGGCCGCCCTGGCCTGCAACCTGTTGCTGGGCTACACCGGGCTGTTGTCGTTCGGCCAAGGCATTTTCTTTGGTGCCGGTGCGTATTGCGCGGCGTTGCTGATGATCCACCTGCAATGGGGCCTGTTCACGGCGTTGCTCGGTGCAGCCGTCGTCGGTGGTTTCCTGGCGTTGCTGGTGGGCGCCCTGGCGATCCGCCGCACCGGCATCTACTTCGTGATGCTCACGTTGGCGTTCAGCCAGATGGCTTACTTTGTCGCCTACACCTTGAGTGACTGGACCGGCGGCGACAACGGCCTGCTCAGCGTGCCGCGCCCGGAGATTCGTATCGGTGACACGGTGCTGTTGTCGCTGGCCGATGCACGCGCCTTCTACGGCTTTGTCGCGGTGCTGTTCCTGCTGATCTTTATCGGCGCGCGCCGGGTGATCGCCTCGCCGTTCGGCAGCACCTTGATGGCGATCCGCGAAAACGAAACCCGCGCTTCGGCTATCGGCTACGACACGCGGCATTTCAAGATCCTGGTGTTTGTGTTGTCGGGCGCGGTCACCGGCATCGCCGGGGCGTTGTACGCGATGCTGCTGCACTTTGTGCCGCTGTCGAACATCGACCTGATGATGTCCGAGAACATCCTGATCATGACCATCGTCGGCGGCACCGGCTCGCTGTTCGGCTCGTTGCTGGGTGCCGGTTCCATCGTGCTGCTGGGCGATTTCCTCTCCGACCTTTGGCCCCGCTGGTTGATGCTGCTGGGGGTGATCCTGATCGTGGTGGTGGTCTTCATGCGCGGCGGTCTGTGGGGCGGTCTGGTGTCGCTGTTCGAGAAGGTGCGCGGCAGCCGCAAAACCGCTGTCGTCGCCAAGGAGGAAGGGCTATGAGCATCCTGCTGCAAACCCAAGACCTGGAACTGGCCTACGGCGCGTTCCGTGCGGTCAATGGCGTCAACCTCAGGGTCGAGGCCGGCACCATCCACACCATCATCGGCCCCAACGGCGCGGGCAAGACCAGCCTGTTCCACTGCCTCACCGGTGAGCGCCAGGCCACCGCCGGTGCGATCCACTTCGACGGCAGGAACCTGATGCGCAAACCGGCCCACGCCCGCGTCGGCCTGGGCATGGCGCGCTCGTTCCAGCTCACCAGCCTGTTCCAGAACCTCAGCGTGCGCGAAAACCTGCGCCTGGCGGCCCAGGGCCGTGACGGTGCGCGCGCCCTGAACTTCTGGCGCCGCGTGGACAGCAAGCGCGAACACCTGGAGATGGCCGACCAGGTGCTGGAGCGCCTGCAACTCACCGCCCGCGCCGACACCCTGGCCGGCGAGTTGTCCCACGGCCAGCAGCGGGTGCTGGAAGTGGGCATGTCGATCTGCTCCAGGCCCAAACTGTTGATGCTCGATGAGCCCACCTCGGGCATGGGCATCGATGACATTCCGATCATGACCCAACTGATCAGCGATCTGGGCCGCGACCACACAGTGCTGCTGATCGAACACAACATGAGCATCGTCATGTCCATCAGCCAACGCATCACCGTGATGAGCCACGGGCAGATCCTGGTGGAAGGCACGCCGGAATTCGTGCGCGCCGATGAACGTGTGCGCAGTGCTTATCTTGGGGAGGCTGCCTGATGCTGATCGTCGAGAATATCCATTCCTACTACGACAAGAGCCACGTGCTCGAAGGCGTGTCATTGACCGTCAACCCCGGCGAACTGGTGACACTGCTCGGGCGCAACGGCGCCGGCAAGACCACGACCTTGCGCAGCATCCTCGGCATCATCTGCCCGCGCCAGGGCCAGATTCACTTCAACGGGCAGGCGCTGGTGGGCCAGAAGATTTTTCAAATCGCCCGCCAGGGCCTGGCGCTGGTGCCGGAGAACCGTGGGATTTTCCGCCTGCTCAGCGTCGAGGAAAACCTGCGCATCGCCGTCCGCAAGAGCAGCCGCTGGCAGCTGGAGGATGTGTACGGCATGTTCCCGCGCCTCAAGGAACGGCGCAAGAACGCCGGGCATGCACTCTCCGGCGGCGAGCAACAGATGCTCGCCATCGCCCGCGCGCTGCTCAACGATCCCAAGCTGCTGATCCTCGATGAACCTACCGAAGGCCTGGCCCCGGTGATCGTCGACGAACTGGTGAAGATACTGCGCAAGGTCAAGGACGACGGCCTGCCTGTGCTGCTGGTGGAACAGAACCTGATGGTCTGCGACAAGCTCGCCGACCGCCATTACGTACTCGAACAGGGCCGCGTGGTGTACGAAGGCAGCGCCGCAGATTTTCGCGCCGACCCGACCATCAAGAACCGCTACCTGGCCCTGAGTGCCTGACCGGAGAATGCCCATGAACAGCTTTGCGCAACCGCTAACCAGCAACGCCCCGCTGATCGATCGCGACCGCCTGTGGCAATCCTTGATGGACCTGGCCCGGCTTGGCGCCACGGCCAAAGGCGGCGTGTGCCGCCTGGCCCTGACCGACCTGGACCGCCAGGCCCGTGACCTGTTCGTGCAGTGGTGCGAAGCCGCCGGCTGCAGCGTGACTGTGGACGCCATCGGCAATATTTTTGCCCGCCGCGCAGGGCGCAATCCCGCCCTGCCCCCGGTGATGACCGGCAGCCACATCGACACCCAGCCCACCGGCGGCAAGTTCGATGGCTGCTACGGGGTGATGGCCGGCCTGGAAGTGATCCGCACCCTGAACGACCTGCAGATCGAAACCGAAGCGCCCATCGAAGTGGTGGTGTGGACCAATGAAGAAGGCTCGCGCTTCCCGCCGTGCATGATGGGCTCCGGGGTATTCGCCGGTAAGTTCGACCTGCAGGACACTCTCGACAAACAGGACGAACATGGCCTGTCGGTGGGCGCAGAGTTGCAGCGCATCGGTTATGCCGGCTCCCGCCCTGTACTGGGCCATCCGGTGGGCGCGTATTTCGAGGCGCATATCGAACAGGGCCCGGTGCTGGAGGACCAGGCCACCACCATCGGCGTGGTGATGGGCTGCCTGGGCCAGAAATGGTTCGACCTGACCCTTACCGGCGTCGAAGCCCATGCCGGGCCGACGCCGATGCACCTGCGCAAGGACGCCCTGGTGGGCGCCGCCGAGGTGGTCAGCGCGGTCAACCGCATCGCCCATCAGCAGCAGCCTCACGCCTGCGGCACCGTCGGTTGCCTGAGCCTGCACCCCGGCTCACGCAATGTGATTCCCGGCCAGGTGCACATGACCCTCGACCTGCGCCACCTGCATGCGGACAAGCTGCACGCCATGGTCGACGAAGTGCGCGGCGTGATCGAAGCCAGCGCCGCCCGGCACGGCTTGACGTTCGAACTGACCCCCACCGCCGACTTCCCGCCCCTGGACTTCAACCCCACCTGCGTGAACGCCGTGCGCGACGGCGCGAAGGCCTTGGGCTTGAGCCATATGGATATCGTCAGCGGCGCCGGGCACGACGCGATCTTCGTCGCCGAACTGGGCCCGGCCGGGATGATCTTTGTGCCGTGTGAAGGCGGCATCAGCCACAACGAAATCGAAAACGCCGCGCCGGATGACCTGGCGGCGGGTTGCGCGGTACTGCTGCGCGCCATGGTCAATGCCGCACAGGGAGCCCAGCCATGAGCGAGATCGGCCAACTGACGGCGGTGCAACTGCTGCAGCATTTTCGGGACAGGAGCTTGTCGCCGGTGGAGGTCACCGAGGATGCGCTGTTGCGTATCGAGCGCTATAACCCGCTGGTGAATGCCTACTGCCATGTGGACCCGCAAGGTGCGTTGAATGCGGCACGCGCCGCCGAGCAACGCTGGCTCAAAGGCCAGCCCTGCGGGGCGCTGGATGGCGTGCCGGCCTCGATCAAGGATTTGACCCTGACGGTCGGCATGCCCACCCGCAAGGGGTCGCGCACCACGTCCGCCGATGGGCCGTGGGACGTCGATGCGCCCTTCACCGCCTTCATGCGCAAGGCCGGCGCGGTGCTGCTGGGCAAGACCACCACCCCGGAGTTCGGCTGGAAAGGCGTCACCGACAACCCGCTGTACGGCATCACGCGCAACCCCTGGGACACGCGCACCACGGCGGGCGGTTCATCCGGCGGCGCCGGCGCGGCAGCGGCGCTGAACCTCGGCGTGCTGCACCAGGGCAGCGACGCGGGCGGCTCGATCCGGATTCCCTGTGCCTTCACCGGCACCTTCGGCATCAAGCCGACCTTTGGCTATGTGCCGCAATGGCCGGCAAGCTCAATGACGATCCTGTCGCACCTGGGCCCGATGACGCGCACCGTGGAAGACAGCGTGCTGATGCTGCAGGCCGTGGCGCAGCCGGACGCGCGGGACGGGCTGATCGGTGCGCCGAGGACCACGCCGTGGCTGACGCCCGGTGCCGATCTGAAGGGACTGCGCATCGCCTACAGCCCGACCTTTGGTTACGTGGATGTCGACCCGCAGGTGGCCAGGGTGGTCGCCGCAGCGGTCGATGGCCTGGTGCAGTTGGGCGCCCATGTCGAACAGATCGACCCCGGTTTCAGCGACCCGTTGGAGGTGTTCAGCACCTTGTGGGCCGCCGGCGCTGCGCGCCTGACTCGCAGCATGAGCGAGGCACAGAAGCAGCTGCTGGATCCCGGTTTGCTGCGCATTGCGCAACGAGGCGAACGCTTGAGCCTGGATGATTTCAATGCGGCCCTGGAAGCCCGTGCGGCGCTGGTCGCGCGGATGGCGGCGTTCCATGAGCACTACGACGTACTGGTGTCACCGATGATGCCGATCACCGCGTTCGAGGCCGGGCACACCGTCCCGCCGGGTTCGGGGCTGGAGGAATGGACGCAGTGGACGCCGTTCACCTACCCCTTCAACCTCACCCAGCAACCGGCCGCGTCGGTGCCGTGCGGGCTGGCGGCGAATGGGCTGCCGGTGGGGCTGCATGTGGTGGGTGCGCGGTTTGCCGATGAGCAGGTGTTGAGGGTGTGCCAGGCGTACGCCAAGGCATTCCCCACCCAACACCTGCAAGCCCCGCTCACCGGAACACTCTAGATCCAAATGTGGGAGGGGGCTTGCCCCCGATAGCAGTGGTTCAGTCAATTAATCTGTCACTGATCCACCGCCATCGGGGGCAAGCCCCCTCCCACATTTTTGACCGCATTCCAGTCTCTAACCTCTACAATGCCCCATTCATTTGTGGGGGGCTTCATGGACATCGAACTGGCACGCACCTTCCTCGAAATCACCCGCTGCGGCAGCCTGGCCGCGGCGGCGGAGAAATTGCACGTCACCCAGACCGCCATTACCGCACGGGTGAA
Source organism: Pseudomonas sp. R3-18-08 (assembly GCF_003852065.1). Classification (NCBI taxonomy): domain Bacteria; kingdom Pseudomonadati; phylum Pseudomonadota; class Gammaproteobacteria; order Pseudomonadales; family Pseudomonadaceae; genus Pseudomonas; species Pseudomonas sp. R3-18-08. The sequence continues at coordinate 3,670,480 of NZ_CP027729.1, forward strand.
AAACCTGGAAAACCAGCTGGGCAGTACGCTGTTCGTGCGCAATCGCGCCGGGGCCAGGCTGACCGCCGATGGCGAGGCCTTCGTGGTGTACGCCAACCAGTTGCTGCAAACCTGGGAAGCGGCACGCCGTGACCTGCCGTTACCCGATGGCTATCGCAATGTGCTGCATATCGGTGGCGAAGTCAGCCTGTGCAACCCGTTGATGCTCGGCTGGGCCAAGGCGCTGCGCGAGCGGATACCGGGGCACGCGCTGCGCACTGAAGTGCGTGAAGGCGAGTACCTGTTGCGCCAGTTGGAACTGGGGGTGCTCGACGCCGCGCTGGTGTTCCAGCCGCAGTACTGGCCGGGCTTGCAGGTGGAGCAGGTGCTGGAAGAAAAACTGATCCTGGTGCAACTGGCGAGCAAGCCCGAGCCCTACGTGTATATCGATTGGGGCCCAGGCTTTCGCCAGCAGCACGACGCCGCCCTGCCCGACCGGGCGCGCGCGGCGGTGAGTTTCAACCTGGGGCCGCTGGCGTTGCAGTACATCCTGGAGAACGGCGGCGCCGGGTACTTCCGCACGCGGGTCGTGCAGAGTTACCTGGACAGCGGCGTGATGCAGCGCGTGGCCAAGGCGCCGGAGTTCAGTTTTCCGACTTACTTGGTGTACTCGCGGGCACGGGATTCGGCGGTGCTGCAGCAGGCGTTGGCGTTGTTGCGCGAGGTGGTCAAGGCCGAAGGTGATTGGTCGCAACGCTGGGACCCGCTGATTTGAATCACCCTGTACCTGCGCCCATGCTAGCCTGCGGGTGTTTCCTCTCGCAGCCTTACCGATGAACAAGAAAAAGTCCGTCACCATCAGCGACATCGCCAAACGGGTGGGCATGACCACCATCACCGTGTCCCGGGCGCTGAGCAAACCTGACCTGGTCAAACCCGCCACCCTGGCGCGCATTCTGGAAGTGGCGCGCGAGCTCGATTACGTGCCCAACGCCTTCGCGCGCGGGCTCAAGCGCAGTGAGAGCCTGATTATCGGCGTGATCACCGCGTCGGTGGACAACCCGTTCTACAGCGAGATGATCAAGGCGATTTCCCGCGAAGCGAAAAAACACGGCTACACCATCATGCTGGTGGACACCGATGAGCTGGAAGAACTGGAAAGCAAGGCCGTCGATACCCTGCTGGGGTATCGCGTGGCGGGGATCATCCTGTCGCCGGTCTCCGATGAGCCGAGCTACCAGCCCGACTATCTCGAGCGCCTGGGCAACGGCAAGACGCCGGTGGTGCTGCTTGACCGCACGCTGCATGACAGCCCATTCAGCCGCGTGGTGCTCGACAACTACCACAGCGGCATCCAGGCCGCACAGTACCTGCTGCGCCAGACCCCGGACCTCAAGCGCCTGCTGGTGCTGACCGGCCCCGAGCACTCGCGCATCACCGTGGAGCGCCTCAAGGGCCTGCGCGAAGTGCTCGCCGGACATCCCCAGGTGCAGGTCGAAGTGCAGGCCGGGGACTACACGTTGATGCCGGCTTACCTGCACACCCTCGACTACCTCGCCGAGCATTCGGCGCCGGACGCGATCATGGGGTTCAACCAGTTGATCACCCTCGGCGCCCTGCGTGCGCTGCGCATGCACAACATCGCCCACGACAGCCTGACCATCTGCGGCATCGACCGCCTGCCCTTCGCCGACATTTTCGGTGTGCCCATCGCCTGTGTGGCCCACGACGCATCCCTGGCTGGCAGCAGCGCGGTGCGCCTGCTGCTCGATCGCCTGCAAGACCCGCACAAACCACGGGACAAGGTGGTTATCGCCGGGCAGCTGGAGAACGGCTAGCGGCTGGTATAGCCGCCATCGATGGGCAGGCTCACGCCGCTGATCATGCTGGCGGCATCGCTGAGCAGGAACAGCACGGGCAACGCCACTTCCACGGTTTGCGCAAAACGGCCCAGGGGAATGGCGGCCAGCGCCGGATCGCGCTTGGCCGGATCCGACCAGGCCATGGTCGCCATCGGCGTGAGCGTGACGGTGGGGTTGACGCTGTTGACGCGAATGCCGAAGCGGCCCCATTCAGCGCACTGCACGCGGGTGATCGCATCCAGCGCGGCCTTGGAGGCGCAGTAGCCGAGGTGATCATCCAAGGCCACCAGCGAGGCCTGGCTGGACACGTTGACGATACTGCCGGCGATGCTCGCCTCGATCATCCTCGCCGCGACACGGCTGGCCACCTGCGCAGCGGCGCGGGCGTTGACGTTCATCACCTGGTCGAAGGCCTCGGCACTGATGGAAACGGCGGGCTCCAGGCGTGAAATGCCGGCGCAGTTGACCAGGCCGTGCAGGGGCGGCAGGCCTTGCAATGCTTTATCGAGGGTCGCGCTGTCGGCGATATCCAGGCTCAGGGTATGGCAGCCTAATTCGGCCAGGGCTTGAACGTCGCGGCCCAGGGCGAATACTTCAGCGCCGCTGAGGATGAGCTGCCGGGCGATCTCACGACCGATGCCACTGCTGGCGCCGGTGACGAGGATGCGGTGACGGGTGAAGTCAAAGCTGGCCTGCATAAATGAATTCCCAAAATAATGAAGAGCCCCTGTGGGAGGGGGCTTGCTCCCGATGAGGGCGTGTCAGCCAATGCAGCTGTGACTGACCCACCGCCATCGGGGGCAAGCCCCCTCCCACATTTGGATGGTGTTGAATCAGGTGGGGCCGAGGTGCAAAGCTGGCCTGCATAAATGAAATTCCGAAAACAACGAAGATCCCCTGTGGGAGGGGGCTTGCTCCCGATGAGGGCGTGTCAGTTAATGCAGCTGTGACTGACCCACCGCTATCGGGAGCAAGCCCCCTCCCACATTTTTGGGCGGTGTTGGCTCAGGTGGCTTGCAGGTTGTGCATGATCGGTTTCAGGGCCGGGTAAAGTTTCAGATATTCGGAAAACCCCTGGTCGTAGATCACGACGTTCTCGCGCTTGGGCTGTGCGCGCAGCGTCAACTGCACCCAGCCCTTATCCATCTGCCCATCACTGACCATCCCCACCGTATGCGCCGCCAACAATGCAGCCCCGAGCGCTGCTTCGACTTCCTGCACAAGGGTGTACACCGGGTAGCGCGTCACATCCGCGATGATCTGCATCCACAGATCCGAATGGCTCGCACCGCCCACTACGATCAAACGCGGGTCAAGGGAATGCGCGCCCTGGGTGCCGGCTTCGATGTTGTGGCGCAGGGCAAAACTCACCCCTTCGAGCACGGCGCGGTACAGGTGCAGGCGCGTGTGATACAGGTTCAACCCGACAAAACTGCCACTGGCGCGGTCATCCCATACCGGGCTGCGCTCCCCCATCAGGTACGGCAGGAACAACAAGCCCTCGCTGCCCGCCGGGATCGTCATCGCGCCCTGTTCCAGCAGCGCCAGGCTGTCCTGGCCGGTGGCCAGGGCCTGTTGCTCCTCGGCCTGGCAGAACTGCTCGCGAAACCAGCTGACCGACGCCCCGGCGGTGATCGCGCCGCCGAAGATGTACAGGTCGCGATGGCCGTTATAGACGTGAGGCATGCTCACCAACCCGTGGTGCGCGTCGACCTGCTGGTTGAGGTAGCCCCAGCACATGCTGGTGCCGATCATCGCCACATGGTTACCCGGTTGGGTGACGCCTGCGGCCAGGGTCGCCATGGCCGCATCCACGCCACCAGCGAGCACCGGCGTGCCTGCCTGCAAGCCCAGACGAACGGCCCGGTCTTCAAGCAGACCGCCCACCACTTCACCGGAATACACCAACCGTTCCGGCATCATCGATTGCGGGATGCCCAGCGCGTCGAGCATCTCGCCCGACCAACTGCGCGCAGCCACATCGTAGACACCGCCGATATTGCCGGCGCTGCTGTGGTCCACCGCCAGCGCGCCGGTCAGGCACCAGTTGATGTAGCTGTTGGGCGGCAGCAAATAGCGCGTATTGGCCCACACCTCAGGCCGATGCTGCTTGAGCCAGAGCATCTTGGTGAAGCCGTAGTAACTGTCCACCGAATTCCCGGTGATCGCGAACAGCCGCTCCAGGTCCATATGTTCACGCACCCACTGCACCTGCTCGCCGGCGCGCCGGTCCATCCAGATCAGGCACGGGTGCAACGGGGTGATCTGCGCATCCACCGCAATCCCGGAACCGCCATACAGGCTACTGATGCACAGCGCTTTTACCTGCGCCTTCTCCACACCGGCCTTGACCATGCACTGCGCCACGCACGCCTCGACCGCCGCCAACCAGACCTGCGGCCATTGCTCGGCCCAGCGCACTTTCGGGGTATCCACGCGATACCCGTGGCTGTGCTGGGCGATGAGCGTGCCGTGGGCATCCACCAGCAGCGCCTTGGTGCTCTGGGTTCCGATATCGACCCCGATCACGTAGTCCATGGTCAGAGCACCGGCTTCAACAAGACCTTGATCGACTTCGTGGAATTGGCCAGCTCAAAGGCTTCGGCAAAGTCATCCAGCGGGAAGTCATGGGTCACGATGCCTTGGGACGTGACCAGGCCGCGCTCGAACAGGTCGATGGCGATCGGGTAGCAATACGGGCCGAGGTGGGCGCCGCGTACGTCCAGCTCCTTGCGGTCGCCGATGATCGACCAGTCCACGCTGGTCTCGGCGCCGAACACGCTGAACTCGACGAAACGCCCCAGCTTGCGGATCAGGTCCAGGCCCTGGGTGACGCCGGCCGGTACGCCGGTGGTCTCGATGTACACGTCGCAGCCGTATTTATCAGTAAGGCCGTTGATGATCTCGCGGGCGTTGTCGCGGGACGGATTGATCACCACATCGGCACCGAACTTCTTCGCCAACTCCAGGCGCTCGTCGACCATGTCGATCACCACCAGTTTCTTCGGCGTCTTCAGCGCCGCCACCTGCACCATGCACAGGCCCAGGGTACCGGCGCCGGCAATCACCACCACGTCATCGAGCTGGATATCGCCACGGTTGACCGTGTGGATCGAGCAGGCCATCGGCTCGACCAGCGCCGAGTCTTCCAGCGACACCGACTCGGGAATCCGGTGCACGATGGCAGTCTTGGGAATGCGCATGTACTGCGCCATGCCGCCCTCGGCGACTTCACGCTGGAAGCCGAAGATGTTGTGCACTTCGCACATCCAGTATTTGCCCGACTTGCAGAAACGGCACTTGGCGCACGGCACGATCTGCTCGGCGATCACCTTGTCACCCACCGCCACTTCGAAGTGTTCCTCGGCGCCCTCGCCCGCCTCCACCACATAGCCGAAAAACTCGTGGCCCGGCACCACCGGCGCCTTGACCCACGGGTTGTCGCCGCCCCAGAACATCGCCGCGCCGGAGTGGCACTTGCAGTCGCTGGCGCAGATGCCGCACGCGGCGATACGGATCACCAGTTCATTGGCGCGCGCCTGGGGTTTGCCGATGCGCTCCAGGCGGTAGTCTTTCGGGCCGTGGCAGACGACGGCTTGCATCTCGGTGTGCTTGTCCATGGTGTTCGTCCTGTGTGGATCAGTGTTTATCGATGGCGCTGACGGCTGATAAAGATCGCCAGCAAAATGATTGCGCCCTTGATCACGCTCTGCACGTAAGGCGAGACGCCGAGCATGTTCAGGCCGTTGTTCAAAACGCCGAGCAGCATGGCGCCGAGCAACGTGCCGACGATCACCCCGCGCCCACCGGCAATCGATGCCCCGCCCAGTACCACGGCGGCAATCGCATCCAGCTCGAACGACACGCCGGCATTCGGCTGGCCGCTCATCAAGCGCGACGTCAGCACCAGCCCGGCAATCGCGGCGGTGAGGCCGCTGATGCCGTACACCAGCAACTTGAAGCGCGCCGCCCGCACCCCGGACAAGCGCACCGCCTCTTCATTGCCGCCGATGGCGTAGATGTAGCGACCGATGCGTGTGTGCTGCAGCAGCACATAAGCCGCCAGGTAGGTGAGCAGCATGATCAGGATCGGCACCTGGATGCCCCACACGCTGGCACGGCCGAAGAAGGCGAACCACTCCGGCAGACCGGAAATCGGGTAGCCGTCGGTGTACATCAGCCCGAACCCACGGGCGATGCCCATGGTCGCCAGGGTCACGATGATCGGCGGCATATGCAGGTAGGCCACGAACAGGCCGTTGCCGATGCCGAACGCCACCCCCACCAGCATCCCCGCGCCGATGGCCAGGCCCGGCGGCACACCCGCGACCATCAAGCCGGCCGTGAGCGTGCCGGACAACGCCATCACCGGCCCCACTGACAGATCGATGCCGCCGGTGAGAATCACGCAGGTCATGCCCACCGCGATAATCGCGTTGATCGACACCTGGCGGGCGATGTTCGACAGGTTGCTGGCGGTGAGAAAGGTGTCGCTGGCCAGGATCATCACCAGGGTCACCACCACCAGCCCGACGAAGGGATAAAACGCCGGCGAGCGCAGCAGCCGCGCCAGGTTCAGGCGCAACCGGCCGCTGCCTGCAAGGTTAATGGACGTATTCACTGGAGCCCCCTGTTGCATGGCGCATGACCTCTTGAGGATTGACGGCGGACGCTTCCAGCACCTTGACGATCGCGCCCTTGTGGAACACCGCGACGCGGTCGCACATGCCGATGACTTCCGGCAGTTCGGAGGAAATCATGATGATCGCGTAGCCCTGTTCGGTGAGGCTGCGCATCAGCGCATAGATCTGCGCCTTGGCCCCCACATCGATGCCACGGGTGGGTTCGTCGAACACCAGCACGTCGCAGTGGTGGTTGATCCAGCGGGCGATCACGACTTTCTGCTGGTTGCCGCCGCTGAGGTTGAACACTCGGCTTTCAGCGCTGGGCGCCTTGATCGACAGCTGGCGCATCAGGGCTTCGACGCTGGCGCATTCCCTGGCCTTGTCGATCAGGCCCGTGGCGTTCTGGTATTTGGGCAGGTTATTCAGCGAGATATTTTCGCGAATGCTGAAGTCAGTGATCAGCCCTTCGCTCTTGCGGCTCTCCGGCAGCAGGCCGATGCCATGGGCAAGTGCCTGGGCCGGGTCGTCGAGGCTGACCTTTGCGCCGCGCAGCCAAACGTCTTTGCTCACCGAGGGCAGCGCGCCCATCATGCCCAGGGCCAGCTCGGTGCGGCCGGAACCGACGAGGCCGGCAAAGCCGAGGATTTCACCCTGGTGCAGGTTGAAGCGGTTATGCGGGCCATTACGCACCAGCTGGATGTCCTTGACCTCCAGCAGCAAAGGCCCGCGTTCGGTAGTGGGTTTGGGTGGGAAACTGCAGGCCAGGCGGCGGCCGACCATCATTTCGACCAAGCGGTCGATATCGCTGTCGGCCACATCGGTGACGCCCACGTTAGCGCCGTCGCGCAGCACGCTGATGCGGTCGCACACCTGGAAAATTTCTTCCAGATGGTGCGAGATAAAGATCACCGCCACGCCCTGGCGCTTGAGCTCGCGCATGATCTCGAACAGCAGCTCGGCTTCGCTGGGGGTCAGCGTCGCGGTGGGTTCATCGAGCACCAGCAAGCGCGCGTCCAGGGCCAGAGCCTTGGCGATTTCGACGAACTGCTGCTCGGCCACGCTCAGGTGCTTGACCGCGCAATCGAGGTTGATCGACACACCCAGGCGCTTGAACAGCGCCTCGCAAGCCTCACGCATGTCGCGCTTGCGCAACAGGCCGAAGCGGTTGCTCAGCTCATGGCCGAGAAAGATGTTTTCCACCGCCGTGAGGTAGGGAATCAGGCTGAACTCCTGGAACACGATGCCGATGCCGGCGGCAATCGCGTCCCGGTAGGTCGCAAATTGCCGGGCCTGGCCGTCGATCAGGATCTGCCCTTCGTCCTGATGCTCGACGCCGCCGAGGATTTTCATCAGGGTGGATTTGCCCGCGCCATTTTCCCCGAGCAACGCGTGGATTTCGCCGCGCTCCACTTGCAGGTTGATGGACGTGAGGGCTTGTACCCCCGGGTAACGCTTACAGATATTTTCCAGCTTCAGAAGACTGCTCATACCGCCGACCTCGCATTCAGAAGGACAACCCGCGCCCCACGGCGGGCGTGGGGCGCGGGCGATTTACCAGCTGAAGTCCTTGGCCTTGGCCTGGTCGATCAAGGTGATGTCCACCGGCAGCGTGGCGGGCACTTGCGCGCCCCACTTCCTGGCCAGGGCAATGCCCAGGGCAAGGCGGATCTGGTCGCGGGGGTACTGGGCCGAGGTGGCGATGAACTTGCTGCCGGGTTTCTGGATCGCCTTGATCGCTTCCGGCGCGCCGTCGACGCTGACCAGCTTCACATCCAGGCCGCTGGCCTCGATGGCCGACAGCGCACCAAGGGAGCCATTGTCGTTCACGCTGAAAATGCCCTTGAGGGTGGGCTGGGCCTGCAACATGTTTTCGGTGACGGTCAGCGCCTGGTCACGTTCCTGCTTGCCGTTCTGGATGCTGACAATCTTGATTTGCGGGTGCTTGGCCACCGCCTCCTTGCAACCGCGCACACGTTCCAGGATCGGCACCACGGCGATGCCGTCGAGGATGGCGATGTTGCCTTTGTCACCGATATTTTTGGCCAGGTATTCGCAGGCCTGGAAACCGGCGTCGTAGTTTTTCGAACCGACGAAGGAATCCAGCGGGCCATCGGCCTGGGCGTCTACCGCCACCACGACCACACCGGCGGCATGGGCGGACTTGACCGCCGATTGCACGCCCACCGAGTCGGTCGGGTTGATCAGCAGGATATCGATGCCTTTTTGCAGCATGTCTTCGACATCGCTGACTTGCTTGGACACGTCATGGCGGGCGTCGGTGATGATCAGTGTCGCACCGATGCTCGCGCCGGCTTCTTCCAGGGCGTTTTTCATGGTGACGAAATAAGGATTGTTGATTTCCTGGAACGAGGCGCCGATGCGGATCGGTTTGGCGGCGTCGGCAAAAACGGCGGAAACGCTGCCCAGGGTGATGCTGGCAGCCAGTAAACACAGGGTTTTCGGGAGCATTTTCATGGCGTGGGTCTCTGTTTTGTTTTTATTTTTAGAGCAAATGTTATCGTTAACATTTTGTCAGAAGCTAGCAAGTAAATTGGACCTGCGCAAGCCTCCGCTGGTCGGTCGCGGTCAAAAAATGTGGGAGGGGCTGATCGTTCCCACGCTCTGCGTGGGAATGCCTTCTGCGACGCTCCGCGTCGCGCCAACCGCTGCACGTTTCGGCTACCGCGCACAGGTGACGCAGAGCGTCACGGGCTGCATTCCCACGCGGGAGCGTGGGAACGATCTATACACACGAAGCAAAAAAGGGGCAGCCCCTGGAGGCTGCCCCTTCTGTTTCACATCACGCTGTCACGGGATGATGGTCTGGGTGCAGATATGCCCCAGGCTGACGTATTGCTTGTTATCACCGCCAACGCCCACGCCGGGGAACTCGGCCAGTTCGATGCGCCAGCCACCCTCGTTGTAGGTGGTTCTCCACCGGTACGGCACACCGGTGCTGCTGTCGTTGATCACCGTGGTGTAATCACCGAAGCAGGTGCCGATATTGGCCGTGGCCGTGGACGCACCGGCGCTGTTGGTGGTCGCCGGGTAGTCGACCCAGTGGAAGTTCAGGTCAACGAAGTGGTTGTCCACGCGCAGCACCGGGGTGACGCCCAGCAACGGCGCGCCGGTGGAGTCCGACCACTGGGTCGACCAATTCAACTGCCGCGCGGTTTGGGTGGCCAGCGGAGCCTCGCTGACCGGCACCCGCACGATGTTGTCACCCTTCACATCAAACGTCTTCAGGCTCGGCGTGGAACCCAGGCTCAACTGGTAGTACTTGCTCGGGTCCTGCGCCACCGCCGGGTTGGCCCGCACACGCACCTTCACCGTGGTGCCCGGCGCGACGCTCGGGTAGGTCGAGGTGGAACCCGCCGGCACGGTGATCCAATTGGCACCATCAAAGCGATCGAAGATCCACTGCTCACGGCTGCCGTTCTCGTCGCCCGCCAGGTACATGCTCACGCTTTGGCCACGGACCGCCTTGAAGTCGAAATAATCGACGTCGCCGGCATTGTCGAGGTTACCGCTGAGCTTGTTCATCGAGTCCGGCAAGACGAACGCGGTTTGCGCGCTGTCGTTGGGCTCAAACGCGTCGACGTTGCTGTCCACCGCCACGCCGAAACTGAACTGCGCGTTATCGGCGACATTGGCCACCATGTACCAGTAGTAGTCACCGGCCGGCAGTACACCGTTGAGGTATTCATCGGCATTGCCCGCGGCATCCGAAGTCCCTACCACACTCAGGTTGCCCTGGCCGTCGTCCTGAAACAGGGTCAGCGCCATATCCGCGCCTGCGCTCTGGTTGACCAGCTGTACCTGCACTCGCGCGTTCTGCGCCAGGTTGAAGTGGTAGGCAAATTCGTTACCGGCCTGCACTCCATCGACGGTGTAGAGCGTGTTGATATCCAGGGTTGGGAACAGCGGCTCAAATGCTGCAACCGCCGCGTTTTTCAGCTCGCTTTGCGCCGGTTTCTTCAGCTCACCGACCACGCTGTCGAACGGCGCGGACTTGAGGGCTTTGGTCACTGCCTTGGATTGGCCGGACTTGGCCACCGACAGTTTCTTTTTGAGTTGCGGCGAGACCTGCGAGGCGTCCAGCTTGCCGCCGGACTTGAGCGCTTTGTTCGCGGCCTGCTTGACCGCTTCGGCACTGAGTGTCCGAGGCGCTTGATCAGCGAGGGAGAAGGCCGAGACGAAGCAGGAGGCCATCACGGCCGCACTTAGCATAAGGGCTTTTTTCGATTTCATTTTTTTATCCATCCATAGTTAAAAAATTGAAGCTCAGGTGAGCGGTGACATCCGGTCACCTGGGATGGACTGTAGGACAACACTGTTTATATGTACAGTATTTTCTCAATTTTTTGTCGGTCATGTCGGAGCAAGCCCGATGAAAAATCCTAGTACCCGGTCATCTCCAAATACCCCACCCCACCGTCGAACTTCACCGGCCCTTCCCAATAGGGAATTCCCAGGTTCATCCACGCCTTCGGGTTGACGGCTTCGGTAGTGATATCCAGGTGTTTGCCGGGAATTTTCAACGACCAGCGTGTGGGGATATTGCGCCCCTCGATCTGGGTGGTGGTCAGCGGCGCCAGTTGGATATCGGCGTTGTGCAAGGTTTCGGTGCGGCCTTGTGCGTCGATCCAGGTGCCGGTGAGGTAGCCGCCACCGTCCTTCTGCCGCACGCGAAACAGCATCAGGTGTTCGCCTCGATCCAGGTGCAGGGAGAACCAGTCCCAACCGGTCTGGTTCGCGGCCAGTGGTTGGCTGCTCCATTCGCGGTCGAGCCAGGCGGGGCCGCTGACCTGGTAGGTCTGCCCGTCGATGCTGAGGCTGCCGTTGGCGCTGAAGAACGGCTGGCTGTAGTAGTAGGACGCCTGGCCCTGGTCGGATTTGCGGCTGTAGCCGTTGTCGCCTTGCAGCACCAGCGGGCGGCTGGAGGTCAGCTGCAGGTCGTAGGCGAACTGCGCGCCATGGGCCTTGAGTTGCATGGCGGCCAAGGGGTTGGCGGCGCCAGGGCGGGTGGCGAAGGTCCAATCGTCGATCCAGGCGCTGAAGGGCTGCGCCTGCGCCCCGGCCTGGCCGACGCCGCCGCGGGCGAAGCGCTCGGCGGCGTAGTGCCGGGTGGTGGAGGTGACGGCGGCATGGCCGAGCCAGATCGTGGGGTCGCGCCAGCCCGCTTGCGTCGGCCCCGCTTTCACGGCATTGCGAAACAGCGTCCATTGCACGCCGAAGGCATTGCCCTGGGCGTCCTTGAGGTTGGCGGTGACGTACCACCATTCAATGCGAAAGCCCGGATGGGGGCCGTGGTCCTCGGGGAAGCTGAAGACTTTGCCGGGCACCACTTGGACGAAATCTGCCGCATCGCTGCCCAGGCCTGCGAAGCTCTCCTGGGGCGCCGGCGCCTGGTCGCAGGCGCTCAGCAGCAGCAACACCGCCCACCCCAACGCTTTAATCTTCATGGGCAAAGGTCCTCAACAAATCCGCCGGGCGGCTGCGATACAGCTGCCACAACGGCCAGGCCGAGGCGAGCAAGGTGGCAAGCATCGCCAGCCCCATCAATTGCGCCAACTGCCACGGGAACACCTGCAATGGCAGGCGCCAGCCAAAGGCTTGCACGTTGATCACCGCATCCAGGCACCACGCCAGCAGCAGCCCCAACGGCAACGCCAGCACCAGGGTGAGTACTGCCAGCAGCCAGGTCTGGCCGAGGTTGAGCAGCATCAGTTGGCGGCGCGTCACCCCCAGGGCCCACAGCGGCGCGAGTTGGCCGAGGCGGCTCTGGCTCTGGGTCAGCAGGCTGATGAACAGCGCCACACCGGCCACGCCGAGGGTCAGGCTGTTCAACGCGGCGGTAGCGGCGAAGGTGCGTTCGAAGACCTGGCTCGACCAGCCCTTGAGTTGCTGTTGATCGACGATGCGGCTGTCTTCCAGGGCGAATTCACGCTGCACTTCACGTATCAGCGGCTGCACGTCCTGGGGCGCCACGCGCAGGTTGAAACGCACCGGTGACAGGCTCGGCCAATGCGCCAACAGGTGCTTGGCGTTGACCAGCAGATGGCCCTTGGGGTTGCCGTAATCGGCGTAGATCCCGACGATTTCCGGCGCCCACGGGCCCTGGGGCGTGGGGACTTGTACCGTGTCGCCCAGCCGTACGTTCAAGCGTCGCGCCAATTGCTCGCTGAGCATCACGCTGTCGTCCTGCAGCAAGCGGTCCCAGGGCGTACTCGCTGCCTCCAGCAACGGCCAGTGCTGGCGATAGGTGGGGTCGTCAACCACGCCAAACACCTCCGCCGGCCAGCCTTGCAGTTGCACCGCGACCTGCCAGCTGGGCAGCACCGCCCGCACCAGCGGCTGTTGCGCCAGCCACGCCTGCAGGTGCTGCGCCTGGGCCGGATTTTGCGGGTTGAGGTACAGCTCGGCGGTAAGGCGCTGTTCCAGCCAATTGTTGAACGTGCTGCGAAAACCCGAGGTCATCGAGCCTGCACCGATGTTCGCCGCCAGGGCCAACAGCAACGCCATCAATGCCAGGCTCAAGGCCGGCAGTTGCTGGCGGCAATCGGCCAGGAACCATTGGCCCAGCACCGAACGGCTGCGCCCCAGCACGCCCTTCAACAGCGCATTGAGCAGTACCGGCAAGCCGAGTGCGGCGCCCAGCAGCAAGGCCGCCATCAGTACGAACCCGGCGGCCAGGCTGTTGCCCCAGACCAACGCCAGCAAGGCGATGAGCAGGGCCGCAGCCGCCACCCAGCCCTGGCGTCGCAACCAACGCCCGTGGGCCTCATGCCAGGCCTGGGCGTTGGCCAGCGCCAGCAGCGGCAAGCGTGCCGCACGCCACAGGCTGCTGGCCCCGGCGAGCAACGCACCGAGCAGGCTCAAGCCCAGGCCGGCCAGCCACCACCACGGGCTCAAGCTCAGTTGGCCGGCGACTTCGGCACCGTACAGGCCGCGCAAGCTGGCCGCGACATCCGGCAGCAACAGGCTGGCGAGCAGGTAACCGCTGGCCACGCCGAGCACGCCGCCGAGCAACGCGAGGAACCCCAGCTCAACGCCCAGGCTCAGGATCAGCATGCGTGCGCTGACCCCGCAGGCGCGCAGGGTGCGCAGCAGGCCCCGGCGTTGTTCCAGGGCCAGGCCGATGGCCGCGTGCACGATGAACAGCCCCACCACAAAGGACAGAAAGCCCAAGGCGTCGAGGTTCAGGTGAAAGCTTTCGGTGAGGCGCGAGAGGTTATTGTCGTCGCCCTGCTTGAGTTGCAGCCCGGCGGGCGGCGTGGGATGAGCGGCGGCGAAGCGGTTGTCCAGGAGCAGGCGCGACAGCCGCCCGTGCATGTCGAGCAAGGGCTGGGCAAAGCCGATGTCGGTGAGCAACATGCCGGGGGCCATGTCCGGCTGCGCCTGTAACGGCGGCAGGCGTTGCCCGTTAGCCGTCAGTGGTTGTTCGCCTGGGCGCAAGCCAAGGTCCTGCAAGGTCTGCGCGGCAATCCAGGTACGCCCCGGCGCCTCGAAAAATGCGAGCATCTGTGCCTGGCTCAAGCGTTGCCCCGCCACGCTGCCGCTACCGGGCAACGACACCGGCTCGATGCCCATCAACTGCAGGCGCTGTTCTTCATGCCCTTTGAGCACTATTCGCCCCTGCACCACCGGTGACACCGGCCAGCCGGCGCGGCGCAGTTCGGCGAACAATGCTTGCGGGAAGCCAGCGCTGTCCGGCGCGCTCAAGCTGGCTTGCGGTGCGCCGCCGATCAACTGGCTGGCGCGCGCATAGCCGTCCCGCGCCTGGCTGTTGAGGGCCTGCACCCCGGTCAATAACGCGGTGGCCAGCCACAGGCCGGTCAGCACGCTGAAAAACTGCACGGGGTGGCGCCGCCAATGGCTCAACAGCGCCCGCAGCGCCCAATGGAACACCGCCATCTCAGCGCGGGTCCATCGGCACGACGCGGCCGTGGTGCAGCACCACCTGCCGATCCAGGCGCGCGGCGAGACGCGGGCTGTGCGTGACCATCAACAGGCTGGTGGGGCTGTCGCGCAGCAGGTCGAGCAGCAGTTGCAGCACCTCGTCGCTGGTAGTTTCGTCGAGGTTGCCGGTGGGCTCGTCGGCCAAGAGCAGGCCGGGGCGCGACGCCAGTGCGCGCCCCACTGCCACCCGCTGTTGCTGGCCGCCGGAGAGCTGCTCCGGATAACGTTTGAGCAGGTCGCCCAGCCCCAGACGCTCGACTAACTGCGCCTGCCATTGCGGATCGAAACGCCCGGCCAGGCGCGCCTGGAACGCCAGGTTGTCCTCGACGCGCAAACTGCCGATCAGGTTGAACTGCTGGAACACCAGGCCGATTTCGGTGCGTCGCCAATGGGCCAGTTGCCCTTCGTTGAGGCGATCGAGGCGCTGGCCGCCGATCAGGATACTGCCGCCATCCACGCGGTCGAGCCCGGCCACCAGGTGCAGCAACGTGCTTTTGCCACTGCCCGACTCGCCCATCAGCGCCAGGCTGCTGCGCGCCCCCAGGTGCAGATCGACGCCTGCCAGAACGGCCAGCGGGCCTTGAGGGGTGGCGTAATGTTTAACAACACCTTCTACCTGCAACATCACCAACACTCGGGTTAAGGACTGCAAACGAGAATAACGGCTGCCGCGCGTTTCTACGCAATTTTTTCACATTGATTTCACCGCGCGCCCACCCCCGACACTTTAAATTCCCACCCACGCCTCATTAACCGGACACTTCAAAGTTGCCCAAAGCAGTGTTTCTTAATATCCATATGTTCAGCTAAAAGACAGCAGCCCTATGACAGGCTTTTGCTCCACTAAGGGCATCTGCCGTATTAGTTGCGTCTGTCTTTTAACAACAAAACATTCATTCGTGTCCATGGTGAACAACGTGGCAGACATCACCCTGACCAAACCCCCACGGGCGAGGTTAAAGCGCCTGAAGAAATTCCGCGTGCCAGTAGCAAGTATCATTGTGTTCGCACTGCTTTTGACCGGTTTTGTATTCTGGCCACGGTCACCGGAAGATCTGGGCATCGGCAACCGCCTGGTTACCTCCGGGGTGCTGGCCAGCTGGCGCAACGGCGACCTGGTCGTGCTGGTGCGCCACGAAGAGCGCTGCGACCGCTCGCACAATCCCTGCTACGGGCCCGCCGACGGCCTGACGGTCAATGGCACGCAACGCGCGGCCGACCTGGGCATAGCCTTTGAAACACTGGGCATGGAGCGCACCGACGTGCTCAGCAGCCCCACCACGCGCACCGCGCAGACATCACTGTTCATGTTCGGCAAGACCGAGCTGTCCCCCGGCCCCCTCGCCATCTGCGGTAATGCCATGGGCGAAGAAATCCTCAGCCATAAACAGGCGGATCGCAACCTGATGCTGATCACCCATAGCGCCTGCATGAGTGATTTCCAGGAGGCACTCGGCTACCCCCATGCGCAAGCCGCCGAGTATGGCAGCGCACTCTTCGTACAGGTATTGCCCAACGGCACACTCAAAGCAATCGGCACGATGAAAATCCAAGAATGGGCAGCGGCGCTCAAACAACTTTAAATACACTTTTTTACATATTGCCCAGTAGTGCGTTCAGCAAGACGACAGCCTGCGTCTGGCATTTTAAGTGCGCCTGTTAGTTCAGGACGCCCTAACTTCCCAATGAATTAGTGACCCTCTTAATGCCTGACGTCTTTAGCTGTTCAAACTTCGCACGCACGACTGAATGCCATGGCGTGACACGGTCATGAGCCGATTGCAGCCCTTGCCGGTGTTCTTGCTTGGCCTGGTCATTTTCTTCGTGCTGCCGTTGGGTTTGCACGGCTTATGGATCCCGGATGAAACCCGCTATGCCCAGGTCAGCCAGGAAATGCTGATGAGCGGCAACTGGGTGGCGCCGCACTTCATGGGGGTGCGTTATTTCGAGAAGCCAGCCGCGGGTTATTGGCTGATTGCCCTGGGCCAGGCGGTGTTTGGCGAGAACCTGTTCGGCGTGCGTATCGCCTCGGTCCTGACCACGGCGCTGAGTGTGCTGCTGGCCTACGTGATTGCCCGCCGCCTGTGGAACGAGCCGCGTAAAAGCTTCGCCTGCGCCCTGCTGTACATGAGCTTCGGCCTGGTGGCCGGGCAAGCGGGCTATTCCAACCTTGATCCGCAATTCACCTTCTGGGTCAACCTGAGCCTGGTCGCCCTCTGGTTTGCGCTCGACAGCGCCACGTCACGTGCCCGCCTGGGTGCCTGGGCCTTACTGGGGCTGGCCTGCGGCGTGGGCTTCATGACCAAGGGCTTTCTGGCGTGGCTGCTGCCGGTGCTGATCGCCGTGCCGTACCTGATGTGGCAGCGACGCGTCGGCGAGTTGCTGCGGTACGGGCCTTTGGCGATCCTGGTCGCGGTGCTGGTCTGCTTGCCGTGGGTATTGGCGATCCATGGGCAGGAACCGGATTACTGGCGCTTCTTCTTCTGGCATGAACACATCCGCCGCTTCGCCTCGGACACGGCGCAGCATGCGCGGCCGTTCTGGTTTTTCCTGCCGATCATGGTGGTGGCATGCCTGCCCTGGTCAGCCCTGTTGCCCGTCACCCTGTTCAAGGCCTGGAAAGACAAGCGCCAGCCCGCGATTACCTTTCTCGCCCTGTGGCTGTTGCTGCCCCTGGGGTTTTTCAGCCTGAGCAGCGGCAAGCTGCCGACCTACATCATGCCGTGCCTGTTACCTTTGGCGCTGCTGATGGGCCATGCCTTGATCGACCTGATCAACCAACACAAGCCCCGTGCGATCTTCATCAACGGCGCGCTCAACTTCATCCTCGGCATGGCGGCCATGGTGGCGCTGATTTACCTGCAGATCGCCAACCCGATCTACAGCAACAGCCACGCCGAGATGTTCAGCCTGTCCCTGACCTTTATCGTGCTGCTCGGCTGGATCCTGGCCAACCTGCTGCAAGCGATGCGCCCATTGACCTTATGGGCGACGCCGGCCCTGGGTATCGGTCTGCTGGTGGCGCTGCTGCCGGCGGGCATGCCGCACACCATCGCGGCGAACGAAATGCCCGACCAGTTCGTGCTTGAGCATCTGGATGAACTGCAACACACCCATGCTTTGCTGAGCAACGAACTGGGCTCGGCGTCTGCCCTGGCGTGGCGCCTGCGCCGGCCGGACGTGGCGTTCTACAACACCGCGGGCGAACTGCGCTACGGCCTGGACTACCCGGATTCGCAGGCGCGCAAGGTCACCCTGGACAGCGTTCAGTCGTGGTTGGCCGAGGCCCGCCGCCAGGGTTCGGTCGGCGTGCTGATGCGCGTCATGAGCACCAGCGAACACCTTGAGGAAGGCCAACTGCCGCCCGGTGGCAAGCGCTACCGCAAGGGCGACCTGGTGCTGACGATTTATCCCCGACAACCTTGATCGCCTCACAGGAAAGAGCCCATGCGCTTGTGGAAAACCGAACGCGGCGCCCTGGCTTTACTGCTGGGTATCTCGGCCTTGCTCCTGCTGCTGGGCCTGGGCAGTCGCGAATTGTGGGGGCCGGAGACGCGCTGGGCGAACATCGCCCTGCAGATGCTGCAAAGCGGTGACTACTTCGATCCGTACCTGAAGGGCACGCCCTATTACGACAAACCCCTGCCCTCCTACTGGCTGATCACCGGCTTCGCCAACCTGATGGGCGGCCTTGGCCCGTGGTCACTGCGCCTGTCCTCGGTGATCGCGGCCTGGCTGAGCATCTGGCTGGTGTACCTGATCGGCGAACAGCTGTTTCGCAAAGGCACCGGGCTGATCGCCGGCTGGATGCTCGCCACCACCTTCTACTTCCTGTTCTGGGCTCGCGTGGCCACCGCCGATGTGCTGACCGTGTGCGGCGTGCTGGCGGCGGTCTGGTGGTACTGGCGCGAGCCGGATGACACCCGGCTAGGCCGCTATAGCGTATTCTTCCTGCTGCTGGCGGCCACATCGCTGTTCAAGGGCCTGATCGGGTTCGTGCTGCCGGGGCTCGCGCTGTTGCCGCACCTGCTCAGCGAACACCGCTACAAACGCCACCTCAACCTGCGGCTGGTACTGGCCCTGCTCATCGCCGGCGCGTTCTACGCCATTCCCTTCGGACTGTCCCACCTCTACGGCGCCCCCACCTACGGCGAAAGCGGCCTGGAACTGGTGTTTCGCGAAAACGTGGTGCGTTTCTTCGACCCCTTCGACCATATGGGCCCGATCTACACCTACCTGATCTACCTGCCGGCCTACACCCTGCCGTGGGCGCCATGCTGGATGCTCGGCGCGTGGCTCGCCCTGCGCCACTGGCACCGCACGCCGCCCAACGTCCGCTGGCTGGTGTGGAGCCTGGGCCTGTTATTCATATTCTTCACCGCCAGCGGCAGCCGACGCAGTTACTACGTACTGCCTCTGGTGCCCTTCGCCCAATTACTCGCGGCCTGGTGGCTGAGCGAACACCTGCGTCAACACCCGGCCCGTTGGCCGCGCTGGCAAACAGGCTTCGGCATCGCCGCCGGCCTGCTGCTGTTGGTGCTGGGCGTGATCTATCCCTGGACCACCGGCAACGGCGGCGTGATCCGCTTCGCCGGGGACGTCCAAGCCCAGGCGCTGAAAAGCGCACCCTGGAACCAATGGCAACTGGTACTGGTGGAAGTCGACAACAAGTTACCCATGTACCTGCAGAACGGCAGCAAACCGTTCTACTACGTGAACGAAACCCAGGACTTCCCGCGCCAGGGCGATAGCGCCGCGTTCATGGCCTGGCTGGAAAAAACCAGCGGCCAGGGGTTCGACCCGCAGCACACGATTATCGTCGCGCAGTACTCCAGGGAAGATCCCGCGCCGCTGGCGTTTCTGGGGGCGGATCATCAGGTGGTCACGACGCAACCGGATAATGGGGAGCGGTTGTTTCAGAAGCGGTCGGGGGGAAGTGTGGCGTTTGTTCCCGAAGGGCATTGAGACGCGGGCAATGCATAAGCGAGCACGGCCACTGTTGAGTCACACAATAGCTGGCGTTTCGTCATGTTTAACAAAGACCGGGCCGCTTCGCGCCCCAGCGGGAGCAAGCTCCCTCGCCACAGGGGACCGAGAGGTGTCAGGGCTGCCTGCGATCGTTCCCACGCTCCGCGCGGGAATGCAGCCCGTGACGCTCTGCGTCACCTGTAGGCAGTAGCGGTTGGCGAGACGCGGAGCGTCCCAGGAAGCGTTACCACGCAGAGCGTGGGAACGATCCCCTGTCGTTCACCCGCTGAAACATTTTCAAAGGGCCAGCAAGCCACATCTCTTTAAATTGCAGGACGTTTCCGAGACAATCCTCGCCGCCTTGTGCCGGTTGGAATCGGTGGCTAGTCTGCGGCCTGTCACTGCTCATCAGTGATCGGGTTTAGTCGCTCGGATTCCAGTTGTGCGCAAGCTGTCACCATGTTCATGGTGGCTGTGCGCAGGGCACCTTAGGGTGCGCCGGGTCCAACTGGCCGGTCGACTAACCTGCGTACAGCCGCCACCCTCCGTTTAGTCGCGAAGGGTGTGGCTCCTTACCTTCCAGTTGGAGTTACACCATGAACAAAGTCCTCCCCGATCCACCCTTCGATCCCGCCAAAGACCGTGCCGCGTTCAACCGGGCCATCGACCATTACCTGCCCACCCAAGGATTCCACAGCGTCAACGAAGATTTGAGCTTCGAAGATGCGCTGCTCTATACCGCCAGCTTGCTCGACAGCGCTTCGGCGACGGCGTTGGATTGCGGGGAGTTGCTGAGCAGCCCTGAGCGGGCGAAGATCCTGGCGGTATGGCATTTGCTGGAGATTGCCAAAACAACCGTGGACCGCTCTATCGAGTGCATGAAGCCTTCGAAAACGGCCTGATATGCAATATTTTCGTCGGCTGTCAGGCCGCCATCGGGGGCAAGCCCCAATGCCAGTCAGTTAAGGCTTTTTTGTAGGAGCGAGCTTGCTCGCGAAGAACTCAGGGACCCCGCGTTTATTCAAAATGAACGCGTTGCCTGGCCGTTTTTCGCGAGCAAGCTCGCTCCTACAGTGGCATTGGGGCAAGTCCCCACAGTTGGATCGTGGAGTCTCAGTTGGATACCCGGCGGTTATCAAGCCCACCCGCCAAGGCGATCGTTCCCATGCTCCGCGTGGGAAAGCAGCCCGTGACGCTCTGCGTCACCTGTGTCCAGTAGCGGTTGGCGGGACGCGAAGCGTCCCAGGAAGCGTTACCACGCAGAGCGTGGGAACGATCCCCTGTCGTTCACCCGCTGAAACATTTTCAAAGGGCCAGCAAGCCACATCTCTTTAAATTGCAGGACGTTTCCGAGACAATCCCCGCCGCCTTGTGCCGGTTGGAATCGGTGGCTAGTCTGCGGCCTGTCACTGCTCATCAGTGATCGGGTTTAGTCGCTCGAATCTTCCAACACGGCATGGCCCTCCATGAGTTTTATGGTGGCTGTGCGTAGGGCACCTCTGGGTGCGCCGGATATTTCGTGTTGGGCCGGTCGACTAACCTGCGTACAGCCGCCACCCTCGTTTAGTCGCGACGGGTGTCGACTCCTCATCCAACACGGAGTTACACCATGAACAAAGTCCTCCCCGATCCACCCTTCGATCCCGCTAAAGATCGTGCCGCGTTCAACCGGGCCATCGACCATTACCTGCCCACCCAAGGATTCCACAGCGTCAACGAAGATTTGAGCTTCGAAGATGCGCTGCTCTACACCGCCAGCTTGCTCGACAGCGCTTCGGCGACGGCGTTGGATTGCGGGGAGTTGCTGAGCAGCCCTGAGCGGGCGAAGATCCTGGCGGTGTGGCATTTGCTGGAGATTGCCAAAACAACCGTGGACCGCTCCATCGAATGTATGAGGCCGTTGAAGACAACCTCATAAAATGTGGCGAGGGAGCGTGCTCCCTCGCCACAGCTCAGCGCTGTTTCTTGCATTGACTGGCTTTGCTGCCGCGAGAAAAAAGGGTCGCACAGGTGAATCTGTATACCGCGTTGGGCGATGCGTGGGGCGAGCCACCGAGCCTGGCGGCCGCGCTAGAGCAACTTCAGGCCGATATAGGAATAGCCGTTCCAGTCGCGTCCCTTCAGTTGCTGTTTGTCCCCATAACTATCCAAAAAGCCGTCGATCACTGCCATTGAATGACGCAAGTCGGCTATCGTGCCGCTGGCTCCGTTGAGGAAGTCCTGAACAGTTGCGGGGGCAACGAAGTTCTTTAACCCCAGGCGACGCAACGCCTGCCCCGGATACTCGCCATCATTCAAACTGCGCATCGCGGCGGCAAAGCTCTGATTGGCCGTGCCGTCGTTATTTTCGAGATACGCGCGCTTGGCGCTGACGGCATATAAGAACTGCGCATTGACCAGTACATCATTGGGTCGGTCGGCGCCGAAGTTCGCGCCGGCCCGGGCCTGGTGCAACTCATCACGGGTGATGTCCAGCTTGAACCCATCACGCATGACGATACGGTAGCCGGCGTCGGTGGCGTGGACGGACGTGTAAATACCGTGAGGGTTGTGACCGAATCTCATCATGGCAGCTTTAATGGCGGATATCGTCACGCAGTTGCCTTCCTGCAACTGATAGAAGTCCTTGAAAATATCAGCAGGTTTGACGCCCCTATTCGTCGACGTTCCCTTCAGGAAGTCGTGGCGATTATCGACGGGCCGTTCATTCACTGAGTCGTTATCATAAGGTAGATTATCCATCGGGTCAGGCGAGGGTTTCACGTCAACTTGTGTTTTAAATCGCGCTGACAGCAGTACTAATAAACGCCCTAACTCCGTGACCAGCCCACTTAACTGTTCAGCCGCTGCGGCGCGTGCAACTTCAATCGAGGAACCTGGAGAAATGACGGCGGCACTTGCCTCGGCAAAACCAGGCGCAGCATAACTAACGCTAGGCACTAACATCTTCAGCCACTCACATAATTGACTTAAAAAAAGGCGCACGAAACTTGAGCGCCATAATTACCATGGCCCACTGTTCTAATGACAATAAGCAGATTCAGTACGCTGTACTTATCCCACTCAATCGCGAAGCGTTACAACCTTCAACGACGGCGAAACGGGCTGGTTGTATAACTGCCCCTCCATGCCCCCATCAAAGAGCGCACCATTCTTGTGTCGCTCGCCCTTGTCCAATGGCACCCCGACGCGCGCGCCCAGTGCACTGGCATCGATGATCTGCATATGTTCTTTGAGGCCCAGGTACGACAACGCCGCGCCGCCGCCGATGCCCTGTCCCGCTGCCGCCAGCACCCCCGGATAAGTACGGTGGGCGTGGTAAGCGCTGTCCTTGCCATAAATGCTGTAGAACGGGTCCGTTGCATTGTTGCGCGCCTGCTCCAGGTGCTGACGCTTGCTCATTACCCCAAACAGAAATTGTGCATCCTTGACCATGCCTTCATCGCCGCCACTGAATTTCGCCGCCTTGGCCGCCAGTTGCAGCTCTTCACCGGTGATATGCAGCTTGAAGCCGTCTTTCATCGTGACGTTATAGCCATCCCCACTCTTGACGACTTGCGTGAACACCCCGGTTGGACTCTGCCCGAAGGTGGCCATGGCCACCTTGATCGCCGCCACGTGTTCTTCTCTGCCCGTGGTGCCCTGGTAGGGAAAGTTCTCATAGGTGGCGCGCAGCCCGTTGCGGATATCGTCGGGTTTTTGCCCTGGGGCTTTTTCAGACAAAAACGTGTTCGACGGCTCGCTGTTGTTATCGGAAAACATTTCAATAAGTTCAGTATCGAAAGCGTTTCGGCTACTGGCCAGATCTGACCGATTCATGAACGGTGCCAGTTGTTCTTTCCATCGGCTTCTACTGGGCTGCGCGGCATCGGGGATCGGCGCGATATCGACCGGCGGCCTGGGAATAAACGGTTTGGGTATTACGGTCACGGGTGGCTGTGGGGTGGGAGGCAAACTTCCCTCGTTTATCCACGTTTTAAGTGTTGTTACCAGCGTCGTGAGTAAGTTCAACAGCTCAGCTGTTCCTCGATCATTACCGCTCGACTGGACAGTTCGACCCAGTGCAGGGTGTGCCGGCACTTTTCCGAAACGATTGAATCGGTCGGAAGTTGAAGGGCCCTGTGTGTTTTCAACTTGCGCAGACGTTGCATAGGCGCAATAAGCCTGTCGAGTGTCAGACGTGTTAAGCGTGACCATCTTGTATAGCCTCATTTAGCAAAGGATGGGAATCGCACCAGGCAACTCACACTGCGATTCAGGAAACATTACTTGCCAACCGACACCGTCGGTCATTGATGCAACAAGTCCTCATGCGTGGCAAGCCAGTGGGAAAGGTTCCTGATATCAGAGGCGTAACAGGTAACAACGTCCTTCTATTTCAGCTGATTTCCATCGGAAAATTCCTTAACCTCAGCGTTTTCATCCGAACAATCCTCAGCGTAATTCTAGCTGCCGCAAGCGATTTGATGGCGGTGCATCAGCCACAAATGAGCCAGCTGAACCGCCGCCATCGGGGGCAAGCCCCCTCCCACATTTGACCTCCAGCGCCGGGCAGACCGCGCCTGGCTACCAGCTTCCCATCGCCAGGCTATAGGGCGAAAATTCGACGAACTGCCAACGCAAGGCCAATGCTGCCGGACGGCGGACCACCTGTTCCACCGTCACCGTCCATAACCGCTGCGCCCCTTCGAACTCGGCCACTTGCGCCCCGCTGAGGATCAGCGAAGTACGCCCGGCCACTTGCAGCACGTCCCCCGATTCAAAATCGATGAACAACAACCCCGCCACCGGGTTGGCTTGCAGATTGCCGAGGGTGTTGAAGAACAGGTTGCCGGCAAAATCCGGAATGGTCAGCACATTGCCCTCGACCCGCACAAAACCGGTGCTGCCGCCGCGATGGGAAACATCCACCGAGCGCTCGCCGTGCAGGTCGACATAACTGGCGACGAAGAAGGTGTCGGCATTGCGGATCATTGTGTGTGCGACTCCATCCAGGCTGTCGCTGCGCTCAGCCACGCTGCCAGGTTTGCGCGCAATGGTATCGACAGGTCGCAGTTGGATGTATTTGGGACAGTTGCCGAAGCTCTGCACCACGTCCACCACAAAGCCGTCGTGATCCAGCGCGCCGATGCGCCCATTCATGCGATTGCGACGGCGGGTGTTCAAGTCGATACCGAGCACGCCGACGGCCGCGCCGACCGCTAGCCCCGCCCGGGCGGGGTCGCCTTTGCAGGGCAGGCTGTCAATCTGCAACCGCTGCGGGTCAGGCGAATGCGCGAATCCTGGCGCGCCTTCGAGCATCGTCGCCCATGGGATGCCGTGTTCATCCACCACGCCCAGCATCAGGTAAGGCAGCAAGGGAAAGAAATCGCGATGCTGCTCCGGCAGATGATCGCGTATCACCTTGGGGCCGATCACGGCCATGCGTTCGGCCACGCCGGCACTTTCCTGCAGTTGCCTTTCGCCGCTATGCCAGGGGGATGCGTCGATCGCGTTCATGGCGTTCACCTCTCGTTGTGATAGCTGAATGCTGCGCCTGACCTGTCGCCGAGAGAATGACCACCCCAGGCAATCCACTGTTACGCCAACTGAAACGCCGGGTGCTCGCGCAAGGCCGCTACACAGTCATCGACAAAACTGCGCACGCGCATGGACGCATGGCGACCTTCGCGATACACCACCTGCACCGGTACCGCAGGCAATTCAAAGCCAGGCAATACGCGACGCAGCCGGCCGCTCAGCAAGTGCTCGTGCACCGGGTAGCTCAGGCAACGCAGCAGCCCTGCCCCCGTTAAGGCCGCATTGATGGAACCCTGCACCGTGGCGCAGCGCAGCCGTGTGCGGGCCTTGAGCTGATAGTGCGCGAAGTCCCACTGCACCGGGTCGGTATTGGCGATCAAATAATGCTGCTTGAGGGCGGCGGGATGCTGCGGCTCTCCGTGGGTGGCAAGATAGCCGGGGCTGGCGCAGAGGATATGCCGTACGTGCCCCACCGGCCGTGCGATCAATGACGAGCTGGGCAACTCTCCGACCAGCACCGCCACGTCCAGCCCTTCTTCGTGCAGGTTCGGGTAGTAGTCGTGGTAGTGGGCGACCACACGCACCTGCGGGTAACGGTCCATATACGCGGCCAGTACCGGCGCCATCACATAGCGGCTGAACAGCAACGGCAAGAATACCCGCAGATTGCCCTGAGCCTGGCTGTGCAAACCTTTGGCCGAGGCTTCAGCCGCCTCCACCGCCGCCAGCAGCCGCACACAGTCGGCCATATAGGCATCGCCCGCGTCGGTCAGGCTGACCCCACGGGTACTGCGCTGCAACAACGTTACGCGCAAACGCGCTTCCAGACGTGCAATCGCCCGCACCAGGGTCGGGCCGGAGGCCTGCGCCACGCGCGCCGCCGCCGCCAGGCTCGGTTGCCCGGCCAGCGCCGCGAACAACTGCATATCGCGATAACGTTCCATCAGTCGCGCGGCTTAATCAGCGGTTTCAGGGCCACGTCATGCCCCAGCCGATCGGCAAGGAAATCGACGAAGGTGTGGACCTTGGCCGGCACTCGCCCGTTGTTCTGGAATACCACCTGCACCGGCAGCGCTGCCGGCTCGAAATCCTGCAGCACAAGCTCCAGCTCACCCGCCGCCACCGCCGCCGCCACTTGATAGGACAGCACCCGCGTCATGCCCCAGCCCAGGCGCGCCAGGTTGATCGCGGCGTTGTTCGCGGTGACCACCAGGCGCGGTTCGATAGCTACCGTCAGCGCCTGGCCGGCGTCGACAAACGCCCATTCATCCAGGCGTTGGCTGGCGGATGAGGCCACGATCTTCGCTTGACGCAAATGTTCAGGCCGTTGGGGTCGCCCATGCTGGTCGAGGTAAGCGGGCGACGCGCACACCACCCGGCGCACTTCGCCGACCTTGATCGCCTGCTGCCCCGGCTCGGGCAGATGACCGATGCGCACGGCCACGTCGACGCCTTCGTCGCTCATATTGACCACACGGTCGACCAGCAGCGCATTGATGTTTACTTGGGGAAAGCGGTCGAGATAATCGCCCAGCGTCGGCGCCACGAACAGCTCGCCGAACAGCACCGGGGCGGTCACGTTCAGTTGCCCGCAGGGGATGGAATAACTGCCCGCTGCCGCTTCCTCGGCCTCGTCCAGCTCGGCGAGGATGCGCCGACAGTCTTCCAGGTAACGCTGCCCGGCTTCGGTCAAGTGCAGGCTGCGGGTGGTGCGCGCCAGCAGCTGGGTGCCGATGCGTTGTTCCATGGCGGCAATCGCCCGGGTCACGCTGGGCGGCGAGGTGTTCAGACGCCGTGCGGCGGCGGCAAAGCCGCCCTCGTCGGCCACCGCGAGGAACACCTGCATTTCATGAAAACGGTCCATCGACGCCCCTTGCTGGTTACTCTGATTGCAGACCCGCCGCCGTGCGCGGCATGCCGACGAAACCCGGCAGTGCTTCAATGCTGGCCAGCCAGGCGCGCACCTGAGGATAGTCGGCCAGCGACACATTGCCTTCCGGCGCATGGGCCGTATAGGTGTAGAACGCGATATCGGCAATGCTCGGCGAATCGCCGGCCAGGAAGCGGCTCTCACCCAGTTGCTGCTCCATCACGTTCAGCAGTGCATGGGCGCGGTTGATGGCGACGTCCGCATCCACGTCGGCGCCAAACACCGTGGCCAACCGCGCAGTGGCAGGCCCGGCATGCAACTGACCGGCCGCCGCCGAGAGCCAACGCTGCACCCGTGCCTGCCCGACCGGATCAGCGGGCAACCACTGGCCGTTGCCATAGGTGGTAGCCAGGTAGACCAGGATGGCATTGGAGTCCGCCAGTATCGTCCCGCCATCGTCGATCACCGGCACTTGGCCGAAGCGGTTAAGGGTGGCGATGAATTCGGGCGTTTTATGGGCGCCTTGCTTGAGGTCCACCAGGATAAATTCCATCGGCAGGCCCAGCAGGGACAGCATCAGCTCGGCCCGATGGGAGTGGCCGGACAAGGGGAAACCATACAGTTTGATTGCGGGCATGACGGACTCCAGAGCTTTGTCGACCGGATATCGTGTCGATGGCTGCAATCTTCTTATGTACCAGCCGTCAGCGGAATTACCAGATTGTACAATCCAGCATTTCAGATAATGAAACAATAACGCGATTCCGCGCTGACGCTGCTAGCCGGCAGTCAGATAAGCTCCCTGGAATTCGAGTGCGCGAATCCTGCGGTAATCCGCCTCGATCACCACTGGGTCGGTATGAACCAAATACACTGTGCCCGGCTGACTGAATACATCCTGGGTCACGCCGATCGGCTGGCCGTTCTCAACGTAAAACACTGCCTCGAAAAACGACTCGAGCTTGAGCAGTTGTTGCAAAAAACCATCCTTTTCGAAGCTGCCTTCTGAGCGGTTGATCAAGCAAACGTTGTAGGCATGTTGCAGGCGCCGATAATCAACCTTCCGTGCCAACCGCTGCCGAAAGACCTCCGGCTGCAGGAGGGATAAAACCACAGCGTCGATCTGTCCAAGGCCAGTGGTTTTCCTTGAGACGTCTGGTCGAAGAATGCCGTCGGTGCGGGCGGCAATTTCCACTAATTTCGGCCCGTCTTCAGTGAACATGACCTCCGCATGGCTAGGACCGTTTTGAATGCCGAGACACCGCACTACTGCTCGTGTGTAGTCGACAAGCACTGGATAAATCGGCGAATCGGACCCCATCAGTTCATCGATGTCGTAGAGAATGCCACCGCTCGGCGTTCGCTGCTTTTGGTAACGTACGACTTCAGTAACAAGCTGTTGTCCGTTGAGGGAGACCATATTCACCACATACTCCAGCCCCGCCAGGTATTCCTGAATAAGAACTTGGGTGTTAGGAATATCCAACTTATTGGTCGTCCCCAACAGACGCTCCACAGCAGCCTTGCAGGCGTGCCTATCTTCACAGATAAACACACCATCGGCGCCTGCGCTTTCGAGGGGTTTGATGACCACCGGATAACGTCCGTGCTCATCGATCCAATGTTGAGCAGCCTCCCAACAACCAGCCATGAACTGCCGTGCAGCCGGAATCTGCGCCTGGGTTATGCACTGGATCATTTCGTACTTGTTTCGACGCGCGTTGGTTTTGTCGAAATGATTGCGATAAGGCAGTTGCAATCGCTCATTCAGATAGTCAGCCAGGAGCACACCCGTTTCTGCGCCTGCAAGAATGAACTGCGGTTTGAAGCGTTGGACTTCCGCCAAAGTCGTTGCAAAATCACGATTGACGATCATCTGCTCATAGAGCGCGCAGTCAAAACCCTTGTAATAGTAACTGTCCAGCGTTTCTGATGAAGCCACATGCACCAGTACACAGCCTTCGTCCTTCAATCGCTTCGCCAAGAACTTCCCGGATGAAAACCCATCGACCATGACGACTCTCATACAACCTCCCTTTTCAATGCATGCAACGCCCTGCCCAACAGCAAAAAAACAATCACAGTAACCGCTGCAACGCTGGCAAAGGAGAATTCAACTCTCGCATCCATGTACTGCAGCAACAAGACAAATACAGGAAGCGTCAGCAATACCAGGGAAACGTGAATAGGCGCGAGGTAATAGATAGTTTTCTGGATCAGGTAAATAGGCAGCAAATGCCCTAACACCACCAGCACCGCCATAGGCGGAATCAACTCACGATCGAGTAAAAAACTGCCCCCCGTGGCAGGAATTGCAACGGCACAAACGCCAACCATTGCGATATTCCTAATACCCAGAATCTCGTAGACAGACCATTGGCGAGCGAACATTTCCTTGGAGAAAACCGTGTACATGACCGTGCCCAACGCGCACGCCAATACGCTAGCAATACCCAGGACTCGCTGCCCGCCGGTGGTGGTGACTACACCACTGTCCCCCATAAAGGAATTAAACAACATGATCGCTACCGAGATGAGTACCAGCCATGAAACCAGCGCATCCGCGAGAGCAACCTTGACGCTACGTTTGTTAAGCAACGAAATAACCAATGTGAGTGCAGGACCACAGGCTACCGAGGCAACCCCAACTACTGCAGGTTCGAGATAACGCAGCGCGTAGAACAGCCCTCCCCAATTGAGTAGAACCGCAAGATTGACCATCACAACCAATGGCCATTGGGCTCTTAATTTGGAGCACAGCGAACGCATATTTCGAAAGAACGCCCAAGCACCAAAAAAACAGGTTGATGTGATAAAACAATAAAAGATAACGTTCAGCGTACTGATCGATTGGGTGATCAACGCAACGTAGACGTCGAACGCTGCACTGATCAAGCAAAATACCAAGCCGATGATCAATCCGGTTCGTTGCATTAACATTTAGCGCGCTCGATGGTTTTCATTCAATGCTCACCCCATTCTCGCTAACCGCCACTTTCATAATTGTTTTAACGGCAAGCCCCGTCGTTCTCCTTACATTATCAGCCCCACCGTTTCCAACCTTCTCTACGGCGCATACGATATCTACCAACTCACCCCCAGCTGCTTTTACAGCTTCGACCAATGCAATGACCGCACCACCAGAACTTAATGTGTCATCAATAATGATGACTCGATCACCTGCCTCAACTCCATTAAGATAGAGCTGCCCGTGAAAGTATTCCGACTCAATAGCAACTACCTGCTCATTGAAACCATCAAGACTATAGGAATACCACCTCGCTACGGCTAAGGGAATGCCTGTTAACAGAGAGACGGTGGTTGCCAATGCCACACCCTTATCCTCCTCTGTGACAATTTTCGAAACATCATGACTCATTACCTTGATTACTTTATGAGCAACCTCCATTAGAACTTCTGGTCGCAATGCAGGTATCTGATCAGTAAACTCATTCACGGTGGTGAGTGATTTACCTGACCATACGACGTTGGCTTTTCTATAAATCTCTTCCAGCAACATGGTTCACCTCACTGTACTCAGGATAAAGCCCATCCCAACGGCTCGCATACTTCCACGAACTATCAAAAAACACGGTAACTATGGTCTTGTTTTTGAGCGTTCGAACCAGCTCATCACACATCAACAGATTAGCGCCACAGGTTGGTCCGATGGGGATCTTTTCTGTCCTAATGAAGTGTTTCATCCGAGACCACGCGTCAGAGCCATCAATCAGTCTTACCTCATCAACTAAATCGGGATTGGTATTAGGCGACATTACCCCCGCGCCCAACCCCATTAAATTGTGGGGACGATGATTGAACGGCAGCTTATTTCTCTGCGAGAACAAAGGCGCCGAACTACTAACTTCCAACGCTATCGTTTTAATTTCGCCGTACGCTTGCTTTAATACCTCAGCAATACCAGAGAATGTGCCCCCTGTGCCGATTGAACATACAAAAAGATCGGGCACGATCTTGTGCACACCCAACTGCCTAACTATTTCACTGCCACATATCCTCCAACCGTCTTTATTCAGCAAACAATTCGACTGATCCAGATAATAGCTATTCTCAGACGAGTTTTCCGACAAGTATTTTTTCGCGTGGAACACTGAACCCGACAAAAACAATTCTTTTGGAGTTTCCACTATTTCAGCATTATAAGAGCGTATTTGCGTTTTTCGCTCCTCAGTCATACCCTCAGACATAAATATCTTTACCTTATAGCCTTTCACTCTGCCGATCCAAGCCAGTGCAGCGCCTCCATTTCCAGTAGAGCAGTCAACCAGCGTCATACCCGGCGTAATAAGTCGAGCCTCTTCCAGCCGGCTTACAATATTTAAATACGTTCGATCCTTATGGCTTCCGGAAGGGTTCAGAAACTCGCATTTGGAAAAGACCCTATTCCCATTTTGGGAAAGCGACGCCAGTTCGACTAGCGGCGTGTTGCCAATATCTTTCAGCTCCATCTCCAAACCCCTGAACACGTTGCGGTAGCCTCAAACGCTAGCAAATCATTTGAAGAAATAATAGCTAGCAAAACGGATAGGTAGGCACAGGTAAAACACCCATCTATTCGCCCGAAGAAATATATGTAAGAACTTTCCGCCAGTACGCCAAAAAACTACGTTTGGGATTAATTATTAATACACACCAAGGAACTTTCCTACAGTACTTTTAACTTACAAGCGCATTCCTCAAACCGCTCCTGCAAAATCCGATGACTGCCCGAGAACCACCGCCGGTACATCAACAGCACTACCCCTACCGTGCCCAACACTGACGCTGCCGCAAAAAACAATCACGAGTCGAACCGCGCCAGTCCTCATGCCGGGGAGGCGTTGGGATTCCTGATTGCCTCACCAACAACCTGTGGCGCGAAGTTTTCATGAAAAAATTCAAACTATCGCCACCCTCATCGTTCACACCTTCACGTGCAACGTAAAGTAGGAGGCAACATGCAATACCGACAACTGGGTCATTCCGGCCTGCTGGTCTCGGAAATCATTCTGGGCACCGTGCCGTTTGGCGGTCGCGCCGAGTTCGAGAAATGCGGTGCGGTGGACGTGCCCCAGGCCAGGCGTATGTTCGATATCGCGTTCGATGCCGGGGTGAACATGATCGACACCGCCGACCTTTACTCCCATGGCCTGGCCGAGGAAGTGGTCGGTAAGGCCCTGGGCGACAAGCGCAACGACATCCTGCTGGCAACCAAGGGCCGCAGCCCGGTGGACCAGAACCCGAACAATTCCGGCTCATCGCGCTATCACTTGATTCGCGCCTGTGAAGCCAGCTTGAAGCGCCTGGGCACCGACCATATCGACTTGTACCAACTGCACAACTGGGACGGCCTGACGCCCATCGAAGAGACGCTCGAGGCGCTGCGCCTATTGGTCGGTTCGGGCAAGATCCGCTACTTCGGCACCAGCAACTTCACCGCCTGGCAGATGATGAAAACCCTGGGCAAGGCCGAGTTGCATGGCATGCTCAAGCCGATCACCCAGCAGATCTATTACACCCCCGAATCCCGCGAGGCCGAGTACGAGCTGCTGCCGCTGGCATTGGACCAGCAGGTCGGGACGCTGGTGTGGGGGCCGATGGGTGAAGGCCTGCTGACCGGCTCGACCCGGCGCGGGCATAAACCCCCGGCCAATACCCGCCAGGGCAGCGACTGGCCGGAACCCTACGTGCACGACCAGGAACGCGCGCTGGACATCATCGAAACCCTGGCTGCCGTGGGCGATGAACACGGGGTCTCGGTGGCGCGCACTTGCCTGGCATGGCTCAAGGATCGCCCGGGGATCACCTCGCTGATCGTCGGCGCCCGTACCGAGGCGCATCTGCGCGACAACCTTGCCGCCACCGAGCTGAAGCTGACCGAGGAGCAATCCTCACGCATCGAGGCCGTGACGCGTCGCCAGCCGCTGTATCCGTACTGGCACCGGTTTACCGCAGGGATCGATCGCTTCGATCCGGCGGAGCAGCCGTTCCTTGCCGAGCATCAAAAAACCATGGATGCGCGCAAGGACAAATAACCTTCGGCGACACAGCCGTCCAACAGGTGGGAGGGGCCTGTGCCCTCTCACCTTGATCAAGGAGATCGCTTTGATCGCGCAAATCATGATCGCCGCCCTCGGCGTCGTCGCTATCTGGTTCAGCCAAAGCAAACGCCTGCACGTACGCCGCTACGCCTGCCTGTTCGGCATGGCCGGCCAGCCGTTCTGGTTCTGGTCGTCGATCAATGCCGAGCAATGGGGCATCGTGCTGCTCAGTTGTTTCTATACGGTGGCCTGGGCCAAGGGCATCAAGACCCATTGGATTGATCGCAAGGCCGATGGGTAGCGCTTATGATTGAGCCTACCCACCGCTGAGAGCCTTTCAATGCGCAACCTGATTTTCGCCAGCGCCTGCCTTTTATCCATTGCCCTCACCGGCTGCCAGCAAACCCCACCGGCCAACGACCAGCTCGACGCCGTGCTCTGGACACAAACCTCCATCGAGCACGAGTTGATCTACCGCCAGCTGTTCGCCAACGCGACCCGCCAACTCGATACAGCCCTGGCCGATCCCACCTGGGACGCCCTGCCCTTGCCTGCCCGGGATTTGAAAGGATTGCCCCCGGCCGTGGTGGTCGATATCGACGAAACCCTGCTGGACAACCTGCCGCTCAATGCCCGTGACATTATCCATAACCAGGTCTATTCCTATGACCGCTGGAACACCTGGGTCGATCAAGCCAAGGCCCAGGCGCTGCCCGGGTCGGTGGCGTTCCTGCAGGCGGCCCGGCAAAAAGGCATCGAGGTCTATTACCTCACCAACCGCGAACACAGCCAGGTCGCGGCCACAGCGAGAAACCTGCGCTTGCGTGGTTTTCCGATCGAGCGCGACGAACAGATCCTGGCCGCCAGCACCCCCATCGGCCATTGCGAAAGCGCCGGCTACGGCAAGACCTGCCGCCGCCAATGGGTCGCCAGCCACGCGCGCGTGCTGCTGATGGCCGGCGATTCCCTGGGGGATTTCGTACAGGCCGAGCACAACACCCTGGCGGCCCAGCGCAAGGCCGTCGAACCCTATATGAACTGGCTGGGGCAGCGCTGGTTTCTGCTGCCCAATCCGACTTACGGCAACTGGTACAGCGCGCCGTATGGGGATAATGAGACATTGCCATTCGAGCAAAAGCGCAGGTTTAAACAGCAGGCGTTGCAGTTGTAGGAATAGGTGGTCAGTTCAAATTCCTGAACCATCGGCGTACTCACAAGACGGCAAAGCGAGATTGGGAAGCGCCTGTCTGTAGGTGGCGAAACATCCGACATTAATTTGCGCCAACGCATCTCTACCCTTTCGACTCCCACAAACAAGAGTTAAGGAATGACGGCCAGTCTGTTCAAGGATGGATTCCCTTCAACCCGCCAACGGATCGAACGCAGTATCGACCTACGTCGGTTGTTCTTTGCCATCGACAGCGACCCGGCGCTGATTGGGCGCCACAAATATGCAACTGGCTACCGCCAACCCTATACGAGAGTCGCCAGCCGCAGCGTTAGGTCTTACCGGTAGCGCAGTGTCTGGGAAGTAAAGACACTGGCAAGTGGTATCTACGAGGAAGTCATCCAATAAACAACTTCGGTAACACTGCGCAGCTGCCTTGATGTGAGTGACCTGGACGCTCAAGGCTCCCGGAGGTCTTAGCGACAAGCTCCCTTAGCTTTTTCATTTTTTGATAGTGCGCTGGAGATCCATGCAACACCAAGCGTCATAGCAATCAGAAAAGCTTCAACAATAGCGAGCCAGCCCAAGGTCATCCAATACTGCTTTGGTTGCTCCAAAAGCGTGTAAGTGGTCGAAGGCCCTACGCGGCTGAAAGCCACAATCACACCGCGAATTAAACCATCAACTATTTGATAGCCTAAAAGCCCTACAACAACGATCAGAACCGCTGTGATGCACCAGAACGATCGACTGTCTGAACGGTTCATAGAGCTTCTCCAAAAATCCAGGACACATTTTGCCTGGATGGGCTGAAGGTTTTGCCACTGAGTGGCATCAATTTCATCACGGTGAACGTAGCCCGTGATTTAACCTTGATGTCGCTCAGCTTCAAACACATATCAACGGGCATGCTGGCTCCTTATCCTCATGTGCGTCAGGAGTGACGTGGGGCGCATTGTTCCTGAACCGGCGACGTAATCACAAGACGGCAAAACGAGATCGGGACCTGGTTCTCTCAATTTGCACAACCGCCCCCTACTCATCACACTCATCATCCCCACCACCGATTTCAGGAACCACAGATGCCTCATTCCTTGCTCAAGCCTGCCTTGCCCGGCGTTGCGCTGCGGCGATGGCGTTTGCTGCATCGCATCAAGCAAAGCCATGCGGCACAGTTGTTCAACGTCACGCAATCGACTATTTCGCGCTGGGAAAGTGGCGTGCAAGCGATGGATCCGGCTGGGCACCAGCAGCTTGAGCAGTTGTTGGCAGCCCGGCTTGATGCAGCCGCCGATCAGGCATTGGCCCGGCTGGTCAGTGAGAGCTCGCAAGCCATGCACCTGGTGTGCGACCTGACTCACCGCTTGCTCGCGTGCTCGCCCTCCCGCGCACGCCAATTCGGCAGCCCGCTTGCCGACCTTATTGGCCAGTCGCTGTGGCGCTTCGCAACGCCGCAAATCCAGCTGATCGAAGCCAGCCTGGAGCACACCGGCTGGCGCGAAAGCCAGGCACCACCGGCCCTTGAGTTCACCACGGGAAGCAATGATTCCCACCTCGTGCCCATACGCCCTAGCCTGTGTCGCTGGACACGTATGACCCTGAGCGATGGCAGCGCAGCACGTCTGGTCGAAACACTCTGAAGCCCACCGCGCATACTTTATGCGTGGACGATCTGCGCTCCCGCACCTAGGCTTACCTGCATAACCGACCTTGCGGGGCAGCATCATGGACATGGAAACAATCAAAGGCCGCCTCGACTTTCTGCGCGAAGCCGAGAAACTCAAGGACGTGCTCAGAAGCGCCCACACCGCTTCGGGACGCACGGAAAGTACCGCCGAACACACTTGGCGCCTGTGCCTGATGGCAATGGTGTTCGCCGATCAATTGCCCGGCCTGGACCTGCTTAAAATCCTCAAGATGTGCGTGATCCATGACTTGGGCGAAGCCATTAACGGCGACATTCCAGCAGTCAGCCAGGCGGCGTTTCCCAACAAGGGCGAGCAGGAGCGGCGCGACCTGCTGCAGTTGACCCAAGCCCTGGATGGGCCCCTGAAAAGCCAGATCCTGACGTTGTGGGATGACTACGAGAACGCACTGTCGCCGGAAGCCAAAGCCGTCAAGGCGATGGACAAGCTGGAGACCCTGCTGCAGCACACCCAGGGCCTCAACCCGCCGGATTTCAATTACGCTTTCAACCTGGCATACGGCAAGAAACATACGGATGCCGAGCCCTTATTCGAGGCGCTGCGTGCGCTGATCGACCGCGCTACCCAGGAACGCCTCGACGCCGCGCAGTGACTGACATCACCCGGCCCTGGCCGCCACCGCCTCCACTTCCACCAACGCCCCCGGCAGGGGCAGCGCCACCACCTGCAACGCGGTGCGCGCCGGTTTGTTCGGTTGTTCGGGGGTGCCGAAGAACTGCGTGTAACCACGCTGCAGCCCGGCGAAATCCAGCTTGCCGTCGATTTGCGCAGCGCCGACCAGAAACACCCGCAACTGCACGATATCGCCCAGGTCCAGGTCCTGCTGCTGAAGGATTTTGCGCAGTTTGTTGAACACCGAAACCGTCTGCACTTCAGTGTTGCCGTAAACCCCGGGGACGTTCGGGTCGGCCAGGTCCGGCAAGATGCCGCTGACGAAGATCAGGCTGGCCGAGGCCGGTACGGTCACGGTTTGCGAGATGGGGAAATCGCCGACGCTGGTGCGTTGGATACTGTCGCTCATGGTGTTGCTCCTCAAGAGGCGGCCACGGCCGCGATCTGTCGTTGTTGGGTGACGCGCTCGGCCAGTTGCGCAACCACATGCCGCGCCGAATTGGCCGCCGATTCCTGCCAGATGCCCACGCCGCTTTGCACCAGGCCGTCGCCGGCGAAGTACACGCGGCCGTGGGCCTGTTCCAGCAGCGCGCTGGCATCGGCCGGGAAGTGTTCGCGTTGCAGCCACGGGCCTTCGCTGTAGGGGATCTGCTCCCAGGACACCGCCAACGGATGGCGCAGGTGCCTGGAATAACCGGGGTGCAGCAGTTCCACGGCGTGCCGGGAGGTGGCGTATTGCGCGTCGAACGGCTGCGCGCCGAACACGTCGGCGCCCTCCCCGGTGACGTAACCGGCCACCAGCACGCCTTCGCGGGTATTGAGGTCGTTGCTCGGGTACCACAGCAGGCGCGCCGGGTGTTCGACCCAGGACAGGCCGCCATAAGTGCGGTAATCGGTTTCCCAGAAGCGCGGCGATTGCCATGCCACTTTGGTTGCCTGGTCGCTGCGGGTGCTGAGCAAGGCCGCCTTGATCGGGTCGCTGAAGTCGGTGTCAAGTTTGGCCAGCAACGGCAGCGGCAAGGTGGACACCAGGTAATCGGCGCGCACCACCTGTTCACGGCCGCTGCGCTGGTCGTGATAGGTCACCGCGACGCCGTCTTCCAACTGGCGAATCTGCCGTACCTGTGCGCCCAGCTGCACCTGCTCGCGCAGGCGCCGGTAGAACGCCTCGGTGATCCGGTCCATACCGCCCACCGGCTGGAACATGGTTGCCGAAAACTCCGGGAATTCGGTGTGCAGCAGCGCGCCCCACAGCTCTGGATGCAGCAGGCGTTCAAGGTCGAGCGGCCGCGCGCTGGCCGGCAGTGCGCCGGGGTGCGCAGGCGATTCCAGGTGGCCGGAACGCAAGCTGCCCTCGTACGCCAGCGCTTGGGAAAGGTCGCCATACACCTGCAGGAACGCGAGCAGTCGCGTGCGTTCATCAAGGGTCAAGACATCGTCAAGCGCATCACGCTGCACCGCCTTGGCGAGCAAGCCGGACAGATGCCCGCGAGCATCGTTGACCGCCTGGCCGACGGTGAACGCCGGTTGCTGCAGGTCGGGCCGCACCTGGGCGCCATGGCTGCTGTTGACCAGCACTTCCAGGTGCACGCCCAACTCGCTGCAATAGTCGAGGATCGTGCGATGCTGGCTGGGGATACGCGCAGGGCCGGCGTTGAAATACTGGCCCGGATCGAACGCCACGGTTTGCGAGCGGCCATCCTTGTAGTCCACGCGGTCGCCGTTGCGCAGGGTCCAAGTGCGCCCACCCACGCGGTCGCGCGCCTCCAGCACCTGCACGGTGAACCCGGCCCGGCTCAGTTCCAGCGCGGCGACCAGCCCGGCAATCCCGGCGCCCAGCACCAGCACGCGGGTGCCCTGCCCCAGGCCGTCCCTGAGTTTCAGCGGTTGCGGGCGCCGGTGTGAAGACGGTCCCAGGCCCAATGCGGCCAGCGCATCCTTGACCGCCTTTTCGCCGCCGACTGCAGCAATGCTGGACAGCGCTTCACGTCGTGTCAGTGTCATGTTCGCGACTCCTAATCCGGTAGGCCCGGTGGGTTGATCAACGATGCATCGACGCGCTCCACATCCAGCCCCCAGCGCTGCAGCACCTGCGCGTATTGCCCTCCGGCAATCGCACCTTCCAGGGCGGTGTGGATCGGCTTGACCAGGCCGTTGTCCTTGCGCGTGGTCACGGCGATATCCGCCTGCAACGGCCAGCCGCCGTTGACGGTGCCGACGCGCTTGATACCGCCGGTGATTGCCGCCGAATAGGCGTACACCGAGTTGGGCCCGAACAACGCATCGCTGCGCCCCGACTGCACCGCCAGCTGCGCGGCGGCCTGGTCGTCGAAGTACTGCAACAGCGCAGGCTTGAGGCCGGCCTTTTCATTGGCCTCGTTCCACGCCAGCAAGACTTTTTCCTGATTGGTCCCGGAGCCGACGATGATCTTCAGCCCGGCAATGTCGGCGGCCTGTTTGATCTCGCTGATCGGGCTGGTGCTCTTCACGTAAAACCCGAGCACGTCCTGTCGATAGGTGGCGAAGTCAAAGCGCTTCTTGCGCGCCTCGGTCACGGTGACGTTGCTGATCACCGCGTCGTACTTACCCGAACTGACGCCCAGGGGCCAGTCCTCCCAGCTGGTCTGCACCACGTTCAGTTGCAGGCCGAGGCTGTCGGCGACCAACTGCGCGGTGTCGGCTTCACTGCCGATGGTGGTCTTGTCATCGCTGGCCAGCAGCGCCAATGGCGGCCCCGCCACACCGGACACGGCCACGGTGAACTTGCCCGCCTGGGCGAACTTGAAGCCCGGCGGGATTTGCGCGATGGCCGCCTCGTTACGTGGCGCATGAATGCGCGGGCGGTCGGGGCTGAGGTCGACCTGCTGCACAGCGAACGCGTGTTGTGCGGTGCCAATGGCAAGCGCCAGCACGGCCACGCGCAGGGGATGGTTAAACATGGGCAGTCACTCCTTGAACTAAAGCACCTTGCCGAGAAAGGCCTGGGTGCGGGGATGTCGGGGTTGGCGCAAGATCTGTTCGGGCGGGCCTTCTTCGATCAACTGGCCGTCGCAGAGAAACACCACATGGTCGGCCACCTCGCGGGCAAAGCCGATTTCGTGGGTGACGATCACCAGGGTCACGCCCAATCGGGTCAGGCCCTTGATCACGTCGAGCACTTCGCCCACCAGTTCCGGGTCGAGGGC
Source organism: Pseudomonas sp. R3-18-08 (assembly GCF_003852065.1). Lineage (NCBI taxonomy): Bacteria > Pseudomonadati > Pseudomonadota > Gammaproteobacteria > Pseudomonadales > Pseudomonadaceae > Pseudomonas > Pseudomonas sp. R3-18-08. The sequence continues at coordinate 3,709,978 of NZ_CP027729.1, forward strand.
CGAGGTGGGTTCGTCGAACAACAACACCTTGGGGTCCAGCGCCAGGGCACGCGCAATGGCGACGCGCTGTTGCTGGCCGCCGGAGAGCTGGCGCGGGTAGGCCTCGAGCTTGTCCGCCAGGCCGACCTTGGTCAGCAGTTCGGCGGCTTTGCCCTGGGCTTCGGCCCTGCTCCAGCGCTTGTGGGCCAACGGCGCTTCGGCAACGTTTTCCCAGGCGGTGAGGTGCGGGAACAGGTTGAAGTTCTGGAACACGAAGCCCACGTCGATGCGCCGCTTGAGAATTTCGCGCTCCTTGAGCTCGTAGAGCAGGTCACCCTTGCGCCGATAGCCGACGTACTCACCGTCGATGGTGATATGCCCGCTGTCGATCTTTTCCAGGTGATTGATGGTGCGCAGCAAGGTGGATTTGCCCGAGCCGGACGGCCCGAGGATCACTGTGACTTTGCCCGGATCGATCGTCAGGTCGATGTTATCGAGCACCTGCTGGTTGCCGAACCGCTTGCCTACGCCTTGGATCTGGATGCGTCCTGCGCGTGCTTCAGCCATGGGATTTCTCCTTGAGCCAAAAGCGCAGGCGTTGCAGCGGTGTCGGCGGCAGCACGCGCGCGGTGCCACGGGCGAAATGGCGCTCGACGTAATATTGGGCGCTGGTCAGCACCGTGGTGATGATCAGGTACCACACCGTCGCCACGATCAGCAGCGGGATCACCGCCTGGGTGCGGTTGTAGATGACCTGCACGGTGTAGAACAGCTCCGGCAGGGCCAGCACGTAGACAATGGACGTGCCCTTGACCAGGCCGATGATCTCGTTGAAACCCGACGGCAGAATCGAGCGCAAGGCCTGGGGCAAAATGATCCGGAAAATCCGCCGCGAGGCCGGCAGCCCCAATGCCGCCGCCGCTTCATGCTGGCCGGCATCCACTCCGATCAGGCCGCCGCGGATGATCTCCGCCGCGTACGCCGCCTGCATCAGGCTCAAGCCCAGCACCGCCACGGTGAACTGGCTGAGCACATCCACGGTGGACCATTGCGCGAACACCTGCTCGGTGAACGGCACGCCGATCACGATGTGGTCGTACAGGTAGGCAAAGTTGTAGAGGATGATCAGCACCAGCAGCGCCGGCATCGAGCGGAAGAACCAGATATAACCCCAGGCCAACGCCGCCAGCAGCGGCGAGCCCGACAACCGCGCCAGGGCCAGCGCGGTGCCGAGAATGACGCTGAACAGCGTGCTCAGCAGTGTCAGCAACAGGGTCTGCCCCAGGCCGCGCAGCACCGACGGCGAGAAGAACCACTGGCCGAACACGCCCCACTCCCAACGCGGGTTGGTCGCCAGGGAGTGCATGATGGCGAGCAGCACCAGCGCGGCAAAGATCGACCCGGCCCAGCGCCACGGATGCCGGGCCGGCACCACCTGCAGGGCCTTGATCGGCGTGGAGGCGCGGCGCGTGCGGATCGGGTAATGGTTGACCTCATCGATCAGGTCGTAGGGTTTGGCGACAATGGGCATGTTCTATTCCTCGCAGGTCTCAGAAGGCATAAGTCAGCCGGGTGTAGTAGTACCCGCCGGTAAAACCATAGGGCGAATAGGTGCCGTAGCTGGCGAGCATGGTGCTGCTCGGCACGCCTTGTTTCTTGGGGTAAATGTCGAAGAGGTTCTTGGCGCCGATGGCCAGGTTGAGGTCTTTGGTGAGGTTGTAGCCAAGGTCGAGGTCGGTGATCCATTTGGCGCTGTAGACGCGGTCCAGGTCGCGATTGGCCGATGCGTTGACTTCCTTGTAGGCGCCGTAGCGCGTCAGGGCCAGGTTGAGGTTCACGCGCCCGATGCTCCAGTCACCGCCGAGGATCAGCTTGGTGTTGGGTTGCACGTCGGTGATCAGGTTGCGCGCCTCGCGGTCCATCAGCTCGTAGGAGGTGCCGAGGATAGTGGTCGACTCTTTGTAATTGAGGATCTTGGTCTGGTTCCAGTTGAACGCGGCCGTCCACTTCACGGCACCGAACGCGCCCAGGTCGTGGTTGTAGCTGCTGACCAGGTCCAGGCCCTTGGTGCGGGTGTCGGCACCGTTGATGAAGTACTGGCCGCCGGAGGTGGAGTTGACGCCGTTGTTCTGCAACACCTGGGTGACTTCCGGCCCGAGCAAGGTGCCGGTGAGGGTGATGCGGTCGCGCAGGTTGATCACGTAGGCATCGGCGGTGAAGCTCAGGCGGTCGGTGGGGGTGAGGGTGAAACCGAGGCTGAAGTTGGTGGAGCGTTCGGGCTTGAGGTCCTCGGCGCCCAACGCCTTGGCCGCCGCCGAACCGACTGGCAATACGCCGTAGTTGATCGACTGGTATACCCCGTCGACCACGCCATAGGTGGTCGAGCGTGCACTGAACAGGCTGTTGGCCAGGGACGGCGCACGGAAGCCATTGCTCACCGTGGCACGCACCGCGAATTGCGGCGTGAAGTCATAACGCGTGGTCAGTTTGCCGCTGCGAGTAGCGCCCACGCCCTGGTTGTAATGCTCATAGCGCACGGCGGTGCCCACGTACCAGTCCGGCAGCGGGTTGAAGCCCGCATCCACGTAACCGGCGACGCTGTTGCGCGAGGCGGTGCTTTCTTCGTCCGGGGAAATGCCATTGGTGACCTGGGCCCCGGACGACGCGCAATTGCCCGGTGCCACGCAGTAGCCGCCGTTGGCATAGGACGCGTAGTCACCGGCCTGCACCTCATAGGTATCGCGCCGATGCTCGAGGCCATAGGACAGGTCCAGCGGCTTTTGCAGGCCGATATCGAAGCCGCGCTTGAAGTCCAGGTTGGTGGTCAGCTCGGTGGAAATCCAGGTGCCGGAGGTGAAGCTGTTCGGCGTGGCCTCGCCCAGGGACGGGTTCTGGTTATGGGTGGTGCCCTGCTCCGCTTCGTTGCGCCCGTAGGTGGTGGACAGGTCCCAGTCCCACTCGCCCACGATGCCTTTGCCGCCGAAGGCGGCCTGGAAATCGTCTTCGTCGATGTACCAGGTGGGCGTGTAGCCGGCCGGATAACCGTTGGGCCCGGTGGTGATGGTGTTGGTGATGGTCGGCAGGCGAAAGTTCTGACCCTGCTCGGCCTTGCGCCGTGAGTAAGTGGTGAAGGAGTACAGGCTCAGGCTGTCGTCGATCGGCAGTTCGGCGTTGTAGCCCAGGGTCAGCAGGTTGGTCTTGGGCGTGCCGTAGCCGCCGTAGGTGGACTTGCCGGCCAGGCCGTAGGCTTGTTCATAGCTGTAGCCGTTGGCGCTGGCCTTGTTGTCGTCATTCTGGCTGCGCGCATCCAGGGCCAGTTGCACGATGCCGCCGTCGCCGATTTCAAAGCCTTTGTTGAGGCTTTGCTGCACGGTCTGCTTCTTGCCGTCATAGCCAAGGCCGGCGTTGGTCACCGAGGTGCCGCTGGTGTCGGCCTTGAGGATCACATTGATCACCCCGGCGATAGCGTCGGAACCGTACTGGGCGGCGGCGCCGTCGCGCAGCACTTCCACATGGTCGATGGCGCTGATGGGGATCAGGTCCAGGTCGGCCGGTGCGGCGCCGGTGTTGATGCCGTTGATGTTCAGGGTGGCGCTGGTATGGCGCCGCTTGCCATTGACCAGTACCAGCACCTCGGCGGCGCTCAAGCCACGCAAGTTGGGCGCGCGGGCAATGCCGCTGGCGTCCCAGCCGGTTTTTTCCGGTAGCGTCAGCGATGGAATCAGCGCACTGAGCGCTTCCATCAAACCGGGTTTACCGGTGCTTTGCAGTTGTTTGGCGCTGACCACATCGATAGGCACCGGGCTGCTGGTGACCGTGCGTTGCTCGGCGCCACGGTTACCGGTGACGACCACGGTGGACAGGGTGCTGTCGCCCTGGGCCTGGGCCGCGGCGGCCAGCAAGGACAAGGTCAAGGCTGCGGTGGGGGGTAGAACATGCTTCATCGCTGATCCCGGTTTTTCAAATCGCAGGGTCGGGCAGGCACGCGCCAGACGCGGCATGGCCGGTGTTCAAGGTGTGGGTGCGGTTTGAATTAGGTGTGGGGCGAGCGAGGGGCTTGAAGGGGCAACATACGTTGAACTCCGTTCCAACGATTCTGCTGCCGGGGATTACCCGGTCAGGTGCGCAGAATCTGAATCACGCTGGGTACCATCCGGGGTCTGGGGTAGGCTGTTGAGTCCAAACATAACGGAATGAATTTCAAAAATATAATGCTATTTGGGCATAAGCTAATATTTGTTAATTTCATTATATACAAATATCTTTATTCATATAAATAATACTTTAGCCACATGGAGATCCAAATGTGGGAGGGGGCTTGCCCCCGATAGCTGAGTGTCAGTCACTGCATCCACAGCTGACCCACCGCTATCGGGGGCAAGCCCCCTCCCACACTTTTACTCTGTGCAGCCAAGTTCACCGAACAGGCCGCAACAGCTGCATCTGCTGGCGGTAATCATCCGTCACCTGCCGCGCCTGGCTGCTGCTGGTAATCACCCTTGGGGTAATCAGCACGATCAACTCGGTGCGGTCCTTGGATTTGCTGGTGTTGCCAAACAACCAGCGCAGGCCGGGAATCTTGCCCAGGTACGGCACGGCGCTGACGCTCTCGGCGTTGTCCTGCTTGATCAGCCCACCCAACAACACCGTCTGCCCGCTTTGCACGGCGACCTGGGTCGACACCGAGCGCGTGGAAATCCGTGGATTGACCGGCGTTTCACTGTCGCTGCCCGCGCTCTGTGCATCGCTGACCTGCTGCTGGATATCCATGTACACCAGGCCGCCCGGATTGATGCGCGGCACCACGTCGAGGATCACGCCGGTCTGCACGTATTCGACGCTGCTCAAGGTGGTATCGGCGTCACCTGTGTTGACGGTGGTCTGGCTGATGGGAATGTTGTCACCCACCTGAATCTGCGCCGGCTGGTTGTTCATCACCACCAGCGACGGCGCCGACAGCACTTGGGTGCGGCCGTTGGTTTCCAGGGCGTGCAATGCCACTTGCAGGTTGGAGCTGACGAAGGAATAGAACAACGAATCCGCCGCCCCCAGCCCTGCCCCGCCACCGCCCAATGCGCCTTGGCTACCGGAGGCGTTGGCCACCGTGGTGCTGGTGGAGTTGCCGGCCAGGCGGCCGAGGTACCACTGCACGCCAAGGTCGAGTTCGCCGGTCAGTTTGACTTCGAGAATGCGCGTCTCGATCTGCACTTGCAGCGGTGGGTTGTCGAGGCGCTTGATCGCCGCTTCGATTTCTTTCCATTGCGCCGGACGCGTGCGCACCAGCAGTTGGTTGCTGCTTTTTTGTGCGGTGATACGGGTGCCGGTTTCGAGGTCGCTGATGGGCGCCGCCGGGGTGTCCTCGCTGCTCTCCTGCGTAGGTTCCTCGGCGGCGGGCGCGGGGGTGTTGGCCTGCAGCCCTGCGCTGGTGGACGAGGACAGCGTGGTGGTGCGCAACCCCGGCGCGACCTTGGCCGGGGTGTCGTCCTTGATCGCGCCATTGCCGTAGATCTGCCGCAGGTATCTGGCCAGGTCCGCAGCCTTCATGTTGCGCACGTCGTACACGTACATCTGCGGCTCATTGCCGCCGCCCTCGTCGATGGTGCGAATCCAGTCGCCCACTTCGCTGAGGTACTGGGGCTGGGAAGAAATCGCCACCACCGAGTTGGTGCGCTCCACCGGCAAGAACCGCAGCATGCCTGCCAGGGGCGTGCCGCTGTCGGCGCCGAACATGGCTTGCAGCTCGGGCATCAGCTCGGCCACCGAGGCACGTTGCAGACCGAACACGCCCACCGACATGCCCTTGAGCCAGTCCACATCGAAGGTGTCGATGGTGTCCTGGTAGTTGGCCAGTTCTTCCGGGGTGCCGGCCAGGCTCAGCACATTGCGCGCTGGGTCCACCAACAGGAAGGCGTTCTCCCGGGCGAAGGGCTTAAGCAGTTTCTGCATCTCGGTGGCGGAGATATAGCGCAGCGAAAACAGGCGTGCCGAGAGGCCGCTGGCGGGCTGCGTGACGCGCATCTGCGGCACCAGCTTGCCGGCCACCGCCTGATTGGCCGGCAGGATCACATAGCGGTTGCCCTGGCGGATCATGGCGTTATCGGTCCAGGACAACAGGGTTTCGAGGATCGACAGCGCCTGCTGCTTGTCCACCGGCCTGGAGGTGGAGAAGCTGACAGTGCCCTTCACGCCCTGAGCGATGCTGTAGTTTTCGTGCAGCAGGTCGCCCATTACGCTGTTGATCACCGCTTCGATGGGCTGGTCCTGAAAGTTGAACACGATGTCGCCGCCCGCCTCCTTCACCGCAGGCGTTGATGCAGGCGCGCGCAGGAACTGCTGGTTGCCGCGAATCAACTGGCGCGGCGCGGGTGACTGCGCCTCGGGCGGTGGGTTTGGCAGCGCCGGCGCTTCGCTGGGCGGGCGTTGCGAACCGGTGCCCTGCAGGGCTTCGTGGAGCAATTCTTTATCCGGGTCGAGGCGGTCGGGCAACGCACCGCAGCCGCCGAGGGCGACGGTGGTGGCCAGGCAAAACAACGGGGTGCGCATATCAATCAAGGGAGGGGCTCGCGAGAAGGAGAAATCGAGGGCAACCGCTTGCCGTATAGGCTCAGGGTCTGGGTGCGTCCGTCCAGGGCGAAGCGGGCCGATTGCGGGGTGAGGTGTTCCAGGCGCCAGCCGTTGGGCAGGCTTTGGCCCAGGCGCACCGTCAGGGGTGGGCCGTCGGCTTGTTTAAGCATGGCCATTTGCAGGTTGCCGGTGATCATGATGCCGCTGAGGCTCAGGTTGGACAGGTTGGTGACCCGCGCTTTGCCCGCCACGCGGTCAGGGCTGCGATCCGGGCTGAACAGCGGCGCCTGCCAAGTGCCGGCAAGGTCGGCCAGGGCCACCGTGGGCGGCGCCTGCAGGTTGACGGCGGGCTGCGCCGGCGCAGGCTCCTCGGGCAACCACTGCGGTTCATCGCCGATGCTGCTGAGGATCACCGCCATCAACAGCCCCAATAACCCGGCCAGGCCGAGCAAGCCCCACTCCAAGGGGCGCAGTGTGCCGTTCATGGTGCCACCCGCGCCGGTTGCAAGTAGCCACGCACCAGCAGGTTGACCACCAACTTGCCCGCCCCGCCCCGTGCGGGTGCTTCGCGACTGCGACGGATGCGCAGCTCATCGACGAACAGATACGGCGGCTGATACTCCAGCGCATGCAGGATCGCGGTCAACGGTTCGATGGCGCACTCAAGGGTCAGGCTGACCTTGACCTGGCGATACGGCTCGCCAGCGTCTTGCCCGGCGGTGATGGGCTTGCGCTGGGTCAGGCTGCAACCGCCGCCACGGCCGGCCTGGCTGGCGATCAGGTCGGCGAGGCGCTGCATCAGGTCGGCGGCGACCACGTCGGGGTCATCCCCGGGCAACAGGCTGGCGCTGCTGGCCGGATCCTGCCGCGCCTGCTCAAGCTGCTGGCGCAGCGCATCGCCCTGGCGCAACAGGCTGGCATAGCGTTGCTGCTGTTCGCGAAGCTGTTCGGCGTGGGCGCCCATGCTGCGCAGCGGCCCGGCGAACCAGCTGTCGATCAACAGCCAGTAGGCCGCGCCCAGCACAGCGGCCAGCACCAGCAAGGCGGCCCCGCGACGTTCACGGGGTGTGAGGGGTCGGCGCATCGGCAGCCTCCTGGCGCAAGTGGGCACGCAAGGCAAACTGATCCTTGCCGGTGCGCGCATCGGGTTGAATCACCCCTTCGAACTGGGCGTTTTCCAAACGCTGGCAGCCTTTGATCCGGGTGATCAGGCCGCTGGCCTTGGCGCTTTGGCCGGCGATGGAAATCTCACCGTCCTTGACGTCCAATTGCTCGAGCCAGGTGTCGGCCGGCAGGCAGCGGGTCAAGTCATTCAGCAGCCCGGCCAAGGGCGGCTGCGCCAGTTTGCGCCGCGTGAGGTACTGCGCCGCGCCCTGGGTATTGAGCAGTTGCTGGCGCAGGGCATGCACCTGGGCCACCTGGGCTTTTTGTTGCTGGACGCTGTGCTGCATGGCATCGAGGACGCGCTGGCGGTCGTTGAGCCACAACAGCATCGCCGCGATCAGCAAGGCGCCGCACAGCCACGGCAGGCTGCGTTGCAAGCCTAAGCCCTGTGCGCGTTGACGCGGGCGCAGGCCAGCGGGCAACAGGTCGATGCCCATGCCTGCCACATCCACCCGATGAGGCCGCAGGCCCAGGGTGGCGCAGTCGGCGAGAATCTGGTCCAGGCGTTCGCGCAGGATCGCTACCAGCGTCACCTCAAGGTGCGTAGCGGTGCGCTGTTCCTGGCGCACGACGAAGTACAACTGCTCGGCATCGAACGGTGTGTAGCGGTCCAGTTCATACCCCACCACATTGGCCAGGTTGCGCGCCGCGGCCAGGGGCAGGTGCACGGTTTGCCGCAGCACGTCGTCAGGGCCGAGCATCAGCACTTGGCGCGCTTGGCCCAGTTCGAGCGGCGCGCTCAGCGGCCAGTGATGGATGCGCTCCGGCGGCTCCTTGAGTGCCAGCCAGCCCGGCACACAGCCGCGCAACTCGGTGAGCCACAGGCGCCAGGCCTGTTGGGCCAGGCTGCCGCGCCAATGGCGGGCGATAGGTTCGAGTCGATTCATTCTTGCCACCGCAGCACCCGATAGGGCTGTGCGCTGTCCTCCGCTGGGCTCAGTGAAACGGTAATGCGCACGCGCGCCTGGTAACCGCCGGGGCGCTCGGCGCGGCTGTCGATTTCCACGACTTGGCCGGGGTCGGCGCCCTCGGCGTTGCGGCTTGGCAGGTTGAGCGCCTTGCGCATCAAGGGGCTGGCGAACGCCGGATCGGGTCGATCCAGGTCGCTCCACAAGGTGATTTCGGGCAGCAATTGGCTGTAGAGCGCCTGGGTCATGCCCGGCAGCTGGCGCACTTCTTCGAGCACCCGAAACGGCGCCAGGCCTTGTGTACGCCGGGCCTCGAGTGCCTTGACCCATTGCTGCGCCTGGACCGGCGTGGCGCCGCAGGCCAGGGCCAGGCGCGTGAGGTCATCGGCCGAGGCGTTGATCAGGTACAACTTGCCGCGCTCGCTGCGCAGGCTGACCTGCAGCCGCGCACCGTCAAAGCCCAGCGCCATAGCGCGCCCATCGGCCACCCAGTGCGGCTGCGCCATGACCATGGCGATGCCGGCCTGGGCCGCCAATTGCGTCTGGGTGTGCTGTTTGAGCCACAGGGCCTGGCGGTTTTGCAACTGCACCCAACCGGCCAGGCCGCCGAGCAACACGCTGAGCAATGCCAGCACCCAGAGCACCAGCAGCAACGCCGCACCGCGCTGGCGCTTCATTCTTCCAGGCTCCCACTGGACAGGTTCAGGCGCAGCGCGATCACTTGGGTGACCCACGGCACCGGCCCGTTGACGTTGGCCACGATGCGCACCGCATACGGCAAGCGCCTCGGCCAGGGCCAGTCAGCGACCCAGCCGGTCGGCTGGCCCAGGGGCGACAGGCCGCGGTAGCTGAACTGCAGCTGCTCGACGTGGTTGAGCAGCACCTGCGGTTCAACACGGGCGGGATTGATGTGGGATTCCAGCTGCGCGAACTGCACCTGCAGCGCCTGATCGACCCGCTGCAGGGTAAAGCGCTGGATGCCGCCGCCGAGCACACCGGGTAAGGTCGACACAAACTGCAGGCGCTCGGCCGTGCCGCTGAAAAAGCCCTCGGCCTGGCTGTCGTCTTCCGTCACATCCAGGGGCAGCGCCTCGCTGATGGCGGTGCGCAGGAACTGCTGGGCGGCACGCATTTCGTCCAGGCTGACGGTGTAGCGCTGGGCCTTGGTCACCGCACGATTGGCGCCCAGCAAGGCGCCGCCGACCAGCACCAGCAGCACCGCGAGCAAGCTGAGTACCACGAGAATTTCCAGCAAGGTGAAGCCCTGCTCGCGGCGCTTCACAGGCGCGCCTTCAAGGTACTGAAATGCGCCTGGTGCGGGCCTTCGCTGACGGTCAGGTCGAGGCGATACAGCTGCGGCTGCTGGCGGCTGAGGGTCAGTTGCCAGTGGATGCCATCCAGTTCGCCCTGGCGCACACCGCTGTCGAGGCGGCCGGCGGTTTCCTGATCAAGCACCGTGAGCGCCGCATGGGCCAGCCGATCACTGCGCGCCACCTGCGCCAGGGAACGCGCGCTCTGGCCGAAGGCGACCAGCAACACGCTGCTGCACACCGCCAGCAGGGTCAGGGCGGCGAGCATTTCGAGCAGGGTGAAACCGGCCTGGCGCTTCATGGCAACGCCTTGGACTGCACGCTGCCGGTCAGCCAGCCGATGTCGATACGCCAGCGCCGGGTGCCGCTGACCAACAACAGGTTGCCGCCGGTGGAACTGCCGTCAGGGTAGAACTCAACCGCCGAGCCGGCCTGCTCGGCGGTGTGCATGCTCAGTTGCAGCGCTTGCGGCCAGTGCAGCGGTGGCCGGCCAGGCACGCTGAACGCACGGTTGGGCAGATCGAATTCGGTACGCGCCGCCTGGCCGCTGATAATCGCCCCGGCGCGTGTAGCGCGCAGCGCCTCGACCATCTGCCCGACCACCCGACGCTCCTTGGCCGCTTGCAGGCCCTGGCGCAGCCCGACGCTGAGCAAGCCGGCAGCGAGGCTGATCAGCAGGACCACCACCAGCATTTCCAGCAGGGTAAATCCACGCTGGGCCATGGGCCGGTTATTCCCAATTGCCCAGGTCGGCACTGTAGCCCTCGCCGCCAGGTTGGCCGTCCTGGCCGTAGAAGATCAAGTCAAAGGCGCCATGCTCACCGGGAAAGCGATAGCCGAACGCGTGGCCGAACGGGTCTTTCAATTCCGACGGCTTGGCGTAGGGCCCGGCCCAACCGGAAGCCGTCGCGGGCTTCTCCACCAGTTGTCGCAGGCTGGTGGGCGGCGAGCCGACGTCCAGCGCGTAGCTGTCGATCTTCATGCTCAAGCCGGCGAGTTGGGCCTTGCCCGCGCCGTACTTGCCCTTGTCCACATTGCCGCCGACCTGGCGTACCACGATGGTCGCGACAATGCCCAGCAGCACGATCACGGCGAGCATTTCCAGCAGGGTAAAACCGCTTTGGCGGCGTCGGGCATTCATCGTTACAGCTCCTTGAGGTTCATATATGGCTGGTGAGGCTCATCAGCGGCAGCATGATCGCGAGCATGATCACCGCCACCAGCACCGCCATCACCACGGTCAGGGTGGGCACCAGTGCGGCGAGCAATCGGTCGATGCCGCGCTTGGCCTCGACGTCGAAAATATCGGCGACCTTGAGCAGCATGCTGTCCAGTTCACCGGCCTGTTCACCGACCTCGATCATTTGCAGCGCCAGTTCGGGCAGCAAGGGTTGGCCGCCAAACGCCTGGCCGAGGCTGCCACCGGCTTTCACCGATTCGGCGGCCATCGCCACCTGCGCCTGCAGCGCTCGGTTGCTGCAGACCTGCCGGGCAATCACCAGCGCCGGCAGCAGCGCCACGCCATTGCTGAGCAAGGTGCCCAGGGTGCGCGTCAGCCGTGCCGCTTCGACCCGTTGCAGCAGCGGGCCGAGCACGCGCAGGCCGAGCACGCGGCGGTCACAGCGCTCGCGGCGGCGCGGGTCGCGCAGGCCGATGACCACCGCCCACAGCAGGGCAATCAATCCGGCCAGCACCAGCAGCCCGTAGGCGCCGAGAAACTCGCCAAGCCCCAGGATCACTTCGGTGATCAGCGGGATCGGCACGCCCAGGTCCTGGAAAATCGGCACGAATTGCGGCACCACGTACGCCAGCAACAGCGCCAGCGAACCCAACACGCCCACCACCAGGAACGCTGGGTAGATCAGCGCGTTGATCACCTCGCCACGCAGGCGCTGGCTGCGCTCCAGGTAGTCGCTGAGCTGGCGCAGGGTGCGCTCCAGCGCGCCGCCCGCCTCACCGGCGCGCACCATGCTCAGGTACAGCGGCGAGAAGCTGCCGCCCTCCTGTTCCAGCGCGGCCGATAACGGTTTGCCGGCCTTGACCTCGTCGCGGATGCGTTCGATCAAACCGCGCACCTGGGGCGAGCCGGGCTGTTTGAGCAGCAGGCCGAGGCAGCGTTCCAGGGGCTGGCCGGCGCCGAGCAAGGTCGCCAGTTGTTGCGTAAAGCTGACCAGGCCCGCGCCTTTCAATGCCCCGCGCACCGGGCTCAACAGGGGCCGGCCCGCTGTCTCGATCTGCAACAGCAGCAGGCCGCGCTTGTGCAATGCGGCGACGGCAGCGGCCTGGTCCTTGGCTTGCAGGGTGCCGTTGTGGGCGACACCCTGGCTGTCGAGCGCACGAAACTTGAACAGCGTCACGCGGGTTCCCCACGGGTGACGCGCAGCACTTCTTCCAGGCTCGTGACGCCGGCCAGCGCCTGGCGCAAGCCCTCTTCATACAAGGTGCGCAGGCCTGCGCGGCGAGCGGCCTGCTCAAGGGTGGCGGCGTCGGCGTGGCGCATCAACAGGTCGCGCACTTCATCGTTCATCACCAGCAACTCGGTGAGGGCGCTGCGGCCATGGTAGTCGCCGTGGTAGAGCAGGATCGGGCGCTGGTCGGTCAGACGGTCCAGGCCGTGTTCTTCGATCAACGCGGCTGGCGCTTCGAACGCCACGCGGGTGGCCGGGTCCAGGCGGCGCACCAGGCGCTGGGCGAGGATGCCGCTGACGGTCGAGGCGATCAGGTAGCTTTCGACGCCCATGTCCAGCAGCCGCGTGATGCTGGCGGCGGCGCTGTTGGTGTGCAGAGTGGACAGCACCAGATGGCCGGTGAGCGCGGACTGGATGGCGATGCGGCAGGTTTCCAGGTCACGGATTTCGCCGATCATGATCACGTCCGGGTCCTGACGCACGATGGAGCGCAGCACACCGGCAAAGTCCAGGCCGATGGCCGGTTTTACCTGGATCTGGTTGATGCCTTCGAGCTGGTATTCGACCGGGTCTTCGACGCTGATGATCTTGCGCTCAGGGGTGTTGAGGCGCGACAACGCGGTGTAGAGGGTGGTGGTCTTGCCGGAACCGGTCGGCCCGGTCACCAGCAGAATGCCGTGGGGCCGTTCCAACAGTTCAAGAAAAGTGGCCAGGCGCTGACCATCGAAGCCCAGGCTGGGAAAATCGAACTGCACGGTCTGCCGGTCGAGCAAGCGCATCACCACCGATTCGCCGAAAGCGGTGGGCACCGTGGACACGCGCAAATCCAGTTCCTTGCCCTGGATGCGCAGCATGATGCGGCCGTCCTGGGGCAGGCGGCGCTCGGCAATGTCCAGGCGCGCCATGATCTTCACCCGGGAAATCACCGCCGCCGAGGAGCTGGCCGGCGGCGCCTCGGCGTCGTGCAGCACGCCGTCGATGCGGTAGCGCACCTTGAGCTGGTGTTCGAAGGGTTCGATGTGAATATCCGAGGCGCGCTGCTCCACGGCGCGCTGCAGGATCAGGTTGACCAGGCGAATCACTGGCGCTTCGGAGGCCATGTCCTTGAGGTGCTCGATATCTTCCAGCGCACCGCCCTGCTCGCCCAGGTTCTCCACCAGCGTGCCCATGGCGGATCGGCCCTGGCCGTAGTAACGCTCGATCAGGCTGTCGACTTCCGTGCGCGGGCCGATGGCCAGCCAGATCGGCACCTGGCAGGCATAGGCCAGGGCCTGGAATGGATACAGCTGGGCCGGGTTGGCCGCGAGTACGCGCAACCCGCCATCGGCCCAACCGATGGGCACCAGCTGGTAGTGGCGCATGAAGCGCTCGGTCAGCGCGGGCATAGGGTCGAGCAACGGCGGCGCCGCCTCGGCGTGCACCAGCGGCGCATCGAGCAAGGCGGCCCAGGCGCGGGCCAGTTCGATTTCGCTGACCAACCCCAGGCGCGTGAGCAGACCGAGCAGGTCGCTACCCTCGGTGGATAAGCGTCTGGCGCGGTCCAGGTCGACGGTCTTCAGCCCTGCATGCGCCATCAACCATGCGCACACCTGCTCGGTGTGCGGGACAGGCATCTGGCAGGCATTGATGGGGGCTGACGACATAATGAAATGATATCTGATAGGGCGAGAAGTATGGCTATTTGGAACTACCGAACAATGCCATTAGTTCGCCATAGCCCTGCCGGGAGTTAGCCGGGGGTATCGACTGGAAGTTATAGCGCTAGTTCCTGTGCGAGGGAAATATAAATACAAAACATTGCTGAATGCACTGATTTAGAGCGTTAACAGCCAATTGCCACTAGTTGCACATAGCCATATGACTTAATTATTCACACACTTCCCCTTAAATAACCGGCGAGGAAAAACAGGCAAGCGTTTTACTCCGGCACTACGCGAGAAGGTGTTTCGCAGGGAGGGAATTTTTACCCTCTCTTCCATAGCCAATACCGCTTTTTCCCATGGGCGGGCCCCGGGGAGCTGATCGAACGACTATTTCGGCCTAACGATGCTTATAAAACGCTATTAGAGGCATTTAGCCACACCCTACCCCATTGCAAAAAGCCATCTGATTACAGTCAGTTGGACGTTAAGCAAGCCACGCGCTCGTCGCAAAACTGGCGAAAAAATGCACCAAATTCTGTTTACGCCCTGCCTTTACAGGCGAAGAAGCACGCCTAGACTCTCACTCGATTCAGCTCCCTGGATCATGACCAACACTGGAAAAGGATATTCAAAATGAACGCCTTCACTTCGGTAAATACCGTCACCACGCCCCTCACCATCAACTGCAACTCCGTGACCACGTATAACGGCGATCCCAACGAAACCACCAAGGTCACGTTCAACTACCAGAACAACCTGCTGTGGGCTACCCAAGTCAATAACACTGCCTCAACGCAAATTCTCTCCGCCGACGCCCCTGCCGGACCGGTGATCCTGCGCGCGGGCGCCAAGGTGACGCTGCAAAACGTCGGCGCGGGGTTCAGCATCCTGTTCACTGGCGTCATCGTCGACAGCGGTTCCGAGACGCCTTTCACCAGCACCAACATCGGTACATTCAGCCTTTCCTGATCCATACGGGTTCTTTAGCCAGACCCCATCCTTGAAGCCGGCGGACGCGCACGTACGCCGGTTTCATTAACGCAGTACGGGACATGGACGGTACCCTCGCGTGACAAAGCATCGGATGCTTTATACCCGGGTTTGCTGGTTAACACTGGGCGCGATTCTGGCAACCATCCTGTGGGTAATGGCGACCGGCAGACATGCGCCGACGGCTTTGCCTGACGGGTTCAGCCACACTTTTTCCAGCGTCGAGTACGCCTCCCTGACCTCGGGCTGCGCCGACCTCGTTCCCGCTCCTTCCGCCTCTTCGGCGAACCCGGCACCCTGCCTGCCAGGGCCGATACTGCTGCCCGGCATGAACGTCAGCCGTCAGGTCGGCCCGGTGCTGTTCGTACTGGTCGTCGATAGTCGCGAGGCCCGGGTGAACGCCGAGCTGTCCATGGGCGGCGCTGGCCTGACCGGGTTGAGCATGACGGCCGACACACCCACTGCCACCTTTGACCTGGCCAGCGATGGGCAACGGATACGTGGCAGCCTGGGCGCATTTTTCTGTGCCCCTCCGAACACTTCGCATGTGCTCGCCGACTTCAATATCGAAGGCACGCACGAGGACAACAAGGACAGCGCGCAAGCCTATCGCGGCGACCTTATCCGCTGGCAGAGCCCAACCACCAGCGTGATTGCCCACTACCGCCAACCCTTGTTGCCGGACCTGCAAGTGACCGTGGAACTGCTTGATCCCTACAAACCCGACAGCAGCAACGCGTTGACGGCCCAAGTGAGCTTCTACTACGCCACGAACCTGATCGACCGCTACACCGTCATGGCCACCGCCACCCCCGTGACCCTGCGCAAATCCAGCGTCGGGCCGGTGCATATCCAGGGAGGGGCCTTGTCGTTTCGTCCCGCCACCCAGGAACAGCGGGGGCAGCTCAGCCTCGATGGCACTTTCCAGTCCGGCCATAACCTGCCCAACCACTACGCCGGCAGCATCGCCGACTGGTCGTGGATTCGTGGCCGTGCCGACAATTGCAGGGGATAGACATGACCAGCCGCGCCACCACCCCATCCGACTATCAGCAAATTGCCAACAGCGCGGCCTATGCGCTGCCCAATGACAGTGGTTATGGCTGGCGCGGCTACGTGATGCCCCAAGGCACCCTACCCGCCGATTTGCCGGCCAGCCTGAGCCCTGCCGATGCGTTCGATAAGCAAGCCGGCCATTACCTGTTCGCCCCCAGCGAGCCGGTCAGCCTAAGCAGCGACCCGTCGGCGTTTGTCACCGCCCTCTATGCCTTTCTGTTTGCCGTCGAGCAGCGCAACTTCGTCGGCAGGGCGCTGCTCTGGTTGCCGGGCAGCAACCTGCCGGCGCCCAAACGCTTCAACGACTATGGGTTGCGCATCAGCCTGGGGACGTCCTGCCAAGTGCAGAACAACCTCAACATAAAGCTCGGCGATCGCCTGACCTTCTTCATCAACTTCGGCACCTTCGTCAGATACGATGCCGACCTCAACGCGTTGCGCCTGAAGTCCAGTACCGGGATCAGCATGGGCTTCAACGACAAACTGCAGGCAGACAGCGGCCTGCAACTGACTCCCCCGCTGCAGCCGTTGGCCTATATACCGCTGGACGGTAGCCAGGCCGCAAGCCTGGTTTATGCCCTGACCTACAACCCCGTGGCTGCGCTGCGGTATTTCCAGACCGGCTTTGCCTATGTGGTCAACACCGGGAACGGCAACACCCTGCTCAACTACCCGGTGTTCAACCCGATCGGCATGTCGGCCACGTTGAACATGGGCGGTGTCCTCGACCCGCTGGACCGGCTGAACCAGCACATCAGTGCGACGCAACTGGCCGCCGGGTTGATCCGAACCGGCCTAACCTTCGCCGCTGCCGGCAGCACTTCGCTGCCCAGTCAATGGCGCAGCACTGCCGGCAACCCCATCAATCTGGTCCCGCTCAATGGCCTCGATGCCAATGGCTGGCCCCTGCCCCACGCGGCCAGCCTGGTGTTCTGCGATGATGGTGCGAGCTACAGCCTCACCCTGAGCGGTGACTATGGCTTGAGTGTGCCGACCCTTCCCGCCGCCGTCGGGCAATCGCTGTTGTGCGGCATCTTCGGTACCGAATGGCTGAGCTTTTCCAATTACAATCCCGCGGCCAGCCCCACCGAAAATGACCGCATACGCCTGCTCGCCGCTCAATCGGCGTATGCACCCATCTTTCCATTCCCGACCAGCAGCCTGGTGTCCCCCACCAGCGGCGCGGTCACCGCCCTGCTGACCGGCGACTACCGGACCTCCTGGAGCAGCCTGATTGCCGGCGCCTCTATCCCGGCCTACAGCGCACAGCCCGACGGCAGCCCGCTTTATGGCCAGGCCGCGGCCGCTGGCGACACCGTGATGCTGGCCCCCGCCGCGCCACGCACACCGCTCCCGCAAACCCCAGGCTTCGCCTTCCCGCTGGTGCCGTATGCCGGCATGCCCAATACAACGGGCGTCAACCTGACCCAGTTCGAGAGCGAGATTCTTGCCGCCTCGCGCAAGAGCCTGATCAGCGCCGCCACCCTGCCGGGCAGGCGGACCGCACGGCTCAAACGCCTGCAACGGGGCCCGGCTGGCGCGGCCGAAAAACCCGACCGGGCGACCACACCGCAAGGCTTGCTGGTGGACCTGGACCCGGACGGTATCGGCTACCGCAAAGTGCTGCTGGCACGCTCGAAATCTGCCGAGAGCATGCTGGATTTTGCCTTCGAACAGCCCACCGAGGCGCTGCACGAGGCGCTGCAAACCAATCAGTTATTTCTCGTCGGCGTCAACCCGCAACCTTTTTTCACCCAGGGCGCAACGTTCAGCAACCACCTGGAGATCGCCGGCTGGCACTTCATCGCCAATATCGGTGCCGGCGTGCAAACCACCAGCTACCGCAATGTGCTGATCATGAAATATTGCAGTGGCAGCCTGAAAGAGCGCATCGACAATCCCAACCGCTGGACCCTGCCCGAGACGTTCTCGAAAACCGCAGACCTGGTGCCGGGGCTTGAGACCCTGGCCTACACCGGTTTGTCCCAGTGGCTGCAGGACTTCATCAGCGCCGCCGAGCTCAAGGCCGCCGCCACACCGGACAGCCTCTATGCGGACTTCGTCGCCCAGGTCAACGACCCCGAATGGAAAGGCTTTATGGTGCTCAATGCCGACCTGCCCTTGGACAGCCTCCCCGAGCAATTGGCCGGGATCGCCGCCGGCATCGATTACAGCCGCTTTCTCGCCCACCACTTCGGCGCCAGCGTCAGTCGCATCAGCCATCAGGACGACACCTTGGATATCCAGGGCATTTCCAACCTCTTCGGACTGATCGACTATCAGAATCCGGCTTATGAACAGGCCCGGGCCAACGGCGCGGACGCCGACATGCCCATCGCCCTGGCCACGACCGAAGGTTATGCCTTCAGCGTCCTCCAGCTCCAGGCACTGTTTCGTCAGTCCAGGCTGGTGACCTTCAACAGTCGTATCCAACTGAGCCTGGACCGTCTGTTCGGTTCAGCGATCCAGGCCACACGACGCGCCGAAGATCCGAGTGCCGTAAATGCCATGGTCCTCGACGGCAGCGCCCTGCAACAAAACGACACCACCACCTATGTCTTCGAACAAAGCCAGAGCTACCTGTTCAACCTGGACAGCAACGTGCTGCCGGCCGCATCCGTCAATCGCATCCAGTTCAACACCCTGGGCAGCCCGGACAGCGGCGTCACCACCGCCAGTCGTTTCCTGTTGTGGGGCAAGCTGGACTTCGCCCTGCTCGAGACCTCCTCCGGGCCATTCGACCTGTTGTCCTTTGGCAGCGAAGACGGGAGTGCGAGCAACGAGGGCCTGGCTTATACCAACCTGCAGATCGGCATGAGTTTTCCCAGCGCCACACCCAACGCCGTGAGCTTCAGCTTCAATCCCGGCAACCTGGGATTCGATCCGGTCACCAGCCAGGTTCGCGGCAAAAGCCTCTACAAAGGTTTGACCCTGCAGCTCAAGCAATTCATCCAGGCGCCGGAACAGAAGAAACCCGCGGACTACGGTTTTCTCCCGGTCCTGCCGGAGAACCTGTCGCTCAAGCCTATGTCCGGAGCCTGGTCGGGCATTGTCTACAAAGTCACCATGGGATCGCCCGGCGCCCTGGTCTCGGGCGCTGGTTTCGAGTCCGACCTGTTGGTTGCCTGGTCGCCCGACAGCCAGAGCACCGACGCCAACCCCATGCTCTTCGTTGGCTTGAGCCTGCCGGGCGCCGCGCCATCCGCCAGCGTGTTTTCCCTGCAGGGAATCATCAAGGTGTCCACCGGACCGATCAAACTGCTCTACCAGACCATCCCGGGGCAGCCCGATCCGCAGGCGAAATTCTTCAACCTGCAACTGACCGATATCGGCATCAAGATCCTCGGCATCGCCAAGTTGCCCCCGGGGGCGACCCTGCAGTTTTTCCTGTTTGGCGACCCTCGGTCCTCCGGCAGCCTGGGCTGGTATGCCGCCTACGTCAAAGATCCGGACAGCGACACCGAACGCCTGCTGGCCCTGACGCCGGATACGTCCACGCATCCGGCACTGACCGGGCCATCGGAGATCGCCTCATGACGCGCGTCCTGTACTGGAACATAGAGAGCTTCGGCTATAACAAGATCCGCCCCTTGAGCACCAAGCGGAACCGCGCCGGGGCGTTCATTCCCGACCTGAACGCTGCGGACCGACTGGCGCTGATCCTGGCCCATATCACCGCCTTCAACCCGGACATCTTCGTGGTGGTAGAGACCGCCAGCGGCCCGAGCCACGGCCCGGGCTCACTGATTTCCCCAACCGGCGGCTGGCAAGGTTGCGTGGAGCTGTTGTTGCGCATCCGCAACCTGACCGGGCTTACCTGGAACCTGGTGCCGCCCCTGGTGGTCGGCCAGGCCGGGCGAGCCGAGGGCGTCGCGGTGTTCTACAAACCGGTGATCCCGGCGGGCCCCGGCGTGGCGGCCGGCAGACGCTTGTTCACCGGCCCCAACGCCTGGTCACCGGCGGGCAATGGCATCAGCTTCAACCCCACCGTTTTGCCCGCGCCCGCCGCCGGCAACTACCCGCCGCTGCAGTCCAACGCTTGTTTTACCGTCGCCGGTCGCGCTATTCCCCCTACCGCCCTGAACCCCGGCAACCTGTCCGAAAGCCGGTGCGCGGCGCGGGTCGATTTCGTCGATAACCTCGGCGCGCCCCTCAACTATGGCGGCCTGCGCGAACCCTATATGGTGACGTTCTGTGAAACCGTCGACGGCCCGCCCGTGGTGGTGCAGCGCAACCTCACGCTGTTTGCCATCCATTCGCCGCCGCAGTACGTGGCGGCCAATGCCTACCTCAACGGTCTGGCCAACGTGCGTGACATCAGCGCCGCCCTGGGCGCGTTGGAAACCCGGATCATCACCGGTGATTTCAATGTCAACCTGCTGAGCCAGACCGGCAATGATCCACTGCGCTACGCCCCGCTCACAGGCCTGGGTTACGCCCTGCAACTGCAGCCACCGGCTGCGGCCCCGCCTCCGGCCCTGGATGCCTACATGGGCTATTTCGCCACCCACCTCAAGAGCAAGAAATCGACGATCTTCTGGTCGACCAACGTGGGCGCCGTGCCTTATCCGGGTTACCGCTACATCGGCTCGTCGAGCAGCAGCAACCTGTATTCGATCGACAACATCCTGGTACGTGGCGGCGCGGCCGGGAACTTCACCATCGCCAACACCGTGGTCGGCACGCCGCTGAATGTGGTCAACCCCGCGCCTGGCGGTGCGCCCGTGGGCATGGTGGCGATCGCCAGCGATTTCCAGGCGCCTCCGCTCGGCTGGCCGCTATCACCGGCGCCGGCATTCGCCGCTGGCGACCGGCAACGTTTTCGTGGCTGGCGAAACATGGGGCACATCCGCTCCACCAGCGATCACCTGGCCCTGTTCGTGACGGTCTGATTCAAGGAGAAGACAGATGGCCAACAACCCACTGAGCAACCTCGCCGCGGCACTGACTCGCGATGCCGGCGCCCCGATCCTCCTCACCCGTGACTACCTGATCGCAGGCCTGGCGGATGCCGGGGTCAGCGTTTCCGACAGCCTGGACAGCGACCTCAACGCGGCCTTCCAATCGTCTGTCGCCGGGTTGTCGATCAGCCTGACCGCGCAAAGCGTGCAACCGCTGAACCCGACCAGCCAGACGTTCAAGGTCACGGGCGTCAGTGCGCGGTTTCTGCAACAGGACGTGCAGCAGGGGCTGGTGCTGACCTTCGGCCTGAGGGGCATCGACGGCGCGCAGGCCCTGAGCCTGGAGATCGTCACCACGCCGGCCAGTTGGAGCTGGTCCGATCTGTCGAGTTTTGCCACCGGGATTCCCTTCAAGTGGGCCGTGATCAGCAACGCGGTGTTCACCTTCAATGACAACCTGGGTCCTTGCCAGGGTTTTGCCGCCAACCTGACGCCGCCCGCCCAGCTCAGCAATGCGGTCGCGGTGGTGCAGGGCCTGGGCTTTCCAACCCTGGCCCTGCCCTTCAGCGGCAGCATGGATTTCGCCAAGGTCGACGGGATCGATATCTTCATGCCGACCACGACCCTGCAGGCGCCTTTCCTCGGCGCGGACAGCGGCCTGAAACTGATGTACCTGAGTGTCGATGCACCGGTTTTCGGGTTGATCATCGGCCCACCGGAACTGCAGGACGGCGACGACCCGGCGCAAGCCTTCTACGACCAGCAGGTCAGCCTGTATCTGGGCCTCGACCTGAGCCTGACGGACCAGCGCGGTCAATCCATCGACTACCAGATGCGCGCCCTGGCCCAGATCAACAATGGCAACGCGTTCAATTTCTACCTCGGTCACAGCGACGACGGCAGCGCCCTGTTGACCCCGGCCACGGTCATCGGCCTGCTGGACAACAAAGGCAGTTTTTTCACGGGAACGCCACCGGTCCTGCAGCAGTTTCTCTCCGGGATCGGCCTGCGCAGCCTCAGCCTCAGCGGCACCACCAGCCCCAGCCTGGCCTTGAGCAGCGCCAGCGTGACCTTGGGCGCAGACCCGACGGTGATCAATGTCGAGCACCCTTGGGTCCCCTTGCAGGACCCGACCAACCAGTTGGTTTTCGGCGTCACCGATTTCGAGTTGGTATGGGGCATCAACTATCTTCCCCAGGGCAGTGCCTATAGTTTTCTGTTCCAGACCCAGTTCCTGTTGTTGCCCGAGGTGTTCAAGGGCAAGACCACCGGCGAAAACGGCCTGTTCTTCGTCCAATTCAATTCCGACCTCCAGTTGCTTGCACGTTTCGACGGTACCGCCAATCTCAACGACCTGATTGCCGCGCTCACCCTGGGTTTGATCCGCATTCCCGAAAGCTTCGTCGATGCCTCGCTGTCCGACGTAGGCCTGAGCCTTGACGTGGGCGCCAAGAGCTACGCCTTCAACGCCGGCTTCGAACTGGACCTGAACCTGTTCACGCTCGACGGCCTGCCGATACTCTCGGTCACCGACGGTCAGCTTTATATCAAGGCCACCACCCCCACCAGTGCCAGCGGTGTCGCCAATACCGCGCCGGTCACCACTTACCAGGCAGGCATCGGCGGACTGGTTGGCATCGGGCCGTATTTCGCCAACGCCAGCATCGACTATGACGGCACCGAGTCCCCAGCCACCTGGACCGTCGCCGCACGACTGGCGCAACCGGTGGATGTGCAACAGCTGGTCAGCCAATTCCTCAGCTTCGGTGGCGCCTTCACATTCCCCGACTTCCTGCCCGGCACCCTGCTGGTCGACACGCTTGAGGTGGACGCCACTCTTGCCACCGGTGCGACGCCGATCGACCGCTACACCGTCGCCGGTAGCCTGCGCTGGACCTTCAACCTGGGCCAGGCCTTCAGCGTCGACACCATGGCCACCCTGAGCCTGAGCTACGACGCCAGCAAACCCGCCCAGCAGCAGTACAGTGGCAGCGCCACTACGCTGTGGGATTTCAGCTTCCTCAACGACAGCGTGCTGCTGGGCTATAGCTTTGCACCCGACAATCAGGGCAGCAATGCCCAATTGAGCCTGTCCTGGGAAGGCTTGACGGCGATTTATCAGGTCGACAAAAAAACCCTGACCTTCACCCTGAAAAACTGGAGCCTGGGGCGTCTGATCCAGAAACTCATGCAGTCCCTGGGCGACCCCTACTTCACGCTGGACTCACCCTGGGACGTGCTCAACCAGGTTTCCCTCGACGGCCTGTCGCTGGTCATCAGCCTGGAAACCAGCAACGGCAGCACGCCGACCATCGCCGCCAAATACACCCTGGCGAGCAAGATCGACCTGGGCTTCATGAGCATCGACGGCCTGGTGTTCGAGCGCAAGAAGGTCGACGGCGTTGACAAAATCACCCTGGGCATCGACGGCTCCTCGGTGTTCAAAGGCAACAACCCCGAGGAACAACAGGACTGGAGCAACCTGCTCGATCCCCAGAAAGGTCAGCCCGTGGACAAGCTGCCTTCGGTTCCGGGCCAAGGTACGGACTATTTCAGCCTACCGTTGCTGGTACTTGGCCAACGCGTGGCCATCAGTGGCTACGACAGCTTCGCCAATACCAAAGCGGTGATCGACGCCTTGAAAGCGGTGCCTTCAACCACCGGTTCCAGCAACCCGCTGAACCCTGGCGACAGCGGTACCAAGGGCACGCCGTACTACAACCGCAACAGCGACTGGCTGATCGCCGGGCAACTGTTGCTGCTCAAGACCGGCAAGGACTGGACCGTCGACCTGATGCTGGTATTCAACGACCCCAACCTCTACGGCCTGCGCCTGGCCCTTGCCGGAGAGAAGGCCAAGGCGCTGGGTAATCTGGTGCTCGACATCCTCTACAAGAAAATCACCGACGATGTGGGCGTCTACCAGATCGAATGGACCTTTCCCGACAGCATCCGCAACCTGAACTTCGGTGCGGTATCGATCGTGCTGCCGGAGATCGGAGTGAAGATCTATACCAATGGCGATTTTTTCATCGACATCGGCTTCCCCTACAATCTCGACTTCAGCCGCTCGTTCTCGATTAGCGCGATCGTCTACGGCGTGCCAGTGCTGGGTGCCGGTGGTTTCTACCTGGGCAAGCTCTCGTCGGTCACCGCGACCCAGGTACCGAAGACCACCCAGGGCACTTTCGACCCGGTGATTGTCTTCGGCCTGGGCCTGCAACTGGGCCTGGGCTACAACTTCGTCAAAGGGCCGCTCAAGGCCGGCTTCGCGCTGACGGTATTCGGCATCCTGGAGGGCACTATCGCCGCCTTTCACGCCTATCGCCCGTCCACCGCGCTGGTCACGGCCAACAGCAGTGTGCAGGACGACTACTACTTCAAGATCCAGGGCACAGTCGGGGTCATCGGCCTGCTCTACGGCAGCATCGACTTCGCGATTATTTCGGCGGCGGTCAACGTGCGCATCACCCTGTCGCTCTCGCTGACGTACGAGAGCTACATGCCAATTCCTATCGCGGCCCGAGCCACAGTGGAAGTCAGCGTCAAGGTCAAGATCGACCTGGGATTGTTCAGTTTCAGCATCAGCTTTTCATTCCATGCCGACGTCTCGGCGCGCTTCGAGATCAATGCCCTCAACAGCGGCCCGGCTCCCTGGGCCGAGCCAACCGCGTTGCTGGCTCGCCAGGCTCGGCATCTGCAGCTCGCCGGCCAGCGACGGGCCGTCACACCCAAGGCAATGTCGGTGTCGCGCAGTGCAACCAAGCCGGCATTGAACCTGTACGCGACGCCGCAATTCACCGTGATGTGCAACGAAGGCGTGAACAGCTACAGCGGCCAGCAAGGTGCTTTCGTGTTCCTGTTGACCATGGACGCACCGTCCCCGACGCAACAGACACGGCAGGCGGTTGGCTCCAGCAGTTTCGAGCGTTTGTGCGCCGATTACCTGCCGTGGCTGATCGGCACCCTGGGCTCAGCCAGAAGCGAGCAGGACACCCTGGCCGACATCCTCGGCACGTTGGTGGACAAGGCCCTGCTGGAGGTGGATATCGAACGCCTTGCCGACCTGGCCAACCCGCCGTTCGGCATCAGCGAGTTGTTGACGTTCCTGTCGTCCTTCGACGTCAGCATCACGTTGCCCGACGCTGCCAACCAGGCGCAGATCAAGCAGGTGCTGGAGGCCGGCTCGGTGCTGTTCCCGGTCTTCGACGGCCTTTCCCTGAACGTCCCCCTGGCGAACGCCGGTAGCGCGACCCTGGACTTTCTCCAGTACGTGGGCACCAACAGCACCTATCGCAGCAACGTCGCGCAGTTATTCAAGGAACTGGCGGCCGTTGTCACGGCCAAGGATGAGCGCAGCGCGCCGCCGCTGCGCGCTGCAGACGATGCCAATGAATCGATGGCGGCCGTGATTTTTACCGATGCCTTCATGGTTATCGGCCGGCAACTGTTGCAGGTCGCCCTCAATGCCTTTGACGACTACGCCTATGCCACGGCCAACGGCAACTCCATCGAGCAGATTCTGCAATGGACCAATGAAGCACGTGGCAACAGCCTGACCCTCGACGATATTGTCCGGCCCAATGCCGAAGTCGCCTTGACCGGTGGGCTGACTCTGAACATCCCCCTGCCCGCCTATACCCTGCAAAGCAGCGACACCCTGGCAAGCGTCGCACGGGCCTGGTCCGACAGCGCCGTGCCAGCCCGCTGGACGACCACTGCGGCGGGTTTGATCCTGGCCAACGGCAACTCGACGGTGATTGCCGCCGGTCAACTCATCAGCCTGATGGTGGGCGACGACATTCACCAATACACCACGGGCCCCGGAGAAACGTTCAACAGCCTGGCCAGGGCCCTGGGAATCGACCTGCCCGCACTGGCCAGGGACAGCGCGCTCTACATCATGGCCGACCTGCTGTTGCCAGGCCAACCGTTGCTGCT
The DNA here is from genome assembly GCF_003852065.1 of Pseudomonas sp. R3-18-08. Taxonomy (NCBI): domain Bacteria; kingdom Pseudomonadati; phylum Pseudomonadota; class Gammaproteobacteria; order Pseudomonadales; family Pseudomonadaceae; genus Pseudomonas; species Pseudomonas sp. R3-18-08. Next base: position 3,735,842 of record NZ_CP027729.1, read on the forward strand.
GCCGAGCCTGGCGTACCAGACCGCCACCGGCGACAGCCTGAACAGCAGCGGCGCACGCTTTGGCGTGAGTGCCATGGCCCTGTTCAGCGATCCGCTGTCCGGCAACGTCAGTGTCGGACCGCTATTTGCCACGCAACAGATCACCCTGACAGCCCTCGACAGCCTCTTTACCCAAGACCTGTGGGCCGTGGTGGTGGGCACCGATCAACTGGCCCAATTGGCCGGCATGCTTTCACGCTTTTTGGCCTATGGCCTGCGCCTGCCGTCAAACCCGGCGGGCATGGGCGGCCTGAGCCTGGGCGCGCAATTTCTCTACCCAAACAACCAGAGCGCCTATGGTCTCTATCAACTGACCGGCCAGCAGTTCCCCACGCCAACCGACCAGATGCCCGGGACTGACTTCCCCATCAGCCTGAGCCGGGACGCCAGCAGCCATGGTGTCGACTTGTCGTTCGTAACGATCGCCGGCGGCAGCAGCGGCTCAATGAACCTGAACGAGGCCTACAGCAACCTTTGCGTGGTACTGGCCTACGCGCAACACGGCAAGTTCCAGCCGGCACCGAGCATCAGCCTGCTGCCGACCGTTGCCCGCAGCCCGAAAGACTATGCGGTTAAAAGCATCTCCCTGTGGTCGACCGCTGACCTGCAGCAGTTGCGTGACCTCTGCCAGCCGAACCTGCGTGCCTCAACCGAAGAGGCGCCCAGCGTGCAACCGATACTCTGGTCCCTGCCGGATGGCCTGGTCCGACTGAGCAACCAGCGGGTGGGCTGTCTCGCCCCGCAACTGCCTGATCTCTCGCAGCAACTGCCCTACCTGCCGGCCTTCACCCCCTGGGAAGTTTCAACCGACCCCGCGACCCTCGAAACCACTCGCCGCGAAATAGCCTCCTACAGCTACGCGACCCGGGTTGACTTCACCATCAAGCGGCTGCCCCAGGCCCAGCCCGGCGTCATTGCCAGCGATGGCAGCAGCCTGGCGTATACCTACCAACTGCTCGGCCCTTCGGCCACCGATGCGCAATTACTGGAGCGCCTGTTGAGCGCGGTGAGCGAGCTGGGTACGTCGATCATCAGCGGCCAGTTCCTGCTGATGCCCCAGGGCAATGCCAAGGCCAGCAACCTGCTGAGTCAGGCACAGAGCGACTTCCTCGCGTTCCTGACGCAGACCAACCTGTCGACCGAAACCAACCCGCCACCCGACTTGATGACCCCGCGCACGGCCGACGACGCGGGGCCGCGCGGCATCCTCAATCCCCCCAGGAAGTGGTAAAACTGCTCTGGGAACTGTCTACCGTCCGTTCGGGCGGCTACTACTTGAGCTATTACGACGTAATCGCCGCCAGCGGCTTGCCCGATGGGATTTTCGACGACAGTGGCACGGCGACCCTGACCCTGGTAATGACCTATCCACGGGGTGCCCTGCTAGGCCGCCTGTGCAACTTCATCAATGCCTTTGTCACCACCGATACGGTGATCCAGCAAGGCAGCCACATGGCCCTGCGCTCGGCCAGCACCGCCGGCGTCAGCCAGCCGACCCGCGCCAGTGACAGCCTGGAAAGCCTGGCGACGTTCTACGGTATCGGCTCCGGCCGCATTGCCGAACTCAATCCGGGCGCGACACTGACCACGAACGCACAAGTACCCATAGACGGCATCATTCACTTGGTGACGCCGGCCGACGCCAGCGCAGGCAATGGCGTGCCCGCGGCAATCCTCGACAATCTGGCCCGCTACTACTCGGTGGGGGCACTGCAACCGGTCAGCGCCGCGCAGATCGCGGCCCTCAACCCCGGCGTCAGCGCCGCCAGCAGCGTGGCGCTGTTCATCCCGGCGCTGGTCTATGTCGTTGACGGCAGCCTTGCACCGGGCAACAGCCTGCGGTCCCTGGCCGACTACTACGGGCTCGATCTTGATGCACTGGCGGTCGGCGCCGAGCGGGTAGTCGGGCTGCTGGTCAGCGGCAGTGCGTTGACGCTGGATACCCGGACCTTCGATTTGCAAGCGGTGTTCAACCAAGGCAATGCCGCTTTCAGTGTCCTGCGTGACAACCCGCCACCGGTGGATTCCCCGAGTGTGGACCCGGACGGTTATGCCAGTGCCTACCTGTACAACCTTTACTCGGTGCTGAGTGCAGGCATCGACGGCTCGCCCTGGTACAGCGCCAGTGACCTGGCCCTGCCCTTCGGGCCACAGCGGCCGGACATCGGGGCGGATGAACTTGAGGCGCAAATCCATCATCGAGCCATGCGCAACCCGCAGAGCCGACGCGAGGCCCTCAACGCCCTGGCCGAGGACAGCCAGTACTTCTATCAGCAAACCCTTGGCTTGGCCCGCCGCGCCACCAGCAATGCCGCCCCGCAGCCGGTGGCCCCTGGCCTGCCGTCCGCTTCCGACAACCCCTATCGAGGTGTGGGCAGCTTCGCCCAGGTGAACCTCTCCTGGCTGGACATCTTTGGCAACATCACCGTGACGCCCTTCCAGCAGCCACCGCCCGGCTACAGTGGCAGCCTCAACCATCCTCCGCTGCCGTTGCGCTACAACGATCGCCTGATCGCCCTGTCGGCCTGGCCCAACACCCGCGCCTTCTACACCTATGAAGCCGCTGCCGGCGGCGTGCAACTGGTTATCCACCTGAGCCTCGACACCTCCAGCTACGACCCGGCCGGCGGCGGCGACATCAAGGTCCAGGCCGGTAAGGATCTGGAGATGTTCAGCCTGATCTACTACCAACTGAACCAGTCCTACCAGGACTTGAACCTGCCCTGGTGCAACGGCCGCGCGGTCAGCGTGGAACTGGTCAACAGCCTGTTCGCCCAGCCGCTGAGCCAGCTCGACGTCAGCCAGTCGCAGCCGTTGCTGGACTACATCAACGGGGTGATTCTGTACCTCGGGCAATTGATCCAGGGCGCCACTGCAGCACCACCCGCTACCGTGCGCCTGTGCCTGGCGGTGGATATCGATAGCCTCGCGCCCGGCTCGATCCTGCCCCTGAGCCTGACCCTCAGCCTGCGGCGGGTCTCGACCCTGGTGGCGCCGGATGTCGCCGGCCTGGCAGGCGGCGTGACAGTGACCAGTACGCTGCTGCCGGTCCCCGATCCAGTGACCGCCAGCACCAGTGGATATAGCGTGTTCGCCGCAGCCTTCGAGGCGCTGTTCCTGCGCCCCGGCGCCTGGCTGACACGGGTCGGCAGCGGCACCGCAGACCCCGGCAGCACGCCGGACGGACGCAGCCAGACGCTATGGGCCGTCCGTTTCGCCGAGCAGGAGGGCGCGACAGGTATTCGCTACCGCATCGATCCGGTCCCAGGCTACTTCGCAGCCCGGCCGATCGCTAACAGCCTGACCTCCGACAGCGTGCAGATCTACCCCACCTACCGGCCGGACCAACCGTTCCCTGGCGATGACCTGGCGACACTCAACCTCACGGGCGTCGATCAGAACCTCTGGTTCGAAACAGCCCTCAAGGCCATCGACGGCTTCCTGTCACCGACCTATGCCCCCTCGGTGTTCCTGCTCGACACCCTGCTCGGCAGCAAGGACCCGCTCAAGGACGGTTATCTCGGCAAAATCCTCAGCGCCAAGCAGGTACTGGCTGACGATATCGCGTCCACCCTGGAACCGGTGCTATCGGCAGGTCCGCAAGACGGCGCAACCCTGGCCGCAGCGGCTGAAAAACTGCGCCAGAGCTTGCTCAACCAGCTGTACTCGGCCTACAGCACCACCGCTATCGTCGGCTTCAGCGTGCAAGGCAGCGCCACCGACCAAACGTTGTCGCTGTACGGCCAGCCGACCGCATCGGGTACCCCTCAGTCAACGCCCGGCACAGAGAACGACAACTACGCCTTCGGCAGCGGCCGTATTCGCTTGCAGGCTTCGGTTGGCGAAAGCGCCCTTGCGTTTGTGTTCAATTCCCGCAACGAGGCAGCAAGGAGCTATGTACCACTGGAGCTGGCGTTGCAGGTCAGTCACCTGGAACACGACGTGCGCAGCGTCCCGGGGATCAGCGGCTACACCCAGTCGAACTGGATCTCATTGATCGGCGGGCCGTTGCTGATCCCCTTGGCCGGAGGGCAGACCATGAACCTGCCGGTGCTGCTGCGAGCCTTGCCTGAACCCCCGACGGTCCAGCGCCAGACAGCGACAGCCTGGGCACAGCCGGCGCAAAGTGCTTCGGACCTGAGCAAGTGGACTTATGCCTTTGACTCCCTGGTCCGGGGTGCCGCCCAGGACAGCCTCAACGTCGCCATAGCCCTGAACACCCCGACAGCCAACGGCGCGTTGCGCAGCACCGGTAAAAGCCTGGTCGCGGCGTTGGCCCAGTTCGTCACTGTTTACCCGAGCATCGAAGTGGCCATGCAGCAAAACCTCACCGGGATCAATGTCAGCCAGCCGACCGAGCTGCAAATCGCTGCGGCCCAGCATGCAGTGGCGGCCTTCGTGTACATCGTCCAGGAGGTCACCGATGCCTACCATGCCTGGGCCAGTCCGATTCGCAGTAAAACCGCGTTTGTGCCTCCCCAAGCCCTTACCTGCGCCTTCAGCCAGGTGCTCACTTGGGTGATGGTCGACGGGCGAAAGGCGGCCGAGACCCTACTGCTGGACATGACCATCAACGATGTGGCGGCCAGCTACGATCCAGGTACCGGCCGAATCAGCGCCACCCTGACGCAATGGGGCGAGGTCAGCCTGCCGGCGCCACGGGTGGAAATAGATCCGACGCAGTACGAGGCGGTGGGTGTCATCGATCCGGACATCCCCGGGGCGGTTGCCTACCGTTATCGCCTCAAGAACGTCGTGCCGGCAAAATGGCTCGATTATGCGCAAGCGCTGCTGGTCAACGAGCGCCGCACCAGCCTGCCGGCCCTCAATGTGTTCGATCATCAGGACGCGTGGGCTTCGCTGTCGGTGGAGCGCAACCGCATCCTGTTCCCCGCCGCGCAGATCGGCACCTTGCACACCAACCCGGTGTTCCGCTTCTCCACACCGGTCGTGCGTTTTGTCGACAGCATCAGCCCTCACATCATCCAGGACAGCTTTTCCCTGGACAGCCTGCCAGTGGCGAAGGCGAGTCTGGAGGATTACTTGAATGTGTTTTTTGCCGCCCTGGGTTCAGGCAGCAACGGCACCACGGTCCAGGTGGGCATGGAGGGGCGCTACAGCTACGACATCACCGGGCAGGGAGTCGTCGCGCGCACCGTGCTGCCGGCCGCGCTGATGTTGCCGGTGAGCACTTCGCTGAACACCCCGCCCGCCTTCATCAACACGTTCAGCCAGGCCATCGATCGCTGGCGCCTGGCCGAAAAAGTCACTGTCCAGGGCAACGCCCGGGTCGAGCTGACCCTGCGCGCATTCAGCGCCGACGATCCGACCCAACTGGCACAGGGAGCATTGCCCTCAGACAACCAGCCGCCGTTGCTGAGCATCGAAAATCTCTGGATATCGGCCAACAAGGTTCCCCCGGAACAAGGAGGTCTATGAGGCAAAAACGCACTGAGTACGGTGGAAGACATTGACAGGCTTAAACTCAAACATATTGGAGTACACCTTATGAACGGACACACCAATCCCTCCTTTGCCGAAGCTACGCCATTGGGCGCGTCTGACGTGCAATTCATCAATGACCTGCATGAGCTACTGGAGCGCCATGGCAACCTGGATCGCTTCGGACTCTGCCTGCTGCATGATCACTTCGCGGTGGCCGAGGACGAGATTCTCCTTGAGTGCAACGATCACGATGCCCGCACCTTGCACCTGGATGTGGTCAAGCGTGCGACCCTGGCGCAAAGCAAGTTCACCAGTTGGCGCATTGGCGGGTCCCGGGCCGAAGCCTTGACCGCGTGCGCCATGGACAAGTGCAAGGTTGAAGCCCTGACCGCCTGCGCCATGGACAAGTGCAAGGTTGAAGCCCTGACCGCCTGCGCCATGGACAAGTGCAAGGTTGAGGCCCTGACCGCGTGCGCCATGGACAAATGCAAGTAGCGCCCAGCACTGCCGATGGTCAGTGGCGGGCACGGGAAGCCGACAGGCTCCCGTGCTCGTCCTGGCTCGCACAGTTTTACGCCCGCCGTCACGCAGCCCTGGTAGGCAGCGGCACCGCAGCGCTGGAACTGGCGCTACGGCAATTGGGTGTCACGACCGAGTGGCGGGTGGCGGTTCCGGCGGCTACCTGTCATCAGGTGGTAGCGGCTGTTCTCAATACCGGCGCGGTCCCGGTCATCATTGAAAACGGTGCTGAGTTACTGCTCAGCAGCGCCGCCTTGGAATGTCATAAAAACAGCCTGGATGCAGTAATCGCCGTTCATCAATACGGTTTGCCTTGCGATATTCCAGCCCTGCGCCGACAACTGGGCCCGCAGATGCCAATCATCGAAGACAGCGCTGGCGCCTGGGACCTCAATCGACCTGGCGCGTCACGGGTGGTGACTTCCCTGGGACGCGGAAAGCCGCTGGATATCGGCGGTGGCGGCGCAGTGTTCGGCGACACCCCAGTGGATGCCGATATCGATGTCTGGTCGCCAGGCCAACGTTCGCGACCACGCCCGGCGTCGAGCCCGCCCTTGTCGGTCCATGCCCTGCCTGCCCTGATGCAGGCCGTCGCAACGGCCCAGGCGCGAACCCAAAGACTGCGGCTGCAGGTGCCCGGATTATTGGTGCGGTTGCGTCAATATGGTCTGGATCCCTGGATCACCCAAGCCCCATCGGCACCCAGCTGGCAATTCATTCCGATCCGCACCCGCGACGGCCGGGTCTTCGAACACCTTCGCTACAGCCCTTATGCCGATCTCCTCGGCGTCTGTGCCCCAGCCCCGCGACCACTGAGGGAATTACCCATGCTTGGCACTCGCGCAGAGGTAGCCCAGGGGCCACGGCCCACCTTGGACCTGCACCGCAACTGGATACTGCTCGACCCCCTGGCTGCCCTCGAGCATCCGCAGCAGCTGGCGGCCTGGGCCGCAGACCTGCCATGAGTCCGCGCACCCATGACCTGGCCCAGCCTTTCACTATCGACCCAAGAGTGCAGCACCTTGCGGACTACGCCGACAGTGGCCAGGCGTTAATCGAAGAACAGCTGCTGGGGGTGGCCGACGCCCGTGTCTTGTTCGCCAACTATGCAGCGATTCGGGCCGACTTCGGCACGCTTTGGGGATCGTCTACGGACACGTCCTCGCACATCGAGATCGACCATTGGCTGCTGGACAACGCAGCCTTTATCTCCAGCAGCCAAGCTGCAGCGCAAGGCATCAACACCCCGATCGCCCTCGACGGCCGCCGCACGCCGGCTTGGCGCCCGCCCCGCTATGGCAGGGCCGCGGTGCTTTGTTTACCCTCCAGCGATCAGGTGCTATTCGACGTCAAAGGCCTCGGTGTCCCCCCGGATGAAGCCCCTGTGCTTCCCCATTCCAACGGTTTGCTGACCCTGGCCGAAGCCCTGCATGAAGTGCTGATGGAACACCTGGTGTTGGCGGCCATGACTCATGCAAAAGAGGCGATCACTCCGCTGCCGACCTATGCCGTTATTGACCTGGGCTTCGACGCCTTGTGGCATGACGGTCGACCATCCGAACCCGCCGTCCTGTTATTGCGCCGCCCCTGCACCCGCCCGCGCTGCCAGTGGCAACGTTACTGGCAAGGGCCCGAGCTGGCGGGCGCCTTGATGCAGGCCGAACTGCGTCTCAGGCGTTATGGCCTGACAGCCAGCAGCTGTGGCGCTGTGCGTTTTCACGTCAGCCATGAGAATGGGAAACTGCAGGTGCAGCGCGACGGCGCAACACTTAAGGTCAGCAACCAGGTGACGGAGCGATTGGATCAACTGCTGGCGAACAACCAAGGCAAGTCGCTGGTGATCGACGGCGTTAATGTACAACTTGCCGGGAAGTCCAGCGTCGAGCCCCTGCAGTTGCAGATCATGGACTTTGGCCGCTATCGTTTTGCCGAGCGCTTTGACCATCACCTGTACGCCTGGATCGACGCTGACTACCAGAACCTCAATGGGCTGTACATGGCGCCCGACCACCTGCAATACATTCAGCCAGACCCGCTACTGAGCCTGGCAAAGACCGTCGAAGGAACTGCTTTCACCGCCCTTCAACAACAACTTCGAGACTTCCGCCAAAAGCCCGGGGTCGATGAGTTATGCCAGGCTGTACGCGCCGTTCTGGAAGAAGCCTGCCGTCCTTTGCGTTCCTGAACTGACAGCAGAAAGAGGTAAGGCAGGACATTCCAGGCCTGCTGACCAGGCAGGTCGCATTCAGCGGAGTAATGAGATGGTCATGAACCTGGCGTCGAGGCCATCCAGCTAGAACGTCCTGCCTATTGCGTCAAGTGGCGAACAGATCAGCAAGCGCCAGGCGGAATGCCGTCTTTGTTGAAGTCCTTCAAGCGCTCACGCTCTTGCTCAGTGGAGTGCGCAGGGGTTTCCTGCTCGGGCTCTTTCTTCTTTTCTTCAGTCATCGCCATATCCTCTGGGTGGTAGCTGTTTCGGCACCTAGTGGAATCAGCAGTTCAAATCAATCCACTCCACCACCCAGGCATGGCCCGGCAAGGACTTCCCGTGGGCATAGAGGCCACAGGTCAGCTATCCCGCCGATTTTGAGACTGCTGGGCTAGAGGGCCCTCAATAGATTGAGGGTTCATTCTTCTGACTGAAGTCTAGATTGCCCATGTGTGCGCAGGTTTTACGCGGGTTTCGCGCAGGCACAAAAAAGCCGATCTAGCTGATCGGCTTAAGCGTCTGATTTTGATCAGGAATAATGGTCGGGACGGAGTGATTCGAACACTCGACCCCTAGCACCCCATGCTAGTGCGCTACCGGACTGCGCTACGCCCCGACTAGGCGTGTTACTGGGTTTGCTTCTTAACGAAGCGAACCGGAATATACCGCAAGCTTTTGAAATGTGGAAGTATTTTTAAAGCCTGGATCACTTCTTCAGCACCACCAGCACATCTTCGAGTTCGGAGATCATCTGGCGGATCATTTGCTTGTATTGGGTGGTGTCGTCTTTGGCTTCATCACCGGACATGCGCTGGCGTGCGCCGCTGATGGTGAACCCCTGGTCGTACAGCAACGCACGGATCTGCCGGATCATCAGCACATCCTGGCGCTGATAATACCGGCGGTTCCCAGTGCGTTTGACGGGGTTGAGTTGAGGAAACTCCTGCTCCCAGTAGCGCAGCACGTGCGGTTTTACCGCACACAGCTCGCTGACTTCACCGATGGTGAAGTAGCGTTTGCCCGGGATGACGGGTAGTTCGTCGTTATGACTTGGTTCCAGCATAAGCCTCAACTCGGGCCTTCAACTTCTGCCCTGGACGAAAGGTGACCACACGGCGAGCCGTGATCGGGATTTCTTCTCCCGTTTTTGGATTGCGGCCAGGCCGCTGGCGTTTGTCCCGCAGGTCAAAGTTGCCGAAACCGGACAATTTGACCTGTTCGTTGTCTTCCAGAGCGTGCCTGATCTCTTCAAAAAACAGCTCGACCAATTCCTTGGCCTCGCGCTTGTTCAGACCCAACTCTTCGTACAGACGTTCCGCCATCTCAGCTTTCGTCAAAGCCCCCATACGTCACTTCCTTAACGTGGCGTTCAACCTTTGTTCGAGCGAGGTGAGGATATTTTGTGTCGTGGTATTCACCTCATCGTCATTAAGAGTGCGCGATGGATGCTGCCAGGTCAAGCCAACCGCAAGGCTTTTTCTATGCGGATCAATGCCTTTACCCTGATAGACGTCAAATAGCCTGAGGTCTGTCAGCCATTCCCCTGCATTTTCTCGGATTACATCCAGAACAGCCGTGGCGGCGACTTCACGATCGGCGATCAGGGCCAGGTCGCGACGCACTTCTGGGAAGCGCGAAAGCTCGCTGAATTTGGGCATTTTGCCCGACGCAACTTCAGCCAGGACCAGCTCGAAAACGAAGACTGGACGATCCAGGCCCAGGGTTTTCGACAGTTCCGGGTGAATGGCACCGACAAAGCCGACCAAACGCCCTTCGCGCTCGATACGCGCCGTCTGGCCTGGGTGCAGCGCAGGGTGTTTGCCTGGCAGGAACGTGAAGGCGTCCAGCGCACCGGCGAAGCCCAGCACCGCTTCCACGTCAGCCTTGACGTCAAAGAAGTCCACGGCATCGCGGCCTTGTGCCCAGCCTTCCGGCAGGCGGCTACCGCAGACCACACCGGCCAGCATCGGCTCTTGCTTCAAGCCATCGAGCTGACCGACAAAGCGCAGGCCGCTTTCGAACATACGCACGCGGTCTTGCTGGCGGTTCAGGTTATGGGACAACGCCTTGATCAACCCTGGCCACAGCGACGAGCGCATGGCCGCCATGTCGTTGGAAATGGGGTTGGCCAGCAACAGCGGCTCGACACCTGGGTTGAACAGCTCGAACTGCTTTGGATCGATGAAGCTGTAAGTCACCGCTTCCTGATAACCACGCGCAACCAGCAGGCGACGCAGTTCAGGCAGGTGGGCACGCGCCTCGGCCTTGGGTTGCGGTGCCAGGCGTGCTTGCGGATAGCGAACCGGCAGACGGTTGTAGCCGTACAGGCGGGCCAGTTCTTCGATCAGGTCGACTTCCAGGCTGATATCGAAGCGATGGCTTGGCACTTCAACGTGCCACTGCCCTTCCCCACCCGCAGAAATGGCGAGGCCGAGGGCCGATAGCAGCTGCTCAATCTCGGCTGGCTCGATCACCAGGCCGAGCATTTGCTCAACGCTTTTGGCGCGCAGCGTGATTGGCGCAACGGACGGCAGGTACTGTTCGCTGACAGTCTCGGTGATCGGGCCGGCTTCGCCACCGGTGATTTCCAGCAGCAGGCCAGTGGCACGCTCCATGGCTTCGCGGGCCAGCTTCCAGTCCACGCCACGCTCATAGCGGTGCGACGCATCGGTGTGCAGGCCGTATGAACGGGCCTTGCCGGCGATGGCGATCTGGTCGAAGAACGCGCTCTCAAGGAAAACGTCGCGAGTGGTCGCCGATACGCCGCTGTGCTCGCCACCCATTACGCCGGCAATCGCCAAGGCACGGGAGTGGTCGGCGATGACCAGTGTGTCGGCGCGCAGGCTGACTTCCTGGCCGTCAAGCAGTACCAGCTTCTCGCCTTCCTTTGCCATGCGCACGCGGATGCCGCCATTGATTTCGGCGAGGTCAAATGCGTGCAGCGGTTGGCCCAGCTCCAACATCACATAATTGGTGATATCGACGGCCGCATCGATGCTGCGCACGTCAGCGCGGCGCAGGCGCTCGACCATCCACAGCGGGGTTGGCCTGGACAGGTCGACGTTACGGATCACGCGCCCCAGGTAACGTGGGCAGGCGTTTGGCGCCAGCACTTCAATCGAGCGCACTTCGTCGTGCACGGCAGGCACGCTGGCAACCACCGGGCGGGTAACAGGCACGTTGTACAGCGCGCCCACTTCACGGGCCAGGCCGGCCAGGGACAGGCAATCGCCACGGTTCGGGGTCAGGTCGACCTCGATGCTGGCGTCTTCCAGCTCCAGGTAAACACGGATGTCCTGGCCCACTGGCGCGTCGCCCGGCAGTTCCATCAAGCCGTCGTTGCCCTCGCCTACCTGCAGCTCGGCCTGGGAGCACAGCATGCCGTTGGACTCGACACCGCGCAGCTTGGCCTTCTTGATCTTGAAGTCGCCCGGCAGTTCGGCACCGATCATCGCGAACGGAATCTTCAGGCCCGGGCGCACATTAGGCGCTCCGCACACGACCTGGAAGGTTTCGGCGCCATTGCTAACCTGGCACACCCGCAATTTGTCGGCATCCGGGTGCTGCTCGGTGCTCAGCACCTCGCCCACTACCACGCCGCTGAATACACCGGCGGCCGGGGTAACGCTATCGACCTCAAGACCGGCCATCGACAGACGAGCAACCAGCTCGTCGCGATCTACCTGCGGGCTTACCCAGCCACGCAGCCATTGTTCACTGAATTTCATCCTGCTCTCCTAAAGATTCGTTACGACTAGCGAAATTGCGCGAGGAACCGCAAGTCGTTGTCGAAGAACAGACGCAAGTCGTTCACGCCGTAACGCAGCATGGCCAGACGCTCAACGCCCATGCCGAAGGCAAAGCCCGAAAACTCTTCCGGGTCGATCCCGGACATGCGCAGCACGTTAGGGTGGACCATGCCGCAGCCCATCACTTCCAGCCAGCCGGTCTGCTTGCACACGCGACAGCCTTTACCGCTGCACATCACGCATTCCATATCGACTTCAGCGGACGGCTCGGTGAACGGGAAGAAGGATGGACGGAAACGCACCGCCAGCTCTTTCTCGAAGAACACCCGAAGGAACTCTTCGATGGTGCCTTTGAGGTCGGCGAAATTGATATCGCGATCAACCAGCAGGCCTTCGACCTGGTGGAACATCGGCGAATGGGTAATATCAGAGTCGCTACGGTACACGCGGCCTGGGCAGACGATGCGGATCGGCGGCTTGTTCGCTTCCATGGTGCGGACCTGTACCGGCGAGGTATGGGTGCGCAGCAACATGTTCGCGTTGAAATAAAAGGTGTCGTGCATCGACCGGGCCGGGTGATGGCCTGGGATGTTGAGCGCCTCGAAGTTGTGATAGTCGTCTTCGACCTCAGGGCCTTCGGCAATGCCGTAGCCAATGTGGGTGAAGAACTGTTCGATACGTTCCAGAGTCCGGGTGATCGGATGCAGACCGCCCGAGGCCTGGCCACGGCCAGGCAAGGTCACGTCAATGGACTCGGCGGCGAGCTTGGCCGCAAGATCGGCCTCCTCGAGCGACGCCTTGCGCGCATTGAGAACCTCGGTGACGCGCTCCTTGGCAACGTTGATCAGCGCACCGACCTGCGGGCGCTCTTCAGCCGGCAAATTCCCCAGGGTCTTCATCACCTGAGTCAATTCACCCTTTTTACCAAGGTAGTGAACCCGGATTTGCTCCAGGGCATTGATATCTTCAGCGCTTTGCACAGCCTCAAGAGCTTGAGCGACGAGCGCGTCCAGGTTTTCCATGTACAGACTCCAGATACAAAATAGGGGAAGAGCTTGAAGGCTCTTCCCCTATTTATGACGTTTACCACCTTGGGCTACAGGAGCAACCCAGGGTGACTGTCGGGGGTACTTAAGCCAAGGAGGCTTTAGCTTTCTCGACAATCGCAGCAAACACCGCTTTTTCGTTCACGGCCAGTTCAGCCAGAACCTTACGGTCGATTTCGATGGACGCTTTTTTCAGGCCAGCGATGAAACGGCTGTAGGACAGACCGTTAACACGTGCACCAGCATTGATACGAGCGATCCACAGGGCGCGGAACTGACGTTTTTTCTGACGACGGTCACGGTAGGCGTATTGGCCTGCCTTGATTACCGCTTGTTTGGCAACACGGAATACGCGTGAACGCGCGCCGTAGTAGCCTTTAGCAAGTTTCAGAATTTTTTTGTGACGCTTACGGGCAATGACGCCACGCTTTACACGAGCCATGAGTTACTTCCTCTATTCTTGATCCAAAATTAACGAAGGCGCAGCATGCGCTCGACTTTTGCCACGTCAGACGGATGCAGCAAGCTGCTACCGCGCAGTTGACGCTTACGCTTGGTCGACATTTTGGTCAGAATGTGGCTCTTGAAAGCGTGCTTGTGCTTGATACCGTTAGCAGTTTTCAGAAACCGCTTAGCAGCACCACTTTTAGTCTTCATCTTTGGCATGTTCGGATACTCCGCATTCAGTTGATAAACATAATCAGAAGGCCTGCCGTGCCCTGTTGATTACTTCTTCTTTTTCGGGGCGATGACCATGATCAGCTGGCGTCCTTCCATCTTAGGATGCTGTTCGACCGAACCGTACTCGAGCAGGTCAGCTTCAACCCGCTTGAGGAGTTCCATCCCCAGCTCCTGGTGGGCCATCTCACGGCCGCGGAATCGCAAGGATACCTTGGCCCTGTCCCCATCACTCAGGAAACGTACCAGGTTGCGCAGTTTTACCTGGTAATCCCCTTCCTCCGTCCCTGGACGAAACTTGATTTCTTTTACTTGAATCTGCTTCTGGTTCTTCTTCGCTGCGGCAACCTGTTTCTTCTTCTCGAAGATCGACTTGCCGTAGTCCATCACCCGGCAAACGGGTGGGATTGCATCGGCGGAAATTTCCACCAGGTCCAGCTTGGACTCTTCTGCAATACGAAGCGCTTCATCAATCGAGACGATGCCAATCTGCTCGCCATCAGCGCCAATTAACCGAACCTCGCGTGCCGAGATATTCTCGTTGATCGGGGCTTTCGGTGCAGCTCGTTTATCTTGTCTCATTTCACGCTTAATAATAATTACTCCGAATCTGGGCGACCACGCCGGGAAACCGCTTGCGCGAGGAACTCAGCGAACTGGGCGACGGGCATCGAGCCCAGGTCAGCACCTTCACGAGTACGCACAGCGACAGTCTGCATCTCGACTTCCCGATCTCCGATAACCAAAAGATAGGGAACCTTGAGCAAAGTATGCTCGCGGATTTTAAAGCCGATCTTTTCATTTCTCAAGTCGGACTTGGCACGAAATCCGCTTTCGTTGAGTGTTTTTTCAACTTCAGCGGCAAAATCTGCCTGTTTATCAGTGATATTCATGATCACTGCCTGAGTCGGAGCCAGCCACGCCGGGAATGCACCCTCGTAGTGCTCGATCAGGATCCCGACGAACCGTTCGAACGAACCGAGGATCGCCCGGTGCAGCATAACCGGGTGTTTACGGCTGTTGTCTTCGGAGACGTATTCGGCTCCCAGACGGATCGGCAGGTTAAAATCGAGCTGCAGGGTACCACACTGCCAGACGCGGCCAAGGCAATCTTTCAGCGAGAACTCGATCTTGGGACCGTAGAACGCGCCCTCCCCCGGCTGCAAGTCGTACGCAAGGCCCGCGCTGTCGAGTGCGGCGGCCAGTGCAGCTTCGGCGCGATCCCAGAGCTCGTCGGAGCCGACGCGCTTTTCCGGACGAGTGGACAGCTTCATCTCGACCTCGGTGAAACCGAAATCGCGGTAAACGTCCATGGTCAACTTGATGAACGCGGCGGATTCAGCCTGCATCTGCTCTTCGGTGCAGAAGATATGGGCGTCGTCCTGGGTGAAGCCGCGCACACGCATGATGCCGTGCAACGCACCCGATGGCTCGTTACGGTGGCAGGCACCGAATTCGGCCAGGCGCATCGGCAACTCGCGGTAGCTCTTCAAGCCCTGGTTGAACACCTGCACGTGGCACGGGCAGTTCATCGGCTTGATGGCGTAGTCGCGGTTTTCCGACTGGGTGGTGAACATATTGTCGGCGTAGTTGGCCCAGTGCCCGGATTTCTCCCACAGGCTGCGATCAACCACCTGCGGGGTCTTGATCTCGAGGTAACCGTTTTCACGCTGAACCTTGCGCATGTACTGCTCGAGCACCTGGTAGAGCGTCCAGCCGTTCGGATGCCAGAACACCATGCCCGGCGCTTCTTCCTGGAGATGGAACAGGTTCAGGCGCTTGCCGATCTTGCGATGGTCGCGCTTCTCGGCTTCTTCGATACGCTGGATATAGGCAGCCAGCTGCTTCTTGTCAGCCCAGGCGGTACCGTAGATCCGTTGCAACTGCTCGTTCTTCGCGTCGCCGCGCCAGTAGGCGCCAGACAATTTGGTCAGCTTGAACGACTTGAGGAAGCGCGTGTTCGGCACGTGCGGGCCACGGCACATGTCGACGTATTCTTCGTGGTAGTACAGGCCCATGGCCTGCTCGTCCGGCATGTCTTCCACCAGGCGCAGCTTGTAGTCTTCGCCACGGGCGGTGAACACATCAATCACTTCGGCACGCGGGGTGACTTTCTTGATGACGTCGTAATCTTTTTCGATCAACGCGTGCATGCGCTGCTCGATCGCCGCCAGGTCGTCCGGTGTAAAAGGACGCTCATAAGCGATGTCGTAATAGAAGCCTTCGTCGATGACCGGGCCGATCACCATTTTCGCAGTGGGGTACAGCTGCTTGACCGCATGGCCAATCAGGTGCGCGCAAGAGTGGCGAATGATCTCCAACCCCTCTTGATCCTTGGGCGTGATGATCTGCAGGCTGGCATCGGCGGTGATCAGGTCGCTGGCGTCAACCAGCTTGCCATCAACCTTGCCGGCCACGGTGGCCTTGGCCAGGCCGGCACCAATGGATGCGGCGACTTCGGCTACGGAAACCGGATGATCGAACGAACGTTGACTGCCGTCGGGTAGAGTAATAGTTGGCATGGCGCCTCCTCTCCTAGTGGTGACCCCTACCAAAGGTCACGTGGGTTGGGATGAGCCAGTACAAGATCCAACACCAGGCCGCTCAATACTGAACGCCTGCCTTACAGCGGCAGGAGCCTTTCGGCCAACCGATAATCGAACCAGAGTGACTGGAGTGAACAAAAAAGAGCTGGCAAGGCGGCACAGGGCGCACCTGGAAAAAGCCAAGCCCAGGATACTAGCACAGATGAACGGTCATCGCGCCGACACGAACTGCGGTAAAAGTAAATTCCATGCCTTATGGCCGCAAAAGTGAACTTGAGCTGTACGCCACGCCTCAAACACCCCGAGAATCGCCGTTCGTCCTCGACCCAAAGGAGCATCCCATGATGCGTTTTACCTCGACACTCGCCCTCGCCGCTTCCCTGGCATTCCTTTCGCTTGGCGCGCAAGCCGCAGCACCATCGAACTGGCCGGAAGGCGCCCGTGACGCCTTCGTCAAAGACTGCAGCGCTGCGGCCAGCCAGAACGTGGACGTCAAAACTGCCAAAGATCATTGTGAATGTGGCGCCGACAAGATCAACGCCGAATTGAGCACTGCAGAAATCAAAGAATTGATGACCAACCAGAACGCTAGCCCGGAGCTTAAAAACAAAGCGGTCGCGGCTATTTCGTCCTGCAAAGTGGTCAAGAAAAAGTAAGAACGCTCACTGATCGGGCGTCTTTTTTGCCAGAAAAACAGCTTGAAAACGGCTGTTTCTCACAAATTACGCAGCTTTTACGGCTTTTTTTAACAGCTGATATTTCGCTCCAAAGCCCCGTAGAACGGGGCTTTCAGCCAAAACAGGCACGCAACGCAACGCGATTGATTAGCAAACAATGCCTTGGGGGGGCTCCCAAGCCGAACATTTCGACTATGATAGCCCTGTGTGCCCAGTTGGCCTGAGCAGCACAGCACTACTGAAAATATATGTTTCTTGGAGATACACCATGTCTAATCGCCAAACCGGCACCGTTAAATGGTTCAACGATGAAAAAGGCTTCGGCTTCATCACTCCTCAAGGTGGCGGTGACGACCTGTTCGTACACTTCAAAGCTATCGAAAGCGACGGTTTCAAAAGCCTGAAAGAAGGCCAAACCGTTTCCTTCGTGGCTGAGAAAGGCCAAAAGGGTATGCAAGCTGCACAAGTTCGCGGCGAGTAATTCTCCGCTGAGCTAAAAAAACCCCGTCCATGTGACGGGGTTTTTTATGGATGCTGCAAAAGCCAGTGGCTATCAGCCGCAATTGACCCGCGTGATCACCAGGTTATCGTCGGTGTTCAGGTTCAGGCGGTCGGAGCGATACTCCAGCGTGATCATGTCGTTGGGTTTGAGGATGCGTGCGTTCTGCGCACCGGCACGCGTACGCGCCTGCTCCAGCAGTTGAGGCGAGGCTTTCTGGCCGATCGTGAACTCGGCAGCCTTCGACTCACAGCGGCTATGACCAGCATCGGTCACGGTGGCATCTTTGCCTGGCTCAGAGGCACCCGGGGTGCTGCAACCCGCCAACGCGAGCGCTGCCAACAAAGTACCGAATGATGCGAGCTTCCAAGGCATGAAGCCTCCTATGATAAAAAATGGACAGAGATCGTGCGACAGCGAGTGAGCAGATTGGTTTCAAGACGTTAACGTCTGACGAGCAAGTCTGCCTGAGTCACGCCCAGCAAGCGCCCCGTCAATCGTGACTAGATATGAATATGTTCAGTAGATATCGATGTAGTCAGACGACGGCGTTGGCCAATTCTGCTTGAGCGCGTTGAAAATCTGCATCACCCAGACTTCATCGTTCGCGGCCACGTTACCCACATAACCGGAACCCTTTGCCCAGGTCTCCAGGCGAAACAGCAAACCACCTATATCAGCGCCCCCGACCACGCCTGAAGAAATGTAGGCGATACCCGCCTTGCTGACCCGCAGCTGGGTGTGCTCATCGTCACTGGCGCTGGCCAGCAGTTGGCGCACAGCGGCCAGCGTAAGACTCTCGGGGTTATTCAAATCGATCTGCACGCAGTGTTTCCCGGCCAATAAACAGGCGGACAGTGTCGCACACCCCCTTCCTCATGCCTAAGTAGCAGTGCCAACTTGCGCGCAAAATGGTTAACTGCGCCCGCTGCAGCCACACGCCAGCGCATTGCCCAGCACCTACAGACCGCGAGATTTCCCATGACCACCGTAACGCTCCAAGCCGATATCAAAGCCAAATGGCCCCAAGGGCAAAGCTCCTACAGCCCCGGGAGTCCGGAGGAATTGGCGATCATCGGTATCGACCTGCTGGTCAAGGAGCTCGGCACCAAGGGCGCGCAAGCATTCATCAGCCAGGTATTCGAGAAATACCCTGCCGACCACATGGGCGCACCCGAGCGCGAATAAGAACCGGCCGGCGAACGCCGACCGGTAAGGGGTTTACTTCAAACGCGCCAGGCGCTCGGTCAGCAGATCGAAGAAGCCCTGGGCGTCGCCGTTTTCGACCCAGAACGCATTCTTGTCCTGCTTCAGGCCGTCGTACCAATCGACAATGGTCTGACCGAAGGTCGGGCCTTCCCGGCTGTCGACGACCACATTTACCTGGCGACCGCTGAACAGCGACGGCTTGAGCAGGTAGGCGACCACCGTGGCGTCATGCACCGGCCCGCCAGGAATGCCGTAGTGTTCCATATCGCCTTTGACGTATTCGTTAAGAATATTGCTCACAACCTTGCTTGCGTTGTTGTTCAGGTCGGCAATTTTCTTCAGGCGAGCCTCGCTGGTCAGCACCTTATGGGTCACGTCCAACGGCAGATAGGTCAACTTCACGCCGCTTTTAAGCACGATCTCAGCGGCCACCGGGTCGGCGAACAGGTTGAATTCGGCCACCGGCGTGATATTGCCGCCATTGAAGTGCGCACCGCCCATCACCACCACTTCCTTGATGCCCTGGGTGATTTCTGGTGCCTGGGTTAATGCCAGGGCCAGGTTGGTCTGCGGGCCGAGCATGGCAATAGTGATGCTGTGGGGCTTGGCGGCCGTCAGGGTCTTGATCAGGTAATCCACGGCGTTGCCGTCCGCCAGGCCTTGTTTCGGCTCGTGCACGGTGACGCCGGAAATCCCTTCCTTGCCATGGATATTCTCGGCATAGATCGGCTTGCGCAGCAGCGGTGCCGGAGCCCCCGCGTATACCGGGATGTCCTCGCGCCCTGCCCACTCGCGCGCCAGGCGCGCATTGCGCGAGGTTTTGTCCAGGCGCACGTTGCCGGCCACGGTCGTCAGCGCGCGGATGCTCAGCTCTTCCGGCGACGCCATGGCGAACAGCAAGGCAACCACGTCATCGGCACCTGGGTCGGTATCGATGATCAGGTCGATTTTTTCTGCCGCCTGGGCGCTTGCAGCTGTGAGTGCGGACAAAAGCAGAACACTCCGAAACAGGTTTTTCAGGGATGGAAGACCACGTTGCATAAAACACTCCTTGTCGTAGGGGGACTCTAGAAGGTTACGCCGGAGACCAGCGCGATATTGCAGTACGGTTGACATTCGCCGGTGCGCACCACGGCGCGCGCCTTG
Organism: Pseudomonas sp. R3-18-08; assembly: GCF_003852065.1. Taxonomy (NCBI): domain Bacteria; kingdom Pseudomonadati; phylum Pseudomonadota; class Gammaproteobacteria; order Pseudomonadales; family Pseudomonadaceae; genus Pseudomonas; species Pseudomonas sp. R3-18-08. Next base: position 3,755,604 of record NZ_CP027729.1, read on the forward strand.
CCACTCAGTTGCTTGAACGCGTCATGGCTGAGCAGGCGTCGTTCGCCCAGCGCAGCCTGTGCGGTCAGCGCATTGAGCTCGGTCAGCGCCGGCGGCTGCTTGAGCAGGATTTCTTCAGCCAGCACGTGGCTTTCCACCTGCATTTCGCTGAGCACAACGCGCAGGGTGCTGATGAAATCCGGGATGCCCTGGGTCAGTGCCAGGTCGATCAACTCGACGCCAGGTGGCACCGGCAGGCCGGCATCACCTATGACCAGGATGTCGCCGTGCCCCAGTGACGCGATCACGCGCGACAGGGCGATATTGAGCAGAGGGGTCTTTTTCATGAGGGCACAAAACCTTGTACGTCGTGCAGGGTAGGAATAGAAGGTTGGGCGCCGGCACGGGTCACCGACAACGCTGCCGCAACCTGGCCAAACCGGATCGCCTCGGCTTCGCTCTTGCCTGCGGCCAATGCCGCAGCAAAGCCACCTACGAAGGTATCGCCGGCAGCCGTGGTGTCCACCGCCGTGACCTTGGGCGCGACCAAGTGTTCGAAGCTGTTGCCATCGGCAAACAGTGCGCCCTGGGCGCCCAGGGTGATGATGACTTTAGCGGCGCCGGCCTTGATCAGCGCGGTAGCCGCGAGCTTGGCGCTGTCGAGCGAATCGACCGTCACGCCGCTCAAGGCGCTGGCTTCACTTTCGTTGGGGATCAGGTAGTCAATCGAGGCATACCACTCGGCCGGCAAGGGCCCACTGGCCGGCGCCGGGTTGAGGATCACCGTCTTGCCCAGCTCGCGGCCGCGCTTGAGCGTATGCCCGACGGTTTCCATCGGTACTTCAAGCTGGCAGATGATCACGTCGGCGGCCTGCAGCACCGCGTCGCAGGCCGTCATCGAGTCGGGCGTCAACTCACCGTTACTGCCCGCCACAATCACAATCGCGTTCTGGCTGCTGTCATCTACCACGATCAGCGCGACACCACTGGAGCCTTCCACGGTGCTGACGGCCTGACAATCGATACCTTCGATCACCAGCGCATCACGCAGTTGGCCGCCGTAGGCATCGGTGCCGACGCAACCGATCATCGCCACATTCGCCCCCAGGCGCGCCAAGGCCACGGCCTGGTTGGCGCCCTTGCCACCGGGTACGGTGGAAAACGTCTGGCCGATCAGTGTTTCACCGGCACGCGGCAAGCGACTGGCGCGGGTGACCAGGTCCATGTTCAAGCTGCCTACTACCACTACTTTTGCTGGCATACATCAGTACTCATCAATTCTGGTTCAGCGGTATTGGGCGAACACACCGGCCAACGGCGCCGTCGACTCACGCAAGACAATACTCGGCGTCACGATGCGTTGATCGATCGGGCGTTGGGGTGTCGCTATACGTCGCAATAATAATTCAGCCGCTGTCTCGCCCAGTTGCAGGATCGACTGCCCGACCGTGGTCAGCGCCGGATAAACATACCGGCCCATTTGAATGTCATCGAAACCAATCACCGACAGCTCGCCCGGCACGCGGATATTCTGCTCTGCCGCAGCGCGCAACACGCCGAAGCCGATCATGTCGTTGCAGGCAAAAATCGCACTGGGGGGCTGCTGCGCAAGCAATTGCACTGCGGCGGCATAACCACCGGTGCTGGTAAAATCACTTTCCCGGATGCGCTCAGCCGCTATTTCAACCCCCGCTTCGCGCAACGCACGCCAATACCCTGCCAGACGCATTTGCGCCACGCGAGTATGGGCCGGGCCGGCGATGCAGGCGATGTCGCGATGGCCCAATTCAAGCAAGTGCCGGGTCGCCAGGTAAGCCCCCTCTTCATGATCGATGCGCACCAGGTCGACGTCGATACCGTCCAGTGCCCGGTCGACTATCACCATGGGCGTGCGCACCGCACTCAAGCCAGCGGCGAGGCCACTGTCATCGCCGCCCACCGAGGTTACGATCAAGCCGTCGACGCGTTTCTCCAGCAGCACGCGCAAATAGCTGCGCTGCTTTTCGGCGTTGTCGTCGGAGTTGCAGAGAATCACGCAGTAGCCGTTGCGCTCGCAATAGTCCTCAATGCCCCGGGCCAGTTCGGCGAAATACGGGTTGAGGCTGTTGGGCACCAGCAGCCCGATCGTCGCCGTGGTCTTGGCCTTGAGTGAGCGCGCGACCGCACTCGGCACGTAGTCCAACTGCTTGATCGCCGCCTCGACCTTGATGCGCACCGGCTCGCTGACCGGGCGCGTTTTGTTCACCACATGGGACACCGTGGTGTAGGAAATCCCCGCCAGCGCTGCCACATCCTTGATCGTTGCCATGGTTCAGCCCCGCCGACTGGCGCGCTGGCTGCGGTAAGTATCAAGGACCACGGCGATCACGATCACCGCACCGGTAATGATGCGTTTGGTCGGTTCTGTCGCGCCGATCTGTGCCAGGCCCGCAGCCAATACCGAAATAATCAGCACACCAAAAAAGGTACTGATGACCGAACCGCGCCCGCCCATCAGGCTGGTACCGCCGATCACCACAGCAGCGATCACTTGCAGTTCCAGGCCCGAGCCGGCATTCGGATCCGCCGCTTCCAGACGCGAAATCTGGAACAGCGCGGCCACGCCGGCCAACAGACCCATCAGGCTGAACACCAGGATCTTGTAGGGCTTGGGGTTGATGCCGGCCAGTCGCACCGCTTCTTCATTGGTGCCGATACCGATCAGGTAGCGACCAAACACGGTGCGGGTCAGCACCAACTGGGCGGCGATGATCACCAGCAACGCAATGATGAACGACGGCGAGATCCCGAACGCAATCGGGTTGGACAGCCAGGCAAACGAGTCACCGATATACGCGGTGCGCGAGCCGGTCATCTGGTATGCCACGCCCCGGGCCATCTCCAGCACGCCGAGGGACACGATAAAGGACGGGATCCGCCAGGCCACGGTGATGGAACCGGTGAGTGTGCCGGCCAATGCGGCGCAGCCCATGCCCAGCACGGCGGCCGGCAATACGCTCCAGCCCCAGCTCAGAATTGCCACGCTGACCGCCGACGCCGCCAACGCCAGTACCGAGCCCACCGACAGGTCGATGCCACCGATGATCAGGATGAAGGTCATGCCCACCGCCAGCACCATCAGGTCCGGAATCTGGTTGGCCAGGGTGCTGAACGTGTCGTAGGACAGGAAGTGATCGCTGAGCACCGAGAACAGCGCAATCATCGCCAGCAGCGCACCTGCCAGCCCCAGGTAGGTACCCAGGCCGTAGAAGTTGCCGCCAGTCTTACCGGGGGAAGTGGTTGTTTTCATGGGGTATTCCTAGGCGCTGCATCGTTGAGCAGCGCATCACGTTTCTGATAGCCGGCAAAGGCGGCGGCGAGCAATTCGTCCTGGGTCCAGCTGTCGCGCTCGAAGGTCTCGATCAGGCGCCCGGCGGACAATACGCCGATGCGGTCACAGATCAGCATCAGCTCGCGCAGGTCACTGGAGACCACGACCAGCGCTTTGCCCTGGCGCGTCAACTCGCCGAGCAAGGCGTAAATGTCGAACTTGGCACCGACGTCGATGCCTCGGGTGGGCTCATCGAACAGCATCACCGAACAATCACGCTCCAGCCAGCGGCCAATCACCACCTTCTGCTGGTTACCGCCCGACAGTTCGGAAACCAACTGCGCCGGGCTGGAACTGCGGATACGCATGGCGTCGATCTGGCGCTTGGCCAGGGCGGTTTCATCGCGGCTGTTCACCAGCCCGCCAGCGGAGATTTCCGGCATGTTGCCCAGAGCGATGTTGGCGCTGATCGACTGGGTCAGCAGCAGGCCTTCACCCTTGCGATCCTCGGTGATCAGGGCAATGCCATGACCGACCGCATCGACCGGTGAGCGAATGCTCACTACATTGGCCTGCGGCCCCAGCGCCACGGTGCCGCTGTCGGCCGGGTCGGCGCCGAAAATCAGGCGCAGCAACTCGGTACGACCGGCGCCGATCAGGCCGGAAATACCGTAGATTTCACCGGCGCGCACCTGGAACGACACGTCACGGACCTTGTCCGAGCGCGTCAGGCCTGTGACCGTCAGGGCCGGTCCGCCGATAGTCCGCGGGCCCAGGTCGATATGCTCGCCCAACTCGCGCCCCACCATCAGCGTCACCAATTGTTCGCTGTTGTAATTGGCCATCGGCTCGACACACACCAGCTTGCCATCGCGCAATACCGCAATGCGCTGGGCCACACGGGCCAACTCTTCCAGCCGGTGCGAAATATAAATAATCGCCACGCCTCGGGCCTGCAGGCGAGTGATTTGTTCGAACAGCATCTCGACTTCACGGGCAGTGAGCATCGCCGTAGGTTCGTCGAGAATCAGTACGTGGCAGTCGCCGATCAGGTTGCGGGCAATCTCGACCATTTGTTGATGGCCGATGCCCAGGCTGCCGACCAGCGTGTCCGGGTCGATGGCGTCCAGGCCGACCTGGGCCATGGCTTCGGTCGCGGCTTTGCGCAGCTGTTTGCGGCTGATCCAGCCACCACGGCTGGGCAGGTTATGCAGGAACAGGTTTTCAGCCACCGTCAGCGTCGGCAGCAGGTTGAGTTCCTGCATGACCATGCGCACACCCAACGCTTCGGCCTGGGTGCGGCTGCCGGGGTGATAGGCCTGGCCATTGAACTGCATGTTCCCGGTGGTTGGCGTGACCAACCCGCCGATGATCTTCGACAAGGTGCTTTTGCCAGCGCCGTTTTCACCGGTCAGTGCCAGCACTTCACCGCGATTGAGCGTGAGCGTGATGTCGGACAGAACCGGTTGGGCATAGGTCTTACCGATACCGCTGACCGAGAGGACAGCGTTCGGGGCGGAAGATGACATAGGAAAATCTCCAGGCGCCCGCTCAGGACGAGCGGGCGCTGTTGGCTACTGCCGGGATTACTTCTTGAGGACGAGCTCGACCGGGGTTTCGATCACACCGTCGGTGGCGTCGACCTTCTCGCCCTTGACCAGCTTGAGCGCGTTCTGGATGCCGAACACGGCTTGCTGGGCAGCGGCCTGGTCGGCGGTCGCCAGTACGCGACCGTCCTGCAGCATCGGCTTGATGGCTTCGATGTTGTCATAGCCCACCACCAGCACTTTACCGGCCTTGCCTGCCGCACGTACGGCGGAGACCGCACCCAGGGCCATGTTGTCGTTACCGGCCAGCAGTGCCTTGAGGTCCGGGTATTCGCTCAGCATCGCCGATGCGACTTTCTGGCCCTGGTCGATTTCCCAGTTACCGGATTGGGTGGAGACGATCTTCATGCCTGCAGCATCCATCGCATCCTTGAAGCCTGCGGTGCGCTGCTGGGCGTTGGTGGTGGTCGGTACGCCTTCGATGATACCGACCTTGTCGCCTGCGGCCAGTTGCTTGGCCAGGTAGTCACCCACCAGCTTGGAGCCTTTGCGGTTGTCCGGGCCGACGAAGGGAATATCGAGTTTTTTGCTTTTCAGCACGTCCGGGTCCAGACGGTTGTCGATGTTGACCACCTTGATGCCGGCATTCGAGGCTTTCTTCAGCACGGTGACCAGCGCTTTGGAGTCGGCGGGAGCAATGACAATGGCGTTGACCTTGGCCAGAATCATCTGGTTGACGATATCGATCTGCGCGCTGGTGTCGGTTTCGTTCTTGATGCCGTTGGTGATCATGTCGAAGTCGGCGGCGTGGGATTTCTGGTAATCCTTGGCGCCCTCTTGCATGGTCACGAAAAATTCGTTGGCAAGGGACTTCATCACCAGGCCAACCTTGGGTTTGGCGGCGGCGTCGTCAGCGAAAGCAGAAGAGAGAGGCAGGGCAGCGGATGCGGCGGCAAGCACAGCGACAGCGAGAAGACGTCCTGCAAATGGCAGCTTCATGGGTGTACTCCGATCTTATGATTATTGTGAGCAACGCTCGCGTCGAAGAAACATCTCGCAAACGTTTGCGTTGTCAGAACTATGAGAACCTTGTAGAGATTTGTCAACGGCAGTCGTTCACCTTTCCTCCTGAACCCACCCTGCCCTTTTCCTGTGAGTTGAAAAGACAGGCGCAACGACGATCTCATACATGACCTGCGCCAATCCGAGCTGGCTTTCGGACAACCGAACAGCGAAGCGCCTTCCGTTCGGAAAGCCGGACGGCGTCGCGTCAGCCCAGACTGAAAGCCCCGTTTAAATTGTTTTAAATCAATAGTTTATTTTATCTCCCCGAGCATGATTGGCTTGGTACAAATCCTGCTCTTTCTCAGCACCTCGAGGCGTTCAGAGTCGCCCGGGTGTTCTGGATGAACCTGCTACCGCACTCATCAAAAACCAGAGAGAAAAATAATGAAATCTGCATTGAAGACCTTTGTTCCTGGGGCGCTGGCCCTCCTGCTGTTGTTCCCCGTTGCCGCTCAGGCAAAAGAAGTCGACACCAAGACCAAGCTTTCCGACGTGGTGATCCTCGCCACTGGCGGCACCATTGCCGGGGCTGGCGCCAGTGCGGCCAACAGCGCCACTTACCAGGCCGCCAAAGTCGGCATCGAACAATTGATCGCGGGTGTTCCTGAGCTTAGCCAGATCGCCAATGTACGCGGCGAACAAGTGATGCAAATTGCTTCGGAAAGCATCAACAACGACAACCTGCTGCAACTGGGTCGCCGCGTCGCCGAATTGGCTGACGACAAGGATGTGGATGGCATCGTGATCACCCACGGTACCGACACCCTTGAAGAAACCGCCTACTTCCTCAACCTGGTTGAAAAAACCGACAAGCCTATCGTCGTAGTCGGTTCCATGCGCCCTGGTACCGCCATGTCGGCAGACGGCATGCTCAACCTGTACAACGCCGTTGCCGTCGCAGGCAGCAAGGACGCACGGGGCAAAGGCGTGCTGGTGACCATGAACGACGAGATCCAGTCGGGTCGCGACGTGAGCAAGATGATCAATATCAAGACCGAGGCTTTCAAGAGCCCATGGGGCCCGCTGGGCATGGTCGTTGAAGGCAAATCCTACTGGTTCCGCCTGCCGGCCAAGCGTCACACCATGGATTCGGAATTCGACATCAAGACCATCAAGAGCCTGCCCGACGTCGAAATTGCCTACGGCTACGGCAACGTGAGCGACACTGCCTACAAGGCCCTGGCCCAAGCCGGCGCCAAGGCGATCATCCATGCCGGCACCGGCAATGGTTCGGTCTCGTCCAAGGTCGTTCCCGCGCTGGTGGAATTGCGCAAGCAAGGCGTGCAGATCATTCGCTCTTCCCACGTCAACGCTGGCGGCATGGTGCTGCGTAACGCCGAGCAACCCGACGACAAATACGACTGGGTCGCCGCCCTTGACCTGAACCCGCAGAAAGCGCGCATTCTCGCGATGGTCGCCCTGACCAAGACACAGGACAGCAAAGAGCTGCAACGGATGTTCTGGGAGTATTGATTCCAGGCTTTATCTGTAGGAGCGAGTTCGCTCCTACAGTTCCTCGCAAAAAATCCCAGCAAATTTCCAAATTCGCTGTCAGACGGAGTTCTTTGAATTTAAGCAGTTGCGAAATTACCTACAGTTAAATACTGTATGTGCGTACAGCTTACTAAGGAATAATCCGTGGCAAAGCCCTCCTCCGCAGCACCCGCACCGCCAGATGCCTACCAGCGCCTGGCTATTCGCGTCCAAAAAATCATCAATTCGACCAACGCGCAGAAGGCCAAGGCGGCGCTGATCTTCCGCCTGCCGGATGAGCCCGAGGACGAATGGGCGCGCCTGCTTGAAGAGATTGCGGAAAACGACAACGTCACCCTCGCCTACAGGGATGACGGCGGCGTGCAGATTTTCTGGGTTGTGCCGAAGGAAGATTGATTGAATGAGTGTCCGTTTTTTTGCTGTGTGCTGCCTGTTGTTTGCTGTCACCGCCAACGCCCAAGCCCCCCGCACTTTCAGTGAAGCCAAAAAAATCGCCTGGAAGCTCTACGCTCCGCAGTCCACCGAGTTCTACTGCGGCTGCAAATACACCGGTAACCGTATAGACCTGAAAGCCTGTGGCTACATCCCGCGCAAGAACGCCAACCGCGCCGCACGCATCGAGTGGGAACACATCGTGCCCGCCTGGCAGATCGGCCATCAACGTCAGTGCTGGCAAAATGGCGGGCGTAAAAACTGCACGCGCCATGACGACGTGTTCAAGCGCGCCGAAGCGGACCTGCATAACCTGGTGCCGAGCATCGGCGAGGTGAATGGCGACCGGAACAACTTCAGCTTCGGCTGGCTGCCGGTGCAAAGAGGGCAATACGGTTCATGCCTGACGCAAGTGGACTTCAAGGCCAAGAAGGTCATGCCGCGTCCGTCCATCCGCGGAATGATCGCGCGCACCTATTTTTATATGAGCAAGCAATACGGCCTGCGCCTGTCGAAACAGGATCGCCAGCTGTATGAAGCCTGGAACAAGACCTACCCGGTGCAAGCCTGGGAGCGCCAGCGCAACCAGACGGTGGGCTGTGTGATGGGCCGTGGCAACGAGTTCGTCGGCCCGGTGAACCTGAAGGCCTGTGGCTGAAGGTGGGCGCAAACCCGCCCACCCGGCTTGTTACTGGGTGACCTTGTGTTCGATGACCTCTGACACGGTGTCGTTTTTCTTGGCCCGCGCCATCTTTTCATTGAGCAGGGTCTGCTTGGCCTCAGCCTCGGCCTTGCTCGCAAACGGGCCCAGCAGGACCTGATCCTTGCCGTCGACCTTGACGATATAAAAATTGAAACCATGCTCCAGCAACCAGGCGGTCAGGTCCGTGATCGCCTGCAGCTTGTGATCCGGCGGGCCCACCCATACATCCCATTCTTGAGCGGCAATCGCACCGGTTTGTGGCTGGCTTTGGGTCACGACAGGCTTGGCCTTGGGCGCATCGACAGGTTTACCTTCGCCGCATCCGGCCAACGCCAACACCGCAATTGCCATCGCTACTTTACGCACTGCCCTGCTCCTTTGAAGATAAAGAGGCGACTTTACCATTCACTGTCTATTCTGGCCGTCATAAACATTGGCTTAAACAATGCGAATGATGTATCGCGACCTGTATGATGCCGCCATGGGAATTAATGTCGCCTCTATGCGTCCTAAAAGAGGCAGTCACAGGGAAGCGCTTCGCAGTAAGCTACGCACATCCGACACCTGCCCTGTCTGAACATGTGTCCTTAAAAGTAATCAAGGAGAAGTCCATGCTTATACTCACCCGCAAAGTTGGTGAAAGCATAAACATCGGTGATGACATTACGATCACCATCCTGGGCGTTAGCGGCCAGCAAGTACGAATCGGCATCAACGCCCCCAAGGATGTTGCCGTGCACCGCGAGGAAATTTATCAGCGCATCCAGGCCGGCCTCACTGCGCCGGACAAAAACCAGACGCCTTGAAGCACCTCCAGTAGCCAGCCTTTTGCTTCACCGTAACGGCTGGCGAAAACCTGATTGACCCGTCCGCTTTTTTTCATCCGAGCTGTGCGCCTCGTACACAGGCCTGCGCTGCAAGATGAAACTGCCATGATCCCCGGAACTTGTTGCATCATTTGCAGCCAAATCCCACGTCATCCTGCGGTCCGAGTGCATTTCAGGAGCACGTCGATGAGGCCAACCGTTACACAGCCCATGGTTACCCTGTCCTGGACGATCACCTTGCTGATAGGGCTGGTCTTTCTGGCGCTCGGGTATGGCCTGCGTTTGGAAGCCGAGGCGGCCGTCGACGCCGCAGACCATTCCTGGCTGGACCTCGCCTTACTCTTGTGCGCCTACCTGTTTGCGTTCTGTCTCAAGCCGATTCAGAAGACTATTTTGCGTAAGCTGTGCCAGCGCGAGGCGCATCGCGCCCATCAAAAAACCGCACGCTGACTGTCTATCTTTTCTCGCAGCGTCAGCAGGCCATCCGCTTCTCGCACCACTTGCAACCCCTCATATCCCTCGATACAGGCATGTTCAGTCGCCATGGGCGCCAGGTGCGTCGAGGTCACGACCATCACGTCCGCTCCCGCCGCTTCTGCTGCTCGAATGCCTACTGTCGCATCCTCGAACACCAGGCAATCCTGCACCGGCACGCCCAGGCGCTGGGCGCCAAGCACGTAACACGCAGGATCCGGCTTGCCGCTGGCGACATCTTCGGCCGTCACCATTACCGCCGGCATGGGAATACCGGCCGCTTGCATTCGGCGCAACGCCAGTGCCTTGGGCGCAGACGTGACGAGTGCCCACTGATCGGCCGGCAAGCGGTTCAGGAACGCGACCGCACCGGCAAGCGCCACGACACCCTCGACGTCGCTCAATTCAGCCTCGGTAATCCACGCCGCCTCCGCCTCGGGATCCACACCCGGCAACGCCTGACGCGTGATCGTATCAATCGCGCGGGCGCCATGAATGGTCGTCAGGAAAGCCTGCACATCCAGCCCATGGCGTTCAGCCCAGCGGCTCCATACACGCTCGGCAGCGGCGATGGAGTTGAGCAGGGTGCCGTCCATATCGAACAGGAAGGCACGGTAACGCTGACTGAATACGGCTGGATTTCGACTGGACACTACGCGGCTTCTCCATGGGTTCAAGCAATGATCGACCCACGCAATCTACGGTTCACCTCGGCACTTGTAAACGCTGCGAGGCGCCAGCGTTAAACGTTGAATGACGAACTTGTCATCATCCTGTTGGTTAGCTGTTCGGGTCGCCTGGTTACTGTGAACTCACTGCCAACCCCGGCAGCCACTTTAAACAGAGATCTCGCCATGAAACGCTTTGCCCTCGCCTTTGCTGCGTTGCTCGCCACCGGCTCGGTATTCGCTGCCGACACCGCTTCAACCGCGCCCGTGATCCATGATCAGACCGGCTTCTTCGTTCACCTGGACGTCGCCAAGGTGCTGTCCAGTACCGACTCCTACGGCCAATGCGGTATCGTCCCGGCACAACTGCGCTACCTGGACCACCAGGACCGTGAGCATGTGCTGGACTACCGCGTGCAGGGCACCGGTTGCGCCAGTGACAATTGATCAGGCTAAACTTGCGCAACCCATCGAACCAGGGCTTTTCCCATGAACATCCTCGTAGTCGAAGACGAACCCAAGGCCGGCAATTACCTGCTCAATGGCCTGCAGGAGTTGGGTTACAGCGTGAGCCTGGCCCGCGATGGCGTGGACGGTTTGCACCAGGCCCTGGAAACGCCGTTCGACGTGATCGTGCTCGACGTGATGATGCCGAAGATGGATGGCTGGGAAGTGCTGCGCCGCCTGCGCAAGGAAGCCGACACGCCGGTACTGTTTCTCACCGCCCGCGATGACATCGCCGACCGCATCAAAGGCCTGGAACTGGGCGCCGACGACTACCTGATCAAGCCCTTCTCCTTCGCCGAGCTGGTCGCACGCCTGCGCACCCTGACCCGACGTGGCCCGACGCGAGAAGAAGAACACCTGCACATCGCCGACCTGCAAATCGATGTGCTCAAGCGCCGCGTCACCCGCGCCGGCACGCGCATCACCCTGACCAATAAAGAGTTCGCCCTGCTGCACCTGTTCGCCACTCACCAGGACCAGGTGCTGTCACGCTCGCTGATTGCCTCGCGGGTATGGGACATGAATTTTGACAGTGACACCAATGTGGTCGACGTGGCCGTGCGGCGCCTGCGCTTGAAAATCGACGACCCGTTCCAACTCAAGTTGATCCACAGCGTGCGGGGCATCGGCTACCGCTTCGATACCCAGCCATGAGCCGCGCTCGCCATTACTCGCTGACCCTGCGCCTGGCGCTGATCTTCGCCTTGCTCGCCTTCGCCTTGCTGGCCACCTTGGGCGTGGCCCTGTACCGCGAGCTGGAACGCGAACTGGTGCGCCGCGACGACACCGCGCTGATATCCCGGGTGGATCAGTTGCGCAACCTGCTTAACGACAGCAATACCCTGGGCCTGATCCAGACAAAGCCCGAGTTGTTCCAGAACATGCTGGGCAACCGCGAATCCGTATTGAGCATCGGCGCCCCCGGCCAACAACCGTTGCTGTTGGTGAACCCGGCGAATATCGAGCTGCCTCCGGTCAAACCGGTGCCCAGGGATCACGTACTGGCGCTGAGCGATGTGCAACATCTGCCGGGGCTTAACGGCATTCCTTTTTCAACCGTGGCCGCGACCATCGACTCCGGCGATCTGGGCAGCCTGCAAGTCACCAGCGGCCGCCTGATGACCGAGCGCACCGCCGTACTCGCCAGCTATCGGTTGAGCGTGTATATCCTGGCGAGCATCGCTGCGATCATCCTCGCATTGGCCGGTTACCTGCTGGTGCATCGCGGCTTGCTGCCCTTGCGCCGCCTCGCCCGCCACGCGCAAGGGATCGGCGTCGGCAACCTGGCCGAGCGCCTCGACGGCCAGGGCGCACCCAAAGAATTGCTGCCGATGATCGAGTCGTTCAATACCATGCTTGAACGCTTGTCCAAGGGCTTTGTGCAATTGGGCCAGGTGTCCACCGACATGGCGCATGAACTGCGCACGCCGATCAATAATCTGCTCGGCGAAACCCAGGTTGCCCTGCAACAGCTGCGCAGTATTGAAAGCTACCAGCAGCTGCTGGCCTCCAATGTCGAAGAACTCGAACGCCTGGCGCGGATGCTCGACAACATGCTGTTTCTGGCGCGCACCGACCCCGCCAGCGCGTTGCGCCAACGCCAGGCACTGGACGCTGCGGATGAAGTGGAACGCATCGCGGATTATTTCGAAGGGTTGGCCGCTGACGCGGGCATGCACATCGTGGTCGAGGGCGACGGCGTGATCTGGGCGGAGCCGATGCTCCTGCGGCGTGCCCTGGCCAACCTGTGCGCCAATGCCATCAAGTATGGCTCGCCGGGATCGGAGTTGCGCATCCAGGCTATTGCAAATGACGAGGGCGTCAACCTGAGGGTCAGTAACCAGGGTGAAACCATTCCCGCCGAGCACCTACCGCGGTTGTTCGAACGGTTTTACCGGGTGGATGAATCCCGCGAGCGGTCCTCCCAGTCCAATGGGCTGGGGCTGTCGATCGTGGCAACCATCATGCAATTGCACAACGGGCGGTATGGCGTCAGCAGTGAAGACGGCGTGACGCGGTTCGAGCTGTTTTTTCCCGCACGGGAAGCGTGAGGCACCGCCCAGTCAATCAAAAGCCCCGTTGAGCACTTCGTAGATGATACCGGTGGCGATGGTTACCAATATCAGGTCGGTGCCGGCTTGCTGCCACTCATACCCGTCGTAGTGAGGCAGGCGTCCCGCCAAACGACCATCGAGTTTCTTGGCGATACCGGGCGGCAGCGGTTTGCCGCGCGCCAGATTCTTCTGAATACCCGGAGGCAGCGCAGGCCCAGGGCTCCAGTAATCGCGGTTACCGCCCACCAGGCTCAGCACACTGCCCCGATCAACGCTGGGGCCGTGACTACCCGCCGAACCTTTGCCACCAGGCTTGCCGTGGCCCTGCCCCGCCTGGTTATTCCCTTTGTTATTGCCCTGGCCTTTGCCATTGCCGGGATCAGCCAAGGCAATACTGCTGCCTGCAAACAATGCGAGCGACAACACTACGGACACACACTTCGGGCACTTGATCATGATGTAGTTTTTCCAGGGGGATACCTGATCAACTGTAGTCGAGGTTATGCCACCGGGCACGGCATCAGCTCACCCGCCCGCCTGTTTCCACAATATCCACCTGAGTCTGCCAGGCCGCCGCGACCGCCAGGCGCAAGCCTTCCACCAACATCGGCAGCGCCATCGACGGCTCACCCGACCCAGGCAGGCCCGGCACATGGATAAACCCACTGCGCACCGCTGAACCCACCAGCGCATGCTGCAATCGATAAAACACCTGATTACACACGAACGTGCCCGCCGTCTGCGAAACCGAGGCGGCAATACCCGCGTCTCGCACCGCTCTGACCATGCCCTTGATCGGCAATGTCGAGAAGTAAGCGGCCGGCCCCCCCTCTACCACCGCAGTGTCAATCGGCTGGGCGCCCAGGTTGTCCGGGATGCGTGCGTCATTGACGTTGATCGCGACCCGCTCGATCGAAATGTCACTGCGCCCAGGGCCCAAGCCTGTGGCGATGACCATCACCGGATGTAATTCGTCGATCAACGCCATCAAGGTGTCGGCAGCCGTGGCAAAGGCGCAGGGCAATCGGCGTGCGACGATCCGCACGTCATCGCCCAGTTGCACGCCCTCCAGCTGGCGCACCGCTTCCCAGGATGGGTTGACGTCGTCGTGATCGAAAGGCTCGAAGCCTGTCAGCAATAAGGTGTTCATCCTGGCCTCACATCAACAGATAAAGCAGCACAATATTGACCACCAGCATCATCAATGCGGTGGGCAATTGGGCCTTGATCACCGCGTTCTTGTCCGGCAGCTCAAGCAACGCGGCCGGCACGATATTGAAGTTGGCCGCCATCGGCGTCATCAGCGTACCGCAGTAGCCGGAAAACATGCCGATCGCCGCCATTACCGCCGGGTTGCCGCCGTAGATCCCCACCAGCACCGGCACACCGACGCCGCCGGTCATCACCGGAAAGGCTGCAAAGCCGTTGCCCATGATCACAGTAAACAAGGCCATGCCCAACACATACACCATGACCGCCACCAACTTGAAATCCAGGTTGATGTAAGTGGTAGTGACATGAGCAACCGCCGTGCCCACCCCGGCTTCATTGAACAACAGCCCGAGCATTGCCAGCATCTGCGGCAGCACCATGGCCCAGCCAAGGGCTTCGGTCAGGCGACGCGATTCGCGCAAGGCTTGCACCGGCGTATCGCGGGTCAGCCAGCAGGCCAGGCCGAGGGCGATCAGGCAGCCGATGCCGAGCGAGACGAAGGTGGTGTTCTTCGGATCGAGTAGCGGTACACCGCCAATTTCGGTGTGCTTGAGCAATACCGAGCCAATCACCGTGGTCAGCGGAATCGCCAGCGCGGGGATAAACAGCTTGTGACCCAGGCGACCGGCACTGGCACGGGAAGCCTTGACGTGCAATTCGGCGTGCTGGCCACGGCCAACGCCGCCCAGGCCCGCAATCAATGCCATCACCACAACGCCGACACCTACGACCACCGAGGGCAGCCGCTCCCCCACAAGGAACGGAATGGCAAACAGCAGCCAGAACAGCGCGCTGGACCAACGCTTGGGGTGGGTGCGATCCAACACGATCATGCCGGCAGTGATCAGCAACAGCACCCCGGCCAGCCAGTACAGGTATTGAATGGAAATAATCATTGGGCAGCCTCCACCGACGGGGCGGCGGCGGTCATCTCACGGGTCAACCTGCGATCGAACCGATGCAGCCGGATGGCGTGAATGATAAAGGCACAGATCGCCGTCGGGATGCCCCACACTGCAATGTGCAGCGGATCTACATCAATTCCCGAGCCGAGCAGGAAGGTATGCATCAACGCGATCGCACCAAAGGCGACGAAGATGTCCTCGCCAAAAAACAACCCTACGTTGTCGGTGGCGGCGCACATGGCCAATACCTTGTGACGCTGCTTGTCCGGCAGCTTGCCATAGCGTTTTTCCGCCGCACCTTCGGCCATCGGCGCCAGCAATGGCCGTACCATCTGCGGATGCCCGCCCAGGCTGGTCAGCCCCATGGCCGCAGTCGTTTCACGTACGAACAGATAGATGATCAGCAAACGCCCGACCGTCGCGCGCTCGAAGCGGGCGATCCAGTTCTGCGCATGCAGGCGCAGGCCATGACGCTCCAACAGGCCAATCACCGCCAACGGTAATAACAGGATCAATTGCAACGCACGGGTTTGAAGGAAGCCATCACCCATGGTTGCGAGAATTTTTTCCAGCGGGAAATGGGCGGCGAGCCCGGTCGCGATAGCGGCGGCGGTCACCACCAGCAACGGATTGAAGCGCAATACAAAGCCGACCACGATGACAAGTACGCCGATCAACGGCCATAAGTTCACAACAGTTTGCATGGCGGAGAGGTCCTTTAGTGCGCGCTGCGGCGCCATTACAGCAGGATGTGAGCAAAGGGCTCACAGCATGAAAGTGGCGTGCAGTCGGCTCGGTTTTTTTATTGTTGACCCGGAAGGTCGAGCAGTGGCGGCAACTTTGCTGCCTTGAGGTGGGAGGTGTCCAACAAGAAAAACTGTTGCTGCAGACCAATAAATTTTGTCGATATTGGCAGCGCTGGCCCCGGCAACTGGAGAGAATCGGGATTGGCCCTATACTCAGCCATGATGGTCCTGCGGATCATCCACGGTGCGATTGCCGACAATGAGGGCTCCAGCTATGTATGCCGGTCACATGAGCAGTATGGCGACAGCAATTGGCGAAATACGTTGCCAGATGGTGGTCCAGATTATTTGCCTGCTGTCGGTGGCTACGCTTTTCTGTTGATCGAGACGCGTAGCCCTCGAGTGCGCCGCCAGGTGTCACTTTGGCAAGGTATTGCCCGAAGTCCAGACCGTCCAGCAGAGCTTGGACTCCGAGCGTTTGCAGCTTACGCATAAAAAGACCAGAATAACGACCTGTAAAGGAGTCTTATTTATGCAAAACATCCTGGCTGATGTAGCCGTCAGCGTATCCGAACTCAAGAAGAACCCTTCCTCCGTCTTGAGCGGCGCCAACGGCTTGCCTGTGGCTGTGCTGAACCACAATCGCGTTGTGGGTTACATGGTCCCTGCCAACGTTTACGAAGCAATGGTCGAACGCCTGGACGAACTGGAATTAGTCCAACTGGTAAAAGCTCGGCTCGACGCCAACGAAACACCGGTTCAAGTATCGCTCGACGATCTTATTGGCGAGGCCGAGGCAGATATCGCCAATGGCCAATGAGTACAACGTCGAGTGGGATCCGAAGGCGCTGAAAGAACTGCGAAAGCTCGATGGTACAGTCCGCCTGCAGTTTTTGAAAAAACTCCAGGAACGGCAGACCGGACCGCGCGTGCCAGGTGATGCGCTTCACGGCATGAAGGATTGCTACAAAATCAAATTGCGCGGCGCGGGCTACCGACTGGTGTACCGGGTCGAAGATGAGCGAATTGTCATCCTCGTGTTAGCCGTCGGTAAACGTGAGCGCAGTTCGGTGTATGAGCAGGCGGGGAGACGATAGATGCGTGCAATACGTCTGCTCCTTTTGCAAAAGTTTTGCAAATCGCAGAAAGCAAAAAAGGGGTCACCGTTTCCGATGACCCCTCTAGACCGCCCAGCAGAGCGGATTTTGTTTGGTAGGCGCGATTGGACTCGAACCAACGACCCCCACCATGTCAAGGTCTGCTAGGAGCAGGCTCCTAGCCCTGGTGCTCTTGGACTTCACAGAACGCCCATTCACATCTATGAGGCGTCAACAATGGCAAATTTCCGCTTACTCCCGTCCGGCAACTGGAATGCTCAGGTGCGGGTTAAAGGCAAATCTCCCCAGTCGAAAACCTTCAGCACCAAGGTCGAAGCAGAGTCATGGGCGAAACAAATCGAAGCTGTGACATTGGATCGCAAGCACCACACCATCTATACGCTCGGGATGATTTACTGCGAAACCATGCTCAAGGGTAAAGGCAGCTACAACCACGCCCTAAAGATCGTTGAGCACCTAGGCAGGCATTTCACCCAGCCTATTCATGAAGTCACGCCGCAGATGATCAATGACTTCAAGATCATGCGACTGAAGAAGGTCAAGCCGTCCACGTGCAGGACGCAGCTCGCATTTATGTCCCGCTTCTACCGATTCGCCAAACGAGGGTTGTTGATCGACATTCATAATCCTGTCAGTGACATTGCACTTCCCAAACCTGACCGGTCTTCAGACAAGGTGGTACGTGCAAGCGAGCTTGAGCGATTACTGGCGAAGCTTTCTCCAACAATGAAGCTCATCGTTGAACTGGCATATGAGACTGCCATGCGGCGCTCTGAAATCCTGAAACTGACCAAAGACTGCCTGCATCTCAAGGATCGCATTGCCGATGTGATCGATGGGAAGAACGGCACACGGTCCGTCCCCCTCACCCACCGAGCCGTCGAGATTCTTGAACTCGCCCAACTGTGTGCCACTGTTGAACGCTACCCACACGGCATACTCTTCAATGTCACTCCACACGCAGTATCACAGGCTGTGCGTCTGGCACGTGTAAAGGCTGGACTTGATAGCAGCGTCAGGCTGCACCAACTCAGGCACACGCGCATCACCAACGTGGCGAAGAAAGGATTCAACAATGCTCAGATCATGATCGTCTCAGGACACAGGGATACTCGGTCCGTCGCACGATATTCTCACTTGAACGTCAGAGATGTGCTGCACCTTATTGATTAAGTAGCCACATGGGCTGCCAGCCTCGATTACCTAAAGGATTGGCGGCCTCGAAACTCATTAGAAACCATCGATAAACCCAAACATAACCCGCACTGAATTCGTCACGCTCTTAGTATCAACTGGTCGTTCCGTCCAGTATTTATGGGCTTACATGGCTGTCTGAACTAAGCCGGGCGCTTTCTCTCCCACCAGAAACCAGTTTCTGACGGACTGGATTTAGAGAAGGTCAAACCTAGGTAGTACGACACGCCTACATCATTCCACTGGCACGCGCAGCAACTATCGCTTGACAACTTAGGGCAGTTTGAGAGACAATTCGTAAATCAGACAAACATGCCGAATACATCTAGCGCCCATTCAGTGCCAGATGATCGGTATTGCTTTGTCTGCAAACTGGCTGACCACCACCGACGGTCAATGCAACCATGAGAAATAGCCATGACCATTGCAATGAAAGCAAAACCAACCTCGAGGTCGACGACATCCGAAAGCTGAGTTCATTTACTCCTCTATAGAGAGAAATGCTGTCGATGATGCCGACCAACGTGTCGGTTTTTTTTCGCCAAAAATTCAAACTATGGAGGTATCAATGAACCAATATTTCATGCATGACCGTGTTAGGACCATCTACGTACTGCCACAATTGGCAGGCGTCCGCCTCGACTACACCCTCGGGGAAGAACTGCCGCTGTTCGGAGCACCTAAGGATAATAAGAAGTTGACCTATGGCGTCGGCTATAACAGTCGGGATCGACGTAAGGCTATGGGTATGCCCTACTTCAAGACAGGCAAGGGCACCCCACACAAAACTTGGTCCAACATGATGCGGCGCTCTTACGGCCCCAAGAAGGCCGCTGCCTATGAAGGGTGCAGTGTCTGCATCAAGTGGCATGACTATCAGGAGTTTGCCGCGTGGTACTCCATGCAGCCCTACGCGTTCGAGGCTGACGCCGAGCTGGACAAAGACATTTTGGACCCGCTGAACACAACGTACTCACCCGAGCACTGCACGGTAGTCCCAAAGAGCCTCAACCTGATTTTCAAGGGTTCTCGAAAACTGCGAGCAAGACTCCCGCGTGGCATATACGTCCACTCCAGCGGATCAGGCTTTGTTGCCCGGATTTCAAGGTATGGCAGTGCGAAAGACCTTGGCCACTTCGATACCCCTATTGCGGCCTTCGAAGCTTACAAGCAGGCAAGACAATCGTATGGACAAGAGTTGGCCGAATTCTATGACGGACTGATTGACGAGAGAGTCATTAGCAGACTGAAGAACCTGTCGGCCCACATCCGCGACTGATTTACCCCCAAGTACCACCGCAGGTCTACGCCTGCGGCAACCACTACTAACGAGGCACATGCCTATGAAGAATTGAATTGAACAGGAGAACGACCCATGCAACACATCGCACGTATGCGCACGCACAACATCGACGGATTCATTGTTGACCCAGCCACAGGCCAAGTGCTGGGAAGCTACACCACCCATTCCCTAGCCCTAGCCCCAGCTCCCTACGATTACCCATCGCCCCAGGCCTGCAAGACCTCAGCGGTATACCTGAACTTTGAGCTTGATCCGGCGCCACGCTCCGACGTTACCGAAGCTCAAGTGGAAGGTTTGCCAGATGGCGTGATTGACCTTGACGCCCAACGAGCTAAACGCGGGCCAAAGCCCAAAGTGAAATCCAACCGGATCGCCAGCTTGTTAAAGGTAGCCCACACTGAACATCGTGGATGGATGGACGATTTTGTCTTTGGTGGGTGCGCTACAGTAGGTCTTGTCAGTAACGGCAAACTGAACGTGAGCCCATCACACGTACTACGGACTTGCCTGCTGGATGAGATAAGTGTTGAGGTTGTGAAGCGCGTGATTCGCCTTGAAGGATTGCGCACCATAAGCGACCAACAAGCACGTAGAGTCTGTCAGTGTGCCCGACTAGCCATTGGCGGAATGGAACTCTATCTTGAACGCAATCCGAATGTACTCCAGCAGCTCCAGTACGAAGTTGATTTTGCAGAGTCGTATGATGCTGATAGTGCGGATGTCCTGCAAGAATTGGCTGGTTTTTAATTACGCTCGGATAAGAGAGAGAAGCGAACGACCTTTGGAAGAGGATTTCACGACGAGGGATTTACGCTCGGATATAATAGAAGGCGAAACATTCGCACATTGAATGGACTACCTCCAGTCGGTACGACTGAGATTGATACCTCTCGAACGTCCGTTCAAAGCTGATCCACTTGAAAAGTATCCAGAATAAAAAATAGATAATACCAAGCAACTTAAAAGAGAGATGACTACTGACAGGCAAGCCTGTCGTATCAACCTTGAACACCTACGGTGCTCTTTCTGCACCAACAAAAGAAGATCAAGCGAAGAGCTGGGTTTGTGTAATCTTTTTCGTTACTGAAGTACATAGGAAGGAACGTCGGCGGTCACGCCGCAGCTGAGCACTGTTGAAAACTGACGTTTTCGGTACATACCCTTTGCTGCGAACACACTTCAGCGGAGCTGGGAAGGTATCATGCTCAAAGCTCCGCTTTATGTGCTTAACAGTTACCGCAGGTAGAAGTAGAGGAACACAACAACCAGAATCACAAATACCACCCGCCCTTGATAGACATCAGAGTTCAATTGGTCATTCTTGATCTGTTGGTAAGTACTTGCATCACTCAAGCCTTGGGTCTTGTAGTGCATAATCTGATTGATTTGCTTGTCGAGCCTCCTATTGTGTGCATCATTGCTCCGCATGGTGACGCCCCAGATGAAGAGCCACAACCCGCAAGTGGGGATACACATCAGCAGGTGTAGGATGTGATTAGTTTTCTTTTTCTGCGTTGCCAGTACAAACAGCTTTTCGTTCATGCCTCGCCCTAACTCGGTCAGTGGTTGGTGTGCCTATCGGCTCATTGAGTATAAAAATCAACGTAGCCAACCATTCGCTGTCATGGCGGTTTTCCCGCTGGGTAGCTGGATCAGTGCAGACTTGTCGCCGTCCTTGGGGCCTTCAATGAACTTGACCTTGGTCGCTGTTGAGATCGTTCGGCACTTCCCCGAGCCGATCAAGCGTTCAGCCTCATCTTCGTCCTGATCAAGCGACGCCTCCACCATCTTTGTCCAGTCACCGGCCTTGTAACAAACCATCGAACCAGCAACGAGCGTTCGCTTTGGGTAGGTGTCAGCCACGGCGGCGGTAGATGCGAGAAGTGATAGCAGGCATAGCAAGCGAGAGTTGGTGTTCATCAAGTGATTCCTTTGATTGTTAGAGCGTTAATTCACAGTATATTGTGAAGACCTGCTGATGCTCAACCACGACAGTGCCCGCTCACTAGCGTGGAGTGATTGCATTGGAGATCGGGGTGGCCTTTGGGCGTGTGCTACGACAGAAAAGACGCGAAGCGGGCGTTACCCAAGAACAGTTGGCACTGGAAGCCGACGTGCAACGGAATTACGTCAGTCTGATCGAGAGGGGCGTCAATCAACCTACGATTGCTGTCTTATTCAAGCTAGCCAGTGCTTTGAAGTGCAGCCCGTCCACGCTGATTCTCCTAGTGGAGGAGGAATTGGGACAATAGGGAGCAACTGGTTTTGAAAATCTCTGATTAACACTCAAGGATGACCGTCATGCCAGACAACACAGATGCCCACATAGCCACAGCGGACGTGCTAACCCTTCTGCTGCAAAACCAATACGCGTTAGCCGCTGCAATTGAAGAAGTAGCTCTATGGGCTAGAGCCAATGGTTCAATCGAAGCCCATGATCACGCCGTCGCCGCGCTGGAGACCCTTGATACGAACGCATCCGCCATCACAGCTGGAATTCTCAAACTACGGCAATGACCGCTATCAAAGAAGTAGACGTAACTGGTAGTTCGATAGCCACTCGCCTATCACTATCAAATACCTATTGCAGATAGACATAAGATTCAATTATCATTTATCTATCTAATCTAAGATCAAAGGATAGTCCACCTTGAATGCTCACCTCTACCTTCGTGCATCAACGAAAGACCAAGACGCCAACCGTGCAAAAGTCGCCCTGGAGTTGTTCGCTGTCGAAAAGGGTTTGAGTACCGTTGGCGTGTATGCGGAGAACATCAGTGGGACCAAGCTCAACCGTCCTGAGTTGCTTTCCTTGCTCGATACGGCCGAGAGTGGAGACGTGCTATTGGTTGAGTCTGTAGACCGCCTGAGTCGCCTCTCACAGACTGACTGGGACACGCTCAAGGCTACTATCAAGGCCAAGGGATTGCGTCTGGTTGTAGCTGATCTGCCTACCAGTCACATGCTGGTTGAAGCCAAAGGAATCACCGGGCAAATCATGGACGTGATCAACAACATGCTGATCGATCTGATGGCAACCATGGCACGACTGGATCAAGAGAAACGTGTGGAACGCATCAAGCAAGGACTGGAGAACAAGCGTGCCGCTAATCCTGAGTGGAAGCCAACAGGTAAAGGCAGGAACGCTGCCAAGTGGGCTGAGGTACAGGCGCTGATGCGGAAGCATCCAACAATGTCTGCTGATCAAATTGCCAAGCTGGCTGACTGTGGCGTTGCCACCGTTTACCGGATAAAGCGAGAAACGGAAGTCGCATGAATGGACCAGCTTGAAGGGCGGACTAATTCAGCCGCATGTATGATAGAAGCACTTCGATTTAACTTTTGAGTGAATCCAGAATTGCATGAGGCCGTTAGTGCTATGACCGGACAACCACACCAAGCGTCAACAGGCGGGATTTCCGCAGAGCTCGGCTATTACCCGATACATTGCGACATGGAAACGAATCAGTTTTCCATTCTGACTCTCTCAGGGCATGAAGCGAAAGTAGCCGCAATCATCGGAGACGTAAACGTCATCAAGGACTGGCTCTATCCGGGAGCACAACAGCAACGGGACATAATGAGCGGACATATCCGGTCACTGCCCTATAGTGCTCGCATCTTCGGACTACCCAAGACGCATGTCCTGACACTGCACAGAAGCGAGAGTAAAGACGATATCGATTTCGTCGTCTGGTGCCTGTCCTTCTTCACTGGCATGCGCCTAACGACAACAGAGGCAGGCTTTCTTGACGCAACCCCTATCAAACCAGGGAAGCTCGTTGACTTCTCCCTTCGCCGCTGCACCGTAACCGACGCTATCCAATTGGCACTCGATTTCCTAGAACTGGAGCGTGGCGATCCGTCGGCACTCAAGAGGGTTACTGCGGTCATCCACGCATTGTTCTTAGCACAATATCCCCAGAATCTTCCCTTTGAGCAGTTTCAGTATCTCTACATGGCATTAGATGCCTGTTTCAGACTGGTGGCAGTCAAGGAAGGACCGAAATTCAATCAGCCTCATGCCGGGCGAATCCAGTGGATGTGTGAAAAATTCGACATCCCCGTACCCAAATGGGCAGAGAGCACCATAGCTGATCCCTCATCCCTATCAATCGTTCGTAACAATACCATCCACGAAGCTATATTTTTTAATGAGCCACTTGGATTTTCGATTTACGGCGGTAACAAGCCTGATGTGAATCCCTGCAACGTTCCGCTGCAAATGCAGGCATTAGTTTGTCGGCTTCTGGTTGCCATTCTTGGAAGGGCAGATGTCAGCTATGTCAAATCCGCAGTCAATACCCGAATGATACATAGCCTTGAGTTAAATGCTTGAGTCACGGTGGCATCTCTTGACTTGGCCACCAGTCAAACAATGCTGAAGTCAGCCCAATGTCAGGATGATTCCGCACGCTCACATCGGACAAAGGTACTCCGCGATTTCAGGCAGGAAGGCGAGGCATGCAGCCTTGGCAGTAATAGGAAGCCCCCACTTTAGCCGCTATGAAAGCTGCCAGCCCTGCGAAGAGTAAAACGTTGCGTATGTGGCCGTACCACTTGCCCCACCACAATAGCCGCTGACATTCGTCTAAATGGTTTTTCTTCTCAGATTTGCTCGCGGCAGCTAGCTTGGCGTTCTCGTGGAACACCCTTACGACAATGTTCATCCGCATGAATCCAAGTGCCGCGCTCGCAGCGAAGATCAACATACAGCCAATCATCGCCGTGCTGCGATTCAATCCGATCGGACTGTATACGTTGTTTTGTGCAAGGTACGCGCAGATAGCCACTGTGGCACCCAACAGGAACTGGTCGAGCTTAGTGGACTCTTCCACTGCCTTGAGCGATATCTGGTCTGCAATGTGAAGCTCTGAGGTCATATTTGATTCCTTCGGTGGCAGGAGTATTTCTTTGAGGACGACGAGAAAAAGCTTCAACATTCTAAGCAGTGATACGCTTCCTGACCCAAAGAACGGAGCTGGTGCATGACAACCACATGGAAGCTGAGGCAACTTCAGGAATGGATTGAGACAACTCGGCCTGAGGATAGCCAGACCGCCGAGATACCGAAGTCGCTTAGCCGCTCAGCCCTGATCGTCCAATACCACGCTCGACTGGCAAGGGACGCATTCGCAGAGTTTAAGCAGCCGGATGACAACAACTACAAAATGTTTGTTGCCATGATGAGCTTTGAGCCTGATTTCAGTAGGGCAGCTCTCGCTCATGAAGCAAACATCATTGCCACGATCCACACCGTGCGAAACTACGCTGACATTTTTGCCCAGCTAGCAAATACATTGGCTATGCCAATACCTTTACCTGAGCGCGATTCCACCTTCGGCAGGGTTGCAGACAAGCTGCCGGAATCAGCTCTGAAGCAAGGTATGCTGGCGCTGAATTCATCTTACTGGTTTCGCTACCTTGCAGCGTTTAGCAACATCTCTAAGCACCGTCGTCTGTTAGAGAGTAAACCAAGCGTGTCCTTTGAAGAGGGAGTGAGTGGCCTACGAGTAGAGAAATTCTCGTATACGTTCAGTTCGAAGGAACCGGAGATGGAGTTCCCACGCTGCTGGGGACACGATTTGCTTGAAGAAACGTATAGCGTGTATCGCCGGATTCTGGAGCTAGGTCAGGAGTTGAACGAACACGTCTGCCCCGACTGCGAGGCGAATTAACCGCCATTTACATCTAGGGCGGGCAGTTGGAAACTGCCACAAGCTTCTTCTCAGTCTTGCACCTTTCGAATACACGTCGTGCGTCACAGCCCCTCCCCCTCGGCTCTGCCAGCATCTAGCACAAGGATAAGAATGCAATGCAAACCAGTGAAATCATCAGCACCGCAGGCCTGCTTCTCACCGCTTTAGTAGCAGTCGGTGGGTGGTTTTGGCAACGCTGGCAGGAACGTACAAGCGTTCGCGTGGCTATCGTTGCTGAAGTGTTGGCACTAAGGAAAATTGCCGTAGAACGAGGCTACTACGCAGGTCTAACCGAAATGGGAAACCAGTTACTCGAAACGCCTGAAGAAGAACGCTCAGAAGCCTCATTGCAGGTACGAATCCCACAGCACTATTGCAGGGTCTACGTCGCCAATCTTGGGAAACTTGGCTACCTCGCGCCAAAGGATGCTCAGTTGGTTGTTAGCTTCTATCAGTACGTCGATAGCGTCGTACAGGACGTCATAGAGGGCGGAATCATCTACGAAGGTACGGATGACCCAGAAGCCTTCACAGAGGCCGCAAACGTCCTTCAATTCGCGTTAGACGCAGCACAGCAACTGGCTGACAGACATGCGAACTAATAAGCGGCTCCAGAACGTGAGCAGTAACGCTCGTAGGAGCGAGTGCGGGCCATTATCAGGGTCCCGATACTCGCCTTCAAAGTCTCGTTCTGAAGCTCGTAGAGCTTCAGAGCCACCCAACTTATTTCTATTTCCCGCAGATTGCCATTTGACCTACTCGTGGCGTGCTTAGCGCCTCTCGTACTCAAACCTAACCCACTATCAGCCCCTATTATTTTCCCTTACGTAATACTGGAAACGCCAGCAGACGCCGCTTTATTTTTTGCGGGGAATTTGGCAAACCATACAGCCCCACCCTTTTTCCGGCGGAGAAATAGGATTCCAGGAAAGCGGTTTTCCCTATTTCTCTATTTTACTTGCGGTTTCCGAGCCTGACGGGATCATCGTATACCCCCAGTCAAAATGATGCAGTTGCCCGCAGCTCCAGCACGCCTTCCTGTCGTTCACTTCGAGATGCTCTATCGCCATTGGACTCTTGCATTTCATGCAAGGCGCGATACACAGGTTCGATGGCTCGATTATGTACGTGTCTTCGTCTTCACACCTAACGAGGTGTTTATTGCAGCACCATGGGCATTCGACCGTGGCACTGGCTTCAACCTGAGATTGGCTTGCGTACATGTCTTTTCCGCAAACACCGCAAGTGAACGTATCGATTTTGTTTATCGACAACACCACCGTTGCTGACGCAACACGTTCGATCTCGTTCAGAAATCCTTGAACAACGGCCGGAGTTAACTTCAGATTCCGTGTATCAGCAAGGGCGGGCGCGTGCAGGAAACTGCTTAACTTCTGGTAATGCTTGTTGAGCCACTCGACCGAAAACATCTTGTAGTCGCCAATGGGGAATGAAACGCCGTCCGGGCCAGTAAACGCGATTGACATGTCCAGATCGGCTTTTGGCTCAAAGCTGCGAAGCATCTTCAATGCTTTGTCTGGTTGCCATTTTCGGAAGATGGAAGGAGGCAATTTAGGGCCAACTTGCCCAAGCTTCTGATAGACAATACGTTCAAGTGCCAGCCGCATCTCAAGGCAAGCGTGGCGTAATGAATTCTCGTCTCCTGCGTCGATGAAAATCTTTGCTCGTGCAAGGAAATCGTCAATATCGAAAATGCCCATGGCCGTCCATACCTGAAGGAGGTGCGAGTGGAGCTTACCTATTTACAGTAGCTGGCTGCCAAATCACTGGCTTAATCAGGGACCAGTGATTTACCACCGTACTCCGCCCCAACCTCTTTCATACTTGCAACCTGAATCGCCGTGCACATTGCTCAGTGTGAACGAACGCGATATTTTGTGAACGTTCTGCATGAATTCCAGGCAACAAAAAAGGGCTCACCTTTCGGTGAGCCCTTCTAGACCGCCCAGCAGAGCGGATTTTGTTTGGTAGGCGCGATTGGACTCGAACCAACGACCCCCACCATGTCAAGGTGGTGCTCTAACCAACTGAGCTACGTGCCTGCTGTGAGGCGGCATTCTACGGAATTCCGTAGGGGTGTCAACATCTTTTTTGCAGCTAAGCCTATGAATATGCGAATTTTTTATTCGCGGGCGACGCGCCCGCGATTTACGGGTGGCTGGCAGGCAATTTTCAACTCAGGTAGGATCGCCGCACTCGTAAAAAATATAAAACAGAGGTTCCAGGATGGCGAACACCCCCTACCCCCAGTCCTATTACGCCGCCTCCGCGAACGCGGTTCCGCCGCGTCCGGTGCTGCAAGGTGAGATCGAAACCGATGTCTGTGTGATCGGTGCCGGTTATACCGGCCTGTCCAGCGCGCTGTTTCTGCTCGAGAACGGTTTTCGCGTGACGGTGCTGGAAGCCGCCAAGGTAGGTTTTGGTGCGTCCGGCCGTAATGGCGGGCAGATCGTCAATAGCTACAGCCGCGACATCGATGTCATCGAGCGCAGCGTCGGGCCCAAGCAGGCGCAGTTGCTGGGTGAGATGGCATTCGAGGGCGGCAGGATCATTCGTGAGCGCGTGGCCAAGTATCAGATCCAGTGCGACTTGAAGGACGGCGGTGTGTTCGCCGCCCTTAACAGCAAGCACATGGGCCACCTGGAATCACAGAAGCGCCTGTGGGAACGCTACGGCCATACACAACTGGAACTGCTGGACGAGCGCCGTATCCGCGAAGTAGTGGCTTGTGACAACTATGTAGGCGGCCTGCTGGACATGAGCGGCGGGCATATTCACCCGCTCAACTTGGCCTTGGGTGAGGCGGCAGCCGTTGAGTCCCTCGGTGGCACAATCTATGAGCAATCGGCAGCGGTGCGCATTGAGCGTGGCGCCAATCCGGTGGTGCATACCGCCGAAGGTAAAGTTAGAGCCAAGTTCATCATCGTCGCGGGGAATGCCTACCTGGGCAACCTGGTGCCGGAGCTGGCGGCGAAATCAATGCCGTGCGGCACCCAAGTGATCACTACCGCCCCTTGGGCGATGAATTGGCCAGGACGTTGCTGCCGCAAGACTACTGTGTCGAAGACTGTAACTACCTGCTCGATTATTACCGCCTCACCAGCGACAAACGCCTGATTTTCGGCGGCGGCGTGGTGTATGGCGCGCGGGACCCGGCGAATATCGAAGCGATCATCCGGCCAAAAATGCTCAAGGCCTTTCCACAGCTCAAGGACGTAAAGATCGACTACGCCTGGACCGGCAATTTCCTGCTGACCTTGTCGCGCTTACCCCAGGTGGGCCGCCTCGGCGATAACATCTATTACTCTCAGGGCTGCAGCGGCCATGGCGTGACCTATACGCATCTGGCGGGCAAGGTATTGGCCGAAGCCCTGAGAGGCCAGGCAGAACGCTTCGATGCGTTTGCCGACCTGCCTCACTACCCCTTCCCCGGCGGACAGCTCTTGCGCACGCCGTTTGCCGCAATGGGCGCGTGGTATTACGGGCTGCGGGATAAGCTGGGCTTTTGACGCACAACGGGGAGCCGGTTCGCCGGCTCCTTGCCTGGAAAGCCAAATCGCAGACACAAAAAACCCCGGTCTTTCGACCAGGGTCTTTGCTATCGGATCAAAGTCAGCCAATGGCTTTCTTTGTGCTTCAAGGCGTTCAGCGGGCCTTGAGGCAGATATGGCGCAGCGGACGGGACTCGAACCCGCGACCCCCGGCGTGACAGGCCGGTATTCTAACCGACTGAACTACCGCTGCGTATCGCTTGGCTGACTGAGGCTAAACCCCTCAATCACCTTTAAACATCTGACTGATCAGCTTTCGCTGTTCAATCTCAAGCCCGACACATCGGACCTGGAAAATATGGCGCAGCGGACGGGACTCGAACCCGCGACCCCCGGCGTGACAGGCCGGTATTCTAACCGACTGAACTACCGCTGCGCGTCGGTGCAACCTTTAACGTTGCGTCTTGCCACAAGGGCAAAACTCTCAAGAAGTGGTGGGTGATGACGGGATCGAACCGCCGACCCTCTGCTTGTAAGGCAGATGCTCTCCCAGCTGAGCTAATCACCCTTTGCTTCGTTGAGGCCGCGAAATTTACGCAGGTAGCGGACCTAAGTCAATAGCCCGCTTGAAGTTTTTCTGAAAAAGACAAAAATGCTTCAAGACCGCCCTACTCGCTGTAAATCATCTTCTTGCTCATGCCACCGTCCACCACGAACTCCTGCCCGGTGACAAACCCGGCCTGGCGCGACAGTAACCACGCCACCATGGCTGCTACGTCCTCCACCGTGCCTACCCGGCCCGCCGGATGCTGAGCGTGATCGGCATCGGTGAGCGGCTCGGCACGCCGCGCAGCGGGATCACGCGCATCGATCCAGCCAGGGCTGACCGCATTGACCCGCACTTCCGGGCCCAGGCTCATCGCCAACGCGTGAGTCAGCGCCAGCAGGCCACCCTTGCTCGCCGCATACGCTTCGGTGTCCGGCTCCGATTGGCGCGCCCGTGTCGAGGCCAGGTTGACGATAGCGCCACCGTGGGCGCGCAGGTACGGCGCGCAGTGCTTGGCCAGCAGCATCGGCCCACTGAGGTTCACCGCCAGTACGCGGTTCCAGTACGCCAGGTCGAGGCTTTCCAGGGTGATATTGCGCGGATCGGCCACCGCCGCATTGCACACCAACGCATCCAGGCGCCCAAATTGCCCCAATACCTCAGCGACACCTTGAGCCACTTGCTTCTCGTCGGCCACGTCCATGCTGATAAACCAGGCATTCTCGCCCAGCACCTTGGACACCTTGGAGCCGCGCTCGCGGTCCAGGTCGGTCAACACCACCTGCCAGCCTTCGCTGATCAGCCACGCCGCAATCCCGAGGCCAATGCCCCGCGCTGCGCCGGTCACCAACGCAACGCGCCCGTTACTGGCCGTTGCGGCCTCCATGGACCACTCGATCACAAGGCCGCCAGCCCGCGGGCCAGGTCGGCCTGCAAGTCAGCCACATCCTCCAGCCCGACCGCGATGCGAATCAGACTGTCACGGATGCCTGCCGCTTCGCGCTCCTGCGGCGCCAGGCGCCCATGGGAGGTGGTGCTCGGGTGCGTGATGGTGGTTTTGCTGTCACCCAGGTTAGCGGTGATCGAGATCAGGCGCGTGGCATCAATAAAGCGCCAGGCGCCTTCTTTGCCACCCTTCACTTCGAAACTCACTACCGCGCCGAACCCGCGCTGCTGGCGCTGCGCCAATGCGTGCTGCGGGTGGCTCTTGAGGCCGGCGTAATGCACTTTCTCGATCCCGTCCTGCTGCTCCAGCCACTCGGCCAGCGCCTGGGCGTTGGCGCAATGGGCCTTCATGCGCAGGCTGAGGGTTTCCAGGCCTTTGAGGAAAATCCACGCGTTGAACGGGCTCAGGGTCGGCCCGGCGGTGCGCAGGAAGCCCACCACTTCCTTCATCTGCTCGCTGCGACCGGCCACCACACCGCCCATGCAACGGCCCTGGCCGTCGATGAACTTGGTGGCCGAATGCACCACGATGTCCGCGCCCAACTTCAACGGCTGTTGCAGAGCCGGGGTGCAGAAGCAGTTGTCGACAACCAGCATCGCGCCCTTGGCGTGCGCCACTTCGGCCAGCGCGGCGATATCCACCAGTTCAGCCAGCGGGTTGGACGGCGACTCAACGAACAGCAGCTTGGTATTGGCCTTGATCGCCGCCTCCCAGCCAGACAGATCCGCCAGGGGCACGTAGTCCACTTCGATACCGAAGCGCTTGAAATACTTCTCGAACAGGCTGATGGTCGAACCGAACACGCTGCGCGATACCAGCACATGGTCGCCAGCGCTGCACAGGCTCATCACCACCGCCAGGATCGCAGCCATGCCGGTCGCCGTGGCCACCGCCTGCTCAGCCCCCTCCAGGGCGGCGATACGCTCTTCGAACGCACGCACGGTCGGGTTGGTGTAGCGCGAGTAGACGTTGCCCGGCACTTCACCGGCAAAACGCGCAGCAGCGTCGGCCGCCGTGCGGAATACATAACTGGAGGTGAAGAACATCGGATCACCGTGCTCCCCTTCCGGGGTACGGTGCTGGCCGGCGCGCACAGCCAGGGTATCGAAAGCTACGCCATCGAGGTCGCTGTCCAAACGACCGGCATCCCATTCCTGACTCATGCTGCGACTCCTTACTCGAATTCTTTATTTAAGATACAAAACCGGCCCCTCAGGGCCGGTGTTCACTCAGTTGTTGTACAGATCGATGATCGCGCTGACCGCCTGGGTCTTGATCTTCGACGAGTCGTTGCGCGCCTGCTCGATCTTGTTCAGGTAGGCCTCATCGACGTCACCGGTCACGTACTTGCCGTCGAACACGGCGCAGTCGAACTGGTCAATCTTGATCTTGCCGCCGCCGACCGCTTCGATCAGGTCAGGCAGGTCCTGGTAGATCAACCAGTCGGCACCGATCAGGTCGGCCACGTCCTGGGTCGAACGATTGTGGGCGATCAGTTCGTGGGCGCTCGGCATGTCGATACCGTACACGTTCGGGTAGCGCACGGCAGGCGCGGCAGAACAGAAGTACACGTTCTTCGCACCGGCTTCACGGGCCATCTGGATGATCTGCTTGCACGTGGTGCCGCGCACGATGGAGTCATCCACCAGCATCACGTTCTTGCCACGAAACTCCAACTCGATGGCGTTGAGCTTCTGGCGCACCGACTTCTTGCGTGCCGCCTGGCCGGGCATGATGAAGGTACGGCCGATGTAGCGGTTCTTGACGAAGCCTTCGCGGAACTTGACGCCCAGGTGGTTGGCCAGTTCCAGCGCGGCGGTACGGCTGGTGTCCGGGATCGGGATCACCACGTCGATGTCGTGCTCGGGACGCTCGCGCAGGATCTTCTCGGCCAGCTTCTCACCCATGCGCAGGCGCGCCTTGTACACCGAAACGCCGTCGATGATCGAATCCGGACGCGCCAGATAGACGTGTTCGAAGATGCACGGGGTAAGTTTCGGCGCAACGGCGCACTGGCGGGTGTGCAGCTTGCCGTCTTCGGTGATGTACACCGCTTCGCCCGGCGCCAGGTCGCGAATCAGGGTGAAGCCCAGTACATCCAGGGACACGCTTTCGGAGGCGATCATGTACTCGACGCCTTCGTCGGTGTGGCGCTGGCCGAACACGATCGGGCGGATGCCGTGCGGGTCACGGAACCCGACGATGCCATAACCGGTGATCATCGCCACGACGGCATAACCACCCACGCAACGGTTATGCACGTCGATTACGGCGGCAAACACGTCTTCTTCGGTGGGCTGCAGCTTGCCGCGCTGGGCCAGCTCATGGGCGAACACGTTGAGCAGCACTTCCGAGTCGGAGCTGGTGTTGACGTGGCGCAGGTCAGATTCGTAGATCTCCTTGGCCAGTTGCTCAACGTTGGTCAGGTTACCGTTGTGCGCCAGGGTAATGCCGTAAGGCGAGTTGACGTAGAACGGCTGAGCTTCGGCCGACGTCGAGCTACCGGCGGTTGGGTAACGCACATGGCCAATGCCCATGTGACCGACCAGGCGCTGCATGTGACGCTGATGGAACACGTCGCGCACCAGGCCATTGTCCTTGCGCAGGAATAACCGGCCGTCGTGGCTGGTCACAATACCGGCAGCGTCCTGGCCGCGGTGCTGGAGGACGGTTAGCGCGTCATACAGCGCCTGATTGACGTTCGACTTACCGACGATACCGACGATGCCACACATGCGACGCAACCCCTACTTAATGGATCTTGACTGAACACTCTTACTGAGGCGTTTTGGCCGGCAAGAGATGTTCCTTGAACGGAAGATCAGCGGGTACGCTGATTCCGCTGGCCAGCCACTGACTGCTCCACCCCAATATGAGGTTCTTGGACCAGTCTGCAACCAATAGAAATTTTGGCACGAGCACCGACTCCTGCCACCACGAATCCTGCTGTACCGGCCCCAGGCTCAACAGCCCGACCGCCACGACCACCAGCAACGCGCCGCGCGCGGCGCCGAAGGCCATGCCGAGAAATCGATCGGTCCCGGAAAGGCCGGTGACACGTATCAACTCGCCAATAAGATAATTGACCATTGCCCCCACCAGCAGCGTGGCGATGAACATGATGGCGCAGCCCGCGATGACGCGAGCCGAGGGTGTCTCTATGTACCCGGCCAGGTAGACCGACAGTGAACCACCGAACATCCAGGCTACGACTCCTGCGATGATCCAGGTCAGCAACGACAGTGCTTCTTTTACGAAGCCGCGGCTCAGACTGATCAAAGCGGAGATGGCGACGATTGCAACGATCGCCCAATCAACCCAGGTAAATGGCACAGTGCAGCCTACGTACGGATAAGGCGGCGCATTTTAGCAGAGCGCCGGGCTATCGGTAAGCGGTGATTGCGGGTGCCTTGCAAATCAATAGATTGGGCAGTGCGAATGGTATTTCAAGACCGCTGAAAACCAATGTGGGAGGGGGCTTGCCCCCGATGGCGGTGGTTCAGTGCCAGATGTACTGGCTGACCCACCGCTATCGGGAGGATAGCCCCCTCCCACACTTGACTGCATTTCAAGTCTCGAAATCAGCCGCGCTCAGGCTGAAAACGAGTGACGAAACCCTTGAGGTTCTGCTGACGGTCCAGTAGATCCCGCAGGCGATCCGCTTCGGCGCGCTCGATCAGCGGCCCGATAAACACGCGGTTCTTGCCGTCGGCGCTGCGGATGTAGGCGTTGTACCCTTGGGCGCGCAGCTTTTTCTGCAAGGCGTCGGCGCCTTCGCGGTTGCCC
This sequence comes from Pseudomonas sp. R3-18-08, assembly GCF_003852065.1. Classification (NCBI taxonomy): domain Bacteria; kingdom Pseudomonadati; phylum Pseudomonadota; class Gammaproteobacteria; order Pseudomonadales; family Pseudomonadaceae; genus Pseudomonas; species Pseudomonas sp. R3-18-08. The sequence continues at coordinate 3,789,632 of NZ_CP027729.1, forward strand.
AGGCTGGCCACTTGAATCGACCAGCTGATCGGCAAGCCATTCGGGTCGATACGGCTCTGGCCTACGTCCGGCTTGCCCGGCGCGGCAGGCTGTGGCGCTACCGGTTTGGGCGCAGGCGCTGGCGTCGCGGGCTTGGCGGCAACAGCCGGAGCGGGTGCCGGCTTGACCACCGGCACGCTTGGCTGCACCGGCATGGACGGCGCCTGTTGCGCGGCGACCTCTTCGTCGCTCGGCACCGGCTCTTCTTCAGGCAGCGCCTGCGGCTCAGGCACCACCACCGGCTCGACCTGGACCTGAGGCACCACCGGTGCCTGGGGCGCAGCCGGAGCCTCGACGAGCACTTGGCGCTGCTCGTCCTGACGGGAAAACAGCATCGGCAAAAAAATCACCGCCAACGCCACCAACACCAGGGCTCCGACCATTCGCTGCTTGTATGCGCTATCCAGTAATGCCATGTGCAGCTTCCTCCGTGGAGCGCCGGGCCAGCCATTCGAGCGCCTCGGCAACACAATAAAATGATCCGAACAACAGAACCTCGTCCTCGGCCGTCGCCACCGCACACTGCGCCTCGAGGGCCGCGGTGATGCTTGCATACGACGTCACCGACGCACCAAGGTTCTGCAAGGCAGTTTCCAGCTCAACTGCCGGACGGCTACGTGGCGTATCCAGCGGCGCGACGGCCCAGGACTGAACCCCGCTCAGCAACGGCGCAAGCACGCCGTCGAGATCCTTGTCGGCCAGCAGGCCAAACACCGCCAGGCGGCGGCCGGACGGCGGCGTGCGCGCCAAGCGCTGCGCCAGATACTCAGCGGCGTGAGGGTTATGGCCCACATCCAGCAGCAGGTTCAGGCGCTTGCCCTGCCACTCCACGGCACGTCGATCCAGACGCCCTACTATGCGCGTTGCCAGCAGGGTTGCGGCTATTTGCCCGGCATTCCACGGCAGATCCAGCAGCAGATAGGCTTGCAGCGCCAGCGCGGCATTCTCCATCGGCAGGTTCAGCAGCGGCAAATCGCGTAACACTACCGGCTGGCCCCGCGCATCGCGCCCGGACCATTGCCAATGCTGATCGCCGATCTCCAGATTGAAGTCGCGCCCGCGTAGGAAGAACGGGCAGTCGAGCTCACGCACCTTGTCCAGCAAGGGTTGCGGCGGGTCAAGATCGCCGCACAAGGCAGGCTTGCCCTGGCGAAAGATCCCGGCCTTTTCGTATGCCACGGATTCACGGGTGTCACCCAGGTAATCGACATGGTCGACGCCGATACTGGTGACCAGCGCCATGTCCGCATCCACCACGTTGACCGTGTCCAGACGCCCGCCAAGGCCCACTTCCAAGACGACGACATCGAGTTGCGCACGCTCGAACAGCCACAACGCCGCCAGGGTGCCCATCTCGAAATAAGTCAGGGAAATCTCGCCACGCCCTGCATCGAGGGCGGCGAAGGCTTCGCAGAGCTGCTCGTCGGTCGCTTCGCGGCCATTGAGCTGCACCCGCTCGTTGTAACGCAGCAGGTGCGGCGAGCTGTAGACGCCGACGTTCAGCCCTTGGGCCTGCAGCAGCGCCGCGACAAAGGCACAGGTGGAGCCTTTGCCGTTGGTGCCGGTGACCGTGATCACACGCGGTGCCGGCCGCCCCAACCCAAGGCGGGCCGCTACCTGTTGCGAGCGCTCCAGGCCCATGTCGATGGCGGACGGATGCAACTGCTCAAGGTAGGCGAGCCATTCGCCCAGGGTACGTTGGGTCATAGGTTTGCTGGCACCGGTGGCACGACGATCGGCTCGACCTTAGGGGCGACGTAGACCGGCGTCGGCAGCCCCATCATTTGCGCCAGCAGGTTACCCAGGCGTGGGCGCAGCTCACCGCGCGGGATGATCAGGTCGATGGCGCCGTGTTCCAGCAGGAACTCGCTGCGCTGGAAACCTTCCGGCAATTTTTCACGCACGGTCTGCTCGATGACGCGCGGGCCGGCAAAGCCGATCAGGGCTTTTGGCTCACCGACGATCACATCGCCGAGCATCGCCAGGCTGGCGGAAACGCCGCCGTAGACCGGGTCGGTCAGTACCGAGATGAACGGAATGCCTTCTTCGCGCAGACGCGCCAGTACCGCCGAGGTCTTGGCCATTTGCATCAGGGAAATCAACGCTTCCTGCATACGCGCGCCACCGGAGGCGGCGAAGCAGATCATCGGGCAGCGGTTTTCCAGGGCATAGTTGGCGGCGCGCACGAAACGCTCGCCGACGATGGCACCCATGGAGCCGCCCATGAAGGAGAACTCGAACGCCGAAACCACCACCGGCATGCCCAGCAGCTTACCGCTGACGGAGATCAGCGCGTCTTTCTCGCCGGTCTGCTTCTGCGCACCGACCAGACGGTCCTTGTACTTCTTGCTGTCGCGGAACTTGAGGCGGTCGACCGGCTCCAGGTCAGCGCCCAGCTCGTTGCGGCCGTCGGCGTCGAGGAAGATGTCGATACGGGCGCGTGCGCCAATACGCATGTGGTGGTTGCACTTGGGGCAAACGTCCAAGGTCTTTTCCAGCTCCGGGCGGTACAGCACCGCGTCGCAGGATGGGCACTTGTGCCACAGACCTTCAGGAACCGAGCTTTTCTTCACCTCGGAACGCATGATCGAAGGGATCAGTTTGTCTACTAACCAGTTGCTCATGCTTTCTTTCTCCAGTACCGGTGGCTTGAACACAGCCCCGCGTATGCCCTTGAGCTAAATTCATATGTGGCGATGAGGCCGGCGGGACGGGGTCAGAGGTTCGACCAGCCATTTCCCGCCTGCATCCTCAGCCTTCCAGACAACCTGCCAGCGCAGGGTTGCCACTTCGTTTCCGGGCCTCCCGCAGGCGGCGCCGGTGCTGTTTTACACAGTGGTAGTTATGGACGGCGGCAGACTGCCAGCCGTCACATCGCACCGCTGCTGTTGCGCACGGCCCGCAGGAATGCACGAATCTTGTGGTGATCCTTGATGCCCTTGCCCTGCTCCACCCCGCCGCTGACATCCACGGCATACGGCCGGACCTGTTCGATGGCCGCGCCGACATTCATCGGGTTGAGCCCACCGGCGAGGATGACCGGCTTGCTCAGGCCCGCCGGGATCAGCGACCAGTCGAAGGCTTCTCCGGTACCGCCGGGAACACCTTCGACGTAGGTGTCCAGCAGAATCCCGCGCGCGCCCGCATAGGCGGCACAGGCGGCGGCGATATCATCGCCGGCCTTGACGCGTAACGCCTTGATATAGGGGCGCTGATAGCTGTCGCATTCGTCCGGGGTTTCGTCGCCATGAAACTGCAGCATGTCCAGCGGCACGGCATCCAGGGTTTCATTGAGTTCACAACGGCTGGCGTTAACGAACAAACCCACGGTGGTCACGAACGGCGGCAGCGCGGCGATGATGGCCCGCGCCTGCAACACATTCACCGCCCGCGGGCTCTTGGCATAAAACACCAGGCCAATGGCATCCGCCCCCGCCTCGACCGCCGCCAACGCGTCTTCGATGCGGGTAATCCCGCAAATCTTGCTGCGAACGGCTGACATATCGTAGAAACCTCAGGGATTGAACCGAGAAAGTCCCGGATGGTAACAAAAGCTTTTCCAGGCGTCAGCCGCCAAGTTCACTGAAACCTGTGAGGAAGTGTGGCCCGATAAAACGCTCTGGCAGCTCGAACTCGTCGCGGTACTCCACCTGCACCAGATACAGGCCGAACGGATGGGCCGTAACCCCACCGGTGCGGCGGATGCGGCTTTGCAGCACTTCCCTGGCCCATTCCACCGGGCGCTCGCCGGTGCCGATGGTCATCAGTACGCCCGCAATGTTGCGCACCATATGGTGCAGGAACGCCCCGGCACGGATATCCAGCACAATCATCTTGCCATGCCGGGTCACGCGCAGATGGTGGACTTCCTTGATCGGCGACTTGGCTTGGCATTGGCCGGCACGGAACGCGCTGAAATCATGCACACCCACCAGATGCTGCGCGGCCTCGGCCATGCGCTCGGCATCCAGCGGGCGATGGTTCCAGGTGATTTCCTGGTTCAGGTGCGCCGGGCGAATCTGATCGTTGTAGATCACATAGCGGTAGCGTCGGGCGATGGCCTTGAAGCGCGCATGAAAATGCGCCGGCATCACCTTGGCCCAGGTGACGCTGACGTCGTGGGGCAGATTGATATTGGCGCCCATCACCCACGCCTTCATCGAGCGTTCGGCCTGGGTGTCGAAATGCACCACCTGGCCGCAGGCATGCACGCCGGCGTCGGTACGCCCGGCACACATCAGCGACACCGGCGAGTCAGCGACTTTCGACAAAGCGTTTTCCAGGGTTTCCTGCACCGTCAGCACGCCGGAGGCCTGGCGCTGCCAGCCGCGATAGCGCGAGCCTTTGTATTCCACGCCGAGGGCGATGCGGTGAAAGCCTGCGGCCGCCATTTCGGCGGCCGCGTTATCTATATTTGCCAAGAACTGAGAGCCTGATGAGTTGCGCGAAGACGGGGATTATAAAGGCGCCGGCTGCGCGACGGGCGCTTTTGTTGGGGACGCCGCACCAACGGTGGCAGGGAGCAAGCCCTCTCCCCCATTGGGCGCGTATCAGCCGTCAGATTCGGCCGAGCATTTCCTTGGCCTCGCCACGCTGGGTCTCGTTGCCCTCGGTCAGCACTTCGGAAAGGATGTCCTTGGCGCCATCGGCATCGCCCATGTCGATATACGCCTGGGCCAGGTCCAGCTTGGTGGCGACTTCATCGGAGCCCGACAGGAAGTCGAACTCGGGCTCGTCGTCACCGAGCGCCGCATCTTCAGCCGTGAAGGACGGCTCGATGGAGGGATGCTCCAGGCTCTGGGACAGACGGTCCAACTCGGCGTTGACGTCGTCCAGTTCCGAAGCGAAGGCATCGGACTTGGCCGTCGATTCGGGCTCGTCCGCCAGGGAGAGGTCGAAATCTTCCGGCAAATCGAAGTCATCCAGCGCTGCCGGGGTCAAGGTCGGCGGCTCGGCGGCCGGTACGTCCTTCATTTGCTCTTCGAGCCCGGACAGGAAGTCGTCATCGGACTGCGCGGACGCCGGTGCATCCAATTGCAGGTCCAGGTCGAAATCAGACAGGTCATCTGCGCTGGCGTTGGCGGCCGTCTGCTGCTCAAGGAGCGCCTCGAAAGACTGATCACCCTTGACCTCTGCCGGCGATGCCGCCTCCAGGTCGTCCAGGCTCAGGTCGAAATCGGTATCCAAAGGCTCTGGCTGCGGCGCAGCCGGCTTGTCTTCCAGCAGGTCCTTGACGTACTGGGCGTCCAGGGCGGCGGCGGCCACTGCGGCGCTCACACCTGCTGCCAACACCGCCATGGCCGGGAAGCGACCTTTGAGCTGCTCGACCTGGGCGTGGTTTTCACCCGTGGCCACCAGCTGACGCTCCTGGCTGACAAAACCGTCCTTGTCATTCTGCAGGCCGTAGACTTCCATCAGTTTCAAACGCAGGTCACTGCGCTTGGGCTCCTGCTTGATCGCTTGCTCAAGCACATCCGCCGCCTGGTTCAGGTGGCCCCGGTCGATATGGGACTGGGCTTGGGAGAGCGCGTCGCTGGAAGTCGGGGCGACGGCAGCCGCCAACGGCGCCAGCACGGAGGCGACGGTGGGAACAGCAGGCTCAACCACCGGAACGGGTGCAGGCGCGGGGGCCCGCGTGACGCTCGGCGGCGGCACTTCCAGGCCTTCGAAACTGTCGGGTGGCAGGTCGCGATCGATATTCGACGTAAACTCCGGCTCTTCCGCCAGCGCGCGCGCCATGCGCAGGTGCTTTTCTTCTTCAAGACGGGCGTTGCGATGGCGCACCCACAGCAGCAGGAGCAGCAAGGCCAGAATCACGGCCGCGCCACCGAGCACACCGAGCACCACAGGGTTGGTCAGGAGCTCATTGAATTTGCCTTCGGTGGTTGCAGGCGCGGCAACCGGTTTGGTCGGCTCGGGAGCAGGTGTCGCTACCGGGGCTGCCGGGGCTGGCGCCGGTTCACCGGCCAACTGCGCAGGCGCTGCCGCCGCTGCCGCCGCTGCGGGCACAGCCACATCACCCTTCTCGGCCTGCAGACGGGCCAACTGATCATTCTTCAGTTGAATCAGTTTTTGCAGCTTGTCCAACTGGCTTTGCAGATCTGCCGCGCGGCTTTTGAGCTCTTCATTGTCACGACGGGTGGTGTCCAACTGTTCTTGGGTCATCGCCAGCTTGTCGTTCAACGCGCGGCTATCACCGGCCTTGCCTGCTGCACCTTTTTTGGCGGACTCGGCCGACACCAGGCTCAAGTTGTCCTTGGCGCTGGTGCTCGACGGTGCATTGCCAGTCTCGGTGCGCTTGGTAGCATCCAGCTGGGCCTTGCCCGCCACTTGCTGGGCGGCGGTGCGACGGCCCTGACGCCAGGCAGCGTTCTGCGCCGTCACTTCGGCGATCGCTTGCGGCTGCCCCAGCGCGGTGCTTTGCACGGTGTCCGGCAGGCGCAGGACCTGGCCGGTTTTCAGGCGGTTGATGTTGCCGTTGATAAACGCATTCGGGTTGAGCGCCTGAATGGCCAGCATCGTCTGCTGCACAGAGCCACCATTGCGGTTTTTCTCGGCAATTTCCCACAAAGTATCGCGAGCAGTGGTGGTATGTTGCGCTGGCTTGCTGACGGCGGTCGCGGTACTGGCCGGCGCACTCAAGCGCGGCGCTGGCGCACTGGCAGCCGGGGTCGATTGGTCGAATTTGGCGGGATCGAGCAGCACGCTGTAGTCACGCATGAGTCGGCCGTTCGGCCACTGCACCTGCAACAGGAAGCGCACATAGGAATCAGGCAACGGTTTGCTGGAGGTGACACGCACCACGCTGCGGCCGTTGGGATTGACCACCGGCGTGAAGGTGAGGTCGTCGAGAAAGGCCTGGCGATCGACACCGGCGTCGACGAATGCCTGGGACGAGGCCAGGCTCGGGGTGATCTCGGACGCCGTAAGGCCGCCGACGTCGAGCAACTCGATTTCCACCGACAGCGGCTGGTTCAACTTCGACTTGAGGGTCATCTCCCCAAGTTGCAGCGCCTGCGCCATACCGGAGGACAGCGCCGAGGCGGCCGCTATTGCTAACACCAGTTTGCGAACTTGAACCATAGCCTCATCCTTTGTCTGAACACTCCCCGACTTTCGAGAAGGTTGGTAACCGCTGCCATTAGGCATGGCGAGCCGATAGGTCACCGACGCGCTTGTGTTCCGCTTTTGGCCAAGCATAGCGCTTGGTGAGAATCAATCTACAAATTGGCGCCAAGTATCTTTTACGCAAGGTCTTTTATCAACAACCGCGCCAGCTGCACGGCATTGAGCGCAGCGCCTTTGCGTACGTTATCTGACGTCAGCCACACATTTAGTTCCGCCGGGTCATCCACACCTGCGCGCACTCGTCCTACATAAACAACGTCCTGCCCCACCGCATCGCCCACTGCCGTTGGGTAATCGCCCGCCTCGACCAGCTCGATACCCGGCGCCGCATCGAGTACACGGTTCACCTCAACCAAATCGGCCGGCGCCCCCAATTGCAGCGACACAGTCAGGCTATCGCCAAAAAACACCGGGGCTTGAACGCAGGTTGCGGAAATCTTCAGCAACGGAGTTTCCAGCACGGCCCGCAGTTCATGTACGAGACGTTTCTCCAGGGCTGTATGACCTTGGGCGTCTGGCGTGCCCACTTGTGCCAGCAGGTTGAAGGCTACTTGCCGATCAAAGAAGGTCGGCTCCAATGGGCGTACATTCAATAGCTCGGCTGTCTGGCGGGCCAACTCGCTGACGGCTTCGCGGCCCAGGGCCGACACGGCCAGGTTGGCGGTGACACTCACGCGCTGGATATCCAGCAGACCGCGCAACGGCGCCAGCAGCACCGCCAGGTTGGTGGCGGACGGGCTCGGGCTGGCGATTTGAAAGGGTTTTTTCAAGCCCTTGAGCACGTGGGCGTTGGCTTCCGGCACCACGGGCGGCGCCTGTTCGGCAGGCAATGCGCCAGACAGGTCGATCACCGAGCAACCGGCGGCGATGGCACGTGGGGCGAAGCTCAGGGTCACCGCCGGGCCGGCCGCGAAAAAGGCCAACTGCGCCTTGCTGAAGTCGAACTCATCGACTTCCTTGACCCGCACGTTCTTGCCCCGGAACGGTACCGATGCACCGGCGGAGTTGTTGCCGGCCAGCAAATACAGGGTGCCTACCGGGAAGTCCAGCTCTTCGAGAATCTGCACCAGGGTTTCGCCAACGGTACCGGTGGCGCCGATCACGGCGATTTCAAAGGTCTGGGTCATGGGGCTGCCTCGGGCATTGCGGGGGGAGCGGCACTTTACCGGGTGGTTGGGGGTGAGGCAATTGGGGTGGAGCTGATGGCCCCATCGGGAGCAAGCCCCCTCCCACACTTGAATGTGCTCACAGGCCAAAATGTGGGAGGGGCGGTGCGACGATTCGACTTGCTCCCGATAGCGTCCGAAAGAACAATAAAAAAACCCCGCGCCTGTCACCAGAACGCGGGGCTCTTCAAAGCCTGCAAGCGATCAACGCTCCAGCAGAATCCGCAGCATGCGACGCAACGGCTCAGCCGCGCCCCACAACAGCTGGTCGCCCACGGTGAACGCGCCGAGGAACTGGCTGCCCATGTTCAGCTTGCGCAAACGGCCTACCGGCACATTCAGGGTGCCGGTGACCTTGGTTGGGCTCAGCTCCTGCATGCTGATCTCACGGTTGTTCGGCACCAGCTTGACCCAGGGGTTGTGCTGGCTGATCAGCCCTTCGATATCGGCAATCGGCACATCTTTGTTCAGCTTGATGGTCAACGCCTGGCTATGGCAGCGCATGGCGCCGATGCGTACGCAGATGCCGTCCACCGGGATCGGGTTCTTGAAGCGCCCGAGGATCTTGTTGGTCTCGGCCTGGGCCTTCCACTCTTCGCGGCTCTGACCGTTCGGCAGTTCCTTGTCGATCCAAGGGATCAGACTGCCGGCCAACGGCACGCCGAAGTTTTCGGTCGGATAGGCGTCGCTGCGCATGGCTTCGGCCACGCGGCGGTCGATATCGAGGATCGCACTGGCCGGGTCGGCCAATTGATCGGCCACCGCTGCGTGGGTTGCGCCCATCTGTTTGATCAGCTCACGCATGTTCTGTGCACCGGCGCCGGAGGCCGCCTGGTAGGTCATGGCGCTCATCCACTCGACCAGGCCGGCTTCGAACAAGCCACCCAGGCCCATCAGCATCAGGCTGACGGTGCAATTGCCGCCAACATAGTTCCGGGTGCCGGCATCCAGTTGCTGGTCGATGACCTTGCGGTTGACCGGGTCGAGGATGATCACTGCATCGTCCTGCATGCGCAGGCTCGACGCGGCGTCGATCCAGTAGCCCTGCCAGCCGGCTTCGCGCAGCTTGGGGAAGACTTCGCTGGTGTAGTCGCCGCCCTGGCACGTCAGGATCACATCGAGGGTCTTCAGCTCTTCAATGCTATAGGCGTCTTTGAGCGGGGCAATGTCCTTGCCCACGGACGGCCCTTGGCCACCTACGTTCGAAGTGGTGAAAAACACCGGCTCGATAAGATCGAAATCCTGCTCTTCCAGCATCCGCTGCATGAGCACGGAACCGACCATACCGCGCCAACCGATCAGACCTACACGTTTCATCGCAACTACACCTTGTTAAAAAGTGGGCCGCCTTGCAGCGATAACTGCAAGCGGGCCCGAGAGATTACAGATTCCGCAGCGCGGCGACTACAGCGTCGCCCATTTCTTGCGTGCCTACCCGGGTACAGCCCTGCGACCAGATGTCGCCGGTGCGCAAACCCTGGTCGAGCACCAGGCTCACGGCCTTCTCGATCGCGTCGGCCGCGTCAACCAGGTTGAAGCTGTAACGCAGCATCATCGACACCGACAAAATGGTCGCCAGCGGGTTGGCGATACCTTGGCCGGCAATGTCCGGCGCCGAGCCGTGGCAAGGCTCGTACATGCCCTTGTTGTTGGTATCCAGGGACGCCGACGGCAGCATGCCGATGGAACCGGTGAGCATCGAGGCCTGGTCGGAGAGGATGTCGCCGAACAGGTTGTCGGTGACGATCACGTCGAACTGCTTCGGCGCACGCACCAGTTGCATGGCGGCGTTGTCGACGTACATGTGGCTCAGTTCGACGTCCGGGTAGTCCTTGGCGACTTCTTCAACGATTTCGCGCCACAGTTGGCTGGAGGCCAATACGTTGGCCTTGTCCACCGAGCAGACCTTCTTGCCGCGCACGCGGGCCATGTCGAAACCGACGCGGGCGATACGGCGAATTTCGCTCTCGCTGTACGGCAGGGTGTCATAGGCCTGGCGCTCGCCGTTCGTAAGCTCGCGCACCCCGCGTGGCGAGCCGAAATAGATACCGCCGGTCAGCTCACGCACGATCAGGATGTCCAGGCCGGCGACCACTTCCGGCTTGAGGCTCGACGCCTCGGCCAACTGCGGGTAAAGAATCGCCGGACGCAGGTTGCCGAACAGGCCCAGTTGCGCGCGGATTTTCAACAGGCCGCGCTCAGGGCGAATATCACGCTCGATCTTGTCCCACTTCGGCCCGCCCACGGCGCCGAGCAGCACGGCGTCGGCGGCGCGGGCGCGTTCCAGGGTCTCGTCGGCCAGGGGCACGCCGTGCTTGTCGATGGCCGCGCCGCCGATCACGTCGTGGCTCAGCTCGAAGCCCAGGCTGTACTTGCTGTTGGCGAGTTCCAGGACCTTGACCGCTTCGGCCATGATTTCCGGACCGATACCGTCGCCAGGGAGAATCAGAATCTGCTTGCTCATGGGTTCCTCATTTCATCGAGCGACCTGCCCATGGGCAGGTCGGGAAAAATCAATCAGCGTTCGGCCCACACCACCAGCACGTCGGTGCTGAAGGTGCCGTCGGCTTGAATTTCGTAATAATCGCGCACTTCCTGGCCCATCGCCTGTTGCAACTCCAGGATCGCCGCGCGCAAGGCCAGCGGGGTGCGCATGCGCTCGACCCACGAGGTGTATTCCAGGCGCAGGCGTTGGCGGCTGCTGTTGCGTACATGCAAACCGGCTTCGCTGAGCTGGCGCATCCACTCGGCGGCAGAATAATCGCGCACATGGCTGGTGTCGCGCAGCACTTCGACGGTTTGCAGGTAAGTGTCCAGCAACGGGCTGCCCGGTGACAACACATCCACGAACGCCGCTACGCCACCGGCTTTGAGCACCCGACGCACTTCGCGCAGGGCCAGGCCGAGGTCGCTCCAGTGGTGGGCGGAGTAGCGGCTGAACACGAAGTCGAATTCGCCATCGGCAAACGGCAGGCGTTCAGCCGCGCCGTTAACCGTGCTGATATTGGTCAATCCGCGATCTTGCGCAGCGGCGGCGACCACATCAAGCATCTGCTGGGACAAGTCGTAGGCCACCACTTCCTTGACCAGCGGGGCAACCTGGAAACTCACATGCCCGGCACCGCAGCCCAGGTCCAGCAGTCGCGCCGCGCCCTGCCCGGCCAGTTCGGCCTGGAGCAGCGCGAATTCGGTGCCCTGGGCGTGCACGGCACTGCTCAGGTAGGCCGAGGCTTGCTCGCCGAATTGTTTTTGCACGACTTGGGTGTGGGCGGTGCTGGTCATGAGGGCTTTCCTTGGGTTTTGTGGTGTTGACACTGGCCTCATCGGGAGCAAGCCCCCTTCCACATTTGAAGGTATTCACAATTCAAAGTGTGGGAGGGGGCTTGCTCCCGATGGCGGCGGTCCTGCCTACATCAATCGCGAAACAACCAGGGCTGGCTAGCCCGATGCTTTGCTTCAAACGCAGCAATCGCGTCGCCGTCCTGCAAAGTCAGGCCGATATCGTCCAGGCCATTGATCAGGCAGTGCTTGCGAAAGGCATCCACCTCGAAGTGATACACCTTGCCGTCCGGACGGGTCACGGTCTGCGCGGCCAGGTCCACGGTCAGTTGGTAGCCCACATTGGCTTCCACTTGCTGAAACAGCTCATCCACTTCGGCGTCGCTCAGGATGATCGGCAGCAAGCCGTTCTTGAAGCTGTTGTTGAAGAAGATGTCGGCGTAGCTCGGCGCGATGATGCTGCGAAAGCCGTATTCTTCCAGGGCCCACGGCGCGTGTTCACGGCTGGAGCCGCAACCGAAGTTTTCCCGCGCCAGCAACACGCTGGCGCCCTGGTAACGCTCGGCGTTGAGCACGAAATCCTTGTTCAGCGGGCGCTTTGAGTTGTCCTGATAGGCGTAACCCACGTCCAGGTAGCGCCATTCGTCGAACAGGTTGGGGCCAAACCCGGTGCGCTTGATCGACTTCAAGAACTGCTTGGGGATGATCTGGTCGGTGTCCACGTTGGCACGGTCCAACGGCGCTACCAGACCGGTATGCTGGGTAAAAGCTCTCATCGGGTTTTCCTTTAGATCAATTCGCGAACGTCGATGAAACGACCGTTGACGGCAGCGGCGGCAGCCATGGCCGGGCTGACCAGGTGGGTACGGCCACCGGCGCCCTGACGCCCTTCGAAGTTACGGTTGGAGGTCGATGCGCAATGCTCGCCGGATTCCAACCGGTCCGGGTTCATCGCCAGGCACATGGAGCAGCCCGGCTCACGCCATTCGAAACCGGCTTCGAGGAAGATTTTGTCCAGGCCCTCGGCTTCGGCCTGGGCTTTGACCAGCCCCGAGCCGGGAACCACGATGGCTTGCTTGATGGTCGAGGCCACTTTGCGGCCTTTGGCGATCACGGCGGCAGCGCGCAGGTCTTCGATCCGCGAGTTGGTGCAGGAGCCGATGAACACGCGATCCAGCTGGATATCGGTAATCGCCTGGTTGGCCTTCAGGCCCATGTACTTGAGGGCGCGCTCGATGGAGCCGCGCTTGACCAGGTCGGTTTCCTGGGCCGGGTCCGGCACGTTCTGGTCGACGGCCAGCACCATTTCCGGCGATGTGCCCCAGCTGACTTGCGGTTTGATCTGGGTTGCGTCGAGCTCGACCACAGTGTCGAACACCGCATCGGCGTCGGACACCAGGTCTTTCCAGGCGTGCACCGCTGCGTCCCAATCAGCGCCTTTCGGTGCGAATGGGCGGCCCTTGACGTATTCGATGGTTTTTTCGTCCGCTGCCACCATACCTACGCGGGCACCGGCTTCGATGGACATGTTGCAGATGGTCATGCGGCCTTCGATGGACAGGTCACGAATGGCACTGCCGGCGAACTCGATGGCATGCCCGTTACCGCCGGCGGTGCCGATCTTGCCGATCACCGCCAGCACGATGTCCTTGGCGGTCACGCCGAATGGCAAGGTGCCTTCGACGCGTACCAGCATGTTCTTCATCTTTTTGGCGACCAGGCACTGGGTGGCGAACACATGCTCCACCTCGGATGTGCCGATGCCATGGGCCAATGCGCCGAACGCACCGTGGGTCGACGTGTGCGAGTCACCGCAGACCACCGTCATGCCCGGCAAGGTCGCGCCCTGCTCCGGGCCGATCACATGGACGATACCTTGACGCACGTCATTCATCTTGAATTCGGTGATGCCATATTCGTCGCAATAGTCGTCGAGGGTCTGCACTTGCAAGCGCGACACGGTGTCGACAATGGCGTCGATCCCGCCCTTGCGCTCCGGGGTGGTCGGCACGTTGTGGTCTGGCGTGGCGATGATGGAGTCGACGCGCCATGGCTTGCGCCCGGCCAGCCGCAGGCCTTCGAACGCTTGGGGCGAGGTCACTTCATGGATGATGTGACGGTCGATGTAGATCAGCGACGACCCATCATCGCGCCGTTTCACTTCATGGGAATCCCAAAGCTTGTCGTAAAGCGTTTTGCCGGCCATCAGTCGGTCCTCATCAGCGGTGTTTCTATGCGCCGGGCTTTTCTATAACCCTTTGGCTTGTGAGGCTGATGGTATGGCGCTAGATTAAATAACTCAAATTCATATTTTTCATGCTTTGGATTACCAACTGGAATACCACCATGGACTTGGCCAACCTCAACGCCTTTATCGCTATCGCCGAGACCGGCAGCTTCTCCGGCGCCGGTGAGCGCCTGCACCTGACCCAACCAGCCATCAGCAAACGCATCGCCGGCCTGGAGCAACAATTAAAGGTGCGCCTGTTCGATCGCCTGGGCCGTGAAGTGGGCTTGACCGAAGCCGGGCGAGCTTTGCTGCCGCGTGCTTATCAGATCCTGAACGTGCTGGACGACACCCGTCGCGCCCTGACCAACCTCACCCGAGAAGTCAGCGGGCGCCTCACCCTGGCGACCAGCCACCATATCGGCCTGCATCGCCTGCCGCCGGTCCTGCGTACCTTCACTCGGCAGTACCCGAACGTGGCGCTGGATATTCAATTCCTCGATTCAGAAGTGGCCTACGAAGAAATCCTCCACGGTCGCGCCGAAGTGGCAGTGATCACCCTGGCGCCCGAGCCGCATAACCTGGTGCGCGCGACGCCGGTATGGGACGACCCGCTGGATTTCGTGGTGGCCCCCGAACACAGCCTGATCAGCAACGGTTCCGTCAGCCTGGCCGATATCGCCGGGCACCCTGCGGTGTTTCCCGGCGGGAACACCTTTACCCACCATATTGTCAGCCGTCTATTCGAGGCCCAGGGGCTGACGCCGAACATCGCCATGAGCACCAACTACCTGGAGACGATCAAAATGATGGTGTCCATCGGCCTGGCCTGGAGCGTGTTGCCACGCACCATGCTCGACGCCCAGGTGGCAAGTATCGCTTTGCCGGGCATACAGCTCAGTCGCCAGCTAGGCTATATCGTGCACACCGAAAGGACGCTGTCGAACGCTGCGCGGGCGTTCATGAGCCTGTTGGATGCACAGGTCGATCTGCCAGGGATACCGGCATGACATTGTGCGGCCTCGGGTTTCAGGCAAAACCGCGCTGTCTTCCCATCGAGCCAAGGCCCTTTGAATAATGCCCAACCCCGTTGATTCCGTGCCACCCCTGCCCCGCATCTACGCCCTGGACCCTCAAGAGGCGGAACAACGCTGGGACAGCGCCCCGCAACTGCTGTCGGCGCTCAATGCCGCGCGGCTGGGCGCGTGGTGCTGGGAAATCGAAACGGGGAACATCAGTTGGTCTCGAGGCACTCAGGCATTGTTTGGCTACGACCCGCGCCAGCCGCTGCCCAACGACCTCAATTACCTCGACCTGCTGGCACCGGAAGACCGTGCCCGCGTGGTACGGGCGTTTCACGCGGTGCTGGCCGGCGAACCGGTCGAACAGGCCATGCATCACCGCATCCAGTGGCCCGATGGCAGCCTGCACTGGCTGGAAATCAATGGCAGCCTGGTGCCGGACAAAAACGGCAGGCGCCGGATGATCGGGGTGATCCGCGAGATCACTCACCAGCGTGAGCGGGAACAGGCGCTCAGCCACTCTGAAAAGCGCTTCGCCACGCTCTTCCACCTGTGCCCGAACATGGTGCTGCTGACGCGTCAGGCCGACGGCCTGATCAGCGAGGCCAACCAGCATTTCGAAATGCTGTTCGGCTGGCCGGTGGCTCACGCCATCGGCCGCACCACCCTGGAGCTGGGCCTGTGGCGTGACCCGGAGCAGCGTGCACACCTGGTCAAGGCCACCCAGCGCAAAGGTGAATCCATCACCATGGAAGTGCAGTTCTGCGCCAGCAACGGGCAGATCCACGATGGCACGCTCAGCGCGCAAAAGGTCGAACTGGACGGCGAGGCCTATCTGATCAGCACTTTCCTCGACACCACCGAGCGCAAAAACGCCGAGCAAGCGCTGAAAGACAGTCAGGAACGCCTGGATCTGGCGCTGGACTCGGCACAGCTGGGCACCTGGGACTGGCACATTCCCACCGGCATGCTCTACGGCTCGGCCCGCGCCGCCCAACTCCACGGCCTGCCGTGCGAACCCTTCCACGAATCCTTCGATGCATTTTTTGAAGGCATGTCCGATGAGGACCGCGAGGGCATGCGCCATGCCTACCGCAACCTGCGTGAAGGCCCGGGCGACAATTACCAGCTGACCTATCGCGTGCCGGTCGAGGACGGCAGCTCGCGCTATCTGGAAAGCCGCGCACGCCTGTATCGCGATGAATCCGGCAAGCCCCTGCGCATGGCCGGGACTTTGCTCGATATCACCGATCAGGTGGAGCGCGAACAACGCCTGAGCGCTTCCGAGGAGAAATTCGCCAGCCTGTTCCAGGCCAGCCCCGATCCAATCTGCGTCACCTGCCTGGACAGCGGCGCGTTTATCGAGATCAACCCGGCGTTCACCCAGACCTTTGGCTGGACCGCCGCCGAAGTGTTCGACAAAAGCGCCGAGCAGATCGGCTTGTGGGATGAATCAAGCAAGCGCCTGCAACGCATCGAGCGGGTGATTCGCGAGCAGTCATTGAGCAATGTGGCCATCGTTGTGCATGCCAAGAACGGCCAGAGCCTGACCTGCGTGATTTCCAGCCGCCTGGTCAAGGTCAATGAGCAGCCGTGTATCGTCACCACCCTGCGCGACATCACCCAGCAGCAACGCTCGGAGGCGGCGCTCAAGGCCAGTGAGGAGAAGTTCGCCAAGGCCTTCCATTCCAGCCCCGACGCGATTTCGATCACCGAGCGCGACACGGGACGATATGTGGAGGTCAATGACGGGTTTTGCCGCCTGACCGGCTATCGCGCCGAAGAAGCCATCGGCCTCACCCTGTACCAGATTGGCATCTGGGCCGATGAAAACCAGCGTACCGCGCTGTTGGCCGAGCTGCAGATCAAGGGGCGCATCCATCATCTGGAAATGCTGTGGCACAACAAACTGGGCGAGGTGCTGGCGGTAGAGGTATCGGTCGAGCCGATTACTCTGAATGAAACGCCGTGCCTGCTACTGACCGCACGTGACGTGAGCCTGCTGAAAAACGCCCAGGCACAGATCCGCCACCTGGCCTATCACGACCCGCTGACCAACCTGCCCAACCGTGCGCTGCTGATGGACCGCCTGAGCCAGCAGATCGCCCTGCTCAAGCGCCATAACCTGCGCGGCGCCTTGCTGTTTCTCGACCTCGACCATTTCAAGCATATCAACGACTCCCTCGGCCACCCGGTGGGCGACACCGTACTGAAAATCGTCACCGCACGCCTGGAAGCCAGTGTGCGCATGGAAGATACGGTGGCGCGCCTGGGCGGTGATGAGTTCGTCGTGCTGCTCAGCGGCCTGGAGGGCTCACGCACGCAAGTCAGCGGCCAGGTGCAGGAACTGGCCGATACCCTGCGCGAATTGCTCTCTGAACCGATGTTCCTCGACGGCCACCGCCTGCAAGTAACGCCAAGCATCGGCGTGGCGTTGATCCCCGACCATGGCACCACGCCCGCCGATTTGCTCAAGCGCGCCGACATCGCCCTGTACCGCGCCAAAGATTCCGGGCGCAACACCATTCAGATGTTCCACAACAGCATGCAGAAAACCGCCAGCGAGCGCCTGCGCATGGAAACCGACCTGCGCCTGGCCTTGTCCCGCGGCGAATTCAGCGTGCACTACCAGCCCCAGGTGGATGCGCGCGGCAACAAGATTGTCGGTGCCGAGGCCCTGGTGCGCTGGCAGCATCCCCAACTGGGTGCGCAGTCGCCGGCCGAATTTATCAAGGTGCTGGAGGACAGCGGCTTGATCCTGGAGGTCGGCACCTGGATCCTCGACGAAGCGTGCAGCGCATTTGCGCAGTTGATTGCCGACGGCTTGGTGGACCCGCTGAATTTCAGCCTGTGCGTGAATATCAGCCCCCGGCAGTTTCGCCAGAACGACTTCGTGGAACGGGTCGAACGCAGCCTCACGCAGCACCAACTGCCCTACAGCTTGCTGAAGCTGGAAATCACTGAAGGCATCGTGATCCAGAACCTGGACGATACGGTGTTGAAAATGCGTCGCCTGAAAAAACTCGGCATCAGCTTTGCGATGGATGACTTTGGTACGGGCTACTCATCCCTGACTTACCTCAAGCGCCTGCCGGTGGATGCGTTGAAAATCGACCAGTCGTTCGTGCGCGACGCGACGCACGATCCCAATGACGCTGAGATCATCCGCGCCATTGTCGCCATGGCTCGCAGCTTGAATCTGGAGGTGATCGCCGAAGGCGTGGAAACTACGGAGCAACTGGCGTTCCTGCAAAAGCTCGGCTGCCATTTGTACCAGGGGTATTTGCATAGTCGGCCATTGCCGATAGAGGGGTTCAGGCAGTTGTTGAAATAGATGTTTTTGAAACCCAGCATTGAAACAAATGCAGCCTGGGTTATCCCTGCCCAGGTGCATCATGGTCACATCAGTGCGACGGCATGACCATGCGTCGGGACTCGTCCCTGTTTCCCCCATAACTCCTCGCGGCCGTTGATGACGGCCACCGAATGCCCGGTCCGGTTGCACATGCCTATCTGCCCTTGGGCAAGCTCACGTACCGACACTCTTTTCATGTGGCCTTTCAACCCAAGGCGTAGAAAGCCTTCTCCCGGACCGCTCTCATCCTCTCCATCGTTCAGACTGCGGATCGCGGCCTGAAAACTGCGACCGGCCGTACGATCGTTGTTTTCCATCTGCGCACGCTTGGCGCTGACGGCGAACAGAAACTGCGCATCCTTCAGCATGCCGGTGTCGGGCCCGCTGAACTTGGCGCCCCGGGCGCCCTCCGCCAGCTCGCGGTCGGTCAACGTGAGCCGAAAGCCATCACGCATAAGCACCTGATAACCGTCGTTCGTCCTGCTCACCTCCTTGAAAATATCCGTGGGGCTTTGACCGAATCGATACATCGCAGCCTTGATAGCCGACACTGTTACACAATTGCCATCCGGGCCCTGGCGGAAGCCACTCCAGATATTGTCCGGCTTCGCACCGCCGCGCTTGTTCGACAAACCCGGAATGTTCGCTGCGGCATCAGGCCTGGGTAATACCGGTTGAGGTGTTACCTGCGGAATAAGCGGGGGTAAAGGATTAGTGTCAGGAACATGCTTGTCTTTTTTATCAGCTACGAGAGCGAGCAGCTGAGTAAAGAAGGAATTAAAGAAAGCCATGACTGCATTGACCAATGGCAAGTCAATCCCGACATTTGGCAAACTTTGCGATCTATCACCATATGCCATGACAGGCATTGCCCTGACCGACTCGCGACCGACATTGGGCCTGATCGTAGTTTCATTACTTGCAGTGAGTGCATCGATTGACAGGGACGGCCTTACATCAATGACCCGCGCAATATTATTAATTGGAAAGAGTGACATAGAGTTCTCCACACAGGCATCTCCTCGAAACGAACTTTCGAAAAGATGCCTGCACTTATAAAAGATTGAAACGCGACAGCTATCGTTAGAACCTGGAACTTAGCCGATGATTAAAGCGTCCATGCCTGCCAGCGTCGACAGGACCTGGACTGGTCAGATCCGGGGCGGGAGTGTCGGGCAAAGGCGTCGGTTTTGTATCCGGCAGCACCTGGGGTTGAGGCTTGATATCCATCGGCACGTTCGGCCTCGGAATGTTGCCCGGAAACACCGCTGGCTGGGGCTGGGCGTCTGGCAGTATGGGTGGCTGAGGCCGCGTATCCGTGGAAACCCTCGGTATCGGCAGTCGGTCCGGCGACACCTTTCCATCCGGGCAGTGGCAATGATTAAGGACCACATTCACCTGAACGTTTGTCTTGGGGTCATTGTTCACGCTTATCTCGGGCTTGGGCACCGTTGGCGGAAATGGCGAGGGGCGCGGCTTATTTCCGTCGGGCACGATGACCGAAACATCAGCAGGTTGCGGCAGCACTCGCACCGTGGCGGCGTCCGGCTTGACCAGCTCCTTGCGGCTATCCGGCAGCACCGGCAACTTGCCTGCGTCCGGCTTGACCAGCTCCTTGCGGGCATCCGGCAGCACCGGCAACTTGCCTGCGTCCGGCTTGATCAACTCCTTGGGGGCAACCGGCAGCACCGGCAACTTGCCTGCATCCGGCTTGATCAGCTCCTTGGGGGCATCCGGCAGCACCGGCAACTTGCCTGCGTCCGGCTTGATCAGCTCCTTGGGGGCATCCGGCAGCACCGGCAACTTGCCTGCGTCCGGCTTGACGAGCTCCTTGGTGTCCGGCGCAACCGGTTGTTTGTCCGGATCGGGCTTAATCGTAGTCTTGCCTGAAAATATGTCGCGCATGGTCCTGAAGATGCCTTCCAGCATATCGAACAGTTGCCGCAAAGCAGTCTCGGGGGTCAGCGCCGTATTGCGCAAACCTTGAGTATCATCAAGACGCAATGACGTCTGAAGCACTGTTGCGCCAGGGGTCTGAGCGTTCGGCTTTACAATAAGCTTATTGTTCGAAACTGTTGGCTGATCAAGGCCAGATGTATCGCCCCTTACCAAAGGCGGAGTGTGAATCGACATAGACATTCGCAAGTTCCTTTATTCCATACAACCTGACCGGTTAATGGCCAGAGGGAGTGATAGTTTTAAGACTGAATAACCACAGCGCTGTTTCGCAGTCCCCCCATTCGTGGGGAGTTAGGCTATCGAGTTCCGAAATTCGCAGTTCATATAAGGAAACCAAAGCGCATCATCAGACTTTGCCTCATGGACAATTTCCGCCAAGCCTTGATTCATGGCTTATTTGAGGTTCAAGTGTGGTCACACGCGCTAATACTCGGTAGGCAAGTCACTCATCGATAACATTTCGCGCATCTCCCCGTCGGTGGTTTGTGTTAATTCGCCGACAAAAAAAGGCGCCTGCAGTGGCGCCTTCTTTAGATGGATATAAGCAGTGGTCGTTGACTGGCGTCAGGCAGCCAGTGGATGAGGCATCCCCAACAGGCGACTGACCTGCTCCAGGTCGGTCTCGCGGCGCATCGCCGTAAACAGCTGCACCGCCTCAGGGTAGTTGCGCGTCAGCATCGCCAGCCATTGCTTCAAGCGGCCGGGCGCCTGGCGCTCAGTCAATTGCGCCACCGATTGGGTCCAGAACTCCTGGAGCATCGGCTGCATTTCGGCCCAGGTCATTTCCACCACCTCTTGCCCTGCGCGCGCCGCCGCGATCTGCCGCGCCAGGTCAGGGCGCGCCACCAGGCCACGGCCCAGCATGATGTCTTCGGCGCCGCTGACTTCGCGGCAACGCTGCCAATCTTCGACGCTCCAGATGTCACCATTGGCAAACACCGGCACCTTGACCACTTCCTGCACCCGCGGGATCCACTCCCAATGGGCCGGCGGCTTGTAGCCATCGGTCTTGGTACGCGCATGCACCACGATATGCGCGGCGCCGCCTTCGGCCAGCGCCGTGGCGCAGACCAGCGCGCCATCCGGGCTGTCGAAGCCCAGGCGCATTTTGGCGGTGACCGGGATATGGGCCGGCACCGCACGGCGCACATGCTCGACGATCCGGTTGAGCAGCTCCGGCTCCTTGAGCAGCACGGCACCGCCTCGGGACTTGTTGACGGTCTTGGCCGGGCAGCCGAAGTTGAGGTCGATCACCTGCGACCCCAACTCGCAGGCCAGGGCGGCGTTTTCCGCCAGGCATACCGGGTCAGACCCCAGCAACTGCACGCGCAGCGGCACGCCCGCCGCAGTCTGGGCGCCGTGCAGCAGCTCCGGGGCGAGCTTGTGGAAATAGGCAGGGGTGAGCAAGCGGTCGTTGACGCGGATGAATTCGGTCACGCACCAGTCGATACCGCCCACGCGGGTCAGCACGTCCCGCAGGATGTTGTCGACCAACCCCTCCATGGGCGCCAAAGCAATTTGCATGGAAAACACTCAACAAAAATCGTGGCGCAGTTTACTGGGTTTCCCGCAACAACCGTTAACCCCCTGTCAGCGCAGGCCCATAGCCCTCGATAAACTCGACGGGCATGCGCTTGGGCCTGCCGCTGGACAGCTCGATGCACACGAAGGTGGTTTGCGCGCGCAGCAAGGTGGCGCCGTCACGCGGACGCACCAGCTGGAAACGCCGCGTCATCTTCAGACGCTGGTCCCAATCGACGATCCACGTGGCCAGTTGCAGTTCATCGCCTTCGTAGCCGGCCGCCAGGTAGTCGATCTCATGACGCACCACGGCCATGGCACGGTCCAGGCGCCGATACTCGGTGAGGTCCAGCCCCAGGCGCTGGGAATGGCGCCAGGCGCAACGCTCCAGCCAGGACACGTACACCGCGTTATTGGCGTGCCCCAGTCCGTCGATGTCCTCAGGGGCGACCTGCAGATCGATGATAAACGGCGTTGCCAAATCCCAGCCCATGCCTTGCTCCAGTCGATTGATGTCGGCGGGCGCAGTGTATCAGGCGGTTTGGCGCGCCTGTACATGGCAGCTCGCCAACAGGGCAAGTACGCCTTCGATCACGCGCGGGTCCGCGAGGACCTTCTGATGCCCGCCCTGCTCCAGGCGCAGCAGGCGGCTGTCGAACCAGGCCTCGTGAATGGCTTGAGAGGCTTTGACCGGGACGAACGTATCGTCTTCGGCATGCACGATCAGGCCGGGAAGATTCATGTGGTAATGGGCGACATCCAAGTGCTTGAGCGGCATGCCGAAAGACAGCTCCACCGCGTGGATAAACGCTGAACGCGCGCGCGGCGGCAAACCCACCATTCGCGTGAAACCGCGCAGCGCATCGAGGAACCGCGACGGCGCAGCGATGCTCACTAACGCCTGCGTGCGCAGCCCCAGTTGCACCGCCAGCATCGCGCTGGCGCCGCCCATCGAGTGGCCGACCACCGCATGCAGCGCAGGCAACTCAGCCGCCGCCTCGAGCATGGCACGGGCGAACAACAGCACGTTTGCTTCGCGCCCCGGCGAATGACCATGGGCCGGGCCGTCCAGCGCAATCACCGAATAGCCGTTCTCTACCAATGCCGTAATCAGGCTGGCGAACTGCGTAGGCCGCCCTTCCCAACCGTGCATCAGCAACACCGCCGGCCCCTGCCCCCAGCGCAGCGCCGACAGGCCGAAACGCAAGGTGATGCGCTCCGCTTGCGCCAGCAACGGCAGCTCCCACGCTCGCGGCGGCAGCTCGCGCGGCGTCATGAAGGTGCGACGCATCCTGTTGGCCGCCACTTGCGGTGCAAGTCGGCCGACAGTGCCGTTGAAGCCACGAACCCAGGTCAAGTCGCCCATGCGGTGAACCCTCTTCAGCGTACCGCCGACTTGGCGGCGCGCAGCACACGATCGGACAGCTCGCCGGGGCCGAGGGCCCGCGCCAGTGTCAGGCCGCCGATCATCAGCGCCATGTCGGCCAGCGCCTTGTCGGTGTCTTCCGGGCTGGCCGCCAGTTGGGCCGCCATCAGCTCGCAGTGTTCGCTCAAGGCCTGGCGGAATTCGTCCGGCAAACGGCCCATCTCGCCGACGGTCGCCGGCAGCGGGCACGCCTGGGCGGTGGAATCGCGGTGTTTGCGCGACAAGTAAAATGCCGCCACCAGGCTTCGGCGCTCTTCGCCGGTGAGTGTTGAGTCGATGTCTTCGATCGCCGCGCGGCGCCTGGCCAGCAACTGGGTGAACGCCTCCAGCATCAGCGCGTCCTTGCTTTCAAAGTGCGCGTAAAAACCACCGACCGTCAGCCCCGCCGCCCCCATGACTTCGCCGACGCTCGGCTCAGCCGGGCCACGCTGCACCAATGCCGCGCTGGCAGCCTGCAATATGCGTTCGCGAGTTTGCGCTTTCTTGTCGCTCATCAAAGCCTCCGTCTGTCATGGGTTGAATATTATTACCATAATAATATTGCGCAAGCGAGAAGCGTGACCACTGGTCAGAACGCAAAAAAGGAAGTAAGGAGAGAGTTGGCCAAACGCCAGACAAACAAAAGGGCCATTCAATAATTGAATGACCCTTAAAAATCCCGCAGAGCGGGTAATCGTGGCGTCCCCTAGGGGACTCGAACCCCTGTTACCGCCGTGAAAGGGCGGTGTCCTAGGCCACTAGACGAAGGGGACACAAACCTTCTGTACAGTGATCGGTGCTTGGACCGATCGATTCAAGGACGGTGTGGCCGGAACCTTGAACCTGTAAATTGGTGGAGCTAAACGGGATCGAACCGTTGACCTCTTGCATGCCATGCAAGCGCTCTCCCAGCTGAGCTATAGCCCCGATTTTTCGCCTGGCGGCGCAGCAGACCTTTCGAACTGCTTGTTGAAACTGGCGTCCCCTAGGGGACTCGAACCCCTGTTACCGCCGTGAAAGGGCGGTGTCCTAGGCCACTAGACGAAGGGGACAAAACCTTCTGTACAACTGATCGGCGCTGAGTGCCGATCGATTCAAGGACGGTGTGGCCAGACCTTGAACCTGTAAATTGGTGGAGCTAAACGGGATCGAACCGTTGACCTCTTGCATGCCATGCAAGCGCTCTCCCAGCTGAGCTATAGCCCCTCATCGGTGAGGACGGGGCGAATCTTAATGGCGGTTTCGAAACGTGTCAAATTTATTTTCAACAATTTTCAAAATTTTTTGCCGGGATAACAATCACTTACCGACGAAACCCCGAAAAACCGGGGTTTCGTCCCTGCAGCCGCCTGCTTAAGCGATAGCGCCCAGCAGTTTTTCCCACTCTTTGTTTTCTTTCTTTGAAACACCACCAAGCAAATCAAGGGCTTGGCGCAGACGGAAACGCGTGAGGTCCGGGCCGAGGATTTCCATCGCGTCGAGCACCGACACCGAACTGGCCTGCCCGGTAATCGCGGCAAACATCAGCGGCATGGCATCGCGCAATTTCAATTCCAAGGACTCGACCACCGCCTGGATCGTCGCGGTGATCGCATCCTTCTCCCACTGGCGCAGACTTTCGAGCTTCCACAGGATCAACTGCATCAGCTGGCGTACTTGGTCACCCGAGAGCTTTTTCGATTCGAACAGCTTGACGTCCGGGTTCACGCCACCGGCGAAGAAGAAGCTGGCCAACGGCGCAATCTGGCTGAATGTTTCCACCCTGCCCTGCACCAGCGGCGCGATCTTCATCATGTACTCGGGGTTGAGCGCCCATTGCTGCACGCGGCTGGCAAACTCTTCCACCGGCAGGTCACGCAGCCACTGGCCGTTGAGCCACGACAGCTTCTCGATATCGAAAATCGGCCCGCCCAGGGAGACGCGGGACAGGTCGAAATTATCGACCATTTCCTGCAGCGAGAACTTCTCGCGCTCATCCGGCATGGACCAGCCCATGCGCCCCAGATAGTTGAGCATCGCCTCGGGCATGAAGCCCATGCGCTCGTAGAAGGTCACCGACGTCGGGTTCTTGCGCTTGGACAGCTTGCTCTTGTCCGGGTTACGCAGCAGCGGCATGTAGCACAACTGCGGCTGTTCCCACGCGAAGTATTCGTAAAGCAGGATCAGCTTCGGCGCCGACGGCAGCCATTCTTCGCCGCGCAGCACGTGGGTGATGCCCATCAGGTGATCGTCGACCACGTTGGCGAGGAAGTACGTCGGCAGGCCGTCGGTTTTCATCAGCACCTGCATGTCCATGCGATCCCACGGGATTTCGACATCACCGCGCAGCATGTCCGGCACCACGCATACGCCTTCGCTCGGCACTTTCATGCGGATCACATGGGGCTCGCCGGCGGCCAGGCGCGCGGCCACTTCTTCTTTCGATAGCAGCAATGCGCGGCCGTCGTAGCGCGGCGTCTCGCCACGGGCCTGTTGCTCGGCGCGCATCTGGTCGAGTTCTTCGGCGGTGCAGAAGCAGGGGAACGCATGGCCCATGTCCACCAGCTGCTGGGTGTACTTTTTATAGATGTCGCTGCGCTCGCTCTGGCGATACGGGCCATGAGGGCCGCCGACGTCCGGGCCTTCGGCCCAGGTGATACCCAGCCAGCGCAGCGCATCGAAAATCTGCTGCTCCGACTCGCGGGTGGAGCGCAGTTGATCGGTGTCTTCGATCCGCAGGATGAATTCACCGCCGTGCTGCTTGGCAAAGCAGTAGTTGAACAAGGCGATGTAAGCAGTGCCGACGTGGGGATCCCCAGTAGGCGATGGCGCAATGCGCGTGCGGACGGTGGTCATGGCAGGTCTCGAATGGGCGATATAACTGAAAATTGAAACAAGGGGCGAATGGTAACAGCCTGGGTGATTTCTGGAAAACCGAGGTGCGGCTCATCGGGGGCAAGCCCCCTCCCACACTTGGACTTGCGAACGCCCTCACATGTGGGAGGGGGCTTGCTCCCGATGAGGCCGGCACAGTCACCGCCAATCAAACCGCCAGCAACCGCTCGCGCAACTTGCCAATCTCATCGCGCGTCTGCGCCGCGGCCTCGAACTCAAGATCCCGCGCCAACTGATACATCTTCTCTTCCAACTGGCGAATCCGCTTGGTGATCTCACTCGGCGAGCGCAGTTCGTTCTCATACTTGGCGCTTTCTTCGGCGGCCTTGGCCATGCCCTTGCGCTTCTTGCTGCGCGAGCCGGGCACGGTGGCGCCTTCCATGATGTCGGCGACATCCTTGAACACGCCTTTGGGCGTGATGCCATGCTCCAGGTTGAACGCGATCTGCTTCTCGCGACGGCGATCGGTCTCGCCAATCGCCCGCTCCATCGACCCGGTGATGCGGTCCGCATACAGGATCGCCCGGCCATTGAGGTTACGCGCCGCACGGCCGATGGTCTGAATCAGCGAGCGCTCGGAGCGCAGGAAACCTTCCTTGTCCGCGTCCAGAATCGCCACCAGCGACACCTCCGGCATGTCCAGGCCTTCGCGCAGCAGGTTGATGCCCACCAGCACATCGAAAGTACCCAGGCGCAGGTCCCGAATGATTTCCACACGCTCCACGGTGTCGATGTCCGAGTGCAGGTAGCGCACGCGCACGCCGTGGTCGGCCAGGTAATCGGTCAAGTCTTCGGACATGCGTTTGGTCAACGTGGTGACCAGCACGCGCTCTTCCAGGGCCACGCGTTTGTTGATCTCCGACAACAGGTCGTCGACCTGGGTCAGCGCCGGGCGGATTTCGATTTGCGGGTCCACCAGGCCAGTAGGTCGCACCAACTGCTCGATCACTCGGCCAGCATGTTCGGCCTCGTAGTTGCCAGGCGTGGCGGACACGAAGATAGTCTGCGGGCTGATGGCTTCCCATTCGTCAAAGCGCATCGGCCGGTTGTCCAGCGCCGACGGCAGACGGAAGCCGTATTCCACCAGGGTTTCCTTGCGGGAGCGGTCGCCCTTATACATCGCGCCCACTTGCGGCACGCTGACGTGGGACTCGTCGATCACCAGCAAAGCGTCCGGCGGCAGGTAATCATAGAGGGTCGGCGGCGGCGCACCGGACTCGCGGCCCGACAGGTAGCGCGAGTAGTTTTCGATGCCGTTGCAGTAACCCAGCTCGAGGATCATCTCCAGGTCGAAGCGGGTGCGCTGCTCCAGGCGCTGGGCTTCCACCAGCTTGTTGTTGGCGCGCAGGTATTCCAGGCGCTCGGCCAACTCGACCTTGATGCCCTCGATGGCGCCCATCAGGGTTTCACGCGGGGTCACGTAGTGGCTTTTCGGGTAGAAGGTGAAGCGCGGCAGTTTGCGGATCACCTCGCCGGTCAACGGGTCGAAGGCCGACAGGCTTTCGACTTCATCGTCGAACAGCTCGATGCGGATCGCTTCCAGGTCGGATTCTGCCGGGTAGATATCGATCACATCGCCGCGCACGCGGAATGTGGCGCGGGCAAAGTCCATGTCGTTGCGGGTGTACTGCAGGCTCGTCAGGCGCCGCAGCAGTTCGCGCTGGTCGAGTTTGTCGCCACGGTCGACGTGCAGCACCATTTTCAAATAGGTTTCCGGACTGCCCAGGCCGTAAATGCACGACACCGTGGTGACGATGATCGCATCCTTGCGTTCCAGCAGGGCCTTGGTCGCCGACAGCCGCATTTGCTCGATATGGTCGTTGATCGACGCATCCTTCTCGATAAACGTATCGGAGGACGGCACATACGCTTCCGGCTGATAGTAGTCGTAGTAGGAAACGAAATATTCGACCGCGTTGTTCGGGAAGAACGCTTTGAACTCACCGTACAACTGTGCGGCGAGGGTCTTGTTCGGTGCCAGCACCAGGGTCGGGCGCTGCACCTGCGCGATCACATTGGCGATGCTGAAAGTCTTGCCTGAACCGGTCACCCCGAGCAACGTCTGATGCGCCAGGCCGGCCTCGATACCTTCGACCATCTGGCGAATGGCTTCCGGCTGATCGCCGGCGGGTTCAAAACGGGTGACGAGCTGGAAATCCGACATAACGTACCTCGTGTGGTCACCCCAGACTCAACACCGCCAGGGACGAAATAGCTCAGCAACCCGCGAATAGTCATCGCAGGCTGCAGGAAAAAACCATGATAGCCGTAGTAGTGGTGACGAATGTGACGGGTTTCAAGGTAATCGCCCTACCTTCGTCCGGGATCAATATTGCAATAAGACTAACGGTCGGCAAATAAACCGAAAAACTTGGCCGAAAAGCCATTTCGGCTGTCGCCCTCTGCAGTGATGGCCTCTATACTAGCTCCCCGTTTGTGCACCGCTCTAGTGCATCCGGCTGGAGCGCGACACGTCCCTCCCTTCCCCCATAGAGCTGCCGCAAAAATGAGCCTGTTCTCCGCTGTCGAAATGGCACCACGCGATCCAATCCTGGGCCTCAACGAAGCATTCAACGCTGATACACGAACCACCAAGGTCAACCTTGGCGTGGGCGTTTACTGCGACGAGGAGGGGAAGATTCCACTCTTGCGTGCCGTTGCCGAAGCGGAAGCCATTCGTGTGGCGCAACATGCTGCCCGTGGCTACTTGCCGATCGACGGGATCGCCGCCTACGACAAGGCCGTGCAAACCCTGCTGTTCGGTGCCGAGTCGCCGCTGCTCAGCGCTGGCCGCGTGGTCACTGTGCAAGCCGTCGGCGGGACCGGGGCGCTGAAAATCGGCGCCGACTTCCTCAAGCAGCTGCTGCCCGACGCCGTCGTCGCCATCAGCGACCCGAGCTGGGAAAACCACCGCGCGCTGTTCGAAACCGCCGGTTTCCCGGTGCAGAACTACCGCTATTACGACGCCGCCACCCACGACGTCAACCGTGCCGGCCTGCTCGACGACCTCAACGCTCTGCCGCCGCAGTCCATCGTGGTGCTGCATGCCTGCTGCCATAACCCGACCGGCGTCGACCTGAGCCCGGCCGACTGGCAGAAGGTGCTGGACGTGATCAAGGCCCGCAACCTGGTGCCGTTCCTCGACATGGCCTACCAGGGCTTTGGCGACGGCATCCACGAAGACGCCGCCGCCGTGCGCCTGTTCGCCGAATCGGGCCTGACCTTTTTCGTGTCCAGCTCGTTCTCCAAGTCGTTCTCCCTGTATGGCGAACGCGTGGGCGCCTTGTCCATAGTCAGCGAATCCAAGGAAGAAAGCGCGCGCATCCTGTCCCAGGTCAAGCGTGTGATCCGTACCAACTATTCCAACCCGCCAACCCATGGCGCGGCGATCGTTGCAGCGGTACTGAACAACCCTGAGCTGCGCGCCCAGTGGGAAGCCGAACTTGCCGAAATGCGCCTGCGCATCCGCGGCATGCGCGAGCAGATGGTGGCCGAGCTGGCCAAGGCGGCTCCCGGCCACGACTTCAGCTTCGTTGGGCGCCAACGCGGGATGTTTTCCTACTCCGGCCTGAGCGTCGAGCAAGTCACCCGCTTGCGCAGCGAGTTCGGCATCTATGCCTTGGATACCGGGCGTATCTGTGTGGCGGCGTTGAACCAGTCCAACATTGGGGCTGTGACCAACGCGATCGTTCAGGTGCTGTAAATCTGCCAGCGTTATACGCAGGGGGGAAGCCAATGGCTTCCCCCTTTTTGCTGGCGAACCCACTAGACTGGACGCCAACTGCCCTTTTGCTGCGAGAACCCTATGAGAGACGACGACCTGGACCTGCGCGCCGACCGCGACGAACTGGACCACTTCACCCCACGTGCGCCCCAAGCCAAGCGCCAGAAAAGCCTGGTGCTGCAAGTGGCGCTGGGTGTGTTCCTCGGTGGCCTGGCGTTGTGGCTGGTGCAATTGGGCGCGACGGCGATCATGGCCAAGCTGGCCATGGGCACCTTCCAGTTCGGCGGCTGATGAAGGTCACACTGTGGGAGGGGGCTTGCTCCCGATGTTGTAGGAGCGAGCTTGCTCGCGAAAAACTCACAGCCACCGCGTTTATCCAGGAATTACGCGTTATCGTTGAAGTTTTTCGCGAGCAAGCTCGCTCCTACAAGATTAGGGCCTGCCCCCTCCCACATTGGATTCAGGCTGCTACTAACCCGCGCTTCTCCAACAGCTTTACGAAGCTGTTCAAACTCTGCGACACCGTGCCCCTTCGCCAGATCAGCCAGGTGTTCAACATGCGGTAGCTGTCGGCCAGTGGCCACACGCTCACCGCCGCAAACCCCGGCATGCTTTCCAGCATGCTGCGCGGCATCAACGCCAGCCCTGCCCCGGCGCTGACGCACGCCAGCATGCCGTGGTAAGACTCGATCTCGAAGATCTTGCCCGGCACCGCGCCATCCTGTGAGAACCAACGCTCGAAGTGATGCCGGTAGGAGCAGTTCGAGCGGAAGGTGTAGATATTCTCGCCATTCACCTCCCGCCCCCGCGTGATGGGTGCATGGTGCAGCGGTGCGATCACCACCATTTCTTCCTCGAACACCGCAACGCCCTCCAGGGTGGAGTGCAGCACCGGGCCATCGACAAAAGCCGCCGTCAGCCGCCCGGACAACACGCCTTCGATCATCGTGCCCGACGGTCCTGTGCTCAGGTCCAGCTCGACCTTGGTGTGTTTCTGGTTATACGCCGCCAGCAACGCGGGAATACGCACCGCCGCCGTGCTTTCCAGCGAGCCCAGGGCAAACGCGCCTTGGGGCTCCTCCCCCGCCACCGTTGCGCGGGCTTCTTGTACCAGATCGAGAATACGCCGCGCATAGCCGAGGAAATTCCACCCGGCCGGTGACAGGCGCAGGCGGCTCTTCTCGCGGATGAACAACTCAACGCCCAGATCCTGCTCCAGTTGCTTGATGCGGGTGGTCAGGTTTGACGGTACCCGATGGATCAACTGCGCGGCGGCGCTGATGCTGCCTTGCTCGGCAACGGCCTTGAAGATTTCCAACTGCACCAGATCCAATTCATTCTCCAATCGTGAACGTATTGCTTAATATTATTCAGTTTCCAGAAAAGGTACAGCGCCGTACGCTGAGCTTCATTCCAATCATCCCAGCAGGACGGTGCCATGAACGCTATTTCTCACCAGACCCACGCCTTGTCGATCAACCCGGCCAACGGTGAAACCGTTGCCAGCTACGCGTACGAAAGCCAATCGCAGCTGGATGCCGCCCTCAACCGCTCCACTGCGGCCTTCCGCACCTGGCGCCGCCAATCCGTCAGCCAGCGCGCTGAATTGCTGCTGGCCCTGGCCAGCGCCCTGCGTGACCAGGCCGAAGCCATGGCACAGATGATCACCCTGGAAATGGGCAAACCGATTGCCCAGGCCCGCGCCGAAATCGAGAAGTGCGCCCAGCTCAGCGAGTGGTATGCGCAGCACGGCCCCGCCATGCTCGCCCCGGAGCCAACCCTGGTCGACAACGGCACCGCCCACATCGAATACCGCCCGCTGGGCCCGATCCTCGCCGTGATGCCGTGGAACTTCCCGGTGTGGCAAGTGCTGCGCGGCGCCATCCCGACCCTGCTGGCCGGCAACACCTACGTGCTCAAGCATGCGCCGAACGTGATGGGCAGCGCCTACCTGATCCAGCAGGCGTTCCAAAAGGCCGGCTTCGCTGAAGGCCTGTTCGAGGTCATCAACGTCACGACCGAGGGTGTGTCCAGCGCCATCGCCGACCCACGCATTGCCGCCGTCACCCTCACCGGCAGCGTGCGCGCCGGTATCGCCATCGGCTCCCAGGCCGGTGCGGCACTGAAGAAATGCGTGCTGGAACTGGGCGGCTCCGACCCGTTCATCGTGCTCAACGACGCCGACCTCGACGCAGCCGTACAGGCCGCGCTGATCGGCCGTTTCCAGAACAGCGGCCAAGTCTGCGCCGCCGCCAAGCGCCTGATCATCGAAGAAGGCGTAGTCAACGCCTTTACCGCCAAGTTCCTCGAAGCCAGCCGCAACCTGGTGATGGGCGACCCGACCTCGCCGGCCACCTACATCGGCCCCATGGCGCGCTTCGATTTGCGCGATGAACTGCACGGCCAGGTCCAGGCCACCGTCGAAGAAGGCGCGACCCTGTTGCTCGGCGGCAACAAAGTGGCCGGCGCCGGCAACTATTACGAGCCCACCGTACTGGCTGACGTCACCGACCAGATGACCTCGTTCAAACAGGAACTGTTCGGCCCCGTCGCGTCGATCATCACCGCACGCGACGCTGACCATGCAGTGGCACTGGCCAACGACAGCGAATTCGGCCTGACCGCGAGTATCTTCACCCGCGACCCGGCGAAGGCACGGGACATCGCCAACCAACTGGAAACCGGTGGGATCTTCGTTAACGCGTTCAGCGTCTCCGACCCTCGGGTGGCCTTTGGTGGCGTGAAGAAAAGCGGGTTCGGGCGCGAACTGTCGCACTTTGGCGTGCGCGAATTCTGTAATGCGCAGACGGTGTGGCTCGACCGCAAATAAACAGCCCTGGCTTCAACACACATCAAATGTGGGAGGGGGCTTGCCCCCGATGGCGGCCTGACAGCCGACCAAGCTGTTGGGTCAGAGCGAGTACATATCCGTTGCTGCGGTAACGGCTGCTATGGGTTCCGCCCTTACGGCGTCTCACTTTTGAAAAGCGCAAAAGTAAGCAAAACGCTCTTGCCCCACCACTCGGCACCTCGCTTAGGCTCGGTGTGCCCGCAATCCGACAGTGATTTGGGGGGCCGCCGCCACGCGCCATCCATGGCGCGGGGCGGCTAAACCGGCATCCCTGCCGGTTTACCCCCCAAATCACTGTCGAATTCCGGCCAGCGTGGTTTAACGGGGCGCCTAGATCAAGAGCAAGATCAAGAGCGGCTCGCTTCGCATCGTGGTTAGCGTAGGCTGCTACAAAGTTGTGTAGATACCTATGCCCCGATAGCGGTGGATCAGCCAAGCATCTGTCACTGACACACCGCGTCGGGGGCAAGCCCCCTCCCACATTTGGATCCAGGCAGCCCTGAAGGGCCGTATCAGACTTTAAGCAATCAGCGAATATGCCGCCGCACGCACTGCACCAACCCGTCCAGCGCCTGCGACTTCACCGGCGCCAATACGCACACCGTGTGTTCACGCTCACCTTCACTCACGGTGAGCGTGTAATGCACCTGCCCCGGGTTGTCGGAGGAAGGTTGGGTGCTTTGCGGCAACTGGAAAAACTCCGATTTCTCGATCAATTGCCGCAACTCCCGCTGGTCCTGCTCGGGTAACTTGTCCAGCTCGACACTGCGCGGCTGGGCCAGGCCCGGAAAAAACGCCGGGCCGCCGTTTTCCTTGATCGAGATGCGCATGGCTGTTCCTCACCGCTCTGGCGGATTGTCAGACGTTAATGCCCACTGCTTTCCAACCTTCCTTGACGGCCTTCTGCTCATCCTTGCTCGCGCCGTAGAGACGCCCGGCCACATCGTAAGTGATACGTGCAAAACGCAGAAACCCTGAGTTGGGTCGCAACCGCGCGTCGCGCAAAGCGTCGTACCAGATGCGCCCGGCACGCTCCCAGGCAAAGCCGCCGATCCGGGTGGCAACCTGATAGAACGCATGGTTGGGAATACCGGAATTGATATGCACGCCACCATTGTCGTCATAGGTGTGCACAAAATCATCCATGTGTCCCGGCTGCGGGTCCTTGCCCAGCAACTTGTCGTCAAACGCGGTGCCGGGGGCCTTCATCGAGCGCAGGGCGGTGCCTTTGATCTTTTTCGTGAACAGCCCCTTGCCGATCAGCCAGTCGGCGTCTTCGGCCTTCTGCTGCAGCGCGTACTGCTTGATCAATGAGCCGAACACGTCCGACAGCGACTCGTTCAACGCACCGGACTGGTTGAAGTACATCAGTTTGGCTTCATCCTCGGTGACCCCATGGGCCAATTCATGGCCGATCACATCGAGTGCCACGGTGAAGCGGTTGAACAGCTGCTGGTCGCCATCGCCAAAGACCATCTGGGTCGAATTCCAGAACGCATTGTTGTAGTCCTGGCCGAAGTGCACGGTGGCATCCAGCGCCATGCCGGCATCGTCGATGGAATTGCGGTCGAAGACCTGCTCGAAAAAGTCGAAGGTCGCGCCCAGGCCATCGTAGGCCTCGTCCACCGCCGCATCACCGCTGGCGGGTTGCCCTTCGCTGCGGATCAACTTGCCCGGCAGGCTGTCGGTGTTGTCGGCGCTGTAGATCGAGCGCTGTTTCTCGGCACCCGCCACCAGCGCCATGCGGGCGGGGCCTCTGGCGGGTACGGCGACCATGCGCAACGAGCGGAACGTGCTGTCCTTGGCGCGCGTACGCAGCGCCACCTCGCGTTGGGCTTTATCGCCGTGGCGTGCAATCTGGTCGAGCATGTACGGCGGGATCAGGCAGAAAATCGGGTTGCGCGATTGGCGAACACACATAAGCTGGCTCCTTTTTGGCGTGTGGTGAACGTCCGGTTAACGACTTCAGGATAGACCGGAGTCTGCCGCCTGGGCCAAATTGTCATGAAATCATGTTGCAGTCGTGTTTATCCGATCCTCACCAGGAAGCCTTCCATGCCCGCACGTAACGTCAAAATCGACCTGGCCTACCGCCCAAGGCTTGCCGACCTTCGCCCCTTGGTCACGCCCACACCCTCCCTGCTGGAAGCCAGGGCCGCCGCGCCACGCGTCAGCGCAGCCAAAGACCTGCAAGACCGGCGCGGCTATGCCGAGGATTTTCTCGGCAGCTTCGCCGTGCCCTGGCCCACGCTGGACCCGACCCTGGCAAGCGACGCCCAGTCCCGCCTGGACTACATGCACTTTTCCATCAGCATGTCGCGGTCCCGACGTCTGGCGCTGTATGTCGGCGTCAACATCGACGGCGCCAAGCACGTCGATATCGTGCGCAGCAACGACACCTGGGCCTACGATGGCCGCCTGCCCATCGACGCCCAGGTGGGCGAAGACCTCTACGCCGGCAACGGCCTTGACCGTGGCCACCTGGTGCGGCGCCAGGACCCCAACTGGGGCGCCGACGCAAACACCGCCAACGGCGATACCTTCCATTTCACCAACTGCTCGCCGCAGATGAGCGGCTTCAACCAGAAGACCTGGCTGGAACTGGAGGACTACATTCTCGACAACACCCAGCGCTGGAAAGCCCGCGCCAGCGTATTTACCGGCCCGGTATTCGCCGACGACGACCGCCTGTACCGGGGCGTGAAAATCCCCAAGGCGTTCTGGAAAGTCGTGGCCTACCTCGGCGACGACGGCAAACCTTCCGCCAGCGCCTATATGATCGACCAGAGCCGCGAGCTGGGCCAACTGGACCTGGTCTTCGGCCCGCTCAGAACCTACCAGCGCAGTGTGATCCAGATCGAGCAGTTGACCGGCATCCGCTTCGGCAACCTGGCCGACTACGACGGTTTCAGCAATGAAGAGCGCGCCACGGGAACGCGGATCGAAGCGCTGATCCGAGGGCCTGGGGACATTCGCCTGTAACCGGCGTCACTTCCACCTCCCTCTCGTGGGCCGAATCAACTACCATAGCGCCGCCGGTTCCCCCACGGGACTAATAGGGAATTCGAAACGCCGCCCGCGACGTCAATCGAAACTGCCCCCGCAACTGTAGGTGCCGAGCCTGCTCCCCACTGCCACTGGACGTTGTCCGGGAAGGCCGGAGCCGGGCGATGACGCATCAGTCAGGAGACCTGCCGGCCCAGTGACTCACTAACCGGCGGGGTGTCCGGGAAGGCCATCCTTGCCCTGCCCGGCCGGCAGCGTTCGTGGGTGTATTTCCGTACCGTACCTGCCCTGCTTCACCGACGGTTCAAACGGAGATTGCCCCATGCTGCCACGCGTTACGGCCCTGATCATCGGCCTGGGTTGCTGCGCCCTGGCCCACGCCGCGCCTACCCACTACCCGCTGACCCTGGAAAACTGCGGCATCCCCGTCACGTTCCAGCAGGCGCCCGCGCGCAGCGTGACCATCGGCCAGGCCGCCACCGAGATGCTGTATGCGTTGGGCGTGGCCGATAAAGTGGTCGGCACCTCGCTGTGGTTCAACACCGTATTGGCGCAGTACCAGGCGCAGGACGCGCGCATCGAGCGCCTGGCCAATAACGAACCGAGCTTCGAAGCAGTGATCGCCAAGCGCCCGCAACTGGTGGCCGCCGAGCTGGAATGGGTGGTCGGGCCCCAAGGCGTGGTGGGCACCCGCGAGCAGTTTCAGGAACTGAACATCCCGACCTACTTGCTGCCCTCCGACTGCGAAGACAAAGACAACCGGGTGGGCGCCGACGGCACGCGACTGCAGCCGTTTCGCATCGAGACGATCTACAAGAGCCTCAGCCAATTGGCCGAGATCTTCGACGTACAGGCGCGCGGCCAGCAACTGACCGATGAACTCAAGGCGCGCCTGGCCACGTCCATCGCCACCGTGCAGCGCAAAGGCTTGAAGCAAGCCAGCGCGCTGGTGTGGTTCTCCAGCGCCGAAATGGCCAGCGACCCCTACGTGGCCGGCCATAAAGGTGTACCCGAATTCATGCTGCACACCCTCGGCCTGCGCAACGTGGTGCAGTCCGATGAAGAATGGCCCGCCGTCGGCTGGGAAACGCTCGCCAAGGCCAACCCCACCTTCCTGGTGATCGCACGCATGGACCGACGCCGCTATCCCGCCGACGACCATGAAAAGAAGCTGGCCTTCCTGCGCAGCGACCCCGTGACCCGCAACATGGACGCGGTGAAACACAACCGCATCATCATCCTCGACGCCCTGGCGCTGCAGGCCAGCCTGCGCACATTCGACGGCCTCGACCAACTGGCTGCGGCCATCGACGGCTACGACCTGGCGCAATGATACGGACCCTGCTCGCCCTCACACTGCTGCTGATCGCCCTGCTCGCTGGCGTGGCCATCGGCGAAACCGCCATCTCGCCGCAGGTGGTGCTCCAGGTGCTCGCCAACAAACTCTGGGCGGCCGGCTACGCACTCGACCCCATCGATGAAGGCGTGGTGTGGAACTACCGCCTGACCCGTGCCCTGGTGGCCGGCGCCTGCGGTGCGGGCCTGGCAACGTGCGGGGTGATCCTGCAATCGTTGCTGCGCAACCCGCTGGCCGATCCGTATCTGTTGGGCATCAGCGCCGGCGCTTCGACCGGTGCGGTGCTGATCGCGTTGATCGGGGTGGGCGGCGGATTGATTTCGCTGTCGGCGGGCGCATTCGTCGGCGCCATGGCCGCGTTCGCCCTTGTGATTCTGCTGGCGCGGGCCAGCGGCTCGTCCAGCGGCACCGGGCAGATCATCCTCGCGGGTATCGCCGGCTCGCAGCTGTTCAATGCGCTCACCGCGTTCCTGATCACCAAATCCGCCAGCTCCGAACAGGCGCGGGGCATCATGTTCTGGCTGCTCGGCAACCTCAGCGGCGTGCGTTGGCCATCGGTATGGCTGGCGGTGCCGGTGGCGGTCGTGGGGCTGGTGGTGTGCCTGTGGCACCGTCGCGCACTGGATGCGTTTACCTTCGGCACGGATTCGGCGGCCGCCCTCGGCATTCCGGTGCGGCGTGTGCAGTTCGTGCTGGTGGGCTGCGCGGCGGTGGTGACGGCGGTGATGGTGTCGATTGTCGGCTCCATCGGTTTTGTCGGGCTGGTGATCCCCCATGCCGCACGCTTGATCCTCGGCACCGGGCACTCCCGTCTGCTGCCCGCGAGTGCTCTGGGCGGCGCGTTGTTCCTGATCGCCGCCGATGTGCTGTCGCGCACCCTGATCAAAGGCCAGGTGATTCCGGTGGGGGTGGTCACCGCGCTGGTCGGCGCGCCGGTGTTTGCGCTGATCCTGATCGGTCGGAGGAATGCGCGATGAGTGTGTTGAGCTGCAGTGGGCTCGGCTTCAAGGTGCGCGAGGCCGAGTTGCTGTGCGACATCCACCTTGAAGTTGCGGCGGGTGAAACCCTGGGTATCGTCGGGCCGAACGGGTCGGGCAAATCGACCTTGCTCAAGTTGCTCGCGGGGTTGCGTACGCCGGCCAGCGGTGAGGTGCGCCTGGGCGACAAGCGTTTAGGCGATTTGTCGCGCCGCGCCATCGCGCAGCACGTGGCCGTGGTGGAACAACAGGCCGATACCGACGACGCCATCCGCGTGTTCGATGCGGTCGCCCTGGGCCGCACGCCGTGGCTGTCGGCATTGAGCCCGTGGTCGAGCGAAGATGACACCATCGTGCGCCAGGCCCTGCACGACGTGGACGCCACACACCTGAGCCATCGCGCCTGGCGCAGCCTCTCCGGCGGCGAACGCCAACGCGTGCATATCGCCCGCGCACTGGCGCAGCGCCCGCAGATTCTGCTGCTGGACGAGCCGACCAACCACTTGGACATCCAGCACCAACTGACGATTCTCAAAGGCGTGCAGGCGCTTCCGGTCACCACCTTGATTGCCCTGCACGACCTCAACCAGGCGCTGACCTGTGATCGCCTGGCCGTGCTCGACCATGGGCGGCTGGTGGCGCTGGGTAAACCGCTGGAGGTACTGACCCCGCAACGGTTGCAGGCCACCTTCGGCGTGCAGGCGCATTACCTGACCGACCCGTTCGACGGCGCGCAGATTCTACGCTTGCGCTCAGCCTGAGCCCGCAGGTGTCGAACAGGCCCTGCGCAGGATCAGCAACAGTTGATGAATGGAATACGGCTTGTGCAGCAGGTCGAAACCGTGGGTGCCTTGTTGCGCCAGCACATGGCTGTAGCCACTGGTGAGCACGATGGGCAAGGCGGGCCACAGCCGTTGGATTTCCTTGGCCAGCTCGAGCCCGTTCATGCCGGGCATCATCACATCGGAAAACACCACGTCGAACGCGTCGGCCTCATCGGACAACAATTTGAGGGCCTGCTCGGCATTCATCGCCCAGGTCGCCTGAAAGCCCAGTTCCTCCAAGGCCTGGGTGGCAAAGGTGCCCACTTCGACGTTGTCTTCCACTACCAGCACGTGGGTGCCACGGCCCTCGGTCATCGGCGCCGCCTCGAGCTCCACCTCCGGTTCCCGCGGCTGCGCAATGACTTTGGGCAGGTACAACGTAAACGTCGAACCTCGACCGAATTCGGTGCTGACCCGCACTTCGCCGCCCGACTGTTTGGCAAAGCCGAACACCTGGCTAAGGCCAAGCCCGGTGCCCTGCCCGACGTTCTTGGTGGTGAAAAACGGCTCGAATATGCGCTCCAGATGCTCAGGGCGTATGCCGCTGCCGGTGTCGCTCACCGCGATCGCCACAAACGCCCCCGGCACCGCAGGCTGGCCGCGCAGGGCCGGGAGGGTGTCGACCGAGGCGACCGCGATGGTCAGGGTACCCACGCCTTTCATCGCATCACGGGCATTGACCACCACATTGACCAGCGCCGAATCGAACTGGCTGGAGTCGGCATAAACGAAACAATCGTAGGGCGCCAGCTCAGTGATGACGCGGATATGGGCACCACACAGCGATTCGATCATTTCCACCAGCGAGGTCACGCTGTGGCTGACGTCGAACGCCTGCGGCTTCAAGGCCTGGCGACGGGCGAACGCGAGTAACTGCCCGGTGAGACGCGCCGCTCGGTTGACCGTGTCGGAAATCGCCGCCAGATAACGGCTGCGCCGCGCTTCGGGCAGTTCCGGGCGCTCCAGCAGGTCGAGCGAAGAGCGAATCACCGTCAGCAGGTTATTGAAGTCATGGGCCACGCCGCCGGTGAGTTGGCCCAGGGCTTCGAGTTTTTGCGCCTGGCGCAGTTGTTCTTCGGCCTTGCTGCGCTCTTCCATGGCCTCGGTGATGCGCTGTTCGAGGGTTTCATTGAGCGCCTGCATGCCCAGCTCGACCCGTTTCTGATCGGTGATGTCCTGCACCAAACCGAACATTTTCAGGGTGCGCCCGTGGGCATCGAGTTGCGGCATGCTGCGCACCAGGATCCAGCGCACCTGCTGGTCATCAACGCGGCGGATGCGGCACTGGAAATCCCAGCTGCTGCCCTGGGTCACCGCGCGCGTGAACGTCGCCTCGACCGCGTCGCGGTCTGCGGGCAGCACATGTTCCAGGAAGGTCTGCATGCCCCAGTGCGGCACCCGCTCGTGGTAACCGAAAATCTGGTCATGCCGCTCGGCGCGCACCGTGCTGTCGGTGACGATATCCAGTTCCCACTCACCGATCTGCCCGGCGTCGATCGCCAGGCGCAGCCGCGCTTCGCTTTCGCGCAACGTCGCCACGCGGCGGTTGCGGGCGCGCTCCAGATGGGAGGTGACGCGGGAGACCAGCTCGCGCGCCGAAAACGGTTTGATCAGGTAGTCATCGGCGCCGGCGGCCAGGCCCTCGGCGCGGGCTTCTTCACCTGCACGGGCCGACAGCAGAATCACCGGCGTCGTCTGCAAGCGCGGGTCTTCACGCACGGCGCGCAACAGGCCAAAGCCATCGAGCACCGGCATCATCACGTCGGTCAAGATCAGTTGCGGCGGGTTTTCGCGGGCCGCCTGCAGCGCGGCCTGCCCATCGGTCACGGTTTCTACGTCCAGGCCGGCGGCGTACAGCAGGCGCGCGACGTAAGCGCGCATATCGGCGTTATCGTCCGCCAGCAACACGTGGCCCTGGAAGGACTCGGCCTCAGGCTCAGGGTGTGTCTGGGCCACGTCAACCAGCGCTGATGCATCCGGCAACCAGCCAAGCGCCTCCTCCACGTAGGCACTCACATTGGTGGTAGAACCGTACTGCAACGCCTCGGTATGCAGCGGCTTGGGGACATGCCGGCTGCCCAGCGGCAGCCGGATGCTGAACGTCGTGCCGACCCCCACCTCACTGCTCACTTCCAGCGTGCCGCCCTGCAGCCTGACCAGTTCATCCACCAGCGCAAGGCCGATACCCGAGCCTTCAAACGAGCGCCCCGCAGGGTTTTCGATCTGGTGGAAGCGCTCGAACAAACGCGGCAGTTCATGGGCCGCGATGCCGGTGCCGGTGTCACTCACGCACACCTGCGCAGCGCTGCCATCGGCGCTGGGCGCAATGCTGACGCGGATGTGCCCGGCCAGGGTGAATTTGAAGGCGTTGGAGATCAGGTTCAGCACCACCTTTTCCCACATGTCGCGGTCGACGTAGGCCGCCTCGGGCAAGGGCGTGGTGTCGATGAGCAACGCCAGGCCGGCGCGCTCGCAGGCCGATCGGAAGTTGGAGGCCAGGTCAGCGGTGAGTGCCGGCAAGTCCACCGGCGCATAGGTCGCCTGGGCGCGGCCGGCCTCGATGCGGGAAAACTCCAGCAGCGAGTTGACCAGTTTGAGCAGGCGCTGGCCGTTGCGATAAGCCAGCGTGACCCGCTCACGCTCATCCTCGGGCAGCGTATCGCCCAGGGCCAGCGACTCTTCCAGCGGCCCGAGCATCAAGGTCAGGGGCGTGCGAAATTCATGGCTGATGTTGGTGAAAAAGGTGGTCTTGGCCTGGTCGATAGCCGCCAGGGCGTCGGCACGCTGGCGCTCATACTCGCGCGCGCGCACGGTGGCCAATGCCGCCGAGAGCGCTGCCCCCAGCAGTTCGTAGAGCCCTCGGTAAATATCGTTCATCGGCAAGCGGGGTGACGCGCCGGCCACCAGAATCAACGGGGTCTGTGCGTCGTCCGGCACCACCAGCGGCAACACAAAGGCGGTCAGGGACGGCTCCGGGTAGGGCCCGCAGGCCACGCCGGCAAACAGCGCCTCGATGTTGTCCACCTGCAGCGTGCGCTTTTGCTCGCACGCGGCGCCCAACGGCCAGGGCGTGGCGTCGGCCGCGTCGATCCAGGCCGGTGATGCGGCGGTGTTAGCGGCGATACCGCTGTGTTGTGCCAGGCGGTAACCCTTGCCTTGGGCGTCCCACTCATAAAACAGCAGGAACGGAATATCGAAGTTGAACTCCGCCAGCGTCCGCACCGTCAACGCGATCAGTTTGGGCAAGTCATCGGCGACCGCCAACTGCCCGGTCAGATCGCGCAACGCACGGGTGCGCCGCTCGGCGAGGATGGTCACCGTGGTTTCCGTCACCGGGTGAAACAGCCCGCCGATGCCGCCGGTTTCATCACGAATGGGCGAAATGGAAAAGGTGAAGAAGGTCTCTTCCAGGTAACCGTTGCGCGTGAGGAACATGCGCTGGTTTTCCAGGAAACTGGTTTGCCCCTCCAGCGCCTCGGTGAAGGGACCGCCGATGGCCGGCCACGCACTGGCCCAGGTCACGTGGTAACCCTCGCCCAAAGCGCGCGGATGCGACTCGCCGCACACCACCTTGTAGCCGTCGTTGTAGATCTGGGTGTTCTCCGGGCCCCAGATGATATTGATCGGGAAATTGGACGCCAGGCACAGGCTGACGGTGGTGCGCAGGCTCTGGGGCCAGGATTCGATCGGCCCCAGCGGGGTTGCCGACCAATCTTTGGACTGGATCAGGGAGGCCTGTTCGCCACCGCCCGACAAGAAGGAATGCATAATCACGGGTTTGGACCACCAACAGATTTAGGCGATTGCAAAGGCATGTATCTGTCACTGTGACCACCGCCGAATAAAAACCTCCCATTGAACTCATTCAGGGCCAGGGTCGAAGGCGTTGCAGGGCGTCGAGAGTTGCGGGGTGTGCAGACGCGCCGTTATCCAGCCACGGCTGTACACCAACACCCTGTCTGCCATCGCCACGGGAAAATGAATAAACCCATGGGCCGACTCCGGCAACAGATGCGCCTCCACCTGACTCCAGCGCTCGGCGATCAGCAGCGTGTCGTCCTTGAGCGGGTCCAGTTCGCCCACGAACATCAACGCTGGCGGCATGCCGGCGAAGTCACCATACAAGGGTGACAGGGGCGGCTGTCGACGCTCGTCGTCGCTGATCCCCGGCGTGAGCAAGCGCAGCGCCGTGACCATTCCCGGCCCATCGAGCAACAGCGTTTGCGGCCCGGCGTTGCGCACACTCGGCGTGCCGGTCAAGTCATACACCCCGTAGTACAACACCGCGCCATGGACACGTTGGAGCAGCAGCGGCCATTGCTTCAACGCCAGCAACGTCGCCGCCGCCAGATGCCCGCCGGCTGATTCGCCGACAAAAAACACCGGCAGGCCGGCAAACTCCGCACAGTCCGCCAACAGCCAGCGCGCAGCGGCCAGGCAGTCTTCCAGCAACCCTTCCACCGGCGTGTTGACCGCCAGCCGATAGTCCACCGACACCACCGCCACGTCGCACGCGCGCACCATGCCGAGGTTGAGGTCGTCATTCATCTGCGCATTGCCGATCACCCAGCCGCCGCCGTGGATATCCAGCACCACGCCCTTGGGTGCACCGGCGGGCCGCAGGATGCGCACCGGCACGGCGCCGATAAGCCGGATTTCCACCACCGGCGGTTTCTGGAACCTTTGCCGGGTGCGCAGCAGTGCCTGGATCACACGCGGCGTGACGCGGTTGCGGATCTTGAAGCGCGGCAGCCACGCAAGCGTGCGATTGAAGCGGCGCATCTGGGCCAGTTCGGTCTCGCTGGCGGGCCAGTGTTGGTAAGCCATCAACGGTTATTCCGCAGGATCGAGAAGTTCAACGCCGCCGCTACGCACAGCCAGGCCAGGTACGGAAACAGGATCAGGCCGGTAACCAGGTCCAGACGCACTGCCAGCACCACCATCGCCGCCACGGTCAGCCACAGCAGCACAATGATCACCATCCCGGCGAGCAAGCGATGCGCGCCGAAGAACACCGGCGTCCACAGCGTATTCAACGCAATCTGCGCGGCCCACAGCGCCAACACCATCTCGCTGCCCGGGATCAGGCTCAAGCGGTAACCGGCCCAGGCCAGCAGCAGGTAGATAATCGTCCACGCCACCGGGAACAACCAGTTGGGCGGAGTGAAGCTGGGTTTGACCAGGGATTCGTACCAGGCGCCGGGTTTGAAAATCACACCGGTACTGGCGGCGGCGGCGCAGGCGAGCAGGAAGATGAAGAAGGTCATGGTCGGTCCTTGAGGTTAAAGGGTTGGAAGGCAAGGCTATGCTTTAAATGACTCAAATCGGCGCCGATAAATTCAATGTGCACGGCAAAAATGACAGGCAGGCCGTCTCTTCTACGCGTCATGAAAAATCGGTAAGGTGCCCCACCAGCCCACATCGATTTGCCGGGTTCTGCACACGTCATCAGAGAGCCTCACCTTGCCCGCTACCCTTGCCGATCACCGCAGCAGCCTTGGGTCAGTGTTCCTGATCTTCCTGCGCCTGGGCCTGACCTCCTTCGGCGGGCCGATTGCGCACCTGGGTTATTTCCGCGAGGAATTCGTCACCCGCAGGCGCTGGCTCAGCGAACGCAGCTATGCCGAACTGGTCGCCCTGTGCCAGTTCCTGCCCGGCCCGGCCAGCAGCCAGGTCGGCATCGCATTGGGCCTGTCACGCGCAGGTTACGCCGGTGCCGTGGCGGCCTGGGCCGGGTTCACCTTGCCGTCGGCCATCGCGCTGATCCTGTTTGCCCTGGGCCTGTCTTACTATGGCAGCGCCCTGCCCGCCGGCGCGCTGCATGGCCTCAAGGTTGTCGCCGTGGCGGTGGTGGCCCAAGCCGTGTGGGGCATGGCGCGCACCCTGTGCCGGGGCTGGGTGCGGATAATATTGATGCTGGGCGCCGCCGGTTGGGTACTGCTGCAGTCGTCTGCCTGGAACCCGGTGGCAGTGATCGTCGTGGCTGGGGTGGTCGGCCTGCTGCTGTTCAAGCCCGCGCCCCGT
This sequence comes from Pseudomonas sp. R3-18-08, assembly GCF_003852065.1. Taxonomy (NCBI): domain Bacteria; kingdom Pseudomonadati; phylum Pseudomonadota; class Gammaproteobacteria; order Pseudomonadales; family Pseudomonadaceae; genus Pseudomonas; species Pseudomonas sp. R3-18-08. The sequence goes on from NZ_CP027729.1 coordinate 3,834,370, forward strand.
GCCGAGCCCGACGCATTGCCCATCGCCATCAGCCGCCGTGCCGCAACGCTGTGGCTGGCGCTGTTCCTGCTGTTGCTGGTGGGCTTGCCGCTGCTGGCCGACTGGGCGGGCGACCCCACGCTGGCGCTGGTGGACGCCTTCTACCGCACCGGCTCACTGGTGTTTGGCGGCGGCCACGTGGTGCTGCCGTTGCTGCAAGCCCAGGTAGTGCCCAGCCAATGGGTGAGCAATGACGTTTTCCTCGCCGGCTACGGCGCCGCCCAAGCCGTGCCCGGCCCGCTGTTCACCTTCGCGGCCTTTCTCGGCGCCTCGATGACCCACGCCCCTACCGGCTGGCTGGGCGGCCTGATCGGCCTGCTGGCGATCTTCGCGCCGTCATTTTTGCTGATCTTCGGCGCGCTGCCCTTCTGGGCCAGCCTGCGCCACAGCCCCCGCACCCAGGCCGCGCTGGCCGGCGTGAACGCGGCGGTGGTGGGTTTGTTACTGGCGGCGTTGTACCGGCCCGTATGGACCAGCGCGATTTTCAGCGTTGACGACCTGGCCCTGGCATTGCTCGCCTTGGCGGCACTGATGCTGATGAAGTTGCCGCCGTGGCTGGTGGTGATCGGGTGCAGCTTGCTCGGCGGTTTATTCGGCTGACCCCGGCGGCACAATCCTGAGCCAAGGCCAGCGTTCCTGATAACTCCTGGCCTTGCGCAAAAACAGCTCGGGCTCTGCATGCAGCGGGTTGATGCGCAGCACGCCCTGTTCCACATCCGCCAAGCCATACGGCGCATACACCTCACCCGTGGCAATATCCAAGGCAATGCACGTACCCGCCACCAGATAACGGTCCACCCCTTGCCTGGCCGAGTGCAACTGAGGATACGGCCGGCCAAAGCGCTGCCCATACCACAGATGAACCCGCGCCTGGTTCTTCACCTCCACATTAACCCCCAAGTCCCGGAACAACGACTCGGCCCTGCGGATCACCGCATCCTCAGCCTCGTAGGACAAGTCCGGGTCGAAGTAGAAAACGTCATAGTCCTTCACCCCAGCATCAACCGGCCGACTCGCCTGATGATTCCACACCGCTTGGAACAGACAGCCCGCCGTGAGCATGCACTGCTCCAGCCCGAGCGACGGCAAACGCGCGGTGATTTCAGCGTTGACGGGGTTGGCCATGGCCAGTTTGAGCAAGGTGTCGACGGTCAATGTCATGGGGTCCCTGGGTGGTCAATTCGGTGCGCAGAGACTCTACAACAGCGCAGTGAAGGATTTGGTGAGGCGCTGAATTTTTTTGTGGGTTCGAAGGGATACAGCGTTCGCTACCCTGCGGCACCTTGCTCCCTTGCCTACGCTTGCGTCAGAATCCGCCGGCTTGTGCGCTGGGGTGGCCGTATTTAAGGTGGCTCGGTCGCTGAATCTCTCGGCGATCGGGTTTAGTAGCCCACGGTTTAACCTAACAAGTGCACACGCTCCCTCCATCAGACTTCCCGTCTGTGCTTGATGGTGGCTGTGCGTAGGGCGCCCTCGGGCGCGCCGGTTTTGTTAGGTTTCACCGGTCTACTAACCTGCGTACAGCTACCGCCTTATTGTTTAGTAGCGATGAGGTCGTGGCCCAAGCAAGGAACTTAACAATGGCTACCGATTCAACCGCGCTCTTTAGCGTCCCCCCCCACGCCAGCAATGAAACCCTCATCACCAACAGCTACGAAACCTTCACCAGCGTCAGCACCCTGCTGCTCGACCTGTCCGAAAACCTCCACGGCAAACACCGCGACGTCGCGCTGGCGATTCATCAATTGAGTGAACTGGGCGTACTGCTCACCGGCAAATTGCTTGACCGTGAGGCGCCGTGTACGGGTTGATTGACAGCATTTAACTCAAAAAGCCTGATTAATCGCTGAGTTGTTGCAGGCTGTATACAACAGCTCGGCGATTTGCTTTTTGATGGGTTTGGTGGAGGGCCAGCGGCAATGCAAAATGAAGAGCTATGCTGCGAGGAGCAGACGTTTAGTAGCATGCCGCTAGCGGATCCTGAAGACAGAGGGACCCGATTAAATAGCTATGGTTGGATCGAATGAGTCGGTGGCAGCTTTCGGCCCAAAGCACCCAATCGCGTGGCGGTCCCTATCGCTCAAACTCATGTTAACGAAATCTACATCTCACAGTAGCCAGTTGATGGCGTTAGGGCAATTGTGCGTCACTGCACCGACACACTGTTCCAGTGAAATATCAAGAATTTGTGTACTCAACAGAGAACAATAAACTCTTATAAGTTAACGCGAAACGAAGCTAGCACCTGCGCCGCTTGAGATTGGCAAGTATTCTACAGTCGAGGAATATTACTTACAGGTGTACAATGACCGTCAAATTCAAAAAAACAATTTGAGAGGAAGCATGACACTCAATGAGGATAAGAAAGAAAGTCTTAGATTTCTAAGAAAGGCTGAAAAATACGGATTGAAACTTGCAGAATTGATTCCTGGACTGGACAAACCTGCGACCATCATAAAGCACTTACGTGAATTTCATGAAGAGCAAAAAAAGATTCGCATAAGCCGTTACTGCAGGGCGTTAGTCAATTGTATATCGACGACAGACTATGCTGCTGCCAATGAGTTAGCCACAGATATTGAGTTCGCCGATTTACTGCAGGCATGTGTGAATGATAGCGATAGCAATAAAGCTGAGGCATATGCGCAATTAACGATTACGTTAAAATTTGGATCTTTGGAGAAAGAGTACCGCCGTCACTTCATGCTTTCGCTCAAGCAGCTTGCTCATGAAGACCTAGAACTATTAAGGCTCGCACACATAGCGACTAAAAATGAGTTGATCCCTAAGCATGGATATGGGGTTTTGTCCCAAAGTGACATATTCAACAACCAAAAACTTGGGGTGATTAGATCGCTGTCGATTGAGACTCTACGCCAACTGGGGCTAATAAAATCTGAAGGCATTACAGAGCTAGGAAAGCTATTTATAAAATCTGTGTATAGCAGAGAGCTTTGTGATCATCATGAAGATTTCAAGATATGGCAAAGCCCTCCAATAATCATTTTGACTGGGGAAAAGAAAGACACTCATAACGATAACGTGATCGACAACTTTAAATGTCTGCGGGTTCGTTGTGTTACTGTATCTATACTCAGCTTCCCCAAAGGAATCGAGCAGAACCGGCCTTATAAAGCGATAATTTTCGCAGGTGATTACGAAGGACTCACTTCTAGCAAACAGAGAGAATTAGTAGCTTTTACTGTCTCAACCCCTCACCAATGCATAAACTTAGGCTACAAGCTATCAACCACCTCTGAAGGGATGTGTTCTCGCCATATCGATTTTAGTGATACACAGACGGTGGCGGAGAAAGTTAAAAAAGTCGCCAGCATCTTGGGATTTATCGTTGATTTATAAATATGGTTTAATCAGTGAACTTGATCTCTCCGCTATGCTTGATTAATTTATTCGGCGTAATTAATGACTGCTTTGGGTCGTTTTCTGCCTATCGTGACGGGCAGAAAAACGGCCATAGTAGCGGTCAGCCGCACCCTCAGAGGGTGACGAGATGAATGGGCTTTGCGAGGCCGAGCCCTCTACCCGAGCCACTGCAATCGTAGTTCAAGAGGCTATTTAGCCTATAACGAAAGTGATACGCCGCTATTTTTAGTCGAGAATCAGACCATAATCGCCGCGCAATTCTTTATCTACCAAATGAAACCGGTCCAACGCTAAGCGTTTCCAATGTGTTTCCTTGATATGCTCAAGCAGTATTATCTGAAACCCACCCTCTTCGTCCATCAGTTTGACAAAAGAATTCATCTCAATCAACGCAGCATCAAGACTGATAATGTCATCAGTCGGCTCTCCCTCGTTTGAGAAATAAGGAGTGCTAGGCTGATCCAAAACCATGAATGAAGGCATCCATGTTACTTTGTGGCGCTTAGCAACTTGGTGGATCGCGAAAAAATAAGCTAGGTGTAGATACAGATAGTTTGATGCACTGCCGATGTCAGGCATTTTCTCTATTGAAGATAAATCCTCAGAAAACAGATGAATCAAGCGTTCTTTTTCACTAAATCGAGCCGTGAAATTATCGTACCCCTTAAGCTTCAGCCTCTTGAGCGTATCATTAATAAATCCATTAAGTTTCTGTTCGGCTAACTCCACTTTGAGATTATCTTCTTCAATCACACTTTTAAGCTGATCAACCTTGGTCTGAAACTCTTCAGGATCGTAAGTAAACGCATGATTGTCTGAGTCACTGAAAAGCTGGATCTTTGTATCAAGCCTGCCTATATATTTGTAGTATTCTTTAGGACTGGAACGAGTTTTCTGATTTTTTTGCAGCGTAACCAAATCTTCTTCGAGCTTGGAAATTTCTTTAATGTTTTCTGATATTAAATCTTTGACTTCCGCTAAAAATGGAGCTTGGCTCTTGCTTTTGAGAGCAGCACGAATTCGAAAAAGTTGCGTTTGAAGATGATGTATCAGGCTATTAGCCATTTCCGATGGAAATATCAATTCAGGATGTTCGTTAAAGAACTCGACTGGGCGTAATGCATCCTCTGCTTGTTTAGCAGAGTTAGAAAACTCTAGTTTCTTATCAGCAAACGCCTCATATTTTCTGTTTTTTGAGCGAAGGGCAAATATTTTTCTCTCAAGCGCCTCCGCCTCGCCCTTCCCAGGTAAAGCTATATCCGAATCGATTACAAGCTCTTTCAGTTTTTTCAAAAGCGTGTCGACGTCGGCTGGAACACTCTCGATAATGCCCAGCGCAGCAGCCTCTCGGCCGAGACTTTGCAAATCGTCCGAAAACGCTAGTTTATTTTTTTCAAAAATCTCTCTTTTACGTTCAATTGCAACTTGTTTCTGCTCCAACTCGAGCAACTTTGTTTTTGCGGTAGATGTTTTGGCGTTCTCAACGCCCAACGCCATTCTAAAAGTTCGCTCAATAGACTCTTGGTATCGTCCGTCAGCCGGTCGAATGTACAGATATTCAGGAGCAATAATAGCGTTCTGATCTTGGTAGCTGTGGGGGAGAAAGCTACGAAAGGAAACCTTAGAGCCGGTCCGAATATGTCTACCGCCGTAGGGAATCTTTAGTTCAGAATCGATACCAAACGCATCGTTTAGAATCTTCTTAAGATTATCAATTTTAATGTTAAACATTGGCGTTTCCGGAATGATGCCATCCTCGGAGAAGTAAGCCTGAGAGGTTTCTGTATTTTCCTCAGAAGGCCGCCCAATCAAAATCTGACGCCCGTTGATATTAATCCTAAGACCATACCAGGTGACCTTGGAGTCGATATTGGTTTTTGATATTCCTTTCGTCGCGCTGGCGAGGAGGCAATAGTCAATAATATAAAGTATCGATGACTTGCCTTTTCCAGAGTCACCAGTGATCACATTGATCCTATTCTCAAGAAATTCTAAATTCCTCAGAATTCCATTTTTTTGCCATAAAACAATGTTTTGTATTTGAATACTGCTCATAGAACAATCCTAAAATTCTGATATAGCTCAGTGCCATTTTCTTCTAATACTTTTGCCAACCTCGGAGCAGCAAGAAAAATCTCGGCTCCGAGCTGCCCAACCGATTTTGAATTTGCAGAGGTAAAAATCTCAGAATTGAGAGACAGGGTTTTCTCGTCAAACTTTGCGATACCCATCTCGCACGCCAGCAATATTGTATTCACAGACGTAGCTGATAAATCTAAGAAGTAGTTACTCAGTGCAGAGAACTCTTTGGGAAAAGAAAGCACCAGATCACGGCTGCTTATATACACTACGTTTTTATTTCGCAAAATCGAGCGAATACGCTTATTAAAGATTAACGGCAAGATCAAAAGCGAATTGGGAAGTTCGATCGTCCGATTTGGCATGCTTGCCAAGGTTGCCTGGAAGGCCAAAATCCCGAGTACTTCGTTCATTACAAGCGGATTCATTTTTGGTAAAGCTCCTGCCAATCAATCTTCCATCCAATCGATGGGGTATCAGACAGCTTAATGAATTTTCCTCGACTGAACCCGTCTGGAAGAGCGATACTTTTTATCTTTAACTCTTTGCCCAACGTTTTTTCATAGCAGGCTTGCGCGGCTAAGTGCGGCTGAGAACCAACTTGGGAAAATGCCCCATGCGCTTGCTTATGTATATGTCTCCAGCTTATCTCGCACTGTTGCTCCAATCGGACATTATCCTGATAGGTGAAGTCACCTTCTTTCTTCAATTCACCTATCAATTCCTCAGTTGCGAGCATCTCAATTCCGTGTTCAATCGCATCAGCATTAGTCTTACCAATATCTAACAACTGAGTACTGAAAATACTCCCTAAAAACGAAAGACTCTCCAAGCTCCGAAAGTGATAATATTTGTCATAGTAGCGATCGTAATCGACCTCATTGCTCCTCGACAATCTCAAAATTCTGTCAAAACCCATCTGCACTCGGAATAGTTGATAGGTGATCAACACCTTCGCTCCCGACGTAATGGTTTCCACTTTGAACTCTTTATAGGCTCCAATAACAAATTTTCGAGTATCATCTAATTTACTATCTGGCACTGCCAAATAGGATAGCTTTGTATTTATCTGATGTGTGACGCTTCCACTGTCAGTGTGAAAACTGAAGCGCTCCAGCAGAAAATTTACTTCTTCAGATTTGGCCGTGGCGAGGGCTTTTACATATTTGAAAATAGGGTTTTCTGGATCGGTTGGCGCTTTTAACGCCTCAGCCGCCTGAATATCTTTAAAAATATCCAAAATCGCATCAATTACTTTTTCCTTGTTCTCCTTTGCAGACTTCAGAAGAACAATAAGATTTTGATTGTTGAGCTTTTTGTTTGAGTATATTTGGAACTCAACCTTTTTTCCGGACGGCAACTCCGGCACCGACTTCCACCAGTTATACAAGGTCTTCCAAAGATCGATGTCCCTCTCGGTTATATTCCCCCCTGAAAGACTATGCTTCACCTGAATCAGGCATAGCTCTTCAGTGATACTCTCGGTATGAACGTCATCAAACACCTCCAGCCCAATTTTTTCCCCTGGCTTTAAGCCCAGCAGAATATTAACAAGCACGAGATCCTGATACTCGAAACCTAAAGCGCTTTTATCCGCCGCTGTTTGTTCTAAATGCCCCATACGCACCTACCGGAATCCATAGTTCCGAGAAAAAGTTCTTTGCTCAGGAGAAAACCTGAGAGGGAGTCTATCCGACAGCCGTCATCAACTGGCAACCAAGCCTCAATTACGGCTGTAGTGCAATTTCCAGCGGCACGTGTGGATTGGTTTGTGCTTGACTCATGCGTCATGCATGGATAGACCTCCTGGAGTGATACTAGTAACTGCTGTAAAGCCGAAAGGCGTGAGTGGCATATTGCCACACCTCTGACGGTAAGGGCCACTGCAATGCTCCTCCCTCGGTTTTGTAACCGGCTTTCGACACCTTCATCGGCCGGCGCAGCTCATCAAGGTGACACATTCCGCCCCATTACATGACTGATATGATGTAATCAATCCAGCATCAGAAACATTTAACAGCTTAAACAATTTACCCTTCTGTTCACATGGCTAGGCCGAATGGTCTGTAGCGCAAACCATGCAGCATGCCTCCATCGCCCGTCTCGCCTCATCATACTGGCCGCTTTACTCCAAGTGACAGCTGCCGAGAAAAGCTAGCCGCTAAATAGCCTCCCAATTTCGTAGATAGTGACTACTTTTGACTGATTGCTGCCTGTCGCCAAGGGCTGCAATCGGCGAGAATCAGCCACTCAACGCATCTCGATAATTCCCATCCGACCGTACATCATCACGCTCACTTTGATTCCTTCGCGGTGCAGAACATGCCGCCCGCATATAAGTCTTTGAAATGGAAGTCATCTCATGTTCGAACGCAACAAACTGGTTCCGGAAATTATGGTCACCCACCTCGAAAGCAGCCTCGCTTTCTGGGTTTCTTGCCTTGGGCTCACAGTAGCCTATCAGCGCCCGGAAGATGGTTTCGCCTACCTTGATTTGAATGGTGCTCAAGTAATGCTTGAGCAGGTTGATTCGCAGGCAGGTCAATGGCTGACTGCGCCGTTGACCAAGCCGTTTGGAAGAGGAATCAACCTACAGATTGATGTTGATGCCGTTGCCCCCATCTTGCGAAAACTTGATCAGGCTGGATTTCCACTCTTTCGAGAATGCAAGGACACCTGGTATCGGGCTGACAATGTAGAAGTAGGCCAGCGCGAATTCATCGTCCAGGATCCCGACGGTTATCTCATCAGGTTGGTAGAACGGCTGGGTGAGAGACCGGCTTGCTCAATCTGCGTTTGAATCTGAACCACGCCGACCATCAGCGATCGGCCAATTACAGACGTTTAGAGCATCTAGCCCTGAAACGGTTTTACACCTGTTTCACCTAACCACCGGCGCATGCTCGGCCATCAATTCTATCACCCAGTCGATAAACACCCGCACCTTGGCGCTGACATGCCGATTTGGCGGGAATGCCAGGTACATCGGCATTGGCGCCATGTGCCAGTCCTCGAACAGCGGCAGCAACTCGCCGCTGACCAGGTGCGGTTTGGCCATGTACTGCGGTAGCCAAAGCATGCCCAGACCCGCCAGGCCGGCGGCCAGGTACGCATTGCCGTCGTCGACCGTCAGTTGCGGGCGCCCCTGGATCTCGATGCGTTCCTCACCACGCTGCATCGCGTAGGGCAAGGATTTGCCTGTGCGAAACCAGAGGAAGCCAACGGTACTGTGCCTGCCCTCCTCCAGCTCACGGGGGTGCGCTGGCGTACCGAAGCGCTGCAGATAGCCGGGCGCGGCATAAATGCCGATGTGCAGATCGCCCACATGCCTTGCCATCAGCGACTGATCGACGATTTCGCCGCCGCGCACCACGCAGTCGACGTTTTCGCCAATGATGTCGACAATCCGATCGCTCACGCCCAGGGTCAGCTGGATTTCCGGGTAGCGGGCAAAGAACCCCGGCAAGGCGGGTATCAGCAGCATTCGCGCAAACGGGCTGGGCACATCCACCCGCAGGCGCCCGCGTGGTGTCATCGATGCGCTGGACAGGCTGGTCTCGGCGTCGTCCATATCGACCAGTAGCCGGATGACGCGCTCGTAGTAGGCCGCGCCATCGGCGGTGACGTTGACCTTGCGTGTGGTGCGGTTGAGCAAGCGCACGCGCAGCCTCGCTTCCAGTTGCTGGACGAGCTGCGTCACGGTGGTCTTGCTCATGTGCAGGGTGGCTGCCGCCTTGGTGAAGCTGCCGGTTTCCACCACTCGGGCAAAGGCCTGCATTGCATCGAAACGGTCCATTTCACGCCTCACTGGGGTCTGGATAGTTTGGATTCTACAAACAGTCATGACCAGCGTTGCGCGTTTATTCAGGTCGCCCGTCTTTTTACACTGACTCCATCGTAAACAGCGGGCCACGTCGGCCCCGAAGGAGAGATGCAATGACCAGCAAACGTGATGTGGTTTTCCCGCCTGACCGCCATGCACTGTACGAGCTCCACCGCTACTCACCGGCGATTCGCTCAAACGGTTTTCTGTTCGTATCCGGTCAAGTCGGCAGCCGCAAGGATGGCTCGGCCGAGCCGGACCTCGCGACACAGGTTCGCCTGGCCTTCACCAACCTCAACGCAATCCTGACCGAGGCCGGCAGTAGTTTCGAGGATGTGGTCGACACGACCATCTTCATGGTCGACCCCGACTCGACATTTGAAACGATCTGGGAAGTAGTGGCCGAGTACTGGGGCGAAGCGCCCTATCCGACGGCGACCGCTATTGGCGTGACCTGGTTGTCCGGTTTTGATTTCGAGATCAAGGTGATTGCCAAACTGTCCCAATGAACTCGGCTCAGTCCTTTTCCGGCCGTCTAACGCAGCCATCTTGTTTTTTCTGGGGGGACGCTGGTGTAATTGGCACCCGTGAAATTGTAAAAGTCATTTCGCATTGCGCGAAAAGGAGAACGCCATGCGTGCAGAAATGATTCTTGCCGGGATCGGCGCCACGTTGGCGCTGTTGTCTGCATCGCCAGCCCAGCCTGCACCCTTGCCGTCAGAAACTGTCAACCAGGGTGTTATCTCGGTGCGGGTACAAGGCTCGGGGACAGATATCATCCTGATTCCAGGATTTGCCTCGTCCCGCGACGTATGGGCTGATTTGGCCTCCAGACTACGACAGAGCCATCGGCTCCACCTTGTACAGGTAGCTGGCTTTGCCGGCTCGCCTGCCGTGTCCGACCCAGAAGGGAAAGTAGTCGCGCCGACGGTCGAGGCAATCGCTGAATACATCCGCAGCCAGCGCCTCGAGGCGCCGGTCATCATCGGTCATTCGTTGGGTGGTGAGGTGGCACTGATGCTGGGTGCTCGTCATCCCGATCAAGTGGGACGCCTGATGATTGTCGATGCGATGCCCTTTTATACATTGCTGTTCGATCCCTTCGCGACCCGTGAAACGGCGACCCCGCAGGCGGCTGCGATGCGCGATGCAATGTTGACCGCAACCCCTGAGCAGGCGCAAACCCTGCAGCAGGCCTCCATCGCCCGTCTGGCCAAAACTGAAGCGGTCAGGCCAGCCTTGGTCGCTGCGGGGATGAACTCGGACCGAAGGACTATGGCCAATGCCATGTATGAGCTGATGGTCACTGACCTGCGACCTGAGCTTGGACGCATCAAGGTGCCTGTCGAGGTCGTCTATGCCTATGACCCGCTTTACGGCATAGAGGCGTCCCACATTGATGCTATGTTCCGTAACGCCTATGTCTCGACCCCAACTATCAGCTTCAGGCGTATTGACGGCAGTTTTCACTTCATCATGCTGGATCAGCCAGAACTGTTCGCCGACGCTGTCATCGAGTTCCTGAGTCCAGGAACGGCGGCGGAACTGCTAGAGTGATGAATTGCCCTGATGATCGGTAAGTGGTACGGCGAAGCGACCACCCTCCCCAGGTTGAGGTCTTCAACATTCATGCGCCCAGCACTTCATTTAGCGAGCCCTATGCATATTGCGGAGCCTTTGCAGCGCTCAAGGCTGACAACCGAATCTTCAAGCTAGAAGAACTGCCAAGCTGAGACACGAAGGGGTCGAAGGGTTCATTGTTGCTTATCCCCTCCCGCCTGCTGGCCAAGCTCAATTCTTTAGGAAAGCTTGCGCCCGATACGGAACAAAGCGTCTTCCAGCCACTGGTTGAAAACGCCCTGTGACGCTGGAATCAGCAGTTTTCTTTCCTCAATGTTTTTCTCACTGCGGTGCGGCATGGACATCGACGATGCAGGGGGGGTTGGCGGCTCTGCGTAGACTTGGTGAGAAACTCCGTAGATCCCCAGCTGGAACCAGCCTCCCTTACCTCGGCTAATCAAACTAAAAGCTTCTTCCGCAAAGCGTTTTAGCCGGCTGGGCGAGATGTAATAGGAAGCAAAATATTCGCCGCCCTTTCCTGGGGCTGCCAGAGGAATAGAGAGCCAGCTCATCCCATTATCGTGATGCCGCCAAGAGGCCTCCTCGGCATCTAAGCCGGTGATGTCTCCCTCGTTAAATGACTTGTAACCACCCTTGATAGAAACCAAGCCCGCCTTAGAAAGCTTGAGGAAGAATTCATCATGCTGGGTGTGCATGGAACGCAACGTACCCGAGAGAATGGGCTGCGGCAGAAACACGAGCTCTAGGCGATCTTCACGAGGCCGGCTATTCCAATTTCGGCTGTTGCTACGATTCTGCAGATGCTGAACGAACTCCTGTTCGGAAATGGCGCTGCGACTGGCTGCAAGTTGGCTTAGCCCTTGGATGATTTTGTCTGAGAGATCGCGATCACCTGTGAAGGTGGAACGGAAAAGGCCGTCGACATAATCGGAAACCTCCCAGTGAAAGCGCTTTTGATCATCCTCGACCGGAACCTCTTCCAGAAAAGCCAGAATGGGTTTATTGGCAGCTTTTGCGCGATGGAACTCCTGCTGAGTGACGGACTCACCTGTGTGGGTTTTGAAGCCGAAGTCCCCGCCAAGAATCAGCACCACTACGTCGGCCTGGTCAACCTCAGTCATGCATGCGACTTCAGAGGAATAGGGTCTTGCACCAAAATCCTCACACATCACGGGAGTGTGCCCCAACAGAGAAACTGCTTTTTTGGCGGCCGCACGATAGTGCTCAAAATTACGTACTACAGAGCTGATAAACACGTTCATAGCAGTCCCCATCACTAATAGGCCACATCCGTTTCGCCTCATCATACCGGCCGCTTTACTCAAAGTGACAACTGCCGAAAAAAGCTTGCCGCTGAATAGCCCCCGATTTCGTAAATACTGACTGCTTTTGACTGATTGCTGCCTCTCGCCAAGGGCTGCAATCGGCCAAAGGCGGACGTTCTGTTTAAATCCAGTTTTTGCTCTCGGAAGTCATTGTTGGGGGGGGGCGATCAACATGAGCGAGTTTTCAAAGACCGTAACGGCATTTAGCCAGCTCATGAGCATCTGACTGTGCCAGAATCTGCGCTTGCCTCAACGCCCAAGGAAAGGTATGAGTTTTTTCGACCGTTTGTTCGCGTTCCGACAGAACGAATTTCGGACACCCCTTGAGGATTTTCTCACCGAACTCTTCGCCGAGTGGCTACGTCAAGTGACGCTCGCTGGTCGAGTCACAGAGGTGCTGACTGACCTCTTCAAACTGGCACCGACCCAACTTGGAGAATTGAATAATCTCAATTCAATTGTCTGGGAGACTCAGCACGTCATCGGCCCAGGCGACCACGGGGCGGAGGGTAAACGCCCAGACCTGATTGGACGATGCTCTAATTTCTTCCTAATCATCGAGAGCAAAATCGCAGCTGGATTTACCGAATACCAAGATGAGCTGGGGCGAGTGGATCAATTGTCCATGTACCAGTCATACCGTAGAAGTCGGAAGGAGACGTTTGGCGGCCTTGTCCTGATTACACACTCTACTTTGCCTCCATCGGACTGGACCCATCAGACGTTGTACTGGCGTGCTATTGAAAAGTACTTACGCGCTTTTACGGACGATAACTCGTCGACTAGCGCATTGAATTACCTCACTAAACAATTGAAAAAGTTCCTTGGAGACAACGGTATGAACGGAACCCGTATCGATCTGGCGGATATTACCGCCTACCCCGCCTATCAAAGACTCACACAAGGGTTGTCAGGGCTGGGTAGAGTTGCGGATAACTGCCTTAGAATCGCGCTTCAGGGGACAAGTCTTGAGAAACTCCGAACTCCTCGTGGGGGTAGTGGTGGAGACTTCATCTGGCCTACTTTTTGTGGCTTGACGCTCACCAATGACGGATTCAAATGTCGTGAAGCTCAACTCATTTTGTGGAGTGGCACCCTTACCGGAAAAGTTTATGAGTACATTGGGCCGTTTACGGACGGAATCCCGGATCTCTCTGTCGGTATTGGCTTATGGTTCAATGAGGAAGTCCAGCAAGAGGCTCGTAGCTACCTGTTAGCGTTGTGCGAAAAGCTCAACAGTCAGGAGAAAGGGGCGTGGGTACTGGACATCCACTCTCGTGATGGTAGGGGGCCGATTATCTTGCTTTCGACTCGTCGATCCCTCATTGATTTGCATGTTCAAGCTGCCGGCTGCGACCTAGACGATATCGCCAGTGAGTTCTTCTCAACCCACAGCAATTCACTTCTAGTTGAGCTTTCAGCGCCACTCCTGGAAGCCGGAAAGAGCGCTGACCAGTTTCTGTTTGAAATGGTAACGGCTGAATGATTCCCCTTGATTTTTAGACGCGAAATGGCTGCTCCCGGCCAGTTCTGCCTGTCCTGACCGGCAGAAGCCGGCCATGTCCGGACATTCGTGGCAGGCATAAAATCGCCAGTGTGACAGGCTTCGGTTGCTGATCCCTGCCCTGAAAAATGGCGAGCGCGTATCGGAGTTGCACCCAATACGTCGCAGAGCCACAGCTATCGCATTTCATGTCGCAGAAAATTGAGCACCTGCGACAGGCTCACGCAACACCGCAAAACTTCACCCAGCGGTGCGAGCGAATCGTCGCATAACTTAGGGATAACGCGACAAATAAGCTAGCAGCGAAGAGCAGCTATTGGCTCAAAGCTGAGAAATCAGGGCAGCCCTGATAAAATAAAATTATTCTGTCCGATCACATCAGAGCCATATGCTGCAAAAGCGGATTACCTAGTCTATAAATAATTTTTTCTCTTTTTCTCGTCTTGGTTATATATCCGGCTAGAACGGTGAGCGGAGTCTAAAGGTGTTAAAGCGATCGCGAAATCATGCTCATGCCGTCGCCCAGCTCATGTATTCATTAAGGTGTGCTCCTATGTCAATGAATGAGTAGTCGCGTTCCCCTAGCGTGTAATATGCGTTCTGCACCAGACTGTAGTAAATGTCCGACAGCGGAGTGTGGCTTCGGATAAACATCGGAAAGTAACCGTCGGCTCTTTGGCTTTTACCACCTTCAGAATCAAACGGCGGCTCCAAATGGAGGGTACCGCCAAGCCAGTCATTAGCAGCTGAATCTGACGGGTGGCATCGGAGAATCACGCCGTCCATTGGAGCGAGTTCAGGTCTCGAATGCTGGAAAAATGTGCTTTCGATGGAGCTGTGTCTCTGCTCTGTGCGATAACCCAATAGGGTTATTTGAGGCGCGCCCCACTCGCCAGGAGAAAACTCTTTGATCTGTTTGGTAAGCGCAGTAATTTTTATAGCGTTCTCGATGCTTTTCTTTATATCTCTTGAAGTTAAATTTGTTTTCAGCTCATAGACATGAACAACTGAATTTAGCATTACGAGAGCAGACCCATCGCTGTTCTCTGAAAGAAGGGGGTAGCGAGCATCGATCACGATGACATCTAGCTGGGGTGACAAATCCCCGTTCGGAGTGATGAAGTGGCCTGAAACAGCACGTAAGGTAGTTGGCAAGTAGCGTTGCAGAAAGCTGATAAACGGTAGTTCACCATTCCGGCCAACTGTTTGTGAGTTGGTAGAGGAAGCAAGTGCACGCTCGACACTCAGCAAAATTGCCGCTTCCTCCTGCGCCATTATTGGATTTGGCGAACCGTGATGGTGCTTATAGTTTTTCATTCAGTAGAGGCGCTCCTGCGAGGATTAGTCCAAGATAGACAGCATTATCTTATCAGGACTGAATGTCTAATTCCTGGAAGGAGGAGGTAGGCTTCGATCCTTAAAGGGTTAGCGCTTGGTGGCCCATTTCATAGTGATTTAGACCAGCGCAATCAGTCCGATTTCATCACGCCGCTGATGAGGGAGAGGAAAATTTGGAAATCGTGATCCCCTGTACGAAATGCGCGCTCGCCACTCAAGTGGAGGGTGGTGGCTTTGGTCCTGATGGCGTCGTGCTTCGAAGCAGGACAGTACTCGTTCAGGAGCATAATCTCTACCGAGCGGCTTGTCCGGAGGGGCACCAGCTTGTGGCGATCTTAGATAACCTTCCTTTCGAACTGCTTTTTGAAAGCGGTTTAGAAGCACTGGTGGACGGCTATCTACGAGAGTCAGTAAGCAGTTTTGCGGCCGCATTAGAGCGGCTATACGAATTTTCCATTCGTGTACAGCTTACGTCAGAAAAAATCGACCTAAATGACCTGGAAGCTATGTGGAAGTCTGTCGCGGCCCAGTCGGAACGTCAGCTTGGGATGTATATCGGTATAAGAACTTTTAAAGACGGCAAGCAGCCGGCTTTACTGCCCCAACCGTTATCAAAACTCCGCAACTCCGTCATCCACAAAGGATACTTTCCCAGTAGCAAAGAAGCTTCCGATTTTGGCGAGGCCGTCTTTAAGCTGATTTTGGATGAAGTGCGGCGTTTAGACGAGGGCTTCAAAGAGGCGGTAGGAGTTCAGATATGTACGCATCGAGAGAAGGCACTGCGATTGCTGAATAAGGATGATGAACCGTATTTTTTTGGCTTCGGATTGGCGGTGGCAAATAGAGAAGATAGGCCGTTCTCAGATGTTGTAATCAAAGCGCAACGGTCTATGCGGAGACGATGTGAAGGTGAAGCACCGCCCGCTTGAGATTAGCGATATCGGATGCTGTCCATATATTGCAGTCATGAGCTTTATCCCGAGAATGTGAGTTAAGGGAGGATGCTTGGGTTTTTTGGGAAAATAGATCAAGTTTAGCTAGTAGGGTTGGCGACCGTCATATTGTTAAGTTGTAGAAAGTGCAGTACCACACTTTACCTTAATTTAATGGTATTATGCGCGGTCTATGTTTGAGTCGTTTAATCATCAATTTGCTCAACCGTTTGGTAGCCTGGACTGAGTGCTGAAAAGTACTTAGAGAGCTCTAGGTTTTGCGTTATAAAAATCGCCTTTGCTTTCTCTTCGCCCTCTATCACCTTAAGCATTTGATTGTATTGATCAGCGCTCGCGGAGCGTTTGATTATTTCCAATGCGAAAGTGTCATCTGAAAACTCCATAATGGTGTGTCTGCACGAGACTAGGGAATTGTATGGAGGGCCATTTTCAAATGCTTGCTTCAGTTGCTTGCGGAAGTGGTTTTTTCTATTAAGATGAAAGTAGCAGGCCGCAATCTGGAGCTCGATTTCCGCATTGGGGCAACCTAGTTTTTCGGCTTTCTTATAAGTTTTTAGACTTTTCTTATATTCTCCCCTGTCTTTGTATTCTGCGGCTAACGAGTATAGTTCGCTGGATGATACGCAGCGCTCTTTTCGCAAAGTTTCTGTAAGCTTAAGGAATAGTAGGTATAGGGGGTAGTAAGCATGAATCAAGTAAGCGCAGTTTGAGATTACAGGCTTAAATTTGCTCGGGGACGACTCTAGGGAATAGGCATTTATTAGATTTCGAATATCCTCAATCAAAACTATTTCTTTTGGTGAGGCGAACTCGCTTAAGTTAAAGATCTTATCAATTTGCTCTATTGCAGATGCGGACTGTTTTCTAAGAGCTTCATCTATTGGGAAAAGTAATTTTGAGATTTTTTGGTCGTTTAGAAGGTCTTTTTCGAAGCATTTGTTTTGTACTCCGAGATACATTTCTCTACGCCGGAGCTTGCCTCCGGTGATCGAATGCTGGAAGGAGCCCGCTGAATTGTAAGGATTTTCTTGAATAAGGATACAAAACAGAAAGAATAGGTCTTGCCTGAGTTTTCTCAAGTCCCGCACTATCAAAAGTCGAAGCTTGCTCTTCCTCTTTGCTTGAGGTATTACGTTGAAAACTATGTAGAATATCAGTGCTGAGAACAACGATAGACTCAGCTGATACCAGAAGCCGTTATCTTTTACCCAGGCTTGCATGACTTCTGTTGCTATAATTATTTTTTCTGATATATACGAAAAGAATAACGTTAAACTCTCTTTTAGTTTGTCCACCTATGAGTCTCGATGTTCTGAATGCCGTATTTTTCGGATATGCTAGGGTGGTCGCTTTTTTCTCTTTCGCATGTTCACCAAAAGTGGATTGAGGTATCGAGAGTTCAGCTACGGAACATTATCAGAAAAATTGCAGGATGCGTTGTCCTCATGAGGCGTAGTTAACGGTAATTGATCACCATTCATTTTGTAGACCATGCAGGTAATCGCTTATGACCGATTTCTATCTATCGCGCCGAGATTAATGAATTGAAAACTGGGCGTTAGCTGCTAGCAGCGCATTTTGTCGGCGCGAACCCTAGCTGTAAAGAAGCTCAGAAGGTGCGTGCGGGGCCTCTCGGTCTGTTGATTGAATATCGTCGTGCTGTGCGCTGTGAGCTAGCTAGTATATACAAATCTGCTCATTGCAGATCAATCCCCAGCCGATCCTTGAGCACTTGCTTGCCGTATGCTTTGCCTATTTCCAGCATCACCGCCAAGCTTACCCCGCCAGCTTTCTCTGCTCCAGCTTTTGTCAGACGCCATACCTCCCGATCCCGTATGGTATCGAGGAATTCGTGGCCTCTGATCGTCAGTCGTTTTGGCCTCCAATCGAAGTCGCTCATTGAGCAAAGATCTTGCGCCACAATTAATCCCGCTTCATGCAGCAGCATCACGTGGTAGGAAGTCTCCTCCTTGCTGTGGCTTTCAATGGCGAGGTCAATCTAAGAGTCAGGGGTTTTGCCGCTGGCTTCGATGGCCAGCAGAATTTCTGCGCACCAAGTCTTTGTCGAGCTTCATCGAAGGTGTCCATTCCTACGGTGATAAAGGACATTATCACATTAATTATAAGGGCATCTGACCTGGTAAAGACAGAGCTCAGCACCCAGCTAAAAACCTGCTCGAAGGGACGGTCAGCTCAATCCACGGTACGCCCGAGGAGATGCTGGGTCGCCGGGATGACGAATACTTGCGCGTCCAGACTGTGGTTATGGAACAGTAGCCCAAGCGTATTACCTGGGCTAAGCTGAGGTGGCAAGCAGCTGAAACTGATGCAAGCTTCAGTTTTTGCTGAGTGCTCAAATGAGTACCTTTTTTATAGTTGTAGCTAGAAGTCTTGCGGTCTTTAATGGGCTAGAGTCGAATGGTTCGATTCCCGTCTCGTTCTCCTCCTGGATTATCTTCAGGCCAGTGAAGACGCCAGCATTATTCGCCATGATGCCTAAACGGCCGAAGTTTCCTACTGCTTGGTTACAAAAACTCGGACATCTGCTGTCAAACCCGCGTCCGCGCGAGCGAAGTTGGCCTTGCCACCTCGCTTGATTGTCAATGCATTCGGGTGGAGATCGATTTCTTCGTCGTAGCGACCAGGTTTTGAATCCGGGCGTGAGAGTCATAGCAAACCGACCCCGCCCCTCTGCCGCAAGCGCTAAGGATATCGCTCTGCCAATATCAGAGCTTGACCCTGGCTCGGTGCACCTGATTGGCTCCTTGTGGCCGTTAGCTGTCAGTCACTCCATAGTCCGCACACCCCCACGAACTACGCCGCAACTGCTGATCGCCCCTCCCCTTGCTCCGGCGCATGGCTCACCACCACTGAGGCAGTTGCACTCCCGAAACTGGGAACGACCCACTGCGCCAGTAAGTCTACCCATATCTCCCCATCGGTAAGGTACAGCGCAATGGACAAGACCATCACCCTGGATCAACTGGCTACCACTGACCTTCGATCTATCAACGAGATATGGCTCGGCGGGGCTCACAGGCCGCTATGTCTATGGCGGGGCGAGCAAGTCTTCACCCATGAAATGCTCAGCGAGGGCACCCACGATCAGAATGTCCGGCGTCTGTGCTTGCAGTTGGTCAACGCTGACGATCAAGGTGAAGTCGCCAGCGTGGAGTCGATCGCCCGCCAACGGCTGGAAAAAATAGGGAAGAACGGCGAGTTCTATCCGGCTGAGGAAGCGGACACTCATCAATAGTCGCCCCGCTTTCCCAGGCTCAGACGCCAATTCCCACCATGTTGGAGACGGCACTCCTCCTCGGAATCGAATCCTACGCAGCGGTGCAGTAACGGCAGATCCACACCGGCATCGCTCAGCGCGGTGCCTGTCAGTTCACGCATTCGCTGGTCTTCTCCCTTCGTCAGGGCTTGCTCCTTGCTTGTTCGGGTATCGAATACCCAGATCACTCGCAGGCTTTGGGGGAAAGCGGCGTAGTTCACTTCATGGGTCAGCCATTCAAAGCCGGGGATTTCAGCCTTGGCGGTTTCACAGGCTTCGGTCAGGGCCGCAACCAGGCGACGTTCGATACCTGCGCTGTCGCGTTTGGTGGAGGGCATTGCGGGCTCCGGTGGGAAAGCGAAAGATGAACCAATAAAAATATTACAGAGTGGCTTTATGCGATCTAGTCTCTATCAGGCAAAACAGCAGCTCATAGGGACGGTAAACAGTACTCATCGCTTAACTAATCGAGGGATCGAACATGTTGAAGTCACTCAATATCATGGCAACTGCATTGGTGTTGGCCGGAATAATCTCCACCAGTGCTTACGCAGCCGACACACCAAAAGCTGAAGCGGCGGCGCGCGGTCAGAGTATCGGCACCGCAACAGTTGCAGCGAATGCTCCAATGCCATGCCCACCTGCAAATCGAGGGGCCAGCGCGACGGGAACCGCGCCTGGCACTGATCATGCCGCCTGCACAGCCGCCAAGAATAATGCGAGACAGGCATTGCGCGCCCGAGTGCCTCAAACCTGCGCGGCTTACATTTCGTCAACCAGACCCTGCGAAGTCGTTAACTAACGCACCTTGGGTTCAGCTTGAAAAGTCCGCCGCAGAACCTGCGGCGGTCACCAAAATCGCAGGTTCAGCAGGCGCCTCCCTTCAAAAAACGTTGTTCATGATCGGGGGCGGGCAACAGGCAGGTGTCATATTTTCCGAAGAGTCGATAGCGGTTTAAAGCAATGCGATCGTAAACCCAATCCCGAATTGGACGTGGGATGCCACGCAACAGCCCCAGTGGGCGCCAGCCGGCAGGCAGTTGGGCAATGATTTCGAAAACGGCATCTGAGCGCACCCAATAGTGCTGGTCGCGAATTACCGCCATGGTATCGAACTGATCCAACGGCAGCCCTGCCCAGGCGAGCAGGGCCTGGCCCTCTGGCGACTGTACAGCCGCCAATCGCACGCGCCGTTGACGATCATGGCGAATCAAGAACCGAGCCCAGCCATTGCACAGCTTGCACACGCCGTCGAAGAGCACCACGGTCTCGCCTGGTTTGAGGAATGGCGCGGGTGAGGGGCGGGTTTGGGAGGCAGGCATGAGCATGGGTCCAATCGGGCCGGGTTATCTCGGATCATACCCGCGTCTGGCACTATTCAGTACCGCGTCCAGTGCAGCTTGTAGCCCCTTTACTGCAGGGGTTAGTGGCGCTGGGCCCGCCGTCACCAACGAAGCTGCGCCGCTCATGGATGCTTGCCCCAACGCCACAATCGATGCGCCTGCCGCATAGGCGCGGTCAGCAGCCTGCGCGATGGTGGCCAGGTAACCGTCGATGTCGCCAGCCTTGAACAGCGCCCAGGCACCAGGCACCCACTGCACCTCGACCGATGCCGTGGTGTGCTGCGCAGCTTGGGAAAACAGACGGGAGGTGGGGTCGAGGGTGGTGTTAACTGCGCACAACACCACAACCTTCCTGCCGCCATGAACGGCCGCCAATGCCAGGGCTTCGTCCGCTCTCAAAATCGGCACCTGGGCGTGTGCGCTGATAGTTTCAATCGCCGGGCCGAGCGTCGAACAGGTGAGCACAACGGCGTCGCAGTGCTGGGCAAGTGAAGCAAGCGCCAGGCTCGTTTCATAGGCTATGTCAGCGGTCAGTTTGCCAGCGTGTTCGGCCGCCGCCAGCAGGTCGGCCCGGACTTCGTGGTGCAGTATATTCGGGCCGATACCCAGCGTTTTCGCGGCAGCGTCAAACACCGCAATATTGCTCTGGGCGGTATGAAGGCAGGTAATCCGCATGGCTCAGGCTCTCAGTAACACAAAAGGTCAGTGGTTCTCACGTGTATCGCCCCAGAAACCCTACAATTTCCTGGACCGCCGGTATGTCCGGGGCACTTCGCAACAGCACATCGTTCGCACACCAGGGATAGGGCAACATGCTCGTCCATTGAAAGATCGAATTACCCGGCTCACTGGGTAGGGATCTCATTTCTTCAATCGTTATGGTGAGCTTCGAGATCAGCTCAGCGTCATCTCGACAAACCCATTCATAATCGCCGAAACCTATCCGCACTGCCCCGGTGGTTTTGTCGACATACACACGAGCCAACCGCAACGGAATACGACGACGTTGCCTGGCGGTGTCCCCAAACAAAACGTATAGATATTTTCATAGCGTTGCGCGAACTGACTTACCAAAGTGGCGGATAGACCATCCAAGCCTTTCACCATTGAAGGGAAGGATATTTCGTCGGTTTTAACATTCATCACAAGTTCTGCATCGGCAGCGAATGCACGACGCAGGAGATGCGGCCGGTTGCCATCTTTGGCAAGAATGTAAGTCTCGATAGCGTGAGTGAGCGACATCACTTGGATTCCATAAAGCGAAGATTGAGGGCATCACGAGCGTACGCCCGCGTCACGATCGCACAACTAACAACACTCCTGCCCATACCAATGACATCAATACTGCGCTCCTCAGCAGCAACGAGATCGAGATTCAAACCGCTATCGGTGGAACAAGCGCAAGGCCAGCAAAATCCATACAACGGACATCATCGTCTTCAAAAAGCAACGAAGCTTCTTCTTCCCAAAATGAAGTGGTGTCGGCCATGGAGCGGCCTAATAGGGCCGACCGACCACCACCCAGTTGTCCGTCACCTCACCTAGTCAAATCCAAGGCAAAGGTCTATCCACATCAGATGATCCAGCCGGCTTTCATTCCCTCGGAGGTAGCTTCTTCTGCGGCACGAGGAGCTAGGCAGTCGCCAAACCGCAAAACTCGAGTACCATAGTTAATAGCAGCCAACCTGCTCCGCCCCACGAAACAGTGAGTTAAAGCCAGGCGCTGAAGGATTCATCAGAAGTTTATGTTTTACGATTCAGATCTCATCGTCTGGCAACCATGGAATAGCCCCTTTCTGGCCAACGTCCCAATTGTGATAAAGAATTTCGCCGCTCACGAACGCCCCCTTAGCCCCAGTAAATATGCACTGGTTGATATTTGCATTGCGTAGGTCAGCTCCGTCGACTTTAGCTCCCAAAAAACGGGCTCCTCGAAGATAGGCACCACGAAGATCCACGCCTCTCAAATCTGCATAGCTGAAGTCAGTTTCCCAGCCATAGGCACCTGGTTGAATTACAGGATCTGCGGTAATCGAATAAAACTTCGCATTTCTGAAGTTCGAGTGACTCGCCTTTTGAACATCCTGGAACCATTGATAGTGTATGAGGCTCCCAGGCGCCTGTAGATAGCTGAAGTCAGGTACTTTTTTGCGTTCGAGAACACGCCCAATTCTGCTAAATAGCAACGAACTGAAATGGAAACCACTGAAGTCCACGCCTCGTTTTTCCGCAGCTAGTGCAAGAGGAACCTGGTCACGGAGGCACTCAACAAGCGCGTCAAATTGTAGTAAAAATCGGGCTCGACGAAAACCTCCTTCATAGGGTTGTCGCCACAAGCCTTGAGAAAAACCATGCGCTGCATATCTCGAAATCAACCGATCTTGAGCGACAATTTTCTTGTATGTCACACCGTATTCTTTAGCAAGAATACGCAGGCAGATGTCTCGGTTGGCGGGGCCCGGGCTGATCAACTGAGCACGAATTGCTCTGTCCAATGCAGAGCGACAACCACTACGCAGCTCGTGAAGCAGAACAGCTGCATCTGACTTGAAAGCAGCAAGCGAAGGGGTATCAGGGAAGTTCATAGCCTAGCCTCTCACGATCAACGCTAAGCCCTAGTATCAGCTGACCATTCAAGGTGGCAGAGGGAGGAAGTTGTAACGACGGTGCAGAGGCTTTTCCAAGCTAGGGCTGAACGCCACCGTCAATGGCGCAAACGCATATTGGAAAAAAAATGAGTCACCGTCAAGCCTCGCATCACTCTCAAGGATTTGGGCCAGATACAAGACTGCCCCCCTTGCGTAGCCGAAATTCTACGGCGTTTTCGCAACAAAAACCGACTATGATGTCTCGGTGCATAGCCTAACAGGACGTCAAAAAAGCACATGAATCTCCAGGCCCTTGGTAATAAGCTGGAACGCTACCGTATCCAACTTCAGCGATCCGTTGACGAAGTCGCAGCCTTCACTGCCATCAACGTTGAGCGCCTGAGTAGTATCGAGAAAGGTGAGTTGGAGCCCACCGGAGACGAGGTGCTCATCCTCGCAGACTACTATCGATGCGATTTCAAATTCTTCATCTCGAACGAGCAAGTCGCTCCGTTCGAACAAACTGAAACGCTCTACCGGGCGCATGGCCGTGAGTTCTCGAAAGAGGATCGCTCTGCCATTCAAGAGTTTCTATACCTCTGCGAAACCGAAGAATTTTTAACCCAAGAGCTCCATGGTGCTGCCAGCACATTTGACTACACGCCACGAGGTAATTACTTCCTTGCTCATGCCGAAGGTGCGGCGAAGGCATTTCGTCAGCAAATGGGTCATTCCGACAGAGAGGTGCCCCGCGACATCTACTCCGAGTTTCGCTCAGTAGGCGTGCATGTTTTCAGACGAAAGCTAGCCAACTCCAAAATTTCAGGCCTGTTTGTAATGCACCCTGTCGCTGGTAAATGCATTTTAGTCAACTACGCCGAGGATGTTTACCGACAGCGATTCAGTGCGGCGCACGAGATGGCTCATTGCATTTTTGACAGTGAAGAAGGGGCAAGCGTAACCATCCCGGGAGACAAGGACATCCGGGAGGTGCGGGCGAATAGGTTCGCCTCCTGTTACCTCATACCTCCAGAAACGCTCAGTTTGCTTCCTGACCCAACTATCTGGTCTGAGGAGGTCGCTCAAGAGTGGGCAAATAAGTTTAGAGTTAGCTGTGAAGCCTTAGGAATCGCCTTGAAGACCTCGAAGCGAGCCGACCTTGAAACGAGTCGGCGTATCCGAGGTTACCGTGTCACTCGACAATCCAAGATAGACCCCGAACTACCCGAGAGCCTTACCCCCCAACAACGCTCCAGAAAAGCTGCGCTTCTCGAACGCGGGCTGTCCGATCATTACGTGCGGCTATGTCTCGATGCGCATAGCCAAGGCATCATCAGCCTCGGCAGACTCGCCGAAGCTCTTCTTTGCGGCTACGGCGAGCTGACGGCACTTACTTCCCTATATGGAAGGACAATACATGGCTATTGATCCATCAAAATTCCACAAGATCAATGTGGCCGACACCTGCTCGGTGTGGAACATTTTGTCTTCGCGCCGGCTGTATGCGGCTGCTCAAGAAGCCAAATGCGAGTTCTGCATGACGGGTTTTGTCCTTTACGAATGCTTGGTCAAACCTCGCACCGCCCCCACTGAAGCCGACCTAGAGTTGAAAGAGCGCCTCAAGCAAGAGCAAACCAAGGGTAAATTTACTTCTCACTCCTGCAGCATTGACGATCTCCAAGCCATTGCAAACCTTGAAAGCCGAAAAAAACTAGGTAAGGGCGAGCTATCATCAATCGCTTTTGCAAGCAGGATTCGTCAAGCCTTCATCACTGATGATCGCAAAGCCAGAGCGCTTTCAGAAAGCGTTGCTCAAGCGATAACGCAGACAACTCCTCATATGCATTCTTGGCTCATTTTCACCAATGTCCTTACAGATGCGGATCACCAGTTGGTTATTTCTCAACATATCGCAATGGGGGGCTCGCTAGCTACGCATCTGGTGACGGCCTATGGCATGGCGCTACAGTGCCGGCTGAACATCCAAGCGCCGAGTAAGGCCACTGACTTCGAAGCTGGGCTTTGAAAAAAGTATCGGGCCCTGCTTGCCACAAAGCCAGTCGAACGAATCATTAAGACTTTTCTGACTATCCTTATAGTGCTCCTATGACCCATCTGCTCTTTGGCTTTGACCTCAAACGCGTCTCGCAAAAACTACATAACAGGGAAAGCCGGCATCAATTTTCCACATATAGGAAACACCACGAGTGGGCGGCAATTCCTACCCTATTTCGATTGGAATCCGGCATGACCAAGGCTCATTGGCAGACATTCATTACCCTGACACTGCCTACTTTGGTGACCTCGGCATCATTGACGTCACTGATCAGCTATGCGAGGTAACGTTTGCAAATGGTATGCGCGTCATTAGCATCAGAAATCCACGGTTAGAGCCCGCCAGCGCCGCCACACTTGATAACCCCTGGTTTCAGGATTACTGCTTCGGACATCCGACGGTCTTGTGAAAAATTTCAGAAACAGGCGAAATCGCTTTTACTGATCCCCATTTTATACTTGGCGGCCAGCCATCTGCATTCTGCCTGCCTAACATCCCGACAGATTTGACCGCGCTAAGTCACCAGAGGGCCGGAGTAAGACCGAAACAACAGGCGAATCGCTAATCAACGTTAGGGGCTAGGATGAACAACACAAAAACGGTGCAACTCTGCGTTTTATGCGGAGAGCGGGAAGCCACGAAAGGAGAAGGTGATCACTTGCCGCCTCAGTGCATTTACCCTAAGCCAAGGCCCTTGGGTATTCCGTGGAATAAAGTTCCCGCATGCACACCTTGCAACAACGCAGGCAGCCTCGACGATGAGCAGTTCAAGCTGATCATCGGCATCAGTACGGGTGAGTTCAGGGAAAATCAACAACCGGTGATTGACTCTCTCGCTGCCACTATCGCCAAAAATATGAGGCTAGCCAGACAGGTGTTGACCAAGTACCAGCGCAGCTACGGTTACCGCTTTGGAAATGCCGTAGCGGAACCACTGGTCGCCGTTCCGTTTGACGGCGAGTCCTACCGCCGGGTCATTCAGCGCATCGTCAGAGGATTGTCTTGGCAGCGAAGCGGCCAGATCTTAAGGCTTGACGCAGAGATTCAAGTTATTTCTGCGCAGCTCATTGATCCGGAGCTCGCGGAGCCGATCAGGTTTCTGCTTTCTCGTGCAGAGCGCGTAGAGCTCAATGACGCAACGTTCGTATACAAATACATACTGGAAGATGATGGCAGTAGCTTCTGGGGCCTCCAGTTCTTCGATAAGCACTTCGTCTTCGCTCTGGTGTCTCCACACGCAGAACCCTAAGGGTCCCCTCCCACATTTAGGTCGTGGAGTATCAGTTAGAGAGGCTTCGGCTCCTGAGCCATCATAGCTTCAGGGCCATGCCGAAGTCGTGTAGATACCTATGCTAGCTTGGGCGCAGCAGCACACGCCTGGATCGGGATCCCCATAGACCGCTACCCAATCAAACACCGCCTTGCCCAGACGGGGAAATGGGCGTTTTATTATGATTTTTACTGAGGCTTACAGCAGCCAATGACCGCCGAAATCGAAAAATACCTGCAGATCAACGCCGAGATCGAGCGAGCTTATAAACAAACAGTGCGCAGCAACCGCAAGCAGAGTCAGGCCGGCAAGGACGCTCGGCTCGAGAGAGGTTACTTCTGGTTCGCCCTGGTCGGGCCGTCGATTCTGTCGATACCGCTGACCATCATTGGCAAGTGGACGCAAGCCTATTGGCTGTACAACGTGAGTTGGGGGTTGATCGCGATATCTTACTTGGCGATGTTTTTCTACCCACTGCTGGGGGTTTTGCTCTACCGCCACTCGCTGATAAAGATCTTCACCGCGCCGTTCGCCAATCTGCTGGAGTGGAACGTCAAAACCCTTATGCAAGTGGAGGCACGTTATTTACCGGAACTGGCAGCCCTCTCGCGCGAGACACTGAAGCTCGGTGCGCTGGAACTTAAAAGCGAACGCGACAGTCTGGAAAGACGCACGCATATGGTGACGGGCGCGCTGGAAAAGGTCGGTATTCTCCCAGGTTTATTGGCGCTCGCTGTAGCCCTTTCAAGCCTGAATACTATGCTGGCCAGCATCGGCTTTACTGCGCATACGGAATGGTTATTGGCGATAGCAGCGACAAATACCTTTTTCTTCGTACTGTGCTGCTATGTGCAATTCATGATTGTGCGCTACGAGCGCATGATCGCCCTCACCGAGCTGGCCGTGGACTGTAAGGATTGGCAAACAACGTGAGCGTTGCCTTGAACCGGGCCCTGATGGCGAACACACAAACGGCATCAGAATCGACTCACCCTCAGCCCTTCAACTCACTGGCCCGATTGCTCGCCGCATCATCGTAAGCCACATACAGCGACTCGGCGATTTGGCTCTTGATAGCCTTGCTGGACTCCAGGCCCAACACAAAACCCTCGGCTTTGCCGCCGGCGCGGTTGAGTTCTTCGTGGGTGGCAGCGCCGGTGATGGCGTCGAGGAGTTTGGCAGCAACGGGGCCGACGCCTTTGGGCAGGGAGATTTGGTCGATGGACATGGCGGTACCTTTAAAAAATGAACGGTAGCGCATAGATCACTGCCGGGATGGGCATGGTAGACCAGCTGGCAAGGAAAGGGGCTACTTTGCGCCGAAAGTGGCTAAATACCTGCCCCGCTCGCTGAGCCTCACACAACCCGTTGCGCCGTTAGTACGCCTGCCCCGCCCGCCGCGCATACATCGCCTGCTCCGTCTCCGCCGTGGCCCGCTCACCTTTGTAGGTCAGTTGAATGATAAAGAACCGTTCTCTGCCACCCTTCACATCCGAGGGGTCATAGGTTCTGAACAACGGCGCCAGATCAATGGTCTTGGCGAAATTTTCGTTGGTCAGGCTGTAGTAGCCCATGCCGCTGCCGGACCAGGGCGAGCCGGCGTCTGTCATGTCGATGGCGGCGTTGCGGAAGGTCACCGCGGCCGCTTTCAAATCAGCGGAGCCATTGAGCAGTTCGGTGAGCCGCTTGATATTCGCGTCGCTCAGCTGACCGGCCTTGTCGATGACTTTCAGGCGGCCATCGGCTTCGACGGTAAAACCATAATCGGTTCTGGCCAGGTCGGGGGCGGTGCTCTTAAGGGTGGATGCGAACGCGGTGAAGGCGCTTTTGAGCACCGCCTGGGCACTATGGAAGCGGTCGACGAAGCGAGGAAATTCCGGTGATTCGGAGCGGCCGACCCACACGTCGGTCACCTGCGGTGGCTCGCTCGCAGTTTGGGCGGCTTCGCTGGGATGATAGATCGCCGCCGGCCCGGCATTTGCCAAGGGTTGCTTGGCCGCCTCCGGCAGTACCGGGGGCGTCAGTTTCTGCTCGGAAGGCGCAAGTCGGGTATTGGCAGGGGCTATAGCGGAAGCGCTGACGGAGAGTGTCATTTCAATCTGTCCATGATTGGCGGGTTCATGGAGGTTATCGACGTGAAAGGCTCGATCTTTAGACCCGCTCGGGACGTAAACAACCGTCGTTGCACCTTGAGCACCAACGGCCTGGGCGCGCCCACCTGCCTGCCCTCAATCAGCCGCCTGCGACAACGGTCGCGCCACCTGCTCCAACGCCTTGCGCTCGGCCGCCACGCCCCAAATCGCCTGCACCAGGGCAGCCGCACACATCAACGCCGCCCCGATCAGATACCCTACGAACAAACTCCCGCGCTGTTGCGTCTGTATCAACTGCCCAAACAAGGTCGGCCCAATGATCCCGCCCAGCCCCGTGCCGAACGCATAGAACACTGCAATTGCCAGCGCGCGTATCTCCAGCGGAAAGGTCTCGGCCACGGTCAGGTACGCCGAACTCGCCGCTGCCGAGGCGAAGAAGAAGATCACCATCCAGGCCACGGCTTGCTGGGTCACGTCGAACCAGCCTTGCTGGAACGCGTAGCCACTGAGCGCCAGCAACACGCCGGAGGTGGCGTAGGTGAAGCTGATCATGACGCGCCGGCCGACCACGTCAAACAACCGCCCCAGCAGCAGCGGCCCGCAGAAGTTGCCGAGGGCGAGCGGCAAGACGTACCAGCCGACGCGCTCGGCGGGCACGTCATAGAAGTCGGTGAGCACCAGCGCGTAGGTGAAGAAGATCGCGTTGTAGAAGAAGGCCTGGGCAGTGAGCAGTGTCATGCCGACCAGGGCGCGACGGCGAAAGCTGACGAACAGGGTGTGGAAAATCTCCGCCAGCGGTGTGTGGTCGCGCGCGTGCAGCCGCAACGGCGGTGCGGTCACTGGGGCCAGTGCGTGGCCTTGTTCGCGCAGGCGCGCTTCGATGCCTTCGACGATGCGCTGCGCTTCGTCGTGCTGGCCATGGATCAACAACCAGCGCGGGCTTTCCGGCAGCCACAGGCGCATCACCAGGATGATCAGGCCCAGCGCGGCACCGATGCCGAAGCACAGGCGCCAGCCGAGGTCGCCACCCACGACCTGCGGGTCGAGCAACACGATGGCGCCACCGGCCCCCAGGGCTGCGCCCAGCCAGAAGGTGCCGTTGATGGTCAGGTCGACCCAGCCGCGATAGCGCGCCGGGGTGAATTCCTGGATGGTCGAGTTGATTGCGGTGTATTCGCCACCGATGCCCATGCCGGTCAGGAAGCGGAACAGCAGGAAGGTTTCCAGGTTGAAGGAGAACGCTGTGGCTGCGGTGGCGCCCACGTAGAGCCACAGGGTGATGAAGAACAGTTTGCGTCGCCCCAGACGGTCGGTTAGCCAGCCGAACAGCAGCGCACCCAGCACGGCGCCAGCGATGTAGACGCCACCGGCAAGGCCAATGTCGACGTTGCTGAAGTTCAGGCCGGTGCTGCTTTTCAGCGCGCCGGACACCGAGCCGGCCAAGGTCACTTCCAGGCCGTCGAGCAACCAGGTGATCCCGAGGGCGAACACCAGCAAGGTGTGGAAGCGGCCCCAGGGCAAGCGGTCCAGGCGCGCGGGCAGGTCGGTCTCGAACAGCGTGCCAGGGGTGTTTGAGTGTGGCTGGGTCATTGTCACATCCGTCCATGTGCACTGCCTCGTCCAGTTAGGAGTGAGGCTGTGGCAAGGGAGTTCAACGTGGTCGCGCTGAACGAACGGCGGGTGGGTGGAGTCGCAGTATCAGGCCCCGGCAAGGAACCCACTGATGCCCCTGAATAACGCTGCCCTCGCGATGCTGCTCACCCTGGTCGCCAGCACGCCGGCCATGGCCCAGGAGCCGCTGCGACTGGAAAACCTGAAACGCTGCGGCGACCTGCTGCAAAGCCGGGAGCAGGATTGGTGCCTGAGTGCGCGCGGGCTGGGTGAAGCAACGCCGCAGGTGAAACTGGCGGGCAAGGCGCTGCCGGCGCAAGCCCTCCAGCGTGACGGCGACCAGTTGCGCCTGCGCCTGGACAGCACGCACTACCAGAGCGGCCCGCTGTGGCTCGAAGACGGCCCGCGCGCCAGCAACGCGGCCTGGCTGACCCTGCGCAATAGCCATGTGGTCGCCGCCGGGCCCAGCGAAGTGGCGAAGAACATGGACGGCCTGACCACCTATGTCGACCTGGTCAGCGTGCTGATCGAGGAAGACCATGATGGCCGCCAGGAAGCCGAGCGCCTCGCGCGCAAATACGGCGCGAGCGTGGTCGGCAGTATTGCGCCGCTGAACCTGTTCCAACTGCGCCTGCCGGCCACCGACCTGCTGCAGCGCGACGCCTTGGTGCTACGCCTGGGCAGCGAGACCAGCGTGGATGCGGTGGTGATCGAAGAATCCGCCGCCGAAGAAACCGAGCACGCCGCCACGCGCCACGAAAAACCGCAGAAGCCATCGCCCGACTCCGATGAATGGGCCGCCAACCGCTTTCTCGATGCGGTGGCTTATTATCAGCGGCGCATTCCGGGCCAACACACACCTATCACGCCGCAACCGGTGCGCATCGGCCTGATCGAGCGCGGCGTGGATTTCGACACCGCAGATTTCGCTGACTACCTCGGCGCCTGCGCCCCCAGGCGTACCTGCGTCTACGCCCGCGATACGGGTGCGGCGAGCAGCCATGGCACCACCGTCGCCGGTATCCTCGCGGCAGGCTGGGACAACGGCGGCAACACCGGCTTTTTGCGTGGGCTGGACCAGGCCAGCGGTGGCTTCGACGTGATTGTCGAGCGCAACTCCGATGCCGGCATCACGGCCAACATCGCCGCCTCGGTCAACCTCGTGGAGGACGGAGTGCGCGTACTCAACTGGAGCTGGGGCATTCATCGCGTCGGAACCAAGGACGTCAACGGCAATGACGTCGACTCGCTGGTACGCTCCGGGATCGCCATGAGCGGCTACGAAGAACTGCTCGAAGAGTTCTTTCTGTGGCTGCGCAAGGAGCATCCCGACGTGATCGTAGTGAACTCCGCCGGTAACGGTTCGGCATTCTCCGGCAGCGACGAGTACCGCCTGCCCTCCTCCTTCATCACCGAGCAGCTGCTGGTGGTGGGCGGACACCAGCGTAACGCGCGCAGCGATGTTGCCGTCGATGACCCGGCCTACGCCCTCACGCGCAGTTCCTCGAACGTGGACATGCGCGTCGACATCACCGCTGCCGCCTGCGCCCACGCGTCCACGACCGACGCCGGCCAGGAAGGCGCCGTGCATTGCGGCACCTCCTACGCCACGCCGATGGTCGCAGGCTTGCTGGCGGCGATGCTGTCGATCAACCCGCAACTGCAACCCGAACAGCTGCGCATGCTGTTGCGCCGCAGCGCCATGGCGATCGGCGAGAACCACGACTTCGAACGCAGCGACGCCCAGGATCTCACCGCGCCGATCCTTCCGTCCGAGCGCAACTACCAGCTTAACGACAAGGATGTCGGGCGCTCGGCTCGGTTGGATATGCAGAAGGCGCTGGACCTGGCGGTGCAAAGCCGGACGCGGGTGCGCTGAACCGCACCTGATCGTTCCCACGCTCTGCGTGGGAATGCCTCCTGGGACGCTCCGCGTCCCACCTACTGCGCACAGATGATCAGGAATGCTCCAGCGCCACCGGTTTGACCGCCTGCCCCTGCTGACGCGAAGTGACCAGGCCGATAAACGAGATCACCAGGGCCAGGCCAATCGTCGAGGACACTTCGGTGCGGTGTTCCGGCGTCACCATCATCACGGCCAGCGCCGCGCAGATGAACACGATGACCAGATAAGTCAGCCAGGGAAACAGCCACATGCGAAAGGTCAGCTCGACGTTCTGCTTGAGCAGCAGCCGACGCATGCGCAGTTGCGAGATGGCGATGACCAGATACACCAGCAACGCGATGGCACCGGAACTGGCCAGCAGAAACTGGAACAGGCCAGCGGGCATGAAGTAACTCAGCAGCGTCACTCCCGCACCCAGGATGGTGCTGGCGATCACCGCCGCCCTGGGCACGCCCGCCGCTGAAGTGCGTTTGAGGGCGCGTGGCGCATCGCCGCGTTTACCCAGGGAGAACAGCATGCGCGAGGAGATGTAGATCGAGGAGTTCATGCAACTGGCCACGGCGATCAACACCACCAGGTCGACCATGAACTTGGCGTTGGGAATGTTCATCAACTCCAGCGCACGCTGGTAAGAGCCCACGGATGCCAGCAGGGGATCGTTCCACGGCACCACGGAAATAACGATCGAGATCGACAACAGATAAAACACGCCGATGCGCCAGATCACCGAGCGGGTTGCCTTGGCGATGTTCTGCGCCGGGTTGCTCGATTCGGCCGCGGCGATAGTCACCGCCTCGGTACCGATGAAGCTGAACATGATGGTGATGAACGCCCCCACCACGGCCGACAGGCCATTGGGTGCAAAGCCGCCGTGCTCTTGCATCAAGCGGCTCAAGCCGCTGGCTTCACGATCCGGAATCCAGCCCATCAGCACGCTGAACCCCAGGCCGATGAAACCGACGATGGCGATGACCTTGGCCATCGCGAACCAGAACTCGAACTCGCCATATTTGGCAACGCTGAACAGGTTGGTGATCACCAGCAAAATGATCGACAACAACGCAAACAACCATGCATCGACCTGAGGAAACCACTGATTGAGCACATGCCCGGCAGCCAGCGCCTCGATCGGAATCACCAACACCCAGAACCACCAATACAACCAGCCGATGGTGAAGCCTGCCCAACGGCCAATGGCCTGGTCGGCATAGGTGGAAAACGAGCCGGTGTCGGGGCGCGCCACCGCCATCTCCCCGAGCATGCGCATCACCAGCACCACCAGCAGGCCGGAGCACAGATAAGCCAGCAACACCGCCGGCCCCGCCGCCGCGATGGCATGCCCGGAACCGACAAACAACCCCGCGCCGATGATGCCTGCGATGGACAACATGGTGACGTGGCGCGGCTTGAAACCCTGCGCCAGCTGAGCGTTGGAATCGTTGGAGTTGAGACTATTCATTGTTTTTGTGGTTCTCGGGCGACCAATACCCCTCACCTTAAGTGCGCAGGACAAAGCCAAAGTAGCCTGAGCGCGGCATCATCATGTCTGATCTCGACATCGGCCAAGCGACTGCAACGTTTGAGGGCACAGCATGCGCACCGGGCAATCAATGGGGACGCATGATTGCCCGACAGCCCATCACGCTGCTGTACTGGACTTGAATAGCTCGCTCACGAGGTCAGTTGCCGCCCCATGCCCGAAGACATCAGCGGAATCACGCTGGGAAGGATCCAGTGTGCCTTCGGCTCTGATACTTTGCCCGGTATAAACCAACGTTCCTTCCAGCACTTCGACCGCGCTGTGATAACCCAAGCCGACCAAAAATGCACCCGCCCCTGCCGCACGCGCATAGCGCTGGTCCTGCTCGGCCGGCGCCAAGACCGACATAGGCATGATGGTGCCAGCGTCTTGAGCGCGCGGACCATCGGGCAGCGCACCCACGTATTGATCGTGTGCGCTTACGCCGCGCAGCATGTCCCAAGCCTGTAAAATCTCGGCCGGCGACGCTGACATATGCCCGACAAGCGGCTCGGTCGTTTCTTTGACACGGGCCGTCCCAATGTCAAAAACCGCCCAGCGATTGTCAGGAATACGTTCAGATGCGGGGACATTGAGTGCCTTATCCGCTTCCAGCCCGCTGTTATGTACGCCTGCTCGAAAAGGCATGTCGGCCGGCGAATTGAACGAACGGACCTTTCGTTCAGCGCGTTTATCCGGGCCGACAACCGCAGAGCCGCCTTGCTCACGCAAGCGCTGGATGGCGACAGTATCCGGCACCTCCAGCCCCTGGGCTTTGAGCAGATGGTTGAGGGCTGTCATCAGCCCCTCGTCTGCATTGGCGGGGGTGGTGTAAAACCCGCCGATATCGCCCATCAGTGCGATAACCACCGCTCTATCGGTGGCGCTCGCAGCCACGCCGCCCGTTGCCGCCTGCGCGCCTGCGGCTCGCGCCAATGCTGCAAGCAAGTCATCCGTCGTTTTTCCAGCCAGCAGCCGTCCTTCCCCCAACAAATGAGCACCCATCATTTTCTGATGTTCTGCGCTCAGGTTCGAGACCACGCGATGCAACACCTTGGCTGCCGCCGCAAGCTCTCCGGTCAGGATGTCACTGGGCTTGTAAAGCACGTTTCTCGCCGCGACGGTCTGTGCGAAGGCCAACTCTCTGGTGGTTGCCCGGGAAGCCAGTCGCGCCGGGTCGCCATGGGTGATTTGCAGGTGAGCGGCGTCCTTGGCCTTAAGCACATCATTAAAGGCAGCGGCGTCTTTCGCGGCATTTTCCAGGGCGTGATAATTCATGAAAAGCTTATCGCCAATATGCTCGAACCCGGGTCTACCCGAAAAATCCTCAAGCAATTTATTCTGGACCTTCGGATGCGTCAGCGCGTATGAAATTTCATCCATCGAGTGCCCGCCATCCACGTAAATGAACAGCAAGGCCTGGATGGCCAAATAGGTTTCAAGGTCGTCAGGGTGTGTATCGGCATGCACCGCTTTGCAAGCACGTACCGCCCCCTGTTCAATCACGATTGAACCCGACGGCCCGTTGACGTAAGTCCCTGTGCCTTTTTCAAAAAGCGTCTTCATATAAGAACCGGGTTGGGACGCATCAGGATGTTCAGGATCCTGCATCTCAAGCCTGTCGGGGCAACGGGTGCTGGCGCTGGCTAACAACTGGTTCTTGTAGTCATTTTCATACGTAATATTAAAAGGTTCGTTCAGGCGCAAATCCCTGGGCGCCGCGTCGATGTTTCGCAAAATACCGACGTTATAACTGTCTGCCTGCCTGAACAGGTTGCCTTCTCGGGCATTGAGTTCTATACGGCCCTTGCCCGGTGCCCTGATGGGATCAAACACACCGTCCCAATGACCTGCCGGGAGTTTTGCCTCGGCATCCGGTTCATTTTTCAGCGCGTAGCTCAAATATCGGTGTTTGTAGATATCAAACAAGGCCGCTCTGGCCTCGGGTGAAATATGCAAGGTTTCCAAGGTTTTCTCGGCACGCGTGTAGAAACCCTGAAGCTGATCCAAACCGACGATGCGGGTGTCGAAACTTTGATTTTTCCAAGCGGCCTGATATTTCTCGAACAACGGTGCGCTGACATAGTTGTCCTTGATGTAATTCACTTGGTTGTTTGAGATAGCGCAGAAGGTTTTATAAATGTCCGGCGAGCGGAAGTAATCCTGCAACGCATGTTTGGCATAGTAGCTTTCGAATGCACGCCGTACCGGGTCGTTGACCATTTTCAGCTTCATCGCACCGTCAGCAGCTTGCGCTGAGCCGTTGACGACCAGCTTGACCAGCTCTGCTTTACGCTGATCAGGATCGTGGATACTGCGCAGTCGAGTGAGAATTTTCTGAGTTTGGGTTTCAGTCGGCCCCGCCATCCTGAACCTGTTCAACCCCAGGCTCAGCGCACCATCCTTGATTAACGCCTTGCCCGGCAAGATACGGTCCTGAGAGTATTTTTCAACGATATCACTGGTGATAACGGCGTTATAAATGGCGCCATTTCTGATTTGCGCGGGCTGCGTGTCGCCGTAGAGAAAACTGACCGGGCGCGCCTGCCCCTCAGCGTTGAGCGTGACTGTGGGCACTGCGTTCGACTGCAATTCAATTGGCTTGTTTTTCAGGTAATCGAAGTTCTTCACAAACTCGACATTCTTCAAGTTGCTGTCAGGGTCAGACGCTAGTTCGGCCGACGCTCTTAAAACGGTAGTATTGTTAATCGGCACAGTGTTCACTCCCATTGGATAAGATAACTAACGTCGGACGATGCTTACTTGAAAATGCCGTGCAGCGATATCATCAGCCTGAAAAACCCATCCAACGCCCCCTGCAGATGTGTGGCTGAACCACTACACATATCATCCAGCAAAGCCTTGACTTCGTAACCACGTAGACCTTTACCCAACACGGCCTGGCCCGTGACCACCGATGGCAATGGGTGTTGCAGTGCAAGCAGCAGTTTTTCCGCATGAGTATTCAGCGTGGCGCCGTTCAAGGTAGTTAACTCACTCCACATCCACACCCTGTGATGATCAGCAGTCAGCATGATCGGGCTGATAGTTTTAAAGTTAAGTACGATCGACGAGTGACGATCAAAGTGCCCTATTTTTTCTTGGGGCACGCCAAAATCCAATAAAGTCTCGCGCAGTATTTTCGATATATCAGAATTCACAGCCTATGCCCTCAAGCGTCAGCCACTGTGCCTCAAGCGGTTATAACCGACCTTCCTGAATTATCCAGATGCCCCCTTTCAATGCATGTAAGAGGGGCGGACTATGAGTGGCGAACGTCCACGAACAGTTCCACCTGGCGACTCACGCACCGTTCGTGCGTTAACCCGCCTGCATCATCATCTGCCACAAGGAAGCCCCGACGCCGGTGATGCTCTCGCCGGCGATAAGCCCGGCCGCTGCGGTAATCGCAAAACGCTCGGTAAGGCTTGGCCAACGGCAGCTGATCACCCAGGTCACCACCGCCCCCAACGCCATCATCAGCGACACGGAGGCCGGCAATACAAACGCCAGTCCCAATGCCGCAGCGCTGGGCAGATAGCGGGCACGATCGACAGGCAACATGCTGTCGAGCACACCCAGCACTGCACCGATCAAGGCCGCGATGGCAATCGCCCAGCGAATGCTCGGCGACAGTGAGTCCAGCCCGTGGGTCAGGGTTTGCGCCACGGCTTTCCAGGTGGCCACGGCCGGGGCCGGCCATTGCTCGGTGAGCAGCATGCTCTGGGGGTCGGGGATCAGTGCCAGGTAGGCGAATACGCCGACGATGCTGCCGACGAAAATCCCCAGGATTTGCGCGATAACCTGCTTGTGTGGCGTGGCGCCAATCGCCTTGCCCACCTTGAAGTCGTTCATCAAGTCCGTGCATTGCCCGGCCGAACCGCCGGCCGTGTTGGCGCTCATCAGGTTGATCGGCACCTGCCCCGGGCGCGACGATGCCGAAGCTCAGTTGGGACAACTGACCGATTGCGCCAATCGGCGGTATACCAGTGGCCCCCACCACCCGCGCCGCCACGGCAGCCAGGCAGATTGCCAGGGGAATGGTCAACAGCGCCATCCACAGGTTGATACCGAACAACAGCGCCTGCAGGCTCACCACCAAGCCGATCGCCAGGATGAAGCCGGCGGCGGGGCCCGGCTTGGGCAGCGTCCACGGCGTGCCGCCGCCAGCCTTGGTGGAGCGGTGCAGCGCCCACAAGCGAATCGCCAATGACGCCAGAGTGGAACACACCATCAGGCTCACCCCTGGCCACAGCAGCCATTCCACCAGCGCGGCAAATTGTGGGCCGCTGCTGCCCGCCGGAATGTTCACCAGCCCTTGCGCCAACAGCCATGGCCCCAGCCCGCCCCAGGCCAGCACGGCGCCGAGCAGCAAGGTCAGGCCGACGCGAATGCCGATGATGCCGCCGAACCCCAGTAACAGCAGCGAAGGGTCTGCGCTAAACGTCAGTCGCTCAAGCTGTGCGGTCGGCGACCAGCGCGGCAGCGCCCACAGGAAGGTATCCACCCACTTGACCAGCCCCGACAAAATGGCGGCGCTGAGCAGCACTTTCAAGCGTGTCGCGGCTTCGCGCCCGTGGTTGTAGATATGCAGCAAGGTCTCCAGGGTGGCCATGCCTTCGGGAAACTTCAACGCCTTGTCATTGAGCAATGAGGGCCGCAGGTACCACGCGATCCAGATGCCCAGGAAGCTCACCGAAAACACCCAGGCGATCATCGGGATTGCCTCCAGCTGGTTGCCCGTGAGCAAGGTGTAGGCCGGGATGGGCGCGACCAGCCCGCCGGAAATGATCGACGCGGCCGCCGAGGCGACGGTTTGGTTGATGTTGCTTTCGTGCAGCGTCCACGGCACCGCCGCAGCAGAGCGTTTGGCCAGGCCCTGCCAGACCGCATAGCCAATCAGCAACGCGATGATCGACATGTTGAACGACCAGCCGATCTTCAGGCCCGCGTACACATTGGACGGGGTCAGCAGGATACCGAGCAGGATCCCGGTGATGACTGCCCGCAGGCTGAGTTCGCGTTCTACGGGTTGGGTTGACGAGATGGGATGCATGCAGATTCCTTTCGACCAGAAGACAGCGCCACTGGTTAAGTGAGCGCTGCCTGGCGCAAAGGTTCAGCGGTCCTTCATGCGCCTCTATTTGGCGAACGCATACTCACCGCCCTGCTCCACCGCCTTGCGATAAGCCGGTCGTTGCTGGAGCTTGTCTACCCATGCCGCCAGGTTCGGGTACGCCTGCAGCTTGCCCTGCGCCTTGGCAATCTCGCCGATAAAGCTCATCTGGATGTCCGCACCGGTCAGTTCGTTACCCACCAGGTACGGGGTTTGCCCGAGCACGTCATTCAGGTAGCCGAGGTAGTTGGCCAGCTCTGATTCAATGCGCGGATGCAGCGGCGCGCCGGCTCCACCCAGGCGCCCGACGTAGAGGTTGAGCATCAACGGCAGCATGGCCGAGCCCTCGGCGAAATGCAGCCACTGCACGTATTGGTCGTAGCTGGCGCTGGCCGGATCGGGCTGCAGTTGGCCGTTGCCGTGGCGGCGGATCAGGTAGTCGATGATCGCGGCCGATTCAATCAGTACACGGGAGCCGTCCTCGATCACCGGCGATTTGCCCAGCGGGTGAATGGCCTTGAGCTCGGGTGGCGCGAGGTTGGTTTTCGGGTCGCGCTGGTAGCGCTTGATCTCGTAGGGCAGGCCCAGCTCTTCGAGCAACCAGAGGATGCGCTGGGAGCGCGAATTGTTGAGGTGGTGAACGGTAATCATAGGGGGCAGCTCCGTTAGGGTTAAGGAGAAGACTACGCGACAGCGGCAGAGTGCCCTGAATGGGCGCTCAGTCCAATCGAAACCGCGCCGTGTTAGCACTCAACGCCCGGCTGCCCTTGCTCAGACTGTCGGCGGCCTGATTGACCGCCCGCGCGCCGTCGAGCAAGCGCCCGGCCGCCTGGTCCACCTGCTGGATATTGCCGCTCACCTCGTCGGCCGTCGTGGCCTGTTCTTCCACGGCGGCGGCGATTTGCGCCAGGGTGTCGGTGACATTCTGCACGGCACCGGCGATTTCGCCGAGGCGCGTGCCCAGGCCGGTGACGGATTCGGCGTCACTGAGCGCCTGGTTGCAGGCGGCGCCCATCAGGCTGACGGCCTGGCTGACCGTGGCGCGCAGGCTGTCCACGGTGCTGGCGATCTGCGCGGTGGACGCCTGGGTGCGTTGCGACAGGCTGCGCACCTCATCGGCGACCACGGCAAATCCGCGGCCTTGCTCGCCGGCGCGGGCGGCTTCGATGGCGGCATTGAGGGCCAGCAGGTTGGTCTGCTCGGCGATCCCGCGAATGGTGTCGACCACCGATTGAATCTGCTGGCCCTGCTGGCTGACTTGTTCCAGGGCATTGGCGGTGTCGGTCAGACGCTGGTTGAGTTGCTGGATGCTGGCCGTGGTGCGCTGGCTGTCGCGGCTGCTGTCCTCGGCGATACGCCGGGTCTGCTGGGCGCTGTCGGCAGCCTGCTCGCAACTTTTGGCGACCCCCAGGGAGGTGGCGGCCAATTGGGTGGCGGCTGCGGCAATCTGGCTGATCTGGTGTTGCTGGTCTTCGACTTCGGTGAGGGTGCTGCCCGATTGCGCGTTGAGAGTGAGCACGGTGGCGCCCAGCTGCTGGGTTTCATGATTGACGCCGAGCAGGCTGGCGCGCAGTTGCACCACGGCGACGTTGAGCGCCGTGCTGATGGCGGCCAGTTCGTCGCGCCCCTCCACCGCCACTTCGACGCGCAGGTTGCCGTCGCGCAAGGACTCGGCCAGCGTCGTGATGCCGCTGGCGCTGCGGCGGATCGACGCTTGCAGGCAGACGAACAGGTACAACGCCGCCAGCGCCAGCAGGCTGAACGTCGCCGCCACGGGGATGAAGTGCTGCAGCGAGCGCTCACGGTAGTAACTCAAGCGCGCGTCGAGCGAATGCAGCGACTGGCTGCGCAACGCGCCCAAGGCCGCGAGCATGGCGTCAACGCTTTGGTCGAACGCGGCGGTGTCGAGCTTGATGGTGCCGTCGAAGACGCCCTCGTCCAGAGTCTTCAGCTCGCTGTCCAGGCGTTGCAGGCTGGTTTCGTACTGCACCGTCCAGGGCTCGAGGCCTGGGTATTGCCTGGCTTTGAGCGCGCCGGCTGCCTTGACCAATTGGTCGCGCGCATCACCGATGCGGCCGCGCAGGTCGCGCATCTGCAAACGGCTTTGCAGGGTGAACTGGCCCGAGGCGATCGAGGATTGGCCGACGCTGGCCGTGCGCCCGATACGCTCGATCAGGTCCGGGGTGTGCTGGCTGGAAATCTGCATCAGCAGGTAGGTTTCCAGCCACGGATCGAGGATCAGGCCGGCGTCCAGGGTGATCTGTTCGCGCAGCGATTGCATCCCGGTCAGGGCCGCGGTGAAGCGGTCATAGCCATCCGGCCACCAGCCGACGGTGCGCAGGGCCTGGGTGTCCATGCCCTTGACCGCTGCCTGCAAGGTGTCGAAGCGCGCCAGGGTATCGGCGCTGGCGTTATGGTTTCTGAGCGCGTCGCCCAGGGTTTGCAGGCCTTGTTGGATCACTGGGCTGCCAGCGTCGACCTTGTCCATTGCGGCCTGGGCGGCAGGGGTTGGCGTATGCAGGATGTCCAGGGCTTTCCAGCGGGCGGCCAGGTTGCGTTGGGCGGTCAGTTGCACATCGAGCGAGTCCAGCGCCAACAGTTGGCGCACACCGGACTGTTCGCTGGAGATCACCGCGAGTTTGTCGCGGTAATCCTGGCCGATCATCCACAGGCTCCCGGCCAGCGGCAGCATGAACAGGAAGAACAGCACCTGAAACTTGCGCGCGAAACCGAACCGTCCAAGCAGGCGGATACCCGGTGATAAAAGTCTTTGCATGCCCTGCAACTCCCCTGAACAAACTCAAGCTTCACAGCGTGTGAAATAACTAACGGCAAAATGCCATGTCATTGATTAGCAAGATATGGGCCGCAGGTTGAAACCTTGGCGATAGGCGTGATGGCACCGTGAAACCGGCCGGCGGTGCGCGAAAATGGGGCAAAAGCACTCAGTGGTGGGCACGCTCTGTAACCGCCGGGGACAAAAGTTTCGGGGGCGCTACGCTGTTCGCGGCGGCGTTCAGCCCAGCACATGGGTAATCCATTGGATTTGCTGGGCAATTTCTTGCCGTTTTGCTTGCGGCACCGACTGCCTGGCCCTCTCGAAACCGGCAAGCGTCTTGTGTTTCTCGCGCAGCAGGCGTTGCCATTTCGCCACGAACATCGGGGTGCGCGCCTGCAGGTGCAGCGGCCCGAAGTACAGCTGCTCATCGGTATAGTTCACCGGCCCGCTACGTTCGGCGACGATGATTTCGTAGTAGAAGCGGTTCTCATGCAGCAGCTCCTCGTGCAGGATTCGGTAGTCGTTGTCCATTAACCAGTGGCGCAACGGTTGCTCGCCGCCGTTGGGTTGCAGGATCAGGCGTTCCTGGCCGCTCAACCGCGCTTTACCGCTGTCGAGGATGTGGCGGATCGTCTCGCCGCCCATGCCGCACAGGCTGACAGCGGTGATAGCGTCGTCCGGCTCGATGGCTGCCAGACCATCGGCCCGGCGTACGCAGATGCACTGCTCCAGGTCGTTGGCGCACACGGTGCGCTGGGCCGCGCGAAAGGGCGTGGCCGCGACCTCTCCCGCCACGGCCCCGGTAATGACGCCACGACGCATCAGCGCCACCGGCAGGTAAGCATGGTCCGAGCCGATATCAGCCAGGCGCGCGCCGACCGGCACCCATGCCGCCACGCGCTCCAGGCGCATGGACAATGTGTGTTCGTTCAACAGGGATTCCTTGTCATTCGCCGGAAAATCGATCCCGGCTATTGGTCAAATGCAGCACCATCGCCGCCCGCGCGGCATCCGGATCCTGGCGCTTGAGCGCATTGAAGATCGCCTCATGCTCCAGGTTCGCCAGTTGCCCCAGCTTGGCAAAATCCGCGCCGCCCCGCTCGGCGCCCAACACCAGGGCGCGGGGGATCATCGCGGTGCCCAGGTGCTGCATGATTTCGCTGAAAAACGTGTTGCCGGTGGCCTCGGCGATCAGTTGGTGAAAGCGCTTGTCTTCTTCCACGCAGCTGTCGTTGTTGGCCAGGGAGGCCTGGTAGTCGTCCAGCGCCTGACGCATGTGCGCCAGTTGCTCGTCGGTACGGCGCAGCGCGGCCAGCGCCACGGCTTGCACTTCCAGGCCCAGGCGCAGCTCCAGCATGTTGCGCACGCTGGCGACCGTGTCCACATGCAGGCGCAAGCCTTGCTGAGGGTGTTGCGCCAGCACGAAGGTGCCGATGCCATGGCGCGTCTCCACCAGGCCAGAGGCTTGCAGCTTGGAGATGGCTTCGCGCACCACCGTACGGCTGACCCCGTGCTCAAGCACGATGGTGGATTCGGACGGCAGTTTTTCACCGGGTTTGAGCTGCCCGAGCAGGATGCGCTGGGTCAGTGCGTCGACCACACCCTGGGCCAGGTTGGTGGAGCGTTTGCGCACAGCGGGGGCGTTTTCAATGGGCATTGCGAGGGTCCACGGGGTTGGGCTGGTGGGAGCTTAACACTGGGCTCAGGCGCGGCGCTGGGTTGATTCGTGAAACGATTGACTTGTATGACAACCAACCTGAAACACTTCAGTGCCATTCCTGCATTGGGGATTTTTCGCCGGGGTACCGGCGGCTATAAGGCTTAAAAAACCCATTAAAAACCTGATAAATAACCAAAAGAACGCCTGCTCGCCGCTTTTATAAGAATAAATACAGATCCCAACGCATTGCGGTTTTCAAAAAACAACTTGTATGATGTCTGGCAACAAGACACGCAAACCCGCATAAAAACAAATCAGGGGGAGTTTTGAATTGTGAACAATTCAAGCCATGCATCTGCCACACCAGAAACTGATTCGGTGCTCACCCGCGCCGTGAGCAAAGTGAAGGGCCACGTGCTCCCACTGTTCGTGATCATGTTCATCCTCAACTACATCGACCGGGTCAACATCGGCTTCGTGCGCACGCATATGGAGCACGACCTGGGCATCGGCGCGGCGGCCTATGGCTTCGGTGCCGGGCTGTTCTTCATCGGCTACGCGATCTTCGAAGTGCCGTCGAACATGCTGCTGCAAAAAGTCGGCGCGCGCATCTGGCTGACCCGCATCATGTTCACCTGGGGCATCGTCGCCACGATGATGGCGTTCATCCAGAACGAAACCCACTTCTACATCCTGCGCTTTTTGCTGGGCGTGGCTGAAGCGGGCTTCTTCCCCGGCGTGATCTACTACTTCACCCGCTGGTTGCCAGGCGTGGAGCGCGGCAAAGCCATTGCGATTTTCCTCAGTGGCTCGGCGGTTGCGTCACTGATCTCCGGCCCGCTGTCGGGTGCGCTGTTGCAGATCGAAGGCTTGGGCTTTCACGGCTGGCAATGGATGTTCGCCATCGAAGGCCTGGCCTCGGTGGCGCTGGGCTTCTTCGTCTGGTTCTGGCTGGACTCCAAGCCCCATGACGCCAAGTGGCTGAGCCGCGAAGAACAGGACGCACTGGTGGGCGCCATCGATCAGGAACAGCGTGATCGCGAAGCCCTGACCACGGTCAAACCGACCATCGGCA
The DNA here is from genome assembly GCF_003852065.1 of Pseudomonas sp. R3-18-08. Classification (NCBI taxonomy): domain Bacteria; kingdom Pseudomonadati; phylum Pseudomonadota; class Gammaproteobacteria; order Pseudomonadales; family Pseudomonadaceae; genus Pseudomonas; species Pseudomonas sp. R3-18-08. Next base: position 3,878,689 of record NZ_CP027729.1, read on the forward strand.
AACTGCTCAAGGACCGTCAGATCATGCTGTTCTGCGCCTTGTATTTCTGCATCCAACTGACGATCTATGCGGCGACGTTCTGGCTGCCGAGCATCATCAAGAAAATGGGTGACCTGAGCGATGTGCAGGTCGGGTTCTTCAACTCGATTCCCTGGCTGATCTCGATCATCGCCATGTACGCTTTCGCATCGCTGTCGGGCAAGTTCAAATTCCAGCAGGCCTGGGTCGCGGCAGCCTTGTTGATCGCGGCAGCCGGGATGTTCATGTCCACCACTGGCGGGCCGATCTTCGCCTTCGTGGCCATCTGCTTTGCGGCCATCGGTTTCAAATCCGCTTCTTCGCTGTTCTGGCCGATCCCACAGGGCTACCTCGACGTGCGCATCGCCGCCGCGGTGATCGCGCTGATCAACTCCATCGGCAACCTGGGTGGCTTTGTCGCACCGACCACTTTTGGCTTCCTGGAACAAACCACCGGCTCGATCCAGGGCGGGCTTTACGGCCTGGCCGGCACCTCTGTGCTCGCGGCCATCCTGGTGTTTTTCGCCAAGACGTCACCGTCTGCCGGCTTGATGTCGCCCAGCGTTGCGCCCACCGGCGCCGCCGTCAGCAAATCTATTTGAGCGTATAAGGACTTTGCCATGAACACGCCTGTTGTCACCCATTTCCAAGTCATCCCGGTCGCCGGCCACGACAGCATGCTGCTGAATCTCAGCGGCGCCCACGGCCCTTATTTCACCCGCAATATCGTCATTCTCAAGGACAGTTGCGGCAACACCGGCGTAGGCGAAGTGCCCGGTGGCGAGCGCATCCGTGAAACCCTGGAAGACGCGCGCGGCCTGGTGATCGGCCAGCCCATCGGGCAATACCAGCGCATCCTCAATCAAATGCGCACCACCTTTGCCTCACGGGACGCGGCCGGTCGTGGGCTGCAAACCTTTGATCTGCGTATCACCATTCACGCCGTTACCGCGATGGAGGCTGCCCTGCTCGACTTGCTCGGGCAATTCCTCGAAGTACCGGTGGCGGCCCTGCTCGGAGAGGGCCAGCAACGCGATGCGGTGAAAATGCTCGGTTATCTGTTCTACGTCGGTGACCGCAGCGCAACGGACCTGGCCTATCGCAACGAGGCCGACGCCGACGACGACTGGTTCCGCCTGCGCCACGAGAAAGCCCTGACCGCCGACGCCGTGGTACGCCTGGCCGAAGCCGCCAAAGCCAAATACGGCTTCAACGACTTCAAGCTCAAGGGCGGCGTGCTGAGTGGCGATGCAGAAATCGAAGCCGTTACGGCCCTGGCCGAACGCTTCCCCGATGCGCGCATCACCCTCGACCCAAACGGCGCCTGGTCACTCAAGGAAGCGATCCGCCTGTGCCGTGACCAGCATCACGTACTCGCCTATGCCGAAGACCCCTGCGGTGCGGAAAACGGTTACTCGGGCCGCGAAGTCATGGCCGAATTCCGCCGCGCCACGGGCCTGAAAACCGCCACCAACATGATCGCCACCGACTGGCGTGAAATGGGCCATGCGATCCAGCTGCAATCGGTGGACATTCCCCTCGCCGACCCGCACTTCTGGACGATGCAGGGCTCGGTGCGGGTGGCGCAACTGTGCAACGAGTGGGGCCTGACCTGGGGCTCGCACTCCAACAACCATTTCGACATTTCCCTGGCCATGTTCACCCAGGTGGCGGCCGCCGCACCCGGCGAGATCACCGCCATCGACACCCACTGGATCTGGCAGGACGGCCAGCGCCTGACCAAGGCGCCCCTGCAGATTGAAGGCGGCTACGTAAAAGTGCCGACCAAGCCTGGCCTCGGGGTGGAAATCGACATGGATGCCGTGGCCAAGGCCCATGAGTTATACAAAGGCATGGGATTGGGCGCGCGGGACGACAGCGTGGCGATGCAGTACCTGATTCCAGGTTGGAGCTTCAACAACAAGCGACCTTGCCTGGTGCGGTGAGGCGTGGAGCCCTGATCTTTAGCTGATACAGCACAAATCCAATGTGGGAGGGGGCTTGCTCCCGATGGCGGTCTATCAGTTAAAAAATGGCTGACTGACACACCGCCATCGGGAGCAAGCCCCCTCCCACATTTGGATCAGCGCAGCGTCGCTCCCGGCGCGCTATTGCTACCCAACAGGATGATCCGTAAAGCGTTCGGCGGTAAAAGGTCTGCGCGCCTACCAAAACTGCCTGTTCCAGTTCATGCTGCGCCCTCACTTCAAGGACGATAAAAACAGTGAAAACCGCCCTCGCCGCCCTGTTCCTGATTTGCCTGACCGGCCACGCATTCGCCAACGACTACCCTGTCGGCTTCAAAACCGCCACGCTGTCAGATGTACACAACCTGCGCCCGCTGGAATTAGTGGTCTGGTATCCCGCGATAACCGAAGCCACGCCACGGCTGATCCGAGACGACATGGTTTTCTACGGCACCCTCGCCGTACCCGACGCACCGCCGGCCAACGGCGAACACCCGCTGGTGGTGCTTTCCCACGGCTATCGTGGCAATTGGGGCAATCAGGCGTGGCTGGGCAGTGCGTTGGCCCGTCAGGGTTATATCGTGGCGACGGTCAACCATCCGGGCAGCACTACCAAAGATCGCAGCCCCGCCGCAGCCGCACGATTGTGGCAGCGGCCCGAAGACCTGAGTCGTGCCATTGACTCGGTGCTTGCGCAGCCCAAGCAGTTCGGCGCCGTGGCGCAAAGCCGCATTGCACTGGCAGGTCACTCCCTCGGCGGCTGGACCGTGCTGGAAAGCGCCGGTGCGCGTTTTGATCCCGCGCGCTTTGCCAAGGATTGCGGCGTCCATCCACAACTGAGCAGTTGCAGCGTCTACCAGCAAATGAACCCCGCCGGTACTCCGGCTGGCGAGGCTCAATTGGCTGCTGACTTGAGCGACAAGCGCGTCACTGCGGTGGTGTCCCTGGACATTGGCCTGTCGCGCGGTTTTACCGATGCAAGCCTGGCCGCGCTGCCCGTGCCGGTACTGGTAATCGCCGCTGGCGTGCCGTCCGTAGAATTGCCTGCGCAACTGGAGTCCGCCGACCTGGCCAAGCGGCTCCCCAAGGCGTCAACGCAGTACGTGGAAATCAGCGATGCGAGCCACTTCAGCTTTATGGCGCAGTGCAAACCCGGCGCAGCGGCAATGCTCGACGAGGATGCGCCCGGCGACGGCATCATTTGCCAGGATGGCGCGGGCGGGCGGCCTCGGGCGGCGATCCAGCAGCAGGTGGTCACGCTGATCAGCAAGTTCCTCGCACATTAATCTGTGGCGAAGGCGCTTGCTCCATCGCCGCAGGTACAGCGCATCCTTGACGGGTATGCCTTTCAATCCAGGACCACGGCCACAGTTTTCAAACTGGTATCATCCGCGCCCTCCCCCATCAGGCCAACACACATGAACCGCCAGAAAAAACTCAAGCAGCTCTTCAAGGCCAAGGCCAAAAAGGCCAGTGCCAAACTGGCGCCGAAGAGCAAAGATACATACGTCAGCAAGGCGGATCGTTTAAAGCTGGCGACCGAGACCGGCCAGGAGTCGGTTACGCCCCCTGAGACGCTGGCTGAATAAAGCGCATCGTTGAAGGCGTGCCCGTTTCATATTTGCCCCAGATACGCCGCAGGTGGCGCGCCGAACCAAAGCCTGCGCGCTCGGCGACGGTTTCGATGTCCAGGCTCGACTCCACCAGCAGCTCGCGAGCCACGGCCAGGCGCAGACGGTGCAGGTAATCCAACGGGCTGATGCCGACATGCTCGTGGAACAGGCGCGCCAGATGGCGGCTGCCGGTGCAGGCCAGGTCCGCCATGCGGGTGACGGTCCAGGTGTCGCAGGGGGCGGCGGCAATGGCGTCTTGTACACGATGGACCGCCGGGTGCAGGTGATTACGACCGGCTATCCACGGCGATAACTGCGGGTCGGTGCCGCTGCGGCGCAGGTACACCACCATGTCCCGTGCGACGGCGCACGCCAGCCTTGGCCCGGCACGCTCGGCGACCAGGTGCAGCATCATATCGATACCGGCGGTGATCCCGGCGCTGCAGCTTACCCGACCGTCGGTGACGTACAGCCGGTTTTCCAAGACCCGGGCTTTGGGCGCGAGGGCCTGGAGGGTGGCGCACAGCGTGTGGTGCGTGGTGCATTGGCGCCCGTCGAGCAGCCCGGCGCGGGCGGCAGTCAGCGCACCGGCGCACACGCATATCAAGCGCTCGGCTGAGGGTGCAAACACCGTCTGCAACCATTGCACCAGGCTGTCGCTGGCGGATTCGAAGGCCTGCTGGCGTGCTTTGTCCACCTTCATGCTGGAGCCGACCAATACCACCAGGGTGCCCGGCGCCAAGCGGGTCGGCAAGGGCGCCAGGCCGGTTAACGGCAAACCGATGGAGCTGTGCAGGGATTCCACCGGGCTGACGTACTGCAGCTCGAAATCCACCGCCGCCGGGTCGTCGGCCTGCGCGGCCAGGCGCAGCACTTCGGCGGGCCCCGCCAGGTCGAGCATCAGCACATTGGGCAACAGCACGAACAGCACCGGCACGCTCATGGATTCACCCCGCCAATGCCTGGGCGACGGTGACGATGCGCGCAAACCGATCCTCCAGCACCAGTTCCGTACGCTCGCGAATCTCCGCCGAGGTATACACCCGGCCGCTGCGTGCGTGGGTCATCGGGAAGGTCAGCGTAGCCTCGCTGACGAAGTCGACGCTAAACCCGCTGTCCGAAGCCTGCCGCGTGGTGGTTTCACAGCACTGTTCGGTACGAATGCCGCTGATGATCAAGGTGGTGGCGCCCATCTGCGTGAGGCGTGCGGCCAGCGACGTACCGGCAAAGGCGCTGTGGTAGTGCTTATGAATGACCAGCTGCGGATCGATCGATAACTCGCTCAATGTCTTGACGTTACCCGATGCCATCGAAAAGTGCCCTTGGTCTTCCACATGAAAGACTTGTACCACCGGGATGCCCTGCTGAACACAGCCGTCGATGAGGGCCTGCTGGTTTGCCAGGTAATCCGGCAGGTCGTTTTCGGACCAGTAGGGTGAATGACGGAAGGAATGCTGGGCATCAATCACGATCAGGGCTTTGCGGTTCATGGCGGGTCCTTTTGGCTTATGTATGGAGGCAGTGCTGCAAGCCATGGTAAAGACCCTGCCGGATGCACAACAGGCGCAAGGCGGACCGGTTCAGGACGGATTCGGACATGCCAGTGGATGCCATGGCCGGCAGCTGCCAGCCAGGCGACGATGAACCGCTCGTTCAGCAACCACTCAAGGCGACCTGAGGCCGTTCGCCGGCGAAGAAAAACGGTCGCAGGCGTACGCCCACGCTATTGCCGATAAACGCGGCCACCAGCCACAGCCAACCATGAAGGCTCCCCGAGGCAATGCCACTGAAGTAGGCGCCAATGTTGCAGCCGTACGCCAGGCGCGAACCATACCCGAGCAGCAAGCCGCCGATGACCGCCGCGATCAACGAGCGCGCCGGGATCTTCAAGCTCGGCGCGAAACGCCCGGCCAGGCCGGCGGCCAACAGCGCGCCAAGAATAATGCCGATGTCCATGACGCTGGTGATGTCTTCCCAAACCGGTGCGGCCAGGGCCTTGGCATTGCCCGGCACCTGCCAGAACGCCCAACTGGCCACGTCCACCCCCAGCCCGCTCGCCATCTTGGCGCCCCACAGCGCGAACGCTGAAGTAATGCCCCATGGCCGCCCGGCCAAAGCCAGCGTGGCGTAGTTGAGCAAGGCCAAGCCAATCGCCCCCCACACCAACGGCCACGGCCCGCGCAGGAAGCGACGCAGCCCCTGATGTTCGCTGGTCACGCCAGCTTCAAGCTGACCGTGGCGGCCCTTCTCCAGGCGCACGGTCACCAGCGCAATGAGCGCGAACACAGCCAGGCTCAGGAGCAACGCCGGCAGTACGCCGAAGCTTTTGACGATTGAAACGGGCGGGAACGACGGCAAGGCAAACCACCAGTCGACGTGGTGCGTAGCGATCAACGATCCGCAGATAAAGAACAACAGAGTCACCAGCATGCGCGCATTACCGCCACCCACGGTGAACAGGGTGCCCGACGCGCAACCGCCGCCCAGTTGCATGCCGATGCCGAAGATAAATGCGCCGAATACCACCGACACCCCGGCCGGCGCCACCAGCCCGACCACCGGCTGACCGAACAAGCTGCCCGCGCCCAGCGCCGGGAAGAACAACAACACCGCCACCGCCAGCATCACCATCTGCGCGCGCAAGCCGGCGCCGCGCCGATCATTGATAAACACGCGCCAGGCCGAGGTAAAACCAAAGGCGGCGTGGTACAGCGTCAAGCCCAATGCGGCGCCGACGACCAGCAACAACACCTGGCGCACACCCACTGTGCTTTGCAGGAATACGGCACCCGCCATCAGGACGATAAAGGCCACCAATGGCGCGAACGGCTTGCGCGCCGGGGTCAGGGAAAGGGAAGTGCTCATGGGGACCTCAATGTGTTTGAAGCTGGCCAGTATAGACCCAGAGCGATGGCGGACAGGCGCGGTCGTTCAGGTACGCGCTGTTGCCGGGTCAAATTTCAAGCAAAAAAAAGCCTGCATCTCTGCAGGCTTTTCTCTATCTGGCTCCACGACCTGGACTCGAACCAGGGACCCAATGATTAACAGTCATTTGCTCTACCAACTGAGCTATCGCGGAATGCGCCGTATGTTACTGATTAAAAAGAAGAAGTCAAGCCTCCTCTGACGTGTGTCACGACGTGGCAGGATGACCAGTCGAAACCGCCTGCTCCCTGGCCAGTTCCAGCCATGCGCGCGCAGCGGGTGGCAAGTGGGCGCTGGCGCGCCAGGCCAGGGCGATATGCCAGTCGGTGTGGGGCTCGTCCAAGGGGATCAATGCGATGCCGGCGTGTTGGTGTGTGCGCGCCAGCATCCGTGGCAGGAAGGCGACGCCCAGACCGGCGGTGACCAGGTCGACGATAAAGTCGATCTGCCCGCTACGAGCCGTCACCTTTGGCACTACGCCCTTGCGTTCGCAGGCGGCGAGGATTTTCGCGTTGAGGGCGAAACCGGCTTCGAACAGGATGAACGGCGAGTCTGCCAGGTCGGTGAAGTCGATGCGTTCGCGGCGCGCCAATGGGTGGCTGACAGGCAATACGGCGATCAGCGGTTCGTTGCGTACAGGCTGGTAGTCGAAGCCTTCATCCACCGGCAGCAGCAGGGCCGCCAGGTCGACCTCCCCGGCTTCCAGGCATTCGCGCAGTTTTTTGCTGCCGTATTCGGTGAGTTCGATGTCGATGTCGGGGTAGCGCGTGCGGTAGGTGGCGAACATTGTCGCAAACAGTACGCCGCAACCTACCGGTGGCAGGCCGATGCGCAGCACGCCGCGCTTGAGACCGCGCAGGTCGTTGATCTCCACCACCAGGTCATTGTGTTCGGCAAGCAGCACCAGGGCGCGGCGATAGGTAATTTCGCCGGCGGCGGTGAGTTCGTTCTTGTGGCCAAGACGATTGAGCAGCGGTGTGCCCAACTCCTCTTCGAGGGTCTTGACCGCCTTGCTGACCGTGGACTGGGTCAGGGATACCACCTCGGCCGCCTGGGAAAAACCACCCTGGCGCACCACTTCGACAAACGCTCGCAGGGTTCGCAGGTTCATCAGTATTCCTTTTGCGACTGGATTGCAGCGATAAAAGTTGTTTTTATCATGCCAGAACTTTGCTTATCGTGGGCACTTTGCCGAGTGGAACCCATGCCATGATTATTTCGTCCGCCTCCGATTACCGTGCTGCCGCCAAGCGCAAGTTACCGCGCTTTCTGTTCGACTATATCGATGGCGGCGCCTACGCCGAACACACCCTGCGCGCCAATAGTTCGGACCTGGCAGAGATCAGCCTGCGCCAGCGCATCTTGCGCAATGTCGACAACCTGAGTTTGAAGACGTCGCTATTTGGCCAGGAGCTGGCCATGCCGGTCATTCTCAGCCCGGTCGGCTTGACGGGCATGTATGCACGACGTGGTGAAGTGCAAGCGGCCAAGGCGGCGGCGAACGCCGGTGTGCCCTTCTGCCTGTCGACGGTGTCGGTATGCCCGATCGAGGAAGTCGCCTCGCAAAGCCCGCAGTCGATCTGGTTCCAGCTGTATGTGCTCAAGGATCGCGGCTTCATGCGCAATGCCCTGGAGCGGGCGCAGGCGGCAGGCGTGACGACACTGGTGTTCACCGTTGACATGCCGACCCCTGGCGCGCGTTACCGTGATGCGCACTCGGGCATGTCCGGGCCGTATGCGGCGCAACGGCGAATATTGCAGGCCGTGACCAAGCCGCAATGGGCGTTCGATGTGGGCTTGATGGGCCGCCCCCACGACCTCGGCAATATTTCCAGGTATCTGGGCAAACCCACGCACCTGGAAGACTACATCGGCTGGCTGGCCACCAACTTCGACCCGTCGATCAGCTGGAAAGACCTGGAGTGGATCCGCGACTTCTGGAAGGGCCCGATGATCATCAAAGGCATCCTGGACCCGCAGGACGCCAAGGATGCCGTAAGTTTCGGCGCCGACGGCATCGTGGTCTCCAACCATGGCGGCCGCCAGCTCGATGGCGTGCTGTCTACCGCCAAGGCGTTGCCGCCGATTGCCGAGGCCGTTGGCGATGACCTCACCGTGCTGGTGGATTCCGGCATTCGTTCCGGACTCGACGTGGTGCGCATGCTCGCGCTCGGCGCCAAGGCCTGCCTGCTGGGGCGCTCCGCAGTGTATGCGCTGGCCGCCGATGGTCAGCATGGCGTGGAAAACCTGCTGGATATTTTCGCCAAGGAAATGCGCGTCGCCATGACGCTGACAGGGGTCACTTCCATCGCGCAGATTGACCGTTCTACGTTGGTAACCCCCTCTTCAAACATTCAATATTAGTCAGAGAAATGGCGCGACTGTTTGTCGACGGTTTTCATGAAAAACCAGTTCATTGATTTATATAGGTATTTATTAATTCAAACGATTGGCACGAATCTGGCTCTAACCCACTCACGCAGGTCAAGCGATGACAAGACGTGTGGCAGTGCCCTGGGCTTATAACCCGGCGTAAAGCGGTCTAAACTGTTTCCAATGTTTTACGGAACTGAAGGAACAGTAAGACGCTTGGCACTTGCCACTCTCATCCCGCCTGTAAGACAGTCATGTGCTTAGAGGCCGCCTACGTATGAAAACACCGACCCAGACCAACGCAATTGACTTTGACAGTGCCAAATTGCAACGCCTGGGGTTTGGTCAGCCGTCCCTTCGCCCCCATCGCCCCGCCACCCTCGGTCAGCTTCGCCAGCAACTGAACCAGCAATTGCAGACCAGCCTGGAACCGGAACGCATCCTCGGCTTGTTCTTCCGTGAAGTGCAACGCCTGGTGCCGCTGGACGCCCTGCAATACCGCTACGCGATCAGCGACCTGCGCCTGGAGTTCGGCCATCGCGGCCATCATTCGATGAGCTACACCTTGAGCCATGAGGGCGAACACTTGGGCGAACTGGTGTTCCGTCGCAACCAACGCTTCCTCGAAGAGGAACTGGGCCAGCTCGAGTCTCTGCTCGCAACGTTGCTTTACCCAATGCGCAACGCCCTGCTCTACCGCGCCGCCACCCGCAGTGCCCTGCGCGATCCTTTGACCGAAACCGGCAACCGTGTGGCCATGGACCAGACCTTGCAACGGGAAATTGACATGGCTCGGCGCCATATGCACCCGCTGTCCCTGTTGATGCTGGACATCGATCACTTCAAGAAGATCAATGACACCCATGGTCATGCCGCCGGCGACAGCGTATTGCGCGCCGTGGCCGCAGCGATCAAAAGCCAGTTGCGCAACGTGGACATGGTGTTTCGATTCGGCGGGGAAGAATTTCTGATCCTGCTCTCCAACACCGGGCGCGATGCGGCGCGAATGGTCGGCGAGCGCCTGCGCCAGGCGGCACAAGCCCATGATTACTGGGTGGAGGGTACGCAGGTCGACTTGACGGTAAGCCTCGGCTGTTCGACGTTATTGGCGGCCGAGTCGGCGGAAAGCCTGCTGCGCCGGGCCGACAATGCCTTGTACGTGGCCAAGCGCGAAGGCCGCAACCGCTTGGCAATGGCGGGGTAGAACCCCGCCATCACGGGTGCATCACGCCTCGCTGGCGACGCGCGCCTGGCGCTCACGAACGAGTACGGGCGCCTTTTCTTTCTCTTGTTCCAGGCGCATGCAGCTTTCCAGGAACAGGTACATATAGTCGTAGCTCTTGCACACCGCCTGGCGCAACTCCACCTGCAGAGCCGAGCTCGGGTTCGTGCCGGCCAGGGTGCAGATGATTTCCAGGGCTTCCCAAGGGTGCGCGTCATCATACTGGGCGTGCATCTTCAGCCACTTCATCGCGCGTTTGCGTTCTTCCTCCGGGAAGGCGGCAGCATACACGCCAGTGGAACAGACCACGGCAGACCACTCCCCGGTGGCGCCCTCGATGGCATAGTTGGTGGCGGCAATCGCAACGATCAACGAATCCGCCGAACTGGTGTGCCAGCACCAATGACTCAATGCGTGCAACTCCGGTGGCACGTCCTGTGCCTGCAGCTCTTCGAGACTAACGCCGTGGGCACGCGCCCAATGCACCCAATAATCGGCGTGGTTCAATTCCACGCGGATATTGCGCATCAGCCAGCGTCGCGCCATGTCCTCCCCCGGATGGCGGGCAAACTTGGTCTTGGTGAGGTTCTGTGCCATGTACAAGGCGAACTGCTCCACCACGGGCCAGCCACCGATCAGGTAGTGGCGCATGGTCTTGGCGCTGAGCGTGTTATCGCGCATGCGTTGGTACAGTTCGTGTTCGACAACCCGACGCTTGCTCTCGCTACAGTCCTGGATCAATTGCTGCGCCCAGGCGGGGTAACTCGAGGCTTCCATAAGCGGGCCGGTTCTGTTGAAGGTGTCGATCACTGTAGGGCTCCTTTTTAAGTGTGATGTACAGACCAGCAAAGTTTCAGCGGAATGTGCCGGGCGCCTTGAATAACAGGGGCTGCGGCCGCGCAGGTCGGCACTGCAGGCTATCGAAGGTAAACAATTGCGGACGTTCAATCAGATAGCCCTGAGCGTAGTCCACGCCTATCTCAAGTAATGCCTGTTCGATCTGCGACGTTTCAACAAATTCGGCGATAGTGCGCTTACCCATCACATGGCCTATGTGATTGATCACTTCGACCATGGCGCGGTTAATCGGGTCGTCCAGCATATCCTTTACGAAACTTCCATCGATCTTCAGGAAGTCTACAGGTAAATGTTTGAGATAGGCGAACGAGGACATTCCGGCACAAAAGTCATCCAGGGAAAAGTGGCAACCTAACGCTTTGAGTTCATTAATAAAACGAATGGCACTGCCTAAATTGGCGATAGCGCTTGTCTCGGTTATTTCAAAACAAATCATTTCCGGAGGGATGTTGTAAGTGCCGAATTTCTCACGTAAAAAACCAAGAAAATCGTCATCGCCAATGGTTATTCCTGACAGATTAATCGCACACATGGCCATAGGTCGGCCCGGACGCTCGTGCATGCAACGCGCGATGATCTTGAAGACGTTCTCCACCACCCACCGGTCCAGGGAAGTCATCAAGCCGTAACGCTCGGCCGCCGGAATAAAACTGTCGGGCAGAATGATTCGCCCCGCCTCGTCGTGCAGCCGCAGGAGAATTTCGATGTGCCCATTGCCCGCTTCGGTATGGCCCAGAGGCGAGATTTCCTGGGAGTACAGGCAAAAACGATTCTCTTCCAACGCCATGTGCAAGCGCTGTACCCAGGCCATTTCGCCAAAGCGCAGGGACAGCTCCGAGTCATCGGCGTGATACACCTGCACTCGGTTACGCCCCTTTTCCTTGGCCATGTAGCACGCCATATCGGCGGCGCGCAGGGACGTTTCCAGGGTGGTCGGGGTGTGTGAGATATGCACCAGGCCGATGCTGACGGTGGTCATGAACGGCCGGCCCTTCCACACGAAATGCAGGTTCTGCACGGTATGACGCAGGCTCTCGGCGATCTTCTCGGCCACTGGCGCCGGGCAGTTCTCCAGGAGGATGCCGAACTCATCGCCGCCCAGCCGCGCCAGGGTATCGCCTTCGCGCAAGTCCGATTGCAGCAGCGCGCAAATGTGCCGCAGCAACTCGTCACCCGCAGCGTGGCCGCAGGTGTCATTGACCAGCTTGAACTGGTCCAGGTCGAGAAACATCAAGGCATGGCGGCCGTTTTGCTGGCGTGTCACCTGCTGCAGTACCTGCTCCAGGCGGTATTCGAATTCACGCCGGTTGGCCAGGCCAGTCAAGGCATCGTGGGTCGCCTGCCAGGAAAGATTGGCGATGTACTGGCGCTCCTGGGTCATGTCATGCAGCACCAGCACCGCGCCACTGACCTTGCCGGCGCTGCGAATCGGCGCGCCCACCAGGGTCACGGAAACGGTGCTGCCGTCCAGGCGCTGGATCAACTTGGAATGTTCACTGCCGCCACTGAGTTCGCCCTTGATGATGTGCTCGATCAGGGTGAAGCCGTCCGGCTCGGCGTTTTCATCCAGCAACTTGAACAACGCCGCCAGCGGCAGGCCCTGGGCCTGGGCCGACTGCCAGTGGGTCAGCGCTTCGGCGGCGGGATTCATGTAGGCAATCGCACCGTCCACGTCGGTGGTGATGACACCGTCGCCAATCGACTCCAGGGTAATCTGCGCCCGCTCCTTCTCCGCCTGCAGGGCATCGGCAAACGCATGACGCTGGGCCAGCAACTTATGCGTGCGCAGCAGCGCCAGCACGATCAGCCCCAGGGCCGTGGCCAAATTGGTGATCAACAACAGGCGCAGGATCATCCGCGACCCTTCACCCAGGGCATCACTGAACGCCTTGGCTGCCGGTGTCACACCTTCGTTGATGGCCGTGATGCGCGCCTTCCACAGGCGCACATCGTCAGCATTGACCCGATCGGCAGCAACGGCGTCATGCATTGCCTGGGCGAGGTCGTCCAGCTGCAACAAGTAGCCGTCGCCCACCGTCCAGAGCTCGATGGCTTTTTCCAGGTAACTGAAATGGCGGAAGTTGAGGTACAGCCAGATCAGGCTGGAGACGTCGTCCGGGTGGTTGCCACCCTTGATGATGCCCTGGCGTGCGGCGGGGATATCCGGGGTGGGACGGTCCAGCGCAACGCGCAATTCATGCCCGCCCTGGGGCACGGCAATCGCTTGCTGATATTTGAGGTAAGTGGCGGCTTCGCGGTTATCGGCGTAAAGGGTCAGGTAGTAGATGGCGTCCTTCTGGCCCTTGGACCACAGACTTTCGCCAGCCACATAGCCACGCACCGCCGAGAGCACGTAGAGACTGACGCAGCCTAACAATGCCTGGAACAGCACGACGGCAATGAAGGGCCAGACAATGCCCAGCAACCGTGGCGTTCCGAGAGTCCGCTTTTGCTTCATGAAGTCCCTTGCACATGCACAGCTCAATACGCACGCGAAAATCCGCTCCCGATCGCACAACCTAAGCCAAATCAGCGCACTTGTTGCAAGTGTCCATACAATTTGGCGTACAGCCCCCCGTCGGCAATCAATTGCTGATGTTCGCCATCCTCGGCGATACGCCCGCCATCGAACACCAACACCCGATCCGCCTGTTTCACCGCTGAAAGGCGGTGGGCGATGATCAGTGTAGTACGCCCGCTGAGAAACCGCGCCAGTGCCTGGTGCAGGTTGTACTCGGTGGCCGCGTCCAGCGCCGAGGTGGCTTCATCCAGAATCACCACCTTGGGCTCGGCCAGCACCATGCGCGCGATGGCCAGGCGTTGCCGCTGGCCACCGGAAAAGCGCACGCCAGAGCGACCCACTATGCTGTCCAGGCCTAACGGCAATGCCTTGACGGTAGCCTCCAACTGGGCGATTTCCAGTGCCTGCCAGCACGCCTGATCCGTACGCTCGCGGCCCATTGTCAGGTTGGCGCGCACGGTATCGTTGAACAGTGCCGGGTGTTGCAGCACCACCGCGACGTTTTCGCGAATGGTCGCCAGGCCGATGTCCTGCTGGGTCGCGCCGCCAAAACGGATGCTGCCGGCCTGGGGTGTGTAGAGGCCCAGCAACAGTTGTACCAGGGTACTTTTGCCGCCGCCGCTGGCGCCGACAATCGCCACCTTCTCCCCCGGTGCGATGGCCAGGTTCAATTGGTCGAGCACCAGGTCATCGCCGTAGCCGAAGTCCAGGCCGCGCACGTCGATGCCAACGGTTGCACGCCCGGTGAACGGATCGCTACCCCCGGCGTACTGCGGCTCGTCGGCGCGGGCCAGCAGCTCGTTGATGCGGGTCAATGCGCCGCCTGCCGCGTAGTAGGCATATTGCAGGTTCAGCAATTGCTCCACCGGGCCGATCATGAACCACAGGTAGCTGAACACCGCCAGCATCTGGCCGATGGACAGGTCGGAAAACAGCACGGTGAGCATCGCCGCTGCGCGAAAAATGTCGATGCCGAACTGGAACAGCAAGCCACTGGCACGGCTGGACGCGTCGGTCTTCCATTGCGAGTGAATGGCGTAGTCGCGCACTTCCTGGGCACGCTGGCCCAGGCGCCCGAGGAAAAAGCCCTGGCGGTTGCCGGCGCGCACTTCCTGGATGGCGTCCAGGGTTTCGGTCAGCGCCTGGGTGAAGCGCGAGGTGCTGTCGTTTTCCAGTTTCTTCAAGTGTTTGACGCGCTTGCCCAACTGCACCGTGGCGTAGATCACCAGCGGGTTGAACAGCAGGATCAGCAGCGCCAGTTGCCAGTGCATCCACACCAGGATGGCCGAGGTGCCAACCAGGGTCAGCATCGCCACCAGAAAGCGGCTGAGGGTTTCGCCGACGAATTTGTCCAGTGTGTCCAGGTCGGTGACCAAGTGGGTGGTCACCGTGCCGCTGCCCAGGCTTTCGTATTCGCCGAGGGAGATGCGCTTGAGCCGCTCGATCAGCCGCACGCGGATGCGGTAGACGATGTCCTTGGCCAGTCGCGCAAACAGCCGCGCCTGCACCACGTTGAACACCAGTGCGCCGCAGCGCAGGACCAGGGTCACCCCCAGCATCAGGCCGATATAGCCGGCGGCCTGCTGCCAGCCCAGCGGCAAGGCGTGGTTCATCACCTTGAGCGCGGCATCGCCACGGCCCAACAGCACTTCGTCGACCAACAGCGGTAACAGCAGCGGGATGGGTACGCTGCACAAGGTCGCGAGCACGGCCACGCTGTTGGCGATCCACAGGGATTTCCTGTGGCGCAGGGCCAGGCGGCGAATTTCCGCCCAGGTCAGGCGGTCGGTGCGCTTGGGTTCAGGCGTGTCGGGCTGATCATGCACAGGTGGCGCGCTCCAGCCATCGCCCCAGCAATGGCGACAATTCGGACAACGGCTGGTAGCCATTGGTCAGCAGCGCCAACTGGCCATTGCGCTCGGCCAGCAAGGTCGGGAAGCCCGCGATGCCCAGGTCCTGTACCCAGGTGAAATCGGCGGCCGTGGCCGCGTGCTGTTCGGCGCGGTCGAACTCGCCGGCAAACTCGATACGCGGAATACCGGCCTGCTCGGCCAGTTCCACCAGCACATGGGCAGAGGTGACGTCACGGCCTTCTACATAGAACGCGTGCTGGATCAGCCCAAGCAGCTTCCAGGCGCAATCGGGCGCCAGGCTGCGCGCCGTGACGATGGCGCGGCACGCAGGCTCGGTGTCATAGACAAATCCATCGGGCAGCGCGCCTTCGCGCCTGAACGGCTGGCCGGTGGCGTCAGTCACCGCCTGCCAGTGCTCGAGGATATAGCGCCGGGTGTTCGGCTCCAGCGCCGCGCCGCTGCCGGTGCGCAAGCCGCCCACCACCAGGTGCAACTCCACACCGCCCGCCCGGGCCTGCTCAACCAGCGCCTGCGCCACCGGGGCAAAGCCCCAGCACCAGGAACACATCGGGTCCATCACATAGAGCAGGCGCGCGGGCATGGTTCAAGCCTCGGAAGGGGTTTGCTTGTAGTTGAAGCCAATCGGGTGCGGCATATTGCGGGCCTTGGCCAGTTCGATCTGCTTTTGCCGGTCGATGGCGCTGCGACGGGTTTTCTCCGGCAGCTTATCCCAGCAATGCGGGCAACTGATGCCGGCCACGTAGTGCTCGGACGCGCGGTCTTCGACGCTGACCGGTGTGCGGCAGGCATGACATTGATCGTAGTCGCCTTCGCTCAAGTCGTGGCGCACCGTCACACGATTGTCGAAAACAAAGCAGTCGCCCTGCCACTTGGTCTCTTCCTGCGGCACCTCTTCGAGGTATTTGAGGATGCCGCCCTTGAGATGATAGACCTCGTCAAAGCCCTCACTGAGCATATAGCTCGAGGCTTTCTCGCAGCGAATGCCACCGGTGCAGAACATGGCGACTTTCTTGTGCCTGGCCGGGTCGAAGTTGGCTTTGATGTAGTCGGGGAATTCGCGAAAACTGGTGGTTTTCGGGTCGATCGCGCCTTCAAAGGTGCCAATCGACACTTCGTAGTCGTTGCGGGTGTCGATCAACAGCACTTCGGGATCGCTGATCAGCGCGTTCCAGTCCTTTGGGTCGACGTAGGTGCCGACCTGTTTATTCGGGTCGACGCCGTCGACGCCAAGGGTCACGATTTCTTTCTTGAGCTTGACCTTGGTGCGGTAGAACGGCTGCTCGTCGCAGTACGACTCTTTGTGGTCGATGTCGTCCATGCGTGGGTCGTTCTTCAGCCAGGCCATCAGGCCATCGATGCCTTCGCGGCTGCCGGAAACGGTGCCGTTGATGCCTTCTTCGGCGATCAGCAACGTGCCCTTGATGCCGTTGTCGACCATCGCCTGCAACAGTGGCTCGCGCAGGGCAACGTAATCTTCAAGGGTGACGAACTTGTACAGTGCCGCCACGACGATAGGTTGGGTCATGGGTGTTCTCTCCAGGTGGCTACCCTCGTAAAGGGTGAACCGGATAAAAAAACGCGCCGGCCAGGCGGCGCGGCGCGCATTCTAGCAAAACCACGCCGCCGCCGCATCGACACACAGCCGCTGATATTGCCTCGACATCCTGGCGGCGATCGACTTCAGCGGTGTGGGTTGCGTACGCCCTCCACTCGGTACTTCTGGCCGCCGAGGTGCTTGAACATCAAACGATAGGCACTGCGACCACGAGAAGCGGCGTAACCGTGCAAGTCAGCAGACCACAGTTGATCTCTGTGGAGATGCCAATGAACCGCGCCAAAACGCCCTTCCTGCAAATGACTGAGGGTCAGGGCGATACTGCGGTCCTCGCGGCTCGACGAACTGATATCTCCAAGCACCTCGGTATTGATCTGCATCCGTGGAGCAGCGCCTCTTATCGCCCTCGGCACCCTCATCGGCAGTTGGGCCTGCGCTTGCCGACCACCGCGTGCGCGACTGGAACCGGCAACCTGTGTCGTCGCCCCCACCTCGAACGTGCTTGCGCCCGCCTGCTGACCACTCGCGGCAGCGGACTCACGCCCTGGTCTTCGCAGCAGTGCCGCGCCATAGCCCATGCGTTTCAACTCAGGCATCGGGTTACGACTGTCCATCAGTACGCCCTCGACGCCCCCCGATTCACCCACAGGCCCCGCATAGCCATAGATGGCCCCTTCCGATGCATGGAGGTAAAGGGACATGCCTCCCTCAGCAGGGCGGCGCGCATAGGCAAAATTCACCAGCCGCTCCGTTTCTTCGTGACTCAACCGCGCCTGCTGCGCCAACTTGATCGCCAGCTCTGAAATATCCCTGGCGAATTGTTCTTCCACTTGTTCGGCGGCCCTTGCCACGGCCTGCGGTTGCATTTGCAGATAGGCATTCAGGCGACTGGTACCAAACAGTACACCGCCCACCAGAGCCCCGATGGAAGCCCCCACCGTCGCATTCCCAAGCAGCGCCCCCACGCCCAGGCCCAGCAAGACCAAAAGCAGGAGGATTACAGTACCGCCCTGTATTTGGGTATTTTCCACATCGGCCGGCAGCAGCCCCATTGAATCAACGAGTGTGATCGGGTTGTTGAACGCCATGAGATAGGGATTCAACTCTGCCCCGTCCCCCAGGGGGTCGGGGTTTATCCAGCGCTGTAACCAAGGGGCGTAGTAGCGGAAACCGTAGTAATACAAGCCGCTGCTGTCACGCTCTTTGCCTGAATATCGGCGCGTCTTGCAGCGACCCTCCACCTCGCTGCGCGATGCCCACCACGCCGTCCCTCCATAGGGAAAATAACTCTCCTGGCTCAATAACTCTGCCTGTTCGCCCAACTCCAGCCCATGACTCGATTGCTGATCCGTCAGGCAAAAGCGCAGGGTTGCATCGGCTGCTCCCTCGTCGAGCCCCTGCTCCCATTGCACGACCTCAACCGTGCACCGCGCCACTTCAAGACGCACAACATTCAGCCGGCGCAACGGTCGATGGCGAATTTCCAGGCCTGGCAGGTAATACACACGCGCCGTCTGCCGACTGCCGGCGACCTGCTGGTGCGTGAGCTTGAGCGCACGCTGGCCGTCGCCTGCGTACACATAGGCCTCCTCATCCGGGTCCCCCTCCTCTCGCAGAATCGTCGTGACCTTGGTCAACTGATTACGCACGTTCCACGCCATCGGCAGGCCACGCCCCAGCTGTTGCTGATTGCCATTGGCATCAAAACCCTGCGCCCACTCGTCAACCGGATGCTCGCTCGACAACGCACGATTACTGCCAGTTGCGACCTGCATGTCGCGGGTATAGCCGACACCACTGGACGGCACATGGCGCAGCCGGGTCAGGTTGCCCCCCTCGTCATAGGCATAGTGCTGGGTATAGTTGCGCCATAAACCGGCGTCGGTCGAACCGAACGAAATACGCGCGGGCAGTGCCGGGCCGATGGCGGCGGCAGTACTTTCCCGGCCTGTGGCCTGGGTCAGTTGGTACAGCGAGTTGTACTCATAGCGACAGGAGGCATCTACTTGCGTGTTGTGGCTCCACCTGGTCGGTTGTGCCTGATCCTGCAGGCTTGAAACATTTCCCACGGGATCATAGTCGTAGCTCAAATCCTGTAGCGGCGCCGCCCGCTCGTTTTTGCGGTACGCCATCAGCCGGTGCATACGGCCATCCTCGGCCCGATAGGTGGCCAGGCTACTCACGCCATTGCCCAGCAGGGCCGTCTCCACCTGGCCGGCGGCAGTGTAGACGTAGCCCTCTACCACGGTCTTGCGCGTACCACTCTTCAAGGTGAGGTGAATATTTTTCGCCTGCCCGTCCAGCCCATAGGCGAACTGTCGGGCATTGCCCTTGGCGTCGAGCTGTTCCACCGTGGCGCCCAGGGCGTCGAACGCCCAGCGTGTGGTGTAAAGCTCAGGTTGCAGTTGCTGGTCCTGATCGGCCGGGGCAAGCGGCCAGTCAACAGTGCCCGGGGCCTCGCGAAACCGCCGGGTTTGGCGCAGCACCTGCCCGGTCATCCCATAGGCGTCGAACACCTGCGTGCCCGCCGGGTCGGCATGGCGTACCAGGCGGCCACTGCGGTTAAGTGCGCGGTGCTCAGGCGTTGGCGCGGCATACACCAGGCGTTCGACACACCGGAGTCGCGCTTCGTCGGCAGTTTGTTCGAACACCGCCACCGGACGCTGCAAGGTGTCGTAGTCGTGGCGCTGATAGGCACCGCGGCCGTCCCAGGCATGCAACAGCTGTCCCGAGGGCGCCGCCAGCATCAGCCGCATGCCGGCGTCCACATCGTTGCTGCGGATCAAGCTACCAGACAGGCTGTACACCGAAGCCTGATTCGCCGCAGTCAACGGTTCGCGCAATTTAAGGGTAGAAAGGCGCGGGTCCCACTGCTCAAGCAAAAGGCCGCTGGCCCCATAGACTTGACGCCTGACACGGGCCGTCGGCGCAGCCTGGGAGGTCGCGCACAGATAAGCGACGCTGCGCACGGTCAATCCGCGGGGGTCGAAGGCCGCAAGCGAGGGCGTGTTTCGATGAAGTGAAGCAGACATGATCACATGACCTGAATTGCACAATGGTCAGCAAAGCCTAGGGTTCATGCCTGCACAGAGGTGGTATCGGTGTATGGATGCCGCAACCGGCGGGGGCCGACGCAGCCTGTAAATAGCTATGCCTGGCCCCGCTGACCTGCGTGATAGCGTTTTTCATTGCCCGCCGGACCCATCGGCGGGCGTGAAGGAACGTATGAATATGCAAGCCGACAGCAGCTCCTTGCTCGCTCAACTGATTGATCACGCACACCCTCCCGCCCCCGGTCGGGACGATTTCAACACCGCGCTGCAGCGCCTCGACATTCATTCGGTATTCGACATTGTGCGCCTCAGCGAAAAGGCCTTCGCAGAGCAACTGGCCACCTGCAACGATGACGATGCCCACGCGATATACCGCAAGGCCAAGAGCGCTGCAGCGCAACTGGAAAGGTTGTTTCGCGAACAGCAGGTCTCGTCGCAGTGCCCTACCCTGCGCGCTAAACGCGATGTCGCCGCCGATACCGATGCCACCTACCAGGCCTTGTTCAACGAAAATCGCGAACAGTTCTGCGCCAACGCGTCCATTGCCGCGGTCGATTCTCCGGCTGCCTACCTGCGCGCGCTTTATCTGTTCGCCCTGCAACTGGAACAGAATGCCAAGGGGGCCGACGTGCTCAAGCTGTCCGCCCGGCGTGCAGACCTCGAGGACCTGTTGATCGACCAACACAGCGTTACGGGCCAGGTGCCCATGTTGTCGATCATCAATCAGACCTTGCTCAGCAATATCGCCGACGCCGACGACGCCTACTCGCTGCTGAGCAACACCTGGTACCCGTTTTCACTGCCGTATCATTTCCACCACCAGCAATGCCGGCTGGGCTTGTCGGGCGACAAGCCGATGTTGGGTGAGTTGAACTATCGCATCAGTCGCCAGTTGCCCCTGGCGGGAGCAACCAGCACTTACGGGCAAGTCGTTACCCGCAACAATGAGGTGCAATGCCTGTTATCCGGGCTGAGCCCTGAACAACAGGCGCTGCTGAAAAGAGACTGGGTAACGGCGCAGGGCGCGCCAACCTTCTATCGCACGTACTTCAACTGGACGGCTGAAAAGGGGCCGGAAGACGTCACTGATTTCCTGCAGCATACGCAACTGGATGCCGAACAACTTCAAGCGCTGCTGGCACAGCAGACACAAGCACCGCGCCAATCGCCAAATTGCAAACAGCCCACCGGCCTCACTTACGGTGCCTGTTACATCAACGGCGCGCTTGCATCTGCCCCCACACTCGCGATCAGCCTGAACAAAGACGCCCCCGCCAAGCTGGTCAACGTGAGCCTTGAACGCTTCGACAGGCTGCAACGGATGATTCGCCTGCAGCGCTGGCTCGGCCTGCCTTTCGCGCAACTGGACACGTTGCTGGTCAGCGCGATGCGCTGCGAAGGCGCCAGCAACCGCGCGCTGCTGATCACCCATAACACCCTTCGGGCGCTGGGGGTCTTTTGCTATCTGAGCAAGCGCTACAGCCTGCAAGCCGAAGAGTTTGCCGCCTGGCTCCATCAGTTGCCCGTTCACGGTTCGGGTGAGCGCGTGTCGTTGTTCGATCAGGTGTTCAACCGCGTGGGTTCGGCCCTGCCTGCGCTGTGTCTGGACGAGCAGGCATTCGACGCAACCACCCGCCAACAACTCTGCGCCGCGCTGGGCCTGCAAGACACCCAGGACTCGCTGCAACTGCTGATCGCCGATGAGCCCGAAACCCGCACGGTCGAGACCGTCAGCGCACTCTATCGGCAAGCGCGAATCGCTCGGCTGTTCGGCTTGTCGGTCATGGAATGCCAGCAACTGCTGCAGTTGCCCGGCACGACGGCCTTTCTTACGCAACTGCGTCACCCAACGCTCAGACGCAAGCCGAAGGGCGCGGCTGACTTTCTCGATATGCTCATGCACCTGGAATGGGCCAGCCGTTGGCTCAAGGAGAGTGGCAACAGCCTGTCACTGTTGAGGCACCAGCTATTGCTCGATCAGCAGGTCCAGGACCCGACCATCAACCTGCTGTTGAAAGAGTTCGCGGCCTATGATCAGGCTTCTCTCTCCAAACAGCTGAACCTGCTTGAACTTCCCCAGCAACCCGCTGATGAAGCCGTTCGCTTGCCCGCCGTGGACTGGGAAGCCCTGGCCCAGCAAATACTGCAACGGATGCGCTCAAACACGAGCATTGAGGAGGCGGTCGAGGAAGCGCTGTCCGCCATTGCCATCAGCACGGACACTAATCGCACAACCTACTATATCGAGAGAGCCAAACCCAAGCTTCGTACCCTGATGGAGACGGTGCGTAATGAGTTCTGGGCGCTGTATCTGCGCCTCAAAGAGATCATCCGCGCCGTACCCCGGCTGCCAGGCGATGCCAATGGTCATCAAAAATATGACCATCACAGCCATTTCCTGCGCCTGCACGCGCCTGCAGCCCCACCCCTGCAAACCCTCGGCTATCTGATATTGCTGCTCCCCCACGCCGTCGATGTTCTGCAATTGCCGCTCAGCCGCCAGGCGCTTGATCAGTTTCTGATAAACCCGCACTGGCTGGACAGTGGCTATCAAGCGTCTTCGGTCCTTGAACTGAACCCGCACACCCTCTACCTCATTCAGCAGTTCAACCATTGCATCGAGCGTTTTGGCCTGACGGAAGGACAAATTCTCGATTACTTCGAACAGGCCAACGCGCAGCCCAATCGCGCGGCACAACACAACACTGAAGAAACCAGCGAGCATCTCGCCCGACTTTTTGGCTGGAGTGCCAGCGAAATAACCGTCTTCAGCAGCCAACTGAACCCTCCACGCATTACCTCCATGGATCGCCTGGACTGGCTGCTGCGCTGCCGCCAAGCCAGCACTGCAACCGGCCTGTCGGCCACCCTGCTGATTGCAGCCAGCCAACTTGAAACCAACTCGACGTTCGCTCAATGGAAGGCCGTCGGTGAGGCGCTCACGAGTGCCCATGCCTCTCCCGTCAACACGCCTTTTCCTACCGACCTGCTCAAGGACTGATCATGTCTCACTCGCTTGACCAACAGCTTAATGAAAGCCTGCGCGACGCCATGCTCGCGTACTACCTCACCCATAAAGTGCCTGATGCGCTTAAGGCAACCATCGGCAATGCCGATGACCTTTATGCGTATTGGCTACTCGACGTACAAGTCAGCCAAGCCGTGCCGACCAGCCCGGTAGCCTGCGCCATTTCCAGCCTGCAGCAATACATCAGCCGTATTGAACTGGGCCTGGAGCCGGGCTATGCCCATCAGGGCATGACCGCGCAACAAAACAAGATCTGGCGCGAACAGTTGCACACCTACCCGCTGTGGAGTGCCAGTCAGCAATTGCACTACCACCCGGCCAACTATCTGGACCCGACGTTACGACGGAACAGGACCGACAATTTTCACCAGTTGCAAAACGACCTCAGCCAATACCGAATTCAAGCGGACACCGTCGCCACGGCGGTTCAGCAGTATCTGGCCAGGTTCGAGGAAACCGCCAACATACGCACACTCAACGGCTATATAGACGCCGACTTGAACAACCTGCACAGCGGCACCTATTACTTCGTCGGTAAATCCACCTCCGAGAACACCTATTACTGGCGCTCGCTGGACCTGTCCAGGCGCTCAGGCGCGATGCTCTTGCAGGACGCCTGGTCAGACTGGAAAAAAATCAACCTGTCGGTCTCCGACGCCACCGCCGAGCAAAGTATCCGGCCGGTGTACTTCAATAGCCGGCTATTTTTCATCTGGGCCGAGTGCATCAAACCCACCCCGTCCAGTTCGTTTAAGCCGGCGCGATCGGATTCGGAGGAAAAGGAAGATCTGGCCGATTGGATCAACACCCACTACGTCAAATTCCGGCTCAATTTTTCGTATAAGAAGCATGACGGCAGTTGGAGCGTGCCTCAGGCGTGCATTGAGCAATATTGCGCCACCGAAGACGTTAACGCATCCAGTTCGGAGCTGCTCAAAGGCATTACGCAAACGGTGGCAATCGTCGACAGCAAGAGCACGCCCGTGCTTTTTTTAAGTGTGCTCGCTACCAGCCGTAAAGATCCTAAACAGCAGGATAATTTCATTGGCAGGTTTTTCCAGGCCGTCCATATCGACCAGTCCTTCACTATCACCACCGTCGCCGATGGCGGCAGCCCCGGACGCTATAGCGTGCTGCCCGGCTCAGCGCTGGCCGAAGAAATAAACCGGCTGATGGAACCCTTCGACCCGTCCCAGAAGACCGAAGTACAGGCCATACTCAAGGGTGAGCTGCAGAGCACTAACGGGTATTACAGCGAATTGCTGCCTGACAGCGCCCGGCAATTTCTCACGCTCTTCGCTCACAAGAACCAGGGCAACCTGCAGTTTAAAATAGCGCCCAAAGCCGACTACGAGATTACTATCGCGTCGCAAATGATTTTCGAAGAAAACGACCATTGGAATTTTGAAAAAAAACAGACAAACATAAAAAACACCGATACCACTGACGTTTCTTTCGATTCAAACACTCAGGAACTTGTGTTCTCTTCTACTCTCAGTGGCCGTTTCCAGCACCAGTACGCCGTCATCTTAGATAAACAGCAGGATGTCACTATCAAGCTGATGACCCATGATGCGCTGGATGACCCCAAAGCCACTCAACTTAAACTGAGCAAGGGCTCTATGATCAGCGGTGCCTCCACACAGCAGAGAACTGAGTACTGCGCACTGTATTTAAAAAATTCGACCACCCATGAGGAATTCCCTAACGCTGTAAGTGATGCTGACGGCGCACTGTTTACCCATCGAACAGACGCGCAAAACAACCTTTTGCTGGACGGTAACTATGTCGACAAAAACGCTTTCGTAAATTTATACACACACAAACAGTTCCATATCAACCTCGACCGTTATCACGTCTATACCAGTCCAGAGGATAATAAAAACAAGCTGCATTCGGAAAACACACTGATAGTCCGAAAGGCAAACGTGACCACGCCCAACTTACGCGCCTATAAACACGTCATCATGAGTGCGAACTTCAAAGACTACCCATTCACCGAAAACATCACTGCCAACTCCCATCGCATCATCAGTTTCCAGGACACCGCTCACGAAAGCCTCACCGGGTCCAGTCCCGAATTGCCTGACGGGCATCGGGTCACGACGCGCATTCCGGTGACGCAGGCGCAGATGAAGTCCGGTTTCACCCTGCTACATGGGGTGGTGACGCTTGAGCCTGGCGAAGGCGGCGCGAAAATCCTCGGCTATGCATTGAATACGGCAACCCTGACGCTGACCACACCTGTTTCTGACCCCACGCTCAACCCGCAACTGGCGCCGACGATCAAAAGACTCGAATCGGGCGAACTCGGCACCGCTGAATTCATCGACTTTTCCAACAATTCGGCAAGCCTGCCTGCCGACATGCCCGCCACCCTGCGCATGAATACCTGTATTGCCGCCAAGCTGGTCCAGGCGGCCAATGTCAGCCTTGACCATTTGTTCTCGTTAACGCCAGAAACCTGGAAAGAGCCGCCACTCACACCTGGCGGCACAGCAGAAGACATCGACTTCACGGGTGCTAACGGCAAGTACTTCTGGGAGCTGTTCCTGTACGCGCCCTGGCTGATAGCCCATCGCCTGAATCAGGAGCAACGCTATGCCGAAGCGCAAGCCTGGCTCGGCTACCTGTTCGACCCTGGGCGCGTCGCCGATGCGTCCAGCAAACGGCCTGCCTTTTGGGGTATGCGCGAACTGGCCCGTGAAGAACGGCTGCCCGGCTACACCAGCCACGATCCCCACGAACTGGCGATACGCTCACCCGTGCATTTTCGCAAGGCGCTCTACCTGTTTTACCTGGACATTCTGCTCAATCGCGGCGATGCAGACTATCGCCAGCTCACCCCGGACAGCCTGACCCAAGCCAAACTCTGGTACACCCGAGCCCAGCATTTCCTTGGCCCACGCCCCAGGGTCAGCATCACTGAACCGTGGGCGCAGATCACCCTTGGCGCGCTGGCCACGCAGGGCTCTGAGGCCCTGGCCAAACTTGAGCAAACCAACCCGACCATCGACGTCAACCTGTCGGTCGAAGGCGATGCACTGCCTTGGCTCACGGACACCGATAATCTGCGCCTGCCTTTCAACGCCGAACTGGTGGCGCGCTGGGACAAGCTCGAAAGCCGTCTGCATAATCTGCGGCACAATCTGGACATCACCGGTAAACCCTTGCACCTGCCGCTCTACGGGGCGCCGCTGTCGCCTCTCAAACTGCTGGCCGCCCAAGGCCAAGGGGCCTTCGGCGAAAGTGGTGCCGCGCCGTTCGTCGACGCGCACGTCGGCCATTATCGCTTCCAGGTCATGTCGGGCCACGCGCTCACGGCCGCCGAAGCGGTGATTCAATTCGGCAGTACGGTGCTGACCCTGATTGAACGCAAGGAACAGGCGGAATATCTGGAGTTACAGCAACAACAGGCGTGGGACCTGGCCAATATCGTCGTGACCCAGCAAACCCAGGCGTTGCAGATCGACGCAAGGAACCGCCAGGCACTCGACGCCAGCCGACGCATGATCGAGTCGCGGATGCACTACTACGCACACCAGCTCACCGAAGGCATCAGCCCCGGCGAATCCCAGGCAGGCTTGCTCTACCTGATCAGCACCGGGTTCGACACCGCCGCTTGCGCCGCCGCCGCCGCGGCCGGCGTCGCGATGGTGGCACCGAATATCTTCGGTACCAGTGTCGGCGGCTCGCGTTGGGAAGGCCCGTTCTATGCTGCCCAAGCCATCGCCCAAGGCGTTGCCACGGCGCTGCGCGGCACCGCCGCAGACTTGGATCGTTCCGAGCAATTCAACCGCCGGGCGCAAGAGTGGGCCCATGCCCAGGAGCAGGCCCGACTCGAACTGGCCCAGGTCGATGCCCAATTACAGGCCTATGCCGAGCAGGAAAAAGCCACGCGCCTGCAATTGCGCCTGGCCCAGACCTCCCTGGCCCAAGCCTGGTCGAACTATCAATTGTTGGCCAAGCGCTTTTCCAAGGCACAGCTGTATGACTGGCTCAACGCTCAGTTGAGCACGTTCTATTACCAAGTCTATGACCTTAGCCTTTCCCTGTGCCGCAGCGCCCAGGCGTGCTGGCAGTACGAGATAGCGGACTATGCGCGCACGTTTATCCAGCCTGGCGCCTGGAACAACAACTACCGAGGCTATCTGGCGGGTGAAGCCCTGAAGCTGTCGGTGTTGAACATGAACGCGGCCTATTTGAACCATAACGTGCGGGATCTGGAGATCGTCAAGACCATTTCCCTGCGCCACCGCCTGCACGAGTGCGAGCTCTCCCCCCCCGCAACCGACACCTCCCAGACGCCGCCTCCCACGACTGAAGAGAAGTGGACTGCTCATAAACGACAACTGGTCACTAAAGGCACGCTGTGCTTCAAATTACCCGCGGCACTGTTCGAAGAGGATTACCCCGGGCACATCCTGCGACGGATCAAGGGCATCAGCGTATCGTTGCCCGCGACCCTGGGCCCCTATGAAGACATCAAGGCGATACTGACCCAGACCCGCAACCAAATCGAACTGCCCACCGGCGAGCAGCGCACGGACCGGCGTGCCCATCAGCAAATCGCACTGTCCACCGGGCTGGATGACAACGGCCTGTTCACCCTCACGTTCGACAGCAACGAGCGTTACTTGCCGTTCGAATACACGGGGGCCATCTCCGACTGGACCCTGCAATTCCCCAACCCGAGCGGGCAAAAAGCCGTCCTGGAATCCATCAACGATATTGTCATTCACCTGCGCTACACCGCCAGGGCAGCTGCCAGTAGGGGTCAGGCATGAGCGACGACACTTCCCTGCTACAGGTCAATACCCCGGCCCTGCCCAAAGGCGGTGCGGCCATCCAGGGCACCGGCAAGGGCTGGGGCGATATCGGCTCCAGCGGTACGGCAAGCTTTGAAATTGCCTTGCCGATTTCGCCCGGGCGTGGCTACGCGCCGGCCATGTCGCTGACCTACCACAGCGGCGCCGGTAACGGCCCCTTCGGCCTGGGCTGGGGGGTGCCCCAGCCTGCCGTCAGCCGGCGCACCTCCCATGGCGTGCCTGGCTACACGATGCACGATGTGCTGGTGGGCCCCGACGCGCAAATCTGGCTACCGGAACGCGACGCCGAGGGCGCGATCATCAGCAGCAGCCACGCGGCATTCAATGGTTTGCCACTGCCCATCGCGTATACGGTCACCCGCCACTTCCCCAGGGTCGAGGGCCGCTTCGACCGTATCGAACATTGGCAATCGGCAACCGACACGGCCGGCTTCTGGTTGATACAGGGTGCCGATGGCAGCCAGCACTTTTACGGAAAAACCGCGCTGGCCCGGATTGCCGATCCGGACCAGCCGCACCATGTGGCGCAGTGGTTGTTGCAGGAAAGCCTGAACGCCCACGGCGAGCACATTTATTATCACTACACGAAAGAAACCGACACCGCGCGCTACCCCAGGGACTGCCGCGCCCGGCATTACCTGCAAAGCGTCTGCTACGGCAACTTCACCGCCAGGGAGCAGGAGCAGCTTTACCTCTGGCAGACCGACGATGAACCGGACGTGGGCTGGCACTTTCAATTGCTCTTCGATTATGGCGAACGCGCCCTCGAACTGGATATGCGCCCGACGTATCGGAAAATCCAGGACTGGCCGGCACGCCCCGACCCCTGCTCGGATTTTGCCTTCGGCTTCGAGTTACGCACCCTGCGCCGCTGCAGCCAGATCCTGATGTTTCACCACTTCCCCAAAGAAACGCAAATGGGTGCCGACCCGGTGCTGGTCCAGCGCCTGCTGCTGGAATACCGCCTCTCCTCGCAAGTCAGCCTGTTGAGCGCGGTGCATGAGCAAGCCTTCAACAGCGCGGGCAACAGCGTGAGCCGCCCGCCGCTGGAGTGCCTTTATGAGTCGAGCCAGCTCAAGGTTGACCCTGGCCGCTACCAGGCATTCGCTGCATTGCCCAAGCCGCATGGCGGCGCTCGTTATCAACTGGTGGATCTGTATGGCGAAGGCCTGCCCGGTGTGTTGTACCGCGCAGACAAATGTTGGTATTACCATGAACCGCTCAGGCCGCAACACCCGCGCACCCGCGACGAGGTGACCTACGGCGCGGCCGTAGAGTTGACGCGACTGCCGGTGGCCGACAGCACCCGGCCCATCCACCAGGCGCTGGCCGATGTGACCGGCGACGGGCGTTTGGACTGGCTGGTGGCGGGCCCCGGGATGAACGGCTTTTTCAGCCTGGACGAACAGCGCAACTGGTCAGCCTATACGCCGTTCGATGCATTCCCGTCGGAATTCTTCCACCCGCAGGGCACGCTCGCTGACTTGATGGGGGCAGGCCGTCATGATTTTGCGATGATCGGTCCGCGTAGCGTGCGCCTGTATGAACATCGCCGGGCATCCGGCTTCGCACCCGCCACCGAGGTGCCGCATGGGCCCGACGATGGCTTGCCGGTCATTTCCTCCTCGCCCAACGAACTGGTGGCGTTCAGCGATGTACTCGCCACCGGCCAACAGCATCTGGTGCGTATCCGGCATAACGAAGTGAAATGTTGGCCGAACCTGGGTCGCGGCCGTTTTGGCCGGGGGTTCGTATTGGCCACGCTGCCGTTGCGTTATCAAACGTTCAACGCGGCGCATGTACTGCTCGTCGACCTCAATGGCGGTGGCGCGGCAGACCTGCTGTATTTGAGCGCCGCTCACCTGAGTATTTTCCTCAACAAAGGCGGCAACGGCTTCGAGACACAAGCGATCAACGTCCCGTGGCCAGAGGGCGTGCAGTATGACGACCACTGCCAGGTCAGCGTTATCGACGTGCTCGGTCTGGGCTGTCCGAGCCTGATCCTGACCGCTGCCCACCAGACCTCCATCCACTGGCGCTATGACTTTTTCAGCCACAAGCCCTGGCTCCTCAGGCGCACCGATAACAACATGGGCGCCCAGGCGTTGATCAACTATCGCAGCAGTGCCCAGGAGTGGCTGGACGAAAAACGCGAGCTGCATGCCACGGGTCAGCCTGCAATCAGCCGGTTACCCTTTGCGCTGCTGCTGGTCAGCCAACAAAACCAACGGGACGAGATCACCGGCAACCAACTGACCCAGCGCGTGAGCTATCGCCAGGCGTATTACGACCGCCTGGATCGCGAGTTCCGTGGCTTCGGGCTGGTGCTGCAAACCGACACCGAACGCCGCAAGGACGCACGCAACCCGCCAGGTTCCAGCGCAGCCTTGCGCAGCAAAACCTGGTTTCATACCGGTCGCTCCCTTGACATGCCCACCCTCGACCAAAGCCCTCATGACCCGCAAGCCAAGACCCTCGGGCGCACGCTGGTAAGCCGCTACAGGGCGACGGCCCAGGCAGGGCCACTGGATCATCACGACGACTTGATCAGCGATCCTGCGCCGGCGCTGGCACGCGAGGCGGCCCGTGCACTGAGTGGCAGTGTGCTGCGGGTCGAGGTGATGGCGGCGGACCCGGCGCACGCCGCCGTACCCTACTCGGTCAAACACCAGCGGTATCTGGTCCGCGAACTGGCGCCGGCCAGTGCCCATACGCCCTACGCCCGGTTGCTGCCATTAGCCCTGGAGTCGATCAGCTATCAATATGAAGGCGTGGCAGACGATCCCCTCTGCCAGCACCAGATCAACCTGCGCTGGGACGCCTATGGTTACCTGGTGCATGGCGTGACCCTGCATTATGCGCGCCGTACCACCGCCAGCGATCCGCCACCCGCCGTGCTGGTGAATGAGCACCAACAACGCTGGTGGCGCGATACCCATGACAGCGCGCAACAGTTCTATTACCTGAGCGAAACGCTGGCACAGCCGATTCACCTGGACGGCGCACAGCAGTGGCGCCTGGCCTTGCCCTACCGCCAACGAAACAACGCCCTGGTGCTCGGCAAAGCGCCGGCGCCTGGCGGGCTGGCCCCCGCGCGCATCACCTATGAACGGTTCATCGACACTCGCGACGGGCCATTGGCCGCAGGGGCTTTGCGCACACTGAGCGGCTTGTCGGTGCAGCGCTACCGGCAGGCCGGTGGCTTAGGTAAAACCCTGGACCCCGGCGTCGCCACAGCCCAGGCACTGACCGATTACCTGGAAACCGCCGAGCTGGATGACCAGGCCTTGAAGGTTTACAACGACATCCCGGCCATGCCCAACCAACCCACGGTGGACCTGGTGCAAACGCTCACCGAGAGTGGCTATCGCACCATGGCGATGTTTTTTCTGTTCGACGGCGAGGCGCCGCCCGCGCAAAACCGCCTGTGGTCGATTTGCCGCCACTTTCCCCGTTATGACAAGCCCAGCCGGTTTTGTCGGTTGAGGGCGCTGCGGGCCACCAAGGCCCACGGCCAAACGACCCTTCAATACGACGCCTACACCCTGCAAACCCTGCGGGTGAAAGCCCCCGACGATTGCGTGACCGTAGCCGAATACGACTATCGATTGCTGCTGCCGACAAAAATCGTCGACCCAAACGGCACGGTTCAAGAGGCGCTTTATGACGGTTTTGGACAGTTGCTTGCCAGCAGCTTTCACGGCCATGAACAAAGCCTCAGGGTGGGCTTCGCCGCGCTGGACAGCTACCGTCCGCTCAAGCATGTAACGCCTGGGTCTGCCATCGAACAGGCGCAAAGCGTGTTGCAAGACATGGCCAGCGCGCACTGCTACGCCCCATTCAGTTGGATGGGCAGCATCGACCCGGCCCAGGTCAAGCCCGAGTGGATTACCAAAGGCTACCTGCTCCCCGGCGGGCATATCCGCATGAGCGCGCGATTGCGCCTGAGTGACGGTCGTCAAACGCTCAGCGACAGCGAAGTACAACTCAAGGCGTTGATCGATGCGGCCAGCCGGACGCCGGTACATGGGCTCGTGCTGCAAGCCGACCGCTACCCCGGCGATGCCGAGCGACAGGTGCGCATGACCTTGACCTGCTGGGATGGCTTCGGCCGTTCATTGCAGACCAAGCAGAAGACCGAACCAGGCCCGGCCCATGCGGTCGACGAGAAGGGCGACCTGTTGGTCGACAAGCTGGCGGATGCATCCGGCATCTTGAAGCAGCAGCTGCGCCAAGTGCATGCCGACCCCCGCTGGCGCGTCAGCGAACGTGTCGAATACAACAACAAGGGCTTGGTCATACGCCTCTACCGCGCCTACTTCGCCAACAGCCACGCCTACGTCAATGACCACTCCATGCGCGAGCTGGGCCACAGCGACCGGCAATTGTATGACCCTCTCGGTCGCCCGACACAGACACTCACCGCAGGAGGATTCATGCGGCGTACCACCTATTGGGCCTGGTACACCGTCAATGAGGATGAAAACGACACCTACGACGAGCTGCACCCCGCCCAGGTACTGACTGACAACCCCTGAGGGCTGTCTATATGTAAACAACTTTTGGTAACACGCAAACATGGGCCGCCGCGACGGCCCATCCTTGTGCTTGTCAGGATCGCCGGGCTGCGCTCCAGTTCGAGGCAAGGGTTGTGTACCCGCGCCTGGCATACACTACGAAAAAGCCGCGCCATTCGGTCAGTGCTGCAATCAGGCCGCGGGCCACCCTCACTATCGTGCGAGTGCTCCCGCTTTGCGCAGCCTGGGGCAGGCCCGTGAGCGCAACGGCCAACGCCTCAATCCCGGTCGCGGCCCAGTACGTCCACACCTGATTGAACATTCTGCTCAGCCCGCCGTGCATCAGCGCCGCAGGGTCCGGCGCCTGCACGGTCAGGCCATGGGGATCGTGGGCGGCCGTGGGGTGACCGCTACGAATCATCGCTCCCATCGCCCCATCGTAGGCTTCAACTGCGGGGGACACATTGGGTTGCATCAGCGCAGGCACTTCGCCGCCGTACACCGCGTTGGCGACGGTGGCGACCGCGTACGCTGCCGTCGCGCCGGCGGTGCGGCCGAGCCTGGCCCGCAGGGGCGTGCTGCCCCAGGATGACCCGCTGCCGTGACCACGCATGATCTGCTGCACCAGTTCCCTGGAGAGCGAGCGAACATGCCCGCTCAACCGTTGCACCGCTATGGGGTCCCACTGTTCCTCGGTTTGAACGCTCAGCGTGTCAACCTGGACGGCATATGCAGCGCCCACAAGGCTTGCCGAAATAGCACCGAACTGTGGCGCCAGGCGGGTCCAGTTACCGGCGATACCGGTGCTCATATGGAACGTGGCCAGGGCATCCAGCGCGACGACGCTATAGCGCAAGGCCTGATTGCGTTCCGGCGTGGGCTGGAGAGTGCTGAATACCGCCAGGTCGACGCCCGTCACGACGGCATTGGCGATATAGGTAGATAAACCATCGCGAATCGCGGCCGACGAGGCCGCTTGTATCCTCGAGCGCATAATCCACCCTATATTCGCCAGCCTGCGGCTGATGGAAAGCCGGCGTATTTGTTTGTCCCGGGGCGCCTCCAAAGCCGGGGTTGCGGCCAGCCCTTGCGCATCGTCCCTGGTGACCGGGTTACCGCCAACCATCGCGTACAGGTTCAAGCCATCGGCATCGCCGGTCGGGTCCGGGCTGATCCAGCGGCATAACCACGGCGCGTAGTACCTGTAGCCGTAGTAAGACAGCCCGCTGGCATCGCGCTCCTTGCCTGAATAACGGATGAACCGGTAACTCGCCTCGCTGGCGTTTTTCGCCGCCCACCACGCGGTCCCACCATAGGGGTAATAACTTTCCTGGCTGAGCAGTTGCGCCTGCTCGCCCAGTTCCAGGCTGCTGCTGCCCAAGTGGTCCGACAAGCCGTAACGGATCTGCGCATCCTGGCGCCCTCCCGAAGGGTGGCGATCCCAAAGCAGGACACGGACGGTGGTGGTTCCGGCATCGAGGTTGAGGACATTCAGTTGCTCCCCCGTTGCGCTGTCATGGCGAATTTCCAGTCCCGGCAAGTAGCGCACCTCGGCGGTGTGCATCACGCCCCGGGCCTGGGCGACCCGGCGTTTGAGGATGCGCTGGCCGGTGGCATCGTAGGCGTAGCGTTCTTCATCGTCGTTGCCGCCCGCGCGTCGTACCTGCGTGAGGCGCACCAGTTGATTGCGCACATCCCAGCCCATCGGATGGTCGCCTGCCAACGCCTGCAGGTTGCCGTTGCGGTCAAAGCCCTGGCCCAACCCCGGCGCGCTGTTGCCATCGGCCTGGGGCAGAAAATGATTGCTGCCTGCGGCCACGCTCATCTGCCGCGTGAAGCCCGTGCCGCTGCTGGGCACATGTTGCAACGTGAGCACGTTGCCGGCGGCGTCATAGCTGAACCGCTGGGTGTAGCGACGCCATACGCTGTCGTCAGTCGAGCCAAACGCTACCCTGGCCGGTAACGCCGAACCTCCCGGGTTACCGGCGGTTTCGCGGCCGGTGGCCTTGGTCAGTTGCGACAACGTGTCGTACTCATAAACGCTGGCCGAACCGACTTGGGTGTTGCTGGACCATTGCGTCGGCTGGGCAAGGTCGTCGATCCGCACGACGTTGCCAACGCCGTCATAGGCGTAGCGCAAGTCTTGCAGCGCCACACCCGGTTGTGCGGGCAGATGGGCAGTCATTTGCCGCAAGCGACCATCGAACTCACGGTAGTGCATGGCCCGCACAACGCCATTGCCGGCGCGCTCGCCAAGCACCTGGCCGGCGGCGTTGTAGCGGCGCTCGCCCAGCACCTGCGTACGCATGCCGCCTCTGGGCGTCACAGCGATGCTCGCCGGTTGGCCGTCAATGCCGTAGCCGTAGTCGAAGCGATTGCCCTTGGCGTCCGTGTGATGCAACCGCTCACCCAGGGCGTTAAACCCAACGGATGTCTGGAACGTCTCGGCCTCCAGGCGCCGCTCGCGTTGTGCAGCGGG
Organism: Pseudomonas sp. R3-18-08; assembly: GCF_003852065.1. NCBI lineage: Bacteria > Pseudomonadati > Pseudomonadota > Gammaproteobacteria > Pseudomonadales > Pseudomonadaceae > Pseudomonas > Pseudomonas sp. R3-18-08. Next base: position 3,913,521 of record NZ_CP027729.1, read on the forward strand.
CTGCGGCCAATCCAGCGCGGCACCCGCCAGCCGGAAGCGTCGGGTTTGCTGCGCAACCTGCGCGTGCAGCCCATACGCCTCGTGGAACAATGAGCCGCCGCCGTCATCGTGGCGAATCACCCGGCCACAGCGGTTGCGTGCGGCCTCTTCAGCCGAGGATAAAGCATAGGCAAGACGCTCGACGCACCGCGCTTGCTCATCAATGGCCGCCTGCTCGAACACGGCGACCGGACGCAGATACTGATCGTAGCGATGAGCCTGGTGCGCGCCCCGCCCATCCCATTCTTCCAGTAAATGCCCGGCCTCCCCCAGCAGCGTCAGCCGCCAGCCGGCATCCACGCTGTCGGTGCGCAACGCTTGTCCGCCAAGGCTATAGACCGTGCGTTGATTGGGCGCAGTGTCCGGCTGTGCGCGGGCCAACTGCAACAAACGCGGGTCCCATTGTTCAATCATCAAGCCCGTACTGCCAAACACCTGGCGATGAACGCGCACCTGCGCTTCAACCTCTGCACTTGCGCGGTGGTAGTTGATGTTACGAACAATTAACCCACGCGGGTCGACTGCGGCCAGGGACGGCGTGTTTCGATGGATGGAATCAGGCATGACCTCAAGACCTTATTGCTGAATAAGTAGTCCTGAAAGCCTAGGGATGCGGGGGTGGAGCAAGGTGGTGCTGGAGGATGTTTTGTGTATCCGGGTACTGGCATCGCCCCGACCCGCTCGCGCGGGTCGAGGCTGCGCTCAATGCCCGCCGGCGCAGGTCGGCGAAGCCGGCGCTGCGTCGATGTTCGCCCATTCTTCAGGCGTATAGGTATGCAGCGCCAGCGCATGAAACTCGGTCATCAGGTCACCCAGGCTGGCGTAGACCTTCTGGTGGCGCTTGACGCGGTTGAGCCCCTCGAATTGCTGGCTGACCAGCACGGCCTTGAAGTGGGTCTGCAACCCACGGCTGTGCATGTGGCTCTCATCCAGCACACTCAAGTGTTGCGGGTTCAGGGCGGCGAGTGCCGTTTCGATACGCTGTTGCATGGTCATTCCTGCTTACTTCTTCTTGGCCGGTGCGGCGGCTTTTGGCGTCAGCTCGTTGGTCATGTCTTCCAACAGCTTGTTAACCACCGGCACGGCGCTTTCCAGCTTGGCCTGGGTCATCTGGGCCGATTGCTGGGTCAGTTGCGGCATTTTTTCCAGGACTTTCTTGCCCAGTGGCGACTGGTAGAAAGCAACCAGGTCCTTGAGCTCCGATTCGCTGAAGTTGGTGGTGTAGAGCTTGACCATGTCCGGCTTCAGCTTCGGCCAGCCGATAGCCTGGTCCAGGGCGGCATTGGCCTTGGCCTGGTAGCTGTCGAGGACCGACTGCTTGGCGGCAGGCGCCTTGGTCTGTTCGAAACGCTGGGCGAACATTTGTTGCACTTGCATGTATACCGGGGTACCCAGCTTGTCAGCGTGGGCCAGGGTAAGGAAGGCTTCGGCACTGGCGTTGTGGCTGGCGGTATCGGCAAAAACCTGGCCGCTGGCGCAAACCAGAGCAACCGCGGTACAGATGGCACGAAGACGAGTCATCGAGTTTCCTTTCTAGCAGGCGAGGTAAAACCCCAAGGGCGACCATTCTGCGCCTAAAAAACCTCGCGGCTCAACCCCAGGCCTTGTCGGGCCTGGTTTTGCGGGGGGCAAATCCGATGAAGCGTGTTTTTTGGAACCCCCTGGGCCGATCACAGCCTAAACTGCGCAAACGAACCTGAAGGAGTGTGCCCGATGAGCCGTATCGAAACCGACAGCCTGGGAGACGTCCACGTCCCGGATGAAGCTTACTGGGGCGCCCAGACCCAACGTTCGCTGGTGAACTTCGCCATCGGCGAACAGCGCATGCCGCTGGCGGTGCTGCACGCCCTGGCCCTGATCAAGAAGGCCGCCGCACGGGTCAACGACCGTAACGGCGACTTGCCCGCCGACATCGCCCGCCTGATCGAACAGGCCGCCGACGAAGTGCTGGACGGCCAGCACGACGACCAGTTCCCACTGGTGGTGTGGCAGACCGGCAGCGGCACCCAGAGCAACATGAACGCCAACGAAGTGATCGCCGGCCGCGCCAATGAACTGGCCGGCAACAACCGCGGCGGCAAAAGCCCGGTGCACCCCAACGACCATGTAAACCGCTCACAGAGCTCCAATGACTGCTTCCCCACGGCCATGAGCATCGCCACCGTCAAGGCGGTTCACGAGCAGTTGCTGCCGGCCATCACGGTGTTGTCCGGTGGGCTGGCGGAATTGGCGGCGCGGCATATGAAGCTGGTCAAGACCGGCCGCACCCACATGATGGACGCAACACCGATCACCTTCGGCCAGGAAGTCTCGGCGTTTATCGCGCAGCTGGACTATGCCGAACGCGCCATCCGCAGCGCCCTGCCCGCCGTGTGCGAGCTGGCCCAGGGCGGCACCGCCGTCGGCACCGGGCTCAATTCGCCCCACGGCTTTGGCGAGGCGATTGCCGCCGAGCTGGCGGCGTTATCGGGCTTGCCGTTCGTCACAGCACCGAACAAATTCGCCGCCCTCTCCGGCCATGAACCGCTGGTGACCTTGCACGGCGCGCTGAAAACCCTCGCCGTGGCGCTGATGAAACTGGCCAACGACCTGCGCCTGCTGGGCTCCGGCCCTCGCGCCGGGCTGGCCGAAGTCAAATTACCAGCCAACGAACCGGGCAGCTCGATCATGCCCGGCAAGGTCAACCCCACCCAGTGCGAAGCGCTGTCGATGCTGGCCTGCCAGGTGCTGGGCAATGACGTGACCATTGGCATCGCCGCAAGCCAAGGGCACCTGCAGTTGAACGTGTACAAACCGGTGATCATCCACAACCTGCTGGAATCGATCCGCCTGCTGGCCGATGGCTGCAACAACTTCCAGGAACACTGCATCGCCGGCCTCGAACCGGACGCCGAACAGATGGCCGAACACCTGGAACGCGGGCTGATGCTGGTGACCGCGCTGAACCCGCATATCGGCTATGACAAATCCGCGCAGATCGCCAAGAAGGCCTATGCCGAAGGGCTGACACTGCGCGAAGCGGCGCTGGCGCTGGGCTATCTGACCGATGAGCAGTTCGACCAGTGGGTACGCCCGGAAAATATGCTGGAAGCCGGGCACTAAGCGCCAAAGGCAAATGTGGGAGGGGGCTTGCTCCCGATGGCGGTGGTTCAGTCAGTCATCTGTCATTGATACACCGCTATCGGGAGCAAGCCCCCTCCCACATTTGGAGCAAAATCATGAAGCCATGCGCAATCGCCGGGCCCTGAGCCCGGCCATCAATGACGGCGCCAACGCCACCATCGCCGAGCCGATCACCACCACCAGCGCGCCAAAATACCCCAAGGCATTGATCGCTTCGGCCTGCACGAAATCCGGCCACAACCACGCCGCCAACGCCACCGCCACAAAGGTCACCAGCGGCGTCAGCGCCAGGGTTGCACTCACCCGCGAGGCTTCCCAGTGGGCCAGCGCCTCGGCAAATGCGCCGTACGCCACCAGGGTGTTCATGCAGCACGCCAGCAGCAGCCAACCCTGCAGCGGGCTCAGTTGCAGCGCCTCCAGCGGGTGCGCCCAGGGTGTCAGCAACACGGCGCACGACAGGTAGATCACCATCATCACCTGCAGCGAATTCCACACGGTCAACAACTGTTTCTGGCCCAGGGCGTAAAACACCCAGATGCTGGTCGCCAGCAGCACCGTCAGTACCCCGGCGGTGTAGCTGCCCATCGAGGTGAGCAGTTCCAGCAGGCGCTGGTTGAAGAACAGCCCGAAGCCAACGATCAATATCACCAGCCCCGCGCCCTGCCCCAGGCTGAAACGCTCCTTGAACACAAACACACTGGCAACCATCAGAAAAATCGGCCCCATCTGCACCACCAGTTGCGCGGTACCGGGGCTGAGCATTTTCAGGCCGACCAGATACAACACGTAGTTGCCGACCAGCCCGCACACCGCCATCGCCACCAGCCAGCCGCCCTTGGGGCCGAGCACCTTGCGACTGGGCAAACGCCTGGTCGCTGCGAGGTAAACAAACAAGCAACTGCCGGCCACCATCAGGCGAAACCAGGTGACGGTGATCGGGTCCATCACCTGCAAGACCTGTTTGAGCTTGATCGGCAGAATGCCCCAGAGCAGCGCGGTCAACAGGGTCAGGAAAAAACCGTAGACCCAGCGGCCGGAAGAAATGTGCATGAGTGCCCCAGATGCCAGAGGAAGTGGAACCGGCATTCTAGGGGCATGCGATGCGCTTTGGGTATCACGCTGTGTTCATGGCACGCCCATCACCAGTACCCCGCTGCCGCTGATGGGGCCGGCGGCCGGCAATGAACCCGCTCGGCGTACCAGGGAAAACGTCACGTCGTCGGCGCCCGTGCTGTTAGTAATGCGGGTCAGGAACGAACCGTTCACAGCCACCGCTGCGCCGCCACGAACAAGCGCCGTGCCCACATCCCCATTGGTCATCATCAGCAGGCGTGAATCGAACGAAGAGCGGGTGCCCTTGTAAGTAATGGTGATGGGTGTATTGATCCCGCCATCCGGGCACGAATAGGTCAGCCTGCGGTTGCTGACGATGGCGGATGTCAGCGGGTCGGTGCCGATGGCCCGCTGGTGCACGTTGCCGAAGTTGATCTCGATGGGGTAGTTGTTATTGATCGTGCAGGTAGACGGGGAAACGGTGAAATTGTTGGCCGCGGTATACCGGACGGTGAGCTGCGGCCGCGTGCCGTCGTAGTTGTTCGAACTGGTGAGACGCAAAAGACCAAGGTCGTCGCCAATTCGCACATCGAACGGGTTGGAGGGATAGTTACGTAGCAGAATATAGGGGGTGACATTGATCAGATGAACGCTCCCGTTGTTGGGGATGGTGACGATGCCGATACCCGACGGCACCGGCGTGTTGAGGAAAGCGCCATTGATGCGTAACCCGGTTCCTTCGCCTACGAATTTCGGGCCCGGCGTCCAGGCGGTGCCTACCGCACTCCCAGTTGTCCAATAGTCCGCGTGCCAGGCGGGGCCGCCGCTATAGGTGAATCGACATTCCAGCCTGGCGCCTTCCAGCATGATCCTGCTGCGGTCGGCACTCAGGGTGACGGTAACGGGGACCTGCAGGTTCGGGTTGCCATTTTGCCAGGGGCCGCCATTGACACGACAATCGACAGCATGCGCGGTCGTGGTTACACCCGTCAGAACGAGAAGCACCAAGGCTCCAGATAGTCGTTGCATCTTGAACTCCATCAAACATCTGAAATGAGAGCACGCCCCTGTAAGTGCGGGCTTGCTCGCGAATGCGGTGGGTCAGTCAGGTGGTTATCAACTGACACACCGTATTCGCGAAGAAGCTCGCGCCTGCGTGTAAAGATGCATCCGCTCCAAGGCAGATTGGCTTACGCATCAGGGCACGCCCATGACAAGTACACCGCTCCCGCTCAGGGCCCCTGCGGCCGGCAGGGACCCAGTGCGCCGAACGAGCGAAAACGTCACATCGTCCCCGCCTACGCTATTGGTGATCTGGGTGCGGAACGAACCGTTCACAGGCACCGCTGAGCCCGCGCGAATCAGCGCCGTGCCCACGTCTGGATTGGTCATCAGCAGCAGCCGTGGGTCGAACGAAGACGGACTGCCTTTGTAGGTGATGGTGATGGGTGTATTGATCCCGCCATCGGGGCATGAATAGGTGAGCCTGCGGTTGCTGACGATGGAGGACGTCAGCGGGTCCGTGCCGATGGCCCGCTGATGCACGTTGCCGAAATCGATCTCGATGGGCGCGTTGTTGTTGATCGTGCAGGTTGAGGGGGACACGGAAAAGTTATTCGCCGCAAGGTACGTGAGCGCAAGCACCGTGCTGGTGCCGTTGTAGTTGTTTGTCTGGCGCAGGCGCAGCACGCCCAGGTTATCCCCTATCCGCACGTCGACAGGGTTCGTCGGGTTGTTGCGTATCAGGATGTAGGGCGTGACGTCGATGGGGACGCCCACACCGTTGTTGGGCATGACCGCCAACTGGATGTCATACGGCACCGGGGTATTGAGGTAAGCACCGTTGATGCGCAAGCCGGTGCCAAGCTGAGTGAATTTGGCGCCGGGCGTCCACGGAGGCCCGGCCTGTGTGGCGGTCCGCCAAAAGTCCATGAACGTGGGGAAAGACTGGCCCAGGGTGAATCGGCATTCCAACCGAGCTCCTTCGAGGTAGATACGCGAGTTATCCGAACCCGGTTGCACCATGACGGGCACCTGCAAGTTCAGCGTACCGCCTGCACCCACATTCACCCACCTGCCACCATTCACACGGCAATCGGCGGCTGTCACAGCGGTACTCACACCGGTCGATACCAGAAGCACGGTGGCGCCAAATAATCGTTTCATCTTGAGCTCTCATTCCTCTGCCCTACCCAGGCCCAGCGCTATGGATAGTCCAACGTGAACGTTGAGGTCACCGTGTATGCACCGTGCCCGATGGTCTGATCCGCGAGGGCGGTCGGCTCGCCCTGCACATACGCCTTGAGCTCGATGGCATTGCTGCCGTCGCTCAACACCTGTCTGTCGCTGACGGCATTCAGGGGCAAGGGTTTATCGCTTAAGGTCTCGATGCCGACGCCAATGCCAGAAGCGCCGCTGCCACCGTCCAGCGCGAGCAAGCCGGGAAGTTCTGTGTTTTCCCTACCGCCGAAGGTGATGGTCACCGAGTTGCCGATCGTGGTGTCGCAGTCTTCCAGGTGCAGCTTGAAACGCTTACCCACCGAGCGCGTGTTGATATAGAGGTGTTTGCTGGTCAGGTCCCAGAGTTCCAGCGTAATTGCCTCGTCGCCAGGGCGCAGGGTGCACGCCTCTTCGACCAGGTTGCCTTTGAAACGCAGATTGTCCGCCGCGTGCCCCATGGGCATCAGGCCGCAGATGAGCAGGAGTGCCAGGCCGTGCTTGTGAACCCGTTGATATCGCATCGATTCAGCTCCTACTGGTATTCGGCCAACAACGTGGCCACCGCCGTGAAACTGGCGGGAGGCAGCGTCGCGCCGGGCTGTTGCACCGGCACCACCTCCAATGTCGGCGGTGACGACAGGGTGATATCCAGCGGCGTATTGAGTGAAAATGGCAGGTCATTCTGAAAAACCCGAATGCCCAGCGCCGGCACGCTGGTCTGCACCGCTGCACCATCAAACGCCGTGGGGGTGCCGTTGACGCTCAGTTTCAGCGCCCACGGCAGCGTGTCGGTGCCGCAGTTGATCGCGTAGCCGACGCCCCTGCGATACCTCACGCCGTCGACGCGTTTTACCCCGACATCGCCAAAGTCGACTTCAATGGTGTTGCCCGTATCGATGGTGCAGGGCGGCGGCTCATTCAACGTGCCGCTGAACGTCACGTTGGCGGACGCGCCACTGCACAGGCCGATGGCCCACAGGGCGAGCAACGCTCGCGGCTGCCAAGCTGTCATGGGTCTTTCCTTTTCTTGTTAGTGGCCGTGTTATCGGTAGTCGTCATTGGTAATCGACCACCAGGGTCGCGGCGGCATCGAAGGTTCCGCCGGTCAGCTGGCTGCCCGCACGTTTGACCGGCACCGCCTGTACCACGGGGAAATTGGGGTAGGTAAAATTCACTGCCGTATTCAGCGGCCAGTCCGCGCCATTCACAAACAGCCTGACCCCAAGATCGGCCTTGCGGGTCGAGAGCACGCGACTGTCAAACGACGCCACCGTGCCCTTGAGTTCCAGGGTCAGCGCATTGCTGAACGGCGAATCACAGGTGACGGTATACGGCACATCGCGACGGTAGTTGACCCCGTCGACCCGTGACGTCTGCAGGTCATTGCCAAACGGCACGTCAAGCGTGCTGCCACCGTTGATGACGCACGGCGGAGGCGCAATGATCACCGCGCGAATGGTCAAGCTGGTCTCGGCCTGCACGCCCTGGCAGACCGCCAGCAACACGCCGCCGGCGATCAAACCGATTGATTTAGCCATCGCTGCACCCTTATTCATAATTGAGCCTGACTTCCACGACGGCCCTGAATGCCCCGCTGGTCAACGGCGCAGCGGTGCGCGTGGGCCGCACATTCCAGGTCTGGGTATTGCGGCCCACGGGCAAAAACAGCGGCTGACCGCGTGTGCCCAGTTGCACGTCCCGGCCGAGGGCATCGGTCAACTGCAGGCCCATGCCGGTGACGCCCTGCACTTTGACCAGCCGTGGATCGTCGGCATCGGCCGGCGCCTCGAACAGCACCGACAGCACCGGTTGGTAGGCGCTCCAGGTCAGGTTCCCGGTACGCTCATTGCGTATGCGGCCGGCGGTGCGCAGACAATCGGTGAACCGCAGCTGAAAGGCCTTGGCGGTCGCCTGGTCACCGGGGCGTTGCAACTGGCTGGTCGACACCGCGTCCAGATCGACGGTCTGGTGCAGGGAGCTCATTTCCAGGCTGCAAGGCGACTCATGCATGGAGCCGAGCACATTGAGCATGCCGCTCATGCCTTCGATATCCTCCTCATCCGCAGCCTGTGCCCCCATCGCCATGACCCATAACAGGCCGCCCAGGACCTTCACTTTTTGCGACTTCATGACGTTCTCCAGCAGCATTACTCGTTCGCCGGCGCGGCCTGGGGGTTCACTTTGCAAGTGTCGCCCGTGCAACTGAAGGCCAGCACCGGGCGCCCGCCATAATCGTTTACATAGGCCAGATAAGGGCTTGCCCCCAGGGCCTTGGCCGTGGCGCCCAGGGTCAACGCACCCTTGGGTGGCACCATCAGCGGCGTGAAGCCCGGCACGGTTTTGCCATCCTTGCTGCTGCGCGCATCCACCAGGGTCACGTAATACGGCGTCGGGTTGTTCACCCGGTATTGATCGCCTTCACGGGTCAGGGTCAGCTTCTCCTGCCAGGGGTTGGACAGGTCCTGCTGGCTCGGCGCAATGGCTTGCGGCCGGTAGAACAACTTGATGCGGGTTTGCAGGGCAATCTGCAGGGTGTTGGACTTATCACTGCGCGGTGGGATCTCCCGCAGGTTGAAGTAGTACACCGTCTCCCGGTCCTGCGGCAGCGCCTTGGCCGCCGGCAACGCCTGGACTTTCACCTGGCTCTGTTTGCCCGGCTCCAAGCGTTGCACCGGTGGCAGCACGATCAACGGCGTGGTGATTTTCTGACCGGCTTCATCCTCGATCCAGCCCTGGGCCAGGTACGGCAGTTGGGTATTGTTGTTGGTGATGTTCACGCTGGTGGCGTCTTTGCCACCGTCGAAAATCACTCGGGTACGGTCCAGGCCCACCGCCGCGTTGGCGCTCTGGCTCAAGCCCAGGGCCAACAGCGCAAAGGCCGGGAAGGTGGAACGTGTGGTCGGTCTCATGAGGCTGTGTTCTCCGTATCGGTAGGCTTGCCGGTCAGCCCGGCGGGCTCGGGCAAGGTTGGGTCAGCGGCTACCACCTGGCAGCGCAATTGCAGGGCGTCGGTCAAGCCATCGGCGGGCAAGGTGGCGGGCAGCGTGAGCAGGCAGCGCTCGTCGCCGCCCCAACTGACAGACATCTGCTCGCCAGCCTGGATGCCGCTCAGGTAGACGTGGCCGCCGTCATTCACAATGCCGGTGTCTTGTTGCTTGAGGTTCTTCACCGTCGCGCCGAAGGGCGGCGAACTGCCATCCGCCAGGCGCAGCACCGCCATGGCTTTTTCGCCGGCGATCACGTCCAGCGAGCGATAACCGATCGCGCCTTCGGTGAGCGTCAGTTGCGTGACCGACTGAGTGGCTTCGACGTTGCTCGGCAGGCGCTCCAGATCGACACTGGCGGCGGTACGCTGATAACTGCTGATATCCGAGATCACGGCCTTGCCGAAGGCATTGCTGCGCGTCGGCGCGCCATAACCGCGTACGGGCACATCGGGCACTCCGGTGGTGTCGACCATCAGGCGGGTGCCGCCGGTACTGGTGGTGCGATGGAGCGCGGCACCGTAGGCCGTGACCGTGGCACCGCCGCGCGCAGAGACACTGAGGCTGCCGGAACCGCCCTGCTGCCTGCCGGCGCTCACATCGATGTCGGCGTGGTCGCCCATATGGCTCAGGTAACCGCTGGCGGAGGTGTCGCTCGCGCTGAGCTGATAGCTGTTGCGCTCATCGAGGCGGTCGCTGTAGCGCGTGGCAACATTGTTGTTGCCGGCGGCTCGACTGGCATCCAGCGAGAGCGTACCGGTACGCCCCAACGGCAGGCTGACCGTCAGCGCCATGCCGTTATCCTTATAGTTATATTCCTGGGTACGGTACATGTTCAGGGACAGGCTCATGTTCTTGACCGTGCCCACATTGAAGTAGCGCGACAGCGACAGATTCCAGCGCTGCGTGTCCGGCCGGTCCCAGTAGGTTTGCTTGTTGTAACTGGCGTAGACGGTGGCGCCCAGGTCACGAAACTGCTTGTTGACCGTCACCGTATACAGCGCCTTGTTGCCGCCGATCGGCTTCCACCCCTCATTGGCGTCCCGATAATCCCCTCGCCCGCCGAGTTCGCCGTTCAGCCCGTAATACCGGGCGTCCAGGTATTCACTCATGCTCAGGAAGTTCTTCTCGGAAAAGCGGTAGCCGGCGAACGTCACCTGGCTGTCGTACTGTTCGAAATTCTTGGAATATTGAAGGCGGTAGGATTTACCCGAGAGCGTCTCGTTCCACACGCTGGCATGGGACTGCGTGACATCCAGCGAGACGGCGCCGAACGCCAGCAAGTCGCGGCCCGCGCCCACGGATAACGCCCGATAGTTGTTATCGGTGATCCCCCCACCGAACAACGACCAGCCATTGCTCACGCCCCAGGAAAACTCTCCGGTGCCGAAGACGTTGCCATCGGAGCCGTTCTGCAGATTGGACGGTCGCCCGCTCGCCAGCTTGTAGCGGACCTGGCCTGGGCGCGTCAGGTAAGGCACACCGGCCGTGTTGAGCTGGAAGGTCTGCACTGAACCGTCCTGTTCTTCCACGCGCACATCCAGCTTGCCGGTCACCGCATCATTGAGGTCCTGAATGCGAAAAGGACCGGCCGCGACCAGGGTCTCGTAGAGCACACGCCCCTGCTGGCTGATGATGACTTTTGCATTGGTCTTGGCCACCCCGACCACTTCCGGCGCGTAACCGCGCAAGTTGGGGGGCAGCTGGCTCTGATCCGAGTTGAGCGAAGCGCCGGTGAAGCGGAAGCTGTCGAACAGGTCCGAATACAGGTAGCTCTCCCCCACCACCAGGCGCGCCTGCAGCGCAGGAATGGCGCGATACGCGTAGTAGCGGCTCCACTCCAGCTTCTGCGGCCCGGCCGCTTCCTGCCGGCCGCTCTCCACGCGCCCTTGCCAATCGGCCCTGAGGCGCCAGGCGCCGGCATTGGCCCCGACGGTGCCGTTGCCACTGAGGTTTTTGCGCTGGCCGTCATTCTTCTGGTAGTTGGACTGCGCCGTCAGGCTGTAGTCCACCAGTAGCCCCGGCACCCCCTCGTCCCAGCGCGAAGGTGGGTCCCAATTGATGGCGTTGTACTCAAGGTAAGCCTGGGGCAGGTTGATGCTCAGGCTCGAGGTGGCCAGGTCGCCACTGACTTCCATGCCCGGCAGGCTGGTGATATCCAGGCACTCGCCGTCCTTCCACCAGGTCAGTTTGTCGGCTTCGGAGGCTTTCAGGCCCAGTTGCTCGACCAGACTGTGCGACAAACAGGCCTGGCTGCCCTTGGGGTCGTTATCGGGGGGATAGAACGCCACCGATTGTTCAGGAATAGGCTGGGCGTTCAGTTGCACAGCCATTGTATAAGTGCCTGGCAGAATGAAGCCGCTGCGCGCAAATCGAGACAAGTCGATATTAGTGCGATCACCCAGATCGAGAACGTCGGTATTGAACTCGATATCGCCAGCGCCCATTGCAGTGCCCGCCAGTGACATCAACCCGCCCAACAGTCCGGGACGGAGCGTATTTTTGATTTTCGACGTATTCAACATGCAAGCCTGTCCATCACTGTTCAAAAGTATTCCAACTTGAACCGCACCGCGGCACTGTGAGCACCGACTGCCAATGGCAAGCCGTTGCCGACCAGGAAAAACCGGTAGTTGAGTGTCATGTCGCCCTCCGCCAGCGGCACCGGCGCCATGCGTTGCCCCGGACGGCTTTCCTCGCCGGCAGCGTCCACGATGTGCAGGGCAACCCCCTGCGACTCGCCAAAGACCGCGAAGGAAAGCCCTGCCCTGTCGGTGGGGCCATCGAACGTCACGCGCATGTGCTCCCAGTCCGGCAGGGTTGCACCTGGGCGCGACGGGTCGGGGCGGGTCAACGAGCAATTGACCAGACGCAACTGGAAGGGATGGTCTTCGCCCCGCGTGTTGCGCAAGAGCCGGCCAACCGGTTCGGGCGGCATCTCGATGGTTTGATCGATACTGGCCAATTCCAGCCCGCAGGCGGAATCGATCACTTCTCCTCCCAGCTGCACGACCCCATCGCCTTGCGCAGACGCCTGGGCAACCGCGCAAGGGCTGATGAACGTCGTCAATGAAGAGGCGATAGCCAGACGTAGGAATGTGTTCACCTGGATCTCCCGTCAGCGTTCCCCCGCCACACCGGGTGGCGGGGGCACGACTTACTGATAAGCCAAGGTGAAATTGGTGACCGCGCTGAAGTCGCCAGGCACGATCGGGGCGGTGGCGGCGCCTTGTACATAAGCACCGAATTCCAGGGTGTTATCCCCAGCGGCGATGATTTGCGGGGCGGTAGGTACGCCCAACTCAACCGGGGCGCCGCCATGGGTCATCATGATGCCCACGCCGCCAGCACCGCCGACCGTACCGATCGCACCCGGCACAGCGCCGGATGGCGCGCCGGTGAAGGTGGTGGTGACGGTATTGTCAGTGAGGCCCGTCAGATCGCAACCTTCCAGTTCGATCAGCACGCGCCGGGCCTCCGACTTGCCCCCCGATTGCAACTGATGCTTGGCAATCGCCCCCAGGCGAACAGTTTGATCAACGGAGTCAGGCTTGATAGAGCAAGCGCCCGAATGGACCGACCCCAGAAACGTAACCGTTCCATCTGCCGCGTGCGCCATAGACACCGAACCCGCCAGCAGACCGACAGACAACAGCACAGCTTTCATTTTGGTTTTCATCTACAGATTCCCACTTAACAAGTGTCATTAAGAAGCCCTGTCACCGTTAGGCACAGGGCTGGTTAAAAAGCGGTTTCACCCATGCATTGAGGGGGAGTGTTCCTGAGCTGCTTTTCCAACTTTTTGTATTGCATTCAGGACCACACTCAACGCCGGGCAAGTGTCCGCTTCACACTTGAAGAAGTAAGCCAGCTGTTTCGTTTAACCATGTAGCCTTTGATATCAAGGCCTGCAGGAAAATTATGGCACTTTGCCAAAACTTTGAAATTGACTGAAGGAATGGGACTACACGCGAGTTAATGAGAATAGCTTAGAGCAGGACATAGCCGTAAGAATAGGGCTACACGCACTAAACAAACAACAAACTTTATTGGGGATTTGCAACCGAAGAATTTAGCTGCGGAGCGAGGGGTCTGTCCGAACGGATAGGTGATGGCGACGGGCTACGAACCGAGAGCCAGCCCCATTCTGCCTATTAAAAATATCAGCAGAATCAAAAAAAACACCCTGATAAACCTGCTGCCATATCTCAGCGCCAGGAAAACTCCGGTCAGGGAACCTGCAATATTACACAGGGCTACCACTCCACCTATTGCCCATAATACGTTGCCGGATGGCACAAAAAATATAAGGGCCGCGCTGAAAGTTCCTAAGTTAACCAGCTTTGCAGAAGCGGAGGCGTTTAGAAAATCAAAACCGAAACACTTAACGAATACAAAGAGTAATAGGCTAGAGCATGTATGAGCAGTTTCGGAAAATGGGTGGAATTAGCGGATATGAATTCAGTGAGTTACCACCCATAAAGAACTATTTCATCTGGAATAAACACGTCAAGTTTCATCCTGCAAAAGACACATTCGCAGCCTTGCTGACGGAACAGTTTAAAAAACTTTGATCTTTTCGATGCAGGATGGCTTGCGTGCAACGCTTGTTCATTCTTGATCCAACATTCTGTGTCGGCTGTCGGGCCGCCATCGGGGGCAAGCCCCCTCCCACATTTGGAGCGCGGGGTGCCAGGGCTCCTGCCTTTGACGGAGCCTAGCGCACGGCTTCAAACAACCCGGTTGCCCCCATCCCGCCACCTACGCACATGGTGACGATGCCATAGCGCAAATCACGCCGTTGCAGCTCCCGCACCAGGTGCCCCACTTGCCGCGAGCCGGTCATGCCGAAGGGATGGCCGATGGCGATGGAGCCGCCGTTGACGTTGTAGCGGGCATTGTCGATTTCCAGGCGATTACGGGCGTACAGGCACTGTGAGGCAAACGCTTCATTGAGTTCCCACAGGTCGATATCCGCCACCTGCAAGCCTTTGGCCTTGAGCAGTTTAGGCACCGAGAACACCGGGCCGATGCCCATTTCGTTCGGCTCGCAACCGGCCACGGTAAACCCGCGAAAGAACGCCTTGGGCTTGAGCCCCAGCGCCAGGGCTTTTTCCAGGCTCATCACCAGGGTCATCGAGGCGCCGTCGGACAGCTGCGACGAGTTACCCGCCGTCACCGAACCGTCTTCGGCAAACACCGGCTTCAGGCCACTGAGGCTGGCCAGTGTGGTGTCGGGGCGATTGCAGTCGTCGCGGTCGACCACGCCATCGAGTACCTGCACCTGGCCGGTGTGCTTGTCTTCGACGCTGTACTTGACCGCCATCGGCACGATTTCATCGTCGAACAGGCCATCAGCCTGGGCCTGTGCCGTGCGCTGCTGGCTTTGCAGGGCGTACAGGTCCTGGTCCTCGCGGCTGACCTGGTAGCGCCGCGCAACGATTTCGGCGGTCTGGCCCATGGGCAAGTAGATACCGGGCACCTGCTCTTTGAGCAGCGGGTTGATCAGGTGATCGGTGTTGACGCTCTTCATGGTCAGGCTGATGGATTCCACGCCGCCGGCGACGATGATGTCGCTGCAACCCGAGGCAATCTGGTTGGCCGCGATCGCAATGGCCTGCAAGCCCGAGGAACAGAAACGGTTGAGCGTCATGCCCGCCGTGCCGGTGCCCAGCTGTGACAGCACCGCCACGTTACGCCCGATGTTGTAGCCCTGGGCGCCTTCGTTGGAGCCGGCGCCGACGATGCAATCCTCCACCGTCGCCGGGTCGATGCCATTGCGGCTCAACAGCGCGTTGACGCAATGGGCCGCCATGTCATCAGGGCGAGTCTGGTTGAACTTGCCGCGAAAAGACTTGGCCAGGCCGGTTCGCACGCTGTCGACGATCACTACTTCACGCATGGGGCTACCTCGAACTTGTGGTTGTGGATCGAGGATAGAGCCGGGCCCTGGGCAGGCGCGATGATCATTCACTGCATGGATGCAAAAGCATGAGGCCGGGATGCGGTCTACCTGATGTGTGGAGATCACATGTGGGAGGGGCGGTGCGACGATTCGACTTGCTCCCGATGGCGCTGTTTCAGTTAGTAAATTCGCAGCTGACCCACCGCTATCGGGGGCAAGCCCCCTCCCACATTTGATTTGCGTTGTCAGGGATCACGCGCCAGGCAATGCCAGCTGCGGGTTGCCGAAGTGCGGCCACTGGCTTGAGTGAATGAGGTCAAACTGTGGGAGGGGGCTTGCTCCCGATGGCGGTGGGTCAGTCAGCACATTCGAAGCTGCCCCACCGCCATCGGGAGCAAGCCCCCTCCCACATTATTGAGCTGGGCAGACCGTTATTTCTTTTTCTTCTTGTCGTGCTTGTCGCTCTTGGCAAACGCGTCTTCCAGCGCGCGGTTGAGGGTACGCAGCACCTTGATCCGCGCCCAGCGTTTGTCGTTGGCTTCCACCAGGGTCCAGGGCGCGATTTCAGTGCTGGTGCGGTCGACCATGTCGCCCACCGCCGCACGGTAGTCATCCCACTTGTCGCGGTTGCGCCAGTCGTCTTCGGTGATCTTGAAGCGCTTGAAGGGAATCTCTTCGCGGGCCTGGAAACGCTCCAGCTGGGTGTCCTTGTCGATGGCCAGCCAGAACTTGACCACGATCACCCCGGCATTGCGCAACTGCTCTTCGAAATCATTGATCTCGCCATAGGCGCGCATCCAATCGGTCGGGGTGCAGAAGCCTTCGATGCGTTCCACCAGCACCCGGCCATACCAGGAGCGGTCGAACACGGTGAACATGCCCCGCGCCGGGATCTTCTGCCAGAACCGCCACAGGTAGGGCTGGGCGCGCTCGTCTTCGCTGGGCGCGGCAATCGGCACGATATGGTACTGGCGCGGGTCCAGCGCGGCCGCCACTCGGCGGATCGCCCCGCCCTTGCCGGCCGCGTCGTTGCCCTCGAACACACTCACCAGGGCGTGCTTGCGCATGCGTTTGTCGCGCATCAGACCGGAGAAGCGTGCCTGCTCGGTAATCAGCTGTTCTTCGTAATCGTCCTTGTCCAGACGCAGGCTCAGGTCGAGGCTGTCGAGCAGGCTCTTCTGGTCCACCGACGCGATCAACGGCGCCGGGTTCATGCCGCTGGCCTTGCCCTTGGGCAGTTTCAAGGCATTCTGCAGGCCCTCGAGCAGAATCTTGCCCACGGTGAGCCCACGGTAACGGGGGTCGACCCCTTCGATCACATGCCACGGCGCATAGTCGCGGCTGGTACGGCGCAGTACCCGTTCGCCGAAATGCACGAATTTGTCGTAGGTCTCGGACTGCTGCCAGTCCAGCGGGCTGATGCGCCAACTGTGCAGCGGGTCATCGGCCAGCGCCTTGAGCCGCGCCTTCATCTGTTTCTTGGACAGGTGAAACCAGAACTTGAAGATCAGCGCACCTTCATCGCACAGCATCTTCTCCAGGCGCTCGGCCCCGGCGATGGCCTGGTCGAGACGGGCGTCCTTGATCTGGTCGTGAACGCGGCTTTGCAGCATCTGGCTGTACCAGTTGCCGAAGAAAATCCCCATGCGCCCCTTGGCCGGCAATTGCCGCCAGTAGCGCCAGGCCGGTGGGCGCGCCAGTTCCTCGTCGGTCTGCTGGTCGAAGGTGCGCACTTCGATCAGGCGCGGGTCCATCCACTCGTTGAGCAACTTGACCGTCTCGCCCTTGCCCGCGCCCTCGATACCGTTGATCAGGATGATCACCGGGAAGCGCTTCTGCTGTTGCAGCTCGTACTGCACTTCCAGCAGGGCTTCGCGCAGGGCCGGCACTGCGGCCTCAAAGGTGTCTTTGTCGATGGCGTGACCGATTTCGGCGGATTCGAACATGGGCAGCTCCGTTTCAAGATGGCTCAAGACTAGCGGATTGGGCAGCGGCACGCGGCAGGAAATTCCACCGAGGCTTGCCATGGCTCAATTCATGGCTCAATTCATGGCGTGTCGATCGGCTAGAATGGCCGCCTGTGTTTGCCCGCTGTCTGTTTATGAGCCGCCCATGACCCCCATCGCCCACGCCCAGCTCGACTGGGACGACCACGGCCGCCCGCATTCGCGGATGTTCGACGACGTGTATTTCTCCACTCAGTCGGGCCTTGAAGAAACCCGCTATGTGTTCCTGCAACAGAACCGTTTGCAGGAGCGCTTCGCCGCCTTGCCGGCGGGCGGGCGGCTGGTCATCGGCGAGACCGGCTTCGGCACGGGCTTGAATTTTTTGTGCGCCTGGCAGCTGTTCGACCAACACGCGGTGGCCGGGGCACGCCTGCATTTTGTCAGCGTGGAGAAATACCCGCTGAGTCATGCCGACCTGCAACGCGCCCTGAGCCTGTGGCCGGAGCTGGCACCTTATGCCGAGCAATTACTGGCGCAATACATCGCCATCCATCCAGGCTTCCAGCAGTTGGTGCTGGACCACGGCCGCGTGACCCTGACGCTGTTGATCGGCGATGCCCTGGAGCAATTGCCGCAACTGGATGCGCAGGTCGATGCCTGGTTTCTCGACGGCTTCGCCCCGGCGAAAAATCCTGACATGTGGACCGCCGAGCTGTTCGCCGAACTGGCGCGCCTGGCGGCACCGGGCTCGACCATCAGCACCTTCACCAGCACCGGTTGGGTACGGCGGCTGATCAACGCCGCCGGGTTCAAGATGAAACGCACGCCGGGCATCGGCCATAAGTGGGAGATCCTGCGCGGGGAGTTTCTCGGTTGGCCCGAGCACACACCGCGTCCCGCCACTGGCGCGCCGTGGTTCGCCCGGCCGGCGCCCGAGCCGGGCGAACGCCGGGCCCTGGTGATCGGCGGTGGGCTGGCTGGTTGCTGCACCGCAGCCAGCCTGGCGGCGCGAGGCTGGCAGGTGTGCCTGCTGGAGCGTCATGCGGCCCTGGCACAGGAAGCCTCGGGCAATCCGCAGGGCGTGCTGTACCTGAAACTGTCGGCCCACGGCACGGCGCTGTCGCAGTTGATTGTCAGCGGCTTCGGCTACACCCGTCGGCTGCTGGAGCATTTGCAGCGCGGGGTGGACTGGGACGCCTGCGGTGTACTGCAACTGGCGTTCAATCCCAAGGAAGCCGAACGCCAGGCCCAACTGGCCGAGGCCTTCGCGCCGGACCTGCTGCACCGCGTGGATGCGGCCCAGGCCCAAGCCCACGCGGGGATACCGCTGGAGATGGGCGGGCTGTTTTTCCCCGAAGGCGGCTGGGTCAATCCGCCCGCCTTGTGCGCGTGGCAGGCGCGGCATCCCGGCGTGGAGGTGCGCGTGCATCAGGAGGCGCTCACCTTGCACCGCGTCGACGGCCAATGGCAGGCCCGCAACGGTGACACGCTGGTCGCCAGCGCGCCCGTGGTGGTGCTTGCCGGCGCCGCCGAGATCAAGCGCTTTCCCTTCAGCGCCGCGCTGCCGCTCAAGCGCATTCGCGGGCAAATCACGAGCCTTGCGCAAACCGTCGAAAGCCGAGCGTTGAGCACGGTGGTGTGCGGGCAAGGCTATGTCGCGCCGGCACGTTTGGGCGAACACACCCTGGGCGCCAGTTTCGACTTCAAGAGCGAGGACCTCACGCCTACCCTCGCTGAACACGCCGATAACCTGACGCTGCTGCGGGAAATTTCCCCGGCCCTGTTGCACGCCTTGCACGCCGACACCCAGCCGCTTGAAACCCTGGAGGGCCGAGCGGCCTTCCGCTGCACCAGTCCCGACTATCTACCCATTGTCGGCCCGCTGGCCGATGCGAGCGCATTTGCCGAGGCGTATGGCGTATTGGCCAAGGACGCCCGCCAGGTACCCGATACGCCGTGCCCGTGGCTGGACGGTGTGTACATCAACAGCGGCCATGGTTCTCGCGGCCTGATCACCGCGCCTTTATCGGCGCAACTGCTGGCGGCGTGGCTGGATAACGAACCGCTGCCGTTGCCCGTCAGCGTTGCCCAGGCCTGTCATCCCAATCGGTTTGCCTTGCGCGAATTGATTCGCGGCAAAGCGCGACCAGCCCGCTGAGCGTGAAACGGCGAAAGCGGCGGTGCCATTAGCCAAAGTCCACTTATAACTTATCGTTCTAAAACTCCCGGGTTGTGCCTGGGGTCAGTTTCTGGGTAAGCGCCCTTTTGGTGCGTATTGAGTATTGACCCCTCCCCAACGGAAAAACCGGTAAGGAACTTATGTGTGGATTAGCTGGCGAGTTACGCTTTGATCATCAACCTGCCGACCTGGCAGCCGTGGAACGCATCACGCATCACCTCGCCCCTCGTGGCCCCGACGCCTGGGGTTTTCATGCCCAAGGGCCGATTGCCCTGGGCCATCGCCGCCTGAAAATCATGGACCTGTCGGACGGCTCCGCCCAACCGATGGTCGACGCCCAACTGGGCCTGTCCCTGGCATTCAACGGCGCGATTTACAACTTCCCGGAACTGCGCCAAGAGCTGGAAGCCTTGGGCTATGCCTTCTATTCCGGCGGCGACACCGAAGTGCTGCTCAAGGGCTATCACGCCTGGGGCGAAGCGCTGTTGCCCAAACTCAATGGCATGTTTGCCTTTGCCATCTGGGAGCGCGATGCCCAGCGTCTGTTCATCGCCCGCGACCGCCTCGGCGTAAAGCCCCTGTACTTATCGCGCACCGGCCAGCGCCTGCGCTTTGCCTCGGCGTTGCCGGCGTTGCTCAAGGGCGGCGATATCAACCCGATTCTCGACCCGGTCGCACTCAACCATTACCTCAATTTTCACGCCGTGGTGCCTGCGCCGCGCACGCTGCTGGCGGGCATTGAAAAGCTGCCGCCAGCGAGCTGGATGCGCATCGAGGCAAACGGCAAGACCGAACAGCAAACCTGGTGGACCCTGCCCTATGGTCCCCGTGATGACGAAAAAAACCTGAGCCTGGAAGACTGGACCGACCGCGTGCTCGACAGCACCCGCGAAGCCGTGGCCATCCGTCAACGCGCGGCGGTTGACGTCGGCGTGCTGCTCTCCGGTGGCGTCGACTCGAGCATGCTGGTCGGCCTGCTGCGCGAAGTGGGCGTCGAAGACTTGTCGACCTTCTCCATCGGTTTTGAAGACGCCGGCGGCGAGCGCGGCGACGAGTTCCAGTATTCGGACTTGATCGCCAAGCACTACGGCACCCGTCACCACCAATTGCGCATCGCCGAAAGCGAGATCATCGAGCAACTGCCAGCGGCCTTCCGCGCCATGAGCGAGCCGATGGTCAGCCACGACTGCATCGCCTTCTATCTGCTCTCGCGGGAGGTGGCCAAGCATTGCAAGGTGGTACAGAGCGGCCAGGGCGCCGACGAATTGTTCGCCGGTTACCACTGGTACCCGCAGGTGGACGGCGCCAGCGACCCGTATGCGGCGTACCGCGAGGCATTTTTCGACCGCAGTTACGACGACTATGCCGCCACCGTCGCGCCGAAATGGCTGACCGCCAACGACGCCGCCGGGGACTTCGTGCGCGAACATTTCGCGATGCCGGGCGCGGACGCTGCGGTAGACAAGGCCCTGCGCCTGGACAGCACGGTGATGCTGGTGGACGACCCGGTCAAACGCGTCGACAACATGACCATGGCCTGGGGCCTGGAAGCGCGTACGCCGTTTCTCGACTACCGCCTGGTGGAACTCTCGGCCCGCGTGCCGGGCAAGTTCAAATTGCCCGACGGCGGCAAGCAGGTGCTCAAGGAGGCCGCGCGCCGCGTGATCCCCAGCGAAGTCATCGACCGCAAGAAAGGCTACTTCCCGGTGCCAGGCCTCAAGCATTTACAGGGCGATACCCTCAACTGGGTACGCGAGCTGTTGCTGGACCCCAGCCAGGACCGTGGCCTGTTCAACCCCGCCATGCTTGACCGCTTGCTGACGGACCCACAGGGCCAATTGACCCCGTTGCGTGGCTCCAAGCTGTGGCAACTGGCGGCGTTGAACCTGTGGCTCAGCGAACAAGGAATCTGATTGATGAAACCTAACGCTGCGGCATATAGCCAACGCTTGCTCAAGGGCCAGGCGCCGACCTATGAGCGCCTGCAGGCCCGGCTTGCCGAAGACGGCAGCGCCCAAGGCCCCGACCCGATTGCCGTGCACTGCGGCTGGGGCCGCTTGTTGATTGGGCATACCTTTCCCGACCCCGCCAGCCTTGCCCAGGAGCTGCTCAACGAGCAACCCGGCGAGCGTGACATCGCGCTGTATGTAGCCGCACCCCAGCAAATCCTGGGGATCGATCCGCAGCAGCTGTTCCTCGACCCTTCCGACACCCTGCGCCTGTGGTTCAGCGATTACCGCCCGGCCACGCGGGTGTTTCGCGGCTTTCGTATCCGTCGGGTACAAAGCGAGGCCGACTGGCAGGCGGTGAACTTGCTGTATCAGGGACGCGGCATGCTGCCCATCGACCCTGAACGCCTGACCCCGCGCCATCAAGGTGGCCCGGTGTACTGGCTGGCAGAAGACGAAGACAGCGGCGCGATCATCGGCAGCGTGATGGGCCTGAACCACCAGAAGGCCTTTCACGACCCGGAAAACGGTTGCAGCCTGTGGTGCCTGGCGGTAGACCCGCAATGCACGCGCCCCGGTGTGGGTGAAGTGCTGGTGCGCCACTTGGTGGAACACTTTATGAGTCGTGGCTTGAGCTACCTGGACCTGTCGGTGCTGCACGATAATCGCCAGGCCAAGAGCCTCTACGCCAAGCTCGGTTTCCGCGCGCTGACCACCTTTGCGATCAAGCACAAGAACGGCATCAACCAGCCGCTGTTTCTCGGCCCCGGGCCACAGGCGGGGTTCAATCCTTATGCGCGCATCATTGTCGAAGAAGCCCATCGGCGCGGTATCGATGTGCACGTGGACGATGCCGATGCCGGGCTGTTCACCCTCAGCCACGGCGGGCGCCGGGTGCGCTGCCGAGAGTCGTTGAGCGACCTGACCAGCGCCATCAGCATGACCTTGTGCCAGGACAAGAGCCTGACTCACAAAGTGCTCAAGGCCGCCGGTTTGCAGCTGCCTTCACAACAGTTGGCCGGCAGCGCCGATGACAACCTGGAATTTCTCGACGAACATCAACGCATCGTGGTCAAGCCGCTGGATGGCGAGCAGGGCCAGGGCGTGGCAGTGGACCTGCGGACTATCGAGGAAGTACAAGCGGCGATTGAAGCGGCGCGCCAGTTCGACAGCCGGGTGCTGCTCGAAAGCTTCCACGAAGGCCTTGACCTGCGCATCCTGGTGATCGGTTTTGAAGTGGTCGCCGCCGCGATTCGTCGCCCGGCCGAAGTGATAGGCGATGGTCAGCATTCGATCCGTGCCTTGATCGAAGCCCAGAGCCGGCGGCGCCAGGCCGCTACCGACGGCGAAAGCAAGATCCCGCTGGACGCGGAAACCGAGCGCACCCTGAAAGCCGCCGGGTATGACTACCACAGCGTCCTGCCGCGCGGCGTGCAACTGGCCGTGCGTCGCACCGCCAACCTGCACACCGGCGGCTGCCTGGAAGACGTCACGGCGATCCTGCACCCGACCCTGGTGGACGCCGCCGTGCGCGCCGCCCGGGCGCTGGATATTCCCATGGTCGGCCTGGACCTGCTGGTGCCTGCAGCGGATCAACCCGACTACGTGTTCATTGAAGCCAATGAACGGGCCGGATTGGCCAATCATGAACCGCAACCAACCGCTGAGAAGTTTGTGGATTTGTTGTTTCCACATAGTCAGCCGGCCACCTGACCTCTGATCGTTCCCACGCTCCGCGTGGGAATGCCTCAAGGGACGCTCCGCGTCCGTTGTTGTGACGCGCAGCGTCACGGGCTGCATTCCCACGCAGAGCGTGGGAACGATCGCCCTCAACCCATCAGGAGTTTCCATGACCCGAACCATTCCCGAACCGGATCTCGCCTACCTGCAGAAAGTCCTGCTGGAAATGCTCGCCATTCCCAGCCCCACTGGGTTTACCGACACCATCGTGCGCTACGTCGCCGAACGCCTGGAAGAACTCGGCATCCCGTTTGAAATGACCCGGCGCGGCACGATTCGCGCCACCCTCAAGGGCCAGAAGAACAGCCCTGACCGCGCCGTCTCCGCGCACCTGGACACCATCGGCGCCGCCGTACGGGCGATCAAGGACAATGGCCGCCTGACGCTGGCGCCGGTCGGCTGCTGGTCGAGCCGTTTTGCCGAAGGCAGCCGCGTCAGCCTGTTCACCGACAACGGCGTGATTCGCGGCAGCGTGTTGCCATTGATGGCCTCCGGGCATGCATTCAACACCGCCGTGGATGAAATGCCGGTGAGCTGGGACCACGTCGAATTGCGCCTGGACGCCTACTGCGCGACCCGCGCCGACTGCGACTCCCTGGGGATCAGCATCGGTGACTACGTGGCGTTCGACCCACTGCCGGAGTTCACTGAAAGCGGTCACATCAGCGCGCGTCACCTGGACGACAAAGCCGGCGTCGCCGCCCTGCTCGCCGCGCTCAAGGCGATCATCGACAGCGGCGAACCCTTGCTCATCGATTGCCACCCGCTGTTCACCATCACCGAGGAAACCGGCAGCGGCGCGGCCGCCGCCCTGCCCTGGGATGTCAGTGAGTTCGTCGGTATCGATATCGCCCCGGTCGCCCCCGGCCAGCACTCCAGCGAACACGCGGTGAGCGTGGCGATGCAGGATTCCGGTGGGCCGTATGACTATCACCTGTCACGGCACTTGCTGCGCCTGGCGGCGGATAACGATCTGCCGGTGCGCCGTGACCTGTTCCGTTATTACTTCAGTGATGCGCATTCGGCGGTGACTGCCGGGCATGACATCCGCACCGCGTTACTCGCATTCGGTTGCGATGCCACCCACGGTTACGAGCGCACCCATATCGACAGCCTGGCGGCCCTCAGTCGGCTGCTCGGCGCCTACATCCTCAGCCCACCGGTCTTTGCCAGCGATGCGCAACCGGCCCAGGGCTCCCTGGACCGCTTCAGCCATCAGATCGAGCATGAGACGCACATGGAGAGCGATACCCGCGTGCCGTCGGTGGACAGCCTGGTCGGCCAGAAGTCCGACGTCGACAACAGCTGATACTGGCAACAAAAGTCCCGGCGCAGTAGCATCGTCGGGACCTGACACCTGAGGCTTGTATGCTGATTCCCTACGACGCGCTTGAAGTCGACACCCTGACCCGCCTCATCGAAGATTTCGTCACCCGCGATGGCACCGACAATGGCGACGACACACCGCTGGAAACCCGCGTATTGCGCGTACGCCAAGCACTGACCAAGGGCCAGGCGCTGATCGTGTTCGATCCGGACAGCGAACAATGCCAGTTGATGCTCAAGCACGACGTGCCCAAGCACCTGTTTGACTGACGGCGAGGCTAAGGGGCAGGTACCGGCACCGGATGAGTGGCGCTGGCCTGGCGTTCGAGGATTTTGCGGTAGACCTCAGCGCGATGCACGCTGATCCCTACGGGCGCTTCGATGCCAAATTTCACCTGGCGCCCGTTGATTTCGAGGATGTGCAAGACGATGTCATCGCCGATGGCGATGGTTTCGCCTACAACACGGCTTAAGACCAGCATGGCGGGTGTCCTTTTCGAGTGTCTGGCCCCCGACCTTGCTCGCTTGAAGCGTAACCAGCAATGGCACGCGGCCAAATCAGGCGTCACCTACATGGAGAGGTAATTTACCTGACAGACCGCATCCAGATCAGGCTCTGGTAGCCTGCGCCTTGGCGCGCATTTTATCGGCCATCAGCGTCATCTCGTCATACAGCAACTGCGGGTTTTTCTGCTTGAGCGTCCACGCCATCCGCCCCTGCTCGTGGGGCAGAATCATGAACTCGCCGGCAGCCACGCGTTGATAAATGTAGTCGGCGATCTGCGTCGCCGAGATCGGTGAACTCTCGAGCAACTTGCCCACCTGGGCCTTCATCGCCGGGGTCGGCCCACGGAACGAATCGAGCAGATTGGTCTGGAAAAACGACGGGCATACCACATGCACACCGATTTCCTGCTGCTTGAGTTCCACCAGCAGACTTTCCGACAGCGCCACCACACCGGCCTTGGCCACGTTGTAGTTGCTCATGGCAGGCCCCTGCATCAGCGCGGCCATCGAGGCGATGTTGATGATGCGCCCCTTGCTCTTTTCCAGCAGCGGCAGGAACGCCTTGCAGCCCTTGACCACGCCCATCAGGTTGATTGCGATCTGCCAGTCCCAGTCTTCAAGAGATAACTCGGCAAAGAACCCACCGGACGCCACGCCGGCGTTATTGACGATGATATCGATGCCGCCAAGCTTCACCTCGCAGGCCTGGGCGAACGCGGTGAGCTGGCTGTAATCACGCACATCGCAGCGCTGGGTGAAACCATCGCCACCGGCCTCGCGCACCAGCCTGAGGGTTTCCTGCAAGCCAGTTTCGCTGACATCCGACAAGGCCAGCTGCCAACCCTCGCGGGCCCAGCGCAGAGCGATTTCACGACCCAGGCCGGACCCGGCGCCAGTGATCATCATGCGGTTTTGCATAGGAAGTAGCCTTGTGGTTCACCAGAGGAGTGACCGGCAGTGTAGCGAAGGTTTTTGCCGCGCCCACGCACCATCAGAGTGATGAATGCCCCAGGCAAACCGCGGGCCCGGTCGGATGCGTGCGCATAGCCTAAGTTCAATCTTTTTCAACTAAGTTGATGTATTTGCGCAGGTGTTAAAAGAAATAAGCGAGCAACCAAATTGCTTTAAAAAAATACGGAATTTTCTGTGAAGTGACAGAGTCGGAGTTGTTAAGCCGTCCATAATCAAGTGGACGAGACTCCCGCTGAATAACCGGTCTTTACGCAAGGCCTATAAGGAATAAAACCATGAGCCTGATCCTGATCATTATCCTGATTCTACTGTTGGTCGGCGGCCTGCCAGTGTTCCCGCACTCGCGTAACTGGGGTTATGGCCCGTCGGGTATCCTGGGCGTAGTGCTGGTCGTTCTGCTGGTGCTGTTGTTACTCGGCAAGATATAAAAGCTGCGTACGCAGATAAAAAAAGAGGCCTCGATTGAGGCCTCTTTTTTTTGCCGATGCGTTAGTCCGGCTTACCGTCTACGACGCCTGCGGTGTTATCCAGCAGGCTCTTGGTGGCGGTTTGCAGGAACGACTCGAGTTTCTGCTTCAGCGCCGCTTCGTCGGGCGATTCGGCGATTACTTTGCCGGTCGGGTTGGCGCCCAGTTCGTATTGCCACAGTTTGGGTGGCATTTCCTTGGGCAAGACCAGCACGCGGTCAGCCGTGAGCAGGGCGACGGTCTGGTCGCTGCCCGACGGTTTGATCACGCCGAAGCCTTTGTCGCCTTCCGGCAGGTTGAGCAGGTCGCGGCCCCAGCACTGGTGCAGGGTGTCACCGCCCAGGCGCCCCATGATGGTCGGGACGATATCGATCTGTGTGCCCACGGTGTGGTCACGCTCGCCGAACTTTTCCTGCATGCCCGGCGCGATCATCAGCATCGGTACATTGAAACGGCCCAAGTCCATCTCGGTAATCTGCTGCTCGTTACCGAAGCCGTGGTCACCCACCACCACGAACAGGGTTTCCTTGAAGTACGGCTCCTTGCGGGCCTTCTCGAAGAACTGGCCCAACGCCCAGTCGGAGTAGCGCATGGCGGTCAAATGCTCGTTGAGGCTGCCACGGTCAGTGACTTTCTCGACCGGCAATGGCGTCGGCAACGCGTACGGGGTGTGGTTGGACAGGGTTTGCAGCAGCGCGTAGAACGGCTTGCCGCCTTCGCGGGCTTTCAGTTCTTCCAGGCCACGGTTGAACATGTCCTGGTCGGACACGCCCCAGGTCGGGTCGGAAAACACCGGGTTGACGAAGTCATTGCGGCCAATGAAGTTGGTCATGCCCTGGTTGCTGAAAAAGCCCGACTGGTTGTCCCAGGCGAAGTCGCCGTTGTAGACATACACATCGTCGAAATCACGCGCGCTGAGCAACTGCGGCAGGCCCGACAGCTTGTGGCTGCCTTCGGGGGTCTGCATCAGGTATTCGAAGCCCGGCAGGTTCGGGAAGCAGGCCATGGTGGCGAACATACCCTGGTGGGTGTGGGTACCGTTGGAGAAGAAGCGATCGAACAGCAGGCCTTCCTTGGACAACTTGTCGAAGTACGGCGTGATGTTGCCTGGACGGCCCAGGGCGCCCACCGAGTGACCGGCGAAGCTTTCCATCAGGATCACTACCACGTTCTTGATCGGCAGGGTCTTCTCGGCCGGCGGCGTGAAATCACGGCGCACGGCAGCGGTGTCGGTATCCACCAGTTTTTCGCTCGGCAGTACCAGCATGTCCCGCACGGTCTGGGTGGCCAGCGGTTGCTCCAGGGTGGCCTTCCAGATGTTGGAGCGATCTTCGGAGAAGCGCGACTTGGCCGCAGCGATCAGCGACAGCGTGCCATTGAGGCCAAGCTGGTTGGCGAAGTTCGAATCAGTGGTGTAGACATCCCCCCAACGCAGCGGCGGACCCTGGCGCAGGGTGCCGCGGATGGCGACCACCGCGACCAGCAGGCACACCACGAACACCGCAATGCGGCTGTACCACGGCGCCACCGGGCGCGTGCCGATGCTGCCGCCACTGAACGGGCCACGCGGGCGCGTTGCGCGGTCGGCGCCCTTGAAGGCCATGCTCAGGATCAGCGTGCCCACGGCCCAGGCCAACAGGTAACGCACCACCGGGAACCCGTACCAGAGCATGCTCATCACGGTTTTCGGGTCTTCCTTCACATACTGGAAGACCAGCCCGTTGAGGCGCTGGTGGAACTCACGGTAGAAGTCCATCTCCATCAGGCCCAGGAACAGCGCAATGCTGGACGCGACGGTCAACCACAAGCGGAAGAACCCACGCGCCGCCATGGCCCGTACGCTGAACAACGCCAGCAACAGCGGGATCAGCAGGTACATCACCAGGCGGATATCCAGGCGCAGGCCATTGGCGAACGCTTCCAGGAAGGTCGAGGCCGGTGTATCGAGGATCATCTCGCGGTTGTAGACCAGCAACGCCAGGCGCAGCAGGGAGAACATCACCATCATGACCAGTGCGCAAAGCAGCGTGTACGCCAGATGGGATTTGACGGTCGGTTGCAGCAGGCGATTTGAAGCGCGCGGCTGATTCAGGGCGTCCGGGTTTGCCATGTCGTTTTAGGACCCATTGGAAGTTGAAGTTGCGAAATAATGCAGTGGCGTCCGTCCCTCGCCCAGGCTGGCCGGGGTGGGCGGTTAACGCGGTGGGGCAAATGGTGCCCGATCAACGGCATCAACGCTATAAATTACTGAACGAGCGCCGCCGCCGTGCCTTTATGGGCACTCGGGGATAGAGCCTTGGCAGCGGAATAAAGCGGGCGAATTGTCTTGGATGGGATGTGAAAATTTCGTGCAGCGAATATTTCGACACACAAATCTATCAAACATACCGGAGGCAAATGTGGGAGGGGGCTTGCCCCCGATGGCGGTGGGTCAGCACTGTATCCGTTGCTGACTCACCGCTATCGGGGGCAAGCCCCCTCCCACATTGGCGGTGCCCACTCCAGAAGGAGCGGGTTGCTTAGATCCGCACGTTACCGCGCGGCCCGGCGATCGCCCAGATGATCAGGCCCAGTACCGGCAGCAGCAGGATCAGCAAAATCCACAGCACCTTGGCGCCCGTGCTCGCGCCGCTTTTGAACACGTTGATGATCGCCCAGATATCCAGCGCGAGGATGATCAGGCCAATCAGGCCGTTGAAAGTGGAACCCATGGTGTCGCTCCTAAGTGAGGGCATGCCCTTGTAGGATAGTCAGCCCTGGCCGGGGTTCCGTTTTATTTCAGACGTGTACGGCAATCTTCAGGGCTTCCAGCGACGGTTCGGCCTGGATGCCGACCTCGGCGCACAGCTCCAGCACGCGCGGCAGGTCATTGCCGAACACCAGCACGGCCTGGATGTGGTCATCGAGCAACTGGCTGAAGTTGAGCAGCACATAGCCGCCGTCTTCCGGGCTCAGGGCGCTCATTTGGATCTGGATGCGGTTGAGGGCCGTCAGGTCTTCGGTCTTCGCCAGTTGCTTGGGCTTGAGGTTGAATGCCACGCCCGGACCAAACGAGGCGACGATCTGGGCAAACAGGTCGGCGTAGCTGTCGGCCTGGAACAGTACGGTGTCCGGCAGGCTGCCGATGACCACCCACTCCCCCAGCGGAATCGGGAAGGTATCGTCGTAGTTGATATCCGGATTGGCCGCCAGAAAAGCCACAGGGTCCGCGTAGGCCTGGGCTGCTTCGTCGGCGATACGCACCACCTCGTCCTCGGCCATGACGCCGGCGCTGATTTTGCTGATGAGTTCGACGAGAGCGGTTTTCATGGGGTGGTCCTGTGACGGGCGGGTTTTCGAGGGCGCGTAGCCTACACCAGTTTTTGCAACAACGCCGCCGTATCCACGGCCCCCATGGTCTGCGCCGCAGCCAGCGCTGTCGCGCCCTGGGCGTCGGTAGCCTTGGGATTGGCCCCCTGGCCGAGCAGGTATTCAAGCATTTCGACGCGGTTGAACATGGCCGCCATCATCAGTGCCGTGCGCCCATCCGAAGAAGCCGCTTCAACCGGGGTTCCGCCCTCGATCAGTGCCTTGACCACGGGCAGGTTGCCCTTAAAGGCCGCACCGGCAATCGGCAGTTGGTTCTTATCGTTGGCAATCAACGGATCGGCCTTGAACTCCAGCAACACTTTTACCGCCTCGGCATGGCCGTGGTAGGCCGCAAGCATCAGCAACGTGTCACCGTTGTGATTCCGAAAGTTGGCCGGCAAGCCTTTGGTCAATAGCGCTGCGAGCATGGCGGCGTCGCCTTTGCGAGCGACGTCGAAGACTTGCTCGGCGAATTCGGCGGCTTCGTCTTCGGTCATCTGTTTGGGCTGAGTCGACATGTAGGGCTCCTGTGTGATGCTGTATATGGCGCCCAGTGTCGCGATGGAGTTCCCTGCTGTCATGGCTTTTTTGTCAAAAATGCCGATAGGCACAATCAATAGTGAACGTGGTGCCAGCCCTCCTTTAGCTGTACACGCGGAATTTAAACTGTGTCGTCTCCCGATTAGCGCCTGGGCCTGAATGGAATTTATCCGCGAAACCCACGGTCATAATCGGTAGGGAAAATGCATTGCGCGTGAAAAGTAACCGGTTGGATAACGCAAAATGCAGGATGCACGATAGCCCTTCATGCAAATTGCACGAAAACGAAAATCCTGAAAAATTACAAGGCGCTGATTTATAAGGATTTTTTAAATAGATCAATACTGGCACAATCACTGCACCTATCACTCCATGCTTGCCCACTTGAGCCAATGGAGCTGATAGACATGAGCCTGATCCAAGATAAATTCGCTTCGGTATTTTCCAACTACGACGTCACCACCCAGCCACGTCCGGACGGCGGCATCCTGTTGACCCTGCGCAACAGCGAAGGCAAGCAGGTGAAACGCTCGATCTCGTATCAGCAGTTGCACACCGCCGACCAACTCACTTGGGTGATCAGCGCGATCCGCCGCGACCTGGCCGAACAAGCCAGTGAACTGCCGCAAATTTCGATGCTGCAAAGCCAGAACCGCTTTGCCTTGCCGACCTACCACTCGGCATAAGCTTCACCCAGCTACAAAGGGCTGCGACGCCGTTGAGCGTCGCGGCCCTTTTTTATGCCGTCAGCACAGGCCCTGGCGCGCCGCCTCATTCATCGCCTGCACGCGGTTATTCACATCGAGCTTGCCGTAGATATTGCGCAGATGGAATTTGACCGTGGCCTCCGAGGTGCAGCGAATCCTGCTCATCTCCCAAATGGTCTTACCTTCGGAGGCCCACCGCAGGATCTGCAGCTCCGTCTTGGTCAGGGGCTTGCCGAGTAAACTCAAGCGTCTTCTGATAACCGTCGGCAAAACTTCCAACGGCTGAGATAACTCCTCGGGGCGATTCATTACTTTCTCCTTTTTTTTATATGCTGATGCGCTGTCACCCTTCGGATTCTTCCTATAGACAGCGACATAAACATTGAACGAGGAGAGAGTTACATAACTGGCGAAATGAGAGAGCAAGGCCGAGGATAAACAGCCAAGCCCTACATGTATTTAGGCTTCTTCCCACAGCACATTCCAACTTGCCGAGGTTGAACATTTAAAAAACTTGTTTTAGTCGTCCAGCTTGGCAAACTCACGAGCGATGTCATTACCGGTCAAGGTCGGCACCGAACCCTCTGCAGTATTGAACATATGCAGCGCGACAAAATGCGGGTTCTCGCCCATGTCGAACCAATGGGGCATGCCGGCGGGCACGATCAGCAGGTCGTTCTTCTCACACCGCACGCCGTAGACATAATCGCCAATGCGCAACGAGAACAATCCCTGGCCCGCGATGAAGCCGTGCGCTTGATCTTCACGGCAGGTGTGCTCGCTCAGGCGCTCGGCCGGCAGCGCGTCTTTATGGGGATGATCACCGGTCACCCTGATCACCTTGACGTGGGCGTAGCCAAGCGCCTCGATCTGCGACTGATACGCCGCAATCATCTGCGCCTCGCTGGCGCCCTTTTCCAGCGCGCCGGGCTGCCAGCGCTCAAAGCGCACGCCTTTTTCGGCCAGGGTCGACTGAATGTCGTCGAAGTGGGTCAGCACTTTGTTCGGGGTGTCGGGTGTAGTGAGGGGGTAGACAGCGACATAGCTCATTGCACGGCTCCTTGGTTCGGCTCTTGCAATCGAAGGCCAATGATAACGGCGGCAGCCAGGGCCGCGATGCTGGCGATACTGAAGGTGAGGGTCGGGCCCAGCAGGTTCCAGCTATAACCGGCATACAGCGCGCCCAGCGCACCGCCGGTGCCGGCCAGCGCGGCGTAAAGCGCCTGGCCCTGGCCTTGCTGGCGATCGCCGAAACTGCGCTGCACGAAGGCAATGGCCGCCGCGTGGAAACTGCCGAATGTGGCGGCATGCAGCACCTGCGCCAGCAGCAGCACCCAGAAAAATTCGGCAAACGCACCGAGCAGCAACCAGCGCAGTGCCGCCAGCAGGAAACTGGCCAGCAGCACCCGGCGCACGGAAAAGCGCGTCAGGATGCGACTCATGCCCAGGAACATCAACACCTCCGCCACCACCCCGAGCGCCCACAGCAGGCCGATCACGCCACGGCTGTAGCCCAGGTGTTCCAGGTGCAGCGTGAGGAAGGTGTAATACGGGCCATGACTCAGCTGCATCAACGCCACACAGGCATAGAAGGCCAGCACGCCGGGACTGCGCAATTGGCGGATAAACCCGTCACCGGCCAGGCGCTTGCCGTGGCTGGCGGGCTGCGCGTTCGGCACCCACAGGCTGGCGCCGATGATGCCGGCCATGATCACCACGACCACCACCGGGTAGATATCCACGCTCAGCCAGTCGAACAGGCGGCCCATGATCACGACGGTGAGGATAAAGCCAATGGAGCCCCACAAGCGTATCTGGCTATAGCGCGAGGTTTGCTGTTGCAGGTGAGCCAGGGTGATCACTTCGAACTGCGGCAGTACCGCGTGCCAGAAGAACGCGTGCAAGGCCATGACCAGGGCCAGCCAGGCGTAAGTTTTGCTGACGAAAATCAGCGAAAAACTCAACAGCGTGCACACCGCGCCAAAGCGCACGATGGCCAGGCGTCGCCCGGTGTAATCGCCCAGCCAGCCCCAGAGATTGGGCGCCACGCACCGCATCAGCATGGGGATGGCCACCAGCTCGCCGATACGCGCGCTGGAAAAGCCCAGGTGATCGAAGTACAACGCCAGGAATGGCGCCGTCGCCCCGAGCAGGGCGAAGTAGAACAGGTAAAAGCTGGAGAGGCGCCAATAAGGGAGGGCTGTCACCTTCAGCCCTTCACAGCTGGCCCAGTATCGGCGTACTCACCTGCACATCAGCGTTTTGCCCGCGGTTGCGCAGCAGGTGGTCCATCAACACGATGGCCATCATGGCTTCGGCAATCGGCGTGGCGCGAATGCCGACGCACGGGTCGTGGCGGCCTTTGGTGATCACGTCCACCGGGTTGCCATGCACATCAATCGAGCGGCCCGGCGTGGTGATGCTCGACGTGGCCTTGAGCGCCAGGTGCGCCACGATCGGCTGGCCCGAGGAGATACCGCCGAGGATGCCGCCGGCGTTGTTGCTGAGGAAACCCTGCGGGGTCATCTCATCGCGATGCTCAGTGCCGCGTTGGGCCACACAGGCGAAACCGGCGCCGATTTCCACACCCTTGACCGCATTGATGCTCATCAGCGCATGGGCCAGTTCGGCGTCGAGACGGTCGAAGATCGGCTCGCCCAGGCCCGGCTTCACGCCTTCGGCCACCACGGTGATCTTGGCACCGACCGAATCCTGATCGCGGCGCAACTGGTCCATGTAGGCTTCCAGTTCTGGCACCTTGTCCGGGTCGGGGCAGAAGAAGGCGTTGTCTTCGACGCTGTCCCAGGTCTTGAACGGGATTTCAATCGGGCCGAGCTGGCTCATATAGCCACGGATGACGATGCCCTGGGTTGCCAGGTATTTCTTGGCGATGGCACCGGCCGCCACGCGCATCGCGGTTTCGCGCGCCGAGCTGCGACCGCCGCCACGGTAGTCGCGTTCGCCGTATTTGTGATGGTAGGTGTAGTCGGCGTGGGCCGGGCGGAACAGGTCCTTGATCGCCGAGTAGTCCTTGGACTTCTGGTCGGTATTGCGGATCAGCAGGCCGATGGCGCAGCCGGTGGTGCGGCCTTCGAACACACCGGAGAGGATCTCGACTTCATCGGGTTCCTGGCGCTGGGTGGTGTGACGGCTGGTGCCGGGCTTGCGGCGGTCCAGGTCACGCTGCAGGTCTTCCAGCGACAGCTCGAGGCCGGGCGGGCAGCCGTCGACAATGGCGACCAACGCCGGGCCATGGCTTTCGCCCGCGGTGGTGACAGTGAACAGCTTGCCGAAGGTATTGCCGGACATGCAGGGCGCTCCGTGAAGTCAGTTGAAACAAGTCAACCGTAATAACTTAAGGCGGCCAGTATACGCAGGCTAACCCACTAGTTCATCCTCGAAACCTTACCGGTAGACGTTGGTCCAACCGGCACCTCTCCAATGATGGCGCGATGATGCTGCGAGTTTTGCTGTTCACCCTCACCTTGTTTACCGTCGCGGCCCAGGCCGCCTCCCCTGTCGTACTGCAACGGCCGATCAGCCTGGACACCGGCAGCGGTGAGCTGTTCGGCTCGCTGCTGCTGCCGCAGTCCGAGCAACCCGTGCCGGTGGTGCTGATCATCGCCGGCTCAGGCCCCACCGACCGCAACGGCAACAGCGCCGATGGCGCGCGCAACGACAGCCTCAAGCGCCTGGCCTGGGTGCTGGCCCGGCACAATATCGCCAGCGTGCGCTATGACAAACGCGGCGTGGCCGCCAGCCTTGCCGCGACCCCTGACGAGCGCAACCTGACCCTCGACGCCTACGTGTCCGACGCCGTGGCCTGGGGCAAGTTGCTCAAGGCCGACAAGCGCATGGGCCCGCTGATCGTGCTGGGCCACAGTGAGGGCGCGCTGGTCGCCGCCCTCGCCGCGCCGCAATTGAGTCCGGCCGGGGTGATTTCCCTGTCCGGCAGCGCCCGCCCGGTCGATCAAGTCATTCGCCAGCAACTGGCCGATCACCTGCCCCCGGCCCTGCTGCTGCGCAGTAACGAAATTCTCGACCACCTCAAGGCCGGCCAGGTGGACGCCGATGTGCCGCGCCCGCTGGAAGGTATTTTCCGACCCAGCGTGCAGCCTTATCTGATCAGCCTGTTCCGCGCCGATCCGTCGGCGGCCTTTGCACGGCTGACCATGCCTGCCCTGATCATTCAGGGCACCAACGACATCCAGGTCGGCGTCGGCGATGCCCAGCAGTTGAAAAAGGCCAAGCCGGACGCGCAACTGACCGTGATCGAAGGCATGAACCATGTCATGCGCATCGTGCCCAACAACGTCCAGCAGCAACTGGCGTCCTACAACGACCCGAAATTGCCCCTCGCCGCCGAACTGGGCGAGCGGATAGTGCGCTTTATCGACGGACTTACCTCTGGTTAAGCGGCAATTGGCCTCCAGTCCTGAAGAAAGCGGCCGATAAGCCCAGAGTCGACCGTAAAAAGACGGTCGGCTCGCAGGGTTTGGACAGGATCGCGCCGCATGACAACCACTGAAGCAACCCCAGAAACCACCGCCGATACCCCGGCAGAAACCGAGGCCGCCGCAGCAGCGGCGCTGCCCTGGGCGGACGTGCACGCCGAACATTTCAAGATGCTGCGCCTCGCCCCGCTGGCCACCGACCGTGCGACCGGCGCGCGGCCATTGCGCTTTGTGCAGTTCGGTTATGCCGAGCGCCATGACTCGCATCACAGCCTGTTGCGCATGGTCATCCAATTGCCCGGCCAGCGCGTACGCCGCGAGCAGAACCAGCTGGATATCTGGGTAGATCACGATAAACATCGCGTGCACTTCGGCCCGGGTAACAGCCTGGAAATCGAACCGGTCAACCGCGGTCTTGGCCGTTTCCTGGTCGCCCAGGCCGCTGCCTGGGCCAAGAAGAAATGGTCACACTACCGCGTCGACGGCGTGGACCTGGCCAACAAGGACGCGCTCAACGAAGCCACGCGCCTGCGCCGCGATCACTTCCTGCGCATCCAGGGTTTTGACGTGGCCTACGCCGACGTGCAACACCTCAAGGGTAACGTGCAGCCGGGCAAGGTCAGCGACGTGCTGGACAGTTGGAACACCGAGAAGGTGCAATTCGTCGAAATCCTCGAAGCCGCGCAGATGCTGCAACAGGCCGAGCACAACCTGGCCGAGCACGAAGTGAGACTGCGCAAGGAAGAGGAAAAGGTCACCAAGTTCAAGCGCGAGGACAGCGGGTTGCGCTTTACCATCACCTGCCTGGTGGCGTTTACGGTGTTTCAGGCGGGACTTCTGATTTGGATTGCCACTCACCGTTAACAGGTTGGAATGCCACCAATGTGGGAGGGGGCTTGCTCCCGATGGCGGCCTGACAGCCGACCAGGATGCTGGATCAGGGCGAGTACATATCCGTTGCTGCGGTAACGGCTGCTATGGGTTCCGCCCTTACGGCGTCTCACTTTTGAAAAGCGCAAAAGTAAGCAAAACGCTCTTGCCCCACCACTCGGCACCTCGCTTAGGCTCGGTGTGCCCGTAATCCGACAGCGATTTGGGGGGCCGCCGCCACGCGCCATCCATGGCGCGGGGCGGCTAAACCGGCATCCCTGCCGGTTTACCCCCCAAATCACTGTCGAATTCCGGCCAGCGTGGTTTAACGGGGCGCTTAAGATCAAGAGCAAGATCAAGAGCGGCTCGCTTCGCATCGTGGTTACTGTTGGCTGCTACAAAGTTGTGTAGATACCTATGCTCATCGGGGGCAAGCCCCCTCCCACATTGACCGTGTTTCTTCAGTTAGATCCTATCGGTGAAGATTGCTTGATGCGCCCTGCACTGCTCAGCCGTGAGCATGAACACCCCATGCCCACCGCGCTGGAAGTCCAGCCAGGCAAAGTCCACTTCCGGGTACAGCGCTTCGACGTGTACCTGGCTGTTGCCCACTTCGACAATCAGCAGACCCTTCTCGGTCAGGTGGTCCGCCGCTTCGGCCAGCATCCGCCGTACCAGATTCAAGCCATCATCGCCGCAGGCCAGGCCCAGCTCGGGTTCGTGCTGGTATTCATCCGGCATGTCGGCGAAATCTTCGGCATCCACGTAAGGCGGGTTCGACACGATCAAATCGAAGCGTTGCCCCGGCAGGCCCTCGAAGCCGTCGCCCTGCACCGTATACACGCGCTCATCGACGCCATGCCGCTCGATGTTCTGGTTGGCCACTTCCAGGGCTTCGAAGGACAAGTCGCCCAGTACCACCTCGGCGTCCGGGAACTCGTAGGCACAAGCAATGCCGATGCAACCGGAGCCGCTGCACAGGTCCAGAATGCGCGCCGGCGGCTGGGCCAGCCAGGGCTCAAAACGGTTTTCGATCAGCTCGCCAATCGGCGAGCGCGGAATCAGCACGCGTTCATCGACAATGAACGACATGCCGCAGAACCAGGCTTCTTTCAGCAAGTAGGCGGTGGGAATACGCTCATGGATGCGACGATGCAGTAAACGCTGCACATGGGAGATTTCCTCTTCTTCCAGATTGCAGTCCAGGTAGCTGTCGGCAATTTCCCACGGCAGATGCAGGGCGCCGAGCACCAGTTGCCGGGCTTCGTCCCAGGCATTGTCGGTGCCGTGGCCAAAAAACAGGTCTTCCCCATGGAAACGGCTGACAGCCCAACGGATATGGTCGCGCAAAGTGCGCAGGCGAGAAGTGATCACGGGGGCAGACTCCTGGAAAAAACGACTGGCGATTCTAACAGCGTTCACCTGTACCGACGATGTACGAAACGCCTTTGGCATACGTCGGATTTCATCCAAATTGCCACCATTGGCTTAAACAACTCACCCCCTTGACAGGGCTGCACGTCAACAACGGCGCACCTTACGATGGTAGCGATTCACAGAACCGCTCAGCCAGTGGACAATGTCACAAAAGCCCCCCTGACAGGAGCCCCAGAATGTCCGTTCCAAAGACGATGTTTCAACTCAGCGGTCGTGGTTACGCAGCTGCCAACCTTGCCCATGCGACGCTCGTGATCATCGACGCCCAGAAGGAGTACCTCAGCGGCCCACTCGCCCTCTCGGGCATGGACGCGGCGGTCGGAAACATCAAGCAACTGGTGGCCGCTGCGCGCAACGCCGGGCGGCCGATCGTGCATGTGCGTCACCTGGGTACCGTGGGCGGCCTGTTCGATCCGCAAGGTGAGCGCGGCGAATTCATCCCCGGCCTGGAACCTGAAGGCGACGAAACCATCATCGGCAAGTTGCTGCCCAGCGCCTTCCACGGCACCGGCCTGGAAAAACACCTGCAGGACTTGGGTTCGCTGGACCTGATCGTCTGCGGTTTCATGAGCCACTCCAGCGTCAGCACCACGGTGCGCGCCGCCAAGAACCTCGGCTTTCGCTGCACCCTGGTGGAAGATGCCTGCGCCACCCGCGACTTGCCCTACAAAGGCGGCGTGCTCAGCGCCGAGCATGTGCAGCAAACCGAAATGGCCATCATGGCTGACAACTTCGCCACCTTGGCATTGACCAAAGACCTCATCTGATCGCCCCTGTAATGAGCGGTGCGCCCGGTTGATTGCCCCGCTCATCCGCAAAGCGGGTTCATTTCGCGCATTTACCCCGGGCACAGGAACAACCTGTGTATCTTCCGGTCGAAGGGCCGATACCCTGGAGGAAAGGTCGGAATGAAGATATCCGATGGATTTGATGCTCG
The DNA here is from genome assembly GCF_003852065.1 of Pseudomonas sp. R3-18-08. Lineage (NCBI taxonomy): Bacteria > Pseudomonadati > Pseudomonadota > Gammaproteobacteria > Pseudomonadales > Pseudomonadaceae > Pseudomonas > Pseudomonas sp. R3-18-08. The sequence goes on from NZ_CP027729.1 coordinate 3,952,224, forward strand.
TCGCTTGCGTCCCAAGGGCCCAAGCAACTGGCGTCTGCGCGTGGTGGCGGGCATTGCCGCGCTGCTGGCGATTGTAGGTGTGGCGTTGGCGGGCGCGGGTGGCGCCGGCCTGTTTGGGCATTCGCCGGCACTCGGCGAGCTGAATGCCAGCCCTGGCGGCTCGGCGATCCTGCTGGGCATCGGCCTGCTGGTGGTGTGGTTGGGCGTGTGGTTGTGGCGCCGCAGCCGGCGCAGAATGCGCCAGCCGCTGTCGTTGAACATCGCTTCGCACCTGATGAAAAAACACGACTGATGGCGCTTGGATAGCATTTGCTGCGCCCTGTCCGCCGCGATTTAGGTAAACTGCCCGCCCTTCGCGGAGGCTGACATGCAAGACGACGATTTTTCCCTGTTCAAGAACGAGCTGCGCGGCGTCAAGCCGATCAAGCACGACCGCGCCGACACCGGCAAACCCAAGGCTGATCGGGCGCAGATTGCCAAGCTGCGCCAGGCCGCGACCGTGCGCACCGATGCCACCACCGTGGATGGCTTGTCGGACCAGTTCGTGATCGACGTAGGCCCCGAAGATGAGCTGATGTGGGCGCGTGATGGGGTACAGGAAAGCCAGATGCGCAAGCTCAAGGCCGGCCAGATCCCGTTCGAAGGCAGCCTCGACCTGCACGGCATGACCGTGGAAAAAGCCCGCGAAACACTGTGGGCCTTCCTTGCCGAAGCCACCAAGTTCGAAATCCGCTGCGTGCGCGTCACCCATGGCAAGGCCGTGCGGCTGGACGGCAAGCGGCCGATGATCAAGAGCCACGTCAACACCTGGCTGCGCCAGCACGCCCAGGTCCTTGGCTTTACCTCGTGCCAGGCCCGCCACGGCGGCGCCGGCGCGGTGTATGTAATGCTCAAGCGCACCATGATGGAAGGGCGCGACGAGTAACAAGTGCCATCGTCAGGCTTGCAGCGATGTGTCCGCCCCCGTAACCTTGCGCTTTGCGAAAATCCCACAGGTAGTTTCATGTCCCTGGAACAGAATTACACAGAGATTCTCGGCCAACTCGGCGAGGATATCTCCCGTGAGGGCCTGCTCGACACGCCAAAGCGTGCCGCCAAGGCGATGCAGTACCTCTGCCGCGGTTACGAACAGACGTTGGAAGAAGTCACCAACGGTGCCTTGTTCAGCTCCGACAACAGCGAAATGGTGCTGGTCAAGGACATCGAGTTGTACTCGCTGTGCGAACACCACCTGCTGCCGTTTATCGGCAAGGCCCATGTTGCCTACATCCCGAGCGGCAAAGTGTTGGGGCTGTCGAAGGTCGCGCGGATCGTCGACATGTATGCGCGTCGCCTGCAGATCCAGGAAAACCTCAGCCGCCAGATCGCTGACGCGGTGCTGCAAGTGACCGGCGCCCTGGGCGTGGCGGTGGTGATCGAAGCCAAGCACATGTGCATGATGATGCGCGGTGTGGAAAAACAGAACTCGTCGATGATCACGTCAGTGATGCTCGGTGAGTTCCGCGAAAACGCGGCCACCCGCAGCGAATTTCTCAGCCTGATCAAGTAAGTGGCTGTGTAGGAAAAGCCGGCGTTCATCGCCGGTTTTTTTTCGCCTGCAGAATTCAGGTAAGCTGCGACCCCTTCTTCATGGGCAAGAGGCTTTCAGCCATGTTCGTCAAAGCACTTCGAGTGGGCCTCGGCCAGATCATCATCGCCGGCGACTTCCTGACCCGTCCGCGCAAAAAGCAGCGCCCGGCCGAACAACAGGCCAAGGTCAACGCAGCCGCCAAGGACCTGACCCTGTATCAGTTCCACGCCTGCCCTTTCTGCGTGAAAACCCGCCGCACCCTGCATCGCCTGAATGTGCCGGTAGCACTCAAGGACGCGAAGAACAACGAGCACGACCGCCAGACCTTGCTGGAGCAAGGCGGCAAGATCAAAGTGCCGTGCCTGCGCATCGAGGAAAACGGCCAGACCACCTGGATGTATGACTCCAAGGTCATCATTGACTACCTGGACAAACGCTTCGCCGCGATCTGACAGACCCGTGCGATCCAATGTGGGAGAGGGCTTGCTCCCGATGGCGGTGTGCCAGTCAGCAATTTTTCAACTGACCGATCGCAATCGGGGGCAAGCCCCCTCCCACATTGGACCTGCGGCGCTTGGGCCGGATCATCCGGCACCCAGGACCAGAAAAGCCTGTTTCCCGGCATCTCCTGAAGAAACCGGCTCAACCTGTGGGAGGGGGCTTGCTCCCGATGGCGGTGTGCCAGTCAGCATTTTTTTGACTGACCGACCGCTATCGGGAGCAAGCCCCCTCCCACATTGGACCTGCGGCGCTTGGGCTGGATCATCCGGCACCCAGGACCAAAAAAGCCTGTTTCCCGGCATCTCCTGAAGAAACCGGCTCAACCTGTGGGAGGGGGCTTGCTCCCGATGGCGGTGTGCCAGTCAGCATTTTTTTTAACTGACCGACCGCTATCGGGGGCAAGCCCCCTCCCACATTTAGTTTGGTGCTGACATATCCAGGTCCAGCAGCGCCGAGCCCAGGCACTTGCCGTGGGCATCCAGTGCCAGTGAACGCGTGACGCCGCCGCGCAGGATGCCCGGCAGCACGAAGTTCAGCGCCTGTACGTTAGGTAATTCATAACGGCGCACCGGCGCAGCACCGGGCTCCAGCAGGTCTGCGAAAAATTCGGCGACGCGCTCGGCGGTCAGCTGTTCACACAGCAACGGGTAATCCTCGGCGCGATAAGCAATGATCGAGATGTTCGACGTGTCGCCCTTATCCCCGGTGCGGGAATGGGCCAGTGAATGCAACTTCATGCTTCTATCCTCGGTTTGACCCTGTCACGAGGCAGCAGCAACGACGCCACCGCCACCACCTGGCGCACGCTCTTGCTCGCTCCGCCACCGCCAGCGGGGCCGTTGGTGTAGAGGGTTTCCACTTCATTGCCGATGCGCACGGCGTCGCTGCGTTCTTCACACCGGGCGGCGACCCGCAGGCGCACTTCCCAAGGCTCGGCATTGCTGCGCGGGCCATGCAAGGCATCCATGCCGATCAACTCGGCGCGCACTTCCTGCATCTTCACACCGGTCAGTTCCAGACGCTTGAGCACCACCTCGCGCGCCAGTTGCGCCCGTGCGACAGCGCCCGGGCCGCCGTAGGACATCTGCCCCTCACCGATCCAACCGTCAAGGTAACCGACGCTGACTTTCAATTGTTCGGGCCGCGCCCGCCCTGTGGCGCCGTGGGCACGCACCCGATCAACGCCCTCCTCGACAAACCCCACCTGTGAAAAATCGGCCGTGACGTCCGGGGTCAAATACGCTTGCGGGTCGTGCACTTCGTAGATCAGTTGTTCGCTGCAGGTGGCGCGGCTGACCTGCCCTCCAGAGCCCGCGACCTTGGTGATCAAGGCAGTGCCGTCGGCATCGATCTCGGCCAACGGAAAGCCCAGGCGTGCCAAGTCATCCACATCCTTGAAGCCTGGGTCCGCAAAATAACCGCCGCTGACCTGCCCGGCACATTCGAGCAAGTGCCCGACCAGGGTGCCCTTGCCCAGGCGCTGCCAATCGTCGGCGGCCCAGCCGAATTCGAACATCTGCGGCGCGAGAAACAATGACGGGTCGGCCACACGCCCCGTAATCACCACATCGGCATCGGCGCGCAGGGCTTCTAGGATGCCGTCCACGCCCAGGTAGGCATTCGCCGAAATCAGCCGCTCACCCAGCGTGCCCAGGGTCTGGCCGTTGTCCAGCAACTGCTCGGGCTGCAATGCGGCCAACACGTCATCGCCGACCACGGCCACTACCTTGAGGTTCGCCCCCAGTTCACGGGCGATGCGCCGCACTTCGACGGCGGCCGACACTGGGTTGGCCGCGCCCATATTAGTGATCACGCGCAAACGGCGGCGGCCCTCATGCAACCCGACAAAGGGCAGCACCCGGCGCATGCGCTCACTCAACAAAGGGTCATAGCCGCCTGCCGGATCGCTGATGCGCGCCTGTTGGGCCAGGGCGATGGTGCGTTCGGCCAGGCATTCGAACACCAGGTAATCCAGGTCGCCCTGTTCGGCCAGTTCCACGGCGGGTTCGATACGGTCACCGGAGTAGCCGGCACCGGCGCCGATGCGCAAGGTTTTCATCTCAGATAACTCCCAGGAGCAGCGCGGTCAGGGTCATCAACACCGACGCGGCGAACAGAAAAGGAATGGTGAAGCGCTGGTGATCCGCCAGCTCGATCTTGCACAGGCCCACCAACAGGAAAGTCGCGGGGGTCAACGGGCTGACCGGAAAGCCCGTGGTGTGCACCCCCAGTAACGAGGCCTGGGCCACTTGCAGCGGGTCGACACCCAGCGCCTTGCCAACTTCGGCAATCACCGGCATCACGCCGAAATAGTAGGAATCGGGGTCGAACAGCATGCTCAACGGCATGGAAATGAAGCCCACCACCGCCGGGATCAACTTGCCATGACCCGCGGGAATCTGCGCCACCGCCACTTCGGCAATCGCCTTGAGCATGCCGGTGCCTTGCATGATGCCGGTGAACACGCCGGCGGCAAGCAGGATGCTGGCCATGGTCAGGGCGGTTTTCGCATGGGCGTCGATACGGGCGCGCTGGGCGTCGACGTTGGGGTAGTTGATACACAGCGCCATCACGGTGCCGAGCATGAACATTACCACTGGGTCGACCCAGCCGGCGATCATCACCACCATCACCAGCACGGTGAGGATCAGGTTGACCCAGAACAGCCGTGGCCGACGCAACTGGATATCGGCGTCACTGAGCACCCGTTGCGGCACCGCGTCCACGCTGGAGCCGGCCCCCAGGCCCAGGCGTTTTTCTTCACGGTGGCCCAGCCACCAGGCGCAGGCGAACACAAAGATCAGCCCGACGATCTGCACTGGAATCAACGGTTGGAACAGGTCCGCCACCGGCACATGCAGGGCGGCCGACGAGCGCAGCACCGGGCCGGTCCACGGCAGGAAATTGACCCCGGCCGCCATGGCACAGAGACACGCCAGAATGCGTTTGTCGATGCCCAGCCGCGTATACAGCGGCAGCATCGCCGGCACCGTCACCAGGAAGGTCACCGCGCCGGACCCGTCCAGGTGCACCAGCAGCGCCAGGGTCGCAGTACCGACGACAATTCGCGTAGGACGAGTCCCGACCGTACGCAGAATCCGCTCAATGATCGGGTCAAGCATGCCGGCATCGGTCATGATCCCGAAAAACAGAATGGCGAACACAAACATGCCCACCACGGGGGCGACGTTCTTGATGCCGGTGATGATGAAGGCACTGGTTTGCAGACCGAAGCCACCGAGCAACGCGGCAATGATCGGCAGGGCGATCAGCGCCACCAGCGGCGAGAGGCGCTTGCTCATGACGGCAGCAAGCAGACACAGAATGGTAATGACACCCAGGGTAGCGAGCATGGGTTACTCCAGAGCGGCCTTGATGGGCCGGTTATTGTTTTCCCTGGAGTATTGGAATCAGGTTAGGCTTTGTAAATTGGAATATTCAGACACCGGTGTTCGGAAAAACAAAATGAAGCCGCCCGTATGAAAAACAGCATCCAACACATCCAGGCATTCCTCGCCGTTGCTCGCACGGGCAGCTTTACCAAGGCCGCCAGCGAGCTGAACCTGTCCCCCTCGGCGCTGACCGTGCAGGTGCAACAACTGGAAGAGTGGCTGGGCGTCGCCCTGCTCGACCGCAGCCCGCGCCATGTGGCTATCACCGCCGCCGGCCATGACGCGCGTGGCCCCATGGAAAAACTGCTGCTGGACCTGGACAACATCGTCACCGGCTCGCGCGATCTCGCGGCCCTGCGCCGCGGCGTCGTGACCATCGCCGCCCTGCCCTCGGTGTGCGCCGGCAGCCTGCCGCCGGTGTTGCGCCTGTTTCGTGAACGCTTCGCCGGGATCGAAGTACGCCTGCATGACCTGGTGGCCCACCGCATCCAGGCCCAGGTGCGTTCCGGCGAGGTGGACTTCGGTATCGGCGTGCGCGCGCGCCTGAGCCACGGCCTGGACTTCGTGCCGGTCCTCAATGACCGGCTCTGCGCGTTCGTGCCGCTGGGTCACGCCCTCGCCCACCATCGGCAGCTGACCCTGGCACAACTGGCGGACCAGCCGATCATTCTCACCGGCCGCGACAGCAGCGTGCGCGAACAGGTGGATGCGTTGTTCGATGAAACGCGGCTGACGCTCAATGCGGGCATGGAGGCCAACTACATGTCCACGGTGCTGGCGCTGGTGCGCCAGGGATTGGGGATCAGCGTGCTGCCGGAGTCGGCGGCGGACAGCCTGGAGGGGTTGAAGCGGATCCACATCGACCATCCCGGGGTGAACAGGGAGATCGGGTTGATCAGTCGCAGTGGGATGACATTGAGCCCGGCGGCGCAGCGCTGCTTTGAACTGCTCAACGCAGAGTTATCTGACACACCACCGGACTAAATGTGGGAGGGGGGCAAGGCTTTTTGTAGGAGCGAGCTTGCTCGCGAAGAACTCAGGGCCACCGCGTTTATCCAGAATGAACGCGTTGCCCGGGCGTTTTTCGCGAGCAAGGGCTAGCCGCCCGCCTCGCTCCTACAGTGAGCCCATCCCACCTTCGGAAGGTGGCTCAGCCCAGCATCGCCACATGGTTTGGATGACTGGCCACGCGCTGCAACCATGCCTGCACCGCCGGATAAGGCGCCAGGTCAAAGCCCCCTTCATGGGCCACATGGGTGTAGGCATACAACGCGATATCGGCAATCGAATACTGCTCGCCCACCAGATACGGCGTGGCTTGCAGCTGACGTTCCATGACCTTCAGTGCCTTGTAACCGCCCTTGTGGCTGGTCTTGTATTCTTCGAGGCGATCCTGCGGCATGTTCAGGTAGAACTGAATAAACCGCGCCACCGCAATATACGGCTCGTGGCTGTATTGCTCGAAGAACTGCCACTGCAACACCTGGGTGCGCAAGCGCGGCTCACTGGGTAAAAACTCGCTGCCATCGGCGAGGAAGTTGAGGATCGCGTTGGACTCCCACAGGCAGGTACCGTCTTCCAGTTCCAGCACCGGGATCTTGCCGTTGGGGTTCTTGGCAAGAAATTCAGGGGTTTGGGTGTCACCCTTGAGAATATCGATATCGATCCATTGGTACGGGATGCCCAACAGGCTGAGCATCAATTTGACCTTGTAGCAATTGCCCGATCTGTAATCGCCATAAACCTTGTACATGGGCTCCCCTTATGCCGCTTCGCGCGCTCTGAGCGAACGCTTGCGCCATCAAAGTGCGGGTATCGACGGATTGTTTCAAGGCGTGCGGCAGAATAAATCCGGCCGCACGCTCTGGAAGCAGCCTTTCATCCCTTTCCGCCGAGATAATCGAAAACATTATTTGCTTTATTTGTATACAAAAGCATAATTCGCTTCGTGCGAGTTCCTGACCTAACAGTCAACAAAACCCGCCAGTACCTCAAAGCGCTGTTGCCCACTCATGTGACCGGCGCTGGAAATAACAATAAAACGATTGAGGAGTACTCGCTGTGGATAGCCGCAAAACCGAAGCCCCTATGTTGGATCTCGCCGCGCCCCAAGGCGGCTGGCTGGAACGCCTGTTCAAACTGCGTTTGCATGGCACCACAGTGAAGACCGAGCTGATCGCCGGCCTCACGACGTTCATCACCATGGCCTACATCATCTTCGTCAACCCCAACATCATGGCCGACGCCGGCATCGATCACGGCGCGGCCTTCGTCGCCACCTGCATCGCCGCCGCGCTGGGTTGCCTGTTGATGGGCCTGTACGCCAACTGGCCGGTGGGCCTGGCGCCGGGCATGGGCTTGAACGCGTTTTTCACCTACACCGTGGTCGGCACCATGGGCTACCACTGGGAAACCGCGCTGGGTGCGGTGTTTATCTCGGGCGTGCTGTTCATGGGCCTCACCTTGTCCCGCGTGCGCGAATGGCTGCTCAACAGCATTCCGGTGAGCCTGCGCCACGCCATGGGCGCGGGTGTCGGCTTGTTTCTCGGGGTGATCGGCCTGAAAACCGCCGGCATCATCGTCGACAGCCCCGCCACGCTGATCAAGCTCGGCTCGCTGCACGAGTCCGCGCCGCTGCTGGCGGCGGTGTGCTTCCTGCTGATTGCGATCCTCAGCTACCACCGCGTGTTCGGCGCGATCCTCATCAGCATTATCGCCGTGACCCTGGCCGGCTGGGGCCTGGGCCTGGTGCACTACAACGGCATTCTCTCCACCCCGCCGAGCCTGGCGCCGACCTGGATGGCCATGGACGTCAAGGGTGTGTTCAATGTCAGCATGATCAGCGTGGTATTTGCCTTTCTTTTTGTACACATGTTCGACACTGCCGGTACACTGATGGGCGTTGCGCAACGTGCCGGGCTGGTCAATGCCGACGGCAAGATCGATAACCTGTCCCGTGCGCTGAAAGCCGACAGCGCCTCCAGCGTGTTCGGGGCCATGGTCGGCGTGCCGCCCGTGACCAGCTACGTGGAAAGCGCCGCCGGGGTGGCTGCTGGCGGGCGCACCGGGCTGACGGCGGTGACGGTGGGTATTTTGTTCGTGGCGGCGATGTTTTTTGCGCCGCTGGCGGGCATGATTCCAGCCTATGCCACGGCGGGCGCGTTGATTTACGTGGCGATGCTGATGATGGCGAGCATGGCGCATATCAATTGGGACGAGGCCACCGACAGCATTCCGGCCATCGTCACGGCGATCATGATGCCGCTGACCTTCTCGGTGGCCGACGGCATTGCGCTGGGCTTTATCACCTATGTCGCGCTGAAGGCCGGCACCGGTAAGCACAAGGAAATTTCCGTCAGCCTGTGGGTGCTGTGCGTGATTTTTATCGCCAAGTTCGCCTTCCTGTAAGGCCCCGCGGCTGCACCGCGCCTCACCCCGTCGGGTGGGGCTTTTGTACGATTGGAGGACTGCAATGAACCTGGAAACCTGGCTGCTGTTCAGCGGCGCGGCGCTGGTGGTGATCCTGATCCCTGGCCCTCTTTCCCTGCTGATGATCAGCAACAGCTTGAACTACGGCCTGCGCCGTTCGTATCCTGCGTTCCTGGGCGGGGTATTTGCCTCGATCTGCCTGCTGAGCGCCTCGGCCTTGGGCCTGGGCGCGCTGTTGCTGGCGTCCGAGCAAGTGTTCAGCGCGCTGAAAATCGTCGGCGCGATGTACTTGTTTTACCTGGCCTGGCAGAGCTGGCAACAATCACGTCGGCCGGCCGAGGGCGCTGATGTGCCACAGGTGGCGTCGACCCCACGTTTTCGCGTGCTGTTCGGTCGCGCCTTTGTGCTGGGGGCCAGCAACCCCAAGGACATTCTGTTCTTTGCCGCCTTCCTGCCGCAATTTCTCAGCGCGGATCAGGCATTCCTGCCGCAGCTGTTGACCATGATCGCCACCTGGACCGTGCTCGACCTGCTGTGCAAGCTTGGTTACGGCCTGGGTGCACAGAGCGCCGCGCGGTATTTGCGTAGCGGCTCGGGCCAGAGCTGGTTCAACCGCATCAGCGCCGCCTTGTTCGGCTGCGCTGGCCTGGCCTCGCTGATCAAGGCTCGAGCGCCACTGGGTTGAAGGCACAGCCGAAAAAAAGCCCGCAGTGTGGGCGGGCAAAAAACCAACGAAGAGCTTGGGGGTATGAAGCGAGGTGACGCTCAGCTACCGCGATAGGTCGAATAGCTGTAAGGCGAAATCAGTAACGGGACATGGTAGTGATCCTGCTCGGCGCTGATGCCGAACCGCAGCACTACCACATCGAGGAAAGCCGGCTCAGGCAACTGCACGCCACGGGCGCGGTAATAGTCGCCGGCGCTGAACTGCAATTGATAGACACCGCTGCGGTAGTCGTCGCCCTGCAGCAACGGTGCGTCGCAACGACCGTCTTGGTTGGTCACGGCGGTGGCGACCAGCGTTAGTTGCGCGCCCTCGACGCGGTACAGCTCAACCTTGATTGTGCTGCCGGGGCAGCCGTGCGCGGCGTCCAAAACGTGTGTGGTCAAACGTCCCATGGCGTTTATGCGCCTCCCGAAGTCAGTCATAAAGAACCCGCACTCTTTCAGAGCATCGAAAAAGCCGGCGATAGCCGATTAAGACATTTTTCAAAAAAATTGTACACAATAAATTCAACAGACTTTAAACCTCTGTAAGAGCGAGCTTGCTCGCGAAAAAGCTCAGCGCCAACGCGAACTTCCCGTTAGAAAATTGGCGCACTCAGGCTTTTCGCGAGCAAGCTCGCTCCTACAGTGAATTTTTTTGTGGTTAGCTGACCGGTTAGGCAAGTTTCTTGCAGCGGCCCTGCAAAGATACCTGCAGAAAAAATGCAGAAATGCAGGCTTACAAAGTGAGCAATAAGTTGTATACAATCACTCATCGCTGTGACGCCACCCAGTCTTTCCGCTGCCCGGTCGCCACACACACTTGCTACCACGAACAAGAAGGAAGACTGCAGTGAGCGCTGACTACCCACGCGACCTGATCGGTTACGGCAGTAACCCTCCTCACCCCCACTGGCCGGGCAATGCACGCATCGCGCTGTCGTTCGTACTCAATTACGAAGAAGGCGGCGAGCGCAATATCCTGCATGGCGATAAAGAGTCCGAAGCCTTCCTCTCGGAAATGGTCTCGGCGCAACCGCTGCAGGGCGCGCGCAACATGAGCATGGAGTCGCTGTACGAATACGGCAGCCGTGCCGGGGTGTGGCGCATCCTCAAGCTGTTCAAGGAATTCGACATCCCGCTGACCATCTTCGCCGTGGCCATGGCCGCCCAGCGCCATCCGGACGTGATCCGCGCCATGGTTGCCGCCGGCCACGAGATCTGCAGCCACGGCTACCGCTGGATCGACTACCAGTACATGGACGAGGCCCAGGAACGCGAGCATATGCTCGAAGCGATCCGTATCCTCACCGAGCTGACCGGTGAACGCCCGCTGGGCTGGTACACCGGCCGCACCGGCCCCAACACGCGGCGCCTGGTGATGGAGGAAGGCGGCTTCCTGTATGACTGCGACACCTACGACGACGACCTGCCCTACTGGGAACCCAACACGCCCACCGGCAAGCCGCACCTGGTCATCCCTTACACCCTGGACACCAACGACATGCGCTTCACCCAGGTGCAGGGTTTCAACAAGGGCGACGACTTTTTCGAATACCTCAAGGACGCCTTCGACGTGCTCTATGCCGAAGGGGCCGAGGCGCCGAAGATGCTGTCCATCGGCCTGCACTGCCGCCTGATCGGGCGCCCGGCGCGCCTGGCTTCGTTGAAGCGCTTTATCGAGTACGCCAAAAGCCACGAACAGGTGTGGTTCACCCGCCGCGTCGACATCGCCCGGCACTGGCAGCACACCCACCCCTGCACGGGAGCGGCGAAATGACTGCGTTCAAAACCCTTGAACCGTCGAGCCTGAGCCGCGATGAATTTGTCGCCGCCTTCGCCGATATCTACGAACACTCGCCATGGGTGGCCGAAAAGGCCTTCGACCTGGGCCAGGATGCGTCGATCGACCAGATCGAAACCCTGCACCAGCGCATGAGCGATATCCTGTTGAGCGCCGATCATGCCAGCCAGTTGGCACTGATCAACGCTCACCCGGACCTGGCCGGCAAAGCCGCCGTCCAGGGCCAGCTTACCGCCGCCAGCACTGGAGAACAGGCTGGCGCCGGTATACACCAATGCACGGCCGAAGAGTTCTCGCGCTTCACCGAGCTGAACGAGGCCTACAAGGCCAAGTTCAAGTTTCCCTTCATCATGGCGGTAAAAGGCAGCAACCGGCACCAGATCCTGGCCGCGTTCGAAACGCGCATTCACAACTCGGTTGAAGCCGAGTTCAACTGCGCGCTGGCTGAGATCAACAAGATCGCGTTGTTCCGATTACTGACCCTCTAAACGACCATCCCCAGCCACTCTATTCAAGGCAGACAAGAAGAATGAAAGCGCAACCCGTACCTTTCGAGAAGTTCGTCAACCTCGCCGACGCCCGCCTGGGCACCAAGATCATCGAAGTCACCGATGACTGGTTCGCCGACGCCAACCGCCTGTTCCAGCCGACCCCGGCCGTGTGGAAGGAGGGCGTTTTCGATGACAACGGCAAGTGGATGGACGGCTGGGAGTCACGCCGCAAGCGCTTCGAAGGCTACGACAGCGCGGTGATCCGCCTGGGCGTGCCGGGCTCGATCAAGGGCGTGGACATCGATACCTCATTCTTCACCGGCAACTACCCGCCGTCGGCCTCCCTGGAAGCCTGCTTCCTCGCCTCGGGCGAGCCGGATGCCAACACCCAGTGGGTGGAAGTGCTGTCGGCCGTCGAGCTGCAAGGCAACAGCCACCATTACCACGAGATCCACAACGCGCAGGCGTTCAGCCACCTGCGGTTCAACATCTACCCGGATGGCGGCGTGGCCCGTCTGCGCGTGTACGGTGTGCCGTTCCGCGACTGGTCTGCGGTGGGCGACAACGAACAGGTCGACCTGGCCGCCGCGCTTAATGGCGGGCGTGCCCTGGCCTGCTCCGATGAACACTTCGGGCGCATGAGCAACATCCTCAACCCAGGCCGTGGCATCAACATGGGCGATGGCTGGGAAACCGCACGTCGCCGTACGCCGGGCAATGACTGGGTGATCGTCGCCCTGGGCCACCCTGGCGAGATCGAGAAAATCATCGTCGACACCCTGCACTTCAAGGGCAACTACCCGGACACCTGCTCGATCCAGGGCGCGTTCGTCAAGGGCGGCACCGACAGCCAGATCGAGACCCAATCGCTGTTCTGGCGTGAACTGCTGCCGGCACAGAAACTGGAAATGCACGCCGAACACACCTTCGCCGAGCAGATCAAGGCGCTGGGGCCGATTACCCACATTCGCCTGAATGTATTCCCGGATGGGGGCGTGAGTCGCCTGCGGGTGTTGGGCAAGGTAGCCAAATAAGCGAACCAAGAGCGGACGCAGAGCGTCCAGGGCAGCGTTCCCACGCAGAGCGTGGGAACGATCCAACTGAAAAGAAGACAGCCATGCGCACACTGACGATCGAACCCCTGACCAAAGAAGCCTTCGCCCCCTTCGGAGACGTTATCGAAACCGATGGCAGCGATCACTTCATGATCAACAACGGGTCGACCATGCGCTTTCACAAACTGGCGACGGTCGAAACAGCACAGCCTGAAGACCACGCCATCATCAGCATCTTCCGCGCCGACGCGCAGGACATGCCGCTGACCGTGTGCATGCTGGAGCGACACCCGCTGGGCAGCCAGGCCTTCATTCCGCTGCTCGGCAACCCCTTTCTGATCGTGGTCGCGCCACTTGGCGATGCACCTGTATCAGGCTTGGTCCGCGCCTTCGTCACCAACGGCAGGCAGGGCATCAATTACCATCGCGGCGTCTGGCACCACCCGGTGCTGACGATCGAAAAGCGGGATGACTTCCTGGTGGTTGATCGCAGTGGCACAGGCAATAACTGCGATGAGCATTTTTTCAAAGAGGATGAGCGGTTGATCCTCGCCCCCCACCAATAAGAGAAGGTCTGATCACCCGACAACAAGGGCGACAGGCGAGAGGTAAAGACTGTGGAAGCACATTTGATGGAATGGCTGAACCTGAGCGTGCGCTGGGTTCACATGATCACCGGCGTCGCCTGGATCGGCGCTTCTTTCTACTTCGTCTGGCTGGAAAACAACCTCAATCGCGTCAACCCCAAGAGCGGCCTGGCCGGTGACTTGTGGGCGATCCACGGTGGCGGTATCTACCACCTGGAAAAATACAAACTGGCCCCGCCGACCATGCCGGACAACCTGCACTGGTTCAAATGGGAAGCCTATTTCACCTGGATGTCGGGCATTGCGCTGCTGTGCGTGGTGTTCTACTGGAATCCAACCCTGTACCTGCTGGCCCCCGGCAGCAGCCTGAGCGGCACCGAAGGCGTCTTGCTGGGCATCGGCTCACTGTTCGTCGGCTGGTTCGTCTACTCCTTTCTCTGCGACTCGGCCCTGGGCAAACGCCCTGCCCTGCTCGGCTTGATCCTGTTCGTGCTGTTGATTGCAGCGGCCTACGGCTTCAGCAAGGTGTTCAGCGGCCGTGGCGCCTACCTGCATGTGGGTGCGGTGATCGGCACGATCATGGTCGGCAACGTGTTCCGCATCATCATGCCCGCCCAGCGCGCACTGGTGGCGGCCATCGCCGAGAACCGCACCCCCGACCCGGCGCTGCCGGCCAAGGGTTTGCTGCGCTCACGGCACAACAACTACTTCACCTTGCCGGTGCTGTTCATCATGATCAGCAACCACTTCCCGAGCACCTATGGCAGCCACTACAACTGGCTGATCCTGGCCGGGATCGCGGTGGCGGCAGTGTTGGTGCGGCACTACTTCAACACCCGGCATAACAGCCAGAAGTATGCCTGGACCTTGCCGGTGGGTGCGCTCGCGATGATCAGCCTGGCCTACGTGACCGGGCCCACGCCGGCGCCGGAAGTGGCCAAGGCACCGGCGGCGATCGAGTACCAACCGTTGCCGGAAACCGCCCTGGGCGGCGGCGTGAAACCGGCTGCGCCTGCAGCCCCGGCAGCTGAACCGGCACCTGCCCAGGCCACCACCGACTTTGGCCAGGTGCACCATGTGATCGAGCAGCGTTGCACCGTCTGCCATTCGGCCAAGCCCACCAGCCCGCTGTTCAGCACCGCACCGGCCGGGGTGATGTTCGACACGCCGGCGCAGATCCAGCAACAGGCGGCGCGCATTCAAGCACAAGCCGTGGCCAGCCAGATCATGCCGCTGGGCAATATCACCCAGATGACCCAGCAGGAGCGGGATCTGATTGGCACCTGGATCAACCAGGGGGCGCGTACCAACTGATTGATTCATGGAGATCCAATGTGGGAGGGGGCTTGCTCCCGATGGCGGTGGCTCAGTCACAGATACTTTGAATGACACACCGCTATCGGGAGCAAGCCCCCTCCCACAGGTGGACTGCCGTGTTTTGAAGATCGCGTTCCACACAACACAAAAATAAAAAGATCCGAGGTGTTGCATGTCCCAGTTAGAAACGCAGAACCCTGCCGCACCCGCCATGGTGCGGCTGCCCCTCTTGCAACTGATTCTGGTAGGCCTGCAACACGTCTTGCTGATGTACGGCGGTGCTGTCGCCGTGCCCCTGATCATTGGCCAGGCCGCAGGCTTGAGCCGTGAAGAAATCGCCTTCCTGATCAACGCAGACCTGTTGGTCGCCGGTATCGCCACGGTGGTGCAGTCGTTCGGCATCGGCCCGGTGGGTATTCGCATGCCGGTGATGATGGGCGCCAGTTTCGCCGCCGTCGGCAGCATGGTCGCCATGGCCGGCATGCCCGGTATCGGCTTGCAGGGGATCTTCGGTGCGACCATCGCCGCCGGGTTCTTCGGCATGCTCATCGCGCCGTTCATGTCCAAGGTCGTACGTTTTTTCCCGCCGCTGGTGACCGGTACCGTGATTACCGCCATCGGCCTTTCGCTGTTTCCCGTGGCCGTGAACTGGGCCGGTGGCGGCAGCGCCGCCGCGACGTTCGGCTCGCCGGTGTACCTGGCGGTCGCTGCGCTGGTGCTGGCGACCATCCTGTTGATCAACCGTTTCATGCGCGGTTTCTGGGTGAACATCTCGGTACTGATCGGCATGGCGCTGGGCTACGCCTTGTGCGGCACGCTCGGCATGGTCGACCTCAACGGCCTGGCCCAGGCGCCGTGGGTGCAAGTGGTGACGCCGCTGCACTTCGGCATGCCCAAGTTCGAGTTGGCGCCGATCCTGTCGATGTGCCTGGTGGTGGTGATCATCTTTGTCGAATCCACCGGGATGTTCCTCGCCCTGGGCAAGATCACCGGCCAGGACGTCACGCCGAAGATGCTGCGTCGCGGTTTGCTGTGTGATGCCGGCGCGTCATTCTTTGCCGGGTTCTTCAACACCTTCACCCACTCCTCGTTCGCGCAGAATATCGGCTTGGTGCAGATGACCGGCGTGCGTTGCCGCTCGGTCACGATCATGGCCGGAGCGTTTCTGATTGTGCTGAGCCTGTTGCCCAAGGCCGCCTACCTGGTCGCGTCGATCCCACCGGCGGTGCTGGGCGGCGCGGCGATCGCCATGTTCGGCATGGTCGCGGCGACCGGCATCAAGATCCTGCAGGAAGCCGACATCGCCGACCGGCGCAACCAGTTGCTGGTGGCGGTGAGCATCGGCATGGGCTTGATCCCGGTGGTGCGTCCGGAGTTCTTCGCGCAATTGCCAATGTGGATGAGCCCGATAACCCACAGTGGCATCGCCATGGCCACCCTGAGCGCGTTGTCGTTGAACATACTGTTCAACATTCTCGGCGGTGCTGAACGCCCCGCCGTCGAGCACGCCCACCCCTGACGCACGCCCCACCTTCGCCCTGTGTGCGCTGTAACGGCGCACTTGAGCCCGGACGTGGGAGCCAGTATTCTCCGCGCCCGCTTGAATCGACGGTTTTTTCACCGCCTTGGCGCGGCTTTTGCTATAGCCATAAAGTTGACCAATCAGACGAGTTCTTCAGCAGATCCAAAGGCGCCACACCAGAGCGCCAGATTAGAAAAAACATAAAACTTTAACTCGGGAGCACCGAATGAAACCTATGTTCAAAGGCCTGATGCTGGCGGGATCCCTGCTGGCCGGTGGCCAAGCCGTGGCCGGTGATTTGCTGCTGTGGCAGAACAACAGCCTGACGTATCTATGGGGCAAAAGCTTTACCGTCAACCCGCAGATCCAGCAAACCGTCACGTTCGAACATGCCGACGCGTGGAAGTACGGCGACAACTTCTTCTTCCTTGACCGCATCTTTTACAACGGCAAGGAAGACGGCAACGTCGGTCCGAATACTTACTACGGCGAGTTCAGCCCACGTTTGTCGTTCGGCAAGATTCTGGATAAGGACCTGTCATTCGGCCCGATCAAAGATGTATTGCTGGCCTTCACTTACGAGTTCGGCGAAGGCGATAACGAGTCGTACCTGCTGGGCCCGGCGATTGACTTTAATATTCCGGGGTTCGACTACTTCCAGTTGAACTTCTACCAGCGCCAGACCGAAGGCAATCGCCCCGGCGACGGCGTGTGGCAGATCACGCCGGTGTGGTCGTACACCCTTCCTGTGGGCAACTCCGATGTGTTGATCGACGGCTTCATGGACTGGGTGGTGGATAACGACAAGAACGCCCGTGGCACCTATCACGCCAACCTGCACTTCAACCCGCAGGTCAAATACGACCTGGGCAAGGCGCTGCATTGGGGCGACAAGCAGTTGTATGTGGGGTTTGAATACGACTACTGGAAAAACAAGTACGGGATCGAAGATTCGGGGGCGTTCAAGACGACTCAGGACACCGCAAGCTTCCTGGTCAAGTATCACTTCTGATTGAACACCGCATAACCAATGTGGGAGGGGGCTTGCTCCCGATAGCAGTGTGTCAGTCAACCTATCAGTGACTGAACCACCGCTATCGGGAGCAAGCCCCCTCCCACATTTAGATAAGTGGTAGGCCTAAGAACCGGGTGATCTCCTCGCGCTTGGCCAACGCATCTTGGCGCCCCAACTCGATCAACTCGCTGCAATAGCCCGCCTCGAACAGCAAGTAACTCAACACCCCTGCCCCACTGGTCTTGGTCGCCCCTGGCCCGCGCAAAAACAAGCGCAACGCCGCCGGTAATTCCTGCCGATGCCGGGCCGCGATTTCGTCGATCGGCTGGCTGGGCGCAATCACCAGCACCTCCACGGCCGCCACTCCGGGCGAGACATGGCTGAATTGGTTCAGGCGTTCCAGCAACTCGATATCACTTTCCAGGCTGTCAATGAACGTGCTGTTGAGCATGTGCCCGCCGATCTGCGCCAGCGTCGGTTCCTGGCCGGTGTAGGTGCGTTGCATCGAGGGTTCATTGCCGCGCGGGTTACCGCTGACGCCCACCACCAGCACGCGACTCGCGCCCAGGTGCAGGGCCGGGCTGATCGGGGCCGACTGGCGAACGGCGCCATCACCGAAGTATTCCTGGTCGAGCTTCACCGGGGCGAACAGCAAGGGAATCGCCGAACTGGCCAGCAAGTGTTCCACCGTGAGTGGCGTCGGCACACCAATGCGCCGATGGCGCAGCCAGGGTTCGATGGTGCCGCCGCCTTGATAGAAGGTCACCGCCTGCCCGGATTCATAGCCGAATGCGGTGACCGCCACGGCGTGCAGATGCCGGTGCCGGATGGCGTCGTCAATACCCGCCAGGTGCAGTTTGTCCTGCAGCAGATCGCGCAGCGGTGAGCTGTCGAGCAACGCCACCGGGAGCTGCCTGCCCAGGCCCAACAGGCTATGAATCAGGAAGCGACTGGCCTGGCGGACCACGCCCGGCCAGTCGCTGCGTAGCACCAGGTGACTGCGAAAGCCTTGCCAGAATGCGGTGAGGCGCTGCACAGCGGCGGTGAAGTCCGTCGCGCCACTGGCCAGGGTGACCGCATTGATCGCCCCGGCCGACGTGCCGACGATCACCGGAAACGGATTCGGCGCCCCCGGCGGCAGCAATTCGGCAATCGCCGCCAACACACCCACCTGATACGCCGCTCGCGCCCCGCCGCCGGAAAGAATCAAGCCTGTGACCGGTTCAGCTGGGCGCATTGCGTCACTCCATATGGGAAAGGTAAGTCTTACCGGCGGCGTTTTTCGTACAGCTTGGGTTCACCCGGTGGCCGGCTCTTGAAGCGGCGGTGGGTCCACAGGTATTGCTCGGGACAGTCGCGCACCGAGGCCTCGACCCACTGGTTGATGCGCAGGCAGTCGATTTCGTCAGTCTCGCCGGGGAAATCCGTCAAGGGTGCATGAATCACCAGTCGGTAGCCGCTGCCATCGGCCAGGCGCTCCTGGGTGAACGGCACCACCAGGGCTTTGCCCAGGCGCGCGAACTTGCTGGTGGCCGTGACAGTGGCGGCCTGGATGCCGAACAGCGGCACGAAGATACTTTGCTTGGCGCCGTAGTCCTGGTCCGGCGCGTACCAGATCGCCCGGCCGGCGCGCAGCAGCTTGAGCATGCCGCGCACGTCGTCGCGCTCCACCGCCAGGGAATCGAGGTTGTGGCGCTCCCGGCCACGGCGCTGGATAAAGTCGAACAGCGGGTTGCCGTGCTCGCGGTACATGCCGTCGATGGTGTGCTTTTGCCCGAGCAGGGCAGCGCCGATTTCCAGGGTGGTGAAGTGCAAGGCCATCAGGATCACACCCTTGCCGTCCAATTGCGCCTGCTTGAGATGCTCCAACCCTTGCACATGGGCCAGGCGCGCCAGGCGCGGTTTGGGCCACCACCAACTCATGGCCATCTCGAAGAAGGCGATACCGGTGGAGGCGAAATTTTCCTTGAGCAGGCGTTTGCGCTCCTTGGCGGATTTTTCCGGGAAGCACAACTCCAGGTTGCGCGCGGCGATGCGGCGGCGCTCACCGGCCACGCGATACATGCCCGCGCCCAGCAGGCGACCAATGGTCAGCAGCACACGGTACGGCAGTTGGGTGACCAGCCACAGCAGGCCCAGCCCCAGCCATAATGGCCAAAAACGCGGGTGAAGAAATACAGCTCGAAAACGCGGGCGATCCATTACAGATTCCGGTAAAGACAAGGGCCGCGCATTCTACAACGGTTCGACTCGGCTTGCGGCGGGTGAGTGTTCTCGTTATAAGTCTCGACACTTTTCGTGACAAGCCGCTTTGCCGACCATGAGCCAAACCGAACCGCTAGACCAAGATCCCGTGTTCCAGCTGAAAGGCAGCATGCTCGCCATTACCGTGCTGGAACTGGCCCGCAATGACCTCGACGCCCTGGACCGCCAACTGGCCGCCAAGGTCGCCCTGGCGCCAAATTTCTTCAACAATGCCCCGCTGGTACTGGCCTTGGACAAGCTGCCGGCCGGCCAAGGCGTCATCGACCTGCCCGGGCTGATGCGCGTGTGCCGCTCCCACGGCCTGCGGACCCTGGCGATTCGCGCCAGCCGTATCGAAGACATTGCCGCGGCCATCGCCATTGAACTGCCAGTATTGCCGCCGTCCGGCGCGCGCGAGCGTCCGCTCGAACCATTGGTCGGTGAACAGAAGAAAAAACCGGAAAAACCACCGGAACCCACGATCCGGCCGACCAAGATCATCACCTCGCCCGTGCGCGGCGGGCAGCAGATTTACGCCCAGGGCGGCGACCTGGTGGTGGTTTCCTCGGTCAGCCCCGGCGCGGAACTTCTTGCCGATGGCAATATCCATGTATACGGCCCGATGCGCGGACGTGCCCTGGCCGGCATCAAGGGTGATACCAAGGCGCGGATTTTCTGCCAGCAGTTGACCGCTGAGCTGGTTTCCATCGCGGGTCAGTACAAGGTGTCCGAAGACTTGCGCCGTGATCCGCTTTGGGGGGCTTCGGTACAGGTCAACCTGTCGGGCGATGTGTTGAACATCATCCGTCTTTAACGGATACTGCCGCATTTTCCAAGCATCTCTAGGCTCTGATAGCAAAGCGAAACCGGCAATACTTGCGTAGGACTATTTGAAGTTGGCGTTTTCCCCGGAAAAATCCTGGCTTCTTCCTACAAAGGCTGTCCGCCTGCAGCGAGTTTCAAGAGATGTTTTTCAGGGACCAAAAGTCCTTTTTCCTTAGGGGTGAAACACCTTGGCCAAGATTCTCGTGGTTACATCCGGCAAGGGTGGTGTGGGTAAGACCACCACCAGCGCCGCTATCGGTACCGGCCTCGCTCTGCGCGGCCACAAGACAGTCATCGTCGACTTCGACGTAGGTTTGCGTAACCTCGACCTGATCATGGGCTGCGAACGCCGCGTGGTATACGACTTCGTCAACGTGGTGAACGGCGAAGCCAACCTGCAACAGGCCCTGATCAAGGACAAGCGCCTTGAGAACCTGTATGTGCTGGCCGCCAGCCAGACCCGTGACAAAGACGCGCTGACCAAGGAAGGCGTAGGCAAAGTCCTCGCCGAACTGAAAGAAACCTTCGAATACGTGGTATGCGACTCCCCGGCCGGCATCGAAACCGGTGCTCACCTGGCGATGTACTTCGCCGATGAAGCCATCGTGGTGACCAACCCGGAAGTGTCCTCGGTACGTGACTCCGACCGCATGCTCGGCCTGCTGGCCAGCAAGTCCCAGCGCGCCGAAAAAGGCGAAGAGCCGATCAAGGAACACCTGCTGCTGACCCGCTACAACCCTGAGCGCGTCAGCAACGGCGAAATGCTCGGCGTTGAAGACGTCAAGGACATCCTCGCGGTGACCCTGCTCGGTGTGATCCCGGAATCCCAGGCCGTGCTGAAAGCTTCCAACCAGGGCGTGCCGGTGATTCTCGACGACCAGAGCGACGCCGGCCAGGCGTACAGCGATGCTGTGGACCGCCTGCTGGGCAAGACCGTGGAACACCGCTTCCTCGATGTCAAGAAGAAGGGATTCTTCGAGCGTATCTTTGGAGGCAATTGAACAATGAAATTTCTCGACTTCTTTCGCGCCAACAAAAAGCCAAGTACCGCGTCGGTCGCGAAAGAGCGTCTACAGATCATCGTGGCGCACGAACGCGGCCAACGCAGCACCCCGGATTACCTGCCAGCCTTGCAGAAGGAACTGGTCGAGGTGATCCGCAAGTACGTCAATATCGGCAACGATGACGTGCATGTCGCCCTGGAAAATGACGGCAGCTGCTCGATTCTGGAACTCAATATCACCCTGCCTGATCGTTGATCGAACAGGCGGCCGCCACGGCGGCTCCGCGACCTGGCCCCTGCACCCTGTAGGAGCGAGCTTGCTCGCGAAGAACCTGAGGCCACCGCGTTTCGCCTGAATGAACGCGGTGCCGTCGAGTTTTTCGCGAGCAAGCTCGCTCCTACAAGGTGAGGGGGCAGTCAGTGGAGCCGCCGTTGGCGTTTGTTACGAGGCTGTTTAATGCCGCTGTCCAACATCCATATCCTGCATCAGGACGACGCTGTCCTGGTGGTGAACAAGCCGACCCTGCTGCTCTCGGTGCCCGGCCGCGCCGACGACAACAAGGACTGCCTGATCACCCGCCTGCAGGAAAACGGCTACCCCGAAGCCCGCATTGTCCATCGCTTGGACTGGGAAACCTCGGGCATCATCCTGCTGGCGCGGGACGCTGATACCCACCGCGAACTGTCCCGCCAGTTTCACGACCGCGAAACAGAAAAGGCCTACACCGCCTTGGCTTGGGGCCAGCCGGAACTGGACAGCGGCAGCATTGACCTGCCCTTGCGCTATGACCCGCCGACCAAGCCGCGCCATGTGGTCGACCATGAATTCGGCAAGCACGCGCTGACTTTCTGGAAGGTGCTGGAACGTTGCGGCGACTGGTGCCGCGTCGAACTGACGCCGATCACCGGGCGCTCGCACCAATTGCGCGTACACATGTTGTCCATTGGCCACCCGCTGCTCGGCGATGGCCTGTATGCCCACGAACAGGCCCTCGCCGCCTGGCCGCGCCTGTGCCTGCACGCGAGCATGCTGAGCTTCACTCACCCGCAAAGCCACGAGCGCTTGCGCTTCGAGTGCCCGGCGCCGTTCTAAGCTGCAAATACAGTCAATGTGGGAGGGGGCTTGCTCCCGATGGCGGAGTGTCAGTCACTGAATCTGTGACTGACCCACTGCCATCGGGAGCAAGCCCCCTCCCACATTAGTTCTGCATCAGTTCTCGCCACCGAGTCAAACCAATACGGTAAACTCCGCGCATTGCTGTCTGGAGCTATTTATGCGCGAAGCGTTGAATCAAGGCCTGATCGACTTCCTCAAGGCCTCCCCTACTCCTTTTCATGCCACTGCCGCCCTCGCCCAGCGCCTGGAAGCGGCCGGTTACCAGCGTCTCGATGAACGTGACACCTGGGCCACCGAAGCCAACGGTCGCTATTACGTGACCCGTAACGATTCCTCGATTATCGCCTTCAAACTGGGCCGCCATTCGCCGCTGCAAGACGGCATCCGAATGGTCGGCGCCCATACCGACAGCCCGTGCCTGCGGGTCAAGCCCCAGCCCGAGCTGCAACGCCAGGGTTTCTGGCAGTTGGGCGTGGAAGTCTACGGCGGCGCCTTGCTGGCCCCGTGGTTCGACCGCGACCTGTCCCTGGCCGGCCGCGTCACGTTCCGCCGCGATGGCAAGGTCGAAAGCCAACTGATCGACTTCAAGCTGCCGATCGCCATCATTCCCAACCTGGCCATTCACCTGAACCGTGAAGCCAACCAGGGCTGGGCGATCAATGCCCAGACCGAACTGCCGCCGATCCTCGCGCAGTTCGCCGGTGATGAGCGCGTGGACTTTCGCGCCGTGCTCACCGAACAATTGGCTCGCGAGCATGGGCTGAACGCCGATGTGGTACTCGACTACGAGCTGAGCTTCTACGACACCCAAGGCGCTGCGGTGATTGGTCTCAATGGCGACTTCATTGCCGGTGCGCGCCTGGACAACCTGCTGTCGTGCTACGCCGGGTTGCAAGCCCTGCTCACCAGCGACACCGAGGAAACCTGCGTGCTGGTGTGCAACGACCATGAAGAAGTCGGCTCCTGCTCGGCTTGCGGCGCCGATGGCCCGATGCTCGAACAGACCCTGCGTCGCCTGCTGCCAGAAGGTGAAGAATTCGTACGCACCATTCAGAAATCCCTGTTGGTGTCTGCAGACAACGCCCATGGCGTGCACCCGAACTACGCTGAAAAACACGACGCCAACCACGGTCCCAAGCTCAACGCCGGCCCGGTGATCAAGGTCAACAGCAACCAGCGCTACGCGACCAACAGCGAAACCGCCGGGTTCTTCCGCCACCTGTGCATGGCCCAGGAAGTGCCGGTGCAGAGCTTTGTGGTGCGCAGCGATATGGGCTGCGGTTCGACGATCGGGCCGATCACCGCCAGCCACCTGGGTGTGCGCACCGTGGACATCGGCCTGCCGACGTTTGCCATGCATTCCATCCGCGAGCTGTGTGGTAGCCATGACCTGGCGCATCTGGTGAAGGTATTGGGCGCGTTCTACGCCAGCCGCGACCTGCCCTGATTTGCCAAGCTGACTCGGTCAAAAATGTGGGAGGGGGCTTGCCCCCGATGGCAGAGTGTCAGTCAAAGTATCTGTTGACTGACCCACCGCTATCGGGAGCAAGCCCCCTCCCACATTGGTTATGCGTGCACCTGATCCATATCACCTGCATTTCCCCCGATCCGACCTAGACTTGTCAGAACTCCCACTCCGACAAGGCCGTCGCCTGATGATCTCCATGTCCTCTTTCCACGCCATGCTTATCCCGATCATGATCGGCATGCTCCTGCTCGCCGTCGGCTTCAACTTTCGCGACAAACCCCTTGGCGTGTTCGGCATGTGGGTCGGCATGCTGCTGATCCTGGGCACCGTGGTGTACAAGATCCTCGCCAAACTGGCGGAATAACAAATGCGCTCGCATCTGGCATAGCGGCCTCGTACACTCGGCCAATTCGTCGTTTTCAAGGTTGACTGCCTCGTGCTTTCCCGTCTGTTTGCCCTGCCCTGCTACCTGCTCATCGCCCTGCTCACGCTGCTGCCTATCACCTGCGCCCAAGCCGTGGGTCTGCCCGGAATGCTGGGCAGTTCCAACAAAGCCCAACCCCAGGCCGAGGTGCCTTTGGGGCAGTCGCTGGACGAGGTGATCAAGACCCTGGAGAACGATCAGCAGCGCACCCAGTTGCTGAGCGACTTGAAGAAACTGCGCGCCGCCACGCAAAAAGCCCAACCGGCGGCCGAACTCGGTGTGCTCGGCCTGATCGGCAGCACGCTGTCGGGCTTTGAACAGCAGTTCTCCGGCGCCGACAGCCCGCTGGGCCGCTGGTCCAATGAAGTCGACCTGGCCAGGGACGAACTCAGCGCGCTGATGCTGCCGGCCACTGAATGGCTGCCGATCATCTTTGGTTTTGCGGTGATCCTGGCAGTCTGGAGCCTGCTGGCCGCCGCGCTGATCTGGCTCAGTCACCGCGTGCGCGAACGTTTCGGCCTGCCTGAAGAGCTTCCGCAACACCCGCGCACCTGGGACATGCTGCGCTTCGCCCTGCGCAAACTCGGCCCGTGGTTGATCGCCCTGGTGATCACGGTTTACCTGAGCTACGCCTTGCCCTCGTCCCTGGGCAAATCCCTGGCGATGGTGCTGGCTTACGCCCTGGTCGTCGGCACCTGTTTCTCGGCGATCTGCGTGATTGCGTTTTCCCTGCTGGACGGCCCGCACCGCCACCGCGCCCTGTATATCCTGCGCCATCAGGCCTTTCGCCCGCTGTGGTGGATCGGCAGTTTCGCCGCCTTTGGCGAAGCCTTGAGCGACCCGCGACTGGTCACGGCGCTCGGCCAGCACCTGGCTCATACGGCCGCAACCGTGGCCAATGTGATGGCGGCGCTGTCCACTGGCGTGTTTATCCTGCGCTTCCGTCGGCCGATCGCTCACCTGATCCGTAACCAACCACTGTCGCGCCGCCTGACGCGTCGCGCCCTCACCGATACCCTGTCGATCATCGGCACTTTCTGGTACTTGCCGGCATTGTTGCTGGTGGGCATTTCGCTGTTCGCCACCTTCCTGTCCGCCGGCGACACCAGCACCGCCCTGCGCCAGTCGCTGCTGTGCACGGTGTTGCTGGTGTTGTGCATGGTGATCAACGGGCTGGTGCGGCGCCACGCCCTCAAGCCGCAACGCGGGCACAAGCGCCATGCGCTGTACTCCGACCGCCTGAAAAGCTTCGTCTACACCCTGGCGCACCTGGCGGTGTGGCTGGTGTTTATCGAACTGGGCCTGCGCGTGTGGGGTCTGTCGCTGATTCGCTTTACCGAAGGCGACGGCCATGAAATCAGCGTCAAGCTGTTCAGCCTCGGCGGGACTTTACTGTTTGCCTGGCTGATCTGGATTCTCAGCGACACCGCGATCCATCACGCCCTGACCCGTTCACGCAAAGGCCTGGCCAATGCGCGTGCGCAAACCATGATGCCGTTGATCCGCAACGTGCTGTTCGTGACTATTTTTATCATCGCCGCCATCGTCGCCCTGGCGAACATGGGCATGAACGTCACGCCACTGCTGGCCGGGGCCGGTGTGATCGGCCTGGCGATCGGTTTCGGTGCGCAGTCGCTGGTGGCCGACCTGATCACCGGCCTGTTCATCATCATCGAAGACTCCCTGGCCATCGATGACTACGTGGACGTCGGCGGCCACCTCGGCACCGTCGAAGGGCTGACCATCCGCACCGTGCGCCTGCGCGATATCGACGGCATCGTGCACACCATTCCCTTCAGCGAGATCAAGAGCATCAAGAACTACTCGCGGGAATTCGGCTACGCGATCTTCCGCGTGGCGATCCCCTACAACATGGAAATCGACGACGCGATCAAGCTGATGCGCGATGTCGGCCACGCCATGCGCAATGACCCACTGCAACGCCGCAATATCTGGTCGCCGCTGGAGATTCAGGGCGTGGAGAGTTTTGAATCGGGCAGCGCGATCCTGCGCGCACGGTTCAAGACGGCGCCGATCAAGCAGTGGGAAGTGTCGCGGGCGTTCAACCTGTCACTCAAGCGGCATCTGGATGAAGCCGGGCTGGACTTGGCGACACCGCGCTTGAGTGTGCAGGTGGTGACGGGAGGATTGGAGAAAGACAAACCGCAGGACGGTACAAATTAACTGTGGGAGGGGGCTTGCTCCCGATGGCAGTGGGTCAGTCAACAAATACAGTGACTGACACTCCGCCATCGGGGGCAAGCCCCCTCCCACATTTGAAGCGCGGCGCTTACGCGAGTGCAGCGCCATCCATCTTCTGGCGCAAGCTCAGCGGACGCATATCCGTCCAGTTCTCTTCGATATAGGCCAGGCACTCTTTCTTCATGCCGCTCTTGCCCACGGTTCGCCAGCCTTCCGGCACGGCCTTGTAGTCGGGCCAGATCGAATACTGTTCTTCGTGGTTGACCACTACCTGAAACAGGATGTCGTCGCGGTCAAATACTGAGGTCATTGCGGTTCTCCGTCGCTCAAAGGCTGGCCGCGCACCATGCGCAGCGCTGATATCTCTAGAAACGTTTCAGGGGCCGGGAAAATTAGAGGCTGGCGAGCGCCGCCGCCACGGCGCGCCCGAAGATCTCGGCGACCCGGTCGATCTCGGCGGCGGTGATCACCAGCGGTGGAAGGAAACGCACCACGCCGCCATGCCGCCCGCCCAGCTCCAGGATCAGACCACGCTTGAGGCATTCACGTTGTACCAACGGCGCGAGCTGACGATGCACCGGTGGGTGGCCTTGGATATCGCGCACGCCATCCGGGTCAACCAGCTCCACGCCGAGCATCAGCCCACGCCCGCGAATATCTCCCAGGTGCGGGAAGTCGCGCTGCAGCAGACGCAGATGTTCACTCAGGCGCTCGCCCATCGCCGCCGCATGCGTGGCCAGGTCGTGCTCCTTGAGGTAGCGCATCACCGCCGAACCCGCCGCCATTGCCATCTGATTGCCACGGAAGGTCCCGGCATGGGCGCCCGGCAACCAGGTGTCGAGCCAGTCGCGGTACACCACCACCGCCAGCGGCAGGCTGCCACCAATGGCTTTGGACATCACCACCACGTCGGGAATGATGCCCGCGTGTTCGAAGGCAAACATTTTGCCGGTGCGGCCAAAGCCACTCTGGATCTCATCGACGATCAGCGCGACGCCCGCCTGTTCGGTGATACGTCGCAGGCCGCGCAGCCAGTCGAGATCGGCCGGGACCACGCCGCCCTCACCCTGCACCACTTCGACAATCACCGCTGCCGGCGGCAACACGCCGGCTTCGGGATCGTTGAGCAGGTTTTCCAGGTAATGCAGGTTGACCCGCACGCCCTGCGCGCCACCCAGGCCGAACGGGCAGCGGTAGTCGTAGGGGAACGGCAGAAATTGCACGCCGTTGCCAAGCAATGCACCCAGCGGCTTCTTCGGCCCGAGGCTGCCCATCAGGCTCAACGCGCCCTGGCTCATGCCGTGATAACCGCCCTGGAACGACAACACCGTACTGCGCCCGGTGGCAGTGCGTACCAGCTTCAAGGCCGCTTCCACCGCATCGGTGCCGGTGGGGCCGCAGAACTGGATTTTCGCTTCGCGCGCCAGTTCCGGCGGCAGCAGGCCGAACAAATCCTGCACGAACTGATCCTTGACCGGCGTGGTCAGGTCCAGGGTGTGCAACGGCAACTCATCGCTCAACACTTGTTGAATGGCCTGGATCACCACCGGGTGGTTATGGCCGAGCGCCAGGGTGCCCGCGCCGGCCAGGCAGTCAATGAAACTGCGGCCTTCCACATCTTCGACATAGATACCCTTGGCCCGCTTGAGCGCCAGGGGGATGCGCCGCGGGTAGCTGCGGGCATTGGACTCCTGCTGGCGCTGTCGAGCCAGCAACGGGCTGTCGTCGAATTGGTAGAGCGTTTCGCTGACGTGCACAGGCGCGGCTTCGATGGGGCTGGTGGCGACTGACATCTCTCGATCCCTCAATACACGGGTGATGGTGGTCATCCGTGGGGGCAGGGCATGCGCACGGACTTCATGTTCTGAAGACGCATCAGGTGCGGGGGGATTTAGGGACCTGGTCGGATTTACAGATGTATGCAGATCCAATGTGGGAGGGGGCTTGCTCCCGATGGCGGTGTGTCAGGCAGCCAATGGTTAGCTGACACACCGCTATCGGGAGCAAGCCCCCTCCCACATTTGAAGGTGTTCCGATTTAAAGCCCGCGATATTTTTCATTCAGCGCGTACAGGATCGCGCAGGTCTCGGCATCCAGAAGCCCACCGTAATCCCGCGCCCGAAAGTGCATTTGAAACGCCCGGGTCCGCTGTTCAAAGGCTTGGCGGTTCCACGCCGGTTTGTACCCATACCGCTGAAAGGCCCGCTCTACCTCCACCTCCGGCGGTAACCCCAGGCAAAACCGGCGTTGGTACATCGCTCGGGTTGCCTCGTCAAACCAGGCGCCTACTCCGGCCTCATACAGGCAGCGCCAAGGCAGCTCGGGCCCTGGGTCGCTTTTGCGCCAGTACGCCACATCCGAATGCCCGAGAATATCCAGCGGTCCGATCCGCGGATAACGCTCCAGAATATCGCGCACCAGCGTAATCAAAACCTCCACCTGTTGCTCGCGATACGCCGGGAAGGTGAACACGCCTTTGTCATCGCGCGCCAGGTTGACGATTTCGATGCCAATCGCGCGACTGTTGAGGTTATCCCGCCCATCCCAATGGCTCGCCCCGGCATGCCAGGCGCGCTTGTCCTCGGGCACCAGGCGAAACACGCGCAGTTCTTCATAACCGGCGGCGCGGTAGGCCGGTTCGTCAGGATCGGGCAGCAGATAGTGAGCGCTGACCCCGTTCTGGGTCAGGGTGCGCAAGGACGAGACAAAGGGCGCCGCGGTGTAATGCAAGAGTATTTGCCCCACCGGCTCGCCGTTACGCTCGTTGAAGTCCCTGGCAGTGAAACTGGTATCGATGACCAACATAAGATCCGTCCTTTTCAGTACGGGCCGAATCATTCGGCCCTTTCAAGCGCAAAAAAATTACCGCCATCCTGAAGGCGTGAGCTTCAAGCGGGCGGTAACTATTTGGCACTTGCAGAAAAGTCAGCGTCGCAGCGGCATGCCCAATTCAACCCGCAGGCCATCCGCCTGGCTGTCGAACGTCAACGAGCAAGCGCAGCGCTGGACGATCGCTTGAACGATCGCCAAGCCCAGGCCACAGCCTTCGCTGCTGCCGTTGCGCCAGAAGCGCTGGGTGAGGTATTGCAGGTCTTCGCTGGATATCTGCGGGCCATGGTCACGCACGCGGAATATCACCTTGTCAGCGCTGGACGACACCTTCAGCTCCACCCGGGTATCGGCCGGAGTATGGCGCAGAGCGTTGTCCAGCAAGTTGCGCAAGGCCGCGACGGCCAGGCCAACGGGCATGTCCACCGGGGTGGCGGCAAGGCTGTCCGCCAGGACCAGGTCGATGCGCGAATTGTCCCCGGCGTTGGCGTCCTGGATCGCCAGCCTGGCAACGTCCTCGGCGCTGGACTGCAACCCGTCATCGAACGACAAGCTGCCCTCGACCCGCGCCAGCAGCAACAGTTGCTCCAGGGTGCGATGCAAGCGGTCGGCGCCTTCCTCGGCGTGGGCCAGGGACTGGTCACGGGCCGCGCCTTCGGTCATGCGGGCCACTTGCAGGTGGGTCTTGATCGCGGTCAACGGGCTGCGCAGTTCATGGGCGGCGTCGCCGGTCAGGCGGCGTTCGCGCTCGATGGTCTTGGCGATGCGTTGCAACAGTTGGTTCTGGGTGTCGAGCAACGGCTTGAGTTCACTGGGCAGCGGGTGGATCTGCAGCGGTTCGAGCGAGTCGGCGCTGCGGCGCATCAAGGCGTCCCGCATGCGATTGAGCGGCACCAGACTCTGGCCGATGCCCAGCCACAGCAAGCACAGGCACCCCAACAAGGCCACGCCGACCGGCACTGAGGCCGCCAGCAGGATCGACAGGTTCAGCGCCTCACGCTCCACCTGACGGTCGGCCGTGGTGATCAGCAAGTCGCCACGGGACAGGGTGAAACTGCGCCAGCCCACGCCATCGATCATCTGGTCGCGAAAACCGCTCTTGCGCGACTCCAGCCCCTCATCCGGCGTGGTATGGCTGCGCGCCAGGATTTCGCCATGCAGGGAACTGACCTGGCAGGCCATGCCCCCCGGTACATTGAGTTGTTCGGTGCGCAAATGGGTGCCGGCACCGACGCTGGCCAGGCCCGGCATCTGTTCGGTCAGCCCGGCCACCATACGCGCCGAGGCGACCAGGCGCTGGTCGAGGGAAAACATCATCTGGTTGCGCAGGTCGTTGAGCATCCAGGCCGCCGCCAGGGCCCAGATCAACACAAACGCGGCGCCGAGCTTGAACGTCAGGCGCAGGCGCAGGCTCATCACGAAACATCCTCTCCCGCATCGGCCGGGCCCAGGCGATAGCCGAGGCCGCGCACGGTCTCGACGATGCCATTGCCCAATTTGCGCCGCAGGTGGTGGATATGCACATTGAGCGCGTTGCTTTCCAGTTCGTCGTTGAACCCGTAGACGCTGTCCTTGAGCTGCTCGCTGGAGAGCACACGGCCCTTGTTGTGCAGCAGGGCCTGCAACAGCGCTTGTTCACGACGCGACAGGTCCACCGGCTGGCCGCCCAGGAAAGTCTCGCGGCTGCTGGGGTCATACGCCAGGCGGCCATGTTCGATCAGGTTGACACTGCGCCCCGCCACGCGGCGCAGCAGGGTTTGCAGGCGGGCGGCGAGCTCGCGCAGGTCGAAGGGCTTGAGCAGGTAGTCATCGGCCCCCGCCTGCAGGCCGTCGACGCGGTTGGTCACCGAGTCACGCGCGGTGAGGATCAGCACCGGAATTTCCAGGCCCTGACTGCGCTGTTGTTGCAGCAGTTTCAGGCCGTCCTCGTCGGGCAGGCCAAGGTCGAGCACCATGATGTCGAAGGTCGCCGCCCTGAGCATCGCCCTGGCCGCCGCCGCTGTGCCCACGCGTTCGACCGTGAAACCCTGGGCGGTGAGGCCGGCCACGATGCCGCTGGCGATCAGTTCGTCGTCTTCACAGACCAGTACGTGCATGCTGAACCCTTCATGAAAGATGCGGGTGATTAGAAAAGGCACGGATTAAGCGCGCATTATGCCGCGAACTTCGCAACACCATAGAATCTCTACACTCTAGAATAGCGCCTGGTTAATCATCGGTTAATCAACGCCACACATTGTGTGTCTCACTTGTATCGAACTAAGGCTGGACCATGCGGCATCTATTGACCTTTCTGCTGGTGTTGTTCGCGGGGCTGGCCCAGGCCGCGCCGGGCAACCCTTTCGAGACCAAACCTGATTTCCTGCCGGTGGGCAAAGCGTTCACCTTTACCTCCGAACGTCTTGAAAGCGGCGAGACCCAGCTGTACTGGCAGATTGCCGACGGTTACTACCTGTACCAGCAGCGCATGAAATTCGACGGCCTGGCCGAGAAGCCTGTGTTGCCCCAGGGCGAAGCCCATAGCGACGAGTTCTTCGGCGAACAGCAAGTGTATCGCCAGGGCCTGGAAGTGAAGATCCCGGCCGGCGCCACCGGCCAGGTCAAGCTGGGCTGGCAGGGCTGCGCCGATGCCGGCCTGTGCTATCCGCCGCAATCGATCACCGTGGACCTGGGCGGCAACCCGGCAGTCGCCGCCACCGCCGAGGCCCAGGACCAGAGCCTGGCCAGCGGCCTGCAACAGCGCAGCCTGGGCTGGAGCCTGTTGATCTTTTTCGGCCTGGGCCTGTTGTTGGCGTTTGCGCCCTGCTCGCTGCCGATGCTGCCGATCCTCGCCGGGCTGGTGGTGGGCAGCGGTGCCAGCCCGCGTCGCGGCTTTGCCTTGGCCAGCAGCTACGTGGTGTGCATGGCCCTGGTGTATGCCGCGCTGGGCGTGATGGCCGCGTTGCTCGGCGGCAATCTTGCCGCACTGCTGCAAACCCCGTGGATCCTCGGCAGTTTCGCCGCGTTGTTCGTGCTCCTTGCCCTGCCGATGTTCGGCTTCTTTGAACTGCAACTGCCGGCCTTCCTGCGCGATCGCCTGGACCATGTCAGCCGCAAGCAAAGCGGTGGCAGCCTGGTCGGTGCCGGCATTCTCGGCGCGTTGTCCGGCCTGCTGGTGGGCCCGTGCATGACCGCCCCCCTGGCCGGCGCCTTGCTGTATATCGCCCAGAGCGGCAATGCGCTGCACGGTGGCCTGATCCTGTTTGCCATGGGTATCGGCATCGGCATTCCGCTGTTGCTGCTGGTTACCGTGGGCAACCGGTTCCTGCCCAAGCCGGGCACCTGGATGAACGTGCTCAAGGGCATCTTCGGCTTCCTGTTTCTCGGCACCGCCGTACTGATGATCCGCCCGGTGGTCGACGCAAGCCTGTGGATCGGCCTGTGGGGCGCGCTGGCGCTGGTCATGGCCTATTGTGGCTGGGCCCTGGCCCGTGAATACGGCCTGGCCGCCAAGGTGTGTGGCGCCGGTTCCCTGCTGCTGGGACTGTGGGGCGCGATATTGGTAGTGGGCGCGGCGGGTGGCAGCGATGAGCTGTGGCAACCGCTGAAGGTCTACAGCGGCGCGCAGGTCGCGACCACCGCGAGCGCGCACGATGCGTTCGTGACCATCAACGACCCCGCCGCCCTGCAAAGCCAGCTCGACAGCGCCAAGGCCCAGGGCCAATGGGTGCTGGTGGATTACTACGCCGACTGGTGCGTGTCGTGCAAGATCATGGAAAAACAGGTGTTCGGTAGACCTGAAGTGATGGATGCCTTGAAAGACGTGCGCCTGCTGCGCCTGGACGTTACCGCCGACAACGCCGCCAGCCGCGAACTGCTTGGCCGTTACAAAGTCCCTGGGCCACCGAGCTTCGTGTGGATCGGCCCGGACGGTGAAGAACGTCGTGCCCAGCGCATCACCGGCGAAGTGGATGCCGCCGCCTTCCTGCAACGCTGGACGCAAACCCGAGACGCGCGCTGATGCTGACCCTCACCATCGGCACCTTCGCCATCGCCTTGAATCATATCCTGCTGATCAGCGCGCTGATTCTTGCCACCCTGGTGGGCTGGCGCGTGGCCAAACGTGGCGGTGAAAACCCCGAATCGGTGCTGTTCAGCCTGTTCCTGCTCGGCATGCTGACCGCGCGCGTCAGCTTTGTACTGATGTACTGGAGCGATTACCGCAACGACTGGCTGCAGATGGTCGACCTGCGCGACGGCGGCTTTCTCGCCTGGCCCGGCGTTATCGCCTTGGTGCTGGGAGCGCTGGCCTACGGCTGGCGGCGCCCGGCCCTGCGCAAGCCGCTGAGTGCCGGGGTAATCAGCGGCCTGGTGTTCTGGGGCATGGCCAGCCTGTCCCTGCATCTTTACGACAAGGGCTCGCAACTGCCGGACATCACCTTGCGCGATGCCAATGGCAATGTAGTGCAACTGGCTGATTACAAAGGCGGCCCGCTGGTGATCAACCTCTGGGCCACCTGGTGCCCGCCGTGCCGTCGGGAAATGCCGGTGCTGGAACGCGCGCAGCACCAACGCCCGGACGTCACCTTCCTGTTCGTCAACCAGGCCGAGAGC
The DNA here is from genome assembly GCF_003852065.1 of Pseudomonas sp. R3-18-08. Lineage (NCBI taxonomy): Bacteria > Pseudomonadati > Pseudomonadota > Gammaproteobacteria > Pseudomonadales > Pseudomonadaceae > Pseudomonas > Pseudomonas sp. R3-18-08. The sequence goes on from NZ_CP027729.1 coordinate 3,986,317, forward strand.
ATGCAAAGCGTCAGCACGTACCTGGCCACTCAGGGCCTGAACCTGGATAACGTGCTGTTCGACGCCAGCGGGCGCCTCGGCCAGGCCGTGGGTTCCATGGCCCTGCCCACCACCCTGTTCTACACAGCCGACGGGCGCCTGATCAACAGTCACCTGGGTGAACTGTCCCAAGCCAGCCTGGCCCGTGCCATGGAACCCTTCGACACCGCCCCACAAAGGAAACCCACATGCCTCGCCTCCGCCACCTGCTGACCCTGCTGCCTTTGACGCTCGCCGCCACCCTGGCCCAGGCCGAAGACTGGCCGGCCCCGATCAAACAGATCGAAGCCAAGGGCGCTAAAATCCTCGGCAAATTCGACGCCCCCAGCGGCCTCACCGGCTACGCCGCGCAGTACCAGAACCGCGGTATGGCGCTGTACCTGACCGCCGACGGCAAAAGCGTGATCGCCGGCAACCTGTACGACGCCCAGGGCAACGACCTGAGCAGCGCGCCCCTGGAAAAACTGGTGTACGCACCGATGTCCAAGGAAGTCTGGGCCAAGATGGAAAAGAGCAGTTGGATCCAGGACGGCGACGTCAATGCACCGCGCACCGTCTACCTGTTCAGCGACCCCAACTGCCCGTACTGCAACATGTTCTGGGAACAAGCCCGCCCTTGGGTAAAAGCCGGCAAGGTGCAGTTGCGCCACATCATGGTCGGCATCATCCGCGAAGACAGCCCAGGCAAATCCGCCGCGCTGTTAGCCGCCAAAGACCCGCAAAAAGCCCTGGAAGAACACGAAGGCGCCGGCAAGGGCAGCAAGTTGCAGGCACTGGCCAAAATCCCGGCGGATATCGAGGCCAAGCTCGATGCCAATATGAAGTTGATGGAGGAACTGGAGTTGTCGGCGACGCCGGCGATTTTCTATCTGGATGACAAGGGGGGCTTGCAGCAACAGCAAGGGGCGCCGTCGCCGGAGAAGTTGGTGAAGATACTCGGGCCGAAGTAAGGTAAGCAGGAACGTATGAAAAAAACGCCCACGTATCAACATGGGCGCTTTTGCTACAGGAAGTGGCTACAACCAGAATGTAAAGAAGTCCCAGAACATAAAGTCGCCGGAGCTGATGTCTATCCTCCCAATAGTTGAACTCCCCGTTGCCGAGAAATCTACCCAACCATTCATAGGGCTTCCATTGAGGTTAACCGCGCCCAAGTAACCACCTTCCGGACTATAGAACGTGATCATTATAGGATAGTGTTTCCATGTGTAAGCAAATCTCACTCGTTTACAGTTGAAGGTTAAGGTCAAGCGCAGAAGTTGCGGTGAAATTGCCTGCCCTGCGCCGTAAGCAGTAACCAGTGCCTGGCCTTCCAACATTCCGGGGGTCGATGAATATGAAGCGATGCCCGCTTGTCCAGGGCCTGAAATAAAGGCAATGGTCATCGTTGGAATACTAATGCTCTGTCCGGCAGAGATCAGTTTGGTGGCCAGCCCTGTGAAGTTTTCGTAACGCATTTCAGGTGGTGTGACTACGGTCAACACGCGCGGTGGACACACCACATTCTCAGTCAAACCGTCAGTCGACACGCTCCATGTGAAGGTCATGGAGGACTGATCCTGCGCCTTTACCAACTCGGATCGCAGTACAGTTGCCGCCACCTCGGACGCTGCCGCTTCTTCTGCAGCTGTAATCGTTCGAGCCGCATAAACAACAAAACTGTAGGGAGCGCCGCTCCTATCGATTCCGGTCGCCCGAAGCCAGCACTTGTGTCCTGCTCGCAAAAACCACATCCAATCTATGAAGGCGTCGGCATTCCCGGCGAATGTTCGCGTATCCACAATGCCATTTTGCGTTCTGGGAGGCGTAGCCTGCCGCACGTTTGGCGTTTCCAGGCGCACAGGAAGGCTGATGCTCAAATTCAACGGCGGCGATGTCTGCACCTTACAGGCGGTGGTGACCGTATAAGTGATCTCCACCACCTTACCCATACTCTCGATTACGGCTTCCGGCGGCAACAACCAGATCACCGCGTCCGTCGTGCTGCCAGGTTTGGAGGGCAATAACCAGCATGTATCGTCCGGTCGTTTCCAGCAGACACTGATGGAGTGCTTGGAGTTGCTGCCGGCGTATTTCACTTCGACATGTACGCCATTGCGCCCGTTGTAAGCGGTCAAGTTGGTAAGCACCGCTTCCGTCACTGTTGGCTCAACCAGCACCAGAGCTTCCTGCTCGATCTTGAACGTCTGGGCAGGGAATTCGAACGCGCTTGCCAAATCACACGCCTCACAAAAACTCATCGCAAAGTGCAGTTCGAACGTGCTGCAATCAGCCAATTCTTGCAGCGCGGCCCTGGCGATAGCTGCTACCACACCATTCGCCTTCCAGGCATCCGTCATTGGTACCCGTTCCAGAATATCGAAGCGGTAAACACTGCCATCTTCATACTTGCCCACAAACCACATCCAGCAATAACTCGAACACAAGCTGTAGGCCGGCACCGGCACGATCACAGTGGCGTCCTCTTTGAACGTCGTGAGGCAAAGGGTTGTTCCAGTAGCTTCCTCTATCAGCGCATGGGGAAATGTTGGGGTAAGGACGTTGATCGCGCGTACAGGTGAAGACTGTTCATTGTCGTTGAAGCCAAGGGTATAGCTAAGCGTCATAGGCTTGGTGAAAAAACACGCCACCACACAGGCCGGCAATTTGATAGTGGGCAGAACCCCGCTCTGCTCAACCGTTACCTGACCAAGCAGCTTCTTGGGATAACCGGGCCCGCTGACATAAAACGTCACCTCGTCGCCTTTATAAGTGTCAAGGCCGGGAACGGTGACCTCGCCTCCCTCTCGAGTGTTCTCGGGGTTAAGGCACCACTCATCGTTGTATTGCACGGACTGCCTCAGATGGGGAGGTGGCAGGTCCAAACCTGGCGCCACGATCAACGCAGCGGTGCGGCGACGCTGAACTTCGAGCGCATTTCGCGGTAGGCGCGTTTCAAGATGCGGGTCGACATCAGCAGGGGGTTCGGCCGGCAGACCGCTGGTGATCCAGGCAGACTGGAGCGTAATGGATCTCCACGGTTTACGCCGTGCCAGCCAGCCCCGTGCAATTTCGGGGCGCAGTGCATTACCGCTGGCGACCTCCTGTTCAGTCAACACATGGTCGTAAAGTACAGTATAGAACGCATGCGGAGGAGCATCTTGCTCAGTGACCGCTGTGCAGTAAACCTTATCGCCCGCCTTCGCAAGAGGATGGAGCGGCACGAGAACCGTCTCATTCCCTTCATGGTCGTTCATGTCATAGGTAGGCGTGTTATGCAGGACTTTTTCGTGAAGCAGTCGAGGCGCGAGCTCTTCACTTTCACTTGCCGGGTAGAACGATATGCCCACTTCCTTGACCAGAGAAGCCGCGAGCTGGCCTTGTGACCTGCCTGTGTATGAAATACTGGCAGTGAACCCCATAAGGCTCGTCAAGTAGCGCAAGGGAATTTCAATCTTCCTGGCCCCTGTCTCACCGCTCGAATCCACCAGATTCTCAAGTACAAGTTCAGGCGCCTCCTTTGCGCTGACCGTGACGGTGATGTCTGACCCGTCCATACGTGAATCCACGGTCAGATAGGAGCCTCTCATTGCGGAGGGAACCACGATCCCGTCGGCCTCGCTGGAAATCAAAGGGGCGTTGACTTCCAAAGCATCAGGCTTAGCCGTTTTCGGTTTAGGGCTCCGTGGTTTTGGCGTGCTGTCAGCGTTCAGTGAGGTTTCAGGGGTTTCAGCGGGTGTTTGCTTGGCCATGATGAGAATTCCGTACTCAAGGTGTTTTTATCCCTGGCCAACTTGTCCGGCCAAGGTGCGCCCCTTTAGTTAGTCTTTTTTTCATGCCTGCGCCTACTGTCAGAATTGACAGTTCTGACCAAAAGCACTGGATTCAGGACGGCGACATCAACGCGCCGCACATCGTCTACCTGTCCAGCACCCCCACTGCCCCACCCTGGAAGAACACGAAGCCGCCGGCAAGGGCAGCAAGTTGCAGGCACTGGCTTGCAGCAACAACAAGGGCCGCCGTCGCCGGAGAAGTTGGTGAAGATACTGGGGCAGAAGTAAGGTAAGCAGGAACGTACGAAAAAAAACGCCCACGTATCAGCATGGGCGCTTTTGCTACAGGAAGTGACTATAACCAGAATGTAAAGAAGTCCCAATACATCCAGTCGCCTGCGCTGATGTCTATCCTCCCAATAGTTGAACTCCCCGTTGCCGAGAAATCTACCCAACCATTCATAGGGCTTCCATTGAGGTTAACCGCGCCCAAGTAACCACCTTCCGGACTATAGAACGTGATCATTATAGGATAGTGTTTCCATGTGTAAGCAAATCTCACTCGTTTACAGTTGAAGGTTAAGGTCAAGCGCAGAAGTTGCGGTGAAATTGCCTGCCCTGCGCCGTAAGCAGTAACCAGTGCCTGGCCTTCCAACATTCCGGGGGTCGATGAATATGAAGCGATGCCCGCTTGTCCAGGGCCTGAAATAAAGGCAATGGTCATCGTTGGAATACTAATGCTCTGTCCGGCAGAGATCAGTTTGGTGGCCAGCCCTGTGAAGTTTTCGTAACGCATTTCAGGTGGTGTGACTACGGTCAACACGCGCGGTGGACACACCACATTCTCAGTCAAACCGTCAGTCGACACGCTCCATGTGAAGGTCATGGAGGACTGATCCTGCGCCTTTACCAACTCGGATCGCAGTACAGTTGCCGCCACCTCGGACGCTGCCGCTTCTTCTGCAGCTGTAATCGTTCGAGCCGCATAAACAACAAAACTGTAGGGAGCGCCGCTCCTATCGATTCCGGTCGCCCGAAGCCAGCACTTGTGTCCTGCTCGCAAAAACCACATCCAATCTATGAAGGCGTCGGCATTCCCGGCGAATGTTCGCGTATCCACAATGCCATTTTGCGTTCTGGGAGGCGTAGCCTGCCGCACGTTTGGCGTTTCCAGGCGCACAGGAAGGCTGATGCTCAAATTCAACGGCGGCGATGTCTGCACCTTACAGGCGGTGGTGACCGTATAAGTGATCTCCACCACCTTACCCATACTCTCGATTACGGCTTCCGGCGGCAACAACCAGATCACCGCGTCCGTCGTGCTGCCAGGTTTGGAGGGCAATAACCAGCATGTATCGTCCGGTCGTTTCCAGCAGACACTGATGGAGTGCTTGGAGTTGCTGCCGGCGTATTTCACTTCGACGTGTACGCCGTCGCGCCCATTGTAAGCGGTCAAGTTGGTAAGCACCGCTTCCGTCACTGTTGGCTCAACCAGCACCAGAGCTTCCTGTTCGATGCTGAAGGTCCGGACAGGAAACTCGATGGCCGTGCCCAGGTCGCACAGCCCATTGAAATTCGCCGCAAAATGCAGTTCAAACTCACTGCAATCGGCCAATTTTTGCAGCTTGGTCCTGGCTATCGGTGTATCGACTCCGTCGCGTAACCAAGCGGTAGTAAGCGGCTCTCCTTCCAATATATAAAACTGATAAGCGTCGCCGGCCTCAAGTGTGCCGGTTACCCACATCCAGCAGCAGTCCTGCTCCATGGCGTAATGCCAGATGGGCACTATCGCCGTTGCGTCATCACCAAAAGTATTGAGGTCCACCCGGTTGCCAGTGGCCTGTTCAATGCCCGGTTTTGGCAAGTCCATGATGCCCAGCACCTTCACTCGGCGCTCGGGTGAGGACCAATGGCTGCCATCGCAGCGCGTGACGTTGTAGGTCAACGTAATGGCTTGCTCAAAATTGGCGCGGATCACTGAGGGCGGTACCGCAAACACCAGGCTGCTTTCACTTTCAACCGGTTGGCGACATTCCAGTTCGACTGTGCCTGGCCCTGGGGTGCCGGTAAGTGTCGGGCAAACCGTGTCGCCGCTGCACATGCCCTCATAAGCCACCGCGATATGCGCACCGTTCACCGTGTTTATCGGGTTGACCACCCAGCCGTCGAACTCGGTGTGTACAGCTTCCTTGAGCTCAGGGGGCGACAGCTCCAAGTGAGGCTCGGTGAGCAACGTCAACAAAAGCGAGCGGAACGATCTATAGGGAGTAGCCCGGCTGAAGCGCACGGACGCCACAAGATACAGCTCGCTGTCATGTTTAAGTTGCTGGAGCAACTCCCGAGGTAATACTCGACGCCACCCAAGGCGTACGTCTTCGTCGGTAACCGGTTCATCTTCGAATGGGTAGAGTCGGGCCTTGGAGCCATCCGGATAGATGCCGCCTATATAGCAGTTGATCGTTTGGATTGTGCCGGCAAATGCCCAGGGTGGAATGTAAAGAATCGGATCTTTACAGCACAACAAAGAAAGATCCAGTTTGCCATCGATCGCTTCGAGAATTTGCGCCTGAGGCAAGTTCGAAGGCAGACTGATCCGTACCTCACCTTGTAAAGAGGTTTGACTCTCATCGTTTCTAGTGACGGTGTACGTAAACAACGCGAAATTGTCCAACCACAAGGCTATGTATTCAGAAGGAATATGAAAGTTGATACAGCCTGCGTCGTCGCCATGCTGGGGCTCTATCGGCGGATAAGAGCTGCTTGCCAACGGCCAGTTCAGAGTAATGAGGTCATTTGCCTGCATATCGTCGTAGCAGACGCTGACGTTGCCTCCGTTCAACAGTTTGAGTGAATCGACACTGCCATTTTCGTCAGCCTCATGCAGCTTTGGCTTGGGCAGGTCAAGGGCATCCGGGAATGACTTGGACATGGTGAACGTTCCTTTTCAACAGATTGGGAATGCCGAAGCCCAGGTGTTGGCCTGATCAGCATCGCCCTATCACACTTTAAAAAGACAGGCGTTCCTACTGTCAAAATTCACAGTTCTGCTGGACAGCCTAGGCGTTTCAGACCAACGGCCGCCTCACAACCCCTCCAACTCCGCCATCAAATCACTCAACCGATCCACCTTCTCGGCACTGATCTCATTCCCCGCCAACCCCTCGATATACTCGGCCAGCTCTGCCACCGTGCTGCATTCGAACATCGCCCGCAGCGGCACATCCCGCTGCAGCGTCTTCTGCACCCGTGAAGCGATCTGTGTCGCCAGCAGCGAGTGTCCGCCCAGCTCGAAGAAGTTGTCCTGCACCCCTACCCGTTCGACCTTGAGCACTTCGGCCCAGATCGCGGCCAGGGTGGTTTCCAGTTCATTGCGCGGTGCCAGGTAATCCTGGCTGTGCAACTGGCCGATCTCCAGGGCCGGTAGCGCCTTGCGGTCGAGTTTGCCGTTGGCGTTGAGCGGCAGGCGTTCGAGCCACAGCCAGTGCAGCGGCACCATGTATTCCGGCAGTTCGGCGCGCAGGCGTTGCTTGATACGGTCCAGGCGTTCGCTTGGGCTGAGCGTTTCATCAACCGGCACCAGGTAGCCCACCAGGTGCTTGCCGTTGACGCCCTCCTGGACACCGACCGCCGCATCACGCACCTCGGGTTGTTCGTGCAGGCGCGCTTCGATTTCACCCAGTTCGATGCGGTAGCCGCGAATCTTCACCTGGTGGTCAACCCGCCCGACATACTCCAATACGCCGTCACTGCGTCGCCGTGCCAAATCGCCGGTGCGGTACAGCCGCTCGCCCGGTGCGCCGAACGGGTTCGGCACAAACACTGGTGCGGTGCGCAGCGGTTCGCTGACGTAACCACGACCGACCCCGATACCGGCCACGCACAGTTCACCGACGGCGCCTTGGGGCACCAATTCCAGTGCGCGGTCCAACAGGTACAAGCGGTTGTTGTCGGTGGGCATGCCAATCGGCAGATAGCTGCCCCGTGTCGAGGCCAGGTCGACACGGTAGAACGCCACATCGTCCGAGCATTCCGCCGGGCCGTATGCGTTGACCAGGCCGATGTGCGGGTAGCGCAACAGCCACTGGTGCGCCAGCTCCGGCGGCATCGCTTCCCCGGTCGGCAGCATCCAGCGCAGGCCGTCGAGGCGGATAGCGTCCTGGGCGAGCATGCCCTGGATCAGTGACGGCACGCTTTCCAGCACAGTAATGCCCTGTGCCTGGACATGGGCCAGCAAGCCCTGGGGATCATGGGCAAGGGTGTTGGGCACGATGTCTACCCGCGCGCCGAACAGCGGCGCGGCGAGGAATTGCCACACGGAAATATCGAAACTTTGCGAGGCCGTCTGCGCGATTACATCCGTCTCGCTCAGTTGCAGGTAGGGCACCTTGCTCAACTGGTTATTGAGCATGCCGCGCTGCTCGACCATCACGCCTTTGGGCAAGCCGGTGGAACCCGAGGTATAGATCACATAGGCGAGGTTGTCCGGAGCGCTATAGACACCGGGATTCTCGCCACGAGCCGGTACTTCCTCCCACACCAGCAATTGGCAGTCGAAGCCTTCGAGCAGTTCGATGGCCTGTTCCCGGCAGGCTTCGCTGCACACCAGCAACGGCGTGCGGCTCAGGTCGATGATGCGGCTCAGGCGCTGGCTCGGCAGGCCCGGGTCAAGCGGCAAGTAGCCGGCACCGGCCTTGAAGCTGCCGATGATCATGCCCAGCAGCTCCAGATTACGCTCGGCCAGCAACGCCACTGGCTGGTCCGGGCCGACACCCGCCGCCATCAGCGCATGCCCCAGGCCGTTACTGCGCCGGTTCAACTCTTCATAGCTCCATTGCCGGTCTAGACAGCTGGCGGCGATACGCTGCGGATGCTGCGCCACCTGCTCCTCGAACAGTTCGATATAGCTGCGCTGCAGCGGGTAGTCGTGTTCGCTCTGGTTGCAGCCGTGCACCAGGAATTCACGTTCCTGCTCGCCAATCAGCGCCAGCTCGGCCATGTCGCCATGGAAGCCCTGCACCAGCGCCAGCAGCAGGCGCTTGAACTCGCCGAGCATGCCTTGCACGGTGCTTTCATCGAAGTAGCGCTGGTCGTAGGACAGGTGCAGGCCAAGATCATCGCCGGGGTAGCACACGGCGGTCAGCGGGAAGTTGGTGTGGGTGCGGCCGGAGTCCGAGGTAGCCTTCAGGCTTTGCGCGTGGCTCAGCACCGAGCTTTCCACCGGGGCGTTTTCGAACACGAACAGGCTGTCGAACAGCGGCTGGCCCTTGGGCAGTTCGCTGAGTTCCTGAATCGTTACCAAGGGCAAATATTCGTACTCGCGCAATTGCATGTTGCTGTCGAGCAGGCCGCTCAGCCAGTCGCGCACGCTGCAACGCTGGTCGTCTGCCGGCAGTTTTACCCGCAGGGCGATGCTGTTGATGAACAGGCCGACGGTGCGTTGCATCTCGGGCATCTGCACCGGACGCCCGGCCACGGTGACGCCGAACAGCACGTCACGCTCGCCGCTCAAGCGCCGCAGTACCAAGGCCCAGGCCGCCTGGGCGAAGGTGTTGACCGTCAATTGATGGGCCTGGGCCAGCTCGCGTAATTGCGCGCCATCACGGGCGTCCAGGCGGGTATGACAATCGCCGACCACCATGCCGCCGCTGTGGCCTGCGTGTTCGCGCAGGAAAGGCCGGTCGCTCGGGATCGGTGTGGTGCGCTCGAACCCTTGCAGGTTGTGCTGCCACCATTGGCGCGCTTCGTCCAGGTCCTGGCGTTGCAGCCAGGCGATGTAGTCGCGGTAACGCGGCGGCGTCGCCAGTTGCGCATCGCGACCTTCGCCCAGGGCCCTGTAGATTTCGAAAAAATCATTCATCAAAAGCGAACGGCACCAGGCATCGATGAGGATGTGGTGATTGCTCATCATGAACCAGTAGCGCGTCTCGCCCACGCGGATCAGGCGCAGGTGGAACGGCGCCTGGTTGAGCAGATCGAAACCGGCTTCGCGTTCGGCCTTGAGCAAGGCTTGCAGACGCGGTTCGTGCTCGTGCTCGGGATCGGCGCTCCAGTCCAGGTATTCGATCGGCGTGTTGCCCGGCTTGTGGATCACTTGCAGCATGTCTTCGCCGACGTTCCAGCAGAACGAGGCGCGCAAGGCTTCGTGGCGGGCGATCACCCGTTGCCACGCCTCGGCGAAACGCTCGGGGTCCAGGGCGCTGTCGATGCGGTAGCGGTCCTGCATGTAATACAGGCCGGTGCCCGGTTCCAGCAGGGTGTGCAGCAGCAGACCCTCCTGCATCGGGGTCAGCGGGTAGACGTCTTCGATGGCGCTGGCGGGTACTGGCAAGCTGTCCAGTTGCGCCTGGGTCAGCTGGGCCAGCGGGAAGTCGGACGGTGTGAAGCCGCCAGCATCGTCTTCGAGACAATGGGCGATCAGGCTGTGCAGCTCGGCCAGATACGCCTCGGCCAGTGCGCGGATCGTCTGCTGATCGTGGCGTTCGCGGCTGAAGGTCCAGCGCAGCACCAGTTCGCCGCCGTACACCTGGCTGTCGACACTCAGCTCGTTGGGCAGCGGTGCGTCCGGATCGTGCGCGAGCCCGGCGGATTCATCCAGCGGATGGAACAGCGCATCGGCGCCGAAGCTCTGGTCGAACTGGCCGAGGTAATTGAAGGTGATCGCGGCGCTCGGCAGCGCCGCCAGGGCGCCTTTGCACAGGTCGTCCGCCAGGTAGCGCAGCACGCCGTAGCCCAGGCCTTTATGCGGCACGCCGCGCAGTTGCTCCTTGATGGCCTTGATCGAATCGCCCGGTTGCGCTTGCGGGGTCAGGCGCAGCGGATAAGCACTGGTGAACCAGCCGACGCTGCGGGTCAGGTCGATGTCATCGAACAGGTTTTCACGGCCGTGGCCTTCCAGCTGGATCAGCGCCGAATCATGGCCGCTCCAGCGGCACAGCACGCGGGCCAGGGCGGTCAGCAGCAGGTCGTTGACCTGGGTGCGATAGGCGCTTGGTGCGTGTTGCAGCAATTGCCGGGTGCGTTCGGCATCCAGGCGCACGCTGACCGTCTGCGCGTCACGGTTGCGCCGTGCACCTTGCGGGCGAGCCACCGGCAACGCCAGCGCCGGGCCCGCCAACTGCGCTTGCCACAGGCTCAGTTCTTCGCGCAGGGATTCGCTGTGGGCATAGGCCTGCAAACGCGCCGCCCACTCGCGCAACGCGCTGGTCTTGGCCGGCAGGCTGACGGACTGGCCATCGCTCAGTTGGCGATAAACATTTTGCAGGTCCTCGAGCAACACGCGCCATGACACGCCGTCCACCACCAGGTGATGAATGACGATCAGCAGGCGCTGCTGGCCTTGGGAGCCGTCCACCAGCAAGGCACGCAGCAGCGGGCCGTGTTCCAGGTCGAGGCTGCGCTGGGTGTCGGTGAACAGCGCGGTGCAGTCGGCCATGTCGCGCACTTGCGCCTGCATCAGTACGCCGCCTTCGGGCACGGCCAGGTGTTCGGCGTGCCATTGGGCGTCGCGGCGGGTGAAGCTCAGGCGCAGCGCATCGTGATGCTCCAGCACCGCCAGCAGGGCCTGCTCCAGGCGGCGCGGGTCGAGCAGTTGCAGCGGCTTGAGCAGCAGCGCCTGGTTCCAGTGCTGACGCGCCGGAATATCGGTGTCGAAGAACCACTGCTGGATCGGCGTAAGACCCGAGGCTCCGGTGAGTACACCTTGCTCGGCGCTGACCTGCTCGGCGCGCGTGGCAACGGCGGCCAGGCTTTGCACGGTCTGGTGCTGGAACAGGTCACGCGGGCTGAAATGAATGCCCGCCTGCCGCGCACGGCTGACCACCTGGATCGACAGGATGGAATCGCCGCCCAGCTCAAAGAAGTTATCGTCCAGGCCGACTTGCTGCAGGTTCAACACCGCGCACCAGATCGCTGCCAGGCTTTGCTCCAGTGCGTTGCGTGGCGCCACGTAGTGTTGACGATTCGCCTCGGGGTCAGGCGTGGGCAAGGCACGCCGGTCGAGCTTGCCGTTGGCGGTCAGCGGCATGCTGTCGAGCACCATCACATGGGCGGGCACCATGTAGTCCGGCAGTTGCGCCTTGAGCCGGGCCTTCACCGCGTCACGCAACGCGCCGTGCTCAGCGTCGCTGACCAGATACGCCACCAGCTGTTTGCCACTCGGCGAATCCATCGCCAGCACCACTGCTTCACGCACGGCGTCATGTTCCAACAGGCGGGTTTCAATCTCGCCCAACTCAATGCGGAACCCGCGAATCTTCACTTGATGGTCGATACGCCCCAAGTATTCCACCAACCCATCGGCACGTTGGCGCACCAGGTCGCCGGTGCGGTACAGACGCCCGCCATTCGCCGCGAACGGGTCGGCGACAAAGCGCTCCGCCGTCATCCCCGGACGCTGGTGATACCCCTGGGCCAGGCCTGCCCCGCCGACATACAACTCACCGCTTGCGCCTTGCGGCACCAGGGCCAGGTCGGCGTCGAGAATGTAGGCCACGCGTGCGCCGATGATGCTGCCAATCGGCACGCTGGCGGCGCCCTCTTCCAGTTGCTCCGGCGCCAGGCAGGCCAGTGGCATCACCACGGTTTCGGTCGGGCCATAGGCGTTGAAGAACACCTGTGGCTGGAAGGCGCTGCGAATGCGCTGCAGGTGTTCGCCGGTCAAGGCTTCACCGCCGGTGATGCACATGCGCACCGGCAGGGTCTGCTGTTGCGTGGCCAGCCATTGCGCCAACTGGCTGCCGTAGCTGGGCGTAAACCCGAGGATGCTGATGCGGTGGGTGCGGATCAGCGCGCAGATTTCCTCGGCATCCCACTGGCCCTGGGCACGCAAAACCACCTGAGCACCACTGAGCAACGGCACCAGCAAGCGCTCGGTGGCGGCGTCGAAGTTGATCGAATAAAAGTGCAGTTCGCAGTCGTCCGGGCGCATGCCGAAACGCTCGATCACCGCCTGGCAATGCATGGCGATTTCGCCATGGCACACCACCACGCCTTTGGGCTTGCCGGTGGAACCTGAGGTGTAGATCAGGTACGCCGGGTGTTGCGCCAGGCTGATCATCGGCAGCTCGCCGGCCGGGTAGTTGCTCAGCAGCGGCAGGTCGTGTTCCAGGCACCAGGTCGCGACGCTCGCCGGCAACGGGCCGAGGGCTTCGAACATCGGCGCATCGCTGAGCAGCAGGCCGATGCCGCTGTCTTCGATCATGTAATGCAGGCGGTCCAGCGGGTATTCCGGGTCCAGCGGCACGTAGGCGCCGCCGGCCTTGAGGATCGCCAGCAGGCCGATGACCATTTCCAGCGAACGCGGCAGCGCCAGGCCGACGCGCACCTGCGGGCCAACGCCGCGCTCGCGCAGCATCCAGGCCAGGCGATTGGCGCGGGCGTCAAGCTCGGCGTAAGTGAGCGTCACCCCGGCAAAGGTCAGCGCCGGCGCATCGGCACGCTTGCGCGCCTGCTCACTGAACAGTGGGTGAATGCACTGGTCGAGCCGATGCTCACCGGCTTCCACCCCGAGGCTGTCCTGCACTGCGCGCTGCTCGGTGGCGCTGAGCAGGGGCAATTCGCTGAGGCGTTGCTGCGGATCGTCGATCAACGCTTCCAGCAGGTTGCGCCAATGCTCAGCCATGCGGGCAATGCGCGGTTCATCGAACAAATCGGTGCTGTAGGTCAGGCAGCAGCCCAGGCGATGGTCGAGGTCGGTGACTTCCAGGTTGAGGTCGAACTTGGTGGCGCGGGCATCGTTGGCCAGGTACTCGACGCTCATGCCGGCCAGTTGGCGGCGTTGCTGGAACTCCCAGCGCTGCACGTTGCACATCACTTGGAACAGCGGGTTATACGCCGCGCTGCGCGGCGGTTGCAGCGCCTCCACCAGATGGTCGAACGGCAGGTCCTGATGGGACTGGCCTTCGATCACGGTGTGACGCACCTGCTCGAACAGCTGCGCGACACTCATCTGCCCATCGAGTTGGCAGCGCAACACCTGGGTATTGAGGAACGCACCGATCAGCCCTTCGCTTTCCGGGCGGATCCGATTGGCCACCGGCGCGCCGATGCGCAGGTCGGTCTGGCCGCTGTAGCGGTAGAGCAATACGGCCAGAGTGGCGGTCATGGTCATGAACAGGGTCAGGCCATGCTCGGCGTTGAACGCGCGAACACGGGCGGCCAGCGCGTCGCTCAGGTCGAAGCGGTACAGCTCGCCCCGGTGACTCTGCACCGCCGGGCGCGGGCGGTCGCCAGGCAGTTCCAGCAGCGGATGTTCGCTGCCCAGTTGCGCGGTCCAGTAATCCAGCTGGCGTTGACGCTCGCCCGCTTCCAACCACTGGCGCTGCCACACGCTGTAGTCCAGGTATTGCACCGGCAGCGGCGCCAGCGGTGAGTCGCGCTCGTCGATAAAGGCTTCGTAGAGCGCGCTGAGTTCACGGGCAAAGATGTCCATGGCCCAGCCTTCGGTGACGATATGGTGCAGGGTCAGCACCAGGTAATGCTCCTGCTCACCGGCCTTGACCAGGCAAGCGCGAAGCAACGGCCCGGTTTCCAGGTTGAACGGCGTATGCGCTTCCTGATCCGCCAGTTGTTGCAGGCGCTGCTGGCGCTCGGTTTCAGTCAGCGCCGAGACGTCCTGCCAGTCCATGCGCAGGCCGGTCTGTGGCGAGACTTTCTGACAGGCCACGCCATCGACGCTCGGGAAGGTGGTACGCAGGGTTTCGTGACGCATGATCAAGGCCTGCAACGCCGCCTCGAAACGCCCCACATCCAGCACCCCGCGCAAGCGCGCCATGCCGCCAACGTTATAAGCCGGGCTGTCCGGTTCCATCTGCCAGAGGAACCACATGCGCTGCTGGGAATAGGACAGCGGCACGGGTTGGCTGCGGTCGACCTTGGCGATTGCAGTCTGTTGGTTGCGTTGGCCCGAGGCTTGGATCAGGCCCACTTGCGCGGCGAAGTCGCCCAGCTCGCTGGCGTCAAACAAGGTGCGCAACGGCAGTTCGACGTCACAGGCCTGGCGGGTGCGGGAGATGATTTGCGTGGCCAGCAACGAGTGGCCGCCAAGCGCGAAAAAGTCATCGCGCAGGCCGATCCGTGGCAGGCCGAGCACTTCGCGCCAGATCGCGGCAATTTGCTGCTGCAGCGGCGTTTCCGGTTCGACGTGTTCGCGGGTTTGCCACACCGGTTCAGGCAGTGCACGGCGGTCGAGTTTGCCACTGGGACTCAAGGGCATCGCATCCAGGCGCATCAGGTAGGCAGGCACCATGTACTCGGGCAGGTCAACGGCCAGGGCGGCTTTCACTGCCTGTGCATCCAGTTCGGCCGGGCCGGTGTAGTAACCGATCAACTGGCCGTCCCGCACCTGCACCACGGCGTGGGCGATGCCGTCCAACGCCAACAGGCGCGCTTCGATTTCCTGCGGTTCCACCCGAAAGCCGCGCAGCTTGACCTGCTGATCGAGACGGCCGAGGTATTCAAGCACGCCGTCGACACTCCAGCGCGCACGGTCACCGGTGCGATACAGACGCGCCCCGGCTGCGCCCAGCGGGTCGGCGACAAAGCGTTCGGCGGTGAGCCCTGCACGACCGAGGTAACCGCGCGCCAGGCCGATGCCGCCGATGCACAGTTCACCCGGCACACCGGCCGGCAGCGGGTTGAGCTGGTCGTCGAGCACCCGGCAGATCACATTGCCCAGTGGCCGGCCTATCGGCGAGCGCTCGCCATCCTCCACGGCGCAGTGCCAATGGGTGACGTTGATCGCGGTTTCGGTCGGGCCATAACGGTTGTGCAGTTCCACCGCCGGCAGGCGTGCCAGGACGCGGTTGCGCAACTGCGCGGGCAAGGCTTCACCGCCGGAGAACAGCCGGCGCAGGCTGGTGCATTCGGCCACCAGCGGTTCATCGATAAACAACTGCAACAGCGGCGGCACGAAGTGCAGCGTGGTCACGCCATGTTCCTGCACCAGTTGCGCGATGCGATGAGGGTCACGGTGCTCGCCAGGGCCGGCCAGTACCAGACGGCACCCTGTGATCAGCGGCCAGAAGCACTCCCACACCGACACGTCGAAACTGATCGGCGCCTTTTGCATCAGCACGTCGCTGGCGTCCAACGTGTAAGTGGCCTGCATCCACTGCAAGCGCTCGGCCAGCGCCGCATGGGTATTGCCCACGCCCTTGGGCTGGCCGGTGGAGCCGGAGGTGTAGATCACGTAGGCGAGGTTGTCGCCGTGCAAGTGCAGGCCCGGTGGCTGGGTCGGCCAGCGGTCCAGGTGCAGGCTGTCCATGGCAATCACGCACACGCCTGCCACCGTCGGCAATTGTTCCAGCAGTGCGGTTTGGGTCAACAGCAAGTGCACGCCGCTGTCCTCGAGCATGTAGGCCAGGCGCTCGGTGGGGTAATCCGGGTCCAGCGGCACATAGGCGCCGCCGGCCTTGAGGATCGCCAGCAGGCCGATCAGCAACTGCGGCGAACGCTCGGCGGCGATGCCCACGCAGACGTCCGGGCCGACGCCCTTGTCGCGCAGGTAATGCGCCAGCCGGTTGGCCTGGGTATGCAACTGGGCGAAGCTCAGGCTGCCCGCTTGCCAGACCAGCGCGGTGGCATCCGAGGTGTGCTGGTTGAGCAGCTCGGGCAACCACTGCCGGGCCGGCGCGCAGGGTGCCTGGCTCCACGCCTGTTGCTCATCCTCTGCGGTCAGTTTCAGCTCGCCCACAGCTTGCTGCGGTTGTTCGCAGACCGCTTGCAGCAGGTGGATGTAATGCTCGGCCAGGCGCTGCACGGTTGCCGTCTCGAACAGCTCATCGGCGTAGTCAAAGGCCAGGCTCAAGCGCCCGGTGCGGTCTTCTTCGCTGTGCAGTTGCAGGTCGAACTTGGCTTCACGGCTGTGCCACGGCAGTTCCTCGGCGAGCAGCCCCGGCAGGCGGCGCAGGGCGCTGAGGTCACGTTGCTGGTGGTTGAACATGACTTGGAACAGGCCCTGTTCCCGCGCCTGGGGGAAGGCCTCCAAGAGTTGTTCGAACGGCAGGTCCTGATGCGCCTGGGCGTCCATTGCCGCCTGGCGTGTCGCGGCCAACAGCTGGTTGAAAGGCTGGCGCCCGTCGAGCTCGGCACGCAATACCAGGGTGTTGATGAAGAACCCGACCAGCCCTTGGGTTTCCTGGCGTGAGCGATTGGCATTGGGCACGCCGATGCGGATATCGCGCTGGCCGCTGTAGCGATACAACAGCGTCTGGAACGCGGCCAGCAGCAGCATGAATGGGGTGGCTTCATGGGCCTGTGCGGTCTGGCGAATCGCGTCACTGAGCTTGGCGCTCAGGCGTACGGTATGGCGCGAGGCGCTGTTCAGACGCTGCGCCGAGCGCGGGTGGTCAGTGGCCAGGTCGAGCGTCGGGTGATCGCCCTCAAGCGTTGCCTGCCAGTACGCCAGTTGCCGCTGGCCTTCACCTGCGGCCAGCCATTGGCGCTGCCAACTGCCGTAGTCGGCGTATTGCAGGCTCAGTGGCGGCAGCTCCAGGAGTTGGCCCTGGGACGCGGCCGCGTAGAGACGGGAGAACTCGTCAATCAGAATAGTCAGCGACCAGCCATCGGCGATGATGTGGTGCAGGGTGACCAGCAACTGGTGGTCTTCTTCATCCAGGCGCACCAGGGTCACCCGCAGCAGCGGGCCTTTTTCCAGGTCGAACGAAGTACGTGCCTGGTCTTCACGGATTTGCTGCGCACGGGCTTCGCGCTCGGCGCCGGGCAGGTCGCTGAGGTCGATGGTGTGCAGGTCGAACACCGCACTGGACTCGATGCGCTGGAACCCTTCGCCGTCACGCTCATAGAAACGCGTGCGCAGGGCTTCGTGGCGCTGAACCAGGTGCTGGAAGCTTGAGAGCAGCGCGTCTTCATCCAACGCGCCGCGCAGGCGCAGGGCGCCGGGGATGGTGTAGGCGCTGCTGTCAGGGTCCAGCTGCCAGGTGATCCACAAGCGGTTCTGGGCCAGGGATTGCGGCAGCTCGTGCTGGCGCGACAGCGCAGCCATTGCGCCTTGTGCAACGCCGCCGGCCTGCTGCACCTGCGCGACGCTGGCGGCGAAGCCTTGCAGGGTGGGCGCCTCGAACAGCAGGCGCAGGTTCAGCTCCAGGCCCAGGGTTTCACGCAGGCGCGCGACCACCTGGGTGGCACTGATGGAGTTGCCGCCGAGCAGGAAAAAATGATCGTCGGCGGCAACCGTGGCCACTTGCAGCTGCTCACACCAGATCGCGGCAATCTGCTGTTGCAGGGCCGACGCCAGCGCGACCTCACTCGCCGGCGCTTGCACCTCGGGGAACTGCGCATAGCGGTCGAGGCTGCCATCGGCATGGCGCAGCGCACACGCCGCCCGTTGCACTTTGCCGCTGGAGGTTTTCGGCAGCGCGCCAGGGTTGAGCAGCACCACCACGCTAGGCGCCTCTTGGTAAGCCTCGGCCACCGCTTGGCGAATCGCCTTGATCAGCGCTTCGGGCGGCAGGATTTTCTGCACGCTGCGGCTGATTTCCGCAGCGATGCCGATACCTTCCAGGCCCTGATCATTCACCGCAAAGGCCGCCACCCGGCCTTTGCGCACCACCTCGACCTCACGTTCGATGGTTTGCTCGATGTCCTGTGGATACAGGTTGTGCCCGCGCACGATCAGCAGGTCTTTCAAGCGCCCGGTGATGTACACCTCGCCGTCACGGATAAATCCCAGGTCGCCGGTGCGCAGCCAGGTCCGGCCGGCGTGCTGGACGAATGTCTTGGCGGTGGCTTCAGGGTTGCGCCAGTAACCCTGGGCGATGCTCGGGCCGCTCGTCCAGAGTTCGCCCACGCAATTGTCGGCCAACTCGCTCAGCGTGTGGGGATCGGCGATCAGCACGGCGTGGTCCGGCTGCGGGGTGCCGCAACTCATGACGGCCCTGCCCTGCCCCGGCGCGGCGCGGTTGGCGGCCAGCGCGTGCTCATCGACGTGCAGCGCAGGGATGCCTTGGCCACGGGTGCCGCCCGCGACGAACAGGGTCGCCTCGGCCAGCCCGTAGGAAGCAAAGAAATTGCTTGAGGTGAAACCGCAGGCGGAGAACTTGTCGGCAAAACGTTCCAGGGTGTCCAGGCGGATCGGTTCGGAACCGGAATAGGCCACGCGCCACTGGCTCAGGTCCAGGCGTTCCAGGGCCGACTCGCTGACCCGTTCGCTGCACAGGCGGTAGGCGAAATCCGGGCCGCCGCTGATGGTGCCGCCGTATTCGCTGATCGCTTCCAGCCAGCGCAACGGCCGCGCCAGGAAGTAGGCCGGCGACATCAACACGCACGGCACGCCGCTGAAGATCGGCTGCAACAGGCCGCCGATCAGGCCCATGTCGTGGTAGAGCGGCAGCCAACTGACGATGACATCGTGCGGGTTGAGGTCGATGCCAAAGCCGCGACGGATCAGCACTTCGTTAGCCACCAGGTTGC
Source organism: Pseudomonas sp. R3-18-08 (assembly GCF_003852065.1). Taxonomy (NCBI): domain Bacteria; kingdom Pseudomonadati; phylum Pseudomonadota; class Gammaproteobacteria; order Pseudomonadales; family Pseudomonadaceae; genus Pseudomonas; species Pseudomonas sp. R3-18-08. The sequence goes on from NZ_CP027729.1 coordinate 4,005,537, forward strand.
CGTGGCTGACTTGCACGCCCTTGGGCAGCGCGGTGGAGCCGGAAGTGTATTGCAGGAAGGCGATGTCGTCGGGTTGCAACTCGGGGGCAACCCAGTGATCGGCCAGCTGTGCGTCGAGGGTGTCTACGCTCAAGACCGGTGGTGCGTGGTCAATCTGCGCCAGGCTTTCGCCGAGGCTGGCGATGGTCAGCAGCAGGCGCGGCTCGGCGTCGCTGATGATCGACAGCAAGCGCTCCTGGTGATGCCGCCTGGTGGATTCCGGCGGGTAGGCCGGTACCGCGATTACCCCGGCGTACAGGCAGCCGAAGAACGCCGCGACATAGTCCGGGCCGCTGGGGAACAACAGCACTGCGCGCTCGCCCATCGCGACGTCGGCTTGCAAGGCGGCGGCGATGGTGCGGGCGCGTTGGTCCAGGTCACGGTAGCTGAGCACCACGCTGTGCTCGGCGGACTCGGCCAGAAAGCGCAGGGCTATCTGGTCCGGCGTCTGCGCGGCACGGCGTTGGAGGGACTGGACCAGGGTGCGGGGAAGTTCGAAGGCGTCCATCATGGGGTTCCTGCCTGAAATCGGCTTACGGGAAAGTCGGGAAGTCGGTGAGATTCAGCCGGCGGCCAGTTGCCGCGCCGCGCCAAGGCGCCAGCGGGCCAGGTGCTCGTCGGCATAGCGGCGCACACAGCGCAGCACGGCGCTTTCGTGCTGCACGAGGAAGAAGTGGTGACCGTCGAACATGTCGAGGGAAAAGCCGCTGGCGGCCTCGAGCTGCCAGTCGAGCAATTGGTCGGCGCGCACGCTGTCCTGCTTGCCGCCGAACACATGGATCGGCACGCCCAGGGGCTCGCGCTCGCCATAGGTGAAGCTGCCGCACAGCAGGAAATCGGCGCGCAGGATCGGCAGCATCAACTCCATCAATTCAGGATTGGCCAACGCGGCGTCGCAGGTGCCCTGCAGTTCGCGCAAGCGGGCGATCAGTTGTTCGTCGGTCTTTTCGATGGCGTATTCGCTGACATCGCGCCGCGCCGGGCCGGCGGTGCCGGAGGCGAACAACGCCAGCGGCGCCGGCACATTGCGCGCGTTCAATGCGTGGGCCAGTTCGAACGCCAGCAGGCCGCCGAGGCTGTGGCCGAACAACGCATAGGGGCCATTGAGGTCGCGGCTGATTTCAGTCGCGAGCTGGGCAGCCAAGGCCTTGATATCGCGCTGCAGCGGCTCGCCCATGCGCATGCCACGCCCCGGCAATTCCAGTGGGCACACCTGCAACCAATCCGGCAGCACGCGGCGCCAACGTGCGTAGACCGAGGCGCTCGCGCCGGAATGGGGCAGGCAGAACAGGCGCAGCGGCGTTGGCGTACTCATCACCCGAGGACTCCAAGCTGAAACACGCTGTGTGCACGATAAAAACCCATTTCGCCCTCCTGCGGGTGCTGATCCTTGGCCGTTTGTTTACAGGCCTGTCACCCAGAAGAACGGACGGCCCCGGCAAATAATTAGTCGCCGGGGGCGAGCGAGACGCGGTTCACACCTTACCGGAAGGCATAAGATTAGTTCGCCTTCTCATTTGACAATCATTATCATTCAGCATAATTTGTTGCCCGATGTGTAGGAGGCCTCAGCAAGGACGCCCTCCCCTAACCTCTTTTGCAACCAGGTGATTTCCATGACGGAACCAGTATCCACAGGCAGGTGCGACTCACCACTTCTCCAGGCGTTCGTCGACAATCGACTGATCCTGGTGAAGATCGCGGCACGTATTACCGGCTGTCGTTCCCGTGCCGAGGATGTGGTGCAGGACGCTTATTTTCGGCTGCAGTCGGCCCCGACGATCACCTCTTCGTTCAAGGCCCAACTGAGTTATCTGTTTCAGATCGTGCGCAACCTGGCGATCGATCACTACCGCAAGCAGGCCCTGGAGCTCAAGTATTCCGGGACCGAAGAGGAAGGCTTGAACGTGGTGATTCACGGCGCTTCACCGGAAACTTCCCATATCAATTTCAACACCCTGGAAAACATCGCCGACGCCCTGACCGAGCTGCCGCAGCGCACCCGCTACGCCTTCGAGATGTACCGCCTGCACGGCGTACCGCAGAAGGATATCGCCAAGGAACTCGGGGTTTCGCCGACCTTGGTGAACTTCATGATCCGCGATGCGCTGGTGCACTGCCGCAAGGTGTCGGGCAACCACAGCGATACGTTTGCGCGCAGGGTCTGAAAAACACATGTGGGAGGGGGCTTGCCCCCGATGAGCATAGGTATCTACACAATTTTGGCGCGGCCCTGAACCTGCGGCGGCCCAGGAGCCGAAGCCTCTCTAACTGATACCCCGCGACCTAAATGTGGGGGCTTGCTCCCGATGGCGGCCTGACAGCCGACCAGGATGCTGGATCAGGGCGAGTACATATCCGTTACTGCGGTAACGGCGGCTTAGGGTTCCGCCCTGACGGCGGGTCACTTTGGAAAAGAGCCCCAAAGTAACCAAAGGGCTCTTGCCCCACCACTCGGCACCTCGCCCAGGCTCGGTGTGCCCGTAATCCGACAGTGATTTGGGGGGCCGCCGCCACGCGCCATCCATGGCGCGGGGCGGCTAAACCGGCATCCCTGCCGGTTTACCCCCCAAATCACTGTCGAATTCCAGCCAGCGTGGTTTAACGGGGCGCCTAGATCAAGAGCAAGATCAAGAGCGGCTCGCTTCGCATCGTGGTTACTTAAGCTGCTACAAAGTTGTGTAGATACCTATGCCCCGATGAGGGAGTGTCAGTAAACACATCTGTTACTGACCCACCGCCATCGGGAGCAAGCCCCCTCCCACATTGATCTCCTGCGCTCTCAGGGTAGTGGCGTTACATCGATGCGATACGGCTCGAAGATCTTGAGCATCTGGCCATTATCCCGCAGCTGCTTGAGCAACCCGGCAAACGCGGGCCCGGTGATCGGGGCTTTGGGCCGTAGCAACGCGTAATGGTGATAGACCTGGTCGATGCGCTCCGACACCAGGAATGTCCCCGCCATCTCGGTATTGCGCACCATGAAGTCACTCAGGTACGAACGGGTGACCAAGGCGATATCAGCACGCCTGCGGGCGACCATCAGCAAGTTGCTGTCATGGGAGTACGTCAACGTTGCGTTGAAGTGCTCGGCCAGGTACTTGGGGTCGGGGTTGAAGTTCGCGAAGGCGTAGTGATAGCCGCTGAACACCGCCAGGCGTTTGCCGGCAAGGTCGCTGAAATAGCTTTGGTCGCGACCGGGCTCACGCTCGGCGACGAAGATTTCAGCGTCTTCCAGGCCCATGTCGACGCTGGTATGGGCCACGTCTTTCCAGCCCCAGGACGGGTTTTCAAAGATCGCCATGTCGACCCGGCCTTGCTCGAAATCGCGAAAACGCCTGGGAATCGAAGTGGGCACCAGCACAAACTGATAGTCGCTTTGCACGGCGTTCAGCGCTTCGACCAATTGCGGCAGCAATCCGGTATCGGCGCCTTGCTCAGGGCGTACGGTATACGGCGGAAAATGCGCCGCGCCGATCCTCACCAACTGCGCGGCGCTGGCCTGCGTCCACCCTGCGGTACCCAATGCCCAAAATGTCAGTCCTGCAGCCAGCCGCCATGGCGAAAACATCTAGGCACACACCGTGAATTCTATGATGGCGATAAGCTAGGCGTTTTTCCCTGGGGAGACAATGTTCACCCGCAAATTAATAGCCGCACTTCAGTCCGCCTTGAGCACCATCAACAGCGCTTCGTCGGCCAGCTCTTCGAGGGTCAGGCTGCCTTGGGTGCGAAACCACGTGGTGGTCCAGGATAACGCGCCGGTCAGGAAGCGCCGGGTGATGAACACGTTGCCCCTGATATAACCGGCGGCCTTGGCTTCGCCCAGTACCTGCAGCCAAATGTCCTCATACACATCACGCAGGGCCAGTACCTGGGCCTGGCCGTCGGCAGACAACGAACGCCATTCGTACACCAGCACCGCCATCGCCTCACCGCTGCCGCCCATGATCGACTGCAATTCGCAGCGGATCAGCGCCAACACGCGCTCGCGCACCGTGCTCGCTGCTTCCAGCGCAGCCCGCACCATCGCGGTGTTGTAGAGGATGGTTTCTTCCATCACTGCGCGCAGGATCTCGTCCTTGCTCTTGAAGTGATGAAAGATGCTGCCGGACTGAATGCCCACCGCACTGGCCAGGTCGCGCACGGTGGTGCGCTCGAAGCCCTTGTTGCGAAACAGGTGCGCCGCGGTTTGCAGCAACTTGCCCCGGGCACTCTCGGGGTCGGTCAATTGTCCAGCGTCGACCAGGGTGCGCATCACCCGCAGGGCTTGGGGGTCGTCCATGCTGCTGTCCCTCATGTCTACTATCGTCTTGGGCGGCAATTTAGGCCGTGACCGCCACCCAAGCAAGCGCTTGGGCAAAACTTGTGTACGGGTTTACAAACCAGGCGAATCAGCCCCCTGGGCGGAACTACAAGGCCCGGCTACGCTCTATCCCCATCAGGACAGGAACAGTACGGGAACCTGCGCATGCCTCATTGGCTGATTATTGACCTTGAAGCCACCACGGATGACGGCGGCTGGCCCGTGACGGAGATGGAAGTCATCGAAATCGGCGCAAGCCTGGTCAACCGCCAGGGCCGCGAGCTGGATCACTTCCAGCGCTTCGTGCGCCCCCTGCGGCGGCCGCTGCTGACGCCTTTTTGCCGCCAATTGACCCATATCACCCAGGCCAATATCGACGCGGCAACGCCGATCACCGAGGTGTGGCCGCTGTTCGAGCGCTGGCTGGGCCAGCATCAGGCACGCCTGGAAGGCTGGGCCAGCTGGGGCGACTACGATCGCGTGCAACTCGAGCTGGAATGGCAACGCCATGGCCTGGCCAGCGCGCTCGGCCAGACGCCCCATGTCAACCTCAAGCAACGGTTCGCCAAGGCCCGGCGGCTGGACAAGCCCTTGGGGCTTAATGGCGCGCTGCAATTGGCGGGGATGCAGTTCAACGGCCAGCAGCATCGGGCGCTGGAGGATGCGCGCAACACCGCACGCCTGTTGCCGCTGATTTTGCCGGTCTAGGCAGCTCTGAAAGGCTTGGGCATACTGATCAACCTTTTTGCCTTAATGCTGCCCACCTGTAGGAGCGAGCTTGCTCGCGAAGATCGCCACCGATAACGCAGCGCATCTGGTTTAACGAGGTGCTCTCAGGTTTTTCGCGAGCAAGCTCGCTCCTACAGTGGTTGGCGTAAGTTCTGACCCTTTTTTCCGAGGATTCACTCATGTTCAAAGTCAATGAATACTTCGACGGCACCGTCAAGTCGATCGCTTTCGGCACCGCGCAAGGCCCAGCGACCATCGGCGTGATGGCCCCGGGTGAATACGAGTTCGGCACCGACCAGCGTGAAATCATGCACGTCGTTTCCGGCGCGCTGATCGTCAAACTGCCTGACGCCGAGTGGGAAACCTTCGCCGCCGGCAGCCAGTTCAACGTCCCGGCCAACAGCAAATTCCAGTTGAAGGTTGGCGTAGACACCGCTTACCTGTGCGAATACCGCAGCTGAGCCTGACTCGGCGCAAAAAAATGCCCGTCTCCTGCGAGACGGGCATTTTTTATTCCAGCACCGTTACCGGCATCCCGACTTCCAACTGGCCAACCCCATCGTTGACCAGGTTCTGACCGAACATCGGGCCCTTCTCGGTGCTGCGATAGGCCTGCAGGGTGGCGAACGGCTCGCGGTCCGGGCTGCGCTCACCGGTCTGGGGGTCGACGGTGGTGAGAATGCAGCGTGAACAGGGCTTGACCACGCGAAACTCCACATCGCCGATGCGCAAGCGTTTCCAGCCATCCTCGGCAAAGGCCTCGCCTCCGTCGATCACCAGGTTGGGACGAAAGCGCAGCATTTCCATCGGCCGGCCAACATGCGCGCACAAATCGTCCAGGGAAGCCTGGCCGATCAGCAGCAAGGGGTAGCCGTCGGCAAACCCCACTTGATCGTCATCCCGGCCAAAACCAGCCTGGGTCGAGCGTGCACGCTCCAGGGGCATATGCACCAGGCGCGTGGGCTTGCCGATGAAGGCGCTGACCCAGGCCGCCGCCGTATCGCCCGCGTCGGGCACGCGCAGGGTGTCGTGCCAGATGATCACACCGCGCAATGCATCGGCGCCGGGCAATGCCACGTCCAGCGTCCCATAGCCAGGCGAGCTCAAGGTCAGGCCGCCCGCCGCGTTCCACAGCGCCGTCAACTGGCTCATCTTCGCCACGGCGCGTTGCGTAAGGAAGCGCCCGCTGGCTTCGTCCACCAGCATCCAGCGTCGATCCCCTGCCAGCCCGAGCTTGTCCAAGCCACTCTGCTGCAAGGCCTCGGCCTTACCGGATTTCAAGGGGTAACGGTACAACGCGCTGAGACGGAGCATGAGCCTGCATTCCTGGGGAACAAAGTCGCATACCCTAGTGTCACGCGGGCACTTCGTCCAGCATCAGTCGTTGACGCACCACATCCACCAGCTTGTCCGGCTGGAATTTGGAGAGGAAATTGTCGCAGCCGACCTTCTTGACCATCGAGTCATTGAAGCTCCCCGACAGCGAGGTGTGCAGCACCACGTAGAGGCCACGCAGGCGCGGGTCGTTGCGAATTTCGGTGGTGAGGCGGTAGCCGTCCATCTCGGGCATTTCGGCGTCGGTGAAGATCATCAGCAGCTTGTCGGTCATCACCTGGCCGCTGTCGGCCCAGGCCTTGAGCATGTTCAGCGCCTTGAGGCCGTCGCTGGCGATGTGCATCTTCACGCCCAACTGGCCCAGGGTGTCCTTCAACTGCGACAGCGCTACGTTGGAGTCGTCCACCAGCAACACTTCACGGCCACGGGCGCGTTCCAGCACTGGGTCCTCGAGTTTTTCCCGGGAGACCTTGGCGTTATAAGGCACGATTTCCGCCAGGACTTTTTCCACGTCGATGATTTCCACCAACTGGTCATCGACCTTGCTGATGGCGGTGAGATAGTGCTGGCGCCCCGCGCTGGCCGGCGGCGGCAGGATGGCTTCCCAATTCATGTTGACGATGCGGTCGACGCCGCCCACCAGGAACGCCTGCACCGAACGGTTGTACTCGGTGACGATAATGGTGCTGTTGGGCCCTGGCACCAGGGGGCGCATGCCGATGGCCTGGGACAAGTCGATCACCGGCAACGTCTGGCCACGCAGGTTGACCACGCCGCAGACAAACGGATGGCGCTGGGGCATCAGGGTCAACTTGGGCAGTTGCAGCACTTCCTGCACCTTGAACACGTTGATCGCGAACAGCTGCCGCCCGAACAGGCGGAACATGAGAATCTCCAGGCGATTCTCACCCACCAATTGCGTGCGTTGATCTACCGTGTCGAGAATGCCGGCCATTAAGAGCTCCTGATGTGCACATGGGTTGCGCGCTGAGAGGGTGTGCAGTTCGTATAGGCAAGTTATCGGCGGCAATCGCCAGACCTTGACCCCGGTAAAATGCCATGTAAATACATTGATGTCACACTGACATCATGCTTTACTGCATCAGCCCTGTCCTCGGGCTGTGTGGGCCTTGCACGACACTCCAATCGGCGTGCGGTTCCATGACGTAGGGGATTCCCCTATGCGCAATCAGGCCCGACCTGATATTCGCGATATCTAATAGCCATTAATGTGACGCCATTCTCATTGCATGAATGGAGTCAGGCTTTTGTTTGCCATCCCACGCCCTAGGCCCATGGGCCTTCCAGGCACTCACGTATCGGCAACTGAAGTCGTGTCATCCCGCTCAACTGGGACTACGCACGACGTTCGTGAGCATTTCAATAAATGTCTTACTGGAATATCGGAATCAGCCTACAAGCTACAATCATATTTCAGCGCTAGTTTTAAGCCATTCACCCGGTGCGACATCTCGTCACCCGAGCTTGAGTTGCGGAGACATGCATGATGAATAGCGCGAAAGAATGGCAAACGGCACTTCCCGAGTTTCTGCTGGAGGCCGAAATGCTGCTGATCAAGTCCCAAGAGTGCTTGAGCCACCTGCATTTGATCCGCAATGACAGCGACGCCATCGACTGCATGAAAACCAGCCTCGCCAAACTGGCCGAAAAAGCCGACACCTTGGCGCTGCAAGCGATCAGCGAGTTCTCGCGGCACCTGCAGGACCTCATTGCCAACGCCGAAAACCCGATGCAACTGCATGACCAGGCACTGGATGCGTTACATGACTGCCTCACGCTGCTGGCCTGGCAACTGGAGCTGATCGACACGCGCACCGGCGAGTTGGCCCTGGACGAGACCGAGCAAACGTCGTTGATCGCGACGGTTACCTTGCAGATTCCGCAAAAGGATTTCCGGCATAAACCACAGCAGCGGTTGCATCATGCGTCCTGAGTCCCAAGCATGTCACCGATGATAGCTGACCTGCCTAAAAACGACAGATAACGGCGAGAAAGGCAGAAATATCAATTAGCCATCTACGCAATAACTATACAAACCAACTTTACTAATACAACTTTTTCAACTCTGGGATTACCCCCCAGAGTATTTGCGCGGGCCATAAACCAATCAGGCGACCAACGGTAACAGGGGTGGTACTATGCCCCCACTCGAAGTGACTCAACTTCATCATGGTTAAACACGATTCGGCAGCGTATTCCAAACAGAGCCCGGCCAACCGGTCTCCCCGCAGCGAACCCTCAGTGGCTTCATCCGCTATGTACGCCAACCTCAAGCCCCTTTTCTCAAGGTCTGTGTCGCGCAGCAACGCACGCCGCATCGTCCTTGCGCTGTGCCTGTGTTCGTTGTCGGTCAGCGTGTGGGCCTACGCGCATGCTTCGCCCTGGTCGCTGCTGATCCTGCTGGTCAACCTGGCCACGCTGGCGGTGGTGGGCCTGCACCAATGGCGTTCACGCAAATCCATCAAGTTCCAGCCCCAGGAATTGGCCGACCGGCTGTTGCAGGTCCAGGAAAACGAACGCCATCGCCTCAGCCGCGAACTGCACGACGATATCGGCCAACTGCTGACCGCCGCCAAGCTGCAAAGCGAATGGCTGCAGCGTCGCCTGCCGCCAGAGCTGCACGAGCACTGCATGGTGCTGTGCAATACCCTCGACGAAACCCTGGCCAAAGTGCGCGACGTGTCCGCCATTCTCAACCCGCGCCAGTTGGCCAGCCTTGGCCTGGAAGCCAGCTTGCGCGCACACCTGCTCAAGACCCTGGAGAACACCTCGGTGTGCTGGAGCCTGGAATGCCAGCAACGCCTGACCGGTATTCCTGAAGAAATGGCCGTGGCGGCGTTTCGCATCACCCAGGAAGCCGTGACCAACATGCTCCGTCACGCCCAGGCACACAACCTGCGGGTGTGCCTGCGGCGCCTGCCCGAAGGCTTGTCGCTGATGATCTGCGATGACGGCCAGGGCTTTTCGCCGGCTACCGACCCAGGCCTTGCGGGCCAACGCGGCATGGCCGGCATGGCCGAGCGGATAGACCAGCTGGGCGGCACCTTGTCGGTCAGCAGTCAGCCAGGCCAAGGCACGCGGATCGACGCGCTCTTCCCCTGGGCGCCCCGCGCCCTCGAACGGGCCAGTTCCCCTAAGGGTTTCGAGTGACCTGCAATTTACTCCTGGTGGATGACCACGCGCTGATTCGCGCAGGCGTGCGTGCGCTGATCCTGGACATGCCCGGCTACGACGTGATCGGCGAAGCCAGCGATGGCGCGCAAGTGCTCGCGCAATTTCGCGCCCTGCAGCCGGATATCGTGCTGCTGGACCTGTCGATGAAACACACCAGCGGCCTGGATGCCTTGCGGGAACTCAAGGGCGCCTATCCCCTGAGCAAAGTGCTGATCCTGTCGATGCACACCGACCCCGACCTGATCATGCGCGCGCTGGAATCAGGTGCCCACGGCTACCTGCTCAAGGACATGACCGCCAACGAGCTGGAGCACGCCCTGCATGCCTTGCGCAACAACGAGCGCTACCTGAGCCCGGCCATCGCCCACACCGTGATCAATCAAGCACTGATCCGCAGCAACGGCCCTGCGACGCCCGCGCCCCATAGCCACAACCTGACGGCGCGCCAGTTGGAAATCCTGCGCCTGATCGTGCGCGGCAAGTCCACCCGGGAAATCGCCCACGGCCTGGGCCTGAGCATCAAGACGGTAGAAGCGCATCGCTCGCAGATCATGAAGCGCCTGCAGATTTTCGACGTGGCGGGCCTGGTGTTATTCGCGGTGCGTGAGCAGATCATCAGCCTGGACGACTAGGGGCGAACCCAGCGGCAGGTGCACGCGCAGGGCCTTGGGCAAGGCCTCGAAATGCAGATCATCGCCTTCCAGCGGCTCGCCATCGAGGTTGATGTACAAGCCCTGCGCCACCTTGATATTGACCCACGGCAGGCGTGCCCGCACGAACATGGTGTCAAGGCCCCAGCCGTTGCTCATCAATTCGCGCAAGGTGCCGACCACCTCCTGGGGCGCCGGCAGGATGCTGATGTCCAGCAGGCCATCATCGGCCAGCGCCTCCGGGCACAGCACATGCCCGCCCCCGGCCTGGCGCCCGTTGCCGATCCCCAGCGCGAGCAGCTCGCCTTTCCAATGGAAATCCGGGCCTTCCAGCTCACCGTAGGCAGCCTTCAACTCACTGAAACGCGACAAACCGGTGAACAGGTAGGCGGCACCGCCGAGGATTTTCTTCAGGTCTTCGGAGGTATTGGCGGTGACCTGGCTACCGAAACCGCCGGTGGCCATGTTCAAGAATATCTGCCCGCCGACCTGGCCCAGGTCAATCGCTCTCGGTTCAACATCCAGCAACGCCAGCGCACCAGCCGGCTCCAACGGCACGCCGGCGGCCTTGGCGAAGTCATTGGCGGTGCCCAGCGGCATCAGCACCAGGCTGGCATCGGAATTGGCGTAAGCCATGGCTTCGGCCACATCACGCAGAGTGCCGTCGCCACCGCCGGCGATGATGTGGGTGTAACCGTCGGCCAGGGCTTCATTGACCAGGCGCTGGGCATCGCCACCTTCCCAGGTCACCCGCACTGCCAGCTCCCAACCCTGCTCACGCCGGGCCAACACGGCCGCGCGCACGTCCTCGTTGAGGGCTTGTTTGCCGTGGAGGATCAACAGGGCTCTGGCGGTGGTCATTTGGGGAACTCTCCTGGGTCAAGGTGCTTGCAGGATGTTGACCCTTGGGGATGAGGAAAAGTCTGTGGCTGGACAAATTTGGCAGATGGATGGAGATCAAAATGTGGGAGGGGGCTTGCTCCCGATAGCGGTGGGTCAGCTCTAGTTAAGCTGACTGATACACCGCCATCGGGAGCAAGCCCCCTCTTATCAAACAAAAAATAACTCATTGTTTTTGCTCTTAATTTCAAGCCGCTTTAACCAACTGCATTCCCAACTTACGCGCCTTGCGCTCCAAGGCGCGCATCTGCCGGTCACGGCTTTTTTCTTCAAACTCCTCGATTCCTTTTTCAACGTACGGTTGACCTTTAGTCAGCATCGCGTAAATCAGCCGGGCCAGTTGATGCGCTGTCGCCTTGATTGCGCAGCAGGTATCCATTCGGGTTAGGCGCGCCCGATGGCTTGCTCCGATAAAGCTTTTATCATTGCGTGCGATAGAAGCGGCTTGCTTTAAAGCCTGTGCAGCTCGGTTAATCACTTTTAGAGATTTTCCGGGCAAGGGTTTTCCTCCCGAAATTCGCGTTGGCGGCGCGAGGCCCAGCCAGGAACAGAAGTGCTGTGAGGTCGGAAACCGTGACAAGTCCGATCCCAATTCGCTAGCCAAAACTAAAGCCGTATCGATGCCGATGGTAGGAATTGCGGTTAAATCCACCCCCATCACCTTATTCAGCGCTCGGTGCAGGGTCAATTGCTGCTCAGTGGAGCGGTGTGGGTTGCGCAGCGTTTTAGCTGGGAGCACGACCTCGTCTTGAAGAACAGGCAACCGTTCAAGTGCAAAGGCGATGGCTTGGTCGCATTCACCAATCTGTTTTTCAAGGAAGTCGTAAGCCGCCAGTTCCTGACTCAGTGCATGCAAATGCTCAGCTCGCCAGTTACCCCGCAAACTTCGGGCGACAGTGGCCTGGTCGGCTTTGACGCGCTTGTCTCTGAGCATGGCAAGTACTTCGGGATCACGTTCTCCATTAACGATTGCCCGCAAAATACTCATGCCTGTCACCCCGGCAATGTTGCTGATGACTTGAGCCAGTTGGATGTTCATCTGGACCAAAGCCTTTTGCATCCGGTTAAGGGCCTTGGCTTGGTCACGGACCTTATTGCCACGCTGACGGACCAGTGAGCGCAATGAACACACATCGTCCGAGGGTCGAAAAGCACCTCGCAGCAGACCGTGCGTCATGAGCTGAAGGATCCACTGACAATCCAGTACGTCGGACTTGCGACCGGTTATTTGCCGAGTCGCACGGGAATTCACGAGATAGACTTCAAACCCTCGTCTATCGAGTATTTCAAAGAGCGGGATCCAATAAACTCCAGTCGCCTCCATCGCCACCACCTTGACGCCCATGGATTCAAACCAATCGGCCATGGCATGCAAATCATCGGTGAAGGTTGAAAACCGCTTGACCGGATCATCGCATTTGGTCGGATCAACAGCGGCCAAATGCTCACTGCCGCCCACATCAACGGCAGCGCAGTCCGGATGGATAACCTCAAAACGCTTTTGGTTCTTGCGCGTCATGACAATTCCTCGCAGGATTGAACGACGCGGGCGGGGTACACGGTGGCGAGCGGATTCACTCTCTTATACGTGGTCACAGCTTTGCTGTGCCGACAATGACTCCACGCCGATACCGTGCAGGCCACTCTCCCACTCGGGTGCTGTCACACCAGTGTTGGCTACGGCCTTTGCCCCGCACGCGTTCTTCAACCTTACGATGAACCAGTTTGATGCGCGACAGCGCTACGTCGAAGACTTAGTGGGACCTCCCACATTGAATCCAGCAAGCCCGGCGCTGATCAGCTCTTATGCAACTTGCTCATCAACTGCGCCTCGGCCTGGGTCAACCCGCACGACTGGGTCAGCTCATCCACCGTCGCGCCCATGCCCACCAGCTTGGCCGCCTGGGCGAACGACAGGTTCGCGGGATCACGCTGTTCCAACTGCACCAACTTGTCCGGCAACGGCCCGAGAATCGCGCGCAGTTCATGCACTTCATCCCCCACCCGCACCGCACTCTGCTGGAAATGATCGACACGCTTGACCAGCTCCAGAATGCGCCGGTCACGCACCGCATCGCGCTCGGCCTGTTGCAAGGCCAACTCCCGTTGCTGGCGCACATAGCGCAGCACAAACGCCAAAGTCCCGGCCCACAACAGGGCCAGGACGATCACCGCCGCCTCAAGGAACAATCAGATGCTCTCCAGGTCCGACCACTCTTCTTCGCTCATCATTTTGTCCAGCTCAACCAGAATCAACAGCTCGTTGTTCTTGTTGCACACGCCCTGGATAAACTTGGCGGATTCTTCGTTGCCCACGTTCGGCGCGGTTTCCACTTCCGATTGGCGCAGGTAGACCACTTCGGCCACGCTGTCGACCATGATCCCGACCACTTGCTTGTCGGCTTCGATGATGACGATGCGCGTGTTGTCGTTGACATCGGTCGGCGCCAGGCCGAAGCGTTGGCGCGTATCGATCACCGTCACCACGTTGCCGCGCAGGTTGATGATGCCCAGCACATAGCTCGGCGCACCCGGTACCGGAGCGATCTCGGTGTAGCGCAGCACTTCCTGCACGCGCATCACGTTAATGCCGTAGGACTCGTTGTCCAGTTTGAAGGTCACCCATTGCAGGATCGGATCATCCAAACCTTGTGCGGACGCTGACTTGTTCATGCTTCTGACCCCTTCAAATGCCGCTATCGACGGCGTGTGTGCTAATGGGCCGCGCAACCGCACGACCTTTATTGTTCAATCAACTGCGTTTGTTCTGCGCCATTTCCTTGACCGCGCCACTGGCGATCAACTCTGCCAGTTCGGCGACGTCGAGCAACGCGCACATGTGTTCGATCACGGTGCCCGCCAGCCACGGCCGTTGGCCACGGTGGCTGCGCCATTTGATTTCGTTCGGGTCCAGGCGCAACGAGCGGCTGACTTGATGCACCGCCAGCCCCCACTCGTAGCCCTGCACCGAGATCACATACTGCAGGCCCTGGCGGAAGTCGTCGCGGTAGCGGTCGGGCATTACCCAGCGCGCGGTGTCCAGCACCTTGAGATTGCCGGCCTGGCTGGGCAGGATGCCGAGGAACCACTCCGGTTGCCCGAACAACGGCGTCAGCTCCTGGCCTTCCAGGGAATAGATCGAGCCCAGGCACACCAGCGGCACCGCCAGGGTCAACCCGGCGACGTCGAACAGCAGGCATTCGAACGGCTCGGCGGCCCACGACGGGCGACCATCGCCGGTCACCGGCGGCGGCGTGATGCTCGGCGGCAGGTGCACTTCCACGATCGGCTCTACCACCACCGGCGCCACCACCTCAGGCGTGATTGGCACCACCAGCGGCGTCGCTTCGACGTGTGCATCGCGGGCCTGCTCCTCAAGCACCGCCAACTGAAACTCATCCAGCGCAGCGTCAGGCTCGACGGCCGGCTCCAGCACCAGGATCGGTTCCGGCAGCTCCTCGGCGGTCGCCTCTTGCAGCAAGGCATCCAGGTAGGATTCCAGTGCCAGTTGCGGCCGGGTCTTGAAGTCCAGGGGACGGTTCATCAGGCCACCTGCGCCACAAGCTGCTGGGACAGCAGGTGCTTGAGCAACGCCCGATAAGCCAGCACGCCACGGCTCTTGCCGTCGAATTGCGACGGCGTGAGCCCGGCGCGGCTGGCGTCACGCAGGCGCGTGTCCACCGGGATGTAGCCGTTCCAGATGGTGTCCGGATAGGCATCGCGCAGTACGCGCAGGGTGCCGAGGGAGGCCTGGGTACGCCGGTCGAACAAGGTCGGCACGATGCTGTACGGCAACGCCTGCTTGCGCGAACGGTTGATCATCGCCAGGGTGCTGACCATGCGCTCCAGGCCTTTGACGGCCAGGTGTTCGGTCTGTACCGGGATCACCAACTGCTGGCTGGCCGCCAAGGCGTTGACCATCAGCACGCCGAGCAAGGGCGGGCTGTCGATGATCGCGTAGTCGAAGTCCTGCCACAGTTGCGCCAGGGTCTTGGCGATCACCAGGCCCAGGCCGCTCTGGCCCGGCGACTGGCGCTCAAGGGTGGCCAGGGCGGTGCTGGACGGCAATAGCGAAATACTGTCGCTGCTGGTGGGCAGCAGCAGTTGCCCAGGCAAATCGCCGGGCACGCTGCCTTTGTGCAGGAACAGGTCGTAGCAGCTGTGTTCCAGCGCATCCGGGTCGTAACCGAAATAGCTGGTCATGGAGCCGTGGGGGTCCAGGTCGACCACGACCACGCGCTTGCCTGCCTCGGCCAGCAAGCCGGCTAACGCGATGGACGTGGTGGTCTTGCCGACTCCACCCTTTTGATTGGCAACTGCCCAGACTCTCATTCGGTTGATTCCTCCCGGTGGGCACACGCGCGACCGAGACATTGCATAGGTTAGTGAGCCGGTGACGGAGAATTGACGGAGCTGGCCCGCACCAGCGGCTTTGCAGGGGCCGGTGCAGTTTGTGTGCCAGCGCGCCTCAACGCCGCATCCGGTGTTGCATTCGCCGTGCCGGTGCCGGTCAGGCTGCGGCGTACATCCAGGTTGCGCGACACCACCAGCACCACCCGCCGGTTGCGCGCACGGCCTTCAAGCGTGGCGTTATTGGCCACCGGCTGGAATTCACCGTAGCCCACCGACGCCAGGCGCTGGGGGTTCACGCCCTGCATCGCGAGCATGCGCACGATGCTTGCCGCCCGGGCCGAAGACAGTTCCCAGTTGGTCGGGTACTGCGCCGTACTGATCGGCAGGTTGTCGGTAAAGCCTTCGACGTGGATCGGGTTTTCAAACGGCTTGAGGATCGCTGCCACCTTGTCGATGATGGTGAAGGCCTGGTCGCTCGGCAGCGCATCGGCGCTGGCGAACAACAGGCTGGAGTTCAGCTCGATCTCCACCCATAGCTCATTGCCGCGTACGGTCATCTGGTTGGAGCTGATCAGGTCGCCAAATGCGGCGCTGATATCGTCGGCAATGCTCTTGAGCGGGTCGCTGGTGCCGCCGACACCGGCGGCGGTTTCATCGCTGTCGTTGACCAGCGGCTTGGCCGGGGTCACCGTCTTGGGTCGTTCATCGCCTATAGGGATAGGCTTGAGCGCGCGATCGGAGTCGGAAAACACCCCGATCAACGCTTCGGAAATAACCTTGTACTTGCCTTCGTTCACCGACGAGATCGAGTACATCACCACGAAAAACGCAAACAGCAAGGTGATGAAGTCCGCGTAGGACACCAGCCAGCGTTCATGGTTGACGTGCTCTTCAGGCTCGCGACGGCGACGGCTCACAGGCACTTTCCTCTCTGACCAACAGCGAACACTTCATTGTGGCGAGCGAGCTTGCTCGCGCTGGGGCGCGAAGCGGCCCTGAACCCAGACGCTGCGACCTGTCTGAAAGACCGTGTTGCCTGGAGTGGGGCTGCTTCGCAGCCCAGCGCGAGCAAGCTCGCTCGCCACATGCCCATGCCCATATGCATCAATCCATGAAGCCCTGGAGCTTCAATTCGATGGAGCGCGGGTTTTCGCCCTCGGCGATCGACAGGATGCCTTCGAGCAACATCTCGCGGTAACGGGACTGGCGCATGGCAATCGACTTGAGCTTGCTCGCCACCGGCAACAACACCAGGTTGGCGCTCGCCACACCGTAGATGGTGGCGACAAATGCCACAGCAATGCCGCTGCCCAGTTGCGAAGGGTCGGCCAGGTTGCCCATCACGTGGATCAGGCCCATTACCGCACCGATGATGCCGATGGTCGGCGCGTAGCCGCCCATGCTTTCAAAGACTTTGGCCGCGTTGATGTCGCGGCTTTCCTGGGTGTAGAAATCCACCTCGAGGATGCTGCGGATCGCCTCCGGCTCGGCGCCATCCACCAGCAGTTGCAGGCCTTTGCGGGCGTAGCTGTCGGGCTCGGCATCGGCCACGCTTTCCAGGCCCAGCAGGCCTTCCTTGCGGGCGGTGAGGCTCCAGTTGACCACGCGGTCGATGCCGCCTGGCAAGTCGACCCGTGGCGGGAAAATGATCCAAATCAGGATCTGCATGGCGCGCTTGAACGAGCTCACCGGCGCCTGCAACAACGCCGCGCCCACGGTGCCGCCGATCACGATCAGCGCCGCCGGGCCGTTGGCCAGGGCGCCAAGGTGGCCGCCTTCAAGGTAGTTGCCGCCGATAATGGCGACAAACGCCAGGGTGATGCCGATCAGGCTCAAGACATCCATCAGAGGCAGGCCTCCACCAGATGCTTGCCGATGTCGTCCAGGCTGTAGACCGCATCGGCCAGGTCAGCCTTGACGATCGCCATGGGCATGCCGTAGATCACGCAACTGGCTTCGTCCTGGGCCCAGATTGCACTGCCGCCCTGCTTGAGCAGGCGCGCGCCCTCACGGCCATCGGCGCCCATGCCGGTGAGCACCACCGCCAGAACTTTGTCACCGTAGGACTTGGCCGCCGAACCGAAGGTGATATCCACGCACGGCTTGTAGTTGAGGCGCTCGTCGCCCGGCAGGATTTTGATCGCGCCACGGCCATCCACCATCATCTGCTTGCCACCCGGGGCCAGCAGCGCCAGGCCAGGGCGCAGGATATCGCCATCCTCGGCTTCCTTGACGCTGATGCGGCACAGCTTGTCCAGGCGCTCGGCAAAGGCCTTGGTGAACGCGGCGGGCATGTGCTGGATCAACACGATCGGCGCCGGGAAGTTGGCCGGCAGTTGGGTCAATACACGCTGCAAGGCCACCGGCCCGCCCGTGGACGTACCGATCGCCACCAGTTTGTAGGCCTTGCGCTTGGGCGCGGGCGAATGGGCGCTTGATGCAGCCGTGCGGGTAGGCGCTGCCGGCGCGGGCCGAGCGACGGGTGCGGGCGCCGGGCGGCTGAACGATGCTGTCGGCGCGGCCACGGGTGCAGGCGCAGGAGTCGGCGCGGGCGCGCTGAACAGACTGCGGCGGTTACTGCGCGAAATGCTGTGCACCTTCTCGCACAGCATCTGCTTGACCTTATCGGGGTTACGCGAGATGTCTTCGAAATTCTTCGGCAGGAAATCCACCGCGCCGGCATCCAGCGCATCCAGGGTGACCCGGGCGCCTTCATGGGTCAGCGAGGAGAACATCAACACCGGTGTCGGGCAGCGTTGCATGATGTGACGCACGGCCGTGATGCCGTCCATCATCGGCATTTCGTAGTCCATGGTGATCACGTCCGGCTTCAACGCAATGGCCTGATCGATCGCCTCTTTGCCGTTGGTGGCCGTGCCGACTACCTGAATCGTTGGATCGGCGGAAAGAATCTCCGAGACGCGGCGGCGGAAGAAACCCGAATCGTCCACCACCAGGACCTTGACTACCATAAACACTCCGTTAGACGGGGCGGGCGCTACCGCCCTGCCCCGCCAGAATCAAATACGCCGTGCGGCGTAACGCTTGAGCATGCTCGGAACATCGAGAATCAACGCGATGCGACCGTCACCGGTGATGGTCGCGCCGGACATGCCCGGGGTCCCCTGCAGCATTTTGCCCAGCGGCTTGATGACCACTTCTTCCTGGCCCACCAGTTGGTCGACCACAAAGCCGATGCGCTGGGTGCCCACCGACAGAATCACCACATGGCCTTCGCGCTGCTCTTCATGCTTGGCCGATGCCACCAGCCAGCGCTTGAGGTAGAACAGCGGCAGGGCCTTGTCACGCACGATCACCACTTCCTGGCCGTCCACCACGTTGGTGCGCGACAGGTCGAGGTGGAAGATCTCGTTGACGTTGACCAGCGGGAAGGCGAAGGCCTGGTTGCCCAGCATCACCATCAAGGTTGGCATGATCGCCAGGGTCAACGGCACCTTGATGACGATTTTCGAGCCCTGGCCCTTGGTCGAGTAGATATTGATCGAGCCATTGAGCTGGCTGATCTTGGTCTTCACCACGTCCATGCCGACGCCACGGCCGGACACGTCGGATATCTCGGTCTTGGTCGAGAAGCCGGGGGCGAAGATCAGGTTGTAGCATTCGGTGTCGGTGAGGCGGTCGGCGGCGTCCTTGTCCATCACGCCGCGCTTGACTGCGATATTGCGCAAAATGGCCGGGTCCATGCCTTTGCCGTCATCGGTGATCGACAGCAGGATATGGTCGCCCTCTTGCTCCGCCGCCAGGATCACCTTGCCGCCCCGCGATTTGCCCGAGGCTTCGCGTTCTTCCGGGGTTTCCACGCCGTGGTCGACGGCGTTGCGCACCAAGTGGACCAGCGGGTCGGCCAGGGCCTCGACGAGGTTCTTGTCGAGGTCGGTTTCTTCGCCCACCAGTTCCAGGTTGATTTCTTTCTTGAGCTGGCGCGCCAGGTCGCGCACCAGGCGCGGGAAACGGCCGAAGACTTTCTTGATCGGCTGCATCCGCGTTTTCATCACGGCGGTTTGCAGGTCGGCGGTGACCACATCGAGGTTCGACACGGCCTTCTGCATGGCTTCATCGCCACTGTTCAGGCCCAGGCGCACCAGGCGGTTACGCACCAGCACCAGCTCGCCGACCATATTCATGATGTCGTCCAGGCGCGCAGTGTCTACGCGCACCGTGGTTTCGGCTTCAGTGGCAGGTTTATCGGCAACCGGCGCAGCGGCAGGACGCGCCGGAGCTGGCGCGGCAGCCGGTGCAGGCGCGGGCTTGGCGACCGGCGCTGCGGCTTTGGCGGCGGCAACCGGTGCGGCTGTAGCGACCGCTGCGGCGGCGGCCGGAGCCGGGGCCACTTCGGTGAACTTGCCTTTGCCGTGCAACTCGTCCAGCAAAGCCTCGAACTCGTTATCCGAAATCAGCCCGTCACCGGCAGGTGCTGCACTGGCCGCCGGAGCGACGGAGGCAGTGGCAGTGGCAGTGGCAGCGACCTGCGGCAAGGCTTCGGCGACGAACGTGCCTTTGCCGTGCAGTTGGTCGAGCAACGCCTCGAATTCGTCGTCGGTAATATCGGTACTGGCGTTGGCCGCCGGTGCCGCTGGCGCAGCCGCCGGTGCCACGGCGTCGGCCGCGAACTGGCCCTTGCCATGCAACTGATCGAGCAGGGATTCGAATTCTGCGTCGGTAATGTCTTCGCTGGTCGGCGTGGCAATCGGCGCCGTTGCAGCCGGTGCTTCAGCCTCGGCCTTGACCGCATTGAGCGAGTCGAGCAGTTGCTCGAACTCGCTGTCGGTCACATCCGCCTCGGCTTCCACCACTGGCTCAGGCACGGCTTGCACAGCCGGTGCTTGCGCAGCCGGTTCGGCCAGGCGCGCCAGGGCGGCCAGCAGTTCCGGAGTGGCGGCGGTGACCGGTGCACGTTCACGCACCTGGCTGAACATGGCGTTGACCGCATCCAGTGCTTCGAGAATCACGTCCATTAATTCCGAGTCAACCTGACGCTCACCCTTGCGCAGGATGTCGAACACGTTCTCGGCGATGTGACAGCACTCCACCAGCTCATGGAGCTGGAGGAAGCCGGCGCCCCCTTTTACAGTGTGAAAACCGCGAAAAATTGCATTGAGCAGGTTCGCATCATCTGGACGGCTTTCCAGCTCGACCAGTTGTTCGGACAGTTGCTCTAAAATTTCGCCGGCCTCTACAAGGAAATCCTGAAGGATTTCTTCATCGGCGCCGAAGCTCATGTGGGTGCTCCTTAGAAGCCTAAACTGGACAGCAAATCGTCTACGTCATCTTGACCGGATACGACGTCTTCACGTTTATCGGCATGAATCTGCGGACCTTCACCCTTGGCGAGGTGTTTTTGTGGATCTTTTTCCGAGAGGATCGCTTCGCGGTCATGTTCGATGCCGGCAAAACGGTCGACCTGGCCGGCCATCAGCACCAGTTTGAGCAGGTTGCTTTCCACTTCGGTGACCAGTTGGGTCACACGCTTGATCACTTGACCGGTGAGGTCCTGGTAATCCTGGGCGAGCAGAATGTCGTTGAGGTTGCCGGCCACCGTGCGGTTTTCCTGTTCGCTGCGCGACAGAAAACCGTCGACCCGACGCGCCAGTTCACGGAACTCTTCAGCCCCCACTTCGCGGCGCATGAAGCGGCCCCAGTCAACGCTCAGGGCCTGGGCTTCGCTGGCCATGCCGTTGACCAAAGGCGTGGCGTTTTCCACCAGGTCCATGGTGCGGTTGGCCGCTGCCTCGGTCAGCCTGACCACATAGGACAGGCGTTCGGTGGCATCGGTGATCTGGGAAATTTCTTCGGCCTGGGGCATGCGCGGGTCAATCTGGAAATTGACGATCGCACTGTGCAGCTCACGCGTGAGCTTGCCCACTTCCTGGTACAGGCCGCGGTCACGGGTCTGGTTAAGCTCATGGATCAACTGCACCGCATCGCCGAACTGGCCCTTTTCAAGGCATTCGACCAACTGGTGAGCATGTTTTTTCAGGGTCGACTCAAAATCGCCCTGTGACGTTTCGTTATGGTCCATAGCTCCCCCGTGGCAGCATCAATGGCCGATGCGTTCGAAGATTTTTTCGATCTTCTCTTTCAAGGCCAGGGCAGTGAATGGCTTGACCACATAGCCGTTTACCCCGGCTTGGGCGGCTTCGATGATCTGTTCACGCTTGGCTTCGGCGGTCACCATCAACACCGGCAGGCTGCGCAGTTTTTCATCGGCGCGCACATGGCGCAGCAAGTCGATACCGGTCATGCCGGGCATGTTCCAGTCGGTTACCAGAAAGTCGATGCTCCCGCTGTTGAGGATCGGAATCGCCGTAATGCCGTCGTCCGCCTCGACCGTGTTAGTGAACCCAAGGTCACGCAACAGGTTTTTTATGATCCGCCGCATCGTTGAGAAGTCATCAACGATGAGGATTTTCATGTTCTTGTCCAATTCGACCTCCAAGCAGTCTTAAACGCGCCCAGCACCTGGACGCGCCACTTCAATCAACAGGCGTTACACAAAAAGGACTGCCCAGGGCACCACGGAGCGAACCCGCGAAGGCCGAAGCCTTCGCGGTAGCGTCTGCAGTGTCCCCACACTGCCTGTCAGCGCGCGCGCCACTCTCCCAACCGCCCCCGCAAGCGGGCCGCGCACTGGCTATGCAACTGGCTGACACGCGATTCGCTGACCCCCAGGACCTCACCGATTTCCTTGAGGTTCAGCTCCTCGTCGTAGTACAGCGCCAACACCAGGCGCTCGCGCTCCGGCAAATTGGCAATGGCCTCCGCCAGCGCTCCCTGGAAACGTTCATCTTCCAGATCGCGCGACGGCTCCATATGCGCGCTCGCGCCGTCCTCGTGCAGCCCTTCGTGTTCGCCGTCCTGCAACAGGTCGTCGAAACTGAACAGGCGGCTGCCCAAGGTATCGTTCAAAATCCCGTAATAATCGTCGAGACTCAATTGGAGTTCGGCCGCAACTTCATGATCTTTAGCGTCACGACCGGTTTTTGCTTCAATTGCACGAATTGCGTCACTGACCATGCGCGTATTGCGGTGTACCGAACGCGGCGCCCAATCCCCTTTACGCACTTCATCGAGCATCGCGCCACGGATACGGATCCCCGCATACGTCTCGAAGCTCGCGCCCTTGCTCGCGTCGTATTTGGTCGACACTTCAAGCAGGCCGATCATCCCGGCCTGGATCAGGTCTTCCACCTGCACGCTGGCGGGCAGGCGCGCCAGCAGGTGATAGGCGATGCGCTTGACCAGTGGCGCATAGCGCTCGATCAACTCGCCCTGGCTGTCACGGGCCGACTTTTTGTAAAGGTTGTAGCCGCTGGATGTCATAGCACAGGTCCCGCGCTCGTCTGATGCACCAATCGTTCGACAAAAAACTCCAGATGCCCCCGAGGGTTGGCAGGCAACGGCCAGGTATCGACCTTCTGGGCTATCGCCTTGAACGCCAGTGCGCACTTGGAACGAGGGAACGCTTCGTAGACCGCACGCTGCTTTTGCACGGCCTTGCGCACACACTCGTCATAGGGAACTGCGCCAACGTATTGTAAGGCGACATCGAGGAAACGATCCGTGACCTTGGTCAACTTGGCGAACAGGTTGCGCCCTTCCTGCGGACTCTGGGCCATGTTGGCCAGCACGCGGAAGCGGTTCATGCCGTAATCACGGTTAAGCAGTTTGATCAGGGCGTAGGCGTCGGTGATCGAAGTGGGCTCGTCGCAGACCACCAGCAGCACTTCTTGCGCGGCGCGTACGAAGCTGACCACCGACTCGCCGATCCCGGCGGCGGTGTCGATCACCAGCACGTCGAGGTTGTCGCCGATATCGCTGAAGGCCTGGATCAGGCCGGCATGCTGCGCCGGGCTCAGGTGCACCATGCTTTGGGTGCCCGAGGCGGCCGGCACGATGCGGATACCACCGGGGCCCTGGAGCAGCACATCGCGCAGCTCACAGCGGCCTTCGATCACATCGGCGAGCGTGTGTTTGGGTGTCAGCCCCAGCAGAACGTCCACGTTTGCCAGGCCCAGGTCAGCATCCAGCAGCATGACGCGACGGCCAAGCTCTGCCAGGGCCAGGGACAAATTCACTGACACGTTAGTTTTGCCGACGCCACCTTTGCCGCCGGTCACCGCGATCACCTGTACGGGATGCATGCTGCCCATTTTATTTCTTTACCTTGTCTTGCTTAGACGCAGGCTACATGGCTTGGTCGCGTGTATCGCTTGCAGACCATCGATGTAGGTACATTTCACGGTGTTCATCCTGCCTTATCCCACCCGCTTTGCCGGGTTGTGATAAAGGTCGGCGAACATGTCGGCCATCGCTTCCTCGCTAGGCTCGTCTTGCATTTGCACACTGACAGCACGGCTGACCAACTGATGACGGCGCGGCAGATGCAAATCATCCGGGATCCGCGGCCCGTCGGTCAGGTAGGCGACCGGTAATTCATGACTGATCGCCAGGCTCAGCACTTCGCCGAGGCTGGCGGTTTCATCCAGTTTGGTCAGGATGCAACCGGCCAGGCCGCAGCGTTTGTAGCTGTGATAGGCAGCGGTAAGAACCTGTTTCTGGCTGGTGGTTGCAAGCACCAGGTAATTTTTCGACTTGATGCCGCGTCCGGCCAGGCTTTCAAGCTGCATGCGCAGGGCCGGGTCGCTGGCTTGCAGGCCGGCGGTATCGATCAACACCACGCGCTTGCGCAGCAGCGGGTCGAGGGCATTGGCCAGGGACTGGCCCGGGTCGACGTGGGTGACCGGCACATTGAGGATACGGCCCAGGGTCTTGAGCTGTTCCTGGGCGCCGATGCGGTAGCTGTCCATGCTCACCAGCGCGATATTCGACGCGCCGTACTTGAGCACATAACGCGCGGCCAGCTTGGCCAGGGTGGTGGTCTTGCCCATGCCGGCGGGGCCGACCATGGCGATCACACCGCCTTCTTCCAGGGGTTCGATTTCCGGGGTGGCGATCATCCGCGCCAGGTGCGCCAGCAGCATGCGCCAGGCTTGGCGCGGCTCTTCGACTTCGGCGGTCAGCGCCAGCAGGTCGCGGGACAACGGCCCGGACAGGCCGATGCGCTGCAGCCGGCGCCACAGGTTGGCTTGTTGCGGCTTGCTGCCTTGCAGTTGGCTCCAGGCCAGCGAGCCCAGCTGCACTTCGAGCAGCTCGCGCAGGCCGTTGAGTTCAAAGCGCATCGAATCGAACACACGCTGGTCGACTGCGGCGGCAGGGGCTGGCGCTGCAGGACGTGGCGGCTCGACAAACGTAGGTTCCACCAGCGGCTCGGCGGCGGTCAGTGGCAGGCCGGCGAACAATTGGCGGTTGGTGGTGGCGTCGCTGTCACCGCGCATGCTCAGTTCGGCCTGGGCCGAGACGATGCGCGAAGCGGTCTTGCGCAGCTCGTCTTCGAGCTCCATGTTCGGCACACGCGGAGCCAGGGCCTGAGGCGTGTAATCCAGGGCAGCCGTCAGCTCGACACCGCCAGCGATACGACGGTTACCGATAATCGCGGCATCGGCGCCCAGCTCATCGCGGACCAACTTCATGGCCTGACGCATATCGGCGGCGAAAAAACGCTTTACTTGCATAACCCACTACCCTCAGCCGTTGGGCCCTACTGTCGCGACGATAGTCACTTGCTTATTGTCAGGAATTTCCTGGTAAGCCAACACGTGCAAATTCGGTACTGCCAGGCGCCCGAAGCGCGACAACATCGCGCGGACCGGACCGGCCACCAGCAGAATCACCGGCTGGCCCTGCATTTCCTGGCGCTGCGCGGCTTCGATCAACGAACGCTGCAGCTTTTCAGCCATGCTTGGCTCCAGCAGGACGCCCTCTTCCTGGCCTTGCCCTGCCTTCTGAATACTATTGAGCAATATCTGTTCCAACCTTGGCTCCAAGGTGATAACAGGCAGCTCAGGCTCAACGCCTACAATGCTTTGCACGATGGCGCGGGACAAACCGACCCGTACCGCCGCCACCAGAGCGGCAGTATCTTGACTCTTGGCGGCATTGTTGGCGATGGCCTCGGCGATGCTGCGAATATCGCGCACGGGCACCTGTTCGGCGAGCAAGGCCTGCAACACTTTGAGCAACTGCGACAGCGACAGCACGCCCGGCACCAGCTCTTCGGCCAGTTTTGGCGAGGCTTTGGCCAGCAGGCCCATCAATTGCTGGACTTCCTCGTGGCCGATCAGCTCGTGGGAGTGCTTGTAGAGAATCTGGTTGAGGTGGGTAGCGACCACGGTACTGGCGTCCACCACGGTATAACCGAGGGACTGCGCCTGGCTGCGCTGGCTGACTTCGATCCACACCGCTTCCAGGCCGAAAGCCGGATCTTTGGCGGTGATGCCGTTGAGCGAACCGAACACTTGCCCTGGGTTGATCGCCAGTTCCCGGTCCGGGTAGATCTCGGCTTCGGCCAGGATCACGCCCATCAAGGTCAGGCGGTAGGCGCTGGGGGCCAGGTCGAGGTTGTCGCGGATATGCACGGTGGGCATCAAAAAGCCCAGGTCCTGGGACAGCTTCTTGCGTACACCCTTGATCCGCGCCAGCAGTTGGCCGCCCTGGTTGCGGTCCACCAACGGGATCAGGCGGTAACCGACTTCCAGGCCGATCATGTCGATCGGGGTCACGTCGTCCCAGCCCAGTTCCTTGGTTTCCTGGGCGCGGGCCGGGGACGGCAGCAATTCCTGTTGGCGGGCGACTTCCTGCAGGGCCTGAACCTTGACCGCATTCTGTTTCTTCCAGAACAGGTAGGCCGCGCCGCCGGCCATGGCCGCCATGCTCAGGAACGAAACGTGGGGCATGCCCGGCACGATGCCCATGACGGCCATGATACCGGCGGCCACGGCCAGCGCCTTGGGCGAAGCGAACATCTGCCGGCTGATCTGCTTGCCCATGTCTTCGGAGCCCGACGCACGGGTCACCATGATCGCAGCAGCTGTGGATAACAACAGTGATGGCAATTGCGCCACTAAACCGTCACCGATGGTCAGCAAGGCGTAGACCTTGCCCGCATCGCCGAAGGTCATGCCGTGCTGGAAAATACCCACGGCTATGCCGCCGATCAGGTTGATGAACAGGATCAGCAGGCCGGCGATGGCGTCACCGCGCACAAACTTACTGGCGCCGTCCATGGAGCCGTAGAACTCGGCTTCCTGGGCCACTTCCAGGCGACGGCTCTTGGCCTGGTTCTGGTCGATAAGGCCGGCATTGAGGTCGGCGTCGATAGCCATCTGCTTACCGGGCATCGCATCCAGGGTAAACCGCGCGCTCACCTCGGAAATCCGCCCGGCGCCCTTGGTGACCACCACGAAGTTGATGATCATCAGGATCGCGAACACCACAATACCGACCACGTAGTTACCGCCGATCACCACTTCACCGAAGGCCTGGATCACCTTACCGGCGGCGGCGTGACCGTCCTGGCCGTGGAGCATCACCACGCGGGTGGACGCCACGTTCAGCGCCAGGCGCAGCAGGGTCGCCACCAGCAGGATGGTCGGGAACACGGCGAAATCCAGCGGTCGCAGGGCGTACACACACACCAGCAGCACCACCACCGACAGGGCGATGTTGAAGGTGAAAAACACGTCGAGCAGGAACGGCGGCATCGGCAACATCATCATTGCCAGCATCACCAGCAACAACAACGGCACGCCCAGGTTGCCCCGCGACAGGTCAGTCAGGGTGCCACGGGCCGTGCTGAGCATTTGAGAGCGATCTACCACCGGTCTTCCTCGTGTCCTTGAAGCAAAGTTTTGACGCTGGGGGGCGTCCTGCAGGCGGTATTGCAAGAAGCCTTCCAACTTTGCTTTTGGGCCCGGGATGACCTTGAAAGCGACGCAGCCTACGGGTGTAAGTCAGGTCAAATGTGGGAGGCCCCACTACCTCTTCGACGTAGCGCTGTCGCGCAGCAAACTGGGGGCGCCTACAAATATTCTTGGCGCTGAGGTGATCGTTCCCGCGCTCTGCGTGGGAATGCCTCCTGGGACGCTCCGCGTCCCGCCAAGCGCTGCAAGTTTCGGCGATTGCGCACAGGTGACGCGGAGCGTCACGGGCTGCGATCCCACGCAGGAGCGTGGGAACGATCTTTGAATGTGAAATTTCAGTTTTTAACTGAAAAATTAATCCTTTAAAATCAGCGAGTTATTTTAAGTTTGATAAGAGGGGGCTTGCCCCCCTCCCACATTTGGATGTGTGTGTACACACCGCTGCAAACGCTGCGCCCCGTACCAAGCCTCTGTTTTCCCGTTCAACTCCACCGCCAGCGATGCTCATCAAACACAGTATGCTGACAGGCCGATTCGACATGTATGGCTCTCGAGCCCTTGGCGCTTTGGACCACGTCATAGCTGACCTTCTGGCCTGGCACAAGGACCTTGAACGGGCCGCCTGGAATATCGACATAGTGGACAAATACCTCTGCGCCTGCGTCATCGGGCATTATCCCGCCACATCCCATTTCATAGTTGAACCACTTGACCACTCCCGTAGCCATCACTGCCCTCCTTGATTCGCTCAACGAATTCAATGTGCAACGCCCATTTATCCAAGCGCTGAAGCGCCAGGCTCGCCGCTGGCAAAGCGACGCAGCCTACCGGGTGTGGCTCAGGTCAAATGTGGGAGGGACTTGCTCCCGATGGCGGTGTGTCAGGCGCGGAATAGGTGACTGACACGCCGCTATCGGGGGCAAGCCCCCTCCCACATTTGCACCCGGAGTAGTCTTTTAAAGAGGCCGTATATTCTCGGCCTGAGGACCCTTTGGTCCTTGTGCTAGGTCATATTCAACTTTTTGATTTTCTTGCAGGCTTTTATACCCTCCCGTCTGAATTCCCGAGTAATGAGCAAAAACATCCGCGCTTCCATCATCCGGTGTAATAAAACCAAAGCCCTTCTCCGCGTTAAACCATTTCACAGTGCCAGTTGCCATTGCCGTTCTCCATACACTTATGGACCCGTCCCGGTATCGTTACGCGCGCTGACGGGGAGCGCATAAACGCCCTGGGGTTTATGGATCATTTGAAACGTTAACTTCTTACCAATCGACAGTGCAGCCCCCCGCCAATCGCTCCAATCGATAAAGACGCAGTCATGCCCGTCATCCAGCGCAATCAGCCACTTGCCCCTGGCCAGCTCACGTTTGACTGTACCCGTCGTCACTTTCAATACCGTTCTCCCTGCATCTCGTTTACAGCCTGCGCGCAGTGCCTGGTGCAATAGAACCGCGAGACGCTGGCGCTGGCTACTGTCAAAGTTGACAGGTAGGCACTGGGTTGCGACGGACGGTATTGGTTTGGCTTGCGAGGGCCGCGCAGAGGCGCAAATCAATATCGAATGGTTACTGGCGGGCGTCTCAATAACATCCTCGATTCGCTTTTTAGACGGAAAGCAACTCAATTTCGAATACAAGAACTGCATTCGGCGGGATGATTCCCCCTGCGCCCCTTGAACCATAACCAAGTTGAGGCGGGACCGTCAGCCTGCGTTTTCCCCCAACTCTCATTCCCTGCACGCCTTCATCCCATCCGCTTATGACTTGCCCCGCCCCCAGCTTGAAACTAAATGGGTCATTGCGATCGCGACTTGAATCGAAAATTTTGCCATCGACTGCCAGCCAACCAACGTAATGCACCCGAACTTGCTGGCCCGCTATTGCTTCCGGTCTTTCACCTACTATCAGATCCTCGTACTGCAGACCGCTGGAAGTGGTTATTACGCTCATTTCATGCTCCTTAAATCTGGGCTTTCCCACATAGTTGGTGGAAAACGGTAAAAATCAACCGCGCATGCTTTGCGCAGTGCCTGATGCGTCAAAGCACCCATACCTCATCGGCCTGCAAGCCTTTCTGACCTACCTTGACTTCGTATTCGACCCGTTGCCCTGTTGAAAGGCTCGGTATGTCTTGGTTTTTGATGGAAGAAAGCTGGAAGAAAATGTCAGGCACTCCGCTCGAGTGCGCGATAAATCCACTGCCTTCGTCAACAGAGAAGCACTTCACCGTACCGGTACTTTTTGCCATGGTCCTTCTCCCGACACCTGGTGAGCAGGCCGCATAAAACCCACAGCCTTACGCGCCCATCACACCGCAAAGGCGTAATGGCGGCTACTGTCAAAGTTGACAGGTAAGCGCTGGTTTTCGACAGACGGTATAGGCATGAATGGAAGAAAAGCTCGCCTGCGCGGGCTTGATCGCGGCATAGGCATCACCTACCTCAAGAATCGCGACGCAAATCCGGCGGGATCGGCAGGTCCTTGAGCGGATCGGGCCGCTTGCCCTTGCCCGCCCGGTACTGGCGGATCTGGTAGACGTAGGCCAATACCTGCGCCACGGCCAGGTACAGCCCGGCGGGGATTTCCTGGTCGAGGTCGGTGGAATAGAAGATCGACCGCGCCAGCGCCGGTGATTCCAGCAGCAGAATGTCGTTGGCCACGGCGATCTCACGAATCTTGAGCGCGGTAAAGTCGCTGCCCTTGGCCAGCAACATCGGCGCGCCGCCCTTCTCCGGGTCGTACTTGAGGGCGACGGCGTAGTGGGTCGGGTTGGTGATGATCACATCGGCGTCGGGCACCGAGGCCATCATCTTGCGCTGGGACATTTCGCGCTGCAGTTGGCGGATGCGTTGCTTGACCTCCGGGCGCCCCTCCTGGTCCTTGTGTTCGTCACGCACTTCCTGCTTGGTCATCAGCAGTTTCTTGTGGCTTTCCCACAGCTGGATCGGCGCGTCCACCGCCGCGATGATGATCAGCCCGGCGGACATCCACAACGCGCTCCAACCCACCACTTGCAGGCTGTGGATGATCGCCGACTC
Organism: Pseudomonas sp. R3-18-08; assembly: GCF_003852065.1. Lineage (NCBI taxonomy): Bacteria > Pseudomonadati > Pseudomonadota > Gammaproteobacteria > Pseudomonadales > Pseudomonadaceae > Pseudomonas > Pseudomonas sp. R3-18-08. The sequence continues at coordinate 4,035,864 of NZ_CP027729.1, forward strand.
CAGCGGTTCGTGGGCGATGCGCAGCAAGTCGTCGATGTCGGACGACAACACTGACAACGCCACGAACAGAATCAGGATGAATTTGGCCAAGGCCTTGAGCAGCTCCACCAGGGCCTTGGTGGAAAACATGCGCTTGAGCCCGGCCGCCGGGTTCATGCGGCTGAACTTGGGCGCCATGCTGCTGGCGGCAAACAGCCAGCCGCCGAGGGCGACCGGGCCGATCAGCGCGGCGAGCAGCAAGGTGATCAGGATCGGTTGCACCGCCAGCAGCGCGATCTTGCCCGAATGCAGCAGGTAGAGCCCCATGGAATCCGGGTTGAGCAACACCTCGCGGGGCAAGGTGAAGTTGTGCTTCATCAGCTCCAGCAGGTCCAGCGCCAGGCCACCGCCGTAGATCAGCAGGGCGCCGGCACCGGCCATCATGGTCGCAACGGTATTGAGCTCCTTGGAGCGTGCGATCTCGCCCTTTTCCCTGGAGTCCTTTTTACGTTTCTCCGTGGGGTCTTCTGTCTTGTCCTGACCACTCTCGCTCTCGGCCATGGCTCAGCGCGCCCGTGCCAGGTCACGTAAGAACTGCAAGGCGTCGGTCGCCAGCGGTTGATACTGATTGAGAATGTCAGCCAGGCCGACCCAGAAAATCCCCATGCCCAACACCAGGGTCAAGGGGAAACCAATCGAGAAGATGTTCAGCTGCGGCGCCGCGCGAGTCATCACGCCAAACGCGATGTTGACCACCAGCAACGCCGTGATCGCCGGCAACACCAGCAGCAAGGACGCGCCCAGCACCCAGCCGAGGCGCCCCACCAGTTCCCAGAAGTGGTTGACCACCAACCCCGAGCCCACCGGCAAGGTGGTGAAGCTTTCGGTCATCACCTCGAACGCCACCAGATGGCCGTTCATGGCCAGGAACAGCAAGGTCACAAGCATAGTCAGGAATTGCCCGATCACCGCCGCCGACACACCGTTGGTGGGGTCGACCATGGACGCGAAACCCATGCCCATCTGCACCGAGATGATTTGCCCGGCGACCACAAACGCCTGGAAGAACAGGCTCAGGGAAAAGCCCAGCATGGCGCCGATCAGGACCTGTTCGGCGATCAGCATCAACGCGCTGAGGTCGAGGGCGTTGACCGGCGGCATCGGCGGCAAGCCGGGCACGATCACCACGGTGATCGCGACCGCGAAATACAGGCGCACACGCCGTGGTACCAGGGTGGTGCCGAACACCGGCATGGCCATCAACATGGCCGTGACGCGAAACAGCGGCAGGATGAACGAGGCCACCCAAGTGCTGATCTGGGTGTCGGTCAAGGCCAGTAACGATTGCATCGGCTCAGCCGATCAACTGCGGAATACTGCCGTACAGCTGCAGGATGTATTCCATGAAGGTTTGCACCAGCCACGGGCCGGCGACGATCAGGGTGATCAGCATCACCAGCAGGCGCGGCAGGAAGCTCAGGGTCTGTTCGTTGATCTGGGTGGCGGCCTGGAACATCGCCACCAGCAGGCCGACCAGCAGGCTCGGCACCACCAGCACGGCGACCATCAGGGTGGTCAGCCACAGCGCTTCGCGAAACAGGTCGACGGCAACTTCTGGGGTCATCGCGCTATACCCCTCCGAAACTGCCGGCCAGGGTGCCGATAATCAGCGCCCAGCCGTCCACCAGCACAAACAGCATGATCTTGAACGGCAACGAAATGATCAGCGGCGAGAGCATCATCATCCCCATCGCCATCAGCACGCTCGCCACCACCAGGTCGATGATCAGGAACGGGATGAAAATCATGAAGCCGATCTGGAACGCGGTCTTCAATTCCGAGGTGACGAAGGCCGGCACCAGGATGGTCAGCGGGGCCTGGTCCGGCGTGGCGATGTCGGTGCGCTTGGACAGGCGCATGAACAGCTCGAGGTCGCTGGAGCGGGTCTGCGACAGCATGAAGTCCTTGATCGGACCCTGGGCCTTGTCGATCGCGTCCTGGGCGGTCATTTTCTCCGCCAGGTAGGGTTGCAGGGCTTGCTGGTTCACCTTGTCGAATACCGGCGCCATGATGAACAGCGTCAAAAACAACGCCATGCCGGTGAGGATCTGGTTCGACGGCGTCTGTTGCAGGCCCAGGGCCTGGCGCAGGATCGAGAACACGATGATGATCCGCGTGAAGCTGGTCATCAGCATGACGAACGCCGGGATAAAACTCAGCGCGGTCATGATCAGCAGGATCTGCAGGCTGACCGAGTATTCCTGCGCGCCGGCCGCATTGGTGCCCAGGGTGATCGCCGGGATCGACAACGGGTCGGCGCCCAGGGCCATCGGCGCGGCCAGCAACAGCATGAGCGTCAGGAACACGCGCATTACTTCTTATCCTTCTGATCCTTGCCCAGCAATTCCATCAGGCGCTGGGCGAATTCTGGCGTGGCGGCCTCGGTCTTGGCCGCGTCCACCGGTGTCTTGAGTACGTGCAACGGGGTAATGCGGCCGGGGGTGAGGCCGAGCAGGATCTGCTCCTCGCCGACCTGCACCAGCACCAGCCGATCGCGCGGGCCGAGGGCACGCGAGCCGATCAGCTCGATGACCTGGGCGTTGCCCGGGCCGATACGCTGCACGCGGCGCATCAGCCAGGCCAGCACGAAAATCAGGCCGACCACCAGCAACAGGCCGAGCATCAGTTGCGTCAACTGCCCGCCGACGCTGCCGACCGCAGGTGCCGCAGCCGCTTGCGCGATCGGCTCAGCCGCCAGGGCGCCCAATGGCAGCGCCAGCAACAGTCCCGCCATGCTGTACTTCATTTCAGCGCAACTTCTTGATGCGTTCGCTCGGGCTGATCACGTCCGTCAGGCGAATGCCGAACTTCTCGTTGACCACCACCACCTCGCCATGGGCGATCAGCGTGCCGTTGACCAGCACGTCCAGCGGCTCGCCGGCCAGGCGGTCAAGCTCGATCACCGAGCCCTGGTTGAGCTGCAGCAGGTTGCGGATGTTGATTTCGGTGCTGCCCACTTCCATGGAAATCGACACCGGAATGTCCAGGATCACGTCCAGGTTGGGGCCGTCGAGGGTCACCGGTTCGTTGTTTTTCGGCACGCTGCCGAATTCTTCCATCGGCAGGCGTTTGCCGGCCGGCGCGGAGGCAGCGTCGGCGGCCAGCAGCGCGTCGATGTCGTCCTGGCCGACATCGCCGGTTTCTTCCAGGGCCGCAGCCCACTCGTCAGCCAGGGCCTGGTCTTCGGCGGAAGTGTTTTCGTGTTCGGTAGCCATTACATGTCCTCGGCGCAGCAAACAATCATGAATAGGGGGTTCATCAGCGGCGATTGATCGGCTCAATCACCTGCAACGCCAGGTTGCCCTTGTGGGAACCGAGCTTGACCTTGAACGACGGCACACCATTGGCGCGCATGATCAGTTCTTCCGGCAGTTCGACGGGGATCACGTCACCCGGCTGCATGTGCAGAATGTCGCGCAGGCGCAACTGGCGACGGGCCACGGTGGCGCTCAGGGGCACGTCGACGTCGAGCAGGTCTTCGCGCAGGGCCTTGACCCAGCGTTCGTCCTGGTCGTCGAGGTCGGACTGGAAACCGGCGTCGAGCATTTCGCGTACCGGCTCGATCATCGAGTACGGCATGGTCACGTGCAGGTCGCCGCCACCGCCATCGAGTTCGATGTGGAACGTCGACACCACAATGGCTTCGCTCGGCCCGACGATGTTGGCCATGGCCGGGTTCACTTCCGAGTTGATGTACTCGAAATTGACTTCCATGATCGCCTGCCAGGCTTCCTTTAAGTCAATGAAGGCCTGCTCCAGCACCATGCGCACCACGCGCAGTTCGGTGGGCGTGAATTCACGGCCTTCGATCTTGGCGTGACGGCCGTCGCCACCGAAGAAGTTGTCCACCAGCTTGAATACCAGCTTGGCGTCGAGGATGAACAGCGCGGTGCCGCGCAACGGCTTGATCTTGACCAGGTTGAGGCTGGTGGGCACGTACAGCGAGTGCACGTATTCACCGAACTTCATCACCTGCACGCCGCCCACCGCCACGTCCGCCGAACGGCGCAGCATGTTGAACATGCTGATACGGGTGTATCGGGCGAAACGTTCGTTGATCATTTCCAGGGTCGGCATGCGTCCACGGACGATGCGATCCTGAGTGGTCAGGTCGTAACTTTTGACGCTGCCGGGTTCGGCAGCCATTTCGGTCTGTACCAGACCATCGTCGACGCCATGCAACAGCGCGTCGATTTCATCCTGGGACAGCAGGTCTTGCACGGCCATGTCGTGGTCCTACTGCAATACGAAGTTAGTGAAGAGCGCCTGCTCGACCACGACTTTGCCGAGCTCTTTCTGGGCCACTTCCTGCACGCTGGCAGTGACCTTCTGGCGCAGCATTTCCTGGCCCACCGCAGTGGCCAGGCTGTCGAAGCTCTGCCCGGAAAACAGCATCACCAGGTTGTTGCGGATCACCGGCATGTGCACCTTGAGCGCGTCCAGGTCCGCCTGGTTGCGCGCCAGCAAGGTGATGCTCACCTGCAAGTAGCGTTGGCGACCGTTCTGGTTGTAGTTGGCGACAAACGCCGGCAGCATCGGCTCGAAGATTGCCGGTTGCTTGACGTTAGTGGCGGCGTCGGCGGCGGGGGCCGGCTTGCTGGCACTGCTGTGCATGATGTACCAGGTGCCACCCACCGAGGCGCCAATGGCCAGGAGCAGGCCCAGCACAATCAGCAGGATCAGCTTGAGCTTGCCTTTGCCTGCGGGGGGAGTTGCTGCGTCGTCGCTCTTCGCCATGCCAATAATCCGTCACTATTCTGGGATTCATAGATCTACGGAAAGGCAAGAGCAAGTGTTATGCCAGAGTTGTCTGGCACCAGGGCAACACCAATCAAATGTGGGAGGGGGCTTGCTCCCGATTGCAGTGTGTCATTCAACAAATCTGTTGCTGATACACCGCAATCGGGAGCAAGCCCCCTCCCACATTTTGATCTCTGTTCGGCTTGGGTCAGGCGTAGTAGTCGACGGCGCTGGAGCCGATCACACTGCTCACCACCGGCGCGACGGCGGCCGCCACTTCGCTAGAGTCGGCAACGTCGCCAGCGCTACTGCGGCCGCCACTCACGCCCCGCGCCTGGCTCTGCTGTTGCTGCTGCTCCTGCCCGCGAGACTGGTCGGACACATTCACGTCCACCTGCCCCATGCCTTGCTGGGCGAACATCTCGCGCAGGCGCCCGGACTGGCTTTCCAGCGCTTCACGGACCACCGCATGGCCGCTCATGAAGCTCACTTGGGCCTGCTGGTCGGGCGTCATGTTGACCTTGATGTCCAGGCGCCCCAGTTCGGCCGGCTGCAGCTGGATTTCGGCCGACTTGAGGTTGGCGCTGGAGAGGTACATCACGCGGTTGACCACTTCTTCGGTCCAGCCGCTCTGGTGCATGGCCAGCGGGGCGTTGGTTACCGGCGGCAAGGCGTTGGCGGTTTTCGGCGTGGCGGCCTGGGTCAGCGCGGCAAGGCGGTTGGCGAAGTCATCCACGCGGGTGTCGCTGCTGGCGTCCTTGAGGTCCTTGAGGCCGTCATCGATCAGCGCGCCGAAGGCTTTGTCGCCGCCCTGGCCGGTGCTGTCCTTGGTGGCTTGTTGATCGACCATGGTGGCCAGGCCTGCCGCGAAGTTCTGCGCGGCGGTCGGTTGATCCAGGGGCGTGGCTGGCGCAGTTTTCTGTGGCGCCTGGCTGCTGGCCGATACATGACCACCCTGCTCCATCGCCAAGCGTACGGCGGGCATCGCATCCAGGGGGTCGGCTTCGGGGTCGAAGGCCGGTGACTTGGCCTGGTCGCTCACGGCAACGGGGGCGGCGGCGACCGGCTGGGGCTTGTCATCTTCCACGGCCGCCGTCGGCGCTGGCGTTTCCACCGGCACGGCAACGGGGGTGACCGTGGCGATCAGCGCGGGGTCGACCGGCGGATCGGCCGGCGGCTGTTGCGCCAGGGACGGGTCGACGGCTGTGTCGGCGGCGTCCTCGTCGGCCTTGGCCGGCTTGGCAGGCAAGGGATTGCCGCTATCGGCAACCGCCGGCGTGCTGGCTGCAGATTGATCGCCGGCTGCCGTCGGCGCCGACTTGCCTGGGGCGTCGGCGGTTTTCAAGGCAGGTTTGGCGCCTTGGTTGGCGAACACTTGAGCGAAGCCAGGGCCCTTGTCCCGTGGGTCCGCAGCCGCTGCCACAGGGGTGGCGGCAGGCGCTTGAGGCTTGGCCGCGGGGGCAGCCTGAAGGAGCGAATTAGGGGCGACTGGCATAGATAAAGGTCTCCACTGCATGGGGGTCGGGGATGCAGTATCCAGAGATAGAGCAAGAGTCGGGCCAAGTCGCCCTGGGCAGCTAAATCGCGGTTTGAAGTGCTTCAGAGACTGAAGCGCTGCCGCTCCGACTCATACAGCGGCCGAACCAGGGCAAACTCATGATCGATCTGATCGACCAGGGCCCCGAGGTCCGCCGTCGTCCCAACGGACTCCACTTCCAGGCGCTGACACAACTGCGCCAGTCGCACCGCCCCAAGGTTGCCGCTGCTGCCCTTGAAGCTATGGGCGATGCGCCCCAGCGCCTTGGCGTCATCACGCGCCTTGCGCAAGGCGGTGACGCGCTCTTCGGAGTCATGAAGGAAGGTCTCCAGCAACCGTGGGTACTCGTCCTCCATCACCTCCTGCAAGCCCGACAGCACGTCGGGGTCCAGATGAATCTCAGCCACTTGCTCGCTCCTTGATCAAGAATCGGCGGATTATGCCAGAGCCTTCCAGCAAAACTCCACGCAGACACTGCGCCCGCCATCGGACCAGCGTACCGCGCTGCTCAGTTGACGCACCAGGCTCAAGCCGCGGCCAGACAGGCGGTCAGCATCCAGCGGCCGCGCCAGCACCTCATCAACATCGAAGCCAGGCCCGCTGTCCTCGACACGCAACGTCATCTTGCCGCCCTTTGCAGTCGGGGACACCTGCACATGTATCCGTATATGGCCGCTGTTCAATTGCGCCAGCCGCTCGTTGCGCAGACGGTAGTACTGCGCAAACCCTTCGACATCTTGCTTGAGCTGTGAATCCAGCCCCAGTACCCCATGTTCGAGGGCATTGGCATACAACTCGGCCATCACCGTGTAGAGCGCACCGCTCTGCTCACGCAGGCCGTGGACCTCCAACAGTAATTGCAGCAGATAGGGCAATGGGTTGTAGCGCCTGAGGGTCTGCGCGCGAAATTCAAAACTCACCGACCAATTCAGCGGGCACGACTGGCCACTGTCGGAATACATAGGTTCGGCCACGCGCAGCGGTTGGCCGGACAGCAAGGTGATTTCAACCATGCTGACGTCGTCCCGTGCCTCACCGCGAAAGGCCGCCAGCGCCTGCTCGATATCCTCGAACAAGCGGTCGGGCTCGCGGTTGGCGGCAAACACCTGCTGCAAACGCTCGGCGCCGAACAACTGGTCATTGGCGTCGGCGGTGTCCAGCACCCCATCGGAGAGCAGGAACACTCGGTCGCCCAGGGCCATGGGCCAGACTTCGGTGCTGTCATCGAACGCCTGGGCCGACAGCACGCCCAACGGCAGATGCCGCGACATCAACGGCGTGCGCTTGCCGGTAGCGACCTCATGCACATAGCCCTCGGGCATGCCGCCGTTCCACACCTCCACCACGCGCCGCTCGGTGCTCAGGCACAACAGTGTGGCGCAGCAGAACATGTCCACCGGCAGGATGCGCTTGAGCTTGGCGTTCATCTCACGCAGGGTCTGCGTCAGCCCATAGCCCTTGGCGGTCATGCCATAGAACACTTCGGCCAGGGGCATGGCACCGATGGCCGCCGGCAGGCCGTGGCCGGTGAAATCGCCGAGCAACACGTGCATGTCGCCGGACGGCGTATAGGCCGCCAGCAACAGGTCCCCGTTGAACAGTGCATAGGGCGATTGCAGGTAGCGGATATTCGGCGCCGCGTTGATGCAACCCGAATGCGCGACCTTGTCGAACACGGCCTTGGCGGTGCGCTGCTCATGTAACAAGTAATCGTTGTGACGGGCGATCTGGTCACGCTGCTGCAGCACCGTGGCTTGCAGCCGCCGCAGGCGGTCCATGGCGTTGATCTTGGCGGCCAGAATCAACTGGTTATAAGGCTTGGGCAGGAAATCGTCGCCGCCGGCGTCCAGACACTCGGCCAGTGCGGCGCTTTCGCGCAGCGAGGTCAGGAAGATGATGGGGACCAACTGCTCGCCCGCCAATTGCTTGATCCAGCGCGCGGCGAGAAAACCATCCATCACCGGCATCATCGCGTCCATCAACACCAACTGCGGGCGCTCGCGCGCAAACACTTCAACGGCTTGCTCGCCATTGGTCGCGGTGAGCACATGGTGACCCTGACGCCGCACGATGGTCGACAACAACAGCAAGTCGGCGGCACTGTCTTCGGCAATCAGGATGGTCAGCGGCTCGGATAAGGGCGCCAGGACTCTCACGAGATATCGAAAAGCTTGTAGAAATTGGAAATGGCGAGGATTTTGCGCACGTCCATGTTGCTGTTGATCACGCGCACGTCTGAGTTATCGCCACCGGCATGGTCCCGCAGCAGCAGAAGCATGCCCAGGGCCGAGCTGTCCATATACGTGGTTTCTTTCAGGTCCACGACGTACGACTCAGGCACCTTATAGAACCGCTCGTAGGCATCACGAAATGCCTGGTGGCTGCCGAAATCGAATCGGCCCTTGATCGTGATCGTCAACTTCTTCCCATCCAGGGATACATCTGGCTCGATCGACATGTGACTGCTTCCTTGTCATTGGCACTAGACACAAGGTGTAGCAGGCGAATTCGATCTGAGCAACACAGTAGTTCAAATGTGGGAGCGGCAAGCCCCCTCCCACATTGGTTAGAACTGTTCCTGGCGGGGCAGGCGCTGGGACAGCTCATCCAGCAGCTTTTGCTCACGCTTATCCTCAAGGGCCCGCGCTTCGTCGAGATAGCGCTGTACCAATTTGCGCAAACCTTCGACGCGGGCGAACGCCGCTTGCCAGCTTTCGCGCGCCTTATCGAGGTTGTTCTGGTGCCAGGCCAGGCTCTGGCGCTGTTGGCCGACGGCGGTTTCCAGTTGGTTGAGAAAGCCCTGGTACCCCATCAGCCATTGGCCCGACACGCCCTTGCTGCCGCGCTCGATCCACTGTTGCTGATACTCGAGGCGAAAGCGCTCGAGGTCGCCCAGCTTGCTTTCCGCCAGGCGCACCTGGCCCTGGAAATAGCCCAGGCGCTGCACAGCGGTCTTTTCGGCCTTTTCGGCCATTTCCACCACCGGGGCCAGGCGCGCGGCGCGGCTGTTGGCCATGGCTTAGCCGCCTGGCGCGGGGGCGAAGATGGACTGCAGATGCGCTTCGCTTTCGCCCATGCTGATCTTGTCGTTCAGCCCCTGGCGCAGGTAGGTCACCAACTGCGGTTGCAGCGCAATGGCCAGGTCGGTCTCGCGATCGCCGCCGGCCACGTAGGCGCCAACGCTGATCAGGTCGCGGCTCTGCTGATAACGCGACCACAGCTGCTTGAAGTATTGCGCGCGGGCCATGTGCTCCGGCGTCACCACCGCCGGCATCACCCGGCTGATGGACGCCTCGATGTCGATGGCCGGGTAGTGCCCTTCTTCGGCCAGGCGCCGCGACAGCACGATGTGCCCGTCGAGCACACCCCGCGCCGAGTCGGCAATCGGGTCCTGCTGGTCATCGCCTTCGGACAACACGGTGTAGAACGCGGTGATCGAGCCCCCGCCGGCCTCGGCATTACCGGCCCGCTCCACCAGCTTGGGCAGCTTGGCGAACACCGACGGCGGATAGCCCTTGGTCGCCGGCGGCTCGCCGATGGCCAGGGCGATCTCGCGCTGGGCCTGGGCGAAACGGGTGAGCGAGTCCATCAGCAACAGGACATTCTTGCCCTTGTCGCGAAAATATTCGGCGATGCGCGTGCAGTACATCGCCGCACGCAAGCGCATCAGCGGCGCGTCATCCGCCGGGGAGGCGACGACCACCGAACGCTTGAGCCCTTCTTCACCAAGACTGTGCTCGATGAATTCCTTGACCTCACGGCCGCGCTCGCCGATCAGCCCGACCACGATGATGTCGGCCTCGGTAAAGCGCGTCATCATGCCCAGCAACACCGATTTACCCACACCGGTACCGGCGAACAGGCCCAGGCGCTGGCCGCGACCGACCGTCAATAAACCGTTGATGCTGCGTATACCCACGTCCAGCGGCACGCTGATGGGGTTACGGTTGAGCGGGTTGATGGTGGGGCCGTCCATCGGCACCCAGTCCTCGGCTTTCATGCCGCCCTTGCCATCCAGCGCGCGACCGGCGCCGTCGAGTACGCGGCCGAGCATGCTCATGCCCATCGGCAGGCGTCCGGTGTCGGCCAGCGGCACTACGCGGGCACCGGGGGCGATACCGGCGAGGCTGCCCACCGGCATCAGGAAAATCTTGTTGCCGGAAAAACCCATCACTTCGGCTTCGACCTGCACCGGGTGGTAGCTGTCGTCGTTGATCACCATGCAGCGGCTGCCCATGGCGGCACGCAAGCCCTCGGCTTCAAGGGTCAGGCCGACCATGCGCAACAGGCGCCCTTCAAGGATCGGCTGGCCGGGCAACTCGGTGGCCTCGGCGTAGCTGCCCAGGCGCTTGGCGAAGCTGGTGCGGTCAAGGCGCATCGGTGGCGTCCAGGTCAACGCTCAGGTCAGGCTCGGCCGGGTGCAGCACCTGCTCATGCAACTGGTCGAGCAATTTGGTCATGATCTGGCTGATGCGGGTTTCCACCGTGGCATCGATGCGGCTGTGCTCGGTCTCGACGCGGCAGCCGCCAGGCTGCAACGCCGCGTCCTCGACGATGCGCCAGGTTTCTTCATGGCGCTCGCGCAAGGCTTTGACCTGCTCGAAATCCTGCGGGTTGATGTACAGCCGCACGTTGCCGACACCCAGGGGCAGCAGCTTGAGGGCCTCGCGCATCACGCTTTCGATCTGGCTGGAATCCAGCACCAGTTCACGCTGGATCACTTGGCGTGCGATGTGCTGCACCAGGCCGACCATGGATTTTTCCAGCTGCGCGTCCTGTTCGGCGATGGGGTCGAACAGGTTGCCCATCAAGCGCTCCAGGCTGGCCAATTGGCCACTGAGGGCTTCTTCGGCTTCCTGGCGAACTTTCAGGGTGCTGCTGCGAAAGCCGTCTTTTTCACCGGCCGCGAAGCCTTCGTTGTAAGCCTCCTGGCGGATGGCTTCCAACTCTTCAAGGGTCAGCGGCTGGACTTCTTCCAGCGGCACTTCTTCCATCTGTGCCGGCGGTTCCTCCACCGGCTCAGGTTCTGGCTCCGGCACATGGGGGTCGAAGCTGGGCAACGACCAGATGTCGAACCCGCCGACATCCCGCGCGCGAATCAGGTCGCTGGGCGTCTCATCTTTGTTCGACATGCGGGGCGCCTTAAATCATTTCTTCGCCGCCCTTCCCGCCGAGAACGATTTCTCCGGCTTCGGCCATACGGCGGGCAATGGTGAGGATCTCTTTCTGCGCGGTTTCCACGTCGCTGACGCGTACCGGGCCCTTGGCTTCCAGGTCGTCGCGCAACAGTTCGGAGGCACGCTTGGACATGTTCTTGAAGATCTTTTCCTTGACGCCCTCGTCCGAGCCCTTGAGGGCCAGCACCAGCACGTCGGACGACACTTCGCGCAGCAACGCCTGGATGCCACGGTCGTCGACATCGGCGAGGTTGTTGAACACGAACATCAGGTCTTCGATCTGGCCGGACAGGGTGTCGTCGATCTCGCGGATCGAGTCCATCAACTGGCCTTCGACCGAGCTGTCGAGGAAGTTCATGATGTCGGCTGCACGCTTGATCCCGCCCAGGGTGGTGCGCGAGGCGTTCGAGTTGCCCGAGAACTGTTTCTCGAGAATCGTGTTGAGTTCTTTCAGTGCCGCCGGCTGCACGGTGTTGAGCGACGACACGCGCAGGATGATGTCCAGGCGCACTTTATGGTCGAAGTGGCCAAGCACTTCGCCGGCCTGGTCCGGGTCCAGATAGGCCACGACAATGGCCTGGATCTGCGGGTGCTCGTAGCGAATCACGTCGGCGACCGCGCGCGGCTCCATCCACTTCAGGCTGTCGAGGCCACTGGTGTTGCCGCCCAGCAGGATGCGGTCGATCAGGCCGTTGGCCTTGTCTTCGCCCAGGGCCGAGGTGAGCATCTTGCGGATATAGCTGTCGGAGCCGACGCCCAGGCTGGTCTGGTCGCCGACGATCTCGACGAACTCGCTCATCACCTGTTCGACTTGCTCGCGGTGCACATTGCGCATCTGCGCCATGGCCACGCCGACGCGCTGGACCTCTTTGGGGCCCATGTGGCGCAGTACTTGGGCGGCGTCGGTCTCGCCCAACGACAGTAGCAGCACGGCGGCTTTGTCGACCCGGGAGAGCTTGGCAACAGCGACTCGATCATTCATCAGCGTTAATCCACTCTTTCACGACCTGGGCCACACGGCCCGGGTCTTCTGCCACCAGACTCTTGATTGCGTTCAACTGAGCGTCATAGCCTTCGCTCGGGCTTGGCAACAGGATGCTTTGCGGGCCGCCCAGGCTGACGCGGTCGTTGGCCAGTTCGCCATCCAGTCCGCCCATGCCACCCAGTTCGACGTCGCTGCCGGCCAAGGCCAGTTGTTTCTTGCCATGCCCGGTGATGTTGTTGAGCACCGGCCGCAGCACACCAAATACCAGCACCAGGATGAACAACACTCCCAGCACTTGCTTGACGATGTCCCAGAACCACGGCTGGGTGTAGAACGCCGGGTCGGCGATCACTTCGCCGCGCTCGGCGGAGAATGGCATGTTGATTACGCTGACGCTGTCGCCACGGCTGGCGTCGAAGCCGACGGCGTCCTGCACCAGGCGAGTAAAGCGCGCCAATTCGTCGGCGCTCCAGGGTGCGCGGGTAACGGCACCGTCAGCGGCGTTGACCTTGACCTGGTCATCGACCACCACCGACACCGACAGGCGATTGACCTTGCCCTGCTGCTGCTTGGTGTGGCTGATGGAGCGGTCGAGCTCGAAGTTCTTGGTGGACTGGTTACGCTTGTCCGCCGGGTACGGCGCGAGCATCGGCTGGCCGGTAGCCGGGTCCATGATCTGCTGGCCGTTGGCGTCCAGCAGCGGTTGGCCGGCTGCAATCGCGCCAGCGGTGGCAGCGGCGCCACCGGTGGTTTGCGGGGCGGAAGCAGGTGCCGGTGGCTGGTTGCTCAGGGCCCCGGGTACGCCTTGCGGGCCGTTGCTGGCGGTGCGTTGTTCACTGGTGGACTGCTCGCTGCGCAGGGCGGGCTGGTCCGGATTGAATTGCTCGGACGTCGATTCGACGGCGCTGAAGTCCACATCGGCGGACACTTCAGCCTTGTAGCGGTCGTTGCCCAGCACCGGCTGCAGGATGTTATGCACGCGCTGGGTGAGCATGCTTTCCATGCGACGGCTGTAGTCGAACTGCTTGCCGGCCTGGGTCAGCGCGGAGTTTTCGGCCATGTCGGACAGCAGGTTGCCCTTCTGGTCGACCACGGTGATCTGCGACTTGCTCAACTCCGGCACGCTGGTGGCCACCAGGTTGACGATCGCCAATACCTGGCCAGGCTCCAGGGAGCGGCCGGAAAACAGTTCAACCAATACCGAGGCACTCGGCTTGCGTTCGTCACGCACGAACACCGAGCTTTTCGGGATGGCAAGGTGTACGCGGGCACCCTTGACGTTGTTCAGGCTGGAAATGGTTCGCGCCAGTTCGCCTTCCAGGCCACGACGGTAGCGGGTGGCTTCCATGAACTGGCTGGTGCCCAGGCCCTGGTCCTTGTCGAGGATTTCAAAGCCGATATTGCTGTCGGACGGCGTGACGCCGGCGGCCGCCAGTTTCATCCGCGCACGCGCCACATCGTCGGCCTTGACCAGCAAGGCACCGGAGTTGGGCTCCACGGTGTAGGCGATATCGGCGGCGGCGAGGGTTTCCATGATCTGCTTGGAATCCATGCCCGCCAGGCTGCCGTACAGCGGCCGGTAATCAGGCTGCTGCGACCACAACACCACGGCAAAACCAATCGCCACGCTGGCAGCCAGGCCGACCATCAGGCCCACCTGACGCAACATGGTCATTTCCGAGAGGTTTTCCAGGAACGACAGGCCAAACAGCGGCGGCTTGCCGTCTGTCTTGGCGGGTACGTTGTCCACGACTGCTTCTGCCATGACTTAAATCTCGCCCTTAAACCGGCATCTGCATGATGTCTTGGTAAGCCTGAACCAGCTTGTTACGCACTTGGGTCAAGGCCTGGAAGGAAACACTGGCCTTTTGCGAGGCGACCATCACATCGGTGAGGTCCACGCCGCTTTTACCGATCTCGAACGCGGTCGCCAACTGGCTGGACGCCTGCTGGGTATCACTGACTTTATTGATTGCCTGACCGAGCATGTCGGCAAAACTGCTTTGGCCCAATTCCGGCGCTGGCGCGACGGATTTCGGTTGAGCCATGGCATCCATTTGCATGGAGCGCATATCCAACATCAACCGATTGAACTCAATACCCTGGCTCATGACCTTCTCTCTCCGACGACCCGCAATTTTTTGACACTACGCAGCGGTTATCAGGGGAGGTGCAACAAGGGTGCCAGCTTCGTTGCGACTCGTAAGAAAAGCCGACAAACCCTGTCAGCCTAGGCTTTGCTCAGGTGGCGAAAAGATACGCTTCCACATCCATCCCCGCGTCGCGCATCTGCGCCAGCTTGTAGCGCAAGGTGCGCGGGCTGATGCCGAGGCGCTCGGCCGCTTCTTTGCGGCGGCCGCGCTCGGCGCGCAGGGTGTCGATGATCATCTGGAATTCGCGGCGGCGCAGGTCATCGCCCAGGGCGCCGGCCGATTCGGTTTCGGCAAGTACCGGTGCCGGCGCCAGGCTCGGCAACGGCGCCACGCCATTGCCCATGGCCAGGCAGAAATCCTGGGGCTGGATCAAGCCGCCCTGCTGCAGGATCAGCGCGCGCTGGATCGCATTGTCCAGCTCGCGCACATTACCCGGCCAGGGGTAAGCGACCAGGCAGGCCTGGGCCTCGGCCGACAGCCGCGCCTGGGCGTGTTTCATTTTTTTGACGTGGTTGTTCAGCAGGCGCTCGGCCAGGGGAATGATATCGGCCGGGCGTTCGCGCAACGGGCGCCAGGCCAGCGGGAACACCGACAGGCGATAGAACAAGTCTTCGCGAAAGCGCCCCGCCGCCACTTCGCCCGCGAGGTCGCGGTTGGTGGTAGCGACCACGCGGATGTCCAGCTGGATCGGCTTGCGTGCGCCCACCCGCTCTACTTCGCGCTCCTGCAACACGCGCAACAACTTGGCTTGCAGACCCAGGGGCATTTCCGAAATTTCGTCGAGCAGAATGGTGCCGCCGTCGGCCTGTTCGAACTTGCCGGCCTGGGCCGCGATAGCCCCGGTGAACGAGCCCTTCTCATGGCCGAACAGGGTGGCTTCGAGCATGTTGTCCGGGATCGCCGCGCAGTTGATCGCGATAAACGGCTGCTGGGCCCGGCTGGATTGCTGGTGGATATAGCGCGCCAGCACTTCCTTGCCGGTGCCGGACTCGCCGGAAATCAACACCGTGGAATCGCTGCGCGCCACACGGGCCGCCAGTTCCAACAGTTGTGCGCTGGCCGGTTCGAAGGCAATCGGGCCTTCGCCCGCCACCGCCGAGATGACGCCCAGGGCATGCCGGGCGACCAGTTCGATCAAGGCCTTGGGTTCGAACGGCTTGACCAGGTAATCCGCCGCCCCTTGACGCATGGCGTCCACAGCCCGCTCCACGGCGCCATGGGCGGTCATCAGCAGCACCGGCAATTGCGGCTGGCGTGCGCGCAGCAGGCCGAGCAGTTGGTGGCCGTCCATGCCGGGCATGTTCACGTCGCTGACCACCAGGCTGAACGCCTCCTGCTGCACCGCCTCCAAGGCCTCCTCGGCAGAGCCGACCGCGCGGTAGTCATGGCCCGCCAACAGCAGCGTGTCAGCCAATGCTTCACGCAGGGCGCGATCGTCTTCAACCAATAAAACCTTGATAGCCATGATCCTTTTACTCCGCGCTCGCCGCGCTGGAAAACAGCGGCAAGGTCATCAATGCACAGGTGCCGCGCCCCAACCGGGAGCGCAACTGCAATTCTCCCTGATGCGCACGGGCCACTGCCTTGACCACGGTCAGGCCCAGGCCGGTGCCGTTGGTCTTGGTGGTGAAAAAAGGTTCGCCCAGGCGCTGCAGCACGGCCGGTGCGATACCGCTGCCGCTGTCGCTGATGCACAGGCGCAGGGTTTGCTCGCGGCGATACAGGTGCACCTTGAGGCGTGCACCGGGGCCGCTGGCCTGGGTGGCGTTTTCGATCAGGTTGAGCAGCGCGCCGACCAAGGTGTCACGGTTGCACAGCAACTCGCCGTGGTGGCTGTCGCACTGCCAGCGCAGGTTGGCGCCCTGGATATGCGTGGCCGCCGCCGCTTGCAGGGCCTGCATCAAACCGGCCGGGGTCAGGCGGTCGGTCAACGGCAATTCGCCACGGGCAAACACCAGCATGTCGCGCACCTGATGTTCCAGCTCGTGCAGGCGCTCCTTGAGACGCCCGGCAAAACGCTGGTGGGTGGCCGCCGGCAACTGCTCATCAGTCAAATGACTGGCGTAGATCAACGCCGCCGACAACGGCGTGCGGATCTGATGCGCGAGGGACGCGACCATCCGCCCCAACGACGACAACCGCTCATGCCGCGCCAGTTGGTCTTGCAGGTGACGGGTTTCTGTCAAATCGTTGAGCAGCACCAATTGGCCCGGTTCAGCATCCAGGGAGCGGGTGGCGATGGACAGGCGGCGCCCGTCTTTAAGGGACACTTCGTGGCCGTCATCCTCACGCGGCGCGAAGCAGCGGGTGATGACGTGGCGCCACAGCTCGCCTTCCAGCGGCAGGCCGAGCAAGTCGCAGGCCGCCGGGTTGGCTTCGCGCACACGGCCCTGGTCATCAATGACGATCACGCCACCGGGCAACAGCGAAAGCAGATTCTGCAGGCGGTTGGCCAGGCGTTCTTTTTCGGCCAGCTCCTGCATGCGCTGGGCGCTGACCACCGCGAGTTCGCCTTTAAGCTCGGACACCCGGGCTTCAAGCAGACTGTAGGAATCGGTCAGCTGGCTCGACATCTGGTTGAACTGCGAGAACGCCTGTTCAAGACCCTGACGGGTCGGCGGCTCTACAGGCGAAACCAGCCCCTGGATGGCAGGGGCCGGAGATAGTTGGGCGGCGTGGGGCATCATGCTCTCTCGCTTGGCTGACCGTCAGTTAAACGGAACGTTGCGAGGGCTGTAGCAATACCCGTGCCGAAAAAAAACTACCTAAGAATCAACCGGTTGAAAAACAGGCGTCAATCATCCGCCTGTTCATCGCCCTCTTTGCGGCTCATACCGTACTTGCGCATCTTTTCCACCAGGGTGGTGCGACGGATACGCAGGCGCTCGGCGGCACGCGCGACGATGCCGTTGGCGTCGTCCAGGGCCTGCTGGATCAGGCCTTGTTCCAGGTTGCCGAGGTAGTCCTTGAGGTCCAGGCCTTCGGGCGGCAGCATGGCCGATGCACCGAAGTCCGGCGCGTGGCCGTTGATCGCCACGCGCTCTTCCATGTCGCTGCGCAGGCTGTCGACCAACTGCTCGTCTTCATCGTCGACGTAGCGGAATTTCTTCGGCAACTCGACCACGCCGATCACACCGTAGGGGTGCATGATCGCCATGCGTTCCACCAGGTTGGCCAGCTCGCGGACATTGCCCGGCCAGCCGTGGCGGCACAGCGACATGATCGCAGCGGAGTTGAAGCGGATGGAGCCGCGTTTTTCGTGCTCCATGCGCGAGATCAATTCGTTCATCAACAACGGGATGTCTTCCACGCGCTCACGCAGCGGCGCCATCTCGATTGGGAATACGTTGAGGCGGTAATACAAGTCTTCGCGGAAGCTGCCGACCTCGATCATGCTTTCGAGGTTCTTGTGGGTCGCGGCAATGATGCGCACATCCACGCTCTGGGTCTTGTTGCTGCCCACGCGCTCGAAGGTGCGCTCCTGCAACACGCGCAGCAGCTTGACCTGCATTGGCAACGGCATATCGCCGATTTCGTCGAGAAACAGCGTCCCGCCATTGGCCAGTTCGAAGCGCCCGGCACGGCTGGTGATCGCGCCGGTAAAGGCGCCCTTCTCGTGGCCGAACAATTCGCTTTCCAACAGCTCTGCCGGGATGGCCCCGCAGTTGACCGGCACGAACGGCCCGTCGCGACGTTTGGAATGGTAATGCAGGTTGCGCGCGACCACTTCCTTGCCGGTGCCCGACTCGCCCAGGATCAGCACGCTGGCGTCGGTGTCAGCCACTTGCTGCATCATCTGGCGCACGTGCTGGATCGCCCGGCTGGTGCCGACGAGGCTGCGGAACAGGTTGGGTTCACGGTGACGGCCGCGCTCGCGGGCCTGGTCGTACATCTCGCGATAGACCTGGGCGCGGTGCAGGGAGTCGAGCAGCTTGCTGTAGCTGGGGGGCATTTCCAGGGTGGAAAGTACCCGGCGGCGCTGGTCTTCCGGCAGGTCCACGGAAGAAATATCGCCCATCAGCAACACGGGAAGGAACTCATCCCAGGTTGACAGTGTCTTTAACAAGCCCAAAACAGCGCCAGGAGCGTTTACCGTCCCGATCAGTACACAAATGACTTCACGGCTCGACGCCAACGAGCTGACCGCCTGCTGCCAATCATGGCTACCGCAGGGCAAATTTTCTTCACCGAGAAAATTTAAAATCACCGCTAAATCGCGGCGGCGGACGCTATCGTCATCGATCAGCAGAATTTTGGTTTCACGCCACATGCAATAGCAACTTCCCTAGTAAAACTTCCTGCCCCGGAATGAAGGCAATCAAGACGTCTGTAAGACTTATCTTCTACTAGACGTCTGAAATCTGAAAACAGCACTAGTTAAGTCAAAAATGCTGGCACAGTCAAATATATGACGCGCCGTTCGGACCAACCGCGCCCCTATCAGCCGAACAGATGGTAAACCTTTGACGCATTTTTCGCTTGGTTGATCTGCGACATCTCTTCGAATATCGCCTGGCGCTCGCCGGTCGTCACCTCAAGCAACTGCTGGTACACCGCCAACAGTGCCTCCAGCTTCTCCCGCAACGCATTCTCGTCCACAGGCGCTTCGCTGAGCACGTTATCGATCACATTGCGACAGCCCAGGTCCAGCTCGCCAATGGCGTCCCAGTTGCGCGCAGCCAGTGCGTCGACCAAGGCTTCACGGGTTTCATCAATGCGTTGCAGTGCGTGGCTCATGACGTGCTCCTTAAGGCTTCAGGCCTTATTCTGCTACTGCCTGTTGCGCCGCAATGGCGTCCCAGCCTTCTTTTACGGTGATCAGCAAACGAGCCACTTCGTCGATCATGTCGGCGTCGTTATGCAGGTTCGCTTCCATCAAGCGGTTAGTCATATATGCATACAAACTTTCCAACTGCTGAACGTAGGCCGGGTTATCACTCTTTTCTGCATCCAGGCCGTCACGCAGGCCGATCACGATATCAATCGCCTTGCCGAGCATCAGGCCCTTGGCAGCGATGTCGCCACGCGCCAGCGCCCCTTTGGCCTGGGCCATGCGGTCCAGACCGCCTTCCATCAGCATCTGCACCAGGCGATGCGGGCTCGCCTCGGAGATCTGGGCATGGGAATTAACCTTCTGGTATTGGCGAAGGGCTCGCATGGGATTCATGGTTCTACCTCGTGACAGGCGACAGCGAAAAGGATTTCAGTAACCATTATGTCGACTGGGCTGCTAGAAACTTTAACCCCGATGGTCCTGTAAAAAACAAAGCCCAGGTCAGATGACCCGGGCTTTTTTCATGCATTCAATCAATTGTTTTTCTGGTTGTTCAGCGCGTTGAGCGTGCCCATGATGTTGTTACTTTGCTGGCGTAACTGGGCGACCAGCGAATCCATCGCCGCGTATTTGCGTGTCAGGCTGGCTTGTAGATCCGCCACATGCACGTCCAGTTCCGCCTGGTCCTTGCTCAAGGTCTTGAGACTATCGGATAGAGCGGTCGTGCGCGTCGCGAAGATACCGGTGGTCGCTTTGGCATAACCTTCAGTGGCATTGGTCATGCGTGCCAGCAACCCGGTCTTGCCGCTGAACATACTGCTGATATCTGCCGAGTTGGTCAGCGCAATCTTGTCGAAGGTTTTGTCATCCATGGTCAACAGACCGGTACCGGAGTCGGTACTGATACCGAATTGTGCCAGGGACTTGATGGTGCCATTCCCGGACAAGGCGTTGAACTCGGCGCGCAAGGAGCTTTGCAGCGAGCGCATGTTGGCGTCACCGGTCAAGGTCGCCGATACCGAGTTACCCGCCGCGTCCTTGGTCACCTTGGTTTCGGCATTCATCGCCTTGAGCAAAGCGTTATAGCTGTCGACAAAGCCTTTGACCCCGGACTTGAGCGCCGCGGTGCTGGTACTCACGGAAATCGTCGTGGTTGCCTTCGGCCCGTCCGGGTCCTTCGTATCCACGGGCGGTGAAACCGACAGCAGCTTGATGCTGACCCCGCTCACCGCGTCCGTGATGTTGTTGGTCTTGGACGTATAGGGCACGTTATCGATGGTGTACTCGGCGTTCTGCGGCGTATCGATCACTTTGTAGCCGGTATCAATACCCGAGTTGCCCGACAACGTCAGGTCCGAGCCGACGCCACCCGTGGTGGAAGTCAACACCATGCGCGAGCCGGTGGAGTCGGTAACGATGTTGGCACTAAGCCCGACGGTGCCGAACTGGGTGTTGATCGAGTCACGCACCTGCTGCAGGGTTGCGCCCGGCGGCACGCTCAGATCAAACTTTTTACCCGACTGGGAGATGGTCAGGGTGGTTGCGGCACCGCCCTTGTTGACCACTGTCGAAGCGCCGCCAGCCAGGGTGACCGTGGACAGTTTGGAAGGCTGGGCGAGTTTATTGACCACCAGGTTGAAGCTGCCGTTGGCAGCGCCCTGGGCGGTGGTCATGGTCGCGACCTTTTCATTCGACGAAGTGCCGGTCAGGCCACTGAAGCTGTTGTCGTCGGTCATGCTCTTGATGGCGCCACGGAAAGCGTCCAGCGCCGACTGGATTTTGCCGATCGACGACAGCTGGGTAGTCGCTTTCTGTGACTGGGTATTGATCTGGGTCTGCTTCGGCGCCCGATCGGCGTCGACCAAAGCTTTTACGATGCCCTGGATGTCGATGCCAGAACCCACACCGTTTACCGTTGTACTCGCCATCGTCTTTCTCCTAATACGGCTGCTGGCGTTTTCTTGACGAACCGCACTTCAAGAAAACAGCGCAACAAGTTTCATGCCAGTTCAGACCTTTTCATCGAACAGCACATGACTGGCGGTGGCCAGATTTTGTGCCAGCTTCAAGGCCGTTTCCGACGGAATCTGGCGGATCACTTCACCACTTTCAGTGGCGATGACCTTGACCACGACCCGATGGGTGGAATCATCAATGGAAAAATCCAGTTTGCGCTGGGCCGCTTGTACGAATTCTCGAATATCGGTGACTGCTTTTTCCAGGTCAGCCCGTTTCGGCTCACCGGCGGCCGGCACGATCGCCTCGACCTTGGTTTTGTCTTTGTCCGCAACCACCGCGGTGGCCGGGCCTTGAGGGGCTACCGGTGGATAAGACGAGGCCAGCTTTACACTCATGTCCATGTCCAATCTCCTCTACAACCGAAAAGACGAAAGGGCACGTAAACGCGCCCTTCCGTCAGTTACCAAGCGCCGTTATTACTGAAGCAGCTTCAGTACAGCGGATGGCAGTTGGTTGGCCTGCGACAGGATCGCGGTAGCAGCCGACTGCAAGGTTTGTTGCTTGGTCAACTCAGCTGTTTCAGCAGCGAAGTCGGTGTCTTGAACGGTGG
This sequence comes from Pseudomonas sp. R3-18-08, assembly GCF_003852065.1. Taxonomy (NCBI): domain Bacteria; kingdom Pseudomonadati; phylum Pseudomonadota; class Gammaproteobacteria; order Pseudomonadales; family Pseudomonadaceae; genus Pseudomonas; species Pseudomonas sp. R3-18-08. The sequence continues at coordinate 4,057,838 of NZ_CP027729.1, forward strand.
AGCGTGCAGCGGTGGAGTTTTTCTGAATGTTGGTCAGGTTGTCTACAGTAGTGGTCAGACGGTTCTGAACAGCACCCAGGCCCGAACGAGTGCTATCGATGCCGCCGATAGCCTTGTCCAGTACCGCGATAGCAGCCTGTGCGTTGAAAGCGCTGCTTACGTCGGTCTGTGCAACAGTGGTTTTGGCCGAAGCTGCGGCAGTACCTGCTGCGGCGAACAGACCGGTCACACCAGCACCGTTCAGCGCGTAGCCTTTGGACGAATCCAGGTTCACTGCACCGGTAGCGATCAGACCGTCGGCCAGAGCGACGCCAGCACCGAAGGCACCTTTACCGTCTTTGGTAGCAACAGTGATCGAACCGGCGTCAGTGGAGGCGCTGAAGTTCAGGTTCTCACCGGAGTCGGACTTGACCGACAAAGTGCCTTTGGATTCGTCATAGTTGACGCTGATACCCAGTTTTGCAGAGTTGGATTTCAGTTGGTCAGCCAGGCTGGCGGTATCGGTTACACCGGTGAAAGTGGTGGCTTGGCCGCCAACAGTCATGGTGAAGGTAGCAGGCGCGGTCTTGGCGGCAGCACCCACGCTGAATTGAGCTTCAGTGCTGGCGGAAGCGCTCAGGCCACCTACAGCGCCGTTCAGTTGGCTGGCGATGGTTTTCGCCGATGCGCCTGCTGCTACGGTAACAGTAGCGGTCTGGCCGTTACCGGTGATACCGATATCGCCACCGGCAACACCTGTGGTGCTAGGTGCAACGCCGACGCTCTTGATCTGCTGCGAGCCGATGTTGTTAGCAGCAACGTTGTCCAGGGACAGGTTGATGGTTTCGTTGGCATTGGCGCCAACCTGGATGGCTTTGGTGCCGTACGAACCGTCGAGCAGTTTCTGGCCACCGAAGGTAGTGGTTTGCGAGATACGGGTCAGTTCCGAAGTCAGCGCCTGGTATTCTTCCTGGTTGGAAGTACGGTCAGCGTCGCTCAGGGAGCCGGTAGCCGAGGACAGAGCCAGGGTACGCATCTTTTGCAGAATGTCGGTCGAAGCCTGCATTGCGCCTTCAGCGGTTTGCGCGATGGAGATACCATCGTTGGCGTTCTTTACAGCTTGGCCCAGGCCGTTGATTTGGCTGGTCAGACGGTTGGAGATCTGCAGGCCCGAGGCGTTGTCTTTAGCGCTGTTGATGCTCAGACCAGTGGACAGACGCTGCATGGAGGTTTGCAGCGAGTTGGCCGCTTTGCCAAGGCCGTTCTGGGTAGTGATGGAAGCAATGTTGGTGTTTACTGTTAAAGCCATGACGAAATCCTCGATGGATGGATACTGCGGCTTCCGGCCCTGGCAACCGCCGGGTGTGGCCTGAGAACCTACGTAATAGTTATCGTCGTGGTAGCCGGTTGCTTGAGGGTTTTTTTGATTTTTTTTACTAGCCCTGTGCCAGCCCTTGCATTTCAAGGGGTTAGCACTACCGAAAACCCAGGGTTTATTGGTTTTTCTGGCGCCAAATAAAAAACGCCGATGATCTTTCGATCATCGGCGTTTTGCTATGCGCTCTTAAAGGGTCAGGAGCGATACAGAATCGCCGAGCCCCAGGACAGGCCCACGCCAAACCCACTGATCGCCACGCGCTTCCAGGTGGCGTCCATCACGTGCTTTTCCAGCAGCAACGGAATGCTCGACGACACGGTATTGCCGGTCTCGACCATGTCCTTGATGAACTTGTCCACTGGCGCATCTTCAAAACGTCGCGCCACGGCGTCGACAATCGCCGCACTGCCTTGGTGAATGCAGAACGCATCGATGTCATCGGCCTTGAGGTCCGACTCATCCAGCAGTTCGTGCAGATGCGCCGGCACCTTGAGCAAGGCGAAGTTGAACACCTGGCGGCCGTTCATGAAGAACACGCCATCGCTTACCTTCAGGTGCGGCGCGCCGGAACCGTCGGTGCCGAACTTGGATTTGCCCAGCAACCACGGCGCGTCTTCGCCCATCCAGGTGGCGGTGGCGGCGTCGCCGAAGAGCATGGTGGTGTTGCGGTCTTCCGGGTCGACGATCTTCGAATACGGGTCGGCGGTAATCAGCAGGCCGTTTTTCAGGCCGGTGGCTTCCATGAAGCCCTTCATCGCGTAGATGCCGTACACGTAACCGGAACAGCCCAGGGAAATATCGAAGGCGGCCACGTGGGTTGGCAGGCCCAGTTTGTCCTGGACGATGGCTGCGGTGTGGGGCAGCCCTTCTTCATCGCCGTTCTGCGTGACCACAATTACGGCGTCGATGGACTCGCGCTTCAAGTCCGGGTTGTTGGCAAACAAAGCGTTGACCGCCTCGACACACAGATCGGAGGTTTCCTGCGTGGCTTCCTTGCGCGGCAGGAACGCCGAACCGATCTTGCCAATGATGAATTCTTCATCCTTGGCGAATTTGGCACCCTGGGCGTAGTTATCGATACCGTCCGCCGGCACGTAACTGGCGATGCTTTTTATGCCAATCATTGTGGCTTCCCAATACTAAATAGCTGGAGAACACCCCAGGGACTGCGCCCGAAGTGCTGACAATAAAGGGGATAACCCCATAAAAATTTCGCTGAAAGCCGCGCAATAACCACAGCAAGGCGACTTATCCTTTTCACACGATACAGTGAAGATGCGCTTTATGACTCGCAGGTCACTCAATTTTGTGTGGTTTATGCAAAACCTTCAAACAATTAAGCCTATGAACGACAACGGCCCAGCCTGTTTCCAGGCTGGGCCGTCGGGCTGCTCTGTTGCGCGCTTACATCTTGTTGAACAAGCTCAACTGAGAGACTTTCACGAAAGCCAACTGCGAAGCTTGCAGCATGGTCTGCTGCAACGTCAGGTTGATCGCCGCTTGTGCCGTGTCGATATTGCCAAGATCGCTCATGGTACTGGTGTTGGCCAGGCCGATGCTGGTGTTTTCGCTGGTCTGTATATCCAGCGCATTCTGCCGTGCACCAATAGAGCCTCGCACACCGTCGATCTGGGTGCGGGTGTTGGAAAAGTTACTGATGGATGCATCCAGCACGTCCCGAAGCTTGAGCATCGCCGCCGGGTTGCCGTCGGCCGGTTGCTCCAGGGCCTGGCGCAACTGGCTCAAGGTATCCAACGCGTTCTGGGTCTTCTGGGTGCTGGCCGAGACCGCGAATTGATCACCAGCCTGCGGCGTGCCGCTGACATCAAAGCTTACCCCGGCAGCGGTGACTGTCGTGCCGCCGCCCGTATCACCCGTGGCAATCGTCTTGCTGTCGGCGGTATAGGGCTGGGCATACACTTCATAAGCAGTGGCGCTGGTGAATTTGATCACCGCCCCATTGTTGGCCGGGAACGTGCTGACATAGGCCGCCTGGTTACTCACGGTGGCATTGGTCAATTGCGCGGCAGAGGCGTTGCTGGGCGTACGCGAGACACTGAAGCTGTCCGGCTTGGCCGCCAGACTGAACGAACGGTCCTTGACCAGCGCATCGGAATTCGGCCCGGTGGCGACATCCTTGAGGTTAAGGGTGATATCGAAATTCACTCCGCGCACGCTCACCGTGGCGCCCTCCTCCTTGCTGGCGTCGAAACTGCCATTGCCCGCAATTTCGGAGGTGATGTCATTGCCGTTTCGATCGGACACCTTGAACTGCGTGCTGCTGGTGAACGTCAGCTGGTAAGGCTGGCCGTCCGCGAATTTATTGGTGTAGTCGGTTTCCGACGTCACCAGGCCAGCCGATAGCGCCACTTTGTTGTCGTTCGGCACCGGCGCAGTCGCCGGCGGTACCACGGCAGGCGGAATCCACGTCGCCTGGGTGCGACCCGAGTTGATGGCGCCACCCATGATGCTCTTGCCGGTATCACCGGCGTTGACTTTGAGCGTGTCGGAAACCTGCAGGCTCAGAGGCGTTTCATCACCCTGGTAATTGTAAGTGCCATCGCTGTTGCGACTGTAGGGCGGGGTCGAAGTCCTTGAGCCGGAAAACAGATAATTACCCGACGAGTCCTTGCTGTTGAGCAAGCCCAATACCTGGTCCTCGATGGCACCGATCTCACCGGCAATCGACTTGCGATCCGCATCGCTGAGCGAGCCGCCGGCGCGCAGGGCGAGCTCGCTGGCCTTTTGCAGCGCATCATTGATGGAACCCAGCACGCTTTCTTCGTTGGTCAGGGAGTTTTTCAGGCTGGTGATGTTACCGTTGAACTGGCTGAGCATGTCTTTCTGTTGTTGCAGCATCAGCAAACGCGCCGCCGCGATCGGGTCATCGGAAGCGGTTTGCACACGCACACCCGTAGAGGCCTGCTCCTGCGCTTTCACCACGCTGGAGTAGTTATCCGAATACTTGGCGGAACTGGTTTCGAAATATTGAGCGGTAGAAATACGCATCGTCCCAGACTCCCTTAAAGACTATTGATCAGCGTGCTGAAGGTTTCTTGCGCAGCCTTGATGATCTGCGACGACGCGGTGTAGTACTGCTGGAACTTGATCATGTCGCCCGCCTCTTCATCCAGGTTGACCTGGGACACCGAGTTGCGCGCGTCCTGGTTGGCCTTGAGCAAGGCGCCGGTCGCGGTAGTGTCGGTATTGGCCGAAGCGGCCTTGGCGCCCACGGTCGAGACCAGGCGGCTGTTGGCCGCCACCAGGCTCAAGCCGCCGCCAGTGCCGTCGGACAGGCCGACTGTAGTTTTGGTCTGCAGGTCGAGCAAGGCCTGGGCGTTACGGTTATCCGACTTGCCCGAGGCGTTGAAGGAAAACGTAGTGCTGTCGCCATCGGCTGGCGAACCGGCGACTGTGGTGTCGAACTTGAAGCTCTTGGCCGGCACCAGCAGCGTGCCGTTGGCATCGCGCATCGGTACGTCGACGGTGATCTTGTTGCCCTGGCCCGGCACGATGGTGCCGGTGCCGATCGAGTTACCCTGGGCATCGTTGAGCGTGTAGCCCTGGGTGCCATCAGCCGCAGGCTTGCCGAACACCATCTTTACCGGCATCGAATGTTCAATGCCGGTACGCAATTGCGCGGTGTCGGCACCACCATGAATATCGATCGGCAGGGTCAGGGTCGGCGGGGTAAAGGTGCCGGTGCCCTGGTTGGTCTTGCTGCCCTCGCCCAGCAATGGCCCGGCGAACGCGATTTTATTGGCGTCGGTCAACGCGGTGCCGATGGTTGCCGCGCCCGTGGCCGTCGGGCTGACTTTGAAACTGTCGCCCGCCGCAATCGGCCCCTTGCCATCCAGGGCCAGCGTGAAGCCGTCGATCACCGGTGGCGGCGTGGTAGTGGTGTCGAACGCGCCCATGGCTTTGCCGTCGGAACGCACCACGGTGTAGTTGTTGCCGCTGGTAAAGGTGACTTTATAGTCGTAGGTCGACAGCTTGCTGGTGTCGCTGATGCTCACGTTCAAATTGCCGGAGCCAGTGCTGTTGCCCATCGAGCCCTGACTGCGCTGGGCAATCGCGGCCGCGCTGTTGATGTCCTTGAACAGCGACGCACCGAAATCACCGTTCAGGTCCAGGCCCTGACCCAGTTGGCTGTTAACGGTATCGGCAGTCGCCAGGGCGATTCGCCCCAGGTCATTGATGGCCGGCATCAGGGCATCGCTGCGGTACCGCAACAAACCGCCAATGCTGCCGCCACTGAGCACGTTGCCCAGGTCGATCGCCGTACCGCCGCCGGCATTGAGCCGGATGGTGTACTGGCTTGGATCACTGCTGCTCGAGACCGCCGAGATCGTGTTGGACTGATCGCCCAATACCAGGGATTGGCCGGTGCCGGTGCTGACGCTGAACACGCCGTTCTTTTCGCTGGTGGTCACGCCGACCAGTTCATTGAGCGAACGCACTGCCTCGTTACGCGCATCCAGCAGGTTGGCCGGGGCGCTGTTGCTGGAGCCTTGGGCCAGGGTGATCTGCTTGTTGAGGGAAGCAATCGAGGAGGTCAACTGGTTGACCTGATCGCTCATGGTCACCAACTGCCCGTTGATCGACTCTTTCTGCTCATTCAATTGGCTGGAGATCGAGTTGAAACGGTTGCTCAGGGTCTGGGCGCTGGTCAGCAGCACTTGCCGGGCAGACACATCGCTGGGGTTGGCCGCCGAAGTCTGCACAGCGGCGAAGAACGCGCTGAGTACCGAAGACATGCCGGTGGTCTTGTCCGACAGGGTTTTGTCGATGGCGCTGGCCTGGCTGGAATAGGCCTTGGCGTCGTTGTTGAGCGCCGTGCTGTTCTGGTAGGCCGCGTCGAGGAATTCGTTATACACCCGGCGCACATCGGCCAGGGTCGTGCCGCTGCCGATGTACACGCCGCCGTAAGGGTTGTTGGCATTGGCATTCTGCGTGGTCTGCTGACGCGAATAACCCGAGGTGTTGGCGTTGGCGATGTTATTACTCAAGACCGACAACGATCCTTGAGCGGCATTGAGCCCTGACATCCCGATACTGAGCAAACTCATGGTTCAGACCTTATAAATGTGTGGTTGCGCCAGCGGCAGCGTAGTTCTGGTAACTGTTCATGTTTTTGGCGATCTGCGAAATCTTGCTGGCATAGGCCGGATCAGTTGCATAACCGGCCTTTTGCAACTCGCGTACAAACTGTTCCGGGTTATCGGCTGATTTCACAACTTCTTTATAGCGATCATTGCTTTGCAGCAGGGTCACGAGATCATGGAAGCTGTCCTGATAGGAGCTGTAGGAGCGGAACTGCGCCGTCTCCTTGACCATCGCGCCATCGCGAAACTCGCTGGTGATCGCACGCGCCTGGCCACCCTGCCAGCTCTGGCCGGCCTTGATGCCGAACAGGTTGTGGCTGCTGCTGCCGTCTTCGGCGCGCATCACCGATTTACCCCAACCGGTTTCCAGGGCGGCCTGGGCCACCAGGTACTTCGGATCGATACCGATACGCGCGGCGGCGGCCTTGGCCATCGGCAGCATGGTGGCGACGAATTCATCCTGCGAGCTGAAGGCTTTTTTCGCCGGTGCCAGCGGTGGCTGGGCGATGGCGCGGCCGTAGACCTGCATCTTGCCGCTCGGCACGGCAACGCTGCGGGTGGTGCTGTTGACCACGTTGTCGTCGGCAGCACTGTTGCGCAGTGGCGCGCTGGTGGTTTGCGCAGCGACCGGCGTGCTCGGCACAATGCCCGCGAGCAGGCGGTCGGTCAGCTTGCTTGGCAAGGCGATACGCCGCTGGTTCATCAGCTCCATATCGTTGGCATGCGCACTGGCGCCTTCGGGCACCGCCACGCGGTAGGCCCACAACGGGCGTTGGCCGTTGGAGCGACCCAACGGGCCTTGCGCCTGGGTGCCGGCGGCGATTTCCGTCGGCACGTCGGCTTTTTTCGCCGGGGCATCGGCTGCCGGGCCCTGCAAGGTGGCCGCCTGGGCGTCCACCGGTTTGTTCTTCTGCATCTGGCGCATCAGCACGTCGGCCAGGCCGATACCACCGCCTTCGCGGGACATCGATACCGCCAGTTGCTGGTCGTACATTTCCTGGTACTGCTTGGCCGCCGGGGTGTTCATCGGGTTGTCCTTGCCCAGGGCCTCGGTGGCCGAGCGCATGGACTTGAGCATCTCGCTCAAGAACAACGACTCGAACTCCTGCGCGACTTTGCGCATGTTGCCTTCGCTGTTCTTGTCGGCACCGACCTTGAGCTGGTTAAGCCGGTTCAGGTCGGAGTAAGACCCCGAGTCCGCCGTGCTGCTGATCCCGCTCTTGCGCATATCCATGACCATGGCCTCAGATCACGATCAGGTCGGCTTGCAAAGCGCCGGCCTGTTTCAGGGCTTCGAGGATCGCCATCAAGTCGCCAGGGGCCGCGCCCACTTGGTTCACCGCGCGGACGATCTCGTCCAGGGTGGTACCGGGGCCGAACTTGAACATCGGCTTGGCTTCCTGCTGGGCATTGACCCGCGAACGCGGGACGACCGCCGTCTGGCCGTTGGACAGTGGCCCCGGCTGGCTGACAATCGGGTCTTCGGTAATGGTCACCGTCAGGCTGCCGTGGGTCACCGCCGCCGGCGAGACCTTGACGTTCTGGCCGATCACGATGGTGCCCGTGCGCGAGTTGATGATGACTTTGGCCACTGCCTGGCCGGGATCGACCTCCAGGTTTTCCAGGATCGACAGGTAGTCCACGCGCTGGCTGGGATCCAGGGGCGCGGTGACGCGCACCGAACCGCCATCGATGGCCTGGGCGACGCCTGGGCCGAGCATGTCGTTGATCTTGTCGACCACGCGCTTGGCGGTGGTGAAGTCGGACCGGTTGAGGTTCAGGGTCAGGCTGTTGCCCTGGTTGAAACCACTCGGCACGGTGCGTTCAACCGTAGCGCCACCGGGAATGCGCCCGGCCGACGGTACGTTGACAGTGATCTTCGAACCGTCACGGCCCTCGGCGTCGAACCCGCCCACCACCAGGTTGCCCTGAGCGATGGCGTAGACGTTGCCGTCGATACCTTTGAGCGGTGTCATCAGCAACGTACCGCCACGCAGGCTCTTGGAGTTGCCCATGGACGACACGGTGATGTCCACCACCTGCCCCGGCTTGGCGAACGCCGGCAAGTCGGCACTGATCGACACCGCCGCGACGTTCTTCAACTGCACGTTGCCCGAGCCTGGCGGTACCTTGATGCCGAACTGCGACAGCATGTTGTTGAAGGTTTGCAGGGTGAACGGGGTCTGGGTGGTCTGGTCACCCGTGCCATTGAGCCCCACCACCAGGCCATAACCGATCAACTGGTTACTGCGCACGCCGGAAATGCTGGCGATGTCTTTCAGGCGTTCGGCCTGGGCGACGGCGCTCAGGCACAGCAACACGACCGCCGCCATCAACTGCTTGAAGTTCAAAATGGCCACCTAGAAAGGGAACAGCGGGCTAAGGAAGAAACGGTCGAACCAGCCCGGCTGGCTTGCATCAGCAAACGAACCTGTACCCGAGTAGGTAATCCGTGCATCGGCAATCCGCGTCGACGGCACGGTGTTGTCGGTGGAAATATCATCGGCACGCACCATGCCGGCAATGCGCACCAACTCGTCGCCGGTATTGAGGGTCATCCACTTTTCACCGCGTACGGCGATGATGCCGTTGGGCAACACATCGGCCACGGTCACGGTGATCGAGCCGGTCAGGCTGTTGCCCTGCCCCGCCGCGCTCTTGCCGTTGGTGGCGCGATCGCCGCTGTAGCCGGCACTGAGGCTCAGGTCACCGTCACCCAACGGGTTATTGGTGGTCAGGCCGCCGCCGAACAGCGACGTCAGGCCGATACCGGTCTTGCTGGTTTTGCCGATCTGCGAGTTGGCGTTCTTGCTCGCCTGGGTCTTCTCGTTCAGGGTGATGGTGATGATGTCACCGACCCGGAACGCCTTGCGGTCGCTGTACAGGTTCTGCTCGAAACCGGCCTGATAGATCGAGCCATTGTTGGCCGCCGCCGGCAACGGCGTGCGCGGCAACACCGGCGCGTAGTACGGGTCATTGGGTTTCGGCGACGGGGCGACACAGCCCGCAAGCACGGCGATCCCACTCAATGCCAGAACAGAAACAATGCGATTCATGACCCTAACCTCACGGTGTTGCAGGCGCTTTCAAGGGCGCCCCATAGACTGATTACAGATTCTGCGTTACGAACGAAAGCATCTGGTCGGCGGTGGAAATCACCTTGGAGTTCATCTCGTAGGCGCGCTGGGTGGTGATCATGTTGACCATCTCCTCAACCGTGCTGACGTTGGAGGTTTCCAGGGTACTTTGCAGCGTGGTGCCGAAACCGTTCAGGCCAGGGGTGCCGATTTGCGGCGCGCCGCTGGAAGCGGTTTCGAGGAACAGGTTGTTGCCCATGGCCTGCAGGCCGGCCGGGTTGATGAAGTCGGCGGTTTGCAGGTTGCCGATCACTTGCGACGCAGGGTTGCCGGCCACGGTGATTGACACGGTGCCGTCGTTGCCGACGGTGAAGGTCTTGGCGTCTGCCGGCACCACCACGGCTGGCTCCAGGGCAAAACCATTGGCGGTCACGATCTGGCCGTTGGAGTCCAGGTGGAAGGTACCGTCACGGGTGTAGGACGTAGTGCCATCCGGTTGCAGGATCTGGAAGAAGCCACGGCCGTTGATCGCCATGTCCAATGGCTGGCCGGTCTGTTGCAGGTTACCGGCGCTGAAGTTTTTCTGGGTGCCGACGATCTGCACACCGGTACCCAATTGCAGGCCCGACGGCAGTTCGCTGTCCTGGGTCGACTGGGCGCCTGGCTGGCGCTTGATCTGATAGAGCAGATCCTGGAACTCGGCGCGATCACGTTTGAAACCCGTGGTCGACACGTTCGCCAGGTTGTTGGAAATGGTAGTCAGGTTAGTGTCCTGGGCGGACAGGCCTGTCTTGGCAACCCATAGAGCCGGAAGCATGCTGTTCTCCTTCGTGCGCCTGTTTGTTGGCGCCGTGCTGCGCTGTTTATTTAAAAGCCAATTAAGGCTGTTAGCTCATCTGCAAGACGCGGGTCATGGCCTGGTCATCTTCTTTGGCGGTGTTCATCATCTTGATGTGCAGCTCGAACTGCTTGGAGAGCGCCAGTACCGCGGTCATTTCCTCAACCGCATTGACGTTGCTTGCCTGCAGGAAGCCCGAGGTCAGCTTGACGTTCGCGTCGGCCTGGGCCGGCTGGCCATCCTTGGTGTGGATGGTGCCGTCCAAACCTTTGTTCATGTTCTTGAGGTCGGGCTGGACCAGCTTGATACGGTCCACTTCGGCCATCACCCGTGGGCCTTCGCCCATGGCGCGGATGCTGATGGTGCCGTCGGCACCCACTTCGATTTTCTGCTGGGGCGGCACCGCGATCGGGCCGCCGTTGCCCATGATCGGCATACCGTTGCCGGCCCGCAGCACACCGAGCGCATCCACGTTCATGCTGGCGCTGCGCACGTAGGCTTCGCTGCCATCCGGGGTTTGCACGGCCATCCAGCCGTCGCCGCTGACGGCCACGTCCAGGTCACGTCCGGTTTCGATCATCGCCCCGGGAGTGAAGTCGGTGGCCGGCCGTTCGGTCAGGGCGAAAGCCCGCGCCGGAAAGCTGTCACCGAACACCGGCATCGACCGCGCCTGCTCCAGGTCGCGCTGGAAACCGTTGGTGGAAATGTTCGCCAGATTGTTGGCATGGGCCTTCTGCGCCAGAGCATTCTGGCTGGCGCCGGTCATTGCCACGTAAAGGTACTTGTCCACGCTCTATCCTCTTTCTGACGGACGCTTGCCGTCCACCGCTGTACTGATGAGGCTTAAGCAATTTGCGAACCAACTTTTCAAAAGTGGCTAAAGCGCAGGCGGGACGGGGGTTTGCGGGCATGCGGCAAGATTTAGAGCGTGGATGAGAGTCGAAAAAACGGCGGACTACTGCCGCTCACGGCAAGCCTCGGCCTTGTAGACGACACAAATCCAATGTGGGAGGGGGCTTGCTCCCGATGGCGGTGGGTCAGTTCATCATTCTGTGGCTGACACACCGCTATCGGGGCATAGATATCTATACAACTTTGGCGTAGCCCTGAACCTGTGGCGAGGGAGCTTGCTCCCGTGGCGACCTGGCGGCCTATAGCTATCTGACTGATGCCGCGCGATCCAAATGTGGGAGGGGCGGTGCGACGATTCGACTTGCTCCCGATGGCGGCCTGACAGCCGACCAGGATGCTGGATCAGGGCGAGTACATATCCGTTGCTGCGGTAACGGCTGCTATGGGTTCCGCCCTTACGGCGTCTCACTTTTGAAAGCGCAAAAGTAAGCAAAACGCTCTTGCCCCACCACTCGGCACCTCGCTTAGGCTCGGTGTGCCCGTAATCCGACAGCGATTTGGGGGGCCGCCGCCACGCGCCATCCATGGCGCGGGGCGGCTAAACCGGCATCCCTGCCGGTTTACCCCCCAAATCACTGTCGAATTCCGGCCAGCGTGGTTTAACGGGGCGCTTAAGATCAAGAGCAAGATCAAGAGCGGCTCGCTTCGCATCGTGGTTACTGTTGGCTGCTACAAAGTTGTGTAGATACCTATGGCTATCGGGGGTAAGCCCCCTCCCACATTTTGGAAAAATTTGTGCCAGTTGTTATTTGCTGGCCTTGAGGATTTCGTAATCGCGCAGTTTGTTGGCGATGGTGGTGTGGGATACGTCCAGGCGCTTGCCCAGCTGCCGGCTGCTCGGATGCTCGGCATACAGACTTTCCAGAACGGCCTTCTCGAACCGACCGACAATCTCCTCCAACCCGCCCTCCAGAGAAAAATCACCAAGCGGCTGGCGCACGCCGTAATCCGGCAAGCGAATATGCTCAAGCTTGACCGTCCCGCCCTCGCACAGCGAAACCGCCTGGAACAGCACGTTTTCCAGCTGTCGCACATTGCCCGGCCAGTGATAGTGGCTGAGTTTGTCCATCGCGGCAGGCGCCAATTTGGGCAGTGGGCAACCGATCTGCCGACTGGCTTGATCGAGGAAGTGTTCGACCAATGGCCCGAGGCCGTCCAGGCATTCGCGCAAGGGCGGGATATGCAGCGACAGTACGTTCAAGCGGTGATACAGGTCCTGGCGAAATTCGCCACGGGCGCACAGTTCGGACAAATCGACCTGGGTCGCGCAGATCACCCGCACGTCGAGGTACACCTCTTCATCACTTCCGACGCGACGAAAGCACCCGTCCTGCAGAAAGCGCAGCAGTTTTACCTGCAGGCGTGCACTCATTTCCCCCACCCCATCGAGAAACAACGTACCGCCCGCGGTCAGTTCCAGCAGCCCGAGCTTGCCTTCGGCCCGTGCGCCTTCGAACGCGCCGGGGCCGTAGCCAAACAGCTCGGTCTCGGCCATCGACTCAGGCAAGCCCGCACAGTTGAGCGCCATCAATGGCGACTGGCCGCGCGGGCTGGCGAGGTGACAGGCACGGGCCAGCAGTTCCTTGCCGGTTCCGGTTTCGCCTTCTATTAATAGAGGTGCATCCAGCGGCGCCATGCGTCGGGCTTCGCGCACCACGGCGGCCATCACCTTGGAACTCTGGAAGATGCTGTCGAAGCCGCGCAGTTCCTGCTTGCGCACGTTGTAGATACGCTCGCCCACCCGGTCGGCGCGGTGCAGGGTCAACACCGCGCCGGCCATGGCTTCGCTGTCATCGTGTTCGGAAGATTGCAGCGGCGCGATATCCGCCAGGAACACATCGCCCTTGACCTTGACCCGCAGCCCGTTGATCCGCGACTTGCTGGCACGCACCAGTTCCGGCAAATCGAAATCTTCGGCGTAGCGCGACAGGGGAATGCCCGGCACTTCATCCACCCGCACGCCGAGCAACTGCGCCGCCGCACGGTTGGCCGCAACGATGGAGCCGCCCATGTCGATGGACAGCACCGGAAACTCCAGGGCGCCCAGCAGCGCATTGAGTTCCATGTGCCGACGCTCGCTGGGCATCAGCCCTACCCTTTTCACGCCGAATACCCCGGCGATCGCCTCGAACTGCGGGCGCAGCGCCTGGAACTGCATGTTCACCAGGTTTGGGCAGAACAGGTAGATGGCATTGCCATGCTCGCCGCCGACCTCGCCCTTGGCGACGTTCACGCCGTACTCCACCAACAGGTTGAGGATGTCCCGCAGGATGCCGATGCGGTTCTGGCAATGCACTTTGATACGCATGAAAAGGCCCGAAAAGTGGGTAGGCGCCGCGTCTTTTTGCCGCTGGGCGCAGATAGTCGTCAAGATTATGTGACAGCTCGGGCGCTTTTCCCAGCCCAAGGCAACGACGAGCGCCGCATCCGTAACGAATAGTTTACAAAATTCGGTAATTTTTCCTACTCAAAGGCCATTGAAGCCGCTGAAAACCTGCGCTATGCGGGTTATCAATAGACACACAGCAGGACATAACAAGAACGAATGCCTAGCAGGAGAGCCGTATGAAGCAGACGCACTACGTGGCCCGCGAGCCCGATGCGCAAGGTTTTATCCACTACCCGCCGGAAGAACACGCGGTGTGGAACACCCTGATCACACGCCAGTTGAAAGTGATCGAGGGCCGTGCCTGCCAGGAATACCTGGACGGCATCGACAAGCTTGGCCTGCCCCTGGATCGCATCCCACAGTTGGGCGAGATCAACAAAGTGCTGGCCGACACCACCGGCTGGCAAGTCGCCCGCGTGCCGGCGCTGATCCCCTTCCAGACCTTCTTCGAATTGCTCGCCAGCAAGCAGTTTCCGGTGGCGACCTTCATTCGTACCCGTGAGGAACTGGACTACCTGCAAGAGCCGGATATTTTCCACGAGATTTTTGGTCATTGCCCGCTGCTGACCAACCCCTGGTTCGCCGAATTCACCCACACCTACGGCAAGCTCGGCCTGGCGGCCACCAAGGAGCAACGGGTGTACCTGGCGCGCCTGTATTGGATGACCATCGAGTTTGGCCTTGTGGACACCCCCGAAGGTCGGCGCATCTACGGTGGCGGTATTCTGTCATCGCCCAAGGAAAGCGTGTATTGCCTGTCGGACGAACCCGAACACCAGGCCTTCGACCCGCTGGAGGCGATGCGCACGCCGTATCGCATCGACATCCTGCAGCCGCTGTACTTCGTGCTGCCCGAGCTCAAGCGCCTGTTCGACGTGGCGCAGGAAGACATCATGGGCATGGTCGAGCGCGGTATGCAGCTGGGCCTGCACGCCCCCAAATTCCCGCCGAAACCCAAAGCCGCGTGAACCTTTTGTTTTAACGCCAGGTGAGTCTGTTCCCTGGCCCCGCGTTGCTTTAGGGTAACGCCACTGACCTTCAATCATTCGAATTCAGGACACCTTCATGACCACCTTGAACCAAGCCCATTGCGAAGCCTGCCGCGCCGACGCCCCACAAGTCAGCGATGAAGAACTGCCGGTGCTGATCAAACAGATCCCGGACTGGAACATCGAAGTGCGCGACGGCGTGATGCAATTGGAAAAGGTTTTCCTGTTCAAGAACTTCAAGTTCGCCCTGGCCTTCACCAATACCGTGGGTGAAATCTCCGAAGCCGAAGGCCATCACCCTGGTCTGCTCACCGAATGGGGCAAAGTCACCGTGACCTGGTGGAGCCACTCCATCAAGGGCCTGCACCGCAACGACTTCATCATGGCCGCGCGCACCGATGAAGTGGCCAACAGCGCCGAGGGCCGCAAGTAATGCATTTCGATGCGATTGGCCGCGTGCCGGGCGACCCGATCCTCGGGCTGATGGACCTGTATGCCCAGGATGCCAACCCGAACAAATTCGACCTCGGCGTGGGCGTCTATAAGGATGACCAGGGCCTGACGCCGATTCCGCACTCGGTAAAACTCGCCGAGCAACGCCTGGTCGATAGGCAAACCACCAAGACCTACATCGGCGGTCACGGCGATGCTGCGTTCGGCGCACTGATCAGCGCACTGGTGCTTGGCGCCGATTCGGCGCTGCTGCGTGAACAGCGTGCCGGCGCTACTCAGACGCCAGGTGGCACCGGGGCCCTGCGCCTGAGCGCCGATTTTATCGCCCACAACCTGCCCGGCCGTGGCGTGTGGCTGAGCGACCCGACCTGGCCGATCCATGAAACCATTTTCGCCAAAGCCGGGCTGAAGGTCAGTCACTACCCTTATGTGGGCAGCGACAATCGCCTGGATGTGGCGGCGATGCTTGCCACCCTGTCCAGCGTGCCCGAGGGCGACGTGGTCTTGCTGCACGCCTGCTGCCATAACCCGACCGGCTTCGACCTGTCCCAGGATGACTGGCGCCAGGTGCTGCAGATCGTACGCGAGCGTCAACTGCTACCGCTGATCGATTTTGCCTACCAAGGCTTTGGCGACGGCCTGGAGCAGGACGCCTGGGCGGTGCGCCTGTTCGCCGCCGAACTGCCGGAAGTGTTGATCACCAGTTCGTGCTCGAAAAACTTTGGCTTGTACCGCGACCGCGTTGGCGCCTTGATCGTGTGTGCGGCCGATGCGCAAAAGCTTACGGATGTGCGCAGTCAACTGGCCAATATCGCGCGTAATCTGTGGTCAACGCCGCCGGATCATGGCGCCGCCGTGGTCGCGACCATCCTCGGCGATGCCGAGCTGAAACAGCAGTGGAGCGATGAAGTCGAGGCAATGCGTTCGCGCATCGCGCAGTTGCGCGCCGGGCTGGTGGACGCGCTGGCACCCCACGGCCTGGCCGAGCGGTATGCGCATATCGGGACGCAGCGTGGGATGTTTTCCTATACCGGGTTGAGTGCCGAACAGGTCCAGCAACTGCGTGAAAAGCACAGTGTGTATATGGTCAGTACGGGACGGGCCAACGTGGCGGGGGTGGACGCCACGCGCTTGACGCTGCTGGCCCAGGCCATCGCCGACGTCTCCAACTGAATAAACCGGGAACTAAATGTTGGAGGGGTTAAGGCTTTTTGTAGGAGCGAGGCGGGCGGCTAGCCCTTGCTCGCGAAAAACTCACAGGCACCGCGTTCATTCAGGAAGCACGCGTTATCGTTGACATTTTTCGCGAGCAAGCTCGCTCCTACAGAGGGCGGTGTACGCTTGACTGAATGGCATTAGGGCTTGCCCCCTCCCACATTTGGATTGAGTTGACCTCTAGCCTGCAACCATTTCGGCTTTGAGCAGCGCCTCTTTGGCCTGGGCATCCGCCAGCCGATACAACTCGATATGCCCATCCCAGTGCTCGATCAACGCCGTGCACGACTCCACCCAATCGCCGCAATTGAGGTAATCCACCTCCCCCACCTTGCGGATTTCGGCATGGTGAATATGCCCACACACCACCCCGTGCAGCTCACGCTTGGTCACTTCGTGGGCGATGGCCTCTTCGAAATCGCTGATAAAACTCACAGCGGTTTTCACCTTGTGTTTCAAGTACGCCGACAGCGACCAATACCCGTAGCCATAGCGCGCTCGCCAGTGATTGAGCCAGCGGTTCAAGGTAAGGGTAAATTCGTAGGCCGAGTCACCCAGGAAGGCGAGCCAGCGGTGATAACGGGTGATCACATCGAACTGATCACCATGAATCACCAGGAGATGACGACCGTCGGCGGTCACGTGCACCGCCTCGTCCACCAGTTGGATATTGCCCAGGATCAGCTTGGAATAGCGTCTTAGAAATTCGTCATGGTTGCCGGTGACATAGATCACCTCGGTGCCGCGCTTGGCCATGGTCAGCAGGCGGCGGATAACGTTGGTGTGGGCTTGCGGCCAATACATGCCGCCACGCATTTTCCAGCCATCGATAATGTCGCCGACCAGGTACACCTTGTCGGCGTGGTAGCCCTTGAGAAAGTGCGACAAGTGCTCGGCCTGGCAATCCCGGGTGCCCAGATGCACATCGGAAATCCACAGGGTACGCACCCGTTGCTTGCGGCTGGGCTTGGCGAATTCGGCACGGGTCATGGGTGTCCCTCGACGCTGTTTTCGCGAGCTTGCGCCCTGGCGATTAATAGCCCGTGACAACTGCGCGTCAGTCTGATGACAACGCTTGGCCGCCCTTAAGCGATGTAGACTGGGGACTTGCCGCCCAGGAGAGCGCAATGAGCCCCAGTCTTACGCTTCGCCAGTACACCGATGCCCCCATCGCCCATAGCCATGACCATGCACAATTAGTGTTCGGCCTGTCCGGGCGCCTGGATTTCGAAGTGGATGGCTGCGGTAACCAAGTGCAGGAAAGCAGCGTGATGATCCTGCCCTTTGCCGCTCACCACGCCTGCGGCAGCCGCGAGGGTAGCCGCTGCCTGGTGCTGGATGTGCCAACCGAGCATTGGCTGTTGCAAACATTGGGTGACCACGCCGATGCCAGTCGCCGCCTGCTCGACCGGCCGGCCCGGCTGGCGCTGGATTCGCGACAGCACCAGTTAGTGCAATGGCTGGCTGGCAGCCCGATACATGATCCAGTGATCGCCCAGCAAGGCGCGTTGCTGCTGCTCGCCAGCCTCAATCATCCGCAGGCGATGCCACCGCCGGGGCGGCGCCTGCCTTATGCCGCGTTCAACGCGCATATCGAACGCCACGCCGCTCACCCGCTGCATGTCGCGGACCTGGCACGGATTGCCTGCCTGTCGGTTGCGCGTTTGCACGCGCGCTTCATGGTCGAATGCGGGCAGACCCCCATGGATTACGTGCGCAACCAGCGCCTGCAAATGGCATTGACCCTACTGCGCGAGACGCCGCTGCCCGTTGGTGAGATCGCCGCACGCGTGGGATACCGCTCGCAAAGTGCCTTCGCTGCAGCCATGTTGCGCGAGTTTGGCGCCTCGCCGGGCACAATGCGGCGAACGTCATAGGAAGAGTTTCGCGCTAAAAATCGCGAGCCGCACGACAGACACCCCTTTCGCCAAACCTCTAGACTGGTTGTCACTTCCGTTGGTAGGCATCGCAATGACTCCCCGCTCAGCCCTCGGCGCCCTGCATATCGGCGCATTGATGTTTGGCCTCACCGGTGTATTCGGCAAACTGGCGGCCGCCTCACCGTCCATAATCGTATTCGGGCGGGCCGCATTTGCGGTGATTGCCCTGGCGGTCTTCGCGCGCTTTGCCAGCAATGCGCCGTGGAAAAACCTGCAGATGCGCGACTGGCGCCGCCTGCTGGTCAGCGGCGTGCTGCTTGCCGCGCACTGGGTGACATTCTTCATCGCGGTCAAGGTCGCCGGGGTGGCGGTGGCAACGTTGGGGTTTGCCGCCTTCCCGGCCTTCACGGTGATCCTTGAAGGGCTGATCTTCCGCGAGCGGATTCGTGCCAATGAAATGGTGCTGGTAGCGCTGGTCAGCATCGGCCTGGTTCTGGTGACCCCGGACTTCAACCTGGCCAGCGACGCCACGGGCGGCTTGCTCTGGGGCATCGCATCGGGGCTGCTGTTCTCGTTGCTGTCGCTGAACAACCGCGCCAGCTCCGGACGCATTCCGGCGGTACAGGCCGCGTTGTGCCAGAACGTGGTGGTCGCAGTCTGCCTGCTGCCCGTGGCGGCACCGGGGCTTGCGCACGTGCGTGCGCTGGACTGGCTGTGGATCGGCCTGCTCGGCGTGTTCTGTACCGGCCTGGCCCATAGCCTGTTTGTCGCCAGCCTCGCGGTGATCAAGGCGCGCACCGCGTCGGTGGTGTTTGCCATGGAACCGGTCTACGGCATCACCGTGGCCTGGCTACTGTTCGCCGAGACGCCCACCTTGCGCATGCTGCTGGGCGGCGCGCTGATCATCGTTGCCATCGTGCTTTCCGGCCTGATGGGCAGCGCCAGCCAGGCCAAGCAACCGGCCGCAACCTGACTTCACGGCGTACGGTCGTTATGCCCAAGGTCGCGCTGCGGGTCGATCTGATCGCGCACGCGCTGCTTGAGCACCTTGGCCTCCGGGAAGCCTCCATCGGTCTTGCGCTCCCAGATCTGTACGTTGTCGCAGGTGATGCGAAACGCGCCGCCGGTGGAGGGCGCCAGGGATACCTTGGCTAAATCCTCGGCAAACGTACTCAACAATTCCTGGGCCAGCCAGGCGGCACGCAACAGCCACTGACACTGGGTGCAATAGGTGATGACGATCTCGGGTTTGCTTACGGACATAACGTGAAAGGCTCCTGCGTGACGGCGTCAGTGGATCGCATGGCTATAATACCGGCCTTTATCGCCCAGCCTCGAGATTCATGATGCGCCGCCTGTTGTCCTGCCTGTTCCTCTGCCTGCTCCCCCTTCTTGCCGATGCCGTTGAAAGCCCACGCCCGAAAATCGGCCTGGTGCTGTCGGGCGGCGCCGCGCGTGGCCTGGCCCATATTGGTGTGCTCAAGGCGCTGGAAGAACAAGGCATCCAGGTTGACGCGATTGCCGGCACCAGCATGGGCGCGGTGATTGGCGGGCTGTACGCTTCAGGTTACAAGATCGACGAGTTGGAAAAGCTCGCCCTGAATATCGACTGGCAACAGGCATTGTCCGACGCACCGCCCAGGGAGGACGTGCCGTTCAGGCGCAAGCAGGATGACCGTGATTTCCTGGTCAAACAGAAACTCAGCTTTCGCGACGACGGCAGTCTCGGCCTGCCGCTGGGCGTGATCCAGGGCCAGAACCTGGCATTGCTGCTGGAAAGCATGTTCGCCCACAGCAGCAACACGCGTAATTTCGACAAGCTGCCGATTCCGTTCCGGGCCGTGGCCACCGACATCACCACCGGCGAAAAAGTCGTGTTCAGCAAGGGCCACCTGCCCCAGGTGATACGCGCCAGCATGTCGATCCCCGCCGTGTTCGCTCCGGTAGAGCTGGACGGGCGCCTGCTGGTGGACGGCGGCATGACCGACAACATTCCCTTGGATGTGGCGCGGGAAATGGGCGTCGACATCGCCATCGTGGTGGACATCGGCACACCGCTACGCTCACGCAAGCAATTGGCGACCGTGGTCGATGTGCTCAACCAGTCCATCACCTTGATGACCCGGCGTAATTCCGAGGAACAACTCAAGGCCTTGCACCCCAGGGACGTGTTGATCCAACCGTCCCTGGCAGCCTACGGCGTGACGGATTTCGGCCGCGCCAAGGACATGATCGATGCCGGCTACCGCGCCACGCGTGCCCTCGACCTGCGCCTGGCGCACCTGCGGCCCGCCGAACCGGTAGACCCGCAACTGACCGCCGCGCGCACGCCCGGCGAGCGCACCCCGATCATTACCGCGATCAAGGTGGAAAACGACTCCAAAGTCAGCGACGACGTGATCCGCTATTACATCCGCCAGGAGCTGGGCGAACCGCTCAACCTCGGCCGCCTGCAATCGGACATGGGCACGCTGTACGGCCTCGACTACTTCGAACAGGTGCAATACCGCGTGGTGAAAAAAGCCCAGGACAACACCCTGGTCATCAGCGCACGCGGCAAGCGCAGCGGCACCGACTACCTGCGCCTGGGTTTGAACCTGTCGGATGACATGCGCGGCGACAGCGCCTTCAACCTTGGCGCCAGCTACCGGATGAACGGTATCAACCGCCTCGGCGCCGAATGGCTGACGCGGGTGCAGATCGGTGATCGCCAGGAACTGTACAGCGAGTTCTACCAACCGATGGACACGGGCTCACGCTACTTCGTCGCGCCCTACATCCGTGCCCAGGCGCAGAACGTCGAGCTGATCATGGACAACGACCCCATCTCGGAATATCGGCTGGAGCGCTACGGTTTCGGCTTGAACGTCGGGCGGCAGATCGGCAACAGCGGCGAGATTCGCTTTGGCGTGGGCGAAGCCTGGGGCAAGGCGGACGTGCGTATCGGCGACCGCGACCTGCCGAGCGTGAGTTTCAGTGAGGGCTTCTATGAGCTGAAATACTCGTTCGACTCTTTCGATAACGTGTACTTCCCGCACACCGGCGAAGACATCGCCCTGGCTTACCGTGAGTTCGAGCCGGGGCTGGGTTCCGACCAGCGCTACCGCCAATGGGAGTTCAAGCTGGACAAAGCCATGAGTCACGGCCCCGACACGCTGATCCTGGGCGGACGCTACGGACGCACCCTGGATAAATCCGACGTGGTGGTCTCCAGCTTCCTGCTGGGTGGCGCACGGCAATTGTCAGGCTTTCGCGAGGACGCGATCTCGGGCCAGAACATCAGCCTGATGCGCGCGGTGTACTACCGCCGGCTGACACCGCGCTCGTACCTGCCGCTGGATTTCCCGTTGTACCTGGGCGCCTCGGTGGAACGGGGTCGGGCGTGGAACAACGACAACCAGTTCGACAGCGGGTATATCAACGCGGCGAGTATTTTCCTCGGCTTCGATACACCGCTGGGGCCGTTGAATTTCAGTTATGGTTTCAATGATGACAATCAGAAAGCGGTGTATCTGAACCTTGGCCAGACGTTCTGACACAACACAGAATAAAAAATGTGGGAGGGAGCTTGCTCCCGATGGCGGAGTATCTGTCAGCAATTCTGTAGCTGACCCACCGCTATCGGGAGCAAGCCCCCTCCCACATTTTTGATCTTCACTGAACCTGGAATCAGGACTTTTCCAGATTCGCCAGGATATGCCCATGCACGCGCATGCACACACGCAAATCCTCTTCGTCCACCCCAACGAACAGCTCATGGCGCAACGCCGTGGCGATAGTCTCGATCTGGTCGATGAGGGGCCGAGCGGTGTCACACAACAGGATACGTTTGGCGCGACGGTCTTCCACTACCGCCTGGCGTTGAACCAGGCCTTGGCCTTCCAGGCTGTCGAGCAGACGCGCCAGGGTCGGTCCTTCTACCCCGACACTTTGTGCCAGTTCACGCTGAGTCGGTGCTTCGGTAAAACGGGCCAGGTGCAGCAGCACCAGCCATCGCGCCTGGGACAAGCCCAGCCCCGCGAGACGGCGGTCCAGCTCGGCGCGCCAACCTCGGGACATTTGCGCCAACTGCATGCCAAATCGGTGTTGATCGGTTAACGGCATAAAAAACTCATGTTTTAGACTGAAAACAAAGTGTGGCTAATTATTAGTCAGCTAAGCATGAGCCATGCCAGTAGGCAAGGCCCCGTATGTACTGATTCGTTACATTGTCGTAATTGGCACACTAAATTTCGAATTCAGACTGCAAAGCAGCACGTACGCAGTACAAAACGCCCTCGGGAACACGCCCGGTAAACAGCGGCGCGATTTCCGCGACAGGTGGCAATTCGCCTTCCCCGTCGAGAAATGCATCCTGGATTTCACCAAGCAAATCTTCAGGCAAATCAAGGGCCTGCTCCAACGACAATTGCTGCTTGCCGATGGCTTCGGCCAGCAACGTGTACACGTTCTTTTCCGAGCATTGCAGCTGGCCGGCGATCTGGATCGGGGTCATGCCGGCGCGAGCCAGGCTGATCAGTTCGTGGCGAATATCGGCGATTTCCTTCGGTGCTTCGGCCTGGCCGCCGAGTACTTCGAGGAACGCCTGGCCATAACGCTCCAGCTTGCGCGCGCCCACACCGCTGACCCTGGCCATCTCGGCCATGGTGGTGGGCTGCTCGCGAAGCATCTCCAGCAATGTGGAGTCGGGGAAGATGACATACGGCGGCACGCTGTGTTCCTGGGCCAGTTTGCGCCGCAGGGTACGCAAGGCTTCCCACTGTTCGCGCTCTTCGCCACGCACCAGCTGGCTGGCCTGGCTGGTGCTGCTCTTGGCGGTGGTCTGCGGCTTGAGGTCGCGGCGCAGCTCCAGGCTGACTTCGCCCTTGAGCAAAGGCCGGCAACTGTCGTTCAAGCGCAGGCCGCCGTAGCCTTCGATATCGATGTCGACCAGCCCGCGCGCGACCATCTGGCGGAACAGCGAGCGCCATTCGCCTTCGGCGCGGGCCTTGCCGACGCCGTAGACCGAGAGTTTCTCGTGGCCGAAGCTGCGGATTTTTTCGTTGTCCTTGCCCAGCAACACATCCACCAGATGGCCCACGCCATAGCGCTGGCCGGTGCGGTAGATCGTCGATAATGCCTGGCGCGCCGGCTCGGTGGCGTCCCAGGTCTGCACACCGTCGATGCAGTTGTCGCAGTGGCCGCACGGTTGCGGCATGTCTTCGTCGAAATACGCCAGCAGCGTCTGGCGGCGGCAGCGGGTCTCTTCGCACAGCGAGAGCATGGCGTCGAGTTTGTGCTGCTCCAGGCGTTTGTGGCGCTCATCGCCTTCGGAGTTCTGCAGCATCTGCTTGAGCATCACCACATCTTGCAGGCCGTAGACCATCCACGCATCCGCCGGCAGGCCGTCACGGCCAGCGCGGCCGGTTTCCTGGTAGTAGGCCTCGAGAGACTTGGGCAGGTCCATGTGCGCCACGAAACGCACGTTGGACTTGTCGATCCCCATGCCGAAGGCGATGGTCGCCACCATGATCAGGCCTTCCTCGTTGAGGAAGCGCTTCTGGTGTGCCGAGCGCGTTTCATTGGGCAAACCGGCGTGATAAGGCAGCGCCGGGTAGCCTTGTTCACAGAGGAACGCGGCGACTTCATCGACCTTCTTGCGTGACAGGCAATAGACGATACCCGCATCGCTGCGCCGTTCCGAGAGGAAGGCCAGCAGCTGCTTGCGCGGCTGCTCCTTGGGCACGATGCGGTAGAAAATATTTGGCCGGTCGAAGCTCGACAGGAAGCGCTCGGCGTTCTGCAAATGCAGGCGCTCGACGATCTCTTCGCGGGTACGCTTGTCGGCGGTGGCGGTCAGGGCGATACGCGGCACATCAGGAAACAGCTCCGCCAGTTGGCCCAGCTGCAGGTACTCGCGGCGGAAATCGTGGCCCCACTGCGATACGCAGTGAGCTTCGTCGATGGCGAACAGGGCAATTTCCAGGCTCTGCAGGAACGCCAGCATGCGCGGCTGCACCAGCCGCTCCGGTGCCAGGTAGAGCATCTTCACTTCGCCGCGCTTGATCCGCGCCGCCAGGTCGCGCTGCTGCTCGGCACTCAGGGTGGAGTTCAAGGCAGCGGCGGCGACGCCGAGCTCTTCCAGGGTGGCGACCTGATCGTCCATCAATGCGATCAGCGGCGACACCACCACAGCCAGGCCATTGCGCAACAGCGCCGGCACCTGGAAGCACAACGATTTGCCGCCACCGGTCGGCATCAGCACCAGGGCATCGCCGCCATTGGCCACGCGCTCAATGATCGCACCCTGGCGGCCACGAAAACTGTCGTAGCCGAAGATGTCCTTGAGGACGCGTTGAGCCTGCTCGAGCATGTAAAACTCCAAAATGGTGCGCAAATCCCTCTGTACAGGCTGGCCGAAAAAACCCGCTTTCATGGAAAATAATCCGTAAGCGAAGTTTTCCCGGAGTGCTGCGTGGCCTGCAGGGGCATCACAAAACGCGGCAGTATACCCGAGCGTTCACCGGCAAAGGGCGCGACTGACGAATAGAGCGCCTCTGTCTAAAACCGGGCAAAAATGCCGTGCGGCTGGCCTGGGCGCTCAAGAAAGCCTAGAATTCAGCATCGTTTATTCCCAAGGTAGCCCTTCAATGTCCTTCGCTGAGCAACTAACCCGCCTGCAAGCCTTCCTCGACGCCGATGAGCTGCATGACGAGGCGCTGGACTACGTGGCCGCCCACGGCTACCTGACCGCCCTGTCGATCTGCTCTGAAGACGTGCCCGAGCGTGAATGGATCGACGCGCTGTTCGCCGAAGAACCTCACTACGCCGACGACGCCCAGCGCGAAGAAATCGAAGCCACCCTGCTGGCCCTCAAGGCCCACATCGGTCGCCAACTGGCCTCCGATGAGGAATTCGAGCTGCCTTGCGAGCTGGACCTGGGCGAAGACCCGGACGACTCCGACCTGCGCGGCTGGTGCATCGGTTTCATGGAAGGCGTATTCCTGCGCGAAGCCGCCTGGTTCGAAACCGCCGAGGAAGAAGTCAGCGAAATGCTGCTGCCGATCATGGTCGGTTCGGGCCTGTTCGACGACCAGCCGGAGTTTTCCGATATCGCCGCCGACGCCAACCTGATGGACGATATGATCGTGCAGATCCCTGAAGCCCTCACCGCGCTGTACCTGCTGTGCAACGCGCCTGACGAAAAACCGGCGATCCTCAAGCCACGTCACCACTGAGTCGCTCGCCCGTGGACCCCATGGGCAAGCGTTCGCCGCTCCTGCGTTACGCGCTGCTGGCCATCGGCTGGCTGAGCGTAGCGCTTGGGGTGATCGGCATTTTCCTGCCGGTATTGCCGACTACACCCTTTCTCCTGCTGGCTGCCGCCTGCTTCGCTCGAAGCTCCCCGCGTTTCTACCACTGGCTGGTGGACCACCCGCGCCTGGGCCCGTGGATTCGTGACTACCTCGACGGTAACGGCATCCCGCTCAAGGGCAAGGTCTACGCCATCGGCTTGATGTGGCTGAGCATCGCCATTTCCTGCTACCTGGTGCCATTGCCGTGGGCACGGGGCTTCATGCTGACCAGCGCGGTGCTGGTGACGATTTACATCCTGCGCCAGAAAACCCTGCCCCCTCGCTGAACACGCCTGCGACATTCGCCCTCACACGACCTTGGTCGACACTGACTAACCCCGGGCATCATGCGAGACTGTCCAACCGGGCCCGGAATGCCCGGTGTTCTTATGCTCGGAGTTACCATGACGCTGTCCAGCGGGCTGATCGCCGCCGTTGCCCTGGCCTATATGGCCATCATGTTTGCCATCGCCTTTTACGGTGACCGTCGCCATGCGCCGCTGCCGCCGCGTGTGCGTGCGTGGGTCTATAGCCTGTCGCTCGCCGTGTATTGCACCAGCTGGACCTTCTTCGGCGCCGTAGGCCAGGCTGCCGAACAGCTTTGGGCGTTCTTGCCGATCTACCTGGGACCGGTGCTGTTGCTGGTGCTGGCGCCCTGGGTGCTGCAGAAGATGATTCTGATCAGCAAGCAGGAAAACATCACCTCCATCGCCGACTTTATCGCCGCGCGCTACGGCAAATCCCAATCCCTGGCGGTCGTGGTCGCGTTGATCTGCCTGGTTGGCGTATTGCCCTATATCGCCCTGCAGCTCAAGGGCATCGTGCTCGGCGTGAACCTGTTGATCGGCTCCGGGCCCGACACCACGGGCACCCGGGCCCAGGACACCGCGCTGATCGTGTCGCTGGTGCTGGCGCTGTTCACCATCGTGTTTGGTACGCGCAACCTCGACGCCACCGAACACCACCGGGGCATGGTGCTGGCGATTGCCTTTGAATCCCTGGTCAAGCTGTTCGCGTTTCTGGCGGTCGGTGCGTTTGTGACCTACGGGCTGTACGACGGTTTCGGCGATCTGTTCAGCCAGGCGATGCTTGCGCCGCGCCTGGAGGAATACTGGAAAGAGACCATCAACTGGCCGTCGATGGTGGTGCAGACCGGCGTCGCAATGATGGCGATCATCTGCCTGCCCCGGCAATTTCATGTGACGGTGGTGGAGAATATCGACCCGCAGGACTTGCGCCTGGCCAAATGGGTGTTCCCGGCGTATTTGATCCTTGCCGCGTTGTTCGTGGTGCCCATCGCCCTGGGCGGCAAGATGCTGTTGCCCGGTTCGGTGCTGCCGGACTCCTACGTGATCAGCCTGCCGATGGCCGAAGCCCACCCGGCCCTCGCGGTACTCGCGTTCATCGGCGGCGCCTCGGCGGCCACCGGCATGGTGATCGTGGCCAGCATCGCCTTGTCGACCATGGTCTCCAACGACATGCTGCTGCCCTGGCTGTTGCGCCGCTCCAGCGCCGAACGGCCCTTTGAAGTGTTCCGCCATTGGATGCTGTCGGTGCGCCGGGTCAGCATCGTGATCATCCTGTTGCTGGCCTATGTGAGTTACCGGCTGCTGGGCTCCACCGCAAGCCTGGCGACCATCGGCCAGATCGCCTTTGCCGCCGTGACCCAATTGGCACCGGCGATGCTCGGCGCGCTCTACTGGAAGCAGGCCAACCGGCGCGGGGTTTTTGCGGGTCTGGCGGCGGGGACCTTCCTGTGGTTCTACACCCTGGTCCTACCGGTGACCGCGAAAAGCCTGGGCTGGTCGCTGAGCCTGTTCCCCGGCCTGACCTGGATGCACTCGCACCCGTTCGGGTTTTCCGTGACCTCACTGACCTTGGGCACCGTATTCTCGCTTGCCGGTAATTTCACGCTGTTCGTGTGGGTGTCGATGCTGTCGCGTACGCGAGTGTCCGAGCATTGGCAGGCCGGCCGCTTTATCGGCCAGGAAACCAGCCAGCGCACCAGCGCCCGTTCCATGTTGTCGGTACAGATCAGCGACCTGCTCAGCCTGTCCGCACGCTTTGTCGGCGAAGAACGGGCGCAGCAGAGCTTTATCCGTTTCGCCTATCGCCAGGGCAAAGGCTTCAACCCCAACCAGAATGCCGACAACGACTGGATCGCCCACACCGAGCGTTTGCTGGCGGGCGTGCTCGGTGCGTCCTCGACGCGAGCAGTGGTGAAAGCGGCGATTGAAGGGCGGGAAATGCAGCTGGAGGACGTAGTACGCATCGCCGACGAAGCGTCCGAGGTGCTGCAGTTCAACCGCGCCCTGCTGCAAGGCGCGATCGAGAACATCACCCAGGGCATCAGCGTGGTCGACCAGTCGCTCAAGCTGGTGGCCTGGAACCGGCGCTACCTGGAGCTGTTCAACTACCCCGATGGCTTGATCAGTGTCGGCCGGCCGATTGCCGACATTATTCGCTACAACGCCGAGCGCGGCCTGTGCGGCCCCGGTGAAGCCCAAGTGCATGTGGCGCGACGCCTGCACTGGATGCGCCAGGGCCGTGCGCATACCTCCGAGCGCTTGTTCCCCAACGGGCGCGTGATCGAGTTGATCGGCAATCCGATGCCCGGTGGCGGTTTCGTCATGAGCTTCACCGACATCACCGCGTTCCGCGAAGCCGCACAAGCGCTGACCGAGGCCAATGAAGGCCTGGAACAACGGGTGACCGAGCGCACCCATGAACTGTCGCAACTCAATGTCGCGCTGACCGAGGCCAAGGGTGTGGCCGAATCCGCCAGCCAGTCGAAGACCCGCTTTCTGGCGGCCGTCAGCCATGACTTGATGCAACCGCTGAACGCCGCACGCCTGTTCTCCGCCGCCCTCTCCCACCAGCACGAAGGCCTCTCGAGCGAGGCCCGGCAACTGGTGCAGCACCTGGACAGTTCACTGCGCTCGGCCGAGGACCTGATCAGCGACTTGCTGGATATCTCGCGCCTGGAAAACGGCAAGATCAATCCCCAACGCCAGCCGTTTGTCCTCAACGAGCTGTTCGACACCCTGGGCGCCGAATTCAAGGCACTCGCCCATGAACAGGGTTTGCGCTTTCGTTTGCGCGGCAGTCGCCTGCGGGTGGACAGCGACATCAAATTGTTACGACGGATCCTGCAGAATTTCCTGACCAACGCCTTCCGCTATGCCGATGGCCCGGTGCTGCTGGGCGTGCGTCGCCGCCAGGGCCAATTGTGCCTGGAAGTCTGGGACCGTGGCCCTGGCATCCCGCCGGATAAACAGAAAGTGATTTTCGAAGAGTTCAAGCGCCTCGACAGTCACCAGACCCGCGCCGAAAAGGGCCTGGGCCTGGGCCTGGCGATTGCCGACGGTTTGTGCCGCGTACTGGGCCACCGCCTGAGCGTACGCTCATGGCCGGGCAAGGGCAGCGTGTTCAGCGTGCGTGTGCCGCTGGCCCGCAGCCAGATCAGCCCGCAGCCGAAGGCCACCGTAGAAAACGGCGTGCCCTTGAGCGGCGCACGGGTGCTGTGTGTGGACAACGAGGAAAGTATCTTGATCGGCATGCGCAGCCTGCTCACGCGCTGGGGCTGCGAAGTCTGGACCGCTACCGGCCAGGCCGAGTGCGCGGTCCTGTTGGCCGAAGGCATGCGCCCGCAACTGGCGCTGGTGGATTATCACCTCGACCACGGCGAAACCGGCACCGAACTGATGAGTTGGCTGCGGGCGCAATTGGCCGAGCCGATTCCCGGCGTGGTGATCAGTGCAGACGGGCGCCCGGAAATGGTGGCGCAGGTGCATGGAGCGGGACTGGATTATCTGGCCAAGCCGGTGAAGCCGGCGGCGTTGCGGGCGCTGTTAAGTAGGCACCTGCCTCTATAGGCGGGATGTACTCGGTAAAAATGTGGGAAGGGGCTTGCTCCCATTGCCATGGGTATCTACACAACTTTGGTATGGCCCTGAACCTGTGGCGGCTCGGGACCCGAAGCCTCTATAACTGATGCCCCGCGTTCCAAATGTGGGAGGGGGCTTGCTCCCGACGGCGGCCTGACAGCCGACCAAGATGCTGGATCAGAGCGAGTACATATCCGTTGCTGCGGTAACGGCTGCTATGGGTTCCGCCCTTACGGCGTCTCACTTTTGAAAAGCGCAAAAGTAAGCAAAACGCTCTTGCCCCACCACTCGGCACCTCGCCTAGGCTCGGTGTGCCCGTAATCCGACATTGATTTGGGGGGCCGCCGCCACGCGCCATCCATGGCGCGGGGCGGCTAAACCGGCATCCCTGCCGGTTTACCCCCCAAATCACTATCGGATTACGGCCAGCGTGGTTTAACGGGGCGCCTAGATCAAGAGCAAGATCAAGAGCGGCTCGCTTCGCATCGTGGTTAGCGTAGGCTGCTGCTACAAAAATGTGTAGATACCTATGCCCCAATGAGGGAGTGTCAGTCATAGATGTTTCGGCTGACCCACCGCAATCGGGGGCAAGCCCTAATGCCAGTCAGTTAAGCGTACCGCCGTCTGTAGGAGCGAGCTTGCTCGCGAAAAACGTCAACGATAACGCGTGCTTTCTGAATGAACGCGGTGCCTGTGAGTTTTTCGCGAGCAAGGGCTAGCCGGCCGCCTCGCTCCTACAAAAAGCCTTAACTGACTGGCATTAGGGCTTGCCCCCTCCCACATTTTGATCATGTTTATTCAGGGGAATGCGCCACGCCATCCGAATCTGTCATTGCGCGCTCGAGCAAATCCGCCGGCAGGCTTTTGCTGGCACGCGCGCCCAGCAGGCGCAGTTGCTCGGTGCGGCTGACCAGATTCCCGCGTCCATCGGTCAGCTTGTTACGCGCCGCGCTGTAAGCCTTGTCCAACTGCTGCAAGCGGTTACCCACTTCGTCCAGATCCTGGATAAACAACACAAACTTGTCGTACAGCCAGCCGGCGCGCTCGGCGATTTCCCGGGCGTTCTGGCTCTGGCGCTCCTGCTTCCACAGGCTATCGATTACCCGCAGGGTGGCAAGCAAGGTGGTGGGGCTGACAATCACGATATGACGGTCGAAGGCTTCCTGGAACAGGTTCGGCTCGGCTTGCAGCGCTGCGGAAAACGCTGCCTCAATCGGCACGAACAGCAGCACGAAATCCAGGCTGTGCAAACCTTCCAGGCGCTTGTAATCCTTGCCGGCCAAGCCTTTGACGTGATTGCGCAAGGACAGCACATGCTGCTTCAACGCCGCCTGGCCAATCACTTCGTCATCCGCTGCAACGTACTGCTGATAGGCGGTCAGGCTGACCTTGGAGTCCACCACCACCTGCTTGTCGCCCGGCAACATGATCAGCACGTCGGGCTGGAAGCGTTCGCCATCCGGGCCCTTGAGGCTGACCTGGGTCTGGTATTCGCGGCCTTTCTCCAGGCCCGCATGCTCCAGCACCCGCTCGAGGATCAGCTCGCCCCAGTTACCCTGGGTTTTCTGGCCTTTGAGGGCGCGGGTCAGGTTGGTGGCTTCGTCCGACAGGCGCAGGTTCAATTGCTGCAGGCGCTCAAGCTCTTTGGCCAGGGAAAACCGCTCGCGGGCTTCGTTCTGATAGCTTTCTTCAACGCGCTTCTCGAAGGATTGGATGCGTTCCTTGAGCGGGTCCAGCAGTTGCCCCAGGCGCTCCTGACTGGTTTCGGCAAAGCGTTGCTCACGCTCATCGAAAATCTTCCCGGCCAGTTCGGCGAACTGCGCGCGCAGCTCGTCCCGTGAACCCTGCAGGTCGGCGAGGCGTTGTTGATGGCTGTCCTGCTGTTCACGCAGCTCAGCGCGCAAGGCGGCGGCCAAGGCGTCAAGCCGGCGCAGCTCGGTTTCCTTGGCGCTGCGGTCCAGGTTCCAGGCATGGGCGGCGTCGCGGGCGTTATCGCGGTCGATTTGCAACAGCTCGACTTCGCGGCGCACCGCAGCCAGGTCGGCCTGCTTGGCGGCATTGGCGTGGCTCAGATCGCTGATCTCGTCGCGGCTGGCGTCCAGTTGGGCGGCAAGCCCTTCCTGGGCCAATTGCGCGGTCGCCAGGCGCTCCTCCAGCAATTCCCAGCCGGTGGTGCGCGCGGTCAGCCGTCGTTGAATCTGCCAGCACAACGCCAATAACGGCAGCGCGGCACCAGCAAGCCCGAGGGCGACACTGGTCCAGTCGAAAACCATAGCCATTTCTGCCATCACCAAAAAAGAGCAAGGTTAACCAAGCAATGCACGGGAGGACAGCTCAGTCTTCGACCTGGCCCAGTTCGCGCTGAGCGCGACGGTCGCCGGCGCGGGCCGCCGAACGCAACAGATCCTGGCCGATGCGCCGGTCGCGGGCATTTTCGCATTCACGACACATCAATTGGCCCAAGCGGCTCTGCGCGGCCACCACGCCTTCGCGGGCAGGCTGCTTGAGCAGGCGGCCAGCCAGGTGCTTGATGTTGGTACTCTGGCCCAGGCGCGGGCTGTCGAGGAGCCACAAGGCGACTTTCAAAGAGAAACGCTTGGGCGCGGTAACAGTCTGGGGAGTGTCGGTAACAGAAGGTGATACTGAGCGAAACTTCATAAAGCACTGTGGGACAGAATGGAAGGCGCGCCACTCTACTCTTTTTTTCGTACAGGTAAAGCTGAAAAAACCCGGCACGCCCGTTCTAGAGCAAGCGCTTGGGACAATCCACAGAAGCTGTGGATAACTCAGTGGACAACCCGCCTTTAACTCGCGCAAAGGCCCATGGAATGGGGGCCGCAGTCAAACTGACGATTTTTTCACCAATAAAAAAAAGCCAGATTTTTCATTGACTTAAATTTTGATTGCAGGCAAATGAGCAGGCTTCAGGAGGGTTACCAGCGAAGTTACCGGCGCTGCGACTGATGTGCACAAGTACCCAGCCAACGGTTATATCCCCGGCGTTTTTTGATCCGACACGCTCAGGAAACGTTACTGCCAGGAAACTGGAGGGTGGACGGCTGATGGTTTTTTTGCCAAGCCACTTCCTTTCCTTGTTTCGATCCGTTACTATCCGCAGCGTTAGTACCAAGCTGAAAGTCAATTCTGGTCGACATATCCCTAGAACTTCATGGGATCGGCCACCTCGATGGTTTCCAGGTATCACTTGCGACGACACTGCCTTTGAACAAGCAAAGGGTGCCGCGAAGTCTGCATACTCTGACCGAACCAACCTGCAAATTGATCAGGATCTTCACCCTGGGCCCAGAACCTTTGCCCCTGTTGTGTTGCCTGCCCTCCTAAGTACCTACCTGCCAGCCCAAGCGCGCCTAATCCAATAGCGCTTCAAACTGGCTGCTTTGTTCCAGACTAGGTTCTTTCGTTTGATCAATGGTGATCAGCGTTTCTGGAACGTTTTAACGTTGCACGGTTCTTATCCGTGTCATTTGTAGGAACACCAATAATATGAACGCTCAAATCCACACTCAGGATGCCATCCGCACCCTCACCAACGCTTTTGCCCCAATGAACTGCCTGATCATGGCCGCTCGCAAAGGCTGCTTCAGCTTCACCCTGGTCAACGAACACGGCATCGCACGTCACAGCGAACGCCTGTACCCCGATCAATACTCCAGCGCAGAACCGCTGCAGGCCGTGATCGAGCGTACCCGTCAGGCACTGATTGCCTGATCGACCCGAGTCGCTGAAACACAAAAACCCTGTCTGAAAAACAGGGTTTTTTATTGCCTGGAATTTAGTCCCGGAATTTTTTATTAAGCACGAATAGATATAAACCTTATAACCGGATAAAGAAGATGTTTTAAAAACAGTCCTTTACAGGATGAATATGACACTACACTTCAACTCAAGCGGCATGATCCGCTTGCGACGGGCCTGAGATCCGATCCACCGCTGCCAAGCCCTCCTTCTCAGGCTCGTCACTCATTCCCACGGACCGAGGTTTGTATGGGTATTGCCGCCAGCGAATTGTGTCGTTATGTGATCAGGCCGACCTTGCTGTACCTAGGCCGCCATAACCCGACCGCCGAAGCCCTGCTGCTGGGCATTGCCGCCAGCCAGTCGGAACTGGGCTCGGCCTTGCATGATCGACGCGGCCATGGCCTCTACAGCATCACCGAACCACGTCATCGCGCCCTCTGGGATACCTACCTGGCACTCGACCCTGAACGTGCAAGCCTGGTGCGCGGGTTGGCCAGCCAACATGCGTTCCTCAGTGCGCCCCAGTTGGAACTGACGGTGAACCTGCGTTACGCCACGGCAATCGCCTGGTTGCTGGTGGAACAACACCGTCCTGCCTTGCCCGCGCCCGGCGATGTATTAGCGATGGCACGTATCTGGAAAGAAATATTTCACCCTCAAGGCCGCCTGCGAGATTTCTCCCAGGCCTGGCAAAGCTGTGTCAGCCCAATGAAACAGGTGGCCTGTTGACCGGGCAAATTGCAAGATTCGCCAAAAAACCGGAAATCTGGTCGGATTGTCCTACAAAACCGCTCTATCTCCTGCATTACAGCCTATAGCGCGATGTTAAATTTATTGATACTTTCCGCAGCGGTGATCACACGGAGTTCTAATAATGAAAAAAGTAATGCTCAAGACCACACTTAGCCTCGCCGTTGCCATGGCCTCCTCCCAACTGTTCGCCAGCGGCTTCGCCCTGAACGAACAGAGTGTCAGCGGAATGGGTACTGGCTTCGCAGGTCGCTCTTCTTCTGCCGATGATGCAAGCACTGTCTACGGTAACCCTGCCGGTATGGCTCGCCTGAACGGCCAGCAGATCACCGGCGGTGTCGCAGCCATCGATGCCTCTACCGATCTCAGCGACACAAGCGGTCGCTCTCGCGGCAGCAACAAAGGCGACATGGTGCCATTCACCGCCGTACCTTTTGGTTTCTACACCAATAAGCTCAACGACCAGTGGGCCGTCGGTTTCGGCGTGTATGCACCGTTCGGCCTGATAACCGACTACGAAAGCGGCTTCCAGGGCCGTGGCTTTGGCAGCAAGAGCGAAGTGAAAGTCATCACCTTGCAACCAACGGTCAGCTACGCCTTCAACGATCGCGTTTCCGTCGGCTTCGGCCCGACCATCAACCGCATTGGCGGCACCCTGGAATCGGACATTACGCTGAACCCTGCCGCGCCGGACACCAATATCAAGATCAAGGGTGACGACACCGCGCTGGGTTTCAACGTCGGCGTGCTGGTACAAGCCACCGATACCACCCGCGTCGGCCTGACCTATCACTCCAAGGTCAGCTACAAGCTGGAGGGCCACACCGAAGTCACCGCGCCGACCGCGACCTCTCCGTTCCTGCGCAGCAACCGTTACGACGCTTCGCTGAAGATCGATACGCCTGAGTCCTACGACCTGTCGGTGACCCAAGACCTGACCGACGCGTGGAAGCTCTACGCCGGTGCAACCTGGACCCGCTGGAGCCGCCTGAAAGACATCACCGTCAAGAACGACGGCGTCACCGGCGCAACCGGTGGCGCACTGGCCCCAGCATTGGTAAGCACCATCAAGGAAGACCAGAACTGGCACGACACCTGGGCTTACGCCCTGGGTACTTCGTACCAGCTGACCAAGCAAGTGGTGCTGCGTACCGGCCTGACGTTCGACCAGTCGCCGACCAACAACACTGACCGCTCGCCGCGCATTCCTACCGGCGACCGCACCATCTTCAGTCTGGGCCTGGGCTACGAGGTCATGCCGAACATGACCATCGACGTGGCCTACTCCTACCTGAAGGAAGAGGACGTCAAGGTTGCACGCTCCAACCAGTTGGCCAGCTACAACGCCAAGTATGAAAACAGTGCCAACGGTTTCGGCCTGGGCATGACCTACCGCTTCTGATTGGTTGCGGTATAAAAAAGCCCCGCTCTCCTGCACAGGAGGCGGGGCTTTTCAATGGGCGGCGATCAGGGTTTGGACGCCAGCGCCTTTTCCACAGCTTCGATCAACTCCGGACTGTCGGGCTTGGTCAGGCTGGAAAAATTGGCGATGACGTTGCCCTGGCGATCCACCACGTACTTGTAGAAATTCCACTTGGGCGGCGTGTCGGTCTGTTGCGCCAGCACCTTGAACAAATTGACCGCGTCCGGCCCCTTGACCTTCTGCGGCTCGGTCATGGTGAAGGTCACGCCGTAGTTCACATAGCAGACCTTGGCGGTTTCTTCGCCAGTCTTGGCTTCCTGCTTGAAGTCGTCGGACGGCACGCCAATCACTTCCAGGCCCTGGCCCTTATAGCGCTGGTACAACGCTTCGAGGCCTTTGAATTGCGGGGCGAAGCCGCAGAAGCTCGCCGTGTTGACTATGACCAGAGGCTTACCCGCGAAACGCTGGCACAGGTCAATGGATTCCTTGGCCCGCAGCTTGGGCAATTGGCCTTCCAGCAACGGCGGGCAACTGGCGGCCAGGGCCACGCTGCCAGCAGCCATCAGGACGGGTACAGCGAGCCAGCGCATCAACATGTGAAAAATCCTCGCATGGGTTCAGACATAGAACTTAACAGATCGCCATGCCCAACTGCATCAACGCCAGGCCGCCGCGCTGCCAGCCCCACCAGGCCAACAGCAACAACATCAGCCCTGCCACCAGGGCCGTGCACCGCAGTGCTGCACTCATGCCGCCTCCATTTGCGCCTGCACGCGCGCCACTGGCCGTTCACGCACCGGCCAGTTCAGGGCCGCCGCGAGCAGGCTGAGCAGAATTGCCACTTGCCAGATCAAATCGTAGTTACCGGTTCGATCATAGACCACGCCGCCCAACCAACCACCGAGGAACGAACCGAGTTGATGGAACAGGAACACGATCCCCCCCAACATCGAGAGGTTGCGTACACCGAACAAGGTCGCAACAGTGCCGTTGGTCAGCGGCACGGTAGACAGCCACAGGAACCCCATTGCCATGCCAAACAGGTAAGCCGTGACTTCGGTGACCGGCGCCCACAGGAACAACACGATCACCACCGCACGCAACAGGTACAAGCCGGTGAGCAAGCGCGGCTTGGACATGCGCCCACCCAGCCAGCCCGCCGTGTAGGTACCGAATACGTTGAACAGGCCGATCAACGCCAGCACCGTGGTGCCAGCCGTAGCCGGCAGATGCTGGTCCACCAGATACGCCGGTAGATGCACGCCGATAAACACCACCTGGAAACCGCAGACGAAAAAACCGAAAGACAGCAGCCAGAACCCGGAATGGGAGCACGCCTCCTTCAACGCTTCGCGCAGGGTTTGCTGACCGACCGTGGTCGGCAGCGGCCGGTCCTTGAGCATGGCCACCAGCGGCAGGATCAGCGCGACCATCAAGCCCAACGCCAGCAGCGCCGCAGACCAGCCCAGCCACCCGATCAAGCCGAGGGTGCCTGGCACCATGGCGAACTGGCCAAAGGAGCCTGCGGCGCTGGCGATGCCCATGGCCATGCTGCGTTTTTCCGATGGTACGGCGCGGCCGACCACACCGAGGATCACTGAAAACGACGTGCCGGACAGGCCAATGCCGATCAGCAATCCCGCGCTCAGGGACAAGGACCACGCCGAGTCCGACATGCCCATCAACACCAGGCCCACGGCGTACAACACGCCACCGACGAACACCGCCTTGGTCGCACCGAAACGGTCAGCCAGGGCCCCGGTGAAGGGCTGCGCCAGACCCCAGATCAGGTTCTGCAAGGCGATGGCAAAGGCGAACGTCTCGCGCCCCCAGCCAAATTCGCTGCTCATCGGTGCCAGGAACAGGCCGAAGCCGTGCCGCACGCCCAACGACAACGCCAGGATCAGCGCACTCCCCACAAGAACCCAGCCACTGGTGCGCCACATCGAGGTCATTTCTTATTCTCCGCTCGCGGGTATATACCCGCTTATAGTCGAACAAACCGCCGTTCAGGCGAGTTCATCCAGCAAGGCCAACAACGTTTCGCGCTTTTCGGCGCCCAATTGATCGATCAATTTCTGTTGCGCCGCTTCCCATGCCGGCAAGGCCGCAGCCAGCCGCTGCTGACCGGCCTCGGTCAACTGCACCAGGCGGTTGCGCAGGTCATCGCCTTCGACCAACCGGACCAGGCCGTCACCTTCCAGTACGCGCAGGTTGCGCCCCAAGGTGCTGCGGTCCAGGCCCATGGCTTCTGCCAGGCTGGAAATGCTCGGCTGATCGAGACGTTGCAAGTTGCTCAGCAAAGAATACTGGGCAACGTTGATCCCGAAGCCGTCGAGGGCGCCGTCGTAATACCGGCTGACGCCACGGGCGGCGCGTCGCAGGTTGGTGCACAAACATTGGGAAGCAAGCATAGAGCGTGTATATACCCGGAGTTAAGCAAATGCAAGAAAGTGTTACAGCGCCAACCCGATCAGCACGACCGCTTCGAGCAGTTCCAGCAGGGCGCCGGCGGTATCGCCGGTCGTGCCACCGAGGCGCCTGATCATTAAATGGCGCAAGCCGACAAAACAGCCCGCCGCAAGCAGTACCGCTATCCCACCGCTGAAACCACCGATCAGGATGCAGGCCAGTCCACTGAGGATCAGCACCTGCTGGCCGACAATCCTCGGTAAATGATCCGACAGCGCCTGGCCCAATCCCCCCGCACGCACATAGCGCGTGGTGAGAAACAGCGCCAGCATCGAAGCCCGGCCGATCAACGGCGCGAGAATCAGCGCGGCGCCGTTATGCTGCTCGATCAAGGCCACCAGCGCGGTGAATTTGAGCAGCAACACCAGGCCCAGGGTGACCACGGCAATCGGCCCGCTGCGCGGGTCCTTCATGATGCTGAGGGTGCGTTCGCGGTCGCCGAAGCCGCCGAGCCAGGCGTCGGCACTGTCCGCCAGGCCGTCCAGGTGCAGGCCGCCGCTGAGCAGCACCCAGGCGGCCAATAGCAGCGCGGCGTGCAGCAACAGTGGCGCACCCATCAACAGGCTGTTCAGGCCCCACAGCAGCAGGCCAAATAGCAAACCCACCACCGGGTAAAACAGCAACGAACGCCCCAGTTCCTGGGGTTGCGGCATGCCTGGCAGGCGAATCGGCAGACTGCTCAGGAACTGCAGGGCGATCCAGAATGGCAGCATGCTCAGGGCCCTTCCTTCAACGTGCCATCGGTGGCCACTTGCAGGCTGAACAGCCCGCCGTGGCCGACTTCGACATTCAGCAAGTGCTCACGCGGCAAACCGCGCGCACGCGCCAATAACAGCCGCATGACGCCACCGTGGCTGATCAACAGCACGCGCTCACCGGTATAGGCCTGCTGCAGACGTAAGACGGCGCCCAGCACCCGTTCGGAAAACGCCTCCACCGGCTCGCCTTCTGGCGGCGTGAAGCGGTAGGGATCCGCCCAGAACAAGCCCAAGCCCTCGGCGTCGGTTTCCATCAATGCTGCCGCGCTCTGCCCTTCCCAGGCGCCGAAGTGCAACTCTTGCAGGTCTTTTTCCAGGCTGAATGGAAGGTTGAGATGCCCGCCCAATTCCTGCGCAAAGCGCGCACAGCGTTGCAACGGCGAACTGATCAGCCGGTCCCACGGCCCCTGCCCCAGCACAGCCGCGCGCATCTGCTCCCAGCCCCTGGCCGTCAAGGCATCATCCAGGCTGCCGCGCAGGCCGCCGCCCAGCTCGGTTTCACCGTGGCGCAGCAGGTCCAGGCGCAAGGTCATGCAGGGCGATCCGCCACGGCGGCTTCGGCGAACGTCGCCATCTGGCAGTGCAACGCACAGGCCAGGCGCAGCAACGGCACCGCCAGCGCAGCACCGCTGCCTTCGCCCAGGCGCAGGCCCAGGTCCAGCAGCGGCTGCGCGTCGAGACTGTGCAGCACGTGACGATGGCCCGGCTCGGCGCCACGATGGCCGAATACCAGCCAGTCGCGGCAGGCCGGATTCAAGCGCGTGGCCACCAGCGCGGCGACGCTGCAGATAAACCCGTCCACCAGCACCACGATGCCTGCCTGGGCGCAGGCCAGGTAGGCACCGACCAGCGCGGCAATTTCAAAGCCCCCCAGGTTGAACAGCGTCTGCAACGCGTCGCCACGCTGGGCCGCGTGCAAGGTCAGCGCGCGCTCGATGACTGCCACCTTGTGGCTGACGCCTTGGGCATTCAGCCCCGTGCCCGGACCGGTCAGGTCGCTCACCGGGCAATCGAGCAGCGCACACGCCAACGCGCTGGCGGCGGTGGTGTTGCCAATGCCCATTTCACCGCCGATAAACAGCTCTGCGCCGTGCTCCAAAGCGCGGCGTGCGCTGTCTCGGCCGGCCTGCAAGGCATGGCGCCCCTGCACCTGGGTCATCGCCGGGCCGTGGACAAAGTTGGCCGTGCCCGCGCCGATATTCAGGTGGCGCACGCCGGGTAGATCCAGGGAGGGCGTGACCGTGCCGAGGTCGACCACTTCCAACTGCGCATCCAGCTGGCGAGCCAATACGCTGATGGCCGCGCCGCCGCTGACAAAATTGTGCAGCATCTGCGCGGTCACGGCCTGGGGAAACGCCGATACACCTTCGGCGACCACGCCATGGTCGCCGGCAAAAATCGCAATCCACAGCTGCTCCACCGACGGTTTGACCCGGCCCTGCAACCCGGCTAACTGCACCGCCAGCGCTTCCAGCTGGCCGAGCGAACCGGCGGGTTTGGTCAACTGCTGCTGACGCGCCAACGCCTGTGCTTGCGCAGCAGCGTCGATGGCCTTGCAGGGGTTGAGCCACCAGAAATCCGTCATAACGCAGTACCTTTCAAAGTCAGGGGCAGGCCGGCAACCGTCAGCACTACGCGCTGACACCGCTCGGCCAAGGCTTGATGCAGCCAACCGGCTTCATCCACATAACGGCGAGTCAATTCGCCCAGCGGCACGACACCCAGTCCGGTCTCGTTGCTAACAAAAATGATCTGCCCCGGCAGTGCAGCCAGGGTTTCCAGCAACTGGTCGCGCTCCAAAGCAAGGCGCTCAGGGTCTTCCAACATCAGCAGATTGGTCAGCCACAGGGTCAGGCAGTCCACCAGCAGGCAACGCTCGGCAGCGGCGTTGTCGCGCAACACCCGCGCCAGTTCGATGGGCTCTTCGATCAGGCCCCAATGGTCGGGGCGACGCACGCGGTGCAGGGCAACGCGCTGGTTCATCTCAGCGTCCAGCGGCTGGCTGGTGGCGATATACATCACCGGTAAACCGCTGGCGCCGGCGAGTTTTTCAGCGAGACGGCTTTTGCCCGAACGGGCGCCGCCGAGAATCAATTGATGCATGAGCCAATCCTTTTCCAGTCAGCCGACGTCAGATTCCGCACAATCGACGCAACAATTCAGTGTCCAGATGGTTTTCCACCAAATCCGCCAAGCGCTCGATATCCCGCTCACGCAGGGCGTGATAGTCGACTGCCTGCACGTCCTGCAACCCCGCCCAGCGCAGCAGTGCGCTGCAC
The DNA here is from genome assembly GCF_003852065.1 of Pseudomonas sp. R3-18-08. Lineage (NCBI taxonomy): Bacteria > Pseudomonadati > Pseudomonadota > Gammaproteobacteria > Pseudomonadales > Pseudomonadaceae > Pseudomonas > Pseudomonas sp. R3-18-08. The sequence continues at coordinate 4,098,715 of NZ_CP027729.1, forward strand.
GCCGCTGGTGTCTCGAACAGCCCGTGCAGATAAGTGCCGAGAATCTGCCCGTCGGCACTCTGCGCACCATCACTGCGCCCGTCGTCGAGCCGCACGGCGGCATTCTCCAGCGCTGGGCCGGACGTCACCCCCGCATGAATCTCATACCCGCTGACCTCGGCATCTTCCAATAACAACCGCCCGCGCACATTGCGCAATTGCTTTTCCTGCTCAAGCGTCGTGCTGAACGCCAGCAGCCCCAGGCCATCGCTGGAGCCGACGGGCCCTTCCAGGCCGAGCGGGTCATGCACCTGCTCGCCGAGCATCTGCAGGCCACCACAAATCCCCAGCACCTTGCCGCCATAGCGCAAATGCCGCGCCACGGCGGTATCCCAGCCATGGGCACGCAAGTACGCCAAATCACTGCGCACACTTTTCGACCCCGGCAGGATGATCAGGTCGGCAGCCGGGATCGGCTGACCCGGCCCGACGAATTGCAGGTTCACCTGGGGATGCAGGCGCAGCGGATCGAAATCCGTGTGGTTGCTGATACGCGGCAGCACCGGCACCACCACGTTGATCACCTGGGCGGCCTTGTCGGTCTGGCGCTGGTCGATGCCGTCTTCGGCCTCAAGGTGCAGGTCCATCACGTAGGGCAACACGCCCACCACCGGCTTACCGGTACGCGCCTCCAACCAATCCAGCCCCGGTTGCAGCAGCGCGATATCCCCGCGAAACCGGTTGATGATAAAACCCCGGACCCGTGCCTGTTCGCTGGGGGACAACAATTCCAGCGTACCGACCAGATGGGCGAACACCCCGCCGCGATTGATATCGGCGATCAACAGCACCGGGCAATCCACGGCTTCGGCGAAGCCCATATTGGCGATGTCATTGGCGCGCAGGTTGATCTCGGCCGGCGAGCCCGCGCCTTCGACCATCACCACCGGATAGGCTTGGCTCAACCGTGTGTGGGAGGCCAGCACCGCCTGCATCGCGATGGCTTTGTAGTCGTGGTAGGCAACCGCGTTCATGCTGGTCACGGCGCGGCCATGGATAATCACTTGGGAACCGGTGTCGCTGTTGGGCTTGAGCAGCACCGGGTTCATGTCGGTGTGGGGCGCCAGGTTGGCGGCCTGCGCCTGGACCGCCTGGGCGCGGCCGATCTCGCCGCCTTCGGCGGTCACTGCGCTGTTGAGCGCCATGTTCTGTGGCTTGAACGGTGCCACTGCAACCCCCTGGCGCACCAGCCAGCGACATAGCGCGGTCACCAGCGTGCTCTTGCCGGCGTCGGAGGTGGTGCCCTGCACCATCAACGTAGTCATGTCGCTTCCTTGTAGGCGGCCAGTGCCGTCTCGAGACGCTGCCAATCGGCCTCGCTGTCGGGCAGACCGAAACGCACGCTGCTGTCGTGAACGAACAGGCGCAGCAGAATGCCGCGCTGAGCCATGAATTCGTGCAAGCGTTCGGCGTGCGGGGTGATCAACCACTGAAACAAGGCGCAGCCACCCTGGGGTTGAAAACCCTGGCGCTCAAGCAGGTCGGACAGGCGCTGGCCGGCCTCGATGCAACGCGTGCGCTGGCGAGCGTGCCCGGCGCTGTCGCGCAGGCATACCTGGCCGAGTACCCGTGTCGGCCCGCTGACCGCCCAGGGCCCGACCTGTTCGGCGAGCAATTTGAGCAACCGGCGCTCGGCCAGCACAAAGCCCAGGCGCACGCCGGCCAGGCCGAAGAACTTGCCGAATGAGCGCAACACGATCAAGCCGACTTGCTGGGTGTGGCTGGCCAGGCTCAAGTGCGGGGTCACGTCCATAAAGGCTTCGTCCACCACCAGCCAGCCGCCGCGCTGGGCCAACCGCGTATGCCAGTCGAGCAGGCGCTCCGGGGCCAGGCTCAAGCCGGTGGGGTTATTCGGGTTGACTACCACCAGCACGTCGAGGCCATCGAGAAAGAAGTCGACTTCCTGCTCTTGCACTTCGCGCACCACATAACCGGCACGACGCCAGGCTTCGGCGTGTTCGGCGTAGCACGGCGACAGTACGCCGACCTTGCCGGAACGGCGCAGGCGCGGCAGCAATTGGATCGCGGCCTGGGAGCCCGGCACCGGCAGCACGTGAGCCGCGCCATAGTAGTCGCTGGCGGCTTTTTCCAGGCCGTCATCGGCTTCCGGTAGCCGTGCCCAGGCGCGCAAGGGAATCTCGGGGATCGGCCACGGCCAGGGCGCAAGGCCACTGGACAAATCGAGCCAATCCACCTCCGCGATCCCGTATTCAATTGCCGCCTTACGCAGCCGACCACCGTGTTCAAGCATAAAATTGCGCCCCCGCGCACAGGACCAGCAGCCACAACCATACGCCGCGCTGCACCAGTTGCCAGCCTCGGTCGATGGCGTCAGCGTCGGCCGGCGGGCCTTCGCCCAATGGCGGGCGCTGGTGCACCTCGCCGTGATAAATCGCCGCGCCACCCAGTTCGACGCCCAGCGCACCGGCGCCAGCGGCCATCACCGGGCCGGCGTTGGGGCTGTCCCAGGTCGGCCCCTGGGTGCGCCAGCATTTGAGCGCCAGGCGAGTCTTGCCCAGCAATGCGTAGGTCAAGGCCACCAGGCGTGCAGGAATATAGTTGAGCCCATCGTCGATCTTCGCCGCCGCCCAGCCAAAGCGTTCGAAGCGTTCGTTGCGATAGCCCCACATGGCGTCGAGGGTGTTGCTCAGGCGATAGAGCACCACGCCCGGGACGCCGGCGACCACAAACCAGAACAGCGCGGCGAACACGGCGTCGCTGCCGTTTTCCAGCACCGACTCGGTGGCCGCGCGAGCGACCTCGATGCGATCCAACTCGCTGGTCTGGCGGCTGACCAGGTAACTCACACGTTGGCGCGCTGCTTCCAGGTCATCACTGCGCAGGGCCTGGGCGACCGGAATCACATGCTCCCCCAGGCTGCGCATCCCCAGGGCGCAGTACAACGCCAGGATCTCCAGCACCCAACCGATGTACGGCGCCCAGGACAATGCGGTGGCCAGCAGGGTCAGCGGCACCACCGCGATAAACCACGCGGTTACGCCATGGCTGCGCCAGCCACGACCGCCTGAATTGAAACGCTGTTCGATGCGCCCGGCAAAATTGCCGAACGCCACCAGCGGATGCCAGCGCCTGGGCTCGCCCAGCAGCGCATCCAGCGCCACTGCGGCGACACACAGCAAAGCCACACTCATTGACTCACTCCCCACAGGTTTTCGTACAGCATGTCACTCAATGGCCGCGGCTCGGCCCAGCCTTCAAGCTGCAACATCGGTGCCGGATAGAACTCGGCGACCGGTCCCAGGCACAGCACCGCCAAGGGTTTGGCGCCCGCCGGCAAACCCAGCAGGTCGGCCAGGGCCTGGGGTTCGAACAGCGACACCCAACCCATGCCCAACCCCTCGACGCGGGCCGCCAGCCACAAATTCTGAATCGCGCAGGACAACGACGCCAAGTCCATTTCCGGCAAGGTGCGACGGCCGAAGATGTGCCGCTCGCGATCGTCCATCAGCGCTGCCACCAGCACTTCGGCGCAGTCGTGGATGCCTTCGACCTTGAGCTTCATGAAGTCATCGGAGCGCTCGCCCAGCGCCTCGGCGGTGCGCAGGCGCTCTTCTTCGACCAGTTGCTGAATGCGGCCCCTTAATTGACGGTCGCTGATACGGATAAAGCGCCACGGTTGCATCAGGCCGACGCTGGGTGCCTGGTGCGCAGCCTGGAGCAGGCGCTGCAATAACTCAGGCGCGACGCCGCCACCGCTGAAGTGACGCATGTCACGGCGTTCGGCGATGGCGCGGTAGACGGCTTGGCGGTCGGCCTCGGGGAAGGCGTTGTCGGTCATGGCGTCATCGGGGGCAAGCCCCCTCCCACCTTTGAAATGCATTCCCCTGTGGGAGGGGGCTTGCCCCCGATAGCGGTGTCAGGGCCTGGCACAAAAAGTGCGGCCACCGCCTCCGGGTTCGACGGAAAGTAAAAGTGCACGTAGGACGCGGTCATCCGCCCCTGCCGATACACCGCCTCGGCCCCGCGCCCGCCATTGGGGCTCAGGCCACGGGCGATCGGCTCGCATGCGGTGCTGGTCAGGGAATGGTGATAGGTGTGCCCGCGCAAGGTGCCTTCGGGCAGTTCGACGCTTTGCAGCGCCAGGGCCGCCAATTTCTTTTGCATCACTGCGTCGCCCTGCAACAGGCCGAGCAGTTCGGCGCGGTTGCCGTCGACATCGGTGAGCGAGTCCAGCAGATACAGCATGCCACCGCATTCGGCGAGCAAGGGCTTGCCGGCTGCATGATGAGCGCGGATGGCGGCGAGCATCGGTGTGTTTTGCGACAGGGCCCGGTGATGCAGCTCCGGGTAACCGCCGGGTAGATAGAGGCTGTCGGCTTCAGGCAATGCGCCGTCATGGATCGGCGAAAAGAAACGCAACTCGGCGCCCATCGCGCGCAACAAGTCGAGGCTGGCACCGTAGGTAAACGCGAAGGCTTCGTCACGGGCCACCGCAATGCGTACCCCGGCGAGCAACGGCTCGGCGGTGATCACCTGCGGCGCGGCAAATGTCACCGGTGGCGGCACGGCGACTTCGCAACTGCTGCCCAACGCCTGGGCGGCGGCGTCCAGACGCAGGTCGAGGTCATTGAGTTCGCTGGCTTGCACCAGGCCCAGGTGACGGCTGGGCAATTCGATACCGGTTTCACGTGACAGCGCGCCGTACCAGCGCAATCCCTCGGTGAGGCTGCCTTCCAGCAACTGCGCATGGCGCAGCGTGCCGACGCGGTTGGCGAGTACGCCGGCGAATGGCAGGTCCGGCTGATAGCGCGCCAGGCCCAACGCGAGGGCGCCAAAGGTCTGCGCCATGGCCGTGCCGTCGATCACCGCCAGCACCGGCACGCCGAAATGCCGCGCCAGGTCGGCGCTGGACGGGGTGCCGTCGAACAGGCCCATCACGCCTTCGATCAGGATCAGGTCGGCCTCCCCCGCTGCTTCCCACAACAAACGACGACTTTCCTGCTCGCCCACCATCCACATATCCAATTGATACACCGGCGCGCCGCTGGCGCGCTCGTGAATCATCGGGTCAAGGAAGTCCGGCCCGCATTTGAATACGCGTACCTTGCGCCCCAGGTTGCGGTGCAAACGCGCCAACGCGGCGGTGACGGTGGTTTTGCCCTGGCCGGACGCCGGTGCGGCGATCAATACGGCCGGGCAATGACGGGGCTGATTCAAAGTTCGACGCCCTTCTGTGCCTTGATACCGGCCTGGAACGCGTGCTTGAGCATGCCCATTTCGGTGACGGTGTCGCCCATTTCGATCAGCTCAGGCTTGGCGCCACGGCCGGTGACCACCACGTGCTGCATCGGCGGGCGCGCCTGCAGGTCGCCGAGCACCTGGTCGAGGTCAAGGTAGCCGTGCTTGAGGGCAATGTTCAGTTCGTCGAGCACGACCAGGCCGATGGAAGGGTCATTGAGCATCGCCCGGGAGACCGCCCAGGCCGCTTCGGCGGCGGCGATATCGCGCTGACGATCCTGGGTTTCCCAGGTGAAGCCTTCGCCCATCACGTGAAAGCGGACCTGCTCGGGGAAGCGGCGGAAAAACAACTCTTCGCCGGTACTGTTGCGCCCCTTGATGAACTGCACCACGCCGCACTGCATGCCATGCCCCATGGCGCGGGCCAACATGCCGAAGGCCGAACTGCTTTTGCCCTTGCCGTTGCCGGTCAGCACCAGCAGCAAACCGCATTCATTGGGCGAGTTGGCGATGCGTTCATCGATCACGGCTTTTTTGCGCAGCATACGCGCCAGGTGGCGTTCGTCGCGGTCGGGGGTATCGGTCATGGCAGCTCTCCGTTGGGGCTGGACAAAAACGGCGGGCAGGAAAAAGGAAAAACAGACAGCCAAGCATCGCCCACCGTGATGCTGTTGGATGTTTCAGGCCGGTCTCCGGGCTCATGAGTGGCGCCCTGCCTTTTGTAAAAAGACAGGACATGCCAACGGCGCGCCTTCCCATATCGCCTGCGATACAGTGGCCAACAGCGCCGTCTTGACTCATTTACCGTTGCGGGGGCAGCGCCGGAATTGCGGCAGCACTGTGTACAAGTGCGCTCACTCACCGGCTTCCCTGTTTCACTCTGTCGACGCAAACGCCACAGAGCACCTGGAACAAGCCGCGAAGGTTAGTGGGTTGGGGGTGGAGCGTCAATTAAAGCTGGCCCTGTACTTGAACCATCAAGGTGATGTGCTTCTCTACCCTTACAGGTATTCAGGAGAACACCATGCACAAAACCAGACTCGCCCTACTGATCATGCTCGCCGGCACCCTCGCCGCCTGCGGAGAAAGCTCTACCCTGCAGGTAGCCGATGGCACCGGGCCCTCGCCCAGGTTGCCGGAACCGAACAAGACGCTGATCCCCACCGTGAACATCGCGCCGGCTGTCGGTTGGCCCGACGGCGCCAAGCCGACAGCCGCTGCCGGCACCCAAGTGGCCGCATTCGCCGAAGGCCTGGAGCATCCGCGCTGGCTGTATGTGTTGCCCAACGGCGATATTTTGGTGGCCGAGACCAATGCTCCGCCCAAGCCCGATGACGCCAAAGGCGTGCGCGGCTGGGTCATGGAGAAAGTCATGGGCCGCGCGGGCGCAGGCGTGCCGAGCCCGAACCGCATCACCCTGCTGCGCGACGCCGATCACGACGGCGTCGCCGAAACCCGCACGGTGTTCCTGGAAAACCTCAACTCGCCCTTCGGCATGGCTCTGGTCGGCAACGACCTGTACGTGGCGGACTCCGACAAGTTGCTGCGTTTCCCCTATCAACCTGGGGAGACCGCGATCAAGGCGGCCGGCACCAAAGTCGTCGATTTGCCGGGTGGCAGCCTCAACCATCACTGGACTAAAAACGTGATCGCCAGCCAGGATGGCAGCAAGCTGTACGTCAGCGTCGGCTCCAACAGCAACGTCGGCGAGAATGGCCTGGAAGCCGAAGAAGGCCGGGCGGCGATCTGGGAAGTGGACCGCGCCACGAGCCAGCATCGTATTTTCGCCTCCGGCCTGCGCAACCCCAACGGCATGGCGTGGGAGCCGCAGAGCGGCAAATTGTGGACGGCGGTGAACGAGCGCGATGAAATCGGCAGCGACCTGGTGCCGGACTACATCACCTCGGTCAAGGACGGCGCGTTCTATGGCTGGCCGTTCAGCTATTACGGGCAGCATGTGGATGTGCGCGTCACCCCACAGAACCCGCAGCTGGTCGCCAAGGCCATTGCGCCGGACTACGCGGTCGGCCCGCATACCGCGTCGCTGGGGCTGACATTCGCCCAGGGCAACACACTCCCGGCGCAGTTCAGCAACGGTGCATTCATCGGCCAGCATGGATCGTGGAACCGCAAGCCGCACAGTGGCTATAAGGTGGTCTTCGTGCCGTTCGAGGGCGGGCAGCCGAAAGGCAAGCCGGTGGATGTGCTGACCGGGTTCCTCGATAAAGATGAGAACGCCATGGGCCGGCCGGTGGGCGTGGTGATCGATCAGCAAGGGGATTTGCTGGTGGCCGATGATGTGGGGAATAAGGTGTGGCGGGTGTCTGCGGTCAAGTAGACCCTCTGAAGCACACCACAAAACAATGTGGGAGGGGGCTTGCCCCCGATAGCGGAGTATCAGTCACAGTATCTGCGCCTGACCCACTGCTATCGGGGGCAAGCCCCCTCCCACATTTGGTTCGGTGTTTGATTCAGGGATTGCGTGCCAAGTTTGCCGGCAACACCCTTTTGGCACTCAGGTAAGCATTCTGCCAATACGCCTTCGACAACGTATCCAGCTTCACCGTACCGCCAGTCTGCGGAGCGTGCACAAAACGGCCCTCACCCACGTAGATGCCGGCATGGCTCACCCGCGAACCGCCACCGGTGGCAAAGAACAGCAGGTCACCGGTTTGCAGGTTTTGCTCGCTGACGTCCTGGGCACGCATCACGATCAACTCGCGGGTAGTGCGCGGCAAGGTGATACCGGCTGCGTCGCGGTAGACAAAACCAATCAGGCCGCTGCAATCAAAGCCCGAGTCCGGCGTGTTGCCGCCCCAGCGATACGGCGTGCCCACCAGGCCCAGCGCGCGGAAGAGCACGTCTTCGGCGGCCGGCGAGAAATTCTGGGTGGAATAGTTGAACACCGGCTTAGGCTTGACGGCTACGGGAGCAGGCGGCGGCGGACGGCTTGCGCAGGCGCTGAGGAGCGCGGCGCAAACGAGAAGAAAGAGGCGGGCCGAGGTCGACATGGGCAGAACAATCCTGGTCTGGATGCGGCTTTCGCTGCCGAACGCTGAAAACCAGAACGCGCAAGCAAAGCTCGCGCGAACGGATTACAACAATGTCCAGGGATTCTAGCGCTTACGCGTCAAACTTCAAGTATCACTTTAACTTTACTTACTGGCGGTAACCGTAGACGGGGCCATGGCGAGTGCACGCTTGGCTTCGATGAAGGTTTTGCTCCAGTAGCTGTCACCCAGGTTATCGACCCGCACCCCACCACTACGACGGCTGCTGGAGTGGATAAACTGGTTATCGCCCAAGTAGATACCAGCGTGGCTGACACGACCGCGACCGGCAGTACTAAAGAAAAGCAGATCACCGGGCTTGAGGTTGTTGCGTGCGACCAACGGTGCTTTCACGTTGATCATTTCGCGGGTGGAGCGCGGCAGGTTCATGCCGGCTTCCTCACGAAACAGGTAGCCGATAAAACCGCTGCAATCGAAACCGGCTTCGGAGGTGCCGCCGAAACGGTAGCGGGTACCGATCAGGGACATGCCGCGTTCGAGAATGCTGTCGGCCAGAACGGGAAGCTGGTAAGGCTTGCTGCCGGAGAAGTCGGCCAGCTCTTTTTCAGTTGCCAGCTCTTCTTCATAAACAGAAGCAGACTGTGCAGCAACGAATTTAGCCTGATTTTGAACCTGTGGTTTGGGCTGTTCTGCCACCTGCTGAGGGTGGGAGGCGCAACCAAACAACAGGGTAACGAGTGCGAGAGGCACGAGGGGTGCGAAGCGATTTAGCATGGGCACGACCGTGGCTGATGTGTAAAGAAGCCGAGACTATGCCTTCTATCACATCGATTTGCAAATTCAATCGAACTCTTTGTGACTTCCTATTTGGACCACGCCATCTAAGCCGCTAATCCCACATACAGGCCCTGCGCGTGGCCAAACCGGCCAAAACGCAGGTTTTCTGGCGCCTGGAATTTGCCGAAAGCCTGGAAACACACGGCTTGGCTACCAGCCGAGGGTTTCCTTGAGGAAGGGAATAGTGAGCTTGCGCTGGGCCTGCAACGAGGCCTGATCGAGCTGTTCGAGCAACTCGAACAACGCGCTCATGCTGCGCGTGCCACGGGTGAGGATAAAGTGCCCGACCTCGTCGGTCAGGTGCAGGCCGCGACGCGAGGCGCGCAGTTGCAGGGCACGGAGTTTGTCTTCGTCGGACAAAGGCCGCATCTGGAAGATCAACGCCAGCGTCAGCCGCGACTTGAGGTCGGCCAGCTTCACCGGCAGTTCACGCGGCGATGTGGACGCGGCGATCAACAGGCGCCGGCCGCTGTCGCGCAGGCGGTTGAACAGATGAAACAGCGCCTCTTCCCAGTCCGCCTTGCCCGCAATCGCCTGCAAATCGTCCAGACACACAAGTTCGTATTGTTCGAGGTTGTCGAAGATCCCAACACCATGGTCCATCAGCTCAGCCAACGGCAGGTAAACCGCCGGCTCGCCCATCTGCTCGAAACGCAGGCACGCGGCCTGCAGCAAGTGGGTACGCCCGACGCCATGCTTGCCCCACAGATAGATCAGGCTTTCAGTCCACCCGGCGTCGGCTTCGCAGAGGCGCTCGACATAGCCGAGTGCAGCGGCATTGGCGCCTGGGTAGTAGTTGATAAAGGTAGCGTCGTCACGCAGACGCACACCTAGGGGCAGCTGAATCGGTTTCATGCTGACTGAACGGCTCCCATCGAACCGTGAGTGGCCTCTGTGTAAAGTTTGCAAAGTTTATACGCGTGGCGCCGGGCGCACAATGCAGCAGACCACAAGCAAAATCAAAGGTTTGCGTTAACCTGTTGGTTTTGCGCAAATTGTTTGACGCACCCGCCACATTAAACAACAAACCCGGCGATGCGCCGGGTTTGTGATCCAGCGATTACAGATCGGGGTCTTCAACGCCCGTGTACACATCCGAATCCTTGTACATATCGTGAACATGCCGCACCAGCACCATGATCACCGCCGCCACCGGCAGCGCCAGCAGGATGCCGGTAAAGCCGAACAGCTCACCGCCCGCCAGGATCGCAAAGATTACCGCCACGGGATGCAGGCCGATACGGTCCCCCACCAGCAGCGGAGTCAATACCATGCCTTCCAGCGCCTGGCCGACCATGAACACCGCAACGATCCCCAGCATCGGGTACAGGTCGCCGCCAAACTGGAACAGCCCCGCCACCAGCGCCGCGCCGATGCCGATCACGAAGCCCATGTAAGGCACGATTGCGGCCAGCCCGGCGATCAGGCCGATCAACAGGCCCAGCTCAAGGCCGATCGCCATCAAGCCAGCGGCGTAAATGATACCCAGCGCCAGCATCACCAGCAGTTGCCCGCGCACGAACGCCCCCAGTACCTCGTGACACTCGCCGGCCAGGGACACGATGCGCTCCTCGCGGTCGCGCGGCAGCAGGCTGCGGATCTTGGCCATCATGATGTCCCAGTCCCGCAGCAAGTAGAACGCCACCACCGGGATCAGCACCAGGTTGGTCAGCCAGCCGATCAGCGCAAGGCTGGAAGCGGTGGCCTGGCTGAGCACCATACTGACGATATCGGTGGTCTTGTCCATGTGTTCACTGATTGCCGCCTTGACCTTGTCGAACTTCCAGAACCCGTCCGACAGCCCAAGCTTGGCCTGGGCCCATGGCATCGCCGTGTGCTGCAACCAGTCGAGCATCTGCGGCGCCAGTTCGTAAAGTCGATACAGCTGCTTGGCCAGCATCGGCACCAGCACCAGCACCAGAACGGTAATGATCAGGGTAAACAAGGCAAACACCGCGATCACACCCCAGGTGCGCGACAGGCCGGCCTTCTCCAGGCGGTCCACCACCGGATCGAACAGATAGGCGAGCAGCAACGCCACCAGAAACGGCGTCAGGATCGAATGCAGCAAGAACACAAAAACGCACAGCAGGACAATCCCGCCAAGCCACACCCAACGACGCGTATCCGCCATGAACCACTTCCTCTGTTATTTACTTGCCGCTTCTATATAGAAGCCAGGCCACTTACCAACGAAAACGTAACTGCGCCTGGGGCTCAGGCGCGGCAGCCGGTTGTGCGCCATCGGCCGGCGGTTGCGGGGCGGGGGCTTCACCCGCCGGCACTTCCTGCAACTTGGCCAGGCTCAACTGGGTGCGCAACTGATCGGCGCTGCCATTGACGCGATACACAATACGATCGCCGTCCACCCGCTGCGGCTGGCCACCAAAGGGCTCGAGCAAACGACCCAGGACGGCGTAGCGCTCCAGCGTCATGCCCTGCACCTCCAGCAATTGTTCGGCGCTGACCCCAGGCTTGACCGCAAAACGCGGCGCGAGCTTCTGGCTGACCGCAAGCAACACGGCGTCGGCGACCGCGCCAGTGTCAGCGCCCTGGACGCTGCCCTGCTCGGTCTTGTCGCCCAGCCACAGGCGCCATTTGGCCTGCCACTGGTTGCCTTCCTGGCGCGCATGCACCGCCAATAACGCATCGGCGCCATAGCGTTCGGAGGCGGCGCGCAGCGGCGTGGCGTCGGCACTTTCCAGGTTCGGCGCGGTGGCGACGACCTGTTCGTCCAGGTCACCCAGCGGCAGGCGCAACGGCAAGCCTCGGTGCTGGGCCGCCCGGCGCAGCGCTTGAGCCACCGCTTGGCCGTCGCCGACCAGGCTGCTGCCTTCGGTAGAGTCGTTCAGCCACCAGCCGAGGATCGAGGGTCGATTGCTGCCCCAGATCGCCAAGCCGGCGTCACGCAGGGCGCGATCGGTGCTGACCGGGTCGAAATCCACCTGCAGGCTTTCCGGCGGGCCGGCGTCGTAGCCGTATTGGCTGATGATTTGTTGCGGGTCTTTGCGGACCGCCGCCAGGCCCGGGCCCTCGGCGGCCTTGGCATCGCCGGTCAGACGGATGACCAGGGTCTGCACGGCGCGCTGGGTGGCCTGGTCACGCTCCTGGGGTGACTGGCTGCTGACCGGTTCGAGGACTTGATAGAGGCCATTGAGGGTTTCGGCATGACTCGCCAGGCTGACCAACGACAAACAGCCTACAAAAAAGAATTTACACAGACGCATGGAAGATTCCCGAACGACAAATTTAGCGGCTGGAACAGACCGCGTGATCTCGGTTTTGGCAAGGCTGTGACACAGCGACCGGTAAAACATTCACGGGTCTCGGTAAGTTTTCATACTGTCATAACGATAGCGGATTCAAGGCTATACCTTAATACGGTGCATTACCGGGCCGATTCGGTTTTTTTTAGACTCATATGCCCTGCCCGTCGGCCCGAGGATGGCCGCTGCCCCTCAAGCCTGATAAAATCGCGCGCCTTCGCAGACCGTCAACGGCTGGGCCTTCGCCAAAAGTGCCTGCCCGCTCGGTCGTTACCCAGAAATCCCCCTTAAAGGCCTGGATCATGAGCAAGCAACCCTCCCTGAGCTACAAGGACGCCGGTGTAGACATCGACGCCGGTGAAGCATTGGTCGAACGCATCAAGAGCGTCGCCAAGCGCACTGCGCGCCCCGAAGTCATGGGTGGCCTGGGCGGTTTTGGCGCCCTCTGCGAAATCCCGGCCGGCTATAAGCAGCCTGTACTGGTTTCCGGCACCGACGGCGTGGGCACCAAGCTGCGCCTGGCGCTGAACCTGAACAAGCACGACAGCATCGGCATCGACCTGGTTGCCATGTGCGTCAACGACCTAGTGGTGTGCGGCGCCGAGCCGTTGTTCTTCCTCGACTACTACGCCACCGGCAAACTCAATGTCGAGACCGCGACCCAAGTGGTCACCGGCATCGGCGCCGGCTGCGAGCTGTCGGGTTGCTCCCTGGTCGGCGGCGAAACCGCTGAAATGCCAGGCATGTACGAAGGCGAAGACTACGACCTGGCCGGTTTCTGCGTCGGCGTGGTGGAAAAATCCGAAATCATCGACGGTTCCAAAGTGGCTGCCGGCGACGCCTTGCTCGCCCTGCCATCGTCCGGCCCGCACTCCAACGGCTACTCGCTGATCCGCAAGATCATCGAGGTGTCCGGCGCCGATATCGAGAACATCCAGCTCGACGGCAAGCCATTGACCGACCTGCTGATGGCCCCGACGCGCATCTACGTCAAGCCGCTGCTCAAGCTGATCAAGGACACCGGCGCCGTCAAGGCCATGGCCCACATCACCGGCGGCGGCCTGCTGGACAACATCCCACGCGTGCTGCCAAAAGGCGCCCAGGCGATTGTCGACGTGGCCAGCTGGCAGCGCCCTGCGGTTTTCGACTGGCTGCAAGAGAAAGGCAACGTCAACGAAACCGAAATGCACCGCGTGCTGAACTGCGGCGTGGGCATGGTCATCTGCGTGGCGCAGGAGCACGTTGAAACCGCGCTGAATGTACTGCGCGAAGCCGGCGAGCAGCCTTGGGTCATCGGCCAGATCGCCAGCGCTGCCGAAGGTGCGGCCCAGGTTGAACTGAAGAACCTTAAGGCGCATTGATGCCTGTCACCTGTGATGTCGTGGTGCTGCTTTCCGGCACCGGCAGTAATTTGCAGGCCCTGATCGACAGCACGCGCACCGGCGACAGCCCGGTGCGCATCGCTGCGGTGATTTCCAACCGCAGCGATGCCTACGGCCTGCAACGCGCCAGGGACGCGGGTATCGAGACCCGCTCGCTGGATCACAAGGCGTTCGACGGCCGCGAGGCCTTCGACCGCGCCTTGATCGAACTGATCGACACCTTCAACCCCAAGCTCGTCATACTTGCCGGCTTCATGCGCATCCTCAGCGCTGATTTCGTGCGGCATTACGAAGGGCGCCTGCTCAATATCCACCCTTCCCTGCTGCCCAAGTACAAAGGCCTGCATACCCATCAGCGCGCCCTCGATGCCGGCGACCGCGAGCATGGCTGCAGCGTGCACTTTGTCACCGAGGAACTCGATGGCGGGCCTCTGGTCGTACAGGCAGTGGTTCCGGTAGAGTCGGATGACTCGGCGCAGACGCTTGCGCAACGGGTTCATACCCAGGAACACAGGATTTACCCGTTGGCTGTTCGCTGGTTTGCCGAGGGTCGGTTGATTCTTGGTGAACAGGGTGCATTATTGGATGGTCAGTTACTCGCGGCCAGCGGCCACTTGATTCGAACCTAGGAGATTTTATGCGTCGCGCCCTGCTCTTCGCTTTTGCGCTGTTCGCTCTGCCTGCCGTGCAAGCGGCGGACCTTCACCCCTTCTCCGTCAGCTACACCGCCGACTGGAAACAACTGCCCATGAGTGGTTCGGCTGAACGCAGCCTGACCAAGAACGGCGACGGCACCTGGACCTTGAACTTCAAGGCCTCGATGATGATCGCCAGCCTGACCGAAACCAGCGTGATCCTGTTCGACAAGGACACCCTGCAACCCAAGAGCTACAGCTTCGAGCGCGGCGGTTTGGGCAAGGCGAAGAAGATCAACCTGGATTTCGACCAGGCGACCAAGAAGATCACCGGCTTTGAAAACAAGGACCCGGTTAACGTCACCCTCGAAAGCGGCATGCTCGACAAGTCCACCTATCAACTCGCCCTTCAGCGCGATGTGGCTGCCGGCAAGAAAAGCATGAGCTACCGAGTGGCCGAAGGTACGGATGTGGATACCTATGACTTCCGCGTCATGGGCCCGGAAAAAGTCCAGACCAAGGTAGGCTCCATCGACGCGATCAAGGTTGAACGCGTGCGTGATCCATCCCAGAGCAAGCGCATCACACAGATGTGGTTTGCCAAGGACCAGGGCGGCATTCTGGTTGCCTTGCGCCAGGTTGAAACGGATGGCAAGGAATACAACATCATGCTGCAGGATGGCACCGTTGACGGTAAGGCTGTCAAAGGGAGCTGATTGCCCTGATGAGTTAAAAAGAGCCTCGCTGAATGCGGGGCTTTTTTTTGCCTGGATTTTTTGCGTTGAAGTATCTACCGCCATCGGGGGCAAGCCCCCTCCCACACTTGGAATGCATTTCAAAATGTGGGAGGGGGCTTGCTCCCGATGGCGTCAGTAGCCTGCCCCCGAACATGAAACTTTTGTCATCTAACTCATGCCCCCAACCCCAAACACCACGGTTTACGCGGCCTGCGGGAATGTTGCGTTTCCTGCAATAAATTGTTGCGCGCAAAACCAGTTTACTTAGCAAGCTAACAAACCATATAACAAATACCTGCGACGACTTGCCGCAGATCAACCAGAGATTGGAGCAAGCAGATGACTGTAAAAGTAACTGAACGCGACGATGAACATATGTCCCATGAAGCGGTAGGCCACGGGATTCACATCTGGGACGTACATCAACAAGATTTGCTGGTCGGCATGTTCCACAACGAGAGCGATGCCCACAATTATAAAAACGAACTTGA
Source organism: Pseudomonas sp. R3-18-08 (assembly GCF_003852065.1). Lineage (NCBI taxonomy): Bacteria > Pseudomonadati > Pseudomonadota > Gammaproteobacteria > Pseudomonadales > Pseudomonadaceae > Pseudomonas > Pseudomonas sp. R3-18-08. The sequence continues at coordinate 4,114,312 of NZ_CP027729.1, forward strand.
AACGCTTGAAATGAGACGCCAGACAGAAGGCTCCTGAAACCCTGACATCGCGTAAACGGCCCGGCCCACGCAGCCAGGTCGCCTACACACAGGAACCCCGCCTTTTTGAGCGGGGTTTTTCGTTTTCTAAAGTGGCCTTTTCCTATACGTCCCTACGACGGTATAAAAAAGTAACAACAAATAGACAATTGGTAATGATTCTCGATAGTATCGCTCCGCTTTTCACTCGGCCTCACGAAAACGGAGTTTGACCTCATGCATGGACACCTCACCACACCGGAACAATCGCTGCTTGGCCGCTGGGGTGAAGCACTGGCCACGCGTCAATTCCAGGCCAGGCACATCACCCTTCAGACACTGGTCGCCACCTTGGCACCCGCCTGCGAACGTAGTTTTCAACGCCTGATCCAGGCCCTGTTTCGTGAAGGCCTGCTCGATCCGAACACCCTCAGACATGACGAAGACGACCACCGCTGGCTGGTGCTGCCCGACCAGAGCCACCTGCGCTTTGAGCACCTGCGCCCTGGCCGCATGGCCAGCTGGGATTTGCGAGGCAAGGTCAGCGTCCTGCGGGCTGGGCAGCCCGAACAGACCATCCAGTTCCCGTCGCAGTTGCTGACCTTACTGAACACCCGCCTCGAATCGCCTGCCGCCCCAGAGGTCCTGGACCGCCTCAACACAGAGATCGACGACAGCTTCATCAACGATACCCTGTGCCTGGCCTTTCACGAGCAATGGACGCTCGAGCTGCACGCCTCGATGGACCCCGTGCATCAGCACAACCTGCTCAGCTACCTCAAGCACGCCCCAGAGGCTGGCAACCCAACGTCAGTGCTCGAGCAATGGGGCACGCTCGGCCATCCCTGGCACCCCAACTACAAGACCAAGCTGGGTTTGGCGACAGACCAGGTGATCGAATTTTCGCCTGAGTTCGAGGCGCGTTTCCCGGTATTGCTGTGTGCGCTGCACCGCCAGTACGCCCATGTTGAAAGCCTGGCCGGCACGGCGGATTACTGGCAGTGGTGGCAGGGCCACTTCCCGCAAGCGGCTCGCCAATTGACGGCGCACCTGACTGCACAGGGCCTTGAGGCCAACGATTATCTGCCGCTGCCTGCCCACCCTTGGCAAGCTCGCCAGGAGCTACCGCAGCTGTTCGCCAATGAAATCGGCGACCAGCTGTTGGTGCTCACCGATATCGTTGCATTCACGGCCCACCCGACCATGTCGTTCCGCACCGTTTTGCCTGAAGGCCGCAGCGACGCGCCTATGGTTAAGCTTCCGGTTTCGCTGCGCCTGACCAGCGTGCAGCGCACGGTGTCGCCACGCTCGGCGCGCATGGGGCCGCGGATCAGCCATCTGCTGCAGACCATCCTGGCGCGCGAACCTGGGCTGCAGGACATCCTAAGCATCGTGCCCGAGCGCCTGGGCGTGCATTTCAAGCCACAGCCGGTGAATGACGAACACTCCCGCCACTTGGCGGTGCTTTATCGCGACAACCCGCAGAGCCTGCTCCAAACCGGCGAAATGGCCGTCCCGGTGGGCAGCCTGTTTGCCACCGACCAGCATGGGCAGCCGTTGCTGAGGCAGTGGGTCCGCCTGAGCCAAGGCGCTGACGATGCACAGGCCCTCTGTGCGTTTTTCAAGGATTACGCATCCATTGCCGTGCCGGCCCTGCTGGGCATGTACCTGCGCTATGGCGTGGCCTTCGAGGCCCATCAGCAGAATTCCTTTATGGTCATGGATGCGGACGGGCAAGTCAGCCGCCTGCTGTTGCGCGATTTCGGCGATATCCGGATCGACCGAAAAACCTTGCACGCCCAAGGTCTGGATATCGAACTGCATGACCCGAAAATGACCTTGTACGACGATGCAGGTTTCGTGCGCGACAAGTTGCTGCACACAGTGTTCATGTGCCACTTGGGCGAGCTGGTATTGCTCGGCGCGCGCCACTTCGAGGTTCCCCAGGCGCTGTTGTGGGATGAACTGTCAGCGCAGGTCAGCCAGTGCTTCGATGATGTGCGCAGCGAGGTCGACCCTCAGCGCTGGTTGACCGAACGTGCCGCGCTGCTGGAACAGGACTGGCCGGCCAAGTCGTTCATGCGCATGCGACTGATGGAAAGCCATGCCGATATCGTCGGGCGCCTGCCCAACCCGCTTAGTAGCGCCGCCAATGTCGGCTAACAGCACGGCGCTGCGCTTGCTGGTGGTGATTCAGCTGGTGTCGATGGGCGCCATGGAAATGAGCGGCCCTTTCTGGCCATTGCAAATCCAGAAATTGCTTGGCGCCGCCAACGCCCAGTACACCGGCCTGCTGTCTGCGCTGGTGTATGCCGGGCCGATGATGGCGGCGATGGTGCTCACGCCCATGTGGGGGCGCCTGGGTGATCGTACCGGGCACAAGCCGATGATCATCCGCGCGCTGCTGGCGCTGGCGGTATGCCAGGCGCTGGCCGCCATCACCTACGATCCCTGGCTGCTGGTGGCGATCCGGGTAGCGCAGGGTGCGCTGGCCGGCTTTATTGCGGCCGCGCAGGCCTATGCGCTGGCCTACTGCGGCGATGGCGGTCGCGGGCATATCCTGGCGCGGCTGCAATCGGCCACCGCCGTGGGCTCCCTGGCCGGGCCGGTGTTGGGCGGCTGGCTGATGGACATATCCGGTTTCGCATTGCTGTGCTACAGCGCCACCGCAGTCTGCCTGTTGTGCGCAATAATCAGCGCCTTCTTACCCAACGACTCACCACGATCGAGACCCGCGCGCACCTCGACGCCCGCCGCACTCCCCAAAGGCTGGCTCGGCGCGATGCTGGGGATCATCGTCTTGATCCAAGCAGCCAAGATGATGCCGCAACCGTTCTATGCCTTATATGTTGCCGATGTTTTGCATGCGCCCGCGTGGCTGATCGGCGCCAGCTATGCCGCCAGCGCATTGACCCTGGCGCTGTCCGCGCCGTTGTGGGGCCGCCTGTTTGATCGACATCAACCTGCACACACGCTGCGCATCATTGAGTGGGTCACCTGGGCCTGCGCCTTCACACTGGCCTTCACGGCATTGGCGAATGAATGGTTTGGCTTCCTCGCCAGCCGGCTGCTGTGGGGCGTGTGGCAAGGCGCTTTGCTGCCGGTGGCCTACACGCTGATCGCCAACACCGTTGCACCCAGCCAGCAGGGGTTCGCCCTGGGCCTGGGCAACAGCGCCGCCAAGGCCGGCGCGTTGTGCGGCGCGCTGCTGGGTGGCATCGGTATGGCCATGGTGGGCCTGGCGCACAGCTTCTGGCTGGTCGCGCTGACGTATGCCCTGGCTGCGCTGGGCATCCGCGCCATTCGTTCGCTCACCCGAACACCTGAAACGTCCGTTTTTTCTGTCACTACTTCTAATAACTCAAAGGCAAGGTCATGAACACATCACAATGGGCGGTTCTGCTGCCCCTGCTCGGGTCGATCAGTGCGCCCGTCTGGGCCGATCAAACTGAAGAAACGCCGGCGACCAGCCTGCAGCTACAGCCGACAGTGGTCTCGGCCACGCGCAGTGAAACCAGCATTGCGGCGATCCCGGGCTCGGTGCAGGTCATCAATGAAGAACAGATCCGCCAGCAGATCTCGGCAGGACGCCGGGTTGCCGATATTCTCGGGCAACTGGTCCCCGGCATCGCGCCCTCCAGCGGCGGCATGAGCAACTTCGGCCAGACGCTTCGCGGGCGCAATACGCTGATCCTGATCGACGGGGTGTCCCAGAATGCCACGCGTGACAACTTCCGCCAGCTCAACAGCGTGGCACCGGAAAGCATCGAGCGCATCGAAGTGATTTCCGGCGCCAGCAGCGTCTACGGCGCCGGCGCATCGGGCGGCATCATCAACATCATCACCAAGCGCAACAAAGGTGAAGACCTGGCCTTCAGCAGCAAGATCGGCATGACCGCCGGTGACAACCTCAGCCACAAAGGCTTTTCCTACCAGGCATTCCAGAGCGCAACAGGCCGCCAGGGCCCGCTGGACTGGTATGTGTCGGGCAACGCCGTGCAACGCAACGACCAGTTCGACGGTAACGGCAAGCGCATTCCCCAGGACACGTCCCAGGGCAGCAACATGGACACCGACACCTACGACCTGCAAGGTCGCTTCGGCTACGAGCTGGATGACGACAAAAAGATCAGCCTGTCGCTGCAGGACTACAAAGACGAACAGGACACCCGCTATACCAAAAACCCACGCATCACCAGCGAGGCCGTCGCGGTGAAAGGCCTGGACCTGGACGACCAGCCGTCCACCCACAACCAGGCGGTCAACCTCAATTACGCCGACAAGGACTTCTACGGCCAGGGCTTGCAGGTCGAAAGTTACTGGCGCCGCGCCGATGCACTGTTCTTCCCGGACTTGTCCCGGGGCCGAGCCGGGGTGTCGGACAACAATAGCGTGCAAGATGTGTACGGCCTGCGCGCCGCCATTGACACGCAAATGCCAGACATCGGCCCGGCGACCGGCAACCTGGTCTGGGGGGCCGACTATGATCATGAAACCTCGCGCCAACGCGGCGACCAGTACCGGGTCAACGGCCTGACCTACACCAAGACCGGCACCACCTTCGAGCTGGGCCCGGACATCCAGACCACCACCAAGGCGATCTTCGGCCAGCTGTCCTATGACATCGGTGACTGGACGTTGCGCGGTGGCGTGCGCCGCGAATGGATCGAGAGCAAGGTCGACGACAGCATCGCCTATGGCGAAATCGTTCAGACCGGCAACCGCGCGACGCTGCCGGGCGGCACCCTCAAGTATGACGACACCCTCTACAACCTCGGCGCGGTGTACCACCTGAGTGAAAACCAGGATGTGTTCGCCAACTTCAGCCAGGGCTTTTCCCTGCCGGATATCCAGCGCTTCCTGCGTGACGTCAACAGCACGTACAACATTCAAGACCTCAACGCCCAGGCGCTGAAGGTCAACAGCTATGAACTGGGCTGGCGTGGCAACTGGGACAAGTGGCTGGCCAATGTCACGGCGTATGAAAACACCTCGGATGTGACGCAGTTCTATGATGCCAATGATCGCGTGCTACGCCTGATCAACCAGAAAGAACGCGTGCGCGGTATCGAAACCAGCCTGACGTATAACGTCACCGACCAGTGGTCGGTCGGCGGCACGTACGCCTATTCCAAAGGCGAGACCCAGCAGAACGGCAAGTGGATCGACCTGCCCGCCACCCGTATCTCCCCGGCCAAGACCACCGCGTTCGTCGGCTACGACCGTGGCGACTACAGCCTGCGCCTGCAGGGCATGCGCCTGGCCAACTATGACGCCGCGTTCAAGGACAACAACGGGCGCGATATCCAGGGCTACACGCTGGTAGACCTGCTGGGCTCGGTAAGGCTGCCGGTGGGTCGCCTCGAAGGTGCGGTGTACAACCTCACCAACCGCAACTACCAGAACATGTTCGCCCAGGCCAACGCCCGCGCGCCGTACCCGAATGCCGAAGGTCGTACCTTCAGCCTGAGCTACGCAGTGGATTGGTAACAGGCTGGCGCGGCACGGTAAAAACACAAACCCCGCCTTTTTGGCGGGGTTTGTTGTTTTCAGCGGCTTACCACATCAGGTCATCCGGGATCTGGTAGGCGGCGTACGGATCATCCTCATCCGGCACCTGGCTTTCGGTCAGGATATTGAGCTGCACGATACGCTCCGGCGCGCGCTCCTGGATTTTCAGCGCGGCTTCGCGCGGGATCACCTCGTAGCTGCCGCCGTGATGCACGATGGCCAGGGAGCCGTTGCTCAGCTTGTTACGCATCAGCGTGTTGACCGACAGGCGCTTGACCTTCTTGTCATCCACGAAGTTGTAGTAGTCCTCGGTGGTCAGCTTGGGCAGGCGCGAGGTTTCGATCAATTGCTTGACCTGGGCCGTGCGGGCCTTGGCCTCGGCTTTTTCCTGCTGCTGACGGTTCAGCTCCTGGTCGCGCTTGACCTTCTCGGCGTGCGCCTCGGCCGCCAGGCGCGCCTGGGTGTCATCGACCTCGGCCTGCCCCTTGTGGACCAGCCGCTGCTGTTTCTGCTTCTCTTTGCCGACCTGTTTGGCCTGCTTTTGGTTGACCAGACCTGCTTTGAGCAACTGGTCGCGAAGGGAAAGGCTCATGGTGCGTACTCACTTAGGCAACTGCTCAACCGCAGCTGGAAACATTCTTTTCCTGGCGTTTGGCTTCGCCCCACAGGGCGTCCAACGTTTCGAGGGTGCAATCTTCTATGGGTTGATGCGTCTCGCGCAATGCCTGTTCGATAAATCGGAAACGCCGCTCGAACTTGGCATTGGCGCCACGCAACGCGGTTTCCGGGTCGACCTTGAGGTGACGGGCCAGGTTGACCGCCGCAAACAGCAGGTCACCGACTTCATCGGCAATGGCTGCCGAGTCGTTATCGGCCATGGCTTCGAGCACTTCATCCAGCTCTTCGCGCACGTTATCCACCACCGGTAACGCCGACGGCCAATCGAAACCCACCTGGCTGGCGCGCTTCTGCAGCTTGGCGGCACGGGACAGCGATGGCAAGGCAGTGGGCACGTCATCGAGCAGGGACAATTGCTCGGGTGCGTCGGACTTTTCCGCGCGCTCCTCGGCCTTGATCTGCTCCCAACGCTGCTTGACCTGCTCTTCGCTCAGTTGAGGAATATCCAACGGTGCATACAGGTCGCCGGTCGGGAACACATGGGGATGACGGCGGATCAGCTTGCGGGTGATGCTGTCGATCACCCCGGCAAATTCGAAGCGCCCTTCTTCCCGCGCCAACTGGCTGTAATAAACAACCTGGAACAACAGGTCGCCCAACTCGCCTTGCAGATGATCGAAGTCGCCACGCTCGATGGCGTCGGCCACTTCATAGGCCTCTTCCAGGGTATGCGGCACGATGGTGGCGTAGGTTTGCTTGATGTCCCATGGGCAGCCGTATTGCGGGTCGCGCAGGCGGCTCATGAGGTGCAGCAGGTCTTCAAGTGAATACATCAGTCTCTTTCCGATCAGTTCAGAACGCCGCCGGTCAACTGTGGGAGGGGGCTTGCCCCCGATAGCGGTGGGTCAGTCAATACAGGGGCTGACTGATCCTCCCTCATCGGGGGCAAGCCCCCTCCCACATTTTAAACCGCGTTCATGGAGTGCGATTACGCCGCGTCTCGATGATGTTCGGCAACTGCGATATCCGCCCCAGCAACCGCCCCAGCGCGTCCAGCCCCGGAATCTCGATGGTCAGGGACATCAACGCGGTGTTGTCCTCTTTATTCGAGCGGGTGTTGACCGCCAGCACGTTGATCCGCTCATTGAGCAGCACCTGCGAGACGTCGCGCAGCAGACCGGAGCGGTCGTAGGCACGGATGATGATGTCCACCGGGTACGTGAGCACCGGCACCGGGCCCCAGCTGACCTGGATGATCCGCTCCGGCTCGCGCCCGCCCAGCTGCAGCACCGAGGCGCAGTCCTGGCGGTGAATGCTCACCCCGCGTCCCTGGGTGATGTAGCCGACGATGGCGTCGCCCGGCAACGGCTGGCAGCAGCCGGCCATTTGCGTCATCAGGTTGCCCACGCCCTGGATCTGGATATCGCCACGTTTGCCAGGCTTGTAGCCGGTGGCCTTGCGCGGGATCAGTTCCAGCTGTTCGTTGCCGCGCTCCGGCTCCACCAGTTGCTGGGCCAGGTTGACCAGTTGCGCCAGGCGCAGGTCGCCGGCACCGAGGGCGGCGAACATGTCTTCGGCGATCTTCATGTTGGCCTTTTCGGCCAGCTTGTCGAAGTCCACCTGGGGCAGGCCCAGGCGCGCCAGTTCGCGTTCGAGCAGGGTCTTGCCGGCGGCGACGTTCTGGTCGCGGGCCTGCAGTTTGAACCAGTGCACGATCTTCGCCCGCGCCCGCGAGGTGGTGATGTAACCCAGGTTCGGGTTCAGCCAGTCGCGGCTCGGCGTGCCGTGCTTGCTGGTGATGATCTCGACCTGCTCACCGGTTTGCAGGCTGTAGTTGAGTGGCACGATGCGCCCGTTGATCTTGGCGCCCCGGCAGTTGTGGCCGATTTCGGTGTGCACGCGGTAAGCGAAGTCCAGTGGCGTGGCGCCCTTGGGCAAATCGATAGCGTGGCCGTCGGGGGTGAAGATGTAGACCCGGTCCGGTTCGATATCCACGCGCAACTGTTCGGCCAGGCCGCCGATGTCGCCGAGTTCTTCGTGCCATTCCAGCACCTGGCGCAACCAGGAGATTTTCTCTTCGTACTGGTTGGAACCGGCCTTGACGTCGGTGCCCTTGTAACGCCAGTGCGCGCATACGCCCAACTCCGCCTCTTCGTGCATGGCGTGGGTGCGGATCTGCACTTCCAACACCTTGCCTTCAGGGCCGATCACCGCCGTGTGCAGCGAGCGGTAGCCGTTTTCCTTGGGGTTGGCGATGTAGTCGTCGAACTCTTTGGGAATATGCCGCCACAGGGTATGCACGATACCCAGCGCGGTGTAGCAATCGCGCATTTCCGGCACCAGCACACGCACGGCGCGTACGTCGTAGATCTGGCTGAACGCCAGGCCCTTGCGCTGCATTTTGCGCCAGATCGAATAGATGTGCTTGGCGCGGCCGCTGATGTCGGCATCGACGCCGGTGGCCTGCAACTCGGCGCGCAACTGGCCCATCACGTCGCTGATAAAGCGCTCGCGGTCGAGCCGCCGCTCGTGCAGCAGCGTGGCGATCTGTTTGTATTGATCGGGTTCGAGGTAGCGGAAGGACAGGTCCTCCAACTCCCATTTGATATGACCGATACCCAGGCGGTGCGCCAGCGGCGCGTAGATGTCGAAGACCTCGCGGGCGACGCGGTTGCGCTTCTCGTCATCGGCGGTTTTCACCGCACGGATCGCGCAGGTACGTTCGGCCAGCTTGATCAGCGCGACGCGCACGTCGTCGACCATCGCTACCAGCATCTTGCGCAGGTTTTCCACCTGGCCCTGGGTGCCCAGCACCATCGATTGGCGCGGGCTGAGGCTGGCACTGATGGCCGCCATGCGCAGCACGCCGTCGATCAGCTTGGCCACCACGGCGCCGAAACGCTGGCCGACGGTCGGCAACGGGATATGCCCTTCACGCACACCGCGATAGAGCACGGCGGCGATCAGCGAATCCTGGTCCAGCTTGAGATCGGCAAGGATCTCGGCGATTTCCAACCCGGTACGAAAGCTCGACGTGCCTTCCGCCCACAGGTTCTTGGCCGCATTGTCCTGTTGTTCAGACTCACGAGCGAACTCGCAGGCTGCTTTCAAGGCTTCACGGTCCAGTGCCGGGTCGACACTGACGGCATGATCCAGCCATGCCTCGAGATTGATACTGCCGTCGGTGTTGATCGGCTGGTGTGCTCTCACCTGTACCATCTTGCTTACCTTCCCTACGACGCACCTTGGATGCGCCAAAAATCATCGCCGACCTTGCTGCAGGCTCCCTGGCCGTTCACGGCCCTGGAGACTGCAGGCCAGTCGGATTAAACGGGCATCCTAGCCCGCTTCAAATAACGCCATGGCCTCGACATGCGCTGTCTGCGGAAACATGTCGAGGATCCCGGCACGCTTTAGCCGGTAACCTTGCTTGACCAACTCAACCGTGTCCCGCGCCAGCGTGGCGGGGTTGCAGGACACATACACCAGGCGCCTGGCTCCCAGGGCGGCCAGTTTGCGCACAACCTCCTGGGCACCATCGCGGGGTGGGTCCAAGAGTACCGCAGAAAAGCCCTGTTTGGCCCATTCCGCGTCGGTCAGGGGCTGGGACAAATCGGCCTGAAAAAACTGCACATTATGCAAATTATTGCTGATGGCATTCTCTGCAGCGCGCTCCACCATAGCCTGAACGCCTTCCACCGCAACGACTTCGCGTACCTGCCGGGCCAGTGGCAGGGCAAAATTGCCCAGCCCGCAAAACAGGTCCAGCACCCGCTCATCGGGTTGCGGCGCCAACCATTGCAGGGCCTGGGCGACCATCGCCTCGTTGACCCCGGCGTTGACCTGCACAAAATCTCCCGGCCGGTAAGCCAGCTCCAAATCCCACGCCTCAAGGCGGAAACCGAGCGCCCTGCCCGGCTCGACCGGTTGCGGCGGCCCCTCGCCCTGCAGCCACAACTGGGCGTCATGGAAGCTGCAAAATTCCTGCAGTACCTGCATGTCCGCGTCAGACAGCGGTGCCATATGTCGAAGCAACACGGCGATGGACGAGCCGCTGAACAGCTCCACATGCCCCAAAGCCTGAGGTTTGCTCAAGCGGCGCAGCATGTTCGGCAGACGCTGCATGATCGGTTGCAAGGCCTGTACCAGTACCGGGCAATCATCAATGGCGACGATGTCCTGGCTGGCCACCGCGCGGAAACCCACCTCGAGTTGTTTCGCCTTGGCATCCCAGCGCACGGCCACGCGGGCACGACGGCGGTAGCCGAATTCCGGCCCGCTCAAGGGCGCGGCCCATTCTTGCGGTTCGACACCGGCCACGCGCGACAATTGCTCGGCGAGCATGCGCTGTTTCAGGGCAAGCTGTTCGTCGTGAGGCAAATGCTGCACGCTGCAGCCGCCACAGCGGCCAAAGTGCGCGCAAGGTGCCGGGCGGCGCAGTTCGCCGGCCTTGAACACGCGCTCGGTACGCGCTTCGACCACCTTGCCGTGGGCGCCGAGCACCCGCGCTTCCACCTCCTCGCCGGCCAGCGCACCGTTGACGAACCAGGTGCGGCCTTCGAAGAACACGATGCCGCGACCGTCGTTGGCCAGGCGTTCGATGGTCAGGCGCTGCTTCTTGCCCACTGGAATCTGCGGGGCCCGGCTGCCGCCCGTCGGTTGGAAGCGCAGGCCTCTCTCGTGCTTGGCCATCAGTTGGGTTCGTCGAAGATGCCGGTCGACAGGTAACGGTCGCCTCGGTCACAGATGATCGCGACGATCACCGCGTTTTCAACTTCCCTGGACAGGCGCAACATACCGGCCACGGCGCCGCCGGACGACACGCCGCAGAAGATCCCCTCTTCACGCGCCAGGCGCCGGGTGGTGTCTTCGGCTTCGCGCTGGGCCATGTCGATGATGCGGTCCACGCGCGCGGCGTTGTAGATCTTCGGCAAGTACTCTTCGGGCCAGCGCCGGATACCGGGGATGGCCGCACCTTCCATCGGCTGCAGGCCGACGATCTGAATCGCCGGGTTCTGCTCCTTGAGGTAGCGCGAATTGCCCATGATGGTGCCGGTGGTGCCCATGGAGCTGACGAAATGGGTGATGGTGCCCTGGGTCTGGCGCCAGATTTCCGGGCCGGTGCTGGTGTAGTGCGCTTCGGGGTTATCCCCGTTGGCGAACTGGTCCAGCACAACGCCACGGCCTTCGGCGGCCATGCGTTCGGCGAGATCGCGGGCGCCTTCCATGCCTTCTTCCTGGGTGACCAGCACCAGTTCGGCGCCATAGGCGGTCATCGCCGCCTTGCGCTCGGCGCTGCCGTTGTCGGGCATGATCAGCACCATCTTGTAACCCTTGATCGCGGCGGCCATGGCCAAGGCGATCCCGGTATTACCCGAGGTGGCTTCGATCAGCGTGTCGCCCGGCTTGATCTGCCCGCGCAGTTCGGCGCGGGTGATCATCGACAACGCCGGGCGGTCCTTGACGGAACCGGCGGGGTTGTTGCCTTCAAGCTTGAGCAACAAAGTATTGCTGGTTTCACCCGCCATGCGTTGCAAGCGGACCAGGGGGGTATTGCCGACGCAATCGGCGATTGTAGGGTACTGCAAGGTCATGGCGTATTCGCAATCCAGACTGCGGGGCGCACATCATACCGGGAAAGGTCGGCGGGCCATATCACGCAAAGTGCGGTGCTTATGGCTTATAGGAATAAGGCAGAGGTGTGGTGCCTATGAGGGCGCCATCGGGGGCAAGCCCCTCCCACAGTTGATCGCGTTCCAACATGAGCATGCGGTCGAATGTGGGAGGGGGCTTGCCCCCGATGGCCGCACCTCGATAACCGACCGGGCCCTAGTCCCCACCGCCATGATTTCTCTGAAAAACCTCTTCCCCCATCGCCGCAATCTGCCCCTCGATCAATGCTTCAAAGGGTTTCAACAGCGGCTCAAACGATGTCGGCGCTTCCAGTACCTGCAACGCTTGCACGATCGCTTCGACCGTCGACAAGGCTCCAGGCCCCGGCGCCTTGCGCAAGCGATACCGGGAGACGCCGCCGTTGGCCAGCGTCACCCGAGGCAACGCTGCCAGCAAAGGGTTGAGGTGCAGCAGCTTGCGCGCCTTGCGCCAGGTGCCATCGGGCACCACCAGCAGCAACGGCTGATCACCAGGCGTATAGGCTTGCAAAGGCTGCGCATCATCGGCCGGGAACAGCAGACGCGCCTGATAACCGGGCGGGCTCAATAACGTCGCCAGATCCTCGAACACCTCCCCCACCACCAACTGCGCATTGTTCAGCCCCAACGCCGCCAATCGCGCTGTATTGAGCGCATGGTTGACCTCGCTCGGATGCTGCAACAGCAGCACGCGGGTGCGACTGTCGAGGCTGGGGATCAGCGAGCACAAACAGTGGCTGAGAGGTCTCAGGCAACGGGAACACTGGGGTCTGGACATGGTTTTCAGGCCTGGTTGAGCTGGGCTTTGAGTAAATCGCGGAAGGTCTGGATCAGCGGCTCGCGGCTGCGCCCCCGACGCATGATCATCGAAAACGGCGCCTGGTAGCCAAAGGTCGCCGGCAGCAGCACGCGCAGGTCGCCCTTGTCGGCCCAGGCTTGCGCGTAGTGCTCGGGTAAATAGCCGATGTAGGCGCCCGACAGTACCAGGATCAGCTGCGCCTCCATGCTTTCCACCGTCGCGGCACTGTGCTTGAAGCCATGGCGCGCCAGTTCGGCCTGGCTCCAGTAGCCGCGCCCGACCATGCGTTGCTGGGTGATGACCTGCTCGGGGATGCGCCGCTCGTTGAACAACGGATGCCGGGTGCTGCAATACAGCCAGTGCTGCTCGCGGTACAACGGCATATAGATCAGCCCGCTCATGCGGTTGGAGAACGCGCCGATGGCCAGGTCCAGGCGATTGTCCTGCACCCCCAGTTGCAGTTCATAAGGGCTCATCACCGACAGATGCAAATGTACTGCTGGATGTTCGAGGCTGTAGGCGCCAATCACCTCGGCGAACGGCAGGGCTTTATCGCTGACGGTGGAGTCGAGCACACCGAGCTTGAGGGTGCCGCGCAACTCGCCCTTCAACGCGGCGGCATATTGCTCGAAGCCTTCCAGCTCGGCCAATAAACGCAAGGTTTCCTGATGAAACAGCTCGCCCTTGCTGGTCAGGCTGAAGCCGCCCCGCCCGCGGTGGCACAGCACCAGGCCCAGCGCCGCTTCCAGCTGGCTCATGTAGGTGCTGATGGCTGACGTCGACAGGTTGAGTTCGTGCTGGGCATTGGCGAACCCCTGGTGGCGCACGATGCTGACGAAGATGCGCAGGAGTTTCAGGTCGGGCAAAGCGCTGGCCATGGGTTCTCCGGATTCAGCTCAAGCAGCGCAGTCTACCCCAGGCTTTAGTTTAGAAAAATCTGAACTAAGTATTTGCCCGTGGCGATTCTTTCGTTTCCATGTATTTCGCAGAATCGGCCCCCAGATAACCACAACAACGATGAGGCAATCCCGTGGACAAGATTTTCCACCAACCACTGGGCGGCAACGAAATGCCGCGCTTCGCCGGCATCGCCACCATGATGCGCCTGCCCCACCTGCAAACGGCCAAGGGCCTGGACGCCGCGTTTGTCGGCGTGCCCCTGGACATCGGCACCTCGCTGCGCGCCGGTACCCGCTTCGGCCCGCGTGAAATCCGCGCCGAATCGGTGATGATCCGCCCGTACAACATGGCCACCGGTGCGGCGCCGTTCGATTCGCTCTCGGTTGCTGATATCGGCGATGTGGCGATCAACACCTTCAACCTGCTCGACGCCGTGCGCATCATCGAAGAGGCCTACGATGAAATCCTCGAACACGACGTCATTCCCCTGACCCTGGGCGGCGACCACACCATCACCCTGCCGATCCTGCGGGCCATCCACAAGAAACACGGCAAGGTCGGGCTGGTGCACATCGATGCCCACGCCGACGTCAACGACCATATGTTCGGCGAAAAAATCGCCCACGGCACTACCTTCCGCCGCGCCGTGGAAGAGGGTTTGCTCGATTGCGACCGGGTGGTGCAGATCGGCCTGCGCGCCCAGGGCTACACCGCCGAAGACTTCAACTGGAGCCGCAAACAGGGCTTTCGCGTAGTCCAGGCGGAAGAATGCTGGCATCACTCCCTCGCGCCGTTGATGGCCGAAGTGCGCGAAAAAGTCGGCGGCGGCCCGGTGTACCTGAGCTTTGACATCGACGGCATCGACCCGGCCTGGGCGCCTGGCACCGGCACCCCGGAAATAGGCGGGCTGACCACCATTCAGGCGATCGAGATCATCCGTGGCTGCCAGGGCCTGGACTTGATTGGTTGTGATTTGGTGGAAGTTTCGCCGCCCTACGACACCACCGGCAATACCTCACTGCTCGGCGCCAACCTGCTGTACGAGATGCTCTGCGTGCTGCCTGGCGTGGCACATCGCTGATGAGCGTGCAAGCGGTGCTCAAGGCAGCGGCCGCGCTGGTCTCGGCCTTCGCTCGCAACGACCGCGCTGCTTACTTCGGCGCGTTCACGGCCGATGCGAGTTTTGTGTTCCATACCCTCCCCCAGCCACTGCTCAGCCGCGATGCCTACCAGGCGTTGTGGGACAGCTGGCGCCGGGACGAGGGGTTCGAGGTGCTGTCGTGCGCCTCGAGCAACGCCTTTGTCAGCCTGCACGGTGACGTGGCGATTTTCATGCATGACGTGGCCACCGAGCTGCGCATGAACGGGGAGCATTACTTCAGCCAGGAACGCGAGACCATTGTCTTCACACGGCAAGGGTTGCGCACAGAACAACAACAAGGCCTGTGGCTGGCCTGTCACGAACATTTGTCCACTATGCCGGAAGGGCTGCCGTCCCCTTAGCCAATGTGATCGGAGCTGATCATGAATAATAAAAACAACCAAAACAGTATTCGCACCATAGAAACCAACGGGGTCGAACAGATCCCCGACCACGAACGCACCGCCGCCCCTAAGGATCTGTTCCGGCTGATCTTCGGCGGTGCCAATACCTTTGCCACCGCCGTGCTGGGCGCGTTCCCGGTGCTGTTCGGCCTGTCGTTCCAGGCCGGGGTCTGGGCGATTGTGCTGGGCGTGCTGATGGGCGCAGTGATCCTGGCGCCCATGGGCCTGTTCGGGCCGATCAACGGTACCAACAACGCCGTGTCTTCCGGCGCGCATTTCGGCGTGCATGGGCGGATTGTCGGCTCGTTTCTGTCGCTGCTTACGGCGATTGCCTTCTTCTCACTGTCGGTGTGGAGTTCAGGCGATGCGCTGGTGGGGGGTGCGAAACGTCTGATCGGCCTGCCGGAATCCGACCTGACCCTGGGCCTGGCCTATGGCGTCTTCGCCCTTCTGGTGCTGACGGTGTGCATCTACGGGTTTCGCTTCATGTTGTGGGTCAACCGGATTGCGGTATGGGCCGCGAGCCTGTTGTTCCTGCTGGGGATCTTCGCCTTTGCGCCGGCCTTCGACAGCCACTTCGCCGGCAGCGTCGCCCTCGGTCAGAGCGGTTTCTGGGCGGCGTTTATCGGCGCCGCGCTGGTGGCGATGAGCAATCCGATTTCCTTCGGCGCGTTCCTCGGCGACTGGTCGCGCTACATCCCGCGCCACACCCCGAAGCGCCGAATCATGCTGGCGGTGGTCCTGGCCCAGGTTGCCACTTTGATTCCGTTCCTGTTCGGCCTGGCTACCGCGACCATCGTGGCCGTCAAGGCACCGGACTACATCGCCAGCAACAACTATGTGGGCGGCTTGCTCGCGGTGGCACCGAGCTGGTTCTTCCTGCCGGTGTGCCTGATTGCGGTGATCGGCGGCATGTCCACCGGCACCACCTCGCTGTATGGCACCGGGCTGGACATGTCCAGCGTGTTTCCACGCCTGCTGTCACGGGTCAAGGCCACGCTGCTGATCGGGGTAATGTCGATTGCCTTCATCTTTATCGGACGTTTCGCCGCCAACCTGGTGCAGAGCGTGTCGACCTTCGCCGTGCTGATCATCACCTGCACCACCCCATGGATGGTGATGATGATCATCGGCCTGATCGTACGCCGAGGCTTTTATTGCCCGGATGACCTGCAGGTGTTCACCCGTGGCGAAACCGGCGGCCGCTACTGGTTCAGCCATGGCTGGAACTGGCGCGGGCTGGGGGCCTGGATCCCGAGCGCGCTGGTGGGCCTGTGCTTCGTCAACCTGCCGGGGCAGTTCGTCGGGCCGCTGGGCAACCTGGCCGAGGGCATCGACATCAGCTTGCCGGTAACGCTGGGCCTGGCCTCGGTGGTGTATCTGAGCCTGCTGCGGCTGTTTCCCGAACCGGCTGCCGTCTATGGGCCGACGTTTGTGGCGAGGGAGCTTGCTCCCGCTGGACTGCGAAGCGGTCCTAAAAAAGCCGGCTCCAGCTTCGCTGTCGAACGGGAGCAAGCTCCCTCGCCACAGCAAGCGCCTTCTGCACAATAAAAAATAATCGGAGACTCGCCGTCATGGCTTTGGATTTATTCGTCGTACTCATCTACGCCGCCGGCATGCTCGTGCTCGGCTACTACGGCATGCGCCGCGCCAAGACCCACGAAGACTACCTGGTCGCCGGGCGCAACCTCGGCCCGTCTCTCTATATGGGCACCATGGCCGCCACGGTGCTGGGTGGTGCCTCTACCGTTGGCACCGTGCGCCTGGGATATGTGCACGGCATTTCCGGTTTTTGGCTGTGCGCCGCGCTGGGCACGGGGATCATTGCGCTGAACCTGTTCCTGGCCAAGCCGCTGTTGAAACTGAAAATCTTCACCGTCACCCAGGTCCTGGAAAAACGCTACAACCCCATGGCGCGCCAGGCCAGCGCGGTGATCATGCTGACCTACGCGCTGATGGTCGTGGTGACCTCGATCCTGGCGATCGGCACCGTCCTGCAGGTGCTGTTCGACCTGCCGTTCTGGATCTCGGTGCTGCTGGGCGGTGGCGTGGTCGTGGTGTATTCGACGATTGGCGGCATGTGGTCGCTGACTCTGACCGATATCGTGCAGTTCGTGATCAAGACCGTCGGACTGATGTTTATCCTGCTGCCGATCTGCCTGTACCGCGTCGGCGGCTGGGACGAACTGGTGGCCAAGCTGCCGGCGTCGAGTTTCAGCTTCACTACGATCGGCTGGGACACGATCATCACCTACTTCATGATCTACTTTTTCGGCATCC
Organism: Pseudomonas sp. R3-18-08; assembly: GCF_003852065.1. Lineage (NCBI taxonomy): Bacteria > Pseudomonadati > Pseudomonadota > Gammaproteobacteria > Pseudomonadales > Pseudomonadaceae > Pseudomonas > Pseudomonas sp. R3-18-08. The sequence continues at coordinate 4,131,634 of NZ_CP027729.1, forward strand.
TCATCGGCCAGGACATCTGGCAGCGCGTATTCACTGCCCGTGACGAAAAAGTCGCCCAGTACGCAGGCACATTCGCCGGCTTCTACTGCATTCTTTACGGCCTGGCGTGCGCATTGATCGGCATGGCCGCGCATGTGCTGATCCCGGACCTGGATAACGTCAACAACGCGTTCGCCGCCATCGTCAAAGCCTCGCTGCCGGACGGCATTCGTGGCTTGGTGATTGCCGCTGCCCTGGCGGCAATGATGTCAACCGCCAGCGCCGGGCTGCTCGCCGCCTCCACCGTACTAACCGAGGACTTACTGCCACGCTTGCGCGGTGGCAAACAGTCGAGCCTGGGCGTTAACCGCCTGTTCACCCTGCTGACCGGGATAGCGGTGCTGGGTATCGCACTGGTGGTGAACGATGTGATCAGCGCCTTGACCCTGGCCTACAACCTGTTGGTAGGCGGCATGCTGATCCCGCTGATCGGCGCGATTTTCTGGAAGCGTGCAACCACCTGCGGGGCGATCACCTCGATGACGCTGGGTTTCGTGACCGCGTTGGTATTCATGTTCAAGGATGGGCTGGACGCAAACACCCCGATTTACTACAGCCTCGCGGTGGCGTTGGTGAGTTTTGTGCTGGTGAGTGTGTTGTCGCGTAAACCGGGGGCGGTGGTGGCGGGGACGGCTTGAAGTAAACAGCTTTAGAGCGGTTCCCTCAGCGGGTGCGACAGCGGATGTCGCACCGGTTTTTTATCATTCACCGTTCATGCGCTCTGGCCTGAATCGTTTCCTGAACCAAAGAGGCCCACACCAATCCCTGTGTGGTGCCCCCTGCATAGGTTCCCCCGGCGGCGATTTGATGGTGGGCGGACCAATACACTATCGACAGTCCATCTGAGGTGCCCGGCCTGGCACATTCGATTATTTGCAGGTCGCCCTTTTCGACCGCATTGCGGTAGGACCGTGGAAAGTGCCGGGATACAGCGGCAAGGCACGCCTCGAGTACGTGTTCCTTGTGCTCCAATGTCGACCCAGGCGCAACCTGCCCGCCGGAGATCAGAATGTGATCCCCGTCCAGGCGGCAATTCATGACACCGATGGGTAGATCGTACTGCAGCTTGAGTCCGCACATTTCGGCCCCTTCATTATCTTTGGCGCACAGTTTGAAAAACCAGCCAATGACCGCGATGACATTGGGTTCCTCTACGCCCATGGCAGTGACGACAAAGTGATCTTTACTCAGCTCGGCAATTTGTACCGGGTTCAGATACTGGGGCCGAAATTGAACCCCCGAACGCTGCAACAGCCGCTCTAACTCCCGCGTCAGATCATTAAACGCTACCTCATAACCCGATACTTCCACGGCCCGACCGACGCCAGGGACGCCATAACTTGCCTGGAATTGCCGTTGGCTGATCTCTGCGACTTCACTTCCCGGTTTGCCGCTCGGCCAAGGCCTTGCTTGGATATCGCGTTGCTCGCGGATCGCGCCCTCTACGTCAGTGGCATCGTCCCTATAGGCTCTTACAATCCGCGCGCGTGCACAGGGTGCCAGCGACGGGTTATCGGCCAAAAGCTTTTCAAACAGTTCAATGCCTGCCCGATTGCACTCAACGGCCAGATGCTGGTTTCCTGACAGCAGGAACGGGTTATGCGGCGGTTTTGCCGTTGTCTCCGTCGCTGACAGATGACGCATGTTTACCCGCTTGTGACTGGCGCCGTCGCTCTGCCGGTTGCCGCCGTATACGTCAACCTGATAATTCGCCAGGCGAAACATCACGGCTTGGAACAGGCCGTTAATCCCTCTACCGATGATCGATACGCGTGGCGCCTGGGGGTCTATCTGTTGAGAGGGGATCGTCAATGACTGCGCAAGTTTGCGCCTGACGACGCCGTGCAAGGCCGTCAAGCTCAGTTGAATGGAGACCGCATAGTCCAGATCGCACTGGCAGGCTTCGGTAGTGGCCGCCTGCGCAGTCAGCGTCGCCGGGTTGCGCCATGTAGAGACACTGCAACCGAGCTTTTGCGTGCGCACTCGAAACGCGTCCAGTGTTACCGGCCCATAGTCCAATACAAGCTGGATGCCCTCGGCTTGCGCCAGGGTCTGCAAAGCGTCATCGCTGAAGACGTCCGGTTTGGCGACGCAAACCAGGCGGGCCTGCGGGTGCATACATTGAATAAGAGCGCGGTCAATGCGATGAGTAGAGTCATTCGTCAAAGACAAGCAGAGGGCGACTGCACTGGCCCCTCTCATCGCCTCCAACCAATCCACCACAAATGACACTCGACTGCTTTGTACTACGTTCCTGTCAGGCGCCAGACGGTATCGGCTCAATACCTTGATTCGAACTTGCGGATCTCGTTCAAGCAGTAACTTGACGAGTTCCTGACCGACATTGCCATATCCCAGTACGCGGATGTCACGGGGTAGCGAACCGTCGGCGAGTGTCAGCCAGCGCACCAGATAAGCCGCGACATGCGGCGCGTTGACCCCAGGCGTGTTGACCACTTGAATGCCGCTGGATGCGCACAGATCCAGTCGCACCTTATCCAGACTCGTACCTCTGCGTATCAGATGGAGGTTTCCGAATGGGTGGGCTGTACGCCACAGGTCTATGACGTCTGCATCCATGGCCTGGTCCCCAACAACGATCGTTGATGGACGCAAAAGCCCGATCTGTGTGAGCAACGCCTGTTTGTTTATTGTCGGGGGGAGAAACACGATGTTGCTGGGAGCGTTAGCCTTCCAGGCTCTGGACACCGGCGCGATATGCAAAATGCTCTCGAGTGTGGCGATCAGGGATGCGGCGACTGGCGGAACGGAAGAGCGCGTCATGGCGTTGTCTCCAATAACTCTGACCTAGTCACGCCTCGCAAAGAGGCTTTCTAAAGTTTGGAGTTACGGAAGCAGGCGCTTTTCTATTCCGATCGCTTTATGGGCCGTTCCATAAACGTTGCAACAGCCCATGAACCATGAGCATGGCTCCGTAACGGAATTCAACCTACGCTCATCCTAAAAAATGAGTAAGCCAGCCAATTCTGACGAACGAGTGGTCCAATTCCGACAGTTGAAAGTGAAGGAGCCAGGTGGCGTAACCGCTTTTCATACCTGACACAAACAAATGTGGGAGCGGACTCGCTCGCGAATGCGGTAAACCAGTCAACTATCTATCGACTGACTCACCGCATCGCGAGCAAGCCCGCTCCCACACGAATCCTGGGTTGGCTTGGGATCAGCGCCGACGAGGGCGGCGTTGCTCATCATCGGTACGAATCGGTACCGGCTGCAGCGGAGGCTCGATCAAGCCCAGCGCAACGCCAAGGTCATGGAGCCAGGTTTGAATTTTCTCTTTCATGATTTGCCCCCTTTGAGGGTAATGCGAGTAGGCGCCTGTTCTGTCGCCGTTTCCTACATTGATAGTAGCGCTAAGTCTTACGTATTGCTTGTGCGAAAGCACAACGAACTATTACTGAATGGATCTGAATCCTGTCGGATCGTTCAAGCAATTTCACGCCTGTCTTGCAAGCACTCTGCCCGGTCCGACTGCTGCAGCTCGATCCATGCATTGAGGTTAGCGCCGAGCATACCCTTTCGCCACATCAACCAGGTGGTAGCAGTGGCAAAAGGCCCAGTCAGCGGATGAACGGACACGCTGTCCTTGCCTGGCAGGCTGTCGAGCATGGGTTCGGACATCAACGCCACGCCGGAACCGGCGATGACACACGCGAGCATGCCTTGGTAAGACTCAATCTCGATGGCCCGGCCCATGGCCACGCGGTCGTGGGAAAACCAGCTTTCCAGGCGGGCGCGATAGGCGCAGCTGCGGCGGAACGTGAACACCGAGCGGCCGGCGACGTCTTGGGGGCCGCGTACTGGCGGGTGGTCGGCTTCGCAAATGATCACCAGGCGCTCTTCGCAAAGCGGCACGCCGTCCAGCGTGGCCAGGGCCAGCGGGCCATCCACCAGCGCCGCATCCAACCGTCCGGTGATCAAGCCTTCCAGCAGCTCGCCGCTCGGCGCAGATTGCACCTGCAGGTTCACCCTCGGGTAGGCCTTGTGATAACGCGCCAACAGTTTCGGCAAGTGAATCGCTGCCGTGCTGTACATGCTGCCGAGTACAAAATCACCGGCCGGTTGCCCGCCCTGCACGGCGCCGTGGGCTTCGTCGTGCAGCGCCAGTAGGCGGATGCTGTAGTCCAACAGCACTTTACCCGCAGGAGACAGCTGCAAACGCTGGCGTTCACGCACAAACAGTTCGATGCCGAGCTGTTCTTCCATCTGCTTGAGCCGGGTCGACAGGTTAGACGGCACGCGGTGCAGGCGCTCGGCGGCGCGGGTAATGGAGCCCTCCTCCGCCACCGCCTGGAAGATGCGCAGTTGACTGAACTCCATACCTTTCTCCAAAACTGAACAAGTTCATCACTATTATTCATTTTTACAGAAAGTCAATCCGCTTTAGCCTGACGGTCTTCGCTTTATCGCAGGACACCTGAACATGTCACCGCTGATTCGCTTAACCGCCAGCTTTGTCGCCCTGATGATGGCCATGGGCATCGGCCGCTTTGCCCTCACCCCGCAGATGCCGCATCTGCTCAGCGAAGGCCAGATCGACCTGACCGGCGCGGGGCTGATCGCGGCCGCCAATTACCTGGGTTACTTCGTGGGTGCCGTGGACTCGATATTCGCTCGCAGTCATCATCATATTAAGGGGCGCTTGTACGGTGGCCTGTGGCTCTGCGTGCTGCTGACCCTGGCGTCATACTGGGCCCACGGGTTCTGGCCGCACCTGTTGCTGCGTTTCGGCACCGGCGTCGCCAGCGCCTGGGCCCTGGTGATGATCACCAGCCTGAGCCAGCCACTGGCGATTGCCGCTGGCAGGCCGCGCCTGGGAGCGCTTGTATTTGCGGGGCCGGGGGTGGGAATTTTGCTGACGGGTTTGCTGGCGTTGGGCTCCAACCTGCTGGGGCAAAGCTCCGCGACGCTGTGGTTGGTGTATGGGGCAGTGGCACTGGTGATGCTACTGGCCATCCTGCCCTTCTTGCCGAAGCCGAGCGCGTCGGTTGCACCCGCCCCCAGCACCGGCAATAACAGCAGCATTGCGCACTTAGGCTGGATCTACTTCCTGTACGGCCTGGGCTACATCATTCCGGCCACCTTCCTGTCGCAGATGGCCAGCGCGCAGTTCAAAGGCGCCTGGCAGGCCGACTTGTTCTGGCCTTGTTTCGGCCTGGCCGCCGCAACGGGCGTGGTGATTGCCAGCCTGCGCCGCAAGGACCCGAACACCACCCGACGCTGGCTGATGACCACGCTGTGGCTGCAAGCCGCTGGCGTGTTCACTTGCCTGCTGGGCAATGGCTGGGGGCTGGCGCTGGGGGTGTTACTGTGCGGTGCGCCGTTTCTGGCCTGCATGCAGTTGGTCATGGCACGCTTGCGCGAGGTAGCGCCCAATGGCTATCAACGCAACACGGGACTGTTGACCGCCAGCTTTGCGATCGGCCAATTGAGCGGCCCGCTGCTGGGTTCCGTGAGCAGCCACTGGAGCGGCAGCCTGCAACCGGCGTTGGTGATTGCCGGTTGCGGCCTGTTGGTGGCGGGCAGCGTATTGATCAGCCGGCGACCACAGGGGTCGGTACGCGGACCTGCTCGCGCCGCGTCAGCACCAGAAAAAACAGCCCGCCCAGCAAGCATCCGGTAAACCAGGCGAAATTGGCCATGCCCTGCAACGCCGGCGTGAAGGTGATCGCCACGCCCATCAACGTCGCCGGCACCAAAGCCTTGACCGCCGTCCAGTTCACACCGCCATCGAAGTAATAGCGCCCGCTCGGGCTGTCATCGAACAGCGCATCGACGTCGATGCGCTGCTTTTTGACCAGGTAGAAATCCACCAGCAGGATGCCAAACAGCGGTCCGATAAATGCGGCGAGGATATCCAGGGTGTAATGGATCATCAGCGGGTTATTGAACAGGTTCCATGGCGTGATAAAGATCGACGCCACCGCCGCGATCATCCCCCCTGCGCGCCAACTGATTTTGCTTGGCGCAATGTTGGCGAAGTCGAAAGCGGGCGAGACAAAGTTGGCGACGATATTAATACCGATGGTGGCAGTGACAAACGCAAAGGCACCCAACAGGACGGCCATGCTGTTGTCGATACGCGACACGGTGGCAATCGGGTCATGCAGCATTTCGCCAAACACCGGCAGGGTGCCCGAGACGATCACCACGGTGACCAGGGAGAACGCCAGGAAATTCACCGGCAGCCCCCAGAAATTGCCACGGCGCACGTCCTGCATGCTGCGGCAGTAGCGGCTGAAATCACCAAAATTCAAGGTCGGCCCGGAGAAGTACGACACCACCAGCGCCGTCGCCACGATCACCTGGCCGAACGCCTGCCAGCCCGACAGTGATTTTTCCGCCAGGGTAAAGCTGATATTCGCCCAGCCGGCCTTCCAGACAATCCAGCCGGCCAGGACAAACATCACCGCGTACACCACCGGGCCGGCCCAGTCGATAAAGCGGCGGATGGACTCCATGCCGGCCCAGAACACGGCGGCCTGCAATACCCACAGGCTGAGAAAGCCGAACCAGCCCAAGTAGGACAAACCCGCAAAATGCGGCTCGGCATATACGGCCATCGACGGGAAGAAGCGCAGCACCACGATGATCAAGGCACTCGACGCCAGGTACGTCTGAATCCCGTACCACGCTACCGCGATCAGGCCTCGGATCACCGCAGGAATATTCGCGCCAAACACACCAAATGCCAGCCGGCAGATCACGGGGTAAGGCACCGCCGCTTGCTGACTGGGCTTGGCTACCAGGTTGGCGATCAGTTGCACAATGCAGATACCCGCAAGCAAGGCGATCAACACCTGCCAACTCGCCAGCCCCAGGGCGAACAGGCTGGCGGCGAAGACGTAGCCGCCGACGCTGTGCACATCGCTCATCCAGAAGGCGAAGATGTTGTACCAGGTCCACTTTTGCGGCAGTGGGCCCAGGTCCTGGTTGTACAGCCGTGGGCTGTAGCCTTTGGGCAATTGTTCAGTCATCGCTGGACTCCTCGAAATATCGCCCTGCGCTGACGTAGCGGTATGCATACGGTCGGCCACATGGGTTGTATACGAGGCATTCAGCAGGATGCGTGCCAATGGCACACAATCCCCGTGGAACGGCGCTCCAAAGGGATTATCGAGGTTTGGCTATAAGGTAGATGCGCAGCAACGGTGCACGACAATCCTGTACACAATCACTGGCGCACCCGTTGTGCACACAGGTAGCCGACGGTGCAACAGATCGCTGTCAGAACCGTGCCCCACGCCATGTCCATCACTGCCAGGCCCGCAGACCAGCCTTGCAGCGTGGCCCAATTGCTCAGGTCGTAAGTGCCATAGGCGACCAACCCGAGCAAGGCGCCCAGACGCGCGGCGCGTTGCCAGCTGGCGCTGGGCAAGACCACGAACACCACGCAACCGAGGACGTAGAGCAGATAAAACACAACCGCCGGCAACAGACGCGGCTGGTCGAGCATCAGCGAGCCGAGCAGGCTTTTATAGGTGGGCCCCATGAGGACGCCGAGCCAAAGGCCGTCGAGCACCAGGAAGGCGAACAGGGTGCCAAGATAGGCAAACAGCGTTTTCTTCGACATTTGACCGGTCCACTGCAGGAGCGAGTTTGCTCCTACAGCAGAGCAAACCGCACTCAGCTTAGTTCAATGCGGTCCGCATGAATCACAATCTGCCCCTGCTTGTAGAGCGCACCAATGGCCTTTTTAAAGTTGCCTTTGCTTACGCCAAACAAGTTGCTGATCACGGCAGGATCGCTTTTATCACTGACCGGCAAGGTGCCGTTGTTGTCACGCAACTTGGCAAGAATCTTCGAGTTGAGGCTGGACGCCGCTTCCTGGCCAACCGGCTGCAGGCTCAGGCTGATGTTGCCGTCGGCGCGGATCTCCTTGATAAAGCCTTTCTCTTCCTTGCCTGGGCGCAGGAACTTGAACACCTCGTTCTTGTGGATCAGACCCCAGTGCTTGTTGTTGATGATCGCCTTGAAGCCCATGTCTGTGGCTTCGGCCACCAGCAGGTCGACTTCCTGGCCCACCTGGTAATTGGCTGGCGTTTTGTCGAGGTAGCGGTCAAGGCGCGCGGTGGCGGTGATGCGCCTGGTGTGCTTGTCGAGGTAGACATGCACTACGCAATACTCACCGGCGCTCAACTGACGTTTTTCTTCTGAGTAGGGCAGCAACAGGTCTTTTGGCAGCCCCCAATCGAGGAAAACGCCGATACTGTTGACTTCCACCACTTTCAGACTGGCAAACTCGCCCACTTGAACTTTGGGTTTTTCAGTGGTGGCGATAAGTTTGTCATCGCTGTCCAGATAAATGAAAACGTTAAGCCAGTCTTCATCTTCACTGGGAATATCTTTGGGGATATACCGATTAGGCAAGAGGATTTCACCGTCCTGCGCACCATCCAGGTACAAACCAAAGTTAGTGTGTTTAACCACTTGCAAGCTGTTGTAGCGCCCGACTAAAGCCATTTCCAGATACCCTCATTGCGTGGGCGGCATTCTACCCGGTTTGTGTCAGGCACGCCCGCGCGCCTGAAAAATCCGCAGGCTGACGTGGCGCTACAGTGGCACCGCCCCGCTCGTCTGATCATTCCTACAAATTTTACCGGTCGCCAACGCCCGTCATCACAAGCTTTCGAATTAAAACAGTAAGTTAGCCGATTAAATCATTGATCAAGTTCTGCGCTTTTCCAGACGCGAGGTTAAGTCCTCGGGGATATTTGCCAAGCAATTGTCAAGTATTTCCTGTACGATGCCTGGCCAAGTTAATTTTCTACAGGTTAGTGGCCGCCATGCGTGTAAAAGCATCCAACAGCAAAGCAAAGCCAGCTCCCGCCGTTGAAACCAGCGAATCGATCAACAGCCAGATTGCTGCGTTTCTCAAGTCCGGTGGCGAAATCCAGCAAATTGCCAAGGGCGTAAGCGGCCAGACTTTCGGCCCGTCCAAGCAGATCAGCCTGGGCAAGAAGTAACACCTGCGCAACGCACCTGGTCCCTAAGCGTCTTGCCTTCAAGGCGCTAGGACTAGAGCCCCGAAACACCCTCTGCTTCACCCTTTATTGCGCAAAAACGACGAACGGGCCTCATCTGCGCGCATTCGCCGGTATCCTTGCACACGTCTAGCACGGGCATCCGCCTGATTTTTCGTTACTGCTCCTCGCTTTTCATGGAGTGAAGCATGTTCAAACCCTGCACGTTTCTGATCGTTGCGTTAATCGCCAGTCCGCTCGCCCAAGCGCAGATCTTCCAGCGCGAATTGGGCGACTTCGACCTCAAATTGGGCACCACGCCCAGCCGCAGTATGGCCCAGGGTCTGGTCAAGCCCACCGCGCCCGGCAGCGACTCGTTCCACGGCGGCCTGGACTTGAGCCACGACAGCGGCGTGTATTTCGGGCAGTTCTCGCCGAATATGAACCTGTCCTCCAAGAGCACGCTCGAAATCGATTCCTACATGGGTTTCAAACACCCTTTCGACCAGACCCTGGGCTACGAAGTCGGCCTGATCCACTACAGCTATCCCAAGCTCAGCCCCCTGGACAGCCAAGAGTTCTACGGTGGCCTGAACCTGTTGGGCAACCGCTTCGGCGCCTCCTTCAGCAACGACCCCGACCGCCAGGACAGCACGCTGTTTGCCGACCTCGGCGGTACCCAGCCTTTCGGCATCGGCGTCAGCATGAAGTACACCACCCATCAGCTGGGCACCCCGGTTTCGGTGGAAAATGGCTCCATCCGCACGTTCAGCGACTGGTCGGTACAGTTCTCCCGAGAATGGAAAGGCGTTGACCTGGACTTGATCTACAGCGACTCCAGCCTCAGTGGTGGAGACTGTTCGGCCTACTCCGGACACAATTCGCAATGTGATGGGCTGTTGACCTTGAAGGCCGTGCGATCGTTTTATTGATGGGCTGAACTGTCGCCCCCGCTGCAGGTTCACATGCATTAACCCCATCCGTGCAAGGACCCGCCCATGTTGCGTCGGCTCAAATTTCTGGCGTTATTGCTGACCCTGAGCCTGGCGCTCGCCGGCTGCAACCGCGTAGGCCTGGCCTACCGTAATCTCGATGTGATCATCCCCTGGACCCTCAACGACTACCTGGACATGAACGCCGGGCAAAAGAGCTGGTTCAACGACAGCCTCAAGCAGCACCTGGCATGGCACTGCACCACGCAGTTGCCGGGTTACCTGGATTGGCTGGACCGCTTGCAAACGATGGTCGACAGCAATCAGGTCACGGACGCTGCCTTACAAACCCGTACCGTCGAAGCCAAGCAGGCCATCGCCGAGATTGCGCGTGAAATCACCCCGACTGCGGTGCAATTGCTGCAAGGTCTGGATGACCAACAGGTCAAGGAGATGAACGACGCCCTGGCCAAAGACCTGCGCAAACGCCAGGACGAATACCTCAAGCCGCCACTGCCCCAGCAGATCAAGGAACGCGCCGAACGCATGAGCAAGCGCCTGGACGCCTGGATCGGCCCGCTCAGTACACGCCAGCAAAGCCGGGTGATGGCGTGGTCCGTCGAGTTGGGTGATCAGAACACCGCGTGGATCGGCAACCGCGCGCGCTGGCAGTCTCAATTCATCGACGCCGTGCAGCAACGCCAAAGCGCCGACTTCCCGCGCAGGATGCAACAACTGCTGGTCGACCGCGAAAGCCTGTGGACCCCGGAGTACCGCAGCGCCTACGCACAAACCGAAGCCGCGGCGCGCAGCCTGATCGTTGACCTGATGGCTGAAAGCACCGCGCAGCAACGGTTAAAGCTGACCCAGAAAATCGACGCCGTGCGCAGCGACTTCAAGGCGCTGAAGTGCCTGAAGGCCACTCCTTCCCAATAAACGTGGAAGCGGGCACACCCGCTACCACTCGCGCGTGAACGCTAAATCGCACCACCGGCAATAGCCGCCTCGGACGCGACACGATCAAAAGTTTGTTCGTCCAGCGCGTCGTCCTGCTGGTCCAGCACATGACGCGGGTGATTCTCCCCCGGGATTGAGCTATCGATCAGCGAGAGCAGGCTCGCACCTCGCGGGGTCAGAATGAAATTCTCACCATTGCCGCCCTCTTCCTCGGGGCGCGACTCGATAAACCCGCGCTTGAACAACAGCGCCTCGTAATCGGCGGCAGTCTTTTTCAACGCATCCAGATTGCCGATGGGCTCACCCGCCGTGGCCTTCTCGGCGGCTTCCTGCTCAGCGTATTTGCGGGGAGCAAAGCTGCCCTCGCCGTTTTGCACTTCATGCAACAGCCGCTCGATCAGATCCCAGTTGTAAGTCGTCATCCTGATTCCTCCTGCAGGCGTAGAAAAATTAGCCCGTCAGAACTAGTGACCCGCCCGCGCGCTGGCCGTTCAGCTGGATGGACGGGGCGTCATTTCTCTGAACTTTCCAGGCGTTTGCCCCCTCAACCGAACATCATCGCCAAGGAGGTCCGAACCATGAAAACCCTGATGAACCTGGCCATTGCCGCCACGCTGCTGGGCGCCCTGCCCGCCTGGGCCTGCACGCCCGAAGAGGCCACGGCCAAGCGTGAGGCGCTGGCCAAGGAAGTGAGCCGGCTCACTGAGCAGAACCCTGCCAAAGCCAAGGAGATGAATGAAGAGCTGCAGAAGATGGACCTGGATACCGAAAGCGCGCAACTTCCTGACAAATGCCAGTTGATCGATGCCCGGCTCAAAGAGTTGAAGGAAGCTGCTGCCAAGACTGAATGAATGAAGAGCGGCGCGGAGCGCCACTGGCTGCGCTCCCACGCGGAGCATGGGAGCGATCAAACTGAGCACATAAAAAAACCGGACAATGTCCGGTTTTTTCGTATAGCACAGGCCTTACTCGGCAGCGGGTGCTTCCGGCTTGCGGCGCTTGAGCGGGGCCATGCCGTCCTTGCTGACGAGCGACAGGTTGTCGGTCTTCGGCCGGTTGGCGATCTTGCGCTTAGTCGGCGACTTGGCGCCGGCTTTCTTCTTGTCGCCCTTGGCGTCAGTCTTTTTCTTCTTCACGCCGACGGCCTTGCCCGACGCCTTGACCTTCTTCGGCCCGGTGTAGGTGCCCTTGACTTCCTTGATGGTGCGGCGCTCGAACGATTGCTTCAGATAGCGCTCGATGCTCGACATCAGGTTCCAGTCGCCGTGGCAGATCAGCGAGATGGCCAGGCCATCGTTGCCGGCACGCCCGGTACGGCCGATACGGTGCACGTATTCGTCGCCGCTGCGCGGCATGTCGAAGTTGATCACCAGGTCCAGGCCATCCACGTCAAGGCCGCGCGCGGCGACGTCGGTGGCAACCAGGATCTTCACGCCACCGGCCTTGAGGCGGTCGATGGCCAGCTTGCGATCCTTCTGGTCCTTTTCGCCGTGCAGCACGAACGCTTTGTATTCCTGCGCCACCAGGCGGCCGTAGATGCGGTCGGCAGCGGCGCGGGTGTTGGTGAACACGATCGCCTTCTGGTAGGTCTCGTTGGCCAGCAGCCAGTTGAGGATCTGTTCCTTGTGCACGTTATGGTCAGCGGTGACGATCTGCTGACGCGTGGTCGCGTTCAGATCGCTGACGTTGTTGACCTGCAGGTGCTCGGGATCGTTCAGGACCTTGGCGACCATCTCGCGCAGGGTCGAGCCGCCGGTGGTGGCGGAGAACAACATGGTCTGCTGGCGGTTGACGCATTCGGCCACCAGGCGTTGCACATCGTCGGCAAAACCCATGTCGAGCATGCGGTCGGCTTCGTCAAGCACCAGCACTTCGACTTCCTTGAGGTCGAGGTTGCCGGCATTGAGTTGCTCGATCATGCGCCCCGGGGTGCCGATCAGGATATCCGGCACCTTGCGCAGCATGGCGGCCTGGACCTTGAAGTCTTCACCGCCGGTGATCAGGCCGGACTTGATGAAGGTGAACTGCGAAAAACGCTCCACTTCCTTCAAGGTCTGCTGGGCCAGCTCGCGGGTCGGCAGCAGGATCAGGGTCTTGATGCTGACGCGAACTTTGGCCGGGCCGATCAGGCGGTTGAGAATCGGCAGGACGAACGCAGCGGTCTTGCCGCTACCGGTTTGCGCCGTCACCCGCAGGTCACGCCCTTGGAGCGCGAGCGGGATGGCCGCTGCTTGCACAGGCGTAGGCTCGACAAATTTAAGCTCGGCCACGGCTTTGAGCAGGCGTTCGTGCAGGGCGAATTGGGAAAACACGGGTGCTACCTCGAAGAAATACAAAATATCAGCTGCATAGGGTACCGGTTTCGGGCGTCCAAACCGAGTTTCTTTACGCGAACAGGGCCAATCAGCTGTTTTTTATCAGCATTTTTCTCCCTGTACCGAGGTGCCTGGGATCAAGACTGCCCCGGCTTATAGGCCCACGCCCCGAACATTACGTCCCCGACGTATATCCCGCCTGACTGCTTTCGCTCATCAATCAGACGTTGTTCCAGCGTTTCAATGTTGACCTCGTCTGGTGTAGCAACCCCCAGCGCGACGATGCGTGGCAAGCAGGCACGTACGATGTAGCCCAGGCCGTAAGGTGTATCAGGGGTTTGTACGACGCATTCGGCACGCACATCCGCGACACGCAATCCGGCAGCGGTGAAGATACCGTGCAGGTTAAAGCCGATATGCAGGTCGGCGCCTTCGCGCGCGATCATCTGCTGTATCCAGCCTTGAGCCGTTCTGTGCAGGGGGAAGGCGTCAATGCTGGCTGGGGCCATCGTCGTATCATGCTCCTGGAACACCATTACCCCGCCAGGATGAAGATGCTTGGCCAGTGCGCTGACGGTGGCCACGGTATCTGCCTGGTACATGAGCACTCGTCTGCCCACGATGGCGTCGAACATGCCGATAGATTCAGGCAGGTCGAGTAACCCGCTTTGAACGAAAGTGGGCGCAGGGTACTTAGCGGACGCCTCGCGTTTGCGTGCTGTAGCAAGCGCATTATCATCGTGATCAACCCCGACGACTTCGCCCGTCTTGCCGACCAGTGTGCTTAGCAGGAAGGAAACGTCCCCCGTTCCGCAGCCGACATCCAGAACACGCATCCCCTCACGTATCCCAGCATCAATAAGAAGTTGTTTGGTGAAGTCACGCTTGGCAAGGTTCATGTCTTGGCTCCGAAATTCAGCCCGGAGTCTGACGGACGCTTGCTGTTAATAGAACCCCACCCAGCGAGAGGGGTCTGCTTTTGTATCAAAGCTCGGGAATACATCGAATGTCTGCACAACAAGGCCTGGTAATACTCGCTCGGGGAGGCTACGCCGCTCGGGGCGTGCTGTATTTGATCATCGGCATCTTCGCACTGCTGGCAGCACAAGATTCGACAAAGCCGAAAGACAGCCACAAGAGCCTGGAAGCACTGCTAAGCCAACCCTTCGGCTATTTTTTAGTTGGGCTTGTGGTGGCAGGTCTACTCGCATTTGCGGCTTGGCGCGTTCTGCAAGCTACGCGTGATGTCGACCATCATGGCAAAGAACTTAAAGGCTTGGTGATTCGCGCGGGTCTGTTAGCGGGAGGTATGGTTAACGGCGCTCTCGCGCTCTTTGCATTGGGCCTGCTTATTAGCGGCATTAAAAGCTCGGGTAACTCCAGCGGGCAGACCAAAGACTGGCTGGCGCATCTCTTGTCATGGGATCACTCGAATGTGTTGGTGTACCTGATCGCACTTGTTCCACTGGGTGTAGGTATTGCTCATATCATCAAGGGCTGGAAAGCCTCGTTCGAGAAATATTTTGAGGCCGACGAAGACGTCATGCAGTACGTCCGCCCGGTGTCGCGGTTCGGTCTGATTGCCCGTGGAGTAGTTTTTATAGAGATCGCATTGCTGCTGGCAGTCAGCGGTTCCACTTATCAAGCAATGAATCCACCAGGTATGAAAGAAGCCCTGGACGCGCTGCAGAATCTTCCAGCTGGATGGCTGATGTTGATAGTGATGGCCTTGGGGCTGATTGCGTTCTCGGCGTACAGCTTCTCTGAAGCCTTCTGGCGCAAGATCAATATGGATGTGCCGGGGGTGCCGAGGCCGTAGTTCCGTGCCGGCTCAGCGAATGGTGAGTCCAGTTCTTGTGCCGCGCAGCTCAATGCGGATCCGGTTCAGGTTCAGGTTGAACCTCTGTTGCTCAGGCGCACTCCCAAACCTAAATCCAGGAGAAACGTATGAGCCAGACAGCTTTAGTCGTGGGCGCCAGCGGAATCGTCGGCAGCGCCATCACTCAGTTACTAATCGACAACAACTGGCAGGTCGCCGCGCTGTCGAGGCACCCGTCGCAAGCACAAGGTGTTATCCCTGTCGCGGCAGACCTTCAGGATCCAGCTTCGCTGCAACATGCGCTGGCGGATTTGAAACCCACTCATGTGTTCATTACTACATGGTCACGGCAAGCCACGGAGGCTGAGAACATTCGCATTAATGCGGCCATGGTACGCAATGTGCTCACCGCCATTCGCCCAGCCAAGAGCGTTGAGCACGTGGCCCTGGTTACTGGCCTGAAACATTACCTCGGCCCGTTCGAAGCGTATGGTAAGGGCAGCCTTCCGCAAACACCGTTTCGCGAAGAACAGGGTCGTCTGGATATCGAAAATTTCTACTACGCCCAGGAAGACGAACTATTCGAAGCCGCTGAAAAGGACGGGTTCACGTGGAGCGTTCATCGCCCGCATACCGTCACCGGGGTTGCGGTAGGTAACGCGATGAATATGGCAACCACCCTCGCCGTTTATGCTTCGATTTGCAAACAAACCCATCGCCCTTTTGTGTTTCCCGGATCAAAAGTGCAGTGGGACAGCCTCACCGACATGACGGACGCACGGCAGTTGGCCAAACAACAACTGTGGGCGGCCACCACGCCGGCTGCGGCCAATCAGGCATTTAACGTCACCAATGGCGATGTATTCCGTTGGAAATGGATGTGGGGCCGAATTGCCGACTATTTCGCCTTGCCTGCGGCCGATTATCCCGCTTCCCTCTCACCCCTTGAAAAGCAGATGGCTAACGACCAGGCCATATGGGCGCAAATGGTCGCGGAACACGGCCTGAAAGAACCCGATATAGGTCGCCTGGTGTCCCCATGGCACACGGATGCAGACCTTGGTCGCCCCATTGAAGTTGTCACGGATATGTCGAAAAGCCGTGCCATGGGCTTTACCGCCTACCAGGCGAGCGATCAAGCATTTTTCGACGTGTTCGACAAACTACGCGATATGCACTTGATACCTTAGGTCGTCACTTGGCCAGCCAGGACTCAACAGTCGCGGAGCCATGTTCTGCTTTCCAAGCCTTCAGCGTTTTGTGATTGCCGCCCTTGGTTTCGACGACTTCATCGGTATGAGGGTTTTTATAAACTTTCAACTGGCGTGGCTTGCGGCTGCCGGCTTTGAATTCGACGGCTGGAGCGCGACGCCCTGCTTGTGGATCAAGCAAGTTGATAACGTCCTTCAGGCTGTAGCTGTATTTTGCGAGTAAATCGCGCAGCTTCGTTTCGAATTCAATTTCTTTCTTGAGGCCGGCATCACCCTTCAAAGCTTCGAGGGCCTGAAGCTGTTCGGCGAGGTGTTTTTCGAGCTGGCGGAATTCTGCGAGTTTAGACATTGGAAACCTCTTCTAGATGTGTTGTTACGTTACACCAAAAAAGACCCGAGCATGAACTGATAGAACTGTAAGCGTACGCCCTATTAATAAATTGAATCCCAGGTAACGGGCCAGGGTCATTTATTATGAGAGTAGAAGACGGTAAAGCAACGGGGGACATTTATGAGCCTTGCAATGACAATCTTCAGCATCATCGCCGCATGGATGTCGGTAGCCATTTCTATGTTGTGGGGAGTGTTGCGGATCGCACGTAGGTATCACTCCCATCGTCAAGGTAACCCTGGCTGGGAGTACCAAGCCAAACTGGGCCCGACAGCATAACCAGCCCCTTGGAGCCATTGATGTATCCAAAAACGCCCGATGGCCGCTATTTCGTAGTCAACGGCAAACTTTGGCGGTGCAGTAATCCTTTACTACCCTCAGACGTTCGGCAGCGTCTGGTTAACCAGCTTATGGATGCACGTCGTGAAGTAAAAACCGCCAAAGCGTCAGGTGATGAGGGCCAGCTGAAAAGCGCGAGGGCGAAGGTTCAAAAGGCCAAGGTTGATCTGGGCGAGCGCGGGCCGGTCTGGTGGGATGACGGTTCACCCGACTTCAATCAATGTCAGGTGAAAAACACGCCCTATTCGGCCTGGCACAAGTCTCTCGCTGCTATGTAAGCGACGCCCGCTTGATCCCCAAACGACTGACCCACACCGCCCCCAGAATCACCAGGCCGCCGAGTGCCAGTCGTCCCAGCGGCTCATGCTGGTTCCAGATCAGCAGGTTCAGCAGCAGCCCCACCGGCACATGCAGGTTGTTCACCACGGCAAGGGTGCCGCCATTGACCAGGCAGGCCCCCTTGTTCCACCAGTACATGCCCAGCGCAGTGCTGACCAGCCCCAAAAACACCAGCACGCCCCATTGCAGCGGGGCCTGGGGCAGGAAGTCCGCCTTGCCGAACAGCAGGAACGCAGGTAACACCACCACCAAGGCGCCCAGGTAGAAATAGCCGAAACGCCGGTAGTGCGGCTGATCACTTGGATAGCGCGCCACCAAGTGCTTGTACATGACTTGCCCGGCGGCGTAGGTGAAGTTGGCCAGTTGCAGCAGCAAAAAGCCCATCAGGAAGTGCGGCGTGATCTGGTCGAAGCGGATTACTGCCGCGCCCGCCACCGCCACCATCGCGGCGACCAGTGCCCAGGGATTGAAGCGCCGGTTGAGCGCGTCTTCGATCAGGGTCACGTGCAACGGTGTGAGGACAGTGAACAGCAACACCTCCGGCACCGTGAGTACGCGAAAGCTCAGGTAGAGGCACACGTAGGTCACGCCGAACTGCAGCGCACCGATGATCAGCATGCTGCGCATGAATGCCGGCTCCACCGAGCGCCAGCGGGTCAGCGGAATGAAGATCAGCCCGGCCAGGACCACGCGCACCAGTACCGCGAAGTAGCTGTCGACGTGACCGGCGAGGTATTCGCCGATCAAACTGAAGGAAAATGCCTGAATCAGGGTAACAACCAGTAGATAGCCCATGTGCGCCTCGTTTCGAATGGCGCGACATTAAAGCTTTTCGATGTTTGAAGAAACTCGAGGCAAAAAAAACCCGACCTCGCTAAAGCGGCAGTCGGGCAGGAGCACTCAGGAGCACAAGTGCAAAGGGAGGTTCGGTACGCGTACTTGAAGGGATTGCGTGGCGCTAGATAAACATCGGGGGATTATCTGGCGATTAAAGGATCAAGCCACTTGGGCAAGCAGTGCCTTTGCATGGTTGAGGCCCTTTTCCTGGAAGTCACCGCTCAGGTTCACGCCTTCGGCATGGATGAAGGTGACGTCGTGAATCCCGATAAAGGCCATGACCTGGCGCAGGTACGGTTCCTGATGGTCCGATGCAGCGCCGGTGTGAATGCCGCCACGGGCAGTGAGCACGATGGCGCGCTTGCCGGTCAGCAAGCCCTGCGGCCCGGTGGACGTGTACTTGAAGGTCACCCCGGCGCGCAGCACATGGTCCAGCCAGGCCTTGAGGGTGCTGGGGATGGCGAAGTTGTACATCGGCGCCGCCATTACCAGGACGTCTGCAGCGAGCAATTCGTCGGTCAATGCGTTGGAGCGGTCCAGGGAGGCCTGTTCGATCGGGCTGCGCTGTTCGACGGGCTTCATCCAGCCGCCCAGCAGGTTGGCATCGAGGTGGGGCACCGGGTTGAGCGCCACGTCGCGCACGGTGATCCGATCGCCAGGATGAGTCGCCTGCCACTGGCTGATGAACTGCTGGGTCAGTTGGCGGGAAATCGAATCCTGCTGGCGAGCGCTGCTTTCGATGATCAGAACGTTGGACATGGCTATGTAGGCTCCATCGGTAAATGCTGTAAGTCGATGGAGAAAAGATTAACCAGGGCCCGTTCGATTAAAAAGCACAAAAAACTGCTATAACCCATCTAGAAATTTGTTTATAAGCGGAGTATTCCCTTGGGCATGCTCCGCTTTGCTTTATTTCGGCGCGCAGGTCAGGGCGATGCGCATCTTGATGATCGCGCGGTTGAACTTGACCGTGGTGTTAGTGCTTTTGCCTGCAGGTACGGTGACGTTACGACGCCGCGGCGCCTCAGGGCCGTTGGTAAAGACTACCGAACACACCGCCGCTGTCGTGCCGTAGTTGTTGAGCTGAATCGAACTGATATCGCCGTCCACATCGGACGCGGTGTAATCGATGCTTACACCCTCGATCTTTTTCGTCACGTCGATGGGATAGGCAAACGCGCTCATCGGCAGCAGCGCCAGCAACACACAACAGAATTTTCTCATTCGGCAGTCTCCAATAAGGACCGCCAGCTTAGGACAGAGGACCTCATCTTGAAAGCGCCCCGCGTTACCCTCGATCAATGGCGCACGCTGCAAGCCGTGGTCGACCATGGCGGCTTCGCCCAGGCGGCCGAAGCGCTGCACCGTTCACAGTCCTCGGTGAGCTACACCGTAGCGCGCATGCAGGACCAGCTCGGCGTGCCGCTGCTGCGTATCGACGGGCGCAAGGCTGTGCTCACCGATGCCGGTGAAGTGCTGCTGCGCCGCTCGCGGCAACTGGTGAAAAACGCCAGTCAACTGGAAGACCTCGCCCATCACATGGAACAAGGCTGGGAAGCCGAGGTGCGGCTGGTCGTGGATGCGGCCTACCCCAATGCGCGCCTGGTGCGCGCCCTGACCGCATTCATGCCGCAGAGCCGAGGGTGCCGGGTGCGCTTGCGTGAGGAGGTGCTCTCCGGCGTCGAAGAGCTGCTGAAAGAAGGCGTGGCCGACCTGGCGATTTGCGGGTTCAGCATCGCCGGTTACCTGGGCACGGAAATGAGCGATGTGGAATTCGTCGCCGTGGCCCACCCCGAACATGCGTTGCACCGCATGAACCGTGAGTTGAGCTTCCAGGACCTGGAAAGCCAGATGCAGGTGGTCATCCGTGACTCCGGCCGCCAGCAACCGCGGGATGTGGGGTGGCTCGGCGCCGAACAGCGCTGGACCGTCGGCAGCCTGGCCACCGCAGCCGCGTTTGTGGGCAGCGGCCTGGGTTTTGCCTGGTTGCCCCGGCACATGATCGAGCGCGAACTCGCTGAAGGCGTGCTCAAGCAACTGCCCTTGGAACAGGGCGGCAGCCGCCATCCGACGTTCTATTTGTATTCGAACAAGGACAAACCCTTGGGCCCGGCGACGCAGATCCTCGTGGAATTGTTGCGCACCTTTGATACCGCTCCGCTGGACGCGCCCTTCGCGGCCCCCCGGCAAGCCTGAAACGGAGTTCACCCATGACCTGCTTTCAATTCCGCAAGCTCGACTCAATAGTGCGCTGTGGCGGCAGGAACAACGCTCCAGAATCACCTGTCCAACCTGGTCATCAGCGCCGACCACGATTACACCCCCGTGGCGCAGAAAGAAATCTATGTAAAACTGCTGCCCAACGCGCGACTGGTGGTGATTGAACATTCCCGCCATGCCACGCCCCTGGACCAACCCGAAGTCTTTAACGCTACCCTGCTCGACTTTCTAAACTCCGTCGATGCCACTACCCAGGATCACTGACCCATGCTGAAAAAAATCGCCTTCTTTGCCGGTTCCGTTCTGTTCGCTGCCAACCTGATGGCAGCCGAGCCCGTCAAGGCCCCCACGTCTTGATCTCCACCACCAATGGCGACATTGAAATCGAACTGGACCCGGTCAAGGCGCCGATCAGTACCAAGAATTTTCTTGCCTATGTCGACAAAGGCTTCTACACCAACACGATTTTTCACCGTGTGATCCCAGGCTTCATGGTCCAGGGCGGCGGATTCACCCAGCAGATGTCGCAGAAGCCAACCGAAGCACCGATCAAGAACGAAGCCAGCAACGGCCTGCATAACGTTCGCGGTACGCTGTCCATGGCTCGTACCAATGACCCGAACTCGGCCACCAGCCAATTCTTCATCAACGTGGCCGACAATGCCTTCCTCGACCCGGGTCGCGATGCCGGTTACGCCGTATTCGCCAAAGTGGTCAAGGGCATGGACGTGGTCGATGTCATCGTCAATTCCCAGACCACCACCAAGCAAGGCATGCAGAACGTGCCAATCGATCCCGTCCTGATCAAGTCGGCCAAGCGCATCGACTGAGGTCTGCGGGTAGACCTGCAAGTAGCTCCGCACGTTGCCCACAAGGCGGCGTGCGCATTTGAAAGGAGAGCCCGCACGGCGGGCGTCAAGCCTAATGCTCTATCGTCGTTTTGAACAACTGATCGACATCTTCCGCGATGCCCCCAGCGCGGCCCCTCCCGAAAAAGTCCTGCCTTTCTATCTCTATTACCTGCGCCAGGTGTGGCCCTGCTTCGCCGCATTGCTGGTGGTGGGACTGGTCGGTGCGCTCATCGAAGTCGCGCTGTTCAGCTACCTGAGTCGCATCATCGACCTGGCCCAGGGCACGCCGCCGGCGGATTTCTTCCAGGTCCACAGCGCGGAGCTGATCTGGATGGCCGTGGTCGCGCTGCTGTTGCGCCCGATCTTCAACGGCCTGCACGATTTGCTGGTGCACCAGACCATCAACCCCGGCATGACCAGCCTGATTCGCTGGCAGAACCACAGCTACGTGCTCAAGCAGAGCCTGAACTTCTTCCAGAACGATTTCGCCGGGCGCATCGCCCAGCGCATCATGCAAACCGGCAACTCTCTGCGCGATTCGGCCGTGGCGACGGCGGAGGCCATCTGGCATGTGTCGATCTATGCGATCAGTTCCCTGGTGTTATTTGCCGAGGCAGACTGGCGGCTGATGGTGCCGCTGATCACCTGGATCATCTGCTACAGCCTGGCACTGCGCTACTTCGTACCACGGGTCAAAGAGCGCTCGGTGATTTCCTCCGAGGCGCGTTCCAAGCTGATGGGCCGCATCGTCGATGGCTACACCAACATCACCACGTTGAAGCTGTTCGCCCATACGCAGAATGAGCAAGAATACGCCAAGGAAGCGATCATCGAGCAAACCGAAAAAGCCCAGCTGGCCGCGCGCGTGCTGACCGGCATGGACACGGTGATCACCCTCTTGAACGGCCTGTTGATCGTCACCACCACCGGCCTGGCTTTGTGGTTGTGGACCCAGTCGCTGATTTCCGTGGGCGCGATTGCCCTGGCCACCGGCCTGGTGATTCGTATCGTCAACATGTCCGGCTGGATCATGTGGGTGGTCAATGGCATTTTCGAAAATATCGGCATGGTGCAGGACGGCCTGAAAACCATCGCCCAGCCGCTGGCCGTGACAGACCGCGACAACGCCCCGCGCCTGAGCGTGCCCCATGGCCAGGTGCGTTTCGAGCAGGTGGATTTTCACTATGGCAAGCAGAGCGGAATCATTGGCGACCTCAACCTTGAAATCAGGGCGGGGGAAAAGATCGGCCTGATCGGCCCGTCCGGCGCGGGCAAGTCGACCCTGGTCAACCTGCTGCTGCGCCTCTACGACCTGCAAGGCGGGCGCATCCTGATCGACGGCCAGAACATCGCCGAAGTCGCCCAGGAAAGCCTGCGCGCACAGATCGGCATGATTACCCAGGACACTTCGCTGCTGCACCGCTCGATCCGCGACAACCTGCTGTATGGCAAGCCGGATGCAACCGACGAAGAACTCTGGGCCGCCGTGCACAAAGCGCGGGCCGACGAGTTTATCCCGCTGCTGTCGGACGCCGAAGGTCGCACCGGCCTGGATGCCCACGTGGGCGAACGCGGGGTGAAACTCTCGGGCGGGCAACGCCAACGGATCGCGATTGCCCGTGTGCTGCTCAAGGACGCGCCGATCCTGATCATGGACGAAGCCACCTCAGCGCTGGACTCGGAAGTGGAAGCGGCGATCCAGGAGAGCCTGGAAACCCTGATGCAGGGCAAGACCGTGATTGCGATTGCGCACCGCCTGTCGACCATTGCGCGAATGGACCGCCTGGTGGTGCTGGAGAACGGCCAGATCGCCGAAAGCGGCAGCCACGCCCAATTGCTGGCACACGGCGGGCTGTATGCGCGGCTGTGGCAGCATCAGACGGGTGGGTTTGTCGGGATCGATTGAAGGCATCGAAACCAGGGCAAGGAGCTGTCAGCCCTGCCGGTAAGGCAGGGCAACCTCTTCAGCGTGCTGATCAGCCTGCTTCACCGGAACACGCAGCTCGGCACGCCGAAAAAACTCAGCATCCAGTTCAGGAATTTCGCTGGTATCGATGGCTTCATCATTCATCTTGGCCAGGCGCTCCCAACCAGTTTTCGATGTTTGCGTCATAATAGTTGGCCTCCTTCTTGGTTGCTTTTCGGGCGGAGATGATCCGGATTAGATCACCACACCGTCCGCTCCGCCAGACAAGTGGCTCAGCCCTGCCGATAAGGCAGGGCCTCCCTCGCCTCTTCGGCATACGCCAGAACCCCCACTCGCTCGCGCTCGAGGAAATCCTCCACGGCGTTTTTCAACCCCGGATGGCGCAGGTAATGCCACGAACGGGTGATCACCGGTTCAAAGCCGCGAATCAATTTGTGCTCACCCTGGGCGCCCGCGTCGAAGCGTTGCAGGCCGTGGGCGATGGCGTAGTCCATGCCCTGGTAGAAACAGGTTTCGAAATGCAACCGGTCGAATTCCGCCAGGCAGCCCCAGTAGCGGCCGTAGAAACTGTCGCCGCCGATCAGGCTGAACGCCATGGCCACCGGGCGTGTGCCTTGTTTGGCCAATACCACGCGGATCGCCTCGGGCATGCGCTCGGCCAGCAGGCTGAAAAACGCCCGGGTCAGGTAGGGCGACTGGCGACGTACCGCGTAGGTGTTGGCGTAGCAGGCGTAGACGAAATCCCACTGGGCTTCGCTCAGCTCATGCCCCTGCAGCCACTCGAACTCAATGCCCTGCCCCGCCACCTGCTCGCGTTCTTTGCGCATTTGTTTGCGCTTGCGTGAACTCAGGGCGTCGAGAAAGTCCTGGAAGTCGCGATAGCCACGGTTTTGCCAGTGGAATTGGCAGCCCAGGCGCTGCAGCCAGCCGGGTTGCCGGGCCAGTGCGTCGTCGGCCAACGTGTCGGTGAAGTTGATATGGGCGCCGGAGAGCCCTTCGATTTCCAGGTAACCGGGCAGGCTGTTCAACAGCTCGAAGCCGTCTTCGGCATTGGCGGCCAACAGTCGCGGGCCGCTGACCGGACTGAACGGCACCGCCGTCAGCAGCTTGGGGTAGTAGTCGATGCCGGCGCGCGCGCAGGCGTCAGCCCAACCGTGATCGAACACGTACTCGCCGTAGGAATGCCACTTGCGATAGCCGGGCAATGCGGCCACCAGCCGATCACCTTCCCAATGCAGCAAATGCTCCGGCTGCCAGCCCGACTGGGGCCCCAGGCTGGCACTATCTTCCAGCGCACTCAGGAAGGCATGCCGCACGAACGGCTGGGCCTGCGGCACCAGGGCATCCCAGGCCTGCGGGGTGATTTCGGACAGGCTGTGCAGGCGTTGCAACGGCATCGGCATCCTCTCTGTTTCTGACGTGAAAGCCTGGCGAGTATCGCCTATCACAGCTCTATGCACATCACCAAAAATGGCCGGACATAGCTCTAAACCGATAGTTCCATCGGCAAACAATTTGTCATGCAGATGAAATCACTTAGCCACTACTCCGTCATAAACCGCCGCGATACTGACGCCTGTTTTCAGAGCACCCGGGTTGCCGGGTGGCATTTTTTTCCGTCCGTCATCGGTCGGTTGTGTCCTGGAGGGGTTGTATCCCTCCTCACTTTCGGAGATTGATATGCGTCTTGCTTCCACTAAAACTGCGGCGGCCCTGTGTGGCGGCCTGATGCTGGCCCTCAGCGTTCCGGCCAGCGCTGCAGTCGACGCTAAGTTGCTCGACATGCTCAAGGCCAACGGCCAGATCACCGCTTCGCAGTACACCGAATTGCAAAACGAGTTGGCCAAAGACCAGAAAGAACAGCAGATCGCCCGACAAGCTCAACAAGAAACCAACGAACAGATCGCCGCCACCGCGAAAAAAACCAACGAGCTGAGCAGCTTCGACCAGAAGCTGGCCTGGGCCGCCAAGACTCAGTTCAAGGGCGATGTGCGCTTTCGTCAGGAAACCATCAAGATCGATGGCGAGCCCAACAACGGTGGGCGTGACAAGGACCGTCAACGTATCCGGGCGCGTCTGGGTGCCTACACCGAAATCAACCCGCAAGTGGACACCGGTATCCGTATCGCCACGGGCGGCGGTGACGATGCGCGCTCCACCAACCAGGACCAGGATGGTTACTTCGATAAAAAATCGATCTGGCTGGATCTCGGCTACATCGACTACCACCCGGACCAGATCAAGAACCTGCACGTGATCGGCGGCAAGATGCTGCAACCGTGGGTGAGCATGGGCGATGTGATCTGGGACAGCGACATCAACCCCGAAGGCCTGGCGGTCACCTACAAATACCCGTTGGGCGCCAGTGCCGAACTGTTCGGCAGCCTGGGTAACTACAACCTCAAGGACAACGTCGACGGCGACGGCGTGCAATTTCGCCACGACCTGCGCCTGACCTCCGGCCAGTTGGGCACGCGTTTCTCACTCACCGACAACCTGAAAATGACCCTGGGCGGCAGCGTCTACGCTTACCAGAACGACAAGGACAGCCGCTGCACGACCACCACCACGCCTTGCGCACTGGCGGTCAACGGCAACTCGGCCAATAATGAATTCCGCTTGTATGAAGGTTTTGCCCAGGCGGACATCGGCGGCCTGGCAGTGCCGTTGGCCTTCTACGGCCAGTACGTGAAAAACAACGATGCCGTGACCGATCAGGACACCGCCTGGTTGGTGGGTGCCAAGTCCAAGGTGTTCGGTTTCAACCTCGACTATAACTACCGCGATACGCAACGCGACGCAGTCGTGGGCGCCTTCACCGATTCGGACTTCGCCAACGGCACCACCGGTTCGCGCGGTCACAAGATGAAGGTCAGCTACGACATCGACAAGAACTTCGCCCTGGGTGCCACCTACTTCCTGACCAAGGCTGACTACGCCAGCCGTACCCAGCGTGACGCCAACACCAACACGCTGCAACTGGATGCTGAAGCCAAGTTCTGACCTCACCCTGTAGGCGCGAGCTTGCTCGCGCCTACACGTCTTTACGTCGTTCGGCGGCGAGCCGTTCGGCCAGTGCGTCCGCATCTTTCACTGGCTCCTGCGGCATGATCCGCAACGTCGCCTGCATCAGACGCATCTGGCGAATGAAGCGCCGGCAGTTCGGGCAGAACATCAAGTGATGACGCACCAGCAGACGCTCACGAAAGGTCAATTGCCCATCGAGGTAGTCACTGGAACGTGCCACTTGCTCTTTACACGTCAACATTCGCCCGCTTCCTCAAAATGCTCCACGGTTGCGAGGACTTTAAGCCGTGCTCGATGCAACAGCACGCGCACATTGGAGAGTGAGAGCGTCAGAAGATTACAGATTTCTTCCAGCTCCAGGCCCTGGCGCTCGCGCAGCACCAGCACGCTGCCCTGCAACTCGGACAAGCTCAGAATCGTATGCTCCAGGCATTTACGCAATTCCTCCTCGGTCAGCAAGGCTTCGGGCGTGTCCTGGTGCCAGGCATAAGGGGCGACAGCCCAGTGGCCATCGTCGGGCGCGAAGCGGTCATCACCAATAGTGCCGTGGGGAGAAGGCAGGTCGTCGAGTAACACCTCGCGACGATTTTGCTTGTAGCGGCCCTTGGCGGCGTTCGCCGTGATGGTCAGCAGCCAGGTCTTCAGGCTGGAGCGCCCTTCGAACCTGGCAAGGTTGCGGACCACCGACAACCAGGCGTCCTGCACCACCTCATCGGCATGCCGCTGGCCGACGATGGCATAGGCCACCGCCCGCATCGCACTCTGGTAAGTGGTGACCAGTTCCTTGTAGGCCCGCTGTTCGCCCTTGAGCAGGCGTTCAAGCAGGTGCGCGTCGTCCGCTGCGGCCATTCAATACCTCGATGTAAACGTGCACATCAGCGTTTGCGCAGGATCACGCTGCCGATGGAATAGCCCGCACCGAACGAGCTGAGCACCGCCACGGAGCCCTTGGGCAAGTCGTCCTGATAGGTGTGAAACGCAATCACCGAACCCGCCGAGCTGGTATTGGCGTAGGTATCAAGGATCACCGGTGCTTCTTCCACCGAAGCCTCGCGGCCGAGCAGTTTTTTCACGATCAGGTGGTTCATGCTCAGGTTGGCCTGATGCAGCCAGAAGCGCTTTACATCGCTGACGCCCAGTTGGTTTTCCGCCAAGTGGGTAGCGATCAGCTCGGCCACCATCGGGCACACATCGCGGAACACCTTGCGGCCTTCCTGCACGAACAATTTGTCCGGCGCGCCGATGCCCTCTTCCGCCGTGCGGTTGAGAAAGCCAAAGTTATTGCGGATGTTGTTGGAGAACTGGGTCAGCAGCTTGGTGCTCACCACATCGAACTGATGCTCGGAGGTCGCCAGGTCAGCCCGCTCGAGGATCACCGCCGTGGCGGCATCACCAAAGATGAAGTGGCTGTCACGATCACGGAAATTCAGGTGGCCGGTGCAGACTTCCGGATTGACCATCAGGATCGCCCGGGCCTGGCCCAGCTGGATGCTGTTGGCGGCATTCTGGATACCAAACGTGGCCGACGAACACGCCACGTTCATATCGAAACCGAAGCCCTGGATACCCAAGGCCTCCTGCACCTCGATGGCAATGGCCGGGTAGGCGCGCTGCAGATTGGAACAGGCGACGATCACGCCATCGATATCAGCGGCGGTCTTGCCCGCGCGTTGCAGGGCCTGTTCGGCGGCGCCGACGGCCATCTGGCAGAGCACCGACCATTCGTCGTTACTGCGCTCGGGCAGGCGTGGGGCCATGCGCTGAGGGTCGAGGATGCCGTCCTTGTCCATCACGAAACGGCTCTTGATGCCCGAGGCTTTTTCGATGAACGCCGCACTGGACTCAGTCAGCGCCTGCACGTCACCGCGCTCGATGGCAGCGGCGTTTTCGCGGTTGAACTGCTGCACATAGGCATTGAAAGACTGCACCAGCTCTTCGTTGGAGATGCTGTTGGCCGGGGTGTACAGGCCAGTGCCGCTGATGACGACGTTATGCACGGTCGTTCCTCTAAATCTGTCAGGCAGAAGATATTGGTACCGTCGTACCAAACTGTAAGTCGTTCGATTCCGTCCAGCGGGCATCAAACTGGCAACGCTTTATTCCATCGCGTCGCTGCTACGACGGTCCCGGCATTTATGGGCGCGAAGTTTGCCACAAACACTGGGGTTTGGCGCCACTTCCCGGACAAACACCGTTTAAATGTGGGAGGGGGCTTGCTCCCGATGGCGGTGTGTCAGGGAAAAATTCTGTAATTGATACACCGCTATCGGGAGCAAGCACCCTCCCACATTTGGACTTGCTCAGTTTCGGTAGGCTCAAGGCTCGACCTGGCTCCATTGCTTGCTCAAACGCTTATCGGAAATCGGCACCTTGGTCCCCAGTTGCTGGGCAAACAACGACACCCGGTATTCTTCCAGCCACCAGCGATAGAGCTCCAGCTGCGGATCACGCTTGCCTTCCTGGGCGTGTTTATTCAGGCGACTCTGGTACTGCGCCCACAGGCCACTCAACTCGGCGCTCCACACACGGTCCTTCTGCACCTGGCTCGGCAGTTTTTCCAGGCGCAGCTCGATGGCCTTGAGGAAACGCGGCAACTCCTTGAACCATTGGGCCGGGGTCTCGCGCACAAACCCTGGGTACACCAGGTTGCTCAACTGCTGCTTGATATCGTTCAAGGCCACCGCCTGGGCGAGGTCGATCTTGCCTTTGAAGCGTTTTTGCAGGCCGTGCCAGAGTTTCAGCACTTCCAGGGTCAGACGCGCCAGACGCTCGGCCTGTTCGCTCCAACCGCCACGTTTGCGCTCGGCCAGCGCGGCCAGCCCAGCGCCATCGCGCGGCAATGTGGCTTCGCCGTCCAATACGCAGGTATCGAGGCTGGCCAGCAGGATATCTTCCACCAGCGCCTCGACACGCCCCAGTTCGCGGTACATCAGGCCCAACTCGGTCAGGCCCGGCAATTTGCCGCGCAGGAATTTCGCCGGTTCCGCCAGTTGCTGCATCAACAGGCGCTGCAAGGCACGCCGATGCTGGAACTCGGCCTCGGCGGCCGTGGAGAAACGCCCTTCCTTGACCGTGCCGTTTTCTTCCACCAGCGCCGGGTATACCGTCATCGACAGGCCGGCAATGTTTTGCTGGGTTTTCTCGGCCACCGGTGCAAACACCTTGGCGTGCACCGGCTGCTGGCTTTTCGCGGTTTGCGGCACCGCCAGGGCGGCCTGGCTGGCTTCGGCGAAACGCGCGGTCAGCTGTGCCAGGTCACGGCCTTCGCCGAGGAATTTGCCCTCGCCATCGACCACTTCCAGGTTCATCTTCAAATGGTTTTCCACCTGCTGCGCGGCCTCCGCCCAGGCTTCATCGCTGACCCGCGCACCGGTCATGCGCAACAGTTCGCGACCCAATGCCTGGGGCAGCGAACCCTGGCCAAACTCGATGCGCTGCAGCGCCGCCTTGACGAAGTCCGGCACCGGCACGAAGTTTTTGCGCAGCGCCTTGGGCAGGTTACGCACCAGGGCGATGCACTTGGCTTCGATCACCCCCGGCACCAGCCATTCCAGGCGCTCGGCGGGCAACGCCGGCAACAGCGGCGCCGGCACGCGCAGAGTCACGCCGTCGCGCGGGTGGTTGGGTTCGAAGTGGTAACTCAAGGCCAGGGCCAGATCGCCCAGGTGCAAGGTGTCCGGGTAATGCGCTGCAGTGACTTCACTGGCTTCGCGGGCCAGCACGTCTTCCTCGCGCATGATCAGCAGTTGCGGGTCTTTCTGGCTGTTGACCTTGTACCAGCTGTCGAAGGTCGCCGTCTGGTGGATCTCCGCCGGCAAACGCGCATCGTAGAAGGCGTAGAGGGTTTCCTCGTCGGCCAGGATGTCGCGACGGCGCGCCTTGGCTTCCAGTTCGTCGAGCTGCTCCAGCAGTTGCTGGTTGGCCGTGAGGCACTTGGCTCGGGACTGGATCTCGCCGCGCACCAAGCCTTCGCGAATGAACAGCTCGCGGGACACCACCGGGTCGATCGGCCCGTAATGCACCGGCCGGCGTCCGACCACGATCAGCCCGAACAAGGTGATCTGTTCAAACGCTACCACTTGGCCGCGCTTTTTCTCCCAGTGGGGTTCGAAGTGGTTTTTCTTGATCAGGTGCCCGGCCAGCGGTTCGATCCAGTCGGCATCGATCTTGGCCACCATACGCGCATACAGCTTGGTGGTTTCCACCAGTTCGGCGGTCATCAGCCATTGCGGGCGCTTCTTGCCGATGCCCGAGGAAGGATGAATCCAGAAACGCCGCTGCCGGGCACCGAGGTAGTCGCCGTCCTCGGTCTTCTGGCCGATCTGGCTGAGCAAGCCGGACAGCACCGCCTTGTGCAATTTCGGGAAGTCCGCCGGTTCCTTGTTGATCGTCAGCTGCATGTCGCGGCAGATCAGGCTCAACTGGCGATGGGAATCGCGCCACTCGCGCAGGCGCAGGTAGTTTAGGAAGTTTTTGCGACACCAATTGCGCAGCGGGCTGGCGGTCAGTGCCTGGCGCTGTTCTTCAAAGCCGCGCCACAGGTTGACCAACCCGGCGAAGTCCGAATCCGGGTCTTTCCACTGCGCATGGGCCTGGTCGGCGGCCTGCTGGCGTTCCGGCGGGCGCTCGCGCGGGTCCTGGATCGACATGGCGCTGGCCACGATCAGCACTTCCTGCAAGCTGCCGAGCTTGGCGGCTTCGAGCAGCATGCGGCCCATGCGCGGGTCCACGGGCAAGCGCGCCAGTTGGCGGCCGAGCGGCGTGAGCTGGCTGTTACGGTCCACCGCCGACAGCTCTTGCAGCAGGTTGAAACCGTCGCTGATGGCCTTGCCGTCCGGCGGTTCGATAAACGGGAAGTCGGTGATTTCACCCAGGCGCAGGTGCAGCATTTGCAGGATCACGGCGGCGAGGTTGGTGCGCAGGATCTCAGGGTCGGTAAATTCCGGGCGCCCGAGAAAGTCCTCTTCGCTGTACAAGCGAATGCAGATGCCTGGCTCGACCCGGCCGCAACGGCCTTTGCGCTGGTTGGCGCTGGCCTGGGAAATCGCCTCGATCGGCAGGCGTTGCACCTTGGCGCGGTAGCTGTAGCGGCTGATGCGTGCGGTGCCGCTGTCGATCACATAACGAATGCCCGGCACGGTCAGCGAGGTTTCCGCGACGTTGGTTGCCAGCACCACGCGCCGGCCTGGGTGTGATTGGAAAATGCGTTGTTGCTCGGCGGGTGACAGGCGCGCATACAGCGGCAGGATCTCAGTGTGCTTGAGCTGCGCCTTGCGCAGCATCTCGGCGGCGTCGCGAATTTCGCGTTCGCCGGGCAGGAACACCAGCACATCACCGGGGCTGCGGCGTTCGCTGCGCTCGTAGGCGGCAATTTCGTCGAGGGTGGCCAGGATCGCCTGGTCGACGGTCAAGTCATCCTCGACGCGGTTGCCCTCCTCGTCCTGCTCCAGGGTCAGCGGGCGGTACCAGGTGTCCACCGGGAAAGTACGGCCTGACACCTCCACGATGGGCGCATCGTCGAAATGCTTGGAGAAACGCTCCAGGTCGATGGTCGCGGAGGTGATGATGACTTTCAGGTCCGGACGACGTGGCAGCAGGGTCTTGAGGTAGCCCAGCAGGAAGTCGATGTTCAGGCTGCGCTCATGGGCTTCGTCGACGATGATCGTGTCGTAGCGTTCCAGGTAGCGGTCGTTCTGGGTTTCCGCCAGCAGAATACCGTCGGTCATCAGTTTGATCAGGGTGTTGGAGTCGCTCTGGTCCTCGAAGCGCACCTGATAGCCGACCAACGCGCCGAGCGGCGTCGCCAGCTCTTCGGCAACCCGGCTGGCAACGCTGCGCGCGGCAATCCGGCGTGGCTGGGTGTGGCCGATCAGGCCGAACTGGCCGCGGCCGATTTCCAGGCAGATCTTCGGCAACTGGGTAGTTTTACCCGAACCGGTCTCACCGGCGATGATCAGCACCTGGTGCTTGTTCAGCGCGGCCTTAATTTCATCGCGCTTGGCGGCAATCGGCAGGCTGTCGTCGTAACGAATCACCGGCAGGCTGTCCCGCCGCGCCGTGACCTGGGCGCAGGACGCCTGCATACGCGATACCCACTGCGCCAGCTTCTGCTCATCGGGCTTTTTGCGCAGCTCAAGCAACTGGCGCCGCAAGCGGTTGCGGTCGGCAAGCATGGCGTGATCGAGGGTTTTAAGCAGTTGGTCGATGGTGGGCGCTTGGTCGGTCATCAGGTACGCAAAGGTCTTTTAATGAGGCAGGTAAGCCTGCGGTGACATGATCGTAGACGGCAATTGTCGCAGATTTCTGTCCTTGTAAACGAGCCAAGCCCTTTCATCACGGCAACACGGCCGCTTCATACGCGTGAGCCAGCTATTTTTAGCTCGACGGAGGCGTGCCACCTACTCTCTCATTCGACTTTTCACGCAGGGCTATCAGAACGCGCATCTGGCCTGGTGACGATCCGGCGCGATTTACTGCGGCACGCGACCCCACCCGCACACCCACCCCACGCGGCTCGCCAAGGAAAACCCTATGCCCACCGTATCGGAGAAACCATTATGTTCGGATCAAAACCATTGCCCGCCTACCAACCCGGCGCCACGGTGGGCAGGCTGTTCCAGCAAACCCACGCTATTCATGAAGCGGTGGTTGAAAGCCTGATAGGGCAAGGCCACCGGCACATGCTCGATAAATGCCGGCACCTTGAACACGCATTGTTTGGCCCTATCAGTCGAATGCCCGACCGTGCCGCGCAGGAAAAAGGCCATCAGCTTCAAGCCTGGATGCACAGTTCAAGGATTGATGAAGCGCTTGCAGCCTTAGACCAGGAAAGCCACAAACACTTCGCCGTGCAGCCGGATGACAAAACAAGCCTGCACGCCCTCCAGCAACGCTACGAGCAACTGACCGCTCGCGTGGAGCGCCGCGATGCCCTGCTGGGTCGACGCGCAGCGTGGGCCGCCGCCATCGCGCCACCGTCCTGCGAGCTGGACCCGATAACGGTTGCCGTCCTGCCGCCTGCACCCCTGAGCAACCAGCTGAGTCGGCACACGCTGGAACAGGCGGTCAAACATATCAACGCTCTGGAGAAGGAGATTGCCTTGCTGGACAACCACATCAGGCAAGAGCCGCAGCCTCTGTCTCACGCCGAGGAAGAGATCTTTCTCAGGCAACGCAACGCCATGACCGAGTCTCGCAATGCATGGGCAACGGGCCGTTTGAAAGGCAGCAGCCAATTCAAATCCTCCGTTGGCCTGGCCCCGGAGCGTAAACGCCTGGAGCAGAGTCTGGAGCGGCACAAGCAACTGGCACCGGTGGAACTGACACTCCACCGACTGGAACGCACAGTCGAGACCGTGCAGCGCAACGGCCTGGGGGAGAAACTCTCGGCCCAGGCGGTCGATGCCGCACGGGACGTCTTGGTGAATTTGCGCGACGCCTGGCGCAACGGCAACCTTGATGGCAGCTCGATCGAGGGCATGAACCCTGCGCTGCTGCTGACCCCGCCAAACAACCGCCGAATCAAACTGGAATTGGCCGTCATCGAAAAGGCCTTTGTACAACTGAACGCAGTGCCCCGTACGGAACAAGCTGGCATTGCCGAGGAACGTGCGCAGTTCAAGGCAGTGATTGATTCCGCAAACAACATGCACGTCAAACACGCGGCGATCAGTCAACTTAAAGAACGCAATAAACAGCGAGCGCTGGTCGCTGAACTGAACACCGATTTGCGCACTATCTACACCGATCTGACAAACACGCTGGCCCTTCATCGGTTGACCGCTACGCAACCGTAACGCATAGCGATTTAAACAACCGTACACCAGCTTCAACCCAGCCCGGCCAAAAGAGCTCGACCACGCGCTTCAAAAACAGGCGCCCAGTGGCTGATTGCACATCGCAGTCGGCCACTGGGCCACGCTTACCTCTTCAACTCGCCAGCCCCTCTTCATCACGCGGGTCCTTGCGCCGATACGGAAACACGTCAATCACCTTCCCCGCGCGAATGGCCTCCTGCAGCCCTTTCCAATAGTCCGCGTTATACAGCTCACCATGCAGCTCATCGAACAGCTTGCGCTGGCCGGCGTCGGCGAACAGAAAAGGCGGGAATTCCTCAGGAAACACATCCAGCGGGCCAATGGAGTACCACGGTTCGCAGGCCATTTCATCCTCTGGGGTACGCGGCGCGGGGATGTGGCGGAAGTTGGCTTCGGTGAGAAAGCAGATTTCATCGTAGTCATAAAACACCACCCGGCCGTGACGGGTGACGCCGAAGTTCTTGAGCAGCATGTCACCGGGAAAGATATTCGCCGCCGCCAATTGCTTGATCGCCAGCCCGTAGTCTTCCAGGGCTTCACGTACCTGGGCGGGGTTGGCGTTTTCCAGGTAGAGGTTGAGCGGGGTCATGCGCCGTTCGGTCCAGCAGTGCCGGATCAGCACGGTGTCACCTTCCACTTCGACGGTGCCGGCGGCCACTTCCAGCAACTCGGCGAGGCAGTCGGGCTCGAACTTGCTCAAGGGAAAGCGGAAGTCGGCGAACTCCTGGGTATCGGCCATGCGCCCCACGCGGTCGACACTTTTGACCAGGCGGTACTTCTCGATCACCGTGGCGCGGTTGACGTTTTTCGACGGTGAGAAACGGTCCTTGATGATCTTGAACACGGTGTTGAAGCCCGGCAGGGTAAACACGCTCATGACCATGCCACGCACGCCCGGCGCCATGATGAACTGGTCATCGGTGGTGGCCAGGTGATTGATCAGTGCGCGGTAGAACTCCGACTTGCCGTGTTTATAGAAGCCAATGGACGTATACAGCTCGGCGATGTGCTTGCCGGGCAGGATGCGCTTGAGAAAGTCGATGAACTCCGCCGGCACGGGCACGTCGACCATGAAATAGGAGCGCGTAAAGGAAAAGATGATCGACACCTCGGCTTCGTCGGTGATCAACGCATCGATCTGAATACCCCGCCCTTCGCGGTGCAGCAATGGGATCACCAACGGCCATTGTTCGTCGCGGGTGTAGATACGCCCTACCAGGTAGGCGCCTTTATTGCGGTAGAGCACTGAGGAAAACAGCTCGATGTTCAGGTCCGGGTCTTTGCACACCCAGTCCGGCAGGTTTTCGCGCAGTTGGGCTTCCAGGCGTTGCAGGTCGGCAGGCAAGTCGGCGTAGGGTTCACTGAAGCTGTAGTCCGCGAAAATCTGCGCGAGCATCTGCGCCATGTTGCCTGCAGGCGTGTAGATGCGGGTCTGCGCCGCCCGCGCCAGACGCTGGGCGGGGCGCGTGGTGTGGATAAACATGCAGCCGTCGCTGATCAGGTCATGGCTGAACAGGCTGCAAAACACCGAGTTGTACCAAGTTTCGGACAGCTCATCGTCAAAGCGCAGGTCGATCAGGCCGATGTAGGCGCTTTTCACCTGGGGCCACAGCTCGATGTCCTGCAACACGCCCGCCTCGAAAGCCGCCCGCAGACGCGTCGTGACCTCACCCACTTTCTCTTCATACAGGCTGATGCGCGCCGCCGAGGCGGCTTGCCCTTGCTGCCACTGGGCCTTTTCGAAACGCTCGCGGGCGCCATCGGTGATCTGGCGAAAGTGCTCACGGTAGTCGTCGAAACCGTCGAGGATCATCCGAGCGATAGCGAGGGCGGGCTGCGACATGCGGAAAACCTCGAACGGGTATCGGGAAGCCCAGAGCTTAGCCAGTGAACCCCGGCAGGAGAAGGAGGATTTTTCACCGGCCGCCGTACTTAGCGATTGTGTCGACCGGAACGCTGGGCAACACTCCCCGGCCTGATCGTGTAGGAGTTTTCCGTGAAACCTGTCGATACCCTGTACTTGCTGGGACTGGCCGCCATCTGGGGCGCGAGTTTCCTGTTCATGCGCATCATCGCGCCGGAAATCGGCAGCGTGCCGACCGCGTTTTTCCGCGTGTCGATTGCCGCCGCAGGCTTGTTGGTGATCCTGGCGTTGATGCGCGTGAGCTGGGATTTCCAGGGTAAGTTCAAGACGGTGCTGCTGCTGGGCGTAATCAACTCAGGGATCCCGGCGACCATGTACT
This sequence comes from Pseudomonas sp. R3-18-08, assembly GCF_003852065.1. Classification (NCBI taxonomy): domain Bacteria; kingdom Pseudomonadati; phylum Pseudomonadota; class Gammaproteobacteria; order Pseudomonadales; family Pseudomonadaceae; genus Pseudomonas; species Pseudomonas sp. R3-18-08. The sequence continues at coordinate 4,167,882 of NZ_CP027729.1, forward strand.
CGGTGGCGGCGCAGGTATTGCCCGCGGGCTATTCGGCGATCTTCAATGCCACCACGCCGCTGATGGGCGTACTGATTGGCGGGTTGTTCTTCAGCGAACGCCTGACACCGTCGAAAATCGCGGGTGTAGCCCTGGGGCTGTTTGGCGTGGCCGTGCTCACGCGTGCGGGGCCGGTGGCCTTTGATCTGGAATTGTTGATGGGCGCACTGGCGTGCCTGCTGGCGACCACCTGCTATGGCTTTGCCGGTTTTCTGGCGCGGCGCTGGCTGGATCAGCGCGGCGGGTTGGACAGTCGCCTGTCGGCCTTGGGCAGCATGCTGGGCGCTACATTGTTCTTGCTGCCGTTGTTTGCCTACAGCGCCATCAGTCAGCCGCCGGCGAGTTGGGGAGGCTGGCAGGTATGGGCGTCGCTGCTGGGGTTGGGGCTGGTGTGCACGGCGTTCGCCTACATCCTGTACTTCCGCCTGCTGTCCTCCATCGGCCCGGTCAAGTCAATGACCGTGACCTTCATGATCCCGCCGTTCGGCGTGCTGTGGGGCGCGTTGCTGCTGGATGAGCCGCTGTCGATGGCCCACGTATATGGCGGGGTGTTGATCGCCGGCGCGTTGTGGCTGGTGTTGCGGCCACAAAAAGCTCGGGGCGAGGATGCGCTGTCAGCCTCACAGTGAGGGCTCGGCGGTTTGCGCGCGACCATTGCCAGCGGATTGTTGCAAAAAATAAGTTAAATAAATGCGCTACATGGCCGATACCCCCTGAAAGCCTTGCGGATTGAACAATCATGCGTAATAACCAACCCGTTACCCAGCGCGAACGTACCTTCCCCGCTCAGCAACGGTTGATCTCCACCACAGACGCCAAGGGTGTGATCACCTACTGCAACGACGCCTTTGTCGAAATCAGTGGGTTCACCCGCGACGAACTGACCCGTGCCCCGCACAATCTGGTGCGTCACCCGGACGTTCCGGCGGCGGTGTTCGCGCACATGTGGTCGACGCTCAAACAAGGCTTGCCATGGATGGGCATTGTCAAGAATCGCTGCAAGACCGGTGACCACTACTGGGTTAACGCCTATGTGACACCGGTCTTCGACGGCAACCAGGTGATCGGCTACGAATCGGTGCGCATCAAGCCCACCGCCGAGCAGATCCGCCGGGCCGAAGCGCTCTATCAACGCATCAACCAGGGCAAGTCGGCCGTTCCCCAGCGGGACAAGTGGCTGCCGGTGCTGCAGGACTGGCTGCCGTTTATCCTGGTCAGCCAGTTGAGCTTCATGATCGGCGCCACCCTCACCTCCCAGTGGGGTTTCGCCTTGGCGGCAGCGCTGTCGGTGCCGTTGGGCCTGTTGGGCCTGAGCTGGCAACAGCGCGGCCTCAAGCGTTTGCTGCGCCTGGCCGAGCAGACCACCTCCGACCCGTTGATCGCGCAGATGTACACCGACAGCCGCGGCGCCCAGGCGCGGCTGGAAATGTCGATCCTCAGCCAGGAAGCGCGTCTGAAGACCTGCCTCACCCGCCTGCAGGACACTGCCGAACACCTCAACGACCAAGCCGCGCAGTCCAACACCCTGGCGCACAACAGCTCCAGCGGCCTGGAGCGCCAGCGCGTAGAGACGGAACAGGTAGCCACTGCGGTCAACCAGATGGCGGCGACCACCCAGGAAGTCGCCAGCCACGTGCAGCGCACGGCAGATGCCACCCAGGAAGCCAATCGCCTGACCGGTCGCGGCCGCGATATCGCAGGGGAAACCCGTGAGGCGATTCAGCGCCTGTCGGTGGCGGTGGGCGAAACCGGTATCACCGTCACGCAACTGGCCAAGGACAGCGATGAAATCGGCGGCGTGGTGGATGTGATCAAAGGCATTGCCGACCAGACCAACCTGCTGGCCTTGAACGCCGCCATCGAGGCGGCGCGCGCCGGTGAGATGGGCCGTGGGTTTGCGGTGGTGGCGGATGAAGTACGCCAGTTGGCGCAACGCACCGCCGAATCGACCGGGCAGATCCATACCCTGATCGCCAAGCTGCAGCAGACGGCCGCCGCCGCCGTGCAAACCATGGACGCCGGGCATCGCCAGGCTGAAGAGGGCGTGGCACGGGTGATGGAAGCGGATCAGGCGCTGGTCGGTATCAGTGAGGCGGTAGCGAATATCACCGACATGACCACGCAGATCGCCGCCGCGACCGAAGAGCAAAGTGCTGTTGCCGAAGAGATCAGCCGTAACATCAGCACCATTGCGTTGCTGGCGGACCAGACCTCGGAGCAGGCAATGAGCTCGGCGCAGTTGAGTGAAGAGTTGACGCATACGGCCAATACCCAGTACTCGCTGGTGGAGCGGTTTAACCGGTAGACCGCTATCGGGGGCAAGCCCCCTCCCACACTTGACCGTGTTCACAAATAGAGATGTGTGAACCCAATCCAATGTGGGAGGGGGCTTGCCCCCGATAGGTCCCTAACAGGCACCAAGAAACCCAGCCACCTTCACTGCAGCAGCCTCCAAATGCTGCTCATGACTAAACCCCGAAGCCTTCAACGGCTTCAAATCATGATCCCCCGCCACCAGCCACATCACCTCGATACTCGGCGACAGCTCATACCCGTGCACCGCCGCCCGATTACCCAGTGCATCCCGCTCGCCCTGCACAATCAGCGTCGGCGTCTTAAGCGCAGCCAAATGCTCTACCCGAGGTTTTTCCGGCTTGCCCACCGCATAGAACGGATAGCCCAGGCACACCAACCCAGCGGCGCCCAGTTCATCGGCCAATAAACTGGCCATCCGCCCGCCCATGGATTTGCCGCCTATCGCCACCTTGCCAGCGACATGACGCCGCACCAGGGCATACACCTCCCGCCACGCCTCCAGCAGTTTCGGCGCCGGGTTCGGTGGGCGCTTGCCCCCCTCTAACCGGCGCTGGGCCATGTAGGGAAATTCGAAGCGCACGACGTTAACGCCATGCCCGGCAAGGCGCGCAGCCATGTCATTCATGAACGCCGAGTCCATCGGCGCGCCGGCGCCGTGAACCAGGATCAACGTGACGGGCTCGCCTGAAATTCCCTGCGCTGCGACATCCCACAACCAGCCGCGTTCACGCACACACTGCGCCCATTGATCCCCGTCAATACTGGCCTTGTGCTCTTTGCCCATGCTTGCCTCGCTTTTTAGTCTGCCTATAACTCCAGCCCAAGTGCCGCATCGGCTTGGGTTGAACCGTGGATGGGGAACCATGAACACTACTTTAAGTACCGCCTATAACTACAAGGTGGTCCGCCAATTCGCCATTATGACGGTGGTGTGGGGCATCGTCGGCATGGGCCTCGGGGTTTTTCTCGCGGCCCAATTGGTTTGGCCTGCGCTCAACTTCGATTTGCCTTGGACCAGCTTCGGTCGCCTGCGCCCGCTGCACACCAACGCCGTGATCTTTGCGTTCGGTGGCTGCGCGTTGTTCGCCAGCTCGTTCTATTCGGTGCAGCGCACCTGCCAGACGCAGCTGTTCGCACCGAAAATCGCCGCGTTCTGCTTCTGGGGCTGGCAGCTCGTCATCCTGTTGGCCGCGATCAGCCTGCCGCTGGGCTACACCAGCTCCAAGGAATACGCCGAGCTGGAATGGCCGATCGACATCCTGATCACCATCGTCTGGGTGGCCTATGCCATCGTGTTCTTCGGCACGATCATGAAGCGCAACACCAAGCACATCTATGTGGGTAACTGGTTTTTCGGCGCATTCATCATCACGGTGGCGATCCTGCATATCGTCAACAACCTGGAAATCCCGGTCAGCCTGACCAAGTCCTACTCGCTGTACGGCGGTGCGACGGATGCGATGGTGCAGTGGTGGTACGGACATAACGCCGTAGGCTTTTTCCTCACCGCCGGTTTTCTCGGGATGATGTACTACTTCGTGCCCAAGCAGGCCGAACGCCCGGTGTATTCGTATCGTTTGTCCATCGTGCACTTCTGGGCGCTGATCACCCTGTATATCTGGGCCGGCCCCCACCACCTGCACTACACCGCGTTGCCGGATTGGGCACAGTCGTTGGGCATGGTGATGTCGCTGGTGCTGCTGGCACCGAGCTGGGGCGGCATGATCAACGGCATGATGACGCTCTCGGGCGCCTGGCATAAGTTGCGCAGCGACCCGATCCTGCGCTTCCTCGTGGTGTCCCTGGCGTTCTACGGCATGTCCACTTTCGAGGGCCCGATGATGGCGATCAAGACCGTCAACGCCCTCTCCCACTACACCGACTGGACCATCGGCCACGTACACGCCGGCGCACTCGGTTGGGTGGCGATGATTTCCATCGGCGCGCTGTACCACATGATCCCCAAGGTCTTCGGGCGCGAGCAGATGTACAGCCTCGGCCTGATCAACGCGCACTTCTGGCTGGCCACTATCGGCACCGTGCTCTACATCGCTTCGATGTGGGTCAACGGCATCGCCCAGGGCCTGATGTGGCGTGCGATCAATGAGGACGGCACCCTGACCTACTCCTTCGTCGAAACCCTGGTGGCCAGCCACCCGGGCTACATCGTGCGGCTGGTGGGCGGTGCGGTGTTCCTCAGCGGCATGTTCCTGATGGCTTACAACACATGGCGCACCGTGCGCGCGGTGCAGCCCGCCGACGCCGTGCCTGTCGCGCAACTGGCCTGAGGAGGTTGTGATGAAACACGAAGTCATTGAAAAAAACGTCGGCCTGCTGATGCTGCTGATGGTGCTCGCCGTGAGCATCGGCGGCCTGACCCAGATCGTCCCGCTGTTCTTCCAGGACGTGACCAACAAGCCGGTCGAAGGCATGAAACCCTACACCGCGCTGCAGCTGGAGGGCCGCGACATCTACATCCGTGAAGGCTGCGTGCAGTGCCACTCGCAGATGATCCGCCCGTTCCGCGCCGAGACCGAACGCTACGGCCATTACTCGGTGGCCGGCGAAAGCGTGTGGGACCACCCGTTCCTGTGGGGCTCCAAGCGCACCGGGCCGGACCTGGCCCGCGTGGGCGCACGCTACTCGGACGACTGGCACCGCGCGCACCTGTACAACCCGCGCAACGTGGTGCCCGAGTCGAAAATGCCGGCCTACCCATGGCTGGTGACGGCCCCGGTCGACAGCAGCCACACCGAGACCAAACTGAACGTCATGCGCACCCTGGGCGTGCCGTACACCGACGACGACATTCGTGGTGCGGTCGCCAGCCTCAAGGGCAAGACCGAAATGGACGCGCTGGTTTCCTACCTGCAAGTGCTCGGCACTGCCATCAAGAGCAAGAGGTGAGCCATGGGATTTGAATTCGACGCGGGCACTATCCGCGGCCTCGGCACGCTGGTGGTCGCCATCGCTTTCATCGGCTTGTCGCTGTGGGTGTTCAACAACCGCCGCAACGCGGACTTCGAGCAGGCGCGCCTGCTGCCGTTCGCCGATGAACCTTCTCCCTCCGACGCTCAAGAAGCGCCCGCACCAAGGAGCACTCGGCCATGACTACCTTCTGGAGTACATGGATCTGCGTACTGACCCTCGGCAGCCTGATCGGCCTGACCTGGCTGTTGATCGGCACCCGCAAGGGTGAAACCCACGGCAGCGTCGACCAGACCATGGGCCACGCCTTCGACGGCATCGAGGAATACGACAACCCGCTGCCCCAGTGGTGGTTCATGCTGTTCGTCGGCACGCTGGTGTTTGCCGTCGGCTACCTGGTCCTCTACCCGGGCCTGGGTAACTGGAAAGGCGTGTTGCCGGGCTATGAAGACGGCTGGACGTCGACCAAGGAATGGGACAAGGAGATGACCAAGGCCGACGCCAGGTTCGGGCCGATCTACGCCAAATTCGCAGCGATGCCGGTGGAAGAAGTGGCCAAGGACCCGCAAGCCTTGAAGATGGGCGGTCGCCTGTTCGCCTCCAACTGCGCGGTGTGCCACGGCTCGGATGCCAAGGGCGCGTACGGTTTCCCCAACCTGGCAGACAGCCACTGGCGCTGGGGCGGTTCGGCCGCAGCGATCAAGGCCACCATCATGGGCGGTCGCCACGCGGCGATGCCGGCCTGGGGTGAAGTGCTGGGCGAGGATGGGGTGAAGAATGTTGCCGCGTATGTACGCCACGACCTGGCCAAGTTGCCCTTACCGGCCGACAGCACGGCGGACCTGGCGGCGGGCCAGGCCGCATTCAACACCACCTGTGTTGCCTGCCACGGGCCGCAGGGCCACGGTGTGGAAGCCATGGGCGCGCCAAACCTGACCGAGCCTGCAGGGTTTATCTACGGCACCAGCCTGGCGCAGCTGCAACAGACCATCCGGCATGGTCGCCAGGGCCAGATGCCTGCGCAGGAAGTGCTGCAAGGCAATGACAAGGTGCATCTGCTGGCGGCTTATGTTTATAGCCTTTCCCATAACGCTGACGGTGCAACGCCGGAAAACCAACCTCAGTAACCATTAGCTGTGGCGAGGGAGCTTGCTCCCTCGCCACGGTTCGCCACTGCTTGCGCGACTAAGTGTCGCTCCCTTCCCAAGTCCAACTTTCCCCACCTCAGATTCGGGTCTACGCTTGCTTTCAAGCGAAGCGATTTCGGCGTACGCGACAACCACTGTCGAGGCTCCGAAATTTTCTTGTCCACTCGATCAGCTTTCGATTTCTATTTTATCCTTACATCAAACATGGAAAGGGCGCAGAATCTGGCGTGGAACGCATTGATACAGGTCAGTCATTGCGTTGCAATGGCCCCTCGCTTTCTACATACTTGCGGCCGATTTTACCTATAAAAAAACCTAAACCGTGGAACCTTAGAATGAGCACAGCAATCAGTCCGACTGCTTATAACTATAAGGTCGTTCGCCAGTTCGCCATCATGACGGTGGTCTGGGGGATCCTTGGCATGGGGCTCGGGGTGTTCATCGCCTCGCAACTGGTTTGGCCGCAATTGAATTTCGACCTGCCCTGGACGACCTTCGGCCGCCTGCGCCCGCTGCACACCAACCTGGTGATCTTTGCCTTCGGTGGATGTGCGCTGTTTGCCACCTCCTACTACGTCGTGCAACGCACCTGCCAGACGCGACTGATTTCCGATGGCCTTGCCGCCTTTACCTTCTGGGGCTGGCAGGCGGTCATCGTCGGCGCCATCATCAGCCTGCCCCTGGGCTACACCACCACCAAGGAATACGCCGAGCTGGAATGGCCGATCGCCATTTTGCTCGCCATTGTCTGGGTGACCTACGCCGTGGTGTTCTTCGGCACCATCGTCAAGCGCAAGACCAAGCACATCTATGTCGGCAACTGGTTCTACGGGGCGTTCATCCTGGTCACGGCGATGCTGCACATCGTCAACCACGCGTCCCTGCCGGTCAGCCTGTTCAAGTCCTACTCGGCCTATGCCGGCGCGACGGATGCCATGATCCAGTGGTGGTACGGGCATAACGCCGTGGGCTTTTTCCTCACCACCGGTTTCCTCGGGATGATGTACTACTTCGTGCCCAAGCAGGCCGAACGTCCCATCTACTCCTACCGCCTGTCCATCGTGCACTTCTGGGCGCTGATCACCCTGTACATCTGGGCCGGTCCGCACCACCTGCACTACACCGCGCTGCCGGACTGGGCGCAGTCGTTGGGCATGGCGATGTCGATCATCCTGCTGGCGCCGAGCTGGGGCGGCATGATCAACGGCATGATGACGCTCTCGGGCGCCTGGCATAAGCTGCGCACCGACCCGATCCTGCGCTTTCTGGTGGTTTCGCTGGCGTTCTACGGCATGTCGACCTTCGAAGGCCCGATGATGGCGATCAAGACCGTCAACTCGCTGTCCCACTACACCGACTGGACCATCGGCCACGTCCACGCCGGTGCGCTGGGCTGGGTGGCGATGATCTCCATCGGCGCGCTGTATCACATGATCCCCAAGCTGTTCGGGCGTGCGCAGATGCACAGCGTCGGGCTGATCAACACGCACTTCTGGCTGGCCACTATCGGCACCGTGCTCTACATCGCCTCGATGTGGGTCAACGGCATTACCCAGGGCCTGATGTGGCGTGCGATCAACGACGACGGCACCCTCACCTACTCGTTCGTCGAAGCGCTGCAAGCCAGCCACCCGGGCTACATCGTGCGCGCCCTGGGCGGTGCGTTCTTCGCCACCGGCATGCTGTTCATGGCCTACAACGTCTGGCGCACCGTGCGTGCCTCCGACCCTGAGCAAGCTGAAGCCGCCGCCAAGATCGCCGTCGTGGGAGCCCACTGATGAAGCATGAAGTAGTCGAGAAGAATATCGGCCTGCTGGCCTTCTTCATGGTCATCGCCGTGAGCATCGGCGGCCTGACCCAGATTGTCCCGCTGTTCTTCCAGGACGTGACCAACAAGCCGGTCGAAGGCATGAAACCGCGCACCGCCCTCGAACTGGAAGGCCGAGACGTCTATATCGCCAACGGTTGCGTGGGCTGCCACTCGCAGATGATCCGCCCGTTCCGCGCCGAAACCGAACGCTATGGCCACTACTCGGTCGCCGGTGAAAGCGTGTGGGACCACCCGTTCCTGTGGGGTTCCAAGCGCACCGGCCCGGACCTGGCGCGCGTTGGCGGGCGTTACTCCGATGACTGGCACCGTGCGCACTTGTACAACCCGCGCAACGTGGTGCCGGAGTCGAAAATGCCGGCATACCCGTTCCTGGTGGAAAACAAGCTCGACGGCAAGGACACCGCGAAAAAAATGGAAGTCCTGCGCACCCTGGGCGTGCCCTACACCGACGAAGACATCGCCGGTGCGGCTGCCGCCGTCAAAGGCAAGACCGAAATGGACGCATTGGTGGCCTACCTGCAGGGCCTTGGCACCCTCATCAAAAGCAAACGGTGACCGGCATGGATATCGGAATGATTCGTGGCCTGGGCACCGTCGTGGTGATGGTGGCCTTTATCGGCCTGGCGCTGTGGGTGTTCAGCCCACGGCGCAAATCGGAATTCGACGACGCGACCATGCTGCCTTTTGCGGATGACCCGGAAGCCATCAAGCACGTCGAGCAAGCGTCTAGGAGTAACAAAGAATGACTACGTTCTGGAGCCTGTACGTCACAGTCCTCAGTCTGGGTACCATCTTCGCCCTGACCTGGCTGCTGCTGTCGACCCGCAAGGGCCAGCGCGCCGAACAGACGGACGAGACCGTCGGCCACTCGTTCGACGGCATCGAAGAATACGACAACCCGCTGCCCAAATGGTGGTTCATGCTGTTCGTCGGCACCATCATCTTCGCCCTCGGCTACCTGGCGCTGTACCCTGGCCTGGGCAACTGGAAAGGCCTGCTGCCGGGTTACAACTACCTCGACAACGACAAGCAAACCGCGTTCGCCAACGGCCAGACCGGCTGGACCGGCGTGCACGAATGGGAAAAGGAAATGGCCAGGTCGGAGGCCAAATTCGGGCCGATCTTCGCCAAATTCGCCTCGATGCCGATTGAAGAAGTGGCCAAGGACCCGCAGGCCCTGAAGATGGGAGGACGTCTGTTCGCCTCCAACTGCTCGGTGTGCCACGGTTCCGACGCCAAGGGCGCCTACGGTTTTCCCAACCTGACCGACGCCGACTGGCGCTGGGGCGGCGACGCGGCGACCATCAAGCAAACCATCATGCAGGGCCGCCATGCGGTGATGCCAGGCTGGGCCGAAGTGATCGGCGAGCAAGGCGTGGCCGACGTAGCGGCGTTCGTGGTGACCAACCTCGACGGCCGCAAGCTGCCGGAAGGCGCCAAGGCCGACGTCGCCAACGGCGCGAAACTCTTCGCCGCCAACTGCGTGGCCTGCCACGGCCCGGCCGGTAAAGGCACCCCGGCCATGGGCGCACCGGACCTGACTCATCCGGGTGCGTTCATCTACGGTTCGAGCTTCGCCCAACTGCAGCAGACCATTCGCTATGGCCGTCAGGGCCAGATGCCGGCGCAGGAACAACTGCAGGGCAATGACAAGGTGCACTTGTTGGCGGCGTATGTGTACAGCTTGTCCCATGGGGATAAGAAGGCTGAGGAGCCATAACGAAGAGGTAGTGAAAAAGGCCCTTTCAGCGAAAACTGAAAGGGCCATTTTTGTTCATTGCACCTTAAGAGACAGTCATTTAGTTTGGACTTCGGCACTTTCATTGAGACTCAAACATGAACAATCCCCCAGAAAGCTCCCAGCAAAAAGATCCGAAAGAAACGCTCAAGCCCAATCATTCAGACATTGTTGAAATGCTTCAAATGCCTGAAGAGCGCATCGAATTCAGCCCTGATCGCGCAACTATCATCCATAGGCCGCTCCAGGACTGAACTCTTCCAGGCAGTGATTTCAAATAAAGAGTTACTTAACTGAACAGCATCAGGGCCCTCCACCCCACCGCAATCACAAAACCAACCATACTTCACAAGTCAATTGATCCAGATCACGTACACCATCAATTGATTTCCCCCAACGCGACCAAAGGTCGCACCCTTCACGCACCACCGGGGGCGTATCATGAGGCCACTGCAGCACCCTTAATTTGACCCCGGTTGGCATGTACTGGCCGAGGCAAATCTCCACCGCCGTGGGATGCAATGATGAGCAACCAGATACCGGTACACGACGTTACCCCGCCTGCCAAAACCGTCGATCTCTATGCGTCACGAGAGAAAATCTACACCCGCGCCTTCACCGGGCTGTTCCGCAATCTGCGCATGCTCGGCGGTGCCGGCCTGTTCCTGCTGTACTTCGGCACGGTGTGGCTGAACTGGGCCGGTCACCAGGCGGTGTGGTGGAACCTGCCGGAGCGTAAGTTCTTTATTTTTGGCGCAACCTTCTGGCCGCAGGATTTCATCCTGCTGTCGGGCATCCTCATCGTCGCGGCGTTTGGCCTGTTCTTCATCACGGTTTACGCCGGCCGCGTCTGGTGCGGCTATACCTGCCCGCAAAGCGTGTGGACGTGGATCTTCATGTGGTGCGAAAAGGTTACCGAAGGCGATCGCAACCAGCGCATCAAGCTGGACAAGGCGCCCATGGGCGCCAACAAGTTCCTGCGCAAACTCAGCAAGCACACGCTGTGGCTGCTGATCGGTTTTGTCACCGGCCTGACCTTTGTCGGCTACTTCTCGCCGATCCGCGAACTGGTATTGGACTTTTTCACCGGCCAGGCCGACGGCTGGTCGTATTTCTGGGTGGGTTTCTTCACTCTCGCCACCTACGGCAACGCCGGCTGGCTGCGCGAACAGGTGTGCATCTACATGTGCCCCTATGCGCGGTTCCAGAGCGTGATGTTCGACAAGGACACGCTGATCGTTTCCTACGACCCACGCCGTGGCGAAGTGCGTGGCCCGCGCAAGAAGGGGGTCGACTACAAGGCCCAGGGCCTGGGCGATTGCATCGACTGCACGATGTGCGTGCAGGTGTGCCCCACCGGCATCGACATCCGCGACGGCCTGCAGATCGAGTGCATCGGCTGCGCTGCCTGCATCGACGCCTGCGACAACATCATGGACAAGATGGAGTACCCACGCGGCCTGATCAGCTACACCACCGAGCACAATCTGTCCGGACAGAAAACCCATAAGTTGCGCCCGCGCCTGATCGGTTACGCCTTGGTGTTGCTGGCGATGATCAGCCTGCTGGTGGCCGCGTTCTTCATGCGTTCGCTGGTGGGCTTCGACGTGAGCAAGGACCGCGTGCTGTACCGCGAAAACGCCGAAGGGCGCATCGAAAACGTCTACAGCCTGAAGATCATGAACAAGGATCAGCGCGACCACACTTACGTGCTCGACGCCGCCGGCCTGCCCGACCTCAAGCTGCAAGGCCGACGCGAAATCAAGGTGGCCGCCGGCGACATCGTCAGCATGCCGGTAGAATTGTCGAGTGCGCCCGAGCAGTTGCCGTCAAGCACCAACGAGGTAACGTTCATCCTCGAGGACGCCGACGACAACAGTGTCCGCATTGAAGCCAAGAGCCGATTCATCGGCCCACAAGTTCGTTAGACAGGGAACACAAGAATGCCCGTAACCACTGCCGCAAGCCCTTGGTACAAGCACCTCTGGCCCTGGATCATCATCGCGATCCTCGCCTGCTCAGTGACCCTGACCTTGTCCATGGTGACCATCGCGGTGAACCACCCGGACAACCTGGTCAACGACAACTATTACGAGGCCGGCAAAGGCATCAACCGCTCCCTGGACCGCGAACGCCTGGCCCAGACCCTGCAACTGCGCGGCAAGCTGCACCTGGACGCGCTGACCGGTGAAGTCGATCTGCACCTCACCGGCTACAGCAACCCCAACACCCTGGAGCTGAACCTGATCTCCCCGACCCAGCCGGCGAAGGATCGCAAGATCAACCTGACCCGCAGCGCCAGCGAACCGGGCCGCTACATCGGCCAGGTCACCGACAAGGTCGAAGGGCGCCGCTTCGTGGAACTGCTCGGCGTGGAAGGCGACAAGACCTGGCGCCTGTTCGAAGAAGAAGAGGTCAGCCACGACACAGACTTGCTGCTCGGCGATGAGCCGTTGCAGGGTGCCGAAGACCTGAAGAAGTAAAAGATCGCGCTTCGCGCATCGCGGGCAAGCCCACTCCCACATTGGAACGCGTATCCCTGTGGGAGTGGGCTTGCCCGCGATGAGGCCCTTTCAGCCACCAAAGATCCCGAACCATGATCACCCCCTGCTACCACTGCGCCCTGCCCGTCCCCTCCGGCAGCCGGTTCACCACACAAATCCTCGGCGAGCGCCGCGAACTGTGCTGCCCGGGTTGCCAGGCGGTGGCGGAGGCGATTGTGGCGGGCGGGCTGGAAAGCTATTACCGGCACCGCAGCGAAGCCTCGGCCAACCCCGAAGCGCTGCCAGTGCAACTGGTCGATGAACTGGCGCTGTACGATCGCGCCGATGTGCAAAAGCCTTTCGTACGCCACACCGGCGAATTCGCCGAAGCCACCCTGCTCATGGAAGGCATCAGCTGCGCGGCGTGTGGCTGGTTGATCGAGAAACACCTGCGCAGCCTGCCCGCCGTGGCCGAAGCGCGGCTGAACCTGTCCAACCACCGCCTGCACGTGCGCTGGGCCGACGGGCAGTTACCGTTGAGCCAGGTGCTCAGTGAGCTGCGCCATATCGGCTATGCCGCCCATCCCTATCAAGCGGACCGTGCCGCCGAACAACTGGCCGGCGAGAATCGCCTGGCCCTGCGCCAACTCGGCGTTGCCGGTTTACTGTGGTTCCAGGCCATGATGGCGACCATGGCCACCTGGCCTGAATTCAATATCGACCTCAGCCCCGAGTTGCATGTCATCCTGCGCTGGGTCGCGATGTTTCTGACGACCCCCATCGTGTTCTACAGCTGTGCGCCATTTTTCAAAGGGGCGCTGCGCGACCTGCGCACGCGCCACCTGACCATGGACGTGTCGGTGTCCCTGGCCATTGGCGGGGCTTATCTGGCGGGCATCTGGACCGCGATCACCGGCGTGGGCGAGTTGTACTTCGATGCGGTCGGCATGTTCGCGCTGTTCCTGCTGGCCGGCCGCTACCTGGAGCGACGTGCCCGCGAACGCACCGCCGCCGCCACCGCGCAGTTGGTCAACCTGCTGCCCGCCTCGTGCCTGCGCCTGACCGCAGACGGGCAAAGCGAACGCATCCTGCTCGGCGAACTGACCTTGGATGATCGGGTGCTGGTCCACCCTGGCGCGGTGCTGCCAGCGGATGGCGTGATTCTCGAAGGCCAATCCAGCGTCGACGAATCCCTGCTTACCGGCGAATATCTGCCGCAGCCCCGGCAGGTCGGCGATGCCGTCACCGCCGGCACGCTCAACGTCGAAGGCGCGCTGACCGTGCAGGTGCGCGCCTTGGGCCACGACACACGCCTGTCGGCCATCGTGCGCCTGCTGGAGCGTGCCCAGGCCGAAAAACCGCGCCTGGCGCAAATCGCCGACCGCGCCGCACAGTGGTTTCTGCTGGGTTCCCTGCTGGCGGCTGCGGTAATCGGCCTGGTGTGGTGGCAGCTCGATGCCTCCAGGGCGTTCTGGATTGTATTGGCCATGCTGGTCGCGACCTGCCCGTGCGCGTTGTCCCTGGCCACCCCCACCGCCCTCACCGCCGCCACCGGCACGCTGCACACCCTTGGCTTGCTGCTGACCCGTGGCCATGTGCTGGAAGGGCTCAACCAGATCGACACGGTGATTTTCGACAAGACCGGCACGCTCACCGAAGGGCGCCTCGCGTTAAGAGCCATCCGGCCCCTGGGCGAGCTGGACAGCGAACAGTGCCTGGGACTCGCCGCCGCGCTGGAAAACCGCTCCGAACACCCGATTGCCCGCGCCTTTGGCCGTGCCCCGCTGGCTGCCGATGACGTCTTGAGCAGCCCCGGCCTGGGCCTGGAAGGCCGCGTGGGCGAACGCCTGATGCGCATCGGCCAAGCCGCTTTTGTCTGTGAACTCAGTGGCGCCCCCATCCCAACCTCACCGGACGAAGCCGGGCAATGGCTGCTGTTGGGGGATCAACGCGGCGCGCTCGCCTGGTTCGTGCTCGACGACCGCCTGCGCAGCGATGCACCCGCCCTGCTTGCCGCGTGCAAGGCGCGCGGCTGGCGCACGCTGCTACTGTCGGGGGACAGCTCGCCGATGGTCGCCAGTGTCGCCGCCGAGTTGGGCATTGATGAAGCCCACGGCGGCCTGCGCCCCGACGACAAGCTGCAAGTGCTGCAACGCCTGCACCGGGAAGGCCGCAAGGTGCTGATGCTCGGCGACGGTGTCAACGATGTGCCGGTCCTGGCCGCTGCGGATATCAGCGTGGCGATGGGTTCGGCTACCGACCTGGCAAAAACCAGCGCCGACGCGGTGCTGTTGTCCAACCGCCTGGAGGCGTTGGTGCAGGCTTTTACCTTGGCGCGACGCACACGCCGGGTGATCATCGAAAACCTGCTGTGGGCCGGGCTGTATAATGGCCTGATGCTGCCGTTCGCGGCGCTGGGGTGGATCACCCCCATCTGGGCGGCCATCGGCATGTCCCTCAGTTCGTTGACGGTGGTGCTCAATGCCCTGCGCCTGACGCGCCTGCCCAGCGCGCAGGCCGCCAGTGCCCCCTTGATAAACCGCCCGCTGCCGGCTTGAGCCGCGCGGGCATGGAGTGCAGATGCCAGCTCTATACGTGATGATTCCGGCGGCGCTGCTGTTAGTGGGCGTGGCCATCTACATCTTCTTCTGGGCCGTGGACAGCGGCCAGTACGAAGACCTCGACGGCCCGGCCCACAGCGTGCTGTTCGACGATCAGGACCCGAATCACCTGGCCGCCGTCGACGAAGCCAACCGCACCGAGCAGCCGCCCAAAGAGCCGCCCCATGCTTGAACTGGCGCCTTTGCTGGTTTCTGCGCTGATCCTCGGCCTGCTCGGCGGTGGGCATTGCCTGGGCATGTGCGGCGGCTTGATGGGGGCGCTGACCCTGGCCATTCCCCCGGAGCAGCGCAGCCGAAGGTTTCGCCTGCTGCTGGCCTACAACCTGGGGCGCATCCTCAGTTATGCCGCGGCGGGGTTGCTGATCGGCCTCGCCGGCTGGGCCGTGGCCAACAGCCCGGGGGCGATGTTGCTGCGCGTGCTCGCAGGGTTGCTGCTGATCAGCATGGGCCTGTACCTGGCCGGCTGGTGGAGCGGCCTGACCCGCATCGAACGCCTCGGTCGCGGCCTGTGGCGGCATATCCAGCCGGTTGCCAACCGCTTGCTGCCGGTCTCAAGCCTGCCTCGCGCATTACTGCTGGGCGCGCTGTGGGGCTGGTTGCCGTGCGGGTTGGTCTACAGCACCTTGCTGTGGGCCGCCAGCCAGGGCAATGCGCTGGACAGCGCGTTGCTGATGCTGGCGTTCGGCCTGGGCACCTGGCCGGTGTTGCTGGCGACCGGGCTGGCCGCCGAACGTGTCACCGCGCTATTGCGCAAGCGCAGCGTGCGCATGGCCGGTGGTGTGCTGGTGGTGCTGTTCGGCCTCTGGACCTTGCCTGGGCCGCACCAGCACTGGCTGATGGGGCACTGACACGCCTGTGGCATAGCGCCGCTCCCCGTTGATGCAAATCAACATGCCCTTCCCACCCTGCCCCTAGACTCGGCCGACTAGCCAATCCGGGGGACCGCGCGCATGCTCGACGCCATTCGTTGGGACACAGATCTGATTCACCGCTACGACCTGGCGGGGCCGCGCTACACGTCCTACCCCACCGCCGTACAATTCGACAGCCAGGTCGGCTCCTTCGACCTGCTCCATGCGCTGCGCGACAGTCGCAAGGCCATACGGCCGTTATCGCTGTATGTGCACGTGCCGTTCTGCGCCAACATTTGCTACTACTGCGCCTGCAACAAGGTGATCACCAAGGACCGTGGTCGCGCCCAGGCCTACCTGCAACGCCTGATGCAAGAGATCCAGCAGGTGGCCTGCCACCTCGACCCGAAACAGCCGGTGGAGCAACTGCATCTGGGCGGCGGCACGCCGACCTTTCTCAGCCATGACGAGCTGCGCCAGGTGATGACCCACCTGCGCCAGCACTTCAATCTGCTGGAGGACGATTCGGGCGACTACGGTATCGAAATCGACCCTCGCGAAGCCGATTGGGCAACCATGGGCCTGCTCCGTGAACTGGGCTTCAACCGCGTCAGCGTCGGCCTGCAAGACCTCGACCCCGAGGTGCAACGGGCGGTCAATCGCCTGCAGAGCCTGGAAGAAACCCGCGCGGTGATCGACGCGGCGCGTACCCTGCAATTTCGCTCGATCAATATCGACCTGATCTACGGCCTGCCCAAGCAGTCGCCACTCAATTTTGCGCGCACCGTGGAGGAAGTCATCGGCCTGCAACCGGACCGTCTGTCGGTGTTCAACTACGCGCATTTGCCGGAACGCTTCATGCCGCAGCGGCGGATCCATACCGAAGACCTGCCCTCGCCGGCAGAAAAATTACTGATGCTGCAAACCACCATCGAGCAGTTGACCCAGGCGGGTTATCGCTACATCGGCATGGATCATTTTGCGCTGCCGGATGACGAACTGGCCATCGCCCAGGAAGAGGGCACGCTGCAACGCAATTTCCAGGGCTACACCACCCACGGGCACTGCGATTTGATTGGGTTGGGGGTTTCAGCGATCAGCCAGATCGGCGACCTGTATTGCCAGAACAGCAGCGACCTCAACCAGTACCAGAACGCCTTGGCCGGTGCGCAACTGGCCACCAGTCGCGGCCTGATCTGTACCACCGACGACCGTCTGCGGCGGGACGTGATCCAGCAGTTGATCTGCCATTTCAGCCTGGAATTCGCGGGCATCGAGCAGAGGTTCAATATCGATTTTCGCGGCTATTTCGCTGAGCTGTGGCCGCAGTTACAGATAATGGCCGCAGACGGCTTGATCGAGCTGGATGCCCGGGGCATCCGCGTGCTGCCGGCCGGGCGCCTGCTGGTGCGCTCGGTGTGCATGGTGTTCGATGCATACCTCGAGCACCAGAACCGGCAGCGGTTCTCGCGGGTGATCTGATTACATCGACAGCGAGGCGGCTTTCATCGAGTCCTCGGCACTCATGCCTTTCATCGACTTGGCCAGCGACGTCTGAGCGGACATCAGGCCCGCCTGCAGCGAACTGATCTCGCTCTGCAGCGCGCTGGTACGGGCGCGAGCCTCCTCAGGGGACAGGTTATTGGCGGCGGCTACCGCCGCCAGCTCGGCTTGTTTTTCGGCAATCTGTTGCTTCAACTGGCGGATCATTTTCAGTACCTGCTTGACGTTGTCGTCCAGGCCGCTGTCATCGATGTCCGAATTGCTGCTCTTGGCCGCGCCTGCAGCCTGGAAGGCAGCAGCGGAAATAGTCACGGTCACACCTTCAACCACTTTGGTTGGCGTGGTTTTTTCTTCAATCGCCGGTACCTTCTCGTCGGCCTCGCTCGCCGCCTTTGCATCAGGCACAAACGGGACGCGGACAGCAGGGTTATAGGCACTGATAACAGACATGATCCGAGTTCCGTCTAATGGATGTGCCCCTGTATCGACCTCACGCGCAGAATCTTTAGACCGCCGGCGGTTTCTCGTTGGCGCTGGCCTCGTTGCCCTCCAGTGCGTTACCCTTACGTCTTATGTGTGTTTTCCCACAAGGATTTAAGAAATGTCCGAGCCAGTCAAACAGCGCGCTCACGGCCAGGCCCACTGCAAGGATTGCAGCCTGGCCCCCCTCTGCCTGCCACTTTCATTGAATCTGGAAGACATGGATGCGCTGGACGACATCGTTAAACGCGGCCGCCCACTGAAAAAAGGCGAGTTTCTGTTTCGCCAGGGCGACAAGTTCGACTCGGTCTACGCAGTACGTTCCGGGGCGTTGAAGACGTTCAGCCTCAGCGACGGTGGCGAAGAGCAAATCACCGGTTTCCACTTGCCCAGCGAACTGGTCGGGCTGTCGGGGATGGACACTGAGATTCATCCGGTGTCGGCCCAGGCGTTGGAGACTACGTCGGTGTGTGAAATCCCCTTCGAGCGCCTGGATGAACTGGCCTTGCAGCTGCCGCAATTGCGCCGTCAGTTAATGCGCGTGATGAGCCGCGAGATCCGTGACGATCAACAGATGATGCTGCTGTTGTCGAAAAAAACCGCCGACGAGCGCATCGCGACGTTCCTGGTCAACCTGTCGGCGCGTTTCCGCGCCCGTGGGTTTTCCGCCAACCAGTTCCGCCTGAGCATGTCGCGCAATGAAATTGGCAATTATCTGGGCCTCGCGGTGGAAACCGTGTCCCGCGTATTTACCCGCTTCCAGCAGAACGCGCTGATTGCCGCCGAGGGCAAGGAAGTGCACATCCTCGACCCCATCCAGCTGTGCGCGCTGGCCGGCGGTTCCCTGGAAATGTGATCCAGGGTCTGCGGCCAAGCGAACCCGCGAGGCCGCAGGTATACTTCGAGTCCGTTTTCCGCCCAGGACTCTTCGACGATGACTTTCGATTCGTTCGACATCAAATCCCTGATCCGCCCCGTCATCGACTTCCCCAAGCCTGGGGTAATCTTCCGTGACATCACGCCATTGTTCCAATCACCCCGTGCCCTGCGCCTGGTCGCCGACAGCTTTGCCCAACGCTATGTCGAAGCCGATTTCAGCCATATCGGCGCGATGGATGCGCGCGGCTTCCTGATCGGCTCGATCATCGCCTATCAGCTCAACAAGCCACTGATCCTGTTCCGCAAGCAAGGCAAGCTGCCGGCCGACGTCCTGGCTGAGGGTTACCAGACCGAATATGGCGAAGCCTTCCTTGAAGTGCACGCCGACAGCCTGTGCGAGGGTGACTCGGTGCTGATGTTCGATGACTTGATCGCCACGGGCGGCACCCTGATTGCTGCGGCGAATCTGGTGCGGCGCATGGGCGCAAAAATCTTTGAAGCGGCGGCGATCATCGATTTGCCGGAGCTGGGTGGGTCGCAGCGCTTGGAAGACATGGGCATCCCGACGTTTTGCCTGACGCAGTTTGCCCTGACCGAGCGATAAGTAGTGCCCTGACTGGCCCCATCGGGAGCAAGCCCCCTCCCACATTGGGTATTTGCAGTGGTCGTTAGAGTGCGATCGGCTTACGGCCGGCGAAGGAGTGCGCCAAGGTGCCGCCGTCGACCAGTTCAAGTTCGCCACCCAGGGGCACACCATGGGCGATACGCGAGGTGATCAACCCTTTGTTGCTCAGCAATTGGGCGATGTAATGCGCCGTGGCTTCGCCCTCCACCGTCGGATTGGTTGCCAGGATGACTTCGCTGAAGGTGCCCTGCTCTTCAATCCGCGCCACCAGTTGCGGGATGCCGATGGCTTCCGGCCCCAGGCCATCGAGCGGCGACAAATGGCCTTTGAGCACGAAATAACGCCCGCGGTAACCGGTTTGCTCCACCGCGTACACATCCATCGGCCCTTCCACTACGCACAGCAGCGTGTCGTCGCGACGGGGGTCGGCGCATTGCGGGCAGAGTTCTTCTTCGGTCAGGGTGCGGCATTGGCGACAGTGGCCTACGCCTTCCATGGCCTGGCTCAGGGCCTGGGCCAAACGGGTGCCGCCGCTGCGATCGCGCTCCAGCAGTTGCAGCGCCATGCGCTGGGCGGTTTTCTGGCCGACGCCCGGCAAAGTACGCAGGGCGTCGATCAGTTGGCGAATCAGGGGGCTGAAGCTCATGGGCGAAGGGTCCGACAAAACAACGAGACGCGGTTTATACCCGCGCCTCGGATTAGCGTCAAATGCTCAATCCTGTGCGACGCGCACCACCAACTTGCCGAAGTTGCGTCCCTCGAGCAAACCGATAAAGGCTTCAGGTGCCTGCTCCAGGCCGTCGACCACGTCTTCGCGGAACTTGATCTTGCCATCGCGCACCCAAGGCGCCATGGCGCTCAGGAACTCGGGTTGGCGATCACCGTAGTCGTCAAACACGATAAAGCCCTGGATGCGCACACGCTTGGTCAGCAAGGTGCGTTGCAGCGCCGGCAGGCGATCCGGCCCGCTTGGCGCTTCATGGGCGTTATACCCGGCGATCAGCCCGCAGAGCGGAATCCGTGCCTTGGGGTTGAGCAGCGGCAGCACGGCATCGAACACCTTGCCACCGACGTTTTCATAGTAGATGTCCACGCCGTTGGAACAAGCCTGCGCCAGCTCGTTGGCGAAATCTGCGCCCTTGTGGTCGATACAGGCATCAAAGCCCAGCTCATCCACCACGTAGCGGCACTTGTCCACACCGCCAGCAACCCCCACTACGCGCAAACCCTTGAGCTTGGCGACCTGGCCCACCACCGAGCCCACCGCACCGGAGGCAGCCGCCACGACCAGGGTTTCACCGGCCTTGGGCTGGCCGATGTCCATCAGGCCCATGTAGGCAGTCATGCCTGGCATGCCCAGCACACCCAGGGCCATCGACGGGCTCGCCAAGCCATTGGGCACCGGCATCAGGTTGCGACCATCGCTGATGCTGTGGCTTTGCCAGCCGGTGGAGCCCACGACCAGGTCGCCCACTTCGAATTTCGGATGGCGTGATTGCTCGATGCGGCTGACAGCGCCACCGGTCATCACCTCGTCGATTTCCACCGGCGCGGCGTAGGACGGCGCGTCGCTCATGCGGCCGCGCATGTAGGGGTCCAGGGACAGGTAGAGCGTCTTGAGTAGCACCTGGCCGTCCTCCAGCTCTGGCAGGGTTACCCGTTCGAGGCGGAAATTTTCCGGGGTTGGCGCGCCTTGAGGGCGTGAAACCAGGACGATGCGTTGGTTGAGCGTCGGTTCTTGAGGCATCAGGGGCTCCTTAGCGAATGCATGCGTATAGGGTGCAGACCCTGATTGTTGCGCCAGGGTTCAGATCCAATAGGCACATACAAAAATGCCAGGCACGAGGCCTGGCATTCGGGTGCAGCGCAAAGCCGGTCAATCAGAACGGCAGCTTCATACCCGGTGGCAGTTGCATGCCAGCGGTCACGCCGCCCATTTTTTCCTGGCTGTTGGCTTCGATCTTGCGCACGGCGTCGTTGACGGCAGCGGCGAACAAGTCTTCCAGCACTTCGCGGTCGTCATCGCTGACGCCCTCGAGCAGGCTGGGGTCGATGCTGACGCGCTTGATGTCGTGACGACCGGTCATCACCACGCTGACCATATCGCCACCGGCTTTACCGGTGACTTCGGCGTTGGCCAGTTCTTCCTGCATCTTGGCCATCTTTTCCTGCATCTGCTGCGCCTGCTTCATCAGGCCGGCCATGCCACCTTTCATCATGGGAATCACCTCAAAAGTACGTGGATCAAATTAGTCGCCCGGTTCATGACGCCTGGGGCGCCGGGGCTTCGACAGGTTCAATAGTATCGTGACGGACGACCGCACCGAACTGTTGCATCATTTGTTGGATAAGCGGATCAGCCTGGATCGACGCCTCGGCGTCGCGCTGGCGGTTCAGGCGCCGACGCGTCGCAGCCTGGGCCGGGGTTTCCTGCTCGGGCTTGATCAACTCGATAGCGATGGTCAGCGTGCGCCCATGGTACTGGTTGAGCGCGTCGTTGAGCCGGCGCTGCTGAGTGGCATTGAACAAGGCACTGTGGGCCGGGTCCAGGTGCAGCAGCCAGTGGTCGCCGTCGATGGTAATCAACGTGCAGTTGGCGGCGATACTGGCAGTCATGCCGGAGATCGGCAATTTTGGAAACAATTCCAGCCATTGCAGGGCCAGGCCAGTGGCCGGGGCGGCGGCAGGCTCCGCCTCCGGCTCGGGGGCCGGCTCGGCGGTATGTTCGCTGGCAAGTTCGTCCAGGTAGCTGTAGGCCGAATCCATGTCCGGCTCGATGTAGTCTTCGTCCAGCGGCGGTTCATCGTCGAGGTCGATACCGGGAGTGGCCGCCTCGACCTGGGCGACAGTCGGTTCGGGCACAGGCGCGGATACCCACTCCGGCGCATCCGGCACCACGCTGTCCGGGGTCGGCGTGGGCATGGGGGTCAACTCCGGCTGCTCGCCGGTGGTGTCCAGCACCGGCTCCACGGCGGGCTGTAGCTCCGGCTCGACGGGCGCTTCAACCGGGTCATTCCAGGGCAGATCCACCACCGGGGCGACTTGCGGCTCAGGCTCCGGCTCCGGCTCCGGCTCGATAACCGGTTCTGGCGCGGCCACCGGGGCGGCCACCACAGGCTCGGGAACCGCTGCGGGCGCAGCCACTACTGGCGCAACCACCGCCGCGCCAGCCACTGGTTTGGCGGAATCAACTGTGGCCTGGCTGATCCCCACTGGCTTTAGCGGCTGTCTCGGCGCATCCGCCGAGTCGGCGGGCCGGAAGGCCAGCATCCGCAGCAGCACCATCTCAAAGCCACCGCGCGGGTCCGGCGCCAGGGGCAGATCACGGCGGCCGATCAGGCCCATCTGGTAATAGAACTGCACATCTTCGGCCGGCAGCGCCTGGGCCAGCGCCAACACGCGGTCGCGGTCGCCATGGCCGTTGTCGACCCCCTCAGGCAATGCCTGGGCGATGGCGACGCGGTGCAGCACATTGAGGATTTCCGAGAGCACGCCGTTCCAGTCCGGGCCTTGCTCGGACAAGTGGCGCACGGCTTCGAGCAACGCCTTGGCGTCGCCCTCGATCAGCGCGTGCAGCACGTCGAACACCTGGCCGTGGTCGAGCGTGCCGAGCATGGCGCGCACATCGGCGGCCAGGACCTTGCCTTCTCCGAAGGCGATGGCCTGGTCGGTGAGGCTCATGGCATCACGCATCGAGCCATCGGCAGCGCGGCCAAGCAGCCACAGCGCGTCGTCTTCGAACGGTACATTCTCGACGCCCAGCACATGGGTCAAATGCTCGACCACCCGCTCAGGGGTCATGTTCTTCAGGGAGAACTGCAGGCACCGCGACAAAATCGTCGCAGGAAGTTTCTGCGGGTCGGTGGTGGCCAGGATGAATTTGACGTAGGGCGGCGGCTCTTCCAGGGTTTTCAACAGCGCGTTGAAGGAATGGCTGGACAGCATGTGCACTTCGTCGATCAGGTAGACCTTGAAGCGGCCACGGCTCGGCGCGTACTGCACGTTGTCGAGCAGCTCGCGGGTGTCTTCGACCTTGGTGCGGCTCGCGGCGTCGATCTCGATCAGGTCGACGAAACGCCCTTCGTCGATCTCGCGGCACACCGAACAGGTGCCGCAAGGGGTCGATGTGATACCGGTTTCACAATTCAGGCATTTGGCGATGATGCGCGCAATCGTGGTCTTGCCCACCCCGCGCGTACCGGTGAACAGGTAGGCGTGGTGGAGCCGCTGGCTGTCCAAGGCATTGATCAGAGCCTTGAGCACATGGGTCTGGCCGACCATTTCGCGGAACGAGCGCGGGCGCCATTTACGTGCAAGAACCTGATAACTCATCGAAAACCGTCGCAACTGGGAAGCGGAAGCCGGTAATGCTAGCGGAGCAGGGGGGAAATTGCATCCGGCACGCTCATAAAGTCGCCTCCCACAGGTTTAAATCTTCGGCGCCACCAAGCGTGCGTACTGCTCCTGGCTGATCCAGCCCGTGAACGAACGGTCATCGGCATTGATGAACTCGACCTGCGCCCAGCCGTCCTTGAAGGCCAGCACCCCCACCACATCATTCTTGACGATGTAGGGTCGCTTGGCGGCTTTGGCACCGGGGGCTTTCAACAGGTAAGCCTTGTCGGCCGACACCGTCACCAGGCCGATCCATTTTTTCCTGGCGGTCTGGCTCAGCTCCAGGCCCGTCGCAATCTCTGGCATCAACACATTGATGCAACCAGGGTGCTGACGGCCTTGCTCAACGGTCAGGGTCACGCCGTCGGACGCCGCCGCCACGCTGCCGGGATACGCCACATCGAGCCAGGTGGTCAGCGCCGCGGGCGTGCCCTGCAGAAAAAACCTGCAGCCCCGCGTCACGCCCTCGCCCAGGCTTTCCGAGTAGAACCCTTCGACCTGCTGCTGCGGCGTCACTGCCAGCATCAGCCCTTCGTACTTGCCCGAATGCAACGCGGCCGAGCCTGCCAGGGCCGGCACCACGGCGCACAGCGACAACACACCTACCGCCAGAAAACGAATCATCTTATTTCTTCCCTTCCAGTACGTCGTAGGCCTGCTTCATCAGCACGTCGTAATTGCCATAGTCCTCACCGTTATAGTTGCGGGCCATGGCGGTAAAGTCCTTGTTTTTCATCGCACTCATCAACGCGGTATTTTTGCCGCAAAGGGCCAGGTAGGCCTTGAGCTGATTGCCGGCATTCACTTTCATTGACGCCACGAACTCAAATACCGTCTTGAACCCGCACGACGCAAAATTGAACCCCATGATCTGGAACATGCCCCACGAGGCCGACAGCAACGCTGCTTCCTGGTCCAGCGCAAACGCAGTGGCCATGGTTTCCCAGGCCTTGACCTGATCCTTGTTGTTGGCCTGCCACTGCGGGCCGGCTTTTTTCTTGTAGATGTACGACAGCAGCGGGTGCGCCTGATCGTAGATGTGCTTGGTGTATTTGCGAAATTGATGGCCTTCGAAGGCGATGATCGGCAACTTGGCCGGTCCGAAGCCCACCTTCCCACCCGACTCCACGGTGGCGAATGCCTTGATGACATTCACCGAGATCCCATTGCCCAGCTGCTTGGCAGCGTTCTGGAAGTCCGTTTCGCTCAGCGTCGTGCCGCCGTCGCAGGTGGCCTGCATCATCAGCTGCCGGTTACGCCGTTCGGCCTCGATCACCACGCGCACCTGGTTGAGATAGACATTGACCGTGGCCTGCACCGCGTCGGCATTGTTATTGCCGAAGGCGTTGAGAAAGCTCGGAATACGCGTGGTCGGGAAGGCCTGCAGCGGCACCTTCACCGCCTCTTCGATCAAGCTGTTGAACGTGCGCCCGGTGGGGTCGATGACGCCATCGGGGTGGGCATATTTGAGATGACGGAACTGGTACTGGCTGATGCACTGCACCAACTGGCCGTCGCATTTGCCGTTTTCGGGCAGGGGGAAACCCATTTTGGGGATGATCAGGTTGAATAAATACTGGATGCACTGAACATCGGCAGGCAAGTTGCGAGCTTTACCGGGCGCGCCGACCGAGGCACTGATAAGACGAGGCAACCCTTGCAGGCTTTTCATGACAGACATCCTTGTGAGTTAAAGAAGCGATAGCACTTCAATATCAAATCCGTGCCGTCGTCATACGCTGAAACAAGCGGCCGGCGCACGCTAACAAGGTGGTTTGGGGTTGTCCATAGGGGGTTTTGAAAGTTGTGAATCAGCCAGGGTAAATCACTCAGTAGCCATGCACGTCACGGGTCTTCTGGTACTGGTGGTAGTCGATCCACTCGACCACGTCATAGGGCAGATAAAGCTGCGTTGTGGCCCGGGAAATGGCGATATACACCGCGCACAGGCGCTGATCGAACGCATAGGCGTCCTTGAATTTCACATTGGTCAACAGCTCAGGCGTGAGCAACACCCGATCGAATTCCATGCCGCCAGCGTCGTGGGCCAGCATCAATAAACAGCGCTCGCCCGGATGGCCGCTGAGCCTGCTCAAGCGGGTCACGTCGGCAACGTTGAAGCCTTTTTCCAGCTCGGCCTCGACCCACAGGAATGCCTCATCGAACCGGCACGCGTCGCGCACTTGCTGCCAGTCGGCCAGATCGCTGAAAAACGGATGGGGCCCGCGGTCACTGTGCTCGCTGCCATAAAACTCTGGCTTGAACAGCGCGATGACGGTGTCCATGAAGTGCTTGAGGTCCTGCTGCGCTTCGTTGCTGGGAAAGGCACAGGCACAGCGCTCTTCGCTCAGTTGGATGAGCCATTTCATGGTGTCCCAGTGGGACGCGGTCAGCACCACGCAGCCGGGTGGCGGTACAAAGCCCTGGGGATACAGCTCGATACTGACGTCAGCGTCCCGCGCGCCCTCGAAGAGCACCTTGCTTTTCTCCGAATGCTGGCTGATCAGCGGATTGACCAGACGCTCGACATTGCGCCCGGAACGCACGGAGTAGCTCACCTGCGTGTGGCGAACCTCACGGGCGCGTTTGACCATCACCCCGCTGGCCTGTTGATACTCATCGCCCAGGGTAATCAGCACCTGGCGACCGCGTTCGATGATTTGCAGCAAGGGCGCCGGAATGTCCTGGCTCTCGTCAATCAGCACATGGGTATAGCGGTCAGGCACAACACTGCCCGCCAGGCTTGCGCGCTTGATCATCAGCAATGCTTCGAACCCGGTGTGGCTGCTCCAGGCCGCATTCGCCTCCAGGTAGCCCCATAACCGGCTGGAATATTCGACCAACGCCTGGGCATCGACAGAGGACAACGGTTGCTTGAAATGCGGAAGATGCTTGGCCGACAGGCTGTAATCCCAGGAGCGGCAGTAGCTTTCAAGCACCTTGAGGCACACATCCAGCACCGCCTGCCCTTCCAGGCGACGAAAACCGAAGATGTTCAGTTGCTGGGCCAGTGCCTGTTTGCTTGGGACGCGCACTTGCGCATTCACCGGCTGTGGCCTGGGGCCATGCAACAAGGCATGCGCGAACGCCTGGAAGGTATGCCCGGCCTTTC
Organism: Pseudomonas sp. R3-18-08; assembly: GCF_003852065.1. Classification (NCBI taxonomy): domain Bacteria; kingdom Pseudomonadati; phylum Pseudomonadota; class Gammaproteobacteria; order Pseudomonadales; family Pseudomonadaceae; genus Pseudomonas; species Pseudomonas sp. R3-18-08. Next base: position 4,194,831 of record NZ_CP027729.1, read on the forward strand.
GCTCCCGCGTACCCACCATGCGTGCGCGCAGGGTTTCGAGCTTGGCCGGTGTACGTGCCAGCAGCAGGGTCTTTTCGGGGCGTAAGTGCTCCATCAGCGCCACCAGCAGGTGACTCTTGCCAATGCCGGCGTACCCCTGGACGTGCAGGTCTTCGTTCAGGTTGGCGCGAAAGGTCCTGACCAGCTTGTCCTGCTCGGCACTCAACCAGCGCTCGCGGTGCCTGGGCGTGACCATCTGCTGGCGGAACGGGTTGTTGGCCTTGAGGTGACGAACTTTGTATTCAACGTCCCATTTTCCGTCGGGCAACAGGTAGGTTCGCGCCAGGACTTCATCGGCCAGCAGAAAACGTAACTTCAGGCTCTTGACCACATTCAGGCCGAAGTACAGCTTGCGTGGATCGAACAGCCGTTGCGCTTCCGACAGCAAGCTGACAGTGGCTGAATGCCTGGCATCCACCGCCCAGCCGATGAGCTTGGCCAACACCCGTTCAGCGCCCACCGCGCTCAATTCGTTTTCCGGCATTTGCGCCAGATTCTGGATCACCAGCACTGCTGCCAGCTCTGGCTCGCTCAGGGCTACGAGCGCATTAGCAGCGTCGGCGCCCAACAAACCCGCACAGGTTTCATCCGTGATCGGCAGGAATACAGGGCTGGATAGATCAAAATGTTCCGAATGCATACAGCCTCATAGCCAGGGGAGAAACGCTTGGGAGTATGCCACTCGCGGTGAAATGGCCGTCATGAACTGTGCAACAAGCGTCACAGATGATTGGCTGGGGATATGGATTCAGAGAAAGGTACTACAGGAAGGAGCGTTATGGAGGCAACCCCACCAGCCACACCCCGGCACACAATGTTCCCGCTGTGGCTGCTGCCTTCCGGCTCTGACCAGGTTCACGGGTAATCGTTGCGGGGGGACCGATGGGGTCACCATAACGACGCTCGCCTCTCGGCAAGCGGGGCCATTGTACCGATCTGATCGGAAGTTACAACCGTAAAAAATGAGAAGCTTCAAGTACTTGCCATGGCCGTCAACCACACTGCTATCCAATGTGGGAGGGGGCTTGCTCCCGATGGCGGTGGGTCAGCCACTGATGAGTAGACTGACACTCCGTCATCGGGAGCAAGCCCCCTCCCACAATGGCTGATCATTGTGCCTGCAGGACCTCATCCGCCCGGCCGCCCTCTTCCTGGATCACCAGGTGGATGAAGTGCAGCTTGGCGATTACCGCTGGCGGCAGCACGAAGGGGTAAAAGTCCGGCTGGCCCATGCTGCGCGACAATTCGTTGAGCATGCCGGCCAGTTCGATCCAGGCGTTGACGAAGGAGAGGAACGCCGCACCGCCAGGGTGCTCGGGGTCGTACAGCGTGGTCAGGGGAAACGGTTGGTAATCCAGGTCCATCTCGCGGGCGCTCATGCCGAAGCCCAAGGCGGTGTCGACCGCGTCCATCATGTGCAGGTAATGCGCCCAGGTTTCGGCCCAATCTTCCCAAGGATGCATGGTCGCGTAGGCGCTGACGCAGTTTTGCTGCCAGTCCGGACGTGGCCCGTTCTGGTAGTGCTGGTCGAGCGCATCGGCATAACTGGCGCGTTCGTCGCCGAACAGCCTGCGAAACGGCTCAAGCCAGTGGCTGCCTGCGATCAGGCGATCCCAGTAATAATGGCCGACCTCATGGCGAAAGTGCCCGAGCAACGTGCGGTAGGGCTCGCGCATCTGCACGCGGATCTTTTCCCGATGGGCGTCGTCGGCTTCCTTGATATCGAGGGTGATCAGGCCGTTGGCGTGACCGGTGGTGGGCGCATTGCCTTGCAGGTCGACGCCGACGAAGTCGAACGCCAGGCCGGTGTCTTCGTCGACGCGTTTGGGCACCACCTGCAGGCCCAGGCTGATCAGTTGCGCCACTAATCGACGCTTGGCGGTTTCCACCTTGCGCCAGCGTTCGGGATTTTCCGGCACGGACAAGTCGGGGATGGTGCGGTTCAGGCTACAGGCCACGCATAAGGGAAAGGTGCTGTGCGCCGGGACCAGCCAGTTGCAGGCGGCCGGGGTCTCGAGGTTGGCGCAACGACGAAAGGCGCCGGCGTCGAGGTTGTCGTCCATCAGCCAGGTGTCGACTGCGGGGCCGGGCTGCAGTGAGGACAGGCGACTTTGCCAAGGGTGATAGCCCAGCAGCGCCGAGCAGGCCAGGCACTGGCTGTTGCGAAAGAACAACGACTGGCCGCAGCGGCATTGCCATACCTTGCTGTTACGCGAAGATCCGGCCATGAACGGTGCAGCGATACGCGAGCTGAGCTGGTCGAAGTAGCGGAACATGGCGATCTTTCCCTGGGGGCTGACTGAGACTAGATCATTTCCCTCGCAGGATCGTTCCCACGCTCCGCGTGGGAATGCATACGGTGACGCTCTGCGTCATGCCTTGGAAGAGCAGACGCGGAGCGTCCGGGGTGGCATTCCCACGCGGAGCGTGGGAACGATCGTCATACGGGTATGTTGTGCTTGGCCAGGAACGCGACGAAGGCCTCCTCGTCCAGCACTTTAAGCCCCAGTTCGCTGGCTTTGGCCAACTTGGAACCAGCGCCGGGCCCGGCCACCACGCAATGGGTCTTGGCCGAAACGGAACCGGCCACCTTGGCGCCGAGGCTTTCCAGCTTGTCCTTGGCCACGTCGCGGCTCATCAACTCCAGGGAGCCGGTGAGCACCCAGGTATGCCCGGCTTCCGGCAGGCCTTCGACGACCTTTTTCTCGCTCTGCCAGTGCATGCCGAAGTCTTTGAGCTGCTGCTCGATGGCCAGGGCACGGCGGGCATTGTCCGGATTGTCGAAGAACTCACGTACGGCCTTGGCCTGCTTCTCGGGCAGGGCCTGGCGCATGTCCAGCCAGTCGGCCTTGATCACGCCTTCGAGGCTGCCGAACTTGTCCGCCAGTTTCTGCGCCGCGCCCGGCCCCACAGAGGGCACGTGCAGCTTGTCGAGCAGACCGCCCAGAGTGGTGCTGGCGGCGAATTCGGCGCTCAGGTCGCCCTGCTCCTGCAATTGCAGGGCGCATTCATCGGGCGAGAGCAGCGCGCCGATCACGTCCTGGTTATGGCTGTCTTCAAAGAAGCTATGGATCTCGTACGCCACTTCCAGGCCCACGTCCGGCAAGTACGTGAGTACCTCCGGCAACGCCTTCTGCACGCGCTCGAGGGAGGCCAGGGAGCGCGCCAGCACCTTGGCGGTCTCCTCGCCCACATCGGGAATACCCAGGGCGTAGATAAACCGCGCCAGGGTCGGCGTCTTGCTGTTTTCGATGGCGGCGATCAGCTTCTTGCTGGAAATATCGGCGAAACCCTCCAGGTCGATGATCTGCTCGTACTTGAGCTTGTAGAGGTCGGCGGGCGAGCCGATGAGTTTTTCATCCACCAGTTGCTCGATGGTCTTGTCGCCCAGGCCGTCGATGTCCATGGCGCGGCGCGAGACGAAATGAATGATCGCCTGCTTGAGCTGCGCGCCACAGGCCAGGCGCCCGACGCAGCGGTACACCGCGCCTTCGCTGACGGTTTCCTTGCCCTTGCTGCGCTTGACCAGCTGCGTGCGCTCCACATGGGAGCCGCATACCGGGCAGTGCTCGGGGATCTGCACGGCGCGGGCGTGCTCCGGGCGACGCTCGGCCACCACCGACACCACCTGCGGGATCACATCCCCAGCGCGGCGGATGATCACCGTGTCGCCGATCATCAGGCCCAGGCGCGCCACTTCGTCCATGTTGTGCAGGGTGGCGTTGGACACGGTCACGCCCGCGACCTTGACCGGCTTCAAACGCGCCACGGGCGTGACGGCACCGGTGCGGCCGACCTGGAATTCCACGTCGAGCAACTCGGTCAGCTCTTCCATGGCCGGGAATTTATGCGCAATGGCCCAGCGCGGCTCGCGGGCGCGGAAGCCCAGTTCACGCTGGGAGGCGATGCTGTTGACCTTGAACACCACGCCGTCGATTTCATACGACAGGCTGTTGCGCCGCGCGCCGATGTCGCGGTAGTAGTCCAGGCATTCCTGAATGCCCTTGGCCAGTTTCAGTTCATGACTGATCGGCATGCCCCACTTCTGCAACTGCTTGAGGTTACCGATATGGGTGTCACTGATATCCGCCGTCACTTGGCCGATGCCATAGCAGCAGAATTCCAGCGGGCGGCTGGCGGTGATCTTCGAATCCAGTTGGCGCAGGCTGCCGGCGGCCGCATTGCGCGGGTTGGCGAAGGTTTTGCCGCCAACCTCCAGTTGCGAGGCGTTCAGGCGTTCGAACCCGGCCTTGGACATGAACACTTCACCGCGCACCTCCAGGGTGGCCGGCCAGCCGCTGCCGTGCAGCTTCAACGGGATGTTACGCACGGTGCGCACATTGACGCTGATGTCTTCGCCGGTGGTGCCATCGCCTCGGGTCGCGCCGCGGACCAACTCGCCATCCTGATACAGCAGGCTGACCGCCAGGCCGTCCAGCTTCGGCTCGCAGCTGTATTCGACGCTGGCGAACAGGTCACCGGCCGGCAGGTCCAGGCCCTCGGTCACCCGTCGATCGAATTCGAGCATGGTCGCTTCATCGAAGGCGTTGCCCAGGCTGAGCATCGGGATCTCATGCCTGACTTGGGTGAACGCCGACAGCGCCGCACTGCCGACCCGCTGCGTCGGTGAATCACGCGTCACCAGCTCCGGATGCTCGGCCTCCAGGGCCTTGAGCTCATGGAACAAGCGGTCGTACTCGACGTCCGGAATGCTCGGCTCGTCGAGGACGTGGTAGCGGTAGTTGTGCTGATCCAGTTCAGCGCGCAGTTCGAGGATGCGGGTATGGGCGGCGGTCATGGGTGTTCTCTCATAAAGCAAAAGAGCAGCCGAAGCTGCTCAATATGTTAGTGCGCTTATTCTACTGACAACGCCGAAGCGCAATCCTCAGCGTTTCTGTGTCAGGGCGCGACGCTCGAACTCGACGATGCGCTGACGGTAATGCTCGATGGTCTGGGCGGTGAGCACGCTGCGTTGGTCGTCCTTGAGCTCGCCGTTCAGTTCCTGGGACAGCTTGCGCGCTGCAGCCACCATCACATCGAACGCTTGTTTCGGGTGACGCGGGCCTGGCAGGCCAAGGAAGAAACTGACCGCCGGGGTGCTGAACAGGTCGATATCGTCCAGGTCGAACGTGCCCGGCTTGACCGCGTTGGCCATGGAGAACAGCACTTCGCCGTTACCCGCCATGCTTTCGTGACGGTGGAAAATATCCATCTCGCCAAAGCGCAGGCCGCTTTCAAGGATATTCTGCAACAGCGCCGGGCCTTTGAAGCCACCGGCATCGCGGCAGATCACACTGATCACCAGCACTTCTTCGGCGGCCGGCTGATCGTTGACCGATTGGCGCGGGGCGTTCTTGCCGGCGTTTTCATCCGGGAAGTCATCGTCGCGGCTGCTGAAGCTCGGGCCTTCGTCGACATCGAGGTTCAAGTCGCCCTGATGCGGCTCGGCCACGCCAGCACTGCCGCGCTTGCCCCGCTTGGACGACGGCTCACGAGCCTCACGCACCGGCGCGCTCATCGACGGCAGGTCGTGCTCGTCCAGTTGCGGTTCCTTGTGGGTGTCCAGCACACGGGGAGGACCCAGCAACTCGGCGCTGCCGTCGTCGTCGGGCAAGTTGGACAGGTTTCGGTCCAGGCGAAATTTAAGCTTGCCCTTGCCACCGCGCATGCGGCGCCAGCCATCAAAAAGAATACCGGCAATGACAATGATGCCGATGACGATCAGCCACTCGCGCAGACCGATTTCCATGTAATCCCGTGCCTCTATAAAAAATGCTGAAAAATAAGGGGTTTAGCACCGTGCAAACCGCTTTAAAACGTGGCGCCAACTCTATGTTCTGACTGACGTTTTGCCCACGCATACGAAAAATTGACATTAAACTAGCACGACCAAAGATAACTTTACACCGTCTGTCAAAATGCCTTGAACAAATATGTCCATTTGCCACTTTTGCCAAACCGGTAAATCGCCCTACGGCGTGCCGTAAAAATTCCTTCCTGCCTTACCTCAGGATTCCACCATCTTCATCGCTTCTTCCACATCCACCGCCACCAAACGCGAACAGCCTGGCTCGTGCATCGTCACGCCCATCAACTGATCGGCCATTTCCATGGCGATCTTGTTGTGGGTGATATAGATGAACTGCACGGTCTGGGACATCTCCTTGACCAGCCGAGCGTAGCGTCCAACGTTAGCGTCATCCAGCGGTGCGTCAACTTCGTCGAGCATGCAGAACGGTGCCGGGTTCAGCTTGAAAATGGCAAATACCAGCGCCAGCGCCGTCAGGGCCTTTTCTCCGCCGGACAACAAATGGATGGTGCTGTTCTTCTTGCCCGGAGGCCGCGCCATGATCGTTACCCCTGTATCGAGTAGATCTTCGCCCGTCAGTTCCAAGTAGGCGCTGCCACCACCGAAAACTTTTGGGAATAACGCCTGTAAACCGCCATTAATCTGATCAAAGGTATCCTTGAAGCGGTTGCGGGTCTCCTTGTCGATCTTGCGGATCACGTTTTCCAGGGTGTCGAGGGCTTCGACCAGGTCGGCGTCCTGGGCATCCAGATAACGCTTGCGCTCGGACTGCTGCTGGTACTCATCGATGGCCGCGAGGTTGATCGCACCGAGTCGCTGGATACGCGCGGCAATCCGCTCAAGTTCTTCTTCGGCGTCTTTTTCGTTGGCCTGGGCGGTCAGTGTGTTGAGTACGCCGTGCAGGTCATAACCGTCTTCGAGCAGTTGATCCTGCAAGGTCTTGCGGCGCACGGTCAGGGCTTGCCATTCCATCCGCTGTTGTTCGAGTTGGCCGCGAATCAACTGGGACTGCTGCTCGGCCACGGTGCGGCGCTTTTCGGCGTCGCGCAGTTCGCGGTCGGCGTCTTCCAGGGCGATCTGCGCGGTCTTGAGTTCTTCGTCGACGCTCATGCGCTTGTCGAGCAGTTCTTCAAGCTTGAGGCGCAGCTCTTCAAGGGGCGCTTCGCCCTCCTCCAGGTTGAGGCTCAGTTGCTCGCGCTTTTCGGTGAGGCGTTCCGATTGCATCTCCAGGCGCTCGAGGGCCTGGCGCGTGGAATCATGTTGGGCGCGCAACGAGCCCAGGCGCACCGCCAACTGGTGGGCGTGGTCTTTGTGCTGACGGGCCTCCTGGCGTACGCGGTCAAGGCGTTCACGCAGGCTGTCGCGCTGGGCCAGCAGCAGTTCGCGCTGCTCGGTGTCCAGGGCCATGCTGTCGAGGGCTTCCTGCAGGTGCAGGCGCGCTTCGCCGACCTGTTCATGCTCCAGGGCGCGCTGTTCGCCCATCTCGGCGACTTCTTCGTCAAGGCGGGTGCGGCGCAGGGTCAGCTGTTCGACCTTGGCCTTGCTCGCCGACAGCTGGGCTTTGAGTTCGCCTTGCTGGCGCGCCTCATCCTGCAACAGGCGGCGCAGGTGTTCGCGGCCGGTCTCTTGCTGGCGCTGGGTGGCGCGCAGAGTTTGCAGTTCGGTTTCAAGGCTTTCCAGGGTGGCTTCGCGCTCTTCACGCTCGGCACTCAGGTTGACGATTTCCTGGCCACGGGCCAATACGCCGCTTTCAGCTTCGCTGGCACGGCGCACGCGCAGGAAGTGCCGGCCGACCCAGTAACCGTCACGGCTGATCAGGCTTTCGCCGGCCGCTAACTGGCCGCGTTGGGCCAAAGCCTGCTCAAGGGTTTCCACAGGTTTGACCTGACCCAGCCACGGCGACAGGTCAATCGCCGCCTCGACCTTGTCCAGCAGGCTGCCCGGCACGCGCGTGCCATCGGCGGCTGGGCTGAGCAGGCGCAAGTCACCCTGGGCGAAACCGGCCAGGTCGAAGCCGCCAAAATCATCCACCAGCACCGCTTGCAGGTCGGCGCCCAACACGGTTTCCACCGCCAGCTCCCAACCGGCTTCTACTTTCAAACCTTCGGCCAGGCGCGGGCGTTCGGCCAGGTGCTGGTCGCGCAGCCATTCGGCGGTGCCGGTGCCAGGGTCCAGCGCGGCTTGCTGCAAGGCTTCGAGCGATGCCAGCCGCCCATTGAGCCGCTGCAAATCGCCCTGGGCCTGCTGCTGCGCCTGGGTTGCGGTGTGCAGTTGCTGGCGCAATTGCTCCAGGCGTTCCACTTGCTGCGCTTCGCTGGCTTCGAGCTCTTCCAGGGTCATTTCGCTTTCGGCCAGTTGCTCGCTCAACTGCCGGATCGCCGCGTCTTCCGGGTCGGCGGCGAGCAACACGCGCTCTTCCTGCAGACGGCGCTGACGCTCGGCCAAACGCTCCATGCTGGTTTCCAGTTGCTGGATACGCGACTGCTGCACCTCGGCCTGGCGCCGCGGTTCGGCGGATTTGAGGTTGAACGTGTCCCACTGCTCCTGCCAGCCGTGCATGCTGGTTTCGGCCTCTTCCAACGCCGCCGCTGCTTCTTCGGCGGCGGCGCTGGTGATTTCCTGCTCGGGGGTGAGCATGTCCAACTCTTCGCCCAGGGTCAGCAGCAAGGTACGGTCGTGGCCCAGGTGCGATTCGGTCTCCAGGCGTGCGCGTTCGGCTTCCTTCAGATCGTCCTGCAACTGGCGCAGACGCTGCTGGCCGTGCTGGATGCTCTGTTCGACCCGGGCAATATCGCCGCCCACCGAATAGAAGCGCCCCTGCACCAGATTGAAGCGCTCGGACAGCTCATGGTGCCCGTCCCGCAGGCGTTCGATACTGGCGTCGGCGTTGCGCTGCTCGGCCACCAGCGCTTCGAAGCTGACCTCCTGGGTGCCGATGATCGCCTCGCGCTGGCCGACCTGATCGTTCAACGCCTGCCAGCGCAGGGCCGACAGTTGGGCCTTGAGCTGGCGCTCTTCGCCCTTGTATTCCTGATATTTCTCGGCGGCCTGGGCCTGGCGGTGCAGGCGCTCCAGCTGGCGTTCCAGTTCTTCGCGCAGGTCGGTCAGCCGGGCGAGGTTTTCATGGGTGCGGCGGATGCGGTTTTCGGTCTCGCGGCGGCGCTCCTTGTACTTGGAGATGCCGGCCGCTTCCTCGATGAAATTGCGCAGGTCTTCGGGCTTGGCTTCGATCAGCTTGGAGATCATGCCCTGCTCGATGATCGAGTAGCTGCGCGGGCCCAGGCCTGTGCCGAGGAAGATATCGGTGATGTCGCGTCGACGGCATTTGGTGCCGTTGAGGAAGTAACTGTTCTGGCTGTCGCGCGTGACTTTACGGCGGATGGAGATTTCGGCGTAGGCCGCGTACTCGCCGACCAGGGTACCGTCAGAATTGTCGAACACCAGTTCGATGCTGGCCTGGCTCACCGGCTTGCGGCTGGTGGAGCCGTTGAAGATGACGTCGGTCATCGACTCGCCGCGCAGGTTCTTCGCCGAGCTCTCGCCCATCACCCAACGGACGGCGTCGATGATGTTCGACTTGCCGCAGCCATTGGGCCCGACCACCGCCGCCATATTACTGGGGAAGTTCACCGTGGTCGGGTCGACGAAGGATTTGAACCCCGCCAACTTGATGCACTTGAGCCGCACGCTTAGGCGTCCGCCAACGCTGCGATCACCAGCGTGCTGCTGCGCTGGCAGTAAGCCGACAACACCAGCCGGATCTGCGCCAGATTACGGGCCAGCACGGCAGCGAGCAGCTGTTCGAACAGCGTCAGGTACTCGCTCATTTCCGCCTTGCGCTGCTCCAGGGCCAAATAATAAGCACGGTTCATCGCCGGCTGCAGGTTCTCGACGGTTTCCTGCAGATACGGGTTGTTGGCGAAGGGGTACGCGGCGCGCATCACATTGAAGCTTTCTTCGACGAAGGCGCGGATGTCCTGGCGCTCATAGCTGCCCATCAGGCGCTGCTGGATTTGCAGGAAGGGCGCCATGTCGGCCTGGCTCTGCCAGCCTTCGGCGACCGCATTGCCGAGCAGGATGTACATCTCGCCCATCAACGTACACAGGCTCTGCACTTTGTGTGCGCTGAGTTCGGTGACGTGGGCGCCACGGCGCGGCAGGATCGCGATCAAGTGCCGGCGCTCGAGGATCAGCAGGGCTTCGCGCACGGAACCACGGCTGACATTCAGCGCCAGCGTGACTTTCTGTTCCTGGATCCGCTCCCCAGGCTTGAGATCGCCGCGAATGATACGTTCGGCGAGGTGGTGAGCGATTTGCTCGGCGAGACTGTCCGGCGCCTTGAACGTCATGTTTTCCCTTCAAAATCTGCTATCGGTACAAGCGCGGCAGTGTAGCGCATTGGCCCGCTGATGGCGCTACGCCCACGGTGGCGAATTTGGCATGAAACACGCAAGCCTGGAAAGCCACAAGCCCCTGAAAACACCGGTTCCAGAAGACTGAACCATAATTGAATAGGTTGTGACCGCAGTTTCTTGACCCTTAGGTCAGAAAATCATTGACCGAAAAGTCAGACATGACTAGATTCGGCGCAAAGCGGTTAACAACAATAATGAATCTGCGAGGCCTTCCGTGATCCAGTTTTTACTTAACCAGGAACTCCGTAGCGAGCACGCCCTGGACCCCAACCTGACCGTGCTCAACTATTTGCGTGAGCATGTGGGCAAATCCGGCACCAAGGAAGGCTGCGCCAGCGGCGACTGTGGTGCATGCACCGTGGTGGTCGGCGAGTTGCACCGCAACGATCAAGGCGTCGAGCAGATTCGTTATCGCAGCCTCAATTCGTGCCTGACCTTTGTCTCGTCGCTGCACGGCAAGCAACTGATCAGCGTCGAAGACCTCAAGCACCAGGGCCAACTGCACAGCGTGCAACAGGCGATGGTCGAGTGCCACGGTTCACAGTGCGGCTTCTGCACCCCGGGTTTCGTGATGTCGTTGTTTGCCCTGCAAAAGAACAGCGATGCCCCCGACAGCCAGAAAGCCCATGAAGCCCTGGCCGGCAATCTGTGCCGTTGCACCGGCTATCGCCCGATTCTGGCGGCGGCAGAGCAAGCGTGCTGCAACAAGCCTCAGGACCAGTTCGACAGCCGCGCCGCCCAGACCATCGCGCAGCTCAAGGCCATTGCGCCGACGCAAACCGGTGAACTCAACAGTGGTGACAAACGCTGCCTGGTGCCGTTGACCGTCGCCGACCTGGCCGACCTCTACGACGCTTATCCGCAAGCCCGCCTGCTGGCCGGCGGCACCGACCTGGCTCTGGAAGTCACCCAGTTCCATCGCACCCTGCCGGTGATGATCTACGTCGGCAATATCGAAGAAATGAAGCGCATCGAATCCTTCGACGACCGCCTGGAAATCGGCGCCGCCACCGCCCTCTCCGACTGCTACGCCGCGCTGCACCACGCATACCCGGACTTCGGCGAATTGTTGCATCGCTTCGCCTCGCTGCAGATCCGCAACCAGGGCACCCTCGGCGGAAACATCGGCAACGCCTCGCCGATTGGTGATTCGCCGCCGCTGCTGATCGCCCTCGGCGCACAGATTGTGCTGTGCAAGGGCAATACCCGGCGCACCCTGGCGCTGGAAGACTACTTCATCGACTACCGCGTGACCGCCCGCCAGGACAGCGAATTCATCGAGAAAATCATCGTGCCCAAGGGCCACTCACTGTTTCGCGCGTACAAGGTTTCCAAGCGCCTGGACGATGATATTTCCGCCGTGTGCGCCGCCTTCAACCTCAAGCTCGACAACGGTGTTATCAGCGAGGCCCGCGTCGCCTTCGGCGGCATGGCCGCCATCCCCAAGCGTGCCAAGCACTGCGAGACGCAGCTGACGGGCGCCACCTGGAACGCCGCCACCGTGGAGAAAGCCTGCGCCGCCCTGGCCGAGGATTTCACCCCGCTCTCGGACTTCCGCGCCAGCAAGGAATACCGACTGCTCAGCGCGCAGAACCTGTTGCGCAAATACTTCATCGAACTGCAAACGCCGCACATCGAGACTCGGGTGACCGCTTATGTCTAACCATCACGCCGTGGAAAAAACCCAGGCCGAACTGGCCGAACTGTTCGCCCGCGACCTGACCTCCGGGGTCGGCCGCAGCGTCAAGCATGACAGCGCCGCCAAGCATGTCAGCGGTGAGGCGCAGTACATCGACGACCGCCTCGAATTCCCCAACCAGTTGCACCTGTATGCGCGCATGTCCGACCGCGCCCACGCGAAAATCCTCAGCATCGACACCGCGCCCTGCTACGCCTTCGACGGCGTGCGTATCGTGATCACCCACGAAGACGTACCGGGCCTGAAAGACATCGGCCCGCTGATGCCCGGCGATCCGCTGCTGGCCATCGACACCGTGCAGTTCGTCGGCCAGGTGGTACTGGCCGTGGCCGCCCGTGATCTTGAGACCGCCCGCAAAGCGGCCATGGCGGCGGTGATCGAATACCAAGACCTGGAGCCGGTACTGGACGTGGTCGAGGCGTTTCGCAACAAACACTTCGTGCTCGACAGCCACACCCACCAACGCGGTGATTCGGCCGGCGCTTTGGCAACGGCTCAACACCGCATCCAGGGCACGTTGCACATCGGCGGCCAGGAACATTTCTACCTGGAGACCCAGATTTCCTCGGTGATGCCCACCGAAGACGGCGGCATGATCGTCTACTGCTCCACGCAGAACCCCACCGAAGTGCAGAAGCTTGTCGCCGAAGTGCTAGACGTGTCGATGAATAAAATCGTGGTCGACATGCGCCGCATGGGCGGTGGCTTCGGCGGCAAGGAAACCCAGGCCGCCAGCCCCGCCTGCCTGTGCGCGGTGGTGGCGCGCCTCACCGGCCAGCCGACCAAGATGCGCCTGCCGCGGGTCGAAGACATGCTGATGACCGGCAAGCGCCACCCGTTCTACATCGAATACGACGTGGGCTTCGACGACGCCGGTCGTTTGCACGGCATCAACCTGGACCTGGCCGGCAACTGCGGCTGTTCGCCAGACTTGTCCAACTCGATTGTCGACCGCGCGATGTTCCATGCCGATAACGCTTATTACCTGGGCGACGCGACGGTGAACGGCCATCGCTGCAAGACCAACACCGCGTCCAACACCGCCTATCGCGGCTTCGGCGGCCCCCAAGGCATGGTCGCCATAGAGGAAGTGATGGACGCCATCGCCCGCCATCTGGCGCTGGACCCGCTGGCGGTGCGCAAGGCCAATTACTATGGCAAGACCGAACGCAACGTCACCCACTACTACCAGACCGTCGAGCACAACATGCTCGAAGAGATGACCGCCGAGCTTGAGGCCAGCAGCCAATATGCCGAGCGCCGCGAAGCGGTCCGCCTGTACAACGCCCACAGCCCGATCCTGAAAAAAGGTCTGGCGCTGACGCCGGTCAAATTCGGCATTTCGTTTACCGCGAGTTTTCTCAACCAGGCCGGTGCGCTGATCCACATCTACACCGACGGCAGCATTCACCTGAACCATGGCGGTACCGAGATGGGCCAGGGCCTGAATACCAAGGTTGCCCAGGTGGTGGCCGAAGTGTTCCAGGTGGATATCGACCGCGTGCAGATCACCGCCACCAACACCGACAAGGTGCCCAACACCTCGCCGACGGCGGCCTCCAGCGGCGCCGACCTGAACGGCAAGGCCGCGCAGAATGCCGCCGAAACCATCAAGCAGCGCCTGGTGGAATTTGCCGCGCGCAAGTACGACGTCAGCGAGGCGGACGTGGAATTTCGCAACGGTCATGTGCGCGTGCGTGAACAGATCCTGAGCTTCGAGGCGCTGATCCAGCAGGCGTATTTCGCCCAGGTCTCGTTGTCGAGCACCGGCTTCTACAAGACCCCGAAAATCTTCTACGACCGCAGCCAGTCGCGCGGACGGCCGTTCTACTACTTCGCCTTTGGCGCGGCGTGCTGTGAAGTGATCGTCGACACCCTGACCGGCGAATACAAGATGCTGCGCACCGACATCCTGCACGACGTGGGCGCCTCGCTGAACCCGGCCATCGACATCGGCCAGGTGGAAGGCGGCTTTATCCAGGGCATGGGCTGGCTGACCATGGAGGAGCTGGTGTGGAACAACAAGGGCAAGCTCATGACCAACGGCCCGGCCAGCTACAAGATCCCGGCCGTGGCGGACATGCCGCTGGACCTGCGGGTCAAGCTGGTGGAAAACCGCAAGAACCCGGAGGACACGGTGTTCCATTCCAAGGCCGTGGGTGAACCGCCGTTCATGCTCGGGATTGCCTCGTGGTGCGCGATCAAGGATGCGGTGGCGAGCCTGGGTGACTATCGGCATCAACCCAGGATCGACGCGCCGGCCACGCCGGAGCGGGTGTTGTGGGGGTGTGAGCAGATGCGGCAGTTGCAAACAAACGCCACTCAAGCTGCAACCGAGCTGGCTTGATCGTTCCCACGCTCTGCGTGGGAATGCCGGCCTGGACGCTCTGCGTCCGCTCTTGTGACGCAGAGCGTCACGGTATGCATGCCCACGCGGAGCGTGGGAACGATCTAACTGAGGTGACCATGAACAACTGGATCAGCGCCCTCGCCGACCTGCAGAACCAAGGCGAACCCTGCGTGCTCGTCACCATCATCGAGGAGCTTGGCTCCACGCCGCGCAACGCCGGCTCGAAGATGGTGATCAGCGCCGCCCACACCTTCGACACCATCGGCGGCGGGCACCTGGAATACAAGGCGACGCACATCGCCCGCGACATGCTTACCCGTGGCCAGCAGAACACCCATCTGGAGCGCTTCAGCCTCGGCGCGAGCCTGGGCCAGTGCTGTGGCGGCGTGACGGTGCTGCTGTTCGAACCCATGGGCCAAGTGCAGGCGCAGATCGCGGTGTTCGGCGCCGGCCATGTGGGGCGTGCGCTGGTGCCGTTGCTGGCGAGCCTGCCGTGCCGGGTGCGCTGGATCGATTCGCGCGAGCAGGAGTTTCCGTCACACATCCCCCAGGGCGTGCGTAAAATCGTCAGCGAAGAGCCGGTCGACGAAATCGCCGACTTGCCGGCGGGCAGTTACTGCATCGTCATGACCCACAACCACGCACTGGACCTGGAACTGACCGCCGCCCTGCTCAAGCGCAATGACTTCGCCTACTTCGGCCTGATCGGCTCCAAAACCAAACGGGTCAAGTTCGAACATCGCCTGCGCGATCGCGGCTTCGACACCGCGCACCTGCAACGCCTGCGCTGCCCGATGGGCCTCAGCGAAGTGAAAGGCAAATTGCCGGTGGAGATCGCCATCTCCATCGCCGGCGAAATTATCGCCACCTATAACGCCCATTTCGGCCAGCACACCGTCAGCGCCGAACCCATTGCCAAACTGCTGCCGGTATCTCGCCGCAGCCAAGCCAAGAATTGAGATCAGCATGCCTTTGACCCGCAAAGCCTACCGTGCCGCCATCCTGCACAGCATCGCCGACCCCGCCGAGGTCGGCATCGACGCGTCCTATGAATATTTCGAAGACGGCCTGCTGGTGATCGACAACGGCCGGATCAGCGCGCTTGGCCACGCCAGCGACCTGCTGCCGACCCTGCCCGCCGATATCGACGTCACGCACTACCAGGATGCGCTGATCACCCCCGGCCTGATCGACACCCATATCCACCTGCCGCAGACCGGTATGGTCGGCGCCTATGGCGAGCAGTTGCTGGACTGGCTCAACACCTACACCTTCCCGTGTGAAAGCCAGTTCGCCGACAAGGCGCACGCTGACGAAGTGGCGGATATTTTCATCAAGGAACTGCTGCGCAACGGCACCACCACCGCGCTGGTGTTCGGCAGCGTGCACCCGCAGTCGGTGAACGCCTTCTTTGAAGCTGCCGAAAAACTCGACCTGCGCATGATCGCCGGCAAAGTGATGATGGACCGCAACGCGCCGGATTATCTGACCGACACGCCGGAATCCGGCTACCAGGAAAGCAAGGCGCTGATCGAGCGCTGGCACGGCAAGGGCCGCCTGCATTATGCGGTTACGCCACGCTTTGCGCCGACCAGCACGCCGGAGCAACTGGCGTTGGCCGGGCAACTGTTGGGGGAGTATCCGGACCTGTATATGCAGACCCACATCAGTGAGAACAAGCAGGAAGTCGAATGGGTGAAGGCATTGTTTCCAGAGCGCAATGGCTATCTGGACGTGTACGACCACTACAAACTGCTCGGCGAACGCTCGGTGTTTGCCCATGGCGTGCACCTGTGCGACGACGAATGCGCGCGGCTGGCAGAAACCGGCTCGGCCGTGGCGTTCTGCCCGACCTCGAACCTGTTCCTCGGCAGTGGCCTGTTCAACCTGCCGATGGCCGAAAAGCACAAATTGAATGTGGGCCTGGGCACCGACGTGGGCGGCGGCACCAGCTTCTCGCTCCTGCAAACCTTGAATGAAGCCTACAAGGTCATGCAGTTGCAGGGCGCGCGGTTGAGCCCATTCAAGTCGCTGTACCTGGCCACCCTTGGCGGTGCGCGCGCGCTGCGGTTGGAAGACAAGATCGGCACCTTGCAACCGGGCACGGATGCGGACTTCCTGGTACTGGACTACAACGCCACGCCGTTGCTGAGCTATCGCTTGAAGCAGGCGAAGAACATTGCCGAGACGTTGTTTGTGCTGATGACGCTGGGGGATGATCGGACGGTGTTGCAGACCTACGCGGCCGGGCAACTGGTGCACCAGCGCTGATTCCAGCCGCAACACAAAACCAATGTGGGAGGGACTTGCGAGGCTAGAGAGCGCCTACGCGACAGGGTGTCATCGCAGGTTGAGCAATAGTTGCTTTCCGTTGATTGCGCTAACCGACTAGCGTCTGACGTCTCTCGTGTCCCCAAAGATCCTTCCTGCGTCTCGTGCAGGAGGTAATCCGAACAGCCGTGCATAATCTCGACTGAATTGCGTTGCGCTTTCGTAGCCAACCTCGAAGGCCGCAGCCATGACACTTTTGGCGCCTGCCACCATCAGCGTTCGCGCGTGAAGCAGGCGCACGCGTTTCTGGTACTGCAACGGGCTCAGATTGGTCACCGCCTTGAAGTGGCGATGAAATGCCGAGACGCTCATCGACGCCCGTTCCGCCAAACGTTCCACCCTGAGGGTCTCGGCAAAGTCACGACGGATCCACTGTATCGCTAGGTTTACTCGCGCCATGGCGGTATCGGGCGCTGCGATTTCCCTGAGCATCCAGCCGTGAGGCCCCTGAAGGACGCGGAAGATGATCTCGCGTTCATAGGCCGGGGCCAGGGCTGCGATGGCATCAGGGTCGCCCATCAGGCGCAGCATTCGCACCCATGCGTCCATCAAGTCAGGTGTGACAGAGGCAACTGAAAAGCCAGGGCGGTTGTCGATGCGCGTAGCAGGTTTGGGCAAGTCAGCGAACAATGTCGACAGGACTGCCGGATCCAGCGTCAGGCTGACAGCCAGATAGGGCTCACCCGTGGCCGCCGGGTGCACCGACCCCACCGCTGGCAAATCGATGGACATGACGAAGTAGGTCGCTGGGTCGTATCGCAGCGTCCGATCTCCAACGGTCATGCTCTTGCTGCCTTGTAGAATCACATTGATCATCGGGTCATAAACCGCAGCAAGCAGGTGCTCAGGAATCTTGCCTTGCACCATGGCCACGCGCGGAATGCCTGTTTCAGTTCGGCGGTTTTCAGCGCCGGTTGCTAGTGATCTGAGTTCGTTCAATGGGTTATTCATCGCTGGCATGCTGAAGGAAGAACAACTCACCCTGCAAGTGAAAAGCAGAAACAGGCAGGTTTGGAGTAGGAACGAATACGAACCGAGGAGCGGTGATCACTACTGTGGAGGCACATTCAAGACATAGAGGAAACGGACATGAGCGTCATCGTGATCACAGGTGGTAGCCGAGGAATTGGTGCCAGTGCCGCCGAGCATATTGCTAAAAAAGGCATGGGCGTCATCTTGACCTATAACGCCAACCCCGAGGCGGCGGCTTCGGTTGTGGAGCGCATCGAGCGAGCAGGTGGGAAAGCCGTAGCGCTCAAGCTTGACGTCTCGGATGTGGGAAGTTTCGAGGCATTTCGTGAAACGGTGGTGATAGCCCTGCGCAAGACGTGGAATGCCACGGGATTAAGTGGTCTGGTCAACAACGCCGGCTATGGCCTGTTCAACCCATTGGCCACCGTCAGCGAGGCGCAATTCGATGGCCTGTTCAATGTGCATCTCAAAGGCCCGTTTTTCCTCACTCAGGCCTTGCTGCCGCTGTTGGCCGAAGGTGCCAGCATCGTCAATTTGACCAGTGCAACTACTCGTGTAGCCACCGCAGGCATTGCACCGTACGCGGCGTTCAAGGGCGGGCTTGAAGTGCTCACACGCTATATGGCCAAAGAGTTTGGCGAGCAACGCATAAGGGTAAATGCCGTGTCACCGGGAGCCATCCGTACCGAGCTGGGTGGGGGCTTGAACGATGAATTCGAAGCGATTCTCGCGGCGCAAACGGCACTCGGCAGGGTTGGCGAGCCGGAAGATGTCGCGCGGGTCATTGCCATGCTGCTGTCCGAGGAGGGCGGCTGGATCAATGCCCAGACCATCGAAGTCGCCGGCGGCTATAACATCTGAATTCGCGAGGGCTAGATCATGCTGGACCCATTGAGCACACTTCTGATCTACGGCGCCACGGGCTATACGGGCCGGATGGCGGCGGAGCGGGCAGCAGCGCTCGGCCTGAATTTTGAAATCGCCGGACGCAGTCCGCAGCGGTTGGCCACTCTGGCTGCGCAACTGAACGTACCCTATCGGGTATTCGATACCGGTGCGGTTATCAAAAGCGATCTTTCCGGCATCTCGGTATTACTTAACTTTGCCGGGCCATTCGCGCAAACGGCAGAGCCGTTGATGCGCGCGTGCATCAACGCCGGGGTCGATTATCTAGACATTACCGCCGAGATTAATGTCTACCGGCTGGCTGAAAGTCTAGGCGTTGAAGCCGCTGCGAATAAGGTCATGCTGTTGCCGGGCGTTGGATGGGACGTCGTTCCTTCTGATTCGCTGGCAGTGCAGGTTGCCAAGCGCGTGGAAAAGCCGCTTACGCTGAGCATCGCGCTTCAGGTTCCAGGCTCGATCTCACGAGGGTCGGCCATGAGCGTCAGCGAGATCATTGGTGCAGGCCTACTGGCCAGGGTCGACGGCGAACTGGTCGCCACCCCTGATGCCAGGCCGCGGTACTTTGACTTCGGTCAGGGACAGGTTCTCTGCGTACCGCTGTCTTTCGGCGATTTGGTCACCGGTTGGCATTCGACTGGCATCCCTAATATTGCAATGTTCGTAAATATCGCGGGCGATGCATTTCCAGAGGGCGATCTGTCGCTATTGCCCGACGGCCCCACGGCAGAGGAGCGGGATGCGCATCGGGCGCGCGCAGTGGTTGAAGTCACGGGGGCCGATGGAACGACCGCAAGGTCTGTGATCGAAACCGTGAACGGCTATACCTATACGCCGTTGGCAGCGGTGGAAGCTGCGCGCCGGGTATTGAACGGTGAGCGGTTACCGGGTTTTACGACACCGGCCGAGGTGTTTGGCGATGCATTTGCACAAAGCATTGCCGGGACAGTGGTCACTGACTTCTAACGGTGGAGCTCCCGCTCAAGAGACCGCCATGCGCGCTCTGGCGGGGGCTGGTGATCTGAATCGCGCAGCGTCCCGCGCCGGTGGCAGGCCAAACAGCCGCGCGTACTCTCGATTGAATTGCGAGGCGCTTTCATAGCCCACTGTATAGGCAATGGACGTCGCGTCCAGCGTATCGAACA
Source organism: Pseudomonas sp. R3-18-08 (assembly GCF_003852065.1). Taxonomy (NCBI): domain Bacteria; kingdom Pseudomonadati; phylum Pseudomonadota; class Gammaproteobacteria; order Pseudomonadales; family Pseudomonadaceae; genus Pseudomonas; species Pseudomonas sp. R3-18-08. The sequence goes on from NZ_CP027729.1 coordinate 4,214,494, forward strand.
GCAGCAACCAGCGAGCCCTGAGCAGGCGCAGGCGCTTCTGGTATTGAATCGGCGTCATGGCTGTCACGGATTTGAAGTGCCGATAAAAGGCGGCGACGCTCATACCCGACATGAGCGCCAGTGGCTCGATGCGAAACGGCTCGGTGTAATGCTCGCGAATCCACTGGGTGACACGACGGATCTGCGTCATCCGTCCATCAGGCCGGGCAACATCGCGAAGAATGCCGCCTAGCGGCCCTTGCAACACGCGGAACAGGATCTCGCGCTCGATCATCGGCGCCAGCACCGCGGCTTCATGCAGACGATCCATAAGCCGCATCATGCGTAGCCAGGCATCAATCATTTCAGCGGGCGCAAGTACGCCTTCGAAACAGGTTTTCTGTGGTGCCCTTGGCGCCTTGCCCTCGTCCATCAGCAACGTCGCGATCACCTCAGGATCCAAAGTCAGGCTCACCGCGAGATAGGGCTGCGCTACTGCATTCGCGTGAATCTGGCCAGTCGCTGGTACGTCGACAGGTACTAAAAAATAACTACCGGCTGTGTACCGAGAAACATCTTCCCCAATCGAAAGCGTTTTAGTGCCTTGGAGCACTAAATGAAGCATTGGCTGATACACCTGGTCTGCACACGCCTCGGCGCGGACCATGGCCACGCGGGGTAGACCGGTTTCGGTCCATTTGTCTTGTGCACGCATCACGATGCGGCACAGTTCTGCGATTGGCTTTTCCATGCAGCCTACCGTGAACCCTCTTCGAAGGCATGGCAAGCCAGTTGAGAAGAATAGGCAAGGACGTGCGAATAACCGGCAAACGCAACGGCCTTTAGTGCCTGGATACTGATGACACACCGTTCGTTGCGTGCAGTCCATCACCCTGCGGCGACGAAGCTTCATCCATTCCACCCAAAAAGGTCATGTCATGAAACTCGAAGGAAAAATAGCGGTTGTCACAGGGGCTTCCAAAGGCATAGGGGCAGGTATTGCCAGAGCGCTGGGTGCACAGGGCGCTACGGTTGTCGTCAACTACGCTTCCAGCAAGGACGATGCCGATGCGGTAGTTGGACAGATCATCGAGCAAGGCGGCTCAGCCTTCGCCGTACAAGCAGACATGAGCCAAGCATGCGATGTCGTCCGTCTGTTCGAAACCGTGCGAACCAAGTTCGGTACGTTGGATGTCCTGGTCAATAACGCCGGTGTCGCAGTGTTCCAGATGATCGATGATTTGACCGAAGATGCCTTTCACAAGCAATTCAACCTGAACGTGCTGGGCTACCTGCTTGCCGTGCGTGAAGCCGTCAAACTCATGGGCTCCAAGGGCAGCATCATCAATATCAGCTCGATCCTCAGCACCGATCCCTACCTGGCTTCAAGCGTGTACTCTGCAACCAAGGGGGCGGTTGATACCCTTACCTTTGCATTGGCCAGGGAGCTGGGACCACGAAGCATCAGAGTCAACTCGATCCTCCCGGGGCATACCAATACTCCCGCCACCGATGGTCATTTTGCCGGTGCACTAGGTGAAAAAATTCTTGCAGGGACGCCGCTGGGTCGCTTCGGAGAGCCGGAAGATATCGCGCCGCTCGCGGTGTTCCTGGCGTCCGAGGACTCGCACTGGGTGACCGGCGAATCTATCCGCGCTTCTGGCGGTGTTCGTGGTGTCGGCTACTGACTGCGGTGGGTAGAGGCTTGAATATAGCGAGCACGTTTCGTTCTGAGACGGGAAACGATGGCTCCAATCAACGCCCACAGTTGAACATAAAGCTCATAGCGGTCTGTCGTGACGGCTCTCTTGGTGAGCAGTGTGAGTAACCTTAGCTAAAGCGTCTTTTGAGGCAAGCCCTAGGGCTTGCGCCCTTCCACCTTGATTGGGTTTACAACTTTACCGACGAACGCCCCGGCTTCCTGGTCTGCAGCAAATGCGAGAACACCGCATGCAGATCATCCGACGCGCTTTCCTCATCGAGGTTGAGCTTGCTGTCGATGTGGTCCATGTGATGCATCATCAAGTCCACCGCCAGTACCGCATCCCGGGCTTCGATCGCGTCGATCAATTGGGTGTGTTCATCGTAGGAACAATGCGAGCGGTTGCCGCTTTCGTACTGGGCGATGATCAAGGAAGTCTGGGACACCAGGCTGCGCTGGAAGCTGATCAGCGGCGCATTCTTCGCCGCTTCAGCCAGCTTCAAGTGAAATTCGCCGGAGAGGCGGATGCCGGCGCCACGGTCGCCACGGGAGAAACTGTCGCGTTCGTCGTTGACCATCTGGCGCAACTGGGCCAGTTGCTCAGCGGTAGCGTGCTGCACCGCCAGCTCGGTGATCGCCCGCTCCACCAGGCGCCGCGCCATGAACACTTGGCGGGCCTCGTCGACGCTCGGGCTGGCGACGACCGCGCCACGATTGGGCCGCAGCAGCACCACGCCTTCATGGGCCAGGCGCGACAACGCGCGGCGAATGATGGTGCGGCTCACGCCGAAGATTTCGCCCAGTGCCTCTTCACTCAATTTGGTGCCGGGTGCCAGGCGTTGTTCGAGGATCGCCTCGAAGATATGCGCATAGACGATATCGTCCTGGGTTCCGCTGCGACCGGCCTTGCCGGCTCGCGGTTGTTTCTTGAGAGGTTGCAACTGTTCGTTCATGGGCACTCGGGTTTGGAGAACGGCGGCGAATTAACGGTAATACGGCAACAGCGGGTCGCTGGCAAGTATCACCTGAAAACAGGGCACATTGTACACAACCCACTGCGCCAACACACTGTACGGCTGTTTGCGGCGTCGGCTGTATTGCAATGAGTCGTTGCGTTTGAGTTTAGGCTTGAATCCGCAACTTCTCTTGCACAAGGAACATCTTTCCATGACCGACGCCACCCAAGCGCCCTTGCGCCCGCTGGCCGACACTTCGCCTTCGGCCATCGTCGCCGGCTTCATCGCCATGATGACCGGCTACACCAGCTCGCTGGTGCTGATGTTCCAGGCCGGCCAGGCCGCCGGTTTGACCACAGCGCAGATTTCGTCGTGGATCTGGGCGCTTTCCATCGGCATGGCGGTGTGCAGCATCGGCCTGTCCCTGCGCTATCGCACGCCGATCACCATTGCCTGGTCCACACCTGGCGCGGCACTGTTGATCACCAGCCTGGGCGGGGTCACCTACGGCGAGGCCATCGGCGCCTACATCACTTGCGCGGTGCTGGTGACCCTCTGCGGGCTGACCGGCAGCTTTGAAAAACTGGTCAAGCGCATCCCCGCCTCACTGGCGGCGGCGTTGCTGGCGGGGATTCTGTTCAAGATCGGCAGCGAAATTTTCGTCGCCGCGCAGCATCGCACCGGCCTGGTGCTGGGGATGTTTTTCACTTACCTGGTCATCAAGCGCCTGTCGCCGCGTTATGCCGTGCTGGCTGCACTAGTGATCGGCACCCTGCTGTCGGGCTTGATGGGGCTGCTGGACTTCAGCGGCTTTCACCTGGAAGTCGCGGCACCGGTGTGGACCACGCCGCACTTCTCACTGGCGGCGACCATCAGTATCGGCATCCCGCTGTTCGTGGTGGCGATGACCTCGCAAAACATGCCGGGTATCGCCGTGCTGCGCGCCGACGGCTACAGCGTGCCGGCCTCGCCATTGATCACCACCACCGGCCTCGCCTCACTGGTGTTGGCGCCCTTTGGCTCCCACGGCATCAACCTGGCGGCGATCAGCGCGGCGATCTGCACCGGGCCGCACGCCCATGAAGACCGCAACAAGCGCTACACCGCCGCCGTATGGTGCGGGGTGTTCTACGGGATTGCCGGAGTGTTCGGCGCCACCTTGGCGGCATTGTTCGCAGCGTTGCCCAAGGAACTGGTGCTGTCGATCGCGGCCCTGGCGTTGTTTGGCTCGATCATCAATGGCCTGAGCATCGCCATGAATGAGCCGAAGGAACGGGAAGCGGCGCTGATTACCTTCATGGTCACCGCGTCAGGCTTGACGTTGTTTTCCATCGGTTCGGCGTTCTGGGGGATTGTGGCGGGGGTGTTGACGCTGCTGATCCTGAACGGACGCAAGGCATAAAAAAACGGCGACCCTCAGGTCGCCGTTTTTTTCAGTATCACTTAGCCGCGTTGATCGGCTTTTCCGGATACCACACGTCCAGCAACGGGCTGACGTCAGCCTTGGTCAGCTCGGAACGGGTTTTCAGCCAGGCTTCGACAGCAGCACGCTGCTCTTCGGAGACCGAGCCGCGCTTCTGCAGGCAAACCAGACCGTAGTCGTCGCCGCCGACATAGCCCAGACCGTTGGCTTCCATGGCTTCTTTGATGAATGCTTCGAGGAAAGCGTCGATAGCTTCTTCACTCAGGCCTTCTTTGAAGTCCAGGTTCAGTTCGAAACCCAGCTCTTGAAATTCATCAACGCACAGTTTTTTGCGCAGACGCTGGGAACGGTTAGTCGCCATTGGAACAATCCTCATAAGTAATAACGGGCGGCACTTTAGCAGTTTAAGGCGGCAATTGCCCGACTCTCTGGGACGGGCGGCGCTTAAGCGATAAAAAAACCCCAATTCCCCGCTATCGTTCAGCTACACGTAAGCTCAGCTTGGGGCATAATGCCGACACTTTCATGACCAATGAGGGATTTTCTTACACACCCCTCGCCTTTTTCCACCCTTCTCAGCAGTAGGGTTTTATTTCTTATGATCAAATCTTTACGTTCTGTTTTCCTCGCCGGTGTTCTCCTGCCACTGGCCGTTTGCGCCACCGCCGCCCCCATCAATACCACCCTGCCCCCCAGCGTTGCCCAGGCCCTCCAGAAGGCAAAATTGCAAAACACCGCATTGTCCCTGGTGATGCTGCCCTTGAACGGCCCCGGTACGCCGACCGTGTTCAATGCCGACGTGTCGGTGAACCCGGCCTCCACCATGAAACTGGTGACGACCTACGCGGCCCTGGAAATGCTCGGCCCCAACCATCAGTGGAAGACCGAGTTCTACACCGACGGCGTACTCAGCGGCGGCGTGTTGCGCGGCAACCTGTACCTCAAGGGCGGCGGCGATCCCAAGCTGAATATGGAAAAACTCTGGCTGTTGATGCGCGACCTGCGCGCCAACGGCGTACAGCAGGTCACCGGCGACCTGGTGCTGGACCGCAACTTCTTCCACCAGCCGCAATTGCCGGAGTTCAATGACGACGGCAACGACGAGAACAAGCCGTTCCTAGTCAAGCCCGATGCGCTGCTGGTCAACCTTAAAGCCCTGCGCTTCGTGACACGCAACGATGCCGGGCGGGTGATCGTGTCGGTCGAGCCGCCGATTGCGAGCATTCGCATCGACAACCAGGTGAAAGTCTCCAACGCCAAACAGTGCACCGGCGACGTGCGCTACAGCCCGATGACCGCCGCCGATGGCAGTATGACCGTGACCGTCAGTGGTCAGTTGGCGGACGGCTGCAGTTCGCAGACCTATCTGTCGCTGCTCGACCATGCCACCTACACCGCCGGCGCCGTGCGTGCGATCTGGAAGGAATTGGGCGGCACCATCCAGGGCCGCGATATCCAGGCGCCAGTGCCCAAGGATGCCAAGGTCCTGGCCCGGGCATTCTCGCCGGACCTGGCGGAAATCATCCGCGACATCAATAAATACAGTAACAACACCATGGCCCAGCAACTGTTCCTGAGCCTGGGCGCACAGTTTCGCAACGATGCCGATGGCGACGATGCCAAGGCCGCGCAACGCGTAGTACGTCAATGGCTGGCGAAAAAAGGCATTACCGCGCCACACCTGGTGATGGAGAACGGTTCCGGCCTGTCCCGCGCCGAACGGATCAGCGCCCGCGAAATGGCGGCCATGCTGCAAGCGGCCTGGAAAAGCCCCTACGCCGCCGAGTACATCAGCTCGCTGCCGATCGCCGGCACCGACGGCACCATGCGTAAACGCCTGAAGACCACCGCCATGCGCGGCGAAGCCCATGTGAAGACCGGAACCTTGAACACCGTGCGCGCCATCGCCGGGTTCAGCCGTGACAACAACGGCAACACCTGGGCGGTGGTGGCGATTCTCAACGACTCCAAGCCGTGGGGCGCGTCGTCGGTGCTGGACCAAGTGCTGCTGGACCTGTATCGCCAGCCGAAGGCGGTTGCAGCCGCGCCAGTGCTCTAGACTTATTCAACGCCGCTGCCACACAGCTCCACCCGGTCCCTGCCCGTCTGCTTGGCGGTATACACCGCCGAGTCCGCGCGCAGCAGCAACCCGTCAATGCCTTCATCGACACGCCAGCTGGCCACCCCAAAGCTGGCGGTGACGATGCCCGCCGGCGCCATCGGCGTGCTGCGCAACGACTGCCACAACTGCGTCGCCAAGTGGTAAGCCTGGGCGCCATCGGTGTGCGGGCATAGCACCACGAATTCTTCCCCACCCAACCGACAGAACACGTCGGTGCGGCGCAAGCGTTGGCTGATTCGCCTGCACAGCTCCTGCAACACACCGTCCCCGGCGCCGTGCCCGTACTGGTCGTTGACCCGCTTGAAGTGGTCGACATCCAGCATGATCACCGACAGCGCCCCAGACGTACGGGTGTGGCGCAGCAGTTCGGCTTTCATGCGGTCCTGGAAATAGCGGCGGTTGTGGATGCCCGTCAGGGAGTCAGTGATGGACAGCGTGCGCAATTCTTCTTCCACGCGCTTGAGATCGGAAATATCCGACACATAACCGTGCCACAACGTACCGCCGCCGGGTAATTCCTCCGGCGTGGCCTCGCCACGAATCCAGCGCAGGCCGCGCTGGGGCAACTGCACGCGATACTCTTCGCGCCAATGGCTCAGTTGCAGCGCCGACAAGCGTATCGACGCGCGTACCCGCTCAAGGTCCAGGGGGTGAATGCGTTCCAGGACCTTGCCCGCATCCTGCTGCAACACGCCAAGCTCGATCTCATAGATATCGCGCATGCCTTCGCTGGCGTAAATGAAGCGCCAGCTGTTGTGGGGCTCCAAGGTGAACTGGAAGATGCCGCCAGGCACATGGGCACTGAGCTTTTTCAGCAAGCGATCGCGCGCGGCCAACGCTTCATAGGCGCGCTTCTGCTCAGTGACATCCAGGTAAATCGCCAAATGCCCGACCCACAGGCCATGGTCATCCAGCAACACCGTGACCAGCATGTTTACGGTCAACGGGCTGCCGTCCTCACGCACCAGCGTCCACTCGCGGGCATCCTGTTGACCGTCGGGACTTTCCACCAGCATCGCCTGGCTCGGCGCAATACGCTTGCCCAGCGCCACACTCAAACGCGTGGCGCGGGTCTCGAGCTCAGTGGCCAGGTGCAGGCTTTCCAACGCCAGGCGGCCCACCACTTGCTCGCCCTTGAACCCCAGCATCCGCTCGGCCCCGGCATTGAACATGTTGATGACACCGCGCAAGTCCGTGGCAATGATTGCGACGTGCGTCGCCGCATTCAGCACGCTGCGCAATTGACCGTGCGTGCCCCGCAGCTCCTGTTCACGCAGGCGCAACTGAGCGGTACGCTGCTCCACCAGGGTCAGCGCCCGCTGGCGTTGGCTGACCAGCACATAGAGCAAGGCACTGAGCAGCACACTCAGCAACACGCCCATGATCAGTATGGTGTTGGTCGAAGAATGGTTGGCCTTGTCGAATAACTCACTGGCGCGCAGGCTCAGCGCGTAGACATGGTCACCCAGGGTAAGACGTCGGACGGCGACAAGGCCGCTGCCGCCCGGCACATTGCTGGATGCATACAGCACACGCTGCTCAGTGTCGGAGGTGTCGACGAACTGCATAACCAGGTTATCCCGGTTTGCCTTGGGCAACCCATCGGCCACCAGTTGGCGAATGCTGATCACTGCCATGACATAGCCAACCGGCTGGGCATCGACCGTCTTGCTGACCGGCGCCAGCAGCAGTACCCCTGCGGCATAGGCCGGTTCCACGCCCACCAATTGCATGGGCTGGGACACCGCCGCCTTGCCGCTTTTTTGCGCGCGCTCCAGCACGGCGCGCCGCAAGGGTTGGGCCAGCAGATCGAAACCCAACGGCGAGCCCAACAGACTTTGGGTCTGGCTGTATAACACCGGTACGTATTCATCGCGCTCGGCAGCGGGCGCCAACTCACCTGCCGAATTCAGTTCACGGATGTTGAAAGGTACGCCGCGCTGGCGCGAGATGTCCTGTTCAAACCGGCTGCGCTGATCCCGAGGCACACGCGGCGCCCAGGCATAGGCACGCGCATGCAACAACAAAGGCTGGGCGAAGCCGTCAAATTCGCTGCGCGATACCTCGCTGGAATTGACGAAGAAGCGGCGCAGGCTATCCAGGCGCAGCTCCTGGTCTTCGAAGCGCTCCTGAATCCGGCTGTAGCGCTCGTTGACCAGCAACTGGAAGCGCTGGCGCACCTGCTGCTGGTTAAAGTCGGCAGCGGCCCACGCGATGACCAGGGTCAGCGCGCCACCGATTGCCAGCACCACCAATGCCACCAGCCAAGCCGATGCCTGTTCACTGATAAAACCAAGGATCTTCGGGCGTACGGCTTGCATTGGCATAGGCGATACTCACAACGCCAGCGTGCGGGGTTTTTCACTTTGGCTGGACGTTAAGTTATAGCCATCGGTCGAGGGTTTGACCAGCGTAAATACGGCGGACGCCTGCTGTGGCGAGGGAGCTTGCCCCCTCGCCACACGTATCAGCGTGCGGTGATTTTCCAGGCGCGGTGGATCTTGGCGTTACGCGCGAAATCCGGGTCGATGGTCTTGTCGCTGATCTCCTCGACCGCATAGCGTTGGCTGAGGTTGGCTTCCAGCTGGAACTTGCGGAAGTTGTTCGAGAAGTACAGCACGCCGCCCGGCGCCAGGCGCGCCATGGCCAGGTCGAGCAATTGCACGTGGTCACGCTGCACGTCGAAAATACCTTCCATGCGCTTGGAGTTGGAGAAGGTCGGCGGGTCGATGAAAATCATATCGAACTCATCGCGACTGGCTTCCAGCCACGCCATTACATCACCTTGTTCCAGGCGGTTCTTGTCGGAAAAGCCGTTGAGGGAGAAGTTGCGGCGCGCCCAGTCCAGGTAGGTCTTGGACAAATCGACACTGGTGGTGCTGCGCGCGCCACCCTTGGCCGCGTGCACGCTGGCGGTGGCGGTGTAGCAATACAGATTGAGGAAACGCTTGCCCGCCGATTCCTTCTGAATGCGCAGGCGCATCGGGCGGTGGTCGAGGAACAGGCCGGTGTCCAGGTAGTCGGTGAGGTTGACCAGCAGCTTCACGCCACCTTCGCTGACCTCGGTGAACTTGCCCTGGGCGCTTTGGCGCTCGTATTGCTTGGTGCCGCTTTGACGCTCGCGACGCTTGACCACTACGCGACTTTTGTCGACGTTCAGTGCCTGGGGAATTGCCGCGAGCGCGTCAAACATGCGCGCCGAGGCTTTTTCCGGGTCGATGGACTTCGGCGCGGCGTATTCCTGCACATGCACCCAATCGTGATACAGGTCGATAGCCATGGAGTACTCCGGCATATCGGCGTCGTACACGCGGTAGCAATCCGCGCCTTCACGCTTGGCCCACTTGCCCAGCAGCTTGAGGTTCTTCTGAAGGCGGTTGGCGAACATTTGCCCGCCCTCGCTCAAGCGCGCCTGTTCGACCACCGGGGCCGGGGCTGGCTTGATCGGGTTGCCGTTCTTGTTGTACTGACGCTCCACCGGTTCGGTCGGGGCCTGGTCGTAAGCCGCTTGCTCACGTTCAGCCTGGCGCTGCTCCGGGGTACGACGCTCGCCGGTGACGAACTGATCCGGGTTGACCTTGATCAGCAACAATTTGCACGGTAACGCGCCGTTCCAGAACGAATACTGTTTGTGGCTGCGGATGCCCATGCGCTTGCCCAGGTCCGGCGCGCCGGTGAACACTGCGGCTTCCCAGCCCATGCAAGCCTGGCGCAGACGCTCGCCAAGGTTCTGGTAGAGGTACAACAGGCTGGCCTCGTCCCCCAAACGCTCGCCGTACGGCGGGTTGCAGATCACCAGGCCTTTCTGGTTCTGGTCCGGGCGCGGCTCGAACGTGCCGACTTCGCCCTGGTACACCTTGATCCAGTGGCTCAGGCCGGCGCGCTCGATGTTGTTGCGGGCCGGCTGGATCAGACGCGGATCGGCTTCATAGCCACGCACCCACAGCGGAGTTTTGTTCATGCCGATAGCGGCACGTTCGGTGGCCTCGGCGTGCAGCTTCTTCCACAACGCCGGGACGTGTCCGAGCCACGTGGTGAAGCCCCACAGTTCGCGATTGAGGTTGGGCGCCATGTCGGCGGCGATCATTGCGCCTTCGACCAGGAAGGTGCCGACGCCGCACATCGGGTCGGTCAATGCGCCGCCTTCGGCAGCGATGCGCGGCCAGCCGGCGCGGATCAGGATCGCGGCCGCCAGGTTTTCCTTCAACGGCGCGGCACCCTGCTGCAGGCGGTAGCCGCGCTGGTGCAGGCTGTGGCCGGACAGGTCCAGGGACAGGATGGCTTCGCCACGGTCCAGGCGCAGGTGGATGCGCAGGTCCGGGTTGATCTTGTCGATGGACGGGCGTTCGCCAGTCGGGGTGCGCAGCTTGTCGACGATTGCATCCTTGACCTTCAGCGCGCCGAAGTGGGTGTTGTCGATGCCCGAGCCGTGACCGCTGAACTCCACCGCCAGCGTACCGTCGCTGACCATGTGGTCGGCCCATTCAATATCCAGCACGCCGTGGTAGAGGTCCTCGGCGTCCTTCATCGGGAAGCGCTTGAGCACCAGCAACACCCGGTTGGCCAGACGCGACCACAGGCACAGGCGGTAGGCGGTTTCCATGTCGGCCATGCCGCGCACGGCCGAGGTGTGCTCGCGGGCGTCCTCAAGGCCAAGCCCGACGGCTTCCTCGATCAGCAGGCCTTCGAGGCCCTTGGGGCAGGTGAGGAAGAGTTCAAAACGGTCCGACATGGGGCATTCCAGGCTTTTCAGCAATCAATGAACGGGCGACGCATCGCCGGTTCGGTTTTCAATCAAGCACTTTTCTTGAAGAGTGCTCGCGTGGCACGAATGTGCCGTTCCACCTCGTCTGATGGGCCTTTGGGCCTTTAATGACGGGGCAGAAGAAGAATTTGAAGCAACAAAAAGAAATATTCCGACCCTTCGTCGAATAATAACCGACTGCAACAGGTGGGCATTCTCACCAAAGGATTAAACACATTCTCTTTGCAGGGCACATCATAGCTGGCTTTGCCTAGGAAAAGGGGCGAAAAGCCATCCCAGCTTATGGCTATAGCATCGTTATCGTTACGTGCTTATGACAAAACGATCATTGAATCCATGTGACCTATTGGTTAGAACTCAACACAGGTTGGCGCCGTAACGACGTCGACACTTCGGCTCGCCACGCCGGCAGCGAGCCCACCAACGGCAGAAAAACTCTGCCCGGCCTCACACGAGGCCGAAGGATATCTAGACAGTCAACAAGTGAGGGAAACACCCTATGAGAAGACTTAAGCGTGATCCGTTGGAAAGAGCATTTTTACGCGGATATCAATATGGCGTTCATGGAAAATCCCGTGAGCTTTGCCCATTTACTCTACCGTCGGTGCGCCAAGCCTGGATCAATGGCTGGCGAGAAGGACGAGGCGACAACTGGGACGGTATGACTGGCACTGCGGGTATCCACAGACTCAACGAACTTCACGCCGTCGGCTAATCAGGGCACTTAATTCCGACACATCAACTTGAATATGTAGCGACTTAACCACGCACGTCCTATCCGGGCGGCGGGCTTCGGCCCAGGGGCTCCTTTATGGAGCCCTTTTTATTGCCTGTGTCCACACAAGCGCCTTCAGCGCAGGGCGGCGATCGCGTCCACCGCTTCGCGAATCAGCGCGGGGCCTTTGTAGATGAAACCGGAGTACAGCTGCACCAGGCTTGCGCCCGCCGCGATCTTTTCAGCCGCGTGTTTGCCTTCGGTGATCCCCCCCACGGCGATGATCGGCAGGCGCCCCGCCAGTTCGGCCGCCAGCACCTTGACGATATGGGTGCTTTTGTCCCGTACCGGCGCGCCGGACAGACCGCCCGCCTCGTCACCGTGAGCGAGGCCTTCGACGCCCACACGGCTGAGGGTGGTGTTGGTCGCAATCACCGCATCCATGCCCGCGTTCATCAGGGCCTGAGCCACCAGCACGGTTTCTTCATCGCTCATATCGGGAGCGATCTTGATCGCCAATGGCACTCGCTTGCCGTGGCGCACTGCCAGGTCTTCCTGGCGCTGGCGCAATGCTTCGAGCAATTGCTTGAGGGAGTCGCCGAACTGCAGGCTGCGCAAGCCCGGGGTGTTGGGCGAGCTGACGTTGACGGTGACGTAGCTGGCGTGGGCGTAGACCTTGTCCAGGCAGATCAGGTAATCGTCCACCGCACGCTCTACCGGCGTGTCGAAATTCTTGCCGATGTTGATACCGAGGATGCCCTTGTACTTTGCCGCCTGAACCCGTGACAACAAATGGTCCACACCCAGATTGTTGAAGCCCATGCGGTTGATGATCGCCTCGGCTTCCGGCAGGCGGAAGATCCGGGGCTTGGGGTTACCCGGTTGCGGCCGAGGCGTCACGGTGCCGATTTCGACGAAACCGAAACCCAACTGCGCAAACCCGTCGATTGCCGCACCGTTCTTGTCCAGGCCGGCCGCCAGCCCGACCGGATTGGGAAATTCAAGGCCCATCACCGACACCGGTACTTTCGCCGCAGCCTTGCATACCAGGCCATTGAGCCCCAGGCGGCCACCGGCCCCGATCAGGTCCAGGGACAGATCGTGGGAGGTTTCCGGGGAGAGTTTGAACAACAGCTGGCGGGCCAGGGTATACATGGGCGGGCTAGACTCGGATGGCGGCGAAAGGTGGCGCGATTATAGCCGGGGACACACGCTGCATGCGAGGCGTGCTGCCCAATCGTCAATTACGATGGGCCATCAATGCCTCATAACGCGCCCAGACTTTTTCGGCGTAGCGCATGCGCAACGCATCACGCTCCGCCCCGGCGCCCGCTCCCACATTGTAGGAACCTACCGCCGTCCAGTTATAGCCGAAACGCTGAACGAACCCGGCAAGAATCGAGGCACCGACCTCCACCGACAAACACGGCTCGCTCAACAGCCGCTCTTCGGTAATGCCCAGCTTGAGCAGGCGAGGCAGGTGACTGCTGTTGATTTGCATCAAGCCGATATCATGCGTGCCATTAGCGTTGGCATAGTTGATCGCTTCTGCGCGGTACCCCGACTCTACCGCCGCGATGGCCTGCAGCAACTCCGGCTCGAAGTCGTAACGACGCGCCACTTCATCCCAGCAGTAGGCCAGGGCCTGGTTGCTGCCCATCAGCACACCCAGCATCAGGCCCCTGCCCCACACTTTAAACATTGCTGATCTGTCCGCACGCCGAACACACGTACATGACGTGCTTGGGCTCAACGTTCCGGACCTGCACAGGGCAGGTAAAACGGTAGCCCTTGCCATACACGGTCTTGATAAACCCTTTGTCGGCCTTCAAGTGTCTGCGCAAGGCGTAGATGCAACGTGTCAATGACTCATCAGCCACCTCGCCCCGGGGCCAGGCAAGCGCCAACAAGCGGTCCTTGGTCATCAACGAACCGCCGGAAACCAGCAACAGTCGGAGCACGCTCCCTTCTTTGGGCGGCAGTTGAATATCGGTTTCCCTACCCGTGAGCCGACCATCTTCATGCAAGGTCCAGTGAGCGAAAACCAGGGAATTTGTCGATTCTTCAATCCCGATGTCCATAAGGCGTCCTGCACATTCGACTGCTGACATTCAAACCCTTCTTGCTGTGACGGCGCACTCGCCCGATGCCATGACTATAAAAACCTGTCTCGCGTATCACGCTAGGAAAAACCCTATTCAGTCAGCGTTTTTCAGCGTCTCGTTGTAAGACAGTTCACCACTCAACCCGAACGAGGTAGCCATTCCTGATACACCTCATGCAATTCAACGCCTAACCGGTCCTCCAGCTGCACCAACTCACCCACAGCCATCAACTGCCCGTTGACCCGCACCTCCACGCAGTGGATGACCTCAGGCGCCAAAGGCAACACTTTCCCCGGCGCAAACGCAGCCAGACGCTTACGGCTGATCAATTGCTCCTGCAGCAGTATTTCCAGGTACATGGACAAACGCCTTTTATTCAGGGGGAACGCTCGCGGCCCGGCCTTACGAACGCACGTTGCACACGTTCATATTGCGCAGCCGTCAACGGCGGCGGCCCGGCCGGAGGCTTCGATTCGTCACGGTCCACATCCACCCGCCATGACGAGACTTCATTCAGTTGCTTGGGTACATCCAGTTCATCTACCAGCTTCTCGATCAGGCTTACCTGGGCCGGTTTGCCTTTGATCAAGAGGCTGTTGGTGTCCGCATAGGCGATCAGCGTCAGGTTCTTGTCCGCCAGCGGGCCCTTCTGCTCACTGGCCAGCAGGCCTTGAATGATGGAGGCCATCCCCGGCACGCTGACCTTGCTCGCACCGCTGCCATACTGCCGATCCTCGACGTGGGTATTGAATACCTGCACCACCCCGAAGGCGTGCGTCCCCACGCGCAGCTCACTGCGTCGGCGGTCCGTCAATTGCGCCAGCCGCAGCACTTGGTTGACATAGCTGGGTGGCCCGGACACGTAGAAGGTACGCACCCCGCTGTCGCGCAAGGGATAGCGCGATTCATCCAGCCCCGTTCGGCGCAGGATGCCGCGCAGTCGGTTGACCGAGATGTACCGCAACGCCACCACGGAGGTTCTCGCTTCAGTCGCGTTGTAGACGTGCACCGATTGCCCGTCGCTGTGCCAGATCAGGCCTTCACGTCGGGCCAGCGCTTCGAGGACCTGTTGGGGCGCCTCGAAATCGAAGGTCCCGCTGACACGCCTGGGCGCCGCCTCCCGACTGACCACCACAGGCAGACCCAGGGGCACCGACAATGCAGCGAAAAAACTGGCCAGGCTTTCATCGCTGGCCTGATACGGCTCGCCCCAGGCAACCCGGCTGAGCAGCAACAGCACCACCCACAGCAGCGTGCTACCGAGGCAGTGGCGGTTCGTCGGAATGGGAGATTCAGCATGCACCTTGGTTTTCCTGGGGCGGTAGAACGCGAAAGAGCGGCCATACTGAGAGGCAGGCGAGGTTCAATCATGATGGAAAGCTGACGGCTGCCCCGTGGCATGTGCCTTGCTATGCACTCTCTATCAGGGCGCGCGCCAACGACGGAGCGGGCCTACGGACAAAGGCGTCGTTTCCCTGTAATGGCTGGTATCGCCATCCGAGGAAGCGACGCTTTTTTTTGAGAGAAAAGGTAGGTGTGGATGAACGATTCGGTCGGCAACAGCCCGGTGACCCCGGCGCTGGCCTGGGTAAACGGCAGTGACGCGCCGGAAAAGAGCAGTCTCGACCTGGGGTTCATGGCCTTGACTGATTGCGCCTCGCTGGTGGTCGCCGCCACCCAGGGGTTTGCGCAACCCTATGGCCTCACGCTCAACCTCAAGCGTCAAACGTCCTGGGCCAACTTGCGCGACAAACTGGTCAGCGGCGAGCTGGACGCCGCCCACAGCCTGTACGGGCTGATCTATGCCGTGCACCTGGGCATCGGCGGCGTTGCTCCGAGCCCGATGGCGGTGCTGATGGGGCTGAACCAGAACGGGCAGAGCATCAACCTGTCCCGTGGGCTGCAACAGCAAGGCGTGGTCACTCCTGAGGCATTGGAGCGACACGTGCACCAAAGCCGTACAAAACTCACCTTTGCCCAGACTTTTCCCACCGGCACCCACGCCATGTGGCTGTATTACTGGCTGGCGAGCCAGGGCATCCACCCGCTGCGGGACGTGGACAGCGTGGTGGTGCCCCCGCCGCAAATGGTCGCGCACCTGCAAGCCGGTCGTATCGACGGCCTGTGCGTCGGTGAACCCTGGTGCGCCAGCGCGGTAAAGCAGAACCAGGGCTTCACCCTGGCGACCAGCCAGTCGATCTGGCCAAATCATCCGGAAAAGGTCCTGGGCTGTACCCAGGCCTTCGTCGACCAATACCCCAATACCGCCCGTGTGCTGGTGATGGCGATTCTTGAAGCCAGCCGCTTTATCGAAGCGAGCACGCAAAACCGTCGCTCCACCGCCCAGCTGCTCAGCGCCCGCGAGTACCTCGACGCGCCCCTGGACTGTATCGAACCGCGCCTGCTGGGCAATTACGACGATGGCCTGGGCAACCAGTGGCAGGACCCGCATGCGCTGCGTTTTTTCGCCGATGGCACGGTCAACCTGCCCTACCTTTGCGATGGCATGTGGTTCATGACCCAGTTCCGCCGCTGGGGCCTGTTGCGCGAAGACCCGGACTACCTCGACGTTGCCCGCCAGGTGCAACAACTGGAGGTGTACCGTCAAGCCGCCAGCGCCGTCGGCGTCCCGCCCCATGACGAAGATATGCGCAGCAGCCAGTTGATCGACGGCAAGGTCTGGGACGGCTCCGACCCCGCCGGCTATGCCCGCAGCTTCCGTCTGCACGCCATGGCGGACGACACCAGCCGCCAAGCGCTGCGCTGACAGGAGCACGACCATGCTGCGAATCCTGTTGATCAACGACACCCCGCGCAAAGTCGGCCGGCTCAAGGCCGCGTTGACCGAGGCCGGTTTTGAGGTGATCGATGAATCCGGCCTGACCATCGACTTGCCCGCGCGCGTCGAAACGGTGCGCCCCGACGTGATCCTGATCGATACCGAGTCACCCGGCCGCGATGTGATGGAACAGGTGGTGCTGGTCAGTCGCGATCAACCCCGCCCTATCGTGATGTTTACCGACGAGCACGACCCGAATGTCATGCGCCAGGCGATCAAGTCCGGGGTCAGTGCCTACATCGTCGAAGGCATCCAGGCCCAGCGCCTGCAACCGATCCTCGATGTGGCCATGGCACGCTTCGAAAGCGACCAGGCCCTGCGCGCCCAGCTTCACGCCCGCGATCAACAGTTGGCGGAGCGCAAGCGCATCGAGCTGGCCAAAGGTCTGCTGATGAAAATGAAGGACTGCAATGAGGAAGAGGCCTACACCCTCATGCGCCGCCAGGCCATGAGCCGCCAGCAGAAACTGATCCAGGTCGCCGAACAGATTATTGCCATGAGCGAATTGCTCGGGTGATGTGGCGCGGCTCTTGCTAAAGAACCTCTACAGGTAGCCAACGGCGGTTGCCCAATCCACGACAAAGACGTCGCACACCCGGTTTGCCCTCGCGAACCCGGTGGCGGCGTTTTTTCGTTTTAGACCCAACCGTTGAGGTGCGTGATGAAATCAAGCTTCTGGAAATCCGGGCACACCCCGACCCTGTTTGCCGCGTTCCTGTATTTCGACCTGAGCTTCATGGTCTGGTACCTGCTGGGCCCGCTGGCGGTACAGATTGCCGCCGACCTGCACCTGACCACTCAACAGCGCGGCCTGGTGGTCGCCACGCCGATCCTGGCGGGCGCGGTGTTGCGCTTTCTCATGGGCATGCTGGCCGACAAGCTGTCGCCCAAGACCGCCGGGCTGATCGGCCAGGTGATTGTCATCGTCGCGTTGTTCTGCGCCTGGAAGCTGGGCATTCACAGCTACGAGCAAGCCCTGCTGCTGGGCCTGTTCCTCGGCATGGCCGGCGCCTCGTTTGCCGTCGCCCTGCCGTTGGCCTCGCAATGGTACCCGGCCGAGCACCAAGGCAAAGCCATGGGCATCGCCGGCGCCGGCAACTCCGGCACCGTGTTTGCGGCCTTGCTGGCCCCGGTACTGGCGGCGGCCTTTGGCTGGAGCAATGTGTTCGGCTTCGCGCTGATTCCGCTGATCCTCACCCTGATCGTGTTCGCCTGGCTCGCCCGCAATGCCCCGCAACGCCCGAAAGCCAAGTCGATGGCCGACTACTTCAAAGCCCTGGGTGATCGCGACAGTTGGTGGTTCATGTTCTTCTACAGCGTGACCTTTGGCGGCTTCATCGGCCTGGCCAGCGCCCTGCCCGGCTACTTCAACGATCAGTACGGCCTGAGCCCGGTGACTGCCGGCTACTACACCGCAGCCTGTGTCTTCGGTGGCAGCCTGATGCGCCCCTTGGGCGGTGCCTTGGCGGATCGTTTCGGCGGGATCAAGACCCTGCTCGGCATGTACAGCGTGGCGGTGATCTGCATCGCGGCGGTGGGTTTCAACCTGCCCAGTTCCTACGCCGCGCTGGCGCTTTTCGTCTGCACCATGCTCGGCCTTGGCGCCGGTAATGGCGCAGTGTTCCAACTGGTGCCACAGCGTTTTCGCAGTGAGATCGGCGTGATGACCGGTTTGATCGGCATGGCCGGCGGCATTGGCGGCTTTGTGCTGGCAGCCGGCATGGGTGCGATCAAACAGAGTACCGGCAGTTACCAGGTGGCCCTGTGGCTGTTCGCCAGCCTCGGCGTGCTGGCCTGGTTTGGCCTGCACGGCGTCAAGCGTCGCTGGAGAACCACCTGGGGCTCGGCTGCCGTGACCGCTGCGCGCGTCTGATGAGCCTGCAACTGAGCGTCGCCCAGGCCAGTGCGATCGGCCCACGGGCGGAAAACCAGGACGCGCTGCGGGTGGTCACGCCCATGGCGGAACTGGCCGCGAGCAAAGGCTACCTGTGCGCGTTGGCCGACGGTGTCAGCCAATGCGCCGATGGCGGCCTGGCTGCACGCTCGACCTTGCAGGCGCTGGCCCTGGACTACTACGCCACGCCGCAGACCTGGGGCGTGGCCCAGGCGCTGGAACGTTTACTGGTCGCGCAGAATCGCTGGCTGCAAGCCAATGGCGGCGGCCAGCCGCTGCTGACCACCCTCAGCGCCCTGGTGTTTCGTGGCCAGCGTTTCACCCTGGCCCACGTCGGCGATTGCCGCGCCTATCGCTGGCTGGACGGCGAGCTGCAGCGCATCAGCGAAGACCATGTGTGGGAGCAACCGGGCATGCAGCATGTGCTCAAGCGTGCCCTCGGCCTGGACCAACATTTGGTGCTGGATTTTCTCGACGGGGAACTGCGCGCCGGCGAGTGTTTCCTGCTGCTCAGTGACGGGGTCTGGGCCACGTTGGGCGACCACAGCATCCGCGCGATTCTGCGCGAACAAAGCGACTTGGACCTGGCGGTCAACACCCTGGTGAATGCCGCGCACTTGGCAGGAAGCCAGGACAACGCCAGCGCCTTGCTGGTGCGCGTCGACGCACTCGGCGCCGCCACGCTGGGCGACGCACTGGTGCAGCTGCAGCAGTGGCCGCTGCCGCCGCTGCTCAAGGCCGGGCAACGCTTCGAAGGTTGGCAGGTGCACAGCCTGTTGGCGCAGAGCCGACAGTCATTGCTGTATCGGGTAGAGGATGATCAACAGCGCCCCTGGTTGCTGAAAACCTTGCCGCTCAATCGCGAAGCAGAGACTGACGCCGCCCAGGCCCTGCTCTCGGAAGAATGGTTTCTGCGCCGGGTCGCCGGCCGCGCATTCCCTGAAGTGCATGCCGCCAGCGGGCGTCAGCATTTGTACTACGTGATGCGTGAATATCCGGGGCAAACCCTGGCGGAACTGTTCAAGCGCCAGGGCCCATTGCCCCTGGCTCAATGGCAGTCCATCGCCGAGCGTTTGCTGCGCGCGGTGGGCCTGCTGCATCGGCGGCAGATCCTGCACCGCGATATCAAGCCGGAAAACCTGTTGCTGGGGGACGACGGTGAACTGCGCGTGCTGGATTTCGGCCTGGCCTACTGCCCAGGGCTGTCTGAAGACCGCGCGCATGTGCTGCCCGGTACCCCGAGTTTTATCGCGCCGGAGTCGTTCAATGGCGAGCGGCCTACGACGCAACAGGATTTGTATAGCGTCGGCGTCACGCTCTATTACCTGCTGACCGGCCACTATCCCTACGGCGAAATCGAAGCTTTCCAACGCCCGCGCTTCACTCAGGCGGTCAGCGCCAGCCGCTACCGTCCCGACTTGCCCGACTGGTTGCCCGCGAGCCTCGAACGGGCCGTGGCCGCGCAACCGCAGCAACGCTATGAAACCGCCGAAGAATGGCTGCTGGTGCTGGAACAGGCCGACCGCCGTGAGCTGAGCGTGCGCGCCCGCCCCTTGCTGGAGCGTGAACCGCTCAAGGTCTGGCAAACCCTGGCGATGGCTTCGTTGCTGATCAATCTGGTGCTGCTCTACTGGCTATTGCACCACTAACGGGCAAAACCCTGCGGCATTCGCGCTAAATGCCCAATAAAACTGGGGGCATCGGCACTTGGCACAGCTGCTGCATTAGCTATCCCAACAACCCACATATAGCCGCTCCTTCAACGTCGAAGGGCCGAGCTTCCCGAGAGAACGGGACCAGGACAAAGGCGTCCTCGCTAGGTAACTAGCGGGGACGCCTTTTTTTGTTTGCGCGTGATTGGTCGGAGAGCGACATGAAAAAACTCAAACTGGTGATGATCGGCAACGGCATGGCCGGGGTTCGCACCCTGGAAGAACTGCTCAAGCTCAGCAGCGACATCTATGACATCACCGTGTTCGGTGCCGAGCCCCACACCAACTACAACCGCATCCTGCTGTCGCCGGTATTGGCCGGCGAGCAGACCTTCGAAGAGATCGTGCTCAACGACCTGGACTGGTACCTCGATAACAACGTCAAGCTGCTGCTCAACCGCAAGGTGGTGCAGATCGATCGAGTGAAGCGCCGGGTCATCGCCGAGGACGGCACCGAAGCCGAATACGATCGCCTGCTGATCGCCACCGGTTCCACCCCGTTTATCCTGCCCATTCCCGGTAATACCTTGCAGGGCGTGATCGGCTACCGCGATATTGCCGACACCCAGGCCATGATCGACACCGCCAAGACCCACAAGCACGCCGTGGTCATCGGTGGTGGGCTGCTGGGCCTTGAGGCCGCCAACGGCTTGATGCTGCGCGGCATGCAGGTGACCGTGGTGCACATCGGTGAATGGCTGCTGGAACGGCAGCTGGACAAAACCAGCGGCCAACTGCTGCAAACCGAACTGGAAAGCCGTGGCCTGGTGTTCCGCCTGTGCGAACAGACCCAGGCCTTGCACGATGCCGGCAACGGCCGGGTCGGCTCGGTGCAGTTCAAAAATGGCGACATCATTCCCGCCGACCTGGTGGTAATGGCCGCCGGTATCCGCCCCAACACCGAACTTGCGGAAAAGTCCGGCATCCCCTGCAACCGTGGGATTCTGGTCAACGACACGATGCAAACCTACGACCCGCGCATCTATGCCATCGGCGAATGCGCCAGCCACCGTGGGATTGCCTACGGCCTGGTGGCGCCGCTGTTCGAACAGGCCAAGGTCTGCGCCAACCATCTCGCCCAGCTGGGTTTCGCCACCTACAAAGGTTCGGTCACCTCCACCAAGCTGAAAGTCACCGGCATCGACCTGTTCTCCGCCGGAGACTTCATGGGCGGCGAAGGCACTGAAACCATCACCCTCTCCGACCCCATCGGCGGCGTGTACAAAAAACTGGTGATCAAGGACGACATCCTGGTCGGCGCCTGCCTGTACGGCGATACCGCCGACGGCGGTTGGTATTTCCGCCAGATCCGTGAGAACCACGCGATTGGCGAGATCCGTGACCATTTGATGTTTGGCGAAAATGCACTGGGCGACGTAGGCCATCAGGGCCAGGACAAAGCCATGAGCATGGCCGACAGTGCCGAGGTCTGCGGCTGCAACGGCGTGTGCAAGGGCACCATCGTCAAGGCGATCCAGGAACAAGGGCTGTTCAGCGTCGATGAGGTGAAAAAGCACACTAAGGCCGCCAGCTCGTGCGGATCTTGCGCGGGGCTGGTGGAGCAGATCCTGATCAACACCGTGGGCGGCGCCGCCGACGTCAAACCCAAGAGCGAAAAAGCCATCTGCGGATGCAGCGACCTCAACCACGGGCAAATCCGCCAGGCCATTCGCGACCAGCACCTGCTGACCATCGCCGGCACCATGAGCTACCTGAACTGGCGCACGCCCAACGGTTGCGCCACCTGCCGTCCGGCGCTGAACTATTACCTGATTTCCACTTGGCCGGGCGAAGCCAAGGACGACCCACAGTCGCGCCTGATCAACGAACGCGCCCACGCCAACATCCAGAAGGACGGCACCTATTCCGTCGTCCCACGCATGTGGGGCGGCGTGACCAATCCGTCGGAGCTGCGCCGTATCGCCGACGTGGCCGACAAGTACAACGTGCCCATGGTCAAGGTGACCGGCGGCCAGCGCATCGACTTGCTCGGCATCAAGAAGCAGGACTTGCCCGGCGTCTGGAAAGACCTCGACATGCCGTCCGGGCATGCCTACGGCAAATCCATCCGTACCGTGAAGACCTGCGTGGGCAGCGAGTTCTGCCGCTTCGGTACGCAAAATTCGACGCAACTGGGCATCGAGCTGGAGCACGACCTGTTCAATATGTGGTCGCCGCACAAGGTCAAGCTGGCAGTGTCCGGCTGCCCGCGCAATTGCTCGGAAGCGGGCATCAAGGACGTGGGAATCATCGGCGTGGACTCAGGCTGGGAGATGTATATCGGCGGCAACGGCGGGATCAAAACCGAAGTCGCGGAGTTCTTCGTCAAGCTCAAGACCGCCGAGGAAGTGCGCGAATACAACGGCGCATTCCTGCAGTTGTACCGCGAAGAAGCCTTCTACCTGGAGCGCACCGTGCATTACCTGCAGCGGGTGGGCATGGACCATATCAAGAAAGCCGTACTCGAAGACCCGGCCCGGCGCCAGGCCCTCAACGAGCGCCTGCAGTTTTCGCTGTCGTTCGAGCAAGACCCCTGGAAAGAACGCCTGGAACAGCCGCTGCTGAAAAAGGAATTCGACGTCATCCCGGTCAAGCAATTGGAGGTGCCAGCATGAACTGGCTGGATATCTGCGCCCTGGAAGAAATCAACGCATTGGGCTCGCGCATCATCAACGGGCCCAAGGGCGACATTGCGATTTTTCGCACCAGCGACGATGAGGTCTTCGCACTCGATGACCGTTGTCCGCACAAAGGCGGGCCGCTGTCCCAAGGTTTGATCTATGGCAAGCGCGTGGCCTGCCCGCTGCACAATTGGCAGATCGACCTGGCGTCCGGCGAAGCCCAGGCGCCGGATATCGGTTGTGCCCATCATCACCTCGCCCGCGTGGAAAACGGCCGAGTGATGCTGGCCCTGCGGGACGCAGGGTGATGGACCGCCAGGTCACCGCGTCCACCTGCTGTTATTGCGGGGTGGGCTGCGGCGTGCTGATTGAGCATGACGGCACCCGGATCCTCGGCGTGCAAGGCGATCCGGACCACCCGGCCAACTTCGGCAAGCTGTGCAGCAAGGGCGCCAGCCTGCATCTGACCGGTGACCTCGACGCCCGCGCCTTGTACCCGGAGTTGCGCTTGGGCAAAGACCTGGCCCGCGCCCGTACCGACTGGGATACCGCCCTGGAACATGCGGCCACGGTATTTGCCGAGACCATCGCCGCGCACGGTCCGGACAGCGTGGCCTTCTACATCTCCGGGCAATTGCTGACCGAGGACTACTACAGCTTCAACAAACTGGCGCGCGCCCTGGTCGGCACCAACAATATCGACAGCAACTCGCGGCTGTGCATGTCCTCAGCCGTCGTTGGATACAAGCGCAGCCTGGGCGCCGATGCCCCGCCCTGCAGCTATGAAGACCTGGACACCAGCGACTGCGTGATGATCGTCGGCAGTAACATGGCCTACGCTCATCCAGTGTTGTTCCGACGTTTGGAAGAAGCCAAGGCGCGCCGCCCGCAGATGAAAGTCGTGGTGATCGACCCACGGCGCACAGACACCTGCGAACTGGCTGACCTGCACCTGGCGATCCTGCCGGGGACCGACGTCGCGCTGTTCCATGGGATTTTGCATCTGCTGCTGTGGGAAGACTGGATCGACCGCGAGTTTATCCAAGCGCATACCTACGGCCTGGCCGAGCTGAAACGCCTGGTGCATGACTACACGCCGCAGATGGTCACGCAACTGTGCGGAATCAGCGTCGAACAGTTGCGCCTGTGCGCACAGTGGGTGGGCACCTCCAGCAGCTTCTTGTCGTTGTGGTGCATGGGGCTGAACCAATCCACGGCCGGCAGTGCGAAAAACAGCGCACTGATCAACCTGCACCTGGCCACCGGGACGATTGGCCGGCCAGGCTGCGGACCGTTTTCCCTGACCGGCCAACCCAATGCCATGGGCGGGCGCGAGACCGGCAGCTTGTCGAATTTGCTGCCTGGGCATCGCGACGCCGCCAACCCCGAACATCGCGCAGAAGTCGCCGCTTATTGGGGCGTCGATCAACTGCCCGCCACCACCGGCCTCACGGCCATCGAACTGTTCGAGCAGGTACAGGCGGGCAAGATCAAAGCGTTGTGGATCGCCTGCACTAACCCCGCCCAATCATTGCCGGACCAGAATGCCGTGCGTGCCGCCTTGGCGACCTGTCCGTTTGTGGTGTTGCAGGAGGCGTTTCGAACCACCGAGACCGCCGCCTACGCCGACCTGCTGTTGCCCGCCGCCAGCTGGGGTGAAAAAGAAGGCACGGTGACCAACTCCGAACGGCGTATTTCCCACGTGCGACGCGCCATCAGCGCACCGGGCGAAGCGCGGCCGGATTGGGCGATTACGGTGGATTTCGCCCGACGCCTGGAGCGTCGTCTGCGGCCGGGGCTGAACAGCCTGTTTGCCTTCGAGCAACCTGCGCAGATTTTTGACGAGTTCAAGCTGTTGACCCGGGACCGCGACCTGGATTTGTCGGGCATCAGCCATGCCCTGCTGGACCGGCTCGGCCCGCAACAATGGCCGTTTCCCAGGGGGGCACAGGCCGGAACGCCGCGCCTCTACGTGGATGGCATTTTCCCCACCGGTAACGGTCGTGCGCAGTTTGTCGCCGACCCTTACCGCGCCGCCAAGGAGCAGCGTGACGCACGCTTCCCCTTGACCCTGATCACCGGTCGCCTGCGCGACCAATGGCACGGCATGAGCCGTACCGGCACGGCAGCGCAGCTGTTCGGGCATGTCAGCGAAGCGCTGTTGAGCCTGCACCCGGACGAGTTGCGCCGTCACCGCTTCAAAGAAGGCGACCTGGTCAGCCTGAAAAGCCGTCGAGGCAATGTCATTGTCGCGGTCACCAGCGATGACAGCGTGCGCCCCGGCCAGGCGTTCCTGCCCATGCATTGGGGCGACCGTTTTCTTAAAGGCGGCGTCAACGTGCTGACCCAGCCGGCGTGCGACCCGTTGTCGAAACAGCCGGAACTCAAACACAGCGGTGTGCGCCTGGAAGCCGTGCAACTGCCGTGGCAGCTGTTTGCGCTGATCGAGGGCGACGTGCAGCGACATTTCGAAGCCCTGCGCCCGCTCTGTGAGGGTTTTGCCTACGTCAGCCTGAGCCTGTCCGGACGTGAGCGTCCCGCGTTGCTGGTGCGCGCAGCCCATACCGAGGCGCCAGACCTGCAGTTGCTGAACCGCATCGACCAGTTGCTGGGGCTCAATGACGGCCCGGTGATGGCGTATGACGACCCGCGCCGTTCCATCGGTAAACGGGTGAAAATCGAAAAAGGCCGCATTACCGCGTTGCGCCTGGCCGGCGAAACCCTCGCCCGCCATTGGCTGCAGAGCCTTTGGCTGGAAGGCCGCGCCGACGATCAATTACGCCGCTGGCTATTGGCGCCGTTAAGCGCGCCACCGGGGGGTGCCGCGGCCAGCAGCAAGGTCCTGTGCAACTGCAGGAATGTCAGCGAAAACGCGGTGTGCGCCGGGATCGCCCGTGGCCTGGACCTGAATGGACTCAAACAAGAACTGGGGTGCGGCACGCAATGCGGCTCCTGCGTGCCGGAAATCAAACGTCTTTTGGCCGCCAGCCCGCAGCCAATCGCAATCAGTCTGTGAGGTAACAACATGAGCGCAAAAGTTTGGCTGGTAGGCGCCGGGCCCGGTGATCCGGAATTGCTCACCCTCAAAGCGGTAAGGGCCCTGCATGAAGCCGACGTGGTGTTGATCGACGATCTGGTCAACGCGGCCGTGCTGGAACACTGTGCCGATGCGCGCGTGATCACTGTCGGCAAGCGCGGCGGCTGTCGTTCCACGCCGCAGGATTTTATTCACCGCCTGATGCTGCGTTACGCGCGCCAGGGCAAGTGCGTGGTGCGGCTCAAAGGTGGCGACCCGTGCATTTTCGGCCGGGGTGGCGAAGAGGCAACCTGGCTGCGCGAGCGTGGAGTCGAGGTGGAGTTAGTCAATGGCATCACCTCAGGGCTGGCCGGAGCGACGAATTGCGATATCCCGTTGACGTTGCGCGGCGTAAGCCGTGGCGTGACGTTGGTCACGGCGCATACCCAGGACGACAGCAGCCTGAATTGGCGTGCACTGGCGGAGGGGGGCACGACGCTGGTGGTGTATATGGGCGTCGCCAAGCTGGAAGAGATTCGGCAACAGTTGCTGGAAGGTGGCATGGCTGCGGATATGCCGGTGGCGATGATCGAAAATGCTTCGTTGCCCGAACAGCGCGAATGCCGTAGCGACCTCGCCGCCATGCATGAAGACGCGCAGGCGTTTGCGCTGAAGAGCCCGGCGATCCTGGTGATTGGCCGTGTTGCCAGCGCAGCCCAGATGGCTTGCGTCGCGGCAGCCGCCAGCGCCTGAGGCAAATCACAGGCGAAAAAAAGCCCGGCCTAAGCCGGGCTTTTTGTGAACCTCGGCTAATTACTTAGCTTGAGCTTCAACCGCTGCTTCTACGCGACGGTTAACAGCGCGACCAGCTTCAGTTGCGTTGTCAGCAACTGGGCGGGATTCGCCGTAACCTACGGAGGTGATGCGGCTAGGAGCTACGCCATCTTTAACCAGGACTTGCTTAACAGCGTCAGCACGACGCTGGGACAGCTTCTGGTTGTAAGCGTCTGGACCTACGGAGTCAGTGTGACCAGCAACTTCTACGTTGGTGTCTGGGTACTGAGCCATGAAGTCGGCCAGGTTTTTGACGTCGCCGTAGCTGTTAGGCTTAACAACCGACTTGTCGAAGTCGAACTTAACGTCCAGCTCAACACGAACAACCTGAGCAACCGGAGCTTCTGGCTCTGGAACTGGCTCTGGAGCTGGTGCTGGGGTAGGAGCTGGAGCAGCTGCGCCAGCGTTACCGCCGAAGTTCACACCCAGGCCAACCAGTGCGGAGTAGTCCCACTTGCCGTTGTCCAGACCGTAGTCAGCTTCAACACCAGCACGAGCGTACAGGTTGTTGGTGAAGTAGTACTTCACGCCGGTACCGATGGTAGCGAAAGTAGTCTGATCGCGACCGCTGTGACCGTCAGCTTTTACGTTGCCACGGCTCTGGTGGCCGAAACCGCCTTCAACGTATGGACGCAGGCTGTCAACGCCAGCTTGACCGAAGTGATATTGGGCAACCAGGCTGCCGGTATCACCTTTGATCTTCTGGCTACCAGTACCGTCGTTCGAACGGGTGTGGTTAGTCTTGTCGTAGGACAGGTTCAAGGACAGGTCGTCGGTCAAGAAGTAACCGATGCGAGCGCCAGGATTGAAGCCGTCTTCGATGTGCTTGACGCTATCGTTGTACTGCTTCTTGTAGAACAGCTCGCCTTCAACTGCGCCTTGGCCTTGTGCCAGAACGCCGAAAGAAGTAGCGGCAATAAGAGAACCAATGGCCAAGCCCAAGGTGTTTTTCAGTTTCATCCGTTAAATCCCCATCTGGTGATTGTAAAGCAGTCCCACAAACCGGGGGACAACTCGGCGACAAGTCTAACAGAACTTGCCTACACGTAAGAGATATTTGCTACGCACTAAGTTTCAGTCTCGCCCGCAAATTTCTCACGTAATTTATCAAGAGCACGTTTGTAACGCATTTTTGTAGCACTCAAGCCCATATGCATGATGTCAGCGATTTCCTGAAATTCCAATTCTGCGACGAAACGTAGCACCAGAATTTCACGGTCAATCGGGTTCACATGCACCAGCCAGCGGTCGAGTCCGCCCTTTTCCTCGGGTGCCGGCGCCTTTTCTTCAGACGCCTCCTCAAGGGGGTCCAGACTCAAAGCGTCCATCAAGCGACGCTTTCGCCGTTCCTTCCGATACTGCGTGATGCACTCGTTGTAGGTGATGCTGTAGAGCCAGGTCTTGAACTTCGATTTGCCCTCGAAGTTCTTCAGGCCGTACAGCACCTTGAGCATCACTTCCTGACAGACATCATCCGCATCTCTATCGTTCCCCAAATACCTTGAACAAACGTTGAACAGAGTGCGTTGATACCTGCGCATCAATTCTTCGTACGCGCGTGTTACGTGAAACAGCTCCGTGTGCGAACGCGCGACCAACTCCTCATCAGAGAGCTCACGGGGGTCATAGCGCGTGGACAGCGTTTGGGCTTTATTCAAAACAAGTCGTGCCGGCAGTCAGGTCAATGTCCGCTGCAACCCGGTCAGCCGGGTTCGCGGCGGCGTACATTAGCAGGGTTTGCCGGTTTAGCGGCTACTGACCTGCTGCTCCAGGAGAATCCGGTTGGACAGCGACACCAGTTCTCCGTCATCGGTCAGCACGGTCGTCTTGACTGTGCCGATCTCCTCGATTTGCCCTTCGACCTCGCCCACACGCACCTGTTGCCCAACTTGATATAGCTCACGCACATAGATTCCCGCAAGAATCTGACCGGCAATTTCCCGGCTTCCCAACCCCATGGCCAGCGCAACGGCCAGACCAACGGTAATCAAAACGATCACAATAACGTGGTTCAGCAGGTCAGTCTTGACCTCCAGCTGGCTGATCGCGACGGAAATGCTGATGATGATCACCAGCCCCTGGGCAATTCGCCCCAGGCCTGCCGCGTAGTCCAGCCCGACGCCTTCAGCGGCTCCGCGCACCAGGCCATTGGCCAGTTGCGCGAGCAAAACACCGACCAGCAACACCAGCGCGCCGCCGAAAACTTTCGGCAAATACAGTGCCAGCATGTCGAGCGTAGCTGAAACTCGCTCAAGTCCAAGGGACTGAGCCGCAGAAACCAGAAAAATCAGTAGAACGAACCAATAAACGATCTTGCCGATCAGCGTCGAGATCGGCACTTGCAGCCCGGCGCGGCCCAGCAGCTTGGTCAGGCCGGTGCCGGCCATCAGGCGATCCAGCCCGAGCTTGGCGAGCAATTTGGACAGCAGGGTGTCGAGCAACTTGGCCACGACAAAGCCCAGCAATACCAGGACCAGGGCACCAAACAGGTTGGGAATGAAATTCGCCACCTTGGTCCACAATGCGGTCATCGCGGTGACCAGGCTCTGGGTCCAGAGATCAAGTTCCATATTCAGTCAGCCTTATCAGCAGTGCGAGCAAGAGGTTTACTACGGGAAACCGGTGACACATGGGCCGAACCGTTGTTCAGGGCCATCATCAATGCCGGCACCCAGCGCCCGAGCAGACCGAACAGGTCACCCGCCCCTACCTGACGGTTGGCGGTTTTCAGTACGCGACCCAGGCAAGCGTCGTCATCACGGTTGGATGGCGAAGCATTGAGCATGTCACGCAAAGACTGTTCGAACGGATCGTGCATAGAGACCTCTCGCAAGTGATTTAAAAGACGAGGGTAAAATTCATCGGGTCACATCGGCCCTTTCCTACGTTCAGCTCATATTCAGTTCAAACCCAGCGCAACCGTCGAAACAACCACCATTGCCCCAGGGCCACACAGACCATCAGCAGGCAGGCAATCATGAATCCGTAGGGGCTGCT
Source organism: Pseudomonas sp. R3-18-08 (assembly GCF_003852065.1). Lineage (NCBI taxonomy): Bacteria > Pseudomonadati > Pseudomonadota > Gammaproteobacteria > Pseudomonadales > Pseudomonadaceae > Pseudomonas > Pseudomonas sp. R3-18-08. Next base: position 4,244,174 of record NZ_CP027729.1, read on the forward strand.
GGAAAACGGTATCCCCCCACATTGATGCCCAGCAAGCCGGTCAAAAAACTCATCGGCAAGAAGATGCCGGTGATGATTCCGAAACGGTACATCGTGCGGTTCATGCGCAGGCTCAAGCGCCGGTCTTCGGCCTCAAGCACAAGCCCCACGCGCTCCCTGGCCAATTCGAGCTCTTCCAGGTAACGGGTCAGGCTGTTGTGCAATTCGTTCCAGTAATCGGCGTCGTCGTCACAAAACCACGCCAGTTTGATCCGCGTCAGTTGCGCGAAAATATCCCGTTGCGGCGCCAGAAAACGCTTGAGCCCGGCCGCTCGCCGACGGATCTGCAAGACGCTGCCGTGCTCCGGGGTATACCGTTCGTCGGCATCGAGTTTTTCTTCCTCGGAATCGACGATTTCGGACAGCCCGGTGACCAGATCCTGCACTTTGTTGGTCAGGTACTGCGCCATATAAAGGATGAGTTCAGACGCAGTTCTTGGCCCCTTACCCTCGGCCAGTTGCACCAGCAGCTCATCGGTGGCGCGTAGCGGGCGCAAACGCAGGGAAATCACACGACTGGCCGCTGCGAAGATACGTACCGAAACCATGTCCTCCGGTTCCGCGCCGGGATTAAGATTGATGCCACGCAAAAACAGCAGCAGTTCGGCATCCGGTAACGGCAGCAGCCGCGGGCGGGTGTTTTCTTCCAGCAGGAGGTCACACGCAAATTCGCTCAAACCGCTGGATTTGCGCAGCCAGGTCTGGGTTTGAGGGTGGCTGCGGTCCCAATGCAGCCACAGGCTTTCCTGAGGCTGCAGTTGCAACGCGTCAAGCTCAGTCCGGGCAATCGAACGCGCACCGCCTTTACCGTCCAGCACCAGGGCATGCACCAGCCCCCATTGCGCGTTTTCTTCCTCGAACATCCTCACCCCTTTCGGCTACTGCGTTTATTCAGGCATTTTCAGTGGGCTGGGCGAGACGATCACACCGTTGTTATCGGCATACACGTATTCGCCTGGGCGGAACGTCACGCCCGCAAAGGTCACCACCACGTTCAGGTCGCCAAGGCCGCGCTTGTCGGTTTTCATCGGATGGGAAGCCAGGGCCTGCACGCCCAGATCGGTCTGGGCAATCACATCGACGTCGCGGATGCACCCGTAGATCACCATGCCTTCCCAGCCGTTTTTCGCGGCTTTCTCGGCGATCAGGTCACCCAGCAACGCACGCCGCAGCGAACCACCGCCATCGACTACCAATACCTTGCCGGTACCCGGCTGCTCGGCCTGTTCCTTGACCAGGGAGTTATCTTCGAAGCACTTGATGGTGACAATTTCGCCGCCGAAGGAATCTCGGCCACCGAAGTTGCTGAACATCGGCTCGACCACCTGTACCAGCTCCGGGTAAGCGTCGCACAGGTCGGGGGTCACGTAATGGTTCATCGAGAAACTCCTGTCGTCAAAAATGAGGTCGGACATCCCACGGTGTACATCAGAAAAACGTCTTGCAACAGGCATTCTTTAAGGACTAGGCCCCGAATGCCGGCCATGATCAGACTCATCCGCGCGTAACGCAACGGCCGTTACGCGACTGAATATGACCAGAAGCGCCTGAGGCGTCATATCTTAGCCGCAACCACTCAAGAGTGAAACGCCCCCGGTAGAGCGCTTCGTTAAACCGCAACAGCCACCTCGGGCCGGGAGCCGAACAAAGGTGTCAACGGGTCTTTCAACCAGCGTTCCACCAACGGCCACACTTCGGCCTGTGCGGCTTTGCTGACCAGCATTTGTACATGCCCGAAATCCTCGCTGAAACCCTGCCGACGCCCCAGGCACAGGTATTGGCGATGCTCGCTGCCGACTTGCTCGAACAGCTTGCGACACGCCCAGTCCGGATCTTGCCGGTCGCCCGCCGCGCTGACCGCCAACAGCGGCACGTCGACTTCTGCCAGGCCTTTCCACCAATCACGCTCGGCGTCGCCAAAGCGGCCGAACAGGCCATTCCATCGCATGGCTTCGATCATCACGCCGGCCGGCTCATCCTCGGGCCCGCGTTTGAATCGTGGGCCGGACACCTGGGCAAGACGCTTCAAGATAAATCGACCGCCCCATTCCACCGGAGGGATTTTCAACGGCCAGTGCGTGCGGCTGACCTGGCAGCCAAAGATCGCCACCGAAGCCACCCACTGCGCGCTCAGGTAGTGCCCGCCCAGCGCGGCAACCAACGTGGTGGCGCCAAGGGAATGCCCGATCCAGTGCGCAGCCTGCCCGCTTTGCTCGTGCACAAACGCGCCAATGGCCGGCAAATCGTAACGCGCGTAATCGGCGACACGGTTGCGGGCGTAGTCGCGGTTGCGCTTGGATAGGCCATGACCGCGCATTTCCGGGATCCATACATCAAACCCCTGGCGTGCCAGGTGAGCCCCCAGGCCGATGCCCTTGGGCGAATACCAGAAGCGCCGATTGGAAAAACTGCCATGCAAAAGAATAACCGGCGTGCCCCGGTTTTCCGGGACATCGGCCAGGCCCAGACGGGTAACCGCCAGCTCGACGGTACCGTCGGGGCTGTTACCGGGTTTGAGGCGGTACACATCTTCACTCAGGTCGCCACGACGTTCAGCGCTGATCAAGGCGACGGGAAACAGGTTGCTGCTGCTTTGCATAATCTTCTTGCACAAAAAAGGGCGGCGTCCGGTAGGAGTTCCGCCCTGTACAGATAAGAATGCCGGTCACCCTCAACGGGTGACCGGCACTTTTGACGTAGCGACGTTAAGCGGGCGCTTGGCCTTCGGCGAGGAAGAACCAGGTTTCCAGCACGGAGTCGGGGTTCAGCGAGACGCTTTCGATGCCCTGTTCCATCAGCCACTTGGCCAGGTCAGGGTGATCGGAAGGGCCCTGGCCGCAGATACCGATGTACTTGCCGGCCTTGTTACACGCCTGGATGGCGTTGGCCAGCAGCTTCTTGACCGCAGGATTTCGCTCGTCGAACAGGTGAGCGATGATCCCGGAGTCGCGGTCCAGGCCCAGGGTCAGCTGGGTCAGGTCGTTGGAGCCGATGGAGAAGCCGTCGAAGAATTCCAGGAACTCCTCGGCCAGAATGGCGTTGGACGGCAGCTCGCACATCATGATGACCCGCAGGCCGTTCTCGCCGCGCGTCAAACCGTTTTCAGCCAGCAGGTCGACCACCTGGCTCGCCTCGCCCAGGGTGCGCACGAACGGCACCATGATTTCGACGTTAGTCAGCCCCATTTCGTTGCGCACACGCTTGAGGGCGCGGCATTCGAGTTCGAAGCAGTCACGGAACGCTTCGCTGATATAACGCGAGGCGCCACGGAAACCCAGCATCGGGTTTTCTTCTTCGGGCTCGTAGAGCTTGCCGCCGATCAGGTTCGCGTATTCGTTGGACTTGAAGTCCGACAGGCGCACGATGACCTTTTTCGGGTAGAACGCCGCCGCCAGGGTGCTGATGCCTTCCACCAGCTTCTCGACATAGAAGCCCACCGGGTCGTTGTAGCCGGCGATGCGCTTGTCGACGCTTTCCTTGATATCCAGCGGCAGGCCGTCGTAGTTCAACAGGGCCTTGGGGTGCACGCCGATCATGCGGTTGATGATGAACTCCAGGCGGGCCAGGCCCACACCGGCGTTCGGCAACTGCGCGAAGTCAAAGGCGCGGTCCGGGTTGCCGACGTTCATCATGATCTTGAACGGCAGGTCCGGCATGGCGTCGATGGAGTTCTGCTTGATGTCGAAGCCCAGCTCGCCTTCGAAGATGAAACCGGTGTCGCCTTCGGCGCAGGACACGGTCACACCCTGGCCATCTTTCAACAGCTGGGTAGCATTGCCGCAACCGACGACTGCAGGAATGCCCAGCTCACGGGCGATAATCGCCGCGTGGCATGTGCGCCCGCCACGGTTGGTGACGATGGCGCTGGCGCGTTTCATCACCGGTTCCCAGTCCGGGTCGGTCATGTCGGAGACCAGTACGTCACCCGGCTGGACTTTGTCCATCTCGGACACGTCCTTGATGATGCGTACCTTGCCGGCGCCGATGCGCTGGCCAATGGCGCGGCCTTCCACCAGCACCGTGCCGGTTTCTTTCAGCAGGTAGCGTTCCATGACGTTGGCCGACGTGCGGCTCTTAACGGTCTCGGGACGGGCCTGCACGATGTACAGCTTGCCGTCGTCACCGTCCTTGGCCCATTCGATGTCCATCGGGCACTTATAGTGCTTCTCGATGATCATCGCTTGCTTGGCCAATTCGCTGACTTCAGCGTCGGAGAGGCAGAAACGCGCACGCTCGGCCTTGTCGACGTCCACTGTTTTAACGGAACGACCGGCCTTGGCCTCGTCACCGTAAATCATCTTGATCGCCTTGCTGCCCAGGTTGCGGCGCAGGATAGCCGGGCGGCCGGCCTCAAGGGTGTGCTTGTGCACGTAGAATTCATCCGGGTTCACCGCGCCTTGTACGACGGTTTCGCCCAGGCCGTAGGCGCCGGTGATGAATACCACGTCACGGAAGCCCGATTCGGTATCGAGGGTGAACATCACGCCGGCGGTACCGGTTTCGGAACGCACCATGCGCTGCACACCGGCAGACAAGGCCACCAGCTTGTGGTCGAAACCCTGGTGCACGCGGTAGGAAATGGCGCGGTCGTTGAACAGCGAGGCAAACACTTCCTTGGCCGCGCGGATCACGTTTTCCACGCCGCGGATGTTGAGGAAGGTCTCCTGCTGACCGGCGAACGAGGCGTCCGGCAAGTCTTCGGCGGTGGCCGAGGAGCGCACGGCGACGGCCATATCCGGGTTACCGGCGGACAAGGTGGCGAAGGCGGTACGGATCTCTTCGTTGAGCTTCTCGGGGAACTCGGCGTCCATGATCCATTGGCGGATCTGGCTGCCGGTTTTGGCCAGGGCGTTGACGTCATCGACGTCCAGGGCGTCCAGCGCGGCGTGGATCTGGGCGTTGAGGCCGCTCAGCTCGAGGAAATCACGGTAAGCCTGGGCCGTGGTGGCAAAACCACCCGGCACCGAGACACCGGCGCCTGCAAGATTACTGATCATCTCGCCGAGGGATGCGTTCTTGCCCCCCACATGCTCTACATCATGGACGCCGAGCTTATCGAGGGAAACTACGTACTCTACCAAGGTGATCTCTCCACTTTCTGTGTTGGAAAAGCTCAGGACGCGGCTTGCTCAGTAGGAGCGAACGCCAGCGCTTGTGGCCTGGACCTGGAAAATAAGTGAGAATGCGGCCCACTGCGGGACGGCAAAATCGCGCCTATCATATCCAAGATTCGCCATCAGCTTAAGGCCCAGGGCTCAAATGAAACGATCTGCTTTCTTTATTTCCGATGGCACCGGCATCACGGCCGAAACATTGGGCCAGAGCCTGCTCGCGCAGTTCGAAAACATTACCTTCGCCAAATTCACACGGCCTTATATAGACAGCGTGGACAAAGCGCGGGCCATGGTACAACAAATCAATCTGGCGGCTGAAAAAGACGGTTTTCGCCCGATCATTTTCGACACCATCGTCAATCAAGACATTCGTGAGATTCTCGCAACGTCGAATGGTTTCATGATCGACATTTTCTCCACGTTCCTGGCGCCATTGGAACAGGAGCTGAGCGAACATTCCTCCTACTCCGTCGGAAAGTCCCATTCCATTGGGCATAACTCCAACTATATGGAGCGGATCGAGGCGGTGAACTTCGCCCTCGACAACGATGACGGCGCCCGCACGCACTACTACGACAAGGCCGACCTGATCCTGGTCGGCGTATCGCGCTGCGGCAAGACACCCACCTGCCTGTACATGGCCATGCAATTCGGTATCCGCGCGGCCAACTACCCGCTGACCGAAGACGACATGGAACACCTGACGCTGCCAGCCGCCCTGCGCGCGCACTCCCACAAGCTGTTCGGCCTGACCATCGACCCGGACCGGCTGACCGCCATCCGCAACGAACGCAAGCCCAACAGCCGCTATTCCAGCTACGCCCAATGCGAATTTGAAGTGCGTGAAGTGGAAAATCTGTTCCGGCGCGAGAATATTGCGCACATCAATTCCACGCATTTTTCGGTGGAAGAGATTTCCGCGAAGATTCTGGTGGAGAAAGGTGTGGAGCGGCGCTTCAAGTAGCCTGCGGGGGGCGGGGTGCTCTTGATGGCGGTGTGTCAGTGGGCGGATTAGCTGACTGTTCCAGCGCCATCGGGGGCAAGCCCCCTCCCACATTTTGGCCGGTGTACACCAAGTCTACAGGTGAAACCTGCCGCCACCCTGGCCCAGCGCGGTCGCCAGCGCATCAAAGCCCTCGCGCAACAACTGATCATCCCCCGACGTATTACAGATACTCGCACGGATGAACTGCGGCACTGCGGTCTGCCCCACGGCAAACGCCTCGGCGGTCGCGATCAGGTAATTGTTCTGTTTGAGTTCCGCCTCGATTTCCGACGCGCGCCAGGGTTCAGGCACTTCGATCCAGAAGTGTGGGCTGTTGAGGTGGGTTCGGTAGGCCAGCCCATTCAATAAGCCTTCGACCAACGCCTTGCGCCGGCTGATCTCGTTGATCTGCTGGCGCAGCAGGTATTCGGCCGTGCCGTTTTCGATCCACTGGGTCGCCAACTCCAGGGTCACCGGGGTGGCCATCCAGCAGGTCGAACGCAACGCCGCCGACACCCGACTGACCAGCGCCGGTGGCGCATGCACGTAGCCGACTCGCAGACCGGCCGACACCGCTTTGCTCAGGCTGCTGATCAAAATGGTCCGTTCGGGTGCAAAGGCGCTCAACGGTGGCGGGCGGTCTTCCACCAAAACGCCATGGGCCTCGTCCTCGAGAATCAGCAGGTTGTGTTCGCGACAGACTTTGACCAAGGCCTCCCGGCGCGCCACCGATAACACCGCCGTCGTAGGATTCTGGATGGTCGGTGTGCAGTACAGCGCCGAAACCCGGTGATTACGACAGACTTCATCCAGTGCGCCCGGCAACACACCTTCTTCGTCCATTTCCAGCCCGATCAGCCGCACACCCAGCATGCGCGCGGCAGTGATCAGCCCTGGGTAAGTCAGTTGCTCGGTGACCACGGTGTCGCCGGCGCGCAGCAACGCCATCATCGCGCAGAGCAGGCCGTGCTGGCCGCCATTGACGCAGATGACCTGCTCGGGAATCGGATGGAAGTCGCGCTGCACCAGCCATTGCGCACCGGCTTCACGGTAGCGCGGCAGGCCTGCATCCGGGGTGTAGGCGCTGATGTCCTGGAGGAATTTGCCGTTGGTCGACAGGGTCTGGAAGCTCTGGGCGAGAAACACCGTTTCCTGCCCGGGAATGTGCATGTTGCGGCTCATATCGAAGTACTGGCGTGGCTCCTCGCTGAAATTGCGAAAGCCCTCATCACGCTGGCGCTCCATCCCACGCTTGCGCACGAATGTGCCGTCACCCACACGCGCCACCACCAATCCTAACCGCTCCAGCTCACCGTAGGCCCGGCTGATGGTGCCGATGGTGACACCCAGATTGTCGGAAAGCACCCGATGGGGCGGCAGTTTTCTTCCCGGTTCAATCGTGCCTTCAAGGATGCCCCTTTCCATGACATCGGACAGGCGCTTGTACTTCACGCCCTGACCGTTGGACAACCCCTCACGCATAATTGACACCATGTCAATATTTGTTTTGACAGTCATCATTCGCCCTAATAGTGTGCTTTTGCGGGTTCAATCACCGGATTGAATCACTTATAACAAGTTCAATATAGAGTTCAATTCCGGCTCAGGGAAGCAATAAACGATGCCAATGTCCGCCGTTCTTGAAAACACCGCAAAAACCAAAACCCAGAAACAGTGGCTGGCCGGCCTGATCACGAGCGTCATGTTCCTGATCGTGTGCCTGAGCTGGGGCACCACCTGGCTGGGCATCAAGATCGCAGTGGAAAGCGTGCCGCCACTGACCTCCGCGGGCCTGCGCTTCCTGATCGCCTTCCCGTTGTTCCTGTGTTTTGCCATGGTGCGCCGCGAGCCGATTCTGTTTCCGCGAGAAAGCCGCTGGTTCTTCGTGTTCGTGACCCTGTCCTACTTCAGCATTCCCTATTACCTGCTCAACTACGGCGAGATGCATGTCTCGTCCGGCCTGACCGCCCTGCTGTTCAGCTGCATGCCGGTGTTCATCCTGATCTTCTCCGCGCTGTTCCTGCGTGAGCGCATCTACCTCTCCCAGGTGGTCGGCATCGGTATCGGGTTCGGCAGCCTCTACATGATCATCAAGAGCCAGGGCCTGCACCTGGACCACGCCGAGTTTTTCGGCGTATTGGCGATTCTGACCGCCGCGATCATGCACGCGTTGTGCTACGTGATTACCAAGCAAAAAGGCAGCGCCATCAGTGTCATCACCTACAACACCCTGCCCATCGGCATTGCCGGGCTGATGCTGTTCGTGGCCGGCCTGTGGTTCGAGACCCCGACCTTCGACGACATCACCCTGCGCTCCTGGAGCGCGCTGTTCTACCTGGGGCTGGTGGCGTCGGTGGGCGGCTTCATTGTGTATTTCATGCTGCTCAAGCGCCTGAGCCCGATCATCTTGTCCTTCGTGTTCATCATCTTTCCGGTGTTCGCGGTCATCATCGGCGCCTGGTACGAAGGCGTGGAAATTTCCCGTGACCTGATGCTGTACTCGGCGATCCTGCTGGCCGGTTTTGCGATCACCAAGTTGCCGGTCGAAAAACTGCTGGCCAAGAAAAATTGAGCACCCCACCCCTCACCCAGCGACGCGAGAGAAACATGGAAGTGCTCCGCCCCGAAGCCCTGGAACAGATCTACGCCCATGCAAGCCGCAGCTATCCCGAGGAATGCTGTGGCTTCATCTTCGCCGATGGCAGTGTGTACCTGGGCAGCAATATCCAGAACGAGTTGCACCGCAAGAACCCGCAGATGTACCCGCGCAACGCGGCCAGCGGCTACACCTTTTCAGTCGCCGACACCTTGTTGATGAACAAAGCGTTTCGCAGCGACAACCCGGTGGTGGTGATCTACCACTCGCACCCGGATGTCGGTGCGTATTTCAGCGAGGAAGACCAGGACAAGGCGCTGTTTCTCGGCGAGCCGATCTATCCCGTCAGTTACCTGGTGGTGGATGTTCGCCAAGGCCAGGCCCTGGGGTCAAAGCTGTTTGCCTGGGATGGCAAGCATTTCGCCCTTCAACCTTTCAACGACCTGCACACGGAGTTGTCCATGAACGCTGTCTCTTTCCCTGACATTCTGGTTCGCGTGGCCAAGCTGCCGGAATCGACCCTCGAGGGCGCCGGATCGACATTGCGCGAAGTCATTGAAAACCTCTGCGACAGTCACCCACAGTTGCGCCAGCACCTGTTTCACGAGAAGAACAACCAGCTCAAGGAACACTTCCTGTTCACCGCCGAGGAGGAGCTGATCGACGCTGACGACAGCTTGCCGGCAAAGGCCCGGATCGAAGTGCTGCTCGCCACCTCCGGCGGCATCGACGTCGAGACCCTGAGCAACGAAGAAGTGCAACGCTACGTCCGCCATATCACCCTGCCCGGCGTCGGCCGTGAAGGTCAGTTGAACCTGAAAAAAGCCAAGGTGCTGATCATCGGCACCGGTGGCCTGGGCTCGCCCATCAGTCTTTACCTGGCGGCGGCCGGCATCGGCACCCTGGGGCTGGTGGACTTCGACGTGGTGGAAAGCAGCAACCTGCAACGCCAGATCGTGCATGGCAACAGCACCCTGGGCATGCCCAAGGTGGAATCCGCCAAGCAACGCCTGCAAGACCTCAACCGCCACATCCAGATCAACGCGCACAACACCGCGCTCACTGCCGACAACGCCCTGGAGCTGGTGGGCGCCTATGACCTGGTGATCGACGGCACGGACAATTTCGAGACCCGCTACCTGGTCAATGACGCCTGTGTACAGTTGGGCAAACCCTTGGTGTACGGCGCCATCTACCGTTTCGACGGGCAAATCAGCGTACTTAACTATAAAGGTGGGCCTTGCTACCGCTGCCTGTTTCCCAGTGCACCGCCTGCGGAACTGGCGCCCAATTGCAACGCCGGCGGGGTGATCGGCGTGCTGCCGGGGGTGGTCGGGATGATCCAGGCGACCGAGGCGATCAAATTGCTCATCGGTATTGGTGAACCCTTGTCCGGCCGCTTGATGCGCTTCGATGCGCTGGCGATGAAATTCAGCGAGATCCGCTTCAAGCGCCGTGCCGACTGCCCGTGCTGCTCGGAACGGCGCCACAGCGAAGCCGTCGCACCGACGCTGTGCGCGGATGCGGTGCCGAGCCAACCGTCCCTCGCCGAGGAACGCTACATCAAGCCCCGCGTGCTCAAGCAAGTGATCGACAACCACCGCAGCGCCGACGTGTTGCTCGACGTGCGCGACGCCAGCGAACTGGAAGTGTGCAAATTGCCGGGGGTGGTGCACATCCCCCTGGCAGAGCTGGATGAACAGCTCGACAGCCTGAGCCGCGACAACACCCACTACCTGATCTGCTATGCCGGGACGCGTGCCGAGCAGGCCGCCAGCACCTTGCTGGCGGCAGGCTTCGCCAATACCAAGGTGCTGCAGGGCGGCATGAAACACTGGGTGCGCGACGTCGAACCCGACATGCCGCTGTACTGATCGGGGGCCGACTGATGCTGCATAACTCCATTCTCGACGTGATCGGCCACACCCCGATCGTACGTCTGGCGCAGTTTTCCGAAGACCTCGGCATCGAGGTCTACGCCAAGCTGGAATCCCTCAACCCGGGCGGCAGCCACAAGGCACGTATCGCCCTGGGCATGATCCTCGACGCCGAACGCCGTGGCGTGCTGATGCGCGATTCCGGGCAGACCATCATCGAACCCAGCGGTGGCAATACCGGCATCGGCCTGGTGATGGCGGGCAATGTGCTCGGCTACAAAGTGGTGCTGGTGATTCCGGACAACTACAGCCCTGAAAAACAGAAGCTGCTGCGCCTGTACGGCGCCCGGGTGGTGCTGTCGGACAGCCGCCTCGGTAACAATTCCCACGGCGAAAAGTGCATGGAGCTGCAGTTGGAAAACCCCAACTACGTGATGCTCAACCAGCAACGCAACGGCGCCAACCCGCAAACCCACCGCGACACCACCGCGCCGGAAATCATCCGCGCCTTCGGTGAGCGGCGTGTGGACTACTTCGTCAGCGGCATCGGCACCGGCGGGCATATCACCGGTATCGGCGAAACCCTCAAGGCCGCCTGGCCGGCGATCCGCGTGATGGGCGTGGAGCCGGAGGAATGCGACCTGCTCAAGGACCAGCACGCCTCGCACGCCATCCAGGGCCTGTCGATTGGGCTGATCCCGAGCATTCTCAACCTGGACGTACTGGACGGCATGCTCAAGGTGTCGCACTCGGCGTGCCTGGAGATGATCAAACGCATTATGCGCACCGACGCCATCAGCCTGGGGCTGTCTTCGGCCGCCAACATGGTCGCCATCGCCCAACTCGCCCCGGAACTGCCGCCCGAAACGGTGGTGCTGACCATGGTCTACGACAATGCCGACAGCTACCTGCCCAGTTTCGAATAACCGGTTACCCAACCAACCAGAATGCGGGGGTGCCTCCATGGGAGGCTTTATCGACATGCAACAGCTGCACGATGAGTTGCTGACCCACCTCATCCAAACCCTGACGCCTGCGCAGATGAAGCAACTGGAACCGCACCTGGCGCCGCTGATCCAGACTGCCGCCCAGGCGGTGGCCGAGGACTTGATCGCCTACGCCTATCGCGACCCGGCCTCGCGCGGGCGCGGCGAGTTGATCCTGGAATCCTACGCCTCGTTCAAGGCGGTGTTGTTCTACCGGCTTGCGCACCTGGTGTGGAATTTCCCGGAGCCCGTCCACGGCGTCTTTACCCGCATCGCCCTCAAGCTCAGCAACCAGGGCAAAATCCTCTCCGGGGCCGAGATTCACCCGGCTGCGCGCATCGGCCGGCGTTTTGTACTGGACCATGGCTACGGCACGGTCATCGGCGAAACCTGCGAGATCGGTAACGACTGCTACATCCTGTGTGGCGTGACCCTGGGCGCGCGCGGTATCGCCAACAACCCGGACGGCAAGCGCCATCCACGCCTGGGCAACAATGTCGAGGTCGGCGCCGGGGCACGGGTGCTGGGCTATGTGCAGATCGGCGACAACGTATTTATCAGCCCCTCCTGTGTCATTACCCAGGACGTGCCGGCGGGCACCAAGGTCAAGGTGGTCAACCAGATCCAGCTGCAGAAAAACGATGAATCGGATCACAGCAGCTACCTAGGCGCGTTCGCCCTGGATGAGCGCCTGCATGTCGTCGGCGAAGTGGATGCCGGCCATAAGGTCACGGTGCTGGACGCCGACTTCCATCCGCTGCCAGGGCTAATGCTCGAACCCACGGTGAAAGAGCGTCATCACCTGCAGTTTCGCTTGCGCCGCCTCGATACCGGCGAGCAACTGCCGCGCCTGCCGCTGAACCTGAAAGTCTGCGGGCCGGCGTTCGAAATCACCCTGCTCTCTCCCCCTGGCTTGAGTGCGATGGTGCGTCACCTGTTGCAATCCAGCCCACTGATCGTCGGAGGTTGAACATGTCCGTGCATACCATGGAAACCCTGGCGCTGTTCGACAGCGCACCTTATCAAAACGCCTTCAGCGCCCGGGTGATTGCGGTCAGCGAGCATGGCGTCGCCCTGGAGCACACGCTGTTCTATCCCACCGGCGGCGGGCAACCGGGTGACACCGGCCACTTCACCCTGGCCGACGGCACCCGCGTGGAGGTCACCGGCACTGTGCGCGACCCGGTGCTGCGCTCGATCATCTGGCATCAGGTGGAACAGTGCCCCGCGCACCTGACCGCTGGCGTCCAGGTGGACGCCGGCCTGGATTGGGAGCGGCGCTACCAGCATATGAAGATGCATACTTGCCTGCACTTGCTGTGCTCGATCATCGACGCGCCCGTAACGGGCTGCAGCATCAGCGCGGACAAGGGACGCCTGGATTTCGACCTGCCGGAAATGACCCTCGACAAAGACACCATTACCCGTGACCTTAACGCCTTGATCGAACAGGCCCACGCGGTGAAAACCCTGTCGATGCCTGCCTCTGAGTACTCGACTCTGCTGCAGATCACCCGCACCCAGGCGGTAGCACCGCCGGTGATCCAAGGCTCGGTACGCGTGATTGAAATTCCCGGCATCGACATCCAGCCGTGCGGTGGCACCCATGTGCTCAACACCGAGGAAATCGGCCGGGTGTTCTGCGAGAAAATCGAGAAGAAGAGCAAGCACAACCGTCGGGTGATCCTCAGGTTCGAGTCATAACTGAGCCTGACTCGACAGTTGCAACAATGCAAAAACAATGTGGAAGGGGGCTTGCTCCCGATAGCAGAGTGTCAGTCAACAGGTTCATTGGCTGATCCACCGCTATCGGGAGCAAGCCCCCTCCCACATTGGGTTGTGTGGTGTTTTTCAGATCATGAACAGGTCCATGAAGCGGTTGACGGGGGTCGCTTCCAGCCGTGCCTGGTCCTTGCACAAGGCGAAAATCTCGGCGCTGCGGTGCGCGGCAAACCGCGTCGCCAGGTTGGCTTTGAACTTGTCTTCCAGCAGCGGGATTCCATCCTCCCGCCGACGACGATGGCCAATCGGATATTCCACCGCCACCTGCTCGGTGCAGGTGCCATCGATGAAGAACACCTGCAGCGCATTGGCGATGGAGCGCTTGTCGGCCTGCAGATATTCGCGGCTGTAACGAGGGTCTTCGACGATCACCATTTTCCCGCGCAGCTCATCGATGATCGGGTGGGCGGCATGGAATTGATCCTCATAGTGCTCGGCCACCAAGTCGCCGAAGGCCAACGGCACGGCAGTCATGTATTGCAGGCAATGGTCGCGGTCCGCCGCGTTGGCCAACGGGCCAACCTTGGAAATGATGCGAATCGCCGACTCGTGGGTGGTGATCACGATGCGCTCGATTGCATGCAGGCGGTTCCTCACCAATGGATGCAAGGTCACCGCCGCTTCGCAGGCCGTCTGCGCATGGAATTCAGCGGGAAAGCTGATCTTGAACAGCACGTTTTCCATCACGTAGGTGCCGTAGGGCTGGGACAGGCTGAACCTGCGTTGCTCTTCAGGTTTGAGGGCCAGATCCTTGTTGGTATGGCTGAACAATACGTCGTAGAACCCCCACTGTGGCGCGCTCAGCACGCCGGGGATACCCATCTCGCCGCGCAATGCGATATCCGCCAGGCGCACCCCGCGACTCGACGCATCGCCCGCCGCCCAGGATTTGCGCGAACCGGCGTTCGGCGCATGGCGGTAAGTGCGCAACGCCTGCCCATCGACGAACGCATGGGATAACGCCGCGAGCAATTGCTCACGGTTGGCGCCCATCAGCTTGGCGGTGACTGCCGTCGAGGCGACTTTCACCAGCAGCACATGGTCGAGGCCGACGCGATTGAAGGCGTTTTCCAGGGCAATCACGCCCTGGATTTCGTGGGCCATGATCATGGCTTCCAGTACGGCGCGTACGGTCAGCGGTGTGTCACCATGGGCCACGCGTTTTTGCGACAGGTGATCGGCCACCGCGAGGATGCCGCCCAAGTTGTCCGAAGGGTGGCCCCATTCAGCCGCGAGCCAGGTGTCGTTGTAGTCGAGCCAGCGCACGATGCAGCCGATGTCCCAGGCGGCCTTGACCGGGTCCAACCGCAACGAAGTGCCCGGCACCCGTGCCCCGAACGGAACCACGGTGCCCTCGACGAGCGGCCCCAGGTGCTTGGTGCACTCAGGGAAGCGCAAGGCCAGCAGGCCGCAACCGAGGGTGTCCATCAGGCAGTTGCGGGCGGTGTCCAGTGCGGCCTCGGACTCGATCCGGTAGGTGAGGACATAATCGGCAATGTCCTGCAGGACCTGATCGTAGTCGGGGCGATTGTTCTGGTCGACGTTGGCGTTCATGGCAGTTCTCCAAAAAGGTGGTTTATTCCTCAGGGTCACGATTAATCATCAGGGCAGGTCTGGTTGCCTGCCTTGGAATAGATCCCATGTGGGAGGGGGCTTGCTCCCGATGGGGGTGGGTCAGTTGATGAATGTGTCGACTGGCACACCGCTATCGGGAGCAAGCCCCCTCCCACATAAAGCTCAGTGCCAGGTTTTAGAATGAGTCACCGGGAACGCGCACGAAACCCTCCATCAACACCCGCGCACTACGGCTCATGATGGCTTTCTTCACCACCCATTCACCGTTCACTTGAGTCGCCTCGGCACCGACGCGCAAGGTGCCCGATGGATGCCCGAAGCGCACGGCATTGCGTTCCACGCCACCGGCCGCCTGGTTGACCAGGGTGCCGGAAATCGCCGCCGCCGTGCCGATCGCCACCGCCGCCGTGCCCATCATTGCGTGGTGCAATTTGCCCATGGACAACGCCCGCACCAGCAAATCCACATCGCCGGCCTTGATCGCCTTGCCACTGGACGCCACGTAATCCGCAGGCTTGGCCACAAACGCCAGCTTCGGCGTGTGCTGGCGCAGGGCTGCTTCGTCCAGGTGCTTGATCAAGCCCATGCGCAACGCGCCATAGGCACGCACGGTCTCGAACATCGCCAGGGCTTTCGGGTCGCCGTTGACCGCGCCTTGCAATTCAGTGCCGGTGTAGCCGAGGTCTTGGGCATTGATAAAAATCGTCGGGATGCCGGCGTTGATCAGGGTGGCCTTGAAGGTGCCGACACCGGGCACTTCCAGCTCATCGATCAGGTTGCCGGTAGGGAACATCGAGCCACCACCGCCCTCTTCTTCCGCCGCCGGGTCGATGAATTCCAGCTGCACTTCGGCGGCCGGAAAGGTCACGCCATCCAGTTCAAAATCACCGGTTTCCTGCACAGCGCCGTCGGTGATCGGCACATGGGCGATGATGGTCTTGCCGATATTGGCTTGCCATATGCGCACCACGGCCACGCCGTTGTGGGGCACGCGGCCCGGGTCGACCAGGCCGGCGCTGATCGCGAACGAACCAACCGCCGCCGAGAGGTTGCCGCAGTTGCCACTCCAGTCGACAAACGGCTTGTCGATGGACACCTGGCCGAACAGGTAATCCACGTCGTGCCCGGCACACGTGCTCTTGGCCAGGATCACGGTTTTGCTGGTGCTGGACGTGGCGCCGCCCATGCCATCGATTTGCTTGTCATAGGGGTCGGGGCTGCCGATCACCCGCAACAGCAAGGCGTCGCGGGCAGCGCCCGGTACCTGCGCCGAGGGCGGCAGGTCCTCGAGACTGAAGAAAACCCCCTTGCTGGTGCCGCCACGCATATAGGTGGCGGGGATCTTGATTTGCGCTACGTGTGCCATGGTTAACCCCTCAGGCCGTCGCCGCCGATTCCAGGAAGTCCTGGGCAAAACGTTGCAACACGCCGCCCGCCTCGTAGATCGACACTTCTTCAGCGGTGTCCAGCCGGCAGGTCACCGGCACTTCGACACGCTCGCCATTCCTGCGGTTGATCACCAGGGTCAATTGCGCGCGCGGCGTGCGTTCGCCGACCACGTCATAGGTTTCGCTGCCATCGATCTTGAGGGTGTGGCGGTCGGTGCCCGGCAAGAATTCCAGGGGCAACACGCCCATGCCGACCAGGTTGGTGCGGTGGATGCGCTCGAAACCTTCGGCGGCGATCGCTTCCACACCGGCCAGGCGCACGCCCTTGGCCGCCCAGTCGCGGGACGAACCCTGGCCATAGTCGGCGCCCGCGATAATGATCAGCGGCTGCTTGCGTTCCATGTAGGTTTCGATGGCTTCCCACATGCGCGTGACCGTGCCTTCCGGCTCGATACGCGCCAGGGAGCCCTGCTTGACCTTGCCGTTTTCCTGCACCATTTCGTTGAACAGTTTCGGGTTGGCGAAGGTGGCGCGCTGTGCGGTCAGGTGGTCGCCCCTGTGAGTCGCGTAGGAGTTGAAGTCAACTTCCGGCAAGCCCATTTTCGCCAGGTACTCGCCGGCGGCGCTGTCCGGCATGATCGCGTTGGAGGGCGACAGGTGGTCGGTGGTGATGTTGTCCGGCAGCACGGCCAGCGGGCGCATGCCCTTGAGCGGACGTGCGCCGGCCAAGGCGCCTTCCCAATACGGCGGGCGGCGAATATAGGTGCTTTGCGGGCGCCAGTCGTACAGCGGGGTGACTTTGGGACCGGTGTCTTCGTGAATCGCGAACATCGGGATGTACACGGCGCGAAACTGTTCCGGCTTGACCGAGGCCTTGACCACTGCGTCGATCTCTTCGTCGCTCGGCCAGATGTCCTGCAGGCGGATTTCCTTGCCGTCGACGTCGAGCCCGAGCACGTCTTTCTCGATATCGAAACGGATGGTGCCGGCAATCGCATAGGCCACTACCAGCGGCGGCGAAGCGAGAAAGGCCTGCTTGGCGTACGGATGAATACGCCCATCGAAGTTGCGGTTACCGGACAGCACAGCGGTGGCGTAGAGGTCGCGGTCGATGATTTCCTGCTGGATCACCGGGTCGAGCGCACCGGACATGCCGTTGCAGGTTGTGCACGCGAAGGCCACCACGCCGAAACCGAGTTTTTCCAGCTCATGCCCCAGGCCGGCTTCTTCCAGGTACATGGCCACGGTTTTCGAGCCCGGCGCCAGGGACGACTTGACCCACGGCTTGCGCGTCAGCCCGAGCCGGTTGGCGTTGCGCGCCAGCAGGCCGGCGGCGATCACGTTGCGCGGGTTGCTGGTGTTGGTGCAACTGGTGATGGCGGCAATGATCACGGCGCCGTCGGGCATTTGCCCCGGCACGTCGTCCCACTGGCCGCTGATGCCTTTGGCCGCCAGGTCACGGGTGGCGACACGGGCGTGAGGGTTGCTCGGGCCCGCCATGTTGCGCACCACGCTGGACAGGTGGAACCTCAGGCCGCGCTCATATTGCGCGCCTTTCAGCTCGTCAGCCCACAGCCCGGTGTGGCGTGCGTACTGTTCCACCAGGGCGACCTGTTCCTCTTCGCGACCGGTGAGCTTCAGGTAGGCAATCGTCTGCTGGTCGATGTAGAACATCGCCGCGGTGGCGCCGTATTCCGGGGCCATGTTGGAGATGGTCGCACGGTCGCCCAAGGTCAGGGCCGAAGCGCCTTCACCGAAGAACTCCAGCCACGCACCGACGACTTTCTGTTGGCGCAGGAACTCGGTCAGCGCCAGCACCATATCGGTGGCGGTGATGCCCGGCTGCAGCTTGCCGGTCAGCTCCACCCCAACAATTTCCGGCAGACGCATCCATGAGGCACGCCCGAGCATCACGCTTTCGGCTTCAAGGCCGCCGACCCCGATGGCGATCACGCCCAGGGCATCCACATGCGGAGTGTGGCTGTCAGTGCCGACGCAGGTGTCCGGGAAGGCCACACCGTCGCGCACCTGAATCACCGGTGACATTTTCTCCAGGTTGATCTGGTGCATGATGCCGTTGCCGGGCGGGATCACGTCGACGTTCTTGAAGGCCTTTTTGGTCCACTCGATAAAGTGGAAGCGATCTTCGTTGCGGCGGTCTTCAATGGCGCGGTTCTTTTCGAACGCCTGCGGGTCGGCGCCACCGGCTTCGACAGCCAGGGAGTGGTCGACGATCAACTGGGTCGGCACCACCGGGTTGACCTGCGCCGGATCGCCGCCTTGCAGGGCGATGGCGTCGCGCAGGCCGGCGAGGTCTACCAGGGCGGTCTGGCCGAGGATGTCATGGCACACCACGCGGGCCGGGAACCATGGGAAATCGAGGTCACGCTTGCGCTCGATCAACTGGCTCAGGGAAGCATTGAGGGTGGCCGGGTCGCAACGACGCACCAGGTTTTCCGCGAGTACGCGGGAGGTATACGGCAAGGTGGCGTAGGCGCCGGGAGTGATTGCCTCGACAGCCGCGCGGGCGTCGAAGTAATCCAGGCGGCTGCCGGGAAGCGGTTTGCGAAATTCAGTGTTCATCGTCAGGACTCGGTCACGGTGATTACAAAAGGAGCCGACTGATCCAGGTGTGAAATGCAATCAAAATGTGGGAGGGGGCTTGCCCCCGATAGCGGTGGTTCAGTGCCTGCTGTATCGGCTGACAGATTGCTATCGGGGGCAGGCCCCCTCCCACATTTGATTCGGTTACCACTTCAGGATCGTCGATCTTCAGCGACGTTCGATTGGCACGAACTTGCGCTGCTCAACGCCGGTGTACTCGGCGCTTGGACGAATGATGCGGTTATTGGCGCGTTGCTCGAACACGTGCGCCGCCCAGCCGGTGAGCCGCGAACAAACGAAGATCGGCGTGAACAGCTTGGTCGGGATGCCCATGAAGTGGTACGCCGAGGCATGGTAGAAGTCGGCGTTGGGGAACAGCTTCTTCTGCTCCCACATGGTCTTGTCGATGGCTTCGGAAACCGCAAAAAGCACCGTGTCGCCCACTTCGTCAGCGAGTTTTTTCGACCAACCCTTGATCACTTCATTGCGCGGGTCGTTGTCTTTGTAGATGGCGTGGCCAAAGCCCATGATCTTGTCCTTACGCGCCAGCATGCCGAGGGTGCCTTCGACGGCCTCTTCGGCCGAACCGAAACGCTCGATCATCTCCATCGCCGCTTCGTTGGCGCCGCCGTGCAGCGGGCCGCGCAGGGAACCGATGGCGGCGGTGACGCAGGAATACAGGTCGGACAAGGTCGAGGCGCACACCCGGGCAGTGAAGGTCGAGGCGTTGAATTCGTGCTCGGCATAGAGGATCAGCGACACGTTCATCACTTTGACGTGCAGATCGCTCGGCTTCTTGCCATGCAGCAGGTGCAGGAAGTGCCCGCCGATACTGGGCTCGTCGGTGACGCAGTCGATGCGCTTGCCGTCGTGGCTGAAGCGGTACCAGTAGCACATGATCGCCGGGAACGCGGCGAGCAGGCGGTCGGTGACGTCACGCTGCACGCTGAAGTCTTTTTCCGGCTCGATATTGCCCAGGAACGAGCAACCGGTGCGCATCACGTCCATCGGGTGGGCGTCGGCGGGGATGCGTTCCAGCACTTCTTTCAACGCTTGCGGCAAGTCGCGCAGCTGGCTCAGCCTGGCGCTGTAGGCCGCCAGTTCGGTGCTGGTCGGCAGCTCGCCGTACAGCAGCAGGTAGGCGACTTCTTCAAATTGCGCATCGGCGGCCAGTTCACGCACGTCATAGCCGCGATAGGTCAAGCCGGCGCCGGCCTGGCCGACGGTCGACAGTGCGGTCTGCCCGGCCACCTGGCCACGCAGGCCGGCACCACTCAATACTTTTGCTTCAGCCATGGTTCTTCTCCAATTTTGTCGTTATTCAGGGAGGCGCGCGCTTTACTTTTTCGCGGCAAACAGCGCGTCGAGCTTCTGCTCGAAGGTGTGGTAGTCGATACGATCGTAAAGCTCCATGCGGGTTTGCATGGTGTCGATCACGTTCTGTTGCGTACCGTCGCGACGGATCGCGGTGTAGACGTTCTCGGCGGCCTTGTTCATGGCGCGGAAGGCCGAGAGCGGGTACAGCACGATGGAAACATCGGCAGATTTCAACTGTTCGGTGGTGAACAGCGGGGTCGCGCCGAATTCGGTGATGTTGGCCAGGATCGGCGCTTTCACCCGCGAGGCGAACAGCTTGTACATCTCAAGTTCAGTGATGGCTTCCGGGAACACCATGTCGGCACCGGCCTCGATGCACGCGGCGGCGCGCTCCAGGGCGGATTCCAAACCTTCCACGGCCAGGGCGTCGGTGCGGGCCATGATCACGAAGCTGTCATCGGTGCGTGCGTCCACGGCGGCCTTGATGCGGTCGACCATTTCCTGCAGGGACACGATCTCCTTGTTGGGCCGATGGCCGCAGCGCTTGGCGCCGACCTGGTCTTCGATGTGGATGGCCGCCGCGCCGAACTTGATCATCGACTTGACGGTGCGCGCCACGTTGAACGCCGAGGAACCGAAACCGGTGTCCACGTCCACCAGCAGCGGCAGGTCGCATACGTCAGTGATGCGGCGTACGTCGGTCAGCACGTCATCCAGGCCGGTGATGCCCAGGTCCGGAACACCCAGGGAGCCTGCAGCCACGCCGCCACCGGACAGGTAAATCGCCTTGAAGCCGGCGCGTTTGGCCAGCAAGGCGTGGTTGGCGTTGATTGCGCCGACCACCTGCAACGGCTGTTCACTGGCGACCGCGTCACGGAAACGCTGGCCTGGGGTGCTGTTGTTCGTGGAACTCATGACTCACCTCTATTTATTGGGGAGCGCCGTCCGGAAAGTGACGGGCGATGTTGCGTTTGGAAGCGCCGATATGCCGGCGCATCAACAGTTCGGCCAGTTCACCGTCGCGATCGGCAATCGCGTCAAGAATGCGGTGATGCTCGGCAAAGGCCTGGCGTGGACGATTGGGGGTGGCGGAAAACTGGATACGGTACATGCGCACCAATTGGTATAGCTCGCCGCAGAGCATCTGGGTCAGGGTGCGGTTGCCGGCGCCCTGGATGATCCGGTAATGAAAATCGAAGTCGCCCTCCTGCTGGTAATAGCCGACACCGGCCTGAAACGCAGCATCCCGCTCGTGGGTGTGCAATACCTCGCGCAGCTCTTCGATTTCCGCATCGGTCATGCGCTCGGCCGCCAGCCGGCACGCCATGCCTTCCAATGACTCGCGGATTTCATAGAGCTCGACCAGCTCGGCGTGGCTCAACGACACCACGCGGGCGCCGACGTGGGGCACCCGCACCAGCAGGCGCTGGCCTTCCAGGCGGTGAATCGCCTCGCGCAGCGGGCCACGGCTGATGCCATAGGTGCGCGCCAGCTCCGGTTCGGAAATCTTGGAGCCTGGGGCGATCTCGCCCTTGACGATGGCGGCCTGGATTCGCCGGAAGACGTTTTCCGACATAGTTTGGGATTCGTCCGACAGCGCCGGCGGAGATTCCGATTGATCCAGCATATTGTCGACACCTTTAAAAGCAATGCTGCAAAAACTAGCCAATTACCCCCACTTAGTCAAAGAATAAATCAACATTGTCGACAATCGTCTAATAACCTTCAGCGCGCGTGCACGAGCATGGCCGCCTGCCAGCGCTGGCGCCAAAAAAGCATCATGTTAGAATGCCCGCCGCATTTGCCTGACATCGCGAGATGAAATGGCGCACGAGGGAGCTTGCGCAGTAATGCCAGTCGCCTTGAATTTCGCACTGCATCGCCTCAGGAATTATGAGACTCAAGCCCTTCCCCCTACTGTTATGCCTACTGTCCCTGCCGAGCCTTGGCGTTGCCGCCGAGAAGACCGTGTATGGCCTGAATGAATATGCCAAGCTGGCGGGCCTCGACCTGGAAGTCGCGGCCAAGCTCGACACAGGCGCCAAGACCGCCTCGCTGAGTGCACGCGATATCAAACGCTTCAAGCGCAACGGGGAATCCTGGGTACGCTTCTACCTGGCCATCGATGCCGCCCATTCCCACCCCATCGAACGTCCATTGGCCCGCGTCAGCAAGATCAAGCGCCGTGCCGGTGATTACGATCCTGAGGAGGACAAGCAGTACACCGCTCGTCCGGTGATTGCCCTGGATATCTGCATGGGCAGCGCTTTACGCAGCATCGAAGTGAACTTGACTGACCGCAGCACCTTCCAATACCCGCTGCTGATCGGCTCCGAAGCGCTCAAGCGCTTTGATGCGCTGATCGACCCCAGCCTTAAATATGCAGCAGGCAAACCTGCCTGCGCCGCCGACGCTCATACCGCCGAGTAAACCGAATGCGCTCTCTGACCCTGCACCTGAAAATCCTGATCACCATTTTGGTGGTGCTGGGTATTTCGGTCACCGCCTACCAGATCTTCGTGCTGGGCATCCCTGTCACCGAGGACGCCACCGATGACTTGTGGAACATCGACGCGAAGGTCGAGTTCGTCGCCAACCCCAAGGACCCGGTCAAGGTTTCGATGTTCGTGCCGCCGTTGAGCCGCGACTTCGTCAGCCTCAATGAGAGCTTTATTTCGAACAACTACGGGGTGAGCGTCAATCGCGCCGACGGCAACCGCAAGGTCACCTGGTCGGCGCGCCGCGCCAAGGGCAACCAGACCCTGTATTACCGCCTGGTGCTGACCAAGCGCTACAGCGGTGAAAAGGTCAAGATCAAGGGCCCGACGTTCCGCGACAGCATCGCCGTGGAAGGGCCGGAAAAAATCGCCGCCGAAGCCTTGCTCGCGCCGATTCGCCAGCACTCGGCAGACGTCGAGACCTTTATTACCGAAGCCATCAAGCGCACCAACAACCTCAACGACGACAATGTGAAACTGCTGCTGGCGGGCGACCCGTCGACGTCGCACAAGGCCAAGATCGTTGAATTGCTGCTGTCCATCGCCCACGTACCGGTGGAAAAAGTCCATACCATTCGCCTCGTCGCCGACCAGCCGCAATCTCCGGAACTGTGGCTGCGCAGCTTCAACGGGAATGACTGGCTGTACTTCAACCCGGAAACCGGTGAACAAGGCCTGCCCGCCGACCGCTTGCTGTGGTGGACCGGCGATGAAAACCTGATCACGGTCGATGGCGGCAAGAAAGCCATGGTGACCTTCAGCCTGAACAACAGCGAAATGAACGCGATTCGCCTGGCCAAGCTGACCGACGAAAACACCGACGCCAACTTCCTCGAATACTCGCTGTACGGCCTGCCGCTGCAAACCCAGCAGACGTTCATGATCATGGTGATGATCCCGATTGGCGTGCTGGTGATCCTGATCCTGCGCAACCTGATCGGCCTGCAGACCCTCGGCACCTTTACCCCGGTGCTGATTGCCCTGGCCTTCCGCGAGACGCAACTGGGTTTCGGGATTGTGCTGTTTACAATCATTACCGCGCTGGGGCTGTCGCTCAGGTCCTACCTTGAGCACTTGAAACTGCAGATGCTGCCGAGGCTGTCGGTGGTGCTGACCTTCGTGGTGGTGCTGATTGCCGCCATCAGCCTGTTCAGCCACAAGCTGGGCCTGGAGCGAGGCCTGTCGGTGGCGCTGTTCCCGATGGTGATCCTGACCATGACCATCGAACGCCTGTCGATCACCTGGGAAGAGCGCGGCGCCAACCATGCGCTGAAAGTGGCGATCGGCACGCTGTTCGCGGCATCCCTGGCGCACATCATCATGAGCGTGCCGGAGCTGATCTACTTCGTGTTCACCTTCCCGGCGATCCTGCTGATCCTGGTGGGCTTCATGCTGGCCATGGGTCGTTATCGCGGCTACCGCCTGACCGAACTGGTACGTTTCAAGGCATTCCTGAAGGCTGACTCCTGATGTTCGGCTTCTGGAAGACCTGGAAGGCCCTGGAAGCGCGCGGGATCATGGGCATCAACCGGCGTAACGCCGACTACGTGCTCAAGTACAACAAGCGCAGCCTGTACCCGATCGTGGATGACAAGATCATCACCAAGGAACGGGCCATGGCGGCCGGTATTCACGTACCTGAAATGTATGGAGTCATCTCCACCGAGAAGGAAATCGACAAGCTCGACGCAATCATCGGTGGGCGCAGCGACTTCGTGATCAAGCCCGCCCAGGGCGCCGGCGGCGACGGCATCCTGGTGGTGGCGGACCGCTTTGAGGGGCGCTATCGCACGGTGTCCGGCAAGATCATCAGCCATGAGGAAATCGAGCACCAGATTTCCAGCATTCTCACCGGCCTGTACTCCCTCGGCGGCCACCGCGATCGCGCCTTGATCGAATACCGCGTGGTACCCGACCAGATCTTCAAGAGCATCAGCTACGAAGGCGTTCCGGACATCCGCATCATCGTGCTGATGGGCTACCCGGTGATGGCGATGCTGCGCTTGCCAACGCGCCAGTCCGGTGGCAAGGCCAACCTGCACCAGGGCGCGATAGGTGTGGGTGTAGACCTCGCCACCGGCCTGACCTTGCGTGGCACCTGGCTGAACAACATCATCACCAAGCACCCCGATACCACCAACGCGGTGGACGGCGTACAACTGCCCAACTGGGACGGCTTCATGAAGCTGGCGGCCGGCTGCTATGAACTGTGCGGCCTGGGCTATATCGGTGTGGACATGGTGCTGGACCAGGAAAAAGGCCCGCTGATCCTGGAATTGAACGCGCGGCCGGGGCTGAATATCCAGATCGCCAACGACTGCGGCCTGACTCTGCGCACCCATGCGGTGGAGGCGCGACTGGAAGAGCTGAAAGCCGCTGGCGTGAGCGAAACGCCGGAAGAACGGGTGAAGTTCGTACAAGAGATGTTTGGCCATATACCGCCCGTGGAAGGCTGATCCGGCCTTCGAACTGTCTATCCCCGACATCCCCTCTAGGAGCAAATCCTACAGGGGACTACAATCCCCTCCCCCGCGCCACTGGCTGATCCACCCCCGCATGTCGACCTGTTCCGTATACCCGTTACCCTATCGGGCCAACCCCGCCGAGTATTTTGCGGCGATTCGCCATGCGCCCGGTGCGGTGCTGCTCGACAGCGGCCGCCCGGCGGCCGAGCGTGGCCGTTATGACCTGCTCAGCGCCTGGCCTGAAGCGACCTTGGCGGTTGAGCCTGAAGAAAGCGGCGGCGATTTCCTGCAACGTTTGCGCAAAAGCCTGACGCATTTGGGCGAAGCGGCATTGCCCGCTGGCTTGGAGCTGCCGTTTGCCGGAGGCTTGATCGGTTATCTGAGTTACGATTTCGGCCGACACCTGGAACAGATGCCGCACCTGGCGGTAGACGACTTGCACCTGCCGGACGCGCGCTTCGGACTGTATGCCTGGGCGCTGATCAGCGATCACGCTGCGCAGTCCAGCCAACTGGTATTCCACCCCAGTCTCGCAGACAGCGAACGGCAACGCCTGATCAGCCTGTTCAGCGCCGGCGTCGTCGACAGGTCTGCGGCGTTCAAGTTGCAAGGTCCCATGGCACCGGACCTGACGGCCGAGGCCTATCGGCAGGCCATCGTGCGTATTCAGGACTATATCGAGGCCGGCGATTGCTACCAGGTCAACTTCGCCCAGCGCTTTCGCGCGCCCTGCATCGGTGATCCATGGTCCGCCTATTGCGCGCTGCGCGAGGCCTGCCCGACGCCGTTTTCCGGGTTCCAGAGCCTGCCGGAAGGTGGCGCGGTGCTGAGCCTGTCGCCGGAACGCTTCGTCAAGGTCAGCCAGCGCCAGGTTGAAACCCGCCCGATCAAAGGCACCCGCCCCCGCGGCCCGACGCCGCAAGAAGATGCGGCACACGCCGCCGACCTCTTGGCCAGCCCCAAGGACCGCGCGGAAAACCTGATGATCGTCGACCTGCTGCGCAACGACCTCGGCCGCAGTTGCCGTATCGGCTCGGTAAAAGTCCCCGAGTTGTTCAGCCTGGAAAGCTACCCCAACGTGCACCATCTGGTGAGCAGCGTCACCGGCACATTGGCCGACGATAAAGATGCCCTCGACCTCATCGCCGGCAGCTTCCCAGGCGGTTCTATCACTGGTGCGCCGAAGATCCGCGCGATGCAGATCATCGACGAACTGGAACCGACCCGACGCGGCCTGTACTGCGGTTCGCTGATGTACCTGGACGTGCGCGGCGAAATGGACAGCTCTATCGCCATCCGCAGTTTGCTGGTCAAGGACGCGCAGGTGTGCTGCTGGGGCGGCGGCGGGATCGTAGCGGACTCGCAGTGGGAGGCGGAATATCAGGAGTCCCTGACCAAGGTACAGGTGTTGTTACACACGTTGGAAGGCCTCTAGCACCCAAGCCACTCCTGCCGCTGAGGGCAGCGAGTTCGGCACGAAAAAACCTGAATCAGAACGGTAATGGACCAACAGTGAGCGGCGCGATAGCGTCCGACTTCCGCCGCCCACCGCCGTCTGTGAAGGATCACATATGCCACTCAATCGTCAGAGCTTGTTTCAGGGATTGCACGCTCATCTACTCGGCTCTAATATCTCCCAATATGGGAGGAAAGAGCGATGCATCCGCTTCGTCGGCACCCACGCGCAGTACGACACAATCAATGCGGAGACCGTGTAATGAACATCAAACCTATTCACTCTCAAGAAGACCTGGCCGCTGCGCTCGCGCGCGTCGAGCAGATGTGGGGAGCGGCCATCGGCAGTGCCGAAGGTGACGAGCTGGAAATTCTCGCTGTTCTGATTGAGAAGTACGAGGCGGAACACTTTCCGATGCCGCCTTCGGACCCAGTGGAAGCGATCAAATTCCGCATGGAACAAATGGGCTTGACAGCCCGCGATCTGGAGCCATTCATCGGCCCCAGCGGGCGAGTTTCAGAAGTGTTGAACGGCAAGCGCAAGCTGAGCCTGGCGATGATCAAACGCCTGCATGAGGGATTGTGTATCCCATATGAACGGTTACTGGCGGGCATTTAGGCGCAGCTGGGAGGGCCATGTGGAGAGGGCTTGCTCCCGATGAGGCCATCAGCCGCGCCAGATAATTTACAGGCTCAACTGTCGGCTGGACGCCTTGATAAACTCCCGCTTCAAATCCTCAAACGTATGCACCGCCGGAAACTGCGGGAACTCGCGAATCACATTCTCCGGCGCATGGAATAGAATCCCTCGGTCTGCCTCACCCAGCATGGTGGTGTCGTTATAGGAATCCCCCGCCGCAATCACTCGGTAGTACAGTGTCTTGAACGCCAATACCGACTGGCGCTTGGGATCTTTCTGACGCAGTTGGTAGCTGACCACCCGGTCGTTTTCATCCGTGATCAGGCGATGGCAAAGCAAGGTCGGAAAGCCCAGCTGGCGCATCAGCGGCTGAGAGAATTCGTAAAAGGTGTCGGAGAGGATCACCACCTGGAAGCGCTCGCGCAGCCAGTTGACGAACTCGATAGCGCCGTCCAGTGGCTTGAGGGTGGCAATCACTGCCTGGATATCGGCAAGCTTGAGCCCGTGCTCATCGAGGATACGCAGGCGCTGCTGCATCAACACGTCGTAGTCGGGAATGTCACGGGTAGTGGCGCGCAGGGATTGGATACCGGTTTTTTCGGCGAAGGCAATCCAGATTTCCGGAACCAGTACCCCTTCCAGGTCGAGACAGGCAATTTCCACAGGACACTCCGTTCGTATTATTCAAGTTGAGCGAGCAAAAGGACTGCCGAACTCTAGCGACTCAAGCACGCCGCCGCAACGCAGGGTAGATTTTGATACCATCGCCCCCTATAGAGCGCTCAGCGCCACTGACCTGTAGGAACCGTCCTGATGAACCAAGCCTTCGACGTCGTTGAACTCGCCACGACCTATGCCAACAAGTCCGCCCAGGACATCCTCAAGCTGGCGTTCAGCCAGTTCGGTGACGACCTGTGGATTTCCTTCAGCGGCGCCGAGGATGTGGTGCTGGTGGACATGGCCTGGAAGCTGAACAAGAACGTCAAGGTGTTCAGCCTCGACACCGGTCGCCTGCACCCGGAAACCTACCGGTTCATCGAACAGGTGCGTGAGTTCTACAAGATCGACATCGAACTGATCTCGCCGGACCAGAGCAAGCTGGAACCCTTCGTCAAAGAGAAGGGCCTGTTCAGCTTCTATAAGGACGGTCATGGCGAGTGCTGTGGCATACGCAAGATCGAACCGCTGCGCCGCAAACTCGCAGGCGTGCGCGCCTGGGCCACCGGCCAGCGCCGCGACCAGAGCCCGGGCACCCGCAGCCAGGTGGCCGCGCTGGAAATCGATACGGCGTTTTCTACCCCTGAACGTACCTTGTACAAATTCAACCCGCTGGCGCAGATGACCAGCGAGGAGATCTGGGGTTATATCCGCATGCTGGAGCTGCCCTACAACAGCCTGCATGAACGCGGTTTTATCAGCATCGGCTGCGAGCCCTGCACCCGTCCTGTACTGCCGAACCAGCATGAGCGCGAAGGGCGTTGGTGGTGGGAGGAAGCCACGCAGAAGGAATGCGGGCTGCACGCCGGAAATATCATCAGCAAGACTAAGGCCTGACACAGCAACCCCTGTGGGAGGGGGCTTGCTCCCGATGGCGTAGTGTCAGGCACTGTATGGGGTGGCTGACCCGGCGCTATCGGGAGCAAGCCCCCTCCCACATTTGTTTTGTATTCCCTATAAAAATGTACACATAGCTGTAACCATCGGTGTCATTTATGTGTGCAATCCGGTACTCGCCGCACCAAAACGTAACACTTTATTCCTCTCGGCTTCCGTCCTCCTGAGTCTGCCCCCTTCCTCATAAAAATAAATAGCTGTTCGAACGGTCAATTTATATCGCTTTCAATTCAGCGAGTTATTTCAATAATTGATAAAAACGAAATTAACCGTAGTTTTGATAGACCGAAAACTGGCACGCATGTGGCTTAAGGTGAAATACGCTTTGTATACAATAAATACAAAACCTACATACACTTTGCCATCTGCTGCTCTGCTGCGGATGCGCTGGAGCCTGCCGGAATGCGTACAAGCCTCTCGAATGACATCGCACTGGATCTGCCCTCCTCCGCCCTGAATCCCGAGGCCGCAAGCCCCGGCCCGCTGGTACTCAGCTCACGCCTGCACAACAAGGATCTCGCGCCGACCAAGGTCGAGGGTCGTCGCTGGGGGCGCTACAGCATCTTCGCGTTGTGGACCAATGACGTGCACAACATCGCCAACTATTCATTCGCCATCGGCTTGTATGCATTGGGCCTGGGCGGCTGGCAGATCCTGCTGTCTTTGGGGATCGGTGCGGCACTGGTGTACTTTTTCATGAACTTGTCGGGGTATATGGGCCAGAAGACCGGCGTGCCATTTCCCGTGATCAGCCGTATCAGCTTCGGTATTCATGGAGCACAGATTCCGGCGTTGATCCGCGCCGTGATTGCGATTGCCTGGTTCGGTATTCAGACCTACCTGGCTTCGGTGGTTTTCCGTGTGTTGTTGACGGCCGTTCATCCGGGGTTTGCCGACTATGATCACAACGCAATCCTCGGCCTGTCATCGCTCGGCTGGGCGTGCTTCGTGGCGATCTGGCTGGTGCAATTGGTGATCCTGGCCTATGGCATGGAAATGGTACGTCGCTATGAAGGGTTTGCCGGACCGGTGATTCTGCTCACCGTGGCCTCGCTGGCCGGCTGGATGTACTTCCAGGCGGGCGGCAACATTGCCTGGTCGATCCGCGAACCGCTGAGCGGCGGCGAGATGTGGCGCAATATCTTTGCCGGAGGTGCGCTGTGGTTGGCGATCTACGGCACGCTGATCCTTAACTTCTGCGACTTCGCCCGCTCCTCGCCTTGCCGCAGGACGATCCTGGTGGGTAATTTCTGGGGCCTGCCGGTGAATATCCTGGTGTTCGCCGCCATCACCGTGCTGCTGTGCGGCGGGCAGTTCCAGCTCAATGGCCGGGTAATCGAAAGCCCGACTGAAATCATCGCCGCCATTCCCAATACCTTCTTCCTCGTGCTCGGTTGCCTGGCCTTCCTGATCGTTACCGTGGCGGTGAATATCATGGCCAACTTCGTCGCCCCGGCGTTTGTGCTGAGCAACCTGGCGCCCAAGTACCTGAACTTCCGTCGCGCGGGCCTGATCAGCGCCACCGTGGCGGTGCTGATCCTGCCGTGGAACCTCTACAACAGCCCGCTGGTGATCGTGTATTTCCTTTCCGGGCTGGGCGCACTGCTGGGGCCGTTGTATGGGGTGATCATGGTTGACTACTGGCTGATCCGCAAAAGCCAGGTGGATGTGCCGCAACTGTATAGCGAAGACGCGCAGGGCGTTTATTACTACAGCCGCGGCGTGAATCTGCGCGCGGTGGCGGCGTTCGTTCCGGCAGCGGTGATCGCCATTCTGTTGGCATTGTTGCCTGGGTTTGCCAGCGTCTCGCCGTTCTCCTGGCTGTTTGGCGCCGGTATTGCAGGGTTGCTGTACCTGCTGATCGCCAAGCGCCAGCCGTTCTACGCCGATGTCAGCGGCGAAAGCATTGCAGTCGATAACGCCAGTCATTAAACAAGGAGCTTCCATGCGCATCCTCGTGGTCAACGTCAACACCACTGAATCCATCACACAAACCATCGCTCAGCAGGCGCGCAGCGTGGCCTCGCCGGGCACCGAGATTGTCGGACTCACGCCCTACTTCGGCGCCGAGTCGGTGGAGGGCAACTTTGAAAGCTACCTGGCCGCCATCGCGGTAATGGATCGCGTAATGGCCTACGACCAGCCATTCGATGCGGTGATCCAGGCCGGCTACGGCGAGCATGGCCGCGAAGGCCTGCAGGAATTGCTCAACGTGCCGGTGGTGGATATCACCGAGGCCGCGGCCAGCACGGCGATGTTCCTGGGCCACGCCTACTCGGTGGTGACCACCCTGGACCGCACAGTGCCGTTGATCGAAGACCGGCTGAAACTCGCCGGCCTGTACCAGCGCTGCGCCTCAGTGCGCGCCAGCGGCATGGCGGTGCTGGAGCTGGAAGCAGACCCACTGGCCGCCATGCAAGCCATCGTGCGCCAGGCGGAACTGGCCATCCTTGAGGATAAGGCAGAAGTGATCTGCCTGGGATGCGGCGGCATGGCCGGGCTGGACGAGCAGATTCGCCAGCATACCGGGGTGCCGGTGGTGGATGGGGTGACGGCGGCGGTGACCATCGCCGAGTCGCTGGTGCGGTTGGGTTTGTCGACGTCGAAGATCAGGACCTATGCAACGCCCAGGTCAAAGAAAGTCATCGGTTGGCCCGGCAAGTTCGGGCACTGAGGATCAACTGTGGGAGGGGGCTTGCTCCCGATTGCGGTGTATCAGCCAGCTTATCTATAGCTGACCCACCGCTATCGGGAGCAAGCCCCCTCCCACATTTTGTTCACTGCAGGGCAGCTAGATCGCACTGAATCGCTGCCCCAACCGTCGCTCGACAAACTGCTCGATCACAAAATCCACAAACGCCCGGGTCTTGCCCGGCAGCAGTTTGTGCTCGGCGTAGTAGATGGAGATATTGCCGTCGTCCACATACCAGTCCGACAACACCCGCACCACCGCACCGCTGTCGAGGAACGGCACAGCCATCGGCATGCTGACCAACGCAATGCCCAGGCCCTGGGCACTGGCGCAGCAGGCGGCTTCAGAATCGCTCATGGTCATCGCGGGTTTGAGCACCAGTGGGCTGTGCTCACGCTCGCGGTGGGTCAGTTGCCATGAGCGCACCCTGCCGGTTTGCGGTGAGCGGATCAGGATGCCATGGCAGCGCGACAAATCCTCGGGCGTACGCACCGCAGGGCGTTGCGCCAGGTAAGCCGGTGAAGCCACCAGCACCCGGTGCGCCGGCGTCAACTTGCGCGCCACCACGCCTTGGGGCAGTTCAAAGCCACCGCCAATCGCAGCGTCAAAGCCCTGGCCGATCAAGTCGACCTGGCGGTTATCGAAATGCCAATCCGGGCTGATAGCCGGGAAGCGTCGCATGAACTCACCCAGCAACGGCACCACATACCGATTGCCAAATACGGTGCCCATGCTGACCTTCAGCGTGCCCACCGGCCGCCCTTCGGCGCTGGCCAGGTTGGCCACCGCATTTTGAATCGTGGTGAGGCTGCCGCTGACTTCGTCGAGGAACAGCTTGCCGGCTTCGGTCAAGGTCAGGCGGCGGGTGCTGCGCTGAAACAGCCTGACGCCCAGGCGCGCTTCCAGCTTGGCCACGCTTTTGCCGACCGCTGCCGGCGTCAGGCTCAGGTGCCGCGCAGCCTCCGCGAAGCTACCGCCTTCGGCGCTGCGCACAAAGCATTCGATACTGCCAAAGCTTTCCATATCGCCCACTCTAAACTTTTGGTTTACACAGACTATAGCAATCATGCTCTACCGGTATCGGTGGGCGAGGTCGATACTCGGCTCATCAACCACTTGGAGATCGACATGACCCCATCTACCCTCACTGGCAAAGTCGCCTTGGTTCAAGGCGGTTCCCGCGGCATCGGCGCAGCCATCGTCAAGCGCCTCGCCGCGCAAGGCGCCGCTGTTGCCTTTACCTACATCAACTCGGCCGCCAAGGCTGAAGCCTTGCAGAACAGCGTGATCAGCGCAGGCGGCAAAGCCCTGGCGATTCAGGCCGACAGCGCCGATGCCACGGCGATTCGCAACGCAGTCAACGTCACAGTCGACACCTTCGGGCGCCTGGATATTTTGGTGAACAATGCAGGAGTGCTGGCCATCGCGCCGCTGGAAGCGTTCAAGCTGG
The DNA here is from genome assembly GCF_003852065.1 of Pseudomonas sp. R3-18-08. Lineage (NCBI taxonomy): Bacteria > Pseudomonadati > Pseudomonadota > Gammaproteobacteria > Pseudomonadales > Pseudomonadaceae > Pseudomonas > Pseudomonas sp. R3-18-08. Next base: position 4,277,251 of record NZ_CP027729.1, read on the forward strand.
AAGACTTCGATCAGACCCTGGCAATCAACGTGCGCAGTGTCTTTATCGCCACTCAGGAGGCCGCCAGGCACATGGGCGAAGGCGGCCGGGTGATCAATATCGGCAGCACCAACGCCGAGCGCATGCCGTTTGGCGGTGGTGGTCCGTATGCGATGAGCAAGGCGGCGTTGGTCGGTTTGACCAAAGGCCTGGCGCGCGACCTGGGGCCACGGGGTATCACCATCAATAACGTGCAGCCAGGGCCGGTGGATACCGACATGAACCCGGCGAACAGTGATTTTGCCGAGAGCTTGATTGGGCTGATGGCGGTGGGTCGGTATGGGCATGTGGAGGAAATTGCCAGCTTCGTGGCGTACCTTGCCGGGCCGGAAGCCGGGTACATCACAGGCGCCAGCTTGACTATCGACGGTGGCTTCAGCGCCTGAGGTCTGTGCAACAACCGCACACCCCATGTGGGAGGGGGCTTGCCCCCGATTGAGGTGGATCAGCTATTGATAAGTTGGCTGATACACCGCTATCGGGAGCAAGCCCCCTCCCACATTTTTCCGGGTTGAATCAAGTCATGGGCGGCAGGCCGTAAGCAGCCAGGTCGAAATCCGCAAGTTTGCGGATGATGTGGTCGGCATGCTGATACTTGCTGTCGGCCATGGCCTCATCGGGCACGGCGATGGCGGTCATGTGCGCCGCTTTCGCTGCCGTCACGCCGAACGGCGAGTCCTCGAACACCAGGCAATCCTCGGGCGCCACACCCAGGCGGCGCGCGGCAGTGAGAAAGATGTCCGGCGCAGGCTTGGCGGCACCGACTTCCGGGTCGTCGGCGGTCACGATGGTGTCGAACAGGCCAAACCAATCGCGGTGCAAGGTGGTCTTGTGGCCGAACGAGTTGCGCGACGAACTGGTGCCCACCGCAATCGGGATGTTATGCGCCTTCAAATGCCGCACCAACGCCTCGGCGCCGGGCATGCCCAGGGCTTTGGGGAAACGCTCGCTCATCAGCGGTTCACGAATCTGCAGAAACTCAGCCGGCGTGATCGGCAAGTCCAGCGCCTTGACCACATAGTCCGCCAAGTCCTGGGCACCGCGCCCAATGATGTGCTGCTTGATGCTCCAGTCATAGGTGCGGCCATAGCGTTCGGCGATGATCTGCGTGACTTCGGTGTAGATGCCTTCGGTGTCCAGCAACAACCCGTCCATATCGAAAATCACAGCCTTGATCGGGACAGCGGTACGCGGTGCGTTCATCACAACAGAACCCTGGAGGAAGGACTAAAAGGATTCAGCACAATAACGGCCCTGGTTGCTTGCAGGCAACCTTCCTGAAGCCTGGATCGGGTATTCATACCAGGCAACAGTTTTATCAACCGGCACGCGCGGCGCACGTCTAGGGTTTGTGTGTGGGAGCGACCAGCCTTTGACCAGGGCCCGAAAATACACCTTGCAAACCTTATAAAAGACTTATTAACCTCCAATGAATTCGATCCACTGGACCCGTAAATCCGTCAAACAGCTACTTCGGCTGCATACCTATCATCAGCAACAGGTACGCGATGCGGTGTCGGCGCTTGAGCGCATGCCCGACGCAGTCAATGTCAAGAAGCTGGTTGATTACCCTCACGGCTATCGGCTTCGGGTAGGTCATTACCGCGTAGTGTTCGACTGGGACGGGGACATTCATGTGGTCAGCATTCAAGAGGTCAAGAAACGTGACGAGCGAACCTACTGCCGTACAGATCATCCACAATACCGAGGGCAAGCCAGCCTTCGTGGTGATTCCCTATGAACACTATGTGGCCCAGCAAAACGACCCGAATCTTATTCCTCATGCTGTCGTCAGTCGCTTGGTGGATGGAGCTACGCCTATACGTGCCTGGCGCGAGCACCTGAACCTCACCCAGGAAGAAGTCGCCAAGCGACTGGGCATTTCACAATCTGCATTCGCCCAGCAAGAAGCGGTAAACAAACCGCGTCGGACCACGCGGGAAAAGATTGCCAAGGCATTTGGTATAAACGCCTGTCAACTTGAGCTATGACCTCGTGCTGTACATGCACCTGATCCGACGCTATAGACAGCTTTGAGACAGCCGCACTGGTGAAGAATCAGGCTCCCTCTGCCCCTTCATAGACGCCGCCATGTCCGAAGCCTTCGAAGTCCCCAGCCCCCACGAAAAACATCTCGAGCACACCACCGAACATGCCCACGGCCGTGGCGACACCTTCGCCAGCCGTATCGCGGTGATGACCGCGATCATGGCCACCGTTGGCGCCATGCTCAGCTACCAGGCCGGCTCCAGCGAAAGCGAGGCGGCGATGGACAAGAACAACGCCGCCATTATCAAGACAGAAGCCGCCAACCAATGGAATTACTATCAGGCCAAATCCAGCCGCCAGAACCTGGCGGAACTGGCCACGCACATTCCCGGCGTGGATGCCGCCCACTACAACGACGAAATCCAGCGCTATAAAAGCCAGAAGGAAGATGTGCGCAAACAGGCCGAAACGCTTGAAGCCAGCTCACGGGAATGGGACCGCAAATCCGAAGAAGCGCTGCACCAGCATCATCGCTGGGCCCAGGCGATGACGGCGATTCAGATTGCGATTTCGTTGGCGGCGATCACCTTGCTCACGCGTAAGGAATGGCTCAAGCGCCTGTCGTACGCGGCCGGCGGCGTGGCCCTGGTACTCGGCAGCCTGGCTTGGCTGCATCTCTGACCAAACGCGGGCAACTGTGGGAGGCGGCCTGACTGTCGCCGCATAAAATGAAACCGTGGCGCGCTGATTTCAATCCGCCATCTGAGCGATTAAAGTGTCGCGCCTCGAGAATTGAATCTCGAGATTCAGCCCATGGAGTTACGCGTGAAGTACATCAGTAAAGTAGTTGCAGCAGCCGTTCTTGGTTTCACCCTGGCAGGTTGCACCGGCACCGCCATGAAAACCCAGCAATACGACGCCAGCCAATACACCGTGCTCGGCCACAGCGAAGCCAGCGCCACCGGCATTATGCTGCTGGGTATTATCCCGATCGGCCAGAACAGCCGCTTCGTCCGCGCCCAGGATGCAGCCATCAAGGCCAAAGGCGGCGACGCCATGATCAACACCCAAGTGCAGGAAAAATGGTTCTGGGCCTGGGTACTGAACGGCTACACCACCAAGATTTCCGGTGATGTGGTCAAGTTGAAAACCGCGCAATAAGTAAGTCGCCGGGCGCAGAGCCTGGCAAGCGACGTTTCATGGGCCTGACTTCAGGGGATGGCCCATGAACCTCAGCAGTATTGACGTAATCGTGGCTGTCCTATTACTTAACAGTACTGGCCTGCTAAGTTGCGTGCTTGATCAAGTTGAAAACGCGGATACACCGATAATCTAAGGTTCACATTTTCCGTTATCACACGTCCCCTTATATGCCCTTCAATTGTCAGCTTCCACTCACGGTAACTGGCGGGCATGCATCGAAAGCAGGGGCGATAGCCTGCCAATCGTGCGGTCTGTTCATCGATAAAAAACACACGATCCTTCACATACCCGCCTTTGCTCAATGCCCGTAGTGCAGCCGGGCAGTCCAGGCGCCCGTAGATTTTGCTTCCTTTATGCCCGCCAAACTGACCCGGCTTGGAACTGAGGGCGGGTTTGCCGTGGGAATCCATGACTTTCCATCGCCTCATTACGCACCCTCCCCCATCCGGTGCAGTTCATCCGACAACGTGTGCAGCGTGCATGCTCTTCTCGCGCTCGATCAACTCGCGCTTACGCTCCACTCCCCAACGGTAGCCTGACAAAGATCCATCACTGCGCACCACGCGATGGCATGGAATCGCCACCGCGAGTTTATTAGCCCCGCATGCGTTAGCCACTGCACGGGTGGCGCTGGGCATACCAATCCGCGCGGCGACCTGGGCGTATGTCTCGGTCGTTCCTGCAGGGATATCCCTCAGTGCCTGCCAAACCCGCTCCTGGAATACGGTGCCACGGATGTCCAACGGCAGGGCAAAACCGGTGCCCGGCGATTCGACAAAGCCGACGACAGTGGCCACCAGCGCCTCGAACTCGGCGTCGCCGCCAATCAGGTTGGCGTTGGGGAACTGGTCCTGAAAACTCTCCACCAGCACATTAGGGTCATCGCCCAATAAAATCGCGCAAATGCCGCGCGCGCTTCTGGCCACCAGGATCGAGCCCAGCGCGCTTTCGCCCAGTGCGAATTTGATATCCACATTGGCCCCCCTGCGCGGTACTCGGTGGGTTTCATGCCGAGGATATTTTGTGATGCCTCATAGAATCGGCTATTGGAGTTATAGCCCGCCTCATAAAGAGCGTCGGTGATGGTGCCACTGAGCGAAAGCTGGTCTCTGACGCGCGAACGCAACGAAGCGACGCTGTAGGCTTTAGGCGTGAGGCCCGTAAGTTTCTTGAAGACTCGATGGAAGTGGAAGCTGCTCATGCCCACCTGTTCGGCCAGATCACCCAGGTTGGGAACCACGTCCGATGCATCGATAAGCCGGCAGGCCTCGGCAACAGCCACCGCATGCTTCTGGGCGACGGCCGCCGGGTTGCTGCTGTCGCGCTTGGAGGGGCGAAAGCCCGCCCTTTCGGCTTCATCTGCGGTGTCAAAAAACACGATATTTTCCGGCCGAGGCAGCTTGGTCGGACTGAAGGGTTTGCAGTAAACCCCGGTGGTCAGCACGCCGTAGACGAAATCGAGGTTTGCATCAGCCTGGCGGCTGACGAGAATATTCCAGCGCGGATCGTCCTCGGCCCTTAGCACGGGCTGGGTGGTGTGGTCTTTAACGCATTCCATGGCAATGCCCCCATCTTCGCAATTTGCACAAGCCTATCGCTATTGAGCCGCGTTAAAACTCCGAGTCTTGCTTTCAAATTCGAACGCTTGGCCGTTCCATCACTGCGCATCATGGAATATTACGCCAAGGGTAAACCGCTCCCCCGCTCTGACCTCGCTCACGCCGTGGCGCGTAAATACGGAATAGAAGCCCCGCGCCCCCTTCACGGGCCTGCGGTTGACAGCAAAAATCACTGCATCGCCCTTGCGCAGCGGCACTACGTTGACCCTGGACTGCATCCGTGGCCGCTGTTCGGTAAGCACGAATTCGCCGCCGCTAAAGTCGTCATTGGGCTCAGACAGGAGGATAGCCATCTGCACGGGAAACAGGATGTCTCCATACAGGTCGCGGTGCAGGCAATTGTAGTCTCCTGCACCGTAGCGCAGCAGCAGCGGTGTGGGGCGCTCTTGCCGGGCGTCGTGGCACTGGCTTAGAAAGTCTTCGTGGCGTTCGGGATAGGGAGGTTCGAGGCCAAGTTTAGTGTTCCAATAGTTGGCCAGTGGGACCATCTGCGGGTAAACACAGGATCTCAATGTGGCGATAATCGACGGCAGCGGGTAGGCAAAATATTTATATTGGCCTGAACCGAAGCCGTGCCTGCTCATATTGATACACGACCTGAAAATGTCCGGCTCGCAGTAGCTATCGATAAGACGCTGGCAGACGTCTGGGTCGAGCAGGTTCTCGATGACGGTAAAGCCGCTGGCGTTTACGCGATGAAGATGCTCACTCCAGTTTTCGCAAGCGAGCCTTGTTTCCAATGCCCTATCGACCATTGCCATTCCCTTGTGGATTGCATGATTGTCAACATACCGCAGGCAATCCACGGGAGCCTCCGGTTTGTTGCTATCAAATTAATCCAGTGAACCGGCATGGGTTTCTTGGAGGCAGCAACTATCGCGAACGACCTGACGACAAGGACACCGCTCCAAAATCCGATTGGGGGGAACAAAAACCGTAGAATGCAAAAAGGCCCCATTTATGGGGCCTTTAGGTATCAATATGGCGGTGAAGGAGAGATTCGAACTCTCGATACAATTTCTTGTATACACACTTTCCAGGCGTGCTCCTTAAGCCACTCGGACACTTCACCGTATCTCGTCAAACCAGTTCAGTCTGTCGAGGCGCGCTAATGTAGTCGAAAGCCTTTCTGATGGCAAAGGTTTTTTTCAGAATTTTCATGCGGTTAGACGGGTATGCCGAACAGCGTCTGTGTATGGGGGTGATTGTGCCAATCTCGGGCATGGCTCGGGATGGTCTACGCTGGCTGTGGTGCCCTGCCCCAGGCGCTCCGCTGCCGGGTGTGAAGCGAAAGCCTGACTGGGCAGTCAGTCACGGCGCTTTACCCGCGCGGGCGTGGTGGGTAACGTTTGCTGCATCTTCTATAACAAGTCCTACAAGGAACCGCGTCATGAGTGAGTTGATTGCCTACCACCTCGAAGACGGTATCGCGACCCTGACCCTGAGCAACGGCAAGGTAAATGCCATTTCTCCCGCCGTGGTCAGTGCGTTCAATGCGGCGCTGGATCAGGCGGAGAAGGATCGGGCGGTGGTGGTGATCACGGGCACGCCTGGGATTCTGTCGGGGGGTTATGATTTGAAGGTGATGACGGCCGGCCCTAAAGAGGCCATCGGCCTGGTGACGTCGGGCTCGACGCTGGCGCGTCGGCTGTTGGCGCATCCGTTCCCGGTGATTGTGGCGTGCCCTGGGCATGCGGTGGCCAAGGGTGCGTTCCTGCTGCTGTCGGCGGATTACCGGATTGGTGTGGAAGGCCCGTTCAGCATTGGCCTGAATGAAGTGGCGATTGGCATGACCATGCACCACGCCGGTATCGAGCTGGCGCGGGATCGTCTGCGCAAGTCGGCGTTTCATCGGTCGGTGATCAATGCCGAGATGTTTGACCCGCAAGGCGCTTTGCAAGCGGGCTTCCTCGACAAGGTGGTAGCGCCGGAAGAATTGCACGCGGCGGCACTGGAAGCGGCGCGGCAGTTGAAGAAGATCAATATGAATGCGCACAAACACACCAAGTTGAAAGTGCGCAAGGCACTGCTGGATGCGTTGGATGATGCAATCATTCAGGACCAAGGCCATAACCTGATTTAACGTCCCACACTTGCGGTACCGAAGCCCGACCTTGAGTCGGGCTTTTTCTTACAATCCAAGCCGAAATAACCCGGGCCGCTCTAGACAGGCGTTATCGGCACACGTTGAAACATGTGCTTAAACATCGCCTATCTCCTACCTCTGCAGGGGCAATTGCCGAATACAGTGCACATCCGTACACTGCGCCACCTTTTGTCCCGGTGAGCCGCGTCGATGCTTTTTCTGTTACGTATGTTGTTGATGGGCCTGCACTTTATAGTCGCCGGCGTACTGGGCGTGCTGTTGGGGATCTGCCGGCCGTTCAATCCGGACAACAGCCGTCTGTGCGCACGCCTTTACGCGCTGCCAGCGATGTGGATCCTGCGCCTGAACGTGAAAGCCGATGTCGACTCCCTGCGTAACAAGGCCGGCACCTGCGTGGTGATCGCCAACCACCAGTCCAACTACGATCTGTTTGTGCTCGGCACCGTGGTGCCCCACCGCACGGTATGCATCGCCAAGAAGAGCCTGAAATGGGTGCCGTTGTTCGGCCAGTTGTTCTGGCTGGCCGGCAATGTGTTGATCGACCGCGGCAATGCGCACAAGGCGCGCCGGGCCATGCTCACCGTTACCCGCACCTTGCAACACGAAGACACGTCTATCTGGGTGTTTCCAGAAGGCACGCGCAACCTGGGCAAAGGTTTGTTGCCGTTCAAAAAAGGCGCGTTCCATATGGCGATTGCGGCCGGTGTGCCGATCGTGCAGGTCTGTGTCAGTCATTACGTCACGCATATGCGACTTAATCGCTGGAACAGTGGGGATGTGCTCATACGTTCGTTGGCGCCGATTCCTACTGCCGGAATGACTGCGGATGACGTTCCGGCGTTGATGCAAGTGTGTCAGGCGCAGATGGATGAGTGCATTGCGCAGATGGATCGCGAGCTGCAAAGCGCTTGAACGCCTGCGCCGTACAGGCGACGCGGAGCGTCACGGGAGGCATTCCCACGCAGAGCGTGGGAACGATCGCTCCTCGCTACAACGGAACGCCATTCAGGCTAAGCTGCCCAACATCTGTCCTCTTGATAAGAAGTGATCAGCACCATGGGTAGAGTCGTTGCGGCCGCCGTCTACAGCGCCGGAAAGAAAGTCACTGATATCACCCTCGACGAAGGCGCGGCCTGGGCCGCCAAACCCGGCCACTTTGTGTGGATCGGCCTGGAAGAGCCCAGTGCTCAGGAGCTGAACAACCTGCAACGCCAGTTCAACCTGCACGAACTGGCGATCGAAGACGCCATGGAAAAGCACAGCCGCCCGAAGCTCGAAACCTTCGGCGACGCGCTGTTTATCGTCACCTATTCACCGGTGCGGGAGAACGGCAAGCTGGAGTTTATCGAAACCCATATCTTCGCCGGCAATGGCTACATCATCACCGCCCGTAATGGACACTCAGCGTCCTACGGTTTTGTGCGCCAGCGTTGTGAGGCACGTCCGTTGTTGCTGGAGCATGGGGAAGACTTCGTACTCTATGCCTTACTGGATTTCGTCACGGAAAACTATCAGCCGGTCAGCGAGGCGATCCACGCCGAGATCGATGAACTGGAGCGCAACGTGCTGTGCAGTTCCCTGAGCGAGCGCGACATCCAGAACCTTCACGGCCTGCGCCGCGACGTGTTGCGGCTCAAGCGCTATGTGGCGCCGATGGTGGAGATCAGCCAGGAACTGCAGAAGCTGAGCTTCCCGTTTATCGACAAGAACATGCGCCCGTATTTCCGTGATGTGCAGATCCACGTCACGCGGCAGATGGAAGACCTGACGACCCTGCGCGATATCGCCAGCCAGACCATCGAGATCGGCGTGTTACTGGAGGCCTCGCGCCAGAGCGTGGTGCAGCGCAAGTTCGCCGCTTGGGCGGCGATCCTCGCGTTCCCCACGGCGGTCGCGGGGATTTATGGGATGAATTTCCAGAACATGCCCGAGCTGCAATGGCACTACGGCTATTTTGCAGTGCTCGGGTTGATTGCGGTGGGATGCGTCAGCCTGTGGGCAAGCTTCAAGCGTTCGGGTTGGCTTTAGGTGTGTGCGCCACAAAGCGCATCATCCATTCCGCCACGGTCGCGCCATGGTGGTCACGCTCCAGGCTGGCCACGCCGTTGGTGTAGACCTTTTCGCCCAGGGTTGTCTGAAGAATCTCGAGCAGTTCGCGGGAATAGTCGTGAACAAATTCCGGATGGCCCTGGAAGCACAACACCTGGTCACCGATGTGATACGCCGCGATGGGGCAAAACTCGCTCGAGGCAATGACCGTGGCATTTTCCGGCAGGGTCGTGACCTGGTCCTGGTGGCTGATCAATAGCGTCAGTTCCGGCACTTGCGGGCTCATCCAGGGTGCCTTGGCATCGATGGTGTAGTCGTGAATGCCCATGCCCCAGCCTTGGCTGGCGCGTTCGGTCTTGCCGCCTAGCAGCAACGCCAGCAATTGGTGGCCGAAGCAGATACCCAATAACTTGTCGCCGCGCTCGTAGCGCTGGAGCACGTAGGTCTTGAGAGTCTGGATCCACGGGTCGGTGCCGAACGAGTCGGCTTTACTGCCGGTGATCAGGTACGCGTCAAAGGCTTCGTCATCCGGCGGGTATTCACCCTGCACCACGTTGTAAACCACAAACTCTGCGGCAATCGGCTGCTTGGCAAACAGGCGCTTGAACATCTGCCCGTAACCTTGGTACTGATCGATCAGGCCTGGACGCAGGATATCGGTTTCCAGGATGCAGACGCGTAGCGACATAAAAAATACCTGACACGGCGATGGGAATATTGAACACCCCAGAGCGTGCCTTGAAACACCTGTTCAAAGCAAGCCCTCCACCGCCTGATCAGCGGAACGTTTCACCCTGGGCGGCTTTCTCCAAGAGCAGCGCCGGCGGCGCAAACCGCTCGCCGTATGAGTCGACCAGATAGCGCGCCCGGGCGATGAAGTCGTTCAGGCCGTACTGGTTGATGAACTGCAACGCGCCGCCACTCCAGGCTGCAAAGCCAATGCCGAAGACCGAGCCGATATTGGCGTCGGCCGTGGACATCAGCACGCCCTCCTCCACGCAACGCACGGTTTCGATGGCTTGGATAAACAGCAAGCGGTCGCGCACGTCCTGGGGCGAAATCTGCTTACCGGGGTGTTCGAACCGCGCCTTGAGCTCTGGCCAAAGGTGCTTCTGGGCGCCTGCTGGATAGTCATAAAAACCGCCACCGGCGGCCTTGCCCGTGCGTTTGTATTCGTTGACCAGCAGGTCGATCACCGCCGTCGCCGGGTGGGCCTTCGGCACCTCGCCTTGGGCTTGCAGGTCCTTGGCGGTTTGCTGTCGGATATGGCTCATGAGGCTGAGGGATACTTCATCCGACACCGCCAGTGGCCCTACCGGCATGCCGGCCTTGCGCGCTTCGGTCTCGATCATCGGCGCGGCCACGCCTTCGCCGAGCATGGCGATGCCTTCGTTGGTGAACGTGGCGAACACCCGCGAGGTGAAAAACCCGCGGCTGTCGTTGACCACAATCGGGGTTTTCTTGATTTGCAGTACGAAGTCAAAACCTCGCGCCAGGGTTTCGTCGCTGGTGTGCGCGCCCTTGATGATTTCCACCAGGGGCATCTTGTCCACCGGGCTGAAGAAATGCAGGCCGATGAATTTGCCTGGGTCCGGCACCGCAGTCGCCAAACCGCTGATGGGCAAGGTCGAGGTATTGGAAGCGATCACGGCGTGCGCCCCGACTACGCGTTGCGCGGCGGACGCTACCCTGGCCTTGAGTTCGCGGTCTTCGAACACCGCTTCGATCACCAGGTCACAGCCGGCCAGGTCGGCGTCATCCTGTGTAGGGCGAATCCGTGCCAAGGTGGCTTCGCGCTGCTCGGCGGTCAATTGCCCACGGCTGACGTTCTTGTCGAGCAACGCGGCCGAATGGGCCTTGCCCTTTTCGGCCGCCGCCAGGTTGACGTCCTTGAGTACCACGTCGATCCCTGCACAGGCGCTGGCATACGCAATGCCCGCCCCCATCATGCCGGCGCCGAGTACGCCGAGCTTGCGCGTCACAAAAGGCACAAAGCCCTGTGGCCGCGAACGCCCGGCGTTGATTTCATTGAGCTGAAACCAGAACGTGCCGATCATGTTTTTCGCCACCTGCCCGGTCACCAGCTCGGTGAAATAGCGGGTTTCGATCAAGTGCGCAGTGTCGAAATCCACTTGAGCGCCTTCCACGGCAGCACAGAGGATTTTCTCCGGCGCAGGGAAACAGCCCTGGGTCTTGCTGCGCAGAATCGACGGTGCGATGGCGAGCATCTGCGCGACTTTCGGGTTCGACGGCGTGCCCCCAGGAATCTGATAGTTCTTATGGTCCCAAGGCTGCCGGGCCTCGGGATGGGCGAGAATCCAGGCGCGGGATTTGGCCAGCAGCTCATCGCGGTCTGCCGCCATTTCATCGATCAGGCCCGCCTGCAATGCCTGCGCCGGCCGCACTTTCTTGCCTTCCAGCAGATACGGCAGGGCTTTTTCCAGGCCCAGCAGGCGCACCATGCGCACCACCCCGCCGCCGCCCGGCAACAGGCCCAGGGTGACTTCGGGCAGGCCGAGCTGCACCGACTTGTCGTCCAGCGCGACCCGGTGATGACAGGCCAGGCAAATCTCCCAGCCACCGCCCAGGGCCGCGCCGTTGATCGCGGCCACCACCGGTTTGCCGAGGGTTTCCAGGCTGCGCAGTTGCGCCTTGAGCACGCCGACGCCGTCATAGAATTGCTTGGCGTGGGCGGTGTCGACCTGGATCAGCTCATTGAGGTCACCGCCGGCAAAAAACGTGTTCTTGGCCGAGGTAATGATCACCCCGGCCAGGTCGGCTTTTTCTGCCTCCAGGCGCGCAATGGTGGCCGCCATGGCCGCACGGTACGTGGCGTTCATGGTGTTGGCGCTTTGGCCGGGCATGTCGAGGGTCAGCACCACGATCTGGTCCTGGCCTTTTTCGTAACGAATCGGGTCGGTCATGACAGTGTCCTTAAGGCTCAGAGGCGTTCGATGATAGTGGCGATGCCCATGCCACCGCCGACGCACAGGGTGGCCAGGCCGTAGCGCTGCCGGCGCACTTCCAGCTCATCGAGCAAGGTGCCGAGGATCGCGCAGCCGGTGGCGCCCAGCGGGTGGCCCAGAGCGATGGAGCCGCCATTGACATTGACCCGGGCGGCGTCGATGCCCATGTCCTTGATGAATTTGAGCACGACCGAAGCGAACGCCTCATTGACCTCGAACAGGTCGATGTCCTCGACGCGTAGGCCGGCCTTGGCCAACGCCTTGCGCGTGGCCGGTGCAGGACCGGTGAGCATGATGGTGGGATCGGTGCTGGTCACCGCCGTGGCGACAATCCGCGCGCGCGGCTGCAAGCCGAGCTCGCGCCCTTTGGCCTCGGAGCCAATCAACATCAAGGCAGCGCCGTCGACAATCCCGGAGCTGTTGCCGGGTGTGTGCACATGCTGGATGCGTTCCACTTGGCTGTAGACCCGTAGCGCAGTGGCGTCGAAGCCCATCTGGCCGATCATTTCGAAACTCGGCTTGAGCTTGCCGAGGCCTTCGAGGGTGGAGTCGCCACGGATAAATTCGTCATGGTCCAGCAACACAATGCCGTTCTGGTCCTGCACCGCGATAAGCGACTTGTTGAAGGAACCGTCTGCTCGTGCCCTGGCGGCTTTCTGTTGGGACTGTAGGGCAAAGGTGTCCACGTCCTGGCGGGTGAAGCCTTCCAGGGTAGCGATCAGGTCGGCTCCAATGCCCTGCGGCGTGAAGTGGCTGTGCAGGTTGGTTTGCGGGTCGAGTACCCAGGCGCCACCGTCGCTGCCCATTGGCACGCGGGACATGGACTCGACGCCGCCAACCACCACCAGCTCCTCAAAGCCGGAGCGCACTTTCATCGCCCCGAGGTTGACGGCCTCCAGGCCCGAGGCGCAGAAGCGGTTGACCTGCACGCCGGCAACGCTGATGTCCCAGTCCGCGACCAGTGCGGCGGTCTTGGCGATATCGGCGCCCTGGTCGCCCACTGGGGTGACGCACCCGAGCACGATGTCATCCACCTGCCGGGTGTCGAGGTCGCTGCGTTGCGCCAGCGCCCTGAGCAAACCGGCGACCAGGTTGACCGGCTTGACGCTGTACAGGGCGCCGTCGGCCTTGCCTTTGCCTCGGGGCGTGCGTATCGCATCAAAGATCAAAGCTTGGGTCATGATGGCCTCGAACCACAGTGGGTGTAGGTCCCTACCTTAAGCCCGATTGACACGGTTTCAATGACGGATGCGCTCATTGCTTTTGACCCCCTCGCTCGGACGAACGGTAGGCAACTACGGGAAACTCCGGGTTAATCGTTTTAGCTGTCTAGCCTAGGGTTTGGCGCCAAGATGGCACTGCGCCTCATGCCGTTTTAAGCGGATAAAGTACTTAGCTGATATGAAATGGATCTATGCGCCGAAGAACGACGGCTCTAAGGTTGAATCTGTAAGAAGCTGCTGCCGGGTTTTGCTGGAGCGGTTGTAAGAAAAGTTTCACGCCAGGTCGCGATACTGGATCAACCGGTACGCATTTGACGTTCAGGAATAACAACAAAAGGCAGTCAGCCATGTTCAAACATTCGAAAGTACGTCAGGCGGGACTTATTCTGTTCGCCACCACACTGATTCTGATCTTGCCCAATTTAACCAAGGTTATCGGGTGACGACTCGACCTACTTATTCCGTGCGCACACAGCATCGGGATTACAGCGTTTGGCAGCACCTGCCGGGGCATTGCGTATAACCGTCCTGTTGCAGGGGCTGTCTTTTTGCGCGCAGATTTGCGCTATCGTAGTTCTTCCGCCACCTCGAAACGGCCTGCCCTTTGAAATCGATCCTCGCCTTGCTTGCGCTGTTGCTGACCCTGCCCGCTTCGGCGGCGCAACTGACCATCGAACTGGACCACGCCAGCAAGACTTGGCAGACGGCGGAGCTACTCAAGCACCCGGATGCGCGAACGGTACAGATCGTCGATGACGTTTCCTACAAGCGCACCATGACCTACCGCGCAGTGCCCTTGGCGAGTCTCCTACCGGGCCTGAAATCTGCGAGCCATGTGCAAGCGGTGGCCCTTGACGGTTTTGCCGCCGAACTCGCCGCCGCGCCACTGTTGGAAAACACCGGCGCTCGCGCCTGGTTGGCGGTGGAAGACCCGGCCCATCCATGGCCTGCGCTGGGAGATGGCAAACCGAGCGCGGGGCCGTTCTACCTGGTGTGGACCGATCCGCAGGCCGGGCATATCAGCCCGGAACAGTGGCCGTTTCAGATATCCAGCATCAAGCAGCTGCAGACGGTCGCCGAGCGTTTTCCGGCGCTGCTGCCTGATCCGCAGTTGGCGGCCAACGATCCGATCAACCAAGGCTTTGCGGTGTTCCAGAAAAATTGCCTGGCCTGCCACCGCCTCAATGGGGCGGGCGATGCGCAGATGGGGCCGGACTTGAATATCCCCTACAGCCCTACCGAGTATTTCGGTGGTGATTTTCTCAAGCGCTACATTCGCGACCCGCAGAGCCTGCGACGTTGGCCGCAGGCGAAGATGCCGGCGTTTGCTGCCGGTGTGCTACCGGACCATGAGCTGGAGCTGCTGGTGGGGTATTTGAAGCATATGGCGGGGCGCAAGCAGCAGCCTTAAGGCTTGCGCAGATCAGAAGTGGGAGGGGGCTTGCTCCCGATGACGGTGGCTCAGTCAATCCTTCAGTGACTGGCACTCAGTCATCGGGAGCAAGCCCCCTCCCACACTGATGTGGGTTGTATTGGAGATTATTGCTGTACGCAAATCACGGGCGTCGGCGCCACGAACACCTTCGCATGCATCTGCTCATGCCCTCCCCCACGGCGCATGCCACGCACCGGGCAGGCATCCAGGTAGTCCAGGCCCACGGCGAGTTTCAGGTGCCGCTCCGGCCGGGCCAATTGGTTGGTCACGTCAAAACTGTACCAGGCGTTATCCAGCCAGGCTTCGGCCCAGGCATGGCTCGCCAGGTGCGTGCTGTCTTCGGTGTACAGATACCCTGATACGTATCGCGCCGGAATCCCCAGGCTGCGCGCACAGGCCAGGAACGCGTGGGTATGGTCCTGGCACACGCCCGCGCGGCCGGCGAAGGCCTCGGCAGCGCAGGTGTCGACGTCCGTGGCGCCCGGCGTGTAGACCATCGATTGGTTCAGCGCCTGCATCAGGTCGATCAGCGCCGTGCGGTCGCGCCGCTGGCGGCAGTGTTGTTGGGCAAAACCGCGCAGGGCTTCGTCGGGCTCGGTCAGGCGCGTGCCGCGCAGGAACGGAAAGGCCGACTGGCTCTCGTGTTCAGCCTCACTCAATTCGTCGATATCTACCTGGCCACGGGCGCCGATGATGATGGCGTCGTGAGGTTCGTCCAGGGTCAGCACATGCAGGATGTTGCCGAATGGGTCGACTTGCGCCCGTACGGGGCGCGGCAGATCGAGCTGCCAGCTCAGCACACGCTGGCGCTCACTGTCGTGGGGCGTCAAGCGCAAATATTGGATGCTGGCGCGCACCTGGTCTTGGTAGTGGTAGGTGGTTTCGTGGCTGATGGAGAGTCTCATGCCGCCTCCAGGTAGGAGCTGTAGATGGCGTCGCCCAACTGGCGGACCAAGGGGATAAAGTCGGTCAGCCAGGCGTGCAGGCCTTCCTCGAGGATTTCATCGATGGCGGTAAAGCGCAGGCGCGCGTCCATCTCGGCAGCCAGGCGCTGGGCCGGGCGACCGTTGAGGCCCGGCAGGCTGGCGAGGATCTGGTCGATCTCTTCGCTGCAAGCCCGTAGCGAGCGCGGAACATCAGCGCGCAGCAGCAACAGTTCGGCGACTTGTCGGGCGCCCGGCGCATCCCGATAGATCTCTGTATAGGCCTCGAACGACGACAATGCCCGCAGCAACGCACTCCATTGATAGTAGGCGTGGGCCGTGCCATCGCTGACCGTTGCAGCCTGATCGCCGGCCATTTCATAACGCGCGTCCAGCAGACGCAGGGTGTTGTCGGCGCGCTCGATGAAGGTGCCCAGGCGGATAAAGCGAAACGCATCGTTACGCATGATGGTGCCGTAGGTGGCGCCGCGGAACAGGTGCGAGCGCTCCTTGACCCATTCGCAAAACCGGCTCATGCCGTAGCGGCTCAAGCCTTGTTGGGCGATATCGCGAATATCCAGCCAGGTAGCGTTGATGTTTTCCCACATGTCGGCGGTAATTCGCCCACGTACTGCATGGGCGCTGGCCCGTGCGGCGCCAAGACAGCTGTAGATGCTGGCCGGGTTGGCAGCGTCCAGGGCGAAAAAGTGCAGCAGGCGTTCGGCATGCAGTTCACCGTGGCGCTCGTGGTAATCCTCCAGGGTGCCGGTGATCAACAGCGGCATGGCCAATTCGTGCAGACCATCGCCACGCCCGTCCTGAGGCATCAGCGACAGCGAATAACTGACATCGAGCATGCGCGCGAGGTTTTCCGCGCGCTCCAGGTAGCGCGACATCCAATACAAATCCGAGGCAGTTCTACTCAACATGTGTCAATCCTCGACCACCCAGGTGTCTTTGGTGCCGCCGCCCTGGGACGAGTTGACCACCAGCGAACCTTCGCGCAGCGCCACCCGGGTCAGGCCTCCGGGGACCACGCGGGTTTCCTTTCCCGACAGCACGAACGGGCGCAGGTCGATATGCCGCGGGGCAATGCCGTTTTCGACGAACGTCGGGCAGGTGGACAAACACAGGGTTGGCTGGGCGATGTAGGCGTGGGGCTTGGCTTTGATGCGTGCGCGGAAGGCTTCGATTTCCGCCGCCGTGGACGCCGGGCCCACCAGCATGCCGTAGCCGCCGGAGCCTTGGGTTTCCTTGACCACCAACTCGGGCAGGTTGGCCAGTACGTGGGACAATTCATCGGGCTTACGGCATTGAAACGTCGGAACGTTCTGCAGGATCGGTTCTTCATCCAGGTAAAAACGGATCATCTCGGTAACGAATGGGTACACAGACTTGTCATCCGCCACCCCGGTGCCAATGGCATTGGCCAGCACGACGTTGCCCGAGCGGTAGGCGGCAAGCAGGCCCGGTACGCCGAGCATCGAAGCCGGATTGAAAGCCAGCGGGTCGAGAAACGCGTCGTCGAGACGGCGATAAATCACGTCCACCGCTTTGGGGCCGTCGGTGGTGCGCATGAACACGCGGTCATCACGCACGAACAAATCGGCGCCTTCCACCAACTCCACGCCCATTTCCCGGGCGAGGAAGGCATGTTCAAAGAACGCACTGTTGAAACGCCCAGGGGTCAGCACTACCACGCTGGGGTTATCCAGGGGGCTGGAACTCTTCAGGGTGTCGAGCAACAGGTTAGGGTAATGGTCAATCGGCGCGATACGCTGGGCCGCGAACAGCTCGGGAAACAGGCGCATCATCATCTTGCGGTCTTCAAGCATGTAGCTGACGCCGCTCGGCGTACGCAAGTTGTCCTCCAGCACGTAGTAAGTGCCGTCGCCATCGCGTACGAGGTCTACCCCGGAAACGTGGGAATACAGATCACGGTGCAGGTCCAGGCCCTGCATTGCCAACTGGTATTGCTCGTTGGCCAGTACCTGTTCGGCGGGGATGATCCCGGCCTTGATGATGCGTTGTTCGTGGTAAAGGTCGGCGAGGAACATGTTCAACGCCTTGACCCGCTGGATACAGCCGCGCTCGACCATTTGCCATTCGCTCGCCGGGATGCTGCGGGGGATGGTGTCGAAGGGGATCAAGCGCTCCGTCCCTTGCTCGTCGCCATACAGCGTGAAGGTGATCCCGGCACGGTGGAACAGCAAGTCGGCCTCGCGTCGACGCTGGGCCAGCAGTTCGGCAGGCGTGTCGGCCAGCCAACGGGCGAACTCGCGGTAATGGGGACGAACCTGCCCTGCCCCATCGTACATTTCATCGTAATAAGTGCGGATCATGCCGTACTCCTTGTCACCCGGACGACAGACCCTTCGCAAGGCCCGTGCCAGCGGCATAAACACTTTCAAATCAAAGGATTGGATAAACCCCGAATTCCCCTCGCACCGTCCTGGTGCGCGAAATGACAGCAGCCCTGCCACACGCCTCATCGCAATGCGGCGTTGGACTATCAACAGCATAGTCAGCGTTGATTTCATTGCCCGCGCACTTCTGCGGATAATCGCGCTCATCAGTTGAACAGGACATGTCCTACAGCTAGACCCTTTGCGCAACCAGTAACGTGCCGGCTCGTGTGATCGGCTCCTCGATCTTCCCCTTCAGCCACCCTTTCGGGTGGCTTTTTTTTGCGTGCAGGAAAGTGCAAATTCCAGACATTTTTACCGAGCCCAAACAAAAACGGCCGACCCAAAGGTCAGCCGATACGCTGTGTTGCTCATAAACGCTACATGGGTAACCCACGCACCTCCTGCTTGACGCCCCAGCCTTTGATAATTCCGCCCAACGGCTCTACCACCGCCTCAAAGTCCTGCTCGAAGTCTCCTATGCCGTCGTACGTTGCAGACATGATTTTGCTCAGTTCCAGGTACCAGGCACCGTCGTCGCGGGCGCTGACCTGGGCGTTCAGGGATTCTCCGCGAAATCGACCCGCAGCCCTGCGCGCCCGTTCTTCATCCGGGAAAATCGCGTAGAACTCGATGGGGTGAAAACGTGAAAAGTCAAAGCCGCCTTCTTTCATGCGGCGCAGAACGTTGGTGCTGATGTCTTCTTGATAGGCTGTGCTCATGAAACGTCCTCCTCAGACTGATGGATAGACTTTCCGTGCTTCCTGAAACCCGCGCGCTGCTGGCGCGGGCACCACGGCGATAACGACACCGCAGGAAAACAAGCATGTAGCTGACAAGACCAGACCTTAGCGATTCATTCGCTGATCTCGATTGCAGAGTAACGCGAAGCTATCACCTCTACCAGAGGTGCATGGATCGCTTACAGGGAATATTCAGGCGCAGGGTTCGACCTTGAGGTCTTTGATACCATTTTGATCGTGCAAGCTCTTGACCGTGGGATCAGGGACACGATCGGCAAGATCGTTGAGGTCCAACTTTTCCAATACCGGCGACACACGCACGCGCACCAGCTGTGCAGCTTCTTCCAGCGTCGGCTCATGATCGCAGTCAAACTGCTCGACTACCGGTTCGCCACGGTCATTGATGAAAGAAATGTTCCACTTCGGCATCGGTGCCTCCTCGATAAAACCCATGTGTGGGCTCACATCTATCTGGACCTTGAGGCTTCACCAAACGTTCCACTCAAGGCAGGAGGCACCGGATCGGCCGCGTTTACTTCTCGGCGTGTTCTTTCAACGCTTTGAGCGTGTTGAACGGTGCGTCCACCACGAACTTGTTGGCCAACCACGACGGCACGCTGCCGCCTGGCTCGGTGTGCACCTGGTAGGTCACTTCAGTCTCGTTGGCGCCTTTGGGCACCAGCTTCCAGAAACCTTCCACCTGGGCGACCCGGACATAGCCTTTTTCTTCCGGCTTGTACGTCGGCACCCCTTGCAACGTTCGGGTAACGCTACCGTCAGCGGCCTTGGTGGTGGTGACATGGATATACGAGTCACGGTCCGTCACAGGGAACGGTGCCTTGAACTGGGTGTAGGTCCAGGCCTCATCGCCTTTCTTGTCGACCAGCTTCTGGGATTTGCACTCATGGATCCACGCGCAAGCGCCGGCGACATCTTCCTGCAGGGCCTGGATCTTCGCCACGGGCGCTTTGATCAGAGCCACACCGCGATACGCCTTGTACTTGGAGCCGGCCACTTCGCTCAGGGACACCTTGATGCCGTCCTCATTCTTGGCGTCTTGCCAATCCTCAGCCTGGGCAGCGCCAGCGAACATCATCGTAAAACCGCATACCACAGCCATTCGTTTCAGCGAACCCATCGTTGTATTCCTTGTTGTTGAAGTTCCGATAGTAAAGCCCATCAAGCCGCCGTCATCTGCTCCCACCAACCGATCAGGCGGATCGCGTCGGCCTGGTCGTTGCCGCAGACCTCGATATCTGCCTTGAAATCACTGCACACCGCTGGCCGCTCCGCTTGGCCGAACAGTTGGCATAGCTGTTCGACCGACAAGTGCAGGCAGCGTTCGCCCGCAGGCTTGCCGTGGGGCATTCCCGGTAGGGGCGAACTGATGGAGGGGGCGATGCAGCAAGCGCCACAGCCTTCACGGCATTTCATGACCAACAGGTCCTCGACGACTCAATGGGATGGCCGGGCTAGAGTACGCCCTTAAACAGCCGTTTTAAAATGGTCCAACAGGGGCTTTTCGTACAAAACATAGGTGACCGACCAGTCTACGACCGGTGGTCAGTGGCGCGGCTCACTGATGCTCGGGGGTTTATTGCTTGAATTCAAAATCCAGCGCAGCACCTTCCACGTCACGTCGTTCTTCGTTGCGCAACTGCAGCTTCATCTCGTTGCTGAGCAAGCGGCCGTTGATCTGGAACGCGCTGTTGTCGGACGGTTTTTCACTGAACATCGGCGGCAATAACGGCACGCTCTTAGGTTTGGGCATGGTGCCGATGGGTTGCAACAGCCTGACCATGTCCGAGGGAAGGGACAGGTCCAACTGTGCCGGTGGCAGCTTGGTCTGGGCGACTTCGTGGGCAGACTTGGACTTGCTCGCAATCGGTGCGCGCTTCTTTACTTTGGCGGTTTTTTTCTTCGCCTGCGCTGCCGGCTTTTTCGCAGCGGCCTTCTGTTCGGCGCTTGCAGCAGGCTTGGCGTCTGTCACAGGCGCGGCCGCCAGCGCAGTGCCGACGTTGCATAGACTTATCAAGCCAACCATCCAGACAGCGCGAAAAATAGAGGTCATATCGCCACAGCATTAACGGCAGAAGGCCATATGCTCGCTTGTTGTGCGTGGCATGACAAGCACGGAGATCAATGTTGTCCCCCATTATGCCCTTCAAAGGCCCGCTGCCGTCTCCTGGCATAACTGGCTGGCAAGCATCCCCAGGGTCATCAGCGCACGCTCTGCCTCTCGATTCCACGGGGTGCCGCAATTGAGACGGATACAGTGGTTGAACTGTTCCGTATTACTGAAGATCAGCCCCGGCGCGATACTGATGCCCTGTTGCAGGGCACGCACATGCAGTTCCTGGGTATTGACCCGTCCGGGCAAACTGACCCACAAAATGAAGCCGCCGGTCGGACGGGTCATCTGGGTGCCTTCGGGGAAATATTGCTGCACCGCCAGCTGGAAAGCGCTGAGGTTTTTGCGGTATTCCTGGCGAATGTAACGCAGGTGCCGGTCGTAACCACCGTTCTCCAGGTACGCCGCAACGCCCATCTGTGTGACGCTGCACGCGGAGTGGGTGCTGAACATCTGCAAACGCTGGATTTCCTGCTGGTACTTACCGGCGATCATCCAGCCGATGCGCACGCCGGGGGATAAGGTCTTGGAAAAACTCGAGCAGTAGATGACCCGGTCAAGACGGTCATAGGCTTTCAGGGCCTTGGTGCGGCCCAGCTCGAACATTAACTCGCCGTAGATATCATCCTCGACAATTTGAATATCGAAATCCGAAGCCAGGCGCAGCAACTGTTTCTGCCGCTCTTCAGGCATCGTGCCGCCCAAGGGGTTGCTCAGGCGCGTGGTCAATACCAGCGCCTTGATCGACCACTGGTTGGCGGCCAGTTGCAGGGCCTCCAGGCTCATGCCGGTGGCCGGGTCGCTGGGAATCTCGATGACCTTGAGGCCGAGCAGGTCGGCCAGCTGCAGCAAGCCGTAGTAGGTCGGAGACTCAGCGGCAATCAGGTCGCCGGGGCGCGTCAGTACGCGCAGCGACATTTGCAACGCATCCACGCAGCCGTGGGTAATCACCACTTCGGACGGGTCCACCACCACGCCGGCATCGCGCATGCGAATTGCCACCTGGCGGCGCAGCGGTTCGAAACCGGGGCTGAACATGTAACTGAATGCACGCGGGCTCTGGAAGCGCGTGACCTTGGCCAATTGCTGGTGCAACGCCCGTACCGGCAGGTAATCCACGCTCGGCACCGCCGCGCCCAACGGGAATACGCCTTCACGGCGCGACTCGACCAGCACTTGCTGGATGATGCTGCTGCGGGTGACCAACCCTGGGCGTTCAACCCGCGCGATGTCCGGCGTTGGCGCCGTGAGTGCCGGCGTCTGGTGCACGTAATAGCCCGACTGCGGCCGCGCCCGGATCAGCCCCTGGTCTTCCAGGTTGGCGTAGGCCTGCAGCACGGTGGCATGGCTCACGTTGAGCTGGGAGCTCATCTTGCGCACCGAAGGCACACGCTCCCCCGGCTGATAAACACCACGCCGAATATCCTCAGCCAGTTGCTGGGCGATACGTTGGTAGAGCAACAGATTGGTCATGACGCAGCACTCGATTTCACGGGTATTTTATTTTTGTGTGAAACATACCGGCACAGTTTAGAAGTGTACGGGGACAGTTGCCACAATAGTCGAGCGCGGGAAGGAGTGACAGAAAAAACTGTAGGAGTCGTGAATAGAATTTTCAGGTGTATACAGAAAAATGTGGGAGGGGGCTTGCTCCCGATGGCGGTGGTTCAGTCAACACTTCAGTGACTGACACTCTGCCATCGGGAGCAAGCCCCCTCCCACATTTTGAGTTGCGCCAGACTTCAGCGAGCGGCGCCGAGTTGGCCTTTTTCGTCGGAGAACACAATTTCCACGCGACGGTTCTGCGCGCGGCCACGTTCGGACGCATTGGCCTCCACGGGGTATTTGTCACCATACCCTTCGACCTGAATGCGTTTTTCGTCGATACCCAGGTCAATCAGCACATCTGCCACCGATTGAGCGCGGTCATGGGACAGGTTCAGGTTGTCGTGCTCGCCCCCGGTGTTGTCGGTGTAGCCCTCGATGCGCACCGTGCGCCTGGGGTTCAGTTGCAGGAACTGCACGATCTTCAACACCGTGCGGTTGGCCGAGTTCTGCAACTCGGCTTCGCCGGTATCGAACAGTACGTCGCCCAGGGTCATCACCAGGCCACGGTCGGTCTGGGTGGTCAGGCTGGCGATTTGCTGTTCGACCCACTTGCCCTGCTGTTGCACGCTGGCCAGCTTGCTCTCACGCAAGGCCAGTTGCAGGCGTTGGCGCTCCAACTCGAGTTTGGCCAGGCGCTCGGCGTTAAGTCCCTGCTCGGTGTGCTCATGGGCAATGGCACTGTAGCGTTGGCTCAGGTAAGCGTAATGCACCACGTCGGCGCCGCTGCCCCAGTAGCTGGACAGGCGATCGGCACGCGCCAGGGACTCACCGGCGCGGATCACATCCTTGGGCGCGAAACGCAATACATTGGCGTCTTCCTTGACCCGCTGAAAGTCACTGCTTGCCTGTTGCAATGCCTGCTCGCCAGTGGGCTGGCTGGCGCAACCGCCCAACGCTACGCTGCTCAGCAGCAGTACAGTGCTCAAACCACGCATCGTCGGGCTCATTGGGCTTCTCCCAGCTGCAACTGCTTGCGCAGGCGGGCGATGCGGGTGTTGACCACGTTCAATTGCTCCTGGCTCTTGCCGGTCAGCACCTTGGCCTCGGCCAGGCGCGCATCCAGCTCAGCCTGTTCGGCCCGCATGCGCGCGTGTTTGTAGGACTGGTCGGCCATGTCGGCCTTGGCTCTGGCAAATTTGTCTTCGGCTTGTTTCAGCTCGGTCGATTCATCGGCATTGGCGCCGACCGCGCTGGCTTGCTCCAGGGCTTGCTGGGTCAGGCGCATTTGTTCGGTCGGCGCAGGATCGGTGGCGCATCCCGCCAGGACGACAACGGCGAGGGCCGCGAAAAGAGGTCGAAGAGTCACTGAAAATCCCTACTTTGTTGGGGTGCCGACGGCTTGTTGCAATTGCGCCTTCCAGCGCTCGAGATTGCGCTGCAACGCGGTTTCCGCCACACCGGACGCGGGCAATTCTGTCATCTTTTTGGCCAGCTGTCCGCGCAGCCACGGATCATTGCAGGCGGAATTGTGGGAAATCGCCAGGTACAGGCCGGGCTGATCGATCGGTATGTCGCGCGCCACCAGGTCATCGCTCATGCCCAGAGTCTGGGCCATGGCCATGCCGGAGTAGCGGCTGGCGAGCACGTAGTCCACCTCCCCCAGCAACAGTTTCTGGAACGCCGGCGTCAGGCCAGGCAGACGCTGCAGGATCAATTGCTGGCTGGCAAGGGTTTCGAACCCGGCACTCAAGCGTGCGCGCTCCGATACGGCCCCTTTGTGGCCCTGCAAGTCGGCAGCGGTGCTATAGACCAAAGACGAGTCCTTGCGCGTCCAGACCAGGTAATCGATCTGCATCAAGGCCGGGTGTATGTAGTCGAGGGTTTGCAACTCGCCAAGGTTCAACGGCGCATCGGCGAGCATATCCATGCGGCCGCTGCGCACTTCATCCAGGGCCAGGGAGCGCTTGCCGCCGTAAAGCAGGTCGATTTTCAGGCCGAGGTCCGTGGCCACCTGTTGCAACACATCGGCGGTGGCGCCGATCAGGTGGGTCGGGTCCTGCGGGTCGCGCCACAGCAAGGGCGGTGCATCCGGGCTGCCGGTGATCACCAGGCGCTCGCATTTGCCCGCCGCCAGCGACAACGTCGGCAGCAGCACAAGGCCCAGCAGGATCAAAGGACGCAATTGCATGGCGAGGTGCTCCCACACGTCAAAAAAAAACCCGGTCACAAGACCGGGCTCTTTATAAGTGAAGCGACTGGATTAGACCAGCTTCTCCAACTCGGGGATGGCTTCGAACAAGTCCGCCACCAGGCCGTAATCAGCCACCTGGAAGATCGGTGCTTCTTCGTCCTTGTTGATCGCAACGATCACCTTGGAGTCTTTCATACCGGCCAAATGCTGGATCGCGCCGGAGATACCGACAGCGATGTACAGCTGGGGTGCCACGATCTTGCCGGTCTGGCCGACCTGCATGTCGTTGGGTACGAAACCTGCGTCGACGGCCGCGCGCGAGGCGCCGACCGCTGCGCCAAGCTTGTCGGCCAGGGCATACAGGTGCTTGAAGTTGTCACCGTTCTGCATGCCACGACCGCCGGAAACGACGATCTTGGCAGCCGTCAGCTCTGGGCGATCCGACTTGGCCAGCTCTTCGCCGACAAAGCTGGAAGTGCCAGCGTCGTGGGCTGCGGCAACCGCTTCAACCGATGCCGAACCACCTTCAGCGGCAACCGGATCGAAACCGGTAGCACGTACGGTGATGACTTTGACCGCAGCGTTGGACTGTACGGTAGCGATAGCGTTACCGGCGTAGATCGGGCGCTTGAAGGTGTCGGCGCTCTCAACCGAGATGATCTCGGAGATCTGGTCAACGTCCAGCTGCGCGGCAACGCGTGGCAGGATGTTTTTGCCGTTGGACGTGGCGGCGGCCAGGATGTGGCTGTAGCCCTTGCCAAGCTCTGCAACCAGCGGCGCAACGTTTTCCGGCAACTGATGTGCGTAGGCAGCGTTGTCAGCGTTGAGCACTTTGCTCACGCCAGCGATTTTCGCGGCCGCCTCGGCGACTGGACCTGCGCCTTGGCCTGCTACCAATACGTGGATGTCGCCACCGATTTTAACGGCTGCGGCCACGGTGTTCAGGGTGGCCGGAGCCAGCACCTTGTTGTCGTGTTCAGCGATTACCAAGATAGTCATAGTCAGATTACCTTCGCTTCGTTTTTCAGTTTCTCGACCAGTTCAGCCACCGACTTGACCTTGATGCCCGCGCTGCGTGCAGCCGGTGCTTCAACCTTGATGGTCTTGTTGGTGGAGGCGGTGGAAACGCCCAAAGCGTCTGGAGTCAGCACTTCAAGCGGCTTCTTCTTGGCTTTCATGATGTTTGGCAAGGACGCATAGCGCGGCTCGTTCAAACGCAAGTCGGTGGTGACGATGGCCGGCAGGTTCAGGGAAACTGTCTGCGCGCCGCCGTCGATTTCACGGGTCACGGCAACCTTGTCGCCACTCACTTCCACTTTGGAAGCGAAGGTGCCCTGGCCGTAACCGGTCAGTGCAGCCAGCATCTGGCCGGTCTGGTTGTTGTCGCTGTCGATCGCTTGTTTGCCAAGGATCACCAACTGAGGCTGTTCCTTGTCGACAACGGCCTTGAGCAACTTGGCCACGGCCAGGGAGGTCAGCTCTTCAGCGGACTCGACCAGGATGGCACGGTCGGCGCCCAGTGCCAGGGCGGTACGCAACTGTTCCTGGGCAGTGGTCGGGCCGATGGAAACCACGACGATCTCAGTCGCCACGCCTTTCTCTTTCAGGCGTACGGCTTCTTCCACGGCGATTTCACAGAATGGGTTCATCGACATCTTGACGTTAGCCAGGTCGACGCCGGAATTGTCCGCCTTGACGCGAACTTTCACGTTGTAATCGACAACGCGTTTGACAGCTACAAGAACCTTCATGGATTCCTCGTTACTCTCCGGTGAAAAGAAAGTCGCCTAGGCAAGCCTGGCGGTTGATGCTCATCGGCACACAAGGGCACCTCCAAAAACGTCAGCGGATGACTCGGCGATGGGAAAAATGATGACCGTTCGTCAGGGGTGACTGAGAAGTCATTCTTTATCGCAGTGTGTAAACTGCGCGCCAGCATATGGCGCGCGTCACCTGTCTTGCTTTTGGACGTGCTCTTGAAACCTGCAGTCTGCCTACGGTAAGCGCAAAACCGACCGTATATTGACCGGAACGCCTATTCTGGTCAATACGGCAAAATGGTCAGTCATAAGCCGCGTTGCTTTGATTTACCTAGGCTGCGGGCAATTCAAACAAACGTTTGTATTGGACGCTGACAGTGGTGTAGATATAATGCGCCACCTAGAGAGAAAGGTGGGTCTTGCCGTTTCTGCAGGGCCGTACCGAACCTCCACCCATTAGAAAAAAAGCCTGTTGAGCCTTGAGTAGGAGATAGCCTGTGGAACGCGAATACATGGAATTCGACGTGGTCATCGTCGGCGCTGGCCCGGCTGGCCTGTCCGCCGCCTGCCGACTGAAGCAGAAGGCCGCCGAAGCCGGTAAGGAAATCAGCGTCTGCGTGGTCGAGAAAGGCTCCGAAGTGGGTGCACACATCCTCTCTGGCGCGGTCTTCGAACCGCGCGCGCTGAACGAACTGTTCCCGGACTGGAAAGCCCTCGGCGCGCCGCTCAACACCCCCGTGGTGCGTGACGACATCTATGTACTGCGCAGCAGCGAGACCTCCACCAAGGTTCCGGACTTCTTTGTGCCCAAGACCATGCACAACGAAGGCAACTACATCATCTCCCTGGGCAACCTGTGCCGCTGGCTCGCCCAGCAGGCCGAGAACCTGGGCGTGGAAATCTACCCGGGCTTCGCCGCCCAGGAAGCGCTGTTCGATGAAAACGGCGTGGTGCGTGGCATCATTACCGGCGACCTCGGCGTCGACCGCGAAGGCAAGCCCAAGGAAGGCCTGTACACGCCGGGCATGGAATTGCGCGGCAAGTACACGCTGTTCGCCGAAGGCTGCCGCGGGCATATCGGCAAGCAACTGATCCAGCGTTTCAACCTGGACAGCGACGCCGACGCCCAGCATTACGGCATCGGTCTCAAGGAAATCTGGGACATCGACCCGGCCAAACATCAGCCAGGCCTGGTGGTGCACACCGCCGGTTGGCCGCTGGATATCATGGGCAACGAGAACACCGGTGGCTCGTTCCTTTATCACCTGGAAAACAACCAGGTGGTGGTCGGCCTGATCGTCGACCTGTCCTACAGCAACACCTTCCTGTCGCCGTTCGATGAATTCCAGCGCCTCAAGCATCATCCGGTGCTGGCCCAATACCTGGAAGGCGGCAAGCGCGTCAGCTACGGCGCCCGCGCTATCGCCAAAGGCGGCCTGAATTCGCTGCCGAAGATGATCTTCAAAGGCGGCGCGCTGATCGGCTGCGACCTCGGCACCCTGAACTTCGCCAAGATCAAAGGCAGCCACACCGCGATGAAGTCCGGCATGCTCGCCGCCGACGCCGTGGCCGACCGCCTGTTTGCCGAATCCGAGGGCGGTGATGAACTGACCGCGTATGTCGACAGCTTCAAAGCCAGCTGGCTGTACGAAGAACTGTTCGCCAGCCGCAACTTCGGCGCGGCCGTGCACAAGTTCGGCGCCATCGTCGGCGGCGGGTTCAACTGGCTCGACCAGAACATTTTTGGCGGCAAGCTCCCTTTCACGCTGCACGATACCAAGCCGGACTACGCCTGCCTCAAGCTGGCCAAAGACAGCCAGAAGATCGACTACCCCAAACCCGACGGCAAGCTGAGCTTCGACAAGCTGAGCTCGGTGTTCATCTCCGGTACCAACCACGAAGAAGAACAGCCGTGCCACCTGAAACTCAAGGACCCGAGCATCCCGATCGGCACCAACCTGCCGCTCTACGATGAACCGGCGCAGCGCTACTGCCCGGCCGGCGTGTATGAGGTGGTGACTAAAGAAGACGGCGAGAAACGCTTCCAGATCAACGCCCAGAACTGCGTGCACTGCAAGACCTGTGACATCAAGGACCCTTCGCAGAACATCACCTGGGTGACACCGGAAGGTGCGGGCGGGCCGACTTACCCGAATATGTAAGCCAAAACGAGGTTCCCCAAGTGGGAGCCTTTTTTATGGCCAGCATCAATTAAAAATGTGGGAGGGGGCTTGCTCCCGATGGCGGTGGGTCAGTCACAATTTGGCTGACTGATGCACCGCTATCGGGAGCAAGCCCCCTCCCACATTTTGATCCCATGAAGTCAGCGAGATCTAGGCAGCCCGCTCTTCGCCGGGGTTGCGCAGGAAGTAGCGCTTGTACTCGCGACTGAACTGCGACGTGCTCTGATAACCCACGCTGTGCGCCGCCTGCGCCACACCCATGCCCTCGACCAGCAACAACTGCTGCGCCTTCAGCAGCCGCAGGCGCTTGAGATACTGCACCGGCGACAACAGCGTGCAGCGCTTGAAATGTTCGTGAAAGGTCGATGCGCTCATGTGCGCATAACCGGCCAACGTCTCGATGTTCAACGGCTCGGCGTAATGGGCATGCAGGTGGTTCAAGGACGTGGCAATCCGCGAAAACTGCCCCTGCTGTTCCACCAGTGCACGCAACACATCGGCCTGGGGCCCAC
This sequence comes from Pseudomonas sp. R3-18-08, assembly GCF_003852065.1. Lineage (NCBI taxonomy): Bacteria > Pseudomonadati > Pseudomonadota > Gammaproteobacteria > Pseudomonadales > Pseudomonadaceae > Pseudomonas > Pseudomonas sp. R3-18-08. The sequence continues at coordinate 4,306,277 of NZ_CP027729.1, forward strand.
GCAACGCCGTGAACAATAATTCGCGCACCCGCGCCGGGCCCATGATCCGGCTTTCCAGCGGATCGTGCAGGCACTGCAACAGCCGTTCGACGCACCCGCGCATGGCGTCATCGAGTACCACCGAACTCATCGACTCCAGCGTCTGCGCAGCCGGCGGTGGCCCAGACTGCATGCCCATGGCCATCACCAACTCACCCAACACCACCCGATCGATACCCACTGTGACGCCCAACAGCGGCGCACCGGGCGCCATGGCGAAGGTCTCGCATTCGAACGGCACGGGCATCGCCTGGATCAGATAATGCCCGGCGCCATATTCCAGGGTACGCGGGCCCAGGTAGGCGACCTTGCTGCCTTGGGCCACGAACATCAGGCTCGGCTCGTAAATCTGCGGCCCGCGCGCCACATCGCAACTGGCGCGCAGCACTTGCACGCCAGGCAGATGGGTTGGGGAAAAACCGTCGCGGGACGCGAGCCCCTCAATCAAGGAAACCAACGTGGCGTTGGCGTCGACGTGGCGGGTCAGCAGCATGGCAAAAAACTTCGCGAAAAAGGGATGAGAACATCATCGCAGGTCTGGCTGCGGATGCATCCAAACACTGGGCACTCCCGGACGAATAGGCATGAGACTCGGAGCAATCGCCATGGCCGCTGATTCGGTCGGCAGGGAGAATGGCCCGCCTCACTGTTCATTGCTTTTTGCGAGGTTTCTCCATGTACACCGCCATCGGTTACGCCGCCCAGTCGGCCACTACTCCCCTCGCCCCCATGTCGTTCGAGCGCCGCAGCCCGCGTGCCGATGACGTGGCTATCGAGATTCTCTACTGCGGCGTGTGCCACTCCGATATCCACCAGGCGCGCAACGAATGGGGCATTGCCGTTTACCCATTGATGCCCGGCCACGAGATCGTCGGCAAAGTCACCGCCGTCGGCGCCAGTGTTACCGCGCACAAGGTCGGTGATCTGGTCGGCGTGGGTTGCATGGTCGACTCATGCCGCCACTGCGAAGCCTGCCAATCGGACCTCGAGCAATACTGCCTCGAAGGCCCGACCATGACCTACGCCACCCCGGACCGCGTGGACGGCAGCAACACCATGGGCGGTTACTCCGACAGCATCGTGGTCAGCGAGCACTTCGTGGTGAAGATCCCGGCCAAGCTCGACCTGGCCAGCGCCGCGCCGATTCTCTGCGCGGGCATCACCACGTACTCGCCGCTCAAACACTACGGCGTCAAAGCCGGCGATAAGGTCGGGATCCTCGGCATGGGCGGCCTGGGCCATATGGGCATCAAGTTCGCCAAGGCCATGGGCGCCGAAGTGACACTGTTCACACGCTCGGCGAGCAAAGCCGAAGAAGGCCGTCGCCAGGGTGCCGACCATGTGATCGTGTCCACCGATGCCGAGCAGATGAAAGCCGCCGCCGGGCATTTCGACTTCCTGCTCGACACCATCCCGGTGCAGCACGACCTGAACCCCTACCTCGATGTACTGCGCTTTGACGGCGTGCATATTTTGGTCGGCTTGATCGAGCCGGTAGACCCGCCCGTCAATGCCGCCAAACTGGTATTGGGCCGCAAAGTGCTGGCCGGCTCGCTGATCGGCGGCATTGCCGAAACCCAGGAAGTCCTGGATTTCTGCGCCGAGCATGGGATCACCTGCGACATCGAGATGCTCGACATCCGCCAGATCAACGGGGCTTACACGCGGATGATCGCCGGTGATGTGAAGTATCGCTTCGTCATCGACATGGCGACCCTGAAGGCCTGATCAGGCCTTCGCGCCCAGTTCCGCCGAGAGCCGAGCTGCGACCTGCTTGATCACAGGGATCAGCTCGGCCATTTTCTCCAGCGGCATGTAGGGCACGGTACTGGCGATGCTGATGCCGGCGACGATTCGCCGGCTGGCATCGCGCACCGGTGCCGCGACGCAACGGATCGACGGTTCGTTGTCTTCCAGATCGAACGCATAACCGCCCACCACGTATTCATGCATGCGCTGCTCGAACTGCGCCCAGGATTGCTCGGGGTGCTGCGGCCACTGCAGGTTCTTGCCCCCCACCGGCAAGCTGACGTGGTACAGGCGCTGCCACTCTTCCACGCCGTCATCCAACATCAACGCCTTGCCGATGCCGGTGCGTGCCAGTGGCATGCGATGGCCCACCCGCGAGCGCATTTCCGGTCCGTTACGGCCGGGGTTCTTGTGCAGGTAGAGCACCTCGTCGTATTCGCGAATCGCCAGGTGGATGGTGTCGCCGGTGAGGGCTGACAACTCGTCGAGGTAAGGCACCGCCAGGTTGACCAAGGGCAGTTCTTCGCGCGCCTGGAAGCCCAACTCGATCAGCTTCGGCCCCAGCAGGTAACCGACTTGCGGCACCACGCGCAGGTAACGCTCCTCCACCAGGCAACTGGCCAGGCGGTGCGTGGTGCTGCGGGTGGTGCCGATGCGCCGGGCGATCTCCTTGAGATCCCGCGCGCCCGCCGCCACCGCTTGCACCACGCCCAGTCCGCGCAGCAGGGTCTGGGTGCCGGTGGGGGCGGTGTCTTTGACGGGGGTGTGGGGGTTTTCCAGCATATCGGGCCTATAGGTATGAAAGCGGGGACATTATGGCAAATACCGATCTTCAATACAGTGGGGATCAAAATGTGGGAGGGGGCTTGCTCCCGATGGCGGTGCTTCAGAAGCAAATGTGCTGAATGGCACACCGCCATCGGGAGCAAGCCCCCTCCCACATTTAGTCCTCATTCGACTTTTGATCAGCGTTGCTTCATGCGGTCGATGATCACCGCCAGCAGCAGGATCGAACCCCGAATCACATACTGGTAAAACGTGTCGATGTTTTTCAGGTTCATCGCATTCTCGATGATCGCCAGAATCAACACCCCGGCAATCACATGGCGGATCATGCCGATACCGCCGCTCAGCGACACCCCGCCCAGCACGCACGCGGATATCACCGTCAGCTCAAAGCCTTGGCCGATCATCGGCTGGCCCGAGGTCATGCGCGAGGCCAGGATCACCCCGGCCAGCGCGCCGATCAGACCGTGCACGGCAAAGATGATGATCTTGGTACGGTCAACGTTAACCCCAGCCAGCAGCGCCGCTTCCTGGTTGCCGCCAATCGCCATGGTGTTGCGCCCATAGGTGGTGTAATTGAGCAGCCAGCCAAAGAACACAAAGCACAACACGGTAATGATGATCGGCACCGGCACGCCCATCAGTTGGCCGTTGCCGAACACAAAAAAGCGCTCGTCCATCACCCCCACCGCCTTGCCGTTGGAGAAGATGTAGGCCAGGCCGCGCACAATCTGCATGGTCGCCAGGGTGGCGATCAGCGCATTGATGCGCAGCTTGGCGATGACGATGCCGTTGATCAGCCCCACCAGCAGGCCCATGGCCAAAGCCGCTGACACGCCGAGCACTACGCTGTCGGTATCTCGAATCACGATCCCCGCCACCACGCCGGCGCAGGCGATCACCGAGCCCACCGACAAGTCGAAGTGCCCCGACGCCAGGCAGAACAGCATGGTGCACGCGGCGATGCCCACGGTCGAAATCGCCAGACCCAGCCCGCGCATGTTCAGCGGCGACAGGAAGTTGTCGATAAACAGCGCGCTGAGCACGAAAATGCCCAGCGCCGCCAACAGCATCACCCAATCATCCAGGAATTTGCGCTGGTTGAAACCCGGCCAGAAGCCCTTTGCAGTTTTTACCTGAGACATACCCGTACCCTCGAATTCTTCAAGCCCGCGTACGCGGGAGTGCCAGTTGCAACAGCCGTGCTTCATCCGCCTGTTCGCGGGGTAGCTCGCCGGTGAGCGTGCCTTCGCTCATCACCAGGATGCGGTCGGAAATGCCCATGACTTCCATCAGGTCGCTGGACACCACGATCACCGCAATGCCCTGCGCCGCGAGGTTGTGAATGATCTGATAGATCTCCGATTTGGCGCCGATGTCGATACCGCGAGTGGGCTCGTCCAGCAGCAGCACTTTCATCGGCATCGACAACCAGCGGCCGAGAATGGCCTTTTGTTGGTTGCCGCCGGACAGGTACATGATTTTCTGTTCGGCGTTCGGCGTTTTCACCCTGAGCGCCTTGATCTGCGTGTCGGCGTTGCCCTTTTCCCAGTGATCGCGCAACAGCCAGCCAAATGCCGCGTGGGCGCCACGCGCACTGATGTTGATATTTTCCGCGACGCTGGCCAGTGGAATGATGCCCTCCTTCTTGCGATCCTCAGGGCACAACAGCACACCACCGGCGATGGCATCGCGCGGGGAGCGCAGGTGCAGGTTTTCTCCGCAGAGTTCCAGCTGCCCCGCCGTCTTGCGTTCAAGGCCGCTGAGCAGGCGCAGCAGCTCGGTACGCCCTGCGCCGACCAAGCCAAACAGGCCGAGAATCTCGCCCTTGTGCACCTGGAAACTCACCGGTTCACGCAAGCCCGGCCCGAGCAGGCCGTCGACCTTGAGCGCCACGTCGCCCTGCTGCCGTGGCCGGTAATCGTAGATGTCCTGGATATCGCGGCCGACCATGCAGGTCACCAACTGATCGTGGGTCAGTGTGCCCATGTCGTCGAAGGTGCGCACAAAGCGGCCATCCTTGAATACCGTCACCGCGTCGCAGATGCGGAACACTTCTTCCATGCGGTGCGATACGTAGAGCACCACTTTGCCCTCATCGCGCAAGCGCGTGATGATCGCCATCAACCGATCGATTTCGCGGGCAGACAAACTACTGGTCGGCTCGTCGAAGGCGATCACATGGGCGCCACGGGACAGTGCCTTGGCGATTTCCACCAGTTGGCGCTGGCCCAGGGACAGGCGACCCAGCTTCTCCTGGGGGTCGATTTCATCGGCCAGGCCCTTGAGGCACGCCAGCGCCTGCTGGCGCAGCAAACCACCGTTGACCACACCAAAGCGCGACGGCAAATGTCCGAGGAACAGGTTCTCCGCAACGGTCATTTCCGGCACCAGGTGCAGTTCCTGGTGGATCACCGCGACGCCGCTGGCAATGCTGTCGGCGGCGCTCTTGAACGCCATGGTCTGCTCGCCGATCTGCAGCGTGCCACTGCTGGGGATGTAGGCGCCGCCGAGGATCTTCAGCAGCGTCGACTTGCCCGCGCCGTTTTCGCCCATCAGCGCATGCACCGAGTTCGGCCGCGCTTCAAAGCTGATCTGCGCCAGGGCTTTCACACCGGGAAACTCCTTGCCGATGCCGTTGAAACGCAAGGCCGCGCCGCTCATTTCCACAGGCCGATTTTGGTCAGTTCTTCCTGGAAGTTGGCGCGGGTGATCAAGGTCACTTCGTCCATGGCGGTGTATTTAGCCGGCTCCTTGCCGGTGGTGACCCACTCGTACATCGCCAACGCGGTGTTGTAGCCCTCGATATGCGGGCTGGGCAGCATCGAGCCGAAGAAGCCGCTGTCGGCTTTCTTCAATTCGCCGATGGCGTCGGTGCCATTGATACCGATGCCGATCACATTAGCCGCCGCGAAACCGGCGCTTTCGGTAGCACGTACGCCGCCGAGCACGGTGTTGTCGTTCATGCCGCCGATGATCAGGTTTTTCGCGCCGCTGGGCAGTTTGACCAGCGCCGAGTTGGTGGCGTCCATGCTGCCTGGGACGTCGAGGGTTTTCAGCGCGGCAGTCAGAATATGGTCCTTCGGAATGCCGGCTTCTTCCAGGGATTTGATCGAGCCGTCGGTGCGTTTCTTGCCGGTGTCGAGTTCGTTATAGGTGTTGATCACCGCATAGGTGTCCTTCCAGTCCCAACCGCGTTTTTTCGCTTCGGCGGCCATCGCGGCGCCCTGCTTCTGGCCCACTTCGAAGGCGGCCATGCCCAGGTACGGCACGTCCTCCATGAAGTTGCCCTTGGCATCGACGAAGCGGTCGTCCACGGCCATTACTTTCAAGCCGTTGACCTTGGCCTTGGCGACAATCGCCGGGCCCAGGGACACGTCCGGCGGGCAGATCACAAAGCCCTTGGCGCCGTTGGCCGCCAGGCTATCGATGGCCGAGAGGGTTTTCTCACCGTCGGGCACGGCGATCTTGATCACGGTAAAACCGTGCTCCTTGCCGGCTTTTTCGGCGAAGGCCCATTCGGTCTGGAACCAAGGCTCTTCGGCCTGCTTGACCAGAAAGCCGATCTTCACTTCTTCAGCGGATACGAACCCACTGAACGCCATCGCAAGCGCCACAGCGCCGAGTGTTTTCTTGAACATGGACCACCTCATTGTTGTTATTGGAAAACGCTTTAGTCGTGGTACATCACCGACCGCCCGCCATCGATCATCAGGCAGGTGGCATTGATAAAGGGCGCCTCGTCGGTCGCCAGGAACAGCGCGGTCATCGCCACCTCGATGGGCTGGCCGATGCGCTTGGGCGGGTGCAGGTCGAACGCACGCTGACGCTCCGCAGAGGGGTCAGGGAACCCGTTCCAGTAGTCGACGTTGAGCTGGGTTTCGATATAGCCCGGTGCAATGGCATTCACGCGAATACCCTTGGGCGCGTATTCGATGCCCAGGGCGCGGGTAAGGCCGAGCAGGCCGTGCTTGGCGACAGGGTAAGGAAAGCAGCCGGGAATGATGTGGCTGGAATGGGTGGAAGCAATGTTGATGATGTTGCCGATGCCCTGCTCGATCATGTGCGGCAGCACCGCGCGGCAACCGTACCAGGCACCGTCAAGGTCAATGGCGAAGCAGCGGCGCCAGTCCTCGTCGGTCATTTCCAGCGGGTCGCGAAACACATTGACCCCGGCGCAGTTGACCAGCACGTCCACGCGGCCGAAGCGCTCGATGGCCACATTGACCAGCGTCTGCCATTGCTCTTTTGAGGTGATATCGACGGCCTGCGCGACAATCTCGGCGCCACGCTCGCGCCAATGGGCCGCGACTTTTTCGACTTTGTCCGCCTGGATATCCGCGATCACCAGCCGCGCCTGCTGCGCCTGGAAGCAGGCGACGATTGCCTCGCCAATGCCTTGTGCGGCGCCGGTGATGATCACCACCTTGTGCTTGAGGCGCTCGCCGTAAGTCGGCTCGGGCACGGCGGGTAAGGACAACGGTTGTGCCTGCATCGCTTCACCTGTTTTATTTTTGGCAGTGAGTGCTGATGCAGGCGACTATAAACCCAGACCTTAAAATATCTCAATATATAAATTTACGTCCCACAATGTGAGTAAACACATTAAAAAGCCGGCCATGAATGGCCGGCTCCGGGGCGCCTGTCAGCCCTGGGCGAAATCCCTCAGCACATCGCCTTCCATGCGATAGCGCACCCACTCTTCCTGGGGCTGCGCGCCGATGGATTTATAGAAGGCAATCGCCGGCTCGTTCCAGTCCAGCACGCTCCATTCGAAGCGGCCACAGCCGTTGTCGCAGGCGATCTTGGCGAGGTGGCGCAGCAACTTCTTGCCCGCCCCGCCGCCACGTTGTTCCGGGTTGATATAAAGGTCTTCCAGGTACAGACAGTTGCTGCCTAGCCAAGTGGAATAACTGAAAAAGAACACCGCAAAGCCAATCGGCAAGCCGTCGCGCAAACAGATCAGGCCGTGGGCGGTGGCGCCCTCGCTGAACAGGCTGCGCTCTATATCCACCACGCTGGCGATCACTTCGTGCCGGGCTTTTTCATACTCGGCCAGTTCCGTGATGAAGGTCAGAATCTGCGCAGCATCGCTGGGTACGGCGGGGCGAATCTCGATGGTCATGGGTGCGCCTTGGGCAAGTTCAAAGCCCACATACTAAGACGCTTTGATGACCGATTGCAGCGCATTTTCCTTGTGGTGGGCACACAAAATCTTACAGGTCACGCAAGACCGTTCGTCGCCATCAAGGCACGAACCGCAATTTGGGGCTGACCAATACAGGGTAAGGACATCAATCATATGGAGACACCCTCATGAAAAATTCCAAATTGGCTGCCCTCGCTCTCACCGGCCTGCTGTCTGCCGCGTCGCTGAGCGCTTTTGCCGCGACTTCGTCCACCGGCACCACGGACCCGGTCGGCTCCCCACCAAGCCCTGCCACCCAGGAATCCCAGGATTCCATGGGCACTGGCCTGGACACCAATGGCGGCGCGATCATCGACAACACCAACGGCGCCGACCCTCGCACCCAGGGTCACGATACGCAGCGTCAGGCACCTGCCGCCGTCGGTAACGGCAAGATGGGCCCTTCGGTCAACGAGCCGAAGATCAATAAAGGCGACGACTCGAATCTGCCGGGCGCACCGAAGCAACCAGCGCCTTGATGCATCCCTGGCACGATCAACACCCGATCATTTCCCAGTGAAGAGGTACACATGAACGTCGATACAACCCTTGAAAAAGAAGTCCTCACCCGCCTGCTGCACGCCCACCCGCAAGGCTTGGGCAAGGAGGTGCTGGACAACTACCGCGGCGAAAAAGAAGTCGCCAGTGTCTTGGCGCACTTGCAGGACCGCGGGCTGATCAGGGATGGGCATGTGACCACCGACGACGCCGGTGAATATTCGTTGAACCTGCCGATCAAGTTGACCGCGTCGGGTGTAGAAGAAGCGCGCAAGCTCGAAGAACCATCCGTTCAGTGATTCATTTCTGGTCTGGCCCCGCGCTTGGGGCCAGAAGGAGTTTTAGCGATGCCTCGTGGAAGCAAAGCCAAATACACCACCGAACAGAAACGCAAGGCCGCTCATATTGAAGACAGTTATGAGCACAAGGGACTGTCCAAGGAAGAAGCCGAAGCCCGTGCCTGGGCCACCGTCAACAAGCAGTCTGGCGGCGGCGAAAAGGCTGGATCCGGCAAGCGCAAGGCACCGGCTAAGAAGGCCCAGGACCGCCAGGATTCGGCAAAGCGCGCAGCAGCCAGTCGCGAGGGACAGCCTCGCAGCAGTCGCGCGTCGCTGGGCACGCAAACCAAGGAAAGCCTGATGAAAGAAGCGCGGGCCAAGGATATTCCCGGGCGTTCGACCATGCGTAAGGATGAGTTGATCGAAGCGCTGAAAAAAGCCGGTTGAACGCAGATTCAAATGTGGGAGGGGGCTTGCCCCCGATAGCGGTGTGTCAGCCAGTTCATCTATAGCTGACCCACTGCCATCGGGAGCAAGCCCCCTCCCACATTTTTTGATGTGTGTTTATTCAGAAACTAATGCGTCGACCTCGGCGGTGCCAGGGGAAGTTGCCGGCCCCCAGCGCGTCACCGCCAACGCCGCTGCTGCATTCGCTCGACGGGCCGCCTCAACCGGCGTCAAGCCCTTCGCGAGTCCGACAATGAACACCCCCGCATGCGCATCCCCCGCGCCATTGCTGTCCACCGCCTGCACCTTGAAACCGGGCACATGCTTGATATCGCCCACCTGCCCCACCCAGCAACCATTCGGCCCATCGCGCACCACCAACAGCGTCTCGGCCGGCAGGTGTCGACCCAACTCGGGCAATGCGGCGGCGATATCCATGGCCCCGGTGAATGCCAGGGCTTCAGGGCCGTTGCTGGTCCAGATATCGATACGTGGCAACAACGCGCGCATCAAGGCCGAGTCCGGCGCCTTGACCAGCGGGCCCGGATCGAACACCACCATCACCTTGCGCGGCAGCGCCAGCAACCAGTCGATCAGTGGCTGCGCCTTGCCCTCGAGCAGCAGGCTGTAACCACTGACATACACGTAATCGTCGGCACGCGGGACGATGCTGGCGAGGTCTTCGGCACTGAGTTCACCCTCGGCACCGAGATGGGAAATGAACGTGCGCTCGGTGGTGGCCTCGGTCAGGGCCACGCACAAACCCGTGTCCTTGCCGCCGCTCGCCGGCAGTGCCATTTCGATCCCTTCGGCCTGCATCGCAGCGCGGGCCAGGTCACCAAATCGGCCGCTGCCGTGCCGCCCCAGGTAAACCACCGGCAGGCCATTGCGCCGCGCCGCAGCCATGACGTTAAAGCCGCCACCGGCTTCGAAACTGGCAGAGCTGGCCAGCACGTCGCCACCGCTCGCCGGTAACCTATCCAGGGCCATGACCAGGTCGACGATGACCTGCCCGGTGTGCAGCAATCTAGACATTGGGGCTCTCGACTAACGCCGCGCGCCGATCGGCCGCGCCGCCCAATACTGCGTACACCCCGCCGGCTACCAGAAAGGTGACGACCCAGCCGAGGCCGTTATGGCCGAGCCAGGAGTCGGACAGCGGCCCGGCAAACCAGATGTTGTCGGCGGTGGTGCCGATGGTGGTGAAGCTGAACCCCAGCACGATGGCCAATGCCCACGCGCCAAACGCGCGCCACTCCACACCGCCGCGATACCAGTAGGCGCTGCTCGGGCTGACATCCAGCAAGTCCGTGGGGCTGTAGTAATGACGGTGAATCAGGTCGACCACGAAAATCCCCACCCAGGCGGTGATCGGCACTGCCAGCAACGAGATGAAGGTAATGAACGGGCCGTAGAAGCTGTCGGCGATCAGCATGAAATAAATGGAGCCGGCAAAAATCGCCACGATGTCGACGATCACCGCATGCACACGCTTGACCTTCAAGCCCAGGGTCAGGGTGGTGAGGCCGGCGGAATACACCGACAGGTTGTTCGACAACAGCAGCCCGCCGAACGCGGTGATCAGGTACGGCACCGCCATCCAGGTCGGCAGCATGTCGCGGATCGCAATGATCGGGTCCGTGGCCGAGGCCAGGTCGTTGTTACCCACTGACAGCAGGCCGCCAAGGGTGATCAGCAACACCAGCGGAATGCCCGCGCCGAACGCGGCGGAGGCCACCAGGCGCACCGCCTTGACACTGCGATGCTGGTAGCGCGACATGTCGGCACCGGCATTGGCCCAGCCAATACCGGTGCCGGCCGCCATGGTGCCGACGCCGATGATCATGGCGCTCAGCGGCGCCGGGGTGGCGTTGAACACTGCGCTCCAGTCGATGGTGGCGCAAAGAAAGCCGCCCACCAGGATATTCAGGGCGCCGAACACGTAGGTCGCCCATTTCTGGATCACCAGCAAGGTGGCATGGCCCAGGCCGGAAACGGCCAGGGTCAGCAGCACGAAGAGGCCGATAAAGATCAGGGTAAGCAACGGCGCGCTTTTCGCTTCCACCGGGGAACCGAACAGGATCGAGCACAGCGACAGCAACACAAAGGCGGCCGTGGTGGTGTTGACCGTTTCCCAGCCCAGGCGCGACATCAGCGACACCAGGGTCGGCCCGATATTGCCGCGTACGCCGAAGATGGCGCGGGACAAGGTCAGGCTGGGCGCGCGGCCACGGCGACCGGCGATGGAGATGATGCCCACCACTGCAAAAGAACCGGCAGCGCCGAGGACCGCGACGATGATCGCCTGCCAGATGGCCAGGCCACGAAACGCCACCAGCGTGGCGCCGAGCGGCAAGCCGAGGATGCTGATATTGGCCGCGAACCATACCCAGAACAGCTGCAGCGGATGCCCGTTGCACTCGCCTTCCGGGACCGGTTCGATGCCGCGCGTTTCCAATTGCCCGGCGCCTTGGCCGGAAGAAGGGCTGCTCATATGGGGGCTCCTGATGCTTTATTGTTGTGGTTGTGGCAACGCGTCAATGACTCAACGCAACGCGAGCAGGCTTTGCACCAGCGGTTGCAGATCAAGGCCATTCACGCGCTTGACCTGCTCGACCATCGCGTGCGGCCAGCACTGCATGCCCAGACAGGCACCGAGCATGGCGCCGAGGATCGCGGCGATGGTGTCGGTGTCGCCTCCCAGGCTCGCGGCCAGGCACAGCGCCTCGAAGGCGTTCATGTCACCCGACGCCACTTGTTGCGCGAGGGCGAATGACACCACCACCGATTCCTGAGAGGCGACGGAGGTGCCGATCAATTCATAGAGCAAGTCGGCGAACAGCGCCTTGTCGCCGCTGCCGACGCTCAGGGTGCGCGCCCAGCTGATGCGGGTGGAGATGCGCCCGCCGGCCATCCAGTGGCCGTGGTGTTCGGCCTGCTGCGCAGCCTGAGTGCCGATGTTGAGCGCTTCGCCCAGGTCTACGCCGTTGATGCCGGCCGAGACCACCGCCGCGACCGCCGCCGCGCTGGCAATGCCCAGGCTGGTGTTATGGGTGACCTGGCAGGCCTGGATCACCGCCTGGATAAACCGCGCCGGGTCACTGACATCGGCGGCGATGCCGACCGGCGTGATGCGCATGGCCGCGCCATTGGTGGTGCCGTAGCGCCCGGATTCTTCGGGAGTGTGCCCGGCGAGAATCATGTCGATCGCACGCTTGGTGGACGGCCCGAGCAAATCCTGGGAGCCCTTGGCGCGCATGGCCGCTTCCCAGTCGATCAGGCGTTGGGCGAGCACACTGGGTTCGATGGTGCCGTGGCCTTCCACCAACAACTCACCGACCAGGATCGCCTGTTCGGTGTCATCGGTGATGAAACCGGCGGGCATGTTCGGCGCGATGGGTTGATCGGGGCCAGCGTCTTGCAGGGCGGTGATCGCACCGAAACGCTGCCGGACTTGCTCACGGCTCAAGGATTGGGTGGGCATGCCCAGCGCATCGCCCAGGGCCAGGCCATAGAAAGCGCCAAGCGCGCGAATTTCAGCAGTCATTTGGAAGCCCCGAATTGCAGGTGCAAACGAAAGTGCAGCGGGTCGAGCAAGCTTTCAACATGCTCCATGAAACGCTCACGACGGTCATAGGTTGTGCGCGAGGCCTTGAGAAATACCGTGCCGGCCGGGCGCCCGAGCAACAGCGCGTCGTCATCGCTCAGGGCCTCGGCGCCTAGCCATTGGTCGCCTGCGGCGCCTACATAGCCATAGGCTGCCAGGGTGATGGTCAGGGAATTGTCGATCAGGCCGATGCGGGGCAGGCTTTCCAGGTCGCCGGTGGCAGGCATCAGCGAGCGTTCCAGGGACACCGCCGTACCGTCGGCCGTGCGTCGCAGGCGGTCGAGGGCAATGAAGTGTTCGCTGCCGAAACGGCTGGCCAAGTCAGGGCGCGTCACCGCTTCGAAGCGCAACACCTCGGTACTCACCTGCGCGCCGGTATCCGCCAGGGCCTGGGCCCAACCGTGGCGTTGGTCAAGCCCCATGCCGTCAAACGTGACGATGGAGCCGACACCGCTTTGGGTGGCGATGTAGTTGCGGCGCTTGAGCTCAGCCAGCGCTTCGCGCAGCGTGCCACGACTGACCGCAAACTCTTCGGCCAGTTGATGCTCACCGGGCAACAGGAAACCGTCGGCGATCACCCCACCCTCGATACGGCGGATGAGTTCGTCAACGACGCGTTTTTTCTTATCGAACCGAACATGTCTAATCATGTACAAATTGATACCCGAAAGCCGACCTTCCCAGCAAGCAAATTATTGCAGGACGGTCAGAAAACCGGCCTCAGGGCTCCAGGCCAATTGGGTAAAACGCCCCGCTGCTCCATACGCCAAGCCAGTTTTGACCATTGATCGGACGGCTCACGGCCAGCTCGACCAATTGGTAGAACGCGTTGCGGTGCACCAGGGCCTCGAGGTTGCTGCGCACCCGCAGGTAAGGCGCCGGTTCCTCGGTGAGCGGATCGATCACCACACGCAGCGGGTGTTCAGGGCCGGCTTCGATCTGCTCGTCGACATTGGTGGTAAAGCGCAGCACCTGGCTCTCGCCCTGCCCCTGCACCTCGAGCGTGACGGCGACGAAGGGCGCGTCATCGACGCGGATGCCGACCTTCTCCACGGGCGTCACCAGGAAATAATCATCGCCGTCGCGGCGGATGATGTTGGAGAACAACTTGACCATGGGTTTGCGCCCGATAGGCGTGCCCTGATAGAACCATGTGCCGTCACGGGCGATGCGCATGTCGATATGGCCGCAGAAATCCGGGTTCCACAGATGCACCGGCGCCGGCCCTTTACCTTTGGGCAGTTGCGCCAACAGGTCATTGGCCTTGGCGGTATCGATCATGGGGTTCTCCTCAGGCTTACTGATCGCTCATGCCCAGCAAGTTCCGGGCGTACTGGGCCAGGGGCCGGGCGATCAGATCTTGTGGCGAGTTGTCGTGGAACGTCAGTAAACCGCCACGACTGCGAATACGTGCAGTATCAATCAAATACTGGGTGCTGGTCTCGATCAACATGATTTGGATCACGCCGCTGTCCAGGCCAAGGCGGTCCAGCGCTTGCTGGTCGGTCCACTCATCGGCGTTGCCGATACGGTCGTCGGCTGCCGCAAAACGGCAATACAGCAAGTAGTGAGCCCCCGCCGCGCGCGCTTCGGCCATGGCCTGCTCAAGGCCTTCAGGCTGACGGGCGCGACGCACCATGGGGAAATACTCGACGAAGCCGTTGAAGGCTTCTTCGGCTACCACGTTCGGTCGCGGATACGCGCTGCCGGGCGGGACGAAAGCGCCCTGGGCGATAAAGATAAAGGAGTCCGGCTGCACACGGACCGAGGCGGTGCGGCGCGTATCGCTGTGGTCGAGCAAGCCGGCGTCGCTCATCTGATAGCGGGTGCCTTCGGCCATATCGCTGACGGTCATGCAACCACTCAGCGCCAACGACGCCAGCAACAAAACCAGACTACGCATCCTATTCCTCCAGAAGCCGGTGACGGAAAACCGGCGAATGGGCGTGAGATGCAGAATCTGGGCCAGGGGAACAGCTTCAAGCTTCAAGCTTCAAGCTTGTAGCTTGAGCTCGGCGTCAGCCGCCAATGATCTTCATCACCGTCGCGCCGCCCGAGAACGCTACTTCCTGCTTGTCGCCCAGGGCTTTCATCAACAGCCCCTGCAACGCCGGCAATGCCTGGTGGCGCGGCTTGTCCAGCAGGTCGCCGACGTAGTGACGGTTGCTCGACGACAGGCAGCCGTGCAACCAGCCCGTGGAGGACAGACGCAAGCGCGAGCAGGTACGGCAGAACGGCACGCTTTCATTGGCGATCACGCCAAAGAAACCCTTGCCCGGCACTTCATAGCGCACGGCCGTGGCGTCGACGGGCGCATTGGCTTGCAGGTATTCGTGGTGTTCGCCGATCAGGCTGAGCAATTGTTGCAGGCTGACGAATTGCTGCAGGAACGCATTGGAATCTTTCGCCAAGTGCCCCATGCGCATCAACTCGATAAAGCGCAGCTCGTAGCCCCGCTCCAGGCAGTAATCGAGCAAGGGCATTACCTGGTCCAGGTTCTGGCCACGCAAGGGCACCATATTGACCTTGATCTTGATCCCGGCCGCGCGGGCCTGGTCCATACCGTCGAGCACAGTGGCCAGGTCGCCACCGCGGGCGATACTGCGGAAAGCGTCGGCATTCAGGGTGTCGAGGGAAACGTTGATGCGCCGGATACCCGCGTCCACCAGCAGCGGCAGCTTGCGCGCCAGCAACTGGCCGTTGGTGGTCAGGCTGATATCGCTGAGCCCCATCTGCCCCACGGCGCCCATGAAGGCTTCCAGCTTGGGGCTCACCAGCGGCTCACCACCGGTAATGCGCAAGCGGTCGATGCCCGCCGCTTCGATCAGATAAGCCACGCCTCGCGCCATCGCCTGGGCCGAGAGTTCGTCCTGGGCAGCCACCAGCCGCTTGCCGTTGGGCACGCAGTAGGTACATGCGTAATTGCAGGCTGAGGTCAGGCTGATCCGCAAATTGCGAAACCGCCTGCCTTGACGATCAACGATCATGAACCACTCCGGCAGAGGATATTTCGGGCGTGCTAGAAGCTGACTTATAAATCAGCTTTTAGCAAGATCCTTGCCTGAGTATATTCCTAGGGTACTGCGCCTGGCAGTAAATCATTGAGCCATCAGCGTGATGAATGACTCAGGCAGCAGGCGCTTCGCCGGCTTTTTCAGGGCCAGGCAAGTCAGCGCTGTGCTTGCGCTTGTTGCCCATGCGCACGCCGATGTCCATCAGGAACTGAAAGAAGCCTTCCTGGTCTTCCAGCACATTGCTCCAGAACGGCGAGTGGTACAGCGCGACGGCGCCATGCACCAGGGCCCAGGCGGCGCAGTAGTGGAAGTACGGCGGCACGTCTTCGAGCTTGCCTTCACTGATACGGCCCTTGATCAGCAAGGTCAGGCGCTCGAAATTCGAGGCGCGGATCTTGTGCAGTTCCTCGACCATTTCCGGCACTTGATGGCCCTTGACGACCTTTTCTTCCAGGCGGTCAAACAGGCGGTAGCGCTGCGGGTCGCGCATGCGGAACTCGAAATAGGCACGGGACAAAGCTTCTTTGTCCTTGTCGACATCGGCCGAATGCAGCAGCTCGTTCAAGTCGCGCTCGTAGTCGAGCATCAGGCGCAGGTAAATCTCGGCCTTGGACTTGAAGTGCTTGTAGATCGTGCCTTTGCCGATACCCACGGCATCCGCGATCATCTCGACGGTGACGCTGTCTTCGCCTTGTTCGAGGAACAATTTGAGTGCGGTGTCGAGAATTTCCTGCTCACGGCGGCGAAACTCACGGACCTTACGGGGTTCTTTATGCATGAGGAAGAGGTCTGCAAAGGTCGGAATAGGGAGGGTTTCGTGCGCCATGGATACGTGGCGATACGATTTACCCGATGCGAGGGATTATCCCGACTGAACGGTCGTTGGGCAACGCCTATGTGAACCCGCTATGCACTTAACTTTCAATACGCCAACGATTTTGGCGATATCAGTCAGAAACAATACGCACCGCTCGACCCGAGCATCCTGTGCAATGAGAACTCAAGCGAAGAGCGCGTATTCCAAATCTGTTTAAAAAACGACCAATCGACACTGGACTGAATCGGATAGTGATCAATACTTCAAGTGTCGGCGTGACATCTCCCCCAAGTGACGCGTCGACCTGGGTACCGACGGACTGTGTGCCCTTGTTTTACTCCTAATGGTCTTAGCCCGGATTCACCCCCCAGAACCCGGGTTTTTTTTGCCCGGGATTTGAGCGCGATCAGCAGGCCACATGGGCCAGTGGAAACAAACGCCTGAAGTTCTCAGTGGTCTGCTCGGCAAAGCGCTCGTAGGACTCACCGCGCAGCATTGCCAGATAATCCGCCACGTCACGCACATACTCGGGCAGGTTCGGCTTGCCGCGATGGGGAATCGGCGCCAGGTACGGCGAGTCGGTTTCCACCAGCAGCCGGTCGGCAGGCACCTGGCGGGCGACATCACGCAGCGCGTCGGCATTGCGAAAGGTAACGATGCCCGACAGGGAAATATAGAAGCCCAGGTCCAGGGCGGCCTTGGCCATCTCCCAATCCTCGGTAAAGCAATGCAATACACCCGCCTGGGGCAGCGCGGCTTCACGCAACAGCGCCAGGGTATCGGCGCGGGCGCCACGGGTGTGGACGATCACCGGTTTGCCGGTCTGTTGCGCGGCCTGCAGGTGCAGGCGGAACGAGGCCTGCTGCAGGTCGGCGGCTTCGGGTTCGTAGTGGTAATCCAGACCGGTTTCGCCAATGGCGACGACGCGCGGGTGATTGAGCTCACCCAACAGCCAGTCCAGGGCCGGTGCTTCGCCGGGTTTGAGATCCAGCGGGTGGATACCCACCGAACAATCCACGTCGGCATAGCGATCGGCGAGGGCTTTGACGTCGGCGGCGTTTTCGGCACTGACGCCGATGCACAGGAAGTGCCCTACCCCGCGCTGGCGCGCAGCCTCAAGGGCGGCGTCAAGGGAGCCGCCGTGCTGAGCGAGGTCGAGTCGATCAAGGTGACAGTGGGAATCTACGAGCATGGGTCTCTACAACTTGAGTTACGGAACGTGTCTGGCCAACGATACACCCGCTGGCCACGGAAATTAACGCCGGCCGAGCAGACCGACCCACTGCACCAGCAGCGCTTCGAGCAAGAGCACGCGGTTGAGGTTGGCCTTGCCGAGCACCTTCTGGCGCTGTGCGAGGATCCAGTCCTGAATGCTCAGCACCTTGTCCTGGGCACTTTTCTGCGCCAGGTATTGCACCACCTTGCGCATGTCCGGCAGGCCCAGGCCGTTTTCGTCCTGGGTCAACTGGTAGCGCAGGATCAGGCTGGACCAGTCGCAGAACCAGTCGAACAGCAGCAACAGGGGAATGTCCTTCCACGCAGTTTCGGCCAATTGCGTGGCGGACAGTTCCTGTTTGATCAGCTTCTTCACCCCGTCCACGACCAGTGCACGTTGCTCGCGCACGCCCTGGGCTTGCAGCTTCACCGCAGCCAAAGGGGAACCGGCGGCCAGGGTCAGCAATTCAACCCGCTCTTCCGCCGAGCAGTCCGGCAGCGCCTGCGCCAGCCATTGCAGGCTCATGGCCTCGCTCGGCAACGGGCATGCCTGCTGCACGCAACGGCTGCGGATAGTCGGCAACAAGCGGCTGGACTGATGGCTCACCAGCAATAGCACGGTGTCGCCGGACGGTTCCTCAAGACTTTTGAGCAAGGCGTTGGCGGCGTTGATGTTCATCGCCTCCACCGGCTCGATCAGAACCACCTTGCGCCCGCCCATCTGCGCGGTCTGCACCACGAAACTGACGAGGTCACGGACCTGGTCGACCTTGATCGCTTTGTCCGCTTCCTCAGGTTCCAGCACATAGTTGTCAGGGTGGCTACCCGCCTTCAGCAGCAGGCAGGATTTGCATGCGCCGCAGGCTTCCAGGCCGACCGGGCGCTGGCACAACAAGCTGGCCATCAAGCGTTCGGCAAGGGCGCGCTTGCCGATGCCTGTCGGGCCGTGCAGCAAATAGGCGTGGGCGTGCTGGGCACGGCCGGCCAATTGTTGCCAGAGGCCGTCCTGCCACGGATAGGCATCAGCCACGGGCGCGCTCCAGCAGGATGGGCAACAGCGCATCGATGGCGTGCTGCACCTGCGCCAGCGGCTGAGCCGCATCGAGCAGGTGGTAACGCGCAGGCTCCGCCTTGGCACGCGCGAGGAATGCAGTGCGCACAGCGTCGAAAAACCCCTGGCCTTCCAGCTCGAAACGATCCAGGCGGCCGCGTGCACTGGCGCGGGCCATCCCCACTTCTACCGGCAGGTCGAACAGCAGGGTCAGGTCTGGACGCAGAGCGCCTTGCACGAAGGTTTCCAGGGTAGCGATACGCTCCAGGCACAACCCACGACCACCGCCCTGGTAGGCGTAGGTGGAGTCAGTGAAACGGTCGCAGATCACCACGGCGCCGCGTGCCAGGGCCGGTCGGATAACCTCGGCCAAATGCTGGGCACGGGCGGCGAACACCAGCAGCAGCTCGGTGTCCGGGTTCATTGGCTCATCACCCGGCGCCAGCAATACTTCACGGATGCGCTCGGCCAGCGGCGTACCGCCGGGCTCGCGGGTCAGCACCACTTCGATACCCGCAGCACGCAGGCGTTCGGCCAGGTAGTCGCGGTTGGTGCTTTTGCCGGCGCCTTCCGGGCCTTCGAGGGTCATAAACAAGCCAGTCACAGGCAGTCCTTAGTCAGAGTCATTGCGGGCTTTGCGGGGCGCTGGTGTCCGGCGCAGGCTCTGTCGGTACGTCAACCGGTGGCACTGCGTCTTCCGGCGGCTTGACCGCCGGTGCCGGGCTGGAACGGTAATCGGCGCGGCGCTTGAGTTGAAACTCACGCACGGCGGCATTATGCGCATCCAGGTCATCCGAGAAAATATGGCTGCCATCGCCACGGGCGACGAAATACAGGCTGCTGCCCGGCACCGGGTTCAGCGCGGCATGAATCGCCTCGCGGCCGACCATGGCGATGGGTGTCGGCGGCAGGCCGGCGATCATGTAGGTGTTGTAAGGGTTGGCTTCCTTGAGATGGGCGCGGGTCAACTTGCCGTTGTAGCGCTCACCCAGGCCGTAGATCACCGTGGGGTCGGTCTGCAACATCATGCCCATCTTCAGGCGACGCACGAACACACCGGCAATTTGCCCGCGCTCTTCGGGCACACCGGTTTCCTTTTCCACCAGGGAGGCCATGATCAGCGCTTGATAAGGCTCAGTATAAGGCGCATCAGGCGCGCGCCTGCTCCACTCCTGGGCCAGCACATCATCGAGGCGGTTGTAGGCTTTCTTCAGGAATTCGACATCGGTCATGCCGCGCACGAAACGGTAGGTGTCGGGAAAGAAGCGGCCTTCAGGGAACACGCCAGGATGGCCGAGCTTGTCCATCACTTCGCTGTCACTGAGGCCCGAGAGGTTCTGCACGATCTTGTCATGCTTGGCCAGGGCCGAGCGTACCTGGCGGAAGTTCCACCCCTCCACCAGGGTCAGACTGTATTGCACCACTTCCCCACGCTGCCACAGGCCGATCAGGCCTTCAGCAGTCATGCCTGGGGTCATCCGGTATTCGCCGCTGTGCAGCGGCTGGCCCTCGAGGTTGAAACGCCAATAAAGCCGCAGCCAGAAGGCACCGTCGAGCACGCCATCGGCTTCCAGACGATTGAAGGTGCCAGTGGGCGTCGCCCCTGCCGGCACATCGAGCAATTGCTCCTGGGTCAAATGCAACGGCTGTTTCAAGGCAGCGTTGTATTTCCAGGCGCAAAAGCCCGCCAGCAAAGCCGCCGAGCACACACCGATCAGCAGCAGTACAACCAGTTTTCGTATCACTCAAATATCCAATAGCGCGCGAACAATGCCCTGCAGTTTACGGGTGAGCGGGCCAACCGACCAGCTCATCCCAGCGCACTCGCATACCGGCCAGATGCCATAAACGCTGTTGCACACAAAGACTTCGTCGGCCTGCTGCAACTGTTCGAGGCTGATGTCGGCCACAGCCACCGGGACGCCCAGCACTTGCGCCTGGGCCAGGATCTCGGCGCGCATCACGCCAGCAACGCCGCAACGCTTCAGATCAGCGGTTAGTAACAAGCCGTTGCGCACCAGGAACAGGTTGCTGAACACACCTTCGATGACACGACCGGACGTATCCAGCATCAAGCCTTCGGCATGCTCGGCATCACGCCATTCGGCGCGGGCAATCACCTGCTCAAGGCGGTTGAGGTGTTTGAGCCCGGCCAGCAGCGGTTGTTCGGCCAAGCGGGTGACACACGCAAACAGGCGGATGCCGTCGGTTCCATGGGTTTCGGGATAAGCGGCAGGCGGACTGCCCTGCAAGATACGGCGCGCAGCGGCCTCGGGGTCGATGCCATAACCGCGCTGGCTGTCGCCACGGGTCAGGATCAACTTGAGCACGCCATCGCCAAGGGCTGTGGCATAAGCCAGCACCTCGCTACGGACCAGCCCGTGATCTGCGGCTAACCCGAGGCGCCTGCAGCCCTCATGGAGGCGCTGCAAATGACGGTCAAGCAGCACCGGCTGCCCGGCCTTGACAGCGATGGTTTCAAACACCCCATCGCCATACGCCAGGCCGCGATCTTTCAGGGGCACGCTGTCCGCTGGCTGACCGTCGACCCAGCTGTGCATCACTCGGCGAACCGGCGGAACACCAGCGAGCCGTTAGTGCCACCAAAACCGAACGAGTTGGAGATCACCACGTCGATCGGCATCGGCTGCGCTTCGTGAGGCACGAAGTTCAGGTCGCAGCCTTCGTCCGGCTCATCGAGGTTGATGGTCGGCGGAGCAACTTGGTCCTTGATGGCCATGACACTGAAGATCGCCTCGACCGCGCCCGCCGCGCCCAGCAGATGGCCGGTCATGGACTTGGTGGAGCTGACGGCCAGCTTATAGGCATGCTCGCCGAACACCGACTTGATGGCTTCGGCTTCCGCCAGGTCGCCGGTCGGCGTCGAAGTGCCATGGGCATTGATGTACTGCACCTGGTCCGCGTTGACCTTCGCATCGCGCAAGGCGTTGGTGATGCAACGCGCGGCACCGGCACCGTCGGCCGGTGGCGAGGTCATGTGATAGGCGTCGCCGCTCATGCCAAAGCCGATCAGCTCGGCATAGATGGTGGCACCGCGCGCCTTGGCATGCTCCAACTCTTCCAGCACCAGGGCGCCGGCACCGTCGGACAGTACGAAACCGTCGCGGCCTTTGTCCCACGGACGGCTGGCACGGGTCGGTTCGTCGTTGCGGGTCGACAGCGCACGGGACGCGCCGAAGCCGCCCATGCCCAGGCCGCAGGCGGCCATCTCGGCACCGCCGGCGATCATCACGTCGGCTTCATCATAGGCGATATTACGCGCCGCCATGCCGATGCAGTGAGTGCCCGTGGTGCACGCCGTTGCGATGGCGTAGTTAGGCCCCTGTGCGCCCAGGTGGATCGACAGGAAACCGGAAATCATATTGATGATCGAGCCCGGCACGAAGAACGGTGAAATTCGACGGGGGCCGGAATCGTGCAGCGTGCGGCTGGTTTCTTCGATATTGGTCAGGCCACCAATACCCGAACCCATGGCCACGCCGATGCGCTCACGGTTGGCGTCGGTGACCTCCAGGCCGGCATTGCGCACCGCCTGAAAACCGGCTGCCAGGCCGTACTGAATGAACAGGTCGAGCTTGCGGGATTCCTTGATCGAGAGGTATTCCTCGACATTGAAACCCTTTACCGAGCCGCCAAAACGGGTGGAATAGGCAGAAAGGTCCGTGTGTTCGATCAGACCGATACCACTGTGGCCAGCCAGAATGCCCTGCCAACTGCTTGGCACATCCGTGCCCAGTGGCGACAACATACCCATACCGGTGACTACGACGCGTCTACGCGACACAGCACTCTCCTTTTTCTAATGACGACACTTTGCTTCGCAGCGTACTTTTCGTCACCGCTTAAAGAAAAAACCGCACGCCGTTACAGCAGTGCGGTTTTTCCCTGACAGCAAGCGACGACTACAAACTATTACGCCTGGTGGGCAGTAACGTAGTCGATAGCAGCTTGAACAGTAGTGATTTTTTCAGCTTCTTCGTCCGGGATTTCGGTCTCGAATTCCTCTTCCAGAGCCATCACCAGCTCAACGGTGTCAAGGGAATCGGCACCCAGGTCTTCTACGAAGGAAGCAGTGTTGGTCACTTCTTCTTCTTTGACGCCCAGTTGCTCGGCAACGATTTTCTTGACGCGCTCTTCGATGGTGCTCATACCTTGTTTAACTCCTAATGGACAAATTCAGGCAGCTGGCCAGTGGGTAAGTGTATAGAAAGCCATTTCAGCTTTTCAACTGAAAGCTTCACCCTGTACCCGCTCTGCCACCTGCCTATAAATTAAGTTGCAGCTTTATAACGGATTTTAGACAGCTCGTATGACATATTTTTGAAGCGATCCGTCACAATTTAACTCATGTACATCCCGCCGTTCACTGGAATTGTAGCCCCAGTCACGTATGCCGCACCGTCGGATGCCAGGAAAGTGACCACATTCGCGATCTCTTGAGCCTGGCCCAGACGGCCCAGCGGAATCTGCGTCAGCAAGGCTTCACGCTGTGCTTCCGGCAGTTCGCGGGTCATATCGGTGTCGATGAACCCTGGGGCCACCGAGTTTACCGTAATCGACCGCGAACCGACTTCACGCGCCAGTGCACGGCTGAAACCTTCCAGACCGGCCTTGGCGGAGGCGTAGTTTACTTGGCCGGCGTTGCCCATGGCACCCACTACGGAGCCAATATTGATAATTCGGCCCCAACGCGCCTTGGTCATGCCGCGCAAAACGCCCTTGGACAGGCGGAACAGACTGTTCAGGTTGGTATCGACCACGTCGTACCATTCGTCGTCTTTCATGCGCATCATCAGGTTATCGCGGGTGATACCGGCATTGTTCACCAGAATCGCCGGCGCACCGAACTGAGCGGTGATCTCAGCCAGCACGGCCGCCACGGACGCATCACTGGTCACATTCAGCTCAAGGCCGGTGCCCTGCACGCCATTTTCCTTGAGGGTCGCGGCGATACGCTCGGCGCCCGAAGCGGAAGTGGCGGTGCCGATCACAACGGCGCCCTGACGGCCCAGCTCCAGGGCGATGGCCTGGCCGATGCCACGGCTTGCGCCGGTAACCAGTGCAACTTTACCTTGCAGACTCATGCAGGCTTCTCCTAAGTACAAAATCGGGATTAAGCGTTCAGGCCAGTGCCGCGAGCGGCAGCGAAGGCTTCAGGGGTATTGAGGTTGGCAGTCGACACACCGTCGGCGCAGCGCTTGTTCAGGCCGGCCAGGACTTTGCCCGGACCGCACTCGACCAGCTCGGTGGCGCCGTTGGCGGCCAGGGTCTGCACCGATTCCACCCAGCGTACTGGCTTGTAAAGCTGCTCCAGCAGGTCGCGCTTGAGGGTGTCCAGGTCAGGGGCAACCGCCGCGCTGACGTTCTGCACCAGCGGGATCTGCGGCGCCTGCCAGTTGATGGCAGCGATAGACTCGGCAAAACGCTCGGCGGCCGGGCGCATCAGTTCGCAGTGCGACGGCACGCTGACCGGCAACGGCAGCGCACGCTTGGCGCCACGGGCCTTGCAGCCTTCAATGGCGCGTTCGACCGCCGCCTTGGCACCGGCGATAACCACTTGGCCAGGGGAATTGAAGTTGACCGCGCTGACCACTTCGCCCTGGGCCGCTTCGGCACAGGCTTCGATCACCACGGCGTCGTCCAGGCCCAGGATAGCGGCCATGCCGCCCTGCCCGGCCGGAACGGCTTCCTGCATCAATTGGCCACGACGCTCGACCAGTTTGACCGCTTCAGCGAGGGTCAGGCTGCCCGCCGCGACCAGCGCGCTGTATTCGCCCAGGCTGTGACCGGCAACGAACGCCGGGCGTGCGCCGCCTTCGGCCAGCCACAAGCGCCACAGGGCGATCGAAGCGGTCAAAATGGCCGGCTGGGTTTTATCGGTTTGATTGAGTTGCTCTTCCGGCCCCTGCTGGGTCAACGCCCACAGGTCGTAACCCAGTGCGTCGGAAGCTTCCTTGAAGGTGTCCAGGATCAGCGGGTATTGCGCGCCCAGCTCGGCCAACATGCCGAGGGACTGCGAACCCTGCCCTGGAAAGACGAATGCGAGGGATGTAGACATGTAACAAGCCCCTAATGATCTTGTCGTCGGAAAGAGGCGCCCCTACGGTGGGAGCGCACGAAACTGACAGATTGGATGGTCAATTGAACTGGCCGGTCACATTTAAGCACTCCCGGGCCAATTCGCCTAAGGCAACAGATCCTCGAGACGGCCGTGCAAACGTTGCGGCAGGTTTTCCTGAATCTCGATCACGGCCCGCGCAATGGCACTTTGAAAGCCTTCCACACCGGCCGAACCGTGGCTTTTCACCACAATGCCCTGCAAACCCAGAAAACTCGCGCCATTGTGCCTGGCCGGGGCCAGGTCGGCCTGCAGACGGCGCATCAACGGCAGCGCCAGGGCGCCAACAGCCCGCGACACCAGGTTCTGTTTGAACAGCGCTTCGATGCGCGTGGCGATCATGGTCGCCAGGCCCTCGCTGGATTTGAGCAGGATATTGCCGACGAACCCGTCGCACACCACCACATCCGCTTCGCCCCGGTACAAACCGTCACCTTCGACAAAACCGATGTAGTTCAAGCCTCGCGCGCCCTGCAGCAACGCAGCGGCGAGCTTGACCTGCTGGTTGCCCTTGATGTCTTCGGTGCCGATGTTCAGCAAGGCTACGCGTGGCCGTACCACGCCCAGCGCTTCGGCCGCCACCGAGCCCATCACGGCGAACTGGAACAGGTGCTCGGCACTGCAGTCGACGTTCGCCCCCAGGTCCAGCAACTGGCAATAACCTTTCTGCGTCGGAATCGCCGCCACCATCGCCGGCCGGTCGATGCCCGGCAGCGTCTTGAGCACATGCCGCGACAGAGCCATCAGCGCACCCGTATTGCCGGCGCTGACACAGGCCTGCACCTTGCCGTCGCGCAGCAATTGCAACGCCACGCGCATGGACGAGTCGGGCTTGCCGCGCAGGGCCGCTGCCGGCTTTTCGTCCATGGTGATGGCTTCGCTGGCCGCTGTAACCGTCAGGCGCGCGCGATCCACTGCCGGATGGCTGGCAATCAGTTCTTCAAGAAGGGAGGGTTGACCGACGAGGGTCAGGTGCAGCGAGGGCGTTGCAGACAGGCTGGCAATGCAGGCCTGAACAATGCTGCGGGGACCGAAGTCCCCGCCCATTGCGTCAATCGCGATGACTTGAGCAGACAAGTGATTACTCGTCAGCGCCCTTGTCGATCACTTTACGGCCACGGTATACGCCTTCTGGCGATACGTGGTGACGCAGGTGAATTTCACCGGTGGTTTTTTCTACAGACAGAGTGCTTGCCGTCAGGGCATCGTGCGAACGACGCATGTCACGGGCAGAGCGGGATTTTTTGTTCTGCTGAACAGCCATAATTGATTAACTCCTAAACGTTTGGGTCACGCTTTAACTGCGCCAATACACTGAACGGGTTGGACCGCGTTACCTCGTCCTCGCTCGGCTCGGCCTCGTCATCGAGACCCTCCGGCTGCTGGCATTCTTCCGGATGATGAGCAGGCACAATGGGCAAGGCGAGCAAAAGCTCCTCCTCGATCAGTGCATGCAGATCCAAAGGATCTTCGCCCAGTTCCAGCACGTCATAACCTTTCGGCAACGACTGGGTATTCGCACCCTCCTTCACCACAGCGTAACTGCATTCGCTGTGAATCGGCAGGGTGACCAGCTCAAGACAACGCTGGCAAACCATTTTGACTTCGGTGTCGATAAAACTGTGGATTACCACAGACTTACGTTCATCTCGTTCAAAACGAATTTGGCCTGCACCGTACCGACAGTGTCGGAAAGCGGGTCGCAGAGTCTCTCCAAATCGGCCAGCGGCAATTCACCTTGAAGGGAAGTGCCACGATCAGCCAATTTGCGCGGGTCAACGTGAGGTGGAATCGGGTCATTCAACATAGGCGCAGCATTATAGGGATGCACCCAGCCATGTCAAAGGAAATTCAGCCCTGTGCGTCAGCCGGTCACGCCGCTAGAATCTGCGGCTGCCTTGAGGAGACGTCCATGCTGCCTTTATTACTTGCGTCCAGCTCGGTTTATCGCCGGGAATTACTGAGCCGCCTGCACTTGCCGTTCACCTGCGGCGCGCCGGATATCGATGAAAGCCATCGCCCGAATGAACCCGCCATTGAGCTGGTCAAGCGCCTGGCCGAAGAGAAAGCGCGCGCCCTCGCCGCCAGCCATCCCGGGCACCTGATCATCGGCTCGGATCAGGTGGCGGCGCTTGAAGGACGGATTATCGGCAAGCCACACACCTTCGAAAACGCCCGCGAGCAATTGCTGGCAGCCAGCGGCAAGCGTGTGAGCTTCCTCACCGGACTGGCGCTGCTCAATAGCGATACCGGGCACTGCCAGGTCGACTGCATCCCTTTTACCGTGCACATGCGCGAACTGAGCGTTGAATGCATCGAGCGTTATTTGCGGATCGAGCAGCCGTATGACTGCGCGGGCAGCTTCAAGGCCGAAGGCCTGGGCGTGAGCCTGTTCCAGAGCACCGAAGGGCCGGATGCAACCAGCCTTGTGGGCCTGCCGCTGATTCGCCTGGTAGATATGCTGCTGGTGGAAGGTGCACACATCCCCTGAGAGCACTGCAAACCAAATGTGGGAGGGGGCTTGCTCCCGATGACGGTGTGTCAGCTATAGATAAGCTGGCTGATCCACCGCCATCGGGAGCAAGCCCCCTCCCACATTTTGATCTACAACTGCCTTGAGATATCAGCGTAATGTCGGGCCCTGGAAGCCCATGTACAGGGCCAGCTTCTCAGCCACACTGGCACCGAGCTTTTTGGAGAAGCGGTCAAACGGCGATTCCTCAACCGTGAAATCCACCAACTCCTTCTCGCCAATCACATCCCGCGCCACCGAACTGGCACTGCCCAGGCCGTCGATCAAGCCCAGCGGCAGCGCTTGCTCACCCGACCACACGAGGCCGGAGAACAGCTCTGGATGGTCCTTGTCCTTGAGCCGATCGCCACGCCCTTGCTTGACGCTGGCAATGAACTGACGATGGGTGGTATCGAGCACGCCCTGCCAGAACTGGGTTTCATCGGCCTTTTGCGGCTGGAACGGGTCGAGGAACGCCTTATGCTCCCCCGACGTGTAGGTGCGACGCTCCACGCCAAGCTTCTCCATGGTGCCGACAAAACCGTAGCCGGCCGCCGTCACGCCAATGGAGCCGACCAGGCTGGCCTTGTCCGCATAGATCTGGTCGGCGGCGCTGGCGATGTAATAGGCACCCGAGGCCCCGAGGTCCGAGATCACCGCATAAAGCCTGGTATCTGGATGCAGGGCGCGCAGACGGCGGATCTCGTCATACACATAACCCGACTGCACCGGGCTGCCACCGGGGCTATTGATGCGCAGGACCACGCCTTTGACCTTGGGGTCTTCGAACGCGGCGCGCAGGCTGCTGACGATGTTGTCGGCGCTGGCGGGCTCCTTGTCGGCAATCACCCCGCGCACTTCGATCAAGGCGGTGTAGTGGCTGCCACGGGTGGCGCTTTTTTCCATGTCCATCAGCGGGCTGAACAACGCCAGCATGCCCAACAGATACACGAAGGTCAGCAGCTTGAAGAAAATCCCCCAACGCCGTGAACGACGCTGCTCCTGCACGCTGGCCAACAAGGTCTTTTCCAGCAACTTCCAGCTTTTGTCGTCGCTGCTATCGGCCTTTTCAGGCGCTTTCCACTCGTCACTCATGCCATTAACCCCAGCAAAGACTTATTGAGCCCGACCGAGCCAGGCCTGCAATTCAGAAAAATGATCGATCGTCAGCCTGGGCTCATATTGCTGCAAGGCCTCGGCCGCCTGGGCGCCGTAGCTGACCGCCACGCTGTCCATGCCCGCATTGCGCGCCATCATCAGGTCGAAGGACGCGTCCCCCACCATCAGTGCCTGGCGCGGCGCTACACCGCAGTGAGCCAGGATCTGCTCCAGCATCAGAGGGTGGGGTTTGCTGGCGGTTTCATCCGCGGCACGGGTGATGTCGAAATAATCGTCCCAGCCATGTGCCTTGAGCACGCGGTCGAGCCCGCGCCGGGCCTTGCCGGTGGCCACGGCGAGGTAATAGCCCTGGGCACGGAACGCCTCCAGGGACTGCCTCACACCGTCGAACAGCGGTGAAGGCTCGGCTTCCAGAGCGATGTAGTGATCCGCGTAGTGCTGTCGAAACGCGATCAGTTGCGAGTCGTCGATCTGCGGGTACAGGGTGCGGATGGCCTCAGGCAAGCCCAGGCCGATGATGCCCTTGACCGCCAGGTCGCTGCACGGCTCGAAGCCGGAACGGGTCGAAGCCATGTGCATCGATTCGACAATCCGCCCTATGGAGTTGGCCAGCGTTCCATCCCAATCGAAGATCAGCAGCTTGTAATCAAGGCGCGACACTCAAACGCTCCACGGTCTTGGCCCACATCTCATCGACTGGCGCCTGCAACTTCAACTCACCGCCATCGGGCAGCGGCACGGTCAGCATATAGGCGTGCAGGAACAGACGCTTACCGCCCAGATCGCGAATTTCTTTGGAGAAATCCTCATCGCCGTACTTGGTATCACCGGCAATGCAGTGACCGGCGTGCAGGGTGTGCACGCGAATCTGGTGGGTACGCCCGGTCACCGGCTTGGCCTCGACCAGGGTGGCGAAGTCGCCGAAGCGGCGCAGCACCTTGAACAGGGTCAGGGCCTCTTTGCCCTCCTCGTCCACTTCCACCATACGTTCACCGGAGCGCAGGTTGCTTTTCTGCAACGGCGCTCGCACGCTCTTGATCGAACTGGCCCAGTTACCACGCACCAGCGCCATGTAGCGTTTGTCTACGCCATCGCCACGCAGGGCGGTGTGCAGGTGGCGCAACATGCTGCGCTTCTTGGCGATCATCAACAGGCCAGAGGTGTCGCGGTCCAGTCGGTGGACCAGCTCCAGCTCCTTGGCATCCGGGCGCAGCTGACGAAAGGCTTCGATCACGCCGAACGTCAGGCCGCTGCCGCCGTGAACGGCAATGCCGCAGGGTTTGTTGATCACGATGAGTTTGTTATCTTCGAACACGATCGACGCTTCCAGGCGCTGCAGCAGGCCCTGGGCCAGCGGCACCGGCTCGTCGCGCTCGGGCACACGCACTGGCGGCACCCGGACGATATCGCCCGCCTGCAACTTGTACTCGGGCTTGATCCGGCCTTTGTTCACGCGCACTTCGCCTTTGCGCAAGATGCGGTAAATCAAGGTCTTGGGCACGCCTTTGAGCCTGGCCAGGAGAAAATTATCGATGCGTTGGCCGGCATATTCCGGCGAGACCTCGAGCAGCTGGACGCTGGGGGTCTGGGGGGCGGTAGTCGTCATGGCGGCGATGATAACAATTTTTTATGGAATTGAAGCACTTAATCATTGCTGCTATAGTCGCGAACGCCGCCAAAAGCGGCCTGGACAGAGGACTTGCGGCAAACTGCCGGCCCTGACCATCGCAATTCATCAGGACGCGAGGCCGTCCTACGGGGCATTCGCCACCTTGGAAGGCTTGAGATTGTAACAAGCGCAGGTGACATGAGGCCTGAAGCGAGTGCGCAAAGCAGAGTGAATACTCGCCTTGCGCGCCGATATTTACGGCCAGTTCACAAAGTGCAGTCAGTCTCGAGCCAGACCATGGCGAATGCTTCGGAAACAACGCCTGTTAAGAGCTGAGTGCGAGCGCAGTCGCCCACACCTAGTCTTGTTTAGCCATGAGCGTGGACTCCCCATTGGAGAACACGGTAAATGCCAACCCGCTGCGGATTCTGCGCGCGGCAGCACCCGAATTATCAGGGATACGTGTAGGGTGGAGATGCACAACCGTCGGACCGTGTAGCACTAGGCTTATATTTAGACGCTTCATCTCGTCCACAGTCGCCGGTTGATTCCTCCTCCTGACCTTAGCTTTTGTTGAAGTGGTGCCTTTGTCACCACCGCTAACAAGCAGGACGCGTCCGTCGCGATACCCGCCCAATTGGCAGGTTTTGCTGGACACTGGAGTGGCCAACCACTCTTGACGCACCTGACACCGACCGTGAGAAGTCGTGTGTGCCGAACGCCGTTTCCGGCAGCCCGGAAACCGACGGTACAACATGAAAAGAATGCTGATTAACGCAACCCAACCCGAAGAGTTGCGTGTTGCACTGGTAGATGGCCAACGCCTCTACGACCTGGATATCGAATCCGGTGCCCGCGAGCAAAAGAAGGCCAACATCTATAAAGGCCGTATTACTCGCATCGAACCTAGCCTTGAGGCTGCCTTTGTCGATTTCGGCTCCGAGCGCCACGGCTTCCTGCCCCTCAAAGAAATCTCCCGCGAATACTTCAAGAAGGCCCCCGAAGGCCGGGTGAACATCAAGGACGTCCTGAGCGAAGGCCAGGAAGTCATCGTTCAGGTCGAGAAAGAAGAACGTGGCAACAAGGGCGCCGCCCTGACCACCTTCATCAGCCTGGCTGGCCGTTACCTGGTGCTGATGCCGAACAACCCGCGTGCCGGCGGTATTTCCCGTCGCATCGAAGGCGAAGAGCGCAACGAACTGCGTGAAGCGCTGAACGGCTTGATCGCTCCGGCCGACATGGGCCTGATCGTGCGCACCGCAGGCCTGGGCCGCAGCAGCGAAGAAATGCAGTGGGACCTCGACTACCTGCTGCAACTCTGGACCGCCATCAAAGAAGCCTCCCTGGATCGCTCCGCGCCTTTCCTGATCTACCAGGAAAGCAACGTGATCATCCGCGCCATCCGCGACTATCTGCGCCAGGACATCGGCGAAGTGCTGATCGACAGCGTTGAAGCCCAGGACGAAGCCCTGACCTTCATCCGCCAGGTGATGCCGCAGTACGCCAGCAAGATCAAGCTGTACGAAGACAGCGTTCCGCTGTTCAACCGTTTCCAGATCGAAAGCCAGATCGAGACCGCTTTCCAGCGCGTAGTCGAACTGCCTTCCGGTGGCTCCATCGTGATCGACCCGACCGAAGCCCTGGTGTCCATCGACATCAACTCGGCGCGCGCCACGAAGGGTAGCGACATCGAAGAAACCGCCCTGCAGACCAACCTGGAAGCGGCTGAAGAAATCGCCCGCCAGCTGCGCCTGCGTGATATCGGCGGCCTGATCGTGATCGACTTCATCGACATGACCCCGGCCAAGAACCAGCGCGCCGTGGAAGAGAAAGTCCGCGAATGCCTGGAAGCTGACCGTGCCCGCGTGCAGGTCGGCCGCATCTCGCGCTTCGGTCTGCTGGAAATGTCCCGTCAGCGCCTGCGCCCGTCTCTGGGTGAAAGCAGCGGCATCGTTTGCCCGCGTTGCAACGGCACCGGCATCATCCGTGACGTTGAATCGCTGTCGCTCGCGATCCTGCGTCTGATCGAAGAAGAAGCCCTGAAAGACCGCACCGCCGAAGTTCGCGCACAAGTGCCGATTCCGGTTGCGGCCTTCCTGCTCAACGAAAAACGCAACTCGATCACCAAGATCGAACTGCGCACCCGTGCCCGTATCGTCATCCTGCCGAACGATCACCTCGAGACGCCGCACTTCGAAGTGCAGCGCCTGCGCGATGACAGCCCGGAAGCCCACAGCGGCCAGTCCAGCTACGAAATCGCTGCTGCCGCTGCCGAAGTGGAAGAAGTCCAGCCAGCCGCTGCGACCCGCACCCTGGTTCGCCAGGAAGCCGCCGTGAAGACCGCACCGGCCCGCGCCAACGCACCGGTTCCGGTTGAAGCCGCCGCTCCGGTTGCCGCGCCGGCCGCCCTGCCTGAGCCAAGCCTGTTCAAAGGCCTGGTGAAATCCCTGGTCAGCCTGTTCGCCACCAAGGAAGAGCCCGCCGCGCCGGTTGTGGTTGAAAAAACCGCCGCCGAACGCCCTGCGCGCAACGAAGAGCGTCGCAACGGTCGTCAGCAGAGCCGTAACCGCAACGGTCGCCGCGACGAAGAGCGCAAGCCGCGCGAAGAACGTGCTCCGCGTGAAGAACGCGCGCCACGTGAAGAGCGTGCACCTCGCGAAGCCCGTGAAGAAACCCCGACCGTAGCCCGTGAAGAACGCGCACCTCGCGAGGAGCGTGCACCGCGCACCCCACGTGCCCCGCGTGAAGACCGCAAGCCGCGTGGCGAGCGTGAAGAACGTGTGCGCGAACTGCGCGAGCCTCTGGACGCGGCACCTGCCGTTGCCGCAGCCGCAACCGCAATCACCGAAGAACGCCCGACTCGTCAGCCGCGTGAAGAACGCGCGCCACGTGAGGAACGTCAACCACGCGCTCCGCGTGAAGAGCGTCAACCGCGCGCCGAACAAGCCGCTGCCGCCAGCGAAGAAGAAGTGCTGACCGGCGAAGAGCAACTGCAGGAAGATGGCCAGGACAACGCCGAAGGCGATCGTCCACGCCGCCGCTCCCGTGGTCAGCGTCGTCGCAGCAACCGTCGTGAGCGTCAACGTGATGCCAACGGCAACGTGATCGAAGGCTCGGAAGAAGCCGGCGAGAACGCAGAAGCTGGCAATCACGAACCGACCGGTGACGAACTGGCTGCCGGCCTGGCCGTGACTGCCGCCGTGGCCAGCTCGGTCATCAGCGCACCAGCTGAAGCCCAGGCTCATGAGCAGGCTGAACGCGCTACCGCCGCTGTAGAAGAGACTGCTGCTTTCGAAGAGACCGCTGCGGTAGAAGCACCCGTTGGCGAGACTCCAGTGGTTGAAGCACCGGTGGTGGAAGCCACTACCCCAATCGAAACCCCAGTGGTTCCGGAAGTGGAAGTGGCACCGGTTCGCGACGCTCAACCCGTGACCGAAGTGGTTGCCGTTGAAGTCGCCCCGGTCGTCGAGCCTGAGCCAGTGGTTCAAGCGCCCGAGCAGCCACCGGTTGCTGAAGAAGCTGCTCCAGTGGTGCGTGAAGTTCGCGAAGAACAGACCGCCTTCCAATGGACTGCCGAACCTGCCGCTCCGGTTGAAGCGCCCGCTCCTGCCCCCGTGGTAGAAGAGGCACCCGCTCCGGTTGCAGATGTCGTAGTGGCCGAGCCGACCCCAGAGGTCGAAATTGCCCCCGTGGTTGAGCCAGCCCCAGTCGTAGAGCCTGCACCCGTGGTTGAAGCGCCGGTAGTGACCGAAGTCGCCGCTCCGGTGGTTGAAGCTGCACCGGCAAGCGCCCTGACTGAAAACGGCCGTGCACCGAACGACCCACGTGAAGTGCGTCGTCGCCGCAAGGAAGCCGAGGCTGCCGCCGCTGCTGCCGCGTCGGTAGAGCACAAGGCCCAGGAAGAAGAGCACGAGCCTAAACCCCTCGTCTGATTCCATCGGCCATTAAAAAGCCCCGTCTGAGCAATCAGGCGGGGCTTTTTATTGCAAAAAAATCGAACACACGGCTGTTCAAAGGTGGGAGGGGGCTTGCTCCCGATAACGGTGGATCAGCCAACACCTCCATGAGCTGACATACCGCCATCGGGAGCAAGCCCCCTCCCACATTCAGTCAGCGCTGAAACTCAACTGTTGCGGCACATCCACATCCCATAGCACGCCAGGATCATCCACCGGCACGCCTCGCACCTGTGCCAGTGCAAACAAAGCCTTCGCGCCACGGTCGCCGGCCAATGCCATCAATGCAGGCCCAAATACACGGCTGAAAGCGACTGGATGCCCATACTGTCCGGCATGCACCGGCACAGTGATGCTTCCCGGATCTGCCAGCACACGCTCGATCGTCGCGGAACGAATAAACGGCATATCCCCCAGTACCACTAGCCAGCCCTCTGCCGAAGCACTGGCCGTGACAGCGGCGGCAATGCTATCGCCCATACCGGCCGATTCCAGCAGCAGGACCTTACAACCATGTGCCTCTGCCAACCGAATTACCTCAAGGCGTTCCGGTGAAGTCACCACCCAACGCTCAACAAGCGTCGCCGGCAGGTTCACCAACACCTGCTCGATAACCGCTCGCGTCACACCATCCAAACCCATGCAATCTGAAAGCAACTTGTCTTGATCAGCCCCGGCCTCAGCACGAAAGCGACTGCCCTGCCCCGCCGCCAGCACTATTGCCGTCACTGTCACTGGGCAACCACCGGTAGCGGCTTTTTCTGCAGGGGCGCCACGCCGTTCTTGATCGCGACGATTTCCGCCATCAGCGACAGTGCGATTTCCGCCGGCGTATGGCTGCCGATGTGCAAACCGATGGGGCCATGTAAGCGCGCGATTGCGTCCGCCGACAAGCCCAGCGCCGCCAGGTTTTCCCGACGCTTTTGCGTGTTGACCCGCGAGCCCAGGGCGCCAATGTAGAACGCGCTGGAATTCAACGCCGTGAGCAAAGCCATGTCGTCCAGGCGCGGATCGTGGGTCAGGCAGACAATCGCCGTGCGTTCGTCGGTCTGGATATTCAGCACCGCTTCATCGGGCATGCCCGGCACGAAGCGGCCGTGTTGTTCCTCCCAACCGTAGACAAACTCTTCGCGCGGGTCGCAGATCAGCACTTCGAAGTCGAGCAGGCGCGCCATTTCCGCGACGTAACGCGACAGTTGCCCAGCGCCGATCAGCAGCAGACGCCAGCGCGGCCCATAGATGGCGCGCAGGCGCTGCTCGTCAAAGGTCACCACATCGGTCTTGCTCGCAGGGCTGAGGGTCACTTTGCCGGTGGCCAGGTTCAGCTCCCGCGCGACAATCTGATGATCCTCGCAGCGCGCCAGCAATTGCTCCACCCAGTCCCACTCTTCCACCCGTTCTTCGGTCAGGCGCAGGGTGCCGCCGCAGGGCAGGCCAAAACGCGCCGCCTCATCGCGAGTAACGCCGTAGGTCACCAACTGCACAGGCGGGCCGTCGTCAGGCAAACGGCCATCCTGCAAGCGCGCGATCAAATCGTCCTCGATGCAGCCGCCGGACACCGAACCGATCACCACCCCGTCGCCGCGCAAGGCCAACATCGCCCCCGGTGGGCGCGGCGCGCTGCCCCACGTCTGCACCACGCTGTACAACACCACGCGTTGCCCGGCGCGGCGCCATTGCAGCACGCTGCGCAAGACATTCAGATCCACACTGTCCATCAGGCTTTCGCCTCCTGCCAACCCTGCAATTGATAGCGTACCGGCAGGTTACGGATGCGCTGGCCGGTCGCTGCGAAGATCGCGTTGCACAACGCCGGCGCAATCGGTGGTACGCCCGGTTCACCGACACCACCCAACGGCACCTCGCCGGTTGGCGTCACCAGGTGCACGGCGATCTGCCTGGGCGCCAGGGACATGCGCGCCACTTCGTACATATGAAAATTGTCCTGCTGGACCTTACCGTCCTTGAAGCTGATCTCGCCCAGCACCGCGTTGCCCAGGCCCATCACACACGCGCCCTCGAACTGCGAGCGGATGCGTTCGGGGTTGATCTGCGGGCCGCAGTCCACGGCGATATCGGCCTTGTGCACAATCAGCGTACCGTCGTCTTTGACTTCCACCTCGATCACCGCTGCCACATAGGTGACGAAACTGTAGTGCACCGCCAGCCCCAGCCCACGCCCCTTGGGCAGCTTGCGCCCCCAGCCGGCGGCCTTGGCGGCGGTTTCCAGTACGCCACGCAGGCGCGCGGTGTCGATCGGGTAACGATCGGGGGATTCGCCGTAGTTCCACTCGTCGCTCAAGGTTTTCGGATCGATCTGACGGTCCGGGCCGAGCAACTTGAGCTGGTACTGCAATGGATCCTGGCCGGCCTTGTGCGCCAGCTCATCGACAAAACTCTGGATGGCAAAACCGTGGGGAATGTTTGACACCGAACGGTACCAACCCACACGGGTATGCGCCGCCGCTTCAGGGTTTTCCAGGCGCACGTTGGGAATGGCGTAAGCCATATTGGTAAAGCCCATGCCCAGTTCGAATGCCGCTTCGTGGTTCATGTCCGGCGCGAACAGCGCGGTAATGCTCGGCGCTACCGTGCGGTGCAGCCAGGCGGCAGGCAGGCCGTCTTTATTCAGGCCGGCTTTAAGGTATTCGGCGGACACGGTATGAAAGTAGGAATTGTGGATATCGTCTTCACGGGTCCACTGTACGCGCACGGCTTTGCCCGGAAACTGCTTGGCCAGCACGGCGGCTTCGATGATGAAGTCCGGCTTGGATTTGCGCCCGAAACCACCGCCCAGCAAGGTCACGTGCACCGTGACGTTATCGAAGGGCACGCCCAGGCGCTCGGCGATGCGCTCGCGAGTGACTTGCGGTGCCTGGCTCGGCGCCCAGGCTTCGCACTGGCCCTTGTCGAAACGGGCGACGGCGACCATCGGTTCCATCGGCGACTGCGCCAGGTGCGGCAGGTAGTAGGCGGCCTCCAAGGTGCTGTCGGCAGCGCCCATGGCCTGGTCGAGGGTGCCGGTGTTGCGCACCACTTTGCCGGGCTGGCGGGCAGCGGCCTCCAGCTCCTTGCGGTAGTCGACGGAGTTGTAGCCGGCGTTGACGCCGTCGTCCCACACGATGTTCAGCGCGTCACGGCCCTTGATCGCCGCCCAGGTATTGCTGGCCACCACGGCCACGCCACCGAGGGGCTGGAATTCGGAGGGGATCGGCCGGCTTTCGATTTCCAGCACCTTGATCACGCCAGGGACTTTCATCGCGGCACTGGCATCGAAGGATTTGACCTTGCCGCCATATACCTTCGGCCGTGCAATGGTGGCGTAGAGCATGCCGTCGAAATGCACGTCGGCACCGTAGACGGCGCTGCCGTTGACGATGTCGACGCCATCAATGGCCTTGACGCCTTCTTTGCCGATATAGCGAAATTCCGTTGGCTGCTTGAGCCGCAGGCTGTCGCGTGCGGGAACGGCCAGCGCAGCGGCCGCAGTGGCCAACTCGCCATAGCCCAGCTCACGACCGCTCGGTTGGTGGATCACCTTGTGCAATTGCGCACGGCACTCGCTGACCGGGACCTTCCACTGCTCGGCAGCGGCCTGCTCCAGCATCGCCCGCACACTGGCGCCGCAACGCCGCATCGGCTCGTACCAATGGCGCATGCTGCGCGAGCCGTCGGTGTCCTGGTTGCCATAACGCACCTCATCGCCCGGCGCTTGCTGGACCTTCACCTTGGCCCAATCGGCCTCCAGCTCGTCGGCCACCACCAGGCTGAGACTGGTGCGCACGCCCTGGCCCATCTCCGAACGGTTGCAGACCACGGTCACCGTGCCGTCGGTGGCGATGCTGACGTAGACCTTGGGGTCGTCGATCAGCCCATTGGGCATTGCATCGCCGCCATATTGCTTGACCGCATCAGCTGCGAAAGCGTCAGGCAGGCCCCAGCTGGCAGCGATCACCAGCGCACCGGTGGCGCCCGCGCCTTTGAGAAAGCCGCGACGACTGAGGTTATTCAGCACGAAATCAGCGGGTAACCGGCTCATGCCTTGGCCCCCAGGTGCGTGGCCGCCTGACGGATCGCGGTCTTGATCCGGTTGTAGGTGCCGCAGCGGCAGATGTTGCCGACCATCGCCTCTTCGATCTGTTCATCACTGGGGTTGGGGTGGGTTTTCAGCAGCGCGGTGGCCGACATGATCTGCCCGCCCTGGCAATAGCCGCATTGGGCGACGGCGGTGTCGAGCCAGGCTTGCTGCACCACCTGGCCGACAGGATCGGTGTGCAGGTTGTCGATGGTGCTGATGGCCTGGCCTTTGACCGCGCCGATCGGGGTGATGCAACTGCGCGCGGGCGCACCGTCGATGTGAATGGTGCAGGCACCGCACAGGCCCATGCCGCAACCGAACTTGGTGCCGTTGTAGCCCGCCACATCGCGAATCGCCCACAACAGCGGCATATCTTCGGTGACGTCCAGTTGATGGTCTTGGCCGTTGAGTTTCAGGGTAATCATGGGCACGCCCGCCTGTTCATTGCATGGTTAGGGGCGAGCAATCTGTTGCATGGGGTCACGCGGTTCGGTGCGCACAGATTGGCTCAGGCTGAGGAGGCTCTCTTGTGAAGACAGGTCTTCACCGGGCCTTTGGTGGAGCATCCACGTAATGTAAACCAAAACGCTCGAAAGTCACCGCGCGCAAACGCAAACGCCCCGAACGGGTCGGGGCGTTTGCGGATAACCGAGCGGCGCAGGTTCACGCCATCAGTGGCTTACTTGATGACAGGTGCAGGGCCTTCGGCCACGCCCAGGTCGTCTTCCTGGCGGGTGTCGGAGATACCAGTACCGCCGGACGCCAGTTCGCTTTGCAGCTTGTCGGTGTCCAGTTCCTTGACCCACTTGGCCACAACGAGGGTGGCAACGGCATTACCTACCAGGTTGGTCAGCGCGCGGGCTTCGGACATGAACCGGTCGATACCCAGGATCAGCGCCAGGCCGGCAACTGGCAAGTGGCCGACGGCCGACAGGGTGGCAGCCAGTACGATGAAACCACTGCCCGTCACACCCGCAGCGCCCTTGGAGGAGAGCAGCAGCACCAGCAGCAGGGTGATCTGGTGAGTGATGTCCATGTGCGTGTCGGTCGCCTGGGCGATGAACACGGCGGCCATGGTCAGGTAGATCGAGGTACCGTCAAGGTTGAACGAGTAGCCGGTTGGGATCACCAGGCCGACCACGGATTTCTTCGCGCCCAGACGCTCCATCTTGATCAGCATGCGTGGCAGTGCGGATTCGGAAGACGACGTGCCCAGCACGATCAGCAGCTCTTCACGGATGTAGCGGATCAGCTTGATCACGCTGAAACCGTGGGCGCGGCAGATAGCGCCGAGCACCACCAGCACGAACAGCAGGCAGGTGATGTAGAAGCAGATCATCAACTGGCCCAACTGCACCAGGGAACCCACACCGTAAGCGCCGATGGTGAATGCCATGGCGCCCAGGGCACCGATTGGCGCGAGCTTCATGATCATGTTGATGATGTTGAACATCACGTGGGCGAAGCGATCGATGAAGTCCAGCACCGGCTTGCCGTAGGCACCCAGGCGGTGCAGGGCGAAACCGAAGATCACCGAGAACATCAGCACTTGCAGGATGTCGCCGTTGGCGAAGGCGCCGACGATGGTGTTAGGGATCACATTGAGGATAAAGCCGACGATGCTCTGGTCTTTACCGGCCGTCACGTAGGCGGCGACTTTGGAAGCGTCCAGGGTTGCCACGTCGATGTGCATGCCGGCGCCCGGTTGCACGACGTTGACCACGATCAGGCCGATCAGCAACGCGATGGTGGAAACCACTTCGAAGTACAGCAGCGCATAGCCGCCGGTCTTGCCGACCGATTTCATGCTTTGCATGCCAGCGATGCCGCTGACCACGGTGCAGAAAATGATCGGGGCGATGACCATTTTGATCAGCTTGATAAAGCCGTCACCCAGTGGCTTGAGGGCCACGCCGGTCTGCGGGTAGAAGTGACCAAGCAAAATACCGATAACGATTGCAACGATCACCTGGAAATACAGGGATTTGTAGATTGGCTGACGAGTCGTCATTGCAAAGTTCCTCAATCGTCCCGTGTGGCAAATATCCGCCATTGCCCACGACACTTGAATTGCGAACCCTCCTGCACTGGAGGGATTTGTTGTTTGCGAGACCTGTAGGAACAAGCCTGCGCTGCCATCCTTACTGCAAACGGCGCGCCACTTTACGCTAAACACCCTGAAGGCCTTTAGGCATCAGGCTCGAAGGCTTACCGGGACCTGCTCTGGACACCAACCAGGTGGCGGATTTCCGCCTAGCTGCCCCATCGCGTCCTACAATTTGGCGGATATCCGCCTTGTCGCCTCGACGGGTGATGACTACCATCGCCACTCCCATGGACGAGGCCCTGTCATGCGTGAACGCACCATCGCCAGTCACTTCGCCCGCGCCGCCCTGGAGGGCGCGCGTCGGGGCGGTTACGACTACTCGGGCCTGTTGCAGCAGGCGGGCATCACCCCCGAACTGCTGAGCGAACCCCGTGCGCGTATCGCTCCGGAGCAATTTACCCGGTTGCTGCAAATGCTCTGGCTGGCGCTGGATGACGAATACCTGGGTTTCGCCGACGGGCCAAGCAAGCGCGGCACCTTTGCCATGATGTGCCATGCGCTGATTCATTGCCGCACGCTGGAGAAGGCGCTGGAACGCGGCTTATTGTTTTATAGCCTATTCCCACACGGCCCGCGCTGGCAGCTGACACGGGAAGGCGACATGGCCCGCTTGAGCCTGGACGACTCGCAACTCTGGGACCCGCACCACTTTCTCAGCGAATGCCTGCTGGTAATCTGGCATCGCCTGGGCAGTTGGCTGATCGGCCAGCGCATCCGGTTGCACCAGACCACGTTCAGCTACCCGATGCCGCCACACGCCAATGAATATGACCTGTTGTTCCCCTGCCCCCTGGTATTCGGTGCACCGAACAGCAGCTTGGTGTTCCCCGCCCGCTACTTGAGCCTGCCGCTGTTGCAGGACGAGCGCACCCTCAAGCACTTTCTTGAGCGCTCCCCCGCCGACCTGTTGTCACGCCCGGATGAAGGCGACAGCTTGAGCAGCCAGTTACGCCGCCTGTTGAGCCGCGACCGCACGCCCTGGCCAGACCTGGAAGCCGTTGCCCAGCACTTGCATATCAGCCCACAGACCCTGCGTCGGCATTTGCGCGAAGAAGGCAGCAGTTTTCAGGCACTCAAGGACGAGCTGCGGCGGGACATCGCCATCTACCACTTGGGGCGAGCGGATTTGTCATTACAGGAGATCGCCGAACAACTGGGCTTCTCCGAGCCGTCGGCGTTTCATCGGGCATTCAAGAAGTGGACGGGGCTCACGCCGGGGGCCTATCGGGCGCATGAGAGTTAGAAGAGTGTTGTGGCAGAGGGCCTCATCGGGGGCAAGCCCCCTCCCACATTTAACTGGGTTCACACAGTTTGATTTGTGAATACATTCAAACTGTGGGAGGGGGCTTGCCCCCGATAGCGCCAGCCCAGTCACTACCGATCACACGGCCGGAAAATGAATCCTGAACGCCGCGCCACCCAGCGCCGAATCACCCAGGGTCAGTCGTGCGTGATAGCTTTCAATGATGTCCTTGACCACCGCCAGCCCGATCCCCTGCCCTGGATGCTGACGGTCGAGCCGCTCGCCCCGCTGCAGAATCCGCGCGCGCTGATCCGGTGGCACGCCGGGGCCGTCGTCTTCGATGCACAACTCAATGCCTTCAAGGTTTTCCACCAGGCTGATGCGCACTTCGCTCAGGCATAGGCGATAGGCGTTTTCCAGCAGGTTGCCGAGCATTTCGAGCAGGGCGCCTTTCTCGATGGGCACGTCGCACTCATCGGGCAGCTCGAGGGAGACGGTGACGCGCTTGTCCCGGTAAACCTTATCCAACGTGTCGCACAGGCTTTGCAGCACCGGTTCCAGGCGGACCTGGTGGCGTACCAGGCCGCTCTTGCGCAGGCTGGCGCGCTGCAATTGATAGCCGATCTGCTGGCTCATGCGCTCGATCTGCGATTGCAGCACCCAGGCCTGGCTGCGTTCTTCGGGGCGCTGGGCCATGTCTTCGCTGACCCCCTGCAGTACGGCCAGCGGGGTTTTCAGGCTATGGGCCAGGTCATCCAGAGAGTCGCGATAGCGCGCACGCTGCTCGCGTTCGCTGTGCAGCAAACGGTTGAGGGAACCGGTGAGGCGCAGCAGTTCCCGAGGATGTTCTTCGCTGAGGCTTTCGCGGGTGCCGCCTTCGATCTGGTCCAGTTCCTGGCTCAGCCGCCGCAAGGCCTGCAGGCCCCAGGTCAGGCCAAGCCACAGCAACGTCAGCAACACCAGCAACGCCGCGCCGAACCCCAGGTAGAGATTCTCGCGCAGGCCTTCGAGGGTCAATTGGTACTCGCGCACCGGTTGCAGGGCGACGATGCTGAAGGCCGCACTTTTGCCGCCCAGCAACCGGACCTCGACGTCGTAGACAAAAAATTCCTGGCCGTTGGCCTCGCGAATGCGCGCAAATTCGTTGCCGCGCCCATCGTAACGCGGCTTGTAGTTGATGTTTTCTTCCTGGGTCGCCCGCGAACGCCACACTAGGTGGCCCTCACGGTCGTAGATATAGCCGAGCAGGCGGCTGTCGGTCAGGTTGAAGCGTTCATCGGGCAACTGCGCCGGCATCAGCAGCCGGTTATTTTCCACGCGTGCCGCAGAGATCAAGGTGGTCACATCCGACGCCAGGCGCTGCTCGATGGAATCCTGCAACGCCAGGCTGAACGCCCCTTGCATGGCGGGCAGCAAGCCCAACATGAACAGCACCGCCAGGGTGGCGGCGGCCAGCATCAGGCGCACGCGTAGCGAGCGAATCAACGGCAGCGCTCATTGAACAGGTAGCCCAGGCCCCGCACGGTGTCGATCGGCTTGAACCCGGCCGGCCCTTCCAGCTTGCGGCGCAGGCGACCGACCAGCACTTCGATGACGTTCGGGTCGCGCTCGTCGTCATCGGGATACAGCTGCTCCATCAAGCGGTCCTTGGCCACCACTTGTTGATGATGGCGCATCAGGTACTCGAGGATCCGGTACTCATAGGCGGTCAGCGCCAGCGGCTGCTCATCCAGCGAGGCTTGCTTGCGATTGAGGTCCAGCAGCAGCGGGCCGGCAACGATGGTGGACTGGGTAAAGCCGCTGGAGCGGCGCAGCAAGGCGTTCATCCGCGCCTCCAGCTCTTCGAACTGGAACGGTTTGACCACGTAGTCGTCGGCACCGGCAGCCAGGCCTTCGACTTTGTCCTGCCAGTTGCCACGGGCGGTAAGAATGAGGATCGGAAAGGTCTTGGCCTGGGTGCGCAGTTGCCGGATCAGGTCCAGGCCGCCCATGCCGGGCAGGCCCAGGTCGATGATCGCCAGGTCATGATTGAATTGGCCGGTCTGGTACAGGGCTTCCTCGGCATTGGCCACAGCCTCGACGACGTGGCCGCTGTCGGTCAGGCGGGTAAACAGGTGATGACGCAACAACGCCTCATCTTCCACCACCAGCAATTTCATAAGGCTCTCCAAGGCAATTCAACAGTCCGAGCGAGGGATATCATAGCGGCCCTGCACGTCTTGCGGGCGCAGTTTAATGCCATTGTAGTGGCCCGACTCAAGCGCGTAGCCGGTGCGGTAGCCCGGTTCTGGGGCGCCAGCGCTCAGCGACTGGCCCCATGGGGCGGCCTGAATGCTCACCTCTTCGAAGCTGACACGCTGGATCAGGTTGCTGGATTTCCTGCTCTTCTCGCGGCCAAAGCCGGCAAAGCTGCTATCGCTGGCTTGCACGCCGGCGGTGGCACTGAGCATGGTCAACGCCAACATCAGCTTCTTGATCGCAGTCATGGTCGTTACCTCTTACGCGTTTAGGCTGTGACGTCCAGACTACGCAAGCGCCCCTGAACTCCCCCTGAACAGGCTCTGAACCTGGCCTTGACCGCAACGGGCTATGCACTGGCGCGCCAACTCGGCAAAATGTCGCGCATGATGCCCCTACCCGCCTGTTGTACCCCACTCGATGCCCATTGGCCGCTGCCTGCGCCTTTGCCCGGCACCGTATTCTTGAGCACGCGTTTCGACCCGGCCTTGTTGAACCCCGGGGATTTCCAGCGCAGCGCCGTGCCGCCACCGGCGAGCATCCAGCGCTCGGTGGCCAAGCGCCAGGCCGAATTCCTCGCCGGCCGCCTGTGCGCCCGCGAAGCGCTGCAACGACTGGATAATCTCGATTGCATCCCGGCCATCGGTGACGACCGCGCGCCGATCTGGCCAGGTCATATCAGTGGCTCCATTACCCACAGCACCGGGCACGCCGCAGCAAT
The DNA here is from genome assembly GCF_003852065.1 of Pseudomonas sp. R3-18-08. Taxonomy (NCBI): domain Bacteria; kingdom Pseudomonadati; phylum Pseudomonadota; class Gammaproteobacteria; order Pseudomonadales; family Pseudomonadaceae; genus Pseudomonas; species Pseudomonas sp. R3-18-08. Next base: position 4,350,688 of record NZ_CP027729.1, read on the forward strand.
TGTCGGGCATAAGGCGCAATGGCGCGGGCTGGGGATGGACCTGGAGAACCTGCTGGCGCTGGAACGGGCGGAACGCCTGGCGGGGGAAATTCTCACCGTGGATGAACTGCAGCGCATGGCGGCCCTGCCCCGTGAGCAAATCGCCTTGCTGGTGACACTTACGTTTTCGGCCAAGGAGAGTCTGTTCAAGGCGCTCTACCCGATCGTGCAGAAGCGCTTCTATTTTGAGCATGCCGAGGTGGTGGAATGGTCACTGGCGGGGCAGGTGCGGCTGCGGTTGCTGACGGACCTGTCCAGTGAGTGGTGCCATGGCAAGGAGCTGGTTGGGCAGTTTGCGGTGCAGGGGGAGCAGTTGTTGAGCCTGGTGGCTGTCGGCGCTTGATAAGCCGCCATCGGGGGCAAGCCCCCTCCCACATTTGGAATGCATGGCAATATCAGGGTTTCTCCTGATCCCTGGGCCAGCTCAGACTGAAACACGCGCCGCCCAGGTTGTTGCTCTTGCTGATCAGCGCCCGCCCGCCATGCCAATGGATAATCCGCCGCACAATCGACAGGCCCAGGCCATGCCCGCCCGAGGCGCGGGTGCGGCTGTCATCCAGGCGCAGGAAGGGTGTGAAGATGCGTTCCCAGGCGCTTTCCGGCACGCCGGGGCCATCGTCTTCCACGTCGATACGGCAACGCACCTGCCCTACCTGATAACTGATCAATACCTGGCCCTTGGCGTGGCGCATGGCGTTACTCACCAGGTTCTGCAGCGCGCGATGCAGGTAGCGGGGTTCGGCATCGACCCAGGCATCCTGCCAATGCGCCGATGACAGGCAGGTACCCCGGCTGACGCTGACCTGCGGGCGCAGTGGCGACAATTCGCCGATCACCTGATCGAGCAATGCATCAAGGTCGACGCGCTGGAAGTTCAACGCCGGCGCGCCCTGCTCCAGGCGCGCATAAGTGAGCATTTCATCCACCAGGCCATCGAGGTCCTGGATATCCCCGTCCATGCCCTCCAGGTATTTGCGCCGCGCCTCGGCCGTGGTGGCATCGCCCAGCATCTCCAGGCCGAAGCGCAGGCGCGCTACCGGCGTGCGCAGTTCGTGGGACACCGCACGCACCAGTTCACGCTGAATCGCCAGCAATTGTTGCAGGTGCTCGGCCATGCCATTGAACGCGGCCGCGAGCCGCCCTACCGAATCGGCGCCACGGGCCGGTACGCGAACTTCCAGATTGCCCTTGGCGATCCGCGTGGCCGCCGCCTCCAGCCCCTTGAGCCGGCGCTCGAGCTGACGCACCAACAGGTAGACGATCAAACCGATCAGGGTCAGGCCGATCAGGGCGATCAGGACCAGCCATTGCGCGGGGTACGGGTTCATTTGATACAGCGGGCCGATCTCCAGCACCCACGGCGTGCCGACCATGCCGGCGAACACGCGGATCGAGTCGCCGCCCTTGCCGAGAGCCATCACCGTATCGCCCTCCGCCACGCGACGGCGCTGGTCGTCGTCCATATCGGCCTGGTCGAGGGCCATCAGGTGCATCTCGAAACCAAAACCCTTGGCCTGCTTGAGATCAGCCAAACGTTGCGGCTGCTCGGCCACCGGGAACCGCACCAGTTCGTCGGCCAGCAGGTAGATCGTGGCGCGGGCCAATTGCTCGCTGATTTGCTGCACCTCGCCGGTGAGCACCAATTGCTCCGGTTCGCTGACCAGGCGCACTACGCGCGCGGCATGGGGCCCGGTCTGTTCCACCAGGACCTGGCCACGTTGCAGGCGCTTGCGCTGGCTCAGGTCCAGCTGTGCGTCGGTGAAGGTGCGCAACTGCAGCGGGATGCCCAGCAATCGTTCCCACACCGCCAATGCACGCTGGCGCTCGAGGGCGCTCATGGGCTGCAGGTTGTCGCCCATCAGCGCAAAGGTGCCGTGCGCCAGGCGCTCGCGGTATTGGTCGCTGCGCACATCGTTGAGCAAGTGCAGCGCCAGTACGCCCAGCAGCGCGACCAGGATCAGCGCGGCGCACATGCCGCCGTAGATGCGCAGGAAGATCGAGTTCACAGGGGCATATCGGCGGCGGCTTCAGGCACGAACAGGTAGCCTTTGCTGCGGATGGTCTTGATCAGGCGCGGGTGGATCGGGTCATCGCCGATCTTCGGGCGAATACGTGAGATGCGCACATCAATCGAGCGATCCTGGCCGTCGTAGCCAACGCCACGCAGGGCAATGAAGATTTCTTCGCGCGAGAGGATGCGCCCGGCATTCGCCACCAACAGCCACAGCAGGTCGAACTCGGCACTGGTCAGTTCGATACCTTTTTGGTGCAACCAGGCCTCGCGCAAGGCGTTGTCCACCACCAGCGGGCCGAATTGCAGGCGGCGCTGGTTTTCCACCACAACCGGTAACGCCGGCTCGCTGCGCCGCAGCAGGGCCTGGATGCGTGCCAGCAACAAGCGCGGGCGCACGGGTTTGCACACGTAGTCGTCGGCGCCCAGGTCCAGGCCGAGCACCTGGTCCATCTCATCGGTACGCGCCGTCAGCATCAGGATCACGCCCTCATAGCGCTCGCGCACCTTGCGGCAGATGCTCAGGCCGTCTTCGCCCGGCAGCATCAGGTCGAGGATCACCAGGTCCGGTTGTTCGGCGATGATGCGCGCCGCGGCCTGGGCGCCGTCGTTCTCCACCGACACCCGCAGGCCGTTGCTCTCCAGGTATTCGCGGGTCAGCTCGGCCAGCCGCTCATCGTCCTCGACAATCAATATCTGCCAGGGTTCTTGCTCCACGCGGTGTCCTCATTGTTATAAAAAATGCTGATGGTCGACACGGTCGAGGCATACCCTGGTTGTCATGTATTGAGGGCATAACGAGGGTCGATTGTAGCCACGGGCCAACCCCTGAACACAAGCCTGGAAATCCATTCGGTCATGGCGTTTTTTTGTGATAGGGTTCGCGCCCTCAAAAATCCAACCGACAGTTTTTGTCTGGAAATATTCGGTGACAGGCGGCGTAATCCAGCAGTACTGCGGCCTACACGGGCGTTCCATGATTCATACACATTTTACCCACAGCGTTATCCACAGGTAGTGCGTTGCTAAGCCCCCAAAAACGCATTATCTTGTACCTCGGCTCTTCCAGAGACCCTACATGTAGGGTTTTGGAAATAAGCGCCCAACCACATAAGCAGCTCGAAATTCAAGCGTTTTATTGCTGGCACAGCGTGGAACCAACCGATTATCAGTAGACCAAACCGCTCACGCGGATGGCAGCTGTTTTTCATCCAAGTCATGGAAAACGGTACGGGTGTTGCAGGAAAGCCTGACACTCGCAATCAAATATAGAACGTGGAGACAACCCCCATGCAAACCGACACAACTCGCGAGAACCCGCAGGGCTCCGTGCCGCAGGCCGCTGATTCGAATATGGATCTGGCCGCCACTGCACCTGGCCAATTGCGCGTGATCAAGCGTAACGGCACTGTCGTTCCTTACACCGATGACAAAATCACCGTCGCCATCACCAAAGCGTTTCTTGCAGTTGAAGGCGGCACCGCTGCCGCCTCGTCGCGCATCCACGACACGGTTGCACGCCTGACCGAACAAGTGACCGCGACCTTCAAGCGTCGCATGCCATCGGGCGGCACTATCCACATCGAAGAAATCCAGGACCAGGTCGAACTGGCCCTGATGCGTGCCGGCGAGCAGAAAGTTGCCCGTGACTACGTGATCTACCGTGATTCCCGGGCCAAGGAACGTGCCGTGCACGCGCCGGCCGCCGAATCCGTCCAGGCGCATCCTTCGATCCGCATCACCCTGGCCGATGGCAGCTTTGCGCCGCTGGACCTGGGCCGCCTCAACACCATCATCACCGAAGCCTGCGAAGGCCTGGAAGAAGTCGATGGTGACCTGATCCAGCGCGAAACCCTGAAGAACCTGTACGACGGCGTGGCCCTGACCGACGTCAACACCGCCCTGGTGATGACTGCCCGTACCCTGGTCGAGCGTGAACCGAACTACTCGTTCGTCACCGCGCGCCTGCTGATGGACACCCTGCGCGCCGAAGGCCTGGGTTTCCTGGGCGTGGCCGACAGCGCCACCCACCACGAGATGGCTGACCTGTACGCCAAGGCGCTGCCCGCCTACATCGCCAAGGGTATCGAATTCGAATTGCTGAACCCGATCCTGGCCACCTTCGACCTGGAAAAACTCGGCAAGGCGATCAACCACGAGCGCGACCAGCAGTTCACCTACCTGGGCCTGCAAACCCTGTACGACCGTTACTTCATCCACAAGGACGGGATCCGTTTCGAACTGCCGCAAGTGTTCTTCATGCGCGTGGCCATGGGCCTGGCGATCGAAGAGAAGCACAAAGAAGACCGTGCGATCGAGTTCTACAACCTGTTGTCGTCCTTCGACTACATGTCGTCCACGCCGACCCTGTTCAACGCCGGTACCCTGCGTCCACAGCTGTCGAGCTGCTACCTGACCACCGTGCCGGATGACCTGTCGGGCATCTACCACGCGATCCACGACAACGCCATGCTGTCCAAATTCGCCGGTGGCCTGGGTAACGACTGGACGCCGGTTCGTGCACTGGGTTCGTACATCAAGGGCACCAATGGTAAATCCCAGGGCGTCGTGCCGTTCCTCAAAGTGGTGAACGATACCGCCGTAGCCGTAAACCAGGGCGGCAAGCGCAAAGGCGCTGTGTGTGCCTACCTGGAAACCTGGCACATGGACATTGAAGAGTTCATCGAGCTGCGCAAGAACACCGGTGATGATCGTCGTCGTACCCACGACATGAACACCGCCAACTGGATCCCTGACCTGTTCATGAAGCGTGTCTTCGATGACGGCAAGTGGACCCTGTTCTCGCCATCCGAAGTGCCGGACCTGCACGACCTGACCGGCAAGGCCTTCGAAGAGCGCTATGAGTACTACGAAGCCCTCACCGAGTACCCAGGCAAGGTCAAGCTGTTCAAGACCATCCAGGCCAAAGACCTGTGGCGCAAAATGCTGTCCATGCTGTTCGAAACCGGCCACCCATGGCTGACCTTCAAAGACCCGTGCAACCTGCGCAGCCCGCAGCAGCACGTCGGCGTGGTCCACAGCTCGAACCTGTGCACCGAGATCACCTTGAACACCAACAAGGACGAGATCGCCGTCTGCAACCTGGGCTCGATCAACTTGCCGAACCACATCGTCAACGGCAAGCTGGACACCGTAAAGCTGGAACGCACCGTCAACACCGCCGTACGCATGCTCGATAACGTGATCGACATCAACTACTACTCGGTGCCACAGGCGCAGAACTCCAACTTCAAGCACCGTCCAGTGGGCCTCGGCATCATGGGTTTCCAGGACGCCTTGTACCTGCAGCACATTCCTTACGGTTCGGATGCTGCCGTCGAGTTCGCCGACAAGTCCATGGAAGCGGTCAGCTACTACGCAATCCAGGCTTCCTGCGACCTGGCCGACGAGCGCGGCGCCTACGAGACGTTCCAGGGTTCGCTGTGGTCCAAGGGCATCTTGCCGCTGGATTCGCAACAGATCCTGATCGAGCAACGTGGCCAGAAGTACATCGATGTTGACCTGGAAGAATCCCTGGACTGGGCGCCGGTACGTGCCCGTGTGCAGAAAGGTATTCGTAACTCCAACATCATGGCCATCGCACCGACCGCGACCATCGCCAACATCACTGGCGTTTCGCAGTCGATCGAACCGACCTACCAGAACCTGTATGTGAAATCGAACCTGTCGGGCGAATTCACCGTGATCAACCCGTACCTGGTCCGCGACCTGAAAGCCCGCGGCCTGTGGGACTCGGTGATGATCAACGACCTGAAGTACTACGACGGTTCGGTGCAGCAGATCGAGCGCATCCCGCAAGAACTCAAAGAGCTCTACGCCACTGCGTTCGAAGTGGACACCAAGTGGATCGTTGACGCCGCCAGCCGTCGTCAGAAGTGGATCGACCAGGCGCAGTCCCTGAACCTCTACATTGCCGGTGCTTCGGGCAAGAAGCTCGACGTGACCTACCGCATGGCTTGGTACCGTGGCCTGAAAACCACCTACTACCTCCGTGCCCTGGCCGCAACCAGCACCGAGAAGTCGACCATCAACACCGGTAAGCTCAACGCTGTTTCCAGCGGCAACCACGGTGACGATTCGGTACTCGCTGCGCCAGCCGGCCCGGCACCAGTGCCGAAGGCTTGTGCGATCGATGAGCCGGATTGTGAGGCTTGCCAATAAGCTGAGGCATTTCCAGGTTTAACTATCTGAAATAGCCAGCCCTCTGTAAGCCCAGGATTTCAACCGGGTTGACAGGGGGCTTTTGTTTGCAAGAAATCTCATTTCTTACTTACGCATATCCCCGCTTGAAGCCCCAGGCAATCAAATTGGGATCAGTGCGTGTATTGCCGAATTTCGTACCCCACCGATCCTCACTACCGCCCATTACCGCCACCGAATGTGTCGAGTTGTCCAAGGTACCGGGCCTGCCACTGGCCAATTGAGAAGGACTGACTCTCTCTACCAAATTTTTATAGCCCAACCGATCAAAAGTCTCCTTAGCCCACTCCCCATTATTGATGCTATTAATGGCCTCGCTGAAACTTGTCCCGGAAATCCCATCGTTATGCTGCTTCATTGCCTGAACATTGTTCACGGCCAACATAAGATTCATAAACCCAAGCAACTTGGGGTCCTGTCCCTGTAGTTGAGCTTTTGCTGCTGACTCACGGTACTGCGCTTGCGTAACTTGGACATGATTGCCGTCTTTGAGCGTTACGTCATAATTGCCCGCCGAATCCCGCTTAACGTCTTTAAACACACCCGCCGGCCCATGCTGCGCAATCATGGCCTTACAAGCCGAGATAGCCCCGCAATTGCCTGTTTGTCCCTGATAGGCACCGGAAAAGAGATTTTTCGGCATTTCGCCAGGTTTGTAGCTACCCGGCTCGAAATTGGTTTGATAAGTTCCCGCCGTGACCGGCAGGTTCCCCACCTTCTCCCCTAACCCTAAGCCCCCACGGTCGATCCCCCCGCCCTCATAGCGACCGCTTCCACCACTGCCACCACCCGAACCACCGACACCTCCTCCTCCCCCGCCGCTTGTCTGCGATTCAGCATCAGTAGATACGTCATCTGCAAACAGCTCAGGAAACAGTGCCCTCATAAACTCAAGCCAACTGTTAGGCGCGTCTTTCTTTAGCTGCTCAATAATCTCCTTGAACTTGTCCTCCCCCAACCTTTTGCGCAAATCATTCAGCTTGTCACGCAAGTCTTGAACAGTTTGATTCTTGGAGGTTTTCTGAGCCTCCTCCAGTTCCTCGAGAAGTTTTAAAACTGCATCCCTATCTGTAGTTGTGCTGTCTTGGGTTTCCTCAGTACGCGGTGCACCCGTTCCACCATGCCAATACACCTGATCCCTGTTACCCGATATCAACGCGTCCCACATAGCTTTCGACCTTTACAATCCTATGGCTCAATGGGTGGAGCAAAAGGTGTAGGCAGTTCCAGCAAAACGGATTTCTTTGAGCAGGCAGCCTTTCAAAAAAATCAATGCAAAAAAAAACCCCTCGGCCGAGGGGTTTTTCTTCTGGGATCAGACCAACAGCATCACGTCATCTGAATGATGGTCTGCATGATGGTGCTCTGGGTGGAAATGGTCTTGGCGTTCGCCTGGTAGTTGCTCTGGGCCTTGATCAGGTCCACCAGTTCGTTGGTCAGGTTGACGTTGGAGTTCTCCAGGGAATTGGCCACGATCGAACCCAGTGTGCCGGCTTGCGGAGTGTCGTACCCAGGCTGGCCCGAAGCGAAGGTCTCTTTCCAGGTGGTGCTGCCGCCGGGTTGCAGGCCTTGTTCGTTATTGAAGCTGGCCAGCGAAATCTGGCCGATGGCCTTGCTCTGCTGATTGCTGAAGGTGGCGAACATTACGCCGTTGCCGTCGATCTTCAGGCCGGTGATCTGGCCGGTGGCATAGCCATCGGTGACCGGAGGGTTACGGTAGGTGGCCGAATTGTATTGGGTAATGTTGGCCATGTTGACGGCAATCCCGCCCGGGTTGGCGTTCGCGCCGTTAGCCTTCCACACACCATTAGTCACTGTGCCCGGCACCCAGCCCGCAACGGTGAGCGTCTTATCGGACACACCACCGGTTACCACGCTGGTGAGTTTGCCCGCGCCATCGAAGGTCAATGTCGACGCCACAGGCGGGGTCGACGGGGTGCCCGTCGGTGCCGAACCATCAGGATTGCGACCGTCGATCAGGGTATAGGCATTCCACTTGTTGCCGTCGGTTTTCACCAGGTACTGCACCATTGGGTGCGCGTTGCCCTGGGAGTCGTACAAAGTGGTGCTGTATTGAGTGGTGAAGGTATCGGTCTTGGTCGGGTCGAACGGCTTGGCCGTTTGGTCGATCACCGGCTCCGAGGAATTCAGGTTACTGGTGGAGTCCACCTTGGTGGACGCCTTGGGCGGCAGGTTAGTCAGGTTCAGTTGCAGGTCGGTGAGCCCGCCCTTGATGATCTTGCCGTCATCATCCGCCGCGTAACCCTGCAGGCGCGAGGTACCCGTGTTGTTGGTGATGAAGCCGTCTTTGTCGGCACGGAAGGCACCGCTGCGGGTGTACTCCAGCGAACCGTCGCTGCCCTTCTGTACGAAGAAGCCACCGCCCTGAATCGCCATGTCCAGGATACCGCCGCTGCCGTTAACGTCACCCTGGGTGAATTGCTGGGAGACCGCCGCCAGGTTCACACCATTGCCGATGCTGTTCTGGCCGGTGCCCAGTTTGGACGCTGCGTAGATATCCGCGAACTCTGCACGAGACGACTTGAAGCCCGTGGTCGCGACGTTGGCGATGTTGTTGCCGGTCACGTCCAGTTGTTTGTTGGCCGCATAGAGGCCGCTAAGGCCGATATTAAAAGACATGTTTCTCTCCCTCTGCCGTATTTAGCCGGCTCTATGTACCGATAGTCTGAATTTGCGACAGCTTGACGCTGCCCATGCCGCCTGCCAGGTTCAGCAGCATCTCGCCGCCGGTCTTGCTCAGCGTCACGCTGGTGACGGTTGCCGGCAGCGAAGTGGCCAGGGCAACCGCGTCGCCCTTGTCATTCTTGGTGGAGGCCGCGAAGGTGTAAGTACCAGCCGGGGCCACCTCACCCGCTTCGTTCTTGCCATCCCAGATAAAGTCCGAAGTCCCTGCGCTCTGGGCGCCCAGATCGAGGGTGCGCACCACGTTGCCGTCTTTATCGGTGATCTTGACCGAGACGTTGCCCGTCGCCGCTGTCACCGCCACCGAACCGGTCATGCTCTTGCTGGTATCGACCAGCGCCTTGTCGGTCTGGGTGATGATCGAACGTCCGACCAGCGACGAAGCCTGCAGCGCCTGGGATGAGCTGAAGTTGCTCGAGATGTTATTCACCGAGTCATTCAGGGTGTTGATGCCTTCCAGGCTGCTGAACTGCGCCAGCTGGGCCACGAACGCACCGTTATCCTGTGGCGACAAGGGGTTCTGGTTTTTCAGCTGGGTCACCAGCAGTTGCAGGAATGCATCCTTGCCGAGGGCCTGGTCGCCGGTGGCGGCCTTGGAAACATTCGCTACATTGTTTGAAGCATCCTTGACCTTGGAATTGAAGAGGTCCTGGACTGCCGTATTGTTCGACGTATCAACGATGGCCATTATTTGGCGCCCCTTATCACTGACCCAGGGTCAGGACCTTCTGCATCATGGTTTTGGCGGTGTTCATCATTTCCGCGTTGGTCTGGAACGAGCGACTGGCGGAAATCATGTCGGCCATTTCCTCGACCACGTTGACGTTGGGGTAATAGACATAACCCTTTTCGTTCGCCGCCGGATGGTTGGGCTCGTAACGCGCTTCGAGGTTGCTCTGGTCTTCGACCACACCCAGTACCTGCACGCCTTGGCCGGCGGCATCCTGGTTCTGGAACAGCGAATCACTGCCGCCGCTCTGGCCACCCTGGAACATGGTGGCGAATACCGGATGCCGGGCACGGTAAGTCTGGTCGATGCTCGAAGACACGGTCTCGGCGTTGGCGATGTTACTGGCGACGGTGTTCAAACGCGTGGTCTGCGCGCTCATGCCACTGCCTGCAATATTGAAAACACTGGACAGGGACATGGCTTATTCTCCACGCAGGGCTGACATCAGCCCTTTGAATTTGCTGTTGAGCAGGGTAAAGCTGGCCTGGAAATTCACCGAGTTTTCGGCGTAGTTCGATTGTTCCAGCTGGGCATCGACGGTGTTCTGGTCGATCGACGGCTGCATTGGCGTGCGATACAGCAGCGACTCGTCACCACTGCTCAGGCCTTGCGCTTCGATATGACGGCTGTTGGTCATGTTCAAGGCGAAGGTGCCGTTCTTGGTCTTGTCCTGCTGCGCGGCGAGCACGGCGGAGAAGTCCAGATCCCGAGCCTTGTAGTTCGGGGTATCGGCGTTGGCAATGTTGTTGGCCAGGACTTCAGCACGCTGGGCGCGGAAGCCCAGGGCTTGTTCGTGGATACCGAGCGCTTTATCGAAGCTGATGCTCATGGCGGAAACCTTTAGGCTGACCTGCTATTCGTTAACAGGGCTATAGCAAGGTGCATGCCAATCTGCGGGGCGCCCGTATATCAAGGGCTGGCGGGGAGGTTGCCGGCGGCAATGCCAGAAAAGCGGCAAGTACTTTCCGCGTGGCGCCAGTAAAGCGGCAATACGATTTGCCGCTTCCGGTCGGATGGTGGCAAAACAAATGTGGGAGGGGGCTTGCTCCCGATGGCGGTGTGTCATGTCATGAATAGCTGACTGACCCACCGCTATCGGGAGCAAGCCCCCTCCCACATTTTTACCGCGTACTTTGTTATTTGGCCTGGTAGATGATTCCCGGGCTGCATTGCACCATCTGGTAGTGATCCGGCAATCCGTTCAAGGCTTCCGAAGCGCCGAGGAACAGATACCCGCCACGCTTGAGCGTGCCATGGATGCGCAACAGGATGTCTTTCTTCACTTCGGCCGAGAAATAAATCAGCACGTTGCGGCAGAACACCATGTCGAACTTGCCCAGGCTGGCGTAGCTGTCGAGCAGGTTGAACGAGCGGAACTCCACGCGATTCTTGATCGGCGCCTTGATCGCCCAGCGTCCTGCCCCTTTCGGATCAAAGTAGCGCTGCAGACGCTCCGGGGACAAACCCCGGCCCAGGGCCAGGCTGTCGTATTCACCCGTCTTGCAGTTGGTGAGCATGGTGCCGGACAAGTCGGTCGCGACGATTTGCGCGCCGGCCTTCAACTGTCCCATGTTGGTCCGTTCGAACTCGTCGATGGACATCGAGATCGAATACGGTTCCTGTCCGGAAGAGCACGCCGCCGACCAGATACGCAGGCGCTGGCCCGGGCTGGCCTTGATGGCCGCCGGCAGCACTTTGTTCTTGAGCACCTCAAACGGGTAGGTATCGCGAAACCATAGGGTTTCGTTAGTGGTCATGGCATCGACCACCATCTCCTTGAGCCCGCTGCGCGGCTGCCCCTGGATCCGCTGGACCAACTCACCCAGGGACTTGATGCCCTGCTGTTCCATCAGTTTGTTGAGACGGCTGGATACCAGGTATTGCTTGTTTTCACCGAGCAATATGCCACAGGCTTTTTCCAGGAAGACCCGGAACTGTTCGAAATCCAAATTACCCGTAGACAATGATACCGCCTCTTAAATCGTGTGACCGCCAGGGGAAATCCCCCTAGCCGTGATCTGCTGCCTTGATCCGGGCGACTACCCGGGATGCGAGGTCATCAGGCCGGAATTTAGCCAGGAAGTCATCTGCCCCGACCTTCTTGACCATTGCCTGATTGAATACCCCCGACAACGAAGTATGCAGGATGATATGTAATTTTTGCATGCGTGGATCGTTGCGTATTTCAGCTGTAAGGGTATAGCCGTCCATTTCCGGCATTTCAATGTCGGAGATCATCATCAGGAATTCTTCTTCCGGCTTCTTGCCCTCATCGACCAACTTGCGCAGGTAATCCAAGGCTTGGCGCCCGTCATTGAGGGCCACCACGTCGACGCCGACGGTTTGCAGGCAACGCGTGACCTGCTTGCGGGCGACAGAGGAGTCGTCCACGGTCAACACGCGCAGGGATACCGCCTTGTGCGCTGTCTCGGCATCCACCACACCGACCGAGATGGTCTCCGACGTGGGCGCCACTTCGGCGAGGATTTTCTCCACGTCGATGATTTCCACCAACTGGTTATCAACCCGCGTCACGGCCGTCAGGTAATGATCGCGCCCGGTGCCCTTGGGTGGCGGATGGATCTCTTCCCAGTTCATATTGACGATACGTTCTACCGAGCGCACCAGGAACCCCTGGGTCTTGGTGTTGTATTCGGTAATGATGACGAACGGGCTCTGACGGTCCTGCAAACCAGCGGAGCCGGTGGCCATTGCCAAATCAAGAATCGGAATGGTCGCGCCACGGATATTGGCTACGCCGCATACCACCGGACTGGATTTAGGCATGATCGTCAGCTTGGGACACTGCAACACTTCCCGCACTTTGAACACGTTAATGCCGTACAGCTGCTTGCCGTCCAGGCGAAATAGCAACAACTCCAGGCGATTCTGCCCTACCAGCTGTGTGCGCTGGTTTACTGAATCCATTACTCCTGCCATGCCCAGACTCCTAAATCCCAGAGGTACGATGCGTACCCAACACTAAACGGCACGAGCTTTGCAATTTGCTTGGCTATGGATATTAAAATGACAGTTTCCCGACGTCCAAGCCGCCCAAAGTACCGCAGACTGCTCTGCGCCGCGATGGCGCTGCTTGTCTGGGGCGTGGGCGTTACGGCTCGTGCCGACAACGTCACCCTGCCTGATCTACTTATCGGCGTCACCCAGGGCTTTCTTGAATTCACTGTAGAAGATTATCTGGCAACCACCCAGACACCGGGGCGCTATGAAATCCAGGTCAACCCTTTGGACCCGCGCCTGCGCCTGCCAATGTGCGACAAGGAATTGACAGCCACCCTGGAAAGTCCCGCCCAGCCCATCGGTCGGGTAACCGTTAAAGTCCGCTGTGAGAGCGCCTCCCCCTGGACGGTGTTTGTGCCGGCCCAGGTCAAATTGTTCCGCGACGTGGTCGTGGTGGCGCGCCCTTTGAAGCGCACCGGCATTATTGGCTATGACGATGTTGTGCTGCGTGAGCGGGATATCAGCCTGATCAATCAGGGTTACTTGACCTCCCTGGACCAGGCTGTCGGGCAGCGACTCACCCGACCAATGGTCACCGATCAGGTGATCACGCTGGTGCATCTGGAGCAGGCGGAAGTGATTCGCAAGGGTGACCAAGTGGTGATTTCCGCCAGCAGCGGCGGGTTGAACGTAAGAATGCCGGGGGAAGCGCTATCCAATGGCGGTATGAGCGAACAGATCCGGGTCAAGAACCTCAACTCCAATCGTGTGATCAAGGCGCGGGTGACGGCCCCCGGCCAAGTCGAGGTGGCGCTATAGATGACTGGAATCAATTGCCCGCTTTTCCTACACTGTGGGTTGGATGCCGCGCCGTACAGGTTTATTGTCACTAAAGCCTAAAGTTTGTTTGGGTATGGCCGAAAACATGGCAAGCGTCCACTACCCAGAGGTTTTTTTATCATGGTCATTGATTTCAATCGTTTGAACAGCACTCAGCCCTTACCAGGCAACACGCGCACCAACGGTACCAAGGACAGCGTAGAAGCCAAGTCCCAGCCCTTGCCCGCCAAGGCAGAGCAAGCAAGCGCGAGCCAGAGTGGGGAATCGGTACACCTGAGCAATGAGGCTCAACAGTTGCAGAAGGTCACTGACTCGCTGCGCGATCAACCGATTGTCAATAAAGCCCGTGTGGCCGAGTTGAAACAGGCAATCGCCGATGGCACTTATGCGGTCGACAGCAACCGTGTAGCCAGCAAGCTGCTTAACTTCGAAGCCGAGCGCTAGGCAAAGGCCTGCGCTGGGCTTCTGGACGCTTAAAACCCAAGGCCAGCCATGCACCACGACGAACATTTGCTTCAACTGATCATTGATGATCTGGCGCCGACGCAGCAATTGCTCGAGCTGCTCAAAGAGGAATCCCTGGCCCTGTATGGCCGGGATATGCCTTTGCTCGAAGAAATACTGGCGCGCAAACAGTCGCTGATTGTGCTGCTCGAACAGCACGGCAAGAAGCGCAGCGAGATCCTCGCCAGCCTGGGCCTGCCCGCCGATCACGACGGCCTGGCACAGCTGGCGAGTCATTCTTCGGTCGGCGATCAATTGCTGGCGCAAAGCAAAGAACTCAATCAGTTGCTCGCCCAGTGCCAGGAAGCCAATCTGCTCAACGGCCAGTCGATCCAGCTTCAGCAAGCCACCACCGCCAACCAGTTACGCATCCTTCACGGCGGCGAGCCACCGGCCCTGTATAACGCCCAAGGTTCCACTTCACGCCTGGTCAAGCCAAGCACCCGCAGCCAAGCCTGACGCCGGTTTATAGCGCGAGCTATCCAAGGTGCGCTACATACTGGCAAAATGCCCGTTCTTGCGTGTAGTCGTATTTTGCCTGGAGATGGAACAACTGTGTTCAACGCCCTTAATGCGGAAGATGCACCGCAGCCACCGAAGGTCCTCACCACGCCTCTGGAAATCGCCAGCACTTTGCGAATGCTCCAGGAAAGCCATGATCCATTGATCATCACTTTCCACGAGCGCAGCCAACGCTTCCAAAGCTATCTGGTGGATATCGATCGGGATAACAAGACGCTGGCACTGGACGAAATGATCCCGCGCGATGGTGAACGTTACCTGGAAAATGGCGAGCCCTTCCGCATCGAGGGTTTTCATGATGGCGTGCGGGTCGCCTGGGAAAGTAACGGCACGCTGAGTGTCAGCGAAAAAGACGGCCACCGCATTTACACTGGCGGCCTGCCCGGCGAGGTGGTCTACCATCAACGTCGTAACGCGTTTCGCGCTGCATTGAAACTGGCCCAATTGGTGAGCATCGAACTGGGCGGCGAGAAGCTCAAGGCACCTTTCAATGGCAAGCTGCTGGATATCTCGGCCACCGGATGCAAATTGCGCTTTGAAGGCGACATTTCCGAGCGCTTGCAGCTGGGCCAAGTCTATGACCGCTTTGTCGTCGCGCTGCCGTTCGGCAACATGACCACCGCTGTCGAGCTGCGTTACCTGCATTTCGAAGACAAGATCAATACCACCTTCGCGGGTGTGCGCTTCCATAACATGAGCGGCCTGGTGCAGCGCCAAGTGGAGCGTTTTGTGTATCAACTGCAGCGCGAAGCTCGACGCTTCGACAAGGATGACGATTTTTAAGCCTTGGACGCAGCTGTAAAAAAACGGGCAGATCCTGATGGGATCTGCCCGTTTTTTCGTTCAGGGGCGTGCCCTGCTCAAATCATGGGGATGATCGTCCGGGTCCGTTGATTCCGGTGGCGTCTGCGCAACCGGCTCGCCCACCGTGGGTTCGGGCTCTGGCTCAGGAACAGTGGCCTGCATCTGCTCCTGTACCACCTGCTCATCTACCCGTGGGTCAAGGGCGGCCACCAACGGCGAACTGGACATGCTGTCAGGCATCGCCACGTGATGCAGCGGCGCATCGTCTACCTGGTGCAGGTTAGTCACCGCCTTCGGCCGAATACGCCATACCAGGATCAACGCACACAAACTGAAGAAGGCGTACAGCATCTGGCTGCCGAACAGCTTCATCAGCACGCCCGCCAGAAGCGGCCCGATACTGGCCCCAATGCCGTAAGTCACCAGCAACATAGCGGTCAGCGACACCCTGCGATCACCTTCCACATGATCGTTGGAAAACGCCACTGCCAACGGGTAAAGACAAAACTGCACGAGTGAACATAGGAAGCCCGCCACGAACAGCATTTCCAGAGGGACCTGGGTCATGATCGCTAAGGGCAGCGCGGCTACCGCCAAGCACAAGGCAAAGCAGCGAATCAGCAGTGCGCGGTCATAGCGGTCCGACAACCAGCCCAGCGGCCACTGCACGAGCAGTCCCGCGAAAATGCAGGAGCCCATGAACAAACCGACCTGTTCGGTCGTCAACCCCTGCTGGGAGGCATAGAGCGGTGCCAAGCCGTAGAACGAGCCGACGATCAGCCCTGCGCCCAGCACTGTGCTGAGCGACTGGGGCACACGCTTGATAAAGAAACGCGGCTCCATCGGCGCCGGGTGCAACGGCGCCGGGTGAATGCGGCGGGTCATGGCCACCGGCACCAGACAGAGGGCGAAGCACAGCGCCACCAGCATCAGCAGTTCAAGACCCAGGTGGGGATGCATGACCAGGATCAGCTGGCCCAGCACCAGACCGAGATAGGAGGCGATCATGTAGCCGCTGAACACTACGCCGCGCTGCTTGGCATCGGCCTGCTCGTTGAGCCAGCTTTCGATGACCATGTACTGGCACATCATTCCCAGGCCCACGATCACCCGCAGCACGATCCAGGCTGGTAGCCAATCGATCAAGCCATGACCCAGCACAGCCGCACCGACGATACCGGCGCAGGTAGCGTAAGCGCGTATATGCCCGACACGCGCAATCAAACGGTGCCCGATCTTGCCGCCCAGCACCAGGCCAAAGTAGTTGGCCGCCATCAGCGCACCGACCCACAGGCTATCGACGTTATCCGCCGCCAAACGCAAGGCCAGATAAGTACTGAGCAGGCCGGAGCCGATCAGCATCATCAGGGAAGCGAAATAGAGGGCTCGAAAAGATTTCCAGATTTGGCGCATCGGCGTTCCGAGCGGCTCCTTGCAGTGAGGGGACAGGGCTATCGGCATGATAGTCCGCAGTGGTCGGGTCCGGACAGGCGGCATGAGCAGTTTCCGGGATTATTTTGCTTAACCGTTCAGACGCTGTTTGCGTGTCTGCGAGGTACATGAAGTGGAGATAAATATACAACGCACCATCTGTGAACCTTGATCATAGCCAAGGTTCGACTGGTCTTTGGGTATCTGCCATAAAAGGCCAGAATAGAGCTTTCTATAGGATATAGAGCCTTACCGGTACATTCGCATTGGCGTCGGCGATCTCGCGAGCAGGCTTGCGTTTGCAAGAGGTGTGAGGGTTTCGACCGCCCAAAACAAAACCCCATCTGCTTTCGCAAATGGGGTTTCGGAATTTAATCTTGACGATGACCTACTCTCACATGGGGAAACCCCACACTACCATCGGCGATGCATCGTTTCACTACTGAGTTCGGGATGGGATCAGGTGGTTCCAATGCTCTATGGTCGTCAAGAAATTCGGGTACTGAGTCGTGGCCAGATGGCCTCGCTTCAGCAAATTAGGTATGGGATAGAAGTCGGTGTTTTGTGAGCCTCGAACTTTCGGTTCATTGCGTCTTCACACACCGCAATCTGATGCTCTTTCGAGTAGTCAAATTGCTTGGGTGTTATATGGTCAAGCCTCACGGGCAATTAGTATTGGTTAGCTCAACGCCTCACAGCGCTTACACACCCAACCTATCAACGTCGTAGTCTTCGACGGCCCTTCAGGGGACTCAAGGTCCCAGTGAGATCTCATCTTGAGGCTAGTTTCCCGCTTAGATGCTTTCAGCGGTTATCTATTCCGAACATAGCTACCCGGCAATGCCACTGGCGTGACAACCGGAACACCAGAGGTTCGTCCACTCCGGTCCTCTCGTACTAGGAGCAGCCCCTCTCAAATCTCAAACGTCCACGGCAGATAGGGACCGAACTGTCTCACGACGTTCTAAACCCAGCTCGCGTACCACTTTAAATGGCGAACAGCCATACCCTTGGGACCGGCTTCAGCCCCAGGATGTGATGAGCCGACATCGAGGTGCCAAACACCGCCGTCGATATGAACTCTTGGGCGGTATCAGCCTGTTATCCCCGGAGTACCTTTTATCCGTTGAGCGATGGCCCTTCCATACAGAACCACCGGATCACTAAGACCTACTTTCGTACCTGCTCGACGTGTCTGTCTCGCAGTCAAGCGCGCTTTTGCCTTTATACTCTACGACCGATTTCCGACCGGTCTGAGCGCACCTTCGTACTCCTCCGTTACTCTTTAGGAGGAGACCGCCCCAGTCAAACTACCCACCATACACTGTCCTCGATCCGGATAACGGACCTGAGTTAGAACCTCAAAGTTGCCAGGGTGGTATTTCAAGGTTGGCTCCACGCGAACTGGCGTCCACGCTTCAAAGCCTCCCACCTATCCTACACAAGCAAATTCAAAGTCCAGTGCAAAGCTATAGTAAAGGTTCACGGGGTCTTTCCGTCTAGCCGCGGATACACTGCATCTTCACAGCGATTTCAATTTCACTGAGTCTCGGGTGGAGACAGCGCCGCCATCGTTACGCCATTCGTGCAGGTCGGAACTTACCCGACAAGGAATTTCGCTACCTTAGGACCGTTATAGTTACGGCCGCCGTTTACCGGGGCTTCGATCAAGAGCTTCGCGTTAGCTAACCCCATCAATTAACCTTCCGGCACCGGGCAGGCGTCACACCCTATACGTCCACTTTCGTGTTTGCAGAGTGCTGTGTTTTTAATAAACAGTCGCAGCGGCCTGGTATCTTCGACCGGCATGAGCTTACGGAGCAAGTCCTTCACCCTCACCGGCGCACCTTCTCCCGAAGTTACGGTGCCATTTTGCCTAGTTCCTTCACCCGAGTTCTCTCAAGCGCCTTGGTATTCTCTACCCAACCACCTGTGTCGGTTTGGGGTACGGTTCCTGGTTACCTGAAGCTTAGAAGCTTTTCTTGGAAGCATGGCATCAACCACTTCGTCGTCTAAAAGACAACTCGTCATCAGCTCTCGGCCTTAGAATCCCGGATTTACCTAAGATTCCAGCCTACCACCTTAAACTTGGACAACCAACGCCAAGCTGGCCTAGCCTTCTCCGTCCCTCCATCGCAATAACCAGAAGTACAGGAATATTAACCTGTTTTCCATCGACTACGCTTTTCAGCCTCGCCTTAGGGACCGACTAACCCTGCGTCGATTAACGTTGCGCAGGAAACCTTGGTCTTTCGGCGTGGGTGTTTTTCACACCCATTGTCGTTACTCATGTCAGCATTCGCACTTCTGATACCTCCAGCAAGCTTCTCAACTCACCTTCACAGGCTTACAGAACGCTCCTCTACCGCATCACTTACGTGATACCCGTAGCTTCGGTGTATGGTTTGAGCCCCGTTACATCTTCCGCGCAGGCCGACTCGACTAGTGAGCTATTACGCTTTCTTTAAAGGGTGGCTGCTTCTAAGCCAACCTCCTAGCTGTCTAAGCCTTCCCACATCGTTTCCCACTTAACCATAACTTTGGGACCTTAGCTGACGGTCTGGGTTGTTTCCCTTTTCACGACGGACGTTAGCACCCGCCGTGTGTCTCCCATGCTCGGCACTTGTAGGTATTCGGAGTTTGCATCGGTTTGGTAAGTCGGGATGACCCCCTAGCCGAAACAGTGCTCTACCCCCTACAGTGATACATGAGGCGCTACCTAAATAGCTTTCGAGGAGAACCAGCTATCTCCGAGCTTGATTAGCCTTTCACTCCGATCCACAGGTCATCCGCTAACTTTTCAACGGTAGTCGGTTCGGTCCTCCAGTTAGTGTTACCCAACCTTCAACCTGCCCATGGATAGATCGCCCGGTTTCGGGTCTATTCCCAGCGACTAGACGCCCTATTAAGACTCGCTTTCGCTACGCCTCCCCTATTCGGTTAAGCTCGCCACTGAAAATAAGTCGCTGACCCATTATACAAAAGGTACGCAGTCACCTAACAAAGTAGGCTCCCACTGCTTGTACGCATACGGTTTCAGGATCTATTTCACTCCCCTCTCCGGGGTTCTTTTCGCCTTTCCCTCACGGTACTAGTTCACTATCGGTCAGTCAGTAGTATTTAGCCTTGGAGGATGGTCCCCCCATATTCAGACAAAGTTTCTCGTGCTCCGTCCTACTCGATTTCATGACTAAGAGATTTTCGCGTACAGGGCTATCACCCACTATGGCCGCACTTTCCAGAGCGTTCCGCTAATCTCAAAGCCACTTAAGGGCTAGTCCCCGTTCGCTCGCCACTACTAAGGGAATCTCGGTTGATTTCTTTTCCTCAGGGTACTTAGATGTTTCAGTTCCCCTGGTTCGCTCCATACACCTATGTATTCAGTGTAAGGTAACCATCTTATGATGGCTGGGTTCCCCCATTCAGACATCTCCGGATCAAAGTCTGTTTGCCGACTCCCCGAAGCTTTTCGCAGGCTACCACGTCTTTCATCGCCTCTGACTGCCAAGGCATCCACCGTATGCGCTTCTTCACTTGACCATATAACCCCAAGCAATCTGGTTATACTGTGAAGACAACATTCGCCGAAAATTCGATCATACTCAATTAAGAGCGACTCACAAATTTTACCTTAGCCTGAGCCGTTACCAGTGAAAGTAACGTCCAGTCTATCTTTCTATCACATACCCAAATTTTTAAAGAACGAACTAGTCAAAGACTAGAAATCAACATTCACCATCACAACGATGGAATGCTCATTTCTAAGCTTTCTACAAACAGAAGCAGTAGTGGTGGAGCCAAACGGGATCGAACCGTTGACCTCCTGCGTGCAAGGCAGGCGCTCTCCCAGCTGAGCTATGGCCCCGTATTTCTACAGGCGTTTCCCACACAAAATTGGTGGGTCTGGGCAGATTCGAACTGCCGACCTCACCCTTATCAGGGGTGCGCTCTAACCAACTGAGCTACAGACCCAATTTCGGGCTGCTTCTTTTCGTCTTCTTCAATGAATCAAGCAATTCGTGTGGGAACTTATGGAGCAGCTGATGTCGTCGATTAAGGAGGTGATCCAGCCGCAGGTTCCCCTACGGCTACCTTGTTACGACTTCACCCCAGTCATGAATCACACCGTGGTAACCGTCCTCCCGAAGGTTAGACTAGCTACTTCTGGTGCAACCCACTCCCATGGTGTGACGGGCGGTGTGTACAAGGCCCGGGAACGTATTCACCGCGACATTCTGATTCGCGATTACTAGCGATTCCGACTTCACGCAGTCGAGTTGCAGACTGCGATCCGGACTACGATCGGTTTTCTGGGATTAGCTCCACCTCGCGGCTTGGCAACCCTCTGTACCGACCATTGTAGCACGTGTGTAGCCCAGGCCGTAAGGGCCATGATGACTTGACGTCATCCCCACCTTCCTCCGGTTTGTCACCGGCAGTCTCCTTAGAGTGCCCACCATAACGTGCTGGTAACTAAGGACAAGGGTTGCGCTCGTTACGGGACTTAACCCAACATCTCACGACACGAGCTGACGACAGCCATGCAGCACCTGTCTCAATGCTCCCGAAGGCACCAATCCATCTCTGGAAAGTTCATTGGATGTCAAGGCCTGGTAAGGTTCTTCGCGTTGCTTCGAATTAAACCACATGCTCCACCGCTTGTGCGGGCCCCCGTCAATTCATTTGAGTTTTAACCTTGCGGCCGTACTCCCCAGGCGGTCAACTTAATGCGTTAGCTGCGCCACTAAGAGCTCAAGGCTCCCAACGGCTAGTTGACATCGTTTACGGCGTGGACTACCAGGGTATCTAATCCTGTTTGCTCCCCACGCTTTCGCACCTCAGTGTCAGTGTTGGTCCAGGTGGTCGCCTTCGCCACTGGTGTTCCTTCCTATATCTACGCATTTCACCGCTACACAGGAAATTCCACCACCCTCTACCACACTCTAGTCAGTCAGTTTTGAATGCAGTTCCCAGGTTGAGCCCGGGGATTTCACATCCAACTTAACAAACCACCTACGCGCGCTTTACGCCCAGTAATTCCGATTAACGCTTGCACCCTCTGTATTACCGCGGCTGCTGGCACAGAGTTAGCCGGTGCTTATTCTGTCGGTAACGTCAAAACAATCACGTATTAGGTAACTGCCCTTCCTCCCAACTTAAAGTGCTTTACAATCCGAAGACCTTCTTCACACACGCGGCATGGCTGGATCAGGCTTTCGCCCATTGTCCAATATTCCCCACTGCTGCCTCCCGTAGGAGTCTGGACCGTGTCTCAGTTCCAGTGTGACTGATCATCCTCTCAGACCAGTTACGGATCGTCGCCTTGGTGAGCCATTACCTCACCAACTAGCTAATCCGACCTAGGCTCATCTGATAGCGCAAGGCCCGAAGGTCCCCTGCTTTCTCCCGTAGGACGTATGCGGTATTAGCGTCCGTTTCCGAACGTTATCCCCCACTACCAGGCAGATTCCTAGGCATTACTCACCCGTCCGCCGCTCTCAAGAGAAGCAAGCTTCTCTCTACCGCTCGACTTGCATGTGTTAGGCCTGCCGCCAGCGTTCAATCTGAGCCATGATCAAACTCTTCAGTTCAAACATCTTTGGGTTTTTAAGAAACCCTAAACTTGGCTCAGCAATCGTTGGTTACATCTTTGATTTCTCGCGGAGTAACTTGTGATGCTGATAATCTTGTTGACTATCAGTCTGACTCCACAAGCACCCACACGAATTGCTTGATTCAGTTGTTAAAGAGCGGTTGGCTAAGAGCTATTCGTCTCAACCGAGGCGCGCATTCTACAGCAGCCTCATTTGCTGTCAAGTGGTTATTTTCAGAAGTTTTCGAAGATTTCTTCAATAACTTCAACCACTTGCGCTTGCGATCTCTCGTAAGCGGGAGGCGAATTCTACAGCTTTACGCAGGGGCGTCAAGCAGTTAAATCGAAAACCCGGGAATTCTTTTCCATCCCACCGCCCTTCTATATAGAGGAAACAAAAGGACGACCCAGGGACCATAGCGATTCGATTGCCCACCGACCAGCAACTGAATACCGCCGCACTTCTCACGGCTACAGTCAGGAAGCTAAGCGATTGATTTGATATTGACGAACGCAACAAGACAACAACTGAGGGATGGTGTCCCAGGGCCGGTTCGAACGGCCAACCTTCCCCTTAGGAGGGGGATGCTCTATCCAATTGAGCTACTGGGACAAATCGCAATCGACAAGCCAAAGGCTCAACGACGGACGGCGTGCATGTTAACGGGCAAGGTAGTTTTTGTCATGTCATCCCTTGGCTTTTTGATCGTAAGCCAATGCTTGCAAGCATGCGGTAGCGCTGCCCAATACAATCCGGGCGGCCGATGCCGTCGTGCAAAATGCACTCCCTCAAAGTGCCATCATTGCAAATTGCACTACACGACACCCCGCAAAACAAGATAACTCATTGATTATATTGAATAAATCAGTTGGCACGCGACCTGCAACACTTCTCCCACGACCCCATTTGGCCAAGGCATACGGAGAAGAAGACTATGAACAGCGCCCTACTACTCGCCCTCAATACAATGGCACTGGCTGCGCTGGTAACTTTTCATTTCTTCCCAGCCAAATTGCAAGACCCAGCCCAAATTACCCAGGCCGTACCGCACCACCTGCAGCAACGACCACAGCTGGCGGTGATGACAGCAGACCCTCAATCCCCTGTTCGTTTAACCCAAGGCACCCAAGCCACCCCAACATCCGAACACTGGGTTTTCTGAGAGCGCTACTCATGTCCAAACCTGCATGGCTTTTTTTGTGCCTGACGCTCGCAACCGCCTTACTGGGCTTAAGTAATGCCATGCAAGACACTCGCACCCTGGCATTCATCGCCAGTGCTGTTTTTGGATGCCTCCTGGTCGTGACGCTCGTCCTCGGGCGGCGGATAAAATTCGACCCCATACTGCGCTAACTCCCCCTCCAGCCCGACCTTATGTCGCTTAGCGCTAGCAAATCAGCAAACTGCCACTACCCTTACAGATGAGGGCAAAAGGCCATGTTGCTTAAGGCGTGCGCTCTTCACCCCGATTTCGGATAAGCCTTGCGCGAAGATCAGGAATACCCGATCCCACGCGAAAACTTTTCCAACCAGTCCGCAAAAATGCAAATCAGTGCTGGCATAAAGCCTTTAGGCGGTTCAATATTTGTCACAGAATTGACGCCAAGGAAATGTCAAATCTGAGGCATGATGCGGCCTCTTTGCAATTCGGGTTGAACTTTGGTCGTGAGCCTTGTCTTAACACTCATCTTGCGGCCAATTCCAAAAACCGCTCCCCTGAACTAACCGGTTAAATATATGCGCCCATTGAAACAGGCAATTTATTCCAGCCGTACGGCTGACAAGTTCGTCGTACGTCTGCCAGACGGAATGCGGGAACGCATTGCCGAGGTGGCTCGCAATCATCATCGCAGCATGAACTCCGAAATCATCGCTCGCCTGGAACAGAGCCTTATTCAGGAAGGTGCCTTGGGTGAAGAGTTGAGCATGCGCCTGGACAGCCCAGAGCTGTCACTGCACGAACGCGAACTGCTGCAGCGTTTTCGCCAGCTTTCCCACCGCCAGCAAAATGCTCTCGTCTCTCTGATCGCACATGACGTAGAGGCGGCCGCAGAAGCCAATTGATTTGCAGCTGAAAGCCGAAGCCAGCCATGTGCTGGCTTTTTTTTGCGTGGGATTTGAGCAAGAAAGCAATGCGAGGGCAGATTTGCCCCCGCAGGAAAGGTCAGAGCAGGAAGATCGTAGCCAAGCCCAGGAAGATGAAAAAGCCACCACTGTCAGTCATGGCCGTGATCATCACGCTGGCCCCCATGGCAGGATCGCGCCCCAGACGCGCCAGGGTCATAGGGATCAAAACCCCCATCAAGGCAGCCAAAAGCAAATTGAGGGTCATGGCAGCGGTCATCACCACACCCAGCGACCAACTGCCATATAGCAAGTAAGCCACCACGCCGATTACGCCTCCCCACACCAGGCCATTGATGAGGCCCACAGCCAGCTCCTTGCGCAGCAGGCGCGAAGAGTTGGCGGTGCTGACCTGATCCAGCGCCATGGCGCGTACGATCATGGTGATGGTCTGGTTACCGGAGTTACCGCCGATGCCGGCCACAATCGGCATCAACGCCGCCAGGGCCACCAACTTTTCGATGGAGCCCTCGAACAGCCCGATCACGCGGGACGCGATAAATGCAGTAATCAGGTTGACGGCCAGCCAAGCCCAACGGTTGTGCAGCGAACGCCAGACTGACGCAAAAATATCTTCCTCTTCACGCAAACCCGCCATGTTGAGGACTTCGGTTTCACTCTCTTCGCGAATAAGGTCGACGATTTCGTCAATCGTCAGGCGGCCGATCAGCTTGCCGTTCTTGTCCACCACCGGGGCGGAGATCAAGTCGTAACGCTCAAATGCCTGGGCTGCGTCGTAGGCATCTTCATCCGGGTGAAAGCTCACGGTATCGCTGGCCATCAGGTCAGCAACTCTCTTCTCCGGATCATTTACAAGCAGGCGCTTGATGGGCAATACGCCCTTGAGAATGCCTTCATAGTCGACCACAAACAGCTTGTCGGTATGCCCCGGTAGCTCTTTGAGACGACGCAGGTAGCGCAGCACCACTTCCAGGCTGACATCTTCGCGGATGGTGACCATCTCGAAGTCCATCAGCGCGCCGACCTGGTCTTCATCATAAGACAGTGCGGAACGCACACGCTCACGCTGCTGGGTGTCCAACGCCTCCATCAGCTCATGAACAACATCGCGCGGCAATTCAGGCGCCAGGTCGGCCAGCTCGTCCGCATCCATCTCCTTGGCCGCAGCCAGGAGCTCATGATCGTCCATGTCGGCGATCAGGGTTTCACGGACCGAATCAGATACTTCGAGGAGAATGTCGCCGTCGCGATCAGCCTTGACCAACTGCCAGAGCGTCAGGCGATCATCCAGCGGCAAGGCTTCAAGAATATAAGCAACGTCGGCGGAGTGCAGGTCATCGAGTTTGCGTTGCAGCTCGACGAGATTTTGCCGGTGAACCAGGTTTTCGACGCGGTCGTGGTGCGGACCTTCCTGGCGGTGCGTGAGGTCTTCGACCACGCGCTGGCGCTGCAGCAGCTCGATAACTTGAGCCAGACGATCCTGCAGGCTTTCTTGTGTTTTCTTTACTTCTACTTCGGTCATAGGCGAACTCCACTCCCAGCAGCGGAGCGCGCCGGAAGGATCAATCAGTCAATTCATGATTGGTAAAGCGGGATACTGAGTAACTACTGGGTAAGTCCATGGAGGCATTCCACAAGCCCCGGCGGGGCTGACCGGCGCATGATACACCGCTCGGCCGCTTTTAACGTCAAAAAAAACTGGAAAGAACAAGCGCTTGCAAGCCAAAGCTGAGTGTTGGCTATATATATGAATTGCGACGACGCAGCGGGAAGGGAAAACACACGGGAAACAGAAAAAGACGCACGTCAGGATAAAACCTACACAAACCCCAGACGGCAAAAAGCCCGCGCTAGGCGGGCTTTTTGTTTGTATGGTGCACTCGACAGGATTCGAACCTGTGACCGCTCGGTTCGTAGCCGAGTACTCTATCCAGCTGAGCTACGAGTGCAGAGTGTGTTTTTTAGACCAGATCACAACTGGTTGAAACCAAGCCATCTGCATTGCTGCAATTGACTCTTAAATGGTGCACTCGACAGGATTCGAACCTGTGACCGCTCGGTTCGTAGCCGAGTACTCTATCCAGCTGAGCTACGAGTGCATTTGTTGCCGCGCATTATAGGCCGTTCAATCTCTATGTAAAGCTATTTTTTCGATCAATTTCAACAACTTACCGAAAAAACCAGATTGCAACGTACTAAGCAAATAATGGCGGAGAACGGGGGATTCGAACCCCCGACACCCTTTTGAGGTGTACTCCCTTAGCAGGGGAGCGCCTTCGGCCACTCGGCCAGCTCTCCGCAACACGGGGCGTATATTAACCACGTTCCTCCCCGTTTGCAAACATAAAAAACGATAAAAATTAAAGGCTTGGTTCTTCGTCCTTCTCTTTCTTGATCCGCAGGTAGATTTCCTCGCGATGGACCGCTACCTCTTTCGGAGCGTTAACCCCGATACGCACTTGATTGCCTTTGACGCCGAGCACGGTCACGGTGATTTCGCCATCACCGATAATCAGGCTTTCTGCGCAACGACGAGTCAGAATCAACATACCTTTCACCTCACGCAATTCATTTCAGGAACAACAGTCTGCAAAAAAAAGGCATTCGACCTACAACCAAAAGGCCGTAGCCCTACCGCCTAAGTATTGTCGAGCCCACGCAAAAGAACATGCGCCCTACAAAAAAATGAAAGGCGCGGTAAGCCGCGCCTTCCTGGCATCGCATCACTCGCCCTGTCGGGCCGGAGCGTCCAGCTCAAAAGCGGTATGCAGCGCGCGCACGGCCAGTTCCAGGTATTTTTCTTCAATCACTACCGAGACTTTGATTTCCGACGTGGAGATCATCTGGATGTTGATGCTTTCCTTGGCCAGCGCTTCGAACATGCGACTGGCAACACCGGCATGGGAGCGCATGCCCACACCCACGATCGACACCTTGGCAATCTTGGTATCGCCGATCACTTCACGGGCGCCGATCTCGCTTGCAGTGTTCTGCAGGATACGCTCGGCCGCATCGTACTCGTTGCGGTGCACGGTGAAGGTGAAATCGGTGGTGTTATCGTGCGAAACGTTCTGCACGATCATGTCGACTTCGATATTCGCGCCGCTGATAGGACCGAGGATCTTGAAGGCCACACCCGGAGTGTCTGGCACGCCACGGATCGTCAGCTTGGCTTCATCGCGGTTGAAAGCGATGCCGGAAATGATCGGCTGTTCCATGGATTCCTCTTCATCAATAGTAATGAGGGTGCCTGGCCCCTCTTTGAAGCTGTGCAATACGCGCAGCGGAACGTTGTACTTGCCGGCGAATTCCACCGCACGGATCTGCAGCACCTTGGAACCGAGGCTGGCCATTTCCAGCATCTCTTCAAAGGTGATCTTGTCCAGGCGCTGGGCCACGGACACGACGCGCGGGTCGGTGGTGTAGACGCCATCCACATCGGTATAGATCTGGCATTCGTCAGCCTTGAGAGCCGCTGCCAGCGCCACGCCCGTGGTGTCCGAACCGCCACGCCCAAGCGTGGTGATATTGCCCTGCTCGTCAACACCCTGGAAACCCGCTACCACGACCACGCGCCCAGCCTTCAGATCAGCACGAATCTTCTGATCGTCGATCTGCAGGATGCGCGCCTTGGTATGTGCGCTGTCGGTAAGGATGCGTACCTGGCTGCCAGTGTAGGACACCGCTGGCACACCACGCTTGTTCAGGGCCATGGCCAGCAGCGCAATGGTTACCTGCTCACCAGTGGACACAATCACGTCCAGCTCACGCGGGAGCGGTTGTTGATCACCGCTGATGGCCTTGGCCAGGTCGATCAGGCGATTGGTCTCGCCGCTCATGGCCGACAGCACCACCACCAGGTCGTCGCCGGCATCACGGAACTTCTTAACCTTGTCGGCCACCTGCTCGATTCTTTCGACAGAACCGACCGAGGTGCCTCCGAATTTCTGTACGATCAAAGCCATTTCTAAGCCGCCTCAGCCCGTAAAGGGGCGCCCAATAAACGAATCTTCCAGCAACCGAGCGAGCCCACGACTTGACCATGGGCTCATTAACAGCGCCTTAAATACCTGCCTCGACAAACGGCACGGTCAAGGCCAGCGCCGCGTCCAGGGCGCCGGCATCTACACCGCCACCTTGCGCCATGTCCGGACGACCACCGCCCTTGCCGCCCACTGCCGCAGCGGCTTGCTTCATCAAATCACCGGCTTTGAGTTGGCCAGTCAGGTCCTTGGTTACACCGGCAACCAGCACGACCTTATCCTCATGGACACTGCCGAGCAGGATCACTGCGCGGCCGAGCTTGTTCTTCAACTGATCGACCAAGGCCAGTAACGCCTTGCCGTCCTGACCGTCCAGGCGCGCCGCCAGGACTTTTACGTCCTTGACGTCAACCGCGGAGGCCGACAGATCGTCGCCCGCAGCACTGGCCGCCTTGGCTTGCAACTGCTCCAGCTGTTTCTCCAGCGCACGGTTGCGCTCAAGCACGGCGGACAGCTTGTCGATCAGATTGTCGCGGCTACCCTTGACCAGGCCGGCCGCTTCCTTGAGTTGTTCTTCGGCTGCATTGAGGTAGGCCAGCGCCGCGGCACCGGTGACTGCCTCGATACGACGTACACCGGAGGCCACACCGCCTTCGCTGATGATTTTCAACAGGCCGATGTCGCCGGTGCGGTTGGCGTGGATACCGCCACACAGCTCCACCGAGAAACTGCCGCCCATGCTCAGTACGCGCACTTCATCGCCATACTTCTCGCCAAACAGCGCCATGGCGCCCTTGTTCCTGGCGGTTTCGATATCCGTTTCCTCGGTTTCAACCGGAGTGTTCTTACGGATTTCGGCGTTGACGATATCTTCCAGCGCCTTGATCTGATCAGGCTTGATCGCTTCGAAGTGGCTGAAGTCGAAACGCAGGCGCTGGCTGTCGACCAACGAGCCCTTCTGCTGCACATGCTCACCCAGCACCTGACGCAACGCAGCGTGCAGCAAGTGAGTGGCCGAGTGATTCAGCGCTGTTGCATGCCTTACGTCGGCATCAACTTGCGTGTCGACTGGCGCGCCGACGACCAGGTTGCCCAGCACCAACACACCATGGTGCAGGAACGCGCCACCGGTCTTGGTGGTGTCACGCACGTCGAAACGACCGGACGTCGAACTGAGGAAACCACAGTCACCGATTTGCCCGCCCGACTCCGCGTAGAACGGCGTCTGGTCCAGGACCACCACCGCTTCATCGCCCTCGTTCAGCACATCGACTGACTTGCCGTCTTTATAAATGGCAACGATTTTGGCCGCGCCGGCGGTAGCCTTGTAGCCGATGAACTCGGTAGGCACATCAACCTTGACCAGGGTGTTGTAGTCCAGGCCAAACGAGCTGGCGGAACGCGCACGTACACGCTGGGCTTCCATCTCACGCTCGAAACCGGCCTCATCGACGGTCAGCTCACGCTCACGGGCGATGTCGGCGGTCAGGTCCATCGGGAAGCCATAGGTGTCGTAGAGCTTGAACACCACATCGCCCGGCACCACAGTGCCTTTGAGTTCAGCCAGGTCCTGCTCGAGAATTTTCAGGCCGTGCTCCAGGGTCTTGGAGAACTGCTCTTCCTCAGCCTTGAGCACCCGTTCGATGTTGGCTTGTTGCTGCTTCAATTCCGGAAAGGCATCGCCCATCTCGGCTACCAGAGCAGCCACGATCTTGTAGAAGAAGCTGCCGGTAGCGCCCAGTTTGTTACCGTGACGGCAGGCGCGACGGATAATGCGGCGCAGCACATAGCCACGGCCTTCGTTGGACGGCAGCACCCCATCGGCAATCAGGAAGCCGCAGGAGCGGATGTGGTCCGATACGACCTTGAGCGAAGACTGGCCTTCATTGGCGCAGCCAATGGCCGCAGCCGATGCACTCAACAGATTGGTGAACAGGTCGATTTCATAGTTGGAATGAACGTGCTGCATGACCGCACTGATCCGTTCCAGCCCCATGCCGGTGTCCACCGACGGTGCCGGCAACGGATGCAACACGCCATCAGCGGTGCGGTTGAACTGCATGAACACGTTGTTCCAGATTTCGATGTAGCGGTCGCCGTCTTCATCCGGCGAACCCGGCGGGCCACCCCAGATGTCGGCGCCGTGATCGTAGAAAATCTCGGTGCAGGGGCCGCAAGGGCCGGTGTCGCCCATGGTCCAGAAGTTATCGGAGGCGTACGGCGCGCCTTTGTTGTCGCCGATGCGGATCATGCGCTCGGCGGGCACGCCGATTTGCTGGGTCCAGATGTCATACGCTTCGTCATCCGTGGCATAGACGGTTACCCAGAGCTTTTCCTTGGGCAGTTTCAGCACGCCGGTCAGGAAGGTCCAGGCGAAGGTGATCGCGTCTTTCTTGAAATAATCGCCGAAGCTGAAGTTACCCAGCATTTCGAAGAAAGTGTGGTGGCGCGCGGTGTAACCCACGTTTTCCAGGTCACTGTTCTTGCCGCCGGCGCGTACGCACTTCTGACTGCTGGTGGCGCGGGTGTAGGCGCGTTTTTCCTGGCCCAGGAAACAGTCCTTGAACTGGTTCATCCCCGCGTTAGTGAACAGCAGGGTGGGGTCATTGCCTGGGATCAAGGAGCTTGAGGCTACACGGGTGTGGCCTTGCTCTTCGAAGAAGCGAAGGAAGGCTTCACGGATTTCTGCGCTTTTCATTAGGTTCTTCCACGGAGGCTGCGGCCAAAGGCCAGTGCGCAACATCATCAGACGAAGCGACGGCAAAGGGCCGCATTATATCGGCCCTTTGCCGGTGGTACAGCGTGTTTATGTGATAGAAGCAGTCAATTAGACGGCCTGCACTGTCATTTCTGCGAAAATGCGACGAATGTCTGCACGACTTGCTCAATCTGCGCCCGGCTGACGTCCAGGTGCGTCACCATGCGCAGGCGCGGAGCGGCGCTCAACTTGATCCCGCGCTCGGCGGCAAACGCTTTCAAGGCCTGGGCCCGGTCACCGATCTGCACATAGACCATGTTGGTCTGTACCGGCTCCACCGTATAACCCGCCTGGCGCAACTCATCCCCCAGCCACTGCGCATTGGCGTGGTCATCGGCCAAACGCTGCACCTGGTGATCCAGGGCATACAGGCCTGCCGCCGCCAGTGAACCGGCCTGGCGCATGCCGCCGCCGACCATCTTGCGCAGACGCCGCGCCTTGGCGATCAATGCCGTGGAACCGCACAGCACCGAGCCGACCGGCGCACCGAGCCCCTTGGACAGGCACACCGACACCGAGTCGAAATGCCCGGCAATCTCCCGCGCGTCCACGCCCAGCTTGACCGCCGCGTTGTAGAGCCGCGCGCCATCCAGATGCAACGCCAGGCCGTGCTCACGGGTAAACGCCCGCGCCTTGGCCAGGTATGCAAATGGCAGCACCTTGCCTTGCATGGTGTTTTCCAGCGCCAGCAAGCGCGTGCGGGCGAAGTGGAAATCATCGGGTTTGATCGCCGCCAACACCTGGTCGAGGTCCAGGGAACCGTCTGGCTGCAACTCCAGCGGCTGCGGCTGGATCGAACCCAGCACGGCCGCCCCGCCCCCTTCGTATTTGTAGGTATGGGCCTGTTGCCCGACGATGTATTCCTCACCGCGCTCACAGTGAGCCATCAACGCCAGCAGGTTACTCATGGTGCCGGTGGGCACGAACAGCGCGGCTGGAAAGCCCAGACGCCTGGCCAACTCAGCCTCCAGTCGGTTGACGCTGGGGTCTTCGCCGTAGACGTCATCACCGCTGACGGCGCTGGCCATCGCATCGAGCATACCGGGGGTGGGTTGGGTCACGGTGTCGCTGCGCAGGTCGATCACGGTCATGAAGGGGGCCTCTAACGGAATGGATAAGTCCTTTTGTGAGTGATTACTGCGGGCAAAGCCACGCAATATCAAGTCCCCGCTGCATTCAATCGAATACCCACCAAACAAACCGATATAGCTTATCGATACGGCAACCGTGCAGTTTTTGAAAAAGCATGTTAAAAACTCTCCGCCGCCAGGGTTCTGGTGGCAACGTTCTCAGGGCGGGGTGCAATTCCCCACCGGCGGTAATTGCGCGCAATGTGCATAGCCCGCGAGCGCTTGGCGCCTCGAACTGCTCAGGCAGGACGGCGACAAGGTCAGCAGACCCGGTGTGATCCCGGGGCCGACGGTCATAGTCCGGATGAAGAGAGAACGGGATTGGCACCTAAGGGCCGCGCGTTGAATTCATGCCTGCATGAAAACAGCGGTGCATACCCTTAAATCCCATTCGATTCATAACGCCCTGTTTTTTTCTTAAACAGGAGTCAGAACATGCAACCCACCGCAATCGACAGCAAAAGCAAAAACCACCACGGCGAGCGCGTCGCATTTATCCAGGCCTGCTGGCACAAGGATATTGTCGACCAGTCGCGTAAAGGTTTCCTCGCCGAAATGATCGCCCAGGGCTACCAGGAATCGGATATCGACTTCTTCGAAGTCGGCGGCGCCTTTGAAATGCCCCTGCACGCCAAACTGCTGGCCAAGACCGGGCGTTACGCCGGTATCGTCGCCGCCGCGCTGGTGGTGGATGGCGGCATCTACCGTCACGAATTCGTCGCCCAATCAGTGGTCAGCGGCCTGATGCAGGTGCAACTCGAAACCGAAGTGCCGGTGTTCTCAGTATCGCTGACACCGCACCACTTCCACGGCGGCAGCGAACACACCACGTTCTTCTACGAGCACTTCGTGCACAAGGGTCAGGAAGCTGCGCGTACGTGTGCCGACACGCTGCACAAAGTGCGGGCGATCCGCCGCAGCGAGCCACGCGCCTTAGCCGTCTAAGCCACCCTGCAAAACCAATGTGGGAGGGGGCTTGCTCCCGATAACAGTGTGTCAGTCAGCTCATCTGTGACTGATACACCGCTATCGGGAGCAAGCCCCCTCCCACATTTTCATCTATGCCAGGTTGGCGTCCGTGGTAGGCACGATCAATATCCCCGCGCGCAAACCATTCTTCACCTTCGGGTTGGGGAAGATGATGCGTGCGCCCTCTTCCTCGATTACCCAGCGGGTCTTGGCTACGTCTTCGGCCAGCAGGTAGCCTTTTTCCAACTCCGAAAAGTTTTCCACATCGGCCGGCAGGTGCAGCAGGAAGGCGTCACTGTGCTTGATCACTTCACGCGCAACGGCGAACAGCTGCATACCGTCGAGGCTGTCCGTAGCAGGCTCGGTGCCCTCGATGATCTGCTTGAGGCGCAGCTCCAGGCGTGAAACATCCACGCCCTCGTTATGCCCGAACGGCCGCGCCTTGCCCAATTCCAGGGTGAAGGCTTCGGCGCCCAGTTGCTCGTAGGTGAACGCAGTGAAGGTGATCGAGGTTTTGTTTTGGAGCAGCGCTGCCTGCATGCCGGCAGCGCAAAGGCGGGCCAGTTCGTGGCGTGAATGCTGGCGCCCTTCCTTCCACGGGTACAGCGCAAACTGCTCGATCTTCGAGCCACGAATCGCGGTGTGCAGGTCGTAATGCAGGCGCGAACGGCCAGGCTGGCTGAAAAAGCTGCGGGCCAGCTGTTCCAGTTCGGCGGCGCGCATGGCTTCGGGGCCGATGTTGCTTTCATGCCGGCCGTTGAACAGCCGGTTGACGTCCAGTTCAAGGTAACGCTCGCCGCGACGCATGGCCTCGGGGTTGCCGAACAGGAACAGAATACGGGTGCGGGGTTTGATTTCCCCCCGGGCGATGCCATGCAACAGACGGTCGAGCAACTCGATCGGCGCGGTTTCGTTGCCATGGATGCCGGACGACAACAGCAGGTCGCTGCCATTGTCCCGTGCTTCAGGAGGACGCACTTCAAGCGCGCCCTCACTGAGCCAGCGCATCTGCACGCCGTCGACAGTCAGTTGAATTTTTTGCGCCGGTTCGCGACCGGCGAGGGTCAGTTCAAGCAGTTTGCCGAGGGCGAGCATAAGCAGCTTCCTTAGTGGTTGCAGCCAGGGCCATGGACGTGATCGTCGTCGCCTTCAACCTCGGCCGGTTCCATTTCCAGTTGCAGGCTCATCAGGTTGGTCGCCAATGGGCGCATCAGCAGGTTGGCGTACTCGGCGTCACCCTCCTCCACATCCACACCGATCAGCAGTTGGCCACGGCCGTCGTGCTGAATCCAGATCTCCTTGCCCTGCCAGACCACGGCAACGCGGGTGCAGGAGGTTTCCAGCTGGGTGCCGTCAGTGTCTTCAAGGATCAGCTTAAGGGTGTCGGTCATAAATAAAATATCTCAGCCGTAGGGCGTTAATGGGTCTGGAAAGGATAAACCGAGCCCAGTTTAAGGATTTGCGTCAGTTCATCCAGTGCCGTCCGGCACTCAAGCAGCAGTTGCGGGTCAGCCAGGTCGGTTTCGCGCAGGCTGTCGCGGTAGTGCTTGTTGACCCACTGGGTCAGCGTGTCGTACAGCGGCGCGGTCATGATAACGCCTGGATTCACCGCCGCCAGTTCGGTTTCGTTCAGTGCCACACGCAAACGCAGGCACGCCGGGCCGCCGCCGTTCTGCATGCTTTGCTTGAGGTCGAATACGTTCACTTCGCGGATCAAGCCGCCGGAGGCCGTGAGCTGTTGCAGGTACTGCCAGACACGCTCGTTGGCGCGGCATTCTTCCGGCACGATCAGCAGCATCGAGCCGTCAGGACGGGTCAGCAACTGGCTGTTGAACAGGTAGGAGCGCACCGCGTCCTCCACACTGACCTGGGCACGCGGCACGCAGACCGACTGGAAATTGCCGCCCAGCTTGCCCAGTTTGCCCTGCAACTCAGCGAGCATCTGTTCGGTATGGAGGAACGCGTCCTCGTGGTAGAACAGCACTTCGCCATTGCCTACCGCGATCACGTCGTTGTGGAACACACCGGCATCGATCACCGCCGGGTTCTGCTGGGCGTAGACCACGCCTTCATCCTTCAGGCCGTGCAGACGCGCAACCGCCTGGGACGCCTCGAGCGTCTGGCGCGCCGGGTATTTCTGCGGCGCCGGGTAACGGGCGTCGAACGCACTGCGGCCGAATACAAAGAACTCTACGCCCGCCTCGCCATAGTCACGGCAAAAACGCGTGTGGTTCGCCGCGCCTTCATCACCGAACTGCGCCACTGCCGGCAACGCGGCGTGGTGCGCAAAGTGCTGCTGATCGGCAAACATCGCCCCCAGCACGCGGCTGGTGGTCGGGTGTTCGATGCTGCGGTGGTATTTGCAGTTGAGGTTGGCAGCGGTGAAGTGCACGCGGCCGTCCGTCGTATCGGCGCTGGGGCTGACCGTGGCCGCGTTGGCCACCCACATGCTCGACGCCGAGCAACTCGCCACCAGCAATGGCATGGCCTGCTTGGCCGCCTGCTGAATGACCTGCGCGTCGGTGCCGCTGAAACCGAGGCTGCGCAAGGCGGCCACGTCCGGACGTTCCTGGGGTGCAAGCACGCCTTGCACAAAGCCCATGTCCATCAGCGCTTTCATTTTCTGCAGCCCCTGCAACGCCGCTTCCTTGGGGTTGGAGTGTTGCTGGCTGTTGCTCTGGGACGCGACGTTGCCGAAGGACAAACCGCCGTAGTTATGGGTCGGCCCCACTAGACCGTCAAAATTGACTTCATAGGATTTCATCGGCGAGGCTCCACGAACATCTGTTTTTATAGGCTTCAATTACTTGAATACACCACTGAACCCCTGTGGGAGGGGGCTTGCCCCGATAGCAATCTGCCTGTTAGTAAATCAGGTGACTGACACACCGCTATCGGGGGCAAGCCCCCTCCCACATTCAGGCCAGCGTAATGCCGGGGGTTAGTGTGGCTGGCACGACCAGGCTCGGAGTTTCCAGCGACGCCACCGGGTACGCGCAATAATCCGCCGCGTAATACGCACTGGCGCGGTGGTTGCCCGAAGCCCCTACCCCGCCGAACGGTGCGGTGCTGGCGGCGCCGGTCAGCTGTTTGTTCCAGTTGACGATGCCGGCGCGGCTTTCCAGCCAGAACTGCTGGTAACGCGCCTCGGAATCCGAGAGCAAACCAGCAGCCAAGCCGTACTGGGTGTTATTGGCCTCAGTAATGGCGGCGGCAAAATCCGCGTAGCGAATCACCTGCAACAGCGGGCCGAACAGTTCTTCGTCTTCGCGCTCGGCCACCGCCGTCACGTCGATGATGCCTGGGGTCAACAAGGCGGCCTGGTCCCGCGGCTGGGTCATTTCCAGCAGTGCCACGGCGCCATTGGCCAACATCAGTTCCTGGGCGTCCATCAAGGCTTTGGCGGCCGCCAGGGAAATCACCGAGCCCATGAACGGCGCCGGTTGCTGGTCGAACGCGCCCACTTCAATGGCCGCGCTGACGGCCACCAGACGCGCCAGCAACGCATCACCCCAGGCGCCTTGCGGCACCAGCAAGCGACGGGCGCAGGTGCAGCGTTGGCCGGCAGAGATAAACGCCGACTGGATGATGGTGTACACCGCCGCATCCATGTCGGCCACTTCGTCCACCACCAGCGGGTTGTTGCCGCCCATCTCCAGGGCCAGGATCTTGTCCGGACGCCCGGAAAACTGCTGGTGCAGATGGTTGCCGGTGCGGCTGGAACCGGTGAAGAACAACCCGTCGATGCCTGGGTTGGCGGCCAACGCGATGCCGGTTTCCCGCGCACCTTGCAGCAGGTTCAACACGCCCGCCGGTAAACCCGCTTCGACCCAACACTGCACGGTCAACTCGGCCACTTTCGGCGTGAGCTCGCTCGGCTTGAACAGTACGGTGTTGCCCGCCAGCAGCGCCGGGACGATATGCCCGTTCGGCAAGTGGCCAGGAAAGTTGTAAGGGCCGAACACCGCCACCACGCCGTGGGGCTTGTGACGCAGCACAGCGGTGGCGTCGCCCAGGGGGCCGCTCTTCTCGCCGGTACGCTCGCGATAACTTTGCACCGAGATCGCGATCTTGTTGGCCATGCTGGTGACTTCGGTGGCCGATTCCCACAGCGGCTTACCGGTTTCCTCACCGATGCAGCGGGCGATTTCATCTGCGCGGCTTTTCAGGGTACTGGCGAAGGTTTCGAGCACACTGATGCGCTCTTCCAACGAACGCCGCGCCCAGCCTGGAAATGCCTGGCGTGCGGCCTGCACGGCGGACTCGACCTGCTCGGCCGTCGCGCCGTTGCCGCTCCACAGCACCTGCTGGGTTACCGGGTTACGCGATTCAAACAGTTCACCCTGGCCGGCCAGCCAGCTACCTGCGATGTACAACGAATTCATTATTTCGACTCCCGGGCTGCGGATAACGGTACGGCACGCACTTGATCACCGACCACCAGCTGCAGACGCTTGGCGGTCAGCGGATCGACCACCAACGTGCCCGCCGCCAAGCGAGCCGGGGCAGCAGTGATGCGGCAGTCTTCGCGTTTGCGGTTATGGATCAGGAACGGCGTGGCATCGTCCCCCGGCGTACCGATGGCCAGCACCAGCGCCTGGCTGTCGCGCACCGCACGGATCTTGCTGGTTTCACACTCAACCGCCGGGCCGGCGTCGAAGATATCCACATAGCCCTGGTAGCTGAAGCCTTCGCTCTTGAGCATGCTCAGCGCCGGCTCGGTATCCGGATGGACCTTGCCGATCACGTTGCGCGCGTCTTCGGAAAGAAAGCAGCTGTACAGCGGAAACTTGGGCATCAGCTCAGCGATAAACGCTTTGTTGCCGACACCGGTGAGGTAGTCGGCCTGGCTGAATTCCATTTTGAAGAAGTGCCGGCCCAGGCTTTCCCAGAACGGCGAGCGCCCCGCTTCGTTGGACACGCCGCGCATTTCGGCGATGATCTTGTTGCCGAACAGTTGCGGGAACTCGGCAATGAACAGCATGCGCGCCTTGGCCAGCATGCGGCCGTTGAGGCCGTTGCGGTAATCGGCGTGCAGGAACAACGAACACAGCTCGGAGTTGCCGGTGAGGTCGTTGGCCAGGAACAGCGTCGGAATTTCGCGGTAGATGTTCAATTCCTGGGAGGCGCTGACCGTCAGGCCGACCCGGAAGTTGTACCACGGCTCGCGCAGGCCGACGGCGCCGGCGATGGCCGAAATGCCCACCACGCGGCCTTCGTCGTTCTCCAGCACGAACAGGTAGTCGGCATCGCCGCGCCCGGCTTCGCCGCGAAAGGTTTTCTCGGCCCAGCCCACGCGGTGGGTCAGGCGCTCTTCGTTGGCCGGCAAGGTGGTGAGGCCGGTGCCGGTGCTGCGCGCCAGATCAATCAGGGCCGGTAAATCGCTGCTGCGTACGGGACGAACGATCATGCTATCTCCTCGAACGGGCCGCTTTGCAGCCACCCGCGAAACTCTGTTTTATACCGGCTCTCACACTGCAACAAGACGCACGCTCGCGCCTTCGCCAACGCCCAGGGCTTCGGCGGCGGCGAGGTCGAGGGTCACCGGTTTGCCGGGCGCGTAGTCCAGCTCCAGCATCACCGCACGGTAATCCTGCAACTGCGCGTTGCTCACCAGGTACTGGCGGCCGACACCCTTGAGCATCTCGCCGATTTTCACCGGCACCACGCGGCTCTGGGCGATCGAGCGGATGCCCGAAACCCGCGCGTGCAGCGTTGGGCCGCCGTCGAAGATGTCGATGTAATGGTCGGTTTCGAAGCCCTCGCGCATGAGGATATCGAAGGTGATCTGCGCACGCGGGTGCACCTGGCCCATGGCTTCCTGGGCTTCGTCCGGCAGCAGCGGCACGTAGATCGGGTAATGCGGCATCAGCTCGGCGAGGAACGTACGGCTTTTCAGCCCGCACAGGCGCTCGGCGGCGGCGTAATTGAGGTCGAAGAAGTTGCGGCCGATGGCGTCCCAGAACGGCGAATCACCGTTCTCGTCGCTGTAGCCGACGATCTCGGTCACCACTGAATCGGCAAAGCGCTCGGGGTGGCTGGCGACGAACAACAGGCGGCCACGGGAGTTGAGCTCCGACCACGGCGAACCGACCAGCTCAGGCACCACGTAGAAACTGGTGAGCAGGCTGTTACCGGTGAGGTCGTGACACTGGGACAACACGTGGATCTTGTTGTGGATCTTCAGCTCGCGGGAGGCGTGCACGAAGGTTTCGTTCCGGAAACTGTAGAAGGGCTCCGAGTAGCCGGCCGACGCGACGATGGCCGAGCAGCCCGCGAGCTTGCCCGTCTCGGTGTCTTCGAGCACGAAGAAATAGCTTTCTTCACCGTTGAAACTCACCTCGGCCGCGAAGGACGCTTCGCTGGCCGCGATCTTGTCGCTCAGGCGTTCCACATCATCCGGCAAGGAGGTGACACCAATCGGGCTGTCCGCAGCCAGACGCTGTACCTCGCCCAGATCAGCCATTTGCGCGGGGCGCATCACCAGCATGGTGTCACTCCTTAACTCGAAAAATCATAGGGAAAAAATACCGCAAGGCCAGGCACACCATAGTTCCCAATGTGGGAGGGGGCTTGCCCCCGATGGGGGTGGGTCAGCTACAGATAAGCTGGCTGATACACCGCAATCGGGGGCAAGCCCCCTCCCACATTTTTGACCCAGTGCAGCCGGCAAAGGGTGTCGCTATCAGGCTTGGGTCAGCGTTTTTACGGCACGTTCGAAGCGATCCAGGCCTTCGTTGATGTCCGCCTCTTCCACCACCAGGCTCGGCGCGAAACGCACCACGTCCGGGCCGGCTTGCAGGATCATCAGGTTTTCTTTCTCGGCGGCGTTGAACACGTCCTTGGCCTTGCCCTTGAACGCATCGCTCAACACGCAACCGATCAGCAGGCCCATGCCACGCACTTGGGTGAAGATGCCGTACTGCTCGCCGATCTGCTCCAGGCGCGCCTTGAACAGGTCGTGCTTGGCATTCACGCCGGCCAGCACCTCGGGAGTGTTGATCACGTCGATCACCGCCTCAGCCACTGCGCACGCCAGCGGGTTGCCGCCGTAGGTGGTGCCGTGGGTGCCGACCACCAGGTGCTTGGCCAGGTCTTCA
The DNA here is from genome assembly GCF_003852065.1 of Pseudomonas sp. R3-18-08. Taxonomy (NCBI): domain Bacteria; kingdom Pseudomonadati; phylum Pseudomonadota; class Gammaproteobacteria; order Pseudomonadales; family Pseudomonadaceae; genus Pseudomonas; species Pseudomonas sp. R3-18-08. The sequence goes on from NZ_CP027729.1 coordinate 4,391,073, forward strand.
CGGGTGAGCATCGCGGCAATCGGGAAACCGCCACCCAGGCTCTTGGCGCTGGTGAGGATGTCCGGCACCACGCCGTAGTGTTGGTAAGCAAACAGGTGGCCGCTGCGGCCCATGCCGGTTTGCACTTCGTCGAACACCAGCAGCGCGTTGTTCGCGTCGCACAATTCGCGAGCGCCTTGCAGGTAAGCCAGCTCGGCCGGCAGTACACCGCCTTCGCCCTGGATCGGCTCCAGCACCACGGCGCAGGTCTTGTCCGACACGGCGGCTTTCAAAGCCTCCAGGTCGTTATAAGGAACGTGGGTGATGCCGGTGATTTTAGGCCCGAAACCATCGGAGTACTTCGACTGGCCACCGACGTTGACGGTGAACAGGGTCCGGCCATGGAAGCTGTTCAGCGCGGCGATGATCTCGTACTTCTCGCTGCCGAAACGGTCGAACGCAACGCGACGGGCCAGCTTGAAGGCGGCCTCGTTGGCTTCGGCGCCGGAGTTGCAGAAGAACACACGCTCGGCAAACGTGGCGTCGATCAGCTTGTGCGCCAGGCGCAGCGCCGGCTCATTGGTGAACACGTTGGAGACATGCCACAGCTTGTTGGCCTGCTCGGTCAGTGCGCCGACCAGCGCCGGGTGGGCGTGGCCCAATACGTTGACCGCGATACCGCCGGCAAAGTCGATCAGCTCGCGACCCGCCTGGTCCCACACGCGCGAACCTGCGCCACGCACGGGAATGAAGGCGGCAGGCGCATAGTTGGGAACCATGACCTGATCGAAATCGGCACGTTGCACCGGGGCTTGCTCAACGGACATCGGAGTCTCCTGAAGAGGAACGCCTGCCTGGAACTGGCGGGCGATGCAGGGATTGTAAGGACAGTTTTCAGTGCGGCCTTGCCGCCAAGCGACAACTTCTTATAGCGCCAACCCGCGTTTTACGCGGGTTTACGCCAATGCGACAAATAGCGTCGCAATGGCGCAGTTTAAACCGTGCGCCCGCTCCGTGCGCAGGGGATCTTCGCAAATCGGCGCGGGCGTGGCGCACCACGTATTTACCGCCGTCGATCGGGCGTGGACTGGTCTGCTGGATAAATACCTGTACCTCAAGGACCGATCCAATGCGCCAACGCCCCGTCCCCGTCGCACCCGACATCCACCACGCAATCCTCACGCAGGCCATCCCCCACTGGCTGGGGGATGCCGCGCCCGCCAGGCGTTCGGCCCTTGGCGAACACGCGCCGAGTATTCCCGACTGGTACAAGCACGCCTGCGACGCCCAACACGCAGAACTCAAGCGCCTGAACGGCGAAGCCTGGACCCGGCAGAACCAAGTGGACAAGGCCCTGGCCGAGCTCAAGAGCCCGGAGACGTTTGGCGCCGAGTTGCTGCAAGCGGCGCTCAAGCGCCAATATGCGCTGGACCTGGATGTGCGCAGCACCTGGCTGCAACTCTACGTGCCCTTGACCCTCGCCGGGGTTCGCGTCAGGGCCGGGGCTTCGCGCACCTGGAGCGTATCGCTGCTGAAGGCCGCCCTGCACAACTTCGAGCCGGCTGAAGCCGAGCCCGATGCCTACGAGCAGAACTCCGGCTTCAGCACCCAGCCCAATGCCGCCGGGCACTTCCAGAGCCTGCCGGCGATTGCAGCGCGCATCAGCGTCGCGCAATTCGCCACACTGTGCCGCGAACTCGATATAGGCGGGCGCTACCAGCGTTATCTCGAGGATTACCTGGGGCTGGGCAACCCCGTGGCCGAAGCGGTGCTTCAGGCCCGCGTCGAGCAAAGCCAGGCCAGCGCGCTCAAGCTGTCGCTGTACATGGCGCTGCTCAAGGGCGACATCCCGCAGGCCGGGTATGACGCGGTGCACAGCCTGATCAGCCACGCCAGCCAGCGCCCGGCATTGATCGCCCATGAGCTGGTCATCATGTCCAGTCGCCTGGTCGGGATTGTGGTGTTTTCGCCGCACCTGGACTCAAGCCGCGCGGTGGCGCCGGTCATCGCCTATATCCCCGACGACCCGCAGCACCCGATCAAGCAATACCCCAGCGCGCAGGCGTTTATGCAGGCGCTCACGGCACGGCTGCGTTCGACGGACTTTCAACACTTTTTCAGCCGTTTTGTCAGCCATGCCGATATCGGCAGCTTCTTCGCCGACCTCAACCGCCGCTTGAGCGAAGTGACCTGGCACCCCCATACGCCGGGCGACCCGCTGCCGAGCTGGCGCGAGACCGAGGTGGACCGGCCGAAACTGGAGTTTCGTGGCCTGCCCATCAAGCAACCCCTGTTCCAGCACCTGTACCAGATGAAGTTGAGCAAGTTGCGCGATGACGCGAGCAGCCAGGCGGTGTCCACCGCCGCCGTCAACCGCAAGGCCCGTTGGGAGCGCTGGGATCTGGTGCAGAAAATCGGCTCGGCGCTGCTGCAAGTGGCAGCCCTGATTGCCAGCCCTTTTGTTCCACCGCTTGGGCTGCTGATGCTGGGCTACACCGCCTACCAACTGCTGGACGAGGCCTTCGAGGGCGTTATCGACTGGGCTGAAGGCCTGACGCGGGAAGCGTTCGGGCACACCATGGGGTTTGTCGAGCAACTGGTGCAACTGGGCTTGTTTGCCACCGGAATCCCTATCGCCCAAGGCTTGTTGCGCAAGGTACTGCCCGGCGAGTGCCTGGGTTTTCTCAACGGCCTGACACCCGTGACCACACCCGAGGGCGGTCAGCGCCTGTGGAAACCCGACCTTGCGCCCTATCGTGTCAAGTTCACACCGCCCAAGACAGTACGTCCCGACCCACAAGGCCTGTACCGCTATAACGGCAATATCCTGCTGCCCTTGGATGGCGATTACTACAGCCTGCAACAAGACCCCGCCAGCCTGCGCTATTCCCTACGCCACCCCAGCCGCCCAGCCGCCTACGCTCCACGGTTACTGAACAACGGCCAGGGCGCCTGGATCACCGAAATGGAGCGCCCGCTGAACTGGGACAATGCCACCCTGATGCGTCGCCTCGGCTACCGGGCGGACGGGCTCAGCGACGCCCGCCTGCGCCAGGCACATAGCGTCAGCGGCACCCACGCCAATGCCTTGCGCGAGATGCACATGCGCCAGCAAACGCTCCCCCCGCTGCTGGCCGACACCCTCAAGCGCTTCAAGATTGACCAGGCGCTGCAAGACTTCATCACGCAAATGAACAGCGATGACCCCGCAATTTACCGGCAGGCCGATATCCAGACTCAGTTGCAGGTACTGACCAGCGACGGTCTATGGCCGGTATCCAGGACACTGCGTCTTGTCGACTCCAGCGGCAATACCCAGTGGGAGTTCGCCGGGCAATCCGGTGCGCATGTGGTGCAGGTGCGCGAAAGCCAGCTGAAAAACGGTGAATTGCTGCGCATCCTGATCGACAGCCTGGATGAACCCGAGCGCAAGCTGCTGCTGGAGGAACCCGCCGGCCTGCCCGCCCCGCACACTCACCTGCGCGCCGGCGCCCTGCGCAAAAAAATCGCCCGGCTTGCCCACGACAAACGCTTCAACCTGTTCGACTCCCGCTACCGCAGCGAAGAACGCAGCCCCATTGCCTCGCTGCAAAAAATCATTGATGCCGCCCCGGAACGCGGGCTGCCCACCAGCGTGGCCGAGGAACTGCTGGCCAGTGCCAGCGGCGCGGAGTGGCGGGCCATTGACCTCGGCAAGGTGCCCACCCGTATCGTCGAGCAGGCCGCCTCGGCCCAGTTGGAGGTGCGCACCACCCGTGCCTACGAAGGGTTGTACCTGGACGCCGTCGACAACCCGGACACCTATCTGCTGGTCCTGCAGTCCCTTGAACGCCTGCCCGGATGGTCGACCGACCTGCGCCTGGAACTGCGCGAGTACCACGCCAACGGCCCACTGCTGCAAGCCATCGGCGCCGAAGGCGCCACACTCAAGAGGACCCTGGTGCGCACCGAAACGGGCCACTACACCCCGGTCGATGAAACGGGGCCGGTGTTCGCCGACACCGATTTCTACACCGCCATCCTCCAGGCTATCCCGGACAGCCAGCGCGACGCCCTGGACATCCATATCGGCCAGGGCGAACGCCTGCGCCAGGCGGTTGCCGAACATGTACTGGACCGCGAGCAATTGCGCGCCCTGCTCGGCAAGGACACCTATCGCGAACCCACCTATGATCCCGAAGTGATGCGCCTGCGTGGCGGCATGGAAGGCTACCAGGCCGCCGGACCGTCACAGGCGCAGCTCTCCCTCGAGCAGCGCGCCCACCACCTGCTGCCTCGGCTCAACCGCGAGCAGATCAGCGAACTGGTGCAAACCCTGGAAGACCGACCGGGCGGCGCCCTGCCCAGCCTGATCACGCTGCAGGCCGAGTACGACAAAATGGACACCGACCTTGCCGTGTGGGAGCACGCGACGCCGCCGTTCCACCCCATTACCGAGGCACCACTGACGACCCAGGAGTATCAATACGCCCGCCGCGATCGCGGGCTGTGGGCCGAGGAAATCAGGCGTAGCTGGCGTCAGGAAACCCAGATTGATGAGTTTCACCAACAGCCGGCTCTCAACGGCCATAAGCTGCAATTGACGATGCCCATCTACGGCGAACTGCCGGTACTCACCGCTCGTTTCGAGCACATCACCCTGCTGGAGTTGAGCGGTGCGCACACCCCGCTGGAGGTGGACAGGTTTGTGCAAATGTTTCAACGCCTGCGTCACTTGAACATCAGCAAATTTTCCCTCGGCCGCCTTGCGCCGAGCATCGCCCGACTGCCCGACCTCAACACCCTGATCCTGAGCGACTGCAACATTATCTTGAGCGAAGAAAGCCGTGCAGTCCTCGGCGGCATGACCCGCCTGGTGACCCTGGACCTGTACAACAACCCGCTGGGCCTGACCCCCAGCGTCGCCAATATGCCCCGGCTGCAGCACCTGGATTTAAGCTATACCGGCATTCGCGAGCTGCCGCCGGGCATGCTCGACCGCCCGGAGCTGGGACTGGCGGTGCTGTCGAACAACCAGATCAGCGAGCTGCCGGCAGCGCTTTTCGATATGCCGGTGGCCACCAGCCGCAAGTTCGACCTCAGCGCCAACCCGCTTTCGCGGGCGACCCTGCAGCGCGTCAAGGCTTACTATCAAAGGACCACAGGCCGCTGGGATATCGATGCGCCCAGTGCGGACATCGAGCAGGCCAAACGCCTGTTCCCGACCCTGAGCGACGATGACATCAATCAGCTCATTTTTGATTTTCCAGGTGTCCTCGACGCCACCGAGGCCGCGCTGGAGCAGCTTGGCGCCGATTACCGCAGCATTCGCCAGGACCTGAGTCCCTGGGCCGAAAACCCGCTGGCGTCGGTCCAGGCGCGCGCCGCCCGCGCACGGTTGGTGGACACCCTCGAGGCTGTCTGGCGCCGGGAAGCCGAGCAGGATGAACAGGCCCAGGGCGATCAGCCATGCTTCACACTCAGGCTGACGCACCCCGTCAGCGGCGAGCTTCCCGCCCTGAGCCGGCCACTCAAGCAGGTCTCATCCCTGCTGCTGAGCGGCGATGGTTCCGACCTGCTGTTGGGGGCGTTCCTACGCAGTTTTCCCAACCTGGAACGGCTGTCCGTTGAGCACTATGCCCTCAATCACTTTCCCAAGACCTTGCCGCACCTGCTGCGATTGACCCACCTGCGCCTGGACGACTGCGGACTCACCCTCAACCCCGTCAGCACCCAGGTGCTGTCCGGCATGGTTCACCTCAAGCACCTGGATCTGGCGAACAACCGCCTGAGCTGGCTGCCGGACTTCAACCGCCTGAGCAACCTCGCCAGCCTGTCGCTCAGTAACACAGGCCTGCGCGAAATTCCGCCGGCGCTGCTCTCCGGCAGTGTTTATCGAACACGGGTCGACCTGAGCCACAACGTCATCGAGGACATTTCCGATCAGGGGTTTGCATTGCCCGCCGCCTTCAGCGCGTCGTTCGACCTGGCGGGTAACCCGTTGTCGCGGCAAACATTGGCGCGTATCAAGACCTACTGCCAGGCTAGCGGCGAACACTGGAACGTCGAGGCGCCCCCGATGCACGTGCAGCAGCTCCAGGCACTGTACCCAAGCCTGGGCGCCCGCGAAATCAATCGCCTGTATTTTCAGTTGCCCGGCGACCTGGACGCCGCCGCGCTTGAAATCACGCGCCGGGGCGTCGAATACCGCCAGTTGCAACGCCAGTTGCTGGCCTGGGCCGCGGACATCCCGCAACGGGATCCGCTGCTCGACACGGTGCTGGACGAAGACACCCGCGCACGTGAACAACTGCGCCGACTGGCCTTCAAAAGCCTGCTCGAACGTTGCTGGCGCCGGGAAGGCGAACTGGACGACTCCGGCGTGTTTATCCGACGCAGCTTCAAGCTGGTGTTCGAAGGGCAACTGTTGGGGGACATGCCGACGCTGACCGCGCGCTTCGACCACGTCACCCTGCTGGAAATCATCGGCGACGGCACCAATCAACAGGTCGACGGGTTGCTCAGGTGTTTTCCCAACCTGATCAACCTGACTATCGAGAGCCACACGCTGGGCGACCTGCCCGCCTCGTTGGTGCACCTGGGACGCCTGCGCTACCTGAAGCTGGCGCAAAACCACATCCGCTTGACGCCCGCCAGCAATGAGCTGCTGTCGGGCCTGGTCCAGCTGGAATATCTGGACCTGAGCAACAACCCCCTGACCCTGACGCCTGACCTGCGTCATTTCGGGCGGTTGGTATCGGTTTACCTGCACAGCTGTGAGCTGACAAACGTACCGGAAGGGATCTTCAGCCTGCGCCGCCTGCGGGTCGTGGACCTGAGCGACAACCAGATCATGGAGCTGCCCAGCGACCTGCTGGAAATGCCCATGCCGCTGGATGACGACTCTGATTTGAGCGGCAATCCGTTGTCTGCGCAAAGCCTGGAACTGCTGCGCAGTTACTACCGCCAGACGGGCTACGAATTAGGCGTGGAAGACGCGATGTTCGACGGCGCCGGCGTTCCCCTGTCGGCGCCCGGCACGCCCCGGCCGATGGAGGAATAACGGCGCGACTCAACCGCGCTCGGACGGCACCGACGACAGTTCGAACGGGCTGCTGCTGCGCCGCTGGTTGCGGTCTTCACGCGGGGTGGCGCCAAAGAAGTTGCGGTAGGCGCTGGAAAAATGCGGCCCCGAGGAGAAGCCGCACGACAGGCCGATCTGGATGATCGACTTGCTGGTCTGCATGAGCATCTGGCGCGCCTTGTTCAGGCGCAGTTCCAGGTAGTACTGGCTGGGGACGCGATTGAGGTACTGCTTGAAGATCCGCTCCAGTTGTCGTCGCGACACGCACACGTGTTGGGCGATTTCATCGGTGGTCAGCGGCTCCTCGATATTGGCTTCCATCAGCAACACCGCCTGGGTCAGCTTCGGATGGCTGGAGCCCAGGCGGTTTTGCAGCGGAATGCGCTGGCGCTCGCCGCCTTCGCGGATGCGCTCCACCACCAGTTCTTCGGAGACCGCACCGGCCAGTTCAGCGCCGTGGTCACGGGCCAATACCGCCAGCAGCAGGTCGAGCACCGACATGCCACCGCAGGCGGTCAGGCGGTCGCGATCCCAGTCGAACAGATGGCTGGTGGCGATGACCTTGGGGAAACGCTCGGCAAAATCATCCTGCCAGCGCCAGTGCACGGCGGCGCGGTAGCCGTCGAGCAGGCCGAGCTGGGCCAAGGGGTAGACACCGGCCGACAGGCCACCGATCACACACCCTGCCCGCACCAGTTGCTTGAGCGCCGAACTGAGCTGGGAAGCGATGACGGTCGGCGGCTCATCGGCCAGCAGGAACAGTTTCTGGAAGCCTTCCAGCTTACCGGCCCACGGTTCGCCCGGCAGTTGCCAGGCGCCTTCGGTGGCCGGCTCTGCGAGCAAAAACGACAGCTCGTAGACCACGTCCGGATGCACCCGCTGAGCAACGCGCAAGGCCTCCTCAGCCAGCGCAAGCGTGAGGGCTTTTGTGCTGGGCCAAATCAGGAAACCAATTTTGTGGGCGGTCATGGAAGGCTATCCGAAGCGAGTAACGGTAATGAAGACAAAGGCCAATGCTAGCCGGTAAACCAACACAAATCTCAAAAACCATGAAGATCCCATGTGGGAGGGGGCTTGCTCCCGATAGCGGCGGATCAGTCAGCAAATGTGTATCTGATGTACCGCTATCGGGAGCAAGCCCCCTCCCACAGGGTGCAGCGTCTCCAGTGAAGTGGGTTATTTCAAGCTGCCGGAGAGGAACTGCTGAAGACGCACAGACTGCGGATTCACCAGCACTTCACGCGGGTTACCGCGCTCTTCGACGATACCTTTGTGCAAGAACACCAACTGGTTCGACACCTCACGGGCAAAGCCCATTTCGTGGGTCACCACCACCATGGTGCGGCCTTCCAGAGCCAAATCCTGCATCACCTTGAGCACTTCGCCGACCAGCTCCGGGTCGAGGGCCGAGGTGGGTTCGTCGAACAGCATCACCTCGGGCTCCATCGCCAGGGCACGGGCGATCGCCACGCGCTGCTGCTCGCCGCCGGACATGTGGCCGGGGAACGCGTCCTTGCGATGGCCCACGCCGACCTTGGCCAGATAATGCTCGGCCTTTTCACGGGCGTCTTTTTTCGACATGCCAAGCACATGCACCGGCGCTTCCATCACGTTTTCCAGCGCGGTCATGTGCGACCACAAGTTGAAATGCTGGAACACCATGGACAGGCGCGAACGCATGCGTTGCAGTTGTTTAGGGTCGGCGGCCTTCATGGCGCCATCTTTGTTCGCGACCAGTTTCAGCTCTTCGTTATTGAGCAGAATCTTGCCGGCGTGAGGTTGCTCGAGCAGGTTGATACAGCGCAAAAAGGTACTTTTGCCCGAACCGCTGGAGCCAATGATGCTGATCACATCACCGGCAGCGGCGGCCAGGGACACGCCTTTGAGCACTTCATGACTGCCATAGCGTTTATGCAGGTCTTGGACTTCAAGTTTGTACATGCGGTCGGTTCTCACAAAAACAGGTGGTCAGTCGTTGAGCAAGCGCCCGTGACGCAGCGCTTCGCGCCCCGCCACCTTGGCCAGCCAGAAACCCGCTTGGGCATAACGGAGCCGTTCAACGGCGAACAACACCCCGGACGTGCCCGCGCAGACGATGCTGACGCGGTCGGTCAGAGGATCAATCACTTCAAAAATCGGTTCGCCGGTTTCAACCCAGTCACCGGCTTTACGCAGGTAACTGATCACCCCGGCGTGGGGGGCGAACAGCAGCTCGGTGCCTTCGAAGGGCATGCCTTCACACGCCTCGTGCTGCGGTGCGGGCCATTCGCCCTTGATCAAGCCTTGTTCGGCGAGAAACGCCAGGATGCCCTCGGCGTGGAAGATCGCCTCGTCGCGGCCGGTGTCGGCCTGGCCGCCCAACTCCAGGGTCGTCGCCAGACAGGCCAGCGCAATCTGTGCCTCGGGGAACGCCCGGGACAAGCGCAGCCACGGCAGCGAACACGCCTCGTCAAACGAACTGCCACCGGAATCTTCCGCCAGCAGGCCGACCTTCACATTCAAATGCGCCGACAGCGAACGCCACTGCGGCCAGTGCTGGGGCAGCGCATACATGTGCAGCGCGGCTTCGGCGTCGCAATGCAGGTCGAGGACGATGTCGGCGGTGCAGGCATGGCTCAGCAGAATGCGCTGCATGCCTTGCAACTGGCTGCTCGGCGGCGGCAAGGCGCTGAGCACGTCGCTCATGGCCTGGCGGATCAGGCGCACATTGGCGTGGGGGTCATCGCCCAGCTTGCCGTGCAGACGCTCGGCGACGGGCGCGCTCAACTCGACGAAATCGCGGTTGAAATTCTTGCCGCTGCCGACCTCGAAACGCCCCTGGTGGCTGCCTTGCAGCAGCTGGCCCAGGCCCATCGGATTGGCCACGGGCACCAGCTCGATCACGCCATTGAGCGCACCTTGGCGTTCCAGGTCGGTAAGGCGTTTTTTCAGCTCCCAGGCGGCGCGCATGCCGGGCAATTCATCGGCGTGCAGGCTGGCCTGGATGTAGGCCTTGCGCTCGCCACTGCCGAAACGGAACACACTCAGCTGGCGCTCACAACCCAGGTGGCCCCAGGGCAACAGGTGATCGATACGTTCCATATCAATGCTTCCGTGGCGCCAGGTAGCTCAGCCAGCGGCGCTCGGCCAACTTGAACAGGCGCACCAGGATGAACGTCAGGCACAGGTAGAACGCGCCAGCGGTGATATAGGCTTCAAAGGGCAGATAGTACTGGGCATTCACCGTGCGCGCGGCACCGGTGATGTCGATCAAGGTGACGATGGAGGCCAGGCTGGTGGTCTGCAGCATCATGATCACTTCGTTGCTGTACTGCGGCAGCGCGCGGCGCAGGGCCGACGGCAACAGGATGCGACGGTACAGCTTGTAGCGCGACATGCCCATGGCCTTGGCCGCTTCGATCTCGCCATTGGGCGTGGCCTTGAGGCTGCCGGCGATGATCTCGGCGGTGTAGGCGCTGGTGTTGATCGCGAACGCCAGGCACGCGCAAAACGTGGCGCTGGACAGCAACGGCCACAGGAAGCTTTCCCGTACGGCCTCGAACTGGGCCAGGCCGTAGTAGATCAGGAACAGTTGCACCAGCATCGGTGTGCCGCGGATCACATAGGTGTAGAGCCATGCCACGCCGTTGACGATCGGCTGCTTGGACACGCGCATCAAGCCCAGGGGCAAGGCGGCGAGCAAGCCGAAGAACAGCGAAATGGCGAGCAGTTTCAGGGTGGTCAGCAAGCCGCCAAGGTACAGCGGCATGGCCTCCCAGATGACGTTGTAGTCGAAGATCATAGATCAGCCGCCCTTACGCCTACCGAGTAGCGCTTCTCAAGATAGCGCAGGGCCAGCAACGACATGCTGGTGATCACCAGGTACATCGCCGCCACTGCGAGGAAGAAGGTAAAAGGCTCGCGGGTGGCGTCGGCCGCCTGCTTGGCCTTGAACATCATGTCTTGCAGGCCCACCACCGAAATCAGCGCGGTGGCCTTGGTGAGTACCAGCCAGTTATTGGTGAAACCGGGGATTGCCAGCCGGATCATCTGCGGCACCATCACCCGGAAAAACACCTGAAAGCTGCTCATGCCATACGCCAGGCCGGCCTCGGCCTGGCCCTTGGGAATGGCCATGAAGGCGCCGCGGAAGGTTTCCGAGAGGTAGGCGCCAAAGATGAAACCCAGGGTGCCGATACCGGCGGCCAGGGGGTTCAGGTCAATATAGTCGTCAAAGCCGAGCATCGGCGCGACGCGGTTAAGCAAGTCCTGGCCACCGTAGAAAATCAGCAGGATCAGCACCAGGTCGGGGATCCCGCGGATCACCGTGGAGTACAGGTCGCCCAGCCACGCCAGCCAGCGCACCGGCGACAGGCGTAACGCGACCCCGATCAGACCCAGAACAATGGCCAGGGCCATGGACGACAAGGCGAGCTGAAGCGTCAACCATGCGCCATCGAGGATGACGGCCCCGTAGCCTTTCAACATGATTCAGGTCCTCGAAAAAGGGGATGAAAAAATGGCGCAAACTTCAGAGTGTTCTGTTGCTTGCGCCATTTCGGACAGACAGCTGCGACTATTTACTTGGCATCAGCGCCGTAAATATCGAAGTCGAAGTACTTGTCCTGGATCTTCTTGTATTCGCCGTTGGCGCGGATCGCGGCAATAGCGGCGTTGATGCGCTCCAGGTTTTCCTTGTCGCCTTTGCGAACCGCGATGCCTACGCCGTCGCCGAAGTATTTGACGTCGGTGAACGCGGGACCTGTGAACGCGTAGCCTTTGCCGGCGTCGGTTTTCAGGAAACCGTCCTGCAGCAGGGTGGCGTCGGCCACGGTGCCGTCGAGGCGACCGGCTTGCACGTCCAGGTAGATTTCGTTCTGGGTGCCGTAAGGAACGATGGTGGCGCCCTTCGGAGCCAGGACTTCCTTGGCGAAACGGTCATGGATCGAACCACGCTGCACGCCGATCTTCTTGCCTTTCAATTCATCCAGGCTGTCGCTGACGGCAGTGCCTTCCTTCATCACCAGGCGAGCTGGGGTCAGGTAGTAGCGGGTGGTGAAGTCCACGGATTTCTTGCGGTCTTCAGTAATGGACATGGATGACAGGATCGCGTCGATCTTGCGCACTTTCAGCGCCGGGATCAGACCGTCGAATTCCTGCTCGACCCACGTGCACTTCACGTCCATCTGCTTGCACAGGGCGTTACCGATGTCGTAGTCAAAACCGACAATGCTGCCATCCGGCGCCTTCGAGGCAAACGGAGGGTAAGCGGCTTCGATACCAATTTTCAGCGGTTTGCCTTCAGCGAAAGCCTGCATGGACAGCACGGACAGCGCCAGGGCGCCCAACAGCACGAGTTTCTTCATCTTGGGACTCCATCGGTATAGGGCAAAACAGCAGTATGAGCCATGGCCCACGATGCGGCGAAGGTGAAACCGAAAGCGGTGCAGCGTCCTGCGCCAGTGCGTGCCAGCGACGACGAGCGAGTGATCGGCATTCTAACGACAGGCTGGAAGCCGATATTTCCTCAATGCGACAACAATTTACAGAAGCACCGAGAAAGCGGTTCCAACTCATTGACAGTCTCTGAATTTTATGCAGAGACAAAAGATATTAAACCAGCTGATGCTGCAAATTGCGGGCCTATTATTCGCAAACCCTTCTAGCACGGCAAGTGTGGCGTTTAATCTTATTTCAAAGGGTGTCTGAAACGCGGTTTTTAGGGGGACAAGCGTAGCGCTTTGCCTCAGGTTTGGGTGATGGGTTACACATTCCGGAGTATCGGTAACATTCAGAAACGTCCTATGTAATAAACCGATATTTATTGGGCTGGGGCTTATGCAGGTGTGTAAGACCCTGCCCATATCCCCAATAAAATGCAGTCCAAAATGTGGGAGGGGGCTTGCCCCCGATGGCGGTGGATCAGTTGGCATATTTAGCACTGAACCACAGCAATCGGGGGCAAGCCCCCTCCCACATTGGATTTGTAGTGATTTCGAGATCCCACAAAAAAGCCCCACCCGGCTCACACCGAGTGGGGCTCTTTCCCACCAATCCCGCCTTACGCGACGTTCATGGTCTTGTGCGTCTCGATCAAATGCGCCACCACCCCTGGGTCGGCCAGGGTGGAGATATCCCCCAACCCGTCATACTCAGCCGTGGCAATCTTGCGCAGAATCCGTCGCATGATTTTCCCCGAACGCGTCTTCGGCAAACCCGGCGCCCACTGGATCACGTCCGGTGAGGCAATCGGGCCGATTTCCTTGCGCACCCAGTTTTTCAGCTCCAGGCGCAATTGTTCGGTCGGCTCTTCGCCACCGATCAAAGTGACATAGACATAAATGCCCTGCCCCTTGATGTCATGCGGCACGCCGACCACCGCCGCTTCCGCGACTTTCGGGTGCGCGACCATGGCGCTTTCGATCTCGGCCGTGCCCATGCGGTGGCCGGACACGTTCAACACGTCATCCACACGCCCGGTGATCCAGTAGTAGCCATCCTCGTCGCGCCGCGCACCGTCGCCGGTGAAGTACATGCCGCGGAAGGTCTTGAAGTAGGTGTCCACAAAACGGTCATGGTCGCCAAACAGCGTACGCGCCTGGCCCGGCCACGAATCGAGGATCACCAGGTTGCCCTCGGCCGCGCCTTCGATCAGGTTGCCGAGGTTATCCACCAGCGCCGGCACCACACCGAAGAACGGCCGCGCCGCCGAACCCGGCTTGAGCGCATGGGCGCCCGGCAGCGGGCTCATCATGTTGCCGCCGGTTTCGGTCTGCCACCAGGTGTCGACAATCGGGCAACGGGATTGGCCGACATTCTTGTAGTACCAGTCCCAGGCTTCCGGGTTGATCGGCTCGCCTACCGAGCCCAACAGGCGCAGGCTGCTGCCATCGGCGCCTTCGCAGGCGGCGGTGCCCGATGCCATCATCGCGCGGATCGCGGTGGGTGCGGTGTAGAGGACATTGACCTTGTGCTTGTCGACGATCTTCGCCACCCGGGTGATGTCCGGATAGTTCGGCACACCTTCAAACAGCAAGGTGGTCGCGCCATTCGCCAGCGGGCCGTAGACAATATAAGTGTGGCCGGTGACCCAGCCCACGTCCGCAGTGCACCAGTAGATTTCGCCTGGGCGGTAGTCGAACACGCGCTCATGGGTCAGGGCCGCATACAGCAGGTAGCCGCCGGTGGTGTGTTGCACGCCCTTGGGCTTGCCGGTGGAACCGGAGGTGTAGAGGATGAACAGCGCTTCTTCGGCGCCCATCTCTTTGGGCGCACACACGGTGCCCGCCACTTTCATCAGGTCTTCGTACCAGATGTCGCGATGCTGGTTCCACTTGATCGTGCCATTGGTGCGCTTGCACACGATGACCTTCTGGATGCTGCTGGTTTCCGGGTTGGTCAGTGCGTCATCGACGTTGGCCTTCAGCGGAATCTTCTTACCAGCGCGAATACCTTCGTCGGCAGTAATCACCACCTTCGACTTACAGTCGATGATGCGACCGGCCAGGGCTTCCGGCGAGAAACCGCCGAACACCACGGAATGGATCGCACCGATGCGGGTGCAGGCGAGCATGGCGACCACGGCTTCGGGGATCATCGGCATATAGATAGTCACCACGTCGCCGCGATGCACATCCTGGCCGCGCAGGGCGTTGGCGAATTTGCAGACTTGTTCATGCAGCTCGCGGTACGTGATGTTGCGGCTCTCGGCAGGGTCATCGCCCTCCCAGATGATGGCGATCTGGTCGCCACGCTCGGCGAGGTGACGGTCCAGGCAGTTGTAGGAAACGTTCAGGGTGCCATCGGCGAACCACTTGATGTCGACATGGTGATCGTCGAACGACGTCTGCTTCACCGTGGTGAAAGGCTTGATCCAGTCAAGACGCTTGGCTTGCTCGCGCCAGAAACCATCGGGATTGACCACCGATTGCTGGTACATCGCCTTGTAGGTCGCCTCGTCGGTCAGCGTGTTGGCTGCTACTTCGGGGCGAACGGGGTACAGGGAAGCCGCACTCATCTTTCTTACCTCGGTGACATAGTTGTTGTTGTATGGCCCCTGTTGTAGCCGGGGTGGGCCTATAGAACCATTCGACGATGGTAGTAACAAGACCCTACAAATTACCCAGCTATGCCCCGCTGCCGCTCTGGCCCGCGCCCCGTGGCGCTTCGCGGGTTTCTGAAAAAACCTTCATCGGGGGATTGTTACAAAAACTGCCAAAAGTGTTTATCAAAACCACGGGTATATGAATATAAGCCGCAGGCCTAGAATCAACCCCGTCAACACGACACCGAGATTAACACCGCAACAGCCCCCACGAAGGCAACGTTAATCCGAACTTCCCAACTCTCAAGTTACACACGCGGCCTCACATAGGGCCCCGTGACCCCTTTCGCCCTGAAGAAGGTAAATAGAGAAATGAAAGCGTTATTAGTTTTAGCCCTCAGCAGCCTGTGCGCCACCGCCGCCCTGGCCGACGAAGCCCCGACCGAGCTGGCTGGCCAGAACGCCCCGATTGTTGAGGACTATACCTACAGCACCCACTTGGACGTCGCTAAAGTAGTCTCCATGAGCAACATCCCGGAAGTATGCGAAGTTGTACCGGCGAAGATGGAATATGAAGATTCCCAAGGTCAGCGTCATATTCTTAATTATCATGTAATGGGTAATGGTTGCTCTAACGGCTGATTATTGGTTAGTGGATTCTTGTTCGCCGCAAGAAATCGTTCTTGCGGCAAAGAGCCGGTCCTTAATCCACCGCCCTCCCCTCCACAAAAAAACATCCCACCGCCCGTCAAAAACTTCCTACCCCGCCAACCCCCTGCAAACCCTCGCCCTGGCCCAAATAGCAGCCTTTTTGTCCGCTCACCGGGACAATCCGCCACAACACAAACCCGAATTTTTCCCTATAATGCGCGGGTAAATCGGGCCTGCAATATCCCTTTACACAGGGACGAAGAGCCAGACCTGAGGCCTCCGCTGGAGCAAGCCCCCGCCGCTCCGCACCTCAAGCCTCATGCAGAACCCGTAACCCAATTGCGTTTAATGCCTGCGCTAGCTGCTGCAACAAACGATTCCTTAAGATCCACCGCGGCCCGAGGGCCGTGTGAACACCCAACCATCCGGTTTCACACGGGCACCTTTGAGCCCTCACGCAGGAGACGACACGTCATGCTGAGCTGGGACGAATTCGACAAAGAAGAAGAAAGCGAAGTAGCCACCAAAGGCGCCAACGCCGGCCACGCCACCGAAGCCAACATGGACCGCCTCGACGGTGCCGGCGCTGCCGCCGCCATCGAAGCCCGCGCCGTCACCGCCAATGACTCCGCCGCCATCGTGCGCGCCAAGGCCGCCCTGGACAAACTCGACGTCGCCGAAGGCCTCGCCGAACTAGAAGGCGCCTCCGCCCGCGTCGCCGTCGACGAAAAACGCATGATCAACTGCCGCGCCGACCTCAACCAACTCGTGCCCTTCAAGTACGACTGGGCCTGGCAGAAATACCTCGACGGCTGCGCCAACCACTGGATGCCGCAAGAGGTCAACATGACCGCCGACATCGCCCTGTGGAAAGACCCCGAAGGCCTGACCGACGACGAGCGCCGCATCGTCATGCGCAACCTCGGCTTCTTCTCCACCGCCGACTCCCTGGTTGCGAACAACCTGGTGCTGGCCGTGTACCGCCTGATCACCAACCCGGAGTGCCGCCAGTACATCCTGCGCCAGGCCTTCGAAGAAGCGATCCACACCCACGCCTACCAGTACTGCATCGAATCGCTGGCCATGGATGAAGGCGAGATCTTCAACATGTACCACGAGATTCCATCGGTCGCGAAGAAAGCGGCCTGGGGCCTGAAGTACACCCGTTCGATCTCCGATCCGAAGTTCGAAACCGGCACCGTCGACACCGACAAGGAACTGCTGCGCAACCTGGTCGCCTACTACTGCGTGCTGGAAGGCATCTTCTTTTATTGCGGCTTCACCCAGATCCTCTCCATGGGCCGCCGCAACAAAATGACCGGCGTGGCTGAACAGTTCCAGTACATCCTGCGCGATGAGTCGATGCACCTGAACTTCGGTATCGATGTGATCAACCAGATCAAAATCGAAAACCCGCACCTGTGGGATGCCGAGATGAAGGAAGAAGCGACCCAGATGATCCTGCAAGGGACCCAGCTGGAGATCGAATATGCGCGCGATACCATGCCACGCGGCGTGCTCGGCATGAATGCAGCGATGATGGAGGATTACCTCAAGTTCATTGCTAACCGTCGTTTGTCGCAGATTGGGTTGAAGGAAGAGTATCCGGGGACGACGAATCCGTTCCCTTGGATGAGCGAGATTATGGATTTGAAGAAAGAGAAGAATTTCTTTGAGACTCGGGTGATTGAGTATCAGACGGGTGGGGCGTTGAGCTGGGATTGATTCCTAAGTTAAGCAACCTTGAGAAGCCCTGACTTGTTCAGGGCTTTTTTATGCGCTTATGATCTGAATAGGAACTGTCTTACGCAAGGATCATCCACAAAATGATTGATGCGAACTTCGATACTGATAGCCTCGTCCGCCGGTGCCTAAGAAACGCCCAACGTAGACGCTAGCCCTGATCGCACAGCAGAAATCCACCTGATCTTTGGTCATGGGGACGTGATGCTGCATGACGGGCAAGCCTGTTGGAGTTTCTTGAATCCGCTCTCTACGTTGGGCCCTGGCCCTCCTGAAAATCACGTAGAGGTCATAGGAAATGCCTAACCAATATCTGCTCGACTTACCGACGGCCAAGAATGCAGTAATACCTGAGCCTTCTATTGCCGTCGTGTTCACCAGACATCATCTTCCCCTACACGCCCTCCTTTTAGAAAACCAACCGTGGCTCTGTGCGCGCGACCTCGGGCGCTTGATGGGTTACTGCCTGGATGAAAGAACGACTCGTAAGCTCGATGCCGATCAACGGCAATACTTGAAATTGCTGTTCCACGGTCAACCGGAAGAGATGCTGATGGTCAGCGAGTCCGGTGCATATGCACTGCTGGTCTATCACTACGCCCCAGAGAACAGGCTGTTACGGAGTTGGCTCACTCATGAAGTCGTCCCGACGTTGCGTGACGAGCACCAACCCCGAACGGTGGAGCGACCGCTACTGAGCATGCTGGATTGGCCTGAGATGTCGTTGCACCTGCTGCACTGGCAGGATGAAGGCTGGATTCGCCTTCGAGACATGCCGTATCTGTTGGTCAATCGAACCTATCGGAAAGAGTCCGCAAGGACTTCATGGTGGCGCAAGGTCACTCAACCTTTCCGAATGAAGCAGCGAATCTACTAACTCTGACGACCGCCGAATCCTACCAATGCGTAGGAAATTTCGTAGACGCAATAATGGCTACTCAGTATCGTCCGAGGGTTTTCTACCCTCGGCGGCTGTATGGATATTACGAAAGACAAAACGGACTTGAGCGACGCGGAGCTGGCAGCTGCGGTCGAGGCATACCTAAAGATGTTGGCCTGGGAAAAGAATGGCCACCCTTTCAACAAAGCCCTCGAAAACCGCCTTCTACGTGAAGGCCCAGTGGCAGGCCGCGCGAAGGGCTCCATCGAATTTCGCATGCAAAATATCTCAACCGTTCTGGTACGTATGGGCAGGGACCGCATCGAAGGCTATAAGCCTGCGAAGAACGTGGGCACAGGCGTGGAGCAACGCATCCGCCAAGCGCTGGCCGCGCAGGGTGTATTCGAATCCGAAGACGCTGCCCAAACAGCAGACGAGCAAATGCTTATCCGCCGCGCGTCCAAACTGCAGCAACAACCTTTCACTAAGCTACCGGACGGCATTGCCCAGCCGCAGAAGGTCTCGACCATCAGCACCGCTTTTGTTCGCGACCCAAAGGTACGCGCCTGGGTACTGAAAGAGGCCGAGGGCATCTGCGAAGGCTGCAGCTCTAACGCGCCGTTTGAGGTCGACGGTTTGCCATTTCTTGAAGTACATCACGTCAAGCACCTGGCCCAGAAGGGTTCGGATCGCATCACCAATGCTGTAGCCTTGTGCCCCAATTGCCATCAGCGTTGTCACCGGTCGAGTGACCGGGAGGCGTACACCGAAGGGCTTTACGCCAAAATCGGAAGATTGGCACGGGAGTAGACTCCTGCTGTCACACCTGATGCACATTCAAAAAAATATTAGATAGGACCGAGGCCAACCCGTGAACCCAGACATGCTCGAAGCCGGCCCCGTTGACGCCAAAGTACTTTCCGTCTTTGACTTCGACGGCACCCTCACCCACCACGACAGTTTCGTGCCCTTCCTCAAGTTTGCCTTTGGCACCGGCGCGTTTTATGGCCGGATGGTGAAGCTGGCGGTGCCGGGGCTGCGCTTTTTGGTGCGGCAGATCAGCCGGGATGAGTTGAAGGCGCAGTTGATTCGCACCTTTATGACCGGGGTGGAGAAGGCGTGGGTGCAGCGCAAGGCCGAGGAGTATTGCCAGCGCAATTGGGCGCGGTTGATGCGCCCGGCGGGCGTGTTGTCGGTGGAGCAGGAGTTGGGCTCGGGGGCGGTGGTGACGCTGTGTTCGGCGTCGCCGGCGTTGGTGTTGCAGCCGTTTGCCGATCGGCTGGGGATCCGCTTGATCGGCACGGAGCTTGAGGTGGTCGACGGGGTGTTGACCGGTAAGCTCACCGGGAATAATTGCCGCTGTGAGAATAAGGTGCTGCGGCTTGAGGCGGTGTATGGGGATTTGGGCGAGTATCGGCTGCGGGCCTGGGGCGATACGCGCGGGGATCGGGAGTTGCTGGCGGCGGCGCAGGATGCGCATTTTCGGCATTTTCATGCGAAGAAGAAAAGGCGGGCCCGGTTGCAGCGGTGATGCGGGCACAGGGGTGGCTGGGAGGGTGAGGTGATCCCATCGGAGCCTCGCTAAAGCTCGACACCTCCCACATTTGATTGTCATCGGTCCGTTGATTTGCGTGTACCTGCTGATCAACGCCGCGCCGGCCAGCATGTTTTATGCCTTGGCGGCATTGACCGCAGCCGGGGGGAACACTGTGCTTCCTGAGTGGGCGACGGGATGCAAGTTCTTGCTGATATTTGCGCAGGTTCTCGCTATTAATAGCCAAACCTCCCACGGACCCGAGCCCGATGAAATTCGACACGGCCTACAGCCTGAGTCTCGATGACAAACTGTCAATCTATGACGTACGAGACCTGAATTTCGACGAAACCGCCGACTTCGATTCCGAGAAGGAGCGCTTTCTCTGCCCCAACGATGTGTGCCGTGCGGCGTTTGATACGGGCAATACACTGAGCACCTTCAACGCAAAAAACGTCACCTACCAGCGCACGCCGCATTTCAAGAACAAGACCAGCACCCGGCATATCGACGGTTGCCGTTACGCCAGCACCCATAAGAGCGCAACCGGTGAAAGCGATGACGAGCGCGAGGAAAATTTCCCGTCGGAGTTTGTGCTCACACCACGTCAATACACACGTAGGAGCCCCCTGACAGGCGCCGAGAACGTCGCCCTGCAAGACCCGGTGAAAACCCCCGCAGATCGCGTCTCCACATCCCACGCCAACAACGACACCACCCCGGATAAAACCAGCGTATTCGCCCACCCGGTGGAATGCTACGTGTCGAATATCGACGACAAGGACAAGCTCAAATCAATGCCGTTGAAAATCGGCGAGCACACGGCGACGTACTGGACGTTTTTCAAGAAAATCGAATACCTGCAAGACAACCAGGGCCTGATCTATTGGGGCAAGATCAAAGCCATCAAGGACTACACCAACAGTGTTCGCATCGATTTCGAAAAGAAGGTATGGCTCGACAAGAAGCCCTACTCCGTCAACGTCTACCTGAGCAAGAAACTGCTCGATAGCTACCGCAAGCGCACGGCATTCCTGGCGCAGATCAAGGCTGCGGCGGGCAGCGAACGACCGTTGTATTGCTTTTTCTATGGCGTGACGCCGCAGCTCAAGCAGGTACCGAGCCAGAAGAACCCCGAACAGACGTTCGGGGTATTCAGCGCGAATATTGAAAACCTGGATCATCTGATCATCCGGGAGGCGCCGGGGATGGAGTAAACGCACACTGAAAAACACCACCCATTGCCCTGAGTTGATGAGCGGTACAAACAACTGTATAAAAACACAGTATAGTTGTGCCTCCCCTGTCGAACCTGGAGAAATCCCATGTCCTCTCTGGCAATGAGCTCTTACGTAGAACAGCAGATCGTCCTTCATCAATTCACCGCCAAACACTGCGCCCAGGCGCGCATCATGTTGGGCTGGAGCCGCGAAGAGCTGGCCCGCGAGGCCGGCGTGGCGGTGCAAGCCATTCAACAATTGGAAAGCCACGGCGACGTGGATGATGACACTCGATTGGCCCTGGCATTTTGCCTGGAAGCGCAAGGGCTGGTGTTTTTCCCGGGGTTCGCACCGGGGTGGGGGATGAGTAAACGCCGGTTCGACAGCATATCGGCCGAACCGGCGGCGCCAGGCCTCCTCTCTCGGTTGCTGGGCTCACCCGCTGCATCAAATGAGTCACCCACTCCCCAACCGAATGGTGCGTAGAGTCCAGCCTGATCAGCGGCAACGCAATGGATTAACCCGCTTTCATGCTGCTTTCACGCAGAGGCTGAATCACATTCAGACGTTGCCTGCAGGCTCCTCAACCGCCTTATCTGCCATTACGGGTGCTGGCGTAAAGGGGGCGCCAGGGCGGAATGCCGGCTGTTTAATCGCCCGTGTGGCTTGCTCATAAACATAGGCCGCCGACAGCACTGTGGCATCGTTGTTAGCCGACCCGTAAAGGTAAAGCGCCGTTGGCATCCCCTCATCATCCAGCCCGGACGGAACGGACATTCCCGGGTAACCTGCCGCAGCGCTGAAAAAATAGTTGTTTGAGAGGAAGTTCGACACCATCGCATCGAGCCTGTGCTTGTTCATCGGATCATCGATGGTTTTCTGGAAAACCGGAATGACGGCCGCCCACAGCTTATCGCGCTGGTCCTGAGTGCTCACCAGGCCATTGATCAGCTCCAACAGTTTCTGGTCGGGCTCACCGGGCTGCTGGTGACGCTTATTGAAAGCAATAAGCTCCGAAAGCGATTTGACAGGCAAACCCTCGCGCCCGGCGAGATACTCTTCCAGTTGGTGCTTGACGTCTGAAAATAATGCTTCGTTGTAATCGGCGTAGGTTTGCTCAGCGACGCCATCCTCCAGCGTTCCCACGGGCACCAGGATCGCACCTTGAGACTTCAACACCTCAAGCGCATCCGCGTAATGCTTACGGTCCGCCCGCTTCGCGGGGTCTTTGGCCTCCTCTACGGACAATTCAGGCACAGGTGTGTAGCCAATTCGCTTGCCTTTCAAGGCATCGGAGCGCAGTCCCTCGGTGTAAAGCGTGGTCTCGGTCATGGCGTTGAGCGCTTCTGCCGCATCGCAGACATTGCGCGTGAACGTGCCAATCGTATCCATGCGTGAACTGGTCATGACACCCTTGGTGCTCAGCAAGCCCACAGAGGTTTTCAAGCCAAAAACGCCGTTGTAGGCCGCGGGAGTAGTGATCGATCCGTTGGTTTCCACCCCTAACGCCAGCGGCACATGCCCTTGGGCAACCGCTACGGCAGAACCTGAGCTCGAACCCGCTACCGCCCCGCCCAGGCGATGCGGGTTCAGCGTCTGGCCGCCTCGGGAGCTCCAGCCATCCACCGGTAATTCAGAGCGGAAGTTCGACAGCTCGCTCATGTTGGTTTTACCTACAACCACCACGCCGGCCTTCAGCAAGTTGTCCACGACCTTGGCATTTTGAGTGGCGGCCTTGCCCACCAGAGCCTTGGAACCGGCACTTGTCTGCATACGGTCCTTGGTTTCGAATACATCCTTGAGCGCGATCGGAACGCCGTGCAAATACCCGCGCACCTGGCCTTTTTCACGTTCAAGGTCCAGAGCCCTGGCTTGCTGGAGCGCATCCGGGTTGGTTTCTATGAACGCGTTACCGCCCTGTAGCCCATGATCAATATTGGCAATTTGTCGGAACGTGTCTTTCACCAGCGATTCTGAGGTGACCCCGCCGCGGCTGGACATCTCCACAGCCATTTGACAGGCGCCCTTGAAGCCCTGCGGCAGATTTGAAAGCGCTTGCAACAGGCCTGTCGCCCACCCACCTGCCGAAACTGGTCCGATCATGGAAATACCCCTAATTGACTGAAAGCGAGCTATCGGCCGATAACCCAACACGAGTCTAAGAGGCTGTTCCGGCACCGCTATCCAGGCGAATCCTGCTGCCCGGTATGATCATTCCGTACCCGTCGTAGGCGCGACAGGTGATAGTAGCTGGCGGTAAGTTTGCAGCAGGACCTGCACGCGATCAGCCGCCCAACGGGCCCCGTAAAACCAGAGTTGGGTGCCATCCTCCAGTGCCTGACAGGCGCTGGGGTATCCACTTCTGCGCGCCGCATGAAACGCCGCACTCTGAGCGTCTGACACCAGGGCATCCAAACGATGGCTGGCCACGAGCGCATCGATGGCCGTACCGGATTCGAGAGGGTCGTCCGTACGCTGCGCGTCCACTGCGACTAATTGCACACCCGCTTGGCCAAGGATAACGAAGGCACGGTGCAAGGTTGCACGCTGGTCCGTGGGTTCAACATGCCCACCGCGTACGTAGCGGATGGCATAGCCGATGCGCCACCCCGCCAGCACAGGGGAGGCAGTAAAAGCGCTGTTGTTTTGCACCAGGGGCACTTCAACCATCACGGGCCCAGTGGGGTCGACACCACTGAGGGCAACCAGTGATAACGCGGGGTCTCGTGTGGGCTTGATCATTGGAGGCAAGGCGTTATAGCCGGGTATGAGTACCGTCCCCTCAGCGCGTCCGGCACCGAAAACGATAGCACCGGGGCTGGCGTTATCGGTTCGCGTCTGGGTGACGGTTGAAGAACCAGGATCGGCATGCTCGCCTGATACGGCGAGCGACGATGCTGAGAGGCACGGCATGCCCAATCGCCAGAGTTTCTTGCAGTCCTCGTTCATTGCAACGCCCCTCGAAATTAACTTTCCGACGGATCATCGCACTCTCTTCTGACGTTTGTCGCAGAGCCGAAACACCCTGAAAAACACCTTTTTTACAGGCTCTTCAGCTAACCCGCAGCCTGTTCTTTCACATCCTGAGTCTCTACCTCCAACCACCACGCATGCCCTCGTTCGGGCTGGTTGAGCCGGAACGCTTGCCCCATCGCCGGCGTAGTAATCGACACGTTGCGCTCCCAGGCCAGCGCCATGATGCGGTCGAACGGCTCGTGCCAGGCGTGAAACGCCAGGTCGAACGTACCGTTATGAATCGGTAGCAACCAGCGGCCCCTGAGGTCGATATGCGCCTGCAATGTTTGCTCCGGCTGCATATGCACATGAGGCCAGTCGACGTTATAGGCGCCGGTTTCCATCAGGGTCAGGTCAAACGGTCCGTATTGCTCGCCGATCCGCTTGAAGCCGTCGAAATAACCCGTGTCGCCGCTGAAAAAGATCCGCCGCGCGTCATCGATCATCACCCAGGAACACCACAGGGTCTGATTGCCGTCAAACAGGCCACGCCCGGAAAAATGCTGCGCCGGCGTGGCAACAAAACGAATGCCATCGACCTCGGTGCCCTGCCACCAATCCAGTTGCCGCACCTTGGCGGCGTCCACCCCCCATTTGACCAGGGTGTCTCCCACCCCTAAGGGCGCAAGAAAGTACCGCGTCTTGGCGGCCAATTGGATGACCGCCGTGCGGTCGAGGTGGTCGTAGTGATTGTGGGAAAGGATCACCGCTTCCAACGGCGGCAACTCCTCCAGGCTGATCGGGGGTTGGTGAAAGCGCTTGGGGCCGGCCCAACTGAACGGTGAGGCGCGTTCGGCGAACACGGGGTCGGTGATCCAGAATTTACCGCGCATTTTCAACAACACGGTTGAATGGCCCAGGCGGAACACGCTGTGATCAGGGGCTGCCACCAAATGCTCGCGGGTCAGGGGTTGTACCGGGATGTTGCCCACAGGCCTTGTGGTGCGCGGCTTGTTAAACAACATGTTCCAAAAGATACGCAAGGTCTTGCCAAAGCCACCGTGGGGCACCGGCGCGTCGTTGGTGAAATGCCCCTGGTCGCGCTCGGCAGGCCTGGGCGCAGTGGATGTCGGGCCAACACGTGTTGAAATCGTAGCCATTACAGAGTGACTCCTGCGTCCGCTCATAAATTACACTGCACAGTGTAGTTTCTACATTGCAACAAAACCCGAAGCAAGTAAACTGCCGAGTGTAATTTCATTTTTGAGCCGAACGCCTTCCATGACTGCCTCCCAACGCCTCACCGACCGTAAACGCGAAGCCATCGTGGCAGCGGCCATCGCCGAATTTCGCGAGAATGGCTTCGAGGTCACCAGCATGGACAGGATCGCCGCCACGGCCGGGGTTTCCAAGCGCACGGTCTACAACCACTTCCCCAGTAAAGAAGAGCTGTTCGCCGAAATACTCCACCAATTGTGGGCCAGCAGCGCCGCGCAACTGGATGTGGCGTACAGCCGCGACCAACCACTGCGCAATCAACTGCGTGGGTTGCTGGAAGCGAAAATGAAGATGATGGCGGATGCCAACTTCCTCGACCTGGCACGCGTGGCCATCGCGGCCACCATTCATTCGCCGGAACGCGCCCAAGACATGGTCAACCGCTTGAGCGAGCGCGAAGAAGGCTTTACCCAGTGGGTTCGCGCCGCCCAGGAAGATGGCCGCCTCAGTTGCAGAGACCCGGCGTTCGCGGCTCACCAGATACAAAGCCTGCTCAAAGCCTTTGCGTTCTGGCCGCAGATCACCCTTGGCCAGCCTACCCTCGACGCAACGTCCCAGGCTCATGTGATCGAATCGGCGATTGATCTGTTCCTTGCAGGCTATGAGGTCAGTCCGCCGCAGTAGCACAATGCCGCCATTGGTCGCCTCGCTAGAAATGTGCCGCCCCGAAGGCGAACTTCCTGGCAGGCCGATCACTCTGAACCCGTTGTTCCACCCCCCTCTGTCAGCACAAGGAGCTGGCAATGAGCAAGTCAACCGTGAGGCCCAGGTGCCCTACGGGGTCAGGCGCATTTACATGGATCCCTCATACGCATGCCTGCTCGAGCTTCCGATCATGCTATTCAACGCTTACAAAAAAACCATCTCCGCCTTGCAACACACTACTGCGCAACAGGCCAGCCTGCTGGACGCCATCGAGCGCTCGATGGCGGTTATCGAATTCGATGTGCAGGGCACGGTGCTGCGCGCCAATGACAATTTCTTCAAGACCTTGGGCTACCGCGCCGAACAGATCCTGGGCCAGCCCCACCGGATGTTCTGCACACCGGCGTTTGCGCGCAGCGCCGACTACAACCAGCTGTGGACACATCTGCGCAACGGCCAATTCCAGTCCGGCACCTTTGAACGGGTAGGCGCCAACGGCGCATCGGTGTGGCTGGAAGCCAGCTACAACCCGGTACGCGATGAAGCCGGTCGCGTGGTCAAAGTGGTGAAGTACGCCATGGACGTCACCCCCCGCCTGCAAGCCGAAAGTGAAGCGAATGCCAAGCTGCAAGCCATCGACCGCGCCATGGCGATGATCGAATTCAACCTCGATGGCACCATCATCACCGCCAATGCCAACTTCCTGCAGCGCATGGGTTACAGCCTGGCGCAGATCCAGGGCAAGCATCACCGCCTGTTCTGCACCCCGGCGCTGGCCAGCAGTCCAGCTTATAGCGAGTTCTGGAAGCGCCTGAACCAGGGTGAACTGTTCAGCGGCCAGTTCGAGCGGGTGGACAAGCACGGCAATACGCTGTGGCTGGAGGCCAACTACAACCCGGTGTACGACGCCAGCGGGCGCCTGTGCAAAGTGGTGAAGTTCGCTTCGGACGTTACGGCCCGTGTGCAACAGCATGCGGCCGACGCGCAAAGCGCTGCGCAGGCTTATCACCTGTCGCTGAACACCCAGGACATGGCCGAAAAAGGCGCCGAGGTGATTCAGAAAACCGCCACCGGCATGCGCGACATTGCCGTCGATATCGACGCCTCTTCGCAACTGATCGCCAAGCTGGGCGAGCGCTCGCAACAGATCACCACCATCGTCAACACCATTCGCGGCATCGCCGACCAGACCAACCTGCTGGCCCTCAACGCCGCCATCGAAGCGGCCCGCGCGGGCGAGCAAGGCCGTGGCTTTGCGGTGGTGGCCGATGAAGTACGCCAATTGGCGGCGCGTACCAGCGGCTCCACGGCGGAAATTTCCGGCATGATCGCCATGATCCAGGACGAAACCCGCCAGGCCATCGACAGCATGGACGCCACCCGCGACCGTGCGGCCCAGGGCGTGGAACTGGCCAACCAGGCCGGTACGGTAATCCTGCAGATTCGGGAAGGCACCAGCGAGGCGGTACAGGCGGTGAGCGCGTTTGCCAACGAGCGGGGCAACCGCTGACGGCTTCTTCATGTGCGGGCCGAGGGCTGGGTCTATAGTGCGTGATGCCTCACGCCACCGACTCGAGTCCCGCCATGACCGATAAACCTGACCCAACCCCTGTCGACCCCTTGCGCTTCCACCGACATCACGCCCACCTGGCGCCAACCTTCGGCAACGATACCTTTGCCCTCAAGGCCGAAGCCTTTGCGCGGTTCTTTGGCACACCGACCTTCCTCGGCGCGCAAACCGCCATTGTGGTGCTGTGGGTGGTGCTGAACGCGACCGGCATCACCCACTTCGATGTATACCCATTCATCCTGCTCAACCTGGCCTTCAGCCTGCAATCCGCTTACGCCGCGCCGTTGATCCTGCTGGCCCAGACGCGCCAGGCTGCGCGCGACAAAGCCCAGTCCGACGCCGACGCACAACACCGCGAAGCCCTGGCCACCGCCAACACCGCCCGCCAGGCCCAGGCCGCACAAACCACCAAACAGTTGCTGGAGCTACTGGAACAGAACACGCGGCTGACGGAAATGACTAAACAGCTGACCGAACGGATCGAAACCCTGACGTGCGAAATACATGAGCAATTTGTGCGCAAAACCTAATTGCGCAACCCGCTTACATGTCGCCCCAGCTCATCAAACAGGGTCACCACTGAACGCAACGCCCGGCAATCAGGGCGCGTCAACAGCCATAGTGCAGTGTCATGCCCTGCCAGTGCGGGGCCCAGTGGTTGCAAGCCATCGCCTATCAGAAAATCCGGCAGCGCCGCCACCCCCAGCCCGGCGCGCACCAACTCGGTCACCGACTGCATGCTGTTGCAACGATAACCGGGACGCACGCCCGGCAGATGCTCACGGCGCCAGGCCACCGTGGGGTGCTCGGGCAAAAAGTCGTCCGGCGTGATCCAGGCCAGGTCAGCCAGCTCCTGGCCTGCATGCCGACGCGCATAGTCGGCGCTGGCGCACACCTGATACGTCACCGTCCCCAGGCAACGTCCGACAAGATGCTCCGGCGGCTTGCTGGTCAGGCGCAGCGCGATATCGGCATCGCGGCGGCTGAGGTTGGCGAAATCATTGGAGGTGCTCAACTCCAGGATCAACGCCGGATAATTCGCCATGAACCCGGCCAGGGCCGGCAGCAGCAGACCTTGCAGCACAGCGTCGGTGCAGGTCAGGCGCACCGTGCCGCTGATCACTTCCCCGCCCTGCTCCACACCGATGCGCGCGGCCTCCAGGGCAAGTTCTGCGCGCTCGGCCTGTTGCGCCAAGTGGGTGGCCAACTCGGTGGGCAGATAACCAGCACGGTTTTTTTCAAACAACGTCTGGCCAAGGGCAGCTTCCAGGCGCCGCACCGCCCGGAACACGGTGGACACATCCACCCGCAGCAGCCCGGCGGCCCGCGCCAGGGTGCCGCCGCGAACCAGGGCGAGGACCAGCGACAGGTCGTTATAGTCGACTTGATAGTGCACGGCTGCATTGAGCATGTGGGCAAATGCCAATATTGATTGCGTGAGCGCCAATCTATAGTGCCGCTGAGGACACCACAAGCCATGGGATCACACGATGAAAGACGCCCCGCTGCACCTCGCTCTGATCGGCGATTACAACCCTGACGTGATTGCGCACCAGGCCATTCCCGTGGCGCTGCAACAAGCAGCCCAAGTCTTGAAGCTGAGCGTCAAGGTGCAATGGCTCGACACCGACACCATCACCGCCACGGCCTCGCTGCACGGGTTCGACGGTTTCTGGTGCGTGCCCGCCAGCCCGTACCGCGACACCGAAGGCGCACTGCGAGCCATCCGGTTCGCCCGCGAACAGCGGCGACCTTTCCTCGGCACTTGCGGTGGTTTTCAACATGCGATGCTGGAATATGCCCGCAACGTGCTGGGCTGGGCGGATGCCGAACACGGCGAGTTGGTACCGGGCGCTAAACGTGCCGTCATCACGCCGTTGAGTTGTGCGTTGGTGGAGGCCGACGACACCGTGCGCCTGGAGCCCTACACCCGTATCGCGCAAGCCTATGGCAGCCTGGACATCCACGAAGGTTATCGGTGCCGCTACAGCATCAACCCCGCGTTCGCTCATGCACTGCTTGAAGGAGCAATGATTGCCAGCGGTCACGACGCTGCAAACGACCTTCGAGCGGTGGAGCTGCTGAACCACCCCTTTTTCGTCGCCACCCTGTTCCAACCCGAACGCGCCGCCCTCAAAGGCATCACGCCGCCGCTGGCGATTGCCCTGCTCACGGCGTGCCAGGAGGCCTCGGCATGATCGCCAAGACACCGGCGGCGCCCTACTACGCGGTAATCTTTAGCTCACTGCGCACCGCTGGCGACCAGGGCTACAGTCAGGCCGCCGCGCGCATGCTGGAACTGGCGCATGAACAGCCGGGATTTCTGGGCGTGGAATCGGCGCGGGAAGAAGGCCTGGGGATCACCGTGTCTTATTGGAGCAGCGAAGCGGCGATCCTGGCCTGGAAACAGCAGGCCGAACATCAGCAGGTGCGCGAGCAAGGGCGCTCCCTCTGGTACACAGCGTTTCATACCCGCGTGTGCAAGGTGGAGCGGGCTTATAGCTTCCACACTGAATGATTGTGCGTCTGCAAAATGCATAGGTATCTACACAAGTTTGTAGCAGCGGCCCACGGTAACCACGATGCGAAGCGAGTCGCTCTTGATCTGGCTCTTGATCTTAAGCGCCCCGTTAAACCACGCTGGCCGTAATCCGATAGTGATTTGGGGGGTAAACCGGCAGGGATGCCGGTTTAGCCGCCCCGCGCCATGGATGGCGCGTGGCGGCGGCCCCCCAAATCACTGTCGGATTACGGGCACACCGAGCCTAGGCGAGGTGCCGAGTGGTGGGGCAAGAGCCCTTTGGTTACTTTGGGGCTCTTTTCCAAAGTGACCCGCCGTCAGGGCGGAACCCTAAGCCGCCGTTACCGCAGCAACGGATATGTACTCGCTCTGATCCAACATCCTGGTCGGCCCTGAGGCCGCCATCGGGAGCAAGCCCCCTCCCACATTTTGGTCGCGGGGCGTCAGTTAGAAATGCATCGGCCCCGAGCCTCACAGGTTCAGGACCACGCCAAAGTTGTGTAGATACCTACGCTGCAAATGGCCTGCGCTTAACTGACCAAACTACGCACCGCACTGATCTGCGGGATCTCAACCCGGCGCATATACACCCGCAGCGGTTCGCTGATGTTGATGCGATCGTCAATGTTTTGTGCGAGCAGCAACTGAATGCGCGCGCGGGACAGGATCATGCTGTGGTCGGCAGCCGGTTCCCAGACGAACTCGGCTGTGGGGATGATGCCGTCATCGGCCACGTCCATGCCGAAGGCATCTTCGCTGAAACGTACGATGTACTGGCCCGTCTTGCGGTTCAGACCGACAAAACCGTGGAGTTGGTCGGCGGCCTGGCAGATAAGTTCGGAAGTGATGCGCATGGTAAACCTCACTGAAAAGTCCTACTGGGACTGGAAAGATGGTTTACACGCGTGGCAGAAAATACCGTCCTCTAACGGGGCAGCTTCGGCCAAGGGTACTGCAATGCATCACAAAAAAACCGACAAAATTGGCCCGCGCGCACGTTAATGTCGGTTTGGTGATAGCGCCTTTCGCAATCAATTGTTAAAAAGGACACCTTCTCAAAGTTACCTTCACGAAAGGACTTCGCATATGCCTGTCACGTTAACCAACGGCCCGGTACCCGCCACGCTAGGGAGTGCCTTGCTGCTGGCGCTGATGCTCGGCCTTGGCCCTGCACAGGCTGCCGACCCCATCAGCCCGGCTGAATTGGCGACAAACGAAGGCATTCCCTACCCTGCCGTGATCGCCCACCGTGGCGCCTCCTATGACGCTCCCGAGTCCACCGCCGCCGCTTACAAGGTCGCGCGCGACCTGGGCGCCGACTATCTGGAGCTGGACCTGCAGCGCAGCAAGGACGGCGTATTGTTCGCCCTGCACGACAACAACCTGCAACGCACCACCGACGTGGCAACCAAGTTCCCCGAGCGCAAAGACGCGCCGGCCAACGAATTCACCTGGAAAGAGCTGCAAACCCTCGACGCAGGCAGCTGGTTCAACGCCGCCTACCCGGACCGCGCACGCCCTGGTTTCGTCGGCCTGAAAATCCAGAGCCTGGATGACATCATCAAGATCGCCGAAGGCAATCCGCAACACAAACCCGGCTTGTACATCGAGACCAAGGAGCCCAAGCAATTTCCGGGCATCGAGGCCGACCTGAAAAACAAGCTGCTGGACAAGGGCTGGTTGAGTTCCGCCGGCTCCAAGCTGGGCAAGAGCAACACCGGTGTCGGCCAAGGCAAGGGCCGCGTGGTGCTGCAAACCTTCGAGGTGGCCAGCCTGAAAGAACTGCAGAGAGAAATGCCCAGCACGCCGAAGATCCTGCTGTTGTGGGTCGGTGAAGGCAGCATCGAACCGAAGTCCAAAGTGCCCTTCGCCGAATCCGGCGAGCCGACCAAAGCTGCCTATTACGCCAAGCAGGAACCGAAAGACGCGGCCGAGTTCGAAAAATGGGTCGACCAGGCCAAGAGCCTCGGCGCCATCGGCACTGGCCCTTCGGCGGAGCTGACCGACCACGGCGACCAAAGCTACACCGACCTGGTCAAGCCTGAAATGAACCAGCTGACCCACGACAAGGGCCTGCTGGTGCATGTGTACACCGTGGATGAACCGGTGGATTTCGACAAGGTGATGAAGGCCGGCGTCGATGGCATCTTTACCAACCGCGCTGCCGAACTGCTGAAGTTTTACAAGCGCTGGCCGTCGTCCAGCGTGCAGGACCTGCTGAGCGACCATAAGTACTGAGGCGTTTGTGGCAGTCAGCCATTAAGCATGAGTTAAGTTGCGCCGGTTAATCTGGCGCCACTTAAACAGTTCAACCAGAAGGACACACACCATGAAAACCTTGACCACTCTGTTCGCCGCCACTGCCCTGACTCTGACTGCCGGTTTGGCACAGGCTGATGTTCGTCCGGACCAGATTCCAGGCCTGCTCAAATCCGGTGACGTGATGGCGTTTGAAAAACTCAACGATGCCGCCGTCGCCAAGCATGCCGGCGCCACCATCAACGACACCGAACTGGATCACGAAGCCGGCAAGCTGGTCTACGAAGTGGACCTGACCGACACCACCGGCAAGAAGTGGGACGTGAAGCTCGACGCCAAAACAGGCGCCGTACTGGAAGACAAGCAAGACACCTGAGTTAAAACTCAAAAAACGCGCCACCTGCAGGTGGCGCGTTTTTTTATGGGCGCTCGCCAAACCGTCACATAACCGTCATCGCACCTTGCAATGATTCGCGCATGCGAACCTGTGAAACGTCCTACAGGCGCTTTGTCTGCGAGCCTCCATGAACCACAGCATCGATCACGCCCATCAGGATCCCGATCTGTTTGGCCTGCTTTACGGTTTCCGCTTTCTGCCCGGCGAAAAGGGCGAGCAGATTGACTCGGCCACCGCGCTTGCGTACCTGCAACAACCCGGCGATCCGCAAGCATTTCTCTGGCTGCACCTGAACCTGGCCCACGCCGCCTGTGAGCGCTGGATGCAGGCCCACCTGGAATTGCCCGAAGAGTTTTTCGAAGCATTGCACGAAGGCTCGCGCTCCACGCGCATCGAGCACGTCGATTCCGCCCTGTTGGCGGTGGTCAACGACGTGGTATTCAACTTCAGCAGCATGGTGTCGTCGGATATTTCCACGTTGTGGGTGTGCGCGCGCAGTCGCCTGCTGATCAGTGCGCGCCTGCAACCGCTGCATTCGGTGGATAAATTGCGCTCGTCGGTGAAGGCCGGCGAGCGCTTCCGCTCGCCGCTGGAATTGCTGGTGCACCTGCTGCGCGACCAGGGCGAAGTGCTGACGCAAATCGTGCGCAAGACCAGCCTCAGCGTCGACCAGATCGAAGACCAGTTGCTGTCCTCGCGCCTGTCCACCAACCGCGCCGAACTCGGTGCCGCGCGCCGCGTGCTGGTGCGTTTGCAACGCCTATTGGCGCTGGAACCGGGCTCGCTGTTGCGCCTGCTCAACCGGCCGCCGCAATGGCTGCAAAAGGAAGACGTGAAGGAGTTGCGCAAATCCACCGAAGAGTTCGCGCTGATCATCAACGACCTGACGGCCCTGGGCGAGCGCATCAAATTGTTGCAGGAAGAGATCGCCGCCAACCTCAACGAACAGAGCAACCGCACCCTGTTCACCCTCACGGTGG
The DNA here is from genome assembly GCF_003852065.1 of Pseudomonas sp. R3-18-08. NCBI lineage: Bacteria > Pseudomonadati > Pseudomonadota > Gammaproteobacteria > Pseudomonadales > Pseudomonadaceae > Pseudomonas > Pseudomonas sp. R3-18-08. Next base: position 4,424,771 of record NZ_CP027729.1, read on the forward strand.
TGACGGTGCTGGCGCTGCCGATCAATATCATCGCCGGTTTTTTTGGCATGAATGTGGGCGGGGTACCGCTGTCCACCGACCCGGAGGGCTTCTGGATCCTGGTAGCGTTGGTGGCGACCTTCACCTTGATTGCCGGGCGCTGGGCATTCAGGAAGCGCAAGGATTACTGAATGACGATCGTTCCCACGCTCCCGCGTGGGAATTCAGCCCGTGACGCTCTGCGTCCCCGTGCGCGGTTTTGGCGGTGCCTAATAGACCAGCGGCACCCGCATATTCCTTAAACACTGACCTGCCGCAGCATCTCTGTAACATTCTGCAATGATCATGGGCGACATCCTCATCACACTGGATGCTCCGGCATGGCCACCCCTTCCCTGACTGCCTCGCCCCACGCCTCACCCACCGCCTCCACCCCCCGCCTGGACACCAAGCCCGGCCTGGTGACGGTGATCATGTTCTTCGCCGTACTCGCCATGGGCCTGTTGTTCACCGCCTATAGCCTTATGCATGACATGCACGAACTGGGCACGGTGGTTACCACCTGGACGCCGTTCCTGCTGCTCGGCGTGGCGCTGTTGATCGCCCTGGGCTTCGAATTCGTCAACGGCTTCCACGACACCGCCAACGCGGTGGCGACGGTGATCTACACCAACTCGCTGCCGCCGCATTTTGCGGTGGTGTGGTCGGGCTTTTTCAACTTTCTCGGCGTGCTGCTTTCCAGCGGTGCGGTGGCGTTCGGCATCATCGCCCTGCTGCCCGTCGAGCTGATCCTGCAGGTGGGTTCATCGGCCGGCTTCGCCATGATCTTCGCCCTGCTGATCGCCGCGATCCTGTGGAACCTCGGCACCTGGTGGCTGGGTTTACCGGCGTCGTCGTCCCACACCCTGATCGGTTCGATCATTGGCGTGGGTGTGGCGAATGCCTTGATGCATGGCCGCGACGGCACCAGCGGTGTCGACTGGAGCCAGGCCACCAAAATCGGCTACGCCTTGCTGTTGTCGCCGCTGATCGGCTTCGCATTTGCCGCCTTGCTGTTGCTGGCCCTGCGCGCCTTCGTGAAAAACCGCTCGCTGTATAAAGCACCCCAAGGCGATACGCCGCCGCCATGGTGGATTCGCGGCATGCTGATCGTCACCTGCACCGGTGTCTCGTTCGCCCACGGCTCCAACGATGGGCAAAAAGGCATGGGCCTGATCATGCTGATCCTGGTGGGCACCCTGCCGATGGCCTACGCGCTGAACCGCACCATGCCCGCCGACCAGTCGCTGCAATTCGCGGCGGTCGCCGAGGTAACCCAGGCCGCATTGGTGAAGGCGGTGCCGCAGCCGGCACCCGCCGACTCCCGCGCAACCTTGTCGACCTATGTGCGCACCAAGGAAGCCACCCCGGAATTGGTGCCCGCCCTCGCCGCAATCACCGGCCATATCGGTGCCGAGGTCAAAGGCTATGGCTCCCTGGCCGCGGTACCGGCTGAAGCGGTGGGCAACGTGCGTAACGACATGTACCTGACCAGCGAAACCATTCGCTTGATGGACAAGGGCAAGGTCGGCGGTTTCGACGCCGACACCCAAGACAAGCTGCAGCTGTTCAAGCAACAGATCGACAGCGCCACGCGCTTCATCCCCCTGTGGGTCAAGATCGCGGTGGCCATTGCCCTGGGGCTTGGCACCATGGTCGGCTGGAAGCGCATTGTGGTGACGGTGGGCGAAAAGATCGGCAAGACCCATCTGACCTACGCCCAAGGCGCCTCGGCCGAAACCGTGGCGATGCTGACCATCGGCGCGGCCGACATGTTCGGTCTGCCGGTGTCGACCACCCACGTATTGTCATCGGGTGTGGCGGGAACCATGGTAGCTAACGGCGGCGGCTTGCAGATGCGCACCATCCGCAACTTGCTGATGGCCTGGGTGCTGACGTTGCCGGCGGCGATTGTGTTGTCGGGCAGCTTGTACTGGCTGTTCACCCAATTGTTCTGACACAGCACGGTAATGTGGGAGCCAGCTCCCACATTGGTGTTGCTGTGTGTCAGAGGCTGAAGAGTCCAGCCATCGCCTTGAGCCGCTTCTTGTAAATCCGCCGCGCCTCCAGGGCTTGCTCCAGGGTGACCGCGACAAAGCCCGCCCGCTGGTTCGGCTGCATCTGCCCGATCAGGTCCAGGTCGGCGCTGATCACCGTGCCGATCATTGCATAGCCGCCGCCCGACACCGCATCGCGATGCAACACGATCGGCTCCAGCCCGGCGGGCACCTGGATTGAGCCGATGGGGTAGCAACTGTCGACGATGTTCGAAGGGTCGGAACCCGCGCCAAACGGCTGTTCCCGTGGCTGGAAGCTCAAGGCGCTGCCGCCTTTGAAGCGATAGCCGATGCGGTCTGCCTCCGAGCCCACGGTCCAGGGTTCAGCGAAGAAGCTGCTTTTGGCCGCTGCCGTCAGCCGCTCGTAATACAGCCCCGGCACCACGCGCAAGGTCACATCGCCGCCGACCGATTGGCGCAAGGCCATCGGCAGGCTGTTGCCCGCCCGGCCCTTGCCGCTGGCTTCGCCGACCGGCAGTTCATCGCCTTCCACCAGGCGCCGCCCATGAAACCCGCCCAGCGCACCGAGGGTGTAAGTGGAGCGACTGCCAAGCACCAGCGGCACATTGATGCCACCAGCCACTGCCAGGTAAGTGCGTGCGCCGGCCTTGGGGAATTCGAACCGCAGCACTTGCCCGGCGCGCACCTGGAATGCGGTGTCCTGGTGCACCACTTCGCCATCCAGGCGCGGCGACATCAGCGCGCCACACAACGCCACCAGCCCATCGCGCTGGAACTGCAACTGCGGGCCGATCAAGGTGCATTCCAGCCCCGCCGCGCCGATCAGGTTGCCCACCAGATGGTTGGCCGCGTTCAATGCGTATTGGTCCAGCGCGCCCGATGGAGGAATGCCCAAGTGGTAATAGCCTTCACGGCCAAGGTCCTGCACCGAAGTGGCAAGACCGGGTTTGAGGATCTTGATCATGCCAGCGCCTCCTGCAGGATTTTCGGATAACCGATAGGGTCGGCGAGAAATGCATCGAGGGAAAATTCCACCGGGCGGATGCGCAGGTCGAAACGTCCTGCATCCACCTCGGCCACCGCCAGGTCATAGGCTTCACGGTCGATGGGCTTGAACTGAACGATATCGCCGGGACGGAAGAACACCATGTGTTCCTTGAGGTACGCCAGTTGCTGCGCCGGGTCGTAGATCGGCGCCGGGGTCACGCCGAACATCTGGTAACCACCGGCGCCGCGTACCGAATAAATGCAACCGAAACAGCCGCCGTGGCCGAGGGTCAGTTTTGGCGTGTCGGTGCGCGGGCGCAGGTATTTGGGTACCTGCAGTTGCCGCTCGCGCTCCACCATCTGGAACATGAACGGCAGGCCGGCGACAAAACCGACCATCGACACAAACCACGGCGCGCCACTGTGGGCCGCGACAAAGGCGTCCACGTCCGCCAGGCCGTTGATCCGTGCGGCGTACTCCAGGTCGGTGCCACTCGGATCTTGGTGACGGTCGCGAAAACGCATCAGGGTTTCATGAGTCCAGGGGTCGTTGTACAGCACCGGAATCTCGATGATCCGCGTGTGCAGGGTGCGCTCGGCCACGGCCAGGCCTTCGGCGCTTTGTACCGCGTCGAGCAGCACCTGGGGCGCGATGCGGTCCGGATCGAACCGGATCTGGAACGACGCATTTGCCAGACACACGTCCAGCACACCCTCCAGCGCCAAGCGCTCTACCGCGCGGGTCACGGCCATGCCCTTGAAAAAGGCTTGCAGGGACATGCTCTCGCTGACCTCGGCAAACAGGTGCTCATCACCGCCAAAGCTGTAGCGGATCGGGGAAGATTCAGCCATGTCTGTTCCTCTTGGAATCATTGTAGAAAGGCAGGCAAAAAATCAGTCAAACCCGGTGTCTGTGCATCGGTGTCATTCAGCGCGGTGTACGCACCTCGATCCCCGCCTGGTCCAGTGCCTCGCGCGTGGCTTCCACCAGTTTCAGCGCGCCGGGGGTATCGCTGTGCAGGCAGATGGAATCGAACTCTATAAACAAGTCTTCCCCTTCGACGGTACGCACCAGCCCGGTCTGACAGGCACGCAGGACACGTGCCGCGACGGTTGCCGGATCGAGCGCGCGCACCTTGCGGGTAAATACGATGGAGCCGGAGAGATCGTACTCACGGTCAGCGTAAAATTCGCGCACCACCGGTTGCCCCAGTTCCCGAGCAACCTGCCAGATCACCGAATTGGGCATGCAGTACAGCAACAAGGTGGGCTCGACAATCTGCAGGTTTTCCACCAGCAGCCGTGCGGTTTCTTCGTCTTTCGCCAGGTGCATGTACAGCGCACCGTGGGGCTTGATGTGTTGCAGCGTCACCCCCTGCGCGCGGGCAATTTCGCGCAAGGCGCCGAGCTGATAGAGGATGTCGTCCACCAGTTCCTGGGCCGCCGCATTGATGTGCCGACGACCGAAACCAACCAGGTCACGAAACCCCGGATGCGCGCCGATGCCAACGCCCAACTGCCTGGCGCGTTCGACGGTGCGGCGCATGGTCCCGGGGTCGCCGGCGTGAAAGCCGGTGGCGATGTTGGCCGAGCTGATGTAGGCCATCAATTCGCTGTCGACGCCATCACCGATGGTCCAGGGACCGAAGCCTTCGCCCATGTCCGAGTTGAAATCCACTGCCTGCATCGAGGTCGCTCCGCAAATGTTCGTGGCGTCGAAATTAGGCTGCGGCTTGACCCCTTGGGAAGATCTATTATCAGATAGGTCATCTTCTGAAAATCAGATACCACCGCATCGTTCCTACGCCCAGATCCGATTATTCCCGCGCTCCGCGTGGGAATGCATCCCGCGACGCTCTGCGTCGCTTTGTCAGAGCGGACGCGGAGCGTCCCAAAGCGGCATTCCCACGCAGAGCATGGGAACGATCACCTTCACTGTGGAGAACCGCATGTCCCTCACCCTGCGCCAGGTTCGCTACTTCGTCGCCACCGCCGAGATCGGCCAGATCTCCCAGGCGGCGATTCACCTGAACATCTCGCAATCGGCGGTGACCACCGCGATCAAGGAACTCGAAGCCATGCTCGGCGCGCAGTTGTTCGTGCGCTCGGCCCAGGGCATGAGCCTGACCGACGCCGGGCGGCACTTTCTCAACCGCGCCTACGTGATCGTGCGCAGCGTCGACGACGCGCTGAACAGCCCATTGCCGGACTACCGCGCCAGCGGTGTGCTGCGCGTGGCGGCCAGCTACACGGTGCTTGGATATTTCCTGCCGCATCATTTGCAGCGTATGGAACACTGGCACCCGGACGTGACCATCGAGGTGTTCGAACAAGAACGTCAAGCCATCGAGCACGGCCTGCTCAACGGCCAGTTCGACATGGCCGTGGTGTTGACCGCCAACCTGACGCACGCGGATATCGTCTCCGAAACCCTGTTCAATTCCGAGCGCCGCCTGTGGCTGCCCAGCCACCACCCACTGTGCAATCAGCCGGCGGTGAGCCTCGCCGATGTGGCGCGGGAACCGTACATTTTTCTCACCGTCGACGAGGCCGAACAAAGCGCCATGCGCTATTGGGAACAAGCCGGACAAACGCCCAGGGTGCGCCTGCGCACCAGCTCGGTGGAAGCAGTGCGCAGCATGGTAGCCAATGGCAGCGGCGTGGCGATTCTGTCAGACCTGGTGCACCGCCCCTGGTCGCTGGAAGGCAAGCGCATCGAAACGGTAAGCGTGACTGACAAGGTCACCCCCATGAATGTCGGCCTGGCCTGGCACCGCGAGCGGGATTTCACCCCGGCGATGCAGGCCTTCCGCGATTACTTCCACGATGCGTTCCTCGCACCGCAACAGTTGTCGGCCCGCCGTTAAAGCTGGGCCTGCAAGGTCACGGCGAGCCAGTCCATGAACACCCGCACCCGCAGTGGCAGATGCCGTTGCCCGGCGTAGAGCAACGACACGTCCAGCGCCGGCGCCGGGTAATCCGGCAGCACCGCTACCAGCTCGCCGCTGCCCAACAATTCGCAGATGCCAAGGCGTGGCACTTGAATGATGCCAAAGCCCCCCAGGCACGCCGCCTGGTACGCATCGGTGCTGTTGACGGTCACGCGCCCGGCCATCGGCAGCCGCTGCACCTTGCCGCCTTGCACGTATTCGAACCCCGCCGAGCGGGCGCCCAGCGGGCGTACGTAATGCACCAGTTGATGGTGCTCAAGGTCAGCCAGGGTTTCGGGCCTGCCGTAGCGCTGCACATACGCCGCGCTCACACAGTTGACCATGGGCAGGCTGCACACCCGCCGCGCCACCACGCTTTGATCGGGCTGGGCGCCCACGCGCACGACACAGTCGAAGCCTTCGGCGATCAGGTCCACCTGGCGGTCCGAGCTGCTGATCTGCATGTCGATCAGCGGATGCCGCTCCATGAACGGGGGCAAGTTGGGCACGATCAAGGTGCGCGCCATCGCGTTGGGCATGTCCACCCGGATGCTGCCGGCCAATTGGGTTTCGTCCTGTCGGAACAGCCCTTCCAGTTCCTCCATATGCGCCAGCAAATCCTTGCTGCGCTCATACAACACCCGGCCGTCCTGGGTGGCCTGCACCCTGCGCGTGGTGCGTTGCAACAGGCGCGCACCGAGCAGTTCCTCCAGGGCCCGCACCTGCTCGGACACGGTGGAGCGCGGCAGACCAAGGCTCTCGCCAGCCTGGGTGAAACTCGACAGTTCGGTGACACGCACGAACGTGCGCAGCAGCTCCAGTTTATTCATGGGATTGTTCGCCTTGCCCGACCAGTGATTCCGATATAGCCATGTTTATCACGTTGCCGGCGTACAAATACACTCAGTCCCACCATCACCTTAGAGGACTGCAGCATGACCACACGTAAAATCGCACTGATCACCGGCGCCAGCCGCGGCTTGGGCAAAAGCGCTGCACTGCACCTGGCCGCCCAGGGCGTCGATATCATCGGTACCTACCACAGCAAGGCCGATGAGGCCCAGGCGTTAGTGGCGCAGATCGAACAACTGGGCGGCCGCGCCGCCATGTTGCAACTGGACGTGAGCCAGAGCGCGACGTTCGCAGGGTTCGTCAATGAAGTTACCGGCGCGCTCAAGGATGTTTTCGCACAGGACCGCTTTGATTTTCTGATCAACAATGCCGGTATCGGCCTGCATGCAAGCTTTGCCGAAACCACCGAAGCCCAGTTCGACCAACTGGTGGCGATTCATTTCAAGGGACCGTTTTTTCTCACACAGAAGCTGTTGCCGTTGATTCGCGACGGTGGGCGCATTCTCAATGTGTCCAGCGGCCTGGCGCGTTTCAGCCTGCCGGGCTACGCCGCCTACGCGGCCATGAAAGGCGCGATGGAAGTGCTGACCCGCTACCAGGCCAAGGAACTGGGCGCGCGTGGCATCAGCGTCAATATCCTAGCCCCCGGCGCGATTGAAACCGACTTCGGCGGTGGTGCGGTGCGCGACAACGCTGACATCAATGCCATGGTCGCCAACAACACCGCCCTGGGCCGCGCCGGTTTACCCGACGACATTGGCGGCGCCATCGCGCTGCTGCTGGCCGATGGCAGTCAATGGATCACCGGCCAGCGCATTGAGGCTTCCGGCGGCATGTTCCTGTAGGCGCCTGGCGCTCACAGGGAAATCGGGGTCTTGCTGGTAATTCTTTCGCGTATCACGTCATAGCCCCAGTGATAGACATAGGTGTACGGCAGGAAAAACAGCAGCACCCCGATGTCGAGGATGAAGGCGTCCAACAGGCTGATCTTCATCAAGGCGGCAATCAAGGGCACCGCCAGCAGGATCAGGCCACCTTCGAACAGCAGCGCGTGCAGCACCCGCGTCCAGCCGCCGCCGGGCAGTTGCAGGCGCACTTTAAGGCGGTCGAAGACGCTGTTGAAAATGACGTTCCAGCTCAGCGCCAGCAAGCTGATACCCAGGGTCACCGCGCCCATTTCCAGGGCCGGTCGGCCGGTCACCCAGACCAGCAAGGGCGTACAGATCAACAACGCCAAACCTTCAAAACCCAGGGCTTGGAGAACGCGTTCAGTAATCGACTTGGTAGGGTTCATGACCCGGCTCCGTGAAGGACGACGGTTGCCATGATTACCCCGTGAGTCGATACTTCATAACTAATAACCATCGATCAAGGCGATACTCATGGCGTCCCATGAAGTGCTCCAGGCGTTTGTCCAGGCAGCGACCCAAGGCTCGTTTTCTGCGGCGGCACGCAAGCTGGGCAAGAGCCAGTCCACCATCAGCGCGGCGGTGGCGAGCCTGGAGATTGACCTGGACGTGGTGCTGTTCGATCGCAGCAGCCGCAAACCCACGCTGACCCCGGCCGGCCAGGTGTTATTGCAACGTGCGGAGCAGGTGCTGGAGGCCAGCAGCCGGCTGGAGTTGGCGGCGAGCCAATTGGCCCAGGGCTTGGAGCCGAAGCTGAGTATCGCCATGTCCGATACTTACCAGTCCGACCACTTCGAGGTTGCCCTCAGCGCCTTTGAACAACGCTACCCGGACCTTGAGTTGGAATGCCTGATCGCTGAATGCGAAGACTTGATCGCGCTGGTGCAAAGTGGCCGCACACACATCGCGTTTATCGAACAGCAGGAGGTTTACCCGCCGGACCTTACGTTTGCCCCCGTTGAAGAACGTACCGAAATCGCGCTGTTCGTCTCGCGTAAACACCCGTTGGCAAGCCTGGCCAAGGTTCACCCGCAGACGCTGCAGCTGCACCGGGAGTTGCGCTTGGCGAGCATCATCAATCCCAATGAAAACCGCGGCACCCAGCGCGTATGGTCGGCCCCCAGTTACCTGATGTTGATGGAGATGGCGCAACTGGGCTTCGGCTGGGCTCCGATCCCGCGCTGGCTGGTGGAGCGTTTTGGCGGTGGGCAATTGGTCGAACTCAAGGTGCGCAGCTGGCCCCGCTCGGTGGCGGTGGATGCGGTGTGGTCGCGACAGAACCCACCGGGGCCGGCGGGCAGTTGGTTGCTGGGCAAGATGCTCGAGTGAGTCACTGTTGATGGGCTTGGAGTTCGGCCAGCCGCTGTTCGAGGAAGTGCTGCTCAGGGGTTTGCCGGGTCAACGTCAGCGCCCGCGCATAGGCGGCGCGCGCTTCATCAACCCGCCCCAACTGTCGGCAGAATTCACCCCGCGCCGAATGCGCCAAGTGATAATCCTGTAACTCACCGCGCTGCAGAATGCCGTCTACCAGCGCCAGGCCCGCTAACGGCCCCTGCCCCATCGCCACTGCCACCGCCCGGTTCAGCTCGATCACCGGCGACGGCACGGCCCGAAGCAAGACATCGTAGAGCCCGACTATCTGCGGCCAGTCGGTTGCCTTTGCATTCGGCGCCTCAGCATGTACGGCGGCAATCGCCGCCTGCAGGCAATACGACCCGAAGCGCGGTGTCGTCAGCGCCCGTTCCACCAGTGCGCAACCTTCAGCAATCAAGGACGCGTCCCACAGCGAGCGGTCCTGTTCATTCAGCAACACCAGTTCACCGCTAGCCGACGTGCGTGCCGACCGACGCGATTCATGCAGCAGCATCAGCGCCAATAAGCCCATGACTTCGGGCTCCGGCAACAGCTCCATCAGCAAACGGCCGAGGCGAATGGCTTCGCGGGTCAAGTCTTCGCGCGTGAGGTCGGCGCCGGTGGAGGCCGAATAGCCCTCGTTGAACACCAGGTAAATCACGCGCAGCACGCTGTCGAGGCGCTCGGGCAGCTCGGCCAGGGACGGCACTTGATAGGGAATTTTCGCGTCACGGATCTTGTGCTTGGCCCGCACGATGCGTTGCGCGATGGTGACCGGCGTGGCGAGAAACGCGCGGGCGATTTCTTCGGTGCTCAGGTCGCAGATTTCACGCAAGGTCAGCGCCGCCTGGGCGTCGGCCGCCAGGGCCGGGTGGCAACAGGTGAAGATCAGGCGCAGGCGGTCGTCTTCCACGTCTTCAGCACTCCAGTCAGCCGCCTCCAGCGCATCCGCCTGCTCCTGCAACAACGGGGTAAAACGCGCCTGGCGACGCAAGCGGTCGATGGCCTTGAAGCGCCCGGTCGACACCAGCCAGGCCCGTGGATTATCCGGTATGCCGTCGTGGGGCCAGCGTTGCACGGCGACGAAAAATGCCTCGTGCAAGGCCTCCTCGGCCAGGTCGAAATCACCGAGCAGGCGAATCAGCGTCGCGAGTACACGGCGTGATTCGCTGCGGTAAATACGTTCGACCTGCAGGTTATGCGTCATCACGCCAGGTTCAATTGACGCACGGGACGCACTTCCACACTGCCGACCCGCGCTGCCGGAATGCCACCGGCCACCTGGATGGCTTCATTCAAATCCTTGGCCTCGATCAGGTAGAACCCGGCGAGCTGTTCCTTGGTTTCGGCGAAGGGTCCGTCGGTGATCGAAAGCTTGCCATTGCGCATGCGCACGGTGGTGGCGGTGCTGACCGACTCCAGCGGCTCGGCGGCGAGCATGCGGCCGCTTTTTTGTATCGCTTCGGCGTAAGCGAAACACTCGGTGTCAGCCGGGCTCTCGGGCGAGGCGTGCAACTCCTGTTCGTTGCTGTAGATCAGGCACAGGTATTTCATGGCGTTCTCCGTGTTCGGATGACTGACTATAGTCCGCAACGCTCAAGGCTTGAGGTCAAACAGAGCAGTGCCGCTTTGCATATCGAAAGGCGCCGACCAGTGTTCATGCACCACCTTCCACTGACCGTCGATACGCTGATAGCCGGCAGTGACGCGCATCCAGCATGCCTTCACCTCGCCATCCGGCCCGGCGCCGCCGCAGTGGGCGAGCCAATGGGCAAACGCGCTCTCTTGCGCCTCCACGATGTGCAACTCATGAAACTCGAAAATACCCGGGCCGGGGCAATGCTCCATGCACGCTTCCCAGTGCGCGCGATAGGCCGCCTTGCCCTTGAATTGCAGTGCGGTCACGGCGTCGAACGAGACGATATCGTCGGCGTAAAAGCTGACAATCTTATCGATATCACGGCTGACGACGGCGTGCTTCCATTGCTCGATCAGACTATTAATTGCAGTGCTCATGGCGATGACTCCTTGGGTTGGAAAATCACGAAAGACACCCTTAGTCGAACGCACTGCAGGCAAATCGACAGTCCGCACAAAAATAATGTCGCCTCCGGCAAAAACGCTAGAATCCGCCCCTCTTTGTAGGATTTCGGATATGCCGCACATGGAAACCCGCCTCGTCCCCTATCAGGCGCTGAATGCTGTACAAAAACAGCTGCTCGACGGCCTGGAAGTCAATCCAGAACAACTGGCATTTTCGGGTGATATCTATTGCGCGCTGAACAGCCTGCTGGTCAACCCCAACCCCGACGCTATCAAAGGCTTCGCCCTGCTCGCCGACGAGCGGCCGGTAGCCTTCCTGCTCCTCAAACGCCCACCTTGCCTACCCCATTGGGCCGACGAACACAGTGCGACGCTGCATGCATTGCAGGTCGATCGGCATCAGCAGGGTCGTGGGTTTGGCAAAGCCTGTTTGCATGCGCTGCCGGAGGTGGCACTACAGGCGTGGCCGCAGATCAAGGCACTGGAATTGTCGGTGGATGCGGACAATGAAGCGGCGATGGGGTTGTATCTGGCAGCCGGTTGGGTGGATAGCGGTGAGGCTTACAGGGGAAGGATTGGGTATGAGCGCAGGTTGAGATGGGTGTTTAGTCAGCCCGGTGTTGACAACGCTAAAATGTAACGTATACATAACTTAACAACAGCAAAGTAATGTATACGCGACATGGACACTTCTGTAATTACTCAACGACTCGGCGTCCAGCTGCGCACCATGCGCTTGAATCGCGGATATAAGCAGGTGGATCTGGCGAAGTTGGCCGGAATTACCCGGCAAAAACTGATCGAAATCGAAAAAGGCAGCCTCTCGGTCTCGATGAATGCCTATGCTCGGGTAGTTGCCGCCTTGGGCAGCGAATTCAAATTGGTGCCTGTGACCTTGCCGACCCTGGAGGAACTGGAGGACTTGTTCAATGAATAGCCCCACGCTACGCGTTCATACGCCTCAAGGGGACAGCGGCAGCGTGCTGGTCGGTGCTCAAGACTATTTGTTCCGGTATAGCGATAACGCAAAAGCCGACAGCGCAATCAGCCTGTCGATGCCCGTCCGCGCGGAAGAATACCGTCGCCGGGACCTGCACCCTATCTTTCAGATGAATTTGCCCGAAGGCTACGTGCTGGAGCAACTGCGCAATCGCCTTGCCAAACACCACCGCTTACATCCCGGAGGACTCACTGGCATTGGACCTGGGCGGAAATAAATCGTTATTCGCCTCGCGCCTGGGCATCCTCGAGTTTGCCAGGACCTGCGAAGTCGAACATCCCGAGGAGCGTATCCAGGCGCTGTTGCAGACCCTTGAAATGGTGCTCAAGCGCGAAGATGACTACTGCCGGTTGGCACCTGAGGTGGCGAGCGCCATACGTCAATCCGCTCAAGGTTATCAAAATAGCTTCGGGGGCTGAGTCGCCCCCGGTTTTGGCTCTCAGGCTTTCTGTCCAACCGGCAGCCAGATTTCCACCGTCCCGGTGCCCTTTTTCCCGTCAAAGTCCGCACTGTAGCGCTCGAAATCCGCGCCCATCACCTTGTAGCCCGAATGCGGCAGCCATTCGAACATGATGCGCTCGTACGTCTGTTCCAGCGCCCGCACCGGCCCGTAATGCGTGAACACGGCGTAATTGAGCGGCGCAATTTCGATGAACTGGAAATTGCTCGGCACATCGCCCTTGGTCGGGACTTCAACACCGGCCATGTAGTCGAATTCGCCGTGCTTGGGGTTATGGCAAACACCATACGTCACGCCGCCGACGCGCTTTTTGATGTCCTTGATGCACGTGTCGAACAACTCCCACAGATTGGGGATATCGCCCACGGTAGCCTTCGAATAGCGCCCCTGAACGCCGGCGATCACCATGGCCTTGCCGGCTTCCATGCGTGGCTCCAGCGGTTGTTTTGTCTGCTGATCCATACGAACAGTCTCCTTCTTATGAGGGAACAAACCCGCATCGAGTATAGGGGCATATCCGTATCGCGCTCCATGTGGAAATTTTTCCTACGCATCTGGACAACTGGCCATCATCGACCGTATTGTCTGCCGCAGGCCACCGCAGTGGCCGACGTCGCTCGGACGGTTCCGGGCGCTTACGTACCTCGAGGCAACAATGGCAGACCAAGGTTCGCCGCGCCGCTTTGCGCGCATAGATCGACTCCCCCCCTACGTGTTCAATATCACTGCCGAGCTGAAGATGGCTGCGCGTCGGCGCGGCGAAGACATCATCGACTTGAGCATGGGTAACCCCGACGGCGCCACGCCCCCGCACATCGTGGAGAAAATGGTCACCGTCGCCCAGCGTGAAGACACCCACGGCTACTCCACGTCCAAAGGCATTCCGCGCCTGCGCCGGGCAATTTCGCGTTGGTACAAAGATCGTTATGAGGTGGACATCGACCCCGAGTCGGAAGCCATCGTCACCATCGGTTCCAAAGAAGGCCTGGCGCACTTGATGCTGGCCACCCTGGACCAGGGCGACACTGTGCTGGTGCCCAACCCCAGCTACCCGATTCACATCTACGGCGCCGTGATTGCCGGCGCCCAAGTGCGCTCGGTGCCGCTGGTGCCGGGCGTGGACTTCTTCGCCGAGCTTGAGCGGGCGATTCGCGGCTCGATCCCCAAGCCGAAAATGATGATCCTCGGCTTCCCGTCCAACCCCACCGCACAGTGCGTGGAGCTGGATTTCTTCGAGCGCGTGATCGCCCTGGCCAAGCAATATGACGTGCTGGTGGTGCATGACCTGGCCTACGCCGACATCGTCTACGACGGCTGGAAAGCCCCGTCGATCATGCAAGTGCCCGGCGCCAAGGACATCGCGGTGGAGTTTTTCACCCTGTCCAAGAGCTACAACATGGCCGGCTGGCGTATCGGCTTCATGGTGGGCAACCCGGAACTGGTCAACGCCCTGGCGCGGATCAAGAGTTACCACGACTACGGTACCTTCACCCCGCTGCAAGTCGCCGCGATTGCGGCGCTGGAAGGTGACCAGCAGTGTGTGAAAGACATTGCCGAGCAGTATCGTCAGCGCCGTAACGTGCTGGTAAAGGGTCTGCATGAGCTGGGCTGGATGGTGGAAAATCCGAAGGCGTCGATGTATGTCTGGGCCAAGATTCCCGAGCAGTATGCCGCCATGGGCTCGCTGGAGTTTGCCAAGAAACTGCTGCTGGAGGCGAAGGTATGTGTATCGCCGGGGATTGGCTTTGGTGAGTATGGTGACGATCACGTGCGCTTCGCGCTGATCGAGAACCAGGACCGGATTCGCCAGGCGGTGCGGGGAATTCGCGGGATGTTCCGGGCGGACGGGCTGGTAGCAAAACCCGGCGTCTGACTCGGTCAAAAAGTGGGAGGGGGCTTGCTCCCGATAGCGGTGAATCAGCCACCACATGCAGTGGCTGACACCCTGCTATCGGGGGCAAGCCCCCTCCCACAATGGATTGGGTTTCCAGCTTTTGGTGCGGGGTGTGGCTTAGACCGCCAACGACAGCAACATGCCGAAGATCAGCGCCCGACTCGGTCAAAATTGTGGGAGGGGGCTTGCTCCCGATGGCGGTGGATCAGTCACCACATGCAGTGACTGACACTCTGCTATCGGGAGCAAGCCCCCTCCCACATTGGATTGGGTTTCCAGCTTTGTTGGGTGGTGTGGCTTACACCACCAACAACAGCAGCATGATGAAGATCAGCGCCTGACTCGGTCAAAAAAATGTGGGAGGGGGCTTGCTCCCGATGGCGGTGAATCAGCCACCACATGCAGTGGCTGAAACCCTGCTATCGGGGCAAGCCCCCTCCCACATTGGGTTGGGTTTCCAGCTTTTGTTGCGGGGTGTGGCTTAGACCGCCAACGACAGCAGCATGACCAAGATCAGCGCCCGACTCGGTCAAAAAGTGGGAGGGGGCTTGCTCCCGATCGCGGTGAATCAGTCACCACATGCAGTGACTGACACCCTGCTATCGGGGGCAAGCCCCCTCCCACATTGGATTGGGTTTCCACATCTGCTGTGGTGGTGTGGCTTACACCACCAACGACAGCAGCATGATGAAGATCAGCGCCACCACCGACAGAATGGTCTCCATCGCCGTCCAGGTCT
This sequence comes from Pseudomonas sp. R3-18-08, assembly GCF_003852065.1. Lineage (NCBI taxonomy): Bacteria > Pseudomonadati > Pseudomonadota > Gammaproteobacteria > Pseudomonadales > Pseudomonadaceae > Pseudomonas > Pseudomonas sp. R3-18-08. The sequence continues at coordinate 4,439,973 of NZ_CP027729.1, forward strand.
TGAATGTCTCGGCCACGGTCATGTTGAAGTACTGCTTGACCAGCCAGAACCCCGCGTCGTTGACGTGCGACAGGATCAACGACCCCGCCCCCGTCGCCAACACCAGCAGCTCGCGGTTAACCCCAGGAATCATGCCCACCACCGGCACCACGATGCCTGCGCCGGTAATGGTCGCCACGGTTGCGGAGCCTGTGGCAATCCGAATCACCGCCGCCACCAGCCACGCCAGCAGGATCGGGTTGATCTGTGCATTCACCGCCATGTGGCCGATCACGTCGCCCACGCCGCTGGTCACCAGCATCTGCTTGAAGCCGCCACCGGCACCGATGATCAGGATGATCGCGGCGGTCGGCGCAAGGCTGGCGTCGAGCAGTTTGAGGATCTGCTTGGAATGGATGCCCTGGCGATGGCCGAAGGTGTACAGCGACAGCAGCAACGCCAGCAACAGCGCGGTGATCGGGTGACCGATCATGTCCATCCAGTTGCGCACCACGTTGCCTTCGGCGAACGCGATGTCGGCGAAGGTCTTGAGCAGCATCAAAAACACCGGCAGCAGCACGGTGACCAGGGTGATGCCGAAGCTTGGCAGCGATTTGTTATCGGTCTCGCGGGCCAGTTGATCCACCAGTTCCTGGGACGGATTGCCCGGAATGTACTTGGCGATGAACGTACCGAAGATCGGGCCGGCAATAATGGCGGTGGGCAGTGCGACGATCAGGCCATACAGGATGGTCTTGCCGATATCCGCGCCAAACACGCCGATGGCCAGCAGCGGGCCCGGGTGCGGCGGCACCAGGCCGTGCACTGCCGAGAGGCCGGCGAGCAGCGGAATACCTATCTTGATCAGCGACACACCGGTACGCCGCGCAACGATAAACACCAGCGGGATCAGCAGCACAAAGCCAATCTCGAAGAACAGCGGGATGCCCACCAGGAACGCGGCGAACATCATGGCCCACTGGACCTTGTCCTTGCCGAAGGCGCGGATCAACGTCTGGGCGATCTGATCGGCGCCGCCGGACTCGGCCATCATCTTGCCGAGCATGGTACCCAGCGCGAGGATGATGCCGACAAAGCCGAGCACCCCGCCGAAACCGTCCTGGAACGCCTTGATGATCTTGTCCACGGGCATGCCCGAGGTCAGGCCGAGGAAACCGGCCGCGATGATCAGTGCAATGAACGGGTGCACCTTGAACTTGGTGATCAGAACGATCAACCCGATGATAGTGACTACTGCGTCTAGCAGCAGGTATGACTCGTGGGACATGCCAAACATGGGGGGTCTCTCCTGTTTGTTGTTGTTATTAAAGCGGGTGGTGAACTTCCTGCCGGGGATAGCGCTATCTTTCCGGCAAAAAATTACTGATTAGGTTCAAAGCCGTGCTTGCGCCACCAGGTGTTGGTCTGCTCGGCCAGCTCCTCGACGCTGTCTTCGCTGGCGTTGAGAGCCAGGGTCAGCGGCTCGCCCTTGGGCGATTCAAGGGTGGCGAACTGGCTGTCGATCAGGCTGGCCGGCATGAAATGGCCCGGGCGATGGGACACGCGGTCGGCGGCCACTTCACGGGTCAGCTCCAGGAATACAAAGCCCAGGCCCGGCGCGGCTTCGCGCAGGTGATCGCGGTATTTCTTTTTCAGGGCCGAACAGGTGAGCACCGGATGCTCCCCGGCCTTGAGCGAACGGCGCAGTTCATCGCAGAGGATGTCGAGCCAGCCGGCGCGGTCGTCGTCGTTGAGGGGGTGGCCGGCGCTCATCTTTTCGATGTTCGCGGCGGGGTGAAAGCTGTCGCCTTCAATGGCGGTGGCGCCGTTCAGACGGCACAGGGCCTCGCTGACGCTGGTTTTGCCACAGCCGGCAACACCCATGATGACCAGGGCAGTAACAGGTTGACTCATAAACACCTCAGGACGCAGATAGCGCTACCTTTGCACAGTGTAAGGCTAGTGCAAAAACAGGCTTTTCCCGCGCCGTCTTGTCTTTTTTTATGGAGTGACGCGTGCATCCGCTCCAATCATTTGAACGGGATCAGGCAACCCAACGTTCAAGCATTTGCAGCCGTTTGGAGACAGCGCTACCTTAGTGCCTCGATTTTTGTTTGGCAAGCCGCCTGATGACCTCCAAGAACGATAAAAATACCCGTACCACCGGTCGCCCCACATTGAATGAAGTTGCCCGTCTGGCCGGCGTCAGCCCGATCACCGCCTCCCGCGCCCTGCGCGGTATCAGCACCGTCGCCGCCGAACTGGTGGAAAAAGTCCAGCAAGCCGCCGCCGAACTCAACTACGTGGTCAACCCCGCTGCCCGTGCGCTGGCGTCGGCCCAGAGCCATTCGGTGGTGGTGCTGGTGCCGTCCTTGTCCAACCTGCTGTTTATCGAAACATTGGAAGCCATTCACCAGGTGCTGCGGCCCAAGGGTTTTGAAGTACTGATCGGTAACTTCCACTATTCCCGTGACGAAGAAGAAAACCTGTTGCGCAACTACATGGCCTACCAGCCTCGAGGTTTGCTGCTGACCGGGTTCGACCGCACCGAAAGCGCGCGACGGATGGTCGAGGCCAGCAACGTGCCCTGCGTATATATGATGGACCTGGACCCGAATGCCGGCGTGAACTGCGTGGGTTTCTCGCAGTTGGCGGCGGGTGAGACGGCGGCGGCGCACCTGCTGTCCCGGGGGTACAAACGCTTGGCTTACATCGGCGCGCAACTGGATCAACGCACGTTGCTGCGTGGCGAAGGTTTCCGCCGAGCACTGCAAAAGGCTGGCCTGTATGACCCGGCGCTGGAATTGCTGACCCCGCGCCCTTCGTCGGTCGGCCTGGGTGGCGAACTGTTTTTACAGCTGCTGGCGGCTCATCCCGATGTGGATGCGATCTTCTTCGGCAACGACGACCTGGCCCAGGGCGCCCTGCTCGAAGCCATGCGCCACGGCATCAACGTGCCGCAGCGCGTAGCGGTGCTGGGCTTTAACGATTTGCCCGCATCCTCCTTCATGGTGCCGCGCCTGAGCAGCATCAGCACGCCCCGCGAAGCCATCGGCCGGCGTGCGGCGGAGCATCTGCTGACGATCATGGCGGGTAACAAGATCGCCAAGCCGGTGGTGGATATGGGGTTTGAATTGCAGGTGCGGGAGAGTACGTGAAGGCTCGCGCTTAGTCGGACGGAGCAAGCCTGTAGCCGCCGCCCTCTGCGCCTTCGTGCAACGCTGCCTGGATACGCTCGTATAGCGCGTTGGCCTCCCGCGAACCGATGGATCGCGAGCAATCGCGTAACACGATACGAAGCAGGATGTTCTCTTGCCCAGGCAACAACCCCAGGCGAGCGATTGCTTGCGCTGGCAACTCATCTCGAGACCAGCGCCCCTTGATCTGCATTTCTTCCACCCACGCTGCGTCCTCACCTGCGGCGAGCAGCATCTTCTCAGTGATAACTTCTTCGCTTTGCCCCGGCGTCACCGCAAGAGAAATGTCTCGGGTAATCGAAGGCAATCGAGAAATCGGCTGCCACGGCTTCAAGTCGAACATTTGCGCCCTGACGCGGGGATGGGTATCACGCAGGAGTCGAATATCCGGAATGCCCTTGCGCAGCATGGTCAAACGATCCAGGCCCATCCCCAAAGCCAGGCCGCCGTGGTGGTGCGGATCGATATTCAAGCGTTCAAGTAACGACCGGGCGATGCAGCCGCACTCCAACACCTCGATCGGTTCTCCATCAAGGATCAAGTTCACCTCGATACCACCTTCGGTGTAATGGTGGGGGCTGTCCGAGAACACCCATTCCATGGCGGGCACCGCAATGTCCAGGATGTCTCCCACCAGGCGCAGTAGCTGGTCCCGCTCAGCAAGCTGCGGCTCGCCCAATACCCACAGGTCCATCTGATGCGGTTCCGCGCAATGCCAGCGATCACGGCTATCACGTCGAAATGTCATGCCGGGCGCCGCCAACAGCCTCATCTGCCCAGGCTGGCGGTTTTCACTGGCTCGCTGTAACGCTGCCGGAATCAAACTGGTGGTTTGAGTACGCAGCAGGCTGGTGTCATCGACCCAACGGGTGTGGGCACTGCCCAGGGTAATTTCGCGGGTGTCATAGCCGAGCAGCCCGTAGTTATCGTGGGCCGAAACCACACGCGGCCCTTCCAGCCACTGAGGGTCAGGCCAATGACGCGAGGTCAGACCTTGGAGAATTTGATCAAGCAATAGTCGCACTGCGTGCGGCTCGGGGCTGGGGTCGGTGAGATCCTCTAATGTCAGGGCTCGTTTCAGTTCGGCGGCACTTATAACTTTTCTGCTTGGATACATATCTGCATCTCCTGCACCGTAAAAGCCAGAAGTACAAAAACTACGCCTTGAAACTTTACGAGCGCAACAGCCAGACACTGAGAAACTATATTTTCAGATGCTACGTACAGACGTTACTTACAGACTTCGTAAAAAATCATAAAAACCTCTGACTTAAAATAAATACATATAAAAACCTTCATTCAATACTTTCAATCTGCCCCCTTTGGAGAGCTAATGTCTTCACCCCGCCCAACGGGGTGCTTACAAACAGAACCGGACCAATAAGGTAGGAGGCAAAATGAAAACCTTAGATCAATTGAACGAACAACAGCTCAATCGCAAAACGCCTGATTCAGAAGCGTTTACCTGGCCACCGCTGTCGTGGCCTTAATTGAAGCACTGAAGCGCCAAGGCTTAGGCTTTGGCGTCTTCGCATGTAGGAGCCCACCTATGATAGCGCCCAAAACCACAGTGCTGGACAAGGGAAACCTTGTGATCACTTCCGACTCACCACAGTTTCTTGAGTACTGTAGTCTTCAGCACTTTACGACAAAAAATATTATGCAAGCTCAGTCACTGGATCAAAATAGCCTGGTGTTTTCGTTTAGTGACTGCGCTGCAAAAAAGACATTTGACCTAGCTAGGCTCACCGCTAAAACGCGCTGTGTATTTTTCCCTATACATGTTTTTGAAAACACAATCAACAATGCACTATATAGCTTAGAGTGCTTTCTAAAAAGCGACATTACACAAGCGCTCAAGGAGCAGCGAAAAGCCTTAGAATTGATTAACTGTAAGTCCCCCCTTGCCCTGACAGGACCTTCAACCCAATCCACTGTAAACGTTTTATCCAGCGCGGTGCCCTATGCAATGCTTGACGGAGATTTAAAGGATAACTTCGTTCACTCAGCCGCCGAGTTTTTCGAAGTCCACCTTGCTCATATGCAGCCCCAAACGGCTTGCCCTTTCACTGTCAATGGAGAGTTCCGAGTGAGTGGAATTCTGACCGTTCTGAGAAAAGCGCAAAGCGCGCCTTCTGACATCACAAACTCACTCACTACACTGATTGGTGAAGTTGCTTCAAAACAGGCCAGCCTGAAGGTCGAAGGCAATAAGGTCATGTCATTCACCGTAGACAACCGAGATTATGCCGACCTGATTAAACGCGCGGCGGGAAAAAGAGGAGCACACCTCACCGAATTCGCCATAGGCGTAAATCAGGCAATTACGCCCATTATAGATTTCAGCATTAACTCTCAGATGAACGAGGGCGTCAGTGGCGTTCATGTGGCTGTTGGCGATGGTACTAATGGCTATCACATTGATTTTCTATGCCCGGATGTCGATGTTCGTAAAGCGTTCACATGATCTGTACCAAGCAAGGCGTAGGAACGATCACGGGCACGTAGGAAGGCTGTAGGAAGCGACTGACATCACGCCAAGTGCCTTGCTCCATTACCTACGGTTACGTCAGAATCCGCCGGCTTGTGTGACGGGGTGGCGGTCTTTAAGGTTTGCCGGTCGCTGAATTTCTCGGTGATCGGGTTTAGTAGCCCATTTTTGGACCTCCTAAACCAGGAGCATTGCAATGTTCAAAGAAATCGACACGCCGCCAAACACCCTCTTCACCGTCTTCCCCGATATTTCTACCGAAACCCTGCTGATCAACAGCTACGAAACCGTGTGCTCCGTCAGCACCTTGCTGCTCGACCTGTCCGATCACCTCATTGGCAAGCAACGCGACGTAGCCCTGGCCATCCACCAATTGAGCGAGCTGAGCGTCTTGCTGGTGGGCAAGGCCATGGACCAACACACACCACGCGCTTAAGTCCCTACTCGGTCAAAATGTGGGAGGGGGCTGCCCCCCCCATGCTAAACATGGCTGTTTTTCCTCCCCCTACCTGTCAACTTTGACAGTAGGCAAGCGCCGGTGGGCGCCTTATAAGTACATCGTCAAGGATATCTCCTGACACTTGATTCTCACTGAAAAGGATCTTGCCATGTACTCGCTCACCTCCAAGAAAACGCTGTTCGCCAAAGGTGTGATCGGCTGCAATATATCGATTTCCCCCCACCCATTCACCTCAGAGTCAGTGACTCTTCGAGACACGGGCGGTACCCGAGTTGTAATCGTTGGCCACAACAGAGCAAGGGGTCGAGCTGTATACATCTACCTAGATAAAGATATCTCCTGTGGAACTTTCAACATTGGGGAAGGCGAGAAAGTGTTTGCCTATTATTATCATAGTTACACGGAATTTGGATGGAACTACTATGCGGAGAGTGGAACCTTCACGCTATCCAGTGTTGATTTCGCCAACTCGCTATTGGAGGGGACGTTTAGCTTCAACGCGCCAGGCATGGAAGAAGGTGAACCGGAAATGAAGATAACGAACGGTGTTGTTAATCTGACTGGCCCTTCACGTTGAAGAAGTATTTTTTATTCATTTGACGCGCTAAGGGCCCTTCGCTCGCCAGAGAGCTCTTAACGCCAACGCCTGACAAGAACCTCGCCCCCCTACCCCATGCCTCTGCTAAATTGAACCCCTTGTCATCGCCAAGGAAGCACCATGGGACATTCACTGAAAATCTTGGGCCGCGCCTCCTCCATTAACGTACGAAAAGTACTGTGGACCTGCCAGGAACTGGGTATCGACTACGTGCGTGAAGACTGGGGCATCGGCTTCAAGCCCACCCAATCCCCCGAATTTCTCGCCTTGAACCCCAATGCCCAGGTGCCGGTGCTGATCGACGACCATGGCGTGCTGTGGGAATCCAATACCATCTGCCGCTACCTGGTCGGCCTCTATCAACGCACTGACCTGCTGCCCGTCGAGCCCGCGCCACGGGCGCGCGTCGAACAATGGATCGACTGGCAAGCGGTCGAACTCAACCGTGCCTGGGGCGATGCGTTCACCGCGCTGGTGCGTAACAATCCCGACGGCCTGGACGCAACACAGATTGCCGCCGCCGTGCAACGCTGGAACAGCGTGATGGGCATTCTGGAACAACAGTTGGCCAAGACTGGCGCTTACGTAGCCGGCGATGAATTCACCCTCGCCGATATCCTGATCGGCCTCTCGGTGCACCGCTGGCAGGTGACGCCCATGGAGCGTCCGCCCTACCCCGCCATCGCGGCGTATTATCAACGACTCGGCGGGCAGCATGCAGGCTTCAAGACCTTCGCGCTCGACGGCCATAATTGAACAAGGACACACCATGAACGGACTCAACGTACTGCTGACCGGCGCCTGCGGCAAAATCGGCAAGACCTTTTTCGAGGCGTCGAAAGACCGCTACCGCTTCACCTTGACCGACCGTGTCGAGCCGGACTTCGCGCTCGGCGAACACCGCTTCGTGCACGCTGACCTGAGCGACAAATCCGTCCTCGCCAGCCTGCTCGAAAACATCGAGGTGGTTGTACACCTCTCGGGTATCCCGGACCCCGATGCGTCGTTCGAGGAGCTGCTACCCAATAATATCCTCGCCACCACCTACCTGTTCGAGGCCGCCGTGGCCGCCGGCGTGCAGCGCCTGGTATATGCCAGCAGCGCGCAAGCTGTCGAAGGTTATCCGGTAGACCGTGAGATCACCCCCGACATGCATGTGATGCCGGCCAACCTGTATGGCGTGACCAAATGCTACGGTGAGGCGCTGTGTGGCTATTACGCGGCCAAAACCCCGCTCTCCACCATCGCCGTGCGCATTGGCGCGTTTGAGTTTCCCCAGCACGCAGACCTGAACAACGCCCGCGACCTCAGCGCGTGGCTCAGCCCGCGCGATGCGGTGCAACTGCTGCAGTGCGCGGTGGACACACGCGATGTGAAACACCTGGTCGCCCATGGCATTTCCAATAATCGCTTCAAGCGCCTGGACCTGAGCGAAACCACACGTGTGTTGGGTTACCAACCGGTGGATGATGCGTTTCAGGTCTTTGAAATCCCCATCACTTACTGAGTGTTCTGACCCATGCCTGCACGCTCTACCACTGACGGCATCGACCCGACCCGCGCCGCCCACATCAGCGCACGTATCGACCGCCTGCCCGCCGTCGCCAGCATCTGGCGCCTGGTGGCCTTGTTGTCGATCGGCGGTTTTTTCGAGCTGTATGACCTGTTCCAGACGGCCTATATCAGCCCAGGCCTGATCAGCGACGGGATTTTCCACACGGGCAGCCAAGGCGTGTTCGGCTTTTCCGACCAGGCCGCGTTCGCCTCGGCCACCTTCCTCGGCCTGTTCCTCGGCGCCAGCCTGCTGAGCCCCATCGCCGATCGGTTCGGGCGCCGGGCGATCTTCACCTTTGCGCTGATCTGGTACACCGTCGCCACGGTGCTGATGGGCATCCAGACGTCCGCACTGGGCATTATCTGCATGCGCTTTCTGGTGGGGATCGGACTGGGCATTGAACTGGTGACGATCGACGCCTATCTGTCGGAACTGGTGCCCAAGCGCATGCGCAGTTCGGCGTTTGCCTTTGCATTTTTCATCCAGTTCCTGTCGGTGCCGGCGGTGGCGCTGATGTCATGGTGGCTGGTGCCCCAGGCGCCGTTCGGGATCTCCGGTTGGCGCTGGGTGGTGCTCAGCAGTGCGGTGTTTGCATTGTTTATCTGGCAACTGCGCAAGCGCCTGCCGGAATCACCGCGCTGGCTGGCGCAGAAAGGTCGTTTCGAGGAAGCTGGCACGATCATGGACACCCTTGAAGCGCGCTGCCTGAAGGATCACGGCAAGCCTCTGGATGCGCCGGAACCCGAAGCTGTCAGCGTGCAGGGCAGCGGCCGTTTCGCCGATATCTGGCAACCGCCCTACCGCCGTCGCGCCTTGATGCTGATCGTCTTCCATGTGTTCCAGGCCATCGGTTTCTTCGGCTTTGGCAACTGGCTGCCCGCCTTGCTGTCGGGCCAGGGCGTCAGCGTGACCCACAGTCTGCTCTACGCCTTTATCATCACGCTCGCCTATCCGCTGGGCCCGCTGCTGTTCGTGAAGGTCGCCAACCGTTTTGAGAACAAGTGGCAGATTGTCGGCTCGGCCTTGGGCGCGGTGATCTTCGGCAGCCTGTTCGCCGTGCAAACCACGGCGGTGGGGCTGATCTTCTGTGGGGTGATGATCACCTTCTGCAACGCCTGGCTGAGCTTCAGCTATCACTCGTATCAGAGCGAATTATTCCCCACCAATATCCGTGCGCGGGCGGTAGGGTTCTGCTACTCGTTCAGCCGCTTGTCCACGGTGTTCAGCAGCCTGCTGATCGGTTTTATCCTCGAACACCTGGGCACACCGGGCGTGCTGGCGTTTATCGCAAGCAGCATGTTGATTGTGATGATTACCATCAGTTGGTTCGGGCCGCGAACGCGTAACCTGGCATTGGAGAATATCGCCCACTGACGGCAAGGGTTGGCCGTCGACGGGCCAGTGTTTGCCGCGACGGCGGCCACTACCCCAATAAAAACGGGCACGTCGTGCCCGGCATGCTAATTGCTCCAGCTGTCACACCGAACATTCCCCCAGGTGACCGATCATGCTGGTTAACAACGACACCCAAGCCGCGTCGACCGTCCAACAGCTCAAGCGCTCCGACATGGACCCGGCCAACGCCGCTGCCAGCGCGCTGTACAGCGGCGCCCTGCAAACGGCGCAGCAAAGCGTGACGGTGCCGGCCGCCCAGAAGGACCTGGACAAGGCGAGCGATCGCATCGACGAGGCCTTCGCCAAGACCCGCGTGCAGTTGCAAGCCACAGCGACGACCTCCGGGGCGCGGGCTGAACTCAGCGAATACATGAGCAAATCCCCGGCCGAGCGTATTCGCGAGCAGTTGCTCAAGGAGCAGGGGATGACAGAAGAGCAAGTGCAGGCCCTGCCGCAGCAACAACAGGACGCGATTGCCAGGCAAGTGGCTGAACGTTTAAAGGAGCAGCAACAGCAGCAGGTAGCGGCGAAGGCGGCTGCTCCACAGGCCCAGGCAGTGAAAGACACCCTGGCAGCAATCTAAGCCACACAGCTGAACAAAAAATGTGGGAGGGGGCTTGCCCCCGATAGCAGCGTATCAGCCACCGATTCATTGACTGATCCACCGCCATCGGGAGCAAGCCCCCTCCCACATTTTGAATTTCTTTCACATCAGGTCAGCGGCGTTTTCAGTTATCAGCCAGCATTGCCAGCAACGCATCGGCGGCCGCAGAAGATGAGCGGTTTGGCGAGCCGACCAGGGCGAACTCGCGGTGTATCGGCACGCTCAGGGGCAGCACGCGCAGGCCCTGGCACTGGGTCGGCAGGGTCGTTTCTGGCACCAGGGTCACGCCGATATCCTCGCGTACCAGGCTGAAAGCGCTGCTCCATTCACGCACTTCGGCACGCACATCGCGCAGCACCAGGCCGGCGTCGGCACTCAGGCTGCGGGCGTTTACGCTGCAGCCGCCGGTGGCGAGCACGAAGGGTTGCTCCAGCAACTGCGCAAGGGTCACCGTGACCTGCTGCGCCAGCGCGTGCCGGGCTGGCACCACCGCCAGCCAAGTGTCCCGCCCCAATAGCGTGGGGTTGCGCTCGGGTTCTGGGTTGAGCACCACGCCCAGGTCGACCAAGTCGGCGTCGAGCAAGGCATGCACTTCGTCGTCGGTGACCTCAAGGGTGGTGACCTCAATGCCCGGATACAGCTGCGCAAAACGCTGCAACCTGGGGCTCAGAAACTTCGCCAGTACCTGAGGGAAACACGCGATGCGCAGGTCCCCACGCAGCATGGGTCGGGCTTCCTCCACGCGGCAGCGTATCGCCTGCAAGGCACCGAGCATCACCCGCGCCTGTTCGATCACACTCACCCCCAAGGCAGTGGGCAAGGTCTTGCGCGGCTCGCGGGTGAACAGTTGCACCCCCAACGCGATCTCCATGGATGCCATGGCCTGGCTGGCGGCGGACTGGGTCATGCCCACCCGTTCGGCAGCGGCGGTGATGCTGCCGTGATCGGCCACGGCCACCAGCAGGCGCCAATGCATCAGGTTCATCATGGCAGTAGCTGTCCTTATGGATGGGGTATGAAGGTTTAATTTTACCCACGGTGCCATGCCCGCGAGACTGGCGCAAATCCCACACAGAAACCCTCCATGAAACTGTATTTCTCCCCGAATGCCTGCTCGCTCGCCCCCCATATCGTGCTGCGGGAATTGGCCTTGCCCTTCGACTTGGTGCGCGTGGACAACCAGGCCAAGACCACCGCCGACGGCAGGGATTTCCTGCAGATCAACCCCAAAGGTTACGTAGCAGCACTGCAACTGGACAACGGCCAGGTGCTGACCGAAGCCAGCGCGATCCTGCAATACCTCGCCGACCTGAAGCCCGATGCCCATCTGGCACCGGCCAACGGCAGCTGGGAGCGCGTGCGCTTGCAAGAGTGGTTGAATTTCATCGCCACCGAAGTGCATGGCGGGCTGGCGGTATTTTTCAACACGGCAATCCAGGGCGAGGTGCGGGCGATGTTCCTGGCGACGTTGTTCAAACGCCTTGCGGTGCTGGTGCAAACGTTGGAGCAACAGGATTATTTGCTGGGCGCGCAGTATTCGGTAGCGGATGCGTATCTGTTTGTGGTGCTGCGTTGGGCGGCGGTTCATGGGATTGAGCTGAATGAATGGCCGGCGTTGGCGGCATTTCAACAACGGGTGGGTAAGCGGCCCACTGTGGTTGCGGCCCTGGCAGCGGAAAATCCATGAGCGGTCAGGTAATCAAGCAGTGGCGAGGGAGCCGCTCCCTCGCCACAGGGCTTATGGACCTTTGAACACAACCTGCTGCACATCGACCTTTTTCGGGATCAAGCCATTGGCGAAAAACAAATCGGCGGTGCGTTGCTGATTGGCGATGTCGACCGCCTGCAGCGGCCGGATCGGCTCGGGCGAGCGGTGCTCGAAGTAGCGTTTGACCACCGCCGGTTGCAGGCCCAGGGTCTTGGCCATCAGCGCGATGCTGTCTTCGGGTTGGTCCAGGGACAGACGCTGCGCCTTGCCGAGGGTTTGCAGGATGGTGGCAATGGCCTGGGGATTTTGCCGGGCAAACGCGCTGCTGGTCACGAAGAAGCTGCCGGCCGGATTAAGGCCTTCACCAGTGCCCAACACGCGGGCGGCACCGTCGACCACGGCAGCCGAGTAGTAAGGGTCCCACACCACCCAGGCGTCCACCTTGCCTTGCTCGAATGCGGCGCGCCCGTCGGAGGGCGACAGGTACACCACGTTCACATCTTTCCACTGCAAACCGGCGCGCAGCAGGCTCTTGAGGAACAGGTTGTGCGCACTGGAACCCTTGAGCAGCGCCACGCGCTTGCCTTTGAGTTCGGCCACGCTCTGAATGGGGCTGGCTTGAGGCACCAGCACGGCTTCGGTTTTGCCCTCATTCGGCTCGACGGCGATGTACTGCAATTCAATCCCGGCGGCCTGGGCAAAAATGGGTGGGATGTCGCCGATATTGCCGATGTCCAGGCTGCCGGCGTTCAGCGCCTCGATCAGCGGCGGGCCACCGAGAAACTCAGTCCACTGCACCTGGGTGCCGGGCAGCGCGGCTTCGAACAGCTTGTGTTCACGGGCGAGGACCATGCTTACCGAGCTTTTCTGATAGCCAATGCGCAGCGTGGATGGATCGGCGGCCAGTGCCTTGGCGGCGACCAGAGAAAGAACAGCGACAGCAATCATTTTCAGCATAAGAGCGCTTCCTTGACCTTGACGGCGGGTGCGGTTGGGCACGGTATGTCGGGTGCTTCGAAGCAGCGATCCTAGCAAGCCCTCTTATTCATTAATAATATTAAAAAGTCATCTATTTATAACTTTATATACGGACTCGCAGGCCGATGTCTGCGCCCTGCCGGCAACGGCTACAATGCCCGTCTCGCCCTTTCATTGGTTTGAACATGCACATCGAACGCTTGGCAGCGCCGCTATGGCCGCTGCTGAACAAGTTTTACCGCAGCCACAACTCGTCGATGAAGGCGCTCAAGGACGGGCAGTTGTGGGTGGCGAGGGACACGCAGATCGTTGCCGGGTTATGCCTGACCCCCGTGGTCGGTGGGCAATGGCTGACCGGCGTTTTCGTTGACCCGGCTTATCGCGGTCAGGGGCTGGCGGCGCGTTTGATTCAACAGGCGGTGGCGGGTGTGGACGGCACGGTCTGGCTGTTGTGCCATCCGGACCTTGAAACGCTGTACCAGCGCATGGGTTTTTCCCAGGACACGGTGTTGCCGCAATCGCTCAGTGAGCGGTTGGTGCGCTACAAGCGCAACAAACCGATGATCGCGATGGGCCTTCGATAACCTGGATGGCTTGCGCCCGATAGCGGTGGGTAGGAGCGAGCTTGCTCGCGAAAAACTCACAGGCACCGCGTTCATTCAGCAAGCACGCGTTATCGTTGACGTTTTTCGCGAGCAAGCTCGCTCCTACAGAGGGCAAGCCCCCTTGCTATAGCCTGCTGATCATTCGTCGGCGGTTGGGTCCATTTCCGGGAACAGCACTTCGATAAACCCGAACTTGCTGAAGTCAGTAATCCGCGACGGGTACAACCGCCCGATCAGGTGATCGCACTCATGCTGCACCACCCGTGCATGGAAGCCGTCGGCGAAGCGTACGATCGGCTCGCCCTTGGGGTCGAAGCCTTCGTAGCGGATCTGCTGATAGCGGTCCACGGCGCCGCGCAGGCCGGGGACGGACAGGCAGCCCTCATACCCCTCTTCCAGCACCGGGCTGAGCGGTGTGATCAACGGGTTGATCAGGATGGTCTGCGGTACCGGTGGGGCCTCCGGGTAGCGTTCGCTGGCCTCGAAACCAAAGATCACCAATTGCAGGTCCACACCGATCTGCGGCGCAGCCAGGCCGACGCCGCCCACGTGTTCCATGGTCTGGAACATGTCGTCGATCAGTTGCCACAGCTCGGGGCTGTCGAACATTTCCGGCGGCACTGGCGGGGCGATGCGCAGCAGACGTTCATCGCCCATTTTCAGGATTTCACGGATCATTGATCAGGCTCAACGGTGAGAGGCTTGGAATGGTCCCGGCCCAGGCCTGAGACATGTTGTTTTTCACCGGCATGGCCCGGTTCGTCGATTTCTTTTTCGCCGGGGTCCTTGCCTTCGGCGGACATGTGTTCGATCACGGCGTTCATTTCCGCGCCGAGCAACAGCACAGCGGCGGAAATATAGAAGTACAAGAGCAACACGATGATCGCGCCGATACTGCCGTACATGGCGTTGTAGTCGGCGAAGGTTTTAACGTAGTAGCCAAAGCCGAGGGAAGCGACGATCCACACCACCACCGCCAATACGGAACCGGGGGTGATAAAGCGAAACTCCTGTTCGACATCCGGCATCACGTAATACATGAGGGCCACGGCAAACATCAGCAGGATCACGATCAGCGGCCAGCGCAGGATGGTCCACAGCGTGACGACAAATTCCTGCATACCGATCTGCCCCGCCAGCCATTCCATCACCTGCGGGCCGAGCACCATCAGCGCGGCGGCGGCCAGCAGCATGCCGGCGATGCCGACGGTGTAGAAAATCGACAGCGGGAAACGCTTCCAGATCGGCCGCCCCTCCACCACGTCATAGGCAGCATTCATCGCGCTCATCATCAGGCGTACGCCAGCGGAGGCGGTCCAAAGGGCGATCACGATACCTACCGAGAGCAGCCCGCCCTTGGATTGCTGCAACTGGTCGATCACCGGGTTGACCTGCTCCAGCGCCTGGGGCGGCAATACCAGCTCAGACTGCAAGCGCAGCCAGGTGAAGAAGTCCGGCAGATGCAGGAAACCGATCAGGGCAATCAGGAACAACAGGAAGGGAAACAACGAGAACAGCATCTGGTAGGCCAACGCCGAGGCGTAGGTGGGCATCTCGTCGTCGACGAATTCCGTAACGGTGCGCACCAGCACCTTGTGCAGCTTGAGACCATCGAGTACCGGAAAAATCATAGCGTCTCCTTTCGCCGCAAAGAGGGTGAGGTCGCGGGCGACTCAGGGGCCGTTTTCTACATCAAAGTAGCCCATTTGGCGACTTTGAAACAATTTCTAAACTTTAGTTGCAGCCTTGGATACAAAAACGGCCATCCGTAGATGGCCGTCGGGCTGCTGGGATGGGCCAGCCGGACCGTCTTACTCGGTCGCTTTTTTCACTGCGTCCTTGGTCTTGCCCACTGCCTGCTGAGTTTCGCCTTTCTTTTCCTGGATCACGCCTTCAGCACGCATTTTGTCGTTGTCCGTCGCCTTGCCGACACCTTGCTTGATGTTACCGACGGCTTCATTAGCTACGCCTTTTACCTTATCGGAAGTGCTGCCCATGGTATTACTCCTGATAACTATCAAATGGTTTGAGGTCACTACGTAGCGGTTGACTCGAAGCCAAGCGACAGAGTTTCAATTATTTTTCAGTGCGCATTTCATCGAAAGGGGCAGGTTTGCCTTTATGTTTTGCGGCCAACCCACGAGAATGCCCGGCAGATTCAGGCTCGAACGCTGAATAACAGATCCGTAGGAAGGTTATGAAACTCAATAAAACACAGGCCATCGCCCGCAGAAACCAGGAACTGGGCGGTGCCGTACTCGGCGTCAACAACTGCCATTTCACCGACCTGGACTCCAAACGCAACATCTGGTGGTTCGACTTGCCAGTGGCGCGGATTGGCGTGGGCCAGTACGAGTGGATCCACCTGTTGATGCACAACGCCGAGACTGACCGACTGCTGCACCTGAAAGTGCCAACGGCGTTCCTGCGCGAGAACCTCGAAGGGCTGGTGGTGCGCAATGCCGGCAAGCGCAAGCCGGAAATCACCCTGGAACTGAGCGCCGACAAGGACTCGTTCCTCAAGGACGTGCGCCCTGCCGGTGCGGGGATCAGCTTTGCGCAGTTCGCCCTGTAATAACGCAGTCATAAATGTGGGAGGGGGCTTGCTCCCGATAGCTAAGTGTCAGTCACGTTATCTGCGACTGGCCCACCGCTATCGGGAGCAAGCCCCCTCCCACATTTGAAGTGCGTTACTTTTTGAAACCGAGTTTCTTCAGTTCTTCATCGCGCAATTCACGCCGCAGAATCTTGCCCACATTGGTGGTCGGCAGCGCGTCGCGAAATTCGACGGCCTTGGGCACCTTGTAGCCGGTGACGTTGGCGCGCATGTGTTCCATCACCTGCTCCTTGGTCAGGGTGGCGCCTGGCTTGACCACGATGAACAGCTTGATGTGCTCCCCGGACTTTTCATCCGGCACGCCGATGGCCGCGCACTGCAACACGCCCGGCAGGCCTGTGAGCACGTCTTCCAGCTCGTTGGGGTACACGTTGAAACCCGAGACCAGGATCATGTCTTTCTTGCGGTCGACAATACGCATGTAGCCGTCGGGCTGGATGATCGCGATGTCGCCGGTCTTCAGCCAGCCTTCGCTGTCGAGCATCTCGTCGGTAGCGTCCTGGCGCTGCCAGTAGCCCTTCATGACCTGGGGGCCCTTCACGCACAGCTCGCCGGTTTCGCCCAGCGGCAGCTCGGTGCCGTCGTCGGCGATCACTTTACACACGGTGGATGGCACCGGGATGCCAATGGTGCCGATCTGGATATGCTGGATCGGGTTGACCGTGGCCACCGGGCTGGTCTCGGTCATGCCGTACCCTTCGCAGATGCCACAACCGGTCACGGCCTTCCAGCGTTCGGCCGCCGCCAGCTGCAGCGCCATGCCGCCTGACAGGGTGACCTTCAGCGCGGAGAAATCCAGCTTGCGGAAAGCTTCGTTGTTGCACAGCGCCACGAACAGGGTATTAAGGCCGACAAAGCCGCTGAACTTCCACTTCGAGAGTTCCTTGACCATCGCCGGCAGGTCGCGCGGGTTGCTGATCAGGATATTGTGGTTGCCGATCAGCATCATCGCCATGCAATGAAAGGTAAACGCATAGATGTGATACAGAGGCAGCGGCGTGATCAGTATCTCGCACCCTTCATTGAGGTTGGAGCCCATCAGCGCCTTGCATTGCAGCATGTTGGCGACCAGGTTGCGATGGGTGAGCATCGCGCCCTTGGCCACGCCGGTGGTGCCGCCGGTGTATTGCAGCACCGCCACATCGCCGCTGGCCGGGTTGGCATCGCTGACCGCCTGGCCCTGCCCCTTGGCCAGCACGTCATTGAACTTGATCGCTTGCGGCAAATGATAGGCCGGGACCATTTTTTTCACGTACTTGATCACGCTGTTGATCAACAGGCGCTTGAACGGCGACAGCAGGTCGGCCACTTCGGTCACGATCACGTGTTTGACCGCAGTCTTGGGCACGACTTTTTCAGCCAGGTGCGCCATGTTGGCCAGGCAAACCAGGGCCTTGGCCCCGGAGTCATTGAATTGGTGTTCCATTTCCCGCGCGGTGTACAGCGGGTTGGTGTTGACCACGATCAGCCCGGCACGGATGGCGCCGAATACAGCGACCGGGTATTGCAGGACATTGGGCAGTTGCACGGCGATTCGGTCGCCAGGCTTCAAGTCGGTATGCTGTTGCAGGTAGGCGGCGAATGCGCCGGACAATTCGTACAGTTCACCGTAGGTGATGGTCTTGCCCAGGTTGCTGAAAGCCGGTTTGTTGGCGAAGCGCTGGCAGGACTGCTTCAGTACCGCCTGAATATTCGGATACTCGTCTGGATTGATTTGTGCAGCAATCCCGGCGGGGTACTTATCCTTCCAAAAGTCTTCGTTCATGGAAGCCCACTCCTCAGCGACGCGAATTCATCATCGCATTTGATGCGATTATTATTGGTGTATGTTTTTTTAAGGTGAATCTGGCGCTTCAAGCAGGCCTAGACGTCACAAAGCGCGCCGAGAGTAGCAGCTTTGCCAAGGGCCGACTAGAGCCAAAAGAGGGCCCCACGGTCACTAACACGACTGTCCTACAATAATTGGTCACACTTTTAACGCAGGCAAAATAACCCACTGAAAGGCTCTGGAACAGGGCTTTGCGGGCAATACAAAACAATGTGGGAGGGGGCTTGCTCCCGATAGCGGAGTGTCAGTCACTGCATCTGTGCCTGAACACCGCAATCGGGAGCAAGCCCCCTCCCACATTTTGTAGCTATTCGGTTCAGGCGATGTCGCGCAGCTCCCGCCGCAGGATTTTCCCCACCGGCGTCATCGGCAACGAATCCCTGAGCACAATGTGCTTGGGCACTTTGTACCCCGTGAAGTTGGTCTTGCAGTAGGCCTTCAATTCCTCAAGGCTCACACCTTCGGCACGCGCGACCACAAACAGCTTCACCGCTTCCCCCGTGCGCTCATCCGGCACGCCGATCACCGCGCAGTTGGCCACGGCCGGGTGGGCCATCACCACGTCTTCGATCTCATTGGGGTAAACGTTGAAACCCGAGACGATGATCAGGTCTTTCTTGCGGTCGACGATGCGTATAAAGCCGTCGGTATCGATCACGGCGATATCGCCGGTCTTGAGCCATCCCTCGGCATCCAGCGCCTCGGCCGTGGCCGCCGGTTGCTGCCAATAGCCCTTCATCACCTGCGGGCCCTTGATGCACAGTTCGCCGCGCTCGCCCAACGGCAATTCAGCGCCCTCGTCGTCGACCACCTTCATGGCCGTGGCCGGCACCGGAATGCCTACTGTGCCCAGCCGCGATTGATTGCCATAGGGGTTGGTGCTGGCTACTGGTGAGGTTTCGGTCAGGCCGTAGCCCTCGCCGATTGCACACCCGGTGATCTGCTGCCAACGCTCGGCGGTGGCCTTGATCAGCGCCGTGCCGCCGGAATTGGTCAACTTGAGATGGGAAAAGTCCAGGCTCTTGAAGTCCGGATGCTCCATCAGCGCCACAAACAACGTGTTGAGCCCCAGCAGCCCGGTGAAGCGCCACTTCTTCAGTTCCTTGATGAACCCGCCGATGTCGCGCGGGTTGGTGATCAGCACGTTGTGGTTGCCGGACACCATCATGCACATGCAGTTCGCGGTGAACGCATAGATGTGGTACAGCGGCAGCGGCGCAATCATCACCTCCTGCCCTTCCTTGATCAGCGGATGGCCGTCATCCCCCAGTTGCGACATGCACGCCCGCGCCTGCTGCATATTCGCTACCAGATTGCCGTGGGTGAGCATCGCGCCCTTGGCCTGGCCGGTGGTGCCGCCGGTGTATTGCAGCACGGCGATATCCTCAAGGCTCACCGGATGTCGCGTCACGCCCAGGCCTGCGCCCATGTGCAAGGCGCGCTTGAACGACACCGCACGCGGCAGGTGGTAGGCCGGGACCATCTTCTTGACTTTGTCGACTACCGTGTTGACCAGCCAGCCTTTGGCGGCGGGCATGAAATCGCCCATCCTGGCTTCGATCAGGTAGTCGATTTCGGTGTCGGTACACACCTCCTGTACCCGCGAACCGAACAGGTTGAGGTAGACCAGCGCACGCACGCCGGCGTCCTTGAACTGATGGCGCATTTCACGCGGGGTGTACAACGGGTTGGTATTGACCACAATCAGCCCGGCGCGCAGTGCGCCAAAAACCGCAATCGGGTAATGCAACACGTTGGGCATCTGTACCGCGATGCGCTCGCCGGGCTTGAGGTCGGTGTGCTGCTGCAGGTAACCGGCGAACGCCGCACTCTGGCGCTCAAGCTCGGCGTAGGTCAGGGTAATGCCCATGTTGCTGAACGCCGGACGGTCGGCAAAGGTCTTGCAGGAACGCTCGAAGACTTCGATCACTGACTGATAGGCAGTAAGGTCGATGGCGTTGGGCACACCCGCCGCGCGTTTGTCATTCCAAAAATCAGGTTGCATTATTCTTGTCCTCTTTACCTGAGTGTGTCCGGCCGCTTTTCTATGCAGCTACAAAGAGCGGAGCTTTGAGGACGTTAGCAGTAATGACCAAACAGGCAATACACTGAACTGTGTCATTGATTGTATGAATCTTGTCGCTGAGGCGTAGGCAGATACCTCGCGCCCCACTAGATGAGCTATACACTGCAACGACCCTGCGCAAAGGAACCGCCATGAACCACAGCACTTTCTGGCTGACCGCGAACGACCAAACTCGCCTGTACGTCAATCAATGGATGCCCGCCGAGCCCCCCAGGGCCCTGGTGATGCTGTCCCATGGCATGGCCGAGCACAGTGGCCGCTATGGGCGCCTGGCGCAGGCGTTGTGCGCCGCCGGCTATGGTGTGTATGCGCTGGACCAACGTGGCCATGGCCGTACCGCCGACGAAGGCACCTTGGGGCTGTACGCCGAAGAGGATGGCTGGAACAAAGTGGTGGGCGACCTGGCCAGCCTTAACCAGCACATCGGCCAGCAGCAACCGGGGCTGCCGATTATTTTGCTCGGCCACAGCATGGGCAGCTATATCGCCCAGGCCTATCTGCTGCATCACAGCGCCAGCCTGCATGGGGCGATACTCAGCGGTTCGAATTTCCAGCCGGTGGCGTTGTATCGCGCGGCACGGGCGATTGCCCGTATCGAGCGCGCGCGCCAGGGTAAGCGCGGGCGTAGCGCATTGATTGACTTTCTGTCGTTCGGCTCCTTCAACAAAGCGTTCAAACCCAATCGCACCACCTTCGACTGGCTCAGCCGCGACCCGGTTGAAGTCGACCAATACATTCATGACCCGCTTTGCGGTTTCCGCTGCACCAACCAGCTGTGGGTCGACCTGCTCGGCGGCTTGCAGCAAATCAGCAAAGCGTCCAATCTCGCGCAGATCGATCCGGGCCTGCCAATTCTGATAATCGGCGGCGAATGTGATCCGGTGAGTGAAGGCAAGCGTCTCAAAAGCCTGGCCCATGCCCTGCGCGACGCGGGCTGCCAGCACCTGCAATTGACGCTCTACCCGCAGGCACGTCATGAAGTGTTCAATGAAACCAACCGCGACGACGTCACCGCGGATGTGCTGACGTGGCTCGAGCACGCCCTGACAGTGCGCAGGCCCACCCGCTGCGAATAATTTTTCGTTTAAAATCAGCCAATTAAATTATCGATTAGCCACAGGATGCACGTTTAGATGACCCAGGTAACCAACACCCCCTACGAGGCCCTTGAAGTCGGCCAGACCGCCAGCTTCAGCAAGACTGTCGAAGAACGCGATATCCAGTTGTTCGCCGCCATGTCCGGCGATCACAACCCAGTGCACCTGGATGCCGAGTATGCCAAGGCGACCATGTTCAAGGAGCGTATCGCCCATGGCATGTTCAGCGGTGCGCTGATCAGCGCGGCGGTAGCCTGCGAACTGCCCGGCCCGGGCACGATTTATATCGGCCAGCAGATGAGCTTTCAAAAGCCGGTCAAGATCGGCGACACCCTCACCGTGCGCCTGGAAATCCTGGAGAAGCTGCCCAAGTTCCGTGTACGCATTGCCACGCGCGTGTTCAACCAGCGCGATGAGTTGGTAGTGGATGGCGAAGCGGAGATTCTTGCCCCGCGCAAACAGCAAGTAGTGACCTTGACCGAATTGCCGCCAATCAGCATTGGCTGAAAATGACGCAATACAAATGTGGGAGGGGGCTTGCCCCCTCCCACATTGTTTTTACAGCATGTACAACCTAGGCTTACGACTGAGCGCGAGCCTGGTTACGCAGGGCTTTAACCTGGTCGTGGTTGCGCTGCACGCCGTGGTACTGACGCTCAACCAAGTCACGAATGCCCAGCAGGTTGTGCTTGTTGATCTTCTCGATCGCTTCCTTGTAAGCCTTCAGTGCGTGGTCTTCACCGCGCTCGGCTTCGTTCAGCACCGATTCTTCGTCCTTACCGGTCACCATCGACTTCACGTCAACCCAACCACGGTGCACAGCACCGGCCACGCTGCCGGATTCTTTCGGCTCGCCACCCAGGGCACGCACGGCGGTTTTCAGTTCGGCGGCGGCAGTGGCGCAATCGGCGGAACGCTTGACGAACAGGGCTTTGAGCTCTGGGTGCTTGATGTCTTCAGCGCACTCCTGGAAACCCTTTTGGCCGTCGATGCTGATTTCGATCAGGTCGTTCAGTACGGAGATGGATTCTTTATTGATGTCAGTCATTTTTCAATTCCTTATGTGGGTTGAGAAAGTTGTCTTAATGATTGCAGTGCCCGTGCCAGGTTTTGAAAAATTACTTATTTGTTTTAT
The DNA here is from genome assembly GCF_003852065.1 of Pseudomonas sp. R3-18-08. Lineage (NCBI taxonomy): Bacteria > Pseudomonadati > Pseudomonadota > Gammaproteobacteria > Pseudomonadales > Pseudomonadaceae > Pseudomonas > Pseudomonas sp. R3-18-08. The sequence goes on from NZ_CP027729.1 coordinate 4,462,306, forward strand.
TTCAATGACTTACGAATTATTGAACCATCTGTATCGACGTTATTTGCATGATCTGTCATTTGGCCTTCATGCAGAATGCCTGTATTTTCCCGGCTATCGAATCAAACGCTGAAGCCCATGAACCCCGAAAAACTCGAATTGCTGATCATCCGCGAAATGCCCTTCGGCAAATACAAAGGACGGATCATCGCCGACTTGCCCGGCCCCTACCTGAACTGGTTCGCTCGTGAAGGTTTTCCCCACGGGGAACTGGGCGGCTTACTGGCACTGATGCAGGAAATCGACCACAACGGCTTGTCCGAATTACTTGAACCGCTGCGCGTTAAACACGGTAAACCCGCCCCTCGCCATTAATTAGGAGCCTCGCCATGCCAAGGAATGCAAACAACGAACGTCACTGGCAGGCCATCGCCCAGCGCTATGAGCTGGAGCCGGGCCCGATCAATCTGGAAAACGGCTACTTCGGGCGCATGAGCCGTGCTGTCCAGGCCCAGTACCTGGAACACGTTGCCTTCATCAACCGCAGCAACTCGGTGTATGTGCGTCAGCGTTTCGAGCAAGGGGAAAATCTGGAGATTCGTCGCCAACTGGCCGCTTTGATCGATGCAGACCCGGACTCGGTGGCCTTCACCCGCAACGCCACTGAAGCCTTGCAGTCGCTGATCCGCAACTACAACCGCCTGCAACCCGGCGACCAGGTGCTGATCAGTGACTTGGAGTACGACACGGTCAAAGGCGCGATGCGCTGGCTGGCCGGCGTGCGCGGTGTCGAAGTGATCGAGATTTCCCACGCTCACCCGGCCAGTTTCGACAGCCTCGTGCAGACCTATCGCGATACCTTCATTCAGTACCCGCGCTTGAAGCTGATGGCGCTGACCCATGTTACGCACCGCACCGGCCTGGTGATGCCGGTGGCGGCGATCGCCAAGGCTGCGCGTGAACACGAGGTCGATGTGATCCTCGACGGCGCCCACGCTCTCGGCCAGATCGATTTCAACCTGGCCGAACTGGGCATTCAGTTCGCCGGCTTCAACTTGCACAAATGGATCGGCGCCCCGCTGACCCTGGGCTTTCTCTACATCGCCCCCGAGCGCCTGGCGGATATCGACCCGGACATGGGTGAATTCCACTACCCTGCCACGGATGTGCGTGCGCGTACGTCCTACAGCACGCCGAACTTTCCGGCACTGATGAGCCTGCCGTTGGTGTTTGAAGAACACCGGCAATTGGGCGGCGCAGCGGCTAAAGGTGCACGGGTCAATTACCTGCGCAATCTATGGGTGAGCCAGGTGCGGGCTTTGCCGGGAATTGAAGTGCTGACGCCGGATGATCCGAGGCTGTATTGCGGAATTACCGCGTTCAAGTTCATTGGGCGCGATCAGCAGGTGATGGTCGACAGGTTGCTCAAGGAGTATGACGTGTTCACCACGACCCGCTCAGGCGCGGCGTTTGGCACCTGTATTCGGGTAACTCCGGGGTTGGTGACCACGGCTACGGACATCAATGTGTTGGTGCATGCAATTACCCAGCTCAACACAGATTAAACTGTGGGAGGGGGCTTGCTCCCGATAGCGGTGTATCAGTCACCACATGTATTGACTGAACCACTGCAATCGGGAGCAAGCCCCCTCCCACATTGGTTTTGTGGAGTTCTTCAGGTTTCTACAGGCAAAAAAAAGCGGTACACCGACCAAGTGCACCGCAAAAATGCCGTTAAGCACAGCAACAACGATTCGATAAATCAGATCAATCCAGCAGCGCCAGCGCCTCGGCGGTGACTTCCTGGATACGCGCCCAATCGCCGTTCTTGACCCACTCAGGATCAAGCATCCAGCTACCGCCCACGCACATCACGTTTTTCAAGGCCATGTAGCTTTTGATGTTGGCCGGGCCGACGCCGCCGGTCGGGCAGAATTTCACTTCGCCGAACGGGCCGCCCAAGGCCTTGATCGCCGCCACGCCGCCGCTGACTTCCGCCGGGAACAGCTTGAAGCGGCGATAGCCCAGGCCGTAGCCTTCCATGATGCCGGAGGCATTGCTGATGCCAGGCAGCAGCGGGATCGGGCTGTGCACCGAGGCTTCCAGCAGGTCGCGGGTGATGCCGGGGGTGACGATGAACTGCGAGCCGGCCACTTCTGCCGCTTCGAGCATATGACGGTCCAGCACAGTGCCGGCACCGGTGCACAGTTCAGGGCGCTGCTCGCGCAACACCTGGATGGCCTTGAGGCCAAACTCGGAACGCAGGGTCACTTCCAGGGCGGTCAGGCCACCGGCAGCCAGGGCATCGGCCAGGGGCAGGATGTCCTGCTCGCGGGCGATGGTGATCACCGGCAGGATCCGCGCCTTGGCGCAGAGGCTGTCGATCAGGGCAACTTTATCCGCCATGGACACGGTCGGTTGAGGGCTTTTCATAGCGGCTGATCCTTGGCTCATGGGCACCAGTAAATCTCTAAAGTAGGTTGCAAAAACGCGCGAATCGGCATGGCGGCGACATCGTCACCGGCCAGCGCGGCGCTCAAGGTAGTCAACTTCGAACTGCCGGAAATCGACAGCACGGTGTAGTGGGCCGTGGCCAGCAATGCACGACTCATGGTCAGGCGCTGGTGCGGCACGGTCGGCGCCAGCATTGGCCAGCAACGGCGGGTGCCGTCGGCCTGCAACGCCTGGGCGAGGTTCGGGCTGTTGGGAAACAGCGATGCGGTGTGGCCGTCATCGCCCATGCCCAGCACCAGCACATCGATCGCCGGCAGTTCGGCCAGCAGGCGATCAGCCTGCTCGGCCGCCTCTTCAAGGTTGGCGGCCGCGCTGTACAGGCTCAAGAATTTCGCCTTGGCTGCCGGGCCCTGCAGCAGGTGCTGCTTTAACAAGCCGGCATTGCTGTCGGCATGCTCCACCGGCACCCAACGCTCGTCGGCCAGGGTGACCGTGACCTTGGACCAGTCCAGGGCTTGCCTGGCCAGGTTCTGGAAGAACGCCACCGGGCTGCGACCACCGGACACCACCAGGGTGGCCGCGCCACGGGCGCTGATGGCCGCTCGCAATTGTTCGGCCACGTCATTGGCCAGGCCGTCCGCCAACAGCACGGGCGTACGATACTCATGGGCAGTGACGCCCTGAGGCAGTTTCAATTCAGATATCGCCATACCACGACCTCCCATCCCGCGTGATCAGTGCAATCGAGCTCATCGGCCCCCAGGACCCCGCCGCGTACGGCTTGGGCGCATCACCGGATTTTTTCCACCCGGCGATCAACTGGTCACACCACTTCCACGCGGCTTCAATTTCATCTTTGCGAACAAACAGGTTCTGATTGCCGCGCATCACTTCCAGCAACAACCGCTCGTAGGCATCGGGAATCCGTGCGCTGCGATAGGTGTCGGAAAAATTCAGTTGCAGCGGCCCGCTGCGCAGTTGCATGCCCTTGTCCAGGCCCTGCTCTTTGGTCATCACGCGCAAGGAAATACCTTCGTCCGGCTGCAGGCGGATGATCAACTTGTTGCTGATCTGCAAGCGCTGCTCGGGGGCGAAGATATAGTGGGACGGTTCCTTGAAGTGGATGACGATCTGCGACAGCTTTTGCGGCATGCGCTTGCCGGTACGCAGGTAGAACGGCACCCCGGCCCAACGCCAGTTACGAATATCGGCCCGCAGGGCGACGAAGGTCTCGGTGTCGCTCTGGGTGTTGGAATTCTCTTCTTCCAGGTACCCCGGCACGGCTTTACCGGCGCTGTAGCCGGCAATGTACTGGCCGCGCACCACTTGGGTGGTCAGGCCTTCCGGGCTGATCGGCGCCAGGGCCTTGAGCACCTTGACCTTCTCGTCGCGAATGCTGTCGGCGGACAGATCAGCCGGCGGGTCCATGGCGATCAGGCACAGCAGCTGCAGCAGGTGGTTCTGGATCATGTCGCGCAGTTGGCCAGCCTTGTCGAAGTAGCCCCAACGGCCCTCGATGCCAACCTGCTCGGCCACGGTGATTTCCACGTGGGAAATGTAGTTCTGGTTCCATTGGGTTTCGAACAGGCTGTTGGCGAAACGCAAGGCGATCAGGTTCTGGACGGTTTCTTTGCCCAGGTAGTGGTCGATGCGGTAGGTGCGGTTTTCCGGGAAAAACTGCGCGACGGCGTCGTTGACCTTGCGCGAGGATTCCAGGTCCGAACCAATCGGCTTTTCCAGCACGACGCGGGTGTTTTCCGCCAGGCCGACCTTGGACAGGTTTTCGCAGATCGCGCCATACACGGCGGCCGGGGTGGCGAAGTAGGCGATCAGGCGCTGTTCGCTACCGACCTTTTCGGCAAGGGCGACGTAGTCGTCGGCCTTCATGAAGTCGACATGCACATACGCCAGGCGCGCCAGGAAACGCTGGGCAACGGCTTCGTCCAGCTCCTTGCCGACGTATTTGCGCAGTTCTGTTTCGATATGGGCCAGGTGCTGCTGCTCGGAACCGGCTTCGCGGGCCAGGGCCAGGATGCGCGTGTCATCGTGCAGCAAGCCGGCGCCATCGAGTTGATAGAGAGCAGGAAATAACTTGCGCAGCGCCAGATCACCCAAGGCGCCAAACAGGGCAAAGGTGCAGGGTTCTACGGTTATCAAAGGCATGATGTTTGTTCTTTTATCAAGTTAAGCTACAAATACCTTTTTTCAAGGCATCACTCAAGGAAAAATGTAGTAATAACCACAACATTTTCCGCAAATACGCATTGCGAGTGGTGGTGTTCGGCTACCCTCAGTAGGATAGGCCACCGCGAAAAGCCACTCATCGATTGGTTACCGCCTTTTTATTTGCATCGTCGCCCGAAGGAAAGACTGAATGGACCGCGTGCGAAATCTTCTGGAACAGATCCGGAACCGCCTCGAAGAATTGAACAAGGCCGAGAAAAAAGTCGCCGAGGTCATCCTGCTCAACCCGCAGCAGGCCACCCGCTTCTCGATCGCTGCCCTCGCCCAAGCCGCCTCGGTCAGTGAACCGACGGTCAACCGCTTCTGCCGTTCGTTCGGCGTCAGTGGTTACCCTGAACTTAAATTGCAGTTGGCGCAAAGCCTGGCCAGTGGCGCGGCGTATGTCAGCCGTGCCGTGGAAGCCGATGATAACCCGGAGGCCTACACCCAGAAGATCTTCGGCAGCGCCATCGCGTCCCTGGACAGTGCCTGCCAGGCCCTCGACCCAGCCCTGATCAGCAAGGCCGTGGATCTGTTGATCCAGGCGCGGCAGATTCACTTCTTCGGCCTGGGCGCCTCGGCCCCGGTGGCCATGGACGCGCTGCACAAGTTCTTCCGTTTCAACCTGGCGGTAACCGCCCACGCCGACGTGCTGATGCAACGCATGATCGCCTCAGTGGCGCATACCGGTGAGTTGTTCGTGATCATTTCCTACACCGGGCGTACCCGTGAGCTGGTGGAAGTGGCGCGTATCGCGCGGGAAAACGGCGCGTCGGTGCTGGGCGTAACGGCCGAGAACTCACCGTTGGCCAAGGCCAGCACGGTGAGCCTGAACATTCCGCTGCCGGAAGACACCGATATCTACATGCCGATGACCTCGCGGATCATTCAGCTGACGGTGCTGGATGTGCTGGCGACCGGGATGACGTTGCGCCGCGGAGTGGATTTCCAGCCGCATTTGCGCAAGATCAAAGAGAGCTTGAATGACAGCCGGTATCCGGTGGGGGATGAGTTCAACTGAGCCAGGATGTGATCGTTCCCACGCTCCGCGTGGGAATGCCTCTTGTGACGCTCCGCGTCACGGCATCAAGAGCAGACGCGGAGCGTCAAGGGCTGCATTCCCACGCGCAGCGTGGGAACGATCACAGCAGCACCACTAAATCCCAGCCCGAGCCTGCAAACTCAGATGCGCCCGCTCCCCCGGCGCCAGGCTCGCCCCGGCCATCGCCGACTCCACGCACACAAACCCCGACGCCTCGTTGAAGCTCACACCCAGCAACGGCCGGCTGCCGGGATGCCACACCACGGTGTCGGCGCTGTCGCCGGTGTCGATACACAGTTCCCGCTGCCACGCATGGTCCTTGAGGTGCAACTCACCCTCATGCTGGAACACCCGCTGACAGCCGCCATCCACCCGCAGTTCGCCTTCCTGCTGGCAAGCCTGGCGGTTGAGCTGGTCGTAACCTTGCGCTCCGTCGAGCCCAGACAGCGCTACCTCGTCAACGTGACCGATACGCCAGTAGGCGTGCAAAGCATGGCTCAACTGGCACGGCAGCTCATCCTGATGCTCGGTGCTCAGGCGCAGTTCCAGGGTTTCACCCAAATGCGCGTGCAGGTCCACCTGCCAGTCGCACAGCTGCAACTGCCAGTGCAGGCGCACGCCATCGTCTTCGGTGCTGCTGTCGAGCAGCTTCCAATCGATCAAGCGCGCCCAACCGTGGGAAGGCCACGCGTTTTCGCTGGGGTGGCGGCCATACCACGGCCAGCACACCGGCACGCCACCCCGGATGGCACCGACTTGCGGCCACTTGGCGGCGCACCACAGCCAGGGTTTCTGGCCGGTGGGCTGAAAGTGCAGCAATTGCGCGCCCTGGCGACTGAACACCGCCTGGCACAGCGGATGGTCGATCACCAACACGTCACGCATCTGGAAGCGCTCCCAGGCGAACACCGGACGCTCGCGCAAGGATTTGAAAAAACGTTGCAGCGGTTGCTCATGCATGTGCCACGGTCCTGAATATCACAGTGCAACCCAAAAAAAAGCGGATAGCCATGGCTATCCGCAAAATGCGCACAGAGAGAAGGAGCTTATCGCAACAGCGTTAGAACGTAGACTGGATTTTCAGGCCCGCTACCAACGCGTTGTCGACTTTGTCCACGCCACCAGGCTGGACAACGTATTGCAGGTTCGGACGCACGGTCAGCCAGTTGGTGACGTGGAAACCGTAGTTGAGTTCGACGTTGTACTCAGTCTCACGAATGGGCGTGTAGAACGGATTGTCATAGTCGCTCACACCATTGGCGGCGTTGAGCAGTTGAGAGTTCTTCTTCACGTCATCGTTGACATGCAGGCGAGCGACGCCAATGCCGACGTCATCTTTTGGACGCGCGTCGAAGGGGCCTTTGTACACCAGCATCAACGACTGGTAGTTGTCGACCAAGTTGGTTTCCTTGTCGTGGAAGGTCGCGTTTGCGGCGATGTTCAGGCCACGGGTAGCGTCGCCGTTATGCGTGGTAAGTTGCTGTTGCGCAACGAACCAGTAGCCTTTCTTGCTGCTGTGGGTACGGTAGGCGGCGCCAGTGGTGGCGGCATCGTTGCCGTTGACGTCTTCGCGCACGTCAGACGCATCGGCAGCGCTTTTGTAGTAACCCACACGGTATTCGCCCGGCAGGTTGTTGACCTTCGGCGACCAGACCAACTCCACCGGAATCACGGTGCCTTTGGTACCGCTGCCGCTGAGTTTGAAGCCGTTGCCGTGCTCCAGTTGCGACGGGTTCTGGTTGTAGGCACCAATCTGCGCATACAGCTCAGGCGTGATGTTGTACTTCACGCGGATAGCGGCCTGGGCGACCGGCCAGTTGTACCAGGTGTTTACGTAGTTACCGACCTGGGAGCCGCAGAACGACAGGTTCTGGAAGTCGCACGGGAAGGTGTTGAAGTCTTCGCCTTCACCGAAGTAGCCGAGCTTCACGTCCAGCTTGTTGTCGAACATCTGGTGCTGAACCCAGAACTGGGTCAGACGCACCATGTGGCCACGGCCATACACTTCCTGAGACGAACTCAAGGTGCCGGCGCGCGGGTCGCCAATACGGTCATTGGAGATGTTCTGGCCATTACGATTGGTGAACTGGATCTTGGCCTGGGTGTTATCCCAGCCCCACAGCTTTTGCAGGTCCAGTGCCACGCCCAGACCGAACTGGTCGGAGTAACGACCGGTCTTGTCGTCGTTGTAGCCGCCGTGGGCGTTGTAGCCCATCTCACCTACGTAGTCGGCCTTGATGTCGATACCCTGCTCGATCAGCTTGGTACGCTCGCCGCCCCAATCGCCGGTCATCCACTTGGAATCGGCGCTGAACGCATCGGCCGCCATCGCATTGGCGGACAATACAAGGGCTGCTGCCGCTGACAGTTGGCAGAACAGCCGAGTGTTGTTGTGTTGCTTTTTCATCCCTACATCCTCGTCTTTATTGTTATTAAACTGTTTTTATCTAACGCGGGTTACATTTTTTAAGTAAAACAACCAGTTATCTCGATTAACGACCTTTGAACTGGGTCACATTGTCGGCATGCCCCTGTGCCGGCAATGCAGCAACGGTGCCCAATCGCTCACCGGTCGCGGCATCGAACAGCAATACCTTGGCCGGGTCGAACTGCAGGGTCAGGGTCTCGCCGACCTGCGGCGCCACGTCCGGCGCCAGACGGCAGCAGACCTTGGTGTCATTGAGCTGCACGAACACCAGGGTGTCCGGGCCGGTAGGCTCGGTTACCTGGACTTCGGCACGAATGCTCGAAGAACCATTGCCCTCGCCCGCCGCCAGCACGATCTGCTCCGGGCGCAGGCCCAGGATCACATCGCGGTCTTCCAACCCAGCGTCATTCATACTCAGCGGCAGCTCGCAACGGGCCTGGCCGCTGTCGAGCAGCGCCACCAGGCGACCGTCCTTACGTTGCAGACGCAAAGGCACGAAGTTCATGGGAGGTGAACCGATAAAGCTTGCCACAAACAAGTTGGCCGGGTCGTTGTAAATTTCTTTCGGCGTACCAAATTGTTGGATGATGCCGTCCTTCATCACCGCCACTTTGTCGCCCAGGGTCATTGCTTCGATCTGGTCGTGGGTCACGTAGACGGTGGTGGTCTTCAGGCGCTGGTGCATCAGCTTCATTTCGGTGCGCATCTCGACGCGCAGCTTGGCGTCAAGGTTCGACAACGGTTCGTCGAACAGGTAGATCTTCGGCCGACGCGCCAAGGCCCGGCCCATCGCCACGCGCTGTTGCTGGCCACCGGACAGCTGGCCCGGCTTGCGGTTGAGCAGGTGTTCGATCTGCAGCAGCTTGGCCACGCGCGCGACTTCGGCGTCGATGTCGGCCTGGGGCATCTTGCGGATCTTCAGGCCGAATTCGATGTTCTCGCGCACGCTCATGGTCGGGTACAGCGCGTAGGACTGGAACACCATGGCGATGTCACGGTCCTTGGGGCTCATGCCGCTCACGTCCTGATCACCGATCATGATCGCGCCGCCGGAGATGGTCTCAAGGCCGGCGATGCAGTTCATCAACGTGGACTTACCGCACCCCGACGGGCCGACCAGGATCAGGAACTCACCTTCCTTGATCGACAGTTCGATGTTCTTCAAGGTGTCGGGCAGGCCGGCGCCATAGGTCTTGTTTACATTGCGAAGTTCAAGCGTAGCCATGATTACCCCTTGACCGCGCCGGCCGTCAGGCCGCGCACGAAATACTTGCCTGCGATCACATAGACCAGCAGGGTCGGCAGCCCGGCGATCATCGCCGCCGCCATATCCACGTTATATTCCTTGGCGCCGGTGCTGGTGTTGACCAGGTTGTTCAGCGCTACCGTGATGGGCTGCGAGTCGCCGCTGGAGAACACCACACCGAACAGGAAATCGTTCCAGATCTGGGTGAACTGCCAGATCAGGCAGACCATGATGATCGGCGTCGACATCGGCAGAATGATCTGACGGAAGATGGTGAAGAAACCGGCACCGTCCAGGCGGGCCGCCTTGATCAACGCATCCGGGATGCTCACGTAGTAGTTACGGAAGAACAGCGTGGTGAACGCCAGGCCGTAGACCACATGCACGAACACCAGGCCGGTGGTGGTGCTGGCCAGGCCCATCTTGCCGAGGGTGAACGACGCCGGCAGCAGCACGGTCTGGAACGGCAGGAAGCAGCCGAACAGCAACAGGCCGAAGAACAGCTGCGAACCGCGAAAGCGCCAGAACGACAGCACGTAGCCGTTCAACGCACCGATGGCCGTGGAGATCAGCACAGCGGGCACGGTGATCTTGATCGAGTTCCAGAAGTAGCCGTCCACGGTGGCCCAGGCCTTGACCCAGCCAATGCCGCTGACCACGGTCGGCCAGCTCAGCAGGTTGCCGGTGCTGATGTCTTCAGGCGTCTTGAAACTGGTGAGCAGCATCACCACCAGCGGCACCAGGTACAGCAGCACCGCAAGGATCAGCACCGCGTAGATCGCGATGCGACTCAGGCTGATGGCAGGTTTAGCGGCGAGACTAGTCATTACGCTTGGTCCTCAGCTCGGAATACAGGTACGGCACGATGATCGCGAGGATCGCACCGAGCATCAGGATTGCACTGGCCGAGCCCATGCCCATCTGGCCGCGACTGAAGGTGAACGAGTACATGAACATGGCCGGCAGGTCGGAGGAATAGCCCGGGCCGCCAGCGGTCATCGCCGCCACCAGGTCGAAGCTCTTGATCGCAATGTGCGCCAGGATCATCACCGCACTGAAGAACACCGGACGCAGGCTTGGCAGCACCACGCTCCAGTAGATGCGTGGCAGGCTCGCGCCGTCGATCTGCGCGGCGCGGATGATCGACTGATCAACGCCCCGCAGGCCCGCCAGGAACATCGCCATGATAAAGCCCGAGGCTTGCCACACGGCGGCGATCACCAGGCAGTAGACCACGCGATCAGGGTCGATCAGCCAGTCGAGACGGAAGCCTTCCCAGCCCCAATCGCGCAATAATTTGTCCAGGCCCATGCCCGGGTTGAGCAGCCATTTCCAGGCGGTACCGGTGACGATCATCGAGAGCGCCATCGGGTACAGGTAAATGGTGCGAATGAAACCTTCGCGACGGATTTTCTGGTCGAGGAAAATCGCCAGCAGCACGCCGATCACCAGGGTGATACCGATGAACATCCCGCCGAACACGGCGAGGTTTTTGCTCGCTACCCACCAACGATCGTTGTCGAACAACCGTTCGTATTGCGCCAGGCCCGCCCACTTGTAGCTGGGCAGGAAGGTGGAGGTGGTGAACGACAGCACGAACGTCCACAGGATGTAGCCATAAAAGCCCACCAGCACGATGAACATGCTCGGCGCCAGCACCAGTTTAGGGAGCCAGCGCTGCAGTGCATCGAACGGCGAGGCCTTGCTGAACACAGCAACAGAACTCATGGGGAAATCCAATACAAGGAAAAGGACTGACAGGTGAAACCATGGCGCTCCCCTGTAGGAGCGAGCTTGCTCGCGAAAGTCTTCAACGATGACGCGGGCATCAGGGATGAACGCGGTGACCTTGAGTTTTTCGCGAGCAAGCTCGCTCCTACAGAAAAGCGCTTTTAGAGCGCGTTACTTGGCTGACTTGATCGCAGCGCCCAATTTCTTGGCGGTGTCGGCCGGGTCGGCTTTCGGATCGTTGATGTAGTTGGTGACCACGTCAAAGAACGCACCTTGTACCGCCAGGGTGGTGGCCATGTTGTGCGCCATGCTTGGCTGCAGGCCACCGGTCTTGGCATCGGTCAGGAAGTCCTTGGCCGCCGTCTGGGCGCAGGAGTCGAAACCGTACGAATCCATTTTGTTCAGCATGTCGTTGCGCACAGGGATCGAACCCTTGTTGATGCTGAACACTTTCTGGAAGTTTTCACCCAGCACGACTTTGGCGATGTCCTGCTGGCCAGCGGCAGTGCCTTTGTCTTTCTGCTTGAACACCGCCAGGGAGTCGATGTTGTAGGTAAAGGCTTTGTCGGTGCCCGGGAAGGCTACGCACTCGTAGTCCTTGCCGGCGACTTTCTTGGCGGCGGTCCATTCGGACTTGGCCCAGTCACCCATGATCTGCATGCCGGCCTTACCGTTGATGACTTTACCGGCTTCGAGGTTCCAGTCCTGGCCTTTGCCGTCGACGTCCATATAGGTCGCGACTTTCTTCAGCTCGGTCAGCGACTTGACCATTTCCGGGCCGGTCAGTGCGCCGTTATCCAGGTCGACCAGGGCTTTCTTGTAGCCATCGGCACCCATCACCGAGAGCACCACCGCCTCGAACACGGTGCTGTCCTGCCAAGGCTGGCCGCCGTGAGCGAGCGCAATGAAGCCCGCCGCTTTCAGCTTGTCGCCGGCGGCATAGAATTCTTCGAGGGTGGTGGGGTTCTTGGTGATGCCGGCTTTCTTGAAGACTTCCGGGTTGATCCACAGCCAGTTCACGCGGTGGATGTTGACCGGTACGGCGACGTAGTCACCGTCGTACTTCACGGTATCGGAGACTTTCTTGTCGAGCAGGGAGTCCCATTTTTCTTCTTTGGCGACGTCTTTGAGCACGTCGGTGTCGAGCAGGCCGGTGGACGCCCATTCCTGGATGTCCGGACCTTTGATCTGGGCAACGCCAGGTGGGTTGCCGGCGACCGCACGGCTTTTCAGCACGGTCATTGCAGTGGCACCGCCGCCACCTGCAACAGCGCCGTCTTTCCAGGTGAAGCCGTCTTTCTCGACTTGGGCCTTCAAGACATCGACAGCCGCTTTTTCACCGCCTGAGGTCCACCAATGCACCACTTCAACCGTCCCTTTCGAGTCGGCGGCAAATGCACTGAGGGGAAACAACGAGGCAACGGAAATAGCTACGGCGAGGCGATTAATCGCGTTCATCTGAATACCTTTTCTTGTTGTTATGCATGCAAGTCTAGAGCTTGCGCTGCACGGAGTTTAAACAGGGATTTTCCGGGCGCAGGTAACAAAGGGACGTACAAATGTCACCACTTGGTGACATAGCGTCCGCTGCCCAATGCACTGGCCAGGCTGGGTTCCAAGGGTAATGCAGGCAGCAACACGGCTTGCCAGGCATGGTACAGGTCCGGTTTGCCCGCCCAGACTTTGCTGCTGGGCTGGTTGTGCGGGCTGAGTTCGTGGTGCCAGCTGCCATGGAGCCGGTCGATGAAATGGGTTTCGCAAAACTCCCAGAACCGCCGGTACCAGATTTCATAATGCAACTCACCGGTACGCTTGAGCAGCGCCTGGGCCGCAGCGCTGGCTTCGGCATGGGTCCAGTGCAGGCGTTCGCGAACGACCGGGCGGTTGTTCCAGTCCAGGGTGTAGACAATGCCCGGCGCACCATCCACGGCCCAGGCATAGTCGCAGGCGCTGGCAAACAGCCCTTGGGCATCGCTCACCAACCAGTCCGGCGTTGGCAGCCCGGCTTGCAGGCGCGCCGCTTCCAGATGCAGTACCAGCCGCGCCCATTCGAAGCCATGGCCGGGGGTGATGCCGTAGGGACGGAAACCGTCGGCGGGGTTGTCTTCGTTGTAAGCGGGCAAAGGCTTCCACTGGGCGTCGAAGTGCTCGATCACCATAAAGTGGCTACCGGCGGCGTGGGTGTGGATAACGCGCTCGACGATACGCAACGCGCGGTCCAGCCAGCGCGTGTCACCGGTGACATCGGCCAGGGCGAGGAACGCTTCGGTGGCGTGCATGTTGCTGTTGGCGCCGCGATAGGCTTCGACGCCGCTCCAATCGCGGGCGAAAGATTCGAGCATCACGCCCTCCTCTTCGCTCCAGAAGAACTGGTCGATGATATGGACCGCATCGTTCAACAGGGTGTGTGCACCGGGTGCACCGGCCACCACCGCAGAGCTGGCGGCCAGGGCGACGAACGCATGCAGGTAAGCGGCCTTGCCGGTATTGCCATCGATGGCATCGGGCGCGGCGAACCAGCCACCGTGTTCGCTATCGTGCAACGGGCCACTGAGGGCCGCGACGCCGTGGGCTACCAGCTCGGCGTAACCGGGCAGCCCCATGGCGTGGGCCATGGCGAAGCTGTGCGTCATACGGGCAGTGTTCATGGTTTCGGCATGGGCATCGGCCGGCAGCTGGCCTCTATCGTCGAGGTTGCCGAAGCCGTGCGGCAGGCGCGACGCCTTGGCAAATGACAGCAGACGCTGGCCTTCTGCCGCGAGCCAGGCGTGATGGGCAGGTGCGTTCAGCCAACTGCTGGCAGGCAGTGGTTGCATGGTCATGGGGGCCCTTAATTGTTTTTTGTGGGGTGACCGGAGTCTAAACAAGGGCGCGGGAGTGGCAAGTAACGAAGGGGACAAGAAATGTCACCGGGCGGTGACAAAAGTGCGAGCGACATCGATTTACCTGATTAATACAGGTTTAAATGTGGGAGGGGGCTTGCCCTAATGCCAGTCAGTTAAGCGTACACCGCCGTCTGTAGGAGCGAGCTTGCTCGCGAAAAACGTTAACGATAACGCGTGCTTTCTGAATGAACGCGGTGCCTGTGAGTTTTTCGCGAGCAAGGGCTAGCCGCCCGCCTGAACTGGTCCAGTAATTTTGGACATTTTTTTCGGTTCTCACGCCGCTAGCTTTTCCGCCGCTATCGGTGAGTGGTAACCGTTGTAACTGTGGCGCCTTACGCTGTTGTAGCGCGCCACATATCGGTTGATGTCTACCTCGGCCTCGTACTCCGAGCTATAGCCCCCTTCGGGCACCCATTCGGACTTCAAACTGCCAAAAAAACGTTCCATCGGGGCGTTATCCCAACACTGGCCTTTTCGACTCATGCTCTGCTTGAGCTCGTGTGACAGCAGTTCAGCCCTGAACTTATGGCTGGTGTAGTGGCAACCCTGGTCGGAGTGAAACAGCACCCCTTTAGGTCGTCCTCTCAACTCCACAGCCATGCGCAGAGACTCACTTGCCAACGGCGCATCGGCGACCAGTGAATACGACCATCCCACCACTCGGCGCGCAAACAGATCCAGAACTACCGAGAAGTAGAGCCAGCGCTTACCGAGCTGGATATAGGTGATGTCCGCGCACCAGACCTTGTTGATGTCAGCTACGTAGAACTCGCGCTCCAGCTCATGCTCAGCCACCAAGGATTCAGCGCCTGACGATTTGTACTTATGGGGCCTGCGTTGGCGGCTGGCAATCCCGGCTTCCTTCATCAAGCTGCGAGCCATGTAACGCCCCACCTGATGGCCTGCGCCTCGTAGGTCTTCAGAGAGGGTTCGCGCTCCAGCCGATCCTCTTGAGGCCTTGTGGTACTTAACTAGAACAACCTTGAGCGCTTCGCGCTCAAGGTTGATTTTTCCCTGGCGCTGACGCCAGGCGTAGTAGCTGCTGCGGTTGACTTCAAAAACGCGGCAGCAATCTGTAATGCCGTACTGTTCGCCTAGCTCGCTGATCAGAGGAAATGATCTTTGGAGTCCAAAAGCAGGAGAACACTGGCCTTTTTTAGGATTTCGATATCCCGATCTTTCTGCCTGAGCAGGGCCTGCAATTCCTGAATTTGCTTCTGGTCGGTAGTAATCGCCTTTGTTCCAGCCATCGTGGATCCAGTGCGCTCTTTACGCACCTGCTCGACCCAGCGGCGCAGAGCCGTGGGGCCGATATCCAAACTGGCGCAAATCTCGGGAACAGGTTGGTTTTGATCAAGCACCATCCTTGCGGCTTTGAGCTTGAACTCGCTGGAATAGGACTTTCGCATCATGTGCATACCTTTGGTTTGGGCGCCATCATAGCGCCCTTATGATGTGTCCAAATTCATTAGGCCAGTTCAGCCTCGCTCCTACAAAAAGCCTTAACTGACTGGCATTAGGGCTTGCCCCCTCCCACAGTTTGGCCTCATTCACAGTCCACAGAACGAGTCATTGACCCAGTGGCGTCGCCGCCGCCGGCGCATTGAGACGTTGATTCAGGTTCTGCACCTGGCTTTGCAAGGTCGTGATATTGCGCGTGGTCTGGATGCGGAACACGTCAAACTCTTTATTGGTCGGTGCATCCGTGGTGGTGGGCTGATTCTCCTGCGCGCTCTTGAGGACCAGCACGTCCTGCTCAAGACGGGCGATGGCCGCCGTCGGATTGCCTTGCTTCTTCAAGGCCGCCACGTCGTTAGCCAGGTCCTTGGTCTCAACCTGTGCCGCCTTGAGGCTGGCGACCGCATCGGTCAGGGCCTGCACCTGGCCCTGCAATTTGGCATTCGCATTCGCAAGCTCAGTGGTGCTGGCGCTCATCTGTGCCAGGCGCTGGTCCAGCGCGGTGGCTTGGCCGGCCACGCCCACTTGTTGCTTGCCCTGCTCGAGCAACTGGGCTTCCAGCTGCTTGATCTGCAATTTCAGGGCTTCGCTGCCGTTGTTCACATTGGCTTCGCTGGCCACGACCTTGCCGGAAATATCCTGCAGGCGCCCCGCCGCTTCTTCGCTGATACGCGCAAAGCTTTCCTGGGTAGCGACCAGTTGCTGGCCCATCAGGGAAATCTGCTGGAAGCTCCACCAGGCAAGGCCGGCAAAGGCGATCAGCAATGCGCCGACCAACGCCCACAACGGGCCGGTGTTGGCCCGTTTAACCTTGACCACAGGCGTCGTCCGCGAGCGCACCGAGGTGGCGGCAGTCGGCACGAAATCATCATCGTCCCCGAGATCAGCCCGCAGGCTGGGAACGTTGTCGAAGTCGTCTTTAGCATCGTTACGCATGAATCTATCCTGAATCAATGAGATGGCCGGCTGGAAAGCCGAGCGGCGCGAGTATAAACCCTGCGCTCGGCGCATGGGTCGACACGCAACCCTCAATACGGTTCCCGATGTGTTGTTGTGAGCTTAAGCGTGGCCCGGGGCCTGGGCCTTCCACCAGGTACAGAACTCGTCGAGGGCGCTCCACAGGCTGACCTTGGGCTCATAGTCGAGATAATGCCGCGCCCGGCTGATGTCGAGGGTGAAATCTTTGTTCATGACCTGCATGCCCAGGCGCGACAACGACGGCTCCGGCCGCCCCGGCCACATTGCGCAGAACGCTTCATTCAAAGCCGCCATGCTGTAGGACAAACCATAGGAGCGATAGCGGGTGACCTGCGGCAGGTCCATTTGTCGCATCACGTAGTTGACCACATCCCACACCGGCACCGGCGTGCCATTGCTGATGTTGTAGGCCTTGCCCAACGCCGAACCAGGCGCCAGCAAACTGCTGAGCAGCGCCTCGTTAAGGTTGTGCACGCTGGTGAAATCGACCTTGTTGAGGCCGTCACCGACGATGGCAAGGCGGTTCTTGCGCTGCATCTTCAACAGGCGCGGGAACAGGCTCATGTCACCGGCACCGGTGACGAAACACGGGCGCAGGGCCAGCACTTCCAGACCGAATTCCTGGGCCCCGAAGACCTTCTGCTCCGCCAGGTATTTGGTCGCCGCATAAGGATGCTTGAAGCGCTTGGGCACTTGCTCTTCGGTCAGCCCCAAGTGGTCGCGCCCATCGAAATAGATGGAGGGCGAGGACAGATGCACCAAGCGCCCGACCCGCTGCTTGAGGCACGCTTCGACAACGTTCTCGGTGACCAGCACATTGCCCTGATGGAAATCCTGATACTTGCCCCACAGCCCGACGGCACCGGCGCAATGCACCACGGCCTCGACGTCACGGCACAGCGCGCGCACCAGGTCGGCATCGTTCAGATCACCCTGGATAAACTCGGCCCCGCGCCGCACCAGATGTTCCACACCCTCGGCACGTCGCCCGTTGACCCGCACGTCCAAGCCCTGCTCCAGGGCGAAACGCGCAAAGCGCCCGCCGATGAAGCCGCTTGCGCCGGTGACCAGAATCTTCATGGTGTCTCCTACGGATACAGCTGCAAGCCTCAAGCTGTCAGCTGTAAGTTAAATACGGTCCGCAAGCTCTTCTCTTGCCGCTTGCAGCTTGACGCTCGTCACTGCTGATAGGGCACCAACCATTGCCCACAGACCTGTGCCAGATGCTCGGTCAACAGGCCCAACAGTTGCCCGCCGCTGCGCCAATGATGCCAGTACAGCGGCACGTCGATGGGCTTATCTGGCAGCAATTCGACCAACAGGCCGTTCTGCAGTTGGTCGCGTACCTGCAGTTCGGGTACCAGGCCCCAGCCCAGGCCGGCTTCCGTCAGGCGGATAAAGCCTTCGGACGACGGGCATAAATGGTGCTCGAAACCACCGTTCACCCCGAGCGAAGCCAGGTAACGGTGTTGCAGGAAATCATCCGGCCCGAACACCAGGGCCGGGGTACTGGCCAGTTGGTCGGCCTGCACGCCAGCGGGGAAGTGCCGCGCGATAAACGCGGGGCTGGCCAATGCGCGATAACGCATGGCGCCAAGCGCCAGGCTGCGGGCGCCGGCCACCGGGCGCTCGCTGGCGCAGATGCAGGCCGCCACTTCACCGGCGCGCATGCGTTTGAGGCCGACAGTCTGGTCCTCTACCACCAGGTCCAGCAGCAAGTGCTGTTCGGCGCAGAAATCACTCACCGCCAGCGCCCACCAGGTGGCGAGGCTGTCGGCGTTCAGCGCGATGCGCAAGCGCTCGGGCATGCCTTCTTCGTCCAACGCAGGCACCTGGCTTTGCAGGTCGCGCTCCAGCAGCCGCACCTGTTGCACATGGTTGAGCAAGCGCCGGCCGATATCGGTGGGGGTCGGCGGCGTAGCCCGTACCAGTACCGGTTGGCCGACGCGCGCTTCCAGTAGCTTGATGCGCTGGGACACGGCCGACTGCGACAGCCCCAGCACCTGCGCGCCGCGCTCGAAGCCCGCCTGTTCCACTACGGCCGCCAACGCGGAAAGCAATTTATAGTCGAACATCAGTTTCTCTAATGAGAGATCAGCAATATTGATTTTTCTTATACAGCCTGTACCCAGAGAATAGCCAGCATCGCTTCTCTCTTTATAAGGAACTCCCATGGTTGGCGAAACTGCCCTGGCAACCCTGTTGCGCAGCATGAGCCCTCAGCTCAATGAAGGTGACTACGTGTTCTGCACCCTGCCCGATCACCGTATCCCGGCCGGTTGCGAGGTGATCGGCAGCTTTCGCGAGCAGGAAGGCCTGACGCTGATCCTGGAGCGCCGGCACGCCGAGCAGGCCGGCCTGGCCTTCGACTATGTGGCGGCATGGATCACCTTGAATGTGCATTCGGCCCTCGAAGCGGTGGGCCTGACCGCCGCGTTCGCCAGCGCGCTGGGCAAGGCCGGTATCAGCTGCAACGTGATCGCCGGTTATTACCACGACCACCTGTTCGTCGGTCGCGCGGATGCCGAGCGCGCCATGCATGTGTTGCACCAATTGGCGGCGGACGCGGAGTAAACCTTATGTGGCAAAGCTATCTGAATGGGCTGTTGGTGTCCCTCGGCCTGATCATGGCGATCGGCAGCCAGAACGCCTTCGTCTTGGCGCAAAGTCTGCGCCGTGAACATCACCTGCCGGTGGCCGCGTTGTGCGTGGTGTGTGATGCATTGCTGGTGGCCGCCGGCGTATTCGGCCTGGCGACGGTTTTGGCGCAAAGCCCGCTGCTGCTGGGCATTGCCCGTTGGGGCGGCGCGGCGTTCCTGCTGTGGTACGGCACCCTGGCGTTGCGTCGAGCGTTTTCGAAACAGAGCCTGGAGCAAGGCGCACACCTCAAGGTGCGCTCATTGCGCGCGGTGTTGCTCAGCGCCCTGGCGGTGACCCTGCTCAACCCCCACGTGTACCTGGACACCGTGCTGTTGATCGGCTCACTGGGCGCGCAGCAAACCGAACCGGGCGCGTATGTAGCGGGCGCCGCCAGCGCTTCGTTGCTGTGGTTCGCAACACTGGCCCTCGGCGCGGCGTGGTTGGCGCCCTGGCTGGCGCGCCCGGCCACCTGGCGCCTGCTGGACCTGCTGGTGGCCGTGATGATGTTCAGCGTGGCCTACCAATTAATCAGTGCGCCATGAACTTATTCCAAAAGGCTCTGGAACCTCTATCCCACACAGTTGTTGCGTGGTTTTGCCGCACCCCCGGTGCTATGATCCCGAACTTGCGCCGCAAAGAGTACAGACTCGCCGGCGCTTGTTTGGCCGCCCGTGATCGGCCTTGCGCTCACCGCAACTGACCTGATTAGGAGAATCATCATGGCTTTCGAATTGCCGCCGCTGCCCTACGCACACGATGCCCTGCAGCCGCACATCTCCAAGGAAACCCTGGAGTATCACCACGACAAGCACCACAACACCTATGTCGTGAACCTGAACAACCTGGTGCCAGGCACCGAGTTCGAAGGCAAGACCCTGGAAGAAATCGTCAAGTCTTCCTCGGGCGGTATCTTCAACAACGCCGCTCAGGTCTGGAACCACACGTTCTACTGGAACTGCCTGGCGCCAAACGCCGGCGGCCAACCTACCGGTGCACTGGCTGAAGCCATCAACGCTGCATTCGGTTCGTTCGACAAGTTCAAGGAAGAGTTCAGCAAGACGTCCATCGGCACCTTCGGTTCCGGTTGGGGCTGGCTGGTGAAGAAGGCTGACGGTTCCCTGGCCCTGGCCAGCACCATCGGCGCAGGCAACCCGCTGACCAACGGCGACACCCCGCTGCTGACCTGCGATGTCTGGGAGCACGCCTACTACATCGACTACCGCAACGTGCGTCCGAAGTATGTAGAAGCGTTCTGGAACCTGGTCAACTGGAAGTTCGTGGCCGAGCAGTTCGAAGGCAAGACCTTCACTGCCTAAGCAACGCTTGCAGTAGAAAGAGCCCGGCGATTGCCGGGCTTTTTCATGGGCGCTGGAAAGTAGCGAGTTGGTTGGAATCGTGGAACTCGCCGAAGGGAATTTGCCACGCACTGAGTGAGAGGAATAACCCTCTCGCGCTCTTCTGGAGAAAAAAAGATGGAAGAAATCGGAAAAGCAGGCGGGCAGATGGCGATGCAACTCATCAGCGGCCTGATGAAAGGTCTTGCCGGTGGTGCAGGTGGCGGCGGCGATGAAGGTGGCGCGAAAGCACCAGAGCGCCCCGGTGAGGACAACATGCCACCGCCACCGCCGAAGATTGATTTTTCAGTCAGTTAATCAATGCGTTTGAAATGCCAAGCTACCGTTGGCATGCAGCGCGTTAGTCAAACAGTCAGACGGCGGAACGAATCCGCCGTTTTTCTGGTTTTTTCCTTTCTGTCAGGTGTGAAGTCGCCTTGCGCGCCAATGTTCCTTTGACTGCCATCGCCCGATTGCCAATACTCATGGCATATTGAAGGCCACCCGCATGAGACAAGGAATGCCCCTTTGAAGCTGGAACTCAAAAACAGCTTGTCGGTGAAGTTGCTACGGGTTGTCTTGCTCTCGGCATTGATCGTGGGCGTAGCGCTGAGCGTGGCGCAGATCGTGTTCGATGCCTACAAGACGCGCCAGGCCGTGGCCGGTGATGCCCAACGTATTCTCGACATGTTTCGCGACCCCTCGACCCAGGCCGTGTATAGCCTGGACCGCGAAATGGGCATGCAGGTGATCGAAGGGCTGTTTCAGGATGACGCCGTGCGCGTCGCGTCCATCGGTCATCCCAACGAAACCATGCTGGCGGAAAAAAGCCGCGCCTTGCAGCACTCTTCCAGCCGCTGGCTGACCGACCTGATTCTCGGGCAGGAGCGCACTTTCACCACCGCACTGGTCGGCAAGGGCCCCTACAGCGAGTACTACGGCGACCTGAGCATTACCCTCGACACCGCGACCTACGGCGAAGGCTTTATTGTCAGCTCAGTGATCATCTTTATTTCCGGCGTGCTGCGCGCCCTGGCCATGGGCCTGGTGCTGTACCTGGTGTATCACTGGCTGCTGACCAAACCGCTGTCGCGGATTATCGAACACCTGACGTCGATCAACCCGGACCGGCCCAGCGAGCACAAGATCCCGCAGCTCAAGGGGCATGAACGTAATGAGCTGGGCCTGTGGATAAACACCGCCAACCAGTTGCTCGAATCCATCGAACGCAACACCCACCTGCGCCACGCGGCCGAGTCCAGCCTGTTGCGCATGGCCCAGTATGACTTTCTCACCGGCCTGCCGAACCGCCAGAAGCTGCAGGAGCAACTGGACAGGATCCTGACCGATGCCGGCCGTCGTCAGCGCCGCGTGGCGGTGTTGTGCGTGGGGCTGGATGACTTCAAGAGCGTCAACGAACAATTTACCTACCAGAACGGCGACAAACTGCTGCTGGCGCTGGCCGATCGTTTGCGCGCCCACAGCGGTCGCCTCGGCGCGCTCGCACGCCTGGGGGGCGACCAGTTCGCCCTGGTGCAAGCCGATATCGACCAGCCCTACGAAGCCGCCGAACTGGCGCAAAGCATTCTGGATGACCTGGAAGCGGAGTTCGCCCTCGATCAGGACCAAATTCGCTTGCGCGCCACCATCGGCATCACCTTGTTCCCGGAAGACGGCGACAGCACGGAGAAATTGCTGCAGAAAGCCGAACAGACCATGACCCTGGCCAAAAGCCGCTCGCGCAACCGTTATCAGTTCTATATCGCCAGCGTCGACAGCGAAATGCGTCGGCGCCGTGAGCTGGAAAAAGACCTGCGCGATGCCTTGAGCCGCGACCAGTTCCACTTGGTGTACCAACCGCAGATCAGCTATCGCGACCTGCGCGTGGTCGGTGTAGAGGCGTTGATTCGCTGGCAGCACCCGGAACACGGCCTGGTTCCGCCGGACTTGTTCATCCCGCTGGCGGAGCAGAATGGCACCATCATTCCCATCGGCGAATGGGTGCTTGACCAGGCGTGCCGCCAACTGCGCGAATGGCATGACCAGGGCTTCACCGAGCTGCGCATGGCGGTCAACCTGTCCACGGTGCAGTTGCACCACACCGAGTTGCCGCGGGTGGTCAACAACCTGATGCAGATTTACCGCCTGCCGCCCCGCAGCCTGGAGCTGGAAGTCACCGAAACGGGCCTGATGGAAGACATCAGCACCGCCGCCCAACACCTGTTGAGCCTGCGTCGTTCGGGGGCGTTGATCGCCATCGATGACTTCGGCACCGGTTATTCATCCCTCAGTTACCTTAAAAGCCTGCCGCTGGACAAAATCAAGATCGACAAGAGCTTCGTCCAGGACCTGCTGGACGTAGACGACGATGCGACCATCGTGCGGGCGATTATCCAATTGGGCAAAAGCCTGGGCATGCAGGTGATTGCCGAAGGTGTGGAGACCGCCGAACAGGAGGCCTACATCATTTCCGAGGGCTGCCATGAAGGCCAGGGTTACTACTACAGCAAACCGCTGCCGGCCCGGGAGTTGGCGGCTTACTTGAAGCAATCGGAACGCAATAACGCGGCGATTCTTTGAGCGGGCCGAACGATTCCAAATATTTCCCGCGTATAAGCCTTTACACAAAATGCAAATCTTTCGCATTATGTCGCAGCTTTTGCGCCCGCGCGCGCGCCCTATCAACAACCGAAGCAGGATGTTCGCCATGATTCGTATGCCCCTGGCCACCGCCAGTCTGCTGGCTATCGCTATTTCTCTCGCCGGTTGCGGCGAAGGTAAAGACAAGGCCGCCGCGCCTCAGGCGCCTGCCGCTGCCAGCACTACCGCCCCAGCGCCAGCCGCGCCTGCGGGCCAGGTCGACGAGGCTGCCGCCAAGGCCGTGGTCGCGCATTACGCAGACATGGTGTTTGCGGTGTACAGCGACGCCGAGTCCACCGCGAAAACCCTGCAGACCGCCATCGACACCTTCCTGGCCAACCCGAACGACGACACGCTCAAAGCGGCCCGTACCGCCTGGATCGCTGCGCGCGTACCTTACCTGCAGAGTGAAGTGTTCCGCTTCGGCAACACCATCATCGACGACTGGGAAGGCCAGGTGAACGCCTGGCCCCTGGACGAGGGGCTGATCGACTATGTCGACAAATCCTACGAACACGCACTGGGCAATCCAGGCGCCAACGCCAACATCATCGCCAACACCGAGGTCCAGGTCGGCGAAGACAAGGTCGACGTCAAGGAGATCACCCCGGAAAAACTCGCCAGTCTCAATGAGCTGGGCGGTTCCGAAGCCAACGTCGCCACCGGCTATCACGCCATCGAATTCCTGCTCTGGGGCCAGGACCTCAACGGTACCGGTCCAGGCGCGGGTAACCGCCCGGCCTCGGATTACATGACCGGTGACGGTGCCACCGGCGGCCACAACGAGCGTCGTCGTACCTACCTGCGCGCCGTGACCCAACTGCTGGTCAGCGACCTGCAGGAAATGGTCGGCAACTGGAAGCCCAACGTCGAAGACAACTACCGCGCCACCCTGGAGTCGGAACCGGCTACCGACGGCCTGCGCAAAATGTTGTTCGGCATGGGCAGCCTGTCCCTCGGCGAGCTGGCTGGCGAACGCATGAAGGTGTCCCTGGAGGCCAACTCGCCGGAAGACGAGCAGGACTGCTTCAGCGACAACACGCATAACTCGCACTTCTATGACGCCAAGGGCATCCGCAACGTCTACCTGGGCGAGTACACCCGCGTCGACGGCAACAAGCTGACCGGCCCGAGCCTGTCGTCCCTGGTCGCCAAAGCCGACCCGGCGGCCGATGCAGCCCTCAAGGCTGACCTGGCGGCGACCGAAGCGAAGATCCAGGTGATGGTTGACCACGCCGCCAAGGGCGAGCACTACGACCAGTTGATCGCAGCCGGTAACGATGCGGGTAACCAGATCGTACGTGACGCTATCGCCGCGCTGGTCAAGCAGACCGGTTCAATCGAAGCCGCTGCGGGCAAACTGGGCATCAGCGACCTGAACCCGGACAGCGCTGATCACGAGTTCTGATCAAGGCGCAGTTGAATGAGGCGACCTTTGGGTCGCCTTTTTTGCGCCATCTTCACCACAAAACCTATGTGGGAGGGAGCTTGCTCCCGATAGCGGTGTGTCAGTGACAAATGTATTTGCTGACCCGCCGCCATCGGGAGCAAGCCCCCTCCCACAATTTGCTCTATGTCGCTTCCAAACCCTCGGTTTACAAGACCGGCACCGCAGGTAGAATGGCGCCACCCCCACACCTGAGCGAACTTCATGGCGTTGCCGACCCTGCGCATCATCGGTTTCATCATCGGCATCTTCCTGATCACGCTGGCGATCGCCATGGTCGTGCCCATGGCCACCCTGGTGATCTTCGAACGCACCGGCGACCTGCCGTCTTTCCTGTGGGCCAGCATGATCACCTTTATCGCCGGCCTGGCCCTGGTCATTCCCGGTCGCCCCGAGCATGTGCACCTGCGCCCGCGGGACATGTACCTGCTGACGGTGACAAGCTGGGTGGTGGTGTGCGTGTTCGCGGCGCTGCCGTTTTTGCTGACCCAGCACATCAGCTACACCGACTCGTTTTTTGAAAGCATGTCCGGCATCACGGCCACCGGGTCCACGGTGTTGAGTGGGCTGGACAGCATGTCGCCGGGCATCCTGATGTGGCGCTCGCTGTTGCACTGGCTCGGCGGCATCGGCTTTATCGGCATGGCAGTGGCGATCCTGCCCCTGCTGCGCATCGGCGGCATGCGCCTGTTCCAGACCGAATCTTCGGACCGCTCGGAAAAGGTCATGCCGCGCTCCCATATGGTGGCGCGGCTGATCGTTGCGGCGTATGTGGGCATCACCATCCTCGGCAGCCTGGCGTTCTGGTGGGCCGGGATGGGGTTGTTCGATGCGATCAACCACGCCATGTCGGCGATTTCCACCGGTGGGTTTTCCACCTCCGATGAATCCCTGGCGCACTGGAAGCAACCGGCGGTGCACTGGGTGGCGGTAGTGGTGATGATCCTCGGCAGCTTGCCGTTCACCCTGTATGTGGCGACATTGCGCGGCAACCGCCAGGCGCTGATCAAGGACCAGCAGGTGCAGGGTTTGCTCGGCCTGTTGCTGGTGACCTGGCTGGTGCTCGGCACCTGGTATTGGTGGACCACCAACCTGCACTGGCTGGACGCCCTGCGCCATGTGGCGTTGAACGTCACCTCGGTGGTAACCACCACCGGTTTCGCGTTGGGGGACTACAGCCTCTGGGGCAATTTCTCACTGATGCTGTTCTTCTACCTGGGCTTTATCGGCGGCTGTTCGGGCTCGACCGCCGGCGGGATCAAGATCTTCCGCTTCCAGGTTGCCTATATCCTGCTCAAGGCCAACCTTAACCAGCTGATTCACCCACGCGCGGTGATCAAACAGAAGTACAACGGCCATCGTCTCGATGAAGAAATCGTACGCTCGATCCTGACCTTTTCGTTTTTCTTCGCCATCACCATCTGCGCCATCGCGCTGGCCCTGTCACTGCTGGGGCTGGACTGGATGACCGCGTTGACCGGCGCGGCCAGCACTGTATCCGGCGTCGGCCCCGGCCTGGGTGAAACCATCGGCCCGGCCGGCAACTTCGCCAGCCTGCCGGATGCGGCCAAATGGATTCTGTCGCTGGGCATGCTGCTGGGGCGGCTGGAAATTATTACGGTGTTTGTGCTTTGTATTCCGGCGTTCTGGCGTCACTGACGCTCGACGCTTGCAGCAACCGCGCCCGGTATTCGCCGGGCGTGGCGTCGAACCAGCGGCGAAACGCGCGAAAGAAGTTGCTCGGGTCGGCGAACCCCAACAGGTAGGCAATTTCCAGCAAGGTCATGCTCGGCTGCGCCAGGTATTGCTCGGCCAGCTCGCGGCGGGTGTCATCGAGCAGGGTCTGGAAGCTGGTGCCCTCCTCCTGCAAACGCCGCTGCAAGGTACGCTGGGACAGGTGCAACGTCTGCGCCACCACTTCGCGCTTGGGTTCGCCCTGGGGCAGCAGGCGGCACAGCACTTGCCGTGCCTTGTGGGTCACG
This sequence comes from Pseudomonas sp. R3-18-08, assembly GCF_003852065.1. Taxonomy (NCBI): domain Bacteria; kingdom Pseudomonadati; phylum Pseudomonadota; class Gammaproteobacteria; order Pseudomonadales; family Pseudomonadaceae; genus Pseudomonas; species Pseudomonas sp. R3-18-08. The sequence continues at coordinate 4,488,773 of NZ_CP027729.1, forward strand.
CGGCTTTCGGAAAAGCGCGCCAGGTATTCTCCGGCAAACCGATCATGCAGCAGCGCCATGGCCTCGTTGGCCGTGGGCAACGGGGCATCCATGTCAGCCTGTTCGAAAATCAGCGCGTCATAGGGCGCATTGAATTCCAGCGGCGCATGGAACACCTCTTTATAGGGCGCCAGGTCGACCGGCTGAGCGCCTTGCAACAGTACTTTACGCGGTTGCAGGGTTCGCCCGGTGAGCCAGCCGCACAGCGCCAACGCGCTGGCCAGCGAGGCTTCGGCGCTTTGCCGGGTGGGCGGCAGATGGTCACCGTGCACTGTCAGAATCAGCGCATAACCCTCGGGTAACAAGCGGAAGCTCAAGTCGGCGCTTTCGGCGATGATGCGCTGGTAACGCACCAGGCGCCCGAAGCCTTCGGCCAGGGTGTTGCTGGACATCAAGGCATAACCGGCCACATGAAACGATGCCGGGCGCACCACTTTCCCCATGTTCAGGCCAATTGCCGGGTTGCCCGACACCTCCACCGCGCGCTGCCACAAACGGGTCATGGCGTCTTGCGCAAACCGCGCGTCGGGATCACTGAGGGCGGCGTAGTCCAGCCCCAGTTGTTGGAACAGGGCCCGGCAATCCAGGCCGTCCATTTCCAAGGCCTTGACTATCCCCATCGCCCAGCTTGCAGAAGTTGTTCGTTCGCTCATGGCGTCTTCTTGAATAAAGCGGGCCTGAATGGCAGGCCAGGAAGGCAAGGATACTAAAGTGGCATCTATTGTCACTGGCTGTAACCATCGATCACTCTAGACTCCAATAAGCTCCCCGCCGAACATCTGTTGGGCGGCATAACAATCAAAGGGCCGGCCACAGTGGAAAATCTCAAGCGATTCAACAGCTTCGCCGAGTTTTACCCGTATTACCTGGCAGAGCATGGCAACAGCACCTGCCGGCGCCTGCACTTTATCGGCACCACCCTCGTGATCGGCATTCTGGCGTATGCCGTGGGTCGAGGCTCGCTGGGCCTGCTGCTGGCCGTGCCGATTGCCGGCTACAGCTTTGCCTGGATCGGCCACTTCTTCTTTGAAAAAAACCGCCCGGCGACCTTTCAGCACCCGTTTTACAGCCTGCTGGGTGATTTTGTGATGTACCGCGACATGATCCTGGGCAAGGTGCCGTTCTAGTTTTCGTGGATATAAAAGTCTATTTGTCATTTACAGTGCTGTATCCTGCCAAGGCTTTTTGAGAGCGCGCAATCACCCGCGATTTAAAACAGACCTTGCGAGGAGCGACGACGATGCACGAGATACCTAATCTCCCCTTCCCAAGCCTGCACCCAACAGAGCAGCCAACACCGCAGCAGGCCAGCCCAAAGCAGCCTGAGGCCAAACAAGCCAAACCAGTCGACAGCAAACGCCAGGACTGACGCCGTACCAGACCGTGTGGAAAGCGCCACTTCAAGCGTTTTCCACACTGCCTGAACCCTGGGATACCCGCCATGACCGACACCCTTCCCGATTCCCCGGACACCGACGTCCTCGACGCCGCCCTGCAAATGGTCGAGGTGTGGAACCGCCTCAGCGCGGACAAACAAGCCACCTTGCTCAAGCGCTTCGGTACCCAGGAAAATGCTCTGGCCGCCCTGGTCACCACCCAACTGCTGGCCCCTGCGCAAACTTGAGGTCTTCCCGATCTGAGGTTTTTGCGCTTTAGCGCCCTACGCGAGCCAAACCACCGGTATCATTAGCAGCCTATCTTTACCTGCTGCGACAGTGGACCTCTCCCATGCCAGATACCCAGCGCCCCATGGCGGTCACGCTGCAAGTCGTTTCCATCGTGCTGTTCACCTTTATCGGTTACCTGAATATCGGCATCCCCCTGGCTGTTTTGCCGGGCTATGTGCATAGCGAACTGGGCTATGGCGCGGTGATTGCCGGCCTGGTGATCAGCGTGCAGTACCTGGCCACCCTGCTGAGCCGCCCGTACGCGGGCAAAATCATCGACAACCTGGGCAGCAAGCGCGCGGTGCTGATCGGCCTGGCGGGGTGTGGCTTGAGCGGTGTGTTCATGCTGCTCGCGGCGTGGTTTTCAAGCCTGCCGGCCTTGAGCCTCGCCAGCCTGCTGATCGGCCGCCTGGTGTTGGGCAGTGCTGAAAGCCTGGTGGGCTCGGGCGCCATCGGCTGGGGCATCGGCCGGGTCGGTGCGGCGAACACCGCCAAGGTCATCTCCTGGAATGGCATCGCCAGTTATGGCGCCTTGGCGGTCGGTGCGCCGTTGGGCGTATTACTGGTAAGAAATTTCGGACTGTGGAGCATGGGCGTCAGCATCCTCCTGCTGGCGGCGATCGGCCTGTTGCTGGCCTGGAACAAGGTCGCCGCGCCCATCGTGACCGGCGTGCGCCTGCCGTTCATGAACGTGCTGGGGCGGGTGTTACCGCACGGCTGCGCGCTAGCGTTGGGCTCCATCGGCTTTGGTACCATCGCAACCTTTATCACTTTGTATTACACCACCCAGCATTGGGATAACGCGGTGTGGGCCTTGAGCTTGTTTGGCGCCAGCTTTATCGGTGCGCGCCTGCTGTTCGGCAACCTGATCAACCGTATCGGCGGGTTTCGCGTGGCGATTGCCTGCCTGTCGGTGGAAATCCTTGGGCTGTTGTTGCTGTGGCTGGCACCGGACGCCAACCTGGCCCTGGCGGGCGCGGCGTTGAGCGGGTTTGGCTTTTCCCTGGTATTTCCGGCGCTGGGGGTGGAAGCGGTCAACCTGGTGCCCGCCTCAAGTCGCGGTTCGGCGGTGGGGGCTTATTCGTTGTTCATCGACTTATCGCTGGGTATCACCGGGCCGTTGGCCGGGGCTGTGGCGGCAGGCTTCGGCTTTGCGTCGATCTTCCTGTTCGCCGCCCTCGCCGCCCTGGGTGGCTTGCTGCTGAGTGTGTACCTGTACCGCCAGGCGCCCAAGGCCCGCGAAGCACGCGAGGCCTAGAAGTCGACCTTGCCGCGCCCGGCCTTGATGCTGCCGCGCTTGGTCTTGGATTCGAGGCGACGCTTTTTCGAGCCCAGGGTCGGCTTGGTCGGGCGGCGTTTCTTCTCGACCTTGGTGGCGCTGAGGATCAACTCCACCAGGCGCTCCAGCGCATCGGCGCGGTTCTGTTCCTGGGTGCGATATTGCTGGGCCTTGAGCACCAGCACGCCTTCACTGGTGATGCGGCTGTCACGCAATGCCAACAGCCGCTCCTTGTAGAATTCCGGCAGCGACGATGCCGGAATATCAAAACGCAGGTGCACCGCACTTGATACCTTGTTGACGTTCTGCCCCCCGGCGCCCTGGGCGCGAATGGCGGTCAGCTCGATTTCGGCGTCGGGCAAGTGCACGTTGTTGGAAATTACCAGCATTGGAACAGGTCCGTGATTCAGGCCGACCAGCATACGCCACGCGTCCCGCCAGTCCAAAAAAAACCGGCGATACGCCGGGTTCTTTATTCAGGGTTAACGAGGTTACTCAAGCACCGTCTGTGGCGTGACCAGGGCGGTTTGTGCCTTACGCTTGTTTTTCAACCAATAGCACAGAGCCATAAACGCCACCCACACCGGGATCGCATACACCGACACCTGGATACCCGGAATCATCAGCATGATCACCAGGATAAACACCACGAACGCCAGGCAGACGCAGTTGCCGTAGGGGTACCACAGCGCCTTGAACAGCGGCACCTGGCCGGTGCGGTCCATGTGCTGACGGAATTTGAAGTGGGAGAAGCTGATCATCGCCCAGTTGATCACCAACGTGGCCACTACCAGCGACATCAGCAACTCCAGCGCGTGTTGCGGGATGAAGTAGTTCATCAACACCGCTACCAGCGTAACGGCCGCCGACGCCAGGATCGAACGCACCGGCACCCCACGCTTGTCGATCTTGGCCAGCGCTTTCGGCGCGTCACCCTGCTCGGCCATGCCCAACAGCATGCGGCTGTTGCAGTAGGTCCCGCTGTTGTAAACCGACAGCGCCGCCGTCAATACCACAAAGTTGAGAATATGCGCGGCGGTGTTACTGCCCAGCATCGAGAACACTTGCACGAACGGGCTGCCGCTGTAGGCATCGCCCGACGCATTAAGGGTAGCCAGCAGGCTGTCCCACGGCGTCAGCGACAACAGCACCACCAACGCGCCGATGTAGAAAATCAGGATGCGGTAGATCACCTGATTGATCGCTTTGGGGATCACGGTGCGTGGCTGGTCCGCTTCGGCGGCGGTAAACCCGAGCATTTCCAGGCCACCGAAGGAAAACATGATGATCGCCATGGCCATCACCAATCCGCCCACGCCATGGGGAAAGAAGCCGCCGTGGTCCCACAGGTTGCTCACCGAAGCTTGCGGACCTCCGCTGCCACTGACCAGCAGGTAGCTGCCCAGGGCAATCATGCCGACGATGGCCACTACCTTGATGATCGCGAACCAGAACTCGGCTTCACCGAAGACTTTGACGTTGGCCAGGTTGATCAGGTTGATCAGCACGAAGAACGCCGCCGCCGAGACCCAGGTCGGAATCTCCGGCCACCAGTAGTGCACGTATTTGCCGACTGCGGTCAGCTCCGACATCCCCACCAGGATGTACAGGATCCAGCAGTTCCAGCCCGACAGGAAACCGGCGAAACCGCCCCAATACTTGTGGGCAAAATGGCTGAAGGAACCGGCGACCGGCTCCTCGACGATCATTTCGCCGAGCTGGCGCATGATCATGAAGGCGATAAAGCCGCAGATGGCATAGCCCAGGATCATCGATGGGCCGGCGGACTTGAGTACCCCGGCCGAGCCGAGGAACAGGCCGGTGCCGATGGCGCCACCGAGGGCGATCAACTGGATATGCCGATTTTTCAGGCCGCGTTTCAGCTCGCCTGAAGAGGAATGGGGTCCACTCATGAAAAAGGTCTCACGCAAGGTTTGAAGAGGTTGAATGCAGGTTGCTGCCTTGAATTACCGACTCAAGCAGCGCCGCTCAAACCCCAGCGCAGGCACCAGGAGTACAGCGTCTTTCTAGCGGTCATGCGTCACCTGTTTGTTTTTATCTGTGACGAAATCGAACCCGTCTGGCTCGTGGCCGGACGGAGTGATCAGGGCGGATACACCCTGGGTCTTGGCCTTTGCGTGGATACGCAAGAGGGGGTCACAGTAAAACGCGGCGCATTGTACACCGCTCGACAGCTTCGGCACGCACCACGAACGTGCACCCGACAATCTGTCAGGTATTCCTTACAGGGGATTTCCACCCAAAGCGCGCAGGCCGACAACGTAAACTTAACGTTACGCAGCGGAAAATTGGCTTTACGGTCAGGCTTAAATGACGGTTTACGGAAAATTGTCAGTCAGACTCATCTGAAGAATCGGTTCAGCCAATCCGCTGTTTTACTTGGATAAAAAATAACGTCAAAAAAACGGAAGAAAAAATCCAAATGAAACCGTGTCAATAAATATTTTGCATTTTGAAACACTCTCTCCTAGGTTCTCTTCACTTGCCTGCGAGCCGCTGGCAAGCCGTTCTCAAACAACGTCCTCTAGGAGATACACCATGCAAGCACTGGAAAAAGACCTGGAAACTGAACTGCAACTCGACGATTGGTTTGAAGCGCCGACCCATGAGGCCGCCGTTGAAATGATGCAAGCTGATGCCGTTGTGCCATTTGGCACCGCGATGTGGCCTTTCTAACACCCGGCAGGCATCCGGCAGGTGTCGTGCACGGCACCTGCCCCCTTACCCAAGGCACAGAAGGACACTCGTCATGGACAAGGCCCGCGCTGTCGAACATTTTCTCTACTATCTCGCTCACCACCCGGCCCTTCAGGGCGTGAACCGCCCTACCGTGCTGCTGGGCCATACCGAACGTTACGATGCCATCGCCCAGGCAATCACCCAGGGCAGCGCCGCCCGTTTCAATTTCCAGGTGCAGCGCCTGGACCTGAGCGCCAGCGAAACCCTGGCCCAGGCCATCGAAGCCTGCGACCTGTACCTGTTTCTCTACGATTCCTCGACCCTGCCCAACCCGCGTGCCGAAGGCCCGGATTTTATCCGCGCGTTGCACGGCGTCATGGCCGAACATTGGAAAAAGTCGCTGCTGTTCAAGGACTACGGCGATTATTTCTACGACACCTTCAGCGTCGAACCGCAACGCATCGCCGACCTCAACGCCACGCTGATCCGGCGCATGTCCGAGGCCAGCGTGCTGAGCTTCACCGACAAGCACGGCTCACGCCTTGAAGCACCGATGAGCAGCATCAAGAAGTGGACCAATATCAACGGCGTCGGCAACCACGACCTGGCCCCTGGCGAGATCGCCACCCACAGCGAAGCCATCAACGGGCAAGTGCGGTTTGTCGGCACCTTTCTCAGCACCATCCCCTTTGCGCGCAAATACGGCGTGCTGGAGTCACCCCTGGAACTGTGGATCGAGAACTCCACCATCTGCGGCGTGGCCAGCGACGTGCCGGGGCTGGCGGATGACTTCAACAAGTACCTGAATGCCAACCCGTCCAACCGCCGTGTGGAGGAATTGGGGATTGGCACCAATGAAGGCGTGAAGGATTTGTATGCGCGCAACGCAGGCTTTGAAGAGCGCCATTGCGGCTTGCACCTGGGGTTGGGTGGCGGGCAGAAAGGCAGCCATCACCTGGACTTGATCTTTGCCAGCGGGGTGTTGGCGCTGGATGACAAGCCGGTGTTTGATGGGACGTTTGCGTTCTGAACACTGGTCTCGAAAACACCGGAGACCCAAATGTGGGAGGGGGCTTGCTCCCGATTGCGGTGGTTCAGCCGATGCTTATGCAAGCTGATACGCCGCTATCGGGAGCAAGCCCCCTCCCACAATTGAGCGCATTTCAAATTTGAATCAAAAAAAAAACGCCAACCCGTAGGTTGGCGTTTTTTTGTGCAGCGCTTAAGACATCACTGCGGCTTCTTGCGACCAAACCCAGGACGCTGACCGGAACCGGCCGGCGCGCCACGGCGCTTGCCCGACGGCTCGTCCGCTACCAGTTTCGGGCCAGGGCGCTTGTTAGCCGCTGGCTTGGCTGGACGCTTGGTGCTGGCGTTGTCGGCGGGGCGCTCCGCTTCACCACGGTTGCTGCGACCACCGGTCGGCGCTGGGCGCGGCGTACGTGGCGCGCGGTCACCTTCCTGACGCGATGGCGCGGTTGGACGACGCTCACCTTCGATCTGCGGCTCACGCGAGATGCGACCACCAGTGGCCGGAGCGTTCAACGCCGGGCGCACGGTGCGCGCAACACGTTCGGTACGGGCCACCGGGCGCGACGACTTACGCTGCATACGCTCGAGCTTGTCTTTGCTCTTGGCGTTCATCTGCGGCATGGCCACCGGCGTCAGGCCAACTTCGGCACTGAGGATGTCGACTTCGTACTGGCTCATTTCGCGCCAGCGGCCCATCGGCAGGTCGGAGTTCAGGAACACCGGGCCGAAACGCACGCGCTTCAGGCGGCTGACCACCAGGCCCTGGGATTCCCACAGGCGACGCACTTCGCGGTTACGGCCTTCCATCACCACGCAGTGGTACCAGTGGTTGAACCCTTCGCCACCTGGCGCCTGCTTGATGTCGGTGAACTTGGCCGGGCCGTCTTCCAGCACTACGCCGGCCTTGAGGCGTTCGATCATCTCGTCATCGACTTCACCGCGTACACGCACGGCGTATTCACGGTCCATCTCGTAGGACGGGTGCATCAGGCGGTTGGCCAACTCACCGTCGGTGGTGAACATCAGCAGGCCCGTGGTGTTGATGTCGAGGCGACCGATGTTGATCCAGCGGCCCTCTTTGGGCTTGGGCATCTTGTCGAACACGGTCGGACGGCCTTCCGGGTCGTCACGAGTGCAGATCTCGCCATCGGGCTTGTTGTACATGATCACGCGGCGTACCGATTCGGCCGCCTCTTCACGCTTGATGACCTTGCCATCGATGGTGATTGCATCGTGCAGGTCGACGCGCTGGCCAAGGGTAGCCTCGACGCCGTTGACCTTGATGCGCTTCTGGGTGATCCAGGCTTCGACGTCGCGGCGCGAGCCCACGCCGATACGCGCCAGCACTTTTTGCAGTTTTTCGCCTGCTGGGCCGATTTCCTGGCTGTCGTTCTGGTCTTTGTCGTTCATCTTAAGCACCTCCCGGTGGGTCGATTCAGGCGTGGCCTGAAGAGTGTTGAAAGCGGGGCTTTGGCCGAATAGCTCGGCAAAGGGTCGCGAATCATACGCGCATGCCGCGCGTTGCGCATCAGAGACTAGCCGATCCAGGCACAATCATTTGCTTTTCCGCCGGCCGGTGGCACCCAGGGCCAGCAGGCGCAGCTCGGCTTCGGCCAGCACCGTGCGCTTGTCGACTTTGTCGAGTTTCTTCCAGGCACGGATTTCGCGCTTGCTGCGGCCACAGCCGACGCAGATGTCGTCGTTGAACTTGCAGATGCTGATGCAGGGGTCTTTGGTGGAGCTCATATTTTCTCCCAAGCGATGCAAATCAAATGTGGGAGGGGGCTTGCTCCCGATGGCAGTGGGTCAGTTGATGCATAGGTTGGCCGACACACCGCTATCGGGAGCAAGCCCCCTCCCACATTTTGATCCGCGTCAGTCTTCGAATTGGCGGCGTTCGTTTTCGATGGCCTCGGCCAGCGCCCGGGCTTCGTCTTCCTCATCGCTCAACGGCGGCTGTTCGAGGGCGGCGACGGCGGCCAGCAGTTTTTCCCGGGCATCGGCAACACCGAGGATGTCTTCTTCGACGTCAGGCTCGGGCTCAACGTTCACCTGGGTTTCAGGCTCAACGGCGCCATCGCGCAGCACATCGTCAAAATCGGTCTTGATGCCCTGCTCCATGTCGTCCAGTTCCAACAGCAACGTATGGAAACTGGTTTCGTCTTTCGGCTCTTCCGGCTCGGCGCTGGCGTCGGCCAGTTCCTGCAAGCTGGCCGGTACCGGCGCGTCGTCGAAGTCGAGCACCGGTTCGGCTTCCATCTCGCGCAGTTCGGCCAGCGGCGGCAGGTCGTCGAGGTTCTTCAGGTTGAAGTGGTCGAGGAACACCTTGGTGGTGGCGAACATCGCCGGTTTGCCGGGCACGTCACGGTAGCCGACGATGCGGATCCACTCGCGCTCCAGCAACGTCTTGACGATATGGCTGTTGACCGCCACGCCCCGCACATCTTCGATCTCGCCCCGAGTGATCGGCTGGCGATAGGCGATCAACGCCATGGTCTCCAGCATCGCCCGTGAATAACGCTGCGGGCGTTCTTCCCACAAGCGCCCCACCCAAGGGGAAAATTTCTCGCGGATCTGCAGGCGATAACCCGACGCCACTTCACGCAATTCAAAGGCGCGACCGTCACAGGATTTGCGCAGGATCTCCAATGCCTTCTTGAACACCGGCGGTTCGGGACGTTCGGCCTCTTCAAAGAGTTCGAACAGGCGCTCCAAAGATTGCGGCTTGCCCGAGGCCAGGAGAAAGGCTTCCAGCAAGGGTGCCAGTTCGCGGGGTTCAGTCAGATTCATCGATTCAGCTCGTTATTCGGCTCGCGCCCGCACATGGATAGCCGCAAACGGCTCATTCTGGACCAGCTCGACCAAGGACTCCTTGACCAGCTCCAGGATCGCCATGAAAGTCACCACCACGCCCAGGCGCCCTTCCTCTGCGGTGAACAGCTCGACAAACGGTACAAATCCGCCGCCCTTGAGACGCTCCAGCACATCGCTCATGCGCTCGCGGGTGGACAGGGCTTCGCGGCTGACCTGGTGGCTTTCGAACATATCGCCACGGCGCAGCACCTCGGCCATGGACATCAGCAACTCTTCCAGGCTCACGTCGGGCAACAGTTTGCGCGCGCGGGCTTCCGGGGCATCCAGCTTGGGCACCACCACATCGCGGCCTACGCGGCTCAAACCGTCGATCCCTTCGGCGGCCGCCTTGAAGCGCTCGTATTCCTGCAGGCGGCGGATCAGTTCGGCGCGCGGGTCATCTTCTTCGGCCTCGACCGTCTCCGCACGCGGCAGCAGCATGCGCGACTTGATCTCGGCGAGCATGGCGGCCATCACCAGGTATTCGGCGGCCAGCTCCAGGCGCACCGACTGCATCAATTCGACATAGCCCATGTACTGCCGGGTGATTTCCGCCACGGGAATATCGAGGATGTTGATGTTCTGTTTGCGGATCAGGTACAGCAGCAGGTCCAGCGGGCCTTCGAAGGCTTCAAGGAAGACTTCCAGGGCGTCCGGCGGGATGTACAGGTCCAGGGGCATTTCCAGGACCGCCTGGCCATAGACCATCGCGAAGGGCAGTTCCTGCTGGGCCCCCGCCTGGGAGTCGACGGTTTCCACGACCGACATTCAGGCCTCGACCATGAACGGCGTCGGGTCGCCGCACCCTACACGCACCACTTGCGGCTCGCCATCGGCCAGGTTGATCACGGTGGAGGCCTTGTTGCCGCCGTAGCCGCCGTCGATGATCAAGTCGACGTGTTTTTCCAACAGGCGGCGCATTTCGTAAGGGTCATACAGCGGCTCGGTTTCGCCAGGCAGGATCAGCGACACGCTCATCAGCGGCTCGCCCAGTTCGGCCAGCAGCGCCAGGGCGATCGGGTGCTCCGGCACGCGCAGGCCGATGGTGCGTTTTTTCGGGTGCAGTAACAGGCGCGGCACTTCGCGGGTGGCGTTGAGAATGAAGGTGTACGGCCCAGGCGTATGGGCCTTGAGCAAGCGGAAGGTGCCGGTGTCGACCTTGGCGAACAGCCCAAGCTGGGACAAGTCGCTGCAGATCAGCGCAAAGTTGTGCTTGTCATCCAGTTGGCGCAGACGTCTTACGCGCTCGACCGCACCCTTGTCGCCGATCTGGCAACCAATGGCGTAGGACGAATCAGTTGGATAGATCACCACGCCGCCGGCGCGAATGATTTCCACGGCCTGTTTGATCAGGCGCGCCTGGGGGTTTTCCGGATGAATCTGGAAGAATTGACTCACGAGCTCTACCTGTTCAGACGGTGGCAATAATGGGGTCATGCTTGAATCGCCCCCACAACAGCGGCAGGTCTTGCGGAACCTGGCGATACTCGCCGATCTCGGACCAGCCGCCTGGGCCATGAAAATCACTGCCGGCACTGACCAGCAGACCAAATTCGCGGGCAAGGATCGCCAGGCTGCCGACCTGCTCGGCGGGTTGATGCCCGTTGACCACTTCGATCGCGTGGCCGCCCGCTCCAATATAGTCACTGATCAGCTTGCGGCGCTTGCTGCGGGTGAAATCGTAATGCCAGGGATGCGCCAGGCTGACCCAGGCCCCGGCGGCCCGCAGGGTCTCGACGGTGTCCTCAAGGGTCGGCCAATGTTGCTTCACATCGCCCAACTTGCCCGCGCCCAACCATTTACGGAAGGCTTCGGCGCGGTCCTTGACGAAACCTGCTTGCACCATCCAGTCGGCGAAGTGCGGACGGGCCGGTGCATTACCGCTGTCGCCCAACGCCTGCTGGATAGCCCGAGCGCCGTCGAGGGCGCCAGGCATGCCTTTGAGGCTGAGCTTGCGGCTTATTTCTTCGGACCGCAGCCAGCGGCCATCGTGCAATCGGGCGATGGCAGCCACCAGGGCCGGGGCGTTTTGCTCGAAACCGTAGCCGAGCACATGAATGGTGGCGCCGCCCCAGGTGCAGGACAATTCCACGCCGTTGACCAGCTGCATGCCCAAGGCCTCGGCCGCCGCGCGGGCCTCATCGAGGCCTTCGAGGGTGTCGTGGTCGGTCAACGCGAGGACTCGCACGCCTTTTTCAAACGCACGCGCAACCAGTACCGCAGGCGCCAAGGCGCCGTCGGAGGCCGTGCTGTGGCAGTGCAAATCAACATTCACGGGAGTGTGTAACCTCAAGTCAGCTGGCGCTATCGCAACCAAGGATGTTTGTTATTATGCCGCCACATCCAGCTTCTGGCTCTTACTGTGAAACAATTCATCGACTTCATCCCGCTGTTGCTGTTTTTCATCGTTACCAAACTCGACCCCAGGGTCATCGACATCGCCGGTCACCAGCTGTCGTTCGGCGGCATCTACAGCGCCACCGCCGTGCTGATCATCAGCTCCATCGTGGTGTACGGCGCCATCTTCATCTCCCAGCGCAAGCTGGAAAAAAGCCAATGGCTGACCCTCATCGCCTGCCTGGTGTTCGGCGGCCTGACCCTGGCCTTCCACAGCGAAACCTTCCTCAAATGGAAAGCCCCGGTGGTCAACTGGCTGTTCGCCCTGGTGTTCATCGGCAGCCACTTCATTGGTGATCGCCTGCTGATCAAGCGGATCATGGGCCACGCGCTGACCCTGCCGGACCCGATCTGGGTGCGCCTGAACGTGGCCTGGATCGTGTTTTTCATCTTCTGCGGTGCCGCCAACCTGTTCGTGGCCTTTACCTTTCAGGAATACTGGGTCGACTTCAAGGTGTTCGGCAGCCTGGCCATGACCCTGCTGTTCCTGGTCGGCCAAGGTATCTACCTGTCGCGCCACCTGCATGACTCTGCCGCCACCACGCCGAAAACCGAGGACTGACATGCTCTACGCCATCATTGCCACCGATGTTGCCAACTCGCTGGAAAAACGCCTGAGCGTGCGCCCGGCCCACGTCGAGCGCCTCAAGCAGCTGCAGACCGAAGGCCGCATCGTACTGGCCGGCCCGCACCCGGCCACCGACAGTAACGAGCCGGGCGAAGCGGGTTTCACCGGCAGCCTGATCGTTGCCGAGTTCGCGTCCCTGGCCGATGCCCAGGCATGGGCCAAGGCTGATCCTTATGTAGCGGCGGGCGTCTACGCGGATGTCGTGATCAAGCCGTTCAAGCAAGTCCTGCCTTGAGCCCGGTGGCGCCGGGCCAAAACGCTTCGGCGCCATCCCAATGGCTCATCATTCCCGGCAACCTGCCGACAACGTTCTGAATATCCGTGTGGAATCAGGAGTTCCGATGCGCTTACGTCAGTTGTGTCTGTTGGCAGTGTTTACGATCGGGGCGACGGCCCACGCTGAAGAGTCCTCAAGCAGCGGCAGCTCCACGCCGCTGTCCTTGAGTGCCGGCAGCCAGATCACTGAATTGCAGCAACGCTTGAAAGAAAGCGAAGGGCTACGCGAAGCGCTGAGCAAGCAACTGCAAGGCACGCAGGCTACCCGTGAAAGCGCGCAACTGAGCCGTTTGCGCCAGGAGAACCAACGCCTGGCCCAGCAACTCAAAGAGACACAAGGCGGTGCCTTGACCCGATGGCTGACCGAGCAGCAGCAATGGTTTGTCACCGGCGCGGGCGTCGCCCTGATCGCCTTGCTGTGCGGCATCTTTGCCAGCGGTGGGCACCGTCGTCGTCGACAATGGCTAAATTGAGTGAGTCATGAGCGAGCTGTTACTGATAGATGATGACCAGGAGCTCTGTGAGCTGCTGACCAGTTGGCTGAGCCAGGAAGGTTTCCAGGTACGCGCCTGCCACGACGGCTCCAGTGCCCGCAGGGCCCTGGCCGAAACCGCCCCGGCGGCAGTGGTGCTCGACGTGATGCTGCCCGACGGCAGCGGCCTGGAGTTGCTCAAGCAACTGCGCAACGACCACCCGGAGTTGCCGGTGCTGATGCTCTCGGCCCGGGGCGAACCCCTGGACCGCATCCTCGGCCTGGAGCTGGGCGCCGACGATTACCTGGCCAAGCCTTGCGATCCGCGCGAACTCACCGCTCGCTTGCGTGCCGTGCTGCGCCGCAGTCATCCGGCAGCCGTGTCGACCCAACTGGAACTGGGCGACTTGTGCTTCAGCCCGGTGCGCGGCGTGGTCAGCATCGACGCACAGGAATTTACCCTGACCGTCTCCGAAAGCCGCCTGCTCGAAGCCTTGCTGCGCCAGCCCGGCGAACCGCTGGATAAACAGGAGCTGGCGCAAATCGCCCTGGGCCGCAAGTTGACCCTGTACGATCGCAGCCTGGACATGCACGTCAGCAACCTGCGCAAGAAAATCGGCCCACACCCGGACGGCCGTCCGCGGATCGTGGCGCTGCGCAGCCGTGGTTACTATTACGCCCCTTGAATAATCGTTCCCATGCTCCGCGTGGGAACGCCGCCCGGACGCTCTGCGTCCCGCCTTGCGCTTGGGTGACGCGGAGCGTCACGGGATGCATTCCCACGCAGAGCGTGGGAACGATCGGGGCCGCCGCCTCACCCTTACCAAACCTTTACGCTCCGCTGACGGCCGCTGACCTTGTCCTGGGTAATCTACTCACATCCGGACTCACCGGAATAGAGACAGGAGAATCCCCATGCGCAAGACCCTTATCGCTTTGATGTTCGCCGCTGCACTGCCTACCGTCGCCATGGCCGCCATGCCCGAAGGTCCAGGCCCGATGGGCGGCCCCGAAGGCCATATGATGGGTGGCCCGGGCCACGGTGAACACGGTCCGCGTGGTAAAGGTGGCCCGTTCAGCCAGTTGGATTTGAGCAAGGAACAACGCGAGCAGATTCGCAAGCTGATGGGTGACCAATGGCACGCTCGCAAAGACCTGACCCAAAAGTACCTGGCCAAACTGCCGGCTGCTGATCAGAAAGCCATGCAGGACGAGATCGCCGCCGGCAAGCAGAAAACCCAGGCCGACATCCGCGCCGTGCTCAAACCCGACCAGCAGAAGAAGTTCGACCAGATCGTCAAGCAGCAAGAGCAGCGTCGTGCCGAATGGAAAGAATTCCAGGCCTGGAAAGCGCAACAACCGCAAAAAGCGCAATAATGCCCTCGCGTTAATGCTCCCAGCCCAGTGGCCCCGCCACTGGGCTTTTCCTATTTGAGGGTTTCCCGTGCGTTCATTGTTCTGGCGCATCCTGGCGAGTTTCTGGCTGGCCATCGCCCTGGTTGCCGGATTGTCGATCCTGCTTGGGCATATGCTGAACCAGGACGCCTGGATTCTCAGCCGTCACCCCGGTCTCAACAACCTGGCGCAAGAGTGGACGCAACTCTACGAAGCCCAAGGCGAAGATGCTGCCCAGGAGTTGCTGCAGCAACGCAAGCGCCAGTATCACATTGACGTGCAAGTGCTGAACGAAGGCGGCGAGCCGGTGGTACGCGGCACCTTCCCGCGTCGCGCCGCGGCCTTCGAAGCCCGGCAGAATGACAGCCAGGACGGCCACCTGCCCTGGCGGCGCCTGACCGCCGAGTACACCAGCGAAAAAACCGGCGACACCTACCTGCTGATTTACCGCATTCCGCATCCGGAACTCGACGCCTGGCACCGCAGCAGCCTGCTGTGGCCGTTCAGCGCCCTGGCCATTGCCCTGGTGGTGCTGACCCTGTTCAGCCTGTTGGTGACATTGTCCATCACCCGTCCGCTGAGCCGACTGCGCGGCGCGGTGCATGACCTGGGCCAAGCCACGTACCAGCAGAACAGCCTGGCGCAATTGGCCAACCGCCGCGATGAATTCGGCGTGCTGGCCACCGATTTCAACCGCATGGGCGCACGCCTGCAAAGCCTGATCGCCAGCCAGCGCCAACTGCTGCGCGACGTTTCCCACGAACTGCGTTCGCCCCTGGCCCGCTTGCGTATCGCCCTGGCCCTGGCCGAGCGCGCCAGCCCCGAAGAACGGGAAAAACTGTGGCCGCGCCTGACCCGCGAATGCGACCGTCTGGAAGCCCTGATCAGTGAGATCCTGGTACTGGCCCGGGTGGATGCCGACAACGCCAGCGCCGAAGAGGTCGACCTCAACCTGTTGCTCCAGACGCTGCAAAAGGACGCCCAGCTCAGCGCGCCCGAGCAGGCCGTGCAACTGACGGCTGAACCCGACCTGCGCCTCAAAGGCTGGCCGACCATGATCGAACGCGCCGTGGATAACCTGCTGCGCAATGCCCAGCGTTTCAACCCGGCCGGCCAACCCATCGAGCTGCAGGCACAGCAGCGCGGCGAGCGCATTTTGATCAGCGTGCGCGACCATGGCCCCGGCGTTGAAGCCGAGCACCTGAGCCAACTGGGCGAGCCGTTCTACCGCGCCCCCGGCCAGACAGCGCAAGGTCACGGCCTGGGCCTGGCGATCGCCCGTCGCGCCGCCGAACGCCATGGCGGCAACCTGATCCTGGCCAATCATGCCGACGGCGGCTTTGTCGCCAGTATCGAGCTGCCGTTGGTGCCGGGGGTTGTCACACCGGCCTGACGATCTTCTATAGTGGCCCTTCTCTCACGGAGGGCCTTAGATGACTGACCTGCTGACACCCATCCAAGCGGCACTCGATCTACCGCACACCCCGCTGCCCCTGAACGAGCCCGGCGCCCTGCCCTCGGCCTTCGCCGTGACCGACCTGGCCGCCGCCAGCATCGGCGCCGCCGGCCAGGCCGTCGCCGAACTTATCCGGCAACAGACCGCGCGCTTGCCAAGCGTCAGCGTGGACCGTCGCCTCGCCTCATTCTGGTTTGCCTCATCGATTCGCCCGCTGGATTGGCAGGTGCCCCCGCTGTGGGACCCGATAGCCGGTGACTACGCCAGCGCCGACGGCTGGATTCGCTTGCACACCAATGCGCCCCATCACCGCGCGGCGGCCGAACGGGTGTTGGGCAAGGTCACTGAGCGTGCGCAAATGGCGCGTCACGTGGCCAAATGGAACGCCGCCGAACTGGAACAGGCGATTGTCGACGCGGGCGGTTGTGCGGCGCAGATGCGTTCGTGGCACGCCTGGCAAAGTCACCCTCAAGGCTTGGCGGTGAATGCCGAGCGACTGGTACAGCGTCAGGCCTGCGAAACCACCCGTGACACACCTTGGCTCGGCACAGCGGCCCGCCCACTGGCCGGCATCAAGGTGCTGGACTTGACCCGCGTATTGGCCGGCCCCGTCGCCAGTCGTTTTCTCGCGGGTTTAGGTGCGGATGTATTGCGCATCGACTCGCCGACCTGGGACGAGCCCGGCGTGGTGCCGGAAATGACCCTGGGCAAGCGCTGCGCGCGGCTGGATCTGAAAAGCCCCGAAGGCCGCCAGGTCTTCGAAGCGTTGCTTAAGGACGCCGATATGTTGTTCCACGGTTACCGCGCCGATGCGTTAGAGCAGTTGGGCTATTCGGTCGACGCACTGCAACGCATCGCGCCGGGTCTTATTGACGTCAGCCTCAACGCCTATGGCTGGAGTGGTCCGTGGCGTAACCGTCGCGGCTTCGACAGCCTGGTGCAGATGAGCAGCGGCATTGCCGATGCGGGCATGGCCTGGAAGCACGCGGATAAACCGCTGCCGTTGCCGGTGCAGGCGCTGGATCACGCCACCGGGTACCTGATGGCCGCCAGTGCGATCCGGGTCTTGACCGAGCGCCTGGCCTGCGGCCGGGGTGGGTCGGCGCGCCTGTCGTTGGCACGCACGGCGAAATTGCTGGTGGAGGCATGGCAAGTGCCGGAGCAACCGCCGCTGCGGGCCGAAGATACGCGTGATCAAGGCCTGGTGGTTGAGCAGACAGCGTGGGGCCAGGCCCACCGGTTGTTGGCGCCGCTGAGTATCAGCGGCGCACCACTGCAGTGGGATTTGCCCGCCGGAGAACTGGGGGCGCACCGGCCTCAGTGGTGACTTGAAGCCGCCATCGGGGGCAAGCCCCCTCCCACATTTGAACTGTGAATGCATTCAACGTGTGGGAGGGGGCTTGCCCCCGATGAGGCCCGAACAGCCTGCCCTCACAACGACAACACCCCGCTATACAGCCCATAGGCCGCCAAGCCGGCCCCTGCAACCACGCAGCCGAAAATGCCTTTTTCCACAAAGGTGAACAACGGCTGGCCCTGTTCGCGCTTGGCCTGGGCGAACAGGATCACCCCTGGCGCATACAACAGCGCCGACAGCAGCAGGTATTTCAGGCCGCCCGCATACAGCAGCCATACGGCGTAAACCAGGGCGATCAGGCCCACCAGCAAGTCCTTCAGGCGCCGACGCGGGGCGCCTTCGTAGGTTTCGCCACGCCCGCTCAACAGCACCGCATAGGCCGCCGACCACAGGTAGGGCACCAGAATCATCGACGAGGCGAGGTAAATCAGGGTGGTGTAGGTGCTGGCGGAAAACAGCGTGATCACCAGGAACGCCTGGATCATCAGGTTGGTCAGCCACAGGGCGTTGACCGGCACCTGGTTGGCGTTTTCCTTCTTCAGGAACGCCGGCATGGTCTTGTCGTGGGCGGTGGCGTAGAGGATTTCCGCACACAGCAGCGCCCAGGACAACAGCGCGCCCAGCAGCGACACCGCCAGGCCGAGGCTGATCAATATCGCGCCCCAGCGCCCGACGATATGTTCCAGTACCCCGGCCAGGGAGGGGTTTTGCAATTGCGCCAGTTCCGGCTGGCTCATGATCCCCAGGGACAGCACATTCACCAGCACCAGCAGCGCGAGCACGCCGAGAAAACCGATCACGGTGGCCCGGCCCACGTCCGCGCGCTTCTCGGCCCGCGCCGAGTAAACGCTGGCACCCTCGATGCCGATAAACACAAACACTGTGACCAGCATCATGTGGCGCACCTGGTCCGTCACACTGCCCATTTGCGGATTGCCCAGGCCCCAGATATCGCGGCTGAAGATATCCGCCTTGAACGCCACGGCGGCAATCACGATAAACAGCAGCAGCGGCACAATCTTCGCCACGGTGGTCACCAGGTTGATGAACGCCGCTTCCTTGATCCCGCGCATCACCAGAAAATGCACAGCCCACAGCAACAGCGATGCACAGCCGATGGCCAGCGGCGTATTGCCCTCGCCGAACGCCGGAAAAAAGTAGCCGAGGGTGCTGAACAGCAGCACGAAGTAACCCACATTGCCCATCCACGCACTGATCCAGTAACCCCAGGCCGAGGAGAACCCCATGTAGTCGCCAAACCCGGCCTTGGCGTAGGCATACACGCCAGAGTCCAGCTCGGGCTTGCGGTTGGCCAAAGTCTGGAACACGAAGGCCAGGGTCAGCATGCCGACCGCCGTGATACCCCAGCCGATCAACACCGCGCCCGCGCCAGCGCGTGCAGCCATGTTCTGCGGCAGTGAGAAGATGCCACCGCCAATCATCGAACCCACCACCAGGGCGATCAGGGCACTGAGCCGAAGTTTCTGTGCAGGGTGGGACATGACGATTCCTTGATTTAAATTTTTCAGCTGACAGCGGCTCACTCAACTAATTCAGTTTAATGAACATAGCCTTCATAACATAAGGGCATGTAATAACAGGAACTTTAGGCGTATTTATAATTTAAATAAGTGCGGCATAAACCAGTCGTCAGACCTTATTCAAAAAGTTTGCACATTGGCGAATACCAACTAGCGTCATACATCCATGACCACCAAATGATTAACCAGGAAGGAGGAAGCGCTCTGCAAAGCGCCTCTTCGGGATTTTCATCGCCCGCGAACCTTCCTCCTTAAGTCATTAATTCACAATGAAATGTGCCGATGATGTGATCTAAGTCAGCTGTTTGATTAGCCCACGGAATTATTCTGTGATCTCTCTCTCCTGCATTGGAGTCACGCAATGTCTGATTCACCTGGAAAACTGAGGCTTGGCGCGTTAGTGGCGCTGGTCGTGGGCTCGATGATTGGCGGCGGGATCTTCTCACTGCCGCAAAACATGGCCGCCAGTGCCGATGTGGGCGCGGTGTTGATTGGCTGGGTGATTACCGCTGTCGGCATGCTGACCCTCGCGTTCGTGTTCCAGACCCTCGCCAACCGCAAGCCGGACCTCGACGGCGGTGTCTACGCCTACGCCAAAGCCGGTTTCGGTGACTACATGGGTTTCTCGTCGGCCTGGGGTTACTGGATCAGTGCCTGGCTGGGCAACGTCGGTTACTTCGTGCTGCTGTTCAGCACCCTCGGCTATTTTTTCCCGATCTTCGGCGAGGGCAACACCCCGGCCGCCGTGATTGGCGCCTCGGTGTTGCTGTGGGCCGTGCATTTTCTGGTGCTGCGCGGGATCAAGGAAGCGGCGTTCATCAACCTGGTGACCACCGTGGCCAAAGTGGTGCCACTGGTGCTGTTCGTATTGATCGCGCTGTTCGCGTTCAAGCTGGACATCTTCACCGCTGACATCTGGGGCGTGAAAAACCCGGACCTGGGCAGCGTGATGAACCAGGTGCGCAACATGATGCTGGTCACCGTGTGGGTGTTCATTGGTATCGAAGGCGCGAGCATCTTCTCGTCCCGGGCGGAGAAACGCTCCGATGTGGGCAAGGCCACGGTGATTGGCTTTATCACCGTGCTGCTGTTTTTGATGCTGGTGAACGTACTGTCCCTGGGGATCATGACCCAGCCGGAACTGGCCAAGCTGCAGAACCCGTCGATGGCCGCCGTGCTGGAGCATGTGGTGGGCCACTGGGGCGCGGTGCTGATCAGCGTCGGCTTGATCATTTCGCTGCTGGGGGCACTGCTGTCGTGGGTCCTGCTGTGCGCGGAGATCATGTTCGCCGCCGCCAAGGACCACACCATGCCGGCCTTCCTGCGCAAGGAAAACGCCAACCATGTGCCGGTCAACGCCCTGTGGCTGACCAACGCGATGGTGCAAC
Organism: Pseudomonas sp. R3-18-08; assembly: GCF_003852065.1. Taxonomy (NCBI): domain Bacteria; kingdom Pseudomonadati; phylum Pseudomonadota; class Gammaproteobacteria; order Pseudomonadales; family Pseudomonadaceae; genus Pseudomonas; species Pseudomonas sp. R3-18-08. The sequence goes on from NZ_CP027729.1 coordinate 4,509,253, forward strand.
TGTTCCTGGTGATCACGCTGTTTTCCGCCAGCACCTACCTGTCGCTGATCTACCTCGCCACCTCGATGATCCTGGTGCCGTACCTGTGGTCGGCGGCGTATGCGCTGTTGCTGGCGGTGCGCGGCGAGACTTACGAAAACGCCCTCAAAGAGCGCAAGAAAGACCTGTTCATCGGCGCCGTCGCCCTGATCTACGCGATCTGGCTGCTCTACGCCGGCGGCACCAAATACCTGCTGCTGTCCGCCCTGCTCTACGCTCCCGGCGCGATCCTGTTCGCCAAGGCCAAGCGTGAACTGGGCAAACCGATATTCACCAACGTCGAGAAGCTGATTTTCGCCGCAGTGATCGTTGGCGCCCTGGTGGCTGCCTATGGCCTCTACGACGGCTTCCTGACGCTGTAATTGCATGTCCACTGGAGGATCTGAAATGACCACGGAAAAAGTGAAGTACGGCGTTCATTCCGAAGCCGGCAAACTGCGCAAAGTCATGGTGTGCTCCCCAGGCTTGGCCCACCAGCGGCTGACCCCCAACAACTGCGACGAACTGCTGTTCGATGACGTGCTGTGGGTCGCCCAGGCCAAGCGCGACCATTTCGACTTCGTGACCAAGATGCGCGAGCGGGACATTGATGTGCTGGAAATGCACAACCTGCTGACCGACATCGTCGCCATCCCCGAAGCGCTGGACTGGATTCTGCAGCGCAAGATCACCGCCAATACCGTCGGCCTGGGCCTGGTTGACGAAGTCGGTTCCTGGCTGCGCAGCCTGGAGCCGCGCAAGATCACCGAGTTCCTGATCGGCGGCGTGTCGGCCGATGACTTGCCGAGCAGCTTCGGCGGCCGGACCATCGAGATGTTCCGCGACTTCCTCGGCCACGCCAGTTTCATCCTGCCGCCGTTGCCCAATACCCAGTTCACCCGCGACACCACCTGCTGGATCTACGGCGGCGTGACGCTCAACCCGATGTACTGGCCGGCGCGACGCCAGGAAACCCTGCTGACCAGCGCCATCTACAAATTCCACCCCGAATTCACCAACGCTGAATTCCAGATCTGGTACGGCGACCCCGACCAGGACCATGGCGCCGCCACGCTGGAAGGTGGCGACGTGATGCCGATTGGCAACGGCGTGGTCCTGATCGGCATGGGCGAGCGTTCGTCGCACCAGGCCATCGGCCAACTGGCGCGCAACCTGTTCAAGAACAACGCCGTGGAACGCGTGATCGTGGCCGGCCTGCCCAAGTCCCGCGCGGCGATGCACCTGGACACGGTATTCAGTTTCTGCGACCGCGACCTGGTCACCATATTTCCCGAAGTGGTCAACCAGATTGTGCCCTTCACCCTGCGCCCGGACGACAGCAAACCCCACGGTATCGATATCCAGCGGGAGACCACCAACTTCCTCGACACCGTCGCCGCAGCGCTCAACCTCAAGGCGCTGCGCGTGGTCGAGACCGGCGGCAACAGCTTCGCCGCCGAGCGCGAACAATGGGATGACGGCAACAACGTGGTGGCCGTGGAGCCGGGCGTGGTGATCGGCTACGACCGCAACACCTACACCAATACCCTGCTGCGCAAGGCCGGGGTGGAAGTCATCACCATCAGCGCCGGTGAACTCGGCCGGGGCCGTGGCGGCGGCCACTGCATGACCTGCCCGATTATCCGCGACCCTATCGACTATTAAGGAGATTCCATCATGGCTTTCAATATGCGCAACCGCAGCCTGCTGTCGCTGATGCACCACACCACCCGCGAGCTGCACTACCTGCTGGACCTGTCCCGCGACCTCAAGCGCGCCAAATACACCGGCACCGAGCGTCCGCACCTCAAGGGCAAGAACATCGCGCTGATCTTCGAAAAAACCTCGACCCGCACCCGCTGCGCGTTCGAAGTGGCGGCCCACGACCAGGGCGCGCACGTCACCTACATCGACCCGGTGTCGTCGCAGATCGGCCACAAGGAAAGCATGAAAGACACCGCCCGTGTGCTTGGGCGCATGTTCGACGCCATCGAGTACCGGGGCTTTGAGCAGGAAATCGTCGAAGAGCTGGCCAAGTTTGCCGGCGTGCCGGTGTTCAACGGCCTCACCGCCGAATTCCACCCGACGCAAATGATCGCCGACACCCTGACCATGCGCGAACACAGCGACAAGCCGCTGCATGACATCAGCTACGCCTACCTGGGCGATGCGCGCTACAACATGGGCAACTCGCTGCTGATGATCGGCGCCAAGCTCGGCATGGACGTACGCATCGGCGCGCCGAAAGCCCTGTGGCCTCATGACGATTTCATCAAGCAGTGCCAGGCGTTCGCGCAAGAAAGCGGCGCACGCATCACCATCACCGAAGACCCGGCCGAGGCGGTCAAGGGCGTGGATTTCATTCACACCGATATCTGGGTGTCCATGGGCGAACCCGTGGAAGCGTGGGACGAGCGTATCGAGCAACTGCTGCCGTACCAGGTCAACGCCAAGATGATGAAAGCATCGGGCAACCCGCGCGTGAAGTTCATGCACTGCCTGCCGGCGTTCCACAACAGCGAAACCAAGGTCGGCAAAGACATCGCCGCGCGCTATCCGCACCTGGCCGGTGGCGTGGAGGTCACCGAGGAAGTCTTTGAATCGCCGGCCAACATTGCCTTCGAGCAGGCGGAGAACCGCATGCATACCATCAAGGCGATCCTGGTGTCGGCGTTGGCGGATATCTAACTTTTTAAGGCTGGAACACAGTCAATGTGGGAGGGGGCTTGCTCCCGATAGCGGTGGCTCAGTTACAGATCAGTTGACTGACACACTGCCATCGGGAGCAAGCCCCCTCCCACATTGGGCCGGTGTTCACACATCCAGAGGATTTGCATTATGCGCATCGTCGTAGCCCTGGGCGGCAACGCCCTCCTGCGCCGTGGTGACCCCATGACCGCAGACAACCAACGCGCCAATATCCGTATCGCCACCGAACAAATCGCCAAGATCCACCCCGGCAACGAGCTGGTGATCGCCCACGGCAACGGCCCGCAGGTCGGCCTGCTGTCGTTGCAGGCCGCGGCCTACACCAGCGTTTCGCCGTACCCGCTGGACGTACTCGGGGCCGAGACCGAAGGCATGATCGGCTACATCATCGAACAGGAACTGGGCAATCTGCTGGACTTCGAAGTGCCCTTCGCCACCCTGCTCACGCAAGTGGAAGTCGACGCCAACGACCCAGCGTTCCAGAACCCGACCAAGCCAATCGGCCCGGTGTACGCCAAGGCCGAAGCGGAAAAACTTGCCGCCGAAAAAGGCTGGGCCATCGCCCCCGACGGCGACAAATACCGCCGCGTGGTCGCCAGTCCGCGCCCGAAACGCATCTTCGAAATCCGCCCGATCAAATGGCTGCTGGAGAAGAAAGCCATTGTGATCTGCGCCGGCGGCGGCGGTATCCCCACGATGTATGGCGAAGACGGCACGCTCAAAGGCATTGAAGCGGTGATCGACAAAGACCTCTGCTCATCGCTGCTGGCCGCGCAACTGGACGCCGATTTGCTGGTGATTGCCACCGACGTCAATGCGGTCTTCATTGACTTCGGCAAACCCACCCAGAAAGCCATCGGCCAGGCTCACCCCGACGCCATGGAACAACTCGGCTTCGCCGCCGGTTCCATGGGCCCCAAGGTGCAAGCAGCCTGCGAGTTCGCCCGCCAGACTGGCAAAACCGCGGTGATCGGTTCACTCTCGGACATCGAAGCCATCGTCCAGGGCAGCGCCGGCACCCGCATCAGCACGGCAACCCCTGGCATCAGCTATCTGTGAAGTAGAGGAGATTTGCCTATGGCTACCTTTGAACCGGGACACTTGCACGTCGAACGTCACGCGCTGAACAAAGACGACTACAGCTACAACCTGTGCATCGACTATGAAGTCAGCCAGGACCCCAAGGAAGGCAAGGGTATGCTGTTCAAACTGCACGGTTCGGTGCAGGGCAAGGACCTCAAGGAGGAGTTTTTCCTGCCCAAGGACCAGGCCTTCGACTTTGCGCGGCATGCGATGAATATCGCGCAGAAATACGGCATGCCGAAAGTGGCCGTGTTGAATGGCTCGATGCACAAGCAGTACGACTTGATGTTCGAAGATGTGCGGCATCAGCTGGATGTGAAATCGGGCGACCCGATCAAGCCTGAACACCTGGCATAACGCGCCTGCACTGACACAACACTGTTCAAATGTGGGAGGGGGCTTGCTCCCGATGGCGGTGGATCAGCTGATAAATCTTTGGCTGACACACCGCTATCGGGAGCAAGCCCCTCCCACATTTTGATCTGCATCTGCTCCAAGGCATACTTGCCGTCTCTCGCACGTCAGAACCCAACACCATTCCATGCGTATCCACGTCAGCTTCATCGACCGCGTCGGCATCACCCAGGAAGTCCTGGCCTTGCTCGGTGGGCGCAATCTCAACCTGGATGCGGTGGAGATGGTGCCGCCCAATGTCTATATCGACGCGCCGACCTTGAGCGCCGAGGTGCTCGAGGAACTGCGCGATGCGTTGTTCAGCGTGCAGGGCGTGCAGGCGGTGACCGTGGTCGACATCCTCCCCGGCCAACGCCGCCACCTGCAACTCGACGCGCTGTTGGCGGCCATGACCGACCCGGTGCTGGCCTTGGACAGCGCGGGCAAGATCCTGCTGGCCAACCCGGCGCTGATCGCGCTTTACGGGCGCGAACCGGCCGGGGAAAGCATCGCCGAGCTGTTAAACGATCCAGGGCTGCTCGACACCTTGCTGGAGCATGGCTTTCGCCTGCCATTGCGCGAGATCAGCGTGAACGGCCAGACCCTATTGCTGGACGCTACGCCGATCACCGATGCCGGCGCCCTGCTCACGCTTTACCAGCCGAACCGCATCGGTGAACAACTCTCGGCGCTGCACCACGACCATGCCGAAGGTTTTGATGCGCTGTTGGGCGAATCACCGGCGATCCGCACCCTCAAGGCGCGTGCGCAACGGGTGGCCGCACTGGATGCGCCGCTGTTGATCCAGGGTGAAACGGGCACCGGCAAAGAGTTGGTGGCGCGGGCCTGTCATGCGATCAGCGCGCGTCACAGTGCACCGTTTCTGGCCTTGAACTGTGCCGCGCTGCCGGAAAATCTCGCCGAAAGTGAATTGTTCGGCTACGCCCCCGGTGCTTTTACCGGCGCTCAACGGGGTGGCAAGCCGGGGCTGATGGAGCTGGCCAACCAAGGCACGGTATTTCTCGACGAGATCGGCGAAATGTCGCCGTACCTGCAGGCCAAGTTGCTGCGTTTTTTGAATGACGGCAGCTTTCGCCGGGTGGGCGGCGACCGCGAAGTGAAGGTCAATGTGCGCATCCTCAGCGCCACCCACCGCGACCTGGAAAAGATGGTCAGCGAAGGCACCTTTCGCGAAGACCTGTTCTACCGCCTCAACGTCCTCAACGTTGAAGTGCCGCCGTTGCGCGAGCGCGGCCAGGACATCCTGCTGCTGGCCCGCTATTTCATGCAGCAGGCGTGCGCACAGATCCAGCGCCCGGTGTGCCGCCTGGCGCCGGGTACCTACCCGGCCCTGTTGGGCAACCGCTGGCCAGGCAACGTGCGCCAATTGCAAAACGTGATCTTCCGCGCCGCCGCCATCTGCGAAAGCAGCCTGGTGGATATCGGCGACCTGGACATTGCCGGCACCTCCGTCGCCCGCCAGAGCGATGGCGAAGTCGACAGCCTGGAACAGGCGGTGGAAGACTTCGAACGCGGCCTGCTGGAACAGCTCTACACCAGCTACCCCTCGACGCGCCAACTGGCCAACCGCTTGCAAACTTCCCACACGGCGATTGCCCATCGTCTGCGCAAGTACGGCATCCCAAACAAACCCTGATTCCAGTTGGAATACAAAACCCCTGTGGGAGGGGCTTGCTCCCGATAGCGGTGTATCAGTAACAGATGAGCTGACTGATAAATTGCCATCGGGAGCAAGCCCCCTCCCACATTTGGAATGCATTTCAGATTTTGGTCTGGAAACGACATCCACTGTACTGAAAGCGCTACAGTGGAACGATATCGCTACAACCCTGCTTTTTGCGCGCCATGCAAGGCTTTGATCCACATAGGCTTTTTTTCACGCGCCCGACTGTAGCGAAATCGCTACAGCCTCAGCGCATAAGCTCAGAACCAATTTCACTAAGTGCCTGTTTTGTAATGACTTAATGACATTGGCCGCAATATTGCTAAGCAACTCCCCATTATTCCAATCCCGTCCACCAGACGAATCTGGCCCCCGAGGAGTTTCCATGAGCGAGTTGCGTTTCACTGAAGATCACGAATGGCTGCGCGCCGAAGCCGATGGCAGCGTCACCGTGGGTATCACCGCTTTTGCGCAGAACGCGCTGGGTGATGTGGTTTTCGTGCAACTGCCGGAGTTGCAGGCCTACGACAAGGGCGCTGAAGCCTCCACCGTGGAGTCTGTAAAAGCCGCCAGCGGTGTGTACATGCCGTTGGACGGTGAAGTCCTCGAAGTGAACGACAAACTCGATGGCAGCCCGGAGCTGGTCAACGAAGACCCGATGGGCGAAGGTTGGTTCTTCCGCTTTAAACCGGCCGATGCCGCAGCGGTCGCTAAACTGCTGGATCAGGATGCGTACGACCGCCTGATCAAAGCCAACGCCGAAGCCTGAGGAGCGCGCCATGACGATCAACTTGAGCACCGCCAACGAATTCATCGCCCGTCACATCGGCCCGCGCCAGGAAGATGAGCAGCAGATGCTCGCGAGCCTGGGCTTCGATTCCCTGGAAGCCCTGAGCGCCAGCGTGATTCCGGAAAGCATCAAGGGCACCAGCGTGCTCGGCCTGGAAGATGGCCTGAGCGAAGCCGAGGCCCTGGCCAAAATCAAAGCCATCGCCAGCCAGAACCAACTGTTCAAGACCTACATCGGCCAGGGCTACTACAACTGCCATACGCCGTCGCCGATCCTGCGCAACCTGCTGGAAAACCCGGCCTGGTACACCGCCTACACCCCGTACCAGCCAGAGATTTCCCAGGGCCGCCTGGAAGCGCTGCTGAATTTCCAGACCCTGATCAGCGACCTCACCGGCCTGCCGATCGCCAACGCCTCCCTGCTCGACGAAGCCACCGCCGCCGCCGAAGCCATGACCTTCTGCAAGCGCCTGAGCAAGAACAAGGGCAGCAACGCCTTCTTCGCTTCGGTACACAGCCACCCGCAAACCCTCGACGTGCTGCGCACCCGTGCCGAGCCGTTGGGCATCGACGTGGTAGTGGGCGATGAGCGCGAACTGACCGACGTCAGCCCGTTCTTCGGCGCCCTGCTGCAGTACCCTGCCAGCAACGGCGATGTGTTTGATTACCGCGAACTGACCGAGCGTTTCCACGCCGCCAATGCGCTGGTCGCCGTGGCCGCCGACCTGCTGGCCCTGACCCTGCTGACCCCGCCGGGCGAGTTCGGCGCCGACGTGGCCATCGGCAGCGCGCAACGCTTCGGCGTGCCACTGGGCTTTGGCGGCCCGCATGCGGCGTACTTCTCCACCAAGGACGCGTTCAAGCGCGACATGCCGGGCCGTCTGGTCGGTGTCTCGGTAGACCGCTTCGGCAAACCGGCCCTGCGTCTGGCCATGCAGACCCGCGAGCAACACATCCGTCGCGAGAAAGCCACCAGCAACATCTGCACCGCCCAAGTGCTGCTGGCCAACATCGCCAGCATGTACGCCGTGTACCACGGCCCCAAGGGCCTGACCCAGATCGCCCAGCGCATTCACCAGCTGACCGCGATCCTGGCCAAGGGCCTGACCACTCTGGGCCTGAAGGTCGAGCAGCAACACTTCTTCGACACGCTCACCCTCAATACTGGCGCCAACACTGCCGCCCTGCACGACAAGGCCCGTGCCCAGCGCATCAACCTGCGCGTGGTGGACACCGAGCGTGTCGGCCTGTCGGTCGACGAAACCACGACCCAGGCGGATATCCAAGCCTTGTGGGCGATCTTCGCCGACGGCAAGGCGCTGCCTGCCTTCGCCGCCACTGAAAGCACCTTGCCAAGCGCCTTGCTGCGCCAGTCGCCGATCCTCAGCCACCCGGTGTTCAACCGCTACCATTCGGAAACCGAGCTGATGCGCTACCTGCGCAAGCTGGCCGACAAGGACCTGGCGTTGGATCGCACCATGATCCCGCTGGGCTCGTGCACCATGAAGCTCAACGCCGCCAGCGAAATGATCCCGGTGACCTGGGCCGAATTCGGCGCCCTGCACCCGTTCGCCCCGGCCGAACAAAGCGCCGGCTACCTGCAACTGACCTCGGACCTGGAAGCCATGCTCTGCGCGGCCACCGGCTACGACGCGATCTCCCTGCAGCCGAACGCCGGCTCCCAAGGTGAATACGCCGGCCTGCTGGCCATCCGCGCCTATCACCAGAGCCGTGGCGAAGCGCGTCGCGACATCTGCCTGATCCCCTCGTCGGCCCACGGCACCAACCCGGCGACCGCCAACATGGCCGGCATGCGCGTGGTGGTCACCGCCTGCGACGCGCGTGGCAACGTGGACATCGAGGATCTGCGCGCCAAGGCCATCGAACACCGCGAGCACCTCGCCGCGCTGATGATCACCTACCCGTCCACCCACGGCGTGTTCGAAGAAGGCATCCGCGACATCTGCGCGATCATTCACGACAACGGCGGCCAGGTGTATATCGACGGCGCCAACATGAACGCGATGGTCGGCCTCTGCGCGCCGGGCAAGTTCGGCGGCGATGTGTCCCACCTGAACCTGCACAAAACCTTCTGCATCCCCCACGGCGGTGGCGGCCCGGGCGTTGGCCCGATTGGCGTCAAGTCGCACCTCACGCCGTTCCTGCCTGGCCATGCGGCCATGGAACGCAAGGAAGGCGCCGTGTGCGCAGCGCCTTTCGGCAGTGCAAGCATCCTGCCGATCACCTGGATGTACATCAGCATGATGGGCGGCGCCGGCCTCAAGCGCGCCTCGCAGTTGGCGATCCTGAATGCCAACTACATTTCCCGTCGCCTGGAAGAGCACTATCCCGTGCTGTACACCGGCAGCAATGGCCTGGTGGCGCATGAATGCATCCTCGACCTGCGCCCGTTGAAAGACAGCAGCGGCATCAGCGTGGATGACGTAGCCAAGCGCCTGATCGACTTCGGCTTCCATGCGCCGACCATGTCGTTCCCGGTGGCCGGCACCTTGATGATCGAGCCGACCGAAAGTGAATCCAAGGAAGAACTGGACCGCTTCTGCGATGCCATGATCGCCATCCGCGAAGAAATCCGCGCGGTGGAAAACGGCACGCTGGACAAGGACGACAACCCGCTCAAGAACGCTCCGCACACTGCGGCGGAACTGGTGGGCGAGTGGAGCCACCCGTACAGCCGCGAGCAGGCGGTGTACCCGGTTGCGTCGCTGATCGAAGGCAAGTACTGGCCGCCGGTGGGCCGGGTCGACAATGTGTTCGGCGATCGCAACCTCGTTTGCGCATGTCCATCGATTGAAAGCTACGCGTAACCTGAGGGTGTATTCGGTCTGAATGTGGGAGGGGGCTTGCCCCCGATAGCTGAGCATCAGCTGATAAATCTGTTGGCTGACACACCGCCATCGGGGGCAAGCCCCCTCCCACATTTGACCGCGCATGACCTCAGGAATAATAAGAAACCGGAGAACAACTCATGTCTTTAAGCGTGTTCGACCTGTTCAAGATTGGCATCGGCCCTTCCAGTTCCCACACCGTCGGCCCGATGCGCGCCGCCGCTCGTTTCGTCGAAGGGCTCAAGCGTGACAACCTGCTCAGCGCCACCCACAGCATCAAGGTGGAACTCTATGGCTCGCTCGGCGCCACCGGCAAAGGCCACGGCAGCGACAAGGCCGTGCTGCTCGGCCTGGAAGGCGAACACCCAGACACCGTGAATACCGAAACTGTGGCCGCACGCCTGGCGCAGATGCGCAGTGACGGGCGCCTCAACCTGCTCGGCGAACACAGCATTGCATTCAACGAGAAAGCCCACCTGGCGATGATTCGCAAACCCCTCGCCTACCATCCCAACGGCATGATTTTTCGCGCCTTCGATGCCGCCGGCATCCAGGTGCGCAGCCGTGAGTATTACTCGGTCGGCGGCGGTTTCGTGGTGGATGAAGACGCGGCCGGTGCTGATCGGATTGTCGAGGATGCCACCCCACTGACCTTCCCTTTCAAACATGCCAAGGACTTGCTCGGCCATTGCGCCACCTACGGGCTGTCCATCAGCCAGGTGATGCTGACCAACGAAAGCGCCTGGCGTCCGGAAGCGCAAACCCGAAGTGGCCTGTTGAAGATCTGGCAGGTCATGCAGGATTGCGTGGACGCCGGCTGTCGCAATGAAGGCATCCTGCCCGGTGGGCTGAAGGTCAAGCGCCGAGCCGCCGCGCTGCACCGGCAATTGTGCAAGAACCCCGAGTCGGCCCTGCGCGACCCGTTGTCGGTGCTCGACTGGGTCAACCTCTATGCGCTGGCGGTCAACGAAGAAAACGCCAACGGCGGGCGCGTCGTTACCGCGCCCACCAACGGTGCGGCCGGGATCATCCCCGCCGTGCTGCATTACTACATGCGCTTTATCCCCGGCGCTAACGAAGACGGCGTGGTGCGCTTTCTGCTCACCGCCGCCGCCATCGGCATTTTGTACAAGGAAAACGCCTCGATCTCCGGCGCCGAAGTCGGTTGCCAGGGCGAGGTCGGCGTGGCCTGTTCCATGGCCGCCGGGGCACTCTGCGAAGTGCTGGGCGGCAGCGTGTCACAGGTGGAAAACGCCGCCGAGATCGGCATGGAACACAACCTCGGCCTGACCTGCGACCCGATTGGCGGGCTGGTGCAGGTGCCCTGCATCGAGCGCAATGCCATGGGCTCGGTCAAGGCGATCAACGCCGTGCGCATGGCCTTGCGCGGGGATGGGCAACACTTTGTGTCCCTCGACAAAGTGATCCGCACCATGCGCCAGACCGGCGCCGATATGAAGAGTAAATACAAGGAAACCGCCCGTGGCGGTTTGGCGGTCAACATTATCGAGTGCTGACGCCTGACCGCGCCGGCACGTTTTTCAGGAGCTGAACATGTCCACCGAAACCCTGTTGAAAACCCCATTGCACGCCCTGCACATCGAGCTGGGCGCGCGCATGGTGCCCTTCGCCGGCTACGACATGCCGGTGCAGTACCCGTTGGGCGTAATGAAGGAACACTTGCACACCCGTGAACAGGCCGGGTTGTTCGATGTGTCGCACATGGGCCAGATCCGCCTGACCGGCGCCAACGCCGCCAAGGCCCTGGAAACCCTGGTACCGGTCGACATCATCGACCTGCCGGTGGGCATGCAGCGCTACGCGATGTTCACCAATGACCAGGGCGGCATTCTCGACGACCTGATGGTGGCCAACCTTGGCAACGACGAACTGTTCCTGGTGGTCAACGCCGCCTGCAAGGATCAGGACCTGGCACACCTGCGCGCGCACATCGGCGACCAGTGCAGCATCGAACCGCTGTTCGAAGAGCGCGCGCTGCTGGCCCTGCAAGGCCCGGCGGCGGTGAAAGTGCTGGCGCGCCTGGCACCGCAAGTCACCAAGATGACGTTCATGCAGTTTGCCTCCCTGCGGCTGTTGGGCGTGGACTGCTACGTCAGCCGCTCCGGCTACACCGGGGAAGACGGGTTTGAAATCTCCGTACCGGCTGAAAACGCCGAAAGCCTGGCTCGCAGCCTGCGGGCCGAGGCCGAAGTACAGGCGATCGGCCTGGGCGCTCGTGACTCCCTGCGCCTGGAAGCGGGCTTGTGCCTGTACGGCCATGATATGAACACCGACACCACCCCGATTGAAGCCAGCCTGTTGTGGGCCGTCTCCAAGGCCCGCCGTGCCGATGGCGCGCGTGCCGGCGGCTTCCCGGGCGCAGACCGGATCTTCACCCAGCAGCAAACGGGCGTGACCCGCAAACGCGTAGGCTTGTTGCCCCAGGAACGCACCCCGGTGCGTGAAGGTGCGCAAATCGTTGATGAACAGGGCACGGTGATCGGCAGCGTGTGCAGCGGAGGCTTTGGCCCAAGCTTGGGCGGCCCGCTGGCGATGGGGTACCTGGACAGCGCGTTTGTCACACTGGATACCGAAGTCTCTGCGTTGGTGCGTGGGAAAAAGGTGCCATTGCGTGTAAGTAAAATGCCATTCGTGCCGCAGCGTTACTTCCGCGGCTGAATGTTTGTTTCAATAAGTAACGCGCTTGCGTGCCGTGCACTAAACTGTAACGCAAGCGCCATATAACAGTGCACGCGTGATAGTAATTGTTAGGGGTTCTTCCCTATAACAAGTGATCGAATCTATCGAATAAGACAGCTGTGCAACTTCAACAAAACTGTCATCAGCCCGAGCAATCCCGGGCTGTTTGGCAGGGCTTGTTTTTTTCATATTAGTTGGCGTAGAGTTTCTCCACTGTGTTTGCATGGGTCGCTTGGAACCTGGACCTGGGCAGTAGCTGAAGTAGTAGTGCTACAACCCGTTCGACGTCTCTTACTTTCCTGCAACCCAGCCCAGTACTCTTTCATGTGAAAGGGGCTGTCATTAATTTTTAGCGTCAAAGGAAAGAAGAAAATGTCTGATCGTCAGAGCGGTATCGTCAAGTGGTTTAACGACGAAAAAGGGTTTGGTTTTATCACCCCAGAAAGCGGTCCGGATCTGTTCGTGCATTTCCGCGCTATTCAGGGCAACGGCTTCAAGAGCCTGAAAGAAGGCCAGAAGGTCACCTTCAAGGCCGTGCAAGGCCAGAAAGGCATGCAAGCTGACGAAGTACAAGCAGAAGGCTGATCCATCCTGCGACAAAAAGCCCCTGATATGACATCAGGGGCTTTTTTATGGGCGCCATTGCGTAAACTGCAGTTTTCCCCAGAGAGCCCTGCCATGCCCAAAGCCCTGTTGAGCCCCCAAGGCGAGTTCCCCGCAGTTGGCCTGGGCCGTCGCCTGGCAGCGATGTTCTATGATTTTCTTTTATGCACCGCGCTGCTGATCGTCACCGCGTTTATCTACAAGCTGGTATGGATCGCCTTCGTCGGCGAAGCGAAGATGCGCAGCCTTACCGAATCCGGCGCTCTGGACGGTGACCCGCTGCTATCGACCCTTCTGTTGTTTGTGTTGTTCGGTTTCTTCGCCAAATTCTGGACCCATTCGGGGCAGACCCTGGGCATGCAGGTGTGGGGCGTGCGCGTGCAGAACGCCGATGGCTCGCGCATCAGTCTGTGGCAGGCGCTGTTGCGCTTTGTGGTGTCGATCGCCTCGTGGCTGTGCGTAGGGCTGGGATTTATCTGGTCGCTATTCGATAAGCACAAGCGCAGCTGGCATGACATCTATTCGGACACGCAGCTGGTGCGGATCCCGAAGCAGAAAAAATAATCCCTGCCAAGTGAATATCAAAATGTGGGAGGGGGCTTGCTCCCGATAGCGGTGTGACAGTCACCCGATACATTGACTGATCCACCGCCATCGGGAGCAAGCCCCCTCCCACATTTTTACCAAGTCAGCCTCAGGTCAGGCGTTGCCGGCCAGTTTGAGGCGCGCCGCCTGGGTGAAGTCCAGCATGCGCTTGAGCGGGCGTACCGCATGCGGGATCACTGACGGCTCGACGAATATCTCGTTACTGCCCTCGCGCAGACATTGCAGCGTGCGTTCCAGGGTATTCATCGCCATCCACGGGCAGTGCGCGCAACTGCGGCACGCGGCGCCGTTACCCGCGGTAGGCGCTTCGATGAAGACCTTGTCCGGGCATAGCTGCTGCATCTTGTAGAAGATGCCGCGGTCAGTGGCGACGATGAACGTCTTGTTCGGCAACCGTTGTGCCGCGGCAATCAGCTGGCTGGTGGAACCGACGGCGTCCGCCAATTCGATGACCGCTGTCGGCGACTCCGGGTGCACCAGGATCGCGGCGTCCGGATACAGCGCCTTCATGTCTTCCAGCTGCTTGGACTTGAACTCTTCGTGGACGATGCACGCACCGTCCCACAGCAGCATGTCGGCACCGGTCTGGCGCTGGATGTAGGTGCCCAGGTGTTTGTCCGGGCCCCAGATAATCGTCTCGCCGTTATCCATCAGACTTTCGACGATCTCCAGCGCGCAACTGGAGGTCACCACCCAATCGGCGCGGGCTTTGACCGCCGCCGAGGTGTTGGCGTAGACCACCACCGTGCGCTCGGGGTGTTGATCGCAGAAAGCGGAAAACTCCTCCACCGGGCACCCAAGGTCCAGGGAGCAGGTGGCTTCCAGGGTCGGCATCAGGATACGTTTTTCAGGGGTCAGAATTTTCGCGGTTTCGCCCATGAACCGCACCCCCGCCACCAGCACGGTCTTGGCCGGGTGAGCAGCGCCGAAGCGCGCCATTTCCAGGGAGTCGGAAACGCAGCCACCGGTTTGTTCGGCCAAGGCCTGAATCACCGGGTCACAGTAGAAGTGGGCGACCAGCACCGCGTCCTGCGCTTTAAGCTCGGCGGCGATGGCGGCCCGCAGGCTCGCCTCTTCATCGGCGCTGAGGGCCTTGGGCTGCTTGGCGTCGAGGTGGGCTTGAACCAGTAGGCGTTCGGAAATGTGCGTCATGTTCGCAAGACCTGCAGGCGCAGTAGCGCGAAAGTCGAGTGTACCACCGGCTCAGGAGCCCTTCGGGCGCCGCCGGACGAAGTGTGTAGTCATCAAGCACGGGTAAAGCTGAAGCTGCGCAAGGCTACAGAATATCGAATGGATTCAAAAGCCTAATCTGGCCTTGCACGGGGCATTTTGCGGAGGGGATGACGGCGGGATTGGTGCCCCGCGAATACACAGGTATTCGCGGGGTGGTGCAAGTGGTCAGGCAAACAGCTTCTGGACATTGCTCATCGCATCATCGGCGAACCCTTGCAGGAACGCCTCGAACGCCGGCACGTCCTCCGGGACACCGGTGTAGGGCTCACCGATGATGGTCCAGGTCGCCAGGCTTTGATTCGGGCCTTGGGGCACCACTTCCATGACGGCCCACAGGTTGCCGATATTCAGTGAGGTGTAAATCAGCGACCAGGTCATGGTCATGCCGTCGTCGTCATGACTGTTGAGTTGCTCGATCACCACGTTGCCGTCCTTGAACAGCTTCTTGCGTACCGAGCGCACGCCCTCCCCGGTCATTTCGATGTGGGACAACGCCGGAATGAATTTTGCGAAACCGGAAAAGTCCCCGACGATATTCCACACGCTGCGCGCGTCGCCATTGACGCTGACGCTGGCGACCACAGGGTTGCCTACGGGGTTGCGCACCAGGGTATCGGGTTCAAAATGTTGCATGAGACAGCTCCTTGTTTTTGCTTTAGATGAAATCGATTTGCTTGAGGTAGTCGCAGCCTTTTTGCAGCAGCGCACTGTTCTTGGCTGGGTAGTCTTCACCCATGCTACGGATGCCTGAGAGCGCATTGCGGTATTCGATCATCGAGATATCGCCGATGTCTTCCTCAAACCCATTGAGGTAAAAGCCGACTACACCGAATAACGCGTTGTCACTGTCGATCGCCGACAGGCGCTGCTGCCATTGTGTCACCGGGACCATCTGGAAATCGTGACCAGCGGCGCGAAACGCCTCCAGGTAGTGCGCCCAGCTCAGGGGCAACGGGTTGTGCAAGTTGAAGACCGCCTTGGAGCGGTTATGCCGGCTGGCATGAAACGCAATGAACCGAGCGAGAAAGTCCACCGGCATCAGGTCGAAGTTCAGCGCCAGCTCAGGCACTTCCTTAAGCTGCAATGAGCCTTTGAGCATCAGCATCAACCGGTTCTGATGGGGCTGGCACACACCGGTCCGCGTATTGAAGGCAATGTTGCCGGGACGATAGAGGTTGACCCACACCCCCGACTCACTGGCGTTCCACAAAATGCGCTCAGCCACCCACTTGGAAAGGTTGTAGCCATTGCGAATGTAGATCGGCGGCGTGAACGCCGGCGGTTCTTCCAATACGCGCCCCTGCGCATCCACCGTGCTGGAAGCCGACAAGGTGGAAATGAAATTGAACACCTTCTTGCTGCGCCCTTCACACAGCTGCAGGCATTCCAGCACGGGGGTGACGTTGTCCTTGACCAGCGACTCATAGTCGAGCACATGGTTGACGTTGGCCGCGTTATAGATCAACACGCCGTATTCACGGTCCAGCCACTCATAATCAGCCTGCGACAGCCCCAGTCGAGGCTGGCTGATATCCGCCGCCAGCACCCTTACGCGGCTCAAGTCCAGGTGCTCCAGACGGTTCTGAATCAAGGCCTGCTCGAAACGCTGCTGGGCGCTCATTCCTGCTGATTCGCGCACCAGGCACGCCACTTCGGTGCTGCCCAGTTCCAGCAGCGCTTCGACGATGTGCACCCCAGAAACCCATTGGAACCGGTGACGATGACCTTGTGCAGGTTGCCCAGGCGGCTGATCGGCAACACGTCCAGCTCGGGTCGCAGCATCGCGTCACGCAAGGCCTGAGGGCTGACCGTGGCCGTGGCCTCCACGTCCTGGTCGATGAGCTTGGCGAGGTTGATCAGGGTCGGCTGTTCGATAAAACGGTTGATCGAAACGCCCTTGCCGAACTTCTCGCGAATGCCCATGAGCATTTGCGACAACAGGATCGAGTGGCCGCCGAGGTTGAAGAAGCTGTCATCCACCGAGATGTCGGCACCGGGCATGTCGAGCAGTGTGGCCCACAACCCGAGCAACGTTTCCTGGGTAAGGTTCTGCGGCGCCTGGCGTGGCCCCTGGGTTTTGTAATTGACGGGAAGACTCTTCAAGGCCTTGCGGTCGACTTTGCCGTTGGCCGTGGCCGGCAGGCGGTCCAGCAGGCAGTAGGCGCTGGGGCGCATGTAATCGGGCAAGTGCTTGAGTGCGTAAGCCTGCAACTGTTCGCTGGCCGCGTGTCCGTCACCGCCGTGGGGCTGGGAGAAAAACGCCAGGATGCGCCGCTGCTGATCGATCACCACTGCCAATTGGCGAAACAACTGGCTCGATTGCAGCAAGTGTTCGATTTCTTCCGGCTCGACACGAAAACCGCGAATCTTCACCTGGTTATCCAGGCGCCCGATGATCTGGATGCCGTCTGACGTCCAGCGCGCCAGGTCGCCGGTGCGGTACAAACGCAACAGCTGACCATCGGGCAATTCGTGCAGGCGGTAGCGCTCGGCAGTCATTTGCACGGCGTCCAGATAACCCAGGCCCACCCCTGGCCCGGCGATGTGGATCTCGCCGCTGCCAGTTTGCCCTACCGGCTGCCCCTGCTCATCGAGCAGGTAAATCGCGGTATTGGCGATCGGCACGCCAAGGTTGCGATTGTTGTCGCCGGGCAGGAAAGTGCGGCATGTGGCAAGCACGGTCGTCTCGGTGGGCCCGTAGATGTTATGCAATTGGCACTGCCCCGCCAGTTGCTCGATGACATGGGGCTCGCACACATCGCCGCCCGTCACCAAATGCTGCATGCCGTACAGCGATTCGAGCGCAAGGATGCTGAGCAAGGCCGGTGGCAGGAAGGCATGCGTCACGTGCTCCTGCTGAATCAATTCGGCCAGCGCCACAGGATCACGGCGCTGATCCTCGGTGGGTACGATCAACTCCGCGCCCTGGATCAGCGTGGGGAAAATGTCCAGCAACGAGGCATCGAAATTGATCGTGGAAAACTGCAAGGCGCGGCTGTGGCGATCCAGTTCCACATAACGGGCATACCATGCGCAAAAGTGGCTCAGGTTGTCGACCGTCAGCAATACGCCCTTGGGTTGCCCGGTGGTGCCTGAGGTGTAGATCGCCACACAAGGCGCCGCCCCTGCCAGCGGCACGCGCAGCAGGCTTTGATGCGGAGCCAGGGCCACGCGGCTGTAACCTTTGGCGCCATGATGGAAGAAATCCAGGTGGCTGATGTCCAGGATCGCCAGGCCCGGGAGCGGGTTGCCAGCGTCGGTGTCCTGGATCAGCAAGCTGGCTTTGGCATGCTTGAGGATCGCCCCGCGGCGCTCCTCGGGATGGTTCGGGTCCAGCGGCAGGTACACGGCCCCACAGCCAATCACTGCGAGAATCGCGGCATACAGCGCCGTTCCTTTGGGCAAGGAGATGCCGATCACGGTCAACTCCCCGGCCTGGGATTGAAGCAAAGACTGCAGGCGCTCCTGGATGGCCACGCTGTAGGCGTGCAATTGCGCATACGACATGCCTTGCCCATCGACTTTCAAGGCAGTGCGCTCGGCATTGGCCAGCAGACTGTCGGCCAGCCGCTGTACGAAGGGTTGCCGGGCTTCCTGCAACACCCCGATGGCGGCAGTGGCATTGTGGCGATGCTGCCAGGCCAATTGATCAAGCCGGGTCAGGCTCAGCAGGCGGTCGAGCGCCTTCACTGGTTCGCGCGGCGCCTCAAGGTAGTCGGCACTGCGCGAGTAGCGGCCAATGTGCACGCTGGCCAGTTCCACCATTTGCACGATGGCTTCGTGCGCCTGGTCAGCACCATTGCCGGCCGTATCGGCGCCGACTTCACGACGCCCCAGCGTCATCCAATCGCCCTCCCCCGCACGCCACAAGCATTCGAGGTGCAACGGCGCGGACACATCGCCGGCATCGTCAGACTGCATCCGTAACGATAGACGGTGACACGCCGGATAGTGAGGGACCCCTGTCGTGCTGGCATCATCGATCAGCAAGTCCGGCGACGGTAACCGGCAGTGCTCATTAGCATTATCAGTGGGCAGCAGATGCGTCGTATGGCCCATCTGCTCCAGCTCTTGCGTAAGGCGGGCGAGCGCATGGCTGCGCCCGCACAGAACGATATCAAGGTGTCTCATGGCAGTTCTCCTCTAGCGCAGATAATCGGCGAGCGCTTCCTGCATGCAGGGAGCGTCGAGCATGGCGCTGTGTTTGAAGAATCGGACGATGTTGCCCACCAGCGGATGCGTCGGGGTGATCGGAAAACTCATGCCTTCGACCTCCTCACGCAACGCCGCCTTGACCGAAGGGCTCACCGGCAACTGCTCGATCAAGGCGAAATCGAACCCCTGCTGGATGTCGTTGGTGAGGTACTCGGCGAGGAACACCGGCATGATCGCGGCCAGCGCGCGCTTGTCCTCCTCGCTCGCCGTGCTCCAGTAAATGCGCGTCAACTTGGCCCAGAAGCCGGAGTGCCGCCCCTCGTCCGCCAGATGGTCTGCCATCAGCCCCTTGACCGATGCCTTGACCGAATCGTCCCGGGCAAATGCCGCGACATCATTGGTCAGGGTATTTTCGGCAACCGCAACGCAGATCAGCTCAACCGCTGCCTTGAGGTGCTCGGGCGCCATTGCCAGGGCCTTGGGAATCGACCGGCTGAGTTCGATTTCCGCAGGCAAGGTAATGGGCTCGATCCCGGTCAGTTCGATGGTTTGTTGCATGTAGTCCATCGCCACCAATGCGTGGTAGTCCTCATCGACTACCACCGTCATCGCGTCATACCGACACGCAAACGGAAAGCGGATGGCGAAGTTATCTTTCGCAATGCTTCTGGCCGTTCTGTCGACAATTTCCGTTTCGAAAATCACTACATCGTTAATGAACTTGTACAAGCTTTGAACGAGCACGAAGTGCTGCAAGTGAGCACACTCGCGAATAAACGTTGCCCCCATTACCAGCGGTTGGCGACTGATCGGGAATATTAACTTTTCATCATCTTCCAAACGGCGCCTCGGTCGCGTGCGAATCGTCGCCCGCTCCTCCCACGCCTCGGAAAATGATTGATATTCTTCAGCTCTCATGAAGCGTTCCCTTTGTTCATGATGATCAGTAGTAGTGCACTTCAAACAACAAACAGCCGTCTTCGGAATGGAACGGCCCGTGTTCGGTATGCGCCGCCCTGAAGAAGTAACCGCCATCGCGATAGGTTTTCTCGGGGCGATCTTTACTGGCTGACTCTGTCTGGTCGCCTTCAATCAAATACACTTCTTCGTGATAATCGTGCGTGTAAATCTCACGGGTGCCACCGCCCGGATGAAAGCGCACCAATCGCGTGCGAATACCGGTTTTATTGATAGGGTCCAAGGTGTCCTTGAATACCGTCAGGGTAATACCGCGCTCGGACGTCACCTCGACCCATTGGGCCTGGTCAGCTTCGATGACTGCTACGTTCATGCCACGCACTCACTGACATTTTCACGCATGGCGACACGCAAGTTGTCCCACAAGGCCAGACGGCTTTGCACGGCAGCGATGGCCGACTCATACACTTCTTCCTGGCGTTGCGCATCACCGTTGACCAGGCGCGCGAGCAGGCTTTCCGCCGCCGGGCCGTGGTCTTCGGAGTCGACTTCAATATGGCGTTGCAGGTAGTAGCGGAACGTCGGGGCATCGTCGGCAGTGATGTCCCAGTCATCGAGAATGCGCTGGAACATCTCGGGAATCACGCTCTCGCGACCATGCAGGAACGCGGCGGCGACACTGTGCGTCGACGCATTGATTGCGGTTTCGATGGTATCGGTCACGAACGCGGAAGCCGCCAGGCCTGCTCCACAACGGTCCAACGCGGTCTGCAGATCGACGCCTTCACGCATCAGCTTGACGAAGAATTCGATCTTGTCGGTGCTGGCGCCAACTTCACGCATGGCATGCAGGTAGAGTTCGAAGTGGCTGTAGTGACCGCCCTGCAGGTTCTGGTCGGACTCTTCGCCGAGGATGATTTCGTTGATCAGGTGAGCTGCCGCCGGGTCCAGCGGTGGGAGCCAAGGCAGGCGAGTACACGTCAGGTCCTGTTGCAGGCGCTTGGCCAGGGACATGAAATCCCACACGGCAAAGACATGGGTTTCCATAAAGGCGCGCAGGACCGGCAATGAATTGATTTCAGCAAAAATCCGATGATTGCCCAGTTCCGTTTTCTTTGCGTTCAATAGCGACTTTTTATCGTCCATGGTGCTTTCCTTATCAGGCTTAGTTGCGTTCAGGCCACGCGACATATACCGACCTGCCTTTTTTTCAGGCATGAGCAGGCTTATCTCGCCATTACCGGCCAGCACGGTATATATGTTAATTAAGTTACACGGTGAATCTTAGGCAGACCGAGCGGTCACCCGCCGAAGCAAGACGAAACTTAGAGGAAGTTCATAACGATCGGCAAGTGTTTTCTGGAAAAATAATACTAAATATTTCCAAACTACAAAACACACAACAACAGAAGCCCGAGCAAAGTTTTAAATATCAACTTTGTCGGGCAATAGTTTACCTACTCGCTTTACGCGAGCATTAGCAAACTGCATGTCATTGCTAAGTTAGCAATCCGCTAAACCGTCAACAGGCCTGTCGCCTTTTTTCCATTCAAGTTCCCTCTTGTTCGCTGAGAAGTGCCGCGCATTATTTGCCGGCTATGTGCATTCAATTCTTCGCTTGCTGACGTAATGCCAATGCCGCCACACCACACAGGATCAAGGCGATACAGGACACGTAGAACGCATCGCTGTAGGCCATCAGGTAGGCCTCGCGGCGCACGGTACGCATCAAACCCTCGAGGACTTGCTGCTGGGCGGGCAGCAGTTGGTTGAAGACGAAGGCCTCGCTGTCTGCCATGCCGGCGCGCAGGCGCTCCTGGAATGACGGGGAAAACAAGGTGATCGACTCGCCGACGCGCTCTGAATGAAAGCGCTCGCGCATGGCGACGATCTGCGTCAACCCGGCAGTGCCCACGGCGCCGCCCAGGTTGCGCAGCATGGAAAACAGAGCGGAGGCAGAACCGGCTTCATCCTTGGCCAACCCGGACACGGCCAGCACCGAAAGCGCCACCATGATCAACGGTTGCCCGATGCCCCGTACCACAGTGGACGGGATGATCACGTTGGCGGCGCTGTCCATGTCCAGATGCGCGCCGAGATAGCAGCCCAGGGCCATGATGAAAAAGCCGCTGGCAACCATCAGTTTCGGGTTGAGCCACTTCATCAGGCGCGGCATGAACGGCGCCAGTACCAGTTGCACCATGCCGTAGGCAATCAGGCTGATCCCGATTTCCCGGGCGTTGTAGCCCTGCAGTTGGGACAGGTAATTGGGCACCAGAAAGACCAGGCCGAACGTGGCCCCGCCAAAAATGAACATCGCTGCGCTCGCCACGCCGAAGTTGTAGCTCTTGAGCAGGCGCAGGTTGATGAATGAGCGGCTGCCGTAGAGCTGTGACAGCACGAAATACACCAGGGCGACGCCGGCGGTGAGCGACATCCATACGATGAAATCGGAGCCGAACCAGTCCTTGCGCCCGCCTTCTTCAAGCACGATCTGCAACCCGCCGAGGCCGACAATCATGGCCAGGATGCCGCCCCAGTCGCCGCGCTTGAGCAAGCTCAACTGCATGGGTTTGGCATCGATGGACCACGCCACCGCCAGCAGCAGGAGAATGCCGGGGGCCAGTTGCAGGTAGAAAATCCAGCGCCAGGAATACGCATCGGTCAGCCAGCCGCCGATGGACGGCCCGGCGGCCTGGGCCACGCTGTTGGACAGGGCGAACAGGGCCATGCCCATGGCGATCTTGCTGGGCGGCAGTTCCGTGATGATCAGTTGGAACGACAACGGGATCAGCACCGCGCCGGCGGCGCCCTGGATCACCCGAATGATGATCATCACTTCCAGGTTGGGTGCCCAGGAGCAGGCAATGGAAGCCACTAGAAATACAAACGAGCCCACCAGCATCACCCGGCGCAGAGAGAACACCTGCACCAGCCAGGCGGTCAGCGGGATCATGACGATTTCCGCAACCAGATACGCCGTGGAAATCCACGAGCCTTCTTCAAAGGTCGCCCCCAGCGAGCCTTCGATTTCCGGCAGCGCGGCGCTGGTCACGTGCACGTTCATGCCGGCCATGAAACAGCCGAACAACCCGCCGATCACGGCCACCCAGGCGCGAAAGGAGACGGTTTTCTCGCCAATCTCAGTCATGCGCGGCGCCCTGGGCAGTAGGACGGGTATCCACCGTCGTGATCACCGACATGCCCGGCAGGATGGGGCCGCCGTCATCGTGCTGATCGATCACGATCTTCACCGGAAAACGCTGCACGATCTTGGTGAAGTTGCCGGTGGCGTTGTCCGACGGCAGCAGCGCAAATACCGCACCCGAACCGGGTGAAAAACTCACCACATGGCCCTGGAGCTTGCGCCCTGAATAGCTGTCGACGCTGATATCCACCGTTTGCCCGGCGCGCATGTCACGCAATTGGGTTTCCTTGTAGTTGGCCACCACGTAGGCCTGCTGCAAGGGCACCACGGCCAGCAGCGGCAGGCCCGGCGCGACATATTGGCGGGTGCGCACCTTGCGCTGCCCCACTACCCCGTCGATCGGCGAGCGGATCAGGGTGTCTTCGAGCGCATGGGTCGCCAGTTTCAACTGGGCCTCGGCCTGGTCGCGCCGGGCTATCTGCTGCTGCAGCGAGGCATCGGCCAATTGGCGGCGGGTAGTGGCGACATTCAGCCGGGTTTCCTGCTGGCGCTGCATCGCCCGGGCAATGTCCACCGCGGCGCTGGCCTGGGTGTAACTGGCCGCGGCGCTTTCCAGGCGCTGGGCGCTGGCGGCATGCTCGCGGACCAGGCCTTCATAGCGATGTTGATCCAGACTGGCGCGGCGCAACTCCGCCCCCACGCTGCGGGTATGCGCCTCGGCCTGGGCGACGCCGGCCTTTTGCTGTGCGATCAGGCTGTCGGTAACGTGCAGGTTGGCCTGCTCGGCGGCAATCGAGGCTTGTGCTTGCGCCAACTCCGCACGGGCTTGGGCCAAGCGCGCCTGGTAGTCACGGTCCTCGATGCGCACCAGCACATCCCCGGCCTTGACGGGCTGGTCATCCTCCACCAACACCTGGGCTACGTACCCGGACACCCTTGGGCTGATGGGAATCCAGTCGGCACGCACGTAGGCGTCGTCAGTCTGTTCCAGGTAACGCCCGACGGTCATCCAATACACGCCGAACGCCACCGCTGCGATCAACAAGGCAGCACCACCGAGCAGGATCAGGTTGCGTTTGCGGCGTTGCTTGCGGGCGTGCATGAGCTGCTCGAGCACATGCTCCTGCTCATCCTGCACAGCGGTTTTTTCATCAACAGCGATATTCATGGCTGGGTACCGGAAAAATGGGCGGAAGCGTGGGTAAGTGCAGCGGCCGGAGCCTGGGCGGAAGCGGATTGCCAACCGCCCCCCAGGGCGCGAAACAGGCTGATCTGGCGCTGCAGCAATTGGCCATCGGCATCGGCGCGCGTGGCTTGCAGGCGGATCAGCTCACGCTCGCTGTCGAGCACATCGAGAAAGTCGATGGAGCCGGCGTTGTAGTTGAACTGCGCCAGCTTGTAGGCATGCCGACTGCTATCCAGTGCCTGACTCAAGGCGGCGTGGCGCTGGCGCTCGCCGTCGTACAGCGCCAGGGCCTGGCGTACGTCCTTGAGGGCCCTGAGCACGCTGTTTTCGAATTGCGCGACTTCCACCTGCTCAAGCGCGCGCGCCTGGTTGACCCGCGCACGGTTGGCACGCCAGTTGGGGAACTGCCAGGTAATCAGCGGACCGATGCCAAACATCACCGCGCTGCTGTCCCCCAGTTCATGGGGTTTGCTGGCCGAGGAAGACACGGAGGCGCCAAAAGTCACCTTCGGATACAGGTCGGCCTGGACGATATCCACTTGCAAGGTGGCGGCTCGCAATGCTCGCTCGGCCTGACGGATATCAGGGCGGCGCGCTAGTAATTGCCAGCCATCGCCCACCGGCAGCGCGGCACTGAGTTGCGGTACCACTTCGCACGTCGCCGCGCCTGAACCCTGCTCCAGGTCAGCCACGCCGGTCAGCATCGCCAGTTCATACAACGCCGACTCGCGGCGCGCCTCCAACATCGGCAACAGGGCCAGGGTTTCGCCCTGCAGGGCCTGCATGCGGCTGTATTCAAGGTCTGTCACCACGCCGGCCTGACGCTGGCGATCGGTCAGCGCCAGGCTGCGCCCGACCACTTCCAGTGAATGGCGCTGCACTTTGGCGCGCGCGCCCAGGGCGCAGGCATTCACGTAGGCGCGGGTGGTTTGCGCGGCGACGGTGATGCGCAGCAAGTCTTCGGCGTCCTGAGCCGCCGCCGCTTGCACCTGCGCTCGCTCGATGCTGCGCTGGACCTGGCCCCACACATCCACTTGGTAAGCCAATTCGAAACCAGGATTAAAGGCCCACTGCGACGGTGCGTGGCTGTCGGTGGCCTTGGCCAGGGTCTGATCGTCGGCAGTCTTGCCGTAGACGGCGCCCAGTGACGCCTGGGTGGACGGCCAACGCTCGGCGTCGGCCTGCATGATGCCGGCCAGCATCGACTGCACATGGGCCTGCGCCGCCGCCAGGTCGCGGTTGTGTTCCAGCGCTTGCTGCACCAGCGCGTCGAGCTTGGGATCGTTGTACAACTGCCACCAACGGTCGGGCAAGGCCTGGGCCGACACACCCTGCGGCAGGCGGCTCAAGGCATCGATGCGCGAAGGGTGTGGTTGCGCCGGCACATGAGTGACCCAGGAAGAACATCCTGCCAACCAGACGACAGCCACGCCCAGGAGCGAAAGACGGCAGTGCCGCGTGGAAAATGAAGGCGAACCCATCGCAGAAATCCAGAGTGCTGAGTAGAGACGCAGGTTAAGAGAGCACCGTGCTGCGCATCTCCCGAGTTCCAGACAACCATCGTTTCGATTGGGACAACTTGGCTGCGCAGCCGGATCCAGAGCGCCCGCCTTCCAGGCGCACGCACGCATGGCCCTGCGCAGAGGCGGGCCATGTCCAGTAGGTGGGGGTAGCGCGGGGCCGATCAGACCAAACGGCAGTTGCTGGGTGTGTAGCCCATGGTGCGTTTGAACATTGCCGTGAAAGCGCTGGGGCTTTGGTAGCCATGCTCAAGCGCCACTTCCAGAATGGACACGCCGCAGGCCAGGCGCTGCATGCTCAGCAGCAGTCGCGTGCGCTTGCGCCACTCGCCATAACTCATGCCCAACTCTTTCTGGAACAGCCGAGCCAGGGTGCGCGAACTCATATTGAGTTGCACCGCCCAGCTCTCCAGTTTCGATTCCTGGGACGGGTTGTCGATAAAGTCGGCACACAGCGACTTGAGCCGCGGCTCGTCTGGGATCGGCACATGCGCCAATACTTTCTGTGCCCTGTCGAGTTCAGAGAAGATCAGGTCGACAATCTGCCTGTGACGCACCACCGCCGGCTCGCTGTCAGGTGTTTCGGCGGCGGCGATGATCAACTCACGCAGCAGTGGCGACACACGGATGACGTGGCACTCCTCCGTCAAGGCGCGGTGGGCGCCGGGGCTGATCAGCAACGTGCGCATGCGCACCTCGCCCGTCATGCGGATCTGGTGCTCCTGCCCGGAGGGGACCCACAGCGCGTGCCCGGAAGGCACCACCCAAGTGGTGCCGACGACCGATACCAGCATGACGCCGTTGATGGCGTAGACCAACTGGCCTTCGTCGTGTCGATGCGAGGCAACGATATCGCCGTGACCATAGTTACCGGTAAGCGCCGCCAATGCGGTATGCGCATTCATCTCAGGAAGGCACCGCAGCACTCGCCACGCTGAGCAGGCCCAGACGCGATGCGCGATTGACGGCACTCGTCACCGCCTTGAGGGACGCCAGCAAGATGCTGCCATCGCGGGCGGCACCGAACAGCAACTGGTTGTTCACGCGGATCTCCACATAAGCCAGTGCTTCAGCCTGGGCACCGTCACGGGTGGCATGTTCGTGGTAATCGGCGATGTCGAAGTGGATGCCACGCTGCGCGAATGCGTCGACCAGCGCCGCCAGCGGGCCGTTACCTTCACCACTCAGTTCAAGGGGGCTCGCGCCGCCGATCAGCGTGCCTTCCAGATAAGTCACGTTGCCCTCGCTGACCAGTTTGGGCTGCAACAAAGTGTAAGGCTTGCCTTGGTCGAGGTAGTGCCGGGTAAAGCAGGCCAGGATCATCTCGCCACTGACTTCCTGACCGGAGGCATCGGCTTCCTGCTGCACCAGACTGCTGAATTCCATCTGCAGGCGCCGCGGCATCACGATGCCATGTTGTTCCAGCAGATACGCCACGCCACCTTTGCCCGACTGGCTGTTGACGCGAATCACCGCTTCATAGCTGCGTCCCATATCGGCGGGATCGATCGGCAAGTAAGGCACTTCCCACAGCCCATCGGGATTGGCCTGGCGGGCCGCGAAGCCTTTTTTGATCGCATCCTGGTGCGAGCCCGAAAACGCCGTGAACACCAGCTCCCCGGCGTAGGGATGGCGCGGGTGCGTGGGCAGTTGGTTGCAGAACTCGACTTCACGCTGCACGTGGATGATGTCCGAGAAATCCAGTTGCGGGTCGATGCCGCTGGTGTAGAGGTTCATTGCCAGCGTCAAGATATCCACATTGCCGGTTCGCTCACCGTTGCCGAACAACGTGCCCTCGACCCGCTCGGCTCCGGCCAGGCAAGCCTGTTCGGCGGTAGCGACCCCGGTACCGCGATCATTATGCGGGTGGACACTGATGACTACGCTGTCGCGCCGGCTGAAATGGCGGCAGAACCACTCGATCTGATCGGCGAAGACATTGGCCGTGGAGACCTCCACCGTGGTGGGCAGATTCAGGATCATTTTGTTCGACGGGGTCGGGCCGAAAGCATCAGTCACCGCTTCGCAGACCTCCAACGCAAAGTCCAGTTCGGTGAAGCAGAAGGTTTCAGGGGAATACTGGAACGTCCACTGCGTATCTGGATTGTTGTCCATGTGGCGCTTGATCTCACGCGTTGCCTGGGTGGCAATGTCGATGCAACCGGCCCGGTCCACGCCGAACACCACCTCCCGGAACACCGGCGCGGTGGCGTTGTACACATGCACGATCGCGCGCGGGGCGCCTTTCAAGGCTTCAAACGTGCGCTCGATCAAATGGCTGCGCGCCTGCGTCATCACTTGGATAGTCACATCGTCGGGAATCGCGCCACTGTCGATCAATTCACGCACGTAATCGAAATCGGTCTGGGAAGCGGCAGGAAAGCCTACCTCGATCTCCTTGAACCCCACCTTGACCAGCAGCTCGAAGAAACGGCGCTTGCGCTCGGCATTCATGGGTTCGATCAATGCCTGGTTGCCGTCACGCATGTCGACACTGCACCAGGTTGGCGCTGCAGCCTGCACGACACTTGGCCATTGGCGGTCCGGGAGGTCCACGGTAGTGAAATGGCGGTATTTGCTGGAAGGGTCCTTGAGCATCATGTCGCTTCTCCTTTTTAGAACTGATCGTCGGTAGCGCAGACAGCCTTGCTGAACGCATTCGACATTGGATCCAATACTAAACATAGAGAGCTTGACATGAATTGCGTATTTGGCGCGACAACGTGAAAGAAATTACATAAAAAATCAGAAATTGAAAAAATAGTGGTGATTTCTTTCAACATACGAATTTATAGGGCAATAAACCCTTTAAGAGCAGGGTTTAGACGAGGATCGAAATTGAGCGCGACGGGGCGCGGAAAATGGCAAAAAGGCTACCTAAGGGGGATAGGTGATGGCGGTCGAGCCGCTCGCTAAAGAGGTCGCGACTGATGTTCGTAGCGCATAGAGCGCCTGTTCAGCAAATTTCAGGCAAAAAAAAACCCGGAAATCCTCACTTGCGTGGGCCTTCCGGATTTTCTAAACCGCCAAAAATGGTGGGTCGTGTGGGATTCGAACCTACGACCAATTGGTTAAAAGCCAACTGCTCTACCAACTGAGCTAACGACCCGCTGTGTGGTGGCGCGTATAATACTGATTTCTAAGGATTATTCAACACCTTATTTGAAAATAATTCAAAATTATACGCAGGGGCCATAATTCGGCCGGTTGAACGTCTCGCATTACCGCCCGATCAGGCGTATCAACGCCCCGGTTCGTCGTTCCACAGGTATTTGTGCAACTGCAATTGCAGGCGCACCGGCAGGTTGTCCGCGACCACCCAATCCGCCAGCTCACGGGCGTTCAGGTCGTGATGGCTTGGGGAGAACAGCACCTCGCCTGCACGACGCTCGAGGCCATACTGGATCAGCTTGGACGTCGCCCAGTCATAATCGTCTCGCGAACAGATGACGAACTTGACCTGATCGTTGGCCGTCAGCAAGTCGATGTTCTCGTAGCGGTTGCGGTGAGCTTCCTTGGAGTCGGGGGTCTTGAGGTCGACCACTCGGCTCACACGCGGGTCTACCGCGGAGATGTCCAAGGCGCCGCTGGTTTCCAGCGAAACCTCGTATCCGGCGTCACACAGTTGCTTGAGCAAAGGAATGGCATTGGGCTGCGCCAACGGCTCGCCGCCTGTTACACAGACGTAGCGCGGTCGGTAGCCGGCAACCTGCTGCAGGATGTCGTCCAGGGTGCGCACGGTGCCGCCGCTGAAGGCATAAGCGCTGTCGCAATATTGGCAACGCAAGGGGCAGCCGGTGAGCCGTACGAATACGGTGGGCAGCCCTGCAGTGCGCGTTTCACCCTGTAACGAGTAAAAAACTTCGGTAATACGTAATGTGTCTTGCATAGTCGCCACGGGCGTAACAGCTAAACAGGCTGTCCGCCTCCGTCAGGCACTTCAAGGGATCGCGCCAACGCGTCAACCCCAGGAAGCGTGTGTCATAAAAGGGCGTGGATTCTAACGAAAAAACCCGCGCCAGGCGCGGGTTTCTTCCAAACGGGCTGCATTGCTTACAAGCGCTGCAGATCCCGTTGAGCCAACTGCGCAGCGGAAGTACCCGGATACTGGGCGACGACCTGCTGCAGAATGCCTTTGACCTTGTCGGTGTGGCCTAGGCGGCGTTCCACGTCAGCGAGTTTGTACAGCGAGTCCGGTACCTTGGCGTGCTTGGGGTACAGCTGGCTGACCTTGGCAAACGCCTGGCCTGCCCCCTGCAAATCACCCTTTGCCAGGTTGACTTCACCCAACCAGTACTGGGCATTGCCCGCGTATTGGCTGTTGGGGTACTTGCGCAGGAATGCGGTAAACGCCTGGCTGGCCTTATCGAAGTCCTTGGCCTTGATCAGGTCGAAGGCTGCATCGTAATACAGTTTTTCCTTCGCCGGATCACCCGGTTCACTGCTGGCGGCCGGGGCCTGGCTGGCTGCCGCGGCCCCCGCTGCTGCGCCACCGGCGGCAGCACTGGGCGTGCCACCGGTAGAAGAATTATCAGGAGTAGCGGCAGGTGCAACACCGGCTCCAATACGTCGATCAAGATCCTGGTAACGTTCCAGGCCTTCTTGCTTCAGCTGATTCACTTGATTCTGCAGAACTTCGATGGCGCCTTGTTGCTGGGCCAATTGATCCTGCATGCGTTGCAGCTGGTTGAACAGTTCGCCCTGTGCCGAAGGCGCGGCCGTAGCCGCCCCCCAGCATAGGCGCCGTTCGTGCCATAACCCGCTGGCGGATAACTGCTGCCGCTATTGTTATAGCCAGAGTTGCTATCCGTTACAGGAACCGCAGCCCACACCGCAAGCGGTGCGAGGCTGAAAGCCAATACAGTTAGAGCACGACGGCACGTTCGCATGACGAATTACTTACGCAGTTCGACGCGACGGTTCTGAGCCCACGACTGTTCGTCGTTGCCAGTTGCAACTGGACGCTCTTTACCGTAGGAAACCAGTTCCAGTTGGCCTGGAGCAACACCTTGCAGTACCAGGTAGCGCTGAACGGCTTTCGCACGACGCTCGCCCAGTGCCATGTTGTACTCACGAGTACCACGGGCGTCAGTGTTACCTTCCAGAACAACGCGAGCGCCGTTAGCTTTCAGGTCCTTGGCGTGAACGTCCAGAGCGCGCATGGCTTCTGGCTTCAGGTCCGAACTGTCGTATTCGAAGTAGAAAGTGGTGATCGCGCGCAGAGCAGCTTCTTCGCTCAGGGAGCCGTCGACTGCACCAGTGTTAGCGCCGTAACCAGCGTTTGGATCAACAGCTGCGCCTTCACCGGCATTGTCGCCGCCTTTAGAGGAGCAACCAACGGCTACGGACAGAGCCAGAGCCAGAGCAGCAAACTTACCAAACTTCAGCATTTCCATCGTGAAACTCCTAATGAACCCCAGTGTGTTAAGTACTTCTTTTTGTAGCGCCGCGTCAGTTCAGGTAAGGGGACCAGGATGGTTCTCTGACTTCGCCTTGTGCGGTAGGAAGCGGGAGCCTTACGCGTCCATTAATGGACACGAGCATCAAGACTCCCCGGCCCTGCTGGCGGGTGGCGTAGATTACCATGGTGCCGTTGGGCGCAACAGTGGCTGACTCATCAAGGTTGGTATCTGTAAGGATTTTTACGGTTCCGCGCTGCAAATCCTGGGCCGCAACCCGGAAATTAGTGAAACCATCCTGACGGTGAATCATTACCAACGTCTTTTCATCGGCCGAAAGCTTAGGGTTGGCGTTGTAGTTACCGATAAAGGTCACGCGTTCCGCGCCACCACCACCCACGCTGGCTTTGTAGATTTGAGGCTTGCCGCCACGGTCGGAGGTGAAGTAGATGGTCGAGCCATCCTTACCCCAGAACGGTTCGGTGTTGATGCCCGGGCCGCTGGTCACGCGAGTGAGCTGGCGCGAAGCCATGTTCATCACGTAGATGTCCGGGTTACCGTCCTTGGACAGCACGAATGCCAGGCGCGAACCATCCGGCGACCAGGCTGGCGCACCGTTGAGGCCTTCGAAGTTGGTGATCTGCTCACGACGGCCAGTGTCGATGTGCTGGACGAAGATACGCGGACGCTTCTGTTCGAACGACACATAGGCAATACGCTTGCCGTCCGGCGCAAAACGCGGCGACAGGATTGGCTCGCGCGACTGCAACAGGGTCACGGCGCGTGCACCGTCATAGTCGGAGCGCTGCAGGGTGTAACGCGTGTTGTCTACGGAGAAACGCTCGGCGGTCACGTATAGCATGCGTGTGGAGAACGCACCCTTGATACCGGTGAGCTTTTCAAACGACTGGTCCGAAATATAGTGGGCCATGTCACGCAGTTGCTCGGCGGTGCCCGAAACGTTGCCGGTCAGGACCTGCTGTTCGGTGGCCACGTTGAACAACGTGTACTGGATCTGCAGGCGACCGCCGGCCGGTGTGATGCTGCCGACCATCAGGTACTGCGCGCCTACGGCCTTCCAGTCGCGGAAGATGACTTCGCTGGCCTGAGTCGGCTGGCTGATCATGTTGCCTTTCGGAATCGGTGCGTAGTAGCCGGAGTTGCGCAGGTCGTCGCTGACGATCTGGGCCATGTCGTCCGGCAGCACGCTGCCGCCCTGCCAGCCGAACGGCACTACCGCGATCGGGGTGGCCCGATCGCTGCCGCTGGTAACCAGGATGTTCTTTTCATCCGCCGCCGCTATCCCTGCCATGCAGCAAATAACGACAAGCATTCCTCGAAGAAGGTTTCTCACAAGGCTAGATCCTCAGGTGTGAATGTCATCTTGAATGAACGATAGGGAGCGAAGTCGCTTGGTTTCATTCCCTGCATCTCGGTCAACCGGCCAATATTCTTGACTGCGGCAACCGCCGAACTGTCGAACGAACCGTCACCACTGGACTTGGCCACGCTGACCGAAGTCACCGTACCGTCCGGCAACATGCCGATCTGCAGCACTACTGTCATGCCTTTACGTGCCGAAGGTGGACGTGTCCAGCCTTCCGCTGCCCGAGCCCGGATCAGGTCATCGAAACTGCCCGCGACTTCATCGCCACGTTCATCGGCCAAGGCTTGCTGACGCTGCGGCGTGTCGGAAAGCAAATCTGCCAGGGCCTGGGCCTTTTTCTCTTCGGCGGATTTGCGTGCTGCTTCCTGGGCCTTTTTCTTGGAGGCATCGGCGGCAGCTTTCTTCTTCGCTTCGTCGGCGACTTTCTTTTTCGCCTCGTCTGCTTCAGCTTTTTTCTTGGCGTCTTCGGCGGCTTTCTTCTTCGCGTCTTCGACGATCTTTTTCTTGGCTTCTTCAGCGGCCTTTTTCTTGGCCTCTTCCTCGGCAGCTTTCTTGGCTTCTTCTTCGGATTTCTTCTTGGCTATATCAGCCAATTGTTTCTCTTCGGCCTTTTTGGCTTCGGCAGCTTTCTCGGACTTCTTGGCTTCATCAGCCTTTTTCGCCTCGTCAGCTTTCTTCGCTTCGTCAGCCTTTTTCGATTCCTCGGCCTTTTGAGCCGCCTCTTCTTTCTTTTGTTCCGCAGCAGCCTTCACCGCTTCCTGCTCGACCTTCTTCTGTTCCATCTGCTCGACTTCGGTCTGGCGCGCAGCCGACTTCTGGGCCTCACCCGCAATCTTCTGATTGGTCTGGGTGGTGGCCTGACTTTTCGATTTCAGCTGATACAGGGTCGCCTGCACGATCGGCTTGGCTGGCGGCAGGTCCGGGGTCATGGCAAAGCTGACGAACAGCATGCCGAACACCAGGATGTGCAGGGCAATTGCCCACACGCCAGGCCAGAAGTAGCTTTCCGAGGCGGACGGCTCTCGCTGTTGCTGCATCAGGGCGCCTCGGTAATCAAGCCAACGTTACCGACGCCGGCCTTCTGCAGCCCGCCCATGGCGCCCATGACGGAGCCATAGTCGACCGACTTGTCACCGCGAATGAACACCTGGGTGTGCTTGCCGCCTTCGTTGCCGGAGCGAATGATCTTGGTCACGGCGTCAGTCATTGCCGGCAAGGTCAGGGCCTTGTCCTGCTGCTTCTGCGTGTCGACTTCGCTGCCAAGGTTCCAGTAGTAGGTCTTGTCAGCCTTGATCGAAATGGTCAGGACCTGAGTGTTGTTGTCTTGCGGCAGGGCTTCACTGGAAACCTTGGGCAGATCAACCTTCACGCCCTGGTTGAGCATCGGCGCGGTCACCATGAAGATCACCAGCAGCACCAGCATCACGTCGATGTAGGGCACTACGTTCATCTCGGCGACCGGCTTGCGCTTTTTGCGAGCTCGAGCGATTAAAGCCATTGGGAATTACCTGCTTATTCTTCGCTGGTGTGCACTTTACGGTGCAGGATCGCCTGGAATTCATCGGCGAAGGTGTAGTAACGGCTGATCAACGTTTCGCTGGTGGCGGCAAAACGGTTGTAGGCGATTACTGCGGGGATAGCGGCGAACAGGCCGATCGCGGTGGCGATCAGGGCTTCGGCGATGCCCGGGGCCACGGTGGCCAGGGTCGCTTGCTGGGCCTGGGCCAGGCCACGGAAGGAGTTCATGATGCCCCATACGGTACCGAACAGGCCGATGTACGGGCTGACGGAACCCACGGTCGCCAGGAACGGCAGGCTCTGTTCCAGCTTCTCTTCTTCGCGGGAGATGGCGACGCGCATGGCCCGGGCCACACCTTCCATCACCGCTTCCGGGTCAACGCCCGGTTGCTGGCGCAGGCGCGAGAACTCCTTGAAGCCGGCGCGGAAGATTTGCTCGACGCCCGAATCCGGGTCCGGATTGCTGCCGGCCTGGCGATACAGCTTGGACAGGTCGATACCCGACCAGAAGCGCTCTTCAAAGCTCTCCAGGGCACGTCGACCGGCACGCAGCAAGTTGCTGCGCTGAAAAATCATGACCCAAGAGGTAACCGATGCGGCTACCAGGGTCAGCATGACCAGTTGCACCACGACACTGGCATTGCTGACCAGGCTCCACATGGAGGAATGGTCGACGACGGTAGGTTCCACGCTAAATCTCCTGCTTTGATTGTTTACCCGCGCCGCTCACGGCGGCAAAGGCCGCACGTAGAGTTTCGGGAATGGCCCGAGGTTTCAAACTGTTGGTGCGTACACACGCCACCAGGAACTGCCCCTCACAGAGCAGCGTTGCATCCGTAGCCCGCCTGACCTGCTGTTTGAAGCGCAGGCTGGCACGGTTCAATTCGATGACTTCAGCGCTGACCAGCAGTTCATCGTCCAGTCGCGCCGGTGCGTGGTAACGCGCCTCGCTGGAATGCACGACGAATAACAGGTCCTCCCCTGCCAGCAAGGATTGGGCAAAGCCCAGCTCCCGTAGCCGCTCGGTTCGAGCCCGCTCCATGAATTTCAGGTAATTGACGTAATAAACGATGCCGCCGGCATCAGTGTCCTCGTAATAAACGCGACAGCGATGTGCGAACGACTGATCCCCGTTTTGCGCGCGCATACTCTAGTGCTTACTCCTCAGGTTGCCAATCCGGCTGGACAACTGTTTTTTCAATACCGGAACACATTTCCATTGCCTGAATGACGACGCCAGACACTGGGACAGCACAAACTTCAGATAAATCACCCCACATGACAAATACCCTGCAGGAGCGAGCTTGCTTGCGAAGCCCCTGAGCGCGCCGCGTACAACCAGACACACTGCGTCATCGTCGAGGTTTTTCGCGAGCAAGCTCGCTCCTGCAATTTTTTAATCGTCCACTGCATCGAGAAATTCGTCTACCACGGGCATCTCTCCCAATCGTGACGGAATGTTTAGCCCGAAGTGCAGATAGGCGTGGCGCGTCACCACCCTGCCCCGTGGCGTGCGCATGATGTAGCCCTGCTGGATCAGGTAGGGTTCCAGCACATCCTCGATGGTATGCCGCTCTTCACTGATGGCGGCGGCCAGGCTGTCCACGCCCACCGGGCCACCGTCGAATTTCTCGATCATGGTCAGCAGCAGGCGCCGATCCTGGTGATCGAAGCCATGTTCGTCCACATCCAGCAGGTTCAACGCCAGGTCCGCGACCGCCTTGGTGATATGCCCCTTGGCCCGAACCTCGGCAAAATCGCGTACGCGGCGCAGCAAACGGTTGGCGATCCGTGGCGTACCGCGCGCGCGTCGGGCGATTTCGAACGCGCCCTCCGGGTCCAGCGGCAAGCCGAGGATGCTCGCCGAACGGCTGACGATCGTCGCAAGATCGGCGGTGCTATAGAACTCAAGACGTTGAACGATACCGAAACGGTCTCGCAGCGGGTTGGTCAACATGCCGGCACGGGTGGTCGCGCCGACCAGGGTGAACGGTGGCAGATCGAGTTTGATCGAACGGGCCGCCGGGCCTTCGCCGATCATGATGTCGAGCTGGAAGTCCTCCATCGCCGGGTACAGCACTTCCTCGACGATGGGCGACAGCCGGTGGATCTCGTCGATAAACAGCACGTCGTGAGGCTCGAGATTGGTCAGCAGCGCGGCGAGGTCGCCGGGGCGCTCCAGCACCGGGCCGGACGTGGACTTGATCGACACGCCCATTTCCTGGGCAATGATGTTGGCCAGGGTGGTTTTACCCAGGCCCGGCGGGCCGAAGATCAGTGTGTGATCCAGCGATTCGCTGCGCCCGCGCGCGGCCTGGATGAACAGTTCCATCTGCTCGCGCACGGTGGGCTGGCCGATGTAGTCGGCCAGGCTCAAGGGGCGGATGGCGCGGTCCTGGACTTCTTCACGGTCGCGCGGGCCGGTGGCCGCGATCAGACGATCAGCTTCAATCACTTAAATCATTCCCTTCAAGGCTCGGCGGATCATGTCTTCGCTGCTCAGGTTCTTGTCTTTAATGGCCGACACCGCTTTGCTGGCCTCCTGCGGCTTGTAGCCCAGGGAGATCAACGCACTGACAGCATCGCTTTCGGCACTGGCAACCTGAGTCGCCGGCATATCCGGTTGATTGGGCACCAGGGCGAACATGCTCGGCACCACTTCCCAGGCCTTGAAGCGGTCCTTGAGTTCCACCAGCAGGCGCTCGGCGGTTTTCTTGCCGACACCGGGCACCTTGGTCAGCGCAGAGGTGTCCTGGGCCGAAACGGCACGCACCAGCTCATCCACTTCCAGGCTCGACATCAACGCCAGGGCCAGCTTGGGCCCTACGCCGTTGAGGCGAATCAGTTCGCGAAAGAAGTCACGGTCGCGCTTGCCAATGAAACCATAGAGCAGTTGCGCGTCCTCTCGCACGACTAAATGCGTGTGCAAAGTTATCGGCTCGCCGACCGACGGCAAGCGGTACAAGGTGGTCATGGGCACTTCAAGCTCATACCCCAATCCATTCACATCCAGAATCAGGTGCGGCGGCTGTTTCTCAGCCAAGGTGCCGCGCAAGCGTCCAATCACGGTTCAGATCCTTAAAGCTTGGGGTCAGAACAGGCCTGACCGGAAATAACGATTGCGCTGATGCTATCAGAGACGCAGGCGTCCGCCACGACTGCGTGCCGCGCCCAGGCCATGAGGCAGCAGGCTGGAGCGGGTGTGGGCGTGGCAAATGGCAATGGCCAGGGCGTCGGAGGCGTCGATCTGGGGTTTTGAGGTGAGCTTGAGCATGTGCATGACCATCATCTGCACCTGTTCCTTATTCGCCCCACCCGTACCGACGACGGCCTGCTTGACCTGGGTCGCGGTGTATTCGGCGATCTCCATGCCCTCCTCGGCCCCCGCCACAATGGCCGCACCACGGGCCTGACCGAGCTTCAACGCCGAGTCGGCATTCTTGGCCATGAAGACTTTTTCGATGCCCATGGTCACCGGACCGTAGGTCTGGATGACTTCACGCACGCCGCGATAGACGATCTGCAGGCGCTCGGCCAACTCCCCCGCGCCGGTGCGAATACAGCCCGAGGCTACATAAACGCAGCCACGCGGCGTGTGTTGCACCACGCCAAAACCGGTAATGCGCGAACCGGGGTCGATACCTAGAATTAAAGTCATAACGCCTGCAGGTTGGATAAACACATTTTGTGATACGCCGAAGTTAAAATGTGGAAGGGGGCTTGCCCTGATGCCAGTCAGTTAAGGCTTTTTGTAGGAGCGAGCTTGCTCGCGAAGAACTCAGAGCCCCCGCGTTTATTCAGAATGAACGCGTTGCCTAGACGTTTTTCGCGAGCAAGCTCGCTCCTACAGTGGAGCACTTTCGCTTAACTGAATGGCATTAGGGCTTGCCCCGATGGCCATGAATATCTACACAACTTTGTAGCAGCCTACGGTAACCACGATGCGAAGCGAGTCGCTCTTGCTCTTGCTCTTGCTCTTGCTTTTGATCCCAGTCGCCCCGTTAACCACGCTGGCCGAACGCAGGTTTGAATCCGTGGGTAACCCGGCAGGACGCCGGGTTAGCCGCCCTGCGCCATGGATGGCGCATGGCGGCGGTCCACGGATTCAAGCCTGCGTTCGGGCACACCGAGCCTAAGCGAGGTGCCGAGTGGTGGGGCGAGGACCTTTTGGTTACTTTTGGCTGGGCCGGCATTCCGGTCCTTCCAAAAGTGACCCGCTGTAAGAGCGGAACCACCAGCCGCCGTTACCGCAGCACCGGATATGTACTCGCTCTGACCCAACATCCTGGTCGGCTGTCAGGCCGCCATCGGGGGCAAGCCCCTCCCACATCTGGATCTACATCAACCTTCAGCCTAGCTGTTCGGCCACGGATTCCGGAATGTCGGCATTCGAATACACATTCTGCACATCATCCAGGTCTTCAAGCATATCCAGCAGCTTCAACACCTTCTGCGCACCGTCCAGGTCCAGTTCGGCGCTGGTGGTCGGCAGCATCACGATTTCCGCGTCAGTGCCCTTGAAACCTGTGGCCTCCAGAGCATTGCGCACCGCGTAGAAGCTGGCGAACGAGGTGAACACGTCGATGGAGCCATCTTCGTTTGTGACCACGTCGTCGGCATCTGCCTCCATCGCGGCTTCCATCAGCGCATCTTCATCCGTACCGGCCGCAAAGGTAATCTGCCCCTTGCGCTCGAACAGGTAGGCCACCGAACCGTCGGTACCCAGGTTGCCGCCGCACTTGCTGAACGCATGGCGCACCGCAGCTGCAGTACGGTTACGGTTATCGGTCATGCATTCGACCATCACCGCCACGCCGCCTGGCCCATAGCCTTCGTAGGTCAGCTCGACCATGTCGTCGGTGTCGGCGGCGCCGGCGCCACGGGCCACGGCGCGGTCAATGATGTCACGGCTCATGTTGGCGCCAAGCGCCTTGTCCAGCGCCAGGCGCAGGCGCGGGTTGGAGCCCGGGTCACCGCCACCCTGACGGGCGGCGACGGTCAGCTCGCGGATCCACTTGGTGAAGATCTTGCCTTTCTTGGCATCCTGACGCTCTTTGCGGTGCTTGATGTTCGCCCACTTGGAATGGCCAGCCATAACACAACTCCGAAATTCTCTAAAAACCTTATCAATCCCGCCGGGCAGGATTTCCCTCTTTTAAACGCAAAGGCGCATCCGAAGATGCGCCTTTTTGACTGCGTACCACCTTATCGCGCTTTCACGCAGCAGCCTTACTCAGCCTTCGGCGTCTCGCGCAGACGGATGTGCAATTCGCGCAGTGCCTTGGCATCCACGACGCCCGGCGCCTGGGTCATAACGTCCGCAGCACTCTGGGTTTTCGGGAACGCAATCACTTCACGGATCGACTGGGCACCGGTCATCAGCATCACCAGACGGTCCAGGCCGAAGGCCAGGCCACCGTGCGGCGGCGCACCGTACTTGAGCGCGTCGAGCAGGAAGCCGAACTTCTCTTCCTGTTCCGCTTCGTTGATGCCCAGCAGGCGGAACACCGCTTGCTGCATCTCTTTGCGGTGAATACGGATCGAACCGCCACCCAACTCAGTGCCGTTGAGCACCATGTCGTAGGCACGGGACAACGCGCCGGCCGGGTTGGCTTCCAGCTCGGCCGGGGAGCACTTCGGCGCGGTGAACGGGTGGTGCAAGGCGCTGAAGCTGCCGTCGTCGTTCTCTTCGAACATCGGGAAGTCGACCACCCACATCGGGGCCCATTCACAGGTCAGCAGGTTCAGGTCGTGACCCAGCTTGATCCGCAGTGCGCCCAGGGCTTCGCTGACGATCTTGGCCTTGTCGGCACCGAAGAACACGATATCGCCATCGACCGCACCGACGCGATCGAGGATCGTGTTCAGGTTGGCTTCGGGGATGTTCTTCACGATCGGCGACTGCAGGCCGTCAACGCCATTGGCGCGCTCGTTGACCTTGATGTACGCCAGGCCCTTGGCACCGTAGATGCCGACGAACTTGGTGTAGTCGTCGATCTGCTTGCGCGGCATGCTCGCGCCGCCAGGCACGCGCAGGGCGGCGATGCGGCATTTCGGGTCGTTGGCCGGGCCGCTGAACACCTTGAAGTCGACGTCCTTGAGCTGGTCGGCCACGTCGACCAGTTCCAGCGGGTTACGCAGGTCTGGCTTGTCGGAACCGTAGCGACGCATGGCCTCTTCGAAGGTCATGTGCGGGAATTCGCCGAACTCCAGGTCCAGCACTTCCTTGAACAGGTTGCGGATCATTTGTTCGGTGAGACCCATGATCTCTTTTTCATCGAGGAAGCTGGTCTCGATGTCGATCTGGGTGAATTCCGGCTGGCGGTCGGCGCGCAGGTCTTCGTCACGGAAGCACTTGGCGATCTGGTAGTAACGGTCGAAGCCAGCCACCATCAGCAGCTGCTTGAACAGCTGCGGCGATTGCGGCAAGGCGAAGAAACTGCCCGGGTGGGTACGGCTCGGTACCAGGTAGTCGCGTGCGCCTTCCGGCGTGGCGCGGGTGAGAATCGGCGTTTCCACGTCGAGGAAGCCGTTCTCGTCGAGGAAGCGGCGGATGCTGGTGGTCATGCGCGAACGCAGACGCAGCTTCTCGGCCATTTCCGGACGACGCAGGTCCAGGAAGCGATAACGCAGGCGGGTTTCCTCGCCAACGTCGGAATATTCGTTCAGTGGGAACGGCGGGGTTTCCGACTCGTTCAGCACTTCCAGCTCGTAGCCCAGCACTTCAATGCCGCCGGACGCCATGTTCTTGTTCACGGCACCGGCCGGGCGCAGGCGCACCTTGCCGGTGATCTTCACGACGTATTCGCTGCGCACGCGGTCGGCGGCGGCGAAGCTCTCGGCGCGATCCGGGTCGAACACTACCTGGGCCAG
Organism: Pseudomonas sp. R3-18-08; assembly: GCF_003852065.1. Taxonomy (NCBI): domain Bacteria; kingdom Pseudomonadati; phylum Pseudomonadota; class Gammaproteobacteria; order Pseudomonadales; family Pseudomonadaceae; genus Pseudomonas; species Pseudomonas sp. R3-18-08. The sequence goes on from NZ_CP027729.1 coordinate 4,550,024, forward strand.
ACCATCACGATCACGGATATCGAGGAAGATCACCCCGCCGTGGTCGCGGCGACGGTGAACCCATCCGCAAAGGGTGATTTCCTGACCTTCCAGGGTCTCGTTCAGTTGGCCGCAATAGTGGCTGCGCATCATGGTCGTGGTTTCACTTCTCGTAATTCGAAATTCGGTGGCAGGCGTGCCTCGTCACCGTACATTAAAGCAGGGGACGGATAATGCAGGAGCCTGCGCGTAGAGTTCAACTCAGTCTGCTTTGTCGCCGCCCGCCAGGTTCTTCTTGGCGCCGGTCTTGAAATCGGTCTCGTACCAGCCGCTGCCGCTCAGGCGGAAGCCCGGCATGGACAACATCTTTTTCAACTCAGGTGCCTGGCAGGCTGGGCAATCGACCAGCGGCGCGGCGCTGATCTTCTGAATGGCTTCCAACTGATGACCACAGGAAGCACATTGATAGTCGTACATGGGCATGGAGTTGTCTCGGCGATCAGATCGTTACTGCGCTACGCCCTGCCGATGTGCATAAAGCCCGGCATGCGCAGCAAAGCGCGGGATTATATCTGGTAAATCGAGGCAGCGCAGCCGGCTTTCTGCCGAGGCGCGGCCCGCCGGAAGGAAGGGCCGCGCCCTGCAGCCTCCGATCAAACGGGGCCAGAGGCGCTAAAGCGGTCTTTCAACAGGTGAACGACACACACCACCCGCACCAGCCCGCTGAAGTTCTTCACACCGCCATAGCGCAAATGCACTTCCCGATCGACATAGGACAACAACGCACTGACCGAGCAGGTATTGATCCTGGCCATTTCCGTGAGGATATTCCAGTAGATCTGCTCCAGCCGCAGGCAGGTGGAAAACCCGTTGAGCCGCACCGACCGCGATAATGGCTTGGCGAGCCCCATGTCGAACCCTTTCGCGAAGGGATCGACCTTTATCTTGTGAAAACCACCGGTTTCCACGCCCTTACCACATGACATACACCTGACACTCCCTTGCCAAAACAGCAGTCCATGGGTTTCTCCCATTGGACGGTCAGCCTATAAAACCGCAGGAAGCGACGAGCAGCCAGAAGACGCGGGCGCTGGGCGTCGTAGGACAACGCCAGCAAGCGCAGAGAAACCAGTGAGCGGCGTCCCGAAGACGCCGCGCGGGTTCGACGGTTATTGGTTTTCGAGCAGCGAACGCAGCATCCACGCGGTTTTTTCGTGAACTTGCATCCGTTGGGTCAACAGGTCCGCTGTCGGCTCATCGCTGACCTTGTCGAGCAACGGGAAAATGCCACGCGCGGTACGGGTGACAGCCTCCTGGCCCGCTACCAGTTGCTTGATCATCTCTTCGGCGTTCGGCACACCCTCTTCTTCCTTGATCGAAGACAGGCGGGCGTAGATCGAATAGGCACCCGGTGCCGGGAAGCCGAGGGCACGGATACGCTCGGCGATGGAATCCACCGCCAGCGCCAGCTCGTTGTACTGCTCTTCGAACATCAAGTGCAGCGTACGAAACATGGGGCCCGTGACGTTCCAGTGGAAGTTGTGGGTCTTCAGGTACAGCACATAGGTATCGGACAGCAGCCGTGAAAGTCCGTCGACGATGGATTTACGATCTTCTTCACTGATACCAATATCGATTGCCATGTTTTTCCCCTTCAATTGACGAGCATTCATTGATCAGGTGCAGGATCACTCTAGCAAGAGTGCTGGCCGCGTGCAGCCCGACGCACCCAGGCAATGTGCGGCAAATTGCCCCGCACCGCTTGCGAGGGCAGCGGCCGAAGAGCCGGTCATCCTGTAAGAAAAACGCTCGAAAGGCCGCTCAAATTACCTGCACCTGTCTAGGACAAGCCTTCGACGCAAAAATGCCACCTCGATTGCAACACCCCGAAATGCTTGATTTGAGTAGGCACAGCCTTTGCTGTTAAATAGGCGGCGTGTGGCTGCCGTTCATTTCTGCGGCACGTCACATAGGCTGCTTCCCGCGCACGTGCCCAACGCCTCCCATTGTTCAGAAGCGAACCGTGCCAGTCAGCTCTTCCTTGTGATCCGTCTTAACGTGAGTTAATCAAAATGTTGAAAATCGTCCACCTGCTAACGGGCGTTGCAGCTTTGCTGCTGTCCTTTATCCCGAGCCTGCAGCCTGAAAGCCTGCCCTACCTGCAACAACACGACGCTCTATACCTGGCCTTGTTCGGCCTTCTCAACCTGACCCTGGCACCGGTAATCCCCTACTGGAACAAAGGCACGCGTCATCAACTGCAAAACCTGGTCAGCGCGCTGCTGGTACTGACCGTCGTCGTTCAAACCCTTACCCTGCTGGCACCCATGCCTGAAGTGGGCGGCCACCCGGCCATCCTGCTCAGCCTGGTGATCGCTGTGGTCGCCATCGTTCTTCACCTGGCCATCAGCTTCTACCGTTCGTCCCCAGCGGCCGCGTCGCAAAACTACGACATGACCAACCGGGATACCGGGACCGTCAAGTGGTTCAACACATCCAAAGGCTTCGGCTTTATTTCGCGCGACTCGGGTGACGATATCTTCGTCCACTTCCGAGCTATCCGCGGTGAAGGCCACCGCGTCCTGGTCGAAGGCCAGCGCGTGGAGTTCTCGGTGATGAACCGCGACAAAGGCCTGCAAGCTGAAGATGTCATCGCTGCCCTGCCGCGTCGCTGATTCCAGCCTGCGCTGCAAAAAAAACCGCGATCCGGCGTAGGCTGGATCGCGGTTTTTTATTGCACGCTCATTTAATAGTGCGGCGGCGGGGCTTCTTCTTCCGAGGTTTCGAACTGGCCGCCCATTTCTTCCTGGCGCTTGAGCAAGGCGATCATCTGCAATTGCAGGCGCTCCACCGCTTGCTGCTGGGCGACCAGAATGTCATTGAGGGTTTCGATGGTGTCGTCCTGGAAGGCCAGGCGGCTTTCCAGGTCGGTGACGCGATCTTGCAGGTCCATGGTTCAGTCCTGGGTAAAAATGAAGTCGGCAGGCAGTAGTTCACGCAATCGGCTGCGAATCGCCTTCACCTGCTCTGCGCTGTATGGACGGGCCGGATGCTTGCCCCACACCGGCGCCGGCCATGCCACGTCATCGCGCTTGCGCACGATGACATGCACATGCAGCTGGCTGACCACGTTACCCAGCGCGCCGATGTTCATCTTATCGGCGGCCAGGCCTTCGTTCAGCAACTGTGCGAGTGCAGTCGTTTCCTGCCACAGCGTCTGTTGCTCGGCGACATCCAGTTGAAACACTTCGCTGATACCGTCAATGCGCGGTACCAGGATGAACCAGGGATAATTCGAATCATTGGACAGCAGCAGGCGGCAGAGCGGGAAGTCCCCAATGGCCAATGTGTCTTGTTGCAGGCGTTGATCTAAAGCGAACACGTGGGCACTCCGTTCGGCAGGTCAATTACAGGCGCCCAGCATACCGCCGAATGCGCGAGGCTTCACGGCGAATGCGCGAGCAGCCTGAGGCAAACCCATTCCATGGATGCACCCTTTCGAGGCAGTCGGATGTGTGAACCACGCTAACTCGGGCTTCGAAGGGATGCACCAAAATGACCCACTTGTGCTTCAAAGGGAGTCGGCCGCTACCCACTTTTGAGGGTCAATCGGTAACGTTTTGCTCAGGCGCAGGTTTTGCACGCCACCGCACAACGGTAACACCTGAATGTCGAGCCTGAACCAGACTGCCCGAGAGGCCCGGGTTTATGCGGTTTTTACACTGCCGTAACGTTTTTCACGAAAAAATGACATTCGGTTAGCGCTTTGTGCACGCTTGTTGCATTCACCTCGGTATCGTCGGCAACGACACCTGGGTGGATGCCAGGGTTTCGCGATAAGAAACAATAGCGTTTCAATGTGTGCCAGGGACGATTTCGAACTTTGAAGGTGTTTGAAAAGAACATTGAAGTTGTCAGCCTGGTTACCGTCGGGCTGTGATTTGCGACACGGAGCTAGCAATTTACGACAGCCTCGTAAAGAAGCTGAAAGGATAGTTTGGCAAGTATCGTCAACAGCGCCGGTGTGAGATAACTTTGCGCCGACACACATAAAGAAAGAGCCGCCCAGATAAAAATACAGGTGGGACGGCAGTACTCTTCTAAAACCAAAGGAGCAAATCACGATGCGCGTGATGAAGTGGAGCATGATCGCCCTGGCTGTTTCAGCAGGCACCTCGCAGTTCGCAATGGCGTCCGCCCAAGACGATTCCAAGGGCTTTGTTGAAGACAGCACTTTCAGCATCAACACTCGCGCTTTGTACTTCAGCCGCGATTTCCGCAACGAGCCAGCCAATGGTTACAAAATCATCAACGGCAAGCGTCAAAGCCGTACAGAAGAAACCGGCCTGGGCTTCAACGCCTTGTACGAATCGGGCTTCACCCAAGGCACCATCGGTGTCGGCGTTGACGTGATCGGCTTGATGGGCGTCAAGCTCGACAGCGGCAAGGGCCGTGCCGGCACCGGTCTGTTCCCTACCGGTTCCGACGATCGTTCGCAAGACGAATACTCAAAAGGCGGCGGCGCGGTTAAGTTCCGCATTTCCAATACTGTGCTGAAAGTCGGTGACCAATACACCACAGCGCCTGTATTCGCCTCCGATGACAGCCGTTTGCTCCCAGAACTGCCACAAGGTATCTCGATCACCAGCAACGAGATCAAGGGCCTGAAGCTCGAAGGCGGTCACTTCACTTCCAGCGTCGCGCAGAACCAGACCTACCACGACAGCCTGGGCCTGACGAAGACCGACTTCGTCGGCGGCGTCTATGCCTTCACCCCTGAAGTCACCGGCAGCCTGTACTACGCGAAAACCGAAGACTACTTCCGCAAGTACTACAGCAACCTGAACTGGACCCATGCCCTGAGCGATGACCAGTCCTTCGCGCTGGACTTCAACATCTACGACACCAAGAGCGAAGGCGCCGGCCTGCAGCGCGCAGAGAAAGATGGCGTGACCAAGCTCGACAACCGCGCATTCAGCTTGCAGGGCGCGTACACCGTCGGCGCTCACACCTTCACCCTGGCTGCCCAAAAGGTTACCGGTGACGGCGACTACGGCTACGGCGTAGATGGCGGCGGCACTGTATTCCTGGCCAACTCCATCGCCCGTTCCGACTTCAACGCCGAAGGCGAGAAGTCGTACCAGGCGCGCTACGACATCAACATGGCGACCTTCGGCGTTCCTGGCCTGAGCTTCATGACGCGTTACGTGACCGGTAGCGGCGCCAACACGGGCACCACCAGCAACGGTAAAGAGTGGGAACGCGACATCGAAGCCAAGTACGTGGTTCAGAGCGGCCCGGCTAAAAACCTCAGCCTGCGTCTGCGTCAAGCGACTTATCGTTCCGGTGATGGCGTTTACTACGGTTCGCCTTCGATCGACGAACTGCGTCTGATCGCGAACTACCCGCTGAACATCTTGTAATCACGCGAGTAATTACAACGATGACTTAAGGTTTCGACCTTGAATAAAAAGCCGCTCCCCTGTTTGCAAGGGAGCGGCTTTTTTATTTCAGTTACATTTCAAAAGCAATATAACTAGCAAGCTAAGTAACTATATACAACTGTCGCATTTAACCTGACCTTTCGGCCAACTTGAATGCGACACTGTTTCATGGCTTCGCCGGAGCTTCCTGCATCACGCGAATAACCCGCTGCGGAAACGGAATATCAATCCCCGCCCCTTTCAAACGGTCGCGCGCCAGTTCATTGAGCATGAACACTACATCCCAATAATCCGCGGTATTGGTCCAGCAACGCAGGGACACGGTGATGGAGCTGTCGCCCAACGTCGATACCACTGCGACGGGCGCCGGGTCGGTCAGCACGCGCGGGTCCTTGGCCAGCTCCAGCAACACTTCACGGGCTTTCTGCAGGTCCGCCTCGTAATCCACGCCCACATCAAACACCACCTTGCGGGTCGGCTGGCGGTTGGTATTGGTGATGATGCCATTGGACAGGATGCCGTTCGGTACGATCACCGTCTTGTTGTCGCCGGTACGCAGCACCGTGTGGAAAATCTGGATACTGTCGACGGTACCCGAGGTGCCCTGGGCTTCGATCCAGTCACCGATGCGAAACGGACGGAACAACAGGATCAGCACGCCGCCGGCGAAATTGGCCAGGCTGCCTTGCAAGGCCAGGCCGATCGCCAGGGTAGCGGCACCGATGGCGGCGACGAACGAGGTGGTTGCCACGCCGATCATCGAGGCCACGCTGACGATCAACATGACTTTCAGCGCAATGTTCGCAAGGCTGGTGATGAAGTGCTGCAGCGCCAGGTCGGCGTTACGCACGGCCAGCAAGCGCCCCACTCGGTGGGTAAAGACGTTGATCAGCCACCAACCGATGGCCAGGGTGATAACGGCCAGCAGTACCCGGCTGCCGTATTCCATGATCATCGGGATCCAGGACTGCGAGGTCTTGATCAAGTGATCCACTTCAGCGTTCAAATCCATCTATCTTCTCCTGTTATGCGGATATGCGGCGTCATTGACTGCCTGAAAACGCAAATGAGCCCCGTAGGGCTCAATTGTAGGCATTGTTGCTGCGGCGTGGGACGTCGAAAACGGCCACAGGTTCCGCGAGGTGCCATCAGTCGCGGAAGTTGTTGAACTGCAGCGGCATGTCGAAGGTCTTGGCGCGCAGGGCCGCAATGGCCTCTTGCAGGTCATCACGCTTCTTGCCGGTAACACGCACCTGTTCACCCTGGATAGCCGCCTGGACTTTCAGCTTGGCATCCTTGATGTGCGCGACGATCTTCTTCGCCAGTTCCTTGTCGATGCCTTCCTTGAGCACGGCTTCCTGCTTCATCAGTTTGCCGGAAGCGTAGGCGTCCTTGACTTCAAGGCACTGCACGTCGATCTTGCGCTTGACCAGGGCCAGCTTGAGGATCTCGATCATCGCTTCCAGCTGGAAATCGGCTTCAGCGGTCAGGTTGACGGTCAGTTCCTTTTCCTTGAATTCGAAGCTGCCCTTGCCTTTCAAGTCATAGCGACGGTCCAGTTCCTTGACGGCGTTCTCGACGGCGTTGGTGACTTCGTGTTTGTCCAGTTCGGATACCACGTCGAACGAAGGCATGTCATTTCTCCAATATAAGGGGCGGGCTCAGTAGAGATGGAGCGCGCCCGAGCTAAAATGCCGGGGCATTATAGCGGTTCTTTCGCCGCGTTCACCGCTGGCGACCTTACGGAGCACACACTGATGTCGACCACCTGGCATATTCTCGGCGCCGGTAGCCTGGGCACCCTCTGGGCCACGCGGCTGGCGCGCGCGGGCGTGCCGGTGCGGCTGATCCTGCGCGATCAGGCGCGCCTGGCGAGCTATGCGTCGGGCAACGGCCTGACTCTGGTTGAGCAAGGTATTGCGCACACCTACCCGGTGATAGGCGAAACACCCGACAGCCCGGAGCCGATCCAGCGCCTGTTGGTGGCGTGCAAAGCCTACGATGCCCAAAGTGCTGTCGCACAGTTACAGCATCGCCTGGCGCCGGACGCGGAACTGATCCTGCTGCAAAACGGCCTCGGCAGCCAGGACGCGGTGGCCGCCCAGTTGCCACAGGCGCGTTGCATCTTTGCCTCCAGCACCGAAGGCGCGTTTCTCGAGGGCGAATGGCGTGTGGTGTTTGCCGGCCATGGCTACACCTGGCTGGGGGATGCGGCTCACCCTACCGCGCCGCTGTGGCTGGATGACTTGCAGTCCGCCGCCATCCCCCATGAATGGAGCACCGATATCCTCACGCGCCTTTGGCGCAAGCTGGCGCTCAATTGCGCGATCAACCCGTTGACCGTGCTCTACCAGTGCCGCAACGGCGGCCTGCAGGCCCATCAATGTGAAGTCGCCACCCTGTGCGCAGAATTGAGCGAATTACTGGAATGCTGCGGCCAGCCTGCTGCCGCGCAAGATTTGCACAGTGAAGTGCAACGGGTGATCCAGGCCACTGCGGCCAACTATTCCTCCATGTACCAGGACGTGGCCAACGCACGGCGTACCGAAATCAGCTACCTGCTGGGCTACGCCTGCCAGGCGGCCGCCCGCCATCAACGGGTACTGCCGCATCTGCAGCAGCTGCAAACGCGCTTGGTCGAGCACTTGGTTGCACGCGGATTGCCCAGCGACTGAGGCACGCGCTACCCTGCCGTATGTCTATTGCCTGCGAAAAACCTGATGCCACTGCGCCAGCGTCTTGAAAACCTACCGGTGGGGCAGAAACTGCTGGCCGCCCTGCTGGTACTGCTGACCACCGTGTTGCTGGTGGCCAACCTGACCTTTATCAGCGCCGCCTACTGGATCTCCCAGGAAAGCATGGCGCCCCAGGCCTTGCAGGCCATCGGTCGGCTGGTGTCCAACCCGGCACTCGCGGCCGAAGCCCTGCAATCCCCGGCCAAGGCCAACGCACTGCTCAATGAGCTGACCAGCTATTCACCGCTGCGCGCCGCCGCCCTGTACGACGGCGAAGGCAATCGCCTGGCGCAGATGCAACACGGCGACCGCCTGCACCTGCCCGACAACTACCGGCATATCGAGGCCTGGCGCCTCACCGAGTTTCGCAGCAACCAGGTCATCACCCTGCCCCGCACCGACCAGCCTTCGGGGCATTTGCTGCTGGTGGCCAGCAGCGAGCTGCCGGTGGCGTTCTATACCGGAACCCTCACCGCAAGCCTGGGTATCCTGATTTTCAGTGTGTTGCTGTGGCTGGTCATCGCCCGGCAGATCAAACGCCTGATCACCCGGCCGATCCATGAACTCGAGGAACTGTCGCGCCAGGTGACTCGCGAAGAGAACTACGCCCTGCGCGCAGGCCCCGGCAACCACGATGAAATCGGCAGCCTGGCGGAAGCGTTCAACACCATGCTGTCGCGCATCGAGGCCCGCGAGCAGCAGCTCAAACGCGCGCGGGATGATTCCCAGGCGGCCTACGATCAGGCCCAGGGCCTGGCTGAAGAAACCCGCCACACTAACCGCAAGCTGGAACTGGAAGTGCAGGTGCGCAGCAAGATCGAGAAAAAGCTCACCGGCTTTCAGAACTACCTCAACAGCATTATCGACTCGATGCCTTCGGCGCTGATCGCCCTGGATGAACAGCTCTACGTCACCCAGTGGAACCAGGAAGCCACCGCGCTTTCCGGCACGCGCCTGGATGAAGCCCTCAACCAGCCGATCTTCCTCGCGTTCCAACCGCTCAAGCCGTACCTGCCGCAAATCAAGGCCACCGTGGAACAGCACACGGTGGAGCGGATCGAGCGGGTCACCTGGGTCAAGGACGACGAGCCAAAGCATTATGCCCTGACGTTCTACCCGTTGATGGGCGGTGCCGGGCGCGGCGTGGTGATCCGTATCGATGACATCACCCAGCGCCTGTCCCTGGAAGAAATGATGGTGCAATCGGAAAAAATGCTCTCGGTCGGCGGCCTGGCTGCAGGCATGGCCCACGAAATCAACAACCCGCTGGGGGCGATCCTGCACAACGTGCAGAACATCCGGCGCCGCCTGTCACCCGAGCTGCCCAAGAACCTGGAACACGCCGAGCAGGCGGGCATCGAGCTGGCGCTGGTCAATCAATACCTGCAAGCGCGCGAAGTCCCGCAGTTGCTGGATGGGATTCAACAGGCCGGCGCGCGTGCGGCGAAAATCGTCACGCATATGCTCAGCTTCAGCCGGCGCAGCAACCGGCAAATGGCCCCCTGCGATTTGCCAGCCCTGATCGATCAGGCCGTGGAGATCGCCGGTAACGATTTCGACCTGGCCATCGGTTTCGATTTCAAGGGCCAGGCGATCATCCGCCAGTTCGACCCGCAACTGGGGCCCGTGCCCGGCACGGCCAACGAACTGGAGCAGGTGCTGCTCAACCTGCTGAAAAACGCCGCCCAGGCGATTCACCTGCGTGAAGACGGCAGCGAACCGGGGCGCATCATCCTGCGCACCCGCCTCAACCCGCCCTGGGCCGAGATCCAGGTGGAAGACAATGGCATCGGCATGAGCGAAAACGTGCGCAAACGCACCTTCGAGCCGTTCTTCACCACCAAGGAAATAGGCCAGGGCACCGGGCTTGGGCTGTCGGTGTCGTATTTCATCATCACCAATAACCACAAGGGCCAGATGGAAGTGCATTCCACCCTGGGCCAAGGCACCTGTTTCACTTTGCGCCTGCCCCTGGCCGGCAGCCAATTGTCCCCCGCAGAACTCACCCAACTGGAGCAATGACTATGGGCTTTCGCCTGTCGAAGATCTACACCCGCACCGGTGACCAGGGCGAAACCGGCCTCGGCGACGGTCGCCGCGTGCCCAAGGATCACCCACGGGTGGAGGCCATTGGCGAGGTGGATACGCTGAACAGCCAGTTGGGGTTGTTATTGGCCAACCTGGAGGAGCAGAGCGGCAAGCACCCCGAACTGAACGATGTGGTGGAGGTGCTCACGCCCTGCCAGCATCGCTTGTTCGATCTGGGCGGCGAGCTGGCCATGCCGGTGTACAAGGCGTTGAATGCAGCGGAAGTGGATCGGCTGGAAGCGGCGATCGATCGTTGGAATGAAGAGGTGGGGCCACTGGAAAATTTCATCCTGCCCGGCGGATCAGCGCTGATCGCCCAGGCCCATGTGTGCCGCAGCCTGGCGCGCAGTGCCGAACGTCGCTGTCAGCAGCTGAATGCGCTGGAGCCGTTGGAAGGGGTTGGGTTGGCGTATATCAATCGACTGTCGGATCTGCTGTTTGTAGCGGCCAGGGTGATTGCCAGGCGCCAGGGGGTTGCCGAGGTGTTGTGGCAGGCGGCGGCGAAGCCCCATTGATCGTTTTCAGGTGCCTGTTGATCGTTCCCACGCTCTGCGTGGGAATGCCGCCCGGGACGCTCCGCGTCCGCCTTTAAAGTCATGACGCAGAGCGTCACAGCATGCGTTACCACGCGGAGCGTGGGAACGATCATGCTTCAGGATTGCGGCCAAAATGCCCGAATCCCCGCAACACCTTGCGCTCCAGCCGCCCAAGCCTGCTCCCGCTGCGCAGGCCCAACCCCGCCCAACAGAAACACCGGCTTGCTGAACCCACGGATCAGCTCGGCTGCCTGTTCCCAACCCAACGGCTGAGCCTCGGGATGAGTCTCGGTCGGCCGAACCGGCGACAGCGTGACGAAGTCAACATCCATCAATTGCGCCAGCGCCAGTTCTTCAGCGTTGTGACACGAGGCCGCCAACCAGCGGTCCTTCGGCAGCGGTCGACCTTTGCTCGCGTATTTACGCAATTGCGCCGAGGTCATGTGCCAGCCGGCCGCCGGGAAATCCCCCAGCCATTCGAACGGCCCCTTGAGCATCAACTGCGCCTTGCCCGCACACAACCCCACGGCGTCCACGGCGAGGTCGCGGTATTTAGGGTCGTAACCGTTGGGCGCGCGCAGTTGAACCAGCTTGATGCCGCCGGCGATGGCGGTTTGAAGGCCACGCAACAAGGGCCCGGTTTCCAGCTCACCGGGCGTGATCAGGTAGTCGGCAGGCAGACGCGCTGCCGCGACAATGGGCGCGTTAGCCGCTGGAAACTCATAGTTGATCAGGTCCCGCGGGGCCACCCACTCCAGGGGCTGCCCTTCGACCCCGTGGGGCTCGCCGGTAAAGGCCGAGACTTCCCAGACATCCAGCAACACCTGCTTGTCCGGGTAGTCATGCTGCACCTGGATCAACGGCCGCGCCGTGGTGACCTGGATGCCCAGTTCTTCCTGCAACTCGCGGGACAAGGCCGTGGCGACTGACTCGTCAGCCTCCACCTTGCCGCCGGGAAACTCCCAGAGGCCGCCTTGATGCTGGGTATCGGCGCGGCGTGCCAGCAGGATCCTGCCATCGACACCGCGAATCACCGCTGCTGCTACATGCACTCGTTTCACCGCCACTGTTTCCTCTCGTTATAGCCCTTGTAGGAGCGAGCTTGCTCGCGAAGAACGTCAACGATAACGCGTACATCCTGGATAAACGCGGTGGCATTGAGTTTTTCGCGAGCAAGCTCGCTCCTACCCTCAGGTGCGATATTCCGCGTTGATCTTCACGTATTCGTGGGACAGGTCCGTGGTCCAGATGGTTTCGCTGCAGTCGCCGCGCCCCAACTCGATGCGGATGGTGATTTCTTCCTGCTGCATCACCGCCGAACCCTGGGCTTCGGTGTAGGTGTCGGCGCGGGCGCCACGGCTGGCAATGCACACGTCGCCGAGAAAGACGTCGATCTTGCTCACATCCAGCTCAGGCACGCCGGCACGACCAACGGCTGCGAGGATACGGCCCCAGTTCGGGTCGGAAGCGAACAAGGCGGTCTTGATCAGCGGCGAGTGCGCCACGGTATAACCCACGTCCAGGCACTCCTGGTGGTTGCCGCCGCCGTTGACTTCAACGGTGACAAACTTGGTAGCGCCCTCGCCGTCACGCACGATGGCCTGGGCCACATCCATGCACACTTCGAATACCGCCTGCTTCAATGCGGCGAACAGCGGGCCTTCGGTGGAGGTGATCTCCGGCAGGTTGGCCTGGCCGGTGGCGATCAGCATGCAGCAGTCGTTGGTGGACGTGTCACCGTCGATGGTGATGCGGTTGAACGACTTGTTGGCGCCGTCCAGCATCAGGCGTTGCAATACATCGCGAGAGACTTTGGCGTCGGTGGCGATATAGCCGAGCATGGTGGCCATGTTCGGACGGATCATGCCGGCGCCCTTGCTGATACCGGTCACGGTGACGGTCACGCCATCGTGCACGAACTGCCGGCTTGCGCCTTTGGGCAAGGTGTCGGTGGTCATGATGCCGGTGGCCGCAGCCGCCCAGTTATCCACAGACAGGTCATCCAGCGCGGCTTGCAGGGCGCCTTCGATTTTCTCCACCGGCAGCGGCTCACCGATCACGCCTGTGGAATACGGCAGCACCTGGCTCGCGTCCACGCCGGTCAGTTGGGCCAGCTTGGCGCACGTGCGCGCAGCAGCCACCAGGCCAGGCTCGCCGGTACCGGCGTTGGCGTTGCCGGTGTTGGTCAGCAGGTAACGAATCGGCCCGGCCACACGTTGCTTGGCCAGGATCACCGGCGCGGCGCAAAAAGCGTTGAGGGTGAACACACCGGCGACTGTCGAGCCTTCGGCACAGCGCATCACCACCACATCCTTGCGCCCCGCACGCTTGATGCCGGCCGAAGCGATACCGAGTTCAAAACCGGCGACCGGGTGCAATGTGGGCAAAGGACCAAGACCAACAGCCATGTATGCGCTCCTTGAAGAGATGATGTGTGTGCCGTCGCTGTCGACGGGGGAATTAATGGCAAAACGCCGCGACGGCTGATGCCGGTCGCGGCGTGGGGTGTTGCAGCGTCAGGCGAAAATCTTATTCGATCTGGCCGTGGCAGTGTTTGAATTTCTTACCCGAACCGCAGTAGCACAGCTCGTTGCGGCCCAGCTTCTGATCATTGCGCACCGGGGTTTGAGCCAAGGCCACATCGACCTCTTCGCCCAACACCTCAGGTGCTTCCAGGCCCGGCGCTTCGTCGTGCTGGAACTGCATGCGCGCAGCCAGTGCCTCGGCTTCCTGGCGCAGGCGCGCTTCTTCCTCGATCGGGTCTTCGCGACGCACCTGAACGTGGGACAGCACGCGGATCGAATCGCGCTTGATCGAATCCAGCAGCTCGGAGAACAACGTGAACGACTCGCGTTTGTACTCCTGCTTCGGATTTTTCTGGGCGTAGCCACGCAAATGGATACCGTGGCGCAGGTGGTCCATGGTCGACAGGTGGTCTTTCCACAGGTCGTCCAGCACGCGCAGCACGATTTGTTTCTCGAAGGTGCGCAGCGCTTCGGCACTCGCCTGCTCTTCTTTCTCGTTGTACGCGGCCAGCAATTCGGCCATCAGTTTTTCGCGCAGGGTTTCTTCGTACAGGTGATCGTCTTCGTCCAGCCACTGCTGAACCGGCAAGTCGACGCCAAAATCGCTCTTCAACGCGGCTTCCAGACCGGCAACATCCCACTGCTCAGGCAGCGACTGTGGCGGGATATGCGCGCTGACGGTGGCGTTGAGCACGTCCTGACGGAAGTCAGCAATGGTCTCGCCAATATTGTCGGCGGCCAGCAACGTGTTACGCATGTGATAGATCACTTTACGTTGTTCGTTGTTGACGTCATCGAACTCGAGCAGTTGTTTACGAATGTCGAAGTTACGCCCTTCTACCTTGCGCTGGGCCTTCTCGATCGCGTTGGTCACCATGCGGTGCTCGATCGCTTCACCGGACTGCATGCCCAGGGCCTTCATGAAGTTCTTCACCCGATCCGAGGCGAAGATACGCATCAGGCTGTCTTCCAGGGACAGATAGAAACGGCTGGAACCGGCATCACCCTGGCGACCGGCACGACCGCGCAACTGGTTGTCGATACGGCGCGATTCGTGACGCTCGGACGCGATTACCTGCAAACCGCCGGATTCGAGCACAGCCTGGTGGCGTTTCTGCCAGTCGGCCTTGATCTGGGCGATCTGCTCAGGGGTCGGGTTGTCGAGCGAGGCCACTTCCACTTCCCAGTTGCCGCCCAACAGGATGTCGGTACCACGACCGGCCATGTTGGTGGCAATGGTCAGGGCGCCGGGGCGACCGGCCTGGGCGATGATCTCGGCTTCTTTTTCGTGGAACTTGGCGTTGAGTACCTTGTGCTCGATGCCCTCCTTGTTGAGCAGGTTGGACACGTGCTCGGAGGTCTCGATGGTCGCGGTACCCACCAGGATCGGGCGGCCCTTGGCCAGGCCGTCCTTGATGTCATTGATGATCGCCGCGTATTTCTCTTCGGCGGTCAGGAACACCAGGTCGTTATAGTCTTTGCGCGCCAGTGGCTTGTTCGGCGGGATGACCACCACTGACAGGCCATAGATCTGATGGAATTCGAACGCTTCGGTGTCGGCCGTACCGGTCATGCCGGACAGTTTGTTGTACAGACGGAAGTAGTTCTGGAACGTAGTGGACGCCAACGTCTGGCTTTCGGCCTGGATGTTGAGCATTTCCTTGGCTTCGATGGCCTGGTGCAGGCCTTCGGACAAGCGACGACCGGGCATGGTACGGCCGGTGTGTTCGTCAACCAGGACGACCTGGCCGTCCTGGACGATGTATTCGACGTTGCGATGGAACAGCTTGTGGGCGCGCAGGCCGGCATATACGTGGGTCAGCAGGCCCAGGTTGTGCGCCGAGTACAGGCTTTCTCCCTCGGCCAGCTCACCGATCTGGGTCAGCATTTCTTCAACGAACTGGTGGCCGGCCTCGTTGAGTTCGACCTGGCGGGTCTTCTCGTCGATGGTGAAGTGACCTTCTTTGGTCACCACGCCTTCGACTTCCTCGATGTGCTGCTCAAGGCGCGGGATCAGCTTGTTGATCTCGGTGTACAGGCGCGAGCTGTCCTCGGCCTGGCCGGAGATGATCAGCGGGGTACGGGCTTCGTCGATGAGGATGGAGTCGACTTCGTCGATCACGGCAAAGTTGAGTTCGCGCTGGAATTTTTCATCCATGCTGAACGCCATGTTGTCGCGCAGGTAGTCGAAACCGAATTCGTTGTTGGTACCGTAGGTAATGTCGCAAGCGTAGGCGGCGCGCTTCTCTTCCGGCGGCTGGAACGGCGTCACTACGCCGACGGTCAGGCCGAGGAATTCATACAGCGGGCGCATCCAGTTGGCGTCCCGGCGAGCCAGGTAGTCGTTCACCGTCACCACGTGCACGCCCTTGCCGGACAGTGCGTTGAGGTAAACACCCAGGGTTGCCACCAGGGTCTTGCCTTCACCGGTACGCATTTCGGCAATCATGCCTTCATGCAAGGTCATGCCGCCGATCAACTGGACGTCGAAGTGGCGCATGCCCATGACGCGCTTACCGGCTTCACGGGCGACCGCAAAGGCTTCGGGAAGCAGCTTGTCGAGGGTTTCACCTTTGGCTATGCGGGCCTTGAACTCTTCGGTCTTGGCGCGCAATTGCTCATCCGACAGGGCAACCATCTGCTCTTCGAAGGCATTGACCAGCTGCACCGTCTTGAGCATGCGTTTGACTTCGCGCTCATTCTTGCTTCCAAAAAGTTTCTTTAACAAAGGCGCAAACATATCGGCAGGTTCTTCCACACATAGGGATGGAGGGCGCACCGTGAGTGGCCCGAGCAGCCCTCACGGCCGCATGCGAACGCGCATTCTACCCGGAATCGTGGGTGAGGAAAGTGGCGTTGTTCCCCGATGCGGGCACGGCGCTGTGAGAGGGCTTGTTTAAAATAAGGGCTTTTGGCGGAACTTCAACCCATCAAAGGCAGAAGTTACTTATTGATTTCATGAGAAAAGCCCTGCCCTTGCAGGGGCTCGGGGCTCACCGGCGCTTTCTGTTAAGATGACGGCTCTGTTACTTAAGGTGTCTAGACATGGCATTTCGCCCTCTTACAGCCCGCGCTCCCGGCGTGTTGCTTCGCGAAGCCAAGCCGCTCAAAGCCATCTTTGGGCACGCGCAACGCCTGGCGCATTTGCAACGCCTGCTCGAAAGCCAGCTGCAACCGGCCGCACGTGAACATTGTCATGTGGCGTCCTGGCGTGAAGGCAACTTGCTATTAATTGTCACTGACGGGCATTGGGCCACCCGCTTGCGTTATCAGCAAAAACGCTTGCAGCGCCAATTGATGGTGTTTGATGAGTTTGCCGGCCTGACGCGCATCCAGTTCAAAGTGCAGCCGCCTGCCGTGCTGCGAAGCCCGGCCGTACATACGCTGGACCTGTCGGAACAGGCAGCCGAAACCCTCCAGGCCACCGCCGAAGGGATCAGCGATCCGGGTTTGCGCGCGGCACTGGAGCGGCTGGCCGCCCATGCCAGGCCCAAACCCTGAGCCTTACTTGCGCTTGCTGCCACCCAGCAGCGAGCCCAACAAGCCACGCACCAACTGTCGCCCCATCTGATTGGCGGCCTGCTGCATGGCGGATTTCAGCGCCTTGCCTGCCGTGGTACCCAGGAACGCACCGGCTTTGTCGGTGAAGCTGGGTTCTTCGGTCGCAGGCTTGGCCTCCTCGGTCGGCCCCAAGTCTTTACGCGCCATCAGCACTTCGTAGGCTGACTCGCGGTCAATCGGCTTGTCATAGCGGCCCTGCAACGGCGAACTGGCGACCAATGCCGCACGTTCGGCCTCGGTGAGCGGCCCGATCCGCGACTGTGGCGGTGCGACCAATACGCGCTGGACCACCTCCGGCGTGCCTTTTTCCTGCAAGGTACCCACCAACGCTTCACCGGTGCCCAACTCGGTCAGCACCGCCAAGGCATCGAATTCTGGGTTGGGCCGGAAACCGTCCGCCACCGCCCGCAGGGATTTTTGCTCTTTGGTGGTGAATGCGCGCAGGCCATGCTGGATACGCAGCCCCAGTTGCGCCAGCACCGTGTCAGGCAAATCCCCCGGAGATTGAGTGACGAAGTACACCCCCACCCCTTTGGAGCGAATCAGCCGCACCACCTGCTCCAGACGGTCCTGCAACGCCTTGGGTGTATCGGCGAACAACAGGTGCGCCTCGTCGAAAAACAGCGCCAGCAGCGGCTTTTCGGCATCACCGCGCTCCGGCAACTGCTCGAACAGTTCCGCCAACAACCACAGCAGGAACGTGGCATAGACCTTCGGCGCGTCATGCACCAGGCGGCTGGCATCCAGCAAGTGGATACGGCCGCGCCCGTCGCTGGCGGGCTGCAGAATGTCCTCGAGCTGCAGGGCCGGCTCACCAAACAGGGCTTCGGCGCCCTGCTGCTCCAGCACTGCCAGGCGTCGCAACAACGCCTGGCTGGAACCGGTGGTCATCAACGCCGCATCGTCGCCCAGCAATTCAGGGTGATAACGCAGGTGGTTGAGCAGTGCCTTGAGGTCTTTAAGGTCCAGCAGCAACAGGCCTTCACGGTCGGCCACCTTGAAGGTCGCGTACAGCGCCGACTGCTGGCTGTCGGTGAGTTCCAGCAGGCTGCCGAGCAACAACGGGCCCATTTCGCTGATGGTCGTGCGCAATGGATGACCGGACTGCCCGTGGATATCCCACAACGTAACCGGATAAGCCTTCGGTGCGTAATTAAGGAAGGGCATCCCGGCAATGCGTTCGGCGACTTTGCCCTGGGGATTGGCCGCTGCGCCCAGGCCGCACAGGTCACCCTTGATGTCGGCGGCGAATACCGCCACGCCGGCATCACTGAAGGCTTCCGCCAGGCGCTGCAAGGTGACGGTCTTGCCGGTGCCCGTGGCACCGGCGATCAACCCATGCCGGTTGGCCAGGCGCATGGGCTGGGCGATGGGCTGGCCGTCTGGGCCGGCACCGATAAGCAGTTGTGTGGAGTCAGGCATTTCGTCACCTTTGGTTAATCTTTAATGCAGCCAGGTCGATACAGGCACTGTGAGACCCACAAAATCTAAAAACAGGACAGATATTTCCCACAGAGCCCCCTGGCGCCAGCACCAGAAGTATCACACCTTTTTTTGACGCTGCCATTTTTGCGCATCCCCTAAAGACGCGCATCGGATATCAAGACCTTAGCGGACCCTACAAGCCATGAATAAAAACCTGCGCTTCAGCCATAAAATTTTGCTTGCAGCCTCCCTTATCGTCATCGCCGCCTTCGCGTTGTTTACCCTCTATAACGACTACCTCCAGCGCAACGCGATCCGTGACGACCTCGATAACTACCTGCATGAAATGGGCGACGTCACCGCCGGCAGTATTCAGACCTGGCTCACCGGGCGCATCGCCCTGGTAGAAAATGCCGCGCAGAATATTGCCCTCAACCCCGAACCATCGGTGGTTGCCAGCCTGCTGGAGCAGAAAGCGCTGACATCGTCGTTCATGGCAACCTACGTCGGCGACAGCCAGGGCACCTTCACCATCCGCCCTGACACCAAGATGCCCGACGGTTTCGACCCGCGCGTTCGCCCCTGGTACAAAGGCGCCCAGACCAGCAACGGCTCGACCTTGACCGAACCCTATATCGACGCGGCAACGGGGCAACTGATTATTTCCATCGCCACCCCGAGTGCCAAGGCCGGCCAGAGCATCGGCGTGGTGGGCGGTGACCTGAGCCTGCAAACCCTGGTGGACAACATTGGCGCGCTGGATTTCGGCGGCATGGGTTACGCGTTTTTAGTCAGCGCCGACGGCAAAGTGCTGGTGCACCCGGACAAGGCCCTGGTGATGAAGACCCTGGCTGACGTGTACCCGAAAGACACACCGAAGATCAGCGCTGCCTTCAGCGAAGTGCAGGCCAATGGCAAGACCAATATCGTCACGTTCACCCCGATCAAGGGCCTGCCTTCGGTGAACTGGTACTTGGGTATTTCGGTGGATAAAGCCAAGTCGTTCGCCATGCTCAGTGAATTTCGCACCTCGGCGGTCATCGCTACCATCATCGCCGTGGTGATCATCATCGCCTTGCTGGGCATGTTGATCCGCGTATTGCTGCAACCGCTGCACGTGATGACCCGGGCCATGCAGGACATCGCCGACGGCGAAGGCGACCTGACCCGCCGCCTGACCATCCAGAACAACGACGAGTTCGGCACCCTGGGTACTGCGTTCAACCGTTTCGTGGAGCGCATTCATACCTCCATCCGCGAAGTGTCGTCGGCTACCGAGCAAGTCAATGAAGTGGCACTGCGGGTGGTCAGCGCGTCCAACTCGTCGATGGTCAATTCAGACGAACAGGCCAACCGCACCAACAGCGTCGCCGCTGCCATCAACCAACTGGGCGCCGCTGCCCAGGAAATCGCCCGCAACGCCGCGCAAGCTTCCAATCAGGCCAGTGATGCGCGGCATTTGGCCGAAGACGGCCAGCAAGTGGTAGAGCGCAATATCAAGGCGATGACCCAGCTGTCGACCATGATCAGCGCCTCCAGCACCAATATCGAGGCGTTGAACAGCAAGACGGTGAATATCGGCCAGATTCTTGAAGTGATCACCAGTATTTCCCAGCAAACCAACTTGCTCGCGCTCAACGCTGCCATCGAAGCCGCGCGTGCCGGTGAGGCCGGCCGCGGCTTCGCGGTGGTGGCCGATGAAGTGCGCAACCTGGCGCATCGCACCCAGGAATCGGCGCAACAGGTGCAGAAGATGATCGAGGAGTTGCAAGTCGGCGCCCGGGATTCGGTGAGCACCATGAGTGAAAGCCAGCGCCACAGCCAGGACAGCCTGGAGATCGCCAACCTGGCCGGCGAGCGCTTGAACAGTGTGACTCAGCGCATTGGCGAGATCGACGGCATGAACCAGTCCGTGGCCACCGCCACCGAAGAGCAGACCTCTGTGGTGGAGTCGATCAATATGGACATCACTGAAATCAACACCCTCAACCAGGAAGGCGTGGAAAACCTGCAATCGACCCTGCGCGCCTGCTCGGACCTCGAACGGCAAGCCGCACGCTTGAAGCAAATGGTGGGCAGCTTCCGCATCTGAAGCGAATGTGGGAGGGGGCTTGCACCCTCCCACAGCCAATCTCGATCGAACATCTATCCCTTGCTCAGGTCCACGTAAAGGAGAGCAATGGATCGGAGGGATGTTCATCGTGCATATCGCTGACATAACCATGTTCTACGCCCCGGCCAGCGGTGGCGTACGCACTTATCTGGACGCCAAGCACCGGCGCCTGGCGCTCAAGCCCGGGATTCGCCACAGCCTGTTGGTGCCTGGCGCCCATTTGAGCGAGCGGGACGGGATTTTCGAGGTGCCGGCGCCACCGCTGCCCTTCGGCAAGGGTTATCGCTTCCCCCTGCGCTTGGCTCCTTGGCGAAATGTCCTGCACGATTTACAGCCTGATCTGATCGAAGTCGGCGATCCGTACCTGACCGCCTGGGCCGCCCTCGACGCACGGCGCCAGCTGGATGTGCCAGTCATCGGTTTTTACCACTCCGATCTACCGCTGCTGGTGCGTAACCGCATGGGCGCCTGGTTTACCCCCAACGTCGAAGCCTATGTCAGCAAACTCTATGGGAATTTTGACCGGGTACTGGCTCCCAGCCAGGTGATGGCCGACAAACTCACCGGGCTTGGGGTGAAAAACGTCTTCGTACAACCCCTGGGCGTCGACCTGCAAACCTTCACCCCCGCCGTGCGCGACCCCGGCCTGCGCGCCGAACTGGGGATTGCTGAAGACACCCGGCTGCTGATTTTCGCCGGGCGTGGTTCCAAGGAGAAAAACCTGCCGGTGCTGCTCAATTGCATGAAACGCCTGGGCGAGGGTTACCACTTGTTGCTGGTGGGCTCCGGCATGCCGGCCAACGTGCCGGACAACGTCACCGTGGTCGATGGCTTCGTACCGGCCAATCATGTTGCCCGCCTGATGGCCAGCGCCGACGCGTTGTTGCACGCTGGCGACCAGGAAACCTTCGGCCTGGTGATCCTGGAAGCCATGGCCTGTGGCATCCCGGTGGTCGCTGTTGCGGCGGGCGCCTTCACCGAGATCGTCGACGAGCGCTGTGGCCTGCTTTGCGCGCCCAACAACCCCAAGGCGATGGCCGATGCGGTACGCGAACTGTTCGGCGCCGACAGCCGTCGCCTCGGGGAGCAGGCTCGGCGTCATGTCGAACAGCAGTATGCGTGGGATGCAGTAGTGGACAGCCTGCTGGGGCATTACCACGCCGTGCTGGGCACGCACAAACCGATGCTCGCCCATGGCTGAACGTTCGGTCATGCTGGTGCTGCACGATGTGGCGCCGAACACCTGGGCCGATTACCGGCCTTTTGTCGAGGCCGTCGATGCCATCGGCAATGTGCCTATCACCTGGCTGGTCGTCCCGGACTTCCATCACCATAACGCCCTGGACGCCCACGGTGACTTCCGGCGCCTGCTTGATAGTCGCGTAGCCAGAGGCGATGAACTGACCTTGCACGGTTACTACCACTGCGACGAAAAACCCCGGCCGCGCACGCCAAAAGAATGGTTCATGCGACGCATCTATACCCATGAGGGCGAGTTCTACCAGTTGTCCGAGGCCGAGGCGTTGCAGCGCCTGACTGACGGCATTGAGGTATTCCAGCGCAATGAGTGGCCGCTGCAAGGGTTTGTCGCACCCGCCTGGTTGATGAGCGAAGGCACCCGACGTGCGCTGCGCCAATTACCACTGGGCTATACCAGCGACCCGCAGCATCTGTATCGACTGCCTGACTTCACGCGCATTCATGCTCCGGGCCTGGTGTGGAGCGCGCGCAGTGCGTGGCGCCGGGGCCTGTCCAAAGTGCTCAGCGACCGCCGCGAACAGCGCTGGCAGACGGCCCCGGTGATTCGGCTCGGCTTGCACCCCGTGGACATGCGCCACGAGTTTTCCCGCCATTACTGGCTACAAACCCTGCAGCGCCTGCTCGACGACGGACGCACGCCACAGACCAAGGCCGCCTGGCTGTCGACGCTGCCATGCGCCGACTGATCTGGCTGGTGCTGGCGCTGATGGTCGCGCTGGTGATTCCCGTGTGGCTGGGGGGCGGCGAAACCATTGCGCGCCTGCGGCAGTTCCCCCTGCCCCAGTTACTGGCGATGTTTGCCATGATCATCGGCTGCTGGTTGATCAACAGCCTGCGCCTGCGCTTGTTGCTTGGCGAACAGCGCGGCCGGTTGGGATGGCGTAAAAGCCTGGGCGTGGTGATATCGACCGAGTTCGCGATGTGTGCGACGCCTGGGGGCAGCGGCGGGCCACTGACGTTGATGGGCCTGCTGGCACGCAATGGCATACGACCCGCCCACGGCAGCGCGGTGTTCGCCATGGACCAACTGAGCGACTTGCTGTTTTTTCTCTGCGCACTGGTGGGCATCGTGCTGTATGCGCTGTTCCACAGCCTCAGCCCGCGCCTGGAATGGCTGCTGGGGCTGAGTGCCGTGTCGATGGTGGGTGGCGTCGTCGTTGGCCTGCTGGTGGTGCGCTTTCATCGTCGGCTGATTCGCCTGGCCGGGTTGGCACTCAAGGCCTTGCACGTGCGTGTCAGCACCCGTCGGCGCTGGGCCCGCCGGCTGCTGCGCTTCCTCGCGGCATTCACCCAAACCCTGAAATTGCCCTGGCACACGCTGCTCGGGGTGTTTGCGCTGACCAGCCTGCATTGGCTATTACGCTATAGCGTGTTGTACCTGGCGCTGCGCGGCCTGGGGGGTGATGTGCAGTGGGCCTGGAGTTTCCTGATCCAGATGCTGTCGTTGACCGCAGGGCAATTCAGCCTGTTGCCAGGCGGGGCCGGGGCGGCGGAGTTGACGTCGGCGGCATTGCTGGCGCCCATGGTGGGCAAATCCACGGCGGCGGCGGCGATTCTGATCTGGCGGGCGGTGACCTACTACTTCTATCTGCTGGCCGGTGCGCCAGTGTTTTTGCTGATGGTGGGCAAACCGCTGCTCAAACGTCTTTTTCAGGGGCCTCGGGCGGCTTCTCAGGTGCCTGTAACTGCTCCCACAACTGGGCAGCGCCAGGAAAGTCAGTACCATCATCGGCACCCAGCGCGTCCGGGTCGTAGCGACTCAGACACCCCTCGCCCAGGGTAGCCGGTGGCCTGGAAGTCGCCTTATCGAGTGGGTCGGTCATGGTCGCGTCCTGAAATAAAAAAGGGCCCGGAGAGTTTTACTCCCGGGCCCCCGCTTATTCAATCAACACGCGTCGATCAGAACACCACGGTCTTGTTGCCGTGCACCAACACGCGATCTTCCAGGTGATAACGCAAGCCGCGCGCCAGTACCATCTTCTCGACGTCACGCCCGAAACGCACCATGTCTTCGATGCTGTCGCTGTGGCTGACACGTACCACGTCCTGCTCGATGATCGGACCGGCGTCCAGTTCCTCGGTGACGTAGTGGCAGGTCGCGCCGATCAGTTTCACGCCGCGCAGGGAGGCCTGGTGATAAGGCTTGGCCCCCACGAACGAAGGCAGGAAGCTGTGGTGAATGTTGATCACCTTACCGGCATATTCGCGGCACAGTTCCGGCGGCAGGATCTGCATGTAGCGCGCCAGCACCACCACATCGGCGTCGTGCTGCTTGACCAGGCGTGACACCTCGGCGAACGCCGGTTCCTTGTCCTGCGGGTTGACCGGCACGTGGTAATACGGGATGCCATGCCATTCAACCATGCTGCGCAGGTCATCATGGTTGGAGATCACACAGGCGATCTCGCAATCGAGCTCATCGCTGTGCCAGCGGTGCAGAAGGTCCGCCAGGCAGTGGGATTCACGGCTGGCCATCAGGACGACACGTTTTTTCTGCTCCGTGTCGGTGATGTGCCAGGTCATCGAAAACTCTTCGGCAATCGGCGCAAACGCCTCACGAAAGGCTTCCAGACCAAAAGGCAGTGTATCGGCACGAATTTCGTGACGCATGAAGAACCAACCGCTGAGATCATCCGAGTGATGGCTCGCCTCGGTGATCCAACCGTTATGAGAAGCCAGAAAGTTACTGACCTTGGCAACGATGCCAACCCGGTCCGGGCAAGCAATCACCAGCCGAAAAGTGCGCATTAGGGGGAAACTCCAGAACTTCGCAAAGGCCGCCATTCTAGCGATTGCGCAGAAAAACTGCAGTACTCCTTGCGGCTTATTCTGAGCCCCGGCCGTGGCAACAGCCCTTAATAGCGTAAGGTTTTACCACCGCTATATGTACGTGCACGGCTAAGCTCAGCACTTAGCCGCATTAAGCTGATTATTCTCAGCCACTCACCTGATAATTAACTCGACTGCAGCGCATTGCCACAAACATTCAATGTAATTCACATAAATAGCTGCTTAAATGTTTACTTGGTGAAATTGCCTGACTATTATTAGGCCACTCACCCTGTCAATCAGCGTTCTACATAAGGTAGTCCACATGTCCCTGATCAACGAATACCGCGCCACCGAAGAAGCTATCAAAGAGCTGCAAGCCCGTTTGAAGAACCTGTCGCAAGACGACAAGCTGAAAACCGAGCTGGAATTCGAAGGCAAACTGCGCACCCTGATGGGCGAATACTCCAAATCCCTGCGTGACATCATCGCACTGCTGGATCCGGAATCGAAAGTTAAAGCACCTCGCGGCGCTGTGAAAACTACCGGCACCAAACGTGCTCGCAAGGTCAAGCAATACAAAAACCCGCACAACGGTGAAGTGATTGAAACCAAAGGTGGCAACCACAAGACTCTGAAAGAGTGGAAAGCCAAGTGGGGCGGTGACGTGGTTGAAGGTTGGGCGACCCTGCTGGGCTAAGCCTGGTCGGAGTCACACCCGATACGCGATACATTAAAAACGCCAGCTTGCTGGCGTTTTTTATTGTCTGGATGTTTTGCAGTTATGCCGCTACAGACTCAGGCGAGCCGCTAAAGAGTCGGCATAGTCTTGCCATTCACCCAGAACCTGGCACTGAAACGCTGTCGCATTGTTTTGCAACTCCTGGCGCGCCGCCTTAAATGCCGACAGGGTATTGGGTGCGCCCCACACCGGGTCTGACAAACGTTGCTGACAGAAAAGTCTCCAGCGCTGTTGTTCCTCATTGTTCAAGGTTTCAGGAAAGTTACGCGCGCGGTAGCGAAATAATAATTCCGGCAACCGATGATCATCGAAAGGCCATTGCTGACGCCCTAGTTGCAGCGGCTCTGCCAGGCGAACTTGTTCACATAAGCGTCGGTCACGGTCGCCGATAAAACCCTCGTAGAGCTGCTGCTCCGGATCGACATTCGGCGCAAATTCCTCCTCGGCGTAAACGCTCGCCAACTTGTCACGCCAAACTTCCTGTGCGTCAGTTAGTCGCAGCGCCCGCGCCTGATAAACGTCCATATCCAATTGCAGGCGCTCGCGATCTTCCGCGCGCAGCACCTTCAAGGGCGCGACGACCGGGCAGCGGTTGATGTGCAGCAACTTCAGGGGCACCGGCAGCTCACCTTCCGCCAGATCGTCACGCCGCGTATAGAGGCGCTTGCGCAACGTGTCGGCATCCAGTTCGAGCAGGCCCTGCGGGTCGAGCCCCAAGTCACAGACAATCAATGCATTGCGATTGCGCGGGTGCCAAGCCAGAGGCAACACTACACCGAGGTAATGGCGCTCGGCGCTGAAGCGTCCGGAAATGTGCACCAGCGGCTGCAGCAATCGCACCTCGTCCATCACCCGTTGCTTGCTGCGCAGCTGGAACAGCCATTCATACAGTCTGGGTTGTTTCTCCCGCACCAATCGCGCCAAGGCAATAGTTGCACGCACATCAGACAATGCATCATGGGCCTGGCCGTGGTCGATGCCATTGGCTTGGGTCAAGCGCTCGAGCTTGAGCGTCACGCGCCCGTCCTGCTCGGGCCACACAATCCCTTCCGGGCGCAGGGCATAGGCGGTACGCATCACATCGATCAGATCCCAGCGGCTGTTGCCGCCTTGCCATTCGCGCGCGTAAGGGTCGAAAAAGTTGCGGTACAGGCTATAGCGCGTCATCTCATCGTCAAATCGCAGGGTGTTATAACCCGCGCCGCACGTACCGGGGGCAGACAGTTCGGCATGCACCCGCGTCATGAAATCCGCTTCGGCAAGGCCCTTCTGCGCAAGGACCTGCGGCGTGATACCGGTGATCGCACACGCCGCCGGGTGGGGCAGGATATCGTCGGCAGGCTGGCAATAAAGATTGATCGGCGGACCGACCTCGTTGAGCTCGAGGTCGGTACGAATGCCGGCCACCTGCAGCGGGCGATCGCTGCGTGGGTTGATCCCGGTGGTTTCGTAGTCGTACCAGAAAATGGAGGTCACGGGCTGTTCCTGTGCTGAAGACCGGCAAAGTCTAGGCGCTGCGAGGTGTCAGGGGCCAGCGATACCTTACTGGACAAACATCCAGCAAAAGCTTGAAGGGTTGCTTCCAGCCTCGACACTGCTAGCATCCGTCTCTCTCAGTCGCTTCGCACTGCCAAGGATCGCAATGCCAACAGCTCCTCTGGATACCTGCTACCAGATCGAGACCCCCGAGGGTATCGACCTGCCCTTGCGCCCTGCCGGCCTGCTGCCAAGGGCCGTCGCCTTTGCCTTCGACCTGCTCGTGCGCGGCGTGGTCATGGGCGTCCTGCTGGTGCCCCTGGCGCTGCTTGGCAACCTCGGGCTCGGCTTGGGCTCCCTGCTGCTGTTCCTGGTCAGCTGGTGGTACATGGTGCTGTTCGAAGTTTTCAACCAGGGCTGCTCTCCCGGCAAGCAGGTCATGGGCCTGCGGGTGGTACAGGACGACGGTACCCCCATTGGCTGGTCGGCGTCGCTGATCCGCAACCTGCTGCGCTTTGTCGACATGCTGCCCTTCGGCTACTTCTTCGGCGCCATCAGTTGCCTGCAGCATCCACACTTCAAGCGCCTCGGCGACCTGGCAGCGGGTACGCTGGTGGTCTACCGCGATCAGGCGTCGGCCCGCCCGCGCATCCCTCAGGCAGCCGCCCTGCGCCTGCCCTTCGCACTGGAGCTGAGCGAACAGCGGGCCATACTCGGTTTCGCCGAACGCCAGGCTGAATTGTCTGCCGAGCGGGTCCATGAACTGGCTGCCATCCTCGCCGCGCCCTTGCAGGTGTCTCCGGCTCGCGCCGTGGAGCAACTCAACGGTGTGGCCCACGGTTTGTTGGGGCCGACATGAAGCAGAGTCTTTTTGAAAGCCGCCACCAGCAGCAATGGCAAACCTTCGCCGAACTGCTCAAACAGGTAGAGCAAGGCAAAGCCTGCGAGGCAACCGACTTCCCTTATCAATACCGCCGCCTGTGCCAACACCTGGCCCTGGCCCAGGCGCGCGGCTACAGCAGTTACCTGGTGGACCACCTGCAACAACTGGCGCTGCGTGGTCACCAACAACTGTATCGTCATCGCAGTCAAACGACAGCCAACGTACTGGCGTTCATCCTCGCCGGTTTTCCGCGCCTGGTACGCGAACAATGGCGCTTCGTACTGATTTCCAGTCTGCTGTTCTTCGGCAGCCTGCTGGGCATAGCGTTATTGGTGTACCTGTTCCCCGACCTGATCTACAACATCGTCAGCCCGCAACAAGTGGCCGAGATGCAAAGCATGTACGACCCCGCCGCCAGCCGCCTGGGGCGCGCGGCCGAACGGGCTTCCAGTGAAGACTGGATGATGTTTGGCTATTACGTGATGCACAACATCGGCATCGCCTTCCAGACCTTTGCCGCCGGCCTGCTGTTCGGCCTGGGCAGCGTGTTCTTTCTGGTATTTAACGGTTTGATCATCGGCGCGGTCTGCGGGCACCTCAGTGAAATCGGCTACGGCCAGACGTTCTGGTCTTTCGTGATCGGTCATGGCGCCTTCGAGCTCAGCGCCATCGCACTGGCCGGTGCAGCAGGCCTGCAACTGGGCTGGTCGCTGATCGCTCCAGGGCCCCTGGCACGTAGCGAATCCCTGCGCCTGGCAGCCCGCAAAAGCGTGCAGATGCTGTGCGGGGTCATGCTATTGCTGCTGATCGCAGCATTCATCGAAGCCTACTGGTCATCCAGCACGAGCATTGCGCCCTGGATCAAATACCTCGTGGGCAGCGCACTTTGGCTGTTCGTGGCCGCCTACCTGATCTTCGCCGGCAGGACTCGCCATGCGCCTGACTGACTCCAGCGTGGTCATCCGCCCCCGCACCTCCTGGGAAGCCATGGACCTCGGCGTACTGATGGCCCGGGAACATCGTGTATTGCTGATGAGCAGCTGGGCGCTGGTCAGCCTGCCGGTGTTCGTGCTGCTCAGTGCGCTGCTGTGGCAGTACCCGTCCTACGCCATCTTCTTGTTCTGGTGGCTGAAGCCGGCCTTCGAGCGCTTGCCGCTGTACATTCTTTCCAAGGCGCTGTTTGGTGAAACGCCAAGCCTGAGACAAGCTGTTCGCCAGTGGCCGCGCCTGCTCAAGGGGCAACTGCTCGCCAGCCTCACCTGGCGCCGGCTGAGCCTGAGCCGCAGCTTCGTGATGCCCGTGAGCCAGCTTGAAGGCCTGGAGGGTCAAGCGCGTCAACAGCGCCTGGGCGTACTGCAACAGCGAAACGCGGGTGGCGCGCGCTGGCTGACGATCATCGGGGTGCACCTGGAAATCGGCCTGTGGTTCGGTTGCATGGCGCTGTTCTATCTATTCATCCCGGAGCAGGTCGAACTGGATTGGGACTGGCAGCGGCTGGCATTGGCGACCGGCCCGCAGGCGCTATGGCTGGAGCACCTGAGTAATGCCTTCTATGCGCTGATCCTGGTGTTCTGGGAACCCATCTACGTCGCCTGCGGTTTCAGCCTGTATCTCAACCGTCGCACCGTCCTGGAGGCTTGGGACCTGGAGTTGGTGTTTCGCCGATTGCGCCAACGCCTGAGCAGTGTCGCGCCGCTGTTGCTGCTGGTCGTCGGGCTGACGCTGGCGCAACTGAGCCCAATGGCGATGGCGGATGAACCGGCTGATCCAAAGCCGCTCAGCACCCAGGCGGCCAGCCAATCGATCAAGGCATTACTGGAAAAACCGCCGTTCAAGAATCCGCAAACCGTCACCCGCTATCGTTTTGGCGAAGAAAAACCCGCCACTGCCCCCAAAGCCCAGGGCGGCGACGGTAAGCTACCTGGCTGGCTCCAGCACTTGCTCGACAACCTCAACAGCAACACCTTCAAGCATGTGGCCCAAGGCCTGGAGATTCTGCTATGGGGCTTGCTGGTCGGCGGGCTGGCCTGGGTGGTGTGGCGCTACCGTGAATGGCTGCGCACGTTTGTCAGCCGCAGGCGCCGACCTCGCCCCAACGCCGCAAAACCTGCGCCTGCCCAGTTGTTCGGGTTGGAGCTGGGGGTCGAGACGTTGCCCGACGACATCGCCAGCACCGCCGAACAACTGTGGCCCACCCAACCGAGGGAAGCCCTTGGCCTGCTGTACCGCGGCCTGCTCAGCCGGCTGCTGCATGAGTTCAACCTGCCGCTCAAAAGTGCCGACACCGAGGGCCAGGTACTGGAGCGCGTCCATCAGTTGCAGCAACCGCAGTTGCTGGCATTCAGTCACGAGTTGACCCGGCACTGGCAAAACCTCGCCTATGGCCACCGGCTGCCTCCCGGCGCCGCCCAGCAAAAGCTCTGCAGCGACTGGCGCGCACTCTTCAGTGGGGGGGCCAGCCAATGAAGCGACCCTTACTGTGGATGGCCCTGCTGCTGGCTTGCCTGTTGGGAGTGGGCGGTCTGTATGCCTGGCACAAGGCAATTCCCTATGAGGAGGTTGTGGATCACGGCCCGGCGCCGGACGCGCTGGCTAATCCTTACCTTGCGGCCGAGCATTTCCTGGGCCAGCAAGGTTTGACGGTAGCGCATGCCAACGGCCTTGAGCGGCTTGCCGACCTGCCTGCCCCAGGCCATAGCCTGCTGTTGCTGGGAGAACGCGGCAACATGACCCCACGCCAGGTCGAACAGTTGCTGGGCTGGGCCAAAGCCGGGGGCCACCTGCTACTGGTGGCCGAGGCGTTATGGGATGAAGAAACCGGCAAAAGCGGCGACCTGCTGCTTGATCGTCTTAAGCTTCGCCAGGCCTTGAGTGATGACTTCGACGAGCCGGCGCCACCGCGCAAAAAGAGCGCGCCAGACCTCACCAAACTGTATGTCGACAATGAAACCAAGCCGGCCTATTTCAGTTTCGATACCGACTTCAACCTTATCGACCCCCGGCACCTGGCGCAGTTTTCAGCCAACAGCGCCAAGTCCAGCCACCTGATGCAACTGGACCTGGGGCTGGGCCGCGTCACGGTGATCACCGACAGCGACCTGTGGAAAACCCCGAGCATCGGCAAACACGATAACGCCTGGCTGCTGTGGTACCTGAACCAGGGTACCGACGTCACGCTGCTGTTCAACAGCGACGTGGACAACCTGCTTACCCTGCTGATCCGTTACTTCCCCCAGGCCCTCGTCGCGCTTGCCGCACTGATTGCCCTGGCACTCTGGCACGCCGGTATGCGCCAGGGCCCGATTCGGGCACCCGCGCCCAAGGCGCGTCGGCAGCTGCAGGAGCATCTGCGCGCCAGTGCCGACTTCCTGCTACGCCGCAACGGCCAGGGCGCATTGCTGCAGGCCTTGCAGCACGACCTCCTGCGCACCGCCCGGCGACGCCACCCCGGCTTTGAACACCTCGACACGGCGGAACAATGCCAGGTGCTGGCACTTCTGACGCGACAACCTTCCCCTATCATCAGCCAGGCACTCGGCGCACCTGCGCTGAAACGGCTGTCCAGCGCCGACTTCAGCCGACAGGTGGCGTGCCTGCAAACCCTCAGGAATGCCCTATGAGCGACTCCCCAATGGCCACAGCCCTGAACGCCGAAAGAAACGTTCAATACGCCAGCCAACAGGCCCAGGCCCTGCGCGTTGAATTGCGCAAGGCAGTCATTGGCCAGGACGCGGTGATCGATGACGTACTCACCGCATTGATTGCCGGTGGCCATGTGTTGCTCGAGGGCGTACCCGGCCTCGGCAAAACGTTGCTGGTGCGCGCGTTGGCCCGTTGTTTTGGCGGTGATTTCGCGCGCATCCAGTTCACCCCGGACCTGATGCCCAGCGATGTCACCGGCCACGCGGTGTACGACCTGCAGACCGAACAGTTCAAGCTGCGCAAGGGGCCGTTATTCACTCACCTGCTGCTCGCCGACGAAATCAACCGCGCCCCGGCCAAAACCCAGGCGGCACTGCTCGAAGCCATGCAGGAGCGCCAGGTCACGCTGGAGGGTGAGGCATTGCCCATCGGCGAGCCGTTCATGGTGCTGGCCACCCAGAACCCCATCGAGCAGGAAGGCACCTACCCATTGCCCGAAGCCGAGCTGGACCGCTTCATGCTCAAGGTGCGCATGGACTATCCCGAGGCGCAACAGGAAGTGGATATGGTGCGCGAAGTGACCCGCTCGTCCAGGGCCGACATGCTCGATGTGCAGCCTTTGCGCACCGTGCTGCAAGCCGAAGACGTGGTGCAGATGCAGCAGATTGCCAGCGGCATGCCTCTGGATGAACAGGTCCTCGACTATGCCGTGCGCCTGGCGCGGGCGACGCGCAGTTGGCCAGGCTTGACCATCGGTGCCGGTCCACGAGCGTCTATCGCCCTGGTTCGCGGCGCCCGTGCGCGGGCGCTGTTGCGCGGCGGCGAATTCGTGATCCCGGATGACATCAAGGGTTGCGCCCTGGCGGTACTGCGTCACCGAGTGCGGCTTTCGCCGGAGCTGGATATCGATGGTTTGGAGGTGGACCAGGTGATCAAGCAGTTGCTCGACCAGATCGCGGCCCCCAGGCAGTAGCGCCGGCATGAAACCGACCCGTCTGCTCCTGACCTGGCTGGGTGTTCTGCTGGCCCTCGATATCCTGCTGGGCGCGTCGGCGGCGTTGCAGTTCAAGGTGCCCGATACCTTGCACGCAATCGCCTGGGGCCTGCTGTTGGCCCTGCTGTTGCTGGCGATACTGGATGCCATGCGCTTGCGCCGCCGCCCTTCGGCACGTGTACAGCGGATGTTGCCCGGTAGCCTGGCGCTGGGGCGCTGGGGAGAAGTACGCCTGTCACTGGAACACGATTATCCACAGCCGCTGACCGTGCTGGTGTTCGATCACGTGCCCGAAGGACTGGTAGTGGATAACCTGCCGCAATCCATCTCACTGCGCCCCGGTGAGCGCGGCGAGTTGGGCTATCGCGTGCGCCCCCTGCGACGTGGGCATTTCAGTTTCAGCCGCTGCGAAATCCACTTGCCCAGCCCCTTGGGGCTGTGGTCGGCGCGGCGCTGGATCGAAGCCTCGGATGCCACTCGCGTGTACCCGGATTTCGCGCGGCTATCCGGTGCCCGGTTGCAGGGTGTGGATAACTGGCTGAGCCAACTGGGTGTACGTCAGCACCAGCGGCGCGGACCAGGCCTGGAGTTTCATCAATTACGCGAGTTTCGCGACGGTGACAGCCTGCGTCAGATCGACTGGAAAGCCACGGCACGCCAGCGCACGCCGATTGCCCGCGAATATGAGGATGAGCGCGACCAGCAGATTGTATTCATGCTCGATTGCGGCCGACGCATGCGCAGCCAGGACGACGAGTTGTCCCACTTCGACCACGCGCTGGACGCCTGCCTGTTGCTGAGTTATGTCGCCTTGCGCCAAGGCGATGCAGTCGGGCTCTGTACCTTTGCCAGCGACCAGCCGCGTTACCTGGCGCCGGTCAAGGGCAGCGGCCAATTGAACGTCTTGCTAAATGCAGTCTATGACCTGGAAAGCACACGCCAGACCGCTGACTATGAGGCCGCCGCCAGCCAATTGCTGGCTCGGCAAAAACGCCGCGCCTTGGTGATCGTGGTGACCAACCTGCGCGATGAAGACGATGAAGCACTGATGAGTGCCATCAAGCGGATCGGTCGACACCATCGGGTGCTGGTCGCCAGTCTGCGAGAGGAAGTACTCGACCAACTGCGCCAGGCCCCGGTACAAACCCTACCCGAAGCACTGGCTTACAGCGGCGCGGTTGACTACCTCAACATGCGCAACCAGCTGCATGATCGCCTGGGCGCTCATGGGTTGTCGGTGTTGGATAGCCTGCCGTCAGAGTTGGGCGCCGCGTTGGTGACACGTTACCTGCACTGGAAAAAAGCCGGGGTGTTCTGACGGCAAGCGCACGGCCACGGTAGACACAGGTCCCCATGGCCGACTGCACATGATAGTCAAACGGGGGCCTGTAAAGGATCGAACCTGAAGTAATGCAACAAGGCACTGATCAGCTGCGCGTATTCTTCGCACGCCTGACGCACGCGGAACCCCGAGTCGTAATGCTGCGGGTTGACATCTTCACGGCTCCACAAACAGGTCGCGGTAAGGTCAACAGCCTGGAACTCGCCGTCCGGCCCTGGAATCTTCAGGCGCAGCTCAAAATCTGCGCCGATCATCATTGGCAACTGACTGATCAGCATCAGCCCTTCTTCAGAAACGTCGCCCAGATAGCCGATTGGCTTGTCCGTAAGCCGATTGAACACCTGCAGGAAATAAGGTAGCTGATGCCGTTCGATCCGTCGTTCGATAAACATGGTGAGGTCGCCATCCAATAAAGCCAGTGATTCGGAACAAGCCCATCGCTCGCTCTCCCTGGATATCGGTGTGACAAGAAATCGTTGCCACGAGACAGCTGCCGAATCCGGGCATTACATTCTTTTGAACAGAAAGTTGTACAAACATCTATTCAAAGAATAACCCAAGACTGGAAAGAGGCCAGTTATGAAGCGACGAATGCCATCATAAAGACGCCGGCCGTGGTTGCGCTGCGGTCACGCCAGAGAAATGCCCCAACTGGCGCAGGGTATCGAGCCGGGCTTGGGCTCGGTAAGCGTACTCGCTTGATGGGTATTGGCTGATGATGAATTGGTAGGTTTGCGCAGCATCGACGAACAGTTTCTGGCGCTCCAGGCACTGCCCGCGCAACATCGAAACCTCGGGCTGCACATAGCGGCGGGTGCGGCTTTCACGGTCTACCTGGGACAATTCCAGGGTAACCCGTGCGCAGTCACCCACCCCATAGGCGCGGTAAGCGTTGTTCAAATGATGGTCCATCGACCAGCGGGTGCAGCCGACAACACTGACGGCCAGGGCAGCAACGAGCAAAATTCGCATGGGGGTTCTCCTGTCTTGTGCAGTGTATCGACCTATCGTCCAAAATCTTCAAGGGCGTTCACCTTTGCACCGCAGCAAAAACAAGCCGATCGTCGATAAGTAGTGCAAACGAACAATGACTACAACGAAAGAGCATAGTAGCCTTCCCCAGCGCTTGAACTCAGGAGTCTGTGCATGTCCGTCCGTCGTACCAAAATCGTCGCCACCCTTGGCCCGGCCAGCAACTCGCCGGAAGTCCTCGAACAGCTGATTCTGGCTGGTTTGGACGTTGCCCGTCTGAACTTCTCCCACGGCACCCCGGACGAGCACAAGGCTCGCGCCAAGCTGGTGCGGGACCTGGCCGCCAAACACGGCCGCTTCGTGGCGCTGCTGGGTGACCTGCAAGGCCCGAAGATCCGTATCGCCAAATTCGCCAACAAGCGGATCGAGCTTAAGATCGGTGACAAATTCACCTTCTCCACCAGCCATCCGTTGACCGAAGGCACCCAGGACGTCGTAGGCATCGACTACCCGGATCTGGTCAAGGACTGCGGCGTCGGCGACGAACTGCTGCTGGACGACGGTCGCGTGGTGATGCGCGTCGACACCGCTACCCCGACCGAACTGCATTGCACCGTGATCATCGGCGGCCCGCTGTCCGACCACAAAGGCATCAACCGTCGCGGCGGTGGCCTGACGGCGCCGGCCCTGACTGAAAAAGACAAGGCCGACATCAAGCTCGCCGCCGAAATGGAAGTGGACTACCTCGCCGTGTCCTTCCCGCGCGACGCCGCCGACATGGAATACGCACGTAAACTGCGCGACGAAGCCGGTGGTACCGCCTGGCTGGTGGCCAAGATCGAACGTGCCGAAGCCGTGGCTGATGACGAAACCCTGGATGGCCTGATCAAGGCTTCCGACGCCGTCATGGTTGCCCGTGGCGACCTGGGCGTGGAAATCGGCGATGCCGAGCTGATCGGTATCCAGAAGAAGATCATCCTGCACGCACGCCGCCACAACAAAGCGGTGATCGTTGCGACCCAGATGATGGAGTCAATGATCCAGAACCCGATGCCGACCCGCGCCGAAGTGTCCGACGTGGCCAACGCCGTGCTCGACTACACCGACGCCGTGATGCTTTCGGCCGAAAGTGCCGCTGGCCCGTACCCGCTGGAGGCCGTCCAGGCCATGGCGCGTATCTGCGTCGGTGCTGAAAAGCACCCCACCAGCAAGACCTCCAGCCACCGCATCGGCAAGGTCTTCGAAAGCTGCGACCAGAGCATCGCGTTGGCCGCCATGTACACCGCCAACCACTTCCCGGGCGTTAAGGCGATCATCGCTTTGACCGAAAGTGGCTATACGCCGTTGATCATGTCGCGCATCCGCTCGTCGGTGCCGATCTACGCGTTCACCCCCCACCGCGAAGCCCAGGCCCGTGCGGCGCTGTTCCGTGGCGTGTACACCATTCCGTTCGATCCGGCTTCGCTGGCCCCGAACGAAGTCAGCCAGAAAGCTATCGACGAGTTGGTCAAACGCGGCGTCGTCGAGAAAGGTGACTGGGTCATCCTGACCAAGGGCGACAGCTATCACACCACCGGCGGCACCAATGGCATGAAGATCCTGCACGTGGGCGATCCGCAGTTCTGAGTGACACGCTGAAAAAACAAAAGCCCTGCCATGAGAATGGCGGGGCTTTTTTGCATTTCAAATGCCGGTTGAGGTGTTGAACCATCAGGCCTCATCGGGGCATAGGTATCTACACAACTTTGTAGCAGCCAACAGTAACCACGATGCGAAGCGAGCCGCTCTTGATCTTGCTCTTGATCTTAAGCGCCCCGTTAAGCCACGCTGGCCGGAATTCGACAGTGATTTGGGGGGTAAACCGGCAGGGATGCCGGTTTAGCCGCCCCGCGCCATGGATGGCGCGTGGCGGCGGCCCCCCAAATCGCTGTCGGATTACGGGCACACCGAGCCTAAGCGAGGTGCCGAGTGGTGGGGCAAGAGCGTTTTGCTTACTTTTGCGCTTTTCAAAAGTGAGACGCCGTAAGGGCGGAACCCATAGCAGCCGTTACCGCAGCAACGGATATGTACTCGCCCTGATCCAGCATCCTGGTCGGCTGTCAGGCCGCCATCGGGAGCAAGTCGAATCGTCGCACCGCCCCTCCCACATTTGGATCGCGCGGCATCAGTCAGATAACTATAGGCCGCCAGGTCGCCACGGGAGCAAGCTCCCTCGCCACAGGTTCAGGGCTACGCCAAAGTTGTGTAGATATCTATGCTCATCGGGGGCAAGCCCCCTCCCAAAGTTAATCGCGTACACCCGCAAAGCATGTGCTCGACTGTCAGTCGCTCAACCACGAGGCAGGAACACATCGGCCAGCAGTTGATTGCGCGGCAGTCCCGCCAGAAACAAGCGCTTGGAAAGGGCTTCGACGCTGTCAGGATGCCCGCAGACTAAGGCCAGCGTTTGCCTCGAAATGAGCCGCAGTTGCCCCAATGCCTGGGCCAACTCATCTGCGGTCCACAACTCCACCGTAAGGTTCTGATGCTGCGCGGCCAGCGCCGTCAGGGGTTCGGCCAGGTAGTGAGCCTGGGCATCATGAGCCAGGTGAATGACGCGGATGGCACCTTGGTGATCCTGGCGCAACGCTTCACGCAACACCCCCCACAACGGACCCAGCCCAGTGCCGGAGGCCAGCAGCCACAGCGGCCGGGCTTGCCAGTCGGGATCATACTGCAGCGCCCCGCCCCGTAACTCACCCAGGTTTAAAGCATCACCGATCTTGAAGTGGCGAGCGGCATCGCTGAATGCCCCGGGTTGACGGCAATCAATATGAAACTCCAGGTACGGGTCCTGCTGGGGCAAGCTCGCCAGGGAATACGGACGTGCGACCTGCCCTGCCCACAACACCAGATGCTGCCCGGCGCGGTATCGCAGGCCACGCTCGGGTTGAAGGCGCAGGCGCAGCACCGTCGGACTCAGCCAATCGGCGCCAACCACCTTGGCCGCCGATCCGTCACGCAACGGGTCGAACACTTGCACCTTGAGATCGCCGCTGACCCGACACTGGCACGCCAGGCGCCAGCCGTCCTGGCGTTGCGCCGGGCTCAACGCCTGAGGTTGCTTGTCTTCAACCTCGCCCTGGCAGCGCACCAGGCAGGCATGGCAACTTCCGGCGCGGCAACTGAAGGGCACGGCCACCCCCGCCTGGTTCAAGGCGTCCAGCAGGTTGCTGCCGGTAGTCACCGGCCAATGGCGTTCGCCGACATACAGTTCAGGCATAAACGGACTCAATCACAAGGGGCGCGCACAGGGAATCATGCCTGCGACAGTTTGACCATAGTCGGGTGTATCAGCCACCGTGCCGGGTTATACTGCCGCGCCTTTTTAGCGTCGCGCCTGCACCAGTGGCGTGCCTTGGAAAGGTGGTTTCAGCCGACCGATGCACCCTCACTGAAGCCACCTTATTGAATGTTCCCTTATAGAGGAGCGCGACTCATGACCGTGATCAAGCAAGACGACCTGATTCAGAGCGTTGCCGACGCCCTGCAATTCATTTCCTACTACCACCCCGTTGATTTCATCCAGGCGATGCACGAGGCCTACCTGCGCGAAGAATCGCCGGCCGCCCGTGACTCCATCGCCCAGATCCTGATCAACTCGCGCATGTGCGCCACCGGCCATCGGCCAATCTGCCAGGACACCGGTATCGTGACCGTGTTCGTGCGCGTGGGCATGGATGTACGTTGGGATGGCGCCACCATGGGCCTGGACGACATGATCAACGAAGGCGTGCGTCGCGCCTACAACCTGCCGGAAAACGTCCTGCGCGCTTCCATCCTTGCCGACCCGGCGGGCGCGCGCAAGAACACCAAGGACAACACCCCGGCGGTGATCCACTACTCCATCGTCCCGGGTAACACCGTGGAGGTGGACGTGGCCGCCAAGGGCGGTGGTTCCGAGAACAAGTCGAAAATGGCCATGCTCAACCCGTCCGACTCAATCGTCGACTGGGTGCTCAAGACCGTTCCGACCATGGGCGCCGGCTGGTGCCCACCGGGCATGCTCGGCATCGGCATTGGCGGCACCGCCGAGAAAGCTGCGGTGATGGCCAAGGAAGTGTTGATGGAATCCATCGACATCCACGAGCTGAAGAAGCGCGGCCCGCAGAACCGCATCGAAGAGATGCGCCTGGAGCTGTTCGAAAAGGTCAACCAACTGGGCATCGGCGCCCAGGGTCTGGGTGGCCTGACCACCGTGCTCGACGTGAAGATCATGGACTACCCGACCCACGCCGCGTCCCTGCCGGTGTGCATGATCCCCAACTGCGCCGCCACCCGCCACGCGCACTTCGTGCTCGATGGTTCGGGCCCTGCGTCGCTGGAAGCGCCACCGCTGGACGCCTACCCGGAAATCGTCTGGGAAGCCGGCCCATCGGCCCGTCGCGTCAACCTCGATACCCTGACGCCTGAAGAAGTGCAAAGCTGGAAGCCGGGCGAAACCGTGTTGCTCAACGGCAAGATGCTCACGGGTCGTGACGCGGCGCACAAGCGCATGGTCGAGATGCTGAACAAGGGCGAAACCCTGCCGGTGGACCTCAAGGGCCGTTTCATCTACTACGTCGGCCCGGTTGATCCGGTGCGCGAAGAAGTGGTTGGCCCGGCCGGCCCGACCACCGCGACGCGGATGGACAAGTTCACCCGTCAGATCCTCGAGCAAACCGGCCTGCTGGGCATGATCGGCAAATCCGAGCGCGGCCCGACCGCCATCGAAGCGATCAAGGACCACAAGGCCGTGTACCTGATGGCCGTGGGCGGCGCCGCTTACCTGGTGGCGCAGGCCATCAAGAAATCGCGCGTCGTCGCTTTCGCTGAACTGGGCATGGAAGCGATCTACGAGTTCGACGTGAAAGACATGCCGGTCACCGTTGCGGTGGACAGCAAGGGCGAATCCGTACACATCACCGGTCCTGCGATCTGGCAGAAGAAGATCAGTGAAAGCCTGGCGGTGGAAGTTCAGTAAGTAAAGGTGGGAGGGGGCTTGCTCCCTCCCACACAAGTTTCGGGCAGCCCATGCTATGGTGCTCGCCCCCACTGCGCCTGTTCATCCTCGTATGATCGCAATCCCTCGCCCCCTGCGCCTGACCTTCTATTCCCTGCTGATCGTCGCCGGTGCGGTGCTGGCTGCGGCGCTGGCCACGCGCCATGCCGAGCGCCAGGCCTTGGTGGACGACGCCGCCCGTGCCAATCAACAGCTGGCGCTGTATGCCAACTCGCTGCACACCCTGATCGAACGCTACCGTGCCCTGCCCGCCGTGCTGGCGCTGGACTCGGAGATGATCAACGCCTTGAGAGGCCCGCTGGACGCCACCACCCAGGACCTGCTCAACCGCAAGCTGGAACGCATCAATGGCGCCGCCCAGTCGTCCACCCTCGAATTGATGGACCGCACCGGCCTGGCCGTGGCCGCCAGCAACTGGAACCTGCCCAGCAGTTATGTGGGGCACAACTACGCGTTTCGGCCGTATTTCAGCCAGACCCTGAGCCAGGGCACCGGGCGCTTTTACGCGGTGGGGGTGACCACCGGCATACCGGGTTACTTTCTTTCCAGCGCCGTGGTCGACGAACACGAGCAGTTTCTCGGCGCCATGGTCGTCAAGCTCGAATTCCCCGAGCTGGAGCGTGAATGGGCCCAGGGTAACGACCTGCTGCTGGTCAGCGACGCGCGCGGGATCGTGTTCATCGCCAACCAGCCGGGCTGGCGCTACCGTAACCTGCGAGCGCTGTCGGCCAGCGACCTGGCCGAACTCAAGGCCACCCGCCAATACGACAAAAAGCAATTGCAGCCGCTGGAGACCAACACCTTGCAGCGCTTCGGCGACAACAGCCACCTGATGCGCGTCAACGGCCCCGACGGCAACGCCAACTACATCTGGGAATCGCTGCCGCTCAAAGCCGAAGGCTGGACCCTGCACCTGCTGCGCAAACCCCAGTTCCCGTTTGAAGACCAACGCAACGCCGGCCTGGCCGCCGCCGGGTCCTGGCTGGCATTGGTGTTCCTCGTGCTGTTTTTGAGCCAACGCTGGCGCCTGGCGCGTCTGCGTCAACGCAGCCGTGAAGAGCTTGAGCAATTGGTCGAGGAACGCACCCGGGCCCTGCGCACCGCCCAGGATGGCCTGGTGCAGTCGGCCAAGCTGGCGGCACTGGGGCAGATGTCCGCTGCCCTCGCCCATGAAATCAACCAACCGCTGACCGCCCAGCGCATGCAATTGGCGACCCTGCGGCTGTTGCTCGACCACGGCCGCGTGGACGATGCCTACAAGGCACTCACACCGCTGGATGACATGCTCACCCGCATGGCCGCGCTGACGGGCCATCTCAAGACCTTCGCGCGTAAAAGCCCCAGCGGCCTGCGCGAACGCCTGGACCTGGCCACCGTGGTCGATCAATCCCTGCACCTGCTCGACGCACGTTTGCGCGATGAAGCCATCGGTGTGGTGCTGGACCTGACCCGCCCCGCGTGGGTACGCGGCGACGCGATCCGCCTGGAACAAGTGCTGATCAACCTGCTGCGCAATGCCCTGGATGCCATGGCCGACAAGCCGCGCAAACGCCTGGAAATCCGCCTGCACGCCGACCAGCAGCTCTGGCAGTTGAGCGTCAGCGACAGCGGCGGCGGGATTGCCGAAGAACACTTGAACAATGTCTTCGACCCCTTCTTCACCACCAAGCCGGTGGGTGACGGGCTCGGCTTGGGGCTGGCGGTGTCCTACGCTATCGTGCATGAACTGGGCGGACGCCTGATCGCCGGCAACCGGGGCGACGGCGCGATATTTACCCTGACCTTGCCTGTCGCGCTGGAGACGCCCGACCTATGTTGAACGCGGTGATTGTGGTGGATGACGAAGCCAGCATTCGTACGGCCGTCGAACAATGGTTGAGCCTGTCCGGGTTTGCGGTGCAGTTGTTCAGCCGTGCCGAGGAATGCCTGGCGCAGTTGCCCAGGGATTTCCCCGGCGTAATCCTCAGCGATGTGCGCATGCCTGGCCTCAGCGGCCTGGAACTGCTGGCCGAAGTGCAGCGGCGCGATGCCGACTTGCCGGTCATCCTGCTCACTGGCCATGGCGACGTGCCGATGGCCGTCGAAGCCATGCGCGACGGCGCCTACGACTTCCTGGAAAAGCCCTTCAGCCCGGATGCGCTGCTCAATAGCCTGCGCCGCGCGCTGGATAAACGCGGGCTGATCCTGGAAAACCGCCGCCTGCATCGCCAAGCCGATCATCGCGCCCAGCTGGAATCCAGTCTGCTCGGGGTATCCAAGAGCCTGCAAACCCTGCGACGCCAAGTGCTGGACCTGGCAACGCTGCCGGTCAATGTGTTGATCCGCGGCGAGACCGGCAGCGGCAAAGAGCTGGTTGCGCGCTGCCTGCATGATTTCGGCCCGCGAGCGAAAAAGCCGTTTGTCGCGCTCAACTGCGCCGCGATCCCCGAGCAGCTGTTCGAAGCCGAGCTGTTCGGCCATGAAAGCGGCGCATTCACCGGCGCCCAGGGCAAGCGGATCGGCAAACTGGAATACGCCCACGGCGGCACGCTGTTCCTCGATGAAATCGAAAGCATGCCCTTGGCCCAGCAGGTAAAACTGCTGCGCGTGTTGCAAGAACAGAAGCTGGAGCGCCTGGGTTCCAATCAGAGCATTCATGTGGATTTGCGCATCATCGCGGCCACCAAGCCGGACTTGTTGGAAGAGGCCCGCGCCGGGCGTTTTCGCGAAGACCTGGCGTATCGGCTCAACGTCGCGCAACTGCGCCTGCCGCCGCTGCGCGAGCGCCGCGAAGACATTCCGCTGCTGTATGAGCATTTTGCCCAGGACGCTGCCCAGCGCCTGGGACGCAGCGCCGAGCCGCTAAGCGGCCCCGCGCTGGGACGCCTGCTCAGTCATGACTGGCCAGGCAACGTACGCGAACTGGCCAACGCGGCCGAACGCCAGGTGCTGGGGCTTGGCGAGCCGGAACCGGAGGGCATCGAGGCCGGGCAATCCTTGGCGGCGCAGCAGGAAGCCTTCGAGGCGCATTGCCTGAAAGCTGCCCTGACCCGGCATAAAGGCGATATCAAGGCGGTGCTGGCCGAACTGCAACTGCCGCGCCGGACCCTCAATGAAAAGATGCAGCGACATGGGTTGGCAAGGGAGATGTTTCTCTAGCGGTCTTCCGATCGCCATCGGGGGCAAGCCCCCTCCCACAGTGGACCGCGTTTATTCAGGAACAATGAGGTCAAAATGTGGGAGGGGGCTTGCCCCCGATGGCGCCAGCAGCCATAAGCGGATTTCCGCTCACCACCTGAAAACCATCAGCAACATTCCGCTCAAAAAAATCCTGAAACCCTTCTAAACCGGGCCTTCACCCACCTGGCACAGCTTCTGCTACAGCCCAAGCCAGGCAGTGCTCAGGCACGCTCCATAAAAACAACTAGATGAAGGATCCTTCAATGGATAACTCCAACACCTTGCC
Source organism: Pseudomonas sp. R3-18-08 (assembly GCF_003852065.1). Classification (NCBI taxonomy): domain Bacteria; kingdom Pseudomonadati; phylum Pseudomonadota; class Gammaproteobacteria; order Pseudomonadales; family Pseudomonadaceae; genus Pseudomonas; species Pseudomonas sp. R3-18-08. The sequence continues at coordinate 4,592,996 of NZ_CP027729.1, forward strand.
TCTGGGGTCGGCGGCTGCGCCGGCAAAAGAACGCACAACCTCCAGCCGGATCAGATCGATCTTCAGCGGCTCCGTCGGCAACATGGTCGAGTGGTACGACTGGTACGTCTACGCCGCTTTCTCGTTGTACTTCGCCAAAGCCTTCTTCCCCAAAGGCGACACCACCGCCCAATTGCTCAATACCGCCGCGATCTTCGCCGTGGGCTTCCTGATGCGCCCGATCGGCGGCTGGCTGATGGGCCTGTATGCCGACAAGGTCGGGCGCAAAAAAGCCCTGATGGCCTCGGTCTACCTGATGTGCTTCGGCTCACTGTTGATTGCCCTGAGCCCAGGCTATGAAATCATCGGTATCGGTGCGCCCATTCTGCTGGTGTTTGCCCGTCTGCTGCAGGGGCTGTCGGTCGGTGGCGAATACGGCACCTCCGCCACTTACCTCAGCGAAATGGCGACCAAGGAGCGTCGTGGTTTCTATTCCAGCTTCCAGTACGTCACTCTGATCTCGGGCCAGCTCATCGCCCTGGCGGTGCTGATCGTGCTGCAGCAAGTGCTGACCACCGAGCAACTGTATGCGTGGGGCTGGCGTATCCCGTTCGCCATCGGCGCGCTGTGCGCAGTGGTTGCGCTGTACCTGCGGCGCGGCATGGAAGAAACCGAGTCGTTCACCAAGAAGGAAAAAGCCAAGGAAAGCGCGATGCGCACCTTGATGCGCCACCCCAAGGAACTGCTCACCGTGGTCGGCCTGACCATGGGCGGCACCCTGGCGTTCTACACCTACACCACCTACATGCAGAAATACCTAGTGAATACCGTCGGCATGAGCATCTCCGACTCCACCACCATCTCGGCGGCGACGCTGTTCCTGTTCATGTGCCTGCAACCCCTGGTGGGCGGTCTGTCGGACAAGATTGGCCGTCGACCGATCCTGATCGCCTTCGGCATCCTCGGCACTCTGTTCACGGTGCCGATCCTCACCACCCTGCACACCATCCAGAGCTGGTGGGGCGCGTTCTTCCTGATCATGGCGGCGCTGATCATCGTCAGCGGCTATACCTCGATCAACGCGGTGGTGAAAGCCGAGCTGTTCCCGACCGAAATCCGCGCCCTGGGCGTAGGCCTGCCGTATGCCCTGACCGTGTCGATCTTCGGCGGCACCGCTGAATACATCGCGCTGTGGTTCAAGAGCATCGGCATGGAAACCGGCTATTACTGGTACGTGACCGCATGCATCGCGGTGTCGTTGGTGGTCTATGTGACCATGAAGGACACACGCAAACACTCGCGCATCACCACCGACTAACTGGATGATGAGATAAAACCTGTGGGAGGGGGCTTGCTCCCGATAGCGGTGGGTCAATCAATATATTACTGACTGACACTCTGCTATCGGGGGCAAGCCCCCTCCCACATTGGGTATGATGTTTGCCCCGAAACCGAGAGCAGAACTGGCCCATGTCCGACGATATCCATTTCTACGAACCCGCCAACGGCCACGGCCTGCCCCATGATCCGTTCAATGCCATCGTCGGCCCACGCCCGATCGGCTGGATCTCTTCCCACGACCGCGAAGGCCGCCTGAACCTGGCGCCCTACAGTTTCTTCAATGCGTTCAACTACATTCCGCCGATCATTGGATTTTCCAGCGTGGGGCGCAAAGACAGCCTGAACAATATCGAGCAGACCGGCGAGTTCGTGTGGAACCTGGCGACCCGCCCACTGGCCGAGCAGATGAACCAGAGTTGCGCGGCCGTTTCGCCAGAGGTGAATGAATTCGAGTTGTCCGGCCTGACGCCGGTGGCGTCGAAAGTCGTCGGCGTACCGCGAGTGGGCGAGAGCCCGGTGTCGTTCGAATGCAAGGTGACGCAGATTATCCAGCTGCAACGCGCCGACCAGCAGTTGGTACCCAGCTGGCTGGTGCTGGGCGAAGTGGTCGCGGTGCACATCGCCAAATGGCTGCTCAAGGACGGGATCTACGACACCGCCGCCGCCGAGCCGATTTTGCGCGGTGGCGGCCCGGCGGACTATTTCCAGTTGGGGCCGGAGGCGCTGTTCAAGATGTACCGCCCAGGCGCCACAAAGCCCTGACTGAAATGCAATAAAAACATGTGGGAGGGGGCTTGCTCCCGATGGCGGTGTATCAGCTACAACTCAGTTGACTGACACATCGCCATCGGGGGCAAGCCCCCTCCCACATTTAGTCCCAAATCAGCTGGCCTTCCACGTCCACATCGACCAGGCATTCAAGCTGCACCGCCGCCGCATCATCGGCATCGGAAGCCGTCTTGAACGTCTGCCCATCGAGAATCTTGTGAAAACGCGGTGCAGCCATGCCGTCCAGTGCCTTGACGGCGACGGCGGCGCTGTAGCCGCCCTCTCCCGGTACTACGGCGGAAACGACTTCGTGGTGGGCAAATTGTTTACGTGCCATGTTTGAACGTCCTGGCCAATGAAAAGTCGGCCATTCTAACGTTCTAGCCGGCCAGTTGCAGGTACTCGCCGTAGGCTTTGACGGCGGATGCATCGGTGAAGGTCTGGAAGTCCATGCTGCGCACGACCATGTCGTTGAGCAACTCGGTGAAGATCATCAGGGCCGGGGAATTGAAGTAGGCGCTCATCGCCTGCTCGCTGCTCCAGAAGCCCGAGATCAGCCATACATCGGGGTCGGTCTGGGAATGCTGCACGGTAAATTGCAGGCAACCCTGAGCCTGTCGGCCCGGTTCGATCAAGCTGCTCAAGCGTGCGCCGAGTTCGGTGCTGTACCCGGTACGGGCACGGACAAAGGCCATATGGCTCGCGGGAATGGGGGTGGACATGTTCGACTCTCCCGTTGAGAAGTGATGCTCGGCAAGCACTGTGAGGGCGTGTTGCCACAGGATCAAAGATAGCGGCGCCGGTGTGGGCACGGTTAGTCAATTCCTGCAGGCTTATTGCACAATCCTGCGAGAAGCGTAGGCAGGACGTTCCGGCGCTGGATTTATTCCAGGCCCGAACGGCATATTTCAGGGAGATGACAGCGGCCTTGCTTGCCTGATTCACGAAAAGCCGCAGGATCAGGCAAGGATTGTGCAGAATCGACGTAACACTTTTTGAATACCCACCACTAAGCTGAGCACCATTCAACCAGTGTGTAGAGGACGCCCCATGTCGTCGCCCGACCTCAAGTCCATGCCCCTCGATGCCGAGATGGAAAAGCAGCGTGCCGAACTGGCCAGCATCGTGCACCGCCATACCTGGGAAGATGGCTCCTACGGCACGGCGATCACTTCGCTGTACCTGAACCGCCACAACACGCCGCGTGACTTCATGCCGGTGCTGGTGGAGCCGGCACTGTGCATCCTCGCCAGTGGCAGCAAGGAAGTGCGCCTGGCCGACGAAATCTTCGCCTACGACCCGCTCAATTATTTGGTGTTCTCGGTGGCCATGCCGGTGTCCGGGCGGATTATCGACGCCACCCCCGAAGACCCCAACCTGTCGGTGCGCATCAATATCGACCCGGCCCAGCTCACCGCACTGATCGCCGAGGCCGGCCCGATGGGCGTGCCGTCGCGTCCGACTTCCCGAGGCATGTACGTCGACCGCATCGACCATCAGTTGCTTGATGCCGTGCTACGCCTGACCCGCCTGCTGGATACGCCCAAAGATATCGCGATGCTCGCCCCGCTGATCAACCGCGAAATTCTCTACCGCTTGTTGCGCGGGCCCCAAGGCTATCGCCTGTATGAAATCGCCGTGGCCAACAGCCAGAGCCATCGAGTGAGCCAGGCGATCAAATGGTTGAACGGCAATTACGAACAGCCGCTGCGCATCGATGACCTGGCTCGGGAAGTGAACCTGAGCGTCTCGACCCTGCACCACCGTTTCAAGGCGATCACCGCCATGAGCCCGCTGCAATACCAGAAACAACTGCGCTTGCAGGAAGCTCGGCGGCTGATGATTGCCGAAGGGCTGGAGGCCTCGGCGGCGGGGTATCGGGTGGGATATGAAAGCCCATCGCAGTTCAGCCGGGAGTACAGCCGGTTGTTTGGTGCACCGCCTTTGCGCGACTTGGCCCGGTTACGCCAAAGCATCTGATGCAATGAGATCAAAATGTGGGAGGGGGCTTGCCCCCGATGGCGGTCTATCAGCTATACATCAGCTGACTGACCCACCGCTATCGGGGGCAAGCCCCCTCCCACATTGGTCCGTATTCAGTCAGTCTAATCCGCGCGGCAACTGCAAGGTCACCCGCAACCCACCCTCGCGCAAATTCTGCAAACTCACCTCACCACCATGGCTATGGGCGATATTGCGTGCAATCCCCAACCCCAGCCCATAGCCCTGCTGCTGCCCGGCCAGGCGAAAGTGCGGTTCGAACACCTGCTCCAACCGCTGTTCCGGCACGCCGGGGCCTTCGTCGTCCACATGCAGGACGAACTCGGCGCCATCGTCTTCAATATGCAAATGCGCGTTCTGTCCGTATTTCAGCGCATTGTCGATCAGGTTGCCGATGCAGCGCTTGAGCGCCAGCGGCTTGCCCGGGTAGGTGGTCAGGGCCTGCCCATGCTGGGTCACCCGCCCATTGCCGTTGGGCGCAAGGTAGGGTTCCACCAGGCATTCGAGTACGTGGTTGAGGTCCACCGGCTGGATGTTCTCGTGGATATCGGTGTCTTTCACGCATTGCAACGCGCCCTTGACCAGCAATTCCAATTCATCCAGGTCGCGGCCGAATTTGGCTTGCAGGTTCTCGTCTTCGAGCAGCTCCACGCGCAGGCGCAGGCGTGTGATGGGTGTGCGCAAGTCATGGGAAATCGCGCTGAACAACTGGCTGCGCTCAGTCAGGTAACGGCTGATGCGCTCACGCATGGCATTGAACGCACGGCCGACTTCCACCACTTCACTGCCGCCGCCTTCGGCCACCGGCTCTACATCCGCTCCCAGGGACATGTCCCGCGCCGCCCGCGCCAGGCGCTTGAGCGGGCGGCTCTGCCAATGCACCAGCAGGCCGATGAACAGCAGCAGGAAACCGCTGGTCAACACGATAAACCACACCTGCTGGGCTGGCAGGCCCTGCTCTTCAAGGCTGGTATAGGGTTCGGGCAACAACGAGGCGATGTACAACCATTCACCGGGAGCGAGCTGGATCTGGGTGACCAGCACCGGCGGGTTGACCGGCTCGAGGGTCAACGCGTAATGAGCCCAGGAGCGCGGCAGTTCGTCGAGCTTGAGCCCGGCATTGAAGATGCGCAGGTCTTCGGCGCTGACGAATTCCACCGAGATATGCACATCGGCGCCGAGGGTCTGGCGCAGCACGTCATCCACGGCCACCAGCACCGCCTGCTTGCGCGGGGTTTCGGGCAAGACCTGCATATCCAGCGGGCGATCGTTGAGGGTCACCACAAAACGCGTGCCGCCCATGCTGCGCAACTGGTCGAGCACCAGCGGGCGATAGGCCACTGGTAATGAACGGAAGTAACTCACGCTGGCGGTCATCGAATGCGCCAGGCTACGGGCAGCCGTTACCAGGCCTTCGAGCTGGGTAGCGCGCAGTTGCGACACCCAGATCACGCTGGATAACGCCTGGGCAAACAGCACCGCCAACAGGGTCAGCAGTAACATCCGCCCCAGCAGCGAACGCGGTACCGGGATCCGCCGGCGTAGTTCACGCAGGCGTTCAGTGGGCATTGCCGGCAACCACGCTGGCTGCCAATTGATAGCCGCTGCCGCGCACGGTGCGGATCAGCCGGGGTGGTTTTTCGGTATCGCGCAGACGTTGGCGCAGGCGGCTGACGGCCATGTCGACGATGCGGTCCAGCGGCATCAGGTCGCGGCCCCGGGTGGCGTTGCCGATGGTGTCGCGGTCGAGGATCTGTTGCGGGTGGTCGAGAAACAACTTGAGCAAGGCAAAGTCGGCGCCGGAGAGGATCACCTCTTCGCCGTCCACATGAAACAGGCGATGGCTGATCATATCCAGGCGCCACTCATCGAACACCAACACCTCGCCGCCACTGCTGCGCTCCTGGCCGAACTGGCAGCGCCGCAGCAGCGCCTTGATCCGCGCCTGCAGTTCGCGGGGGCTGAACGGCTTGCCGATATAGTCATCGGCGCCCAGTTCCAGGCCGATCACGCGGTCGGCTTCGTCGGAACTGGCGGTGAGCATGATGATCGGCACCTGCGCCTGGCGCGGGTGCTGGCGGATCCAACGGCAAAGACTGAAACCGTCTTCATCGGGCAACATCACATCCAGGATGACCAGGTCGCACGGCGCCTCGTTCATCGCCTGGCGGAACCCCGCGCCATCGGCCACGCCACGGACCTGGAAGCCGGCGCGACTGAGGTAGGTTTGCAGCAATTCGCGGATTTCCTGGTCGTCGTCGACGAGGAGAATCGATTTACTGATTACGCTCACGGGGTCCTCCTTGTTGTTATGAGGCCGTCACAGCCTAAGCAAATGCCTGCTCAAGCGCCACACCCGCACCGGTCAACCCGGAATACGGCGCGGTCACCAGCCACACCGGGATGCCTTTGAAGTAATCACTCATGCAGCCTTTGTCGGCAAAGCTCCTGGCGAAACCGCTGCGGATAAAGAAGTCGGCAAACCTCGGTATCACCCCGCCCACGATATACACACCGCCCCGCCCGCCCGTGGTCAGCACATTGTTGCCGGCCACTCGGCCCAGCCAGATGCAGAACTGGTCGAGCACTTCCAGCGCCACTGGGTCGCCCGCCAGGCCCGCCGCCGTGATGGCCTCGGGCGTGTGCAGCACCGGGGTGTGCCCGTCCACCGCACAAATCGCCCGGTACAGGCGCGGCAAACCACCACCGCTCAACGCGGTTTCAGCGCTGACGTGGCCGATCTCGCTGTAGATGTGTTGCCACAACTGGGTTTCACGCGGGCTGCTCAGGGGCAGGTCGACATGGCCGCCCTCCCCCGGCAACGCCGCCCAACGGCCTGCGCCGAGGTCCAGCAAGGTACCGACGCCCAGGCCGGTGCCCGGGCCGATCACCACAGCCGGGCGCAACGGCTCCGGGGTACCTTCGCACACCACGCGAAATTCATCGGGCTGCAAGCGGGTCATGCCCAGGGCCATGGCCGAGAAGTCATTGACCAGCAGCAATTCGTCTACCTGCAACGCCTGGCAGAAAGCCGTCTTGCTCAAGCGCCAGTGATTGTTGGTGAACTTGAATTCATCGCCGCTCACCGGGCCGGCCACCGACAGGCATACCGCGCCAATGTCACCCAGCACCAGGCCTACCTCCCTGAGATAGACCTTGATGGCCTCCTCAGGGCTGGCGTGATCCACCGTGGCCTGCACGCGGATCGAATGCAGTGCCTGATCCCGCCACAACGCAAAACGGGCGTTGGTACCCCCGATGTCACCGACCAGCGCTAACTTCACTTAAGCGTCTCCAAGGCACAGGTAAAGGCGCTGGCGCCTTGCTCTGCGGAGCTTGCGGCCAAGCGCATGAATGCAAACAACTCGCGACCGGCGCCCACGTTATTGCCCAACAGGCCCGTGGCCGGCGTGCGCGCGGCAAATTCTTCGGCGTCCACCTTAAGCTCAAGGGTGCCGGTAACGCCATCGACGCGAATGATATCGCCATCCTGGACCCGCGCCAGCGGCCCGCCGCTCTGGGCTTCGGGGTTGACGTGGATCGCGGCGGGAATCTTACCCGAGGCGCCGGACATACGCCCGTCTGTCACCAGGGCGACTTTGAACCCACGGTCCTGCAACACCCCAAGGAACGGCGTCATTTTGTGCAATTCGGGCATGCCGTTGGAGCGCGGGCCCTGGAAGCGCATCACCGCGACAAAGTCTTTTTCCAGCTGGCCTGCCTTGAAGGCATCGGCCAGGTCCTGTTGATCCTGGAACACCACCGCCGGCGCTTCGACCACTTGGTGCTCGGGCGCTACTGCCGAGACTTTCATCACGCCACGGCCGAGGTTGCCTTCCATCACCCGCAGGCCGCCTTCCGGCGAAAACGCACGGGCCACGGGGCGCAGGATGGTTTCATCGAGGCTTTCGATGGGGCCGTCGCGCCAGATCAGTTCGCCGTCAACCAGGAACGGTTCCTGGGTGTAACGGCTCAAGCCCTTGCCCGCCACGGTGTTGACGTCTTCGTGCAGCAGGCCGGCCTCGAGCAGTTCGCGGATCAGGAACGACATGCCGCCCGCTGCCTGGAAGTGGTTGATGTCAGCCTTGCCGTTCGGGTACACGTGCGACAGGGTCGGCACCACTTCGGAGAGGTCGGCCATGTCCTGCCAGGTCAGGATGATGCCCGCCGACATGGCGATGGCCGGCATGTGCAGGGTGTGGTTGGTGGACCCGCCCGTGGCGTTGAGGGCGACGATGGAGTTGACGAGTGACTTCTCGTCGACGATCTCGCCGATCGGCGTGAAGTTGCCGTTGGCCTTGGTCAGGCGTGTGACCTGGTGCGCGGCCTCGCGGGTGAGCGCATCGCGCAGCGGCGTATACGGGTTGACGAACGAGGCGCCCGGCAGGTGCAGGCCCATCACTTCCATCAACAGTTGGTTGGTGTTGGCGGTGCCATAAAAGGTGCAGGTGCCGGGGCTGTGGTAGGACTTCATTTCCGATTCCAGCAGCTCTTCGCGGGTGGCCTTGCCTTCGGCGTAGCGCTGGCGCACATCGGCTTTCTGCTTGTTGGAGATGCCCGACGGCATCGGCCCGCCGGGCACGAAGATCATCGGCAGGTGGCCGTAGCGCAGCGCGCCCATCATCAGGCCGGGGACGATCTTGTCGCAGATGCCCAGCATCAACGCTGCGTCGAACATGTTATGGGACAGCGCGACCGCCGTGGACATGGCGATCACTTCACGGCTGAGCAGGCTCAGCTCCATACCCGGCTCGCCCTGGGTCACGCCGTCGCACATGGCGGGCGTGCCGCCGGCGAACTGGCCGACCGAGCCGACTTCGCGCAGGGCTTTCTTGATTTGTTCAGGGAAATGTTCGTACGGCTGATGCGCCGAGAGCATGTCGTTATACGAAGAAACAATTGCCACGTTGGCGGCATTCATCATGCGCAGGCTGTTTTTGTCTTCGGTGCCGCAACCGGCCACGCCGTGGGCGAAGTTGGCGCACTGCAGCTTGCCGCGCATCGGACCGTCGCTGGCTGCGCCGCGAATGAGCGCAAGGTAAGCCTCGCGGGTGGCGCGGCTGCGGGCGATAAGCCGTTCGGTGACCTCAAGGACGCGGGGATGCATGTATAGAACTCCAGGCTAACGGATGTGGCGACCTGAGTGTCTATGCTGATCAAACGCCCGCAGCGCATGGATGGCAGGCAGTCGTTTGGATCATCGGACCAGTTGATTCAGGTCACTCGTTGTAGATTGAACAAAATATTGCCACTAAAAAGGCTTGTTTTCTATTTTTATGCGAATAATCTTGTAATTCTTACAACAAATCGACGATAGGCACTTTCCAATGACTCTACGTATCGCAATCAACGGTTTTGGCCGTATCGGCCGTAATGTTCTGCGCGCACTGTATACCCAAGGCTATCGCCAGGATTTGCAGATCGTCGCCATCAATGATCTGGGCGACAGCTCGATCAATGCCCACCTGCTCAAATATGACACCGTGCATGGCACATTCGAAGCAGAGGTCGCCCACGATCAGGAAAGCCTGACCGTCAATGGCGACCGGATCGCCGTGAGTGCCATTCGCAACCCGGCCGACCTGCCGTGGGCCGCGCACAAGATCGACGTGGTGTTCGAATGCACCGGCCTGTTCACCGATCGTGACAAGGCCGCCGCCCATATTAGCGCCGGTGCGCGCAAGGTGATCATCTCTGCCCCGGCCAAGGGCGCGGATGCGACCGTGGTCTACGGTGTAAACCATGACATTTTGCGTCAATCGCACCAGATCATCTCCAACGCGTCGTGCACCACCAACTGCCTGGCGCCGGTGGCCCAAGTGCTGCACCGCGAACTGGGCATCGAAAGCGGCCTGATGACCACGATTCACGCCTATACCAACGACCAGAACCTCACCGACGTCTACCACACCGACCCGTACCGCGCGCGTTCGGCCACCCAGAACATGATCCCGAGCAAGACCGGCGCCGCTGAAGCCGTCGGCCTGGTATTGCCGGAACTGGCGGGCAAGCTGACCGGCATGGCGGTGCGCGTGCCGGTGATCAACGTGTCGCTGGTGGACCTTACCGTGCAGCTGAAAAAAGAAGCCACGGCCGATGAAGTCAACGCGCTGTTGAAACACGCCAGCCAGCACTCGAAAATCCTCGGCTACAACACCCTGCCGCTGGTCTCCAGTGATTTCAACCATAACCCGCTGTCTTCGATCTTCGATGCCAACCACACCAAGGTGAGCGGCAAGTTGCTTAAAGTGCTGGCCTGGTATGACAACGAGTGGGGCTTCTCGAACCGGATGCTGGATAACTGCCTGGCGCTGTGTAACGCCGAATAATTCCCTTTGGAATGCGGCTTGTGTGGGAGGGGGCTTGCTCCCGATGGCGGTGTGTCAGTCAGCCTGTTCATGACTGATATACCGCTATCGGGAGCAAGCCCCCTCCCACATTTGAGCGATGCAAGGCTGCTGAAATAGCCACTTGCCATTTGAGTTGATGATAAGCATTATCATTAACTGCCAATCGGTCTGGTATCACTGTGAGCCAATCTCGCTTCAACCACGTCTTTCTCACCCAACGGGTGATTCTGCTGCGCACGCTGCAACGCATGGTGAATAACCACAGCACCGCCGAGGACCTGTTGCAGGAAACCTACCTGCGCGTGACCCGGGCCCTGAGTGAGCGGCCGATCGACCACCTTGAACCCTTCGTCTACCAGACCGCGCGCAACCTGGCGCTGGATCATTTGCGTTCGCGCAGGATCCAGGCCCGCACCCTGCAGGAAGATGTCCCGCTGGATATCCTGCAAAGCGTTGCCGCCCCGATCAGCACACCCGAAGACGCGACCCAGGCCGAGCAATTGCTCGAGCACCTGAGCGTCAGCCTGGGCCAGTTGAGTGCTCGCCAGCAGCGGATCTTCATCCTCAGCCGCCTGCACGGTTGCAGCTACCAGGAAATCGCCGATCAGCTGCAGGTGTCCTTGAGCACCGTACAAAAGGAACTGAAGTTGATCATGGCCATCTGTGTAGGTGTGGCCGAACGGCTGGATCAGCCTTAAGCTTCACGCCGACAGAAGTGTCGATCCAGGCTGTAGGAAAAATGAATAGAACGTGGCGAAGACCCGAGGAACACCGTGACGGACCCGAATAAACTGCGCCCCCACGAGCTGGCTCACGAGGTGCTGCAAGACACGGCCATGGACCAAGCCCTCGACTGGCTGATCGCCTTGCAGTGCGCGCAACCCGGCCAGCAAGCCGCGTTCCACGCGTGGCTCGCCGAGGACCCGGCGCACGCCCACGCCTTCAGCAAAGCCCAGGCCGCCTGGGGTGGCGCGCCCGTACACAGCGCCGCCGTGGCCCTGGCCGCGCCACGCAAACCAAGCGCCTGGCGCCGGATCAAACCGCATTGGAAACCCCTGGCCACCGCCGCCGTGCTGCTGCTTGGCCTGTTCAGCTTCAGCAACCTGCCGGTACGCCTGCAGGCCGACCACCTCACCGTGGTCGGTGAACGCCAGCGCCTGCAACTGGACGAGGGCGCCAACGTACTGCTGAACACCAATTCGGCGTTTTCCAGCCGCATCAAGGACCACCAGCGCATCGCCCGCCTCTACCAGGGCGAAGCGTTTTTCGACATCGCCCCCAGCCGTGGCCTGCCGCTGGAAATTGACGCCGGCCCGGTGCGCGCCAGCGTGCGCGACACCGCGTTCGCCGTGCGCTATCTCGACGGCGAAGCCCAGGTGCAAGTGCAGCGCGGCGATGTCGACCTGAGCAACACCGTCGACGACGCCCGGGTGCGCCTGAGTGCCGGTGAAAGCATCCGCATCGGCCCCAAGGGCTTTGGTCAGCCGGCCAAGCTGGACGCCGGCAAGGACCTGGCCTGGGTCCAGGGCCGACTGGTGTTCGAAAACTGCCCGATGGGCGAAGTGCTGGCGGAGCTGCGTCGCTATTATCCGGGCTGGATCGTCAACACCAACGACAGGCTCGCCAGTGTCGCCGTCACCGGTAACTATCGGCTCGACCAACCGCTGGACGTGGTGCGTTCCCTGGCCCACATCACCTCGGCCAAGCTGTCGGAATACCCGGCGCTGGTGATCTTGAACTAAATGAGAATTATTTTTACTCGATGCTGACCGGCGATACGTCTCGTTATAGCCAATGCAACTGATTCCTATTTGGTTCAGTTCGCAACTATAAGTTTCGTATCTCCGGAGCGCTCTCGATGTCCTCTCGTTTCAACCGCCGGTCTTGTTCGCCCGTCCTGTCTCTGCTGACCGCCGCCATACTGATGGCCGGCGTGCCGGCAATGGCCGCCACTGCCGCCGAACCCGCACCGCGCAGCCAAGGCACCTACACTTTCAGCATCGAACAGCAGCCCCTGGTGTCGGCGCTGAACGCTTTCACCGGCGTGACCGGCTGGCAAGTCGGGCTGCCGGCTGAGTTGGGCCAGGGTGTGTCGTCTCCTGGGGTGCGCGGTGCGTTGTCGCCGGAGAAAGCGCTGGAGCGGATGTTGGTGGGGACCAACCTGAGCTATCGCAAGCTGGGCAACAACAACATCGTCCTGGAGAAACGTGCCGCCGGCGGCGCCCTCAACCTGCAGCAGGTGACCATCAGCGCCACCCGTACCGAGCAGGATGTGAACAGCGTACCGAGCATGGTCAGCGTGCACGACCGCCAGGAACTGGACCGCCAGAACGTCAACACCACCCGTGAGCTGGTGCGCTACGAACCTGGCGTGTCGGTGGGCGGCGCCGGCACGCGCTCGGGCAATGCTGGCTATAACATTCGCGGTATCGACGGCGACCGCATTCTGACCCAGGTCGACGGCGTGGAAGTGCCCGACAACTTTTTCAATGGCCCCTACGCCAAGACCCGGCGCAACTACGTTGACCCGGAAATCGTCAAGCGCGTAGAGATCCTGCGCGGGCCGGCCTCGGCCCTGTACGGCAGCAGCGCCATTGGCGGCGCGGTGAGCTATTTCACCCTCGACCCGGATGACATCATCCAGCCCGGCCAGGACGTCGGCGCCCGCCTGAAGACCGGCTACAGCTCCGCCGACGAAAGCTGGCTGACCTCCGCCACCGTCGCCGGCCGTGTGCAGGACGTCGACGGTTTGCTGCACCTGAGCCAGCGCAACGGCCACGAAACCGAGTCCTATGATGGCAACAACGCCACCGGCCTGGCCCGTACCGGCGCCAACCCGGAGGACGCACGCACCACCAACGTGCTGGCCAAACTGGGTTGGAATTATGGCGACGATAACCGCCTGGGCCTGACGTACGAGAAGTACAAGGATGATCGCGACATCAACCTGAAGAATGCGGTGGGCGGCCCGTTCATTGGTGGGCGCGGCTTCAACCTTTACCGTGACCGTCGCGGCAACGACACCATTACCCGTGAACGTTTCGGCCTGGAAAACAGCTTCGCCCTCGACTCGCCGATGGCCGACCGCATCAAGACCAGCCTCAACTACCAGATCGCCAAGACCGACCAGACCACCGCTGAAATCTATCAGTCGGGCCGTCGTGTACTGCGCACCCGCGAAACCCTGTACGAAGAAAAGCAGTGGGTCTTCGATGCACAGCTGGACAAGGCCTTCAGCCTTGGCGACACCGAGCACCAGGTGACCTACGGCACCACCCTCAAGCAGCAGAAAGTCACCGGTTCGCGTGAAGGCAGCGCCACTTGCCTGGCGGTCGGCAGCGGCTGCACCGCCATCGGCGCGCCCAGCCCGTCGGCTGGCGACAGCGTGAAGAAATCCAGTGATTTCCCCGACCCGACCATCAACACTTATTCGCTGTTCGCCCAAGACCAGATCAGCTGGAATAAATGGACCTTCCTGCCCGCCGTACGCTACGACTACACCCGGCTCAAGCCCAAGCTGACCGAGGAATTCCTCAGCACCGTAAACCCCACCGGTGAATATGCGGTCGACGGCAAGGACAAAACCTGGCACCGCGTCACGCCCAAGTTCGGCCTGACCTACGCCCTGACCGATCAATACACCTGGTTCGGCCAATACGCCGAAGGTTTCCGCACACCGTCGGCCAAGGCGCTGTACGGCCGCTTCGAAAACCTCAACCTGGGCTACACCGTGGAGCCCAACCCCGACCTCAAGCCGGAAACCAGCAAGGGCATCGAAACCGGACTGCGCGGCAAGTTCGACGAGGGCTCGTTTGAAATCGCGGTGTTCTATAACAAATACCGCGACTTCATCGACGAAGACAACGCGGTGGTCGGCGGCACCGTCGAGCAGTTCCAAGCGGTGAATATCAAACGCGCCACCATCAAGGGCGCCGAAGCCAAGGGCCGCCTGAACCTGGATGCCTTCGGTGCGCCGCAGGGCCTGTACACCCAGGGAGCGGTGTCCTACGCCCATGGCCGCAACGACGACAACGGCCAGCCGCTCAACAGCGTCAACCCGCTCAAGGGCGTCTTCGGCCTGGGCTACGACCAGGACAGCTACGGCGGCCTGCTGAGCTGGACCCTGGTGAAAAAACAGAATCGCGTCGACAGCAGCACCTTCCACGCCCCGGACGGCGATACCAGCGGCCCGTTCAAGACGCCGGGGTTCGGCATTCTCGACCTGAGCGCTTATTACAAGGTCTCCCACGACGTGACCATCAACGGCGGCGTCTACAACCTCACCGACAAGAAGTACTGGAACTGGGACGACGTGCGCAGCTACGACAGCGTCGGCGAAGCCGCGGTGACCGGCCCGGCCAACCTTGATCGCCTGACCCAACCGGGTCGCAACTTCGCGATCAATGTGATCTGGGACATCTGACGCCACCCGCTGCATCTCGCCGCGATGATCGAGCGGCGAGGTGCGGAATTTTTACTGTGCCGCGTCTTCCTGTTCGTCTAGTTGATAACCGCTCTCTTCAGAGCCAGAAAGGCGCTCCCCCTCTCAAGGACTTTTTCATGACCGCTTCTCCTACCGCAGAACGTCCAAGCCTGCGCTCCCAGCGCCTGAACCACATCACCCACGCGCCACACACCAGGCTCGACGCGTTGGTAAAGGCCCACGCCCCGTTTGCAACCCAGGCCAACTTCGCCCGCTTCGTGGTGGCGCAATACCTGTTCCAATCGGAGTTGGTGGCGCTGTACAACGATGCCGAACTGAACCGGATCATCCCCAACCTGGCCGAACGCTGCCGCGCAGACGCCGCCAGACTCGACCTGGGCGACCTCGATACCGAGGTGCCGGCCCCGGTTGCCGGGGCGGTGAACAACCCGGGTGTGGCCGAAGCCCTGGGCTGGCTGTTCGTCTCCGAAGGCTCCAAACTGGGCGCTGCCTTCCTGATCAAACGGGCCGTGGGCCTGGGCCTGAGCGAAACCTTCGGCGCGCGTCACCTGGGCGAGCCGGCGGGCGGCCGTGCCGAAGGCTGGAAGAGCTTCACCCGCACCCTCGATGCAATGCAATTGAGCGCCGCGGAAGAAGCCGCCATGGATAAAGGCGCGATCGATGCGTTTGTGCGCTTCACCGTCTTGCTGGAACAGGCGTACGCTAGCGCCCCTGAACTGGCCTGATTGCGACTTGATCCTGAATTGAAATGCAATCAACTGTGGGAGGGGGCTTGCTCCCGATAGCGGTGTATCAGCCAATGAATCCATAACTGACCCACCGCCATCGGGGGCAAGCCCCCTCCCACAGTTTGACCCTATTTCAAGCTGATTTTTGTTACCTCCTTATTGCACACACCATGACCGGCAAAACCCAATCCACCTCGAAAATCGCGCAGATCCTTTACGGCCTGCTGGCCTACGTCAGCCTGGGGATCGGCTTGGTGGCGATTGTCATACCGGGTTTGCCCACCACTGAATTCATCCTGCTCGCCGCCTGGGCTGCGACCAAAAGCTCACCACGCCTCAGCGCCTGGCTGGAAAACCACCGCCTGTTCGGGCCGATCCTGTTCAACTGGCGCAATGGCAAGATCATCGCGCGCCGGGCCAAAGTCAGCGCCACCGTCAGCATGTTGCTGTGCGCCGCCCTGATGCTGGTGATGCTCGATCATGGCTGGCCGATCTACCTGGCAATCGCCGGCATGAGCCTGGGCAACCTGTGGATCTGGTCGCGCCCCGAACGGCTTGCACGGCCCGTGTAACACTGCGTGTAGGGACTTTCCTACCGCTCATCGCCTGTCACTCATGAATTGATTTGTTACGCCGATGTTTCAGACATGGCGCCGAATGGACTTGGCTCTGCGCATTTCAACAAGTCCATTCGTGAGTGAACCTATGTTCGACACCCTCTCTATCCGCTTGAAAATCGTGCTGCTGTCCGGCCTCTGCCTGTTAGGGGTGATCGCGCTGGTGGTCGGCATCAATATCTACACCACCAACCAGAACGATCAGTTGGTCAGTGACTCAAGCTCACAAATGCTGACTGCCAGTGTGGAACAGCTGCTGCAAGCCAAGGCGGCCGAACAGTCGGTGCAGTTGCAGAAAACCTTCAATGAAAACCTGCTGGTGGTCACCGCCCTTGCTGATCAGATCAAAGGCCTGCGCACCCTGGGCGCCAAGCGCTCGCTGGACGCGGGTGCCCTGCGCGAAGACATCAACCAGAGCGTAAAAACCGCTTTTGAGCGTAACACCAAGGTGCTGGGCATCTGGCTGTCGTTCGAACCCAACGGACTGGATGGCAAGGACAGCGAGTTCATCGACGACAAAGCACGCGTCTCCAACGAAAAAGGCCGCTTCTCCAGCTACTGGAGCCGGGCCGGCGGCGACAGTCTGAACACCATCATGGTTGAAGATGACCTGACGAAAACCAGCCTCAACCTCAGCGGCACGCCCTACAACATTTGGTACACCTGCCCACGGGACACTCGTACCACGTGCCTGCTGGACCCGTACGAAGACACGGTGGCCGGCAAACCCGTGCTGATGACCACCATCTCCCTGCCCTTGATCGTGGATGGCAAGGTTATCGGCGTCGTCGGTGTCGATATCGCCCTCAATGCCCTGCAAGCCGTCACCGATGCGGCGCAGAAAGACCTGTTCAACGGCGCGGCGCACTTGGAGGTGCTGTCCAGCACCGGCCTGATTGCGGCCTACAGCGGTGAACCGGCCAGAGTGGGCAAGAACCTGATCGACACGCTCGGCGCCGAAGGCAAAGAGATCGTGCAGCTGCTCGCCAACGACCGCCCCATGATCCGCGAGCAGGACGAGACCATTCGCGCCGTGTACCCCGTCAAGCCGATACCCGACGCCAAATCCTGGGGCGTGGTGATCAAACTGCCCAAAGCGGTGATGCTGGCCGATAACGTGAAGCTGCAAGGTGTGCTTGATGACGCACAGGCCACAGGCACCCTCAAGGCCTTGCTGGTAGCGGCTGCCGCCGCCCTGGTAGGCCTGCTGCTGATCTGGCTGACCGCCACCGGCGTGACCCGCCCGATCAACAGCGTGGCGGCCATGCTCAAAGACATCGCCAGCGGCGACGGCGACCTCACCCAGCGCCTGGCCTACAGCAAAAAAGACGAACTGGGCGAGCTGGTGAACTGGTTCAACCGCTTCCTCGACAAGCTGCAACCAACCATCGCGCAGATCAAACAAAGCATCACCGAAGCGCGCGGCACTGCCGACCAGTCCTCGGCCATTGCGCGCCAGACCAGCGAAGGCATGCAGGTGCAATTTCGCGAAATCGACCAGGTGGCCACCGCGTCCAATGAGATGAGCGCCACCGCCCATGACGTCGCCAACAGCGCCTCCAATGCCGCCAGCGCGGCACGCGGTGCGGATCAGTCGGCCCGCGAAGGCATGTCGATCATCGAACAAAGCACCCGTGATATCACCAAGCTTGCCGAAGAAGTCAGCAAGGCCGTCGGCGAAGTCGAGGCGTTGGCCGTCAACAGCGAACAGATCGGTTCAGTCCTGGAAGTAATCCGCAGCATCGCCGAACAGACCAACCTGCTGGCGTTGAACGCAGCGATCGAAGCGGCGCGCGCCGGGGAAAGCGGGCGCGGTTTCGCGGTGGTGGCCGACGAGGTGCGTAACCTGGCCAAACGCACCCAGGATTCGGTAGAGGAAATTCGCCTGGTGATCGAACGCATCCAGAGCGGCACCCGTGGCGTGGTGGCGACCATGCATTCGAGCCAGCACCAGGCCCAAAGCAATGCCGGGCAGATCCACCAAGCCGTGCAGGCCCTGGGCAAGATCAGCGACGCCGTGACGGTGATCAGCGACATGAACCTGCAGATTGCCAGCGCCGCCGAACAGCAAAGCGCGGTGGCTGAAGAGGTCAATCGCAACGTCTCCGCGATCCGAACCGTCACCGAAACCCTCACCGGCCAAGCCACCGAATCGGCAGCCATCAGCAGCCAGCTCAATGCTTTGGCCAGCCAGCAAATGAAGTTGATGGATCAGTTCAAGGTCTAAATAACACCACACCTCACTGTGGGAGGGGGCTGGCCCTCGCTCAATCCTTTCCCAGTGTTGGTATCGCAATGCGGCTACTGGACTTGACTTCACGCAAAGCCAGGCTGGACTGGATGGACGCAATCCCCACCTGACGCCTGAGCACCTGCTCGACGAAGTCGCTGTAGCTATCAAGATCCTTCGCCAACACCTGCAACACATAATCGGCATCGCCAGTGATCTTGTGACAAGCCAACACCTGCGGCAATTGCGCAATCACTGCCTCAAAGGCGTCGGGCGCATGGTCGGCGTGGGTCGAAAAACGGATATGCACAAACGCCATGATATCCAACCCCAGCATGCGTCGATCAAGGTTGGCTTGATAGCCCGTTATGACGCCCGCCTCCTCCATTCTCTTACGCCTTCGCCAACAAGGCGTCAGGCTTGAAGACAGTCGCTCACTGAGCTCGGCGTTGGAAATACTCGCATCCTCCTGCAGCAACTCAAGGATAGCGAGGTCGGTTTGGTCGAGGCTGATGCGTTTGGAAATTTTTTTCTGCATAACGCCATTCCTGAGTAAAAACACCCGATAAATCTACTAATCATCGAAAACAAAGCAAAGAAATCGCCTCCTGGCCAGAACAGAATATTTGCACTGGCTCACACTAACGGATGCGCAGAATGTTTACAGTTTTTAGTGATTCCCACCGTTTGCACCACGGCACAGAATTAAAAGACGGCGTACTCAAACCGTCGTTCGAACAGCCCAGTCGAGCCGATACCGTCCATGACCGCGTCAAGCAGGTCGGCCTTGGCCAGATCATCGAACCGCGCGCATTTGACCGATCGTGCTACGTCAACGCGCACAGCGAGCGCTATGTCAGTTTTCTGGAAAGCGCGTGGACACAATGGCGCGCAACCGGACGCACTCACGATGCTTTGCCGCTGGTATGGCCCGTGCGCGACCTGGCCAATGATCAAGTACCGACCTTCATCGACGGCAAGCTGGGTTTCTACGCCATGGATGCCGGCTCCCCGATTACTGCAACCACCTGGCAAGCCGTAAAAACCAGTGCCGATATCGCCCTCACCGGCCTTGCCCTGATCGATGAAGGCCACGACAGCGCTTTCGCACTGTGTCGCCCGCCGGGACATCACGCAGCGCGCGAATACATGGGTGGCTACTGCTACCTCAATAACGCGGCCATTGCCGCACAGCAAGCCATTACCCAAGGCGCCAAACGTGTCGCGGTATTGGATGTCGATTTTCATCATGGCAATGGTACACAGAACATTTTCTACGACCGCAGTGACGTGATGTTCGTCTCGCTGCATGGCGAGCCGGCCGTTTCCTATCCCTACTACTCAGGCTTCAGCACCGAAGTCGGCACCGGCCTCGGCGAGGGATTCAACCACAACTACCCCTTGCCCAAAGGCACCACCTGGGAAAGCTACTGCAACGCCCTGCTCCATGCCTGCAAGAAGCTCCAGCACTTTGCGCCAGAGGTGCTGGTGATTTCACTGGGAGTCGACACATTCAAGGACGATCCCATCAGCCACTTCCTGCTGGAAAGCGAGGATTTCATCGGGATCGGAGAGCTTATTGCCAGCGTTGGCTGCCCCACCCTGTTCGTGATGGAAGGGGGTTACATGGTCGATGAAATCGGCATCAACGCCGTCAACGTGCTGCACGGATTCGAGAGCAAACGCAACTGAGCCATCCCTCGCTCAACGGCCTTCAATTCTGCAACGGAGAATAAAAACATGACGCTGTTTATAGATGTCGATGATGCTGCACGCCTGTTCACACAAGTAGGCATCCGACGCGCTATCCGTGACATGGCGACCTACATCAACGCCGACTACGCACGCTGGTCGCAATTTGATAAATCGCCACGCACCGCCAACCACTCGGCAGCAGGTGTCATCGAACTGATGCCCACCGACGATGGCCAGCAGTATTCATTCAAATACGTGAACGGCCACCCGCACAACGGCCAGCAGAACCTGCTGACGGTCATGGCCTTCGGCGTTCTGGCCGAGGTGCAGAGTGGCTATCCCACCCTGCTCAGCGAACTGACCTTGACCACCGCCGTGCGTACCGCCGCAACGTCCGCGCTGGTGGCGCAATCGCTGGCTCGCTCGAATGCGACCTCGATGGCTCTCATCGGTAACGGTGCCCAGAGTGAATTTCAGGCGCTCGCTTTTCATGAAATGTTGGGCATCAGCGAAATCCGCATCTTCGATATCGATCACGACGCGTCCCTCAAGTTGAAGCACAACCTCGCGATGTTCCCGGACATTGAAGTCATTCTGGCCAGCTCCGTGAAGGAAGCGGTCAAAGGCGCAGATATCGTCACCACGGTCACCGCCGACAAAGCCTATGCAACGATTCTGACCCCCGACATGATCGAGCCCGGCATGCACATCAATGCGGTCGGCGGTGACTGCCCGGGTAAAACCGAACTGCATGCCGATATCCTGCGCAAAGCTCGGGTCATCGTCGAATTCGAGCCGCAAACACGCATTGAGGGCGACATTCAGCAACTGGAAGCCGATTCCCCCGTGATCGAATTTTTCCGGATTGCGCAGGGCGAAGTGGCCGGACGCGAAAACGATATGCAGGTGACTGTCTTCGATTCGGTGGGCTTTGCCCTGGAAGACTTTTCGTCACTGCGCTACCTCAATGATCTGGCTCAGGCACAGCAAATCGGTCAACGCATCCACCTGGTACCGACGCCGGCCAACATCAAAAATCTCTTTCAACTGCTGGATCCGCAACCGGCCAAAGCCTCGCGTCTGCGCACCGTCAACTGATCGGTAATGACCGCCCCCAGCCACTTGGCGAGGGGGCCATTCACCCTCCAGGCATGTCTGTGATTGGCCGCTGCCTTTCTAACAAGAACGCCCGATACCTACTTTCTGCCAAAACTCAAAAACATAAAATCAAGAGGTTTTGCAATGAAATCGAATCCCTCCGGGCTGCTTGAACAGCCCGCGCTGCAGCGCACGCTGAGCAATCGTCACATCCAGTTGATGGCCATGGGCGGTGCCATCGGTACCGGCCTGTTCATGGGCTCCGGGAAGATCATCGCCCTCTCCGGGACGTCGATCATCCTCATCTACATGATCATCGGACTGTTCGTGTTTTTCGTCATGCGTGCCATGGGCGAAATGCTCCTGTCCAACCTCAACTTTAAAACTTTCGCCGACTTCGCCGGTGCCTACCTCGGCCCGCGCGCGGCATTCTTCCTCGGCTGGTCGTACTGGCTGAGCTGGAGCGTGGCGGTGATTGGCGATGCCGTCGTGGTCGGCGGATTTTTCCAGTATTGGTTTCCCGACGTACCGGCGTGGATACCCGCCGTCGGGATGCTGGCGACCCTTTTCGCGCTCAACGTGTTGACGGTCAGGTTGTTCGGTGAGGTGGAGTTCTGGTTCGCAATCATCAAGATTATTGCGGTGGTGACCCTGATCGGAGTCAGCAGCGTGCTGATTGCCAACTCCTTCGTTTCCCCCAGCGGCGTCACCGCGTCCCTGAGTCACCTGGTGGATAAACAGGCGGCGTTCCCTAACGGCTTGTTCGGCTTCTTCGCCGGCTTTCAAATGGCGATTTTCTCCTTCGCTGGCACCGAGTTGATCGGCACAGCCGCCGCCGAAACTCGATCTCCAGAGAAAACCCTGCCCAAGGCAATCAACTCGATTCCGCTGCGGATCATCTTGTTCTACGTGCTGGCCCTGATCTGCATCATTACTGTGACGTCCTGGCAGCAGGTGTCTGCAATCAAGAGCCCCTTTGTCGAACTGTTTCTTGTAGCAGGGTTCCCCGCAGCGGCCGGTATCGTCAACTTTGTGGTACTGACTTCTGCGGCATCATCGGCAAACAGCGGCGTATTTTCATCGAGCCGTATGCTGTTCGGGTTGGCCAACCAAGATAACGCACCACGAGTATTCCGACGGCTATCGAGTAACAGCGTGCCTCTGTTGAGCCTGGCGTTCACGACGTTGCTGATGCTGGTGGGTGTATTGGTGCTGTTCGTCGTTCCGGAAGTCATGACAGCATTTACTATCGTCTCTACCGTGTCGGCGATCCTGGTGATTTTCACTTGGTCGACGATCCTTGCGTCTTATATTGCCTATCGCAAAAAACGCCCTGACCTGCATGAAAAGTCGGCTTACAAGATGCCTGGCGGGGTGCCGATGGCCTGGTTTTCCCTGGCGTTCCTGGGCTTTGTGCTCTGCCTGCTGGCGTTGCGACCTGATACCCGTATCGCCCTGATGGTCATGCCGGGATGGTTCGTGTGGCTGGCAATTGCTTATCAGTTGACTCGCGCCTTGAAGCCAACGTCTGACGCTGTTCCTGGCAGGCAGAACGCGACAGTCGCGCAGCCCTAGTGAAACTCGGACTCACCAAGAGCTGCCTGGTATGTACCCGCGCTATCAGGAGCCAACCCTAATACTTGTAGGAGCGAGCTTGCTCGCGAAAAACGCCCAGACAACGCGTTCATTCTGGATAAACGAGTGGGCCCTGAGTTCTTCGCGAGCAAGCTCGCTCCTACAAAAACCTTAGAGACCGCTCCAGGCTTGGACGAACGGAGTCAGGTCTTCCTTCGGCGCGGTGCGCGGCGGGTTCTGGGGGGTGCCCAGGTAGAGGAAGCCAATCACTTCCTCGCCGGGTACCAGCCCCAGGCCTTTGGCGACGTGGGCCGAGTAGGACAACTCACCCGTGCGCCACACGGCACCAATCCCCTGGGCATACGCCGCCAGCAGAATGCCGTGGGCCGCGCAGGCGGCTGCCAGCAGTTGTTCGGATTTGGGCACCTTGAAGTGCTCCTGCAGACGGGCAATCACCACCACTACCAGCGGCGCGCGCAACGGGCCGTTCTGGGCTTTGTCGATGGCGGCTTGGGGAGCGTCGGCATCCTGCAGGCGCGCAGCTTCGGCCAACAGCGTACCCATCTGCTCACGGGCTGCACCTTCCACGGTGAGGAAGCGCCACGGGCGCAGTTGGCCGTGGTCGGGCGCGCGCATGGCGGCGGCGAACAGCACGTCGCGCTGCTCCTGGGTCGGTGCCGGTTCCAGCAAACGCGGCACGGAAACACGGTTGAGCAAAGCGTCGAGAGCCTGCATTGGCCACCTCCAGAAAAAAATGTGCGCTCATTCTAGCGGAATGAATCGGGATGCCACCAAACGATAATTGCTCTTATTCAAACTGCCCCGCCCTGTTAGACTTTGCCCCCACATTTTCCGCCTTCGTTCAGGAAACTCGATGTTCCGTTCGCTACTTCACCTGTGCGCAGCGTTGATGGCCCTGGGCCTGACCGCCTGCGACGACGCCCCGCAGTTTACCCAGGCCGAGCCGGGTGAAGCGCGCGCTGGCGGTGCCACCACGGTGAACAAGCGCGACCAGAACGCGTTTTCCCTGCCCTCGGCCAACCTGGCGCCCACCCGCCGCCTGGACTTCAGCGTCGGCAACAGTTTCTTTCGCAGCCCCTGGGTGATCGCGCCCTCGACCACCACCGCGCGTGACGGCCTCGGCCCGCTGTTCAATACCAACGCGTGCCAGAACTGCCATATCAA
Organism: Pseudomonas sp. R3-18-08; assembly: GCF_003852065.1. Lineage (NCBI taxonomy): Bacteria > Pseudomonadati > Pseudomonadota > Gammaproteobacteria > Pseudomonadales > Pseudomonadaceae > Pseudomonas > Pseudomonas sp. R3-18-08. The sequence goes on from NZ_CP027729.1 coordinate 4,617,007, forward strand.
GGACGGCCGGGGCCACCCGCCGCTGGCCGATGCGCCCAATGCCGTGTCGATGCTGGTCCGCCTGTCGATTCCGGATGCGCCACCTTACGCCAAGCTCATCGAACAGCTCGGCGTAGTGCCCGAGCCGGCCTACGGCGGGCAACTGCAAGACATGGCCGTGCCCGGCGTGGCGCCGGAAGGCAAGGTGCGGGTCGATTACACACCGGTCAACGTCCAGTTCAAGGACGGCACGGTGGTCGAGTTGCGCAAGCCTGACCTGCAGATCACCCAGCTCGGCTACGGCCCGATGCACCCCGACACGCGTTTCTCTGCACGCATCGCCCCGCCGATGATCGGCCTGGGCCTGCTCGAAGCCATCAGCGACGTCGATATTCTGCGCAACACCGATCCGAAAACCGCTGACCGTGGGGCCATCGTCGGTCGGGCGAATCGGGTGTGGGATGACGCCGCGCAAAAAACCGTGCTGGGGCGATTTGGCTGGAAAGCCGGGCAACCCAACCTCAATCAACAAAATGTTCACGCGTTTTCTGGTGATATGGGCCTCACCACCTCCCTGAGACCCTTCGATGACTGCACCGACGCCCAAGTCGCCTGCAAACAGGCACCCAACGGCAACGGCCCCGAAGGCGAGCCGGAAGTCAGCGACAACATCCTGCGCCTGGTGCTGTTCTATACGCGCAACCTCGCCGTGCCGGTGCGCCGCGACGTCGATGCGCCGCAGGTGCTGGCCGGTAAAAACCTGTTCTACCAGGCCGGCTGCCAGGGCTGTCATAAGCCGACGTTCACCACGGCCGCCAACGCCGCCGAACCTGAGCTGGCCAACCAAGTGATCCGCCCCTACAGCGACTTGCTGCTGCATGACATGGGCGAAGGGCTTGCCGACAACCGTACCGAATTCCAGGCCGGGGGCCGCGACTGGCGTACCCCGCCGTTGTGGGGCATCGGCCTGACGCAAACCGTGAGTGGTCACACCCAGTTCCTGCATGACGGCCGCGCCCGCAACCTGCTCGAAGCCGTGCTCTGGCATGGCGGGCAAGCGCAAGCGGCGCAGCAGCATGTGTTGTCGTTCAACGCCGAGCAGCGCGCCGCGTTGCTGGCATTTCTGAATTCTCTATAAGCTTTGCCCCAATTACAGAAGGGAGCTCGACATGTTCCGTCCCAAGTTGTTGTTCACCAGCCTGGCCGCCCTTGCCCTCGGCGCCTGCTCGCCCCAGGATCCGCAAGCGGTGACCTCGGCGGCCATCGCCAAGCAAGTCATCCTGCCCACTTACAGCCGCTGGGTTGAAGCCGACCGCCAACTGGCCGTCAGCGCTCTGGCCTACTGCCAGGGCAAGGAAAGCCTGGACACCGCCCGTGCCGACTTCCTCCACGCGCAAAAAGCCTGGGCCGAGTTGCAACCGCTGCTGATCGGTCCGCTGGCTGAAGGCAACCGCGCCTGGCAGGTGCAGTTCTGGCCGGACAAGAAAAACCTGGTGGGTCGCCAGGTCGAACAGCTGGTCGCCAGCCAGCCACAGATCGACGGCGCCGCCCTCGCCAAATCCAGCGTAGTGGTGCAAGGTCTGTCGGCCTACGAATATATCCTCTACGACGCCAAGCCTGACGTCGCCGACGAAGCCCAGAAAGCCCGTTACTGCCCGCTGCTGATGGCCATCGGCGAACGCCAGAAAGCCCTGGCCGAAGAGATCCTGGCCAGTTGGAACAGCACCGACGGCATGCTGGCGCAGATGAGCAAGTTTCCGAACCAGCGCTACGCCGATTCCCACGAAGCGATTGCCGACCTGCTGCGCGTGCAAGTGACCGCCCTGGATACCCTGAAGAAAAAACTCGGCACGCCGATGGGCCGCCAGACCAAGGGCATCCCGCAACCGTTCCAGGCCGATGCATGGCGCAGCCAGTCGTCCCTGCAGAGCCTGGAAGCCAGCCTCGCGGCGGCCCAGACCGTATGGGTAGGCGTCGACAACAAAGGCCTGCGCGGCCTGTTGCCGGCCGATCAGAAAGCCCTGGCCGACAAGATCGACGCCGCGTATGCCGCGTCATTGAAACTGTTCGCCAGCAACCAGCGCTCCCTCAACGAACTGTTGAACGATGACGCCGGGCGCCAGCAGCTCAATGATCTCTACGACAGCCTCAACGTGGTCCATCGCCTGCATGAAGGCGAGTTGGCCAAGGCGCTGGGCATCCAACTGGGCTTCAACGCCAACGACGGTGACTGATGATGCTCAGGCGACAGGCTTTGGCGGTAGGCAGCGTGCTGCTCAGTGCATTGACGTTGGGCGGCTGGACGCTGTTCAAGCAAAAAGACAAGAGCCCCCTGCTGCTGTCGGCGCGGGATGACGCCGACGGCAGGCACTACGCCGTCGGTTATCGCCTGGACGGCACGCAGGTGTTCGCCACCCAGGTCGGCCAGCGCTGCCACGACATCGTCAACCACCCGACGCTGCCGATCGCGCTGTTCGTCGCCCGCCGCCCGGGCACCGAGAGTTACCTGGTCGACCTGCGTGACGGCACACTCCTGCAGACCATCACCTCGAACCCCAATCGCCACTTCTATGGGCACGCGGTGATCCACAAGAGCGGTGACTGGCTGTACGCCACCGAGAACGACACCTCCGATCCCGGCCGTGGCTTGCTCGGCGTGTACCGGTTCGAAGGCGAGCGGCTGGTGCACAGCGCAGAAATCTCCACCCATGGCATCGGCCCGCACCAGGTCTCCTGGATGCCCGACGGCGAAACCCTGGTGGTGGCCAACGGCGGCATTCGCACCGAAGCCGAAAGCCGCGTGGAGATGAACCTCAACGCCATGGAACCGAGCCTGGTGTTGATGCACCGCGACGGCAGCCTGATCAGCAAGGAAACCCTGGGCCAGCAGATGAACAGCGTGCGCCATATGGGAATCGCCAGCGATGGCACCATCCTCACCGGGCAGCAGTTCATGGGGCCGTCCCAGGAGCGCTCCGAGCTGCTCGCGATCAAGCGTCCGGGCCAGCCATTCGTGGCCTTTGCGGTGGCCGATGCGCAGTTGCAGGCGATGGGGCACTACACCGCCAGCGTCGCGGTGCACAGTGAGCTGCGGCTGGTGGCGTTGACGGCGCCGCGTGGTAATCGGTTTTTTATCTGGGACATGGACAGTGGCGAGTTGCGCCTGGACGGCCCGCTGCCCGATTGCGCCGGGGTCGGCGCGGTGGCGGACGGCTTTGTCGTGACCTCGGGCCAGGGGCGCTGCCGCCTATATGATTGCCGTCAGAAACAGCCGGTAGCGACGCCGCTGACCTTGCCTGCAGGGTTATGGGATAACCACCTGCACCTTATGACGTAACCACCCGCCTCGATCTCAAGGCTCCTGCGCCGACGCCCAGGAGCCTATCCGCCGACAACCCCAACGCCTGGCACATCGCCTACGCAGTCTGTGGAATTGCTTCTCATCCGAGAGACTTGTCCCACAACAACTTGCGAAGCTACCCCTTATCCCCTTCCTTGTTCTGACGAAGACTGCGGCGCTCAGCGCAGTGCCGCCTGGTCGTGCGTGCTCGCGCTTCGTTAACCCTGCACACGTCTTCACAAGGACTCCATTATGACCATGCCGGGCCGCCGGATGATTATCATGCTCAGCCTCGTTCTGTCAGTCGTGCTGATGCTCGCCGGCTACAAGACGTACTGGATTTATCAGCAACTGCAGCTTTTGCATGGGCCAACGCCACCCGTCAGTGTGGCGACGTCCAATGCCTTTGAAATCCCCTGGCAGCGCCAAATGCCTGCCGCGGGCACGCTCAAGGCGTTGCAAGGTATCAACCTGAGCACTGAGGTGCCCGGTGTCGTCACACAGTTGCACTTTGAGTCAGGGCAAAGGGTCGAGGCTGGACAGACCCTGCTGCAGCTCGAGCACCAAACCCAACAGGCAGAGTTGGACGTGGCAAAGGCCGACCAGCGCCTGGCCCGTCAGAACTTTGAGCGCGGTCGAAAACTGGTGGACATCAGCGCCATCTCCAAAGGCGAATTCGATCGGCTCGGTGCTGAACTCAACCGCAACACAGCCCTCGTTGCACAGCGCACCGCAGCGCTGGAAAAGAAACACATCACCGCCCCTTTCACCGGCACCATCGGCATCCGCCAGGTCAACGTGGGTGATTACCTGCAAAGTACCCAGGTTATCGCCAGCCTGCAGGACACACGCCACCTTTACGTGGACTTTTATGTGCCCGAGCAAGCCGTTCAACTGATCAGGATCGGGCAGCCGGTTCAGGTTGAAGTCTCGGCACGCCCAGGCACCTTCAGCCTCGCCGAGGTAAGCGCCATCAACCCGATCGTCGATGACAGCACGCGAAATGTGCTGGTGCGCGCGACGCTGCCCAACCCACGCGAAGACCTGCTCCCGGGAATGTTCGCCCATTTACGGGTGCTGCTGGACGAACCGACTGCGCAAACCGTGATCCAGGAAAGTGCGATCGCCTTCAACCCTTATGGTCAGTACGTTTACGTGATAACCCGAGGCAACAACGGCGTGCCGCAGGCCCCCGATACCGGCGATACACCGCAACTGATCGCCGAACAGCGCTTGATCGAAACGGGCGAGCGTCGCAATGGCCTGGTGGTGGTTTCCAAGGGGCTGAGCAAGGGCGAACAGGTGGTCACCGCCGGTCAGCTCAAACTGAAACACGGCACACCCGTGCGTATCAGTATTGACCGAAGCCAGCCGGATGGGCAGCCGATGCCACATCAGGAGGGCGCAGAATGACCTTCACCGACCGGTTCATCCGTCGCCCGGTACTCGCCGTGGTGGTCAGTCTGTTGATCGTGCTGCTGGGCTGGCAGGCCTACGAAAAACTGCAGCTGCGCCAGTTTCCGCAGATGCAGAACGCGCTGATCACTGTCACCACCGTCGCCCCGGGTCTGAGTGCGCACACCATCCAGAGTTACATCACACAACCCTTGCAACAAAGCCTGGCCAGCGCACAGGGCATTGACTATATGACGTCTTCCAGTCGCCAGAATATCTCGATTATCTCTATCTATAGTCGGCTGGACGCCGACAGTGACCGCTTGTTCACCGAGCTGCTGGCCAAGTCCAATGAAGTCAGGAACCAGTTGCCCAGCGGGATTGAGGATCCGGTGCTGAGCAAAGTTGCCGTGGACAGCACCGCGCTGATGTACCTGAGTTTTTCCAGCAAAACCATGAACAATGCTCAGATCACGGACTACCTGCAGCGCGTGGTCCAGCCGCGACTGGTGACACTGCCGGGCATGGCGCAAGCGCAGATCATCGGCAGCCAGAGCTTCGCCATGCGCCTGTGGCTCGACCCGATAAAACTCGCAGGGTTTGGTCTGAGCGCCGCTGACGTGACCCAGGCAATCAGACGCTACAACGTACAATCTGTCGCGGGGGACCTTACCGGCGAATATGTCGTCACCAGTGCGACCACCAACACTGAACTGCAATCGGCCGAGGGGTTCAGTGCGATTCCCGTGAAAACCGACGGCGACAATCAGGTGCGCCTGGGAGACGTCGCACGCGTGGAGCTGGGCTCGCAAAATTACGACAGTTTCAGCACCTTCAATGGCACCCCTGCGGTTTATATCAGTATTCAAGCCACACCCGACGCCAACCCCCTGGAGTTAGGCAAGCGTGTCCGCGAACTGATCCCACACCTGCAATCGCAGCTCCCGCCCGACTTGCATTCGGATATCGCTTACGATTCGACGCTTTACATCAATGCCTCGATCGACCAAGTGCTGTCCAGCCTGGTAGAAGCCGTACTGATTGTAGTGTTGGTGGTGTTTTTGTTCCTGGGCTCCCTGCGCTCGGTGATCATTCCCGTCATCACCATTCCGCTGTCGCTGATTGGCACCTTGTTCCTCATGCAACTGATGGGCTATTCCATCAACGTCCTGACGCTGCTGGCCATGGTTCTGGCGATCGGCCTGGTGGTCGATGACGCCATCGTGATGATGGAAAACATTCACCGCCACATCGAACAGGGTAAATCCCCACTTGAGGCCGCGATCAAGGGGGCAAGAGAGGTTTGCATCCCGGTGGTGTCGATGACCATCACGCTGGCCGCAGTCTATACACCCATCGGTTTCATGCAGGGCCTGACCGGGGCGCTGTTCAAAGAGTTTGCCCTAACCCTGGCCGGCGCTGTGGTGATTTCCGGGATCGTGGCGTTGACGCTGTCACCGATGATGTGTGCCATTTTGCTGCGCCCTGAAACACAGCCACAGGGCCTGACGCGGGTGCTGGACCGATTCTTCAACGCGTTGAAAACGCGCTATCAGCGCCGTCTGCACCAGATCATGCAAGCGCAGTCCGTGGTAGTGGTATTCGCCGCGCTCGTACTCTGCCTGATCCCCGTCATGCTCACATTCACCCTCTCGGAGTTGGCGCCCGACGAGGACAAGGGCCTGATTTTTATCCTGTCCAATGCGCCCCAACCGACCAACCTGACGTACCTGAACCGCTACACCCGGGACTTTATCGAACCGTTCAAAACCTTTCCTGAATACCAGGCATCCTTCCAGATCAACGGCCTGGACGGCGTACATTCAGGCGTTGGCGGCTTCCTGCTCAAACCCTGGGAGGAACGTGAACGTACACAGATGAGCGTCCTGACACCCTTGCGTGAAAAACTCGACAACAACCCCGGCCTGCAAGTCTTCGCGTTCAACCTGCCGTCCTTGCCAGGCACAGGTGAAGGGCTGCCCTTTGGCTTTGTCATCAGCTCCCAGCAGGACCACAACTCGATGATCGGCGTGGCCGAGCGCATCAAACAACGCGCGATCGACTCAGGAAAGTTTGCCTACGTGGATATCGACCTGGCCTTCGACCGACCTGAAGTAACGGTCGAAATTGACCGGACCAAGGCCGCCCAGATGGGCGTGTCCATGGAGGATCTGGACCTGACCTTGAGCACCCTGCTGGCTGAAGCGGAAATCAACCGATTCAGTATTGACGGTCATCTCTACAAAGTGATTGCTCAAGTGGAGCGCAGCTATCGGGACAACCCCGCCTGGCTGAGCCAGTACGCAGTCAAAAACGCCAAGGGCCAATTACTGCCCTTGTCGACGCTGACCACAGTCTCCAGCCCACAGGTTCGGCCACGGCAGTTGAATCAGTTCCAGCAGCTCAATTCAGTCACGGTGTCGGCCTTTCCGATTGTGGGTATGAGCAACGCACTGCAGACCCTGCAAACCATCGCCCAGGAGGAGGCGCCAGCGGGCTATACCTTCGATTACCGCAACGCGACACGTCAGTTCGTGCAGGAGGGAAATGCGCTATGGGGCACGTTTGGCCTGGCGTTGGCGTTCATCGGCCTGGTATTGGCGGCGCAGTTTGAAAGCCTGCGCGATGCCCTGGTGATACTGGTGACGGTGCCGCTGTCGGTATGCGGTGCATTGGTCGCACTGTTTCTGGGTTGGTCGACCCTGAATATCTACACGCAAATCGGGCTGGTCACGTTAATCGGCTTGATCAGCAAGCACGGCATCCTGATCGTCGAGTTCGCCAATCAACTGCGCAAGGAAAAAGGCCTGTGCGCGCGCGCGGCGGTCGAACAAGCGGCTGCGATCCGCCTGCGGCCGATTCTGATGACGACGCTGGCAACGGTGATGGGCGTCGTCCCGCTGATTTTTTCCAGCGGTGCGGGTGCGGTCAGTCGGTTCGATATCGGCATGGTGATCGCCACCGGCATGTCGATTGGTACCCTATTCACCCTGTTCGTCCTGCCGACGGTGTACACGGCGCTGACCAAAGCTGACAACGTGCCCCCTCAATAGCGTGATCGGTGAGTGCGCCTTCAGTTCACTGCAGTGACTTGCGCTCACCCGATTGCCCCCGCTGAGTCCCAAAAAAAAAGGGCCTCGCATCGCGAAGCCCTTCCTGGGGGGTTCAATCGTTTCAACTCTGCGGCCTCATCGCTTGAGACATCCCGAACATGAATAACAGCAATTCATGATCGGGCTTGGCCGCCACACTGACCTTGGCGACACGTGGCTGCAGGCATAGCCCACCGCCTTGCGCCGCACTGAGTACCTGTGTGCGAGGCTGTTCCCATGCAGCCAGGGCGAGGGCTGCAATGCCCAACGCCCCGACCAGGAACACACCTCGTGCTATTTCTAGCTTCATCTGGTTAAACCCTTGATAGCGCTGCCAAACGCCGTCTCATAAAAGTAGCTGAGTTTTTTCCAGTCGGTGTCGTTCCACGACGAATGGCGGCGCAATTGCAGCATGTCATGGGAAGCGGCCCGATAAGCGGTCAGACGCTGGCGACATTTTTCAAAGTCCAGCAACGCCACTTCCACGGTCACCGCATCGCCTTCGCCGGTGACCCGCACGAAGATGTGCTTGATATACAGGCAACCATGCTGCCAGCGCCCTTTGTGCATGCGCGCCAGGGTAGCGGCCAGCTCCTTGAGCAGGCGTTCATGCACCTCCTCGCCGTATTGCTCACGACCACCGGCGGCGTACCAGTTTTCGATCTCGTCGAAACCGTCCAGCGACGCGGTGACCAGCAAGGCTTTCCAGTGATGCTCGGGGTCGCGTCGCGCCTCGCAAAACACCATCTCCGGCACCCGTACATCGAGCAAGCGCAGGCCCCTGAGGGCATCACGTTCACGCAACACGGTCGGACGTCCAAACGGATGCAGCCAACTGCGGTAGATGTGGCCGGTCTGGCGCTTGCAGTAGAGCAAACGGCCATTGGCACTGACCACCCGCTGTACGCCACTTTCACCGCCACGCCGACGATTGGGCTCTTCTACCCATTCGCCCTGCTGGCGCCAGAAAAAATCAAATCGTTCTTCGGGAGCTACATGACTGCCGACTGCGCACTCAACTGCCATCCTGTTACCTCTTACGCAATACATAGACTCGCCACATGGCGTAGAGCGGCATGAAGTCCAGGGATTCCTGGACCCGGAAACCGGCCTGCTCGAATTCTGCCTCGACAGTAGCAGCCGGTAACACAAACCGGTTTTGGTAACCTTCCTGCTCACCTTTCTTACGACGACGCACTTCGGCGCGCTTACGCTTCCAAGCCTTGAAATTGCCATCCACCCACAGCGAGATAATCACGCTGTCACGGGTAACACGTTGAAACTCCCGCAGTATTGTCATCCTGTGCGCTGGGTCACCGATGTGGTGCATCAAGCGCATGCAGAAAATACTGTCGACCGAATTATCTGGCAGATCGATATCAAAGGCAGATGTCTGCAAAGGACGTACCCGTTTCACCACTTCCGGCGGTTGGGCCACCGTGGCGACCTTCAACATCGAGGCCGAATTGTCGGCCCCGATAATTACGCGGTTGGGTTTCTCGGCCAGCAACGGCCAGAATCGCCCTGCACCACACGGCAGGTCTAACACCAGGCCGGGCTCACCGGCCATGGCCAGCGCCGCGCGCGCCAGCTGCTCGTCGCGTTTGTGGGACCACCGGCGGGCCAGGTTGTCCTGATGCTTGAGCAAATAGCGGTGAGCGTGGTTATCGTCGTACTTTTCAGAAAACTCTAACTTGATCGGCGAAGGCATCTTACATCTCCAATTACTGATGCCTACAACCCTAAGCAGCGAACTGTGATCAACAAGTCAACTCGTTGTGAAAAACTTGTCCTGTCCAATTGCATACATTTCAAGACTTTACAGAAACATTCAGTAGCATCGGGCCATCTTCGCTGAAAAACCGGCGTCGTGCAGCAGCAAAGTGACAGACTGAGCGGTCAGGTTTTGACTTGATCCAATTCGACATGAAAACGGCAACCATTGGGCTCCATGGTGCTCAGCGTCACGCTCCAGCCTTGGTTCTCACAGATACGCTGCACCAGCGACAAGCCCAACCCCAGCCCCTCGCCGCGCTTCTCGCTGCCCCGTACAAACGGCTCGAACATCGCCTCACGCTTGTCTTCAGGAATGCCCACACCGGTATCCTCCACCACAAACCCGCTCGGCTCGAGAGTGAGGCGGATAAACCCTTGCTCGGTGTAATGCAGTGCATTGCGCAACAGATTGCCCATCACCGCATGCAGGAAGGTCGTGTTGTAGCGTGTGTCCAGCGGATTGCCTGGGCAGTAGATCAGTTCAAGGCCCTTTTGCTCGATGGGCCCGCGCCAGATCCCGATCAGGTCCTCAGCCACCTGTGTCAGGTTGACCTGCGCCGACATGGCGGCATCGTCATGCTGGGCACGGGCGAGCATCAGGAAGGTCTGCACCAACTCGCGCATTTCTTCACAGGCCCGGGCGATTCGCTGGACCTGGTTACGCCCCCGTTGATCGATTGCCGGATTCTCCAGCAGCAGCTCGCAGGAACTGGCCAGCACCATCAAGGGTGTGCGCAACTCATGGCTCACATCGCTGGTAAACAACTGTTCGCGAGACAGCGCCTGGCGCAAGCGACCCAGGGTGGCATCGAACGCCACCGCTAACTCGCCGACTTCGTCGGCGGCATAATCCGGTGCCAGAGGCGGCGCAAGCCCGAGCAACTGGTCGCGATGGCGCACCTGGCGCGCCAGCCGTACCACCGGCGCCATCACCTTGCGTGCCAGCACCCAGCCGAGAAACACCGCCAACGCCAGGCTGAGCACGAAGCCCACCAACACCACGGCAAACAGGACGCGCTCGCGCTCTTCGAAATCGCTTTGGTCCTGCAGCAGCACATAACGTCGGCCATCGATCACTTCGACCATGGCGTGGTACGACAGCGACTCGCGAAACACTTCATGAAAGCCTGGGTCCAGATGCCGCAGGTCCTTGGGCAGCTCGAAATCGCCGGGGCCGCCGCTGAAATAAAACAACTGGTCAGGCTCCGGCCGGTGTCGCCAGTCTTCCATGCTGTCCATCAACAGCAGCCGTTGCAGATCGCCACCCAGGCCCGCCGAAATCAACTTCTCTTCCACCAGGTGCACCGTCGCGACGATGCCCATGGCGAAAGCCCCCGCCACCAACGCGCTCATCAAGGCAAAGGCGATGATGATCCGCTGGGCAAGGCTTTGCTTAAACTCCATCACGGCCCTCGGCGAGGCGATAACCCACACCGTGCACCGTTTGCAGCAGCGGCTTGGCGAAAGGTTTGTCGATCACTTGGCGCAATTGGTGGACGTGGCTGCGCAGGCTGTCGCTGTCCGGGCAATCATCGCCCCACAAGGCTTCTTCGAGGATTTCCCGACGCAATACATGCGGGCTTTTCTGCATCAACACCGCCAGCAGCTTCAGGCCGACCGGGTTGAGCTTGAGCATGCGCCCTTCGCGCGTGACCTCCAGGGTGTCGAGGTCGTAATGCAGGTCGCCCACTTGCAACACACGTCGCCCGCCACCCTGGGCCCGGCGCAGCACCGCTTCGATGCGCGCGGCCAGTTCGGACAAGGCGAACGGCTTGAGCAGGTAGTCATCGGCCCCGGATTTGAAGCCCTGCAGCCGATCATCCAACTGGTCGCGGGCGGTGAGCATGATCACCGGCGTGTCGCGGCGTGCATCTTCGCGCAGGCGTTTGCACAGGGTGTAGCCATCGATGCCGGGCAGCATGATGTCGAGCACGATCAAGTCGTAATGCTCGGTGGCGGCCAGGTGCAGGCCCGACAAACCGTCCTGCGCACAGTCCACTGTGTAGCCTTTGAGCCCCAGGTAATCGGCCAGGTTGGCCAGAATATCGCGGTTGTCTTCAACCAATAAAATTCGCATGGGCAGTGTCTCCGTACGCGGTAACGGCCGTGTTGGCTCGCGCAGCTTAAGGCCAAGTGCGGCTCAGGGATAGAGCGGCGAGGCCCGTCGATAAAGGTTTTCAACTGATTGGGCAGCCAAACGAGTTTTTCACTATAGCTTCACAAACTGACTACAGTGTCAGCGCAAAGATCGCCGCCATTGATAAAAGGAAATTTGACATGGGGCTCCCCAAAACTGCGCCTGTGCGCTATCTGCTGTTGATAACCGGCGCCTGGCTGGTTGTTTTCCTGTTGACCCGCAGCGTGCTGCTCATCACTCACCTGGATGAAGTCGGCGGTAACCTGCTGCCGGTGTTCGGCGTGGGTCTGCTCTACGACCTCGGCTTCCTGGCCTACGCGGCGTTACCGCTGGGGCTGTACCTGTTGCTGTGCCCGCCGGCGCTGTGGCGCCGCCGCGGTCATCGCTGGTTTTTGCAAGCGCTGCTCACAGTGAGCCTGTTCGCGATGCTGTTCACGTCGGTGGCCGAATGGCTGTTCTGGGATGAATTCGGCGTGCGCTTCAACTTTATCGCCGTTGATTACCTGGTGTATTCCGACGAGGTGTTGAACAACCTGCTGGAGTCCTACCCGATCGGCAAGCTGCTCAGCCTGCTGGCGATGCTCGCGCTGATCCTCAGCGTGGCCCTGCGCAAGCCCTTCAACGCCGCGATGGCCGCGCCCCTGCCGGCGCTGCGTGGCCGGTTGGTGAATGCCGTGGCCTTACTGGTGGTCGCCGGCCTCAGCCTGCAATTGATCAGCCAGGACAGCCCGCGCACCCAAGGTGGCAACGCCTACAACAACGAACTGGCCAGCAATGGCCCCTATCAGTTCTTTGCCGCGTTCCGTAACAACGAGCTGGACTACACGCAGTTCTACAAAAGCCTGCCAACCGATGTCGTCGCCAAGCAATTGCGCGCCGAACTCAGTGAGCCCAACGCCCGTTTCATCGACCAGGACCCCCTGGATATCCGCCGCGCCATCACCAACCCCGGAACGCTGCGCAAACCCAATATCGTGTTGGTCACCATCGAAAGTTTCAGCGCCAAATACATGGGCAGCAACGGCGACGAGCGCCACCTCACGCCTAACCTCGATGCGCTGCGCCAACAGAGCCTGTACTTCAATAACTTCTATGCCACCGGTACGCGTACCGACCGTGGCCTGGAAGCCATCACCCTGGCAGTCCCTCCTACGCCTGGGCGCTCTATCGTCAAGCGCATCGGCCGCGAAAGCGGTTTCGCCAGCCTGGGGCAGCAGCTTTCCGCCATTGGCTACGACAGCGTGTTCGTCTACGGCGGGCGCGGTTACTTCGACAACATGAATGCGTTTTTCAGCGGCAATGGCTATCGCGTCGTCGACCAGAGCAGTGTGCCCGAAGCGCAAATCTCGTTTAAAAACGCCTGGGGCATGGCCGACGAGGACCTGTACAAACAAACCCTGAATCTGGCCGATGCCGACTACGCCAAGCAGCAGCCGTTCTTGCTGCAGTTGATGACCACCTCCAACCACCGTCCCTACACCTACCCGGACGGGCGTATCGATATCAAATCCGGCAAGGGCCGTGACGGCGCGGTGAAATACACCGACTACGCCATCGGCCAGTTCCTCGACGCCGCGCGTCAGAAGCCCTGGTTCGATAACACGATCTTCGTGTTCGTCGCCGACCACACCGCCGGCAGTGCAGGCAAGGAAGACTTGCCCATCACCAACTACCAGATCCCCCTGTTCATCTATGCACCGAAGCTGATCGACGCCCGGGAAACCGCGCAACTGGCCAGCCAGATCGACCTGGCGCCGACGCTGCTGGGCTTGATCAACCTGAGCTACGAATCGACGTTCTTCGGCCGCAACCTGTTGCAAGACAACCCGCTGCCACCGCGCGTGGTGGTCGGCAACTACCAGCACCTGGGCCTGTTTGACGGCACGAACCTGGCGATTCTCAGCCCGCGCAAAGGCCTGCGTCGTCATGACCAGGCGCTGGGGGACAGCCAGGAACTGCGCGTCGGCAGCGACGACCCGTTAATCCAGCGGGCGATCACCTATTACCAAGCCGCCAGCTACGACTACAAGCAACAACTGCTGAGTTGGAGAGCGCCCAAGGAAGAGGCCCCAGCCCTGAGCACACGCTAATCAAAACGTCCCGTGCGGGTGAGTACGGGACGTTTTTTACCAAGGTCCGTCATGAAGCCCCCCGCCTCCCTACCCGTTTCTAAACCGCTTAATTTTTGGCTGTGTCTGGGCCTCCCCGTCGGCGCCGCATTGGTCTTGCTGCTTCTGCAGCTGACCTCGCTGGACATGGACCTGGCCAAACGCTTCTACGATGCCGAGCAAGGCGGCTTCATCGGCCGCTATAGCTTCTTCCTCGAAGACATCCTGCATGATCGCGCCAAGCAACTGGTGATCCTGTTTTCGGTACTGGCGATTCTCGGGCTGGTCGGCAGTTTCATCCTGCGGCGACTCAAGCCCTACCGCCGCGAACTGGTCTGCCTGGTGCTATCCCTGGCAATGGCGACGGCTTTCGTGGCGCCGTTGAAGACCATTACCGCCGTGCAGTGCCCCTGGAGCCTCAAGGAATTCGGTGGCCAGGAAATTTACAGCGAACTGCTTAGCCCTCGCCCGCCTACCGACAAACCCGGTCGCTGCTGGCCCGGCGGGCATGCGGCAACCGGGTTTGCCTTGTTCGCCTGGTTTTTTGCCCTGCGCGATCGCCGGCCACGCATGGCGCGCAACGCGTTTATCTTCGCGGTGGGCTTGGGCAGCATGTTTTCCGTCAGCCGCATGTTGCAAGGGGCGCACTTTTTTTCCCACAACGTGTGGACGGCGATTTTCTGCTGGCTGATCTGCCTGGGCATGTATTGCCTACTGTTGTACCGGCCATCGAAGCCCGCCACGTCCCGTTGACGGCTTGCGCAACACCCATAAAAAAACCCCGCCTGCATCGCTGCAGGCGGGGTTTTTTAACTAGCCGGGTAAGGCTGGCTTACATCATGCCGCCCATACCACCCATGCCGCCCATGTCTGGCATACCGCCGCCGCCAGCGCCTTCAGCCTTAGGCTTGTCGGCGATTGCAGCTTCGGTGGTCAGGATCAGGCCACCGATGGAGGCTGCCGCTTGCAGCGCGGAACGCGTCACCTTGGTTGGGTCCAGGATGCCCATTTCGATCATGTCGCCGTAGACGCCAGTCGCAGCGTTGTAACCGTAGTTACCTTTGCCGTTCTTGACTTCGTTGACCACAACGCTTGGCTCGTCGCCGGAGTTGGCAGCGATCTGACGCAGCGGTGCTTCAACGGCACGACGCAGTACAGCGATACCGACGTTCTGGTCAGCGTTGTCGCCGGTCAGGTTGGTCAGGGCTTCCAGAGCACGGATCAGCGCAACGCCACCGCCAGGTACCACGCCTTCTTCAACGGCTGCACGGGTTGCGTGCAGGGCGTCTTCAACGCGGGCCTTCTTCTCTTTCATTTCGACTTCGGAACCGGCGCCAACCTTGATCACTGCAACGCCGCCGGACAGCTTGGCCAGACGCTCTTGCAGTTTTTCACGGTCGTAGTCCGAGGAAGTTTCGGCTACTTGAGCGCGGATCTGAGCGATACGCGACTCGATGTCACCTTCAACGCCAGCACCGTCAACGATGATGGTGTTTTCCTTGGAGATGGTCACGCGCTTGGCGCTACCCAGGTTTTCCAGGGTGGCGCTTTCCAGGCTCAGGCCGATCTCTTCGGAGATAACGGTACCGCCGGTCAATACGGCGATGTCCTGCAGCATGGCCTTGCGACGGTCGCCGAAGCCTGGAGCCTTGACGGCTGCAACCTTGACGATGCCACGCATGTTGTTCACAACCAGAGTCGCCAGGGCTTCGCCCTCAACATCTTCGGAAACGATCAGCAATGGGCGGCCGGCTTTGGCAACGGCTTCCAGCACTGGCAGCATTTCGCGGATGTTGGAGATCTTTTTGTCGACCAGCAGGATCAGCGGGCTGTCCAGCTCGGCAACCATGGTGTCTGGCTTGTTGACGAAGTATGGGGACAGGTAGCCACGGTCGAACTGCATGCCTTCTACAACCGACAGTTCGTTTTCCAGGCCCGAGCCTTCTTCAACGGTGATCACGCCTTCTTTGCCGACTTTTTCCATGGCTTCGGCAATGATGTCGCCGATGGAGCTGTCGGAGTTGGCGGAGATGGTGCCTACCTGAGCGATTGCCTTGGTGTCAGCGCATGGCTTGGACAGGTTTTTCAGCTCGGCAACGATGGCGATGGTCGCCTTGTCGATACCGCGCTTGAGGTCCATCGGGTTCATGCCGGCAGCGACGGCCTTGTAGCCTTCGTTGACGATGGCCTGAGCCAGTACGGTCGCGGTGGTGGTGCCGTCACCGGCGTCATCGTTGGCACGGGAGGCAACGTCTTTGACCAGCTGCGCGCCCATGTTCTCGAAACGGTCTTCCAGTTCGATTTCTTTGGCGACGGAAACGCCGTCCTTGGTGATGGTCGGAGCGCCGAAGCTCTTCTCGATGATCACGTTACGGCCTTTCGGGCCCAGGGTCGCTTTTACTGCGTCAGCCAGGACGTTGACACCGGTGAGCATTTTCTTGCGGGCGGAGTCGCCGAATTTAACTTCTTTAGCAGCCATGATCGATATTCCTTAAATACTTTGGAGTAAACGGGAAAATGAGCGGGGAAATCAGTCTTCCAGTACGGCGAGAATTTCGTTCTCAGCCATTACCAGCAAGTCTTCGCCGTCGATTTTCACAGTGTTGCTGCCGGAGTAAGGGCCGAAAACAACCTTGTCACCCACTTTCACGGCCAGCGCACGTACTTCACCGTTTTCCAGAGCCTTGCCTGGACCTGCAGCAAGAATCACACCGTGGTTGGCTTTTTCAGCAGCCGAACCTGGCAGGACGATCCCGCCGGCGGTTTTCTTTTCTTCTTCACTGCGACGGATGACGACGCGGTCATGCAGAGGACGAAGCTTCATTGTCGATCTCTCCTAATTGTGTTTTTCATCGGCCGGTATCAATTCCGGCGGGTTAAATTCCGGCGGTGCCGGTCGCGGCTCGCTGGGCGAACCGCGGAAGTCTGTCTAGTGTCACCACCAGAAACCTTGCGGTGACCGTTACATAAGGGCGTCCAGGCTTATTACAAGGGCCAGCGCAGGAAATTTTTTTGGATTGACTCAAGGATGAATGCAACACGGCACCCGAAGGTGCCGTGCCGGTGAAGCAGTTATTTGTTGTCGCGGTGTTCGAATTCGCCTTCGATCACATCGCCTTCACGCCCCAAGGGCTGGCGCGGGGCCGGGCCGCCACGGGGTTGCAGGTCGTCGGCAAAAGCACGCTGGCGCAGGGCCGCTTCTTCGGCACGCTGGCGCATCTTGCCGGCCAGCAATTTGCGTGTGACCGGCAGCAGCATGACCAGGCCCACCACGTCGCTGATGAAACCCGGCAGGATCAACAGGCCACCGGCCAGGGCCATCATCAGGCCTTCGAGCATGGTCTGGGCGGGCAGCTCGCCGCGGTTCAGGCTTTCACGGGCACGCAGTGCCGTCGCCAGCCCGGCGACGCGCAGCACCAGCACGCCGAGCATCGAGCCGAGAATGATCAGCAGCAGAGCCGGGAAGAATCCAATCGCACCGCTGACTTGAACGAATACGAACAGCTCCAGCACCGGGAACAATAGAAAAAGCAACAAAAAAGGGCGCATCAAATGGTTCCTCAACGCAAGAATGCCTTGCTAGTTCACCTTAGATGACGTCGCCTTTTCGTGAATTCAAGCACTAACGTCTGATTTTTTCGGCCAGGATTCGGCGTGAGCCAATGAAACCAAGGCTTCGCGTACTTGTGTCGGCGTGTTGCAAGGTTCGCCAAACGGCAGCCAGTGCAGGGCCTGACCGATACGCAGGTGCATGCCTTCGCTGTCGATGCCGGCCAGTTGCGCAGGCTCGGTCGTCGGTAAACCGGCAAGGTCGACGTAGTGGGCGATAGCCTTGGCGTGATCGCTGTTCATGTGTTCGATCATGCTGCGTTCGGCGTTGCCCGCGAACGGATTGGCCA
Organism: Pseudomonas sp. R3-18-08; assembly: GCF_003852065.1. Classification (NCBI taxonomy): domain Bacteria; kingdom Pseudomonadati; phylum Pseudomonadota; class Gammaproteobacteria; order Pseudomonadales; family Pseudomonadaceae; genus Pseudomonas; species Pseudomonas sp. R3-18-08. The sequence continues at coordinate 4,634,733 of NZ_CP027729.1, forward strand.
AGGTCAGGTGGTCGACCCAGTGGATCGCGCCAAACCCGCCGATATATCGGTGGCGCACTGGCTGGAGCACCCAGAAATCGAAATCGTGGGCCTTGTGGTAGTTGGCCGAGTCCGGGAAGTAGCGGTAGTAGCGCTCGGCAGCGGCGTCGATGGCGGCGGCGTCTTCCAGCTTCTCGGCTTGGCCCAGGTAGGTCAGGCGCCCGACGGCCTGCACATCGTCGGCTTCGCGCTCACCCACCAGCAACGAACACTTGGGGTCGTTCTGCAGGTTGTGGGTGTGCTGGGCGATGCGGCTGATCAGGATCAGCGGCCGGCCCTGCTCGTCGAGGCAGTACGGCACGACCGAACCGAAGGGAAAACCGGGCATGGCTTTGGACTGTGTGGCCAAGGCCCCACGGTATTCCTTGAGCAACAGCTCTCGGGCGTTCCTGGCAACGTGCGCGCTCAATGTATGACTCCTGGGTTGTTTCGCCGCCCATGGCATATGGGAATGGATCTCAACACAAGGTAATCAATATCCGCGCAGGTTGCCAGGGTGCTCGATGCCGCGTTACCAGGCCACGCCAAACCCTGCGGTGTAGCGGGTCTTGCTCAAGCTGCTGTCGGAGTCGCCGCTGATGACGTCGCGCTCGGCCTTGAGATTGAGCGAGGCCCATTCGGTGACCTTGTAGCGCAGGCCCATTTCGGCATCCAGGGCATACTCGGCCGGACCGTCGATCGGCTTGCCCAGTTCGCCGTTGGTGAAGAATTCCACGGTCTTGCCCACCAGGTAGCGGTTGTAGTTCCACTTCATGGCCAGGGAATAGAAGTTGTCCTTGCCGCCATCGGCGTATTCGTAATCGGTGCGGTTGATCAGCGAGCCGAGGGAGAACGCGCCCAGTTCATCGTCCCAGAACTGATAGCCCGGGCCGGTACCGACGGTGCGTTGGCGCGCCAGGTCTTCAACCTTGTCGCGCTTGTAGGTCAGGCGGCCCTGCCAGAACCAATGCTCGGTGATGAAGCGGTCCAGATCGTATTCCAGGGCCCAGTTATCGGTGGTGGTGACGTCGTCCTGGAATTCGCGGTTGTATTCGCCCTTGCCGGTATGGCGCCACTGGCCGTGACGGGCCGAGGTCTTGAAGTCGACGTCGTAGTCGTTGGTGTCTTTGTCGGCACGCTTGTAGTCCAGCGCCAGGTCGATGTTGCCCTTCCACACCAGGTCTTCGATCACAGGCTTGGGCTTGAGGATCTGCTGAATACTGGCCAGGTCCACGGTCTTGGGCGCTTCGCCATTGGCCAGCACGACTTTGCCATCCTCCGCCGGTTTGAGGGACTTGGCCTTTTCACCGGCATAGGCGTCCTGCTTGACCAGCAACTCCTGGTCGCTCTCCAGGGTTTTCACCTGCTTCCAATCCACCGGGATGGCGCCCCCGTAGCTGGTTTGGATCAGCAACTTGCCGCCGTCGAAGACTTTGATCTTGCCGGTCAGGCGGTCACCGTTCTTCAACCAGACGGTATCGGCGAGCAAGGGCGTGGAAGCACTGAGGACAGCGAGGCACAGCAGGGTTCTGGACAACATAAGCAGATACGGGGCTCGGGGTTGGCGAAAGGAAGACGCTATCGTGTGAGATAGCCTGAACTGACTCAACTATTTATATTGAGTTCAATACGCGACACCAAGTTTACAGACGTTTCTTACAAAAACACCGACGTTCTCAACGGATAGCCCCACAGTGAATGAACCTGCCGACACCCCGCAAAGCCCCGCCGACATACGCCGCACCGCGCTGTACCTGACCTTGGCGCAAGTGCCGACAGGTTGCGTCGTAAGCTACGGCGAGTTGGCGCACCTGGCCGGGTTGGGGCGCGCCGCACGCTGGGTCGGGCGAACCCTGAGCCAGCTTCCCGCAGACACCCGACTGCCCTGGCATCGGGTGCTGGGTGCCGGTGGTCGGATAAGTCTGCCGGTGGGCAGCGCCTCAGGTGACGAGCAACGTGCGCGTTTACGCAGCGAAGGTGTCAGCATCCTGAACAATCGCGTTGATATTCAGCGCCATGGCTGGCGCCCGGTAGAGCACAGCGGTTAGAGTGCGCGCTTTGTTTCCGCAAATCTGAGGCAGACTCCAGCCCATGCCCCGTAAAACCTGGCGCGCCGCGCTCGCCGCCTATGCCAGCCCCTCGACGTTAGTGCTGTTGTTGCTCGGTTTCGCTGCCGGCATGCCTTATATGTTGGTGTTCTCGACGCTTTCCGTGTGGCTGCGTGAAGCGGGTGTTGCCCGTGAGACCATCGGTTATGCAAGCCTGATCGGGCTGGCCTACGCCTTCAAATGGGTCTGGTCGCCGCTGCTCGACCAATGGCGCCTGCCATTGCTCGGTAAACTCGGGCGCCGGCGTTCCTGGCTGGTGCTCGCCCAGTCGCTGGTGATCCTCGGATTGATCGGCATGGGCTTTTGTGACCCGCAAAAACACTTGTCCTGGTTGATCGCCATTGCCGTCGTCGTGGCCTTCGCCTCGGCCACCCAGGACATCGCCGTCGATGCCTACCGCCTGGAAATCGCCGACGACAGCCGCCAGGCCGCCCTGGCCGCCAGCTATATGTCCGGTTATCGCATCGCCGCCCTGCTGGCCACGGCCGGTGCGCTGTTCTTTGCCGAAGGCTTCGGCTCCACCGGTTTCAACTATAAGCACTCGGCCTGGACCGGCACCTATGTGCTGTTCGGCGTGTTGATGGTTCCGGCCCTGCTCACCACCCTGTTGATGCGCGAACCCAACGTGCCGCTGCGCACCCAGCTGCAGGCCGGGCGCTATAGCTTCGTGCATCAGTTGGCGTCAGTGTTCGTGCTGATCGTGTTGCTGGTGTCGGTGCCTGCCATGTTTACCCAGTTGTACAACACGGATTTCGCCAGCGTGCTGTTCCAGGGCGTGAGCCTGTGGGAACTGCTGATGGAAGACCGTGCCTTCCTGCGGGCCATCCTTTATATCCTGCTCACCGCCCTGTGCCTCTCGGCCATGGGCCGCCGTGGCCTGGCGCCGGTGCTGACGCCGGTCAACGACTTTATCCTGCGCTACCGCTGGCAGGCGTTGCTGCTGCTCGGGTTGATCGCCACCTATCGCATGTCCGATACCGTCATGGGCGTGATGGCCAACGTTTTCTATATCGACCAGGGTTTTACCAAGGACCAGATTGCCGGGGTCAGCAAGATCTTCGGCCTGATCATGACCCTGCTCGGCGCCGGCATGGGCGGCCTGTTGATCGTGCGGTTCGGGATTCTGCCGATCCTGTTCATCGGCGGCGTGGCCTCGGCCGGCACCAACCTGTTGTTCGTGATGCTCGCCGACATGGGCCCCGACCTGCAGATGCTGATCGTCACTATTTCCCTGGATAACTTCAGCTCGGGCCTGGCCACCTCTGCCTTTGTCGCCTACCTGTCGAGCCTGACCAACCTCAAGTTCTCCGCCACCCAATACGCGCTGCTCAGCTCGATCATGCTGTTGCTGCCGCGCCTGATCGGCGGGTATTCGGGGTGATGGTGGAGAAGTTCGGCTATCACAGCTTCTTCATGATCACCTGCCTGCTGGGGGTGCCGACGTTGTTCCTGATTGCCCTGCACTGGTTCCAGGAGAATCGGCGCGCCCAGTTGAATCCCCCGCAGGAAGACTGACGGTCAATGTGGGAGGGGGCTTGCTCCCGATAGCGGTGTGTCAGTGTCAGATGTACTGACTGACACACCGCTATCGGGAGCAAGCCCCCTCCCACATTGGATCTCCCACAGTCAGTCAGAGCCCCCGCAATGTCACGCCTGTACTCCAGCAGCAACCGCCCGTACAATCCCAAGTCATTTCAAGTCCAAGCAACCGACAACGGCCTACCATGCGTACCAGTCAATATTTGCTCGCCACACAGAAAGAAACGCCTTCCGACGCGGTTGTGATCAGCCATCAGCTGATGCTGCGCGCCGGTATGATCCGCAAACTGGCCTCCGGCCTGTACACCTGGCTGCCCATGGGCTTGAAGGTGATGCGCAAGGTCGAAGCCATCGTTCGTGAAGAAATGAACGCCGCCGGCTCTCTGGAAGTGTTGATGCCGAGCACCCAACCGGCTGAACTGTGGCAGGAATCCGGACGCTGGGAAGAGTACGGCCCCGAGCTGCTGCGCTTCAAGGACCGTCATGGCCGCGATTTCTGCGCCGGCCCGACCCATGAAGAAGTCATCACCGACCTGATGCGCAACGAGTTGAGCAGCTATAAACAGCTGCCCCTGAACCTGTATCAGATCCAGACCAAATTCCGTGATGAAATCCGCCCACGCTTCGGCTTGATGCGCGGCCGTGAATTCATCATGAAAGACGCCTATTCGTTCCATGCCGACCAGGCGTCCCTGCAGGCGACCTACGACCGCATGCACCAGGCCTACTGCAACATCTTCACGCGCCTGGGCCTGAAATTCCGCCCGGTTGAAGCGGACAACGGTTCCATCGGCGGTGCCGGCTCCCACGAATTCCACGTGCTGGCCGAATCCGGCGAAGACGACATCGCGTTCAGCAACGGTTCCGACTACGCGGCGAATATCGAGAAAGCCGAAGCCATCCCACGGGAAACCTCGCGCCCAGCGCCAGCCGAAGAACTGCGCCTGGTCGATACCCCGGACACCAAGACCATCGCGGCCCTGGTGGAAAAATTCAATCTGCCGATTGAAAAGACCATCAAGACCCTGATCGTGCGCGCCGAAGAAGAAGGCAAGCTGATCGCCCTGGTGATCCGTGGCGACCACGAGCTCAACGAAATCAAGGCGGCCCAGCAACCTGGCGTGGCCAGCCCGCTGGTCATGGCCACCGATGCCGAACTGCGCGACGCCATTGGCGCCGGCGCCGGCTCCCTCGGCCCGCTGAACCTGCCGCTGCCGATCATCATCGACCGTTCGGTCGAGCTGATGAGCGACTTCGGTATCGGTGCGAACATCGACGACAAGCACTACTTCGGCGTGAACTGGGAGCGTGACCTGCCGGTTCCGACCGTGGCCGACCTGCGCAACGTCGTGGCCGGCGACCCAAGCCCGGATGGCAAGGGCACCCTGGAGATCAAGCGCGGTATCGAAGTCGGGCACATCTTCCAGTTGGGCAACAAGTACAGCAAGGCGATGAAGTGCGAAGTGCTGGGCGAGAACGGCAAGCCGATCACCCTGGACATGGGTTGCTACGGCATTGGCGTGTCCCGTGTGGTCGCCGCTGCCATCGAGCAGAACAACGACGAGAAAGGCATCATCTGGAGCGACGCCCTGGCGCCATTCCAGGTTGCGCTGGTGCCGTTGCGCTATGAAACCGAGCAAGTGCGCGAAGCCACCGACAAACTGTATGCCGAACTGACGGCCGCCGGTTTTGAAGTGCTGCTCGACGACCGGGACAAGAAAACCAGCCCGGGCATCAAGTTCGCCGACATGGAACTGATTGGCATCCCCCACCGGATCGTGGTCAGTGACCGCGGCCTGGCCGATGGCAATCTGGAATACAAGAGCCGGACCGAAGCCGAGGCCCAACCGTTGCCGGTGGCTGACGTGCTGTCTTTCCTTCAGGCGCGTATTCGTCGCTGAAAACCAGATCAAGAGAAGTCATGTTCAAGCGAAACACCAGAGCCCTGGGGGGCGCCGCCTTGTGCGGCGCCCTGCTGGTCAGCGGCTGCGCCAACCAAATGTCGCAACGCAGTGAGCACGAGGAGCGGGTCGAGCGTAAGTTGCTCGACCACAGCCTGCAGATCGATGTAGGTGAGCCCAAAGTGCTGGAGCTGCCGCAACGTCGGGTTCGGATTCACGAGCAAAAGACCTTTGAAGTCACCGAATTCGAAGTCACTCGGCGTTACGACCGCTACACGCCCTATCAGCCCTGGCGCAAACTCTACGAGATGCCCCTGGGTGCCGTGGCGCTGGTGGCTGGCGCGGGGGCCAATGTGGTGAACATCTTCGCCCTCGGCAACCTGCCCGCCAGCATGACCCGCGATTGGCTGAGCTACGGCGTGGACGGCATTAACCCGTTCATGAACGTGCAATCCCACGGCCGTGCCCAGCAGAACCTCGCGGGCATCGATGAAGTCCAGCGTGACAAGCGCCTGGAGTATTCGAGCCTGCCCTGGAGCGAACGCCCGGTACAGGTCACCGCCGGCAAGCAGACCCATGAACTGACCACCGACCGCGACGGCGTCCTGCGCCTGAACCTGCTGGACAGTCCGTTTGCCGAACAGGACCTGAACCGCATCACCACCTTGAAGATCAGCGTGGAAGACGGCCAGGACGACGTGCACACGGATTCGACCCTGGCGATCAGCAGCACCCTGCGCGGAAAATTGCTGGAAGCCCATGGCCTGATCTACGACGACTTGGAAGACGACGAAGTCAACCAGTGGGTACACCGGGTCAAGCGCCTCTCGGAGCTGGGCCTGGAAGAAGAAGCCAGCGAACTGGAGCAAAGCCTGATTGAACTGACGCGCAACGATCCGGAATTGCAGCAGGAGTTTTTGCAGGCACTGGCCAAGGATGCCGGGCGGTTAGTCGCAGACCCTGGCGCACGCTGAAATCTGAAGTCTGCTGGAGATCAAATGTGGGAGGGGGCTTGCCCCCGATTGCAGTGTGTCAGTCAGTACATCTGGCACTGACACACCGTAATCGGGGGCAAGCCCCCTCCCACATTTGAATCTCTTACATTTTTTAATCCCGGTTTCTACCAAGAAAACTCGAGCTGTTCGTTACCGCTGCTCAAATCCAGCAAGCGCACGCCAATCCCCAACAACCGCACCGGCTTCCCACCACGGTTGAACGCCTGGGTCATCAGCTGTTGATAACTCTCCAGGTCCCGCCCTGCCCCGGCCTGCTCCAAAGTGGTCTGGGTAAAGTCATGAAACTTGACCTTCACGAACGGCTTGCCTGCCCGGTAGCTGCTGTCGATACGCGCCATGCGCCCGGCCAGGGTGTCCATGAGTTCGGGCAGCTTTGCCAGGCAGCTTGAAAGATCCGGCAAGTCCACATCGTAGGTATTTTCCACGCTGATCGATTGCCGCCGGCTGTCGTTCTGCACCACGCGGTCATCGATCCCACGGGCGAGGCTCCAGAGGCGCTCACCAAAACTGCCGAATTCGCGCACCAGTGCCAGCTTGTTCCACTCCCGCAATTGCAGGCAATCTTCAATGCCCAGGCGCGCCAGCTTGTCGGCAGTGACCTTGCCGACCCCATGCAACTTACTCACCCGCAACTGGGAGACGAAATCTTCGACCTGATCCGGGGTAATCACAAACAGGCCGTTGGGTTTTTTCCAGTCGCTGGCGATCTTGGCCAGGAACTTGTTGGGCGCCACGCCCGCAGACACGGTGATGTGCAATTGATTGGAGACACGCCGGCGAATGTCCTGGGCGATGCGCGTGGCACTGCCGCCAAAGTGCGGGCTGTCGGAGACGTCGAGGTAGGCCTCATCCAGCGATAACGGCTCGATCAAATCGGTGTAGTCGCGAAAGATCGTCTGGATTTCCTTCGATGCTTCTTTATAGGCATCCATCCGCGGCTTGACGATTGTCAGGTCCGGGCACAACTTCAACGCGTGACGGGATGACATCGCCGAGCGCACCCCGTACGCCCGCGCTTCGTAATTGCACGTAGCGATCACCCCCCGCCGATCTGCCGAACCGCCGACAGCCAAAGGTTTTTGCGCCAGGCTCGGGTCGTCGCGCATCTCGATGGCGGCGTAGAAGCAATCACAGTCGACGTGGATGATTTTGCGCTGCGTCATATAAACGGGGTGTGGACCAACGGATGGCCAGTATCGCATTCACCCCTGTATATAGCACCAGTAGTTTGAATCTTCTGCCTGAGCGGTACGAAATATCGCAGATGAATTTGTTTTCTCAATCGAATTCAGCCCTCCAATAGAGCTGAAAGCCTCGGCCCGACTGGCTCCGCGCCCTCGCAACGCCTGCCTTGGAGAGCTAACCGATTGAACCACAAGCGCTTTTCTCAGGTTTCAGGGTTGACACGCGCGCGTTCCTCTGTAGAATGCCGACACACAGACGCGGGATGGAGCAGTCTGGTAGCTCGTCGGGCTCATAACCCGAAGGTCGTCGGTTCAAATCCGGCTCCCGCAACCAAACATCAAAAAAGGCTACTCGAAAGAGTGGCCTTTTTTGTGCGCGCCTGTTTTTCACCCTTCTGCGACCACGATGGGGCGCAAGGCGTTGATTTATGAATAATTCGTACTTATTTGGCGCATTGCTCCATTAACGGTTGACACCTCGTCGCTGGACTGTAGAATGCCGCCCACAGACGCGGGATGGAGCAGTCTGGTAGCTCGTCGGGCTCATAACCCGAAGGTCGTCGGTTCAAATCCGGCTCCCGCAACCAAACATCAAAAAAGGCTACTCGAAAGAGTGGCCTTTTTTGTATCCGATGAAAAAGTTCTTCTGAAACAATGGCATGGCATCTTTCATGAAACCGTAGACGGTTTGTAGAGTCCATCCCATTGCACGCTATGCTCGATGCTCAAGCGCTACCTTCTACGACCAATGGCCGCAGTCGCCCCACTCGGTGATCCGCGTTAATATTTGTAATTATTTTGTCCATAGGGATTGGTAACTTGGCTGGATACCTCCATCCTGTCGCGCACAATCCACGAGGTGATTGATGCGCGCCAACTCGTCTGAACCACACGACACTGTCACAGCGGAACAACCGATCGCTCCCACCCGTTTGCGTTGGCTGGATCTGTTGAGCAAATACCGTCAGCCCATCGGCCTGGCCGTTACGTTGCTGCTGTTTGCAATTGCCCTGATCGCCTGTCGACACCTGCTGTTGGAACTCGACCTCTACGCGCTCCACGACTCGATCCTGGAGGTGCCTAAACCGGCCTTGCTCGGCGCGTTCGCGGCAGCGGTGGCCGGCTTCATCATTCTGTTGGGCTATGAATTTTCCGGCGCACGTTACGCCGGCGTGAAACTGCCGGCCAAGACCCTGGCCCTGGGCGGCTTCACTGCCTTTGCCATTGGCAACGCCATCGGTCTGTCGATGCTCTCGGGCGGCTCGGTGCGCTACCGTTTATATGCACGCCACGGCATTGGTGCGTCGGAAGTCGCCCACATGACCGTGTTCGCCAGCCTGGCGCTGGGCTGCGCGCTGCCGCCACTGGCCGCGTTGGCCACGCTGAGCAACCTGCCGGCGGCATCGACCTACCTGCATTTACCGCAAAGCCTGTTGGGCGGTGTCGCCGGTGCGGTGCTGCTGTTGTCGGCCATGCTGTGCATCGGTATCTATCGCCGTCGCCTGCCGGAACAACCCTACCCGGATAACCTGCTGGTCAAGGCCGGGCGCCGCACCCTGCGCCTGCCTGGCCGTCGCCTGACGTTCCTGCAACTGGTCATCACCGCGCTGGACGTCGCCGCCGCAGCCGCTGTCCTTTATATGCTGCTGCCCGAAGCACCGCCTTTCGGCCCGTTCCTGTTGGTGTACCTGCTGGCCCTCGCCGCCGGCGTGCTCAGCCATGTACCGGGAGGCGTGGGGGTTTTCGAAGCGATCCTGCTGGCAGCCTTCGCCGACACACTCGGCGCTGCGCCACTGGCTGCTGCCCTGCTCTTATACCGGATGATCTACGTGGTGTTGCCGCTGTTGATCGCCTGTATCTTCCTGTTGATCAACGAGGCCCAGCGCCTGTTCCAGACTCAGCAGAGCCTGCGCGTCGCGTCCGGCCTTGCGGCACCGGTGCTGGCCGTACTGGTTTTTTTGTCCGGCGTGGTCCTGCTGTTTTCCGGCGCCACGCCGGAGATCGATTCACGCCTGGAAAACATCGGCTTCCTGATTCCCCACCGCCTGATTGACGCGTCGCACTTCGGTGCCAGCCTGATCGGCGTGCTGTGCCTACTGCTGGCCCAAGGCCTGCGTCGACGTTTGTCAGCCGCCTGGATGCTGACCATGGTGCTGCTGCTGGTCGGCGCCCTGCTCTCACTGCTCAAGGGCTTCGACTGGGAAGAAGCCAGCCTGATGACCATGACCGCCGTGCTGCTGGCGATTTTCCGGCGCTCGTTCTACCGCGCCAGCCGCCTGACCGAACTGCCCTTCTCGCCGCTGTACCTGGTGGCGAGCGTCTGCGTATTGGGCGCGTCGATCTGGCTGTTGCTGTTTGCCTATCAAGATGTGCCTTACAGCCATCAACTCTGGTGGCAGTTCACCCTCGATGCCAACGCCCCGCGCGGCTTGCGTTCCTTGTTGGGTGCTGCCGTATTGCTGGTGATCGTGTCGCTGACCTGGCTGCTGCGTACCGCGCGCCCGGTGATCCACCTGCCGACCCCGGATGAGCTGGAACGCGCCAGCAAGATCCTGATGGCCTCTTCCCAACCCGACGGCGGCCTGGCGCTGACCGGCGACAAGGCGTTGCTGTTCCACCCCAACGATGAGGCGTTCCTGATGTACGCCCGTCGCGGGCGCAGCCTGGTGGCGTTGTATGATCCAATCGGCCCGACTCAACCGCGCGCCGAGATGATCTGGCAGTTCCGCGACCTGTGCGACATTCACCACGCACGCCCGGTGTTCTATCAGGTACGCGCCGAGAACCTGCCGTACTACATGGATATCGGCCTCACCGCGATCAAGCTGGGCGAAGAAGCCCGCGTCGACCTGAAACGCTTTGACCTGGAAGCCAAGGGCAAAGAGATGAAGGATTTGCGCTACACCTGGAACCGTGGCACCCGGGACGGCCTGTCCCTGGAGATCTGCGAACCGGGTACGGCGCCGATGGATGAATTAAAAGTTATCTCGGACGCCTGGCTTACCGGTAAGAATGTGCGTGAAAAAGGCTTCTCCCTGGGCCGCTTCAGCGACGACTACCTCAAGCACTTTCGGATCGCGATCATTCGCTTCGAAGGGCGCCCGGTGGCCTTCGCCAACCTGCTCGAGACGTACAACCATGACCTGGCCAGTCTCGACCTGATGCGCGCTCACCCGGACGCGCCGAAGCTGACCATGGAATTCATGATGGTCGGCCTGATTCAACATTATAAGAACCACGGCTACGCCCGCTTCAGCCTCGGCATGGTGCCGTTGTCGGGCCTGCAACCACGGCGTGGCGCGCCGCTGACCCAACGCTTGGGCTCGATGGTGTTCCGCCGTGGCGAGCAACTGTATAACTTTCAAGGTTTGCGCCGCTTCAAAGACAAGTTCCAGCCTGACTGGGAACCCCGTTACATGGCCGTGCCCGCAGGACTTGATCCGCTGGTGGCACTGGCCGATACCGCCGCCCTGATCGCGGGCGGCTTGACTGGATTGGTGAAACGCTGATGATTCGACGCTCCTGGCGGTATGTATTGGCCTTTGTTGTGCTGCTCGCGCTGATCCTGGGCGGCGGCTATTGGTACTGGAACCGCCCTGCCCCACAGCCGACCCTGGAGCAATTGCCCCAGGCCGACGGTTCGATGATGACCCGCGTGACCCCGGCGAGCACCGCCAAAGCCCGCGTGGCGGTAGCCGTGATGGCCGACGAAACCCTCACCGACAGCCAATTGGTCGCCCTGAGCCAGGGCGGCTCGGCGCAGATCGTGCAAGTGGTGCTGCCTAAAGATGACTGCGCCCTGCAGGAGAAGGCGCTGCAAAGCGCCCTGGGCCAACTCAAAGGCCCGGCGACCCTGGTCAGCGGCATCGGCTCTGGCGCGGCGCTCGCCTGGCGCTGGCTGGCCACACAGACCGACGACAAGGCCAACGCCATCTCCGTCGGCTTCGCCCTGAAACAGGAAGGCTGCAACGACCCGCTGCCGAAAACCGCCGCCCATGGCAACTGGCTGGTGGCATGGAACGACAACCCTGACGATGAAAGCGCCAGTTTCGTACGCGACACACCGCGCGCCACCACCAGCATCAGTGACTACGACATTCATTACCCGCAAGTGCTGAACAACGAGCTGCGCAAGCAACTGGTGGGTTCGGACAACGGCGGCCTGGCAATTCCGGTGGTGGAAGTGCCGGCAGGCCAGGCCAAGGACACCGTGACCCTGTTCCTCTCCGGTGATGGCGGCTGGCGTGACCTGGACCGCGACGTGGCCGGCGAAATGGCGAAGATCGGCTACCCCGTGGTCGGCATCGACACCCTGCGCTACTACTGGCAGCACAAGACCCCGGAACAAAGCGCCAAGGACCTTACCGAGCTGATGCAGCACTACCGGCAGAAATGGGGCACCAAGCGCTTCGTGCTGACCGGTTATTCGTTTGGCGCCGACGTCCTGCCGGCCATCTACAACCGCATGCCGGCAAACGAACAGCAACGGGTCGACGCAATCATCCTGCTGGCCTTCGCCCGCACCGGCAGCTTTGAGATTGAAGTGGAAGGCTGGCTGGGCAACGCCGGCAAAGAAGCCGCGACCGGCCCGGAAATGGCCAAGCTGCCAGCCGACAAAGTGGTGTGCATTTACGGCGCCGAGGAAGTCGACGAGAGCGGCTGCACCGACAAGACCGCCGTGGGCGAAGCCATCAAGCTGCCCGGCGGGCATCACTTCGATGAGAACTATCCGGCGCTGGCCAAGCGGTTGGTGGATATCATCGTCAAGCATCAGGCCAAAGCCGAGTAATTCCAGGCTGCACACGCAACCAAATGTGGGAGGGGGCTTGCTCCCGATAGCTGACTGTCAGCCAATGATGCTGTGACTGATCCACCGCTATCGGGAGCAAGCCCCCTCCCACATTTATATCCCGGTGTCAGTTGGATCTAACGCGGTTCGATATGCGCAATCATCAACTGCACCGTTTCATTCCCACGATACTCATTCACGTCCAGCTTGTAGGCCAACTCCACCCACCGCACCGTCGGATTCGGCCAGACTTCACGGTCGACCCCAAACGCAATGCCATCGAGCTTCACCGAGCCACATTCGCTCTTGAGCACCACCTTCAAGTGCCGCTCGCCGACCACCCGCTGCTCCACCAACTGAAACACGCCGTGAAACAATGGCTCGGGAAAGTGCTGCCCCCACGGGCCGGCATGGCGCAGTGCGCGGGCCAGTTCCAGGTGAAACTCTTCCACCGCCAGGGTGCCGTCGGAGAGCAGCCGACCGGTGAGGTCTTCTTCGCGCAGTTGCCGACGCACTTCGGCATCGAAGGCTTGGGCAAATAACGGAAAATTCGCTTCGGGCAGGGTCAGGCCAGCCGCCATCGCATGACCGCCATATTTGGCAATCAGGTTGGGATGCTGGCTGGCAACCACCACCAGCGCGTCACGGATATGAAAGCCCTGTACTGAACGCCCAGAGCCCTTGAGCAGGCCATCACCGGCATCGGCAAAGGCGATGGTGGGACGGAAATAGCGCTCTTTCATGCGCGACGCCAGAATGCCGATGACCCCTTGGTGCCACTCCGGGTCGAACAGGCACAAGCCGTACGGCATCGATTCGACCGGCAAATCCTTGAGCTGGGCCAGGGCTTCGCGCTGCATGCCTTGCTCGATGGATTTGCGGTCCTGGTTCATGCCGTCCAGTTGCGCGGCCATTTCCCGTGCGGCGGCAATGTCCGTGGTGAGCAGGCATTCGATGCCCAGGCTCATGTCATCCAGGCGCCCGGCCGCATTCAGGCGCGGGCCAAGGATAAAGCCGAGGTCGGTGGAGGTGATACGGGCATGGTCGCGCTTGGCAACTTCAAGGATTGCCTTGATCCCCGGCCGCGCCCGACCGGCCCGAATACGTTCCAGGCCCTGATGGACGAGGATGCGGTTGTTCGCGTCCAGCGGCACCACGTCGGCAACGCTGCCCAGGGCCACCAGGTCGAGCAGTTCACCGATGTTCGGCTGCGGGCTGTTGTCGTACCAGCCCAGGCTGCGCAAGCGCGCGCGCAGGGCCATCAACACGTAGAAGATCACGCCGACACCGGCCAGCGCCTTGCTGGGGAAGGTACAGCCCGGCTGGTTCGGATTGACGATCGCGTCCGCCGCCGGCAGTTCATCGCCCGGCAAGTGGTGATCCGTCACCAGCACCTTCAGCCCCGCCGCCTTCGCCGCCGCCACGCCCTCGACACTGGAGATGCCGTTATCCACGGTGATCAGCAACTGCGGCTCGCGCTGCAGCGCCACCGCAACGATCTCCGGCGTCAGGCCGTAGCCATATTCGAAACGGTTGGGCACCAGGTAATCGACGTGGGCCGCACCGAGTAAACGCAGGCCCAGTGTGCCGACGGTGCTGGCGGTGGCGCCATCGGCGTCGAAGTCACCGACGATCAGGATGCGCTGGCGCTGCTCCAGCGCCGTGACCAGCAGGTCGACGGCGGCATCGATGCCCTTGAGCTGCTGATAGGGAATCAACCGCGCCAGGCTCTTGTCCAGCTCGGCTTCCGATTGCACCCCGCGCGCGGCGTAGAGACGGGTCAGCAACGGTGGCAATTCACCGAGGAAAGGCAGGACGGCGGGCAAGGGACGGGGTTCGATACGCATACGGTGGGGATAACTTCTCTACTGATACAAGGGTTAAAACGACAATTCAAACGCTATAAAGATTAAATGTGGGAGGGGGCTTGCTCCCGATAGCTGAGTGCCAGTCAATGATGTTGTGACTGATCCACCGCTATCGGGAGCAAGCCCCCTCCCACATGTTCAATCACGTCCGCCAACCAGCCATTCCAGCTGCACTTCATGCTGGCCACGGTCATCGGTGACGAAGATCGTGCCTTCGCTGATCATCACATCCCACTTGATCACGCGCGGCATGTCCTTGGCCAGAACCTCGAGGATTTCCTGGGGCACTGCGGCGATGTGCACGTTTTTCAGGTTTTTCGCCACCGGCACGACCTTGCCTTCCCACACGCGCAGGCTGCCATACGCGAGCAAGCTGGTACGTTCGGTACGGCGCGAGCACCAGGTCAGGCGGTCGGCATCCGGCTGGCCGACTTCGATCCAGTGCAACACCCGGTCATCCAGGCTCTTTTCCCACAGGGCCGGCTCGTCGACGTCCGACAAGCCACGGCCGAACGCCAATTGCTCGTTGTACCAGAGGGCGTAGGCCAGCAGGCGCACGGTCATGCGCTCTTCGGTTTCCGAAGGGTGACGGGCGATGGTCTGTTTGACGCTCTCGTACACCGAACGGTCAAGGTCAGTGAGGTTGAGTTCGAATTTGTAGGTCGTGGACGGCTGGGCCATGAACGGGCTTCTAGGACAAGGAAAGGCGACCAGTCTAACCGATGGCGAGGTCATTCAACGAATACTGCGCGCCAGCCATGACCCGTTTGCGTTCGCAGGGCGCGCCGCGCCAAATCCCAGGCAAAAAGAAACCCCGAGGAGTGGGGAGACAACTCGGGGTTAAACGTGATCTACAAAGACCAGTACAACAAGCCACAAACACCGGAGCACAATGTTTGCTCTTGCTGTTACAAACTCTGACCGGCCGTGTTGTAGGAAGTTTCGAAGGATAAATAATTCTTCATGCGCAGACCGGGTTTCGTGTCATGGCGGCATTTCGCAAGGCTGCGATGACCGAGGGCTCGAGTCGACCTTCAGCGATTTTCAAATCGCGCAACAGACAATCCACCACATCCACCAGCACGCGCTTGTCGGTCAGCTGAGCGCGGTTGACTTCGCGCTCGACCATGATGGCGCCACCGGGGTTCTTCACGGTCACCAGGCATTCGCCCTGCACACCAGAGGTGGTCAGCGTAACCAGATAAGGGCTCAGTGCTTCTTCGAGCAACAGGCTGATACTTTCCATCTCGATCACCACTCAATAGTTCGGGAACAATCGTTTCAACGGGTGCTGCATCTCTCCTAAGTGACCGGTCGTAACGTAGGAAAGTTCGCTTTTTCGTCTTTCAAGGGTTGTGCGGGGATGACGTATCCAGCATGCGCTTGCAACATGACAGGTAAAAAACGGCAGCACATAACTGCTTACGCAATGGGTTGCGGTTTTGGGGTACGCCGAGCGCGCAGGCCAGGAGTGAATCCTATACTCGGTGAGCGCTGATCACCCTGCCGTGCGGGCAGAGTGCATGTCATGAGACCCTTATTGCGAAGGATGAAAATGATGTTGGAACAGAATGAACAGCAAGCATCGATGGAGAGGATGCATGCCGATGTAAGGCGCATCTATGCCGAAATATCACGCATGCAGGCTGAGCAAGATAAGCTCAAATCGGAATCACTGAAGATAAATTGCGAAACTTTCTGGTACCCCATGGGCGTAGCGATGGCCGTGGTCGCAACGATTGCCTCAATCACTGGAGTGGCTATTAAATTGCTCCTGTAAACAGCACGTTGCCGGGCCTGCCAGAAACAAAAAAACGCCGCTGACCCTGGGAAGGGAAAGCGGCGTTTTTGTCTATGCGGTGCGCCTTACAGCGGTTTACCCCGATTGCCATGCTGGCTGACAAACGCCTGCACCGCCTTCAGGTCGTTGGCCAACACCGTGTAACGCTCTTCGCGCTCGAACAGATCAGTCAGGTGCTTGGGCAGCTCCAAGGCCTTGCCGACACCGGCCTGCTCCACCGCTTCCGGGAATTTGACCGGGTGCGCGGTGCCCAGGATCACCATCGGGATATCCAGGCTGCGACGGCACTCGCGGGCGGCTTTCACACCGATGGCGGTGTGCGGGTCGAGCAGCTCGCCGGTCTGGGCGTAGACTTCAGCGATGGTTTCGCACGTCTGCGCGTCGTCCACTGCCAAAGAGTCGAACAGCTTGCGGGTTTCGGTCCAGCGCTCTTGCTCGACGCTGAAACCGCCACCTTGCTTGAAGCTGTTCATCAGCTCGGCCAGCGCTGCGCCATTGCGACCGTGCATGTCGAACAGCAGGCGTTCGAAGTTCGACGAGACCATGATGTCCATCGACGGCGACAGCGTGGCGTGCAGGGTTTCCTTGACGTACTGGTTGCCGCTCATGAAGCGGTGCAGGATGTCGTTGCGGTTGGTCGCGACGATCAACTGATTGATCGGCAGGCCCATGTTGCGTGCCAGGTAGCCGGCGAAGATGTCGCCGAAGTTGCCGGTCGGCACCGAGAACGACACCGAACGCGCCGGGCCGCCCAGCTGCAGGGAGGCGTGGAAGTAGTAGACGATCTGGGCCATGATCCGTGCCCAGTTGATCGAATTTACCGCCACCAGGCGTGTGCCTTTGAGGAAGCTCTGGTCGGCGAAGCTGTTCTTGACCATTTCCTGACAGTCATCGAAGTTGCCGTCGATGGCGATGTTGTGGATGTTCTCACCAAACAGGGTGGTCATCTGGCGACGCTGCACTTCCGACACACGCTTGTGCGGGTGCAGGATGAAGATGTCGACGTTTTCGCAGTGCTTGCACCCTTCGATGGCCGCCGAGCCGGTGTCGCCGGAGGTGGCGCCGATGATCACCACGCGCTCGCCGCGTTTCTCCAGCACGTAGTCCAGCAGGCGACCGAGCAATTGCAGGGCAAAGTCTTTGAACGCCAAGGTGGGGCCGTGGAACAGCTCAAGCACCCATTCGTTGCCGTTCAACTGGCGCAGGGGCGCGATGGCGCTGTGGGAAAATACGCCGTAGGTTTCTTCCAGGATCTTCTTGAAGTCCGCATCCGGAATGCTGCCGGTGACGAACGGGCGCATCACCCGGAACGCCAGTTCGTGGTACGGCAGGCCGGCCCAGGAAGCGATTTCTTCCTGGGTAAAGCGCGGCAGGTTTTCCGGCACGTACAGGCCGCCGTCGGTGGCAAGGCCTGCCAGCAGAACGTCTTCGAAATTCAGGGCCGGTGCCTGGCCGCGGGTGCTGATGTAACGCATGACTGGCTCCTCTAAAACATTCTCGAACAGGGGCCGCCGAACGCTCGGGGCCCCTGGAACAATCGGTTAGTTCAAGTGCTCGACGCGGATACGGACGACCGGGCCCACTACACCTTGCAAGGCTTCCAGTGCGGCGATGGCATCGTTGATATGCTGCTCGAGCACGCGGTGGGTCAGCAGGATCATCGGCACCTGGCCGTTCTGCTCCTCGACTTCCTTCTGCATGATCGATTCGATGTTGATGCCGCGCTCCGACAGGATGCTGGCCACCTGGGCCAACACGCCCGGATGATCCTGGGCCTGGATGCGCAGGTAGTAGGCACTTTCGCAGGCTTCGATCGGCAGGATCGGGTGGGCCGACAGCGAGTCCGGCTGGAAGGCCAGGTGCGGCACGCGGTTTTCGGGGTCGCTGGTCATGGCGCGAACCACGTCCACCAGGTCGGCGATCACCGATGACGCGGTCGGCTCCATCCCGGCGCCGGCGCCGTAGAACAGGGTGGAACCGGCGGCGTCACCGTTGACCATCACTGCGTTCATCACGCCATTGACGTTGGCGATCAGGCGGTCGGCCGGGATCAGTGTCGGGTGCACACGCAATTCGATACCGGCCGGGGTGCTGCGCGCCACACCGAGGTGCTTGATGCGATAGCCCAGGGCTTCGGCGTAGTTCACGTCGGCGGTGGTCAGCTTGGTGATGCCTTCGGTGTAGGCCTTGTCGAACTGCAGCGGGATACCAAAGGCGATGGACGCCAGGATGGTCAGCTTGTGGGCCGCATCGATGCCTTCCACGTCAAAGGTCGGGTCGGCTTCGGCGTAACCCAGGGCCTGGGCTTCGGCCAACACGTCTTCGAAGGTACGGCCCTTCTCGCGCATTTCGGTGAGAATGAAGTTACCAGTGCCGTTGATGATGCCAGCCACCCAGTTGATGCGGTTGGCAGACAGGCCTTCACGGATCGCCTTGATCACCGGAATGCCACCGGCCACCGCCGCTTCGAATGCCACGATCACGCCCTTCTCACGCGCCCTGGCGAAGATCTCGTTGCCGTGCACGGCGATCAGCGCCTTGTTGGCGGTGACCACGTGCTTGCCGTTGTCGATGGCCATGAGCACCAGCTCGCGGGCCACGGTGTAGCCGCCCACCAGCTCGATGACGATATCGATTTCAGGGTTGGTGGCCACGGCGAACACATCGTGGGTAATCGCAATACCGGTCGTTTCGAACTGAGGCTTTGGCGAACGCGTGGCAATCTGCGCCACTTCAATCTCGCGCCCTGCACGGCGGGAAATTTCTTCAGCGTTACGCTGAAGTACGTTGAAGGTGCCGCCACCGACGGTCCCTAACCCACAGATGCCTACTTTGACCGGTTTCACTGAAGAACTCCCCATGAAACGGCCGACTCAAGGCCGGCCGTGGAACACAGCCGCACAACTGCGGCTCTCAATTAATGACCCGCCGACGGTTCGGCGGGCCATGCTCGTCAAAGGCTCGACGATAAATGCTTACTTGGCACCGAGTGCCAGTTTGGCAACTTGTGGTGCCGGCTGGTAGCCCGGAATTACCTGGCCGTCGGCCAAAACGATGGCCGGTGTGCCGTTCACACCGATGGACTGGCCCAGGGCGAACTGCTTGGAAACCGGGTTGGCGCATTTGGCCGCCTTGATTTCCTTGCCGTCGACCATCTTGTCCATGGCCGCCTTCTTGTCGGCCGAGCACCAGACCGCTTGCAACTGCTCATCACCCGGCGAGCCCAGGCCCTGGCGCGGGAACGCGACGTAGCGCACTTCCACCCCCAGCTTGTTCAGCGCAGGCACTTCGGCGTGCAGCTTGTGGCAGTACGGGCAGGTGGTGTCGGTGAACACCGTGATGTGGGTCTTGGTTTCACCGATAGCCGGGTACACTACGGTTTCAGCCACGGGAATACCGTTGATCAGCTTGGACACGCCAAGGCGCTCGGCTTTCTCGGTCAGATTGACCGGCTTGCCGTCCTTGAGCTGGAACAGGTAGCCCTGAACGATGTACTGGCCGTCAGCACTGGCGTACAGCACGCGGCTGCCCTTGAGTTTGACTTCATACAGGCCGGCCATCGGGCTGGCGCTGATGCTTTCGATGGGGGTGTCGAGCTGCAGGTTGACCAGACTCTTGCGAATGGCCTGCTCGGCCGCATCATCGGCGACGGCAAAGGTGGAAACCAACGCAATGGCTGCGGCGGCAATAATCTGGGTCAAGCGCATGGGAACTCCTGAAGGCAGATGCAGGGACGGTGCAGGTACGCCGATTGGAAAATGGGGGTGTGACCGTCGCCTTGGCGAACCGACAAAGCCTACCACAGTTGGGCCGCAGGGCAGCCCGTGGCAGGGTAAATTGGGATTTTTCAGCCGCGCGGATGGTGCTTGGCGTGCATATCCTGCAAGCGCGCCCGCGCGACATGGGTGTAAATCTGCGTGGTGGACAGGTCACTGTGCCCGAGCAGCATCTGCACGACACGCAAATCCGCGCCATGGTTGAGCAAGTGCGTGGCGAATGCATGGCGCAGAGTGTGCGGCGACAGCGTCTTGCCGATCCCGGCGACCTTGGCCTGATGCTTGATGCGGTGCCAGAAGGTCTGACGGGTCATCTGCTCGCCGCGCAGGCTGGGAAACAGCACATCACTGGGGCGGCCACCGAGCAATTCGTTACGCGCATCACGCATGTAACGCTCGACCCACACAATCGCTTCCTCACCCATCGGCACCAGCCGCTCCTTGCTGCCCTTGCCCATCACCCGCAACACACCCTGGCGCAAGTTGACCTGCTCCAGGGTCAGGCTGATCAACTCGGTCACCCGCAGCCCGCAGGCGTAGAGCACTTCCAGCATGGCGCGATCGCGCTGGCCGATGGCCTCACTGAGATCCGGCGCGGCCAACAGAGCCTCCACGTCAGTTTCCGACAAAGATTTAGGAAGAGGCCTACCTAATTGCGGCATATCGACTTGTAGAGTTGGATCGATCGCGATGAGTTTTTCACGCAACAGATAGCGATAAAAGCCACGCACACCGGAGAGAAATCTCGCGGTGGATCGCGGCTTGTAATGTTGCTCGAGGCGCCAGGCCAAGTGATCGAGGATCAGCTCTCGCCCGGCATTGATCAACTCCAGGTTTTTCTCCTGCAACCAACCGTTGAACAGGGCCAGGTCGCTGCGGTAAGCCTGGCGAGTGTTGTCCGAGAGGCCTTTTTCCAACCAAAGGGCGTCAAGGAAGCGGTCGATCAGCGGGTGGTCAATGGCAGGCATGGTTACTCAGGCGACGCGGCAAGGGGCTTGGCGCCATTTTATTTAGTGAACTGTGGCAAGGGCCACCAGTCTTTCATAGCCCGCTACTTCTAGGAACAGGAAGCTTTAATGAACGAACAACAGATCTTGTTGGCTTTCGGCGGTATCGGTGTGGCCGCGCTCGGCTGCCAATGGCTGGCCTGGCGCCTGAAGTTGCCGGCGATTCTGTTTCTGTTATTGAGCGGCATTCTGGCGGGGCCGGTACTCGGCTGGCTCGACCCGCAGGAAATGTTCGGCCCATTGCTGATGCCATTGGTGTCGCTGGCCGTCGCCTTGATCCTGTTTGAGGGCAGCCTGACACTGCATCTGTCGGAATGGAAGGAAATCGGCAGCGTGGTGCACCGACTGGTCACCCTTGGCGCGCTGACGACCTGGGCGGTGATCACCCTGGCAACCCACTGGCTGTTGGGTTTCGACTGGCTGCTGGCGCTGCTGTTCGGCACCCTGACGCTGGTCACAGGCCCGACCGTCATCGTACCGATGTTGCGCGTGGTACGCCCCAAGGCGTCCATTGCCAACATCCTGCGCTGGGAAGGCATCGTCATCGACCCCATCGGTGCGCTACTGGCCGTGGTGGTCTACAGCTTCATCATCGCCAGTGCTTCGGGCGATGGCCTGAGTCACAGCCTGCTGACCTTTGGCGGCGTCATCCTCTGCGGCAGCCTGTTCGGGATTGTCGGGGGCTGGGTGCTGGGCCTGGTCATGCGCCGCCAGTGGTTGCCGGAATACCTGCATAACCTGGCCACCCTGGCGGCGGTGCTGGGGGTGTTCATCGCCTCCAATCAGGTCATGCATGAGTCCGGCCTGCTGGCGGTGACCCTGATGGGCATGTGGATGGCCAACATGAAGGGGGTGGACGTGCGTCACATCCTGCACTTCAAGGAGAACCTCAGCGTACTGTTGATTTCCGGCTTGTTTATTCTGTTGGCGGCGCGCCTGGACCTGAACGCATTGATCGCCCTGGGGCCGTTCGTACTGATTCTGCTGCTGATCATTCAGTTCATTGCGCGCCCGCTGAACGTTGCAGTGTCGACCGTCGGCTCGAAACTGAACTGGCGCGAGCGCGCACTGCTGGCCTGGATCGCCCCGCGCGGGATTGTGGCCGCGGCGGTGTCGGCCATTTTTGCGATTCGCCTGGATGAGGCCGGCCACGAAGGTGCGTTGTTGCTGGTGCCGCTGACATTTGCGGTGATTATCGGCACGGTGGTGCTGCAAAGCGCGACTGCGCGTCCTCTGGCCCGCTTGCTGAAAGTAGCCGAGCCCGCGCCAAGCGGCTTTCTGATCGTCGGTGCGAACGGCCCGGCACGCATCCTCGGCAAAGCCCTGCAACAGCTTGGCAGCCGAGTGCTGCTGACCGATTCGAGCTGGGAAAACATTCGCGCCAGCCGCATGGAAGGGCTGCCGACCTACTTCGGCAACCCGGCATCACAGCATGCCGAGTCGCACCTGGACCTGGTCGGTCTCGGGCATTTGCTCGCGCTTTCCCCTTCCGGCGAGTTGAATACGTTGGCCACCATGCGCTTTCGTCATGACTTCGGGCATCGCCTGTTCGCCTTGGCCAACAGCCAGGAAAGCCGCCGCACCGACAAGCACCGGGCCAGCGGCGAGCATCGCGGGCACTTGCTGGGCAGTCAGCCGCTGAGCTACACCAAGCTCGCCAGCCTGTTGGGGCAAGGCGCCGAACTGTATACCACCCACCTGACCGATGGGTTTGGCTGGAGCGATTATCAGGCACTGCACAGGGAACGGGCGACACTGCTGTTTGCCCGCGATAGCAGCGGCTGGGTGCATGTGGTCACGCCAG
Source organism: Pseudomonas sp. R3-18-08 (assembly GCF_003852065.1). Lineage (NCBI taxonomy): Bacteria > Pseudomonadati > Pseudomonadota > Gammaproteobacteria > Pseudomonadales > Pseudomonadaceae > Pseudomonas > Pseudomonas sp. R3-18-08. The sequence continues at coordinate 4,657,544 of NZ_CP027729.1, forward strand.
AGAGCGATATGAAACCGCTGGCGGGATGGACATTACTGGCAGTCATTCAGCCTGGTCAGGCCTAGCAGGGCGCACTGCACAAATCACAGGCACAAAAAAGCAGCCCGTAGGCTGCTTCTTTCTGCATCGGGAAGCTGGACTTAAGCCAGTTTTTCCTTGATGCGAGCTGCTTTACCGGACAGGTCACGCAGGTAGTACAGCTTGGCTTTGCGTACGTCACCGCGACGTTTCACAGCCATGCTGTCGATCTGCGGGCTGTAGGTCTGGAAAGTACGCTCTACGCCAACACCGTTGGAGATTTTACGAACAGTGAAAGCACTGTTCACACCACGGTTACGCTTGGCGATTACCACGCCTTCGAACGCTTGCAGACGCGAACGGTCGCCTTCCTTCACTTTCACCTGAACGACAATGGTGTCGCCCGGGGCAAAGGTAGGGATCTCTTTGGTCATCTGCTCTGCTTCGAGTGCAAGGATGATTTTGTTAGTCATGCTGTGCTCCTAAGGTAAGTCAATGGACCTACCATCGATACGTTGTTAACTATCGTCCCGCGCGAGGATGTATTCCTCGAGCAGCTTCTTCTCTTCTCCAGAAAGCGAGCGGCTTTCCAGAAGATCGGCGCGTCGTTCATAGGTCCGACCAAGGGACTGCTGTAAACGCCAACGCCGGATGTGTGCGTGATTGCCACTTAGCAATACGTCGGGAACACGCTGATCCGCATACACCTCCGGACGGGTGTAGTGCGGGCAATCCAGCAAACCATCCGTGAAGGAATCTTCCTCCGCAGAGTCCGCATGCCCTAAAGCTCCAGGCAGCAGTCGTGTAACCGCATCTATCAGGACCATCGCCGGCAGCTCACCGCCAGACAGGACATAGTCCCCAATCGACCACTCTTCATCGACATGAGCTTCAATAAACCGCTCGTCAATGCCTTCATAGCGGCCGGCAATCAGGATCAGTGCTTCCTCATTTGCCAGTTCGCGTACCGCAGCCTGTTTCAGCTGACGGCCTTGAGGGGACAGGTAAATTACCTTCGCCTTCTCCCCGGCGGCGGCCTTGGCCTCAACCAACGCGTCTTCCAGGGGCTTGATCTTCATCACCATGCCCGGGCCACCGCCAAATGGGCGATCGTCCACAGTGTGATGCCGATCCGTCGTGTAGTCTCGCGGGTTCCAACAGGTAAGCTGCAACAGCCCCTGCTTCACCGCCCGACTGGTGATGCCGTACTCGCTGATGGCGGAAAACATCTCGGGAAACAAACTGATCACTTCAATGCGCAAAGTAGCCACGCTTAGAAGTCCGCGTCCCATTCCACCTTCATCTCGCCCGCTGCCAGGTCGACGGCCAACACGCACTGCCCGGTATAGGGCAACAGGCGTTCGCGATCATCCAGGCTGCCAGCGCAAGGCTTGACCACCATTACATCATTGGCGCCGGTTTCCAGAAGATGATCGATTTTCCCCAGCAATTGCCCGAGTTGATCAATAACCTTCAGACCTTCCAGCTGGTACCAGTAGTACTCGCCGTCGGTCAATTCAGGGAACAGGTTGCGCGGCACGCAGATCTCATAACCGGCCAGAAGACGGGCTTCTTCACGATCATCAAGACCCTTGAGCTTTGCGACCAGGAACTTGTCGTTCCCGCGTCCACTGACCAGCTCGACCTGTTTCACACTACCTTCGCGCTTGAGCGTCCAGGTTTTGTACTGCAACAGGTTTTCAGTCGGATCAGTAAAGGAATACACCTTCACTTCGCCGCGAACGCCATGAACAGAGTAAATCTTGCCGATAACGATCAAATCATCAGCAACAGCTGGCGTCGCGTTCATATTGCTCAGGCTGCGGCCTTAGCCGAGTCCTTCAACAACTTTGCAACGCGCTCGGATGGCTGTGCACCCACGCTCAGCCAGTAGGCTACGCGCTCTTGGTTCACGGACAGACGAACTTCTTGACCACGAGCAACAGGGTTGAAGAAACCAACCTGTTCCTTGTGCGAACCGTCGCGCGGGTTGCGGCTGTCGGTTACGGTCAAGTGGTAAAACGGGCGCTTTTTGGAGCCGCCAAGGGCAAGACGGATTGTTAGCATGTGAACATCGTTCCTGTAGTCGGTGCTGCAAATCTAAATGCACAGCGGGCATAGGTGCCCGAAAGGCCGCATATTCTAAGGAATATCCGGACTTTTGCAAATGTCTTTTTCCGGCGCCTATCAGCGTGCCATTCAGATCTGCTATAGAGCCGTCGGTTAAAACGGCAAGTCAGCGCCCGCCAACGACGGGTTTGCTGGAGATCCCACATCCCTGTGGGTCGGAGCGCAAGCCAAGGCTTGTGCTCGAATACTTTACATTTTCGGCATACCGCCGCCGGGCAACATACCGCCCATGCCGCGCATCATCTTGGCCATACCGCCCTTGGCGGAGAACTTCTTCATCATCTTCTGCATCTGCTTGTGCTGCTTGATCAAGCGGCCGATGTCCTGCACCTGGGTGCCGGAACCCATGGCGATCCGACGCTTGCGCGAACCGCTGATCAGCTCAGGGTCGCGGCGCTCGGCCGGGGTCATGGAGTTGATGATGGCTTCCATCTGCTTGAACTGCTTCTCTGCCGCGCCCTGGGCGTTGCCCATTTGCGCCAGGTTCACGCCGCCGATGTTCGGCAGCTTGTCCATCAGGCCGCCGAGGCCGCCCATGTTCTTCATTTGCTGCAGCTGGTCGCGGAAGTCTTCGAGATCGAAGCCCTTGCCCTTCTTCAGCTTTTTGGCCAGTTTGTCGGCCTTGTCTTTATCGAGCGTGGCTTCGGCCTGTTCGATCAGGCTGAGCACGTCGCCCATGCCGAGGATACGCGAGGCGATACGCTCCGGGTGGAACGGTTCGAGCGCTTCGCTCTTCTCGCCCATACCGATGAACTTGATCGGCTTGCCGGTAATAGCGCGTACCGACAGCGCGGCACCGCCACGGGCGTCGCCGTCGACCTTGGTCAGGATCACGCCGGTCAGCGGCAGTGCGTCACCGAAGGCCTTGGCGGTGTTGGCGGCATCCTGGCCGGTCATGGCGTCGACCACGAACAGCGTCTCGACCGGGTTGATCGCGGCATGCAGCGCCTTGATCTCGCCCATCATCTCTTCATCGATGTGCAGGCGACCGGCGGTATCGACGATGACCACGTCGATGAATTTCAGCTTGGCTTCTTTAATAGCCGCAGTGGCGATATCAACCGGCTTCTGGCTCAGGTCCGACGGGAAGAAGGTCACGCCCACTTCGCCCGCGAGCATTTCCAGCTGTTTGATCGCGGCCGGACGGTAGACGTCGGCCGATACCACCATCACCGACTTCTTCTTGCGCTCTTTAAGGAAGCGCGCCAGCTTGCCGGCGGTGGTGGTCTTACCCGCGCCTTGCAGGCCGGCCATCAGCACGACGGCCGGTGGCACGGCGCTGAGGTTCAAATCTTCGTTGGCCGCGCCCATCAGGCTTTCGAGTTCGGCCTGGACGATCTTCACGAACGCCTGGCCCGGGGTCAGGCTGCGCGACACTTCAGTACCGACCGCACGCTCCTTGACCGAGTTGACGAAGTCCTTCACCACCGGCAAGGCCACGTCGGCCTCCAGCAACGCCATGCGCACTTCACGCAGGGTGTCTTTAATATTGTCCTCGGTCAGCTTGGCCTTGCCGGTTACGTGGCGCAGCGTCTGCGAGAGACGGTCAGTCAAGTTTTCAAACATGCGCGATCCTTTCAGGCCCTATTCATCGAAATGCATTGGTAGACCGAGGTAATGGCGGCCCAGGCTGTGGTAAATCGCTATTAAAAACAGCGCTCGGCGAGCCTGCGGCGTGGGCAGGTCGCGGATTATAGCGAAGACTGCGTCCATGCACACCCGCTGTCTGGCCCAGGAGTCTTTCGTGCAGCGCAGGTGTGTGCCAAACTCAGCGCCTTTCGGGCTTGCCTATCAGGATTTATGCTCCCCTTGTCACCCAGTTTGCTACCCAGCCTCGCCGCCGCCATCGTGTATGCCGCTGCGACTCTCTATCAGGGCTCTCGTCTGGCCCAAGGCACCAAAGCGGACAAACGTCTGCTGGTCGGCCTTGGCGTGCTGGCCCTGCTGGCCCATGCGGCCAGTCTGTTTACCCACCTGCTGACCCCGGTTGGCCTGGGCCTGGATTTTTTCAGCGCCGCCAGCCTGATCGCCGCCGCCGTGATCGCACTGACGCTGCTGGCGTGCTACCGGATTCCGGTCGAAAACCTGCTCGTTCTTTTATTCCCGCTGGGCATGCTCACGGTGCTGCTGGCGCAATTCGCGCCCACCGGCACCGTCCAGGTGATCGATGAAGAGCCGGGCATCCTCGCGCATATCCTGCTGTCGATCCTGGCCTACGGCATGTTCACCATCGCGGTGTTCCAATCGCTGCTGGTGCTGTTGCAAGACCACCAGCTCAAGCACAAGCACCCGTCCGGGCTGATCAAGAACTTCCCGCCGCTGCAAACCATGGAAAGCCTGCTGTTCGGTTTTCTGTGGGCCGGCTGGACCCTGCTGTCGCTGTCGCTGATTTCCGGCTGGCTGTTCGTCGAAAACCTGTTCGCCCAGCATCTGGTGCACAAAACCTTGCTGGCCTGCCTGGCCTGGGTGGTGTTCAGCGTATTGCTGTGGGGCCGCAACCGCCTCGGCTGGCGCGGGCACAAGGCCATCCGCTGGACCCTGGCCGGTTTCTGCCTGCTGATGCTGGCCTATTTCGGCAGCAAGCTGGTTCGCGAATACATCCTGCATATCTGACGGGCGGCGATCATGGACAACTTGCCCCTTGGGCCGATGCTCGCCGTAATTGCCCTGCTGATTTTATGGGCGGCACTGTTTACCGCCATCGAAGCCGCGCAACAACACCTGCTGGCCCTGCGCCCCGGCACACGCCAGGGCGACAAGGCCGCCGCGCGCCTGAGCTTCCCGCGCCACAGCCTGATCCTGTGCAACAGCCTGTGTCGCGCTGCCGTCGTGATTCTCTGCACGCTGCTGGCGATCTATGCCTGGGCCCAGAACGGGCCATGGCTCGGCTGGCTGATCTCGTGCGCGTTGCTGCTGATCCTCGCCGACTACCTGCCCCGCGCCCTGGCTACCCGTTATCCGCAGGCCATACTGGGCTTCGGTAACGCCCTGCTGGGCGTGCCGCTGAAAATCCTCTATCCCGCCGCCTGGCTGCTCAATGGCATCAGCCTGACGTTGCTGCGCCCGTTCGCGCGCAAGCCGGGCATAGTGAAAAAGAGCGACGAACCTTCGTCCGACCACGACGACGAGCCGCAGCACGACGCCGACCAAGAGCGCATGCCCAGCATGCCGGGCATCCATGCCCTGGACAACATCACCGTCAACGACATCCTGGTGCCGCGCAGCGACGTGGACGGCATCAACCTGGATGACACGATCGAAGACATCATCGAGCAACTGCGCACCTCCCAGCGCACGCGGCTGCCGGTGTTCCACAGCGATATCAACCAAGTCGAAGCGGTGCTCAACACCCGGCAGGTCCAGCATCTGCTGCCCGATGCCAGCCTGACCAAGGAAGCGCTGCTGGCCGCCTGTCACGAACCCTACTTCGTGCCGGAGAGCACGCCTCTGCAGCTGCAACTGCTGAATTTCCACAAGCAGCAGCGGCGCCTGGGCATGGTGGTGGACGAGTACGGCGAAGTGCTGGGCATCGTGACCCTGGAAGATATCCTCGAAGAAATCGTCGGCGAATTCGAAAGTGATCAGGCTGTGGATAACCCTCATGTCGAAGCCCAACCCGATGGCCGCTACATCATCGACGGCGCTGCCTCGATCCGCGAACTGAACAAAAGCCTGGGCTGGCACCTGCCCAGCGACGGCCCCAAGACCCTCAACGGCCTGGTGACCGAAGCGCTGGAGACTATTCCGGACTGCGCGGTGTGCCTGAAGATTGGGCGCTACCGCCTGGAAATCCTCGAGACCGAGGACAACCGGGTGAGCAAGGTGCTGATCTGGCATACCAGCCACGTCCCTGTCGCCGCATAACCGCCTGACACACAGGAATTCAATGTGGGAGGGGGCTTGCTCCCGATTGCAGTGTGCCAGTCACTGCATCAGGTGGCTGATACACCGCCATCGGGAGCAAGCCCCCTCCCACATTTGAATTGCGGCGCTCCAGCTACTTGTTGTATTTCCAAACCCCTTCCTATAATCCCTGCGGCTTACCCAAGCCCCCGCCCGACCGCGTGCTACCCGCACTCAGCGCGTCCGTGCAGCGCTTCACCCTGTCCGAGCGGTGTTTGCTCCCATCCCGAGCCACCCCGCGCACAACCCTGATCCATGGGTGTTCGACCAATAATAATCCGCGTCCAAACGCGCAATGACCAATCCGGGATACTGCCATGAGCACCACGTATAACGAGGCCGCAACCGCCGCCCCGACCAACTCGACGGCCCGCGTGGCCACCGCGAGCATCGTCGGCACCGCCATTGAGTTCTACGACTTCTATATCTACGCCACGGCTGCGGCACTGGTCATCGGCCCGGTGTTCTTCCCGCAGACGTCCGGCACCGCGCAGATGCTCGCGTCGTTCCTCACATTCGGTATCGCGTTCATAGCACGCCCACTGGGTTCGGCGCTGTTCGGCCACTTTGGCGACCGTATCGGCCGCAAGTCGACGTTGGTGGCCTCCCTGCTGCTGATGGGCGTGTGCACCACCCTGATCGGCTTGCTGCCGGGCTACGACAGCATTGGCGCCTGGGCACCGATTCTGTTGTGTGTATTGCGCTTCGGCCAAGGCCTGGGCTTGGGCGGGGAATGGGGCGGCGCGGCATTGCTGGCCACCGAGAATGCCCCCAAGGGCAAGCGCGCCTGGTTCGGCATGTTCCCGCAACTGGGCCCGTCGATCGGGTTCCTGGCGGCCAACGGTTTGTTCCTGATCCTGGCCATGAGCCTGAACGACGAGCAGTTCCGCAGCTGGGGCTGGCGCATTCCGTTCATCCTCAGCGCGGCGTTGGTGATGGTGGGCCTGTACGCACGGCTCAAGCTGCACGAGACGCCGGTGTTCGCCAATGCCGTGGCCAAGGAAAAACCGGTGAAAGTGCCGCTGGTGGAACTGTTCAGCCAGCATTGGCTGCCGGTGCTGCTGGGTGCTGCGTCGATGGTGGTGTGCTATGCGCTGTTCTATATCACCACGGCGTTTTCCCTGAGCTACGGAGTGTCGACCCTCGGCTACAGCCGTGAAACCTTCCTCGGCCTGTTGTGCTTCGCAGTGCTGTTCATGGGCCTGGCGACGCCGCTGGCAGCGCTGGCCAGCGACCGCTACGGGCGCAAGCCGGTGCTGATTGTCGGCGCGGTCCTGGCAATCCTGTCGGGCTTTACCATGGAGCCGCTGCTGACCCACGGTTCAACCTGGGCCGTGGCGCTGTTCCTGGCGCTGGAGTTGTTCCTGATGGGCGTGACCTTCGCGCCGATGGGCGCGCTGCTGCCGGAACTGTTCCCGACCCGCGTGCGTTATACCGGCGCGTCGGCGGCGTATAACCTGGGCGGGATCGTGGGGGCGTCGGCCGCACCGTTCTTCGCGACCAAGCTGGTGGCGATGGGCGGGCTGAGTTATGTCGGTGGGTATGTGTCGGCGGCAGCGTTGCTTAGTCTGATTGCTGTGCTGTGCCTGAAAGAGACGCGGGATAATGATTTGAACAAGGTGGCCTGATAGGCCGCTATCGGGGGCAAGCCCCCTCCCACATTTGATTTGTGAACACATTCAAGTGTGGGAGGGGGCTTGCCCCCGATGCTTTTAAAGCTCTACAACTACAGCCTTGGAAGCCCGGGTCGCCTTGGCCCGAGCCGCTTCAATCGACTCATCCCGCGCCAACGCCACGCCCATGCGGCGCTGACCATTCACCTCAGGCTTGCCAAACAGACGCAACGCCGTATCCGGCTCGCTCAAGGCCGCGCCGAGGTTGGCGAATGCCGTCTGCGTCGACTGCCCTTCCACCAGAATCACCGCCGACGCCGAAGGCCCGAACTGACGGATCAACGGGATCGGCAGGCCCAGGATGGCGCGAGCGTGCAGCGCAAACTGCGACAGGTCCTGCGATATCAGGGTCACAAGGCCGGTGTCATGCGGGCGCGGCGACACTTCGCTGAACCACACCTGGTCACCCTTGATGAACAGCTCCACGCCAAACAAACCACGACCACCCAGGGCTTCGGTCACCGCTTTGGCAACCCGCTCGGACTCGGCCAGGGCAATCGGGCTCATGGCTTGGGGCTGCCAGGATTCCTGGTAGTCGCCCTTCTCCTGCCGGTGGCCGACGGGCGCACAGAACGTGGTGCCACCGATGTGGCGCACGGTCAGCAGGGTGATTTCGTAGTCGAAGTCGATAAAGCCTTCGATGATCACCCGACCTTTACCCGCACGGCCGCCTTCCTGGGCGTAATCCCAGGCTTTCCGTACATCGTCCGCGCTGCGCAGCAGGCTCTGGCCCTTGCCCGAGGAACTCATCACCGGCTTGACCACGCAGGGAAAGCCCAGGTCTTGCACGGCCTTGCTGTAGTCCTCGAAGGTGTCGGCGAAGTGGTACGGCGAGGTCGGCAGGTCCAGCTCTTCGGCGGCCAGGCGACGGATGCCTTCGCGGTTCATGGTCAGCGATGTGGCACGCGCGGTCGGGATCACGGTGAAGCCTTCAGCTTCCAGCTCGACCAGGGTAGCGGTGGCGATAGCTTCGATTTCCGGCACGATGAAGTGCGGCTTCTCCGCCTCGATCACGGCGCGCAATGCGGCGCCATCGAGCATGTTGATCACATGGCTACGGTGCGCAACCTGCATGGCCGGCGCATTGGCGTAGCGATCCACGGCAATCACTTCAACGCCCAGGCGTTGCAGTTCGATCACCACTTCCTTGCCCAGCTCACCGCAGCCACACAGCAAAACGCGGGTCGCGGTTGGCGACAATGGAGTTCCGATTCGGGTCATCTCAGGTCCTCAGGGGAGCGGATCAGGGGGAGAAAGGCCGGCATTTTACATGAACTGCGCACATTGGCCTCAGTTAGCGACGGCGCGCCGGCGGATGCGCCAGGCCATGATCAGCCACACCACGGTGACACCGGCGAATTTCGACACCAGCGCCGTGCCCGCCACGGCCGGCGTCAGCGCACCGATCAAGCCGAAGAAGATAAACGTATCGAGGGGAATGCTCAGCGCCGAGCTTATCCACAGGCGGTCGTGCAGCGGGCGCCGGGTGATGCTGAACACCAGCCAGTCGATGCACTCGGACACCGCAAAGGCCGTGGCGCTGGCCAGGGCGATGGACGGGTCGGAGGTGATATACGACAGCACCAGCGCCGCCAGCATGGCGATGATCGCGCCATGGCCGAAGCGGGTTTGCACCATGTCACGCAGGATAAACACCAGGCCGCCCCAGGCGGACCAGATGACGTCCAGATGCGGCGCGGTGGAAAAGGCGAAGTTGATCAGCACGACGCTGCTGATGTAGGCGATCAGGAAGAGCATGAGGCGATAGAACCTGTAGGAGCGAGGCGGACGGCTAGTTATTGCTCGCGAAAAACGTCAACGATTACGCGGGAAGCCTGACTATACGCGGTGTTCTTGCGTTTTTCGCGAGCAAGCTCGCTCCTACAGAGGCGTCATCCACACCACCCCACTCGCCACCGCCCGCTCATGACACAACCTCAGCACTGCCCGGCGCTCGGCATTGTCCATGCGGCTCCACCGCGTAATCTCATCCACGTTGCGCTGGCAGCCGATGCAAATGTCGTCATCATCCAGCGCGCAAATGCTCACGCACGGCGAGGCGACCGGGCGTTCAACCGCGCTCATTCTGCCTGCTCGACAAGGTCACGCGCATACCGCTGCGCGTTATGCACATAGTGCGCGGCACTGGCTTCAAGCATGCGTTTCTGCGCCTCGGTCAGCTCACGCACCACCTTGCCCGGCGAGCCCATCACCAGCGAGCCATCAGGAATTTCCTTGCCTTCGCCGATCAGCGAATTGGCGCCGATGATGCAATGTTTGCCGATCTTCGCGCCGTTGAGGATCACTGCGTTAATGCCGATCAGGCTGTAGTCGCCCACCGTGCAGCCATGCAGCATGGCGTTATGGCCGATGGTCACGCCGGTGCCGAGGGTCAGTGGGTAGCCCATGTCGGTGTGCATCACGCTGCCGTCCTGCACGTTGCTGTTCTTGCCGATCAGGATCAGTTCGTTGTCGCCGCGCAATACCGCGTTGAACCACACGTTGGCGCCCTCCTCCAGCCTGACCTTGCCCACCAGCGTGGCATTGGGCGCCACCCAGCTCTGTGGATGGGTCTCGACACAGGCATCGCCCAGGCGGTATTTCATGGTTTTCCCTCACGGCTTGCCATTAAAACGACGGCTTAGATATTGATGAAGCTCTTGGGTGGCTGGTGCAGGCTGATCTTGGCATCGTCATAGAGCAGATTGATCAGCTCGACGATCATGATTGCCGTCAGGCCCCAGATCTTGTATTCGCCGAACCGATAGCTCGGCACATACCAACTGCGGCCTTGGTAGTCGATGCGGTGGGTGTGCTCGCGCGGGTCCTGGCGGAAAAAATCCAGGGGCACGCTGAAGACCGCTGCGATCTCGGCGTCGTTGGCCAGGTATTCGACGTAGTCGGGGATGACGCCCACGTACGGCGTTACGCGGATGCCGTGCAGGGAGATCAAAGGGCTCAACGGCCCGATGACTTCAACCAGCCCCGGCGGCAGGCCGATTTCTTCTTCGGCTTCGCGCAGAGCGGTAAAAATCAGGTCCGGGTCTTCGGGGTCGCGACGCCCGCCGGGAAAGGCCACTTCGCCACCGTGGGTCGACAGGCCGCTGGCGCGCAGGGTCAGGATCAGCTCGGGTTCGTCACTGCGGGTAATGGGTACCAGCACCGCGGCCTCGGGGAAACGCCCGTCAGTCTCCAGAGTGTGGGGAGTGTGATTGCTTACCCGGCGAAGTAGCTCGTCCAGCATGAGTCATCTCGGTCTGTTGGCTACCTTGCATCATGCACCAAAGCGGGCGGGCGCCCAACCCCAAAACCAGCGGCATGTCGCTAAACGACAACTTGCAGCGTCCTGCCTGCCAAGCCAAGATAGGCCCACTCTCCAGGAACCCCAGCATGAACTTCTGCAGCCAGTGCGGTAAACCGGTTACCCAACGCATCCCCGAAGGCGACGCACGCCTGCGCTATGTCTGCGATCACTGCGCGACCATTCACTACCAGAACCCCAATATCGTCGCCGGTACCCTGCCGGTATGGGGCGACCAAGTGCTGCTGTGCCGCCGCGCCATCGAGCCGCGCCTGGGTTACTGGACCCTGCCCGCAGGCTTTATGGAAAACGGTGAAACCGTGGCCCAGGCCGCCATGCGCGAGACCCTGGAAGAAGCCTGCGCCCGCGTGCGCAACCTGAGCCTCTATACGCTGATTGACGTGCCGCACATCAGCCAGGTGCATATTTTCTATCGCGCCGAGTTGGTCGACCTGGACTTCGCCGCAGGCCAGGAAAGCCTGGAAGTGAAGCTGTTCGCTGAAGCCGATATCCCTTGGTCCGAGCTGGCTTTCCGCACGGTCGGGCGTACCTTAGAATGCTTCTTCGCTGACCGTCGGCAACAGCTGTTCCCGGTGCGCAGCGAGTCGGTGCCACCCCTGTCCAAGCCCGCCCAATAACAAGCCGGCCACTCATCGCCAAAGGGAAACCGTTTCAATGCGTTGGTTGCTTGCTCTTCTCTGCCTGTCGTTCGCTACCCTGTCCTCGGCCTCCACGGTGGAAACGCTCGGCGGCAAAACCGTCGAAAAAGTCCTGGTGCTTAAATCCGCTCACCAGTTGCAGTTGATCAACGACGGCAAGCCCCTCAAGACCTATCGCATTTCCCTGGGTAAAAACCCCAAGGGCCACAAGCTGTTCGAGGGCGACCGCCGCACGCCCGAGGGCCTGTACTGGATCGACTGGCGCAAGACCAGCGAGCGCTTCAACCTGGCCATGCACATCTCCTACCCCAATATCAGCGACGCCGCCCGCGCCCGCCGCGAAGGGGTCAAACCGGGCAGCATGATCATGATCCACGGCACCCCGGACACCGAGGATTACCCGGAACAGTGGTTCCACACCCTGGACTGGACCGACGGCTGCATCGGCATGCGCAATGTGGATATGCGTGAGGTCTGGAGCCTGGTCAAGGACGGCACCTTGATCGAGATTCGGCCCTGATCTGCGACCGCTCGTAAAATAATTCGAAAATATTTCCTGCCCCGAGCAGCACCTGCCGGTGAATACCAGTTCACCGTGCGGGCTGCGCCGTCGTGCGCGCTATGAAGACCTTTCTAATACCACTTTGTGCCAGGCACCGTTGCGGTGCCTTAATTCATTGAATGCACCGTTGTGGCTGCATTGACATGGTATTTAAGTGGTATTAATTTCCGACCCATACCGGGCGACAACACTCCAATAACCGCATCGGAAACCTGACAGATGAATCCCATTCTGGCCTTGCGCCCCGACGACAAACAATCCACGCCGCTGTACCTGCAATTGGCGCGCAAGCTCGAAGCGGCGATCCATGCCGGCCAGTGGACATCCGAGCAAGCCCTGCCGTCGGAACGCGCGCTCAGCGAGCAGTTGAGCATTTCTCGAGTCACCGCCCGCAAAGCGCTGGAAGTGCTGTTTGAGCAGGGCCTGATCCGTCGCAGCCAGGGCTCCGGCACCTTTATCACGCCACGCCTGGAACAGCCGCTGTCGCGCCTGTCGGGGTTCAGCGAGATGTTGCGCCTCAAGGGCTTTGTACCCGGTTCCCAATGGCTTGAACGCGACATCACCCCGCCGACCCATGAAGAACTGATCCGCCTGTGCCTGTCGACCAACGACAAAGTGGCGCGCCTCAAGCGCCTGCGCAAAGCCGACGACACGGTCATGGCCATTGAAATGACCGCTGTCCCCGCTTCGGTGCTGCCACAGCCGCAGGCCTTGGGCAGCTCGCTGTACGAATACTTCGACAGTATCGGCAAGCCCATCGTCCGTGCCCTGCAGCACGTACAGGCGATCAACGCATCGGATGAATTCGCCAAGCTGGTGGGCATCGCCCCCGGCACCGCCATGCTGCTGATGACCCGGGTCGGCTACACGCTCGATAACACCCCCATAGAAATCACCGACACCTATTGCCGCAACGACTACTACGACTTTGTCGCAGAGCTGCGTAGGTAAGACTTGCCGCCGCGTCGCGGCTTTAGAGAACTGCCCATGTCCGAAGACAACATCCTTACGCCCAGCGGCTGGATCCGCGGCCGCCTTGTGCACGAGCACGGCAAGGTCGTCGCCATCGAAGGCACGCCTTGCAATCCGGCCGACAACGACCTGCCCTACCTGCTGCCGGGCTTTATCGACCTGCATGTGCACGGCGGCGGCGGCAAAGACATCATGGAAGGCGTCGAGGCCTTCGAGACCATCACCCGCACCCATGTGCGATTTGGTACCACCTCGCTGCTGGCCACGACCATGACCGCGCCGGCCGACGAAATCTCCCGCGTGCTCGGCCAGCTCGGCACGTTCTGCGAGCAGCGTCCTACCGGCAGCGCCCGCGTGCTCGGGGTACACCTGGAAGGCCCCTACATCAATCCGGGAAAACTCGGCGCTCAACCTAACTTCGCCCACACCGCCTTGATGGCCGAAGTTGAAGCCTACCTGCGCCTGGCGCCCATCCGTGTGATTACCATTGCGCCGGAAATCGCCGGCCACGACTGCCTGATCCGCGCCCTCAGCCAACGCGGCGTGCGCATGCAGATCGGCCATACCCTGGGCAGTTATGAAGAAGGCGTCGCCGCCCTCGCCGCCGGCGCCACCAGCTTTACCCATTTGTACAACGCCATGAGCCCGCTGCATCACCGCGAGCCGGGCATCGTCGGCGCCGCGCTGGCCCACGCCACCTACGCCGAGTTGATTCCCGACCTGCTGCACGTACACCCCGGCGCCATGCGCGTGGCGCTGCGCTCGATCCCGTGCCTGTATTGCGTCACCGACTCCACCGCCGCCGCCGGCATGCCCGATGGCGAATACAAGCTGGGCAGCCACACCGTGACCAAGTGCCTGGGCGGCGTACGCCTGGCGGACGGCACCCTGGCCGGCAGCACCCTGACCATGGACCAGGCGCTGCGCAACCTGGTGAAGATCGGCCTGCCAATCAGCGAAGCCTCACAACGCCTGTCGCAATTTCCTGCGGACTACCTGGGCCTGGAACAACGCGGTCGCCTGCAACCCGGCAGCTTTGCCGACTGCGTGCGCCTGGACCGCGCCCTGACACTCACCGACGTAATGGTCGAAGGAGAAACCATTGACTTCAAAAATGCTTGAAGAGGCGCTGGCCTCCTGTGACGCCGTCGCGGCGCAACTGCAACGCCTGGAGCCGATACTCGAAGACGTCGCCGGTCGCCTGCGCCGCCAGCCACCGCAAGTGGCGATGACCGTTGCGCGTGGCAGCTCGGATCATGCCGCCAGCTACTTCGCCTATTTGGCCATGCAGCATGTGGGCATTCCGGTGGCGTCGCTGCCGATGTCGGTGGTGACCTTGTTGCAGGCGCCGATGAAAGTCAGCGGCCAGGTGGCATTTGGTTTCTCGCAATCGGGGCAAAGCCCGGACCTGGTCAACAGCCTGCGCCTGCTGCGCAAACGCGGGGCCTTGAGCATCTCGATGGTCAACGCCGAAGACTCGCCGCTGCAAGCCGCCTGTGAATTCCATGTGCCGCTGTGTGCCGGGCCGGAACTCAGCGTGGCCGCCACCAAGAGCTTTATCGCCACGCTCAGCGCCAGCGCGATGCTGGTCGGCCACTGGAACCAGGAAGCCGACCTGCTGCAAGCCTGCAACGCACTGCCCGACGGCCTGCGTGACGCGGCCAAACAGGATTGGCGCGCAGCCATCGAGGCGCTCAAAGGCAGCCAGCGCTTGATGGTGATCGGCCGTGGCGCCGGTTTTGCCGTCGCCCAGGAAGCCGCACTGAAGCTCAAGGAAACCTCGGCGATCCAGGCCGAAGCCTTCAGCAGCGCCGAAGTGCGCCACGGGCCGATGGCCTTGATCGACGCAGACTACCCCTTGCTGGTGTTCGCCCCACGCGGCGCCGAGCAGGCCGGCCTGCTGACCCTGGCCGCCGATATGCGCCAGCGCGGCGCCCGTGTGTTGCTGGCCGCGCCGGACGATGTTGCCGAACGCGACCTGACCCTGAGCCGCGCCGAACACCCGAGCCTGGACCCGATCCTGGCCATCCAGAGTTTCTACGTGATGGCGGCAGGCCTGGCGCAGGCCCGGGGCATGAACCCCGACCAGCCCCGTCACCTGAGCAAAGTCACTCGCACTCACTGAGTCGATTGCCGTGTTTTCCTGATGAGTACCGTGCCCATGTCCAACAACAATAACCGACTGACCCTTAGCGCCCCCTTGAGTGGGCCGGTGCTGGCCCTGGGCAGCGTCCCCGACGAAGTGTTCGCCAGCGGCGCCATGGGCGACGGTATTGCCATCGATCCGTTGAATGACTGCCTGCACGCGCCGTGTGACGGGGTGATTATCCATGTCGCCCGCACCGGGCACGCGCTGACCCTGCGCGCCGACAACGGTGCCGAAGTGCTGATGCATGTGGGCATCGACACCGTGGAACTCAATGGTGAAGGTTTTGCCTTGCTGGTGAAGGAAGGCGCGCGGGTGAGCCAGGGCCAGGCGCTGGTGCAATTTGACCTGGACCGCATTGCGCGCCAGTGCAAGAGCCTGGTGAGCTTGATCATCCTGACCAACAGCGACCGCTTCGAACTGACGCCCTGCCCGCTCAGCACGGTCAAGGTCGGGGAGCCGTTGATGCAGGTGACGCTGCGTTCGGGCGCCCCCGTTCAAGCGGCTGTGGATAACTCGAGCGCCGAAGCCAGCGCCAGCGTTCGCGTCACCCATCGCGGCGGTTTGCATGCGCGCCCCGCTGCGCTGATCCGCAAGACCGCCCAGGGTTTCAGCAGCCAGGCGCACCTGCACTTCGCTGACAAGTCGGCGTCGTGCGACAGCCTGATTGGCTTGATGGGATTGGGCATTGGCGAAGGTGACGAAGTACGCGTGACCTGCCGTGGCAACGATGCCGATGCGGCGCTGCAAGGGTTGATCGCGGCGTTGTCCGTGGCGATCCGCGAAGATCACCACGCTCCTGCAGTGGCGGCCGTACCACGTCGCGCCAGTGTGGAAGCCGATGTGTTGCAAGGCGTGTGCGCAGCCCCCGGCCTGGTGTGCGGCCCGCTGTTTCGCCTGACCGGCATCGAGTTGCCGGAAGACACCGGTAACCATTCGGCCGGCGAACAAAAGCAGCGTCTCGATACGGCACTGGAGCAGGTGCGCGGCGAAATCCGCAGCACCCTGGACCACGCCCGCCAACGCAAGAACGTCGACGAAGAAGAGATCTTCGCCGCCCACCTCGCGCTGCTGGAAGACCCGGCATTGCTGCAAGCCGCTGCCGACGCCATTGCCCAGGGCAGCGCCGCCACCCATGCCTGGCGCGATGCGATCCAGGCCCAGTGCGCGGTATTGCTGGCACTGGGCAAGCCCTTGTTTGCCGAACGCGCCAACGACCTGCGCGACCTGCAACAACGCGTATTGCGTGCGCTGCTGGGTGAAGCCTGGCACTTCGAATTGCCCGCCGGATCGATTGTCGGCGCCCATGAACTCACCCCCTCGGACCTGCTGCAACTGAGCGAGCAGCAAGCCGTGGGGATCTGCATGGCCGAGGGCGGCGCCACGTCCCACGTCGCAATTCTGGCGCGGGGCAAAGGTTTGCCGTGTGTGGTAGCGCTGGGTGCCGAGCTGCTGGAGGTGCCCCAGGGCCAGCGCGTGGTGCTGGACGCCGCCAATGGCCGCCTGGAACTGGCGCCCAGCGATGCTCGCCATGCTGAAGTCCACCAGATTCGTGACGCGCAGAAGGCCCGCCGCCAGCAGCAACAGGCCCAGGCCCGATTGCCGGCGCGCACCCTCGATGGCGTGAGCATTGAAATCGCCGCCAACGTCGCCTCCAGCGCCGAAGCCCGGCTGGCGTTTGAAAACGGCGCCGATGGCGTCGGCCTGCTGCGCACCGAATTCCTCTTCGTCGACCGCCGCACCGCGCCGGATGAACAGGAGCAGCGCCAGGCCTATCAAGCCGTGCTGGATGCCATGGGCGACAAGTCGGTGATCATCCGCACCATCGACGTGGGTGGCGACAAGCAACTCGAATACCTGCCGCTGCCTGTCGAAGCCAACCCGGTGCTGGGCCTGCGCGGTATTCGCCTGGCCCAGGTGCGCCCGGAACTGCTCGACCAGCAACTGCGCGCGCTGCTGCAAGTCAGCCCGCTGCAGCGTTGCCGCATCCTGCTGCCGATGGTCAGCGAAGTGGATGAGCTGCTGCAGATCCGCCAGCGCCTGGATCAATTGTGCGCGGAGCTGGCACTGACCCAGCGCCCCGAACTGGGGGTGATGATCGAAGTGCCCGCCGCTGCGCTGATGGCCGAGCAATTGGCCGAGCATGCGGACTTCTTGTCCATCGGCACCAATGACCTGTCCCAGTACACCCTGGCCATGGACCGCGACCACGCGGGCCTCGCCGCCCGCGTCGATGCGCTGCACCCGGCCTTGCTGCGGCTGATCGCCCAGACCTGCGCCGGTGCGGCGAAACATGGACGCTGGGTCGGCGTGTGTGGCGCCCTCGCCTCCGACCCATTGGCCACGCCGGTGCTGGTCGGCCTGGGCGTCAGCGAGCTGTCGGTGAGCCCACCGCAGATCGGCGAAATCAAGGACCGCGTCCGCCATCTGAACGCGGCGCAATGCCGGCAATTGAGCCAAGGCCTGCTCGACCTGAGCAGCGCCAAAGCCGTTCGCCATGCCTGTCAACACCACTGGCCGCTGAGCTGACAACAACAAGAATAGGGAGACACGCCATGTATCAACATTTCATCGAAGGCCTGCAACGCCTGGGCCGCGCACTGATGCTGCCGATTGCGATCCTGCCGATCGCCGGCCTCTTGCTGCGACTGGGCGACACCGACTTGCTCAACATCGCAGTGATGCACGACGCCGGGCAGGCCATCTTCGCCAACCTGGCATTGATCTTCGCCATCGGCATCGCCGTCGGCTTTGCCCGCGACAATAACGGCACGGCCGGCCTGGCCGGTGCCATCGGCTACCTGGTGATGATCTCCACCCTCAAGGTGATGGATGCCAGCATCAACATGGGCATGCTCGCCGGGATCGCCAGTGGCCTGATGGCCGGTGGGCTGTATAACCGCTTCAAGGACATCAAGCTGCCGGAGTACCTGGCGTTCTTCGGCGGGCGGCGATTTGTGCCGATTGTCACAGGTTTTTCGGCGGTGGGACTGGGCGTGATCTTTGGCCTGATCTGGCCGCCGATCCAGCACGGCATCAACAGCTTCGGCGTGTTGCTGATGGAAAGCGGCAGCCTCGGCGCGTTCGTGTTTGGCGTGTTCAACCGCCTGCTGATCGTCACCGGCCTGCACCACATCCTCAACAACATGGCGTGGTTTGTGTTCGGCAGCTTTACCGACCCGGTGACGGGCGCGGTGGTGACGGGTGATCTGACTCGATATTTTGCCGGCGATCCGAAGGGGGGCCAGTTCATGACCGGCATGTTCCCGGTGATGCTGTTCGGCCTACCTGCCGCCTGCCTGGCGATGTACCGCAACGCCCTGCCGGAGCGCCGCAAGGTGATGGGCGGGATCTTCCTGTCGATGGCCCTGACCTCGTTCCTTACGGGGGTGACCGAGCCGATCGAATTCGCCTTCATGTTCCTCGCACCGTTCCTGTATCTGCTGCATGCGCTGCTGACCGGTCTGTCGATGGCCATTACCAACCTGCTGAACATTCACCTGGGCTTTACCTTCTCCGGTGGCTTCATCGACATGGTCCTCGGCTGGGGCAAGTCCACCAATGGCTGGCTGGTGATACCGGTGGGCCTGGCCTATGCGGTGGTCTACTACACCGTGTTTGATTTCTGTATCCGCCGCTTCAACCTGAAGACGCCCGGCCGTGAAGACATTCAGGTCGTGCAGACTGAAGCCATGACCGACAACCAGCGCGCCGGTGCCTACATTCGCGCCCTGGGCGGTGCCGCCAACCTGCTCAGTGTCGGTGCTTGCACCACGCGCCTGCGCCTGGACATGGTGGACCGTAACAAGGCCGTGGACGCCGAGCTCAAGGCCCTGGGTGCGATGGCGGTGGTTCGCCCCGGTAACGGCGGCAGCTTGCAGGTGGTAGTCGGGCCGATGGCTGACAGCATTGCCGACGAGATCCGCCTGGCGATGCCGACCTCCGGCAATACGCCGGCCCCGGTCGTGGCTATGCAAGCTCAAACCTCGACCGTCGCAACCGCTCAGGCCGAGCAATGGCTGAGCGCCTTGGGTGGCAGCGACAATGTGCTGCAACTGGACTGCGTGGCCATGACCCGTATCCGCTTGCAACTGGCCGATGACCAGGCGCTGTCGGAGCAGCAGCTCAAGGCTCTGGGTTGCCAGGGTGTGAGTCAGCTCGACGGTGGTATCTGGCACCTGTTGGTGGGTGATTCGGCCCAGGGTTTAAGCGCCGCTCTCAAAGCGCTTTCCAGCCGCAGCTCGGTAAGCTCCAGCGTCTGACACCGCTACCTATCTACCGCCCGACCACGGGCACGACTCTCCATGCTGGACTCTTGTCCCAACATGGAGAGCGTTCCTGTGAGCACCACCACCCAGGCCGTTGAAGGCATCAAAGGCAATCTCAACCAGATTGGCAATCACCTGCTCAAGATCGAAAGACCGCTTCTGCCAGAGCAAAAAGCTTCAACCGAACTGGCTTATCTGGAAACACTGAACGGCGTCCTGAAAAGCTATCGGCAGCAGTTTCTGACCAAGAGCCGAGCGTTTTATCAAGCACTGGAGCCGCATGATTTACCGCAAAAACTTGCGCTGCTCAAGACGACGCTGAACGCTCATCTACAAGACCTCGATCTCTCCGAGCAGATCGGCGGTAAGTCACGCAAATCCTTCATGACCTATAACGCAGGCTTCACCGCGCTTGAGCATGAAGCCGCCCTCGGTGTCCAGGATCGCCTGTTACACCCGCAGGAACAGAAAATCCTCGCAAAGGTGTCGCGGGGACCAGCGCTACGTCCCGGCGTTTACGCACTGACTTTCCGCTACCAGGAACAGGTCGTCGAACTGGCCGGTGCCTTTGTACTCACCGAAAAATCCAGCCCGCTGGCGACCGACCTGTCGCCAGGCCAGGCAGTCGGCGCAGTGATGCTGTTCACCCCTGCGCATGGAATCGAATCATTCGACTCGCTGGATAAACTCAACAACCATTTGCTGCAAGGCATGGATGACACGGCTCAGCATCGCGACTTCATGAGTCTGCTGCCTATGCGCTATCACGCCCTGACACCCGCTGGGATCTGGCCGCTGGAACTGTCGCCCATAACCGATGAGCCGCTGTTCGAACACACGTACAACGCCCTGATCGACAAACGCACCCAGGACATCGACCGTGCCTTGAGCCTTGTCGATAACCCGACACAAGACGCGGTGCAGTTGATCGATGCCCTTGATCTCGCCATCACCTGCGCCCTGCCCGACCTCAACGCCCGTCTGGAGTGGCGCGCTCAGCGCTTGCTGGAGCGCCACCTGCGCAACAGCGCCCCGGACTGGTATCGCAGCGCCAGCGAAACCCGGCGAGCCACCCTGGCCGAGCATCTGGCCCGCTATAACGAAGCGCGTCAGGACATGCTCGACCTGCTCAACCCTGTCGCCACGCCTGAAACCCTGGCCCGTTATCAACTGCTCGAACGCCTGAGCGATGACCTGGATATTCACCACCTGAACCCGGAACACCTGCAGGTCATCACCCGTCGCCATGTCGCCCCTATCGGCGAGTATGAACACGACCGCAATCTGATCGACCTGGCCCTGCGCGGCCTGCGCACCGGTGATGAGTTGCCCGGTTCCGACTTCCTGGAAAAAACCACTCTTCTCTATAATGGCGCGCCCCTGCCCGAAGACTACGACGACCTGACACCGGCCTGGCTGGCGCGGCAGCTAAGCACACTGCAACCGCGCATCGCGTTTGGCGATATACAAATACAACTGCACAAGAAGCCCGAACTCAGACACGCCATCGAACAGATGCTCGATCAGCGGATCAACGCACTGGCCTATACCGCAGTGCTCCAGGGCCACCTGCGCGAGGACGACTTCCAACTGGTTCAAAGCCTGCGCCAGGGCAGCGATAGCCAACTGAGCGCCGCGACACTTTCACTTCATGAGGCACAACTTCAAGACTTGTGGGTATTGCGTCAGAGCGATGCCAGCGGCGTGGTCAAGCGCCTGTTGCTGTGTACTCCCGAGGCGCCTCAAGAGCAGCAATTCCAAGCATTTGACAGCGAAATCGCCTGCCAGAACCATATCCTCGGCTGGAGCCTGGACAACGGCCACAGAGAACCGCCAGGCACGCTGACCGACTACCTGATCAAAAGGGTCCCCCTGCGTTTTCGCCCGGCCATGAAACGTGTCTTGAACGGCCTGAGCTTCAAGCCCCACGCCCAGGAATACAACGAGGTGGCGTTCAACAATATCGGCAGTCATGCCGATTGCCTCAAGGCAATGTCAGCCCACGTCTTGGCAACCCGTATCGACGACTACGCACTCGGCACACCGAACTGGTTTCGCTCCACCAGCACCGACAACCGCCGGAAACTATTGCAACTGGCCGAAGATGCCCGACACGCCTTGCGCATCTACAACGATTTGCCGTTGTCCGAAGCGCGCTACCCAAGCTTTTCCGACTACCTGCATGAACAGGCGAAAAAGAAGCTGAACGAGCTGCTGGGGCGCAGGCAAAACGATGTTGATCCCGATACGGT
This sequence comes from Pseudomonas sp. R3-18-08, assembly GCF_003852065.1. NCBI lineage: Bacteria > Pseudomonadati > Pseudomonadota > Gammaproteobacteria > Pseudomonadales > Pseudomonadaceae > Pseudomonas > Pseudomonas sp. R3-18-08. The sequence goes on from NZ_CP027729.1 coordinate 4,679,428, forward strand.
GTGGGCCTACTCACCTGCGGCAGTGCTGGGCAAGTTGACCCCACCACCCCTGACTTACACTGAACTTTATCGCGACGGCTACAGCGACGGCGTGGGTTTTCTCGACCAGAAATTCTCTCGATCAGCCCGCTTCAAAGGCCCGCAAGGCATTGATATCAGCCCACTGACCGCCGAAAAGGTCGCACGCTCGGTCACTGGCGTGTGGATCGGCGCGCGCTACATCAACGAACTCAAAGCGAAATTGCTCGACAGGGCCAGTGCGGGCTACAGCTTTCGGCGTAACGCGACACTGGCCATCACCCAATTGCAATTGCAAACCGCCGCCCTTGAAAGCCGCCTGCAAGGAGATATTGCCGACGTTGACCTGATATGGCTGAACCAAAGTATCGCCAGCATGGGCGAGACTTCGACACAGACACGCGGCAATTATGCGATCCACCGACTTCTGATCGACGGCGAATGGATCATCGATACCTACCTGTTCAGCCACGGCGATAACCCCGTGCTGCTCTACACACCGCAAGCGCCAGATGGCATCAGCTTTCGCGAGGCCCGGCAGTTCAACTACCTGCTGAAAAAGCTACCCGGCATGATCACCTACCTCACCAGCCGCGTCGGTGTGCCGTCCCGTACACGCGTGCGCACATTCCTGGAGGAAGCGCAAAAACAGCTGCCTGAAAACCTGGATAAAACCACCGCCAGCCCAGCGCGTTACGACTCGACCCGCGCCATACCTCCAGTACTTGACCTGCGCCGGCTGCTGTATGACATGAAGCTGCAGCGCAAAATCGATGACGTGCAAGCAACCACCGTCAATCGTACCCAAATGATCGCCGGCATCCTGTGGACCTGCGTGGAGTGGGCGAGCGCCGTTGCCACGGCCCCGTTTCCGGCGCTGAGCCTGAGTTTGGGGATGCTGCTGGCTTTCAAGGACGGCATGCTGGCCTTGCACGCTTACCATCAGGGCGATAACGCAGGTGCCCTGGAACACTTGATAGGCTATCTGCTCAACAGTGCCGGCGCAGCCTTCACCGATCTGCGCCCGGCCCTCGCATCATTGAAGCAGCTAAGCAAACCGGCCTTGCGCCAGGTCGCGAGAAGAGCCCCACAGAACCCGGTCATGAAGCTGATCCAGCAATTGGAACCTGCGCCACTCCCAACCGCTGACATGCAAAGAGTGCTGTTTGACAGTGAATTCCTTTGGGCCAAAAAGACGCCGGATGAGATCGGTCGCTACTTGTTGTATCGCCTCGACCCGATCAGCGGGCAACTGGTCTCTACCACCCGTGTGGCAGCGCCAAACGCACAAGGGGTCTGGACACGTACCGGCGTCACTGGCGGAGCACCCAAGTATGAAAAACTGCCTGAAGCACCTGACACGCTGAAAAACTATGAGATGCCAGCCAGACACTGGCGCGATGTTGAACGCGTACTGGACCCGGACATCGGTGCCGCCATGCGGCAACGCGCAGACGAGTGGTTCAGCGATCCTGGCCTGCTCCCCAGTGTCGCCGCAGCACAGCTGGCACCTGCACTCAACATTTATAAACAACAAGTCGAACGTCTGACGAAGGACGCCCAGAATTTCTTCAAATATCTCGACCCTCTTGCGCCACGAGCCGACGCCCTTGCTGTCGAGGCCAACACTCAGTTCCCACAATTGATTGCCAGCGATGCTTTTGCCGCAAACCAGAACCTGGTCATCGGCGCGGTCCCCGGCTCTATCGCCAGCAAGCAATTGCTGATTGAGCAGATGGATGCGTTGATCGAAAACGGTTTCAAGCGTCTCTATGTGGAATACCTGCCCGGCGATGTGTTTCGACCCAAGCTGGAGAAGCTTAATCGCGGCAAATCATGGAGGCATATTGAGCGGCACTTGAAGAACCTCGACAAAACCGTGGGCTTCGCCGAGAACGCCGAATACTCCTACCTGGCCCTGGTACGCAAGGCGCGCGAGAAGGGCATCAAGATCAAGGCGCTGGACGCCTCGACCTCCTACCACCTGGAGGATGCCCTGCAAATGGGCGATACCTCCCCGACCACGCCGCGGGACAACGCCATCAGAAACTTCTACTCCCACCGCGCCATCGAAGCGGATGCCCTCACCGAGCCCGACGAGCGCTGGGTTGCACTCGTGGATTCATCCCGCCTGCGTACGTTCAATGAAACACCTGGCCTGGCAGACCTGCAAAATGCCGTCGCCCTGCGAGTTGAGGACATCGGCCCGAACCAGCCCGTGGGTATCTGGACAGACACCCCCGGATCGATACCGGGTGACCCGTCAGCCAGGGGAGACTATCGAATGACACTGCAAACCCCCTACAAAGCGCCCGCTCCTATCGAGCCGAAGGCTGGCGGCGTCAGCGCAGGACAAGTCGACCCGGTGGCCGGCACATCATCCTCGGTGCTCAATGCCAACGAGTTTGACATCCCTGTCTCCATGAGAGATGAAATTATTCGCCTGGATTACAGCAGCCGCCGTGGCCTGGATCCCGTTTACCGTCCTCGTGGCGGGGTAAAGGGGGCTGCTTTCGATACTTTTATCGAGGCGCGAACCCGGCTGCACGTCAAGGCTGAAGAGTTCTTTACCGACTACACTCCCCCCTCTCGACCGACGTTGCCCACCATAACGGACAACACCACACCTGAATCCTTTCTGAAACAGATCAGCGACAGTTCCTTGCCAGGGCTTGTGCTGGGTGAACCCCACGGCATGGAGTCGAGCAAAAAACTGCTGATAACACAGATGGAAACCATCAAGAAGTTGGGTTTCAAGACACTCTATGTCGAACATCTGTATACCGACCTTCATCAGGCCGAACTGGAGGTGTTTCTTAAAACCCAACAGCTCCCTGACAACCTCAAGAGATACCTGAAACAACAGGACATAGGCCACATGCACTTCCGTCATGCCGGCCCTCACACCTACACGGAGGTCTACCAAGCCGCCAGCAAATACGGCATCCGTATCAGAGCCCTGGACTGCGTCGCCAGCTATAACCTCAAGGGAATGCCCGACGACGCCCGGACCAAGATGTTCAATTATTTTGCCTCACGGGTCATACAAGCTGACCAGGCGGCGCATGGGCCGCATAAATGGATCGCTTTCGTCGGCAACTCACATGCCAATTACTACGCAGGGATACCTGGGCTGGCAGAGTTACTGGAGACGGTCAGCCTGAACGTCCGTGATGTCGCGCCTGGCCTGGGCAAAAAAATTCACCTCGGTCGCTGGGAAACACTGGATAGCATAAAGGGCCGGAGCGCATTGCGTAACGACTTCAAACTGGAGGAGGTCATTGTCGGACAGCCAGCACGTATCCCCGATGTTCCTGTCGACAGGTCAACGTTGAAAGACCCGCGCCACTACCTGATCGAACGCCTATCGGACCCTGAGACCAATCTGCTGCGCTACTCCGACGCGGAGGGCATCATCTCTACGCCTATTCAGATAGACGATACCGGTCTGTTCTTTATTGATCTGGAGGGTATGGCCCATGAGCGCTTCAAATACCAGAAAGACCTGATCTACAAAGTGACAAGGGACCTGCAACTGACGCCGGCGCCTGTTGTACCTGCAAAAAGGACATGGTTGAAAAAAACCGGGCACTACGTGATCGAACGGCCATCGGAAACCGAGGCTAATTTGATACATCTCTCCCGTAACGATGGCGTTATGGTCACAGCCATTCAGAAAGACGATGCAGGGAAGTATTTTATTACTCGATGGAATATGGAGCAGCGACGCTTCGACTCCGAGGACGCCCTGATCAAGTCACTCCAAATATATCCAGGTCTAAGACCCGCACCAGCACCGTAACCTGCTTTTTCGATTGCTCTCCGCTGTTTGGAGAGCAGTCGTCGGCAACCTCGACCCTACAAATATCCGCCATCTGCGCCTTTGCCGAGTATCTATCTACCGCTCGATGCGCTATCCGCCCGTCTACGTTAGACGCATCAACCGACAGGGAAGATTGGCATGCGCACTACGTTAGAACTCTCTCCAGCGATTCAACAGGCCAGCGCATCACGCGACTATCTATCACCATTATTTGCCGCCCGACCGCGGCTGACGGCGGTGGCTCAGTCATTGCTCCAGGAGTGGATCAAGGACTGGGCGATGGGCAACTCGTTACAAGCGAGCGACCTGTGGGTGGGGGTGCAACGGGAGGGCGCGGGACCAGGCTTCAGTCAGCTTCAAACCTTGAGTGATGCCCTGATTCGGCGCTGCATGATTCGAGAGCCGTTGAATTACACGCCTGGGCACCATCGTTTGCTAGCCAGTTCGACAACCTCGGGACCGGTGTCAACGACGGGGACCGAAGCCGTGTCGATCGATGACATCGAACTCATGCTCAACACCTTGGCACCCGAGTTGGGAAAGGCGTTTACTTCCCATTTGGTTGCGTATTGGAACAGTGCAGTGCCCGCGAATGCCTCACTGACACGCTGGCGGGCCGTAAGCAATCATCTGCACTTGGGCTTACAGCGGGCACGGCAGAATCCGCCGTTAAACGCGTTAGAGCGGGAGATGCTGTTGGGGGACGAGGCGTACGTCACACGTCAGGCAAACCGCACAGGAACTACGTGGGACAATAACGGGCTGCGGTTCTATCAGGTGTATGCCGCCAGTGAAGGACAACCCGGCCAGTGGCCTCCCCTGCTGGTACTGCGCCGACAGGTAAACCAGCAGGAGGTTGTCCTCGTCTACATCCCGCCCATTCAGCTGTTGAGGCTCGATCAGTTGGCGGATGTGGGCGCCTTGTTACCCCGCTATATGAGTGAATACACCCCGGGGCTGTCGATCCAGTGGGTCCTCAAGGAGATTGATAGCAACCCCTTCGATTACCTGGCGCAAAGCCTGTTGGAAAAGCAACTCAGGGACTTGGCCCGCATTGACTGGTCGCAATACGCCGAAATCGCCGACTATGAGCAACTGTTCAAAGACCTCACCGACCCACTGGCCTGGTTCGATCCCGACCGCAACACCCCGTTGATCAATGAGGAGCAACTACCTCTCTGGTTGCAGACCGCCTCGACCGCTGATCGCCTCACCTATGGTCAGTTGCTTTCCCGACTGACTCAGGTGCAACAACGCACAGCCGGGGCCGGATTCATGGATGGGCTTGACCCGATTGATGTGTATGCCCGCAAGGCCCTGCAACGCCAGATGGCGCTGGATTATCCACAGGAAGTACTCATTAACCCGGACGACTACCGGCTGACCTTTACCCGAACCCAGGGTGGGACGGTGGGCTGGACGCAGCAAACTGTCCTGACCCTGACGCAATCTGCGCTGGAAAACCCTTTCGCCACGCCCTATGCCGGTGTAGAGATCAGCAATCAGGCAGAACCCGGTTACGTACCCGATTGGTGGATCAAGCCGACCTACCTCAAGAAACTGATCGAAACCGTCAATGTAGGCCGGCACTATCCGGCACTCCTCAAGGACCGCTTGATTCTGAACGCGGTCGAGTCCGGTCGGCGCCGGCGGTTGTTTATCGACCAAATGACCGTCCAGTTGCCCTTGCAGGCGCTGGAGTATTGCCTCAGCAAGCGGCAAGGCGTCACGTTTTCCGGCTTTCAGGTAGTCCGGGCGCTGCTGGCGGATGAACCGGCACAGCGTCAGGTCGACGGCGAAGCCATCGTCGCGCGCCCCCTGGCATTCCTGACCTACGAGGGAAGTGCTGCACACAGGGCCGGCAATATGTTTGTGATTGGCCCCCGTGACAACAGCACGCTGCCGCATATTCTCTATCGCCCTGGCCACACTGAAGCCCTGCGCCAATTTCCCAGCCGGGAAGCACTGCTCCAGGCAATTGCTCAAGGCGATAGCACATTACAAGGGGCGGTATTGGAGAGCTTCTCCGAGCAAGATCGAGCGTTGTTCCGTAACGGCGGGTTTATGCAGCCCCACACCCAGCGCTTTCTGCAAGGCGATGAACATGAGCCGCTATATACCCCCAGCCCGGTATTGCTCAGTGATACACCCGTGTCGGGGGATTTCCTGGCCAGCGTATTCGATGAAAACGCCAGGAGCCTGTGGCAGCGCGCGGAAAAACAGTCGACCTCCAATGAAGCGTTGCGCTGGACACTCTTCAAGAATGATCTATGGCAGGTGTTCGGCGCCTTTTTACCGCTGATAAGGGGCCCGGTGGCGACGGCTGGATGGCTGTACACATTGCTGAGCAGCCTGCACACGTACGTGAGATTACCGCAAGAGGCTGATCCAACAGCCCGGGCCGATGCACTGGCAGAGCTGCTCTCCAGTATGTCGGCGTTGCTGCTCAATCATGCACTGACGCTGGACGAGCGCCTGGCGGTGAATCCTGCAAAAATGCCCATCAGGCCCAGACTTATAGAAAGCGACTTCAGTCCGCCCGTGCATCAGAAAAAAACTCCATCGACATTTGCGTGGCGGCGTCTGCATGCAGACATAACAGAGATGAATTTGTCCTGGTCCGATCCATCCGGTCAACCGACGGGGAGGCTGAAAACAGCATTGGAAACCTTCAAGTGGCGACCGGCTGCGGGTGAACAGTCACCGGACATTCTCAAAAACGTTGAAAGAACCGGGCCACTGAGAGGTCTGGTCAGCAGACCCGTTACCGGAGCAGAACCGCATCATCTCGCAGTCCTTCAAGGGGCACTGTACGCCGTCAAGAAGTTCGAGGGGTGTTTACGAGTGGTCGACCTCAAACAACCGGGACGCTGGGGCCCTTGGATCAGGCGCAATAACAGGGGGGTGTGGACCATTGATTTGCAGATGCGCTTGCGCGGCGCTGGGCCGAAAAAAACAGTGGCGGCCCGGCGAGCGCAAATCCAGCACTACAATCAAGAGCTGCAAAACAAATACCACGATGTGACAGCCCGGTTGATGACGGCTGAACGGGCCGTGCAGATAGCCTCCACACTCAATGAAAACCCCGCGCTTTCCATGCAGCAACGGCCGGCAATCAGGGCAAGCCTCGTCAGCAAGCTTGAGGAACAGATGCGTTTTCAATTCGAGAAGTTGGATCTGCTGTACGCAAAAAACCACAACCAGCCCCTCCCCGGGTTCGAGCAGGAACTGATACAGCAACAGGAAGCCCTGGTAGACAACCTGCAGCATCAAATGGCTGTAGTCATTCAGGAGCGCCACGACGCTGCTCCGCCGAAAGCGGTTCAGAATCAGTGGCTGGCACAACTCGATGAGACCGACGAGAGCACCGCCCAGGCGGCTCATAAAAACATACAGGACTACCTGGGCAAGGTTGCGGGTTTTAACGACCGACTGATTGAGTTGAGCACGCTGGAAAAAAACAACCTGCAGCAGCTTATGTCCGTCCCCGGGTTTGATCTGTCACGCAGCACGTTGGCACAGGATCCAGTACAGGCAGCACCGCTTGACTGGATGTTCGCACAATTGGACGTGTACAAGAGCCTGGTTTTGAGGCGACCACCGCTGCCCGAAGAGTTTGATGATTTTGTGCACCTCAAGCAGTTATGCGACAGCGTGATGCTGGCCATCGCGTCGCAAAAGTACGTGCAAGCCCCTGGCCTCGTCTCGCCTGAGCTACGGATTAGCGGGCTTGAAAAACTCATTCATGAGTACACGGATACCCAGTCCTGGCTGATTTACTATAAGCAGGCCCAATCGGGACTGATAGACCCTGAGCATTTAATGGGGCTCTGGCGCCAGATCGACAAAGTAAGGCAGATGGCGGAACAGGATCTGGCCTTAGCCATCAGTGAGCAATCGCACATCCCTGAACGGCAACCGACTCCAACTCCGAGCCTGAGCCCAGGCAAGCGAGTGATACGTGACCGTAAACAGCGGGTATGGGTCGGCCAGGAGCGCGAGCGCACCCCGGAGTTGGACGTAGAAATCATGGATGTTATCGGACCTGTCGATAACCAGCCCGTGATCAGTTTTCGCAAGAACGCTACGACGGAGGAGTGGGAGGAGAATATCGAGCCCAAAAAACCGTCCTTCAGACCCGCTCGGTCGCTGAAAAAACTGCTGGCTGACGCAAGAGATTTGCTGTCCAAGGGACCCTCCACGATAAGTCGAGAGCAAAAAGAATCACTGAAGTCCAAAACACCGAACAGTACCGAGGCACACCTGGCTCGCCTGGCCGACGCAATGGATGAGGTGGCAGGGAAAATTCGTGACATCTGGGCGCAAGAACCAGCAAGAAAAAAAGCGGCCGACGAACAGCTGGTCGATAAGCTGACCCAGGGTGCCACCGGCCTGCGGGAGCAAGGTCGATTGCTTCGAGTTGCCATCATCGAGCGCAATCTACCTAACGAAGCGGGGATTGAATACTTGAAGGCTCAAGGGGAAATCGACATTTCCCTTATAGAAGGACGGGTCAAACTCAAGTCAGAAAACGACTACCTGCAAGAGTATGTGATTCATAAAAAAAACCGGCAGGTGCTGGCCTATGCTCACTTCCACTATTCAGCGGCTGATACCGCCAACCCTCAGTTCAACGTCGCCCATCTGAAATTGCCGGAACAGCGCTACCTGAGCTTTGCTAGCCTGGCCGTACAACCGAAGGAGAATATTCTCCCAATCTACTACAGCCGTATCAGCCCCAGGCTGGCCGAACCGCTGTTTCTGAGCGTCACTCGTTCAATCAAGCGCCACGGGAGGAAGGACTATTGGTAAATGACGCCTAATAAAAAGCCACTGGCCAATCAGGCCAGTGGCTTTTTGTTTTTACAGCTACCGGATCAAAAATCCGCCAACTGCCACACCTCATACGCGGGTGTTTCATAGGGATGGTTGAGCTTCAACGCGGCCACTACCGCCACGATCAACTCATCCGCCACTACTAATTCAACTTTCCATTCCTGGACCATTTCAACCTGCCCGACCTGACCGATAAACGGCTGGCTGCCGTCCATTGGCCGGAACTGGCCGCGGCCCAGCACCTGCCAGGCGCAGCTGTCGTAGGTGCCGATGCGCCCGCCGCCGGCGGCGAAGACGGCGGTTTTCACCGTCTCCACATGGCTGTCGGGAACAAAGAAGGCAAGCTTGTACACCGCCTTAGTTCACCCACACGCGGGCGTTGCGGAACATGCGCATCCAGGCGCCGTCTTCGTTCCACTCTTCCGGGCGCCACGAGTTCTGCACGGCGCGGAATACGCGCTCCGGGTGCGGCATCATGATGGTCACGCGGCCGTCGCGGCTGGTGAGGCCGGTGATCCCGCGCGGCGAGCCGTTCGGGTTGGCCGGGTAGGTCTCGGTGACCTTGCCGTGGTTGTCGACGAAACGCAGGGCCACGGTGCCGGACAGGTCGGCTTCGAGCAGGGCTTCTTCGCTGGCGAACTCGGCATGGCCTTCACCGTGGGCGATGGCGATCGGCATGCGCGAACCGGCCATGCCTTGCAGAAAGATCGAGTTGGATTCCTGCACCTGCACCATGGCGACACGGGCTTCGAACTGCTCGGAACGGTTACGCACAAAGTGCGGCCAGAACTCGCTGCCCGGGATCAGTTCGCTGAGGTTGGACATCATCTGGCAACCGTTGCACACGCCCAGGGTGAAGCTGTCGTTGCGCTCGAAGAAACCCTGGAACGCATCGCGGGCACGGCTGTTGAACAGGGCCGACTTGGCCCAGCCCTCACCGGCACCCAACACGTCGCCGTAGGAGAAACCACCGCAGGCCACCAGACCTTTGAACTCATTGAGGTCAACGCGACCGGCGAGGATGTCGCTCATGTGCACGTCGATCGCATTGAAGCCGGCACGGTCGAACGCCGCCGCCATTTCCACCTGGCCGTTGACGCCCTGCTCACGCAGCACGGCAACCTGTGGGCGAATGCCTTTCTTGATGTAGGGCGCAGCGATGTCCTGGTTGACGTCGAAGCTGAGCATGGTGCTCAGGCCCGGGTTGTCTTCTTCCAGGATCACGTCGAATTCCTGCTCGGCGCAGTCGGCGTTGTCGCGCAGGCGCTGGATCTGGTAGCTGGTCTCGGCCCACTGGCGTTGCAGCAGGCGGCGCTGACCGGTAAAGACCGTATCACCGTTGAACGAGATATTCACTTCGCCGTTGTTGATCGGCTGACCGATCACCGCCACGCACTCAGCCAAGCCAGCGGCGCTGAACTGTGCCAGCACGTCTGGAGTCGCGTCCTGACGCACCTGGATCACCGCACCCAGCTCTTCGTTGAACAGGATGCCGTTGATTTCGGCAGCATCCTCGGCAACGCTGTCGAGCACGATGTTCAGGCCGCAGTGACCGGCAAACGCCATCTCGACCACGCTGGTCAGCAAGCCGCCGTCGGAACGGTCGTGGTAAGCCAGCAGGTGGCCGTCGGCGTTGAGGCCCTGGATCACGGCGAAGAAGGCTTTCAGGTCTTCAGCGTCGTCGACGTCCGGCGCGTGCTTGCCGAGCTTGCCGTGGGTCTGCGCCAGGATCGAGGCGCCCATGCGGTTCTGGCCACGGCCCAGGTCGATCAGGATCAGGTCGGTGGTGCCCTTGTCCATACGCAGTTGCGGAGTCAGGGTCTGGCGAATATCGGTGACCGGTGCGAACCCGGTAACGATCAGCGACAGCGGCGAGGTGACGCTCTTGTCGGTGCCGTCTTCGTTCCAGCGAGTGGCCATGGACATGGAGTCCTTGCCCACCGGAATGGTGATCCCCAGCTCAGGGCACAGCTCCATGCCGACGGCCTTGACGGTGTCGTACAGGCGCGCGTCTTCGCCGGGGTGGCCGGCTGCGGACATCCAGTTGGCCGACAGCTTGATGTCGGACAGCTTGCCGATGCGCGAGGCGGCGATGTTGGTGAGGGTTTCGCCAATGGCCATGCGGCCCGACGCCGGCGCGTCCAGCAGGGCCAGCGGCGTACGCTCGCCCATGGCCATGGCTTCACCGGTGTAGACGTCGAAGCTGGTGGCGGTGACGGCAACGTCGGCCACCGGCACCTGCCACGGGCCGACCATTTGGTCACGGGCCACGAGGCCGGTGATGGTGCGGTCGCCGATGGTGATCAGGAAGCTTTTGCTCGCCACGGCCGGGTGGTGCAGCACGCGTTCGATGCTGTCGGCCAGTTCCAGGGTGCTTGGGTCGAAATCATCGCCCAGCTCGGCTTCACGTACCGCCGAACGGTGCATGCGCGGGGCTTTGCCCAGCAGCACTTCCAGCGGCATGTCGACCGGGCTGTTGCCGAAGTGGCTGTCGGTCACCGTCAGCTGCGGCTCGGCAGTGGCTTCGCCGACCACGGCAAACGGGCAGCGCTCGCGCTCGCAGATGGCCTGGAAGCGCGCAAAGTCTTCAGGGCCGACCGCCAGCACGTAACGTTCCTGGGATTCGTTGCTCCAGATTTCGTGCGGGGCCATGCCCGGTTCGTCGTTTGGAATGTTGCGCAGTTCGAAACGGCCACCGCGGTCGCCATCGTTGACCAGTTCCGGGAACGCGTTGGACAAGCCACCGGCACCGACGTCGTGGATGAAACTGATCGGGTTCTTGTCACCCAATTGCCAGCAACGGTCGATGACTTCCTGGCAGCGACGTTCCATCTCCGGGTTTTCGCGCTGCACCGAGGCGAAGTCGAGGTCGGCCGAGCTGGTGCCGGTGGCCATAGAGGAAGCCGCGCCGCCGCCCAGGCCGATCAGCATCGCCGGGCCGCCGAGCACGATCAGCTTGGAGCCAACCAGGATCTCGCCTTTCTGGACGTGTTCTTCACGGATGTTGCCCATGCCGCCGGCCAACATGATCGGCTTGTGGTAGCCGCGCACTTCATCGCCACGCGGGGTGGTGATGGATTGTTCGAAGGTACGGAAGTAGCCGGTCAATGCCGGGCGCCCGAATTCGTTGTTGAACGCGGCGCCGCCGAGCGGGCCTTCGATCATGATGTCCAGCGCGGTGACGATGCGCTCGGGCTTGCCGTACGGCACTTCCCATGGCTGTTCGAAGCCCGGGATCTGCAGGTTGGAAACGGTGAAACCGGTGAGGCCCGCCTTGGGCTTGGCGCCACGGCCGGTAGCGCCTTCGTCACGGATCTCGCCGCCGGAACCGGTAGCTGCGCCGGGGAACGGGGCAATCGCGGTCGGGTGGTTGTGGGTCTCGACCTTCATCAGGATGTGCACCGGTTCCTGCACCGCGCCGTACTGGCGGGTTTCAGGGTCCGGGAAGAAGCGGCCGGCGACGGAGCCGACGATCACCGAGGCGTTGTCCTTATAAGCCGACAGAACCCCTTCGCTGTGCATCACGTAGGTGTTCTTGATCATGCCGAACAGGCTTTTTTCCTGGCTTTCGCCGTCGATGTCCCAACTGGCGTTGAAGATCTTGTGACGGCAATGCTCGGAGTTGGCCTGCGCAAACATCATCAGCTCGATGTCGTGCGGGTTGCGCTTCAAGCCGATGAACGCGTTGACCAGGTAGTCGATCTCGTCTTCGGCCAGGGCCAGGCCCAATTCGGTGTTGGCCTTCTCGAGGGCGGCGCGGCCACCGCCCAGCACGTCAATCGAGGTCAGCGGCTTGGGTTCGGCGTGGCTGAACAGGCCGGCAGCCTGTTCCAGCTGGCTGACGATGATCTGGGTCATGCGGTCGTGCAGGCTGCCGGCGATCAGCTCGGCCTCGGCGTCGCTGAACTGGCCGGCAACGTAGAACGCGATACCACGCTCCAGGCGCTGGATGCTCGAAAGGCCGCAGTTACGGGCGATGTCGCTGGCCTTGCTCGACCAGGGCGAGATGGTGCCGAACCGTGGCAGAACCAGGAACAAGCGGCCGCTCGGCTCTTGAACGGGGACGCTGGGGCCGTACTTCAGAAGGCGTGCGAGCACTTGCTGTTCGTCGGCGGTCAAGACGCCGGCTACGTCGGCGAAGTGAGCAAATTCAGCATACAAGCCTGTAACAGCTGGAACCTTCTGGCTCAGTTGCTTGAGGAGTTTGCTGTGGCGAAAGGCAGAAAGGGCAGGAGCGCCGCGCAGGATCAACATCTTCGGGACAGCCTCGGGAAGGGGTGTGCTTTGAGGCCGTGCATTCTAGCGTAAACCTTCGCCAACGGCACCCGAAACGCTACCGTTGGCCGCTGCCGAACGTCAGTTGGCACGGTTTGCACGGGGCCCTGGGGTGTTCCCCGGCATCGGGCGCAGATATTTTAACCGTCACAATCGGGCGCCAAGCCACGTTTCTGCGGGGTGCAGCACAGTTTCGGCGGCGCTAGCAGACAAGTCCACCGCTGTCGAGATATGGCGCCGTGGGCCGTTTGCGTATACTGCGCAGATGTTCTCCCCAACTGTTTTGCGCCCGCGATGCGCCAAATGGCTCATCGCCACCGGACTCTTCCTGATGCTCAGCGCCTGTGTTGATAAACCCAGCACGCTCGAGCGAATCAAGGAGGATGGCGTATTGCGGGTGGTTACCCGGAACAGCCCGGCGACGTATTTCCAGGACCGCAACGGTGAAACCGGTTTCGAATACGAGCTGGTCAAGCGCTTTGCCGATGACCTGGGCGTTACGCTTAAAATCGAAACCGCCGACAATCTGGATGACCTGTTCGGTCAGTTGGGCAAACCCAACGGCCCGGTGCTGGCCGCCGCCGGCCTGGTCAGCAGCGAACAGCGCCAGCAGCAGGTGCGCTTCTCTCACCCGTACCTCGAAGTCACGCCGCAGATCATCTACCGCAACGGCCAGTCGCGGCCGACCAACGCGGCCGACCTGGTCGGCAAGAAGATCATGGTGCTCAAGGGCAGCACCCACGCCGAGCAGTTGGCGGCGCTGAAAAAGCAGAACCCTGCCATCGAATACGAAGAGTCCGACGCCGTCGAGGTGGTCGACCTGCTGCGCATGGTCGACGAAGGGCAAATCGACCTGACCCTGGTGGACTCCAACGAAGTCGCCATGAACCAGGTGTACTTTCCCAACGTGCGGGTCGCGTTCGACCTGGGCAACGCCAGCAACCAGAGCTGGGCGGTGGCCGCCGGTGAAGACAACAGCCTGCTCAACGAAATCAATAGCTACCTGGACAAGGTCGAGAAGAACGGCACCCTCCAGCGTCTGAAAGATCGCTATTACGGGCACGTCGATGTACTTGGCTACGTCGGCGCCTATACCTTCGCCCAGCATCTGCAGCAGCGCCTGCCCAAGTACGAGAAGCACTTTCGCGCCTACGCCAAGGAAGAAAAGGTCGATTGGCGACTATTGGCGGCCATCGGCTATCAGGAATCGCTGTGGCAACCGGCGGTCACCTCCAAGACCGGCGTGCGCGGCTTGATGATGCTGACCCAGAACACCGCCCAGGCGATGGGCGTGTCCAACCGCCTGGATGCCAGGCAAAGCATCATGGGCGGCGCCAAGTACCTGGCCAAGATCAAGGACGAACTGGACGACAAAATCGCCGAGCCCGACCGCACCTGGTTTGCCCTCGCCGCCTACAACGTCGGCACCGGCCACCTGGACGACGCGCGGCTGCTGGCGAAGAAGGAAGGCCTGAACCCGAACAAGTGGCTGGACGTGAAGAAAATGCTACCGCGCCTGTCGCAGAAGCAGTGGTACAGCAAGACGCGCTACGGTTATGCCAGGGGCGGCGAGCCGGTGCATTTTGTGGCGAACATCCGGCGCTACTACGACATCCTGACCTGGGTGACCCAGCCGCAGCTGGAAGGTAACCAGGTGGTCGAAGGCAATTTGCATGTGCCGGGTGTGGATAAGACCAAGCCGCCGGAAGATAACCCGCAGCTCTGATGATCGTTCCCAGGCAGCGTGTGAGAATGATCAATAAAAATATTGGTTTGGCTTTCTGTAGAAGCGAGCTTGCTCGCGTTAACGATTACGCAGCGATACTGGTTTAACGCGGCGCTCTCAGTTTTTTCGCGAGCAAGCTCGCTCCTACAGAGCCACGACGCCAACGGCCATCGAAGCCGTGCCTCGCAGCAAGGACGACCAGGCACATTTAGACCTCGATGGCCAAAGCCATGTGATCGTGGTGAGTAACCAGACGTTCTTGCAGGACGGGCGGCAGTTCGAGTACACCGAATCACGACACACCCTGGATAAGTTCTACTTCTGCGATATCGCCAGGCGATAATTATCTACCCGCCGCCCTTCTGAAGCGCTTGGCATGCTCGGCTCTCCCCCTCAAGGAAAGCAGCATGCCGCTTACCGACACATCCCCCGCCGCCCAGCAACAACTCAAGGCCCTGGCTCCCGTGGTGCTGGATGCCTACCCGAATATGCAGACGATGGCCATCGAAACCGCCCGTGAGATTCTCGCCAAACATGGCCTGGCGGATCTGGACCCCGATCATGTGTACTGGCACCGCTTCAACGGCGGCTACAGTGACGCGGCGACTTATACCGGTTGGAGCCATAACGAAAAACCGCAGGAGTCGATGACGCTGACGCAGTTGGTCATTCACCGCTTCAATGTGCATGACCAGGACAATGCCGACCTGCTCGACGGCGACGGTGGCTTCTATCTCGACGGGCCCGAGGCGCGGCTGTTCGATCACCACAACGAAGTGCGGCTATCGGCCCGAACAGTGCTCGATGATTTCTGGGCGATCAACTTCTGTGATCGCTACACCACCCGCATGGAGGACTTCTGGAGCGCCCACTTCGACGACTTCCGTACTCTGGCCAAGGTCAACTGCCTGGCCCAGGCGCTGCAAGCCCGCCAGGCCGGGCACCTCACCGAGCCCCAGCTGCAAACGGTCCTCCAGGCCTTGGCCAGCAACTTGCCCTGGCCCCCGACCCTGTCCAATCTGCACGCCGAGTCACCTACGGTGGATGGGCTGCGTGTGGCGGCGCTGGATATCGGTGGGCATATCGCCACGGACATCCTGCGTATCGTCGACCACGCTGGCCGGCAAATCCTCTACGTCCCCGGCGACGCCCAGGCTTTCCATTGTTGCGAGACACCCGCCGACCTGCATTTCTGGCTGCTGAACCAGACCAATCATCCGGACAACCGCGCCCGGTTCATGGCCCACTTCCCGCTGTCAGCCCAAGTCCAGCAGGACGACACCGACGCCGTGACGTGGAAGCAGATGCTGCTCACCCCCGTATTGATCTATCGCACCGCCCAGGCTCTGACGGGTACCCTGCCGCCGGACTGGGTGGACAAGGGCCTGTACCACCAACTCGACCAGCTGTTTATCGACTGGGGGACCTGGAATCACCATCTGATCAACCAGACCGACCAGACGATTGAAGGCGATGCGTTTACCTGGCTGGCACAATCGAGCCAGGCACGCATGCACAACGATGCGGACTTCTCGCTGCGCAGCAACGGCGACCTGCGCAAGAAACTGTGGATCGGTTACCTGAATGCCTTTGGCAAAACCTTCGGCCCGATGGCGGTGGCGGGCTGGCCGGTGGCCTTGGTGGTCGTGGGGGCCAGCGTGGCGAATCTCGGCCTGAATATCGACCAGGCCATCAACGGTAAAACCCTCGCCGAACGCCGCGCCGGAGCGCTGGGCGCGATACTCAGCGCCATCGACACCCTGTTCAACCTGGCGCTGCTGAAAGCCGACGGGGTCATGCCGGATATCGCCGAAGCGACCGAAACCCTGGCGGTTGAAACCCCGCTTCCCGCAGCCCCCCCTGCGCCACCGCCGATACCCGAACCTACGGTACCCGCAGCCTACCAGACCAACCTGATACTGGAAGGCGAAACCCTGGATACCGCCCCCGGAAAGTTTCAGCAGATTTATTCCCTCAGGTCCACAGGCGGCATGCCCCAGCACGCCATCCTGCTGGACGATCAGGCCTATTACGTACGTTATGAAGGCGATCCCAATGGCCGTGGTTATTGGGCTATCGTCGACCCGAACAACCCCCATGGCTTTTCCGGCTCGCTGGCGGTGCGTCTGAATGAGTTCAATGAGTGGGAACGGGTGTCCGGCGGCAAAAGCCTGAAAGGCGGTGGCGGCAACTCCAGCAAAGCCGCAAAGAAAACGCCCCCCTCGCCCACCCCACCACCTTCGCAACCTGTGGCTCAGTCACCCAGCGACGTGCACAGGGTCACCACCCAATTCGATACCCCGCCATCGACGCGCCCGGAAGTAAAACGCTGGGCAATGGGGCTCAATGAAACTCACGTTCAAAGCCGTTTCGGTCGCATCGACCGTTTCACTCACTACTACGGCGCAACCCACCGCAAACTGCTGCAATTGGCGCAAGACTTCTACAACGAACTGCCCTGGACCCGGTTACCGGCTCGCCCGGACATCCCCGCCTTTGAACCCACTGCCACCCTTGATGAAGCCCTCGAACACCTGCCCGACGAGGTACCGGGATACGTCATCGGTGAAACCCTCGACCGTGTCGCCAGCACCCGCCTGGTAATCGAAAAGATGCCGCTCTTTGCACACAAGGGCGTCAAAACCCTATACATGCGCCGCCTGCTCAATGACTTCGCCCAGGATGATTTGAACCTTTACTTCCGCACCGGGGTTATGTCCGAGGACCTGGAAAACCACCTGAGCCAACTGGGCACTGACCCATCCGGGCAATTCAACGAACTGGAACTGGTCAAGGCAGCCAGGGACAACGGCATACGCGTGCAGGCAATCGACTGCGCAGCCCATTACAAATACCCCAACCCTGTCGCCGACCTGTCAGAACAAGTCACGAGCAATTACCTCGCCCACACCCTTATCCAAACCGATAGAGCCCTGAACGGTGGCGGTAAGTGGCTGGTACTGACGGGCGCGAGAAACATCAACACCTTCAATGGATTCGCCGGCCTCAGTGAGCTGGAAGGTGGCATCGGGCTGCGTGTCGAAGAGGTGCTGCCTGGACAAGGTAACGATGTGCGCCTGGACCCCGGCGTCGCCATGGATCGCGACACTGCGCCCCTGCTTGAAAGCACCGGCGATAGCTTCGACACTTTCCATGCCGACCTGCGAGTACAAGTAGAGGCGCCTCTGGTGCGGCGCACTGTGCAGCAAAACCATCGGCTGTTGTTTCGCAAGGGCATGTACCTGATAGATGAAAGCCAGGGCAACTACACCCTGCTGCATCACAGCAGAGACAGGGGCATCGTCAGCACGCCCATCAATCGGCTGGCCGATGGCAGCTTTTATATCGACCGGCCTGGCTGGGCTACGATCCATAATGTGCACTTCCCCACGCTGGAAAAGCTGTCCAGTGCCCTCACTAACATGGGCATGAGTTTGCAAAGCCGGTTGCCCATCTGACAGACAATAAAAAACCTGGCCTCGGCCAGGTTTTTCAGTGACTCAACGCTGGCCATGTCGGCCAATATTTATTCCCACTCAATCGTCGCCGGCGGCTTGCTCGATACGTCGTACGTCACGCGCGAAATACCTTCGATTTCATTGATGATACGGCCGCTGACGGTTTCCAGCAGTTCGTACGGCAGGTGTGCCCAACGGGCGGTCATGAAGTCGATGGTTTCCACCGCACGCAGGGCCACGACCCACGCGTATCGACGGCCATCGCCTACAACGCCTACGGATTTCACCGGTTGGAACACCACGAACGCCTGGCTGACCTTGTGGTACCAGTCGGCCTTGCGCAGTTCTTCGATGAAGATGTGGTCGGCGCGACGCAGCAGGTCGGCGTATTCCTTCTTCACTTCACCTAAGATGCGCACGCCCAGGCCCGGGCCCGGGAATGGGTGGCGGTAGACCATGTCGTACGGCAGGCCGAGTTCCAGGCCCAGACGGCGGACTTCGTCCTTGAACAGTTCGCGCAGCGGTTCTACCAGCTTGAGGTTCATTTCCTCAGGCAGGCCACCGACGTTGTGGTGGGACTTGATCACGTGGGCCTTGCCGCTCTTGGCGCCGG
The DNA here is from genome assembly GCF_003852065.1 of Pseudomonas sp. R3-18-08. Taxonomy (NCBI): domain Bacteria; kingdom Pseudomonadati; phylum Pseudomonadota; class Gammaproteobacteria; order Pseudomonadales; family Pseudomonadaceae; genus Pseudomonas; species Pseudomonas sp. R3-18-08. Next base: position 4,698,177 of record NZ_CP027729.1, read on the forward strand.
CCGACTCGATCACGTCGGGGTAGATGGTGCCTTGGGCGAGGTACTTGATGTTGTCCAGGTGTTTAGCCTGGGCATCGAAGACGTCGATGAAGGTGCGGCCGATGATCTTGCGCTTCTTCTCCGGGTCGGACTCGCCAGCCAGGTTGTTGAGGAACTGCTCCTCGGCGTTGGCACGGATCACCTTGACGCCCATGTTCTCAGCGAACATGGCCATCACTTGCTCGCCTTCGTGCAAGCGCAACAGGCCGTTGTCGACGAACACGCAGGTCAGTTGGTCGCCGATGGCTTTGTGCAGCAGCGCAGCAACCACGGAGGAGTCAACACCGCCGGACAGGCCGAGCAGCACGTTGTCGGTACCGACCTGGGCGCGCACCTGGGCGATGGCGTCTTCAGCGATTTTCGACGGCGTCCACAGGGCTTCACACTCACAGATGTCGAGGATGAAGCGCGACAGGATGCGCCCGCCTTGCTTGGTGTGGGTCACTTCAGGGTGGAATTGCACGCCGTAGTAGCGACGCTCATCGCTGAACATGCCCGCGATCGGGCAGCTCGGGGTGCTGGCCAGGATGTGGAAGTCTTCCGGCATCTTGGTGACCTTGTCACCGTGGCTCATCCACACGTCGAGGCCGAACAGGCCGTCGGCGTCGATGTGGTCTTCGATACCGTCCAACAGGCGGCTCTTGCCGACCACATCAACCCGCGCATAACCGAATTCACGCAGCTCGGAGCCTTCAACCTTGCCGCCCAGTTGTTCGGCCATGGTCTGCATGCCGTAGCAAATGCCGAAGACCGGTACGCCCAGGTCGAACACCGCCTGCGGGCAGCGCGGGCTGTTGGCTTCGTGCACGGACTCGGGGCCACCGGCGAGGATGACGCCTTTGGGTGCGAATTCGCGGATCGCTGCGTCATCCATGTCGAACGGGTGCAGTTCGCAGTACACGCCGATTTCACGCACGCGGCGGGCGATCAGTTGGGTGTACTGGGAACCGAAGTCGAGGATCAGGATGCGGTGGGCGTGAATGTCGAGGGCCATGAAGTCAGTCTCGTCTAATGAATCAGAAACAACTCGGGGCTGAAAGAACAGCCCCGGTTACTTAACGTTTTGCTGGAAGCCTCAACCTACGCGGTAGTTTGGCGCTTCCTTGGTGATCTGCACGTCGTGGACATGGGATTCAGCCATGCCGGCGCCGGTGATCCGCACGAACTCTGGCTTGGTGCGCATTTCTTCGATGTCGGCGCTGCCGGTGTAGCCCATCGAGGAACGCAGGCCGCCCATCAGTTGATGGATGATCGCGCTCAGGGTGCCTTTGTACGGCACACGGCCTTCGATACCTTCCGGGACGAGCTTCTCGGCGCCTGCAGAGGAATCCTGGAAGTAGCGATCGGACGAACCTTGCGCCTGGGACATGGCGCCCAGGGAACCCATGCCACGGTAAGCCTTGTAGGAACGGCCCTGGAACAGTTCGATCTCGCCCGGCGCTTCTTCGGTACCGGCGAACATCGAGCCCATCATCACGCAGGAAGCACCGGCAACGATGGCCTTGGACAGGTCACCGGAGAAACGGATGCCGCCGTCGGCGATCAACGGCACGCCGGTGCCTTCAAGGGCTGCGGCGACGTTGGCGATGGCGCTGATTTGCGGCACGCCGACACCAGCGACGATACGCGTGGTGCAGATCGAGCCAGGGCCGATACCGACCTTGACCGCGTCAGCACCCGCTTCGGCCAGCGCCTTGGCGGCAGCGCCAGTGGCGATGTTGCCGCCGATCACCTGCACGTCAGGGAAGTTCTGCTTGACCCAGCGCACGCGGTCGATCACGCCTTTGGAGTGACCGTGGGCAGTGTCGACCACCACCACGTCAACGCCGGCGGCGACCAGGGCCGAAACACGATCGCCGGTGTCTTTACCGGTACCAACGGCGGCGCCGACGCGCAGACGACCTTGGTCATCCTTGCTGGCCAGCGGGTAAGCCTTGGCTTTTTCGATGTCGTTGACGGTCATCATGCCCTTGAGGGCGAATTTGTCGTCGACGATCAGCACGCGCTCGATGCGGTGCTTGTGCAGCAGTTCACGCACGTCGTTCTTGTCGGCGCCTTCCTTGACCGTGACCAGACGCTCTTTAGGCGTCATCACTTCGCGGACGGTGACTTCAAGACGGTTCTCGAAACGCACGTCACGGGACGTGACGATGCCGACCAGGTCGCCATCGTGCAGTACCGGAACGCCGGAGATGTTGTGCATGCGGGTCAGTTCGAACAGGTCACGCACGGTGGCGTCGGCTTCGATGGTGATCGGATCTTTCACCACACCGGCTTCGTAACGCTTGACCTTGCGCACTTCGGCAGCTTGCTGCTCGATAGTCATGTTCTTGTGGATGATGCCGATGCCGCCTTCCTGAGCCATGGCGATGGCCAGACGGGCTTCGGTGACGGTGTCCATGGCAGCGGAAACCAGGGGAATATTCAGCTCGATGCCACGGGTTAGGCGGGTCTTGAGACTGACTTCGTTAGGAAGCACCTCGGAATAACCGGGCACTAGGAGAATGTCGTCGAATGTCAGAGCTTCTTGGCTGATACGCAGCATCGCGGGGGCTCCCGAGCGGGAAAATGGAAGCGCGCCATTATACTCAGACACCCCTCAGGTCTCAACGTAAAACTCTGACATATTTGGGAATAGTGATAGATGGAGAAATCTGGCTTCGCCTGATCGTTCCCGCGCTCTGCATGGGAATGCCGCCTTGGACGCTCTGCGTCCCACCGTTGAGGTGACGCGGAGCGTCACAGGATGCATTTCCACGCGGAGCGTGGGAACGATCATCGGGGGCAAACCTACAGCTCGACCTTGACCCAAGCGATCTTCTGGTCCAGCCAATCGGCAAATTCGTCGATAAAGCTTTGCTTGAACCCCGCCTCTGCCCAATTGTTGAAGATAAAGCCCAGGTTGGAAAACCCGCATTCCTGCAGGAACAGGAAGCCGTTGATGTCGTCTTCGTGCCCACACAGCGGGCAGGTGAAGTTGTCGGTGTGGCCGGGCATCCAGTCTTCCAGGCTGTCGAACAGGGCTTCACCGACTTCCTTGCGGCACTCTGGGCAGCCGGCTTCTTCAAGAAAGCCTTTGGCCGGCGTATAGATGCAGCGTTTGTAGATGATTTCCAGGCCATTGACCGGTTCGTTGAACGGCAGCGCCTGCGGGTGCAGCACCACTGCGCGGGCGCCATCGGCCAGGGCGTAGGCCATGCGATTGCCGGTACGGCCGCAGGTGGTCAGTTCTTCCTTGATGATGTTCTTGCGCACCAGCCAGCGCACGATTGCCCGCGCACGGGGCTCGTGGACGGGCAAGGTGGAGATTTTCGGGACAAGGATGCTTTGGGAGTTCATGGGAGTCCTGCGGTGTGGCTGCTGACGCTATCGGGGGCGAGCCCCTCCCACATTTGAATTGTGAACACAGTTAACTGTGGGAGGAGGCTTACCCCCGATGGCGCCCTGAAGGCTGGCAGCTTAATCCCTGCTCCACCCAGGTCAAGTACTCAAATACCGCCCAATCAACGCAATCCCACTGGCCAGCACCAACCACGTCACCACCCGCACAAACGCCTCACGGGACAGACGCATCGTCAACCGGCGCCCGCACCACAGCCCCAGGGCCATCGCCGGCAACAGGCACACCGCCAACATCAGCAGCGGCAAATCGGCATACACGCCAGCGATCAGGAACAGGCTCAGGCGCACCACCGTGCTGCAACTGATCAAGGCGCTTTGCGTGGCCCGCGCCGCGTCCTTGGGCAAACGACTGTTCAGGTAGATCGCATATAAAAAGCCGCCGCTGCCGAACAACGCCCCAAACAAGCCGCCGACCGTCCCCATGGGAATCGACCAGCCCGCCGCCAACTGCGTGGGCCGCGCCTTCACCGCCAGGCTGTAGATCGCGTATGCGCTGATAAACAGGCCCATCAACAGCAGCAACAGGTCCGAATGCAGGTTGAGCAGAAACACCACACCCAAGGTGCAACCGATGGCCATACACGGCAGCAGTCGCAGCAATTCCGGTTTGCTCACGTCCCGACGTGTTTGCAGCAGGCCACCAAAGGCTGCGACAAAATCCAACAAGACCAACAGTGGGATGATCTTCGACAACGGCATGAACAGAATCAGCACAGGCCCTGCCACCAGCGCAGTACCAAATCCGGCGATACCGAAAACGATATAGGCCACGACGATACCGAGGCCGATCACCAGCCACTCAACCGCGCCGAACGACCACTGGCTCATCAGCTCAACCACATACATGGGCAATTCCTTGAAAGAGAATGCCGACACTTTAGTCATCCGTGAGCATTGCGCCAGCACGAAGGGGCGCGCTGGTGGAGCAATTCTGCCAAACCTTGCGTGAATGCCTATAAACTGCGGCCCATGATTAAAGATCCTTTTGCCCGACTGGGCCTGGACCGCGAAGTCCTGACTGTCAGCCAGCTCAACGGCCGCGCGCGGGTGTTGCTGGAAGACGTGTTCACCAATATCTGGGTTGAAGGCGAGATCTCCAACCTCGCCCGCCCGGCCTCCGGCCATGTGTATTTCACCCTCAAGGACAGCGGCGCCCAAGTACGTTGCGCGTTGTTTCGAAACAACGCGGCGCGGGTGCGCCAGGCGCTGAAGGATGGCCTGGCGGTGAAGGTGCGTGGCAAGGTCTCGTTGTTCGAGGGGCGTGGCGACTACCAGTTGATCCTCGACACCGTGGAGCCGGCGGGCGACGGCGCGCTGCGCCTGGCCTTCGATGCCCTGAAGGAAAAGCTCAGCGCAGAAGGCCTGTTCAGTGCCGAGCGCAAGGTGCCATTGCCGGCGCACCCTCGGCGCATCGGCATTATCAGTTCGCCGACCGGCGCGGTGATTCGCGACATCATCAGCGTATTCCGCCGACGCGCGCCGAACATTGAACTGACATTGATTCCGACCGCCGTACAAGGCCGCGAGGCAATCGCGCAGATTGTGCGTGCGCTGAAACTCGCCGACGCCCGCGGCTTCGACGCGCTGATCCTGGCCCGTGGCGGCGGCTCGCTGGAAGACCTCTGGTGCTTCAACGAAGAAGCCGTGGCCCGTGCGATAGACGCCTGCGTCACGCCCATCGTGAGTGCCGTCGGGCATGAAACCGATGTGTCGATCAGCGACTTCGTGGCAGACGTGCGCGCGCCTACCCCGTCCGCCGCCGCTGAACTGCTGGCACCGGACGCCAGCCACCTGGTGCGCCAGGTGGAAAACCTGCATCGCCGCCTGGTGATGTTGATGCGCAACCGCCTGAGCCACAGCCGCCTGCGCCTGGAAGGCATGGCCCGCCGCCTGCGTCACCCGGGCGAACGTCTGCGCCAGCAGGCCCAGCGCCTGGACGACCTGGACATGCGCCTGCGCCGCGCCTTCGAGCGCAGCCTCAATACCCGTCGCGAACGCTTGATCCGCCTGGAAACCCGCCTCGCCGGGCAGCACCCAGGCCGCCAGCTGGCCCTGCTGCGCCAGCGTCTGGACAGCCTCGCCGAACGCCTGCCCCGGGCCATGCGCGAGGGCCTCAAGGCGCGACGCCTGCAGCTGCAAAGCCAGGTGCAGACACTGCAGGTGGTCAGCCCGCTGGCGACCCTCGGCCGTGGCTACAGCATCCTGCTCGACGAGCGCGGCCAGGCGATCCGCAATGCCGCGCAAACCCACACCGGCCAGCGCCTGACCGCGCGTCTCGGTGAGGGCCAACTGCAAGTGCGGGTGGAAGACAACCACCTGACGCCCGTCACCCTTTCGTTACTGGATTGATCGATGCCACGCTTTCTCAGCTTGTTGATGCTCGTTTGCCTGACCTTCAATGCCCACGCCGACAGCTACATCACGCGCCTGCTGAACAAGCCGGTGCCCGGTGGCGTAGCGGTGGTGGACCTGGGGCCTGCGGCAACGGCGCCCAAAGCCACCTACCTGAACAGACCGGTGCTGGTGGTAAAGGAGCAAAACAACTGGCTGGCGATTGTAGGGATCCCACTGACGGTCAAGCCGGGTACCGAACGCATTGTCCACGGCGGGCAGCAACTGCCGTTCGTGGTGGGATTCAAGAAATACCCCGAGCAACGCATCACCTTGAAGAACAAAAGCCAGGTCAACCCGGAACCGGCGCAACTCAAACGCATCGAGGCCGAGCTGGCCGTGCAGCTCAAGGCCTATCGCAGTTTCAGCCCGAATACACCGAGCAACCTGCTGCTGGACAAACCGGTCAACGGGCCGCTGTCGAGCAAGTTCGGGGTAAGACGTTTCTTTAATGGAGAGGAGCGCAATCCGCATTCGGGTCTGGATTTTGCCGTTGGCGCAGGTACGCCGATCAAGACCCCGGCGGCTGGCAAGGTGATCCTGACCGGCAACTACTTCTTCAACGGCAACACCGTGTTCGTCGACCATGGGCAGGGCTTTATCAGCATGTTCTGCCATATGTCGAAGATCGATGTGAAAGTCGGCGACCAACTGACGCGCGGCGCGGTGGTGGGTAAGGTCGGCTCGACCGGTCGAGCAACCGGGCCGCATATGCATTGGAACGTCAGCCTTAACGACGCACGAGTCGACCCGGCGATCTTCATCGGCGCTTTCCAGCCCTGAATGAGCCAATTGCGCGCCCAATAAAGGCTGCGCAATTAAAGTCAGCCGCTGCCTGATTTTTAGCCATAAAATCTCTATTCCTACGCGAATAGGAGAACTTATCTCAATTTTTCGCGACTGCTTGCCATCTTTCACCCCGACGGTTAGGGTTGGGCTTATGAAAACCTCTCACACCCTCATTCAGCTTCGTCAGCACCGCAGCCTGTGCCTGGTCAGCGCACGACTGCCAGGCTGAATCGATCTGCCTCGTCTTTAAGCTTTATCCCCAATAACAGTTCTACGGCAGGCCGCCTTTTCTCGGCCCCTACAACAAAGGATTTCCCGATGAGCATGCTCAAAGACCCGTCTTCGAAATACCGTGCGTTTCCGATCATCGATATCCCGGACCGCACCTGGCCGTCCAAAACCATCACCACTGCGCCGATCTGGTGCAGCTCGGACTTGCGTGATGGCAACCAGTCGCTGATCGAACCGATGGACGCCGCGAAAAAGCTGCGCTTCTGGAAGACCCTCGTGGCCGTCGGCGTAAAGGAAATCGAAGCGTCCTTCCCGGCCGCGTCGCAAACCGATTTCGATTTCGTACGCACCCTGATCGAAGGCAACCACATCCCCGAGGACACCACCATCCAGGTGCTGACCCAGGGCCGTGAAGACTTGATCGAACGGACCTTCGAATCCTTGCGCGGGGCCAAGAAAGCCATCGTGCACTTGTACAACGCCACTTCGCCGTCGTTCCGCCGCATTGTGTTCAATCAAGACAAGGAAGGCGTCAAGGCCATCGCGGTCAACGCCGCCAAGCTGTTCGTCAAATACGCCGCGCAACAGCCGCAAACCCAGTGGACCTTCGAATACTCGCCGGAGACCTTCAGCGCCACTGAGCTGGAGTTCGCCAAGGAAGTCTGTGACGCGGTGATCGAGGTATGGAACCCGACGCCCGAGCACAAGATGATCCTCAACCTGCCGGCCACCGTGGAATGCGCCACGCCGAATATCTATGCCGACCAGATCGAGTGGTTCGGTCGCCATATCAACCGCCGTGACAGCGTGATCATCAGCCTGCACACCCACAACGACCGTGGCACGGGCGTCGCCGCCACCGAGCTGGGCCTGATGGCCGGGGCCGATCGTGTCGAAGGCTGCCTGTTCGGCAACGGCGAGCGCACCGGCAACGTCGACCTGGTTACCGTGGCGCTGAACATGTACACCCAGGGCCTCGACCCGCAGCTGGATTTCTCCGATATCGACGGCGTGCGCAAAGTCGTCGAGGAGTGCAACCAGATCCAGGTGCACCCACGTCACCCGTATGTTGGCGACCTGGTGCACACCGCGTTCTCCGGCTCCCACCAGGACGCAATCCGCAAGGGCTTCGCTCAGCAGAAAGACGATGCGTTGTGGGAGGTGCCGTATTTGCCGATCGATCCGGCAGACATCGGCCGCAGCTACGAGGCGGTGATCCGTGTGAACAGCCAGTCGGGCAAAGGCGGCATCGCCTACCTGCTGGAGCAGGAATACGACATCAGCCTGCCACGCCGCATGCAGATTGAATTCAGCCAGGTGGTACAGGCTGAAACCGACCGCGTCGGCCTTGAAATGACCGCACCTCAGATCTACGCCTTGCTGCAACGCGAATACTTGCAGGCCAACACCCCGTACGCGCTGGTCAGCCATCGCCTGCAGGAAGAAAACGGCAACAGCTACGTGGAAGTGGAAGTCTCCGGCAAGGGCCAAGGCGAAACCAACCTGCACTGGAAAGGCAAAGGCAACGGCGCGTTGGAAGCGCTGGTGGCAGGCTTGCCGATTGGTGTGGAGATCATGGACTACAACGAGCACGCGATTGGTGCGGGTACCAACGCCAAAGCGGCGGCGTACATCGAACTGCGCGTAAATGGCGAGCGTCCGGTGCATGGCGTGGGGATTGATGAAAACATCACCACCGCGAGCTTCAAGGCGCTGTTCAGTGCGCTGAACCGCTCGCTGAGCCAGCAGGAAGCGAAAGCGGCGTAAGCTATCGGCGCAATGCAAAAGGCCCCTGGGTGAGAATCCAGGGGCCTTTTTATTTGAGAGGTGTGCTGATCGGTCTGGCCTCATCGGGAGCAAGCCCCTCCCACATTTTGATCTGTGAACAAATTCCAAATGTGGGAGGGGGCTTGCTCCCGATAGCGATAGTCCCGACAGCAAAAATCCATCAGACAAACTGGAAAGTATCCGCATCCAGGTTCGCCGGAAAGCGCGTGCGATACGCCGCCAACTCAGCCGCATCCAGCTTCACCTGAAACACTCCATCCGCTTCCCCCGCGCTCAGCAATGTCTCACCCTGGAAATCCAGCACCTGGCTATCGCCGGTGTAGGCAAAGCCCTTCCCATCCGTGCCCACGCGGTTCACCGCGGCGACATAGCACAGGTTTTCGATGGCCCGCGCCGGCAACAGTCGGTTCCAATGCTGACGCCGCGCCCCCGGCCAATTGGCGGTGTAAAGCAACAAGTCGGTGTCCTGGGCATCACGACTCCACACCGGGAAGCGCAGGTCGTAGCAAATCAACGGCCGAATACGCCAACCGTTCAATTCGAACTGCACCTGACGTTCGCCGGGGGTGTAGTGGTCGTGCTCGCCGGCCATGCGGAACAGGTGGCGCTTGTCGTAATGCAGCACCTCACCGTCAGGCCGCGCCCAGAGCAGGCGGTTACGGTGGCTGCCATCCGCCGCCTGAATGATCACACTGCCCGTGATCACGGCGTTGTATTTCGCGGCCTGGGCCTGGAGCCAACGGTGCGTCGGGCCGTTTTCCGGTTCGGCCAGGGAAGCCGACTCCATGGAGAAACCGGTGGTGAACATTTCCGGCAATACAATCAGGTCGACGCCGCTGGCCTGCTCCAGCAACAGCTCGAAATGCTCAAGATTGGCCTGGCGGTCGTGCCACGCCAGGGTGGTCTGGATCAGGGCAATGTTCAGGTCTGGCAAGGCGCTCAAATCACGCATAGTTTTTCCGCCGCCTGTTGCAGCGTTTCCTCGCGTTTGGCAAAGCACAGGCGCACCAGGCGCTGGCCTTGGGGTGGGTTGCGGTAGAACACAGAGATGGGAATCGACGCCACGCCGTGTTCGCGCGTCATCCATTCGGACATGGCGACATCATCCAGGTCCGGGCGAATCCGGGAATAATCCACCAGTTGAAAGTAAGTCCCCGCCGATGGGCTGAAGCTGAACCGCGACGGCGCCAGCAACCGGCAGAACAGGTCGCGCTTGGCTTGGTAGAACGCCGGCAGCGCAGCCACGTGCTCCGGGTGCTCGGCCATAAAGTCGGCCAGCGCGTACTGCAACGGCGTCACGCCACAGAAACTGACGTATTGATGCACCTTGCGCAGCTCGGCAGTGAGGGCCGGCGGTGCAACCACATAGCCGGTTTTCCAGCCCGTGACGTGATAGGTCTTGCCGAACGAGCTGACCACGAACGCACGCGGGTACAGCTCCTCGTGGGCGAGCACGCTGACGTGGGGCACGTCGTCGAACACCAGGTGTTCATACACTTCATCGCTGAGCAGATAGATATCGCGGCCGCGAATCAGCTCGGCCAGTTGGTCCAGTTCCTCACGGCTGACAAGGGCGCCGCTGGGATTGTGCGGGGTATTGAGCACAATCATGCGCGTGCGCGGCGACAGCGCGGCCTTGATGCGCTCGAAGTCCAGGCTGAAATCCTGCAGGCCCAGCTGCACATGCACGCAGCGCCCGCCGGCCAGCTCTACCGAGGGCGCGTAGCTGTCGTAGCAAGGGTCGAAGATGATCACTTCGTCACCGTTGCGAATAACCGCCTGGATAGCGCAGAAAATGCCCTGGGTCGCGCCCGGCGTAATGGTTACTTCACGCTCGGCATCGACGCTGACACCGTAGCTGCGGGCAATCTTAGCCACCACCTGCTGGCGCAGCGCGGGCAAACCGCTCATCGGTGCGTATTGGTTATGCCCGTTGGCGACGTGCCGCCCTACAGCGTCGAGCAAGTCTTGAGGGCCATTGAAGTCGGGAAAACCCTGGGACAGGTTGATTGCGCCGGTGTCGGCCGCCAACTGCGACATGCTGGTGAAGATGGTGGTGCCGACATTCGGCAGCTTGCTGATGATCATGGGAGCGCCCCTCGGGTGAGCTGCAAGTTTTAAGCTTCAAGCTACAAGCTGGTCAACCGTCGCGCACAAAAAAGGGCTCGAACGGAGCCCTTTCTTGCAGCTTGTAGCTTACAACTTGGCGCTGCCGCTATTTCTTATCACGGCGCTTTTTATCGGCTTTCTTGTGATGCGTCATCATCCGACGCTTCTTGTTGACCTGGCGGTCGGTAAGGCTGTTCTTGTTGCCTTCGTATGGGTTCTCGCCACCCTTGAACTCGATACGGATCGGCGTACCGACCAGTTTCAAGACACGGCGGTAGGTGTTTTCCAGGTAACGCACATAGGACTTGGGCACCTTCTCGATCTGGTTACCGTGGATCACGATAATCGGCGGGTTGGCACCACCCAAGTGGGCGTAACGCAGTTTGATGCGGCGGTTGTTGACCATCGGCGGCGCGTGCTCGCCCACCGCGTCTTCCAGGATCTGGGTGAGGCGGTTGGTCGGCCAGCGGGTGACCGCGGACTTGAACGAGTTCTGTACGGACGCGTAGAGGTTGCCCACACCAGTGCCGTGCAGTGCCGAGATGAAGTGGATATCGGCGAACTCAACGAAGAACAGGCGACGCTGCAGCTCGATCTTGACGAAATCGCGCTCGCTCGGCGTCATGCCGTCCCACTTGTTGATCGCGATCACCAGCGCACGGCCGGCTTCCAGGGCGAAGCCCAGCAGGTTCAGGTCGTGGTCCACCACGCCTTCGCGGGCGTCCATCACGAAGATCACCACGTTGGCGTCTTTGATCGCCTGCAGGGTTTTCACCACGGAGAATTTTTCAACTTCTTCGTGGATCTTGCCGCGCTTGCGCACACCGGCGGTGTCGATCAGCGTGTACTTCTCGTCGTTGCGCTCGAACGGGATGTAGATGCTGTCGCGGGTGGTGCCGGGTTCGTCATAGACGATTACCCGGTCTTCACCGAGCATACGGTTGACCAGGGTCGACTTGCCGACGTTAGGGCGGCCGATGATGGCGATCTTGATACCGTCTTTTTCGCTCGGGCCAGGAATGCGCTTGGCTTCCTCGCCTTCGGCGACGATCTCCTCCTCACCCTCTTCTTCCTCATCGTCATCCTTGGGAAACGTGCTGAGGGCAATTTCCAGCATCTGCGTGATGCCGCGACCGTGGGCACCGGCAACCGGGATCGCATCGCCCAGGCCCATCGGGCTGAATTCGGCACGGGCCGCCTCAGGATCGATGTTATCGATCTTGTTCGCGACCAGATAGGAACGCTTGTTGCGCTTGCGCAGGTGCTCGCCAATCATCTGGTCGGCAGCGGTGTAGCCCGCACGGGCGTCCACCAGGAACAACACGACATCGGCTTCTTCAATGGCCAGCAGCGACTGCTCGGCCATTTTTTCATCCATGCCATGTTCGTCACCGGAGATACCACCGGTGTCGACAATAATGTAGGAGCGCCCTTGCCACTTTGCCTCACCGTATTGGCGATCACGGGTAAGACCGGACAAGTCGCCGACGATGGCGTCGCGAGTCCTGGTCAGGCGGTTGAACAAGGTGGACTTGCCGACGTTAGGTCGGCCCACCAGGGCAATTACGGGAACCATGCGGCTCTCCACTTCGTTATTTCAGAAAATACAAAAGCCGCTGCAGGGCAGCGGCTGGTGCTCGACTGTAGGAGCGAGCTTGTCGTGGCGAGGGAGCTTGCTCCCGCTGGGCTGCGTAGCAGCCCCAAAACCATTCGACCGAGATGCATCAGATGCACCTGTTTGACCAGTTTGGGAGCGCTTCGCACTCCAGCGGGAGCAAGCTCCCTCGCCACATGACGCTCGCTCCTACAGGTGAAGCTGCCAGAGGGCTAAGCCCCCAAGCATAGTTCTTACTTGATGGTCAGGGCTTCCAGCTTGCCGCTGTTGCCATACACATAAAGCATGTTACCCACCACCAGCGGACGCGCACGCAGGCCGTCGCTGTCGATACGCTCGCGACCTACAAAGCGACCGTCCACCTGGCTCAGCAGGTGCAGGTAGCCTTCGAAGTCACCGACCGCTACGTAGCTGGAAAAGACTTCCGGTGCCGACAGTTGACGGCGCGCCAGGGAGTCGTTGCTCCACAGTGCAGTGGTGGAACGCTCGTCGACACTTTCAACGGTGCCGGACGCCAGGCTCACATAGACGCTGCCAAACCCTTGGGCGACACCGGCGTAGCTGGAAGCATCACGCTGCCAGTTGACCCGACCGCTCTGCAGGTCCAGTGCCGCGACACGGCCCTGATAAGTGGCGACGTAGAGGGTCTCGCCGGACAGCAACAGGCCGCCGTCGATGTCCACCACGCGATCCAGCTCGGAGCGACCTTGCGGGATAGCTACGCGGGTTTCCCAGGCCGGCACGCCATTCTGGGTATTCAGGGCAATCACTTTACCGGTCGACAGGCCCGCAACGGCCAGATTGTTGGTCACAATCGGACCGCTGGTACCGCGCAAGGTCAACACCGCCGGGGTGCTGTCGTACAACCAGCGCTGGTTGCCAGTGGCCGCGTCCAGACCGATTACGCGGTCATCCTGGGTTTGCACTACGACGACATCGCCGTTGGTGGCAGGCGGTGCGAGGACTTCACTGGTCACGCGAGCGCGCCATTTCTCTTCACCGGTGCTGGAATCCAGGGCTACGACCTCACCCTTGAGCGTGCCGAGCATGACCATGCCGTAACCCACGCCTACGGCGCCGGAAACAGGCAACTCAAGGTCTTTCTTCCACTTCACGTCACCGGTCATGCGGTCCATGGAGGTCACGATCCCAGTGACGTCAGCGGCTACAATGTTGTCACCGTCGATTGCCGGTACCAGCATGTTGTAGGTTTCACCCTGACCGTCACCGATGGAGCGGCTCCACTGCTTTTGCAGTACCACTTCTTCCTTGAAGCTGGTCAGCTCCGCAGGCGGCAGTTCTTTTTTACTGTTGCTGCTGCAACCCGCGGCCAGAACGGCCAGAGCCAGCAATGCTGCATGTTTCCAACGGATCACGTCACGCATCCCCTTTGGCCAAGTCGTCCAGCTTGATTTGTAAGCCACCGACCGCCGCTTCATCAGACAGCGCCGCCTTGGCTTTTTGGTACGCAGCATTGGCTTCGTCGGTACGACCCAATTGGACCAACAGGTCGCCCTTGAGCTCTTCGCGAGTGGCTACAAATGCCTTGTCAGCATCGCCGTCGAGCAGTTTGAGTGCTTCGTCAGCCTTGTTCTGTGCCGCCAACACCTGTGCCAGGCGCTGACGTGCGATTTCACCCAGGGTCGGGTTGGTCGGTTTGTCGGCGATCGCCTTGAGCTCAGTGGCTGCATCATCGAGCTTGCCGGTGTCGACCGCGACTTTCGCGACGAACAGGCTGCCGTACTGCGCGTAGGCAGTACCGCCAAATTCGTTCTTCAGCTTGCCGGCCAGGTCTGCCACTTGGGCAGGGTCGGGCTTGCCGTCCGGCGTCAGGGTAGTTTCCAGCAACTGCTGATAAACGATCGAGGCGCCCTGGGACTGGTTGGCCTGATACTTGGTCCAGGCCTGCCAGCCGAACACCACCACTAAAGCCAGCAGACCGCCAGTAACCAGGGGCTTGCCGTTACGCTGCCACCAGTCCTTGAACTCGGCCAGTTGCTCATCATCAGTACTCGACACCCCAATACTCCTTAATCGCTAAATTCGGCTGTTCGACAGCTTCAACCCTGCACGACGCAGGTGGCCAGGTGCGCAGCGAGCGCATCAAAGGCAATGTTCTGTTGTTCGCCCTGACCACGCAGGGGTTTGAAACCTATCACTTGCTGGGCCAATTCGTCATCGCCGAGGATCAGCGCATACAACGCGCCGCTCTTGTCGGCCTTCTTGAACTGGCTCTTGAAGCTACCCGCACCGGCATTGATCTGCAGACGCAGGTTCGGCAGCTGGTCGCGCACTTTTTCGCTCAGGGCCAACGCTGCCAGTTCGGCGGCCTCGCCAAAAGCACAAAGATACACGTCCACCTGACGGGAAATCTCTTCGGGCACTTGCTCCAGGGTCTCCAGCAGCAGGATCAGCCGCTCGATGCCCATGGCGAAACCCACGCCTGCGGTCGGCTTGCCGCCCATTTGCTCGACCAGGCCGTCGTAACGACCACCGGCACACACGGTGCCTTGGGCGCCGAGTTTGTCGGTGACCCATTCGAACACGGTCTTGCTGTAGTAATCGAGGCCGCGCACCAGCTTCGGGTTGATCACATACGGGATACCCGCCGCATCCAGGCGAGCCTTGAGGCCCTCGAAGTGCGTGCGGGATTCTTCGTCCAGGTAATCGGCCATTTTCGGCGCATCGAGCAGCACGGCCTGGGTGTCGGCGTTCTTGGTATCGAGTACGCGCAACGGGTTGGTCTTCAGGCGGCGCTGGCTGTCTTCGTCCAGTTTATCCAGGTGGGCAGACAGGTACTCCACCAGGGCGACCCGGTAGCGGCCACGGGACTCACTGGTGCCCAGGCTGTTGAGTTCGAGCTTGACCGCGTCGCGGATGCCCAACTGGCCCCACAGGCGCCAGGTCAGCACGATCAGTTCGGCGTCAATGTCCGGGCCGTCCAGGTTGAAGACTTCGCAACCGATCTGGTGAAACTGGCGATAACGGCCTTTCTGCGGGCGCTCGTGGCGGAACATTGGGCCGATGTACCACAGTTTCTGGGTCTGGCCGCCACCGGTGATGCCATGCTCCAGCACAGCGCGAACGCACGCGGCGGTGCCTTCCGGACGCAGGGTCAGGGAGTCGCCGTTACGGTCTTCAAAGGTGTACATCTCTTTTTCGACGATGTCGGTCACTTCACCGATGGAGCGCTTGAACAGCTCGGTGAATTCAACGATCGGCATACGAATCTGCTTGTAACCGTAGTTATCCAGCAGGCGCGCGACCGTGCTCTCGAAATAGCGCCACAGTGGCGTCTGCTCCGGCAGGATGTCGTTCATGCCACGAATGGCTTGCAGAGACTTGCTCACATCAAATCCTTAAATTCGTTCAATCAGCCGCGAGCGATCAGCGCTGCATCAGCGGCGACCTTTTCGGCCGCTTTCTGGCGGATCAGCTTTTCCAGCTCATCCACCAGATTGTCATTCGTCAATTTCTGCGACGGTTTGCCGTCGATATAAATCAGGTTCGGCGTACCGCCGGTCAAGCCCACATGTGCCTCTTTGGCTTCGCCCGGTCCGTTGACCACGCAACCGATCACCGCCACATCCAGCGGCACCAGCAGGTCTTCGAGACGCAACTCCAGGTCGTTCATGGTTTTCACCACGTCGAAGTTCTGCCGCGAGCAGCTCGGACAGGCAATGAAGTTGATGCCACGAGAACGCAAACGCAGGGATTTGAGAATGTCGTAACCGACCTTCACTTCCTCTACGGGGTCTGCCGCCAGGGAGATGCGGATAGTATCGCCAATCCCTTCGGCGAGCAGCATACCGAGACCCACCGCAGATTTCACTGTGCCTGAGCGTAAACCGCCCGCTTCAGTGATGCCCAGGTGCAGTGGCTGTACGATTTCCTTGGCCAGCAGGCGGTAGGCTTCTACGGCCATGAACACGTCGGAAGCCTTTACGCTGACCTTGAAGTCCTGGAAATTCAGGCGTTCGAGGTGTTCAACGTGGCGCAGGGCCGACTCGACCAGCGCCGCAGGGGTCGGCTCGCCGTATTTCTTTTGCAGGTCTTTTTCCAGCGACCCGGCGTTAACGCCGATGCGGATGGGGATGCCGCGATCACGGGCCGCATCGACCACGGCGCGCACACGGTCTTCACGACCGATGTTGCCCGGGTTGATGCGCAGGCAGTCCACGCCCAATTCGGCTACGCGCAATGCGATCCTGTAGTCGAAGTGAATGTCGGCAACCAGTGGCACCTTGACCAATTGCTTGATACGGCCGAACGCTTCAGCAGCGTCCATGTCCGGTACGGAAACCCGCACGATGTCCACGCCGGCCGCTTCCAGACGATTGATCTGGGCGACGGTGGCGGCCACGTCATTGGTGTCGCTGTTGGTCATGCTCTGCACCGCGATGGGGGCATCGCCGCCCACCGGCACCGAGCCGACCCAGATCTTGCGCGATACGCGACGTTTGATTGGAGATTCGCCGTGCATGACTATTGTCCCAACTTGAGGCGAGCTGTCTCGCCACTGGTGAACGGCGCTACGTCCACAGGCTGGCCGTTGTAGGCCACTTGCGCGCCACGGGCGAAGCCCAGACGCAGCGTCAGAGGAAGCTTGCCGCCCTGGTCAAGCGTATCTCCCTTACGCTTGAGGCCGCTAAAGAGCACTTTGCCGTTGCCATCGGTGACTTGCGTCCAGCAGTCGGCAACGAAGGTGATCTGTACGCGCCCGTCACCGGCGATCAACGCAGGGGTGGTGGGCGGCGAAATGGCGGGCGCAGCCGGTGCGGCCGGCGCTGGCGCCTGTGCCGGAGCGGCTGCTGCAGGGGCCTGGGCGACAGGCGCTGCCGGGGCCGGAGCGGGTACGGCCGCAGTGGCAGCAGGTGCGCTGGCGGCGTCTGGAGCCGGCTGTTCGACGGGGGCAGGCGCTTCTGGGGCGGCTTGTGATTCGGCAACCGCCTGGTCTTCCGGCTCATCCAGCGGATGAATCTGGGTGGTGCCGTCGGCGCTTTCGACTTCGACGTGTTCCAGAGCGTTGCTGGTCAGGTCTTTATTGCGCTGGGAGGCCTGGTCTTGCCACCAGACGAAACCACCGCCGATCACCGCAATCAACAGCAACAGGCTGACGATGCGCAAAATCGTGTGGGAAACCCGAGTGGGCTCTTCGATACGCCCGAGGCCATGGACATTACTGCCCTGGGAGTCGGTGCCGGTGTACTGGTCGAACGCCTGGACCAACGCGGTCTGATCGATGCCCAGCAATTTGGCATAGGCGCGGATATAGCCGCGGGCAAACGTGTGCCCAGGCAGTTTGTCGAACGCGCCAGCCTCCAGGTTGGCCAGGGAGGTGCTGGTCAAATTGAGCTTGAGGGCCACTTCCGCCAGCGACCAACCATTGCTTTCGCGGGCCTGACGCAAGGTCTCGCCTGGGTTGACGCGATTAGCTGCTACAACTTCCGGGTGCGCGGCTTTCATCATTGCTCCGACAGGTATTGCTGATATTCCGGCGTACCGGGATAGAGTCGTTCGAGTTGCTGGCCAAAACGTGCGGCCGTGTCGCGTTCTTCATGAACCGTCGCCAGGCGCACACCGAGCAACAGACTACGTGCATTGTGCCCGCTGAGCCGGCTGAAACGCTCGTAATAGTCGCGTGCCGGCACATAATGCCTGTCTTCGTAAGACAACTCAGCCATTTCAAGCAAAGCGCGTGGCTGGCGAGCGTTCAGGAGCAGGGCTTTTTCCAGTTGCTGGCGCGCAAGCTCGCGCTGGCCAAGGTGTACCGACGTCACCCCAAGGTTCTCGAACACACGCGAACGCTCAGGATAAAGGGTATCGGTACTGGCCTGCCGGAAATAAACGGCTGCCTGCTCATAACGCTTCTGCTCGAACAGGAAACTGCCGTAGTTGTTCAGCAACCGGGCGTCGCCAGGACGGGAAGCCAGCGCCTTGGTGAAATACTGATCGGCCAACTCGGGCTCGGCCTGAGCCTTGAACACCAGCGCCAGCGCGGCATTGGCATCAGCATCGTCGGCATCCAGCTCAAGGGCCTTTTTCAAGGGCACCTTGGCCTGCTCGTTCATGCCTTGTTGCAGATAGCCCAAGCCCAGTTGCACATAGGCCACTCGCGCCGCGTCACGGCCCTTGCCGGTTTGCAAAGGGCTGTCATGGCCCGATGAAACACAACCGGTCGCGAGACCGGTAACAAGCAACAGCAGCGCAAGGCGCAAGGGCATAGAGGTCCTCTCTCAGTTTCGATTTGCAGCGCTTTGCGGTGCATCGTCGGCAGCGCTCAATTCCCGCACGGCGATGTAGCGCTCACTGCGACGGGTGCGATCCAGCACCTGCCCTACCAATTGGCCACAGGCGGCGTCGATGTCTTCACCGCGAGTCGTGCGAACGGTGACGTTGTAGCCGGCCTGGTGCAGTTGATCCTGGAAACGGCGGATGGCGTTGTTGCTCGGCCGCTCGTAGCCAGAATGGGGAAACGGGTTGAACGGAATCAGGTTGATCTTGCACGGGGTGTTCTTGAGCAGCTCGATCATCTCGACCGCGTGCTCGACCTTGTCGTTGATGTCCTTGAGCATGGTGTACTCAATGGTCAGCACACGCTTCTCGCCCAAAGTCGCCATGTAGCGCTGGCAAGATTCGAGCAGCATCTTAAGCGGATACTTCTTGTTGATCGGCACCAATTGGTTACGCAATGCGTCATTCGGTGCGTGCAGCGACAACGCCAGGGAAACGTCGATGTGCTTGGCCAGCTCATCGATCATCGGTACCACGCCGGAGGTCGACAGGGTCACACGGCGCTTGGAAATGCCGTAGCCCAGGTCGTCCATCATCAGGTGCATGGCCGCAATCACGTTGTCGAAGTTCAGCAGCGGCTCACCCATGCCCATCATCACCACGTTGGTGATTGCACGGTCGACGGTCGCCGGGACGCTGCCAAACGATTTGTTGGCAATCCACACCTGGCCGATGACTTCGGCGGCGGTGAGGTTGCTATTGAAGCCTTGCTTGCCGGTGGAGCAGAAACTGCAGTCCAGGGCACAGCCTGCCTGGGACGAAACGCATAAGGTGCCGCGCTTGCCCTGGGGAATGTATACGGTCTCGACGCAGCTGCCGGACGCCACGCGCACCACCCACTTACGGGTGCCATCGGTGGAGATGTCTTCGCTGACTACTTCAGGACCACGCACCTCAGCAATGTTCTTGAGCTTGTCGCGCAAGGCCTTGCTGACGTTCGTCATGGCGTCGAAATCATCGACGCCAAAGTGGTGAATCCACTTCATTACCTGACCGGCACGGAAACGCTTCTCCCCGATTGAGTCGAAGAATTTCTCCATTTCCGGCTGAGTCAGACCCAGCAGGTTGGTTTTAACAGTCGATGTCGTCATGGATTCACCCTCACTCTTTAAGCCGATGCTTAGCGAGCGGTTACTTCGGTAGCTGCGAAGAAGTACGAGATTTCGCGAGCAGCAGCGGCTTCGGAGTCCGAACCGTGTACAGCGTTGGCGTCGATGGATTCAGCGAAGTCAGCACGGATGGTGCCGGCAGCAGCTTCTTTAGGGTTGGTAGCGCCCATCAGCTCACGGTTCAGAGCGATAGCGTTTTCGCCTTCCAGAACCTGAACAACAACAGGACCGGAGATCATGAAGGCAACCAGGTCGCCGAAGAAGCCACGAGCGCTGTGCTCAGCGTAGAAGCCTTCAGCTTCAGCCTTGGACAGTTGCTTGAGTTTCGAAGCTACAACCTTCAGGCCGGCTTTTTCGAAACGAGTGGTGATCTCGCCGATGACGTTTTTTGCAACAGCGTCAGGCTTGATGATGGAGAAAGTACGTTGAACAGCCATGGTGTAACTCCAGAAACGGTAATTTACGAAAAATTAAACCCGCGAATTATACGCGGGTTATTGGGTATTGCCTAACTGCGTAAAAAGGCGGCTCAGTCGTCTGCTTCTTCGATCCACAGAGCCTGAATCGCCTCCAGAACCTTTTCGCCACCCCGGTCCGGGATGTCGTCGAATTCCGGCAGCGCCATCACGAGGTTGCGCAGCTTGACGAAGTTCACTGTCAGAGGATTGACCTCAGGATGAGCTTCAGCAAGTTGTATAGCGATTTCTTGTACATCAACCCATTTCAGGCTCATGACATTTCCTTGAATCAATGCGGCGCTTCGGCCGCATGGTTGAGCGAATACTTCGGAATTTCGACAGTGATGTCTTCAGTGCCGACCTTGGCCTGACAGCTCAGGCGAGAAGTCGCTTCCAGGCCCCAGGCGCGGTCAAGGAAGTCCTCTTCCAGCTCATCGGCCTCTTCCAGGCTGTTGAAGCCTTCGCGGATGATGCAGTGGCAGGTGGTGCAGGCACACACACCGCCGCAGGCGCTTTCGATCTCAATATGGTTGTCGTGGGCGACTTCAAGGATGGACTTGCCGGTCTCAGCCTCCACGACCATACCATCCGGGCAATGCTCGGCGTGTGGCAGAAAAATGATCTGCGGCATCAGTTAATCCTCAAGTTCATTCAGGTTGCGGCCCGCCAGGGCGGCTTTTACCGACTGGTCCATACGACGGGCGGCAAAGGCATCGGTCACTTGCGACAGACGCTTGGTCTGCTGCTCGATGGCATAACCATCGGTGCCTTTCATGAGTTCGGCCAGTTCCTGCATCTGCAGGTCGATGACCATGCGCTCCTCGCTATCCAACAGGCGCTCGCCGTCAGCCTCAAGGGCGCCCTGCACCGCTTCGAGCAGGCGCTGGGCGTCGACTTGCTGCTCACGCAACACGCGGGCGACCTTGTCGTCGCTGGCATATTGGAACGAATCCTTGAGCATCTTGGCGATTTCGCCGTCAGTCAGCCCGTAGGAAGGCTTGACCTGGATGCTGGCTTCAACGCCTGAGGCCAATTCGCGCGCAGCCACGCTGAGCAGGCCGTCGGCGTCCACCTGGAAGGTCACGCGAATCTTCGCCGCGCCCGCAACCATGGCCGGGATACCGCGCAATTCAAAACGCGCCAGGGAGCGGCAGTCGCTGATCAGCTCGCGCTCGCCTTGCAGCACATGGATCATCATGGCCGTCTGGCCATCTTTGTAGGTGGTGAAGTCCTGGGCGCGGGCGACGGGAATGGTGGTGTTGCGTGGAATCACCTTTTCCATCAGGCCGCCCATGGTTTCCAGGCCCAGGGACAACGGAATCACATCAAGCAGCAGCAGTTCGCCACCATCGCGCTTATTGCCGGCCAGGGTATCGGCCTGGATCGCGGCGCCAATGGCGACGACTTGGTCCGGGTCAATTTCAGTCAACGGCTGGCGGCCAAAGGCTTGGGCGACGGCTTCACGCACGCGCGGAACACGGGTGGAGCCGCCCACCATGACCACGGCACCGACGTCTTCCAGTTCGATACCGGAGTCTCGCACCGCGCGGCGGCAGGCTTTCAGGCTGCGGGCGACCATGGGTTCGATCAACGCATCGAAGGCTTCGCGCGTCAGCTGGGCCGACCAGGTGCCGTAGGAAACTTCAACAGTTGCAGCATCCGTCAGCGCTTCCTTGGCGGCGCAGGCGGTTTGCAGCAGGCTGCGCTGTGCACCCGGGTCCAGGTCGGCAGACAAGCCCGCACTGCTGATGATCCAGCTCGCGATGGCGTGATCAAAGTCGTCACCGCCGAGGGCGCTGTCGCCGCCGGTGGCCAGCACTTCAAAGACGCCGCCGGTCAGGCGCAGGATTGAAATATCAAAGGTGCCGCCGCCCAGGTCGTAAATCGCGACCAGGCCTTCAGCATGCTGATCCAGGCCATAAGCCACGGCAGCCGCAGTCGGCTCATTGAGCAGGCGCAGCACGTTCAGACCGGCGAGTTTCGCCGCGTCCTTGGTGGCTTGGCGCTGCGCGTCATCGAAATACGCCGGGACGGTGATCACCGCACCGACCAGTTCGCCGCCCAAGGTGGTTTCCGCACGCTGGCGCAGCACCTTGAGAATATCGGCAGACACTTCCACCGGGCTTTTCGGGCCTTGGACGGTGTCGATGAACGGCATATGGGATTCG
Source organism: Pseudomonas sp. R3-18-08 (assembly GCF_003852065.1). Lineage (NCBI taxonomy): Bacteria > Pseudomonadati > Pseudomonadota > Gammaproteobacteria > Pseudomonadales > Pseudomonadaceae > Pseudomonas > Pseudomonas sp. R3-18-08. The sequence goes on from NZ_CP027729.1 coordinate 4,720,570, forward strand.
CCGCCGACAAAGCGGTACGGCAGCTGATCGCCCAATTGCTTGACGTCGGACAACCCACGACCCATCAAGCGCTTGACCGACAACACGGTGTTCAAGGGGTCGGTAGACGCTGCCAGCTTGGCCGACTCGCCCACTTCGATGCGGTCGGCGTGATAACGCACGGCGGATGGCAGGATCACCTGGCCATCGGCATCGGGCAGTGGCTCGGACAGGCCGCTGCGCAAGGCAGCGACCAGGGAATTGGTGGTGCCCAGGTCAATCCCGACCGCCAGGCGACGCTGGTGCGGTTGAGGGCTTTGGCCGGGTTCGGCGATTTGCAGTAGAGCCATGGTAATCAGGTCTTATCTGTCTATCAGGCGTGCATCACGGGCAGCACTGGGTTAATCGTCGAGGCGCTCTTCTAGCTGGCGCACTTCGTAGGTGAGCTTGTCGAGGAACTGCATGCGCCGCATCAGGCGCTCGGCCTGCTCGCGTTGCGCCGCATCATCCCAACAGGCTGCGAAGCTTTCGTTGAGCTCATCCTGGGCGGTTTTCAGACGCCGCTTGAAGACCGCGACTCCAGCCACATCGGCTTCGTCCTGCAACTCTTCAAGTTCTTCGCGCCACTGCATCTGCTGCATCAGGAAGTCCGGGTCATGCACGGTGACTTCCATCGGCAACTCACCGCCCTTCATCGCAAGCAAATAACGCGCGCGCTTGGGGGGCTTTTCAGCGTCTGATAGGCTTCGTTGAGGCTGGCCGATTGCTCCAGCGCCAGGCGTTGCTCACGCTCGGAAGCGTCAGCGAAACGGTCCGGATGCACGCCACGCGCCAATTCTCGATAGCGCGTGGCAAGCTGCTCGAGGTCCAGCCGAAAGCTCGGTTGCAACTCGAATAAAGCGAAATGACAAGGAGTACCCACAAGAAGCCTCAGATGTTGAAGCTTTCGCCGCAGCCACATTCACCGCGTACGTTGGGGTTGTTGAACTTGAAGCCTTCGTTCAACCCTTCCTTGACGAAATCGAGCTCGGTGCCGTCCAGGTAGGTCAGGCTCTTTGGGTCGATGATCACTTTCTCGCCGTGACTTTCGAACACCTGATCCTCTTCAACCACCTCGTCGACAAACTCCAGCACGTAGGCAAGGCCGGAACAGCCCGTGGTGCGAACACCCAGACGAATCCCCTCACCTTTACCGCGCCCATTCAGGGAGCGGCGAATGTGCTGCGCAGCCGCTTCTGTCATGCTGATAGCCATCGTTGACTCCTTACTCGTCGCCAAATACTTAGATCAAGCCTTTCTTCTGCTTGTAGTCGCGAACGGCCGCCTTGATGGCGTCTTCGGCGAGTACCGAGCAGTGAATTTTCACCGGCGGCAGGGCCAGTTCTTCGGCCAGCTGGGTGTTGCTGATGGTGACAGCCTCATCCAGGGTCTTGCCTTTCATCCATTCGGTCGCCAGGGAGCTGGAGGCGATGGCCGAACCGCAGCCGTAGGTCTTGAACTTGGCGTCTTCGATAACGCCAGCGTCGTTGACCTTGATCTGCAGGCGCATCACATCGCCGCACGCCGGAGCGCCAACCATGCCAGTGCCGACATCAGGATCTTCCGCGTTCATCTTGCCGACGTTGCGCGGGTTTTCGTAGTGGTCGATGACCTTTTCGCTGTAAGCCATGGTACTGAATCCTCACTCATCAGGGCCGCTCTGGAACCCTGTAGAAACGCCTGCGTTTTCCGCCACGTTCCTACAGAGCTTGGGTGGCGGCTTCTATATTTAGTGTGCCGCCCACTCGATCTTGGAAATGTCGACACCGTCTTTGTACATGTCCCACAGCGGCGACAGAACGCGCAGCTTGTTGACGGCTTCGCAGACTTTCTGCGCGGCGTAGTCGACTTGCTCTTCAGTGGTGAAGCGGCCGAAGGTAAAGCGGATCGAGCTGTGTGCCAGTTCGTCGTTGCGGCCCAGGGCGCGCAATACATACGAAGGCTCAAGGGACGCCGAGGTGCAGGCCGAACCGGACGAAACCGCCAGGTCCTTGAGCGCCATGATCAGCGACTCGCCTTCGACGTAGTTGAAGCTCAAATTCAGGTTGTGCGGTACGCGGGCGGTCATGCTGCCGTTGATGTACAGCTCTTCAAGGTTCTCGACCTGCTTGTAGAAGCGATCGCTCAGGGCCTTGATGCGCACGTTTTCGGCCGCCATGTCTTCCTTGGCGACGCGGAAGGCTTCGCCCATGCCGACGATCTGGTGGGTCGCCAGGGTGCCGGAACGCATGCCGCGCTCGTGACCGCCGCCATGCATGGTCGCTTCGATACGCACCCGTGGCTTGCGGCTCACGTACAGCGCGCCGATGCCTTTAGGGCCGTAGGTCTTGTGGGCCGAGAACGACATCAGGTCGACTTTCAGCTTGGACAGGTCGATGTCGACCTTGCCGGTGGACTGAGCGGCGTCGACGTGCAGCAGAATGCCCTTGGAACGGGTCAGTTCGCCAATCGCTTCGATGTCGTTGATGGTGCCGATTTCGTTGTTCACGTGAATCACCGAAACCAGGATGGTATCTTCACGCAGCGCGGCTTCGATCATGGCCGGGGTGACGATACCGTCGGTGGTCGGCTCGAGGTAGGTGACCTCAAAACCTTCACGCTCCAGTTGGCGCATGGTGTCGAGGACAGCCTTGTGCTCAATCTTGGTGGTGATCAGGTGCTTGCCCTTGGTCGCATAAAAATGCGCCGCGCCCTTGATTGCCAGGTTGTCGGACTCGGTGGCACCGGAGGTCCAGACGATTTCGCGCGGGTCTGCGCCAACCAGGTCGGCGACCTGGCGACGAGCGTTCTCGACCGCTTCCTCGGCTTTCCAGCCGAATACGTGGGAACGGGAGGCCGGGTTGCCGAAGTTTCCGTCAACCAGCAGGCATTCGCTCATTTTTTGCGCGACACGCGGATCAACCGGGGTGGTCGCTGAGTAATCAAGGTAAATCGGCAATTTCATGGACTTTCTCCTAAATCAGGCTGGCTGGCGTGCCGTTAGCTCTGCGGCTGTCACTCGACGGCGGACGCTTCGATCTTGTCCAGACGCGGCGCCTTGGTGTTGCAACGGCGCTGGTCCTGACGCTGGGCTACTTCTTGCACCTCACGGCGAGTCACAAGATCAGCCAAGCTGATACCACTCAAAAACTCATGGATCTGCAGGCTCAAGTCACACCACAAGTGGTGCGTGAGGCAGGTGTCGCCGGCGTGGCAGTCACCCAGGCCCTGGCATTTGGTGGCATCGACGGATTCGTTGACCGCGTCGATCACCTGGGCCACCTGAATGCCCTGCATGTCGCGGGACAACTGATAGCCACCACCTGGCCCCCGCACGCTGGAAACCAAGTTGCTACGGCGCAATTTGGCGAACAGTTGCTCGAGGTAGGACAGGGAAATGCCTTGGCGCTCGGAGATATCGGCCAGGGACACCGGCCCAGTTTGCGCGTGCAAAGCCAGGTCGAGCATGGCAGTCACCGCGTATCGGCCTTTTGTAGTCAGTCTCATGGACAAGTACCAAGGTGTTTCAGAATGGGAGCAAGTATGCGATTCCCGAGTATTTAAGTCAACTATAAGACCTAGTACTTTAGTCAGGATTACCCGTAAAAAGGGCGCGCGAATCATAGCAGGATGGGGTGGGGAGGAACAGCGGGAACAGGGTTTGGCAGAAATTCCCAGACCAATGAGGATCAAATGTGGGAGGGGGCTTGCTCCCGATGGCGGTGGATCAGCCAAAACTCTGGTCGCTGACACTTTGCTATCGGGAGCAAGCCCCCTCCCACAGGGTTATTGCGGCGGGTCTTAGACTTCAGCTGGCCTTGGTGGCCGCTTCGCTCTTGATCTCGGCGAAGTCTTCTTCGCGCAGCTCAGGCAGGTCTTTTGCGCAGTAGCTGCTGCCCAATTCCTTCAGCGCGCCGCACATCCCGTCCAGCTTGCCATCCACCGCTTGCAGGTGGTCAAGCAACTGGCCGATGGCGCGCGCCACCGGGTCGGGCATGTCTTCGCTCACGCCGTAGGCATCGAAGCCGATTTTTTCGGCCATGGCCTTACGCTTGGCCTCCTGCTCGTCGCCCACTTCCGGCTTGACGATGATCCGTCCAGGAATGCCCACCACCGTGGCACCGGGCGGCACTGCCTTGGTCACCACGGCATTGGAGCCCACCTTGGCACCGGCACCGACGGTGAACGGGCCGAGTACCTTGGCACCCGCGCCCACCACCACGCCGTCGCCCAGCGTCGGGTGACGCTTGCCTTTATTCCAAGTGGTACCGCCCAGGGTGACACCCTGATAGAGGGTCACGTCATCGCCAATTTCAGCCGTCTCGCCAATCACGATGCCCATGCCATGGTCGATAAAGAAACGACGACCGACCTTGGCGCCCGGATGAATCTCGATCCCGGTCAACCAGCGCCCGAAGTTCGACACCAACCGCGCCAGCCATTTCCAGCCCATGCCCCACAAGGCGCCGGACAAACGGTGAATCCAGATCGCGTGCATGCCCGGGTAGCAGGTCAGCACTTCAAAGGCGTTGCGCGCCGCCGGGTCACGGTGGAAAACACTCTGGATATCTTCTCGCAAACGCTCGAACATTTTTAATCCTTCCGCTTAAGGAGCTCACCACGGGCCGCTTTCTGGGTCTCCGTGAGGATGCCACGCAATATATTCATTTCCGCCCGACTGACCGAGCTGCGCCCGTAAAGGCGACGCAGGCGCGCCATCAAGTGCCGTGGTTTTTCAGGATCGAGGAACTCGATGGCCACCAGGGTTTGCTCCAGGTGCTCATAGAAGCGCTCAAGCTCGTCCATGGTGGCGAGCTCGCCACTTTTGGTCGATGCAACCTCATCCTTCTCCATCTTGCTGGGCTGACCGGCAGCCGCGAGCCAGGCCATGCGCACTTCATAAGTCAGCACCTGCACCGCCGCGCCGAGGTTCAGCGAACTGAACTCAGGGTCTGATGGAATGTGCACGTGGTAATGACATCGTTGCAGCTCTTCATTGGTCAGGCCGGAGTCTTCACGGCCAAATACCAACGCGATTTCTGCACCGCCCGCCGCCTCTTCCACCACTTTGGTACCGCACTCACGCGGGTCCAGCAGCGGCCAGGGAATGCGACGATCACGGGCGCTGGTGCCGAGCACCAGGTTGCAGCCGACCAGGGCATCTTCCAGGGTGGCGACAACCTGGGCGTTTTCCAGGATGTCATTGGCGCCGGATGCGCGGGCATCGGCCTCGTGGTGCGGAAACACACGTGGCTCGACCAGCACCAGGCGCGTCAGCCCCATGTTTTTCATGGCTCGCGCCACCCCGCCGATGTTGCCGGGATGACTGGTATTGACCAGGACGACACGAATGTTTTGCAGCAAGGGAGGCGCTCTCGGACACGGGAAAGGGGAGCAAATCTTACAGAACCGCCCAAGGTTATGCCATGAAAGCTAACGTCGTCCTTCACCTGAAGAAAGTTTCTGCTAGAATGCCCGGCTTTCTTTAACAACCTTAGGTGACACATCCATGCAGCCCATGCTGAATATCGCGCTGCGCGCCGCCCGCAGCGCCAGTGAATTGATCTTCCGCTCTATCGAGCGCCTGGATACCATCAAGGTCGACGAAAAAGACGCCAAGGATTATGTATCCGAGGTGGATCGCGCCGCCGAACAGAAAATCATCGACGCCCTGCGCAAGGCCTACCCTACCCACGGCATCCTCGGTGAAGAAACCGGCCTGCACAAAGGCAGCGGTGAAGGCGAAGACTACCTGTGGATCATCGACCCACTGGATGGCACCACCAACTTCCTGCGCGGCATCCCACATTTTGCCGTGAGCATTGCCTGCAAATACCGTGGCCGCCTGGAACACGCCGTCGTTCTCGACCCGGTTCGCCAGGAAGAATTCACCGCCAGCCGTGGCCGTGGCGCCCAACTCAATGGCCGTCGCCTGCGCGTGAGCGGGCGCACCAGCCTGGATGGCGCCTTGCTGGGTACTGGCTTCCCGTTCCGTGACGATCAAATGGACAACCTGGAAAACTACCTGGGCATGTTCCGCGCCCTGGTTGGCCAGACCGCGGGTATCCGTCGCGCTGGCGCAGCGAGCCTGGACCTGGCTTACGTCGCCGCCGGTCGTTTTGATGCGTTCTGGGAGTCGGGCCTGTCGGAGTGGGACATGGCGGCGGGCGCCCTGTTGATCCAGGAAGCGGGCGGCTTGGTGAGCGACTTCACCGGCGGTCATGACTTCCTTGAGAAAGGCCATGTGGTTGCCGGCAACACCAAATGCTTCAAGGCAGTGCTGACGGCGATCCAGCCGCACCTGCCGGCTTCGCTGAAGCGCTAAGCGAGCAGGCACAAAAAAGCACCCCTAGGGGTGCTTTTTTTATGCCTGGGATTTGCTGCGCCCTGAAATGTCAGCTACACCATCAACCAAATGTGGGAGGGGGCTTGCTCCCGATTGCGGTGGGCCAGCACCTGATTGGCTGGCTGATCCACCGCTATCGGGAGCAAGCCCCCTCCCACATTTTGAGCTTTATAAGTTTTTAAATCTGTTACTGCTGGTTCTGACCGAGGATCAGGCGACCTTCTTTGTCCACTGGAATCTGACCACCTGGATCACGCTCCATACGCACCGTGCCTTCCTTGCCGTCCAGGTTGTAACGCACGTCGTAGCCAACCACCTTGTCACTGATGTCGTTCACGGTGTTACAACGCGTCTGGGTAGTCGTATAGGTATCGCGGTTCTGCATGCCTTCCTGAACCTTGTTACCGGCATAACCACCACCGACCGCACCCGCTACGGTCGCGAGCTTCTTGCCGTTACCGCCACCGATCTGGTTACCCAGCAGGCCACCGGCAAGGGCGCCGACCACGGTACCGGCGATTTGATGTTGATCCTGCACCGGACGCTGCCGGGTCACTGTGACGTCCTTGCAGACCTCACGCGGGGTTTTAATCTGGGTTTTTACCGGCTGCACCGCCAGCACTTGCGCATACTCAGGGCCGCTTTTTACCAGGCTGTAGGTGGCAACAGCACCCCCGGCAGTCACACCGACAGCACCCAATACCGCACCAACCAGCAACGACTTGTTCACGTTGAACCTCCTGACCATCACAAACGGATCGAAAGATCCGCGCTATACCCAGCCTTGGAGCCAAAAAAAAGGCGCGAGTTCAATCTCGCGCCTTTCTTGTAACCGCTGATCAACAAACGCCCATCAAGGACGGTCGTCGACCTCCTTGCCAGTGCTGGTCGGAGGGATCAGGTCTTCGCTGTTCAGGTTCAGCCAGATCAGCACCACGTTGGCGATGTAGATCGACGAGTAGGTACCGGCCAGAACACCAATGAACAGTGCCAGGGAGAAGCCCCACAGGTTGTCGCCACCGAAGATCATCAGTGCTGCGATCGCCAGCAAGGTGGAGATCGACGTGGCCATGGTCCGCAGCAGCGTCTGGGTGGTGGAGATGTTGATGTTCTCGATCAACGTTGCCTTGCGCAGTACGCGAAAGTTCTCGCGAACCCGGTCGAATACCACGATGGTGTCGTTGAGCGAGTAACCAATGATCGCCAGCACCGCCGCCAACACCGTCAGGTCGAAGGTGATCTGGAAGTAGGCCAGGATACCCACGGTCACGATCACGTCGTGGATCAGCGACACAATGGCGCCGACACCGAACTTCCACTGAAAGCGGAACGCCAGGTAGATCATGATGCCGACCAGCGCCATCAGCATGCCGAGGCCACCCTGGTCGCGCAGTTCTTCACCCACTTGCGGGCCGACGAACTCAACGCGCTTGACCGATGCCGGGTTGTCGCCACCGACCTTCTGCAAGGCCTCGGCTACCTGGTGACCCAGTTGCGGGTCTTCGCCAGGCATGCGCACCAGCAGGTCGGTAGTGGCGCCGAAGCTCTGCACCACCGCCTCGTGATAGCCGGCCTTGACCAGCTCGTTGCGCACCAGGGTGACGTCGGCCGGCTTCTCGTAGGTCAGCTCGATGAGCGTACCGCCGGTGAAGTCCAGGCCGTAGTTCAGGCCCTTATGGAACCAGCTGAACAACGCCAGAACGGTAAGGAGCACGGTGACGCCGAACGCAATGTTGCGAACGCCCATGAAGTTGATTGTACGTAACATGGCAGCCCCTTAAATCCACAACTTCTTGAAGTCACGTCCGCCAAAGATCAGGTTGACCATTGCGCGGGTCACCATGATGGCCGTGAACATCGAGGTAAAGATACCGAGGGACATGGTCACCGCAAAACCTTTGACCGGGCCGGTGCCCATGGCAAAGAGAATCCCGCCGACCAGCAAAGTGGTCAGGTTGGAGTCGAGAATCGCGGTGAATGCCCGGCCGAAGCCTTCGTTGATTGCACGCTGTACGGTCATGCCGGCGGCGATCTCTTCACGAATCCGCGAGAAGATCAGCACGTTGGCGTCAACCGCCATACCCATGGTCAATACGATACCGGCGATACCCGGCAGGGTCAGCGTAGCGCCCAGCAGCGACATCAGCGCCAGCAGCATCACCATGTTGCCCGCCAACGCGACGGTGGCGATCACGCCGAAGAAGCGATAGATGGCGATGATGAACAGCGACACGAACAGCATGCCCCATAGCGCCGCGTCGACACCCTTGGTGATGTTGTCGGCACCCAGGCTCGGGCCGATGGTGCGCTCTTCAGCGAAGTACATCGGCGCGGCCAGGCCACCGGCACGCAGCAGCAGCGCCAGCTCGGAGGACTCGCCCTGGCCGTTCAGGCCAGTGATGCGGAATTGCGCACCCAGCGGCGACTGGATGGTCGCCAGGCTGATGATCTTCTTCTCTTCCTTGAAGGTCTGCACCGGCACGTCTTTCTCGACGCCGTTGACCATCTGCTTGGTGTAGGTGGTGATCGGGCGCTGCTCGATGAAGATCACCGCCATGCTGCGACCGACGTTGCTGCGCGTGGCGCGGCTCATCAGTTCACCGCCGTGACCATCCAGGCGGATGTTCACTTCAGGGGTGCCGTGCTGCGAATCGAAACCAGCCTTGGCGTCAGTGACCTGGTCACCGGTGATGATCAAGCCACGCTCGATCAACGCCGGAGGACGGTTGCCTTCACGGAATTCGAATTCCTCGGACGTCGCGCGCGAAGCACCCGGCTCGGCCGCGAGGCGGAATTCCAGGTTGGCGGTTTTACCCAGGATACGCTTGGCTTCAGCGGTGTCCTGAACGCCCGGCAATTCAACCACGATGCGGTTGGCGCCCTGGCGCTGCACGATCGGCTCGGCCACACCCAGCTCGTTGACGCGGTTACGCACCGTGGTCAAGTTCTGCTTGATGGAGTATTCGCGGATTTCCGCGATCTTGGCCGGGCTCATCGCCAGACGCAGCACAGCCTGACCATTCAAGTCGGCTGGCACGATGTCGAAATCGTTGAAGTTCTTGCGGATCAGCGCACGGGCCTGTTCGCGGGATGCTTCGTCAGCAAAGCCCAGCTGAATGGCGCCATTGAGCTGCGGCAGGCTGCGATAACGCAGCTTCTCTTTGCGCAGCAGGCTCTTCACGTCGCCTTCATAAACTTTCAGGCGTGCATCAAGGGCTTTGTCCATGTCGACTTCCAGCAGGAAGTGCACACCACCGGACAAGTCCAGACCCAGCTTCATCGGGTGCGCGCCAATGCTGCGCAACCATTGTGGCGTGGTCTGTGCCAGGTTGAGTGCGACAACATAGTCATCACCCATGACCTTGCGCACGACGTCTTTGGCCGGCAATTGGTCTTCTTGCTTGGTCAGGCGCAACAAGCCGCCCTTCGCACCAGCCGCCAATGTTGCCGCTTTAACCTGGATGCCCGCGTCGTTGAGCGCTTTGCTCGCGCGTTCCAGATCAGCCTGGTTGACCTGCAGCGAAGTGCTGGCGCCAGAGATTTGGATCGCCGGGTCATCCGGATAGAGATTGGGAGCGGAATAAATAAAACCGACCGCCAGCACCGCCAGGATCAGTACGTATTTCCACAGAGGGTATTTGTTCAGCATCACGCCGCCCGCTTATAACGCGGGGCGCCTTGCGCGCCCCGTCGATTGGTAAAGGTTGTTACTTAGATCGCTTTGAGCGTGCCTTTAGGCAGCGTGGCGGCGATGGCGCCCTTCTGGAACTTCATTTCCACGGTGTCGGAGACTTCCAGTACCACGAAAGCATCGGAAACCTTGGTGATCTTGCCGGCGATACCGCCAGTGGTCACGACTTCGTCGCCTTTCTGCAGGCTGCCCAGCAGGTTTTTCTGCTCTTTGGCGCGCTTGGCCTGTGGACGCCAGATCATCAGGTAGAAGATGACCAGGAAACCGACCAGGAAAATCCACTCGAAACCACCGCCCATCGGGCCGGCAGCGGCAGGCGCAGCGGCGTCAGCCATGGCGTTAGAGATAAAAAAGCTCATTTAGCACTCCAGTTGCAAATAGTGAATCTTAGGGTCGGGAAACTCAGTCCAAGGGCGGCACAGGGAGCCCGCGCTTGGCATAGAAGGCATCGACGAAGGCGGCCAATGTACCCTGTTGAATAGCCTCGCGCAAACCAGCCATCAGGACTTGGTAATGACGCAAATTGTGGATGGTATTCAACATGCTACCCAGCATTTCCCCGCACTTGTCCAGATGGTGCAGATAAGCACGGGAGAAGTTCTGGCAGGTGTAGCAGTCACAGGTGGGATCCAGCGGCGAATCATCATGGCGATGGAACGCGTTACGGATCTTCAGCACGCCTGTATCGATGAACAGATGCCCATTGCGGGCATTACGGGTTGGCATCACGCAATCGAACATGTCCACACCGCGGCGCACACCCTCTACGAGATCTTCCGGTTTGCCAACGCCCATAAGGTAACGAGGTTTGTCAGACGGCATCAGGCCCGGCAGGTAATCCAACACCTTGATCATTTCATGCTTGGGCTCGCCCACCGACAAACCGCCGATGGCCAGGCCGTCAAAGCCGATCTTGTCGAGGCCTTCCAGCGAGCGCTTGCGCAAGCTTTCGTGCATGCCGCCCTGGACGATACCGAACAACGCCGCGGTGTTATCGCCATGGGCATTCTTCGAACGCTGCGCCCAGCGCAACGACAGCTCCATGGAAATACGCGCGACGTCTTCGTCAGCCGGGTACGGCGTGCACTCGTCAAAAATCATCACGATGTCGGAGCCCAGGTCGCGCTGCACCTGCATCGACTCTTCCGGGCCCATGAACACCTTGGAACCGTCCACCGGCGAGGCGAAGGTCACGCCCTCCTCCTTGATCTTGCGCATGGCGCCCAGGCTGAACACCTGGAAACCACCGGAGTCGGTGAGGATCGGGCCTTGCCACTTCATGAAGTCATGCAGGTCGCCATGCTTCTTGATCACTTCCGTGCCGGGGCGCAGCCACAGGTGAAAGGTGTTGCCGAGGATGATCTCGGCGCCAGTGGCGACGATGTCACGCGGCAGCATGCCCTTGACGGTGCCGTAGGTACCTACCGGCATGAACGCCGGGGTCTCCACGGTGCCACGCGGGAAAGTCACACGACCACGACGAGCTTTACCGTCGGTGGCCAATAATTCAAACGACATACGACTCATAAGTTGTCCTCAGGACCGCGCGGCGCCGGGTTGCGGGTGATAAACATCGCATCACCGTAGCTGAAAAAGCGGTACTCGTTGGCGATGGCCGCTTGATAAGCCGCCATGGTTTCCGGGTAACCGGCAAAGGCCGACACCAGCATCAACAGCGTGGATTCCGGCAAATGGAAGTTGGTCACCAGGCAATCGACCACATGGAACGGCCGGCCTGGATAAATGAAGATATCGGTGTCGCCGCTGAACGGCTTGAGCACGCCATCGCGCGCCGCGCTCTCCAGCGAGCGCACGCTGGTGGTGCCCACGGCCACCACACGCCCACCGCGCGCTTTGCACGCATTGACCGCATCCACAACGTCCTGGCTGACTTCCAGCCACTCGCTGTGCATGTGGTGGTCTTCGATGTTCTCCACACGCACCGGCTGAAACGTACCGGCCCCCACGTGCAGGGTCACATAGGCGCTTTCGACGCCCTTGGCGGCGATCGCATCCAGCAGCGGTTGGTCGAAGTGCAACCCCGCCGTCGGCGCCGCCACCGCACCGAGGCGCTGGGAGTACACCGTCTGATAGCGCTCGCGATCCGAGTCTTCATCGGGACGGTCTATATAAGGAGGCAACGGCATATGGCCGACGCGTTCCAGCAGCGGCAACACCTCTTCGGCAAACTTGAGCTCGAACAAGGCGTCATGACGCGCGACCATCTCGGCCTCGCCACCGCCATCGATCAAGATACTCGACCCCGGTTTCGGCGACTTGCTGGAGCGCACATGGGCCAGCACACGATGGCTGTCCAGGACCCGCTCCACCAGAATTTCCAGCTTGCCGCCGGAGGCTTTCTGGCCAAACAGCCGCGCCGGAATCACCCGGGTATTGTTGAACACCATCAAATCGCCCGGGCGCAAATGCTCAAGCAAATCAGTGAATTGACGGTGTTCGAGGGCACCGCTCGGCCCGTCCAGGGTCAGCAGTCGACTGGCGCGACGCTCGGCCAACGGGTGGCGAGCGATCAGCGAATCAGGGAGCTCAAAAGTAAAGTCAGCAACGCGCATGATGGGGTTCGTCTAGCAGGGCCGGGAAGTCTAGCGGAAATAGTCAAAATTGACCATGAAACGTGATTGACCAACGGTAATCTCATCTCTATACTTCGCCGCCATTGAGCCCTGATGGCGGAATTGGTAGACGCGGCGGATTCAAAATCCGTTTTCGAAAGGAGTGGGAGTTCGAGTCTCCCTCGGGGCACCATCTTAAAAAAAGACCTTGAAATTCAAGGTCTTTTTTTTCGCCTGTAGAAAAGTGGGTGGCTGGCTGATTCATCGCTCACCGCCCATTACCGACCTGAAACAAGATCCACTGTAGGAGCTGGCTTGCCTGCGAAGACGCCAGCCCACACACCCTCGAACCACCTGCCTACACACCCACTGAATCCCCCTCCTCTGTCACCCCATTTGGCAACATCCCATTCGCCAAATCATCCACCACCGCCTTCGCCATCTCGCCCAAATAATGTGCGGCCCAGGCGTAGCGATCGGCGCTTTTGTCCATGGCTGCATCCAATGCCAGCATTTTTGAACAGTGGAGAAGCTCGGAGGCATGCTCCAGGGCATCACGGATGGGCACGCCAGAATTGACGCGGAATAGCCGGTGGAGGCTGGGCTGTTTGCCGCAGGTGGAAAAGGTGATGACGCCGAGGGTTTTGTTGAGGGGTGGGTTGATCATTGGGCACCTCCGATCTGAGCGGCGGTGTCGATTGCGGTACTGCCAGGGTACGACCTATCAGAAACGCTCATTGCTTAAGCTCCTAATGTAGTGAGCTGCCACGTTCGTTTCTCATGCGAATGGGTGGCAGCTATGCGCGGGTTGAGAAACCGGGACAATAGGAACCCGGCAGACCCGAAGGCCTCCCACGCATAGCCGCCATTACACAGACATGCGAGCACAAAAAAGCGCCAACAGTCTAATGGATGGTGGCGTCTATGCGCCTATTGTTTCTCGGATTCTCAAGTCCGGTCGCTGGGTTGGAAGCGACGGAGGGAAGGTAGCGCAGGAGTGATTTGGGTTGGAAGCCCGTATCTGTGGCGAAAAGTTTCCGGCAAGTAACCTGGTGTTTGCGAGCGTCGGCAAGGGGAAATCGAAGTCAAGCCGCGATACCCCCCACCAAAACCATCGCACCCACCTTTACACGCCTAATATCGAACTTAAGCGCTGAAGCTTTTTTCACACCACCGCCGCCTAGAATGGTATGTCTTCCTCTTCCTCACCATCAATTCCCATATCACAAAGAATTTCATCGATTGCTGCATTTACACCCATTGCAATTCGCCGAGCCTCAGAGTAAATATTACTCATAACGCCGAACGCACTCGGCATACTATTCTTGATAGTTACATCCGACACACTTTCCACAACATCGCCAATATCATTAATTATGGTCAACCATATATCATCCCCTCCAGCCGCCTCCTTAATACTAATTCTAATAGAATAATTTGGATATGAAACCTGAAAAACCCCTTCGCGATCTGTAGCCTCCCAAGCAACCTTACCTGCTAGAGTCTGCTTGCGAAGCCCTCTAATAAGTTTAACAACTTTTTCATCCGCCATTTAAACCTCCACTCCCAATATCATTTCGAACCCTAACGAAAACCGTCTGGAGCGCATCATAGTCTTTTGAAATTGACCGAGTTAATCTGTCACGCTCTACAGGCACTTTTTTTACGAGATAATCTATAACCGCCTTTTCCATGGAAGATGATCTAGTGATTGCAGACTGAAGAACTATTAAATCATCATTAGTTAAAAAAGGACTACCTGCACGTATAGCTATCAGATGACTCCTCAAACTATTACATCTTTCAGGCAGATAATACATATTATCAGACAAATACATCCTTCTTATTTCATCCATCACAGCCAACGCCGTCGCGAAAGACTCTACTGTTTCGCTGCGCTTTATATCAATATGGATACTTGCAACAGTTGCAGCAGCTAATTCCGATGCGGTTTTGGATTTAGCAGCAGCCCGATAGGTAATGGAAAAACCAACAAAAGAAATTAACAACCCGAGAAGTCCAGCATAATCTCCGATGCGGTAAATTTCGAGAAAGTGGTTGAAGCTGTCAAACATCATGGCCTTCCTATGGCTGACCCGCACCTATTTCACCCATGATGCCACTTTGCCCCATAGGTGCCTAGTGATCTTTGTCCGCTTTCACGCCGCCAATGCGCTAAGTTTTTATAGCTTAAAATTTGTTCAGTCGGTCAAGAGCACGGCCATAGTGGTGGCCCTACGCCCCACCAGCTACCCTAACTATCCAACACCATCAGTCATGGACCCAATTTAAATGCAGCCACCTAAGAAATACTCAGTTGTTTTGGTAGATTTGGATGGTGGGCACACGCTCTATCCGATGAAAGAATGGTGCCGTCAGAACCCAAATGAAGCACCACCTTTCGATCCAAGTACAAACTCTCAGCAACTTCGTCGTGCATTCACTCGCATGGGCTGGGTCACTGAGGAAACTGAAACACAGGTTCTGGTCCTGCATCCCGGCACACCTAAAACCGCTATCCAAGCCATCGAAGACGAAGACCTGGCTCTTGAAGACCAAGACACGCCCGACTCAGACCGAGAGACGGTTTTTGAACTGGAATGGCAGCTACGCGACTTCATATCTCACAACATCGAATCACTGAAACTGGAAGGCAACCCCCTTCGCCTTTACGTCGATTCTCAAGGTCGTGATGGAGTTGAATACCCTACGGGCGTCGGTCCAATCGACATTCTCGCACTGGATTCAGATGATTCGTTCGTGATCTTCGAACTGAAACGCGGACGTGTGGCAGACCGTGCTATCGGTCAGATCAGCCGCTACATGGGCTGGATCAAGAAGAACCTTGCGCAAGGGAAGATAGTGAAGGGCATCATCGTCGCGAAATCCATCAGCTCAAACCTACGTCACGCCATCGTGGCGATGCCTAACGTCTCGCTTTTTGAGTATGAAGTAGCGTTCAGCCTGAACCAAATCTTTGAAGCAGATGGACCAGGGTCGAAGCGTGAGTAGCTTTAACCGCTTTCCCTAGCTCGACGTACGTCATCACAGGCATCTACCAACTATTTTGAACCGCCTCGAAGGCCTACGGGATTCAAGCGAATCGTTGGCAATTGCAGCCCACTACTCACCAGAGCCACCCCATGCTGATTCAACTTCTAACGAGCCTCCTACCCTCTCTCACAATCCCAAACACGAAGGTGCATCTCGCCCAGCACGACGGACTTGAACATCCAATGGACGTGTACTTAGCGGGAGATTTTGACGAGTGGCAATCGTGGCAGTCCCGACGCAATTTTGATTGTGAGTATGTAATTGGTCTGGTCGAGTTGCCGGGCACGAAGAAATGGCTCCTGGCAGGCGTGTACGACTCTTTGAAGCTGAATGACACGAAGGGCGAAAAGGAGAACCGGGACTTCGTTTACGACTACCGCCGTGTGCCTGAGTTTGCCGAACTGGAAGGACGTTTGATCCTCGACTACACAAAGCCCCGAGGCAATTACCTTTGGCTGGAAACCTGCCTCAAAAGCATGGTCGTGTCCTCCCTTCTGGAAAAACCAATGACTGTCGGCAGGTTCCCGGGTTTCAAGGAAGTGGACGTGTCCCACGCTGAGCTGAAAATCATAGTCAACCAAGCCTTGGAATCCTGGCAAACAGCCCTGTCCAGCGTGGCGGGCGTCTACCTGATCTCTGACCGCACGAAGGGTGAAGAACAACTTTATGTTGGCTCGGCGACCGGCACGGGCGGTCTTTGGGATCGATGGTCGAATTACGCCAATAGCGGGCATGGTGGAAACGTTCGAATCAGAGATCTACATACGAAGCGTGGAAAGGATTTCGCGGAAAATTTCAGATTCAGCATCCTTGAAATCGCAGACAAGCACACCGGCAAAGAAGAAATGATGCTGAAGGAGGTCCACTGGAAACGCCGCCTGCTGACTCACGATAGCGGGTTGAACGGAAACTGAAATCTAGGGAAAAATAGTCTTTCCCCTTCCGTTCATACTTTTGTGCAACGCCACACCCCTGCACACCAGCATCGCTACACTGCCCCTCCACACCTCACGAATGGATTCGAAATTGCGCCGGTTTGCCCTTCCATTGCTTGCGTTGCTCCTTGGCTTCCTGGCCTATCTCATAATCACGTTCGCTATCACCGTATGGCGCAGTCCGCAAAGCGTCACGCTGCTGATTGGTGCTTTCTACGACGAAGGCATCGTGGTCAATAAAAACCCGGTCAAGGCTGCAGAGTGGTATTTGCGCGCCGCTGAAAACGGCGAGGCTGTCGCTGAGTATAAAACCGGCATTTTCACTTACTACGGGCGTGGCGTAGCGGTAAATCATTCCAAGGGCCTGGAGTGGATCACTCGGTCGGCTGAGCATGGAAACCCGGATGCGCAGTATTTCCTGGGTATTTCCAATATTGCGGGCGAGGATCAACCCAGGAGTTTTGCCCAGGCAGCCATGTGGTTTCAGAAAGCCGCCGAACAAGGACATGCCAGAGCGCAAGGAGACCTCTCCAGGCTTTATTACCGAGGTGATGGCGTTGAGGTCAGCGATCAGCAGGCGTTCGCATGGGCAAGTAAGGGCAGTGCTCAAGGAGATGCCGAGTCACTCATACAACTGGCAACGCTTTACGCGCATGGCAGAGGCGTACCCGTTGATCTTGAGGGCTCGGTCAAGCTACTTGCCCAAGCAGCCGAGACCGGCAATGCCAAGGCTTACGAAATGATGGGCGCCGCGACGCTCAGTGGCAGCGGCACGCCCAAGGATGTGCCCGCCGCAGTGCAGTGGTTTACCCGTGCTGCCGAGCAAGGCCGGGCCGATGCGCAGTTCATTCTCGGCTTTCTCTATAGCAGGGGTGATGAAATACCGGTCGACTACCCGACAGGTAATCGGTGGCTGCTCAAAGCTGCGGCGCAGGGACACGCATTTGCAACCGCGATCCTCGCTGTGCAGATGGACACCGGCCGAGGTTTTGAACCTAACAAGCTCAAGGCGTGCGGGCTTTTACGCGTAGCGTTGAGACGTAAGCTGCCTAAAAATGAAGATGAAATGCGCAGCCAGCTTGAGCGCGAAGAAAAAGCCCTATCGCCAAGCCAGTTGGACGAGGTTTCGGCGCTGGAAAACCTCTATTCAACTCCGGAAGGGCTTGAAGGACTGATGGCAGATATAACGAGCGGGCAGTAAGCAGGCCAAAGCGAAAATAGCGTTCATAAGAACAAAGGGGACAAATTTATTTCTTAGAAAAATAAATTCGTCCCCTTCTCGGGTTTCGATTGCGTCCAACAGTCTTTCGACGAAGTAACATAGGAAATCATGGCATTCACTTTTACCTGCGTTGTGTCCCTGCTTTTTTGGACTGTTGTTTCATTAATCACAGGAGCTGAGGAGCCTTGGGACCTGGCCAGTTATTGGACCATCATCTATCCCGCCGCGCTTGCGTTGTCAGCGCTTCTTGGAGCCGTGCTAAAAAGCGCCCAGTGGTCCGCAGGCGCCGTCGTAATGCTTGCTCAGATCCCGGTGATTTTGGTTACTTCTGGTGCTTCCCCGTTGCTGGGTGTCGGTATCCCGTATGCGGCTGTTCTCTCAATTCCGGCGATAACGCTATCTTGGCTCGCCGGCAAAGTGCGGCAGGCCTACACCACGCCATAAGGCCCTGGTGGTTCTTTCTTAAAAATTAGACGGTTGGAAAATAGTCGCTGAAGCTATGAACCCAGCGCCCTCACTCAGGCTTGGCGTCAGGCACCCACAATGTGCACGATGTTGCGGCCTGGGCGATCAGCCAGTCATGATCACGTTTGGCGAAGGGCCGTGGCATCCCGGCAGAGACCCGAAGTGCCATTCTGTGGGCACCCGTGACTTCGCTTTCACTCGGGGTCGCCTCCCCCAGTTTTGTATTGTTTTTGAGCCCGCCAATGGCTCCATGCAGTGCGAGCGCCTGTTTGTAGGTGTCGGCACTCTCTTCAACGATAGATACCGCGATAAAAGCGGCATTTGAGCAGCGATCCATCTTTTCCCACTGCTTCAGTTGCGCTTCTGTGCCGAGGGCGGCCGCTGATGACAACAAGACCATAAAGCCAACTAAACAACGCATTGTTTGCCTCCTTTCAAATAACTGACCGCTGTAATACCTCATCAAAAGCTGGCGAGCAATATGGGCAAGACTTACTCCACGTATCCAATAAGCCTCTAACAACTGCCAAACGCTTCACAACAAGGGGTCTTTTTTTTCACGCGCAGAACAGTGATCATCGCCCTCCCCTAAAGCCCCAGGAACAGAGACCATGGAATTGACGCTGGAAGCGGTTGCGCTTTTTGCACTGAAGCTGGTGCATGAGACAGACGGCGGCAGTCCGGTTTTGCGAGATGATCTGGTGATGCAAGCGTATGACCGCGAGGTGTTTGGGTTGTTGGTGCGCCAGGGGGATGTGGGGACAATTCAGCTCAAAATTGATGAGTGCATCAGGCAGGCGCTGACAGCACTGGGTGGAACCGATACGGTAATGGGGCGCGAACTGCAACGACTGGCAACCGCCGTACACAATACGGACCAGCTCGACGCACTGGTCGCACCGCTAACCACCCTCAAGGACTACCTGAAAGACATCCAGTGAATCGGTGATCAGCATTCCGGCGAGATACACCATCAACACCGCCACGCCCGCATCCAGCCAGCGCCACACCACCGGCGTCCGAAACAACCCCGTCAAGCGTTGACAGCCAAGCGCCAACACTACAAACCACAATAGCGACGCGGTCATCGCCCCCGTCGCAAAGAGTGCTTGCTGGCCTGCCGGTTTAGCGGCGCCGATCGAGCCGATCAGCACGACGGTATCAAGCCACGCATATGGGTTGGCAAAACCCAGCACCATTGCCGCACGCAACAGCCCTCGTTGCGAATGGCCGACCTGGGTGTCCGGCATGGACTGGTCACGCAGGCAAGCCAGCAAGCGCTGGCCACCGAACCACAGCAAATAGGCCGCGCCGGAAAGTAGCAATAGCGCTACCAGCTTGGGACGGCTGTCCAATAGCGAACCCAAACCTGTGATGCCCACGGCGATCAACAGCATATCGGAGACTACGCAGACGGCGACCACTCCCCAGATGGGACCACGGCTGACACCTTGGCGGATGACCAAGGTGTCTTTCGGGCCTGGGGCTGCGAACAGGCCGATGCCCAGGAGCAGGCCTTCGAGGTATAACGCGTTGAAGTAAGGAAACATGGAATGTTCGACTCCCGACGGGAAAAGCTCGTCAGTGGCTGTTCCGGCAGATGTAAAGGAATGCAACACACACTAGGTTCGCAAGCCTGTGAGAAACCGCGACACTGGATATAGCCAACCAAAAATAGGGACCTATCCATGTCCTTCACAACGTCGCCAGCTGGGAGTGAGTGTGCATTGCTCATTACACGTAGCGGCGAGCAGGTTGTTCTTTTTGACGAACAAGGTGAGCAGCCTCGCCGAGGACTGGGGATCACAACCGAATATGAGTATCAAGACACGCGACACCCTCCGAGCCCTGGTCGTACGGCGCAGCCGGGAACTGGGTAAGTCCATGACAACCCTGGCCAAAGAGGCCGGCATTTCCCGGACCTACCTATACGGGCTGGCAGGCGGCGCCTCACAAGATCCGTCGGTACGCACATTGATCAAGCTGGCCAAAGTGCTGCAGGTTTCCCCGCTGCTGCTGTTCCGTTACTTCGCCGACTTGGCGGGCGCTCCGCTTGACTCCAACTCAATGGCGACCACCAACCGGGCTGTAGGCCTGCGTGATTCAAGCGACATCGCCGTCTTCAACGCAGACGTCACCACGCCCGACCAGACCGTCGTGCTGCCTGGCGAAATTTTTCAGAAAACATGGGAGATCCAGAACCTCGGCACACGCCCGTGGCGGGGTCGAAAACTGGTACGCGTTGACGGTGAATATGTCATAGCCCGACGCACCGCCACGGGCGCGCCATTGGAAGTCGTGATGGACACGCATCTGCGCAGCCTTAACAACGAAACCTCTATCGCCGATACACTGCCCGGCCAACCGGTGCATATCACCGTAGAGTTCGCCGCCCCCAAGGAGACCTGTACGGTCACTTCCATCTGGCGGATCGAGGATGAACATGGGCAACCGTGCTACGGTCCTGAGTTCATTTTGCATGTGATCGTAAACGTGATGGCGCGCTGATCTACTTGCGCCCTTCCACCGCCATCCGCACCGCCAAGCCCATCAACACCGACCCCATCAACCAGCGCTGCACCACCTGCCACCCCGGCCGTGTAACGAAAAACACCGCGATAGACCCCGCCAGCGTGGCAATCACCGCAGTCACGCTCACGCTGATGAGAATCTGCGTGAAGCCCAACACCAGGGATTGCATCAGCACGCTGCCGTGGCCGTTCGGGTCGATGAACTGCGGCAGCAATGACAGGTACATCACCGCCACCTTGGGGTTCAGCAGGTTGGTTACCAGACCCATGGTGAATAGTTTGCGCGGGCTGTCCTGGGGTAGGCGCTGCACCTGGAACGGCGAGCGGGCACCCGGTTTGATCGCCTGCCAGGCCAGATAAGCCAGGTACAGCGCCCCGCCAAACCGCAGGGCGTCGTACGCAAAGGGCACCGCCATCACCAGCGCCGTAATGCCCAAGGCCGCGCACAGCATATAAACCAAAAAGCCCAACGCAACGCCGCCCAGGGAAATAAACCCGGCGGTGCGCCCCTGGCAAATCGAGCGCGAAATGAGGTAAATCATGTTCGGACCGGGCGTCAGCACCATGCCGAGTGATATCAGCGCATAGGCAAGCCAACTGGACAGTTCAGGCAT
The DNA here is from genome assembly GCF_003852065.1 of Pseudomonas sp. R3-18-08. NCBI lineage: Bacteria > Pseudomonadati > Pseudomonadota > Gammaproteobacteria > Pseudomonadales > Pseudomonadaceae > Pseudomonas > Pseudomonas sp. R3-18-08. The sequence goes on from NZ_CP027729.1 coordinate 4,741,998, forward strand.
GGTCGGGCTCCCGAAATATTTGGTCAACGTTGTAGGGTTGGACGCCATGGTAGGGCGTTCAAAATGCGCGCGTTAGATACAGATACGTGATCAAAACGTCATACACCGTCCACACCATTCACCCAGGGGCAGGCACATGATTGACTTCAATAACAAAGGCTTCTTCAAGCTCAAACAAAACAACGAGTACGCCGAACGCGTGGCTTCATTGCTGCTGGATGGCGAAGAGGTAGTGGATGCGTACAAGGCCATGCGCGACGGCGTGGTGTTCACCACCAAGCGCATCATCGCGGTGAACGTGCAGGGGATTACCGGCAGCAAGAAGGATTTCACGTCGCTGCCGTATAAGAACATCGTGGCGTATTCGGTGGAAACCTCGGGGACGTTTGATCTGGATTCGGAGTTGGAGATTTACTTTTCGTCGCTGGGGAAGGTGAAATTCGAGTTCACCGGCAAGACGTCGATCGTGGAAATTTCACGGTTGATTTCCAAGCACTTGCTTATTTGATCAGCGGGCAAAAAAGACCCTGGCGTCCCAAGGTCTTTTTTACTGCCTGCACACGGATTAAACGATGTATCCCGATCAAAATGGGGAGCTGGTTAAGTACAGCAATCGTAGTCTAAAACTACAACATTACCTCATAAGGCCCAAGCAGCTTACTGGTCTGCACTAGCCCCTGCCGCATCAACATCTCGAGATACCCTTCCCCATTCATCGGCGGCCTAACTAGTGCACGCCTCTGCTTCTGCACTGCCGCCAACACGGCTGCTTGATCCAAGTCCCAAAGGTCCGAGATAAAGTCGTCGGGATGCATCGGTTCTATGTCATAAGCCGCGAGTACCCGCACTGGAAAGTCTTTCAAGTTAAAGGTCACGATAACTTCCGCCTTACTCCGAATCGCCGCGGCCAGTACGTGACGATCATCTGGATCAGGCAAATCCAAACTTGAACACAAGTCTTCGTACCCTGTTACCAACGCGTCCGGTATGGCCTTGTCCATCAATGCCGAAATTTTATCTACCTGGTCGGGAGTGAGATCAGGTCGGTTCTTGAGAACGTTACGCTTCCACTCTTCATGAATCTGTCGGGTCCATCGCGCCCGGTACAACCCGGATAAACCAAGCCACATCAACAAATCCCTGAGAGCCGCCGGGTACAGAACACAGGCGTCGTAAACCGCAGTGAAAGGCGAACACCTCATTCGTCATACCCCAATCCCAACTCCCGGGTCTGCCGTACCAGTTCCTCCATCGCCTCTTGACTTTCTTCATCGCGGCGCTGTTTGAACGCCATCAAATCGGAAAATCGAATACGCCGATGACGACCGGTCTTCGTAAAGGGAATGGCGCCTTCTTCCAGCATCTTGACCAGATGCGGGCGTGAAACGTTAAGCAGGTCGGCAGCTTCCTGGGAGGTCAACTCAGCATGGACTGGTACAACTTTGACGGCATTACCCAGCGCCAGCTCACCCAAAATATCAACCAGCAGGCGCAGCGCGGATGTGGGGAGTACAAGGGTGTGGGGCTTGTCTTCTTTGTCGAAGATGTCGATGCGCTGGGTTTCGAATTTAGTCGATAGCAACGAAGCCAGCTCGCGTTGGCCTTGCACAGCGGCTTCGACTTCCTTTTCCAGCGGAGGAATTGTTTTGGGAAGGTGATTGGTGATCATGATGCTGCTCCGTCGTAACTAAACTCAATGGCTCAACCTAAACGAAACAAACGAAAATCGCAATATTCGAAACCCAGTGATATTTTTGTCTACTTTTCCCACGCCCACCGTCGAATACTGCCAATTCCAGCCCCCTGATCCCCCCCCGTAGGCTCATTCCCTCGCACAAGGAAGTGAGCCGGTCATGTCAGAACGTTTTTATCCACCGACTGAAGAACAGCTACGCAGGCAACGAATCCTGACCCCGCAACCGTCACGCGTGCCCTATTCGCCGGCGATTGTTCCATTTGAGCCATTTCCTGCCCCAACTCCCACGCCAACCAAACCTCCCGGCTGCGTCTTCATCAAGCCGTGCCAACTGCCGGACGGCTTCACCCGTTTCGCTGACCCCACTGGTTATTTGCCGCTGAAGTTGTTCAAAGAGTTCGCCCGTTTAAGTCTGTTGGGCGGGCGTGGGCGCGGCTGACCCAAAACGCCGAATTTACCGATAAAGAGGAACATGGAAAATGGTGATGAAAATCAGACTGCGGTGGTACGAAAAACACAGTAATAACTTAAAGGCGGATGAGTATTCAGCGGATATCGAGGACTCAGACAGCATTCTCAAAGCGTTGGGTTTAGGCGAGGAAACCGCGATATATGCCGATATATTCAATATGCTGCCTAACTGGATAACGATTATTCAGCCATATTTCCAGCACATGATCGAACCCGACCACCTCGACTACCAGATTTCCTTCCGTTACCAAGGCGCGTGGCCACCGCCTCCGAATCAACCTAAGAAGAGGTCTTGATGCAATGAGACCTACACTGCAAAAGCCTCTCCTCTATCGCTCAGTCAACACCCGAACCCATGGCGTACGCCATGGGAGTTGCTGTGCTTACAGATATGAACGACACAGCAAAAGCGAAAAGCGAGCGCTATCAACCCGTGGCTCAATGCACAGCCATCAAAGACACGGGTACGATTACACGCCTCTATTCCGTTTTCTCCTGTCCAAAGTCGGCCACCCCTGGAGCAGGGTTTTCAGCGAAGCCAACGCCCGCCTGGATCGTCCGGAGCCGGTGTTCTGGATGGTTGCGCTGCATGAAAGCGACAAGCAGAAATACGTGAGTACGGGCGAAAATAGCTATTACAGCGGCTTGTGGGTGGACGAGGCTGGCCTGCTGCAAAAGGTCAACCCACAGCTGACGCCCGAGCACATGAAATCCTTCTGCGACTGCTGCACCCAAACGTTCAACGGCGTGGTGTTCGCACACGCTTTACCGCGCGAACGGTAGGCAGTCGGGCATGACAACTTCCAAAGGTGTTCCGCCGTGCCTCAGCGATCACTTGGACTGAAACGTCTCCAAATACGCCAATATATTCTCAATCTTCTCCTGATCACTGATCCCCCAAAAAATCATCCGCGTGCCGCTCACCACTTTTTTCGGCGCTTCGATGTAGGCGGCAAGTTTGTCGCGGGTCCAGACCACGCCTGAGTTTTTCATCGCGTCGGAATATTGGTAATCCGTAGTAGTGCCCGCAGGCCGGCCGATGATGCCGTTGAGCTGTGGTCCGAACCCACCGCGTGCGCCTTCGCCCACACTGTGGCAGCCACCGCAAGTCTTGGTGAAGAGCTTGCCGCCCGCCTCGGCATCGCCGGCAGCAAAGGCCCCGTGTGTGTTGAAGATCAGGGCAAGGGTCAACCAGGCGTACTTCATCAGAGGGCTCCGCATCGAGTGTTGCCGACAATTATGCCCGTTTAAATGGCCGTTTCCCCAGCCGCTTTACGATAACCGTGCGGGCCTGTGCTATGAACTGGCGCCCCCCAGCCACGTTCCTGCAGACCACCAAACGACCACCCATCGTTTAAAAAACATCCAATCGAACCTATATGCCCCGCCTCCACTCCACCCTACTGAACCCTGATGGTGGAGTAAGGATCATGGCTCAGCCATCGATTTTAGTATTGGAAGACGACGAGATCATTCGGGCGTTGATGGTGGATGTGCTGGAGGACTTCGGCGCATTGGTAAAGTCGTTCCCTTCGGCGGATGAAGGGATGATCTATCTGGAGCGGGGCGATGACCCCGTAGACCTGATTGTCAGTGATATTCAGATGCCCGGCTTGCTCAATGGTTATGACTTGAGCCGAGTGGTGGCGCATCGTTGGCCTGAGGTTCAGGTGGTGCTGACGTCCGGCAATACCACGATAGCGTCGCAACTGGGTGGCTCTGTGCGGTTTTTGCCCAAACCCTGGAGTACCGACCACTTGCTTGAGTGCGTGCAAAAAGCATTGACCCAGCAAGGTTCGTCTGTGCATTAATAGCGCGGCGATATCATTCAACCCGAACTTTGTGCCAAGACCTGCGGTCGTTTTACCTACAAGGAGTGACTTTTCTGATCTGATGGTCAGCCTTTTCGCTTGTTGCGTAAGCTGACGACAATGAATTGTGTAGAATCGTCGCCCATTTTCATGCGTCATTCATGGCCGAGAGGCCCACAGTTCGAGCTCATTAATGCACTCAGAAGCCCATGACGTTGGTGCGCCATCTTTGTTGGAAACGTTGCGCACAGGCACCGGGCTGTTGCATGTCGCGCTGGAAAAGCGCCTGCCGTTTTTTTCCGAGCGCCTGGATACCGACTGGTACCGGCGCTTGCTCCAGGCCTACTACGGTTTCTATCAGCCGATGGAAGCGGCGCTGTATGACGGCGGCCTGATTCCCCATGGATATGACGCCGCATTGCGTACGAAAACGCCGACGCTGGTCAGTGATCTTCGCGCCCTTGGCCTGAATGAGCACACCATCAGCACCCTGCCCCGTTGCACCCGACTCCCGCCTCTGGACACACCCGCCGCCTGCCTTGGCGCCTTGTATGTGCTGGAAGGCGCGACCCTCGGTGGGCAAGTATTGCGCCGCGAAATGGCCCTACGCCTGGGGATCGATGCCGACAACGGCGGTGCGTTTCTCGATATTTATGGCGCCGAGACCGGCCGACACTGGAAAGACTTTCTCGACTACCTGGGTCGCCTGCCGCTGGACACAACAGCCAGAGCGCGCGCAGTAATGGCTGCCCGCTCCACATTCAGCGGCTTTGAGCAATGGCTCGACAGCCAGGAGGTACTGTTATGAAACCCGACGATTTTGAAGAGCTGCTTGCCAACTGCGCCGACGAGCCCATCCGCTTTCCCGGAGCAGTCCAGCCTCACGGTGTACTGCTGACATTGTCGGAACCCGGCCTGGAGATCATCCAGGTCAGCGCCAACGTCGGCAGCTTGTTCGGCCAGGCGCCCGAAGCGCTGCTCGGCCAGCCGCTGCACAGCTTGATCGGCGCAGAGCACGCCCAGGCGGTGCAGGTTATGGCACAAACCGACACATTCTTCGACATGCCACCGTTGCATGTCACGCTCAATGGCGCGGACTTCGAAGGCTTGCTGCACCGCCACCAGAATGTGCTGGTGCTGGAGTTCGAACCGCGAATCAAGGATTTTCGCCCACGCGCGCTGAACGGTCGCACCAGTAACCTGGGCAAGATGCTGCAACGCTTGCAGGCGGCGAAAACCCTGCAAGCGCTGTACGAAATCAGCGTGAATGAAATCCAGGCCATGACCGGTTACGACCGCGTGCTCATTTACCGCTTCGAAGAGGAAGGCCACGGCCAGGTGATTGCCGAAGCGTCAGCGCCGTCCATGGAGCTGTTCAACGGGTTGTTTTTCCCCGCCTCCGACATCCCGGAGCAGGCCCGCGAGCTGTATCGCACCAACTGGCTGCGCATTATCCCCAACGCGGCCTACGAGCCAGTGCCGTTGCTGCCCAAGCTGCGCCCAGACACCGGCGAGCCGCTGGATTTGAGCTTCGCCACCCTGCGCAGCGTGTCGCCGATTCACTGCCAATACATGAAGAATATGGGCGTACTGTCGTCCATGAGCATCTCGTTGATGAAGGGCGACACGCTATGGGGCCTGATCAGCTGCGGCAACCGCGAGCCGCTGCTGGTGCCGAACGAGTTGCGCACCGCCTGCCAGACCATCGGCCAAGTACTGTCGTTGCAGATCAGCGCCATGGAGACCTTGGAACTGAGCCGTCAACGCGAGGAAAAAGTTCAGGCGCTGGCACTTCTCGATCAAGCGCTGAAGGCCTCGCCGGACAGTGTGTTCGACGGCCTGGCCCAACAAGGTCAGTTGCTGATGGACCTGACAGAAGCAGGCGGCGTGGCGATCATCGAGGACAAGCAATTGCACTGCTACGGTCACTGCCCGGAACCGGCGCAGATCCGCGCACTGCACAAGTGGCTGCAAGAGCGCGACGAACCGGTATTCGCCAGCCACAACCTGGCCTCTGTATACCCGCCGGCCGCCGAATTCCAGCAGTTGGCCAGCGGCGTCCTGGCCATGCATCTGCCCAAGCCTGTGGACAACGGTGTGCTGTGGTTCCGCCCGGAGGTGAAGGAAAACATCCACTGGAGCGGTGACCCGCAAAAACCGCTGGACCTGGAAAACTCCCACGCGGGCCTGCACCTTCGCCCACGTACCTCGTTTGAAGTGTGGAAAGTGGTCATGGCGGGCATTTCCACCAAGTGGAGCCATGGCGACCTGTTCGCCGCCAACGACCTGCGCCGCTCGGCCCTGGAAAACGACCTGGCACGCCAGGTAAAGCGTGAGCAGCAGGCCGTGCGGGCGCGTGATGACCTGGTGGCCGTGGTGTCTCACGATTTGCGTAACCCGATGACCGTCATCTCCATGCTCTGCGGCATGATGCGAAAAGCGTTCAGCTCCGAGGGCCCGCACACTTCGCGACGCATCTCCTCGGCGATCGACACCATGCAACAGGCGGCCGGGCGCATGAATGTACTGCTGGAAGATCTGCTCGACACCTCGAAAATCGAGGCCGGGCGCTATGTCGTCAAACCCGTGCCGCTGGATGTGAGTCATATGTTCGATGAGGCTTATTCGTTGCTCGCACCGTTGGCGCTGGAAAAAGGCATTGATCTGTCGTTCAACGCCGAGCCCGGTCTGCTGATCAATGCCGACCCGGAGCGCTTGTTCCAGGTGTTGTCGAACCTGATTGGCAACGCCATCAAATTCACCCCGCGCCTGGGCAATATCGGGGTCAGCGCCATGAGCAACGGTGCAGAAATCGTGTTCTCGGTGCGCGACTCCGGTGAAGGCATTGCACCGGAGCAGTTGCCTCATGTGTTTGAGCGCTATTGGACCAAAACCGAAAACAACCCCACCGGCAGCGGCTTGGGGCTGTACATCACCCAAGGCATCGTCCAGGCCCATGGCGGCGAAATTGTTGCCGAAAGTGAGCTGGGCCGGGGCAGTGAGTTCCGGTTTACGGTGCCCAGGGTGATTGAAGTCTCGCCTACCTGATGCGTTGTCTGGTGAATGTCATACCGGCAATATCACCACGGCTTCCAACCCACCGCCCTGGCGCTCGGCCAGGGTCAGGGTACCGCCATGTTCCAACACGATCGCTCGTGCGGTAGAGAGCCCAAGCCCTACGCCGCCGGTGCTTTTGTTGCGTGACCCCTCAAGGCGATAGAACGGCAGGAATACCTCCTCCCGATGCGCTGCGGGAATGCCCGGGCCACGGTCCAGCACGCGAATCACCACCGTATCCTGCTTGTGCTGCAACTCGATTTCCGGCGCCGCACCGTAGTGGATGGCATTGTCCATCAGGTTGGTCATCACGCGTTTGAGGCCCAGGGGCCGGCCGAAATACACCAGACGTGGCGGCCCGTTAAACGTGAAGTCGATGGCCTGGTCGCGATAATCGTCGATCAGGGTCTGCAGTAACTCCGCCAGGTCCAATTGGGTGGCCTGTTCCAGGCGCGCGTCATCGCGAAAAAATTCCAGGGCGGTGTTGATCATGGCCTGCATTTCATCCACGTCGCGGAACAGTCGCTGTTGCTGGTCGCTATCCTCGATGAACTCACCGCGCAGGCGCAGGCGGGTCAGCGGCGCGCGCAGGTCGTGGGAGATGGCGGCCAGCATTTGGGTACGGTCCTGGATGAAGTGGCGCAACTGCGCCTGCATGCTGTTGAAGGCAAGAATCGCCTGGCGGATTTCGTGAGGTCCCACCGGCTCGATCGGCGGCGCGCGAAAGTCGCTGCCAAAACGCCGCGCACCTCGGGCGAAGTGTTGCAGCGGGTGGGCCAGGCGTCGGGTCGCGACCAGGGTGACCAAGGCGGTGGAGACCAGCACCAGCAGCGCCACAATCAGGCTGCGCACACCATCGTCCAGGCCCCAGCTGCGAGTACCGGTGCTGAACATCAGCCAGGATCGATCGGTCAGTTGCATCAACAGCACGTACTGGCCGTTGCCGTCGGGCCAGTCGGCAGGTTCATAGGCCTCCATGGGGCGCGTCGGGCCTTCAAGCAGGTGCTTGAACACGCGCTCGCCCGTGTTGAAATCCGGATCAGCCAGCACCGGCAGATTAAACGCCACCCGCTGCGCCGCCCACGTCACCCTGAAGGACCCGTCCCCCATCACCTGGGCAAGATGCGCTCGCTGCGCCGGTTCGGACGCCTCGATCACGCGCACCACCACCGCCACTTTTTCCAGCAGGCCGGTTTCAGCCAACGGCGGCCTGGCCCATACCCCCGCCAGTTGCACGAACAAAGCGTTGAATCCCAGCGCGGTGATCATTGCGACCAGCACGGTCAGCGCGATCCAGCGTGCCACCGTGTCGCGCGGACGCTGGATCATGAACGGGTAACGCTGGCGGTGAATTGATAGCCGCCATTGCGCACGGTACGGATCATCGCCGGGCGCTTGGTATCGAATTCCAGCTTGCGGCGCAGGCGGCTCACCTGCACGTCGATGCTGCGGTCGAAGGCATCATGGCTATGGCCGCGCGCCAGGTTCAACAACTGTTCACGGGTGAGCACGCGTTGCGGGTGTTCGAGAAACACCAGCAGCAGGTCGAACTCGCCGGACGACAGCGGAATCATCACCTGGTCGGGCGAGCGCAGCTCGCGGCGCGTGAGGTCCAGCTGCCAGCCGGCAAAACGGATCAGCGGGCGCGCGGCCTGCCCCATCGGCGGCCGGCTTTCACCCGCCCGGCGCAGTACCGCACGCACCCTGGCGAGCAGTTCGCGAGCATCGAAGGGTTTGCTCAGGTAATCGTCGGCGCCCATTTCCAGGCCCACCACGCGGTCGCTGAGTTCACCCATGGCCGTGAGCATGATCACCGGCGTAGCGTATTGCTGGCGCAGGCGCTGGCACAGCAGCAGGCCGTTGTCGCCGGGGAGCATCAGGTCGAGGATAATCAGGTCGGCGGGCTGGCGCTCCATGGCCGCCCACAGCTCAGCACCACTGGCCGCAGTCTCTACCGAATAGCCATGACGCAGGAAAAATTTCTTCAGCAGGGCGAGGACTTCAAGGTCATCGTCGACGATTAACAGGTTGCTCACCGGCAGGCTTCACTGGACTGGGTCAAGGCGCCATCTAAAACTATTCGACGCGCTCCGTCATATATTTCAATCGTGCAATAAAGCGTCAGCAACGCAATAAAGCAGACATCTTTGCGCAAGGCGGCAATGCCAGCATCGGCCTCCCTTTTGCGGAGACTGTGCCCATGCACGCGTTGACCAACCCACGGCACCTGGCCCGCCACGCCGTGCTGTTACTGACTGTGTCTTACCTGGCGGGCTGTGCGAGCCCTCCACCCTTGACACCCACCACCCGCTGCGCGCAGGTGAACAATCCGGTGTATGACCCTGCCGAACCGGTCAACCGCAAGGTATTTGCGTTCAACCGCGCTGTGGATAACTACGCCCTGGCGCCTGTGGCGCGCGGTTACCGTTACCTGCCGGAATTTTTCCAGGCGGGTGTGCATAACTTCGCGAGCAACTTCAGTGAGCCGGAGGTATTTATCAACGACCTGCTGCAAGGCAACCCGCGGCGCTCGGTCAACACCCTGGGGCGCTTCGCCGTGAACACCACGGTGGGCGTGGTGGGGCTGTTCGATGTGTCGGATCGCCTGGGCATCCCACGCCATACAGCCGACTTCGGCCAGACATTCGGCGTATGGGGCGTGGGCAACGGCCCAATTGTCGAACTGCCACTGCTGGGCACCCACAACAGCCGGGATGCTGCGGGCAAGGTCTTGAGCTTCCTGGTTTCGCCATTGGGCGACAGCGATACGGTGCAGACCCTGGGCACCATCAGCCTGGTCGGAGGTACTGTCGACACCCGCGCGTCGCTGTTGCCGCTCACCGACAGCCTGCAAAAACTGCCGGATTACTACAGCGCGTTGCGTAATGTGGTGGCGGAACATCGCGCGGCTTTTGTGCAGGAAGGCGCGGAAGGCGCGACCTCTGCGGGAATGGACAACTGCGCTAACCGCCCTGCGGATGATTTCTGAAGAGGCTCGTCAGCCACAGTCATATCTTGCAGCAGTGCGTTTATAGCAGCCTCGTTTCTGCCGCTATTAAGGTTGGCCTTACTTCGTCCCGACGGGCGAAGCATCTTCTCCTCATAGAAGGAAACATCCATGGTCAGCGGAATCAACCCCTCACTGGGCAGCTTTCAATACCCACCTCTGCAACAGGATGATGCAGAGCCCCAGCGTAGGAAACGTAGCATCGACACCCCCCACATGCAGCTCAACGCCGCCGAGCCTGATGGCATGGCGACCAATGACCGACGCAAAAACAGAGGGGGTGGGCTCGACAGCCTGGGTCAAGGCAACCTTCTTTAACTAGCCGCGTACGAAGGGCAGTGCACGGCCCTTCGTACATCCCTCCTTAACAAAACCATCACATTCACTCGCTTAAACTCGCCGGTTCAATCCAGCCTGGGGCCACTGTCTGCATGCCGCACTCCGACACACTGCCCGCCGTATTGGCCGGCCCACTGCTGCGACGTCTCGAAGCTCGGCGCCTGGTGTTGTGGCTGGTAGGAAGTCGAGCACTGGCACTGACGCTGAAGCTGCACCTGCCGGCGCAAACACTGGAAATTCCCCTGGACCAGTGCCAGGTGGTACCCGTGGGGCGCCAGGCGTTTATTCATTTGATCGATGTGGCGCTGGACGAAGCGCTGCCTTTGGACGTGGCGATCAGCTACGACCTGCTGTTTGACGACACCGGCATCGCCGACTGGGCACCGCACCTGCTGTACGCGAATGCTCAATACCCCAGTTTCGTGTTGCATAGCCGTATCCATCAGTTGGTGCACGGCTCATGCCGCAAACCCCATCACAGTGCCGACGAAGGATTGCTGTGCGTCGACCGTCTGCTGGCCGAGGCCAAAACCCCGGCCGAACGTCCGGCCTTGTTGATGATGAGCGGCGATCAGGTCTATGCCGACGATGTCGCCGGGCCGATGCTGCGGGCGATTCATGGGTTGATAGCACGGCTGGGCCTGTTCGATGAATACCTCGAAGGCGCTGTAGTCGATGACAGCGCCAGCCTCTATGGGCATCCGGCCAGTTATTATCACCGTGCCGATTTACTGCCGGCCTTGGACAGCAACGAGACCTTGCGCGAGCGCTTCTTTGGCGGCGTGAAAAAGCCGATTTTCACCAGCAGCACCGCCGACAACCACCTGGTGACCTTTGCCGAAGTCATCGCGATGTACCTGCTGGTGTGGTCGCCCACGCCCTGGGCGCTGACCACGCTTCAGGGCCCGCCACTGAGCCTGGAACGACAGCAGCGCTACGCCCGCGAAGAGGTCCAGATCGAGCGATTCCGCGACAGCCTGCCCGGTGTCGCGCGGGTATTTGCCCACCTGTCGACCTTGATGATCTTTGACGACCATGACATCACCGACGACTGGAACCTCAGCGCCCAATGGGAAGAAACCGCCTACGGCCACCCCTTCTCCAAACGCATCATCGGCAACGCCCTGCTGGCCTACCTGTTATGCCAGGGCTGGGGCAACCAGCCGGATGCGTTTGTCGAACTGGTGAGCCAAACCCAAGCGTTGACCACCCAGGCCCAGGCCAACCACCTGGACGCAGCCGCGCAGGACGAATTACTCGAGGCGCTGCGTAAATTCCAACACTGGCATTACGTACTGCCTACCACCCCCGCGTTGGTGGTGCTCGACACCCGCACCCGACGCTGGCGCAGCGAGTTCACTCTCAAGCAACCTTCCGGCCTGCTGGATTGGGAAGCCCTGAGCGAACTGCAGCAGGAGCTGCTCGACCACCCTTCGGCCATCATCGTCTCGCCTGCACCGGTTTTCGGCGTGAAGCTGATCGAGACCGTGCAAAAAGTATTCAGCTGGTGCGGTTACCCGCTGCTGGTAGACGCTGAAAACTGGATGGCCCATCGCGGCGCCGCCCAGGTGATTCTCAACATCTTCCGCCATTCCCGCACACCGGGTAACTACGTGATTCTTTCGGGCGACGTGCATTATTCGTTCGTCTACGAAGTGTTGATCCGCCACCGAAACGGTGGCCCCAGGATCTGGCAAATCACCAGCAGCGGCATCAAGAACGAATTTCCACCACGCCTGCTCGAATGGTTCGACCGTCTCAACCGCTGGCTCTACTCCCCACGCTCGCCGCTTAACTGGTTTACCCGGCGCCGCACCATGCAGGTGGTCCCGCACATTCCGGAACATGCCGAAGCCGGCGAGCGGTTATGGAATTCAGCTGGGATCGGCCAAGTGTTTTTCAACGGGCAGGGCCAGCCTGAGGCGATTTACCAGCACAACGCGGATGGCAAGCCTCGGACGAAAATGATTGCGCCGCGCTCCTGAAACAGTCTGCCTGCCCTATTCAAAGGCCGCCAACCACGTTGTACAGTAGCGTCAGCCACGGAGTATCGGCGTCAACGAAAGCTGGCCTTGAAAGCCCGCTCATGCAGGAAGCGTGTAATGGACGATACACCCGGCACCGAACCGCTGCGTAATGACCTTGCCAATATCAGCACCGACATGTTGCATGCCATCATGGAACTGGTCAGCGACGGGATATGGGATTGGAATGCCAATACCGGGTTCGTCTACCGCAATCCCGGCTGGTACGAAATGCTTGGCTATCCGCGCCACTCCCTGGAAAACAGCGTATTCACCTGGGAGAGCGTGATCCATCCCGAGGATTATCCCCATGTGATGGCCGGATTTGATGACTATGTCTGCCAACGCGCGCCCCTGTACCGAGCCGAATACCGCTGTCGAAAATACGACGGCACGTACCTCTGGATTGAGGACCGTGGCTACATCATTACGCGCAATCCCGACACTTCGGTAGCGCGCATGGTGGGCGCACACCGCGATATCCATGCACGCAAATGCTCGATTGAACGTCTTCAAAAGCGTAACCGCTCCCTTGAGACCTTGGTGCTCGAGCGCACCCTTGAATTGTCGCGCGTCAATCAGCAGTTGCAATTGCAACTGGTCGAAAACCGGTCCCTGGCCGAACGGGATGCCCTGACGCGCATCGCCAACCGTTATCGCCTGGAAAAAGTGATGCTCCAGGAATGCGACCGCTCCGAGCGCTTTCGCTTGCCATTGGCGCTGGTGGCTATGGATATCGATGACTTCAAGCCGATCAATGACCGATATGGCCATGGCGTAGGCGACCAGACGCTGGTCCAGGTAGTGGAAGGCCTGGAAACCTGCGTACGTGCCGGTGATGTGCTGGCCCGCTGGGGCGGCGATGAATTTATGCTGGTCTTGTCCAACTGCACTCTGCAGACGGCGAAGGAACAGGCCGAACGTGTGCGCCACACAATCCAGAACCTGTTCGCCGTCGCTGATCCCAAGATAACCCTGAGCCTGGGCGTGGTGGAACGGCGGGTGGGGGAGTCACCGGCAGCCCTGATGGCGCGCGCCGATCAGGCGTTATATCGATCCAAGGCGGCGGGGAAGAATGGGGTCTCGGAATGAATGATCCCGACTTTTAATAATGACCCGGCGACTTTATTTCGTTTGCGGCAGAGGCGCTCACGCAGCTTAGATAAACCGAGCCCATTACTGCCGAGTCAACGATTCATGAGCCGCGAAACGATCAGCCAATCGATTTCCATCGTCCATCCCATCAACCTCAGCCATGGAAAAAACGCTGAGGTCTGGGACACCGCAGGTAAGCGCTATATCGATTTTATCGGCGGCATCGGCGTACTCAACCTCGGCCATTGTCACCCGGCCGTGGTGGACGCGATTCGTGAGCAGGCGACCAGACTCACCCACTACGCGTTCAACGCCGCGCCGCACATGCCCTACATCGATTTGATGGAGCGCCTGACCGCGTTTATTCCGGTGAGCTATCCGGTCAGCGGCATGCTCACCAACAGCGGCGCTGAGGCCGCGGAAAATGCCTTGAAGATTGTGCGCGGCGCCACTGGCCGCACGGCGGTGATTGCGTTTGACGGAGCGTTTCATGGGCGCACCCTGGCCACCCTCAACCTCAATGGCAAGGTCGCGCCGTACAAGCAAAAAGTCGGCGTACTGCCCGGCCCGGTGTATCACCTGCCCTACCCCAGCGCCGACAACGGCGTGACCTGTGCCGAAGCGCTGAAGGCCATGGACCGCCTGTTCAGTGTGGAAATCGACGTCAACGACGTAGCCTGTTTCATCATTGAACCGGTACAGGGCGAAGGCGGTTTCCTCGCCCTGGATACCGAATTCGCCCAGGCCCTGCGGCGTTTTTGTGACGAGAACAACATCCTGTTGATCGCCGACGAAATCCAATCCGGTTTCGGTCGCACCGGGCAGCGATTCGCCTTCTCGCGCCTGGGCATTGAACCTGACCTGATCCTGCTCGGCAAAAGCATCGCCGGCGGTGTGCCGCTGGGGGCGGTGGTGGGTCGCAAGGCACTGATGGACAACCTGCCCAAGGGCGGTCTGGGAGGCACCTACTCCGGCAATCCCATCGCCTGCGCCGCCGCGCTGGCAACCCTCGATGTGATGACCGATGAACACCTGCAGGTATGGGGTTCCCGGCAGGAGGAGGCGATCGTGCGACGTTACCAAGCATGGCGCGCACAGCACCTGTCGCCGTATCTGGGCCGCCTCACCGGTGTCGGCGCGATGCGCGGCATTGAACTGGCGCATGCCGACGGCACGCCCGCCGCCAAGCAACTGACCCAATTGCTGAGCCTGGCGCGGGCTGCCGGCCTGCTGCTGATGCCCAGCGGCAAGTCACGGCATATCATCCGCTTGCTGGCACCGCTGACCATTGAGCCGGCCGTGCTGGAGGAAGGCCTGGATAAGCTCGAAGCGTGCCTCAAACAGCTGGACTGATTGCATACGTTCGCTGAGCCGTCTGACGCGGGCGCCTTGACCTGACTCCCCGGCCCCCTGAAAATGCCCGACGCTTTTTTGTCTCTCCCCGTTTACTGAAGTAGTGAAATTTCAATGTCCGATGCGTACACCGCTGAATCCGCCGAAGCCTCCGTCGTCGTCTCGCACGCCAAAGCCGAGTATGAAAACGCCATCAATCTTTCACAGCATGTGCCAGCGGCCAAGATCATCAGCGAAATGGTGCTGGACGCGTTTCACACTTCCAAGGAAAGCGACCAGATCCGCGAGTTGCGCGTGGCCATTCGTCAGGCCCATGACGCCTTCGACGATGACAAAGCCTACGACCTCATGGGCCAGCTCAAGCAATTGAAGGACGCCGAAGCCGCCGACAACGCGGCCCTGGAAGACCTGAGCAGCAAGTTCTCCATCAGCCGCCTGCTGTCCAGCTTCAAGGACGACCCTGAATTCCAGGAGCTGGTCTACGGCCTGGCCCTCAAGGTGCTGAACCAGTCGCACCAGGCCATCAGCAACCCGAGCGCCGGCAAGGGCAAGGCCGCACGCGCCAAGAAGGACGCCGAGGTGTTTGTGATCAGCAAGGATGGCATCAGCGTCACCCTGCCGCTGCGCACGCCGCGTTCCAAGCTCAATGTGGACCGCGAAGCGCTGGAGTTCCTCGGCCTTACCTTTGTAGGTGAAGGCAACGAGGCGGAGCTGGAAAGTGACACCTTCGTTGACAACAGCGGCGTGGAGCAGCCGGTCACGCGCAAGAGCATTGTGACCGCACTGCAACAACAAAGCGCTTTTGACGGTTACTCCATCGCCGCCCAGTAAATGCCGAAGCTATAGGCTGCGCAGGATGACCAGCGCCTGCTCGACCTGGGCGAGGGTGATATGCCGGCCCACCGAGGCACGCACGAAGTGGCTGACGCCCAGGTCCTTGAGCAGCAACGGGGTATGGGCGGCAGTGCCTGCCCAGAGGTTGAGCCCCAGCGCGCGGGCTTGATCGACAAATGCCTTGGCCGGCACGTTATGCGGCACGAACGAGACAATCCCGGTCTGTTCGAACTGGTCACACATCAGCGTTAACTGCGGCAGGCGCCGCAACGCCTGCGCCAGCAGCGTATAGGGCTCCGTGCTCACCTGCCCGCCGCCTACTTGCAGGTATTCCTGCACCGCCGTGTGCAAACCCACCAGGGCCGAAAGGCTCTTTTCTGCGATCTCCAGCACCCGAGCGCCGGACGCATCCACCTGGTTGACCTGGCCATCGGTGCTGGCGGCGTGCAGGTCTGCAAAATTCAGCTGCAATTGGCCCAGCAGGCGTGGCGACACATAAGCAATCCCGCTGCCACGGGGCCCGCAGAGAAACTTGCGCCCCGCGCCTGTCAATAAATCACAGTGCATATCCCGCACGTCCAGCGGCAACTGCCCCAGCGATTGGCACGCATCCACCACATACAGTGCGTTCGAACCCTTGAGCAGCGCCCCCAGCGCTTCCACCGGGTTGATCACCCCGCAGCACGACGGCAGGTGCGACACGCTGACGAGAAACACATCGTCGTCCAGATGACGCCGCACCCAATCCAGGTCCAGCGGGCTGGTGGCCGTGGTTGGAATCACTTCAACGCGAATCTCACGCGATTGCTTGAGGTAGTTGAAAAAGATCAGGTTCGCGGCGTATTCCGAGGTCGACACCCACACCCGCTTACCTCGGGGAAATTGCAGCTTGCCGAGAATGCTGGTCCAGGCCTCGGTGGCGCTGCTGAAAAAGCCAATCTGCGCAGGCTCTGCATTCAACAGCTTGGCCACCAGGCGGTACAGGTCGTCGTTGAGCAACGCCTCGTAGGCCAGCTCGGTTTCATAGCTGCCCATTTGCGCTTCTGTGGCGGTAAAACTCTGGATCGCATTCAGCGTGGCCGGTGACATCAGGCCCGCACCGGCGGTGTTTAAATGAATCCTGTTCATTTCATGCTTCCTTGTTCCACAAGACAGCCGAGCCTTTCATCACGCCTACCGCCACCGCGAACAGCAGCAATATCGTGCCCGCCAGCAGCCACGGCGAAGGCAGCGAGGGCTGTGACACCAGCATGAACGCCAGCGAAGGCGTGATCATCACGCCGATATTTACCCCCGCCGAGTAATAGCCGAGGTTGCGGTCCACGGTGTGACGGCTGGAGATACTGCTGACGTAATGGGTGATGCCGGGAAAGACGATCATCTCGCCCAGGCTCCAGAGCACCGTAGCCACCAGCAACAGCGCGCCGACCTGGCTGAAGCCCATCAGGAAGAACCCCACGCCGGCTACGAGAAACCCGGCCACCAGCGAGCGGCTGCTCGACAGGTGCGACATTCGTTGGTTGATCGGCACTTCGAACAGAATCACCAGCAGTGCATTGATGAAAAAGATGATCCCGACGTAGTACGCCGGCAACTCGGTGTAATTGATGATGTAGGCCGACAAAAACGTCGGCGGCAGCGCATAGGCCACGTGCACCGGCAATGCCGCCAGCAAAATCACCAGCAAGCGCGAGCGCTCGTGCACTGCGCTCTCCGGCAAGCCGTTGCCCTTGCTGATGACGGCAGCCCCTTGGGCCACCGGCACCGCACGCCCGAACCGCAGGCAGGCAACGAAGGCCACCAGGGACAACGCCGCGTTGAGGTAGAACACCGCGTCGGCGTTGCTCAAGAAAATCAGGCTGCCCAACAGCGGCCCGATCGCCATGCCGATGTTGATTGCCAAACGGTTGCAGGAGAACGCCACTTTGCGCGATTCGCTGCTGCTGTGGGTGACCGTTTCGGAGAACGTCGCCGGCGTGAATGCCTCGTAACAGGCCCCCCATAGAAACGACAGCACAAACAGCAGCGCCGTGTTATCCACCGAAGGAATGATCAGCAGCAGCAGCGCGTTAAGCAGCAACGAGCCGAGGATCACCCGATTGGCGGAAAACCGCTTGATCACCCCGCCGATGATCAAGTCCACAAACAGTGCGCCCGCGCCATAAACGCCCACCAGCAACCCTGCGGTTGCCGCCGACACGGCGTGCTGATGAATCAGGTAAGCCGCATAGAAAGGGAACGCCATGGTGCCCATGCGGAACACCAGGGTGATCAGGAACAGCAACTGCAAGCGAGCGTTGAGCCCGCGCAATGCGCGATAAGTGCCTATCATCAGCGAATCACATAGACGTTGTCTTTGTACTGGCGGATCTGCTCGTAATCCTGGTCGATAGTGCCCTGGCTATCCGATACCAGAAACACCCGCAACGGGCTGCTGAGCAGGTCCACGGTCTTTTTCATCAGCTTGCCGGCCTTGTATTTGACGCTCAGCTTGTGCACCGACGGCAACGCCTCGATCCGGTGAATGGCCGATTCATTGAAGCCGGTGACCTCGCCTTGCAGCGTGGTGTCGGTGTTGATGACACAGGCCTCCTTGAGCTTGTGGTAGCGCTTGCCGGCGTAGTTGGCCTTGAACGCCTCACCGTCGCAGTACGCCAGGTAGGTGAGCTGCGCCTGGTTGCCGCCCAGGCTGATGTCATGGAACCTTGGTTCCATGTTGCCGTTCAGGCGAGCACCGACTTCCACCAGCGCGGGGCCGGCTTCGGTGAGGATCACTTCCGAATGGGCCGGGCCGTTATCGATACCCAGCGCCTTGAGCGCCTTCACGATGTAGTCCACCAGCACGTTGGCCTCGGCGCTGTCCGGGGCAATCAGCACGTCGCGGTCGTAGATGTTCTTGCCGCCGCTGATTTCACGCTTCACATAGCGCCAGATCCCGCACACGTAAGTCTGCCCATCGCGGCTGACGGTATCGACGATGTACTCCGGGCCCTTGAGGTAAGACTGACAAAGAATTTCCGTGTTGGGCAGGCCGAAGATATCCGGGTTGGACACCACCTCCTCACAGGCGCGCTTGACGTCCTCGAGGTTGTGGCAGATCGAAACCCCGTCGGTAGATGCCGAACTCAGCGGTTTAATCACGCAGGGAAATACCTGACCGGCCTCGACCCAGGCCAGCAGTTCGGCGGGGTCCGAGGATTTGATCTGGCGTGCGGTCAACAGGGCTGCGGCGGCGACTTTGTTGATCATCTCAAACTTGTCGCGGCGAGCACGTGAGCCTGCACTGCCGTTGGAGGTGGACAGTTGCAACTGTTCACTCAAGTAATCGGCGAATGGCACGCCAGGCTCCTGGCCGGCAATGACGGCGACTACGTTGAACTCACGCAAGCGTCGCACTATATCCTCGGCGTTGTCGTTGAGTGCCAGGTTGTGCTCGAACTCAGACAGGTTCGGCCCGAGCATGCTTGGCATCAGCTCGGGTGTACTCTGTACATGGATCAGGCTGAAACCGGCATCCCGGAAATACTGCGGCAGGAAATTACCGCTCGAGTAGACATCCACCAATGCGACGTACTGCTTCATAAGAATGTCCTTTTCAGTAATGAGTGGCGGTTTCAGAGGCCCGTGGCGAAGCCACGTCATCCAGCGCCAGGAAAATGTTCTGCGGAAACTCAGCCACACGGTGCAACAGGTGCAAGTACCAGTTGGTGCCGTAAACCGCCGACACCCGGGCCTTGACCTGGCCCTGGTCTTTTACCGCCTTGATCAGCTCAGGGCGCACGCCGTGGAGCATCTCCAGCTCACCTCGGTCGGCGATGTGGCTGGTGAGGATTTCCTCAACCAGCAGCGGGTCCTGGGTGGCGAAAGCAAACTGCCCGCGGCCACCATTGATCCGGTCCAGCAGCCCCAGGTAACGCTCGTTGAGCGCCTCGCCACGGGGCAAGGCAATGGCGGCAGGCTCAGCATAGACGCCTTTGACCAGGCGCACCTTGCAGCCGGTTTCCAGCACCGCTCCCAGGTCATCCGGGGTTCGGTTCAACTGCGCCTGAAGGGTGATGCCCACGTTGGGAAAACGCCCGCTCAGGTGCAGGAAGATCTCGAGGATCGAATCCGTCCATTGGGAGCGCTCCATGCTGATGATCACGCCGACATCCTTATCGGCTGCATGGGCCAGGATCTTCGAGCAGTTCTCGACTGCCAGCTCGCGGGAAATGATGGTACCGACGTTCGACAAATCGAACCCCAACTGAGGAGGTTCGCCGAGCTTGGGATGCTGGGCGATCAAGTCGATCAGCTGCAGGTATTCATCGGTTGCCGTGGTCACCTCGGCCAGCGTCGTCGCTTCCTCGCCGACGAACTCGACACCGGTGCGATAGCCTTTGGCCAACAGGGCCCCAAGCTTGTCGAGCATCTCCAGGCGATCTTCGGAAATGATGTAGCGAAGCGCCGCAGGTCGCAGGAAATCACGCAGCGTCTCGCTCTCCAGGAACAAGTCGCGATAGGTCTTGTTCGCCGCCAGTTTCTTCAGAGCCAGGGTTGCCAGCAGGCTGTTATCTGTCGTGTTCATGGCATTAAACCCCGTAGGACTGGTTGAGCATGCGACGTGCGAAACTCGAATCGTCGGTGTGGTTGGCGATCTTGTGGGCGCGGAATTTGGCCGCGTAGCTGAGCAGGGTTTCCTTGTGGCGGCTATGCCGGTCACGGGTAAAAATCCCCGCCCACAGGTTGTCCCAGCGTGCGTACTCGGGGTGCGACATCAGCAGCTTATGGGCCTTGCGCATGTTCCAATGGGGAATCGACGGGTGCAGGTGGTGCACAAGGTGGTAGTTATCGTCGTGGCGGCCGAAAAAGAAGTTTTCCAGCGCGTTGCCTTTACGGTTACGGGTTAACAGCAGCTTTTCGCTTTCAACGGCGGGCAACGGATAGTGCTCGGCCAGCTCGATGATCCAGCCCACGGCCACGGCGGTGGTGAACAGCGGCACGAACCAGAACAGCACCAGTTCAACCGCAAGGCCAAACCAGGCAACCACTGCAAAAATCACTGCCCAGTAGGCCCACATCAGCACGCGTTCCTTGCGGATGCGTGCGTCCTGGCCCTGGAGCCGGTCCTTGACGATGTACTTGATGTATTGAAGGGTGCGGTAACCCGATAACGCCATCACCACGTTCTTCAGGAAGAACTCGCGCTCGCTTTGCTGGAGGTCGTACAGGCCGCACTTGAGATGGAAATTGTAGTCCGGGTCTTTTTCCGGGTGCCCCAGGTGCACATGGTGGTTTTTGACGTGCGAGGTGCTGTAGGACTGGTAAAGATGGAAGATCAGGTACCCCGAGAGAAAGGTACCGGCAAACCAGTTGATCGCCCGGT
Source organism: Pseudomonas sp. R3-18-08 (assembly GCF_003852065.1). Taxonomy (NCBI): domain Bacteria; kingdom Pseudomonadati; phylum Pseudomonadota; class Gammaproteobacteria; order Pseudomonadales; family Pseudomonadaceae; genus Pseudomonas; species Pseudomonas sp. R3-18-08. The sequence goes on from NZ_CP027729.1 coordinate 4,763,050, forward strand.
TTTTCGCCAACAGTTTGTGACTTGACTCGTGCAACACGTTCGCCAGGGCACGTTGAGTGGTGCCGATGAGAAACAGCGAAACGGGATAAAACCAATAGCTGACGCCCACGGACAAATAAATGGCAAAGGCGATGATTGAATAATCCTTACCCAGTGCGATGGCCCAATGGTAGTTATCTTTCTTGCACAGGTGCTTGAGCATCCCGAAGGTTTCACGGGAAATACCCGCAGCGTTTTGGCCACCTGGCTCTTTGTTTTTATCGACCAGCATAATCACTCCATAATTAAGCGGCACGCTGCAACACGCCTATCGCCTAGAGCGACGATGATTTTTTGGGATGTTGCGGCTATTGTTTTTTTTGCCTGAGCTAAACTCATTGGCTGCAAAAAAACTAAAGCACCGCTTGGAAGTGAACAAGCTGCCCTTTTAGACAGGTAGCGCCAAATCACACGCGCACGCGCACGCCCGCCGGTAAAAAATCACGGGCGGGCGTGGCAATTAAAGAAGAAGTGCCGGCGAATCAGGCCTGTTCGCGGATATAGCCCAGCTGCAAGGCTTTGCGAATGGCGGACTTGCCGTTGGGCACATTCAGCTTGCTGAAGATATTCTTCATATGGAACTTGACCGTACGCGGGCTCATTGAGACCAGGAGCGCTATTTCGTTATAGGTCTTGCCCTGACTGGTCCAGGACAACACCTGCGTTTCCCGAGGTGTCAGCACGGTTTCCGGTACAACCGGAGGGAGCACGGTGGTGCTTTCCAACGCCTCGTCGTAAACCGAGACCAGCAGCATCTGCAGTTCACTTTTGTTGGCCAGCACTCGCTCGCGAAACTGTTGATGTTCGCCAAAGCTGCACAGGTTGAGGATGGAATAGAAGCCCCGATTACCATGCACGATAAAACTGGCGCCCTCGCCCACGGGGGCACAGGGCCCTGGCACCGGGACCGCGTCTGCAGCGGGCGCAAGGATGTTTTCATCGCTCCAGAAAAACGGTTTTATGCGGCGTTTGGACAAGGACAGCAATTGACCGCGTTGGTAAAAGTCATCTGCAGCGTCACCACGGTCCAGCGCGTCGGGGTAGTTAGTGATGATTTCCGCTTCATCCAGCGTCGGCCCACATTGATAGACCTCGAAATGCCCGAGGCCGCGTCGGCTCAGCTCAACATCGAGCAATTGGCGCACATCGGTGGGCTGCATGAGCGTATTGTTATTGGCTTGACCATCGCTTCGCATGACTATCGTCCCTGATGAGTGACAACGGGTGAGGTTAGCGACCTGACCGGAGTGCTTCAATCCGTAAGCTTCCGATCAAAATCGACCTACACCGTAGGAAAATTCCTCTATACCAGGGAAGAATGAAACATGCCTACCAACCTTGTCCAGTGCTTCCAGCGCTGAACCGACCGCGAGCAGGCGCAGCAGTGTCTGGTCAGGCTATCTGTGTCGCAAACACCTCGCGAAACCGCTGCATTTGCTGCTTATTACCTACCGTCACCCGCACCCACTGCGGCCAATCCTTCCAGACGCGCCCTACCAGCACATTTTGTGCAGCCAGGCGGGCAACCACCTGCTCTGCCGGCTGCTTCACGTCGATCATGAAGCAATTGCTCTGGGACGCCGTGCAGCTATAGCCCCGGCCTTTCAGCCAAGCGATGGTCTCGTCACGCACGCCGGCATTGAGCGCCTTGCGCTGGCCCAGCAGCTTGACGTCTTCCAGGCTGGCATGGGCACCCAGCAGGCTGGCACCGGCCGGCACATTGTCGCCGCCAAACACCGCGAGGCGCTCCAGCAGCGAGGGATGGCCGATCGCCAAACCGAGGCGCGCACCGGCCATGCCGTAAATTTTCGAGAAGGTGCGCAGTACCAGCAGATCGTCATGGTCCTTGATCCAACTCACGCAACTGGGAGCGTCGCAGAAGTCGATATAGGCTTCGTCCACCACCAGCACGCTGCCTTTGGGTTTGTTCTCCAGCGCCTGACGGATAGCCTCGGTCGGCGTCAGGGTGCCGGTCGGGTTATTGGGGTTGCACAGGTACAGCATGCCGGCCTGGGGATCAGCCGCGAGCATCGCCGGTACATCATGGGCATGCTGGGCATCGAGGCTGACTTCGCGTACCGGCGCCTTGTTCGATTCGGCCGCCTGGCGCGGAACTTCATAGGACGGCGTGGCCATCACCAGGCCACGGGTTGGGTGGGTGAATGCCAATACGGCATAGCGCAACGCGGCCATGGAGCCGGCAAACACCGCCACATTGTCTTCGCTGATGCCTTGCTGCTGGGCAAACAGCGCAGCCAGCGCGTACATGTGCGGGTAGGGATAACGCCCGGCTGCCGCACTACCACGCTGCATCGCCTCAAGCGCCGCTTTCGACGGCCCGTAAGGGCTTTCGTTGTAGTTGAGCAATACATCGTCAGAGGCCGCCGGCGCAGGGCTTGCGACGGCCCAATCGAGATGCCCGAGCACAGGCAAGGCCGCGCCCAGGGCGAGAAGGGATCGACGACTGACGCTGACCATGGTGACTACTCCTTGTAGGCGGACGGGGGATTCGTACGGGTCATACAGAAGAGTATGACGAGGAAAATGTCGCCTGATTTAGCACCACCGGGTTAGCCGCCGTTACCGCAGCAACGGATATGTACTCGCTCTGATTCAGCATCCTGGTCGGCTGTCAGGCCGCCATCGGGAGCAAGCCCCCTCCCACATTTGGAACGCGGGGTGTCAGTTAGCGAGGCTTCGACTCCTGAGCCGCCACAGGTTCAGGGCCCTACCGCGAAACTTATGTGGGAGGGGCGGTGCGACGATTCGACTTGCTCCCGATGGCGGTGTGTCAGTTACACAGGCATTCACTGACACTGCCTCATTGGGGCTTGCCCCCTCCCACACTTTGATCGGCCTCTATCAGGTAGACCTCACCTGGCTCTGGATCGAGTTATTTCAACTGCAACTTGTGCTTCAGGCTTTGCATCACATCCGCCTTGTTCTGCAAGTACTCATTCAAGCCCCGCGCGCGCAGGTTGCACGCGTCACACTCGCCACAGCCGGTGCCAATGACGCCGTTGTAGCAGGTCAGGGTCTGCTCGCGCACCAGCTCCAGTTGCCCGTGGTAATCGGCCAGGGCCCAGGTCTCGGCCTTGTTCAGCCACATCAACGGGGTGTCGAGGCGCACGTCGTATTCCATGCCCAGCTTGAGGGCCTGGTTCAGCGCCTTGACGAACTCGTCACGGCAATCCGGGTAACCCGAGAAGTCGGTTTCGCACACGCCGGTGATGACGGTCTCAGCCTTCACTTGATAGGCGTAGATCGCGGCCAGGGTCAGGAACAGGATGTTGCGCCCCGGTACGAAAGTGCTCGGCAGGCTTTCGCCCGAGCTGTTCACGGTCGGCACCGGAATGTTGTCACGGGTGAGGCTGCTGATCGCCAGCTCATTGAGCAGCGACACGTCCATCACTTTGTGCACGGTGGCGCCCAATTGCTTGGCCAACTTCTGGGCGACTTCGATTTCCGCCACATGGCGCTGACCATAATCGAAGGTGATGCAGTGCACTTCGTCATACAGCTTCAGCGCCTGGATCAGGCAGGTGGTCGAATCCTGCCCGCCACTGAACACCATCACGGCTTTTTTACTCATTGCTTTGCTTCCTGCCTTCGAAGAATGGGGAATAGTTTAAAGGCCACTCAATAAAAAACCCCGCGCTCTTTCGAAGGCGGGGTTTTTCACTGCCAGACCACTCAGGGCGCGTACGTCAGCAACAGCTCTTTCGGCACTTGGAAATCCAGGGACATCATCACGCTGAGCGCGGTGATGGTGAAGATCGAGAACACGAACAGCTTGCGCGCCCAGACGGTGTCATCCACCGCCTTGTAGCCGGTCCAGGCCATGTACAACCAGTACATGCCCATGGCCGCGGCGACGGCGAGGTAGCTCATGCCGGCGTAGCCGCTGAAGGTCAACATCAAGGTCGCCACGAGGAAGGCCAGGATGTAGAGCAGGATGTGTTTCTTGGCCACCTGGATGCCACGCTTGACCGGCAGAACCGGAATCGACGCAGCCAGGTAGTCATTGAAGCGGAAAATCGCGATGGCGTAGGAATGCGGCATCTGCCACAGGCTGAACATCACCAGCAGCACCAGCGCGGCCATGTCGAAGCTATTGGTTACAGCCACATAACCAATCACCGGCGGCATCGCCCCCGACAGACTGCCCACCAGCGTGCCGTGTACCGACTTGCGCTTGAGGTAGAGGCTGTAGAGGCCGACGTAGATGACAAAACCGATTACGGCAAACAGCGCCGCCAACGGGTTGGCCACCTTGTACAACAACACCACGCCCGCAACACCCAGGACGGTCGCGAAGATCAGTGCCAGCTTCAGGGAGATAAGGCCCTGGACCAGCACGCGATTCTTGGTGCGCTCCATCTTGACGTCGATGTCACGGTCGATGCAGTTGTTGAACACGCATCCGGAAGCTACCACCAGGGACGTGCCGATCATTGCAGCCAGGAAGATGGCCAGATCAACATGTCCCTTGGAGGCCAGGAAGAAACCGCCCGCCACAGAAAGCACGTTACCGAAAATGATCCCCGGTTTGGTGATTTGGATAAAGTGCTTAAGCGACATCGGGTTTTACCTCACTTCGCCATCATGTAGGTGTGGATGCTGAACATGATCCACAGCGACAGACCAACCAGCAGAACGATCACCAGGCCTGCGAACACGAACGCAATCACGTTCTCGCGCTGCTCTTTGGAACGGTCCAGGTGCAGGAAGTACACCAGGTGAACCAGGACCTGAATCACCGCGAACGCCAACACGATCATCAAGGTGATCGACTTCGGCAGGGTTGGGTACATCACCAGGCCGAACGGGATCAGGGTCAGGATGACCGACAGGATAAAGCCGATGGCGTAAGACTTTACGCTGCCGTGGCTTGAATCGTGGCTGTCATGGGAGTGTGCATTAGCCATTACAGAGTCCCCATCAAGTAAACGACGGTGAATACGCAGATCCAGACCACGTCCAGGAAGTGCCAGAACAGGCTCAGGCAGCTCAGGCGGGTCTTGTTGGTGTTGGTCAGGCCGTGCTTATTAACCTGATACATCATCACCGCCATCCACAGCAGGCCGGCGGATACGTGCAGACCGTGGGTACCGACCAGCGTGAAGAACGCCGACAGGAAACCGGAACGGTGCGGGCCGTAGCCTTCGGAGATCAGCAGGTGGAACTCGTTGATCTCCATGCCGATGAAGCCCAGGCCGAACAGGAAGGTCAGTGCCAACCAGCTCAGTACGCCTTTCTTGTTGCCCTTGTAGAAGGCCAACATGGCGAAGCCGTAGGTGATCGAGCTGAACAACAGCAAGGCGGTTTCGCCGAGCACGTAAGGCAGTTCGAAGATGTCGTGGCCCGACGGGCCACCCGCTACGTTGTTTACCAGTACCGCGTACACCGCGAAGATCGACGCAAACAAGATGCAGTCGGTCATCAGGTAGAGCCAGAAACCGAAGACGGTTATTGGCCCCGAGTCGTGGTGATGGTCATCGTGCCCATGGTCATCGACATGGGCGTGTCCAGCATTGGTCACTAAGTTCGACATGGTTTAAGCCTGTTCCAACGAGGTTTCTACACGGTTGGCCGGGATCTTCTTCTCGGCTACCAGGCGAGCGTGCTGCTCGGCTTCGATGCGTTCGATCGTTTCGACCGGCACCATGTAGCCTTGATCATCACGGGCAGCGTGAATGATGAAGTAACCGATAGTGCCCACCAGGCTCGCGATTGCCAGCCACCAGATGTGCCAGATCATCGCGAAACCGAACACGGTCAACAGCGCACCCATCACCACGCCAGTGGCGGTGTTGTTTGGCATGTGGATCGGCTCGTAGTGCTTGGGTTGCTGGTACGCAGTACCGTCTTCCTTGGCTTCGGTGAACGCATCGATGGTGTTCGCGGTAGGAATCACGGCGAAGTTGTAGAACGGCGGTGGCGACGAGGTCGACCATTCCAGGGTGTGGCCATTCCACGGGTCGCCCGATTCGCACAGGTTCTGCTTGCGATCACGCACGCTGACATACAGCTGGATCAGCTGGCAGGCGATGCCCACAGCGATCATCACCGCACCGAACATGGCGACGTACAGGTACGGCACCCACTCAGGGTTGGTGGTGGCGTTCAGACGACGGGTCATGCCCATGAAGCCCAGTGCATAGAGCGGCATGAACGCGACGAAGAAGCCCGAGATCCAGAACCAGAATGCAGCCTTGCCCCAACCTTCGTGCAGCTTGAAGCCGAACGCTTTCGGGAAGTAGAAGCTGAAACCAGCGATGTAGCCGAATACCGCACCACCGATGATCACGTTGTGGAAGTGAGCGATCACGAACAGGCTGTTGTGCAGCACGAAGTCAGCACCCGGGATGGCCAGCAGTACGCCGGTCATGCCGCCGATGGCGAAGGTCACCATGAAGCCCAGAGTCCACAGGACCTGGCTGGTCATGCGCAGACGACCGTGGTAGATGGTGAACAGCCAGTTGAATAGCTTCACCCCCGTCGGGATGGAAATCAGCATCGTCGCCAGGCCGAAGAAGGCGTTGACGCTGGCCCCCGAACCCATGGTGAAGAAGTGGTGCAGCCACACCATGAAGCCCAGTACCGAGATCGCGCCCGATGCATAAACCATCGAGTGGTGACCGAACAGGCGCTTGCCGGTAAAGGTCGAGATCACTTCGGAGAAGATACCGAACGCTGGCAGGATCAGGATGTACACCTCAGGGTGCCCCCATGCCCAGAACAGGTTCACGTACATCATTGGATTGCCACCAAGTTCATTGGTGAAAATGTGGAAATCCAGGTAACGGTCAAGCGACAGCAGCGCCATGGTAGCGGCCAGGATCGGGAACGAAGCCACGATCAGCACGTTTGCCCAGGTGCAGGTCCAGGTGAAGATCGGCATGTCCATCAGTTTCATGCCAGGGGCGCGCATTTTCAGCACGGTGGCCAGGAAGTTGACCCCCGTCAATGTCGTCCCGAGTCCTGATAACTGTAGCGCCCAGATGTAGTAGTCCACACCCACGCCCGGACTGTATTGCAGGCCCGACAATGGCGGATACGCAACCCAACCGGTCTTGGCGAATTCGCCGACGCCCAGGGACACGTTGATCAGCACAACGCCCGATACCAGCAGCCAGAAGCTCAGGGAGTTCAGGAACGGGTAGGCAACGTCACGCGCACCGATCTGCAGCGGCAAGGCCAGGTTCATCAAGCCGGTGAAGAATGGCATCGCCATGAAGATGATCATGATCACACCGTGGGCGGTGAAGATCTGGTCATAGTGTTCAGGTGGCAGGTAGCCAGGCGAACCCTCGGTGGCCATGGCCAACTGGGTACGCATCATGATGGCGTCGGCAAAACCACGCAGCAGCATGACCATGGCAACGATGACGTACATGACGCCGATTTTCTTGTGGTCGACCGAAGTCAGCCACTCGGTCCACAGGTAGGTCCACTTCTTGAAGTACGTGATACCCGCAAACAGTGCCAGACCACCCAGCGCGATCATGGCGATGGTCACCATCACGATCGGCTCGTGGAATGGGACCGCGTCCCAACTTAATTTACCAAACATCGTTTACTCCTCTGCCCCAGCAGTTGAATGCGCGCCTGTGTCAGAACCTTCAACCACGGCCACTTCTTTCTTCTCGTGCTTGACCGGTTTGCCTGGCTTCATACCTTCGTACTTGTCGACGATTTTCTGAAACAGGTTCGGCTCAAACGCGGAGTACAGGGCGACAGGGTTGTTCTGGCTTGGTTTGGTCAGGGCGTCGTATTCAGCTTGATCAAGCTGTTTAGGTGCGGCCTTGACTTCGGCTACCCAGGCGTCAAATTCTTCCTGGCTCGTCGAGATCGCTTTGAATTTCATGCCGGTGAAGCCAGCACCGCTGTAGTTGGCGGAGATGCCTTCCATTTCAGCTTTCTGGTTGGCGATCAGGTGCAGCTTGGTCTGCATGCCTGCCATCGCATAGATCTGGCCGCCCAGGGCTGGGATGAAGAACGAGTTCATCACGGCGTCGGAGGTGATCTTGAAGTTAAGCGGAGTGTGCTCCGGGAACCGGATCTGGTTCACAGTGGCGATACCCAGGTCCGGGTAGATAAACAGCCACTTCCAGTCCAGCGCGACCACTTCGATGTTGATCGGCTTGACGTCGGATTCCAGCGGACGGTACGGGTCCAGTGCATGGGTGGACTTGTAGGTCACATAACCCAGGGCAATGATGATGAGGATCGGGACCAGCCACACCGCGATTTCGATCTTGGTGGAGTGCGACCACTTCGGCGCGTAGGTAGCGCTGGTGTTGGACGCGCGGTATTTCCAGGCGAAGGCGAAGGTCATGATGATCACAGGGATCACGACCAGCAGCATCAGCAGGGTGGCGGTGATGATCAGGTTTCGTTCATCCAGACCGACCTGTCCTTTTGGGTCGAGCAAGGTCCACTTGCAGCCTCCCAGCATTAACATCATGCCAAGCAGCGGCAAAAAGCCTAGTAATCGGGGGTACCTGTTTTTACTCATCTCACGACCTCTAAAGCAGCTTGCGCAATGCAGTTGGGTTTTGATCGCCAACACTTCACCCTGCCAAGGGTTGGCATTTCTCTTCGATTGAATAAGAGCCTGCCCGTTACGTCATAGCTGTACGTCGCACGGACCTGCGGTGAGTTCTTATTCGATTTCGTGGCTAAAGGCCTTGTTACAGACCAATTCCATTTGGTGCGGAAAGTTGAAAGGCTGCCGGAACCTGGGATCGCACAGAGCCTTCCATCTGCTCCTCGACCGCTCCAATGCTCAAATATTGAACAGCACCGGACATTCAGTGCGGGCGATTGTAGTTAGCTAGCGATGTATAAACCATGTCTGATAAAGAAATAATTTTTATCGATTACAGCAATAATACTTCACCATTCCCGCAAGGGTTCGCGATGTTATCGCGTTCAATTCTCAACAAAAACCACAAAAATTGCGCTGTTATTGGGCAGATTGCCACTCCCCTTACGCTCTGTAAGGGTATGGCAAACGAGGTAAAGTCCCCATAAAACAAGGCATTTGCAGAGCACTCATGGGCTCAAACCTCACGCGCCCGGCGGTGTCTTTCAAACCACGAATTGACAGCACGTTTTGTGCCCCGGATGCAAATTCGGCAGCCGGTTCGGCCATTCAGAAATGCCCTGCGACCGCCTCCGTGTGACAACATGTCGCACGCTGCGCGCACTATTCATTGCCGCTCGTCACGGCTCTTTCACAAATCCCTACACACAAAAACGCCCCGGCCTTCACTCAAGGAGACCGGGGCGTTTTTGTGAACGGGTTCAGGCCTTTGGGGTGACGATTACGATAGATGCACAGGGGCACCAGGATCGCCGTCAGCACGAACGCGACCAACGCCCATTGCGCCAGGGACAGGCCGAGGATCGGCGGATAGGGCGTGCTGCAGAAACCATCGACCTGAAAGCCCAGGGGAAACACTTTGGCCAGGGGCAGGTCATCGACGATCGGCTGCAGCACATCGATGCCGCAGCTGACCTGAGGGAAGAACTGGGTGTACACATGATGACCGGCAGCGGCCACACCGCCCAGGGCGCTGAGGACCACCAGCCCTTCAAAGAACGTTACCGCCCCCTTGCTGCGCATGGCAGCGCCGAGGAACGCGAAGATCGCGATCAACAGCAAGGCATAGCGTTGCAGGATGCACAGTGGGCACGGCGCTTCGCCCAGCACTACTTGCATGTACAGCGCTCCACCGATCAGCGCCAGGCAGATGATGCCCAGCAACACCAGAAAGCGCCGCTCCCTGCCCAAACGCAAATCGTCACTCATCTCTGGTTTCCTTTGTCTGTTTGCCCAATGGCAACAAGTTTACACACAGGCACCCGTTAAAACAGAGAGAGGTTAACAACGGATTAATCAGGAAAAATGAAGAGCTAAATGTGGGAGGGGGCTTGCTCCCGATAGCGGTGGATCAGTCAGCTTGGCTGTCACTGACATACCGCTATCGGGAGCAAGCCCCCTCCCACACTGGTTCACTGTTGCTGTGAAGCAGCTTACTCCAGGGCAGCAGCCGGGCCGAAGAATTCGTAGCGGCTTTGTTTCTCGGGCACACCCAGGGCCTTGAGGTGCCGCTTGATCGCCGCCATGAAGCCTTTAGGCCCCAGGAAGTACGCATCGATGTCGCGCGCCTCGGGCAGCCACGCCGCCAGTTGATCCTGGCTCAGCAGGCCGACCTTGTCCGCCGCCGGGCTTACGCCGTCATCCTCGGCATAGCAGTAGAAGCGCTTGAGCTGCGGGTGCCTCGCCGCCAGCGCGTCTACCCAGTCCCGGAACGCATGCACCGCACCGTTGCGCGCGCAGTGGATAAAGTGCACCGGGCGCTCGGTAGCCAGGGCCGCTTCGAGCATCGCCAGGGTCGGGGTAATGCCTACCCCGCCGCTGATCAGCACCAGCGGCTTGTCGCCGGCGGCCAGGGTGAACTCGCCCGAGGGCGGGAACAGGTCAAGGGTCGCGCCGACGTGCAACTGGTCATGCAAATAGTTGGACACTCGCCCACCGGCTTCGCGCTTGACGCTGATGCGGTACAGGCCGTCATTGCTCAGGGCCGACAGGGAATAGTTGCGACGGACTTCCTCGCCGTCGAGCACCAGCTTCATGCCGATGTATTGGCCGGGCGCAGCGCTGAGGATCGGGCCGTTGTCCACCGGGGCGAAGTAGAACGAGGTGATCTCGTTGCTCTCCTCCACGCGCTTGACCAACCGGAACGGCCGCGCACCGCGCCAGCCGCCGGGCGCCTGGGCTTTTTCGTCGTAGATAGCCGCTTCGGCACCGATCAGGATATCCGCCAACTGCCCATACGCCGCGCCCCAGGCGCTCATCACCTCAGGCGTGGCAATCTCGCTGCCGAGCACTTCGCAGATCGCCCGCAGCAGGCAGGCCCCCACGATCGGGTAGTGTTCCGGCAGGATCTGCAGGGCCACGTGCTTGTTGATGATTTTGGCTACCAGGTCGCCCAACTGGTCCAACTGGTCGATATGCCGCGCGTACATCAGTACGCCATTGGCCAAGGCGCGCGGCTGGTCGCCGCTGGCCTGGTGGGCCTGGTTGAACAGAGGGCGAACTTCGGGGTATTCGGACAGCATCATGCGGTAGAAATGGGTGATCAACGCTTCGCCACCGCTTTCCAGCAGGGGCACAGTGGATTTGACGATGGCACGGTCTTGGGCGCTCAGCATGGGAGACTCCTGGGTCTTTTCATTCGTTGCCCTCAGGTACTCAGTAATCGTGCCAACTAATAAACCCATGTTTTTCAGTAACTTAAATACATCGTAGTCAGAATGACTTCCTACAGCTTATAGTCATAAGGACTACAAGGAGTCATTATGACTGCACAATCGCTGCTCACCACCCTGCTGCCCCTCGTAGCCGACCTGTCACGGGACTTGCCCGAAGGCGAGCGCTATCGACGCTTGCTGCATGCCATGCGCGCCCTGCTGCCATGTGATGCCGCCGCCTTGCTGCGCCTGGAGGGCGAATGGCTGGTGCCGCTGGCCGTGGATGGCTTGAGCGCCGATACCTTGGGTCGGCGCTTCAAGATCAGCGAACATCCACGCTTTGCGCTGCTGCTGAGCAGCCCCGGCCCTACCCGCTTTGACAGCGACAGCGAATTGCCCGACCCCTACGACGGCCTGGTGGAGGGTCTGCACGGGCACCTGGAAGTCCACGACTGCATGGGCTGCCCGTTGTTTATCGACGACCAGCCGTGGGGTCTGCTGACCCTGGACGCCCTCGACACCGAGCGCTTCGAACGGGTCGAACTCGACGCCCTGCAAGCCTTCGCCAGCCTCGCCGCCGCCACGGTCAACGTCGCCGAGCGCATTGAGCGCCTGGCATTGCGCGCCGAAGACGAACACCAGCGCGCCGAGATCTACCGCCAGGCCAGCGGCCAGCAGCACAAGGAAATGATCGGCCAGAGCAAGGCGCACAAGCGCCTGGTCGAGGAAATCAACCTGGTGGGCGGCAGTGACCTGACCGTGCTGATAACCGGTGAAACCGGGGTCGGCAAGGAGTTGGTCGCCCAGGCGATCCACGCCGCGTCGTCGCGTGCGGACAAACCGCTGATCAGCCTCAACTGCGCCGCGCTGCCCGAAACCCTGGTGGAAAGCGAGCTGTTCGGCCATGTGCGCGGCGCCTTCACCGGCGCGCTGAATGAGCGCCGGGGCAAATTCGAACTGGCCAACGGCGGCACGCTGTTTCTGGATGAAGTCGGCGAGCTGTCGCTGAGCGTGCAGGCCAAGCTGCTGCGGGTGCTGCAAAGCGGCCAGTTGCAGCGCCTGGGGTCGGACAAAGAGCATCAGGTGGATGTGCGCTTGATTGCCGCCACCAACCGCGACCTGGCTGAAGAAGTGCGCCATGGCCGCTACCGCGCCGACTTCTACCACCGCTTGAGCGTCTACCCGCTGCAAGTGCCTGCGTTGCGTGAACGCGGGCGCGATGTGTTGCTGCTGGCCGGTTTTTTTCTGGAACACAACCGCTCACGCATGGGCCTGGGCAGCCTGCGCCTGACCAGTGATGCCCAGGCGGCGCTGCTGGCCTACGACTGGCCGGGCAATGTGCGCGAGCTGGAACATTTGATCGGACGCAGTGCGCTCAAAGCCCTGGGGCATTGCCGCGAACGTCCGAAGATTCTCAGCCTGAGTGCGGCGGACCTGGACCTGCCCGATGTCAGCGCAGCCGCCATCGAAGCACCGGCCGCTGTCGCCCGCGACGTCACCGGCGACCTGCGCCAAGCCACCGAGCATTACCAGCGCCAGATCATCAACGCCTGCCTGGAACGCCATCAACACAACTGGGCCGGCGCCGCCCGCGAACTGGGCCTGGACCGCGCCAACCTTGGCCGCATGGCCAAGCGCCTTGGCATAAAATAGCGAGCTCAACTCAGTCAAATGTGGGAGGGGGCTTGCTCCCGATAGCAGTAGATCAGTCACCTTATGTGCAACTGATATACCGCTATCGGGAGCAAGCCCCCTCCCACATTTAGACTGTCTTCACTTTGAAGACCGGGCTCACACCCTTCGGCTTGCGAAACACCAACACATTACCCAACATCACCAGCACCAACCCCGCCAGAGCCGGTGCTGTCCACTGATAACCCTCGGCAAAGGCCGATACGTTCAGCGCCACCACCGGAAACAACACAGTGCAATACGCCGCCCGCTCCGGCCCCATGCGGCCGACCAGCGTCAGGTAGGCGGTAAAACCAATCACCGAGCCTGGAATCACCAGGTACCACAAGGCGCCGATGTAACGCGTGCTCCAGTCCATCTCGAACGGAATACCGCGTACTGCGCAATACGCCGCCAGCATCGCCGCACCATAGGCCATGCCCCAGGCATTGGTGGTCAAGGGCCGCAGCCCGGCCTTCTGTTGCAGGCTCGAGAGCATATTGCCCGCCGAAAAACACAGCGTGCCCAGCAAGGCCAGGCCCAGGCCGAGCAAGGTCTGTGGGCTGGTGGCGTGCCCTGCCAATTCGGGCCAGAACAAACAGCCCAGGCCAAGCAAGCCAAGGCCGCCACCCATCAATACATTGCGCGCGACCCGCTGGCCGAAAAACACCCGGGCATTCAGCGCGTTCCACAAGGTCGCGGTGGAAAACACCACCGCCACCAGGCCGCTGGGAATCCATTGGCTGGCGGTCAGAAAACACATGAAGTTGACGCAGAACAGGCACAGGCCCTGAGCCAGGCAAATCAGGTGCCCGCGGCGGTTCATCACCTGCAGCCGGCGGCTGAGCAGCAACAGCACGAACAGCACCAGGGCCGCCAAGCCGAAGCGGTAAACGATCGACACGGGAATCGCCACCACGCCCAACTGCCATTTGAGCGCGATCCAGGTCGTGCCCCAGATCAGCACAGTGAGTACATACAGGAAAAGGTTCATAGCGGGCTCCGGTGAGTGAGCCACAGTGTCGCGTTTTCCCTGTGCGACGCTCTTGCACATTCTTGCGCTTTTTCAGGGGGCGGGGATCACAGCGCCATGACGGCGGAGTAGGATGCAAAACGTCGGAGAACACACCATGCCAGAGCTGCAATCGCTGCACGTCTTTCAAGCCCTTAACCGCTCGCCCAACGCACGCCTGGAAGCCTGCGCCGAGCTCGGTGACGGTTTGTCTGCGGCGTTGTGGAGCAACCACCACGATGCCCAGGATTACCAGGCGCCCAGCCATCACACCTTGTCGTGCTACGTCGGCGGCGGTACCGGCACCTTTCGCCGTGACCAGCCGGGCACCAAGGGCGGCCCCGACAAACTGTGCATCCTGCCGGCCGAGCATCAATCGGCCTGGGTGATCAATGGCGAGATCCGCCTCGCCCATGTCTATTTCAGCCCCGAACAATTCGCCCTCGGCTGCGTCACTCTGCTCGACCGCGAACCCCGTGAACTGCAACTGCGCGAAAGCACCTTCCTCGAGGACGCCAGCCTGGCCGCACGCTTTCACCAGTTGATTGCCCTCAACTGGCAGGAGCCCGGTGAGCGCCTGCTGACCAGCAGCCTGGCCCATGAAATGCTCAGTCACACCCTGCTCAGCCAGGTCGGCGCCCGCGAAGGCCTGCGCGTCAAAGGCGGGCTGGCCGCGCACCAGCGACGGCGCTTGGTGGAGTACATCGACCATCACCTGCAGGACGCCATCAGCCTCGGCCAACTGGCCGGCCTGTGCGCGTTGTCGGAATACCATTTCGCGCGCATGTTCCGACAAAGCTTCGGCTTGCCGCCTCACCAGTACCTGCTGGCGCGGCGGCTGGCGCGTGCGCAGGGGCTGTTGCGCAACAGCGCCCTGGCCGTGGGTGAGATTGCCTGGCGGTGCGGGTTTTCCAGCGCCAGTCATTTCAACCAGCGCTTCCGCCAAGCCATGGGGGCGGCGCCTGGGAACTATCGCCAGGCCTTTCGCACTTAGCCCATCAAGCCCAGCGTCTTGGCCTTGGCCACTGCCTGGGTGCGCCGCTCTACCCCGAGTTTGCTGTGGATACGCCGTGCATGGGTCTTGACGGTGTGCAGGGAGATATACAGGCGCTCGGCGATTTCCAGATTGGAGTTGCCCAGCGCGATCAACTGCAGCACTTCCAGTTCGCGCAGGCTCAGCGGATTTTGCGTGGCGCCGACCGGCGCGGCTTGCGGTTCCAGCCCCAACTCACTGAGCAACCCCGGCGCACGCAAACGCAACTCGCGCACCGCCTGCTGCACCTGGCAACGCGCCGCCAGTTCCAGGCCGGCTTGCAGGGCCAGTCGCGCGCGCGCCGGCTCGCCCAGCCGCCAGGCCACCTCCCCCAACACCAGCTGCAGTTCGGTTTCCAGGCAAAGCATGCCGCGTTGGCGGGTGCTGTCGAGCAAGGCGCCAAGCCGCTCGAGCGGGTGTTCGGCGCAGCCCAGCCTGACCTCGGCCAGCACCAACAGGTACTCAAGACGCGGGATCAATTCCAGCGTGGCCGGCGGCGCCTGCTTGGCGCAGGGCCCATGGAAGTGACGCAACACGCGGCGCATCGCTTGCACCGTCAACTCCGCGCGCCCTTGCTGCAACCAGAAATGCGCGCTGACCAACAACAGGACCGCGCGGTACACCAGGTCGGGGACGTGACGCTGCTGCATCAGCCGCTCGGCATCGCGCAACTGGATAAACGCCTGGGCGTAATCACCGCGATTCGCCGCCAGCAGCGCCAGCCCGAGAAACCCGTAGAGCACCCGCTTGTCCTGGCTGTGCAGGCAGATGTTCAAACCGGCCTCGAAACACTCATGCGCCAAAGCGTCCTGCCCTTGGCGCAAGGCGAGATGCCCACGTCGCAGGGCGATACGCCCCATCAGCGGCCCAGCCTGCAAGCGTTGCTCGACCAGCATCGCCTGCACGCTTTCCAACAGGCTCTGCGCCCGGTACGGCGCGCCGCGTTGTTCCAGCAATTGGGCGTGATCCAACTCAAGCAAGGCCTCCAGCACCAGCGAGCCGTGGGCGCGGGCCAGGCACAGCGCTTCGCGATTCAGCGCTTGGGCCACGTCCAGCTCACCGCGCAGCATGGCTTGCTGGGTCAGGCCCGACAGGCACATCAAGCGTGACGTCCAGGCACTCTCGGGCAAGGCTTGCAGGGCCTCGAGGAAATGCTCGCGGGAACCCTCGGCATCGCCGCTCAGGTGCAGTAACCAGCCGACTTGCGCCTGCCAGCGCGCCACCAGATGACGCTGCGCCGCCGCCGTCGGTCGCGGCGCGAATCGAGCCAACTGGTCGATGCACACCGCCGCCTGCTCGAACCGCCCGGCAAACAGCAATGCCGCCGTGACCAGACCCACCAGCGGCGCCGAGCCGAGCATCAGCTCATCGCCATGCTGCTCATGCAGGCGCAACAGCAGCAGAGCATTTTGCCCGCGGAACAAGTCTTCGAAACTGAAGTGCTGCAACAGGCTCACCGCGCCCTCATATTCCTGCGCCAGCAGCGCCTGCTCGAAGGCTGCCTGCCAGTCCTGCTCGGCGCTGAACCACTGGCACGCGCGCCGGTGCCAGGCGCGCTTGGCCGGCCAGGGTTCTTCGCGCAGCAAACGCGCCAGGGGAGGAAAAATGTGCAGCCAATCGGTGGTGCCTTCCCAGGGTTGGATAAACGCACCGAGCGCTTGCAGCTCGCGCAGGTACTGAGCGCCGTCACCCGAGCCGAACAGGTGTTCACATAGGCCGGTATTGAAGCGCGGCAGGTTGGCCAGCACCCGCCAGGCTTCGGCCAATTCCGCCGGCAAGCTGCTGAACACTTCGTGTTGCAGATAATCGAGCAGGGTTTTATCGGGATGGCCATCACCGAGCAGCGCAATGCGCACCCCGGCGCACCATCCGGCGCTGAATTGCATGATGTGGTCGACGCTCTGCCCTGGGCCGAGCAACGCCTGGATTTCCGTCGCGCTGAACGAAAGTTCGGTACTGCCGCACTCCAACAATTCGTCATCGAGCAACAGGCGCGGCCAATTGCACGCCGGCCGCCGCCGCGCGCCCAGCCACCAGGTCAGCGTCGGGCTGCTGGCGGTGAGCAACCGGTCCAGCAAGGCGTCCAGTGCAGGCGCGGGCAACCGGCAAAAATCGTCGAGGAACAGCCACGCCGTGTGTTGCCAGCGCCCCAGGTCCAGCAATAACGTCGCTTCATCGGTGTAAGCCAGCCCAAGGCTGTGGGCCAGGCGCCGGGAAAAATCCACAGGGCATGCCACCACACCATTGAGCGCCAACCAGTGAACCTGGCACCCGGGCGGCGCCTGCAACGCGCACTCGGCAAGCAGCGCGCTCTTGCCGCTGCCGCCCGGCGCGCACAACAACTTGACCCGCGCCGGTGCCGCGAGCAAAGGCGCGGCCAGGCGCGGGCGCAGCAGATGGTGAGCGGACAGCCGGGGCATGAATCCAGGACGGTCCAGGCAGCGTGTCATGGCGGTCATTGCTGCATCCTGCTTTTTTATTGTGATGCAACCCTAGTCCTGTGGTGGGCGGTTGTTGAAGAAGTATTCAGCACAATGATTGAAAGACATGCACGAAACCCAATGTGGGAGGGGGCTTGCTCCCGATGGCGGTGTATCAGTCAACCATCCATTGACTGACACCCCCTCATCGGGAGCAAGCCCCCTCCCACAGGTTGATTGCATTTCACATCCGAAATCAGCGCACGCCTTCGGACCTGAGCGCTGCCGGGGTGTAATCCGCTGCCTTGGCCGCGAAGCCGAAGACGAAGCTGCTTTTCTCTTCGTTCTTCATGCCCAGCGCGAGGTAACGCCCGGCGATCAGGTCGTACAGGGTTTCCACGGTGTAGGCCGGTACCTGGTGGTCGTAATAGAACTGCGCGTGGCCTTCGGCGACGCGCCACAGTTGGCCGCGACCGTCGTAGTGGTCCACCAGGGCGACCTGCCAGCTGTCTTCGTCAATGTACATGTGGCGCTTGGCGTAGATGTGGCGTTCGCTCGGCTTGACGGTGCCGACCACTTCCCAGACGCGATGCAGTTCATAGCGGGTCAGGTCCTGGTTGATATGCCCGGCCTTGATGATGTCGTCGTATTTGAGGGTCGGCGAATCGAGTTTGTAGCTGTTGTAAGGGATGTACAGTTCCTTCTTGCCCACCAGTTTCCAGTCATAGCGGTCGGGCGCGCCGGAGAACATGTCGAAGTTGTCGGTGGTGCGCAGGCCGTCGGAGGCGGTGCCCGGCCCGTCATACGAGACCTGCGGCGCCCGCCGCACACGGCGCTGGCCGGCGTTGTAGATCCAGGCCAGGCGTGGCTCCTTCACCTGGTCGAGGGTTTCGTGTACCAGCAGCACGTTGCCGGCCAGCCGCGCCGGCGCCGTGACCGATTGCTTGAAATAGCTCAGCACGTTGGCCGCCTTGGCCTGGTCGATATCGGGGATGGCCTGCGGCACCGCCACTTCCTCTTCGAAGCGGATCGGCGTGTAGCTGCCGTTGGTCTGTGGCGTGGCCTGGGTGATGATGCGGCGCAGGTTGCCGCCGTGGTAACGGGTGATGTGATTCCACAACACCTCCACGCCGTTTTTGGGAATCGGGAACGCGTAGTAACGGTTACCGGTGAAGTTCTCCAGGCCGTTGCCGTCGTTGATCGCCTTGACGTTAAGCGCGCTGCGCTTGATCGACTCGTAGATATCCGCCGGCAGGTTGACCGTACGGTGGCTCGGGTACACCGGGATCTTGTAGGTCTCGGGGTAGCGCTTGAACATCGCCACCTGGCCGTCGGAGAGTTTGTCTTTGTACTTGTCGACGGTGGCGGCGGTGATCACGAACAGCGGTTTTTCACTGGCGAACGGGTCGGCGAGAAAGCCCTTGCTGTCCACCGCGCCGGCGTTTTTCGGAATACCGCCGGTCCAGGCCGGGATCGAGCCATCGGCGTTGCCGGCTTTTTCGGCGCCCACCGGGGTCAGGCTGGTGCCGAGCTTGGCGGCTTCTTCCGGCGATACCGCGGCCATCACGTGGGCGGCCAGCAGACTCAGGGCCAACGCTGCAATTGTCTTACGCATAGTTCTTGTCCTTCTTTAAACCAAGTCAGAAGTTCACGCCGAAGCTGAGGGCGAGGAAGTCGCGGTCGGTCAGGGTGTTGTAGTCGCCGCCAAAGAAGTCGGTGTAGCTGAGGCTGGCGGTGTAGGTGCTGCGGTAATCCGCATCCACACCGACGCTGATCGCCTTGGCGCCTTTGTTGAACAAACCGTTGGGGCCGTAGCCGGCCACGTCATGGGACCAGGACAGGTTGGGCTTGAGGTTCACCCCGGCAATCGCGTTGTTGTAGTCAAGGATCGCCCGCGCGCGGTAGCCCCAGGAGGTGGAGGTGACGAACCCGTCGGTGTCACCCTGGAAACCATAGGCGCCGTACACCGAGTCACGGCCGTAGCGCAGTCGGGTTTTGTCTTCCAGGCCGGCGACGTGCACCACGGCCGCTTCGCCCACCAGGGTCAGGCGCTCGGCGCCCAGCACTTGGTCGAAGAACTGGGTCATGGTGCTCTGGATCTGGGTGATTTCCTTGCGGCGGTAGCCTTTGTTGTCGGCGCCAAACGAACTGCGGATCGGCGATGCGGTGTTGCCGGCAATCGGGTTGACCAGCGCCAGGGTCAGGTCGGTGGTGTTGAGTTGCACGGGCGCATTGGGCCGATAGCTGATTTCGCCGGTCCACGCCGTGCCGGTGGGCAAGGTGGTGGAGAAGCTGGCGCCGAACAGACGGATATCTTCCGGATAATCCAGGTAGTACTGGCCACGCCCGAGCATGGTGCTCTGGGCCAGGGCCCCACCCAAGCCCGGCGGGGCGGCGGCACCGATGGCGCCGATGGTCGCCAGGTTGGTATTGGCGGTAATCGTGCCCACGGTCGGGGTGCGGCTGTGGTAGTTCATGAAGTACAGACCGTATTCGGTGTCGTCACCCAGCCAGCGCAACGCGGCGCCGAACTGGCCGGAGTCACGCGCATCACGGTCCGCCGCGCGCTGCACCACCACACCCTCGCGGGTGACCACAAAGCCTTGGCCGCGTGCCGCTGCAATCGGTTGCAGCGGTGCAATCCCCGGGCTGCCCACCGTGTAGTTACCGGTGCAGCCATCCGCCGCTACGTCACCGCCGAAGAAGGTGCCGCAGTTGTCCAGTACGGTCTGGTCCCATTCCAGTTGGTAGAAACCTTCTACGGTGAGCTGATTGGTCAGGCTCTGGGAGGCGAACAGCATGTTCACCGGGATCAACCCTTCCTTGATCTCGGCCCCCGGACGACGGAACGCCGACACGTCGATCGGGTTGATGCTGTTGATGGAGTTACCGATGAAGGTACTTTCACCCCAACTGACCACTTGCTTACCGGCGCGCACGGTGCCGGGCAGGTCGCCCAGGGAATAGTTGTGGTAGACGAAGGCATCGAGAATCTGCGCACCGCTGGATTTGGCGCCTTCCTTGCGGTTGTGGTCGCTGATCTGCTTGAACTCGCGGTCTTCGTCCTTGAGCTCGAAGTCGTACCAGTACTTGCCGCGCACGAACACACCGGTGTCGCCGTATTTCAGTTCAAGATCATGCAGGCCCTTGAAGATTTTCGAGAAGGTCTCGCCCTTCTTGAAGTTCAAGCGCCCGTCATCCCCGGTAGACGCCTGGCCCGTGCCGCCGTTGACAGTGCCGACCAGGCTTTTGTCGGCGTCCCGCGTGCCCCAACTCGCACCGACCGATAGCGAGGAATCGAATTGCCCTTCGATCTCGCCGATGTTGAACGAAACAGCGTGGGCCTGGGCACAGCAACCCAGAGCAACCGCAGCGGCCAGCGCCTGTGGCGTGAAGATGGCGCGCATTGTTGTTTTTGTCATGCGTCTTCCCCGGTGAGTGACAGAAGGCCCCACCCTACTGCCGCCCAGGAGGAGCGATAAGCGCACCAAGGAGGTATTCGTGTTGTCGCTCGAAAGGATGACGGGCCGCGCGGGCCATGGGTGCGGCGCGCGTCATGGATTGGATGGATGGTGGCCTATCAGAAGCATCGATGGCATGCGCCCAATTATTGTCGTTTTGGTAACAGTCCTTGTCCTGAACCGCTATTACTCATTCTGTTACAACCGACTATGCTTATTTCGCTTTCAGGGCAAACAGCCCGCTCCGAGGCTCTGGAGAAAAGCTTGAATTCAACGGATTGCCAAGACATTCAATCTGTTACCAGTGTTCACTGACGTTGATTTATCGCTCCTTGATCCAACGTCTTACTTCGGCCGCTGCCTGTGCAGCGGCCTTTTTTATGCCTGGAATAAAAACGGGGCGCCATTGACGCCCCGTGGGATTCAGTATTTTTACGGCAACGATCAGAGGCTGAACTTCTGCAGGTTGGCCATCATCTCCTTCAATGCCTCGATCGTGTCTTTGGGGTGCGCCGCCCCTTCGAAGTCGCAGATCTGCTGCCAGTGCGCCGCCACGTCATCCGGCGAAAAGCCCGCTTCGGGGTCAAAGCCTACGCCCAGGCTGCGCTCCCAGCGGGTTTTGCCGATCCAGCCGCCGCCCACTTCGAACAAACCTGAGGTTTCCTGGCAGGCTTCGCTGCCCAGGTACACCACCAACGGGCTGACCAGTTCCGGCTTGAGACGCTCGAACACCTGCGGCGGGATCAGCCCTTCGGTCATGCGTGTGGCGCCGGTGGGCGCAATCGCGTTGACCAGGATGTTGTTCTTGCGCCCTTCCAGCGCCAGGGTTCGGGTCAAGCCATACAGGCCAAGCTTGGCCATGCCGTAGTTGGACTGGCCAAAGTTGCCGTAGATGCCCGAGGTGGACGCGGTGAAGATCACCCGGCCATAGCCCTGCTCGCGCAGATGCGGCCAGGCGGCGCGGGTGACTTTGTAGGCGCCTTCGACATGCACCCGGTAAACCAGGTCCCAGTCGCTGTCGTCCATCTTGTGGAAGGTCTTGTCGCGCAGGATACCGGCGTTGTTCACCACCACGTCGATGCGGCCGAAGGCATCCAGTGCGTTCTGTACGATTTTATCGCCATCGGTGACGGAGTCATGGTTGGCGTGCGCAATGCCACCCGCTGCGCGGATTTCGGCCACCACGCGGTCGGCCGCCGAGGCATTGGCGCCTTCGCCCTGGGTCGAGCCACCGAGATCATTGACCAGCACCTTGGCCCCGTGCCGGGCGAACAGCAGCGCATGGGCGCGGCCCAAACCGCCGCCGGCGCCGGTGACGATTACGACCTTATCCTGCAACTGCACTGACTGACTCATACCGAACTCCTTGGGCGACAATGGCAATGGGCAGAGTGTCCGGCACCGGGCCTTGGGTCACAATAAATACGGCCGACGCTGAATGGTGCTCGATAAGGCAGCGGGATGATGCCTTCCGTGGGCCAAAGGCTCAGGAATAGGCTGCGCGTGCTGACCGCTGGCCAATACGCTCGCGAAACGCCTGATAATGCCTGAGCACCTGGACCGGCGCCTCGATCTGTGGGTAATGGCCGATATCGGCCAGCAAGATCGCATCGGCATTCGGCACCAGCTGTTGATAGCGCTCCACCATATGCGCGCCGGAAATGGGGTCGACCTCACCGTCGATGACCCGCAACGGCACGTCGCCGCGCTGCATTGCCGCCACCCAGCGGTCACGCAGGCGACGACGCTGGGGAATGTAGTTGATCAGCTTGTGCAGGATGCGCGGGCCGTCGTTGTGTTCAATCAAACTCCAGAAATCATCCAGGGCGCTTTCGCTAGGTAGCGTCCGGGGACCAAAAATCTGGTTAAAACTGTTGGCCAGGCTACTGCGTCCAGAGGCTCGGCCGATCATCCAGCCCAAGGGGCTGAGCAATAACTTCTGCACCAAGGTTGCGCGGTGGGTTTCGGGGAACAGCCCACCGTTGAGAAACGCACAACTGGCCATCTGGAACCGCCCTTCGTAATGCCGGGCCAGGAGTTCCTGGGCAACGCTGTCGCCATAGTCATGGGCCAATATGTGCACCGGCTCTGCCACCCCCAGGTGTTCAAGCAACGCCTGTTGCAGGTCGGCTTGCTCCAGCAGGCAGTACTCGTGATCCAGCGGTTTGGCCGATTCGCCGAAACCGAGCATGTCGCAGGCGATCACCAGATTGCGCTGGGCCAGGGGCTGCCACAGGTAATGCCAGTCCCAACTGGCCGTGGGAAAGCCATGGATCAGCAGCAGCGGCTCGCCCTGCCCGGCCACCCAATAACGAATGGAGCGGCCGCGAAAGACGAAATCCTGGCCGCGTTTGCGCCAGGCGCTGAGCGGTATTTCGGCAAGTGGCATCAGCTTTTATACCCGGGGTCCTGGTTATCCAATGTGCGCAGCAGCGCCGGCCAGGCCAGCGCACCGCCCATACCTTGGGCGCTTTTTGTGACAGCCGCCACCATCGCCTTGGCACCGGCCAGAATCTGCGGCTCGATGGCAATCAACTCGGCAGCGCCGTTCTGCGCCAGTACCTGGATGTCACAGGCGCGCTGGAACGTGAACATCATCAAAAAGGTGTCGGCGATGGTCGCGCCGCACGTCAGCAGGCCATGGTTGTGCAGCATCAGGAAGTTGTGTTCGCCCAGGTCCGCCTGCAAGCGCGCCTTTTCATCGTGATTCAGTGCGACGCCTTCATAGGCGTGATAGGCCAGGCTCGACAGCACAAACAGCGACTGCTGGCTGATCGGCAACACGCCCTGCTTTTGCGCAGATACGGCGACCCCGGCGGCAGTATGGGTGTGCAGCACACAGGTCACGTCGTGGCGCACTTCGTGGATGGCGCTGTGGATGGTGTAGCCGGCGGGGTTGATCTCGTAGGGGCTGTCCATGCGCTTGTTGCCGGCCTGGTCCACCTTGACCAGGCTTGAGGCGGTGATTTCGTGGAACATCAGCCCATAGGGGTTGATCAGGAAATCATCGGTGCCCGGCACCTTGGCGGAAATGTGCGTGAAGATCAGATCATCCCAACCGTGCATCGCCACCAGGCGATAGCAGGCCGCCAGGTCGACACGGGCTTGCCATTCGGCCGCGCTGACCTGATCTTTGACATTCTGTGACGATAGAACGGGGGCTAGGCTCACAATAATGACCTCCTTGGCGCATTTATTATTATTTTTTAAGTGATGAGCCAGTCTAGTCAGACGTCCTGGCTTGCGGAGTTGCCTTCGCAGCCAGCTTGATGACTGAGCGAGTCAGCCTGGAGAATAGTACAAACGGTGTCAGAGAAGCGCCGTCAATAAAAACACGCGGACAGCGCCTCAGGGGGTCGGTCAGCGCTGCAGTGCAGTAATCAACTCGGCCAGCCACGGCTCGGCGTCGGTCTCCGGGGTCACGCTTTCGCTGGCGTCCAGGCGCAGCATCGGCAGCACTTCGCGCAGGCCCAACTCACTGAATACTTCGCGCATTTGCTCGCCGCCGCCGCAGAAGGTATCGCCGTAGCTGGCGTCGCCCAGGCCAATGACCGCACCGGGCAGGCCGCGCCAGGCGGCGGGCAACTGGTCGCGAATGCTTGAGTACAGCGGTTGCAGATTGTCGGGCAGCTCGCCCATGCCGGTGGTCGATGTGACCGCCAGGAACGCCTCGGGCGCGAAGGCCTGCACGTCGGCCAGCGTGGCACGCGGGTTGTGCCAGGCTTCAAAACCCGCTGCTTTGAGGATTTTTTCGGCGTGGCGAGCGACTTCTTCAGCTGTGCCGTAAACCGAGCCGGAAAGGATGGCGACTTTCATCAATCTGATCCTGTAATTGAGCGAAAGCGTAGGATATTAGCAGCTGACGCAGTTTTCTCAGCGCGCGCCGTGCAACATTCAAGACGTGTCATAAACTTCAGACCTCAACAACAAGCCATGGACCGCTCAATGATCAACGCCAAGCTGATGCAAATGGTCATCAACGCCTCCAACGACGGGATTGTCGTCGCCGAACGAGAAGGCGAAGACAAGCCACTGATCTACGTCAACCCGGCCTTCGAACGCCTGACCGGCTACACTCTGGACGACATCCTTTATCAGGATTGCCGTTTTCTGCAGGCGGGCGACCGTGACCAGCCAGGCCTGATGGCGATCCGCGAGGCGCTCGACAGCGGTGGCGCGTGCCGGGAAATCCTGCGCAACTACCGCAAGGACGGCACACATTTCTGGAACGAGTTATCACTGTCAACGGTGTACAACGCGGCCGACCAGCAGACGTATTTCGTCGGCGTGCAAAAAGACGTCACCGTCCAGGTAAAAGCGCAGCAACGCGTCGCCCAGCTGGAAGCCCAGGTAGCCGAGCTTAAAACTGAGCTGGCGGCGCTCAAGGTGACGAGTGGAATTAACAAGCTGTAAAAATGGCGGTCTTTAGAGCGATAATGGCCTTTTAATGCCCAACTTTGAGCTATATCCATGCACCGCGATGCTCTTTTGACCCAGGACGAACTGGCGTTTATCCAGGACATGCAGCACAACCCGCAGCTCAACCTGCGGGATGCATGGTCGAGCCTGACGGTGAATGGCGGTGCGCAGATTCGCGATTTGCTCACGCGGTTGGCCGCTCACGACCAGGTCACCATCCAGGCGCAGTTCGATAACCAGCAACTGACCTTTCCCCTGCACCTGGTGGAAGATGAGTTTCATGCGGTGCATCTGCGCCTGGGCGTGCCGAGTATTTTTGAAGACGGGCCGATGATCCGCCCGTGGCGCCTGGCCCTTGAAACACCGGTGGCCCTGGAGAACATCAAGGGCTACGCCAGTGCGCTGTGGGTGCACGAAGTGTCATTCAAGGGTGTGCTGGTGGAAGGGCGTGGCCGAGCCAGACCGCCGAAAACCTTTTCTTTGTGGTTCAGCCCGTCCGGTTACGAACGCATTGCGCTGCGTGGCACGCTGGAGCGGGAAACCGCCCGGGGCCTGTTTGCCTACCGCCTGAATCAGAGTGACGCAGGTGAAATCGAGCGCCTGCGCCAATTCATCCTGCACCAGCATCGTCTGGTGCATCCCCATGTACATGCCTGAGATCAGGTATCCAGACCGCCACTGAGAAACTGCTGCAAACGGCGCTGCATCTGGCGCCCTTCGCTGCCGAGGCAGCCGATGGACGTGCCGGCCAGATCGGCCTGCAACAGGTCCGATGCAGCGCCTGCGAGAAACAGCGGGCAGTCCAGGGTCAACGCCAAGCGGTTCAGCCGTGCAGCCAGGTCATGCTTATGCGAGTGATTGGAGAACATGACCAGCGCTTGGGGGCGGATCTTTTCACAGACCAGGGTCAACTCATCGACCGGCTGGTCCAAGCCCAGCACCTTCACGGAAAAATCCTCCCGGCTCATCAACAGCCCCGCCACCAGTAGCTCCAATTTGCGGCACTCGTCCGGCACGGCGCTCAGCAATACCTGGGGGCGGGCGATGCGCTTGCCACCTGCAGGCGCAGCAACGTCTGCATGCACAGAAAAGAATCGAAAAACAGCCATTCACTGGCCTGGCCGAAACGGCCCTGGTGGCGCAGCAAGTCGCGCCACAACGGCATCAGAATGTCCTGAAACGCAACGTTCAGTGGATAGGTCGAGAACACCTGGCCGTACACGCTCTCCAACTGACGTTCGTCGAACGCACTGATGGCATGCATCAGCCGGGCCCGCCACTGCGGCCATTCGCTGTCTTCGGCCGCGTCGCGCTCGGCACGAATCGCTTCGATCTGTTGATCGTCACGCGCCAGAATCTTGCCAACCTTGCTCACCGCTACGCCGCGTTCAGTCCAATCAAGGATACGCTGGACCGTCTCAATATCGGCCGTGGAGTAGAGACGGTGCCCGCTTTCGGTGCGCATGGGCTGGATCAGCCCGTAGCGCCGCTCCCACGCTCGCAGGGTGACCGGGTTTACGCCTGTCAATCTCGAGACTTCCCGAATGGGAAACAGCTGATCTGTATCTGTCGAAATCAGACGCGAAATGCTATCAATCGGAGCAGTAATCAAGGGCATTGGTGACCAAATGTGGCAATGCTGGCTGAAGGGTATTTAACGCTTATCGACCTGTCTTTTTCAAGGCCGCACTTATCGGACCAATGTCTCTGGTGTATTTCGGCAAAAGAGGAATAATCCTTGCCTGTTTTTTAAGAGAGCGGCCTCACCCGGCCGCTCTTTGCGCGTCACCTACCCGGTTCAGCGCACCCGTACATTTGGAGATATACCATGTCTACCTCACCCGTCACCTTGATGGTCGCGCGCCGCGTGGCCAAAGGACGCTATGAAGAGCTGATGGCCTGGCTGCGCGAAGGCGAACAACTGGCCACCGACTTCCCCGGTTACCTGGGTTCCGGCGTGCTGGCCCCGCCGCCCAATGACGATGAATTCCAGATCATCTTCCGCTTCGCCGACGAAAAAACCCTGCATGCCTGGGAGTTTTCCGCTTCGCGCAGTGCCTGGCTGAGCCGTGGCAGCGAGCTGTTTGCAGACCCGTCCGAACACCGCGTGAGCGGCATCGATGGCTGGTTTGGCGCCGTGGGAGCCCGCCCACCCCGCTGGAAACAGGCGGTGGCGATCTGGCTGGCGTTTTTCCCGGTGTCGCTGCTGTTCAATTTTGGCCTGGCACCCTTGCTCGGCGAACTGGACCTGTTCAGCCGGGTGCTGGTCAGCACCTTGGCGCTGACACCGCTGATGGTGTACTTCTTTATTCCGTTGTCGACGCACCTGCTGGCGAACTGGCTGCATCCCACGCCACCACGCAAGGCCAGCGAAGCCGCTGCCTGAGTACAGGGGAGACGGGTCGCTGGTATAGTTTCCACCTGCCAGCGACTAGAGCTCCCCATGACTGCAACCAACGCCCCGATCCTGATCACCGGTGCCGGCCAGCGCGTCGGCCTGTATTGCGCCGAGCGCCTGTTGGACGCAGGGCAATCGGTCATCTTCAGCTACCGCAGCGAACGCCCAGGGGTGCAGCTGCTGCGCGAACGCGGTGCGGTCGGCCTGTTTGCCGATTTTTCCAGCGAAGCGGGGATTGTGGCGTTCATCAGTGAGTTGAAGGCACATACCGACTCGCTGCGCGCGATCATCCACAACGCCTCGGCCTGGATCGCGGAAACGCCTGACGACGAAAGCCACGCCTTTACCGACATGTTCAGCGTGCACATGCTTGCGCCGTACCTGATCAACCGGCATTGTTCACCCCTGCTGCAACGTTCGACACCGGCCGATATCGTGCATATCAGCGATGACGTGGTACGCAAGGGCAGCCGCCAGCACATCGCGTATTGCGCCACCAAGGCCGGGCTCGACAGCCTTACCTTGTCGTTCGCCGCAGAGTTCGCGCCGCTGATCAAGGTCAACGGCATTGCGCCGGCCATGGTGATGTTCAATGAAGGCGACGACGCGGCCTACCGTGCCAAGGTCCTGGCCAAGTCGGCGCTGGGCATCGAACCCGGGCCCGAGGTGATCTACCAGAGCGTGCGTTACCTGCTGGACAACCCCTATGTCACCGGGACCACCCTGACCGTCAACGGCGGGCGGCATATCAAGTAAGCCGTTTTGAGGATGTTGTATGACCTTGTCCCTGCCCCATCATTACCGCGAAATCCTCAAAGGCCTGGGCGAAGACCCGGAACGCGAAGGTTTGCTCGACACCCCCAAGCGCGCCGCCAAGGCGATGCAATACCTGTGTCATGGCTACGAGCAGAACCTGGAAGAAATCGTCAACGGCGCGCTCTTCGCCTCCGATAACGACGAGATGGTGATCCTCCAGGACATCGAGTTGTACTCGCTGTGTGAACACCACCTGCTGCCCTTTATCGGCAAGGCCCATGTGGCCTACATTCCGACCGGCAAGGTGCTGGGCCTGTCGAAACTGGCGCGCATCGTCGACATGTATGCCAGGCGCCTGCAGATCCAGGAAAATCTCACGCGGCAAATTGCCGACGCCATCCAGGACGTAACCCAGGCCGCCGGCGTGGCGGTAGTGATCGAAGCCAGGCACATGTGCATGATGATGCGCGGCGTGGAAAAACAGAATTCAACCATGAACACCTCGGTGATGCTCGGCGCGTTCCGCGAGTCGAACACCACGCGCATGGAGTTCCTGCAACTGATTGGACGGAGCAAGTAGCAATGCCACAACTTCAACCAGGCATGGCGCGCATCCGGGTCAAGGACCTGTGCCTGCGCACCTTTATCGGCATCAACGAGGACGAAATCCTCAACAAGCAGGATGTGCTGATCAACCTGACCATCCTGTATGCCGCCCAGGAAGCCGTGCGCGATAATGACATCGACCACGCGCTGAACTACCGCACCATCACCAAGGCCATCATTGCCCACGTCGAAGGCAACCGCTTCGCCTTGCTCGAACGCCTGACCCAGGAGCTGCTCGACCTGGTGATGAGCAACGAGTCGGTGCTGTACGCCGAAGTCGAAGTCGACAAACCCCATGCGCTGCGCTTTGCCGAGTCGGTTTCGATCACTCTGGCGGCCAGCCGCTGATAGTCAAGTGAGCCCTATGAACGACCAACAACGCCTTGAGCTTGAAGCCGCCGCCTTTCGCCGGCTGGTGTCACACCTGGACAGCCGCAAGGATGTACAGAACATCGACCTGATGAACCTGGCCGGCTTCTGCCGTAACTGCCTGTCCAAGTGGTACAAGGCCGAGGCCGATGCGCGCCAGATCGAGCTGAGCCTCGATGACGCCCGTGAAGTGGTGTACGGCATGCCGTACGCCGAGTGGAAAGCCCAATACCAGAAAGAAGCCAGCGCCGACCAACACGCGGCGTTTGCCAAAGGAAAAGCCCATGACTGACCTGAACACCCTGCGCGCCAGCCTTAACAGCGGCGAACACGCGTTTGCCGACACCCTGGCCTTTGTTGCCGCAGGTTACGACTACCAGCCGCAAGCCTTCACCAACGGTAAGGTGGAAAATGCCGCCGGCCAGAACGAAGGTTCGTGCAAGACACTTGGATTGGCGTTGCTGGAAGGGTTGAGCGATCAGGAAGCGTTGCTGGCGTTTGGCGAGCATTACCGTTCAGTGGTGGCTACGCGTGACGGCAGTGACCATGGCAATATCCGTGCGTTGATCAAACACGGCCTGGCCGGAGTGAAATTTGCGGCACAGCCCTTGACCCGCAAATCCTGAGTCAAACACAGATCAAAATGTGGGAGGGGGCTTGCCCCCGATTGCGGTGGTCCAGTACCCAATGTACTGACTGACACACCGCTATCGGGAGCAAGCCCCCTCCCACATTTGTTTTGCAGTGCTGCTTAGAACGAGGCGTCTTTCAGACCGTCAAGGTAACGTTCGGCATCCAGGGCCGCCATGCAACCGGCGCCGGCCGAGGTGATGGCTTGGCGGTAGACGTGGTCAGCCACGTCGCCGGCCGCAAAGATGCCTTCGATGTTGGTGGCGGTGGCATTGCCTTCACGGCCGCCCTGCACCACCAGGTAACCGTCTTTGGCTTCCAGCACACCTTCGAACAACGAGGTGTTCGGGGTGTGGCCGATGGCGATGAATACGCCGTCGACTTTCAGCTCGTCGAAGCTGCCGTCATTGTTCTTCAGGCGCGCACCGGTCACGCCCATGTTGTCACCCAGGACTTCGTCCAGCGTGGCGTTGAGCTTGAGGATGATCTTGCCTTCAGCGACACGGGCGTGCAGCTTGTCGATCAGGATCTTCTCGGCGCGGAAGGTTTCGCGGCGGTGCACCAGGGTCACGGTGCTGGCGATGTTGGCCAGGTACAGCGCCTCTTCCACTGCGGTGTTGCCGCCACCGACCACAGCCACTGGCTTGTTGCGATAGAAGAAACCGTCGCAGGTCGCGCAGGCGGAAACACCCTTGCCCATGAACGCTTCTTCCGATGGCAGGCCCAGGTAACGGGCGCTGGCGCCGGTGGCGATGATCAACGCGTCACAGGTGTACACGCCGCTGTCGCCTGTCAGGCTGTAAGGCTTCTTGGAAAAGTCGACCTTGTTGATGTGGTCGAACACGATCTCGGTTTCAAAGCGCTCGGCGTGTTCTTTCATACGCTCCATCAGCACCGGACCGGTCAGGCCGTGGACGTCGCCCGGCCAGTTGTCGACTTCGGTGGTGGTGGTCAGCTGACCGCCCGCCTGCATGCCGGTGATCAGCAGCGGCTTGAGGTTGGCCCGGGCAGCGTAGACCGCAGCGCTGTAACCGGCAGGGCCGGAACCGAGAATAATCACTCGCGAATGACGGGTATCAGACATGACTCACTCCTATCGACCGCCCGGACAACAAGACGGCTGGAATAAAAAAGGACCGCGAAGCACTTGGGGAAGGCTTGAACTCGCAGATCCTGAAAATAATGGGTGCAGCGTATAGAGGGGGGCAAGATTAAGGAAATACGGAATAACAATCCAGCTCATAGGTGGTCTCTATGCAGTCGACCGGTTTGATCGACCTTCTTGTCCACTCAGGTGTAACCGCTGATGTCGCCACTTTCACCGCCACGGCAAAGCCGGTAAGGTCGGCGCGTTCGCCCTTCTGCTCGGAGTCTTCCATGCCCGCCCCCGCTCTTTCCGGCCCGCAATACCTGCGCGAAGGCCTCAAACTGGTGTTGAGCCCCGGCCTGCGCCTGTTCGTACTACTGCCGCTGGCGATCAACCTGGTGCTGTTCGTCGGCCTGATCTACTTTGCCGGCCACCAATTCAGCCTGTGGGTCGACCACCTGATGCCCACGCTGCCCGGCTGGCTGAGCTTTTTGAATTACCTGCTGTGGCCGCTGTTCGTGGTGCTGGTGGTGTTGATGGTGTTTTTCACCTTTACCATGCTCGCCAATATCATCGCCGCGCCGTTCAATGGTTTTCTCGCGGAGAAAGTCGAGATCGTGGTGCGTGGCACCGACGACTTCCCACCGTTCAGCTGGGCCGAGCTGATCGCGATGATCCCGCGCACCCTGGCCCGGGAAATGCGCAAGCTGGGCTACTTCCTGCCACGGGCCATCGGCCTGTTCATCCTGTCGTTCATTCCCGTGGTCAACCTGATCGCCGCGCCATTGTGGCTGCTGTTCGGCGTGTGGATGATGGCGATCCAATACATCGACTACCCGGCCGACAACCACAAGCTGGGCTGGAACGAAATGCTCGCCTGGCTGCGCCAGAAGCGCTGGCAGAGCATGAGTTTTGGCGGGATCGTCTACCTGGTGCTGCTGGTGCCGGTGGTCAACTTGCTGATGATGCCGGCGGCGGTCGCCGGGGCCACATTGTTCTGGGTGCGCGAGCAAGGTGCCGAAGCGATGGCCGGGCAACAGGTGGCTCGGTCATAAATCCATCATCCCAGTGACACAATGAAGACATGGCCCGCAGCGACACTGTGGGTCATGACGACAGCTTCGCTCCACATCACCCTGATCACCGAAACCTTCCCGCCGGAAATCAACGGGGTGGCCAATACCCTTGGCCGCCTGTGCGACGGTTTGCGCGCGCGCGGCCATCAAATCGAACTGGTGCGTCCCCGCCAAGGCGTCGACCAGAGCCGGCCGAGTGACGACGAGTTGCTGCTGTGCCGCGGCTGGCCGTTGCCAGGGTATCCAGGGCTGCAGTGGGGCCAATCGTCGATGCACAAACTCCTGCGCCGCTGGACCCGCCAGCGTCCGGATGTGTTGTACATCGCCACCGAGGGGCCGTTGGGCTTGTCGGCGTTACGCGCGGCGCGGCGCTTGGGCATCAGCGTGGTCAGCGGCTTTCACACCAACTTCCAGCAGTATTCGAACCAGTACGGCTTGAGCCTGTTGAGTCGCCTGGTCACCCATTACCTGCGCTGGTTTCATAACCGGTCGACGTTGACTTTGGTTCCCAGCGCGAGTCAGCGCCTGGAGCTGGAGCGCCGGCACTTCGAGCGTCTTGGGATGCTGTCGCGGGGGGTCGATAGCCAACTATTCCATCCGGCCAAACGCGACGATGCTTTGCGCGCGAGCTGGGGTTTGGAGAACGACGACATTGTGGTGCTGCACGTAGGACGCCTCGCCCAAGAGAAAAACCTCGGGCTGCTCAAACGCTGTTTCGATACGTTGCAGACAACTTACCCGTCGCGGCGGCTCAAGCTGGTGATTGTCGGCGATGGCCCGCAGCGCAGCCTGTTGCAGCGCGATTTGCCCGACGCGGTGTTCTGCGGCGCCCAGCGCGGTGAAGCACTGGCGCGGCATTACGCTTCGGGCGATCTGTTTCTGTTTCCCAGCCTGACCGAAACATTCGGCAATGTGGTGCTGGAAGCCATGGCTTCCGGGCTGGGCGTGGTGGCCTACGACCAAGCAGCCGCGACCCAGCATATTCGCCACGGCTACAACGGTGTGCTGGCGATGCCGGGGGATGAGAACGCGTTTTGCGATGCGGCCGTGTGGCTGCTGGAGGAGCGCGAGACGCTGCGCCGAGCGCGGCTCAATGCCCGGCAACACGCCAGTCGCCAAGGGTGGCCGGCGATCATCGAGCAATTCGAGCGTCAGCTGCGCGATGTATGCAAGGACGGGCCTCCGCTGCCCGCCCTGGCGTCGCTTACACCAGGCTCGTCAACGCCTCACGACTGAACGGCAGAATGTCGGCCTCGCGACCTTCGCGCACCTTCACGGCCCAATCCGGATCCACCAGCAGCGCACGACCCACGGCGACCAGATCGAATTCGTCGTTATTCAAACGCTCCAGCAGGTTCTCCAGGCTGGCCGGCTGCGCGACCTTGTCAGTGTTGACCATGAACTGCAGGAACTCACCATCCAGGCCGACACTGCCCACGGTGATCGTCGGCTTGCCCGTCAGCTGGCGGGTCCAGCCGGCCAGGTTGAGGTCGGAACCTTCGAATTCCGGCTCCCAGAACCGGCGCGTGGAACAGTGGAAAATATCCACGCCAGCGTCAGACAACGGCTTGAGGAATTCGCCCAACGCCTCGGGAGTTTGCACCAGGCGCGCGGTGTAGTCCTGCTGCTTCCACTGGGAAAAACGCAGGATGATCGGAAAATCCGGGCCGACCGCAGCGCGGGTGGCCTGGATCAGTTCGATAGCGAAACGTGAACGGTTGGCCAGGC
This sequence comes from Pseudomonas sp. R3-18-08, assembly GCF_003852065.1. Classification (NCBI taxonomy): domain Bacteria; kingdom Pseudomonadati; phylum Pseudomonadota; class Gammaproteobacteria; order Pseudomonadales; family Pseudomonadaceae; genus Pseudomonas; species Pseudomonas sp. R3-18-08. Next base: position 4,797,020 of record NZ_CP027729.1, read on the forward strand.
TGCCGCCGTACTCATCGGTACGCTGGTTGCTGCCTTCCCAGAAGAACTGGTCGACCAGGTAGCCGTGGGCGCCGTGGATTTCCACACCGTCCATGCCGATGCGTTGAGCATCTTTGGCCGCCTGGGCGAACGCATTAATCACGTCCTTGATGTCCTGGCTGGTCATGCCATGGACGACTACCTTGCCATCCTTGAGTTTTTCCATCGGGCCGTAGGCTGGCACGCTAGCGTCAGGTTCGGTACCGATACGGCGCACGGCGCCCACATGCCACAACTGCGGAACAATCTTGCCGCCTTCGGCGTGGACCGCATCGACCACTTTCTTCCAGCCGGCCAACGCCGCTTCGCCGTAAAAGTGCGGAACGTCGGGGTAGCCGTTGGAGGCTTGATGGCCGACCACGGTGCCTTCGGTAATGATCAGCCCTACACCGGCGGCGGCGCGACGGCGGTAGTACTCAATCACTTGGGCATTGGGCACGCCACCGGGGGAGAATGAGCGGGTCATTGGCGCCATGACCACGCGGGTCGACAGTTGCAGTGCACCGAGCTGGAAGGGTTTGAACAAAGCTTGGACGGGCATGGAGCACTCCACATAAGACGGGTTTATGATGTGGATAATATGGGCGCCGCAACTTGCTGGATAGCACTATTGATCTGGGTGATTAAGGCGATAAAAGCAACCGAATACCAGTAGGAGCGAGGCGGGCGGCTAGCCCTTGCTCGCGAAAGACCCGAGGACGCCGCGCATATCCAGAGCACACGCGTTATCGTTGGCGATTTTCGCGAGCAAGCTCGCTCCTACAGGGGCAGGGTTAGCTCAGGGCTTTTTCGATGGCCTGGATGATCGATGGATCGTCCGGTGGCGTACGTGGCGAAAAACGCGCCAGCACCCGGCCATCTTTGCCGAGCAGGAATTTCTCGAAGTTCCAGGTGATATCCCCAGGAAATTCAGCGCCCTCGCCCGCCAGCAGGCGGTAGAGCTGGTGACGCTCCGGCCCGTTCACCTCGAGTTTGCTGCCCAGGGGAAAGGTCACCCCATAGTTGAGGCTGCAGAATTGCTGGATCTCTTCCTCGGTGCCCGGTTCCTGGCCCGCAAACTGGTTGCACGGCAGGCCGAGCACGGTGAAACCCCGGTCCTTGTACTGCTGATAGAGGTTTTCCAACGCCGCATATTGCGGGGTCAGGCCGCATTTGGAGGCCACATTGACCACCAGCACAACTTGCCCCTTGAAAGGCGCCAGCGGCAGCTCTTGCCCATCCAACGCTTTGAGTTTCAGGTCGTGGAAAGCACTCATGACGAACTCCAGATATCCTATTTTTCTACGCCTCGCGACGCCTTGAGCTTACAACCCGCAAGCCCGCAATTATAGACGCCCGTAACAAAACCCGCCTGCAGGTTACTGAGCGGTCGGCCACGGCAGGATCGGGATCGCCGTCACCGCGTTCTGCGGGCTGCCTTCGATCAGGCGGTCGCTGTAGACCAGGTACACCAACGTGTTGCGCTTCTTGTCGAGGAAACGCACCACCTGCATGGTCTTGAACACCAGCGAGGTGCGTTCCTTGAACACTTCGTCACCGTCCTTGAGCTCACCCTTGAAGTGGATCGGGCCGACCTGGCGGCAGGCAATCGAGGCTTCGGCGCGGTCTTCGGCCAGGCCCAGGCCGCCTTTGACGCCACCGGTCTTGGCACGGGACAGATAGCAAGTCACACCATCGACCTTGGGGTCGTCAAACGCTTCGACCACAATCCGGTCGTTGGGGCCGACAAACTTGAATACCGTCGACACCTGGGCAATCTCTTCGGCCGAGGCCAGCAGTGGCATGGCGAGCAACAGGCCAAGCAATCCCTTCATTACGCGCATCGGGTATTCCTTCGTTTAAACCAGAATGAGGTTATCGCGGTGCACCAGTTCCGGTTCCGCCATGTAGCCCAAGAGTCCGACAATCGCTTCAGACGATTGTCCAATAATCTTCTGCGCCTCAAGGGCGCTGTAGTTGGCCAGGCCGCGGGCGATCTCACGACCATCCGGCGCCACGCACACCACCATCTCGCCGCGGCGGAAGCTGCCTTGCACCAACTTGACACCCACCGGCAGCAGGCTCTTGTTGCCCTGGGACAACGCCGACACCGCTCCCGCGTCGAGCACCAGGGTGCCACGGGTTTGCAGGTGCCCGGCCAGCCACTGCTTGCGCGCCGCCAGCATGCCGCGCTCGGGCGACAGCAGCGTACCGATGCGCTCCCCGGCCTTGAGACGGTCGAGCACGCGCTCCAGGCGCCCGCCGACGATGATGGTATGGGCACCGGAGCGCGCGGCCAGGCGGGCGGCGCGCAGCTTGGTCTGCATGCCGCCACGGCCCAAGGCGCCGCCGACACTGCCGGCCACGGCGTCCAGCGCCGGGTCATCAGCGCGCGCTTCATGGATAAGCTGGGCATCAGGGTTGTTGCGCGGGTCGGCGTCGAACATGCCGTCGCGGTCGGTGAGAATCACCAGCAGGTCGGCTTCCACCAGGTTGGCCACCAGGGCAGCCAGGGTGTCGTTGTCGCCGAAGCGGATTTCGTCGGTGACCACCGTGTCGTTCTCGTTGATCACCGGGATAACCTTGAGCTCCACCAGCGCACGCAAGGTGCTGCGGGCGTTGAGGTAGCGCTTGCGGTCGGACAGGTCGTCGTGGGTCAGCAGGATCTGCGCCGTGTGGCGGCCGTGCTCGGCAAAGCTCGATTCCCAGGCTTGCACCAGGCCCATCTGGCCGATGGCGGCGGCGGCTTGCAGTTCGTGCATCGCGCTGGGTCGCGCGGTCCAGCCGAGGCGGCTCATCCCGGCGGCAACTGCCCCGGACGAGACCAGCACCAACTCGACACCGGCCTCATGCAAGGCCACCATCTGCTCGACCCAGACGCTCATGGCTGCGCGATCGAGTCCCTTGCCATCGGCCGTCAGCAACGCGCTGCCGATCTTTACGACCCAACGCTGCGCACCTGTCACTTTGCTCCGCATCATCTTCAACCTTAGAGTGAGGGCCGCGCGACCCAGCGCCGCCCATAACGTTATACCCGGATACCAAAACGCCGCTCCAAAGGAGCGGCGTTCAAGTTTATCGCAACGAATCAGTCGCGCACGTAAATGATTTCCGGACCGTCTTCATCATCCACGTCTTCCTCGTCCCAATCATCGTCGCCGATGTCATGCACCGACTTCACGCCGCTGCGGCGCAGGGCGCGCTGGTCGTCCAGCGCTTGCAGCTGGGCACGGGCTTCGTCTTCGATCTGCTGGTCGAGCTCGGCGAGTTCGGCCTTGAACACCGGGTCGGCCGCCAGGCGGTCAGCGCGGTCTTCCAGATAACGCATGATGTCGCGGCAAAGGCGCTCGGTGCCTTCTTTGGCGATGGCCGAGATCACGTAGACCGGACCTTCCCACTCCAGGCGGTCGACGATTTCCTTGACGCGTTCTTCGTGCTCTTCTTCAAGGATCTGGTCGCACTTGTTCAGCACCAGCCAACGATCACGCTCGGCCAGGGCCGGGCTGAACTTGGTCAGTTCGCTGACGATCACTTCGGCGGCATCGGCAGCATTGGTTTCGTCCAGCGGCGCCATGTCGACGAGGTGCAGCAGCAAACGGGTGCGCGACAAGTGCTTGAGGAAGCGAATCCCCAGGCCCGCGCCATCGGAAGCGCCTTCGATCAGGCCAGGAATGTCGGCGACCACGAAGCTTTTCCAACGGTCGACGCTGACCACGCCCAGGTTTGGCACCAGGGTGGTGAACGGGTAGTCGGCGACTTTCGGCTTGGCGGCCGAAACCGAGCGGATGAAGGTACTTTTGCCGGCGTTCGGCAGGCCCAGCAGGCCTACGTCGGCGAGTACTTTCATTTCCAGCTTGAGGTCGCGCTGCTCGCCCGGTTTGCCCGGCGTGGTCTGGCGCGGTGCACGGTTGGTACTGGACTTGAACCGGGTGTTACCCAGCCCGTGCCAGCCGCCCTGCACAACCATCAACTTCTGGCCGGCCTTGGTCAGGTCGCCGATCACTTCCTGGGTGGCCGAGTCGATGATCGTGGTGCCGACCGGTACGCGCAGTACCAGGTCTTCACCTTTTTTACCGGTGCAGTCGGTGCTGCCGCCGTTGGAGCCACGCTCGGCATCGAAGTGCCGGGTGTAACGGTAGTCGACCAGGGTGTTGAGGTTCTCGTCGGCCATCATGTAGATGGAACCGCCGTCGCCGCCGTCACCGCCGTTTGGGCCACCGTTTTCAATGAACTTTTCGCGACGGAAACTCATGCAACCGTTACCGCCGTCGCCTGCTTTTACTCGGATGGAAACTTCATCAACGAACTTCATAACAAAACGCCTCTCGCCGCACGGACGAGCTTAAGAAACCAAGACATAAGACTCTTGCAAAAATGAGCGCAGCGACCTCAAGCAACGACTGCAAAACCTGCTGCCCTCGCCATTACAAACAGCTTTGCAAGAGACTCACTCCACAAACGAAAAAGCCCCGTCGCAAGACAGGGCTTTTCCAGCGATCTCGCAATTAAGCTGCGACAACGCTCACGTAACGGCGGTTGAACGCGCCCTTTACTTCGAACTTGATCACGCCTTCGATTTTCGCGAAGAGGGTGTGATCTTTACCCATGCCAACACCGTAACCGGCGTGGAATTGGGTGCCGCGCTGACGCACGATGATGTTGCCCGGAATGATTTTCTGGCCGCCATACATCTTCACGCCAAGGCGTTTGGCTTCTGAGTCGCGACCGTTACGGGTACTACCACCAGCTTTTTTGTGTGCCATGAGTCAATTCTCCTAGTGAGGAATTAGGCTGAAATTAAGCCTGAATACCGGTGATTTTGATCTCGGTGTACCACTGGCGGTGGCCCATACGCTTCATGTGGTGCTTACGACGACGGAACTTGATGATGCGGACTTTATCGTGACGACCTTGGGAGATCACTTCAGCCACAACGGTAGCGCCAGCAACAACTGGAGCGCCGATGTTCACGTCATCGCCATTGGCGACCAACAGAACGCGATCAAAAGTCACGGATTCGCCAGTAGCGATTTCCAGTTTTTCGATCTTCAGGTATTCACCTGGGGCGACCTTGTATTGCTTGCCACCAGTAACAATTACTGCGTACGACATGGTATTTCTCCGATAATCCTGCTCACCCAGCGCTTTATAAGAAGAGGTATTGGCTGGCATGGCTGCATGGGATGGACGTCCCGAATGCAATTGCGTAAGGCAGGTGCTGCCCAGGAAGTTCAGGGTGCGCGATTGTACGCAAGCAATAGACGCGTTGCAAGAGGCCGTCCATCGCGCCTTGACACCCAGGGGCATGGGTCCTAGCATGCCGCGCAACCCTTCTGGAGCGACTGTCGCTGATGCAACCCCAAGCTTTCTACCGCGCGGTCGCGGACGATTTTAGCGCCGTCGACGGCATCATCAAGCAGCAGCTGACGTCTAAAGTGCCGCTGGTCGCCAAAATTGGCGACTACATTACGTCGGCGGGCGGTAAGCGCCTGCGTCCTTTATTAGTGTTGCTGTGCGGCAAGGCCCTGGGCCGCGAAGGCGATGACCTGCGCCTGCTGGCGGCCACCATCGAATTCCTGCACACCGCCACCCTGCTGCACGACGACGTGGTCGACATGTCCGGCATGCGCCGTGGGCGCGAGACCGCCAACGCCATGTGGGGCAACGCCCCGAGCGTGCTGGTGGGCGACTTCCTGTACTCGCGCTCGTTCGAAATGATGGTCGAACTGGGCTCGATGCCAGTGATGAAAATTCTTTCACAGGCCACGCGCATCATCGCCGAAGGCGAAGTGTTGCAACTGTCGAAGGTACGCGACGCCAGCACCACCGAAGAAACCTACATGGAAGTGATTCGCGGCAAGACCGCGATGCTCTTCGAAGCCTCCACCCACAGCGCCGCCGCGCTGTGTGGCGCGACCGCCGAACAGGCCGAAGCGTTGCGTACCTTTGGCGATCACCTGGGCGTGGCGTTCCAACTGGTGGACGACCTGCTCGACTACCGTGGCGACGCCGAGACCCTGGGCAAGAACGTCGGTGACGACCTGGCCGAAGGCAAACCGACCCTGCCGCTGATCTACACCATGCGCGAAGGTACGCCGGAACAGGCCGCCCTGGTGCGCAAGGCGATCCAGAAAGGCGGGATCGAAGACTTGGAAGCCATCCGTGCCGCCGTCGAAGCGTCCGGCTCGCTGGAGTACACCGCGCAACTGGCGCGTGACTACGTGGCCCGTGCGATCCAGTGCCTGCAAGCCCTGCCCGCCAGCGAATACCGGGATGCATTGGTTGAGCTGAGCGAATTTGCGGTGGCGCGTACGCACTAAAATACACACGGGCCAATGTGGGAGGGGGCTTGCTCCCGATAGCAGTGTGTCAGCCAATGGATAAGTTGGCTGTTACACCGCCATCGGGAGCAAGCCCCCTCCCACATTTGGATTTCATACAACCTGCAAGACCACAATCCCCTATATAATGTGCGACTTTTAGCCATCCTGACTCTCAAGGAGCTTTAGTGAGCACGTTGCCACCCTGCCCGAAATGCAATTCCGAATACACCTACGAAGACGGCGCCCAGCTGATCTGCCCGGAATGCGCCCATGAGTGGTCCGCCAATGGCGAGGCCGAAGCAGCCGGCGATGAAACCGTGAAGAAGGACTCTGTGGGCAATGTCCTGCAGGACGGCGACACCATCACCGTGATCAAGGACCTCAAGGTCAAGGGCACTTCCCTGGTGGTGAAAGTTGGCACCAAGGTCAAGAACATCCGCCTGTGCGACGGCGACCATGACATCGATTGCAAGATTGACGGTATCGGCCCGATGAAACTCAAGTCCGAGTTCGTGCGTAAAGTCTGATCGTACTGCAACCATCCCACGCCCGCCGTGGGATGGCGTTTCGCCCTGTTGCTTGACCCGCCTCAATCTCCACACAGAAAAAAGCGCAAACCGCCAATAGGCACTTGCTATTCTACGAATAAGAATTATTCTCATTGAAACCCATCAAGGAGAACGACCATGACTTATTTGATAGACGCCTGGCTGGACCGCCCACACCCCTACCTGCGGATCCTGCATCGGGAAACCGGCGAAGTCTGTGCTGTGCTGGAAGAAGAAGCGCTGAATGAGCTGCAGGACCAGGGCGACCTGGACGTGAATGGCCTGAGCTCCAGTGAGCCTGGGGTACTGAAGGAAGTGGTGAGGAACCTGTTTCTGTTCTGCTATGCCCGAGCGTTGCGCCCGGCGACGGAGCTCAATGGCAAGTTCCACCCATGAACCACCCTGCAAAACGCTGTAGGAGCGAGCTTGCTCGCGAAGACCGCATAAACAACGCGTTCATCCAGGATGCCCGCGTCATCGTTGACGTTTTTCGCGAGCAAGCTCGCTCCTACAGGTGATCAACAGCAGGTCTTACAGAACGTCGAGCAGCTCGACGTCGAACACCAGAACGCTGTGCGGCGGGATGCTGCCAACGCCTTGAGCGCCGTAAGCCAGTTCGCTCGGCACGTACAGGCGCCATTTGCTGCCGGCATTCATCAACTGCAGGGCTTCGGTCCAGCCGGCAATCACGCCGCCTACCGGGAATTCTGCAGGCTGACCACGCTCGTAGGAGCTGTCGAATACAGTGCCGTCGATCAGGGTGCCGTGGTAGTGAGTACGCACCTGGTCTTCACGGGTCGGCTTGGCGCCATCACCGGCAGTCAGCACTTCAAATTGCAGGCCCGAAGCCAGGGTGGTAATGCCGTCACGCTTGGCGTTTTCAGCCAGGAATGCCAGGCCGGCGCCTGCAGCGGCTTCAGCTTTGGCCGCGGCTTCAGCTTGCATGATTTCGCGGATCACCTTGAAGCTGGCCGCCATTTGCTCCTGGTCAACACGGCTTGGCTTGCCGCCGAACGCGTCGGTCAGGCCGGCCAGGATTGCATCGAGGTTGACGCCTGGTGGTGGGTTGTCGCGCAGTTGGTCGCCCAACTGACGGCCGATACCGTAGCTGACGCGGGTTTCGTCGGTGGACAGATTAACTTCGGACATGAAGAGGCTCCGCTGTAGGACAACACGGTTTCCCGTGCCATCCAAAACTAAAAGGGCCCGCAGACTAGCACACAAGACCGGCCCATGATCAGCCCCCCTCCCCGGCTGCCGGAGCGCCGGGGCGTAGCTCTGGTATCCGATCATCGTCCCCGTCCTGGCATGGATCGAGCGCCCTTTCGACGGCCAGCGAGAAAAGTATTTCAGAATTGCCCTTTGCCGCCGATACAGCCCTACACATCTTGGCTGGCTCAAACAACAACACCCCGTCCAGCAGACAGACATCACTCTCAAGGAGCTTTCGATGAACAGCTGGTTCGGTAACATCAGCGTCAACCTCAAACTCGGCCTGGGCTTTGGCCTGGTACTGGTCCTCACCTCGATCCTGGCACTCACCGGCTGGACCAGCCTGGGCGGCTTGATCGACCGCAGCAACTGGATGAGCGACATCACCCAGCTCAATGCCTCGCTGACCAAGCTGCGCATCGTGCGCCTGCAATACATGCTGGCCAACGGTGACGAAGCCGTGGCGCAGAACGTACAGACCAGCCTCGACGCCTTCGTCGGCCAGCAACAAAAACTGCTGGACAGCTTCAAGAGCCCGGAAAACCTCAAGCTGCTCAATGAACAGAAAGCCGTCATCACGGCCTATCAGCAGTCCTTGAACAAAATGCGCGAGGCCTATCGCAACGGTAACGCTGCGCGCCAGGTCATGGGCGACAAAGCCGACATCGCCAACGCACAAATCAACGCCCTGGACACCAGCGTGCAGCAGATGCCCGACAGCCCGGAGCGTTTCGCACAGTTCCAGGCCGTGACCGACGCCAAGGAAGAGTTCATGCTGGCGCGCTACGAAGTGCGGGGTTACACCAACACCGTCAACGCAGAAAACGAAGCCCGCGCCGCTGCACAAATCGACAAAGCCATCGCGAGTTTGAAAAGCCTCAACGCCGTCTTCGGCACCAGCCAGCAAACAGCGCTGGCCGCGCTGGACACCGCACTCGGTGCCTATCGCAGCGCCGTGCAGAGCTACAAGGCGGCCAACGCCAACATCGTTACTGCCCGTGCCGAAATGACCACCCAAGGCACCGATATCGTCACGATCAGCGACAAGCTGTACGACATCCAGCTGGAACGTCGCGACGCCGAAAGCGCCCAGGCCCGTAGTCTGCAATTGATCAGCACCTTGCTGGCCCTGCTGGTGGGCATCATCGCGGCGCTGGTGATCACTCGCCAGATCACCCGTCCGCTGCAAGACACCCTGGCGGTGGTCGAACGCATCGCCTCCGGCGACTTGAGCCACACCATCCAGGTGACTCGCCGTGACGAACTGGGCGTGCTGCAACAAGGCATCCAGCGCATGGGCACCACCTTGCGCGAATTGATCAGCGGGATTCGTGATGGCGTGACCCAGATCGCCAGCGCCGCCGAAGAGTTGTCGGCCGTGACCGAGCAGACCAGCGCTGGCGTTAACAGCCAGAAGATCGAGACCGACCAGGTCGCTACGGCGATGCATGAAATGACCGCCACCGTGCAGGAAGTGGCACGCAACGCCGAACAGGCCTCACTGGCCGCCGCCGATGCCGACGGCCAAGCGCGCGCGGGCGATAAAGTTGTGGCCGAGGCCATCGCCCAGATCGAACGCCTGGCGGCTGAAGTGGCCCGCTCCACCGACGCCATGGCCCACCTGCAACAAGAGAGCAACAAGATCGGCAGCGTGATGGATGTGATCAAGGCCGTGGCCGAACAGACCAACCTGCTGGCACTCAACGCGGCGATTGAAGCAGCGCGCGCCGGTGAAGCCGGTCGTGGGTTCGCCGTGGTCGCCGACGAAGTACGTGGCCTGGCCCAGCGTACGCAGAAATCCACCGAGGAAATCGAAGGCCTGGTGGCCGGCTTGCAGAACGGTACCCAACAAGTGGCCAACGTGATGAACAACAGCCGCAGCCTCACCGACAGCAGCGTCGAGCTGACGCGCAAGGCTGGCGTATCGCTGGAAAACATCACCCGTACCGTGTCGAATATCCAGTCGATGAACCAGCAGATCGCCGCCGCCGCCGAAGAGCAGAGCGCCGTGGCCGAAGAGATCAGCCGCAGCATTGTGAACGTGCGCGACGTGTCGGAGCAGACCGCAACGGCGAGCGACGAGACGGCCAAGTCGAGCGTGGAATTAGCGCGTTTGGGCAGCCAGTTGCAGCAGATGGTCAGTCATTTCAGGGTGTAAGAAATCAAAAAAAGCCGCCTCGGGATTAACCGAGGCGGCTCCACTTCCCAATCTTGCGTGATGATAAGACCAAGGTTAATATCCGCCTGCAGGTCAATGCATCTTTGAGATCGCGATCCAGCCACTCACTGGATTGCAAAAAAAACCGCCCTACTAAGGCGGTTTTTTATTGCCTGCAATTTACCTCTCAGCTCTGCCCCTCCTCGACAAACACCAGCCGATTCCCAAACGGATCCTTGATACTCATCTCCCGCGAGCCCCAAGGTGTTTCCTCCACGCCAGGCTTGGCATAACGGTAGCCCTTGGCCTGCAATTGCTGCTGGTACGCATCGACCCCCTGCGCCTGGATACGCACCGCTGCGCCCGGCGACGCATCGCCATGATGCTCGGACAAATGCAGCACGCACTCGCCCAGCGACACCTGCAGGTACAACGGAAAGTCCGCCTCGAAACGATGCTGCCAATCGACCTTGAACCCGAGGAAGTCGACATAGAATTCCAGCGCCTTGGCCTCGTCGAAAATTCGCAGGATGGGGGTGACTTTTCCTAAGTGCATCGCGATGGCTCCCTGTTTGAAAGCACTCACTATAGAGGCGAAAAACCCCGACGCAAATCCCCGTTGCGCTCCAGGAATCGACCCGAGCGCTGCCCCGTCGCCTGCCCTTCGCTGTAGCTCAACACACCGTTGACCCACACGCCATCAATGCCCTCGGCTGCCCGCTGTGGTTCTTTGAAGTCCGCTACATCCCGCACGCGTAACGGGTCGAACAACACCAGGTCAGCCCAGTGCCCTTCACGAATTTCGCCGCGCTCAGCCAGGCCAAAACGCGCCGCCGACAGCCCGGTCATTTTGTGCACGGCGGTGTGCAACGGGAACAATCCGACATCCCGGCTGAAATGTCCCAGCACCCGGGGAAACGCGCCCCACAAGCGCGGATGGGGAAACGGGTCTTCAGGCAACCCATCCGACCCGACCATCGACAAAGGGTGCGCCAAAATGCGCCGCACATCCGCCTCGTCCATCCCGTAGTACACCGCTCCCGCCGGTTGCAGGCGGCGGGCTGCGTCCATCAACGAAATATCCCACTCGGCGGCAATGTCCTGCAGGTCACGCCCGCCCATTTCGGGATGCGGTGTGGACCAGGTGATGGTGATGCGGAACGCATCGGTGACTTGCTTGAGGTCCAGGGTCGAAGAGCTGGCCGCATAGGGGTAACAATCACACCCCACTGGATGGGTTTTCGCCGCCGCTTCAAGCGCCGCCAGCAGTTGCGGGCTACGTCCCCAGTTTCCCGCACCGGCACACTTGAGGTGGGAAATAATCACCGGGGCCCTGGCGTGCCGGCCGATCAGGAACGCTTCGTCCATTGCCTCCAGTACCGGCTCGAATTCACTGCGTAAGTGAGTGGTGTACACCGCGCCATAAGCCGTCAGCTCTTCACTCAGTTGCAGCACCTCGTCGGTGTCTGCATTGAAGGCGCTGGCGTAGGCAAGGCCAGTGGATAAACCCAGGGCTCCGGCCTCCAGACTCGCCTGCAACTGCATGCGCATACCCGTGATTTCGTGGGCCGTGGCCGTGCGGTGCAGGTCATCCATATGATTGCTGCGCAATGCCGTGTGGCCGATCAGGGCGGCGACGTTGACCGCTGGGTGGGCTAGTTCCACCGCCGCGCGATAATCGACAAAGCGCGGGTAGGCAAAAGCGTCGGCATTGCCCAGCAGGTTCATCGGGTCGGGCGGATTGCCGCGCAGGCTGACCGGTGAGGCGCTGATGCCGCAATTACCGACAATCACCGTGGTCACGCCCTGGCTGAGTTTGGGCAGCATCTGCGGATGGCGGATAACCACCGTGTCATCGTGGGTGTGTACGTCGATAAACCCTGGTGCCAATACGCGGCCTGTCGCGTTGATTTCATGCTCGGCCATCGCTGTCGACAAGTCGCCGATCGCCTCGATGCGCCCATCACGTACGCCCACGTCAGCGACATAACCTGCACTGTTGCTGCCATCAATGATCTGCGCCTGGCGAATCAGCGTGTCGTACTTCATATCAGTCTCCAAGCGGCAGGCTGTCGGGGCCGCCGCGATAGTCGTCCAGGGCCAGCTTGATCCGGCGCAGGCGCTCTTGGTTGGCGTCAGGCATGGCCAGCGCCAGTTCGGTGGCAAGCAGGTCGATAGCCAGCAGCATGCCGTAGCGCGCAGCCGTGGGTTTGTAGATAAAACTGGTTTCAGCCGGTTGCAGCGGCAACAGCACATCCGCCAACTCGGCCAGTGGGGAATCAGCCAGGGTGATGGCGACAATGCGCGCGTCGTAGTCGCGCGCCAGCGTCACCACATCCAACAGCTCAGGCGTAAGGCCGGTCAGCGAGCAGACAATCAACGCGTGTTCCGGCCCCAGGGTCGCGGCGGTCACGCGCATCATCACCGGGTCATGGCAGGCTGCAATCGGATAGCCCAGGCGTACCAGACGCACCTGTAGCTCATCGCTGCACAGGCTCGATGGGCCGCCCATGCCGAACGCGTGGATCATCCGCGCCTTGCCCAGCAGGCTCACCGCATCGACAAAGCTGTCTTGATTGAACCCCGACAGGTGCTGGCGCAGCGTCGCTTCGATATCCCCGAGAATCTGTCGATGAAACGCCGACTGTTCCGGCAACCCCGCCGGGTCGAGAAAGCGGCTGCCCACGCCGCTGGCCTGGGCCAGTTGCAGGCGCAGGTCACGCAAGTCGCGGCAACCGACACTGCGGGCAAAGCGCGACAAGGTCGCCGTACTGACCTCGGCCCGTTGTGACAACGCTTCCAGGCTGGCCGACGCGGCAAAGCCCACGTCATCGAGCAGCAGCCTGGCGATACGCCCTTCGCCGGCGCTGAAGGAAGCCTGGCGGGCGCGGATCTGGTAGAGGATGTCCATGTGGCTCCGGATTACAGGATGCGGCTCATAAAACCAGAGACAGGCCGTAGGTGAGAGCGAAGGCAACCACCGAAATCAACGTCTCCAGCACGGTCCAGGTCTTGAAGGTCTGGATCACCGTCATATTGAAGTATTCCTTGATCAGCCAGAAGCCGCCGTCGTTGACGTGGGAAAAGATCACCGAACCCGCACCGGTCGCCAGTACCAGCAACTCAGGGTGTGGATAACCCAGGCCCAAGGCGACCGGCGCGACCACGCCGGACGCCGTGGTCATCGCCACCGTGGCCGAGCCCGTGGCGATCCGCATCAGCGCGGCGAACAACCAGCCCATCACCAGCGGCGAGAGCTGGAACGCATTGGCCAGGCCAAGGATCTCGTGGGTGACACCGGCGTCCACCAGGATGCGATTCAAACCACCGCCCGCGCCCACCAGCAGGGTGATACTCGCCGTCGGCGCCAGGCATTCATTGGTGAATTTAAGGATCGACTCACGGTTGAAGCCCTGGGCCAGCCCCAGGGTCCAGAAACTCACCAGGGTCGCCACCAGCAGCGCGATCACCGAGTTGCCGATGAATAAAAGGAATTGGTTGAAGCCGGTGCCCGGCGTGGAAATCACATTGGCCCAGCCGCCAATCATCATCAGTACCACCGGCAACAGGACAGTGCTCATGGTCAGCGCGAAGCTCGGCAGACGGGTGCGCGGTTCACGCTCGATGAACTGGCGTTCCAGCGGGTTTTCCGCCGGCAGGTGAATGCGCGGCACGATGAACTTGGCATACACCGGACCGGCGATGATCGCCGTAGGAACACCGACCAGAATCGCATACAGCACGGTCTGCCCAACCGAGGCGTTATACGCCAGCACCGCCATCATCGCCGCCGGGTGCGGCGGCACCAGCGCATGCACCACCGACAGCCCGGCGACCATCGGCAGGCCGACCATCAGGATCGACACGCCCACGCGTCGCGCCACGGTAAAGGCGATCGGCACCAGCAACACAAAGCCCACCTCGAAAAACAGCGGCAGCCCCACCAGAAACGCGATGCAGACCATGGCCCAGTGAGCATTGCGTTCGCCGAAACGGTTGATCAACGTGCGCGCCACCTGCTCCGCGCCACCGGACTCGGCCATCATCTTGCCGAGCATGGTGCCCAGCGCCACCACCAAAGCGATATGCCCCAGGGTCTTGCCGACCCCCGCTTCGTACGAGCCCATGATGGTGTCCGCCGGCATCCCGGCCATCAGCGCCAGGCCAATGGACACCAGTGTGATAACGATAAACGGGTTGAGTCGGTAACGTGCAATCAGCACGATCAAAGCAATAATGGCGATGGCAGCGTATGCCAATAGCCCGAAGCCCGGTGATGCGGCCATGCGGTACTCCTCGGAAAGGGTCACGTCGAATAGGTTGTGAAACTCATAAATCATTACCGAGGATGATTTTCAAATTATATGAAAGTAATTTTCGCCCAGAGATAAGCGCTGTCGCGGTGGGATATGCCCGACACTGTCGTATGAAAATTCGAGGAGTGTTCTTACATGAGGACCAGAAAAAGCTGGAAACTCAACCCACGCGGTTGAGTCATAGAATGCACATCCACTGCTGCCAGGAACCGAACATGATGCGTTTCACACTTGCCGCCCTGCTGATTACCCTGTGCGGCAGCGCCGCCGCCGCGGATAACCCGACACTGAAAAAATGCATGGACGGCGCCAACACCACCGCCGAGATGGTCGGTTGCAACGTCAAGGAGGCCAAGGTGCAGGATGCCCGGCTGAACAAGGCTTACAAGACTGCGCTGGCTGCTCAGGAAGGCAACCGCAAGGACCAGTTGCAGGACCTGCAGCGCCTGTGGATCAAATACCGTGACGCCAATTGCGCCTTTGCCGGCAGTGCCACCGGCGGCACCATCGACCAGGTCAACGGCTCCGGCTGCGTGCTGGACATGACCCAGACCCGCGCCCAGGAGCTGGAAGACCTGGTTGGGCCGTAACCCTAGTCGTGATGAACCTTCGCCCGCTTGAGCAGCTTCTTGCAGCGCTCCGACAAATGCAGCACGCGCACATGCTTGCCCGCTTTGCGGTAGCGCTCGCGCAAGGTCATCAGCGCGGCAATCGCTGAATAATCGACGAAGCTCAGGTGCCGGCAATCGAGCGTCACCTGGGCCGGGTCGTTGGCCGGGTCGAATTGATTCAGGAACGGCGTGGTCGAGGCAAAGAACAACGTGCCGTGCAGACGGTAAAGTTTGCTGCCGTCGGCTTCCAGGTGTTCATCGGCATACAGCTCACGGGCCTGTTGCCAGGCGAAGTTCAGCGCCGCGATCACGATACCGCACAGCACCGCAGTCGCCAGGTCAGTGAACACGGTGATGACCGTCACCGCCATGATCACCAGCACGTCATTGAGCGGCACCTTGTTGATCACCCGCAACGACGCCCAGGCAAAGGTCTGCTGGGACACCACGAACATCACCCCCACCAGCGCCGCCAGCGGAATCCGCTCGATCAGCGGCGACAGAAACAGAATGAACAGCAGGATCATCACCCCGGCGAACACCCCGGAGAAACGTCCACGCCCGCCGGAACTGAGGTTGATCACGGTTTGCCCGATCATCGCGCAACCGCCCATGCCGCCGAACAGGCCCGAGACCATATTCGCCGCGCCCAGGGCCACGCTTTCGCGGTCGGGGTAGCCACGGGTTTCGGTAATCTCGTCGGTGAGGTTGAGGGTCAGCAGGGTTTCCAGCAGACCGACCATGGCCATCAGGAACGCATACGGCGCGATGATGCCGAGGGTTTCGAAGGTCCAGGGGATCTGCGGCAGCGCGAAGGTCGGCAGGCCACCCGCGATGTGCGCCATATCGCCCAGGGTGCGGGTGGGCAGGCCGAGCAGGTACACCGCCAGGCCCACGCCGAGGATCGCGACCAGGGCCGGTGGCACGGCGCGGGTCAGGCGTGGCAGCAGGTAGACGATGGCCATGGTCACCACGACCAGCCCGGCCATCACATACAACGGCGTACCGCTGAGCCAGGTTTCACCGTTCTTGAAGTGCTCCAACTGCGCCAGCGCAATGATAATCGCCAGGCCGTTGACGAACCCCAGCATCACCGGGTGCGGCACCATGCGCACCAATTTGCCCAGGCGCAACAGGCCGAAAGCGACCATGATCAACCCGCCCAGCAGCACGGTTGCCAGCAAATATTCCACGCCGTGTTGCACCACCAGCGCCACGATCACCACCGCCATCGAACCGGCTGCCCCCGACACCATACCGGGGCGACCACCGAACAATGCGGTGAGGGTACAAATGATGAAAGCGCCGTAAAGCCCCATCAACGGGTTGAGATGGGCCACCAAGGCAAAGGCGATGCATTCGGGCAGCAAGGCAAATGACGTGGTGAGGCCGGCCAGGGCATCGGCGCGCAGACGGGTGAGCTTCATGGAATACCAGGGAGTTGCGGGGGATAAGGCGAGGAATGGTACGAAATTGAGCGGCGCTGGGCTAGCCTTCGGGACCGAGGCGCGGCCAATCGGGAGCAAGCCCCCTCCCACACTAGACCGCGTCGCACCGGCTGTACTCGGTCAAATGTGGGAGGGGGCTTGCCCCCGATAGCCTCACCTCGGTATCACCTGAACATCACACCATCTCGTGGCGAATCCACTCCACCACCGAGGTACGCTTCGGCGCCCAGCCCAGCAGCTCACGGGCATGCTTGCCGCGCACCCGGCTGTTGGAGCCCAGGCCGTAGTTGGCCATTTCATAACCCCACTCGGCCTCAGCCTCGGCCAGCGGCCAATCCTGCGGTTCGCCCAGTTCAAGCGCTTGCGCGATGGCCGTGGTCATGTCGATAAACGAGGCTTCGCCGCTTTCGACGAAGTAGAAAGTGCCCGGCACATTCTTCGTCAATGCCAGCAGGTACAGCGCAACCACGTCTTCGATATGCACGTTGGACCAGATGTTCTGCCCTGGTCCCACGTGGCGCACGACTCCACTCTTGCGGGCCTGCTTGAGCAAGCGTGGCAATTGCACGCTGTCACGCTTCACGCCCAGGCTGTGACCATAGATCAGGGTGTTACAGATCACCGCCGAATTCACACCTTCCTGGGCAGCGGCCAGGATCAGGTTATCGATCGCCACGCGAGCGGCCTTGTCGACGGTCGGCTCCGGCAGGTTGTCCTCAACGTAAATGACCTCACTGGCCTTGCCGCCCGACGCATCGCCAACGATGCTCGAACCACTGGTGTGCAGGAACACCTTGTTGGAGCCTTTCAAGGCAGCCAGCAGGGTTTCGACAGCCGCACGGTGGTCGCTGCTGGCGGCATTGATCACCGCATCGGCGTGCTGCGCCTGCTCGGTCAATACAGCGGCGTCATCCAGGGTGCCAATCACCGGAGTGATGCCCAGTGCCGTCATTTGCGCGGCTTGCTCGGCGCTGCGCACCAGGCCGGTGACGGCGTGGCCGGCCTTGACCAGGCCGGTGGCGATGGAGCCGCCGATAAAACCGGCTGCGCCGGTAACGAATACATTCATGGAGAGTGCTCCTGACTGGGTAAGTGATGAACCCAGTATCAAGCACGCCCTGGCGTCGAATAACCCCGTACAGGCCAATTCACTCTTGCGCGCCAGTCACGAATCACACCGCATAACGCGCCAGCTTGGCCTGGATGAAATCCAGGAAACACTGGATACGCAACGCCAGTTGCGAATTGCGGTAATACACCGCATGGATCGGCTGGCGATAGCCACTGTTGAATGCTTCCAGCAGCGGTACCAGGCGCCCGGCCTCGATGTCTTCGTGGGTCATGAAGTTGGACAGGCAACAAATGCCCTGCCCCTGCAAAGCCAGGTGGCGCACGGTTTCACCGCTGGACGCGGCAATGCCCGGCTGGATCAGCCAGCGGTCACCCTCGCCATGGCGCAGCGGCCAATGGTTGAGGGTGTCGGTCTGGGTGAAGCCCAGCAAGGTATGCTCGGCCAATTCGGCGACGGTGCTCGGTGTGCCGTGTTGCTTGAGGTAGTCGGCGCTGGCCAGGATGTGCAGCGGCGTGCTGCCCAGGGCGCGGGCATGCAGGGTGGAGTCGGCCAGGGTGCCGATACGAATGGCGATGTCGGTGCTTTGCTCCAGCAGGTCGATGATCACGTCGTCGCTGTTGAGCTCCAACTGGATGTCCGGGTACAGGTCACGAAACTCGCCGATGTACGGCAGGATCCCGTGCAGCATGAACGGCACCGCCGCATTGATGCGCAGCCGCCCGGCCGGTTTTTTCTGGCGTGACGACAGGCGTTCTTCCAGCGCCTGCATCTGCGCCAGGATCACCTTGGCTTGCTCGAAGAAATACCGGCCCTCCTCGGTCAGGTCCATGCGCCGCGTGGTGCGGTTGATCAGGGTGGTATCGAGCTTGGCTTCCAGGCGCGACAAGGTGCGACTGACCGCCGACGGCGTCTGCCCGACCTGCTCGGCGGCGGCGGAAATCGAGCCGCACTCGATCACGCTGACAAAGATCTGTAGTTCATCGGATCGGGCTTTCACGGGCTGTCCTGGTTATCGGCTCGGGCTCATTATTGACCACTCAGCAACAAATGACCGCCCAACAGCGCCATGCCGGTGAAAAAAACCCGCTTGAACCACAGCGCACTGATGCGCTGGCGTAGCGCCTGGCCCAACCACATTCCCAGCAAGGCCGGCACCAGCGCCAACAACGATGCACCGACTTCACCGCCGCCGAGTGCACCGCGCCAGGCCAGCCCGGCGGCCAACGCCAGGGTCGACACGCTGAACGACAGCCCCAGCGCCTGCACCAACTGATCACGGCCCAAACCTAATGCTTGCAGATACGGCACCGCAGGAATCACAAACACGCCGGTGACCGAGGTAATGAAGCCCGTGATCAGCCCACACAACGGGCCCAACCAGCGCTCGGTTCGCGGCCCGACCTGGAAAGTAGGCAGGCATAATCCACTCACCGCATACAGCAGCAACGCCCCGCCCAACGCGCGCACCATCCACGCCCCAGCGTCCATGCCCAGCCACAGCGTGCCCAGGCCGGCACCGAGAAAAATCAGCAACAGCATCGGCCACAGGCGCTTGAGCAAGGTGCCCAGGTGACCGCCCAACGCCAGTTGCCAGAGGTTGGTGACCGTCGAAGGGATGATCAGTAACGCCGCAGCCTGTGTCGGCAACATAGCCAGGCCGAGCATGCCCATGGCCACGGTGGGCAGGCCCAGGCCGATCACGCCCTTCACCGTGCCGGCCAGCAGGAAAGTGCCGATCACCAGCAGTGTCAGGGCCGGGCCGAGGGTTTGGTAGAAAGCCAGTAAAGTCGTCATGACGTAAGTGTGCGGTGTGGATGAACCGTTGGAAATTCGCCATATACTGAGGCAGCCTCTTGTTTTGTGTGAGGCAGAGGAAATCTTGAGCATGCACTTTGACCTGATCGACCTGCGCCTCTACCTGCACATACTGGACGCCGGCAACATCACCGCCGGCGCCGCCCGCAGCCATTTATCCCTGGCCGCCGCCAGCGCACGCATTCGGGCGATGGAGGCTTCACTGGGCGTCGAATGCCTGGAGCGTGGCCGCCGTGGCGTCACCCCGACACCCGCCGGCAAAGCCCTGGGCCGCCACGCCCGCCTGCTGCTGCAACAGGCCGAGCATCTGCAACAAGACCTGGCTGAATACGCCAACGGCGTCAAAGGCCAGGTGCGCCTGCTGTGCAATACCACGGCCCTGAGCGAATACCTGCCGGAGCGATTGGCAGACTTTCTGTGCGCGCATCCCAACCTCGATATCGACCTGCAGGAGCTGCCCAGCCTGCGGATCACCCAAGCCCTGCGCCAAGGCACGGCCGACCTGGGGATCATCTCCGATGCGGTCGACACCTCCGGCCTGCAGACCCTGCCCTTCCATGACGATCCGCTGGTGCTGATCATGCCCGTGGAGCATCCGCTGGCAGCCGGCACGGTGAGTTTCATCGACAGCCTGCAACACGACTACGTCGGCCTCGCCGCCAGCAGTGCGTTAGCGGTGTACCTGGAGGAACAGGCGCTGCATGCGGGGTTTCGCCTGCAAACGCGGATCCGCGCCGAGGGTTTCGATGGGGTGATTCGCATGGTCGCCCGGGGCGCGGGCCTGGGCATTGTGCCCAAGGCCGCCCTGGACCGCTGGCCGCCGGACGTTCGCATCAAGGCCCAGCCGCTCAAGGAGGATTGGGCCTGTCGCCACTTGCTGCTCTGCGCACGCTCGTTCGACCACCTGCCGGGTTATGCCAGGGCCTTATTCGATGCCTTGGCCCTGCCCTTGCGGAAAAACCCGTAGTACACCGCGCTCAGGATCAGCAGGAACGGCACGCCAAACACCAGGGTCATCTTGAATGCCTCAGTAAAATACGTGGTGATCATCACCGCGCCCATCAGCACCAGGCCCAACAGTGTGCTGTAAGGAAACAGGCGCAGCTCGAAGGACAACTTCGCCCCGCCGTGGCGCTTGCGGTAGCGCCGAAAAAACAGGTGCGTGAGGAAGATCATGAACCAGGTGAAGATCGCGCCGAACATCGAGATCGCCATCATCAGCGTGAACGAGCTTTCCGGGTACACCAGGTTGAGCAAGGTCGCCAAGGCGATACCGGAGCTGGACAGCAGCAAGGCATTGAGCGGGATGCCGCTCTTGCTCAACGCGCCCATGGACTTGGGCGCAAAGCCTGCGCGGGACAGGCTGAACATCATGCGCGTGGTGATGTAGAGCTGGCTGTTCATCGCCGACAACGCCGCGATCAGGATCACGAAATTCATCACTCCGGTGGCGCCGGGAATGCCGATGGTCTGCATCACCGTGACGAACGGGCTCTGGGCTTGGCCGGCCTGGTTCCACGGCACGATGGCGAGCATCAGCGCCAGGGTCAGCAGGTAGAACACCACCAGGCGCACGATGGTCGCGCGAAAGGCTTTCTTCACCGCCCGCTCCGGGTCGGCGGCTTCGCCGGCCGCCACCGCGATCATTTCCACGCTCAAATAGCTGAAGATCGACACGATCACCGCCACCCACATACCGCTTAACCCATGGGGGAAAAACCCGCCGTGGGCCGTGTAGTTGTGCACGCCGTAATCCGGATTGCCGGAGCCGAACACCACGTACACCGCCAAGATGATGAAGCCAACAATGGCGCCGATCTTGATGGTGGAAAACCAGTATTCGAAGGTGCCGAAGGTCTTCACGCTGATCGCATTGAGCAGGATCAGCACGCTGGAAAACGACACGATCCACACCCACTCCGGCACGTTGGCGAACCAGTACTTCATGTACATCGCCACCGCCGTGACCTCGGCGCCCACCGCCAACACAATCGCCGCCCAGTAGGCGTAACGCACCAGGAACCCGGCCAGCGGGCTGATGTAGAACTCGGCGTAGGCACCAAAGGAGCCGGAGGTGGAATGGGCCACCGTCATCTCCGCCAGGCACCCCATCAATATCAAGGTAATCAACGCCCCGATGGCGTAGCTCAGCAACACGCTGGGCCCGGCATAGCCGATGGCGTAGGCGCTGCCCATGAACAGTCCGGTCCCGATAGCGCCGCCGATGGCGATCATGCTCATCTGGCCCGAAGTGAGCTGGCGCCTCAGGCCCAGTTCGCGGTGGGTAATGTCTGCAAAGCCGTTGTCTGGCGTGGTCACGTGATGTGCCCCTTTTATTATTGTGATTGCTGCTGTTGCCACAGATCCCCTGTGGGAGGGGGCTTGCTCCCGATAGCAGTGTGTCAGTCACTGATATGCCTACTGACACACTGCTATCGGGAGCAAGCCCCCTCCCACATTTGATCGGCGTTATCTTTAAGTGACGCTATGGCGAACCTTGAATTGCGGCTGGTCCCAGGTGGCGTTGTCGAGAATGTCAGCGAGGATTTCCACGGCGTCCCATACGTCGGTAAAGCGTGTGTACAGCGGGGTAAAACCGAAGCGCATGATGCGTGGTTCGCGGTAGTCGCCGATCACACCGCGGGCGATCAGGGCCTGGATCACTGCATAGCCTTGCGGGTGTTCGAAGCTGACATGGCTGCCGCGCCGGGAATGTTCACGGGGTGTGATCAGCACCAGGTCATGGGCCGCACAGCGTGCTTCGACCAGGGCGATAAACAGGTCGGTCAAGGCCAGGGATTTGCTGCGCAGGCTGCTCATATCGGTACGCTCGAAAATCTCCAGGCCGCACTCGACCATGGCCAGCGAGGTGATCGGCTGGGTGCCGCACAGGTAGCGGGCGATGCCGGCGCTCGGCGCATAGTTGGATTCCATGGCGAATTGGCGGGTATGCCCGAACCAGCCCGACAGCGGCTGGCGCACCAGGTCCACCAACGCCGGGTTGACCCACACGAACGCCTGGGAGCCGGGGCCGCCATTGAGGTATTTGTAGGTGCAGCCAATCGCATAATCGGCGCCGGCCGCGTGCAGGTCGATGGGCACCGCGCCCGCCGAATGCGCCAGGTCCCAGATGCTCAGCGCGCCGCATTCATGGCTCAAGGCAGTGAGCGCACGCATGTCGTACATGTAACCGGTCTTGTAGTTGACGTGGGTAAGCATCACCACCGCCACGTCCTCATCGACGGCCTGGGGCAGTTCGTCCGGGCTGTTGACCAGGCGCAACGAGTAACCCTGCTGCAGCAACTCGGCGAGACCCTCGGCGATGTACAGGTCGGTGGGAAAGTTGCTCGCTTCGCTGACGATCACCTTGCGCGCCGGCTGGCGCTGGCGCTGCACGGTCAGCGCGGCGCTGAGGACTTTGAACAGGTTGATGGAGGTGGTATCGGTGATCACCACTTCGCCCTCCCGCGCACCGATCAGTGGCGCCAGGCGATTGCCCAGGCGCTGGGACAGATCCGCCCAGCCCGCGCTGTTCCAGCTGCGAATCAAGCCATCGCCCCACTCCTGCGCGATCACCTGTTGCGCCCGTGCCAACGCCGCCACCGGGCGCGCGCCCAGGGAGTTGCCGTCGAGGTAGATCACGTCCTCGGGCAAGGCAAATTCGCGGCGCAATGGCGCCAGCGCGTCCTGAGTATCAAGGGCCTGGCAATGGCTTCGAGTGGTCATGGGTGGTCCTGGTTTTTATCGGGAATATGCAGCAAATAATGAACGAACTTTTAGAGAATTTTCGTGCAAAGTGGTGGGCGAAGGGCTATTTAAGCTGTAGGAAATTCGAATTTAACCTGCAAACACGCGGATTTATGCCAACCATGATTCTTGACGCCACCGACCTGCGCCTCCTGCATTTCCTGCAACAGGATGGCCGTATCAGCAACCAGGAGCTGGCGGAAAAAGTCGCGCTGTCGCCCTCCGCCTGCCTGCGCCGTTTGCGCCTGCTGGAGAGCGAAGGCGTCATCAGTGGATATCGCGCGGTGCTCAATACCGAGCAGTTGGGCATTGAGCTGGAAGCCATCGTGCACCTGTCGTTGCGCCAGGATGTGGAAGACTGGCATGAGACGTTCATCCAGAAAGTGCAGGGCTGGCCGGAGGTGGCCAGTGCCTATGTGATCACTGGCGCCAGCAACTATGTGCTGCGGGTACAGGCGCGCAACCTCAAGCACTTTTCGGACTTTATCGTGAACCACCTGAACCGCACGGCGGGGGTGATGGATATCCGTTCGGAGATTGTGCTGCAGAAGATCAAGGATCGGGATGAGGTGCTGGATCTGGTTATTCGCAAATAGCACCTGCAACAAAGTTCAAATGTGGGAGGGGGCTTGCTCCCGATAGCGGTGTGTCAGTTACTAATAGGTCAACTGACACGCCGCCATCGGGAGCAAGCCCCCTCCCACATTTTTTTGACCGCGTTCAGTCCTCGAGGGCTCGGACTCGCTGCATGCGCTGCTGCTCTATCGGCGCCGTGGCTGGCTGCAATTCAAAGTCAAAATCAATCTGCGCAAACCGCCCCTCCACGCCAAACTCCCGCGCCAGTTGCGGGTCGTCACTGAAGCGAATTTCGGCGATCAATTCATCGCGCGTGGCGTAGGCAAAGTCATCATGCAGGTACGGGTCGTCCGACAGGTTGATCTGGGTGGTCAGGTGCCGATGACCCGGCGCCGAGATGAAGAAGTGAATGTGCGCCGGACGCTGCCCGTGACGCCCCAATTGGTCGAGCAGCTGCTGGGTCGGCCCGGTCGGCGGGCAGCCGTAGCCGGACGGCACGATGCTGCGAAAACGGTAGTTGCCCTGGGCGTCGGTCTCGATGCGTCGGCGCAGGTTGAACTCCGATTGCGTCGGGTCGAACCACGAATACGTGCCGCCGGTATTGGCCTGCCACACATCGACAATCGCCCCCGCCAACGGCTTGCCGTCGGTGTCGCGCACCTGCCCGCGCATGAACAGCGGCACGGCATCGTCCGTGCCATCATCCAGGCGCGCTTCGTACTTGGACAACGGCGCACCGGCCACGTACAGCGGGCCTTCGATGGTGCGCGGCGTGCCACCGGATTTGCCGGCTTCGATGTCGGCGGCGTCCATCAACAGGTCCAGGTAATGCTCCAGGCCCAGCCCGGCGGCGAGCAAGCCGGCTTCCTGGTGTTTGCCCAGTTCGTTGAGGTAGTTGACCGCCTTCCAGAACTCTTGCGGGGTCACTTCCAGGTCTTCGATGATGTTCACGGTGTCGCGCAGGATCCGGTAGATCAGCGCCTTGGTGCGCGGGTTGCCGCCATCATTGAGATTGCCGCTGGCTTGTTCGAGAAACTGCTGGGCGTGGGCCGTCTGGGACAGTCGGATGGACATGGTGCAATCCTCATCTTGTAATTATCGGGTGCAAAAAAGGCTCAGCGGTCGTCGTCATGGATCGACGACGGGTGCCGACACAGCGCATTCACTTCAATGGTCATATAGGGAAACAACGGCAGTTGCATCAGCGTGTCATGCAGGTCTTGCACGCTCTCGACATCGAACACGCTGTAGTTGGCGTAGTGCCCGGCGATGCGCCACAGGTGGCGCCATTTGCCCTCTTGTTGCAGGTGCCGGGCCAGGGCTTTTTCTTCGGCCTTGAGGCTGGCGGCGCGCTCGGGGGGCATGTCGAGCGGCAGGTTCACGGTCATTTTTACGTGGAACAACATGGCAGGCGCCTCTTAGTGTTTATCCCGACGGAAGAACGCCAGGCGCTCTTCATCGATCGCCAGGCCCAGGCCCGGCGCGGTGGAGACATGCAGCTCGAAGTCGCGATACAGCAGCGGCTCGGTGAGGATGTCTTCGGTGAGCAGCAACGGGCCGAACAGTTCGGTGCCCCACGCCAGCTTGTTCAGCGTTAGGAACGCGTGTGCCGAGGCCAGCGTGCCGATGCCGCCTTCGAGCATGGTGCCGCCGTAGAGGCCGATGCCCGCCGCTTCGGCAATCGCTGCCGTGCGCAATACCGCACGCGGGCCGCCGTTCTTGGCGATCTTTAGGGCGAACACCGAGGCCGCGCCTTCGCGGGCCAGGTTGAAGGCATCCTCGACGCATTCAATGGATTCATCGGCCATGATCGGCGCCGGGCTCGACAGGTTCAGCCGCGCCATGCCGCCTCGGTTGTTGCGCGAGATCGGCTGTTCGATCAGGTCGATACCGCTGTCTCCCAGCACCTGGCAGGCGCGCAGGGCCACGGCCTCGTCCCAGGCCTGGTTGACATCGACGCGCACACTGGCGCGCTCACCCAGCGCGCGCTTGATCGCGAGTACGTGGGCCAGGTCACGCTCGACTGCACCGGCGCCGATCTTCAATTTGAAGACGCGATGGCGGCGCAGGTCGAGCATCTTCTCGGCCTCGGCAATGTCCTGAGCGGTGTTGCCGCTGGCCAGGGTCCAGGCCACCGGCAAGGCATCGCGCACGCGCCCGCCGAGCAGTGCGCTGACCGGCAGGTTCAGGCGCTTGCCGAGGGCATCGAGCAACGCGCTTTCGATCCCCGACTTGGCGAAGGTGTTGCCGCGGATGCTGCGCTCCAGGCGCAACATGGCGGCGTTGATATTGCTCGCGTCCTGGCCGATCAGCAGCGGCGCGAAGTGCCGGTCGATATTGACCTTGATGCTCTCGGGGCTCTCGTTGCCATAGCTCAGGCCGCCGATGGTGGTGGACTCACCGATACCCTCGATGCCATCGGCGCAACGCAGGCGGATGATCACCAGAGTCTGGTTTTGCATGGTGTGCATCGCCAGCGTGTGCGGGCGGATAGTAGGCAGATCGACGATGATCGTTTCGATCGACTCGATGGGGCAAATCGGCATGGCAATACCCGTTGGGTTCTTTATAGGTTTGCGTCGATTCTGTGCTGCGTGGTTAGAGGGTTCCAATATAGAATTGGTCTGGTTCAATACCTTGAAGGTATTAAAGGAGCCAACATGGAACTGCGTCACCTGCGCTATTTCCAGATGCTGGGGCAGACCCTCAACTTCACCCGTGCCGCCGAACGCCTGCACATCGCCCAGCCGCCGTTGAGTCGGCAGATCCAGCAATTGGAAGACGAATTGGGCGTGGTGCTGCTCGAACGCGGCCGGCCGCTGCGGCTGACCGAGGCCGGGCGGTTTTTCTATGAGCACGCCAATGTGCTGCTCGAGCAATTGGGCACGGTGTGCGACAACACCCGGCGCATCGGCCTGGGCGAGAAGACCTGGCTGGGCATCGGCTTTGCGCCGTCGACCTTGTACGGCGTGCTGCCGGAACTGATTCGGCGGCTGCGCACCCATGAGTCGCTGGCGTTGGAACTGGGCTTGTCGGAGATGACCACCGTGCAGCAGGTCGAAGCCCTCAAGGCGGGGCGCATCGATGTGGGCTTCGGGCGGATCCGCATCGACGACCCGGCCATCGTCCAGCGCGTATTGGTGCAAGACCGACTGGTGGCGGTGTTGCCCAGCGGTCACCCATTGCTCGGTGCGCCCGCGAGCCTTGCGCAATTGGCCGCCGAACCCTTTGTGCTCTACCCCGGCAACCCGCGACCCAGCTACGCCGACCACGTGATCGCATTGTTCGACGCCCATGGCCTGAGCCTTGACGTGGCGCAGTGGACCAACGAGCTGCAGACCGCTATCGGCCTGGTGGGCGCCGGCATGGGTGTGACGCTGGTACCGGCGTCGGTGCAGGTGCTGCACCGGGCGGATATCGGCTATACGCCGATTGTGGAAGCCACCGCGACCTCGCCGATCATTCTCAGCCGACGGGTGAATGATCAATCGCCGGGGCTCAGTCATTGCCTGCAACTGGTTGAAGAGCTGCTGTGAAACCTTGCAAACACCACAATTCCAATGTGGGAGGGGGCTTGCTCCCGATGGCGGTGGGTCAGGCAGCACATCTGTCACTGATACACCGCAATCGGGGGCAAGCCCCCTCCCACATTGAATCTTCATTGCCCTAGAGACTGCGCAGGCGCTTGCGTTGCAGGGTTTGGCTGGGAGACTCATCGAACAGTTTGCGGTACTCCGCCGAAAACCGTCCCAAGTGGGTAAAGCCCCAGCCCAGGGCGATTTCGGAGATGGTACGCGTGGCACCCTGTTCGAGGATTTCCTGACGCACCGCCACCAGCCGGTGCTTCTTCAAATACGCCATGGGCGACAGCGCGAAGTATTTGCGAAACGCATCGAACAGCTTGAAGCGCGACACGCCGGCCACCGCCTCCAGGTCTTCCAGGTGCACCGCCTCGCGCGCATTCTCGTGCAGGTACTGGCGCGCCCGGATCAGGTAGTGCGGCAACTTCACGCCCAACACGTCGCGCAGTTCTTCGGAGTAGTTGTTCGGCTGGGCCAGGATCAAGCCCTTGATCAGCGAGCTTTCCAGATCCCGGGTAAACGCCGCTTGCTCGTACAACTCGCTACGGTGCTCAAACTCGGCAATGAAGTAGCGCGCCATGCGCCACCACGAGGCCGGGGCGCCGTCCACCGCGTCCATCACCGGTTCGAAGCGCAGCGGCGCCTCGATCGGCCGTTGCAGCAAACCTTCCAGCGACTCGCTCATGGCCGCGCGTGTGATCACCACCTGCAACTTGCGGCAGTCACCGGAAATTGCCAGCACCTGATGCTCGTTGGGCGCAATGATCACCCCCTGGTCGCGGTTGGAGCTCAGGCGCTCACCGTTCTTGCTCAGCTCCTGTTCGCCGATCAACGGCAGGCTCAGGCTGTAGCTGCTGAAGTGCTCGGCGTCTTCGATGTCGATGGTCACGTCGGTGCCGTATTCGATCACGCCCAGGGTGGTGGCGCGGGACTTGAACACATTGGCGCTGTGGTGAAAACGCAGGCGTTCCGGCGTGGCCGTCGCCAAACGATGGGGCCCGCAGATGCCGCACATCCAGCTGCAGGCACCCTCCAGGTCGAAGCGTTGAATACGGATATCGCGTGTCTGGCTATTCATCAGGTGCACCCACGGCGGTCAGGCGTTTGCGCGCTCTGGCGGCGCGTCGTCAGGGTTCGACAGCAAATTCCACGCCACGCCAGCGCAGTGCTCACTGGGTGGATAGCAAAGGTCGACTAAGTGGATAACGCCCGGCTGTTTTCGGCCCTTACCCGCAATGACAGTAGCGCATCACGTCACCGCTGCGCACCGGGTTGGGTATTTGCCGCCCAACTTTGCGGCCCATCTTCCCCGATTAAGCGGATAGCCCGCACCCTGCACCGCTGCCTCTAATGAACCACCGATTAGCCCTGATCAAACAAGGTGCCTCCCATGAGTGGTGCAAGAAACGTCGAGCAGTGGAAAACCTTTATCGAAAGTTGCCTGGACTTTCGCCCGGCCGATGAAGTGTTCCGCATTGCCCGCGACATGTTCACCGAGCCCGAACTGTTCGACCTGGAAATGGAACTGATCTTCGAGAAGAACTGGATCTACGCCTGCCACGAAAGCGAACTGGCCAATAACCACGATTTCGTGACAATGCGCGCCGGGCGCCAGCCGATGATCATCACCCGCGACGGCGAAGGCCGGCTTAACGCGCTGATCAATGCCTGCCAGCATCGCGGCACCACCCTCACCCGCGTGGGCAAGGGCAACCAGTCCACGTTCACCTGCCCGTTCCACGCCTGGTGCTACAAAAGCGATGGCCGCTTGGTGAAGGTCAAGGCGCCGGGGGAATATCCTGAGGGTTTCGACAAAGCCACCCGCGGCCTGAAAAAGGCGCGCATCGACAGCTACAAGGGCTTTGTATTTATCAGCCTCGACGTGAACGGAACCGACAGCCTGGAAGACTTCCTTGGCGATGCCAAAGTGTTCTTCGACATGATGGTGGCGCAATCTGCAACGGGTGAATTGGAGGTGCTGCCGGGCAAGTCCGCCTACACCTACGACGGCAACTGGAAGCTGCAGAACGAAAACGGCCTGGACGGTTATCACGTCAGCACCGTGCACTATAACTACGTGGCCACGGTGCAGCATCGCCAGCAGGTGAACAGCGAAAACGGCGCCAGTGCCGGCACCACCCTGGACTACAGCAAGCTCGGCGCCGGCGACGCCAATACCGACGACGGCTGGTTTGCGTTCAATAACGGCCACAGCCTGTTGTTCAGCGACATGCCCAACCCCAGCGTGCGTTCCGGCTACGCCACCATCATGCCGCGCCTGGTGGCCGAACACGGCCAGCAGAAGGCCGAATGGATGATGCACCGCCTGCGCAACCTGAATATCTACCCGAGCCTGTTCTTTCTCGACCAGATCAGCTCCCAACTGCGCATCATCCGCCCGCTGGCGTGGAACAAGACCGAGATCATCAGCCAGTGCCTGGGGGTGAAGCACGAGTCCGACACCGACCGCGAAAACCGTATTCGCCAGTTCGAGGACTTTTTCAATGTGTCTGGCATGGGCACGCCGGATGACCTGGTGGAGTTTCGCGAAGCCCAGCGCGGTTTCCAGGGCCGCCTGGAGCGCTGGAGCGATATTTCGCGCGGCAGCCATCGCTGGCAGACCGGGCCGACACCCAACAGCGAAGCCATCGGTATCCAGCCGGCCATGACCGGCACCGAATTCACCCACGAAGGCCTGTACGTCAACCAGCACCGCAACTGGCAGCAATTCCTGCTCAACGGCCTGGACCAGCAAGCGCTGAAACTGCGGGAGGTGAAGTGATGAATGCGCAGTTGCAGTACCAGATCGAGCAATTCTTCTACCGCAAATCCGCACTGTGCGACGCCCAGGACTGGGATGCCTATGTGCAACTGTTTGACCCACAGAGCGAATTCCACCTGCCGCAATGGGACTCCGAACATGTCTACACCCAGGACCCCAAGCGCGAGATGTCGTTGATCTATTACGCCAACCGCTCAGGGCTGGAGGACCGGGTATTCCGCCTGCGTACCGGCAAGGCCGCCTCGGCCACGCCGATGCCGCGCACCCTGCACCTGATCAACAACGTGCGCATTGCCGAGTTGGCGGGCGGCGAGCTGGACGTGAAGTTGAATTGGCACACGCTGTTCTACCGGTTGGCGACCTCGGAGCAGTTCTACGGGCAGGCCACTTACCGCCTCAAGCCACACGGCGACAGCTGGCTGATCACCCGCAAGCACGCGTTATTGCTGAACGACACCATCAACTCGGTGCTGGATTTCTATCACCTTTGACGTTGGCGCATTCCCCTGTAGGAGCGAGCTTGCTCGCGAAGAACTTCAACGATGACGCCGGACAGCCTGGATGCACGCGGTGTACTTGAGTTTTTCGCGAGCAAGCTCGCTCCTACAGAAGATCACACTTAACCCACGGAGTACTGTGGATGAATCACAAAGTGGCCTTCAGTTTCGCCGACGGCAAGACCTTGTTCTTCCCGGTGGGCGCCCATGAAATCCTGCTGGACGCGGCCTTGCGCAACGGCATCAAGATCCCGCTGGACTGCCGCGAAGGCGTGTGCGGCACCTGTCAGGGGCGCTGCGAATCCGGCGATTACACCCAGGATTATGTCGACGAAGAAGCGCTGTCGAGCCTCGACGTGCAACAGCGCAAAATGCTCAGTTGCCAGACGCGGGTGCAGTCCGACGCCACCTTTTACTTCGACTTCGATTCGAGCCTGTGCAACGCGCCGGGGCCTGTGCAGGTGCGCGGCACGGTGAGCGAGGTGCAGTTGGTGTCGGCCGGTACGGCAATCCTGCGCCTGCAGGTGGACGCTGCGCTGGATTTTCTACCGGGCCAATACGCGCGGCTGGCGGTGCCCGATACCGACAGCTGGCGTTCCTATTCCTTCGCCAACCTACCGGGCAATCAAGTGCAGTTCCTGGTGCGCCTGTTGCCCGATGGAGTGATGAGCAACTACCTGCGCGAACGGTGCCAGGTGGGCGATGAGATGTTGATGGAAGCGCCGCTGGGGGCGTTCTACCTGCGGCACGTCACCCAACCGCTGGTGCTGGTCGCTGGCGGCACCGGGTTGTCGGCGTTGCTGGGTATGCTCGATGAGCTGGTGGCCCGCGGCTGCGATCAACCGGTGCACCTTTACTATGGCGTGCGCACTGAGCAGGACCTGTGCGAAGCCGCGCGCATCAATGGCTATGCGTCGAAGATCGCGAATTTTCGCTACACCGAAGTGCTCAGCGACGCCTCAGCGCAATGGACCGGCAAGCGCGGCTACCTCACCGAACATTTCGACCTGGCCGAATTACGGGACAGATCGGCGGATATGTATGTGTGTGGCCCGCCGCCAATGGTCGAATCGATCCAACAATGGCTGGCGGATCAGGCACTTGATGGCGTTCAGCTGTATTACGAAAAGTTTACGCAGAGTAATATCTGACCCTCAGCACTTCTGAGGGGCTGATGCGGCCTGCGCTCACCCTTAAGAAAAACAAGTAGAAGGGAACGTTAATGGCGGATGACATGGTTAACCCGGTGGGCCTCAAGCGCGGCCTGAAAAACCGGCACATTCAACTGATCGCCTTGGGAGGGGCGATCGGTACGGGGTTGTTCCTCGGCTCGGCCGGGGTGCTCAAGTCGGCGGGGCCGTCGATGATCCTGGGTTACGCGATTGCCGGTTTTATCGCCTTCCTGATCATGCGCCAGCTCGGCGAGATGATCGTCGAAGAGCCGGTGGCCGGTTCCTTCAGCCACTTTGCGCATAAATACTGGGGCGGCTACGCGGGCTTTCTGGCGGGCTGGAACTACTGGGTGCTCTACGTGCTGGTGGGCATGGCCGAACTGACGGCCGTGGGCAAATACATCCAGTTCTGGTGGCCGGAAATCCCGACCTGGGTCAGCGCGCTGGTGTTCTTCGTTGCGGTGAACCTGATCAACACCCTGAACGTGAAGTTCTTCGGCGAAGCCGAGTTCTGGTTCGCGATCATCAAGGTGGTGGCGATTGTCGGCATGATCGTGCTCGGCTGCTACCTGCTGTTCAGCGGTACCGGCGGCCCGCAGGCGTCGGTCAGCAACCTGTGGAGCCACGGTGGGTTCTTCCCGAACGGCGGCATGGGGCTGTTGATGTCCATGGCGTTCATCATGTTCTCGTTCGGTGGCCTGGAGCTGGTGGGCATCACCGCCGCCGAGGCCAGCGAGCCACGCAAGGTGATCCCGAAGGCGATCAACCAGGTGGTGTATCGGATCCTGATTTTCTATGTCGGCGCCCTCACCGTGCTGCTGTCGCTGTACCCGTGGGACCAACTGCTGCAAACCCTCGGCGCCTCAGGCGATGCCTACAGCGGCAGCCCGTTCGTGCAGATCTTCTCGCTGATCGGCAATGACACCGCGGCGCACATCCTCAACTTCGTGGTGCTGACCGCGGCGCTGTCGGTGTACAACAGCGGCGTGTACTGCAACAGCCGCATGCTGTTCGGCCTGGCCGAGCAAGGCGACGCGCCCAAGGCGCTGATGAAGCTCAACAAACAAGGCGTGCCGTTGCGCGCGCTGGCAATTTCGGCGGCGGTGACCCTGCTGTGCGTGGTGGTCAACTACGTCGCGCCGCAAAGTGCCCTGGAGCTGCTGTTCGCGCTGGTGGTTGCCTCGCTGATGATCAACTGGGCGCTGATCAGCATCACCCACATCAAGTTCCGCAAGGCCATGGGTGAGCAAGGCGTGACGCCGTCGTTCAAGACCTTCTGGTTCCCGTTCAGCAATTACCTGTGCCTGGCGTTCATGCTGATGATCATCAGCGTAATGCTGGCCATTCCAGGGATACGTGAGTCGGTGTATGCGATGCCTGTGTGGGTGGGGATTATCTATGTGGCCTACCGCTTGCGGGTCCGAAACACGAAACTCGTGACAGCGCAGTAACCCATGTGGGAGGGGGCTTGCCCCCTCCCACATTTGGATTGTGTTTAGAGCGTAGAGCGCACTCGCCACAGTTCGGGAAACAGCACCGTGTCGAGCATCTTGCGCAGATACCCCACACCTTCGGTGCCACCAGTGCCCGGCTGGAAGCCGATAATCCGCTCGACCGTGGTCACGTGCCGGAAGCGCCACTGGCGGAACGAATCCTCCAGGTCGATAAACTTCTCGGCCAATTGATACAAATCCCAGTACCGACTCGGGTCGCGGTACACCTCACGCCACGCGGCTTCCACGGAGTCATCGTGCACGGTAGCGGCCGTCGGGTCGCGTTCGGCGCGCTTAGGGTCAATCGCCAGGCCCGCCTTGAGCATCAGGTTGATCGCCTCGTCATACAGCGACGGCGTGGCGATCGCCACCTGCAATTGCAGCAATAACTCCGGGCGATGGGCATGGGGCCGCAACAGCGCCGGGCTTTTGTTGCCGAGGATGAATTCGATCTCACGGTACTGGAACGACTGGAACCCCGACGACTGCCCGAGGAACGGGCGGATCGCCTTGTATTCCGACGGAGTCATAGTCGCCAGCACCGCCCAGGCGTGCACCAGTTGGTCGAAGATCCGCGAGACCCGCGCTAGCATCTTGAACGCCGGCGGCAGCTCGCCCAGGCGCACGTGTTCGCGGGCCGCCTTGAGCTCATGCAGCATCAGCTTCATCCACAGCTCCGAGGTCTGGTGCTGGATGATGAACAGCATTTCGTTGTGATCCGGCGACAGCGGGTGTTGGGCGCTGAGGACTTTGCCCAGGTCCAGGTAGTCGCCGTAGCTCATGGACTCGGAAAAATTCAGCTCAGCGTTGTGCCAATCCTGCGGGGGTTGGTCGCCGGCAGGCTTATATTCTGGCGAGAAGGGACATTGGCTCATCGCGTGGGCTCCAAAAGCGGGCGCAGGATTGCGCGGACCGGGCTGGCATCCAGATTGGCAAAGCGCAGCGGCAGCGCGATCAGTTCATAGTCGCCTTCCGGCACGTCATCGAGCACGATGCCTTCGAGAATCGCCATGCCATGGCGCGCCACGGCGTTGTGCGAATCCATGGTCTTGGACTGTTGCGGGTCCAGGGACGGGGTGTCGATACCGATCAGGCGCACGCCAAGGCTGGCGAGCAGCTCGATGGTCTGCGGGGCGATGGCGGTGAAATTTGAATCCCAGTGCGTCAGTGGCGCTTGTGGATAAGTGCGCAGCAGGACCCGTTCCGGCAGGTTATCCACACGCCCTTGCAGTTGATGGGGCTGCACCAAGGCACCGCTGCCGAGGCAGTGCAACACCCGGCACGGGCCCATGTACACATCCAGCGACACCTCGCCGATCGGCGCGCCGTCGGCGCTGTAGTGCAGCGGCGCATCCACGTGGGCGCCGGTGTGCGGCGAGAAGGTCACGCGCCCAACATTCACCGGGCACTCCGGACCGAACTGCCACACGCGCTCTTCCTGGAACGGCGTATCGCCCGGCCAGGTCGGGGTCGCCGCGCTCAAGGGCGGGCTGATATCCCACCACGTTTTTATTGGGTTCATTTCAAGGCTCTCGGCTGTCACTGAGGTGAATGATACGAGGGCCAGCTGTGAATTTTCTTGCGAATTCTGGCGCAAAGCGGGAAATCTTTCGCACTTACTGCGAAGAAATGGTCAATTCAGGCTCGGAAATTCGCAAGATGACCTATGTGGGAGGGGGCTTGCTCCCGATGGCGGTGGTTCAGGTAATAAATCACTGACTGACACACCGCTATCGGGAGCAAGCCCCCTCCCACAGTTGACTGCAGTGTGTCTGCGGGATCGCCTTGTGCTGCGGTTCTGGGCATCCCGATGTCGAGTTCAGACCACTGGCAAACAGCTCGGCGCTATAGGGTTCAACTTCTGTTTCCTTGCCTCGGAGTCATCATGCCCCAGCCGATCACTGTTCTGCGCGACACCCATCCCCTGCCGGTCCTGGATGCCTGCAAATGGGAAAAACTCGAAGGCGACCCGCATACCGTCAACCTCAACGCCTACACCAGCGAAGACGGCAGCAAGATCATGGGCACCTGGATCTGCACGCCGGGCAAGTGGTACGTGGAATACGTGAAGTGGGAGTACTGCCATTTCCAGGAAGGCTACTGCGTGATTACCCCTGAAGGCATGGCGCCGATTCATCTGCGGGCTGGGGATATCTTTGTGGTGGAGCCGGGAATGAAGGGCACGTGGGAGGTGGTCGAGACGGTGCGTAAGTATTTTGTGTTTGCTTGAGCCACCGCCCTCACTGTAGGAGCGAGCTTGCTCGCGAAGATCGTCAACGAAAACGCGCTCATCCAGGATGAACGCGTTGCTCTCGCATTTTTCGCGAGCAAGGATTAGGCGTCCCCCCCGCGCCTACGGTTTGCGATAGCTGTTGATAATCGCCGAGAAGTCCTTGCCCCCTTCCCCACGCTGGCTCATCGACTGGTACAACTGCTGGGCCACGGCTCCCAGGATCACGGGTTGCTTGGCCTGCCGCGCCGCTTCAGTGGCCAGGCCCAGGTCCTTGAGCATCAGGTCGGCGCCAAAACCGCCGGTATAGCCGCGCG
This sequence comes from Pseudomonas sp. R3-18-08, assembly GCF_003852065.1. Classification (NCBI taxonomy): domain Bacteria; kingdom Pseudomonadati; phylum Pseudomonadota; class Gammaproteobacteria; order Pseudomonadales; family Pseudomonadaceae; genus Pseudomonas; species Pseudomonas sp. R3-18-08. The sequence goes on from NZ_CP027729.1 coordinate 4,832,936, forward strand.
ACGACGGCGCCGTTTCAATCACGCCCGGCCACGGGTTGTAGGTGTCCGAACTCCAGCAGCGCCCGGTGGAGCTGTTGATGATGCCGGCCAGCACCTGGGTATCGATGCCGAGCGCGTCGCCCAGGGCCATGGCTTCACTGACGCCGATCATGCTGATGCCCAGCAGCAGGTTGTTGCAGATCTTGGCGATTTGCCCGGTGCCGACTTCGCCGCAGTGCACGATGTTGCGGCCCATTTGCGCCAGTACCGGTTGCAGGGTGGCGAACAGGTCGGGGGTGGCGCCAACCATGAAGGTCAGCGTGCCGGCTTGCGCCCCGCCGGTGCCGCCGGAGACCGGGGCGTCGGCCATCACCACACCTTGCCTGGCGGCGGCGGCAGCCACATCGCGGGCGGTTTGCGGGTCGATGGTGCTGCAGTCCACTGCGGGAATGCCTTCGCCGATGCCGGCGAGCACACCGTCTTCATTCAGCCACACGCTGCGTACATGCGCGGCGGCCGGCAGCATGGTGATCACCAGTTCAGCGCCCTGGGCCGCGTCGCGCGGTGAGTCGCTGATGCGACCGCCCAACTCGGCCAGCTCCTTGAGCACGGTCTGGTTCAGGTCGAACAGGTTCAGCGCGTGCCCGGCCTTGATCAGGTTGCGGGCCATGGGTGCGCCCATGTTGCCCAGGCCGATAAATGCAATGTTCATGGTCGTCTCCCGGAGTCAGCGCAGGTTGATGGTGGTGTTGACGCCGTCGTTGACCGTGTCGTCGTCGAACCAGCGGCTGGTGACGGTTTTGGTCTGGGTGTAGAACTGCACCACTTGCTTGCCGTACGGGCCGAGGTCACCGAGCTTGGAGCCGCGGGAACCGGTGAAGCTGAAGAACGGCACCGGCACCGGGATCGGAATGTTGATGCCCACCTGGCCCACATCGATTTCGCTCTGGAACTTACGCGCCGCCGCGCCGCTCTGGGTGAACAGGCCGGTGCCGTTGCCGAACGGGTTGGCGTTGACCAGCGCAATGGCTTCATCGAGGGTATCGACCTCCAGCACCACCAACACCGGGCCGAAGATTTCCTCGGTGTAGATGCGCATGTCGGTGGTCACGCCCGAGAACAGCGTCGGGCCGACAAAATTGCCGTGCTCGAAACCTGGCACCTTGATGTCACGGCCGTCCAGCTCCAGCTTCGCGCCTTGTTTCACACCACTTTCGATCAGCTCCAGGATGCGCGCCTTGGCGCGCTTGGAAATCACCGGGCCGACATCGGTGCCCGCTTCGCTGCCCGCGTTGACCTTGAGTTTCTGCGCCAGCGCCTTGAGATCCGGCAACCATTGCCTGGCCGCGCCTACCAGCACCACCACCGAGGTGGCCATGCAACGCTGGCCCGCAGCGCCGAAACCGGCGCCGACCAGGGCATTGAGGGTGTGCTCGCGATTGGCATCCGGCAGCACCACCGCGTGGTTCTTGGCGCCCATCATCGACTGCACACGCTTGCCATGTTTACCAGCCAGGTCGTAGACATGCGTGCCCACGGCGGTGGAGCCAACGAAGGACACGGCCTTGATATCCTTGTGGGTGCACAGCGCATCCACCACGTCCTTGCCGCCGTGTACCACATTAAGCACGCCGGCCGGCACACCGGCTTCCAACGCCAGCTCCACCAGTAGCATGGTCGACAACGGGTCCTGCTCGGACGGCTTGAGCACGAAGGTGTTACCGCAGGCGATGGCCATCGGGAACATCCACAGCGGAATCATCGCCGGGAAGTTGAACGGCGTGATGCCGGCGCAGACGCCAATCGGCTGGCGCAGGGTGTAGGTGTCGACACCGCCGGCGACGTTCTCGGCGAACTCACCCATCTGCAGGGTGCCGATGGAACAGGCGTGTTCCACCACTTCAAGCCCACGGAAAATATCGCCCTCGGCGTCGGCAATGGTCTTGCCCTGCTCTGCGCTGAGCACCACGGCGATGCGCTTGGAGTGTTCGCGGATCAAGGCTTGCAGCTTGAGCATGATGCGCATGCGCGCGCCGATCGGGGTCAGCTTCCAGGTCTGGAAGGCGCGATGAGCGGCGTCGATGGCAGCGTTGACCTCATCGGCCGTGGCGAACGGGACTTTGGCCAGCACCTGCTGGGTAGCGGGGTTGACGATGTCTTGCCACTCGGTGGTCTTGGACTCGACCCACTCGCCATTGATCAGCAACTTGACCTGTTGTACGGAAATATCGGCAGATGCGTTCATGAGGGTCTCCGGAATCTTGTTGTTATGCAGAGAGTGAATCGCCTTGAAGAAGGAGGCGTTCGGACTGTTTTTGGAGTATAGATGTGCAAATCTCTAATAAGAACGCACATAAAAGCCGGTCCAACATGCAAAAAAACATCACATCATTGGGCTCCCTGAACTGGGATGACCTGAAGTTTTTCCTCGAAGTGGCCCGCACCCGCAAGGCCAGCGTGGCCGCCAAGCGCCTGGCGGTGGACTACACCACCGTGTCGCGGCGCATCAGTTCATTGGAAGTGTCACTCGGCACCCTGCTGTTCGAAAAATCCCGGACCAACGGTTTTGTGCTCACCGCCGAAGGCCAGCGCTTGCTGGGCTACGCCGAATCCATCGAAAGCACCCTGCACATGGCCTGCGAGCAGGTCTCCGGCTCCGGCGTGGCGCTGTCCGGGCATGTGCGCATGGGCTGCACTGAGGGCTTCGGCAGTTTTTTCATCACCCCGCAGTTGAGTCATTTCGTCGATACCTACCCGGCGATCTCGGTCGACATCCTGCCGCTGCCGCACTTCATCAGCCTGTCCAAGCGCGAAGCCGACATCGTCATCGCCCTGGAGCGTCCGGAACACGGCCCGTACGTGTGCTGCAAACTGTGCGATTACAAACTGCAGCTGTACGCCACACAGGATTACCTCGACCAACACCCGCCGATCCAACGCCCGGCGGATCTGGCCGAGCATCCGTTTATCAGCTATGTGGATGATTTAGCGTTCAGCTCGGAGCTGCTGTACCTGGCGAACGTGGTGCCCGGGGCAAGCGCCAGCCTGCGCAGCACCAGTGTGATTGCCCAGTACGTAGCGGCGCAGCAGGGACGATCGATGGCGATATTGCCGTGCTTTCTGGCAGCGCAGGACCCGCGATTGCTGCCGGTGCTGGGGGAGCAGATCGCGATTACGCGGCAGTTCTGGATGTATTGCCGGGAGGATCTGCGCAAGTTGAAGCGGATTACGTTGTTGTGGGACTACATCCGAGAAGTGACGGAGCAGAATCGGGGGTTGTTGATGGGGGAAACGCGGGAGATGCGGTTTGCCAGTCAATAAGCATGCTGGATTTCTGGATAAGCCAGCGCGGATCAAGTCTCCGAATTCCCGCTTGGCCAGATTTCTAGAGGGTTGCCAAACCAAATGTTCCAAGCAGCAATCCGTGGAGGAGTTTCCGGATTACTTTAACTGCGCGCGCCGTGACTTTTCATTTTAAGAGTAGATCTAACAGCTTGTCTCCCATGCATTCCTCAGTTGGAACGTTACATGGAGCGCCCAAAAACCGCCTATGAAAATTTTAAGCGTAAGTCTATTGTTTGCATCAAGGACATTGCGGCTTGCAGATTTGAAGCCAAAGTCAGAACGGGATTAGATGCTTGCTGTAGCCGAATTTAATACCTGATGCAAAAAAGCCCCCGCACTCCCGCTGTTTTGTGCAGCTCTGGCACTCATGCGCGTACTCATTCTTCCAGTCGCTGATTGACTTCCGGTAGTAGGGCTGAATGTCCGGATTCACCAGGCAAAGCTGATGATTATAGACCGAGATGTTCATACCGTATTTGGCCAGAATACCAACCGATTTGCTGAGCGTGTCCTTGTACTCGACCGGGTCGATCCACAGCTCATCAAGATTGGCCCTGGTGAACCCCATCATCTCGAGGCCCATCAGCGCAACATGGTCAACAAACAGCAGATTGCGTGCAATGAACTCACACAGTTCAGGCAGGCGCTGCACTGATAGTTTGTGAATGACAACTCGGATCTCAACCTTCTGACCCAAGCGCTTCAGATTGAGGATACCCTGAATGGTTTCATCGAACGCACCTTGGGCCTGGACGATGTAGTCATGCAGCGTCGGATCGTCTGAATAGACAGGGATTCCGATCATCGCGTCGGGCAATTCAATCCGCGCATATTTTTCAGCAAACGCTGGGTCTTTGAAGCTGCGCCCGTTCGAGAGGATATGGATTGCGGTTCTCGGCAGGTAACTTTTTGTCAGGCTGATAATTTTAAGGAAGCGCTCCCGATTGGTCGTCGGCTCGCCCCCAGTAAACCCCAGCTCGCGAGTATCTTTGGGAATAAGCGGAATCAGACTCTCGATTTCGTCAAGTATCCACGAGTCATCAGCTGCTTTAGGCGGTTGTGAACACATAAGACAGTAATGATTGCATTGCTCGGTGACCAGGATGCTGTTGTGCGGCGACGATGCTCGAAACAGTACGCTAATGCTCTGACGATCAGCTGAAAGCCGGATAATGTCACCTTCACCGATGTAGCTGTAGTCATTCGGTAGGAGCGAGTAATCGGAGTCGGACGGCAGTACCTCAACCAACTGTCGATGGTTCTCAAGCAAAAGGTAGTGCGCGAATCCTCGGGGGATCTCCTGATCGGAAACCAAGTAGGCTATTTCCCGTCGCAAGACTTCTGGCAAATTCCGGCTGGTCGACACCTTGAGCAGAGTAAGTTCCCTACGAACATCAACCGCATGGATGCGGATAATCTTTCCGCCGAGTTTCAGCATCGGTTGGCCCAACCCATAAAAATCCGTTTTGTTTGCTCATCACTTTCCATTAGTCCAATGAGATGCTTGAAAATCGCCATATTTCGCTTACAGAAAGAGGACTCAGGTTTTCTTGCTACAACGTCCTTGTGAATGGAGTGATGGTAGACAGGCTCCGCTCCACAGTAAGGTTCAAATGCACAGTCAGAGCACATTGGAGCGCTTAAGGTGAAAGAATTTTCCAGTGCATCCAGAAGCTGATCAGAGAGGATGATCTCCTCATATGAGTGTTCAAGAATGCTGCCCAGACGGAACGTATGATCGCCCATTTCAGCAAGCATGCGGCTTTCATCTGAGGCGTAGACCGATCCGTCGTAGTTGAACACGATGGCTGCGATACCAGCGCCGGCAGGGTTCATCAAATCAACGAAACCAGGGTCCCCTGATGTCAGCATTTTTGTCAGCACGAGCGAAGAATATTGCTCTACAAATCGTATGCCGAACTTGTTTAGTTCAATGATGTACTCAAGGCCCTCCTTGTAAAATTCAAGCCAGCGCTCCGTATCATACGACATGAATTTTTTGGTCTTTATCGCAAAGCCGTAAGGGGAGAGCGCGCGGAGGAAGATGCCATCAAAGCCTAGGCGCAAGTATTCATCAATGATGTCGCGTGCTCGTATCAGGCTCTTATCTGTGGTTGTCATCAGGGCTGACACTTGGTCATAGCCGAGGGCTGCACGGGCTTTCTTCAAGCCTTCTTCGAAACGCTGATGACTATCTCTGCCCGGGCGTGGACGATTTGCATTATGCAGATCCATTGGTCCGTCGAGCGAAGATGAAAGAACTATGTTGTGCTGCTTACAGAAGTCGAGCACATCATCGGTCAGTAGCGACAGCGTGGTTGCAACGACGAACTGTAGGTCGCGCCCTTCCTTGACGTTACGTTTTTTGGCCTCAAGAACAACGTACCTCACCATCTCGAAGTTCAGCAGCGGCTCTCCACCCTGAAATTCAATTTTGATGGCAGGATTAGGAGACATAAAGACGAAATCCAACGACTTGTCTGCCATCTCTTTGGTCATGTCGAATTCGCCTTTGCTCTCGGACTGCCTTGAAACTTGGCAATACGGGCAGCTATGGTCACACCGAAGAGTCACTACAAAGATATGCAGATTGGTGAACTCGGCCAGTCTGGACAATCGCGTACGAATTTTGAGAGCCAAAAGCTGAAGTGGCGCTTGCTCATTGGTGAAGCGAATGAACTGCTTGGATCGAAGCGTAGGGATTAGCTCTGATGTGAGCGGAAGCGTCTTGCTAATGATCGGTTCAAGCATTGGCACAGGTATGACATGAAACTCGCCTGCCATGTTGGTAATGACGTACTCGGCGTCATTCAGACGGTCGAACTTAAAGGGCAGCAACTCGTACGGACGTTGCTGCGCGTAGAACTCCAGCTTTTGGAATTTACTCACTAATCAGTCCGGTTTTTGAAAAGGCCAGTCCGAGTATCAGGTTCTTGATCGGTTGCGTCTCAACTGCCAGTCGGTGGCGAAGCTGATAATCGAGAGCGTCCTTCTTGAACTCTTGGACCGCAGACAGAAAGGACTGCTCGTCCACGCCGATATTCGATGACAAAGCGCAGACGAACTGCCCCCCATCGGGGGTGATATCAACCGTCAGGGCATTGATCGATCGATATGCAGCTTTCTGCAAAACCTGTGCGTCATAAAGCCGCTCATCAAAAAGGAGCTTATGAGAGAAATCCATTATCGACCCGAATAGTGGGAGCTGTGGGAACTGTGCGAAGAGTGGGAGCTATGGGAGCTGTGATAAGCCATCATCTGCCCCTGGTCGCCGCGTTTGAGAACAAAGGCAAATAAATCGTTACCACCACGGACCGAAAGGTTCTCGCTTCGGGCTTCAGCTTGAAATGTGTTCTTGGCTTCAAGACTTGGCTCGACAATCTCATACATATTTAGAGCGGAAGCTTGTTCTGTAGCAACGGCTGCAGCCAAAGTGGCTAAAGGAACCAGAAAGGAGCGTTTTTTCATGGCAGATATCCTTATGAACATGATGGTTATTCGCTTCAGTGTCGGTGACTCGCGATGATGATGTCAATGTAGTATCGACTAATGGCCTTTTACTCATCCACAACGCGACAATCGGCACCCTTCTGATTCCGGACTTCTTACCGCTGGCTATAAGTTGAGAAAATGCTCGAGGCGAAAATGATACTGATCCCAACACCTTACAAGCTCTCCATAAACGCCACAGTTTCCGAACGCCTTTTTTTCAGCGACACAGCACCTGCTCGCGCCCCTTGGACATTACAAGCTTACGCAAGACGTTGTTGGGGATTACGTTAGGGAGGTGGCGGAGCAGAATCAGGGGTTGTTGATGGGGGAAACGCGGGAGATCACGTTCGCGGATTAAAGGGCCATCAACGACGACTCCCTTTAAATTGCAGGACGTTTCCTAGAGAATCCCTGGCCTATTGCGCTATAACATTTGGATCACTAGCCTTCCTGGGTCGCTGCATATCAGCGATCGGGTTTAGCGATCCGGGTTCCAAGCGTGGCACTGCCCCCAACAGTATTAGCTGGCGTCCGTCAGCTTTTAGCGTTTTATGGCGGCTGTGTGCGGGAGACTTTCGAGTCTACCCGGGATGCGCTCTGGCCCGGATCGCTAACCTGCACACAGCTTCCACCCTCTTCATGTTTAGCGATGTGATGTGGCGGCTCTAATTCAGCAGAGAGCAATCACCATGAGCAAAATCATCCCCGACCCACCGCTTTCCTCGATCATCACCCTCGGTGTCGTCACCTTCGGCGACTACGGTGAAAACCAAAAACCGTTGTTCCGCGTTAATTCCGGCATGCCGATAGAGGAAGCCCTGGAACACGCCTCCACCCTGCTTTTTTACTCCAAGAAACTCGCAATGGAAGCCGCCATGGATGTGCGCGGCGAGCAGTACGCTTGGGCCGCGCATTATCTGTGTGAGATGGGCAAGGCAGTGGTGGATGACTTGACGCAGGCGATGACGCCGAGCCGTTAAGCGAACACTGTCTTATGCACACTCAAGCGCAAATGTGAGAGGGGGCTTGCTCCCGATAGCCGAGTGTCAGTTACCCGATGTATTGGCTGACACACTGCTATCGGGAGCAAGCCCCCTCCCACATTTGGAGTGCATTTCAGGTTGAGATGGGGGAAATGCTTTAGTCCGCGATGACTACGATCGACACGCGACGATTCTCGGTGCGCCCCGCCGTGGTTGTATTTTCCGCCACCGGCTCGCTGCTGCCCAGGCCGCGCAGTTGGATGTTTTGTTCTTTCATGCCCACCCGGGTCAACACCTCGCCCACGCTTTTGGCGCGGCGCAGGGACAAGGTCTGGTTGTAGGTTTCTTTGCCCGAGGCGTCGGTGTGACCTTCGACGCGTACGCGTTCGATGCCTGCGCCCACCAGGGCCTTGCCGATGCGCTCAACGATGTCGGTGCTGGGCTTGTTGAGGCTTTCGACGTCGCTGCCAAACAGCACTTTGCCAGACAGGCCGAAGGCCCAGCCTTCGTCAGTCAGCTCAAAACCCTGCTGTTTGAGCACGCTGACTTGCGCCGGGGTCAGGCCTTTGGCCGGTGGGGTCTGGCAGCCGCCGAGGGCCAGGCAGGCGACGAGCAAGGTGATGAATAGAACGCGTAGGTTAGAAAACAAGGGATCAGCTCCTGTGTTGGACATTGACGGCGGAATGCTCCGACTCCGCCGTTTGCTGGCTGCCCGAGGACAGCCGTTTGGCCTGGTACATCGCCGCGTCGGCGGCATTGAGCAGGGTGCCGGGTGTGGCGCCATGCTCGGGATAAATGGCGATGCCGATACTGAGGGAGGTCACCACCTGAGTGTTGCCGGGCAGTGGAATCGGCGCGTCCATGCTGGCAATGATCTTGTCGGCGATGCGCTGTGCATCTTCGGCTTTGTGCAGCGGCGCGAGCAGCACGGCGAACTCATCGCCGCCCAGCCGGGCCACCAAGTCGTCTTCGCGCAGTTGTGCACGCACGCGCTCGGCGACGGCCATCAGTACCGCATCGCCGGCGGCGTGGCCGAAGTTATCGTTGATGTCTTTGAAACGATCGCTGTCGAGAAACAGCACCGCCACCCGCTCATTGGTCTTGGCGGCGCTGCGCAAGGCACGAATCAACCGACCTTCGAAGAACGCACGGTTGGGCAGGCCGGTGAGGCTGTCGTGGCTGGCCTGGTGGGCAAGGGTTTCGTTTTCGCTTTGCAGGTGGTTCTGCCAGGCTTCCATCTCGCCAAGCAGGGCGTTGAAGTCGCTGCCCAGACTGTCGAGTTCAGCGATCTGCGCCGGCGGCACGCGGCGGTCGAAGTCACGTTCACTGCGCGCAGCGTGGGCCACGGCGGCGAGGCTTTGCAGCGGCCCGGTGATACCGTTCAACAGGCGCCGCGCCAAGTGCAACGCGACCCAGGCGCTGAGCGCCGTACAGATCACAATGCCCGCCAGGCCGCTGAGCAGGAAGCGCAGCAGGCTGCCGCCATGCCCGGTCAGGTGGATGCTGCCAACCGTTTGCCCTTGATGGAGGATCGGCTGGCTGATGGGCTGCTCGAGCAAGGCATGCGCCAGTTCAAGCTCAACCCGAGACAACATGCCGGTGTTCGGCCGGACCCACTGCGCCAGTAGCTTGCCATTTGCATCGAAGACTTCGGCCTGGGCCACTTCTTCGGCCTGGGCAATCAGGCTGAGGGCTTCGGTGGCTGCCGCACTATCGTCGAACACCACCGCCGCTTCCACGGTGTAATTGATCGAGCGGGCGATCAAATGCAGGTTATGTTCGGCGTACACCCTCAATGCCAGCACGCCGAGCAGGGTCAGGGACACACTGGCCAGGGTCACCGCCACCAGGGCCAGAATCAGGTGCCCCCGGCCGATGACCGAACCCAGGGTCGGCCGCGCCTTAGCAGGCTTCATGGCGCCGGCGCTCGACGGCGCGACAGTTGCAGCACGCTGGGGTGAATGCGTACGCCGCTGCGGGCGACGGAGTCCAGGTTCACCTCGAACGACACTTGCGCATCGCTCACCCGCAGGCAGAACAGGCTACCCACAGTGCATTGGTCACCGCCTTCGCTGATGCTGAGCACCGGGTGGCCCATCAATGAGGTAAACAATGCGCTGCGTTCGTCAGCGCTGAGTTTGCCGATGTAAACAGCGTCGCAGGCACTGACGATATCGGGATGGCTCGCCAGCAGGCGGCGCACCGTCACCGGACGGCCGGTCGCCTGGGTGGTGCCTTTGATCAGGTCGTCGGTGTATTGGGTCGGCCCGACGATGCACAAGCGCAGTTGCGCGGGCTCCACCGGCCAGCGGGCGTAACTGAGGATACCGAGCACGACCTGGGTCACCGCCTGGGCGCGCTGTTCAGCCAGGCTGGACGTTTGAGCCCATGCCTGCGGGGCGAGCAGGCATAGCACCGCCACCCGCAGCAGGCGTCTCCAGCTCAAACTACGCTCGGTGAGCGAGACAGCCACGTTCATGCAGCAATTCTCTCAAGAAATTTCAAGGTGATGCCGCAACGATAGCACAGCGGCGAAAAATCCCACGACGCAGGGTTTTCGCGGGGCTGATATTTTTTCAGAAAAATCAGTCATCTGAATCAGAAATCTTACATGACCACTCAGTCAACTTCTGCAGGCGTGGCGTCCAACTCCAGCATCAGCCCGCTCAAACGTCTGACCCTGCGCCGTACGGCTTCCTCAAAGACGCCGGCACGGGGCTCGATCAGGCTGAACCAGCGCTTGGCACGCGTAATACCGGTGTAGATGAGTTCTTTGGTCAGCACCGGGTTCAGCGCGTCCGGCAGGATCAGCGCGGTGTGAGTGAACTCTGACCCCTGGGATTTGTGCACGGTCATGGCATACACGGTTTCCACGTCGTTGAGCCGGCTGGGCAGCACGAAGCGCACGCCCCCCTGGCCGTCATTTCGCGGGAAGGCCACGCGCAGCACCTGGGGCCCGCCGTCGCTTTCGGGCAACTTCAAGGCGATGCCGATATCTCCGTTCATCAGGCCCAGGCCGTAGTCGTTACGGGTCATCAACACCGGGCGGCCTTCATACCACTGCTCGTCGCCTTCGATCAGCCGCACCTTGCGCAAGGCGGCGGTGATGCGCAGGTTCAGGCCTTCGACGCCCCACGGGCCTTTACGCACGGCGCAGAGCAGCTGGAACGCGTCGAAGGCTTGCAGCAGTTGTTGCGCCCAGTGGGTCCAGGCGTGATCGTCACGCGGGGTGTCCAGTGCAGGCCGCGCCGACTGCAGCAGGTTCAGGTAATAGCGATAGCCCTGGGCGCCGGCGCCCTGCCCGTCCAGTACCAGGCGCTCAAGGGCATGATCATGCTCGCCCTTGAGGCTGAGGCAGAACAGGTCGTCATGACTGCGCGCGGCCAGCAGCTGGCGCGCTTGCTCAGCGTTCTGCTGGTTCACCCAACGCGCCAGCTGGCCGATGCCGCTGCCCTCGCCGAAACGCCGCGAGTAGCGCAGCATCACCACCTGCTGCGCCAGGGGATGAGTGCCGTCGAGGTCCTCCTGCAAACCGCTGTCGGCGAGATTTTCAGCGCTGACCGCTTGCAGCCATTGGCGCGTGGCCGGGCTGTACCAACCGGCCTCGGCATCGCGGCACAAATCGCCGAGCACCGCGCCCGCCTCTACCGAAGCGAGCTGGTCTTTGTCACCCAGCAGCACCAGGCGAGCATGGGGGGGCAAGGCGTCGAGCAGGTTGGCCATCATTTCCAGGTCGATCATCGACGCTTCGTCCACCACCAGCACATCCAGCGGCAATGGGTTGCCGACGTGATGACGAAAATGCCGAGTACCCGGGCGACTGCCCAGCAAGCGGTGAACCGTGGTGACCTGGGTCGGGATTTTTTCACGCACAGTGTCGGGCACTTTCAGCGACAGCACTTGCTGGCTGATGGACTCGGTGAGACGGGCAGCGGCTTTACCGGTGGGCGCGGCCAGGCGGATACGCAAGGGATTGCCGCTTTCCACGGCCGGCGCCTGCAACAGCGCGAGCAGGCGCACCACGGTGGTGGTCTTGCCGGTGCCGGGGCCGCCCGTGACGATGCTGAACGCGCCACGGGTGGCCAGGGCACAGGCCAGTTTTTGCCAGTCGATCACGCCATCGGGCGCCGGTTGATCGAACAAACCATTGAGCCGCTGCGGCAAATCGGTGGCGACGCTTTCGTGGCTGGCCAGCCGCAGGCGCAAGGCGCTGTCGATGCGCCGTTCATACGCCCAATAGCGGCGCAGATAGAGGCGCTTTCCGGACAGCACCAACGGACGGCTTTTGGCCGACTCACTGCCATCGACGGCCAGCGCGACCAAGGGGCTGGCGGCCAGGGCATGACACCAGTGGGCGCCGTCCAAACCCTCGAGCAATTGCGACGGCAACAGCATCGCGCCGGTTTGCAGGTCGCCTTCGGGCGGCAGTGACAAGGCAAAGTCCGGCGTCTTGAGGGTTTCGAACAGGTCGAGGCACACATGGCCGTGACCCAATTGGTGGCTGGTCAACGCCGCCGCCAGCAACACCAAGGGATCGGCTTCTGGGTCAAGCTCATGCAGGAAGCCGACGAAGGCTTTGTCCAAGGCCCGTAGCCAACCACGCTCGACCCAACGCTCGAGCAATTGCACCAGGTCGGCGGCGCGACTGAGAGGTGTCAGCTCGTCCGGCAGTAACGGCGACAGGCTCATAGCAGCACTCCTTGTTCCCAGGCGGGCTCGGCTTTGGGCGGGATCGGCTTGCCTTGGAACAACAGGTCCAGCCCTTCGATCAGTTCTCGCGGTGGCCGGGTGAAATACGCGCCCTGGCTCACCGATTGCGTACCGCGCAGGAACAGGTACAGGGCGCCGCCGATGTGGCGTTCGTAGTCGTAATCGGGCAGGCGCGCCTTGAGTTGGCGATGCAGGGCCAGCAGGTAAAGTACGTATTGCAGGTCGTACCGATGCTCGAGGATCGACTGTTCCATGGCTTCCAGGGTGTAGGCCGAATCGTCAGGGCCGAGCCAGTTGGATTTGTAGTCAGCCACGTAATAACGACCGTCGTGCTCGAAGGTCAGGTCGATAAAGCCCTTGAACATACCGTTGAGCAACACCGGTTCGGCCGCCACGCGGGAGACGCCGTGGTGGGTGTACTGGCACACCAGCTTGTCGAGGGCGAGCACGTCGACTTTATGGCTGGCGAACCAGAACTCCATTTCGATCTGGTACTGCTGCAGGGCGCTGAGGCTGACGCGGGCGTCGTACACAGGCAGCGGTGTTTGCAACAAGTGGCCAAGCCAGGCGCTGAGGGTGACGATCCAGCCTTCCCAATGGCGGCGGTTACAGCGCGCGCCGACGGCCTTTTCGATGGCCTCGTGGCTCAGGTTGAAGCCTTCTTCACCGGCCCATTCCAACAAGCCATGAAGGAAGGTGCCTGGATTGGGACCGCGTGGGAAACGATGAATATCGCCGCCGGACGCCGCCACTTCCCGTGGTGCATCGGGATCAAGACGTTCGTCATCGAACAGTTTTTGGGCCTGTGGGCTTTCAGGCGCTTCGATATTCGCGGCGCTCATGCTGTCGCCAATGCGCAAGGCGCTGTAGGAGGCAATCCACCAGTTTTCTGCGGCCTTGCGTTTAGGCAGCAGCGGGGCCAGCAAGGTGGCTTCGTTGCGCGGTGGATGAAACACAGTGTCTTGGGCTTGCGGCACATGGGCATAGCTGATGGTCGGGCAGCCTTCCTGCAGCGCCATCAACCAGCGCGCCAGTTCGGCGGACGCTCCCAGCGGTGCACCGGCGCCGAGCAAATAGCCCAGCGCCGAAAGGTGCAGCACGGAGCTGCTGCTGTTACCGCGCTTGAGGTCGGCGATGCCCAGCCAGCAGGCGTGTTTGGCGCGGGTCAGGGCGACATACAGCAAGCGCAGGTCTTCGGCCAGGCGCTCATCGTCGGCCTGGGCAATCAACTCTGCGGTGGGCCGCAGACTGACGTGGGATTTACCCTGCTCGTCGTGGTAATGCAGCGGCAAACGCGTGCCGTCCACCGGCTTGGCCGAACAGATGAAGGGCAGGAACACCAGGTCGTATTCGAGCCCCTTGGATTTGTGGATCGTCACCACCTTGACCAGTTGCTCATCGCTTTCCAGGCGCAGGATCTGCTCTTCACCGGCCTGACCCGACAGCGCCAGGTGTTCGGCAAGATGACGAATCAACGCCTGCTCGCCGTCCAGTTCCGACGCGGCCTGTTGCAGCAGTTCGCTGAGATGCAACAGGTTGGTCAGCACTCGCTCGCCATCGCTGCGGGCGATCAGGGTTTGCGGCAGCTTGAAGTCATGCAGCAGGCGGCGCAGCATCGGCAGCACGCCTTGGGTACGCCAGATCGTGCGGTAGCCACGGAACTGCATCACGCGGCTTTCCCACGCCAGTTCGTCCTGGTTCAGACGCTCCAGCTCCGCCAATGACAAGTTCAAGGTGACACAGGCCAAAGCCGCGCGCAGCGGGCGTTCGACGTCCGGTTCGGCGCAGGCCTTGAGCCAGGCCAGCAGATCGTGGGCTTCCTGGGCGGCGAAGACCGAGTCTTTATCCGACAGGTACACGCTGCGCACGCCCCGCGCCGCCAACTCGGCGCGCACGGCCTGGGCTTCCTTGCCGTCTCGCACGAGGATGGCGATGTCTGACGGCAGCACGCCGTTGAAGGTGTTGTCTTTGACAAACCCCGCGCTGCCTTGCTGGCCGCCATTGAGCAACGCGACGATGTGCGTGGCGCAGGCGGCGGCCAGTTGCTGGCGATACAGCACATTGGAAATCGGCTGGTCGGTGGGCAAGTGCCAAAGGTTCATCGCCGGCAGCGTTTGGCCGTCGACCTGCAGCTGTTCTTTGCGGCCCTGGGACAGCACCGGGTGAAACGGCACCGGGTTATGGCCGTCGGGTTCACGAAACAGGAAGGCGCCCCGGCCGGTTTCTGCACGCTGGAACACATGGTTCACCGCCTCGACCATCGCATGGCTGGAGCGGAAGTTGGTGCCCAGGGTGTGGTGGCGCCCGGTGGTGGACTGCCGGGCGCGCAGGTAGGTGTAAATATCCGCGCCGCGGAAGGCGTAGATCGCCTGTTTGGGGTCGCCGATCAGGAACAGGCCGCTGTCCAGGTGGTTTTCTTCGATGCGGTAAATGCTGTCGAAGATGCTGTATTGCACGGGGTCGGTGTCTTGGAATTCATCGATCAAGGCCACCGGAAATTGCTCGCGGATCACACTGGCGAGGCGCTCGCCACCGTCGGCCTGGAGCGCGGCGTTGAGGCGGATCAGCATGTCGTCGAAGCCCATTTCGGCGCGGCGCCGCTTCTCTTCTTCGAAGCGCTTGCCCACCCAGGCCGCGGCGTGTTGCAACACAGCGGCGTCCGGGGTTGGCAGTGCGTCGAGGGCGGCTTTAAGGCCGGCCATGGCGTCGATGCCGGGATGCCGTGGCGGCTCGCCTTTCCAGGCTTCGGCCATGCCGTCGGGGGTCAGCCGGGTAAAGCCGGTGCCGATATCCAGTTGTTCCAGGGTTTCGTCGGCGGCCCAGGCGCTGATTTTTTCGAACCAGGGCTCGAAGTAACGCGCCTGCATTTTGCGCCCATCGACCGCCTTGGCAGCAACCGCTTGCAGGCACAGTTCGCGCAGCTCGGCGGCCCATTGCAGCCAAGGCGCCTTGATGCGGGTCAACGCCTCGCGGCGCTCCTGCAGGCAGGCGGTGATCATGTCGGCCGGCTCGCGGCTGTCCTCGGCGGGTCGTTCACTGCCGAACAGCGCACGCACCCGTGGCATCAATGCGGCCGGGCCGCCCCAGTTGTTGCGCACCCAGTTGAGTGCGTCGTCGTGCATCGGGTAGCAGAACAAGCGCCAGTAGTCGCGCAGCACTTCACCGAGCAGGTCGCTGTGATCGGTTTCCAGGGTCTGGGTAAACAGGCTGCCGCTGTCGAAGGCGTGCTCGCGCAGCATACGCTGGCACCAACTGTGGATCGTCGAGACGGCCGCTTCGTCCATCCATTGCGCAGCGATGTCCAACCGATTGGCGCAGGCGGGCCACTGCTCCTCGGGGTATTGATTACGCAGGTCGGCGATCAAGGCGTCAGGCGGCTCGATTTCGCTACGGAAGAACCGCGCCGCTTCGGCCAGGCGGATACGGATACGTTCACGCAACTCCTTGGTGGCGGCGTCGGTGAAGGTCACCACCAGAATCTGCGGCGGCAGCAGTTCGCGGCCGAAGCCGGACTCCTCACCACCGTTGCCGAGGACCAGGCGCAGGTACAAGGCCGAAATCGTGAAAGTTTTGCCGGTGCCGGCGCTGGCTTCGATCAGTTGGCTGCCTTTGAGCGGGAAGGCCAGGGCCAAGGGCTTGTTACTCATGCGCCGGCCTCCGCGCTGGAGAGTGAACGCCAGGGGGCGCTGATCAGGGGGCGGTACAGGGTTTCACACCAACCTTCGAATTCTTCGCTGGCGACCAGCGTGGCGTAGTCGGGGAACTGACGAGTGAGCGCGGGCGTTTCACGGCGCTCACCGTCGGTGGTGATGCCGTCGCCCTCGTAGGCTTTGCTGGCAGCAGCGTGGGCCTTGGCGGGGTCGGTCTGGCCGAGCCAGGCAAAGGCGGTTTTTACCGCGACGGGCAGCGGTTTGCTCATGCCGGTGTGCCAGGCGAGCAGCAGGTCGGCGAGGATATGCTGCGCGGTGGCGGTGTCCAGTGGGGCCAGGAGCAAGGTGTCGTCACTGGCCACCAGCCCGGTGCTCAACGGCACGCCACACGCACAGGCGACCACGTGATTGACCCAGGGGCGAATCAGCCGGTGCCACTTGCGCGTCTTGATCGAGCCGATGCTGTTGGGGATGGTGGTCACGCTCAACAATCCGCCATCACTGCGTCGATGCAGGCCGCTGATCCAGCCTTCGAGCTGGATGCCCTGGTAATCGAAACTGATCGGTTCCGCGCCAGCGTGCGGGGTTGGCCAGAGCGCCAGGAGTTGTTGATAGCGCTGCAACAGGTCCGGCAACGGCTCGATCAGCTCGTTGCGCAGGCATTCGCCGAAACCGACCATAGGCAGCAGGCCACTGCCTTGCAGGCGCAAGGCTTGGGCGTTGAGGGCCTGATCAAGCTGGTCGGGCCGGGCCAGTGCGGCGTTCAGCAGACTGTCGCTGAGGCTGTAGCGTTGCAGTGCGTCGAGGACGAAGGGTTCTTCGTCGGCCAGCGGTACTTCGGCAGCCTCGAAGAACACTTTCAGGCGCTGGCTGAAGAAATGCTTTACCGGATTGCGCAGGAAATCCTGCAACTGGCCGAGGCTCAGGGGCTCTTCCTGATGGTGCGGTGCCAGCGCGTGGTCGTGGGCCATTGCGGCCGGCGCTTCGTGCAGCAGCTGCCATTCGCGGGCGTAACTGAACAGCGGGTCGCCTTCATGGAAGTAGCGGGCGCTGAACGGCTGGAGCGGGTGTTCCTGGGTCATCGCTTCGATCAGGGGTTCTTGGCTATCGGCGTTATGCCAGCCGCTGGCGAGATGGTCACGCAATTGGCCGATCAGCACCGAGGCCGGGCGCTCACTGTTGTCGCGGATGCTGCGGCCGACCCAGCTGATATAGAGCTGGTCGCGCGCGGAAAGCAGGGCTTCGAGCAGCAGGTAGCGGTCGTCCTCACGGCGGGACCGATCGCCGGGCCGGTAGTCGCTGCCCATCAGGTCAAAGTCCAGTGGGGGCTGGGCACGCGGATAGTCGCCGTCGTTCATGCCGAGCAGGCAGACCAGCTTGAACGGGATTGCGCGCATGGGCATCAGGGTACAAAAATTGACCGCGCCTGCGAGGAAGCGCTGGGACAGGCGGCCTTGGTCAAGCCCGGCCAACCACGCCTCGCGGACTACAGTGAGCGGTAATTCGTCCTGCAGGCCGACGGATTCGCAGGTTTCCAGCCAAGTTTCTCTTAATTGTTCGAGTTGGCCCAACAGGTAGTCATCGTGCTCGCTGCTGGGCAGGAAAAACTGCTGCATCAAGCGTTGCAGACGCTCGCCCCATTCGTGGGGAGGGGCTGGTTGTGACAGCGCTTGATGGGCGTCGTTTAATGCGTCGAGCAAGGCGACCAGTGGGCCGATCAGCGCTGCATCAAGCCCGCCGATCTCATCGTAGGGCTCAATGCCGTCGCACGCGACACCGGTGCCGACGGCGTAACCCAGCAGCATCCGCCGCAGGCCGAATCGCCAACTGTTCTGCTCCAGCGCCTCGGGCAGCCCCAGGCCGGCACGCTGCTCAGCGTTGAGACCCCAGCGGATACCCGCGCCTTCAATCCAGCGGTGTAGGGTCGGCAGGTCGCGTTCATTGATGGCGAAACGTTCGCGCAGGGCGGGAACATCCAACAGGTCGAGAATCTCGCTGACGGGGAAGCGGCTGTCGGGGAGCTTGAGCAGGTGCTCGACGGCAATCAGCAGCGGGTCACGACCGCGTTGGCCTTGGTCTGTCAGGGTGAACGGAATGAAGCGTGGGTCGTTTCTTTCCAGTTGGCCGAAAACCGCGCGAATGTGCGGCGCATAGCTGTCGACATCGGGGACCATGACGATGATGTCCCGAGGGCGCAAGGTGGGATCGGCGCTGAAGCGTTGCAGCAATTGGTCGTGGAGAATTTCCACTTCGCGTTGGGCGCTGTGGGCAATGTGAAAGCGAATGGATGAGTCGCGCTTCAGGTCGACTGCAGGCCAGCATTCACGGGTTTCGTCGAGTGGGCGCAGTTCAAGGATATCGTCCTGAAGCTGGTTGAGCAGTGTGGTGGGCTCGCTGTCGCTGAACAGGTCGATACGCCCATCACGGAAGGCGGCGCGGTAGCTGTTGGGGTCGTCGTAACTGTCCAACAGGCTGATGTAGTCACGGCCCTGCTTGCCCCAGGCGGCGAGTAGCGGATGGGCATGTTGGTGCAGGGTTTGTGGATCGATGGTGACTGGCATGCCCGCTTTACGCGCTTGGCGCTTGTATTCGTTACGCAGCAGGTCCTTGTCGGCCACGATGTCTGACCAATGATGGCGGCAAGGGTTGTGCACGCACAGCAGCACTTGGCTGAAACGGGCCAGGCCCGCCAGGGCTTCAAGCGCTTGGGCGGGCAGTGATGAAATGCCAAAGACGATCACGCGGGAAGGCAGGCCAGGAGGCGCTTGCTCGAGCGTGTTGATGCGCTCGATAAAACGCTGGTGAACGCCGGCACGACTCTCGGCCATGCCCTGCGCGCCTACGTCGAGCAGCAACGCGCGCCATAACTCGGCTTGCCAACAGTTCGCAGCATTAAGGAGTTTGGATTCGCCGCGTCCATTGCGTAACTGATGGCGCCCTGCGGCCCAGTCTTCCAGCCAATCGGCGCGATACACCTGGTATTGGTCGAACAGGTCGGCCAGGCGCTCGGCGAGCTGGTAGCGCTTGCGCAGGTCGGTGTCGTGAGTCAGGAAGCGTTGCAGCGGCTCGAAATGGGGTTGGTCGATAAGCTGCGGGAGCAGGCGCATGAGTCGCCAGGTCAGCGGGGCCTTATCAAGCAAAGACTTAGGGGGGATTTCGTCACGCCCCAGGACTATGCGATAGAGCTGCCACATGAAGCTGCCGGGCAGTTGCACATCGATTGCCGCTGCAATGCCACAGCCGCCCATATCGTCTTCCTGCGGATCTTCGGCCAGGGCAAGCTTGAGCCATTGGGCGATGCCGTTGCTTTGGACCAGAGCGATTTCGTTTTCCAAAGGCGCCAGGGGATAACGACGCATCCAACTGACTACCAGGCTGCGCAACTCGTCCAGGCGGTTACCGTGAACCACCATGAATCCAGCGCTGAGGGACGTCGCACCCGGCATAACGGTTTCCTTGGGAAAGCAAGAATCGAGGCGTGGACTTTAGCACTGAAGGCCACTGCAATGAGCGTCTTGGCACTTTTCGACCGCCCAAAACAAAACCCCACCTGCTTTCGCAAATGGGGTTTCGGAATTTAATCTTGACGATGACCTACTCTCACATGGGGAAACCCCACACTACCATCGGCGATGCATCGTTTCACTACTGAGTTCGGGATGGGATCAGGTGGTTCCAATGCTCTATGGTCGTCAAGAAATTCGGGTACTGAGTCGTGACCATGTGGCCTCGCTTCAGCAAATTGGGTATGCGATAGAATTCGGTGTTTTGTGAGCATCGAACTTTCGGTTCATTGCGTCTTCACACACCGCAATCTGATGCTCTTTCGAGTAGTCAAATTGCTTGGGTGTTATATGGTCAAGCCTCACGGGCAATTAGTATTGGTTAGCTCAACGCCTCACAGCGCTTACACACCCAACCTATCAACGTCGTAGTCTTCGACGGCCCTTCAGGGGACTCAAGGTCCCAGTGAGATCTCATCTTGAGGCTAGTTTCCCGCTTAGATGCTTTCAGCGGTTATCTATTCCGAACATAGCTACCCGGCAATGCCACTGGCGTGACAACCGGAACACCAGAGGTTCGTCCACTCCGGTCCTCTCGTACTAGGAGCAGCCCCTCTCAAATCTCAAACGTCCACGGCAGATAGGGACCGAACTGTCTCACGACGTTCTAAACCCAGCTCGCGTACCACTTTAAATGGCGAACAGCCATACCCTTGGGACCGGCTTCAGCCCCAGGATGTGATGAGCCGACATCGAGGTGCCAAACACCGCCGTCGATATGAACTCTTGGGCGGTATCAGCCTGTTATCCCCGGAGTACCTTTTATCCGTTGAGCGATGGCCCTTCCATACAGAACCACCGGATCACTAAGACCTACTTTCGTACCTGCTCGACGTGTCTGTCTCGCAGTCAAGCGCGCTTTTGCCTTTATACTCTACGACCGATTTCCGACCGGTCTGAGCGCACCTTCGTACTCCTCCGTTACTCTTTAGGAGGAGACCGCCCCAGTCAAACTACCCACCATACACTGTCCTCGATCCGGATAACGGACCTGAGTTAGAACCTCAAAGTTGCCAGGGTGGTATTTCAAGGTTGGCTCCACGCGAACTGGCGTCCACGCTTCAAAGCCTCCCACCTATCCTACACAAGCAAATTCAAAGTCCAGTGCAAAGCTATAGTAAAGGTTCACGGGGTCTTTCCGTCTAGCCGCGGATACACTGCATCTTCACAGCGATTTCAATTTCACTGAGTCTCGGGTGGAGACAGCGCCGCCATCGTTACGCCATTCGTGCAGGTCGGAACTTACCCGACAAGGAATTTCGCTACCTTAGGACCGTTATAGTTACGGCCGCCGTTTACCGGGGCTTCGATCAAGAGCTTCGCGTTAGCTAACCCCATCAATTAACCTTCCGGCACCGGGCAGGCGTCACACCCTATACGTCCACTTTCGTGTTTGCAGAGTGCTGTGTTTTTAATAAACAGTCGCAGCGGCCTGGTATCTTCGACCGGCATGAGCTTACGGAGCAAGTCCTTCACCCTCACCGGCGCACCTTCTCCCGAAGTTACGGTGCCATTTTGCCTAGTTCCTTCACCCGAGTTCTCTCAAGCGCCTTGGTATTCTCTACCCAACCACCTGTGTCGGTTTGGGGTACGGTTCCTGGTTACCTGAAGCTTAGAAGCTTTTCTTGGAAGCATGGCATCAACCACTTCGTCGTCTAAAAGACAACTCGTCATCAGCTCTCGGCCTTAGAATCCCGGATTTACCTAAGATTCCAGCCTACCACCTTAAACTTGGACAACCAACGCCAAGCTGGCCTAGCCTTCTCCGTCCCTCCATCGCAATAACCAGAAGTACAGGAATATTAACCTGTTTTCCATCGACTACGCTTTTCAGCCTCGCCTTAGGGACCGACTAACCCTGCGTCGATTAACGTTGCGCAGGAAACCTTGGTCTTTCGGCGTGGGTGTTTTTCACACCCATTGTCGTTACTCATGTCAGCATTCGCACTTCTGATACCTCCAGCAAGCTTCTCAACTCACCTTCACAGGCTTACAGAACGCTCCTCTACCGCATCACTTACGTGATACCCGTAGCTTCGGTGTATGGTTTGAGCCCCGTTACATCTTCCGCGCAGGCCGACTCGACTAGTGAGCTATTACGCTTTCTTTAAAGGGTGGCTGCTTCTAAGCCAACCTCCTAGCTGTCTAAGCCTTCCCACATCGTTTCCCACTTAACCATAACTTTGGGACCTTAGCTGACGGTCTGGGTTGTTTCCCTTTTCACGACGGACGTTAGCACCCGCCGTGTGTCTCCCATGCTCGGCACTTGTAGGTATTCGGAGTTTGCATCGGTTTGGTAAGTCGGGATGACCCCCTAGCCGAAACAGTGCTCTACCCCCTACAGTGATACATGAGGCGCTACCTAAATAGCTTTCGAGGAGAACCAGCTATCTCCGAGCTTGATTAGCCTTTCACTCCGATCCACAGGTCATCCGCTAACTTTTCAACGGTAGTCGGTTCGGTCCTCCAGTTAGTGTTACCCAACCTTCAACCTGCCCATGGATAGATCGCCCGGTTTCGGGTCTATTCCCAGCGACTAGACGCCCTATTAAGACTCGCTTTCGCTACGCCTCCCCTATTCGGTTAAGCTCGCCACTGAAAATAAGTCGCTGACCCATTATACAAAAGGTACGCAGTCACCTAACAAAGTAGGCTCCCACTGCTTGTACGCATACGGTTTCAGGATCTATTTCACTCCCCTCTCCGGGGTTCTTTTCGCCTTTCCCTCACGGTACTAGTTCACTATCGGTCAGTCAGTAGTATTTAGCCTTGGAGGATGGTCCCCCCATATTCAGACAAAGTTTCTCGTGCTCCGTCCTACTCGATTTCATGACTAAGAGATTTTCGCGTACAGGGCTATCACCCACTATGGCCGCACTTTCCAGAGCGTTCCGCTAATCTCAAAGCCACTTAAGGGCTAGTCCCCGTTCGCTCGCCACTACTAAGGGAATCTCGGTTGATTTCTTTTCCTCAGGGTACTTAGATGTTTCAGTTCCCCTGGTTCGCTCCATACACCTATGTATTCAGTGTAAGGTAACCATCTTATGATGGCTGGGTTCCCCCATTCAGACATCTCCGGATCAAAGTCTGTTTGCCGACTCCCCGAAGCTTTTCGCAGGCTACCACGTCTTTCATCGCCTCTGACTGCCAAGGCATCCACCGTATGCGCTTCTTCACTTGACCATATAACCCCAAGCAATCTGGTTATACTGTGAAGACAACATTCGCCGAAAATTCGATCATACTCAATTAAGAGCGACTCACAAATTTTACCTTAGCCTGAGCCGTTACCAGTGAAAGTAACGTCCAGTCTATCTTTCTATCACATACCCAAATTTTTAAAGAACGAACTAGTCAAAGACTAGAAATCAACATTCACCATCACAACGATGGAATGCTCATTTCTAAGCTTTCTACAAACAGAAGCAGTAGTGGTGGAGCCAAACGGGATCGAACCGTTGACCTCCTGCGTGCAAGGCAGGCGCTCTCCCAGCTGAGCTATGGCCCCGTATTTCTACAGGCGTTTCCCACACAAAATTGGTGGGTCTGGGCAGATTCGAACTGCCGACCTCACCCTTATCAGGGGTGCGCTCTAACCAACTGAGCTACAGACCCAATTTCGGGCTGCTTCTTTTCGTCTTCTTCAATGAATCAAGCAATTCGTGTGGGAACTTATGGAGCAGCTGATGTCGTCGATTAAGGAGGTGATCCAGCCGCAGGTTCCCCTACGGCTACCTTGTTACGACTTCACCCCAGTCATGAATCACACCGTGGTAACCGTCCTCCCGAAGGTTAGACTAGCTACTTCTGGTGCAACCCACTCCCATGGTGTGACGGGCGGTGTGTACAAGGCCCGGGAACGTATTCACCGCGACATTCTGATTCGCGATTACTAGCGATTCCGACTTCACGCAGTCGAGTTGCAGACTGCGATCCGGACTACGATCGGTTTTCTGGGATTAGCTCCACCTCGCGGCTTGGCAACCCTCTGTACCGACCATTGTAGCACGTGTGTAGCCCAGGCCGTAAGGGCCATGATGACTTGACGTCATCCCCACCTTCCTCCGGTTTGTCACCGGCAGTCTCCTTAGAGTGCCCACCATAACGTGCTGGTAACTAAGGACAAGGGTTGCGCTCGTTACGGGACTTAACCCAACATCTCACGACACGAGCTGACGACAGCCATGCAGCACCTGTCTCAATGTTCCCGAAGGCACCAATCCATCTCTGGAAAGTTCATTGGATGTCAAGGCCTGGTAAGGTTCTTCGCGTTGCTTCGAATTAAACCACATGCTCCACCGCTTGTGCGGGCCCCCGTCAATTCATTTGAGTTTTAACCTTGCGGCCGTACTCCCCAGGCGGTCAACTTAATGCGTTAGCTGCGCCACTAAGAGCTCAAGGCTCCCAACGGCTAGTTGACATCGTTTACGGCGTGGACTACCAGGGTATCTAATCCTGTTTGCTCCCCACGCTTTCGCACCTCAGTGTCAGTGTTGGTCCAGGTGGTCGCCTTCGCCACTGGTGTTCCTTCCTATATCTACGCATTTCACCGCTACACAGGAAATTCCACCACCCTCTACCACACTCTAGTCAGTCAGTTTTGAATGCAGTTCCCAGGTTGAGCCCGGGGATTTCACATCCAACTTAACAAACCACCTACGCGCGCTTTACGCCCAGTAATTCCGATTAACGCTTGCACCCTCTGTATTACCGCGGCTGCTGGCACAGAGTTAGCCGGTGCTTATTCTGTCGGTAACGTCAAAACAATCACGTATTAGGTAACTGCCCTTCCTCCCAACTTAAAGTGCTTTACAATCCGAAGACCTTCTTCACACACGCGGCATGGCTGGATCAGGCTTTCGCCCATTGTCCAATATTCCCCACTGCTGCCTCCCGTAGGAGTCTGGACCGTGTCTCAGTTCCAGTGTGACTGATCATCCTCTCAGACCAGTTACGGATCGTCGCCTTGGTGAGCCATTACCTCACCAACTAGCTAATCCGACCTAGGCTCATCTGATAGCGCAAGGCCCGAAGGTCCCCTGCTTTCTCCCGTAGGACGTATGCGGTATTAGCGTCCGTTTCCGAACGTTATCCCCCACTACCAGGCAGATTCCTAGGCATTACTCACCCGTCCGCCGCTCTCAAGAGAAGCAAGCTTCTCTCTACCGCTCGACTTGCATGTGTTAGGCCTGCCGCCAGCGTTCAATCTGAGCCATGATCAAACTCTTCAGTTCAAACATCTTTGGGTTTTTAAGAAACCCTAAACTTGGCTCAGCAATCGTTGGTTACATCTTTGATTTCTCGCGGAGTAACTTGTGATGCTGATAATCTTGTTGACTATCAGGCTGACTCCACAAGCACCCACACGAATTGCTTGATTCAGTTGTTAAAGAGCGGTTGGTTAAGAGCTATTCGTCTCAACCGAGGCGCGCATTCTACAGCAGCCTCATTTGCTGTCAAGCGGTTATTTTCAGAAGTTTTCGAAGAATTCTTCAACAACTTCAACCACTTGCGCTTGCGATCTCTCGTAAGCGGGAGGCGAATTCTACAGCGTTACGCGCTGCTGTCAACACCTCTTTTGCAACTTCCTTTTGGCTTCGATGGACTGAAGCAACCTGCTGCCGAAAACTACTTAACTCATTGTTTACCAAGGAGTTTTCCGTTTCGACTGCGCCGGAAGTGGGGCGAATTATAGGCGCACAGAATCTGCCGTCAAGGGTTAATTACGCTTTTGTTGCTGCCGGTGCTTTTTTAGTAATAAGACGCGGGATCCGACGCATCACTGGCGGTAAGCGCAGCAACAGAAGCAGTGCACCTATGGACGCATAGATAGCCCACTCCTTGAGGTCAGCCCGCACTATCCACAGCATGTGCAGCAAACCGAGCCCTAGAATCACGTACACCAGGCGGTGCAATTTCTTCCAGCGACTCCCCAGCCGGCGCTGACTGTAACGATTGGAGGTCAGAGCCAAAACCAATAGAGACAAAAACCCCAAGGCGCCGACAATTATGTATGGACGCTTACGCAACTCCACGCCCAGCTGTGACCAGTCTAGCCCAAGGACAAATACGCAATAAGCCGCCAAGTGCAGCACCACATAAGCAAAGCACCACAAACCCAGCTGCCGGCGCACTGCGATCCACCCCGCCCAACCGCTCAGCTTCTGCAGCGGTGTCATGGCGAGCGTGATCAGCAACAGAACCAAGGTGCCCAGACCCAGGCGATCCACCAGCACCTTGCCCGGGTCGGGCCCCAGGGCAAAACTCCAGGCTTCATAGAGCCAGAACAACGGCCAGACAGCGGCGGCTATAAAGACGCCGATGCGCCAGATCGGATAGCGCATCAGTAATTCTTCTTCAGGTCGAGACCTGTATAGAGAGCAGCGACCTCATCCGCGTAGCCATTGAACATCTGCGTCTCACGCACGTTCGGACTGAAAAGGCCGCTCGGTAGACGACGCTCCCGTGCCTGGGTCCAGCGCGGATGGTCAACCGTAGGGTTCACATTCGCATAAAACCCATACTCATCGGCAGCAATACTCTGCCAGGTCGTTTTAGGTTGCTCGCTGACAAGACTGATCCGCACAATCGACTTCACGCTCTTGAAGCCATACTTCCAAGGCACGACCAAACGCAGGGGCGCCCCGTTCTGGTTAGGCAGCTCCCGCCCGTACATACCCACGGCAAGGATCGCCAACGGATTCATCGCCTCATCCAGACGCAGCCCTTCTATATAAGGCCAGTCGATCAAGCCGAAACTGGAACGCTGACCCGGCATGCTCTTCGGGTCCTGCAGCGTTTCGAAGCGGATGAATTTCGCCTTTGAAGTAGGTTCAACCTGCTTGAGCAAGGCGGAAACAGGAAAGCCGATCCAGGGAATCACCATCGACCACGCTTCGACGCAACGCAGCCGGTAGATGCGCTCTTCCAATTCGTAAGGTTTCATAAAGTCTTCCAAGGCGTAGCGCCCCGGCTTCGCAACTTCACCATCAATCACCACACTCCAGGGCTCAGTCTTGAGCGAACCCGCATTTGCCGCCGGATCGCCCTTGTCTGTGCCGAACTCGTAGAAGTTGTTGTAGTGGGTTGCATCCTTGAACGGCGTGATGGCCTCGTCCTTGACCGTCACAGCCTGCCACTTGGTGCCTGGAAGCTTTTGCGTAAACCAGTCAGGCGCCCTGCCCGGCTCGATATCGGCATAACGTGCCGCCTCTTCGGCACTGGCCCAACGTGGCAAGCTGCTCGCGGCAATACCGGCAAGCGCACCACCGAGCAAGCTGCGGCGAGAGAGGTAGAACGATTCAGGCGTGACATCCGATTCGTGGCAATCGGACGCTTTGGGGATCTTGATTAACATGGCAACTCCGCAGCATTGGAGGACAGGTGCACCAATAGACTGCGGAGTATGGGGGAAATTACATTAAGACAATGTTTTGTCCCGGCGAAGATGCAGCAGGTACTGCACCGGCCCGGAAGCGGCGTAGACCAGGAAAGCTAACAATAGAATTCTCGGCGGGTCGCTGAACACCACCGCAAACACCAGCACCACCACAAGAATAGCCACGAAAGGCACACGCCCCTTGAGGTCGAACTCCTTGAAGCTGTTGTACTTGATGTTGCTGACCATCAGCATGCCGGCCGCCGCAACCATCAAGGCGACCAGGAACGACATCTTCGAACCCTGGATGCCGTAGTCACTGAACGCCCAGACGATACCCGCCACTACGCCCGCAGCAGCCGGGCTGGCCAGGCCAATGAAGTAGCGCTTGTCGGCAGTACCGACCTGAGTGTTGAAGCGCGCCAGACGCAACGCCGCACCAGCCACATAGATGAAGGCCACCATCCAGCCGACCTTACCCATGTCACCCAGCGCCCAGGCAAACGCCAGCAAAGCCGGGGCGACACCAAAGGCAACCATGTCCGACAACGAGTCGTACTCGGCACCGAAGGCGCTTTGGGTGTTGGTCATGCGCGCCACACGACCATCCAGGCCATCAAGCACCATGGCGACGAAGATGGCGATGGCAGCAAAACCGAAGTACTTGCTGGCACTTACGGCATCACCCGCCGCCAATGCGCTCTGGGCACTCATCGAGTTGATGATGGAATAGAAGCCGGCAAACAGGTTCGCCGTGGTGAACAGGTTGGGCAGCAGATAGATGCCACGATGCCGGACCTTGCGGCCTTCCGCGTCATGCCCTTCTTCGACATGTTCATCGATTGGCAGCAGGCTTTCGGCGTCAGAAGCCTGGCTTGGCTCTTCGGGACGTTCGCTCATGGACTTTACCTTGCAACGGTGTGAAAAAAATTCGACAGATACTTGCGGCGAGTGTTCGCCCGCAAACGATGCAGCTTTATACCAGAACCCGCTTACCCAAACGAAAAAACGCGGCCGAAGCCGCGTTTTCCCTTGATACGTGCGACTTAGTTCTTGGCTTTGTCGACGATCTTGTTGGCACCGATCCACGGCATCATGGAACGCAGTTGCTCGCCGATGATTTCGATACCGTGGGCGGCGTTGTTACGACGCTTGGCGGTCATCGAAGGGTAGCCGGTCGCGCCTTCGCTGATGAACATCTTGGCGTATTCGCCGTCCTGAATACGTTTCAGGGCGTTGCGCATTGCCTGACGGGACTCGGCGTTGATCACTTCCGGGCCGGTGACGTACTCACCGTATTCGGCGTTGTTGGAGATCGAGTAGTTCATGTTGGCGATACCGCCTTCGTACATGAGGTCAACGATCAGCTTCAGTTCGTGCAGGCATTCGAAGTAGGCCATTTCCGGCGCGTAGCCAGCTTCAACCAGGGTTTCGAAACCGGCTTTCACCAGCTCAACGGTACCGCCGCACAATACGGCTTGTTCGCCGAACAGGTCGGTTTCAGTCTCGTCCTTGAAGGTGGTTTCGATGATGCCGGTACGACCACCGCCGACACCGGCAGCGTAGGACAGTGCAACGTTCTTGGCGTTGCCCGAAGCGTCCTGGTAGATCGCGATCAGGTCAGGGATACCGCCGCCCTTGACGAACTCGGAGCGTACGGTGTGGCCCGGAGCCTTCGGCGCGATCATGATCACGTCGAGGTCAGCGCGCGGCACAACTTGGTTGTAGTGGATCGCGAAGCCGTGGGAGAAGGCCAGGGTGGCGCCCTTCTTGATGTTCGGCTCGATTTCGTTCTTGTACAGCGCGGATTGGAATTCGTCCGGGGTCAGGATCATGACCAGGTCGGCAGCCGCCACAGCGGAAGCAACGTCGGTCACTTTCAGGCCGTGGGCTTCAGCCTTGGCAACGGTCGCCGAGCCTTTGCGCAGGCCAACGGTGACGTCAACGCCGGAATCTTTCAGGTTGCACGCTTGAGCGTGGCCCTGGGAGCCGTAACCGATGATGGCGACTTTCTTGCCCTGGATGATCGACAGGTCACAATCTTTATCGTAATAAACTTTCATGAGGTTCCTCTATATATCCAGGCCGTAAGGCCATTCGCTAATTGGGTTAGATGCTGAGTACTTTGTCGCCACGGGCAATCCCGGTGACACCACTGCGTACGGTTTCCAGAATCGAGGCCGTCCCGATCGACTGGATGAAGCTGTCCAGCTTGTCGCTCGTACCGGTCAGTTGAACGGTATAAACGCTGGCGCTCACATCGACGATCTGCCCGCGATAAATATCGGTAGTGCGCTTGATCTCGGCACGCTGGGCACCCGTGGCCTTGACCTTGACCAGCATCAGCTCGCGCTCGATGTGGGCGCTTTCCGACAGGTCGACCAGCTTGACCACTTCGATCAGCTTGTTGAGGTTCTTGGTGATCTGCTCGATCACCTCATCGTGGCCCACGGTGGTCAACGTCAGGCGCGACAGGGTCGGGTCTTCGGTCGGGGCCACGGTCAGGCTTTCGATGTTGTAGTTGCGTTGCGAAAACAGGCCGACAACACGAGACAGAGCGCCGGGTTCGTTCTCCAGAAGCAGGGAGATAATGTGCCGCATGATTAGGTACGCTCCGTCTTGTTCAGCCACATGTCGCGCATCGAGCCGTCTTTGATCTGCATCGGGTAGACGTGCTCGCTGGTATCCACCTGAATATCGATGAACACCAGGCGGTCCTTCATGGCGAACGCTTCTTCCATCTTCGGCTTCAGATCTTTCAGATCGGTGATGCGCATGCCGACGTGGCCGTAGGCTTCAACCAATTTGACGAAATCCGGCAACGATTCCATGTAGGAATGGGAGTGACGGCTACCGTAGCTCATGTCCTGCCACTGGCGAACCATGCCCAGCACGCCATTGTTCAGGCAGACGATCTTCACCGGAAGGCCGTACTGCAGGCACGTTGACAGTTCCTGGATGTTCATCTGGATGCTGCCTTCACCGGTGACACAGGCAACGTCGGCATCCGGAAAGCTCAGCTTTACGCCCATGGCCGCCGGAAAACCAAAGCCCATCGTGCCCAGGCCACCGGAGTTGATCCAGCGGTTAGGCTTGTCGAATTTGTAGTACTGCGCGGCGAACATCTGGTGCTGGCCCACGTCGGAGGTCACAAAGGCGTCGCCCTTGGTCACTTCGCACAGGGTTTCGATCACGGTTTGTGGCTTGATGATGCTGCCGTCGCCCTTGTCGTACGGGAACAGGCCGCGGTCACCGCGCCATTCGTCGATCTGCTTCCACCAGCTGGCAACGGATTCCTTGTTCGGCGTTTCGCCGATGTCCTTGAGCGCGGCGACCATTTCGGTCAGCACGCTTTCCACCGGGCCCACGATTGGCACGTCGGCCTTGATGGTCTTGGAAATGGACGCCGGGTCGATGTCGATATGGATGATCTTGGCATTCGGGCAGAACTTGCTCGCGCCGTTGATCACGCGGTCATCGAACCGTGCGCCGACCGCCAGAATCACATCGGCGTGGTGCATGGCGAGGTTGGCGGTATAGCTGCCGTGCATACCGAGCATGCCGACGAATTGACGGTCCGAACCCGGGAATGCGCCAAGCCCCATCAAGGTATTGGTGACCGGCAGGTTGAGCAGCTTGGCCAATTCTGTGAGCGGTGCGGAGCCGCCCCCCAGAATCACGCCGCCGCCGGAGTACAGCACCGGGCGCTTGGCCGCGAGAAGCATTTCCGCCGCCTTGCGGATTTGTCCGGAGTGCCCACGCACGGCCGGGCTGTAGGAGCGCAGCTTGGCTTTCTTCGGGAAAATGTATTCGAATTTCTCGGCCGGGTTGGTCATGTCCTTGGGAATATCCACCACGACAGGGCCCGGGCGACCGGATTGTGCGAGGTAGAACGCCTTTTTCATGATTTCCGGAATTTCCGACGCGTGCTTGATCATGAAGCTGTGTTTCACGATCGGGCGGGAGATACCGATCATGTCGGTTTCCTGGAACGCGTCGGTACCGACCATGGTGCTGGCGACCTGGCCGGAAATGATCACCATGGGAATGGAGTCCATATAAGCAGTCGCGATGCCAGTGATGGCATTGGTTGCGCCTGGGCCGGACGTTACCAGTACCACGCCGGCTTTACCGGTGGCACGGGCATAACCGTCAGCCATATGGGTTGCGGCCTGTTCGTGGCGAACCAGGATGTGGGTAACAGCCGGTTCCTTGAACAGTGCGTCGTAGACATGCAGCAGAGCACCGCCTGGGTACCCGTAGATATAGTCGACGCCTTCGTCACGCAAAAAGCGGACGAGCATCTCACCGCCAGATAAAAGCTCCACGTTGTTCACCTCTAAAACGCCAGAATACCGTCCGTTAAAAACCGACGGGTCTTAATAGGTTTACTTCTCAACAGAGCATGAGCGACGGTGGTCGCCGACTACGTCAGCACTGACTGAGCAAGTATTGGGATCGTCCCAAGTGTTGCGGGCTTTTCCCACCCAGCGCGAGGTAACGCGTTGCGGGTGTTACAGGTCGGCGCGGGTGTGCGCCTCATGATCTGCCGAGCGGGCCTGCTTCTGGCAGTCCCGATACAGCGGACTTTGGATTCTTCTGTTTCAGGCCCTTCAAGTCAAGCAATAATTGCGCTTTTTTCCAACTAAGCGCATGAGAACGTAGAAGAAAGGCCTGTGAGGAGGGATAAAACTCGCCTGAATGTCGTCAAGCGGTAGAAATATGCGCAAGACTGCCGGAAAAACCGACAGTCAGGCAATTAACCAGCGTCAGCGATCAGTTGGTCGAACTTTTTCAGCGCATTACGCAAGCCAAGGCTCTCTCGCGGACGGTCGGCGTAGACCATCTCGGCCATTTCCAGAATGCCGGACGCATTGGGCAGAGGCAGGTCCTGTTCGAGGATCTGCTTCATGCGTACCAGGAATATCCATTGCAGCCATTGGTGAAAATCCAATGTGTCGACCGAAAAAGGCTCGACGCTGCTGAGCGCCTCGGCACTGGGGGGCACTTCATCCCACCAGCCCTGCACGCGCAATTCTCGCTCGATCAATAACAACTGCTCGGCAATCGCCGGGAACCGCCCATCCATCAGAGGCTGACCTTGGCTTTTGCCCGAGCCTGGGCAGCGCCGGCAGCGTCGCCTTGGGCGGCACGCGCGTCACCGATCAATCCCCACAGGCTGGCTTGCAGGTCGGGGCGACCGTTGGCCAGGGTCAAACCACGGCGAGCGAACTGCTCGGCTTGCGGCGCATCACCCTGGGCCAGGCGCACCTGGGCCAGGCGATACAACACTTGTGGTTCGCGAGGAGCAACGCGTTGAGCACGCTCAAGGCTCGACGACGCGCCATTGAGATCACCACCGGCCTGCTGTTGCTGGGCGGTGGTGAGCAGCGCCAGTACCGGGCCATCCAGTTGTTCGTCAGCCGACAGGCCGCCGGCACTGGACGACGAAGGAATACCGCTCGGCGTCGATGGCATGGTGTAAGTGCCCTGGTTGACCGGCGCCGTCTGAATCGGCGTGGAATCGATCGGCGCCGAAGTGCCTGGGCCTGGTGTCCAGGGTTCGGCGCTGATCGGGGCCGCGGTTGCAGCGCCACTGCCAGGCACCATCACCACCACGCCCGAATCCTGTGGCATTGCCTGAGGCTTGGCCTGTGCCGGGCGGTTGGTCACGGTTTGACGAAACCCGCCATTGGCCGAAATCCGGTCATTATTGGAGACGTTGGTACTCGAATCCACCACCGGAATCGAGCCGCGTTGCACGCTGGAGCAACCGCCGAGCAAAGCCAGAACGGTAATCGCTGGAATCCACAACTTGTTCACTTGAAACCCTCTTTGCTTAATTCATCCAGCCCTTGACCCAATCCATCACCGAGTCCGCGTCAGCAGGGGCGCTGCCCCCGCATGCGGCACCGGCTGGTGGCTCGCTGCCGCGAATATACGGCATCTGCACCGCTCCCGGGCAGTTGGCATCCGAACCTTGGCCGGTGTGCGGATCAATCCAGGCCTGCACGATATTGTCCGGCTGCGGCATGTTGAGTGGCAACGGGTCTGCCTTGCGCATGAAGCTGGTCCAGACCTGCAGCGCGCCGGTCGCACCGGTGAACGGCGTCTTGCCATTGTCGTCACGGCCCAGCCACACCACGGCCAATACGTCCTGGCCAAAACCTGCGAACCAACTGTCGCGCGAATCGTTACTGGTGCCGGTCTTGCCCGCCAGCGTCAGGTTCGACGGCAGCACGCTGTAGACCGAGCGCCCGGTACCTTCACGCATCACGCGCTGCATGGCGTTCTGGATCAGGTAGATGGAGCCCGCGTCGAAACGTTGCTGGATCTGGAACGGGTAGCGCTTGAGCGGTTCGCCCTCGGCGGTCAGCACGCTGCGAATACCGCGCATCGGCGTATTGAAGCCACCGTTGGCCAAGGTCTGGTACATGGTGGCCACTTCCATCGGGCTCATGGCCGCCGCACCCAGCAACATCGAGGGGAACGCCGGGAACTCGCGCTCGATACCCAGTCGCGCCAGGGTTTTCAGCACATTCGGCACACCCACTTCCAGCCCCAGGCGCGATGTCGAGATGTTGTAGGAATGCGCCAGCCCCTGATACAGGAACACGGTGCCGTGCGAGCGGCGGTCGAAGTTCTTTGGCGTCCACACCTGGCCATCGGCGCCTTTGATCGACAGCGGGTCATCCGACAGCCAGCTGGTCAGTGTGTACTTGCTCGGTTTTTCCAGGGCGGTCAGGTACACCGCCGGCTTGACCAGCGAGCCGATCGGGCGCACGGCATCCAGCGCGCGGTTGAACCCGGCGAAGCTGGCCTGACGGCTACCGATCATGGCCTGGACCTCGCCGGTTTCCGGGTTGGTCACCACCATCGCGGCTTCTACTTCATCGGAGCCTTTGCGGCCTGTCAGGCGCTTGAAGGTGTCATTGACCGACGCTTCGGCTTTCATCTGCAGGATGGGGTCGAAGCTGGTGAAGATTCGCAGGCCTTCCTCGGTCAAGTCTTCGTCGCGATAGTCTTCGCGCAGTTGGCGTTTGACCAGGTCGATAAAGCCGGGGAATGAGCTATCTGCCAGCTTGCCGCGGGTGGTGACACCCAGCGGCATTTTCTTCGCGGCCGCGACCTGCTCGGCCGTGGCGACGCCCTGCTGCTCCAATACATCGAGTACCAGGTTGCGGCGCTCGAGCGCACGCTCAGGGTTGCGACGCGGGTTGTAATAGGACGGTCCCTTGACCATCCCCACCAGCAACGCAACCTGATGCAGTTTCAATTCCGACAATGGCTGCCCGAAGAAGAACTGGCTGGCCAGGCCGAAACCGTGCACCGCGCGCTGACCATCCTGGCCGACGAAGACTTCGTTGAGATACGCCTCAAGGATTTCCTGCTTGCTGTAATGCAATTCCAGCAGCATTGCCATCATGGCTTCGGTGAGCTTGCGGGTGAGGCTGCGCTCATTGGTCAGGTAGAAATTCTTCACCAATTGCTGGGTGAGCGTGCTGCCGCCCTGGGTCATCTTGCCGCCGGAAGTATTGACCCACACCGCGCGGGCAATCGATTTGGGCGAGACGCCCCAGTGGCTGTAGAAGTCGCGGTCTTCTACTGCTACCAGGGTTTCCAACAGGTACGGCGGCGCCTGATCGAGCTTGATCAGGATCCGGTCTTCAAGATTCTTCGGGTAGATACCGCCGATCATCAGCGGCTCAAGGCGTACCACTGGCAGCTTGGCGCCGTTGAGCGACGACAACTCAGCCACGTAATCGCCGGAAAAACGCACGCGTACCGGCTGGGCTTTTTCCAGGCCTTCGTAGAACTGGAAGCCGCGGGTGTTCAGGTCGACGGTATTGCCGCTGACGGCCGCCGCGCCCGGGCCGTTGCTCACGGGTTCGCGGCGATAGCCCAGCGCATCGAGTTCGGTGAGGAAGTCCTCCTTGCTCAACTTCTGGCCGGCGAACAATTCCAGCGGGCGTGCGTACACCTTGGCCGGGATGGTCCAGCGCTTGCCGGAGAATTTCTCCTGGACCACGGCGTCGAGATACACCGCCACGCCGGCGAGCGCCACAAGGCCAACCAGGCCGAGCTTGAGCGCCCAGCCCAGCCACGGGCGCAGGCTGCGCGAAGGAGGTTTTTTACGGGAACGGGGAGATCGGGTTCGAGTCATGGCGGCGGATTATACGCACTTTATTGATGATCAACATGAGCCGGACAGCGGTTTGCACCACCGCCCGTAGCGGCCATAATGCTTGCCATGATTTCTCCCAGACTTTGAAGGATCGCCCGTGAGCCAGTCCCTGATTGCCGCCCTGCAAAACCCGGCTTTGTATCCGCATCCAGTGGAAGCGTTTCAAGTCATTGAAACCCATATTTCCTGGGTGATCCTGACCGGTCCCTATGCTTATAAACTGAAGAAACCGATGAACTTCGGCTTCCTCGATTTCACCG
Source organism: Pseudomonas sp. R3-18-08 (assembly GCF_003852065.1). NCBI lineage: Bacteria > Pseudomonadati > Pseudomonadota > Gammaproteobacteria > Pseudomonadales > Pseudomonadaceae > Pseudomonas > Pseudomonas sp. R3-18-08. The sequence continues at coordinate 4,868,481 of NZ_CP027729.1, forward strand.
ACCTGGAAAAGCGCGGCCATTTCTGCAAAGAAGAACTGCGCCTCAACCAGCGCCTGACCGAAGATTTGTATCTTGAAGTGTTGCCAATTACCGGCACCGCCGACGCACCGCAATTGGCGGGCGACGGCCCGGTGATCGAGTACGCGCTGAAAATGCGTCAGTTCCCGCAAAGCCAGATGCTGAGCACCTTGCAAGCCAACGGCGAACTCACCAGCGCGCACATAGACGAAATGGCCAGGCAGATTGCGCACTTCCACCTCAACGCGCCCAAAGTCGCGCAAGAGCACCCGGCCGGCACTCCGGAAGAAGTGATGGCACCGGTCCGCCAGAACTTCGAACAGATCCGCCCTTTCCTGAGTGACAAGGCCGACCTCATTCAACTGGAAGCCCTGCAAGCCTGGGCGCAAAGCAGCTTCGAACGCCTCAAGCCATTGCTGGAGCAGCGCAAGCTCAACGGTTTCACCCGTGAATGCCATGGTGATATCCACCTGGGTAATGCGACGCTGATCGATGGCCATGTAGTGATCTTCGACTGCATCGAATTCAACGAGCCGTTCCGCTTCACCGACGTGTACGCCGACACCGCATTCCTGGCGATGGACCTGGAAGACCGTGGCCTCAAATGCCTGGCACGCCGGTTTATCAGCCAGTACCTGGAACTGACCGGCGATTATCAGGGCCTTGAGCTGCTGAATTTCTACAAGGCTTATCGCGCACTGGTGCGGGCGAAAGTTGCGCTGTTCAGCATGCCGAGCGAAGCCGACCCGGTGCAACGCGCCACTACCCTGCGCCAGTACCGCAACTATGCCAATCTGGCGGAAAGCTACAGCACGATTCCGTCGCGCTTCCTGGCCATCACCCACGGGGTTTCAGCTGTGGGCAAAAGCCATGTGGCCATGCGCCTGGTCGAGGCCTTAGGCGCTGTCCGCCTGCGTTCGGATGTGGAACGCAAGCGCCTGTTTGGCGAGCAGCAGGTGGAAAACACCCCGCAAGCCGGCATCTATAGCGATGACGCCAGTGCTGCGACGTACACGCGCCTGAATGAAATCGCCGACACCGTGCTGCGCGCCGGTTTCCCGGTGGTGCTGGATGCCACCTTCCTCAAACGCGCACAACGTGACGCGGCGGCCCGGGTTGCCGAAGCCACCGGCGCCCCGTTCCTGATTCTGGATTGCAACGCGCCCCAGGCCGTCATCGCCAGTTGGCTGGCACAACGTCAGGCAGATAAAAACGATCCATCCGACGCAACGTTACTGGTTATTGAAGAACAAAACGCCAGTCGTGACCCGCTGACCGCTCAAGAGCTGCTGTTGAGTAAACGCGTCGAGACCAATGAAAGCGGGACTCTCGATGCGTTGGTGGCGCATATTCGTCAACGCCTGCCCGGCCTGTAAGAAATATTTCTTGGTCGTGTCGTCTACGGTTGGCGCACGACCCTGTAATAGTGGCACTATAATGGCGCCATAATACCAACAGGAGTCGCCGTCATGAGTCAGCCCAAGCTTCTTGATACCCCGCTCTACGCGCTCCTGCACAAGGACGACATCCGGGGCTTTAATCAGGAGCGCCCCGAAAGCGGGGTTATCGACATGCGCGGCGGCGACTTCCGAGGGTTGGACCTGCGCGAGCTGAACGCTGCGGGTATCGACTTTACCGATGCCTATTTCCGCTCCGCCGACCTGCGCGGGCTGGATTTACGCGAATGCTCATTGGAAGGTGCCAGCCTGGCCCATGCGCAGATTTCCGGTACTTACTTCTCACCCGACCTGACGGCTGACGAAATCCTGATGTCAGTAAATTTCGGTACCCGCCTGCGTTACCGCACCAAATAACCTCAAGGCTCCGGCTCCCGGCTGCGCTTCAAGCTTGCCGGGCGCTTTCCCGTGCCTGACATGCAGCGTCATTCTTATAAGCTTTTCAGCCGTTCTCGACCAAAGAATCACGCTTTTCCTACTGAGCGCTACACTCATTTTCAGGCTTGCCTGGTCACGATACCCACCGAACCATTCGGCCGTCGCAAGGAGGCTTGATGAACGATGAGCTGCAACACCTGAAGAATCTTGGCAAGACGTCGGCGCAGTGGCTGCATGCGGCGGGCATCCACAGCGCGTCCGACCTGCGCCGCCTGGGCGCGGTCGATGCTTATCGAGCCGTGCGAACTCGCGGGTTCCGGGCATCAAAAGTGTTGCTGTATGCGATTGAAGGCGCGTTGATGGACGTGCATTGGAACGACATTCCCACAGAGCGCAAAGAGGCGTTGAACCGTCAGTTGGAGGCGCTCTCAACGCGCCAGAAGATGTAAGTCCGCCGCTTTGCAGGCTTTTTGAGAAAAGTAGAGGAATGTTGTTGACTCTCAAATGAGAATCGTTATGATTATCACAACTGGTCGCGAGATCAGCCGATAACTGAAAGACCATTGGTTCGGACTCTCAGATTATCTCCTCATCAGGCTAATCACGGTTATTTGACCCGGCTCTTGCCGGGTCTTTTTTTGCCTGCAAGAACCCGGGTCAACGCGCGATGATCAACGGATGACCACGCTCCGGATGCAACTGCACCAGCACATCCAGACCAAACACCGCCTTGAGCGGATCGGGGCGCAGCACCTGTGCGGGCGTGTCCAGGGCGCGCGGGCATCCGTTCTCCAGCAACAGAATTCGATCACAGTAACGCGCGGCCAGGTTCAGGTCATGCAGGATCACCAATACCGCTGCGCCACGATCGGCAAAGCGACGGATCGCCTGCAAGGTCGTGTGCTGATGCAACGGATCGAGCATCGATGTCGGCTCATCCAGCAATAGCGTCTGGCCCGCTTCCCCCGGCCACAATTGCGCCAATACACGGGCCAGGTGTACCCGTTGGCGCTCCCCGCCCGACAAGGCCAGGTAACTGCGACCACTCAAGTGCCCTACATCCGCCGCCTGCAGTGCCGCGCTGATGATTTCCTCATCGCGTACTCGCCCGGTCTGATGCGGCAAACGCCCCAGTCCTACAACCTCTTCGACGCGGAACGCGAAGTCCAGGGTCGAGCTCTGGGGCAGTACCGCCAGACGCTGGGCCCGTTGTGCGCCGCTCCACTGCTTCAACTCTTGCTGATCCAGCCAGACCTTGCCCTGATCAGGTGTCAACTCGCCGCACAGCGCACTGAGCAAGGTACTTTTGCCTGCACCATTGGGCCCCAATACACCGAGCACTTCGCCCGGCAGCAGCTCCAGGGTGACATCCGCCAATACGGTTTTACGCCCGCGGCGGACCTGCAACGCTTCTACCCGCAGCATCAGGCGCGCCCTCGCAGCAATAAATAGAGAAACAATGGCGCGCCAATAAACGCAGTGACGATACCGATCGGCAGTTCCGCCGGCGCCAATGCCAAGCGCGCCACCAGATCCGCCAACAGCAACAAACTCGCGCCTGCCAGCACGGAAGCCGGCAATAACACCCGATGGTCAGGCCCCGCCAGCAACCGCACCAGATGCGGCACCACCAACCCGACAAAACCGATCATGCCCGCCGCTGCCACCGCCGCGCCAACGCCCAGCGCCGTACAGAACACCAGCTCACGCTTGAGCTTTTCCACATCGATGCCCAGGTGGCTGGCTTCGGACTCACCCAGCAACAGCGCATTCAAGGCCTTCGCCCGGCGCGGCAACCACAGCGCCACGCCCGCGCTCACCAGCAGCAACGGCCATAGACGTGAATAGCTGGCACCATTGAGGCTGCCCAGGTTCCAGAATGTCAGGGTACGCAAGGTGGCGTCGTCCGCCAGGTAGGTAAACAGACCTACAGCAGAACCGGCCAGTGCAGTCAGCGCGATGCCGGCGAGCAACATTGTTGCAACGTTGGTCTGGCCATTGCGTCGGCCCAGTCGATACACCAGCGCCGTGACGCCCAGGCCGCCCAGAAACGCGCAAATCGACAAAAGATACGGCCCGAGCGCCTCCGGCAGCCCGCCAAAAAAAGATCCGCCGACAATTGCCACCGCAGCCCCCAACGCCGCGCCACTGGACACGCCCACCAAGCCAGGATCGGCCAGCGGGTTGCGAAACAAGCCCTGCATCGCCACCCCCGACAAGGCGAGCACACCGCCCACGGCCAGGCCCAGTAACGTGCGCGGCAAGCGAATCTGCCCCAGGATCAACTCTGCCTGTTCGAGCCCCTGGGCCTCAATCGGCACTCCGATCATTCGCAACGCAGCCCTGAGCGTGTCGAACAACGGCAGGCTGACCGGTCCCAGGGCCAATGAAAGCCAGATCGCCAGCAGACATAACAGCGCCAGCCCGATAAACAGCGTTTTCGGTTTGACCAACCGGGTCATGGGGCGGGTTCAACCTGGGACGGGTAAAACCCAGCGGACAACTGCACCAGGCTTTGCGGCAAGCGCGGCCCGAGCCCGCCCACCAGCAGCGTCGGGTCCAACTCCAGCACCCGGCCATTCCTGGCCGCTGGCGTAGAAGCGAGGATGGGGTTTTCCTTGAACAACGCCACTCGGGCCGCTTCACCACTGAGCGCCCGATCAGCAACTACCAGCACATCCGGGCTCAACCCGGCCAGCGACTCCGCCGAGAACGGCTTGTAACCACTGTGAGTCGCCAGATTATGGCCGCCGGCCTGCTCCAGCAGCCAGTCAGCGGCGGTGTCTTTACCGGCGATCAACGGCTTGCCGCCGGCATGCCCGAGCAACAGCAGCACACCGGGCGCTTTTTGCGTCAGCTGTGCCTTGGTCACCCAGGCTTTCTGTTGATCCAGCGCCTGCTCATATCCGGTAATCAATTCGCTGGCCTTGGCCTCACGACCCAGCAGCTTGCCCAAGTGCCCCAGGTTGGCTTTCAGGCTGGGTAAATCCGGTTGTGCCGAGAACATCTCTACCTGTACGCCCGCGTTGCGGATCTGCGCCAGCACCGGTGGTGGCCCCATCTCTTCGGTCCCCACCAGCACCTGCGGGCGCAGGCTGAGAATGCCCTCGGCCGACAATTGACGCTGATAACCAATACTGGGCAATGCCTTGAGCGACGCTGGATGCTGGCTGGTGGTGTCCACGCCGACCAGCTTTGGCTCACCTCCCAATGCCGTCACCCATTCCGATAACGCGCCACCGGCGCTGACCCAGCGTTGCGGCAGGTCCAAGGCTTGGGCCGCGTGGCTGACCAGCAGTCCGGCAACTAGCGCAATAACGCTGGCACTCAGGCGCATAACAGGGTTTCCTTCCAAGGCGGGGCCGCTCAAGCACTCATTGATGTGACAGATAAACCCTACCCGGCATCGTAGTGAGCACCCGATCAGCTGGCGGGCGAAGCGGGCATTTGATAATTGTTTGCATTTGAACGTCAAGGCACTTAAGGATTGAAATGAAGTTTCTCTGCCCCTCCGAGGCCTTGGCGCCCGACAGCAGCCTCGGTTTTGATATCGACGGTTGCAAACTGTTGGCCGTGCGGCGCGCTGGCGTTGCCTACTTCTATGTCAACCGCTGTCCCCATCGCGGCATCCCACTGGAATGGCAACCGGACAGCTTCCTCGACTCCAGCGCCAGCCTGATTCAATGCGCCACCCATGGCGCGCTGTTCCTGATCGAAAGCGGCGAATGCATCGCCGGCCCGTGCGCAGGCCAAAGCCTCACCGCCCTGCCAGGCCGCGAAGACGCACAAGGCCTGTGGGTGCAACTCTAGTTGCCCAGCAGCACCTTCAACGGCCGTTCGATACAAATTTCTTCAGGCGTGACCCGCACGCCGTACGCCAGCACCTCCACACCCGCTGCCTTGGCCTCACGCAACGCGGCGGCGTAGCCCGCGTCAATTTCCACCGCTGGGCGCACCGCATCGATCCCCGACAAATTAACGCAGTACAACTGCACCGCCCGCACACCTTCACGCGCCAGGTGGGCCAGCTCCCGCAAGTGCTTGGCACCGCGCTGAGTCACCGCATCGGGGAACGCCGCCACGGAGGTGCCATCAAAGCCCAAGGTGACACTTTTGACTTCGACAAACGCCGCCCCGTGCGGGTATTCCAGGCGAAAATCGATCCGGCTTCGTTCCTGACCGTAAGGCACTTCTCGTTTCAACGCGGTAAAGCCATTGAGTTCAGTGATCAGCCCGGCCCTCAATGCCTCCTCGACCAACTGATTGGCGCGTGCCGTGTTGACACAGGCCAGCCGGCCCTGGGGTGTTTCAGCGATTTCCCAGGTGCCTGGCAATTTGCGCTTGGGGTCGGCGGAACGGCTGAACCAGACCTGGCCACCTTCGACCATGCAGTTGAGCATCGAACCGGTGTTGGGGCAGTGAATGGTGAGCAACTCGCCGGTAACGGTTTCGATATCGGTGAGAAAACGCTTGTAGCGGCGGATCAGCCGCCCTTCTTCGAGGGGAGGATGAAAATGCATCAGCCTTGCCAACTCCGCAGGCCACAGGCAATCCGCTCCACCGCCTCTTGTAGCCGGTCGAGGTTTTGCGTGTAGGCAAAACGCACATGATGACCCGCCTGATAGCGACCGAAATCCAGCCCGGGGGTAAAGGCTACATGTTCGGTTTCCAGGAAATGGCGACAGAACGCGAAGGCATCTCCGCCAAACGCGCTGATATCGGCATAGAGATAGAACGCGCCTTCGGGCTCTACGGCGATACCGAATCCCAACTCGCGCAGGGCCGGCAGCAGGAAGTCGCGGCGCCGGCCAAACTCGGCGCGGCGCTCCTCCAGAATGCCCAGGGTGTGTGGGGTGAAACAGGCCAGGGCCGCATGCTGGGCCATGCTTGGCGCACTGATGTAGAGATTTTGCGCCAACTTCTCTAATTCACCGACCGCCGCCGGTGGCGCCACCAGCCAGCCCAGGCGCCAGCCGGTCATGCCGAAATACTTGGAAAAACTATTCAGAACGAAGGCATCGTCGTCGACTTCCAGCACGCTCGCGGCGTCAGTGCCGTAGGTGAGCCCGTGATAGATCTCATCCACCACCAGATGGCCGTCGCGCGCCTTGATGGCACTCGACAGCCCGGCCAATTCGTCTCGCGTGAGAATCGTCCCGGTGGGGTTGGCCGGGGAGGCCACCAGTGCGCCGACGCTGTCCTGGTTCCAGTGTTGAGCCACCAGGTCGGCGGTCAACTGGTAGCGCACTTGCGGGCCGACCGGCACCAACTGCGCCGCGCCCTCGATCAAGCGCAGGAAATGCCGGTTGCAGGGGTAGCCCGGATCCGCCAGCAGCCAGTGCTTGCCCGGATCCACCAGCAGACTGGTGGCCAATAACAACGCGCCGGAGCCGCCGGGCGTGATCAGAATGCGCTGCGGATCGATGTTCAACCCGTAGCGTTGCTGGTAGAAACCGCTGATCGCCTCGCGCAATTCGGGCAGCCCACGGGCGGCGGTGTAACGGGTCTTGCCGTTGGCCAACGCGGCCTGGCCTGCCTGGATAATCGGTTCGGCGGTGGTGAAATCCGGCTCGCCGATTTCCAGATGGATCACGTCGTGGCCGGCTGACTGCAGCTCATTGGCGCGCGCCAGCAATGCCATGACATGAAAAGGTTCGATGGCGCGACTGCGCGCACTGTAGGGCTGAGCCATTAGCCTTCCTAGACGGTGAGGACAAAATCAGGATTCTACCGAACCCTCGCGATAAAACATGTTCTATTGCCTGCCCGGCCGACTTCACGGCAAGGCAAGCGCCGGCAAAACGACTAAAATCAACATTCGAGACGAGACATACCCAGCCACGACGGGCCGCTGCAGTTTGCAACCCCCGACGCGACAGGCTCGACAACCGGGAGTGGCGCACCCCGAATCTATCTGGTAAGTTCGCCCGCTTGCAGCCGCAGGGCCGGCAGGTGTCGGTGACGTTGCAATCCTGCGCAATGGATTAGAAGAGTGAGAGGCGGTCTATTCATGTCCACCCAAGCAAAGCAACAGCAGACTCAAGGCCTCGGCGGCTTCGAACCCTATGTGGAAAAAAAGGGCGAGGAGTACATGGGCGAGCCCATGCGCGAGCACTTCACCAAGATCCTGAACAAGTGGAAACAGGATTTGATGCAGGAAGTCGACCGCACGGTTGACCATATGAAGGACGAAGCAGCCAACTTCCCTGACCCGGCCGACCGTGCCAGCCAGGAAGAAGAGTTCGCCCTCGAACTGCGCGCCCGCGACCGCGAGCGCAAGTTGATCAAGAAGATCGACAAGACCCTGCAACTGATCAAAGACGAAGAATACGGCTGGTGCGAATCCTGCGGCGTCGAGATCGGTATTCGTCGCCTGGAAGCCCGCCCGACCGCGGACCTCTGTGTAGACTGCAAGACCTTGGCCGAAATCAAGGAAAAACAGGTCGGCAAGTAATGCTTGTCGAGCTGAACGAATGGGGCGTGCGAACGCCCCATTTTTGTTGCTGGCGTTTACCGATTTTCCAGTAGTATCCGGCCCATGACTGCCTCTACCTATATCGGGCGCTTCGCCCCCACGCCCAGCGGCCATCTGCACTTCGGCTCCCTGGTCGCCGCCCTCGCCTCCTACCTCGATGCCCGCGCCAATCAAGGCCGCTGGCTGATGCGCATGGAAGACCTCGACCCACCCCGTGAAGAACCCGGCGCCCAGACGGCAATCCTGCACGCCCTGGAAAGCTACGGCTTTGAGTGGGATGGTGAACTGATCCGGCAAAGCGAGCGGCACGACGCCTACGCCAAGGTGCTGAACGACCTGTTCAACCACGGCCTGGCCTACGCCTGCACCTGCTCGCGCAAACAGCTGGAACCCTACAACGGGATTTACCCCGGGCTTTGCCGCAATGCCGGCCACGATCAGCAAGATGCGGCTATCCGTCTGCGCGGGCCCGAGCTTGAATATCATTTTACCGACCGCGTACAGGGCGAATTCCGACAGCACTTGGGACGCGATGTAGGCGATTTCATCATCCGCCGCCGCGATGGCCTGTACGCCTATCAACTGGCCGTGGTCCTGGATGACGCCTGGCAAGGCGTTACCGACATCGTGCGCGGTGCCGACCTGCTCGATTCCACGCCACGCCAGCTTTACCTGCAGGAATTGCTTGGCCTGCGCCAGCCGCGTTATCTGCATGTGCCGCTGATCGTCCAGCCGGACGGTCACAAACTGGGCAAGTCGTACCGTTCGCCACCGCTGACCGCAGACCAGGCCACGCCATTGTTACTCAGAGCGCTACGCGCCCTTGGCCAGCCGGCCGGTGACGAGCTGCTTTACGCCAGCCCCAGGGAACTGCTGGATTGGGGCATTCGGCAGTGGGATGCCACACGGATCCCACGCACACTCACCCTGGCCGAAGCGCAATTGAACTGAAGGCGCTTGCAGCTTGCCAGCCATCCGTTACCATCGCCGCAATTCTTCAATCAGAGGCCAACATGTACATCTATCGATTGGTCCTGCTGCTGGTCGTCGGGATCTACCTGTTTTCCCCCGCCATCATGGACTGGTGGATCGATGCCACGGGCGCCTGGTACCGTCCTTATCTGCTCTGGCTGATCCTGATCGTCGTGACCTTCATCCTGCAGAGCCAAAAAGATGCCGATGAGCTTTAGCCTCACCCAGATGCTGCTGATCAGCGCCGCCTACCTGGCGGCGTTGTTCGGCGTCGCCTGGATCAGTGAGCGTGGAATGATTCCGCGGGCGATCATTCGCCATCCCTTGACCTACACCTTGTCCCTGGGCGTATACGCCAGCGCCTGGGCGTTCTACGGTACGGTGGGCCTGGCCTATCAATACGGCTACGGTTTCCTCTCCAGCTACCTGGGGGTGTCCGGTGCGTTCCTGCTGGCGCCGGTGCTGCTGTACCCGATTTTGAAAATCACCCGCACCTATCAGTTGTCCTCCCTGGCGGACCTGTTTGCCTTTCGTTTTCGCAGCACCTGGGCCGGCGCACTCACCACGATTTTCATGCTGATCGGCGTGCTGCCGTTGCTGGCCCTGCAGATCCAGGCAGTGGCCGACTCGATCAGCATCCTCACCCGCGAGCCGGTGCAACATCGCGTTGCCCTGGCCTTCTGCGCCTTGATCAGCCTGTTCACCATTTTCTTTGGCTCACGCCATATCGCCACCCGCGAAAAACACCAGGGCCTGGTGTTTGCGATTGCCTTTGAGTCGGTGATCAAGCTGGTCGCCATCGGCGGCGTCGGCCTTTATGCGCTCTACGGCGTGTTCGACGGCCCGCAACAGCTGGAATTGTGGCTGCTGCAAAACCAGACCGCCCTCGCCGCCTTGCACACGCCCCTGCAGGAAGGCCCCTGGCGCACGCTGCTGCTGGTATTCTTCGCCTCGGCGATCGTGATGCCGCACATGTACCACATGACCTTCACCGAAAACCTCAACCCACGCTCATTGGTCAGCGCCAGTTGGGGTTTGCCACTGTTCCTGCTGTTGATGAGCCTGGCGGTGCCGCTGATTCTGTGGGCCGGCCTGAAACTGGGGGCCACCACCAACCCTGAGTATTTCACCCTCGGCATCGGCATTGCCGCCAACAGCCCGGCCCTGGCGCTGTTGGCGTATGTCGGCGGTTTGTCGGCGGCCAGTGGCTTGATCATTGTCACCACGCTGGCACTTTCCGGGATGGCGCTCAACCACTTGGTGCTGCCGCTGTACCAACCACCGGCCGAAGGCAACATCTACCGCTGGTTGAAATGGACGCGCCGCGCGCTGATCGTCGCGATCATCATGGCCGGCTATGCCTTTTATCTGCTGCTGGGCGCCGGGCAGGACCTGGCCAACCTCGGCATCGTGGCCTTTGTCGCCACCTTGCAGTTCCTGCCGGGCGTGCTCTCGGTGCTGTACTGGCCGACCGCCAATCGCCGTGGCTTTATCGCCGGGTTGCTGGCGGGCATCCTGGTGTGGCTGGTGACTATGCTGCTACCGCTGGTCGGCAACCTGCAGGGTTTCTACATACCGTTGCTGAATATGATTTACGTGCTGGATGACACCAGCTGGCACATGGCAGCAATCGCCTCGCTGGCCGCCAACGTCCTGATGTTCACCCTGATCTCGCTGTTCACCAACGCCAGCCCCGAAGAAACCAGCGCCGCCGAGGCCTGCGCGGTGGACAACGTGCGCCGTCCGCAACGCCGCGAACTGCATGCGGCCTCGCCCCAGGAATTCGCCACGCAACTGGCCAAGCCGCTCGGCGCCAAGGCCGCGCAAAAGGAAGTCGAACAAGCCTTGCGCGATCTGTACCTGCCGTTCGACGAGCGCCGTCCCTATGCGCTGCGGCGCTTGCGCGACCGTATCGAAGCCAACTTGTCCGGGCTGATGGGCCCCAGCGTGTCCCAGGACATGGTGGAAACCTTCCTGCCCTACAAGGCTGGCGGCGAAAACTATGTGACCGAAGACATCCATTTCATCGAAAGCCGGTTGGAGGACTATCACTCACGCCTCACCGGCCTCGCCGCCGAACTCGATGCCCTGCGCCGTTACCACCGCCAGACCCTGCAGGAACTGCCGATGGGCGTGTGTTCCCTGGCCAAGGACCAGGAAATCCTGATGTGGAACAAGGCCATGGAAGAGCTTACCGGCATCGCCGCGCAGCGCGTGGTCGGCTCTCGCCTCAATACCCTCGGTGACCCCTGGAAAGAATTGTTGCAAGGTTTTATCAACCTGCCCGATGAGCATTTGCACAAGCAGCACTTGGCCCTCGACGGCCAGACCCGTTGGCTCAACCTGCACAAGGCCGCCATTGACGAGCCCCTGGCCCCGGGCAACAGCGGCCTGGTGTTGCTGGTGGAAGACCTCACCGACACCCAGATGCTCGAAGACAAGCTGGTGCACTCCGAGCGCCTGGCCAGTATTGGTCGCCTGGCCGCCGGTGTGGCGCATGAGATCGGCAACCCGATCACCGGTATCGCCTGCCTGGCGCAGAACCTGCGGGAAGAGCGCGAGGAGGACGGTGAAATCACCGAGATCAGCGGGCAGATCCTCGAGCAGACCAAGCGCGTGTCGCGCATCGTGCAGTCGCTGATGAGCTTCGCCCACTCCGGCGCCCATCAGAATCAAGACGAAGCGGTGTGCCTGGCCAAGGTGGCGCAGGATGCCATTGGGCTGCTGGCCTTGAACCGGCGCAATTTCGAAGTACAGTTCTTTAACCTGTGCGATCCGGACCACTGGGTCGATGGCGACTCACAACGCCTGGCCCAGGTCCTGATCAACTTGCTGTCCAACGCCCGCGATGCGTCCCCGCCGCACAGTGCGGTGCGCGTCAAGAGCGAGGCTTTCGAGCACACGGTCGACCTGATCGTGGAAGATGAAGGCAGCGGCATTCCACAGAACATCATGGACCGATTGTTCGAACCCTTCTTCACCACCAAGGATCCAGGTGAAGGTACCGGTCTGGGCCTTGCACTGGTCTATTCCATCGTTGAAGAGCATTATGGACAAATCACCATCGACAGCCCGGCTGACACCGAAAGCCAACGCGGCACCCGTATCCGGGTGACCTTGCCGCGTCATGTCGAAGCGACGTCCGCTGTGAACTGAGACCGTCGAGAGAATTGAATCAATGCCGCACATTTTGATCGTCGAAGACGAAACCATTATCCGCTCTGCCTTGCGTCGCCTGCTTGAACGTAATCAGTACCAGGTCAGCGAAGCCGGCTCGGTGCAGGAAGCCCAGGAGCGGTTCAGCATTCCCACGTTCGACCTGATCGTCAGCGACCTGCGCTTGCCGGGCGCTCCGGGTACCGAATTGATCAAGCTGGGCCAGGGCACTCCGGTGCTGATCATGACCAGCTACGCCAGCCTGCGCTCGGCGGTGGACTCGATGAAGATGGGCGCGGTGGACTACATCGCCAAGCCTTTCGACCATGACGAGATGCTGCAGGCTGTGGCGCGCATCCTGCGTGACCGCCAGTCGGCCAGCAGTGCGCCATCTGAACCGCGTCCGGCAGGAAAAGCAGCCGACAAACCGGGCGTCGATAACAGTAACGGCGAAATCGGCATCATTGGCTCCTGCCCGCCGATGCAGGACCTGTACAGCAAGATCCGCAAAGTGGCGCCGACCGACTCCAATGTATTGATCCAGGGTGAGTCGGGCACCGGCAAGGAACTGGTGGCCCGCGCGCTGCATAACCTGTCCAGGCGCGCCAAGGCCCCGATGATCTCGGTGAACTGCGCGGCGATCCCCGAATCCCTGATCGAGTCGGAATTGTTTGGCCACGAAAAAGGCGCGTTCACCGGTGCCAGCGCCGGGCGCGCCGGCTTGGTCGAAGCCGCCGACGGCGGCACGCTATTCCTCGACGAAATCGGCGAGTTGCCCCTGGAGGCCCAGGCGCGCTTGTTGCGGGTGCTGCAGGAAGGCGAGATTCGCCGGGTCGGTTCAGTGCAATCGCAGAAGGTCGATGTACGCCTGATCGCAGCGACGCACCGTGACCTCAAGAGCCTGGCCAAGATCGGCCAGTTCCGTGAAGACCTGTATTACCGCCTGCATGTGATTGCGCTCAAGCTGCCGCCACTGCGCGAGCGTGGCGCCGATGTCAACGAGATCGCCAGCGCGTTCCTGCTGCGCCAGAGCGCGCGCATCAACCGTACCGATCTGAAATTTGCGCCGGACGCGGAGCAGGCGATCCGGCATTATGCATGGCCGGGCAACGTGCGCGAACTGGAGAACGCCGTCGAGCGCGCGGTCATCCTGTCGGAAAGCCCGGAAATATCCGCCGAGCTGTTGGGCATCGATATCGAGCTCAGCGATCTGGACGACGACGACTTCATCGGCCTGGCGCCACAACAGGGCGCAGGTAGCGCGACCAGCCATGAGCCGACGGAAGATTTGTCCCTGGAAGACTACTTCCAGCATTTCGTCCTCGAGCACCAGGACCACATGACCGAAACCGAACTGGCCCGCAAGCTGGGCGTAAGCCGCAAGTGCCTGTGGGAACGTCGCCAACGCCTGGGCATTCCGCGGCGCAAGACCGGTGTTCCCAGCGAGAGCTGAGGTAACACCTGCTAATGTGAAAAAACTGTTACCGCAGATATGTCGCGTAACAAAAGCCGGGGCTTACGGTAACGAAGCCCCGGCTTTTTTTCGCCCGTCAAAACCCTGAAACCGCCTCAACCCCATGATTTTGCTGGGCTTCGCAAAAGTTGGCACGCACCCTGCTATATGCTTAGTACAAAAACAATAACAAGCTTTGTACCAGACAATAAAAATAAGACGAATCGACTCACGCATAACAAAAACAACACGGCGGAGGCGCAGCTAACTGATTCTTTTGGAGAGGCGTTGCATTGGGGCTTGCCCCGCAACCAGGCCGAGAACAACAAAAACTGCCCTAAGGCAGAGCCTGAACTGGTTGGATCGTAGATCAGCAACACAGCGACCAAAGCAATCCGTTTGCTCTTGGCTCCCGATTGGGAGTGCCATGAAGGTGAAGCTTCATGGCGAGGGCGATCAACAAAAACAAGAAGCCCGACACCATAATAAAAATAGAGTACGCAACTACTTCTGGGGGAGCTTCGGCTCCCCTTGTAGTTTCCGTCAGTTAGCCCCTGGATTTGCCTTTTAAACGCTTATGGCGCAACGCCTGCAGCTTGTTCCTACACCATCCCCTGACTAAATGCTAGAATCCCGGCCCATCATGCGGTCATTCTTCGTTATGGCCGAACATTCCTTCAAACAGTGCATCCCATGCTGAAGAAGTTGTTCCAGTCATTCCGTTCTCCCTTGCGTCGTACGCAACACATTCGCAGCACGCCTGAAGTGCTTAACAGCAATCAGCATTCATTGCAGCGCGCTCAATTCAGCCGTTATGCGGTGAACATCGTCGAACGTTTGCAGAACGCCGGTTACCAGGCCTACCTGGTGGGCGGCTGCGTACGTGACATGCTGCTCAATATCACGCCGAAAGATTTCGACGTCGCCACCAGCGCCACGCCTGAACAGGTGCGTGCCGAATTCCGCAATGCGCGGATCATCGGGCGCCGCTTCAAGCTGGTGCATATCCACTTCGGTCGCGAAATCATCGAGGTCGCGACGTTCCGCGCCGGCCACCCGCAAAACGATGAAGAGGAAGATACCAATCAGTCTTCTCGCAACGAGAGCGGGCGCATCCTGCGCGACAACGTCTACGGCACCCTGGAAGAAGACGCGCAACGCCGCGACTTCACCATCAATGCCCTGTATTACGATCCAGTCAGCGAGCGGATCCTCGATTACGCCAATGGCGTACACGATATCCGCAACAACCTGATCCGATTGATCGGCGACCCGACGCAGCGCTACCAGGAAGACCCGGTGCGCATGCTGCGCGCCGTGCGGTTCGCCGCCAAGCTCAACTTCGGTATCGAGAAACACACGGCCGCACCGATTCGCGAACTGGCACCGATGCTGCGGGAAATCCCGTCGGCACGCCTGTTTGAAGAAGTGCTCAAGCTGTTCCTTTCGGGTTACGCGGCCGACACCTTTGAAATGCTCGTCGACCTGCAGTTGTTCGATCCACTGTTCCCGGCCAGCGCCGAGGCGTTGGAACACAACCCGACGTACACCCACACACTGATCAGCGAAGCGTTGATCAACACTGACCTGCGCATCAAGCAGAACAAGCCGGTGACCCCGGCGTTCCTGTTTGCCGCCCTGTTGTGGCCGGCCCTGCCCAAACGCGTACTGCGCTTGCAGGACCGTGGCATGCCGCCGATCCCTGCCATGCAGGAAGCCGCCCACGAGCTGATCACCGAACAGTGCCAGCGCATCGCCATTCCGAAACGCTTCACCCTGCCGATCCGCGAAATCTGGGACATGCAGGAGCGCCTGCCGCGCCGCAGTGGCAAACGCGCCGACCTGTTGCTGGACAACCCGCGCTTTCGCGCAGGCTACGACTTCCTGTTGCTGCGCGAAAGCGCCGGCGAGCAGACCGACGGCCTGGGCGAATGGTGGACCGACTATCAGGATGCCAATGACAGCCAGCGGCGCGAGATGATTCGTGAGCTTGGCAGCAAAGGCGACAGCGTCGGCGAAGGGCCGAAAAAGCGCCGCCGCAGCTCCAGCAAGCGCAAACGCAGCGCCGCCGATGCCTCGGGCGCAACGGGCGAATAAACGTGGAACGTATCTACATCGGCATGGGCAGCAACCTGGCTGCCCCACAGCAGCAACTGCGCAACGCTATCGAAGCTCTGGCGCACTTGCCTGGCACGGCCCTCGTCGATGTATCCGCCTTCTATCAAAGCGACTCCCTGCTGCCAGGCCAACCGCGCTACACCAACGCGGTGGCGGCCGTGGACAGCAACCTCACCCCGCTGCGCCTGCTCGACGCGCTGCACACCATCGAAAACGACCAGGGCCGCGAGCGCACTGAGCGTTGGGGCCCACGCACCCTGGACCTGGATATCCTGTTATTCGGTGATCGCCTGATTGATGAGCCGCGCCTCAAGGTGCCGCATTACCAGATGCACCTGCGGGCGTTCGTGCTTTATCCATTGGCTGAGCTGGTGCCTGCCCACATGCGATTACCTGACGGACAAAGCCTCAGCGACCTGCTTGAGGCCTGCCCATTCGTCGGCCTGGAACGCTTGCCTCTGTAGGAGCGAGCTTGCTCGCGAAAATCGTCAACGATCACGCGCTCAGCCTGATTGAACGCGGTGCCCTTGGATTCTTCGCGAGCAAGCTCCCTCCTACAATCGCGTCCGTAACAGCGGTAACACCGCCATCGTAACAAGGCGGTAACACATCCAATTGACTTCCCGTGTCCTCCTCACGACTATAGGCGTCCCGCCGCCGCCAACCCGGCGCTGAAGGGCGCAATCCAGGCCATATAAGCACTGCTATCAAGACGGTGCGCCTGTATAAACGAAGACTCACGCGCGTTACTCGCTGTTTCCAAGCGCCTGAACGAGGACCCTTTTCATGCCAGACATTACCCTGACCACCTTGCAGAGCCTCAAGCTCAAGGGTGAAAAAATCACCATGCTGACCTGCTACGACGCGACCTTCGCCCACGCCTGTTGCCAGGCCGGGGTCGAGGTGTTGCTGGTAGGCGACTCCCTGGGCATGGTTCTGCAAGGGAATGACAGCACGCTCCCCGTCACCACTGATGAACTCGCGTACCACACCGCCAGCGTCAAGCGTGGCAATGACGGTGCGTTCATCATCGCCGACCTGCCATTCATGGGGTATGCCACGCTCGAACAGACCTTCCAGAACGCCGGCAAACTGATGCAGGCGGGTGCGCACATGATCAAGGTCGAAGGTGCCGTATGGCTCGCCGAGTCGATCCGGCTGCTGGCTGAGCGCGGCGTACCGGTCTGCGCGCACATGGGCCTGACGCCGCAGTCGGTCAACCTCCTGGGTGGCTATAAGGTCCAGGGCCGCAATGAAGCCCAGGCACGCCAGATGCGCGCCGATGCCATCGCCCTGGAACAAGCCGGCGTCGCGATGATTTTGCTGGAGTGCGTACCCAGCGAACTGGCCGCCGAAATCACCCAGGCTGTCAAAGTACCGGTGATCGGCATTGGGGCTGGCTCCGCCACCGATGGCCAGGTGCTGGTGCTGCACGACATGCTCGGCCTGTCGATCAGCGGCCACGTGCCCAAGTTCGTGAAAAACTTCATGGCCGGCCAGCCCAGCATTCACGCCGCACTGAGCGCTTATGTCAGCGAAGTCAAGGCCGTGACCTTCCCTGGCGCCGAACACGGATTCTCTGCATGAACACCGTTAAAACCCTGCGCGAACTGCGCGCCGCCGTGACCCACGCGCGCAACGCCGGCAAGCGCATCGGCTTCGTGCCGACCATGGGCAACCTGCACAGTGGCCATGCGACCCTGGTGAGCAAGGCTGCGCAGCAATCGGATTTCGTGGTGACGAGCATTTTCGTCAACCCGCTGCAATTCGGCGCCGGCGAAGACCTGGACAAATACCCGCGCACCCTCGCCGCCGATCAGGAACGGCTGCTGCAAGCCGGTTGTAACCTGCTGTTCGCGCCAACGGTGGAGGAAATGTACCCCGGCGGCATGACCGGCCAGACCCGCGTCAGCGTTCCGCTGCTGTCCGAAGGCCTGTGCGGCGCCAGCCGTCCAGGCCATTTCGAAGGTGTCGCCACGGTGGTCAGCAAGCTGTTCAACATGGTCCAGCCGGACATGGCCGTATTTGGCCAGAAGGACTATCAGCAACTGGCGGTGATTCGCGCCATGGTGCATGACCTGAACATGCCGATCCAGATCATCGGCGAGCCGACCGTCCGCGCAGCCGATGGCCTGGCGCTGTCATCGCGCAATGGCTACCTCACCGAAGAGCAGCGCGCGATTGCACCGGTGCTGTACCGCAGCCTCAGCCAGATTGCCGCCGCCATCAAAAGCGGTGAGCGTGATTTCGCCAGGCTGCGCGCCGAGCACATCCAGCAGATCGAAGCCGCTGGTTTGCGCATGGACTACCTGGAAGTGCGCCAAGGCGTACACCTGAGGCCAGCCACGCCTGAGGATCGGGACATTGTGATTCTGGTGGCGGCCTATCTGGGCGCGACTCGCCTGATCGACAACCTGCATCTGACCCTCGACTGACCCCTGCCAACAGCCCGCCGATTGCCCTAAACGCTGCGCCGGTATAAAAAAGTACCGGCTACAGCGCAGACAAAGCCAAGACATATCGACACGCTAGGTTTAATGTAATCGCCCTGCGCGTATGGTTAGCGCTGTCCGGAACCCGTGGCCAGTTAAAAGACTGGATGTTCCGGATTTTGAAGTGTCCTAAAAGGCAGTCCCTGTAATAAAAAGGAAACCCGCAGCGATGGCGTACTACCGCACCCCTCATGACGTTACCGCGCTGCCCGCCTGGCAAGCGCTCAATCAACATCGCCAAGCCATGCAGGATTTCAGCATGCGCGAGGCCTTCAATGCCGACCCCCAGCGTTTTTCAGAATTCACCCTGAGCAGCTGCGGGCTTTTCCTCGATTACTCGAAAAACCTGATCACCGGCGAAACCCGCGACCTGCTGGTGGGCCTGGCCAACGAAGTCGGCCTTAAAGACGCGATCAACTCGCTGTATGCCGGCGAGCCGGTCAACTCCTCCGAAGGCCGCCCAGCGTTGCATACCGCCCTGCGCCGCCCGGTAGGCGACAAGTTGTCGGTCAACGGCGTGAACATCATGCCGGACGTGCACAAAGTGCTGAACCAGATCACTGACCTGGTCGGCCGCATCCACGACGGCCTGTGGCGTGGCTACACCGAGAAGCCGATCACCGACGTGGTGAATATCGGCATCGGTGGTTCGTTCCTCGGCCCGGAGCTGGTCTCCGAAGCGCTGCTGTCCTACGCCCATAAAGGCGTGCGCTGCCATTACCTGGCGAACATCGACGGCAGCGAGTTCCACGAGCTGACCATGAAGCTGCGCGCCGAGACCACGCTGTTTATCGTCTCGTCCAAATCCTTCAACACCCTCGAAACCCTGAAGAATGCCCAGGCTGCCCGCGCCTGGTACTTGGCGCAGGGCGGCTCGGAAGCCGAGCTGTACCGCCACTTCATCGCCGTGTCGAGCAACAACGCAGCGGCCGTGGCGTTCGGTATCCGCGAAGAAAACATCTTCCCGATGTGGGACTGGGTCGGCGGTCGTTACTCGCTGTGGTCCGCGATCGGCCTGCCCATTGCCCTGGCGATCGGCATGTCCAACTTCAAGGAACTGCTGTCCGGTGCCTACACCATGGACCAGCATTTCCAGAACGCGCCGTTCGAAGACAACATGCCGGTACTGCTGGGCTTGCTGGGCGTGTGGTACGGCAATTTCTGGGGTTCGCAGAGCCATGCGATCCTGCCGTACGACCATTACCTGCGTAACATCACCAAGCATTTGCAGCAGTTGGACATGGAATCCAACGGCAAGAGCGTGCGCCAGGACGGCACGCCGGTCGCCACCGATACCGGCCCGGTCATCTGGGGCGGCGTGGGCTGCAACGGGCAGCATGCTTATCACCAGTTGCTGCACCAAGGCACCCAAATGATCCCGGCCGACTTCATCGTGCCGATCGTGAGTTTCAACCCGGTCTCCGATCACCACCAGTGGCTGTACGCCAACTGCCTGTCCCAGAGCCAGGCATTGATGCTCGGCAAGACCCGCACCGAAGCCGAAGCCGAGCTGCGCGAAAAAGGCATCCCCGAGGCCGATGTGCAGAAACTCGCGCCGCACAAGGTGATCCCGGGTAACCGCCCGAGCAACACCATCGTGGTTGAACGCATCAGCCCCCGTCGCCTCGGCGCGCTGGTTGCGATGTACGAGCACAAGGTGTTCGTCCAGAGCGTGATCTGGGGCATCAACGCGTTCGACCAATGGGGTGTCGAGCTGGGTAAAGAGTTGGGCAAAGGCGTCTACAACCGCCTGACCGGCGCCGAAGAAACCTCGGCCGAGGATGCTTCGACCCAGGGCCTGATCAACTACTTCCGCGGCCGTCACCGCGGCTGATCCGGCGACTTCAGGGCCAATGTCCGTTTGGACGTTGGCCTTGAACCCTCTCTCCTCAGGGTGCATCTTTATGACTTGTCGCAAAACAAGAATAAGGAGCGCTCATGTTCGATATCAGCCAATTCCCTGTCGCCGATGCCGTCCGTCGGGCTGCGCAACTCAGCCAAGAGGACTATCAGCGCCTCTATCGCCAATCCATCGAACAGCCGGACGCCTTCTGGGCTGACCAGGCCAAGAGCTTTCTCGATTGGATAACGCCATGGCACACCGTCCATAGCGCCGACATCAACACCGGCGCTGCGCAATGGTTTGCCGGCGGCCAACTGAACGTCAGCTACAACTGCATCGACCGTCACTTGCCCCAGCGTGCCGATCAGCCGGCCTTCATCTGGGAAGGCGATGATCCGACAAAATCTTCCACCATCACTTACCGCCAACTTCATCAACACGTCAGCCGCCTGGCCAACGTGCTGAAGAGCCGTGGCGTAAGCAAAGGCGACCGGGTGTGCATTTATATGCCAATGATCCCGGAAGCGGCCTACGCCATGTTGGCCTGCACACGCATTGGCGCGGTGCACTCGGTGGTGTTTGGCGGGTTCTCACCGGACGCCCTGCGCGACCGCATACTGGATGCCGACTGCCGCACGGTTATCACCGCCGATGAAGGCGTACGCGGCGGCAAACCGGTCGCGCTGAAACACAACGTAGATAAAGCACTGGCCAGTTGCCCGAACGTCAGCACCGTCCTGGTGGTCCAGCACACCGGCGCAAACGTGAACTGGAACGAAGGCCGCGACCTCAAGTACCAACAGGCCGTGGCGGCCGCGAGCTACGATTGCCCGCCCGAGCCGATGGACGCCGAGGCCCCGCTGTTCATTCTTTATACCTCCGGCAGCACGGGCAAACCCAAGGGCGTCTTGCACAGCACCGGCGGCTATCTACTGCACGTGGCGATGACCTTCAAGTACGTACTGGACTACCGCGAGGGCGAAGTGTTCTGGTGCACCGCCGACGTGGGCTGGGTTACCGGCCACAGCTACATCGTCTATGGCCCACTGGCCAATGGCGCTACGTCGTTGATGTTCGAAGGTGTGCCAAGCTACCCGGACAGCTCGCGCTTCTGGCAGGTCATCGACAAACACCAGGTGAATATTTTTTACACCGCGCCAACCGCATTGCGCGCCCTGATGCGTGAAGGTCACGGCCCGCTGCAAAGCACTTCCCGCGCCAGCTTGCGCCTGCTGGGCAGCGTCGGTGAGCCGATCAACCCGGAAGCCTGGGACTGGTACTTCAACGCCGTCGGCGAACAGCGCTGCCCAATTGTCGATACCTGGTGGCAGACCGAAACCGGCGGCATCATGCTCAGCCCGCTGGCCAGCGCCCAGCTTATCAAGCCAGGGTGTGCCACCCAGCCGATGTTCGGCGTACAGCCGGTGTTGCTGGATGAGCAAGGCAAGGAAATCAGCGGTGCCGGCAGCGGCGTGCTCGCGATCAAAGCCAGCTGGCCGGGGCAGATTCGCAGCGTCTATGGCGATCCGCAACGCATGCTCGACACCTACTTCAAACCCTACCCCGGTTACTACTTCACCGGCGACGGCGCGCGGCGCGATGAGCAGGGCGATTACTGGATCACCGGGAGAATCGACGATGTTATCAACGTATCCGGCCATCGCATCGGGACTGCCGAAGTCGAAAGCGCCCTGGTGCTGCATGACCTGGTCGCCGAGGCCGCGGTGGTCGGCTACCCCCACGACGTCAAAGGCCAGGGCATTTATGCCTTCGTCACGCCTATGAACGGTGTCGAACCCAGCGATGCGCTGAAAAAGCACCTGCTGGAGTTGGTCAGCAAGGAAATCGGCAGCTTCGCCAAGCCGGAATTGATCCAATGGGCGCCCGCCCTGCCAAAAACCCGCTCCGGCAAGATCATGCGCAGGATTTTGCGCAAGATTGCCTGCAACGAGCTGGACAGCCTGGGCGATACCTCGACGCTGGCCGACCCGAGCGTGGTGGATGGCCTGATCGACGCACGCCTGAACCGATAGCAACGCCTGAACGGATAGCAACACCTGAACCGATAGCAACACCTGAACCGATAGCCTCGAAATAACCCCCGGCCTGTTCAGGCCGGGGCTGTTAAACTGCGCGCCCCCTTTGTACTCATTTACCCGCAAGCAAGGCGCGCTCCATGACTCCCTTGAACCAGGCGCTGCGCGCCGCTCTCGATCATCGCCAAGACCTGATCAGTGAACTGCATGCCCAAGGTACCGATTGCTACCGTTTGTTCCACGGCAGCCAGGAAGGCGCCGGCGGCCTGACAATCGACCGCTACGGACCGCAATTGTTGGTGCAAAGCTTCCACCAATCCCTGCAAAGCGCTGAGCTGTTGGACCTGCACCAACTGATCAACCACTACATGGGCCTGGAGTTGCTGCTGGTATACAACGACCGCTCCCGTGGCAATTCGCGTATCGACCGTGAAGACGCGGTATACCGCGCCGAACCTGCCGCACTGGAAGACCTGGTCGGTCACGAATGGGGCCTTAACTACCGTGTGCGTGGACGGCATGCCGGGCAGGACCCGCTGCTGTTTCTCGACCTGCGCAACACCCGTGGCTGGGTCAAGGACCACAGCGCCGGTAAAAGCGTGCTCAACCTGTTCGCCTACACCTGTGGCGTCGGCTTGAGCGCCGCTGCCGGTGGCGCACGCGAGGTCTGCAACCTGGACTTTGCCGAGGGCAACCTGGCCGTAGGGCGCGAGAACGGCCTGCTTAACCCGCACGTGCCGACGATGGAATTCGTGCAGTCCGATTATTTCCCGGCCATTCGCCAACTGGCCGGCCTTGCGATCACCCAGCGCCGTGGCCAGAAACTGCCGAGCTATCCGCGCCTGGAACAGCGTCAATATGACTTGGTGCTACTCGATCCCCCCGCCTGGGCCAAAAGCGCGTTCGGCACCGTCGACCTGTTGCGCGACTACCAAAGCCTGCTCAAGCCGGCATTGTTGGCCACCGCCGATAATGGTGTGCTCATTTGCTGCAATAACCTGGCGAAAGTGAGCATGGAGGACTGGCGCGAACAGGTGCTGCGTTGCGCGGAAAAAGCCGGCCGCCCTGTACGCGATTGGCAGGCCATGGCGCCGGGAGCGGACTTTCCGTCGAAAGATCAGCAACCTCCGCTGAAGACCCTGATCCTGCAATTGTAGGAAGTTTCCCAAGCCCCGCGGTTCTTCGGAACCGAAATCCCGTGCCATACTCCAAGGCACTCTCGTTCGACATAGATGGCGTCACCCATGCCCAAAGGATTGATCCGCGCCCTAGGCGCCTTGTTGACCGCCCTTGCGTTGTACAGCTTGCTGGGCTTCCTGATTCTGCCCGGCATTGCCCTTCGCATTGCCAACCAACAGTTGGCCGATTACGCGACGGTACCGGCGCGTATCGAGCGTATCGAGCTCAACCCGTTCAGCCTGGAGCTGACGCTATGGGGCCTGAAGATTGGTGAACCGGGCAAGGAACAGTTGGGTTTCGAGCGCCTCTACGCCAACCTGCAGATCGACAGTCTCTGGACCCGCGCCCTGCACCTGGCCGATGTGCAACTCGAGCAGCCCAAGACCGAACTGCTCTTCGACAAGTCCGGCCAACTGAACCTGGCGCAGTTGTTCAAGTTGCCGCCGAGCGAACCAACCCCCGCAGACCCCGATGCCAAGCCTTTCCCGCTGCGTATCGACAGCATCAAGCTGGCGCGCGGTTATGTGCACTTCCAGGATCTGCGCCCCAGCGAACCCATCGAATTTCTCTACGACACACTCGACTTCGAGCTGAAAAACCTCAGCACCTTGCCGGAAGATAACGCCGACATGACCCTGGTGGCCGCCGGCCCCGAGGGTGGGCAGATCGACTGGAAAGGCAACTTCAGCCTGGTACCGATCACCTCCGAAGGCTCGCTGAAAGTCACCGACGGCAAGATGAAAGCCTGGTGGCCGTACGTGCGCGATGCGTTGCCGCTGGTGCTCGAGGACGGTGTGCTCAATTTCAGCACCGACTATAAATTCAGCCTGGCCAAAGAGACCGAACTGAACCTGACCAACACCGTCGCCAGCATCGCGCCCTTTGCGATCAAGGCGCCGGATGGCCGGCCCTTGGCACGCCTGGAACGCCTGGACGTCAGCGAGACCACGGTGGACCTGGCCAAACAGAAGGTGGTGATCGGCAAGATCCGCAGCAACAAGCTGGAAACCTGGGCTGCCCGCGAAGCCGATGGGCAACTGGATTGGCAAAAGCTGTTCGCCAGCCAACCCGGCAAACCGGCCAAGCCCCCTGAGCCCGCCTCCGCGCCAGCCACGGCCGATTCGCCTGAAGCGCCACCGGCGGCGCCGAACAAACCCTGGCAAGTGCTGCTCAAGGATGTGCAACTGCGCAATTACCAGGTGCACTTGGCTGACCGTCAGGCCAGCCCTGCGGTAGCACTGGAGCTGGGCCCGTTGAACGTCGACGTGCAGAACTTCGACAGCCTCAACCAGAGCCCTTTTAGCTTGAAGGTCGACACCGGCCTGGGCAAGCAAGGCAAGATCCAGGCAACCGGCGAGGTCAACCTGAACCCGGTCAGCGCCAAGCTGAAGGTGAACACCCAGGACATCGACCTGCGCGTCGCCCAAGCCTACATCAGCCCGTTCATCCGCCTGGAGCTGCGCAGCGGCATGCTCGGCAGCAATCTGGACGTGAACCTGAAAAGCACCGAGCCGCTGGCCCTCCAGGTCACTGGCCGGGCACAGATAGATCAGCTGCACACCCTCGACACCCTCAAGTCCCGCGACTTCCTCAAATGGCAGCGGCTGGTGCTGGAAGGCGTCAATTACCAGCATGGCGACAGCCTGACGATCGACAAGGTCAACCTGCTGCAGCCCTATGCGCGCTTCATGATCAACGATGACCGCACCACCAACATTGACGACCTGCTGATTCCACAGCCGGCCGACAGCGGTACCAAGCCGGCGGCCAAGTCGGCATCAAGCAAAGACAAGCCGCTGGGCATCCGCATCGGCCAGATTGCGATCAACGACGGCTCGGCCAATTTCGCCGACTTCAGCCTCACGCCCAACTTCGCCACCGCGATTCAACAACTCAACGGCCAGATCGGCACCATTGACAGTCGCCAGGCCAAGCCGGCCAGCGTCGACATCAAGGGCAAGGTAGACCGTTATGCGCCAGTGACCATCAAAGGCAGCGTAAACCCGTTTGACCCCATGGCAGCGCTGGACATCGCGACCAGCTTCAAACGCGTCGAGTTGACCACCCTGACCCCGTACTCGGGCAAATTCGCGGGCTTTCGAATCCGCAAGGGTCGCCTGAACCTGGACTTGCATTACATGATCACCAAGGGCCAGTTGAAGGCCGAGAACAAGGTGGTGGTCGAGCAGCTGCAACTGGGTGAGAAGGTCGACAGCGCCGATGCCGTGGACTTGCCGATTCGCCTGGCAATTGCCCTGCTCAAGGACAGCGACGGCAAGATCTCCATCGAATTGCCGGTCACCGGTGACTTGAACAACCCACAATTCAGCGTGATGCCGATTGTGTGGCAAACCCTGCGTAACCTCGTGGTACGCGCAGCGACGGCACCCTTCAAGTTCATTGGCGGGCTGGTTACCGGCGGGGGCTCGGAAGACCTGGGTAATGTGTCGTTCGCCGCGGGCTCCAGTGAATTGAATAAAGACGCCGAAGGCGCCCTCAACACGCTGGCCAAGGCACTCAAGGAACGCCCTGCCCTGCGCCTGGAAATCGAAGGGACCGCAGCGGCCAGCAGTGACGGCCCGTTGCTGGCCGCACAACGGCTGGAGCGTGAGTACCAGTACAACTACTACAAAATCCTGCAGCGTCGCGGCGATAAAGTCCCGGCCCAGGCGTCATTGCTTGTGGTGCCGGAGAAGGAAAAGGCGCCTTTGCTGGAGGGCATCTACCGTACCCGTCTGAAACAGCAACCACCGGCCGAATGGAAAGACCTTGGCACTGACGAGCGCACAGCCAGGCTCAAGGACGGCGTGATCAAGTTCTGGAGTGGCAGCGACGTGCTGCTGCGCCAGCTGGGCCAGGACCGCGCCAGTACCATCAAGGACTATCTGGTGGATAAGGCGAAGTTGGAAGACGACCGCGTGTACTTCATTGATGCGCAGTTGGGGCAGGCCGAGAAGGATGGCCGGGTCGTGACGCCGATGCATCTGGATGCTGAGTAACTAATGTGGGAGGGGGCTTGCTCCCGATAGCGGTGCCGCAGTCAATGATATGTTGACTGCTGCACCGCTATCGGGAGCAAGCCCCCTCTCACATTTTTTTTGCCTCGCCTGCGCCAAATAGAACAGGCCCCGACACAAGTGCCGGGGCCTGTAATGACCACATCCGTGTGGTCGGTCGCATGAACTCCAGAGGTGCATGGGATGGATAACTAACTCACCCCACGCCGCCGCCATTCAGTTCAGACGAAACCTGCAGCGTTACTCTGCTTTCAGGCCATCGGCCGATACAGCTTTAACGCCTTTGATTTTCTTGGCGATCGCAACAGCCGTTTCTTTCTGCGAAGCGGTTACAGCGGTAGGGGACGACAGGGACACAACGCCTTTGTTGGTTTCAACCTTGATGTCGGTGCCAGGAATACCTTTCTCGGTAACCAGATCAGCCTTCACCTTGGTGGTGATCCAAGTATCGCTAGTCGCCTCTCCAGCGTTATGGGCTGCGCCTTTGGTTTTGTCGATACCGTCAGCCTTGGTAGCGCCGCCAGCCAGCAGGCCGTCTGCCGAAACAGCAGTCACGCCTTTGATTTTCTTGGTGATCGCTACAGCGGTCGCTTTCTGCGAGTCCGAGATAGCTACGTCGGAAGACAGGGAAACCACACCTTTGTTGGTTTCAACCTTGATGTCCGAACCTGGGATGCCTTTTTCAGTCAGCAGGTCAGCTTTGACTTTGGTGGTGATCCAAGTATCCGAAACGCTTTCCTTAGCCTGGGTCGCTTCACCAGCCGCCAGGGTCATAGGGGCTTGGGAAGTCTGAGCAAAGGCTACGTTAGCACCCATGGCCAGAGTCAGAGCGGTAGCAGTAGCGAGAGCGAACTTCTTCATACGAGTAACTCCTGTTTTATTAAAAGACTGCAGTACGTAAATCTTGGTGCTGCAGCGCTACCAGGGATATTGCAGGCAGTGTGCCAAGTCACCAACCAGCTAAAACTCCTTATAAAACAACTAGTTAAGAAATCGCGTGATTTTCGGAATCGTGCAACTTGCATGAAGGCCATCGTGCCTGCATGCAAGTTGCGGCTTTTGGGAGGGGCTAAATAGCTGATTCCGCTTCACTTTCTCGCACGCATAAAAAAAGGACTCCGTAGAGTCCTTTATTTCAGCGTGAAGCTTGCGGGTAATTAAACGCCCGAAGCCTTGGCTGCTGCTACGTCCTTGATGGACAGTTTGATACGGCCGCGGTTGTCCACGTCCAGTACCAACACTTCCACTTCCTGGCCTTCTTTGAGAATGTCGGTCACTTTCTCAACGCGAGCGTCGCTCAGCATGGAGATGTGAACCAGACCGTCTTTGCCCGGCAGGATGTTGACGAAGGCACCGAAGTCGACGATGCGCTCAACCTTACCGACGTAGATCTTGCCGATCTCGGCTTCAGCGGTGATACCCAGGACGCGCTGACGTGCAGCTTCAGCCGCTTCCTTGGTTTCGCCGAAGATCTTGATAGAACCGTCGTCTTCGATATCGATCGAGGCCTTGGTCTCTTCACAGATCGCACGGATCGTCGCGCCGCCTTTACCGATGACATCACGGATTTTGTCGGTGTCGATTTTCATCGCGATCATGGTCGGAGCATTTTCCGACAGCTCGGTACGCGACTGACCAATGATCTGGTTCATCTGGCCGAGGATGTTCAGGCGCGCTTCCAGGGCTTGGCCCAGAGCGATTTCCATGATCTCTTCGGTGATGCCCTTGATCTTGATGTCCATCTGCAGTGCGGTCACGCCTTTGGCGGTACCGGCTACCTTGAAGTCCATGTCGCCCAGGTGGTCTTCGTCGCCCAGGATGTCGGTCAGGATGGCGAACTTCTCGCCTTCTTTAACCAGGCCCATGGCGATACCGGCAACTGGCGCCTTCATCGGCACACCAGCGTCCATCAATGCCAGCGAAGCACCGCAAACGGAAGCCATGGAGCTGGAACCGTTGGACTCGGTGATTTCCGATACAACACGAATGGTGTACGGGAACACGTCAGCGGCCGGCAGCATGGCCTGGACCGAACGACGGGCCAGACGGCCGTGACCGATTTCGCGACGGCCAGCGCCACCCATGCGACCACACTCGCCCACCGAGAACGGAGGAAAGTTGTAGTGCAGCATGAACGGGTCTTTTTTCTCGCCTTCCAGGGTGTCCAGCAGCTGTGCGTCACGGGCGGTGCCCAGCGTCGCGACTACCAGGGCCTGGGTTTCACCACGGGTGAACAGGGCCGAACCGTGAGTCTTCGGCAAAACGCCGACTTCAATGTTCAGCGGGCGTACGGTGCGGGTGTCGCGACCGTCGATACGCGGCTTGCCGTTCACGATGTTTTCGCGAACGGTGCGGTATTCGATTTCGCCGAAGGCTGCTTTGACTTCGCTGGCGGAAGGCTGGCCGTCTTCACCGGACAGCTTGGCCACGACCTGGTCCTTCAACTCGCCCAGGCGAGCATAACGGTCGGCCTTGACGGTGATGGTGTAGGCATCGGAGATGGCAGCGCCGAACTCTGCGCGGATAGCGCCCAGCAGTACGGTGGCTTCAGGCGCAGGAGCCCAGGCCCAGGTTGGCTTGGCGGCTTCGGCAGCCAGTTCTTTAACCGCATTGATCACAACCTGGAACTCGTCGTGAGCAAACAATACGGCGCCCAGCATCTGGTCTTCGGTCAGCTCTTTGGCTTCCGATTCAACCATCAATACCGCTTCCGAGGTACCGGCAACGACCATGTCCAGGCTCGAGGCTTTTTGTTGCTCGTAAGTCGGGTTCAGCAGGTAGCCGGTGCTTTCGTGGAACGCAACGCGAGCTGCGCCGATCGGACCATCGAAGGGAATGCCGGAGATGGCCAGTGCAGCCGAGGTACCGATCATCGCAGCGATGTCCGGATCGGTCTTCTTGCTGGTGGAAACGACGGTGCAGACAACCTGCACTTCGTTCATGAAGCCTTCTGGGAACAGCGGACGGATCGGACGGTCGATCAGTCGGGAAGTCAGGGTTTCTTTCTCGGAAGGACGGCCTTCGCGCTTGAAGAAACCGCCAGGGATCTTACCGGCAGCGTAAGTCTTTTCCTGGTAGTGAACGGACAGAGGGAAAAAGCCTTTGCTCGGGTCAGCGGTCTTGGCGCCAACCACGGTCACCAATACGGTAACGTCGTCGTCAACGGTAACCAGCACTGCGCCGGAGGCTTGACGGGCGATACGGCCTGTCTCGAGGGTAACGGTCGACTGACCGAACTGGAATTTTTTGATAACCGGGTTCACGGTGTCCTACCTTCTTTGTGGCTCTTGGGGAACTTGTTTTCTTGCGAAATTCTTGGGCAATGCCGGGAATCGGCCCGACCCTTGTCCAGGGGTAAAACGTGTATCCAGATAAAACTTGAGGCTGGGAGCCTGCAATGGGCCAGCGGGAATCCCACTGACACACGGCAGACAACCAACCTCTAGCGCAATCGCTGATTAGCGACGCAGACCCAGGCGACCGATCAGAGCCTGATAACGACCCAGATCCTTGCCTTTCAGGTAGTCCAGCAGCTTACGGCGCTGGTTTACCATGCGGATCAGACCACGACGGGAGTGGTGATCTTTACCGTTGGCCTTGAAGTGACCTTGCAGTTTGTTGATGTTGTGGGTCAGCAGTGCAACTTGCACTTCTGGCGAACCAGTGTCACCAACAGCTTGCTGATAGTCAGCTACGATTTGTGCTTTTTCTTGAACGTCGAGAGCCATGAGGCAATCCTTTTTTCAGGAAACCACCCAGGGGTAGTTTCAACAGGCCAGGGACAAATCCCTGTATCTAAAAATGAGTGTTGACCATGCCTGTTAACAGCCACACTCGTTCGGTCATTCTGACCGAATCAGTCGACGCGGCGCGATGCGCCCGTCTTCGCTCACTTCACCGATACCGATAAAGCGACCGTTATGATCCTGTACTCGCACCATGCCGAACTTCGGGGCATCCGGGGCGCGTACCGGTTGGCCGTTGAGCCAGTAGAACGCGCTGTGTTCCGAGAAGTGCAGCAATGGCCAATCCAGCAAACCGCTGTCCGAGGGCATCAGGAAGCGATCTACCGCTTCGTTGCCGCCTTCGGCGTGTACCGCTTCGAGCTCTTCCAGCGTGACCGTCTGGGCCAGGGTGAAAGGGCCGGCCTGTGTACGTCGCAGTTCGGCAACGTATGCGCCACAGCCCAGTTGCTCACCAATATCTTCCACCAGAGTACGGATATAGGTGCCTTTGCTGCAGTCCACGGCCAATCGGGCGGTGTCACCTTCACAGGCGAGCAATTCCAGCCGGGCAATAGTAACAGAACGCGGTTCACGCTCCACCACTTCGCCCGCACGTGCCAGCTTGTAAAGAGGTTGCCCGTCACGCTTGAGAGCCGAGTACATCGGCGGTATCTGGCTGATTTGCCCACGGAAAGCGGGTAAGGCGGCTTCAATATCGGCACGACCAACGGTCACATCGCGAACCTGCAACACATCACCTTCGGCGTCGGCCGTGGTGGTGGTCTTGCCCAGTTGCATCAGGGTTTCATAACCCTTGTCGGAATCGAGCAGGTATTGCGAGAACTTGGTCGCCTCGCCAAAGCACAAAGGCAGAACGCCGGTGGCCAGCGGGTCGAGGCTACCGGTGTGCCCGGCCTTTTCGGCGTTGAGCAGCCAGCGAACCTTCTGCAACGCCGCATTGGAGGTAAAGCCAATGGGCTTGTCGAGCAGAATGATGCCACTGACGTTACGGCGGATACGTTTGACCTGAGCCACCGCTTACTCCTTGGCGTCTTCAGGTGTGGACGGATGCTGGCTGTCTTCAGCCACGGCGCGCTCGATCAGTGCCGACAGGTGTGCGCCACGTACGACGCTTTCGTCGTAGTGGAAGTGCAACTGCGGAACGCTGCGCAATTTCATTTCACGGGCCAACTGCATGCGCAGGAAACCTGCAGCCGAGTTGAGCACCTTGATGCTTTGCGCGATTTCTTCGCTGTTGTCCTGGCCC
The DNA here is from genome assembly GCF_003852065.1 of Pseudomonas sp. R3-18-08. Taxonomy (NCBI): domain Bacteria; kingdom Pseudomonadati; phylum Pseudomonadota; class Gammaproteobacteria; order Pseudomonadales; family Pseudomonadaceae; genus Pseudomonas; species Pseudomonas sp. R3-18-08. The sequence goes on from NZ_CP027729.1 coordinate 4,900,067, forward strand.
ATCACGGTAATGAAGATTTTGGCGTGACCCACGTCACGGCTCACTTCAACGGCGGTGATGGTGACCAGGCCAACGCGCGGGTCTTTGACTTCGCGACGGATCAGTTGAGCCAGCTCACGCTGCATCTGATCGCCGATACGTTGGGTACGGCTGTATTCTTTTGCCATTTCTTGTTACCTGTTGCTGCCACACGGTGAAACCCGTGGGGTCTGAAAGCGGCAAACGCCCGGCCTGACAAAAGCCAGACCGGGCGTTGCGTTTAGAGTCCGTACGCTGCGCGGGGCATTTGCATGCCCACACGCGGCGTGGCTCCGGAAGTGCGCGAGTTAGAGGCTGCGAGCAACCTGGACCTTCTCGTAAACTTCGATCTTGTCGCCAGGCTTGACGTCGTTGTAGCTCTTGACGCCGATACCGCATTCCATGCCGGCACGCACTTCGGAAGCGTCATCCTTGAAGCGGCGCAGGGATTCCAGCTCGCCTTCGAAGATAACGATGTCTTCACGCAGTACACGGATTGGACGGTTACGGTGCACAACACCTTCAATAACCATGCAACCGGCGATCGCGCCGAATTTCGGCGAGCGGAACACGTCACGCACCTCGGCAACACCCAGGATATTCTCCCGAACGTCGCTGCCAAGCATGCCGGTAAGGGCTTTCTTGACGTCTTCGATGATGTCGTAGATGACGTTGTAGTAACGCATGTCCAGGCCTTCCTGCTCGACGATCTTGCGAGCGCCAGCATCGGCACGCACGTTGAAGCCGAACAGTACAGCGTTGGAAGCCAGTGCCAGGTTGGCGTCGGATTCGGTGATACCACCGACACCGCCACCGACAACGCGCACTTGCACTTCGTCGTTACCCAGGCCGTTCAAGGCGCCGTTCAACGCTTCGAGGGAACCGCGTACGTCAGATTTGAGGACGATGTTAAGCGTCTTCTTCTCTGCCTGGCCCATGTTCTCGAAGATGTTTTCCAGCTTGCCGGCGTGAGCACGAGCCAGTTTGACTTCGCGGAACTTGCCTTGACGGAACAGAGCCACTTCACGGGCTTTCTTCTCGTCGGCAACCACGCTCATCTCGTCGCCAGCGTCCGGGGTACCGTCCAGGCCGAGGATCTCGACAGGGATGGAAGGACCGGCTTCCTTGATTGGCTTGCCGTTCTCGTCGAGCATGGCACGCACGCGGCCATAGTTCGAACCGACCAGCACCATGTCGCCTTGGCGCAGAGTACCGTCTTGAACCAGTACGGTTGCAACCGGGCCGCGACCTTTGTCGAGACGCGATTCAACCACAACACCACGGCCTGGAGCCGATGGAGTTGCTTTCAGTTCGAGTACTTCAGCCTGCAGCAGGACTGCTTCGAGCAGTTCGTCCACGCCAGTACCGACCTTGGCCGATACCGAAACGAACGGCGTATCACCGCCCCACTCTTCGGACGTCACGCCGTGAACCGACAGTTCGCTACGGATGCGATCGAGATCGGCGCCCGGCTTGTCGATCTTGTTCACTGCAACAACCAGTGGAACGCCAGCGGCCTTGGCATGCTGGACAGCTTCAATGGTCTGCGGCATCACGCCGTCGTCCGCTGCAACGACCAGGATCACGATGTCAGTCGCCTTGGCACCACGGGCACGCATTGCGGTAAACGCGGCGTGACCTGGGGTGTCGAGGAAGGTGACCATGCCGCGCTCGGTTTCAACGTGGTACGCACCGATGTGCTGGGTGATACCACCGGCTTCGCCAGCAGCTACCTTGGCACGACGGATGTAGTCGAGCAGGGATGTCTTACCGTGGTCAACGTGGCCCATTACGGTCACAACTGGCGCACGGGAGAACGTCTCACCTTCAAACTTCAGGGACTCGGCCAGGGAATCTTCCAAGGCGGTGTCGCTGACCAGGGTCACTTTGTGGCCCAGTTCTTCGGCTACCAGCTGAGCAGTTTCCTGATCAAGCACCTGGTTGATGGTCGCTGGAGTACCCAGTTTGAACATGAACTTGATGATTTCAGCAGCCTTGACCGACATCTGATTGGCGAGATCGCCAACGGTGATGGTCTCGCCGATCTGCACATCACGCACGACAGGGCCGGTTGGGCTCTGGAAACCGTGGGCGTTGCGTTTTTTCAGCTTGGCCTTGCCGCGACCACCGCGACGGAAGCTATCGCTCTCTTCGTCAGTAGTACGTGGGGCAACGCGTGGAGCAGGCGCTTTCTCTTTGACCGAGGCACGATGTGGAGCGTTTTTACGCTCGCCATCGCCACCACCACCGCGACGATTGTTATCGTCGGCACGCGGTTTGTCCGGACGACGAGGTTCGTCGCGCTTGCGGGCATCTGCTGCAGGAGCAGGTGCGGCAGCCACCGGAGCGGCCTCACGCACAGCTTCAACAGGAGCGGCAACCGCGTCAGTGTTAGCAGGTTGCGCAGCAGTAGGCTGGCGACGCGCTTCTTCTTCGGCGCGACGCTTGGCTTCTTCTTCAGCCTTCTGACGAGCAGCATTTTCTACTGCGCGACGCTCTTCAAGTTCGCGTTTGCGCTCGGCTTCGATTTCTTCCGGGCTGCGCTGTACGAAGACTTTCTTCTTGCGTACTTCAACGCTGATGCTCTTGCTACCCGCTACACGCAGGGTGCTGGTGGTTTTGCGCTGCAATGTAATCTTGCGCGGTTCTTCCACTTTCGCCTTGTGGCTGCTCTTCAAGTGAGTCAGCAAAGACTGCTTCTCACTATCGCTCACACCTTCATCGGCGGCGGTGTGCGGCAGACCTGCCTCACGCATCTGCTGCAACAGGCGCTCTACCGGTGTTTTGACCTCATCGGCCAGTTGTTTCACCGTGACTTGCGTCATGCACTTCTCTCCTCAGGCCGCGCCTAATTACTCGAACCAATGGGCTCGGGCGGCCATGATCAACTTGCCGGCACGATCTTCGTCAATGCCGTCGATGTCGAGCAGATCGTCAATAGACTGCTCGGCCAGGTCTTCGCGGGTAATTACGCCGCGCACCGCCAGTTCCATCGCCAAATCCTTGTCCATACCCTCAAGCGAGAGCAGGTCTTCGGCCGGATGGGCGTCTGCCAGCTTTTCCTCAGTAGCGATGGCTTTAGTCAACAAACGATCCTTGGCCCGAGCGCGAAGCTCGTTGACGGTGTCTTCGTCAAAGCCGTCGATGTTGAGCATTTCTTCCAACGGTACGTAGGCAATCTCTTCCAGGCTGGTGAAGCCTTCATCTACCAGCACCTGAGCCAGGTCTTCATCGACTTCCAACTCTTCGATAAAGTTGCGCAGGATGTCGCCGGTTTCAGCTTGCTGCTTAGCCTGGATGTCCGATTCGGTCATCACGTTCAGGGTCCAACCGGTCAGTTGGCTGGCCAGACGCACGTTCTGACCACCACGACCAATGGCCTGAGCCAGATTGTCTGCGCCAACGGCGATGTCCATTGCATGGGCATCTTCGTCAACGATAATTGCCGCCACTTCAGCTGGCGACATGGCGTTGATCACGAACTGCGCCGGGTTATCGTCCCACAGGACGATGTCCACACGCTCACCGCCCAACTCACCCGACACTGCCTGGACGCGCGAACCGCGCATACCAATGCAAGCGCCCTGCGGGTCAATGCGTTTGTCCTTGGAGCGGACCGCGATCTTGGCGCGCGAACCCGGGTCGCGGGACGCAGCCATGACTTCGATCAGGCCTTCGGCAATTTCCGGCACTTCGATACGGAACAGCTCGATCAGCATTTCCGGCGCGGTACGCGACAGGATCAACTGAGGGCCGCGGTTCTCGGTGCGGATTTCCTTGAGCAGCGCACGCAAGCGCACGCCGACACGGAAGGTTTCGCGAGAAATGATATCTTCACGGGCCAGCAACGCTTCAGCGTTGTTGCCCAGGTCGACGATCACGTTGTCGCGGGTGACTTTCTTCACGGTGCCGGAGATGATTTCACCCAGGCGCTCGCGATAGGCGTCGACGACCTGAGCACGCTCGGCTTCGCGAACCTTCTGCACGATGACCTGCTTGGCGGTCTGTGCAGCGATACGGCCGAACTCGATCGATTCGATCTTCTCTTCGACGACATCACCGACGTTGGCGCCAGGGTGCGTTTGCGCAACCTTGCTCGGCCAGGTTTCAATCGCCGGATCATCAAGATCGGCTTCTTCGACGACCGTCCAGCGACGGAAAGTCTCATAGGCACCGGTGTGGCGGTTGATTTCCACACGCAGATCAACTTCATCTTCGAAACGCTTTTTGGTCGCAGTGGCCAGAGCCAGCTCCAGCGCTTCAAAAATCACGTTTGCCGGTACGCCCTTTTCATTGGATACCGACTCAACAACCAGCAGTACTTCTTTGCTCATCGTACGCCTCGCCTTTCGCAAGCCATTGGATCCGCGGGATCCGCGTCTCAGCCAAAACTGGGAATAATGTTGGCCTTGTCGATCATATCGATCGGCAACAGGAACTCATGGTCTTCTACCTGCACCACGACATCCTGCTCTTCTACACCGCGCAGAAGGCCCTGAAAGTTGCGTCGCCCTTCGAACGGGGAGCGCAGCTTGATCTTCACTTGTTCACCGGCAAATTTTGCAAACTGCTCAATAGTGAACAGTGGGCGTTCCATGCCTGGCGAGGAAACTTCAAGGGTGTATTCAACGGCGATTGGATCTTCAACATCCAGGACACCGCTGATCTGACGGCTGACAATGGCACAATCGTCCACCAGCACGCCGCCCTCTTTATCGATATAAACGCGCAACATTGAGTGGCGACCTTGAGCCGAAAACTCAATACCCCAGCATTCATAGCCTAGGGCCACGACCACCGGGGCCAGCAAGGCCTGCAACTCTTCTAGCTTGCTCGACACCTGAACCCCCTCGTGCATGTATGTGCATGCTGTGCAAAATAAAAAAATGGGCGAAACGCCCATCCTTGAAACGCCGTCGAACAGCGGCGTTGAAAGTGTCCAGCTAACAAAAAGCCCCTTAAAAGGGGCTCCGCTAAAACTGGTTGCGGGGGCCGGATTTGAACCGACGACCTTCGGGTTATGAGCCCGACGAGCTACCAGACTGCTCCACCCCGCGACAAAGCTGGGGCGGAAGTATACGACCGATCCCTTACAGGGTCAATGTAACCTTCCACCTACAAGAAAGCCCGCAACAGCGGGCTCTCCTGATAATTGGTACCGAGAAGGGGACTCGAACCCCTACACCCTATGGGCACAACCACCTCAAGGTTGCGTGTCTACCAATTCCACCACCTCGGCAATACAGCGTTTACAACCTTCTTACTTCTGCTCTTGAGCTGGAGGCACGTCAGTCGCTGGAGTAGCCGACTTTTGCTCTTGAAGCACCGGGACATCATCAGAAGCCGGTTTTGCTTTTGGTACTTCCAACACTGCTGGGTTTGGCAAACCTACTTGAGTCAGCACATGAGCTTTCTCTTTAGCAAAGTAACCTAACCCTAAGCTGGTTATGAAGAAACCGGCGGCAAGTATAGCAGTAAACTTACTAAGAAAGGTAGAGGAACCTTGGCTTCCGAATACAGTATTTGAAGCACCTGCACCGAAAGACGCACCAGCATCCGCACCTTTGCCCTGTTGCAACAAAACCAGGGCAACTACGCCCAGGGCAGCCAACAGATGAAAAACGACTACGACTGTTTCCAGCATTTTTTCAGTTTCCCGCGGCGCGACAGATCGCACCGAACTCATCTGCATTCAGGGAAGCTCCACCAATGAGCCCCCCATCGATATCCGGCATGCCGAACAGTTCGACCGCATTGGCCGCCTTCACGCTGCCGCCGTATAGAAGACGCACACCTTGTGCGACTTCAGAATTCTCTGCCGCCAACTGCGCGCGGATGGCTGCGTGCACATCCTGCGCCTGTTGCGGTGTAGCAGTCAGCCCGGTGCCAATGGCCCAGACCGGCTCGTAAGCAATGACCGCTTTTGCAAACGCACCGACACCCAGCTCTTCGATGATGCTGCCCAGCTGACGCGAGACAACTTCAAGCGTCTTGCCCGACTCACGCTGCTCAAGGGTTTCCCCGATGCACAACACCGGAATCAAGCCACAAGCCTGTGCCGCTGCGAACTTGCGGTTGAGGGTTCCATCTCGCTCGCCCATCATCTGACGACGCTCGGAGTGCCCGACAAGCACATAGGAACAACCCGCATCAACCAGCTGACTCGGCGAAATCTCACCGGTCAACGCACCTTGCATGGGCTCCACCGCAGAGTTCTGCGCGCCGACCTGAATCGACTTACCCTTCAAGCCATCAACCACTTGGTTGATATGCAAGCAAGGCGGGAACACCGCGACATCAACACCGCCAGGCAAGGCCAAGTGACGAAGGCCATTGATCAGCTCAGCGACACTGGCGCGGGTACCGTGCATCTTCCAGTTACCAGCTACCATAGTGCGACGCATGCTGTACCCCGTCGGTCAAAGTGGGCGCAGATGTTACCCAACCACACCATCACTGGCAAGCCGAATTCAGGCGCAAACTTCAGTTACCAGTTTTGCCAGGTCTTCGGCATGGCCGCGAACCTGTGTTTCGTCCTCGCCTTCGACCATCACCCGCACCAGAGGCTCCGTGCCAGACTTGCGCAATAACACACGCCCACGCCCTGCCATCGCCTGGGTCACGCGCTCGCACGCTTCTTTGACAGAAGGGTGCTCGATCGGGTTTGCGCCACCGGCGAAACGCACGTTGAGCAGTACCTGCGGACACTTGCGCAGCGCCTGCCGCGCCTGGGCCAGGCTTTCCTGACGGCGACGCAAGGCCAGCAGCACTTGCAGCGCAGCGATGATAGCGTCGCCCGTTGTGGTGTGCTGGAAGCACACCACGTGCCCCGAATTCTCACCGCCCACCAGCCAGTTGCGCTCCAGCAGCTCGGCGATCACATAACGATCACCGACATTGGCCCGAATAAACGGAATGCCCAGCTCCGCCAACGCCAACTCAAGCCCGAGATTACTCATCAGGGTGCCAACGACACCGCCCTGCAGCTTGTTACGCTCATGCAAGTCTCGGGCAATGATGAACAGCAGATCATCGCCATCCACGATCATGCCGGTGTGATCCACCATGAGTACGCGGTCGCCATCGCCATCGAATGCGATGCCCAGGTCCGCGTGCTCAGCCAGAACGGCCGCCTGCAACTGCTCCATGTGCGTGGAGCCACAGTTGTCGTTGATGTTCAACCCGTTAGGCTGGGCCGACAGCACGGTGACCTGCGCACCAAGCTCCTTGAATACGCTCGGCGCCACTTTGTAGGTCGCACCATGGGCGCAATCGACGACGATCTTCAGCCCGGCAAAACTGGTGCTGCTCGGAACGCTGCTCTTACAGAACTCGATGTAGCGGCCGGAGGCATCATTGATGCGCGACACTTTGCCCAGCTTGCTGGACTCCACCACCGTCATCGGCGCATCCAGCAGCTCTTCGATCATCAGTTCGATCTCGTCCGGCAGTTTGGTGCCCTGTCCCGAGAAAAACTTGATGCCATTGTCATCATGGGGGTTGTGCGAAGCACTGATCACGATACCGGCTTCAGCGTGAAAGGTACGCGTCAGGTAGGCGATCGCCGGCGTCGGCATGGGGCCCAGCAGCATTACATCGGCGCCGGCAGCGGACAACCCGGCCTCCAGCGCGGACTCAAACATGTAGCCCGAAATACGCGTGTCCTTGCCAACCAGGATGCGGCACGCGCCCATGCTGCGGAACGCCATACCTGCCGCCCAACCCAGCTTGAGCATGAAATCCGGCGTAATCGGGTATTCACCGACCCGACCACGGATACCGTCGGTGCCAAAATATTTTTTAGTCATGAGTGCTCCATCATTCTTATTCGGCTGATTCTACAGCGGCAATCATGCGCACCACGTCCACCGTCTCGGCAACGTCATGCACACGCAAAATACGAGCGCCCTTGGTCACGGCAAGCGCAGCCAGCGCGAGGCCGCCAAACAAGCGCTCACCAACCGGGCGATTCAAGGCCTGCCCTATCATGCTCTTGCGCGAAACACCGACCAACAGGGGCCGACCAAGGGCGTGCAGGGCGTCCATATGCTTGAACAGGCTTAAATTATGTTGCAGGGTCTTGGCGAAGCCAAACCCCGGATCAAGGATGATCTTTTCTGGACCAATGCCCACGCGGGCGCACTGAGCGACCCTGTCGGCAAGAAAACCACTGACTTCGCCCACCAGATCGTCGTAGTGCGGATTATCCTGCATATTGCCGGGCTCGCCCAGCATATGCATCAGACACACCGGCAGGCCAGTCGCCGCAGCGGCATCGAGAGCACCGTCACGCCGCAACGCACGCACATCATTGATGAGCCCCGCCCCCAGGCGCGCGGTTTCACGCATCACTGCCGGCGTCGAGGTATCCACAGAGATGATCACATCCAGCTCACGGGCAATTCGCTCGACAATCGGCGCCACCCGCTCCAGTTCCTCCACAGGAGAAACAGCGCGAGCCCCAGGCCGAGTCGACTCGCCCCCGACATCGATCAACGTCGCACCGGCAGCCACCATCGCCTCTGCATGACGCAACGCGGCATCCTGCTGGCTGAAGCGACCACCATCGGAAAACGAGTCTGGAGTGACGTTAAGAATGCCCATGACATGTGTATGGGCCAAATCAAGAACCCGGTTGCCGCAAGGCAACCGGGTGGAGGACGACGCGAAAATCATTTCAAACCTTAGTGGTCAGCTGCAGGGCCGCCGATCGGGGCTTCAGGACGCTCATTCTGCACCACTGGCGGAGTGCCCGAGGTACCCGAACCACCTTCCCAATCGCGCGGCTCCCGAGGTGTACGACCGGCCATGATGTCGTCGATCTGATCGGCATCAATGGTCTCGTACTTCATCAGCGCATCTGCCATCGCGTCCAGCTTGTCGCGATTGTCGGTGAGGATCTGCCTGGCCGTGCCGTAGCACTGGTCAATGATGCTGCGCACCTCGGAGTCGATCAGCTTGGCTGTCTCACCCGAGAAACTGGCGCTTTGACCGCCACCGCCACGGCCCAGGAATACCTCGCCTTCTTCCTCGGCATACATCAATGGACCGAGTTTTTCCGACAAGCCCCACTTGGTCACCATATTTCGTGCGATCTGGCTGGCACGCATGATGTCGTTGGAAGCGCCGGTAGTCACCCCGTCGAAGCCCAGGGTCATTTCTTCTGCGATTCGACCGCCGTACAGCGAGCAGATCTGGCTGATCAGCGCACGCTTGGAGAGGCTGTAGCGATCCTCTTCCGGCAAGAACATCGTCACACCCAACGCACGACCGCGTGGAATGATCGACACCTTGTAGACCGGGTCATGCTCAGGCACAACGCGGCCAACAATGGCGTGACCGGCCTCGTGATAGGCGGTGTTCTGTTTTTCTTTCTCGGACATGACCATGGATTTGCGCTCAGCGCCCATCATGATCTTGTCCTTGGCCAACTCGAACTCTTTCATTTCAACGATGCGCTTGCCGGTACGGGCCGCGAACAACGAAGCCTCGTTCACCAGGTTGGCAAGGTCGGCACCCGAGAAGCCTGGCGTACCACGGGCAATCACGCCCGGAGCCACGTCGTCGCCCATCGGCACTTTGCGCATGTGGACTTTAAGGATCTGCTCGCGACCACGGATGTCCGGCAAGCCCACTACCACCTGACGGTCGAAACGGCCTGGACGCAGCAGCGCAGGGTCCAATACGTCCGGACGGTTGGTTGCGGCAATGACGATAATGCCGTCATTCATCTCGAAACCATCCATCTCCACCAGCAACTGGTTGAGGGTCTGCTCACGCTCGTCATGACCGCCGCCCATGCCGGCGCCACGGTGGCGACCAACAGCGTCGATTTCGTCAATGAAGATGATGCATGGCGCGTGCTTCTTGGCCTGTTCGAACATATCGCGAACACGGCTGGCACCGACGCCGACGAACATCTCGACAAAGTCAGAACCGGAAATGGTGAAGAACGGCACCTTGGCTTCGCCGGCAATTGCCTTGGCCAGCAAGGTTTTACCGGTACCCGGCGGGCCGACCATCAGCACGCCGCGAGGAATACGCCCGCCCAGGCGCTGGAACTTGCCCGGATCGCGCAGGAACTCGACCAGTTCACCCACTTCTTCCTTGGCTTCGTCGCAACCGGCGACATCCGCCAGGGTCGTTTTCACCTGGTCCTCCGAGAGCAGCCGTGCCTTGCTCTTGCCGAAGCTCATCGGCCCGCCCTTGCCTCCCGCACCACCTTGCATCTGGCGCATGAAGAACATGAACACGGCGATAATCACCAGGATCGGGAAGCTGGCTACCAGGAGCTGGGTCCAGATGCTCTGCTGCTCAGGCTGCTTGCCTTCCACGACGACCTTGTTGTCTACCAGGTCGCCGATCAGACCGTTGTCCTGAATGGCCGGACGAATGGTCTTGAAGCTGTCGCCATCGACACGCTTGCCGGTAATCACATAGCCATCAACCGCTACGCGCTCGACCTTGCCATCCTTAACTTGCTGGATGAAGTCGGAATAGTTGAGGGTCTGCGGCTCGTTAGGGCTGGAGAAGTTGTTCATCACCGTCACCAGGACAGCCGCGATGATCAACCACAGGATCAGATTCTTTGCCATATCGTTCAATTAACTACCCTCTGAAGCAAGCTCCGCTACTGGCGCGCGCTTCGCATGATATTCACCGGCCTAACTTACTACATTACCTACACCACTGGCAGGCGCCGTCTGTAACCCTTTGTGAAACTTTAACTACACAATATTCGTAAAGCTTCGTGACGAAAGCGATATAAAAAAACCTATCGCCCTCCTCCAATTCCTCAAAAACGCTCTTCGCTCGCCGCGCCTTCCACACCGCGAAAGCCGCGGCAGAGCAGGTATTGCTCACGGGACCTGTCCCGGGAAGAGTCAGGTTTACGCGTTTGAACCTTGTCAAACAGCTTGCGGATGTTCTTGTGGTACTCGTCAAACCCTTCGCCCTGGAAGACCTTGACCAGGAAGTCACCACCCGGACGCAACACCCGTCCGGCCAGATCCAATGCCAACTCGCACAGGAACATGGCGCGCGGCATATCAACAGCCGGTAATCCACTCATATTGGGGGCCATGTCGGAAATCACAAGGTCTACCTGCGAATTTCCGACGGCCTCGAGGATCTGCGCGAGAACGGCGTCCTGAGTGAAGTCCCCGTGAACAAAGGTCACATCCGGGATGCTGTCCATTTCCAGGATGTCGGAAGCGATCAAGCGGCCCTGCCCACCAATCAGACGACTGGTCACCTGGGACCAGCCACCGGGAGCAGCACCCAGGTCGATAACGCTCATGCCAGGCCGGATCAGTTTGTCCTTGTCCTGGATCTCCAGCAGCTTGTAACTGGCCCGGGAACGGTAGCCGTCCTTCTGCGCCTTTTTGACGTAAGGATCGTTGAAATGTTCTTGTAGCCACTTAAGGCTGGTTTTGGAACGGGCCACGGGCCACCTCGAAAATAAAACGGGTCGTGATTAACTGGGCGGTCCCGGACTCGCTCGGGTAAACTGGCCGCCGCTTTTTACAAGATCAGACGCAGGGGTCAGATTATGCCGCTCACTCAAGAGCAGAAGAAACAGTACAAATCCATTGGCCACCATTTGAAACCAGTTCTGATTGTGGCAGACAACGGTTTGACTGAAGGTGTGTTAGCCGAGTTCGAACGCGCACTCAATGATCATGAACTGATCAAGATCAAGGTCAATATCCTTGATCGCGAAGCGCGCCTGGCCGCCATTGCAGAACTGTGCAAGGTTGGCAAAGCGGACCTGGTTCAGGTTATCGGCAAGATGGCGCTGCTGCATCGCAAGAACGTCAACGTCAACAAGCAATTGTCGAACGTTCATCGCTTCAAATGATGACAAGGGTCAAGGGCGTGCTTCGCGCGCCCCGCCACTCCATCCCGGCGCAGGCTGTATCGCCAGCACCAAGCCAGAAAACCCTAGCACAAGATAGCTGAACAACTGCCAGCGCAGCGCTTGCGGCAGCCACACATGCACAATGCAATACATTACGCACGCATACAGCGCCATCAACAGCAGTTGGCCGCGAATATCCCGCCACAAACTCCCCAAGCCTTCAGCCTTGACCAGCACCAACGCCTGGAGCGTCACGCATGCTGCGGCAAAACTCACCAGCAACGTAGTCAGCAAGCCGTCGATCTCATCGATCAGCAAGGGTGCCAGGCCTATTAAACCCAGCGCCGGCAACACGCCAATATGCAACAACCATAGGCCACCCACCCAAAGCATCTGGGAAAGTTGCCACAGCATGGCGCCCGCACGAAGCGGGCGCCGTCTTTCAGATGTGACGAACTTCGACAATCTCGTACTCGATCACGCCGCTCGGCGTTTTTACGGCAACCACGTCGCCTTCTTCCTTGGCGATCAGGGCACGGGCCAGCGGCGAACCAACCGAGATCTTGCCGAGTTTGAAGTCAGCCTCGTCTTCGCCCACGATTTGGTAGACAACGCGCTCATCCGTCTCGACGTTGGCGATTTCCACCGTGGTGCCGAAAATCACCTTGCCGGTGTGCGGGATGGTCGTGACGTCGATGATCACCGCATTCTGCATACGGCCTTCGATGTCACGGATCCGCGCCTCGACCATACCCTGCTGCTCGCGAGCAGCGTGGTATTCGGCGTTTTCCTTCAAGTCACCCAGCTCGCGGGCCGTACCGATGTCCTGGCTCAGCTTTGGACGTACGACCTTGGTCAGATGGGCGTGCTCCTCTTCCAGGGCCTTGGCGCCCTGGACGGTCATTGGATATTTGATCATGCCTTCAATCCTGCGTGTAGATCCTGCAAGCGACGCACGGTCTTTTCCGGACCGAACTTGAGCGCTTCGCAGATGGCTTCGCCTGCAGCAATGGTGGTGGTGCAGTAGATCTTGTGCTGCAAGGCATTACGGCGAATGGAGTAGGAGTCCGCGATCGACTGGCGACCTTCGGTGGTGTTGATGATCAGCGTGACTTCGTCGTTCTTGATCATGTCGACCACGTGCGGACGGCCTTCGGTCACCTTGTTCACGCGGCGCACTTTCAGGCCGGCAGCTTCGATCAGCTTGGCGGTCCCGGCGGTAGCCACGACTTCAAAGCCCAAGTTGATCAGATCACGGGCTACACCCGCAACCAGTGGCTTGTCGTCATCACGCACGCTGATAAACGCAGTACCGCCGGTCGGCAGCACTTCGCTGGCGCCCATCTGAGCCTTGGCGAACGCTTCGCCGAAGGTGTCACCCACGCCCATCACTTCACCGGTGGACTTCATCTCTGGGCCGAGGATCGGGTCCACGCCAGGGAACTTGGCGAATGGGAACACCGCCTCTTTCACGCTGTAGAAGTTCGGAATGATCTCCTTAGTGAAGCCGATTTCCTTCAATGTCTTACCGGCCATCACGCGGGCAGCGATCATGGCCAGGGACACACCGATGCACTTGGACACGAACGGCACGGTACGCGAAGCGCGCGGGTTGACTTCGATGACGTAGATGTCTTCGCCTTGCAGCGCCAACTGTACGTTCATCAGGCCGACCACACCCAGTTCCAGGGCCATTTTCTTGACCTGTTCGCGCATCTCGTCCTGGATATGCGCAGGCAACGAGTACGGCGGCAGCGAGCAGGCGGAGTCACCGGAGTGAACGCCAGCCTGTTCAATGTGCTGCATGATCGCGCCGATCACGACGTCAGTACCGTCACACACCGCGTCCACGTCCATTTCGATGGCGCAGTTGAGGAAGTGGTCGAGCAACACAGGGCTGTCGTTGGACACTTTCACCGCGTCACGCAGGTAGCGCTTGAGCTCGTCTTCTTCGTAGACGATCTCCATCGCACGGCCGCCCAGTACGTAGGACGGACGCACCACCAGCGGGTAGCCGATCTTGCTGGCTGCGCGGATGGCTTCGTCTTCGCTGCGCACGGTGGCGTTCGGCGGCTGGCGCAGGTTCAGGCGCTCGACCATTTGCTGGAAGCGCTCGCGATCTTCAGCGCGGTCGATGGCGTCCGGGCTGGTACCGATGATCGGCACGCCAGCCGCTTCCAGGGCACGCGCCAGTTTCAACGGGGTTTGCCCGCCGTACTGGACGATTACGCCTTTTGGCTTCTCGACGCGGCAGATTTCCAATACGTCTTCCAGCGTTACCGGCTCGAAATACAGGCGGTCGGAAGTGTCGTAGTCAGTGGAAACAGTTTCCGGGTTGCAGTTGACCATGATGGTCTCGTACCCGTCTTCGCGCAGTGCAAGGGCGGCGTGTACGCAGCAGTAGTCGAACTCGATGCCCTGGCCGATACGGTTCGGACCACCGCCCAGGATGATGATCTTGTCGCGGTCCGACGGCGCAGCTTCGCACTCTTCCTCATAGGTGGAGTACATGTACGCGGTGTCGGTGGCGAACTCGGCGGCGCAGGTGTCAACGCGCTTGTAGACCGGGAAGATATCCAGCTTGTGACGATGGGTACGCAGGTTCTTCTCGGTCACACCCAGCAGCTTGGCCAGGCGTTGGTCGGAGAAGCCTTTGCGCTTGAGGCGGAACATCAAGTCGCGGTCGATCGAAGAAAGACCGAGGGTCTTGACCTTCTCTTCTTCCTTGATCAGGTCTTCGATCTGCACCAGGAACCACGGGTCGATCATGTTCATGCCGAAGATATCTTCGACGCTCAGGCCGGCGCGGAAGGCGTCCGCCACGTACCAGATACGTTCGGCGCCCGGCACGGTCAGCTCGCGCTTGAGGATGCTCATGCTTTCCGGGTTGCTCAGGTCGAGCTTTTCGTCCAGGCCGCAAACACCGACTTCCAGGCCGCGCAGGGCTTTCTGCAGGGATTCCTGGAACGTGCGGCCGATTGCCATGACTTCACCGACAGACTTCATCTGGGTGGTCAGGCGCGCATCAGCCTTGGGGAATTTTTCGAAGGCAAAGCGCGGCAGCTTGGTCACAACGTAGTCGATGGACGGCTCGAAAGAGGCCGGCATGGCGCCGCCCGTGATTTCGTTTTGCAGCTCGTCCAGGGTGTAACCGATCGCCAGCTTGGCAGCGATACGCGCAATCGGGAAACCGGTCGCTTTCGAGGCCAGCGCCGAAGAACGCGATACACGCGGGTTCATCTCGATCACGACCATGCGGCCTGTGTCCGGGCAGATGCCGAACTGAACGTTGGAGCCACCGGTTTCAACGCCGATCTCACGCAATACCGCCAACGAGGCGTTACGCATGATCTGGTATTCCTTGTCCGTCAGGGTCTGCGCTGGAGCAACGGTGATCGAGTCACCGGTGTGCACGCCCATCGGGTCGAAGTTTTCGATGGAGCAGACGATGATGCAGTTGTCCTTCTTATCGCGGACAACCTCCATCTCGTATTCTTTCCAGCCGATCAGGGATTCGTCGATCAGCAACTCTTTGGTCGGCGACAGATCCAGGCCACGGGCGCAGATTTCTTCGAATTCTTCACGGTTGTAGGCAATGCCGCCACCGGTGCCGCCCATGGTGAAGGACGGACGGATAATGCACGGGAAGCCGAGCTTTTCGAGAACGGCGTTGGCCTCTTCCATGCTGTGGGCGATACCGGAGCGCGGGCAATCAAGGCCGATGGACTTCATCGCCTTGTCGAAACGCGAACGGTCTTCAGCCTTGTCGATGGTGTCGGCGTTGGCACCGATCATCTCTACGCCGAACTTTTCCAGGACGCCTTCGCGCTCCAGGTCCAGGGCGCAGTTCAGTGCGGTCTGGCCGCCCATGGTCGGCAACAGCGCGTCCGGACGCTCTTTCTCGATGATCTTGGCAACGGTCTGCCATTTGATCGGTTCGATGTAGGTGGCGTCGGCCATGGCCGGGTCGGTCATGATGGTGGCCGGGTTGGAGTTCACCAGGATGACGCGGTAGCCCTCCTCGCGCAGGGCTTTACAGGCCTGGGCGCCGGAGTAGTCGAATTCGCAGGCCTGGCCGATCACGATCGGGCCAGCGCCGAGAATCAGGATGCTTTTTATGTCTGTACGTTTTGGCATGGGTTTGTCACTCAAATCCGCAGGTCAGTCGGCAAGCCGTCTTGAACAATCCTTGAAGAGCCTGCGGGGGCCACCGAAGTCAGGGGCCGCCCGCACGCCGCTCAGTCAGCGTCGCTTGGCCATCTCATTGATGAAACGGTCGAACAGCGGCGCTACGTCGTTCGGGCCCGGGCTGGCTTCAGGGTGGCCCTGGAAGCTGAACGCGCTCTTGTCGGTGCGCTCGATGCCTTGCAGGGAGCCGTCGAACAGCGACTTGTGAATGGCGCGCACGTTAGCCGGCAAGGTCGCTTCATCCACCGCAAAACCGTGGTTCTGGCTGGTGATCATTACAACGCCGGTATCCAGATCCTGCACAGGATGGTTGGCGCCGTGGTGGCCGTGCCCCATTTTCAGGGTCTTGGCGCCGGAAGCCAGGGCCAGCAACTGGTGGCCCAGGCAGATGCCGAATACCGGAATCTCGGTTTCCAGCACTTCCTTGATCGCCTGGATGGCGTAGTCGCATGGCTCGGGGTCGCCCGGGCCGTTGGACAGGAACACACCGTCCGGCTGCAGGGCGAGCACGTCGCTGGCTGGGGTTTGTGCAGGCACCACGGTTACGCGGCAGCCCCGTGCAACCAGCATGCGCAGAATGTTGTATTTGACGCCGTAATCGTAGGCCACCACATGGTATGGAAGCTCGGCCGCGTCGATGGTCGCGTGACTGTCGGTCTTCAGGTCCCAGACAGTGGAGCGCCATTCGTACTGCTCTTTGACGCTGACGACTTTCGCCAGGTCCATGCCCTTCAGGCCAGGGAACCCTTGCGCAGCGGCAATCGCCGCCTCTTCGGAAATATTGTCACCGACCATGATGCAGCCATTCTGCGAGCCTTTTTCACGCAGGATGCGCGTGAGGCGGCGCGTATCGATACCGGCGATCGCCACCACGTTGTTGGCTTTCAGGTAATCGGACAGCGACATCGTGTTACGCCAGTTGCTCGCCACCAGAGGCAGGTCACGAATCACCAGACCTGCCGACCAGACACGATCAGACTCGACGTCTTCCGGTGTAGTACCGGTGTTGCCGATGTGCGGATAGGTCAGGGTGACGATCTGTTGGGCGTAGGAAGGATCGGTAAGGATTTCCTGATAGCCGGTCATGGCAGTGTTAAACACCACCTCTCCAACGGTTTGACCGTCGGCTCCAATGGCTTCGCCGCGAAAAATGCTGCCATCAGCAAGGGCGAGTATGGCTGGCTTAGTCAAGAAGACCTCCCGTAAATAAAGCCTGAAAGGGCGATCGCAGGTTGTAAAAAAGCGGAGTGACGTATGGACACGTCACCCCGCTTCTTCACCGAATAATTCTGCGCGCTTTTAGTGGACACACTAAAGCTGTAGCTTACAGAAAAAGGCTTTTTGGGTCCACCGCTAATGAGCCTTAAAGGCAGGAGAATGCGACAGGGCGTCGCCTAGCGGGTAAAAACGGGGCCTAAGCATAAGCTTGAGGCCCTGTTTAAGCTACTGATTAGTGCAGGTCGAGCACGTCGCGCATGTCGTACAGCCCAGGCTCGCGCCCCTCCAGCCAGAGCGCAGCACGTACCGCACCCTTGGCGAACGTCATGCGGCTGGAAGCCTTGTGCGTGATCTCAAGGCGCTCGCCTTCAGTGGCGAACAGCACGGTGTGATCACCCACCACATCCCCACCGCGCACCGTCGCAAACCCGATGGTGTCGCGCGCACGCGCACCGGTATGCCCCTCGCGGCCATACACCGCCACTTTCGACAGGTCACGCCCCAACGCATCGGCGATAGCCTCGCCCATGCGCAAAGCGGTTCCGGACGGGGCATCGATCTTGTGACGATGGTGGGTTTCGATAATCTCGATATCCGCCTCATCACCCAAGACGCGAGCGGCCATGTCCAGCAACTTGAGGGAAAGGTTCACCCCCACGCTGAAGTTCGCAGCGAAGACCACTGGGATATCCTTGCCCGCTTCCACCAGCAACTGCTTCTGCTCAGCCGTCAAACCGGTGGTACCGATGACCATCGCCTTTCCCGCCTTACGGCAGAACGCCAGGTTCTTCAGCATCACCTCCGGCAGCGTGAAATCGATCAATACGTCGAACTCGTCAGCCACCTGCTTCAGGTTGCCGGACAACGAAACGCCGATACGGCCCAGCGAGGCCAACTCACCGGCATCCGCACCGATCAGCGTGCTGCCCGGGCGAACGATCGCCGCAGTCAGCCCGGACGCCGGCGAGCGCAGCTGCACCGCTTCGACCAGCGTCTTGCCCATGCGCCCGGCAGCGCCCATTACGGCTATACGTCGCATACTCAATTCCTTACAGGTCGCCGAAGAAGCGCTTCACGCCATCGAAAAAGCCCGTGGTTTTTGGCGAGTGGGAGTCATCACCCGCCAACGAACTGCGGAACTCTTCAAGCAGCTCGCGCTGACGGCGATTCAGATTGACGGGCGTTTCTACCGCCACACGACACATCAGGTCGCCGGCCCCACCACCGCGCACTGGCGCAACGCCTTTGCCACGGATGCGGAACTGCTTGCCGGTTTGCGTGCCTTCAGGGATCTTGAGCTTGACCCGCCCGTCGAGGGTCGGAATCTCCAGCTCGCCGCCCAATGCCGCATCGACAAAGCTGATCGGCACTTCACAGAACAGATGCTTGCCATCGCGCTGGAAGATCGAGTGCTCGCGCACATTGATGACCACGTACAGGTCGCCCGTGGGCCCACCCTGGGCACCCGCCTCCCCCTCGCCCGACAAACGAATGCGGTCGCCGGTATCCACGCCCGCCGGTACTTTCACCGACAGCGTCTTGTACTCTTCGACACGGCCTTCGCCATGGCAGGAGTCGCACGGATCGGAGATGATCTTGCCCTGGCCATGGCAGCGCGGGCAGGTTTGCTGCACCGAGAAGAAGCCCTGCTGCATACGAACCTGACCGATACCACCGCAGGTCGGGCAGGTGATGGGCGAAGAGCCTTTCTTTGCACCCGAACCGTCGCACGGCTTGCAGTTGACCAGCGTCGGTACACGGATATTGACGCTGGTGCCGCGCACGGCTTCTTCCAGGTTCAGCTCCAAGGTGTAGCGCAAGTCGCTGCCACGCTGGGCACCGCCACGCTGGCCGCCACGGCCACCGCCGAAGAAATCACTGAACACATCGCCGAAAATATCGGAGAAGTTCTGCCCACCAAAACCGGCACCGCCGCCGCCCATGCTTGGGTCGACACCGGCATGCCCATACTGGTCGTAGGCTGCACGCTTGTTCGGATCAGACAGACATTCGTAGGCCTCATTGGCCTCTTTGAACATTTCTTCGGATTCTTTGCTATCCGGATTACGGTCCGGGTGGTGCTTCATTGCCAGCCGGCGGTAAGCCTTTTTCAGGTCCGCGTCGGCGCAGCCACGCTCCACACCCAATACTTCGTAATAGTCACGCTTTGCCATAAGTCTTTGCACTCTTAAGGACGTTCAGCCAGACCCTCCTGAGCCTCGCCAAACTCGTTGAGCCCCAATGCAGGCCCGGACCCAACTCACGTCAATTCAACGATCCTGGTCATTACTACTCTTTAGCCGGCCACCCGACTAAAAACGCGGCATTTACTGCTCGGAAAGCAGGAGCATTCCCGATCACACCGCCAGCATCCGAACGTTGTCGCATACTGTAAAAATTCGCATACCCCAGACACGCCAACGCGGGAGCAAGCTCCCGCGCGGCGACATCCTACCAGTCACCGCTTGTGAGCGGTCAACCGGACGACCAAGTTACTTCTGGTCTTTGACTTCTTCGAACTCGGCATCGACCACATCGTCGTGCTTGGCTTCAGGCTCTGCTTGTTGCGCAGCACCTTCGGCCGGCTGGCCTTGCTCGGCGTACATTTTCTGAGCCACTGGCGCGGAAACCTTCGACAGCTCCTCAACCTTGGCTTCAATAGCGGCCTTGTCGTCGCCTTTGATAGCGGCTTCCAGGGCAACCACGGCAGCTTCGATTGCAGCTTTCTCTTCGGCAGTCACTTTGTCGCCAGCGTCAGCGACCATTTTGCGCGTCGAGTGAACCAGCGCATCCCCCTGGTTACGGGCACCAGCCAGCTCAGCAAACTTGGCATCCGCATCAGCGTTGGCTTCAGCATCACGAATCATCTGTTGAATTTCTTCATCAGACAGGCCGGAGTTGGCCTTGATGGTGATCTTCTGCTCTTTGCCGGTAGCCTTGTCTTTCGCACCAACGTGCAGGATACCGTTGGCGTCGATGTCGAAGGTCACTTCGATCTGCGGCACACCACGTGGAGCTGGTGGAATCTCGGCCAGGTCGAATTTACCCAGGGACTTGTTCTGGGCAGCTTGCTTACGCTCGCCCTGCAGCACGTGAATGGTCACCGCGCCCTGGTTGTCATCGGCAGTCGAGAACACTTGGGATTTCTTGGTAGGAATCGTGGTGTTTTTCTCGATCAGCGCAGTCATTACGCCACCCATGGTTTCGATACCCAGGGTCAGCGGGCTGACGTCCAGCAGCAGCACGTCTTTCACGTCACCGGCCAATACCGCGCCCTGGATGGCAGCACCCATGGCAACCGCTTCGTCCGGGTTCACGTCTTTACGTGCTTCTTTACCGAAGAACTCGGTTACTTTCTGCTGTACCAGCGGCATACGCGTCTGGCCACCGACCAGGATCACGTCGTTGATGGAACCAACGTCGATGCCGGCGTCTTTCAGCGCAATGCGGCAAGGTTCGATGGTGCGCTGAACCAGGTCTTCAACCAGTGCTTCCAACTTGGCGCGAGAGATCTTCACGTTCAAGTGTTTAGGACCGGTAGCGTCTGCAGTGATGTACGGCAGGTTCACGTCGGTGGACATGCTCGACGACAGTTCGATCTTGGCTTTCTCAGCAGCTTCTTTCAGGCGCTGCATCGCCAGCGGGTCACCCTTGAGGTTCATGCCGCTTTCTTTCTTGAATTCGTCAACGAGGTAGTCGATCAGACGGATGTCGAAGTCTTCACCACCCAGGAAAGTGTCGCCGTTGGTGGCCAACACTTCGAACTGGTGCTCGCCGTCAACTTCAGCGATTTCGATAACCGAAACGTCGAACGTACCGCCACCCAGGTCATAAACGATCACAGTGTGGTCGCCTTTGGCCTTGTCCATACCGTAAGCCAGGGCCGCTGCGGTAGGTTCGTTGATGATACGTTTTACGTCCAGGCCCGCGATGCGGCCGGCGTCTTTGGTCGCCTGGCGCTGGCTGTCGTTGAAGTAGGCCGGAACGGTGATCACCGCTTCGGTCACGGTTTCGCCCAGGTAGTCTTCGGCAGTTTTCTTCATCTTTTTCAAGACTTCAGCCGAGATCTGCGGCGCAGACATCTTGTTGCCATTTACTTCAACCCAGGCGTCACCGTTGTCAGCCTTGGCGATTTTGTAAGGCACCATCTTGATATCTTTCTGTACGACTTCTTCGTCGAACTTACGACCGATCAGACGTTTTACCGCGTACAGAGTGTTGTGCGGGTTGGTAACAGCCTGACGCTTGGCCGACTGACCGACCAGAATCTCGCCGTCGTTGGCGTAAGCGATGATCGACGGCGTGGTACGCGCGCCTTCAGCGTTTTCGATAACCTTGGCTTTGCCGTTTTCCATGACCGAGACGCACGAGTTGGTGGTCCCCAGGTCGATACCGATAATTTTGCCCATGATTCACTCTCCCGAAACTTGAATTTGGATGCCGCAGCAGTTGTGGCTAACTGCGGTAGCACTTAAACGCTTGACTTATAAATGGGGGCCTTGCGGCGGATTTCAAGCCTGCTCGTCAATAGAAGGCGAAACGGGTGCAGGCGCCTTGCTCACCACGACCATCGCCGGGCGCAACAAGCGGCCATTGAGCAGGTAGCCCTTCTGGAACACCTTCAATACGCTGTTGGGCTCGAGGTCATGGCTTTCCTGCATCGCCATCGCCTGGTGGTGCTCCGCGTTGAACGGCTCACCGCCTTGCGGATCGATAGCTTCCAACTGATAACGCTTCAGGGTGTCCTGGAACATTTTCAGGGTCAGTTCGATCCCTTCGCGCATAGGGCGGATGTTTTCGTCGTCCGGGTTGGACAATTCAAGGCCACGCTCCAGGCTGTCAATAATCGGCAGCAGGTCGTTGGCGAATTTTTCCAACGCGAATTTGTGAGCCTTTTCTACGTCCTGCTCGGCACGACGGCGGACGTTCTGCAGATCGGCGGCAACACGCAACGACTGATCCTGCGCTGCGGCCAGCTGCTCTTCGAGCACTTGCACACGAGTTCCCAGTTCATCACCGGCAGCCGAATTGGCGTCTGGCGTTTGCGTATCCTGCGTCTGTTCGTCAGCCATAGATTTCTCCTTTCAAAATCATGCGCGAACTCAACTCGCGCTTCTGTTCCGGTATATGGGGCCACAATTTTCAGGTTCAAGGGCGCAGGCGTTACCAAAAGTCTTTCGCATGCCTTGGATCATTTCCTGCCTCTACATTCCTAATCGCGCTAAAAAAACACATCGATCAAGCAAATCGAGCTAAGCGCCAGGATTGTCAGCTCAGAACAAAACACTGTATAAATAACCAGACCTAAAGCCTGGGAGCGACCTTCATGCTCGTGCACCTGTCCGTACATAACTACGCCATCGTTGAACATCTGGATCTCGAACTGGATCGCGGCATGAGCGTAATCACAGGCGAGACCGGCGCCGGCAAGTCGATCATGCTCGACGCCCTGGGCCTGACACTCGGCGACCGCGCCGACAGCGGCGTGGTGCGCCCCGGCGCCGATAAGGCCGATATCCTGGCCACCTTCGACCTGGTGGACATTCCCGAAGCCGAGGCCTGGCTGGCCGAGCGCGACCTCAATAATGAAGGGCCGTGCATTCTGCGCCGGGTGATAACCGCCGAAGGACGCTCACGCGGCTACATCAATGGCACGCCCTGCCCCCTTGGCGACCTCAAAGCCCTGGGCGAATTGCTGATCGATATTCACAGCCAGCATGAACACCAATCCTTGCTTAAAACCGACACCCATCGCCGCTTGCTCGATGAGTACGCCGGCGCCACCGAACTTGCCCGCCAGGTTCACCTGGCCGCTCAACGCTGGCGGCAGACGCGCCAGGAACTGGAGCGCCTTTCCAATTCCGGCGACGAGCAACGCGCTCGCCACCAATTGCTCAGCTATCAACTCGAAGAGCTGGAAAGCCTGGGGCTGGGCGAGACCGAACTGGAGCAGCTTGAGCAGGAACACAAGAACCTGACCAACGCCGAAACACTGCTGGGTATCTGTCGCCAGGTGGTCGAGCAATGCAGCGAAAGCGATTCCGGCAATGTGCTTACCGCACTGACGGCGAGCCTCAATCGGCTGTCCAGCGTGAATAACGCATCCGGCTCACTGAGTGAAGCCACCACGTTGTTGACCAGTGCGCAGATCCAAGTGGAGGAAGCGGTCGGCGAGCTGAATCGCTTTCTGGATCATTTCGACGCCGACCCGGCGCGCCTGCAGGAAATAGAAGAGCGCCTGGACACCATCTACACCCTGGCGCGCAAGCATCGAATCCAGCCAACCGAAGTGGCGGCGATGCAGCAAAAACTGCTGGATGAAATCGAAACCCTGAACGCGAACGACGAGTCCATTGAACGCCTCGGCGAAGAACTCGCCTCCTTCGCTCGGCATTATCAGGAAAAGGCTCGCGAGCTGAGCGAGCTTCGCCAGCAAGCCGCTACCCGCCTGGCAGGCGCCGTGGAACAGGAAATCCAGCGCCTGGGCATGCCCGGTGGTCGCTTCACCATCCAGTTGAACGCCAACACCAGCAATGAGCTGCAACCCCATGGCCTGGAACAGGTGGAGCTGCTGGTCAGCGCCAACCCGGGGCAACCGCTCAAAGCCCTGGCAAAGGTCGCCTCCGGCGGCGAGCTTTCACGGATCAGCCTGGCCATCCAGGTCATCACCGCGCAAACCTCGCGCGTACCGACACTGGTGTTCGATGAAGTGGACGTAGGCATTGGCGGGCCAACTGCAGAGATTGTTGGCCAGTTGTTGCGACGCCTGGGGGATCGAGGCCAGGTGCTTACGGTGACCCACTTACCGCAAGTGGCAGCCCAAGGGCATCAGCATTTGTTCGTGCACAAGGTGCGAGGCAGCGACGCGACGCGCACGGCCGTGTCCAAGCTGAACAAGTCGGAGCGCGTGGAAGAAGTGGCGCGGATGCTCGGCGGTATTGATTTGACCAAGGAGTCTCTGGCTCATGCGAAGAAAATGGTCGTCGCCGCGAAGGCTTGAGGCGAGCATTTTGCTTCTTATATAAAGCACGAAGGCGACCCTAGGGTCGCCTTCAATCGTTTCGCAGAGCAACTCTGCGTCGATTTTTACTTTTTCTTACGGATGTACAGCACCAGATTATGGTCGACCAAATCGAAGCCATGCTCCTCAGCGATCTTATGCTGCAGCGCTTCGATCTCAGGGCTGGTGAACTCGACAACCTCATTGGTATCCAGGTCAACCATGTGGTCATGGTGCTCGCCATCGGCCAGCTCAAACACTGCATGACCGCCGTCGAAATTATGACGAACCACCAGCCCTGCGGCTTCAAACTGGGTCAGGACACGGTAAACCGTGGCCAGACCGACGTCTTCATTAGACTCCATCAGCGCCTTGTAAACGTCCTCGGCACTCATGTGGCGCTGCTCAGCAGAATCGAGCATTTGTAGAATCTTGACTCGGGGCAGAGTCACTTTGAGACCGGCTTTGCGTAGTTCGCTATTTTCAACCATGGTTAGCTTTCTCGCGGATGCTGCTTCGCAGCTTCTCTTAATACGGGTATGATCGGCGTTTACGTTGTCCCAGCCAAGATAGTGGAAGTCGCCCACCGATGCAAAACACCAAGCTCTTGCTAACCAGTTTCACCTTTGTGGGACTGCTCGCACTCGCCGGTTGTTCATTCCCCGGGGTTTACAAAATCGACATCCAGCAGGGCAATGTCGTCACGCAGGACATGATAGACCAGTTACGCCCCGGAATGACCCGACGGCAAGTAAGGTTTATCATGGGCAATCCCCTGCTGACCGACACTTTCCATGCCGATCGCTGGGATTATCTCTACAGCATCCAGCCTGGCGGCGGTGAGCGCCAGCAGGAGCGCGTCAGTGTCATCTTCAATGGCAGTGACCAGCTTGTCAGCCTGTCCGGTGACTTCATGCCCGGCGTAAGCCGCGATGAAGCGCTGATGGGCAAGGACAGCGGTACCAGCGTGACCGCCCCCGCACAGGAAGCCGAGAAGCCGAAATCCGAGGTGCCGGCCAAGCCAGGCTCCTTGCTGGACCAGATCCAGAAAGACGTCGATGGCGTGGAAACCGTGCCAGTCCCGACGCCACAGCCTCTGGACACCAGCCCGCAGTAACAAGGCACACTCAACAAAAAGCCCGGCATGCCGGGCTTTTTGTTGTTTGCTGATTTATGCGCCTTGCTGCCTGGCTTTCGCCGCTTTGGCCGCACGCTGCCTGCGCACTTCCTTGGGATCTGCCAGCAACGGCCGGTAGATTTCAATTCGATCACCTGGCTGCACGGCACGTATATCAGCGTCGGCAACCACCTTACCAAAGATTCCCAATGGGCATTCAGCCAGCACCAGCTGCGGAAATTGCTCAGCAATCCCCGACATGTGCACCGCCGCCCTCAGGCTTGTGCCCTCCGGCACCGCAACCGCCAGTAACACCTGGCGCTCAATGGCGGCGTGCACCACTTCAATTTCAACCATGCAGCTGCTTGGCTCGCTGGCAGAACGCATCCACCAGCGTATTCGCCGCCTGGTTGAACAAGGGTCCCAGTGTTGCCCGGACAATAGGCCCGGCGTAATCGAACGACAGATCCAGGCTGATCTTGCAGGCCTTCTCCGTCAGCGCCTTGAATACCCATACGCCATGCAACTGAGTGAACGGCCCCTCCTGCAGATTCATCTCGATGGATTTTCCAGGTACCAGCACATTGCGCGTAACAAAATGCTGACTAAGCCCACCCTTGGCTACGCCGACGCTGGCCACCATGTACTCATCACCGCCCTCCAAAACCTCGGCAGTCGAGCACCACGGCAGGAATTCCGGGTAACGCGCCACGTCGTTGACCAGGTCATAGAGCGCCTGCGCGGGATAGGGCAACAGGGCCGAACGTTGAATATGCGTCGTCATGTGAGCGTTATTTCCACAGCTGAGCGGGCAAACATCGCGAAAGAACAGCCAGATCCGCGAGAGAAAAAAACCAAAGAACTGCCGGCATTGTCCGGGATTCGTCGAACACGCTCAAGCACGCAGGTTGACCGTAGCCGACTCGCTCGCAACTCCCTATAATGCCGCCCCTATGGCTAAACAAAAGAAACACCCCACAGGGACCATCGCGCAAAATAAAAAAGCGCGACACGATTACTTCATCGAACATCGGTTCGAGGCTGGTCTGGTCCTGGCCGGCTGGGAAGTAAAGAGTCTGCGTGCCAGCAAGCTGCAGCTGGTCGACAGCTATGTGCTGCTCAAGGATGGCGAGGCATGGCTGCTTGGCAGCCATATCACCCCGCTGACCACCGCGAGCACCCACGTGATTGCCGACCCGGTGCGCACGCGCAAGCTGCTGCTCAACGCCCGCGAGCTGGAAAAACTCGCTGCGGCAGTGCAACAGAAAGGCTACGCGTGCATCTGCTTGTCCTGGTACTGGAGCAAGCACCTGGTCAAGTGCGAGATTGCGCTGGGCAAGGGCAAGAAGGAATACGACAAACGCGACACCGAACGCGAGCGCGACTCCAATCGCGAATTGCATCGCGCGGTGCGCAACAAGGGCAAGGAAGAATAACCTTGTGACCCTGTAGTCTCGGGCAACTCGCCCGAGACTACATGCCTTTACGTCGCTCCGCCCGGGCTACGCGCTGAACTTCCTGACGCACCTCCTCCAGCACTTCCTGCACATACAGCAGGTGACGTGTTGAAATTTCGCGCGCCTGCTCGGCTCGCCCTTCGATAATTGCCAAATACAGGTCGCGATGCTGACTGATCAGCATGTCGCGGGTCTCGGTGCGCTGCTGATACATGCCGCCAATGTTGGTCACCACGTTACGCTTGAGCAGATCGAACAGCCCGCGAATGGTATGCAGCAATACGGCATTATGGCTCGCTTCCGCAATGGCCAGGTGAAACCGCGCATCTGCGGCGCCCTCCTCCACTCGACTCACCTCATCGGCCCGCGCATAACAATCCTGCAACGCTTCGAAAGCCGCCGTCAGCCGCTCACGGTCAACTTCCGTTGCTCGTAATGCCGCGTAATACGCGCAAGAAGCTTCCAGTGTCTGGCGAAACTCCAACAGGTCCCGTTGAGCTTCAGGATTGTTTTCCAACAGATTCAACAGAGGATCGCTGAAGGTCGACCCCAGGGATTCCACAACATAGTTGCCACCGCCTTGACGACTGACCAACAACCCTTTGGCCGCCAGCTTCTGGATCGCTTCTCGCAGCGATGGCCGTGACACGCCAAATTGCTCAGCCAAAGCACGTTCGGCCGGCAAGCGCTCGCCCGACTTCAACGTGCCCTCAAGGATCATGCCCTCAAGTTGCTCGACGATATCGTCAGACAAACGGCGCTGACGCACCTGATCAAACCCCATAACCCACTCTCCACCATCCCGACCACTCGCCGGGGCTTCTATTCTGGCCTATCGCCGCGCTCGCGGCACCTATCAGAACGCCTTCGATTCACCCCATCAGAACAGTCACTCCCGGCTGTACGACCAAAGTTTCGCGGGCGGCAAATTGACACACCCCTAACAAGCCTCTTAATCTAGCCCACAGCGACTGTAAATTGGTATTACCAATTATCCAAGCCATACAAACAACAACAATCAGGGGCCACCCCATATGCAAACCTGGCAACAGCTCTACAGCCCTCTCGGCAGTCTCGGTGTATCCGCACTGGCCGCCGTTATTCCTATCGTGTTTTTCTTCCTGGCCCTGGCCGTGTTCCGCCTCAAGGGGCACGTGGCCGGCAGCATCACCCTCGCGCTGTCGATCCTGGTCGCCATCTTCGCCTTCCAGATGCCGGTAGACATGGCCCTGGCCGCCGCCGGCTACGGCTTTGCCTATGGTTTGTGGCCGATTGCGTGGATCATCGTGGCCGCGGTATTTCTCTACAAGTTGACGGTCAAGAGCGGTCAGTTCGAGGTTATCCGCAGCTCGGTCCTGTCGATTACCGACGATCAACGTTTGCAGGTACTGCTGATCGGCTTCTGCTTCGGCGCGTTCCTCGAAGGTGCGGCCGGTTTCGGTGCGCCCGTGGCGATTACCGCCGCGCTGCTGGTCGGCCTGGGTTTCAACCCGCTCTACGCCGCCGGCCTATGCCTGATTGCCAACACCGCCCCAGTCGCCTTTGGCGCGCTGGGCATCCCGATCATCGTTGCAGGACAAGTCACCGGCATCGACGCCTTCAAGATCGGTGCCATGACCGGCCGCCAACTGCCGCTGCTGTCGCTGTTCGTACCCTTCTGGCTGGTGTTCATGATGGACGGCCTGCGCGGCGTTCGCGAAACCTGGCCCGCAGCCTTGGTGGCGGGCCTGAGCTTCGCCGTCACCCAATATTTCACATCCAACTTCATCGGCCCGGAACTGCCGGACATCACCTCGGCACTGGCCAGCCTGATCGCCCTGACCCTATTCCTGAAAGTCTGGCAGCCCAAGCGTAGCGCCGGCGCGCAGATTGCCGGTGCCACCTCGAGCACAGCGGTTACCGCCAGCGCTGGTGGCTTCGGCTTGCCACGCAACACCGTTGTTTCTCCATATAGCCTGGGGCAGATTTTCAAGGCATGGTCGCCGTTCCTGATCCTCACCGTGCTGGTCACCATCTGGACGCTCAAACCCTTCAAAGCGATGTTCGCCGCAGGCGGCTCGATGTACGGCTGGGTCTTCAACGTTGCGATCCCGCACCTGGACCAACTGGTGATCAAAGTCGCACCGATCGTAACGAACCCCACCGCCATCCCGGCCGTATTCAAGCTGGACCCGATCTCAGCAACCGGTACCGCGATTTTCTTTTCTGCGCTGATCTCGATGGCAGTCCTGAAAATAGACTTCAAAACTGGTCTTACCACTTTAAAAGAAACCTTCTACGAGCTGCGCTGGCCAATCCTGTCCATCGGCATGGTGCTGGCCTTCGCCTTTGTCACCAACTACTCAGGCATGTCCTCTACCATGGCCTTGGTCCTGGCCGGCACCGGCGCTGCCTTCCCGTTCTTCTCACCTTTCCTCGGCTGGCTTGGGGTTTTCCTGACAGGCTCGGACACCTCGTCCAACGCACTGTTCAGCTCGTTGCAAGCCACCACCGCGCACCAGATCGGCGTTAACGACACCTTGCTGGTAGCGGCCAATACCAGTGGTGGCGTGACCGGCAAAATGATTTCGCCGCAATCGATCGCCGTGGCCTGTGCGGCGACCGGCCTGGTGGGCAAGGAATCCGACCTGTTCCGCTTCACCCTCAAGCACAGCCTGTTTTTTGCCACCCTCGTCGGGTTGATCACCCTGGCGCAGGCATATTGGTTCACCGGTATGCTGGTGCACTGAGACCTGCACGCAATAGGGTAAAAACCGACGCCGGACAACGGTTCCGGCGTCAGCTATTTCTGGAGGACCGATGAGCCTGCCTGCAGCATTCCTGAGCGACGTCGCACAGCTGATTCCGAAGGATCGGCGATTCGACGATCCACTTTCCACCCTCGCCTTCGGCACCGATGCGAGCTTTTACCGATTGATCCCACAGCTGGTGATTCGGGTTGAGTCGGAAGACGAAGTCGTCACGCTGCTGCAACTGGCCCAGCGCGACCGCGTCCCCGTGACCTTCCGCGCGGCGGGCACCAGCTTGTCCGGCCAGGCCATCAGCGACTCGGTGCTGATCGTGCTGGGGGATCAGTGGAATGGCCGCGAAATTCGCGGGCAAGGCACGCAGATCCGCCTGCAACCGGGCGTCATCGGCGCTCAGGCCAACGCCTGGCTCGCGCCATTCGGGCGCAAGATCGGCCCGGACCCGGCGTCGAGCAATGCCTGCAAAATTGGCGGCATCGTCGCTAACAACGCCAGTGGCATGTGCTGCGGTACGGCACAAAATACCTACCACACCCTGGCCGGTATGCGTCTGGTGCTGGCCGACGGCAGCCGCCTGGACACCGAAGAACCCGCCAGCGTCCAAGCCTTTCGCCAAACCCACGGCGCGCTGCTCGAGCGCCTGGCAACACTGGGCCGCGAAACGCGGGCAAATGCCGAACTGGCCGCAAAGATCCGCCACAAATACCGTCTGAAAAATACCACTGGCCTGTCGCTCAATGCCCTGGTGGATTTCGATGACCCGTTGGACATCCTCAGCCATCTGCTGGTGGGCTCAGAGGGCACGCTGGGGTTCATCAGCGCGGTGACCTACGACACGGTGATCGATCACCCGAACAAAGCCTCGGCGCTGATCGTGTTCCCGGATGTCGAGACCTGCTGCAACGCGGTAACCGTGCTGAAAACCCAACCGGTCTCGGCGGTTGAGCTGCTGGACCGGCGCAGCCTGCGCTCGGTCCAGGACAAACCGGGTATGCCGGCGTTCGTACAGCACCTGTCGGAAAATGCCTGCGCGCTGTTGATCGAATCCCGCGCAGCCTCCCCTTCATTACTGCATGAACAGATGGCGCTGATCATGGCCTCCCTGGCAGCGTTTCCAGTGGAGAAGCAGGTCGACTTCACCGAGGACCCGCTGGAAAACGCCCGGCTCTGGGCGATCCGCAAAGACACTTTTCCCGCCGTGGGCGCCGTACGCAAAACCGGCACGACAGTCATCATCGAAGACGTCACCTTCCCGGTTGAACAACTGGCGATTGGCGTTAACCGTTTGATCGAACTGTTCGACAAGCATCACTACGACGAAGCCATCCTTTTCGGACACGCGCTGGAAGGCAATCTGCATTTCGTCTTCACTCAAGGCTTCAACAGCGCGGAAGAAATCGCACGCTATCAGGCGTTCATGGACGACGTTGCACAGTTGGTGGCGGTTGAATTCGGCGGCTCGCTGAAAGCCGAACACGGCACTGGCCGCAACATGGCGCCGTTTGTCGAGCTGGAATGGGGCAGCGATGCCTATCAACTGATGTGGCAGCTCAAGCGCCTGCTCGACCCCAACGGCATCCTCAACCCGGATGTGGTGCTCAGCGATGACCCGCAGATTCACCTCAAGCACCTCAAGCCCCTGCCCGCCGCCGACGAGCTTGTGGATAAGTGCATCGAATGCGGCTTCTGCGAGCCTGTGTGCCCGTCCAAAGGCCTGACCTTGAGCCCGCGCCAACGCATTGTGATCTGGCGCGATATCCAGGCCAAACAACGCGCCGGCGTCGACACTACCGAATTGGAAGCCGCCTACCACTACCAAGGCATCGACACCTGCGCCGCCACCGGGCTGTGCGCCCAACGCTGCCCTGTGGGCATCAATACCGGCGACCTGGTGAAAAAGCTGCGCAGCCGCGACGCCGACCGTACGAAAACCGCCGAATGGCTCGCCACCCATTTCGCCACTGCGCTGCAAGGTGCGCGCTTTACCCTGCATGTGGCCAACGGCGCGCGCATGCTGCTGGGAGCGCCGCGCCTGGCGAAGTTATCGGCCACCGTCACCCGGCTGTCCAAGGGCCAGGTCCCACAATGGACCAACGCCATGCCGCAACCGGAAAAAGCCATTCGCTTCAGCCCGGCCGTCACCGACGAGCGACCACGGGTGGTCTACCTGGCCGCATGCGTCTCACGCGCCATGGGCCCGGCGGCGGGGGATAAAGAGCAAATGTCGCTGTACGACAAAACCCGTGGTCTGCTGGAAAAAGCCGGTTACCAGGTAGTCTTTCCCGACCATCAAGACAACCTGTGCTGCGGCCAACCCTTCGCCTCCAAAGGCTATGCCGAACAGGCAGAACACAAGCGCCAGGAACTGCTCGGCGCCCTGCTCCACGCCAGCCGTGGCGGCCTCGACCCGATCTATTGCGACACCAGCCCGTGCACCCTGCGCCTGATGCAAGACCTGGGCGAGACACGCCTGGACCTCTACGACCCGGTACGCTTTATCCGCACCCACCTGATGGACCGCCTCGACTTCACGCCGCAGGAAGCACCGATTGCCGTCCATGTGACCTGCAGCACCCAACACCTGGGTGAAAGCCAAGCGCTGATCGACCTCGCCCGGCGCTGCGCCAAAACCGTCGTCATCCCCGAAGGCATCCACTGCTGCGGCTTTGCCGGCGACAAAGGCTTTACCACGCCAGAACTCAACGCCCACGCACTGCGCACCCTCAAGGACGCGGTGCAACAGTGCAGCGAAGGCATCTCCACCAGCCGCACCTGCGAGATCGGCCTGAGCCAGCACGGCGGCATCGATTATCACGGGCTGGTGTACCTCGTAGACCGCGTGACCCAGGCCCGCGCCCATTAAGCCTGCAAAAAAACCGAACCCCTGCGCGCCGGCGTAGTCATCTGCATAGGCCTCGACAAACGAGGCTCATCCGTGATGTCGCTGGCAGGCCCCCAACGCCAGCAGCGTCGAGCCCAATTGTGCAAGGAGATACCCTATGAAGCGTTCCGCTCTTGCTGGCTTGTTCATTACCGCTGCGATGCTGGCATCCCCTGTTTTTGCGGCCGGTGAGCCTGACCTGTGCAAAATCAACCTGGACAAAATCAACAACGGTAAAGCGCTGCTCGCCACCGACACCAGTGGCAAAAGCGGCGAGATAGACACTGCGGTCTCCCAAGCCAAAGCGGCGCACGCTGCTGGCGATGACAAGAAGTGCATCGAAATCACCTCCAAGGCCCTGCAAGACCTGCAGAACGGCGACAAAGGCGGTCAGTAAGCGATAGGGCCGACCTTCGGGTTGGCCTTTCGTGAAGGTTTGGCGTACACTACACAAGCTTGTCACTCACTAGAAACAACGAGTTACAAGCACGGGGCCGTTTAGGATTCGACGCCGGTCGCGAAACTTTAGGTGCATGCCGAGTTGGTAACAGAACTCGTAAATCCACTGTTGCAACTTCTTATAGTTGCCAATGACGAAAACTACGGCCAGGAATTCGCTCTCGCTGCGTAAGCAGCCTTAGCCCTGAGCTTCTGGTACCTTCGGGTCCAGCAATCACCAGGGGATGTCTGTAAACCCAAAGTGATTGTCATATAGAACAGAATCGCCGTGCAGTACGTTGTGGACGAAGCGGCTAAAACTTACACAACTCGCCCAAAGCACCCTGCCCTTCGGGTCGCTGAGGGTTAACTTAATAGAAACGGCTACGCATGTAGTACCGACAGCGGAGTACTGGCGGACGGGGGTTCAAATCCCCCCGGCTCCACCATTTGATCATCTAAAGACGTCCACGGACGTCTTTTTTTGTGCCTGAAATCCAGTAAATACGGGGGTTTCAGGGCCACGGCAGGCTTTCCAGGCTTTGTGAGTTCCAGGCAGTTTGGTATTCCCAATGGTATTCCCGGCTACCCGGCGCTAATCTTGGGAATACCAAAAGGTGTCATGGAGTACTTCTCATGTGCGCTCAAACCATCCGCCTCTCCGACCGCCAGCTCAAGGCGGTCAAACCGAAAGACAAGGATTACGTCCTCACGGATGGCGACGGGCTCCAACTGCGAGTCAGGGTCAATCGCTCGATGCAGTGGAATTTCAACTACCGGCATCCCGCAACCAAGAACCGAATCAACATGGCGCGCTCGGCTCCTATCCCGAGGTTTCTCTTGCGCAAGCCAGGAAGAAAACCGTTGAGGCCAGAGAGCTGCTTGCACAGGGTATTGACCCCAAAGCTCAGCGTAATGAATTGCAGGAAGCCAAACGAGCGGAAACGGAACATACGTTCGAGAACGTAGCCACCGCATGGTTCGAATTGAAGAAGGATTCTGTCACCCCAGCGTATGCCGAAGACATCTGGCGCTCACTCACGCTGCATGTATTTCCGAGCATGAAATCAACGCCGTTATCAGAAGTGAATGCCCCGATGGTCATCAAGCTCCTCCGGCCGATTGAGGCCAAAGGTAGCCTCGAGACCGTGAAGCGAGTAAGCCAGCGCCTTAACGAGATCATGACCTACGGAGTCAATTCCGGAATGATCTTTGCCAACCTCTCAGCGGCATCCGAGCGGTCGTCATGAAACCCAAGAAAGAGAACATGGCCGCACTACCAGCTGATGAGCTTCCCGAAGAACGCCAGCATCAAGCGGACGACCCGCTGCCTGATCGAATGGCAGCTGCACACCATGACCCGCCCCTCCGAAGCGGCGACCACACGATGGGCAGATATCGACTTCGACAAACGCCTCTGGACCATCCCTCCGGAGCGAATGAAAAAGCGTCGTCCGCACACAATCCCGCTGACCGAACATGCACTCTCGCTATTGGAAACACTTAAGCCCCATAGCGCCACAGGGAATATGTGTTCCCGTCAGATAGAAACCCGCGCACCCACGCGAATAGCCAAACAGCCAACATGGCGTTGAAACGAATGGGTTTTCAGGACCGCTTGGTCAGCCACGGAATGCGCTCCATGGCCAGCACAATCCTGAACGAGCATGGACGGGATCCGGAGCTGATCGAAGTCGCGCTGGCACATGTCGATAAAGACGAAGTTCGAAGCGCCTACAACCGGGCGGATTACATCGAACGCCGGCGCCGATGATGGCCTGGTGGGAGTGAACATATCCAGAAGGCAGCCACCGGCAGTCTGTCGGCATCCGCCATCAATCAAACCAGGGACCGCAACGTCGTGCCGATACGCTGAGCATCCAAAGGTTGGCGACGCCGGCGACAATCCGTGTCGTGCTGCAGGGCGACAGAAGTGACGAGCCTCGTTAAATCTATCGCATGCTTGCGCTTCTTCGCCAAGCTGCTGAGTATGGGAAGGCTCCGCATTCCATACTCAGGGGCTCCCGCTTAAAAACGCCTATCAGACAACTACGAGTTTCGCCTTTCTGCGGCGGATCAACCCTGCTGTTAACTCATAGTAATAAACCGTCGCTGGTGCTGAACTACGCAGATAGTGCTCTAAAAACCATCTGGTGTGCTTTTCCTTCCAGGACCAGGGGGTCGTACAACCCCAGCGCTCACGAATCGCATCGCGCATCCTTTCTACCTGCCTGATATGTCGCTGCCGCGTGGCATGCGCACCTTTGAGCACGGGGCTCAGAAACAACGCTATATCGAACTCGGACTTCATCGCCGACCTCCGATGTAGGCACTCACCACATCGCTGCGGTTATGTCCCAATTCGTGGCTGATCTGTTGTCGTGCACGCTGATCAAGCTCTCGATCTTCTCGATGAACACGACCGCCATTGACGGGTGTATCGAAGCCAGTCAGTTGCTCATAACGCTCACAGGCATAAGCCGCCCTCAGCTCATCCTGTCAGGCCAGGCGCGCAACATGATGCAGTTCGCTCTCTGGACTGGCCTGCGCACCAGCGCGCTCGTGGCCCTGGATTGGGACGATGTTGACTGGCTGCGCGAGGAAGTGATGGTGAGCGAGCTATGACTCAAGCCGGCAAGGGGAAGGCAGAGACTACAAAGACCGCCGCTGGGCGCCGCAGCGTGAAGCTGCTCCGACCCGCGCTGGAGCCATTGAAAGCACAAAAGGCTCACACGTTCTTGGCTGACGTCGAGGTCTTCCAGAATCCACGCACGCTTGAACGATGGACCGGTGACGGACCGATCCGGAAAACCATGTGGGTGCCAGCGATGAAGAAAGCCGGCGTCAGGTCCCGCAGGCCGTACCAAACGAGGCATACCTACGCATCGATGATGCTGTCTGCCGGTGAGCATCCAATGTGGGTTGCCAAGCAGATGGGACATACGGATTGGACTATGATTGCCAGGGTATATGGGCGATGGATGCCAGCCGCGGATGAAAATGCGGGTGGTAAAGCAGAGTTACTTTGGTCAAGCAAAGAGCGCAGGGATGAGCAAAACAATGATCAGCAAAAAGCTAACCAAGCAAATCATCAACAAAAGCAAAGGAGAGTTTGACTCTTCCGCATGGATAAAAGAAGGTAAAAATTTACTTCTTTCATCCAAAGTATTGAGAGATTCGTGGCAAGAAAACCATGAAAAACTAATAGATCAATTAAAAGGTGGTGTGCGAAATCAAATCACGCCACTAATCCCAATTGACGAGGCATTACCCAGAGCATCAATGCTCCTCATAGGGTATGCGATTGAGCTTTTCCTAAAAGCAGCACTTGCTCAAGTATTCATTGGGTGTAGCGAACAACTTTTCCAAACTACGGCAAGAAGAAAATTCTCTCACAACCTTCTCGCACTTGCGCAATTTGTCCGGTTCCCCCTTAGTAAGCAAACTGAGGAGGACCTGAAAACATTGGAAACGAGCATACTGGAGGATGGGCGATATCCACTCACTATTAACAATTCCGACGATTATCACGAAAAATGGAATGCTCGCACCAAGAAATCAACAGACCCGGCCAATTACCAACGATACAGAGATCTAGCGGATAAACTGGAGTCATACGCAAGATTCATTTCAGGCACGTCTGAAGATCCTGTGTCGCATGAAACGTGGACTATATTCAACGACGGCTATATTAGCTTGCGCCATGGAGGGGGAATACCCGGCCGAGTAACTTTCAGGTTGAGTCGAGAGATGGAAGGCGAACTTAATCCTCTTCAAGAGCTTGGGTCTATGATAAGAGCAGTATCCCCGCGCCTGGCCGCGGCTTGGGATGAGTTTGAGATTTACGAGGAGGTGGTAGAAGTGACTGTAAGCCTCAAAAAGCACTCCATAAAGAAATAAAAATGGCAGCTTGAGCGCTGAGAGCCCCACCACACAAGGATTGGTCGCGGGCCCAACCTCCCCATTTTCGAACCGTGTGCCATGGTTTTTATTTGCGGATCAAGGTTAGGAGTGGCAGCTAACGCTGTCCGCGCAGTGCCGCGCACGTGGGAAGCCAGGGACCGCTAAGACTCGTATACATTTACATATGCAATAAAGCAGTGTCGTAAACTCGCGACTCTAAATTATCGCGCAGCCGTGCACCCCGCAGCGCTATTTATATTTTCACAAAAAAATACTGAACTAAGTAGCGGTGGCCTCGGGAGATATAAATACGAACGACTGCCGAATCTATATATTAAGACCACCAACCATTTTTTCACTAGTTCTGCGCTGGTGAAAAATCGACACTACGACATTAAAAATCTAAAACCAGCACAGGAAAAACCAATATTACCACTTTGAGTTATTTTTTATCTTCAGGCGCTATTATGACATAAGAGGAAGCAAACCAAATGGAGTCCTTACCATTTATTTTACTACCTCCAGCTATATTTTTTTTTGTATTAAAACTACAATCTCCATTATTAATATCAGGCGCAGCATCCTTTGAAGACAATGCAGAGAAAGTAATATAATAAACCCCCAACTCTTTAACTGCGGCAAAAAAACTCAAATCCCTGTCTGATGATAT
The DNA here is from genome assembly GCF_003852065.1 of Pseudomonas sp. R3-18-08. Taxonomy (NCBI): domain Bacteria; kingdom Pseudomonadati; phylum Pseudomonadota; class Gammaproteobacteria; order Pseudomonadales; family Pseudomonadaceae; genus Pseudomonas; species Pseudomonas sp. R3-18-08. Next base: position 4,937,564 of record NZ_CP027729.1, read on the forward strand.
CGGAACTCGCAGGTCATACAGCGGATTATTTTTTACTTGTGGATTGTCGGAAATTCTCTCATAAAACAAAGGATAAATAGTTTTATCGGCTCTAGCCTGACCTTCAAAACTATAGGAAATCTTGCTTACTGACAAAGAGTCTGGGCAAAGCTTGAAATATATAGCCTCATTACTACTATTTTTGATAGTTACCACCGGAGTTAGATAATAACCATCAGGGGCTTTAGACACAGAAACTTTTACAGAAAGAAACGTGGACTCAGTATCTCTGATTCGCTTTTGAATATCCGCTAGTTCTGCTACTGCTCGGTCTTTTTGCTGGAGTGCGTCAAAGGTATACGCCCCCCACACGAAAGTTGCGAGGGCACATGAGGCAATTACGAAGTTATTGTAGGCCTGATGGTGTTTTAAGAAGTCGGAAACATGCGCATACAACGCATCCCTAAAGTATAAGATCGCTGCCAGCAGGGCTAATAAAGCCCCCGAAAATGTTAGCCACATCAACATGGTAGACATTGTATTTACCTGGTTGAGTATCGCGGAGCACCATCTTCTGGGAATAGCTCTTGTGAAGGCTCTTGGTCTACAAAAGATCTATTTTGTCCAGCTGGTTTAACCCAGAGTGATTTTTTTACCCCTTCAAGATCTACGTTATCTTTGACTGCGGGGAGATTCTGCATAACTATAGGAGTTACGTCTCTTTTAATGCTTTCCAGTTCTTCATCTGCGAAAGCAATGGTTTGGTTGAAAAGCATAGCCAATCCGACAAGAAACGCCACTCCAGAGCGAGTAGAGTTTGCCTTGAACCCATACCAAAGATCTCCAGGGGACATGACTACCTGTTGAGATGTTAGGACGAGTAAGCTTTCTTGATCGAAGCGCCCCATGAATTCGAGGAGTGTATCTAGGGATACTGGTCCATCCTTAAGGTAAGACGCGCTCTCTCCTCCTATCATTAAGGATAGAACTTGAAGCCTATCCATAACCTCAGAAAGATTTTTCAGGGAATGGTGACTGAGATCGCCAGCCTGGTTAACGCGCAGACTACTATAATATGTCCCTTCACTTACAAAAAACGCACTAAGCCAGTGATGAATTTCCTTAGAATTATCACCTAAAGAAAAAACAGCTTGGTACGCATGAAAACTTTTAGCTAGCGTGACTGGAATCTTACTCCGCTCAATAGGGTCGCCCCATGTTACGGAGCGTCTCACAATGAATCTCTCTGTGCCAGAGAAGGCTTCGTTGGCCACATAAGGATCACTAGTGATTATACCGGGGTAAATGTTAGCCCCGGACAATGTAAACACCACATCACCGACTGCCATCTCCCTGATAAAAGATAGTACTTGACCTCGAACATTGATCGTCAATCCAGGCTCTAGTTTATTACAGAGGGTAAATACTTCCTCCCCCTGAGCACTTCGAAGATCTTTAAAAATTTCTTCTTCAGGACTAGAGTCATCGAGGTGCGCCATTGCAACGCAGCCAAGCTCCAAAAAACTATTAATAAATCTATATCTAGCTCCAGGCCGCACGACCCAGCACTTAGATTTTAGGTTGGCGCTCCTAACGATAATATTGGAATCTTGAAGGTCGTCCATGGCTGCACTCAAACTCATTTTTCTACACATGGTTTATGATGATGGCAAAGCTATATCATGACGAAGAAAATGTCAATAACGCATCAATCTAAGGCCCTAATGAGGCTTCAAATTTTAGCGATGAAATACATACAATGCCAGGTTCGTATGGTTACATACTCATCATCCTAAAACGTAGACGGATGCTAATAATTAATGAAACCATGAGAACCATTAAGCACTTATACAATTGAAATCATTAGAAATGCACCGTTAATTTTTAGTGTCTATGCGTTTGGGAGGAGTTGACTCCGCCTTCTGATTCAAGTGCTTGTGAAGCTTGTTCATCCTGCATCAAGCTCATCCTCAGTTGTGTCCGCCAGTAATGTACATAACACCCACCCCATATTGCCGTTTGAACCAGGCTGCTCGTCAGTATCCTCAAAGGCCGCTGCTTCAGTGGATTGAAAACGAGTGACGTCGCAAAAGGTCGACGAATTGCAGCTATCTTCTTAACCATGCTCAAAAGACTTTTCATGGAGGGACGCTGGAAGTGCCTATTTGCCATTACTCTTTAGCGGGGACATCTGGTATTCGCGAAAGGCTGTTTTTACACAGAACAAATCATTCCCCCCCAAACGGCACCAGCTGAGGCAGAACCAGTAGAGCTTGCCAGCCAATGTTCGTTACACCGATCAGCCTTGTTACACAACGTGCGAGCATAGGATCACGTAAGATGTAAAACTGTAATTATCTATCTATATCAATAAGTTAGCCAAATTAATTACACGATTACAATTGTTACATCTGCTTCTAAAGGCTCATGCCCCCTGCTCCCCTTCTTTAGGCCCCCAGCGATTGGTGATCTATTTTGGAGTATCTACGAGGCCATCTGGGGCGACGAATTGCGAAAGCCATGACCTGATCAGGACTAATGATTGTTGATAAATTGATCGGGCCTAACGATCGTCTGCGTGCGTAATCAACTACACAAAGGTGCTTCTTTACCGACACCGCAACGATACTTTTTTTCAAGATCCTTTCAATTTCACCGTTGAAATTTCAGTTAGCTAGGGACTCTGCCGCTACCACGCTGTCGCGGGTTTCCGACCGCGTGCCAGTTCGATTTCCTCAGGAGCCCCCTCGTTTTTTGGGATGCTAGCCAGGCGTGTTAGCTTTCACTTCTGACTAAGGACCCTGGAGGCGACATGGAATCAGCACGCGATAAGTACACGAGAGAGATGGTGGAGGGGGAAGACCTATGGATGCTTCCTCAGGTGGACAAGTATGGTTATGAATGTGGCGGCTGTGGCATCCAGGTATTTCCAGCCTCTTATGAACAGTCCAACCTTCAAAGGCCTCATTTCCGGAAACCCCAAAAAACTTCGCACAAAGAAAATTGCGATATCGATGGCGATGAAAAAACGGTTGCGAGAGGGAAGAAAGGAAGTGTGCGCAATGAGCTTGAAACGAGTCCCGACCTGTCGCCGTCGAGACTCACATTAAGAGATGAGCGCCCTATAGTTGATCCTGAACGCCCGCCAGCCTCAGAGCAGACCTCAAGCGCGAGAGCTACAGCGCGCCTTGGCGATGATGGAAGAGCGAGGGCTAAAGGCCGGCGCGCGGCCAATAGCATACGTCCAATATGCAGAGCATTCGTGAGGTTCCCCTTTGACCGGCAAATGTCACTTGACGTCCCAGGAGTAGAGGAAAAAACCTATCTACAAGCATTCAAAAAACTTCGCGGTGAGGGAATAGAAACGTTTTCCCGTGCACGGATTTTCTACGCAGAGCTAGCTTGGGCAAAACCTCAAGAAGAAGGTGAGTTTTTGGTCATTCCACTTTCTGCTGGTGAGTGGAGCAAGGACAAAAAGTTGGTTCGGCCTTACAAAGTCCGCGTTGCCTGGTCGCAGTGGTCGAGATACAAAAAAACAATGGTGTCGAATGAGCTCGAAGTCGTTCGACTGGAGGGCATAGCGGCTAAGAAAAAGGATGAGAAGCATCGCCCGTATGTATTCTTCGTTGCTGAGCAAGATAGTAATGAGCCTGCGTTTTTCAACGTCAGTGATCATCGACTGATTTGTGGAGTGCTTGGCACAATTTCATACCCAAAACTTTGAATCCCTAGTGGCTGTAGACGCATTCTGCAGTACTGGTTAGCATCACTATGCCGAAACGTACCGAGCAGGTGCGTCTCTCAGAGGTGGCCTCCTGAGACTGATGATGGCGGGCTCTGTTCTATGGGTTATAGGTCCTACGAGTTTCATTGCAGGTTTTGTAATTTCAGAAATCATCTCTCATCTATCAACTCTCAATATGGAGGATTTGCATATGGTCAAGAAGGCGAAAAACGAGGTTATGGCATACGTTAAAAGCTTACCGAGTCGCTTCATCGCGTCTTTGGGGGCCCACCTCCCTTCCAGGCTAAGCCTGCTGAAGAGCTTGTGAAACTCAAGCGAAAAGGAGTCTGAGAAATTGCTTTATCGATTGAGAGTGCCAAACGACATTTGAACGGCAGGTCGGGATGAAAAAGTGGATTAACAGACAGCAGCGTGTATCCCCTGTTGTATCCCCACTAAAAACAGAACATCTCAACACCAATGGATTCAGGACATTTACCATTGAGTTCGAATGCCCCCGGCCCACCAATTGAAACACCAGCGAAGCCCGCCCAGTGCGGGCTTCGCTGTATCTGGAGTACCGAATATTGCTGAAAATCGCTGTAGATGAATGCCGATATTGGCGAGTCTCAGCAGCTTTTCATCAACACCTCCCCCGGCGCCCTGCCGACCGAACACCAATGGGACAGCGTCAGCCCCCTCTGAAAAGTGCTGCTGCTCTATCTGCAAACAAACGAACAGGGTGAAGAAAAGGACGCTGGTCGGTGGGCATGAGGGTCGCCGCGTCCAACTGAGCTACGCCCGCCGACAAGCACTGGAAGACCTGTTTGTAGCCGGCGCACTTTGCCACGCTTAAAGGATATAGCGAACGCTGGCAAGCAATTTTGCCAGCACACAGCATATGAGAGAAAACACAAAAAACCCCGCGCAAACAACAAAAACTCCTACAATCCAAGGTCGGTTTTCCTACACATTTTTTGCCTCCACTGATACCCAGGAGATAGCCCCGTGAGTGACTCAGACAGCTCATCCGCGCCACTGGTTGACGTAGTGAAGCTTGCCGCATCCCTTCAGCGTTTCGCAGATGATCGCGACTGGCAGCAGTTCCACTCCCCAAAAAATCTCATCTTGGCGCTCACTGGCGAGGTAGGAGAGCTGTGCGAGATTTTCCAATGGATGAGCGATGCCGATTCGCTCTCCGTAGCTAAAGATCCCGAAATCGGCCTAGCCGTAAAAGACGAATTGGCGGACGTACTGATGTACTTAGTTCGCCTGAGCAGCGTACTCGGCGTTGATCTCAACGAAGCGGTGACACGGAAACTCGCCTCGAACGGCCAGAAGTACCCCGTGGATAAAGCCAAAAGCAGCAGCAAAAAGTACGACCGACTCTGAACAACTCGAATCTAAGGACAGCCCGTGATCGTCTACGCTGCGACCAAACAGCAATTTCTTAAAGACAACGATAACGATGACATTGAGGAGGTGATCCTCAGGCATTTCAAGGAAGCCACCGGCAAGACCGTTGGCAGGTCGGAAATCAGATCGTGGCAAGGATCTCTAACGTATATGGCCAAGGTCCTTAGGGATGAAGGCCTGCCGAGCGACGCGGGCCTGGCCATTGAGCTGCACATTCCGCAGTCGTCGAAGCGCATCGATTTTCTGCTCACCGGTCGCGACGAAAATCAGGCAAAAAAAGCCGTCTTGATCGAATTAAAGCAATGGAGCAAGGCCAGCGCCACTACCAAGGATGCCATCGTCAAAACGGCATTGGGTGGTGGCCTCGTTGAGACAATTCACCCGTCCTATCAAGTATGGTCATACGCCGCGCTGCTGGAGGGCTTCAACGAGGCGGTGTATGACAAAAGCATCGAGATCCGTCCGTGTGCCTACCTTCATAACTACGTCAGCGACGGCATCATCGACTCAGCTCACTACGAGCCCCACATCAGCAAAGCCCCACTGTTCCTGAAAGGGCCGGAGGAGCTCACCAAACTCAGAAGCTTCCTGAAAAAGCATATTGCTCACGGCGACAACAAAGAGGTTCTCTACGAACTGTCCGATGGGAAAATCCGTCCGTCCAAAGCGCTAGCCGAGGCCCTCGAAGGGCTGATGACAGGCAAGCCAGAGTTCGTATTGATTGACGATCAAAAAGCAATTTTTGAATCAGCGCTTGCGGCAGCAAGCGAAGCCTCGGACCAGGCACCAAAGGTGCTGATCATTGAGGGGGGCCGGGCACCGGGAAAACTGTTCTGGCTATCAATTTACTGGTGAGGCTCACAGAATTGAGGTTGTTAAGCAAATATGTCTCGAAGAATGCCGCCCCACGCAAGGTCTACGAAAGCAAACTGGTTGGCACCATCAAACGCAGCCATTTCTCGAATTTCTTTTCAGGCTCTGGGGCATTCATCGACACTGAGCCCAACACATTCGATGCGCTTATCGTGGACGAAGCCCACCGGCTGAATGAGAAAAGCGGGCTTTATGGGAACCTTGGCGAAAACCAGATCAAGGAGCTGATTGAATCAGCGAAATGCTCAATTTTCTTCATCGATGAAGATCAGCGTGTGACCCTGAGCGACATAGGCAGCAAGCAGGCAATACGCGCCTTTGCCAAAGCCAAGGGTGCTGTGGTCGAGGAATATGTGCTGTCTTCACAGTTTCGCTGCAGTGGTTCTGACGGTTACATGGCATGGCTGGATGACGTCCTTGGCATTCGCTCGACAGCAAATCCGACGCTCGACACTTCGGAGTACGAGTTCAAGGTATTCGACTCGCCTCAGGCGCTGCATGACGCCATCGACGAGAAAAACCATAGAAATAAGGCTCGCGTAGTTGCGGGCTACTGTTGGCCTTGGTTGAGCAAGAAAGACCCCAACGCTGCCGATATCGTCATCGGTGACTACTCGCGACAATGGAACCTGGATCAGGATGGCAGCCTGTGGATCATCGCTGAGAACTCCATCGAGCAGGTTGGCTGCATTCATACCTGCCAAGGCCTGGAAGTCGACTATATCGGAGTCATTATCGGGCCAGACATGGTCGTACGTGATGGCAACGTTGTGACATCCCCGAATGAGCGCGACAAACACGATAAATCGATTCGCGGCTGGAAAAAAATGATGAAGGAGCAAGCTGCTCTGGCGAAAAAAGAAACTGACCTGATCATCAAAAATACGTACCGAACCTTGATGACTCGCGGGATGAAGGGTTGCTACCTGTACTGCACCGACAAAGAGACTGCGCAATTCTTCAAGAGCCGACTTAGCCAACACAGCAGTCACTGACGGAATCGTTTGCTAGGAGCCTCTGTACCTACGAGTGGAGCATCGTACGCGCAGGGGCCATGATCATCAGCAGTTGGTCACCAGCCATAGCCAATGTTTACACGGCCATTTGCTTGATAGATTCGATGCCAACTCATTAATGGCGTGGATCTTAAAAAGCACCGTCCATCGGAATCCAAACCACGCAGCGTTCCAACTAGTATTCCAAGCAAATTGACCAATAAATTATTAACCAAAAAAACAGATAGATACCGACTTGTTTCAGATTACCCCGGCAATTCAAATCATCGACAAAACCCGCCTTGAGCGGGTTTTGTTATTTCTGAGGGTTCAAAAAGCCCAGCAGACGGGCCTTCGGAATTTTCCTTCAACATGCCACGCCCTCGATGAACTGGCACACCCTCCTCAACAACGCTACCTTTCCCACGTCGCTGCTCATCAGCGACCGGCTTTGACAGGCCGAAAAGTGTAACCTTTCACACCCCTTGGTAAGACGGCATGCTCTACGCATTCCGCCTCGTTCATGGTGGCTGTGCGTGGGGCATCTTCGGGTGCGCCGGGTTCCTACACTTCCGGTCTGTCAACCCGCGTACAGCTGCCACCCAATCCTGTTTGACAGCAGGGGGGCGGTAGCTCCTTAAACAGTGTGGGAGCTTCATCATGAAAAAAATCACCCCCAATCCCCCAACAACCCTCTTCACCCTCGCCCCAGACATCCCCGCCGAAACCCTCCTTATCCAAGCCAGTGAAACCCTCGCCTCGCTGAACGCCATGACCACCGATCTGGCCTTTGAACTGGAAGGCTCGCATCGCCAAAAGCTGCTGGGGGCTCAGCAACTGATCGTGCTGGGTGAGTTGCTGCTGGAGCGGATGCTGGACACTCAGGTATTCACTATGCAACCCCCTGGCGCAAATCCATAAAACATCTCTGTCAGTTAAACAACCAACCCGTACCTATGGCGAGCAAGCTCCCTCGCCACAGGTACGCTATTGAACCCGCCGCTCCGCCGCCTCCTGTGCCCCGTCAACTAAACGCTCATAGACCCCATCGATCAACCAGTCGCTAAGAGTGATTAGACGCCCGCAGAAAACCCCGTTAGCCTCGCCTGAATCACCCGCCTATATAAGCGCCAGGGTATATACCCAACGTCGCCGCCGAGGTTTTTAGTGACCGATCAAATCCTGATGGATAGTTTTTCGCGCCGGGTCGACTACCTCAGGATGTCGGTGACCGACCGTTGCGATTTCCGTTGTGTGTATTGCATGGCCGAAGACATGGAGTTCCTGCCGCGCCAGCAGATTCTGTCGCTGGAAGAGCTGTACCAACTGGCGCAGAGTTTTGTTGCGCTGGGCACGCGCAAGATCCGTCTGACCGGCGGTGAGCCCTTGGTTCGGCAGGGCGTGGTGGACCTGTGCAAGCGCATCGCCGCGCTCCCCGGTCTGCGCGAGTTGTGCATGACCACCAATGGCTCGCAACTGGGCAAGCTGGCCGCTCCGTTGTTCGATGCAGGGCTCAAGCGCTTGAACATCAGCCTCGACAGCCTGGACCCCAAGCGCTTTCGTGAACTGACGCGCACCGGTGACTTGGCCAAGGTCATCGCGGGTATCGATGCAGCGAATGCTGCGGGCTTTCAGCGCACCAAGCTCAATTGCGTGGTGATGAAAGGTCGCAACGATCACGAGATCAACGACCTCGTGGCCTTCGCCATCGATCGCGGCCTGGATATTTCGTTTATCGAAGAAATGCCATTGGGCGTGATCAGCGAGCACAGTCGTGCCGAGGCGTTTTATTCCAGTGCGCAGGTACGCGAGCGTATTGCCGAACGCTACACGCTGATCGACTCCGCAGAATCCACCCAGGGGCCTTCGCGCTATTGGCGCCTGGCCGAAGCGCCGCATATTCGCCTGGGCTTTATTTCACCCCACAGCCACAACTTTTGCGGCACCTGCAACCGTGTGCGCCTAACCGTCGAAGGCCGGCTGTTGCTGTGCCTGGGCAACGAGCATTCGGTCGACCTCAAGGCGGTACTGCGGCGCTATCCGGGCGAACCGCAACGTTTGGAGCGCGCGATTGTGGAGTCGATGAAACTCAAGCCCTATCGGCACAATTTCACCCTCGACGATGAGGTGCAGGTGGTGCGCTTCATGAACATGACGGGCGGCTGATCGGCCCGGTTTCAACCCATTGCACTAGGCTATTTCCATGATCGTCAGAGCCAAACCCAACCTGATCGGTGTATTGACGTCGCTCAAGGGCTCCGTGGCCCGGCGCATTGCACTGCGCAGCCTGCTGGTGACACTGCTGGCCTCGGTGATTGTGCTGGTAGAAACCCTTCATCCAGCCTACTTCTCCAAGGTCAACGCCACGCCGTTCACGCTGTTGGGCTTGTCACTTTCGATCTTCATGAGTTTTCGCAACAACGCCTGCTATGACCGCTGGTACGAAGGGCGCAAAGCGCTCGGCGCCATGCTGATGGATGTGCGCGCCATGATCCGGGAAACCCAGGTGATCCAGGACGCTCGCCAGCGCAGCGAGATCCTGCGCAACCTGTGCGGGTTCGCCCATGCCTTGAACGCCCGGCTGCGCCATGAAGACGAGCCCGGCGCGGCAGCCCCCTGGCTCGACACGCCGCCGCCGGCCAACACGCCGAATATCCCGGAAAGCATTGTCGGCCGCGTCACCCAACAATGTTCGGCGCTGGTCGAATCCGGGGGCATCAGTGAATGGCGCTATCAGTTGATGGCCGGCCACTTGAGCAGCCTGACTCGCACGCAGACCATTTGCGAGCGCATCAAAAGCACCCCGCTTCCCTTCCCCTACACGCTGCTGTTGCACCGCACCAGCTACATGTTCTGCATCCTGTTGCCCTTCGCCATGGCCGAACCCTTGGGTTGGCTGACGCCGGTATTTACTGCCATCGTGAGCTACACGTTTTTTGGCCTGGACGCGATTGGCGACGAGTTGGAAGACCCCTTCGGCTACGACGAAAACGACCTGCCGACCAACGCCATCGTGCGCACCATCGAACGCGAAGTGCTGCACGCCAACGGCGCGACAGAACTGCCGCCTGTCCTTGAACCCGTCGACTGTGTACTCAATTGAAGCCGTACACACAACGCATCCGACGTTACGCTCATGTCTTTCTCCGGCAGGCCGCCATCAATCGATTGCCATGAGGCTAAAGCGCCTAAACAATGGCTGCCTAATTGTTACGGCTGACTGGCAGGTGTGTTGATGGACATAAAGCAACTCAAATTCCTGATCGCGCTGGAGCAGACCCGTCACTTCGGCCAGGCGGCTGCGCGCTGCCATATCACCCAGCCGACGCTGTCGATGCGCCTGCGCAATCTGGAGGATGAGCTGGGCCTGGAGTTGGTCACCCGGGGCCAGCGCTTCGAAGGGTTCACCGAGGCCGGTGAGCGTGTACTGGCCTGGGCCAGAACCCTGCTCGCCGCCCATGACGGGCTGTTCGCCGAAGCGGCGGCGTGTCGCGGCCAGTTGGTGGGTAACTTGCGCCTGGGCCTGGTGCCGCTCAGCGGTTTCAACCCGATCAGCTACATCCAGGGCCTGTCCCACACCTTTCCGGAACTCAAGTTCAGCCTCACGTCCATGAGCTCGGACAAGATCATCGAAGCGCTGGGCACCAATCAGCTGGACCTGGGGGTGTGTTACCTGGACCACGTAAACTCCAGCTACCTGGATTTTTTCGAACTGGGCGAAACCCGCGTCGGCCTGCTGTACGACACGCGCCACTTCCACTTCGAAGGCACCGAAATGAGCTGGGAAGACGCCGCCCAATTGCCCCTGGGGATGATCAGCACGGGCATGCACTATCGAAAGTCCATTGACCTGAGCTTCCGCAGCCGCGGCCTCGCCCCCCAGCCCATGCTCGAAAGCGATTCAACCTATCAGTTGTTCCAGGCAATCCATGAAGGCTTTTGCTGCGCAATCATGCCGCTGGACAGCGCCCTGGAAAGCCCGATCGAAAACCTCGCGTTTATCAATCTGCCGGACGCCAGCGTGCTCGCGCCACTGGGCATGGTGATGCGCAAGACCGAACCGCGCTCGGCGATCGCTGAGAAGTGTTTTGCTGAGGCTAAGAGATTGTTTGCTGCCAAAGACGCGGTTTAACGTGTCGGAGCACAGTACCCAATAAGGCGATATACCTTTAAGTAAATCACCGGAAAGCTCCTACAAGTTGGCGTGCATCAGGTGAACTGGCGTGGAATGAATTGTACGGATACGCTTTGGACTACAGCTCGTCTCCCCAAGGTTGAACGAGATCACATAAGCCACCAGACTTCATCGCCCGGCTCAACGACAAGGAGGCCATCCATGCAAACGACGTCGCCCAGCCCTCTTGTCGGGGTGGGTCTCTATACCCCTGGCGAGGCATCGTTATATACCGGCATCCCCACCGCAGACATACGCCGTTGGCTATTCGGCTACAGTGCCAATGGCGTTCAGCATGCCGGACTCTGGCAGTCGGAACTGACAGGCATCAATGATTGCATTCTAGGTTTTCATGACCTGCTCGAAATTCGCTTCGTGCATGCATTTCGCCAGCACGGGCTGAGCTTGCAGGCCATACGCAACGCTTCACGCCAGGCTAGTGAACTGTTCGGCCAGCCCTATCCGTTCACCTGCAAGCGCTTCCAAACAGATGGCCGTAGCATTTTTGCCACTGTGCTGGATGAGACGGGTGACGAGACACTGCTGGACCTGATCAAAAAACAATATGCGTTCAAACAAGTCATCAAGCCCTCGTTGTATGAAGGGATCGATTACACCGGCAAGGGGTCGGCGCAACGCTGGTACCCGGTCAAACGTAGCAAAGCGGTAGTGCTGGACCCTGCCAGAAATTTTGGTAAGCCCGTGCTGACCGGAGCCGGCATTGATACCGCCGCCATTTTTAATGCGTATGAAGCAGAAGGACGTGACGCCAGGCGCGTAGCCATGCTCTACGAGGTTCCAGCGGCTGCAGTAAAAGCAGCTGTCGAGTTCGAGCAAAGGCATGCTGCTTGAACTGTGCACTCGTGGCCAGCCATCTTGAAACAAGCTGAGTTGATACGTGGAGGTGCGGCTTTCAGTGTTCCCTGGCGTTTCTCTGCTCCGGGTAAATTCGATCAGATCAAACTGTAAGCCTCGCACCCGACCGCACAAAAACCCCACACTCGTTCACGAATCGTTAAGAAACCCATCCCTATACTGGCGGGCAGCCACGGTCGCTCTCCCGAGCGGTCTCCTGCCCGGTAGCCACCCCATGACGCGTCCCGTTCCCCTGCTGCTCCTGCTCGCTGCGCTGTTGTTCTTCTTCGCCCTGGGCAACCATGAACTGCAAGGCTCCACCGAAGCCCGTGTTTCCGGGATCGCCATGGCCATGCACCTGGACAATGACTGGGTGGTGCCGCGCCTGTTTCGCGAGCCTTTCCTGGAAAAACCGCCGCTGAGCCTGTGGCTGGATGCCGGGGCGATTCGCTTGTTTGGCGTGAGCACTGGGGCTGTGCGCCTGGCGTCAGCCTTTGCCGGGTTGTTCAGCGTGATGCTGCTCTACGGCATGCTGCGCCGGTTCGGGCGGCCAACCACGCTGGCGTTCAGCGCTGCGTTGATCCTGGCGACCATGGCCAGCTATTGGGGCAATGTGCGCGGGGTGGGTGAGGATTCGTTGCTCAGCCTGGGCGTGACCGCTGCATTGCTCGGGTTCTACCAGGCGATGCGCCCCGCGTCCGAACGCCACGGCTCCGCTGCCTGGGCATGGGCATTGTTTACGGCGGGGATGGTCATCGCGACGTTGAGCAAGGGCGTGCTGGGCCTGGCCATGCCGGGGAGTGTGATATTCGTTTACCTGGCCTGCACCAGCCTGATGGATAAACGCCTGCGCCTTGGCGACTGGCTCAAGCCCGCGCTGTTCACGCTGCTGGCCTTGGTGCCGTTGTTGATTTGGTTGGCTTTTTTGTTTCAACGCGGCGGCATGCAGGCCGTCGGTGAGGTGCTGTGGACCAACAGCGTCGGGCGCTTCAGCGGCTCGTTTGTCGAAGCCGGGCATTACGAGCCGTTCTACTATTACCTCGCCAAACTGCCCGAGGCCTTCCTGCCGTGGAACATCCTGGTGTACCTGGGCCTGTGGCACTTTCGTAAAAGCCTGGTGCGCAACCGCTACCGCCTGTTTTTCAGCGTATGGCTGGTGGCGCAGTTCACCCTGCTGACACTGGCCTCGAGCAAACGCACCGTCTATTTGATGGCACTGACCCCGGCCGCCGCCGTGCTGGCCGCAGAATATGCGCGGGTGCTGCTGGAGTGGGTGAAAGCACACAGACCGTCGCTGTACAGCTACCACCGGCGCATCATCGGCGCGGTGTTCACCCTGGCCATCGCCTGCTACCTCAGCGCAGCCTTCTGGTTCGCGCCCAAAGCCGATGTGCGTCAGTCATTCGTGCCCGTGATCAGTCAAGTCCGGGCACTGCAAGACGAAGGTAGGGAGGTGGCGCTGTTCCAACCCAATGAGCGGATCGCCGGCGCCAGCGTGTTCTATCTGCAGGCCTATTTGCCGATTCTGCAGACCGAGCCCCAATTGCGTGCATTTCTCGACGCCAAACCCGGCAACGTTGCGCTGCTGGACCACACGGACCGACTGAATGAGAAAGTGACAGTGATCAAGGAAATGGCGATCAATCGCCAGCCTTACTACTTCGTCGAGCAGTAAGGCGAGCGCGCGCCATCAGTGCTTGGTCAGCTTGTCCAGGTAACCCATGGCAAACGCCGAGACCACGAAGGTCATATGGATGATCACGTACCACATCAGGTGTTGCGGATCGACGTTCTTGGCGTCCATGAAGATACGCAGCAGGTGGATGGAGGAAATCGCCACGATGGAGGCCGCCACTTTCATCTTCAGCGACGAAGAGTCCATGGTGCCCAGCCAGTTGAGCTTTTCCTTGTTTTCATCGATATCCAACTGCGAGACGAAGTTCTCGTAGCCGGAAATCATCACCATCACCAGCAGGCCACCGACCAGGGCCATGTCGATCAACGACAGCAACAGCAGGATCACCTCCGACTCCAGCAAGGTGAAAATATTGGGGATCACATGAATGATTTCCTGGAAAAACTTGATCGCCAGGATCAGCAACCCCAGGGATAAACCCAGATAGATCGGCGCCAGCAGCCAGCGCGCGGCATACATCGTGTTTTCGATAAAGCGTTCCATTGAATCTCACACAGCTTGGCTAAAAATGGAGCCGAGTATACCAGCCGCTACCGGGCACCTGTCACCGCGAGAAAACTGACTTGAAGTGGCATCTGTAAGGGCGTTTTTCTGCTAGTGTCGAGCCCCTCAACTCGGCTCGATGATGTCGGACAGGAAGACTCTGATGATGGATGTGCGATCCCCTTTGGCCACTCTCGGCCTGTGCGCGGCGTTGCTGATGACCAGCGGCTGCTCCCCCAAAGAAGAGCAGAAGCAGGCCACCCTCGAAGAGAAAACCAGCCAGTTCGAACAGTCCCTGGACAGCATTCAGGACCCCAAGCTGCGCGACGCCATCGCCGACCTCGGCGGCTCGCTGCTGTTGCTCGAACGTGCACGCCTCAAGCTCGCCGCCAAGCCCATCGAAGCCGAATACGGCGAAGACACGCTGGCCCTGCTCAAGCATTACCCCACACCCCAGGCCTTGGTGGACACCTATATCAACGGCCTGTTCGTACTGCGCAGAGCCTCCCATTCCGACTACCTGACGGATCTGCAGCCGGTCTTCCCGTTCACCTTCAACGCCCCTGACCAGTTCCCCTTTCCCCATGGCCTGGAATGGCAGTCGGTGACCTTGAGCAACAACAAAGTCATTCCCTTCCAGCCCGAATGGTCGGAAACCGACCCCGGCATCCAGCTCAGCCCGAGCAGCTCCAACCTGACCAACCCCGACGACCTGACGGTGACCTACCCGTTCATCGAGGGCATCGAGACGGAAAACAAGAGCCAGCCGCAGCCTGTCAGCCTCAAAGGTGCGATTGAGGTTGCTGCGCCAGGCAAGGTGCTGACCTTCGACCTGTCGAAAAAAGACCTCGGCCACCCGCGCACCGAGGGCAATATCACCCTCAATCTGGTGTCGCTGGACAAGAATTACGCCGAGCTTGAACTGACCAACAGCGCGCCCCTGGCCGCAGAGCTGGGCGACGACTCGCCCAACCCGCTGCTGGTACAGGCCCGGGACGGTACCGGCCAATTTCTCACGCGCTCAGGCTCGATCAACGAAAATGCCGCGCAAGTGGCGTTCTATGAAAAGCAGCTGGCCGAGATGCAAAAACAGAAGGCCTGGTCCGAGGCGTTCGAAAAACAACTCACCGACGCGCAAAAAGCCTTCGAACACACACAGAAGAGCCACTACGCCAAGGTGTACTTCAACGGATTGATCGACACCCTGCAGGTCAATGTGCTGGATTTTTCCAAGACCACGGTAACCCGCAAGGAGCTGGACCTGCCCGTGATGCGCTTCGACAAAAACAGTCTGCAACAAACCGTGCAGCCCTTGCCGATGCCGGTCACAGTGTATGACGACGCTGCCGCCAGTTGGCTCAAAGATGCCTCGCTGACCGAAGAACAATTGAAAAGCAGCGTCACCATCAGCCAGTCCACCGACGACGCCAGTGCCGCGAAAATCGTGTTCGACCACCCTTTCACCTTCAATGACGACCTGGTCGGCGCCGAGCGCAACAACAGCGACGCGCCGATCACGTTTTTCACGGCCGACGATAAAGGCGAGCGCGGCGAACCCATCGAGTTGCCCACCGAGGCGTTCGAGATGAATGCGGCAAGTGGCACGCTGACCTACGACCTCAACCTGTTCCCGGAAACCCCGGCGTTTGTGGTCGGCTCGGTGCCCTTGTTCCTCGCCACCATCGAGAAAGCCTCGATTGACACCAGCGAACTGCCCAAAGGCCTGGTGCTCAAGGACAACGCATTGATCGTCGACCAGCGCGTGTTTCCCGCCGACAGCTGGCGCTTCTACGCCAAGGACGGCAGCGGCAACTACCTCAAGGAAATTCTCGGCGTGAGCCACCGCGCCGAGGAGTACGGCACGGCGCTGTTTGACGTGCATTATTTCTACGGCCAGCCGACCACCCTGGAAAGCTACCAGCGCACCGACCTCGACACCGTGCAATATGGTTTCGAGGTCAAGCTGGACAAACCGGAAAGCAAATAGCCCGATTACAGGGCCAGTTGCTCCTGGCCGCCGTTGAGTTGGCGCAGATGGGCCTGCAGGTGCAGGCACCAGATCTGCGGCTCGTCCAATTGCTCGTAGCCATGCAGGGTCAGGTTGTCGACGATGGAGCCCAACATGGTTTCTGCCATGAATGGCCCGTGAAACGGGCCTTGGGACTTGACCGTGGAAGGCTGTTCGCCCGACATGCCGGCGGCGAACAATAATGTCCACAACCCGTTTTCCCCGGCGAGCGGGCGAATGGAGCATTCGATACGGGTTTCCAGGCCCAGGCACTGGCGGGTAAGGCAAAGGTTGCGCGGCATGGCGGCGACCCTCGGTAGATCGGCGTTCAGCCCCAACGCAAAGGCAAGGCTGTTTCTATCCTGCGACTCCTGTGGATATCCCTGATCCTCAGAATAGAATAAAAACGCGACAGACCAAGGTGGTAGGGACCAACGGCATTGGATTGCGGACGGTCGTCAATTTAATGGCACCCACAAAACTAAATGTGGGAAGGGGCTTGCTCCCGATGGCGGCGGATCAGTTGATCGTTCCCACGCTCTGCGTGGAAATGCCTCTTGGGACGCTCCGCGTCCCGCCACCGCTGCAAGTTTCGGTAATTGCGCACAAGTGACGCAGAGCGTCACGGGGTACATTCCCACGCGGGAGCGTGGGAATGATCGTATCGTATCTAAATGTGGGAGGCGGCAAGCCCCCTCCCACATTTTTGATCCCATCAAGCTTCAGGGATCAGCTGGGCTTGGCCTCAGCCAGTGCCTGCTGCGCCAGCTCCTTTTCCGCCTCCTTCAGGTCTTCCTCGCTGATCATTTCCGCAATTGCGCGCAAACGCTCCACCACGCGGGCGTTGACCGTACCTTCCGGGAACTGCCCCTCGGCGTCCGGTTCACCGGCATCCTCGCCCACCAGCAGGCTCAACGCTTCATCCGCCTGGCGTACCGCGTAGATATGGAATTGCCCGTCGCGTACGGCCTGCAAGACCTTTTCGTCGAGCATCAGCGTGGCCACGTTGGCCTTGGGAATGATCGCGCCCTGTTCACCGGTCAAACCGCGCGCTTCGCACAGGCGGAAGAAGCCTTCGATCTTCTCGTTAACCCCACCCACGGCCTGCACTTCACCAAACTGGTTGATCGAGCCGGTGATGGCAAAGCACTGCTTGAGCGGCGTTTTCGACAAGGCCGAGATCAGGGTGCAGGCTTCGCCCAGGGACGCGCTGTCGCCGTCCACGTAACCGTAGGACTGTTCCAGCGCGATGCTCGCCGAGATCGCCAGCGGGAATTCCTGCGCATAACGGCTGCCCAGGTAACCGGTGAGGATCATCACGCCCTTGGAGTGAATCGGCTGGCCGAGGTTGACCTCACGTTCGATGTCGACGATACCGCTGCCGCCGGGGTATACCGTGGCGGAAATCCGCGCCGGTACGCCAAACGCCGAATCACCGACTTCCAGCACCGTCAGCCCGTTGCACTTGCCTACGGCGGCGCCGGCGGTGTCGATCAGGATCACCCCGGCGAGCATGTCGTCGAGAATCCGCGCCGACACGCGCCCGGTGCGCGTGGCCTTGGCCTTGAGCGCGCGCTCGATATGCCCGGCATCGGTCATTTCATCGCCGGCCAGGTGGCGAATGAAGTCCGCCTCGCTGACCAATTGGAACAAATCGCCAATGCGCGCCGACAAACGGCCCTGATGTTCCGCCAGGCGTGCGCTGTAGGTCGCCAGCCGCGCCACCGCATCCGACGTCAGCGGCGCCATGCCTTCTTCCGAGGTGCGGGTTTTGAGCAACTGGGCGAACTGCTCCAGGCTTTCATCGACCATCGGGATGTCTTCGTCGAAGTCCACCAGCACCCGGAACATTTCCTGGAAGTCCGGATCGGCATCCTGCAATGCGTAGTACAGCTGGCGCGAGCCGATGATGATCACCTTGACCTGCAACGGGATCATTTGCGGGTTGAGCGTGACGGTGGCCAGGCGACCGAGTTCGCCAAGCGGCGACTCCATCTTCAATTTGCGCGATTGCAAGGAACGCTTGAGCGCATCCCACACAAACGGCTCGCTGAGCATTTTTTCCGCTTCCAGGATCAGGAAGCCACCGTTGGCACGGTGCAATGCGCCTGGGCGCAGTTGGCGATAAGTGGTGTAAAGCGCGCCCTGGTCGGTGCTGTATTCGATACGGCCGAACAGGTTGTCGTAGGTCGGGTGCGGCTCGAAGACCACCGGCGCGCCGCCGTTGACCGGATGGCCCACCACTAGGCTTGGGCAGTACTGCTCTTCCAGCAGCTTGCGGGCCTGGGCGTCGGTCTTGGCGTCGTCGACCAATTGCTCGACCACGGTTTTGAGCAGATACACCTGCATGGCCTGCAGATAACCGCAGACGGCGGCGTTTTCCGCGTACTTTTCCGACAACGGTGCGAGCAAAGGCTGCAGGGCCAGGGTGATGGTTTCTTCGTTGAACTGGCGCAGTTGATTGTTCGACTCACGCTTCCATTGCGGCAGGCTCGCCAACTCTTCGTTGAGGCGCTCTTCCAGCTCGGAAATATCCGTGTGGAAACGCTCGCGGTCGATTTCCGGCAGCTGCGAGAACTCGGCCTCGTCCAAGGCCTTGCCATCGAGCATCGGGGTAAAGGCAATGTTGGAGCTGTCGCGGTACAGCGCCACGTCTTTTTCCAGGGCCAGACGCTCGATCACGTCCAGGGCCTTGTCGTAACGCTGGTTGAATGCCCGGTCGATGGCACTTTTGCGCTGTTGATACGTCGGGTGTTCGAAGACGGCCGGGAAGGTCGCCACCAGGTTGTCGACCAACCCGTTGATATCGGCGATGAACGCCGCCGCAGCGCCGCCCGGTAATTCCAGGGCGCGCGGTTCGCGCGGCTCATCGAAATTATTCACGTACACCCAGTCCGACGGGGTTTGCAGGCGCTTGCCTTCGGCCCTCAGGTAACGTTTGACGAATGAAAAGCGACCGGTACCGGGTTCGCCCATGACAAACACGTTGTAACCGGGACGTGGCATTGCCACGCCGAACTGCAATGCTTCAACTGCACGTTCCTGGCCAAGCACACCGCGAAAGGGCTCCAGATCATTGGTGGTCGAGAAGCTGAACTGTTCAGCGGAAAAAGGGCGAGTCAGCGCTTCGGGCGCTAGACGCAAGCTGGCAGCAACAGGATCAGGCATCGGGCTTCCTTACATCAGGCGGGGCAGATGGGGGCATT
Organism: Pseudomonas sp. R3-18-08; assembly: GCF_003852065.1. Lineage (NCBI taxonomy): Bacteria > Pseudomonadati > Pseudomonadota > Gammaproteobacteria > Pseudomonadales > Pseudomonadaceae > Pseudomonas > Pseudomonas sp. R3-18-08. The sequence goes on from NZ_CP027729.1 coordinate 4,956,973, forward strand.
CTGGCTCTCGGTTGCGCGCTCTGGCAAGGCGCGCTTTCGGGAAAGCATAGACAGCATGCGCGGCGTACAAAAAAATCGTTCGAGACTGAATGTTTTATAAAAAATCACGGAACCCCGGGAACGTGCCTAAACTCCAAACTGCGCGGGTTGGACTAATAACTGGCCCCTAGGGTGCTGCGAAGCGCCTGAACCCTTGTCCATTGGTTTGCACACAAAGAGAACAAAGCTATGAAACGGATCCTTCTTGGTACTCTCTTCACCGTCGTCTCCCTCAATGCAATGGCAGAAGCACCAGGTGGCCCGAACTGCGGTTGGGGCAACATGTTGTTCGAAGGCCAGCGCGGTACTCCGGCCCACTTCCTGGCCTCCACCACCAACGGTACTTCGGGTAACGCCACCTTCGGCATGACCTCGGGCACCAACGGTTGCAGCACCAACAGCTCCCTGACCTACGGCGGCAAGTCCTGGATTGCCATGAATGGCATGATGAACGAGCTGTCCGAAGACATGGCCAAGGGTAACGGCGAAGCGCTGACTACCTACGCCGTGGTTCTGGGCGTGGCGCCGGAAGATCGCGAGCACTTCGCGGCTGTGACCCACGAGCACTTCCAGCAGATCTTCAGCAAGGCTGACGTGACCGCTGACGACGTGCACAACAACACCATTGCCGTACTGAAAAGTGATGCCCGTCTGGCGAAATACGCTACCCAGGCTTAAGCTCGACCCACCCGCGCCTTTCGAGGCGCGGGTTTTGTTTTTTCGACCTGCCCCCCTTGGGTCTTTTTTTCAGTCCGACTTAAGTAGCCCCCATGCTCAAACGCCTCGCTTGCCTGGCTTTCTTCGCCTGCGCCCCGCTGCATGCGGCACCGCACCTCGACGATCAACGTTTGCAGCAACTGGCCAATGACCCGTTCTGGCTGTCACTGGGCCATTACGAAGCCGGCAAGATCAGTGGCTGGCGCAGCTATGTCAGCGACAAGAAATTCTTTCTCGCCGCCGACGGGGCGCATCATCCGGACGCCGAACTCAAGGCCACTGTGGATGCGTTGTATGCACCGGCCAGCCTGGGTGAAAAGCACGCCCAATGCGTTTATCCCGCACGCACCCGCTGGCTCAAGGACCAGTTGCAACTGACCGACCTGCCCGCCGTGGACTGCAAGGAATTCAAACAATGGTTCACGGACGTCGCGCCCCACAGCGCGGTGATGATTTTCCCGGCGGCGTACCTCAACAGCCCGTCGTCGATGTTCGGTCACACCCTGCTGCGCATCGACCAGGCGGACGTGCAAAGCAACAACACCGCCCTGCTCAGCTACGCGATCAACTTCGGCGCCTATATCGAAGGCTCGGACAACAGCATTCTGTATGCCTGGAAAGGCCTGATGGGCGGCTACCCCGGCCTGTTCGCCCTGGTGCCCTACCAGGAAAAACTCTCCGAATACCGCAGCCTGGAAAACCGTGACCTGTGGGAATACCGCCTGAACCTCACCGAAGTCGAGACCAAGCGCATGGTCGAGCACGTGTGGGAACTCAAGCAGATCCAGTTCGACTACTTCTTCTTCGATGAAAACTGCTCCTATCGCCTGCTGGAACTGCTGCAAGTGGCGCGCCCCGGCCTGCGCCTGACCGAGCAGTTCCCGCTGACGGCGATCCCCACCGACACCGTCAAGGCAGTCAAGGAAGCGGGCCTGGTGGAAAAGATCGACTATCGCCCCTCCCGTGAACGCGAACTGCTGGAACGTGCCAAACCGCTTGACGGCGATGAGCAACAGTGGGCGCTCAACATCAGCGATGACCAGCAGCAATTGCAGGCGCCGGCCTTCAAAGCCCTGCCCCGCGAGCGCCAGGCACTGATCATCGATGCTGCCTATCGCCTCGGCCGCTACCGCGCCAACGGCCTGGAGCGCGACACTGCACGCTCTCAGCGCAGCTTCGAACTGCTGCGTGCGATCAACCAGAACCCTGCGCCCGACCTGAAGATCACCCCGCCCGGCCTGCCCGAGAACGGCCACGAATCGCGCACCTGGCAGGCCGGCATTGGCACCCGTGGCGACAAAGCCTTCGGCGAATACGGCCTGCGCATGGCCTATCACGACCTCAACGACAACGCCGAAGGCTTCCCCTTGGGCGCACAAATCGAAATCCTGCAGATGAAACTGCGCCAGTACGAAGGCAATCACTGGCAATTGCAGCAACTGGACCTGGCCACCATCCGCTCCCTGACCCCACGCAACGCCTTGCTGCAACCCTGGTCATGGCAAGTCACCGGTGGCCTGGAGCGCGTACCGGGTAAACACGACGACGAAACCCTGGTCGCCCACGTCAACGGCGGCGCGGGCGGCACCTGGCAGTTGAGCGACGACATGCTCGGCTTCGCCCTCGGCACGGTGCGCGTGGAACACAACAATGACTTCAGCGAAGCCATCTCCCCCGCCGCCGGCTTCAACACCGGCCTATTGTGGAAGAACCCGCTGGGCAACCTGAGCCTGGAAGCCAAGGGTGATTTCTTCACCAATGGCGAAGTGCGGCGCAGCATCAGCCTGAACCAGCAATGGGAATTGTCACGCAACCTGGGCCTGCGCCTGAGCGCCCAGCGCGAGTACAGCCACTTGTCGACACCGGTGAATGAAGTGATGCTCGAAGTGAAGTGGTACCACTACTGATTCAAGCCGAATGAAAATCAAAATGTGGGAGGGGGCTTGCTCCCGATAGCGGTGGGTCAGCTAGAAATCAGCTGACTGACACGCCGCTATCGGGAGCAAGCCCCCTCCCACATTTGGTTTGTGCCTAGCCAGAAATAATTTTGCACAGCCAACATCCCGCCGACTGCCCTTTCACACACATCTGACAAATCCCTGACTAGACTTCCCCCTATCAGCCGTAAATCGGCCAGGGAGTACGCCATGTGGCGGTCTGCGCTAATGCTGTGTGTGGTGGTGGGGTTGTCAGGCTGCCAATCGACCCACCAAGACTTATTGGCCAAAGGTTATCCGCCCGCCTTTGCCGATGGCTTCGACGACGGTTGCAGCAGTGGTCGCCAGGCCGCTGGGGTGATTACCGGGGAGTTTCGCAAGAACGTGCCCCGCTATCTGAAAGACCGGCAGTACGCCGAAGGCTGGGAAGACGGTTTCCGCCAGTGCAAGGCCATGCGCGAGAACGAGGAGCTGCGGGACTACCAGGACAACCGCAGGGATGACCGCGAGCACGAATGGCAGCAGGAGAAGGATCGCGATGCGGCCAAGGCTTATCGCTCGCAATAGCGCGCCGCGTTAGAAGCGAACGCGGAGCGTCCCGGGCGGCATTCCCGCGCAGAGCGTGGGAACGATCGCGCGGTGAACATGGCCCAAGCTCCATTGAGGGAGAACGTCATGAGCCGAGCTTTTGTTAATGAAGATAACGCCGCCGCCCAGGCTGATCAGCCGGTGGAGCGTCAAGTCAGCGAGCAACCCAATCGCTTGACCGCGCAGGGATTGGAGCAGTTGCAGGCCAAGGTTGCGCAGTTGCAGCAGGAATACAGCACCGAATCCGCCAAGGGCGAAAAGGCTGACAAGCAACGCCAGGCCGACCTTGAGCGGGATTTGCGCTACTTCAACCAGCGGGTACAAAGCGCCCAGGTTGTGGCGCCGGCCACCTCTACCGATAAAGTACAGATCGGCAGCTGGGTGACCTTCGCCAACGAGCAGGACGAGCAGCAGCGCATTCAGTTGGTCGGCGAAGATCAGGCCGATGCCAACGCAGGCTTGATCAACTGGGGTTCGCCCCTCGGGCGCGCGCTGCTCGGCGCCCAGGTGGGGGACGAGGTGCTGTGGCAGCGCCCCGTCGGCGATCAGTTGATCGAAGTGTTGCGTATCGAGCCCGGGGTCTAGACGATGCCCTGGGCCAGCATCGCTTCGGCAACTTTGACGAAGCCTGCGATGTTCGCGCCCTTCACATAATTGACCCGGCCATTTTCTTCGCCGTAATGCACGCAGGCATGGTGGATCGACTGCATGATGCTGTGCAGTTTGCTGTCCACCTCGCCGGCGGTCCACAGCAGGCGCATGGCATTCTGCGACATCTCCAGGCCACTGACGGCCACGCCGCCGGCATTCGACGCCTTGCCCGGCGCGAACAGAATGCCTGCCTCGATAAAGATATCCACAGCTTCAAGGGTGGTCGGCATGTTGGCGCCTTCGGCGACGCAGATGCAGCCGTTGCGCAGCAGCGTGCGGGCAGCGTCGGCGTCGAGTTCGTTCTGGGTGGCGCAGGGCAGCGCGATATCGCACGCCAGCGTCCATGGGGTTTGGCCTTGGCGAAATTCCAGGCCGAAACGCTCAGCCAGTTCGCTGATGCGACCGCGCTGCACGTTTTTCAGCGCCAGCAGGGCTGACCATTGTTCCTCGGTCAACCCACTTTCGGCGTACAGCGTGCCTTCGGAGTCCGACAGGGAAATCACCTTGCCTCCCAGGTCCATCACTTTGCGCGCCGCGTATTGCGCCACATTGCCCGAACCGGAGATTGCCACGCGCTTGCCTTCGACCCGCAGGCCGTCGCGCTTGAGCATTTCTTCAGCGAAGTACACACAGCCAAAACCCGTGGCTTCCGGGCGGATCAGGCTGCCGCCGTAGGTCATGCCCTTGCCGGTCAACACCGAGGTGAACTGGTTGCTCAGGCGCTTGTACTGACCGAACAGGAAGCCGATTTCACGGGCGCCCACGCCGATATCACCGGCCGGTACGTCCACGTCGGCCCCGATATGGCGGTACAGCTCGCTCATGAACGCCTGGCAGAAACGCATCACTTCAGCGTCGCTCTTGCCCTTGGGGTCGAAGTCCGAGCCGCCTTTGCCACCGCCCATGGGCAGTGAGGTCAGGGAATTCTTGAAGGTTTGCTCGAAGGCGAGGAATTTCAGCACGCCCAGGTTCACCGAAGGATGAAAGCGCAAACCGCCTTTGTAAGGGCCGATGGCACTGTTCATCTGGATACGGAAACCGCGATTGACCTGGACCTTGCCCTGATCGTCCACCCACGAAACCCGAAAGCTAATCGCACGTTCCGGCTCGCAGATGCGCTCCAGAATGCCCGAGGTCAGGTAGTGGGGGTTGGCTTCAAGAAACGGCCACAGACTGCGCAGGACTTCTTCTACGGCCTGATGGAATTCCGGTTGGTCGGGGTCGCGTTTCTTGAGGCGGGCAAGGAAGGATTCGACGGATTCGTGCATGAAAAGTCTCGGCAAATTGATTGTTGTTAAACAGAGATTGAGCCGGACTTTATCAATTCATTTCGCACCGTGACAGGGCAAAATGTCGCTTTTATGAATTTAAATGGTGCATTTCTATAAATAACTGGCGTATTTCGCCCTGAAACAGGGATTCCAACCCGCCACATGCACCAATGAGTGAACGGTTGGACGACAGCCCCGCGTGTCGCATTACCGCGTCCCGGGCACCAGATCGAGTATCTCGTTGATGCCCAGACAGCGCGGCTCCAGCTCTAGCGTCCTGCCATGGGCGAGTATGCCCAAAGCGGTATCGCGCATGGCCAGGTAGGCACTGCGCAACATATGGTTGGCATAAATCACCGCGTTGAAACCAGCCTGCTCCAGCACCTCGAATTTCAGGTGAACATAACTGGTCGGCACGCAAATCAGCGGAACCTTGGGCCGTTGCAGACGAAACTGCCTGGCGAACTCAAGGATTTCCAGGCCATCCTGCCTGCGACTGTGGATCATGATGCCATCCGCCCCCGCCTCCACATACGCCAGGCACCGCGCCATCGCTTCCTCCATGCCGCGATCCAGGATCAGGCTTTCACACCGCGCAATCAGCATCAGCCCTGCGCCAGTGCGACTGGCGCAGCCGGCCTGGAGCTTGGCGCAAAATACCTCGATGGACTCCTGCGCCTGGTCGACCTCGGTGCCGAACAATGAGTTTTTCTTCAAGCCGCACTTGTCTTCGATCACCACCGCCGAGACGCCCGCGCGCTCCAGCATCTTGATATGAATCGCGAGATGCTCGGCCTTGCCGCCGGTATCGGCATCGAATATCAGCGGCAGCGAACACACATCAAATATTTCGCGGATCCCGGGCAAGCGGTTGCTGGGCGAAAGAATCTCGATATCGGGTAACCCCCGCTGGGTCGAGTCGGTCAGCGAACTCGACCAGATGGCGTCATACCCCACCGTATGCCCTGGGCTGATTTCCAGCCGGGCGCGCTGCGCGAGCAATGCCGATATCGGGCTATGGGCTTCGAGTACGCGCAGGCAACGATTGCTATCCAGTAGCGCCGACAGAGGGCGTCGGCGCGCGTCGGTATCCATCATAGGTTCAGGCTCCATGTCAGCGGCACAACGGGAGTTATCGGACAGCTCAATCCCAGGCGGGCTGTTCACACTTGAGTACCGATGCCATTTTCTGCAGATGTTCACAGGCCCTGGCCACGTACTCCCTGGATAGCTGCGCGATACGGCTGTAATCCACAGCCTGCCCGGTGGCGCTGGCGTAAAGCCGTAACGCCTCTGCCGCATGCCTGAAATGGCGCGCTTCCACGTTGCCGCAGTGCACGCTGAGAAAGCTCGCCACGCGGCTGGCCTCACCGGCGCTGTACCCGCGCACATCGCGCAACCATTGTTTCCATAACGGCGTCATCAGGTTGTACTCGCCGGTGTTGAACAACTCCGTCATGGCCATCATTTCCAGCGCTTCGATGAGCTGCGGCGCCAACGGGCGTTTTTCCCCGACCCAACCGGAAAACTCCTTGGTGATCGGGTCCAGGAACTTGTCCTGCAGGCGCCATTCATCCGAGCCGCAGATCGCCGAAGCCATGCTGTAATACAGCTTGGAGTGGTGCGGATGCCCGTGCATTTCGCCCAGTCCGATGTCCTCGACGATGATCTCCCCACAGTGGGCCGCCGCTTCGAGCATCTTCAGCCGAGCGTCATCGGCCAGGGATGCCGACTCCTGAAGGATACGCACGATGATGCTCGAGACGGCATGGGCGGCGCCGTCCGGGCTGCGCCAGCCACAGAAGAACGTACACAGCGACGACTCGCTCCAGTTACTGGAGGTCATGTCGACATAGGTCTCGCAGTACCTGTCCAGCTCGGCGGGCTGGCTGTTGAAACCGCTGAGCAGGGCCTGGGCCAAATGTCGGTCCTCGACATCCACCAGTGCCTGGTTCACGTACCCGATAAATTGGCGGCTCAGATTTTCCACGGCTCATATCCTTTTGGGTGGGGTTAATGCGCAACGACTTCTGACATGAAGCGGGCAAAGCGCGTAAGGCCTTCGATCAACGCTTCATGCTCAACGGCGTAGGAAATGCGGATGCTGTTGCGGTCGCCACAGCCGGAGCCGGGCACCACCGCGATATGGGCCTCGGTCAATAACAGATCGGCCAGGTGGTCGACGTCACGGATAACGGTGCCCAGGTAGCGGCCACCCAATTTGCGTGACACATCGATAAACAGATAGAACGCGCCCTCCGGCGGGGCGCAGGTAATGTCATCCACATGCCCCAGGCAAGTGCAGGCTGCGAGCAACTGCTGGTCGAGGAAGGCATTGACCTGCTGGGTAAAGTGCGGCGCGTCAGCCATCAGGCTGCCGAGTGCGGCGTATTGGGACAGGCTGCTGGGGTTGGACGTCGTGTGCCCTTGCAGGTTGTGCATGGCGGCAATGACCGGGGCGGGTGCGCACGCATACCCTACCCGCCAGCCAGTGACCGCGTGGCTCTTGGAAAACGAATCGACCAGCACCGTCTGGTGCTTGAGCGGCGCAAACAGCGACACGATGTTGTGATGTTCATGGGGCGTGCGCACCAGCTTGCGGTAGCACTCGTCGAACACCACCCAGAGCCGGTGTTCGAACGCGAGCCGGGCAATCCCCAACAGTTGTTCACGCTGATAAACCGTGCCCGTCGGATTGTTCGGGGTGTTGATCACAATCATGCGGGTGCGTGGGGTCAGGGCGTTTTCCACCGCCGCGCAGGTGAGGCGGTAGTCATCCGCAGCGGTATCGACATAGACCGGAACGCCACCGGCCAGCTGGATCTGGGTGGGGAAGGTTTCCCAGTACGGCACCGCAACGATGACTTCATCCCCCGGATCGAGCAGCACCATCGCGGCGTTATACAGCGCCTGCTTGGCACCGGCGGTCACCGCCACTTCATCGGCGGCGTAATTCACCCCGCAGCGCTGAGTGACCTGCTGCGCCAGCGCCTGGCGCAGTTGGGGCAGGCCGATGGGCGGCGTATAGCGGTTGCGTGCATTGGCCAGCGCATCGCTCACCGCGGCTTTCATGGCCGGGCAGGCATCGAAGGACAATTCCCCGGCGGCAAAATTGATCACATTGACGCCGGCTTCTTTCAAGGCATTGGCTTTGCTGCGCATGCTGGACGTGCCCGGTGCGCGCAGACGTTGCGCACGCCGGGACAACGGCAATGACACGGCAGACGGTTCACTGTTGTTCATTGTTATACCTGCCAGAACACGCTGAAAAATTCGTTCGCCCTACCGGGCCTGAGCCTCCAGCCCTCGTTGAACCCGCCAGGACAGCGGCAGGGTGAGCAACAAGGTGGCGGCCAGCAGCAAAACGGCCAGGGGCACGCCGGTGGCATCCCCCAGGCTGCCGAACAGCACCGGCGCCAAGGCGCCGCCGCCGATGGTGCCGGTGTAGAACACTGCAAAAGCCTGGTCGCGCCTGCCCGGCCCCGCCAGGTCCGGCACCGCGCCGTAGAGCACCGACGACGTGCCATTGAGCACCAGCCCCAGCAGCGGCAACATCACCATCAAACCGGCGTAGGGCAGGTATACCGCCATGACAATCAGCAGCGCCGTGGTGAACTCCGTGACCCACACCGTCTTCATCATGCCGATGCGCGCCCCCAGGTAACCGCACAACAGTTTGCCGAAGGCGCCTCCCACGAACAGCATCGTCAGCGCCAGACCCATCCCCGCAGGCCCGGCCCCCTTGGCCTTGAGCAAAAACGGCAGGAACGTGAGAAATCCCATGCGCACCGCGCTGTCCAGCGTGCCGGTCAGGATCAGCGCACGCAGGCCGCTCACGGAGCCGGTGCCGCCGCCCGCACGGGTGGCTTTGGGCGGCGCCGCCAAACCCTCGGTGCGCGCCGGAATCAGCCACCACAACAAGCCTGCCGCCAGCAGCCCGAGTACACCCAGCAGGGTGACACTGGCGCGCCAACTGATGACTGCCAGCAACAGGCCGATCAACCCGGGGATCAGGGTTTTGCCGATATCTCCACTGAAGTTGTACTGCGACAGCGCTTGCTTGACGCCCCCGCCCGCCTCCCCGCCCGCCTCGTAGGCATCGGTGATCAACGACGAGGCCAGCGGGTGCTGCGTACTTGCGCCCAGCCCGCCCAGCAGCAGCGCCACCAGCAGCACCGCCAGCCCACCGGCCTGGCCCGCCAGCAGATAGGCCAAGCCCGCCAGCGCAGTGCCGCCCACCAGCAAGCGCTGGCGCCCCCAGCGTGCCGCAGCGCGACTGGCCAGTAACTGGAAGCCGGCCATCATGCCCGCATAGGCGCCGCGCAACAGGCCGACCTGGGCGTAGCTGAGGCCGAACTGCGCCTGCCAGATCGGCAACAGCACATAAATCACATCGGTCAGGCCGTCGTGCACGGCATGCGCGCCACAACCGGCAACCAGGGAGCGGCGGCGCACAGTTGCCTGGTCAGGCGGTGACAACGACGGGGCTGCGGTTTGCTTCAGGGTGTTCATCCGGGTCAGTGGCTCTCAGGCAAAACGCCGGGTCAACCCAGCAATTGCGCGCAATCGTTCATCACGCTGGCTTTACGCTGCAGGTATTCGGCAAAAATACCGCGCGCCGTGGCGGGGTCCGCTTCAATCTGCAGGGCGGCGGTGAACTCGTTCACCGCCGCCACCGCATGGGCGAAATGGTCGCTCTCGGTGCCGCCGGTGTGCACGGTGACCCAGGCCACCGTCGCACGCGATCTCTCCGGCGGCACGCCCATATCCCGCACGAACCACTGCGAGTACAACGGATGGATGAACTCCACTTCGCCGTGGGTGTACACCTCGTGGATCAGCGTGGTCAGCAACCCCTGCAGCAGGTCGCGATCACGCAGGCGACGGCTGTCGGTCCAATCCTTGAACGCCTGCGCCGAGGGCAGGCAATTGTCCTTCAACATCCACTGGTCATCGCCGCACAGCGCGGTCGCCATGGTGTAGAAAAGGTCCGCGTGCACGGTGTTGCCCAACGCGCCCAAGTCTTCATCGGTAATGCGCTGCAGGCTGCCGCAGGCACGGTACAGCTGCGCCGCGGCGGTGGAGCCGGCGTCGGAACGCGCCAGCAAGGTAATCCGGTTGGCCAGGCCGGACACACTGGCCGCCGAATTATTGGTCTTGGACCAGCTGGCGAAGAACTTGCGCAGCACCGCCGGCGAATGCCGACGCGAGGTGAGTCGCGCAAAAGCCTCTTCGATATCCATCAGCGCCTCTTCCTGAGCCCAAAAGGCTTCGAACAGGGCATGCCGCAAGGTACTGGCCGGCATGTCATTCAATACCGGTTCGACGATCTTCAGCAACTGGCTGCGCTTGATCACGGTGTCAGTCATATTCACCTCTCATAGTCCATTATTGGATGAAACATCAGGCCGGTTTGCCGCGTTGGCCGGCGATCAGCGCCTGGGTGTCTACCGGTTTCCAGCCCAGCAGGGCGATTGCCAGCGACAACAGTTGAAAGCCTGCGATCAATGCCACGCAGCCCGGCCAGCCCCACTGCTCCCAGAGCAGCGCCGGGGCCACTGCACCGGCGCTGCCGCCCAGGTAATAGCCGGTCAGGTACAGGCCCACGGCGCCGGACTTGTCCTGCCCGGCCGTGGTGGCGATGTACGCATTGGCACAGGCCTGGGCCAGGAATACGCCGGTCGAGCTCAGTGCCAGGCCCAGCACGATCAGCCACAGGGACGGCAACAAGGTCAGGGCCGAACCGCAGAGGCCGAGCGCCACGGCGCCGCTCAGTAGCTGCGATTGCGGTCGCGATTTGCTCAAGCGACCCGCAATGGGAATGACCACCAGCGCCAGCAGGAACACGGCATACAGTGTCCCCAAGGCTGCTGCGCCCAGGTTGAACGGTGCCTGGCTGAGATACAGCCCGGCATAGGTAAAGGTAGCGACTTGTGAGAACAGCACACAGAAACCGACGCCATAGGCCGCCAGCAAGGGTTTGCGCAGCAGCCAGCGTACCCCGCGCGCGCCCACGCCCCCGACGCCGGTACGCGCCACTGGATTGGCCGGCAGCAGCAACAGGATCAGCAGGCCGACCGCCAGGCTGATCGCCGCCAGCAGCTCGAAGGCTTCCCGCCAACCGACATACTGGGTCATGACCCCCGAGACAAAGCGCCCGGCAAACCCGCCGAGTACCGTACCTGCGACGTAGAGGCTGGTGATCTCGGTGACGGTCGCTGCGCGCCAGCGGTCGCCGATATAGGCCACGCTGGTGGCGAATACCACCGGGATCAACATACCCTCGATAAACCGCCACACCAGCAGTTCGGCAAAACTGTCCACATAGGCCGTCAGCAGCGCCGGCAGCGCCAACAGCAACGCGGCCACGACAATCACGTTGCGTTGCTCGAAACGCCCGGTCAGGCGCCCGACAAAAGGCGCAGCCAAAGCCACTGCCAGGGTGGTCACCGTAATGCTCCACCCGGCCTGCCGGGCGCTCACCTGGAAGCTTTCGGCAAACACAGGCAGGATGCTCTGGGTCGCGTAGAGATTGAGAAACGCCGCACAGCCACACAGAAACACGGCAAAACGGGCGTGATGCAGGCGCGGGTTCATGGGACCTCTCGTCTTATTGTCGAGGATCTTTATAGAATGCGCAGCGTGGCGAATACCAATACCGAATTCGGACCGATCAATACCCAGGAAACAGAATGCTTGATCTACGCAAGTTACGTTACTTCCTGACGGTCGCCGAAGAGCTGCACTTCGGTCGCGCTGCCCAGCGCCTGCACCTTGCCCAGCCGCCCCTGACCCGGCAGATCTCGGCCCTGGAAACCGAGCTCGGCTTTCGCCTGTTTGACCGCACCAGCCGCACCGTCACGCTGACCGCCCAAGGCCGGCACTTTCTACCCTATGCCCGCGCGGCGCTGGAGCACGCCCGGCTTGCGCAGGACATTGCCGCCAAGCTGGCCGCCGGCTCGACCGGCCAACTGGTCGTGGGGTATGCCAGCTCGATCGCGCTGTCGGAGCTGTTCAGCCAAACCCTGCAAGCCTTCGCCCAGCGTTTTCCCGAGGTGCAACTGACCCTGGTGGAAAGCGCTTCCGGCAGCCTGCACGCGCATGTGCTGGACGGCCGCATCGACATCGGCATGAGCCGCCTGCTGCCGGAGCCCGGGCAAACCGACGTCGAGGTGTTGTCGTTGGGGCAAGAACCCCTGGTGGCGGCGCTTTGCAGCGACAACCCATTGGCTGGCCAGGACGAAGTCACCCTCGCCCAGCTCAGCGAGTTCCCGTTGATTCTGTTCCCCAGCGATTACGGTTCAGGCCTCAACGGCTCCATCGAGCACCTGTATCAACGCCACGGCCTGGCGCTGCGCCCGGGCCCTGCGGGGCGCCAGATCACCTCGATCATCGCCCTGGTGGCGGCAGGCCAGGGTGTCTCGCTGGTGCCCCAGTGCACCCGCACCCTGGCCAGGCAAGGCGTGGTCTACCGACCGTTGGCAGACCCCGAAGCCTGGGTCCACCTGCTGATCCTCACGCGCTCACAGTCACGCTCGCTGTTGGTCGAGGCGTTCATGGGGGTGGTCGGTGAATTGCTGCAAGGCCGGCCGGCGCTGGCGCCGCTGGCATAATCCGGGCAAAAAAATACCCCTGCGCGAGGGGTATTTTTCTACAGGCTGCTCCGTACAGGCGCTGCCGAGGCGGCGCCTGTTGCCGAATCAGGCCAGTTTCTTGTGGCGTACGCGGTGCGGCTGGGCCGCCGCGTCGCCCAAACGCTTCTTGCGATCGGCTTCATACTCGGTGTAGTTGCCTTCGAAGAACACCGCTTGCGAATCATCCTCGTAAGCCAGGATGTGGGTCGCGACACGGTCAAGGAACCACCGATCGTGAGAGATCACAATGGCGGCGCCCGGGAAGTCCAGCAGGGCTTCTTCCAGGGAGCGCAGGGTTTCAACGTCGAGGTCGTTGGACGGTTCGTCGAGCAGTAACACGTTGCCACCTTCTTTCAAGGTCAGGGCCAGGTGCAAGCGGCCACGCTCACCACCGGACAGGTCCTTGACGAACTTCTGCTGGTCGCCGCCCTTGAAGTTGAAGCGCCCGACATAGGTGCGCGACGGGATTTCGTAGTTGCCGATACGGATCTGGTCGGAACCGTCGGAAATCTGCTGGAACACCGTCTTGCTGCCGTCGAGGTCGTCGCGGCTCTGGTCCACACAGGCCAGTTGCACGGTTTCGCCGATCTCGATGCTGCCGGAGTCCGGGGTTTCCTTGCCCATCAGCATGCGGAACAGCGTGGATTTACCCGCACCGTTACCGCCGATAACGCCGACGATCGCGCCTTTTGGCATGGAGAACGACAGGTTGTCGATCAACACACGGTCGCCGTAGCCTTTGCTCACGTTCTTGAATTCGATGACCTTGTCACCCAGGCGCGGGCCGGCCGGGATGTAGATCTCGTTGGTTTCGCTGCGCTTCTGGAATTCCTGCGACTGCATTTCTTCAAAGCGCTGCAGACGGGCCTTGGATTTGGACTGGCGGGCCTTGGCGCCTTTGCGCACCCACTCCAGTTCTTCCTTCATGGCTTTTTCATGGGCCGACTGCTGCTTGGATTCGGCGGCCAGACGGTCGGACTTGGCTTCCAGCCAACCGGAGTAGTTACCCTCGTAAGGGATACCGGCGCCACGGTCGAGCTCGAGGATCCAGCCGGCGACGTTGTCCAGGAAGTAGCGGTCGTGCGTGATCGCAACCACGGTGCCTGGGAAGTCGTGAAGGAAATGTTCCAGCCAGGCGACAGAATCGGCGTCCAAGTGGTTGGTCGGTTCGTCGAGCAGCAACATGTCGGGGGCCGACAGCAGCAGGCGGCACAGGGCCACACGGCGTTTTTCACCGCCGGACAGGAATTCGACCTTGGCGTCCCACGCCGGCAGGCGCAGCGCGTCGGCGGCGACTTCCAGCTGGCGCTCCAGGTTGTGACCGTCGCTGGCCTGCAGGATCGCCTCAAGCTTGGCCTGTTCAGCGGCCAGCTTGTCGAAGTCGGCATCTTCCTCGGCGTAAGCGGCGTAGACTTCGTCCAGGCGGGCCTGGGCGTTCTTGATCACAGCGACCGCTTCCTCGACCACTTCACGTACGGTCTTGGTCGGGTCCAGGATCGGCTCCTGGGGCAGGTAACCGATGTTCAGTTCGGGCATCGGGCGGGCTTCGCCTTCGAACTCGGTGTCGACGCCGGCCATGATTTTCAGCAGCGTGGACTTACCCGAACCGTTAAGGCCGAGCACGCCGATCTTGGCGCCCGGAAAAAAGGACAGTGAAATGTTTTTCAGGATTTCCCGCTTCGGCGGAACAACTTTTCCCAGCCGATGCATGGTGAAGACGTATTGAGCCATGGTGAACCTAGCGTCAGTGACTGATGAATTAAGCGGGCGAAGCCCGTGCCAGGCCATGCGCTGCGCGGGCCGTTGACTATCATCAATGCCGGCGAGCGGAAAAAGCCTGAATGTCTGGGGCTGGAACGCCCCCGCGTAACCGGCAAAGCTACCTGAATGCGCTGAGGCAGTCCAGCCAGGCGGGACTGGCACTTTGCCACAACTCAAGGCATGCTAGCCGCCCTCCGGGCGTCCGGCTTATAGTGCACGTCGCGCGCCAGTCCAGCCAAACCGCAGGATTACAGCTTGTCCAAAGTCACGTCGCCTACTCCCTTGCGCGCCGCTCATATAGCGCCGGGAGCGCCCCTGCACGGCACCCTCAAGGGCGCATTGGCGACGCTTGTGCTGATGTTGCTCGCGTTATTGTTCTGGCAACTGCTCGATCAATTGCAGCAAAACCAGAAAAACCAGCAGCAATACACCATCGACTACAGCGCCGACTTGGCCGAGCAGATCAGCCAGAACATGGCCCTGAGCGCACAGATTGCCCTGAATCTGCTGCCGATCGTCGAGCCGCCGCGCAACGCCGAACAACACCAGGCCCTGATCCTCACATTGCAGCGCTCATTGCCCGAACTGCGCAGCGTCGCCCTGCTCGCCCCCAGCGGTGCCCTGATCAGCGACACCGCCAACGACAGCCAGGACAGCGCTCTGCTCCAGGAACTGGTCAAGCGCAGCCACGCCCAATCCTATTACCTGAGCAACGACAACGACGGCAACGTGATTTATCTGTTGCTGCACCAGCCCAGCGGCGGCTCGAAGATGTACTGGGCGCTGCGCCTGGCACCCACCTACCTGGCCAACCTGACTCGCCAGGATGCCCAGGGCCAGCGCCCGATGTGGGCGATCGAGAACCGCCTGAACCAGCGCGTGGTCAGCCGTGACAACGGCATGCCGGCACCGTGGGCCGGTGCGTTGACCCCGGACGAATTGAATAAAAGCGTGCTGGTCACGCCGTTGAGCAAGAGCGACTGGCAACTGCGCGGGCTGTTCGACCGCAGCGCGGTGCTCGAACAACTGCTGCCGGCGTTTATCGGCAAATGCCTGCTGGGGCTGGCTTTTTCGCTGGTCCCGGTAATCGTGTTGCTGAACATGCGCCGCCGTCAGCGCCAGGTGCACGAAGGCCGGCGGCGTTATCAGGATATTTTCGAAGGCACCGGCGTGGCCCTGTGCGTACTCGACCTTTCGGGGTTGAAGGCGTTCTGCGACAAGACCCAGGTGCAGGGCCGCGAGCAATTGCACGCCTGGCTGCGGGCCAACCCCGCTGAGCGGCGCAAACTGCTCAAAGAGCTGCGCGTGACCGAGGTCAACCAGATGGCGGTGCGCCTGTTGAACGTGGCCTCCTGCGAGCAAGCCTGGGAGCGCCTGATTGACGATTGCCCGAGCAATGCCACGTCTATCGGCCACCAAGTGCTGGAAGCCGTACTGACCCGGCAAAAACAGCTGGAGCTGGAAATCCAGCTCAACGATGTGGCGGGCAATGACCAGTACCTGTGGCTCGTGATGCGTTTGCCGGAACAGCAGGATGACGTCAAGGCGGTGATCCTCAGCATCAGCGATATCACCAGTCGCAAGCTGATCGAGCTGTCGCTGGTCGAGCGCGAGAGTTTCTGGTCGGATGTGGTACGCACCGTGCCCGACCACCTGTATGTGCAGGACGTGATCAGCCAGCGCATGATTTTCAGCAACCATCACCTGGGCCATACCCTCGGCTACGACAAGGCCGAACTGCAGAAAATGGGCGAGTACTTCTGGGAAATCCTGCTGCATCCCGAAGACGCCGAGCATTACCACGACTTGCGTCAACAGCAACGCCAGGTGGCTTACACCACCCAACTGCACTGCCAGCTGCGCTTTCGTCACCGTAATAACCAGTGGCGACGCTTCGACATCCGCGAACAGGCCCTGGCCAGGGACACGTCGGCGGTGGTCACACGGATCATCGGCGTGGCCAAGGACATCACCGACCAGATCGAAGCCAGCGAATCCCTGCGCGACAGCGAACAGCGCTACCGCATGCTGGCCGAAAGCATCAGTGACGTGATCTGTTCCACCGACAGCCAACTGGCCCTCAACTACGTCAGCCCCTCGGTCAATGCCGTACTGGGGTATGACGTGGACTGGGTGTTCAAGAATGGCTGGCAGTCGATCATCGCCAACCCGCAACAGCTCAGCGGTATTTATGGGCTGATGGAACAGGTCAGCCGCGCGGTGGGCAACCCCGAAGCGCTGAACAGCCTGCGCGACGAGGTGCAGACCCAACTGTTCCTGTTCGACTGCCTGCGCGCCGATGGGCGCAAAGTGCCCATCGAGCTGCGCGTAGTGCTGGTGTGGGACGAACATGGCGCGTTTGAAGGCATCCTCGGCGTGGGCCGCGATATCAGCCAGCAGCGCCGCGCCGAAAAAGACCTGCGCATGGCGGCCACGGTGTTCGAACACTCCACCTCGGCCATCCTGATCACCGACCCGGCCGGCTACATCGTGCAGGCCAACGAGGCCTTCAGCCGGGTCAGCGGTTACGCCGTGAGCGATGTACTCGACCAACTGCCGAACATGCTCACCGTCGACGAACAGCAAGAAGCCCACCTGCGTTACGTGCTCAAGCAACTGCACCAGCACAGCACCTGGGAAGGCGAAGTGTGGCTCAAGCGCCGCAATGGCGAGCACTACCCGGCCTGGGTCGGCATCACGGCGGTGTTCGACGATGAAGGCGACCTGGCCAGCTACGTGTGTTTCTTCAGTGATATCAGCGAGCGCAAGGCCAGTGAACAGCGCATCCACCGCCTGGCCTATTACGACGCCCTGACCCACCTGCCCAACCGCACCTTGTTCCAGGACCGCCTGCACACCGCGTTGCAGTCGGCGGAGCGGCAAAAGTCGTGGGTGGTGTTGATGTTCCTTGACCTCGACCGCTTCAAGCCGATCAACGACTCCCTGGGCCACGCCGCCGGCGATCGTATGCTCAAGGAAATGGCCACGCGCCTGCTCGGTTGCGTGGCCGAAGACGACACCGTGGCGCGCATGGGAGGCGACGAGTTCACCTTGCTGTTGCAACCGCGCGTCAGCCGTGAACTGGCGCTGAACCGCGCGATCACGGTGGCCGAGCAGATTCTGGCCAGCCTGGTGAAGCCGTTCGTGCTGGAGGGCCGCGAGTTCTTTGTGACCGCCAGCATCGGCATCGCCCTCAGCCCCCAGGACGGCAACGAGCTGAGCCAGTTGATGAAAAACGCCGATACGGCGATGTATCACGCCAAGGAGCGCGGCAAGAACAACTTCCAGTTCTACCAGGCCGACATGAACGCCAGCGCCCTGGAACGCCTGGAGCTGGAAAGCGACCTGCGTCACGCCCTGGAACAGAACGAATTCGTGCTCTATTACCAACCGCAGTTCAGCGGCGACGGCAAACGCCTGACCGGCGCCGAAGCCCTGCTGCGCTGGCGCCACCCGCGCCGGGGCCTGGTGCCGCCGGGGGATTTCATTCCGGTGCTGGAGGAACTGGGGCTGGTGGTGGACGTGGGCGACTGGGTGATCAGCGAAGCCTGTCGTCAGCTCAAGACCTGGCACCAGAACAAAGTGCGGGTGCCGAAAGTCTCGGTCAACATCTCGGCGCGGCAGTTCTCCGACGGGCAACTGGGCACGCGCATCGCCACCATCCTCAAGGACACCGGCCTGCCGCCGGCGTGCCTGGAGCTGGAGCTGACCGAAAGTATCCTGATGCGCGAAGTCAACGAAGCCCTGCAGATCCTCGCCAGCTTGAAAAACCTGGGGCTGAGCATTGCAGTCGATGACTTCGGCACCGGTTATTCGTCGCTCAACTACCTCAAGCAATTCCCTATCGACGTGCTGAAGATCGACCGCACGTTCGTCGATGGCCTGCCCTCCGGCGAGCAGGATGCGCAGATCGCCCGCGCCATCATCGCCATGGCCCACAGCCTGAACCTGGCGGTCATCGCCGAGGGTGTGGAGACCCATGAGCAGCTGGACTTCCTGCGCGAGCATGGCTGCGATGAGGTGCAGGGTTACCTGTTCGGCCGGCCGATGCCGGCGAACCGGTTCGAGGCGCAGTTCAGCAATGATGCGTTGTTCATGTTCGACTGAGATTTTGTGTGGGGCTGATGGCCTCATCGGGGGCAAGCCCCCTCCCACCTTTTGACTTGTGAATACCCTCAAATGTGGGAGGGGGCTTGCCCCCGATGAAGCCGGCACAGTCAACACCTAATCCCAGATGAGCCCCGCTTGTCCGCGACATGATGTCCTTTCATATGCCATCTAAAACCCATTGGGTTAGAATGCCCTCCTTTTCTGCCCCGATCCTTGAGGACCGCCATGTTCAGCCGTGATTTGACTATTGCCAAGTACGACGCCGATCTCTTCGCCGCCATGGAGCAAGAAGCCGTGCGCCAGGAAGAGCACATTGAGCTGATCGCTTCGGAAAACTACACCAGCCCTGCGGTGATGGAGGCTCAAGGTTCGGTTCTGACCAACAAGTACGCCGAAGGCTACCCAGGCAAGCGCTACTACGGTGGTTGCGAGTACGTCGACGTGGTTGAGCAACTGGCCATTGACCGTGCAAAAGAGCTGTTCGGCGCCGATTACGCCAACGTCCAGCCGCACGCCGGTTCCCAAGCCAACAGCGCGGTGTACCTGGCCCTGCTGCAAGGTGGCGACACCATCCTGGGCATGAGCCTGGCCCACGGCGGTCACCTGACCCACGGCGCCAGCGTTTCTTCCTCGGGCAAGCTGTACAACGCCGTTCAATACGGCATCAATGCCAACGGCCTGATCGACTACGACGAAGTCGAGCGCCTGGCGGTCGAGCACAAGCCAAAAATGATCGTGGCCGGTTTCTCTGCCTACTCGCAGATCCTGGATTTCCCACGCTTCCGTGAAATCGCGGACAAGGTCGGCGCCTACCTGTTCGTCGACATGGCCCACGTCGCCGGCCTGGTCGCGGCTGGTGTTTACCCGAACCCGGTGCCTTACGCTGACGTGGTCACCACTACGACCCACAAGACCCTGCGCGGTCCACGTGGCGGCCTGATCCTGGCGCGCGCCAACGCCGAGATCGAGAAGAAGCTGAACTCTGCGGTATTCCCGGGCGCCCAGGGCGGCCCGCTGGAGCACGTGATCGCCGCCAAGGCGATCTGCTTCAAGGAAGCGCTGCAGCCTGAGTTCAAGACCTACCAGGAACAAGTGGTCAAGAACGCCAAGGCCATGGCCGGCGTGTTCATCGAACGCGGTTATGACGTGGTGTCCGGCGGGACTGAAAACCACCTGTTCCTGCTATCGCTGATCAAGCAGGACATTTCCGGTAAAGATGCTGACGCTGCCCTGGGCAAAGCCTTCATCACCGTGAACAAGAACTCCGTGCCGAACGACCCACGCTCGCCATTCGTCACCTCCGGCCTGCGCTTCGGCACCCCGGCTGTGACCACTCGCGGCTTCAAGGAAGCAGAGTGCAAGGAACTGGCCGGCTGGATCTGCGACATCCTGGCGGACCTGAACAACGAAGCCGTGATCGACGCGGTACGTGAGAAGGTCAAGGCTATCTGCAAGAAGCTGCCGGTGTACGGCGCTTGATAGCAGTGGTTTGAATGAAAAGCCCGGCTCCTGAGCCGGGCTTTTTTATACCAATTTCAATTTGAAATGCATTCAATGTATGGGTGGGCTACAGGCTCAGGTCATTCCGACTCGGCCGTTTCAGCGACCTGATCAGCTTTTTCATGCCCCTATCAACTCGCTCACGGCGTTCCATGCGCGTCCTTGGCTGCCAAGTTTACGGCTGCGTCATTCACTCTTTATTATAGCGCGGGGTACATACCGGTAAATCAAGTAACCTACCAGAACAATAACGTAGTAGAGGAACATCTGTGCAACCGCGTAGAACGCATACAGTATTTTGTATTGTGCTAAAATTGCGAGCTTTCGAGCATTTGCGAGATTGGTAGAATCGAAGTAGGTAACGTATAGAAAGATAGCGATCACAAGGGTGGCCCCAAGAAAATAAAAAAAAGCTTTCAACTGGGACAAATCGTCAAACGATCTCTTTTCCATAACCGATTTTCTTAAAGTCAAATAACAAAAAATAATTGAAAAAAACGGAGCGAACAGACATATGTAGTTAATAGTTAACTTTGAAACAACAGGAAAATGAGGAGACCATGATCCCGCATCAGAAAAAAGATAAGCATCTATAAATCTCTCAACTTCCGACAATAAAAATTTATCTACGTGGTCGGGCACCGCGAAAGCAATTAAAAATAGCGGAATCCAAGTAGCAATCATAAAAAAATACGGCACTACCATTTTTCTAAATTTTAAGCCTTGTCGACTCATTTGATTCTCCAGTTAATTTAAGGGCGTCATACACACCCTTAAATCAAAAGCTATAAATATCAACCAGCAAACAAATTATTTAACTTGTCTGCGGCCTCTGCGTCAACAAGAGCTGAGACAATGGCTATCAGCACAGCCACCGCCGGTACTGCGAACGTCGCGGGCGCACTCACCAGCGCTAAAATTGAAGCGAGTACCGCACCGGCCGCTACTGCTGCTAGCTTGCCAACAGCCATTGCTTCAAGCTCCAACATAAGTGGTTTCCAGTCCCCCGTTTGATAGCCTGAAATCGCTTTCTCTCGAACAGTATCGACTTGTACAATCGTACCAGTGACACCAAACGCCCTCCCCAAGCGCTTAATATTATCGGCAAGAGTCGCCTTGTCCAACGCATTCAGAGCATTGACCACTGCTTGCCTGTCTTGGGTATTCAGTTTCAACCCAGGACTAGCATTTACCTTCTCGAAAGTCGCCAATGCCTGCGCATAGCTACGCACCCTTTTCCCAGAGATACCTGATTGGATATCTCGAGAAACTTGGTCCACGTGCGCTCCATACTTTTTAAGAATATCTGCGTTGACAGAGGATACGAAAGCAGTCGCGTCTTTGTAGGCATCGACTTCACTTTTTAGCCAAACGTTTTGCTTGTTTAAATAGTCTATTTCACTATTGATGTATTTTGCCGAATAGGCCCCCTCAAGAGAGTCAAACCATTTTTTATAATGCACATCAGGGCTCATATTAACCATGCCATTGCTGATAGCATTTGTAATGAGCTGATTGGGGTGATAGCTGAAAAAGTCTCGCCCATAATAATATTTGTCGGCGATAGTTTTTTGCTGATTGTAAGCTTGCGCTTTCTGTGCAACAAGAATATTGCTCATGGCAATATAGCTTTCGATCTGAGCGGCATTATCTGCATCTGGGCCACCAAGGTTCTGCGTCAACATAGACGAAACGCTTGCATCGAGAGTTTCCGGCATTGCTTTAATCTTAGCCAGTAACATGTTCTCTTGACTCTTAACATCTTGTTGAATTCTGGCCGGAAAAGTGTTGAGGATATGCGTACGAGTTGCCGCGCTAATTAAAGCCCCTAGGCGACTGTTACCAATACTTCCATCAGCGCCAAATTCCGGGGGTTTGAAATCATTGACCGCATTAATTTCGATAGGGGGAAGATAGATTGTATCTCCAATTTTTGGCATAAAATGTTCTCCATTCCTTAGAGTATCTTGGTTTTTTTCGGATCAATTCCCGTTGCTCATAGGGCGAATGCCGTAAGCCCTACGCGCAACAACTGTATAAACGCACAGCACTCTAAGTCAATGGAATCTATGCATAAATGCATGACTTGTTACAAACGAAAGAATAAACCATTCGCATTTGGTTATATCGAGCCCATCTTTGCACACTTGGTTTTTAAAAAATGTCTGCCTGCGATCAACCCTAATGGCTGTTGAGCAAGTGGGGCGCCGTCACGCCCTTCGAAGTGCTTTCCACCTTTTATTGGAAGCGTTCAGGCCTGTGCCGTAATCGCCAAACGCCATACTTATGGAGTCGGCTTGCCCCAACAGCAGCGTATCAGAGGCATATAAGCGCCTGACCCTGTACCGGGGCGAGCCGCCTCCCACATTGGCAAGCATTCCAAGTCAGGATTGGTAGACGCGCTCGAAGCCTTCGCGAATCTTGTCCTCCGGCAACTCGTCGGCAATAAACACAATCACACTCTCCCGTGCCTCGCCTTCGGCCCATTCGGTGTCCCAGTCGAAGCCATAGAGCTTCAGCACGCCCTGAAACACCATGCGCCGCTCTTCCCCGGCAATGTTCAGCACCCCTTTGTAACGCAGCAATTGTTTGCCGTGGTCTTCCAGCAACTCGTTCATGAACTCACTGAGGCGATCGATATCCAGCGGCTGGTCGGTGCGCAGCACCAGGCTGGATATGCGGTCGATGGACGGCGCCGCGCTGACCGGACGCAGGCTCATGCCGGCGTTGAGGTTGAAGCCTCGCACATCGAGCAGTTCAGCCAGGTCGATGGCGCCATGGTCCACCACCCGGATCGGTGCGCGGCGGTTGATGCGGGTCAGGCGTTCGCTGAGGGCGTCGAAGGTGGCATCGTCCACCAGGTCGCGCTTGCTCACCAGCAGGCGGTCGGCAAAGCCGATCTGTGCCTGGGCGATGGTTTGGGCCAGATGTTGCTCGGCGTGGGCGGCGTCCACCAGCGTAATGATGCCGTCGAGGATGTAGCGGTCGCGCAGTTCCTCGTCAATGAAAAACGTCTGCGCCACCGGCGCAGGGTCCGCCAGGCCGGTGCATTCGATCACCAGGCGGTCGAAAGCGATCTCGCCGCTGTCCAGGCGCTCAAGCAGCAGGTAGAGGGCTTTGGTCAGGTCGGTGTGGATGGTGCAGCACACGCAGCCGTTGGACAGGGTCATGACTTGCACCGGCTCGGCGCCCAGCAGTTGGGTATCGATGCCGGCGTCACTGAATTCGTTTTCGATCACGGCGATCTTCAAGCCATGTTCGGCCTTGAGCAGGTGGCGTAGCAAGGTGGTCTTGCCAGCGCCGAGGAAGCCGCTGAGCACGGTGACGGGAATGGGAGAGGACACAGACAGTTCTCCTTATATCTGAAGGAACACAAAACAAATGTGGGAGGGGGCTTGCCCCCGATGGCGGTGTGTCAGGCACTGATGTGTCGCTGATACACCGCTATCGGGGGCAAGCCCCCTCCCACATGGGATCACTGCCAGCCCGAACTAACGGGTCAGCAGCACTTGGGCCCACCCTTGCCGCCGTAACGGGCTTCCTGGCGTTCCCGGAAGAACGCCTTGTAGTCCATCATCGGCTTGTCCGGGTGTTTGGTTTGCATATGCTCGACGTACGTGTCGTAGTCCGGCATGCCGACCATCAGGCGCGCGGCCTGACCGAGGTATTTACCGAGGCGACTGATGTCATTGAACATGGGTGCAATCCTCGATTATGCGTCCGGTACAGCCTGGAACGGGGCTTCTTTATCCGTACGCTCTTTGTTACCCCAGGCGGCAATGCCGACCTTGAGCGCATAGAACAGGATGCTGAACACCACGAACAGGAACAGCGCCGTCAGCGTTGCGTTGGTATAGGCGTTATAGATCACATGCTGCATCTGATCGATGCTCTTGGCCGGGGCCAGGATCTGGCCGTTGGCCAAGGCATCGCTGTATTTCTTGGCCAGCGACAGGAAGCCGATCGCCGGGTTGGCGTCGAACAGCTTGATGAAGCCCGCCGTGGTGGTGCAGATCAGCAGCCAGACCGCCGGCAGCAAGGTCACCCAAATGTAGCGCTGGCGCTTCATTTTGATCAGCACAACCGTGGCCAGCATCAACGCGATACCCGCCAGCATCTGGTTGGAGATACCGAACAGCGGCCACAAGGTGTTGATGCCACCCAGTGGGTCGATCACACCCTGATACAGCAGGTAACCCCACATCGCCACACAACCGGCGGTGGCGATCAGGTTGGCGGTCCAGGATTCGGTGCGTTTGAGCGACGGCACGAAGGAGCCGAGCAGGTCCTGCAGCATGAAGCGACCGGCACGGGTACCGGCGTCAACCGCCGTCAGGATGAACAGCGCTTCGAACAGGATCGCAAAGTGGTACCAGAACGCCATGGTGTTTTCACCCGGCAGCACACTGTGCAGGATCTGCGCGATACCGACCGCCAGCGTCGGTGCACCGCCGGCACGCGCCAGAATGGTGGTTTCACCGATGTCGTGGGCCACGGCCGACAGCGCCTCGGGGGTGATTGCAAAGCCCCAGCTGCTGACGGTCTGCGCCACGGTAACAACGTCGCTGCCGACGATCGCCGCCGGGCTGTTCATGGCGAAGTACACGCCAGGCTCAATCACCGACGCGGCAACCATCGCCATGATGGCCACGAATGACTCCATCAGCATGCCGCCGTAACCGATGTAACGGGCGTGACCTTCATTGGCCAGCAGCTTGGGCGTGGTGCCCGAGGAGATCAGCGCATGGAAGCCGGAGACCGCGCCACAGGCGATGGTGATGAACAGGAACGGGAACAGGCCGCCCTTCCACACCGGCCCCGTGCCGTCGATGAACTGGGTGAGCGCCGGCATTTTCAGGTCAGGCATGGTGACCAGGATGCCAATCGCCAGGGCGATGATGGTGCCGATCTTCAGGAAGGTCGACAGGTAGTCACGCGGTGCCAGGATCAGCCACACCGGCAACACTGCCGCGACGAAACCATAGCCGATCAGCATCCAGGTGATCTGGATCCCGGTAAAGGTGAAGGCCTTGGCCCAGACCGGGTCAGCGGCAATCTGCCCGCCCAGCCAGATCGAACCGAGCAGCAACAGCACGCCGATGATCGAGATTTCACCGATACGCCCCGGGCGGATGTAGCGCATGTAGATGCCCATGAACATCGCGATCGGGATGGTCGCCATCACCGTGAAGATGCCCCACGGGCTCTCGGCCAGGGCCTTGACCACAATCAGCGCCAGCACCGCGAGGATGATGATCATGATCAGGAAGCAGCCAAACAGCGCAATGGTCCCCGGCACGCGGCCCATTTCTTCGCGGACCATGTCGCCCAGGGAACGGCCGTTACGCCGGGTGGACAGGAACAGGATCATGAAATCCTGCACCGCACCGGCCAGCACCACGCCGGCGATCAGCCACAGGGTGCCGGGCAGGTAACCCATTTGCGCCGCCAATACCGGACCGACCAGAGGGCCTGCGCCGGCAATCGCCGCAAAGTGGTGACCGAAAAGGATGTGTTTGTTGGTCGGCACATAGTCCAGACCATCGTTGTTGATCACTGCGGGGGTGGCCCGCCGTGGGTCCAGTTGCATCACGTTATTGGCGATGAACAGACTGTAGTAACGGTACGCAACCAAGTAGATGGCCACTGCAGCGACCACAATCCACAAGGCGTTGATCGCCTCGCCGCGGCGCAAGGCCACTACGCCAAGGGCGCACGCTCCTACGATTGCCAGCACCAGCCAGGGTAGATGGCGTAGCAGGCTATTATTATTTTTCATTTTTATATTCCAGCCAGGGTGGACAGAAAGGACAGCCAGCCCGAGTTTAGCGCTGTTGGCCTTAAAGGCCACCCCCCTACGTTGGTCTAGAGCCTTGCCGGCGCAAAAAAAGCAGAAATAACTGCCGAATGATGGCGTAGGGCTACAATTTGGCTATTCGGCATTGC
This sequence comes from Pseudomonas sp. R3-18-08, assembly GCF_003852065.1. Lineage (NCBI taxonomy): Bacteria > Pseudomonadati > Pseudomonadota > Gammaproteobacteria > Pseudomonadales > Pseudomonadaceae > Pseudomonas > Pseudomonas sp. R3-18-08. The sequence continues at coordinate 4,983,127 of NZ_CP027729.1, forward strand.
TGGAAAGCTAGAAGCCAACCCAGATCGAAATGTGGGAGGGGGCTTGCTCCCGATGGCGGTGTATCAGTGGCCTATAAGTGCCTGACACACCGCTATCGGGGGCAAGCCCCCTCCCACATTGGTTTTGTGGTGTTGGCGCTATTCGAACAAGGCATCCAGCGCTTGTTCCAGGCGTGTGACCCCAATCACCTGCAACCCCGGCGGCATTTCCTTTGGCGCATTGCCCTTGGGCACGATCGCGCGTTTGAAGCCGTGCTTGGCCGCTTCCTTCAAGCGCTCCTGGCCGCTGGGCACCGGGCGCACTTCGCCCGACAGGCCCACTTCACCGAACACCAGCAGGTCGTGGGGCAATGGCCGGTTACGCAGGCTGGACATCACTGCCGCCATCAGCGCCAGGTCAGACGCGGTCTCCAACACCTTGACCCCGCCGACCACGTTAAGGAACACGTCCTGGTCATGAGTCGGAATACCCCCATGGCGGTGCAACACTGCCAGCAGCATCGCCAGGCGGTTTTGATCCAGCCCAAGGGTGACCCGGCGCGGGTTGGCCAGATGGCTGTCATCCACCAGCGCCTGGACCTCCACCAGCATCGGCCGGGTGCCTTCCCAAGTCGCCATCACCACGCTGCCTGGGACTTCTTCCTGGGCGCGGGTAAGAAAAATCGCCGACGGATTGGAGACTTCTTTCAGCCCCCGGTCAGTCATGGCGAACACACCCAACTCGTTCACCGCGCCAAAGCGGTTTTTCACCGCCCGCAGCAATCTAAGGCGGCCATCGGATTCCCCTTCGAAATACAGCACGGTATCCACCATGTGTTCCAGCACGCGCGGCCCGGCCAGCGCGCCTTCCTTGGTCACGTGGCCAACCAGGAAGATCGCCGTACCGCTCTGCTTGGCGTAGCGCACCAACAGCGCCGCACTTTCACGCACCTGGGAGACGCCGCCAGGGGCAGATTGCAGTTGCTCGGTGAAAATCGTCTGGATCGAGTCGATCACCATGACCTTTGGCTTCTCGATCCGCGCCGTGGCGATGATGGTTTCGATGCAGGTTTCGGTCATGACCCGCAGTTGGTCCTGGGGCAAGCCCAGGCGACGAGCACGCATCGCCACTTGTTGCTGGGATTCCTCGCCGGTGACGTACAGCGCCGGCATGCGGCTGGCGATGCTGCACAGGGTTTGCAGCAGGATTGTGGACTTACCGATGCCGGGGTCGCCGCCGATCAACACGACGGAGCCGTCCACCAGGCCACCGCCCAATACCCGGTCCAGCTCACCGGAGGCCGTGGAGAAGCGCGGCACCTCTTCGACGCTGACTTCGGCCAAGGTCTTGATCTGCGCTTGTTGCCCGGTCCAGCCGGTGCGCCCGGCAGGGGCCGCAGCGCCGCCGCTTTCAATCATGGTTTCAGTCAGGGTGTTCCACGCACCGCACTCGCCGCACTGGCCCGCCCATTTGGGAAAGGTCGCGCCGCACTCCGTGCAGCCGTACATGCGCTTGGCCTTGGCCATTCGAGAACCTCCAACCGAAAAACCGCGATGATAGCTCAGCGCGGCGCCGGGGTCCGGATTTCGCCGTTGGCCAAGCGTGAAGCCGTGTTACCGATGGGGTCTTCGGCGTTGAGATCGGCGCCTTTGGCCTTCAATTCGCCCAGCAATTCGACCCGCTTGAACAGCCCTGCGTACATGGCGGCGGTCTGCCCCGCGCCATTGCGTTGGTCAGGGTTACAGTCGGTTGCCAGCAAGCGCTGGGCGATGCTCAGCTCGCCTTTGAAGATGGCTCCCATGAGCGCAGTGTTGCCGCGTTTGTCCTGCACGCAGGCATCGGCGCCGGCGGCGAGCAAACGCTCCACGTAGGCACCTTCGCCGTGATAAGCGGCCAGGATCAGGGCAGTGTAGCCCTTGTCGTCCTGAGTATTCAGGGCGTAGCCCGATTCAATGAAAGTGTTGAGCATGTCGAGATCGCCACGACGGGCGGCGTCGAAATAGTAGTCCTGAAGCTGCGCCTTGAGCGCACCAGGGTCATTGGATGGGGGTTGTTCGGCCAGCACACTGAACGAACAGCAGGCCAGCAGTGCCCATATGAACGTACGCATGATCAAAATCCTTGAGAAATATCCCCTTGTAGGAGCGAGCTTGCTCGCGAAAAACGTCAACGATAACGCGTGCATCCTGGATAAATGCGTTGCCTTTGAGTTCTTCGCGAGCAAGCTCGCTCCTACAGGAGGGCGCGGTTAGTCGCTCAGTTTTTCAGCCAGTGCTTTCACACGAGCCAGGTCGCCCTTGGCCACCTTGGCCACGCCGGTGCCGTATTCCGGATCGGCCTTGTAGAGGAACGAGAGAATGATGTGCTTGCTCTCATCATCCGTGGTCGCCAGGGAGCCGCCGAAGTTGTCGATCAGGTCCTGACGCTCTTTCTTGCTGTAGGAACGATACAAATCACCGGCCTGCTTGAAGTTCTGCTCACGCTGGATCTTCGCCTGCTGGGTGCTGCCCGACAGCGGCGACTGGCTGTAGCGTGCAGTTTGCGGCTCATCCCTTGGCAACAGGCGGCTTGGCTGGTAGTTCACGCCGGTGGTGGTTTTGCCGAAATTCAGCGCACCGTCCTGGTTACCGTTGTTGACGGTCACCCGCGGCGCGTTGATCGGCAGTTGCAGCGCGTTGGCGCCCAGGCGGTACATTTGCGTGTCGGCGTAGGAGAACACCCGCCCTTGCAACAGGCGGTCTTCCGACGGTTCGATACCCGGCACCAGGTTGGCCGGGGCCATCGCCACTTGTTCGGTCTCCTGGAACACATTGGCCGGGTTGCGGTTGAGCACCATTTGCCCGACTTTGCGCTCCGGCACATTCGGCCAGATCTTGGTGGCGTCCAACGGGTCGAAATCGAACTTGGCCAAGTCTTCAGGTTTCAACACCTGCACGTACAAGTCCCACTTGGGGAAGTCGCCCTTGTTGATGTGGGTGACCAAGTCGTTGGTCATGTGGCTGTAGTCACGCCCTTGCACTTCGGTGACTTGCTTGGGATCAAGATTCTTGATGCCTTGCAGGCTCTTCCAGTGGAACTTGACGTAGTGCACTTCGCCCTTGGCGTTGATCAACTTGTAGGCATGTACGCCATTGCCGTCCATTTCCCGATAACTGGCCGGTGTGCCGAAGTCCGAGTACAGCTCGGTCAGTGTACGAGTGGACTCTGGAACATGGGAGAAGAAGTCGAAACGACGCGAGTCGTCGTCCAGGTTAGTGCGCGGGTCCGGTTTGAACGCGTGGACCATGTCCGGGAACTTGATGGCATCGCGAATGAAGAAGGTCGGGAAGTTATTGCCGACCAGGTCCCAGTTGCCTTCTGCCGTGTAGAACTTGGTGGCGAAGCCCCGTGGGTCGCGCAGGGTCTCGGGGGAATGGTTACCGTGGACCACGGCCGAGAAGCGCACGAATACCGGCGTGGCTTCACCGGCGGCGAACACCTTGGCCTTGGTCAGGTCGCTGAGGTTGTCGGTGACGGTGAACGTGCCATGGGCGCCCGTACCACGAGCGTGAACCACGCGCTCGGGGATGCGTTCGCGGTCGAAGCGCTGCAGCTTCTGAATCAGTTGGACATCCTGGAGCAGCACAGGGCCATTGGCGCCGGCAGTCTGCGAATTCTGGTTATCCCCAACGTTGGCGCCGTTATCGCGGGTCAGGTTGGCTGCTTGTACGGAGAGGGTCAGCAGGCTGGCGGTCACCAACGCCAGCGCATGGCGCGCGGACACGGGCCTGCGGTTGATTGAAATGTTCATCAAGGTTTCCTCTGGTTTTTTTAGTGCACATTCAGTTGTGCTTGCCAGAGGCTAGTGACCTGCGGGTCAGAAGATAAATAGAAAAACACCACAGGGCCGATTGAGAAAAAAATATGGTAACCCGCTGAAATACGGCGTATTTCGCGCGCGATTGGTGGCACTTTGCAAACTAATTGCGATTTAATGTGTCGATAAAAACCAACAGTGTTAACGGTTGTGTCGCGCGAGCCCGCTACGACTGACTTACACTGACCTCCACCCTTCTCATCTGTAACAAGGAATAACTTATGGGCGTGATCAGTGAGTTCAAGGCCTTTGCGGTCAAAGGTAATGTGGTCGACATGGCCGTCGGTATCATCATCGGCGCCGCGTTCGGCAAAATTGTTTCCTCATTTGTAGGGGACGTGGTGATGCCGCCGCTCGGCCTGTTGATCGGTGGCGTGGACTTCGGCGACCTGGCAATCACGCTTAAGGCCGCGCAAGGCGATGTACCCGCTGTGGTGCTGGCGTACGGCAAGTTCATCCAGAGCGTGGTCGACTTTTTGATCGTCGCCTTCGCCATCTTCATGGGTGTAAAGGCCATCAACCGCCTCAAGCGCGAAGAGGCCGTAGCCCCGAGCTTGCCGCCGACGCCGACCAAGGAAGAGGTGCTGCTGGGCGAGATCCGCGATTTGCTCAAGGCACAGCATGACAAACCGCTCTGACCTGCGGCTCAAAGCAAAAGGCGCCTCGTGAGGCGCCTTTTTTTTACCAGTAGTTTTCCACCGCCACCTGGCCCGGGCGTCGGCTCAGGCTCAATTGCATATCGCGCTGCTTGAGCAACTGCCGAGTGTCGTCGACCATCTGCGGGTTGCCGCAAATCAGCACCCGGGAGTGCTCCGGGGTCAGCTCGACGCCGGCCGCGCGCTCCAGTTCGCCGTTCTCGATCAACGTGGTGATGCGCCCATTCAACGCGCCCGGATGCCGTTCACGGGTGACGATAGGGATGTAGGTGAGCTTGTGGGCATAGTCGGCCAGGTATTCACGCGCGCCCAGTTCAGTGATCAGCGATTGGTACGCCAGCTCCTTGGCCTCTCGGGCGCTGTACACCAGGACGATACGCTCGAATTTCTCCCATACCTCGAAATCCTGCAGGATCGACAGGAACGGCGCCACACCGGTACCGGTGCCCAACAGCCACAGATCACGCCCGTCTACAAAGCGGTTCAAGGTCAGGAAGCCGGTGGCCTGGCGCTCCACCAGCAAGGTATCGCCCACCTTAAGACGGCTTAACTCACTGGTGAACTCGCCCCCCGGAACGACAATGGAAAAGAAATCGAGGTGTTCGTCAAACGGCGAAGACACGATGGAGTAAGCGCGCCATACGGTACTGCCATCCGCCCTGGTGACGCCCAGGCGCACGAACTGGCCGGCGGTAAACCGAAAACCGGCGTCGCGCGTGGTACGCAGGGTGAAGAGGCTGGGGGTCAGCGATTGCACGTCGAGCAAGGTCTGGCGGGTAAATTTCTCAGCACTGGCCGTCATGGGAGGCTCCGTTTTGCACAGGGCCTTAGTGTCCCTCAAAGCAGGCCGCGCAAACACCGTTGATTTGTACTGGCATTACCGCCATCCCGAAGGCGACGCTGTTTCAGCGTTATAAAAAAGTGGCAAATCAGCGCCGCGCTGCATCGAACTAAATATTTTGCTATTAACGCACTAGGAGTACACCACAAGTTGAAGCCGAGCCTGCAAGAGATGTCATTTTGATAGCATTTACAAGCTCTTGAAAAAACTAGTCCTCCCCCACTAACGCCTTACAAAAGCTGACTCCGTGTTCAGTGTTGAAGGCCTAAAACAAGCCAACAAATAAAAATATTTTAAGGCTCATTTGTAGGACCTCTCCTACACTTGGTTTCGAGCAGCACTGGGATCTGGGCGTACCCAAGGCACATGGAAACCTGTGGAGAGTTACCGATGGTCAGATGGCGCAATACACGGCTGCCCAAGCTGGAAGGCGAGAGCGAAATCACCAGCGTGTTTGAAATGGTGGTCAATCACACCTATGAGTTGGGGTTCCAATATTGCTCATTTACGATGAGTACCCAAGCCCATAGCAATCAAACAGAGCCTGTTTATCTTAGTAATCATCCAAATGAATGGAGGAGTCTTTACCAACAAGCGCACTTCTTCGATATAGATCCCGTTGTATCCCATTGTAAAAATAGTGTGCTGCCCGTTGTCTGGGACAAGAAGACCTTTAAGAACGCCCCTCATTTGTGGGACTTGGCCCGGTCGTTTGGCGTTCACTTAGGCTGGACCCAAGCGGTCCATGACTTTCAGGGCGTGTTCAGCATGCTGACCCTGGCGCGTGGCAAAGGCGAGGTCAGCCCTGAAGAGCTTTACGAAAAAGCCGGGCAGGTGTTGTGGCTCTGCCATGCGATGCATGCGGTCGTGGCAAAAAAATACGCCGACGAAACCCATGTCAACGCGCCCAGCAAGTTAACCGCACGCGAAACGGAAGTGCTCAAATGGTCCGCCATGGGCAAGACCGCTTCCGAGATTGCCGCGATTCTCTGCCTGTCCGAGCGCACGGTAGGCTTTCACATCAGCAGTACCTTCAAGAAATTGGGGGTTCACAATAAGATCCAGGCCGTGCTCAGCGCCTCTAAAGCAGGACTGTTTTAGCCCTGACCAGAAACACCGCATGTCATCGCGGTCAAAAAAAAGTAACATTTACGGCCAATTCTGAGTGTTGATGCTGCCCTTTCAGAGGTTGCTTCGCTGTTCACTCAGACGGTTCCGTCGATTACCCAGAGCCTCCCCCGCCATGCCCCTGCTTGACAGCCCCTTCGCTCAACTCGATTTGATTCGTCAGCCCGAGCAATCCAATGACCCGCTGCAAGCCTTCGATGCCGCCGACGAGTACCTGCTCAGCCACCTCGCCAGCCAGCAACCCAACGCGGCGACCCGTGTGCTGGTGCTCAATGACAGCTTCGGCGCGCTTGCGGCCAGCCTTGAAGGCCGGGTGCAGGTGACCTCCAGCGGGGACTCGTTCCTCGCCGCCCAGGGCCTTGAGAAAAACCTGGTGCGCAACGGCAAAGCGTTTGATGCGGTGACGTTCATGCCGGCCAGCCAGGTGCCGGTCGGGCCTTTCGATCGGGTGTTGCTGCGTGTGCCAAAAACCCTGGCGCTGCTGGAAGAACAGTTGATTCGGCTACAGGGGCAGCTGGCGCCGGGCGCCGAGGTGATCGCCGGGGCCATGCTCAAACACCTGCCACGCGCCGCCGGTGAATTGCTGGAACGTTATATCGGGCCGATGCACGCCACGCTTGCGGTCAAAAAGGCACGGCTGCTGATCGCCACGGTTGCCGATCGCCCTGCGGCAGTATCCCCCTACCCTACCCGCTACACGCTGGATACGCCGGCCATCGAACTGCTCAACCACGCCAACGTGTTCTGCCGCGAAGGCCTGGACATCGGCACGCGCGCCTTCCTGCCGCACCTGCCGAACAATCTGGGCAGCGCCCGCGTGGCGGACCTGGGCTGCGGCAACGGCGTGTTGGCGATTGCCAGCGCGCTGCACAACCCCGACGCGCAGTACACCCTGGTGGATGAGTCGTTCATGGCGGTGCAGTCCGCCACCGAAAATTGGCAGGCCGCCCTGGGTGAACGCAACGTGATCGTGCGTGCCGACGACGGCCTGGCCGGCCAGCAAGCGCAGTCGTTGGACGTGGTGCTGTGCAACCCGCCGTTCCACCAGCAGCAGGTGGTGGGCGATTTCCTCGCCTGGCGCATGTTCCAGCAGGCACGGGAAGCCCTGGTGGTGGGCGGCGCGTTGTATATCGTGGGTAACCGTCACCTGGGTTATCACAGCAAATTGGCGCGCCTGTTCCGCGGTGTCGAACAGGTGGCGGCCACGCCCAAGTTCGTCATTCTCAAGGCGCGCAAATAAAAAAAGCCCTGTCTTCTATAGAAGAACAGGGCCGAAAGAGCCGGGCCGCACGGCCCGGATCGGGATGTCAGTGCGTGGTAAGGCCCGCCGCATTCATGAACATGCGCATCAGGCTGGCGACGATGAACAGGGCCAGCACACTGCCGGTCCAGATCATCGCCAACCACCCAAGACGCCGCCACAGCGGCTGTTTCTCGGCCTGTTCGATGTCGTGCAACGAAGGTTTGCCCGCCATGTCGCGACCCTCCTAGTGATAACCGTCTTCGTGGGTGACCTTGCCCCGGAACACGTAGTAGCTCCAGAAGGTGTAGCCCAGGATGAACGGGATGATGAACAGGGTGCCTACCAGCATGAAGCCCTGGCTTTGCGGCGGTGCGGCGGCGTCCCAGATCGATACCGACGGTGGAATGATGTTCGGCCACAGGCTGATCCCCAGGCCGCTATAACCCAGGAAAATCAATACCAGCGTCAGCAGGAACGGCGTGTAGTGCGCATTGCGTGCCACGGCGCGGATCAGCCCGTACATGGTCACCAGTACCAGCACCGGCACCGGCAGGAACCAGAACAGGTTCGGCAGGCTGAACCAGCGCGAGGCGATTTCCGGGTGGGTCAGCGGTGTCCAGATACTGACGATACCGATCACGGCCAGCACCACGAAGGCCAGCGGCCGCGCCAGGTTGTGCATCTGTTCCTGCAACTTGCCTTCGGTCTTCATGATCAGCCAGGTGCAACCGAGCAGCGCATACGCCACGATCAATGCCACGCCACAGAACATCGTGAACGGCGTGAGCCAGTCCAGCGAGCCTCCGGCGAACTGGCGGTTGACCACCGGAATCCCATCGATAAACGCCCCCAGCGCCACGCCCTGGAAGAACGTGGCCGTCAGCGAACCGCCGATAAACGCCTTGTCCCACAGGTGACGCTTGTGATCCTTGGCCTTGAAGCGGAACTCGAAGGCCACACCACGAAAGATCAGCCCGATCAGCATCAGGATCAGCGGCAGGTACAATGCCGACAACACCACCGAATAGGCCAGCGGGAACGCGCCAAACAGTCCCGCGCCGCCCAATACCAGCCAGGTTTCATTGCCGTCCCACACCGGTGCCACGGTGTTCATCATGACGTCGCGGTCGGTCTTGCCCGGTACGAACGGAAACAGGATGCCGATCCCCAGGTCGAAACCGTCCATGACCACGTACATCATGATCCCGAAAATGATGATCACAGCCCAGATCAGCGGCAGATCAATGCCCATCTCAATTCCCCTTGTGCTGGATGTCGTCGTGGTCGTTGTCGGTGCCATCATCGGCAGCGGACAGCGGACGGGCCGGTGTACGTTTCTGGCCAGGACCACCATGGGTCGGCTCGGTGACTTCTTCTTGAATCACAGGCCCTTTGCGCACCAGACGCATCATGTAACCCAGGCCCGCGCCGAACAGCGCGAAGTACACCACCACGAACAGCACCAGGGTAATGGTCATCTGCGCCAAGCTATGCCCGGAGGACGCATCCGCCGTGCGCATCAGCCCGTAGACCACCCACGGTTGGCGACCGATTTCGGTGGTGAACCAGCCGGCGAGAATCGCGATCAGGCCGGACGGGCCCATCCACAAGGCCAGGTACAGGAACGGCTTGGACGTATACATCTTGTCGCCCCGGCGCAGCCACAGGCTGAACAATCCGGTGAAGATCATCAGGAAGCCCAGGCCGACCATGACCCGGAACGACCAGAACACCACGGTCGAATTAGGACGGTCTTCAGGCGGGAAGTCCTTGAGCGCCGGCACCTGTTTATCCAGCGAGTGGGTCAGGATCAGGCTGCCCAAGTAGGGAATTTCCACCGCGTATTTGGTTTTTTCGGCCTTCATGTCCGGCCAGCCGAACAGGATCAGCGGCGTGGGTTCATTGCCGATGTTTTCCCAGTGGCCTTCAATTGCGGCAATTTTTGCCGGCTGGTGCTTCAAGGTGTTGAGGCCGTGGAAGTCGCCGATCACCGCCTGGATAGGCGCAACGATCAGGGCCATCCACATCGCCATCGAGAGCATCTTGCGGATCGCCGGGTTGTCCTTGCCGCGCAGCAGGTGCCAGGCCGCCGACGAGCCGACGAAGAACGCCGTGGCCACGAAGGCCGCAGTAGCCATGTGCGCCAGGCGGTAGGGGAACGATGGGTTGAAGACCACGGCGAACCAATCGGTGGGGATCACGCGGCCATCAACGATTTCAAAGCCTTGTGGCGTTTGCATCCAGCTGTTGGACGAGAGGATCCAGAAGGTCGAGATCAGCGTACCGATAGCCACCATCACGGTGGAGAAGAAGTGCAGGTTGCGCCCCACCTTGTTCCAGCCGAACAGCATCACGCCGAGGAAACCCGCCTCGAGGAAGAAGGCGGTGAGCACTTCGTACGTCAGCAGCGGCCCGGTGACGGCGCCGGCGAAGTCGGAGAAGCGGCTCCAGTTGGTGCCGAACTGATACGCCATGACCAGGCCGGAGACCACGCCCATGCCGAAGTTGACGGCAAAGATCTTCGACCAGAAATGGTAGAGGTCGCGGTAAGTGTCGTTACGGGTCTTGAGCCACAAACCCTCCAGCACCGCAAGGTAACTGGCCAGGCCGATGGTGATCGCCGGGAACAGGATGTGGAACGAGATGGTGAACGCAAATTGAATTCGGGCGAGATCTAGCGCCTCCAAACCGAACATAAGTCTTCCTCTGTCAGGTAATACCGGCTGCGGGCTCGGAGCCTGCACCCACTGCCCCCACGGATATGGAGTGTGACGAATTTCAATTCGTTTCTTTTTTTACCCGTCACGTAGGGAATCTGGCCTTTCGGCCGCCAGAACAATCCCGGTGCGGGTGTTGATCTGGATCAAGCATCGTTGAAAGAGTAGTCCCATTTGCGCTGCCCGGTTGTGTGGTCTTTTGCCGCGTGACAGCTTGCCTCACCAGGGTTATTGCAACTATTTGTTACAACACAATGCTAATCTCGCCATTCCTTTCGGTCTCGACCTTTACTCCCAATGCCTAGTGAACCTGCGTTGCTGTTACGTCACCACCGCCCCTTCATCGCGTTCTGGCTGGCGCGGATCTTTACCGCCAGCGGCTTCCAGATGCTGACCGTGGCCATCGGCTGGAACCTCTACCAACTGACTGGCAATGTGCTGGACCTGGGGCTGGTCGGCCTGGTGGAGTTCGTGCCGCGCGTGCTGTTCATGCTGCACACCGGGCATGTGGCCGATCGCTATGAGCGACGCAAAGTCGCCGCCATCTGCCAGACCGTACAGGCGCTGATTGCCCTGTCCCTGGCCATCGGCGGCCTGACCGGCAACGTGACCCGCGAGATGATCTTCATCCTCGCTTTCCTGCTGGGCGCCGCGCGTTCATTCGAAATGCCCACCACCCAGGCATTGCTGCCGAGCATCGTGCCCAGCGCGCTGTTCCCCCGGGCCGTGGCCTCGTCGCAATCGGCCCAGCAATTGGCGACGATCGTCGCCCCGGCCCTCGGTGGTTTGCTCTATGCGTTCGGCAGCGTTTGGGTGTACGGCCCGACGGTGGTGCTGTACCTGATCGCCTGCGGCTTGACCCTGAACCTGCCTGCGCGCCAGACGCCGCTGAACAAAGGCAAGGCCACCCTGGATTCGCTGCTGGCCGGGATTCGCTTTATCCGCAGCCGGCCGGACATCCTCGGCGCCATCTCGCTGGACCTGTTTGCCGTGCTGCTGGGCGGCGCCACCGCGTTGTTGCCGGTGTTCGCCAAGGACATCCTGCTGACCGGCCCCTGGGGCCTGGGCCTGTTGCGCTCGGCCCCGGCGGTGGGGGCGCTGTTGATGTCGTTGTGGCTGGCGCGTTTCTCGGTGGACCGCAAGGTCGGCCGCGTGATGTTCACCGCAGTCGGGGTGTTCGGCGTGGCGACCATCGCGTTCGGGCTGTCGACCTCGTTCTGGTTTTCCCTGGGGGTGCTGGTGGTGCTGGGCGCGGCGGATATGATCAGCATGGTGATCCGGGCTTCGTTCGTGCAGTTGGAAACGCCGGATGAGATGCGCGGCCGGGTGAGCGCAGTCAACGGCCTGTTTATCGGTGCATCCAATCAATTGGGTGAGTTCGAATCAGGGATCACCGCCCATTGGTTCGGCACCGTGCCCGCCGTCGTCATGGGCGGGATTGGTACGCTGGTGGTGACCGGGGTGTGGATCAAGCTGTTCCCGACCCTGGCCAATCGGGACCGGATGCATGTGCCGGTGGAAGAAAACACCAAGCCCGCTGCATGATTCAATGAGGCAATAAAGGACAATGTGGGAGGGGGCTTGCCCCCGATAGCGGTGGTTCAGTCTGCTTATGCTTCGACTGAAACTCAGCCATCGGGGGCAAGCCCCCTCCCACATTTAGATCTCCATCGGTTTGAAAGGATTGCGTCAGAGCACTTTGCCCAGGGTGATCGGAAACTCCCGAACCCGCTTGCCAGTGGCGTGGTAGATCGCATTCGCCACCGCCGCCGCCACCCCGACAATGCCGATTTCGCCCACGCCCTTGGACCCGAGCGCATTGACGATCTCGTCGTGCTCTTCGACAAACACCACGTCAATCTCGCCGATATCGGCATTCACCGGGATGTGGTACTCGGCCAGGCTGTGGTTCATGTAGCGACCCAGCTGATGGTCGACCTGGGTCTCTTCGTGCAGCGCCATGCCGATCCCCCACACCACCCCGCCGAGGATCTGGCTGCGCGCCATTTTCGGGTTGACCACGCGCCCAGCCGCAATCGCGCTGACTACGCGACTGACCTTGATGGTGCCCAAGTCTTCATCTACCCGTACTTCGACGAACACCGCCGAGTGGGTCGCCGTGGCATAGCCCTCGCGCTTCTTGTCGGGTTCGCTGTCGACCTGCACCTCCAGCGCGTCCTCGCCGCTGTCCTTGACCAGTTGGGCCAACGACACACTCACGTCGCCGGTGTGCAGTTGGCCGTCTTCAAAGCGCACGAACTCGGCATCCTGGAACACCGGGTAAGTCTGCCGGGCAACGGCCAGCAGTTTGGCGGTCAAGGCCTCGCAGGCTTGCTGCACGGCGGTGCCGACGGACGACACGGTAAACGAACCGCCTTGCAGCGGCGCGGTAGGCAGTGAGGAATCACCGAGCAGAAACACCACGTCCTCCACCGCCACACCGCTGGCCTGCGCCGCGATCTGGGTCATCACGGTGTAGGTGCCCGTGCCGATATCGGTGGTGGCGCTGCTGACGGTGAGTTTGCCGCTCGTATCGAGGCGCGCCTTGGCGCTGGCTTTCATCTGCATGGCTTCCCACACACCACCGGCCATGCCCCAGCCGATCAACTGGCGGCCGTCACGCATGCTACGCGGTTCTGGGTTGCGCTGGCTCCAGCCAAAACGCTCGGCACCTTCGCTGTAACACTCGCGCAGGGCCTTGCTCGACCAGGGCTTGTCTTCATTCTGGTTACGTTCGGCGTAGTTGATCAGGCGCAGCTGCACCGGGTCGATGGCCAGGGCGCAGGCCAGTTCGTCCATGGCGCATTCCAGGCCGATCACGCCCAGGGCGGCGCCGGGAGCGCGCATGTCCAGTGGGGTGAAGACGTCCAGCGGCACCAGCTTGTAGGTCAATTGCACGTTATCGCAGTGGTAGAGCATGCCGCTCCATTCCACCACGTGTTCGCTGAAATCCTCGAAGCGCGAAGTCTGCCCAATCGCGGTATGCCCCAGGGCCAGCAAGCGCCCGTTGGCGGCGGCGCCCATCTGCAAGCGCTGCAAGGTGCGCGGGCGGTAGCCGAAGGTGAACATCTGTTGACGGGTCAGGGTCACGCGCACCGAGCGCTTGAGCGCCAGCGATGCCATCACCGCCAGCGGCAATTGGTACTGCGGGCGCAGGCCCGAACCAAAGGCGCCACCGACGAACGCGGCGAAGATGCGTACCTGGCTCTTGTCCAGGCCAAAGACTTTTTGCACATACGCCTGGCAGTTCTGCGGGCCCTGGGTTTTGTCGTGGATATGCAGGGTGCCGTCGGGCTGGTACAGCACGGTGCTGGCGTGGGGCTCCATCGGGTTATGGTGTTCGATGGGCGTGCTGTAGTGCAGATCGAGGCTGATGGCGGCACCCGCCCATTCGGCCTGGAAGTTGCCACGCGGCCCGGGCGGCGTCTGAGGTGAAGGGTGAGCCGATTGCTGCTGGGCGATCAGGTCGGTTTCGAAGCCTTCCGCCGCGTATTCGATGTCGACCAGCGAGCCGGCATGCCGCGCCAGCTCCAGGTTATCGGCGATCACCAGGGCCAGGGGCTGGCCGCTGTAGAGCACGCGGTCGTTATACAGCGGGCGAAATGGCGAGCCGTCGGCAGCATCCGCATCGGCGAACGCATCGTCGTAGCTGGCAATTTTCGGACGATTGAGGTGATGGATGACCTCCACCACACCCGGCAGCGCCAGGGCCCTGGAGGCATCGATGCGCAGGACACGGCCTTTGGCGATCGTGCTCGACACCACGCTGCCATGCAGCAGGCCGTCCTCGGGAAATTCACCGGCATAACGCGCTTTGCCGGTGACCTTGAGCAGACCGTCGACACGGTCCAGGGGTTTGCCGATGGCGCTCATGGCTGTTCTCCCGCGACCGCAGCGTCGCTCAGTGCACGAATGATTGCGCGGCGCGCCAGCTTGATCTTGAAGCCGTTGTGTTGCAGCGGCTCGGCATCCTGCAGCAGGGCATCGGCAGCATTACTGAAGGTTTCGCGGCTGACGCGGCGGCCTATCAGCGACGCCTCTACCGCGCGGTCGCGCCAGGGTTTGTGCGCCACACCGCCAAGGGCCAGGCGGGCGTCGATGATCTCGTCGCCGTTCAATTCCAAGGCGGCGGCAACCGACACCAGCGCGAATGCGTAGGACGCACGGTCGCGAATTTTCAGGTAGTGGCTGTGGCGGGCCAGGTTATCGGCAGGCAATTCAATGGCGGTGATCAGTTCGTCGTCGGCCAATTGGTTGTCGCGTTGCGGTGCATCGCCGGGCAGGCGGTGGAAGTCGGCGAACTCGATGACCCGCGCCCCGCCGCGCCCTTCGACATGCACCCGCGCCTCCAGCGCCGCCAGGGCCACGCACATGTCCGAAGGGTGGGTGGCGACGCACTGCTCGCTGGCGCCGAGGATCGCATGGATGCGGTTCAAGCCGGTGCGCGCCGGGCAGCCGCTGCCGGGCTCACGCTTGTTGCAAGGCACCGTGGCGTCATAGAAATAGTAGCAACGGGTGCGTTGCAGCAGGTTGCCACCGGTACTGGCCATGTTGCGCAATTGCGGCGAAGCCCCGGCAAGAATGGCTTGGGACAGCAATGGGTAACGCTGCTCAATCAGCGGGTGCCAGGCCAGGTCGGCATTACTGACCAGCGCGCCGATACGCAGGCCGCCCTCGGCGGTTTCTTCGATGGCATTGAGCGGCAGCCCGGTGATATCGATCAGGTGTTCGGGGCGGCTGATGTTCTCTTTCATCAGGTCCAGCAGATTGGTGCCCCCGGCAATGAAGCGCGATGCCGCGCTGCTCAGGTGCACCGCCTCGTGCACGTCGGCGGGCTTGCTGTAATGGAAGGGGTTCATTGCTCACCTCCCCGGTTGCCGCACGCCGGCAGCGCCTCTTCGATGGCCGCGCGGATATTGCTGTAGGCACCGCAGCGGCACAGGTTGCCGCTCATCAATTCCTGCACCTGGGCACTGTCGTGGGCGCGGCCTTCGTTGGCCAGGCCGACCGCCGAGCAAATCTGGCCGGGGGTGCAGTAGCCGCATTGGAAGGCATCGTGCTTGATGAAGGCTTGCTGCATCGGGTGCAACTGGTCGCCGTCGGCCAGGCCTTCGATGGTGGTCAGCTCGGCGCCGTCGCACATCACGGCCAGGGTCAGGCAGGCGTTTACGCGCTTGCCGTCACGCAAGACGGTGCACGCGCCGCACTGGCCGTGGTCGCAGCCCTTTTTGCTGCCGACCAGGTCCAATTGTTCGCGCAGCAGGTCCAGCAAGGTGGTCCAGGGCAACACACTCAATTGGCGATCCTGGCCATTCAGGGTCAAGCGTATCGGGTGGGCGACGAACGGCTGGGCCGCCGCGCCATTGGGGGTCGCGCTCATAAACACCTCACGGGTTGATGTACATCCGCGGCGTTCAGGGAAATCGCCGTCTCAGGGGTACGACTTCCCAGGGTTTTGAGCGTTCAAGCCAATTGATCAGCGGATATTGAGCTGGGCTTTCAGGGTGTTTTGCGGAGGATTGATCGAGGTATTGGTGAATTCGAACCAACCCTGGGCCTGCACGTTGAGGTCAAACACATAGATGTAGCCCATCAGCGTGCCCACGCCGTTACAGGCCTCACTGATGTTGCCCACCTGGCACACCGCCGTGCGCTGCCCGTTCAACTCGGCGCCATTGAAGCGGCCCATCGGGCTGTTGCCCAGGCCGACTTCCATTACCGAGACCTTCGTCGGCCCACGGTGCTCGCACATCTGGGTGGTCTGCACACGGTCCGGGATGGTCTCGCTGCACTTCGCCGATTCGACCTTGAACACCCGCACCTCGCTCAAGGCCGGTGCAGCCGCGCCCCACACCGGTGCCGCGCCGAGCCACAGGCCCAGACAAGGGATCAGAGCTAGACTCCACGGGTTGGCTTTTTTCATGCTGTCGATGACCTGCTGTTGAACGTCGGCGCAGTATGCCTCAAGGCCATGCGCCACACAGCCTCGGCTGCTGGTATGATGCGCCGCTTTTTCCGATCCTCTCTGAAGCCACAAGCGCTTGGCGCAGTTTGTGCTTTGACTTAGAGGTCAACAAATCACGACGCAAGATAGCGTCACAGGGAGCCGGCATGCTGGAAAAGCTGTTTCAACTCAAAGCCCACAACACCAACGTGCGCACCGAGATTCTCGCGGGTATCACGACATTCCTGGCCATGGCCTACATCCTGTTCGTGAACCCGAGCATCCTCGGCGAAACCGGCATGGACAAAGGCGCGGTGTTTGTCGCGACCTGCCTGGCGGCGGCCATCGGTTCGACCGTGATGGGCCTGATCGCCAACTACCCGATCGCCCTCGCGCCGGGCATGGGCCTCAATGCTTTCTTCACCTACACCGTGGTCCTGCACATGGGCCACACCTGGCAGGTGGCATTGGGCGCGGTGTTCATTTCGGCGGTGCTGTTCTTCCTGCTGTCGATCTTCCGTATCCGTGAGTGGATCATCAACAGCATTCCCCTGCCCCTGCGCTCGGCGATTGCCGCCGGTATCGGCCTGTTCCTGGCGCTGATCGCCTTGCACAACGCCGGTATCGTGGTCGCCAATCCGGCCACGCTGGTGGGCCTGGGCGACCTGAAACAACCGGCGCCGATCCTGGCCACCCTCGGTTTTGTGCTGATCGTGGCCCTGGAGGCCCTGGCCGTGCGTGGTGCGGTGCTGATCGGCATCCTGGCGGTGACCATCGTGTCCATTGTGATGGGCTTCACCCCGTTCGGCGGCGTGACCTCGATGCCACCGTCCCTGGCCCCGACCTTCCTGCAACTGGACATCAAGGGCGCGCTGGACATCGGCCTGGTCAGCGTCATCTTCGCGTTCCTGTTCGTCGACCTGTTCGACAACTCCGGCACCCTGATCGGCGTCGCCAAGCGCGCCGGCCTGATGGGCAAGGACGGCCACATGCCGAAAATGGGCCGTGCGCTGATCGCCGACAGTACGGCGGCCATGGCCGGTTCGCTGCTGGGTACCTCGACCACCACCAGCTACATCGAGTCTGCCGCTGGCGTGAGCGCCGGTGGCCGTACCGGCTTGACCGCCATCGTGGTCGCGATTCTGTTCCTGCTGGCGCTGTTCTTCTCACCGCTGGCGGCCAGCGTACCGGCTTTCGCCACCGCGCCGGCGCTGCTGTTCGTGGCCGTCTTGATGACGTCCGGCCTGGCCGAAATCGACTGGGATGACATTACTGTGGCCGCGCCGGTGGTAATCACCGCCCTGGCGATGCCCTTCACTTACTCCATCGCCAACGGCATCGCCTTCGGTTTCATCGCCTGGACCGCCATCAAGCTGCTTTCGGGCCGCTACCGTGAGCTGAACCCGGCCCTGGTGATTCTGTCGATTCTGTTCGTGATCAAGCTGGGCTGGTTCAACGCATGACTTTCGACGCCGCACACTACACCGCTCAACTGCAAGACAAGGTCACGCGCCTGCGTGACCTGCTGGCACCGTTCGACGCCCCCGAGCCGCAGGTCTTCGACTCGCCGCTGCAGCACTTCCGCCTGCGCGCGGAGTTTCGCCTGTGGCGCGAAGGCGGCGAGCGCCACTACGCGATGTTCGCCCAGGACGACAAGCGCACGCCGATCCTGATCGAAGCGTTTCCCATCGCCAGCCAGCGCATCAACCAGTTGATGCCGCAGCTCAAGGCCGCCTGGCAAGCCAGCGCCGCCCTGAGCCACAAACTGTTCCAGGTGGAATTCCTCACCACCCTGGCCGGCGACGCGATGATCACCCTGTGCTATCACCGCCCGCTGGATGAACACTGGCACACCGCAGCGAACAAGCTGGCGGCTGAGCTGAACGTGAGCATCATTGGCCGCTCCAAGGGCAAGCGCGATGTGATCGGCCGCGACTACGTGGTGGAAAAACTCGAAGTCGGTGGCCGCACCTTCAGCTACCACCAACCCGAAGGCGCCTTCACCCAGCCCAACGGCACGGTGAACCAGAAGATGCTCAACTGGGCGTACGACGCCCTGGGTGATCGCCCGGACGACTTGCTGGAGCTGTACTGCGGCAACGGCAATTTCACCCTGCCGCTGGCGACCCGCGTGCGTAACGTGCTGGCCACCGAAATCAGCAAGACCTCGGTGAATGCGGCCCTGAGTAACCTCGATGAAAATGCCGTGGATAACGTCACCTTGGTGCGCCTCTCCGCCGAAGAACTCACCGCGGCCCTGAATGAAGTTCGCCCGTTCCGCCGCCTGCACGGCATCGACCTGAAAAGCTACGAATTCGGCAGCGTCTTCGTCGACCCGCCCCGCGCCGGCATGGACCCGGACACCTGCGAACTGACCCGGCGCTTCGACAACATCCTGTATATCTCCTGCAACCCGGAGACGTTGGCGGCGAACATCGCGCAGCTGCATGACACGCACCGCATTACTCAATGCGCGATGTTTGACCAGTTCCCGTGGACGCACCATATGGAATCGGGTGTGTTGCTGACCCGTCGATAATCTGCCGCGCGCTGTTACCGGTGTGGGGCGGCTCTCGCCGCCTCCCACACGCGATCCTACCTGCGCAATCAACTAAAAGTTCGATAATCGAACACAACCGCCGTCGTTCATTGACCAAACTAACCATCCAGTACATTTTATCTCCACAACCAATAAAAACTGTGGAGACCCTCTATGCCGCCTATCGTGCTGGTGCTCAATGGCCCCAATCTCAACCTGCTCGGTACCCGCGAGCCTGCCACCTATGGCCACGAAACCCTGGCTGATATCGCCGCCCTGTGCGGGCGCAGCGCCGAAAAGCTCGGGCTGACCATCGAGTTTCGCCAGACCAACCACGAGGGTGAACTGCTCGACTGGATCCACGCCGCCCGCGCACGTTGCGCCGGGATCGTGATCAACCCGGCGGCCTGGACTCATACCTCGGTGGCGATTCGCGATGCGCTGGTGGCCAGCGAAGTGCCGGTGATCGAGGTGCATCTGTCCAACGTGCACGCCCGTGAGGCGTTTCGTCATCACTCCTTTGTCTCGCCCATCGCCAAGGCGGTGCTGGCCGGGTTTGGCAGCCATGGCTACCACTTGGCCCTGGAACATTTCAGCCACTCGTTGAAAGGATGCGCCTGATGAAACCGCGCGTTCTCGCCGGCCTGATCGGCGCCGGCATCCAGGCTTCCCGCACGCCCGCCCTGCATGAACAGGAAGGTGACGCCCAGGGCCTGCGCTACCTGTATCGCCTGATCGACCTGGAAGCGCTGCGCCTGGACAGCCACGCCCTGCCCGAACTGCTGCGTGCCGCCGAGCAGATGCACTTCACCGGCTTGAACATTACCTACCCGTGCAAGCAAGCGATCCTGCCGTTGCTCGATGAATTGTCCGACGAGGCTAAGGGCATTGGTGCGGTCAACACCGTGGTGTTCAAGGATGGCAAGCGCATCGGTCATAACACCGATTGCCTGGGGTTTGCTGAGGGTTTCCGACGCAACTTGAGTGATGTGCCACGCCAGCGCGTGGTGCAGATGGGCGCCGGCGGCGCAGGCGCGGCAGTGGCGCATGCGCTGCTGGCCGAGGGCGTTGAACAGCTGAGCATTTTTGACTTGGACAGCCTCCGCGCCCGCGAGCTTGTGGATAACCTCGCCCGGCGTTTTGGCAACGGTCGTGCCCAGGTCGGCGGCGACTTGACCAACGCCATGGCGCAGGCGAACGGCCTGGTCAACACCACACCAATGGGCATGGCCAAGCTGCCCGGCACACCGGTGCCCGCCGCGTTATTACATGCAGGGTTGTGGGTGGCGGAAATCGTGTATTTCCCATTGGAAACCGAGTTGCTGCGCGACGCACGCACCTTGGGTTGCCGCACGTTGGATGGCGGCAATATGGCGGTGTTTCAGGCGGTGAAGGCGTTTGAGTTGTTCAGTGGCGAGGCGGCGGATGCAGACCGGATGCTGACGCACTTCCAGAGTATGAATACGCCACTGTAGAAACCGAAATCCAAATGTGGGAGGGGGCTTGCTCCCGATAGCGATGTGTCAGCCACCCCATGTTGCACTGACAGACCGCTATCGGGAGCAAGCCCCCTCCCACAATGGTTAATCGGTGAATTCAGGCTTGCAGGTACCGCAACACCGACTCGCAGATCATCTCCCGATGCCGCTGCTTGATCGCATCGTCCGACAGTTCAATCTGAAAGATCTCACTGAAGGTATGCCGGTTGGAGACACGGTAAAAACTGAACGAGTTGATCAACAGGTGCACATCCAGCGGCTCCAACCCTTCACGAAACAGCCCCATTTCAGCACCGCGACGCAGGGTCTCACCGAGCCCCTCGAGAATCTTGCTGTTCATGTCCTTGATCGTACTGGTGCGCTTTACGTATTCGGCGTTGTGGATATTTTCGATGCTGACAATGCGCACGAAATCCACGTTCTGGTCATGGTGGTCGAAGGTGAACTCCACCAGCCGGCGGATCGCTTCGCGCGGTTCCAGGGCCGTGAGGTTCATGCGCGTTTCGGTGTTGCGAATATCGCCGTAGAGCTTCTCCAGCACCTCGACGTAGAGCTGCTCCTTGCTGCCGAAGTAGTAATAGATCATGCGCTTGGAGGTGTGGATGCGCTCGGCGATGGCGTCCACGCGGGCGCCGGACAGGCCCTGCTGAACGAACTCGACAATGGCTTCCTGGAGAATATTCTCGCGGGTCTTTTCCGGATTGTTCTTGCGACTCTTGCGCGGTGCGTCTGACACGGCAGGGAGGTCGGGAGTCAGGGTCATGGTGCGCTCACGGCGTTTTTATGCAGGCCCGATTATGGGCCGAGGCGCTCCCCGAAGGAAGCACCTCCCCACCGTTATAAACGCGCCTGACGCACCGCACCGCTGCGCGACTTGGCCATCGCCGCCAAACGCACCGCCACGTTGGCCGCGCCATAACCGGCATAGCCGTTCTTGCGCTGGATGATCTCGAAGAAAAACCGCCCCTCGAAGGCTTCGGTGTAGACATGAAACAGCTCACCGCCCTGGGCGTCGCGGTCGTACAGCACGTTGTAGTACGCCAGTTCGCTGAGGAACTCATCGTCGAAATCAAAGCGTGCGGCCAAATCGTCGTAGTAGTTGAGCGGGATATCCAACAGCGGCACCCCGGCCTCCTTGGCCCGGCGCACCTCGGCAAAAATATCCGCGCAATCGAAGGCAATGTGGTGCACGCCCGAGCCGCGATAGCTCGAAAGCGCGTGGGAAATGGCGGTATTGCGGTTCTCGGAAATATTCAGCGGCAGGCGAATCGAACTGCAGCGGCTGCGCAGCGCACGGCTTTTTACCAGCCCGTAAGGGTCGGGCAGCACCACTTCGTCATCGGCTTCAAAATCCAGCAAGCTTTTGTAGAACAGCACCCAGCTGTCGAGGCTGTCCGCCGGCAGGGCCATTGCCATATGGTCGATGCGC
Organism: Pseudomonas sp. R3-18-08; assembly: GCF_003852065.1. Classification (NCBI taxonomy): domain Bacteria; kingdom Pseudomonadati; phylum Pseudomonadota; class Gammaproteobacteria; order Pseudomonadales; family Pseudomonadaceae; genus Pseudomonas; species Pseudomonas sp. R3-18-08. Next base: position 5,004,959 of record NZ_CP027729.1, read on the forward strand.
AGCAAGCCGCCGCTGGCGGTGACGGGTTGCAGGTTGAAATCGGTGTCGTATAGCCCGCCTTCGCTTTGGTCCACCAGGTAAATCAAGCTGCCATCCGGCGCCCGTACGGCCGCCAACTCCAGCTCATTGGGCCCGACCAGGCCGCGATAGGGCTGGCCCTTGTAGGCCACCGCCCGCTCCAACGCCTTGGCGCTGTCCTTGACCCGAATCGCCGTGGCGCACAACGACGGCCCATGGGCCTCGAAAAAGTTGTGGGCAAAGGAATAGGGTTCGCAATTGAGGATCAGGTTGATATCGCCCTGGCGCAACAGGCTCACGTTCTTGGAACGATGCTGGCCGGCCTTGGCGAAGCCCAGGCGTTCCAACCAATGGGTCAGCTTGGCGCCGAGGCTTTCATCCACCGCAAATTCGAGGAACTCGATGCCGTCGTACTCGCTGGCCGCCGGGGTCTCGAACAGGATATCCACGGGCGCGGCGGGTTGCTCCGCCGCCAGGCGCTGGCGGGTTTTCTCTTCCAGATACAGCAACGAGCGCAAACCATCCGCCGCGTTGGCCCGGGTCGGTGCGGCGCGAAAGCCGTCGTTGAAAATCTCCAGGGACAAGGGCCCGGTGTAGCCACTCTTGATGATCGGCGCGAGAAACCCAGCCAGGTCGAACTCACCCTGGCCGGGGAAGCAGCGAAAATGCCGGCTCCACTCCAGCACATCCATGGCCAGGATCGGCGCGTCGGCCATTTGCACGAAGAAGATTTTGTCGCCGGGGATCTCGGCGATGCCACTCGGGTCGCCCTTGAGCGACAAGGTGTGGAAGCTGTCGAGCAGCACGCCCAGGCTGGGATGATCCACCTGGCGCACCAGGCTCCATACCTGCTGCCAGGTGTTCACATGCTTGCCCCAGGCCAGCGCTTCATAGCCGATTCGCAAGCCACGGCGGCCCGCGTGTTCGGCCAGCAGGCTGAGGTCGTCCAGCAGGATGCGTTCATCGCCCACGCAATCGGCCGAGGCATTACTGCACACCAGCACCAGGTCGGTGCCCAGCTCCTTCATCAGATCGAATTTGCGCTCGGCGCGCTCGAGATTGCGCGCCAGACGATCACGGCGGCAGCCCTCGAAGTCTCGAAACGGCTGGAACAGGGTGATGGCAATGCCCAAGTCGGCGCACATCTGCCTGACTTCACGGGGGCTGCCGTCGTAGTACAGCAGGTCGTTTTCAAAAATTTCAACGCCATCAAACCCGGCGGCGGCAATGGCTTCGAGCTTTTCCGGCAGGGTGCCGCTCAACGACACGGTAGCGATGGAACGTTGCATGGGTCACTCCCGGCAATTGTTGTTTATGGCAAATTATTCGCCCACAGCCTACACGCGGCAATTAAAATGTACGAACCGGTTAGTTTTTGGTGCGATTATCGAACACTATGCCCCTTTGGCGAATTGACGACTTTTTAACCACTGCGCACCATCGACCTTGCACCAAGACCCAGATCACACCATAAAAATTTCAAAAACGGGTACGACCTCATGCCTCTGCAAAACTCCGCCCTGGCCGCGCGCCCCGGCACCCCGCACGCCGGCATCGGCGACAAGATCCGCGGCGCCCTGGCCGTGGGTAAAACCCGCTGGGGCATGTTGGCCCTGGTGTTCTTCGCCACCACCCTCAACTACATTGACCGCGCCGCCCTGGGCGTGATGCAACCGATTCTGGCCAAGGAAATGAGCTGGACGGCGATGGACTACGCCAACATCAACTTCTGGTTCCAGGTCGGCTACGCCATCGGCTTTGTGCTGCAGGGCCGCTTGATCGACCGGGTAGGCGTCAAGCGCGTGTTTTTCTGCGCAGTGTTGCTGTGGAGCCTGGCCACCGGCGCCCACGGCCTGGCCACCTCGGCAGTTGGCTTCATGGTCTGTCGGTTTATCCTCGGGCTGACCGAGGCCGCCAACTACCCGGCATGCGTGAAAACCACGCGCCTGTGGTTCCCGGCCGGCGAGCGCGCGGTGGCAACCGGCATCTTCAACGCCGGCACCAACGTCGGCGCGATGATGACGCCCATGCTGCTGCCGTTGATCCTGCACGTGTGGGGCTGGCAGGCGGCGTTCCTGTGCATGTCGGCGCTCGGGGGTATCTGGCTGGTGTTGTGGGGCCTGAAGTACTACAACCCGGAAGAGCATCCCACCGTTAAACAATCCGAATTGGACTACGTGCAACAGGAAGTCGAGCCGGAACAACCCCGCGTACCGTTCAGCCGCATCCTGCGCATGCGCGGCACCTGGGCCTTTGCCCTTGCGTACTCGCTGACCGCGCCGGTGTTCTGGTTCTACCTGTACTGGCTGCCGCCGTTTTTGAACCAGCAATACAACCTGGGCATCAACGTGACGCAGATGGGCATCCCGCTGATCATCATCTACCTCACCGCCGACTTCGGCAGCGTGGGCGGCGGCATTCTGTCCTCGTTCCTGATCGGTCGCGGCATGAACTCGATCAAGGCGCGGCTGTTGTCGATGCTCCTGTTCGCTTGCTGCATCGTCGGCGTGATCATGGCGGCCGGCTCCAGCCAGCTATGGGTCGCGGTGTTCGCCATCTCCCTGGCCATCGGCGCGCACCAGGCCTGGACCGCCAACATCTGGAGCCTGGTGATGGACTACACGCCCAAGCACATGATGAGCACGGTGTTCGGCTTCGGCGGCATGTGTGCGGCCATCGGCGGCATGTTCATGACCCAGATCGTCGGCCATATCCTGACCGTGACCAACAACAACTACACGCTGTTGTTCACCCTGATTCCGGCGATGTATTTCATCGCGCTGGTGTGGATGTACTTCATGGCGCCGCGCAAGATTCCTACGGTAGACGTGTAATCAACGCCGCCGCTGCTGCCAGGCAGCGGCCAAGCCGCTCATGCAGATCACCCCGATACCGACCACCGTGGTCATGTCGGGGGTATGGCTGAACACCAGCCAACCCAACAACCCTGCAAACACGATCTGGCAATAGCCGAACGGCGCCAGCAAGGCCGGCGCTGCGAAGCGGAACGCCTGGGTGAGCATCAAGTGCGCGGTCATCCCGCAGGTACCCAGCGCCAGCATCATCACCCCATGCCACAGGGTTGGCACCTGCCAGAAGAACGGCACCATTGCACTCATCACCAGGGTGTTGCACAGGCCGGCGAAGAAGTTGCTGGTGGTAGGGCTGTCGTATTGGCTGAGGATGCGCGTGAGCAGTTGGTAGAAGCAGAAGAACAGCGCCGAGCACAGTGGCAGCAGCACCGCCGGGGTGAACAGCTCACCGCCCGGATGGATGATGATCACCACGCCGACAAACCCGCAGATCACCGCCAGCCATTGGCCACGCGTGACGTGCTCGCCGAGCAGGGGCACCGAGAGCGCCGTCACCAGGATCGGCGCGAGGAAGTTTACCGCCGTGGCTTCCGCCAACGGGATGTAATGCAGCGCCGTGGTGAAGAACAGGCTGGTGCCCAACAGGCACAACGCCCGCACCACCTGCATCCCCGGCCGCTTGCTGCGCAGCACGCGCAGGCCCGATTGCGGGAGGAAGATCCCGGCCATCAGCAAGGTGTGCACCATGTACCGCGCCCACACCACCATCACGATCGGGTAGAACCCGGCCAGGTATTTGGACAGGGCGTCGTGACTGGAGAACAGGAACGTCGCCAGCACAATCAGCAGGATGCCTTTGAAGGGATGGTTGACGCCGGAAAGCGGGGTACTGACAGTCATTGAATTCTCTTGTGTGGCGAGCTGAACACGGTGGCACTCAACCGAAGTAATCTAGCAGCCGGGCATGCGTCTGCCCCAAGAGCATAACCAAACACCGGGCGAACAGCGCACTAAATCAGTGGATTTGAGTCCAACCCTGCACGCGCGCGCCGGCGTTGCACACTTTTTAATCAAGGCCCTGCCCCTATGAAAAAAATCCTGTTTGCCCTGTCTGCCCTCGCCCTGCTCTCTGCCTGCGATAAAACGCCGAAAGAAGCGCCCAAGCCCGCCCCCGCATCCGTGCAGGCGACCCTGGTACCGCAAACGCCACCCACTGATAAATGGGTGGGCAAGTGGATCGGCGTCGAAGGCCTGAACCTCACCATCGCCAAGGACGACAGCATCGGCCGCGGCCACTACCTTCTGACCATGCAGTATGGCCTTGATGCCGACGCTTCCGGCACCTTCAAAGGCCAGGCAACCGATGACGGCATCGCCTTCACCCGCCCGGACGGCCCGCAGGTGCTGCGCGCCGGGGATGGCGCAGCCACTGGTTTGAAATGGCTGGCCGATAAGAAAGACTGCCTGATTGTCGCCAGCGGCGAAGGCTATTGCCGCTGATTACGACCATACTCCATCCATATTTTTGCCGGACCGTTTAACGAGAGGATTGCCCCATGCTATGGAAAAAAGGCCGACGCAGCGACAACGTGGTGGATGCCCGCGATGACAGCGTCGGCGGTGGCGGGATGCGCTTCGGCGGCGGCAAGGGCCTGAGCCTGACCGCTATCGTGCTGATCGTCGGCATCGGCTGGCTCACCGGCCAGGACCCGATGCAGATCCTCGGCCAATTGACCGGCCAGATGGAGCAGGCGCCGTCGGTCAGCACGCAATCGCGTCAGGCGCCGCCGGCCAACGACGAGCAGGCCGACTTCGTGCGCGCGGTGCTGGGCGATACCGAAGACACCTGGGGCCAGGTGTTCCAGGAGAACGGCCTGGCTTACAAGAACCCGAAACTGATCCTGTTCCGTGGCCGGGTGAACTCCGCCTGCGGTGGCGCCACCTCGGCCAGCGGCCCGTTCTACTGCCCGGCTGACCAGCAGGTGTACCTGGACCTGGATTTCTTCCGTGAAATGTCGCAACGCTTCCAGGCCGCCGGCGATTTCGCCCAGGCGTATGTGATCGCCCACGAAGTCGGACATCACGTGCAAACCCTGCTTGGCATCTCGTCCAAGATCCAGGCCGCGCGCCAGCAGGGCCGGCCGATGCAAGGCGACGGTGGCCTGCTGGTCCGCCAGGAGCTGCAGGCCGACTGCTTTGCCGGCGTCTGGGCCAACCGCGCGCAAAAACGCCTGAACTGGCTGGAACCCGGCGATATCGAAGAAGCACTGAATGCCGCCAACGCCATCGGCGATGACCGCCTGCAGCAACAGGGCCAAGGGCGCGTGGTGCCGGACTCGTTTACCCACGGCACATCGGCTCAGCGCGTGCGCTGGTTCAAGACCGGCTTCGCCCAGGGCCAGATTTCCCAATGCGATACCTTTACGGCCAGGAGCCTTTGAGTGAATAAACGGTGGGGCTTATTGCTGGGGTTCTGGGTGTCCTGCTCAACCCTGGCAGCCGACCATGATGCCAAGGTGGCCGGCCTCGATCGCTTTCATCTCGACGCCGGCGACCTCAGCCTGGGCTTGAGCCAGGACTGGCGCCGGCCGCTGCCAGATGTCACTCGTGCACTGATCATCGTGCATGGCCGCCTGCGCAATGCCCCGACCTACCTGCACAGCGGAGAAAAGGCCGCTGAGCAAGCCGGAGCAACAGGCAGCACGTTGGTGATCGCACCGCAGTTTCTGGATGAGTCGGATATGAAGAACGGCCGTCTGGATCAGCAGTTGCTGCGCTGGAGAGCCGATGACTGGATGGCTGGCGCCGCGTCAACCGGCCCGGGCCAGGTCAGCTCCTATAGCGCCCTTGATCAGATCATCAAGCACCTTGGCAACCGCACCCTGTTCCCGGCGCTCAAGGAAATCGTCGTCGCTGGGCATTCCGGTGGCGGCCAGGTGGTGCAGCGCTTCGCTGTCACCGGCCACGCTCACCCGATGCTGCAGACCGAAGGCATCCGCCTGCGGTATGTGGTGGCCAACCCATCGTCCTACGCCTACTTCAGCCCACAGCGGCCGGTGCCGTTCGAGACGGCGAGTTGCCCGGGCTTCAACGAGTGGAAGTACGGCATGCAAGGCCTGCCGGACTACGCCAAGGGCCAGGGCGCCGAGCAACTGGAGCAGGCTTATGTTTCACGCGATGTAACTTACCTGCTGGGCCAACAAGACACCGACCCCAACCACCCGGCGCTGGATAAAAGCTGCGAAGCCGAAACCCAGGGTGCGTATCGGCTGATTCGCGGGCACAACTATTTTGACGCCCTCAAGCAGCGGCATCCGCAGTTGGGTCACAGGCTGGTAGAAGTACCGGGAGTGGGGCATGACGGGGATAAAATGTTTACCTCGCCGCAGGGTCAGAACGTGCTGTTCCCGCACTGACTGAAGAAACCGGCTCAAAATGTGGGAGGGGGCTTGCCCCCGATGGCGGTCTGTCAGCCAGCACATATTTAGCTGACAGACCGCTATCGGGGGCAAGTCGAATCGTCGCACCGCCCCTCCCACAGTTGATTTTCATTGCCTGGGCTAGATCATCCGGCGCAGTGCCGCACAATCCTCGGCATGCCAATCCGCCAACTCGGGCCACGGGTTATCCGGCAGGTTCACCAGCACCGTCCGCGTCCCGGCCGCCCGGCCGCAATCCAGGTCGAAGCGGTAATCGCCAACCATCACCATCTCGCTCGGTGCCACATCCCAGGCCGCCGCCAGCTTCAACAGGCCGCCCGGATCCGGCTTGGGCGGCGCGTCCTCACGCCCCAGCACGTCCTCAATGGCAAAGCAGTCCGCCAGGCCAATCGCTTGCAGGGTGACATGCGCCAGTTCCTGCGCATTACGCGTCAAAATGCCCAGGCGATAACCGCGTCCGGCCAGCTCGCGCACCAGTTCCACCGCGCCCGCAGCGGCGACTGAACCCAGCGCCAGTTCGCGCTCGTGTTCCAGCAACCAGGCATGTTTGGCCGCCGCGATACCCGCCGGCAATGCGGCAAGGTGCGTGAGAATATCGTCTTCGGCGGGAATCTCCAGCGCCACGCGGATGGCCGCAAAATCATGCACGGCCACCGTGAGGGTGCCGTCCATGTCAAACACCCAATGCCGAACGTCGGCCAGGCTCATGCCCAGTCCTTGCGATGGCGAATCAAGCCTTCCTGGGTCACCGACGCCACCAGTTGCCCGGCGCGGTTGTACACACTGCCCCGGGAAAAACCTCGGGAATTACCGGCCCATGGGCTGTCCATGGCATACAGCAACCAATCATCGGCGCGCAGGTCGGCGTGGAACCACAGCGCGTGATCCAGGCTGGCGACCTGCATGTCTTTGTGCCACACGGTCTTGCCATGGGGCAGCAGTGAGGTGGTCAACAGGCCGAAGTCCGAGGCGTAGGCCAGCAGGTATTTATGCAACGCCGGCGCATCGGCCAGGGCGCCATCGGCACGAAACCACACGTACTTGACCGGGTCGGACGGCTGCGGGTTGAACGGGTCTTTTTCGGTAACAGGCCGCACTTCGATGGGCTTGGGACACAGCAGCTTGTCACGCATGTGCTCGGGGATCAGGTGCGCACGCTGCTGAGTCAGCTCCAGCTCCGACGGCAGGTTCTCCGGGCCGACTACCACGGGCATGGTGGTCTGGTGTTCGAAACCTGCTTCGTCGTACTGGAACGAGGTGGTGCAGGTGAAAATCGGGTGGCCCTTCTGGATCGCCGTGACGCGGCGCGTGCTGAAACTGCCGCCGTCGCGCACGCGGTCCACCGAATACACCACCGGCAATGCCGCGTCGCCTGGACGCAGGAAATAACCGTGCAGCGAATGTACGTGGCGCGCTTCTTCTACAGTCTGGCTGGCCGCCGACAGCGACTGGCCGAGCACCTGGCCACCGAACAATTGGCGAAAACCCAGGTCCTGGCTGCGGCCGCGAAAGAGGTTTTCCTCGATCGGCTCCAGGGTCAGCAAGTCCACCAGATCTTCCAATACTTGGCTCATAGAGCAACTCCTAAACTCGATAGGGCATTCCGGGCTGCTTATCCGTGCAGCGTGTCCAACCATTGGGCGCGGGTGATGCGGTATAAAACATGCGGACGCAGCGGGTCATCGGCTGCGACTTTGGGGTGTTCGAAATCTGCCTGCGGATCGTAATGCATACCGATGGCCTGCATGACTTTTTGTGATGGCAGATTGGCCTCGGTGGTGAAGGCGACGACTTCATCCAGGCTCAAGCGATCGAAACCACAACGCAACGCGGTCCAGGCCGCCTCGCTGGCGTAACCCAGGCCCCAGTGCTCGCGGGCCAGGCGCCAGCCGATTTCCACCGCCGGGGTGAAATTCGCTTCAAAGCTGACGTTCTGCAGCCCGGTGAGGCCGATGAATTCACCGGTGTCCTTGCGCTGCAAAGCCCAAAAGCCAAAACCATATTCGGCGAAGTGGCCGCGTATCCGGCCAATCAGTGCAGCGCTTTCCAGGTGGCTCAATTTAGCCGGGAAATAACGCATCACCTGCGGGTCGGCGCACATCTGCGCAAAGGCCAGCAGGTCGCTGTCACGCCATTGGCGCATGATCAGCCGTGCACTTTCCAATTCCAGTATCGGCTCCATAGGGCCCCCTTCCTTGCCATGTGCGTGAGTGTACAGCGCTGGTAAGATCCGACGCAGATTCCCGTCAGAAAATCCCATGCCCTTGCCATTGATCTACCACGATGACTACAGCCCCGAGTTCCCGGCGGACCACCGCTTCCCCATGGACAAGTTTCGCCTGTTGCGCGATCACCTGGTGGACAGCGGCCTGACCGAGGACAGCCGTTTGCTGCGCCCGCAGCTGTGCCCGGCAGAGATTCTGGGCCTGGCCCATGAACCTGGGTATATCGAACGCTATATGAGCGGCGAGTTGTCTCGCGAGGACCAACGGCGCCTCGGCCTGCCGTGGAGCGAAGCCCTGGCGCGACGCACCGTGCGTGCGGTGGGTGGCTCGATCCTCGCGGCGGAGCAGGCGCTGGAGCACGGCCTGGCCTGTCACCTCGCCGGGGGCACCCATCACGCCCACTACGATTACCCGGCGGGCTTTTGCATCTTCAATGACCTGGCCGTGATCAGCCATTACCTGCTGGCCAGCGGCCGGGTCAACCGTGTGCTGATCTTCGACTGCGACGTACACCAGGGCGACGGCACCGCGCGCATCCTGCACGACACACCGGACGCCATCACCGTATCGCTGCACTGCGAAAAAAACTTTCCGGCGCGCAAGGCGCAGAGCGACTGGGACATTCCATTGCCGATGGGCATGGGCGATGCCGACTACCTCAAGGTGGTCGATGACGCGCTCAACTACCTGCTGCCGCTCTACCAGCCGGACCTGGTGCTGTACGACGCCGGCGTGGATGTACACAAGGACGACGCACTCGGTTACCTCAAGCTGACCGATGCTGGCGTCGCTGCCCGCGATGAAAGCGTGATGCGTCACTGCCTGGGCCGCGACATTCCGCTGATGGGCGTGATCGGTGGCGGCTACAGCAAGGACCGCCCTGCCCTGGCCCGCCGCCACGGCATCCTGCACCACAGCGCGCAGCGCGTGTGGACGTCATCAGGTTGTCATTGAACTGTGGACGTTACCCACAATGCCTGTGGAACCACCTGTGGATAACTTGAGCGTAACGGTCTGAAAGCGTTTAGCCGTATGGCTTGTAGGAATGTGTACGTTTTTTGATCAGGCAGCTGCGCCTTCGTCGGGTAGAATGCTCGACCTATTCCCAGCACCGTAGTCCTGCCCATGCCTCAGACTTCTCCTCACTCTGTCTCCATCATCGGCGGCGGCCCTGCCGGGTTGATGGCCGCCGAAGTCCTGAGCCGGGCGGGCGTGCGCGTGGCGCTGTACGACGGCATGCCTTCAGTGGGGCGCAAGTTCCTGCTGGCCGGCGTGGGCGGCATGAATATCACCCACTCCGAAGCCTACCCGGCGTTCCTCTCGCGCTATGCCGAACGCGCGCCGCACATGGCGCCGTTATTGCGCAGCTTCGGTGCCGAAGCATTGTGCGAGTGGATTCACGGCCTGGGCATCGAAACCTTTATCGGCACCTCCGGCCGCGTATTTCCTACTGATATGAAAGCCGCGCCGCTGCTGCGGGCCTGGCTCAAGCGCCTGCGTGAACAAGGTGTGGTTATCCACACCCGGCATCGTTGGCAGGGGTGGAATGCTGAAGGTGAGTTACTTATCCACAGCCCGGAGGGCGAGAAAACCGTGCGCAGCGCTGCGGTGCTCCTGGCCTTGGGCGGCGGCAGCTGGTCGCGCCTGGGCTCCGATGGCGCTTGGCTCAACGTATTCGAAGAGCGTGGCGTGCCCTATGTGCGCCTGCAGCCGAGCAACTGCGGTTTCGAAGTGTCGGCGTGGAGCGATTTGATGGTCAGCAAATTCGCCGGGGCGCCGTTGAAAAACGTCGCCATTGGGCTGGGCGACGATAAACCTCGCCTGGGCGAATGCGTAGTGACCGCCACGGGTATCGAAGGCAGCCTGATCTATGCGCTGTCGGCGCCGATTCGGGAAACGATCAACCGCGACGGCGCCGCCACCGTGCATATCGATCTGCTGCCGAGCAAGCCGTTGCACAAGGTGCAGGCGGCACTGGCCAAGCCGCGGGGGTCGCGGTCGATGAGCAAGCATTTGCACAGTCAATTGGGCCTGGATGGGGTCAAGGCGGCGCTGTTGCGTGAGCTGGCCCCTGCTGAGCACTTCAATGACCCGGCGCAGTTGGCGGTGGATATCAAGGCGTTGCCGCTGACATTGGTCAAGACTCGGCCACTGGACGAAGCCATCAGCACGGCCGGCGGTGTGCCGTTCGAAGCGTTGGATGAGCGGCTGATGCTCAAGCAAATGCCCGGCGTGTTTTGTGCCGGGGAGATGCTGGACTGGGAGGCGCCGACCGGGGGTATTTGCTGACGGGGTGTTTTGCCAGTGGCCGGGCGGCTGGGCTTGGGCTGTTGGAATGGCTTAACCGATGAGAGGGGCGGTGGATTCGAAGCCGCCATCGGGAGCAAGCCCCCTCCCACATTTTGATCTGTGAATACATTCAAAATGTGGGAGGGGGCTTGCTCCCGATGAGGCCATCAGCCACACCGCAAAATCACTTCTTTTTACGCGGCCCCGTGTTAAAGACCGGCACCTTGCGCACCGGCTTGATCGAAGGCTCCGCCGGCGCAACGTCGCCGCTGTCCACCCATTTGCCCAAATTGCGCTTACCACCGCCACCCGACGTTTTGGGCTTCTTCGGCTTTTTCGGCTTCTTTACCACCTGCCCGCTGGCATCGGTATCCGGCACGCGGTGTTCCGGCTCGAAGTCCGGTTCCATCTTGCGGGTCAGGGTCTGGCGGGTCAGCATTTCGATCGCCGAGAGCATGTTCACTTCATCGGCGCACACCAGCGAAATCGCCTCGCCGGTGTTGCCCGCGCGACCGGTGCGGCCGATGCGGTGGATGTAGTCTTCCGCGACGATCGGCAGGTCGAAATTGACCACCAGCGGCAAGTCTTCGATGTCCAGGCCACGGGCCGCCACGTCGGTGGCGACCAGGATCTGCACGTCGCTGGCCTTGAAGCGGTCCAGCGCACGCTGGCGGGTGGCCTGGGGTTTGTCGCCATGGATGCCGTCGGCGTTGATGCCCAGCCCCTGCAACTTGTCCACCAGCGCATCCACGCCGTTGCGGGTTTTGGCAAACACCAGCACCTGCTTCCAGCGGCCCTTGCGCATCAGGTGCACGAACAACTCCGCCTTGCGCTTTTTATCCACCGGCACCACCCACTGTTTCACCGTGTTGGCGGCGACGTTGCGCGGGCTGACTTCGATGCTCAGCGGGTCATTGAGCATCTGCCCGGCCAGCAGGCGGATGTCATCGGAGAAGGTGGCGGAGAACAGCAGGGTCTGGCGCTTTTTCGGCAGCATGCGGTAGATATTCGCAAGCTCTTCGGAGAAGCCCAGGTCGAGCATGCGGTCGGCTTCATCCAGTACCAGGGTTTGCAGCTGATTGAGTTTCAGCGCGTTCTGGCGAAACAGGTCGATCAGGCGACCGGGCGTGGCAACCAGAATGTCCACGCCCTTGCGCAGCTTCATCATCTGCGGGTTGATGCTCACGCCGCCGTACACCGCGTAAGTGGTCAGTGGCAGGTGTTGGGCGTACTCGGCGACGCTGGCGTGAACCTGCTCGGCCAGTTCGCGGGTGGGGCACAGGATCAGCGCACGCGCCGAATTGGCGGCGACTTTCGGCCCTTCCATCGTCAGCAGCTGCAGCAGCGGCAAGGCAAAGCCGGCGGTCTTGCCGGTGCCGGTCTGGGCCGCAGCCATCAGGTCACGACCGGCCAGCACCGCCGGAATGGCTTGCGCCTGCACCGGCGTCGGGGTCTGGTAGCCAAGCGTCTCAAGGGCGCGCAGCAAGGGTTCGATCAGGCCAAGGGAGGCGAAAGTCATGTGTTTACCGTAGGAAAAATTCAGCGCAAGGGCGTAATGCGCGGCAGTTTACCTTATTTCCGCCTTCGGCTTGCGCCACTGCGGCAGGCTGATCAGCAATACGGCACTGATGATCACCAGCATCGCCAGGGCTTCTTCCAGGCCGATGGACTCGCCGACGAACACAATCCCCAGCAGCACCGCCACGGCGGGGTTCACATACGCATAGCTGGTGGCCGCCGCCGGGCGCACATGCTTGAGCAGGTACATGTAGGCGTTGAAGGCGATGATCGAGCCAAACACCGTCAGATAGGCCAGGGCCAGCCAGCCTTCCAATGGCGGCATCGCCTGCAAGTGCTCACCCGACACGCCGCTGACGATCAACAATGCCACGCCAGCCACCAGCATTTCAGCGGCGCTCGCCATCGCGCCCTGGGGCAGCGGCAAGTGGCGGCTCCACACCGAACCGAACGCCCAGGAAGCCGCCGCCATCAACAGCAACACCGCGCCCATCGGGCTTGATTGCAGGGTGCTGCCCATATTCAGCATGGCGATGCCGATAATCCCCAGAATCACCCCGGCCCATTCCAGCCGCGTATTACGCGCGCCCCAGAAAAAACCGAACAACAGGGTAAACAACGGCACCGTCGCCACCGCCAGCGCGGCCACGCCGGACGACACGCCCATATGTTCCGCTACGCTGACGCCGCCATTGCCCACGGTGAGCAGCAGAATGCCGATCATCCCGGCAGCCTTCCACTGCGCCCACGTCGGCGCGGGCGCGCCACGCCACCTGAGGTAGCCATACATCAACGCGCCCGCCGTGCAAAACCGAATCCCCGCCAGCAACAACGGTGGCCAGTACTCCACGCCGATGCGAATCACCAGGTAAGTGGAACCCCAGATCACATACAACGCAAAAAAGGCGGCGATCAACGGTAAGGGAAAGCGACGTGGGCCAGGCATTGGGCGGCTCTATGGCAGGAGGTGGGAGGCTTATTCTAGAAAGGCAGAGGGATAAACATAAGTTACAAAACCTGTTTAAACCGCCCGTACACTTGGTCGTTGAGCTGATCGCAACGCGGAGCGTCGCAAGAGGCATTCCCACGCAGAGCGTGGGAACGAGCTGAAAACACCGGTATTTCAGTGGCCAGCAAGACCTATCCCTTTCATTTGCGGGACGTTTCCGAGAGAATCCCACGGCCTTGTTTCCGTCGGATTCGGTAGCTAGTCTCGCCCTGTCATCGAATGTTCGGTGACCGGACGTGCAAGTCCGACTAAACAAAAGCTTTTCAGATGCCTCACACGATCAACGCCCAGTTATTGCGACATGGCGCGGATTTGTTATGGCAGCTGTGCGCGGGAGATCTTCGGATCTGCTGGGTTTGCCTTTTGTCCCGGTCTTGCACACTCGCGTACCGCTGCCACCCTATTTGCGTGCAAGCGAATAGACGCAGCTCCTGCTTAACAAGAGGAGTTTCACCATGGTCAAAGTCACCCCCGATCCACCCAAGTCCAAACCCGACTTCCTCAGCGAAGACGCCCTGCTCCACCGTCGCGCCATCGACTACTACCTCAAAGCGTCCGCCCCGGATGCGCCCACTTTTATCCTGAATGACAACCTGAGCTTCGAAGAGGCCCTGGCGCATGCGGCGGATCTGTTGCATTGCGCGGTGGAGACGGCACATGCCTCGGGAGAGGTGATGAAGGCGCCGCACCGGGCGGTGATGCATTTGGTGGAGATGGCGAAGGGGGTGGTGGACCAAGCGTTGGCGTGCACACAGCCTCGATGAACAACACATAACTAATGTGGGAGGGGGCTTGCTCCCGATGGCAGTGGGTCAGCCAGTACATCTGGCGACTGACACTCAGCTATCGGGAGCAAGCCCCCTCCCACATTTGGAATTGCGGGGTTTTCAGAACCCGCGATGTTTCTTCAGGTGCTCATTGATCTTCGCCGCCGGGACTTTCTGCAAGGTGCACAGCAAATCGTGGGACAGCTCACGCAGGCCATGGGTCTGGCGCAGTTCCTGGGCCAGGTGCGCGGTGAGGTTGGCGGCCATTTCCGCGTCCGCCAGCGCCCGGTGAGCCTTGCCGGTGTGGGGCAGTTGGGCGTAGGTGTTGAGGGTGCCGAGCTTATGGTTTGGCGCCGAAGGCATCAACCGACGAGCCAGCAATAAAGAACAGGCGAATTTCTGCAGGCGGGTGCGGCGGATCAGGCTCAGCTCAAAGTCCCAGAACTTTTGGTCGAACGCGGCGTTGTGCGCCATCAACGGCGTGGTGCCGACGAATTCGTTGACCTCGTTCATCACCCGCTCGGCCGGCGGCGCGCTGCGCAGCATGGCGTTGCTGATGCCGGTGAGTTGTTCGATAAAGCCCGGCACGCGTACGCCGGCATTCATCAGGCTCTGGTAGCGGTCGACGATTTGCCCGCGCTCAAGGATGACCACGCCAATTTCCGTGGCCCGGCAGTGGCTGCTCGGGGTGATGCCGGTGGTTTCAAAGTCGATGACCGCTATACGTTCCAAACCTGTTCCAACTCCGTCTGACAATTGAGTGAGCCACAGCGCTTATTTAAGCAGCAACGCGCCTTCGATCGGCACGTAGCGGCTGGCGGCGCGTATCAGTGAGTTGGCCGTCAGCCCCGGCACGCCGTAGGCCACGGCCTGCACGCCATGCTTGTGGATGATGCGGTCGAGCAGCATGTCGAAATCGCCATCGCCGGAGGCCAACACCACTTCGTCGACGTTCGCGGCGGCGTCCATGATGTCGATGGTGATACCGACGTCCCAGTCGCCCTTGGCCGAGCCGTCACTGCGCTGGATGTAAGGCTTGAGCTTCACAGTAAAACCGAGGTTGCGCAGGATCTGCTGGAACTGCTGCTGTTTGCTGTCGCCACGGTCGATGGCGTAGGCGTACGCCTCCACGATCTGCCCATGGGCACTGATATCCGCCCACAGCGCCGCGTAGTTGAAGTGGCAGCCATAGGCCTGGCGAACGGTGTAATAGAGGTTTTGCACATCGGCGAACACTGCAATTTTCTTCACCGCACTTCCTCAATGACAGCCAGGCGCCAGCGCCCGGAAAGGGTGCCATTATGCCAGCCAAGGGAAGGTTTCCGGGAAAAAATCAGACCGGAGCGCCGTAGCGCTCCGGCCGGGCGTGTCAGACGAAGGAATCGTCATCGCCAAAAGCAGAGGAATCGTCGGAATAATCGCTGTCGGCGAAGCTGTCCGCGTTGTTGCTGCCCCAGCTGTCATTGCCTGCGAATTTCTGATCATCGTTGCCCCAACCATCCTGGTCACTGGCGGGCGCCGGTTGTTCGATGATCTCTTCCACCACCTGCGGCTGCTGGTTGTGGTGGAACAGGCTGCTGATGCCTTCGGCGAGCAACACACCACCGGCCACGCCGGCGGCGGTTTTCATCGCGCCACCCAGAAACCCGCTGCCCGCAGGCGCGGCGGCGGCCGGTGGTTGCGGCTGTTGATAATTCTGTTGCGGGGCCGGCTGGTTGAAGGCTGGCCGCGCCGGTTCACGCCAACCGCCGCCCGCGTTGCTCGGCGCAGGCTGCGCATCCCGCGAACCGCCGCCAAAGATGCTCGAGAGAAACCCGCCGCCGCTCGCCGGGGCCGCTGGCGCGGACTTGGCGCGCTGCAGCTCTTCCTGCAATTGCTGGATCTGCTGGGCCTGCTGCTTGTTTTGCGCATCGAGGCTCTGCAGCGCGTGTTCCTGCACCAGCAGCGACTGGGTCATGTAGTAGCCGGCGGCCGGTTGGCGAGTCATGTGTTCCTTGATCCGCGCTTCGGCCTGGGCGTCGCGGGGGGCTGAGTCCGTTTCGGCTTGCTGCAACCGTGAAAACAGTCCGTCGATCAGGGTTTGTTCTTCGCTGTTCATGGCGACCTCGTTAGATTGCCGGTAAAAATCAGGGTCCCGCCTGGCGTCAGGCAAGGTACGCCCTAGTTATGGGGCTGTTACCAATTGTTTCAATGGTCTTTACGCAAGGTTTACGTTTGCTTGCCCAGGCCCGCTATCGGTTAAAGTGTGCCCCTGCTTTTTCGGCCTGTGATGACTCTGATGAATCCGTTAGACGTGCTGCGCGACTCCTTCCGCTTCACCCAACGCAACCTGGGCGCCATCGTCCAGCTGTGCCTGCCGCTGGTAATCCTCGAAGCCCTGCTGCAACAAGTGCTCGACCACACGCTGGGCCCGGATGCCTTCAGTGGTTACAGCGTGGTAGTGGGACTGCTGGTGTACCCGCTGTACACCGGCGCGCTGATCCTGTTTCTCGACGCGCGCACCCGTGGCGAGTCGCCACGCACCAAGGACGTGTGGGCCATGGCGCTGGCGATGTGGCCGCGCTTCGCCCTGCTGACGGCCATGAGCACGCTGCTGATTCTGCTCGGGCTGTCGCTGTATTTACTGCCGGGCCTGTGGCTGATGGTGGTGCTGGCGTTTGCCGAGTACCTGCTGGTTTTGCGCGGCATGTCGGCGCTTGAAGCGATGAAGGAAAGCCTGCGCCTGACGCGTGGGCACTTCTGGCGAATCCTGGTGTGCCTGCTGTGCGTGATGACCCCGCTGTGGCTGCTCAAGGGCGCGAGCGTGGCGGCCTATCCCGAACCCGCGCCATTGCTGGGGCTGTTGATGGACAGCGCCCACAGTTTCCTGCAACTGTTCACCAGTGTGGTGCTGTTCCGTTTATTCATGTTGATCGGTGGCGACGCCGACGTGCGGTGATATGCTCCGTGCCCATCCTGAAACGCACATAAGCCGAGCCGATGACCCGTTTATTGCGCATCACCCTGTTGAGCCTGCTGCTGATTGCGGGCCTGCTGACGGCCTTGGTCTACAGCCTGACCTGGCGCCCCGTCGCCAAGGAAACCCTGCCCGTCAGCTGCGTCGCGCCGCGTGCGCCGACCCTGCTGCCGGGGCAGGCACTCAAGGTGATGACCTGGAACGTGCAATACCTGGCCGGCAAGAACTACGTGTTCTGGTACGACACCGCCGACGGCAGCGGCCCGGACGAGCGCCCCACGGTTGAAGACATGGCTTTCAGCCTTGACGAAGTGGCACGGGTGATCCGCGACGAACAGCCCGACATCCTGCTGTTGCAGGAAATCGACGAAGGCGCCAAGCCCTCCCATTATCAGGACCAGCTGGCCCTGTTGCAGGAGCGTCTGGTCGACCTCTACCCCTGCAGCGCCCAGGCCTTCGACTGGAAAGCTGACTTTGTGCCCAACCTGCATATCTTCGGCAGCGTCGGCCGCAAATTGGCGACCCTGAGCCGCTACCAGATCGAACACGCCGAGCGCCTGCAATTGCCGACCCCGCAGGCCAACTTCATCAGCCGCCAGTTCCAGCCCAAGCCTGCCCTGCTGTTGACTTACCTGCCCCTGAGCGACGGCGGCCAACTGGCGGTGCTCAACACGCGGCTGGACGGCGGCATGCCTGGACGCAGTGCCGTGCAGGAGCAAGTACAGGCGACCGTAAAGCTGCTGGACAAACTGGAAGGCCGTGGCACGCCCTGGGTGATTGGCGGGGATTTCAATACGCTGCCGCTGGGCCAGTTCCTGCGCCTGGATGCGCAAAAACGCGGCCAGTACTCGCCGGACAGTGAGCTGCATCTGCTGTGGGACAAATACCCGATGATCCCGAGCAACAGTGAATCCAGCGGGATCGACCGAGAGAAATGGCTGACGCACTTCCCCAACGACCCAAGCCTCGACGGGCCGGATCGTACGTTGGATTACCTGTTCTACAGCTCGCGGATCAAGCGGGTGGCGGCCAAGGTAAGGCAGGAAGATACGTTGCGTATTTCCAACCATTTACCGGTGATCGGCCGGTTTCTGCTGCCTGCCGCGCAATAACCAACACTCTAAAACCCTGTGGGAGGGGGCTTGCTCCCTCCCACATGGGATTCTCATCGTTGCTACTTTCGGGGTTTGATCCGCGCCGTCGCTTCGGCCACCAGCGGATCATCCGGCCAGTAATGCTTGGGGTATCGCCCCTTCAAATCCTTTTTCACCTCGGCATAGGTACTGCGCCAGAAGTTCGCCAGGTCCTGCGTCACTTGCACCGGCCGCCGCGCAGGCGACAACAGGTGCAACTTCACCACCTGGCGCCCGCCGGCAATCCGTGGCGTATCCGCCAGCCCGAACAGCTCCTGCAGGCGCACCGCGAGGATCGGCGGGTGTTCGCTGTAGTCCAGGCGCACCGATGAGCCAGACGGCACTTTCACATGCTGCGGCGCCAGTTCGTCGAGGCGCTGGGGCAGTGGCCAGGGCAGCAGGTTGTGCAGGTAGCTGGAAATATCCAGGTGGGCGAAATGGCTCAAGCGCGAGACTTTGCCCAGGTAGGGCATCAGCCAGTGTTCCAGGCCCGCGAGCAAAGCGCTGTCGCTGACGTCGGGCCATTCGCTGGTTTTGCCGGCATCGAGCTGGCGCAGCAGCAGGACGCGTGCCTGCCATTGGCGCAGCTCCGGTGTCCAGGGCAACAGCTCCAGGCCCTTGCGCCGGACCAGATCAACCAAGGCCTGGCTGCGTGTAGCCTCGTCGAGGCCGGTGAGCGCTTCACGACTGAGGACCAGCTCACCGACCTTGCGCTGGCGCTCGGCACGCAAGACGCCTTCACGTTCGTCCCATTCGAGCTGGTCGACGTTGCGCACTTGCTCGGCCAGCACCGTGTCGAACAGCGCCGGGTCGAAGGCCGCCGCCAGGTAGATGCGTTCTTCACGCTGGCCCTGGCGGCTGCCCAGGTCGGCGATCACCAGCCAGGCGTGTTTCATCAAACTGTCGGCTTCGGCAAACAGAGCGGCGCGTCCATTGGTCAAACGGTATTCGGCGCCACCGGGGCGACGCTGTTGGGCGACGCAGTCCGGGTAAGCCAACGCCAGCAAGGCGCCAAGCCAACGCGGATGATCGGGATCGGCCACCGGTTGGGTGGCCTTGCCTCTTAAATAGCCGCGATATTGGCGGGCCAACTGCTTGGCCCGTTGCACACCACCCTGGGTACCACGGGCGCGCTCTTCGCCGGACAACAGCGCCAGGCGGCTGTGCAAGTCGGCACCGGCGCCGCGCAGGATATCGCGCTCACCCAACAACGCGGCGACATCACAGGCCATCGCGGCGAGGCCCAGGTCCTGTCCGCGCAGCAGCAAGTGGGCGATACGCGGATGGGCCGGCAACTCGGCCATTTTCTGGCCATGGGCGGTGAGTGTGTCGTCATTCAAGGCGCCGAGGCGCACGAGTAAATCCTGGGCCTGGGCGTAGGCGGCGGTCGGTGGCCGGTCCAGCCACACCAAGTGCGCGGGCGTGACGCCCCAGCGCGCCAGTTGCAAGGCCAGGCCGGCGAGGTCGGCGGCGAGAATTTCCGCGCTGCCATAGGCGGCCAGCCCTTCATGCTGGTCCTCGGACCACAAGCGATAACACACCCCCGGTTCCAACCGCCCTGCCCGGCCGGCACGCTGGGTGGCGCTGGCGCGGGAGATGCGCTGGGTATCGAGGCGCGTCATGCCGCTGCCGGGGTCGAAGCGCGGCACCCGCGCCAGCCCGGCGTCGATCACCACGCGCACGCCGTTGATGGTCAGGCTGGTCTCGGCAATGTTGGTGGCCAGTACCACTTTGCGTTGACCGGCGGGTGCGGGGTCGATGGCAGCGCGTTGGGCGTTGAGGTCCAGCTCACCGTGCAACGGGCATAACAGCACATCAGGGCGATCACCCAAGGCCTCGGCCAGTTGCTGGTTGACCCGGCGAATCTCCGCCTGCCCCGGCAGAAACACCAGCACGCTGCCGGTCTCGTCATGCAGGGCTTCAAGGATTGTCTGCACCACGCGCGGCTCGATAAATTCCCCCGCCTGATACGGCCGCCCCCAGCGCATTTGCACCGGGAACATGCGCCCTTCGCTGCGCAGGATCGGCGCATTATCCAGCAGCTGGGCCAGGCGCTCGCCTTCAAGGGTGGCGGACATCAGCAGGATTTTCAGCGGTTGGTCGTCGCGAAACAGCTCGCGGCCGTTGAGGCTCAGGGCCAGCGCCAGGTCGGCGTCGAGACTGCGCTCGTGGAATTCGTCAAAGATCAGCAGGCCCACGCCGTCCAGCGCCGGGTCGTCCTGCAGGCGCCGGGTGAGGATGCCTTCGGTGACCACTTCTATGCGGGTAGTGGGGCCGACCTTGCTGTCGAGGCGAATGCGGTAGCCGACCGTTTCACCGACCTTCTCGCCCAACTCGCTGGCCAGGCGCTCGGCAGCGGCCCGCGCGGCGAGGCGCCGGGGTTCGAGCATCAGGATGGTTTGCCCGGCGAGCCACGGCTCATTCAACAAGGCCAGGGGCACGCGGGTGGTTTTACCGGCGCCGGGGGGCGCTTCCAGCACGGCTTCATGGCGAATCGCCAAGGCGTCACGCAGGGCGGGTAAAACATCATCAATCGGCAACGAATTCATACTGGCTCCAAAGCAGAGCGGCGAGTATAACGGCGAACTGCCGGATGCTTGCGCGGGTCTGAATAACATCGTTCCCATACTGAGATCGTTCCCACGCTCTGCGTGGGAATACCGCCCGGAACGCTCCGCGTTCCAATACCTGCGCAAGTTGACGCAAAGCGTCACGGCATGCATTCCCACGCAGAGCGTGGGAACGATCAGGCAGTGCGATATAGTCATTTATCAATTGTGTTCAGGAGACTTTTTCATGCGTATCGCTTCCCGTGTCATTGGCGGCGTCTTGGCCGTCACCCTGCTGAGCCAACTCACCGCCTGCGGTTCGATTTTCTACCCGGATCGCCGTGGCCAGATCGACGGCAAGATAGACCCGGCGATTGCCGTGCTCGATGCGGTTGGCTTGCTGTTCTATGTGATCCCCGGCCTGATCGCGTTCGGCGTCGACTTCGCCACGGGGGCGATCTACTTCGAACCGGGCAAGACCGCCCAGGTCGCGCCGGAAAAACTGCACGAAGCCATCGGCGCCGACGGCACGGTCGACAACGCCAAGCTGCAAGGCATCATCCAGAAGGAAACCGGGCACACCCTGCCGCTGGACGATCCACGCCTGATCCAATTCAAGGGCAGCGTGCAACAACTGGCGTCCCTGGGCCTGCAGCCTGCGGCATAAGGACAGCGCCATGACCAGCAGTCCCGAACACGCCAGGCTCCTGCGCCTGGCTACCCGCGCCTCGGTGGGCGTGGCCAGTGCGTTGATCATCACCAAGGCCATCGCCTGGTGGTTCAGTGGCTCGGTGGCCATGCTCGCCGGGTTGACCGACTCGCTGCTCGACGGCGTGACCTCGCTGCTCAATCTGCTGGCGGTGCACTACGCCCTGCGCCCCGCCGATGACGATCACCGTTACGGTCACGGCAAGGCGGAGTCGCTGTCGGGCATGGCCCAGGCGCTGTTTATCGGCGGCAGTGCGGTGTTGATCGCCTTCCAGGCCTACCAACGCTTGCAGCACCCGGAGCCTGTAGGCGCGCCCTGGTTGAGCATCGGCGTAATCGTGTTTTCACTGGCGCTGACCGTGGCGTTGTTGATGCTGCAACACCGGGTGATCCGCGAAACCGGCTCCAACGCGGT
This sequence comes from Pseudomonas sp. R3-18-08, assembly GCF_003852065.1. Classification (NCBI taxonomy): domain Bacteria; kingdom Pseudomonadati; phylum Pseudomonadota; class Gammaproteobacteria; order Pseudomonadales; family Pseudomonadaceae; genus Pseudomonas; species Pseudomonas sp. R3-18-08. The sequence goes on from NZ_CP027729.1 coordinate 5,026,799, forward strand.
GCGCGCCGATTCGTTGCATTACCGCTCCGACCTGATGCTCAACGGCAGCATCCTGGTGGCGCTGGTGCTCGCGGGGTTTGGCTTCCATCAGGTGGACGCCTGGTTCGGCCTGGGTATCGCCGCCTACATATTGTGGAGCGCCATCCAGATCGCCCGGGAAAGCTTTGCCGTATTGATGGACGAAGAACTGCCGGCGGATATCAGCCAGCACATGCTCGACCTGGCCCGTAGCGTACCGGGCGTGCTGGGCGCCCATGACTTGCGCACGCGGGTTTCCGGCAACCACTGGTTCGTGCAGTTGCATCTTGAATTGCCGGGAGAACTGACGCTGTCGGTGGCCCACGGCATCAGCGACCAAGCCGCCGATGCCATTCATCAGGCCTACCCAAAGGCCGAGGTGCTGGTGCACGCCGACCCGCAGGAAGTGGTCACCGGCGCCAGCGCTTAATACTGGACCTGATAGCCGCGACTGCTCAGGCAGTTGCCCTGGGCCTGCCGGTAGGTTTGCACCACCGCCGGGTCAGGGGCGTAGGTGGCGGTCTGCGGGTCAAAGCCGCTTTGCTGCGCAGCCCAGCGATAACAATCGTAACCGTCCTGCTGCACCTGAGCCGGGGATTGCCCGTTGGCCGGGTAGGCCACCACGTTATAGCCATTGCCTTGCGGCGCTGGCTGAGGCGCCGGCACCTGCGCCGGCGGTTCCACAACCACGTATTGCTGGGTGTTCTGTTCGTAGGAGTAGTAGGCGCCCGCCGCCAGGAACAATAGCGAACCGCCCACCCACACTTCACGCGCGTAGTCCGGCAGATACTGCACCCGGATGCCATACGGTGGCCTCACCACCACATAGCGCGGGCCTTGCGGGCGATACCAGTAGCCGCCGGAGTAGAAGTAGTCCTGGCCACGGTAGGGCACGCGGTAATTGCGGTCGGGGAACCGGTCGACGATATAGCCTGGACGATATTGCGGGCCCGCCCCCCAACCGTTGCCGTGCCCATCGGGACGCCCCGGCCAGCGATTGTCGCCGGGACGGCCATGGTCACCAGGCCGCGAACCTGGACCGCCCGCCTCCCAATGTCGGTTGTCGTCGTTACGCCGTGGGATATCGCGGTAATAGCCCTGGCGCGGCTCCTGGGTCTGGCGCACGGTATCGGGACGCCCCTGGATTGGCAGGTTGTTCGACGGCTGTGGCTGCGGCTGCGGTTGCGGCCGCCCCTGTTCATTCGCCTGCGGGCGCCCCTGCCATTGACCGCCGCCATTCTGGCCGCCGCGATCAATATGCGGATTCTGCGGGCGTGGCGGGTTGTTCTCCGGGCGCCCGCCGCCTTCCGGCCCGCGCTCATGCTGACCGCCGCCGCCCTGTGGGCGCTGCCCCTGGCCCGGTGAGTTATCGCGTTCGTCGGCCACCGCCTGGGCGCCAACGCTGGCCACCAGCAAACCAACACCTGCCATACGCCAGATGCGCTTCATGCTTTTCCTCACTGCGGGTTAGGGCTCGATCATGAGACTGGAAAAGCCTCGGCCGGTTCTGAGACAGGTTATCAGTCACGAGAACTATTTTCTTGAACGCAAAGAAAAGGGGTGACCCGTCGGCCACCCCTTGAGAATTTCGTCCTGGCTCAACGCTTTTGACGTTGGCTCACCTCACGCCGTCTTGTGGACAATGTGCAGCCTGGAGGCCGGCTCAACCCTGCTCGGGTGGCGGCCGCAACGGGCCTGATTGGGCTCGCTGTGAGTGGACTGTTGTCCAGGCGGTGATTCTGTTGATAAAGATACAGGCCCGCGCCTGATGGATGATTGCGAAGATTGCGTCAATAAACAGTGCTTGCGCAATTTTTAACCCTTCATGGATAATTCACCGCAATAGTTACGACAAAGGCCAACCCAATGAGCAAGCTTGATCGATACGACCTGAGTATTTTGGCGGAATTGCAGCGTGACGCACGGATCTCCAACCAGGAGTTGGCCGAGCGCATCGGCCTGTCGCCTTCGCCCTGCTCGCGCCGGGTCAAGCAATTGGAAGACGACGGCTACATCGCCCGTCAGGTCGCATTGCTCGACCGCAAGATGCTCGGCCTGAGCCTGACCGCCTACGTGTTGATCGGCATGGACCGGCATACCCCGGAACGTTTCGAAAATTTCGAAGCGGCCATCCGCACCTTGCCCCAGGTGCTGGAATGCAGCCTGGTGACCGGGATGGACGCCGACTATCAGCTGAAAGTGGTGGTGCCGGATATGGACCACTACCAGAAACTGCTGCTGGGGCATCTGACCCGGATTGAAGGCGTGACCAGTGTGCGCTCGAGCTTTGTGCTGAACCAGGTGCTCAATAGCACCGAACTGCCCCTGACTCACCTGCGCACCTGAGAATACTGAGATCCAAATGTGGGAGGGGGCTTGCTCCCGATAGCGGTGGATCAGTTGATAAATATACTGACTGACACTCTGCTATCGGGAGCAAGCCCCCTCCCACAGTTGGATTGCACTTCGATCCAGGTCAATGTTGCGTCTGTAGCACTGCCTTATACTTGCCGCCTGCCCTCGTCGGAAGATCCCATGAACAACATCGACCCCGCCCTGTTCGAAGAATGGATGATGACCGGTCTGGTCACGATCCTGATTATCTTCATGGGCTTTATCGTCTGGGACCTGGCGAAAAAATCCAAGGCCGGGCGCTTTGGCTCGTTCATTCTGTTTTTCGTGCTGGGCCTGGGCGTGGCCGCGTTCATCATCAAGAGCGTAGTGATCGGCCTGATCGAGTCCGGTGCCTTATAAACGTGGCGGTACCGCCTTCCACTGGCCCTGATCGAGGCCTTCGATAGACCAGTCGCCAATGCGCACACGCACCAGGCGCAACGTTGGCAAGCCCACCGCGGCGGTCATGCGCCGTACCTGGCGGTTACGCCCTTCACGAATCACCAGCTCCAGCCAATGGGTGGGTACGCTTTTGCGAAAGCGCACGGGCGGGTTGCGTGGCCATAAATCAGGCTCCTCCAACCGGCGGGCCTCAGCGGGCAGGGTCATGCCATCGTTAAGCTCCACACCGTCGCGCAGGCATTGCAGCTGTGCTTCGGTGGGTTCGCCTTCGACCTGCACCCAGTAGGTTTTCGCCAGCTTGTGCCGGGGGTCGGCAATACGCGCTTGTAGCTGGCCGTCGTTAGTCAGCAGCAACAGGCCTTCGCTGTCACGGTCCAGGCGGCCTGCCGGGTAGATGCCGGGAATATCGATAAAGTCCTTGAGGGTCGCGCGCCCGCCTTCGTCACTGAACTGGGTCAGGACATCGAACGGCTTGTTGAACAGGATCAGCTTCGGCTCGGCCGGCGGTGCCTTGGCGACACGGCGCGGGCCCGCATGCGGGGGTTTCACACCAGGGCGGCGCGAATCGGGACGGGTAGGACGGGACATGGCGAAGGAACATCTAACGGTCAGGACCGACAATGCTAGTGGCCTGACCGCTAAATGACCATCCCCACCGCTTAGCGGAACGGCGGCTCGTCGAAGCTGCGCAGTTTGCGCGAGTGCAGCGCATTGAGTTCGGTGCGCAGCAGGTCGACCGCTTCGATGCCGATCTTCAAGTGCTGGCTTACGGCCCGCTCATAGAACGCGTTGGCCGAACCCGGCAACTTGATCTCACTGTGCAGCGGTTTGTCCGACACACACAACAGCGTGCCGTACGGCACGCGCAGGCGGTAACCCTGGGCGGCGATGGTGCCGCTTTCCATGTCCACCGCCACGGCGCGGGACAGGTTGATCAGCGGCCGCTCCTGGGCCCAGCGCAGCTCCCAGTTGCGGTCGTCGTAGGTCAACACGGTGCCGGTGCGCAGGCGTTTTTTCAGCTCTTCGCCTTTTTCGCCGGTGACGTTGGCCGCGGCTTGCTGAAGCGCCAGCTGCACCTCGGCCAGGGCCGGGATCGGGATGTTCGGCGGGACCACACGGTCGAGAATCCCATCGCGACGCATATAGGCGTGGGCCAATACATAGTCGCCGATGGTCTGGGATTGGCGCAGGCCGCCGCAGTGCCCGATCATCAGCCAGCAATGCGGGCGCAGCACGGCCAGGTGGTCGGTAATGTTCTTGGCGTTGGAGGGGCCCACGCCGATATTCACCAGGGTCACGCCGTGGCCGTCAGTGGCCTGCAGGTGATAGGCCGGCATCTGGTAGCGGTGCCAGACCACGCCTGCGGCAATCGCCGACGCTTCGCCGTGGTCCATGCTCTTGTCGATCACCACGTTGCCCGGCAGCACCATGCGGATAAAACGCGGGTCGCTGCGCAGTTGCTCCAGGCCATGCACGATGAACTGGTCAACGTAGCGATGGTAGTTGGTCAGCAGAATCCACGGCTGCACATGGCGCCAGTCGCTGCCGGTGTAGTGCACCAGGCGGCGCAGGGAAAAGTCCACACGGGCCGCGTCGAACAGGGCCAGGGGCAGCGGGTCGGTGTTTTCCCAGTCATAGAGGCCGTCGGCGATGCCATCGGTGGCGGCCGACAAGTCGGTGCTGGGAAACACGCGGGCCAGGGTCGCGGCGGTCACGCCGGAACCGGCCAGCTCGTCGCCCTGCTCCACCACGTACGGGTACGGAATGTTCTGCTGGCTGACGCCCACTTCCACCGTAACGGTGAAGTCGTGCATCAGCGGCACCAGTTGCTCCAGCAGGTACTTACGGAAGGCCGCCGGATGGGTGACGGTTACGCTGTAGGTACCCGGCAACTGCACCTTGGCATACGCCCGGGTGGTCTGTGGGACTTCGCCGTGGCAGTGGTAAGTCAGGCGCAGTTCCGGATAGCGAAACAGCGCACGTTGTGCGGCGTCGGGTTCGACGCGGTCCTTGAGGTATTGCTTGAGGGCTTGATTGAGCGCGCCAGTCGCACGCTCATGCAGGGCCGCCAGCCGATCCACGGCCTCTTCAGCGGTTTGAACGACAACAAAAGCTTCGGTCACGGTAAGCATCCTGTGTTCTGGACTTGCAGGCCTTTATCTTGCCTGTATCCAGGCTCCACTGAAACAGTCGGATTGGAATGCTGTTAATAATGTGGGAGGGGGCTTGCCCCCGATAGCGGAGTATCAGCCACCAGATGTATTGGCTGACACACCGCTATCGGGGGCAAGCCCCCTCCCACATTTTGACCGTGTAGTGTCAGAGAGACTGCGGTGTTGAGCGGGCGACGATGGTTTCCACATCCACCCCGCGCGGCAAGGCGCCGTAGACCCGCCCCGACGACTCACCCAACCGACTGGCCACAAACCCATCGCTGACCGCCCCATTCCCCGCCTCCAGCAACAACTTGGCCTGCAACGCCAGGGCGATATCCTCGGTGAGCTGACGTGCGCGGTACTGGATATCCTGAGTGTCCATGAACGCTGACTTCAACCCCTCGATATGCCGCGCCAGCCGGGGGTCGCCATGCCCATCGCCCAGTTCGACAAACAACGCCTCCAGCACACCCGGCTCCTTGGACAATGCCCGCAGCACGTCCAGGCATTGCACGTTGCCGGAACCTTCCCAAGTTGAATTCACCGGCGCCTCACGGTACAGACGCGGCAGGATGCTGTCCTCGACATACCCGGCGCCGCCCATGCATTCGGCGGCTTCGTTGATCATGGCCGGCGCCCGTTTGCAGATCCAATACTTGCCCACCGCCGTCACCAGCCGGGCGAATTTGGCTTCTTGTTCATCCGCCAGGTGATCCAGCGCCCGCCCCATGCGCAGGCTCAAGGCCAAGGCCGCTTCGCTTTCCAGGGCCAGGTCGGCGAGCACGTTCTGCATCAGCGGTTGTTCGCTCAGCACGCGGCCGCCGACCGCGCGATGGGCGCAGTGATGGCTTGCCTGGGTCAAGGCCTGGCGCATCAGCGCGCTGGAACCGACCATGCAATCGAAGCGGGTCATGGCGACCATCTCGATGATGGTCGGCACGCCGCGCCCCTCTTCACCGATCATCCACGCCAGGGCGCCACGGAACTCCACCTCGCTGGAGGCGTTGGAGCAGTTGCCGAGTTTGTTCTTCAACCGCTGGATGTAGAACTCGTTGCGCGTGTCATCCGGGCGATGCCGGGGCAGCAGGAAACAGGTCAGGCCCTTGTCAGTCTGGGCCAAGGTGAGGAAGGCGTCGCACATCGGCGCGGAGCAGAACCATTTGTGCCCGACCAGTTCGTAGGCCTGGCCCGGCCCACCCGCGCCCACCGCGTAGGCGCGGGTGGTGTTGGCGCGCACGTCGGTGCCACCCTGTTTTTCGGTCATGGCCATGCCGATTGTCGCACCGGCCTTGTGGGCGATGCCGACGTTGCGCGGGTCGTATTGGGTACTGAGGATCTTCGGCAGCCAGAGGTCCGCCAGCTCCGGTTGCAAGCGCAGGGCCGGGACGCAGGCGAAGGTCATGGTCAGCGGGCAACCGGTGCCCGCTTCGGCCTGGCTGTGCAGGTAAGTCATCGCCGCGCGCGCGACGTGAGCGCCGGATTGCGGATGGGCCCACGGCAGCGACGGCAGGCCGTGCTCGACGGCGGTGCGCATCAGTTCGTGGTAGGCGGGGTGAAACTCCACCAAGTCAATTCGATGACCATAACGGTCATGGCTGCTGAACACCGGCTTGTGCTGGTTGGCCAGGAACCCGGCCTCCATCAACGGCCCGCCGGCCAGGGCACCATAGGCATCGATGCGCGACTCGGCCCAGCCGGCGCCAAAGCGACGCGCCCACTCTTGCAGGGGCAGGTCGATGCGGTACAGGTTGGTACCGTCCAAAGACGGTGGCTGGTTGGTGACGTCGTGGGTTTCGGCAAACCGGTGCAGGTTCATGACGGGCCTCTTGGAAACAGGCCACGTGACATCGAGGCCTTGATTTCAGTTAAGCACCGACCCAGGCCTTAAAAAAGTGGCATACGCGCCGAATGTTCGGCGCTTTCGCCCTCTGGTGGACACAGCACGAGCCGCTCCAGCGTCGCCTGCAAAGCCTCGAAACGTACTGGCTTGGCCAAGTGATCGCTCATGCCGATGCCATGGCAGCGCTCACGGTCCGCGACATTGAGCGCGCTGCTCAGGCCGATCACCGGTAACTCACCGCCGCCCGGCAAGGCACGGATCTGACAGCACAATGAGAAGCCGCCCTCAGGCACATCCAGCACCACCGCGTCGAACCTGTGCTCCTGCAACGCCGCCAATGCCGCTGGGCCGCCATCCACGGCCTTGACCCGATAACCCAGCTTGAGCAGCATGCCGCGCACCGCCAATTGCGCCACGCTGTTGTCGTCCACCAACAACACCGTGCAATCCTGCGGCGCTCGTTGCGCAGGCCGCAACTGTGCGCTGGGCTTGGGCTCGGGCGGCACCGGCTTGACGTCCATTTCCAGCTGGAAGCGACTGCCCCTGCGCGGCTCCGAATGATGGGTGAGGCGACCGCCCATCAGCTCGATCAACTGCCGGCAAATTGCCAGGCCAATGCCCAGGCCGCCGTATTCGCGAGTCATAGAGCCATCGAGCTGGAAGAAGCGCTGGTACAGCGTGGCCTCGTCGAGAAAGGCGAAGCCGATACCGGTGTCGGTCACGATAAAGCTCAGGCGCAATCCACCATCCGCCTGGGGGACGCCCACCACGCGTATGCGCACCGCGCCGTCGTGGGTGAATTTGAATGCGTTGTCCAGCAGGCAATCCAGGCACTGGATCAGTTTGTCGGCGTCACCGATCACGCGGTCCGGCACGGCATCGGCGACGTCAATGGAAAACGCCAGGCCCTTGGCCTGGGCGCTGGCCGCGAACTGTTGACGCACGGTTTCCAGCACGCCGCGCAGGCCGAACACCTGCGGGCGGGCAGCCAGGCGGCCAGCCTGCAACTCGGTCAGCGTGAGAATGCCGTTGACCATGCGCATCATGTCCCGCGCCGAACCTGCGGCGGTTTGCTGGTACTGCGCCAGGTCATCGTCCAGGGACACGGTTTGCATCAGTTCCAAGGAGCCGATCACGCCGTTCATCGGCGTGCGTAATTCATGGGTCAAGGTGGCGAGGAATTCATCCTTGAGCCGATTGCTGCGGGCCAATTGCTGGTTGAGCACTTCGAGTTTCTGGCTGGCGTCGAACAGGATCTGCGCCTGCTGTTCGCGCATGCCGTTGATGCGGTCGGCCAGGGCCAGGGACAGCAGCGCAACTTCAATGGCCGAGCCGATCTGGCTGGCATACATCGTGAGAAATACGTTGGGCAAGTAGCCCAGCACCATCAACGTGTTGACTACCCCGCCGAGTAAAAACGCCGACCAGGCAATGATGAAATAGCGCGCCATGCGCTGGCCGCAATACCAGGCCTTGATCGCAGCAATGAAGATGGTCACTGTAAACACCAGGGCCAGGCCGGTGGCCAGGCGCAGCGCCACCGCGTAGCTGGTCAACAGCGCCAGCGCCATGACCACCCCGCCACAGGCCGCCAGTGCCAGCAGGACGCGGTCGAGCCAGCGGCTGTGCTGTGCGGTGTGCAGGAAGCTGCGCGCGAACAGGCTGCCGAACAAGGCGGCCGAGCCGATCAGAAACGGCACCGCCGCGTTCGCCCACCACGGGTTGTTCGGCCAGAAGTACTCCACGGCCACGCCATTGACCGACAGCTGGTACAGGCCGAACGAGGCGATGTAGAGGATGTAATAGAGGTAGCTGGTGTCGCGGACGCTCAAATAAATGAACAGGTTGTAGACCAGCATACCCAGCAACACGCCGTAGATAGCGCCCAGCACATACAAGCGCAGCGGCTGTTCTTCCATATAGGCCGTGCCAGCCCAGAGGGTCAACGGCGCCTGGACCGAGCCTTGGCTCTGCAGGCGCAGGTAGATCGTCTGCTGCTGGCCGGGCAGGAAATTGAGCTTGAACAGGTAGTTGGCCTGGCGCACTTCACGGCTGGAAAACGGTAACGCGCTGCCGGTGCGAGTGGTGAGCCGATAAGTACCGGTGCCGTCGTTCTGGTACAGCTCGAGGCGATTGAGTGGCGGGTAAGCCAGCTCCACAAACCAGGTCCGCGGGGAGCGGGGGTCAACGGCCGTGTAATGCAGGTTGACCTTCAACCAGAACACCGAGTGCGAATAACCGGCATTGAGGGTGGGTGTGTCATGGGGTTTGAATTGAGCGGCGTAGGCAGGGGAACTGACGTCAGCGATGGTGAGGGTGCCGGTTGGGTCCTCGAGCACTTGCATGACCCGGCCCAATGGCAGGCTTCGGGTGCTCTGATTGAACTCGGCGGCGCCGGCCAGCAGCGGCAGCCCGCACAATAATAAAATCAGCAAATAGCGCATAGAGCCCCAGCGTGGCCTGTCCGGTTATGGCAAAAAGCTCCCCCATTCCTTTTGAGAAGACGTACACCGGCGATACAGTAAGTTGTTTGGATCCACTTTAGCATAGCCGGTAAAGGCCATTGGACACCATGGCAACTATTTTTAAGATGGCCCTAGGACGAGGCTTTCAGCGTATTTGCAGAGAATTTTCAGCCACACAGAAGCCTCATCCCAGGGCAACATTCCCTCATCGCCGGACGGCCACGCAAAAAGCGTTTGGTGGTAAGCTCGCGCACCATGAATATCTACAGCTCTCGCCCCGTTGTTCTCTGTCTCTCCGGCCATGATCCCAGTGGTGGCGCCGGCTTGCAGGCCGATATCGAAGCCCTGCTCGCCCAGGGCTGCCACGCCGCTGCGGCCGTCACCGCGCTGACCGTGCAAAACACTGTCAACGTCAGTGACTTTCGCGTGCTCGACCGCGAGTGGGTGCTGGCCCAGGCCAATGCGGTGCTCAGCGATTCAGAAGTCGCGGCGGTCAAGCTGGGCATGCTCGGTTCTACCGCGATGGTCGACACGGTGGTCGAACTGCTGCAGGCGCACCCGCACCTGCCGGTAGTGTGCGACCCGGTACTGCGCGCCGGCGGCGGTGGCAGCCTGGGCAAGGATGAAGTCGGTTATGCGATGCGCGAGCGGCTGCTGCCCCTGGCGCTGATCGCCACACCCAACCTGCCCGAAGCCCGCATCCTGGCCGAATTGCCTGACGGCAGCGCCGACGAATGCGCCGAGAAGCTGCTGCCCTACATCAAGCATCTGCTGATCACCGGCGGCCACGGCGACGAGCACGAAGTGCACAATCGCCTGTACAGCCGCGATGGCAGCCGCCATACCTACACGTGCCAGCGTTTACCCGGCAGTTATCACGGCTCGGGGTGCACGCTGGCCAGTGCGCTGACGGGGCGACTCGCCCAGGGCGAAGGCCTGGCCAGCGCCGTGCAGTCGGCGCTCAACTACACCTGGCGCACCCTGCGCGATGCCGAACGACTCGGCCAGGGCCAGTTCGTACCGCGTCGGTTGCCACTGGATTTCTGCTCGTAGTTCACCTTTCATCACCACTTACCGCTCGTCACAGCAAGGGGCTTGCCCGATGAAACTACGTGGCCTTTACGCCATTACCGACAGCCAACTGTTGGCCGGCAAATTCCTCGCCTACGTCGAAGCGGCGCTGGACGGCGGCGTGACATTGCTGCAGTACCGCGACAAAAGCAGTGACGAAGCGCGCCGCCTGCGTGAAGCCGAGAAACTGCGGGAGCTTTGCTCGCGCTACAAGACCCATTTGATCATCAACGATGATGCCGAACTGGCCGCGCGCCTGGGCGTGGGCGTGCACCTGGGCCAGACCGACGGCCCGCTGACCCCGGCGCGGGCACTGCTCGGCTCCAAGGCGATCATCGGCGCCACGTGCCACAGCCAGATCGAGCTGGCCGAACAGGCCGCTCGGGAGGGCGCCAGTTATGTCGCCTTTGGCCGCTTCTTCAATTCCACCACCAAGCCCGGCGCACCGGCCGCCAGCCTTGAAATGCTGGCCGAGGCGCGCCAACGCCTGCACCTGCCGATCTGCGTGATCGGCGGCGTCACCCTGGAAAACGCCGAGCCGCTGGTAGCCCACGGCGCCGACCTGCTCGCCGTGGTGCACGGCCTGTTCGGCGCCGACAGCACCCAGGAAGTCACGCGCCGCGCCCGTGCGTTCAACGATCTTCTTAAATCTTCAGTGTAGAGAGCCCGATCATGTCCCGTTCCGAAACCCTGTTTGCCAATGCCCAGAAACACATCCCCGGCGGTGTGAACTCCCCCGTGCGTGCGTTCAAGAGCGTGGGCGGCACGCCGTTGTTCTTCAAGCATGCCGAAGGCGCCTATGTCACCGACGAAGATGACAAGCGCTACGTCGATTACGTCGGCTCCTGGGGCCCGATGATCCTCGGTCACAGCCACCCGGACGTGCTGGACGCCGTACGCCAGCAGTTGCAGCATGGTTTGTCCTACGGTGCTCCGACCGCGATGGAAACCGAGATGGCCGACCTGGTCTGCTCGATCGTGCCGTCGATGGAAATGGTGCGCATGGTCAGCTCCGGCACCGAGGCCACCATGAGCGCCATCCGCCTGGCCCGTGGCTTTACCGGTCGCGACAGCATCATCAAATTCGAAGGTTGCTACCACGGCCATTCCGACAGCCTGCTGGTAAAAGCCGGTTCCGGCGCGCTGACCCAGGGCGTACCGAGTTCGGCCGGCGTACCGGCGGCGTTCGCCAAACACACCCTGACCCTGCCGTTCAACGACATCGCCGCCGTTGAGCAGATGCTCGGTGAAGTCGGCCAGGACGTGGCGTGCATCATCGTCGAGCCGGTCGCCGGCAACATGAACTGCGTACCACCGGCCCCAGGCTTCCTCGAAGGCCTGCGCGAACAGTGCGACAAACACGGCGTGGTGCTGATTTTTGACGAAGTGATGACCGGCTTCCGTGTCGCCCTCGGTGGCGCCCAGGCGCATTATGGCGTTACACCGGACCTGAGCACCTTCGGCAAGATCATCGGTGGCGGCATGCCAGTAGGCTGCTTCGGCGGCAAGCGCGAGATCATGCAGCACATCGCGCCGCTGGGCCCGGTCTACCAGGCCGGCACGCTGTCCGGTAACCCGCTGGCGATGGCCGCCGGCCTGACCACCCTGCGCCTGATCAGCCGCCCAGGCTTCCACGCCGAGCTGACCGACTACACCACCCGCCTGCTGGACGGCCTGCAAGTGCGGGCCGACGCTGCCGGTATCCCGTTTGTCACCACCCAGGCCGGCGGCATGTTTGGCCTGTACTTCAGCGGCGCCGACGACATCGTCACCTTCGAAGACGTGATGGGCAGCGACGCCGACTTGTTCAAGCGCTTCTTCCACCTGATGCTCGAAGGCGGTGTGTACCTGGCGCCCAGTGCCTTTGAAGCCGGCTTCACCTCGATCGCCCACGGCGATGCCGAGTTGAAGCTGACCCTGGACGCTGCCGAGCGCGCCTTTGCGGCCCTGAAATAAGTGACGGCATCCTCTGACGTTTGCCCGTGCCAACGTCAGATTTGCTACCTTGCTTACAGACATTTCTCGCTTTTTTCGAGAATTGCCCTGCAATCCGGCAGATAACTTGCCCAAGCAGCAGAAAAACGAGTAAAGACTTTGTAAGCAGAGGCCTGCTTATTTCATAATGCGCGCTTATTGGACCCCGCGAGGGTCCGCGCGCCCCGTCAGAGGTAAGTCGATTCCCATGAAACGCACCGGCCGCACCCTGGTTCTGGGCTGCCTGTTGCTCCTTCAGCCGCTGCTGGCACATGCACAAGCAGGCGGCAACTCGTTGTTAATCCCAGCGATGGGTCGTTGCACCCTCAATACCCAGCCCGACACCCAGGCCGAAGCCCTGAGCGCGTGCCAGAAACAGGCTGATGAAGGGGATGCGCAAGCGCAATACGAGTTGGGCGAGTACTACCACGACAGCAAGAACCCGGCCGTCGACCTCAACAAAGCGTTGAGCTATTTCGAGAAGGCTTCGCTGCAGGGCCACGCCCAGGCGCAATTCCAGCTGGGCAATATGTTCTTTCGCGGCGAAGGCGTACCGGCCAATAACGTCCAGGCTTACATCGTGCTGAAAATGGCGGCGGTCAACGGCGCCGAAGACGCGCTGGACACGGCCGACGAAGTCGCCGAGCACATGCAGCGCGATGAACTGGAAGTGGCAACCCAGGTGCTGGGGCAGATTTTCCGCAATTACCTGCAGGAATTGCAGAGCGCCGATGGGCGTTCGCCCTTTTCACCCCTTCCCTGATTCAGCGCTGCCTTACTTCTCAGGCATTGGCATTGGAAATGGCATCACATTGCTGGTGCCCCGCGCCTCGCTGATCTTCGGTGTGCCCAAACGCTCGACTTCATCGATGCGCACAATCGAATGCATCGGCACGAAGCTGCGCACCACGCCTTCGAACTGCGCCTTGAGTTTTTCTTCGCCCGGGTCGACGACCAATTGGGTACGCTCGCCAAAGACGAACTCTTCCACTTCCAGGAAGCCCCACAGATCACTTTGATAGATCTGCTTGGCGTACATTTCGAACACCTGGCCCTGGTTAAGGAAAATCACCTTGTAGATTGGAGCTTCACGTTTGGTCATGGGGGGCGGGTAGCACATCGGCGGATATAAATGAGGGCGCGAACTATAGCATGGCACCCGATGCACAGTGCTAGGAACCAATGGACATGCCCCCTATAATGCGCGGTTCTTTACCACCAGTTGACGATTCCCATGGCCAAGAAGCTTTACATCGAAACCCACGGTTGCCAGATGAACGAGTACGACAGCTCGCGCATGGTCGATCTGCTGGGTGAACATCAGGCCCTGGAAGTCACGGCTCGCGCCGAAGATGCCGACGTGATCCTGCTCAATACCTGCTCGATCCGCGAACGGGCCCAAGACCGGGTCTACTCGCAGCTGGGCCGCTGGCGCGAATTGAAACTGGCCAACCCGGACATGGTGATCGCCGTCGGCGGTTGCGTGGCCAGCCAGGAAGGCGCGGCCATTCGTGACCGCGCGCCCTATGTCGACGTGGTCTTCGGCCCGCAGACCCTGCACCGCCTGCCGGAAATGATCGATGCCGCACGCGCCACCAAGCTGCCGCAAGTGGACGTGTCGTTCCCCGAAATCGAAAAATTCGACCATCTGCCCGAGCCGCGCATCGACGGGCCAAGTGCCTATGTGTCGGTAATGGAAGGCTGCAGCAAATACTGCACCTTCTGTGTAGTGCCCTACACCCGTGGCGAAGAAGTCAGCCGGCCGTTTGACGACGTGCTGGCGGAAATCATCCACCTGGCCGAAAACGGCGTGCGCGAAGTGACCCTGCTGGGCCAGAACGTCAACGGCTACCGCGGCCAGACCCACGACGGACGCCTGGCCGACCTGGCGGAGCTGATTCGCGTGGTCGCCGCCGTCGATGGCATCGAGCGCATCCGCTACACCACCTCGCACCCGCTGGAGTTCTCCGACAGCCTGATCCAGGCCCACGCCGATGTGCCGGAGCTGGTCAAACACCTGCATTTGCCGGTGCAGTCGGGCTCAGACCGCATCCTCTCGGCGATGAAGCGCAATCACACGGCCCTGGAATACAAATCCAAGCTGCGCAAACTGCGCGCCGCCGTGCCGGGCATCTGCATCAGTTCGGACTTTATCGTCGGCTTCCCTGGCGAGACCGAGAAAGACTTCCAGCAGACCATGAAGCTGATCGAGGACGTGGGTTTCGACTTCTCCTACTCGTTCGTCTACAGCCAGCGCCCCGGCACCCCAGCGGCCGACCTGCTGGACGAAACCCCGGAAGCGTTGAAAAAGGAACGCTTGAATGCGCTGCAACATCGCCTGAATCAGCAAGGTTTCGAGATCAGCCGACAAATGGTCGGTTCGATCCAGCGCATCCTGGTGACCGATTACTCGAAGAAAGACCCCGGCGAATTGCAGGGCCGCACCGAGAACAATCGCATCGTCAACTTCCGCTGCGACAACCCGACCCTGATCGGCCAGTTTGCCGATGTGCACATTGATGCGGCGCAACCGCACTCGTTGCGTGGCTCGTTGATCCAGTAATTCCCAGGTCAACACATATCCAATGTGGGAGGGGGCTTGCTCCCGATAGCGGAGTGTCAGCCACCGCATATACTGGCTGATACACCGCTATCGGGGGCAAGCCCCCTCCCACACTGGAATTACGCTGGATAAGTGCTTTCGCACACCGGCGCGTGGCGTTATTCTCTCTTTCACCTCAACAGCCAAAGGGCGGCTAAAAGCGACCTTGAACGCACCTACAGTAGAACCCCATCGTTTTCTCCTCGAGCCGTTTGAGGCTCGCCGTTTCGCCAACCTGTGCGGACAGTTCGACGAGCACCTGCGCCTGATCGAACAACGCCTGAGCATCGAGATCCGCAACCGCGGCAATCAATTCGAGCTCATTGGTGAACCTCAACACACCACGTCTGCGGAAAACCTGCTGCGCCGTCTCTACCGCGAAACCAAGGGCAGTGAGCTGTCGCCGGAAACGGTGCACCTGTACCTGCAGGAATCCGCCGTGGAAGACCTGGCCAACAATCCGGTGGCCGAAGCCAGCGTGGCCCTGCGTACCAAAAAAGGCATGATTCGCCCACGCGGCTTGAATCAGCAGAAGTACGTCAAGGAAATCCTCGGTAACGATATCAACTTCGGCATCGGCCCGGCCGGTACCGGCAAGACCTACCTGGCCGTGGCCTGTGCGGTGGATGCCCTGGAGCGCGAACAGGTTCGCCGCATTCTGCTGGTGCGCCCGGCCGTCGAGGCGGGCGAAAAGCTCGGCTTCCTGCCCGGCGACCTGGCCCAGAAGATCGACCCGTACCTGCGCCCGCTCTACGACGCGCTCTACGAAATGCTTGGCTTTGAATACGTGGCCAAGCTGATCGAACGCCAGGTGATCGAAATCGCGCCGCTGGCCTACATGCGTGGTCGCACCTTGAACAACAGCTTCATCATTCTCGACGAGAGCCAGAACACCACGGTCGAGCAGATGAAGATGTTCCTCACCCGTATCGGTTTCGGCTCCACGGCCGTGATCACCGGTGATATCACCCAGGTCGACCTGCCCAAGGGCACCAAGTCGGGCCTGGGCCAGGTGATCGAAGTGCTCAAGGATGTGCCAGGTATCAGCTTTACGCATTTCATGCCCAAGGACGTGGTGCGCCACCCTCTGGTGCAGCGCATTGTCGAGGCCTACGAGCGCTTCGAACACCGCGACGACGGCCTGTCCAAGGACGTGCGCCGCGATGCTTGAGCTTGACCTGCAACTGGCCACCGAAGCGGCCGCGCCCAGCGAAGCACAGTTCCGTCAGTGGTGTGAGCTGGCCCTGCGCCAGCGCACCGCCGATTCGGAGCTGACCATTCGTCTGGTGGACGAGCCCGAAGGCCGTGAGCTGAATCACACCTGGCGTCAGAAAGACTACGCGACCAACGTGCTGTCTTTCCCCGCCGACGTGCCCGACGAGTTCCTGGATATCCCGCTGCTGGGCGACCTGGTGATTTGTGTCGCGGTGGTCGAGCGCGAGGCGCGGGAGCAAGAAAAGGAACTTGAGGCCCACTGGGCCCATCTAGTCATCCACGGCTGCCTGCATCTCTTGGGTTACGACCATATAGACGATGACGAAGCCCTGGAAATGGAAGCACTGGAACGAACGTTGCTTGCAGAACTGGGTCATCGCGACCCGTATGCCGACGACGAAAACCAATCGACACTCAACTGAAACAATCAAGGATTTAGAGTAATCGCTATGAGCGAAGACCGATCGAGCAACGGGCAAAAGTCATGGCTGGGTAAACTGACCCAGGCTTTTGCCCACGAGCCGAAAAACCGCCAGGAGCTGCTGGAGCTGCTGCGCGAGGCCCACCAGAACAAGTTGCTGGACAGCGAAGCGCTGGCCATCGTCGAAGGCGCCATCCAGGTGGCTGACCTGCAAGTACGCGACATCATGGTGCCGCGCTCGCAGATGATCAGCATCAGGGCGACCCAGACCCCGCGCGAATTCCTCCCGGCCGTGATCGACTCGGCGCACTCGCGCTACCCGGTGATCGGTGAAAGCCATGACGACGTCATGGGCGTCCTGTTGGCCAAGGACCTGTTGCCGCTGATCCTCAAGGAGAACGGCGACAACTTCAACATCAAGGACCTGCTGCGCCCGGCCACCTTCGTGCCTGAGTCCAAGCGCCTGAATGTGCTGCTGCGCGAATTTCGCGCCAACCACAATCACATGGCGATCGTGATCGACGAATACGGTGGCGTGGCGGGCCTTGTGACCATCGAGGACGTGCTGGAGCAGATCGTCGGCGACATCGAAGACGAGCACGACGTTGAAGAAGACAGCTACATCAAGCCACTGCCCAGCGGTGACTTCCTGATCAAGGCATTGACGCCCATCGAGAACTTCAACGAGTTCTTCGACAGCGAATTCTCCGACGACGAGTTCGACACCGTCGGCGGCCTGGTGATGAGTGCGTTCGGGCACCTGCCCAAGCGTAACGAAACCACCGAGATCGGCGCCTATCGCTTCCGCATCCTGAATGCCGACAGCCGCCGCATCCACTTGATCCGTTTGACTCCTATTGCCCGTTAAGGACTGAAATGCGCCGTCTGATCGCACCCGGCTGGCCCGGTAATCTGCTGGCCGTGGTGGCCGGTGCCATCACCACCCTGGCGCTGGCGCCGTTCGATATCTGGCCGCTGGCGCTGGTGGCGGCCGGTGTGTTCTATATCGGCCTGCGCGAGCTGACACCCCGCCAGGCCCTGGGGCGCGGCTGGTGTTTCGGGTTCGGCCTGTTTGGCGCCGGCACCAGCTGGATCTACTACAGCATCCACCACTTCGGCGGCGCTTCGGTGCTGCTGGCGGGTTTCCTGATGCTGCTGTTCACCGCCGCCATCGCCTGGTTCTTCGCCCTGCCCGCCTGGCTGTGGGCACGCTGGCTGCGCCGCAATGAAGCGCCCCTGGCCGATGCGCTGACCTTCGCGGCGTTGTGGGTCGGCCAGGAAGCCTTTCGTGGCTGGTTCCTCACCGGTTTTCCGTGGTTGTACTCCGGCTACAGTCAACTCGACGGCCCGCTGACCGGCCTCGCGCCCTTGGGCGGGATGTGGCTGATTTCGTTCGCCCTGGCGCTGACGGCAGCCCTTTTGTGCAACCTGCCGCGCCTGTTGGCGAGCAAGCGCAACAGCTTCATCGCCGCCGGCCTGGTGCTGCTCGTTGCACCCTGGGCCATTGGCCTGGCGCTCAAGCACCATGCCTGGACCTCGCCCTCCGGCCCGCCACTGAGCGTGGCCGCCATCCAGGGCAACGTCGAACAAAGCATGAAGTGGGACCCCGAGCAGCTCAACGCGCAGCTGGCGCTGTACCGCGATATGAGTTTGAGCTCCAGGCGCGTCGACCTGCTGGTATGGCCGGAAACCGCCGTTCCGGTGCTCAAGGAGTCGGTCGAAGGCTACCTGGGCATGATGGGCAAGTTCGCCGCCGAGCGTAATACCGCGCTGATCACCGGGGTACCGATTCGCCAGGAAGTACGCCATGAGAAGCGCTACTTCAATGGCATCACCGTGGTCGGCGAAGGTGATGGCACCTACCTCAAGCAAAAGCTGGTGCCCTTTGGTGAATACGTGCCGTTGCAGGACATGTTGCGCGGGCTGATCGCCTTCTTCGACCTGCCCATGTCGGATTTCGCCCGCGGCCCCGCGGACCAGGCGATGCTTCAGGCCAAGGGTTATCAGATCGCACCGTTCATTTGCTATGAAGTGGTGTACCCGGAGTTCGCCGCCGGCCTGTCGGCCCAGAGCGACCTGCTGCTGACCATCAGCAATGACACCTGGTTCGGCCGCTCCATCGGCCCGCTGCAGCACCTGCAGATGGCGCAGATGCGCGCGCTGGAAGCCGGCCGCTGGATGATCCGCGCCACCAACAACGGCGTGACCGGCCTGATCAACCCGTTTGGGCAGATCACCGCACAGATTCCGCAATTCGAGCGCGGCATTCTCTATGGCGACGTGGTGCCAATGCACAACCTCACGCCTTACCTGCAATGGCGGTCGTGGCCGCTGATCATTGTGTGCGTGCTGTTGTTCGGTTGGGCGCTGCTGGCGGGTCGAATGGCCAAGACGGTCTGACAGACACCATAAAACCAATGTGGGAGGGGGCTTGCTCCCGATAGCAGTGTGTCAGTCAGTACATTTGATACTGATACACCGCAATCGGGAGCAAGCCCCCTCCCACACTTGGCCTGCGGTGCTACTTGTAGAACAACCGATACCCCACCTGCCCCACCGCCTCATTGATCAACTGCCCGCTCTGCCATACCGCCTTGACCTCCGGCATCCAGCCGCCCAGTGGACGCGCGTTGTCCACGCCCAGGAACCCCACTGGCGCGGGCACCACGGTAAAGCCGGCCTTCTCGAAGCTCCACACCGAACGCGGCATGTGCCAGGCTTGGGTTACTACCACCACGCGCTTGATGCCTTGCGGCAACAGGATCTCGGCGCTCATCTGGGCGTTTTCCCAGGTGGTGCGGCTACGCTCTTCTTTCCAACGCACCGTCACGCCGAAGTCATCCTGCATTGACACCGCCATCAACTGCGCCTCGCTGGGCGGCGTGCCGTAATGCAGGCCACCGGTGGTCAGCACCGGCAACCCGGACGCCTTGGCCAGCCGCGCCGCATAACGCTCACGCTCCAGACCGATGCCGGTGGGTTGGTCGGTGCCCCAGGCAATGTCGCCGCGCTCGCGCCCGGAACCCAGCACCACAATCGCATCGGCACGCTGGGCCAGGCTTGCCCAGTCTTCGCGGGCCAAAGGCGGCGCTGTCTCCAAGGCGTGCGCGCCCCACTGCACCATTACCGGCAGGCTGATCAGCCACATCCCGCCCAATCCCAAGGCAAAGCAACACCCCGCCAGGCGCGGTCGACTGCGGCGAAACCACCAGGCAAGCGCCAGCAACAGCAAGAAAATACCGGGCGGCAGCAACAATTGTTTGATGAAATAACGAAAAGGCATCGGGCATCTCCAAAGATGCCCGAAGCCTAGATGCAACGGGGTTCGGCAACAATCCTTACCAGCATATTTTGCAAAGTGGCGGATAACGCGGGTTACTTACACCGTACGGATCGGAAACGTTCCGGGCCGCGGCCGGCCGGCAAGTCCTTCAGCCAAATCACCTTGGCCGAACGGGAAGGCGCCTGGACTGGCGGGGAGGCCTGCCCATCGGAGGCGCGTTGGTGGTGCAACGCCAGATAGTTCTCGATCAAGTCAAGCTCTGCCTGGCTCAAGCCTTGCAACTCCAGCTCCAGAGGCCGTTCACCACGCAATCGGCCTGCGGTTCTTGCGGCATCCAATGCCCGACCCAAACGGTCGATCAATCCTTCATATAATTGCGGTTTCGTTAAAGTTCGCTGCGATTCAGCCATCCCCTCACCTCATTGAAGAAATACATGCTCCCCAATAAACAGCGTAGCCCCCGTGGCTGCGCCTGCCCGATGCCGCGACAGACGGCCCTGCCTGCGCAATCAGGGTTTCCCTCGATAGAGTGGGGTCATGTATGCTACGGCGCTTCCTGTAACTCCACTTCCCGCAGGGTTTGGGCACGCACGCGCCGCTTTCTGGTGTCGAACAACCCCGACCATGCACCGAAGAGGAATAGGCCACCCTTATTCAGTTCAAAAGTAGCCATGCACGAACAATATCAGCCCCGTGAAATAGAAAATGCCGCACAAACCTTCTGGGACGAGCAAAAGTCCTTTGAAGTCAGCGAACAGCCAGGCAAGGAGACTTTCTATTGCCTATCGATGTTCCCTTACCCCAGCGGCAAGCTACACATGGGGCACGTGCGTAACTACACCATCGGCGACGTGATTTCCCGCTACCAGCGCATGCTCGGCAAGAACGTCCTGCAACCCATGGGTTGGGACGCTTTCGGCATGCCGGCGGAAAACGCCGCGATGAAAAACAACGTAGCTCCCGCCAAGTGGACCTACGAAAACATCGCCTACATGAAGACCCAGCTGCGCAGCCTGGGCCTGGCGGTAGACTGGTCCCGCGAAGTGACCACCTGCAAGCCGGACTACTATCGCTGGGAACAATGGCTGTTCACGCGCCTGTTCGAAAAAGGCGTGATCTACAAAAAGAGCGGCACCGTGAACTGGGACCCGGTCGACCAGACCGTGCTGGCCAACGAACAGGTGATCGACGGCCGCGGCTGGCGTTCCGGCGCGCTGATCGAAAAGCGCGAAATCCCGATGTACTACTTCAAGATCACCGCCTATGCGGATGAACTCCTGTCGAGCCTCGACGACTTGCCGGGCTGGCCCGAGCAGGTCAAGACCATGCAGCGCAACTGGATCGGCAAATCCAAGGGCATGGAAGTGCAGTTCCCGTACAACGTCGACTCGATCGGCGAAGCCGGCGCACTCAAGGTATTCACCACCCGCCCCGACACCCTGATGGGCGCGACTTACGTCGCCGTGGCCGCCGAACACCCACTGGCCACCCAGGCCGCACAGAACAATCCTGAGCTGCAGGCGTTCATCGCCGAATGCAAAGGTGGCAGCGTGGCTGAAGCCGATGTCGCCACCCAGGAGAAGAAAGGCCTGCCGACCGGGCTGTTCGTCGAGCACCCGCTGACTGGCGAGAAGCTGCCGGTCTGGGTCGCCAACTACGTGCTGATGCACTACGGCGACGGCGCGGTCATGGCGGTGCCGGCTCACGACGAGCGCGATTTCGAATTCGCCACCAAATACAACCTGCCGATCAAATCCGTGGTGCGCACCAGCGCAGGCGAGACCAACCCGGCCCCGTGGCAAGACGCCTACGGCGAGCACGGCACCCTGATCAATTCCGGCGAATTTGACGGCCTGGACTTCCAGGGCGCGTTCGACGCGATCGAAGTCGCGCTGATCAAGAAAAACCTCGGCGCCTCGCGCACCCAGTTCCGCCTGCGCGACTGGGGCATCAGCCGCCAGCGCTACTGGGGCTGCCCGATCCCGATCATCCACTGCGAAAGCTGCGGTGACGTGCCGGTGCCGGAAGACCAGTTGCCGGTGGTACTGCCCGAAGACGTCGTCCCGGACGGCGCCGGTTCGCCTCTGGCGCGCATGCCCGAGTTCTACGAATGCAGCTGCCCTAAATGCGGCGCGCCGGCCAAGCGTGAAACCGACACCATGGACACCTTCGTCGAGTCCTCGTGGTATTACGCCCGGTACGCCTCGCCGCACTATGAAGGTGGCCTGGTCGAGAAATCCGCAGCCGATCATTGGCTGCCGGTGGACCAGTACATCGGTGGCATCGAACACGCCATCCTGCACCTGCTGTACGCGCGCTTCTTCCACAAGCTGATGCGTGACGAAGGCCTGGTCAGCTCCGACGAGCCGTTCAAGAACCTGCTGACCCAGGGCATGGTAATCGCCGAGACCTACTATCGCCGCGAAGCCAATGGCGCCTACACCTGGTTCAACCCGGCGGACGTCGAACTCGAGCGTGACAGCAAAGCCAAGGTCATCAGCGCCAAGCTCAAATCCGACGGCCTGCCGGTGGAAATCGGCGGCACCGAGAAGATGGCCAAGTCGAAGAACAACGGCGTCGACCCACAATCGATGATCGATCAGTTCGGCGCCGACACCTGCCGCCTGTTCATGATGTTCGCCTCGCCGCCCGACATGAGCGCCGAATGGTCCGACTCCGGCGTCGAAGGCTCGCACCGCTTCCTCAAGCGCGTCTGGCGCCTGGCCCATGCCCACGTCAGCCAGGGCTTGCCGGGCAAGCTGGACGTCGCCGCCCTGAACGATGAGCAGAAGGCCATTCGCCGCAGCACCCACCTGGCTATCCGCCAGGCCAGCCAGGACGTAGGGCAGAACCACAAGTTCAACACCGCCATCGCCCAGGTGATGACGCTGATGAACGTGCTGGAAAAAGCCCCGCAGGCCACGGAACAGGATCGTGCACTGATCCACGAGGGCCTGGAAACGGTTACCCTGCTGCTGGCGCCGATTACGCCGCACATCAGCCACGAGTTGTGGAACCGCCTGGGCCACAGCGGTGCCGTCATCGACGCCCGCTGGCCGGTGCAGGATGACAGCGCGCTGGTACAGGACACGCTGCAACTGGTGATTCAGGTCAACGGCAAACTGCGCGGCCAGATCGACATGCCGGCCAGCGCCAGTCGTGAAGAAGTCGAAGCGGCTGCACGCTGCAACGAGAACGTGCTGCGCTTTACCGAAGGCCTGACGATCCGCAAAGTGATCGTAGTGCCCGGAAAACTGGTCAATATCGTCGCCAGCTAAATCGGATCGGGCGCAGGGCTTGAGCCCTGCGCCGAACTAAACCTTCAGGGCCTCGATACGGCCCGCCTGGTTTCAAGGGGAGCAACAAACATGATCAAACGCAATCTGCTGGTAATGGGCCTGGCCGTTCTGTTGAGCGCGTGCGGCTTCCAGCTGCGCGGCACCGGCACCAACGAATTGTCGCTCAAGGAACTCGACGTCAGCGCACGCAATGCCTACGGCGAGACCGTGATTCAGCTGCGCCAGGCCCTGGAAAACAGCGGTGTGCGCGTCTATACCGGGGCCACCTACAAACTGGACCTGGTCGATGAGCGCGAAACCCAGCGCAACATCAGCTACGCCAGTGCGGGCCGCGCGTCGGATGTCGAGTTGACCACAACCGTCAACTTCGAAGTACAAGGCCGCGATCACTTGCCACTGATGGGTGACAAGATCCAGGTGCAGAAAGTCGTGAGCCACGACGGCAACAACCTGGTGGGCTCAGACTCCGAGACCATTCAGGTGCGCAAGGAAATGCGTCGTGAGCTGGTCCAGCGCATGATGACTCGCCTGCAACTGCTGACCCCGGAAAAACTCGCGGAGCTGCAGCAAATCGCCGACAACAAGGCCAAGGCTGACGCCGATGCCCTGAAAGCCGCGCAAGAGTATGAAGACAACACGCCGAAACAGTCGCCTGTTGAAGTACCTGTCGAGTAAGCCAAACGGGGCGCTCCTGGCGCCCCGTTCGCCCTGCCTATGAAACTCGCCCCAGCCCAACTCGCCAAACACCTGCAAGGTAGCCTCGCGCCTGTCTATATTGTCAGCGGCGATGACCCGTTGCTGTGCCAGGAAGCGGCCGACGCCATTCGCACGGCGGCGCGCCAGCAAGGTTTCGATGAACGCCAGGTGTTCAGTGCCGATGCCAGTTTCGACTGGGGCACCCTGCTGCAGGCAGGCGCGAGCATGTCGCTGTTTGCCGAAAAACGCCTGCTTGAGCTGCGCCTGCCCTCGGGCAAGCCGGGCGATAAGGGCGCGGCGGCGTTGATGGAATATTGCGCGCGCCCTGCTGAAGACACGGTGTTGCTGGTCAGCCTGCCCAAGCTCGACGGCAGTGCGCAGAAAACCAAATGGGGCAAGGCGCTGGTGGAAGGCCCACAGACCCAGTTCATCCAGATCTGGCCGGTGGACAGCAGCCAGCTGCCGCAATGGATCCGCCAACGCCTGTCACAGTCCGGGCTGTCGGCCACGCAAGAGGCCGTCGAGCTGATCGCCGCCAGGGTCGAGGGCAACCTGCTGGCCGCCGCCCAGGAGATCGAAAAGCTCAAACTGATGGCGGAAGATGGGCAGATTACCGTCGAAACCGTGCAAGGCGCGGTGGCTGACAGTGCGCGGTTCGATGTCTTCGGGCTGGTGGACGCGATCCTCAACGGTGAACCGGCCCACGCCCTGCGCATGCTCGAAGGGCTGCGCGGCGAGGGTGTGGAACCGCCGGTGATTCTCTGGGCCCTGGCCCGGGAACTGCGGGTGCTGGCTAACATCGCTTTGCAATACAGCCAGGGCATCCCGCTGGACAAGTGCTTCAGCCAAGCCCGACCGCCGGTGTGGGACAAGCGCAAACCCCTGATGAGCAAAGCCCTGCAACGGCACTCGGCGCAACGCTGGGCGCAACTGTTGCTGGAAGCGCAGCGCATCGATGCACAGATCAAAGGCCAGGCGGCCGGTTCACCGTGGATGAGCCTGAGCCGTTTGTCACTGTTGATGGCCGGCCAGCGCTTGGCGTTGCCTGCCGAATAGCTCACCCAAGAACACCACAGACCCAATGTGGGAGGGGGCTTGCTCCCGATAGCGGTGTAACAGTCAAAAAATCCAGTGACTGACACTCCGTCATCGGGAGCAAGCCCCCTCCCACATTTTGTTTGTGTTTACAATTCTCAGGCTTTACAGCGCCGCAATATAGGCAGATTATTTTCGCCGCTCCACCCACCCGAACGAGAGAAAGATCATGAGTAAAAAGCCATCCAAGCATGGCCCGAACAAGGCCAAATCCATCATCGCCCAGCCACTGTTCCGCAGCCGTCAAGAACGCGCCGGCAAGGGCAAAGGCAGCTACCGCCGCGAAGCCTTCCAGCCTAATAGCTGGGAGGCTTCTTACTTTCTGGCTGCCTGAAGGCAAGCGCCCCTCTGGCATGATAAGGTCTGCACTGGATTTGTAACCCCCTGGACCTGTGCATGCCCTCTAGTCTTTCCCGTCGTTGGCACCTCCGCCAATTGATCGCTGCCTCCAGCCTCATTCTGCTTGTCGCCTGCGCGGAAAAACCCACCGCCGCGGATGCTCAACCCCTGCCCACGCTGAAGACCTTACCGGCCGTCGCGCCTGCCGTCGTTGCGCCGTTGGCGGTAGACAACCTGAACATCCAACCGACCCAGACCTTCGCTGAATGGCAGGCCGGTTTCCGTGCGCAGGCCCTGCAAGCCGGAATCACCGCCGACGTCTTCGATAATGCTTTCGCCGGGGTCAGCCCGGACATGGCGGTGATTCGCGCCGACCGCAGCCAGCCGGAGTTTTCCCGACCGGTGTGGGAATACCTCGACGGCGCGCTGTCGCCGCTGCGCGTGCGTAATGGCCAGGCCTTGCTGGTCAAGTACGCCGATATCCTGCAGCGCATCGAAGAGCGGTATGGCGTCGATCGCCAGGCACTGGTCTCGGTGTGGGGCATGGAAAGCAACTTCGGCCAGTTCCAGGGCAATAACTCGGTGATTCGCTCCCTCGCTACCCTGGCTTATGAGGGTCGCCGCCCGGCATTCGCACAGGCGCAACTGCTGGCGGCGCTGCAGATCATCCAGCACGGCGATATTGCGGCCGACCAGATGAAAGGTTCCTGGGCCGGCGCAATGGGCCAGACCCAATTCATCCCCACCACCTACAACACCCATGCCGTGGATTTCGACGGCGACGGCCGCCGCGATATCTGGAACAGCCCCGGTGACGCCCTCGCGTCCACTGCCCATTACCTGCAAAGCTCCGGCTGGCAGAAAGGCCAGCCGTGGGGCGTCGAGGTGCAGCCACTGCCAACGGGCTTCGACTACTCCTTAGCCGATGGTGGCATCCGCAAGACCGTCGCCGAATGGCTGCAACTGGGCATCCAACTGCCGCCTGGCGCAAGCCTGCCAGCCAATGTCGACCAACTGTCCGCCGCCCTGCTGTTGCCGGCCGGCTACCGTGGCCCGGCGTTCCTGGTTTTGGATAACTTCCGTGCGATCCTGAAGTACAACAACTCGTCGTCCTATGCACTGGCCGTTGGCCTGCTGTCGGAGCGATTTGGTGGCGGTGGTGTGATTCGCGGGAGCTGGCCGAAGGATGAGCTACCGCTGAGCCGCTCGCAACGCATCGACCTGCAGACGGCGCTCAGCGCCAAGGGCTACGACGCGGGCAATGCCGACGGGATCATTGGCGCCAACACACGCAAGGCGATTCGAGCGGCGCAGCAAGCGCTGGGCTGGCCGGCGGATGGGTATCCGACGGTGAAGCTGCTGGAGTCACTGCAAGATCGCTAAATCTGCTTAAGGCAACTACCGCAATCGGGGGCAAGCCCCCTCCCACATTTGGAATGCGGTCAAATGTGGGAGGGGGCTTGCCCCCGATGCGGTTTAGCAGACACCAAAAATTTAGCGGCTGAACACTACATCCTGCTCCAACACCACCCGCTGCTCCCCCGCATCCAAACGCACCAAAGCCCCCATCGGCAACGTCAGATTCGGATCACAATGCCCGCTGCGCCAGCCGGACAGCACCGGAATGCACAGCGGTTCGAAGGTCTGTTTCAACAGTCTTTCCAGCCCCACCTGATCCACACCAGCCACATCCCCCACCAATACCCCCGCAACCTGGTCGAGTTTGCCCGCCAGGCGCAGGTGCGTCAGCAGACGGTCGATGCGATAGAGCGGCTCGTTGATGTCCTCGATAAACAGAACGATGCCTTCAGCGTCAATGTCGTAAGCGGTACCCATCACCGCCGCGATCATCGAGAGGTTGCCGCCCAACAAACGCCCGCAGGCGATGCCAGGCTCAATGGTGGTCAAGGGGTAGGCCACCGGGTGCGTCAGCAGGCTGCCGGCGCCAAGCTGGCCGCGCAGCAGGCTGAACAGCGATGATTCGGTGGGGGATTGCTTGCCACCGAGCAAGTCGGCATTGAGCATTGGCCCGTGGAAGGTGACGAAGCCCGCGTAGCGGTTGATCGCCAGGTGCAAGGCGGTGATGTCGCTGTAGCCGACGAAAGGCTTGGGGTGCGCGCGCAACAGGTCGAAGTCCAGCGCATCGAGCAAGCGTGGCGTGCCGTAGCCGCCGCGCAGGCAGAAAATGGCGTCGATTTCGGGGTCGGCGAAGGCAGCATGCAGGTCGTTGAGACGCACTTGATCACTGCCGGCCAGGTAGCCGTCGCGCTCATACACACCCGGGAAAATGCGCAGTTCGTAGCCACGGGCGCGCATCCATTGCCCGGCTTTTTCAACGTCCAGCGCGGCAGGGCCGGCGGGAGCGATCAGGCCGATGGTGCCTTCGAGGCGCAATGCAGGTACGGCGCTAGTCATGCACAATTCTCCTTAATATGACGCATAACGAAATGTGGGAGGCCCCACTACCTCTTCGACGTAGCGCTGTCGCGCAGCAAACTGGGGGCGCCTACAAATATTCTTGGCGCTGAGGTGATCGTTCCCGCGCTCTGCGTGGGAATGCCTCCTGGGACGCTCCGCGTCCCGCCAAGCGCTGCAAGTTTCGGCGATTGCGCACAGGTGACGCGGAGCGTCACGGGCTGCAATCCCACGCAGGAGCGTGGGAACGATCTTTGAATGTGAAATTTCAGTTTTTAACTGAAAAATTAATCCTTTAAAATCAGCGAGTTATTTTAAGTTTGATAAGAGGGGGCTTGCTCCCGATGGCGATGTATCAGTCACTCGTGTATTGACTGTCACACCGCAATCGGGAGCAAGCCCCCTCCCACATTGGACCTGCGGCGTTACATAGCTCGGTGTTACGACACCAGGCTCGCCTTGACCAGCTTGGCCTGCTCGTCGGCGTGGTACGAAGAGCGCACCAATGGGCCGGAGGCCACGTTCTTGAAGCCCATCTTGTAGCCTTCCTCGGCGAACCAGGCGAAGGTATCCGGGTGCACGAAACGCTGCACCGGCAAGTGGCTACGGGACGGTTGCAGGTACTGGCCCAGGGTCAGCATATCGATGTCGTGCTCGCGCATGCGCTTCATGACTTCGATGACTTCTTCGTCGGTTTCGCCCAGGCCCAGCATCAAGCCGGATTTGGTCGGAATGTGCGGCATCATCTGCTTGAACTTCTGCAGCAGGGTCAGCGACCACTGGTAATCCGAACCCGGACGCGCGGCCTTGTACAGGCGCGGAACGGTTTCCAGGTTGTGGTTGAACACATCCGGCGGCTCGGCGGCGGTGATTTGCAGCGCCACATCCATGCGGCCACGGTAGTCGGGCACCAGGGTTTCAAGCATGACGTTTGGCGACAGTTTGCGGATTTCGCGGATGCAATCGGCAAAGTGCTGGGCACCGCCGTCGCGCAAGTCGTCACGGTCGACCGAGGTGATCACCACATATTTGAGTTTCAGGTCGGCGATGGCGATAGCCAGGCTTTCCGGCTCGTTGACGTCCAGGGGTTTCGGACGGCCGTGGCCCACATCGCAGAACGGGCAACGACGGGTGCAGATGTCGCCCATGATCATGAAGGTGGCGGTGCCGCCGGAGAAGCATTCGCCCAGGTTCGGGCAAGAGGCCTCTTCGCACACGCTGTGCAACTTGTGTTTGCGCAGCAGGGCCTTGATACGGTCGACTTCCGGCGAGACCGGGATGCGCACGCGAATCCAGTCAGGCTTTTTCGGCAGTTCGGTGGTCGGGATGATCTTGACCGGGATGCGTGCAACCTTCTCGGCGCCGCGCAGCTTGACGCCGGCTTCCACCTTGGCACGCGGGGCCGGGGCTGGACGCTCGGTAACGTCCAGCGTCGGGATCATGGTTTGCACAACATCAGTAGTCATATCAATCGATTCCGCCCGTCAGGGTCGTCTGCTCAGCATAGTCGAGGTGTTTGACGAGCTGCGCGCGCAGCCGGGCACTTACCTCGGCAAATTCTATGGGTGTTGCATGGTCGCTCAACTGGGTCATCGCAAGCCCCGCGTAGCCGCACGGGTTGATGCGCCGGAACGGGGCCAGGTCCATGTCCACATTCAGGGCCAGGCCATGAAAGGAACACCCGTGACGAATGCGCAAACCCAGGGAAGCGATTTTCGCGCCATCCACATACACACCCGGTGCATCAGGCTTGGCCGCAGCGGTCACGCCGTAACTGGCCAACAGCTCGATCAGGCAAGCTTCCATGCGGCTTACCAGGTCACGCACGCCAAACCCCAGCTTGCGCACATCCAGCAACAGATAAGCGACCAGTTGGCCAGGCCCATGGTAAGTCACTTGACCCCCTCGGTCGACCTGCACCACCGGAATATCCCCCGGAAGCAGCAGGTGCTCAGCCTTGCCGGCCTGGCCCTGGGTGAACACCGGTGGGTGTTCGACCAGCCAGATTTCATCCGCTGCCGAGCTGCCGCGCTCATTGGTGAAGCGTTGCATGGCGTGCCAGACCGGCTCGTAGGCCATCCGGCCAAGCTCGCGAAAGCCCAGGACCTGTGGCATCACAACACCATGTGCACGAAGCCGGTGGCCCGCAGTTCGCTATTGATGTCGTAGAGCTGGTCTTGACCGATTGCAACGATGTGCAATTGGATCGTGGTGTATTTGCCTGTGGAGCTGGATCGCTCGTCCACACGCTGATCATTGATCGTCGCGTGCTTGCGCACAATCTCGAGGATCAAGTCTTTGCGGCCTACGCCGGTATCGCTGATTATCTTGATGGGGTAGTCCACCACCGGGAATTCGATCTTTGGCGCCTTTACTTCGGTATCGGTCATGGCGTAACGGCCTCGTAAGCGGTAAGCCGTGGCGACGGCAAAGCCCCGCGTCGGATCAACGCGGGGCTTTGCAGGTGCACACAATCAGTTGAACAAGCCGTAGAAGAATAGACGGATGCTATCCCACACGCGGCGGAAGATACCACCTTCGTCGACGGCATCCAGTGCGATCAGGTCGGCGCTGTGCACCACCTTGTCGTCCAGTTTGACTTCGACTTTACCGATCACGTCGCCCTTGGCGATTGGGGCAACCAATTGCGGGTTCATGGTCATGCTGGCAGCGAGCTTTTTCAGCTGGCCTTTAGGCATGGTCAGGGTCAGGTCATCAGCCAGGCCGGCCTTGACCTGGGAGGTTGCGCCCTTCCATACCGGCGCGGTCGCCAGCTCCGTACCCTTCTGGTAGAAGGTCTGGGTTTCGAAGAAGCGGAAGCCGTAAGTCAGCAGCTTTTGCGTCTCGGCCGCACGGGCCTGCTCGCTGTTGGTGCCGAATACCACGGCGATCAGGCGCTGGCCATCACGTACGGCGGACGACACCATGCAGTAGCCGGCTTCGTCGGTGTGGCCGGTTTTCAGGCCATCGACGGTCTTGTCGCGCCACAGCAACAGGTTGCGGTTAGGCTGCTTGATGTTGTTCCAGAAGAACTCTTTCTGGGAGTAGATGGCGTAGTGCACCGGGTCAACACGGATGATCGCACGGGCCAGGATCGCCATATCGTGAGCCGACGAATAATGCTCTGGATTCGGCAGGCCGGTCGGGTTCATGAAGTGGCTGTTGGTCATGCCCAGGTCGCCGGCCGTCTTGTTCATCATGTCGGCGAACGCGTCTTCGCTGCCGGCGATGTGCTCGGCCAAGGCGACGCTGGCGTCGTTACCGGACTGGATGATGATGCCGTGCAGCAGGTCGCTGACGGTGACTTGCGAGCCGACCTTGATGAACATCCGCGAACCACCGGTACGCCAGGCGTTTTCGCTGACGGTCACCGGGTCGTTTTCGCCGATCTGGCCGCGACGGATTTCCAGGGTCGCGATGTAGGCGGTCATCAGCTTGGTCAGGCTGGCTGGCGGCAGGCGCACGTCACCGCCGTTTTCGACCAGCACGTTGCCACTGGCGGCATCCATGAGGACCCAGGACTTGGCGGCCAGTTGCGGGGAAGCCGGCACCATCTCAACCGCCCAGGCGGCCGGGGTAATGATCAGCGAGATAAGCAGGCACGTACGTTTGGCTAAGGTGGTGATGTTCATCCGTCTCTCGAAATTGCTTATGGAAACTTGCCCTCGCGGGCAAAACTATTCAGACAGCCCGCTTCCAGACTGTCACGTGTTCGGTTGCCCGCTCACCCCTTGCCCCTGGGTTTTATTGTTCAACGAGCCAACAACCAGGGCCCAGGCATGCGCCTGAACCTGCAGTCCTTTATTGCCTTATTCTGCGGTCACTACGCTGGGTTGCCCCAGGTTCGCCAGGCGTACGCTGTTCTGCACTTGCGCCACCTCGCTCGGCGAGCCGATCGGCCCCATGCGCACACGGTGCAGGGTTTGCTGGTTACGCACGATGGAGCTGATGAACACTGGCGCGCTGACCATGCCGCTGAGCTTGGACCTTAACAGTTCTGCCGCATCCGGGTTGGCGAAAGCGCCCACCTGCAGGTACTGCCCACCCACGGTGGAGGCACCGGGCGCGGCACGGGGTACGACGACCGTATCCGGCGCATGCTGCGCGGGCGGCGGCGTCCATTGTTCGATCTTGCCGGTCGATGCGGTCACTTGTGGTTGCGGGGTTTGCGGTTCGTTGAGCATCAACGGCGCCGGCTTGCCACGCTGGGCCCAGTACTGCGCCGGGTCGATGCCTTCGACCTTGACCCGTGCGGTACCGATTTCGGCGTAACCGAGTTTCTTTGCGGCGGCGTAGGACAAGTCGATGATCCGGTCCGAATAGAACGGCCCACGGTCATTGACCCGCAGGATCACCGTGCGGTTGTTGTCCAGGTTGGTCACGCGCACGTAGCTGGGCAGCGGCAGGGTCTTGTGGGCCGCGCTCATGCCGTACAGGTCATACACTTCGCCGTTGGCGGTGTTCTGGCCATGGAACTTGGTGCCGTACCAGGACGCCGTGCCGGACTGCACGTAGGTCTTGGAGTCCTGCAGCGGGAAGTAATTCTTGCCCAGCACGGTATACGGGTTGGCCTTGTAGGGGCCGGAGTGCAAGGTGGGCGTGGCATCGGGGATCTTCGACACATCCACATCCCACCACGGCGCACCGTCTTTGTGCGCACGGTTGATGTCCAGGCCCGGCTGGGCGCGAACCACAGCACCACCGGCCTTCTTGGCCGGCGCTCGGTTCGGCGTCGTGGAGCAACTGGCGATCAGCAGGGACAATGCGGCGAGCGCCACCAGCTTGAGCGGTTTTTTGAACGGCGATACCCGCATTACTTGTTGCCCCGTGCTTGAACCAGCTCGTCTGACAGCTGATGCACGGCCATGGCGTACATCACACTGCGGTTATAACGCGTGATTGCGTAGAAATTCTTCAGGCCCATCCAGTATTCCGGGCCGTTTTCACCTTCAAGGCGGAACGCCGTCACCGGCATGTCATCGCGTGGCGCATTCTGACTCGACCAGCCCAGCGCTCGCAACTCCCCGACGGTCTTCACCGGGTCGATACCCTGGGTCAGGCCTTCGTCGGCACGCTCGCCCGTCACATCGGCGCGGACGACCACCGGCTCACCGCCGACCCAGCCGTGACGCTTGAAATAGCTGGCCACGCTACCGATGGCATCGTCGGGGTTGCTCCAGATATTGATATGCCCGTCGCCGTCAAAGTCCACGGCGTAGGCGCGAAAGCTGCTCGGCATGAACTGCGGCAAGCCCATCGCCCCGGCGTACGAGCCCTTGAGCGTCATCGGGTCGACCTGTTCTTCGCGGGCCAGCAGCAGGAATTCGCGCAGCTCCTTGCGGAAGAACTCGGCGCGGGGCGGGTAATCGAAGCCCAGGGTCGACAACGCGTCGATCACCCGGTAACTGCCGGTATTGCGCCCGTAGAAGGTTTCAATACCGATGATCGCGACGATGACCTGGGCCGGCACGCCGTATTCCTGCTCGGCGCGGGCCAATACCGCCTCATGCTGGCGCCAGAAGTCCACGCCCCTGGCCACGCGGGCGTCGGTGAGGAACATCGGGCGATATTCCTTCCACTGCTTCACGCGTTCGGCGGGGCGCGAGATGGCGTCGAGGATCGCCTGCTTTTTCTGGGCCTCGCGAAACACGCCCATCAGTTGTTCACCGGCGAAACCGTAGTCGCGGGTCATCTCACCGACGAATTCGGCGACCTGAGGTGAGCCATCGTAGTCACCGGCCTGCACCTCCTGCGTTGCGCCCAGCAGCCCAATCAGGCCCATCCAGGACGCATGCCGAGTTGCCCAGCCGCGCATTACTTGCATTGACATCTTCACCTTATTCAAACCTGTGCGATCCATTTGCGATGCGTATGAATCGACATCAAAACCCCAAACGCTGACAGCAATGTCACCAGCGAAGTTCCGCCGTAGCTAATGAATGGCAACGGCACACCTACCACCGGCAGCAGGCCACTGACCATACCGATGTTGACGAAAACATAAACAAAAAAAGTCATGGTCAGGCTGCCGGCCAGCAACTTGCCGAACAGCGTCTGCGCCTGCGCGGTAATCACCAGCCCGCGCCCGATCAGCAGCAAATAGATCAGCAGCAGCGCGCAAATGCCAACCAGGCCGAACTCTTCGCCCATCACCGCAATAATGAAGTCGGTGTGGCTTTCAGGCAAAAAGTCCAGGTGCGATTGGGTACCCAGCAACCAGCCCTTGCCGAACACGCCGCCGGAACCGATCGCTGCCTTAGACTGGATGATGTTCCAGCCGGTACCCAGCGGGTCGCTCTCCGGGTCGAGGAACGTCAGGATCCGTTGCTTCTGGTAGTCGTGCATAAAGAAGAACCACATGGCCACGGCCACGGGCACGGCGGCGGCCAGCACGCTGAGAATCCAGCGCCAGCGCAAGCCACCCATGAACAGCACGAACGCGCCGCCCGCCAGGATCAGCAACGAGGTGCCGAGGTCCGGCTGGCGCACGATAAGAATGAAAGGCACGCCGATCAGCACCAGGCTGATCCCCACGTGCTTAAGCTGTGGCGGCAACGTGCGCTTGGACAGGTACCAAGCGATGGTGGCCGGCATGAGGATCTTCATGAATTCCGACGGCTGGAAGCGAATCACCCCAGGGATGTTGATCCAGCGGGTCGCGCCCATGGCGTTGTGACCCATCACGTCCACCACCACCAGCAGCAAAACCCCGGCGACATAACCGAGGGGCACCCAGCGCGCCATGAAGCGCGGCTCGAGCTGGGCGATCACCACCATCGACAACAGGCCCAGGCCGAACGAAGACGCTTGCTTGATCAGCAGGTCCCAGTTCTTGCCGCTGGCCGAATACAGCACGAACAGGCTGCCGGCCGCCAAGATCAGCAGCAGCACCAGCAGCGGGCCATCGATGTGCATGCGTTGCAGCAACGTCGCACGGCGACGCATCACATCCTCACTGGAGAGGATGCGGTCAAAATTACTCTTCACGGGCCGTAACCTCGGGGCTTGAAGGGGGGCCGCCATATTCGGGCTTGAGCTTGCCGTCGGCGGTCAGCAGCCAGGCGTCCATCACTTGACGCACCACCGGGGCCGCGACGCCGGAGCCGGATTCACCGTTCTCCACCATCACCGCCACCACGATTTTCGGGTCATCTGCTGGGGCAAAACCAACAAACAAGGCGTGGTCGCGGTGGCGTTCCTGAACCTTGGAGCGGTCGTACTTTTCACCCTGCTTGATCGCGACCACCTGGGCGGTACCACTCTTGCCGGCGATGCGGTACTGCGCACCGATCGCCGCCTTGCGTGCGGTACCACGGGCGCCGTGCATGACCTGCTGCATACCGTGATTGACCTTGTTCCAGTCGGAAGGGTCGCGCAGCACGATGTCGGGGATCGGATTCTCATCCTGCGGTTTCTCGCCCTCGATGGTCCTGGCCAGGTGCGGACGGTTCCAGATGCCCTTGTTCGCCACCAGCGCCGTCGCCTGGGCCAGTTGCAGCGGGGTGGCCTGCATATAACCCTGGCCAATGCCGAGGATCAGGGTTTCGCCGGGGAACCACGCCTGGCGCCGCGTCGCCCGCTTCCACTCCCGCGACGGCATCAGGCCTGGGGACTCTTCGAACATGTCCAGGGAGACTTTCTGACCGAGGCCGAACTTGCCCATGTAGGCCGACAGGCGATCGATACCCAACTTGTGGGCCAGGTCATAAAAATAGGTGTCGTTGGAGCGCATGATCGCGGTATCCAGGTCGACATAGCCGTCACCGGTGCGGTTCCAGTTACGGTATTTGTGATCGTAGTTGGGCAGCATGTAGTAGCCGGGGTCATAGACCCGACTCGACGCCGTGACCACACCCGAATCCAGGCCGGCAATCGCCACCGCCGGCTTGATGGTCGAACCCGGCGGGTACAGGCCGCGCAACACGCGGTTGAACAGCGGCCGGTCGATGGAATCGCGCAGCTCGGCATAGGCCCTGAAGCTGATGCCGGTCACGAACAGGTTGGGGTCGAAACTCGGCTGGCTGACCATAGCCAGCACTTCGCCGGTCTTCGGGTCCAGCGCCACCACCGCACCACGACGACCGCCCAGCGCCATTTCGGCGGCTTCCTGCAGCTTGATGTCCAGGCTCAGCACGATGTCTTTGCCCGGCAACGGATCAGTGCGCTTGAGCACGCGCAACACGCGGCCGCGAGCGTTGGTCTCGACCTCTTCGTAACCCACCTGGCCGTGCAGCTCGGGCTCGTAGAAACGCTCGATGCCGGTTTTGCCAATGTGATGGGTGCCGCTGTAATTGACCGGATCGAGGGTTTTCAGCTCTTTCTCGTTGATTCGCCCCATATAGCCGACCGAGTGCGCAAAGTGCGGCCCCTGCGGGTAATGCCGCACCAACTGCGCCACCACCTCCACGCCCGGCAAGCGGAACTGGTTCACCGCGATCCGTGCGATCTGCTCTTCGTTCAGCTCGAACAGAATCGGCACCGGCTCGAAAGGCCGGCGCCCCTGCTTCATGCGCTTCTCGAAGATGACTCGGTCTTCCGGCGTCAGCTGCAGCACCTCGACGATCACATCGAGCACCTGTTGCCAGTCGCCGGAACGCTCGCGGGTCATGCTCAGGCTGAAGCTGGGCCGGTTATCCGCCACTACCACGCCATTGCGGTCGAAAATCAGCCCACGGGTCGGCGGGATCGGCTGCACATGCACCCGATTGTTTTCCGACAAGGTGGAGTGATATTCGTACTGGATGACCTGCAGGTAATACAGGCGCGCGATCAGCACCCCGATCAGCGCCACCACCATGATCGCGCCAAATACCACGCGCGCACGTACCAGACGTGCGTCTTTCTCGTGGTCCTTGATGCGGATCGGCTGGGTCATCGGGAATGGCGCAGATTATTTGTGATAAGGATGCCCGGACAGAACTGTCCAGGCGCGATACAGCTGTTCACCGATCAGAATCCTTACCAACGGGTGCGGCAGCGTGAGCGCCGACAGCGACCAGCGCTGATCGGCCCGCGCACAGACTTCCGGCGCCAGCCCTTCGGGGCCGCCGACCATGAAGTTGACGGTGCGCGAATCCAGGCGCCAGCGGTCCAGCTCCACCGCCAACTGCTCGGTGCTCCAGGGCTTGCCGTGCACTTCGAGCGTAACGATGCGCTCGTTGGGCCCGACCTTGGCCAACATGGCTTCGCCTTCCTGACGGATAAAGCGCGCCACGTCGGCATTCTTGCCCCGGGTATTGAGCGGTATTTCCACCAGCTCCAGCGACAGCTCGGCAGGCAGACGCTTGGCGTACTCGTGCCAGCCCTCTTCCACCCACTTGGGCATGCGTGAACCGACAGCGATCAGACGCAGGCGCACAGCCGTTCCTTATTCCTGGTCTTTGTTGAGCTTGTCGAAGTGCGCGTGGCCCACTTCCGGGCTGTGGTGCTTGCCATCGGCGGCACGGCTCTGCTCGGCGCCTTTCCACAGACGCTCCAAGTCATAGAACTGGCGCGCGTTGGAGGTCATCATGTGAACGATCACGTCGTCCATGTCCAGCAGCACCCAATCGCTGTCGCCCTTGCCTTCTTCACCCAGTGGCTTCACGCCCTGGGCTTTGACCGCTTCGCGAACCTTGTCCAGCATCGCGCCGATCTGGCGGTTGGAGGTACCGGTGGCGATGATCATGAAGTCGGTGATGCTCTGCTTGTCGCGCACGTCGAGCACCTGGATGTCCTGGGCTTTCACGTCTTCCAGGGCAGCCACGGCAACTTTTACCAGTTCTTCGCCAGCCAGTTCCGGGCCAACGTGGGCTTCTACCGGCAGCGGCGCGCTCTTGAAGGTGCCTTTGCGCTTAACTTTGCTTACGTCTTTGTTCGTCATATAAAACTCGTTTTGCTCGTATGTTCGGGCGCTCGCTGCACGACGGTGCGTAGCGACAAGCGCGCCTTTTCAGTTCGACGCACGGTAAAGCCCGTGCGCATCGATGTAGGCCAGGACCGCGTCAGGCACCAGGAAACGTACCGACTTACCGCTGGCCAGCAGTTGACGGATCTGGGTGGCGGACACCGCAAGCGGGGTCTGCCAGACGAATGCAATATTCCCGTTCGGCCCGGTCAGGGCCAAGGGGTCACTTACCGACCGCGCAGCCAGCAGGTTGCGCAAGGCATCCGGCGGTTCGCTGTCGGCATCCGGGCGTTGCAGAACCAGGATGTGGCAATGCTGGAGGAGTTCCTCCCAGCGGTGCCAAGAGGGCAGGCCGCAAAATGCGTCCCAGCCCAAAAGCAGAAACAACTGGTCATCGGCGGCCAACTCGGCGCGCATCAGTTCCAGGGTGTCGACAGTGTAGGACGGTTTATCGCGCTTGAGCTCGCGATCGTCCACCACCAGCGGCGATATACCCTCCACAGCAACGCGCACCATTTCCAGGCGCTGTTGCGCTGACACCTGCGGCGTATCGCGATGGGGCGGCCGGAAATTGGGCATCAGGCGCAATTCATCCAGCGCCAGGGCATCCGCGACTTCCAGGGCACTGCGTAAATGGCCGATGTGCACGGGGTCGAAAGTACCGCCGAGCAGCCCGATGCGTTTAGCCATCAAGTGCGCACGTGACCGTCGCCGAACACCACGTACTTTTCGCTGGTCAGGCCTTCCAGGCCAACCGGGCCACGGGCATGGAGCTTGTCGGTGGAGATGCCGATTTCCGCCCCCAGGCCGTACTCGAAGCCATCGGCAAAGCGCGTCGAGGCGTTGACCATCACCGAAGCGGAGTCCACTTCATTGAGGAAACGCCGGGCATCGCTGAAATGCTCGGAGACAATGGCGTCGGTGTGCTTGGAACCGTATTTATTGATGTGCTCGATGGCCTGGTCCAGGTCGTCGACAATGCGGATCGACAGGATCGGCGCCGTGTACTCGGTGTACCAGTCCTGCTCGATCGCCTCGATCACATCCGCGCCCAGCAACGCGCGGGTACGCTCGCAACCACGCAGTTCCACGCCCTTGTCGCGATAAATGGCGGCCAGCGGCGGCAGCACGCGCTCGGCGATGCCGGCGTGCACCAACAGGGTTTCCATGGTGTTGCACGGCGCGTAGCGGTGGGTCTTGGCGTTGTCGGCGATGCGGATCGCCTTGTCGAGGTCGGCGGCGATGTCGATGTAGACGTGGCACACGCCGTCCAGGTGCTTGATCACCGGCACCTTGGCGTCGCGGCTGACGCGCTCGATCAGGCTCTTGCCACCGCGCGGCACGATCACGTCGACGAATTCCGGCATGGTAATCAACGCGCCAACCGCCGCGCGGTCGGTGGTTTCCACCACTTGCACCACCTCGGCGGGCAACTCGGCCACGGCCAGGCCCTGCTGAATGCAGGCAGCGATGGCACGGTTGGAGTTGATGGCCTCGGAACCGCCGCGCAGGATGGTGGCATTGCCCGACTTGAGGCACAGGCTCGCGGCGTCGATGGTCACGTTCGGCCGCGACTCATAGATGATGCCGATCACGCCCAGGGGCACGCGCATCTTGCCGACCTGGATGCCGGACGGCAGGTAACGCATATCGCGGATTTCACCGATGGGGTCAGGCAGCTTGGCTACCTGACGCAAGCCTTCGATCATGTCGTCGATACGCGCCGGGGTCAGCGCCAGGCGATCCAGCAGGGCCGGTTCCAGGCCATTGGCGCGGCCGTTGGCCAGGTCCTGTTCGTTGGCGGCGGTGAGCGCTGGGCGCGAAGCATCCAGAGCGTCGGCGGCGGCCAACAACGCGCGATTCTTCTGCGCAGTGCTCGCACGGGCGATCAACCGCGAGGCCTGACGGGCAGCGCGACCCAGGCGGGTCATGTAGTCAAGAACGGACTCAGTCATGGGTCAGGTAGTCTTGGCAAAGAGGAAAGCGGCAGATTATAGCTGTGACGCCGCCCGACTGACAGCGGTGAGGGGCGGATGGTCGAAATGAACTGTAAAAACCTGGGGTTCAGCGGTAATTAAGGTGGGAGTTGTTATGATTCCGTCACATTTAGCCGTAATTACCTTGAACGCTATGTCCAGAATGACGCCCGAACTCCCTGCCAGCGCCCTCCCCGACAGCTTCTTCGACCGCGATGCACAGTTGCTCGCGCAAGAACTGCTCGGAAAAGTCATCCGTCATCGTGTCGGCGGAATTTGGCTTTCAGCCCGAATTATTGAAACCGAAGCCTATTACGTGGCCGAAAAAGGCAGCCACGCCTCACTCGGCTACACAGAAAAGCGTAAGGCTTTGTTTCTGGATGGCGGGCATATCTACATGTACTACGCCCGTGGCGGTGATTCGCTGAATTTCAGCGCCCATGGCCCGGGCAATGCCGTGCTGATCAAATCGGCGTATCCCTGGGTCGATGAAATTTCCGGCCCGGCGAGCCTGGCGCAAATGCTGTTGAACAACCCGAACCCCGACGGCAGCCCGCGCGCCGCGCAGAAACTCTGTGCAGGCCAGACGCTGCTGTGCAAGGCGCTGGGCCTGAAGGTGCCGATGTGGGATGCCAAGCGCTTCGATCAGGAACTGTTGTATGTGGAAGACGTAGGCCAGGTGCCCACGCAGATCATCCAGACCACACGACTGGGCATCCCCAGTGGGCGCGATGAACATTTGATGTACCGTTTCGTCGATGCTGGCTATGCGCCTTATTGCACACGGAACCCGCTGCGGCGGGGACAGGTCGAAGGCCGCGATTATTTTTTGATTTGATGCTCCATATGGGAGGGGGCTTGCTCCCGATAGCGGTGTGTCAGTCAAACCATCTGACACTGACCCACCGCCATCGGGAGCAAGCCCCCCTCCCACAGTTTGATCATCAGCGTTTCAGATTATGTATGGAGTGGAGTGTATGGGCCATTGGCTCGATAGCATTACCGGCTGGCTGACCCTGAACCCACAATGGCTGGCGGCGGCGGTGTTTATCGTTGCGTGCGTGGAATGCCTGGCCATCGCCGGACTGATCGTGCCGGGTACGGTGCTGCTGTTCGCGATTGCCGCACTGGCCGGCAGCGGCGCGCTGTCGTTGAGCGAAACCCTGCTGCTGGGATTCCTCGGCGGCTTATTGGGCGATGGGGTTTCCTACTACCTGGGCCGGCATTTCCACCAGAACATCCGACGCCTGCCCGGCCTTCGTCAGCACCCCGAATGGATGAATAGCGCTGAAACCTACTTCCATAAGTACGGCATTGCCAGCCTGCTGGTCGGGCGC
This sequence comes from Pseudomonas sp. R3-18-08, assembly GCF_003852065.1. NCBI lineage: Bacteria > Pseudomonadati > Pseudomonadota > Gammaproteobacteria > Pseudomonadales > Pseudomonadaceae > Pseudomonas > Pseudomonas sp. R3-18-08. The sequence goes on from NZ_CP027729.1 coordinate 5,067,683, forward strand.
TTCATCGGCCCGCTGCGCCCCATGCTGCCGATGGTGGCCGGCATGTGCGACATGCCGTTCCCGCGCTTCGCGGTCGTGAGCGTTATCGCGGCAGCGGGTTGGTCGGTGGCTTATCTGCTGCCGGGCTGGGCCGCTGGCGCTGCGTTCCGCCTGCCATTGCCGGAAGGTTTCTGGCCGGAAGCGGCCATTGTCGCGGCCTGCCTGGCGGTGTTGCTGGGGCTGAGCTTGAACAGCAGCCTGCGCGGTCATCGTCGCGCGACCCTGTGGATTGGTTGCGCCAGCCTGACCTTGCTGGTCGCGCTGTTCATCGGCTACCCGCACCTCAACCATTTCGACCAGGGCCTGAGCGCCCTTGTGCAGGAACATCGCAGCCCGTGGCTTGACGAAGTGATGGTACGGATCACCCAGCTGGGTGAGTTCAAGAAAATGTTCGTGGCCAGCGCGGTGTTCACCGGCCTGCTGTTACTGGCGCGACAGTGGCGTCATGCCCTATTCGTTGGCGTCACACTGGCGGGAGCCGCCGTGATCAACACCGGCACCAAGCTCTTCTTCGCCCGTGGCCGCCCGGAAATCCTCACCGACCCGCTCACCAGCTTCAGCATGCCCAGCGGCCATGCCTCCGGCGCGTTTGCGTTCTTCCTGGCCCTGGCGGTACTGGCCGGCCGGGGCCAACCCACGCGGTTACGCCTGACCTGGCTGCTACTGGGCTGCATACCCGCCGCGTTCATTGCAGTGTCGCGGGTGTACCTCGGTGCTCATTGGCCCTCGGACATCCTGGCCGGCACGCTGTTGGCAATGACCGTATGCGCATTCAGCCTCACCCTCAGCCAATACCGCAGCCCCTTGCCGCCAATGACGCAAAAAGCCTGGTGGCTGGTGTTGCCCGCCGTGGTGGCCGTGCTCGGGTTTATTGCTTTTACCGGCACGTCCCATGCTTTGCTCAGGTACGCTTACTGATCCTTGGCCGGGCCGATCCACTCCACCGATGCCGAGCGGCGCTCAACGCAACGCTCGCGTCGCTCCAGCAGCATTTCATCAGCGATTTCAGCGGCGCGTTCGGCGATGTATTCCGGGCCCCGCGTGGCATCCTGCTGGAGTAATTGCGTGGTCACGCTGACAAGGTACGCGTCCCAGGCTTCTTGTTCCGAGGGTGTCAGCCGAATCATGGTCATCTCCGATCATTAGGGTGTGATCGGAAAATAGTGCAAGCCACGCTGCTGGAAGCAGCGAAACAAAGTCTGAAAACCACGTCAGGGAAATCCGAATCTTAGGTGAATAATTCACCTTGCAACTCATCCAGCAGCATCTGGATCGCATCCAGCCGCTGCTGCGGATCGTCGAGTTGCAGCAGGTCGAGCTTGTCGGCCTCGGTGAACGGCAGCAGATACGCCAGCTGATTAGCCAGGGCCTGCTGGCCCTCGGCACGAGCGTCCATATCCAGCGAAGCGACCATCGGGTGCTCCGCCAATGCCTGCAGCAGCGCCAGCAGGTCGGCATCCTCTTCTTCCAGCGGCTGCTCCGGCAGCTCTTCCAACCATTGCACCTCGGCCACCAGCAACTGGTCCTTGTGCACCTCAACGTCATATACGCGGAAACGCCGCCCGCCTTCGACACGAATGCCCAGCAGGCCGTTGTCCTGTTGCTTGAAGTCGCGAATCAGCGCCTCACAGCCGATCAGCGCATAGCCGTCCGGGGCCAGGCCGACTTCCTTGCCGTCAAGGATGCACACCACGCCGAAGCTTTCGCCCTTTTTCATGCAGCGGCTGATCATGTCCAGGTAGCGCGCCTCGAACAGTTGCAAATCGAGGGTGCAGCCAGGGAACAGCACAGTGTTGAGCGGAAACAGCGCCAGACTCATAAAGGTTTCCTTAAACCCGGTTCAAACGATCACCGACACGGCCAGCGGCAGGAATACCGCCGTGGCCACGCCCATCAGACTCATCGCCAGCGCCGCGAAGGCGCCGCATTCTTCACTTTCCTGCAGGGCCACCGAGGTGCCGACGGCATGGGCCGTCATGCCCAGGGCCATGCCGCGTGCTTCGGGGCTGTGTACGCCCAGGCGCGACAGGAGCGCCGGGCCGATCATCGCGCCGACCACCCCGGTGATCAACACGAACACCGCGGCCAATGCCGCCACGCCACCGATCTGCTCGGCCACCAGCATGGCAATCGGCGACGTCACCGACTTGGGCGCCATGGTCATCAGCACTCTGTGTTCAGCGCCGAACCACCAGCCCAACACCACGCACAGGCCGGTGGCCAACACCCCACCTATCACCAGCGTAGTAAAAATCGGCCAGAACAATTGGCGAATCCTTCGCAGGTTCAGATACAGCGGCACCGCCAGGGCTACCGTCGCCGGCCCCAGCAGAATGCCCATGATCTCGGTGCTTTCGCGGTATTCGACGTAGCTCAGGCCGCAAGTGAGCAACACACCAATCACCAGCAACATGGAGACCAGCACCGGCTGCAGGAAGATCCAGCGGGTTTTCTCGAAAGCCGCCAGTACCAGTTGATAAGCACCCAGGGTGATGCCGATCCCGAACAGCGGGTGATGAATGACGGCCGTCCAGGCGCCCTGCCAATCGAACATCATTGGCCCTTCTCCTTGCGCTTGACCATCTGTTGCATCAGCACGCCGACGACGCCCATGGCGATGACCAGCGACAGCACCAGCGCGCCGACGATGGCCCAGAAGTCTGCAACGATGTCCTTGGCATACACCATCACGCCCACGGCCGGCGGCACCAGCAGCAACGGCAGATACCGCAGCAGGCTGCCGGCCGCCAGGCTCAGCGGCTCGCTGACTTCGCCGCGCCAGATCAGAAAGCCAAGCATCAGCAGCAGGCCGATGATCGGTCCCGGCAATACCGGCAACAGCAGATGATTGATCGCTGTGCCGATCAGTTGAAACAACACCAGCCAGGTCAGGCCACGTAACAGCATCCGCTTTCTCCCCCTTAAAGCCCGCGCGCATTATAAGCACGCCCGCCCTATGCTCCGGCATTCGCCAAAAGCATGTCGTTGACCGGGCCGATTGCCCATGATGATCTACATTGGTTCTCTGTATCCCATAAAAAACCCCCTCATCAGCGGGGGATAAAAATGATGAAACCAGGAGAGACGCAATGCCCCAGGTACCCGTAGCGCAGCTCAAAGACTATGTCGGCAAGGAGCTCGGACGTTCCGAGTGGCTCACCATCGACCAGGCGCGCATCAACCTGTTCGCAGAGGCCACCGGCGATCATCAATTCATCCACGTCGACCCGGTCAAGGCGGCACAAACCCCGTTCGGCAGCACCATTGCCCATGGGTTCCTGTCGCTGTCGCTGATGCCCAAGCTGATGGAAGACATCCTGATCATGCCCGAAGGCCTGAAGATGGCGGTCAATTACGGCCTCGACAGCGTGCGCTTTATCCAGCCGGTAAAGGTCGACTCCAAGGTGCGCCTGAACGTCACGCTCACCGATGTCCACGAGAAAAAACCCGGCCAATGGCTGTTCAAGGCCACCGCCACCCTGGAAATCGAAGGCCAGGAGAAACCGGCTTACATCGCCGAGTCGCTGTCACTCTGCTTCGTGTAGGACGCTGCCTGTGGTGAGGCAACAAACCTTGCCACAGTGTATGTAAATTTATGTATGAACCTCTCGGCTGCGGCATACTCGGCGCTCAATTATCCGGATCCCGCTATGCGCCCACTCGCTCCCCTTGCCCTTGCCCTGTTGCTCACCGCGTGCGGAGACGGCGAATCGCTGTTGCCGCCCGACGCGCGCCTGCCCGATGGCGGCCGCTACCGTGGTGATGTGGTCAACGGCTTGCTGCAAGGCCAGGGCCGTGTCGACTACCCCAACGGCAGTTGGTACGCCGGCGAGTTCGATAAGGGCCAGTGGCATGGTCAGGGCGAATGGCATGGCAGTAACGGCGAAGTCTACCAAGGCCAATTCAAGCAGGGCCTGTTTGACGGCCAGGGCCGCCTGACCACAGCGGGCAGCAGCTACGTCGGCGGCTTCAAGAACGGTCGACGCAACGGCGAAGGCACCCTCAAAGAGGGGCAGATGACCTACCGCGGCGAATTCAAGGACGACCAGTACTCCGGCCTCGGACGCCTGGAGCTGGCCGACGGCAGCCAATACCAGGGCCAATTCGCTCACGGCAAGCCCAATGGCGAAGGCCAGCGCAACGACGACAGCGGCAATCAGTTCAGCGGCCACTTCGTCGATGGTCAGTTGGAAGGCAACGGCACCTTCAACAGCGCGGATGGCGATATCTACGTCGGCCAGTTCAAACAGAACCAGCTCAACGGCAAGGGTCGCTATGAAAATGCCGACGGCGACGTGTGGATCGGCCAGTTCAAGGAAGGCGCGCTCAGCGGCAAGGGCGAATTGATCGGCGTCGATGGCAGCCACTACGTCGGCCAGTTCATCGATTGGCGCTTCAGCGGCGAAGGTCGCCTGAACCTTACCGATGGCAGCTTCTACATCGGCGGCTTCGACAGCGACAGCTACCAGGGCCGCGGCACGCTGGTGCTCACCGATGGCACGGTTCAGGCCGGCACCTGGGTCAACGGCATGCGCGTGCGCGATGCCGAGGGCAAGCTGTTGCCCGACCCACTGGAAATCGGCGTACTGGCCCAGGGCCGCTTGCTGGCTGACGCCCTCGCCGCCGTGCCTGCGTCTACGCCTGCCGTCGAGCTGTACACCCTGGCAGTGGCTGGTGACGGCAAGCAAAGCGTATTCCTGCGCGAAGCCGATTACGTCAGCAATATGCTCGCCACCCGCTTCGGTGCACATGGGCAGATTCGCCTGGTCAACCACCGCGACCATATCGCCGACCGCCCCATGGCCACCCGCGAAAATCTGCGCCGTGCCGTGCAAACCCTGGCCGAACGCAGCGGGCCGGAAGACCTGGTGTTCATCTATATGACCAGCCACGGCACTCATGAACACGAATTGGTGCTGGACCAGCCGCGCATGGAGCTGGCCGACCTGCCGGCCGACGAGCTGGCCGCCGTGCTCGCGCCGCTGAAAAACCGTGACAAGATCATCGTGATTTCCGCCTGTTACTCCGGCGGATTCATCCCGACATTGAAGGATGAACGCACGCTGATCATGACCGCCTCGCGCGCGGATCGCGTGTCGTTCGGTTGTTCAGAAGAAGCAGACTTCACCTACTTTGGTGATGCCCTTTTCGCACAAGCTTTCAGCCAAACGGACGATTTGCAACAGGCGTTCAAACTGGCACAACTGCACGTGGCCGAACGCGAACAGGCGGACAATTTCGAAGCCTCCGAACCGCAGATCTGGGCCCCCAAGGGCGTGATCGCCCATTGGCAATTATTACGCAAACAGCAGGCACGAAAGGCGCTCGAAAGCGTCTCAATGAATAGCAAGGAAGCCAAAGGCAACTAAGCTGTAACGTGTAACAAGGGGGGAAACACCATGTACCTGACACCGCAGCATATCCTGCTGGCCGGCGCCTCTGGCCTCACCGGCGAACACTTGCTGGACCGCCTGCTCAACGAACCTACCGTGACCCGCGTACTGGCACCCAGCCGCAAACCACTGGCTGAACATCCGCGCCTGGAAAACCCGGTGGGCGACCCGGCAGTGGTCCTGCCACAGCTGGGCGGCCAAGTGGATATCGCTTTCTGCTGCCTGGGCACCACGATCAAGAAAGCAGGTTCGGAAGCGGCGTTCCGTGCGGTCGACCTGGATCTGGTGGTGACCTTCGCCAAGCGCGCACGGGAAATGGGCGCGCGGCACCTGATCGTGATCAGTGCGATTGGCGCCGACCCGAAATCCTCGGTGTTCTACAACCGGGTCAAAGGGGAAATGGAGCAGGCGTTGAGAGCACAGGATTGGCCGCAACTGACGATCGTGCGGCCATCGTTGTTGTTGGGCGAAAGACTCGAGCCGCGCCTGGCCGAACAACTGGCCGGGCCGCTGTCACGCCTGATTCCGGGCAAGTACCACGGCATTGAAGTCTGCGAACTGGCCCGCGCCATGTGGCGCCTGGCGCTGGAAGAGCAGGACGGGGTGCGTGTGGTGGAGTCGGATGAGCTGCGCAAGCTCGGTAAATAACTAAAGGCAAACACTGAACCCAATGTGGGAGGGGGCTTGCCCCCGATTACGGTATATCAGTCACTGATGAGTTGACTGTGCTACCGCAATCGGGGGCAAGCCCCCTCCCACATGGGTTTTTTGGTGTTGTTGAGGTTTGCGTTATAGCCCGCCCGTGGCGTTGAAGCCCACACCCAACACCGTCAACGCCGACAGTGGCAACAACAGGGTGTCGAGCAGCGCACTGGCCGGCAGGTCGATATGCGGATAACTCGGCGCCTCAGCGCCAAATCTGTCCTTGGCACAACAGCCTCCATTGATCGCATACAGGTCCAACCGCGTGCCGGCATACACCACCGGCGCGCCAGGTTGGGCGGCATCCAGCGTGCGAGCGGTGGCGCAGCCCGCCAATAGCAGCGCCAGCACGACCAGCAGCGCCTTATTCATCGCCGCTCAAGTGATGCTCGCCCCAGCGTGGCAGCATGTCCTGGGGAATATTCAGCAGATTGAGAATGCGCGCCACCACAAAGTCCACCAGGTCGTCGATGGTCTGCGGCTGATGATAGAAGCCGGGCGATGCGGGCAATATGGTAACGCCCATGTTCGACAACTTGAGCATGTGCTCCAGATGGATGCTCGAATAGGGCGCTTCACGCGGCACCAGGATCAACTGCCGGCGTTCCTTCAAGGTCACGTCCGCCGCGCGCTCGATCAAATTATTACAGGCGCCCGTGGCAATCGCCGACAGCGTGCCGGTGGAACAGGGCACCACCACCATCGCCGCCGGCGCACCGGAGCCGGAAGCGACCGGCGACATCCAGTCCTCTTTGCCATAGACCTTGATCTGCCCCGCCGCCGCGCCGGTGTATTCGGTGAGGAACGCCTGCATCATCTGCACCTTGGCCGGTAATGCGACATCGGTTTCAGTCGCCATCACCAACTGCGCCGCCTTGGAGATCAGGAAATGCACCTCACGGTCTTCACGCACCAGGCAATCAAGCAAACGCAGGCCGTAAGGCGCACCGGAGGCGCCGGTCATCGCCAGGGTGACGCGTTCCGGGCCGCTCACTTGAGCGCCTCGGCCAGCTTGCCGTGCAGGCCGCCGAAGCCGCCGTTGCTCATGATCACCACATGGGTGCCTGGCTTGGCCAGGTACTTGACGTGCTCGATGATGCCCTCCAACGAGTCACAGACGGTCGAAGGCACACTGCACCGCGCGGCGATCGCCGGCAGGTCCCAGCCCAGGTTGGCCGGTGCATACCAGACCGCCTGGTCGGCGTCATTGACGCTTTCCGGCAGGCCATCACGGTGCGCCCCCAGCTTCATGGAGTTGGAGCGCGGCTCGACGACGGCAATGATCTGCGCATCACCGACGCGTTTGCGCAGGCCGTCCAACGTCGTAGCAATCGCCGTGGGGTGGTGGGCAAAGTCATCGTAGATGGTAATCCCATTCACATCGGCGACCTTTTCCATGCGCCGCTTCACGCTCTTGAATGCGTTCAATGCCGCGATACCCATGGAAGGCACCACCCCCACATGCCGCGCAGCGGCCAGGGTGACCAAGGCGTTGGCGACGTTATGCTGGCCGGTCATGTCCCACTCGACCGTGCCTTGGGCTTGGCCTTCGAACAGCACTTCAAACCTGGAACCGTCGTCACTGAGCAATCTGACCTGCCACTGCCCGCCCGCGCCGGTGGTTTGCACCGGAGTCCAGCAGCCCATCTCGATCACGCGCTGCAACGCCGGTTCGGTGGTCGGGTGAATCACCAGCCCTTCACTTGGAATGGTACGCACCAGGTGGTGGAACTGCCGCTCGATGGCCGGCAGATCCGGGAAGATGTCGGCATGATCGAATTCAAGGTTGTTCAGGATCGCCGTGCGCGGACGGTAGTGGACGAACTTGGAACGCTTGTCGAAGAACGCGCTGTCGTACTCGTCGGCCTCGATCACGAAGAACGGCGTCTCCCCCAGGCGCGCCGACACCGAGAAGTTCTGCGGCACACCGCCAATCAGGAAACCCGGGCTCATGCCCGCATGCTCCAGCACCCAGGCCAACATACTGCTGGTGGTGGTTTTGCCGTGGGTGCCGGCAACCGCGAGCACCCAGCGCCCTTGCAGCACATGGTCGGCCAGCCACTGGGGGCCGGAGACATACGGCAAGCCTTTATTAAGCACATACTCGACCGCAGGGTTACCGCGGGACATGGCGTTGCCGATCACCACCAGATCGGGGACCGGGTCGAACTGCGCCGGGTCGTAGCCTTGAGTCAGCTCAATGCCCTGAGCTTGTAGCTGAGTGCTCATGGGCGGATAAACATTGGCATCGGAGCCGGTAACGTGATGGCCCAGCTCTTTGGCAAGTACCGCCATCGAGCCCATGAACGTGCCGCAGATACCCAGAATATGAATGTGCATAGTTGACCTCGTAAATCATCGAGGCAGGTTAGCGCAGGGAGTAGGAAATGGCACTCTTTAGGTCACTCTGCCAAGTGCGCTGGCAGTAGGCAGGCCAGTGGAGCCACCCATGGGCTTGAGGTGAACTGCATTTTTCACGGCTAAACGACCAAACTGCGTGAAATTTCATACTTTCGCAACTTTCGGTAAAGCGTATTACGGCTCACCCCTAACTGCTGCGCCGTATGGCTCATGTGCCAGCGTTGCTGCTCCAGCGTTGCCAGCAAAGCCGCCCGCTCGGCGTCGTCCAGGGGCGAACGTGCAGGGCTCTGTTCACTCGATTGCGCGCGAGCCTGGCGGATGTTTGCAGGTAAATCCTCAAGCCCGATCAGGCTTGTGTCGCACAGCGCGACCAGCGTGCGCAACACCGTACGCAGCTGTCGGATATTGCCCGGCCACGCGTACGCCAACAGCACTTCACGCGCTGCAGGCGTCAGGCCAACAGCCTGCTTACTCGCCTCCTGCGCCAGCAGGAAGTCCAGCAGTTGCGACTTGTCACTGCGCTCACGCAACGCCGGAAGGGCAACTTCCAGGCCGTTCAAGCGGTAATACAAATCCTCGCGAAAGCTGCCGTCCTGCACACGTTCAAGCAGATTTCGGTGGGTGGCGCTGATAATTCGTACGTTCACCGCCTGGGGCTCACCGCCTATAGGTACCACCAGGCGGTCCTCCAGCACTCTCAACAAACGGGTTTGCAGCGCCACGGGCATATCGCCGATTTCATCCAGAAACAGCGTACCGCCATCGGCTTGTTGCAGCTTGCCGCGCATGCCTTCCTTCAGCGCTCCGGTGAAACTGCCACCGCGATAGCCAAACAACTCGCTTTCGATCAGGTTTTCCGGGATGGCCGCACAGTTGAGCGCGACAAAGGCCTTATCGGAACGCTGGCTGGCCTGGTGCACCGCCTTGGCGAACGCTTCTTTCCCGCATCCGGTTTCACCGTTGATCAGCAGTGGCACATCGCGCTCGAACACCCGCAGCGCCTTGCGCATTTCGTCCTGCAGCGCCGGGTCGCCCAGGCAAATTCCTGATGGCCGTGGCGATGCTGGCCGGGTAACCGGCGTGGGCACACGGCGCGGCTGGCCTCTCAATGCCGCAAACAGGCTGCGCCCCTCACGGGTACGCAATGGCCAACTGGCGGTCGCACTGGCGCTGGCGCGGCTCAGCAGTTGATCCAGCGAACAATCGAAAAATGCCTCCACCGGCTGCCCCAGCAAACCGCTACGCGTGCATGCGAGCAGGTTGAGCGCGCTCTGGTTGGCCGCGCAAATACGCCCCTCACCGTCGAACGCCAGCAGCCCTTCACTGAACAGGCCCACGGACTCTGCCTGCAGGTGAAAACGCAGTAGCCAATGGTGCTCGAAGTGGCGCAGGAAATAGCAACTCTCGATCATCTTCGCCGAGAGATTGACCAGCGCCATGGTGTGGAATTGGCTCTGGCGCGACACCGCTTCCCGAGCCGACGACACGTCCAGCACCGCCAGCAGTTCACCGTGAGGATCGAACACCGGGCTCGCCGAGCAGGTCAGCCCCGTGTGACGGCCGCGAAAGTGTTCGTCGCGATGAATCGTCACGGACTGGCGCTCAACCAGGCACGTCCCGATGCCATTGGTGCCCTCGCGGGCCTCACTCCAATCAGCGCCCAGCCACAACCCGGCGCGCTCGAAAATCTTGCGCTCGGACGGCGCGGTGACGCAGTTGAGGATCACGCCGCGCGCGTCGGTGAGCAGCACCGCGTGGCCAGCGCCGGAGAGCTGTTGATGCAGGCTGTTCATCTCGTTGCCGGCGATGTGCAGCACCTGCTGCAGGCGTTCGCGACTTTCCAGCAGGCGCCCCTGTTCGAGCACGGTAGGGGCGATGGTTTGCGCGGGATCAAGGTGGTAATCCTCCAGGCAGCGCAGCCAGGAGCGGGCAATGGACGGATCGCTGCCGGGGCCTTGGGAGCATTCATGCCCGCGTGTGACGGTCAAGACTTGCCGGGCGTGGCGACTGAACTGATCGTTGTGCATGTTCTTATTATTCTCCCTGCGTGAGAACGCCCAGCATCCTCCAGGCACCCAGCCATTGCAATCCCGACCCGACCCGCCGGTCACGGGATGTATCGTTTATGGCACACACTGTCACCGCGCCTGTATCGAATAGGTGACAGCAACGCCCGGTAAAACTATTAACCCCTTGATTTACCTGGCCTGCAACGCAGTGGCCCAACCTTTGCTCTACGCTTTATCACGCGCTTGCCGCGCTGTACTCCAATAAACATAAAAGCAGGAGATGCCCACCATGCGTTATGCACACCCCGGTACTGAAGGCGCTATCGTTTCGTTCAAGGCCAAGTACGGCAACTACATCGGTGGAGAATTCGTTGCCCCGGTCGATGGCAATTACTTCACCAATACGTCGCCGGTCAACGGCAAGCCCATCGCCGAATTCCCGCGCTCCACTGCCAAAGACATCGACAACGCCCTGGACGCCGCCCACGCCGCCGCTGACGCCTGGGGCAAGACTTCGGCCCAGGACCGCTCGCTGGTCTTGCTGAAAATCGCCGACCGTATCGAACAGAACCTCGAACTGCTGGCCGTCACCGAAACCTGGGACAACGGCAAGGCCGTGCGCGAAACCCTCAACGCCGACATCCCGCTGGCCGCCGACCACTTCCGCTACTTCGCCGGCTGCATCCGCGCCCAGGAAGGCAGCAGCGCCGAAATCAACGAACTCACCGCCGCCTATCATTTCCATGAGCCGCTGGGCGTGGTCGGCCAGATCATCCCGTGGAACTTCCCCCTGCTGATGGCCGCCTGGAAGCTCGCCCCGGCCCTGGCCGCCGGTAACTGCGTGGTGCTCAAGCCCGCCGAGCAGACGCCGCTGGGCATCAACGTACTGATGGAGCTGATCGGCGACCTGCTGCCGCCCGGCGTACTCAACGTGGTGCACGGTTTCGGTAAAGAAGCCGGCGAAGCCCTGGCCACCAGCAAGCGCATCGCCAAGATCGCCTTCACCGGCTCCACCCCGGTGGGTTCGCACATCATGCATGCGGCGGCCGAGAACATCATTCCGTCCACCGTCGAACTGGGTGGCAAGTCGCCGAACATCTTCTTCGCCGACATCATGAAAGCCGAACCGCAATTCATCGAAAAGGCCGCCGAAGGCCTGGTGCTGGCGTTCTTCAACCAGGGCGAAGTGTGCACCTGCCCATCGCGCGCGCTGGTGGAAGAGTCGATCTATGAAGACTTCATGAAAGTGGTGATGAAAAAGGTCGAGTCGATCAAGCGCGGCGATCCGCTGGACACCGACACCATGGTTGGCGCCCAAGCGTCGGAGCAGCAGTTCGACAAGATCCTGTCCTACCTGGAAATCGCCAAGGGCGAAGGGGCGCAGCTGCTCACCGGCGGCAAGGTGGAGAAGCTCAGCGGCGACCTGGCCACCGGCTATTACATCCAGCCGACCCTGCTCAAGGGCACCAACGAAATGCGCGTGTTCCAGGAAGAAATCTTCGGCCCAGTGGTAAGCATCACCACCTTCAAGGACGAAGCCGAAGCCCTGGCCATTGCCAACGACACCGAATTCGGCCTGGGCGCCGGTCTGTGGACCCGCGACATCAACCGCGCCTACCGCATGGGCCGGGCGATCAAGGCCGGCCGCGTGTGGACCAACTGCTACCACCTGTACCCGGCACATGCCGCGTTTGGCGGTTACAAGAAGTCCGGTGTGGGCCGTGAGACGCACAAGATGATGTTGGACCATTACCAGCAGACCAAGAACTTGCTGGTGAGCTACGACATTAACCCGTTGGGCTTCTTCTAACCCACAACACCCTCCCACCCTTGCAATGCAATCAAAGGTGGGAGGGGGCTTGCTCCCGATAGCGGTGGATCAGCCAACAACTCAGTAGCTGACACACCGCCATCGGGAGCAAGCCCTCTCCCACACTTAGAACTTCACAAGTACTTGCGAACTGCATTCGGCTCAAAGAGGCCGAGTTAAAACAATAACAACGAAAGGTACTTCCCCATGCCTAGCGAACCCACTGGATCGTCTGTCGATTTCGAAAAAGTCGGCACCGATTACTTTCAACAACGCGAACTCAAAAAAGGCGCCGCCGGCTGGGTGCTGCTGGTCGGCCTCGGCGTCGCCTACGTCATCTCCGGCGATTACGCCGGCTGGAACTTCGGCCTGGCCCAAGGCGGTTGGGGCGGCATGTTCCTCGCCACACTGCTGATGGCCACCATGTACCTGTGCATGTGCTTTTCACTTGCCGAACTGTCTTCGATGATTCCTACCGCAGGCGGCGGCTACGGCTTTGCCCGCAGCGCATTTGGCCCTTGGGGCGGGTTTCTCACGGGCACGGCGATCCTGATCGAATACGCCATCGCGCCCGCCGCCATCGCGGTATTTATTGGCGCGTATTGCGAGTCGCTGTTCGGCATTGGCGGCTGGATGATCTATTTAGCGTTCTACATCATCTTTATCGGCATCCACATCTTTGGGGTGGGTGAAGCGCTGAAGCTGATGTTCGTGATCACCGCCATCGCGGCCATCGCCCTGGGCGTGTTTCTGGTAGCGATGGTGCCGCACTTCAATGTCGCCAACCTGCTGGATATCCCGGTGACCGAAGCCAAGGGTGCCAGCCCTTTCCTGCCGTTCGGCTACGTCGGCGTGTGGGCGGCGATCCCCTATGCGATCTGGTTTTTCCTCGCGGTAGAAGGCGTGCCCCTGGCCGCAGAAGAAACCAAGAACCCCAAACGCGACCTGCCACGCGGGCTGATCGGCGCGATTGTGGTGCTGACCAGCTTTGCCCTGTTGATCCTGGTGATTGCACCGGGCGGCGCGGGCACTTACGCCTTGATCAAATCCGGCAACCCACTGGTGGAAGCGTTGGCATTGTCCTACGGCGGCTCGACCTGGATGGGCAGCTTCGTCAACCTGGTGGGCCTGGCAGGCTTGATCGCCAGCTTTTTCTCGATCATCTACGCCTATTCGCGGCAGATCTTTGCCTTGTCCCGCGCTGGCTATCTGCCACGCAAACTGTCCGAGACCAACAAGAGCAAGGCGCCGGTGTTGGCGCTGGTGATCCCCGGCATCATCGGTTTTGGCCTGTCGTTGACCGGCCAGGGTGATCTGCTGATTCTGGTGGCCGTGTTCGGCGCCACCATCTCCTATGTGCTGATGATGGCCGCCCACATCACCCTGCGCATCCGTCGCCCCAAAATGGAACGCCCCTACCGCACGCCGGGCGGCATCTTCACCTCGGGCGTGGCGCTGGTACTGGCCTGCGTGGCCGTGGTGGCGGGCTTTCTGGTGGATCCGCGCGTGGTCATTGGCGCCGCGATCATCTATGGAGTATTAATTGCTTACTTTGCTTTCTACAGCCGGCATCACTTGGTAGCGGGCACGCCGGAAGAAGAATTCGCGGCGATCCAGGCCGCAGAGGCCGCCCTGCACTAACTGCCGTAAACCTCGACGCGGGCGCCTTGCCCGCGTCGTCAAGGAGACACTGTATGGCAAGCTTTTCCCACGCGGTGGGTGCACAGACCTACCGCTTCGACAGCCTCAAGGACCTGATGGCCAAGGCCAGCCCGGCGCGCTCCGGCGACTTCCTGGCGGGTGTGGCGGCGCACAATGATGGCGAACGGGTCGCGGCCCAAATGGCGCTGGCGAACACCCCGCTCAAGCACTTCCTGGAAGAAGTGTTGATTCCCTATGAAACCGACGAAGTCACCCGGCTGATCGTCGACACCCACGACAAACTGGCCTTCGCCACGGTCAGCCACCTGACCGTCGGCGGCCTGCGCGACTGGCTGCTCAGCGACGCCGCCGATGAACAATCCCTACGCGCACTGGCGCCGGGGCTGACACCGGAAATGGCCGCCGCCGTGTCCAAGATCATGCGCGTGCAGGACCTGGTACTGGTGGCACAGAAGATCCGCGTGGTCACCCAATTTCGCGGCACCATGGGCCTGCGCGGGCGCCTGTCCACACGCCTGCAACCCAACCATCCCACCGACGAACCGGCCGGCATCGCCGCCAGCATTCTCGACGGCCTGCTCTACGGCAACGGCGACGCGATGATCGGCATCAACCCGGCCACTGACAGCATCGCCTCGATCTGCGCCATGCTGGAGATGCTCGACGCAATCATCCAGCGCTACGACATCCCCACCCAGGCCTGCGTGCTGACCCACGTCACCACCTCCATCGAAGCCATCAACCGTGGCGTGCCGCTGGACCTGGTGTTCCAGTCGATCGCCGGCACCGAAGCGGCCAACGCCAGTTTCGGCATCAGCCTGAGCCTGCTGCAGGAAGGCTACGACGCGGGCTTGAGCCTCAACCGCGGCACCCTGGGGCAGAACCTGATGTATTTCGAAACCGGCCAGGGCAGCGCCTTGTCGGCCAACGCGCATTTTGGCGTGGACCAGCAAACCTGTGAAACCCGCGCCTATGCCGTGGCCCGGCACTTCAAACCGTTTCTGGTGAACACCGTGGTCGGCTTTATCGGCCCCGAATACCTCTACAACGGCAAACAGATCATCCGCGCCGGGCTCGAAGACCACTTCTGCGGCAAGCTGCTCGGTGTGCCGATGGGTTGCGACATCTGCTACACCAACCACGCCGAAGCCGACCAGGACGACATGGACACCCTGCTGACCCTGCTCGGCGTGGCCGGGATCAATTTCATCATGGGCATCCCCGGCTCCGACGACATCATGCTCAATTACCAGACCACCTCGTTCCACGACGCGCTGTACGCGCGCCAGACACTGGGGTTGAAACCGGCGCCGGAGTTCGAGCAATGGCTGGCGAAAATGGGCATCTTTACGCAAGCCGACGGCAAGGTGCGCTTCGGCAACAGCCTGCCACCGGCGTTCCGCCACGCGTTGGCGCAACTGGGATGAAGGAGCCGCCTGTGCAACTCGACCTGCCTGACAACCCCTGGCTGCAATTGCGCCGCCTGACCCCGGCGCGCATTGCCCTGGGCCGCACCGGCACCAGCATTCCCACCAACGCGCAGCTGGATTTCCAGTTGGCCCACGCCCAGGCGCGGGATGCGGTGCATCTGCCCTTCGACCATGAAGCGCTGAGCCGCCAGTTCGCCGAACGCGGCCGCGACAGCCTGTTGCTGCACAGCGCCGCCACCGACCGGCATATGTACCTGCAACGGCCGGATCTGGGACGCCGCCTCAGCGATGAATCGGCGCATACCTTGCGCGATTACGCGTCGGCGCATCCCGATGGCGTGGACCTGGCGATCGTGGTGGCCGATGGCCTGTCGGCGCTGGCCGTGCATAAACACACCGCGCCTTTTCTTGCACGCCTGGAAGAACAGACCCACGCCGAAGGTTGGTCCCTGTCACCGGTGATCCTGGTGGAACAGGGCCGCGTCGCCGTGGCCGATGAGATCGGGCAGCTACTCGGCGCCAAAATGGCGGTGATCCTGATCGGCGAACGGCCGGGGCTGAGTTCGCCGGACAGCCTGGGCCTGTATTTCACCTACAACCCCAAGGTCGGCCTCACCGATGCCTATCGCAACTGCATCTCCAATGTGCGCCTGGAAGGCCTGAGTTACGGCATGGCGGCCCACCGCCTGCTGTACCTGATGCGCGAGGCCTGTCGCCGGCAACTGTCGGGGGTCCATCTCAAGGATGAAGCGCAACTGCAGACGATCGAATCAGATGACCCGGACCTGATGAAAGGCAACTTCCTGCTTAGCCCCCCTGCGGATTGATCGCCGCACGATTGCGCTTTTTCGCGGCATTAGGCAGCATCAGGCCACGGCCGCGCGTGTGGTCATACCCATTTGGATGTTGAGGCCTGGCATGCGGATTACTCAAGCGACCCTGGAACACCTGGACCTGCTGACCCCGTTGTTCGTCAAATACCGCGAATTCTATGGTGCCCTGCCGTTCCCGGACTCGTCGCGGGCCTTTCTGGAAAAGCGCCTGCGGCGCAAGGAATCGGTGATCTACCTGGCGCTGGCCGATGATGATGACAAACGGCTGCTGGGGTTCTGCCAGCTGTATCCGAGCTTTTCGTCGTTGTCGTTAAAACGCGTGTGGATCCTCAATGACATCTATGTGGCCGAGGACGCACGTCGACAATTGGTCGCCGACAACCTGATGCGCACGGCGAAGAAAATGGCCAAGGAAACCCACGCGGTGCGGTTGCGGGTGTCTACCAGCAGCGACAACGACGTGGCGCAAAAGACCTATGAGTCGATAGGGTTTCGCGAAGACACCGAATTCAAAAACTACGTGCTGTCGATCAACGAAGAATAGCCCGCAAACACCACAGATCCCTTGTGGGAGGGGGCTTGCTCCCGATAGCGGTGTGTCAGCCAATATTCATGTCACTGACCCACCGCCATCGGGAGCAAGCCCCCTCCCACATTAAACCGGCACCCAACCGCTTCACACTTTCACGACACTCCCCGCTACAAAAGCCACACGCTTTTCACCATTCAATCCGTATAATGCCGACCTTTCAGGGTTGTAAGAATCTCGACATACACGTGTAGCCTTATTCCCCGTCGTCCCCGCACTGGCCTGCTGAGCCGGGCCATTCACACAGGTGCCATCCATGGATTTCAACCCGCTTGACCTTATCCTGCATCTCGACGTTTACCTCGACATGCTGGTAACCAACTATGGTCCGTGGATCTACGCCATTCTGTTCCTGGTGATTTTTTGCGAGACCGGCCTGGTGGTCATGCCGTTCCTGCCGGGTGATTCGTTGCTGTTCATCGCCGGCGCTGTCGCCGCAGGTGGCGGCATGGACCCGGTGTTGCTGGCCGGCCTGCTGATGCTGGCAGCCATCCTCGGCGACAGCACCAACTATGTAATAGGACGAACCGTGGGCGAGCGCTTGTTCAGCAACCCGAACTCGAAAATTTTCCGCCGCGACTACCTGCGAAAAACCCACGACTTCTACGACAAGCACGGCGGCAAGACTGTAACCCTGGCGCGCTTCCTGCCGATCCTGCGCACCTTCGCGCCGTTCGTCGCCGGCATTGCCAAAATGCCCTACCCGCGTTTCTTCGGTTTCAGCGTGCTGGGCACCATTCTCTGGGTCGGTGGCCTGGTGACCCTGGGCTACTTCTTCGGCAATGTGCCATTTATCAAGAAGAACCTGTCGTTGCTGGTGGTGTTCATCATCTTGCTATCCCTTGTGCCGATGATCATCGGCGTGGTGCGCAGCCGCTTTGGCCGCACCTCCTCCGAAGCCAACCCGCACTGATCGCCCATGTGGTCCCTCAGCGCCTGGCGTCGCCGGCGCCTGCTGGCCAAGCACCCGATTGCCGATGACACCTGGCAACGGGTGCGTCACCACCTGACCTTCCTCGACGGCATCACCGCCGAGCAAGACCAGTGGCTGCGCGAAGCCTGTGTGCTGTTCCTCGCCGAAAAACACCTCACCGCCCTGCCCGGCGTCGAACTGCATCAGGAACAACGCCTGCTACTCGCCGCCCAGGCGCAACTGCCGCTGATGAACCTGGGTGACCTCGACTGGTATCAGGGCTTTCATGAAATCGTGCTGTACCCTGACGACTTTCTCAGCCCGCAACGTCATCGCGATGCCAGCGGCGTGGAACATGAGTGGGACGGCGAGCACAGCGGCGAAGCCTGGCAACAAGGCCCGGTGATCCTCGCCTGGCCCGGCGTACTGGCCAGCGGCCAATGGGAAGGCTACAACCTGGTCATCCATGAGCTGGCGCACAAACTCGACATGCTCAACGGCGACGCCAACGGCCTGCCCCCGCTGCATAACGACATGCGCGTGCAGGAATGGGCCAGCGTGATGCAAAGCGCCTTCGACGACCTCAATCGCCAACTCGACGCCAACCCGGACGCCGACACCGAGATCGACCCGTACGCAGCGGAAAACCCGGCGGAATTCTTTGCCGTCACCAGCGAGTATTTTTTCAGCGCCCCGGATTTACTGGTCAGCCATTACCCACAGGTGTACGCCCAACTCAGCCGCTTTTACCGCCAGGACCCGCTGACCCGCCTGACCCAACTGCAAGCCCACGACCCGCGCTACCAGCCGCAGGTCGAATGACCGTACGACGCTTGGCGCATGGCATCGGCGTCAGAATATGCCTATAATCGCCGCCACTTTTAGGCCAATCCGGCCATGTCATATGGCCAACTACGGGGGCAACGCCCAATGAGCTACAGCAAGATTCCGGCTGGCAAAGACCTGCCGAACGACATCTACGTCGCCATCGAAATTCCGGCCAACCACGCGCCGATCAAATACGAAATCGACAAAGACAGCGACTGCCTGTTCGTTGACCGTTTCATGGCCACCCCGATGTTCTACCCGGCCAACTACGGTTTCATCCCCAACACCCTGGCTGACGACGGTGATCCCCTCGACGTGCTGGTCGTGACCCCTTACCCGGTCACCCCAGGCTCGGTCATCCGCGCACGCCCGGTCGGCATCCTGAACATGACCGACGACGGCGGCGGCGATGCTAAAGTCATCGCAGTGCCACACGACAAGCTGTCCCAGCTGTACGTCGACGTTAAGGAATACACCGACCTGCCGCCACTGCTGCTGGAACAGATCAAGCACTTCTTCGAGAACTACAAAGACCTCGAAAAAGGCAAATGGGTGAAGATCGACGGTTGGGGCAACGCAGACGCTGCCCGCGCCGAGATCATGAAGTCGGTAGCCGCCTACAAAGGCTGATACTTGCGCCTCATTGCCACGGCAATTAAAAAGCCCCGATTATTCGGGGCTTTTTTATGAACATTAAACGCCGAGTTCAACTCTTAACTTTCGGTGTTTAACTAACACTAATAAATGAAGAATAAAGCTACAACTAAGGAAAAGCCTACACGCGCAACTCAACGCATAGTTTATTTGAATAGTTTTCCTGGCCGGTAAACTCTGCGTTTATGAATACATCAGGTGATCGTTTAAAAGCGCTATTACGGGAAGTTCATCTTTCCGCCTCCGACTTCGCCAAGAATCGCGGCGTCACGCCTCAGCACGTGAACAACTGGTTCAAACGCGGCGTCCCCATGGGCCGACTCAACGAGTTCGCAGAACTGCTGTGCGTTTCCAGTCGCTGGTTAAGCGACGGTCGCGGCCCCAAACACCCACCGGTCAACTACCTGTTGGACGGCCCCACCGCAAGGATTGCACCGACCCGCGAAGACATCGGCAAATACCTCACAGGCCCTGCCTGCCGCCCGGATAATACCGACGTGGAGATCCCCCTCCACCCCACATTCACCTCAACCGAACGCATCCGCATCACCCAGCACACCCTCGAAACACTCAACGTAAATCCCGACCGCGCGGTAGGCGCCTACATGGTCGACAACAGCATGATCGACATCATCCAACAAGGCGCCACCCTCGCCATCGATAAAGGCCGCACCCAAATCATCGACGGCGAAATCTATGCCGTCGAACACGACGGCATGCTGCGCATCAAATACCTCTACAACCGACCTGGCGGTGGCCTGCGCATGCGCAGCCACAACGCCAGCGAACACCCGGACGAATACCTCACCTACGACGAACGCTTCGAGCAGAACTTCCAAATAGTCGGCTGGGTATTCTGGTGGTCCACCCTCAACAACCGCCGCCCACCGGTGCCGCTGGACGAACACCTGCTGGGCTGGGAAGGCTCTGAATCGGAGGTGGGCAACTGAGGTGAATGTGGGTATCATGCGCCGCACATTTGGCAGGGGTGGCTTTAAGCTATTTACCCTGCCAGGCGATGCGGAGGAGTTCCCGCAGATGCCCCTACTATTCAGCCCGACGCAATGTGGGTTGAGCGATTTGAAGGCTGATGAGGTTTGTCAAAAACAAGCTGAGGCAGTCCCCGAGAAGCCGGCCACAAGCCGGCTTTTTAATATCTACTGAACGCGCAATATCAATCCGTCAGGGATCGCTACAACATACTCGCAACCACCTTATCAAAACCAACAAACTTCTCCTTCAACTGTTCAATCGTCCACCGCCATTTCTGCGTTCTGGGCCGACAAATCGTATTCTGATTCCCAAACATCCCCGTCTCCCGCACACCCTGGCTCACCGGCACGGTATCCAGCCATTCAATCGACACAAAGTAATCACACCGCTCTGGGTCATCTACAAATTCAGCGTGATAATTTGCCCGCTTAGCAACCTCAAGCACAGGGCGCTCCTCGCCGTTTACAGTGACGGTAAATTCGTTCGCGGGTGTGGATTTCCCGCGCACTCTTCCGACACCGACGTATCCCTGTTGCGGAATGTTGACCCAAACACGATCCCCCGGTGAAAGCAGTTGCAGAGTCCTGCTATACCAGGCGCCACCACCGCCCGAGATAAAACCAAACTCCCTTGCATCTTCCCATGAGCGTGAAGTCGAGTCGCCGAACGAGCAATAGAACTCGCCATTCCAGGGCTCGGTATGCCCCTCGCTCGCTGACACCGCATTCACTTGGGTCTGAACGGGATCGAGCAACCAAGACCGACTCAGTAGTTGCTGATCACCCATTTGGAAAATCTGAAAACACAGCACGTTGATCGGAATATCTCGTTTGCTGAGGTATTCAACAATCCGCTCACTGCTCGCGTCCAATTCCGTTGCGACAATGACCAGTTGATGGCTTTGGTTCAGCTCATCATCGTTCAAGACTCGTCCAAAACGCGCTAAAAAGTCAGCATAGAGGGTATTCCCAGGCTTGAACCGCTCATAGATGGCGCCAATCTCATTTGGCTGTAAACCCTGAACCCAAGCGGCGTAATCGAGGGTCTGGGCGACTACGTCCCGAGGGGTACGGTCGCGCTTGAGTTCAACCAGGACCAAGTATCCATCGGGATCGATCGCCAGCAGGTCAATGCGCCCACCTGAGCTGGTTTTTTCTTGCTTGCCTATCAGCATCCATTCATCGGAGAGAATGCCTGGCGAGTTGAGGATCATATTTTCAAGCAACTGCTCACTGACCAAT
This sequence comes from Pseudomonas sp. R3-18-08, assembly GCF_003852065.1. NCBI lineage: Bacteria > Pseudomonadati > Pseudomonadota > Gammaproteobacteria > Pseudomonadales > Pseudomonadaceae > Pseudomonas > Pseudomonas sp. R3-18-08. Next base: position 5,089,140 of record NZ_CP027729.1, read on the forward strand.
TGGCTCAAAGGGAGCTTGCTCGGTGCAACACCGACGGTCCAAACATCCGTTTTTATAGGCAATTACTACATCCTTGATGAGGTGGTTTTTAGCGACTCTAACACCCTCGCGCGCCGTGCTGGCGACAAGCTAAAATGAGCAGCAGACCGCTGCCCAAATGACAAAGGGATGGTTTGATATGTCGCCAAAACGCCAGATGGCGACATGAACGCTGTAAGAGCAGGCGGGCCTGTAAGGCAGTGAGTTAGCACATTGCTGCCCCACTGCAAATGTCAAATTACCTCGGCTGCAAACACTCCACCGCCCGATCCGCGACCATCTTCGCCATCTCCACCAAATGCAACACCGCCCTCTGCGGCGCAGCCATTGGCTCGCCGAGCACCTGCGACGTGGCCACCGCACAATGCAGCAGCTCAGCCACCTGCACCCAGGCGTCCTCGAAGCTCAGTTCTTCATTGACGGTAAAAGGGTTGGTCACTTCTGATGACGGTGAATGCGAACAAACGTTATCCATAGCAAAACTCCTAGCAGTAAGTAAATACCACCGTCCTTTCGCGACTAAACGAGCAGAGGTGGCGGCTGTACGCAGGTTAGTCGACCGGTCGCTAGGCACCGGTGCACCCGAAGGTGCCCTGCGCACAGCCACCATTAAGTGCAGGTGAGAAGACACCTGTCTTTGAGATGGCGCATGCGCCTAGCGAAGTCCGGGCGACTAAACCCGGTCACTGAATTGCAGTGACGGTCGACAGCCTAGTCACCCAATTTCGCTGGCGCAAGCGGTTGGGATTCTCTAGGAAACGTCCTGCAAATGAAAGGGATCGGACCTGCCGGCGCGACGAATATGAGAACGTCAGAAAATTGCTGACTCATATAATTTTTAGCAATCCTCCTAAAAAGCACGGCCATTGCTAGCCAAACTGATATCACAATAGAATCACCTATCCCATCCCGCCAACGGATGGGCGAGCAGGATGGAACAACTTCAGCTCACACGTAGGTCAAGGAGACCGATATGCCGGATATCAAGGAACAAAAACTTCTCTATCACCTAACTTCTCTAGAAAACCTGAGCGGTATTTTTCAGCACGGGCTAAAACCGCGAGCTCAGCTCAGGGCATTCGAAGACGTGGCTGATGCCGACATTCTGAAAAAACGACAAGGTCTCGCACTAGATCAGTACGTACCTTTCCACTGGTTTGCCGCAAATCCATTCGATGGAAGCGTTCAACGCAGAAGGCCTGACACCCAATTTGTTGTGATTACCGTGCATCGAAACGTGGCAATTAGAAAGCAATGGAAGGTCATTCCCCGCCACCCATTGGCTAACGATGCCATTCAGTTGCTGGATTATGCCGATGGCTTCGAGACCATCAATTGGGAGGTTATGAATGCCAGGGACTACCACGATCCCCAATGCAAAAGCATCTGTATGGCTGAGTGCCTTTCGCCCGACGTAGTTTCCCCTAACGATTTCTTCAAGGTTTTTGTTTCTAATGCTGAAGTAGAAACCCTCTGTGGGTCTAAAATGCGCGAGGCCGGCGTTAATGTACAAATCGGAGTGAATCGGGGAATGTTTCTTAGATGATTTATAACAACCTGAATCCTGAAAAAGCTCTGATCTGGCGAATCGTTCATCGCGACAATTTGCCCTGGATTCTGGACAACGGCCTGCACTGCGCCAGCTCAGAGGTGCATGCTGCGCAATATGTGAACATAGGCAATGTTGATTTAATCGACAAACGCCGCACGCGCTGTGTCCCCATTGCTCCTTCAGGCTTTTTGTCAGACTACGTTCCCTTCTATTTCACACCCTTCTCTGTGATGATGAAAAATATTCATTCCGGCTGGAGCGTTCAGCAACGCAGCAATGACGAGATCGTGATTCTGGTCTCCAGCCTCCACCGCGTCGCCGAGCTTGGCCTACCGTTCGTCTTCACAAATGCACATGCGTACCCGGATTGGACAGACTATTACAGCGACCTGGCGAATCTCCACGAGATCGATTGGTCTATCCTTCAACGGCGTGACTTCAAACGTGACCCCGATGACCCTCGCAAAATGGAGCGTTATCAGGCTGAAGCGCTGATTCACCACCACTTACCGATTACAGGACTCCTTGGCATCATGTGTTACGCCGATGCGATGAAAGAACGCATAGAGCAGGACGTCGCCGCAAGAGGCCTGACGTTGCCTGTACATGCTCGTCCGGGATGGTATTTCCCATGATCAGATTCACCCAGGGTAACCTTCTGGAAGCCAACACCGAAGTCCTCGTCAACACGGTGAATACCGTGGGCGTGATGGGCAAGGGCATCGCGCTGATGTTCAAGGAGCGTTTTGCAGAAAACTATCGCTTGTACGCTGCTGCCTGTAAAGCTGGCGAAGTAAAGACCGGAGAAGTGCACGTAACTGCGGTCAACGAACTGGACGGTCCTCGCTGGATCGTTAACTTCCCGACCAAACGTCACTGGCGATCACCATCGCAGATGGCATGGATAATCGAAGGCCTGCACGACCTCCGTCGTTTTCTGATTGAAAACCATGTGAAGTCGGTTGCGGTTCCTCCGTTAGGGGCCGGTAACGGTGGTCTGAAATGGCCGGACGTTCGCGAACAGATTGAGGATGTCTTGAGCGATCTGGATGTCGATGTGTTGGTTTTTGAGCCATCCAATCAGTATCTGAATGTCGCCAAACGCAACGGTGTAGAAAAGCTTACGCCTGCGCGAGCGCTCATTGCGGAACTGGTTCGACGCTACTGGGTGTTAGGCATGGAATGCAGCCTGCTTGAGATTCAGAAACTGGCTTGGTTCCTGGAACGCGCAATTGAGAAGCGGCCAGGCCTCAAAAACCCACTGGATCTTAAATTTGTTGCTCATAAGTACGGGCCGTATGCCAATCGGCTGGAACACCTGCTTAACAATCTGGACGGTAGTTATCTGCATTGCGATAAGCGAATCAGCGATGCGGAAAACAGTGATGTGATCTGGTTTGACCAAGACCGCAGAGCCTTTCTACAAACCTATCTCAGAACAGAAGCCAAGGAATATTCCCAGGCCTTGGAGCTTACCGCGGAGTTGATTGATGGCTTTGAGTCACCCTTCGGCATGGAGCTATTGGCAACAGTCGACTGGCTGCTGACCCAGGAAGATGTAGCCCCGACGGTTCCGGCTTTACGTGAGGCACTGAAACAATGGGATGGCGGTGTCGCTGCAGCCGCTCGCAAAAACAAGCTGTTTGACGATCAAGCACTTGATATTGCGCTTAAACGGCTCACTTCCAGCAGCTTCAGCCATCAAATGGCTTCCTGTCATATATGAGGATCTTGAGTACAGGCTGTAAATAGCCTGTACGAAAGATTCTGATGCTTAACTAGAACCTGATAAAAATAAAATGACCCAGGCCGGTGCGCAGTTGATGAACTGGTTCTCGGTGGCGTGTGAGTTGCACCGCGACTGGCGCAACGATATCGAAGGCCTGGGGAGTCTGTTGTCCCAGCGCATTCTTAACTATCGAAATTTGATGAATTGATATGCGGCGCTGACGGCGCAGCAGAGGTAAGCAAACCCAGCGTTAAGACAAGCCTGCTATGAAAAGCAGGCTTTTTCACGTCATGCCTACCCTGCCAACAACCGCTCAACCACCGTCTCCAGCTTTGCCACTGCCTCCATCCGTTTTGCAGCAGGTATCTGCCTGACGTTGTGCAGTTTCCATTGCACGGCAGGCAAACGATCTATTCCCGGCAGGTTCAGCGTCTTCCAGTCAGACTCTCCCTGTTCGATCGAGATCAGGAAGGCAGCATCCTGCTCATTGAATTGTTGGCGGATCGCAGTCAACAACGACTCTCTGGTCGCTTCTAACTGGCCAAGTGTGACGGGCTCTCGCGTCATGCCGGCGAATTCAGCCTGAAACGCGCCCGCCAATGGTTTCCAGCGGGGCGCAAGCAACTCAGCCATGGGACGGCTGTGGCTGATCAGGTACACCAGAAAGCCCACGAAGATTTCACGCGCCTGCCCTTCCTCTCGAAGCATCAACATCACGTCGGGTCTCGGGGGGATGTTGCCGTTCCAGCGCAGCGCAGCTTTTGCCGCCGTATAGGTCGGGCAAGGACACCACTGCCATGGAGGCGAACCCGAATTCATCCTCGACCCGTGGCACTACGTCTTGCGTCGTCGGTGGATGCACGGTGCCGCGTAGCACCGGCGAAACTTCAATCTTGATTTGGTCCTGAACGTTCCGCCCTTCAGTGCAAAACATCGTTGCGCCGCTACGTAAGGAATGACCTGCACCAACAGACGAACCTGAGCGGCATAACGTGGATCAAGTGGCATTGGCAAAACGCTCCGGAACGGTAATAAGGAACTCGTTATCGAGTCGACCGCCCCGGATGATTTGCCGCTTGCCCTTGCCTAGATCGATGCTGGAACGATCTATTCGCGCGTACCAGGCATGGCCCGCCTTACGCGCCAGCACAAAGAACACACGTTTGACGCGGATGGAGTTGCACGCTTCAAGCAGAGTCTGCAGGCGCTTTGGGCTCAGTGTGGCAAGCCCGTTGAGGATATCGGCCACGCCGCTGAACAGCATCTCGTCGGCGCTTTGGTGAATAAGCTCGAGCACCGCACGTTCCGGGGTGGAGATTTTTAGCGCGAATTGACGGTAAGGCATTTGGAAAAGTTGTAACGCCATATCTTCCAATTCCGTAAAGAGCACGCCCGGATAGAAGTTCACCTGCGCTTCCCATGCATGCTTGCGAAACCAACCGGGAAGAACGGCCCCTGACAGGCCGAATAGATCTACAGACTCTTTTCCAAACGTCAGGTAATGGCTGTAACCGGCCAAGCTCAAGGCCGTCGCGCCGCCCGGCCAGACCTGCACTGTTGCGCCCTGTTGCAACGCGAACACACCGCCGTGCCAGTCGATACTCTCGCCGCTGCGTTTCCAGGCACCGTGACCCACGCGTTCGACCCAGCCTGTTTGCTGATATTTCTGAATGAGATTCGGGCCAACGCCCTGTTCGCTCAGCCACGCTTGGGTGGCGATGACGCTCGATGGCCAATTCGCTAGAAGATAGTTTATTTTCATTTAAAATATCACCCTATAAGGGTCTTTATATAATGAATATTAAACCATGGTAGCGCTACTTGGAGTCATTCTTTTCCACCTTTTGATTGTCTCCTTCTTGTTGACGGTAAGACACGCGCCAGCCGATTTATCACTCTCAGACCAACCATTAATCTGTGCCCATGTTGAACACAACGCCCAACCAACCTAAACAAAAAAGGATTCAACCATGAGCACTCCAACCTACAGCCGCTTGAACAAAGACGACGCCATTGTCCTGCTGGTCGACCACCAGACCGGCCTGATCTCCCTGGTGCAGGACTTCTCCCCCAACGAGTTCAAGAACAACGTGCTGGCCTTGGCCGACCTGGCCAAGTTCTTCAATCTGCCGACCATTCTCACCACCAGTTTCGAGCAAGGCCCCAACGGCCCGCTAGTGCCGGAGTTGAAGGAAATGTTCCCGGACGCGCCGTATATCGCTCGCCCTGGTCAGATCAATGCGTGGGACAACGAAGACTTCGTCAAGGCGATCAAGGCCACCGGGCGTAAGCAGATCATCATCGCCGGTGTCGTGACGGATGTGTGCGTGGCGTTCCCGACCTTGTCGGCGCTGGCGGAAGGGTTTGAGGTGTTCGTGGTAACGGATGCGTCGGGCACGTTCAATACCACTGTGCAGCAGGCGGCATGGAGCCGGATGACCCAGGCCGGTGCGCAATTGATGAACTGGTTTTCGGTGGCGTGTGAGTTGCACCGCGACTGGCGCAACGATATCGAAGGCTTGGGCAACCTGTTGTCCCAGCGCATTCCTAACTATCGCAATTTGATGAATGGGTATGCGGCGCTGACAGCTCAGCAGAAATAAGTCAGCCCAGTGTGACGATAAGCCTGCCCTGAAAAGGCAGGCTTTCGGTGTTTGAACCGGCTTACCCCGCCAGCTCTCTCTCTATCTGCTCAATGCTGGGCAAACTGGTCTGCAGTTCTGCCGACAAAGACTCTACCCACTGATATTCCGCCACACCGATAGGCCGGTTGTTATCGCGCAGAGCATATTCAGCCACCACCTCATTTTTACCCTTGCACAGCAACAGGCCAATGGTCGGGCCATCCTGTGGGTGCTTCAGTTCGGCATCTACAGCCGCGAGATAGAAGCTCAACTTGCCCAGATGCTCGGGCTTGAATTTACCCGCCTTGAGTTCGATCACTACGTAGCAGCGCAGTTTCAAATGGTAAAACAACAGGTCAACGAAGAACTCATCACCGCCAACATTCAGCAGTACTTGCCGGCCAACGTAGGCAAAGCCCGCGCCCAACTCTAATAAGAACTCAGTGACATGTTTGATCAAAGCATTTTCGATATCACGCTCTTTCGCATCCAGGCCCAGGCTTAGGAAGTCAAAGCGATAAGGGTCCTTGAGAGATTCTCGTGCCAGATCGGATTGTGCCTTGGGCAAATGGCTTTCGAAGTTGCTGACTGCCTTGCCACTGCGCTCCAGCAAGCAATTTTCGATGTGCAGTAACAGCGTGTTCCGCGACCAGCTGTGTTTAACTGCCTGGGTGATGTACCAGCGACGTGTTTCCGGGCCGGGAAGCTTTTCGAGCAACACCACGTTGTGACCCCAGGGCAATTGTGCAGCAGCCTGTTGCACAAATTCCGAATCCGGCCACGCCTCGGCAAAAGCACGCATGTACTTGAGGTTGCGCGGCGAAAAACCCTTAATGTCGGGAAACGCTGCACGCAGATCCTGCGCAAGGCGGTCGATCACTTTGCTCCCCCAGCCTTGATCGCTCTGACGGGCCAAAATTTCGCGTCCAATCTGCCAGTAGAGCATCACCAATTCACGATTGACCGCGATTGACGCGCGCTGCTGTGCGTTATGGATACGGCTCTTGAGGCCTGTCAGCCAATCGGTGTAGCCATCAGGCGGCGCGTTTAAACCGATAGAGGCCTCGTTCATACTTTTTCACTCTTGTGTTTTCGGCAGGCTAGTCAAGCCGCCGGGCCGTCACAAGAGCTCTTAAATAGTCTAGGAAGGGTCCTGCTTACCTTACGGAACGGTCCTGCTGTTCGGGCCCGCGCGGGGCTCTTCGCTGACGCAGAGGGCCAACCGGCTGAAATAGGCCGGCGCACTATCTGAAAAAGAACTTTTCATGCATATCGGCAAAGCCGCGCAGGTGTCCGGCACGACCATCAAGGCGTTTCGTCATTATGAGGTCATCAGGTTGATGCCCGAGCCCCAGCGCCAGGGCGGTCATCGCGTCTATACGGCGCAAAGTTTCGAATCGCAACGGATGGGGGTCTGGTTGAATGCATTTGAGTCCTGCTGAAAGGCGCTCATTGGGCACTATTCGTCAATCAGCAGCATCGCAATCTGAAGTGCTCCGTGGGCATCAGTCGCCATCGACTATTGCCCGCCCTTTGTAAGTGCAATCTGATTTTTCAAACCACTCATCCAGCTGCCTTTCGCTGGGGCAGACTCCGACGCCTTGCCTTCTGCCGAGACGTCATGGATGACCCACGCTGCCCACATCACCTCGATCGAATATGAGCTGGATACTTTCCATCAGAGCCTGATGATTTATCGCCAGCAAATGGGTGCCTGGTATTCCCGGACACTGGATTCGGTGAGCCATGCCACGGATATGCCGTCGTTGCTGGGAATGGACCGGGTGTTACGGGCCGGGGATTCGCAGCAGTCGGTGAGCCTTACCGACGCGGATTTCTCTACCGTGGCTCTTTGCCCTGCGGGTGGCGTGCTTAAGATCCAGAGCAGGTTCGAGTCGCTGTATGACGTGCCGATTGGCGACATCCCCGTTGAGGTGACCCGCCTGGATGACGGTAGCTCAGCAGTGATCATGCTCGATGAACACGGCGAGGGTTCGCACTACTGCGCCGCTGGCGGGCGCTATCAAGTTCGGGTTCAAGGCGGAGTTTCAGCGCAGCAAGTGGATGCCTTGTTTGACTCTTATGCCGGGCTGACAGCAGACCTGGAGCAATGGCTGCGCGATCAGTGGAAGGACTTCAAGCCGCATTGGCAGCAATCCACGGCCAGTGCAATTGGCAGCGGCGTACTGGCGGGCAGTTGGGCGGCGATCCGTGATGTGTGGGACAGCATAAAGCTGGTGCAGTCGATCCTTGAAGATCCGTTGCAATATGTAGAACAACTGGGAGCCCAGGCAGCCAAGTTGGCGCAAATCGCCACCGATGCCCCCAAGATCATGGAACAGGCGATGTTGCTCGCCAGCGATGAGGCTGCACTGTACCTGCTGATACGTACGGCGATGATATGGCTGGACGCGTTGCCGCCGAGCCAGGTCGCGGAAGTGGCTGCAGGGTTAATAGTATCGCTGCTGATTGATCTGGTGATTGACGCGGTGCTGACCATCGCCTTACCGGCGGCGGGTGTGGCGTATTTAAGCTTGCGGCTGGTCAAGTATGGCGCTCGGATTGTTGAGGCCGCGGCTGGCTTCGTACAGAGTATGTTGGCGATTCTGACCAAGTTTATGCAGGCGGTGGATCGCTATAAAGCGGTGGCGGTTCGAGGGGTGGTCGGTGGGCTGAAACAGGGCACCCTGCAGATGCGCTGGAAGGCTCGGCAGAACGCGGTGCTGCGGCACAAAGAGCATGTGGATGATGTGCCTGCCGTGGCGTCAAACCCGAAGGGGGATGCGGCGGCTCCGGCGGAAAAGACCGTCACCCACGGCTGCCCGGTGTCGATGGTCACCGGCGAGGAACTGCTGACACTTACCGATGGCGCGCTGGATGGGGTCTTGCCATTCGAGTGGACGCGTTTGTATCGCACCAGTGCGGTGGAAGTGGACTGTGGCTTGGGGTTTGGTTGGAGTCATGCGCTGGCGCAGCGGCTTGTGGTGTCAGGCGATTCGGCGGTGTGGACCGACCATGAGAATCGCTCGACCACCCTGCCCTTGCCGACGGCTGCTCGACCGGCGATTACCAACAGCCTGGCGGAAGCGGCGATTTACTTAGGGTCGTTGCCTGATGAGTTGGTGCTGGCCCAGGCGTCGCGCTTCTACCACTTTCGCGACGGTGTGCTAACGGCGATCAGCGATGCGTATGACAACCGGTTGTTGGTTGTCCGGGATCGGTTGGGGCGGATTGAGCGACTGGATAACGGCGTGGGCCGCTCTTTGCTCTTGCGCTATGAGCTGGATCGCATTGTCGCGGTGGACTACCAGGTTCATCGCGCCACAGGGCATGAACCCTTCGTCTGGGTGACCGAGCAGAACGTCGTTTCCTACACCTATGACGACAGTGGACGACTGGTTTCAGCGACCAACGCTGTCGGTGAGTGTGAGCGTTATCGGTACGACGAGCAGCACGTCATTCTTGAGCGCCAACTGGCCGGTGGGGCGAGTTTCTTTTGGGAATGGGAACGCGCTGGCAAGGCAGCGCGCTGTATTCGGCACTGGGCCAGTTTTTCGCAGATGGACACGCGGTATGTCTGGGGCGATGACGGTCGCGTCACCGTGCACAACGCCGACGGCAGCCAGGAAGTTTACGTACATGACCAGCGGGCGCGGCTGGTACAGCGCATCGATCCGGATGGCGCTCAGCATTTCAAATCCTACGATGACAAGGGCCGCCTGACCGTCGAGCAGGACCCGCTGGGTGCGGTGACGGCCTATCAATACGACGACGCCGGACGCTTGATCGCGCTGTTTCCGGGGGATGATGAGCCGACGTCCTACGAGCATGACAACGGTTTCGTACGGGTTATGCGCCGTGGCCAAGCGGTCTGGAAATACGAGCGCAATGACCAGGGCGATGTCATTCGCCAGATCGATCCCGATGGCAACGCGACCGACTACAGCTACGACAAACAGGGACAACTGACCGGGGTTTGGTATCCGGATCACAGCTGCCATCGCTTGGTGTGGAATGAACGCGGGCAGCTCGTTGAAGAGCAATTGCCCAATGGCGGGATCAAGCGCTACCGCTATGACGAGCTGGGCCGGCAGATTGCGCGTGAGGATGAACAGGGCGCGCTGACCCAGTATCAATGGGACGGCGTGGGTCGGTTAACTCGCTTGGTACTGCCGGACGGTGCCATACGAGAATTCAGCTACAACCCCTACGGAAAAATCATCGCCGAGCACGATGAATTGGGCCACGTCACCCGCTACGAATACGCCGACGGCCTGCACCTGATCAGCCGCCGCATCAATGCCGACGGCACCCAGCTCAAGTACCGCTACGACAACGCCCGCTTGCTGCTGACCGCCATCGAAAACGAAGTCGGCGAAACCTACCAGCTCGACTACCACCCCAACGGCCTGATCCAACAGGAAACCGGCTTCGACGGCCAACGCACCGCGTACACCTACGACCTCAACGGCAACCTGCTGGAAAAAACCGAATACGGCGACGATTGCAGTCAGCTCGTCACTCAATACCAGCGCGACTATGCCGGTCGCCTTGTAAGAAAAACCCTCCCCGACGGCAGCGCTGTCGACTATGCCTACGACCGCCAAGGCAACCTCCTCAGCGTCGACGACGGCCACTGGTTCCTGGCCTACGAGTACGACCGCCAAAACCGCCTCACTGCCGAACACCAAGGCTGGGGCACTTTGCGCTACGGCTACGACGCCTGCGGTCAGTTAAAAAACCTGCGCCTGCCAGACAACAACCGCCTCACCTTCAACCACGACAAAGGCGGGCATCTCGCCACCGTCGAGCTGAACGGTGCGCTGCTGACTTCCCACCTGTTCAAAGCCGGCCGCGAACACCAACGCCAACAAGGCCAACTCCTCAGCCACTACCACTACGACGACCAAAACCGCCTGCACGCCCACGCCGTCACGCAACAGCAAAACCACCTCTACCAACGCCATTACGACTACGACAAAACCGGCAACCTCACCCGCCTGCACGACACCCGCAAAGGCGAACACCTTTACCGCTACGACCCACTCCACCGCCTGACCCGCGCCGATCACTCGCAAGACATACAAGAACGTTTCGGCCACAACCCTGCCGGCAACCTGCTCATGCAGGACAGGCCGGGCCCGGACATCGTCGCGGGTAATCGATTGATGATCCAAGGCGATCACCATTACGACTATGACGCCTTCGGCAACCTCATCCACGAGCGACGTGGCAAGGGCCATCAGCTCGTCACCGAATACCGCTACGACTGCCAGCATCGGCTAATCGGCATCACCAAGCCCAACGGCCAAAGCGCGAGTTATCGCTATGATCCGTTTGGGCGGCGTATCAGCAAAACCGTGGATGGGAAAACCACCGAGTTCTTCTGGCAAGGCGACAAAGTAGTCGCTGAGCATCACGCGGATCGTCATCGCAGCTACCTCTACGAACCCGACAGCTTCCGCCCATTGGCACTGCTGGAAGGCTTCGGTCCAGCAGAAACAAAGCCCTACCACTACCAACTCGACCACCTCGGCACACCGCAAGAACTCACCACGCCTGAAGGCGAAATCGTCTGGTCCGCCCATTACCGCGCCTACGGCGAAATCAGCCGCCTCGACGTAGGCAAAATTGACAACCCGCTACGTTTCCAAGGCCAATACTTCGACCAGGAAAGCGGCCTGCACTACAACCGCCATCGCTACTACAATCCGGATATTGGTCGTTACTTGACGCCCGACCCGGTGAAGCTGGCGGGTGGGATCAATGCATACCGATATGCGCCCAACCCAACGGGGTGGGTGGATCCGCTGGGGCTGAGTAGATGTCCAGGCATTGATGGATATAAGCCGGCACATCGCTCTGAAGATCCTGCGGAAAACGTCAAGGCCAATGAAGGGGATGTAGAGCTTCCGAAAGGTTTCGATAGCAAACTGTCAAGAAACGGCGCATTTAGAAGAGCCAAAGAGATTGGAGGCATACCAAGAAATACTCAACCGATAGGCATCTACCGAGAAACCATTCGCGATCAGGATTGCCATACTGTAGGACGAGTGTACGTTTTCAGCTTAGCAAAGAACCATCTAACTAAAATATATGAGCATTCGCTAGGTCACAAAAAAGGCAATCATGGACCTCACTTCAACACCAAAACTACGGTAAATGAAATCAAAGCCCCATTAAAAACCGGTGACAATTCACACACCTACTTCAAGAGATAAAAATGAAAACCGCATACATAAGCGAATTCGGCATAAGACCATGGGAAAGCGCACGCCCTACAAATGATGTGAAATTCGTTACTACGACATTAATAAACCACAGCTTTAGCAACCTATGGCGATCATGGTGCGAGATTATGGAGCCATTAGTAGAGTGGCGTATAAAAAGAGAATGGCGCGCCGCCACTGGCGCCGCATTCAACTCACGAACTGAAGAATATTTATACAAAAAAAACAAAATCAGCACATTGAACTCTGGCGACCTGTTCAAAAAAAATGAAATAAGTAATATTTATAGCACCATTAGAAACCTTCCGAGCAGCCCAAAAAATATAGACAATCTAGCTCTGGAGGGCTCTCACGGCACACTAATTATTATGGAAAAAAACGGAACTGATATAGAACAACTCTGGGACAAAATGAAAATTTTTGAAGATCGCATCACGCCAGAGAAAATAAGTATTTTTTTGGAATCACAACTTGACACCATGCTATGCAGATTTTATGACTCAGAAACCCATGCAGCAGCTCAATTTTTTTACGCAACTAACGGCGAAAGCCGCACACTCTTAAATCTTATTGAGCACAATTTCAACCAATTACGAGAAAGCGAAATTTGCAACTATATAAACAACACCCATACAAATCGCTCAGACTAATCAGAAACCTTGTCGAAAATAATACCCAACCAACAAGACTCAGATTAATAAGAGCGGGGCAAAAAAAGTAGCACATAGGGATAAGCAATGAAAATAATGTGCACGCCGCTGACTGACAAGGCCATGTCTTTGCTAGATATCAACGCCTGCCCAGACGACCAAATGGCAAGACTCATCCTCACAAACGCAGAACACCTACAGCTTCAAAACTCAGGAATATTCGAAGAAATCAACAATTCCTTGAGAAAACTTATCGATGACTACGAGGATGAACATATTAAAAATCACGAAGATCTTTCCGAAATACTGAGAATACTGGAAAAAAAATCATTACCTGAAAACCCCGAATTACTAAAAAATTAATCCATCTAAATAAATTAGCTATCGATAAAAAAACTGGCGTCTTTTTCTATTTTTAAACAATGAATATAAATTTAAAAACAGCAGAAGTTATAGCGCTCAACAAACATGTTGAAGAAGACGTTACACTGCTCATTGAGGGTACGTTCATAAACTGCTTTATCAGCTACTGCCCCTACGAGCTAGAAGTAGGAAAAACGTATGCCGTGGAGCTGACATTAAACCTTTCCGACGATTACGAAATTGAGCGCACAGTGGTCAGCCGAACTTTGGTAAAACGGATAGGTCGAGGTTACGCCTATGTTCTCTACGGATATTTGAGTAATAACATGTTCGTCACTTTCACATCACTTCATGATGAGGACATACATTACGTTCATCCCGAATGCAATGAGCACTTTATCAAACTAGAGATTGAAAGAATCGACGCCAGTTTCCACTGAGGTGTTAATAACCGTCCCTCATCACCATCACGGCGCCACTCACAGATCAAGTCTAGACGGTGAGCCGAATAACCAGCACAATCGGCTCACAATATGAGCCGAATAACCTCTCCATTCGACTCACTCCCAGGCCCCCGCCCATGGATTATTCACGCTGGATCTGGCAACACATCGACTGGCCCCATTTCCACTGGCAGCCCGGACGCTTGGCTGCTTTGCTGCGCGACTGCGGTCACTCCCAAGGCAAACTCCTAGGCATGCTCGGCTCCGCTGGTCAGGCAGCCAGCGCGCAGAACGAACTGGACGCGCTGCTGCAAAACATTCTGACCTCCTCCGCTATTGAAGGTGAGCAACTGAATGTCGGCTCGGTGCGGTCCTCCCTGGCGCGACGGTTAGGCCTGGAGGCCACGAAAGCCGGCCAGGTAAGCCGCAGAAGTGAAGGTCTCGCTGATCTGATGATGGATGCCACCGAGCAATACGCTCAGCCGTTCACGTACGCGCGTTTAATGCATTGGCACCATTTGCTGTTCCCAACTTCGGAAGCGGGCCTTACCGCGCGAAGCATGAATGTCGGGGGGTTGCGAGGGGATGAGCCTATGCAGGTGGTATCGGGGCGTCTTGACCGGCCGACCGTGCACTTTGAGGCGCCGCCACGCCAGGGGTTGGAGCAGGCGCTGGATGACTTCCTTGAATGGTTCGAACTGAGCCGCCATCAACCAGAACTGGACCCGTTCATACGCGCTGGCATTGCGCATTTCTGGTTTGTCACACTTCACCCGTTCGATGACGGTAATGGTCGCCTGACACGCGCCATCACTGACTTGGCCTTGGCCCAGGGCGACCATCACGCGATACGCTTTTATGCGATGTCAGCCAGTATCCTTGACGACCGATCGGGTTACTACAAAGCGCTGGAGTCCAGCCAAAAGGCCACACTTGATATTACAGATTGGCTGGAGTGGTTCCTGAGAACATTGTTACGCAGCCTGCAGCAGGCGATGGCGCGGATAGACCGTGTGTTGAGCAAGACCCGGTTCTGGGACCAACACCGCGGCGCTGCGTTATCTGCCGAGCAGGTCAAAGTACTCAATCGTCTGCTCGACGGTGGTGATAAAGGCTTTGAGCATGGGATCAGCGCCGCGCAGTACCAGGCAGTCGCCAAAGTGTCCAAGGCGACAGCCACCCGCCATCTGTCTGATTTGCTGGAAAAAAAGTGCCTGATCCGTCTCCCCGGAAGCGGTCGCAGCACGCGTTACCAGGTCAATACCCAAGGCGAATGACACCCCCCACTCATTTGCCCCAATCCCCCATGTCTGCTAGTGTCGCGCCGGTTTACCGTCTACCGGAATTGCCGCCATGGCCCGCAAAAAAGTTGCACTCGATTTCGAACAATCCCTCGCCGACCTGCAAACCCTGGTCGAGCGTCTGGAGAACGGCGAGTTGTCGCTGGAAGACTCGTTGACGGCGTTTGAGCAAGGCATCGGCCTGACCCGTGACTGCCAGAGCGCGTTGGCGCAGGCTGAGCAGAAAGTGCAGGTATTGCTTGAGCGTGATGGGGAGTTGGCCGAAGAACCTTTCGATGCGGAACAACCCGAATGATCGATGCGTATCAGGCCAGTAGCCAAGCCCGGGTGAATGCGGCGCTGGAGCCCTTGTTTGTTGCGCCAAGCCCGGAAATGAAGCGCCTTTACGACGCCATGCGCTATAGCGTGATGAATGGCGGCAAGCGCGTGCGCCCGTTGCTGGCGTATGCGGCGTGTGAAGCGCTGGGTGCGCCAGCCGAGGACGCGAATGGCGCGGCCTGTGCGGTAGAACTGATTCACGCCTACTCCCTGGTACACGACGATCTGCCGGCGATGGACGACGACGATCTGCGTCGCGGCCAGCCGACCACCCATAAAGCCTTCGATGAAGCCTATGCGATCCTGGCCGGTGATGGCCTGCAGAGCCTGGCGTTCAGCGCGTTGCTCGACCCGCGTTTGAGCCGCGTGAATGCCGAGATCCGCCTGCGCATGGTCACCGCCCTGGCACTGGCGGCAGGTCCGGCCGGCATGGTCGGCGGGCAGGCGATCGACATGGGTTCGGTCAGCCTCAAGCTGGATCAAACGGCCCTGGAACACATGCATCGCCACAAGACCGGCGCGTTGATCGAGGCTGCGGTGCAGCTCGGTGCCCTGGCCAGTGGCCGGGCCGAAGCCGCGCAATTGGCGGCGCTGCACACCTATTCACGAGCTGTTGGCCTGGCGTTCCAGGTGCAGGACGACATTCTCGACGTGGAAAGTGACACCGCGACCCTCGGCAAACGCCAGGGCGCCGATATCGCTCGGGACAAACCGACCTATCCTGCGCTGCTCGGGCTGGAAGCCGCCAAGGCGTATGCCCTGGAACTGCGCGACCAGGCCCTGGACGCCCTGCGACCTTTCGACGCGGCGGCTGAGCCGTTGCGTGACTTGGCGCGGTATATCGTCGAACGTCGCCACTGATAACCGTGGCGATCAGCGCCGCATATCGGCCAAGTTGGCGCCCCTGCGTGGGCAGTTTGCAACGCTTGAGGTAAACTGCCGCCTCTTCTATACCTATAACGATTCGCCTGATGCCCACGACGTTCCAAGAGATTCCCCGCAAGCGCCCGTCCACGCCCCTGCTCGACCGCGCTGCCACGCCGGACGGCCTGCGTCGACTGGGTGAAGCCGAGCTGGAAACCCTGGCCGATGAACTGCGCCTGGAATTGCTCTACACGGTCGGCCAGACCGGTGGGCATTTCGGCGCCGGGCTGGGCGTGATCGAGCTGACCATCGCCTTGCACTACGTATTCGACACCCCGGACGACCGGCTGGTGTGGGACGTGGGCCATCAGGCGTATCCGCATAAAATCCTCACCGGCCGGCGCGAGCGTATGGCCAGCCTGCGCCAGAAGGACGGTATCGCCGCTTTTCCGCGTCGTTCCGAGAGCGAGTACGACACCTTTGGCGTCGGCCACTCCAGCACCTCGATCAGCGCAGCGCTGGGCATGGCGATTGCCGCTCGCCTGCAAAACAGCGATCGCAAGGCAATTGCGGTGATCGGTGATGGCGCGCTGACTGCGGGCATGGCCTTCGAAGCGTTGAACCATGCGCCGGAAGTGGACGCCAACATGTTGGTGATCCTCAACGACAACGACATGTCGATTTCGCGCAACGTCGGTGGCCTGTCCAATTACCTGGCGAAAATCCTCTCCAGCCGTACCTACGCCAGCATGCGTGAAGGCAGCAAGAAAGTGCTGTCGCGTCTGCCCGGTGCGTGGGAAATCGCCCGTCGTACTGAAGAATATGCCAAGGGCATGCTGGTGCCCGGCACGCTGTTCGAAGAATTGGGCTGGAACTACATCGGCCCTATCGACGGCCATGACCTGCCGACCCTGATCGCCACGCTGCGCAATATGCGTGACCTCAAGGGCCCGCAGTTCCTGCATATCGTCACCAAAAAAGGCAAAGGCTTCGCGCCGGCGGAAGTCGACCCGATCGGTTACCACGCGATTACCAAGCTGGAACCGCTGGACGCTCCCGCCGCTGCGCCGAAAAAGGCCAGCGGGCCGAAGTATTCCGGTGTGTTTGGCGAATGGCTGTGCGACATGGCCGCCGCCGACCCGCGCCTGGTGGGGATTACGCCGGCGATGAAGGAAGGCTCCGACCTGGTGGCCTTCAGCGAGCGTTTCCCGTTGCGTTACTTCGATGTGGCGATTGCCGAGCAGCACGCAGTGACTTTCGCCGCCGGCATGGCCTGCGAAGGCGCCAAGCCGGTGGTAGCGATTTACTCCACCTTTCTGCAACGCGGTTATGACCAGTTGGTGCATGACGTGGCGGTACAGAACCTCGACGTCTTGTTCGCTATCGACCGCGCCGGCCTGGTGGGCGAGGACGGCCCGACCCACGCCGGCAGTTTCGACCTGTCCTACCTGCGCTGCATCCCCGGCATGCTGGTGATGACGCCGAGCGACGAGAACGAACTGCGCAAGATGCTCAGCACCGGCCACCTGTACAACGGCCCGGCGGCCGTCCGCTATCCGCGCGGGAATGGCCCGAATGCGCTCATCGAGAAAGACCTGGAGCCTATCGAGATCGGCAAGGGCATCGTGCGCCGCCAGGGCAGCAAGACGGCCTTCCTGGTGTTCGGGGTGCAACTGGCCGAAGCCCTGAAAGTCGCCGAGAAGATCGACGCCACCGTGGTCGACATGCGGTTCGTCAAACCGCTGGATGAAGCGTTGGTGCGCGAGATTGCCGGTAGCCATGAGTTGCTGGTGACGGTCGAAGAAAACGCCATCATGGGCGGTGCCGGCGCGGCGGTCAGCGAGTTCCTGGCGCGGGCGAATATCCTCAAATCGGTGCTGCACCTGGGCCTGCCGGATATGTACGTCGAACACGCCAAACCGGCGCAGATGCTGGCTGAATGCGGGTTGGATGAAGCCGGTATCGAAGCCTCGGTGCGCGAGCGCTTGGCGCTCCTGAATCCGTAACCGGATCCAAATGTGGGAGGGGGCTTGCTCCCGATAGCGGTGGATCAGCCAACTTATATATGACTGAACCACCGCCATCGGGAGCAAGCCCCCTCCCACATTTGATTTGTGTCACCTTCAAACGCCATGGGTAGCCCATGAAACATCTTCGTCTCGCCCTGCCCCTGCTGCTTCTGCCAGCCTCACACCTGCTCGCCGACACCCGCGACCAGGCCCTGAAGCTCTCCGACGTGGTCATCAGCGCCAACCGCCAGGTGCAGGCGCGCAATGACAGCAGCGCCGCCAACACCGTGTTCACCCGCGCCGACATCGACCGCCTGCAGCCTTCCAGCCTGACCGATCTGCTCAGCCGCGTGCCCGGCGTACAAGTTGCGCCCACCGGCGGCCGTGGCAGCTTGCCGGGCATTTACATTCGCGGCACGAAGTCTGCGCAAAGCCTGGTGCTGGTGGACGGCCAGCGCATTGCCAACACCACGTCCGGTGACAGCGGCCTGCAATACCTGAACGTCGACCAGATCGAGCGCGTGGAAGTGCTGCGCGGTTCACGTTCGGTGATCTACGGCAGCGATGCGATTGGCGGGGTGATCCAGGTGTTTACCCGGCGCAACGCCGCGCAAGGCCTGCAACCGCGCCTGAAGCTGGGCGTTGGCAGCAACAAGACGTGGCAGCGCAGCCTTGGCCTGTCGGGCGGCGATGAACAGACGCGCTTCAACCTGGGCGCAAGCCTGGATGAAACCGCCGGCATCAATTCAACCCATCAGTCGTTTCCCAGCGATGGCGACCACGATGCCTACCGCAACCGGTCCCTGAGCCTGAACCTCAGCCATTCGTTCAGCGACGAGTTGGAGGTGGGCTTCAATCTATTGGATAACCGCGGCAAGTCGGAGTACGACAACAGCTTCGGGCGCTATGACTTCGCCACCGGGCAAAGCCTCGGTCAGAAACCCTACACCGACTACACCGTCAGCAGTGCCAGCGGCTATGTCGACGCCACCCTCAGCGAAGGCTGGCAGTCGCGCCTGGAACTGGGCCACAGCGAAAACCGCGACACCAAGCGCGATACCCTCAGCGACGATTTCAGCGTGTTCAACACCTACCGCGACTCGGTCAACTGGCAGAACGACCTGACGCTGGACGACCGCAACAGCCTGATCGTCGGTGGCGACTGGTACGAAGACCGCTTCCACGGCTCCACCACCTTTACCGAAGACAGCCGCTGGAACCGCGCCGCCTTTGTGCAGCACCGTTTCCAGGGTGAGTGGTTTTCCACCGAGCTGGGCCTGCGCCGCGACCAGAACCAGCAGTTCGGCGGCCAGAACAGCTGGAGTGGCACGCTGACGGTGCCGATCAACCCGGACAACGATGTGTTGCTCAGCTACAGCGAAGGCTTCCGTGCGCCCACCTTCAACGACCTGTATTACCCCGACACGCAATACAGCAACCCCAACCTGCAACCTGAGCGCTCAAAGAGTTACGAGCTGCAATGGCGCAGTCAGTTAACCGACAGCACCCGCCTCGAGGCCTCGTTGTACCGCACCGACCTGAGCGACGCGATCATCCTCGACGGCGGCAAGCCGCAGAACGTGGCGTCGGCGCGGATCAATGGTTTTGAAGCGGCGCTCAAGCAGGAGCTGTTTGGCTGGCAGGGCAACCTCGGCGTGTCGCTGATCGACCCGAGCGACCGCGACAGCGGCCATACGTTGGCACGTCGTGCACGGCGCACGGTGAACCTGGACCTGGACCGGCAGTTCGATAAGTTCGGCGTAGGCGCAAGCTGGCAGGCGATCAGCAGCAGCTACGATGACGAAGCCAACCGTAATCGCCTGGGCGGTTACGCCTTGCTGGGCCTGCGCAGCAGTTGGGCACTGAGCCACGCGGTGTCGCTGTCGTTGAAGGTCGATAATCTGTTGGACAAGGCCTATTCCCGTGCGCGCTACAGCTATAACGATCCGGCGTTCCTGAACAATCAGGACTACCGGGAAGAAGGCCGGGTCTGGATGTTCGGCGTAACGTGGACGCCGCAGATGTGAGGCGCCACAAAATGTGGGAGGGGGCTTGCCCCCGATAGCGGCCTCACAAGTTCGGCGCAATCACCTGACACAACCGCGCCAGCGCTTCCAACATCTGTCCGCTGGGCCGTTCCAGGCCCTTGTCCGGGACCAAGCGCACGCGCGCCGTCATCGTTGGCCACACCTTCCAAGCCTCCAGTTGCGCCTGATCACCCACCAAAATCAGCTCGGGATCACGCTGCAACGCTGATTCGACACTGACCTGCGGCGCCGGCAGCGTGAGGTCGTCGAATACGTTACGCGCCCCGCACACCGTCAACGCATCACTGATGATCTGGCCACCGCCCACGGTGTACAGCGGCTGGTTCCATACCTGGTAAAACACCCGCACCGGCTCGGCGCGCTGATAGCGCTGGCGCAGGTAGGCGAGGCGTTGGCGCAGTTTGTCGGCAAGTACTCGGCCGGCCTCCCCGCGCCCCAATTGCTCGGCAATGGCTTGGACCTGAGCGGTCAGTTGTACAAGGCTATGGGGTTCGGCGATGTACACCGGTAGGTTCAAGCGCTGCAACTGCTCGCGCTGGGCCGCGCCGACGCTGCCGGGCCAGAGCAGGATCAGATCGGGCTTGAGGCTGAGCAGGCGTTCCATGTCCAACTGGCCGTAGCGGCCGACCGATGGCACGTTTGCCAATTGCGCCGGACGATCGCCGCCATCGAGCACGCCGACCAATAAATCAGCGGCACCCAGTTCGACCACGATTTCGGAAAGCGACGGCGCCAGGCTCACCACCCGCTCGACCGCCACCACCTGGGCGCTGAATACCAGCAGCAACGCCAACCCGTAGCGCTTCATCCCAACTGACGCGGTATGCGATAGAGGTAAAACAGCACCATTGTCGACAGCGCCAGCAAGAACAACGGCACCGCTTCCAGGCCGACGAACACCGCCAGCGCGCCGATCCAGGCCGGCAATGCTGCCACCAGCAAGGCCGTGCGCCGACGCGCCGCGAGGGCGATCCAGGCGGCGGGTTCTTCCGGGGTGTCGAGGGCTTTGGAGGTGGCGATCAGCGCGTGTTTATAGGCGTGAAAATAACGCAGGCTGAGAAACATCGAGGCCACGCCGGCGATAAACAACGGCATGGCCAGTACGGGAAGCAGGGACTCGGCACGGCCGAACACCAGGTTGATCACAAACAATGGCAGCAATGCCAGGGCCAGGTACTGCCACCAGTTGAAGGACAGTCGCCGTTTCACCTGGCCGCGGGTCACGCGCGGTCGACCTCGCCTTGATGCTCATTGCCCATCATGTGGTCGAGCTTGCTGGCTTTGGTGGCCAAGTAGAGTTTGTTGTGCGGGTTGTGCCCGGTGTGCAGCGGGACGCGCTCGGCCACGGTGATGCCCATTTCGGTCAAGGCTTTGACCTTGCGCGGGTTGTTGGTCATCAGGCGCAGGGATTTCACGCCCAGGTGCTCGAGCATCGGCAGGCAGATGGCGTAGTCACGCTGGTCGGCGGCAAAGCCCAGGCGCTCGTTGGCTTCCACGGTGTCGGCGCCGCCATCTTGCAATTCATAGGCGCGGATCTTGTTCAGCAGGCCGATGCCACGGCCCTCCTGTCGCAAGTACAGCAGAACGCCACGACCTTCACGGGCGATGGCCTGCAACGCGGCTTCCAATTGCGAACCGCAGTCACAGCGCTGGCTGAACAGCGCGTCGCCGGTCAGGCATTCGGAATGCACGCGGCCCAGCACCGGCGCACCATCAGCGATATCGCCCAGGCTGAGCACAACGTGCTCGCGCCCGGTGGCTTCTTCGAGAAAGCCATGCATGGTGAACGTGGCAAAGGGGGTAGGCAGCTTGGAAGCGGCGACGAAAACGACGGGCACCGTGTGCTCCTGATTTCAGATTTCACAGAGGCGGGCATTGTAACAGCCTGTTCCTACAGACGCTTAAGCTGAATGATCGCTGATAAAGATCAATAGGTTCGATTGGCCTTCGGCTTGGTTCTATGCAGGTCAGAAAGGATACGGCTGTTTCCAGCGTTCGAAAATCGGCTTCAACTCGCCGCTTTTCACCAGGGCAGTCATGCGCCGGTCGTAGACTTTCATCAATGCCCGCCCGCGTTCGTTATCGGCAAAGGCTATATAGAGCGGCAGTTCCATGATGTGGGTGAGGGTGAACCGGGACGGGTCGTCGGCCTGACTGAGCACGTACTTGGCTTCGGTGAGCGCCTCAATGTAGAAGTCTGCATGGCCGTATTGCAGCATTGCTAAAATGCCGCTGCGGCGCTGGATCTGGTTGAACCGGCGCACATTCGGCACATATTTCTCGTATTTATAGCCACGCACCCAAGCCAGGCGGTAATCACCGAGCGTCGCCAGGTTCGGCGTGGGCAACGTGGCCAGCCCGAGGGCATAGATAGGGTCGGAGTCGAACGGCCAGTGCGGGTACAGCACCTGGTCTGCTTCGTCGCGATAGACACCGACGCAGCCATCCACCTCGCCACGCTGGGCCAGGCCAATCGAGCGGGTATAGGGCGCGCTGTGGATTTGCAGGGTGACGCCTGCCGGTTCAAACACCCGGCGCAACACGTCCCAGGCCAGGCCGCTGCCATCTTTGCCGGTGTAGTCGTTCCACTCCTCGCTGGCCAGCATGATCTTGCCAGGCACCGGGGCTTCATCCGCCTGGAGCACAACGGTAAAGGCGCACAGCATGATCAGCAACCAGCGGCGCACACTCATAGTGACGGCTTCCTACGTGGAGATATTCATATGAAGGGTAGCCCAGCGCGCCGGCTACGGCAGCTCGCGGAAATGCTGATAGCCGTGCACTGCCGGGGTAATGTCCTGGCCGTGGCTGTCGAGCAGCGTCACGCCCTGCCCCGCTTCGGCCCGACCGATCACATGGATCGGCCAGCCATTGGCCCGCAACGGTGCCAGTTCGGCCTGGGGTAGCGTGAACACCAGCACATAGTCGTCGCCCCCACTCAACGCGGCCACACGGGCCTCGTCGTTGCCGACAAACGCCAGCAATGCCGCCGACAACGGCACCGCATCGCGCTCGATCAACAGGCCGACAGCCGATGCCCTGGCGATATGCCCGCAATCGGCCAATAACCCGTCGGAGATATCCATGGCCGAGGTTGCTTTACCGCGCAGGGCCAGGCCCAACGCCAGTTGCGGCTGCGGCGACCAATAGTGGGCGAGCAGCGGTTCGGCGATGGCGGCTGCCGCGCTGCGCTGACCCAATACCAGCGGCAAGGCCCCGGCCGCATTGCCCAACTCCCCACCGACGCACAGCAGGTCCCCCGGCCGCGCACCGCTGCGCGTCAAGGCAAGCCCGGCCGGCACGCGGCCAAACACGGTCAAGGTCAGGCTCAGCGGCCCGCGCGTGGTATCGCCGCCCACCAGGCCCACGTCGCAGCGTTGCGCCATGGCGTTCAAACCCTGGGCATAGCGTTGCAACCAGTCGGCATCGACGGTCGGCGTGGTCAGGGCAAGAGTAAACGCGAGGGGGTGGGCGCCCATGGCGGCCAAATCGCTCACCGCCACGGCCAGCGAGCGCTGGCCGAGCAGGAACGGGTCACACGGGTCGGCAAAGTGCACGCCGGCCACTAAGGTGTCTGTAGAAACTGCCAGCTGCTCTCCGGCAGGGAGCGCGAGCAAGGCGCAGTCGTCGCCGATCCCCAGGGCAATGCCTTCGCCGCCTTGCGCACAGGGCGCGGCGGCGAAGTAGTTGCGGATCAGCTCGAACTCGCCCACGGGACTCAAGCGCAAATCAGCGCTTGTGTTCCTTCACTTCGGCTTCACGCAGGCGCGGAGCCAGCTTGTCGAGCACGCCGTTGACAAACTTGTGGCCGTCGGTCGAACCGTAGACTTTCGCCAGTTCGATGCCTTCGTTGATCACCACGCGGTACGGTACGTCGACGCGCTTGAGCAGTTCCCAGGTGGACAGGCGCAATACGGCCAGTTCAACCGGGTCCAACTCTTCGAGGGTCAGGTCCAGGCATGGCGACAGCGCGGCGTCGATCTCGGTCAGGTTGGCCGGAACACCGTGCAGGATGTCGTGGAAGTAGCTCTGGTCGGCGAAGGTGAAATCGTTATCGACGCGAAATTGCGCTTCGATTTCGTTCAGCGAGGTACCGGCCATGTGGCGCTGGTACAGAGCCTGGGTCGCGAGCTGGCGGGCCGCGCGACGCTTTTCGCTTTTCGACGGTTTGCCGGCGTCGGCTGGACGCTCGTCGCGGGGGTTGAAACGATCGCTCTCGTCGGAAATCACTTGGCCTCCAACTGCGACAGCAGGCTGACCATTTCCAGGGCGGACAGGGCAGCTTCAGCGCCTTTGTTACCGGCCTTGGTGCCGGAACGCTCGATGGCTTGCTCGATGGAATCCACGGTCAGCACGCCGAACGCGACCGGCACGCCGAACTCCATGGACACCTGGGCCAGGCCCTTGGTGCATTCGCCCGCCACGTATTCGAAGTGCGGGGTACCGCCACGAATGACCGCGCCCAGGGCAATGATCGCCGCGTATTCACCCTGCTGGGCAACCTTTTGCGCAACCAGTGGAATTTCGAAGGCGCCAGGGGCACGGATAATGGTGATGTCGCTCTCGCTCACACCGTGGCGAACCAGGGCGTCAACGGCACCGCTTACCAGGCTTTCAACCACGAAGCTGTTGAAGCGGCCAACCACCAGGGCATAGCGGCCTTGGGGGGCGATGAAGGTACCTTCGATGGTCTTCAGGGTCATTCGACAAATCTCTTAAAGAGCCGGGACGCGAAAAGTGCGTCCCTCAGTGATGATTTAACCGCGAACAAGGGGCAAAAAATCGCCAGCCTTTATTCGGAGGGCACGTATTCTACAACTTCCAGATCGAAACCGGATATCGCATTAAATTTCATCGGTGCGCTCATCAGGCGCATTTTGCGCACACCGAGGTCGCGCAGGATCTGCGAACCGGCACCGACGATGCTGTAGGTGGTCGGTTTTTTCACCGGCGCGTGCTCCGCCGTTTCGCGGATATGCGCCAGCAACACGTCGCCATCCAGCGGGTGACCAAGCAACAGCACCACGCCACTGCCCGCCTGGGAAACCGCGGCCATGGCGGCGCGCAGGCTCCAGCGGCCGGGCTGCTTGACCATCAGCAAGTCGCGCAGCGGGTCCATGTTGTGCACGCGCACCAAGGTTGGCTCGTCGGCGCAGATATTGCCCAGGGTCAGGGCCATGTGCACGTCGCCTTCCACTGAATCACGGTAGGTCACCAAATTGAATTGGCCCAGTTCACTGTCCAGCGGCTGCTCGGCAATCCGCTGAACGGTACGTTCGTGGATCATGCGGTAGTGGATCAGGTCGGCAATGGTGCCGATCTTGAGGTTGTGTTCGGCGGCAAACGCTTCGAGTTCGCTGCGACGGGCCATGGTGCCGTCGTCGTTCATCACTTCACAGATGACGCCGCTCGGCTCGAACCCCGCCATGCGCGCCAGGTCGCAGGCCGCTTCGGTATGGCCGGCGCGGGCCAGGGTGCCGCCGGGTTGGGCCATCAGCGGAAAGATGTGGCCCGGGCTGACGATGTCTTCGGCCTTGGCATCCTTGGCGGCGGCGGCCTGCACGGTGCGGGCGCGGTCAGCGGCGGAGATGCCGGTGGTGACGCCGGTAGTGGCTTCAATCGATACGGTGAACTTGGTGCCGAACCCCGAGCCATTGCGCGGCGCCATCAATGGCAGCTTGAGCAATTCACAGCGTTCGCGGCTCATGGGCATGCAGATCAACCCACGGGCGTGCTTGGCCATGAAGTTGATGTGCTCAGGCAGGCAGGCCTCGGCGGCCATGATGATGTCGCCTTCGTTCTCGCGATCTTCGTCATCCATCAGGATGACCATCTTGCCTTGGCGGATGTCTTCAACCAGTTCTTCGATGCTATTGAGCGCCACGCGGCACCCCCTTGGTCAGGATTTCAGGTAGCCGTTAGCGGCCAGAAAACTTTCGGTGATGTTACCCGATGCAGGCTCTGCGGCCTTTTCGCCGAGCAACAGGCGCTCCAGGTAACGGGCAAGCAAGTCCACTTCCAGGTTCACCCGGCGACCTGGCTGGTAGGCGGCCATGATGGTTTCGCTGAGCGTGTGGGGAATGATGGTCAGTTCGAATTCGGCGCCATTGACGGCGTTCACGGTCAGGCTGGTGCCGTCGACGGTGATCGAGCCTTTGTGGGCGATGTACTTGGCCAGCTCCTTCGGCGCGCGGATACGAAATTCCACGGCGCGCGCGCTTTCGCTGCGCGCCACGACTTCGCCGACGCCATCGACATGGCCGCTGACCAGGTGGCCGCCCAGGCGCGTGGTCGGCGTCAGGGCTTTTTCCAGGTTGACCGGGCTGCCGGCCGCCAGATCGCTCATCGCGGTGCAGTCCAGGGTCTCGCGGCTGACATCGGCGGCAAAGCCATTGCCCGGCAGATCGACGACGGTCAGGCACACACCGCTGACGGCGATGCTGTCGCCCAGCTTGACGTCGCCTAAATCGAGCTTGCCGGTTTCAACCAGCAGGCGGATGTCGCCGCCCTTGGGGGTCATGGCGCGGATGCTGCCGATGGCTTCGATAATGCCGGTGAACATGTCGTGCTCCTGAAAACGGGGGGCTGACGCTTGCGCGCAGGCCGGGAATTATACGCTCGCTGCCGGCAGCGGGACGGCGGTGATTCGCCAGTCATCGCCAACCGCGCGCATGTCAGTGATCTTGAGGTGGGGGGCGTCGACGAGTTTCTCAAGCGGCCAGTCCAGCAAGGGCCGGGCAGCGGAGCCGAGGAACTTGCCGGCGACGAAAATCACGTATTCGTCGACCAGGCCCTGCTGGGCAAACGCGCCCGCCAGGCTTGGGCCCGCCTCCACCAGCACGTCGTTGACGCCACGGGCGGCCAGTGCCACCAACGCTGAACGCAGGTCGACCTGGCCCTCCACGCCCGGCACCACCAGGCACTCGGGTCCACGGGGGAACTGGTTTTCCGCGGTCACGCACGTGATGACCAACGCCGGGCCCGCCTTAAAGAAAGGTGCATTGAGCGGCACACGCAGGCGACCGTCGATCAATACGCGCAGCGGCGGACGCGACATGGCCAGGGCGGTGGTGTGTGCATCCAGGCCCAGCTCGGCGGCGCGCACGGTCAGGCGCGCGCCGTCGGCCAGCACCGTATCGGCGCCGGTCAGCACAACACTCGCTTCGGCGCGCAGGCGCTGGACGGCGGCGCGGGCGGCGGGGCCGGTGATCCATTGGCTTTCGCCGCTGGCCATTGCGGTGCGCCCGTCCAGGCTCATCGCCAGTTTGACCCGCACAAACGGCAGGCCCTGTTCCATGCGCTTGAGAAAGCCAGGGTTCAGCGCGCGCGCTTCAGATTCCAGCACGCCGCTACGAATCTCGATCCCGGCCTGGGCCAGGCGCTGCATGCCGCGCCCCGCCACTTCCGGGTTGGGGTCCTGCATGCCGGCTACTACCCGTGCCACACCGGCGCTCACCAGCGCATCGGCGCAGGGCGGCGTGCGGCCGTGGTGGCTGCACGGCTCGAGGGTCACGTACACCGTAGCGCCACGCGCCTTGTCACCGGCGGCGCGCAAGGCGTTAGGTTCGGCGTGGGGCTCGCCGGTGCGCTCATGCCAGCCTTCGCCGACAATCTGCCCATCGCGCACGATCACGCAGCCCACCCGTGGGTTGGGATGGGTGGTGTACAGGCCCTTGCGCGCCAATTCGAGGGCGCGGGCCATGTAATGGGCGTCGAGCACAGCCTGTTCAGCGGTCATTGTTTGGAAGGCTCACGGGCCAGGCGGTCGATTTCTTCGCGGAACTCATTGAGGTCCTGAAAGCGTCGATACACCGAGGCGAAACGGATATAGGCGACTTCATCGAGCTTTTGCAGCTCGCCCATCACCAGCTCGCCCACCACCAGGCTCTTGACCTCGCGCTCGCCGGTCGCGCGCAACTTGTGCTTGATATGCGCCAGCGCCGCTTCCAGCCGCTCGACACTCACCGGGCGTTTTTCCAGGGCGCGCTGCATACCGGCGCGCAGTTTTTCTTCGTCAAAAGGCTGGCGGCTGCCGTCGGACTTGATCAGACGTGGCAATACCAGTTCGGCGGTTTCGAAGGTGGTGAAACGCTCACCGCAGGCCAGGCATTCGCGCCGGCGACGCACTTGGTCGCCCTCGGCGACCAGACGCGAGTCGATGACCTTGGTGTCGTTGGCACCGCAGAAGGGACAGTGCATGGTTGGCAGGCAACAAAAAATGGGAGGGCCATGGTAGCGCATCCCCGTAGCAAGACAAGCCATAGCCTTTACGGTATATAGGCAGGCTTATATGTTTCATATTTTTAAGCCACGGATTTTGTCCTTTCTGGAGCCGTACATGCAGTTACGACCACTTGTTTTGATCACCCTGTTCAGTTTTCTGGTCGCCTGCAGCAGCGAAGCCCCCAAGCCTGCCGCGCCGCAGCCAACCCCTGCACAAGAGAAAAAAGTCCCCGGCATTGAAGACCTTGGCCCCCTGCCCGCCTACCAGCGTGAAATCAGCGGCAACCTGACCAACGTGCCGGCCGGCGCCGAAGTCGAAATGGCGCTGCTGGTGATCGACGACCGCTCGCGTCCGCAACAACTGCTTGCCAGCAGCGTGTTGACCGGCAACGGCAAGCCCCTGGCCTTTCGCCTGCGCTTCAACCCCGAAGCGTTCCCGGCCGGTGCGCGGGTGGAATTGCGCGCTCGCGCCAGCCAGTCCGGCCAGTTGATCCTGCACCTGCCCGCCGTGCGCATCACCCAGGCGATTACCCAGACCACCGGCCCCCTGCAGCTCGTCAAGGCACCATGACACCACCGCTGCACCTGCAGCGCGCCCTGAGCGAGTTGATCGGCGACGCACAGCTGGTGCCCTGCACGCTGCCGGGCACCGAACTGTCGTTGTGGCTGCTCGACGCCGGCAACATGGACCGCGCCTTCAGCCAGGAAGAAACCCGGCGCATCCTGCACGAGCCGCCCTACTGGAGCTTCTGCTGGGCCAGCGGGCTGGCGCTGGCGCGCTATCTGGCGGCGCATCCCGAGTGGGTCGCGGGCAAGCGCGTGCTGGATTTCGGCGCCGGTTCCGGCGTGGCCGCGATTGCAGCGGTCAAAGCCGGTGCACTGGAGGTGGTGGCCTGCGACCTTGATCCGCTGGCGCTGGCCGCTTGCCGGGCGAATGCCGAACTCAACGGGGTGGAACTGAGTTATTCGGCGGACTTCTTCACCGAAGCCGATCGCTTCGACCTGATCCTGGTGGCCGACGTGCTTTACGACCGCGCCAACCTGCCGCTGCTGGACCAGTTCCTGACCCGTGGCCGCGAAGCCCTGGTGGCCGATTCGCGGGTGCGCAACTTCCAGCACGCAAGTTATCAGCGCCTGGAAGTGCTGGACGCATTGACCCTGCCCGACCTGGCCGAGCCTTGGGAGTTTCGCAAGGTGAGCTTGTACCATTCGCGGCGCACTTGAGATCATCGCGGGCAAGCCCCCTGCCACATTTGACCGCGCTCGCTTTCAGCCAACCGCGCCAGCCCTTATAGTTGCCCCCATTCCCGCTTTATTCGAGACGCCTCATGAGTGAGCCCACGCCGTACATCTTCGACGTCACCACCGCCAACTTCGACCAGGCGGTGATTCAGAACTCTTTTGAAAAACCTGTGTTGGTGGATTTCTGGGCCGAGTGGTGCGCGCCGTGCAAGGCGCTGATGCCGATGCTGGCGCAGATTGCCGAGAGTTATCGCGGCGAATTGCTGTTGGCCAAGGTCGATTGCGAGGCCGAGCAGGACATCGTTGCGCGTTTTGGTATTCAAAGCCTGCCGACCGTGGTGCTGTTCAAGGACGGTCAGCCGGTGGATGGGTTTGCCGGGGCGCAGCCGGAGTCGGCGGTGCGGGCGATGCTCGAGCCCCATGTGCAGATGCCACCACCGGCTGCGGCGGATCCGTTGGAACAGGCACAAGCGTTGTTCGCCGAAGGCCGCATCAGCGATGCCGAAGCCGTGCTGGTGGCGCTGCTGGGCGAAGACAACACCAACGCCGCCGCGCTGATCCTGTACGCGCGCTGCCTGGCCGAGCGCGGCGAACTGGATGAAGCACAAACCGTGCTGGACGCCGTAAAAGGCGATGACCACAAAGCTGCCCTCGCCGGGGCCAAGGCGCAAATCACCTTCCTGCGCCAGGCGGCCGACCTGCCGGACGCCGCCGACCTGAAAAGCCGCCTGGCGCAGAACCCGCAGGATGACGAAGCGGCCTATCAGTTGAGCATTCACCAACTGGCGCGCCAGCAATACGACGCCGCGCTGGAAGGCCTGCTCAAACTGTTTATCCGCAATCGCAGCTACAGCGAAGGCCTGCCGCACAAGACCTTGCTGCAGGTGTTCGAGCTGCTGGGCAACGATCACCCGCTGGTCACGGCGTACCGCCGCAAATTGTTCGCTGCGCTCTACTAACCTCACCCTGTAGGAGCGAGCTTGCTCGCGAAAATCGTCAACGATGACGCGAACATCCTGGATCAACGCGGCGCCTATGCGTTTTTCGCGAGCAAGCTCGCTCCTACAAAGCGTCGATCCAGCTGTACAGCGGCGTATCCCCGCCGCTGGTCACCTTCACCTTGGCGCTGTGGCGCAGGCGCACCAGCAGGCGCTTGCCCGCCGCCGCATCGCCGGCCAGGCCTTCCAGTTGATCCAGTAACTCCAAGCCGCTGAGCTGCCCGGCGTTGCGCAACACGTCTTGGGCGCCTTGCCACAGATCGTCGTTCTGCCTGGCCGGCACCACGCTGGGCGCGCTCTGCGCCGGGGCTGCCTGCAACTGCGCGCCCAACCGCGCCCAATCGCCGTCGTCCAGCTCCAGGGTCAAGTCCACCGGCAGGTCGCCGACGGTTCCACGAATTCGCAACATCGTCCTTACTCCTGCATTTTTTCTGACGGGCATGCTCCCATGCAGCTTGCGCAACGCCAAGCGGGCGGTCAAACTCTCGGCACCAGTGTTATAAGATCACATAACAAAACTTTCATCTTTGGAGTCCTGTCATGCGCCGTCTGCTGCTCGCTTTGCCGTTTGCCCTGCTGCCACTGGCGGTCGCTCATGCTCATGAAGACCACGACCATGAGCACGCCAGCCTCGGTGCCCATGAACATGGCGTGGGCCGTCTCAATGCGGTGCTCGACGGCCAGTCCCTGGAGCTTGAACTGGACAGCCCGGCCATGAACCTGGTGGGTTTCGAACACGTCGCGACCAGTGCCGCCGACAAGGCCAAAGTCGCCGCTGCGCGCAAACAGCTGGAAAGCCCGCTGGTGTTGTTCAAGCTGCCCAAGGCCGCCGGTTGCGTCGTCAGCTCCCAGGAACTCAACAGCCCGCTGTTCGGCGACAAACCAGAAGCCGATCACGATGACGACGATGGCGATGACAATGACCACGCCACCGACGGCAAAGGCGTCGCCGCCCACGAACACCATCACGACCACAGCGAAATCCACGCCCACTACCAGTTCACCTGCGCCACGCCAGAGGCACTGAGTAACCTGGACCTGAGCCAAGTGTTCAAGACCTTTCCCGCCACCCAGAAGATTCAGGTACAACTGATCGGCCCGAGCGGCCAGCAAGGTATTGACGCGACCGCCACTGCAGCCACCCTGAAGTTCTGAGTTCACATGACCCATGCATTGATCCAACTGTCCGACCTGGGTTTCAACTGGCCCGGTCACCCGCAGTTGCTGGACATCCCCGCGTTCCGCCTGGAGCCGGGGGAAACCCTGTTCCTCAAGGGCCCCAGCGGCAGTGGCAAAACCACCTTGCTCGGACTGCTCGGCGGTGTGCAGACGCCCAGCCGGGGCAGTATCCGCCTGCTCGGCCAGGAGCTGACCGAACTCTCGGCTGGCGCCCGTGACCGGTTCCGGGTGGACCACACCGGCTATATCTTCCAGCAGTTCAACCTGCTGCCGTTTTTGTCGGTGCGCGAGAACGTTGAGCTGCCGTGCCACTTTTCCAAATTGCGCGCACAGCGGGCGATCCAGCGCCACGGCAGTGTCGACCAGGCCGCGGCGACCTTGCTGGCACACCTGGGCCTGAAAGACCCGGACCTGCTCGAGCGCCGCGCCGACTCGCTGTCCATCGGCCAGCAACAACGGGTGGCCGCCGCCCGTGCGCTGATCGGCCAACCGGAACTGGTGATCGCCGACGAACCCACCTCGGCCCTCGACTACGACGCGCGCGAAGCATTCATTCAGTTGCTGTTCGCCGAATGCCGCGACGCCGGGGCCAGCCTGTTGTTTGTCAGCCACGACCAAAGCCTGGCGCCGCTGTTCGACCGCAACCTGTCGCTGGCCGAACTCAATCGCGCCGCCACGCCCGCAGAGGTTTGAGATGTATCTGTTTCGTCTAGCCATGGCCAGCCTGGCTAACCGCCGCTTTACCGCGATCCTCACCGCCTTCGCCATCGCGCTTTCCGTGTGCTTGTTGCTCGCGGTGGAACGCGTGCGCGTGGAAGCGCGCAACAGCTTCGCCAGCACCATCAGCGGCACCGACCTGATCGTCGGTGCTCGCTCGGGCTCGGTGAACCTGCTGCTGTACTCGGTGTTCCGCATCGGCAACGCCACCAATAACATCCGCTGGGACAGCTACGAGCACTTCGCCGCCAGCCCCCAGGTGAAGTGGGCGATCCCGATTTCCCTCGGCGATTCCCATCGCGGTTACCGGGTGATGGGCACCAACGAATCGTACTTCGAGCATTACCAGTACGGACGCAAACAAAACCTCGAGCTGGCCAGCGGCCGCGCCTTTGCCACCGACCCGTTCGAGGTGGTGCTCGGTGCCGAAGTGGCCGATGCACTGCGCTACAAACTTGGCGACAAGCTGGTGCTGGCCCATGGCGTGGCGGTGGTCAGCCTGGTCAAGCACGATGACAAGCCTTTCACCGTGGTCGGCATCCTCAAGCGCACCGGCACGCCGGTAGACCGCACGCTGCATATCAGCCTCGGTGGCATGGAGGCGATCCACATCGACTGGCACAACGGCGTGCCGGCCCAGGGCAAAGGCCGTATCAGTGCCGACCAGGCGCGCAATATGGACCTCACGCCGCAAGCCATCACCGCCTTCATGCTCGGCTTGAACAACAAGATTTCCACCTTCGCCCTGCAGCGGGAAATCAATGAATTCCGTGGCGAGCCGATGCTGGCGATTCTGCCGGGCGTGGCGCTGCAAGAGCTGTGGAGCATGATGGGCACGGCCGAAAAAGCCTTGTTCGTGATTTCGCTGTTCGTGGTGCTGACCGGTTTGATCGGCATGCTCACGGCGATCCTCACCAGCCTCAACGAACGCCGCCGCGAAATGGCGATCCTGCGCTCGGTGGGCGCACGGCCGTGGCATATCGCAACGCTGCTGATCTTCGAGGCTTTCGCTTTGGCCCTGGCCGGCGTGGTGGCAGGTCTGGGTTTGCTGTACCTGTGCATTGCCGCATCGCGGGGCTATTTGCAGGCCAACTACGGCCTGGACCTGCCGATGGCGTGGCCGGGCGAATATGAGTGGACGTTGCTCGCCGGTATCCTGGCGGCGGCGTTATTGATGGGCAGCGTGCCCGCATGGCGTGCCTATCGCCAGTCGTTGGCCGATGGCCTGTCCATCCGTTTATGAGGAAGCTGTCGATGCGTCGTGCCCTGTTTGCCTTGCTACTGCTGGTGGCCGTGCCTGCCTGGGCCGAGGAGCAGCCCAGGGATTTGTCGTGGCAGGAAATGATCCCGCCGGATGCGCCACCGGAAGTGCCCAACATGAAACCGCTGCATGACCTCTCGAACATGGCCGATGCTTTGTCCGTCGAGGCCGCGCCGGCTGCCAGGCAGG
Organism: Pseudomonas sp. R3-18-08; assembly: GCF_003852065.1. Taxonomy (NCBI): domain Bacteria; kingdom Pseudomonadati; phylum Pseudomonadota; class Gammaproteobacteria; order Pseudomonadales; family Pseudomonadaceae; genus Pseudomonas; species Pseudomonas sp. R3-18-08. The sequence continues at coordinate 5,123,119 of NZ_CP027729.1, forward strand.
ACTTGCCCAACGCGCCGGTGGTACAGAGCCTGGACGGCCAGCACATTCGCCTGCCGGGCTACATCGTGCCGCTGGAGGTGAGCGAAGAAGGCCGCACCACCGAGTTCCTGTTGGTGCCGTATTTCGGCGCGTGCATCCATGTTCCGCCGCCGCCGTCGAACCAGATCGTGCATGTGAAAAGCGAAGTCGGCGTGAAACTCGATGAGCTGTACCAGCCGTACTGGATCGAAGGCGCGATGCAGGTCAAGCCGTCGTCCAGTGAGTTGGCCGACGCCGGTTACCAGATGGATGCCGAGAAGATTTATATGTACGAACTGGAGGAATAGCCCCTACCTGCAAGCACACCGCAGATCAAAATGTGGGAGGGGGCTTGCTCCCGATAGCAGAGTGCCAGTCAACAGAGTTATTGGCTGACCCACCGCCATCGGGAGCAAGCCCCCTCCCACAGTTTTTACCGCGTGGTTGCCCTTTCATTGAGCTGAGTCAACAGATCGAGCGGAACGATCTTTACCATTGGACGTACAACTTTTAACGTCCTTTTGGAGCTCCCATGAACAAGTCCCTGCTCGGCGCGTCCCTGTTCGCGCTCGCCCTCGTCGCCCCTGTCGCTCACGCTCACCAAGCGGGCGACATCCTGATTCGCGCCGGTGCAATCACGGTGAATCCGAAGGCCGACAGCAGCAGCGTCAAGGTTGACCAGGGCCCATTGGCGGGCACCAACCTGGGCGGCAAGGCGACCATGAGCAGCGACACCCAACTGGGCTTGAACTTCGCCTACATGCTCACCGATCACGTCGGTATCGAACTGCTGGCCGCCACGCCGTTCGAGCATGACGTAAAAATCAAGAACACCGCCCTCGGCGCCGCCAACGGCAAGCTCGGCACGCTGAAACATCTGCCGCCGACCTTGAGCGTTGTGTACTACCCGCTGGATCACCAGTCGGCGTTCCAACCGTATGTGGGCGCCGGTATCAACTACACCTGGATCTACGACGAGCACGTCGGCAGCCGCGCCGAGCAAGCCGGCTTCAGCAACTTCAAGGCCGAGAATTCCTGGGGCTGGGCCGCGCAGATCGGCGCCGATTACATGATCAACGACAAATGGATGATCAACGCCCAGGCGCGCTATATCGATATCAGCACCAAGGCGACGGTGGATAACAACGCGTTGGGCCAGGGCACTCGGGCCAAGGTCAACGTGGACGTCGACCCGATGGTCTACATGGTGGGTATCGGCTACAAGTTCTAAGCAACACGCATAACCAAAATGTGGGAGGGGGCTTGCCCCCGATGGCGGTGGATCAGTCAATGAATCTGTTGACTGACACTCTGCTATCGGGGGCAAGCCCCCTCCACATTGGGTTCTGTGTTGTTTTCAGGTGTGGCGGTAGAAGCGGTCAAGCAGCGCCGGCAAGCCCGCACGCCACGCCCGTGGCTTGATGCCAAAGGTGTGCAGGATTTTCTTGCAGGCCAGCACCGCGTGTTGCGGTTCTTCGGCCGCATCCGGCCGCGCCGCGTGGGCCTGGGCGGTCGGCGACTCGATGGCCAGCGGGTGGAAGTTGCGCGCTTCGGTGAGGATCGCCTGGCCCAGCGCCAGCGGTGTGGTCGCCTCGTGGCCGGCGTAGTGGTAGGTGCCCCATAGCGGCGCCGCGCAATCGAGTTGCTTGAGCACGGAAATGATCACCCGCGCCGCATCGTCCACCGGCGTCGGGTTGCCGCGACGGTCGTCCGCCATCAGTAATTCATCCGGCTGTTCGGCCCGGGCCAGGAAGCGCCCGAGGGTGCCGTCGACGCTGTCATCGAGCAGCCAGCCAAACCGCAACAGCACATGTTGCGGGCAGGTGGCGCGTACGCTCTGCTCGATACGCCACAACGCCTGGCCGCGCAGGCCCAGGGGCACCGGCTCGTCTTTTTCGCTGTAGGCGGTGGCGCGGGAACCGTCGAACACGCGGTAGCTGGACGGTTGCAGCAGGGTAATGCTGTGGTGCTGGCACAACTCGGCCAGGCGTTCGATGGCGAATTCCTGGGAAGCCAGGCGGGTTTCGCTGACCGCTTCGGCCTGGAACCAGTCGAAATAGTAGGCGAGGTTGATCAACGCATCGGGACGGGTGTCGTCGAGCAACTGGGTGAGGCTTGCGGCATCCCAGCCGTCTTGGGGCGGTTTGGGGGCGAGGAAACCGATGTCTTCCTCTGCACCGAGGCGAATCAGCGCCTGCCCGAGGGCATTCCCGCCGCCCAGTAACATAAGGCGCATTCGCATAGATTGAGCAGGCCCGGTCTGTTTGGAACGATGGTTGTGTCGGCAGGCGCGCGGGCCTTGCCGTAGGTTTATTCCAGAATCGTTGCATTTTGCGGGTTTGTAGCGCAACCGTCACGGACAAAGTAGGTGTTTGCAACTTGTTGGAGCAGGTGGCATCAATCACTACATGAACTTTCCCGAATCAACGGACAAGGCATTGGACGGCTTCCACCCCGCCGTGAGTACCTGGTTCCGCAGTACCTTCCCCTCGGTGACCGGCGCGCAGGCCCAGGCGTGGCCGCTGATCCGGCAGCGCCGCTCGACGCTGATCGCCGCGCCGACCGGTTCGGGCAAGACCCTGACCGCCTTTCTCGCGGTGCTGGACGACCTGGTCCACCAGGGTCTGGCCAATGGCGGCCAATTGCCCGATGAAACCCTGGTGGTCTACGTTTCGCCGCTCAAGGCACTCTCCAACGATATCCAGATCAATCTGCAAAACCCACTGGCAGGCATCACCGAGCACCTCGAGAAACAAGGCCTGCCGCCGTTGGTGATCCGCACCGCCGTGCGCACCGGCGACACCCCGCAAAAAGATCGCGCCCAGATGCGCAAGCGCGCGCCGCATATCCTGGTCACCACCCCGGAATCGCTGTATGTGCTGCTCGGTTCGGACTCGGGCCGACAGATGCTCGCCAGCACGCGCACGGTGATCGTCGATGAAATCCACGCGATTGCCGCCGGCAAGCGTGGCAGTCACTTGGCGCTGAGCCTGGAGCGCCTGCAAGCCTTGTGCGCCGAGCCGCTGACACGCATCGGCCTGTCGGCCACGCAAAAGCCCATCGAAGCGGTCTCGCGGTTTTTGGTCGGCACCGGGCGCGAATGCGCCATCGTCGACATTGGTCACGCCCGCCCGCGCGACCTGGATATCGAAGTGCCACCGGTGCCGCTCTCGGCAGTGATGGCCAATGATGTGTGGGAATTGGTCTATAACCGCCTCGCCGAACTGGCCCGTGACCACCGCACCACCCTGATATTCGTCAACACGCGGCGCCTGGCCGAACGCCTGGCGCGGCACCTGAGCGAGCGCCTGGGCAAGACGGCCGTGGCCGCCCACCATGGCAGCCTGGCCAAGGAAATGCGCCTGGACGCCGAGCAACGCCTCAAGGCCGGTGAGCTGCAAGTGCTGATCGCAACCGCGTCCCTGGAGCTGGGGATTGATATCGGCGATGTGGACCTGGTCTGCCAGATCGGCTCGCCCGGCTCGATCAACGGTTTTCTGCAACGGGTCGGCCGGTCCGGGCATCAGGTCGGCGGCACGCCCAAGGGCCGCCTGTTTGCCACCACCCGCGACGACCTGATCGAATGCGCCGCCCTCCTCGATTGCGTACGCCGTGGCGAACTCGACACCTTGCACATTCCCGTGGCGCCGTTGGACGTGCTGGCCCAGCAGATCATCGCCGAGGTCAGTGCCCGCGAATGGTCGCAAGCGCTCCTGCTGACGCTTATTCGCCGCGCCGCGCCCTATGCAGAGCTGGATGAGCGCCACTACCAGGCGCTGTTGCACATGCTCGCCGATGGCTACAACGGGCGCCAGGGTATCCGCAGCGCTTATCTGCACCGTGACGCCGTGACCCATACCCTGCGCGGCCGCCGTGGTGCCCGGCTCACGGCGGTGACCAGCGGCGGCACCATTCCCGACAACGCCGACTACAGCGTGCTGCTGGAGCCCCAGAGCCTGAACATCGGCAGCGTCAACGAAGACTTCGCGGTGGAAAGCATCGCGGGCGATATCTTCCAGCTGGGCAATACGTCGTACCGCATCCTGCGGGTAGAAGCCGGCAAGGTGCGGGTCGAGGACGCCCACGGCCAGCCGCCGACCATTCCGTTCTGGCTGGGTGAAGCGCCGGGGCGCAGCAATGAGTTGTCGGCGGCGGTGGCCCGTTTGCAGGGGCAGCTGGATCAGCTGCTCAGCGCCAGCCCCGGCGACCTGCTCCCGGCGCAGGCCTGGCTCACCGGCACGCTGGGTTTGAACCGCGCCAGCGCCGAACAAATACTGGATTACCTGGCCCGCGCACGCCTTGCCCTCAGCGCGTTGCCGTCCCAGGATACGTTGATCATGGAGCGGTTTTTCGACGAGTCCGGCGGCACCCAGTTGATCATCCACACGCCCTTTGGCAGCCGCATCAACCGCGCCTGGGGCCTGGCCCTGCGCAAGCGCTTTTGCCGCACCTTCAACTTCGAGTTGCAAGCGGCGGCCAGCGAAAATGCGATCGTGCTGTCGCTGTCCACCAGCCACAGCTTCGCCCTCGATGAAGTGTGGCGTTACCTCAACAGCAATAGCGCTGAGCACCTGCTGATCCAGGCGGTGCTGGATGCACCGCTGTTCGGTGTGCGCTGGCGCTGGAATGCCGGCGTGGCGCTGGCGTTGCCGCGTTATACCGGCGGGCGCAAGGTGGCGCCGCAGATCCAACGCATGAAAAGCGAAGACCTGATCGCCAGTGTGTTTCCCGACCAGATTGCCTGCCTGGAAAACCTCGCCGGCGAACGCGAAGTGCCCGACCATCCGCTGGTGGAACAAACCCTCGACGACTGCCTGCACGAAGCCATGGACAGCGAGGGCTGGCTGGCCCTGCTGCGGCGCATGGAAGCGGGCGACATTCGCATGGTCAGCCGCGACCTGCCCGCGCCCTCGCCGATGGCCGCCGAAATTCTCAGCGCGCGCCCCTACACCTTTCTCGACGACGCGCCGCTGGAAGAACGCCGCACCCAGGCCGTGCTCAACCGCCGCTGGAGCGACCCGCAAAGCACCGACGACCTCGGCGCACTGGATGCCGAGGCCATCGCCGGCGTACGCGAAGAGGCCTGGCCGGCGCCCCAGGGGCCGGATGAAATGCACGAAGCGCTGATGAGCCTGGCCTGCATTGCGAGCCAGGAGGTCACGCCGCAATGGGCCGAGTGGTTGCACACCTTGACCGAGGCCGGACGCGCTTACCCGCTGCCCAACGGCCTGTGGGTGGCCGTGGAACGCTTGAGCTGTTTGCAGGCGATTTACCCGCACACCCTGGCGCTGCTGCCCGGTTTCGATGAGCCGTGGACATTCGATGAGGCGTTGGTGGAAGTGCTGCGCGCCCGCCTGGGCGGTTTCGGCCCGTTGACGCTTGCCGAGATTGCCGCGCCGCTGGCATTGCCCGCCGCCACCGTGGCCCAGGCATTGGCGCGGCTGGAGCAGGAAGGCTATGTGCTGCGCGGGCGCTTCAGCCCCGGCGCCGTTGAGGAGCAATGGTGCGAACGGCACCTGCTGGCGCGTATTCATCGCTACACGGTCAAGCGCCTGCGCCGGGAAATCGAACCGGTGGCGCTGCAGGATTTCATGCGTTTTCTGTTCGACTGGCAGCACCTGTCCGACCACGCGCGTGGCCAAGGCAGCGCGGTGTTGCCGCAAATCGTCGGCCAGTTCGAAGGCTATGCCGCCGCCACCTCGGCGTGGGACAGCGACCTACTCAGCGCGCGGATCAAGGACTACTCGTCAACCTGGCTCGACGACTTGTGCCGCAGCGGTAAACTGGTGTGGACGCGCCTGAGCCACAAGGCCGGCGCCATGGCCTTGCGCAGCACGCCGATCGTGCTGTTGCCGCGCAGCCAGGTGCCGCTGTGGAGCGGGCTGACCGAACAGACGGACAGCACGACGTTGTCGCCCAAGGCGCAAAAAGTCCATTTGGCCCTGCGCGAACAGGGCGCATTGTTTTTCGATGAACTGGTGCACGAAGCCCACCTGCTGCGCAGCGAACTGGAAACCGCGTTGCAGGAGCTGGTCGGTGCGGGCTTGGTCAATGCCGACAGCTTCGCCGGGCTGCGCGCCCTGACCACACCCGCCAGCAAACGCCAGGCGCGCAGCAGCCGGCGTGGGCGCGGCGCGTTTATCGGCGGCATGGACGACGCCGGGCGCTGGGCCTTGATCCGCCGCGCGCCGAGCGACGCCGGTGCGCATTCGGCCGAGACGCTGGAGCATGTGGCGATGACCCTGCTGCGCCGCTATGGCGTGGTGTTCTGGCGCGTGCTGGAGCGCGAGGCGGACTGGCTGCCGAGCTGGCGGGAATTGCTGCGCACTTTCCATCGGCTGGAGGCCCGAGGCGAAATTCGCGGCGGGCGGTTTGTCAGCGGGTTGGCGGGTGAGCAGTTTGCATTGCCGGAGGCTATCCCGTTGCTGCGCGAAGTAAGGCGGCGCCCTCACGACGGTAGCTTGATTGCCGTGTGCGGGGCGGATCCTTTGAATCTGGTGGGTACGCTGTTACCAGGCAATAAAGTGCCGGCGGTGAGTGGCAATCGGATTGTGTATCGGGATGGGGTGCCGGCGGCGGTGATGGTGGGCGGTAAGCAGCAGATTTTAGCGGAGGTGGATCAGCTGGCGGTGCAGGAGAAGTTGGTCAGGCATTGAGTTTGAGGGCCTCATCGGGGGCAAGCCCCCTCCCACAATGGATCGGGTTCACAGATCAAAATGTGGGAGGGGGCTTGCCCCCGATGGCGTCAGCTCAGCCACACCCTCATTGTGAGCGAGGCTGCTCGGTCAGCATCACCGTCTCCGGCTCGTCCACCTGGGCAGTGCGCTTGGGCAACAACACCTGCTGTGGATAAGTCTGCGCGAAATGCACCTCATCGCAGTTATCCACAAGCTTTTTCAGACGCTGGTTGAACGCACGGCTCACCGCATATTGCCCACCCGACACGGTACGGAACTGCGCCGTCAGCACCACGCCGTTGAGGTCCATCTTGTCGACGCCAAACACCTCCAGCGGCCCTTGCAGGTTGTACTTGAGGAACACATCGTCGCGGATCGACTGCCCGGCCTCGCGGATCAGTTCCACGGCTTTGTCCACGTCGGTGTCGTAGGTGAACTGCACTGAGAAGAACGCATAAGCGAACTGCCGCGACTGGTTGGTGACGGCCTTGATCTGCCCGAACGGCACCGAATGCACGAAGCCCTTGCCGTCGCGCAGGCGCAGGGTGCGGATGGTCAGGCCCTCGACGGTGCCGGCATGGCCGGAGTCGAGCACCACCCAGTCGCCGATCGACAAGGTGTCTTCGATGATAATGAACAGGCCGGTGATCACGTCCTGCACCAATTGCTGCGAACCGAAACCGATGGCCAGGCCGACCACACCGGCACCCGCCAGCAGCGGCGCGACGTTGATGCCCAAGTTGGCCATGGTGGTGATCGCACAAATCACCACGAGGATAATCTTCACCGCGTTACGCAGCAGCGGCAGGATGGTTTTCACGCGGGTGCTGGGCTGGCGGCTGGAGCGCTTGTTCACCGGGGGTTTGAGCGCTTCCTGAATCGCGGTATCGAGCACCACCCAAAACAGCCAGGTCATGAGCAGGATCAGGCCGATGCTGCTGAGGGAATCGCTGATCGCTCGGCCCACCGAGTTGCGCTGGGCAAACTCGAACAACGACACGCCCCAGATCCGCCCGAGGATTTCGATAAAGGCGATGGCCATGACGATGCGCAATATCGCGTGCAACAGGCTGAGGAAGCGCTCCTTGTACGCGCTGCTGCGCTGGATCGCCACTTGGCTGCGCGACTTGAACAGGTGTTGCAGCACGGTACTGAGGAACACGGTGCCGATCAGCAGGATCGTGGTGAACAAGGCACAGCGCAGGGCCTTTTGGTTGTCGTCGCCGGCACCGATCAGGTTGATCGCCGAGACCAGCACCATCAACAGAATCGGCCAGTACCAAAGTCCGGAAAATACCCGCAATGACTGTTGCAACGCCGGGTGTTTGAGGCGCTGGGCCAGCGGCCGATTACGAATCAGATGCGCCACCGGACGCCGCAGGCGCACCACCAGCACGCCGAAGATCAGCGTGGCGAACAGGCCGGTAAATACCGCGATGCTGCTGGTGATATTGCCGCCGAACTGGCGGGCGATCTGCGGGCTGGTCAGTGCATCGCTGAGGGCGGCGAGGAAGCCGATCAGAAACAGCGGTTTGGGGCAGTAGTCGCGAATGATCTGCACCGCCGGGCGCTTGTGGCCGAGGTTGAACATGACAATGACGCACAGCAGCATTGAGGTGGAAAAGATGCCGCTACTGGTGGCATAGGCAAAACACAGCGCCAGCGCCCGGCCCACGGAGTTGACTAGAAAGTGGCTGACAGACAGCGTCAACGGCAGGCAGATAACCGCCGGGATGGTGTAAGGCACCACGTACCCCAGCACCGCCAGCAGGCGCGCCCGGCGCTGGAAAAACACCCGCTGGCTCAAGCGCCGGACGATCAGGCGCCCCAGCAGGGTCAGCAGCGCAAAAGCGCCGATCCACACCGCCGAAAGCAACAGAAAATCCCCGGCCACGCTCCACGGCGAGCGCGCGGCCGTCTGGTTGACCAGCCGGCCTACTTCGTTGGCGGCGCGGTCGGCGCGCAGGCGCCATTCGTCGATGAAATTCTGGTTGAGGTCCAGCTTCTGCTGCACATCATCGATGCTGGAGCTGATGGCCCCCAGCAGGCCGCCTTCCACCAGCAATTCCGGCTTGGCCGGGGCTTCGGGCTCAGGCGCGGTGGCCGCGGCATACAGTGCGCCATTGCCGCAGAACAGCAGCGCGCCGAGCAGTAATGCAGTCTTGAAATTCAGCAAAACACCGGGCTCCTTCAGAGGGTCTGTTAGGAACTGACGGGTTTGAGCCGTGATCGTTCCCCTGATTCAACCACCTGCTTCCTACCTTCGCACGCTCGACCGTTTGTAGGAATGTGGAAACTTTCGGTCAAAATTCACAGTCATCCCAAAACGCAGGGCAATCGACCCTACCTCAATGGGAGTAAGCATGGCGGCGATTCATATCGGCATTTCCGGCTGGCGCTACACGCCCTGGCGGGGCGATTTCTACCCCGAAGGCTTGACCCAGAAACGCGAGTTGCAGTTTGCGTCACGCGCCGTCAACGGCATCGAAATCAATGGTTCGTTCTATGCGCTGCAAACGCCCAAGCGCTATGCCGAATGGTATGCCGACACGCCTGAAGGCTTCCTGTTCAGCGTCAAGGCCCCACGCTATATCACGCACATCCTGCGCCTGCGGGATGTGCACAAGCCCATGGCGAATTTCTTCGCCTCCGGGGTACTGGAGTTGAAAGAAAAGCTTGGGCCGATCCTTTGGCAGTTCCCGCCCAGCTTCAAGTTCGACCCGCCCCTGTTCGAAGCCTTCCTCGCCGAACTGCCCACCGACACCCAGCAGGCGGCCGCCCTCGCCCATCAGCATGAGCCACGCCTGAATGGCAAGGCGAGCATGAAGGCCTACGGCAAGCGCCCCATGCGCCATGCCGTGGAAATTCGTCACGCAAGTTTTGCGGTGCCTGAGTTCGTGCAGCTATTGGATAAGTACGGCGTGGCCCTGGTGGTGGCGGACACCGCCGGCAAGTGGCCGTATGCCGAAGACGTTACCGCCAACTTCATGTACCTGCGTTTGCATGGCGACAAACAGTTGTACGCCAGCGGCTATACCGACGAAGCCCTCAAGCGCTGGGGCGACCGCATCGAGCGCTGGCGTCACGGTAAACAGCCCACGGATGCGCACCTGATCGACCCGAAACACAAGCCACGCGCCCGCAAACAGCGCGACGTATTCTGCTTTTTCGACAACGACATCAAGGTGCGCGCACCGTACGATGCCCGCCAATTGCTGCAGCGCTTCGGGCTGGATAAACAGCTGCTGACCGAGCCCGGACGACTGCCCGAGCCGGGGGTGCTGGCATGACCCAGCCTGAGTTGATCCCCACCACGCCCACCACTGCCATCACGCGCTTTACCGTGCTGACGGTCAATATTCACAAGGGCTTCACCGCCTTGAATCGACGCTTCATCCTGCCCGAACTGCGCGAAGCGGTGCGCAGCGTCGGCGCCGACATGGTGTTCCTCCAGGAAATCCACGGCACCCACGAACGCCATCCCCAGCGCTACAGCGACTGGCCGAAGATGCCGCAGTACGAGTTTCTCGCCGACAGCATCTGGCCGCAGTTCGCCTACGGGCGCAACGCGGTCTACCCCCACGGCGACCACGGCAACGCGTTGCTGTCGAAATTCCAGATCATCCGTCACGACAACCTCGACATCTCCCAAAGCGGCCATGAAAACCGTGGCCTGCTGCATTGCGTCCTGCGCCTGCCGGGCAGCGGGCAACAAGTGCATGCGATCTGCATCCACCTGGGCTTGCGTGAGGTGCATCGCCAGCAGCAATTGCGCTTGCTGGAACAGCGCATCAGCGAGATTCCGGCTGACGCGCCGCTGGTGGTCGCCGGCGATTTCAACGACTGGCGCCAGCGCGCCGACCTCAGCCAAAGCGGCCTCAAAGAGGTCTTCGCCGAAACCCTGGGCAAACCTGCGCGCACGTTTCCGGCGCGCCTGCCGCTGTTGCCGCTGGACCGCATTTACGTGCGCAATCTGACTGTGCATAACCCCCGCGTGCTGACCACGCGGCCCTGGTCGCACCTCTCGGACCATGTGCCGCTGTCGGTGGAGATTGAGCTATGAACATTGCTGTAGAACATATCGCCACCGATCAGCCGCCGGATGACGCCAAGGCCCGTGACCTCGATTACGGCTGGCAGAGTGGCAATCAAATCGAACTGCTGGAGAATGGCGAGGCCTACTTCCCCAAGGTGTTCGAGGCCATGCGCGCGGCACAGCGCGAGATTCTGCTGGAGACGTTTATCCTCTTCGAAGACAAGGTCGGCTTTGAGCTCAAAGACATCTTGATCGAGGCGGCGCAGCGCGGGGTAAAGGTGGTTGCCAGCCTTGATGGCTTTGGTTGCGGCGAATTGAGTGTTTCGTTTTTGCGCGAGCTGGCCGAGGCCGGGGTGGCGGTGCAGATGTTCGATCCGGCCTCGAAAACGCTGGGCATTCGCACCAACTGGTTTCGTCGCCTGCACCGCAAAATCGTGGTGGTGGATGCCGCTGTAGCCTTCATCGGCGGCATCAACTTTTCCGCCGACCACCTGGGCGACTTCGGCCCGGAAGCCAAGCAGGATTATGCGGTGCAAATCGTCGGCCCGGCGGTAGCCGACCTGCACCACTTCGCCCTGGCGCAAAGTGGTCGTCAGGTGCGCACCCGGCGTGGCTGGCGGCGGCGCCCGCAACGCCCTGCGCCGTGGGCCACGTCTGAGGAAGACGGCCTGGTGCGCCTGATTTATCGCGACAACGTGCAGCATCGCGATGACATCGAAGAAGCCTATATCCACGCCCTGAGCAAAGCCCGTACACGCGCCGTGATCGCCAACGCGTATTTCTTCCCCGGCTACCGCCTGCTGCGCGAAATCCGCAACGCCGCGCGCCGTGGCGTACACGTCCAACTGATCATGCAGGGCCAGCCGGATGTGCTGCTCGCCAAGCTGGCGGCGCGCATGCTCTATGACTATCTGCTCAAGGATGGCGTGGTGATTCATGAATACTGCCAGCGCCCGCTGCACGGCAAGGTCGCCTTGGTGGACGATGACTGGAGCACCGTGGGCTCAAGCAACCTGGACCCGTTGAGCCTGGCACTGAACCTGGAAGCCAATGTGCTGATTCGTGATCGGGCCTTCAATCAGCAGTTGTACGAGAGCCTGGAAGCACTCGCCAGAAACCACTGCCAGACCATGCCGGAGAAGCGCAAACCTCGCCTGTGGTTGTGGCGCCTGACCGTGGGTTTCCTGGTGTTTCATGTAATGCGTCATTTCCCGGTCCTGACCGGCTGGCTGCCGGCGCACAAACCGCGTTTGAAACCCATTGAGAGTCCGGCCCATGACGTCTGAAAAAAAAGGCTCACGGTTCCAGCGCTGGAAGAAACCCCTGACCATTGCGTTCTTCCTGCTGCTGATCGTGCTGTTCACCCTGCTTGCCCGGCGCATCGACTGGAGCGAAGTGCTGCAGACCCTGAGCGAATTCAAAGTGCGCACCTTGCTGATCGCCAGCGCGCTCACCGTGTGCAGCTTTATCGTCTACGCCTGCTTTGACTTGATTGGCCGCACCTACATTCGCCAGCCGTTGCGCTGGAAGCAGATCCTGCCGGTGGGGATCATCAGCTACGCGTTCAACCTCAACCTGAGCGCGTGGGTGGGCGGCATCGCGATGCGTTATCGCCTGTACTCGCGCCTGGGGGTGAGCACCAGCAACATCGCCAAGATCCTGGGACTGAGCTTGGCGACTAACTGGTTCGGCTATATGGCGATCTCGGGGGTGATTTTCAGCAGCGGCCTGGTCACCATGCCGCCGGGCTGGAAGGTCAGCACCACGGCCTTGCAAGGCATCGGCGCACTGCTGGTGCTGGCCAGCCTGGGCTACCTGGCCGCCTGCCGGTTTTCGAAAAAACGCGCATGGACGATTCGCGGCATGGAAATCAACCTGCCGTCGCTGCGCATGGCGTGTTTGCAATTGATGTTGGGCGCGTTGAACTGGGCGCTGATGGCGGCGGTGATTTTCACACTGTTGCCGTCGAAACTGGACTATCCGCTGGTGCTGGGAGTGCTGCTGATCAGCGCGATTGCCGGGGTGCTCACGCATATTCCGGCGGGGCTTGGCGTGCTCGAAGCGGTATTCATTGGGCTGTTGCAGCATGAGGCGTCACGCGGGAGTTTGCTGGCCGGGTTGATTGCTTATCGGGCGATCTATTTTATTTGCCCGCTGCTGATCGCACTGGTGATGTATTTGGGTGTGGAAGCGAAGGCCAAGGCGTTGCGGGTCAAGAAGACAGCCTGATACGAAGTTGAAACAGACAGACTGATCGTCCCCACGCCGCGTGGGCATGCAGGCCGGGACGCTCTGCGTCACCCGTGCGCATTAGCTTGGCTGGACGCGGAGCGTCCCGGGAGGCATTCCCACGCAGAGCGTGGGAACGATCTACGTCACTGGCTTATTGCGACTGAATGATGCTCAACCGCTCGCCCACCACCATCTCGGTGATCCAGTCCACCAGGATCGAGGTGTAGGCCTGCTGCGACACCGGATCGCTCAATGAATGGTCGGCGCCGTCGATGATGCGGTGGGTCAGGGAATGGGTTTGCTGGCACGCTGCGCGGTAACTCATGATGGTGGCGTGGGGCACGTGGTCGTCGGTTTCCGATTCGACGATCAGCACATCGCCGGTAAATTGCGCGCAGGCGTGCAAGGCACGGTTGGTTTCGGCACGCACCAGGGTGCTGCGGTAATCCATCAGGTCGGCTTTATCCAGGTCACGCTTGGGCTTGAGCCATTCCTGGTCGCGGTACAGCGCCGGCACACGCAACGCCAGCCAGCGCACCGGGCGCAATGAGGTGAGGATGGCGGCCAGGTAGCCACCGTAGCTGGTGCCCACCACCGCCACCGCCGAAGTGTCGATCGCCGGGTGGGACAGCAGGCGGTCATAGGCGGCCAGCAGGTCGCGCAGGTTATCTTCACGGGTCACGCGGGACAGCGGGATCCCGGTGCCGGCGTGGCCGCGCAGGTCGAAGGTCAGGCACACGCAACCGAGCCCCGCGATGCCTTTGGCCCGTTCCAGGTCGCGCTCCTGGCTCCCGCCCCAACCGTGCACGAACAAAACGCCCGGCACTTTGGATTTGGGGCTCAGGAAGGTCCCGCTCATCTGTTCGTCGTCTATATCGATCGCAATGCTCTCGCTTCTAGCCGTCATAAGCCTCAACCGTCACGTATTTGAGTAAAAAATCGCTGTTTTCAGCCGGGCCTCGGTACACCTCAATGGCATCCGCCGGCAGCGCCTGGTCCACGTAGGTTTCCACCGAGGCCACACGGATCGCCGTAAGGCTCGGGTTGTTGATAAAGCTCTGCAGCGCCGCGACTTCCGCGCTGCTGGCCCCGCCCATGCGCCAGGATTGCTCGAGCACGCCACTGCGGCGCTGGCCGTCGCTGTCCAGGCCCTGGGCGATGTCGTAGTTGCGCCGCGAGGCGTAGAAGCCCGGGTAGGCTTCGCCGGCAGCACTGTCGAAGACCTGCGCTTGCCTGACGGCTTCACGTACATCGTCGGGCAGGTCCAGCCTGAGCAGGTCGTCGTAGCCACCGGGCACCACCAGCAATCTGGAGCCGCCGTAGACGTCTTCCCCCTGCCCGTCCTGGGTCAGGTATTGCTCGCCGCAGTAGCTCAGCACCTGATCGCCAATAAAGCTCTGGCCCACACTGTGAGTGACCACGTCGTGCAGGTCTTGTTCCAGCACCACGCCGGCGTCGAACATCCCCGCCGCTTCGGGACGCGCTAATAAGGCGTCGAATTCGTCGAAGCTGCGAATGACTTGCTGGCCGCGCCCAGCGCAGGCGTTCACCGGTTTCAAGCGAATCGGCCCGCTGTAGAGCAAGCGCGTGGCGGCCGGCCGTGCATCCTCCACAGCGAAGACACTCAAGCCATCGAGTACCACATCGCGCACCCGCTCACTGAACAAAGGCGACCAGCCCTCCGGCGCCTTGGCTTCAGGGCCCAGCAGGCCATGACTGATCGCTTTGGTGCAAATGAACCCGTGATCGACATAACCGCCCCACAGGTCTTGCGGGCCTTTGATATTGAGCGCGCGGGCTTGGGCCGCCCCCACCAGGGTTTGTGTGGGAAGCAGGTACAGGTCGCGGCCGGCATGCTTCTGTGGATCGTAGCTGCCGCCGAACTTGAGCCCCAGTATCTGCGCCAGCCAGCGCGCCAGGGCGCGGTTGGTATCGACTTCGTGTTGGGGTGCGCCAGCGCGTGTCGAGTGAGCGACTACCCATTTTTTCGGTGAAATTGGGGTCATGCGTCCCCCTTGGCATTCGGCCATGTGTGTAGGGGAAGCGTAGCAGGGATCAGGCCAATATCTGGCGGAGGAGGATCGTTTGAAAATCAATCAGTTGGGGTAAACGCAATAGCAGTTAGCCTGCGCCATTCTGCACGACGCGGCTGCGGGCACGCGGCGTTCTGCACGATTCACATGAATCGCACCCGATATCCGGCGACGGCGCCAGCTAAGATACTGGGCCTATCAACCCATCACGAGGCAATCTACATGGCCAAGCAAGCACTCATCCTGATCGATATCCAGAACGACTACTTCCCCCAGGGCAAGTGGCCGCTTGATGGTGTGGAGGCCGCCGCGGACAACGCTGCGCGAGTGCTGCAGGCCTTTCGTCAGGCCGGGGAGGCCGTGATTCACGTTCGTCACGAGTTCGAAGGCGATGACGCGCCGTTCTTCACGCCGGGCTCAGAAGGTGCTCATCTGCATGCCAAAGTGCTGAACCAGGGCAATGAGCCGGTGGTGCTCAAGCATTTTGTGAATGCTTTTCGCCAGACCAACCTGCGCGAGTTGCTGGAACAGCGCAGCATCACCGACGTGGTTGTGGCCGGCAGCATGAGCCATATGTGCATCGATGCGGTGGTGCGGGCAGCAGCGGACTTGGGCTACAAGGTCACGGTGATCCACGATGCGTGCGCGACCCGCGACCAGGAATTCAATGGGCAGGTGATTCCCGCCGCCCAGGTGCATGGTGCATACATGGCGTCGCTGGCCTTCGGGTATGCGGGCGTGGTGTCGACAAATGACTATCTGAAGGCCCAAGCGGCGGTGGCTTGACCGCCGCTGAGTAACCTTAGCGCGTGGCGATGATGAACAGGCGCGGGAATGGCAGCAACACGGTGCCGTCGCTCAGGGCTGGGTAAGCCTGGCTAATCCGCGCCTGGTACTCCTGCAGGAACGCAGCTTGTTCGCCATCGTTCAGGGGGGCCAGGAAGGGTCGTAGCGCTGAAGCCTTGAACCACTCCACCACGGCCGCGTGGTCTGCCAGCGGGTGTTGGTAGGTGGTGCGCCATACATCGACGGTAGTGCAGTACCGACTCAGCAGCTCGTAGTAATAGCTCGGCGAATGCCGCTCGTTATGCCTGACCGCGCCTATCTTTGCTGCCCATGGCCCCTGCGCCGCGACTTCGCGGGCGAGCCGGTGGGCAGGCTCGTCGAGGTTGTCCGGCGTCTGTATCGCCAGCGTGCCGCCGGGTGTCAGTTGGTGCACCAAGTGTGGGTAGAGCGTGGCGTGGTCAGGCAACCATTGCAGGGACGCGTTGGCGAGAATCACGTCGAACTGCTGCGCCGGGGTCCAGGCGCCGATATCCGCCAATTCGAAGCTGAGCGTCGGCAAGCGTTTGCGCGCGTCGATCAACATGTCGTCGGAGCTGTCCATGCCGGTGATGTGCGCATGGGGAAAGCGCTCGGCCAGCACCTGGGTAGAATTGCCGGGGCCACAGCCCAAATCGACGGCTGTGCCCACGTTGGTATTGGGAATCGCCGCCACCAGGTCGCGGACGGGGCGCGTGCGTTGCTGCTCGAACATCGTGTATTGCTTGGCGGACCAGGTCATCACAGTTCTCCTTCGTTGGCGGTCAAGCATGCCCCATAAAAAACCCCCGATGCCAGGGGCTATCGGGGGTTTTGGGGGTTCTGGGTCTCAGACCTCAGAACGGGATATCGTCATCAAAGCTGTCGAAATCCGGAGCCGGCTGCGGCGCGGCCTGTTGTGGCGCTGGACGCGACTCACGCTGAGGCTGCTGGCTTGGCTGCGGACGCGACTGCTGCGGACGCGGTGCGGAGTTGGACATGCCGCCCTGGCCCTGTTGGTCGCCCTGTGGACGGCCGCCCAGCAGTTGCATGGTGCCTTGCATATCGACCACGATTTCGGTGGTGTAACGCTTGATGCCGTCTTTTTCCCACTCGCGGGTCTGCAATTTGCCTTCGATGTACACCTGCGAACCTTTGCGCAGATACTCACCGGCGATCTCGGCAACCTTGCCGAACATCGACACACGGTGCCATTCGGTTTTCTCGACCTTCTGGCCAGTTTGCTTGTCGGTCCACTGTTCGCTGGTCGCCAGACTCAGGTTGGTCACGGCGTTACCGTTCGGCAGGTAGCGAACTTCGGGATCCTGGCCGCATGTACCGACCAATATGACTTTGTTAACCCCACGGGCCATAACGTTCTCCTAGGCTGGGCGCGCTGTCGGCACTGGGTTGACCAGTTGCTCGAGCGTCGCGCGATCCAATAATTCGGTGTCCAATTTGATGTAAATCGCAGCTTCTTCCGCGATCACTACTGCATCCGTTACTCCAACGACGGCCTTGAGGCGCTCGGCCAGGCCAGCTTCGCGCATCGCTTCAGGCGATAACGGCAGGCGCAGGCTCGTCACATACGGAGGTTCGCGCATGGTAACAGCAAAGGCCAGCCAAAGTGCAGCCAGCCCGGCGCATCCGAGGAACACAACCGACAAACCGCCATGCTGGAACATCCAGCCGCCCATGATCCCACCCAGCGCCGAACCGAGGAACTGGCTGGTGGAATACACGCCCATCGCCGTGCCCTTGCCGCCGGCCGGTGAAACCTTGCTGATCAGCGAAGGCAATGACGCCTCCAGCAGGTTGAACGCGGTGAAGAACACCACCGTACCGATCACCAGCGCCCGCAGGCTGTCGCCGAACTGCCAGAAGAATAGTTCAGTGAGCATCAATGTCGCGACGGCGCCGAGTAAAACTCGTTTCATTTTGCGTTTCTTCTCGCCGTAGATGATGAACGGGATCATGGCGAAGAACGAAACCAAAAGCGCGGTCAGGTAGACCCACCAGTGCTGCTCCTTGGGCAACCCGGCTTTTTGCACCAGGGCCAGGGGCAAGGCGACGAAGCTGCACATCAGCATTGCGTGCAACACGAAGATACCTAAATCCAGGCGCAACAGGTCCGGATGCTTGAGGGTCGGCAACAGCGCCTGGCGCGCGACCCCGGATTCACGGTGCTGCAGCGTGCCGGTAGAGCGCGGCACCATAAAGGCCACGATCACGATACCGAACAACGCCATGCCGCCGGTGGCAAGAAACAACCCATGCAGGCCGAACGCGCGCGTCAGCAGCGGGCCGACCACCATTGCCACGGCAAACGACAAACCGATGGTCATGCCGATCATGGCCATGGCCTTGGTGCGATGCTGTTCGCGGGTCAGGTCCGACAGCAGCGCCATTACCGCGGCGGAAATCGCCCCTGCGCCCTGCAGGATACGTCCGGCGATCACGCCCCAGATCGAATCGGACTGCGCCGCGAGCACACTGCCGAGGGCGAACACGATCAGCCCCAGGTAAATCACCGGGCGCCGGCCGATACGGTCGGAAATGATGCCGAACGGAATCTGGAAGATCGCCTGGGTCAGGCCATAGGCGCCGATCGCCAGGCCGATCAATGCGGGGGTCGCGCCGGCGAGATCCATTCCATAGGTCGCCAGCACCGGCAACACCATGAACATGCCCAGCATACGGAAGGCGAACACCAGGGCCAGACCGCTTGCCGCTCGGGTCTCGCCGCTACTCATGCGTTCGCTATGGGGATCGTGCATGGAAAAACCTCGTGTGAACCGGCGGCGATTCTACCAGTCCCATCGATTGAGGGGGTATATGCGGCGCTTTGCCGCGCAGCTTTCATGTAAGGCTGCAAGCGGCCTTTTGACAGTGTATATTCATCCAGTCTTTAGCCGTATACTCCGGCATTATTTACGCCCGCCGTGCGAGGCCATCTTGGACAAGATCCTGATTCGTGGGGCTAGAACCCACAACCTGAAGAACATCGACCTGACCCTGCCCCGGGACAAATTGATCGTTATCACCGGCCTGTCCGGCTCGGGCAAATCGTCCCTGGCGTTCGACACGCTGTACGCCGAAGGCCAGCGGCGCTATGTGGAGTCGCTGTCGGCCTATGCCCGGCAGTTCCTGTCAATGATGGAAAAGCCCGACGTCGACACCATCGAAGGGTTGTCGCCGGCCATTTCCATCGAGCAGAAGTCGACGTCCCATAACCCGCGCTCCACCGTGGGCACCATTACCGAAATCTACGATTACCTGCGTCTGCTGTATGCACGGGTGGGTATTCCCCGCTGTCCGGACCACGATATTCCGCTGGAAGCCCAGACCGTCAGCCAGATGGTCGACCTGGTACTGACCCAGCCGGAAGGTGCCAAGTTGATGCTGCTGGCGCCCGTCATCCGCGAGCGCAAGGGTGAGCACCTGTCGGTCTTTGAAGAGCTGCGGGCGCAAGGTTTCGTGCGCGCCCGCATCAACGGCAAGCTTTATGAGCTGGATGAAGCGCCGAAGCTCGACAAGCAGAAGAAGCACTCCATTGACGTGGTAGTCGACCGCTTCAAGGTGCGTGCCGATCTGCAGCAGCGCCTGGCGGAATCGTTCGAGACCGCGCTGAAGCTGGCAGACGGTATTGCCCTGGTGGCGCCGATGGACGATGAGCCGGGCGAAGAGGTCATTTTCTCTGCGCGCTTTGCCTGCCCGATCTGCGGCCACGCTATCAGCGAGCTGGAACCCAAGCTGTTTTCCTTCAACAACCCAGCCGGCGCATGCCCGACCTGCGATGGCCTGGGCGTTAAGCAGTTCTTCGACATCAAGCGCCTGGTCAATGGCGAACTGACCTTGGCCGAGGGGGCGATACGCGGCTGGGACAGGCGCAACGTCTATTACTTCCAGATGCTGGGGTCGTTGGCGTCCCACTATAAGTTCAGCCTGGAGGTGCCGTTCAACCAATTGCCGGCGGATCAGCAGAAGGTCATCCTCAATGGCAGTGGTTCGCAGAATGTCGACTTCAAATACCTGAACGACCGGGGCGATATCGTCAAGCGTTCGCACCCGTTCGAAGGCATCGTGCCAAACCTGGAACGTCGCTATCGCGAGACCGAGTCGGCGAGCGTACGTGAAGAACTGGCCAAATTCCTCAGCACCCAACCTTGCCCTGATTGCCGCGGCACTCGCCTGCGCCGTGAAGCGCGGCATGTGTGGGTTGGCGAGAAGACGTTGCCGGCGGTGACCAACCTGCCAATCGGCGATGCCTGTGAATACTTTGGCGTGCTCAAGCTGACCGGCCGCCGTGGGGAGATTGCCGACAAGATCCTCAAGGAAATTCGCGAGCGTCTGCAGTTCCTGGTCAATGTCGGCCTGGACTATCTGTCGCTGGATCGCAGTGCCGATACCTTGTCGGGTGGCGAGGCCCAGCGGATTCGCCTGGCCAGCCAGATCGGCGCAGGGCTGGTGGGCGTGTTGTACATCCTCGACGAGCCGTCGATTGGCTTGCACCAACGTGACAATGATCGCCTGCTGGGTACGCTGAAGCACCTGCGGGATATCGGCAACACGGTGATTGTGGTCGAGCACGATGAGGACGCTATTCGCCTGGCGGATTACGTCGTCGATATCGGCCCGGGGGCTGGCATACATGGCGGGCATATTGTCGCCGAAGGCACACCTGCCGAAGTGATGGCTCACCCGGACTCCCTGACCGGTAAATACCTGTCTGGCCGGGTCAAAATCCAAGTGCCGGCCAAACGTACCCCGCGCAACAAGAAGATGGCCTTGCACCTCAAGGGTGCCCGTGGCAACAACTTGCGCAATGTGGACCTGGAAATACCCCTGGGCCTGCTGACCTGTGTGACCGGTGTTTCCGGTTCGGGCAAGTCGACGCTGATCAACAACACGCTGTTCCCATTGAGTGCCACCGCCCTGAACGGCGCCACTACCCTGGAAGCGGCGGCCCATGACAGCATCAAGGGCCTGGAGCATCTGGACAAAGTGGTCGATATCGACCAGAGCCCGATTGGTCGTACGCCGCGTTCCAACCCAGCGACGTATACCGGGCTGTTCACGCCGATTCGCGAGCTGTTTGCCGGCGTACCGGAATCCCGCTCGCGGGGTTATGGGCCCGGCCGCTTCTCGTTCAACGTCAAGGGCGGTCGCTGTGAAGCCTGCCAAGGCGACGGCTTGATCAAGGTAGAGATGCACTTCCTGCCGGATATCTACGTGCCGTGCGACGTGTGCAAGAGCAAACGCTATAACCGCGAAACCCTGGAAATCAAATACAAGGGCAAGAACATCCATGAAACCCTGGAGATGACCATCGAGGAAGCCCGGGTGTTCTTCGATGCGGTTCCAGCGCTGGCGCGCAAGCTGCAGACGTTGATGGATGTGGGCCTGTCTTATATCAAGCTGGGGCAGTCGGCGACCACGCTATCGGGTGGTGAAGCGCAGCGGGTGAAGTTGTCCCGTGAGTTGTCCAAACGAGATACGGGCAAAACCCTGTACATCCTTGATGAACCCACCACGGGCCTGCACTTTGCCGATATCCAGCAACTGCTGGACGTGCTGCACCGCTTGCGCGATCACGGCAACACAGTGGTAGTGATCGAGCACAACCTGGACGTGATCAAGACGGCCGACTGGCTGGTAGACCTTGGACCGGAGGGCGGTTCCAAGGGCGGCCAGATCATTGCGGTCGGTACACCGGAGCAAGTCGCCGAAATGTCACAGTCCCATACTGGCTACTACCTGAAGCCGCTGCTGGAGCGTGACCGGGCCTGATTTATCGGGCCCAATAAAAAGCCCCTGTCACCTCATCGGTGGCAGGGGCTTTTTGCAGCCGGAATCAGAACTGCGATTGCAGGTAATTTTCCAGGCCGATCAGCTTGATCAGACCCAACTGCTTTTCCAGCCAGTAGGTGTGATCTTCTTCGGTGTCATTCAACTGCACTCGCAGGATTTCACGAGTGACATAGTCGTTGTGCTGCTCGCAGAGCTCAATGCCCTTGCAGAGCGCGGCCCTGACCTTGTATTCCAGGCGAAGGTCAGCAGCGAGCATATCCGGCACCGTGGTGCCCACGTCCAAGTCGTCGGGGCGCATACGTGGCGTACCTTCGAGCATCAAGATACGGCGCATCAGTGCGTCAGCGTGCTGCGCCTCTTCTTCCATCTCGTGATTGATACGTTCGTAGAGCTCGGTAAAGCCCCAGTCTTCGTACATGCGCGAATGGATGAAATATTGGTCACGAGCTGCCAGTTCGCCCGTCAGCAACGTGTTGAGGTAATCGATTACGTCGGGGTGACCTTGCATCGCCCTACATCTCCCTGCTTGAAAGTCTGTAGTTTGAACCATGATGACTTGAAGGTCACGGGATCAACGGCAGAAAAGCGAAGATTTCCGGAGAAAAGTAGCTGAAATAACGCAAAAACCGCCCAAATGAGGGCGGTTCTGCTTATCGTTTAGAGTCAGTTAAGCGATACACCCAGTGCCTTTGCGATTGCTTCTCCATAAGCGGGGTCCGCCTTATAGAAATGCTGCAGCTGGCGCTGGACCACATCACTTGAAACGCCGCCCATCGCACCGGCGATGTTGCTGGTAAGCAGCGCTTTCTGCTCGTCGCTCATCAAGCGGAACAGCGCGCCGGCGTGGCTGTAGTAATCGGTATCTTCGCGATGATCGTAACGATCTGCTGCGCCGCTCAAGGCCAGTGCAGGCTCCGCGTAGTGTGGCGCCTGCTTTGGCGCATCGGCGTAGCTGTTTGGCTCGTAGTTGGGCGCTGCGCCACCGTTGCTGCCAAAGGCCATCGAACCGTCACGCTGATAGCTATTGACGGGGTTACGCGGGGCGTTCACCGGCAGCTGCTGGTGATTGGTGCCAACGCGGTACCGATGAGCATCTGCGTAGGCAAAGACGCGACCTTGCAGCATACGGTCTGGCGACAGGCCAACGCCCGGAACCATATTGCTTGGGCCGAACGCGGCTTGTTCCACTTCAGCGAAATAGTTCTGCGGGTTGCGGTTGAGTTCCAGCTCACCCACCTCGATCAGGGGGAACTCCTTCTGCGACCAGGTCTTGGTTACATCGAAAGGGTTTTCGTAATGAGCATTGGCCTGGGCCTCGGTCATGACCTGGATGCAGACGCGCCATTTCGGGAAGTCACCGCGCTCGATTGCGCCGAACAGATCGCGCTGGGCGTAGTCTGGGTCGGTACCCGCCAGGCGCGCAGCTTCAGCCGGTGCCAGGTTCTTGATGCCTTGCTTGGTCTTGTAGTGCCATTTCACCCAGTGGCGCTCGCCCTTGGCGTTAATCAGGCTATAGGTGTGACTGCCGAAGCCGTGCATGTGGCGGTAGCCGTCCGGGATGCCACGGTCCGAAAACAAGATGGTGACCTGGTGCAGCGCCTCTGGGGAGTGCGACCAGAAATCCCACATCATCTGCGCGCTTTTCAGGTTGCTTTGCGGCAAGCGCTTTTGGGTATGGATGAAATCGGGGAATTTCAGCGGGTCGCGGATGAAGAACACAGGCGTGTTGTTGCCAACGATGTCCCAGTTGCCTTCCTCGGTGTAGAACTTCAAGGCGAAACCGCGTGGGTCGCGTTCAGTGTCAGCCGAACCGCGCTCGCCACCCACAGTGGAGAACCGCAGGAAGGTCGGCGTTTGCTTACCTACTGACTCGAACAGCTTGGCGCTGGTGTATTGAGTGATGTCTTGGGTAACGGTGAACGTACCGTAGGCGCCCGAACCTTTGGCGTGTACACGGCGCTCCGGAATATTTTCACGGTTGAAGTGAGCGAGCTTCTCGATCAGGTGAAAGTCGTCGAGCAGCAGTGGGCCACGGGGGCCAGCGGAACGGGAATTCTGATTATCCGCAACGGGAGCGCCGCTGGCGGTGGTAAGGATTTTATTCTGGCTCATGCGCAATCTTCCTCAGGTCGGAATTGAAACTGCCGGCTAATCGGCTTGGAGGGAGTATTGATCAACGGCATGACACCCACAAATTTATTAAATTGCGGACTTCAATAGAAAATTACTACCAACCAAGGCAATACGCATAGTGCCCCTTGCTCCATAGGGAAACTTGTACATATCGCGCTTTTGTTACGCGCACAAAAAACCGGGCGCTAGGCCCGGTTCTTCGTTACAGACTCGTCTTACTCGGCGCTTACAGCTTCGCCGGCAGTAGCACGATCAACCAACTCGACGTACGCCATAGGCGCGTTGTCGCCAGTGCGGAAACCGCACTTGAGGATGCGCAGGTAGCCACCCTCACGGGTAGCGTAACGCTTGCCCAGGTCGTTGAAGAGCTTACCAACGATAGCTTTCGAACGAGTACGGTCGAAAGCCAGACGGCGGTTAGCCAGGCTATCTGTCTTGGCCAAAGTGATCAGCGGCTCAGCAACGCGACGCAGTTCTTTAGCTTTCGGCAGTGTAGTTTTGATCAGCTCGTGCTCGAACAGCGACACCGCCATGTTTTGGAACATGGCCTTGCGGTGCGAGCTGGTACGGCTCAGGTGACGACCACTTTTACGATGACGCATGGTTCATTCCTTACCAAACTCACGTTCGGTGATTACGACGATCAGGCAGTCGCCTTGTCGTCCTTCTTAAGACTTGCAGGCGGCCAGTTGTCGAGGCGCATGCCGAGGGACAGACCGCGGGAGGCCAGAACGTCCTTGATTTCAGTCAAGGATTTCTTGCCCAGGTTCGGAGTCTTCAACAGTTCTACTTCGGTACGCTGAATCAGATCACCGATGTAGTAAATGTTTTCCGCCTTAAGGCAGTTAGCCGAACGTACAGTCAGTTCCAGATCGTCAACCGGGCGAAGCAGGATCGGATCGATCTCGTCTTCCTGCTCGATTACCACTGGTTCGCTGTCACCTTTGAGGTCGACGAACGCAGCCAACTGCTGTTGCAGAATGGTTGCAGCGCGGCGGATAGCCTCTTCAGGATCCAGGGTACCGTTGGTTTCCAGATCAATAACCAGCTTGTCCAGGTTAGTACGCTGCTCGACACGGGCGTTTTCCACCACGTATGCGATACGGCGAACCGGGCTGAACGAAGAGTCAAGCTGCAAGCGACCAATGCTGCGGCTTTCGTCTTCATCGCTCTGACGCGAGTCGGCCGGTTCATAACCACGACCACGAGCTACGGTGAGCTTCATGTTCAGGGCGCCGTTAGACGCCAGGTTAGCGATTACGTGATCGGGGTTAACGATCTCGACATCATGATCCAGCTGAATATCGGCAGCGGTAACCACCCCCGAACCCTTCTTCGACAAGGTCAGCGTAACTTCGTCACGGCCGTGCAGCTTGATAGCCAGACCTTTAAGGTTCAACAGGATTTCAATTACGTCTTCCTGTACACCTTCGATGGCGCTGTACTCGTGGAGCACACCGTCAATCTCGGCCTCGACTACTGCACAGCCGGGCATTGAGGACAACAGGATGCGGCGCAGCGCGTTGCCCAGGGTGTGGCCAAAACCACGCTCGAGAGGCTCGAGCGTAATTTTAGCGCGGGTTGGACTGACAACCTGCACATCAATGTGGCGGGGTGTCAGGAACTCATTTACCGAAATCTGCATGGATGCACCTATTTTCTAGCCCTTACTTGGAGTAGAGCTCGACAATCAGGCTTTCGTTGATGTCGGCGGACAGATCACTGCGAGCAGGAACGTTCTTAAAAACGCCCGACTTCTTCTCAGTGTCTACTTCTACCCATTCTACGCGGCCACGTTGGGCACACAGATCGAGAGCTTGGACAATGCGAAGTTGGTTTTTTGCTTTCTCGCGAACTGCGACCACGTCACCAGCACGAACCTGGTAGGACGGAACGTTTACGGTCTGACCGTTAACGCTGATCGACTTGTGCGATACCAGCTGACGGGATTCGGCACGAGTCGAACCAAAGCCCATACGGTATACAACGTTGTCCAGACGGCATTCGAGCAGTTGCAGCAGGTTTTCACCGGTTGCACCTTTTTTGCCAGCAGCTTCTTTGTAGTAGCCGCTGAACTGACGCTCGAGAACGCCGTAAATACGACGGACCTTCTGCTTTTCACGCAGTTGGGTGCCGTAATCGGACTGGCGACCGCGGCGTTGGCCGTGGATACCAGGTGCTGCTTCAATGTTGCACTTCGATTCGATCGCGCGCACGCCGCTCTTCAAGAAGAGATCGGTGCCTTCGCGACGAGCGAGTTTGCATTTTGGACCAATGTAACGAGCCATTCTTTACAATCTCCTGGATTACACGCGGCGCTTCTTCGGCGGACGGCACCCGTTGTGCGGGATTGGCGTCACGTCGGTGATGCTGGCGATCTTATAGCCACAGCCGTTCAAAGCACGGACAGCAGACTCACGACCTGGACCTGGACCTTTGACGTTAACGTCGAGGTTTTTCAGGCCGTATTCCAGCGCAGCTTGGCCAGCACGTTCAGCAGCTACTTGAGCAGCGAACGGGGTGGACTTGCGGGAACCGCGGAAACCCGAACCACCGGAGGTAGCCCAAGAAAGCGCGTTACCTTGACGGTCGGTGATGGTCACGATTGTGTTGTTAAAAGATGCATGGATGTGGGCGATGCCATCAACCACTGTCTTTTTAACTTTTTTACGAGGACGAGCAGCAGGTTTTGCCATGATAATTTTCCTGTCGATTCGCGTGGGCGATTACTTGCGGATCGGCTTACGCGGACCTTTACGGGTACGCGCGTTAGTCTTGGTACGCTGACCGCGCACTGGAAGACCACGACGATGACGCAGACCACGGTAGCAACCGAGGTCCATCAAACGCTTGATTTTCATGTTGATTTCGCGACGCAGGTCACCTTCAGTGGTGAACTTCGCCACTTCGCCACGCAACAGCTCAATCTGCTCGTCGCTCAGATCTTTGATCTTTGCGGCTGGGTTTACCCCAGTATCTGCGCAAATTTTCTGCGCAGTAGTGCGACCAACACCATAGATGTAGGTCAGCGAGATAACAGTGTGCTTGTTATCTGGAATGTTAACGCCTGCAATACGGGCCATTCAGTGGGACTCCAATTGACAGCTACCTACGCCCCGGAAGCCAAGAAATAGGGCGCGAGATAATATCGCTGTAATAACAAATAATCAACCCGGCAGCGCACTAGCTGCCGGGCTTCAAGCGGATCACACTCAGCCTTGGCGCTGTTTGTGACGCGGTTCCGCGCTGCAAATTACTCGAACAACACCTTCGCGGCGAATAATCTTGCAGTTACGGCACAGCTTTTTCACCGATGCACGAACTTTCATCACCAACTCCTCGAACCTTATGGGGTACTCAGCGCAACATGCCGCTGCCGTAGCCCTTCAGGTTGGCTTTCTTCATCAGGGATTCGTACTGGTGCGAAACGAGGTGCGATTGTACTTGGGACATGAAGTCCATCACAACCACGACCACGATCAGCAACGAGGTCCCGCCAAGGTAGAACGGAACGTTTGCTGCAACCACCAGGAACTGGGGAAGCAGACACACGGCCGTCATATATAGAGCACCGAACAGGGTCAAACGAGTCAGAACGCCATCAATGTAGCGCGCAGACTGCTCACCTGGACGAATACCCGGAATAAAGGCACCGGACTTCTTCAGGTTTTCCGCTACGTCTTTCGGATTGAACATCAACGCCGTATAGAAGAAGCAGAAGAAAATAATCCCTGCACTAAACAGCAGAATATTCAACGGCTGACCAGGAGCGATCGACTGAGAGAGGTCCTGCAGCCAGCCCATATTTTCGGACTGACCAAACCAGGTACCCAACGAAGCCGGAAACAGCAAGATGCTGCTCGCGAAAATTGCCGGAATAACGCCGGCCATATTCACCTTCAGCGGCAAGTGGCTGGTCTGCGCAGCAAAGACCTTACGGCCCTGCTGACGCTTGGCGTAGTGAACAGCAATACGACGCTGGCCACGCTCAATGAACACCACAAAACCGATAATCGCTACTGCCAGCAAACCGATGGCAACCAAGGCGAAGATATTGATATCACCCTGACGCGCAGACTCGAAAGACTGCCCGATTGCTCTCGGAAGACCGGCGACGATACCTGCGAAAATCAACATCGAGATACCGTTGCCAACACCACGCTCAGTAATCTGCTCACCCAGCCACATCATGAACATCGCACCAGCCACAAAAGTGGATACCGCGACGAAATGGAAGCCAAAGTCACCAGTGAACGCAACGCCCTGCCCAGCCAGGCCAACGGACATGCCGATAGCTTGAACCAGGGCGAGGACGACAGTGCCGTAGCGGGTGTACTGGCTAATCTTGCGACGGCCAGCTTCACCTTCCTTCTTCAACTGCTCCAACTGCGGGCTGACGGCGGTCATCAGTTGCATGATGATCGATGCCGAAATGTACGGCATGATCCCCAGTGCAAAGATGCTCATCCGTTCCAGCGCGCCGCCGGAAAACATGTTGAACAAGCTAAGAATGGTCCCCTCATTCTGTCGAAACAGGTCTGCGAGTCGGTCCGGGTTGATACCTGGAACCGGGATGTGTGCGCCTATTCGGTAGACGATAATCGCCAGGAACAGAAAACGCAGACGAGCCCAAAGTTCAGACATACCGCCTTTGCCGAGCGCTGAGAGAGCACCTTGCTTAGCCATTTATTCCTCGAACTTGCCGCCAGCTGCTTCGATAGCCGAACGCGCACCTTTGGTGGCGCCGATTCCCTTGCCGATAGTGACAGCGCGAGTCACTTCACCGGACAGCATGATTTTCACACGCTGTACGTTGACGTTGATCACGTTGGCATCTTTCAGGGTCTGCACAGTAACGATGTCGCCTTCCACTTTAGCCAGCTCGGACAGACGCACTTCTGCGCGGTCCATGGCTTTCAGGGATACGAAACCGAACTTAGGCAGGCGACGATGCAGCGGCTGTTGACCGCCTTCAAAGCCTGGAGCAATGGTGCCACCGGAGCGGGAGGTTTGACCTTTGTGGCCACGGCCACCAGTCTTACCCAAACCGCTACCGATACCACGGCCCGGACGATGCTTTTCGCGACGGGAACCCGGCGCTGGACTCAGATCATTGAGTTTCATCGATTAACCCTCTACACGCAGCATGTAGTAAGCCTTGTTGATCATCCCGCGATTCTCGGGAGTATCCTGGACTTCTACAGTGTGACCGATGCGACGCAGACCCAGACCTTTAACGCACAATTTGTGGTTAGGGATGCGGCCGGTCATGCTTTTGATCAGCGTTACTTTAACGGTAGCCATGATCAGAAGATCTCCTTGACAGTCAAGCCGCGCTTGGCAGCAATGGACTCAGGAGATTGCATAGCTTTCAAACCTTTGAAAGTGGCGTGAACCACGTTTACCGGGTTAGTCGAGCCGTAGCACTTGGCCAGAACGTTCTGAACGCCAGCAACTTCGAGGACAGCACGCATAGCGCCGCCAGCGATGATACCGGTACCTTCAGAAGCAGGCTGCATGTACACCTTCGAAGCGCCATGGGCGGACTTCATTGCGTACTGCAGAGTGGTGCCGTTCAGATCAACTTGGATCATGTTGCGACGAGCAGCTTCCATTGCCTTCTGGATCGCGGCAGGCACTTCACGTGACTTGCCACGGCCGAAGCCAACACGCCCTTTACCATCACCAACCACGGTCAACGCGGTGAAAGTGAAGATACGGCCGCCTTTAACGGTTTTGGCTACGCGGTTAACTTGAACCAGCTTCTCAATGTAGCCTTCGTCGCGCTTTTGGTCGTTATTTGACATAACTTAGAACTCCAGCCCAGCTTCACGAGCAGCATCAGCCAGCGCTTTAACGCGGCCGTGGTACTTGAAGCCAGAGCGGTCGAAAGCCACTTGCGAGACGCCCACGGCCTTAGCACGTGTAGCGACCAGCTGGCCAACCTTTGTGGCCGCGTCGATGTTGCCGGTGGCACCATCACGCAGTTCTTTATCCAAAGTCGAGGCGCTTGCCAGGACTTTGTTGCCGTCGGCCGAGATGACCTGGGCGTAGATATGCTGCGACGAGCGGTACACGCAGAGACGCACGACTTCGAGTTCGTGCATTTTCAGGCGTGCTTTGCGAGCGCGACGCAGTCGAGTAACTTTTTTGTCGGTCATTTGCTATGCCCTACTTCTTCTTGGCTTCTTTACGACGGACGACTTCGTCCGCGTAGCGCACACCTTTGCCTTTGTACGGCTCTGGTGGACGGAAGTCGCGGATCTCAGCGGCCACCTGACCTACCAGCTGCTTATCGATGCCCTTGATCAGGATATCGGTTTGGCTAGGGGTCTCAGCGGTGATGCCTTCCGGCAGTTCGTAATCCACTGGGTGCGAGAAGCCAAGGGCAAGGTTCAGAACCGTGCCTTTTGCTTGCGCTTTGTAACCAACACCGACCAGTTGGAGCTTACGCTCGAAGCCTTGGCTTACGCCTTGGACCATATTGTTTACCAACGCACGCGTGGTACCGGCCATTGCGCGAGTTTGTTGATCGCCATTGCGAGCAGCGAAACGCAGCTCACCAGCCTCTTCAACGATCTCAACGGACGAATGGATGTTCAGTTCAAGAGTGCCCTTGGCACCCTTCACCGAAAGCTGTTGGCCTGCGAATTTGACTTCGACACCGGCTGGCAGCTTAACGGGGTTCTTAGCGACGCGAGACATGCTTATCCCCCCTTAGAACACAGTGCAAAGAACTTCGCCGCCGACACCGGCAGCGCGCGCAGCACGATCCGTCATCACACCTTTGTTGGTGGAGACGATAGACACGCCCAGACCGCCACGAACTTTCGGCAGATCTTCAGCGGACTTGTACTGACGCAGGCCTGGACGGCTAACGCGCTTCACTTCCTCGATGACCGAACGGCCTTCGAAGTACTTCAGCTCGATGGACAGCAACGGCTTGATTTCGCTGCTGATCTGATAACCCGCAATGTAACCTTCGTCTTTCAGGACTTTGGCAACAGCTACCTTCAACTTGGAAGATGGCATGCTTACGACGGACTTTTCAGCCATCTGGGCATTACGGATACGAGTTAGCATGTCCGCTAACGGGTCCTGCATACTCATGGGCTAGACGCTCCTAATACACAAAAAATTAGCCTTGCGGCTACATATGTCGCCGAGAATCTCCGAGCGTAAAAAACACGGGCTCAGGCGAGCCGCGTATTTTAGACACAGTCCGGAAATGAAACAAGCCCCAAAAGGGGCTTGTTCCAGATTCAAGGTCACCGGCGGTCAGTATCTTGCGATACCAACCACCTTGACGCTGAAAGTACTTACCAGCTGGCTTTAACCAGACCTGGTACGTCACCACGCATTGCCGCTTCACGCAGTTTGTTACGGCCGAGGCCGAACTTGCGGTAAACGCCGTGTGGACGACCGGTCAGGCGGCAGCGGTTACGCATGCGCGAGGCGCTTGCGTCACGTGGCTGCTTCTGCAGAGCAACTGTAGCTTCCCAACGCGCTTCTGGACTTGCGTTCAGATCAACGATGATTGCTTTCAGTGCTGCACGCTTCTTGGCGTACTTGGCAACCGTGAGCTGACGTTTCAGCTCGCGGTTTTTCATGCTCATCTTGGCCATGGTCCTACTCCAATCAGTTGCGGAACGGGAATTTGAAAGCACGCAACAGGGCGCGACCTTCATCATCGTTCTTGGCAGTGGTGGTCAGGGTGATGTCCAGACCGCGGAGAGCATCGATCTTGTCGTAGTCGATTTCCGGGAAAATGATCTGCTCTTTCACGCCCATGCTGTAGTTACCACGACCATCGAAGGACTTGGCATTCAGGCCGCGGAAGTCGCGAACCCGAGGCAGGGAGATCGACAGCAGGCGATCCAGGAATTCGTACATACGCTCACGGCGCAGAGTCACTTTGACGCCGATCGGCCAGCCTTCGCGGACTTTAAAGCCAGCGATGGATTTCCGAGCGTAAGTCACAACGACTTTTTGACCGGTGATCTTTTCCAGGTCAGCAACAGCGTGCTCGATGACTTTTTTGTCACCGACCGCTTCGCCCAAACCCATGTTCAGGGTGATTTTGGTAACGCGTGGAACTTCCATCACGTTCGAAAGCTTAAGTTCTTCCTTAAGTTTCGGTGCGATTTCTTTCCAGTAAATCTCTTTTAGTCGTGCCATGGTCTTCTACCTAGCAGTGTTCAAGCATCAACCGCTTTTTGGGTCGACTTGAAGACACGAATTTTCTTGCCATCTTCTACTTTGAAACCAACGCGGTCAGCCTTGTTGGTTTCGCCGTTGAAAATGGCGACGTTAGAAGCGTCCAGCGGAGCTTCTTTTTCGACGATACCGCCCTGCACGCCCGACATCGGGTTAGGCTTGGTATGACGCTTGACCAGGTTCAGACCGCCGATAACCAGACGGTTATTAGCGAGAACCTTAAGCACCTTACCGCGCTTACCTTTGTCTTTGCCGGCGATCACGATGATCTCGTCGTCACGACGAATCTTTTGCATGTCGGATCTCCTTACAGCACTTCTGGGGCGAGCGAGACGATCTTCATGAACTTCTCAGTACGAAGTTCACGGGTCACTGGCCCAAAGATACGGGTGCCGATAGGCTCTTGCTTGTTGTTCAGAAGAACAGCAGCGTTGCCATCAAAGCGGATAATGGAGCCATCAGCACGACGTACGCCGTGACGAGTGCGGACTACAACAGCAGTCATCACTTGGCCTTTTTTCACTTTACCGCGAGGAATTGCTTCCTTGACGGTAACTTTGATGATGTCACCGATACCAGCGTAACGACGATGGGAGCCACCCAGCACCTTGATGCACATAACGCGGCGAGCGCCGCTGTTATCGGCCACATCGAGCATGGATTGAGTCTGAATCATATAATTTCTCCGACCCCTAGTCCTTAGACTTCCACAGCGCGTTCGAGAACATCAACCAATGCCCAAGACTTGGTCTTGGCCAGCGGACGAGTTTCACGAATAGTGACTTTGTCGCCGATGTGGCACTGATTGGTTTCGTCGTGCGCGTGCAGCTTAGTCGAACGCTTAACATATTTACCGTAGATCGGGTGCTTAACGCGACGCTCGATCAAAACGGTGATGGTTTTGTCCATCTTGTCGCTGACAACACGGCCAGTCAGCGTACGGACAGTCTTTTCGGCTTCAGCCATGATCACTTACCTGCCTGCTGGTTGAGCACAGTCTTCACGCGAGCGATGTCGCGCTTAACTTGCGAGAGCAGATGAGACTGCCCCAACTGGCCAGTTGCTTTCTGCATGCGCAGATTGAACTGGTCGCGCAGCAGGCCGAGCAGTTGCTCGTTCAGCTGCTGTGCGGATTTTTCACGAAGTTCATTCGCTTTCATCACATCACCGTCCGTTTAACAAAGGCGGTGGCGAGCGGCAGCTTTGCAGCAGCCAGGGCAAAAGCCTCACGCGCCAGCTCTTCAGTTACACCCTCGATTTCATACAGGACTTTGCCTGGCTGAATCTGGGCTACCCAGTATTCCACGTTACCCTTACCTTTACCCATCCGAACCTCGAGAGGTTTTTTGGAGATCGGCTTGTCCGGGAATACACGGATCCAGATCTTGCCGCCACGTTTTACGTGACGGGTCAGAGCACGACGCGCTGACTCGATCTGACGAGCGGTGAGACGACCACGAGCTACAGACTTCAGCGCGAACTCGCCGAAGCTGACTTTGCTACCGCGCTGAGCCAGACCACGGTTGTGGCCTGTCATCTGCTTGCGGAACTTCGTACGCTTTGGTTGCAACATTTGGCGTACCCCTTACTTAGCAGCTTTTTTACGAGGCGCTGGTGCTTGTGGTTTCAGTTCTTCTTGGCGACCACCAATTACTTCGCCTTTGAAGATCCAAACCTTTACACCGATCACACCGTAAGTGGTGTGAGCTTCGTAGTTGGCATAGTCGATGTCGGCACGCAGGGTGTGCAATGGCACACGACCTTCGCGATACCATTCAGTACGTGCGATTTCAGCACCGCCGAGACGACCGCTCACTTGGATTTTGATGCCTTTGGCACCAATGCGCATGGCGTTCTGTACAGCGCGCTTCATAGCGCGACGGAACATGACACGACGCTCCAGCTGCTGAGCTACGCTCTGCGCAACCAGCATACCGTCGAGCTCCGGCTTGCGGATCTCTTCGATATTGATGTGCACAGGCACACCCATTTGCTTGGTCAGGTCCTGACGCAGTTTCTCAACATCTTCACCTTTCTTCCCGATAACGATACCTGGACGAGCGGTGTGGATGGTGATACGTGCGGTTTGCGCCGGGCGATGGATATCGATACGGCTTACGGACGCGCTTTTTAGTTTGTCTTGGAGATACTCACGCACCTTCAGATCAGCGAACAAATAGTCCGCATAAGTCCGGCCGTCTGCATACCAGACGGAGGTGTGTTCCTTGACGATTCCCAGGCGAATGCCAATGGGATGTACTTTCTGACCCATCTCTTCGACTCCGTTACTTGTCAGCAACCTTGACAGTGATATGGCAAGACCGCTTGACGATGCGATCAGCACGGCCTTTGGCACGTGGCATGATGCGCTTCAGCGAACGCCCTTCGTTGACGAAAACGGTGCTGACCTTCAGGTCATCAACGTCTGCGCCTTCGTTATGCTCGGCGTTGGCTACGGCCGACTCCAGCACTTTCTTCATGATCTCGGCGGCTTTCTTACTGCTGAAAGCCAACAGGTTGAGCGCTTCGCCCACCTTCTTCCCGCGGATCTGGTCGGCGACCAAGCGGGCTTTCTGGGCGGAGATTCGAGCGCCCGACAACTTAGCGGCTACTTCCATTTCCTAACCCCTTAACGCTTGGCTTTCTTGTCTGCCACGTGCCCACGATAAGTGCGGGTACCGGCAAACTCGCCCAGTTTGTGGCCGACCATGTCTTCGTTAACGAGAACTGGGACGTGTTGACGACCGTTGTGTACTGCGATGGTCAAACCGACCATTTGTGGCAGGATCATCGAACGACGCGACCAGGTTTTAACTGGTTTGCGATCGTTCTTTTCCGCCGCCACTTCGATCTTCTTCAGTAGGTGAAGATCAATAAAAGGACCTTTTTTCAGAGAACGTGGCACTGTCGTATCCCTCTATTTACTTGCGACGACGGACGATCATTTTGTCGGTACGCTTATTACCACGAGTCTTCGCGCCCTTAGTCGGGAAGCCCCATGGCGATACCGGATGACGACCACCAGAGGTACGACCTTCACCACCACCGTGTGGGTGGTCAACCGGGTTCATGGCAACACCACGAACGGTTGGGCGAACGCCACGCCAGCGTTTGGCACCAGCTTTACCCAGCGAACGCAGGCTGTGCTCGGAGTTCGAGACTTCACCCAGGGTCGCACGGCATTCAGCCAGTACTTTACGCATCTCACCAGAACGCAGACGCAGGGTCACGTAGACACCTTCACGAGCGATCAGCTGAGCCGAAGCACCAGCGGAACGAGCGATTTGCGCGCCTTTACCTGGCTTCAATTCGATGCCGTGTACGGTGCTACCAACTGGAATGTTGCGCAGTTGCAGAGCGTTGCCCGGCTTGATCGGTGCCAAGGCACCTGCGATCAGCTGGTCACCAGCACTCACGCCTTTAGGGGCGATGATGTAGCGACGCTCGCCATCTGCGTACAGCAGCAGAGCGATGTGAGCAGTACGGTTTGGATCGTATTCAATACGCTCGACAGTGGCGGAGATGCCATCTTTGTCGTTGCGACGGAAATCGACCAGACGATAATGCTGCTTATGGCCACCACCGATGTGACGAGTGGTAATACGACCATTGTTGTTACGACCACCAGTCTTCGATTTCTTCTCGAGCAGCGGTGCGTGAGGAGCGCCTTTATGCAGCTCCTGGTTGACCACCTTGACCACAAAACGGCGGCCAGGGGAAGTCGGTTTGCATTTAACGATTGCCATGATGCACCCCTTCCTTACTCAGCACTGCTGCTGAAATCGAGATCTTGGCCTGGCTGAAGGGAGATAACCGCCTTCTTCCAGTCATTACGCTTGCCCAGACCGCGAGCAGTGCGCTTGCTCTTACCCAGAACATTCAGGGTAGTAACACGCTCTACTTTCACGCTGAACAGGCTTTCGACGGCCTTCTTGATTTCCAGCTTGGTTGCGTCAGTTGCAACCTTGAAAACGAACTGGCCTTTCTTGTCAGCCAGAACCGTAGCCTTTTCGGAAACGTGCGGGCCAAGCAGAACTTTAAATACGCGTTCCTGGTTCATCCCAGCAGCTCCTCGAATTTCTTCACGGCCGACACGGTGATCAACACCTTGTCGTATGCGATCAGACTAACTGGATCGGAACCTTGCACGTCACGTACATCAACGTGAGGCAGGTTGCGAGCAGCCAGGTACAGGTTCTGATCAACAGCTTCAGACACGATCAAAACATCGGTCAGGCTCATGTTGGTCAGTTTGCCCAGCAGTTCTTTGGTTTTTGGACTTTCAACAGCGAAGTCCTGAACCACGACCAGACGATCAGTACGCACGAGTTCAGCAAGGATGGAGCGCAGTGCTGCGCGGTACATCTTCTTGTTGAGCTTCTGAGAGTGATCCTGTGGACGAGCTGCGAAAGTGGTACCACCGCCACGCCAGATTGGGCTACGGATAGTACCGGCACGAGCACGGCCAGTGCCTTTCTGACGCCAAGGGCGCTTACCGCCACCACGTACGTCGGAACGGGTCTTTTGCTGCTTGCTACCTTGACGGCCGCCGGCCATGTAGGCCACGACTGCTTGGTGAACCAGCGTCTCGTTGAATTCGCCGCCAAATGTCAGTTCGGAAACTTCGATCGCTTGAGCGTCATTTACATTTAATTGCATGTCAGCTTCCCCTTAACCGCGAGCCTTGGCCGCTGGACGTACAACCAGGTTGCCGCCAGTAGCGCCAGGAACAGCACCCTTGACCAACAACAGATTGCGTTCAGCGTCGACGCGCACTACTTCGAGGGACTGCACGGTCACGCGCTCAGCGCCCATATGACCGGACATTTTTTTGCCCTTGAATACACGACCAGGAGTCTGGCACTGGCCAATAGAGCCCGGGACGCGGTGGGAAACGGAGTTACCGTGAGTGTTGTCTTGACCACGGAAATTCCAACGCTTGATCGTACCCTGGAAGCCTTTACCCTTGGACTGACCGGTTACATCAACCAGTTGACCAGCGGCGAAGATTTCAGCGTTGATCAGATCGCCAGCCTTGTAGTCGCCGTCTTCAAGACGGAACTCCATGACGGTGCGACCAGCTGCAACGTTTGCTTTAGCGAAGTGACCTGCTTGAGCAGCAGTCACGCGCGAAGCACGACGCTCGCCGACAGTGACTTGCACTGCACGATAGCCATCGGTTTCTTCAGTTTTGAACTGGGTGACGCGATTCGGCTCGATCTCAATGACCGTGACCGGAATGGAGACACCTTCTTCGGTGAAAATACGGGTCATACCGCATTTACGACCGACTACACCAATAGTCATGTTGTAAACCTCATGAGTGTACGGGGCTTTCACCCGCTATGGCCGCCCATTTCAGAGCGTTACACGACTAAGACCCAAGTCTTAGCCGAGGCTGATCTGTACTTCCACACCGGCCGCCAGATCAAGCTTCATAAGTGCGTCAACGGTTTTATCCGTTGGCTGGACGATGTCCAGTACGCGCTTATGAGTGCGGATCTCGTACTGGTCACGCGCGTCTTTGTTGACGTGCGGGGAGACCAGAACGGTGAACCGCTCTTTACGGGTAGGCAGTGGAATTGGACCACGCACTTGAGCACCAGTACGTTTCGCGGTTTCCACGATTTCCTGGGTGGATTGGTCGATCAGGCGATGGTCAAAAGCCTTCAACCTGATACGGATTTGCTGATTTTGCATTGGATTTCAGACTCCGGCTGCTATTCCCAGCGAGCGCAATACGCCCGTTAAAAGGAGGCGCAATTCTATAGACGGCCCTGATAGGTGTCAACCCAATAAAAAAGGCCCCCGCTGAGCGGGGGCCTTTTCAAAACATCAGAACTATCTCAGAAGAGATAATTACTCGATGATTTTAGCTACAACGCCAGCACCAACGGTACGGCCGCCTTCACGGATTGCGAAACGCAGACCGTCTTCCATAGCGATGGTTTTGATCAGGGTGACAACCATTTTGATGTTGTCGCCTGGCATTACCATTTCTACGCCTTCCGGCAGTTCGCAGTTACCAGTCACGTCAGTAGTACGGAAGTAGAACTGTGGACGGTAGCCTTTGAAGAACGGAGTGTGACGGCCGCCTTCTTCTTTGCTCAGCACGTACACTTCAGCTTCGAACTTGGTGTGCGGCTTAACCGAACCTGGCTTGACCAGAACCTGGCCACGCTCAACGTCGTCACGCTTGGTACCACGCAGCAGAACGCCGCAGTTCTCGCCAGCACGACCTTCGTCGAGCAGTTTACGGAACATTTCAACACCGGTGCAGGTGGTGACGGTAGTGTCACGCAGACCAACGATTTCCAGTGGATCTTGAACCTTGACGATACCGCGCTCGATACGGCCAGTTACAACAGTACCGCGACCGGAGATCGAGAATACGTCTTCGATTGGCATCAGGAACGGCTTGTCGATAACACGGACTGGATCTGGGATGTAGCTGTCCAGAGTCTCAACCAGTTTACGAACGGACGTGGTGCCCATTTCGTTGTCGTCTTTGCCTTCCAGAGCCATACGAGCAGAACCGATGATGATCGGAGTGTCGTCACCTGGGAAGTCGTAAGTGCTCAGCAGATCGCGCACTTCCATCTCAACCAGTTCCAGCAGCTCAGCGTCGTCTACCAGGTCAGCCTTGTTCAGGTAAACCACGATGTACGGAACGCCAACCTGACGGGACAGCAGGATGTGCTCACGGGTTTGTGGCATCGGACCATCAGCGGCCGAGCAAACCAGGATTGCGCCGTCCATCTGGGCAGCACCGGTGATCATGTTCTTCACATAGTCAGCGTGACCTGGGCAGTCAACGTGAGCGTAGTGACGGATCAGCGAGTTGTATTCAACGTGCGCGGTGTTGATGGTGATACCACGAGCTTTTTCTTCTGGTGCGCTGTCGATTTTATCGAAATCAACGATTGCGGAACCGAATACTTCGGAGCAAACGCGAGTCAGAGCAGCAGTCAGAGTGGTTTTACCGTGGTCAACGTGACCGATAGTGCCAACGTTGACGTGCGGTAGGGAACGATCAAATTTTTCTTTAGCCACGACAATTAACTCCTTGCCTAAAGGACTGAATCAGCCTTGTTTTTTGGATACAGTTTCAGCGATGTGCGCCGGAGCTGTGTTGTATTTTTTGAATTCCATAGAGTAGCTTGCGCGACCCTGAGACATGGAGCGAACGTCGGTCGCATAACCGAACATCTCACCCAACGGAACCTCGGCGCGAATCACTTTGCCGGAAACCGTGTCTTCCATACCCAAGATCATGCCGCGACGACGGTTAAGGTCGCCCATGACATCACCCATATAGTCTTCAGGTGTAACAACTTCTACCGCCATGATTGGCTCAAGCAACTCACCACCGCCCTTCTGGGCCAGTTGCTTGGTTGCCATGGAGGCAGCCACCTTAAACGCCATCTCGTTGGAGTCGACGTCGTGGTAAGAACCGTCAAAAACGGTTGCTTTCAGGCCGATCAGCGGATAGCCGGCAACAACACCGTTCTTCATCTGCTCTTCGATACCCTTCTGGATAGCAGGGATGTATTCCTTAGGAACAACACCACCTACTACTTCGTTCACGAATTGCAGACCTTCCTGACCTTCGTCAGCAGGAGCAAAACGGATCCAGCAGTGACCGAACTGACCACGACCGCCGGACTGACGAACGAACTTGCCTTCGATTTCACAGCTCTTCGTGATGCGCTCACGATAGGAAACCTGAGGCTTACCGATGTTGGCTTCGACGTTGAACTCACGGCGCATCCGGTCAACCAGGATGTCCAGGTGAAGCTCGCCCATGCCCGAGATGATCGTTTGACCAGTCTCTTCATCAGTCTTGACGCGGAAAGATGGATCTTCCTGAGCAAGCTTGCCCAGAGCGATACCCATTTTTTCCTGGTCATCCTTGGTCTTAGGCTCAACGGCAACCGAAATAACCGGCTCCGGGAAGTCCATGCGAACCAGGATGATTGGCTTGTCAGCGTTGCACAAGGTTTCACCGGTGGTGACGTCCTTCATGCCGATCAAGGCCGCGATGTCACCAGCGCGTACTTCCTTGATCTCTTCGCGGGCGTTTGCATGCATTTGCACCATACGACCCACGCGCTCTTTCTTGCCTTTAACCGAGTTGATTACGCCGTCGCCGGAGTTCAACACGCCCGAGTAAACGCGGACGAAGGTCAAGGTACCCACGAATGGGTCAGTGGCAATTTTAAATGCCAGAGCGGAAAACGGTTCTGCGTCGTCTGCATGACGCTCCAGCTCGATAGTCTCGTCATCCGGGTCGGTACCCTTGATGGCAGGAATATCAACCGGTGCCGGCAGGTAGTCGATCACAGCATCGAGAACCAGGGGAACGCCCTTGTTCTTGAACGAGGAGCCACAAACAGCCAGGACGATCTCACCAGCGATAGTACGCTGACGCAGAGCAGCCTTGATTTCCACGTTGGTGAGTTCTTCACCTTCGAGGTACTTGTTCATCAGCTCTTCGTTGGCTTCGGCCGCAGCTTCAACCATGTTGTTGCGCCATTCGTCAGCCAGTTCCTGCAGTTCAGCAGGGATAGGCTTGCGAACAGGAACCATACCTTTGTCGGCATCGTTCCAATAGACAGCTTCCATGGTCAGCAGATCGATCTGGCCCTGGAAATTATCTTCGGAACCGATAGCCAACTGGATCGGCACCGGAGTGTGACCCAGACGTTGCTTGATCTGACCGATCACGCGCAGGAAGTTGGCACCAGCACGGTCCATCTTGTTTACGTAAACAAGACGTGGAACGCCGTATTTGTTGGCTTGACGCCATACGGTTTCCGACTGTGGCTCAACACCCGAGGTACCGCAGAACACAACGACAGCGCCGTCGAGTACGCGCAGGGAACGTTCAACTTCAATGGTGAAGTCTACGTGGCCCGGGGTATCGATTACGTTGAAGCGGTGCTCGTCTTTGTATTGCTTCTCGGAACCTTTCCAGAAGGCGGTAATAGCAGCAGAAGTAATGGTAATACCACGCTCCTGCTCCTGAACCATCCAGTCTGTGGTCGCGGCGCCGTCATGCACCTCGCCCATCTTGTGACTTTTGCCGGTGTAAAACAGTACGCGCTCGGTGGTGGTGGTTTTACCAGCATCCACGTGAGCGACGATACCGATATTACGGTAGCGGCTAATCGGAGTAGTACGAGCCATAAAGCCCTCGCAAAATTAGTGAAGCTAAAATTAGAAGCGGTAGTGCGAGAAAGCTTTGTTAGCTTCAGCCATACGGTGCACGTCTTCACGCTTCTTAACAGCAGCACCTTTACCTTCAGCAGCGTCCAACAGTTCGCCGGCCAAACGCAGGGCCATAGACTTCTCGCCGCGCTTACGGGCGAAGTCTACCAACCAGCGCATTGCCAGAGCGTTACGACGGGACGGACGAACTTCAACCGGAACCTGGTAAGTAGCACCGCCTACACGGCGCGACTTCACTTCGACCAGCGGAGCGATGGCGTCGAGAGCTTTCTCGAAGATTTCCAGGGGGTCGCTGTTCTTGCGTTCTTTAACCTTTTCCAGCGCGCCATAAACGATACGCTCGGCAACGGCTTTCTTGCCGCTTTCCATTACGTGGTTCATGAACTTGGCCAGA
The DNA here is from genome assembly GCF_003852065.1 of Pseudomonas sp. R3-18-08. Classification (NCBI taxonomy): domain Bacteria; kingdom Pseudomonadati; phylum Pseudomonadota; class Gammaproteobacteria; order Pseudomonadales; family Pseudomonadaceae; genus Pseudomonas; species Pseudomonas sp. R3-18-08. Next base: position 5,164,702 of record NZ_CP027729.1, read on the forward strand.
ATTTGGCTTCCGTATTTTGGATCGTCAAGCACTTCGCGCTTGGCTGCTACGCGTCTTCTTGGCATGGATAAGCCCTCAAACGGTCTTCAGGTTCGCTCGGAATCGGTGCCCTTTCGGGACGCCTCCGACCTTACTCTTATCGACTCAGAAAATAAGATGATTCAGGTTTACAAAAAGCCGTTACTACTTAGGCTTCTTGGTACCGTACTTCGAACGACCCTGGTTACGACCTTTAACGCCGGAAGTATCCAAGGAGCCGCGTACGGTGTGATAACGAACACCTGGCAAGTCTTTTACACGACCGCCGCGGATCAGTACCACGCTGTGCTCTTGCAGGTTGTGGCCTTCACCGCCGATGTACGAGGAAACCTCGAAACCGTTGGTCAGGCGCACACGGCATACTTTACGCAGTGCCGAGTTAGGTTTTTTCGGCGTGGTGGTATACACACGGGTGCATACGCCACGACGTTGCGGGCAGTTCTGCAGCGCAGGCACGTCGGATTTCTCGACGATACGCTTACGCGGCTGACGTACCAGCTGGTTGATAGTTGCCATCTACTAGCTCCACTGTTGTCTTGCGACGCTATTGTCTTGCAAGAAAAGCAAAATGGCAGGAACGAATTCCCGCCAAATTTAGGGGTACAAGAGTCTAAAGAGGATCTTGCCCCCAGTCAAGGCAAGGCCCCGACCTCCCCGCCCGTCGAACCGGGGCAAAAATGCCTCGATCCGACGAATGGGGCTGCCAGGGCCCGGACTTATTTATCGCAGAACTCAGTTACCGCTTGAGTTCAGCGCTTCGGTCAGTGCAGCTTCCACTTCACTGGCGCTTACGCGCAACGGCTTGTCAGCGTCACGGCGGCGCTTGCGCTCGCTGTGGTAAGCCAAACCGGTACCAGCCGGGATCAGACGACCCACGACCACGTTTTCTTTCAGGCCGCGCAGGTAATCGCGCTTGCCGGTTACCGCTGCTTCGGTCAGTACGCGAGTGGTCTCCTGGAAGGAGGCCGCCGAGATGAACGACTCAGTGGACAACGACGCCTTGGTGATACCCAGCAGCACGCGAGTGAACTTGGAAACGAATTTCTCGTCGCCAGCCAGACGCTCGTTCTCTACGAGTACGTGAGTCAATTCCATCTGGTCGCCCTTGATGAAACTGGAATCGCCGGATTCAGCGATTTCAACTTTACGCAACATCTGACGCAGGATGGTCTCGATGTGCTTATCGTTGATCTTCACGCCTTGCAGACGATAAACGTCCTGGATCTCGTTAACGATGTACTTGGCCAGCGCACTCACACCCAGCAGACGCAGGATATCGTGTGGGTCGCTCGGGCCGTCGGAGATAACTTCGCCGCGGTTTACCTGTTCGCCTTCAAAGACGTTCAGGTGACGCCACTTCGGAATCAGCTCTTCGTACGGATCGCTACCGTCGTTCGGAGTAATGACCAGACGACGCTTGCCCTTGGTCTCTTTACCGAACGCGATGGTGCCGCTGACTTCAGCCAGAATCGACGCTTCTTTCGGACGACGAGCTTCGAACAAGTCGGCAACACGCGGCAGACCACCGGTGATGTCTCGAGTCTTCGAAGTTTCTTGCGGGATACGCGCGATAACATCACCGATCGCGATCTTCGCACCATCCGCTACACCGACCAGGGCGTTGGCTGGCAGGAAGTACTGAGCGATTACGTCAGTGCCTGGCAGCAACAAGTCCTTGCCGTTGTCATCGACCATCTTCACGGCAGGACGGATGTCTTTACCGGCAGCTGGACGATCTTTCGCGTCGAGTACTTCAATGTTGGTCATACCGGTCAATTCGTCAGTCTGACGCTTGATCGTGATGCCTTCTTCCATGCCCACGTAGGTCACGGTACCTTTCATTTCGGTAACGATTGGGTGAGTGTGCGGATCCCACTTGGCCACGATTGCGCCAGCGTCGACCTTGTCACCTTCTTTAACCGAAATCACAGCACCGTACGGCAGCTTGTAACGCTCACGCTCACGACCGTAGTCATCAGCGATTGCCAGCTCACCGGAACGGGACACAGCAACCAGGTGGCCATCCACTCGCTCAACGTGTTTCAGGTTGTGCAGACGGACAGTACCGCCATTCTTCACCTGAACGCTGTCGGCTGCGGAGGTCCGGCTTGCCGCACCACCGATGTGGAACGTACGCATGGTCAGCTGGGTACCCGGCTCACCGATGGACTGGGCAGCGATAACGCCGACCGCTTCACCGATGTTCACCTGGTGACCACGAGCCAGGTCACGGCCGTAGCACTTGGCGCAGATGCCATAGCGGGTTTCACAGCTGATCGGCGAACGAACGATCACTTCGTCGATGCTGTTGAGTTCGATGAACTCGACCCACTTCTCGTCTACCAGAGTGCCGGCAGGAACGATAACTTCCTCGGTACCCGGCTTGAAGACGTCACGGGCAATAACACGACCCAATACGCGCTCACCCAGTGGCTCTACAACGTCACCGCCTTCAATGTGCGGAGTCATCACCAGGCCATGCTCGGTGCCGCAATCGATCTCGGTTACAACCAGATCCTGGGCAACGTCTACCAGACGACGCGTCAGGTAACCGGAGTTAGCGGTTTTCAACGCGGTATCCGCCAGACCTTTACGAGCACCGTGAGTGGAGATGAAGTACTGGAGTACGCTCAACCCTTCACGGAAGTTCGCTGTAATCGGCGTCTCGATGATAGAACCGTCCGGCTTGGCCATCAGGCCACGCATACCGGCGAGCTGACGGATCTGCGCAGCAGAACCCCGTGCGCCCGAGTCGGCCATCATGTACATCGAGTTGAAGGATTCCTGGTCAACTTCGTCGCCGTGACGGTCGATGACTTTCTCTTTCGAGAGGTTGGCCATCATCGCCTTGGAAACTTCGTCGTTGGCCTTGGACCAAAGGTCGATCACCTTGTTGTACTTCTCGCCCTGGGTTACCAGGCCGGAGGCGTACTGGCTCTCGATCTCTTTCACTTCATCGGTTGCAGCCGCGATGATGCGAGCTTTTTCATCTGGGATAACAAAGTCGTTAACACCGATGGAAACGCCGGAAATGGTCGAATAAGCAAAACCGGTGTACATCAACTGGTCAGCGAAGATCACGGTCTCTTTCAAACCAACCACGCGGTAGCACTGGTTGATCAGCCTGGAGATCGCCTTTTTCTTCATTGGCAGGTTGACGACGTCGTACGACAAACCTTTTGGTACAACCTGATACAACAGCGCACGGCCGACAGTCGTGTCGACGATACGAACATTGCTCACGCTGCCGCCGTCACGGTCGTTGACGGTTTCGTGAATCCGCACTTTGACCTTGGCGTGCAGTGCGGCTTCGCCGGCACGGAACACACGGTCAACTTCCTGCAGGTCAGCGAACACACGACCTTCACCCTTGGCGTTGATCGCTTCACGGGTCATGTAGTACAGACCCAATACAACGTCCTGCGACGGAACGATGATTGGCTCACCGTTGGCTGGCGACAGGATGTTGTTGGTCGACATCATCAACGCACGCGCTTCCAACTGGGCTTCCAGTGTCAGCGGAACGTGCACGGCCATTTGGTCGCCGTCGAAGTCGGCGTTGTACGCAGCACAGACCAGAGGGTGCAGCTGGATAGCCTTGCCTTCGATCAGTACCGGTTCAAACGCCTGGATACCCAGACGGTGAAGGGTCGGTGCACGGTTGAGGAGAACCGGGTGTTCGCGAATCACTTCAGCGAGAACGTCCCAAACCTCTGGCAGCTCGCGCTCGACCATTTTCTTGGCCGCTTTGATGGTGGTCGCAAGACCGCGCATTTCCAGCTTGCCGAAGATGAACGGCTTGAACAGCTCGAGCGCCATCTTCTTAGGCAGACCGCACTGGTGCAGACGCAGGGTCGGGCCTACGGTAATTACCGAACGACCGGAGTAGTCAACACGCTTACCGAGCAAGTTCTGACGGAAACGACCTTGCTTACCCTTGATCATGTCAGCCAGGGATTTCAGAGGACGCTTGTTGGAACCGGTGATAGCGCGGCCACGACGACCGTTGTCGAGCAAGGCGTCGACCGCTTCTTGCAACATACGCTTTTCGTTGCGCACGATGATGTCCGGAGCGGACAGATCGAGCAGGCGCTTCAAGCGGTTGTTACGGTTGATCACGCGGCGGTACAGGTCGTTGAGGTCGGACGTCGCGAAACGACCACCGTCCAACGGTACCAGCGGACGCAGATCTGGCGGCAGAACCGGCAGAACGGTCAGCACCATCCACTCTGGCAAGTTGCCGGAACCCTGGAAGGCTTCCATCAACTTCAGACGCTTGGACAGCTTCTTGATCTTGGTTTCGGAGTTGGTTTGCGGAATTTCTTCGCGCAGACGGCCAATCTCGTGTTCCAGGTCGATAGCGTGCAGCAGTTCGCGGACAGCTTCGGCACCCATGCGGGCATCGAAATCATCACCGAACTCTTCCAGCGCTTCGAAGTACTGCTCGTCATTGAGCAGCTGACCTTTTTCAAGGGTGGTCATGCCTGGGTCGATAACGACATAGCTCTCGAAGTAGAGAACGCGTTCGATATCACGCAGGGTCATGTCCATCAGCAAGCCGATACGGGACGGCAGCGATTTCAGGAACCAGATGTGGGCAACCGGCGAAGCCAGTTCGATGTGCGCCATGCGCTCACGACGAACCTTGGCCAGCGCAACTTCAACGCCGCACTTCTCGCAGATCACACCACGGTGCTTCAAGCGCTTGTACTTACCGCACAGGCACTCGTAATCCTTTACCGGGCCAAAGATCTTGGCGCAGAACAGGCCGTCACGCTCAGGTTTGAACGTACGGTAGTTGATGGTTTCCGGCTTTTTAACTTCACCGAACGACCACGAACGGATCATCTCAGGCGATGCCAGTCCAATACGGATGGCGTCGAACTCTTCGACTTGACCCTGGTTTTTCAGCAAATTCAGTAGGTCTTTCAAGGCCTTTCCTCCTGGCGGAGCAGAGAGCGGGCATCACTGCCCCGCTCTCGATTCGCGTCACGTGTTATTCGGTTTCCAGATCGATATCGATGCCGAGGGAACGAATTTCTTTGATCAACACGTTGAAAGACTCGGGCATGCCCGGCTCCATACGGTGATCGCCGTCCACGATGTTTTTGTACATCTTGGTACGACCGTTCACATCGTCCGACTTCACTGTGAGCATTTCTTGCAGAGTGTATGCAGCACCGTATGCTTCCAGTGCCCAGACCTCCATCTCCCCGAAACGCTGACCACCGAACTGAGCCTTACCACCCAGCGGCTGCTGGGTAACCAGGCTGTACGAACCGGTAGAACGAGCGTGCATCTTGTCGTCTACCAAGTGGTTCAGCTTCAGCATGTACATGTAGCCAACAGTAACCGGGCGCTCGAACTTGTTGCCGGTACGGCCATCGAACAGTTGCATCTGGCCGCTTTCCGGCAGGTCTGCCAGTTTCAGCATGGCCTTGATTTCGCTTTCCTTGGCACCGTCGAACACCGGGGTAGCCATTGGAACGCCGCCGCGCAGGTTCTTCGCCAGATCCAGGATTTCCTGGTCGGTGAAGGTGTCCAGTTCTTCGTTGCGACCGCCGATCTCGTTGTAGATCTCGTGCAAGAACTTGCGCAGGTCTGCGACCTTGCGCTGCTCTTCGATCATACGGTTGATCTTCTCGCCCAGACCTTTGGCCGCGAGGCCCAGGTGGGTTTCGAGGATCTGACCAACGTTCATACGCGAAGGTACGCCCAATGGGTTGAGGACGACGTCGACCGGGGTGCCATTGGCATCGTGCGGCATGTCTTCAACCGGCATGATCACGGAGACCACACCCTTGTTACCGTGACGACCGGCCATCTTGTCGCCCGGCTGGATGCGACGACGGATTGCCAGGTAAACCTTGACGATTTTCAGCACACCCGGAGCCAGGTCATCGCCCTGCTGCAGTTTGCGCTTCTTGTCTTCGAACTTGTCGTCCAGCAGACGGCGGCGATCAACGATGTAGGCCTGGGCCTTCTCGAGCTGCTCGTTCAGAGCATCTTCAGCCATGCGCAGTTTGAACCACTGGCCGTGCTCAAGACCGTCGAGGATTTCATCGGTGATGTCCTGACCTTTCTTCAGACCTGCGCCGCCTTCAGCCTTGTGGCCTACCAGAGCGGAGCGCAGACGTTCGAAGGTCGCGCCTTCAACGATACGGAACTCTTCGTTGAGGTCCTTGCGGATCTCGTCGAGTTGAGTCTTCTCGATGGACAGTGCACGAGCATCACGCTCAACACCGTCGCGGGTGAAGACCTGTACGTCGATGACAGTACCCTTGGTACCGGTAGGTACACGCAGGGAGGTGTCTTTAACATCGCTGGCTTTTTCACCGAAGATGGCACGCAGCAGCTTCTCTTCCGGAGTCAGCTGGGTCTCGCCTTTCGGGGTGACCTTACCGACCAGGATGTCGCCAGCGCCAACTTCAGCACCTACATAAACGATACCGGCTTCGTCCAGCTTGTTCAGTGCAGCTTCACCCACGTTCGGGATGTCTGCAGTGATTTCCTCTGGCCCAAGCTTGGTGTCACGCGCCACACAGGTCAGTTCCTGGATGTGGATCGTGGTAAAGCGATCTTCTTGAACAACTCGTTCCGACAGGCAGATGGAGTCTTCGAAGTTGTAACCGTTCCAGGCCATGAACGCGATGCGCATGTTCTGACCCAGTGCCAGCTCACCCATGTCGGTGGACGGGCCGTCAGCCATGATGTCGCTACGCTGAACGCGATCACCCTTACGCACCAGCGGACGCTGGTTAATGCAGGTGTTCTGGTTCGAACGGGTGTATTTGGTCAGGTTGTAGATGTCGACGCCGGCTTCACCGGTTTCAACTTCGTCATCTGCAACACGAACCACGATACGGCTGGCATCAACGGAGTCGATCACGCCGCCACGACGAGCCACGACGCAAACGCCGGAGTCACGGGCTACGTTACGTTCCATGCCGGTACCTACCAGCGGCTTGTCGGCTCGCAGGGTCGGTACAGCTTGACGCTGCATGTTGGAACCCATCAACGCACGGTTGGCGTCATCGTGCTCCAGGAAAGGGATCAGCGACGCTGCAACCGAAACTACCTGCTTGGGCGATACGTCCATCAAGGTGACGTCTTCCGGCGCCTTGACGGTGAACTCGTTCAAGTGACGAACGGCTACCAGCTCGTCGATCAGGACTTTCTTGTCGTTCATCGTGGCCGAAGCCTGAGCGATCACGTGATCAGCTTCTTCGATGGCGGACAGGAACACGATCTCGTCGGTGACCAGACCTTCCTTCACCACACGGTACGGGCTCTCAAGGAAGCCATACTGGTTGGTGCGCGCATAAGCGGCCAGGGAGTTGATCAGACCGATGTTCGGACCTTCCGGCGTTTCGATCGGGCATACACGACCGTAATGCGTCGGGTGTACGTCACGGACTTCAAAGCCAGCGCGCTCACGGGTCAGACCGCCCGGGCCAAGTGCGGAGACACGGCGCTTGTGGGTGATCTCGGAGAGCGGGTTGTTCTGGTCCATGAACTGCGAGAGCTGGCTGGAACCGAAGAACTCTTTCACCGCTGCAGCCACTGGCTTGGCGTTGATCAGGTCTTGCGGCATCAGGCCTTCGCTTTCAGCCATCGACAGACGCTCTTTGACCGCACGCTCAACACGTACCAGGCCAACGCGGAACTGGTTCTCGGCCATTTCGCCTACGCAGCGAACACGACGGTTACCCAGGTGGTCGATGTCATCGACAATGCCTTTGCCGTTACGGATGTCGACCAGGGTCTTCAGTACCGCGACGATGTCTTCCTTGCACAGCACGCCCGAACCTTCGATTTCGGTACGACCGATACGACGGTTGAACTTCATCCGGCCGACCGCAGACAGGTCATAGCGCTCAGGGCTGAAGAACAGGTTGTTGAACAGGGTCTCGGCAGCGTCTTTGGTTGGCGGCTCACCAGGACGCATCATGCGATAGATCTCGACCAGCGCTTCCAATTGGTTGCTGGTGGAGTCGATCTTCAGCGTGTCGGAGATGAACGGACCGCAGTCGATGTCGTTGGTGTACAGGGTCTCGATGCGAACGACCTGGGCCTTGGCAATTTTGGCCAGGATCTCGGTGTTCAGCTCGGTGTTGCACTCAGCCAGGATTTCGCCTGTAGCCGGGTGAACGATGACCTTGGCGGTAGTGCGGCCCAGGACGTAGTCCAGCGGCACTTCCAACTCTTTGAGACCGGCTTTTTCGATCTGGTTGATGTGGCGCGCGGTAATACGACGGCCAGCTTCAACAATGACCTTGCCTTTTTCATCCTGGATGTCCAGGACGGCAATTTCACCACGCAGACGCGAAGCGATCAGCTCCAGCTTGAGGGTTTCATCCTTCAGGCTGAATACGTTGGTGGTGTAGAAGGCGTCCAGCACTTGCTCAGTGGTATAGCCGAGCGCGCGCAGCAGTACCGAGGCCGGCAGCTTGCGACGACGGTCGATACGCACGAACACGCAGTCTTTCGGGTCGAACTCGAAGTCCAACCACGAACCGCGGTACGGAATGATCCGCGCGGAGTACAGGAGCTTACCGGAGCTGTGCGTCTTGCCGCGGTCGTGGTCGAAGAACACGCCCGGGGAACGGTGCAGCTGGGAAACGATTACGCGCTCGGTACCGTTGATAACGAAGGTACCGTTTTCAGTCATCAGTGGGATTTCGCCCATGTAGACTTCTTGCTCTTTGATGTCCTTGATCGCTTTGTTCGACGATTCTTTGTCGAAAATGATCAAACGGACTTTTACCCGCAAAGGTACGGCGTACGTAACACCGCGCAACACGCATTCTTTGACATCAAATGCCGGTTCGCCCAGGCGATAACCGACGTACTCCAGCGCAGCATTGCCGGAGTAGCTGATGATCGGGAAAACGGATTTGAAGGCCGCATGCAGGCCCACGTCGCGGAACTGATCTTTGGTCGCTCCCGCCTGCAAGAATTCACGATACGAATCCAGCTGGATAGCCAGAAGGTACGGGACATCCATGACGTCCGGCAACTTGCTAAAGTCCTTGCGGATACGTTTTTTCTCAGTATATGAGTAAGCCATCAGCGTTCCCCAGCTTGGTCACCTGCTTGTTTGGCCCTCCCGACGGGAGCAGCCAGAAAATCTTGCAAACCCCATGGTTTGCACCACCGCATCGGGTGGCTACAGCGCGTTAATGGCGGCGACCGAGTCGTCAGCCAAGAACGGAAAAAGGCCGGTGGCAAGAGCCACCAGCCATCAGCCTTCAGCTTAAAGCGTGGGCTGGAGACGCAAGGTCGATGCTTACTTCAGCTCGACTTTAGCGCCTGCTTCTTCCAGAGTAGCTTTGGCTTTGTCAGCAGCGTCTTTCGACACAGCTTCCAGAACCTGGGCAGGAGCGCCGTCAACTACAGCCTTGGCTTCTTTCAGGCCCAGACCGGTCAGTTCACGTACTGCCTTGATCACGTTTACTTTCTTCTCGCCAGCTTCCAGCAGCATGACGTTGAATTCGGTTTGCTCTTCAGCAGCGACAGCAGCAACAGCTGGGCCAGCGGAAGCAGCGGCAGCGGAAACGCCGAATTTTTCTTCGAAAGCTTTGATCAGCTCAACAACCTGCAGAACCGACATTTCAGCTACGGCGTTGAGGATATCGTCTTGGGAGATAGACATTGCTGTATTTCCTGAATTGGGGGACGGCCTACGCGGCCATCGAAATAAACAAAAATACGCGAGAGAAGTTGCTCAGCCTTAGGCTGCGGCAGCTTCTTTTTGCTCGCGAACTGCAGCCAGAGTACGAGCCAGCTTGCTGGTAGCGCCTTGAATCACGCTCATCAGCTGCGAAATGGCTTCGTCGCGGGTCGGCAGTGTTGCCAGTACGTCGATTTGGTTAGCTGCGAGGAACTTGCCCTCGAACGCAGCTGCCTTGATCTCGAACTTGTCCTGACTCTTGGCGAATTCCTTGAACAAACGGGCAGCAGCGCCTGGATGATCTTTGGAGAACGCGATCAGAGTCGGGCCGGTGAACACGTCGTTGAGCACACTGTATTCAGTGTCAGCAACGGCGCGTTTGAGCAAGGTGTTACGTACAACACGTACGTACACGCCAGCTTCACGAGCCTCTTTACGGAGTCCGGTCATAGCGCCTACTGTCACACCACGGGCATCAGCCACGACAGCGGACAGAGCAGCTTTGGCAGCCTCGTTGACTTCAGCGACGATGGCCTTCTTGTCTTCGAGATTAATTGCCACGGGTTTAACTCCTGCTTGTTACCGTTTCATCCGGCCTAGGCCTGATGTCGTTTTGGTGTCTGATTCGGTAAGGAACCGGGAGCACCATCTGCGTAGGCTTGTTGGTTTAAGACTTGCGTCGCCTACGGTCTTGGATAGCCCCCGCCAGGCAGGGACCCCAATCTTTCAATCGGCGCAATCACTTGCGCCAACCTGTGTCTTATACGTCCAGCGAGCCTTGGTCGATGACCAGACCTGGGCCCATAGTGGTGCTCAGGGTAACGCGCTTGACGTAGATACCTTTCGAGGAAGCAGGCTTGATACGCTTCAGATCAGCGATCAGGGCTTCAACGTTTTCCTTCAGCTTGACGGCATCGAAGCCGACTTTGCCAACGGAGGTGTGAATGATGCCGTTTTTGTCGGTGCGATAACGAACCTGACCAGCCTTGGCGTTTTTAACCGCGGTAGCTACGTCTGGGGTTACGGTACCGACTTTAGGGTTAGGCATCAGGCCACGTGGACCCAGGATCTGACCCAACTGACCTACAACGCGCATTGCATCCGGGGAGGCAATAACGACGTCATAGTTCAGGTCGCCGCCTTTCATTTCGGCAGCCAGGTCGTCCATGCCAACGCGATCGGCGCCGGCGGCCAGAGCAGCTTCAGCAGCCGGGCCTTGGGTGAAAACGGCAACACGTACGGTCTTGCCAGTACCGTGTGGCAGCACAGTAGCGCTACGAACGACCTGGTCGGATTTACGTGGGTCAACACCCAGGTTCACAGCAACGTCAACGGACTCGCTGAACTTGACAGTCGACAGCTCGGTCAGCAGAGCAGCAGCGTCTACAAAATTGTAGGCCTTGCCCGCTTCGATTTTGCCAGCGATAGCCTTTTGGCGCTTGGTCAGCTTAGCCATTACACACCCTCCACGTTAAGGCCCATGCTACGAGCAGAACCGGCGATGGTACGCACGGCTGCATCCATATCAGCTGCAGTCAGATCCGCGTTTTTGGTTTTCGCGATTTCTTCCAGCTGAGCACGAGTTACGGTGCCAACCTTAACGGTGTTCGGACGAGCGGAACCGCTAGTCAGACCGGCAGCTTTCTTCAGAAGAACCGAAGCCGGAGTCGACTTGGTTTCGAAAGTGAAGCTACGGTCGCTGTATACAGTGATGATCACTGGAGTCGGCAGACCTGGCTCAAGACCCTGAGTACGGGCGTTGAAAGCCTTGCAGAATTCCATGATGTTCACGCCGTGCTGACCCAGAGCTGGACCGACGGGTGGGCTAGGGTTGGCCTGAGCGGCCTTCACTTGCAGCTTGATGTAAGCGGTAATCTTCTTGGCCATGAGGCACTCCAATTACGGGTTCGAACGCCTCGAAAGGCTCCCCGGTTACTTGCGCGTTTATCCCAGTGACGACAAAACCCCACAGCCTAGGCTGCGGGGTTGGGATGCTTGCTCAGCTAGACCTTCTCGACCTGACTGAACTCCAACTCTACCGGAGTAGAGCGACCGAAAATGAGCACTGCCACTTGGATCCGGCTCTTTTCGTAGTTAACCTCTTCGACAGTGCCGTTGAAATCAGCGAACGGACCGTCTGTAACACGAACAACCTCACCTGGCTCGAACAACGTCTTCGGCTTAGGTTTGTCGCTACCGTCAGCAACGCGACGCAGAATTGCTTCCGCCTCTTTGTCAGTGATCGGCGCAGGCTTATCAGCGGTACCGCCAATGAAACCCATGACACGAGGAGTGTCCTTGACCAAGTGCCAAGTACCTTCGTTCATGTCCATCTGTACCAGCACGTAGCCAGGGAAGAACTTGCGTTCACTCTTGCGCTTCTGACCATTCCGCATTTCAACCACTTCTTCAGTGGGAACCAGAATTTCGCCGAAGCCATCTTCCATGCCTGCCAGCTTTACGCGCTCCAGCAAAGAGCGCATAACATGCTTCTCGTAACCCGAGTAAGCATGCACAACGTACCAACGCTTAGCCACGGGACACCCTTAGCCAACAATCAAGGAAACAAGCCAGCCGAGCAGGGAATCAAGCCCCCACAACAGCAACGCCATAACCAGAACGACAGCCACGACAATCAATGTGGTCTGTGTGGTTTCTTGGCGAGTCGGCCAAACGACTTTACGAATTTCGGTGCGAGCTTCCTTTACCAGGACCGCGAAAGACTTGCCTTTAGCGGTCTGCAGACCTACAAAGGCAGCTACAGCAGCAAGGGCAAGCAAAGCGAGAACGCGGTACAGGATCGGCGAAGCAGAATAGTACTGATTGCCAACAACGCCTACGACCACCAAGGCGACTACGGCGAGCCACTTGAACAGATCGAAACGAGAGCTTTGAGCTTCAGCCTTAGGAGTCATCTATGAAGATCCTGTGAAAAGAAAGCCAGACACACCACGTGAATCTGGCAGGTCAGGAGGGAATCGAACCCCCAACCTACGGTTTTGGAGACCGTCGCTCTGCCAATTGAGCTACTGACCTAAAACAAAATCAGGCCGACCATTATGCAGGCCCGAAAAAGACTTTACAACAACCAACCCCAACAGACTTGAAATCAACTGACAACCAACGCCAGAAACAACATGACACAAGCCGAGGCAGCCGTTAAAACAAAGGCAGATATTTTCATATCTGCCTTGTTATATGGAGCTCTTGAGCGGATTTGAACCGCTGACCTCACCCTTACCAAGGGTGTGCTCTACCAACTGAGCTACAAGAGCAAAACACCGTGCACAACCTGCAAACTTGGAGCGGGTAGCGGGAATCGAACCCGCATCATCAGCTTGGAAGGCTGAGGTTCTACCACTAAACTATACCCGCGGAGCTTGCAGCTCACGCTAAAATGGTGGAGGGGGAAGGATTCGAACCTTCGAAGTCGTAGACGTCAGATTTACAGTCTGATCCCTTTGGCCGCTCGGGAACCCCTCCTAAGCGAGCCGGCATTTTACATCACGCCGACCTTCTGTCAAGCATTTTCTCATTTAAATTATGAGGTTAGCTGCATTGACGTCGCTTCCCACCAAAGCCTCTGAAGGTCTTCACTGCGAAGCGGGCGCCATTCTATGCAAACTATTCGAGAGTTGCAATGCCTTCGCACAGCATTATTTTGTGTTTTAACTCATTGAATTCCTTAGCAAGGTTTTCAAAGGGCAGATCATCCGCCAAGCGCCTGCTTTCAGGGGCCACTCGAAGCCAGTAACCGCTGGCCTCAGGCATGTTCAGCAATTGGACCTTGACCTTTATATCCAGGCTGGTGAGGCGCTGCTCGACAGCTTGCGCCTGACGCTGATCGGTAAATCCTCCGATGTACAGGCAGGAATTTTGCGTGTCGGGCGTTTTTGCACGATCTCTGCGAGCCATCGTTTCGGAAGATTCACTCAGCAATCGTATGTCCTGCTGGGAGCCACGATGAAGGCTCAGTGGGGTGACGTCCTTGGCGCGCAATGGCGCCTCTTGCTGATGCCATATGTAATAAAAGACGTTGAGGATCAGTAGAAGCAGGAACAGCCAACGCATAAACACCTCATAACAACGGACATGCCATTGCCAGACCAATAAATACCAGATCAGGAACAAGCCGCGCCTGCGGCACAGCGTCGAACACCAGGTCAGCATCTCCACCGGTCAGGAACACCGTGAAGTCATCCCCCCAATAACTTCTGGCAAGCTCGATCTGTGTCAACACAAACCCCCTTAGCATCAGTGTACAGCCACGCTCGACCGCCTCGGCGGTTGTACGTCCAGGCGTTAGACGTTCCAGAGCACGCTCAGCAGCAGCATCGTCGTAGCGTATCTTGCGGGTATGCGTGCGCAGCTGGTTGCGCATAAGAGGCAGACCTGGGCAAATGAAACCTCCCAAGTGTTCGCCATCGGCATCGATAAAATCGGCAGTCGCCGCAGTGCCAAAATCCAGCACCAGGCAAGCGCCTGACGCCAACTTGTACCCACCAAGGATCGCCAGCCAACGATCAAGACCAAGCCGTTCGAAATCGTCATAGCCATTGCGAACGCCCGCCATCTGCGCAGCCGATGTCGCGCACGAAACAGTGATGCCAAAGGCCTGGACCAATGTCTCGACCAGCTTGTTTGTTTCCTCCAGCGCACGAACGCTCACCAGCCGGCAACGGGTGAGCGACATATCTGGCACCGCATTCAGGCTTTCAATCAATGCGAGATTCGAACCGACAACGCCCTCCGCCACGGCGGCCACCCTGTCGGCACCCAGCACTCGCCATTTGATAAAGCTATTCCCACAGTCGAGTTCAAGAATCATCACGCAACCTCAGGCTTAGCTCACCGCCGCTGTAAGTTTTCTCAACACCGTCAACGCTCAAGCGCAACGCACCTTGACGGTCAACACCGAGTACCACTCCATCAATACGACTCACACCGGCGATAAGCGATACCGCCCGCCCTTGCCATGCATGATTGCTCTCCCATTCCTCCTGAAGAGCTGAAAAGCCAGACTCCCTGTGCCGATCCAGGTAGCGCTGGAGCTGCAAGCTGACTTGGGCCACCAAGGCATTACGATCAGCAGCAGAACCCGTCTCAAGCTGTACCGACGTCCATTGCTGGTCAACCTCGGCCTTCTGCATATTCACGTTGATGCCGATGCCGACAACCACGTGACAGATGTCTGCCGGATCCCCCACCAACTCCAGCAATATTCCAGCAATCTTCTTCTGCCCGACCAATACGTCGTTTGGCCATTTCAAGACTGGGCCCTGCACACCCGACTCTCGCAAAGCCTGGATGACTGCCAAGCCAACCACAAGACTCAAGCCCTCCAATTGCCGGAGACCATCCTCAATACGCAGCACGAGACTGTAATAGATGTTTTGGGCGAATGGACTGACCCACTTTCGACCACGTCTGCCCCGGCCGGCTGTTTGCTGCTCAGCCAATACCAGAACCGGCGCGGCTTGCGCGGCACCCACCAAGCGCAACGCCTCAGCGTTGGTGGAATCAATCGAGTCATGAATGTGGATAGGCCACGGCAACGAAGGCACAGTTCGCGTAATTTCTTCTGCATTCAAAAATACCAGCGGCGATGCTAGCTGGTATCCCTTACCACGCACCTTATGAATAGGCAGATTCAATTCAGCCTCGAGAAGCTGAAGCTGCTTCCACACGGCACTGCGGCTAACGCCCAGGGCGGCACCCAGCGCCTCTCCGGAATGGAATCGGCCATCTTTCAGAAGTTCTAACAGCGTAAGCATGCAGGTATCGCCTCACAATGAGGCACGCATAATAGCCATGCGAAGAGGCATTGCATAGAAAGGCCGCACATCCCCAGCCGGAGATATATACCCCTGGCCCTTTTCGACCGCCCAAAACAAAACCCCACCTGCTTTCGCAAATGGGGTTTCGGAATTTAATCTTGACGATGACCTACTCTCACATGGGGAAACCCCACACTACCATCGGCGATGCATCGTTTCACTACTGAGTTCGGGATGGGATCAGGTGGTTCCAATGCTCTATGGTCGTCAAGAAATTCGGGTACTGAGTCGTGACCATGTGGCCTCGCTTCAGCAAATTGGGTATGGGATAGGTTTCGGTGTTTTGTGAGCCTCGAACTTTCGGTTCATTGCGTCTTCACACACCGCAATCTGATGCTCTTTCGAGTAGTCAAATTGCTTGGGTGTTATATGGTCAAGCCTCACGGGCAATTAGTATTGGTTAGCTCAACGCCTCACAGCGCTTACACACCCAACCTATCAACGTCGTAGTCTTCGACGGCCCTTCAGGGGACTCAAGGTCCCAGTGAGATCTCATCTTGAGGCTAGTTTCCCGCTTAGATGCTTTCAGCGGTTATCTATTCCGAACATAGCTACCCGGCAATGCCACTGGCGTGACAACCGGAACACCAGAGGTTCGTCCACTCCGGTCCTCTCGTACTAGGAGCAGCCCCTCTCAAATCTCAAACGTCCACGGCAGATAGGGACCGAACTGTCTCACGACGTTCTAAACCCAGCTCGCGTACCACTTTAAATGGCGAACAGCCATACCCTTGGGACCGGCTTCAGCCCCAGGATGTGATGAGCCGACATCGAGGTGCCAAACACCGCCGTCGATATGAACTCTTGGGCGGTATCAGCCTGTTATCCCCGGAGTACCTTTTATCCGTTGAGCGATGGCCCTTCCATACAGAACCACCGGATCACTAAGACCTACTTTCGTACCTGCTCGACGTGTCTGTCTCGCAGTCAAGCGCGCTTTTGCCTTTATACTCTACGACCGATTTCCGACCGGTCTGAGCGCACCTTCGTACTCCTCCGTTACTCTTTAGGAGGAGACCGCCCCAGTCAAACTACCCACCATACACTGTCCTCGATCCGGATAACGGACCTGAGTTAGAACCTCAAAGTTGCCAGGGTGGTATTTCAAGGTTGGCTCCACGCGAACTGGCGTCCACGCTTCAAAGCCTCCCACCTATCCTACACAAGCAAATTCAAAGTCCAGTGCAAAGCTATAGTAAAGGTTCACGGGGTCTTTCCGTCTAGCCGCGGATACACTGCATCTTCACAGCGATTTCAATTTCACTGAGTCTCGGGTGGAGACAGCGCCGCCATCGTTACGCCATTCGTGCAGGTCGGAACTTACCCGACAAGGAATTTCGCTACCTTAGGACCGTTATAGTTACGGCCGCCGTTTACCGGGGCTTCGATCAAGAGCTTCGCGTTAGCTAACCCCATCAATTAACCTTCCGGCACCGGGCAGGCGTCACACCCTATACGTCCACTTTCGTGTTTGCAGAGTGCTGTGTTTTTAATAAACAGTCGCAGCGGCCTGGTATCTTCGACCGGCATGAGCTTACGGAGCAAGTCCTTCACCCTCACCGGCGCACCTTCTCCCGAAGTTACGGTGCCATTTTGCCTAGTTCCTTCACCCGAGTTCTCTCAAGCGCCTTGGTATTCTCTACCCAACCACCTGTGTCGGTTTGGGGTACGGTTCCTGGTTACCTGAAGCTTAGAAGCTTTTCTTGGAAGCATGGCATCAACCACTTCGTCGTCTAAAAGACAACTCGTCATCAGCTCTCGGCCTTAGAATCCCGGATTTACCTAAGATTCCAGCCTACCACCTTAAACTTGGACAACCAACGCCAAGCTGGCCTAGCCTTCTCCGTCCCTCCATCGCAATAACCAGAAGTACAGGAATATTAACCTGTTTTCCATCGACTACGCTTTTCAGCCTCGCCTTAGGGACCGACTAACCCTGCGTCGATTAACGTTGCGCAGGAAACCTTGGTCTTTCGGCGTGGGTGTTTTTCACACCCATTGTCGTTACTCATGTCAGCATTCGCACTTCTGATACCTCCAGCAAGCTTCTCAACTCACCTTCACAGGCTTACAGAACGCTCCTCTACCGCATCACTTACGTGATACCCGTAGCTTCGGTGTATGGTTTGAGCCCCGTTACATCTTCCGCGCAGGCCGACTCGACTAGTGAGCTATTACGCTTTCTTTAAAGGGTGGCTGCTTCTAAGCCAACCTCCTAGCTGTCTAAGCCTTCCCACATCGTTTCCCACTTAACCATAACTTTGGGACCTTAGCTGACGGTCTGGGTTGTTTCCCTTTTCACGACGGACGTTAGCACCCGCCGTGTGTCTCCCATGCTCGGCACTTGTAGGTATTCGGAGTTTGCATCGGTTTGGTAAGTCGGGATGACCCCCTAGCCGAAACAGTGCTCTACCCCCTACAGTGATACATGAGGCGCTACCTAAATAGCTTTCGAGGAGAACCAGCTATCTCCGAGCTTGATTAGCCTTTCACTCCGATCCACAGGTCATCCGCTAACTTTTCAACGGTAGTCGGTTCGGTCCTCCAGTTAGTGTTACCCAACCTTCAACCTGCCCATGGATAGATCGCCCGGTTTCGGGTCTATTCCCAGCGACTAGACGCCCTATTAAGACTCGCTTTCGCTACGCCTCCCCTATTCGGTTAAGCTCGCCACTGAAAATAAGTCGCTGACCCATTATACAAAAGGTACGCAGTCACCCAACAAAGTGGGCTCCCACTGCTTGTACGCATACGGTTTCAGGATCTATTTCACTCCCCTCTCCGGGGTTCTTTTCGCCTTTCCCTCACGGTACTAGTTCACTATCGGTCAGTCAGTAGTATTTAGCCTTGGAGGATGGTCCCCCCATATTCAGACAAAGTTTCTCGTGCTCCGTCCTACTCGATTTCATGACTAAGAGATTTTCGCGTACAGGGCTATCACCCACTATGGCCGCACTTTCCAGAGCGTTCCGCTAATCTCAAAGCCACTTAAGGGCTAGTCCCCGTTCGCTCGCCACTACTAAGGGAATCTCGGTTGATTTCTTTTCCTCAGGGTACTTAGATGTTTCAGTTCCCCTGGTTCGCTCCATACACCTATGTATTCAGTGTAAGGTAACCATCTTATGATGGCTGGGTTCCCCCATTCAGACATCTCCGGATCAAAGTCTGTTTGCCGACTCCCCGAAGCTTTTCGCAGGCTACCACGTCTTTCATCGCCTCTGACTGCCAAGGCATCCACCGTATGCGCTTCTTCACTTGACCATATAACCCCAAGCAATCTGGTTATACTGTGAAGACAACATTCGCCGAAAATTCGATCATACTCAATTAAGAGCGACTCACAAATTTTACCTTAGCCTGAGCCGTTACCAGTGAAAGTAACGTCCAGTCTATCTTTCTATCACATACCCAAATTTTTAAAGAACGAACTAGTCAAAGACTAGAAATCAACATTCACCATCACAACAATGGAATGCTCATTTCTAAGCTTTCTACAAACAGAAGCAGTAGTGGTGGAGCCAAACGGGATCGAACCGTTGACCTCCTGCGTGCAAGGCAGGCGCTCTCCCAGCTGAGCTATGGCCCCGTATTTCTACAGGCGTTTCCCACACAAAATTGGTGGGTCTGGGCAGATTCGAACTGCCGACCTCACCCTTATCAGGGGTG
Organism: Pseudomonas sp. R3-18-08; assembly: GCF_003852065.1. Lineage (NCBI taxonomy): Bacteria > Pseudomonadati > Pseudomonadota > Gammaproteobacteria > Pseudomonadales > Pseudomonadaceae > Pseudomonas > Pseudomonas sp. R3-18-08. The sequence goes on from NZ_CP027729.1 coordinate 5,183,917, forward strand.
CGCTCTAACCAACTGAGCTACAGACCCAATTTCGAGCTGCTAAGGCCGACCTCACCCTGCTCTTTACCACAAAGCATGGGGTGCGCTCTAACCAACTAAGCTACAACCCTTTGGGCTGCTTCTTTTCGTCTTCTTCAATGAATCAAGCAATTCGTGTGGGAACTTATGGAGCAGCTGATGTCGTCGATTAAGGAGGTGATCCAGCCGCAGGTTCCCCTACGGCTACCTTGTTACGACTTCACCCCAGTCATGAATCACACCGTGGTAACCGTCCTCCCGAAGGTTAGACTAGCTACTTCTGGTGCAACCCACTCCCATGGTGTGACGGGCGGTGTGTACAAGGCCCGGGAACGTATTCACCGCGACATTCTGATTCGCGATTACTAGCGATTCCGACTTCACGCAGTCGAGTTGCAGACTGCGATCCGGACTACGATCGGTTTTCTGGGATTAGCTCCACCTCGCGGCTTGGCAACCCTCTGTACCGACCATTGTAGCACGTGTGTAGCCCAGGCCGTAAGGGCCATGATGACTTGACGTCATCCCCACCTTCCTCCGGTTTGTCACCGGCAGTCTCCTTAGAGTGCCCACCATAACGTGCTGGTAACTAAGGACAAGGGTTGCGCTCGTTACGGGACTTAACCCAACATCTCACGACACGAGCTGACGACAGCCATGCAGCACCTGTCTCAATGTTCCCGAAGGCACCAATCCATCTCTGGAAAGTTCATTGGATGTCAAGGCCTGGTAAGGTTCTTCGCGTTGCTTCGAATTAAACCACATGCTCCACCGCTTGTGCGGGCCCCCGTCAATTCATTTGAGTTTTAACCTTGCGGCCGTACTCCCCAGGCGGTCAACTTAATGCGTTAGCTGCGCCACTAAGAGCTCAAGGCTCCCAACGGCTAGTTGACATCGTTTACGGCGTGGACTACCAGGGTATCTAATCCTGTTTGCTCCCCACGCTTTCGCACCTCAGTGTCAGTGTTGGTCCAGGTGGTCGCCTTCGCCACCGGTGTTCCTTCCTATATCTACGCATTTCACCGCTACACAGGAAATTCCACCACCCTCTACCACACTCTAGTCAGTCAGTTTTGAATGCAGTTCCCAGGTTGAGCCCGGGGATTTCACATCCAACTTAACAAACCACCTACGCGCGCTTTACGCCCAGTAATTCCGATTAACGCTTGCACCCTCTGTATTACCGCGGCTGCTGGCACAGAGTTAGCCGGTGCTTATTCTGTCGGTAACGTCAAAACAATCACGTATTAGGTAACTGCCCTTCCTCCCAACTTAAAGTGCTTTACAATCCGAAGACCTTCTTCACACACGCGGCATGGCTGGATCAGGCTTTCGCCCATTGTCCAATATTCCCCACTGCTGCCTCCCGTAGGAGTCTGGACCGTGTCTCAGTTCCAGTGTGACTGATCATCCTCTCAGACCAGTTACGGATCGTCGCCTTGGTGAGCCATTACCTCACCAACTAGCTAATCCGACCTAGGCTCATCTGATAGCGCAAGGCCCGAAGGTCCCCTGCTTTCTCCCGTAGGACGTATGCGGTATTAGCGTCCGTTTCCGAACGTTATCCCCCACTACCAGGCAGATTCCTAGGCATTACTCACCCGTCCGCCGCTCTCAAGAGAAGCAAGCTTCTCTCTACCGCTCGACTTGCATGTGTTAGGCCTGCCGCCAGCGTTCAATCTGAGCCATGATCAAACTCTTCAGTTCAAACATCTTTGGGTTTTTAAGAAACCCTAAACTTGGCTCAGCAATCGTTGGTTACATCTTTGATTTCTCGCGGAGTAACTTGTGATGCTGATAATCTTGTTGACTATCAGTCTGACTCCACAAGCACCCACACGAATTGCTTGATTCAGTTGTTAAAGAGCGGTTGGTTAAGAGCTATTCGTCTCAACCGAGGCGCGCATTCTACAGCAGCCTCATTTGCTGTCAAGCGGTTATTTTCATAAGTTTTCGAAGATTTCTTCAACAACTTCAACCACTTGCGCTTGCGATCTCTCGTAAGCGGGAGGCGAATTCTACAGCGTTACACGCTGCTGTCAACACCTCTTTTTCAACTTCCTTTTGGCTTCGATGGACTGAAGCAACTTGCTATCGAAACCTACTTAACTCATTGTTTAGCAAGGAGTTTTCCGTTTCGGCTGCGCCGGAAGTGGGGCGAATTATAGAGTGATATAATTCGCCGTCAAGCCCTAATTAACGACTTATTCGGATTTGAGCGTGATACGCGCAAATGCCTTCTTTCCCGCCTGGCAAACATGAGTCGCGCCCAGCTCGTATATAAAGGTGCGATCAACCACCTCGCCATCTATACGCACGCCACCCGAGCCGAGAAGATCACGGGCAACCGCTGAGTTCTTCACCAAGCCCGCCTTATTAAGGACAGCCGCGATCGGCATTGCTTCTGCCGCCGTCAACTCGATCTCCGGCAGATCGTCCGGCAACTCGCCATCCTTCATACGATTACCGGCCGCACGGTGAGCGTTGGCCGCAGCCTCTTCACCATGAAAGCGCGCCACGATCTCTTCGGCCAACTTGATCTTCACATCACGCGGATTGGCACCTGCCTCCACATCAGCACGCAACGCGTTGATCTCATCCATCGAGCGGAAGCTCAGCAACTCGAAGTAACGCCACATCAACGAGTCCGGAATGGAAACCAGCTTGCCGTACATCACGCCCGGCGCTTCCTGGATGCCGACATAGTTGCCCAGCGACTTGGACATCTTCTTGACGCCGTCCAACCCCTCCAGCAACGGCATGGTCAAAATGCACTGAGCTTCCTGCCCATAGGCACGCTGCAGCTCACGCCCCATCAACAGGTTGAACTTCTGATCCGTCCCACCCAGCTCGACGTCTGCACGCAAAGCCACCGAGTCGTAACCCTGGACCAACGGGTAAAGAAACTCATGGATAGCGATCGGCTGGTTGGTGGAGTAGCGTTTGTCGAAGTCATCACGCTCAAGCATGCGCGCGACGGTATATTGCGACGTCAGGCGAATGAAATCCGCCGGCCCCATCTGGTCCATCCAAGTGGAGTTGAATGCCACCTCGGTTTTGGCCGGATCAAGGATTTTGAATACCTGGGTCTTGTAGGTCTCGGCATTGTCGAGCACTTGCTCGCGAGTCAGCGGCGGACGCGTTGCGCTCTTGCCGCTCGGGTCGCCGATCATCCCGGTGAAGTCACCTATAAGGAAGATGACTTGATGACCCAGCTCCTGGAACTGACGCAGCTTATTAATAAGCACGGTATGGCCAAGGTGCAGATCCGGCGCGGTTGGGTCAAAGCCGGCCTTAATACGCAGGGGCTGGCCACGCTTGAGCTTTTCGACCAGCTCAGCTTCGACCAACAGTTCTTCCGCACCACGTTTTATCAGCGCTAGCTGCTCTTCAACCGACTTCATAACAGACCCGCAAGGCTCAGATTCAAAAGGGAACCAACCATACAAGATCAGGGACTAATTACAAGTTTTGCCCTGCGCACGGACACCATTGCGCAAGCCCAGCGTTCGCGAGCTTGCGCCACAGATGATTTGGTTATATTTTATACAGTTATTTCATCTTCATCATGTCATTCATCTTTTCCATTTCATCTTTAAAGTCAAAATACCTATGACCACTGAACCGTCTAAAGCGCCGCCGCTTTACCCGAAGACCCACCTGCTCGCCGCAAGTGGTATCGCCGCCCTTCTCAGCCTGGCACTCCTGGTATTCCCTTCCAGTGACGTAGAAGCCAAACGAACATCCCTAAGCCTCGACCTGGAAAGCCCTGTTGAGCAACTGACACAAGATCAAGACGCTTCCGACGAGCAACAAGCCACAAATACCCCTGCTGAGTCTCCGTTCGCACAGATTGAGAACACGCCTGAGGAGACTCAGGAAGCCGCCCAGGAAAAGCCCGCAGCAGTTGCAGCCAAGAGTCCTCAGCACCGCGAAGTGATCGTGAGTAAAGGCGACACACTGTCAACGCTGTTCGAAAAGGTTGGATTGCCTGCCGCCACCGTCAATGACGTCCTGGCCACCGATAAGCAAGCCAAGCAATTCACCCAGCTCAAACATGGGCAGAAGCTTGAGTTCGAACTGACGCCCGACGGCCAGTTGAACAACCTGCACACCAATATCAATGACCTGGAAAGCATCAGCCTGAGCAAAGGCGCAAAGGGTTTTGCCTTCAATCGCATCACCACCAAACCGGTTATGCGGTCTGCCTACGTACACGGCGTGATCAATAGCTCGCTGTCGCAATCCGCCGCCCGCGCGGGCCTTTCCCACAGCATGACCATGGATATGGCCAGCGTATTTGGCTACGACATCGACTTCGCCCAAGACATTCGCCAGGGTGACGAATTCGATGTGATCTACGAGCAGAAAGTTGCCAACGGCAAAGTGGTCGGCACTGGCAACATCCTTTCTGCGCGCTTCACCAACCGCGGCAAAACCTACACCGCAGTGCGCTACACCAACAAACAGGGCAACAGCAGTTACTACACCGCTGATGGCAACAGCATGCGCAAGGCGTTCATCCGCACACCGGTGGACTTCGCTCGTATTAGCTCGCGTTTCTCCATGGGTCGCAAGCATCCAATTCTGAACAAAATCCGCGCTCACAAAGGTGTCGACTATGCCGCTCCCCGTGGCACGCCAATCAAGGCAGCTGGCGACGGTAAGGTTCTGTTGGCCGGGCGTCGCGGTGGTTACGGCAACACGGTGATCATCCAGCACGGCAACACCTACCGTACGCTGTATGGCCACATGCAAGGGTTTGCCAAGGGCGTCAAAACCGGTGGCAACGTGAAGCAGGGGCAAGTGATCGGTTACATCGGCACGACTGGCCTGTCCACCGGGCCGCACTTGCATTATGAATTCCAGGTCAACGGGGTACACGTAGATCCATTGGGCCAAAAACTGCCAATGGCCGACCCGATCGCCAAGGCAGAACGCGCGCGCTTCATGCAACAAAGCCAGCCACTGATGGCCCGTATGGATCAGGAGCGCTCCACCCTGCTGGCTTCGGCGAAGCGTTAAGGCATGCCGCGTTATATCGGTGTGATGTCCGGGACCAGCCTCGATGGCCTGGATATCGCCCTTATCGAACAAGATTCGGCGATCAGTCTGATCGCCACCCATTACATCCCCATGCCTGCCCCTCTGCGCGCCGAGCTGCTAAGCCTGTGCGCCAGCGGCCCGGATGAGATCGCCCGTTCGGCAATCGCCCAGCAATCCTGGGTAACACTCGCCGCTCAAGGCATCCACACCTTGCTGGCCCAGCAAAACCTCACCGCTCAGGACATCCGTGCGATTGGCAGCCACGGGCAGACCATCCGCCATGAACCTGCCCGAGGTTTTACGGTACAGATCGGCAATCCTGCGTTGCTCACCGAGCTGACCGGCATCACGGTGGTCAGTGACTTCCGCAGCCGCGACGTCGCCGCAGGCGGTCAGGGCGCGCCCTTGGTGCCTGCCTTCCACGAGGCGCTGTTCGGTGAAAGTACCGGCAACCGTGCGGTGTTGAATGTCGGCGGTTTCAGCAACCTGAGCCTGATAGAAACCGGCAAGCCGGTATCGGGCTTCGACTGCGGCCCGGGTAATGTCTTGCTGGACGCGTGGATTCATCATCAACGTGGCGAACACTTTGATCGTGACGGGCAATGGGCAGCCAGCGGCAAGGTTCAGCCGCAGTTACTCAACACGCTGCTCAGCGACCCTTTTTTCGCGACCAAAGGCCCGAAAAGTACCGGCCGGGAAGTTTTCAATCTGCGTTGGCTGCAGCAACATCTCGACGGGCTGCCAGCGTTTCTTCCCGAGGACGTGCAAGCCACCTTGCTGGAGCTGACCAGCCTGACCATCGTCGAATCTCTGCAAAGCGCCCAACCTCAGACAGAAACCCTGTTGATATGCGGCGGCGGCGCCCACAACGGAACGCTGATGAAGCGATTGGCCGCGCTGCTACCGTCCACACAGGTCAGTAGCACCGCGCTCTATGGCGTAGACCCGGACTGGGTGGAAGCCATGGCCTTCGCCTGGCTGGCCCACTGCTGCCTGGAAGGCATCGCCGCGAACCGCCCCAGCGTCACGGGTGCTCGCGGGCTGCGCGTGCTGGGCGCGATCTACCCGGCCTGATCTCCAGGCAGCAAAACGCCGCTTGGCCGATCAAAGCCAAGCGGCGTTTTTTTATGCGTGCAGATCAGGCTTCGATCAGATCGAAAACGAAGACCCACAACCACAGGTCGTCGTAGCGTTAGGGTTCTTGATCACGAAACGCGACCCCTCGAGCCCTTCCTGGTAATCCACTTCAGCACCCGCCAGGTACTGGAAGCTCATCGGATCAACGACCAGGCTCACGCCCTCGCGCTCAACGATGGTGTCGTCATCGGCCACATCTTCATCGAAGGTAAAACCGTACTGAAACCCTGAACAACCGCCGCCCGTAACGAATACGCGCAGCTTCAAGCGATCATTACCCTCTTCATCGACCAGGCTCTTCACCTTGTGCGCAGCACCGTGGGTGAATTGCAAAGCCGTGGGGGTGAAGGATTCAACGCTCATGCTGATAATCTCCCGGCGTAGCGCCGCCATATGCGTAATGGCCGGTATTATCCGCTTCTCCTAGAAAAGCGGTCAACTATTATGGGAGCAGCGGCAAGCCTCAAGCCATTGAGGTCCAAGCTTGCCGCTGACAACTTGAAGCTTGCAGCTGCCTTTAAGGCAACATACCCGCATGGGACAAGCCCAACTTCTCATCCAGACCAAACAGGATGTTCATGTTCTGCACCGCCTGGCCCGATGCGCCCTTGACCAGGTTATCGATCACCGACAACACCACCACCAGGTCGCCATCCTGCGGACGATGCACCGCAATCCGGCACACGTTGGCGCCCCGCACGCTACGGGTTTCCGGATGGCTGCCCGCCGGCATCACATCGACGAACGGTTCGTTGGCATAACGCTTTTCGAACAATGCCTGCAGGTCTACCGAGCGATCGACAACGGTCGCGTACAACGTGGAGTGGATCCCACGGATCATCGGCGTCAGGTGCGGTACGAAGGTCAGGCCCACGTCCTTACCCGCAGCACGGCGCAACCCCTGGCGAATTTCAGGCAGGTGACGATGCCCTTTGACTGCATAGGCTTTCATGCTTTCCGACGTCTCGGAGTACAGCGAGCCCACTGCGGCCCCACGACCGGCGCCGCTGACGCCCGACTTGCAGTCCGCGATCAGACGCGAAGCATCCGCCAAGCCGGCTTCCAGCAGCGGCAGGAAACCCAGCTGGGTCGCAGTCGGATAGCAACCCGGCACCGCGATCAGGCGGGCCTGCTTGATCTGCTCACGATTGACTTCCGGCAAGCCGTACACCGCCGCCTCCAGTAACTCTGGCGCGCCGTGGGGCTGGCCGTACCACTTGGCCCACTCATCGGCATCTTGCAGGCGGAAGTCCGCCGACAGATCGATAACCTTGGTGCCCGCCGCCAACAGCTCGCCGGCCAACGCGTGCGCAACCCCGTGAGGCGTGGCGAAGAACACCACATCGCAGGCGCCCAACGTCTTGATGTCCGGCACGCTGAAGGCCAGGCCGTCGTAGTGGCCTCGTAGGTTGGGGTACATATCGGCCACGGCCAGGCCAGCCTCGGAGCGTGAAGTGATGACCACCACCTCAGCCTGCGGATGCTGAGCCAACAGACGCAGCAATTCGACACCGGTGTAACCCGTGCCGCCGACGATACCGACCTTGACCATAAACCTGCCCTCAACGAACCCACTGGAAAGCCGTCGATAATAGGGGCCGTATCGCCCTGCGACAACCGCCAACGTGACGTACGGGCGCATGAGCTACTACTATCTTCGCTACCGTGAACCTGGGAATTACTAAAAATGCTCTATCTATGGGTCAAAGCCTTCCATATCGTCAGCATCGTCTGCTGGTTTGCCGGGCTGTTCTACCTGCCACGCCTGTTTGTCTACCACGCCCAAAGCGAAGACACCGTCAGCAAGGAGCGCTTCAGCGTCATGGAGCGCAAGCTGTACCGGGGCATCATGGGCCCGGCGATGGTTGCCACGCTGGTTTTCGGCATCTGGTTGCTGGTGCTCAACCCCGGTATCTTCCAATCGGGCGCGTGGATCCACGCCAAACTCACCCTGGTCGTCCTGCTGATCGGCTACCACCACATGTGTGGCGCGCAGGTAAAACGCTTCGCTCGTGGCGAAAACACCCGCAGCCATGTCTTTTATCGCTGGTTCAATGAAGTGCCCGTTCTGATATTGCTGGCGGTCGTAATTCTGGTCGTGGTCAAACCGTTTTAACGTCATTATCCGGGGAACCTCCAATGTCGCTGCCCGCCCTGCTTGAACAACGTCTGCGCCTGCCTGTGGTGGCCGCGCCGATGTTCCTGATTTCCAACCCGCAACTGGTGCTGGCCTGCTGCCGCAACGGGGTCGTCGGCAGTTTCCCGGCGCTCAATCAACGCGAAAGCAGCGGCTTCAGGGCCTGGCTGGAGGAAATCGAAGCCGGCCTGGCGCTGTTGGATAACCCAGCGCCCTATGCCGTCAACCTGATCGTGCACAACAGTAACCCACGACTGGCGGCGGACCTGGCGATCTGCGTCGAGCACAAAGTGCCCATCGTCATCACCAGCCTCGGTGCGGTGAAGGAACTGGTCGATGCCGTGCACAGCTACGGCGGCCTGGTGTTTCATGACGTAACTACTCGTCGCCATGCCGAAAAGGCCGCTGAAGCGGGCGTCGACGGCCTGATCGCGGTCGCCGCCGGCGCGGGCGGTCACGCCGGCACTTGGAGCCCGTTCGCGCTGATTGCCGAAATACGCCAGTTCTTCGACAAAACCCTGTTGCTGGCCGGCTGTCTCAACCACGGTCGGGAGATTCTCGCCGCCCAAGTGCTTGGCGCAGACCTGGCGTATTTCGGCACGCGCTTTATCGGCACCACCGAAAGCCACGCCCCGGATGCGTATAAAGAGATGCTGCTCACAGCGCGCGCCGCCGACATCGTGCACACTCCGGCTGTTTCCGGCGTACCTGCAAGCTTTATGCGCCAGAGCCTGGAAAACGCCGGTTTTGATCTCGCTGCCCTTCAGGGCAAAGGTGAGGTCAACCTCGGCTCCAAGCTCAAACCGTTGAGCGATGAGGCCAAAGCATGGAAGACTGTATGGTCTGCCGGCCAAGGCGTCGGTGAGATCAATGATTTGCCGAGCGTGGATGAACTCGTCGTGCGACTCGATGCGCAATACCGCCAGGCACGCGAAAACGCAGCACAATTGCGCTGGCCACGTTGAACCAAATACCAGGCCTGCCAATTGGGCAGCCTGCATACCCTCCCCTGATCAAGTGACAAGGATGCCCGCATGAGCGACAGCCGTTTCAAGATTGTGTTCGACGGAGCCTTGCGCCCGGGTGTCGAAAGCACCACCGCCAAACTGAACCTCGCCGAGCTGTTCAAGAGCGATGTCGAAGCGATCGAAAAGCTTTTCACCGGCCGCCCGGTCGCGCTCAAGCGCGATCTGTCCCGCGCCGATGCCGACACCTACCTCACCGCCTTGCAAAACGCCGGCGTCGAGGCACGTATCGAAGCCGAACAACCCGTGGCTTTCAGCCTTGCCGAAACCCACGAAACAGGCGCATCGGCCTCGGACTTCTCGCACACCGCTGCATCGCCTTACGCACCGCCACGCGCTGCGGTCGGTGATAACTTGCCCGAGTACGCCACGCTCAAGGTCTTCACTATCCACGGGCGTATCGGTCGCCTGCGCTATCTCGCCTGGACGCTGGCACTGACCGTCGCGATGCTTGTGGCTGCAGGCATCATCAGCACCGTGGGTTTCGCGGTGGCCACTGCCTCGCCAACGATCGCGATCATTCTCGGCTCGCTGCTGGGCTTTGCACTGTTCGTTGCGCTCGTCGTGGTAAGCGTGCAAATCGGCGTGCAGCGCCTGCACGACCTGGGTTGGTCTGGCTGGCTGTACTTGCTGAACCTGGTTCCGCTGGTGAACAGCGTGTTCCCCCTGCTGCTGCTGGTACTGCCGGGTAACACTGGCGCCAACCAGTACGGTGCGCCCCCACCGCGCAACTCCACAGCGGTTAAAATCCTGGCTTCGTTGTGGCTGGCGTTTATCCCATTGATGCTCATCGTCGTGGTCACCCTGGGCATGAACGGCTATCTGGATCAACTCGAAGCCAACATGGGCAGCAGCTATGAAAGCAGCTCCCTGAGCACCGATGAAGATGCCGACCAAAGCGTCATCGGTGATGAAGACGCCGCGCAAAGTGCTGACGACGCGGCCGAACCTGTAGACTCTCCAGAACAGTGAAAAAACGCCCGCCGCCTGTGATGCCTCTGTCACAGGCCGGCGGCGTTGCGATGGAGAAAGGCATGACCCGTTACGCTCTGATCACCGGTGCCTCCAGTGGTATCGGCCTGGCTTTGGCCGAAGCCCTGGCCCGACGTGGCCGCAGCTTGATTCTGGTGGCCCGCCAGCGTGATCAGTTGGAAAGCATTGCGATCGAATTGACTCAGCGTTTCGGCGTCGAGGTGCTGTTTCGCGCCTGTGACCTTGGCGAGCCGCTGCGGTTGTCGGGTTTTTTGCTGGAACTCGAAGAAGGTGAGCGGCAGATCGACCTGCTGGTCAACTGCGCCGGTATCGGCACCAGCGGGCCGTTCCTGGCCCAGGACTGGATGACCGAGCAGGACCTGATCGAAGTCAACATCCTCGCCCTGACCCGCATGTGCCATGCGTTGGGCAATGCCATGGCATTGCACGGCGGCGGGCAGATTCTCAACGTGGCCTCGGTCGCCGCCTTCCAGCCAGGCCCGTGGATGAGCAGCTACTACGCAAGCAAAGCCTATGTGCTGCACTTTTCCGAAGGCTTGCGCGAGGAACTGAAGACCTGTGGCATCAAGGTCTCGGTGCTGTGCCCAGGCCCTACGCGCACCGCCTTCTTCGGTACCGCGCAAATGGACACCGCAAAGCTCGACCGCAGCCAACAGTTGATGAGTCCCGAAGAAGTCGCGCTCTATACCGTGCGTGCGCTGGAAAAGAACAAGGCCATTATCATCCCCGGACGGCGCAACCGCTGGCTGGCATTCAGCCCACGTCTGAGCCCGCGCTGGCTGACCCGCAAAATTGCCGGCGCCATCAACAAGGCCTATTGCCCGCGTTGACCGCTTGAGTACACTCACCTTCACTTTCACCCTGGAGAAACAGCTGTGGATACTCTGTTCACCAAGATCATCAACCGGGAAATACCCGCGAACATCATCTATGAAGATGACCAGGTACTGGCTTTCCACGATATCGCCCCACAGGCGCCGGTCCATTTCCTGGTCATCCCGAAAAAGCCCATTCGCACCCTCAATGACCTGACCGAAGACGACAAAGCCCTGGCTGGCCATATCCTGTTCACCGCCCAGCGCCTGGCGGTGGAACTAGGCTGCGAAAAAGGCTTCCGCGTGGTGATGAACTGCAACGAAGACGGCGGGCAGACCGTTTACCACATTCATATGCATGTGCTGGGTCAGCGCCAGATGAACTGGCCACCGGGCTGAGTGCGCAGGGCAAATTGACTCAGCGCAAACGCGCCGCCCTCTCTTGCGGTAAACTGGCCGCCGAGATTCTTCCCGGAGGTCAGCATGACTACCCAACGTCACTACTCGCCGATTGACCGTCTGTTGCTGCAAGCCGACACGGCCATGCGTACGCTGCTGCCGTTCAGCGGCCAACCGTACCGCCCGTCACCGGCCATCGTGCAGCCGGACGCACAGATGAGCGAGACCGAGACCCGCCATGTGGCCGGCCTGATGCGCATCAACCACACCGGTGAAGTCTGTGCCCAGGCGTTGTACCAGGGCCAGGCTCTGACCGCCAAGTTACCGCAGGTACGTGCAGCGATGGAGCACGCCGCCGAGGAAGAGATCGACCACCTGGCGTGGTGCGAACAACGCATTCGCCAGCTGGGCAGTCATCCCAGCGTGCTGAACCCGCTGTTCTACGGTTTGTCGTTCGGTATCGGCGCCGCTGCCGGCCTGATCAGTGACAAGGTCAGCCTCGGTTTTGTCGCAGCCACCGAACGCCAGGTCTGCAAGCACCTGGACGAACACCTTGAACAATTGCCGGCCGAGGACGAAAAGTCCCGGGCCATTCTTGAGCAGATGCGCATCGATGAAGAGCACCACGCTGAAAGCGCGCTGGACGCTGGCGGCTTCCGCTTTCCTGCGCCGGTGAGATTCGGCATGAGCATGCTGGCCAAGGTCATGACCAAGAGCACCTACAGAATCTGAAGCATGAAGATCATTCCCACGCTCCGCGTGGGAATGCCACCCAGGACGCCCCGCGTCCCGCTTTCAGCGCAAAATCCGGCACCTGCGCAAGGGTGACGCGGAGCGTCACGAGATGCATTCCCACGCTCCGCGTGGGAACGATCAACCCAACTCGACGATTTCGTAGCCATGGGTAATGGCCACACCGGCCGCGCCCAGCATGATCGACGCCGAGCAGTACTTCTCTGCCGACAGCTCGATGGCACGCTTGACCTGCGCTTCCTTCAGCGCGCGCCCCTTGACCACAAAATGCATATGGATCTTGGTAAACACCTTGGGATCTTCGGTTGCGCGTTCGGCTTCCAGAAAGGCTTCGCAGCTTTCCACGGCCTGACGGGATTTTTTCAGGATACTGACCACGTCGAAATTGCTGCAACCACCGACACCCAGCAGCAACATTTCCATCGGGCGTACACCCAGGTTGCGACCACCGGCTTCCGGCGGGCCGTCCATGACCACCACATGGCCACTGCCCGATTCACCGAGGAACATGGCTTCGCCCGCCCATTGGATGCGTGCCTTCATCGCCCAGACTCCACTGCTAAAAAAGGGTCGCCAGCTTAGCACAGGGCCTCGCAGCGGCAGCGCCCTGCAGGAAAACGATCAATAACAGCGTTTGCCGGTGAAATACGCTAATCGAGTCAGAATGTGTCTGGTAAGCTGGCGCCAAATCAATGGCGCATTGCCATCGTTTGTACAGCGTGTATCAATGCCGGTCGCGCTGATAAAAACAAATCCAACCACATCGTGCAGTTTTTCGGGATACAACCATGGTTGCTCTTACTCCCACACCCAAGATCAAGAACCTCGACAAGCTGCTGATGCATTGCCAACGCCGGCGTCATCCGGCCAAGCACAACATCATCTGCGCGGGCGAGCGCTCCGAAACGCTGTTCTTCATTATCAAGGGCTCGGTCACCATCCTGATCGAAGACGAAGACGGTCGCGAAATGATCATCGCCTACCTCAACACCGGGGATTTCTTCGGCGAGCTGGGGCTGTTCGAACAGGCCGGCAAGGAGCAACAGCGCAGCGCTTGGGTGCGCACCAAGGTGGAGTGCGAAGTAGCCGAGATCAGCTATACGAAATTTCGCGAACTGGCCCAACATGATCCCGACATTCTGTATGCCCTGAGTGGGCAGATCGCCCAACGTCTGCGGGACACCACGCGCAAGGTCGGCGACCTGGCGTTCTTCGACGTGACCGGGCGTGTCGCTCGCTGCCTGCTGGAGCTGTGCAAGCAGCCAGACGCCATGACCCACCCCGACGGGATGCAGATCAAGGTCACGCGCCAGGAAATCGGGCGCATTGTGGGCTGTTCGCGGGAAATGGTGGGGCGCGTGCTCAAGGATCTGGAAGAGCGCAACCTGGTGCACGTCAAAGGCAAGACGATGGTGGTGTTCGGAACCCGTTAACCTGGCAGCAAGCCTGCCAACATCTGACGGTACAAGGTGTCGAGCCGGCTGAGTACGTCCGGCACGGCAAACACTTCGTGCAGTGCGATATGGCTCTCGGCACGCACCCGCTGTTCCAGGCCACAGGCTTGATTGAAACGATTGACCGCCGCAACCAACTCATCGCGATCGTTATCCAGCAATAAAGCACCGTGTACCAACCCCACTGGGCGACCACCGCTCTGCCGCCAGCGTTGGGCCGTGCCGACCATTTTTCGACCTTTGAGATTGACGTTGTAACGACCGTCGCAGAACGCGCCGTCAATTTCGCCAATAGACGCCTCGCCGCCCAATTCAAGCAGCACATCGCAGATCGGCTGGCACAGACGCTGGTAGCCGGTTTCGATGCGCCCTTGATCCCCCTCACTGCGCGGCGGCGCGTAGACCAAGGCGATATTGACCGTTGCGGCCGACTGCGGCACCGGCTCACCGCCGGTTTCGCGCAACAACACAGGCCAACCGGCCTCCGCCGAGACTTGACCGGCCGCTTCAAAGGCTGGCAATCGGCTCAAACGGCGCGGCATGACCAAGGCTTGATCGTTGGGTTGCCAGAACAACAGCCCGTATTCCTGCTCACCTGCGCAGACGGCGGCCAGCAAATCCTGCTCGGCGGCAAGGCCTGCTTCGACGGTCAACGACACGGGCTGGATCACTGCTCACCTCCCTATCTGAACAAACACAGACCCAATGTGGGAGGGGGCTTGCCCCCGATAGCGGAGTGTCGGTCAGTACATCGATAACTGATACACCGCAATCGGGGGCAAGCCCCCTCCCACATTTTGATCACATTCAAATCAATTCAATCGAGCGTGGAACCGCTGACCACCACACCCCGCTCCGGGAAGAACAGACGCTGCAGTTCCGCCCCTGGGTTCTCGGCGCGCATGAACGTTTCGCCGACCAGGAACGAATACACCTCGCTGATCTCCATCAGCTCCACATCGGCGCGGTTGACGATGCCGCTCTCGGTGATCACCAAGCGGTCACGGGGAATACGCGGCAGCAGGTCGAGGGTGGTTTCCAGGCTGACGTCGAAGGTGTGCAGGTTACGGTTGTTGACCCCCACCAGCGGTGTGTCGAGGGTCTTCAGTGCACGCTCCAACTCGTCGCCGTCGTGCACTTCGACCAATACATCCAGGCCTACGCTCTTGGCTACAGCGGCCAGCTCGGCCATCTTCACGTCATCCAGGGCGGAAACGATCAGCAGCACACAATCGGCGCCCAGGGCGCGCGCTTCGACGATCTGGTAGGGATCAACCATGAAATCCTTGCGGATCACCGGCAACGTGCACGCCGCGCGTGCCTGCTGCAGGAACAGATCGGAGCCTTGGAAAAAATCGACATCGGTCAGCACGGACAGGCACGTCGCCCCGCCCTTTTCATAGCTGACGGCGATTTCCTGTGGCACGAAGTGCTCGCGGATCACGCCTTTGCTCGGTGAGGCCTTCTTGATCTCGGCGATCACCGCCGGCTGCTTCTTCTTGGCCTGTTCGAGCAAGGCCTTGGCAAACCCTCGTGGTGCATTAGCAGCTTTTGCCAGGGCTTCCAGCTCGGCCAGGCTCACACGGGCACGGCGCTCGGCGACTTCTTCAGCCTTGCGCGCCAGGATTTTTTCCAGAACGGTCGGAACACTCATGCTTCATTCTCCATCTTGAATACGGCGGTGAATGCTCCGAGTTCTTCAAGTTTCTCGCGAGCCAGACCGGTGTGCAGCGCATCGTGGGCCAAGGCGACACCTTCCTTAAGACTATAGGCATGGTCGGCTGCGTAAAGTGCCGCGCCAGCATTGAGCACAATCATTTCCGCGGCTTTTTGACCGTTTTCGGTCTTGCGTCGCCCCAACGCATCGCGAATCAATTCCAGCGACGCCGCCGGGCTTTCCACCGCCAGGCCGTGCAGGCTTTGGCTCTTCATGCCCAAGTCCTCAGGCTCGACCCAATATTCTGTAACCTGGTCGTTCTTCAACTCCGCCACGAAGGTCGGCGCCGCCAGGCTGAATTCGTCCAGGCCATCTTTGGAATGCACCACCAGCACATGCTTGCTGCCCAGGCGCTGCAGCACTTCGGCCAATGGCCGGCACAGCGCCTGGCTGAATACACCGACGACTTGATGCTTCACACCGGCCGGATTCGTAAGCGGGCCGAGCATATTGAACAGGGTACGCAGGCCGAGGTCCTTGCGCGGGCCGGCCGCGTGTTTCATCGCGCCGTGGTGAGACTGGGCAAACATGAAGCCGATGCCGACGCTGTCGATGCAGCGTGCCACCTGTACCGGCGTCAGGTTCAGGTAGATGCCGGCCGCTTCCAGCAGGTCCGCGCTGCCACTTTTGCCGGACACCGCGCGGTTGCCGTGCTTGGCCACGGTGCAACCCGCTGCCGCGACCACGAACGAGGACGCCGTCGATACGTTGAAGATGTTCGCACCGTCGCCGCCGGTGCCGACCACATCGACCACGCCGTCGAGGGTCTTGAGTTCGACCTTGTCCGCCAGTTCACGCATCACCGATACGGCGCCGACGATTTCGTCGATGCTTTCGCTCTTCATGCGCATGGCCATCATAAATGCGCCGATCTGTGCGTCGGAGCATTGGCCGGTCATGATCTCGCGCATCACATCGCTCATTTCAGCGGTGCTCAGGTCCAGGTGGCCGACGATACGGCCCAGGGCAGTCTTGATATCCATGGAAAGTCCTTAGCGCGTGCCGCCGCTCTGCTTGAGAAAATTGGCGAACAGCTCGTAGCCCTGCTCGGTCAGGATCGATTCAGGGTGAAACTGCACCCCTTCGATATTCAGTGTCTTGTGGCGCAGGCCCATGATCTCGTCGACCGAGCCGTCCTCCAGCTGGGTCCAGGCCGTCAGCTCCAGGCACTCGGGCAGGGTGTCGCGCTTGACCACCAACGAGTGATAACGGGTCACGGTCACGGGCAGGTTCAAGCCGTGGAACACGCCCAGGTCCTTGTGGAATACCGGGCTGGTCTTGCCGTGCATCACCTGGCGCGCGCGCACCACGTCGCCGCCAAACGCCTGGCCAATGGACTGATGGCCCAGGCACACGCCCAGAATTGGCAGCTTGCCGGCAAAATACTGAATGGCTTCCAGGGAGATGCCCGCTTCATTCGGTGTGCACGGGCCAGGCGAAACCACGATGCGTTCCGGATTCAGCGCGGCGATCTCGGCGACGGTCAGTTCGTCGTTGCGCACGACCTTGACCTCGGCACCCAGCTCGCCCAGGTACTGCACAACGTTGTAGGTAAAGGAATCGTAGTTATCAATCATCAGCAACATGTGGGTTCAAACCTCTTGAATTCACTGATTTCAAATGACCGCCTTCCAAGCGTGTGGCCCGCTGCCGGACGCACGTTCCGGTTGCCGGGGTGAACGGCAAGGGGCGTCAGACAAAAGGTAAAAGAAGGCAAATCGGTGCAGATCCGGCCAGGCCGGCAGGGAAAAATGTCAGGCGCGCCAACGCCAACGGGCGTGTGCCTTGACTACTCGCATCAAGAGTTTGCTGATGATCAACACGGGGAGGGTCTCATTCATACGTTCAGGCACAGTAACGTAGCCTCGCCAGCGGTGCAATATGGAGCAGCAAATACGGGCTTATGCTCGTTGGGATGCGCGTAGGAAAATTCGGTTTTGCGCTATAGAAAACGCTCAATACTTTGCTAGTGTTTCGATTCCGACATAAAAACAACTCAATGGAATTTTCCATGCCCAGAGCTCCGTTCTTCGCCCCCCTGGCTGCCGGCCTGCTTTCCCTGGCTTGCGCGCAGGCCTATGCGGCACCGTCACCTTACTCAACCATGGTGGTGTTCGGCGACAGCCTGGCTGATGCCGGTCAGTTCCCCGACGGCAGCGCCGGATCGACGTTGCGCTTTACCAACCGCACCGGGCCGACGTTCCAAGGCGATTACGGTCTCGTCTCTTCGACCTTGCTCGGCGCAAAGCTGGGTGTGGCACCAAACGACCTGAACGCCTCCACCTCACCGGTGCGCGCGGCCCAGGGCTTGCCGGACGGCAACAACTGGGCGGTCGGCGGCTACCGTACCGACAATATCCTCGACTCCATTACCTCGGTCTCCAACGCTGCGATCCCACCCGGCAATGCCGGGGGCGGCACGGTGCTGCGCAGTCGACAGGGTTACCTGCCGGCCAACGGCGGGCTGGCCGATCCAAATGCGTTGTACTTTCTGTCCGGTGGCGGCAATGACTTCCTCCAGGGTCGCGTACTCAGCCCCGCCCAGGCGGTCGCCGCCGGCGGGCGCCTGGCGGACAGCGCCCAGGCCCTGCAACAAGCCGGCGCGCGTTACATCATGGTATGGATGCTGCCCGACCTCGGACTGACGCCGGCCATCAATGGCACCCCGCAGCAGGCAGCAACGTCGGCCCTGAGCACTATTTTCAACCAGTCCCTTGTACAGCGCCTGTCGCAGATCGATGCACAGGTGATCCCGCTGAACATTCCGTTGTTGTTGAACGAAGCCTTCGCCGATCCGGCCCGCTTCGGCCTCGCCACCGGGCAAAACTTGACCGGTACCTGTTTCAGTGGAAACAGTTGCACCGCCAACCCGGTCTACGGCATCGGCGGCACCAATCCGGACCCGACCAAGCTGATCTACAACGACTCGGTCCACCCCACGGTGGCGGGGCAACAGCTGATTGCCGACTACGCCTATTCCCTGCTCGCGGCGCCCTGGGAGCTGACCCTGCTGCCGGAAATGGCCCAAGGCACATTGCGCGCCCATCAAGATGAATTGCGCAATCAATGGCAGGCAGACACCGGCCACTGGCAAGCCGTGGGCCAATGGCGAGCGATCGTGGCGGGCGGTGGTCAGCGTCTGGACTTCGATGACCAGAGCAGCTCGGCCAGCGGCGATGGCAGTGGCTATAACCTCAACATCGGTGGCAGCTACCGACTCAACGAGGCCTGGCGCGTGGGCGTAGCCGCAGGCCTGTACCGCCAGACGCTGGAAGCCGGCGCCAGCGACTCGGATTACAAGCTCAACAGCTACATGGGTACGGCGTTCGCCCAGTATCAACAGAATCACTGGTGGGCCGACGCCGCCTTGACCGGCGGCAAGCTGGACTTCGACAGCCTCAAGCGCAAGTTCGCCCTGGGCGTCAGCGAGGGGTCGGAAAAGGGTGACACCGATGGCTGGCTGTGGGCCCTGAGCGGTCGCGTGGGTTATGACATCGCCACGCCGGGCAGTGACTGGCACCTGTCGCCCTTTATCAGCGCCGATTACGCGCGGGTCGAAGTGAACGGCTACTCGGAAAAAGACAGCCGCTCCACCGCCCTGACCTTCGATGACCAGCAGCGCGACTCCAAGCGCCTGGGCGTCGGGCTGCAGGGCAGCTACCGCATTACCCCGCACACCCAGGTGTTTGGCGAAGTGGCCCACGAGCACGAGTTCGAAAATGACACCCAGAAGGTGAATATTTCGCTCAACAGCGTGCAGGGGATCGACTTCAAGCTGGACGGGTATACACCACGCAGCAATTCGGATCGCTTGAGCCTGGGGGTCAGCCACAAGCTGACGCAGGAATTGGCGTTACGGGCGGCGTATAACGTGAGGAAGGATGACAATTTGACCCAGCAAGGGGTCAGTGTCGGGGTGAGTCTGGATTTCTAACAGCAGGACAATGAAGGCTTAATGTGGGAGGGGGCTTGCCCCCGATAGCGGCCTGTCAGTCCATGATGTGCTGGCTGACACACTGCTATCGGGGGCAAGCCCCCTCCCACATTTTGATCTACATTTGGCTTCAGCCCTGCGGCGTTTGCTCAGCCAACGCCACCGCACGGAACATCGCCCTGCGCTTGTTCAGGGTTTCTTCCCATTCCAGCGCGGGCACCGAGTCAGCCACGATGCCGCCACCGGCCTGCACATGCAGCTCGCCGTCCTTGATCACTGCCGTGCGGATCGCAATCGCCGTGTCCATGTTGCCGTTCCAGGCGAAATACCCCACGGCGCCGCCGTAGACGCCACGCTTGACCGGCTCCAGCTCGTCGATGATTTCCATGGCGCGAATCTTTGGTGCGCCCGACAAAGTACCGGCCGGCAGAATCGCGCGCAGTGCGTCCATCGCGGTCAGGCCGGCCTTCAGCTCACCGGTGACGTTGGACACGATATGCATCACATTGGAATACCGCTCGATGACCATCTTCTCGGTCAGCTTCACCGAGCCGATTTCCGAGACCCGCCCGGTGTCATTACGCCCCAGGTCGATCAGCATCAGGTGCTCGGCGATTTCCTTGTCGTCGCTCAACAGGTCTTCTTCCAGCGCCAGATCCGCTTCTTCGGTGGCGCCACGCGGGCGCGTGCCGGCGATCGGGCGCACGGTGATCAGGTTGTCTTCGACGCGCACCAGCACTTCCGGCGAGCTGCCCACCACGTGGAAGTCACCGAAATTGAAGAAATACATATACGGCGTCGGGTTGAAGCAACGCAGCGCTCGATACAGGTCGATCGGCGCGGCCTTGAAGTCGATGGACATCCGTTGCGAGGGCACCACCTGCATGCAGTCACCGGCGAGGATGTATTCCTTGATGGTATCGACTGCCCGCTCGTAGTCCGCCTGGGTAAAGCTGGAGCGAAATACCGGGTCGGCGGCGGGTGGACGGCTGAGGTCCAGGCCACGGCGCGGGGTGATCGGCTGGCGCAGTTTTTCCAGCAGCGCTTCGAGGCTGGCCTGGCCTTGCTCGAAGGCATCCGCCTGGGCAGGGTCGGCCAGCACTATCGCGTGCATCTTGCCGGCAAGGTTGTCGAACACCACCACCGCGTCGGAGACCATCAGCAAGATGTCCGGCACGCCGAGCGGGTCCGGGTTCGGGCATTTACCCAAACGCTGCTCCACGTAGCGCACGCAGTCATAACCGAAATACCCCACCAGACCACCGTTGAAACGCGGCAGGCCGGGAATGGTCGGCACGTTGTAGCGCGCCTTGAAGGCTTCGACGAAGGCCAGCGGGTCTTCTACGTCATGGCTTTCGATCTCGAGGCCATCATGGGTGATGCTCACATGATGGTCATGCACTCGCAGTACCGTGCGGCACGGCAGGCCGATGATCGAATAACGGCCCCACTTCTCACCGCCCTGTACCGACTCCAGCAGGTAAGAGTTCGGCTCGTCGGCCAGTTTCAGGTAGATCGACAGCGGTGTGTCGAAGTCGGCCAGGGTTTCACGGGCCATGGGGATACGGTTATAGCCGGCAGCGGCCAAACGCAGGAATTCTTCGCGGATCATCAGGTGCCTCGTGGTGTGAGGGTCAATCGGTCAGGTAGGCAAACGGGCCGCAGCGCGGCGGGGATCAGTCAGGCGCGCCAACGCCAGCGGGCCAGGGCCTTGATGACTTTCATCCAGAGTTTGCGAGTGACCACCACGATGGCATTTCCAGTAGGGGACGGGTCGATGTCGGGCAACGTTATCTCAGCGCCCGCGCCCAAGCAACCGGGGATTAACAGGCGCAGGTCATCGATGACCAGCGCTGGCGATTCTTCTGCAATCGGCCGGCCATGGTTGTAGCCGTAACTCAGGGCCACGCACTGCACACCCGCAGCTTTTGCGGCCAAGACATCACTGCGCGAGTCGCCGACGAACAACGATTGGGACGCCGGAATATTCGCCATTTTCATCACGAAAAACAGTGCCGCCGGGTCAGGCTTTTTCTGCGGCAGGGTATCGCCGCCGATGATCCAGCGAAAATATCGGCCGATCTTCATCTGATCCAACAGCGGAGCGACGAAGCGCTCCGGCTTGTTGGTGATCAGGGCCATTTCCACGCCCTGCTTGCTCAACCACTTGAGGGCGTCACGCACGCCGGGATACACCACCGTCCGCTCGTGGCTGCTTTCATAGGCGGCGTTGAACAATTGCAGGGCCTGTTCGGCTTCCATCTCGTCCACACCGGTGGCGTCGATATGGCCTGCCAGCGCCCGTCGCACCAGCATCGGCGCGCCGTTGCCGACCCATTCACGCACCGCCTCGATCCCCACAGGCTTGCGCCCCAGCTTGAGCAGCATCTGGTCCACCGCCGCCGCCAGGTCAGGCACCGAGTCGATCAAGGTACCGTCCAGGTCGAACATCACCAGCCGTGGCAATTTGCCGGGGAACAGCTGCTCAAAGCCGCTCATGGACGCGCCAGCGCCAGTTCGGCATGCATCTTGGCGATCACTTCCTGGTAATCAGGTGCATTGAAGATCGCCGAGCCGGCCACAAAGGTGTCGGCGCCCGCCGCAGCGATTTCACGGATATTGTTCACATTGACCCCGCCGTCGATCTCCAGGCGGATATCCCGGCCCGACGCATCGATCAGCGCCCGCGCTTCGCGCAGCTTGTTCAGGGTGCCGGAGATGAACTTCTGCCCGCCGAAGCCCGGGTTGACGCTCATCAGCAGGACCATGTCGACCTTGTCCATCACGTACTCCAGCACACTCAGCGGCGTGGCCGGGTTGAACACCAGGCCGGCCTTGCAGCCGCCTTCGCGGATCAATTGCAGAGTCCGATCGACGTGCAGCGTGGCTTCCGGGTGGAAGGCGATGTAGGTCGCGCCGGCGTCGATGAAGTCACCGACGATGCGGTCCACCGGGCTGACCATCAGGTGCGCGTCGATCGGCGCGGTAATCCCGTATTTGCGCAGTGCCGCGCACACCATCGGGCCGATGGTCAGGTTGGGCACGTAATGGTTGTCCATGACGTCGAAGTGCACGAAGTCGGCACCGGCGGCCAACACCTTGTCCACTTCTTCGCCCAGGCGGGCGAAGTCGGCGGAGAGAATCGATGGAGCAATGACGAAGGGCTGCATGACGCACCTTTTTTGAGCTAAATCACGATGGCGCGCATTGTATACCTCATGCTTTGCCCTGCGCACCGTGACCTAACTCAACGGCTAGTACGCAGCCCGGTAGATTTTCTCGATATCGGCGGCACTGAGCTGGCGTGGATTGTTGCGCATCAGGCGTTCAATACCCGCCGCTTCAGTGGCCATCGCCGGGATAGCCTCCTCCGGCACGCCGAAACTGCGCAGGCCCGACGGGATCTCGACGGCGGCACACAGTCGCGTCATCGCCTCGACGGCCTGGTCGGCGGCATCATTCACGCTCAACCCGCTGACATTTACCCCCATGGCCTGGGCGATGTCGCGCATCCGCTCGACACAGGCCAGCTTGTTCCAGTGCATCACATAGGGCAGCAACAGTGCGTTGCTCACGCCGTGGGCGATATTGAAACGGCCGCCCAACGGATACGCCAGCGCATGCACCGCGCCGACGCCCGCGTTGCCAAAGGCCATGCCGGCCATCAGGCTGGCGGTGGCCATATCGTCACGGGCCTGCAGGTTGGCCGGGTTGGCATAAACCTTGGGCAAGGCGCCAGCAATCAGCTTGATTGCGCCGATCGCCAGGGCATCGGTGATCGGCGAGGCGTTCAGCGACAGGTAGGATTCAATGGCATGCACCAACGCGTCGACGCCACTGGCGGCCGTGACGCTGCGTGGGCAGGTCAGGGTCATTTGCGGGCTGATCAGCGCGACATCCGGCAGCAGGTAGTCGCTGACGATGCCTTTTTTCAGCTGGGCGACCTTGTCGGAAAGAATCGCCACATTGGTCACCTCGGAGCCGGTGCCGGCGGTAGTGGGAATCGCGATCAGCGGCGGGCCCTTGCGCGGCACCTGGTCGACGCCGAACAAATCCGCCAGGGCTCCGTGGTAACCGGCGTATGCGGCCACGCTCTTGGCGATGTCGATGGCACTGCCGCCGCCCACGCCGATCAGGCCGTCGTGCCCGCCGTCGCGGTAGGCCTGCATGCAATCTTCGACAATGGCGATTTCCGGGTCGGGCAGCACGCGGTCGAAAATTTCATAAGTCCGCCCGCCCAGATGCTCGAGTGCCAGCGCGACGGTGCCGGACTTGACCAGCGCGGCATCGGTGACAATCAGCGGGTTATCCACATCCAGGCGCGTCAACTCGGCGCCGAGTTGCTCAATGGCGCCAGCGCCGGTCAGCAGTTTGTGGGCGATCTTGAATGAGGAAGTACTCATGTGCGCGGCCTCTTGTCGGTGATGGGCTGGCACAAGAATAGCTGACCGAAACGGGTTGTCTGCTATTCAGGATCTAAATAGTGATTTCCGAGCCAATACAAATCCAATGTGGGAGGGGGCTTGCTCCCGATAGCATTTTGTCAGTCGACTTATTCATCAACTGAAAGAATGCTATCGGGAGCAAGCCCCCTCCCCCATTTTGATCTCCTACAGGCTTTAGACCTGGGCGGTGCGCAGCTTCTCGCTACGGCCGCGCAGCCATTCCAGGGTCAGCAACAGCACCACCGAGAACCCGATCAGCAGGGTCGCCGCTGCGGCAATGGTGGGGCTGAGGTTTTCACGGATGCCGCTGAACATCTGCCTGGGCAATGTGGCTTGCTCCGGCCCGGCGAGGAACAGCGTCACCACCACCTCATCGAACGAGGTGGCGAAGGCAAACAACGCCCCGGAAATCACCCCCGGCGCGATCAGCGGCAAGGTCACCCGGCGAAACGCGGTCAATGGTGATGCGCCCAGACTGGCCGCCGCCCGCACCAGATTGTGGTTGAACCCTTGCAAGGTCGCCGACACGGTGATGATGACAAACGGCACGCCCAGTACCGCATGCACCACGATCAGCGAGAAAAAGCTGTTGCCCAGGCCCAGCGGGGCGAAGAACAGGTAACTGGCCACGCCAATGATCACCACCGGCACCACCATCGGCGAAATCACCAGGGCCATCACCAAGGCTTTGCCAGGGAAATTGCCACGGGTCAGGCCAATCGCCGCCAGCGTGCCGAACACCATCGCCAGCACCGTGGCCGCCGGGGCGACGATGATGCTGTTCTTCAGGGCGCGCATCCATTCGGCCGACGCAAAGAAGTCCTGATACCACTGCAGCGAAAAGCCCTGCAACGGGTACACCAGGAAACTGCCGCTGTTGAACGACAGCGGGATGATCACCAGCACCGGCAGAATCAGGAACAGCAGGATCAGGCCACACAGAATCCGCAGGCTGTAGAACCACAGCCGCTCCACCGGTGACATATAAGGGCTCAGCATCGCAAGGTCTCCTCAGCTCAGGCGCAGGCGACTGGCGCCCACCAGCCGGTTGTAGATCAGGTACAGCAAAACCGTCGCCAGCAGCAGCAAGCCGCCCAACGCCGTGGCCATGCCCCAGTTGATGCTGGTGTTGGTGTAGAAGGCCACGAAGTAGCTGACCATCTGGTCGTTCGGGCTGCCCAGCAACGCCGGGGTGATGTAGTAACCAATCGCCAGGATGAACACCAACAGGCAACCGGCGCCGACACCGGCGTAGGTTTGCGGGAAGTACACGCGCCAGAAGCTGGCGAACGGGTGGCAGCCCAGGGAAATCGCCGCACGCATGTACGTCGGCGAGATACCTTTCATCACGCTGTAGATCGGCAGAATCATGAACGGCAGCAGGATATGCACCATGGAGATGTACACGCCGGTACGGTTGAACACCAATTCCAGCGGCGCATCGATCAGGCCCAGGCCCATCAGGGCGCTGTTGATCAGACCGCCGGATTGCAGCAGTACGATCCACGCCGCCACCCGCACCAGGATCGAGGTCCAGAATGGCAGCAGTACCAGAATCATCAGCAGGTTGCTTTTGCGCGCCGGCAGGTTGGCCAGCAGGTAAGCCAGGGGATAGGCCAGCAGCAGGCAGATGACCGTGATCACCAGGCCCATCCAGAACGTTCGAGCGAAGATATCCAGGTAGATGGCCTGGTCGGGGGTGGCCGGAGCGATTTCGCCCAAGTCGTCAATACGATGATCGACGGCCGCCAGCAGGTAGTAAGGCGTCAGGCTGCTGGTATTGCGCCGGATCGCCTGCCAGTACGCCGGGTCGCCCCAACGTTCGTCGAGGGTTTCCAGCGCGGCTTTATAAGAGGCCGGCGCTTCGGTAAACGGCAGCGCCCGCGCGGTTTTGGTCAGCAGGCTGCGATAGCCGGCCAGTTCCATGTTCAAGCGTTTGGACAGATCGCCAAGGGTCTGGTTTTTGCGCGCTTGAGCCAGGTCTTCACTGAGCGCCTGGTACACCGGCTCGCCGGGCAAGCCACGGCCGTCCCAAGCCGTTACCGCCACCACCGTACGCGGCAAGCCGCCCACCACTTCCGGGTTGCCGACGCTCTTGTAGAGCAGCGCAACAATGGGCACCAGGAACACCAGCAGCAAAAACAGCACCAATGGCGCAATCAAGGCCTGGGCTTTCCAGCGATTGAGCCGCTCGGCACGGGCCAGGCGCTGCTTGAGGGTGGGAATGGCGAGGGCCATGGCTGAACTCCGAATCTTGAAGATAAATGCAAATCCCTTGTGGGAGGGGGCTTGCTCCCGATGGCAGTGGTTCAGTCAGTACATGTGTCAGCTGACAGACCGTCATCGGGAGCAAGCCCCCTCCCACAGGGTGATGCGGTGTTACTTGGCCGCCCAGGAATTGAAGCGTTGCTCGAGTTGCTCGCCGTTATCGGCCCAGAAACTCACATCGATCTGCACCTGGTTGGCAATGTTTTCCGGGGTGGTCGGCATGTCCTTGAGCACGTCCTTGGCCAGCAACGGGACGGCCTGGGTGTTGGCCGGGCCGTAGGCGATGTTTTCGGAGTAGGTCTTCTGCTGCTGCGGCTGTACCGAGAAGGCGATGAATTTCTTCGCCGCTTCGGCGCGGTCCTTGGCCAGGCCCTTTGGAATGGCCCAGGCATCGAAGTCATAGATGCCGCCGTTCCACACCACTTTCAGATTGCTTTCTTTCTGCACGGCGGCGATGCGGCCGTTATAGGCCGAGCTCATCACCACGTCGCCCGAAGCGAGGTACTGCGGCGGTTGCGCACCGGCCTCCCACCATTGGATCGAGGCTTTGAGTTCGTCGAGTTTCTTGAACGCACGGTCCTGGCCATCTTTGCCGGCCAGCACTTTGTAGACGTCCTTAGGCGCGACGCCGTCGGCCATCAAGGCGAATTCCAGGGTGTACTTGGCGCCTTTGCGCAGGCCACGCTTGCCCGGGAATTTCTTGGTGTCCCAGAAATCCGCCCAGCCGGCGGGTGCGGACGCCAGTTTGTCGGCGTTATAGGCCAGCACCGTCGACCATACGAAGAAACCTACGCCGCAAGGCTGGATCGCGCCTTTGACGTAGTCCGCCGTGTTGCCGAACAGTTTCGGGTCCAGGGGCTCGAACATGTCTTCGTCGCAACCACGGGAAAGCTCTGGCGACTCCACTTCCACCAGGTCCCAGGACACGCTCTTGGTGTCGACCATGGCTTTGACCTTGGCCATCTCACCGTTGTATTCACCGGCGATGATCTTGCCGTTGCCCGCGCTTTCCCACGGTGCATAGAAGGCCTTGACCTGGGCCGCCTTGTTGGCGCCGCCAAACGATACGACGGTCAGGTCCGGGCCTGCCATGGCCTGTGTCGCGCCCATCAGGCCGATAGCCAGGACGGAAAACTTAAGGGATCTCAACATTGTTGTGCTCTCCACGTGCAGGGTTGGTGAAGCCAGGGGGCGATCAGTTCGCCTCTAGAAGTGGGTCGAGTGCGCGAACGTGCTCGACTTGCCAGCCAATCGGTACTACGTCGCCGACCGCCAGGGCAGGGTCCAGCTCGGCGATCGGTTGTTTCACGAAAAAATCGGTCTTGCCGCAGACTTCCAGGCGCAAACGCACGTGGTCGCCCAGGTAGATGAACTCCGCCACCCGCCCGGAAAAACGGTTGATGCAATTGTCACTGGCCCCATTGAGGCTGACGCGCTCCGGGCGCACCGACAGGGTCACCGGGCCGCCGATCTGGCCGACATTCACCGCCAGCGCCTCCACCTTCTCGCCGCGCGCCAGTTCCACCACGCAGCGCTCGCCGGTGTGGCTGTGCAGACGGCCATTGAGGCGGTTGTTTTCGCCGATGAAATTGGCCACAAAGGTATTTTTCGGTTCTTCGTAGAGGGTGCGCGGCGCGGCGATCTGCTGGATTTCGCCCTGGTGGAACACCGCCACGCGGTCGGACATGGTCAAGGCTTCGCCCTGGTCGTGGGTCACATACACCACGGTGACGCCGAGCCGCTGATGCAGGTGCTTGATTTCCATCTGCATGTGTTCGCGCAGTTGCTTGTCGAGGGCGCCGAGGGGTTCGTCCATCAGCACCAGTTGCGGCTCGAACACCAAGGCGCGGGCGAGGGCCACCCGCTGTTGCTGGCCCCCGGACAGTTGCGCCGGGTAGCGCTGGGCAAAGGCGTCGAGCTGCACCATGCTCAGCACGCGCTTGACCCGCTCGCTGATGTCGGTCTTGCTCAAGCCACGTACGGACAAGGGAAACGCCAGGTTCTCGGCCACGGTCATGTGCGGAAACAAGGCGTAGTTCTGGAACACCATGCCGATGTCGCGCTTGTGCGGCGGCACGTTATTGATCGAGCGGCCAGCCAGCTGGATTTCACCGGCGGTGGGCGTTTCAAAACCGGCCAGCATCATCAGGCTGGTGGTCTTGCCCGAACCGGACGGCCCGAGCAAGGTGAGGAACTCGCCCTTGCGAATCTCCAGGTTGAGGTCTTTGACGATCAGGTTTTCGCCATCGTAGCTTTTCTGCACGCCACGAAAGCTGACCAGCACATCATTTGAATCCACCTCGCTCATACCCGCACCTTTGTGTTTTGGACTGCTGTGGCACAAGCGTAGTCCAGGCGCGAGGCCCCGGAAATCGGGGGCCAGGAGAGAATCGCATCAGCCGGATGGAAGGTTCGGGGTAGGGATCGCCCTACACACATGGCGGGCATGGGACAGTGCAGCGACAAGCCTTCGCTGGGCGGCGCTTGCGCGGTGTCGTTAATGGATACGCCGCTACAGCAGCTTGTGTTCCATGGCGTATTTCACCAGCTCGGCCAGGGAGGTGATATGCAGCTTTTGCATCAAGCGCGCCTTGTGGGTGCTGATGGTTTTGCTGCTCAGGGCCAGTTGCACGGCGATGTCATTCACGTTGGCGCCCTGGGCCAGGCGTTCGAACACCGAGAACTCGCGCTCCGATAACAGCGAATGCAAGGGGCGTGAGTCCGTCAGGCCGACTTCGAAAACCATGCGGTCGGCCAAGTCCGGGTCGATATAACGCCCGCCCGCCGCGACCTTGCGAATCGCCATCAGCAGCAGCGCCGGGTCGCTGTCCTTGGTGGCATAACCGGCCGCGCCAACCTTGAGGGCACGGGCGGCCATTTGCGCTTCATCGTGCATGGACAGCACCAGGATTGCCGGCGGGTTATTCAGCGCACGAATGCGCGCGATGGCTTCCAGGCCATTCACACCGGGCATGGAGATATCCAGCAATACCACCTCGCAGGGCACATGACGCAGCGTCTCCAGCAACTGCTCGCCATTGCTCGCTTCACCCACCACCAGCAGGTCTTTGGCCAGGCCGATCAATTGCTTGATGCCTTCACGAACAATGGTGTGGTCTTCGGCTACCAGTACGCGGATCACGGGAATTTCCTTTTAGTGTCATGCATTCAACGGCACCGTGACGCTCAGGGTGGTGCCCTCCCCCAACTCACTGACCAGGGACAACTGCCCGCCCATGATCAGCACCCGCTCGCGCATGCCGACCAGGCCGAACGATACCGGCCGCCCTTGGGCCTGCACGAAGCCGATACCGTCATCGCTGATGGTCAGCCGCAGGTGCGGGCCGTCCACCTCCAGTGTGAGTTCTACAGTATGCGCCTGGGCATGGCGCATCACATTGGTCAGGGCCTCCTGCAGAATGCGAAACAGGCCGATGGCCTTGGCATCGCTCAGCACCGGCACGTTTTCCGGGACTTTGACCAGGCAGGGAATCTGCGTGCGCGCTTCGAAACGTCGCGCCTGCCATTCGATGGCCGAAGCAATGCCGGCGTCGAGAATCGGCGGGCGCAGCGCGGTTGCCACATCCCGCACCAGTTGGAAGAGCTGGGCGATCAGGCGCTTCATACTGTTCAAGCGCTCGTTGAGGCCCGGATCGAGCTGTGCATAGGCCAATTCACACATCGAGGTTTCCAGCTTGAGCACGGTGAGCATCTGCCCGAGTTCGTCGTGAACCTCGCGGGCGATACGCGCCTTTTCTTCTTCGCGCACCGTTTCCAGGTGGGCTGACAATTCGCGCAACTGCGCCTCGCTTTGCAGCAAGGCGGCCACATAGCGGCGGCGCTCGGTGACGTCCGTCAGGTACACCACCAGGTACTCGCCGTCGGCAAAGCGCAGAAAGCTCAAGGACACATCGGCGGGCAGGATGCTGCCGTCAGCGCGCAGGCAATCGGTGGCGAAGGTCTGGGCGCCGTCCTCGCTGGCACGCGCGCGTTTCCACAGGTTGAGCCAGCGGTCCATGCTCAAGGCCGGGTCAAGATCGATCAGCGGCCGTTCGATCAACGCGCCAGAGCCATAGCCGAGCATGCTTTCGGCGGCGCGGTTGGCATACCGCACATGGCTGTCCCAATTGACCCACAGGATGCCGACCGTACTTTGATCGATGGAAAACTGCGTCAGCCGCAAGGCTTCAGCACCGGCGGCACGCGCTGCGCTTTCCTCCCGCGCCGCCAGCAGCGCGTGCTCCAGGCTGCGCTGCTGGCGGCGCTGCCAGAGTACTGCCGCGAGGCTGGCGAGCAGCAACAGGCCCAGCAACACGCTGAGGTTTTTCCACAAGCCCATTGATTCGGAAAAACGCGGGTACTGGGGTTGCAGCCAGCGGTTGTGCAACTGGTCGAGGTCGCGGGCGGGTATCGCCCGCAAGGCACTTTGCATGATGCCCGCCAGTTCCGGCCATTCATGCCGCGTGGCCACCCGCAGCAACTGCGGCAGGCCGATATCGCCGACCACCGCCAGCCCGGCAAACTCCGCCTCGCCGGCCAACCGGCTCAGTTGCGCCTCATCCACCACCGCATAGCGCGCCTGCTGGCTCACCAGTAACTGCAGGGCCTGGCGTTCCATGGGCACGCCTTGCAGGTTGAGGTTGGGATACGTACTGCGCAGGTAGTCGGCCACCGCGCTGGGCATGCGCACAGCGATGCGCGCGTGTGCGTCGAGTTTTTCCAGCTCCACCGCGCCGCCGCCTTCGCGAATGCCGACGATATGCTGAGGCACCCGCATATAAGGGTCGCTGAACAACCACAGGCGCAAACCGGCCGGGGTTTGCTGCAGGCCGGGAGCGATATCCACCTCGCCGTCACGCACGGCAGCTTCCAACTGTTCCTGATCGGGAAAGTTACGCCAGGTCAGCTCGATGCCCAGCGCCTTGGCCAGCCACTGCATCAACTCGACATTGGCCCCGGACAAGCGCTGCAGCCGTCGGTCGTATTGTGCATAAGGCGCCTGCAGTACCAAGCCCACGCGCAATTGCGGGTGCAGCGCCAGCCATGCGCGCTGCTGCGCATTCAGTTGCGCCTGGGGTGTGGCGGGTGCCGGCGCGGCGTTCGCCATCAAGGCAACCCACAGACAGCCGATAACCAGCAGGAAGCGAAAACCCATGATCCACGTCTCACATCACTGACAAATACTGATCAACCCATTAGGCTGCTGGAATCATTTCTGGCCGGGATTTAACGATGCCACCTCGAAACCGTTCGGCACTGCCAGCATTGTGCCTGTCGCTGCTATTTACCAGCGCCTTTTCTGTCCAGGCCGCCGACGCGCCAGCGCCCGCCGCCGAAACCCCTGTCGAGCGCCAGCCCTTGGCCGAGCGCAGCCAGGCAGAAGCCAGCGCGCTCGAACGCCAGGTCGCGCAACAGGAACAACAACAATTGCAGGCCGGCAGCGATACGTTCCTGGCCCTGTGGAAGCCCGCCAACAGCGCCGAACCCCAGGGCGTGGTGATTATCGTGCCAGGCGCCGGCGAAAATGCTGACTGGCCGCAAGCAATCGGCCCGCTGCGCAGTAAATTGCCGAACGCTGCCTGGGGCACCCTCAGCCTGTCATTGCCGGACGTCAATCTGGACACCCTGCCGCCACGCGTCATCGAACCGCCCAAAGCGGCGGTCGACACCAGCAGCAAAGACGGCAGCACGGTCGCCAAGCCGGTCGAACAGGCCGCCAGCGCAGAAGCCGAAGGCACTGACCCGGCGGTGGTACCGGGCGCGGATGAACAGGACAAGACCGATGCCAAACGCATCTTCGACCGGATCGACGCCGCCGTCGCGTTCGCCCAGACCCAGGGCGCCCGCAGTGTGGTATTGCTCGGTCATGGCACCGGCGCATGGTGGGCCGCGCGTTATCTGAGCGAGAAACAGCCTGCCCAGGTACAGAAGCTGGTGATGGTGGCCGGAAAGACACCCGCCGCGCGTCAACCGGACCTGCAGCAATTGGCGCCGGCGTTGAAAGTACCTACGGCGGATGTGTTCTATCAAGACGGCGCCCAGGACGGCAAAAACGCATTGGCACGAATCCAGGCGGCCAAACGCGGCAAGAATGACGGCTACAAGCAGGTGCAACTCAAGGCCTTGCCCGGCAACGACGCCGCCGAGCAAGAACAGTTGTACCGGCGCGTTCGCGGCTGGTTGAGCCCGCAGGCCGACAAAGGCTGAACACAGATTTAGCGAATGTCACCAAACCAATGTGGGAGGGGGCTTGCCCCCGATGGCGGCGTGCCAGTTAGCACATTTTTAACTGACAGACCGCTATCGGGAGCAAGCCCCCTCCCACATTTGACCGCAGTCAGGGCAATCGCCTCAGCGAAAGTCCCGCCGCTCGCGAATCAACGCATAGGCGTTATGCAGCTCACGGGTTCGCTCGGTCGCCTCGCGCACCTGCGCGGGGCTGGCGCCACTGCCGGCGATCTTGTCCGGGTGGTGGCGGCTGAGCAGGCGGCGATAGGCCCGCTTGATCACCGAAGGCTCGGCGGTGGCCGTCACCCCCAGAAGCCGCAACGCGTCCTGATAAGCCCCGCTACGATTGACCAATGGCTTGCGCGCCGGCGTGTAATCGGACGCCAGGGCCCGGACCTGTTGCGGCGTCCAGCCCAGCCATTTACCCCACAGCTCGATCAAGTCGCGCTCGGCATCATCCGCCCGGCCGTCCGCCCAGGCCATGCGCCAGCAGGCACGTAAAACGCCCTCGGCGGCATGGGGTTGCGCCTTGAGCACGCGCAGATAACTGCGCACCCGGTCGCTGCCGGACTTGCCACGATTAAACGCCAGGATGGCTCGGCGCTGGGCCGACTCGGTCATCTCCAGTGTGCGCATTTCCTGGCGCGCCTGCTGGATATGCCCGTCCACTATCCGGCCGTTACTTTTGGCCAGGCGCCCCAACAGCACGAACAACAATTCGTCGTTGCGCAACGCGGGGCGCCCGCCAAGGCGTTCGCGCAACTGCGCCCAGCTGCGCAACTGCAGGCGCCGGTCCAGCGCCTGTCCCAGCAATGCACCCAACAAAGCCCCCGGAATACTGGCAATCGCAAAGCCAGCCCCGGCGCCGATCAGCGTCCCTGGCCACAACATCCCTACGGCCCCGCTGTCAGCAAGGTTTCGACCTGCGCCAGACGCTCAAGCGTTCCGACATCAACCCAGCGTCCCTTCATGTGTTCACCCGTTACCAGACCTTTGTCCATCGCCGCCCGCAACAGCGGCGCCAGCTTGAAGGCACCCGCACTGCAGCCCGCGAACAACTGGGGGTCGAGCACGGAAATGCCACTGAAGGTCAGGTTATCGGCACCGGGCGCCGCATCATGAAGCAACCCGTCGTTCAAGTAGAAGTCGCCACCGGACGGATGATGTGCCGGGTTGTCGACCATCACCAGGTGGGCCAGGCCCTGGAGCGGTCGCTTCAACTGGCTGAAGTCGTAGTCGGTCCAGATATCACCGTTGACCACCAGAAACGGCGCATCCCCCAGCAACGGCAACGCCTTGAAGATCCCGCCGCCGGTTTCCAGCGGCTCGCCTTCGGCCGAATAGCGGATACGCAGGCCGAATTGGGCACCGTCGCCCAGGTAGCTTTCGATCTGTTCGCCGAGCCAGGCATGGTTGATCACGATCTCGGTGAAGCCGGCCTTGGCCAGCGCTTCAAGGTGATACTCGATCAGCCGCTTGCCGCCCGCCTGCACCAGCGGCTTGGGCGTATGCAGCGTCAGCGGGCGCATGCGCTCACCCTTGCCGGCCGCCAGGATCATCGCTTTCATACGCAGGCCTCGGCCGGTTGGCGCAGGCTGGCGAGCAGCTCGCCGAGGTCACTCAACTCCGGTCGGTCGGCGAGCACCGCTTCTATATAGGCAAAGAAGCGCGGCACATCCGCCAGGTAGCGTGGCTTGCCATCACGGTGGCAAATCCGCGAGAAGATACCGATGACCTTGAGGTGACGCTGCACGCCCATCAGGTCGCTGGCGCGCAGGAATTCTTCAAACTCGGCCTGCACGGGGATCCCCAACTTTCCGGCGCGCTCCCAATAGCCACGCTGCCACTCCCGCACGCGAGCCTGGGGCCAACTGAGGAAGGCGTCCTTGAACAGGCAGGTAATGTCGTAGGTCACCGGGCCGTAGACCGCGTCCTGGAAATCCAGCACGCCGGGGCTGGGCTCGCTGATCATCAGGTTGCGCGGCATATAGTCGCGGTGCACCAGCACTTTGGGCTGCGCCAGGGCGCTGTCGATCAGCCGTTCGCTGGCGCGCTGCCAGAGGGATTGCTGCTGGGTATCCAGCTCGATACCCAAGTGCCGGCGTATGTACCATTCAGGAAACAATTCGAGCTCGCGGCGCAGCAACGCCACGTCATAGCTGGGCAACGGCGCGTCCATGGGCAACTGCTGGAATGCCAGCAACGCGTCGATGGCGTCGGCGAACAATTGATCGGCGTTTTGTTCGTCAATCACGTCCAGGTAGGTGTTTCGGCCCAGGTCATTGAGCAAAAGAAAGCCACGCGGCAAATCTTCCGCATAAATTTTTGGCACATTAATTCCCGATTTCGCGAGCAAATGCGCGATATCGACGAAAGGTTTGCAGTTTTCCTGGGGCGGTGGCGCATCCATCACGACGAATGTATGCGCCCCACCCTCCCAGCGGAAGTAACGCCTGAAACTCGCGTCGCTGCTGGCCGCAGTCAATGTGGCCGGGGGTACGGCACCCCAGTCCTGGGCGTTGAAGAGGATCGGCAACTGCTCATCCAGCCAGACTTCCAGCTGTTGTAAACGTAGATCGTGCTCGGGCATTACAAGGGTCTCCGACGGCGCTAGCCGTCAAGCGGGGCATGCTTTATTATCACGCATCTTTTTCAGACCATCGAGAGGCGTGCGGCCCAAACCGCGGGCAGATGGCACGCAGGAAGCCCGGACTAATAAGATGGCATTGAAATCCCCCGCGTTTCGTAGAAAATTTCCGTTGCTGGTAACCGGCAGTCTGCTGGCCTTGCAACCCTTCGCCACCTCATTCGTGGTCGCCGCGGAACAGTATGACTGCTCAGTCTCTGCTTCGGGTGCCTGGGATTGCGCGCCGAAAACCGCCGCCGCCCCATTGCCACCGCGCCCGGTGCATGACGGCTCTGCCGTCAGCTCGGCCAACAGCACGCCGCAAGGCGAGGCTGGCGGCAGCGTCGACGCCGAGCCCAAGACCATGCTGGTCACCGAAGCCAAGGGCCGTGGGCTGCGTTCGCGCAGCAAAGACTACAGCCACCTGGACTGGGTGCCTCGCGAGAAGCTGACCGCAGCGCAGCTGGCCGAAACCGGCCCTTACTGCGGCGGTGCCTACATCGAGCCGACTCGTCCTGGCATGAACGACAAGACGGACAAGGGCGATGCGCCGACCTTCATCGGTGCCAAAGCCTCTCGTTACGAGCAGGAACAGCAGGTCGCGACACTGGCCGGTGACGTCGTCATGCGCCAGGGCAGCATGCAGCTGGAATCCGAGGAAGCCAGCCTGTATCAGGCCGAGAACCGTGGCGAGCTGAACGGCAACGTGCGCCTGCGCGACAACGGCGCGCTGATCGTGGGCGACCATGCCCAGGTCCAGCTCGATACTGGCGCGGCCCAGATCGACAACGCCGAATACGTGATGCACAAGTCGCGTATCCGCGGTAACGCGCTCTATGCCAAGCGTGCCGAGAACGCGATCATCCGTCTCAAGGACGGTACGTACACCACCTGCGAGCCGGACAGCAACGCCTGGCAGCTCAAGGGCAACAACATCACGTTGAACCCGGCCACCGGTTTCGGTACGGCCACCAACGCGACGTTGCGGGTCAAGAACATCCCGATCCTGTACACCCCTTACATCTATTTCCCGATTGACGACCGTCGTCAGTCCGGCTTCCTGCCGCCGAGCTTCAGCACCGGCAGTGAAACTGGCTTTACGCTGGTGACGCCGTACTACTTCAACCTGGCACCGAACTACGACGCCACGTTGTACCCGCAATACATGACCAAGCGCGGCATGTTGATGGAAGGCGAATTCCGCTACCTCACCAAGTCCAGCGAAGGGCAGTTTGGTGGGGCGTACCTCAACGACGACAACGATGAGCGCAAGAACCAGACCGACTCCGAAAAAACCCGCTATATGCTCAATTGGCAGCATAAAGGTGGCTTGGATTCGCGGCTGACGTCACTGGTTGATTACACCAAAATCAGCGATCCTTACTACTTCCAGGACCTGAAGTCCTACGAAGAAGGCGTAGAGAGTCGCGACTTCGTCAACCAGCAGGGTTCCCTGACTTACCGCGGTGATACGTACCAGGCTCGCTTGAACGTTCAGGCGTACCAACTGGCGACGGTATCGGAGTTCACCCCATACGACCGCTTGCCACAGATCACTTTCAACGGTGCGCTGCCTTACCATCCTGGCGGGCTGGACCTCGCTTACGAAACAGAAGCGGTGCGGTTCGACCGAGATCTTCAGAACGGCTCTTACACTGACAAGGACGGAGCAATTTCCTCTCGTCTGGACAACAACGTCCTCGGGTTGAGCCGTGCCAACGGTACTCGCCTGAGTGCAGCACCGAGCGTCTCCCTGCCGCTGAATTGGACCTACGGTTTCATTACACCGAAGCTCAAGTATGTCTATACCAAATACGACCTTGACCTGGATAACACCGGCAAGAATGACCTGGTAGTCAATAGACTAGGCGCGTCGGCTCTGGGCGAGACGTTCAATAGTTCTCAAAATCGCTCCGTCCCCATTGCCAGTATCGATAGCGGCCTCTTCTTTGACCGTAATACCCAATGGTTTGGTCGTAATTACCAGCAAACCCTGGAACCACGTTTGTTCTATCTCTATGTACCAGAGAAAGATCAGAAAAATATCCCGGTGTTTGACACTAGCGAAACTCCATTCAGTTTCGACTCGTTGTTCCGTGACAACCGCTTCACCGGCGGCGACCGTATCGGCGACGAAAACAAACTGTCGCTGGGCCTGACCAGCCGCTGGATTCAAGACGACGGCCTTGAGCGTCAACGTATCAGTATCGGCCAGGCTGTGTACTTCAAAGACCGCGAAGTACAATTGCCAGGTGTAGACGCGACAACCCGTGATGATGCACATGAAGACGTGTCGCCGATCGCCTTGGATTACTCTTTCCGCTTCAACCGAGATTGGCGTGCGACGGCCGACTACAACTGGGACCCTACCAGCCACAGCCCACGCTCCGGCAGCGCGATGTTCCACTACCAGCCGGAAGACAACCCGAATAAGGTAATCAACGTCGGCTATCGCTACCGTAATGACCAGGTCGTCTACAACCAGTTGACCGGCAAATGGCAATTTGGTGGTGACTATGGCAGCGAAGGCAACCCGAACTTCATCAAGGACTACTACAAAATCCAGCAACACGACTTCTCGATGATGTGGCCGATCATTCCGCAGTGGAACCTGATCACCCGCTGGCAGTATGACTACGCCCGCAACCGTACCTTGGAAGCCTTCGGCGGTTTCGAGTACGACAACTGCTGCTGGAAACTGCGCGTCATCAACCGCTACTGGGTTTCCAACGACGAATACAGCCAGATCGCCCCTCTCAACGAAAAGGGTGACCACGGGCTCTTCTTCCAAATTGTCCTCAAAGGACTCGGCGGCCTGACCGGCGCCAAGGTAGAGAGCTTCCTCGACAAAGGCATTGAAGGTTATCGTGAACGTGAAGACAAAGCTTTCTGAGTGCTTGCGCCCGCTCGTGCTGGGCGCGCTGTTCCTGGGTGCCGCCTCGGCGCATGCCGCGGTGCAACAGCTGGATAAGGTCGCAGCCATCGTCGATAACGACGTGATCATGCAGAGCCAACTGGACCAACGGGTCAAGGAAGTTCAGCAAACCATCGCCAAGCGTGGCGGTGGTGTACCGCCGACCAGCGTCCTGGAACCCCAGGTGCTGGAACGCCTGATCGTGGAAAACCTGCAACTGCAGATCGGCGAGCGCTCCGGCATTCGTATTTCCGACGAAGAGCTGAATCAGGCCGTCGGCACCATCGCCCAGCGCAACAACATGAGCATCGATCAGTTCCGCGCGGCCCTGGCCCACGACGGCCTGTCCTATGAGGACGCGCGTGACCAGATCAAGCGTGAAATGATCATCAGCCGTGTACGCCAGCGTCGCGTAGCCGAACGGGTGCAGGTGTCGGAGCAGGAAGTGAAAAACTTCCTGGCCTCGGACCTGGGCAAGATGCAGCTCTCCGAAGAGCTGCACCTGGCCAATATCCTCATCCCAACGCCCGACAGCGCCAACGCCGAGCAGCTCAATGCGGCTGCAGCCAAAACCCAGGCTATCTATGATCGCCTCAAGGCCGGCGCTGATTTCGCCCAGATGGCGATTGCCCAGTCCGGCAGCGACAATGCGCTCGACGGTGGTGACATGGGCTGGCGTAAAGCCGCTCAACTACCACCGCCGTTCGACCGCGAGCTGAGTGCGATGAACGTGGGTGACATTACCCAACCGGCACGTACTCCGGGCGGCTTCATCATCCTCAAGCTGCTGGCCAAGCGCGGCGGCGAGACCTCGCTGAAAGACGAAGTGCACGTTCGTCACATTCTGGTCAAACCAAGCGAAATCCGTACCGAGGCACAAACCAAGGAACTGGCCCAGAAGATCTATGACCGCATCGAAAGCGGTGAAGACTTCGCCACCCTGGCCAAGAGCTTTTCGGAAGACCCGGGTTCTGCCCTCAACGGCGGCGACCTGAACTGGATCGACCCGAAAGCCCTGGTGCCCGAGTTCCAGCAGGTGATGGCCGATACTCCGCAAGGCGTACTGTCCAAGCCGTTCAAGACCCAATACGGCTGGCATGTGCTGGAAGTCCTTGGCCGTCGCGCCACCGACAACACCAACCAGGCCCGCGAACAGCAAGCCCTGACCGTACTGCGTAACCGCAAGTACGACGAAGAGCTGCAAACCTGGTTGCGTCAGATCCGTGACGAAGCCTACGTAGAAAACAAGCTGCCAGGCGCCGAGCAAACAGGCACCGACCAGGCAACCCAGTGAAACCCCAGCGTTTCGCGGTAACACCCGGCGAGCCGGCCGGCATTGGTCCAGACCTGTGCCTGCTGCTCGCCTCGCAACCCCAGCCACACCCCCTGATTGCCATCACCAGCCGCGACCTGCTCCTTGAGCGGGCCGCGCAACTGGGTGTGGCTGTCAACCTGCTGAGCGTCGCACCGGGCAACTGGCCCGACCTGCCGGCGCCGGCGGGCAGCCTGTATGTGTGGGACACGCCCCTGCAAGCCAAGGTAATCGCCGGGCAACTGGACAAGGCCAATGCGGCCTTCGTACTGGAAACCCTGACCCGCGCCGGCCAAGGCTGCATCGACGGCGACTTCGCCGGCATGATCACCGCGCCCGTCCATAAAGGCGTGATCAACGAATCCGGTATCGCCTTTTCCGGCCATACCGAATTCCTGGCCGAACTCACACACACCGAACAAGTCGTGATGATGCTGGCCACCC
Source organism: Pseudomonas sp. R3-18-08 (assembly GCF_003852065.1). Classification (NCBI taxonomy): domain Bacteria; kingdom Pseudomonadati; phylum Pseudomonadota; class Gammaproteobacteria; order Pseudomonadales; family Pseudomonadaceae; genus Pseudomonas; species Pseudomonas sp. R3-18-08. Next base: position 5,223,582 of record NZ_CP027729.1, read on the forward strand.
GGGGCCTTCGCGTCGCGCTGGTCACCACGCACCTGCCGCTGCGCGACATCGCCGACGCCATCACCGCCGAGCGCATAGAACGCGTCACACGCATCCTGCACGCCGACCTTCAACACAAATTCGGCATTGCCCAACCGCGTATCCTGGTCTGTGGGCTCAACCCCCACGCCGGTGAAGGCGGGCATTTGGGCCGTGAAGAAATCGACATCATTGAACCGACATTAGAGCGTCTGCGCCAAGAAGGCATGGACCTGCGCGGCCCATTGCCTGCCGACACTCTGTTTACCCCCAAATATCTGGAGCACTGCGACGCAGTGCTGGCGATGTACCATGACCAGGGGCTGCCCGTGCTGAAATACAAAGGCTTCGGCGCCGCAGTCAACGTGACACTGGGCCTGCCGATCATCCGCACCTCCGTCGACCATGGCACTGCCCTGGACCTGGCAGGCAGCGGCAAGATCGATACCGGCAGCCTGCACGTGGCCCTGGAAACCGCCTATCAGATGGCCGAGACCCGTATATGACTGAGCATTACCAACACCGGGCGCGCAAGCGCTTCGGGCAAAACTTCCTGCACGACGCTGGCGTAATTGACCGCATCCTGCGCTCCATCCACGCCAAATCTTGCGACCGCCTGCTGGAAATCGGCCCAGGCCAGGGCGCATTGACCCAGGGCCTGCTGGCCAGTGGCGGCCAACTGGACGTGGTAGAGCTGGACAAGGACCTGATCCCGATTCTCAACCAGCAGTTTGCCGACAAGCCCAACTTCAATCTGCATCAGGGCGATGCGCTGAAGTTCGACTTCAATACGCTCAACGCTGCGCCCAACAGCCTGCGTGTGGTCGGTAACCTGCCGTACAACATCTCCACCCCGCTGATTTTCCACCTGCTAAACAACGCCGGAATCATCCGCGACATGCACTTCATGCTGCAAAAAGAAGTGGTGGAGCGCCTGGCCGCCGGGCCGGGTGGTGGTGATTGGGGCCGGCTGTCGATCATGGTCCAGTACCATTGCCGTGTCGAACATCTGTTCAACGTTGGCCCGGGCGCATTCAACCCGCCGCCGAAGGTCGACTCGGCCATCGTGCGCCTGGTGCCGCATGCCGTGCTGCCGCACCCGGCCAAGGACCACAAATTGCTTGAGCGCGTCGTGCGTGAAGCGTTCAACCAACGCCGCAAGACCCTGCGCAACACGCTCAAGGCGCTGTTGAGCAACGCCGAAATCGAAGCGGCCGGCGTCGACGGCAGCCTGCGTCCAGAGCAACTGGACCTGGCCGCGTTCGTGCGCCTGGCCGACCAGCTGGCGATTCAGCCTGCTCCGACAGAAGGGTAAGGTTCAACGCGATCCAATGTGGGAGGGGGCTTGCTCCCGATAGGGGAGTATCAGTGGATAAATTTCAACTGACACACCGCTATCGGGAGCAAGCCCCCTCCCACATTTGGATCACATATCTGGCCTAGTGCCCACCTCTTGGCCTAGACTGGCCCGCATCAGCTGTCCTGCGCATCTGCTTTTAAGGCCTCTTGCATGTCCGATCCTCGCTACCAGATCGACGTCAGCGTCGTTACCCGCTTCCTGGCGGACCAATCGCAACCTGAACACAACCGCTTTGCCTTTGCCTACACCATCACGGTGAAAAACAACGGGCTGGTGCCGGCCAAGCTGCTGTCGCGCCATTGGGTGATCACCGACGGTGATGGTCAGGTCGAAGAAGTACGCGGCGCGGGTGTTGTCGGCCAACAACCGTTGATCGACATCGGCGCCAGCCATACCTACAGCAGCGGCACGGTGATGACCTCCAAAGTCGGCACCATGCAAGGCACCTATCAAATGAAAGCGACCGACGGCAAGCTGTTCGACGCGATCATCAAGCCGTTCCGCCTCGCCGTACCCGGAGCCCTGCACTGATGGCAACGTATGCGGTCGGTGACCTGCAAGGCTGCCTGGAGCCCCTCAAGTGCCTGCTCGAACGCGTCACGTTCGACCCCGCAACCGATCGCCTGTGGCTGGTCGGCGATCTGGTCAACCGTGGTCCGCAGTCCCTGGAAACCTTGCGCTACCTCTATAACCTGCGTGATTCGCTGGTCTGCGTGCTGGGCAACCATGACCTGCACCTGCTCGCGGCCGGCCACAACATCGAGCGCCTGAAAAAAGGCGACACCCTGCGGGAAATCCTCGAAGCGCCGGACCGGGCCGAGTTGCTGGAGTGGGTGCGCCGACAAAAGCTCATGCATTACGACGAGGCTCGCAACATCGCCATGGTCCATGCTGGCATCCCACCGCAATGGACGTTGAAAAAAGCCCTCAAGTGCGCAGCCGAAGTCGAAAGCGCCCTGGGCGATGACAACCTCTACACCGCCTACCTCGACGGCATGTATGGCAACGAGCCGATGAAGTGGGACAGCGACCTCAGCGGCGTTGCCCGCCTGAGGGTGATCACCAACTACTTCACACGCATGCGCTTCTGCACGGCCGAGGGCCGACTGGACCTCAAGAGCAAGGAAGGCGCCGATACCGCGCTGCCTGGCTATAAACCCTGGTTTGCGCACAAGGAACGCAAAACCCGTGACACGAAAATCATCTTCGGTCATTGGGCCGCCCTAGAAGGCAAATGCGAAGAACCCGGCGTGTTCGCCCTCGACACCGGCTGCGTGTGGGGTGGTGCCATGACCCTGATGAACATCGACACCGGCGAGCGCATCAGTTGCCAGTGTGAATCCCCCGTATCCAATACACAGACGGCCGCCGCCAAGCCCTAGGAGCCCGCCATGACAGAATTCAAACGTATTCCCCCGAACAAGCCCAGGCCCTGCGCGAGCAAGGCGCGGTGGTCGTCGATATCCGTGACCAGCCTACGTATGCCGCTGCGCACATTGCCGGCGCCCGGCATCTGGACAACGTCAACATCGCCGACTTCATCCGCGCCGCTGACCTCGACGCGCCGCTGATCGTGGCGTGCTACCACGGCAACTCCAGCCAGAGCGCGGCGGCCTATCTGGTCAGCCAAGGCTTCTCTGACGTCTATAGCCTGGACGGCGGCTTTGAGCTGTGGCGTGCGACCTATCCTGCGGAAATATCTTCAGGCGATTCGCAATAATTTTTTTCACACCCCGCTACCCCGCGTGACGCTTGGGCTTGCGCCGTTTCTGACGAACGGCGCGGCCAAACTAATTACGCATCGCGCCTTGACCTCCCCGATTCCGAACTATCCTTAAGCGCAGGCCATCCAAATCAGGGGAGAGCCGGTACACCGGCGTGCGGGTCATCGGTAGCGTTTCAGGGTGTTCTGGGGGGAAAACAGCTATTGGCGAACGTCAATGACTGCCAGCATCGACTGATTGATCCGGCGTCGGCTCCACGTATCGAGCGAGGTGACGACGTCATGAGTATCTTTAGCCACTTCCAACAACGTTTCGCGTCCACACAGGAGGAGGAACTCACGCTTCAAGAGTACCTCGAACTGTGCAAACAGGACCGCAGTACCTATGCGTCTGCCGCCGAACGCCTGCTGCTGGCAATCGGCGAGCCGCAGCTGGTGGAAACCGCCAACAACTCGCGGCTGTCGCGAATATTCTCCAACAAGGTGATCCGCCGCTATCCGGCCTTTGAAGACTTCCACGGCATGGAAGAATGCATCGACCAGATCGTCTCCTACTTCCGCCATGCTGCCCAAGGCCTGGAGGAGAAGAAACAGATCCTCTACCTGCTCGGCCCCGTCGGCGGCGGCAAGTCGTCCCTGGCCGAAAAACTCAAGCAACTGATCGAAAAGGTGCCCTTCTACGCGATCAAGGGCTCGCCGGTGTTCGAGTCGCCCCTGGGCCTGTTCAACGCCACTGAAGATGGCGCGATCCTCGAAGAAGACTTCGGCATCCCTCGGCGCTACCTCAATACCATCATGTCGCCCTGGGCCACCAAGCGCCTGTCCGAGTTCGGCGGTGATATCAGCCAGTTCCGCGTGGTCAAGCTCTACCCGTCGATCCTCAACCAGATCGGCGTCGCCAAGACTGAACCGGGCGACGAAAACAACCAGGACATCTCCGCACTGGTGGGTAAGGTCGATATCCGCAAACTGGAAGAATTCCCACAGAACGACGCCGACGCCTACAGCTACTCGGGCGCGCTGTGCCGGGCCAACCAGGGCCTGATGGAATTCGTGGAGATGTTCAAGGCGCCGATCAAGGTGCTGCACCCACTGCTCACGGCCACCCAGGAAGGTAACTACAACAGTACCGAAGGCCTGGGCGCGATTCCGTTCACCGGGATCCTGCTGGCTCACTCCAACGAATCGGAGTGGCACACCTTCCGCAACAACAAGAACAACGAAGCCTTCATCGACCGTATCTACATCGTCAAGGTGCCTTACTGCCTGCGGGTCAGCGATGAAATCAAGATCTACGACAAACTGCTGTTCAACAGTTCCCTGGCCAAGGCGCATTGCGCACCCGACACCCTGAAAATGCTTGCCCAGTTCACCGTGCTGTCGCGCCTCAAGGAGCCGGAGAACTCGAATATCTACTCGAAAATGCGCGTGTACGATGGGGAAAACCTCAAGGATACCGATCCCAAGGCCAAATCGATCCAGGAATACCGCGACACGGCGGGCGTCGATGAAGGCATGAACGGCCTGTCGACGCGTTTCGCGTTCAAGATCCTGTCCAAAGTGTTCAACTTCGACCCTCACGAGATCGCCGCCAACCCGGTGCATTTGCTGTACGTGCTGGAGCAGCAGATCGAACAGGAACAATTCCAGGCCGAAACCCGCGAGCGCTATCTGCGCTTCCTCAAGGAATACCTGGCGCCGCGCTACATCGAATTCATCGGCAAGGAAATCCAGACCGCCTACCTGGAGTCCTACAGCGAGTACGGCCAGAACATTTTCGACCGCTACGTGCTGTACGCCGACTTCTGGATTCAGGACCAGGAATACCGCGACCCTGAAACCGGCGAAATCCTCAACCGCGTGGCACTCAACGAGGAGCTGGAGAAAATCGAGAAACCCGCCGGCATCAGCAATCCGAAGGATTTCCGCAACGAAATCGTCAACTTCGTGCTGCGCGCCCGCGCCAACAACAACGGCAAGAACCCAACCTGGCTCAGCTACGAGAAGCTGCGGGTGGTGATCGAGAAGAAAATGTTCTCCAACACCGAGGATCTGCTGCCGGTTATCAGCTTCAACGCCAAGGCGAGCAAGGAGGACCAGCAGAAACACAACGACTTCGTCACACGAATGGTCGAGCGCGGCTACACCGACAAACAGGTACGACTGCTCTCCGAGTGGTACCTGCGGGTGCGCAAATCGCAGTAAGGCAGCGACAGGCGGCCACTGCCAGGCATCCGGCCTGGCAGTCGACCGCTTGTCCCTAAGCTTCCAGCTCGCGGCTTGAAGCTTGTAACGTGAAGCTGCCCGGAGGGCTCCCCATGAGCTATGTGATCGACCGACGCCTCAATGGCAAGAACAAGAGCACGGTAAACCGCCAGCGTTTCCTGCGGCGTTACCGTGACCATATCAAAAAGGCCGTTGAAGAGGCCGTCAGCCGCCGCTCCATCACCGACATGGAACATGGCGAACAAATCAGCATTCCCGGACGGGACATCGACGAACCCGTGCTGCACCACGGCCGGGGCGGTAAGCAAACCGTGGTGCATCCGGGCAACAAGGAGTTCACCACGGGTGACCACATCCAGCGCCCGCAGGGTGGCGGTGGGGGCAAGGGCGCGGGCAAGGCCGGTAACTCCGGCGAGGGCATGGACGAGTTCGTGTTCCAGATCACCCAGGAAGAATTTCTCGAATTCATGTTCGAGGACCTGGAACTGCCCAACCTGGTCAAACGCAACCTGACCGGCACCGACACGTACAAAACCGTGCGTGCGGGTATCAGCAACGAAGGCAACCCGTCCCGTATCAACATCATCCGCACCCTGCGCTCAGCCCATGCCCGGCGTATCGCCCTGTCGGGGAGCAGCCGTGCAAAATTGAAGCAGGCCAAGGAAGAGCTGGAGCGCCTGAGGCGCGAAGAACCGGACAACTTCGGCGATATCCAGGAAATAGAGGCAGAAATCGAGAAGCTCAGCGCGCGCATTCATCGTGTGCCGTTCCTCGATACCTTTGACTTGAAATACAACCTGCTGGTCAAGCAGCCTAACCCGAGTTCCAAGGCCGTGATGTTCTGCCTGATGGACGTTTCCGGCTCCATGACCCAGGCCACCAAGGACATTGCCAAGCGCTTTTTTATCTTGCTATACCTGTTCCTGAAGCGGAACTACGACAAGATTGAGGTGGTGTTCATCCGCCATCACACCAGCGCTCGGGAAGTGGACGAAGAGGAATTCTTCTATTCCCGCGAAACCGGCGGCACCATCGTCTCCAGCGCCCTGAAGCTGATGCAGGAAATCATGGCCGAGCGCTACCCGGTCAATGAGTGGAATATCTACGCGGCCCAGGCGTCCGACGGGGACAACTGGAACGATGACTCGCCGATCTGCCGCGACATCCTGATCAACCAGATCATGCCTTTCGTGCAGTACTACACCTACGTCGAAATTACTCCCCGTGAGCACCAGGCGCTATGGTTCGAATACGAGCGCATCGGCGAAGCCTTTGCCGATACGTTCGCCCAACAGCAACTGGTCTCGGCCGGCGATATCTATCCGGTCTTCCGTGAACTCTTCCAGCGCAGGTTAGTGTCATGACCGCCAAAAAAGAGCATAAGCGCCAACCTATTTCCACCGGGTCCGAGTGGACCTTTGAACTGATCCAGGCCTATGACCGGGAAATCAGCCGCATCGCGGCGGGTTATGCCCTGGACACTTACCCCAATCAGATCGAAGTGATCACCGCCGAACAGATGATGGACGCCTACGCCTCCGTCGGTATGCCGCTGGGCTATCACCATTGGTCCTACGGCAAACACTTTCTCAGCACCGAAAAATCCTACACCCGCGGCCAGATGGGCCTGGCCTACGAGATCGTGATCAACTCCGACCCGTGCATCGCTTACCTGATGGAAGAAAACACCATCTGCATGCAGGCGTTGGTGGTGGCCCACGCATGCTACGGGCATAACAGCTTTTTCAAGGGCAACTACCTGTTCCGCACCTGGACCGATGCCAGTTCGATCATCGATTACCTGGTGTTCGCCAAGCAGTACATCATGCAATGCGAGGAGCGCCACGGCATCGACGCGGTGGAAGACCTGCTCGACTCCTGCCACGCGTTGATGAACTACGGCGTTGACCGTTACAAACGCCCCTATCCGATTTCGGCCGAAGAAGAACGCCTGCGTCAGAAGGAACGTGAGGAACACTTGCAGAAACAGATCAACGATCTGTGGCGCACCATTCCCAAGCGCGCCGGCAAGAACAACGACAAGGACAATGCGCGCTTCCCCGCCGAACCTCAGGAAAACATCCTGTATTTTCTGGAAAAACATGCGCCACTGCTGGAGCCCTGGCAACGCGAAATCGTGCGCATCGTGCGCAAGATCGCCCAGTACTTTTATCCCCAGCGCCAGACCCAGGTGATGAACGAGGGCTGGGCGACGTTCTGGCACTACACGCTGATGAACGACCTGTACGACGAAGGCCTGGTCACCGACGGGTTCATGATGGAATTCCTCACCTCCCACACCAGTGTGGTGTTCCAGCCCGGTTTCGATAGCCCGTACTACAACGGCATCAATCCCTATGCGCTGGGCTTTGCGATGTATCGGGACATCCGGCGCATGTGCGAACACCCCACCGAGGAGGACCGTCGCTGGTTCCCGGAAATCGCCGGCAGCGACTGGCTCTCCACCATCAAATTCGCCATGAGCAGCTTCAAGGACGAGAGCTTCATCCTGCAGTACCTGTCTCCCCAGGTGATTCGCGACCTCAAGCTGTTCAGCATCATGGATGACGACCTCAAGGACGACCTGGTAGTGCCCGCTATCCATGACGAACCCGGCTACCGGACTATCCGCGAGACCTTGGCGGCGCAATACAACTTGGGCAACCGCGAGCCCAACGTACAGATCTACAGCATCGACGTGCGGGGTGACCGCTCGCTGACCTTGCGCCACCAGCAGCACGACCGCAAACCCTTGGGCGAATCCACCGAGGAGGTGCTCAAGCACTTGCACCGGCTGTGGGGCTTCGATATTCATTTGGAAACCCTGCAAGGCGACCAGGTGGTGAAAACCCACCATGTTCCCCCGCGCAGCGATCATAACGACACCGACTACGGCCGTCTGGACCTGGCCGTCGTGCATCTCTGAAACGGCAAAGCCTCCATTGGCCCGGCACAGACGGTATCCTGTGCCGCTAATGGAGGCTTTTTCATGAAAATCTACAAAGTCGGCGGTGCCGTGCGTGATCGCCTGCTGGGCATCGAGGTCACCGATATCGACCGCGTCGTCGTTGGCGCCACCATCGAAGAGATGCAGGCCAAAGGCTTCAAGCCGGTCGGCGCTGACTTCCCCGTGTTCCTGGACCCGAAAAACGGCGATGAATACGCCCTCGCCCGCACCGAGCGCAAAAGTGGCAGGGGCTACGGTGGCTTCGTGTTTCACGCCAGCCCCGACGTCACGCTGGAAGAAGACCTGGTTCGTCGCGACCTGACCATCAATGCCATGGCTGAAGACGATGAGGGCAATCTGACCGATCCCTACCACGGTCAACGCGACCTGGACGCACGTGTTTTACGTCACGTTTCGCCCGCGTTCGCCGAAGATCCCCTGCGAGTGCTACGGGTTGCGCGGTTTGCCGCGCGTTATGCGCACCTCGGATTCAGCGTGGCTCCCGAAACCCTGGCACTGATGCGTCAGCTCAGCGAATCCGGCGAACTGGAAGCGTTGACGCCGGAGCGCAGTTGGAAGGAGATTTCCCGGGCATTGATGGAAGACCAGCCCCAGGTGTTTATTCAGGTGCTGCGCGACTGCCATGCGCTGAAAACCCTGATGCCGGAAGTGGATGCGCTGTTCGGCGTACCGCAGCCCGAAGCCCATCATCCCGAGATCGACACCGGCGTGCACACCCTGAGCGTGCTGGAACAGGCTGCAGTGCACAAACAACCGCTGACCGTGCGTTGGGCCTGCTTGCTGCACGACCTGGGCAAAGGGCTGACACCTGTGGATAAGTTGCCGCAGCACATTGCCCACGAACACCGGGGCTTGAAGCTGATCAAGGCAGTTAATGAACGTTTCAAAGTGCCAAAGGATTGCCAGGAACTGGCGCTGCTGGTGGGCCAATATCACACCCACGGGCATCGCGCCCTGGAGCTGAAGGCGTCGACGCTATTGGAGTTGCTGCAAAGTTTTGACGTCTACCGTCGACCGCAACGCTTCGAGGAATTCGTGGTCGCCTGCGAGATGGATGCGCGGGGCCGCAAGGGTCTTGAACAGCGCAGTTATCCACAGGCGGATTATTTGCGGGGGCGGCGAAGGCTGCGCGCGAGGTGGCAGTGGCGCCACTGCTGGAAAAAGGCTTCAAAGGCCCGGAGCTGGGCGAGGCGCTCAAGCGTGAACGGCTTAACGCCCTAAAAGCCTACAAGGAACGCCAAAGTTCACTGTAGGGGCGAGCTTGCTCGCGAAAAACCTGAGAGCGCGGCGTTATCGTTCACGTTCTTCGCGAGCAAGCTCGGCTCCTACAGAAGCACATCTGCCGTGAGTTGCTCGCCCTGCCACTCAAACGCCACAGGCGCGAGCACCTGATTGATCTGCGCATCACGCCACAGCGCAGCCATGGTCTTGCCCGCTTCAGGATGCACCCGGTCCGGCGCCATCATCGACAGCGGCCACAACACGAAGGCGTTTTTCAGGATCTCTGCCCGTGGCAGGATCAAACCGTCGAAATTACCCACCAGATCGCCATACAGCAGCACGTCGATATCCAGGGGCAGCCCCTTACGATCTGGCGCATAGCGGCCGTTGTCGGCCTCGATGGATTTCAGCCGACGGTCCAGCTCCATCAATGACAGGTCGGTCCACGCCGACACCACCAGATTGAAGAACGGCCCGCTCTTGATACCCACCGGCTGGCTTTCGAACACCGCCGAACAGCGCATGTCCGTCAAAAAGCTCGCCAGCGCATCGAGTCCCGCACGTAAATTGAGCTCGCGCTCGATATTACTGCCCAGGCCAAGGTAAACCTGAGTCAGCGACATCCGCGCTCGATCTCCACGCCCACGCCTTTGGCCGCTGGGACGGCACCTGGCTTGGTCAATTTGAGGTGCAGCCAGGGAATCTGGAATTCACTCATCAACACTTCGGCCAGGCGTTCGGCGAAGGTTTCCACCAGTTGGTAGTGGGACTGCTCAGCAAAGGCCTGGATACGCGCGGACACGCTGGCATAATCCAGCGCCAGGGTCAGGTCGTCGCCGGCGGCGGCCGGACGGTTATCCCAGGCAAAGCTCAGGTCCAGGCGCAGGCATTGACGGATTCCGCGCTCCCAGTCGTAGGCGCCGATCACGGTGTCGACTTCCAGGCCTTCGATAAACACTCTGTCCAAGCACTCTTCTCCGCAGCACGACAAGGGCGCGATGCCCCGTTAGAATCAGGGCGTCCTCGCCCGGAATAGTTAGCATGTTTTGGTCACTGGCGATTCTCGCCTACCTGCTCGGCTCGCTGTCCTTTGCCATTTTGCTCAGCCGCCTGACGGGAAATCCCGATCCGCGAATGAGTGGCTCAGGCAATGCCGGTGCCACCAATATGTTGCGCCTGGCCGGCAAGAAACTCGCCGTGCTGACGCTGCTGGGCGACCTCTGCAAGGGCCTGCTGCCCGTACTGCTCGCCAGCCTCGTCGGCCTTACCCTGCAACAGCAGGCCTGGGTGGGCGTATGCGCCGTCCTGGGCCATCTGTTCCCCCTGTACTTCCGCTTTCGCGGCGGCAAAGGCGTCGCCACGGCGGCCGGCATGCTGCTGGGGATCTACCCGCCGGCAGCCTTGCTGGCGGTGCTCGCCTGGCTGTTGACGTTCTACCTGACCCGCACCAGCTCGTTGGCTGCGCTGATCGCTACACCGCTCACCCTGCCCTTGCTGGCCTGGCAAGCACCGGCGGCGCTGCTGCCGATGAGCGTGCTGACACTGCTGATCGTCTGGCGCCACCGCGGCAATCTACGCGACCTGTTTGCCGGGCGCGAACGGCATTTCTAACGGGCGTCCAGGTTAACCCTTACAACGGCGGCAACTGCTCCATCGGCCAACGTGCCTGCACGCTGATCGCCAGGCTCTCATGCTGCCCGGCCTGCAGGCGTTGACAGCCGGCGTAGGCGATCATGGCGCCATTGTCGGTGCAGAACTCAGGCCGCGCATAGAACACGTCGCCGTTCATCTCACCGAGCATTTTCTCCAGCGCGCTGCGCAAAGCCTTGTTGGCACTGACGCCGCCAGCAATCACCAGGCGCTTCATGCCTGCCTGCTTCAGGGCGCGCTTGCACTTGATGGTCAAAGTCTCCACCACGGCCTGCTGGAACGCCAGCGCGATGTCGCAACGGGCTTGCTCGCCGTCGTCTCCGGCGCTGACGCTCTGCTGCCAGGTATTCAACGCCGAGGTTTTCAAGCCGCTGAAGCTGAACATCAGCCCCGGGCGATCGCACATCGGTCGCGGGAACGTGTAACGACCGGCCACGCCTTTTTCGGCAAGACGGGCAATTTCCGGACCGCCGGGGTAATTGAGCCCCATCATCTTCGCGGTCTTGTCGAATGCTTCGCCTGCGGCATCGTCCAGCGACTCGCCCAACAACGTGTATTGGCCGATGCCGTCGACCTGAACCAGCTGCGTATGCCCCCCCGAAACCAACAAAGCGACGAACGGGAACGCTGGCGGTGTTTTTTCCAGCATCGGTGCCAGCAAATGCCCTTCCATGTGGTGCACACCGAGGGCCGGAATCCCCCAGGCAAACGCCAGCGCCTGGGCACAGGAAGCCCCAACCAGCAGGGCTCCGACCAATCCCGGGCCTGCGGTATAGGCAATCGCGTCGATCTCGGTCGGCACGCAGCCAGCCTCATCCAGCACCTGGCGAATCAACGGCAGCATGCGTTTGACGTGATCACGACTGGCAAGCTCCGGCACCACGCCGCCATAGGCACGGTGCAGGTCGATCTGACTGAACAGCGCATCGGCCAAAAGCCCGCGTTCACTGTCGTAAAGTGCGACACCGGTTTCGTCGCAGGAGGTTTCAAGTCCCAGTACTAGCATGGGTTTGCGCCTTGTAGAGGCTGAATTCGAAGGCGCGCATAATAGTCGCCACTCCCCCTCCCGACTAGCGGTTTTCGATCAGAGGCTTTGCATTCCTGCCAATGAGGGGTTAACATCCGCAACCCTTAAAAACCGACGACCTCAGCCGCGAATTTTTTGCGACGAGAACGTTGATCCCGGTAATGAAAGAAGGTAGCTCTGGATGCCAGCCGTCAAAGTAAAAGAGAACGAACCCTTCGACGTAGCTCTGCGTCGTTTCAAGCGCTCCTGCGAAAAAGCCGGTGTTCTGGCTGAAGTTCGTAGCCGCGAATTTTATGAGAAGCCAACTTCTGAGCGTAAGCGTAAAGCAGCAGCCGCTGTTAAGCGTCACGCCAAGAAAGTTCAGCGCGAACAGCGCCGCGCCGTTCGTCTGTACTAATACACAGACGTTCGTAGCAAGCTTCTGCCAAGCCCGGCCCTCAGCCGGGCTGTTGGCATTTGCGGATATCGCTTGATGCTTCATCGTCGACGCCGCACACGCGACCGAGACACTGCTTCACACGTCAGGACTGGCTCTTTTGCCAGCGGTGCACGTCTCTTCTGACGAGCCTAACAAGGCTACTGACGAGCACACCTATTCTTCAAGCAGGCGATCAACTGTGTCGACTGTGCCCATCGGTGAGCTTCCGAGACCGCTCGCAGGTCAAGACCGGACTCACGGGCAACTTTTATTCGTCGGACACTGATAGAGACTAACGTCAGCGAATGTTCGGCAGATACACTCCCTGACACCCCATGCAGACGATAATGATCGAGCGCCCAACGTGCGCTTGAACATTTCACGGGCCCTCATTTACACGCAGTGATGACGAGAACGCCATGGCCGGGCTGATTCCCCAGAGCTTTATTGACGACCTTCTGAACCGCACCGACATCGTCGATGTTGTCAGCTCACGCGTGCAACTGAAGAAAGCCGGCAAGAACTACACCGCCTGCTGCCCGTTCCATAAAGAAAAAACCCCGTCGTTCAGTGTCAGCCCGGACAAGCAGTTCTATTACTGCTTCGGTTGCGGCGCCGGCGGCAACGCCCTCGGCTTCCTGATGGACCACGACAACCTGGATTTCCCCCAGGCCGTCGAGGACCTGGCGAAAGCCGCCGGCATGGAAATCCCCCGCGAAGAAAGTGGCCGTGCGCACAAACCGCGCCAACCCACCGACTCGCCGCTGTATCCGCTACTGACCGCCGCCGCCGATTTCTATCGGCAGGCGCTTAAAAGCCATCCGCAGCGCAAAGCCGCTGTCGACTACCTCAAGGGCCGCGGCCTCACCGGGGAAATCGCCCGGGACTTCGGACTCGGTTTCGCCCCGCCAGGCTGGGACAACCTGTACAAGCACCTGAGCAGCGACACGCTCCAGCAAAAAGCCATGATTGACGCCGGCCTGCTGATTGAAAACGCCGAGACCGGCAAACGCTATGACCGCTTCCGTGACCGCGTGATGTTTCCGATCCGCGACAGCCGCGGCCGCATCATCGCGTTCGGTGGCCGAGTGCTGGGGGACGACAAGCCCAAGTACTTGAACTCCCCGGAAACCCCGGTTTTCCATAAAGGCCAGGAACTCTACGGCCTGTTCGAAGCGCGCAAGAACAACCGCAACCTCGACGAGATCATCGTGGTTGAAGGCTATATGGACGTCATCGCCCTGGCCCAGCAGGGCCTGCGCAATGCGGTGGCGACCCTCGGCACAGCCACCAGCGAAGAACACATGAAGCGCCTGTTCCGCGTGGTGCCCAGCGTGCTGTTCTGCTTCGACGGCGACCAGGCCGGCCGCAATGCCGCATGGCGCGCGCTTGAGGCCACGCTGTCGAGCCTGCAGGACGGGCGCCGTGCACGCTTTTTGTTCCTGCCCGAAGGCGAAGACCCGGACACCCTGGTGCGCTCCGAAGGCACCGACGCGTTCCGGGCGCGTATCAATCAACATGCGCAACCGCTGGCGGATTATTTTTTCCAGCAATTGACCGAAGAAGCCGACCCGCGCTCGCTTGAAGGCAAGGCCCACATGGCCACCCTCGCAGCGCCGTTGATCGACAAGGTCCCAGGCGCCAATTTGCGCACCCTGATGCGCCAGCGCCTGCTGGAAATCACCGGATTGAGCGGCGAAGCCGTGAGCCAGCTGGTGCACAGCGCCCCTCAGCACGCGCCGCCCGCCTACGACCCAGGCATGGATTACGACGCCATGCCGGACTATGCCGACTTCCACCAACCGCAGGAGGCGTTTACGCCCCAGCAGGAGTGGACGCCGAAGAAGCCCGGGGCCGGCGGCAAGAAGTGGGACAAGAAGCCCTGGAGCAAGAATGGCAAGCGCGGCGATCGCGATGAGGCCTATGCCCCGCGTACGCCGGTTGCCGTAGAGGCGCCGACGCTGATTGCGTTGCGCACGCTTATCCACCACCCGCAATTGGCGGGCAAGGTTGAAAGCGCCGATCATTTTGCCAACGAGAGCAACACCTACGCTCAGGTGCTTATCGCCTTGATCGAGGCCGTGCAGAAAAATCCTAAGCTAAACTCAATTCAGCTGATGGCTCGCTGGCATGGCACGGAACAGGGCCGCCTGTTGAAGGCACTCGCGGAAAAGGAGTGGCTAATTGACGGCGATAACCTTGAACAACAGTTTTTAGACACCATTAACAGGTTATCCGCGGGTCAACATACACAGACCCTCGATGAGCTCATCAAGAGAGCAAGACAGCCGGGATTGTCGGCTGAAGAGCAGATTCAGATAGCAAAACAGATGCGCGACCTCTTAAAACAGAACGTTTGCACATCAAACCCGACCTCAGCTGGCGTGTGAGGTCATAGCTCGGGTATAATCCTCGGCTTGTTTTTTGCCCGCCAAGACCTTCAGTGGATAGGGTGTTATGTCCGGAAAAGCGCAACAGCAGTCTCGTATCAAAGAGTTGATCACCCTTGGTCGTGAGCAGAAGTATCTGACTTACGCAGAGGTCAACGACCACCTGCCTGAGGATATTTCAGATCCAGAGCAGGTGGAAGACATCATCCGCATGATTAATGACATGGGGATCCCCGTACACGAGAGTGCTCCGGATGCGGACGCCCTTATGTTGGCCGACGCCGATACCGACGAGGCAGCCGCTGAAGAAGCCGCTGCCGCGTTGGCCGCGGTGGAGACCGACATCGGTCGCACGACTGACCCTGTGCGCATGTATATGCGTGA
Organism: Pseudomonas sp. R3-18-08; assembly: GCF_003852065.1. Lineage (NCBI taxonomy): Bacteria > Pseudomonadati > Pseudomonadota > Gammaproteobacteria > Pseudomonadales > Pseudomonadaceae > Pseudomonas > Pseudomonas sp. R3-18-08. Next base: position 5,238,967 of record NZ_CP027729.1, read on the forward strand.
AATGGGTACCGTCGAGTTGCTGACACGCGAAGGCGAAATCGAAATCGCCAAGCGTATCGAAGAGGGCATCCGTGAAGTGATGGGCGCAATCGCGCACTTTCCTGGCACGGTTGACCACATTCTCTCCGAGTACACTCGCGTCACCACCGAAGGTGGCCGCCTGTCTGACGTCCTCAGCGGTTATATCGACCCGGACGACGGCATTGCGCCGCCTGCCGCCGAAATACCGCCGCCTGTCGATCCGAAGGCGCCGAAAGCGGACGACGACGCCGACGAAGACGAGGCTGAAGCCAGCACCGACGACGAAGAAGAAGTCGAAAGCGGTCCGGACCCAGTCATCGCTGCCCAGCGTTTCGGTGCGGTTTCCGATCAAATGGAAATCACCCGCAAGGCCCTGAAAAAGCATGGCCGTGCCAACAAGCAGGCAATTGCCGAGCTGCTGGCCCTGGCTGAGCTGTTCATGCCGATCAAGCTGGTACCGAAGCAATTCGAAGGCCTGGTTGAACGCGTTCGTAGCGCCCTTGAGCGTCTGCGTGCACAAGAGCGTGCGATCATGCAGCTCTGTGTCCGTGATGCGCGCATGCCGCGTACCGATTTCCTGCGCCAGTTCCCCGGCCACGAAGTTGACGAAAGTTGGAGCGACGCCCTGGCCAAAGGCAAGGCGAAATACGCCGAAGCCATTGGTCGCCTGCAGCCGGACATCCTCCGTTGCCAGCAGAAACTGAGCGCACTGGAGGCTGAAACCGGCCTGACGATTGCCGAGATCAAGGACATCAACCGTCGCATGTCGATCGGTGAGGCCAAGGCCCGCCGCGCGAAGAAAGAGATGGTTGAAGCCAACTTGCGTCTGGTGATCTCCATCGCCAAGAAGTACACCAACCGTGGCCTGCAATTCCTCGACTTGATCCAGGAAGGCAACATCGGCTTGATGAAAGCGGTGGACAAGTTCGAATACCGTCGCGGCTACAAGTTCTCGACTTATGCCACCTGGTGGATCCGTCAGGCGATCACTCGCTCGATCGCCGACCAGGCCCGCACCATCCGTATTCCGGTGCACATGATCGAGACCATCAACAAGCTCAACCGTATTTCCCGGCAGATGTTGCAGGAAATGGGTCGCGAACCGACCCCGGAAGAGCTGGGCGAACGCATGGAAATGCCTGAGGATAAAATCCGCAAGGTATTGAAGATCGCTAAAGAACCGATCTCCATGGAAACCCCGATCGGTGATGACGAAGACTCCCATCTGGGTGACTTCATCGAAGACTCGACCATGCAGTCGCCAATCGATGTCGCCACCGTTGAGAGCCTTAAGGAAGCGACGCGCGACGTACTCTCCGGCCTCACTGCCCGTGAAGCCAAGGTACTGCGCATGCGTTTCGGCATCGACATGAATACCGACCACACCCTTGAGGAAGTCGGTAAGCAGTTTGACGTGACCCGCGAGCGGATCCGTCAGATCGAAGCCAAGGCGCTGCGCAAGTTGCGCCACCCGACGCGAAGCGAGCATCTGCGCTCCTTCCTCGACGAGTGATACCAGAACCCCCGGCCCAGGCCGGGGGTTTTGCTTTCTAACAATTACTTCCACAGATAACTGCCCCGCAACTCCCCTCCCCCGCAATGCCCGTCTACACTCGAGAAATTCCCCGTGCCATAACGAGACCGTTATGCCCAGATTGCCGACCGTGATACTGCTGTCGCTGCTGACCTGGACCGCAACGGCTGGCGCGTTGACTCTCACGGATGATGAGCGTAGCTGGCTGACGGACCATCAGGAGCTGCGCCTTGGGGTGGATGCGTCCTGGCCGCCCTTTGAATACCGCGATGAAGAGAGCCGCTACCAGGGCCTGTCCGCCGATTATGTGCGCCTGATCCAGGATCGCCTGGGCATCCGGGTCAAGCTGATCGAGCCAACAAACTGGACCGCTGTGCTTGAGCAAGCACGCAACAGTCAGCTCGACCTGCTACCTGGCGTCATGTCTACCCCGGAACGCCAGAGCTTCCTGGCTTTCACGCGCCCCTATCTCGACTTTCCCATCGTGATATTGGCCCATGAAGGCGGCGCCAAGCCGCGCAATCTCAACGACTTGTACGGACTGAAAATCGCCGTGGTGGAAAACTATGCGCCTCATGAATTACTGCGCACCCACCATCCGGACCTCAATCTCGTCGCGATGCCGAACGCCAGCTCTATGCTGCAGGCCCTGGCCACCGATGAAGTCGATGCGGTCGTCAGCGACCTGGCTTCCAGCGTGTGGAGCCTGCGCCAACTGAAACTCGACGGTTTGTACGTGAGCGGCGAAACGCCCTACCGCTATCAGTTGGCTATGGGCGTCCCGCAGGATGAGAAAATACTGGTGGGCATTCTGGACAAGGTCCTCGCCGATCTCAGCCCAGCCGAAACCGATGCGATCCAGCAGCGTTGGGTCGGCAGCTTCAGCGATCACCGCACGCTCTGGGCGGATTTGCTGATGTACGGTCTGCCTGCGGTATTGCTGCTGAGCACCGTGCTGGCCGTTGTGATTCGAATCAATCGTCGGCTCAGCTCGGAAATTTCCCGCCGGGTCGCCCTTGAGCAAGAACTGCGCAGCAGCGAGTACCACTATCGCGGCCTGGTGGAGAGCCTGTCCGCTATCGCCTGGGAAGCCAACATCAGCGATTTCACCTACAGCTACGTGTCGCCCCATGCTGAAGAATTGCTCGGCTACCCCCGCGCCCATTGGCTGATCCCCGGTTTCTGGCGCAACATCATTCATCCTGCCGACCTGACCCGCGCCGAAACGTATTGCTACCGTGAAACCCGCGCCAACCGTGACCACAGCATCGACTATCGCGTTATCACCGCCGATGGCCGCTGCCTGTGGGTACGCGACATTGTCAGCCTGATCGAATACGGCCATGAACCGGTGCTGCGCGGCTTGATGATCGACATCAGCGAAGCCAAGCGTACGGAGGAGGCACTGCAGCTGTCCGAGCAGAAGTTTGCCTCAGTGTTCCAGCAATGCCCGGACATCCTGGTGATCGCCCGCCTGTCCGACGGATGCCTGCTTGAAGTCAACAAGGCCTTTGAAGACCAGATCGGCCTGAGCGCCCAGGAGGTGGTGGGCAAAACCGCCACCGAGCTGAATATCTGGGGTGTTGAAGGCGTCGGTCCGGATTTGCTGCAACGCGTGCAGACCACCAGCATCCGCAACCTAGAGATGATTTTCTGGCGCAGCAATGGCCAGGCGTTTACCGGGCTTATTTCGACCGAGCCGTTCCAACTCGATACCACCGAGGCCCTGGTGGTCGTGGTGCGAGATATCACCCAGCTCAAGGAAACCCAACAGCAGCTGCAAACTTCCGAGGAGAAGTTTGCCAAGGCGTTTCATGCCTCGCCCGATGGCTTGTTGCTGAGCCGGCAAAGCGATGGGCTGCTGATCGAAGTGAACGAAGGCTTCAGCCACCTGACCGGCTACACCAGCGCCACGTCGCTCGACCAGTCGGCCCTGGACCTTGGGATATGGGTCGACCTTAATGAGCGCAAGCACCTGCTCGAGTTGATGCAGCGCGACGGCTTTGTCCGCGACTTCATCTGCCATATCCGCCGCGTCGACGGCCAGATTCGCCTCTGCGAACTGTCCAGCCGCCCGCTGCCCATCGGCGACGAAAATTGCATGCTGACCATCGCCCGCGACATCACCGAGCGCCAGCTGATGCAGGAAAAACTGCAACAAGCCGCCACGGTGTTCGAAAGCACCGCCGAAGGCGTGTTGATCACCGACACGCGGCAGAACATCAGTGCGGTCAATCGCGCCTTCAGCGAAATCACCGGCTACAGCGAGGCCGAAGCGCTGGGCCATACCCCGCGCCTGCTCGCCTCCGGCATGCACGACAGCGCTTTCTATGCCGCGATGTGGCACCAACTGACGACCCAGGGTCACTGGCAGGGCGAAATTTCCAACCGGCGCAAGAACGGTGAGCTGTACCCGAGCTGGCTGACCATCAGCGCCGTGCGCAATCGCGAGCAGGTGGTCACGCATTTTGTCGCCGTATTTGCCGACATCTCCAGCCTCAAGCTCGCCCAGGCGCGCCTCGACTACCAGGCCCATCACGACCCGTTGACCGGCCTGCCCAACCGCACGCTGTTTGAAAGCCGACTGCTGGCCGCCCTCAACGGCCAGCAGGAAAGCGGCAATCAAGGCGCGGTGTTGTTTCTTGACCTGGACCGCTTCAAACACATCAACGACAGCCTGGGCCACCCGGTCGGTGACCTGCTGCTCAAAGACATCGCCGTACGCCTCAAGGAACAATTGCGCGATATCGACACCGTCGCTCGCCTGGGCGGCGATGAATTCATCATCCTGCTGCCCGGCCTGCACCAGGCCAGCGATGCGCAATACCTGGCGAACAAATTGCTCGATTGCTTCACACCGCCCTTCCAGGCCGGCGAGCACGAGTTCTTTATCAGCGCAAGTATCGGCACCAGCCTGTATCCGCAGGACGGCACCGATGTCGCCACCCTGGTCAAAAATGCCGACGCCGCGATGTACCGCTCCAAAGCCAAGGGCCGCAACCGCGTTGAAAGCTACACCCGCGACCTGACGGCCCAGGCCAACGAACGCGTGGCGCTGGAGCATGAGCTGCGCCGCGCCATCGAACGCGATGAGATGAGCCTGTATTACCAACCCAAACGCAGCCTGCTCACCCAGCAACTGATCGGCGCCGAAGCCTTGATACGCTGGCACCACCCGACCTTTGGCGACGTACCGCCCGAACACTTCATCGCCCTGGCCGAAGAGAACGGCACGATCCTGCAAATTGGCGATTGGGTACTGGAACAGGCCTGCCGACAAATGCACGCCTGGCAAGACGCTTTCGATGATTTCGGGCCACTGTCCGTCAACCTCGCCGGCGCGCAACTGCGTCACCCCAACCTGCTGTCACGCATCGAACAACTGCTGCGCGACTACCGCCTGGAGCCCGGCTGCCTGCAACTGGAGATCACCGAAAACTTCATTATGAGCCAGGCCGAAGAAGCGCTGGACGTGCTGCACCAACTCAAAGGCCTGGGCGTGCAGTTGGCAATCGATGATTTCGGTACCGGCTATTCCTCCCTCAGCTACCTCAAGCGCCTGCCGCTGGACTTCCTCAAGATTGACCAATCCTTCGTCCGCGGCCTGCCCGACGACCCACACGACGCCGCCATCGTCCGCGCCATCATCGCCCTCGGCCACAGCATGCAATTCACCATCATCGCCGAAGGCGTGGAGAACCCCGCCCAGCAAGCCTTCCTAGCCGCAGAAGGCTGTGAACAGATGCAAGGCTACATCGTCAGCCTGCCCCTGCCACCGGAGCAATTTGCCGCAACCTTCCTTCGTACGAGGCAGGAGGATTTTTCGGATGGCACAGTGAACAAACCATCGTTATAATCCGCGACCTACTGAGGGCCTATAGCTCAGTTGGTTAGAGCAGGGGACTCATAATCCCTTGGTCGTAGGTTCTTATGTAGGGTTCATTTACCCGCACATTTGTCCCTAAATCATGGGTAGGTTAAGCTACTGAAATAGAAAGACTTTGGGCCTCTAGCTCATGTTGGTTAGAGCAGCGGACTTAAGGTGAGATACCTAACCCCTTCATTGGGCATGGTTGATCGCGAATGGGTTGCCTTGGGGTAAGTTAACTCTGTCCCTTGGTAGAATCGCTCAAATTCGGGGAAGCCTCTGCTCAAGCGTGGTAATCCCGAGCCAAGCCTCTCACGAGGAAGGTGTAGAGACTGTACGGGCGAGCCGAAAGGTAAGAGACAGTCCAGACCACGAACCCGAAAGGGGCGGTGAAAACCGAAGTGGTAAGCATAATCCGTTGGTGCCCGGTTCGACTCCGGGGAGGCCCACCAATAATGGAAAACCAGACCGTGTGTCTGGTTTTTTTTTGCCTAATTTCTTCAGCGCTGTGTGCCAAGGCCTCAAAGCTTGCCGACATAGCCACCAAGCTCAATGTGCAGTGCTCTCAAAGCCACCCCAGATTGCCACAGCCATGCATCGCGTCATGGTCAATATCTCAACGGCACTAGCTAAGATCCTGCCGTGAAATCAATGGCACTGCCCTAACACGTCAGATAATCACTTAAAGAAAGTGAATATTTTTGCTCCTCAAATCGGGTCTCGGGACGTGAAATAATGGTTGGGGAATCCGCCAATCTTGTCGGGACATTTGATCATGAAAACAGCTACCATGAAGATTGGCGGGATGCCATCTTGCGCCGACTGCAACCCTGCGATACAGAGCAAGCGCGTTGCTAAGGAGATCATGGCCATCCTCTGAAAAGTAGATGAACGTCAGAGAGTTTTGCCCTTTTGAAACAGATGCAGTCATTCCGATTTATAGACCTTTTCGCTGGTTTGGGCGGCTTTCACCTTGCTCTGGAGCGACTTGGAGGGGTTTGCGTCTTTGCAGCAGAGTGGAAAGAACATCTCCGTGATCTCTATGAGATGAATTTTGATGTTCGTCCCGCTGGTGATATTACCAAAGTAAAGCCAGAGGACATTCCTGACCACGATGTTTTAACTGCCGGTTTTCCGTGCCAACCATTTTCAAAAGCAGGCGAACAACTCGGATTTGAATGCACCGAGCAAGGAAACTTATTTTTCAATGTTGCTGCAATCTTAGCTACAAAAAAACCAAAATACTTCATTTTAGAAAACGTTCCTAACCTACTTAAGCACGACGAAGGTCGAACCTGGAAGGAAATTCAAACCATTCTCGGAACCGGAGAAGGTGGTGTCGGCTATCATATTTCAGCAGAGAAGCTTTCCCCGCATAATTTTGGTATCCCGCAAATTCGGGAACGAGTTTATATAGTTGGCTCATTAGATCCTTTAAGTGAATTCTCCTGGCCTGAAACCACGGAAACACCAACTTGCATTGACTCAGTGCTCGACGATTACCCAAATGATGCAAAAGCGCTTTCACCCCAAGTAAATGAATGTTTGGAAGTATGGGATGAGTTTCTAAAACTTTGTCCTGAACATGTAGAACCACCTTGGTTTCCTCTATGGTCCATGGAATGGGGAGCAACTTACCCCTTTGAAGACACCACACCATACGCGTGCAGACAACTAAAAGGCCTCGACGGCCTGAAAGGATTCAAAGGAAGTCACGGAGTTAAAATTGGGTACTTAAAAACCATCGAGGAAAGATGGTCAGCGTTGCCTAGCCATGCGCGTACTAATACAGTGACATTTCCAAAATGGAAGAAAGATTTTATAAGGATGAACAGACAATTTTATACGGATAATAAAGTTTGGATAGATCCGTGGCTACCGAAAATCTTAAAGTTCCCATCTAGCCTGCAAAAACTAGAATGGAACGTCAAAGGTGGCGAGAGAAACATATGGAACTATGTGTTGCAATTCCGCGCATCTGGAGTAAGGATAAAGCGGCGAACGACCGCGCCAAGTTTAATAGCAATGACTGATACGCAAGTACCCATTATTGCATGGCAAAAGCGTTACATGACACCACGTGAATGTGCAAAGCTTCAAAGCATGGATACCTTAAAGCACTTGCCCACAAGCCACACGCTAGCGTTCAAAGCTTTAGGAAACGCAGTAAATTCAAACGTGGTCGAATCAGTTGCTAAGGCGCTAATCTTTACAGATGACCAAAATTATAAATCGAAAGCATCAAGTTCAACCAAATTGACGGCAGATACTTTGTGATCATGGAAGAAGAGCCTAAAAAGGCAGCACCTGTTTCAGTCGAAATTCGACCCGAAGTAACCATGCTTTCCGTGCTTAAGCATCTGAACTACAAAGCATGGTTTGCAATGGCGGAGTTTATAGACAACTCAATCCAAAGCTTTGCAGCTAACCGGACCAAACTAAAAGAGCTGAATGGATCAAACTTTAAACTTATAATAAATATCAGCATCGACACTGCGGGCCCGGGTAGAATTACAATAACAGATAACGCAGCTGGGATATCCGAGCATGACTTCCCGAGGGCCTTTAGAGCAGCCCATGTGCCAACAGATCGAACGGGCCTGTCCGAGTTCGGAATTGGGATGAAGAGCGCGGCTTGCTGGTTTGCTGAGAATTGGTCTGTTAGAACTAAAGCTTTGGGAGAAACGGTTGAGAGAACTATTTCTTTTGACATACGCGAGATTGTCGAAAAACAGATCGAAAACTTAATAACAGAGGAACGCGCGGAAAAGACGAAAAAACATTACACTGTCGTCACTCTTCGCGGCCTACATCACATTCCTCTAGGAAGAACTGTAGGTAAAATCAAAGCTCATCTCGCAAGTATTTATAGGGTTTTTCTCCGACAAGGAGAACTTGTTCTTACTGTTAATAAAGAACAACTTGAGTATAACTCACCAAAGATACTTAAAGCGCTACCATTTTCCGGATCAGGAATTCCAGTACAAGATCAAAATGCTAAAGCCGTAGAATGGCGAAAAGATATTAATTTAGATTTTGGTAATGGCCAGCGAGTGAATGGGTTTGCCGCTCTTCGAGAAATTGGATCGACTCCGTTTGCGGGATTCGCTCTATTCCGGAGAAATAGGTTAATTGAGGGCAGTTACGACGAGACATATCGACCTAGTTTTATTTTTAAGCAAACCAATAGTTATCCGTATCAAAGGTTGTTTGGTGAGTTACACCTAGAAGGTTTCGATGTCAGCCACACAAAAGATGGTTTCCGCTGGGAACAGTATGAAGATATATTCTTAGAATATCTTAAAAATGAATTAGAGGCGCCACCTTTAAATCTACTGGCTCAAGCTGAATCTTATCGTGCGACGCCAAGCAGAAAATCGATTCAAGCTCTAGCAGTGACAGCTACCAAATCTGTTGCACAATATATTGAAGAGCAGGTTGCGCCTTTCATTATCGAATCCAGGCTTAACCCCAGTGCGCCGCCCATACTTCCAGAACATTTAGAACCTAACCTATTAGAAGCATCGGAAAAAACGGTTGAGGTCGATGACGGTAGGAATCTGTGGATCATCACAATCAAAACATCAATTGACCCTGCTTGCGAAGATTGGCTTGCAGTCGCGAAACATGAGCAAGAACAGGATACGCTAGAGCGTATTAGGAGACTTACTCTTGATATCTCTTTGGCACATCCTTTCTCGACACAGTTCCTTGGCACCCACAATGAAAATGTTGAACTTTTCTTAAGAATAGCAACTGCAATTTGCGTAGGCCTCGTTTTATCAGAAGATATGACAGGCATCTCTCCTGAAATATTTCTGTTCAACTTTAACTACTTAATGCGGGGCGCCTTGGTGCGTACGTCAAAAATATGAATACATCAATCAAGATACTCTCTACCGTTAGACCACCTCTTCGCTGGGTACCAGAACTTAAAGAGTTCACACATGCTTTTTTAAAAAGCAAGTCAAGTGACCCAAATGGACCTAACTTCCAGGATCTGACGGAAGGACCCGACTCGGTTCTACAAGAAGCCCAGCGCATTCTAGGTCGATGTTTGCCGCCGTTAGACCCCGCCGGACATGAAACTGGTCTGGTCGTAGGCTACGTCCAGAGTGGCAAAACGATGTCATTTGAGACCGTAATAGCGCTTGCAAGAGACAATGGGTATGGTTTAGTCATCGTTTTAGCTGGAACAAAAAACAACTTGCGGGATCAGTCTGAGTACCGACTCAGAAAGGACTTGGGTATAGAAAATGGTGGTGATCAGTGGTTCCACTTGTCCAACCCTACCAAGAAAGATCAGGATCAGGTAGAGGCAAAAATAAATGCCTGGCGGAAAAAATCTTCAAAAAAATCACTTTTGATTACAGTTCTGAAGCACGGCGGCCATCTTGAGAAACTTGCTGAGGTATTGAGCAAAGTAAAACTAAATGACATACCCGCACTAATTATTGATGATGAAAGTGACCAAGCCAGCCTGAATACGAAAGCGGCAAAAAATCGCCGTGAGCTACCCATCGATGAAGAAAGAAGCGCAACGTACGAAAGAATTTTGAATTTGAGGGATGTGATACCGCACCATTCATACTTGCAGTATACAGCTACCCCCCAAGCCAACCTATTGATAGCTCAATCTGATTTGTTAAATGCTTCATTTGCAGAACTTGTAACTCCTGGCCAGTCATATACTGGAGGAAAGGCTTTCTTTTTAGAAAATCCAAGTTTGATATGTGACATTCCTGCTATCGAAGTACCGACACCAGATAACATCTTGAGCGGGCCGCCAAAAAGCTTACTGAAAGCTTTGCGATTTTTCTTTCTAGTTCTGGCGCAGCATTCTTTAACAAGAGAAAAAGGGTTGAGTGGAAAAGATCAAAATCGCTCAATGATGGTTCATCCGGCAATCAAAACATCCTCTCATAAAGAATACAAAACGTGGGTAGATAATGCGAAAACCAGCATTTCGCTCATTGTCGAAAGCGAGTACATAAAAAACCCATCTCTTGTCGCTAAAATGTTTGACGAAGAATATAAATCGCTCAAACTGACAGAGCCCAAAATAAAGCCTCTGAATGAGCTAGTTGCAGCGCTGGTTGATGATGTGTTCGACGAGCTACGCGTTGTGCAAGTCAATGGTACGCCAGATGCAGAAAAAAACATAAGCTGGAAGCAAACTCGATACTGGATTCTTGTTGGCGGTGCTAAATTAGATCGCGGGTACACCGTTGAAGGTCTGTGCATTACTTATATGCCTCGTCCATTGGGAGGCGCAGCTACCGCTGATACCCTACAACAGCGGGCTCGGTTCTTCGGATATAAAAAAGGCTATTTCGGGTTATGCCGGGTATTTATACAGCAAAGTGTAAAAGACGCTTTTACTGAATATGTTGAACACGAAGAGTTTGTTCGTTCGGCTCTCGTTGCCCACAGAGGTAAGCCGCTCCTAGAATGGCGTCGTGACTTTATTCTGACTGAGCTTTTAAAACCTACGAGGCCGAACATTATAGGGATAGGGACTCGTCGCATCCCGGTTGACGGCTGGCTAGTTCCGGACGTTTTACAACGTGATGACACCGCCGCGGCGGATAACAGAATTTTACTTTCGAATGTGGTCACTAAATGGCAGTCCGAATACGGACCAGCGATCAATGCTTCAAACTTATCCAAGTTTTCTACAGCAACGAATGGTACACCTCATGAAGTCTTCGACGGAATCCCCTTAAGAGTCGTTCTCGAAGATTTTTTATTGAAGGTTGCTGTAAAGGATCCAAGAGATGCGGAAGAACACAGCGCGATGCTGGTAGTCTTAGCGTTGCTTTTAAGTAACGACGCCAACATTGTGACAGATGTTTTTATGATGAATAAATTACAGACTGGATATCGTATGAGGAATCAAGGTCGAGGAGTGAGTGCATCCCATCGCTTCGCACCAATCAATCAATACTTCAGTCAAAGTGCGGATGCCTTTAACGACAAAAGTTTTTCCTCTACTGAACGCGTTACTTTACAACTCAGAAGATTCGACCTTGGCACGGTACAGCGAGATCAAAGCAGTGCGGACATTCGGGACGTCACTTGGTTTGCCCTTAATGTACCAAAAAAGCTGAAGAAGACATTAATTATTGAGGAGCGAGTTTAGAAATGGTATTCACAGACTTTAAGAGCTTACCGCGCGCCGAGTCGGGAGAAAAGTTTATTGCGTTATCATTATCTGATCGGCGACAAGACTTCCTCGCCAAAGATGTGGATGGTGCGCCTATCTTCCTTCTTCATGACGCTAGCATACCCCGTTATGTCCCCAGCATCCAATTCCTCTATTTAAATGCACAGTTTCACACTACTTGTAGTGTTCATGTAGCAGGAGTTGTAATTCAAGATCAATTCGCCGTTATATCCTGTGATCCAAGCGCACCCGACTTATACGAGCTTTTTATAAAATGTTTCAGTGCGGCTATCGATGAGCTTCCACTTAATTCTGGTACTCGTGAGCTTGAGGAAAGCATTCAAGGGCTTTTAGATTTATTTAGAGTAATGGCGACCCCAAGTGGTCGAGAGGTCGCAGGACTATGGGCAGAGCTATTTATTATAGACCGCAGCTCTGATCCACTGCTGCTCCTCGATTACTGGCACAGCGACATCTATGAAAAATTCGATTTTTCGTGGCGTGGTGGATGTTTGGAGGTTAAATCCACCATTCGTGAAACCCGAGCCCACGAATTCGCAATGGCACAACTGCAACCGCCACTAAACGGTGAGGGATACGTCGGGTCTATAATGATGCAAAGCCTCTCTGGCGGAGTCAGCATTATGGAACTGGCAAACTCTATAGATGAAGTTGCCTCAAAATATCCCGCATTAAGAAAAAAATTGTGGAGTAATATTGCATCAGCTCTTGGCAATGATTTCTCTGAAAAAATTGACCGGCGCTTCGATATTTCTTTTTCGGAAAGAAATTTTCTAGCCTTTAACATGAATGACATTCCTGGTTTACGTCAACCAATTGATCCTCGTATAACTGGTATCAGATACAATGTAAGCCTTAACGACGTCAAGTCTTCGTTAGCAGAGACCTCTTTACATCATCTCTCAGATTTAATAGCGGCCTCGTCGGAAAAGCACCTTCACGGCGTATGGTCGGATTCATCATCGTAATAAACTACAGATGCATCTCTAGCGTGCCGTTGACCGAGAACTAACCGAGTAGAGGCTGTTCTGCCGCCTGAAAACTGACTCAGGTGTTCAACTGCTTCTGCTCACTTTTCGAGCGGGAGAGCGGGTGATCAGCGCGGAAGTGCTGGGAAAATCCGGCGGATATACTTCCGCGATAAGCTCGCTGCTTGATTAAACCGCCTATGCCGACCCAATGAAAAAAATCACCCACCCTACAACAATAAGAATGGCACTGAGTGATTACTTTTATCGTTATACCAGAAAGAATTGTTCAACGAGAACGGGCTCGGTGACACATCTATTTTGGTTCATAGTAAATGCTATCGAGCAGCGCTGATCGATTATCCCAAATTCGTCCGGCAAGTTTGGCCTTAGGTCGAGGTGATAACCACCAAGGGCTATTTTGCATAGGCACTACGATGCGCTCCCAATAATTTCCTAGAGTCAATGTGCTGTGGGCTGCACCAAATGCACCGCATACGCCACGTTTGTTAGCATCGTTGACGCCGATAAAAAAATCCGGGCGTTTCATTACTAGAAGTCGTGAGGCGGTTGCTATCCCGCCCTTATGAGTTTTTTTACGAAAAGCTCGGTCGAAATCTTGGCTGAACGCGTTGAAATCCCCTTCAGAAATATCACCGTCGGCCGGAATATTGTCTATTGCTTTGGAAAGCAATTGTGGAAACTCATTGACCAAGTTTTTGAAGTCTCCCTGGCCAGACATCCTACCAAACCAAGCCCAATCAATATTATCGAATGTCGGCTCATTAGCCCCATAGGTCCCTGCGATAGCTTTACGCTCAAGTCTAGACATCGCATCAAAAGAGCCATGTTCTGAAAACAAAGACGCTGCGCGTTCTAAAATAGTAAGGCGACCCTCTAGGTTATGATAGCCATCGTTCTTTACACCATTTACAAAATTTTCCCAGGTGAGGGCCAAAGGCGAGGGCTTGGCACCAATTGGTTTTTTTAAACGATAGAATTTATTTAAATCTTTAAGCTTAGCTTTATTTGCAAGGTATTGAGCCTCATAAGCAAATAAAAAACTATCCTCAAGAATATCTTCGGCCGCACTCCAACTCGACTTGATAAAATCTTCAAGATTTCGAAATAATATGTCTTTTTTATCACCTTGAAGTAATACGCTAAGCTCAATATTTTTGCCGCCAAAGGCTCCTCCTGTCAGATTATGGCTTCCGACGACTGCCGCATAGCCATCAGGCATCCTGAAATAATAAAGTTTGGGATGAAAAAGGCGTCCATTAGGAGGGAGGCAGCGAACACCTTTGCATTTGCTAAAACGCCGCAGCACTGCTGGATCCGTCTGGTACATATGTGTACCTATCACGAGCATTCCTAGTTTAATTTCAGCATCCAACATTGCATCGACAATTTCGTTTGCACCGGCCCATGCCACAGCGACAGCATATTGATTGCAGTTTTTAATTAGCTGTTTAATTGCACGATTTGCTTCCCACTCAGCGAGCATACTAACATTCATTTAGAGCACCTTACTTCTATGTTTTTCAGCGGTAATGCTATACCCCAGCGTCAAAATCTAGCGCAATCCAATATGAGCTACTAACTTACTGGCTAGCAGCCAGATTCTATCTAAACACTAGTATTTTCGGTGTACGAAAGCCGCTTACGCACTTGGATACTGATCATTTCCGTTGGTTAATAGCTGGACCCGTGGACCTGTATAGTTCGGCGCCGAATTGACTTATTGTCGCTACCTGAATTGAATTTTTGCATATCAATCCAGCACGATGTATCGGCCCAGATCGGCCCGTCGAAAAGCATAGGCGATAATCACTCCCGCTTTTCGTGGCACGGTCTGCAGCAAGCGGCAGTGTTGCGTGGGATCGGATTCGGACGACTGAAGACTTTGCTGCAATGGACACATTTGTAAACATTTGCCCCTTGCATGATCTTGTCCGCATTTTGTTCCAAATAGAAAGGAGGTATTAAATAGTTGAAATCAGCTAACGCATAGGATGTTTGCCGGGAATCAACCTTCAACTGATCAGGGTGAGTTGTTGCAACGAGTACGTTATCAGAGTACTCCGGGTATGCCACTTTAATTGCAGGAAGTACGTCAGAATCCCCGGTGATGATGACGTGAACATCCTCAGGGCACGTAATCGCGTATTTCACGAGCAAAGCTACGACTGTAGCGTCCACTTGCTTTTCTTGAAATCGGTGCTCGCGCAACTTTCCGAGCATCCAGCCCTTTAATTTTGGTCGGAATATGGCATCTTTTGAGTATCCTGCCTGGACGGCGTTCTCAGCAAATTTTTCCCTGGCCGCAGTGCTTCTCTTGACCGACTCCACATCTGCGGCAGTCACGTCGTCGCGCTCATTCGGCCACTCAGCCAAATCCACTGGCAGCTCAAACACGCTAGTAGCAAAATACATACTGCCAATTGAATCGCATTTTGGGATATGCCGCTGTGCGTGTGCCAGGATTTCATTTACGAGCTTTGCATGATCGAGTTGAAATCTGCGATCAGGATATTCTAAACGTGTCGCAAGAGCTCTATCCGCACCGCAAGCGTTATAAAGCCAAGTACCATCAACGAACACATTGAGCTTCGCCATATCTTTCTCCTGAGCGCCAAGGCGCATATAGCTGTCCAATTGCAAGGGCTTGCACTCAGGGCATATTGCCATCATTTTGTTGAAAGACTCAATCTTTGCTACCGCTTCGGGTAGAAACTCATCGCACCGTCTACGGCAGCATAGAAAACGATGTGTTCTGCTCAAGGGCTGATCGATCACCTCAGAGTAAATTCAGTGGTTCGCAGGCTGCTCTTGCCTGAAAGCGGTCACTACAAAGATCGAAACAGGGCTGGCTTTCGACCGGATATTGTTGAACAGCCTGAGTATTAGTAGCTCCGAGACGTGAAGCATCACAGCGAATCGGACAATTCTTAGGCCTACATACCGAAAGCGAGCTCACAGTAGATTCAGTACAACTACGGTACGATGCTTAGCTTGAGTAAATTTCTCAAAATTACGCTCAACAGCAATTACTACGGGCCCTCCAGCTATGCCAACCTACGTTCACCGACGAACGATTTCTCTAGGCATACCAGTTCGCCCAGCAACTCATAATCCTTTGGCCCAGGGTTCAAGTCTGTGTGGGCCCACCAAGACGCAAAAGCCGCGCATTGCGCGGCTTTCGCATGTCTGGCGCCGCAGTTCTGTAAGCCCGACCAAGCCTGTAACATGCACACCCACTGCCCCCCGCACTGGAGCTCCATCCTTGCCCGCCCTAGACGAAATCGACCGCCAACTGATCGCCGCGCTGCAGCTCAACGCCCGCGAAAGCGTGGCCATGCTTGCCCGGCAACTCGGCATTGCGCGGACCACGGTGACTTCGCGCTTGGCGCGTCTTGAGAAGACCCAGGTGATTACCGGTTATGGCGTGCGCCTGGGCCAGCGCGTGGCGGATGGCGGGTTGCAGGCGTATGTGGGCATTACCGTGCAACCGCGTTCGGGCAAGGAAGTGCTGCGCCGGCTGAGCGCGATGGCTCAGGTGCAGCAGTTGTGCGCGGTGAGCGGTGAATTTGATTACGTGGCGTGGCTGCGTACCGAGTCGCCGGAGCAGCTTGATCAATTGCTGGACCAGATAGGCAGTGTCGAAGGCGTGGAAAAAACCACTACTTCAATCATTCTCAGTAACAAATTGGACCGTGGACAACCTATCTGACCAGTCACTTCGTCAGATTGACTAAAACCAGTACAATCCGACGACACATTGCGTCTTATTAACGAGCGCAACGCTCCCTAAACTGGCTGCCATCTTTTCCTATACTCAACGGGCCCTGTTCCGTTGAGTCGTCAGTAAGGTCAGCCATGAGCATTCCGTCCAGCACCATCAGCAAGACCAACCGACACCCCGCCAATGGTAAAAAGCCCATCACCATCTTCGGCCCGGATTTTCCGTTTGCCTTTGATGACTGGATCGAGCACCCGGCCGGCCTGGGCAGTATTCCCACCGCCAACCATGGTGCTGAAGTGGCGATTGTCGGCGCCGGTATTGCAGGGCTGGTGGCGGCCTACGAACTAATGAAGCTGGGCTTGAAGCCGGTGGTGTACGAAGCGTCGAAGATGGGCGGTCGCCTTCGCTCCCAAGCGTTTGAAGGCGCCGAAGGCATTATCGCCGAGCTGGGTGGGATGCGCTTTCCGGTGTCGTCCACGGCCTTCTATCACTATGTGGACAAGCTGGGCCTGGAAACCAAACCCTTTCCCAACCCGCTGACGCCGGCGTCTGGCAGTACCGTCATCGATCTGGAAGGCCAGACGCACTACGCGCAAAAACTCTCCGACCTGCCGGTGCTGTTCCAGGAGGTCGCCGACGCCTGGGCCGACGCGCTGGAAGCCGGTTCGCAGTTCGGCGATATCCAGCAGGCGATCCGTGACCGCGACGTGCCGCGCCTCAAAGCGCTGTGGAATAAACTGGTGCCGCTGTGGGACGACCGCACCTTCTACGACTTCGTCGCCACCTCAAAAGCCTTTGCCAAGCTGTCGTTCCATCATCGCGAAGTATTTGGCCAGGTCGGTTTCGGCACCGGCGGCTGGGACTCGGATTTCCCCAATTCCATGCTGGAAATCTTCCGTGTGGTGATGACCAACTGCGACGACCATCAGCACCTGGTCGTTGGCGGCGTGGCTCAAGTGCCCATGGGCATTTGGCGTCACGTACCGGAGCGCTGTGCCCACTGGCCTGCCGGTACCAGCCTCAGCTCATTGCACAGGGGCGCGCCACGGGCCGGCGTGAAGCGCATTGCTCACGCCGCCGACGGCCGTTTCGCCGTTACCGACATCTACGGTGACACCCGCGAATACGCCGCCGTGTTGACCACCTGCCAAAGCTGGCTGCTGACCACCCAGATCGAATGCGACGAAACCCTGTTCTCGCAAAAAATGTGGATGGCCCTGGACCGCACGCGCTACATGCAGTCATCGAAAACTTTTGTCATGGTCGACCGCCCGTTCTGGAAAGACAAAGACCCGGAAACCGGCCGCGACCTGATGAGCATGACCCTCACCGACCGCCTGACGCGCGGCACTTATCTTTTCGACAACGGCGACGACAAGCCTGGGGTGATCTGCCTGTCCTACTCGTGGATGAGCGACGCGCTGAAAATGCTGCCCCAACCCATCGATAAGCGGGTCAAACTGGCACTCGATGCGCTGACGAAGATCTACCCGAAAGTCGACATCAAGGCGCGCATCATCGGTGACCCGATCACCGTGTCCTGGGAAGCCGACCCGCATTTCCTCGGGGCCTTCAAAGGTGCATTGCCCGGCCACTATCGGTATAACCAGCGCATGTATGCGCACTTCATGCAGAAGGACATGCCCGCCGAACAACGTGGGATTTTTATCGCCGGAGACGACGTTTCCTGGACCCCAGCCTGGGTGGAGGGCGCGGTACAAACCTCGCTGAACGCGGTGTGGGGCATCATGACCCACTTCGGCGGCAGCACCCATCCGGAAAACCCAGGGCCCGGCGATGTGTTTGACGAGATAGGGCCAATCGCCCTGCCCGAATAAGGAGCCTGACATGCGTGTCGCCCTGTACCAATGCCCGCCACTGCCGCTGGACGTGGCCGGTAATCTCAAGCGCCTGCAGCAACTGGCGCATGAAGCGTCGGGTGCCGATGTGCTGGTGCTGCCGGAAATGTTCCTGACGGGCTACAACATTGGCGCCGAAGCCACAGGCGCCTTGGCCGAGGCCCGGGATGGCGAGTCGGCACACATCATTGCTGAAATCGCGCAAAGTGCCGGGCTGGCGATTCTGTATGGTTATCCGGAGCGGGCCGAAGACGGCCAGATCTACAACGCCGTGCAGTTGATCGACGCCCACGGCAAACGCCTGTGCAACTACCGCAAGACTCACCTGTTTGGCGACCTCGACCACGCGATGTTCAGTGCTGGTGAGGATGACTTCCCGCTGGTGGAAGTGAACGGCTGGAAGCTGGGGTTGCTGATTTGCTACGACCTGGAGTTTCCGGAAAACACGCGGCGCCTGGCCCTGGCCGGTGCCGAACTGATTCTGGTACCCACTGCCAATATGGTGCCGTTCGACTTTGTCGCCGACGTCACCGTGCGGGCCCGAGCGTTCGAGAACCAATGTTTCGTGGCCTATGCCAATTACTGCGGGCACGAAGGCGATATTCACTATTGCGGCCAAAGCAGCATTGCCGGGCCCGATGGCCAACGCATCGCCCAGGCGGGCCTGGATGAAGCGTTGATCGTCGGCACGCTGGACCGGCAATCGATCCTCGACGCCCGCGCCGCCAATCATTACCTGCACGACCGTCGCCCCGAGCTTTACGGCGCGCTGCTCAAGCCCTGATCCACCGGGTTTGCTAGCATAGGCGCTTCCCCCGCTTCGGAAGTGCCCATGCCTGCGTCGGTTCACGCTCAACCCCTGCACCTCACCCTGGCTAATGGCCTGCGCATTTGTCTGCGCCATGCACCGCGCTTGAAGCGCTGCGCGGCTGTTTTGCGCGTGGCTGCCGGCAGCCATGACGCGCCATTGGCATGGCCGGGGCTGGCGCATTTCCTTGAGCATTTGTTGTTTTTGGCAACCGAGCGTTTTCCGGCAGACGAAGGGTTGATGGCCTACGTGCAGCGTCATGGCGGGCAAGTGAATGCCAGCACCCGCGAGCGCACTACCGAATTCTTTTTTGAGCTGCCGGTTCCGACCTTCGACGATGGGCTCGTGCGGTTAGCCGACATGCTGACGCACCCTCGCCTGGCCCTCGATGACCAACTGCGCGAGCGCGAAGTGCTGCACGCCGAGTTCGTCGCCTGGTCGCAAGATGCCAAGGCGCAGCAACAGGTGGCCTTGCTGGAGGGCCTGGCCGCTGATCACCCGCTGCGCGGCTTTCATGCGGGCAATCGCGACAGCCTGCCAGTGGAACATGAGGCTTTTCAGCAGGCGTTGCGCGAATTTCATCAGCGCTTCTATCAAAGCGGCCAGATGACGTTGAGCCTTGCCGGCCCACAATCGCAGCAAGACCTGGAAGCGCTGGCGCAGCACTTCGGTGCGCAGCTGAAATGCGGCCCGCTGCATCCCCAGGCCGCGCCGCCAGTGTTGATGGCCAAGCCAGCCAGGGGCTATCAACATGTTGCCGATCATCATCTGCATCAGGTCATCACCTGTGACGCACCGCGCGAAGCGCTGGCGTTTCTCTGTACCTGGCTCAACAGCCCGGCGCCGGGGGGCTTGCTCGCTGAACTCAAAGCGCGACACCTGGCGACTGCCTTGCACGCCTCGGTGCTGTACCACTTTGCCGGACAGGCTGTGCTGGACATCGACATACAAGGCGATGCGACTACACAGATCGAGGCGCTGCTGCACGACTGGCTGAGTTTTTTCGCACACAGCGACTGGACGCCCCTACGCGAAGAGTTCGCCTTGATCACTGCTCGCCAACAGCAGGTCCAAAGCGCCCTGGCGCTGGCACGCAACGACCTTGAAGACGTATCGGACCAAAGTCTCGCAGCGCTCAAGGCCATGCTCGACGCACTGCATCTGCCGCCCGCCAGGCATGAATGGCAGCTCCCACCGGCTAACCCTTTCCTTCGTCCCGCCGCTCAAGAAGAACGTGCCGGCTTGATTCGCGGCCAGACCAGCGCCCACCG
This sequence comes from Pseudomonas sp. R3-18-08, assembly GCF_003852065.1. NCBI lineage: Bacteria > Pseudomonadati > Pseudomonadota > Gammaproteobacteria > Pseudomonadales > Pseudomonadaceae > Pseudomonas > Pseudomonas sp. R3-18-08. Next base: position 5,259,228 of record NZ_CP027729.1, read on the forward strand.
GGGCTTGCGCACGTTCGCCCAGGACCGCTCACGGGGCCGACGGGAAACATCGGCGCTGACATTCAGCCAGGCATTGGCCAATGACACCGGTGAAGGCGCCCTGTACCTGCGCTGGCGATTTGAGGGCGCCGCGCCTGCTGGCCTGGACAGCCTGTTACAACCACTGCGCGACAGTGCCGGTCAAGCGGGCGTCGAGTTGGCTTTCGAAACCATCGCCAATGACTGGCAGGTAAAAATGCTCGGTGTCCATGAGCCCATGCCGGCCGTGCTTGAAGCGCTGACGCGCTGCTTGAGCACTGCCGCTGAACACTTGGCGCCTCCACCCCCGGCACCGATGATTGCCATCCGCGAATTGCTCAAGGCATTGCCCGCCTGCTGTACCGGCGTTCAGCCGACGCCCCAAGCGACGCCAGCACCGTGGGCCACCGCCCGCTGGCACGGGCTGGGCTCAGGGTTACCGGCAGCCTGTGAAGCGGCGATCAAGACCGCAGCAGCCCGCTTGCCTGGGCAGCCTGCGCCTTTCCAGTGCGAGCCTCAACCGCTCAAAGGCCAGCGCCGCTGGCACGAGGTCAACACCGCGTCCAGCGAAGCGGCGATGCTGCTGTTTTGCCCGACACCCACTCAAGCCCTGTCCGATGAAGCCGCCTGGCGCTTGCTCGGTCATCTGCTTCAGGGGCCGTTCTACCAGCGCCTGCGGGTCGAACTACAAATCGGCTACGCCGTTTTCAGCGGCATCCGACAGGTCAATGGGCAAACCGGCTTGCTGTTCGGCGTGCAGTCCCCCAGCGCGTCCTTGGGTGAGATCGCCGAACAGGTGCAGACTTTCCTGGCACAACTGCCGTCGTTGATCGAGCGCAGCGCAGCCATGGGCAACGAGGCCTTGGCGCAGCAATTCACTGCCCAATCCCTGCCGATGGCCCAAGCCGCCGACTTGCTGTGGCAGGCGCAGTTGGCGGGCCACTCATCGGGTTATCTGGAACAATTACAAGAATTGATACAAAGCTGCTCGCGGGACGATATGCAGCGCGCCGCGCAACAACTGAACGACGCCACAGGCGGCTGGCGCTGCATTGCCAATGGCCCGTGCATCGGGGGGCGCTGGCAGCCAGCAGGGTGATCATTGCCAACCGTGCAACAGGCTTTTTCTTTCGAGACAGCGCTAACTCGAAAAGAATTGCGTAATATTCACACGCAATATCTGAACATCTCCCATGGGAGGTGGACTATATGTACTACTTGGTAGTGAACATCCCGTCCCTTGATAGGAGTATGAATATGACTTGGTCCAAACCTGCTTACACTGATTTGCGCATCGGTTTCGAAGTCACCATGTACTTCGCCAGCCGTTAATCCGCTGGGTAATACAACGCCTCGGTTCGCCCGGGGCGTTTTTGTTTTGAGCTGTGCTTGATGGAGCGATCATGTTTGTCCAGATTCTAGGTTCCGCCGCCGGCGGCGGCTTCCCGCAGTGGAACTGCAACTGCGTGAATTGCGCAGGTTTTCGTGATGGTAGCCTGCGGGCCCAGGCGCGGACCCAGTCGTCCATTGCGATTTCCGATGATGGTGTGAATTGGGTACTGTGCAACGCATCGCCGGATATCCGCGCACAACTGCAAGGGTTTGCGCCGATGCAACCGGGCCGCGCCCTGCGTGACACCGGCATCAGCGCGATCATCTTGATGGACAGCCAGATCGACCACACCACCGGCCTGCTGAGCCTGCGCGAGGGCTGCCCGCACCAAGTGTGGTGCACCGATATGGTCCATGAAGACCTGAGTACCGGTTTCCCGCTGTTCACCATGCTTACTCACTGGAACGGCGGCCTGGCCTGGAACCGTATTGAGCTGGACGCCAGCTTCACTATCCCGGCCTGCCCCAACCTGCGCTTCACGCCACTGCCGCTGCGCAGCGCCGCCCCGCCGTATTCGCCGCACCGCTTCGACCCGCACCCAGGCGACAACATCGGCCTGATCGTCGAAGACCTGCGCACTGGTGGCAAACTGTTCTACGCCCCAGGCCTGGGCAAGGTCGACGCGCCGCTGCTGGACATCATGGCCGGCAGCGACTGCCTGCTGGTGGACGGCACGATGTGGGATGACGACGAAATGCAGCGCCGTGGCGTCGGCACCCGCACCGGCCGCGAAATGGGCCACCTGGCGCAAAACGGTCCTGGCGGCATGCTCGAAGTGCTGGAACAGTTGCCCGAGCAGCGCAAAGTCCTTATCCACATCAACAACACCAACCCGATCCTCGATGAAGATTCCCCCGAGCGAGCCGAGCTGGTGCGGCGTAATGTCGAAGTAGCCTACGACGGCATGAGCATCGAGTTGTAGGAGACTCATATGACTGATACACCGATGACCCCCGAAGCATTCGAACACGCCTTGCGCGCCAAAGGCGCCTTCTACCACATTCATCACCCGTATCACGTGGCGATGTACGAAGGCCGCGCCACCCGCGAGCAGATCCAGGGCTGGGTCGCCAACCGTTTCTATTATCAGGTGAACATTCCCCTCAAGGACGCGGCGATCCTGGCCAACTGCCCGGACCGTGAAATCCGTCGCGAATGGATCCAGCGCCTGCTCGACCACGATGGCGCGCCCGGAGAAGACGGCGGCATCGAAGCCTGGCTGCGCCTGGGCCAAGCCGTCGGTCTCGACCCGGACCAACTGCGCTCCCAGGAACTGGTGCTGCCCGGCGTACGCTTTGCGGTAGACGCCTACGTTAACTTTGCCCGCCGCGCCAGTTGGCAAGAAGCCGCCAGCAGCTCCTTGACCGAACTGTTTGCGCCGCAGATCCACCAGTCGCGCCTCGACAGTTGGCCGCAGCATTACCCGTGGATCGACCCGGCCGGCTACGAATACTTCCGCACCCGCCTGGGCCAGGCCCGTCGCGACGTGGAACACGGGTTAGCGATCACCCTGCAGCACTACACCACCCGTGAAGGCCAGGAGCGCATGCTGGAAATTCTCCAGTTCAAACTGGACATCCTGTGGAGCATGCTTGACGCCATGAGCATGGCCTACGAATTGAACCGCCCGCCGTATCACAGCGTGACCGCGCAGCGGGTCTGGCATAAAGGGATCACCCTATGAGCTTTGATCGCAGCAGAAAACCGGCCTGGCGCCAAGGCTATCGCTACCAGTACGAACCCGCGCAAAAAGGCCATGTGTTGCTCTACCCCGAAGGCATGATCAAGCTCAACGACAGCGCCGCGCTGATTGGAGGCTTGATCGACGGTGAACGCGACGTGGCGGCCATCATCGCCGAGCTGGACCGGCAATTTCCCGGCGTGCCGGAACTCGGTGATGACATCGAGCAATTCATGGAGGTCGCCCGTGCCGAGCACTGGATCACCCTTGCCTGAAAAACCCGCCATCGGCCTGCCGCTGTGGCTGCTCGCCGAGCTGACTTACCGCTGCCCGCTGCAGTGCCCGTACTGCTCCAACCCGCTGGATTTTGCCGAGCAGGGCAAGGAGCTGAGCACCGAGCAATGGATCAAGGTCTTTCGCGAGGCCCGCGAGATGGGCGCCGCCCAGCTCGGGTTTTCCGGCGGCGAACCGCTGGTGCGCCAGGACCTCGCTGAGCTGATCTTTGAAGCGCGCAAGCTGGGGTTCTACACCAACCTGATCACCTCAGGCATTGGCCTGACCGAACAGAAGATCAGCGATTTCAAAAAGGCCGGCCTGGACCATATCCAGATCAGCTTCCAGGCCAGCGACGAACAGGTCAACAACCTGCTGGCCGGCTCGAAAAAAGCCTTCGCGCAAAAGCTCGAAATGGCTCGGGCGGTGAAAGCCCACGGTTACCCGATGGTGCTGAACTTCGTCACCCATCGGCATAACATCGACAAGATCGACCGCATTATCGAGCTGTGCATCGCCCTCGAAGCGGACTTTGTCGAGCTTGCCACCTGCCAGTTCTACGGCTGGGCGCAGCTAAATCGTGTGGGGTTATTGCCGACCAGGGAACAACTGGTACGCGCCGAACGCATTACCAACGAATACCGCGCCAAGCTCGAAGCCGAAGGCCACCCGTGCAAGCTGATTTTCGTTACGCCGGATTACTACGAAGAACGCCCGAAAGCCTGCATGAATGGCTGGGGCAGTATTTTTCTGACAGTGACACCGGACGGTACTGCGCTGCCCTGTCATGGCGCCCGACAGATGCCGGTGCAGTTTCCCAATGTGCGCGACCACAGCATGCAACACATCTGGTACGACTCGTTCGGCTTCAACCGTTTTCGCGGCTACGACTGGATGCCCGAGCCGTGCCGTTCATGCGATGAGAAGGAAAAGGACTTCGGCGGCTGCCGTTGCCAGGCCTTCATGCTCACGGGGGATGCGAGCAACGCCGACCCGGTGTGCAGCAAGTCCGAGCAGCACGGCATCATCCTTCAAGCGCGGGAAGAAGCCGAACACGCCACCCAGACCATCGAGCAACTGGCGTTTCGCAATGAGCGCAATTCACGTCTCATCGCCAAAGGCTGAGGGCCTCAGCGCTTGGCGATGATGTACACCGCGTGAATGATGCCGGGGAAGTAACCGCACAGGGTCAGCAGAATGTTCAGCCAGAACGCGCCGCCGAAGCCTACTTGCAGGAACACACCCAGTGGCGGCAGCAGAATGGCGATGATGATACGAATGATGTCCATGGGTCAGCTCCAGAAAATCGGCTCGTGTGAGCCGTGTAGCTAATCGACCTTGGCGCTTCGTGAGGGTTCAGTGGGTTCTGGCATTGGGCCAGCTCACGCCAGAATCTGCAGGCCATGCTTTTGAACGATGCTCAACAACTTGAGCGCCATGCCGCTGGGTTGTTTTTCGCCGGATTCCCACTGCTTTACTGTCGAGGCGCTGGTGTTCAGGTAGCGAGCGAACACCGGTTGGCTAACGTGGCTGCTTTCACGCAAGTGTTTGATTTGCTCGGCTTGCATTTGTGCAGGAACCGTTGCCAGACACGATTCGTCGAACTCACGAAGCGTGGTTTTGCCAATGGCACCAATTGTAAAAAGCGCTTCGGCAGATTGGTGAATGGACTCAAGCGCCTCACTTTTATATTTTCTGGTCATGATATATCTCCACAAACTCTGTTAGATCCAGCAATAGCTGAATCTGAGCATCGTTTAAATTTTCATAGATCTTCGCCAGCGACCGAAACCCATCCAGTTCACTCTGACTGATATTGCTCTGACTCTGCTTGGCGAACAGGAATTGATACACCCAGTAGTGCCTGCCTTTAGCCAAGACAATGGATCGATGACGATTTTGGTTCAGCCGCTTCTTCCATACGCCGCCTCCCAAATTGTCCGCCTGTCCATTGAGCAAATCGCTGAATGCTTCTTTTAACTCCGAATCGCTTATCCAAGCCTTGCTGGCCGCCTTCGCAAAATTCCGGGTTTTGAACAACCTGAGCTTCATGGAGATCCGTTCCGAGAAACATACCACCCAGTGGTATAGATTAGAAGAGGAGCACTGAGTGCCCCCATCGACAATCCTTGCCGAAGCCCGCTAAAAAGCCACTATTTCCAATGACGCACAAGCAACCTTTCCAGTCTAAAAATTACCCACGCAAAAAAACGCCCCCAGCCAAAAGAATCAGGCTGGAGGCGCCGCGTATCCCGCGAGACGGTTCAGGAAGTCGAGGTCAGACAGCGATGCCCTTGCGGCATTGCAGTTGGGCGGTACGTACCCGAGAGAAGGCGCGGGCAAGGCGCAGAAGCATTTCGTCGATATGGTTTTTGCTGACATTCAGGGCGGGGGTAAAACGCAGACAATCGGGCTGCGCAGCGGTGAGGATGAGGCCTTCGTGCAGCGCGGCCTTTACCACCGCAGCCGCAGAATCGTCCGACAGCGTGAGGCCCCATAGCAGACCGTTGCCGCGCAATTGTCCATGCTCATAACGGTGGGCCAGGCGCGCGAGGCCTTCTGCCAGGTAGTGGCCGGATTCGCGTACCTGTTCGAGAAAGCCGCTGGCCAACACGGCATTGAGTACCCCACTACCCGCTGACGCCATCAGCGCATTGCCGTGATGCGTGCCGTCCAGCTCGCCCGCTTCGAAACAACAGGCTGTGCCGCGCGCCAGCAATGCCGCCAGGGGCACGCCACCGCCCAGGCCTTTGCCGAGGGTAATGATGTCGGCGCGTACGCCGTATTGCTGTTCGGCGAGCAGGCTGGCGCAGCGGCCGATGCCAGTTTGCACTTCGTCAAGAATCAGCAGGATCCCCAGCTCGCGGCACAGGCGTTCGACGCCTTTGAGGTAGTGTTCGGTGGCGGGAATGACACCCGCGGCGCTCTGGATTGGCTCCAGCATGATGGCGACGGTGTGCGCATCGACGGCGGCATGCAGCGCCGGCAGATCGTTGAACGGCACATGACTGAAGCCCGGCAATAGCGGTTCGAAACGGTTTTCGCGGGCAACGGCCGAAGCCGACATCGCTGCGAAACCATGGCCATGGCAGCCGTTACCCGCCGTGATGATGTGATAAGCGCCGCCGCGATGCAGTTGGCCCCACTTGCGCGCGAGTCTGATCGCGGCTTCACAAGCCTCCCCACCGCTATTGAGCAGATAGGCCTGATCGCTGCCGGTGTGATGACACAGGCGCTCAACCAGGTCGAGCTGCGCCCGGTTATGCAAGCCCATGCCAGGGTTGATCACGGTTTGCATCTGTTCAGCAATGGCGTCGCGCACCGCTTGTGGACTATGGCCTAGGCTGTTGGCACCGCCGCCCTGGCTGAAATCCAGGTAGGCACGGTCGTCGCTGTCCGACAGCCAGGCGCCGTGACCCTGGACGAACACCTCGCAGGGGCGCGCGACAGTAGGCATCAGGCAATGGCTGGAAAAATCACGATGCGGATCATGAAGCACCAGGTCGTCAAGGCTCGGCGCGGCGCGCCGGAACAGGTTCACAGTTCACCCCTGACAGCAAGCGGACCTTGGTCGGTACCGGGCGCAAGCCCGGTGCTGAGGTGTTTTGTCTTGCCTATGTAAACGCCATTACCAAAAACGTTATTCATTGCCCGATCCGGCCCTGTAAGCCCTGCGAATAGGCGCTAGACTAGGCGTCTCAAGGGCCCACGGCCATTTCGATTTTCCAGCTTTTTCGATAAGCAAATCTTATGGATTTCAAGCAACTGCGTTATTTCGTCGCGGTGTATGAAGAAGGCCATGTAGGCCGTGCCGCCGAGCGTCTGTCGATTTCCCAGCCGGCCTTGTCGCAGCAGGTTCGCCAACTGGAGCAGAACCTGGATGTGAGCCTGTTCGAGCGCAGCAGCAAACGCCTGCTCCCTACGCTGGCGGCACACACGTTGTACAACCATGCCTTGCCCCTGATCGACGGCATGCAGCAAGCGGTGGAGGCGTTGCGCAACTTTAAAGGCCAGGCGATGCGCACCTTGGCCATCGGCGTGCTGCAAACCGTGCACACCAGCCTGGTGCCGCAGATGCTCGAGCGGGTGCGCAAGGCCCAACCCCACCTGGTGGTGCAGATCTACGAATTGACCGGGCTGGAAATCGAACGCCGGCTGCTCAACGGCTCGCTGGACATCGGTATCAGCTACCTGCCACCGCGCCAGCCGGGCCTGCATGGCGTGTTGTTGTATGAAGATGAATTGAAGGTGGTCATCCCTGAGCACCATCCCTTGCGGGAATTCAAGAAGGTTTCACTGAAACAGGCAGCCGAGTTGCCGATGTTGCTACTGGGCGAGGAATTTCAGGTGCGCCAGATCTGGCAGGCCCAGTTGGCCAACCTGGGCCGGCGCCCGCAGGTGCAGGCGGAGCTCAATACCATGGTGGGGATTCTCGACAGCCTGCCCCACACCCAGTTGGCCACTGTGCTGCCGGGGCGTTCACAAGACGAACACAACAGCCAGTCGCTGCTGTGGAAACCCTTGAGCGAACCCAGGGTGCCGTTGAAAGTCGGATTGGTGTGCCGTGACGTGCAGCGCCAGCAAGCGACGCTGGCGTTGCTGCGCACGTTGCTGGAAGACGTGATGAATGCCCCGCAGGCAGGCGCCTGACTTTTTCGCAGGCAAAAGAAAACCCCGCCGAAGCGGGGCTTTGCAGACTGTTTCCCTGACATCCATTTCACTCCGCCATCCTGGCAGAATCCTACGTGTCCGTGTTGTTGCTTTGCGCTTCCTGCGCGACGTCCATGTGAAGTAGATTATCCGTGGATCCAATATGGCGATAGAGGACGATTAGCAGCACGTCATGTAAGAGAATGCTTACATGCGCGCTTCGCCCCCTAGAACAGCGCTTCATCCATCAGGAACAGCGATTCGCTACCGGCTTTTACCGACGCACTCAACGAGTGAATGCGTGGCAACAGGCGCGCAAAGTAAAAGCGCGCAGTGCCCAGCTTGCTGGCATAGAAATCCTCTTCGGCCTCTTTGCCCAGCGCGGCCTTGGCCATGCGCGCCCACATATAGGCATACGCCATGTAACCGAACGCATGCAGGTATTCCACCGAGGCTGCGCCGATTTCATTCGGGTTGGTCTTGGCACGGTCCAGCACCCAGGCGGTCAGTTCATCCAGTTTATCCACTGCCGCGCCGAGCGGACGGGTGAACTCGCCCAATGCCTCGCCCGCAGTGGCGATGAACTGGCGGATCTCATCGGCGAACAAGGTGTAGAACGCGCCACCGCTGCCGACAATCTTGCGCCCCATCAAATCCAGCGCCTGGATACCATTGGTGCCTTCGTAGATCTGGGTGATGCGCACATCACGCACCAACTGCTCCTGGCCCCACTCGCGAATGTAGCCGTGGCCACCAAACACTTGCTGGCCGAGCACGGTGGTTTCCAGGCCCAGGTCCGTGAGGAATGCCTTGGCGACCGGCGTCAGCAGCGCCACCAGGTTGTCGGCGCGCTCGCGGGCGGCGGCGTCTTCGCTGAACTTGGCGATGTCCAGTTGCGTCGCGACGTAGGTGGAGAATGCACGGCCGCCTTCGTTCGCCGCCTTCATGGTCAGCAGCATGCGGCGCACGTCCGGGTGCACGATGATCGGGTCGGCGGGTTTTTCCGGGGCCTTGGCGCCCAATGGAGAGCGGCTCTGCAGCCGGTCGCGGGCATATTCAATCGCGTTCTGGTAGGAGCGCTCGCCGGAAGCCAGACCCTGGATGCCCACCCCCAGGCGCTCGTAGTTCATCATGGTGAACATCGCCGCCAAGCCACGGTTAGGCTCACCGACCAGGTAACCCACCGCTTCGTCGAAGTTCATCACGCACGTCGCGGAGGCCTGGATGCCCATCTTGTGTTCGATCGAACCGCAGTTCACCGGGTTGCGTGCGCCGAGGCTGCCGTCGGCGTTCACCATGAACTTCGGCACCAGGAACAGCGAGATGCCTTTGGGGCCCGCCGGTGCATCCGGCAGTTTTGCCAGCACCAGGTGGATGATGTTTTCGGTCAGGTCGTGTTCGCCGCCGGTAATGAAAATCTTGGTGCCGCTGACTTTGTAGGAACCGTCCGCTTGCGGCTCGGCCTTGGTGCGAATCATGCCCAGGTCGGTGCCGGCATGGGCTTCGGTCAGGCACATGGAACCGGCCCACTCGCCGGAATACATCTTCGGCAGATAGGTGGCCTTGAGTTCCTCGCTGGCGTGGGTATTGATCGACACGCAAGCGCCCGAGGTCAACATCGGGTACAGGCCGAAAGCCAGGCTGGACGAGTTGATCATCTCTTCGACCTGTGCCGACACCGCCTTGGGCATGCCCATGCCGCCGTATACCGGGTCGCCACCCACACCGACCCAGCCGCCTTCGGCGTAAGTCGCGTAGGCCTGGGGGAAACCGTCCGGCGTGGTGACCGCACCGTCCGTCCAGTGGCAGCCTTGCTCATCGCCGCCACGGCTTAACGGCGCGATGGATTTGGCGGTGACCTTGCCGGCTTCTTCGAGGATCGCTTCAACGGTTTCGGCGTCAACCGTGTCGGCCAGGGCAGGCAATTGGGCCCACGTCGTGGCGACTTCAAAAACTTCGTTGAGGACGAAGCGCATATCACGCAACGGCGCTTTGTAATCAGCCATGGCAAACCTCGTGAGAAGGTGAAAAGTGATTCGATAGGATCGGTTTTACAGACTCCGAGTGTACCCGAACAACTTTTCAGACACATAGGGTCCGTTCGTGACTATTAAGTATTTATAAGTCACGCCGACCCCGTTCGGCCTATAGGGAAAACGCCTGCGCCGGTAAGCTCATCAGGCAGTCGCTGCCCGCCTCCACGGCGGCCCGGTGCATGGATGTGCGCGGCAACAGGCGCTTGAAATAAAAGTCGCAGGTCGCAGTTTTGCCCTGGGCAAACCCGGGGTCGTCATGCGCCTGCGCCGCGATCGCCATGCGCAACCACAGGTAGGCGAGGATGATGTAACCGCTGTACATCAGGTAATCCATGGCCGCCGCGCCTACTTCGTCAGGATTTCTCATCGCTGCCGTGCCGACCTTCAGGGTCAGCTCACCCCATTGCTGGTTCAACTGGTTGAGCTGTTCTACAGCGGCCTTGAGTTGCGCATGCTCGGCATTGGCGACGCAGAACTTATGCACAATTCTGGTAAAGCCGCGCAGCAACTTGCCCTGGCTGCCCAGCACCTTGCGCCCCAGCAGGTCGAGGGCCTGGATACCATTGGTGCCTTCATAGATCGGCGCAATCCGGGCATCCCGGGCCAATTGCTCCATGCCCCACTCGCGAATGTAGCCATGGCCGCCGAATACCTGCATACCGTGGTTGGTCACCTCCAGCCCGGTTTCGGTCATGAAGGCTTTGCAGATCGGCGTGAGGAAGGCCAACAGGTCCTCGGCCTCCTGGCGCTGGCCGGCGTCGTCACTCAGGTGCGCCGTGTCGAGCAGCTGGGCGGTGAAGTAGGTCAGCGCGCGATTACCTTCGTTGAAGGCTTTCATGGTCAACAGCATGCGGCGGACGTCGGCATGCACGATGATCGGGTCGGCGGCTTTCTCCGGGGCCTTGGCGCCGGTCAACGAGCGCATTTGCAGGCGGTCGTTGGCGTATTTGATCGCGCCCTGGAAGCTCGCCTCGCCATTGCACAAGCCCTGCATGCCGGTGCCCAGGCGCGCGTGGTTCATCATGGTGAACATGCAGTTGAGGCCTTTGTTCGCCTCACCAATCAGGAAGCCTTTGGCGCCGTCGAAGTTCAGCACGCAGGTGGCCGAGGCCTTGATGCCCATTTTGTGCTCGATGGAGCCGCAGTGCACCGCGTTGCGTTCGCCGGAATCGGCATGGAACTTGGGCACGATAAACAACGAGATGCCTTTGGTGCCCGCCGGTGCATCCGGCAGTTTGGCCAGCACCAGGTGGATGATGTTGGCGCTCATGTCGTGCTCGCCGGCCGAGATGAAGATCTTGCTGCCCGTGACCGCGTAACTGCCGTCGGCCGCAGGTACGGCGCGGGTCTTGATCAAGCCCAGGTCGGTGCCGCAGTGGGCTTCGGTCAGGCACATGGTGCCGGTCCATTCGCCGGCGGTGAGCTTGGTCAGGTAAGTGGCTTTCTGTTCGTCGGTGCCGTGGGCGTGGATCGCTGACATTGCGCCGTGGGTCAGGCCTGGGTACATGCCCCAGGACGTGTTGCTGGAGCCGATCATCTCGCTCAGCACCAGCCCCAGGGACTGCGGCAAGCCTTGGCCGCCGTAGGCCGGGTCGGCCGCCAAGCCGTGCCAGCCGCCTTCCGCGTACAGGGCGAAGGCTTCCTTGAAGCCCTTGGGCGTGGTCACCACACCCCGATCGAAATGGCAGCCCTCTTCATCGCCGCTGCGATTGAGCGGCGCGAGTACGTTCTCGCAGAACTTCGCGCCCTCTTCGAGAATGGCGTTGACCATGTCGGGGCTGGCGTCCGTCGCGCCCAGGGCCGCGTAGTGGCCGTGGAAGTCGAACACGTTGTCGATCAGAAAGCGCATGTCGCGCAGGGGAGCTTTGTACTCAGGCATGGCAATGTCTCCGGCGGCAGATAGCTCAACCTACTGCCGCCCAACGCCTCGGACAATCACTGTAGCGCTGCTGAATACAGCACCATTACTCAACCGGCAGCACGCTCCATACGCACCGCACCGCGACGGTTCTGCCCGGCCGCAATCACGCAGTTGCGCCCGGCGCCCTTGGCGGCATACAGCGCCTGGTCGGCGCACTTGAGCACTTCTTCAGGGCTGCGCTGCTCGGCCTGGCGCTCGGCCACGCCGATGCTGACGGTTACCGACACACTCAAGGCGCCGCTGCCGGCCCGACGCTGGCGGCCTTGATGGTCGTCAGGGGGGCGGTCCGGGTTGCGCAATTTGATCGCATAGTTGGCGATGATCTCGCGGATTTCCTCCAGGTGCGGCAGGCATTCATCCAGGGTCTTGCCGGCGAACACCACGGCAAACTCTTCCCCACCGTAACGATAGGCGCGCCCGCCACCGTTGACCTTGGACAGCTTGCTCGCCACCAGGCGCAACACCTGGTCACCCACGTCATGGCCATGGGTGTCGTTGAACCGCTTGAAGTGGTCGACGTCGCCCATCGCCAGCACGTAGTTGCGGCCCAGCCGCTGCATGCGCTCGTTAAGGGCGCGGCGCCCCGGCAAGCCGGTCAGCTCATCGCGAAACGCCATTTGATACGCCTCGTGCGCCACACCGGCAGCGATCATCAGCATGACCTGGCTGCACATGATGTTGAGGGTAAACGGCAGGATGAAGGTTTGCGGCAGCATCCAGAACATCCCCAGCAACCCCACCAGCTGCGCGGCGTGCAGCGGGCGCGGCTGATACCAGTACTGGGCGGCCAGGGTGAGAAAGCCGATCAGAAACATCGGGTATGACAGCTGGATCAGGCTCATCCAGGCGCCATGCAGCGCCGGCCAGCGAATCTCGGCCAACCAGTCCAGCACGCCCTGGGGATAACTTTGCTCCAGTGCCAGCGCCACGCTGCCGACGGCCAGCAACACCGCGCAGCGTGCGACGAAGTCGCGGAACAAGTGGGTCCTTTCCTGCCACAGCGCATACACGCTGAACAGCACAGGCAACAGCAGGCAGCACAGATGAAACACCACGGCGGCGTCTTCGCGCACGCGGCCATTGTCGCGGTAGAAGTCGGTCTGGGTGTCGAGCAGGAAATACGCGACGTACACCGTGATCATCAGGAACAGTTCACGCTGGCGCCGATACACCGCGCAGTACGCACCGCCGAGCAACAGCACCAAGGTTGGCAGCACGTTGAACAGCGAGGTGAAGAAGACGTTGAGGTCTTTGAGATACGCAGCCGAGAGCCCGGCCAGCAACAGCAGCAACGAGGGCAGGAAATGGCTGAGCCGTAGGGCAGACACGCGTGACAAGGGTAAAACTCCGACCCGCAAAAAGTGATGGCATAGTGCCTCTGCGGGACCAGTTAAACACAACTAGTCCGGCATGTATCACATTGCCATCACTGTGACGGCACGGTCCGGTAATCCCTTAATGCCAGGGTGCAATTTTTATAGTCGACAGTGAATGTGGGAGGGGGCTTGCCCCCGATAGCGGTGGGTCAGCTACAGAGAGGCTGACTGATACACCGCTATCGGGAGCAAGCCCCCTCCCACATTTAGAAAAAAACCGCCACCCCTTAGGGCGGCGGTTTTAGAAGATCCCGGTGCGGCTTAGTAAGCCAGGCCGAAGTCTTCTTCTTTCATGTCCATCAGGTTGCTCGCGCCCGACAGCATGGTTGCCACGTGGGTGCGGGTACGCGGCAGAATGCGCTGGAAGTAGAAGCGCGCGGTCTGCAGCTTGGCGGTGTAGAACGCCTCTTCGGTGGTGCCGGCAGCCAGTTTTTCAGCGGCCAGGCGGGCCATATCGGCCCAGAAGTAAGCCAGGCACGCGTAACCGGAGTACATCAGGTAGTCCACCGAGGCGGCACCGACTTCTTCACGGTCTTTCATCGCGGCCATGCCGACCTTCATGGTCAACTCGCCCCATTCTTTGTTCAGCGCCGCCAGCGGAGTCACGAACTCCTGGACCGCGTCGTTGCCTTCGTTGGCCTGGCAGAACTTGTGGACGATCTTGGTGAAGCCCTTCAGCGCTTCGCCTTGGGTCATCAGCACTTTACGACCGAGCAGGTCCAGCGCCTGAATGCCGGTGGTGCCTTCGTACAGCATCGAAATACGGCTGTCGCGAACGTTCTGCTCCATGCCCCACTCAGCGATGAACCCGTGGCCGCCGTAGATCTGTACGCCGTGGTTGGCGGACTCGAAACCGACTTCGGTCATGAACGCCTTGGCGATCGGGGTCATGAAGGCCAGCAGGCCATCGGCCTGTTTCTTGGCTTCGTCATCGGTGCCGTACTTGACGATGTCCACTTGCTTGGCGGTGAAGTACACCATCGCACGGTTGCCTTCGGCGAAGGCTTTCATGGTCAGCAGCATGCGGCGTACGTCGGGGTGCACGATGATCGGGTCGGCGGCTTTGTCCGGCGCTTTCGGACCGGTCAGGGAGCGCATCTGCAAGCGATCACGCGCATATTTGAGGCCGCCCTGAAAGCCGATTTCGGCGTGGGCCAGGCCTTGCAGCGCAGTCCCCAGACGCGCGGTGTTCATAAAGGTGAACATGCAGTTCAGGCCTTTGTTCGCCGGGCCGATCAGGTAACCGGTAGCCGCGTCGAAGTTCATCACGCAGGTGGCGTTGCCGTGGATACCCATCTTGTGCTCCAGAGAGCCACAGGTCACCGCGTTGCGCTCGCCCACCGAACCATCGGCGTTGGGCAGAAACTTGGGCACGATGAACAACGAGATACCTTTGGTGCCAGCCGGTGCATCCGGCAGGCGCGCCAATACGATGTGGACGATGTTGTCGGCCATGTCGTGTTCACCGGCCGAGATGAAGATCTTGGTGCCGGAGACTTTGTAGGAACCGTCAGCCTGGGGTTCGGCCTTGGTGCGCAGCATGCCCAGGTCGGTGCCGCAGTGCGGCTCGGTCAGGCACATGGTGCCGGTCCACTCGCCCGAAACCAGTTTGGTCAGGTATGCGTCTTGCTGCTCGGGCGTGCCATGCTCGGAAATGGTGTTCATCGCGCCATGGGACAGGCCTGGGTACATGCCCCACGACCAGTTGGCTTCGCCGACCATTTCACTCACCGCCAGGCCCAGGGACTCCGGCAGGCCTTGGCCGCCGTGTGCCACGTCGTGAGCCAGGCTCGGCCAGCCGCCTTCGACGAACTGTTTGTAGGCTTCTTTGAAACCTGCTGGGGTTTTAACGCCTGACTCGCTCCAGGTACACCCTTCGATGTCACCCACGCGGTTCAACGGTGCCAGCACTTGCTCACAGAACTTGGCGCCTTCTTCCAGAATGGCGTCGACCATGTCCGGGGTAGCGTCCTGGCAAGCCGGCAGGCTCTGATAGTGCGCTTCATAGCCGAGCAGTTCGTCACGCACGAAGCGAATATCACGCAAGGGGGCCTTGTAGTCAGGCATAGCGATAAACCTCTGCTGATGTATCTGGGATGAACAACCGCGTGCATGTGTGATGGCGGTCAAACAGGTGTTTGAAACATACGTTTACGACCTGGGGTTGTCAAGCGTCGGCCCGATGCCGTTTGTCTTGATGCGGGTCAATGGCAGGCACGGCGAAGCCTGTGGCGTGATGCCACAGATCAAGAAGTGTAGGAGTTTGTCGGGAGGGCACGGAATGTGGGAGGGGGCTTGCTCCCGATAGCAGTAGGTCAGCTATGAATAAGCTGACTGATAGACCGCTATCGGGAGCAAGCCCCCTCCCACATTGTGACGTGCATTCAGAGTGAATCAGGCGTAGGTATCGATCAACGTACCGAGCATTTCGTCCGAAGCCTTGGCAACTTTTGCCCCCAGCTCCACTTGAAACTTGCCCTGGGCCATTTCGACCATATTGCTCGCCGAATTGGATGCCTGGGCACGATCATTGGCCTGCAGACGGTCGCTTTGCGCGGCCGATGGCTGGGTGGTCGCGGCGCTGGCAATGTTGCCGGCGGCCTGATCGACACGGCTCTGCCCGGCCTGAATGGTGCTCAGGCCCGAATAAAACGCGCTGCTTCCAGAGATTTCCATGGCGCAAGCCTGCCTTTAGAGAATCGTGATAGCCAATTGAACCAGACATCCTGGCAAAAGGCCCGCTAAAAACACTAATGGCATATTGCCTTAGCGATAGCCAAAATCAGTCAAGCAGGTCCATTTCCAGGTAGGCGGCCACCGCGGCTGCCCCGGCGTGCTTGAGTTTGGGCACTCGCCCCAGGCAAGGCGCCGGCAAACGCTCGGCCAAGGTGGCGAGGTTCTCTTCCAGACGAGAGGTCTTCGGATCGATGATATTGGCCACCCAACCGGCCAGCGGCAGACCATCTCGTGCGATCGCTTCGGCCGTGAGCAACGCGTGGCTGATACACCCCAGCCGCACCCCCACCACCAGAATCACCGGCAGCTTGAGCGCAATGGCCAGATCCGACAGATTGGCCTGGTCGGCCAGGGGCACGCGCCAACCGCCCGCGCCTTCGATCAAGGTGAAGTCCGCCTGGTGCGCCAGGATCCGCTGCATCGGCTTGAGCAGCAACTGCACCGTGAGCGCGACACCTGCCTCACGGGCAGCCAGATGTGGTGCAATCGCCGGTTCGAACGCCACCGGGTTTACCTCGGCATACGTCAACGGCAACGAACATTCGGCGAGCAGCGCCACGGCATCGGCATTGCGCAACCCCTTGGGCGTTACCTGGCAGCCCGAGGCCACGGGCTTTCCCGCCGCCGTGCTGTTGCCGGCTTGGCGCGCGGCATGCAGCAGGCCGGCAGCGATGGTGGTCTTGCCCACATCGGTGTCGGTACCGGTGATGAAATAAGCGGCGCTCATAGCGGTTTCTCCAGTACGGCATACACCACCTGATAGGTGGCGGGCAGGCCCCGGCCCTGGCGGAACTGCTCGTAAGCCTGGATCAATGCCGCGATTCGCGCACGGCCGGTCAACCCTCCCGGGCGCCCTGGGTTGAGGTTATGCGCGCCCAAGGCTTTCAATTCGTGGGTCAGGCTGCGTACGTCCGGGTAATGCAGTACATGGGCCCGTTGCTCCAGGCTCGCCACCCGAAAACCACTGGTGGCGCACAGCTGGTGATACGCCTCGAAAGTGCGGAAGCGGTTGACGTGAACCAGGCCATCCGCCGCGCGCCAGCTTTCGCGCAGCTCATCCAGCGTGCCCACGCACAGGCTGGCGAAGGCCATCACGCCGCCCGGTTGCAGCACGCGAAACGCTTCACTGAGGACCGCATCGAAATTCGCACACCACTGCACCGCCAGGCTGGAGAAGATCAGCTCGAAGCTGTCCGCCTTCAGCGGCAGGCGTTCCGCATCCCCCGCGACGAAGTGCTGCGCGCCGCCCAAAGGCCGCGCATGGTTGAGCATGCCCTCGGCAATATCCAGCGCCGTGCCTTGGCTGGCCGGCAGGCGCTCAGCCAGTGCACGGCTGAAATAGCCCGTGCCGCAGCCCAGGTCGAGCCAGCGCTGGGGCGCAAGGCCCGTCGGCAGCCGAGCGAGCAGTGCGTGCCCGACCGCCCGCTGTAACTCGGCCACGCTGTCGTAACTGGCGGCGGCTCGGGAGAACGACGCGGCCACCTGGCGCTTGTCCGGCAAGGCGCCCGGCAGAGGAGGATGGGATAGATCAGTCATCAGCATACTCATGCAAAAAAGCCTGGATGGCCCCCGCCACACCGTGGGGGTCTTCCAGAAGAAAAGCGTGACCGGCGTGTTCAATCAGGCCGATTTCCACATCGGGCAGCAGCGCCAGCAGTTCACTGGCCGCTTCGGCCGGCACCAGCCCGTCCTGACCGGCAAACAAATGCAGCTGTGGCCCGCGAAAGGCCTGCAAAGCGGCGCGGGTGTCCAGTTGGGCGAGCAACTCCAGGCCGGGCATCAACACGCTGGGCGCAGTGTTCGGTGCCCCGCTGACCAGCAGCCTCGACAGCCCGCGTGGGTCGGCGGCGCCTTTGGCGCACAACAGGCCAAAGCGCTTGAGGGTGACCTGGGAATCCGCGTGGCAGCCGGCGAGGAACGCGTCGAATGTTTCAGCGGGCATGGCATGCGGCCAATCAGCGTGGGCGACAAAACACGGATTGCTCGCCAGGGTGAGCAAACCGCAGCAACGCTCGCCGCGTCGCGCCGCCAGCTCTGCAGCGAGCATGCCGCCGAGGGACCAGCCGCCGAGCCAGACATTGTCCGGCAGCGTGGCATCCAGTTCGTCGAGCCATTCGGCCAGTTCGCTGCCGTCCAGTGCCGGCAAGGGCTCGACCTGCACCTGCAGGTGTTCATTCAAGCCCTGCAACGCCGCAGCCAGCGGCTCCAGCGGCGACACCCCCAGGCCCCAGCCGGGCAGCAGTACCAGTCGGTCACGCATGTTCGGGCTCCGTGGCGTTCAACAATCGGAAACATGCCTCCAACGCGTTTAACAATAGCTGCACCTGCGCCGCGCTGTGGGCCGCCGTCAATGTCACGCGCAAACGAGCACTGCCGGCGGGCACAGTGGGCGGGCGGATCGCGGTCACCATCAGCCCGCGCTCGCGCAGCATCTGCGACAGGCGCAGGGCCCGCGCGCTGTCGCCAATCAGGATCGGTTGGATCGGGGTAAAACTGTCCATCAGCGCCAGGCCGATCTGTTCGGCGCCCTGGCGGAACTGGCGAATCAACGCGTTGAGGTGCTCGCGTCGCCAATGCTCGCTGCGCAGCAGCTCGAGGCTTTTAAGGGTGGCGCAGGCCAATGCCGGTGGCTGGCTGGTGGTGTAGATGTACGGGCGGGCGAATTGGATCAGGCTTTCGATCAGTTCTTCACTGCCCGCCACAAAGGCCCCGGCGGTGCCGAACGCTTTGCCGAGGGTACCGACCAGTACCGGCACGTCGTCCTGGCTCAGGCCGAAATGTTCGACGATGCCCGCGCCATTGGCCCCCAGCGGGCCAAAGCCGTGGGCGTCATCCACCATCAACCAGGCACCTTTGGCCTTGGCTTCACGGGCCAGCGCCGGCAGATCGGCCAGGTCGCCATCCATGCTGAATACGCCATCGGTCACTACCAGCGTGTTACCGCAGGCTTTCTCCAGGCGCTTGGCCAAGCTGGCGGCGTCGTTATGCAGGTAGCGGTTGAAACGGGCCCCCGACAACAAGCCGGCATCCAGCAATGAGGCATGGTTGAGACGGTCTTCCAGCACCGTATCGCCCTGCCCCACCAACGCCGTGACCGCGCCGAGGTTGGCCATGTAGCCGGTGGTAAACAGCAACGCACGCGGGCGCCCGGTCAGGTCGGCCAGTGCTTCTTCCAGCGCATGGTGCGGCGTGGCGTGGCCCACCACCAAGTGCGACGCACCACCGCCCACGCCCCAACGGGACGCACCGGCGCGCCAGGCCTCGATCACCTGCGGATGGTTGGCCAGGCCCAGGTAGTCGTTATTGCAGAAGGCGAGCAGCGGCTGGCCGTCCACCACCACTTCCGGGCCCTGAGGGCTCTGCAGCAAGGGGCGTTGACGGTAAAGGTGTTCGGCACGGCGGGCAGCGAGGCGCGCGGCGAGATCGAAAGACATGCAGGCCTCGATTCAGCAGGGTGTTCGCGGTTCAAAAGGTGGGAGGGGGCTTGCCCCCGATAGCGGTGGTTCAGTCATACATATACTGGCTGAACTGCCCTCATCGGGGGCAAGCCCCCTCCCACATTTGGGATGCATTTCAATCAGACAGCGGCGGCGTTGTAGAACTGTTCGCTGCTTTTCTGCTCCACCAAGGCCTGTTCGATCGCCGCCTGATGCACTTCATCGGCGTGCTCCTCGCGGGCTTCCGGCAAGATGCCCAGGCGCGAGAACAGTTGCATGTCCTTGTCCGCCTGCGGGTTGGCGGTGGTCAGCAGCTTGTCGCCATAGAAAATCGAGTTGGCGCCGGCAAAGAACGCCAGCGCCTGCATCTGCTCGTTCATCGCCTCACGCCCAGCCGACAGGCGCACATGGGATTGCGGCATCAGGATGCGCGCCACCGCCAGCATGCGGATGAAGTCGAACGGGTCGATGTCGTCGGCATTTTCCAGCGGCGTACCGGCCACCTTGACCAGCATGTTGATCGGCACCGACTCCGGATGCTCCGGCAGGTTGGCCAGTTGGATCAGCAGGTTGGCACGGTCGTCCAGGGATTCGCCCATGCCGAGGATGCCGCCCGAGCAGATCTTCATCCCCGACTCACGCACGTAGGCCAGGGTTTGCAGACGCTCACCGTAGGTGCGCGTGGTGATGATCGACCCGTAGAATTCCGGCGAGGTATCCAGGTTGTGGTTGTAGTAATCAAGGCCAGCCTGAGCCAGCGCGGCGGTCTGGTTCTGGTCGAGACGGCCGAGGGTCATGCAGGTTTCCAGGCCCATGGCCTTTACGCCTTTGACCATCTCCAGCACGTAGGGCATGTCTTTGGCCGATGGATGTTTCCATGCGGCGCCCATGCAGAAACGCGTCGAGCCGATGGCCTTGGCGCGGGCGGCCTCTTCGAGAACCTTTTGCACCTCCATCAGTTTTTCTTTTTCCAGGCCGGTGTTGTAGTGACCCGACTGCGGACAATATTTGCAATCTTCCGGGCACGCGCCGGTTTTGATCGACAGCAGGGTGGATACCTGCACGCGGTTGGCGTCGAAATGCGCGCGGTGCACGGTCTGCGCCTGGAACAACAGGTCATTGAACGGCTGCACGAACAGTGCTTTGACTTCGGCCAAAGACCAATCGTGACGCAGGGTGGCAGAGGTGCTGGCGCTCATGGGTGATTCCTTGATTATGCTTAGGCTAACGCTGCGGGCAGGCAATACCCACAGGTACGACACGGATGCTCGGCATATTTAAGGAAGATTCATGCACTGTCAACCAACCAACAAACACCAAGTTTACATCTGGTTAAAAAGCGTACAGACCTGTTTAATCTGCGATGACCGGGCTGATAGCGTCGATTGTGTGTGCAACGCCTGTGAAACCGAGCTGCCATGGCTGATGGAGCAGTGCGACGTGTGCGCCCTGCCCTTGCCGATGGACGGGTTGATTTGCGGCCAATGCCAGAAGCACCCACCCGCATATAAACAGGTGATCGCGCCCTGGACCTACAGTTTCCCGGTGGACAGCCTGATCAGCCGGTTCAAGCACCAGGCACGCTGGCCCTTGGGGCACTTGCTGGGGCGCCTGTTCGGAAGATTCCTGCACCACCGGTTCGAGAATGCCGAACTCAGCCGCCCCGATTGCCTGCTGCCGGTGCCGATGCCACCCAAACGTCTGCGCCAGCGCGGTTATAACCAGGCCGCGATGCTGGCGCGCTGGCTCAGCAGCGACCTGGACATCCCCTACGATGAACACCTGCTGTTACGTCCCCATGAAACCGTTGCGCAACAAGACCTCGACGCCAAGACGCGCAAGCGCAACCTGCGCAATGCCTTCGCCCTGGCACCCGGCGCCTGGGTGCAGGGACGTCACCTGGCGCTGGTTGACGATGTACTGACCACCGGCGCCACCGCCCATAGCCTGGCGCGGTTATTGATGCAGGCCGGTGCGCGCCAGGTCGATGTGTATTGCCTGGCCCGCACGCCAAAACCCGGCACGTGACTTGACTCCCGTGCCGCTGGGCGGCAACGTCCGCTCATTCCAGCCAAGCGTGTCCACATGCCTCTGACCTCCCCGCTCAGCCAGCACATCATCCGCCGCCCCCAGCGCATTGCACTGCTGGGGCATATCGCCGAGCAGGGCTCCATCACCCGCGCCGCCAAAAGTGCCGGGTTGAGCTACAAGGCCGCCTGGGACGCCATCGATGAGCTGAACAACCTGGCGCAAAAGCCCCTGGTGGAGCGCAGCGTCGGCGGCAAAGGCGGTGGCGGCGCCAGGCTGACCGCCGAAGGTGAACGCGTGCTGCGCCTCTATCAGCGCCTGCAAGTGCTGCAAGCCGAAGTGCTCGCTACGGACGAAGCAGCCCGCGACTTCAACCTGCTGGGGCGCCTGATGCTGCGCACCAGTGCGCGCAATCAACTGCACGGCCAGGTCAGCGCCATTGAGCGCCATGGGCGTAATGACCGGGTCCGCCTGCAATTGGCTGGCGGCCTGCACCTGGATGCACACATCACCCACGACAGCACGCAACGGCTGGAGCTTGAGGCCGGCGTCGAAGTGGTTGCCCTGATCAAGGCCGGGTGGTTGGAATTGCTGGCTATCGGGCATGCCGCAACACCTGGACACAATTGCATGAGCGGCGTGATCGAGGCGGTTCTCGACGCTGAAGACGGCCCCAGCGAAGTGCGCATCGGCCTGCCCAACGGTCAGGTGCTGTGTGCCCTGGCGCAGCCCGCCGCACTTACCGCACTCAATGCCGCGCAAGGCCAGCCGATCCAAGTGCAGTTCGCCCCCGGCAATGTATTGCTCGGCACCCCGGTGTAGCGGCACGCGCCATCAAACTGCAACAATTTCGTCACGCGCGCTCCTTAAGGTATCTGCAAAAACCGTAGGGAGCCTGACATGAACTTATTAGAAGAAAACCAAGCCACCGACCTCGAACAGATGGTCGGCCTCACCCGTCGCCGCTTCATCGGCGCCGGCGCCCTGTGCGGCGCTGCGATGTTCCTGGGCGGCAACCTGCTCAGCCGCAGTGCGCTGGCCGTGAACGCCGCCTCCGCCAGCCCGTTGCTGGGATTTGCCAGCATCGGCGCCGCTACCCGCGATACCCTCACCCTGCCGCCCGGCTACAGCGCCTCGGTGCTGATCAGTTGGGGCCAGCCCTTGAGCAAGCGCGCCCCAGCCTTCGACCCCAGCGGCAACGGCACCGCCGAGGCCCAGGAACAACAGTTCGGCGACAACAACGACGGCATGAGCCTGTTTCCCTTCCCCGGTGACGACCGCCGCGCACTGATGGCGATCAACAACGAATACACCAACTACCGCTACCTCTACGCCCATGGCGACGCGCCGCAATCGGCCGAAGACGTGCGCAAGGCGTTGGCCAGCGAAGGCGTTTCGGTGATCGAAATACAGCGCAAGGGCGATACCTGGCAGTTCGTCCAGGATTCACGCTACAACCGGCGCATCCACGGCAACACGCCGATCCGCCTGAGCGGGCCTGCCGCCGGCCACGACTGGTTGAAAACCCGCGCCGACAAAACCGGCAAGAAAGCCCTCGGCACCTTCCAGAACTGCGCCAACGGCAAGACGCCGTGGGGCACTTACCTGACCTGCGAAGAGAACTTCACCGACTGCTTCGGCAGCAGCGACCCACAGCAAACCTTCGACGCCGGGCAAAAACGCTATGGCGTGGTCGCCGCCAGCAAAGACATCCACTGGCACACCCACGACCCGCGCTTCGACATGGCCAAGAACCCCAACGAACTCAACCGCCATGGCTGGGTAGTGGAAATCGACCCGTTCGACCCGCAATCCACACCGGTCAAGCGCACCGCCCTGGGCCGCTTCAAGCACGAAAACGCCGCGCTGGCAGAAACCCGCGATGGTCGCGCCGTGGTGTACATGGGCGACGACGAGCGCGGCGAGTTCATCTACAAGTTCGTCAGCCGCGATCGGATCGACCATAACAACCCGAAAGCCAACAAGGATCTGCTCGATCACGGCACCTTGTACGTGGCGATCTTCGACGCGGGCGATGGCGATGCCGATCACCCCAAGGGCAAAGGCCAATGGGTCGAACTCACCCACGGCAAAAATGGCATCGATGCCAGCAGCGGCTTTGCCAGCCAGGCCGAAGTGCTGATTCATGCCCGCTTGGCTGCCAGCGTGGTGAAAGCCACGCGCATGGACCGCCCGGAATGGATCGTGGTCAGCCCCACCGACGGCCAGGTCTATTGCACACTCACCAACAACGCCAAGCGCGGCGAAGACGGCCAGCCGGTGGGCGGGCCCAACCCGCGAGAAAAGAACGTGTATGGCCAGATCCTGCGCTGGAAAGCCGACGCCGATAACCACGGTGCCACGGACTTCACCTGGGACCTGTTCGTGGTCGCCGGCAACCCCGGCGTGCACGCGGGCTCGCCGAAGGGCGGCTCGTCCAACATCAACCCGCAAAATATGTTCAACAGCCCGGACGGCCTGGGTTTCGACAAGGCCGGCCGCCTGTGGATCCTCACCGACGGCGACTACAGCAACGCAGGCGACTTCGCCGGCATGGGCAATAACCAGATGCTCTGTGCAGATCCTGCTACTGGAGAAATCCGCCGGTTCATGGTCGGGCCGGTGGCGTGTGAAGTGACCGGGATCAGCTTTTCGCCGGATCAGAAAACCCTGTTCGTGGGCATTCAGCATCCGGGTGAAACCGGGGGGTCGACCTGGCCGGAGCACCTGGCAAATGGCAAGCCGCGTTCGTCGGTGGTGGCGATTCGGCGTGATGATGGCGGGGTTGTCGGCGCCTGACAAACCGCTATCGGGGGCAAGCCCCCTCCCACATTTTGAACTGCGGATACATTCAAGTGTGGGAGGGGGCTTGCCCCCGATGGCGATAGCACAGCCCCCACCTATCTCAAGCCCGGTGCGTTACCATACCCGGCCGGACGCGGCGCCCTGCTGCGCGCAGGAGTTCGCATGGCCCACCCGTTTGAAACACTCACTCCCGACCTGGTGCTCGACGCCGTCGAAAGCATCGGCTTTCTCAGCGACGCCCGTGTATTGGCGCTCAACAGCTACGAAAACCGCGTGTATCAGGTGGGCATCGAAGACTCCGAACCCCTGATCGCCAAGTTCTACCGGCCCCAGCGCTGGACCAACGAAGCGATCCTGGAAGAGCACCGTTTCACCTTCGAACTGGCCGACTGCGAAGTACCGGTGGTCGCCCCGCTGATCCACAACGGCGAAAGCCTGTTCGAACACGCAGGTTTCCGCTTCACTCTGTTTCCACGCCGTGGCGGCCGGGCGCCGGAGCCGGGTAACCTCGATCAGCTCTATCGCCTCGGGCAATTGCTCGGGCGTTTGCATGCCGTGGGTTCCACCCGCCCGTTCGAACACCGCGAAGCGCTCGGCGTGAAGAACTTCGGTCACGATTCCCTGACCACGTTGCTCGAAGGCAACTTCATTCCCAAGAGCCTGTTACCGGCCTACGAGTCCGTGGCCCGCGACCTGCTCAAGCGTGTGGAAGAGGTCTACAAGGCCACCCCGCACAAGAACATCCGCATGCACGGTGACTGCCACCCCGGCAACATGATGTGCCGCGACGAAATGTTCCACATCGTCGACCTGGATGACTGCCGCATGGGCCCGGCGGTGCAGGACCTGTGGATGATGCTCGCGGGTGATCGCCAGGAATGCCTGGGCCAACTGTCGGAATTGATGGACGGTTACCAGGAGTTCCACGACTTCGACCCACGGGAACTGGCCCTGATCGAACCCTTGCGCGCCCTGCGCCTGATGCACTACAGCGCCTGGCTGGCGCGACGTTGGGAAGACCCGGCATTTCCCCACAGCTTCCCGTGGTTTGGCAGCGAGCGCTACTGGGGCGATCAGGTGCTGGCGTTGCGTGAGCAACTGTCGGCGCTCAATGAAGAACCCCTCAAACTTTTCTGACCGCTTTCGCTTTATGTGGGAGGGGGCTTGCCCCCGATGATGGTATACCTGTCAGCCTATCTTTAGCTGACACACTGCTATCGGGGGCAAGCCCCCTCCCACATAGAGCAAAGCAGATCCCATTGCCCGGCAAATATCCTTACAATCGCGCTTTGTTAGCTGCCTAAGCAAGGATTCTGCAATGCACGCCGCCAACCCTCGCAAGGGGTACATCCTGGGCCTGAGTGCCTATGTCATCTGGGGTCTGTTCCCGCTCTATTTCAAAGCCATTGCCAGTGTGCCCGCCGCCGAGATCATCGTGCATCGCGTGCTGTGGTCGGCGCTGTTCGGCGGTTTGCTGTTGATGGTATGGAAACACCCAGGCTGGTTTCGCGAGCTGCGCGACAACCCCAAACGCCTGGCGATCCTCGCCCTCAGTGGCTCGCTGATCGCCGCCAACTGGCTGACCTACGTGTGGTCGGTCAACACCGGGCGCATGCTTGAAGCAAGCCTGGGCTACTACATCAACCCGCTGGTGAATGTGCTGCTCGGCATGCTCCTGCTCGGCGAACGCCTGCGTCGCCTGCAATGGGTGGCGGTGGGTTTGGCGGCGGTCGGTGTGGCGCAACAGGTGTGGCAGGTCGGCAGCTTGCCATGGGTGTCATTGGTGTTGGCGCTGACGTTTGGCTTCTATGGCCTGATTCGCAAGCAGGCGCCGGTCAAAGCGCTGCCGGGGCTGGTGGTGGAAACCTGGATGCTGGTGCCGATTGCCATCGCGTGGTTGCTGTTCAACCCGACGGCGCACAGTGCACAACTGCCGTTCTGGAGCACCTCCGAGGCCTGGTGGCTGGTGGCGGCCGGGCCCGTCACGCTGGTCCCGCTGGTGTGTTTCAACGCCGCCGCACGGCATTTGCCCTACACCGCACTGGGCTTTCTACAGTACGTCGCGCCCACGCTGGTGCTGCTGGAAGCCGTGCTGCTGTTCGGCGAACATCTGGCGCCCAGTACGTTGATCGCCTTCGCCTTCATCTGGGCCGGCCTGGTTATCTACAGCCTGGATGCCTGGCTGACCATGCGCAAACGCTGATCAAATAACGTACAACCTCCTGCAAGCCACATTTTTCGTGGCTTGCAGCGATTCACCCCAAGGTTATCCACAACCTGATCCCCGCCATTTGTGCACAAGCCATTGAAACTGTTCGTTTTTTGCTCAGGTGGCGAAGAGCCCCGGGCGGCGTGGCCTGGCGTCGGGTCTCTACAGGTTATCCACAGGCCCATGCAAGATTTCCATGCATAACCTTGTGCGTGGTTATTCGTCGGCGCGCAGTTCCACCATCAGATCGTCCGCCAGGGTTTCCAGGGAGGCCTGCAATGTCTCCAGGGATAATGTCGAGGGCACCTGCAGCAAGGCCTCGGCGTTGAACAGCGGATCGCCACTCATCGGCGCCGGGCGCACATCGGTGCTCAAACGCTCCAGGTTGACACCCTGCTGGCTCAACAGCGCAGTGATCTCACGCACGATGCCCGAGCGGTCATTGCCCACCAGGGTCATCACAATCGGTTTTGAAGCCGACGCCTGCCCGGAACTGCCCTCACCCACCAGCACGCGAATGCCGTGTGTGGATAAATCCTCCAGCGCCCCCACCAATGCCTGACGGCTCTCTGCGGGAACGCTGACGCGCAGGATCCCGGCAAACTGCCCGGCCATGTGGGCCATGCGGCTTTCCAGCCAGTTGCCACCGTGGGCGGCAATGTTCTGCGCGATGCGCTCAACCAGGCCGGGTTTGTCGGCGGCGATAATTGTGAGTACAAGATGGTCCATGGCGAAGCCCTCTGGAAATCAATCTACAAGGTGGACCCGGGAGCCCTCGAAAACAAATCGTGTACCATTTTTATATTTATCTGGAACAATCCAATAGTTTTTTGAGAACATCCGGTTCTCCGCTGTGACCGTACGACCAAAGTGGGTCGCTAAACGACGTATTTAGTCTAATTTTCACAACCGCAAGTCATCATGTAGTATGCCCAACCGTGCACTACATAATGAAAATCTGAAAAAGCGCATAAGCTCCGCAGAGTGAGGCAAGCAATGACTGAACACGTTCAAGTCGGTGGCCTGCAGGTCGCCAAAGTCCTGTTCGACTTCGTGAACAACGAAGCCATTCCCGGTACCGGCATCACTGCCGACCAGTTCTGGGCCGGCGCCGACAAGGTCATCCACGACCTGGCCCCGAAGAACAAAGCCCTACTCGCCAAACGCGACGATTTCCAGGCGCGGATCGATACCTGGCACCAGACCCATGCCGGCCAGGCCCACGACCCGGTGGCCTACAAAGCCTTCCTGCAAGACATCGGATACCTGCTGCCAGAAGCCGCAGACTTCCAGGCCTCGACCCAAAACGTCGACGATGAAATCGCGCGCATGGCCGGCCCTCAGCTGGTGGTGCCGGTGATGAACGCCCGCTTCGCCCTCAACGCCTCGAATGCGCGCTGGGGTTCGCTGTATGACGCGCTGTATGGCACCGACGCTATCAGCGAAGCCAACGGCGCAGAAAAGGGCAAGGGCTATAACAAAGTGCGCGGCGACAAGGTCATTGCCTTCGCCCGTGCGTTCCTCGACGAAGCCGCGCCGCTCAGCGCGGGCAGCCACGCCGAGTCCACCGGCTACAAGATCGTCGACGGCAAGCTGATCGTCAGCCTCAAGGGCGGCAGCAACAGCGGCCTGCGAGACGACGCGCAGTTGATCGGTTTCCAGGGCCCTGCGGCCGAGCCGATTGCGATTCTGCTCAAGCACAACGGCCTGCACTTCGAGATCCAGATCGACGCCAGCACCCCGGTCGGCCAGACCGACGCCGCCGGCGTCAAAGACGTGCTCATGGAAGCCGCGCTGACCACCATCATGGACTGCGAAGATTCCGTCGCCGCCGTGGATGCCGACGACAAAGTGGTGATCTACCGCAACTGGCTCGGCCTGATGAAGGGCGACCTGGCCGAAGAAGTGGCCAAGGGCGGCAAGACCTTCACCCGCACCATGAACCCTGACCGCGTCTACACCGGCGTGGATGGCAGCGACGTGACCCTGCATGGCCGTTCGCTGCTGTTCGTGCGCAACGTTGGCCACTTGATGACCATCGACGCGATCCTCGATAAAGACGGCAACGAAGTGCCGGAAGGCATCCTCGACGGCCTGCTCACCAGCCTGGCGGCGATCCACAGCCTCAACGGCAACAGTACGCGCAAGAACAGCCGCACCGGTTCGGTGTACATCGTCAAACCGAAGATGCACGGCCCCGAAGAAGCGGCGTTCACCAATGAGTTGTTCGGCCGTATCGAAGACGTGCTGAACCTGCCGCGCAATACGCTCAAAGTCGGGATCATGGACGAGGAGCGGCGTACCACCGTCAACCTCAAGGCCTGCATCAAGGCGGCCAGCGAGCGCGTGGTATTTATCAACACCGGCTTCCTCGACCGCACCGGCGATGAAATCCACACCTCCATGGAAGCCGGCGCGATGGTGCGCAAGGCCGCCATGAAAGCGGAAAAATGGATTGGCGCCTACGAGAACTGGAACGTCGATATCGGTTTGAGCACCGGCCTGCAAGGGCGTGCGCAAATCGGCAAAGGCATGTGGGCGATGCCCGACCTGATGGCCGCGATGCTCGAACAGAAAATCGCACACCCACTGGCCGGCGCCAACACCGCGTGGGTGCCGTCGCCCACCGCGGCTGCGCTGCATGCGTTGCACTATCACAAAGTTGACGTGTTCGCGCGCCAGGCCGAACTGGCCAAGCGCGAGCGCGCATCAGTGGACGATATCCTGACCATTCCCCTGGCCAGCAACACCGATTGGTCTGACGAAGAAATCCGCAACGAACTGGACAACAATGCCCAGGGCATCCTCGGCTACGTGGTGCGCTGGATCGACCAGGGCGTCGGCTGCTCGAAAGTGCCGGACATCAACGATGTCGGCCTGATGGAAGACCGCGCCACCCTGCGTATCTCCAGCCAGCACATCGCCAACTGGTTGCGCCACGGCATCGTCAACGAAGCCCAGGTGATGGAAAGCCTCAAGCGCATGGCGCCGGTGGTGGACCGTCAGAATGCCGGGGATGCGTTGTACCGCCCGCTGGCGCCGGATTTCGACAGCAACATCGCGTTCCAGGCAGCGGTTGAGTTGGTGATTGAAGGGACTAAACAGCCAAACGGGTATACCGAGCCGGTGTTGCACCGCAGGCGTCGGGAGTTCAAGGCTAAAAACGGCCTGTAAATGAAAAAGCCCTGATCGCGAGATCGGGGCTTTTTATTTGCGGTTGCGGTGGCTGGACTGGCGCTATCGGGGGCAAGCCCCCTCCCACATTTGACTGTGTTCACAAATCAAAGTGTGGGAGGGGCGGTGCGACGATTCGACTTGCTCCCGATGAGGCCCGCACAGTCAATCAAGAATCAGGAAACCATCCCCAACTCCTGCTTCACCAACTTCGCCAACTTCGCGCTATCAATCGGCTTGAGCAAAAAATCCACCACGCTCAAGTGCATGGCGTCGATCACATCCGGCGCTTCGGCGTCGCCCGACATGATGATGATCGGCAACGCCGCGCGGGTCGACTCGCGCACTTTTCGGATCAATTCCAAACCGTTGCTCGGTGCCATGCGCAGGTCGGTGATCAGCAAACCGATGGAGCTGGTGGAATTCAACAATTCCCATGCTTCCTCACCACCGTCAGCCGTCATGCAGCGAATGCCGTTCAGCCCGAGGATTTCCGCCAGCAATTCACGCGCATCCTTGTCGTCGTCCACGATCAATACACGTTGGGGCGGTAAATCGGGCTCCAGCATCACGGCGCTCAGCGCCTCGCGCTCGGCATCACTCAAAATATCGTGGTCGGACATACAGTTCTCAGCAATTTTCATCAATCTCGCAGCACACTCGTCAGACATCTGCGGGAGGGCGAACAATGTGCACTTCGTCGGAAAGTTTGCCTAGTGGGTGTTCTACGGGTTTTGGACGATAGTCATGTAAGGTTTTTCCTTAGTTTTGCGTGGGTTTCACCAACCTAGACTTACGTCCAATGGGCACCCGCCGTGCGGCAGTCGACCATGCAGCACGATAACGACAAAAAAACTGCGGTCACTGTTATGAGTAAAGCTGATGCTTTCACGCAGGCGGGTAAAACCGCCGTGTTGCAGAACATCCATGGCACTTTGCAATTCCTGCAACGCTTCCCTCCATTCAATCAGATGGAGCAGGCGCACCTGGCGTTTCTGGTGGAACAGTGCCAACTGCGCTTCTATGGTCCCGGCGACAGCATCCTCAAACCGTCGGGCGGGCCGGTCGAGCATTTTTATATCGTCAAGCAGGGCCGCGTGGTCGGCGAGCGCCCGGACTCGGCGGACACGACATTCGAAATCACCACCGGCGAGTGCTTCCCCCTCGCCGCCTTGCTCGGCGAACGCGCCACCCGCACCGAGCACAAAGCCGCCGAAGACACCTTCTGCCTGCAACTGAACAAGATGGCGTTCATCAAGCTGTTCGCCCTGTCCAGCCCGTTTCGGGATTTCGCCTTGCGCGGTGTCAGCAGCCTGCTTGATCAGGTCAACCAGCAGGTGCAGCAGAAAGCCGTGGAAACCCTCGGCACCCAATACTCCTTGAACACTCGCCTGGGTGAACTGGCCATGCGCCACCCGGTCACCTGCAGCCCGGACACCGCGCTGCGCGAAGCGGTGAGGCTGATGCACGAGCAGCAGGTCGGCAGCATTGTGATTGTCGATGAGCACAAGGCGCCGCTGGGCATCTTTACCTTGCGTGACCTGCGCCAGGTAGTGGCCGACGGCACCGGTGATTTCAGTCAAGGTATCGCCGGCCATATGACCCAGGCGCCGTTTTTCCTGTCCCCGGACCACAGCGCGTTCGACGCGGCGATCGCCATGACCGAGCGGCATATCGCCCATGTATGCCTGGTGCAGGACCGGCGCCTGTGTGGCGTGGTATCGGAACGCGATCTGTTTTCCCTGCAGCGCGTCGACCTGGTGCACCTGGCGCGAACCATCCGCAACGCGTCCCGGGTGGAACAGCTGGTGGCGATCCGCGGCGAAATCGGCCAACTGGTCGAGCGCATGTTGGCCCACGGCGCTTCGTCGACCCAGATCACTCACATCATTACCTTGCTCAACGATCACACCGTGTGCCGCGTCATCGAGCTGACCCTGGCGGAAAAAGGCGACCCCGGCGTGCCCTTCAGTTGGTTGTGCTTTGGCAGCGAAGGCCGCCGCGAACAGACGCTGTACACCGACCAGGACAATGGCATCCTGTTCGAGGCCAAAGACGCCGTGGAGGCCGCCGACATTCGCGAGCGCCTGCTGCCCCTGGCGCAACAGATCAACCAGAGCCTGGCGCTGTGCGGCTTCAGCCTGTGCAAGGGCAATATCATGGCCGGCAACCCGGAGCTGTGCCTGTCGCGGGCCGAGTGGGCGCGGCGGTTTGGCGCCTTCATCCGCGAAGCGACGCCGGAGAATCTGCTGGGGTCGAGCATCTATTTCGACTTGCGGGTGGTGTGGGGCGACGAGCAGGGCTGCGAGCAACTGCGCCAGGGCATTCTGGATCAGGTGGCGGACAACCGACTGTTCCAGCGCATGCTGGCCGAGAATGCCTTACGCCAACGCCCACCCGTGGGGCGCTTTCGCGAGTTCGTGCTGACGCGCAAAAGCGGTGAAAAGGCCACCCTTGATCTCAAGGTGCAGGGCCTCACGCCGTTTGTGGACGGTGCGCGCCTGCTGGCCCTGGCCAACGGCGTGCGTGCCAACAACACCCTGGAGCGGCTGCGCCAGTTGGTTGCCAAAGGCGTGATCGAGCCGCTGGACGGCGCCGCGTATGAAGAGGCCTATCACTTCATCCAACAAACCCGCATGCAGCAGCACCAGGTGCAGACGCGGGAAAACCAGCCGTATTCCAACCGCGTCGATCCGGACAGCCTCAACCATCTGGACCGGCGCATCCTGCGCGAATCCCTGCGTCAGGCCCAGCGCCTGCAAAGCAGCCTGACCTTGCGCTATCAACTGTGAGCCTGTTCAGTTGGCTGCGCGCGAAAAAACCCAGGCTCGACGCGGCGCAGCAGCAGCGCCTGGCCGAGTTGCGCGGGCCCTCGGCGCTGGGGCATGGCACATTGCGCAGCCAGCGCTGGGTGGTGGTCGACCTGGAAACCAGCGGCCTGAACCTCAACCGTGACCAGGTGCTGTCCATCGGCGCCGTGGTGATCGAGGACGGTGCGGTGGACTTCTCGCAGATGTTCGAACGCACCCTGCAACGCACCGCCACCAAACTCAGCCCCAGCGTGTTGATCCACGGCCTCGGCCCCAGCGCCATCGCGGCCGGCAGCGACCCGGTGGACGCGCTGCTGGATTTCATGGCGTTCGTTGGCAACAGCCCGCTGCTGGCCTTCCATGCGCCGTTCGATCAACACATGCTGGGCCGGGCGCTGATGGACAGCTTGGGTTATCGCCTGACACACACGTTTCTCGATGTGGCCGATATCGCCCCGCTGTTAT
Source organism: Pseudomonas sp. R3-18-08 (assembly GCF_003852065.1). Lineage (NCBI taxonomy): Bacteria > Pseudomonadati > Pseudomonadota > Gammaproteobacteria > Pseudomonadales > Pseudomonadaceae > Pseudomonas > Pseudomonas sp. R3-18-08. The sequence goes on from NZ_CP027729.1 coordinate 5,292,240, forward strand.
GCCCTGAAGCGAACATCCGTGAGGCGGGGCTGGATGACTGGATCAGCCATTTCAAATTGCACGTGGGCGAGCGCCATCACGCCAGCGCCGATGCACTGGCTACGGCGGAGCTGATGCTGATTCTGTTCAGCCGTGCGCGCCAGCAACACATCGACACGCCCCAGACGCTGCAAGAGCGTTTATCCCAGTGGAAGCGGCGTAAACAAGCTCCGTCTTTCTAGGGGACGCGGAGCGTCCAGGGCGGCATTCCCACGCCGTCGCTCTAGGGGACGCGGAGCGTCCGGAGCGGCATTCCCACGCAGAGCGTGGGAACGATCTCCCGACAGACGCCAATTGCGCCCATCCTACGCCTCTGACACAATCGCGAATAATTCTCGTTAGTTTAAACTTTATTCGGTGATGCCTTGTCGTCGGTCCAGCCCCCACACAGTGAGCTTGTTGGCGCGTTGTATCGCGACCATCGTGGCTGGCTGCTGGCCTGGCTGCGGCGCAACGTAGCCTGCCCGAGCCGCGCCGAAGATCTCAGCCAGGACACCTTCATGCGCCTGCTGGGCCGAGACGGGCTGCGCGCACCCCGCGAGCCACGCGCCTTTCTGGTAGCGATTGCCAAGGGCTTGCTGTTCGATTATTTCCGCCGCGCCGCCCTGGAACAGGCCTACCTCACCGAATTGATGCTGATCCCGGAAAGCGAACACCCTTCGCCCGAAGAACAGCACCTGATCCTTGAAGACCTCAAAGCCATTGACCGCCTGCTCGGCACACTGTCGAGCAAAGCCCGCGCCGCGTTCCTCTATAACCGCCTCGACGGCATGGCCCATGCAGAAATCGCCCAGCGCCTGGGTGTCTCGGTGCCGCGTGTGCGCCAGTACCTGGCCCAGGGCATTCGCCAGTGCTACATCGCGCTGTATGGCGAGCCGACGTGACGCTGATCAGCTCCAAGCCGGTGTCGGCCCGCGTGCTGGACGCCGCGATTGCCTGGCAACTGTCCCTCGGCGCAGGCGATGGCAGCGAGGTGGAACAGGAAGAATTCGCCAAATGGCTGGCCAGCGATGAAGAACACGCCCGCGCCTGGCGCCAGCTGGGCATGCTCGACCAGCGTTTCAGCGTAGCCCGCGGCCCTGCGCGGGCCGCATTGTTGCAGTCGCGCGAAAGCGTTCGCCAGCGTATGCGCAAGCTGGGCCGTGGCCTGGCGAGCATTGCGCTGGTAGTTGGGCTGGCGTTGTTTGCCGGTGAGCGGTACGTGCCGATCCACTATTGGCTGGCCGATCAACGCACCGCTACCGGCGAGCAGCGCACACTCACGCTGGCTGACGGCACCCGGATCACGCTCAATACCCACAGCGCAATTGACGTGCGTTTCGACGATAAGCACCGTTTGATTGTGTTGCAGGAAGGCGAAATTTTCGTCGCAACCGGCCACAACGATGCGCGCCCGTTCTCTGTCCAGACCCGCGACGGCAACCTGCGGGCGTTGGGGACGCGGTTTATCGTCAGGCGCGAAGATCACGCCACGCGCCTGAGCGTGCTGCAATCGGCCGTGGCCGCCCAGCCCCAGGCGCTGCATCAGGAGCAGGTGTTCAAGCAAGGCCAGCAAGTGCTGATGCGCAGCGATGGCCTTGGCCCCCTGCTTGCCGTCCCCCCGGCCACCGACGCCTGGACCCGCGGCATGCTGGTCGTCGACAACGCCCGCCTGGGCGATGTGGTGGCGGAACTCGGCCGGTATCGCACCGGCCATCTGGGCGTGGATGACAACGTGGCCGACCTGCGCATCACCGGCAGCTTCCCACTGCACGACACTACCCTGGCGCTCAATGCGCTGTTGCCCACACTGCCGGTGCAGATCGAGCAGCACACGCCGTGGTGGGTGACTATCAAGGGTAAGCCTTAGGGTTTGCAGCGCCTGGGCGAACGCTATCGGGAGCAAGCCCCCTCCCACACTTTGATTTGTGAATACATTCAAAATGTGGGAGGGGGCTTGCCCCCGATGAGGCCCTCAGGAACACCACCCAAAAAATATTTTCACCCCGCCCTATCACTTTCCGATTCTCGTCCGGCACCTAGGCAATTGAGAAATATTTCCATTCAGGAGCCGCCCATGTCCCGCACGCTAGACACTTTGTTGCGCCCCAGCCTGTTAGCCGTGGCGATTGCCCTCGGCGTCCCGCTGGTCAGCGCCCCGCTGATCGCCGCCGAACAGGCCACCAGCGTGCGCGCCTACAACCTGGCGCCCGCCCCACTGGCCTCCACCCTGAACCAGATCGCCAGCCAGGCCGGCCTCGCTCTCACCCTCAACCCGGCGCTCGCCGCCGGCAAGACCTCGGCCCCGGTCAAGGGCCAGTTCGATGCGCAGGGTGCGTTGCGTGAAGCGTTGCGGGGCACGGGGTTGCAGTTGCAGCAGAGCAGCGCCGGGACGTTTACGTTGGTGGCAATTGCAGATGGTGTCGTGGCGTTGCCGGAGACGAGCATTATTGGTCAGGGCAGTTATGAGAGCGCGTGGGGGCCGGTCGAAGGTTACCTGGCGAAACGCACCGCCGCCGGCACCAAGACCGACACAGCCCTGGTCGAGGCGCCGCGTTCCATCTCCGTGGCCACCCGCGAGCAAATGCAGGATCGCAACGTGCAGAACCTCGACGACGCCGTCAAATACATGCCCGGAATCGTCTCCGCCAGCTACGGCAGCGACACCCGTTATGACTGGATGCGCGTACGCGGTTTCGAACCCACCCAGTTCCTTGACGGCCTGCCGCTGCCCCGTGGCGTGTACGCCAACCCGAAAGCCGAAACCTGGAACCTGGATCGCCTCGCCCTGCTGCGCGGCCCGGCTTCGTCGGTCTATGGCCAGACCCCGCCGGGCGGCCTGTTGGACATGGTCAGCCGCCGTCCCAGCGCAGAATCGAGCCACGCTATCCAGGTGCAATACGGCAGTGACAACTACCGTCAGATCAATTTCGAAAGCACTGGCAAGATCGATGATGAAGGCCAGTTTCTCTACAGCCTTGGCGGCGTGGTGCGCGATGCCGGCACCCAGGTCGATCACATCGACAACAAGCGCTACAACATCGCGCCAAGCCTGACCTGGAATATCGACACCGATACCAAGCTGACTTTCCTGTCGCAGTTCACCCGTGACGATACGGGCACCACCAGCCAGTTCCTGCCGATCCAAGGCACCAAGATCAAATCGCCATTGGGCGACGTTTCCCACCACAAGAACCTCGGTGACCCCGATTACGATTTCTACGACCGCACCTACTACGCACTCGGCTACGCGTTCGAGCACCGCTTCAATGACACCTGGCAGTTCAAGCAAAACCTGCGCTACACCAAATCCGAGCTGGCGTTTCAGCAACTGACGGTGGGGTCGTACGCCTTCTCACCGGCCGACGCCAATGGCAACATCAGCCGCTCGTCGACCAACGTAGACGAAGACATCAGCCAGTTCGCCGTCGATAACAACTTCCAGGCTGACTTCTCAACCGGCGCTGTGAACCATACCGTTCTGCTCGGTCTGGACCATCAACGTACCGATACCTCGTACCTGGCAATTTTTGGCGACGGCGGTACCACGAACATCTTCAACCCGGTCTACGGCCAGCCGATCGTGCGCCCGGCGCGCTCCACTGCGTTCTACGATTACAACCAGAAAACCGTGCAGACCGGCCTTTACGTGCAGGACCAGATGGCCCTGGACAACTGGCGCCTGACCCTCGGCGGACGCGAAGACTGGGTACACCAGGGCACCACCTACTTCAACAAAAGCGACGCAACCAATACCGACCGCAGCAAAAACTTCAGTGGCAATGCAGCACTGAGCTATGTGTTTGACTCGGGTTTCGTGCCCTACCTCTCGTACGCCGAGTCATTCCAGCCCGCAAGCAACGCCAGCGTGGACCCCCTTCAGTCGTTTAAACCGACGGAAGGCAAACAGTGGGAGCTCGGGATCAAATACCAGCCACCGGGCTCCAACACCTTGCTCAGCGCTGCGGTCTACGACCTGACCCAGAAAAACGTGCAGGTCACCAGCTTCCAGTCCGGCGGCGCCTCGGTAACCGACCAGACCGGCGAGGTAAAGGTCAAGGGCCTGGAATTGGAAGCCATCTCTGACGTGACCGAAAACCTCAAGGTTATCGCGGCCTATACCCTGGCCAAGTCCGAAATACAGAAAGGCCAATACAAAGGCAACCGCCTGCAACTGATGCCAAACCAGCAAGCCTCCCTGTGGACCGACTACACCTGGCATACCGGGGCACTGGATGGCTTCGGTATTGGCTTTGGCGCCCGCTACACCGGCAATACCTATGGCGACCAGGCCAATACCTGGTCCGGCAAAGCCAACGCCTACACCGTATTCGACGGCGCCGTGCACTACGACCTCGGCCGCCTGGACAACAGCCTCAAGGGCGCGTCGGTAAAAGTGAACGCGACCAACCTGTTCAACAAGGATTACATTTCCACCTGTGACGGTTCCTACTGCTACTTCGGCGACCAACGCAGCGTCGTCGCCAGTGCCACCTACCAGTGGTAATCGGCTGAGTTAACAACCGGGCCGTCCCACAGGGGCGGCTTCGGTGTGTCTGAAGGCTAGAACATGAAAAGCAAAACCATCCGCCGCTGGTCCTTCATCCACACCTGGACCAGCCTGATCTGCACCGTATTCCTGCTGCTGCTCGCCCTAACCGGCTTGCCGCTGGTGTTTCACCACGAGATCGACCATCTGCTGGGCAACGAGCCGCAGCTCAAGCAGATGCCCGCCGAGACGCCGCAACTCAACCTGGAGCAGTTGGTGGCCAAGGCCCAGGCCCATCGACCCGGCGAGGCCATGCAGTACCTGGCGTGGGACGAGGACGACCAGAACGGTGTGATCGCGATCATGGCCGCCACGGCCGGCACCGAGCCGAATTTGTCCCACACCTTCATGCTGGATGCGCGTACCGGCGAAGCGGTGGAAATGCCCTCCGCCAATGGTGGGCTCACCCTGTTCCTGCTGCGCCTGCATGTGGACATGTTCGCCGGGCTGCCAGGCAAGCTGTTGCTGGCGTTCATGGGGGTTCTGTTCGTGCTGGCGATCGTGTCGGGCACGGTGCTGTACCTGCCGTTCATGCGCCGCTTGAAGTTCGCCACCGTGCGCCAAAACAAGTCCACTCGCCTGCGCTGGCTCGACCTGCACAACCTGATCGGCGTGGTCACCCTGACCTGGGCACTGGTGGTGGGCGTGACCGGTGTGATCAGCGCCTGCGCCGACCTGATCATCGCCGCCTGGCGCGAGGACGCCCTCAGCGCCATGATCGAACCCTATAAAAACGCCCCGCCGCTGACCCAGCGCGCACCGGCCAGCGAATTGCTGAGCATCGCCGCCAATGCCGCGCCCGGCATGCAAGCGGACTTCATCGCCTTCCCCGGCACGCGCTTTTCCAGCGAACATCACTACGCCGTGTTCATGAAGGGCAGCACCCACCTCACTTCCCATCTGCTCACCCCGGTATTGATCGACGCCCGCACCCTGGCCGTGACCGCCATCGCCGCTCGGCCCTGGTACATGGACGCCATGGGCATGTCCCAGCCGCTGCACTTCGGTGACTACGGCGGCATGCCGATGAAAATCCTCTGGGCGGTGCTGGATGTGCTGACAATCATCGTGCTGGTCAGCGGGATTTACTTATGGATCGTGCGGCGCAAGGCGGGTAAGGCATGAAGCCCCGGCAGTCGAGTTTCTGGAAAGTGTTTGGCATTCCGCTGGGGATTGGCCTGCTCAGCGCCGCCGGGTTGTTTGCGGCTTTGCTGGGGGACGGGGGGTGGGATGCGTTGAGTTGGGTCGGGTTGGGCGTTCCCGCTGGCATTGGTGCATGGGCGTTGTTCAAGCGGCGCGGCTGAGGGCGCTATCGGGGGCAAGCCCCTCCCACACTTGAATTGTGAACACTGTTAAATGTGGGAGGGGGCTTGCCCCCGATGAGGCCTTCAAAACACCAAAAATCCCCCTCGCCAGCCACGGCGCAAGCCTCTAGGCTAGCCACATCCCATTTCGAGGAATGCCCATGTCCGTCCCCAGCATGACCTTGTTCCACAACCCCGCGTCGCCGTTCGTGCGCAAAGTCCGCGTGTTGCTGATCGAGACCGGCCAGCAGGACCGTGTGGCCCTGCATGCCTGCATGCCCACCCCCGTCAACCCGGACGCGCACGTGGTGCAAGGCAACCCGGTCGGCAAGATCCCGGCCCTGCGCCTGGCCGACGGTTCGGTTCTGCATGACAGCCGGGTGATCCTCGATTACTTCGACCACCAGCACGTCGGCAACCCGCTGATCCCCCGCGACGGCTCGGCCCGCTGGCGCCGCCTGACCCTGGCCTCGATGGCCGACGGGATCATGGATGCCGCCGTGCTGGTGCGCTACGAGACTGCGATGCGCCCGGTGGAGAAACATTGGGACCAGTGGCTGGACGAGCAGCGCAACAAGATGCGACGCGTACTGGCCGAGCTGGAAGCCGAGGCGATTGCCGAACTGGCCAGCCATTTCGACATCGCCGCGATCAGCGTGGCCTGCGCCTTGGGCTACCTCGACTTCCGTCATCCCGACCTGCAATGGCGCGTGGATAATCCAAGGCTTGCCGCCTGGTACGCCGAGGTCAGCCAGCGGCCTTCGATGCAGCAGACCCAACCGCCCGCGTGATGTTCACACAGACCCAATGTGGGAGGGGGCTTGCCCCCGATTGCGGTGTGTCATTGCGCTCATTTTTCTCTGAACCACCGCTATCGGGGGCAAGCCCCCTCCCACATTGAGCGGCGGTGTGATTGAGGAAGTCGATCATCCTGGCCTTCATTTGCTGATCCTCGCGCAGCCCGATCATTGCACAGCCTCCAGATCGAACTGTAACGGCTCTGCCACCTTGCGCTTGCCCACACCATACCAATCCAGCCTGCGCGTCAGTACCATCACCGTGCCCAGCAGGCCGAACAGCAACAACGAGCCCATCAGCAACGCGTAATCCTCGGCACTTAGCAGCCCGTACAACAACCCATACAACGCCGCCAAGCCCACCGAAAAGCCCAGGCCGTGGATCACGCTGCGCAGCACATGGCACACGTAGAAGCCGATCAACAACACGCAGGCGCTGGCCGATATCAAGTACGCCAGGGTAAACCCCAGATGCTCGGACAGCGACAACAGCAGCAGGTAGAAGAACGCCAATGCAAAGCCCACCAAGGCGTACTGGATGGGGTGCACCGCCAGGTTCTTGAGCACTTCGAACAGGAAGAAGCCGGCAAAGGTCAGGGCGATGAACAGCAGCGCGTATTTGATCGCGCGCTCGCTCTTGAGGTACTGGTCCACCGGGTCGATGAAGTTCACGCCGAAGCTGCGGTTATTGAAGTCATCACAGCCCTGGCGGTCCAGGCAGGTTTGCAGGGCCTGCTCGAGGTTGGTTGCGAAGAACGAGGTTTGCCAGTGGGCGGTAAAGCCCTTGTCGGTGACTTCCCGCTGCGCCGGCAGGAAGTTGCCGATAAAGCTTGGGTGCGGCCAGTTGGAGGCAAGTGATACCTGGCTGGTCTTGCCCACCGGCACCACCTGCAGTTGTTCGGTGCCCTGCAGGCGCAGGTCAAAGGCGAAGTCCACGGCGGCGGGTTTCCTGCTGTCCTGGTCGGGCAGCAGCACATGCACGCCCTCTCCCAGCCAGTCCACCAGGGAGCCCGGCGCAAATTCCAGGCGCTGATCGCCCAGCTCCAGCGTCAGCGCATTTTCGATGCCGCGAATATCGCTAATGCCCATCGCCAGAAACGCCGGTTCAAAACGGTAGTCGGCGAAGTTTTCCGTGATGCCCAGTTGTGCAGGCAGTTGGAAACGCCCACTGATGCGGTTAGCGGCATGAAACAACCGCGCCTGGTAGATGCCCCGTGCGCGCAGCTCGGTCTGCACCTGGCCGTCGAGTTCAAAGCGCTCCGGCAGGAAATACAGACGGCCGCGCTCCTCGCGAGTTTCCTCGTAGCGTTTGTTGAGTTTTTCATTGAGCTTCCATTCGCGCACCGTCTTGCGATAAGGCACCACCATCACCGGGCCGGTGAGGCGCTGCGCGAAGCTGGAACTGCGGGCGATGTCCATCAATACGCCGTCGCGCAGTTGCTGGCGGTCGCTGATGATGCCGTTGATCATCAGCAACGGAATCAGCAACAGCAGGATCAGCAGCGCAATCGCGCCAAGTTTGAAAAGCAGGCTGCGGTTCATGGGGCTCTCCCTGTTTTGATGAGGGGAGTCTGGGCAGCCTGTGTGGGGGATTTATGTGGGCAGTGTGGAGATTGTGTGGAGATGCAGCACCACCTCCACGCCACCCGGTACGTTGCCGATCTGCAGCGCGCCGCCGTGCAGCTTCATCACTTCTTCGACAAAGTTGAGGCCCAGGCCGGTGCTTTTGCGCCCGCTGGCCGGACGCGGCAGGGAATAGAAACGCTCGCTCAGGCGCGGCAAGGCGTAATCCGGAATCGGCGCGGCCTGGTTGAACAGGCTTATCCGAACGTCGTTGTGCCGCACCTGCGCACTGAACCGCAATTCGCCGCCGGGCGGGGTGAAATCCAGGGCGTTATCCAGCAGATTGCCCAGGGCCTGGCGCAGCAGGAAGGGTTCGCCAAACACCCGCACATCGGCGCCGATACTTTGCTCGACCTGCAGGCCGGCGCTTTCGATCCGCGCACATTGCGCCTTGAGTACATCATCGACCAGGCCCGCCAGCGGGATACTCGATTGTTCTTCCAGCCCCTGGCGTTGCTCCACCTGTGCCAGGTTCAACAACCGCTCGATCAGCTGCTGCAGGCGCGCGCTTTCGCTGTCGATATTGCCGACAAAACGCTGCTGCTGTTCGCGGGTCATGTCGCCCTGCAGCAACTCCGCCGCGCCGCGAATGGCCGCCAGCGGGCTTTTCAGTTCGTGGGTCAGGGTGTGCACGTAATGTTCGACATAGGCTTTGCCCTCCAACTGCGTGCGCATGTGTTCGACAGCGGTGGACAACTGCTTGAGCTCGCCGCCACGGTAATGGGGCAACTCGGCGCGACGCCCTTCGCTGACGGCCTCGGCATAGGCGGTCAAGCGTTTCAGGGCAACGCTCAGCCACCAAGACAACAGTGCGCCCAGCAGCAGGCCCAGAATCACCAGCCCGGCGCCATACCACAGCAGGCGCCGCTCGGTGCGGTCGACGTAGGGCTGTAACGAGCTATTGGGCTTGGCCACGGTCACCACGCCGATAATCCGGCCGTCGTCACGAATCGGCGCGCCCACGTGCATCACCGACGAGGTTGGGTCATCCGCTTCGCTGCGGGTTGAGCGCGCGCCGTACTCACCGCGCAGGGTCAGGTACACGTCGTTCCACCTGGAATAGTCCTGGCCCACCGCCTCGCCCGTGGAGTCGAGTAATACCGTGCCCTTGGCGTCGGTGACATAGATGCGGTGGTTGACCTGGTTCTTCGGCAGGCCCCAGATGACCGCACCCGGCTGACGATTGCCGTAAGCCTTGAGCACCTGCGGCCAGTGGCTCTGGCCGAGGGTGCCGTTCTTCACATCGGTGCGCAGGATTTCGGCGAGCAGGTTAGCGGTGTCCACCAGGGTTTCTTCGGTGGACTGGCGTACGCCGGGGCGGATTTCCTTCATCACCGTGTTGAGCACAAAGTAACCGGTCAGGCCGATAAACAGCGCGTACACCAGGAAAATCCGCAGCCCCAGGCGCATCAGCTGTGGCTCGGGCTGTAGCTGTAACCCAGGCCGCGATGCGTCTGGATCGGTTCGGCATCGGCGGCCACGCTGCGCAGTTTGCTGCGCAGGCTTTTGATATGGCTGTCGATATTGCGCTCATAGCCGGCGTCGGCGGGTACGCCTACAGCGTCCAGCAGTTGCTCGCGGCTGAACACACGTTCGGGTTGTTCCAGCAGGCTTTGCAGCAGGCGGAATTCGTGACGCGTCAGGCTCAGCGGCTGGCTGCGATAGTGGATCTGCATGCGCTCCAGGTCGACCTGGAACACCGCAGGCGCCACAGTCGGGCCGACCCGCTTGAGAATCGCCCGCACCCTGGCCGCTACTTCACGCGGGCTGAAGGGTTTGACCACGTAATCGTCGGCGCCGATTTCCAGCCCCACCACCCGGTCGATCTCGCCATCGCGCGCGCTGAGGAACATCACCGGCACTTCGCTGAACCGGCGCAGTTGCTTGCAGGTTTCAAAACCGCTGATGTCGGGCAGGCCGATGTCGAGGATGATCAAGTCGGCCGGGGTTTGGCGCTGATGCTCCAGCGCCGCCTGGCCCAGGCTCAGCCAGGTGGTGCTAAAGCCCTCGCCTTGCAGGGCGAAAATCAGCGTGTCGGCAATCGCCGCTTCGTCTTCGACAATCAGGATATGCGGCATGTGGGTCCGTCAGCAGTCCGGTTTGTCGGCAGTGTAACGACGGGCCGGGTTTACTGCTGCACCGAATTCACGCAAGGCCTTGGCGCCGATCAGCAGCGGGTAATTGAAGCTGCTGCGATCGGTAAGGTTGACCTCGACGGTACGCTTGACGTCACCCAGGCACATCTCCAGGTCGATCACCGGGCGCTTGGCCACACTGGCTTCGTCCTTGTCGTCATCTTCGTCGGCGCGGCTCTTGATCTTGCTGATGCGCGAGACCTTGTGCTCGTAGACTTTGTTGTCGGCGTCCTTGCCGCCGAGGCGGAAGCGCACCCAATCGTCGCCATCACGGGTGAAGGTTTCGATATCGCGGGCCGACAGCGAGGCGGTCAACGCGCCGGTGTCCATCTTGGCCTTGAAGGTCTGGCCGATTTCCGGCAATTGAATGTATTCGTAGCGACCGTAGAGGGTCGGTTCGGCGGCCATCACAGGCATGGCGGTGATAACGGGAAAAACTAGGGCGAACGCGCCAAGGAGCAATTTCACGGCATGATTTCCTCGAAAGAAGTGGACGGATTCTAGACCGCACGCACGGCACTTAGTTGGATCACCGAGCATAACCGGCACGTTGTGAAACATTCGTACAGCCATTTGCGATTTGGCCTCTAGACTCACCTTGCTTATCATTGCCCGCCCACAGAATTTCAAGAGTTGCTTATGCGCCGCCTGCTCACCGGCTGTTTGGTCACACTGCTGCTGTTACTCAACACGCTGATTTTGATCGGCCCCTTGCTGGTGTTTGCCCTGCTCAAGCTGGTGGCACCGGGCCGCTCGCGTGACTACGCGTCATCGGCGGTAATGTGGATCGCCGAGACCTGGGCCGAGATCGACAAGCTGATCTTCGCGGTGTGCATTCCCACCCAGTGGGATATTCGCGGCGGTGAAGACCTGCGGGGCGACACCTCTTACCTGGTCATCAGCAACCACCAGTCCTGGGTGGATATTCCAGCCCTGATCCAGGCGCTGAACCGGCGTACGCCGTTCTTCAAATTCTTCCTGAAAAAAGAGCTGATCTGGGTGCCCTTCCTTGGCCTGGCTTGGTGGGCGTTGGATTATCCGTTCATGAAGCGCTACACCAAAGCGTACCTGGCCAAGCACCCGGAGCTGGCCGGGCAGGACCTGAAGATCACCAAAGAGGCCTGCGAGCTGTTCAAGCGCCAGCCGGTGACGGTGGTCAACTACCTGGAAGGCACGCGGTTCAGCGAGGCTAAACGCAAGCAGCAGGACTCGCCGTTTAACCGACTGCTCAAACCGAAGGCGGGCGGCGTGGCCTTCGTGTTGGCGGCGCTGGGCGAGCAGTTGGATGCCGTCCTCGACGTGACCGTGGTGTATCCACAGCCGAAGATTCCAGGGTTCTGGGATTTGATCAGCGGCGCGGTGCCGAAGGTGATCGTGGATATCCGCACCCGTGAATTGGACGCGGCGTTGTGGCAGGGGGACTACGAGAACGATCCGGCGTTTCGCCTGACCGTCCAGAACTGGGTCAACCAGCTCTGGCGGGAGAAGGATACGCGCATCGAGCAGCTGCGCGCGCAGCAGTCTTAGCTGCCGGTGCCCCAAGCCTGGGCCAGCTTGCCCAGCACCGAGCTATCGGCGCCCTGCCCGCCCAGGTATTGCAGGATCACCGGGGCAAACTGACCGATCATGCCGCTGTCCATGCCCAGGGCGCTGAACGCGGTGTTCAAGTCATTGGTGTTTTTCACGTTGCCCAGCAGGCCGTCCAGGCCGCTGGTCTTGCTGCCGCCGGCCTGGCCGAGCATCCCGCTCAAGGCACCCAGGCTGCCCAGGGCGTTGTTACCCGACAGTTTATCGAGGCCCGGCACGCTGTCGCCCAGCTGCGAAAAGTCATTGCTGCTCAGCTTGTTCTTCGCCAGGCCCAGCATCGCGCCCGTGCCGCCGACGGCTTGCTCCGGGGTGATATTGAGTTGAGAGGTCAGGGCTGTCAGCAGGTCGGCCGTCTCCGATGTTGGAGCAGCGGCAGCGGCCTTGTTGTTGCCACCTTGCATGCCGGAGATGGCGTTGGCCGCATCGCCGAGGCTGAAGCCTGCGGCAAACACCGGGCTGGCGGCCACGGTCAACAGGCAGGAAAGGGCAAAACCGCGTGAAATCTTCATCAAGACAACCTCAGGAAATAGGTGCAAAAGCAGGCGTTGGACTGGGTATCCCGTCGGTTGTTCCGGAACCCATCGGGGATAAGCGGGTCTAGGAACTGACTACAAAATTTGTCAGGAAGAGACTTATGACTGCGATCCAACCCCAAGTGATTGAGCACAAGCCTGCCTTCTGGAGCCGCCCGCGTCTGTTCATCGGCGCCTGCGCCGTAGTGGCTGCTGGCATCGGCGGCGCGCTCTACACCCAGGACAGCGTCAAATCCGCGGCGACGTTGGTGACGACGACCCAGCAGCCGGCCGCGCAAATCATGGCGCACAAGGATTATCTGGAAGTACAGCCGATTGCCGCCACGGCGCCTGCGCCCGACCAGAGCCTGGAGCTGTGGGCCATCCCCAAAGACGGCACGCCTGTGTCCCTGGGACTTTTGCCGGAAGATGGCAAAGGCATCATTGGCCTGAACCCGCGTCAGCAGGAAAGCATCAGCAAGCCGGTGGAGCTGATGGTGAGTTCCGAGACCAAGGGTGGCTCGCTGAGCAAGCAGCCAACCGGCCCGACCGTCTACCAGGGTGCGCTGGCCGCACGCTAAACACCCTAAATCCCTTGTGGGAAGGGGCTTGCTGGATGTGATCAGCTGGCGGCTTCAGCTGCAGATGCAAAAAGGGCGGCCCCGCAGGTCGCCCTTTTCTATTTTATCAATCGTCACTTTGGGGCTGGTGTACGGATCGGCCCCCTCGAAATAAGGCATGGCCTTGCCATTGCAAACAGTTATAGCGAACTGTCAATTCTGACAGTAGCGACGTCTGCCCGCCCGTTCCAAAATCAAGTCCCTTGTCTATGCAAAGGATTCCGACATGATGCTTAAATCCCTAGTAACGAGCGCAGCGCTTTTTTCGATATTCTGCGGCAGCGCCGTGGCACAAAACATGAAATGCCCCTCGGCGGAGGTTATCCGCCAACAGCCGGCACAGGCACCGGAGAGTGGTTACATCTATGAAGCGAATGGTCCCGACGGAAGCGTTTGGAAAGGCCATAACCCAGAGGGCCAGGAAGGCGACTTGAAAACATTCGTGTTTTCGGCAGCAGCCTATCGGGCTAAAAGCTCCGAGGGGAATACAGACGTCGTCTCTTGTGATTATGACGGTACCCCTCAAAACGCATTCGCTCGAATGACCCTGTATTCATTCAGAGACTGGAAGGGTGCCCAAGGAGCAAAATGGAAAGTCGATCAGCCCGCTCCCGACAGGGTTGAATCCTGCAGTTCAAATAAGCAAGCAGATTGCGAGTTTGAATACAGCACGCTGGACAGGTAGCGAATACCGGGTTTTAAACGAAAAAAAGGCGACCCGCAGGTCGCCTTTTTTGCGGTCACGCCGCGCTGAACATTTTATGCGGATCAATCACAAACTTCTTCGGCACACCCGCATCGAACTCGCCATAGCCACGTGGCGCGTCATCCAGGCTGATGACCTGCACGCCGACGATTTCAGCGATGTTGATACGGTCCCACATGATCGCCTGCATCAGCTGGCGGTTGTACTTCATCACCGGCGTTTGCCCGGTGTGGAAGCTGTGGGATTTGGCCCAACCCAGACCAAAGCGAATGCTCAGGCTGCCCATTTTTGCGGCGGCATCGACAGCGCCTGGGTCTTCGGTGACGTAAAGGCCAGGGATACCGATCTTGCCCGCCACGCGCACCACGCCCATCAGTGAGTTGAGCACCGTGGCCGGGGCTTCGGCCTTGACGCCGTCGTGGCCGTGGCCGCGTGCTTCAAAGCCTACGGCATCGACGGCGCAGTCCACTTCCGGCTCGCCGAGCAGCGCGGCAATCTGTTCGTGCAACGGCGTGTCGGTGGACAGGTCGGCGATTTCAAAGCCCTGGGCCTTGGCGTGGGCCAGGCGGATCGGGTTGACGTCGCCGATGATCACAACCGCAGCGCCCAGCAGACGTGCTGACGCGGCAGCGGCGAGGCCCACGGGGCCGGCACCGGCGATGTACACCGTGCTGCCAGGGCCAACGCCTGCCGTGACCGCGCCGTGATAGCCGGTCGGCAGGATGTCGGAGAGGCACGTCAGGTCGCGGATTTTCTCCATCGCCTTGTCGCGGTCCGGCAGTTTCAACAGGTTGAAGTCGGCGTAAGGCACCAGCGCGTATTCAGCCTGGCCACCGGTCCAGTCGCCCATGTCGACATAGCCGTAAGCACCGCCCGGGCGCGCCGGGTTGACACTCAAGCACACGCCGGTGTGCATTTCCTTGCAGGAGCGGCAACGACCGCACGCTACGTTGAAGGGCACCGACACCAGGTCACCGATCTTCAGGTTCTCGACGTCGCTGCCCTTCTCGATCACTTCGCCGGTGATTTCATGCCCCAGCACCAGGCCGGTCTGGGCGGTGGTGCGGCCGCGCACCATGTGTTGGTCGGAGCCGCAGATGTTGGTGGAGACCACGCGCAGGATGACGCCGTGCTCGATCTTCCTGCCACGGGGGTCCTGCATTTTGGGATAGTCGATTTTCTGTACTTCGACCTTGCCGTTGCCGAGATACACGACACCACGATTGCCAGACATGCTTTCACCTCGCTGTTGTTTTTATGGAACTGCGTTGCCCTGTCAGGTGGGCAGCGCGTTTAAGTGCTCGGGTTACAGATGCTGTTTTTGCGTTGTTTTTGAGGGCCTCATCGGGGGCAAGCCCCCTCCCACATTTGCTGGTATTCACAATTTAAAAATGTGGGAGGGGGCTTGCTCCCGATAGCGTCAGTCAGAGCACCACCGTCCGATTGGCGTTCAAAAACACCCGCCGCTCGATGTGATACCCCACCGCCCGCGCCAATGTCAGCCCTTCAATATCCCGCCCCTTGGCAATCAGGTCCTCGGGATAGTGGCTGTGATCCACCACCTCCACGCCCTGGGCGATGATCGGGCCTTCATCCAGATCGTTGTTGATGTAATGCGCCGTGGCGCCGACCAGTTTCACGCCCTTGTTGTACGCCTGGTGATAGGGCTTGGCGCCCTTGAAGCCCGGCAGCAACGAGTGGTGGATGTTGATCGCCTTGCCGTCCAGCTTGCGGCACAGTTCCGGCGACAGCACCTGCATGTAGCGCGCAAGAATCACCAACTCGGCGCCGGTGTCTTCCACCACTTGCCATACCTGGCGCTCCTGGGACGGCTTGTCGTTGGGGTCCAGCGGAAAATGGAAGTAGGGAATCTGGTGCCAGTCGGCCAAGGGTTTCAGATCGGGGTGGTTGGACACCACCGCGACCACGTCCATCGACAATTGGCCGATGCGCTGGCGATACAGTAGGTCATTCAGGCAGTGGTCCGCCTTGGAGACCATGATCACCACTTTGGGCCGGTAGTTGGGCGCCGTCAGCTCGAAGATCATGCCGAAGGCTTCGCCGCGCGTGGCCAGGCCGTCGCGAAAGGCTTGCTCGTCAAAACCGTCCGGCTGGCGAAATTCCACGCGGATGAAAAACCGGCCCGAGAGGCGGTCATCGAACGAGTGGTGCTCGGTGACGTAGCAGCCCTGCTCGAACAGGTAGCGGGTGACCGCGTCCACCGTGCCGAGCACGCTGGGGCAGTCGGCGGTTAAAATCCATGTATCGGGTGCGCGGCTCATTGTGCGTGACTCCTTGATCGTTCCCACGCTCTGCGTGGGCATGCCGCCATGGACGCTCTGCGTCCGCTCTTGGGACGCCGAGCGTCCCGGGATGCGTTCCCACGCGGAGCGTGGGAACGATCAGGCTTGAACGCTCAGGCCAAACTCGGCGGAGGCGTCCTGCAACCACAACCACCAGTAGTCCGAGAAGCTGCGACGGATCAGCAGTTCCCAGGTGTCTTCTGCGGTATGACGGATCACCAGTTGCGACTTGGCGAACACCGTGCCCACCGCCTTGCCCACCGGGAAGTTGTTGGGGTGCACGTCGTAGCTGGTGGACTTCATCAGCACATCGCGCACGTTCGGACCGCTGAGTTCAAGAATTTGCTGGCCGCCGCTGACGTTGACGATCTGGATATGCAGGTCGCCCAACGCCGCGCGCAGGTTTTGTTCGGCGGCGAACTCTTCGCCGCCTGGCACGATCAACAGCCACTCGTCCGGGCCGAGCCATTGCAGGCTGGTTTCACCGTTGACGATGACCTGCAGAGCGCCAGGCAGTTCGATGCCCAGGGCCTTGTGCACGCCGCTGGCGAACGCGGCGTCATGGCCGTCGCCGCGGATGGTCAGGTGGCCCAGAAGTTTCTTTTCACGCACGGTCACGCCGGCATTCTTGCGGCCCTTGCCGACCAGGCTGGCGAGGTCGGCATGATGCAGCGACGACTCGGCCTTGGCACCGGTGGTGGGGCGTTGTTGGTATACGTTGGCTGCTGTCATAAAGCACCTGTCTGAATTCTGTTGTGAGGCTGATGGCCTCATCGGGGGCAAGCCCCCTCCCACAATTTGGAATGCATTCCCTGTGGGAGGGGGGCTTGCCCCCGATGCAGGCGACTCGGTCTATCAGATGTTCTGCCGCTCACCTTTCGGATCAAAGAACACCGAAGACACAATCTCCGCCTCGATCACGCTGCCATCGGCCTGGGGCGAAAACACCCGTTCGCCGATGCGCTTCAAGCCGCCCTTCACCACGCCCATGGCAAACGAATAGCCCAGGGAGTTGTGCGCATAGCTTGAGGTGACGTGACCGACCATCTTCATCGGGATCGTCTGCTTCGGATCGAACACCAACTGTGCGCCTTCCGGCAGCCACACGCTCGGGTCGATCGGCTTGAGGCCTACCAATTGCTTGCGCTCTTCACGCACGCAGTCTTCGCGGTTCATGCCGCGCCAGCCGATCCACGAGAACGGTTTGGTACGGCCTACGCACCAGCCCATGTTCAGGTCGTCCGGGGTCATCGAGCCGTCGGTGTCTTGGCCGACGATGATGAAGCCCTTCTCGGCGCGCAGGACGTGCATGGTTTCGGTGCCGTACGGCGTCAGGTTGTACTTTTTGCCGGCCTCGACGATCTGTTCCAGCACGCCCATGGCGTAGTCGGCCTGCACGTTGACTTCGTACGACAGCTCGCCGGTAAACGAGATACGGAACACCCGCGCCGGTACGCCGCCCACCAGGCCTTCTTTCCAGGTCATGAACGGGAAGCCGTCCTTGTCCAGGTCGATGTCGGTGACTTCACTCAGCAGTTTGCGGCTATTAGGGCCAGACAGCGTCATGGTCGCCCAATGGTCGGTGACCGAGGTGAAGTACACCTTGAGGTCCGGCCATTCGGTCTGCTGGTAGATTTCCAGCCACTGCAGAACGCGCGCTGCGCCGCCAGTAGTGGTGGTCATCAGGAAGTGGTTGTCGGCCAGACAGGCGGTGACGCCGTCGTCGAAGACCATGCCATCTTCCTTGCACATCAGGCCGTAGCGCGCCTTGCCCACGTCGAGCTTGGTCCAGGCGTTGCTGTAGATACGGTTGAGGAACTCACGGGCATCCGGGCCCTGGATATCGATCTTGCCGAGGGTGGACGCATCCAGCAGGCCGACGCTGTCGCGCACGGCCAGGCATTCGCGTTTGACCGCAGCGTGCAGGTCTTCGCCGTTGCGCGGGAAATACCACGGGCGTTTCCACTGGCCGACGTCTTCAAATTCGGCGCCGTTCTTCACGTGCCAGGCTTGCAGCGCGGTGTAGCGCACCGGTTCGAAGATGTGCCCACAGTGACGACCCGCTATCGCACCGAATGTCACGGGTGTGTAGTTGGGACGGAACATGGTGGTGCCCATCTGCGGGATGGTCACGTTCAGCGAGCGCGCGGCAATGGCCAGGCCGTTGACGTTACCCAGCTTGCCCTGGTCGGTACCAAAGCCCAGTGCGGTGTAGCGTTTGACGTGCTCGACCGACTCGAAACCTTCGCGGGTAGCCAGTTCGATGGCGGCGGCGGTCACGTCGTTCTGCAGGTCGACAAATTGCTTCGGCGCCCGTGCGGTAACTTTTTCGTGCGGTACCTGGAACAGCGCCAGGGTCGGCTCTTCCAGACGGCTCAAGGCTTTCGGCAACACGCCTTCAACCGGGGCGAACCCGGCTTCGCTGGCCGCACGTACGCCGCCTTCGAATCCATCGGCCAGGGAATCGCCCAGGCCGTAGACGCCGTTGATACCGCCGACGCACACGCGTTTCTGCGGCGCTTCGCCCGGCACGAAACCGAGGATGTCTTCACGCCAGGTCGGCTTGCCGCCCAGGTGCGAGGCCAAGTGGACCACCGGGCTGTAGCCGCCGGAGCTGGCCACCAGGTCGCAGTCCAGCCACTCGCCGGGGCTGGTGACTTTATGTGCTTTCACATCGATTGCGGCCACTCGGGCAGCGCTCACGCGCTTGGTGCCACGCGCTTCGACTACGGCGCTGCCGGTGAGGATACGAATGCCTTTGGCGCGGGCTTCTTCAACCAGCGCGCCGCGTGGGTTGTGGCGTACATCGGCCACCGCGACCACTTGCAGGCCCGCATCGAGCCAGTCCAGTGCAACGCGGTAGGCGTGGTCGTTGTTGGTCGACAGCACCAGCTTTTTGCCCGGCGCCACGCCGTAGCGGCGCACGTAAGTAGAGACGGCCCCGGCCAGCATGTTACCCGGCACATCGTTGTTGCCATAAACCAGCGGACGCTCGCACGCACCGGTGGCCAGCACCACACGCTTGGCACGTACACGGTGGATACGCTGGCGCACCACGCCGATCGGCGCGCGGTCGCCAAGGTGGTCGGTAAGGCGCTCGTGAATGGTCAGGAAGTTATGGTCGTGGTAGCCGTTGACGGTGGCACGGGGCAGCAGCAGCACGTCCGGCAGGGCTTTGAGCTCAGCGATCACGCTGGCAACCCATTCGGTCGCCGGCTTGCCGTCGAGGCTTTCGCGCGAATCCAGCAGCGAACCACCGAACTCTTCCTGTTCATCGGCAAGGATCACCCGCGCACCGCTGCGCGCAGCCGCCAGTGCAGCGGCGAGGCCAGCCGGGCCCGCCCCGACCACCAGCACATCGCAGTGACGGTTGAAGTTGTCGTAGGTGTCCGGATCGTTCTCGGTCGGCGAACGGCCAAGACCGGCCGCCTTGCGGATGTACTTCTCGTAGGTCATCCAGAACGATTGCGGGTACATGAAGGTTTTGTAGTAGAAACCCGGCGGCATCAGCTTGCCGCCGACCTTGCCAAGGATGCCCATCATGTCGTTGTTGACGCTCGGCCAGCCGTTGGTGCTGGTGGCAACCAGGCCTTGGTACAGCGCTTGTTGCGTGGCGCGCACGTTGGGAATCTGGGTGGCTTCGGTGGCGCCGATCTGCAGCACCGCGTTCGGCTCTTCGGCGCCGGCGGCGAAGATGCCGCGAGGGCGCGAGTACTTGAAGCTGCGGCCGATGATGTCGACGCCGTTGGCCAGCAGTGCAGCGGCCAGGGTGTCGCCTTCAAAGCCCTTGTAGCTCTGCCCGTTGAAGGTAAAGGTCAGGACTTTGTTACGGTCGATCCGGCCACCGTTGGACAGGCGATTGATCTGGCTCATACCTTCTCTCCAGCGGCCTTGGCGGTGAATTGCGGCTTCTCGCCGATCTTGTAGGTTTCAAGAATTTCGTAAGTCAGGGTGTCGCGCGTTGCGTTGAAGTACTGGCGGCAACCGGCGGCGTGAATCCACAGTTCGTGGTGCAGGCCACGGGGGTTGTCGCGAAAGAACATGTAGTCGCCCCACTGCGCATCGGTGCAGGCATTCGGGTCCAGCGGGCGCGGGATGTGCGCTTGGCCGGACGCGTGGAATTCCTCTTCGGAGCGCAGTTCGCCACAGTGAGGACAGAAGATATGCAACATAGGAAATTTCTCCTGTTAGTGGGCGACGGCCGCAGCGCCGTGTTCGTCGATCAGCGCACCGTTGTGGAAACGGTCGATGGAGAATGGCGCGGCCAACGGGTGCATTTCACCCTTGGCCAGGCTCGCGGCAAACACGTTGCCTGAGCCCGGCGTGGCCTTGAAGCCACCGGTACCCCACCCGCAGTTGAAGAACATGTTCGGCACCGGGGTCTTGGAGATGATCGGGCAGGCGTCCGGCGTGGTGTCGACGATGCCGCCCCACTGGCGGTTCATGCGCACCCGGGACAATACCGGGAACATCTCGACGATGGCCTGGATGGTGTGTTCGATCACCGGGTACGAGCCACGCTGGCCGTAGCCGTTGTAGCCGTCGATACCGGCGCCGATCACCAGGTCGCCCTTGTCGGACTGGCTGATGTAGCCGTGCACGGCGTTGGACATGATCACGCTGTCGATAATCGGCTTGATCGGCTCCGACACCAACGCTTGCAGCGGGTGGGATTCGATCGGCAAACGGAACCCGGCGAGTGACGCCATGTGCCCGGAGTTACCGGCCGTGACCACACCGACGCGCTTGGCGCCGATAAAACCCTTGTTGGTTTCCACGCCGATGCACACGCCGTTTTCCTTGCGAAAGCCGATCACTTCGGTCTGCTGGATCAAGTCCACGCCCAACGCGTCAGCGGCACGGGCAAAGCCCCAGGCCACGGCATCGTGACGGGCCACGCCGCCGCGACGTTGCACGGTGGCGCCGAGGACCGGGTAGCGGGTGTTCTTGGAGCAGTCGAGGTAAGGAATCTCGTCGGCAACCTGCTTGGCGTCGAGCAGCTCGCCATCCACGCCGTTGAGGCGGTTGGCGCTGACGCGACGCTCGGAATCGCGGATGTCCTGCAGGGTGTGGCACAGGTTGTACACCCCGCGCTGGGAGAACATCACGTTGTAGTTCAGGTCCTGGGACAAACCCTCCCAGAGTTTCATCGCGTGTTCATACAGGTGCGCCGACTCATCCCACAGGTAGTTGGAACGCACGATGGTAGTGTTGCGCGCCGTGTTGCCGCCGCCCAGCCAGCCTTTCTCGACCACGGCCACGTTGGTGATGCCGTGCTCTTTGGCCAGGTAGTAAGCGGTCGCCAGACCATGCCCGCCGCCGCCGACGATGACCACGTCGTAGACCTTCTTGGGGGTCGGCGTGCGCCACATCTTCTGCCAGTTTTCGTGATGGCTGAGGGAGTGCTTGAAGAGGCCGAAGCCTGAGTAGCGTTGCATAGTCATTACTCCAAAACCGCGCTCAGCGATAAACCGGGAAATCAGCGCACAGGGCAGACACGTGCTTGGCCACGTTGGCCTCGACATCGGCGTCGCCGAGGTTGTCGAGGATGTCGCAGATCCAGCCGGCCAGTTCGATGCACTGCGGCACTTTGAAGCCACGGGTGGTCACCGCCGGGGTGCCGATGCGCAGGCCCGAGGTCACGAACGGCGACTGCGGGTCATTCGGCACAGCGTTCTTGTTGACGGTGATGTGGGCGCGGCCGAGGGCCGCGTCCGCGTCTTTGCCGGTGAGGCCCTGACGGATCAGGCTGACCAGGAACAAGTGATTGTCGGTGCCACCGGAGACCACATCGTAGCCGCGCTTGATGAACACTTCGGCCATGGCCTGGGCATTGTCGATCACCTGTTGCTGATACGCCTTGAAGCCGGGCTCTGCCGCTTCCTTGAAGCACACCGCCTTGCCGGCGATCACATGCATCAGCGGGCCGCCCTGGGCGCCAGGGAAGACGGCCGCGTTGAGTTTCTTTTCGATGGCTTCGTTGGCCTTGGCCAGGATCAGGCCACCGCGTGGACCGCGCAGGGTCTTGTGGGTGGTGGTGGTGACCACGTCCGCGTAGGGCAGCGGGTTCGGGTACAGACCGGCGGCCACCAGCCCGGCGACGTGGGCCATGTCGACGAACAGCAGCGCACCTACCTTGTCGGCGATCGCACGGAAGCGGGGGAAATCCAGGGTCTTGGAGTAGGCAGAGAAACCGGCCACGACCATTTTCGGCTGGTGCTCCACGGCCAGGCGCTCGACTTCGTCGTAGTCGATCAGGCCGGTATCGGTGTTGATGCCGTACTGCACCGCGTTGTACAGCTTGCCCGAGGACGACACTTTGGCGCCGTGGGTCAGGTGGCCGCCGTGGGCCAGGCTCATGCCGAGGATAGTGTCGCCGGCATTGATCAGCGCTAGGTACACCGCACTGTTGGCGGACGAGCCGGAGTGCGGCTGCACGTTAGCGTAATCGGCGCCGAACAGCTGCTTGGCGCGCTCGATGGCCAGGGCCTCGACCTTGTCCACATGCTCGCAGCCACCGTAGTAGCGCTTGCCCGGATAGCCTTCGGCGTATTTGTTGGTGAGGCCGCTGCCTTGAGCTTCCATCACGCGCTTGCTGGTGTAGTTCTCCGACGCGATCAGCTCGATATGATCTTCCTGACGCTGCTCCTCGGCATTCATCGCCGCCAGCAGTGCGTCGTCATATCCCTGGATCTGGTCTTGTTTGCTGAACATCGCGTCTCTCCCAGCCTTTCGTATTGTTGAGGCCCGTGCAGGGCCCTTTGATGCGATGGTAGGGCTGGCGCGTGCAGGTCAAATGCCTGCGCACGCCACGCAAAGGTGCGTTTACGACATTGCTCAAACAACACAGAAATAAATGTGGGAGGGGGCTTGCTCCCGATAGCGGTGGGTCAGCTTGCATAGGCTGTGGCTGACACTCCGCCATCGGGAGCAAGCCCCCTCCCACATGGGTTAGGCGTTGACCGTGCGAAGGAGTAGCAGCAGCAGGAAATGCAGGGGATAGAGCGCGTACGCCCAGCGACGCATGGCTGGCGGGGAGGCGCTTTTGGCATGTCGCAACAAGACCAATCCGGCCAATGGCGCGATCAGGCACGCGGCCAACCCGGTCAGCGCAACGATCGAGCCGCTGTTGAGCAAAATCTGCCATTGGTTGGCGGCCACGCAGACCAAACCCGGCAACACGCTGAAATACCATGGCCGACTGAATACCAGCAGCATCGCCAGTGGCAGCAATACACCAAAAAAACCGAACATCAGTTGCGTGGAAAATACAGCGCCTATTGCGAGCGCCAGCAGCGCCAAGCCTCGATCAACAAGGGCTTTGTGCTGCCATCCCCTGGCAACCAGCACGCCCAGCGCCAGGGTCGGCAGCACATTCAACGTATCGGCATCCTCGATAAACAGCCGATAAGGCACTTCGCTGATCACACTGAACACCAGCAACCAGCCCAGGTAGCGCCACTGGCCGTTCATCGGCGCATTGCGCGCGCGATGCAGGTTCGCCGCGATCGCCAGGCAAAACCACGGGAACGCCAGGCGCCCCGGCACGTACAGCCCATCCAGGCTCAACCCCACATAGCGCAGGTGGTCCAGCACCATGCTCAGCAGCGCGAGCCACTTGAGCAGATCCAAAGCGCCATCGCGGATACGTCCGACAGGAATCGTTTCAGTACCGTGCATAATTCCCCAACGACTTTGCATTTACAGTGCGTGCGCCCCCCTCCCAATCTTGGTTAAAGTGCGCACCAACATCGACCACAGGAATGGGCCATGACCGACAAGAGCCAACAATTCGCCAGCGACAACTATTCCGGCATCTGCCCGGAAGCCTGGGCCGCCATGGAACAAGCCAACCAGGGCCATCAACGCGCCTACGGTGATGATGAGTGGACCCACCGCGCCGCCGACGGTTTCCGCAATCTGTTCGAAACCGACTGCGAAGTGTT
This sequence comes from Pseudomonas sp. R3-18-08, assembly GCF_003852065.1. Classification (NCBI taxonomy): domain Bacteria; kingdom Pseudomonadati; phylum Pseudomonadota; class Gammaproteobacteria; order Pseudomonadales; family Pseudomonadaceae; genus Pseudomonas; species Pseudomonas sp. R3-18-08. The sequence goes on from NZ_CP027729.1 coordinate 5,316,340, forward strand.
CTTCGCCTTCAACGGTACCGCCGCCAACTCCCTGGCGCTGTCTTCGCTGTGCCAGAGCTACCATAGCGTGATTTGCTCGGAAACCGCCCACGTCGAGACCGACGAATGCGGCGCGCCGGAGTTTTTCTCTAACGGTTCCAAGCTGCTCACCGCCCGCACCGAAAACGGCAAGCTGACCCCGGAATCGATCCGCGAAATCGCCCTCAAGCGCCAGGACATCCACTACCCGAAACCGCGCGTCGTCACGCTGACCCAGGCCACCGAGGTCGGCAGCGTCTACACCCCGGAAGAAATCCGCGCCATCAGCGCTACCGGCAAGGAACTGGGCCTGAACCTGCACATGGACGGCGCACGCTTCTCCAACGCCTGCGCCTTCCTCGGCTGCTCGCCGGCCGACCTGACCTGGAAGGCCGGTGTGGACGTGCTGTGCTTTGGCGGCACCAAGAACGGCATGGCGGTGGGTGAAGCCATCCTGTTCTTCAACCACAAGCTGGCCGAAGACTTCGACTACCGCTGCAAACAGGCCGGCCAACTGGCGTCGAAGATGCGCTTTTTGTCGGCACCGTGGGTGGGCCTGCTGGAAAACCACGCCTGGCTCAAGCATGCGCGCCACGCCAACCACTGCGCGCAACTGCTCAGCAGCCTGGTGGCGGATATTCCTGGCGTTGAGCTGATGTTCCCGGTGCAAGCCAACGGCGTGTTCCTGCAACTCTCGGAACCGGCCATCGCAGCGCTGACCGCCAAGGGCTGGCGTTTCTACACCTTTATCGGCAAAGGCGGCGCACGCTTCATGTGCGCGTGGGATACCGAGGAAGAGCGTGTAAGAGAATTGGCGGCGGATATCAGGGAAGTGATGAACGCTTGAAGTAGAAATCAGCCCAGCCCGTGCTGGCCGATTGCCGAGTCTGTTTTTTGATATTTCTGACAGCAGCGCAATATGATTTCGTTGTCTAGCCTCTTGGAACCCGGAAGGAAAACGCAGCGATACCTGCCACCTTTCGGGTCTATTACCTGCCGAATGATCGGCCGGAAATACCTATCCAATGGAGAGCTTAATCATGGAATATCAAAACAACATCAATACCCTGCAAAGCAACGGCACCGACAGCACCACTGTCATCGACTGGGACGAGTTCAGGAAGCACGCCAAAGTCGGCGATACCATCCGCGAGCCATCCAGAACGCTCAGGATTTATGACAAAGTCTACGAAATGACAGCCTCAGGCCAACACTTCGTCATCCACATCTACGCCCAGTAACCCTCCCCACTGATCGTTCCCACGCTCTGCGTGGGAATGCCTCCTCCCCTGGACGCTCCGCGTCCCACCCCAACTCAAGGATGAGCACGTGGGTAGAAGCCACTACGTCATCACCGAGCCCGAAAAGCCGCACTTTCTAACCTGTACGGTCATGGAGTGGCTGCCACTCTTCACCTGCAGTTACTTGGTGGACCATCTTTTAGATTGCTGGCGATATCAACAAAGTAACCATGCGTTAAACCTGTTTGGCTACGTTGTGCTGGAAAACCACCTGCACTTCGTTGCCCAAGCGCCCGACTTGGGAAAATGCGTCAGCCAATTCAAATCCTTCACTGCCCGCACCATCATCGACGACCTGCAGAGCAAAGGTGCGGAACGCGTGTTACAGCGCCTGCGTTTCAGCAAACGTGCGCACAAGGCAGATCGTGTTTATCAACTCTGGCAGGAAGGCTCCCATGCAGAACTGGTCTACAGCGAGGCCGTCATGCGTCAGAAGCTTGATTACATCCATCACAACCCCGTGAAACGAGGCTATGTGGACCGCGCAGAACACTGGCGGTACTCCAGCGCTCGCAACTATGCAGGGATGGAAGGGCTGATCAGCATCCAGCCTTGGTTCTAAAGAGAGGCGGGACGCGGAGCGTCCCAGGAGGCGTTACCACGCGGAGCGTGGGAACGATCAGCGACATAAGATCGTTCCTACGCTCCGCGTGGGAATGCAGCCCGTGACGCTCCGCGTCACCAGCGTTCGGGTCAGAACTCGATGCGCACATCGCCCTTCGGCACACTGCAGCATGACAGGATGTAACCCTCGGCTTCGTCCTCTTCGGTAATCCCGCCGTTGTGCTCCATCTCCACCTCGCCGCCCAGCTTCATCACCTTGCATGTGCCGCAGATGCCCATGCCGCATGCTTTCGGGATCAACAGGCCAAGCTTGGCCGCCGCCGCATGCACGGTTTCGCCCGGCGCCACGCGGATGCTCTTGCCGGACGCTATGAATTCCACCTGGTGCAGGTCCGCCAGGTCGACTTCAGGGGCATCAGCGGCTTGTTCGGCCTGCTCCACCGCGTCGGCCCGCGCTTCCGGCGGCGTCGCGCCGAAGGATTCTTCGTGATAGCGCATCATGTCGAAACCGGCGGCTTCCAGCAGGCGTTTTACCGCGCTCATGTACGGCGTGGGGCCGCAGCAGAACACTTCGCGTTCGAGGAAGTCCGGCACCATCAGTTCCAGCATCTTGTGGTTCAGATAGCCGCGGTACCCGGCCCAGGGTTCTCCAAGTCCATGCTTTTCGCAGATCAGGTGCAGGCTGAAGTTGTCGATCCGCGACGCCATGTGCTCCAGCTCGCGGTGGTAGATGATGTCTTTGGGTGAACGGGCGCTGTGCACGAAGACCATGTCGACATTGGCGTTGGTGTCGTAAAACCAGCGTGCCATGGACATCACCGGGGTGATACCGACGCCGCCGCTCAGGTACAACACTTTCGGATTGGTGTAGTCGATAGCGTTGAACAGCCCCACCGGCCCGTGCACCGCCAGCTCCTGACCTTCATGCAGCGTGTCGTGCAGCCAGTTGGAAACCTTGCCGCCCGGTACGCGCTTGATGGTCACCGAAAAGCTGTAGGGCACCGAGGGCGAACTGGAAATGGTGTAGGAGCGCATGATCGGCTGGCCTTCGATTTCCAGCTCCAGGGTGACGAACTGCCCGGGCTTGAAAAAGAACAGGATCGGTTGATCGGCCATAAAGCAGAAGGTACGCACGTCCCAGGTTTCCTGGATGACTTTGACGCAACGGACGATGTGCCGACCATTGGCCCAGGTCTGGGTGGTTACCGGATTCAGGAAGCTGTTGGACATACTGTTCTCCACCGCCGAGGCTCGGCCTTATGGTGGCGATTCTGCGTAACGCGAGAATCCGCCATTTACCTATCTGCGACATTCACATACTTACCGCGACCAGCCCCCAACGACAGGGGGTTGCGCGTCGGGATCAGATTGGGCCATGTCGCCCATGGATAAGGTTCGACGCAACGCCGGGCCCACACTCGCTCCCAACGAAAGACACTTTCTTTACGCCTTGCACAGCACCAACCGTAGCCACTATTCGCCGGCCACACAGAATGGCCATGAGGACATACACGATGGACGTCACCGCAACCTTAAGCTTGGGCGATCCGCTGGAACCCGCACGCAAGGCCACCGCGCAGATGCTGCAAGAGCGCGAGCGCACCTTTTCGCTGCCACAGCCGTTTTACTCTGATGAGCGACTGTTCGATATCGACATGCAGGAGATCTTCCAGAAAGAGTGGTTGATTGCCGGCATGACCTGCGAAATCCCCACCAAGGGCAACTACCTGACCCTGCAAGTGGGCAAGAACCCGATCATCGTGATCCGTGGCGCCGACGGTGTGGTGCACGCCTTCCACAACGTATGCCGCCACCGTGGCTCGCGCTTGTGCACCAGCGAAAAGGGCAAGGTCGCCAAGCTCGTTTGCCATTACCACCAGTGGACCTACGAGCTGGACGGTCGTCTGTTGTTCGCCGGCACGGAGATGGGCGCTGACTTCGACATGAAGCAGTACGGCCTCAAACCGGTGAACGTGAAGACCGCCGGCGGCTACATTTTCATCAGCCTGGCGGAAAACCCACCGGCCATCGATGACTTCCTGTCGACCCTGAACCATTACATGGAACCGTACGACATGGAGAACACCAAGGTGGCGATCCAGACCACCTTGTTTGAAAAAGCCAACTGGAAGCTGGTGCTGGAAAACAACCGCGAGTGCTACCACTGCAACGCGTCGCACCCGGAACTGCTGAAAACCTTGCTGGAATGGGACGACGTCACCGACCCGCGCGCCGATCAGGCGTTCAAGGACCACGTGGCTGCTTCCGCCGCCGCCTGGGATGCCGAGAAGATTCCTTATGCCCACGCCAGTTTTGGCCTGCGCAACCGTATCGTGCGCATGCCACTGCTCAAGGGCACCGTGTCGATGACCCTGGACGGCAAACAGGGCTGCGCAAAACTGATGGGCCGAATCAAGAACCCCGACCTGGGCTCGATGCGCATCCTGCACCTGCCCCACTCGTGGAATCACTGCATGGGCGATCACATCATCGTGTTCACCGTGTGGCCGATCAGTGCCCAGGAAACCATGGTCACCACCAAGTGGATCGTGCACAAGGACGCGGTGGAAGGCGTGGACTACGACGTGGAGCGCATGCGCCAAGTGTGGGACGCCACCAACGACCAGGACCGTCGCCTGGCCGAAGAGAACCAGCGCGGGATCAACTCCACCGCTTACCAGCCAGGCCCGTACTCCAAGACCTATGAGTTCGGCGTGGTGAACTTTGTCGATTGGTACAGCGAACGCATGCTGAACAACCTTGGTGCCGCGCCCGCGCCCTACCTCAAAGGCGTGGCCGCCCACGAATAACTGATACGCCGTGGATCAAAATGTGGGAGGGGGCTTGCTCCCGATAGCGGAGTATCAGCCAATGCATGTGCAAGCTGATCCATCCCTATCGGGAGCAAGCCCCCTCCCACACCTGTACCAGGCGCTGAACAATATTTGATCAACTCTCGCGCGGACCGCTAAAAGCCTGCCCTACAGCCTTCGCCCAACAACTTATCCACAAAGACACCCACAGCAATTGTGGGCAACTGTCTTTTTCTCTGGAAATAAATCAAGAAAATCCGTGACTTATTCAAAGCACAGGATTTTATCCTGTATTGATCATTTTTTGATCTAAAGCCTGTAAGCCACGGTACTCAAGGGCTACAGAGGAACGCGAACACCTTATCCACAGAAGCACCAACAGACTTTGGGGGCAACTTTGCTCACGCTGTGGAAAACCGCGTCAAACCTGCATATATCGAGGTGTTCAGCACTTTCAGGACTGTAAAAACAACCTTTGATCAGATTTTGAGCAGATTGAGGACAGCCTTTGTTTATAAGGCCTGTAACCGACAGCGAACATCTTATCCACAGGCGGATCAACAGCCATTGTGGGTAAACCGCAGGTCCAAATGTGGGAGGGGGCTTGCTCCCGATAGCGGTGGGTCAGTTACAGCTATATCAACTGATACTCCGCCATCGGGAGCAAGCCCCCTCCCACAAGGGTTCAGCGCACGACGCCTTCTTCTATCAACAGCTTGAGAATGGCTTCAGCGCCCGCCTCCGGGCTGAGGCCCTTGAGCACTTGCCCACCGCCCCCGCTGGCCTTGGCCGTCGCTGCCTTCATCCGGTCGGCGCCACTCTTGGCCTTGATCACCTTGAGGCGCTTGGGTCGCGGCTTGGCCGGCTGCAGCAGCGCGTCTGTGAATAACTGATCCTGTTCGATCTCGACTTCGTGGGCGGCAAGCTCGCCACGTTGCGCCGGTCCATAGGCGCTTTGCCGAGGCTTGGGCGCGGCGTTATCCACAGTGGCGAGAAAAGGCAGGCGTACCTTCAAGCGCCGCCGCTGGCCACGGGGCAAGGCTTGCAGCACGTGGGCCACGCCGCTTTCGATGGACTCCACTTGGGCCAGGCCGACTATCAGCGGCCAACCCAGTTGTTCGGCCAACAGAAACGGCAGCATGCCCGAACCCTCGCCGGTTTCCGCCTGGCTGCCGGTAAGCACCACCTGGGCGCCAGCGTCGCGTAGATAGTCACTCAACACCGGCAACGCATCGGCGCCCGCCGGCTGTTCCAGCACATGCAGTTGCGGCAGGCCCATGCCCAGGTAGCTGCGCAAGGTCGGCTCGCTGATATCGCCGGCGTGCAGTACCTGCAACTTATCCCCAGCCATCTGCAGCCCCAGCTCGACCGCACGCGCATCTTGTTCGGCACGGCGCGGGCGCCCGGAAGTGGGGTGGGCGCCGACGGATACCAGGCTGATTACATTGGTTGTCATGGTCATATCCCTAGGCTGCATCGCGCTTGGCGCCGTTGCGGTGGGCCTCGACCGCAGCGATCAAGGCTTGCAGAATCGCGGCGCTTTCGCCGATCACCGACAGGTCGGCACGCTTGATCATGTCGCAACCCGGGTCGAGGTTGATCGCCACCACCTTGTCGCAGGCACCGATGCCTTGCAGGTGCTGGATCGCCCCGGAAATGCCCACGGCCACGTACACCCGCGCCGTGACCCAGGTGCCGCTGGCGCCGACCTGGCGATCACGCGCCATATAGCCATCGTCCACCGCCACCCGCGACGCGCCCTCGGTGGCGCCCAGGGCGGCGGCGGTCTGGTGGAACAGCGCCCAGTCCTTCACGCCGTTGCCGCCAGAAAAAATGAATTCCGCTTCGGCCATGGGAATCGCCGCCGGGTCCACCGCCACTGCGCCGAGGTCTTCGATACGTGGCAGGCTGCGCGCCAGGGTTGTGGATAACTCCACGGGCAAGACTTCATGGCGCGTGTCGCTGACCGGATCGGCACATTCGGCGGCCGCGAGGATCAGGCGCGGCAATGGCCGGGCCAGATCTTCCTGGCCCGCACCGGCGCGGCCGATGCACGCCTCACCTTTGATCTGCCACACCCGCGTGGCCGGGCGCTCCTTGAGGCTGGCGGCAAAACGCCGACCCAGCTCGCCGCCGCCGCTGCGGCTGTCCGGCAGCAACCAGTGACGCGGGTTGAACTGGTTATCCACAGCCCGCAGGCCCTGGACGCGCTGCTCCGGTGAATAACCGTCGAACTCGTGACCGTCCAGCACCAGCAGGCGGTCCACGCCCGCTGTAGCAAACGCGCTCTCCTTGTGTTCACCAAACACCACCGCCAGTACCGCGCCGTCACTGCCGGCCAGTTGCCGGGCCAGGCCGAGCAAATCGCGGTCGTGGCTGCTCAGGCGGCCACCGACCATATCCGGCACCACGTTGATGTAGAACGTCGGCATTGGCACCTGGTGCAGCGGCAACAGCACCTCGACCGCCGCCGTACGCCTGGCCGCACCGCCCTGCTGGGCGCCGCTGCGGTCGATACGCTTGATCCCGTTGGGGCCGATAAAACCAACACCATGCACGTTCTTGCGGATCACACCGTTGGGCCCCATCCAGCTCTGTTGCACGGGCTGCATCGCCGCGTGCAAAGGATGAAGACGGTTACGGGCGATCCATTCGGCACGGGGATCGCGGCGGATAATGTCGCTCATCAATGCACCTCCGCAGGTTCACGCTTGTTGGGCGCCTTGGCCGGTGCCGCATCTTCAAGCAAGGCGTCGGCCACCAATTCGGCAATGTCTTTGATCAACGGGCGCGGTTCGACCACGCCTTCAAGCATCGCCGTGCACTGCGGGCAACCCACAGCTACCAGTTCGGCGCCGGTCTCGCGGATGTCGTCCATGCGCATATCGGGGATGCGTTGCTTGCCGGGGATGTCGGTGATCGGCGCGCCGCCACCGCCGCCGCAGCAGCGTGAACGAAAGCCCGAGCGTTGCATCTCCTTGACCTCGATACCCAGGGCCCGCAGCACTTGGCGCGGCGCCTCGTATTCGCCGTTGTAGCGGCCCAGATAGCAAGGGTCGTGATAGGTCACGCTGGTGCCTTTGTGCTGGCCCAGGTTCAACGCGCCCTCGCCGATCAGCTCGGCCATGAAGGTGCTGTGGTGCTGCACGAGGTAGTTGCCGTTGAAGGCGCCGTATTCGTTTTTCAGCACATGAAAACTGTGCGGATCGCAGGTGACGATGCGCTTGAAGCTGTACTTGGCCAGGGTCTGGATATTGCGCGAAGCCAGCAACTGAAAGGTCGCTTCATCGCCCAGGCGCCGCGCCACGTCGCCGCTGTCGCGCTCTTCCAGGCCAAGCACGGCGAAGTCGACCCTGGCCGCCTTGAGCACTTTGACGAACGCGCGCAGGGTGCGCTGGTTGCGCATGTCGAAGGCGCCGTCGCCGACCCAGAACAGCACCTCGCAGCTGCCTTTCTCGCTGAGCAGCGGCAGGTTCAAATCCGCCGCCCAGTTCAGCCGGCCGCCGGGTGCGAAGCCGCCGGGGTTGTCGGTGGCGATCAGGTTTTCCAGGACTTCGGCGCCTTTGTTCGGCGTTGCGCCCTTTTCCAGGGTGAGGTAGCGGCGCATGTCGACGATGGCGTCCACGTGCTCGATCATCATCGGGCACTCTTCCACGCAGGCGCGACAGGTGGTGCATGACCACAGTGTCTCGGCGTCCACCAGGCCGTTGACGATCGGCTGGTGCGGGTTGCCGCCGTGCTCGCCGATTGGTTTGCCCCCGCCGTTAATTGATGGATAGGGGCTGCCGGCGAACTTGGCATCGGTGCCACCGGCCAGGCCGACCACCATGTCCTGGATCAGCTTTTTCGGGTTCAGCGGCTGGCCGGCGGCGAACGCCGGGCAGGCGGCTTCGCACTTGCCGCACTGCACGCAGGCGTCGAAACCGAGCAGTTGGTTCCAGGTGAAGTCCTTGGGTTTTTCCACGCCCAACGGCGCGGTTTTGTCGCTGAGGTCCAGCGGTTTCAAACCGGTGGAACGCCCACCCCCAAAGCGCTCGGCGCGGCGGTGCCAGGCCAGGTGCAAGGCACCGGCGAAGGCGTGCTTCATCGGGCCGCCCCAGGTCATGCCGAAGAACATTTCAGACACGCCCCACAACACGCCCACGCTCAACAACGCGGCCAGCAGCCAGCCGCCGAAGTCGGCGGGCAAGATGCCGGCCACCGGCAGGGTCACGAGGAAAAAGCTGACCGAGAACGCCATCAGGCTTTTCGGCAAGCGCATCCACGGGCCCTTCGACAGGCGCGCGGGCGGATTGCGGCGGCGCAGGTACATGAAGATGGCGCCGACAAACATCAAGGTCGAGGCCAAAAGCAGCGCATAGCCGAGGATACGGTTATGCAGGCCGAAACCGTGCACTAGCACCGCCAGCAGCGCCGACAGCACAAAGCCCAGCGCGGTGGCGACGTGGGTATTGGCGATGTATTTGTCGCGGGCGACCACGTGGTGCAGGTCGACCATGTAGCGCTTGGGCATGGCCAGCAGGCCGCCGAGCAGGTCGACCTTGGAGGCGCGGCCACGGCGCCACATGTTCACCCGGCGCAGGGCGCCGAGGACGGCGAGCCCCAAAGCGGCAAACAGAAGAATTGGCAGCAAGGTGTTCAACATGGTGAAGCTCCCACAGACCACACAGGTCTACTGTGAAACTGGCCTTGAAATGTGGGAGGGGGCTTGCTCCCGATGGCGGAGTGTCAGTTGATATAGCTGTAGCTGACCCACCGCTATCGGGAGCAAGCCCCCTCCCACATTTGGACCGAGTCCACTTTGGCTCGGTGTCGGCTTAGAAATCCTTGCACAAGCGCAGGGCGTCATAGATCGCGGCATGGGTATTGCGCTGGGCCACACAGTCACCGATGCGGAACAACAAGTACCCTTCACCCGGTTCGCTCAGGCACGGCTGCGGCTTGATCGCGAACAGGGCTTCGACGTCTATCTGGCCCTTGTTGCGTGAACCTTCCTTGAGCCCGTAATAAATTGCCTCGTCCGGGCGCACGCCGTTCTCCACCACCACCTGGTCGACCACCCGCTCCTCCTTGGCCCCGGTGTATTCGTTCTCCAGCACCGCCACCAGCTTGTCGCCTTCGCGGTAGACCTTTTCCAGCATCATGTCGCCGGTCATGATCACTTCCTTGGGGTACATGCTGCGGTAGTAAGTCGGGAACGACGTACCGCCGATGGCCACGCCCGGCTTGATATCGTCGGTGACGATCTCGACCTGGCAGCCTTTGTCCGCAAGGAAATCCGCCACCGACATGCCGGTGAATTCGCAGATGGTGTCGTACACCAGCACGTTCTTGCCCGGTGCGACTTTGCCGTCGAGCACGTCCCAACTGCTCACCACCAGGCCTTCGGCCGCGCCCCAGTGTTCGTTCTGCTCGATAAACGGATGCCCGCCGACCGCCAGCACCACCACGTCCGGGCGCAGGTCGAGGATAGTTTCGGCATCCGCCGCCACGCCCAGGCGCAGATCGACTTTCAAACGTGCCAACTCCAACTGGAACCAGCGGGTGATACCGGCAATCTGGTCGCGCTGCGGCGCTTTCGATGCGGTGGTGATCTGCCCGCCGATAAATTCTTTCTTTTCGAACAGGGTCACCTCGTGGCCGCGTTCGGCGGCGACGCGTGCAGCCTCCATACCGGCCGGCCCCGCACCCACCACGACCACTTTGCGTTTGGGCCCGGTGGACTTCTCGATAATGTGCGGCACGCCCATGTATTCACGGGAGGTCGCGGCGTTCTGGATGCACAGCACATCCAGGCCCTGGTACTGGCGGTCGATGCAATAGTTGGCGCCGACGCACTGTTTGATCTGGTCGATCTGGCCCATCTTGATCTTGGCGATCAGGTGCGGGTCGGCAATATGCGCGCGGGTCATGCCGACCATGTCCACATAGCCGCCTTCCAGAATGCGCGTGGCCTGGTTCGGGTCCTTGATGTTCTGCGCGTGCAGCACAGGGACTTTCACCACTTCCTTGATACCGGCCGCCAGGTGCAGGAACGGCTCCGGCGGGTAACTCATGTTCGGGATCACGTTGGCCAGGGTGTTGTGCGTATCGCACCCTGAGCCCACCACGCCGATGAAGTCGAGCATGCCGGTGTCGTCGTAATACTTGGCGATCTGCTTCATGTCCTCGTGGGACAGGCCGTCCGGGTGGAACTCGTCACCGCACAGGCGCATGCCTACACAGAAATCGTCACCGACTTCGGCGCGCACGGCCTTTAACACTTCCAGGCCGAACTTCATGCGGCCTTCGAAGGTGCCACCCCATTCGTCGGTGCGCTTGTTGACCCGCGGGCTCCAGAACTGATCGATCATGTGCTGGTGCACGGCGGACAATTCCACCCCGTCCAGGCCACCGGCCTTGGCACGCTTGGCGGCGCTGGCATAGTTGCCGATCACGCGCCAGATCTCTTCCGGCTCGATGGTCTTGCAGGTGGCACGGTGCACCGGCTCACGCACACCGGACGGCGACATCAGGGTCGGCCAGTTGAAGCCGTCCCAACGCGAGCGACGGCCCATGTGGGTAATCTGGATCATGATCTTGGCGCCATGCTTGTGCATGGCGTCGGCCAGGTTCTGGAAGTGCGGGATGATGCGGTCGGTGGACAGGTTCACCGAACTCCACCATTCCTGGGGGCTGTCGATGGCCACCACCGAGGAGCCGCCGCAGATCGCCAGGCCGATACCGCCCTTGGCCTTCTCTTCGTAGTACTTCACGTAACGGTCGGTGGTCATGCCGCCGTCGGTGGCATACACCTCGGCGTGGGCGGTACTGAGCACGCGGTTGCGGATGGTCAGTTTGCCGATCTGGATCGGTTGGAACATTGCTTCGAAAGCCATGGCACGGTCCTCGGCTTACAACGGCTTGACGGTGAACAAACCATCATCGTGGCCCTCTTCGGAGCCTCCGTAGACTTGTTCGGCCACAGTGCGCAGGGTGCTGCCACGCGCTTGAAGGATCTGGTCCATCGCGCCGGCAAACCAGCCGGTGAACATGTAGTCGACTTTGCGCCCGACCTTGCCGTACACGTAGACGAAGGCCGAATGTTCCAACTTGACGCTGGCGGTGCCTTTATCCAGGTCGATGTCCTGAATCTTGAACAGGCCCCAGCCGCGTTGCGACAGGCGCTTCATGTAGTGCTCGAACACCGCGACGCCTTCCAGGCCGTGGCACTCGGCTTCTTTTTCACACCAGTGCCAGGCGGACTTGTAGCCGGCCTTGTAGAGGATCTCGGCGTAGGCGTCGGCACCCAGCACTTCTTCGATGCCCATGTGGTTGTTGACAAAGAAATGGCGCGGCACGTACAGCATCGGCAGGGCGTCGGAGGTCCAGACACCGGTTTCGCTGTCGACTTCGATTGGCAATTGCGGGGCGATCTTGGCCATGGAAACTTAACTCCAGAAAAATTCGTAGTGGTGTTGCCGGTGGGTGTCTGGCTTATTCGCCCCAGACGTCTTTCAAGACATTGACCCAGTTCTCGCCCATGATCTTGCGCACCACGCGTTCAGGATGGCCGCGCTTGAGCAGGGTCTCGGTGAGGTTGGGAAACTCGCCCACGGTGCGGATGCCCAGCGGGTTGATGATCTTGCCGAAGCTGGTCAGGCGGCGGGCGTAGCCTTTGTCATGGGTCAGCATTTCAAAGAAATCCTGGCCATGGCCCTGGGTGAAGTCGGTGCCGATGCCGATGGCGTCTTCGCCGACGATGTTCATGGTGTATTCGATGGCTTCGGCGTAATCGTCGATGGTCGAATCGATGCCCTTGACCAGGAACGGCGCGAACATGGTCACGCCGACAAACCCGCCGTGGTCGGCGATGAACTTGAGTTCTTCATCGGATTTGTTGCGCGGGTGCTCCTTGAGGCCTGAGGGCAGGCAGTGGGAATAGCACACCGGCTTTTTCGATTCGAGTATGACTTCTTCGCTGGTCTTGGAACCGACGTGGGACAGGTCGCACATGATGCCGACACGGTTCATCTCGGCGACGATCTCGCGGCCGAACCCCGACAGGCCGCCGTCACGCTCGTAGCAGCCGGTGCCCACCAGATTCTGGGTGTTGTAGCACATCTGCACCACACCGACGCCGAGCTGCTTGAAGATCTCGACATAGCCGAGCTGGTCTTCAAACGCGTGGGCATTCTGAAAGCCGAAGATGATGCCGGTCTTGCCCTGCTCCTTGGCGCGACGGATATCGGCGGTGGTTTTCACCGGGATCACCAGGTCGCTGTTTTCGCGGATCAGGGTCTGGCTGGCGACGATGTTATTGATCGTGGCCTGGAAGCCTTCCCACACCGACACCGTGCAGTTGGCGGCCGTCAGGCCACCTTTGCGCATGTCTTCGAACAGGTCGCGGTTCCACTTGGCAATAATCAGACCGTCGATAACGATGCTGTCGGCGTGCAACTCGGCTGGGCTCATCAGGCGTCCCCTTATTGGCGATTCATGCGCCGAATCGTCTGCCGGCGCTTTGGGGCCAGCATATGCCCAGGGGCCGACGGAGCCGGGTGCAAAAACGACAGGGGAATTGCCGAAAGCGTCAATCCGCGACAAAGCCTGTGTAGACATGCCTGACTGGCGGCTGTTCTTTGTCTTACGCTTGAGCCAGAATTCCGCATCACCTGATATGAGACGGCGCAATGAAATCGATTTTCCTGGCTTTGGCACTCATCGCAACCGGCGTCCACGCCGCCGAAGACACCGACAGCACGCCGTGCGACGGCATCGAGAACGACCAGCAAACCCTGGAATGCGCCACCTACAACAAAACCACCGCCGAGCAATTGTTGAAAGACAACTATCAGGGCCTGCTGGAGCGCATGGGTTCCACCTACGGCAGCGACAAGACCAAGCTCGCCGACATTACCGCTCGTCTGAAGGATGCCCAGCAGAAGTGGGAAAAACTACGTGATGCCGATTGCGCGGTGGACACCTTCCCGGCGGCGACCGGGACCAAGGCGTATGCGATTGCGCTGAATGATTGCCTGGCGCGGATGAGTGACGAGCGGTCGGAGTTTTTGGAGTCGATTGGGCAGGAATAAGCGACAATCCTGCGACTTTCCTTCTGAACCAGGGCTTTTCATGACTCTCTGCGGTATCGAAATCAAAGGCAGCGAAGCCATCATCGCCGTCGCTTCCCTGGACAACCAGGCGCTGACCCACGTCGCCCTGGCCACCAAGAAAATCGCCCTTGAAGATGACGACGAAGCCGCCAACGTTAAAGCCTTCGCCGCCCAGGTGAAGGCGTTCGTGCAGGCAAACGCCATCACCCGGATCGCGATCAAGAAGCGCAGCAAGAAAGGCGAATTCGCCGGTGGCCCGACCACGTTCAAGATTGAAGGGGTGTTTCAGTTGCTGGAGGGGGTTGAAGTGACGCTGCTGTCGCCGCAGACCATCAATGCGCAGAACAAGAAGCACACCTTTGAACTGCCGGCGACGCTGAACAAGTATCAGCATGAGGCTTACAAGGCGGCGTGTTCGGCCCTGCTGAAGAAATAAGTCACACCAAAAATCTACTGTGGGAGGGGGCTTGCTCCCGATGAGGGTGTGTCAGTTAGTACTTCTGTGACTGATACACCGCTATCGGGAGCAAGCCCCCTCCCACATTTGATCCGCAGTGCCGGCCGCTTTTATACCTAATTATAGAAACGACTATAAATTATAGTCGCGCCTATAATTGACTAAAAAACGATCAAACCACCTCCCGTCGCCGATCCTCCCTCGGACACTTGGCAAACCTCGCCCGATAACTGCGGGTGAAATACGAAGGCGACTCGAACCCGCACGCAATGCTCACTTCCAGCACGCTCATATCGCTCTGGCGCAGCAGTTGTCGGGCTTTTTCCAGGCGCAGGCGCAGGTAGAAGTTACTCGGTGTGTCGTTCAGATGCAGGCGAAACAGCCGTTCCAGTTGGCGCCGGGTAACCTTGATCGCGTCGGCCAGGGCCAGGGTACTAAGGGGCGGCTCGGTGTGTTGCTCCATTTCGCCGATCACCTGCACCAGTTTTTTGTTGTTGATGCCGTAGCGGGTGGCGATCTGCATGCGCTGGTGGTCTTTGCGCGGGCGGATGCGGCCCAGCACGAACTGTTCGGACACCTGAATCGCCAGGTCCGGGCCGTGGGCCTGGGCGATGAGGTCGAGCATCAGGTCGATGGACGCGGTGCCGCCGGCACAGGTGATGCGACGGCGGTCGATCTCGAACAGTTCCTGGGTGACGCTCAGGTGCGGATACGATTCCTTGAACGCATCGATGGCTTCCCAGTGCAAGGTCAGGCGGTGGCCGTCGAGCAGGCCGGCTTCGGCCAGCACGCAGGCGCCGGTGTCGATGGCGCCGAGGGTCACGCCGTCGTGGTCGAGACGGCGCAGCCAGTGTTCCAGCGCCGGCGTGGCGAACTGCAGCGGTTCGAAGCCGGCCACCACCAACAGCGTCGCACCCTTTTTCAGCGGTTCCAACGCAGCGTCGGCATTGACCGACATGCCATTGCTCGCCAATACCGCACCGCCATCGGCGCTCAAGACATGCCAGCGGTACAGCTCGCCACGGAAGCGATTCGCCACCCGCAACGGTTCCAGCGCGGAAATAAACCCAATCGCCGAGAACCCCGGCATCAGCAAAAAATAAAAATCCTGGGACATGATGGCGCTCTCGTAGGACGACCAGCGTGGCACTGTGATACTCCCGTTCAAGGGCGGATTCAAGCGCGCAGGTCGCTGCAGTGCAAGAGCCGGTCGCCGCTGTGCGTTTCGGCGCTGCTCAAGGTACGTAACTTGGCTGCACGGCGCACAAAGACGCCGGACCCCACAATAACGACCTGCCGAGGGCTCCACCATGAACCGACTGATCAGCCGCAGCGTGCTTGCACTCAGCGTCAGCGCTATTTTGAGCACCCCCGTCATGGCAGCGGATGCCGCTTCCTGCCAGAACGTGCGCCTGGGCGTGGTGAACTGGACCGACGTGATCGCCACCAGCGCCATGACCCAAGTGCTGCTCGACGGCCTCGGCTACAAGACCAAACAAACCAGCGCGTCCCAGCAGATCATCTTTGCCGGCATTCGCGACCAGCGCCTGGATCTGTTCCTGGGCTACTGGAACCCGTTGATGACCCAGACCATCACGCCGTTCGTCGACGCCAAGCAAGTCAAAGTGCTCGACAAACCGAGCCTGGAAGACGCCCGCGCCACCCTCGCCGTGCCGACTTACCTGGCGGACAAGGGCTTGAAAACCTTCGCCGACATCGCCCGCTTCGAAAAAGAGTTGGGCGGCAAGATCTACGGCATCGAGCCGGGTTCGGGCGCCAATACCCAGATCAAGGCCATGATCGCCAAGAACCAGTTCGGCCTGGGCAAGTTCCAACTGGTTGAATCCAGCGAAGCGGCCATGCTCTCTGCAGTCGACCGTGCGGTACGGCGCAAGGAGCCCGTAGTGTTCTTCGGCTGGGCGCCGCACCCGATGAACGTCAACGTGGCGATGACTTACCTCACCGGCAGCGATGACGCCCTGGGCCCGAATGAAGGCAGGGCAACCGTGTGGACCGTCACCTCACCGACCTATGCAGAGCAGTGCCCCAACGTACACAAGCTGTTGACCAACCTGACCTTCACCGCCGCCGATGAGAGCCGGATGATGCAGCCCTTGCTGGATCACAAGGACCCCATCGAGTCGGCCAAGCAGTGGCTCAAGGATCACCCGCAAGACCAGGCGCGCTGGCTGGAAGGTGTGACCACCTTCGATGGCAAGCCGGCTGCGGCCAACCTCCAACTGACCGTTAAATAACCTTTTCCAGACACCGCTTCGCAGCCCCGACCGGCTGCGAACGGCACCCCCACGCCTGTAAGGAACCGCCTCATGAACCACGACGTCATCATCACCTGCGCACTCACCGGTGCTGGCGACACGACCGCCAGAAGCCCGCACGTGCCGGTCACCCCCAAACAAATCGCGGCCGCCGCCGTGGAAGCCGCCAAGGCCGGCGCGACCGTGGTGCACTGCCATGTGCGTGACCCGCACACCGGCAAGTTCAGCCGCGACGTGGCGCTGTATCGCGAAGTGATGGAGCGCATCCGCGAGGCCGACATCGACATCATCGTCAACCTCACTGCCGGCATGGGTGGCGACCTGGAGATCGGCAGTGACGAGCACCCCATGGAGTTTGGTCCCAACACCGACCTGGTCGGCCCACTGACGCGCCTGGCCCATGTCGAGCAATTGCTGCCGGAAATCTGCACCCTCGATTGCGGCACCCTGAACTTCGGCGATGGCGACACCATTTACGTGTCCACTCCGGCGCAATTGCGCGCCGGCGCCAAGCGCATCCAGGCGCTGGGCGTTAAAGCCGAGCTGGAGATTTTCGACACCGGCCACCTGTGGTTCGCCAAGCAGATGATCAAGGAAGGCCTGCTCGACAACCCGCTGTTTCAACTGTGCCTGGGCATCCCGTGGGGCGCGCCGGCCGACACCACCACCATGAAAGCCATGGTCGACAACTTGCCCGCCGACGCCGTGTGGGCCGGCTTCGGCATCGGCCGCATGCAGATGCCGATGGCGGCGCAGGCGGTGCTGCTGGGCGGCAATGTGCGGGTCGGCCTGGAAGACAACCTGTGGCTGGACAAAGGCGTGCTTGCCACCAATGGGCAGTTGGTGGAGCGCGCCGGTGAAATCCTCAGCCGCCTGGGCGCGCGAGTCATGACCCCGGCGGAAGGCCGCATCAAGATGGGCCTGGCCAAACGCGGCTAGTCCTGCGAAACCAAATCGAAAATGTGGGAGGGGGCTTGCTCCCGATAGCGGTGGATCAGCCTAAAGATGCATGACTGAAACACCGTCATCGGGAGCAAGCCCCCTCCCACAAGGGATCACCGAACGCTTTAGGAATGTGCCAATGAGCTTTATCACCGAAATCAAAACCTTCGCCGCCCTCGGCAGCGGTGTTATCGGCAGCGGCTGGGTGTCCCGCGCCCTCGCCCACGGCCTGGACGTCGTAGCCTGGGACCCGGCGCCCGGCGCCGAAGCGGCCCTGCGCAAACGTGTCGCCAACGCCTGGGGCGCCCTGGAGCAACAAGGCCTGGCGCCGGGAGCATCCCAGGCGCGCCTGCGCTTTGTCGCCACCATTGAGGAATGCGTAAGGGACGCCGACTTCATCCAGGAAAGCGCCCCGGAACGCCTGGAGCTGAAACTGGATTTGCACAGCAAGATCAGCGCCGCAGCCAAGCCGAATGCGTTGATCGGCTCGAGCACGTCCGGGCTATTGCCAAGTGAATTTTATGAGGGTTCGACCCACCCGGAGCGTTGCGTGGTTGGCCACCCGTTCAACCCGGTTTACCTGCTGCCGTTGGTGGAAGTGGTCGGCGGCAAGCACACCGCGCCGGAGGCGATCCAGGCCGCGATCAAGGTCTATGAATCCCTCGGCATGCGCCCACTGCATGTGCGCAAGGAAGTGCCGGGGTTTATTGCTGACCGCCTGCTGGAAGCGCTGTGGCGCGAGGCGCTGCATCTGGTCAACGATGGCGTGGCGACCACCGGCGAAATCGACGACGCGATTCGCTTTGGCGCCGGGCTGCGCTGGTCGTTCATGGGCACCTTCCTCACCTACACCCTGGCCGGTGGCGATGCGGGCATGCGCCACTTCATGGCGCAGTTCGGCCCGGCGTTGCAGTTGCCGTGGACCTATTTGCCGGCGCCGGAACTCACCGACAAGTTGATCGACGATGTGGTCGATGGCACCCGCGACCAGTTAGGCAAACACAGCATTGCGGCGCTGGAGCGCTATCGTGATGATTGCCTGCTGGCGGTATTGGAGGCAGTCAAAGTGACTAAAGCCAAACACGGCATGAGCTTCGCCGAATAACCCACATTCTTGACCGAGTCTGGATCCATGCCCGCATTGAAAACCTACACCACTCAAATCCTGCCTGAATGGGTCGACTACAACGGCCACCTGCGCGATGCGTTCTACCTGCTGATCTTCAGCTACGCCACCGACGCACTGATGGACATGCTGGGCCTGGACAGTGACCACCGCGAAGCCAGCGGCCACTCGCTGTTCACTCTGGAGTTGCATCTGAACTACCTGCACGAAGTGAAGCTGGGTGCCAAGGTGGAGGTGCGCACCCAACTGATCGCTCACGACGCCAAGCGCCTGCATCTCTATCACAGCCTGCACCCGGTGGGGGATGACAAGGAACTGGCCGGCAACGAACAGATGCTGCTGCATGTCGACCTGGCAGGGCCGCATGCCACGCCGTTCACCGA
Source organism: Pseudomonas sp. R3-18-08 (assembly GCF_003852065.1). Taxonomy (NCBI): domain Bacteria; kingdom Pseudomonadati; phylum Pseudomonadota; class Gammaproteobacteria; order Pseudomonadales; family Pseudomonadaceae; genus Pseudomonas; species Pseudomonas sp. R3-18-08. The sequence goes on from NZ_CP027729.1 coordinate 5,335,315, forward strand.
GGCCACGCTGGAACGTCTGGCTGCCATCGGCGCCGCACAGGCCGAGCTACCAACGCCCGCCCTGCTTGGCCGTGTCATTGGCTTGCCGGCAAAAAAAGCCCCGAGCCAGCCGTGACTGGATCGGGGCAGAGTGCCTTGTGTGAGCCGTGCATCCAGAGGGTGACCAAACCATCAAGCTGCGTGCCTGGGACCAGTGTGCCGGTAAGTGCACCTGGCGCATGGCCCGAAAACGACACCCTCATAGCCATCTGAGGCATTCACGCATTCTGCCCTTGCCGACCGCCTGGGCGGCTACCAGAATCGAGGTCGAACCCCGCTCCCCTCACCAGGATAAACGTCATGATGCATGCGGATTTGATTGACCAGGATGACCTGCTGGGCCAACTGCGCTCGTTGGGTTTCGAAGTGTCCAGCGGTGCCACTGCCGAGCAGGCTTGCGAGTGCGCGGTACGCGGTTTGAGCGAGGCACGGGCCAAGGCGCTCAAGGGCATGGTTGAGCAGATGTACAGCGGCAGCGCAACGATTCTGCCGGCGGTGCGTCAGGCGATCGATAAGCAGTTGTTGCCAGCCTTGATGCAGTTCAAGCAGAACCGCGGCGCCTGACAGAGTGCTATCGGGGGCAAGCCCCCTCCCACATTTTGATTTGTGAACACAGTCAAAGGTGGGAGGGGGCTTGCCCCCGATGCAGTCAACCCGGTCTAGAGCCTTACACTGGCGAAAGTCGACTCATTCCTGGCCTGGCTCAACGCCGACATCGGCCCCGACAACGGTGACAATACCAGCGCCTGCGGAATCGGCAGCATCGCCACCTGCTGGGTGGTGTTGGAGCCTACACGCTCATCGCGCGGCGGAATGCCGAAGTATTCGCGGTAGCACTTGGAGAAGTGCGGGGTGGACACAAACCCGCACACCGACGCCACTTCGATGATCGACATCGGCGTTTGCTTGAGCAACTGCCGCGCACGGATCAGGCGCAACTTGAGGTAGTAGCGCGACGGCGAACAGTGCAGGTATTTCTGGAACAACCGCTCCAGCTGGCGACGCGACACGGCGACGTAGACCGCCAGTTCATCCAGGTCGATGGGCTCTTCCAGGTTGGCTTCCATCAGCGCCACGATTTCCTGCAGCTTCGGCTGGTTGGTGCCGAGCATGTGCTTGAGCGGCACACGCTGGTGATCCTGTTCGTTGCGGATGCGTTCGTACACGAACATCTCGGAGATGGCGGCCGATAGCTCACGGCCGTGGTCGCGGCTGATCAGGTGCAGCATCATGTCCAACGGCGCGGTGCCGCCGGAGCTGGTGAAGCGGTTGCGATCGAGGGTGAACAGGCGTGTGCTCATGGCGACGCGGGGAAACGCTTCCTGCATCGACGCCAGGCATTCCCAGTGCACGCTGCAATCGAAACCGTCGAGCAGGCCCGCGCAGGCCAGGGCCCAGCTGCCGGTGCAGACCGCACCGAGACGACGGGATTGACGCGCCTGGCTTTGCAGCCACGACACGTGTTCGCGGGTGACGGTGCGCTGGATGCCCACGCCACCGCACACGATCACCGTGTCCAGGGCCGGGGCCTTGTGCATGGCGGCATCGGGGGTGATCTGCAGGCCGTCGCTGGCCCATACTTGGTTGCCGTCGACACTCAGGGTGGTCCAGCGATACAACTCGCGGCCGGACAGCTGGTTGGCCATGCGCAGCGGTTCCACGGCCGACGCCAGGGAAATCAGCGTGAAATTGTCCAGCAGCAAAAAGCCGATGGATTGGGGCGCACGGTTCTGGGGTTGGGCCCCTGAGTTGAACGACGTCATCGCAGTATCTCCTCACACAAAGCGGGTGATGGCCTCAGGCGAGGCTCTTGTTATTGCGCTCATCTCCTGAGAGGGAGAGAGGCTTTGAATTGATAGAGCAAATGCCATGCCTGAAATTGAATGGCCATTCAACAAATCCTGAAAACGACCTGTTGATGCGTCTATATAAGCCCGCCGATTAAACGCGGGATATGACGCACGAGGCCGAAGGCCAGAGGGCCGTGAGCAGATCGGTAGCACTTGTGGGAAGGCGCTTTGCGGGCGTAGGAGAAGTCTGTCACCCAACGCACGGGAGACGGGTGGTCGAGGGAGAAATCGTTCGCGAGCTACTTATCTATTTGCGACGCGCTAAAAGGTGGCGCTTTAGGCTCGGGTGTTCACTTTATGAGCAGTGCTGGTTGTACTGGCGCTATCGGGGCATAGGTATCTACACAACTTTGTAGCAGCCAACAGTAACCACGATGCGAAGCGAGCCGCTCTTGATCTTGCTCTTGATCTTAAGCGCCCCGTTAAACCACGCTGGCCGGAATTCGACAGTGATTTGGGGGGTAAACCGGCAGGGATGCCGGTTTAGCCGCCCCGCGCCATGGATGGCGCGTGGCGGCGGCCCCCCAAATCGCTGTCGGATTACGGGCACACCGAGCCTAAGCGAGGTGCCGAGTGGTGGGGCAAGAGCGTTTTGCTTACTTTTGCGCTTTTCAAAAGTGAGACGCCGTAAGGGCGGAACCCATAGCAGCCGTTACCGCAGCAACGGATATGTACTCGCCCTGATCCAGCATCCTGGTCGGCTGTCAGGCCGCCATCGGGAGCAAGCCCCCTCCCACATTTGGATCGCGCGGCATCAGTCAGATAGCTATAGGCCGCCAGGTCGCCACGGGAGCAAGCTCCCTCGCCAAAGGTTCAGGGCTACGCCAAAGTTGTGTAGATATCTATGGCTATCGGGGGCAAGCCCCTCCCAACATTGAAATGTATTCACAGGTCAAAATGTGGGAGGGAGCAACCCCTTCCCACATTGGTCTTGCCTGTTACTCGTGATATTGCGCCGACAGCTCGTGCACCGCGCGCAGGAACGCGCCGGCATGTTCCGGGTTCACTTCCGGGGTGATGCCATGACCCAGGTTGAACACATGCCCGGTGCCTTTGCCGTAGCTGGCGAGGATGCGCCCGACTTCGGTGCGGATCGCTTCCGGCTTGGCGTACAGCACGGTCGGGTCCATGTTGCCCTGCAGCGCAACCTGGTTACCAACGCGGCGGCGGGCTTCGCCAATATCGCAGGTCCAGTCCAGGCCGAGGGCATCGGCACCGGCGTCGGCGATGCTTTCCAGCCACAGGCCACCGCCCTTGGTGAACAGGATCACCGGCACTTTGCGGCCTTCGTGTTCGCGGATCAGGCCGCTGACGATCTTGCGCATGTAGGCCAGGGAGAATTCCTGGTACGCCGCCGCCGACAGGTTGCCGCCCCAGGTATCGAAAATCTGCACCGCTTGCGCGCCGGCCATGATCTGGCCATTGAGGTACGAGGTGACCGACTGCGCCAGCTTGTCCAGCAACAGGTGCATGGCGTGCGGGTTGTCGTAGAGCATGGCCTTGGTCTTGCGGAAGTCTTTGGACGAGCCGCCTTCGACCATATAAGTGGCCAGGGTCCATGGGCTGCCGGAGAAACCGATCAGTGGCACGCGGCCGTTGAGCTCGCGGCGGATGGTGCTGACGGCATCCATCACGTAGCCGAGGTCTTTGTGCGGATCAGGGATCGGCAAGGCTTCGATATCAGCCAGGGTACTGACGACTTTCCTGAAACGCGGGCCTTCGCCGGTCTCGAAGTACAGGCCTTGGCCCATGGCGTCCGGGATAGTGAGGATATCGGAGAAGAGGATGGCCGCATCCAGCTGCGGGTAGCGGTCCAGCGGCTGCATCGTGACTTCGCAGGCGAACGTAGGGTTCATGCACAGGCTCATGAAGTCGCCGGCATTGGCGCGACTGGCGCGGTATTCCGGCAGGTAGCGACCGGCTTGACGCATCATCCACACGGGCGTGACGTCTACGGGTTGCTTGAGCAGGGCACGAAGGAAACGGTCGTTCTTGAGGGCAGTCATGTCGGCATCCGCAAAAAAAGTGCGGGCATTTTCTCAGAGCGCGACGCAAAAGGCACGGAATGCGCCGTGCCTTTTGTCTATCGGGTCAATTTGTCGCGGTAGCTTGAACACAGCACAAAACAAATGTGGGAGGGGGCTTGCTCCCGATAGCGGTGTGTCAGCCAGTGAATCTGGTGACTGATACTCCGCAATCGGGAGCAAGCCCCCTCCCACATTTTGATCCCATTTCAAGCGGGGATCGGGGTCAGACTTGCAGGTAGTCCAGGATCCCTTCCGCGGCATTGCGCCCTTCGAAGATCGCGGTTACCACCAGGTCCGAGCCGCGCACCATGTCGCCACCGGCGAAGATTTTCGGGTTACTGGTCTGGTGCTTGTACTGGCCTTGCTCCGGGGCCACAACACGGCCCTGGCTGTCGGTCTGAATTTCGAACTGCTCGAACCACGGCGCCGGGCTTGGGCGGAAACCGAAGGCAATGACCACGGCGTCGGCCGGGATGATTTCTTCGGAACCCGGGATCGGCTCGGGGCTGCGACGGCCTCGGGCGTCCGGTTCGCCGAGACGGGTCTCGACCACCTTCACGCCTTCGACGCGGTCTTCACCGACAATCGCGATCGGCTGGCGGTTGTAGAGGAATTTCACCCCTTCTTCCTTGGCGTTCTTCACCTCTTTGCGCGAACCGGGCATGTTGGCTTCGTCACGGCGATACGCACAGGTCACCGACTTGGCGCCCTGGCGGATCGAGGTGCGGTTGCAGTCCATCGCGGTGTCACCACCGCCGAGTACCACGACCTTCTTGCCTTTCATGTCGACGAAATCTTCCGGCGACTTTTCAAAGCCCAGGTTGCGGTTGACGTTGGCGATCAGGAAGTCGAGCGCGTCATACACGCCCGGCAGGTCCTCACCGGCAAAGCCGCCCTTCATGTAGGTGTAGGTGCCCATGCCCATGAATACCGCATCGTATTCGGCGAGCAGTTGCTCCATGGTGATGTCTTTGCCGATCTCGGTGTTCAGGCGGAACTCGATGCCCATACCAGTGAAGACTTCGCGACGATTGCTCAGCACGGTCTTTTCCAGCTTGAACTCGGGGATGCCGAAGGTCAGCAGGCCGCCGATTTCCGGGTTCTTGTCGAACACCACCGGAGTCACGCCACCACGCACCAGCACGTCGGCACAGCCCAGGCCGGCAGGGCCGGCGCCGATAATCGCGACGCGCTTGCCGGTCGGCTTGACCTTGGACATGTCCGGGCGCCAGCCCATGGCGAACGCGGTGTCGGTGATGTATTTCTCTACCGAACCGATGGTCACCGCGCCGAAGCCGTCGTTGAGGGTGCAGGCACCCTCGCACAGACGGTCCTGCGGGCACACCCGGCCGCAGACTTCCGGCAGGGTGTTGGTCTGGTGCGACAGCTCGGCGGCGGCGAGGATGTTGCCCTCGGCCACCAGCTTGAGCCAGTTGGGAATGAAGTTGTGCACCGGGCACTTCCATTCGCAATACGGGTTACCGCACCCCAGGCAGCGGTGGGCCTGGTCGGCCGAGTGCTGGGGTTTGAAGGGTTCGTAGATTTCCACGAACTCTTTCTTGCGTTGACGCAACAGTTTCTTCTTCGGATCTTTGCGCCCGACATCGATGAACTGGAAGTCGTTATTCAGACGTTCAGCCATGTTAAAACCTCATCAAACTGTTCAGGCGCATATCACTGCGGGTTGGCACGGATGCTGGAAAGCAACGATTTCAGGTTGGCAGCCTTGGGCTTGACCAGCCAGAAACGACGCAGGTAATCATCGAGGTTCTCGGCGAGGTTACGCCCCCATTCGCTGCCGGTTTCCTCGACGTACTCGTCCAGCACGTGCTGCAGGTGGTTGCGGTAGGACTCCATGGCTTCGCCGCTGATCCGCTGGATCTCGACCAACTCGTGGTTGACCTTGTCGACGAAGGTGTTGTCCTGGTCGAGCACGTAGGCGAAACCGCCGGTCATGCCCGAACCGAAGTTGTAACCGGTCTTGCCCAATACCGCGACAAAGCCCCCGGTCATGTACTCGCAGCAGTGATCGCCGGTGCCTTCCACCACGGTGTGGGCACCGGAGTTACGCACGGCGAAACGCTCACCGGCGGTACCGGCGGCGAACAGCTTGCCACCGGTGGCGCCGTACAAGCAGGTGTTGCCGATGATGGCGCTGTCCTGCGACTTGTAGACGCTGCCGAGCGGCGGAACGATCACCAGCTTGCCGCCGGTCATGCCCTTGCCCACGTAGTCGTTGGCGTCGCCTTCCAGGTACATATGTAGGCCGCCTGCGTTCCACACGCCGAAGCTCTGACCCGCAGTGCCCTTGAAACGGAAGGTGATCGGCGCTTTCGCCATGCCCTGGTTGCCGTGCTTGCGCGCGATTTCGCCGGAAACACGAGCGCCGATGGAACGGTCGCAGTTGCAGATATCCAGGGCGAACTCGCCACCGCTGGCATCGTTGATCGACGAACCGGCCAGGTCGACCATCTTCTCGGCCAGCAGGCCCTTATCGAACGGTGGGTTGCGGTCCACCTGACAGAATTGTGGCTTGTCTGCCGGGATGTGATCGCTGCCCAGCAGCGGCGTCAGGTCCAGGTGCTGTTGCTTGGCGGTCTGGCCTTCGAGGATATCCAGCAGATCGGTACGACCGATCAGCTCTTCCAGCGAGCGCACGCCCAGCTTGGCCAGCCACTCACGGGTCTCTTCGGCGACGTAGGTGAAGAAATTCACCACCATGTCGACGGTGCCGATGTAGTGATCCTTGCGCAGCTTCTCGTTCTGCGTCGCAACGCCGGTGGCGCAGTTGTTCAGGTGGCAGATGCGCAGGTATTTGCAGCCCAGGGCGATCATTGGCGCGGTGCCGAAGCCGAAGCTCTCGGCGCCGAGGATCGCGGCCTTGATCACGTCGAGGCCGGTTTTCAGGCCACCGTCGGTCTGTACCCGGACTTTGCCGCGCAGGTCGTTGCCGCGCAGGGTCTGGTGGGTTTCGGCCAGGCCCAGTTCCCATGGCGCACCGGCGTATTTGATCGAGGTCAGCGGCGAAGCACCGGTGCCGCCGTCGTAGCCGGAGATGGTGATCAGGTCGGCATAGGCCTTGGCCACGCCGGCGGCGATGGTGCCCACGCCCGCTTCTGCTACCAGTTTCACCGAGACCAGCGCCTGCGGATTGACTTGCTTGAGGTCAAAAATCAGCTGCGACAAATCTTCAATCGAATAGATGTCGTGGTGCGGCGGCGGCGAAATCAGGGTCACGCCGGGTACCGCATAGCGCAACTTGGCGATCAGGCCGTTGACCTTGCCACCGGGCAGTTGGCCGCCTTCACCGGGCTTGGCGCCCTGCGCGACTTTGATCTGCAGCACTTCGGCGTTGACCAGGTATTCCGGGGTCACCCCGAAACGGCCAGTAGCGACTTGCTTGATCTTCGAACTCTTGATGGTGCCGTAACGCGCCGGGTCTTCACCGCCTTCGCCGGAGTTGGAACGCGCACCCAGGCGGTTCATGGCTTCGGCCAGGGCTTCGTGAGCCTCGGGCGACAAGGCGCCCAGGGAAATACCGGCGGAGTCGAAGCGCTTGAGGATCGATTCCAGCGGTTCGATTTCGCTGATGGCCAGCGGCGTGTCCAGGGTCTTGACCTTGAACAGGTCGCGGATCATCGACACCGGGCGGTTATCCACCAGGCTCGTGTACAGCTTGAACTTGGCGTAGTCGCCCTGCTGCACTGCGGCTTGCAGGGTGCTGACCACGTCCGGGTTATAAGCATGGTATTCGCCACCGTGCACGAACTTGAGCAGGCCGCCCTGCTGGATCGGCTTGCGTGCGCTCCAGGCTTCGGCCGCCAGGGCTTTCTGCTCGGCTTCGATGTCGACGAAACGCGCACCCTTGATGCGGCTCGGCACGCCACGGAAGCTCAGCTCGCAGACTTCTTCGGACAGGCCGATGGCTTCGAACAGTTGCGCGCCACGGTAGGAGGTGACGGTGGAGATGCCCATCTTCGACAGGATCTTCAGCAGGCCTTTGGTGATGCCCTTGCGGTAGTTCTTGAATACTTCGTAGAGGTCGCCCAGCACCTCACCGGTACGAATCAGATCGCCGAGCACTTCGTACGCAAGGAACGGATACACAGCCGAGGCGCCGAAACCGATCAACACGGCGAAGTGATGCGGGTCACGGGCAGTGGCGGTTTCCACAAGGATGTTGGAGTCGCAGCGCAGGCCCTTTTCAGTCAGGCGGTGGTGCACCGCGCCCGTTGCCAGGGCGGCATGGATCGGCAGCTTGCCTGGAGCGATATGACGGTCGGTCAGCACGATCTGGGTACGACCGGCGCGCACGGCTTCTTCGGCCTGGTCGGCGACGTTGCGCACAGCGGCTTCAAGGCCGAGGCTCTCGTCGTAGTTCAGGTCAATGATCTGGCGGTCGAAGCCCGGACGCTCCAGGGTCATCAAGGAGCGCCACTTGGCCGGGGAAACGACCGGCGAGCTGAGGATCACGCGGGACGCGTGCTCCGGCGATTCCTGAAAAATGTTGCGCTCGGCACCCAGACACACTTCCAGGGACATCACGATCGCTTCGCGCAGCGGATCGATCGGTGGGTTGGTCACCTGGGCGAATTGCTGGCGGAAGTAGTCGTACGGCGTGCGCACACGCTGGGACAGCACGGCCATCGGCGTGTCGTCGCCCATGGAGCCGACCGCCTCGTAGCCTTGCTCGCCGAGCGGGCGCAGCACCTGGTCGCGCTCTTCGAACGTGACCTGGTACATCTTCATGTATTGCTTGAGCTGGTCGACGTCGTAGAAAGCCGAACCGTGGTCGTTGTCTTCCATGGTCGCCTGGATGCGCAGGGCGTTCTTGCGCAGCCATTGCTTGTACGGGTGACGGGACTTCAAACGGTTGTCGATGGCGTCGGTATCGAGGATCTGCCCGGTTTCGGTGTCCACGGCGAGGATCTGGCCAGGGCCTACGCGACCTTTGGCGATCACATCTTCAGGCTTGTAGTCCCACACGCCGATTTCCGACGCCAGGGTGATAAAGCCGTTGGTGGTGGTGACCCAACGCGCCGGGCGCAGGCCGTTGCGGTCGAGCAGGCACACCGCGTAGCGACCATCGGTCATGACCACGCCGGCCGGGCCGTCCCACGGTTCCATGTGCATCGAGTTGTACTCATAGAACGCCCGCAGGTCGGGGTCCATGGTCTCGACGTTCTGCCACGCTGGCGGAATGATCATGCGCACGCCCCGGAACAGGTCGATGCCGCCGGTGACCATCAGTTCGAGCATGTTGTCCATGCTGGAGGAGTCGGAACCCACGCGGTTGACCAGCGGGCCGAGCTCTTCCAGGTCCATCAAATCGTTGGCGAACTTGGTGCGACGGGCTACGGCCCAGTTGCGGTTGCCGGTGATGGTATTGATCTCGCCGTTGTGGGCGAGGAAGCGGAATGGCTGGGCCAGCGGCCATTTCGGCAGGGTGTTGGTGGAGAAGCGCTGGTGGAACACGCAGATTGCGGTTTGCAGGCGCTCATCGCTCAGGTCCGGATAGAAGGCGGTGAGGTCCGCCGGCATCATCAGGCCTTTATAAATGATGGTCTTGTGGGAAAAGCTGCAGATGTAGTGGTCGGTATCGGCGGCGTTGGCCACCGACGAACGACGGCGGGACGTGAACAGCTTGATCGCCATGTCCTGGTCGCTCAGGCCGTCGCCTGCGATGAACACTTGTTCGATCTGCGGCAGGCGCTCCAGGGCCAGGCGGCCGAGTACGCTGGTGTCGATCGGCACTTTGCGCCAGCCGACGAGTTGCAGGCCGGCAGCAACGATCTCGCGGTTCATGTTCTCGCGAGCGGCTTCGGCTTTAACCGGGTCCTGGTTGAAGAACACCATGCCCACGGCGTACTGCTTGGGCAATTCAACGGCGAAGTGCTCTTTGGCGACCGCGCGCAGGAACTGGTCGGGCTTTTGAATCAGCAAGCCGCAACCGTCACCGGTCTTGCCGTCGGCGTTGATCCCACCGCGGTGGGTCATGCAGGTCAGGGCCTCGATGGCCGTTTGCAAAAGGGTATGACTGGGCTCGCCCTGCATGTGGGCTATCAGGCCGAAACCGCAGTTATCCTTGAATTCATCGGGTTGGTACAGACCTGCTTTCATAGACACTTTCTCACCAGGCTGCCTCTTATATCGAGGCAAATTTCTTTTCAATTCAACCGGTTACCTTCCACGCCGAACGTACGCCGGCTTAGCGGGGGCAAAAGGGAGGTCATTGTACACACCGTCACAGACGCTCACAAATTTAGCGACGAAATGTCGCAAATCTATGTCGCATTTATGAAAGGTTTAAAGCGATATGCTGTGCTAGTCAAAACTTTTTTAATTCTGACCGCTACGACTCAAAAGCTACCGTGACGCAGACACCACAAAGCGCGCGGCCTTCAGGGCTGCACGCTGTTGTAGTTTTTTGAGGTGCCGGGAGGGCGGCCTGGGTAAGGCCGCCGGATCTTCAGCGAGTTGTTGCCAGTTCTTGTTGAACGCTGGCAACAGTGCGAGGCCAAGGTTTACCAGCCTGAACCTTCGCTGGCAAGGCCTTGATGGCGGAATCGGCTGCGGCGCGGCTTGGGAAGCTGCCGTAGGTGATCACATAGAGCGGCTTGCCGTTGAGCACTTTCTTGAAATAACGGTACTGGCCGCCCTGCTCTTTAACGAACGCCTGGGCGTTGGCCTCGGAGCTGGTGCCGAGTATCTGCACCACGAAGTTGCCGGTGGGCTGGCTGCTGTACCAGCTGCTGCCGGCAGCGCCGGCCTTGGCAACGGTGGCCGCCGGTTTTTCCGCAGGCTTGGCCGCTGGAGCAGGCGTTGGCACGGACTTGGTCACCGGCGCAGGCGCAGGCTTGGCTGTGGCAACCGTCGGCGCCGGGGTCGGCTTGGCAGCTGGCGCAACCGGTGCAACGGGAGTCGCTGGCGTACCGGCAGGCACGCCCGCAGGTGGCGCGGTGGTGGTCACGGTCGGCGGCGTGGCGCTGGAGCCTTCCACCGGCACGCCGTCGTCGCCTTCGGAGATGCCCCCGGCTTCTTCGGCCAGCGGACCGCGCATCACAGGTTGGCCGACCATCGGCAGGTTGGTCGGCTGGCCGGAATTGGCGAATTCGACGTTCGGCGTGGGCTTGCCCAGTGGCAACTGCGCCTGTTCGGTTGGCGCGCCAGCGGTTGCCGGTGCCTTGCTGCGGCCTGGAATCAACCAGGCGGCGGCAACAGCGACCACGACAACGGCAGAAATAGCCAATACGTGCTTCTTAGGCATAGTGAACCCCATCTTTGGACGCTTGACCGCAGAGCGGCTGGCAATCATGGCTTCGATCATTGCATCGCGGGCAACCTGATTGATGTTGCCAGGCCAGCCATCGGAGCTTTCGTGAATATCAGAGATCTGCGCAGCGGAGAAAAGTTCGATACCCGCCCCCGCGCCCTCGAGGCGCTGAGCCAGGTATTCGCGGGTCTCTTCTTCTTCGTACGGCTGCAATTCGATGACATGGAACAGCTCTTGTTCACCGCTGATCTGCTCCAGATCGGCGATCAGCGACGACTCGCCAAACAGGAACACATGGGGACGCCCTTCCGGGGTACCCGCCGCCAGCGCCAACAAGGCTTCCAGGGCAGATTCGTCGAGCTGCTCGGCGTCATCCACCAGCAGATAGACTTCCTGGCCGGTCAGGCCCAGTTGCACCACCTGTTTGAGAATCGCGTTCGGCTCAGGGTTGGCCACGTCCAACGCCTGCGCCACCTGGCGCAACACGCCGGCCGCATCACCGGCACCACGGGCCGAGACGACGACGCTCTGCACCGATTGCTTGTTGGTACTGGCAACCAGCGCCTGGCGCAGCAAGGTCTTGCCGCTGCCCAACGGCCCCGTCACCACCAGCAGCAACTGGCTGTAGCGCGCGAGATGGTGCAATTGCCCCAGTACCGGCTTGCGCTGGGCAGGGAAGAATTTGAAACCAGGCACCCGAGGCGCGAAAGGGTCGTGGCTAAGGTGGTAGTGGCCGAGGAACGCCTCGTCGGCATGCAAACTAGTCATCGGGATCTTATTAACCTTTAAGCTGGGCCAGGGCGCGGTAATCCGCTCCCAGCGTGGCCTGTAAAATCTCTTTCGGATAATCGTCGGTCACCACCGCTTCGCCCATGTGGCGCAACAGCACCAGTCGCAGTCGACCGTCGATCACTTTCTTGTCTATCGCCATGTGTTCCAGAAAATCCGCCTCGGTCATTTCAGACGGCGGAATCACCGGTAAACCGGCGCGTTGGAACAGACGGATACCGCGATCACGCTCCTGGACGCTGATCCAGCCCAGGCGCTGCGACATCTCCAATGCCATCACGGTGCCAGCCGCTACGGCTTCCCCATGCAGCCACACACCATAGCCCATGTGGGTTTCGATCGCATGGCCGAAGGTGTGGCCCAGGTTCAGGGTAGCCCGCACACCGGACTCCCGTTCGTCGGCATTCACCACCAACGCCTTGGCAGCACAGGAGCGGGAAATCGCTTCGGTGAGTGCCACCTGGTCGAGGGCGCGCAAGGCGTCCATGTGTTCTTCCAGCCAGGTCAGGAAGGGCTCGTCGCAGATCAGCCCGTACTTGATGACTTCCGCCAGGCCCGCCGACAGCTCGCGGGGTGGCAGGGTGTTGAGGGTTGCGGTGTCAATCAGCACGGCCTGCGGCTGATAGAACGCGCCGACCATGTTCTTGCCCAGCGGGTGGTTGATACCGGTCTTGCCGCCCACCGACGAATCGACCTGGGACAGCAGTGTGGTCGGCACCTGGATGAAGTCCACGCCACGCTGGTAGCAGGCGGCCGCGAAGCCGGCCATGTCACCGATCACACCGCCGCCCAGGGCGACCACGGTGGTACGGCGGTCATGCCGTGCGCTCAGCAGGCCATCGAAAATCAGTTGCAGGGTTTCCCAGTTTTTGTGGGCTTCGCCGTCGGGCAGGATCACCGAGATCACCGAGTACGCCGCCAGGCTGCGGCTCAGACGCTCAAGATACAGCGGCGCCACCGTTTCGTTGGAGATGATCGCCACTTGCCGACCGGCAATATGCGGTGCGAGCAGCTCGGGCTGGTCCAGCAGGCCTTCGCCAATATGGATCGGGTAGCTGCGCTCGCCTAGATCGACCTTAAGTGTCTGCATGTGTCCCCGCGTTGAAGATATTTTGACGACCGGTAACGCCTGGATCAGACGCTGCCTGATGGCTCTACGCCACACCCCGCGAGGTCATGGCGCGCCGCCGAGAATAGCGCATTTGCGGCCAGGCTTTAACGGGGTGGTAGCCGTTGCAGGCGCTCAAGAATGTCGACCACCACCATTCGCGGCGGCCGTTCATCGGTTTCCACCACCAGATCGGCGATTTCCCGATACAGCGGATCGCGCAGCGCCAGCAGGTCTCGCAAGGTTTTTTCCGGGTTGGCCGTGCGCAGCAACGGGCGATTGCGATCACGGGCGGTGCGGCCCACCTGCTGCTCCACCGAGGCATGCAGGTACACCACGCGACCACCGGCGTGCAGGGCGCGGCGATTTTCATCGCGCATCACCGCGCCACCGCCGGTGGCCAATACCACGCCATCGCAGCCGCACAGTTCGGCAATCATTGCCTGCTCGCGGTCGCGAAAGCCCAGCTCGCCTTCCTTATCGAAGATCCATGGGATATTGGCACCCGTGCGCAATTCAATTTCCTTATCGGAATCTTTGAATGGCAGGCGCAGCTCTTTGGCCAGCAAACGGCCGATGGTGCTTTTTCCAGCCCCCATCGGCCCTACAAGAATCAAATTTCGCACAGAATCAACGACTCACAGCAATCGCCTGGTTATTCATGATACGCGGAGTCAGGAATACCAGCAGCTCGGATTTTTTCTCCGCCCGCACATCGCGCCGGAAAAGGCGGCCAAGATACGGCACATCGCCTAAAAATGGCACTTTATCTACCACTTTGCTTTGGGTATTGGAGAAAACCCCGCCGATGACAATGGTCTCGCCATCCTTGACCAGGACCTTGGCATTGACCTCGTTTTTCTTGATCGGCGGAACGTCGTTGAGTTTGTTCAGATAGTCGGGCTCGTCCTTGGTGACCTTGACCACCATGATCACATGATCGTCGGGGGTGATTTGCGGCGTGACCTCCAACGACAGCGAGGCTTCCTTGAACGACACCGAGGTTGCGCCCTGGGACGTGGACTCCTGGTAGGGGATCTCGGTGCCCTTGAGGATGCGCGCGGTTTCCTTGTCCGAGGTAACCACCTTGGGCTGTGAGACGATTTCGCCGTTGCCGGACTTTTCCATGGCGGTCAGCTCAAGGTCCAGCAGCAGGTTGTCGGTGATAAAGGCCAGTCCCAGGCCCGAGGTGCCGGTCAGCGAACCCAGGTCGACGAAGGGTGAGCTGGGCGGGTTCTCTGGTGGCTGCGCGCCGTCCGCCTGGGGCTTGGGGATACCGCCGGCGCTCCAATTGCCGCGATTGAGCCGCCCACCCCAGCGTGCGCCCAGGCCTTTGTCGTAATCGACATTGGCCTCGACGATGCGCGCCTCGATCATCACCTGGCGCACCGGCACGTCCAACTGCGCCACGATCCGCCGCAGTTCTTCCAGCCGCTCTCCAGTCTGGTAGGCGATGATATTGTTGGTGCGGTCGTCGACCGCCACCGAGCCGCGCTCGTCGGTGGCGCCTTCAAAGCCGGTCACTGACTGGAACAGCTTGGCCAGGTCCGCTGCCTTGGCATAATTGACCTGCAGCAACTCCCGGCGTAACGGTGCCAGCTCAGCCATCTGCTTGCGCGCCTCCAACGTCAGCAGTTCGCGAGCGGCCAATTCGTCGGCAGGCGCCACCAGCAATACGCCGGCCTTCACCCGTTTGTCCAACCCCTTGGCTTGCAGCACCAGATCCAGCGCCTGGTCCCAAGGCACCTCCTTGAGCCGCAGGGTGATCGAACCTTGCACCTCGTCACCGGCCACCAGGTTAAGGCCTGCGACATCGGCGATTTGCTGCAGCGCTGCGCGCAAATCGATGTTCTGGAAATTAAGGTTCAGCTTGTCGCCGGTGTAGCCGACCGAAGATGCGCTTTCGGGCGGCGGCAATTGGATCAGGTCGAGGCGATTGGGTACAGCAGCAGCCTTCGGCGCTGTGAACGCTATCCATAGCGCCACACCGAAGCACGAGAAAATCCTTTTCATGGTTTGATTCCGTTAT
This sequence comes from Pseudomonas sp. R3-18-08, assembly GCF_003852065.1. Classification (NCBI taxonomy): domain Bacteria; kingdom Pseudomonadati; phylum Pseudomonadota; class Gammaproteobacteria; order Pseudomonadales; family Pseudomonadaceae; genus Pseudomonas; species Pseudomonas sp. R3-18-08. Next base: position 5,350,430 of record NZ_CP027729.1, read on the forward strand.
GAGTTGACGTTCAGTACCAGGGTTCGCGGGCGCTCCAGCCAGAGGCCCTGTTCATCGGGAAAGCGCTCGACCAGTTCGACATGGCTGTCCTGGATGGACATGACCTGGCCATGATCGGGCCCGAGGTAGTCACCGACCGCCAGCCGATGCACTGTCGGTCCGGCACGCAATAGCGCGTAGGTCTGTCCACCGCCCGACAGCGTACCGACCATGGCGAACTGCTCGATTGCGATGCCCTCCAGCGGCCCGCGAGGCCGAGTGAGGTCTGGAGCAAGGGCCACTCGCCCAGGCGTGTGCTCCGCTTGCAAGGCAGGCCGTTGGAACGGGTCGCGCAGGGATGATGAGTCATAAACAAAGCGCGGAGCCGGGACGACCGCCTGGGCGCTGCCGCCTGGGGACGCACTTCGATAGGCCTTGGCCAGCAGGTCAAGCCGTAACAATGCCCCTTCAGGCCGCACCGCCACGTCATGCACCGTGACGATGCGCTGCAACCCGCCCAGGGCGCTGACGAACGCGGCCAAGTCGTGATAGGCCCCCGTAGCGGCAATCTTCAAGGGCTGCTCGACATGGAACGGCAGCGACGCCTCATCCAGCACCGCGGCGCCCTCGATCCAGACGCCTTTGGCAACCGCCAGCCGGGCGATGTCTTCCAGCAAGCCCGGCACTGCGGACTCACCGGACAACTGCCCTTGAAGGCCCGCGACAGTCTCTTCCATCGCCCTGACTTGTTCGGTGTACGCCTCAAGCTCGGCGGCCAAGCCGGTTTTTTCTTCAAGCTGCGCTTGCAGCGCCTGCTCCCGCGCCTCGAGGCCGTGCAGCCGCTCCCGCGAAGCCCCCAGGTAAACCCCCTCTCCAAGCAACAGCACCAGGCCGGCCAGCGCACAGCCAAGCAGGGCCTTTCCAGGCCAGGGCCATTTTGCAGCGTTGTAGGAGAGTGCGGAAAAGTCGAGCCTGGGCAGGCTCATGGTTGCGCCTCGATGGTTTCCCCCTGACGCACCATCAGCTGAAACTCGTGATCGCCGCGCTCGCCCTCTGCCCGCACCCGTTCGAGCCGGGCGGAGTGGCCACCCTGTGACGCCTCCAACCGACGCATCAACTGGGCGATATCCTGATTGCTGTCGGCACTGCCACGGATGCTGATCGTATCGCCACTCGCGACCACTTCATGCAGATGAACGCCATCGGGCATCGCGCGAGCCAACTGATCGAACAGCCGAGCACCGGAAGAGCGCGCATCGTGCAGGTCCTGCACGACCTTCATGCGCTGTGCCAATTGCTGGCTTCGCTCCTGCAGGTCGTCGATGGTCTTGATGCGTGAGTCCTGTACGGCGACATCCCCGCTCAGGCGCACATTGCGGGTAACCTGCCGGTCGATCGCCTGGTCGATCACCTGGTCAGCCAGCCACACCGCCGCGAGCGCCAGGCAGGCAAATACCAGCAACAGTGCCAGGAAATATTTGCGGCGCCGCTCCGCCAGTGCTCGGCGCCAGGGCAAAAGATTGATTCGTGTCATCCAGCGAAACTCCTCAGGGCTAACCCGCAAGCCACTCCCATCCCCTGGGCATCGACGGCCCATTGTGCGCCATCGACTCGATGACCCGGCGTGAAGCTGGCAAAATCCTGACGGCAAGCGCGCTCCAATGCAAACGCTTCGACATCCACTACCTGTGTCACCAGCCCGGCCAGGGCCAGCGCCGCCTCGCGGGCCTCGACCTGCTCACGCAGGCACGCCACCAGCAACACCTCGACCCGCCCCGCTTCCTGGGGCGACGGCCCGCGCACCTGAAAATCGATGGCGACCTCGTCCAGAGGATAAGGAATGTATTGGTCGGCCTCCATCTGTATCTGCCAGGCCATCTCTTCGTCGCCCAGGCCCGTATCCATTTCGATCACTCGGGTAATGACCGAAGGGCCCGCCACCGCGACGGCCGCGTGCCTGGTGCCACTGTGCAAGCGAGGTAATGCCTGGTGCAGCGCCCGCCCTACGCCATCGAGGTCAAGCAATGTGCCATCGACCACCGCATGTGCCGGCAATACCTGCGTGACATATCCCTGAATGCTGAAACCCTGCGCCGAACGGCCCAGCTCGACCAGCTTGATACCCTGGTCATTGATGTCAACGCCGAGGACGACGTCGGGTTTTCGCCTGAAAAATCCCTTTCCCATAAAACTCCCTAAAGCTTTGCCTGTCTTACCGCCTGATTGCCGCCGGGCAGCGTGCATTCGGTCGACTTGTTTGAGCCGCGCGAATGACGCCCGAAGGCGAAAATGCTTTAATGCCCAGCGTTTTTTCCCGCTTTTTATCTGCTGCCCGGGTCGATACATCGTTTGCCATGCATGCCCCGACGCATAACTCTTTCATTTCTCTGGAAATCCAAAAGCCTTGATTCGTCTGCTGAAGTTTTTCGGGTACTCCATTGTCGCGATCGTCTGCGGGCTGCTGCTCGTACTCAGCGGGGCCTACCTCTACCTTAGTCCGGGTTTGCCGTCCGTAGAGGCTCTCAGAAGTATCCAGTTGCAGATTCCTTTGCGGGTCTACAGCAGCGATGAAAAACTGATCGCGGAGTTCGGCGAAATGCGCCGCACCCCGATCCGTTTCGCCGACATTCCACCCAATTTCATCAGCGCGTTGCTGTCGGCTGAAGACGATAATTTCGCCAACCACTACGGCGTCGATCCCAGCAGCCTGGTACGCGCAGCCACGCAGTTGGTAAAAAGCGGACACATTCAATCCGGCGGCAGCACCATCACCATGCAGGTGGCGAAGAACTTCTTCCTCACCAGCGAGCGCAGTTTTTCGCGCAAGGCCACCGAGATCCTGCTGGCGCTGCAGATTGAACGTCAGCTGACCAAGGATGAAATTCTCGAGCTGTACGTCAACAAGATTTACCTGGGCAACCGCGCCTACGGCATCGAGGCGGCTTCCCAGGTGTACTACGGCAAGTCGATTCGTGATGCCAGCCTGGCGCAGATGGCGATGATTGCCGGCCTGCCCAAGGCGCCGTCGCGCTTCAACCCCTTGGCCAACCCGGCGCGCAGCAAGGAGCGGCGCGATTGGATCCTGGGGCGCATGTACAAGCTGGGCAAGATCGACCAGGCGGCTTACGAAAGCGCCGTGGCCGAACCGTTGAACGCCAGCTATCACGTGCCGACGCCGGAAGTGAATGCGCCGTATATCGCCGAAATGGCGCGTGCCGAGATGGTCGGCAGGTATGGCAGCGAGGCCTACACCGAAGGTTTCCGTGTTACTACCACCGTTCCAAGCAACTTGCAGGAAATTGCCAACCATTCGCTGCACGAAGGCCTGATCACCTATGACCAGCGCCACGGCTATCGCGGCCCTGAATCGCGCCTGCCGGGCAAGACCCTGAGCGCCTGGACCACCGAGCTGGGCAAACAGCGCTCGATCAGTGGCCTGGAGCCGGCCATCGTCACCCAGGTGAAGAAAGACGGCGTACAAGTGCTGACCCGCACCGGCGAAGCGCATGTAGCGTGGGACAGCATGAAATGGGCGCGCCCATTCCTGAATACCAACAGCATGGGCCCGATGCCCAAGCAGCCGTCCGATGTGGCGCAGGTGGGCGATTTGATCCGCGTGCAGCGCCAGGCGGATGACAGCCTGAAATTCAGCCAAGTCCCGGTCGCCCAGGGCGCCCTGGTGTCCCTCGACCCGCAAAACGGTGCGATCCGCGCCCTGGTCGGTGGCTTCGCCTTCGAGCAGAGCAACTACAACCGCGCCACCCAGGCCAAGCGCCAGCCGGGCTCGAGCTTCAAGCCATTCGTCTATAGTGCCGCGCTGGATAACGGCTATACCGCCGCCAGCCTGGTCAACGACGCGCCGATCGTGTTTGTCGATGAGTACCTGGACAAAGTCTGGCGCCCGAAGAACGACACCAACACCTTCCTCGGCCCGATCCGCATTCGCGAGGCGTTGTACAAGTCGCGCAACCTGGTGTCGATCCGCCTGCTGCAGGCAATGGGCGTGGGCAAGACCATCGACTACATGACTCGCTTTGGCTTTGCCAAGTCTGACCTGCCGCCAAACCTGTCCCTGGCCCTGGGTACCGCCACTCTCACGCCGATGGAAATCGCCACCGGCTGGAGCACCTTTGCCAACGGCGGTTACAAAATCTCGCCGTACCTGATCGACAAGATCGAAAGCCGCAATGGCGACATCCTGTTCACTGCCAACCCGCCACGGGTGCCCGGCGATGTAGTCAATGGCGTGGCGGCGACCGATGGTCTTGCCGCACCTAGCAACGGCGGCATCACCATCGAGCCGACCCCAGGCACGACGCCTGCCGCAAACACCCCCGCGCCGGCCGAGCCGCAAGCACCGGCAGTGGCTGAGCGCATCGTGGACGGCCGCACCACCTATATCCTCAACAGCATCCTGCAAGACGTGATCAAGAAGGGTACCGGCCGGCGCGCATTGGCCCTCGGCCGCGCGGACATCGCCGGCAAGACCGGTACCACCAACGAATCCAAGGATGCCTGGTTCTCCGGCTACAACGGCGACTATGTGACCACCGTGTGGACCGGTTACGACCAGCCGGAAAGCCTGGGCCGTCGCGAATTCGGCGGTACCGTCGCGCTGCCGATCTGGATGAGTTACATGGGCGCGGCACTGAAGGACAAGCCACTGCACACCCAGCCGGAACCGGAAGGCATCCTCAGCCTGCGCATCGACCCGGTAAGCGGCCGCGCAGCCTCGCCGAGCACGCCGAACGCCTACTTCGAACTGTTCAAGAGCGAAGACACGCCGCCGTCGGTCAACGAGCTGGGCAACGGGGTTGCACCGGGCAGCCCGCTGCCAGCGGATGAAGGTGCGCCGATCGATCTGTTCTGACCCAGTCGGTAGCCTTACAGAGAACCAATGTGGGAGGGGGCTTGCCCCCGATAGCGGTATATCAGTCACCAGATTCATTGGCTGACAGTATGCAATCGGGGGCAAGCCCCCTCCCACATTTGGGCCTTCGCCAACCTTGAGATAATTGCCACCCAACAAAAAGCCCCGACTCGCGAGAGCCGGGGCTTTTTGTGGGTGCGCTACAACGGCTTAGCCGTTGAACACATCATCCACGCTTTTGAGCGGGTAGTTCTTCGGATACGGCAGGGTTGCCACACCGGTCTCGATGGCAGCCTTGGCCACGGCATCGGAGATCAGGGTGATCAGGCGCTTATCCATTGGTTTGGGAATGATGTACTCACGCCCGAATTCCAGCTTGGCGCCACCGTAAGCGTCGCATACATCCTGCGGCACCGGCAGCTTGGCCAGTTCACGCAGGGCGTTGGCGGCCGCTACTTTCATCTCTTCGTTGATGCGCTTGGCGCGAACGTCCAGGGCACCACGGAAGATGAACGGGAAGCCCAGCACGTTGTTGACCTGGTTCGGGTAGTCCGAACGGCCGGTGGCCATGATCACGTCGCTGCGGGTCGCGTGCGCCAGTTCCGGGGAGATTTCCGGATCCGGGTTGGAGCAGGCGAACACGATCGGGTTCGGCGCCATCGACTTCAGGCCTTCGGCGCTCAGCAGGTTCGGGCCGGACAGGCCGACGAACACGTCGGCACCGTCGAGGGCATCCGCCAGGGTGCGCTTGGAGGATGGGTGGGCGAACATCGCCTTGTACTGGTTCAGGTCGGTACGCTCGGACTGGATCACGCCCTTGCTGTCGACCATGTAGATGTTTTCCAGCTTGGCGCCCATGCTGATGATCAGCTTCATGCAGGAAATGGCCGCAGCACCGGCGCCCAGGCAGACGATTTTCGCCTCGCTCAGGGTTTTGCCGGCGATTTCCAGGGCGTTGATCATGCCGGCCGCAGTAACGATCGCGGTGCCGTGCTGGTCATCGTGGAATACCGGGATGTCGCACTGTTCGATCAGGGCCTTTTCGATCTCGAAGCACTCAGGTGCCTTGATGTCTTCCAGGTTGATGCCACCGAAGGTGATGGAAATGCGCTTGACGGTGTCGATGAAGGCCTGCGGGCTTTCGGAGTCGACTTCGATGTCGAAAACGTCGATGCCGGCAAAGCGCTTGAACAGCACGCCCTTACCTTCCATGACCGGCTTGGAAGCCAGTGGGCCGAGGTTACCCAGACCCAGGATCGCGGTGCCATCAGAAATCACTGCAACCAGGTTGCCCTTGCCGGTGTACTTGTACGCCAGCTCGGGGTCGCGGGCGATTTCACGTACGGGCTCGGCAACGCCAGGGCTGTAGGCCAGCGACAGGTCGCGGGCGGTGGCAGTGGCTTTGGTGAGCTCTACACTCAGCTTTCCTGGACGAGGATTGGCATGATATTCGAGAGCGGCAGTTTTCAAATCAGACATATCGGCATTCCGCTTTTACTGTTGGTCGACGGACCGCCGAGGATACGCGTGTCGTAAAGCCCCCACAAGACTGGTCGGTCACAGGTGTCAAGGCCCTGCAACGGCGTACTTTAGTCTAAAGCCACGGGATACAAGGGCTTGACTGTTCACAATCGAATTAAAAAATGTCTACAATTTTTTATCATTGCGCCAATTTGAGCATGCCGGGATCGGTGATCGGCAGCAGCCAGCGCGCCTGGCCGTTTTTGCGCCCACCCCGCCGGGAGCGATCCTGCACCCAGCCACGCGCCTCGATTGTCTTGCCTGGCAGACCATCGAGCATGGCAGTGTCGAATTGATGGGCCAGATCGGGCGCAACGCGTAATACCAGTGAACCCTGCAATTCGATCCAGATTCCGCCGCGATTGCGTTCGATCTTGCTGACACGGCCACTGACCAGAGCGAAGCCGGACTGCTTGAGCCGGGCCACCCCTTGCACCGGCGATTGCCGCCACAGGCCCAGCCCTGCCTGGCGCGCCGTGTGCTCAGCGGCCTGCTGACAGGCAACGAGGTCGACGTTGGGCGCGACACCCACCTGAAAACCCAGGCCCTCGGCCAGTAATTGGGCTTCCAGGTTTTTGCCGTCGGCGCCGTAAAGGTGCGCCAGGGTTCGCCCATAGCGATCCTTGGCCTCGCGACCCGACACCAGCCCGACGCGCCCTCCACTGGCGCTCACCAAGGCTTGCAAGCGCTGGCGGGCGGCGATGGCAAAGGGCTCGTCAGCGCGGCCCTTCTTGCCGGTTTCCGGGGCGTTGAGGCCGATCAGGCGCACGCTGCGGCCATCCTTCAGGCGCACGGTATCGCCATCCACCACGCGCTGTACTTCTACACGCGCCACGGAGGCCGGCGCCGGGCAAAACACCTGGGCCTGGGCCGCACCGAACCAAATTCCAGGCACAAAAAAGGCGCCCACAAGGGACGCCTTTTTCAACAGCTGGCAAAAGCCCATAAGGCTTTTGAGCCTTACTCTGCTGGAGTAGCAGCAGCAGGCTTCTTGCCGAAAGCACCAAAGCGATCTGCGAAGCGCTGTACACGGCCGCCGGTGTCCAGAGTTTTCTGCTTACCGGTGTAGAACGGGTGGCACTCGTTGCATACGTCAGTACCCAGTGGCTTGCACAGGTTCGAACGAGTCTCGAACTTGTTGCCGCAGCTGCAGGTGACTTCGATGGTTTCGTACGCTGGATGGATATCGGCTTTCATGGCACTTCCTCGGGCTAGCGTGCCGCCACTCGACACTATTGTCGAATACCGCACGTAATTAGGCCGCGAATTCTAACAGACCTTTTCAATCGCGCAAGCGGCGGTGACGGCCGAGCACGCCCTTTCATCAGAAAATCCCGGCGCCTGCGCAAGTCTATCCTTCCTGCAGCAGAGACGGGACACCTCCACCGTCGGTCTGCTAGGCTCCCGCCCCTGCGCCACCGCCTGCCTTTATAGATGAGACTTCTCGCGTGCCCGACGCCATTTTGCGCCTAGCCCTGCCCTCGCCCCTGCGCCGCCTGTTCGATTACCAGGCCCCGGCCGGTGTGCCGCGTGCGCAGCTGGAGCCAGGCATGCGCGTGCGCGTGCCGTTCGGGCGCCGGGAAATGATCGGCATCCTGGTGGAAGTCACCGACCACAGCGAAGTGCCCGCCGAAAAACTCAAGCCGGCCATCGCCATCCTCGACACCACACCGCCGCTGCCGCCCGCGCTGTTCAAGTTGTGCCTGTGGACCGCGCAGTATTACCAGCACAGCCTGGGCGATACCTTGAGCTGGGCGCTGCCGGTGCTGCTGCGCCAGGGCGAATTGGCCGAAGCGCGCCAGGAGCGGTTCTGGTCGATGACGCCCGGCGCCCGCCTGGATGACCCGCGTATCGCCCGCGCCCCGCGCCAGCGTGAAGCCCTGGCCACCCTGGCCCAGCACCCGCATGGCGTCGCCCATCAGCTCTTGAGCAAGCTGATGCTGAGCAAAGACAGCCTCGACCTGTTGCTCGCCAAAGGCCTGGTGCAGGTGGAAATCCGCAAGCATGCCCCCGACCCGCGCCACGAACATTGGCTGGCGCAACCGGAACTGCCGCTGAACCCCGAACAGCGCGCCGCCTATGAAGCGATCCGCGCCGGGTTCGACAGCTTCCACGCGTTCCTGCTGGCCGGCGTTACCGGCAGCGGCAAGACCGAAGTCTATTTGCAGTTGATCCGCGAAACCCTGCAAGCCGGCAAACAGGCGCTGGTGCTGATCCCCGAGATCAACCTCGGCCCGCAAACCCTGGCGCGTTTCGAACAGCGTTTCAACGCCCGCATCGCGCTGGTGCACTCGGCGGTCAACGACCGTGAGCGCCTGGAGTCGTGGCTGGCGGCGCGGGACGGCGAAGCCGACATCATCATCGGCACCCGCTCGGCGCTGTTTACCCCGATGAAAAATCCGGGGCTGATCATCATCGACGAAGAACACGACGGCTCCTATAAACAGCAGGAAGGCCTGCGTTACCACGCCCGCGACCTGGCGCTGGTACGCGCACGCCAGGAAGACATCCCGATTGTGCTCGGCTCGGCCACGCCTTCCCTGGAAAGCCTGCATAACGCCTACACCGGCCGGTATGGCCTGCTACGCCTGAATGAGCGCGCAGGTGGCGCCAAACAGCCGCGTTTCCTGCGCCTGGATGTAAAAAGCCGTCCGCTGGACAGCGGTATTTCCGGCCCGATGCAGCAAGCCATCGGCCAGACCCTCGCCGCCGGCCAGCAAGTGTTGGTGTTCCTCAATCGCCGTGGCTTTGCGCCGACGCTGTTGTGCCATGACTGTGGCTGGATGTCCGAATGCGAACGCTGCGATGCGCGCATGACCGTGCACCAGCGCTACGGCGAACTGCGCTGCCATCACTGCGGCCATGTCGAGCCCGTGCCGCGCCACTGCCCGCAATGCGGCAAGGTCGACCTGCGCCCGGTCGGCGCGGGCACCGAACGCGCCGAAGAGCGCCTGGGCATTCTGTTCCCGGATTACCCGGTGCTGCGGGTGGACCGCGACAGCACCTCGCGCAAAGACGCGATGAACCAATTGTTCGCCACCATCCAGAAAGGCCAGCCGTGCATTCTGGTTGGCACGCAAATGCTCGCCAAAGGGCATCACTTCCCACGGGTGACCCTGGTGTCGATCCTGGATGCCGACGGTGGTTTATTCTCCGGCGACTTCCGCGCCAGCGAGCGCATGGCGCAGTTGATCGTGCAGGTCGCCGGCCGCGCCGGGCGCGCCGAAGAGCCGGGCCGGGTGATTATCCAGACACACCTGGCCGACCACCCGCTGCTGATCCAACTGACCGAGCAAGGTTACTTTGCCTTCGCCGAGCAGGCATTGAGCGAACGCCGCGCCGCCGGGCTGCCGCCGTTTTCGCACCTGGCATTGCTGCGCGCCGAGGCGCATAAACCGGGCCAGGCCGAAGCCTTTCTCGACGAAGCCTGCAGCGCCGCCGAACGTTTGCTCGCCGAACTGGGTCTGAGCGGCATCGAACTGCTCGGCCCGGTGCCCGCGCCCATGGAACGCCGCGCCGGCCGCTACCGGGCCCAGCTACTCTTGCAGGCAACGTCCCGCGCACCGCTGCATCGGCTATTAAGCAGCTGGTTGCTTGCCCTGGAGCAAATGCCCAGTGGCCGGCAAGTGCGATGGTCGCTGGATGTAGACCCGGTTGACCTGTACTGACCGGCCCCTGTAGGAGCGAGCTTGCTCGCGAAAAACGTTAACGATAACGCGGTATCCTGATTTCACGCGGCGCCCTCGGGTTTTTCGCGAGCAAGCTCGCTCCTACAGGGGGCACAACGCCCTTAAACAGCTCCACAGGTCTGGAACGGTTGGCAAGCCCGCCCTCGCCACGGATAATGCCCAGTTTTTCCACCTGCGCATCGCGCGCCGCCGCTTGCGGTCGAAAGAGAACACCATGAAAGACACCATTCGCCAGCTGATCCAGCAAGCCCTCACCCAACTCGTCAACGAAGGTGTGTTGCCTGAAGGCCTGTCGCCGGCGATCCAAGTGGAGAACACTCGCGACAAGACCCACGGCGACTTCGCCAGCAACATCGCGATGATGCTGTCCAAGCCCGCAGGCATGAAACCCCGCGACCTGGCGGAAAAAATCATCGCGGCGCTGCCGTCCGACGCCAGTGTCACCAAGGCCGAAATCGCCGGCCCAGGCTTTATCAACTTCTTCCAGAACACCCAGGCCCTGGCGTCGCGCCTGGATGCCGCCCTGGCCGATGCCCACATCGGCGCACGCAAAGCCGGCGACAGCCAGCGCGTGGTCATCGACCTGTCGGCACCGAACCTGGCCAAGGAAATGCACGTTGGCCACCTGCGCTCGACCATCATTGGCGACGGCGTGGCGCGGGTACTGGAGTTTCTCGGCGACACCGTGATCCGCCAGAATCACGTGGGCGACTGGGGCACCCAGTTCGGCATGCTGATGGCGTACCTGCAGGAAAACCCGATCACCAGCAACGAACTGGCCGACCTGGAAAACTTCTACCGCGCCGCCAAGAAGCGCTTCGACGAATCCGCCGAGTTCGCCGACCGCGCGCGCAGCCTGGTGGTCAAGCTGCAAGCGGGCGACAAGGAATGCCTGGAACTGTGGGGTCGCTTCCGCGATATCTCGCTGTCCCACTGCCAGCAAATCTACGAACTGCTCAACGTCAAGCTGACCATGGCCGATGTGATGGGCGAAAGCGCTTATAACGATGACCTGATCAACGTAGTCAACGACCTCAAGGCCGCAGGCCTGCTGGTCGAGAGCAACGGCGCGCAGTGCGTGTTCCTTGAAGAATTCAAGACCGCCGACGGCGAACCGCTGCCGGTGATCATCGTCAAGGCCGATGGCGGCTATCTCTACGCCACCACCGACCTGGCCGCCGTGCGCTACCGCAGCGGCGTGCTCAAGGCCGACCGCGCGCTGTATTTCGTCGACCAGCGCCAGGCCCTGCATTTCCAGCAGGTGTTCGAAGTGGCGCGCCGCGCCGGCTTCGTCACCCACCCGATGCACATGGAACACATGGGCTTCGGCACTATGAACGGTGCCGATGGCCGCCCGTTCAAGACCCGTGACGGCGGCACCGTGAAGCTGATCGACCTGCTGACCGAAGCCCAGGAACGCGCCTACAGCCTGGTGAAGGAAAAGAACCCTGAGCTGGCCGAGGCCGACCTGCGCAACATCGCCCGCGTGGTAGGCATTGGCGCGGTGAAATACGCCGACCTGTCCAAGCATCGCACCAGCGACTACAGCTTCAACTTCGACCTGATGCTCAACTTCGAAGGCAATACCGCACCGTACCTGCTGTACGCCTACACCCGCGTGGCCGGTGTGTTCCGCAAACTGGGCAAGGACTTCAGCGAAGTCGAAGGCCAGATCGTGCTGGACGCGCCCCAGGAGCAGGAACTGGCCGCCAAGCTCGCGCAGTTCGGCGAAGTGCTCAACAGCGTCGGCGAGAAAGGCACCCCGCATATCCTCTGCACCTACCTGTACGAAGTGGCCGGCCTGTTCTCCAGCTTCTACGAGAACTGCCCGATCCTCAGCGCCGACGATGAAGCCCAGAAGCACAGTCGCCTGCGCCTCGCCGCACTGGCTGGACGGACCCTCAAGCAAGGCCTGGAGCTGTTGGGCCTGGAAACTCTGGAGCGCATGTAAGTTGGCCGCCAAGAAAAAACCTGCACCCAAGCGCGGCGCCAGCCGCTACCAGGCCCCGGCCAAACAGCCGATTCCGGGCTGGCTGTGGATGGCCATCGGCCTCACGGTCGGCGCATTCGTGGTATTTCTGATGAAGCTGGAGCCCGGCCAGGGCGATGACGTCAAGCGCGTCAAACAGGAGCAGCAGAAAGCCACGAAGATCGCCGAGGCCAACAAGACCGCACCGAGCCCGACGGCGCCGGTGAAGCCCAAGTACGACTTCTACACACTGCTGCCGGAATCGGAAGTGATCGTGCCGCCCGACGCCGTGCCGGAGAAAACCCTGCCGACACCGCAAGTGCCGACCACGCCGGTGACGCCTGCGGAAGCGGCGAAAATCGACACCGCGCGCGCCCAGGCGGCATTGGCAGGTATTACCCCGCCGCCGGCACCTCCAGTGGCAGAGACCAAGGCGGCGCCGGTGACCAAGTTCTTCCTGCAGGCGGGCTCGTTCCCGAAACAGGCGGATGCCGATCGTGTGCGGGCGCAGATCATTCTGTTGGGTCAGGCAGTGACGGTGGAATCCGGCACGGTGAAGGACGCGACCTGGTATCGCGTGCTGGTAGGCCCGTTCAGCAACCGCGAGCAGTTGACCGTGGCGCAGAAACAATTGGCCGGCGCAGGGTTTAGCAACCTGTTGTTACAACAGCGCCAGAGCCGCTGACTCTAGCTCAACACGGGTCAAAATGTGGGAGGGGGCTTGCTCCCGATGGCGGTGTATCAGTCACCAGATTCATTAGCTGAAATACCGCTATCGGGAGCAAGCCCCCTCCCACATTAGATTTTCATCGTTCCCAAGAGCATGCCTGTCCTGTAACTGCCACTCGTCCGCGCTGCCGTCCTACGGTTGAAATCCCCTCCACCACCCCCATATCAGTTTCCATCAGGGCATTTTCGCCCCGCTGCGTGGAGACTCTCCCCTTGACCACCATCGTTTCAGTACGTCGCCACGGCAAAGTCGTCATGGGCGGCGACGGCCAGGTTTCCCTGGGTAATACCGTGATGAAAGGCAACGCCAAGAAAGTGCGTCGCCTGTACCACGGCCAGGTGCTCGCCGGGTTCGCAGGCGCGACCGCCGACGCCTTCACCCTGTTCGAGCGTTTCGAAGGCCAGCTTGAAAAGCATCAGGGCCACCTGGTGCGCGCCGCCGTCGAACTCGCAAAAGAATGGCGCACCGATCGCTCCCTCAGCCGTCTCGAAGCCATGCTGGCGGTCGCCAACAAAGACGCGTCCTTGATCATCACCGGCAACGGCGATGTGGTTGAACCTGAACACGGCCTGATCGCCATGGGTTCGGGCGGCGGCTATGCACAAGCCGCGGCCAGCGCGCTGTTGAAGAAAACCGATCTGTCGGCGCGTGAAATCGTCGAGACCGCGCTGGGTATCGCCGGCGATATCTGCGTGTTCACCAACCACAACCAGACCATTGAGGAGCAGGACCTCGCCGAGTAAGCCGTAGGCTTATTCCCGCTTGAGGCCGCCAAACACTATGTCCATGACTCCCCGCGAAATCGTCCATGAACTCAATCGCCATATCATCGGCCAGGACGATGCCAAGCGCGCCGTTGCCATTGCGCTGCGTAATCGCTGGCGCCGGATGCAACTGCCCGAAGAATTGCGCGTTGAAGTAACGCCAAAGAACATCCTGATGATCGGCCCGACCGGTGTTGGTAAAACCGAGATCGCCCGGCGTCTGGCCAAGTTGGCCAATGCACCGTTCATCAAGGTCGAAGCCACCAAGTTCACCGAAGTCGGTTATGTGGGCCGCGACGTCGAATCGATCATTCGCGACCTGGCCGACGCCGCCTTGAAAATGCTGCGCGAGCAGGAAGTGACCAAGGTCAGCCACCGCGCCGAGGACGCCGCCGAAGAACGCATCCTTGATGCCTTGCTGCCACCGGCGCGCATGGGCTTCAACGAAGACGCCGCGCCGTCGTCGGACTCCAACACCCGTCAGCTGTTTCGCAAGCGCCTGCGTGAAGGCCAGCTGGACGACAAGGAAATTGAGATTGAAGTGGCCGAGGTGTCCGGCGTCGATATTTCCGCGCCACCTGGCATGGAAGAAATGACCAGCCAGTTGCAGAACCTGTTCGCCAATATGGGCAAGGGCAAGAAGAAAAGCCGCAAGCTCAAGGTGAAGGAAGCGCTGAAACTGGTGCGCGACGAAGAAGCCGGGCGCCTGGTGAATGAGGAAGAACTCAAGGCCAAGGCCCTGGAAGCGGTCGAGCAACACGGCATTGTGTTTATCGATGAGATCGACAAAGTCGCCAAGCGCGGCAACTCCGGTGGTGTCGATGTGTCTCGCGAAGGCGTACAGCGCGACCTGTTGCCGCTGATCGAAGGCTGCACGGTGAACACCAAGCTGGGCATGGTCAAGACCGACCACATCCTGTTTATCGCTTCCGGTGCGTTCCACCTGAGCAAGCCAAGCGACCTGGTGCCGGAGCTGCAAGGTCGCTTGCCGATCCGCGTAGAACTCAAGGCGCTCACTCCGGGCGACTTCGAGCGCATCCTCAGCGAGCCGCATGCGTCGTTGACCGAGCAGTATCGTGAGCTGCTGAAAACCGAGGGCCTGGGGATCGAATTCCAGGCAGACGGTATCAAGCGCCTGGCGGAGATCGCCTGGCAGGTCAACGAGAAGACCGAGAATATCGGTGCGCGGCGTCTGCACACGCTGCTTGAGCGCCTGCTTGAAGAAGTGTCGTTCAGCGCTGGCGACATGGCTGGTTTGCAGAATGGCGTGGCGATCAAGATCGACGCGGATTACGTCAACAGCCACCTGGGCGAATTGGCGCAGAACGAAGACTTGTCGCGGTATATCCTGTAAGCCTCACACAGAACTGCTTTGCTTCAAATGTGGGAGGGGGCTTGCCCCCGATGGCGGTGTATCAGTATCAGATAAGCTGACTGACAGACTGCTATCGGGGGCAAGCCCCCTCCCACATTTTGAGCCGGTTCCTTCAGGGTTATCTCCAATGTCGAAATTTCCTACTGCTGTAAACCTGCACAAAACCTCCAACACCCTCGGCCTCACCTACGGCCCCGACGAGGTTTACCAACTGCCCGCCGAATTCCTGCGCGTGCACTCACCCTCCGCCGAGGTCCAGGGCCACGGCAAACCCATCCTGCAATTCGGCAAGCTCAACGTTAAGTTGATCAAGCTGGAACCGGCCGGCCAGTACGCACTGAAATTGACCTTCGACGACGGCCATGACAGCGGGCTGTTCACCTGGGACTACCTGTATCAACTGGCCGTGCGTCAGGACGCGCTGTGGGCGGATTACCTGGCCGAACTGAAAGCTGCCGGAAAAACCCGCGACCCGAGTCAGTCGGTCGTGCGCCTGATGCTCTAGCCCAGGCTTCTTGCTCTTTAGAGGGCATTTTCTAATTTCATCTGCTTGAATGCCCTGTCTGGTGGCCAACGATTGGCCCGCTTGCGAAAAAAATTAAACTCGGGTAACCAATGGAACTGGCAAGTTCCCTGCATTTGACGATGCGGTATCAACGGTCACCCGAGTCGCAGTACCAGGCTGGTGTCGTGTATCGAAATGGGTGCGCAGCAATCGCCGGTACTCGTCTTTCGGACAATGGAGCGTCGTAGATGAGTAACAAGAATAACGATGACTTGAAACGCCAGGCCTCGGAGAACACCCTGGGGTTGAACCCGATCATCGCGTTACGCAAAAAGGATCTATTGGCCTCGGCGAAGATGGTGCTGACCCAAGCCATCAAGCAACCGTTACACAGCGTCAAACACGTCGCCCATTTTGGGGTGGAGCTCAAGAACGTGATGTTCGGCAAATCGGCGCTGGTGCCGGAAAGCGACGACCGCCGCTTCCACGACCCGGCCTGGAGCCAGAACCCGCTCTACAAGCGCTACCTGCAGACTTACCTGGCGTGGCGCAAGGAACTGCACGAATGGATCGGCGACAGCAATCTGTCGGAACAGGACATCAGCCGTGGCCACTTCGTGATCAACCTGATGACCGAAGCCATGGCCCCCACCAACAGCGCAGCCAACCCGGCGGCGGTCAAACGCTTCTTTGAAACCGGTGGCAAAAGCCTGCTCGACGGCCTGTCCCACCTGGCAAAGGACATGGTGCACAACGGCGGCATGCCGAGCCAGGTCAACATGGGCGCCTTCGAAGTGGGCAAGACCCTCGGCATCACCGACGGCGCCGTGGTGTTTCGCAATGATGTGCTGGAACTGATCCAGTACAAGCCGATCACCGAGCAGGTGCACGAGCGCCCGCTGCTGGTGGTGCCGCCGCAGATCAACAAATTCTATGTATTCGACCTGAGCCCGGAAAAGAGCCTGGCGCGTTTCTGCCTGCGCAATGGGCAGCAGACCTTTATCGTCAGTTGGCGCAACCCGACCAAGGCCCAGCGCGAGTGGGGCCTGTCGACCTATATCGAGGCGCTCAAGGAAGCGGTGGATGTGATCAGGGCGATTACCGGCAGCAAGGACGTGAACATGCTGGGCGCCTGCTCCGGCGGCATCACCTGCACCGCGCTGCTGGGCCACTACGCGGCGCTGGGCGAGAAGAAGGTCAACGCCCTGACCCTGCTGGTGAGTGTGCTGGACACCACGCTGGACACCCAGGTGGCGCTGTTCGTCGATGAACAGACGCTGGAAGCGGCGAAGCGCCATTCCTATCAGGCCGGCGTGCTTGAAGGCCGCGACATGGCCAAGGTATTCGCGTGGATGCGGCCCAACGACTTGATCTGGAACTACTGGGTCAACAATTACCTGCTCGGCAACGAGCCGCCGGTGTTCGACATTCTGTTCTGGAACAATGACACCACGCGCCTGCCGGCCGCCTTCCATGGCGACCTGATCGAGCTGTTCAAGAACAACCCGCTGGTGCGCGCCAACGCCCTGGAAGTGTGCGGTACGCCCATCGACCTCAAGCAAGTCACAGCCGATATCTATTCCTTGGCCGGCACCAATGACCACATCACGCCCTGGCAGTCCTGCTACAAGTCGGCGCAATTGTTTGGCGGCAAAGTGGAGTTCGTGCTGTCCAGCAGCGGGCATATCCAGAGCATCCTCAACCCGCCGGGCAACCCCAAGTCGCGCTACCAGACCAGCGAGGGGTTGGCGGGCACTGCGCTGGAGTGGCAGGAAAACGCGACCAAGCATACGGATTCGTGGTGGCTGCACTGGCAGGTGTGGCAGGCGGAACGGGCGGGTAAGTTGAAAAAAGCTCCTACAAGCCTGGGTAACAAGACGTACGCAGCGGCGGAAGCTGCACCAGGCACTTATGTGCACGAACGCTAAATTGAAATGCGGTCAATGTGGGAGGGGGCTTGCCCCCGATTGCGGTGTAACAGACACACCGCGCCGCCTGCATCGGGGGCAAGCCCCCTCCCACACTGACTGCATTCGGGCTGTAGAACTTCACAGGGCTTGAGCATGCCGCAACCGTTCATCTTCCGCACTATCGACCTGGATGGCCAAGCCATCCGCACGGCGGTACGACCGGGCAAGCCGCACTTGACGCCGCTGCTGATCTTCAACGGCATCGGCGCCAATCTGGAGTTGGTGTTTCCGTTCGTGCAGGCCCTGGACCCGGACCTGGAGGTGATCGCCTTCGACGTGCCGGGCGTGGGCGGTTCCTCCACGCCCAACCGGCCCTATCGCTTCCCCGGCCTGGCCAAGCTGACGGCGCGCATGCTCGATTACCTGGACTATGGCCAGGTGAACGCGGTGGGCGTGTCGTGGGGCGGGGCGCTGGCGCAGCAGTTCGCCTATGACTACCCGGAACGGTGCAAAAAACTGATCCTGGCGGCCACGGCGGCGGGCGCGGTGATGGTGCCGGGCAAGCCGAAAGTGTTGTGGCTGATGGCCAGCCCCAGGCGTTATATCCAGCCGTCCCATGTGGTGCGTATTGCGCCGATGATTTATGGCGGCTCGTTTCGCCGCGACGCCAAGCTGGCCGCCGAACATGCCAGCAAAGTGCGCTCGGCCGGCAAGCTGGGCTACTACTGGCAACTGTTCGCGGGGCTGGGCTGGACCAGCATTCACTGGCTGCACAAGATCCGCCAGCCCACCCTGGTACTGGCCGGGGACGACGACCCGCTGATCCCGCTGATCAACATGCGCCTGCTCGCCTGGCGCATCCCCAATGCGCAGTTGCACATCATCGATGACGGCCATTTATTCCTGATCACCCGGGCGGAAGCCGTGGCGCCGATCATCATGAAGTTTCTCGAGGAGGAGCGCCTGCGCGCCGTGATACATCCGCGCCCGGCGGTGTGAAGGATCGCACCACCGCGCAACTTGCCAGGAACCGACTATGGTTCTGAATTGGCGTGCCTCTTGATGGCTTGACGAAGGAGTGTTGGCTCATGCGAGAAAGACCCGTGACGAACCCGGCGCCTACCCCCGCTGCGTTCATCAACGCGCAAAATGCGATCACCGGTTTGCGCGGCCAGGATCTGCTGTCGACCCTGCGCACCGTCGCGGCACATGGCCTGCGCAACCCGCTGCACACCGCACGCCACGCCCTGGCCCTGGGCGGCCAACTGGGCAGGGTGTTGCTCGGTGAAACGGTGCATGAACCCAACCCCAACGACAACCGCTTCAGCGACCCCACCTGGAAGCTCAATCCCCTGTACCGGCGCAGCCTGCAGGCCTACTTGAGCTGGCAAAAACAGACGCGCAACTGGATCGATGACAGCGCCCTCAGCGCGGATGACCGCGTTCGCGCACAGTTCGCCTTCACCCTGCTCAACGATGCCGTCTCCCCGTCCAACACCCTGCTCAACCCGCTGGCGATCAAGGAGCTGCTCAATTCCGGCGGCAACAGTGTGGTGCGCGGCGTGAGCCACTTGTTCGAAGACCTGCTGCACAACAACGGCCTGCCGCGCCAGGTCAGCAAGCACGCCTTCGAAGTGGGCAAGACCGTTGCCACCACCCCGGGCTCAGTGGTGTTTCGCAACGAACTGCTGGAGCTGATCCAGTACAAGCCCATGAGCGAAAAACAATATGCCAAGCCCTTGCTGGTGGTGCCGCCGCAAATCAACAAGTACTACATCTTCGACCTCAGCCCGGCCAACAGCTTCGTGCAATACGCCCTGAAAAACGGCCTGCAGACCTTCATGGTCAGTTGGCGCAACCCGGATGTGCGCCATCGCGAGTGGGGCCTGTCCACTTACGTTGCCGCGCTGGAGGAAGCGCTCAACGTCTGCCGCGCGATCACCGGCGCGCGCGAGGTCAACCTGATGGGTGCCTGCGCGGGTGGCCTGACCATTGCGGCGCTGCAAGGCCACCTGCAAGCCAAGCGCCAGCTGCGGCGCGTCGCCAGCGCCAGTTACCTGGTGAGTTTGCTGGACAGTCAGATCGACAGCCCGGCCGTGTTGTTCGCCGATGAGCAAACCCTTGAAGCCGCCAAGCGTCGCTCCTACCAGAAAGGCGTGCTGGACGGCCGCGACATGGCCAAGGTGTTCGCCTGGATGCGCCCCAATGACCTGATCTGGAACTATTGGGTCAACAACTACCTGCTGGGCAAGGAACCGCCGGCCTTCGACATCCTGTACTGGAACAACGACAACACGCGCCTGCCCGCCGCGTTGCATGGCGACCTGCTGGATTTCTTCAAGCACAACCCGCTGAGCCATCCCGGGGGCCTGGAGGTGTGCGGTACCCCCGTCGACCTGCGCAAGGTCACGGTAGACAGCTTCAGCGTGGCCGGCATCAACGATCACATCACGCCATGGGACGCCGTGTATCGCTCCACTCAACTGCTGGGCGGTGAGCGGCGTTTCGTGCTGTCCAACAGCGGGCATATCCAGAGCATCCTCAACCCGCCCGGCAACCCCAAGGCCAATTACGTCGAGAACCCCAAGCTGAGCAGCGACCCGCGCGCCTGGTACTACGACGCCCATCACGTCGAAGGCAGCTGGTGGCCGCAGTGGCTGGCGTGGGTCCAGCAACGTTCGGGCGTGCAACGCGAAACCCTCACTGCCCTGGGCAACCAGAATTACCCACCGATGGAAGCGGCGCCAGGCACCTACGTGCGCGTGCGCTGAGCTCAACGATCCCACTTAAGAAGGCTGGATGAAGACCCGCGACCGTATACTTGAGTGTGCCCTGCTGCTGTTCAATCGCAAGGGCGAGCCGAACGTGTCGACCATGGAAGTGGCCAACGAAATGGGGATCAGCCCCGGCAATCTCTATTACCACTTCCACGGCAAAGAGCCTCTGGTGCTCGGGCTGTTCGAGCGCTTTCAGGCTGAGCTGGCGCCCTTGCTCGATCCGCCCGCCGACGCGCAACTGGAGGCTGAGGATTACTGGCTGTTCCTGCACCTGATCGTGGAGCGCATGGCCCACTACCGGTTCCTGTTCCAGGACCTGTCGAACCTGGCCGGGCGCTTGCCGAAGCTGGCGAAAGGCATTCGTAGCCTGCTCACGGCGCTCAAGCGCACCCTGGCCTCTTTGCTGGCACGGTTGAAGGCGGCGGGGCAACTGGTCAGCGATACACAGGCGCTCGGCCAATTGGTGGAACAGATCACCATGACGCTGCTGTTTTCCCTGGACTACCAACGGATTCTCGACCGCAAGGGTGAAGTGCAGGTGGTGATTTACCAGGTGATGATGCTGGTAGCGCCGCACTTGCTCGCGCCGGCACGGCAGGCGGCCGAGAGATTTGCGCTGAAATACCTGGATGACCCTGATTGAAAATACGCAGCCATAAAAAATACCCGACCTCTGCAGGCCGGGCATTTTTTGTGTCCTGGAAAACTCAGGACTGACTGGATGGCGTCGGCGTCGACGTAGCAGTCGGGGCCACAGCAGCAGGGGTCGGTGCGGACACTGAGTTGGCTGTGGAAGCGGTTGCCGCAGCAGGCTTGGCGGCCGCTGGTTTTTTCGCTACCGCTGGCTTCTTAGCAACGGGTTTTGCCGCAGGCTTGGCAGCGGCAGATTTGGCTGCGGGTTTTGCAGTTGCAGGCTTAGCGGCGGGTTTCGCGACGGCCTTGGCTGCGGGTTTAGCGGCAGCTTTGGCGGCTACGGGTTTTGCGGCTGGCTTGGCGGCCGGCTTGGCAGCGGCAGTTTTCGCCGCAGGCTTGGCGGCAGGTTTTGCAGCCGCTTTGGCTGGAGCCTTCACCGCAGGTTTGGCGGCAGCTTTAACCAAGGGCTTGGCAGCGGCTTTCGCAGCGGGTTTGGCCGCAGCGGTCTTAGCGGCAGGCTTGGTCACAGGGTTTGCAGCAGCCGCCTTCACGGGAGCCGCTTTCGCGCCGGTGAGTTTTTCGATTTGCTTGGTCAGGGTGTCGACCTTGCTGTGCAGCGTTTTCAGTTCAGCTTTGCTCGGCACGCCCAGTCGCGAAATAGCACTGTTGAGACGCTTGTCGAAGGTTTCTTCCAACTTGCTCCAGGTGTCGGAAATGCTCGACTTGGCAGAGCCTGCGCTGGCCTTGGCCGCATCAACTTTTTTGCCAACGGTGCTCTTGGTCAACTTCTCGGCTTTTTCACCGTCCTTGACCAGCGTCTCGAAGTATTTGCCACCATCACTGCTAACCTTCGAGTACACGCCTAAACCAGCAAGCCAGATCTTTCGGGAATATTTTTCAACTTCCCCGACCCACGAGCTGCTTTCTTTCTGAGTAGTTTTTTTAACAGCCATCCCGATGTCTCCTTAGTGTTTACGCGCGACACGTTCGAGCAATGCCGTCAGCTCTTCGAGCTTAGCAGAGAGTGTCTCCACGTCATGTTTAGACGCAATGCCGATTCGATTCAAGGCACTTGCAACACGTGTGTCAAAAGCTTTTTCAACTTTATCCAGTTGCACTTCAACCCGGCGGCTGATGCTGGAGACGTTACTCGTTACTTGGTCAATCTGACTGTTGGCGGCATCAAGTTGTTCAACCACAACTTTTTTGCTTTTACTTTCAACATGTTGACCGCTCTTAACGAGCTCTTTGAAGTATTCGCCACCCTCGCTGCCGACCTTGGCGTAGGCACCAAGACCCGCCAGCCAGATCTTGCGGGCATAGCCTTTGACCTGACTCAGGGCAGTGGTCTGACTGTCGATTTTTTTCTTCAAAATAACTTTGGCCATGGTGCACCTCACGCAAAATTGGGTGGAGGAACCGCCCGCAGGAGTTGAGGGCTTGGGCACAAAGTAAGGTGAAAAATTAGAATCGGCACCCTAAGCGTCATCACATCAGGCCAATGCCTTATCCACGGCTTTTTCGATTTCGGATTTGAGGGTACCGCTCATGGCCGACATCAACAGGCCCAGTTCCACCTCGATACGCAATGAATCATCGGCGACCAGAACGGTGCCTTTAACGCCTGACCGCTTGAGGTTCAAGGTATCGCCAGACCATGACGACTCCAGGCCATATTTATCCTTGAGTTTCTGCGCCAGCAGGTCGGCCTTGGCCCGGGCGCCTTCTTTACCCAGGGAATGCTCACGCTCAATGGTTATACGGGCCATTGCAATGACTCCTCTCTATAAGTGCCTGGAAACCTTCGATGCGGCAAAAGGTCTCGATAAGCACCTATCTTACCTTCAGCCTTGCCAAGACAAAGCAGGCCCCGGGGATTATCATGTCCCGCATTCTCTTTTGGTGACAGCGATATGACTGATCAGCGCAAAGGCAGCGATGCCGAACCCACCACTCACTTCGGCTTCAAGAACGTCCCGGAAAGCCAGAAAGCGGAAAAAGTCGCTGAGGTGTTCCACTCCGTAGCCGCCAAGTACGACTTGATGAACGACGTGCTCTCCGGCGGCATGCACCGCCTGTGGAAGCGTTTCACCATCGAACTGTCGGGCGTACGCACCGGCAATCGCGTGCTGGACATCGCCGGCGGTACGGGTGACCTGGCGGCCAAGTTTTCCAAGCTTGTGGGGCCGACCGGCCAGGTGGTATTGGCCGATATCAACGGCTCGATGCTCAAGGTTGGGCGTGACCGCCTGCTCGACAAGGGCGTGGCCGGCAATATCGAGTTCGTCCAGGCCGACGCCGAAAAGCTGCCGTTTCCCGACAACCACTTCGACTGCGTGACCATCGCCTTCGGCCTGCGCAACGTCACCCACAAGGAAGACGCGATCCGCTCGATGCTGCGCGTGCTCAAGCCG
Organism: Pseudomonas sp. R3-18-08; assembly: GCF_003852065.1. Lineage (NCBI taxonomy): Bacteria > Pseudomonadati > Pseudomonadota > Gammaproteobacteria > Pseudomonadales > Pseudomonadaceae > Pseudomonas > Pseudomonas sp. R3-18-08. The sequence goes on from NZ_CP027729.1 coordinate 5,373,566, forward strand.
GGTGGCCGCCTGTTGGTGCTGGAGTTCTCCAAGCCGACCAACGCGCTGATGTCCAAGGTGTACGACACCTACTCGTTCGCCTTCATGCCGTTGATGGGCAAGCTGATCACCAATGACGCCGAGAGCTACCGCTACCTGGCCGAATCGATCCGCATGCACCCCGACCAGGAAACCCTGAAGTCGATGATGGTGGAGGCCGGTTTCGACCGCGTGACCTACCACAACATGACCTCGGGCATCGTCGCCCTGCACCGCGGCATCAAGCCCTGATGTTGCTCGCAGGCCTTCTGGCAAGCGTCGAACACGGCCTCAACCGTGTCTTGCGCCTGGACAGCACCGCCCTGGCGCGGCTTGCGCACCTGACCGGCAAAGTTATCGCCGTCGATTGCCGCAGCCCCGCCGTGCAGCTGTTTATCCTGCCCAGCGATGAAGGCCTGCTGCTCGCAACGCAATGGGCGGCCGAGGCCGACTGCACTCTGCGTGCGCCAGCCTCCAGCCTGTTGCACCTGGCGCTGAGCCGCAACAAGACCGCTATCCTGCACAGCCCCGAAGTGGCGCTGGAAGGTGACAGCGCGGTGCTGATGGACCTGGCCGCCGTGCTGCAAGACCTGGAGCTGGACTGGGAATACGAACTGTCACGCTGGATCGGCCCCGTCGCCACCCAGTTGATCAGCGGTCACCTGCGCAGCCGTTCGCGCTGGTACCAGCAAGGCTTCGCCAGCCTCAACCAGAACCTCGCCGAATACCTGAGCGAAGAATCGCGCACCCTGGTCGGGCAACGGGAAGCGCAAGCGCGCTTTCGTGAGCTCGACAAGGCCAAAATCGACCTGGAACGCCTCGAGGCCCGCTTCGAGCGCCTGAGCCGTTCCCTTGATCCAAGCGATAACGCATGAAGCTGCTCGCCGTCCGCCGTTTGTTTCGTATCCAGCGCGTCGTAATCCGCTACCGCCTCGATGACCTGCTGTTCGCCCTGCCCCTGCCATGGTTCCTGCTGGCGGTGCGCTATGTGCTGCCGTGGCGCTGGTTGCCGCGTAAAAAGCTGGAGCTGAGCCGAGGCGCATGCCTGCGCCTGGCATTGCAGGACCTGGGGCCGATCTTCATCAAGTTCGGGCAGATCCTATCGACGCGCCGCGACCTGTTGCCCGAAGACATCGCCGATGAACTGATGCTGCTGCAAGACCGCGTGCCGCCGTTCGATTCGCAGGTGTCGATGAAGCTGATCGAAGAGCAGCTGGGCAAGAAGATCACCGAGGTGTTCAGCCGCTTCGATGTCGAGCCGTTGGCATCAGCCTCGGTCGCGCAGGTGCATGCCGCGCAGCTCAAGAGCGGCGAAGAAGTGGTGGTGAAGGTGATCCGCCCGGGCCTCAAGCCGATCATCGGCCAGGACCTGGCGTGGCTGTTCATTCTCGCCCGCGCCGCCGAGCGTTTTTCTGCCGATGCGCGCCTGCTGCATCCGGTGGACGTGGTGGCCGACTACGAAAAAACCATCTACGACGAACTCGACCTGCTGCGCGAAGCCGCCAACGCCAGCCAGCTGCGCCGCAATTTCGAAGGTTCGCAACTGCTGTACGTGCCGCAAGTGTATTGGGACTGGTGCCGCCCCAAAGTGCTGGTGATGGAGCGCATCTACGGCGTGCAGGTCACCGACCTCGCAACCCTGGCCGACCAGCGTACCGACATGAAGATGCTGGCCGAACGCGGCGTGGAGATTTTCTTCACCCAGGTGTTCCGCGACAGTTTCTTCCACGCCGACATGCACCCCGGCAATATCTTCGTCAGCACCGTCAACCCGTGGAGCCCGCAATACATTGCGATCGACTGCGGCATCGTCGGCAGTCTCACGCCGGAAGACCAGGACTACCTGGCGCGCAACCTGTTCGCCTTTTTCAAGCGTGACTACCGCCGCGTGGCGCAGTTGCACATCGACTCGGGCTGGGTGCCGGCGGAAACCAAGCTCAACGAATTCGAAGCGGCGATCCGTACCGTGTGCGAGCCGATCTTTGAAAAACCGTTAAAAGATATTTCCTTCGGTCAGGTGCTGATGCGTCTGTTCCAGACCGCGCGGCGCTTCAATATGGAAGTGCAGCCGCAGTTGGTGCTGCTGCAGAAAACCTTGCTCAACATCGAAGGGCTGGGCCGCCAGCTGTACCCGGACCTCGACCTGTGGAACACCGCGCAGCCGTTCCTGGAACGCTGGATGCGTGAGCGGATGAGCCCGAAAACCATGCTGGGCAACCTGCACAGCCAGATGGAACAGCTGCCGCACCTGGCCAACATGACCCGCGATTTGCTGGAGCGCATGTCCCAGCCGCACGCCAAGGATCCCGAGCCGCCGTGGCGCAAGCGCAAGGACGACTGGTTCCTGCGCCTGCTCGGTGCCGCGCATCTGGTGGGTGGGGTCATGCTGGCGATTGGCGGCCCGTTGAATCAACTGGGCCAGTGGCCGGCCGGCATCATGGTGGCCGTGGGCGTTTATCTGATCGTGCGTCGATAACCCATCCGGTTATACACTGTCGCAAATTGCCGGAGCCGAACATGAAAGACTGGCTGGACGAGATCAAGTGGGACAGTGACGGCCTGGTGCCGGCCATTGCCCAGGACTACAAGACCGGGCGCGTGCTGATGATGGCCTGGATGAACCGCGAGGCCCTGAGCCTCACCGCCGCTGAGCAGCGCGCCATCTACTGGTCACGTTCGCGTGGCAAACTGTGGCGCAAGGGCGAAGAGTCCGGGCATGTGCAAACACTGCATGAGTTGCGCCTGGACTGCGATGCCGACGTGGTGATCCTCAAGGTCGAACAGGTCGGCGGCATCGCCTGCCACACCGGCCGTCACAGTTGCTTCTATCGCGTGTTCGAGAACGGCGAATGGAAGGTGGTGGAACCGGTACTCAAAGACCCGCACGCTATCTATTCGGCAGGACATTGAACATGAGCGATACCCTGAACCGTGTGGCCCAGGTGCTGGAAGAGCGCAAAGGCGCGGATGCCGACAGCTCCTACGTCGCCAGCCTGTATCACAAGGGTCTGAACAAGATCCTGGAAAAGCTCGGCGAAGAATCCGTCGAGACGATTATTGCCGCCAAGGATGCGCAGATCAGCGGCGATTGCAGCGATGTCATCTATGAGACCGCCGACTTGTGGTTCCATAGCCTGGTCATGCTCGCCCAGCTGGGGCAGCATCCACAGGCCGTGCTGGATGAACTGGACCGTCGCTTCGGCCTGTCCGGGCACGCCGAGAAGGCCTCGCGCCCGTCCGCCTGAATAACTTTTATCGAGGATTTGCAGCATGGGTATTTTCGACTGGAAACACTGGATCGTCATTCTGGTGGTAGTGGTCTTGGTGTTCGGCACCAAGAAGCTGAAAAACCTCGGCACCGACGTGGGTGAGTCGATCAAGGGCTTTCGCAAGGCCATGAACGATGACGAAAAACCTGCCGACCCGGTGGTGAACCCGGTTCCGCCGGCCCAGCCTGTACACCCTCAGGCCGCCCAGCCGATCACCGAGCGTCGTACCTTCGACGTGCAGGCTGAAAAAGTCGAAGAGCCGACCCGCAAAGACTCGTGAGCACTGACTAATGTTTGGTATCAGCTTCTCTGAACTGCTGCTCGTCGGCCTCGTCGCCCTGCTGGTATTGGGGCCGGAGCGCCTGCCCGGTGCGGCACGCACGGCCGGCCTGTGGATCGGGCGCCTGAAACGCAGTTTCAACGCGATCAAACAGGAAGTTGAACGGGAAATCGGTGCCGACGAGATCCGCCGGCAGCTGCACAACGAACATATCCTGTCGTTGGAGCAGGAAACGCGCAAGATTCTGTCGCCGGTGCAGGAACCCGCCAAACCCGCGGAACCTGTGGTTGAAAACAGCATCGCGCCAGCAGCCGTTGCCGCCCCCACCCCAACCGCCCCGACAGAGCCTGCGCCGACGCCCGTTGCGTCGCCCGCGCCCCATGACCCTACATTGCCGCCGCGAGCCCCATGAGCGCTGATAAACCGGAAAACGACCAGCACATGCCGCTGGTCTCGCACCTCACCGAGCTGCGTACCCGCCTGCTGCGTTGCGTAGCGGCCATCTTCATCATCTTTGCCGGGCTGTTCGCCTTTACCCAGCAGATCTATACCTTCGTCTCCACGCCACTGCGCCAGTATTTGCCGGCGGGCGCGACGATGATCGCCACCGACGTATCGTCGCCGTTCCTGACGCCGTTGAAGCTGACCATGATGGTCTCGCTGTTCCTGGCGATCCCAGTGATCCTGCATCAGATCTGGGGCTTCATCGCGCCGGGGCTGTACAAGCATGAGAAACGCATCGCCGTGCCGTTGCTGGTGTCGAGCATCCTGCTGTTCTACACCGGCATGGCGTTCGCCTACTTCCTGGTGTTTCCGCTGATCTTCAAATTCTTCGCCGCCGCCACCCCGGCCGGCGTGGAGATGATGACCGACATCACCAGCTACCTCGACTTCGTGATGACGCTGTTCTTCGCCTTTGGCGTGGCCTTCGAAATCCCGGTGGCGGTGGTGTTGCTGGTGTGGATCGGCGTGGTCAACGTGGCGTACCTGAAGAAGATCCGCCCGTACGTGATCATCGGCTGCTTCGTGGTCGGCATGATCCTCACCCCGCCGGACATCTTCTCCCAGACCTTGCTGGCCGTACCGATGTGGATGCTGTTCGAAGTTGGCATCCTATTCAGCGGCTTGATCAGCAAGCGTGGCGAACACCCGGATGATCAGGCTGCCGACGACGACCAGCCGCCAGCGACCCAGCCGTGAACCTGCTGCTACTCGAAGAGGCCGATTTTATTGCGGCCGACCGGGTGATCCTGCGTGATCGGCGCTTGGTGCATATGCAGCAAGTGCATCGCGCCGAAGTGGGTGACAACCTGCGAGTGGGGCGTATTGGCGGGGCGATGGGCAATGCGCAGTTGCTGCGCCTGCAAGACAGCGAGGCCGAGCTGCAGGTCAGCTTCGACCAGCCGCCGCCGAGCAAACTGCCGCTGACCCTGCTGCTGGCGCTGCCACGCCCGAAGATGCTGCGCCGGGTGCTGCAAACCGTTGCGGCCATGGGCGTGCCGAAGGTGGTGCTGGTCAACAGTTATCGGGTGGAAAAAAGCTTTTGGCAAACGCCGTTCCTCGAACCGCAGGCGGTCCGCGAGCAACTGATCCTGGGCCTGGAACAGGCGCGGGACACGGTACTGCCCGAGATCATTATCGAGAAACGCTTCAAGCCGTTCGTTGAAGACCGCCTGCCGGCCATGGCCGAGGGCACGCTTGGCCTGATCGGCCACCCCGGCGACTACCCGCCCTGCCCCCGAGGCCTGGAGGAACCGGTGACCTTGGCGATTGGGCCGGAAGGTGGCTGGATACCCTATGAAGTCGAGCTGCTGACCAAGGCCGGCCTGCAACCGGTGCAGCTTGGCGCACGTATCCTGCGGGTGGAAACCGCCGTGACTGCCCTGCTTGCCCGGTTGTTCTAACCCAATAACCTATGCACAGCGCAGTCAAGCCAGCGCCCACAAGGTATGTGCGCTAACCGTCAGATCGAGACAAAGAAGAAACTCGCGATCAATGCCATCCCCACGGCCCACACCAGCGAACGCAACAGCGCCCAGTCCGCCAGGTAGCAAATGATGTACAGCAGGCGGCTGGTGATGAACAGCACCGCCAGCACGTTGATGGTCACCAGCTCGGCCGTGCCGGCCAGGTGAGCGATGATCACCGCCGCCGCAAAGGCCGGGGTGACTTCAAAGCTGTTGAGTTGCGCATTGTGGGCACGCTTGGCAACGCCTTCGACCGTGTCCAGGAACGCACGCGGGTCGTGGTTATGCCGCGGCCCGAACTTGCCGCCGCTGAACTTGGCCACACCGGTACACAGGTACGGCAGAAAGATTGCAATCAACACACACCAGAAAGCCACTGTCATCAGTCATTCCCTTTTTTGGTTTTATCAAGGCAGTCAGAGCGTCATCACTCACAGGCCGATCGGCGCCGACGTTCAAGCTATGAGCCATGATCGGCCGAAAGGTTCTTTCCTGTAAGGGCACCTGTTTATACTAAACAACGTCCCGACGCACGCTGTGCACCTACATTTCCCCGTCCCAAGGACCCCGGATGCTTGAACTTGTCGCCGCCTTCATTTGCCTCACCACCCTGCTCACCTATGTGAACTTTCGTTTTATCGGCCTGCCGCCCACCATCGGCGTAATGGTCACTGCGCTGCTGTTTTCGCTGATCCTGCAAGGCCTCAGTTTCATCGGCTACCCCGGCCTGGAAGAGCGCATCCAGCAATTGATCGGCCAGATCGACTTCGGCGACTTGCTGATGAACTGGATGCTCTCGTTCCTGCTGTTCGCCGGCGCGTTGCACGTCAACTTGAGCGACCTGCGCAGCTACCGCTGGCCCATCGGCCTGTTGGCGACCTTTGGCGTATTGATCGCTACCCTGGTGATCGGCAGCCTGGCGTACTACATCTTCGCCCTGTTCGGCTGGCACGTGAGTTTCCTGTATTGCCTGCTGTTCGGCGCGCTGATCTCGCCGACCGACCCGATTGCGGTACTGGGCGTGCTGCGTACCGCCAACGCCTCGAAACCGCTGAAAACCACGATCGTCGGCGAATCGCTGTTCAACGACGGCACCGCAGTGGTGGTGTTCACCGTCCTGCTGGGCATCGCGCAGCTCGGTGAAACACCGACCGTAGGCGCCACGGCCATGCTGTTCGCCCATGAGGCGATTGGCGGTGTGGTGTTCGGTGGGCTGATCGGTTACCTCGTGTACCTGATGATCAAGAGCATCGAGCAGCACCAGATTGAAGTCATGCTGACCCTGGCGCTGGTGATCGGCGGCTCGGCGATGGCCACTGAACTGCACGTCTCGGCACCGATTGCGATGGTGGTGGCCGGGCTGATCATCGGCAACCTGGGCCGCAAGCTGGCGATGAACGACATGACTCGGCGCTATCTGGATGGTTTCTGGGAGTTGCTCGACGACATGCTAAACGCCCTGCTGTTTGCACTGATCGGCATGGAACTGCTGCTGTTGCCGTTCAACTGGCTGCACGTATTGGCGGCCAGTTTGCTCGCTGTGGCGATTCTGCTGTCACGCCTGCTGACCGTGGCCCCGGCGATCCTCCTGCTGCGGCGCTGGCGCACGGTACCGCGCGGCACCATCCGCATCCTGACCTGGGGCGGTTTGCGCGGCGGCGTCTCGGTAGCACTGGCCCTGGCATTGCCGCTGGGCCCGGAACGCGACTTGTTGCTGAGCATCACCTATATCGTGGTGCTGTCGTCCATCCTGCTCCAGGGCTTGAGCATCGGCAAACTGGTCAAGCACGTGACCCAGGGCGAAGCCGAGGCCACGTCCACGCATCACTGATTTTTTTCGACCTGCTGCGGATGCCTCGGGTCCGCAGCCTTCTTGCCCGGCAAGCTGCCCTCACTGCGGATCTGCGCATGGCTGATCAGCGCAAAGATGAAGCTGCCACCGATGATATTGCCGGCCAGGGTCGGGCCGGCAAATATCAGCCAGAAGTCATGCCAGGACAGTTCGCCGGCAAACACCAGGTAGGACACTTCCGCCGAACCCACTACGATGTGGGTAAAGTCCCCCAGCGCCATGAGGTAGGTGATCACAATAATGATGAACATCTTGGCGCTTTCCATCGACGGGATCATCCACACCATGGTGGCGATCATCCAGCCGGAGACGATGCCCTTGGCGAACATCTGGCCGCTGTCATTCTCCATGACCTTGCGCCCGATTTCGAGGAAGGCCAGGTCGGTCTTTGCATCGAAGATCGGCAGGTGCAACATCACATAAGCCACCAGCAAGGTCCCGCACAGGTTGCCCACCAGCACCACCGTCCAGAGCCGCAACAGGCGCCCGGCATTGGACAGGGTCGGTTTGCTCATCACCGGCAACACGGCCGTGAGGGTGTTTTCGGTAAACAGTTGCTGGCGCGCGAGGATCACCGCCAGGAACCCCGCGCAATAACCAAAGCTGGCGATGACCTTGAACGCTTCGCCGTCCGGCAAGCGCGAGTTGAGCAAGCCCATAGCCATCAGCGACAGCCCCATGGTCAACCCGGCAGCCAAGGCAGACCACCACAACGCCGCGACGTTGCGCTCCAGCTCCTGGTCGCCCTGAGTACGGATGATTTCATGCAGCACCGCCGCGCGGGGCGGCTGGTTCTTGTCTACGTCCTGCTGCTCTTCGTGGGACAGGTTGGGGGTTTTGCCTGCTTCGTCGGTGGCCATGATGATCCGGAGTCCAAGGGGGGCGTGTAGCTACGACACGCCGCCACCGTGGCTGTTCAGTGGCCAGGCAACTAAAGCGCAATCCTCCAGGCCTTGACCCAACTCCATCGGATTCTTGAAGACAGTATTTACACCGCCACGCTGTTACTCGGAAAGACCGTCGTCCTTGAACTGATCCTTCACGTATTTGATTTCGGTGCGGCCGTGAGGCGCTGGCAGGCCGTCTTCGCCGAGGTTGACGAAGACCATTTTCTCGACGGTCAGGATGCTTTTTCGCGTGATTTTGTTACGCACTTCACAGGTCAGGGTGATGGAGGTGCGGCCGAACTCGGTTGCGGTGATGCCCAGTTCGATGATGTCGCCCTGGCGGGAGGCGCTGACGAAGTTGATTTCGGAGATGTACTTGGTCACCACGCGCTGGTTACCCAATTGCACGATCGCATAGATCGCCGCTTCTTCGTCGATCCAGCGCAGCAAGCTGCCGCCGAACAGGGTGCCGTTGGGGTTGAGGTCTTCGGGTTTTACCCATTTGCGGGTGTGGAAGTTCATGGTCACTCCAAAGCGTGTTGCCCAATGATGGCCAATATCATGGCAGAGCCCGGGTCCAAGCTCTATGAGCCATTGCCTATCAACCCCATGAGCGATCTTCATGCCGCCGACAGAAAGGCTTGGGAAGTGCCGCATACACAGCTATAATCGCCCCCGTTTCAAAACGGTCATCTTCCGTAGGTACCGTTCTCCCGCCACCTGTCCGAGGGGCGCTGCAGCAGGCTTGGCCTGTCAGGCTCGGATGGGGCGTTGTCTGGCCTGGTTCACCTGGCTTGATACTAAACGCACAACGGCGCCCATTCGCACACTACGAATGGAGGCTCTTCATGAGCGCTGTAATTACGCCTGCAGAATTCAACGACTACAAAGTCGCCGACATGTCCCTCGCCGCCTGGGGCCGTCGCGAAACTTTTATCGCCGAATCCGAAATGCCAGCCTTGATGGGCCTGCGTCGCAAGTACGCCGCTGAGCAGCCGCTCAAGGGTGCGAAGATCCTCGGCTGCATCCACATGACCATCCAGACTGCCGTGCTGATTGAAACCCTGGTTGCCCTGGGTGCCGAAGTGCGTTGGTCGTCCTGCAATATTTTCTCGACTCAAGACCAGGCCGCTGCCGCTATCGCCGCCGCCGGTATTCCGGTGTTCGCCTGGAAAGGCGAAACCGAAGCCGAGTACGAGTGGTGCCTGGAGCAAACCATCCTCAAGGATGGCGCGCCGTGGGATGCCAACATGATCCTCGACGACGGCGGTGACCTGACCGAGCTGCTGCACAAGAAATACCCGCAGATCCTCGACCGCGTCCACGGCGTGACCGAAGAAACCACCACCGGCGTACACCGCCTGCTGGACATGCTGGCCAAGGGCGAGCTGAAAATCCCGGCCATCAACGTCAACGACTCGGTGACCAAGAGCAAGAACGACAACAAGTACGGCTGCCGTCATAGCCTGAACGACGCCATCAAGCGCGGCACTGACCACCTGCTGTCGGGCAAGCAAGCCCTGGTGATCGGTTACGGCGACGTGGGCAAGGGTTCGTCCCAGTCCCTGCGTCAGGAAGGCATGATCGTCAAGGTCTCCGAAGTCGACCCGATCTGCGCCATGCAAGCCTGCATGGACGGTTTCGAAGTGGTTTCGCCGTTCATCGACGGCATCAACGACGGCACCGAAGCGAGCATCGACAAGGCGCTGCTGGGCAAGATCGACCTGATCGTGACCACCACTGGTAACGTGAATGTCTGCGACGCGAACATGCTCAAGGCGCTGAAGAAACGCGCAGTGGTCTGCAACATCGGCCACTTCGATAACGAGATCGACACCGCTTTCATGCGCAAGAACTGGGCATGGGAAGAAGTGAAGCCACAGGTGCACAAGGTTCACCGTACCGGCTCGGGCGATTTCGACCCGCAGAACGACGATTACCTGATCCTGCTGGCCGAAGGCCGTCTGGTGAACCTGGGTAACGCGACCGGCCACCCAAGCCGCATCATGGACGGCTCGTTCGCCAACCAGGTACTGGCGCAGATCTTCCTGTTCCAACAGAAGTACGCCGACCTGTCGCCTGCCCAGAAAGCCGAGCGCCTGACCGTGGAAGTACTGCCGAAGAAACTCGACGAAGAAGTGGCCCTGGAAATGGTCCGCGGCTTCGGCGGCGTAGTGACCCAACTGACCAAGACCCAGGCCGACTACATCGGCGTGACCGTTGAAGGTCCGTTCAAGCCGCACGCTTACCGCTACTGATATGCCTGCTGCCCACTCTCCCTGTGGGGGAGCGGGCTTTAATGCGGGAGGGGGCTTGCTCCCGATGGCGGTGGGTCAGTCGATATATTTACTCACTGACACTCCGCTATCGGGGGCAAGCCCCCTCCCACATTGACGGTGTACATCTCCGGTTTTATGAGTTTCCAAGGGTATGACCATGTCCCAAGAGCGTCGCTACAGCTTCGAGTTCTTCCCGACCAAGACCGATGCTGGGCATGAAAAACTGATGGCCACTGCCAAACAGTTGGCCAGCTACCAGCCCGACTTCTTTTCCTGCACCTACGGCGCCGGCGGTTCGACCCGTGACCGCACGATCAACACCGTGCTGCAGCTCGAAAGTGAAGTCAAAGTTCCTGCCGCTCCGCATTTGTCGTGCGTGGGCGATAGCAAAGCCGACCTGCGCGGCCTGCTGACCCAATACAAAGCCGCCGGCATCAAGCGCATCGTCGCCCTGCGTGGCGACCTGCCCTCCGGCATGGGCATGGCCAGCGGTGAGCTGCGCTACGCCAATGACCTGGTGAGTTTCATCCGCGAAGAAAGCGGCGATCACTTCCACATCGAAGTGGCCGCCTATCCGGAGATGCACCCCCAGGCGCGCAATTTCGAAGACGATCTTAAGAACTTCGTACGCAAGGCCAACGCCGGCGCCAATAGCGCGATCACCCAGTACTTCTTCAACGCCGACAGCTACTTCTACTTCGTCGAGCGTGTACGCGCCATGGGTGTGAACATCCCGATCGTGCCGGGCATCATGCCGATCACCAACTACAGCAAGCTGGCGCGCTTCTCCGACGCCTGCGGTGCCGAAATCCCACGCTGGGTGCGCAAGCAGCTGGAAGCCTATGGCGACGACGTCAAAAGCATCCAGGCGTTCGGCGAGCAGGTCATCACCGAGATGTGTGAGCAGTTGTTGCAAGGTGGTGCGCCAGGGTTGCACTTCTATACCCTGAACCAGGCTGAACCCAGCCTTGCCATCTGGAACAACCTCAAGCTGCCACGCTAAGGCTTGCCCGGTTGTGCCAAGGCCCTCGTTCACGAGGGCCTTTGTCGCTTCACATTTGTCGTTTTAAGTGCTCAGGAACCCCGCAGTCCATGAATACAGTGTCTTCCTCTTCCCGTCCGCAGCTGGTCTACCTCGTCTTCGGCGCCGAAACCTACCACCAGGAAGCGGTATTCAGCATCGCCAGCGCATTGGCTTTCCTGCAGGACACCCCTGACGCGGCCGTGGATATCCAGGTCTTCAGCGACAACCCCGAACCCTATCGCCTGCTGCCGGTGCGTGTACGCCCGCTGGACGAGGCGACTCGCAAGCGCTGGAGTGAACCCCACGGTTATCACTTTCGCACCAAGCACGTTGTGCTGCGCCAGGTGTTGCAAGAGTCGCCGGTAGCGCTGCTGATCGACACCGACACGTTTTTCCACCGTTCCCCCCTGACGCTGTTCGAGCGTGTGCAGCCGGGCACCTTGCTGTGCAACGCCTTCTACACCAAGTACGGCGACAACCACGAAAGCATCCTCTACACTGCCCTGCGCCAGCGCCTGTTGGAGATGGGCGTGGCCGACGATGACATGATGACCCTCAACTCCGGCGTGATGGGCCTGACCCAGCAGGACGCGCACATCCTCGACCGTTCGATCGAGTTGATGGACGAACTGTTTCCCCATGCCCAGGGTGCCTACACACTGGAAGAGTTCTGCCTGTCCATCGCCGCCTACCGCACCGTCAACGTGCGCGAGTGCCCGGACCTGATCCACCATTACTGGAGCCGCAAGCAGCTGTTCCGGGCCAAGGTCAAGGCCTGGATCGCCAAGCACGCCGCCGCGCCCACCAGTGCGCTGGCCCTGGCCGACACGCGCCAGGTGTCCGCCCACTTGCCGCGCCCGCCGCGTTTGCAGCGCACGCTGTACAAACTGATTACCCTGTTGCTGCCCAAGCACCAGCAGCAGTTCATCCGTGAAATCCTCTACGGTTGCTATGAACACGAAAACGAATTCGACCAGGCCTGCGGCCCCGTTTGGTGGGACAAGGCCCGCCAGAACCAGGAAGAACGCCAGCAACGCCCGATTGACGCGCACCAGCTCGAACGCTGGTTCGCCAACCCGGTGGTGCGCCTGATCCTCGGCGAGCGGCGTGCCGCGATCCACGCTCACCTGATGGACGCGCCAGTAAACTGAGACCCGGCGCCAACGCGCGTGCCAGAGCTTCTCTTTATCTCGGTAGCGTCGTAACCTCAGGGAATGCCCGTCATTTTCAAGTTGTTGATCGCTACGCTTTTCACTTGCCTGAGCCTGGCCGCTTATGGCGAGAAACTGCGCATTGTCACCGAACCATGGGCGCCCTACGTCTACGACGACAACGGCAGCATGCGGGGCCTGGACTACGAAACCACGGTGATCGTGTTCCAGCGCCTCGGCGTGGATGTGCAATGGCAGTTCCTGCCATGGAAACGTTGCCTGGCGATGCTTGACCAAGGCCACGCCGACGGCGCGCTGGATATTTTCCACAGCCACGAGCGCGACGCCTTGCTGCTCTACCCCAGCGAACCCTTGTCGACGGTCGAATTCGTGCTGTTCTACGCCAATGAGCGTCCGCACCCCGCCGAAACCCTCGACGATCTGCGCGGCCTGAGCGTGGGGATCTCTCCCGGTTACCTGTATGGCGAAGCCTTCGGCGCGTCCGCCACCTTTGCCCGTGAACCCGCCCCCAGCCATGAGGCCAACTTCGGCAAGCTGATGCTGGGGCGCATCGATATGGTGGTCACTGACCGGCGCGTGGGGCAGCACGTGATCAAGCAATTGGGCCTGGAAGACAAAGTCAGCCAGGCGCCGCTGGTGGTCAGCCGCCAGCAGCAGTTTCTTGCCGTGCGCCGTGGCGCGGGCATGGATTTGCTGGTCCAGCGCTTTGCCGCGGAGCTCAGGCGCTTTAAGCAAGAGCCGGCCTACGCCGCCTTGAGCGCCAAATATGGCGGTATCCAGGCGCAAACGGCGCCCATCAGCGCGTCCGAATACACCGTTGAGCAGCAGGAAAGCAGCGCGCAGTGATTGCTCTGTTATACTCCGGCCTTTCCGCCAGGCTTACGCCCGGCCGCTGAGGTCTTGAAAAAGGCACCCAACCCCGCTACAGCGCAGCTTTGCAGCCCGCGCGAGCCGGTGGAGTGCCCGCCAGACGCAGCAGGACCGGACGGGATTACGCTCCCCTAAGCGCCATTCACGCCCGGCAAGATTATCCCTCTGGGCCAAGCCCTAACTAAAACAGGATTACTCATGTCCTTTGCTTCCCTCGGTCTCTCCGAGGCTTTAGTCCGCGCCATCGAGGCAGCGGGCTATACCGAGCCTACTCCGGTGCAACAGCGGGCCATTCCCGCCGTGTTGCAAGGTCGCGACCTGATGGTTGCGGCGCAGACAGGTACCGGTAAAACCGGTGGTTTCGCCCTCCCGATTCTGGAGCGGTTGTTCCCCAACGGTCACCCGGACAAATCCCAGCGTCACGGCCCGCGCCAACCGCGCGTACTGGTCCTGACCCCTACCCGCGAACTCGCCGCCCAGGTGCACGACAGCTTCAAGCTGTATGCCCGCGACCTGAAGTTCGTCAGCGCCTGCATCTTCGGCGGCGTCGGCATGAACCCCCAGGTTCAGGCCATGTCCCGTGGTGTTGACGTGCTGGTGGCCTGCCCGGGTCGCTTGCTCGACCTGTGCGGCCAAGGCAGCGTCGACTTGTCCCACGTGGAAATCCTCGTGCTGGACGAAGCCGACCGCATGCTCGACATGGGCTTTGTCCATGACGTGAAGAAGGTCCTCGCCCGCCTGCCGGCCAAACGTCAGAACCTGCTGTTCTCGGCAACGTTCTCCCAGGACATCACCGCCCTGGCCGGCAAGCTGTTGCACAACCCGGAACGCATCGAAGTCACGCCGCCCAACACCACGGTCGAGCGTATCGAGCAACGCGTGTTCCGCCTGGCCGCCAGCCACAAGCGTTCGCTGCTCGCGCACCTGATTACCCACGGTGCCTGGGAACAGGTGCTGGTATTTACCCGCACCAAGCACGGCGCCAACCGCCTGGCCGAGTACCTGGACAAACACGGCCTCACCGCCGTCGCCATCCACGGTAACAAGAGCCAGAATGCGCGCACCAAAGCCCTGGCCGACTTCAAGGCCGGCAGTGTGCGCATCCTGGTCGCCACCGATATCGCCGCGCGCGGCCTGGATATCGACCAGTTGCCCCATGTGGTCAACTTCGAGCTGCCGAACGTCGACGAAGACTACGTGCACCGTATCGGCCGTACCGGCCGTGCCGGTCGTTCGGGCGAGGCCATTTCCCTGGTCGCACCGGACGAAGAAAAACTGCTGAAAAGCATCGAGCGCATGACCAAGCAGAAAATCGCCGACGGCGACCTGATGGGCTTCGATTCCAGCGCCGTGGAGGCCGAAAAGCCTGAAGCGCGCGAGCGTCCGGACGTGCGCAACCCACGCAACCCACGCGGTCCGAAGGGCGATGGCCCGAACGGCGGCGGTGGTGGCGGTGGCCGTCGCGACAAGGGCAAGGACAAGGGCAAGGAAAAAACTGCGACCAGCAGCCGTGGCGAACGCCCGGCCCGCGAGCAGAAGCCCCGTGAAGGCACCCCGGCCCGCGAACAGCGCCAGCCGAGCCAGCCGCCACGCGCCGCATCCGACCGTGCCCCGGACGAATTCCTCGACGACGATGTGGATAACTTCGGTAACCGCGTTGACTACGTGCCACAAGCCAAGCCGGCCCAAGGCCGCGGCCGTCGCCCAGGTGCCCCGGCACAAGGCGCAGGCGCAGCCGCTCCACGTGGCGGCCAGCCACAGGGCGCGCGCCAGAACGGCCCGCGCAACAGCAGCGGCGGCACCACCGGCACCCCGCCGGCCAAACGCAGCGGCCCGCGCAACGGCGCACCGCGTGATGGCCAGGCGCGCCGCGAGGATTCGCGCAGCAACAACCGCCGCCCGGCCCGTGACGACCAGCCGCTGTCCGAGCCAGCCGTGCAAAACCCGCGCGGTGGCCCGGCGCCGAAGATTATCCACAAGGAGTCGAAAGCGGATCGCTTCCCGACACCCGAGCAGTTGGATCAACTGCCTGGCCGTCCTCGTGGGGAAAAACCAGCGCTGCTGACCCGCAACCGCTGAGTTCCAAGGCGCCATAAAAAATGCCCCGCATCTTGGATGCGGGGCATTTTTTTGACTCGACCAGATCAAATGTGGGAGGGGGCTTGCTCCCGATAGCAATGGATCAGCCAGCACTGCTGGGGCTGACCCACCGCTATCGGGAGCAAGCCCCCTCCCACAAAGGCCCGCATTGTCAGGCGGACATTACTTCTGCTTCACACCTTCCAGCGAAATATCCAGGTCGACGGTCTGCGAAGTCGGGCCTGGGCCTTTCACGCCGAAGTCGTTCAGGTCGATCGTGGTCTTGGCGTTGAAGCCAGCACGCTCGCCGCCCCATGGATCCTTGCCCTCACCGTTGAAGGTGGCCTTGAAGGTCACAGGCTTGGTCACACCGTGGAACGTCAGGTCGCCGGTCACGTCAGCGGTTTTGTCGCCGGTGGATTTAACCGCGGTGGACACGAACTTGGCGTCGGCAAACTTGGCCACGTCGAGGAAGTCTTTGCTGGCGATGTGCTTGTCACGTTCAGCGTGGTTGGACCACAGGCTGGCGGTTTTCACGTCGACTGCGATTTTGCTGGCTTCCGGCTTGGCGGCATCCCAGCTGAAAGTACCATCCCAGTCCTTGAAGGTACCGTGGATGTAGCTGTAGCCCAGGTGGCTGATTTTCCAGTCGATGAAGGCGTGCTGGCCTTCCTTGTCGATCTTGTAGTCAGCAGCCATCACCTGACCTGCGGACAGCAGGGCGGTACCGATAGCCAGAGCGGCGAGAGTCTTTTTCAACATGTTTTCTATTCCTTGTGAGTCGAGGTTGAACATCAGGCTTTGCGCCCCAGCATTCGCTTAAGGGTCACATCACGATCGATAAAGTGGTGTTTCAGCGCAGCCACGCCATGCAAGCCGGCGAAGACCACCAACACCCAGGCGAGATACAGATGCACCACGCCAGCGGTGTCTGCCTGGTCCGGTAGCCCGGAAACCACGGCAGGAATCTCAAACAGGCCAAACACCGGAATACCGACACCGTCTGCGGTGGAAATCAGGTAACCGGCAGTCATCACGGCAAACAGCCCCACATACAGGAACGCGTGACCAAACGCGGCGCCGATGCGGGTCAGCCGGCTGTAGCTGGCCAGCGGCGCGGGCGGCGGGCTGACCAGGCGCCAGACGATACGTACCAGCATGATGGCGAACAGCGTGATGCCAATGCTCTTGTGCAGGTCCGGCGCGTCTTTGCGCCAGGCACTGTAGTAGTCGAGACCGACCATCCACAGGCCCAGGGCGAACAATCCAAATACCACCAAGGCCACGCCCCAGTGCAAAACCATGCTGACCCAGCCATAGCGGGCCGATGAATTGCGTAACTGCATGAACTTAATCCCGTAAGAACTGTGCCCAAGACTAGCGCTTTACCTATCGAATTAAAGCGAAAAATTTCGCTTTGAAATATCGAGAAATGCGATCTGAAGGCTATGCATCATAAATTAACAAGGGATTAAGACTATTCCCAAGAAACGTGACAGACCGTCCTGCATTTACCGCGAATTTCCCCACAATGGCTTGTGACCCACGCCACCATTGCATAGGCTTGCGCGATTGTTTCGCCCGCGCAGGTTGCGGGACCGCTTCGAGGAGATCACCGATGGGCTTGAACAACCAGTGGATGCAACGCGACCTCGCGGTGCTGTGGCATCCCTGCACCCAGATGAAAGACCACCAGCAACTGCCACTGGTCCCGATCAAGCGCGGTGAAGGCGTATGGCTGGAAGACTTCGAAGGCAAGCGCTACCTCGATGCCGTCAGCTCTTGGTGGGTCAACGTGTTCGGCCACGCCAACCCGCGCATCAACCAGCGCATCAAGGATCAGGTCGACCAGTTGGAACACGTGATCCTCGCCGGCTTCAGCCATCAGCCGGTGATCGAGCTGTCCGAGCGCCTGGTGGCGATGACCCCCGAAGGCCTGACGCGCTGCTTCTACGCCGATAACGGCTCATCGTGTATCGAAGTCGCGTTGAAGATGAGCTTTCATTATTGGCTCAACCGTGGCCTGCCGAACAAGAAGCGCTTCGTCACCCTGACCAACAGCTACCACGGTGAAACCATCGCGGCGATGTCGGTGGGCGACGTGCCGCTGTTTACCGAAACCTACAAGGCATTGTTGCTCGACACCCTCAAAGTGCCGAGCCCGGACTGCTACCTGCGCCCCGAGGGCGTGAGCTGGGAAGAGCATTCGCGCACGATGTTCCAGGCCATGGAACAGACCCTGGCCGAGCACCACGACAGCGTCGCCGCCGTGATCGTCGAACCGCTGATCCAGGGCGCCGGTGGCATGCGCATGTATCACCCGGTGTACCTCAAGCTGCTGCGCGAAGCCTGTGACCGTTATGGAGTGCACCTGATCCACGACGAAATCGCCGTGGGCTTTGGCCGCACCGGCAGCATGTTCGCCTGTGAACAGGCCGGCATCCGCCCGGACTTCCTGTGCCTGTCCAAGGCCCTGACCGGCGGTTACCTGCCGCTGGCCGCCGTGGTCACCACCGATGATGTATACGACGCCTTTTACGACGACTACCCGACCCTGCGCGCCTTCCTGCATTCCCACAGCTACACCGGCAACCCGCTGGCCTGCGCGGCGGCCCTGGCCACCCTGGATATTTTCGAAGAAGACAACGTCATCGAAAACAACAAGGCCTTGGCCCAGCGCATGGCCACGGCCACGGCGCATCTGGTCGACCATCCGCATGTGTCTGAAGTGCGCCAGACCGGCATGGTCCTGGCCATCGAGATGGTGCAGGACAAAGCTACCAAGACCGCCTACCCCTGGCAGGAACGCCGTGGCCTGAAGGTGTTCGAGCACGCCCTGGAACGCGGCGCGCTGTTGCGACCGTTGGGCAGCGTGGTGTACTTCCTGCCGCCGTATGTGATTACCCCGGAGCAGATCGATTTCCTTGCCGAGGTTGCGAGTGAAGGCATCGATATCGCCACCAACAGCAAGGTCAGCGTTGCCGTGCCGAAGGACTTCCATCCGGGCTTTCGCGACCCAGGTTAACCATGATCGTTCCCACGCTCCGCGTGGGAATGCAGCCCTGGACGCTCCGCGTCCGCTCTGCACACCCTTTTCCAGAGAACACATATGAGACTCTCCCGCTTTTTCACCGACACCCCGCTGAGCCTCGGCGATCACGAGTTGCCCGAGGCGCAGGCGCATTACATCAGCCGCGTGCTGCGCATGAGCGAGGGCGACGCCGTGCAACTGTTCGACGGCTCCGGCCAGGAGTTTCTCGGCAGCTTGCTGGAAGTCGGTAAAAAACGCGTCAGCGTGCAACTGACGGAAAGCTTCAAAGGTCAGGCCGAATCGCCGCTGCATATCCACCTCGGCCAAGGTCTGTCCAGGGGCGAACGCATGGACTGGGCGATCCAGAAAGCCACCGAACTGGGCGTCAACGCCATCACCCCGATTTTCAGCGAGCGCTGCGAAGTGCGCCTGAAAGACGAACGCGCCGACAAGCGCCTGCTGCACTGGCGCCAGGTGGCGATCAGCGCGTGCGAGCAATGCGGGCGCTCGACGGTGCCGGTGATTCACCCGCCGCTGTTACTGGCGGACTGGCTCAAGCAAGCCGAGGCAGACCTGAAGCTGGTACTGCACCCGGTGGCCGAGCCGATGGTCAGCCACGCCAAGCCTGCGAGCCTGGCCTTCCTGATCGGGCCTGAAGGCGGACTGACCGACAACGAAGTCGACACCGCCCAAGCCGCCGGCTTCCACGCCGCCCGCCTCGGCCCTCGGGTGTTGCGCACCGAGACTGCACCGGTGGTCGCCTTGGCCGTCGCCCAACAACTCTGGGGCGACTTCTAACCCCCTTTGCAAACCCAATCAAAACTGTGGGAGGGGGCTTGCTCCCGATAGCGGCCGATCAGCCAGCACCTGTATCGACTGACACACCGCTATCGGGGGCAAGCCCTAATTCCAGTCAGTTAAGCGTACACCACCGTCTGTAGGAGCGAGCTTGCTCGCGAAAAACGTCAACGATAACGCGTGCTGCCTGAATAAACGCGGTGCCTGTGAGTTTTTCGCGAGCAAGCTCGCTCCTACAAAAAGCCTTAACTGACTGGCATTAGGGCAAGCCCCCTCCCACATTTGGATGGGTTGCTACCGCCTACTCCACTGGGTCGCTGGTAGGGTTGGCAATGATCGCCTTCAACTCACGGGTCATCGGAAACTCCAGATTCAACCCCTTGGGCGGAATCGGTTGTTCAAACCAGCGCTGGTAAATCCCGTTGATCTCCCCCGAGCGGTACAGATCGCCCAGCGTCTCATTGACCACCGCAAGAAACTGCGGATCATCCTTGCGCACCATGCAGCTGTAGATTTCCCGTGACTGCTCCTCGCCGACCACCACCCAGTTGTGCGGGTCCCTGGCCTTGGCGCGTTCACCGTAGAGCAACGCATCATCCATGTAGAACGCTGCCGCACGGCCGGTCTCGAGCATCTTGAACGCCTCGCCGTGGTCCTTGGCGCTGATGACAAACATATTGGCCTTGTGTTCGGCGTTGTAGCTTTTGAGGAATCGTTCGTTGGTGGTACCGGCGGTGGTGACCACGTTCTTGCCGTCAAGGTCGGCAAAGCCCTTGATGCCGCTGTCCTTCGCCGTCAGCAATTGCCCCTTCACGTAAATAAACCCGTAGGAAAATGCCACCTGCTTCTGCCGGTCGGCCGTCACCCCGGTAGAGCCGCATTCCAGGTCGACGGTACCGTTCTGCACCAGCGCAATCCGGGTCTGTGAGGTCACCAGGGTGTACTTGACGTTGAGGTTGGCCACCCCGGTTTTCTGCTGGATACGCTCGACGACCTTGCTTGCCAGGTCCACTGAATAGCCCATGGGTTTGCCACTGCTATCCCCTACATAGGAAAACGGCACCGACGCATCGCGGTATCCCAGGGTGATGGACCTGGCATTGGCGATCTTGCCCAGGGTGCCCTCCAGCGGCGCTTGGGCCCCATGGGCCTGTGCGCCGAACAGAAGGCCCAGGGTACAGCCGGTCAACAGGATCTTTTTCATTGTTATTCTCCGTTGGTTTGCGGGTGGTCGAGATTCAAGCGGCGCGGGGCGTCAGGCCCTGCATATCGATGGAAGGGCTGCGCTGACCGATCAACTCGGCCAGCAGTTGGCCGCTGCCGCACGCCAGCGTGAAGCCAAGGGCGCCGTGGCCCAGGTTCAGCCACAGGTTGCGGTAGCGGCTTGCGCCAATCAGCGGCACCCCGGTGGGCGTGGCCGGGCGCATACCGGCCCATTCAACCGCGTGGGCGTAGTCGCCGGCATTGGGAAATGTCTCCAGGGCCTGGCGTTTCATCAAAGCCAGGCGCTTGGGGTCAAGACCCGCGTCGAAGCCGACAATGTCCACCATGGCCGCGACCCGCAGTTGCTCACCGATGCGCGCGTAGACGATCTTGCGATCGTAGTCGGTGATGCTCACATTCGGCGCCCGGTGCTGCGCGCCAATCGGCACGCTCAGGCTATAGCCCTTGAGCGGATACAGCGGCAGCGACAACCCCGGCAAGCCCAGTTCAGCGCTGCGATGCCCTGCCGCCAGCACCAGTTGCTCGACCGGCATCACCTCATCACCCAATTGGAGGGCGTGCACCACTGCGTCGGTATGACGAATCCGGGTAACCCTGCGCCCCAACAAAAATGTGCAACGCCCCGATGCTTCCAGCCGCGCCGCCAATTGCTGGCAAAAGGCATGACAATCCGCTACTTCCTCGTTGGGCGTGTAGATCCCGCCGACAAAACCATCACCGGCCAACGCCGGCTCCAGGCGCGTGCAATCGCTAGCGGACAACACCTGCTGTTGCAGGACATTGGTCACTTTACTGCGGGCATGTTCAAAGGTATTGGCGTTGCGAAACGTCACCAGCTTGCCATTGCGTCGCCAATCGAAGTCGTCCAGGCGGTCTTCCTCGCGCCATTGCTGCAAGGTGTCCTGGCTCAGGGATGCCAGGCGCAGCAAGTGAGCGGCATTGCGCTTGTTCACCGAACCACGACAGGCGCCGATAAAGGCAGCCATCCAGCGCCATTGCTGGGGATCGAGACGCGGGCGCAGCTTCAACGGCGAGTCACCGCGCAGTAACCAGCCAATCGCTTGCAGCGGCACCCCGGCGTCGGCCAGCGGCGCAACATAGCGATAGGACAACTGCCCGCCATTGGCGTAACTGGTTTCGCTGCCCAGGCTGTCACGCGCTTCGATCAGCGTCACTCTATGGCCGGCACGCACCAACGCAAAAGCGCTCGCCAGGCCGATAACCCCACCACCGATGATGCAAACCTGCCTGGCCATTCCAGCCCCCTGCCGTTGATTAAGAGCGCCCAGCGTAGAGCCAGGTGACAGGCCACCGACAATGAATAAAGATGGCTCACCTATAAACAAAGGTTATGGGACTCGCCATGCGCTTGCGTCATATCGAAATCTTCCAGGCCATCCGCCAGACCGGCTCCATCAGTGCCGCCGCGCAGCTGCTGCACGTCTCGCAACCGGCGGTGACCAAAGTGTTGCAGCACGCCGAACTGCAGCTGGGCTTTGCGTTGTTCCTGCGCGTACGCGGCAAATTGCAGCCCACACCCGAAGCCCTGGCACTGGAGAGCGAAGTCGAAAAAGTCAGCGCAAGCCTGCAAGGCGTGCGGCGTCTGGCCAAGAGCTTGCGTCGCGAACCGGGGCAAAGCATCCGCATCGGTGCTATCCCGGCGTTGGCGCTGTCGCTGCTGCCGCCGTCGATCCTGGAATGGAAACGTGATTACCCGGACATCGCCTGTGAGCTGTCCAGCGACCATAGCCGCGAGCTGGTGCAGAAGCTGTTGATGCGCGAGATCGACCTGGCGTTGACGCTCACGTTCTCCGGCCATCCGGGGCTCACCACCCAGGTGCTGGCCAACGGCGTGCTGGTGGCGCTGGCGTCAAAAGGCTACTGGTCGGACGCTGAACGGCACAAGCCCTTGCCGTTGGCCGAACTGGCCGGCGCGCCCCTGATCGGCTTGTCCAGCGCTGACCCGCTGGCGGCGAAGCTGGGCAGCTACCTGGAAAATGTCGACCCGCCGCCACGGGTGACGATCTCGGTGCAAACCTATTCCCTGGCCCGCGCGATGGTCGAATCCGGCGCCGGTCTGACCGTGATCGATCCGTTCACCGCGCTGGGTGCTTCAACGGCCACCACCCACATCCGCACGCTCACCCCACCGCTGCCGATTACCCTCTATGCATTGACCCGCGCCAACGAGCCCCCGCCGCATATGCTGGCCAGGCTGCTGGAGATTGTCGGCAGTCGCGCCTGTGAGCTGCTGGAACGTCTCTAGTAACGCCGAGATCAATGTGGGAGGGGGCTTGCTCCCGATGACGGCGGGTCAGTCCATACAAGTGCTGACTGATCTACCGCTATCGGGAGCAAGCCCCCTCCCACATTCAAAGCACGTAGCGCATGATCGCCACAAAATGCAGCAGGCTGCCGCCGATCACGAACAAATGCCAGATGCCATGGGAATGGCGCAGGCGATCCTCCAAAGCAAAAAAGATAATGCCGACGGTGTACAACACCCCACCCGCCGCCAGCCAGGTAAACCCTGCCGTACCCAGTGCGGCGAGCAACGGCTTGACCGCCACCAGCACGATCCAGCCCATCACCGCATAGATCACGATCGACAGGATGCGCTTCTCCGAGCGTGGCTTGATCTCCTGCAGGATGCCGATCACCGCCAGCCCCCACACAATCCCGAACAGCGTCCAGCCCCACGGCCCGCGCAGCGTCACCAGGCAAAACGGGGTGTAGCTGCCGGCGATCAACAGGTAGATCGAAAAGTGATCGACCTTCTGCATGATCTCTTTTCGCCGCCCGCGCACGCTGTGGTACACGGTGGAGGCGCTGTACAGCACCATCAGCGTAAAGCCATAAATCGCCACACTGACGATTTTCCAGGGGCTGCCGTCCAGGCTCGCCACCACCAACATCCACACAACGCCAATACACGCCGCGACCGCACCGAGCAAATGGCTCCAGGCGTTGAATCGTTCCCCGTGGTACATCTGCAACCGACCTCCCGTGACCAATAAGGGTTTGCTGGCAAGCCTCCAGCCTTCGCCATAAGAGTGCAAGCGCCTTATGACGTTCCGAGGACGCCGAGCGCATTTGCGGGCACAATCGGGAGCATTCGAACAAGAGACACGGCCATGTTGATCGACGAAGAATTCACCCTCAAAAAGCTGGAAATCTTCCTGGCATTCATGCGCACCGGGAACCTGGCCCGCGCCGCCGCCGAGCTGCAAACCAGCAACGTCAGCGTGCACCGCGCCATTCATTCGCTGGAAAACGCCCTGCGCTGCCCGTTGTTCAAGCACGAAGGGCGCAATCTCACGCCGCTGGAAAGCGCCTACGTACTTGAAGAACGCGCCCAGAAACTGGTGGCCGATGTGGTCGACAGCGTGCGCCTGACCCGCGAGGCCGCCGGCTTCTCCGCCGAACGCTTCAAGTTGGGCTCGCTGTATTCATTGACGGTCAAGACCGTGCCGCAACTGATCATGGGCCTGAAAATCAGGCGCAGCGAACTGAATATCGACCTGATCCTGGGCTCCAATTTCGACCTGCTCTACAAGCTCAAGAACATGGAAGTGGACGCGATCCTCATCGCTCTCGACGACCATGCGAACGACCCGGACTGCGCGCAGATTGCGCTGTTCAGCGACGACATCTTCCTCGCCACTCCGGCCGACTCGCCCTTCGACCGCGAACAGCAGATCGACCTGGCCGACGTGCGCGACGCAACCTTCATCACCCTCACCCAAGGCTTTGCCACGCACCAGGACGGCAACCGCGTGTTCAAGCAGGCCGGGTTCGAGCCGAAGGTGGCGATGCAGGTCAACGACATCTTCACGCTGCTGAGCATGGTCAGCTCGGGCGTGGGTTATGCGCTGCTGCCGGGCCGGATTGCAGCGGTGTATGAGAACCGCGTGAAGCTGATACCGCTGCAGCCCAGGTATCGGCTGCAGCAGCATATCGGCGTGGTGTTCTTGAAGGCCAAGGAGCGCGACCCGAACTTGCTGGCGCTGTTGGCGGAGTGTCGGATGTATGCCAATCGCCAGGTTTGAGACTGCTATCGGGGGCAAGCCCCCTCCCACATTTTGACCGCATTCCCAGGTTGGAACTCGGTCAAGTGTGGGAGGGGGCTTGCTCCCGATGAGGCCAGGCCAGACACCCAAAATCCCCTAGGTCAGCCCACCAACCCCCTCATCGCCAGAAACAACAACGACGGCCCCAGCAAACAGCCGAGCGCCGTATAGAACGCGGCCGTCAAACAACCATACGGCACCAGCTTCGGATCGGTCGCTGCCAAACCACCTGCCACACCGCTGGACGTGCCCATCAAGCCCCCGAAGATCACCGCACTGCGCGGGTTGTTCAGCCCGATCAACGGCGCCACGAATGGCGTCATGACCATCACCAGAATGGCCTTGATCAACCCCGCGGCAATCGACAGCGCCATCACTTCGGAACTGGCACCAATCGCTGCACCGGTCACGGGGCCGACGATATAGGTCACGGCTCCCGCACCGATGGTGGTAAGGCTGATTGCATCGGTATACCCGAACGCCATAGCCACCCCCACGCCGGCAATGAACGACGAACCCACACCGACAAACAGCGCCAGCACGCCAACATAACCGGCGCGCTTGAGCTCATCGACACTCACCCCAAAGGCCGTGGCGACAATGGCGAAGTCGCGCAGCATGGCGCCGCCCAACAGGCCGATGCCTGACAACAATGGAATATCCACCACCCCCTTGGAGCCACCGGTGAAGGCGCCCCCAACATACGACAGCAACAAGCCCAGCAGGATGGCGATGGCCGAGCCGTGCAGGCGGCCTTTTGTGAAGGTATTGGACATCCAATAGGACACCCACATGGTCAGGCCGATCAGCGCAAAACCGCTGATCAGGCCGTAGCCGGTGATCACTTTCATCAGGGATTCGTACATGGCGGTCACCCGGCTTCTTTGGTGGGAACAACCGCGCTCGACTCAGGGTTGCCGATACGCGTGAGCACCGGCACCAGAGCAAATCCGAGCACCACGGCAACGGTCCCGGCCAATATCGCCATGGGCCCGCCACTGATAGCGCCATACACGTTCTGCTGGGCCGCCATCGCCACCACAATCGGGATATAGATCGCGGCCCAGAAGCTCACGCCCTGCTCCGACTTGCCGGTAAACAAACCGCGCTTGCCGAGGTAACTGCCCAGGCCGATCAGCAGCAACATGGCGATACCCACCCCGCCGACGTTGGCGGGAATACCCATCCATTTGCCCAGCAGTTCACCGACAAACAGGCCGGCCAACGTGCACAGCGCCAGAAACGCCACACCGTAGATAATCATCATTGTTGTCCTCAAAGTGCTCGATCGAAATTGTTGTTGTTGTGCTTCGAAAGCCTTGGGTAATGCTTTATCGGTGGCGGCGCTCCTCCTCTTCCAGCAGGGCCTGCAAGGTGTCCAGGCGCGCGCCTTCGCAGGCGATCACCGTGCCTTGTTCGAACACGCGGCGTGACAGGCCGGTGAGCACGGCGCCGGGGGGCAATTCGATTTGCAGGCGCACACCGCGCTCATAGGCGCTTTGTACGGTGCCGCGCCAATCGACGACGCGGCACATGTTGAAGGCCAGGTCGTCGCAAAGCTGTTCAGGGTTGTGGATCGGCCGCGCGCGGGTGCTGCTCAGGTAGGTGATGCGCGGCGTCTTGAGCGCAACGAAGGCCTGGGCAAGGACCTTGGCGGGCGCGTCCAGCAACGCACAGTGGGACGGTACGCTGACGGCCAGCCGCCGGGCGATGCCGTTGCCTTTGATGCGCGCCGCCACCTGCTTCATCGCCTCGTCGCTGCCGGCGATGACCGTCTGGTTATCGGCGTTGATATTGGCCAGGTACACCGGGGTCTCGGGACTGTGGATCTCGGCAAGGATTTTTTCGACGGTGGATAACTCGGAGCCTATTAGCGCGGTCATGCCGTAGCCCTGTGGATAAGCCTGCTGCATCAACTCACCGCGCAGGCTGACCAGCCTGACGGCGTCGGCGAAATCCAGCGCGCCGGCGATGACAGCTGCGGGATAGGCGCCGATGGACAGACCCGCGACGTAATCCGGGGTGCGCTCCAACAGACGGGCGTGGGCAGTGCCGGCGATCAACAGGCACAATTGCACGGCGCGGGTACTGGCCAGGGCTTGCGCCGAATCGAGCAGGCGCACGTTTTCGCCCAGCACATCGCTGGCTTCTTCCAGCACCGCTTCGGGCAGCGACTGGAGCATGCCCGGCCGTTGGGCACCCTGCCCCGGAAACACCAGCAGACTGCTCATGCCACGGCCTGCCAGGGGTCGAGCACCAGGTGTGCACCGCCGGCGGTTTTCAGCAGCACGCGGGGTGAACCGCTGGCCCATTCGCGCAAGGCGACGGCGCCGAACGGGGTTTGCAGTTGCAGGTCGACGGCGCACTCCGCCCTATCCAGCATCGCCAGGAGGTCTTCAGCCTCACCTCGGGCCAAAGGCTCGGGCGTGCGCAGAAGCAAATCCAGGTCACTCTGGGCATGCAGCGCTTCAATCCCGCTGGCCAACTCGAAACCCGCGCTGCCTGTGACGCCCCATGTCTCCTGCGCCAGCACCGGCCGCAGTTGGTCGAGCGCACGCAACGCCGGTAAATCCCTCGGCGAAATCACCCCGCGCAATGCTTCCGGGATCACCCGCCGCTGCACCGCCGCCAGCGGCATCCTCCCGGCAAAACGGTGCTCGCGCAAACGCCCGCGCACGCCGACCGCCACATAACCCGGTTCGGCGATGGCACGGCGCACCACCACCGGGTGGCCGGCACCGAGCGTCTCCCGCACCCAGGCCGGTGCATCGGCGGGCACATGTGCCGGGGTCATGCCCCAGAGCAAGTCGTGGGCGTTCACCATTGTTCCCGCAACAGTTGGCGAACGTGGCTGGAGGCTGCGCGATTAGTCGCGCCGAGGCGTCCGCTCAAATCGGTGCTGCCGACATCCTTGATCGCATTCATCAGGCAATCGCTGACTCGCGCCACATCATCCGCCGTCGGCTGTTCAATCTGGCTGACGGCCAAGGTCTCCCAGAGCAGGCCGAGGCTGGCATAGCTGTCGATGTCGTAGGCCATGGGCGGCACGCTGGCGGCCAGGGCTTCCAGCTCTTCGACGCTGCGCAGAGTTACCCGCGCCGCCGAAGCCTTGCCCATGGCGTGCACCATCACACCGGGGTCGCGCAGGGCGATCAGGCGATTGGCCTGGTAGCCATGGGCCAGAAACGCACCGGACATGGCCTTGCCCACCAGCAGCGCAATCACCGGGTGCCCGGCCAGCCGGGCGCGGGCATAGCTGTCAGCAGCAGCGGCCAGGGCCTGATGGATGCCGAGCGCTTCTTCGCGACGGCCGTAGGCTTGGCTGGGCACATCGACGATGGCGATGATCGGACGTTTGTCGCCCCGGGCGACGGCCTCATCGACGGCCTTGGCCAGGCCCCAGCCTTCGAGCAGGCCGACTTCGCCATTGCGCGCCCGAGGGAAGCGGTTTTGCGCGTCAGTGACCACGGCGACAAAGCGCACTTTTTGCCCACCGAGGACCGCGTCGGCAACCCTCAGCGAGGCTGGCAAATCCGCTACAGGCGCAGCGCCGGCGCTCAATGCGTTGAACCACTGCAAGCCTCTCATGAGCGTTCTCCTTGATACAGCTCGCGCACCGTCGCCGGGTCGATTTGCGGTGCGGCGTCCAATTCGGCCAAGCGTGTGAGGTAATAATCAGCCTGGCGACTGCGTTGTAGCGCGGGCAAGCCTTGCTGCAACAACGCACTGACCGTCTGCTGGATCTGCGCCACATCGTCGGCCACGTAACGGTCGGCCAGGCCGCTGTTGAAACGCTGTTCGCCGCCGGTGAGGCTCCAGATAAAGGGCCGGTCGCGCGAGTCGTATTCTTCCAGCCCGGCTTCCTGCTCGATCACCTGCGGGCCATTGAGGCCCAAGCGCGCTTCACGGGTGACGACGAGGTAGCTGCACAGCCCGGCCGCGATGGACATGCCACCGAAACACCCCACGCTGCCCGCCACCACGCCGATCACCGGCTGGTACTGGCGCAGGTCGACAATCGCCGCGTGTATGTCGGCAATCGCGGCCAGCCCCAGATTCGCTTCCTGCAGCCGCACACCACCGGTTTCCAGCAGCAGCACGGCGCGGGTCGGGATGCCGTTGCGGTTGTCTTCAGCCGCCAGTTCCAGGGCGCCGGCGATTTTCGCGCCGCCGACTTCACCGAGGCTGCCACCCTGGAAGTTGCCTTCAATCGCTGCAATCACCACAGGAAAACCGCCGATGCTGCCCTTGGCGATCACCACGCCGTCATCGGCCTGGGGCACCACACCTTGGCGGCTGAGCCAGGGCGACATGACCCGCTGGAAGGGGTCGATCAGTTCGCGAAAGGTGCCGGCATCCAACAAGGCCTTGGCCCGCTGCCGCGCCCCCAATTCGACAAAGCTGTGTTTGGCGAGCAAGTCAGTCATGGCCGATCTCCTCGAAGCCTTGCTCCAGGCGCAAGCGCACCACGCCGGGGGTGGCGCCGAAATCGTGGATATCAATGTTCAGGGCCGGTGGTGTCTGCTCCTGGAAGATGCGTTCGAACAGGTGCTGCCAGCGTTGTTCGGCGCCATTCACCGAGGTCTGTACCTGGATGGTCAACGTGCCGGCGGTGCCCGGTTCCAGCAGCACTTCAAGGTCGCCGGAGCCGACGCACCCCACCAGCGCGCGACCTTTTGCTGGCTGCCCGGCGGGGAATTCAAAGGATAAGGTTTCCATCACAACGCTCCGTCGAGGCGGTCGATAAACAGGCAGGCGGCCAACAGGTCGGCAGCGCCGCCGGGAGAGGCATTCAGGGCCAGCAGTTGTTGGTCCAGCGCGTGCAGTTGGCGACGACCGGCGAGGCTGGCGCTGCC
Organism: Pseudomonas sp. R3-18-08; assembly: GCF_003852065.1. Classification (NCBI taxonomy): domain Bacteria; kingdom Pseudomonadati; phylum Pseudomonadota; class Gammaproteobacteria; order Pseudomonadales; family Pseudomonadaceae; genus Pseudomonas; species Pseudomonas sp. R3-18-08. The sequence continues at coordinate 5,403,242 of NZ_CP027729.1, forward strand.
GCCGGCGTCGAGCACGGCCTGGGCGCCGCGCTGCATGGCCTGCAGGCCTTCCAGGCCGGCGCGGTAGAGCACGCAGGTGTCGGCCAGGTCGGTCATGATCGCGAGCAAGGCATCGAGGCGCGCGTTCTGTTCGCCGGTACCTTGCTGACGGCTTTTGTGCAGTTGCGGCAGGCCACGTTGTACCACCGACGGGAAGCCAAGCTGCGCTTCTTCACGGGCACCGCGCGCACCATAACGTTGGGCAACCTGTGCGCCGTGGCTCAAGGATTGCGGGGCGTAGCGGTCGTTGAGCAGGGCCAATCTGGCGGCGTTCAGCGGGATGGCGCGGGGCTCCAGCGCTGCCGCCGCAGTCAGCAGGCCGAGGGCCCAGATCGCGCCGCGATGGGTGTTCACGCCATGGGTGGTCGCGAGCATCGCCTGCTCACCGTCACGACCGATTCGCCCGAGGGCTTCACGCAGGGGCAAACCGACTTCACCGAACTCAAGCGCAGCCTCGGCCATTGCCTTGAACGTCGGCCACAGCGACAGCGCCGACGCGTGCATCAGCCCCAGGTGCAAATCACGGTGGGCGCCGTTGCCGCGACGGTCCACCAGGGCCGGTTTGGGCGACAGGTCGGCTTCATCGATCAGCGCATCGACAGCCATATCCGCCAGGCGATCGGCCAGGCTCACTTCATGCAGTTTGAGCGCGCGCATTTACCAGCTCCTGAATTTGGAGGGCGGGTTGTACAAGCCACCGGACCAGTCCACCAGGTCGGCCACGCTCTTGGCGGCCAACAGCTCACGGGTGGCGTCGGTGCGGCGGATACCCAAATCTTCGGGCAAGGCAATCAGGCCTTCGCGGCGCATGCGCGCGGTGTCCTTGGGGTTATGGCGCAGGCCGATGGCGGTCACCCCGGCGACGGCGGCGATCATCGCCTGGCGTTCTTCCAGAGACCGGGCCTTGTAGAGGTAGGCGATGCCTTCTTCGGTGAGCAGATGGGTAACGTCGTCGCCGTAGATCATGATCGGCGCCAGGGGCATGCCGCTTTTGCGTGCCACTTCCACCGCGTCGAGAGTCTCGACGAAGGTGGGCTTGCCGCCTTCCTGGAAGGTCTCGACCATTTGCACCACGAGCTTTTTGCCGCGCTCGAGCAGTGCGACCGGCGCATCGTCGTGGCGCATATCCAGCCAGGCCGGCGTGCCATGGCGGCGGCCGCGTGGGTCGTGGCCCATGTTCGGCGCGCCGCCAAAGCCAGCGAGGCGGCCACGGGTCACGGTGCTGGAATGGCCATCGCCGTCGACTTGCAGGGTGGCGCCGATAAACAGGTCCACCGCGTATTGGCCGGCCAATTGGCAGAACATGCGGTTGGAGCGCATCGAACCGTCGCGGCCGGTGAAGAACACATCCGGGCGCGCGGCAATGTAGTTTTCCATGCCCAGTTCGGTGCCGAAGCAATGCACGCTTTGCACCCAGCCGCTTTCAATCGCGGGGATCAGCGTAGGGTGCGGGTTGAGGGTCCAGTTGCGGCAGATCTTGCCTTTGAGGCCGAGGGATTCGCCGTAGGTGGGCAGGATCAATTCAATGGCGGCGGTATTGAAACCGATGCCATGGTTGAGCGACTGCACATTGTGTTTTTCGTAGATGCCACGGATCGCCATCATCGCCATCAGCACATGCACCGGCTTGATGTGACGCGGGTCGCGGGTGAACAGCGGCTCGATATAGAACGGCTTGTCGGCCACCACCACAAAATCGACCCAGCTTGCCGGGATGTCGACGCGGGGCAAGTCAGTGACGTCGTCCACCAACTGGTTGACCTGCACGATAACGATGCCATCGCTGAACGCGGCCGGCTCGATCAACGCCGGCGTGTCTTCGGTGCTGGCGCCGGTGTAGATGTTGCCGGCACGGTCGGCCATGAAACCGGCGGAGAGCACCACGTTGGGGATCAGGTCCACCACCAGCCGTGCGTAGAGTTCGATGTAGGTATGGATCGCGCCGATTTCCAGCAGGCCGTCTTCGAGCAACTGGCTGATGCGCAGGGATTGGGTGCCGGCGAAGGAAAAGTCGAGCTTGCGCGCGATGCCCTTTTCAAACAGATCCAAGTGCTCGGAGCGCCCGACGCTGGGCATGATCATGTGCAAATCGTGGAGCTTGGCCGGGTCAGCCTTGGCGAGGGAGCGCGAGAGGAAATCCGCCTGTTTCTGGTTGTTGCCCTCCAGCACCACGCGATCGCCGGGCAGGATCAACGCCTCAAGCGCCTCGACGATCCGGTCACTGGGCAACACTGCCCCGTCTGCGTAGTGCTTGACCCGCCCGAGCCGCCGCTGCTTCTCGTCGCGCCGCCGCGTCCAGCGCGAGTCGGGGTTTATTGTGGTTGTCATGGTCGCTCCACGGGGTTTGCTGTCGTGGGGCTGTACCTTAGGAGTGATTCAGGGGGGCATCAATCAAGCTCAGCAGCAGACCGTTACGCCTGGAGTAACGAAGACCAGAATGTGGGAGGGGGCAAGCCCTAATGCCAGTCAGTTAAGCGAAAGTGGTTCCACTGTAGGAGCGAGCTTGCTCGCGAAAAACGCCCAGGCAACGCGTTCATTCTGAATAAACGCGGAGGCCCTGAGTTCTTCGCGAGCAAGCTCGCTCCTACAAAAAGCCTTAACTGACTGGCATTAGGGCAAGCCCCCTCCCACATTTGTGCAGTGGTGCCTGAACGAACCCTGTTATATCCACTCATGGCCGGCCAACAAACCTTCCACTTTATTCAGCAGTGACGTCGCGCTATCAATCAATTGGCCTAGCAGGGCATCATCCTCATCCATATACCCTTCATATTCCGCCAGGTTTCGACGCTCATGACACAGAGCCATCAACCTTACCGCCACCTTGTTCACGTCAGTGGTGTGAACCAGACACTGAAAGACCAGATAGCGTTTGTCAGAGCGATAACCTTGCAGGCGCAAGGCCGTGAGTGCGAGAGCATGGGCGGCGTTATAAGCCAGGTCGAAACGACTGGCGAACGACAACTGGGCATTACCAGCGTCCTTTAGCCGATCCCTGGCCGAACGCATCAACCCATCACACTCCTTGCGATCCGGTGGCTCAGCCTTCAAGCCACCGCTACGTTGCAGATTCTCCAGGTTTGCCTTGCTGTCCATCCGTGGATTCCAGGGGGTTGGCCCCAATCAGATTGATCTTGTCCTGCTGCACGACCCGCTGCACAAAACTGTTCCCGCCATTCCATTTGCCGATCCAGTCTTCAGGGGTGTAAAGCGTCGGGTTGATGGTGCGGCCCAGGTGCTCTTCCAGCGGTATGAGCTGCTCCATGACTTCACTGTAGTTGAGGCTTTCGCCAATCAGCATCAGATCTATGTCACTAGATGAGTGCGCCTCGCCCTTGGCGATGGAGCCGTAGATAAAGGCCCAGGTTATGTGCTCGGCGAACGGTGCCAGTGCATTGCGCAATGGCTCATCCAGGCTCAGCGTCTTGCGCACAATGGCAAGCAGCTCCGCGTAAATAGGGCATTGAGGGTTGGCTTGATAGTGGGTCTGATTGCCTTGGCGCGTCATGCTCAAGATGCCCGCCAGCTGCAAACGCTCCAGCTCGCGAGTAAGACTGCCTTTGCCCACTTGTGCCCAGCGCGCGATTTCATTGGTGAAGAAACTTTGGTCGGGCTTACCGAAAAGCAGGCCCAGCACTTTTTGCTGGGTGACAGTGAAGAGCGCGGTGCTGAGCGGTAAGGTGTGCATAGCGGCCATCAATAAGTCCCAAAAAGGGAACGATAGGTCCCTTTTTGGGAACGATCAAGTTCTAAGCCGATGGGAAGGGAGAAATCTGTTCCAGTGCCTGGTCCACTAACAACTGCCCCAGCTCGGCCATTTGCTGGATCCCGAGCATGATGGCGCGCTGGGAAGTGTCCAGGTCGAAGGCCAGGTTGCAGGTGAGTGCGTTGAGGGAGGACAGGGTTTCGCTGGCGTTGACCAGCAGGGTTTCGGTGTCTTGGTGAGGGGTTACGGTGAAGAGGGGTGGATTGGGGGTAGGTTTGACCATGATTTACAACTCCGATATGGGGTGAAAACTGCCCTCTTTCGCTTGCACGCGAATAAGGTGGCAGCTGTGCGCAGGTGTGCAAGACCGGGCATATCGGACCCCGGCAGACCCCGAAGGATCTCCCGCGCACAGCCGCCATAACAAGTACAGCAGGCATGAAAAACGCCCGCTGAATGGCTATGGGCGTTGGTGCGCCGACATGTAACCGGACTTGCACGTCCGTGTCACCGTTTTTTGCGATGACGGGACGAAGACTAGGCGCGCGGGCCTCTCATCACAAGTTCATGCACGGCCCAAAATCTTGCAGGAAAAATCCTAAGACCACACCCACTGTCATCCTTCCGATAGGCAGCAAAGAATGCTCCGACAGGCTTTTCAGGTTGTTGCTCGGAACTCGCCTCTCTAGCCTTTTCCATCCGAATCGTGCCACGGGCAGAGCTCATGAATCCGACCGTTAAACCCGATGCAAGGCCGTTGCAAAGTGTGATGTATCACATCACAATCGCGCCATGATCATCAGCTGGAAACATAAAGGCCTTAGGGCCTTCTATGAAACCGGTTCAACCCGAGGCATCAATGCAAATCATGCAAAGCGCTTGCGCCGTGTTCTGCTCATTCTGGACAAAGCCGAGCACCCAGATGCACTGGACCTACCCGGCTGGCGCTTCCATCGTTTGAAAGGTGATCTGATCGACTACTGGTCCGTCAGCATAAGTGGTAACTGGCGCATCATTTTCCGGATGTTCGACGACCAGGTCGAACTGGTGGATTATCTTGACTACCACTGAGTAGAGGTATCGATATGGGTATGCACAACCCACCTCACCCAGGTGAAATATTGCTTGAAGATGTGATCCCGGCCCTGGGCATTACCATCACCGAAATGGCACGGCGGCTTGGCTTCGCCCGCGAAACCTTTTCAAGGATCCTGCATGGTCATGCGCCTGTCAGCCCCGACCTTGCCGTGAGGTTGGAGCGCGCTGGGGTAAGCAGCGCTCGGCTATGGCTGTCGATGCAAAGCGCCTACGACTTGTGGCAGGCCGAGCATCGTGAGCAGCCAGTGATCGAGCGGTTTGCGCGGATTGATTGAAGTCTGGAGACGAGCACGATCAGTGTGGGAGGGGGCTTGCTCCCGATAGCGGTGGTTCAGTAACGGTTGCTGAGACTGGCATACCGCCATCGGGGGCAAGCCCCCTCTCACATTGGATCTGCATAGGGCTCAGGCCAGTCCGGACTCGGCCAGCAACGCTTCAAGCCCCATCAAGTCCGGCACCTTCGCCACATGTTCGCCCACCTGCACCGCCGCCAGTTCCAGCGGGCACAGCGGGACGTCCACGTAACTCAGTTCACTGTCGAGCTTGTACGAGCGCGGGATTCCCTGGATCACCAGCGCAATGAACTTCAAGGTCGGCCGCCCACCCAGTGCATTCAACACGACGATGCGAGAACGCTCGCCGGTCATGCTGGCTTCGCCGCACACGGCTTCGAAGCTGATCAAGGGGATTTGCCGATCGCGCCAGGTCACCTGTCGCAGGTACCACGGCGGTGCATCGCTGGCCGGTTCGCCGCGCTGGAAGTCGATCAGTTCGGCTACCGCAACGTTGGGCACTATCAGGTGACGGTCAGCCAGCGGCAGCAACAGCCCGGTGAGTTGGCTTGCGCGGTGGTCAAGCATGGGACTTGCTCCAATACGCGATGCTTTCCAGCAGCACCGACTCCTGGTACGGCTTGCCGAGGTAGTCGTTGACGCCGATGGCCATGGCGCGGTCGCGGTGTTTCTGGCCGGTGCGCGAGGTGATCATGATGATCGGCAGGCGCATCAGGCGTGGATCGTTGCGCACCTGGATCGCCACTTCAAAGCCGTCCATGCGCGGCATTTCGATGTCGAGCAGCATCAGGTCCGGGGTGTGTTCCTCAAGCACGGCGAGGGCGTCAACGCCGTCCTTGGCGGTCAGCACATTCATGCCGTTGCGCTCCAGCAGGCGGCTGGTGACTTTGCGCACGGTGACCGAGTCGTCCACCACCAGCACCAACAGCGGGCGCTTTTTCAGCGGGTCGTTAAGGATCAGCGGCGCATCCACAGACTGCGCCGGCAACGCCGGTTGCCGCGCGCGGATATGCGCCAGCAGGTCGATGATCAACACCACGCGGCCATCGCCCAGGATCGTCGCCCCGGACAAGCCCTGAACGCCCGCAAACTGCGGCCCCAGGCCCTTGACCACAATCTCGCGGGTCCCTGCCATGGCATCCACATGCACCGCCACGTGTCGCTCATTGCACTGCATCAGCAACACCGGCACCGGCTGGTACTGGCCGAGCAGTTTGGGGCGGCTGACGGTGTGCAGCAGGTCGCCAAGGTAAAACAGTTCGTAGACTTGGCCGGCATAGGCATAGCGCGGCGGATCTTGCTGGTAGTGCCCGGCCAGTTCATGGGGCGGCACGCGCACCAGGCCGTCGATGGTATTGAGCGGAATCGCATACTGATCGTCAGCGCACTGCACCATCAGCGCACGGTTGACCGACACGGTAAACGGCAGGCGAATCCTGAAGTGCACACCCACGCCCGGGATCGAGTCGATCACCATCGAACCGCCAAGCTGGCGCACTTCTTCGTGCACCACGTCCATGCCCACACCGCGTCCGGAAATCTGGGTGATTTTTTCCGCCGTGGAAAACCCCGGTTGCAGGATGAACTGCAGCACGTCGCGGTCGCTGATCTCTTGATTGGGGTCGAGCAGGCCGCGTTTGATCGCCTTGCGGCGCACGGCTTCGAGGGGCACACCGGCGCCGTCGTCGCGCATGTCGAAGACGATGTCGCCGCCTTCGTGGGTCAGGTCCAGGGTGATGCGCCCCTTCTCCGGCTTGCCGGCCTGCAGGCGCACCTCACGGGACTCCAGGCCATGGTCGACGGCGTTGCGCAGCATGTGTTCCAGCGGCGCCGCCATGCGCTCCAGCACGTTACGGTCCATTTCGCCCTCGGCATTGCCGACCACGAACTCGACGTCCTTGCCCAGCTCGCCGGCGACCTGGCGCACGATGCGCTTGAGGCGCGGCAGCATGCGCTCGAACGGCACCATGCGCGTGCGCATCAGGCCTTCCTGCAACTGGGTGTTGATCCGCGCCTGTTGCTGCAGCAGGTCATGGGCGTCCTGGTTGCGGCGCTCGAGGGTTTCCTTGAGGTCGAGCAAATCCGAGGCCGATTCGGACAACGCGCGGGACAATTGCTGCAATTGCGAATGGCGATCCATTTCCAGCGGGTCGAATTCTTCGTAGCCCAACCGTTCGGCCTCGGCCTGCTGGCGACTGAAAAGCCGGCTCTGGGTTTCGGTGTCGAGGCGGCGCAGTTGGTCGCGCATGCGCTCGATGGTGGTTTCCACTTCCGTGAGCGCAGTGCGCGCATCGTTGACCTGCTGCTCGATACGGCCGCGGAAGATCGATGTTTCGCCGGCCAGGTTGACCAAGTCGTCGAGCAGTTCGGCGGAGATCTTCACCATGTCGGCGGCCGGATCGACCGCCGCTTCCGTCTTACCCACCGGCAATGCCACCGGCGCTACCGGCTCATCGCTGGGGTGCACCAGGCTTTTGATGCGCTCGATCAGCTTGTCCACCGAGCCCACAGGCAAGCCGTCCGCCACCGCATCGATCATCTGCGCCAGCCGGTCGTGGCAACCTTGCAGCAGCGCGAACAGCTCGGGCGACGGCGCGAGCAGCCCTGCGGACAGCCCCTCGTAGAGAAACTCCAGCTCGTGGGCCAGGTCGCCAATCGGGCCGATCTCGACCATGCGTGCGCCACCCTTGAGGGTGTGCAGGTCACGCAGCAGGGTTTCCACTTCCTGGCGGTTGCCGGGTTCGGCTTGCCAGCGCAGCAACGCGCTGCCGGAGCTGTCGAGAATATCGGCAGCTTCCTCGAGGAAAATATCCAACAGTTCGGGGTCGGTACCCGAGGTTTCCGGTGAGGCAACCGGGGCCGCCGGAAGGCTGCTGTGGCGCAATTCGCGCAACCGGGCGACCAGCTCGGTGCCGTCGCTCAGGGGCTGGTGCTGGTGCAGTTCATCCAACTGCAAGGCCAGGCGTTCGTGGCTGGCCATCAGCAGCTGGGACAGCTCGGTGGAATAGCTGTAGCGGCGGTCGACCAGACCCTCGTAGACACATTCCAGCTCCTGGGCCAGGTCGCCCACTGGGTCGATTTCGGCCATGCGCGCGCCACCCTTGAGGGTGTGCAGGTCCCGCTGCAACGAGGACAACGGCGCCAGGCCGTCGGGCTCCAGCAACCAGCGTTTGAGCGATTGCCCGGCGCTGTCGAGGATGTCCACGGCCTCTTCAAGGAAGATGTCGACGATCTCATCGTCCATCGCCGTGTGCCGGTTCAGCGCTTCGGTCGCGGCACCCAGCTCGGCGACACTCAGGCCACGGCTGCCGTCACGTTTGATCAGGCCGGTGGCGGAGGGATCAAGGGCGTCATCCAGCAACGCGCGCAGGGCCTGTACCCGTGCCGGCGCCGGGCTGATTTCCTGCCCCGCCGCCAGTTGGTCGAGCATATTGATCAGCGCTTCATGGGCCTGCTCGGCCTCCTGGAAGAACCGCTCGCTGACCGCCAGGCTGCTTTCTTCCACCGCGCCATACAGGTCGAGCAAGGCTTCGCACAATTGATCGATAGGGTGCAGGTCGGCGATGTGCGCGCCCTCGCCCAGGGTGGTCAGTTCGTCCAGCAGCGCAGTCAGCTCCTGACGCTCGCCGGGGTGTTGCTGCCAGCGGCGCAGCAGGCTTTCGGCGTCGAGCAGGATGTCCATGCCCTGGGCCAGGAAGTTGCTGATCAGTTGCGGGTCGCACTTGACGCGCAGGCCGGTGCCGGGGGTGCTGAGCAGCTTTTCAAGCTGTTGGTCCAACAGGCCTTGGGTGCGCGTGATCAAGTCTGCGGCGCCCTTGATCGGCGCCAGGGGATCGCCGTTCAGATCACGCAATCCCTTTTGCAACAGGCCCTCGGCTTCCAGCAACAACTCGATTTCGTCCAGGTCCAGCGGCACACGGTGCGCCTTGTATTCGCGGGTCAGGTGGTCGAGCGGACGTACCAGTTCGGCAATCGGCAACACACCGGCCATGTAGGCGCTGCCCTTGAGGGTATGCAGGGCGCGTTGCAATTCATCACTGACCTGCAGCGGCAGGTGTTCGGCGGCCTGTTGCAGGAACTGGTCGAGGCTGTCCAGATGGCTCTGGGCTTCGTTGCGGAAGATCTCCAGCAACATCGGATCGTGGGGCTCGGCAACCGGTACCTGGGCGCCGCTGGCCAACCCGTGGGCGCGGGCAGCGAGGGCGTCGACCTCATCGCGCTGGCGCTGGTCGTCGGTGGCGAAGTCGGCAATCAACTCCGGCAGCAGCGCCACCGCGTCATCCAGCACCTGCTGCACTTCAGGGCCCATGGCGACGTTGCGCTCAAGCACGCGGTTGAGCAGGTTTTCCACGGCCCAGGCCAGTTCCGCCATCACCAGCGCGCGGACCATACGGCCGCTGCCTTTCAGGGTGTGGAAGGCACGGCGCATTTCGCCCTGGGCGGTTTTTTCCGTGCTGTCGGGCAGGTAACGGTGCAGCACGCCGAGGACTTCATCGGCTTCCTCGAGGAAGACTTCGCGCAACTCATCGTCAATCGGCGCTTCATCGGCTGGGGGCGGCTGCAAGCTCCCCGGGCGCTGCAGGGCCGGAGGGTTGAGGCGCGAGGTGGGACTGGCCAGCGCATCGAATTGGGATTGGCTTGGCGCGCTGTCGCCGGACAGGGCGCCGTCGGGCGCAGCCAGTGCCTGGCGCCAGGGTTTTTCCACCGGCAGGTAGCCCAGCGCGCTCAGGCCATGGGTAGCCAGTTCCAGCACTTTTTCCCCAGCGGCGTCGGGGTCCTGGAGCATGCGTTCCAGGTAGTACTCCAGGCTGCTGATCACCTCGGCGAAATGCGCCAACGGCGCTTGGCCGGGCGCGGTATCGTTGACCATCAACTGCTCATCGACGTAATCGGTACAGCCGCGCATCAAGCTTGCCGCGCGAGGCAGTGGAATCATCGCCAGGGCGCCGCGCACCTGGCTCAGCAGCTCCGGCAGGGATTCCAGACGTTGGCGGTCCCAATCGGCCTCGATGCAGTCGATCACCAATTCCTTGGCCTGGCGCAGGCACTGGCAGGATTCGCGGATCACCAATTGGTGGATCTGGGTCAGGTCGGTGGTCGGCAGGCGGCTCTCTTCGCGGCTCTCCGGCTCCACCGTGCCGACCATTCCGGCCAACGTGGCTTCGACATAGAGCAACGCCCCGGCAACATCCATCAGTACGGCGTCACTGGGTTCGCGCTGGCCCTGCACCAGGCTCAAGACCACGGCGAGTTGGTCGATGATCACTTTGCGCGGCTGGCCGAAACCGAGGACCGCCAAGGTGTCAGCGATCTGCCGCAGCGGCGCCAGCAGCGGGTCAAGGTCCTGGGTGTGCTGGCGGTCGCTGCGCACGAACAGATCGAGGCGTTCCTTGACCCGCACCAGCTCTTCGCACAATGCGCCGAGCACCGAGCCCATGGCGTTGTGGTCCGGCCCGGCCAGGCGCGCCCGCTCGGCATCGACCACGGCACTGTCGGGCAGGGCCTCGTCCAGGCCGTAGCGCTCCTTCAGGCTTTGCATGCGCGGCGTCGGCCGGGTGACTTTGGCGACGTAGAACAGCAGGCTCTTGAGCAACTCATCCGGCGCCGGCTGGTTGATCCCGACAATGCCCTGGGCCAGCAGGCGCTTGAGTTGCTTGCCGCTGGCCTTGAGCAGGCTGCGCAGTGCCGGGCTATTGGCGATCACCCCGGTGAGCATGCCTTCGACCAACGCCGAGGTGACCTGCCACAACGGCAACAGCGGCGCGCCCTGGCACAGCGCTTCCAGACGGGCGAACACCCGCGCCATGTCTTCCAGGTTGCTCGGGCCGTGGTCCTCGCGCAGCAACCCGGCCAGGGCTTGTTGCAGCAGTGCGTGCCATTGGCGCAGCTGTGCGTGAATGTCCGGCGGTGTGCGTTGAGCCAGCGCCTCGTCGGGCAGCAGCGCGATCGTCAGCAGCTGCGGGCTGAACAGGCTGGTCTCCGACAGCAGGCCTTCACCGCGGGCGCTGCGCAAATCGTTGAGCAGCGGCAACACCACCAGCGGCAGGTCGCGACGGGCGCTGTGCACGCGGTCCAGGTACAGCGGCAATTGGCCGAGGGCCTGTTGCAGCAGGCGGATGCTTTCGTCGCGCTGACTGACCTGCCCGGCCTGCAGCGCGAGTGCCAGGGCTTCGATCTCTTCAGCCAGCAGGGCCGCGCCGTAGAACTCGACCATTTGCAGCGCGCCGTGCACCTGGTGGATACCGGCCAGGCACGCATCAATCCCGTCGCCGGTTTCAACATAAGCGTCCAGCGCCGAACGGGCCTGTTTCAGGGTTTCGGCAATGTCGCCCTTGACCCATTCGAGGGCCACGTAGTCGTGCCGATCAACCATAACTGCTCCGCTTAGAATTCATGAGTTGCTGGTGTTCTTGAAACCAATGGAGATCAACTGTGGGAGGGGGCTTGCTCCCGATAGCGGTGGTTCAGCTGATGGATCAAGTGACTGATGCACCGCCATCGGGAGCAAGCCCCCTCCCACATTTGGATCGCATTTCAGTCATCTGCCTGCTTGGCTGCCGGCAAGGTAAAACCTGACACCGACCTGCGCAACTGACTGGCCATCTTCGCCAGGTTACCAATACTTTCGGCGGTCGCCGTGGAACCGGACGACGTCTGCGTGGTGATCTGCTGGATCACATTCATGGTCAGGGAAATCTGCCCCGCCGACGAGGTCTGCTGCTGCGCCGCGTTCGAGATGCTCTGGATCAGCGCCGCCAGGGTTTTCGAGACGCCTTCGATCTCTTCCAGCGCCACCCCGGCGTCCTGGGCCAGCCGCGCGCCGCGCACCACTTCGGTGGTGGTCTGCTCCATGGAAATCACGGCTTCATTGGTGTCGGCCTGGATCGCCCGCACCAGGGTTTCGATCTGCCGGGTGGCGGCCGATGAGCGCTCGGCCAGCCGTTGCACTTCATCGGCCACCACCGCAAAACCGCGCCCGGCATCCCCGGCCATGCTCGCCTGGATCGCGGCGTTCAGGGCGAGGATGTTGGTCTGGTCGGCGATGTCGTCGATCAGGCTGACGATGTCGCCGATCTCCTGGGACGATTCCCCCAGGCGCTTGATGCGCTTGGCGGTGTCCTGGATCTGTTCGCGGATGTTGTCCATGCCGTGGATGGTGTTGTGCACCACCTCGTTGCCCTTGTTGGCGATCTCTACCGAACGCTCCGCCACCGCTGAGGACTCGGCGGCGTTGGCCGACACCTGGTCGATGGACTGGGCCATCTGGTTGATCGCGGTGGAGGCTTCGGCGATCTGTTGGGCCTGATGCTCCGAGGCCTGGGCCAGGTGCATAGCGGTGGCCTGGGTCTCCTGCACCGCGCCGGCGACTTGCCCGGCGGTGAGGTTGATGGTCGCCACCAGGTCGCGCAGCTGATCCACCGAATAGTTGATCGAATCGGCAATGGTGCCGGTGAAGTCTTCGGTGACCGAGGCCGTGACGGTCAGGTCGCCGTCGGCCAGGTCTTCGATTTCGTCCAGCAGACGCATGATCGCGTTCTGATTGCGCTCATTTTTCTCGGCGGTTTCATGCAGTTGGCGGTTGGTCTCGCGCACCATCACCAGGCCGATCAGGATGATCGACGCCAGCGCCAGCAGCCCCAGCGCATAGCCGCCGAGGGTATCCAGACTGCGCCCGCCGGCCAGGTTTTCAAAACCGGTGGCCAGGTGCGAGGCTTCATCGAGCAGGGTTTGCGACAGGTTGAAAATATTGCCCGCCGAAGCGCGTACCTGAAACAGCTGCGGCGAGGTTTCGAGAATTTCATCGACGGAACCCGAGACGAATTCGAACAGTTCGGCAATTTCCCCCAACCGGGCGCGGGCATCAGGGTCTTCGACCTGGGTGATGCGCAGGCCGGGGTTGCCGTTGAGCATGCCATTGAGCACCACGCCAAAACGGTTGGCGTCGCGACCGAAGGCATCGGCGGCCTGCACCGCGGTTTCGTCGCCGGCGAGCACGGTGTTGACCGCGCCCAGGATGCGCTCCGCCAGCAATGACTGGCGCTGGGCCAATGCCACCTGGCTCGCAGGGGCGCCGCGCTGGAGCAATATGTCGACGACTTTTTCCGACTCTATCTGCAACTGCGGCACGGTCTCGGCGAGGGTGGCGGCCACCTGGTGCAATGACAGCACGGTCTGTTCGCTGGCGAGAATGGCGTCGGTATTTTTCAGCAGGGCTTCCCAGTCGGTCTGCACCGCACGCATTTCAGCGCGTACGGCGCTGGGTGCGGCCGGCAGGCCGGTTTGCGGGTCGCCTTTTTTCAAGTAGCCCCAGCGCTGGGCAAAGTCGTTGCGCGCCTCGCCCAGCAGTTTGAACGCGGCCGCCTTGCCGGCGGCGGCTTCGGTGGCGTTCTTGGCGATGCGCTGGGACAGCACCCGCAGCTCACCCGCGTGGCCGATGTACTGTTTGTCGTAGGTGGACTGGGTGTTGAGGTACGCGAAGTTGGCGAACAACAGCATGATGAACACGATCAGGGCGATAAACAGCACGATGATCTGCGAGCGGCTGCGCGAGGCGGCCTGGGGTTTGGGCGGGATGACGGTGCTCATGCGGCAACATCCATGAAGCCTGGAGCCTGGACCAGGGCGAAGGGGCTGAAGACCTGCCACTGCGGGTCGCCATCGAATTGGCCCTGGATAAACGGCGCGCTGGCGGCGGTACTTGCCTGCCAGGCGTCCAGTGCGAAATGCTGCATGCCCACCACCTCGTCCACCAGCAACCCGACAAACAGATCGTTGAATTCCACCACCAGCACCCGTCGTTGCTTGCGCGCCTTGGACAGTGCCTGGCCGAGGAACCCGCCCAGGTCCATCACCGGCAGCAAGCGCCCGCGCAGGTTGGCCACGCCCTTGACCCAGGGCTTGACGCCAGGCATCAGGGTGCAGCGCGGCTCATGCAGTACCTCGGCGACTTCGCCCATGGGCGCCACAAACCATTGCTGCCCCAGGCGAAAGCCAATCCCGCTCCAGCGTTGCAGGCGGGTTTCCTGGGACGGCAGGTCGGCGGCCAGCAGGCGGCAGCGGCGGTCGATGTCCAGCAGCAGCTCAAAGGCGGTTTGCGACTCGGTCATGATGGCGTGCCGTCAGCCGGCCAGCACCTTGTTCAGCGTGGCGATCAGGGTTTCTTCATCGACCGGCTTGGTCAGGTAGTCCTTGGCGCCCTGGCGAGTGCCCCACACCTTGTCGGTTTCCTGGTCTTTAGTGGTGATAATGATCACCGGGATGTGCTCGGTTTCTTTGTCTTTGGTCAGTTGGCGCGTGGCCTGGAACCCATTGAGGCCCGGCATCACGATGTCCATCAATACCGCGTCAGGTTTTTCCTGGCGGGCAAGCGCCACACCATCGCCGCCATTGGCGGCCTTGAGAACCTCGTGACCATGCTTTTCCAGCATGCCGGTCAGTTTGTACATTTCGGTCGGCGAATCGTCGACGATCAGAACACGTGCCATGGTTTTCCCCACTACATTGGTCGCGCCGGCCCCTTTGAGGCGGCGTCAGTGTGCTTGTTCTACTGCGGCGAAGGCAGGCACATAGGCCTTGATCGCACCCAGCAGTTCTTCCTTGCTGAAAGGCTTGGTCAAAAACTGATCGACACCCACGATACGCCCCTTCGCCTTGTCGAACAGGCCGTCCTTGGAGGACAACATGATCACCGGGATCGACTTGAACGCCGGGTTGTTTTTCACCAGCGCGCAGGTCTGGTAGCCATCCAGGCGCGGCATCATGATGTCGACAAAGATAATGTGCGGGTGATGGTCCACGATTCGGGCCAGGGCATCGAAACCGTCGATGGCCGTGATGACCTCGCACCCCATGTTCTTCAACAGCGTCTCGGCGGTGCGGCGGATCGTTTTCGAATCGTCGATCACCATCACTCTCAAGGCGTTGGAATGCTGTTCCATAGTTGCTCTACCATCGCCACAGCGAATCGGTTTTCGGTGTGTACTGCCTGATCTCTCACAGAATGAGCGCCACAAGCCTTAGAATTCAAGGGCTGCTGCGCCGTGGCAGTCTTTTTAGCACAGTCTCCGGGCGCAATCTATCGAGGCGCCCGCCTGGTGGTTTTTCCTTGACCCACAACAGCCGCAGCGCCACTCTGACGCCACTTTTATGCGCCCTAATTTGCTAGAGGAAATCCCCCATGAGCGTTCGCGTCGGCATTGTCATGGACCCTATCGCCAGCATTTCCTATAAAAAGGACAGCTCGCTGGCCATGCTCCTGGCCGCCCAGGCCCGCGGCTGGAGCCTGTTCTATATGGAACAGCGCGACCTTTACCAGGGCGACGGCGAGGCCCGTGCGCGGATGCGCCCGTTGCAGGTATTCGCCAACCCCGAGAAGTGGTTCGAACTGCAGGATGAAGTCGACAGCCCCCTGAGCGACCTGGACGTGATCCTGATGCGCAAGGACCCGCCGTTCGACATGGAATTTGTTTATTCCACCTACCTGCTGGAGCAGGCCGAACGCGCCGGCGTGTTGATCGTCAACAAGCCGCAAAGCCTGCGCGACTGCAATGAAAAACTGTTCGCCACGCTGTTTCCGCAGTGCACGCCGCCTACCGTGGTCAGCCGCCGCGCCGACGTGCTGCGTGAGTTCGCCGCCAAGCACGGTGATGTGATCCTCAAGCCGCTGGACGGCATGGGCGGCACATCGATCTTCCGTCACCGCGCGGGCGACCCGAATCTCTCGGTGATCCTGGAAACCCTGACGGCGCTGGGCACCCAGCAGATCATGGGCCAGGCCTACCTGCCAGCGATCAAGGACGGCGACAAACGCATCCTGATGATCGACGGCGAGCCGGTGGATTATTGCCTGGCGCGTATCCCTGCGGCCGGCGAGACCCGTGGTAACCTGGCGGCCGGTGGCCGAGGTGAAGCGCGGCCGCTGTCGGACAAGGATCGCTGGATCGCCGCTCAAGTCGGCCCGACCCTTCGCGAAAAAGGTCTGCTGTTCGTAGGACTTGACGTAATTGGCGAAAACCTCACCGAGATCAACGTCACCAGCCCGACCTGTATTCGCGAGATTGATAACGCATTTGGCACGAACATCGGCGAAATGCTGATGGCGGCCATTGAGCGCAAGCTACAAGCCAAGTGACATAGAACAGCCGGACATAAACCAACATTGCGTTATCATGCGCCACCTGTGAAACGCGCGATGTTGGTTTTCTTGTCATGACGCTCCCGTCCGAACTGCCCCCCGAACTCTCCCACAGCGGCGTGCGCCCGGCTGATCGGCTCGGATTTACCCTGTTCCTGGCAGCGCTGATTCACCTCGCACTGATCCTCGGCCTGGGCTTCACCATGGTCGAGCCCAAGCAAATCACCAAAACCCTGGAAATCACGCTGGCCACCTTCAAGAGCGATAAAAAGCCCGAAAAGGCCGATTTTCTCGCCCAGGAGAACCAGCAAGGCAGCGGCACGCTCGACAAGAAAGCCGTGCCCAAGACCACCGAAGTGGCGCCGTTCCAGGACAACAAGGTCAACAAAGTCACCCCGCCGCCGGCTCCCAAGCCTGAAGTCAAACAGGCCACTCCCAAGGCTGCCGTGACCACGGTCGCGCCCAAACCGCAAAAAGCCCCGACCCAGCGCGAAAAGACCAAGACCGAGCCCAAACCCGAGCCCGTCAAGCCTGCGCCAACGTTCGACAGTTCGACGCTGTCCGACGAGATTTCCAGCCTGGAAGCCGAACTGGCTCACGAACAGCAGCTCTACGCCAAGCGCCCGCGCATCTACCGCCTGAACGCCGCCTCGACCATGCGCGACAAAGGCGCCTGGTATAAGGACGAATGGCGCAAGAAAGTCGAGCGCATCGGCAACCTCAACTATCCGGAGGAGGCGCGCCGCCAGCAGATCTACGGCAATTTGCGCTTGCTGGTGTCGATCAACCGCGATGGTTCGCTGTATGAAGTGCAGGTACTGGAGTCGTCCGGCCAGCCCTTGCTGGACCAGGCCGCCCAGCGCATCGTGCGCCTGGCCGCGCCCTTCGCGCCTTTTACAGGCGACTTGAACGATGTGGACCGCCTGGAAATCATCCGCACCTGGAAATTCGCCAAGGGTGACCGCCTTTCCAGCAACTGATCGCCTCGCCTCCCACACTTGTCAGTTCGCCCCTCCAACGCCACACTAGTGGACATGAAAAATGTCAGCCCGACCTACCTCAAGCACCACTTCCTGATCGCCATGCCCCATATGGCCGACCCGAACTTTGCGCAGACCTTGACCTACATCGTCGAGCACACGGCCAATGGTGCCATGGGGCTGGTGGTGAACCGCCCGCAGGAGCTGAACCTGGCCGATATCCTCGAGCAGCTGCGCCCGGAAATCGATCCGCCAGCCAGCTGCCAGAACGTGCCGATCTACATCGGCGGGCCGGTGCAGACCGATCGCGGCTTCGTGTTGCACCCCAGCGGGCCGACGTTCCAGGCCACGGTGGACCTTGAGGGCGTCTCGCTGTCCACGTCCCAGGATGTGTTGTTCGCGATTGCCGACGGCGTCGGCCCCGAGCAAAGTGTGATCACCCTGGGATACGCCGGCTGGGAAGCCGGGCAATTGGAGGCCGAACTGGCCAGCAATGCCTGGCTGACTTGCCCGTTCGACGCCGACATCCTCTTCAACACCGCCAGCGAACTGCGCCTGGAAGCCGCCGCCGCCAAGCTGCGGGTCAACCTCAGCCTGTTGACCAGCCAGGCGGGGCACGCCTGATGGCTTTGCGTCTGATCCTGGGGTTTGACTACGGCACCAAACAGATCGGCGTGGCAGTGGGCCAGGTGATTACCGGCCAGGCCCGCGAGCTGTGCACATTGAAGGCCCAGAACGGCGTGCCGGACTGGAACCAGGTTGAAGCGCTGATCAAGGAATGGAAGCCCGATGCCGTCGTGGTCGGCCTGCCCCTGAACATGGACGGCACGCCCAGCGAGATGTGCCTGCGCGCCGAAAAGTTCGCGCGCCGCCTCAATGGCCGCTACAACCTGCCCTTCTATACCCACGACGAGCGCCTGACTACCTTTGAAGCCAAGGGTGAGCGCCGTGACCGTGGCGGGCAGAAGGGCAGTTACCGCGACAACCCGGTGGACGCCATCGCCGCCGCCCTGCTGCTGCAGGGTTGGCTGGATGAAAACACCGCTTTATTTGAATCCTGACTGACGCGGCTTGCTGCTATGCCGCTTTTGTAGGAGCGAGGGGGACGCCTAGTCCTTGCTCGCGAAGAACTCACAGGCACCGCGTACATCCAGGCTTCACGCGTTATCGTTGACGTTTCTCGCGAGCAAGGACTAGGCGTCCCCCTCGCTCCTACACACTTAATGAGGAGCCACCATGAGCCTGCCCAATCCCGCCGAACTGATCAGCCAGATGGCGATACGCCTCAAGGCGCACCTTGAACACCGCGCCATCAGCGAACCGCGCTTTATCGGCATCCGCACCGGTGGTGTGTGGGTGGCCCAGGCATTGCTGGAAGAGTTGGGCAGCGATTCGCCCCTGGGCACGCTGGATGTGTCTTTCTACCGTGACGATTTCAGCCAGAACGGCCTGCATCCGCAAGTGCGCCCCTCGCAGCTGCCGTTCGAGATCGAAGGCCAGCACCTGGTGCTGATCGACGACGTATTGATGAGCGGCCGTACCATACGCGCGGCCATGAATGAGCTGTTCGACTACGGCCGCCCGGCCAGTATCACTCTGGTGTGCCTGCTGGACCTGGAGGCTGGGGAATTGCCGATCAGCCCGGATGTGGTCGGTGCGACGCTGTCTTTGCAAGCCCACCAGCGGGTAAAATTGTCCGGTCCAACGCCGCTCGAACTCGAACTGCAAGACCTTGCCCTTTAACCCGCCTTGTAAAAGAGTCCCCGCGATGACGCCTCTAGATGCCAAGCGCCCGCTGCAGCTCAATGCTCAGGGCCAGTTGCAACATTTCTTGTCCCTCGATGGTTTGCCCCGCGAACTGCTCACCGAAATCCTCGACACCGCTGACTCGTTCCTCGAAGTCGGTGGCCGGGCGGTGAAGAAAGTCCCGCTGCTGCGCGGCAAGACCATCTGCAACGTGTTCTTCGAGAACTCCACACGCACCCGCACCACCTTTGAGCTGGCCGCCCAGCGGCTGTCGGCCGACGTGATCACGCTGAACGTATCCACCTCGTCGGCCAGCAAAGGCGAAACCCTGCTCGACACCTTGCGCAACCTGGAGGCCATGGCCGCCGACATGTTCGTGGTACGCCACGGCGACTCCGGCGCGGCGCATTTCATCGCTGAACATGTCTGCCCGAATGTGGCGATCATCAATGGCGGCGATGGCCGCCACGCCCACCCGACCCAGGGTATGCTCGACATGCTCACCATCCGTCGGCACAAAGGCAGCTTTGAAAACCTCTCGGTGGCCATCGTCGGCGACATCCTGCACTCGCGGGTCGCGCGCTCGAACATGCTGGCCCTGAAGACCCTGGGCTGCCCGGACATTCGTGTGATCGCCCCGAAAACCTTGCTGCCTGTTGGGGTCGAACAGTACGGCGTGAAGGTCTACACCGACATGGCCGAAGGCCTCAAGGATGTCGACGTGGTGATCATGCTGCGCCTGCAACGCGAACGCATGGCCGGTGGCCTGCTGCCGAGCGAGGGCGAGTTCTACCGCCTGTTCGGCCTGACCACCGCACGCCTGGCCGGTGCCAAGCCGGATGCCATCGTGATGCACCCCGGCCCGATCAACCGAGGGGTGGAAATCGAGTCGGCGGTGGCCGATGGCCCGCAGTCGGTGATTCTCAACCAGGTGACCTACGGCATCGCCATCCGCATGGCCGTGCTGTCCATGGCCATGAGCGGGCAAACCGCGCAACGTCAATTCGAGCAGGAGAGCGCCCAGTGAAGCTCAGCATCCTCGGCGCCCGCGTCATCGATCCGGCCAGTGGTCTGGATCGCGTTACCGACCTTCATCTGGACGCCGGCAAGATCGTCGCCATTGGCGCAGCTCCCGCAGGCTTCCTTGCCGTCGAGAGCATCGACGCCAAAGGCCTGGTGGCCGCGCCAGGGCTGGTGGACCTTAACGTCGCCCTGCGCGAGCCGGGCTACAGCCGCAAAGGCAACATCACCAGCGAAACCCGCGCGGCCGCCGCCGGTGGCGTGACCAGCCTGTGCTGCCCGCCGAACACCAAGCCGATCCTGGACACCTCGGCGGTCACCGAGTTGATCCTCGACCGTGCTCGTGAAGCGGGTAATTGCAAAGTGTTCCCTGTCGGCGCCTTGAGCAAAGGCCTGGAAGGCGAACAACTGGCTGAGCTGATCGCCTTGCGCGACGCCGGTTGCGTGGC
Source organism: Pseudomonas sp. R3-18-08 (assembly GCF_003852065.1). NCBI lineage: Bacteria > Pseudomonadati > Pseudomonadota > Gammaproteobacteria > Pseudomonadales > Pseudomonadaceae > Pseudomonas > Pseudomonas sp. R3-18-08. Next base: position 5,423,707 of record NZ_CP027729.1, read on the forward strand.
GTTCAGCAACGGCCTGGAAAGCTTTCGCAGCAGCCGCACCTTGTGCCGCGCCCTGGAATACGCGGCCACCTTCGACCTGACGGTGATCTTTCATTCCCAGGACCGCGACCTGGCCGAAGGCGGCCTGGCCCATGAAGGCGCGGTGGCCAGCTTCCTCGGCTTGCCGGGCATCCCGGAAACCGCAGAAACCGTGGCCCTGGCCCGTGATTTGTTGCTGGTGGAACAAAGCGGCGTACGCGCGCACTTCAGCCAACTGACCAGCGCCCGCGGCGTCGCCCTGATCGCCCAGGCCCAGGCGCGCGGTTTGCCGGTGACGGCGGACGTGGCGCTGTATCAGCTGATCCTGACCGACGAAGCGCTGATCGACTTCTCCAGCCTCTATCACGTGCAGCCGCCGCTGCGCACCCTGGCCGACCGTGAAGGTTTGCGCGCGGCAGTAAAGTCGGGCGTGGTTTCGGCGATTTCCAGCCACCACCAGCCTCACGAGCGCGATGCCAAGCTGGCGCCGTTTGGCGCCACCGAGCCGGGTATCAGCAGCGTCGAACTGCTGCTGCCGCTGGCGATGACCTTGGTGGAGGATGGCTTGCTGGACCTGCCTACGTTGCTGGCACGTCTGAGCACCGGCCCGGCCCAGGCCTTGCGCCTGCCGGCGGGCCAGCTGGCGGTGGGTGCGGCGGCGGACCTGGTGCTGTTTGACCCGGCCAGCTCCACGGTTGCCGGGGAGCACTGGCTGTCCAAGGGTGAAAATTGCCCGTTCATTGGTCACAGCCTGCCGGCAACGGTGCGGTACACCTTGATGGATGGGCGGATCAGCTACCAGGCCTGAAACAGGCACGGTAAAAAATGTGGGAGGGGGCTTGCTCCCGATTGCAGTGGGTCAGCTACAGATAAGCTGACTGATCCACCGCGATCGGGAGCAAGCCCCCTCCCACATTTTGATCTTCACCAGACTTGAAGATCAGCGCCCAGCATTACGCTCGGCATTGCGGATCGAAATCTGACTGTTCAACGTCCAGAAGTCATACAGCACCCCCACCAGGAACAAACCACCGGTCAGCAGGTAGATCAGGCCGGTGATCCATTTGCCCTGGTACATCCGGTGCAGACCGAACACGCCCAGGAATGCCAACAGAATCCAGGCCACGTTGTACTCGATGGGCCCGGCGGTAAAACGCAGGTCGGCTTCACGGTCCATGGCCGGGATCAGGAACAGGTCGATCAGCCAGCCGATGCCCAGCAGGCCTAAGGTGAAAAACCAGATCGTGCCGGTGACCGGTTTGCCGTAATAGAAGCGGTGGGCTCCGGTAAAACCGAAAATCCATAGCAGGTAACCGATCACCTTGCTGTGGGTGTCTTGCTGCGAAGTAACCTGTTGATAGGTGTTCATGAACTACCTCTTTTCACTCAATAGATAAATTTGTTCATTTTTTTTGTGACTTTTTTACGAGCGCCCGACGTACGGCAAATGGTATCTTCCTGCCCTCAAAGCCTTATACCGCCTGACTTGTGTCGGACAATTGCGACGAATCGTCGCGTTTTTGCTGAATTTGACCCCAAGGTTCAGTCGACAAACGGCCTGAGAACGACACCAAAACCTGTTATAAAGTTGCGCGCAAACCCATAAGAGCCACGCCTAATGCGACCATTTTTCAAGACATGGCTAACCATTTGCCTATTAATGCCACTGGCCGCCCACGCCACCAATCGTGAGCAACGTCTTCCAAACGTTAACGGTTTTACCCCTAAAGTTCATAGCACGCCCAGCACCGCCAAATCGGTAAAGCCGACTGTCAGCCGCCCGACTCAACTGAGCAAGGCCCACGGTAAAACGCTTTCCACCCAGCTGGCCGTGAATACCAAGCAAAGCAGCGATGTTCTCAGCCGTGCCGTCAACGTGCTCGGTACTCCTTATCGTTGGGGCGGCAGCAGCCCAAGTAAAGGGTTCGACTGCAGCGGCCTGGTGAAATATGCGTTCAACGATGTCAAGGCCGTGGATTTGCCGCGTACGTCCAACGCCATGGCCGCCGGCCACGGGTTGAAAGTCGATCGCAAAGACCTGAAGCCGGGCGACTTGCTGTTCTTCAAGCTCAAGAGCCGCCAGGTTAACCACGTTGCTATCTATCTGGGCAACGACCGCTTCATCCACGCGCCGCGTCGTGGCAAGTCGGTGAGCATCGACACGCTGAAAAAGCCGTTCTGGGACAAGAACTATGTGATCGCCAAGCGGGTGCTGCCCAAAGAGCAGAACAACACCCTGCGGATCGTGCAGCGCTGATTCCAGGCTGAAATGCAGTCAATGTGGGAGGGGGCTTGCTCCCGATAGCAGAGTGTCATTCAACAGATTTGTTGGCTGATCAACCGCTATCGGGGGCAAGCCCCCTCCCACATTTGGTTTCATTGTTTGCTGAATCTCATATGTCTGCCGGCACCCTTGCCTGTTCCCGTGCGTCGTCCCGACTGATCACGCCCTGCGCGACCAACGCCTTCAAACTCATATCCAGCGTCTTCATCCCCACTGCCCCACCGGTCTGAATCGCCGACACCATCTGCGCCACCTTGTCTTCGCGGATCAGATTACGAATGGCCGGCGTGCTCAGCATGATCTCGTGAGCCGCTGCCCGTCCGCCGCCGACCTTCTTCACCAGCACCTGGGAGACCACCGCCTGCAGCGACTCCGACAACATCGAGCGGACCATGGCCTTTTCCACGGCCGGGAACACGTCCACCAGCCGGTCTACCGTCTTTGCCGCCGAAGTGGTGTGCAAGGTGCCAAATACCAGATGGCCGGTCTCAGCGGCCGTCAGCGCCAGGCGGATGGTTTCCAGGTCACGTAGCTCGCCCACCAGGATCACATCCGGGTCTTCGCGTAGCGCCGAGCGCAGGGCCACCGAAAAGCTGTGGGTATCGCGATGCACCTGGCGCTGGTTGATCAACGCCATTTTTGGCCTGTGGATAAATTCAATGGGGTCTTCCAGCGTGAGGATGTGCTGGCGCCGATGCCGATTCAGGTAATCAATCATCGCCGCCAACGTGGTGGACTTGCCCGACCCGGTGGGCCCGGTCACCAGCACCAGGCCACGGGGTAACAGCGCGATACGCTGGAACACCTCGCCCAAGCCAAGGCTTTCCAGGCTCTGGATGTCGGTGGGGATCGTGCGAAACACGGCGCCAACGCCACGCGCCTGCTGGAACACATTCGCGCGAAAGCGCGCCACGCCGGGCAGCTCGAACGCAAAATCCGTTTCAAGAGATGTTTCGAAATCCTTTTGTTGGTATTGGTTGAGCAAAGGGCTCAGTAAATCCGCAACCTGCGGCCCGGCCAGTATCGGGCTGTCCAGCGGCCAGACCTCGCCATCGATGCGCAACATTGGCGCCAGGCCGGCCGACAAATGCAGGTCGGAGGCGCCTCGGCGCACGCTGGCCGTCAGTAATTCAGTGATATCCATAGGGCTTTCCATTTCCAGTAGAATGCCGCGGACTCCATATCCACGGGCGCAACTTGAATGTCGACGATAGCAGACAACATCGGCCTGGTTAGCCAGCGCATCCGCGCCGCCGCCGACGCCGTGCAGCGTGACGCAAGCAGCATCCACCTGCTGGCCGTGAGCAAGACCAAACCGGCGCAAGCCGTGCGCGAAGCCTTTGCCGCCGGGATGCATGACTTTGGTGAAAACTATCTGCAGGAAGCCCTGGGCAAACAGGCCGAATTAACCGACTTGCCCTTGAGTTGGCACTTCATCGGCCCCATTCAATCGAACAAGACTCGCGCGATCGCCGAGAACTTCGCTTGGGTGCATTCCGTGGACCGCCTGAAAATCGCACAACGTCTGTCCGAACAACGCCCTGCCGACCTGCCTGCGCTGAATATCTGCATCCAGGTCAACGTCAGTGGCGAAGCCAGCAAGTCCGGCTGTACGCCCGCCGACCTGCCGGCCCTGGCCAACGCCATCAGCGCCCTGCCGCGCCTGAAGCTGCGGGGCCTGATGGCGATCCCCGAGCCGACTGACGATCGCGCGGCGCAGGATGAGGCGTTCGCCACGGTGCGCGAGCTGCAAGCCAGCCTGAACCTGCCACTCGACTCACTTTCCATGGGCATGAGCCACGACCTCGAGTCGGCCATCGCTCAAGGCGCCACCTGGGTGCGGATCGGTACCGCGCTGTTTGGCGCCCGCGACTACGGCCAGCCGTGAAATGGCTGACGTTCATCTAGCTAAGGACCTGTCATGAAAGACATGCGTATTGCCTTTATCGGCGCCGGTAACATGGCAGCCAGCCTGATCGGCGGCCTGCGGGCCAAGGGTCTGGACGCTGCGCAGATTCGCGCCAGCGATCCAGGCGCCGAAACCCGCGCCCGCGTCAGCGCCGAACACGGCATTGAAACCTTTGCCGACAACGCCGAGGCCATCCAGGGCGTCGACGTCATTGTGCTGGCGGTCAAGCCCCAGGCCATGAAGGCCGTGTGCGAAAGCCTGCGCCCGAGCCTGCAGGCGCATCAGCTGGTGGTGTCCATCGCTGCCGGCATCACCTGCGCCAGCATGAACACCTGGCTTGGCGCCCAGCCGATCGTACGGTGCATGCCGAATACGCCGTCCTTGTTGCGCCAGGGCGTGAGCGGTTTGTACGCCACCGCCGACGTCAGCGCCGCACAGCGTGACCAGGCCGAGCAACTGTTATCCGCCGTGGGCATCGCCCTGTGGCTGGAGCAGGAGCAGCAACTGGACGCGGTCACCGCCGTTTCCGGCAGCGGCCCGGCGTACTTCTTCCTGTTGATCGAAGCCATGACCGCCGCCGGCGTCAAACTGGGCCTGCCTGCCGACGTTGCCGAGCAACTGGCCGAGCAAACCGCCCTGGGCGCTGCGAAGATGGCGGTGACCAGCGATGTGGATGCGGCCGAGCTGCGCCGTCGCGTCACGTCCCCGGGCGGCACCACCCATGCCGCCATCGAATCATTCCAGGCCGGCGGCTTTGAAGCCCTGGTGGAAAAAGCACTGGGTGCTGCGGCACACCGCTCCGCCGAAATGGCTGAGCAACTGGGCAAATAGTCGTCACTTACCAAGGTAAACAAACATGCTCGGAATCAATGACGCTGCCATCTTCATCATCCAGACCCTAGGCAGCCTGTACCTGCTGATCGTGCTGATGCGCTTTATCCTGCAACTGGTGCGGGCGAACTTCTACAACCCGTTGTGCCAGTTCGTGGTCAAGGCCACCCAACCGCTGCTCAAGCCGCTGCGCCGAGTGATCCCGAGCCTGTTCGGGCTGGACATGTCGTCGCTGGTACTGGCACTGCTGCTGCAGATCCTGCTGTTCGTGGTGATCCTGATGCTCAATGGCTACCAGGCCTTTACGGTGCTGCTGTTGCCATGGGCGCTGATCGGCATTTTCTCGCTGTTTTTGAAGATCATCTTCTGGTCGATGATCATCAGCGTGATCCTCTCGTGGGTCGCCCCCGGCAGCCGCAGCCCAGGCGCCGAGCTGGTCTACCAGATCACCGAACCGGTGCTGGCGCCGTTCCGTCGCCTGATCCCCAACCTGGGCGGTCTGGATATTTCGCCGATCTTCGCGTTTATCGCGATCCAGCTGATTCAAAGCTGGGTGATTCCACGCCTGGCGTTCTATGCGTTCATGCCTAAAGAACTGTTCGGCCTGATCTGACAATTCGCTGGAAAATGTGGGAGGGGGCTTGCCCCCTCCCACATTTTGTATCTGTGTACCGGCGCAGGCCTTTGCTTGCCGCTGGGTCCAGTGGTCTTTAGACTTACGCCTCATTTAAACGAGAGCAGGGTCGATGCCAACTGCCTTCCCCCCCGATTCCGTTGGACTGGTCGTGCCCCAAGTGGCGCACTTCAGCGAACCGTTGGCCCTGGCCTGCGGCCGTTCGCTGCCCGCCTACGACTTGATCTACGAAACCTACGGCCAACTCAACGCCACGGCGAACAACGCCGTGCTGATATGCCACGCCCTGTCCGGCCACCATCATGCTGCGGGCTTCCACAGCGTCGACGAGCGCAAGCCCGGCTGGTGGGACAGCTGCATCGGCCCCGGCAAGCCCATCGATACCAACAAGTTCTTCGTGGTCAGCCTGAACAACCTCGGCGGCTGCAACGGTTCCACCGGCCCCAGCAGCCTCAACCCGGAGACTGGCAAGCCCTTCGGCGCCGACTTCCCGGTACTCACCGTGGAAGACTGGGTGCACAGCCAGGCGCGCCTCGCCGACCGGCTGGGCATCGACCAATGGGCGGCCGTGATCGGTGGCAGCCTGGGCGGCATGCAAGCCCTGCAATGGACCATCACCTACCCGGACCGCGTGCGCCACTGCCTCGCGATCGCCTCGGCGCCCAAGTTGTCGGCGCAGAACATTGCCTTCAACGAAGTGGCGCGCCAGGCCATCCTCACCGACCCGGAGTTCCACGGTGGTTCGTTCCAGGAAGCGGGGGTGATCCCCAAGCGTGGCCTGATGCTGGCGCGGATGGTCGGGCACATCACCTACCTGTCCGATGATTCCATGGGCGAGAAATTCGGCCGTGGCCTCAAGAGCGAGAAGCTCAACTACGACTTCCACAGCGTCGAGTTCCAGGTGGAAAGCTACCTGCGTTATCAGGGCGAGGAGTTCTCCGGGCGTTTCGACGCCAACACCTACCTGCTGATGACCAAGGCCCTGGACTACTTCGACCCGGCCGCGAACTTCAATGACGACCTGGCGAAGACCTTCGAACAGGCCACGGCCAAGTTCTGCGTAATGTCGTTCACCACCGACTGGCGCTTCTCGCCGGCGCGCTCCCGCGAGCTGGTGGACGCCCTGATGGCTGCACGCAAAGACGTCTGCTACCTGGAGATCGATGCACCGCAAGGCCACGACGCCTTCCTGATTCCGATTCCCCGTTATCTGCAGGCGTTCAGTAACTACATGAACCGTATTGCACTGTGAGAACGCCATGAGAGCCGACCTGGAAATCATCCAAGACTGGATCCCCGCCGGCAGCCGCGTGCTCGACCTGGGCTGCGGTGATGGCGAGCTGCTGAGCTGGCTGCGCGACAACAAGCAAGTCACCGGCTATGGCCTGGAAAACGACCCGGACAATATCGCCCAGTGCGTGGCCAAGGGCATCAACGTGATCGAGCAGGACCTGGACAAGGGCCTGGGCAACTTTGCCAGCGACAGCTTCGACATCGTGGTGATGACCCAGGCCCTGCAAGCGGTGCACTACCCGGACCGTATCCTCGACGAAATGCTGCGCGTCGGCCGCCAGTGCATCATCACCTTCCCCAACTTCGGGCACTGGCGCTGCCGCTGGTACCTGGCCACCAAGGGCCGCATGCCGGTGTCGGACTTCCTGCCGTACACCTGGTACAACACGCCGAACATCCACTTCTGCACCTTCGAAGACTTCGAAGCCCTGTGTGGCGAGCGTGAGGCCAAGGTGATCAACCGCCTTGCCGTCGATCAACAACATCGCCACGGCTGGGCGAGTAAGCTATGGCCCAACCTGTTGGGCGAAATCGGTATCTACCGGGTCAGCAGCCCTGGCCTGACCGACCACAAGATTGCCGTCTAATCATTATCAAGAGGGACGCTCATGAGTCGTTTGGCTGTTTTTCTCCTGACCGCCTGCCTGGGCGCCAGCGCCATGGCTGCGGACGCTATCGACGCTAACCGCAAGAAAGACTTCGGCGATATCACCGTTCATTACAACACCTTCACTTCAAGCTTTCTGTCGCCGGAGACCGCCCAGAAGGTAGGCGTGGTGCGCAGCAAGGACAAGGGCTTGATCAATGTGACCGTGATCAAGGGCGTAACCCCCGTCGCGGCCCAAGTGACCGGCACCATCAAGGATTTGGGCGGCAAGAGCGAAATCCTGACGTTCAAGCAGATCGAAGAGAAAGGCGGCGTCAGCTACCTCGCGCCCTACTCCGTGACCCAGCGCGAATACAAGACGTTTACCATCAATGTCGAAACCGGCGGCAAGGCCCATGGTTTCCAATTCAACCAAGAACTGTTTCCGGCCGAATGATGAACCTTACTCAACTCGTACTGGCCAGCCATAACGCCGGCAAACTCAAAGAATTGCAGGCCATGCTCGGTGACGCGGTGAAGCTGCGCTCGATCGGTGAGTTCAGCCAGGTCGAGCCGGAAGAAACCGGGCTGTCGTTCGTCGAGAACGCGATCCTCAAGGCACGCAACGCCGCACGCCTCTCGGGCCTGCCGGCCTTGGCGGACGATTCGGGCCTGGCGGTGGACTACCTCGGTGGCGCACCGGGCATCTATTCGGCGCGTTATGCCGACGGCAAAGGCGATGCGGCCAACAACGCCAAGCTGCTGGACGCGCTCAAGGATGTGCCGGACGCGGAGCGCGGTGCGCAGTTCGTCTGTGTGCTGGCATTGGTGCGCCACGCCGATGACCCCTTGCCGATCCTCTGCGAAGGCTTGTGGCACGGGCGCATCCTGCATGCAGCCAGCGGTGAGCATGGCTTTGGCTACGATCCGCTGTTCTGGGTGCCGGAGCGCAATGTCTCCAGCGCCGAACTGAGCCCGGCCGACAAGAACCAGATCAGCCACCGCGCCCGCGCAATGGATTTGCTGCGCCAACGCCTGAGCCTGAAATGACCCACCACACCCAGGCGCTGCCACTGATCCACGGCGGCGCGCAAACACCCCGGTCGGCGTTGCCTGTGCTGCCGCCCCTGGCGCTGTACATCCACATCCCGTGGTGCGTGCGCAAGTGCCCCTATTGCGACTTCAACTCCCATACCGCAAGCACCGTGCTGCCGGAAGAGGCGTATGTGGACGCCTTGCTGGCGGATCTGGACCAGGACCTGCACGCCGTCCATGGCCGGGAACTGAGCTCGATCTTCTTTGGCGGCGGCACCCCGAGCCTGTTCAGCGCCGCAGCGTTGGGGCGCCTGCTCGAAGGAGTGCAAGCGCGCATCGCATTTACCGACGACATCGAAATCACCCTGGAAGCCAATCCCGGCACCTTCGAACAAGAGAAGTTCGTGGCGTACCGCAAGCTGGGGATCAATCGTCTGTCCATCGGCATCCAGAGCTTCCAGCAGGCCAAGCTCGAAGCCCTGGGCCGCATCCACAACGGCGATGAAGCCATTCGCGCCGCAGGTATGGCGCGCCAGGCCGGGTTCGATAACTTCAACCTGGACCTGATGCACGGTTTGCCTGATCAGTCCCTGGACGACGCCCTGGCCGATCTGCGCCAAGCCATCGCACTGAAGCCGACGCATTTGTCCTGGTACCAGCTGACCCTGGAACCCAACACCGTGTTCTGGAACCAGCCCCCTGCGCTGCCGGAAGACGACACCCTGTGGGACATCCAGGAAGCCGGCCAGGCGCTGCTCGCCGAGCACGGTTACACACAATATGAAGTCTCGGCCTATGCCCAACCCGGTCGACCGGCGCGGCATAACCTCAATTACTGGAGCTTTGGCGACTTCATCGGCATCGGCGCGGGCGCCCACGGCAAGCTTAGCCATCCGGACGGGCGCATCGTGCGCACCTGGAAAACCCGCGCACCGAAGGACTACCTCAACCCGGCCAAAAGCTTCCAGGCGGGGGCGAAAGAACTGACCAATGAAGAGCTGCCGTTCGAGTTCCTGATGAACGCCCTGCGCCTCACCGAAGGCGTAGACGCCAGGCTTTACACCGAGCGCACCGGCCTTGACCTGGCGAGCCTCGCTGAAGGCCGCCGCGAGGCAGAACAAAGTGGCTTAATGCAGGTCGAACCGTCACGCCTGGCGGCGACCGACCGCGGGCAACTCTTTCTCAATGACCTGTTGCAGACGTTTTTGAGCTGATCGCTCTTAAGGAAATCGAATGGATTTGGTACTCGACCTGCTAGCCACCGTATCCCGCTGGAGCCGTAGCAACCTGTCGGAAATCTCCCTGGCGCTGGTCGGCTGTTTACTGGTGCTGTTCGGCGCAGACATAAAGGGCTGGGTCGAAGCCCGCCTGGGCAGCATCGCCGGCGCATTGCGCGTCCCCCTGATGGCGTTGGTGTGCATGATCGGCAGCGGCGCGGCGCTGATCTACGCCACGCCGTGGATCGTGCGCGGGCTGAGCCAGTTCAATAACTACAGCCTCGCGCCGGTGCTGGTGGTGGTACTGGTGTTGATTGGGGTGGTGGCAGACCGCCGCTGACTTCAAGCCAAACACAAAACAAATGTGGGAGGGGGCTTGCTCCCGATGGCAGGGTGCCAGACAACACATGTTTGGCTGACCCACCGCTATCGGGAGCAAGCCCCCTCCCACATTTTTACTGCATTTCAACGTTGCAGGCGGGTTACGCCAGCTTCTCGAACTTCAAATCCCACACCCCATGCCCCAACTTCTCGCCACGGCGTTCGAACTTGGTGACCGGGCGCTCTGCCGGGCGCGGTACGCATTTGCCGTCTTCGGCCAGGTTGCGGTAGCCGGGGGCGACGTTCATCACGTCCAGCATGTATTCGGCATAGGGCTCCCAGTCGGTGGCCATGTGCAGGATGCCCCCCACTTTCAGCTTGCTGCGCACCAGTTCCGCGAAGGAAGCCTGGACGATGCGACGCTTGTGGTGACGGGCCTTGTGCCATGGGTCGGGGAAGAACAGCATCAGCCGGTCGAGGCTGTTGTCGGCAATGCAGCGGTTGAGCACTTCAATCGCGTCGCAGTCGTAGACCCGCAGATTGGTCAGGCCCTGGGTCAGCACGCCGTTCAACAGCGCACCGACACCTGGGCGGTGCACTTCTACACCGATGAAATCCTGGTCCGGCGCGGCCGCCGCCATTTCCAGCAGGGAATGGCCCATGCCGAAGCCGATTTCCAGGGAACGCGGCGCCGAGCGACCGAACACCTGGTCGAAGTCCACCGGCGCATCGGCCAGGGGCAACACGAACAGCGACGTGCCTTGCTGCAGGCCTTTTTGCTGGCCTTCGGTCATGCGCCCGGCGCGCATCACGAAGCTCTTGATGCGGCGGTGCTTGGACTCGTCGCCTGCTTCCACGGGGTTCGGCGTTTCGTTTGATTCAGTCATCAATAGCTCTTACTTGATCAGGCCATCCAGCGGCGAAGAGGCGCTGGCATAGAGTTTTTTCGGCATGCGCCCGGCGAGGTAGGCCAGGCGGCCCGCGACGATTGCGTGTTGCATGGCTTCGGCCATCATGATCGGTTGCTGGGCATGGGCAATGGCCGAGTTCATCAGCACCGCGTCGCAGCCCAGCTCCATGGCGATGGTAGCGTCGGAGGCAGTGCCCACGCCCGCATCCACCAGCACCGGGATCCTGGCTTCTTCAAGGATGATCTGCAGGTTGTAAGGGTTGCAGATCCCCAGGCCGGAGCCGATCAGGCCAGCCAGTGGCATCACCGCGATGCAGCCGATTTCCGCCAGCTGGCGGGCGATGATCGGGTCATCGCTGGTGTAGACCATCACGTCAAAGCCTTCCTTGACCAGGGTTTCGGCGGCCTTGAGGGTTTCGATCACGTTGGGGAACAGGGTTTTCTGGTCGGCCAGCACTTCCAGCTTCACCAGGTTGTGGCCGTCGAGCAGCTCACGGGCCAGGCGGCAGGTGCGCACGGCTTCGATGGCGTCATAGCAGCCGGCGGTGTTCGGCAGGAAGGTGTAGCGGTCCGGCGACAGCACTTCGAGCAGGTTCGGCTCGCCCTCGATCTGGCCGAGGTTGGTGCGACGTACGGCGAAGGTAACGATTTCGGCGCCCGAGGCTTCGATGGCCAGACGGGTTTCTTCCATGTCGCGGTACTTGCCGGTGCCGACCAGCAGACGGGACTGGTAGGTACGACCGGCCAGGACGAAGGGCTTGTCGCTACGAACGATGCTCATGGGAAATCCTCGTAATGGGGTGAGGTTCTGCAGAATGCGTTACGGCCGGGGCGACTAGCCGCCGCCGATGGCGTGCACCACTTCGACACGGTCACCTTCGCTGAGCGTGGTGCCTTCGTGCTGGCTGCGCGGGACGATATCCAGGTTGAGTTCCACTGCGACACGGCGCCCGGTGAGGTCCAGGCGGGTCAGCAGGGCCGCGACGGTTTCACCGTCGGGCAGTTCAAGGGGTTCGCCGTTCAACTGAATGCGCATGCCACGGGCCGCCATCGTTTTTAGGGGCCGGCATTCTAACGCGATTGGGCGCTGAAGGTCAGCTTCAAGCGTCAAGCGGTCAGTTGCAGGCGCCAGGCGAGCAAGCCGAGGAAAAACCAGCCGAGCAGGAATGCCAGCCCGCCGAACGGCGTGATGATCCCGAGTTTGCTGATGCCGGTCAGGGTCAACAGATACAGGCTGCCGGAGAACAGCAAGATGCCGACCACAAATGAGATGCCCGCCCAGGTGACCAGCCGGCCAGGAATATGCGCGGCCAGCAGCGCCACGCCAAACAACGCCAGGGTGTGCACCAGTTGATACGTCACGCCGGTGTGGAAGATCGCCAGGTAGTCGGCGCTCAGGCGGTTTTTCAGGCCATGGGCGGCGAACGCGCCGAGGGCGACGCCGGTAAAGCCAAAAAAGGCGGCCAGCATCAGAAAGCTACGCAGCATGAGGAACTCCAGTCAGACTCATCGGGCAGGGTCTGTATAATGGCCCGCTCAACGGGTTCGGCCAAGCCATCTCTATGCTGCGTGTCCTCTTCAATCGCTTTCTCAACGTCGTGAAATGGTTCGCCATCGGCAGTGTGCTGCTGGTGCTGCTGTTTCGCGTCATACCACCGCCGTTCACTGCGCTGATGGTGGAGCGCAAGGTCGAATCCTGGATCGACGGCGAACCTATCGACCTGCAGCGCAGCTGGGTGGCGTGGGACGAGATTTCCGACGACCTCAAAGTGGCGGTGATGGCCGGTGAAGACCAGCGTTTCCCACAGCACTGGGGCTTCGACTTTGGCGCGATCCAGGCGGCAATCGTGCATAACGAGCGCGGCGGCACGATTCGCGGCGCCAGCACCTTGAGCCAGCAGGTGTCGAAAAACCTGTTCCTGTGGGCTGGCCGCAGTTATCTGCGCAAGGGCCTGGAAGCCTGGTTTACCGGGTTGATCGAGGTGCTGTGGCCCAAGCAGCGCATCCTTGAGGTGTACCTCAACAGCGTGGAGTGGGACGAGGGTGTGTTCGGTGCAGAAGCAGCAGCGCGGCATCATTTCGGAGTGAGCGCCAAAGGGCTGTCGCGTCAGCAGGCCAGCTACCTGGCGGCGGTGTTGCCGAACCCACGGGTGTGGAGTGCCAGCCATCCGACCGCCTATGTGGCGCGGCGCGCGGCGTGGATTCGCCAGCAGATGAGTCAGTTGGGTGGCGAGGGCTATTTGGTCGAACTCAATAACTCCCGAAAAGCCCCCTGGTCCGACTGACACACCCAAAACAACTGTGGGAGGGGGCTTTCTCCCGATAGCGGTGGATCAGTCACTCATATGTCGACTGACACTCTGCTATCGGGAGCAAGCCCCCTCCCACATTTTGCCCCAGCATTGCCAGCTGGATCAGGCGGCGATCGACAGTTTCAGCTTGTTCATCGCGCTTTTCTCAAGCTGCCGAATCCGCTCGGCCGACACGTTGTACTTCTGCGCCAGGTCGTGCAGCGTGGCTTTTTCTTCCGCCAGCCAGCGCTGGTAAAGAATGTCACGGCTGCGGTCGTCCAGCACTTCCAGCGCTTCGTGCAGGTTGTGATTGGAGTTGTCGCTCCAGTCTGCATCTTCCAGTTGACGCGCCGGGTCGTACCGGTGGTCTTCCAGGTAGTTGGCCGGCGATTGGAAGGCGCTGTCATCGTCTGCTTCGGCAGCCGGGTCGAAGGCCATATCATGGCCGGTCAGGCGACTTTCCATCTCGCGCACTTCACGGGGCTCCACGCCGAGGCTTTCGGCCACGCGGTGGACTTCCTCGTTGTTCAGCCACGCCAGGCGTTTCTTCTGGCTGCGCAGGTTGAAGAACAGCTTGCGCTGGGCCTTGGTGGTCGCGACTTTCACGATGCGCCAGTTGCGCAGGATGAACTCGTGGATTTCCGCCTTGATCCAGTGCACGGCGAACGACACCAGGCGCACACCCATTTCCGGGTTGAAACGCTTCACCGCCTTCATCAGGCCGACGTTGCCTTCCTGGATCAGGTCAGCCTGGGCCAGGCCGTAGCCGCTATAGCTACGGGCGATATGTACGACAAAACGCAGGTGGGCGAGCACCATCTGCCGAGCCGCCCCCAAATCCTGCTCATAGTAGAGACTCTCGGCCAGTTCACGCTCCTGCTCGGGCGTCAGCAAGGGAATGCTGTTTACCGTGTGCACATAGGCTTCCAGGTTCGCACCCGGGACCAAGGCATAAGCAGGTTGCAAAGAAGTGGTCATACGAAAAAACCTCCGACTCACATAACTCGTGCAGTTCAGCACTGCGAAAATTGACCGGGGAACCGTAGGACAAGTTCCCTAAACTGCTGACAAGGTCAATACAAACGAAACTACATTACCCTGACATTAACTACTTCGGTGCCAGCTCACGTAAGTGCCGTGCCACCGCAATCCACGCACCGATATACCCCAACAATACCGCGCCAAGCAAGAGACTCAGACCATCGGCTACCGGCACCCCTGCCAGGGCAAAATCGCTGCCGTACAAGCCGGCAAGCCCGATAACTGCATCGTTCAGCCAGTCCAGACCAAAAGCCAGCACGCCCCAGGACAAAATCCCGGCACCAAAGCCATAAAGCGCGCCCATGTACAGAAAAGGACGACGCACATAGCTGTCCGTGCCGCCGACCAGTTTAATCACTTCTATCTCGGTGCGGCGGTTTTCAATATGAAGACGAATGGTATTACCTATCACCAAAAGTAATGCAGACACCAACAGCACCGTCAAACCGAACACGAAGCGGTCGCCCAGCTTGAGGATCGCGGCCAGGCGCTCTACCCAGACTAGATCAAGTTGCGCCTGTTGCACCTTGGGCATCTCTGCGAGTTTTTGTCGCAGGGCTTCCAGGGCCGGCTTGTCCACTTCATTGGGCGTCACCAGCACCACGCCTGGCAGTGGGTTCTGCGGCAGCTCTTTAAGCGCCTCGCCCAGGCCGGATTGTTGCTGGAACTCTTCCAGCGCCTGATCGCGGCTGATGTATTCGGCATCCGCCACGCCTGGCAGGTTCTTGATCTCGTCGCGCAGGCCCTCGCCGTCCTTGGTGCTGGCGTCGAGGTTCAGGTACAGGGAAATCTGCGCCGCGCGCTGCCAGGAACCGCCCAGGCGCTCCACATTATTGAGCAGCAACGACAAGCCCATCGGCAGGCTCAGGGCCACGGCCATCACCAGGCAGGTGAAAAAGCTGCCGATCGGCTGCTTGCCCAGGCGACGCAGGCTGTCGAGCAGGCTGGCGCGGTGGCTTTCAATCCAGGCACGCAACAAGGTGCCAAAGTCCGGGCCGTCGTCTTCGTCGTGTTTTTTCTTTTTCGGTTGCAGGTCGGCCGGTTTCGGCGCCACGCGTTCGGATACTTTAGGGCTGCGTGTTGCACTCATACGCCAGCCTCCCCGTCGCCGATCAGACGGCCACGTTGCAGGGTCAGCATGCGATGACGCATGCGCGCAATCAGCGCCAGGTCGTGGCTGGCGATCAACACACTGGTGCCCAGCCGGTTGATGTCTTCGAACACCCCCATGATCTCGGCCGCCAGGCGCGGGTCGAGGTTACCGGTGGGTTCATCCGCCAGCAGCAAGGCCGGGCGATGAACGATGGCGCGCGCGATACCGACGCGCTGCTGCTGGCCGGTGGACAGGTCGCCGGGGTAGAGGTCGGTCTTGTCCGACAAGGCCACGCGCTCCAGGGCTGAATCGACCCGCTTGACGATCTCGGCCTTGGACAGCCCGAGAATCTGCAGGGGCAAGGCAATGTTGTTGAACACGGTGCGATCAAACAGCAACTGGTGGTTCTGGAACACCACGCCGATCTGACGGCGCAGGAACGGGATCTGCGCATTGCTGATGGTGGCCAGGTCCTGTCCCGCCAGCAGCAGCTTGCCGGTGGTCGGGCGCTCCATGGCCAGCAGCAGGCGCAACAAGGTGCTCTTACCGGCGCCGGAATGCCCGGTCACGAACAAAAACTCGCCCCGCCGTACTCGAAAGCTCAGCTCATGCAAGCCCACATGCCCGTTGGCGTAGCGTTTACCGACCTGTTCGAATCGAATCATGAGCGCTCCCGCTCGGCAAACAGTGCCTGTACAAAGGGTTCGGCTTCAAAAGTGCGCAGGTCGTCGATGCCTTCACCGACGCCGATATAACGAATCGGCAACCCGAACTGCTTGGCCAGGGCGAAAATCACACCACCCTTGGCCGTGCCGTCGAGCTTAGTCAATGCCAGGCCGGTCAGTTGCACCGTCTGGTTGAATTGCTTGGCCTGACTGATGGCGTTCTGCCCGGTACCGGCGTCCAGCACCAGCAGCACCTCATGCGGGGCGTCGGCGTCGAGCTTGCCGATCACGCGGCGGACTTTCTTCAGCTCTTCCATCAAATTGTCTTTGGTGTGCAGGCGGCCGGCGGTGTCGGCGATCAACACATCGATGTTCCGGGCCTTGGCTGCCTGCACGGCATCGAAAATCACCGACGCGGAGTCGGCACCGGTGTGCTGGGCGATCACCGGGATCTTGTTGCGCTCGCCCCACACCTGCAGTTGCTCAACGGCAGCGGCACGGAAGGTGTCGCCGGCGGCGAGCATGACTTTCTTGCCTTCGGACTGCAGTTTTTTCGCCAGCTTGCCAATGGTGGTGGTCTTGCCGGCGCCGTTGACGCCTACCACCAGGATCACGAACGGCTTCTTCGGGGTGATCACCAGCGGCGCTTCAACGGGTTTAAGCATGGCGGCCAGCTCGGCCTGCAAGGATTTGTACAACGCGTCGGCGTCGGTCAGCTGCTTGCGGGCGACCTTCTGGGTCAGGCTCTGGATGATCACGGCGGTGGCTTCGACGCCTACGTCTGCAGTGAGCAGGCGGGTCTCGATGTCTTCCAGCAGCTCGTCATCGATGGTCTTCTTGCCAAGGAACAGGCTGGCCATGCCCTCGCCGATACTGGCGCTGGTTTTGCTCAGACCTTGCTTGAGACGGGTAAAAAAGCCGGTTTTGCTGGTTTCGGCGGCCGGCTCTTCGATGACGGCAGGCGCGGGGGCCTCGACGGCGGGTGGCGTCTGCACGACTGTCGCTACGGGTTCAACCACCGTAGGAATAGGCGGCGTTACGTGCTCAACCTGCACATCTTCAACCAGCGCCACCGGCTCTTCAGCCACCGGCAGTGGCGGCCACGGCTTGTGCTCTGGCTCTGGCTCTGGCTCTGGCTCTGGCTCTGGCTCTGGCTCTGGCTCGACCGCAGGCTGCAGCACCGGCTCGGCCATCGGCAACACCGTCGGCGCCGGTGTTTCGGCTACCGGTTCGGCTTCTACTATAGGCTCAGGGATAGGTTCAGGTTGAACCTGTGGCTGTTCGACGACGGTTTCCTGCGGCTTTTTGCGCAGCCATCCGAACAGGCCTTTCTTCTCGCCAGCCGCAGCTGGGGTCTTCTTGTCGTCGTTGGAACCAAACATGGAGACGGCTATCTCAAGGTAGCGACGCGCCAGCAGGCGCTTCGGTAAATAAAATTCGATGCGTAACAGACTGTTTTTTAGCCAGCTCGTTCATGCGCAACATTTTGAAGGCCAAAATAGAGCCTCAACAAGACAGCCGCAGTGGCCGCCCCTAAGTCGGATCGGTATCCTAGCACCTCCTCGCCCGCCGACGCTAAGACCAAGCGGGCAGTCCAACAGGTTAAAAAACGAATGAATGCTCTAGCCCGCCGCGCCGCAGGCCTGCTGCTCAGCACAGTTTGTCTGCCCCTTTCAGCTTTGGCTGCCGACCCACAACCCACCCACGAATTCACCCTCGACAACGGCCTCAAGGTGGTCGTGCGCGAAGATCATCGCGCGCCGGTGGTGGTTTCCCAGGTCTGGTACAAGGTCGGCTCGAGCTACGAAACCCCGGGCCAGACCGGTTTGTCCCATGCCTTGGAACATATGATGTTCAAAGGCAGCGCCAAGGTCGGCCCCGGCGAAGCCTCGCTGATCCTGCGCGACCTGGGCGCTGAAGAAAACGCCTTCACCAGTGACGACTACACCGCTTATTACCAGGTGCTGGCCCGCGACCGCCTGGGCGTGGCCTTCGAACTGGAAGCCGACCGCATGGCCAGCCTGCGCCTGCCGGCCGATGAGTTCAGCCGCGAAATCGAGGTGATCAAGGAAGAACGCCGCCTGCGCACCGACGACAACCCGATGTCCAAGGCCTATGAACGCTTCAAGGCCATGGCCTTCCCGGCCAGCGGCTATCACACGCCCACCATCGGCTGGATGGCTGACCTTGAGCGCATGAAGGTCGAGGAACTGCGCCACTGGTACCAGGCCTGGTACGTGCCGAACAACGCGACTCTGGTAGTGGTCGGCGACGTCACGCCGGACGAGGTGAAAAACCTGGCCCAGCGCTACTTCGGCCCGATCCCCAAGCGTGACGTCCCGCCAGCCAAGGTCCCGATGGAGCTGGCCGAGCCCGGCGAGCGCCTGCTGACCCTGCATGTGCAAACCCAGCTGCCCAGCGTATTCCTCGGTTTCAACGTGCCGAGCCTGGCCACTGCCGAGGACAAGCGCTCGGTACACGCCCTGCGCCTGATCTCGGCCCTGCTCGACGGCGGTTACAGCGCGCGTATCTCCGAGCAGTTGGAGCGGGGTGAAGAACTGGTCTCCGCCGCGTCCACCGATTATGACGCCTTCACCCGCGGCGACACGCTGTTCATGCTGACCGCCACGCCCAACCAGCAGAAGAAAAAGACCGTTGCCCAAGCCGAAGCCGGCCTGTGGCGCCTGCTGGAAGAACTCAAAGCCAAGCCGCCAACCGTCGAAGAGCTGGAGCGCATCCGCGCCCAGGTGATTGCGGGCGTGGTCTACCAGCGCGACTCTATCACCGCCCAGGCCACGGCGATCGGCTCGCTGGAGACCGTCGGCCTGTCCTGGAAGCTGATGGACACTGAGCTTGCCGACCTGCAAAGCGTCACCCCGGAAGATATCCAAAAAGCTGCACGCACCTATTTCACCCGCGAACGTCTGAGCGTCGCCCATGTTTTGCCTGAGGAGACCGCTCATGAGTGACCGCAAGAGCAACCGCCTGATTCTGCCCGGCCTGATCGCCGTCACCTTGATCGCGGCCGGTGCCGTGTACCTGTTGCGCCCGAGCGAGTCGGTCGCCAGCCAGGCCCTGGACAAGGCCCAAACGGCCAACACACTGCAATCGCTGGCTGAACTGGACGGCAAGGCGCCGACCAACCGCAAGCTCGACGTGCAAACCTGGAACACCGCCGAAGGCGCCAAGGTGCTGTTCGTCGAAGCCCATGAACTGCCGATGTTCGACGTGCGTATCCTGTTCGCCGCCGGCAGCAGCCAGGACGGCGATGTGCCGGGCCTGGCCGTGATGACCAACGCCATGCTCAACGAAGGCGTGCCAGGCAAGGACGTCAGCCAGATCGCCAGCGGCTTTGAAGGCCTGGGGGCCGACTTTGGCAATGGCGCCTATCGCGATATGGCCCTGGTGTCCCTGCGCAGCTTGAGCGACAGCGACAAACGCGATGCCGCACTCGCGCTGTTCGATGACGTGATCGGCAAGCCGACCTTCCCGGCCGACTCACTGGCACGCATCAAGAATCAGATCCTGGCCGGCTTCGAATACCAGAAACAGAATCCCGCCAAGCTGGCCAGCATCGAGCTGTTCAAGCGCCTGTACGGCGACCATCCGTATGCCCACCCAAGCGAAGGCACGCCTGAAAGCGTGCCGGCGATTACCGTGCAACAGCTGCAGGCATTCCACGCCAAGGCTTATGCGGCAGGCAATGCAGTGATCGCGGTGGTGGGCGACCTGACCCGCGCCGAAGCCGAAGCCATGACCGCCAAGGTCTCTGCCGCGTTGCCCAAGGGCCCGGCCCTGGCGAAGATTGCCCAGCCCACCGAGCCAAAGGCCGGCCTGAGCCGCATCGAGTTTCCCTCCAAGCAGACCCACCTGCTGTTTGCCCAGTTGGGCATCGATCGCGCCGACCCGGACTACGCTGCACTGTCCCTGGGCAACCAGATTCTGGGCGGCGGTGGTTTCGGCACGCGGTTGATGAGCGAAGTGCGTGAAAAACGCGGCCTCACCTACGGCGTGTACTCCGGCTTCTCGCCGATGCAAGTGCGCGGCCCGTTCATGATCAACCTGCAGACCCGCGCCGAAATGAGCGGCGGCACGTTGCGCCTGGTCGAAGACGTCGTGGCCGACTACCTCAAGACCGGCCCCACCCAGAAGGAGCTGGATGATGCCAAGCGCGAACTGGCCGGCAGCTTCCCGCTGTCTACCGCGAGCAACGCCGATATCGTCGGGCAGCTCGGCGCCATGGGTTTCTATAACCTGCCGCTGAGCTATCTGGAAGATTTCATGAAACAATCCCAGGCCCTGACCGTGGAGCAGGTCAAGGCTGCAATGAACAAACACTTGAGCGCCGACAAGATGGTCATCGTGACCGCCGGCCCGACGATTGCGCAAAAGCCACTACCGCCCCCCACTGATAAACCTGCCGAGCAGCCGCTCGGGGTTCCGGAGCATTAATGGCCAGTTCATCTCGCCCGAAAAAACCTGTCCACAACGTACATAACGGTGTGGGCCAACTGCGCATCATTGGCGGTGAATGGGGCAGCCGCAAGCTGAGCTTCCCCGATGTCGTGGGCCTGCGCCCGACGCCGGATCGCGTGCGCGAAACCTTGTTCAACTGGCTTGCGCCCTACATCGGCGGCGCCAAGGTGCTCGACCCGTTTGCGGGCAGTGGCGCGCTGTTCCTGGAGGCGCTGTCCCGTGGCGCCTCCCAGGCCCAGGCGCTGGATGCGAGCAATGTGGCGGTGTCCAGCCTCAAGGAACACTTGGGCACGTTGCGCTGCACCAACGGCCAGGTTCAGACCGCCGATGCCTTGCGCTACCTGGAAACCCAGGCGGCCAGCGAATACGACGTGGTGTTCCTCGATCCACCGTTCAACCAGAACCTGCTGCCGACCGTGTGTGCATTGCTGGAAGAACGCCAATGGTTGGCGCCGGATGCGTGGGTCTACACTGAAAGCGAGACAGCGCCGTCAACGCTCGGCCTGCCGGGGAGCTGGCGCTTGCACCGTGAGCAGAAGTCCGGGCGGGTTTATTACGCGTTGTGGCACCGCACCCTGTAGGAGCGAGCTTGTCAGGCAGCGAGTATTTCATGACGGCATCTGTGGACCGCTTCACCCCCGCCTTCGGCCTCGGCAACCCCCATCTGCAAACGCTGTGGGGGCCGCTATGGCGTCCCACCACGCATATCGAGCGTCAGCGTGAACGCCTGTGGCTGGAAGACGGCGACTTTCTGGACCTCGACTGGCACGGCCCCCATGACGCGCACGCGCCTCTGGTACTGGTGCTGCACGGGCTGACCGGCTCGTCCAATTCGCCCTACGTGGCCGGCCTGCAAAAGGCGCTCGCCGCCCAAGGCTGGGCCAGCGCAGCCTTGAACTGGCGCGGTTGCTCAGGCGAGCCGAATTTGTTGGCCCGCAGCTACCATTCCGGTGCCAGCGAAGATCTGGCGGCAGCGATCGCCCATCTGCGTGCCAAGCGGCCGTTGGCGCCGTTATATGCGGTGGGTTATTCCTTGGGCGGCAACGTATTGCTCAAGCACCTGGGGGAAACCGCCGACGCCTCCGGGCTGCAAGGCGCGGCGGCGGTCTCGGTGCCGTTTCGCCTGGATCAATGCGCGGACCGCATAGGGATTGGCCTCTCGCGGGTGTATCAGAAGCACTTTATGCGCGAGATGCTGGCTTATGTCCGCGTCAAGCAACGCCAGTTTTTGCAGGACGGCCGACAAGACGGGCTCAACGCCCTGGAGGCGTTGGGTCCGTTGGAGAAAATGCGCACGTTCTGGGATTTCGATGGCCGGGTCACCGCGCCGCTGCACGGTTTCCTCAGCGCCGAGGATTACTACCGCCGCGCCTCGAGTCGATATTACCTGGGCGCTATCCGTACGCCGACGTTGATTATCCAGGCGGCGGATGACCCGTTTGTGTTTGCCCACAGTTTGCCCGAAGCTAGTGAGCTATCAGACTGTACCGAGTTCGAGCTCACGGCCAAGGGCGGGCATGTGGGGTTTGTAGAGGGTTCGCTGAAACGCCCCGGCTACTACTTGGAACGCCGCATCCCCCAGTGGCTACTGACACAACACGGATAAAAATGTGGGAGGGGGCTTGCTCCCGATTGCGGATAATCAGTCGATACATTATTGACTGAGCCACCGCAATCGGGAGCAAGCCCCCTCCCACATTTGGATTGGATTTGCACACCAGATTACTTAGTCGCCTGTGGCCACTTCCCGCTCGGGATCTGTAATCCACTCACTCCACGACCCCGCATATAACTTGCCCAACGGATACCCCGCCAAGCTCAACGCAAACAGGTTATGGCACGCCGTCACACCCGAACCGCAATACGCCACCAGCTCATCCGGCGACCGGCCCTGCAACTGCGCAGCAAAACGCTGTTTGAGCTGCTCAGCCGGCAAAAAGCGCCCATCACTACCCAGGTTTTCATTGAAGGCCGCGCATTGCGCGCCTGGAATATGCCCGGCGATGGGGTCGATGGGCTCCATATCGCCACGAAAACGCGCCTGGGCGCGAGCGTCGATCAACGTCATGCCCGGTTCGCCCAAGCGTTTCCGTAACTGCTCGGCATCGAGCACCAATCGATTATCCGGCGTACCGGCAAACGTGCCTGGTTCGACCACCGGCGCATCCAGGCTCAATGGGAAGCCCGCCGCGTGCCACGCCTTCAGGCCGCCATCCAGGATAAACACACCCTCGCGCTTGCCGAGCCAGGCCAGCAACCACCATGCCCGAGCCGCAAAGGCCCCTGGGCCGTCGTCATACAGCACCACGTCGGTATCAGCGCTGATGCCCCATGCCTGCAATTGCTGAATGAAGGCGTGCGCCGCGGGCAGCGGGTGACGGCCGGTCACGCCCTTGATCACCGGGCCGCTGAGATGGCGCTCCAGGTCGGCATATTGCGCCCCTTCGATATGCCCTTCGGCATAGCTGCACAGGCCGTAATCCGGGTCTTCCAGGGCAAAACGGCAATCGAGGATCACCAGCCCGGCCGACGTTTGGCGCTCGGCTAATGCCTGGGGGCTGATCAGTTGGGCAAGCGGCATGACTGACTCCTGTGCATACAAAGGGGAAAGGTCTTACTTCACTTCTTCCAATGCCTGGTTCAATGGCACGTAAAACTCTTTGAACAACGCATCCACCGCCGTTTTTGCCTGAGGCGTGACAAACCCCGCCTCCAGCACCAGCACCTGATAGACCCCACGTTTTATCGCTTCGGCGCTCAAATGGGTGGAATTTTCATTGGTGGTGCACAGGAAACGCACCCACGAGGTGAGGATGATCCAGGCATTGAGGGTCAGGGCCTCGGTTTGCACCGGGTCCATCGTGAGGATGCCGGCGTCGACAAAGCCCTGGTAGATCGCCCCGCCCTGGATCAGGCAGCGCTGGGAGAACCGTCGATAGCCAGTGGCCAGCTCGGGGTCGCTTTCCAATAAATGTTCGAGGTCGCGGTGCAGGAAGCGGTAGCGCCACATGCCGGCCAGTACCGCCTGCAGGTAAAAGCGCTTGTCTTCCACCACCATCGCCCGCCCCTGAGGCGGGCGTAGGAAACTGTCCACCAACGCTTCGTATTCACGGAACAGCACGGCGATAATCGCCTGCTTATTGGGGAAGTGGTAGTACAGGTTGCCCGGGGAAATTTCCATATGGGCAGCGATATGGTTGGTGCTGACACTGCGCTCGCCCTGCTGGTTAAAAAGCTCCAGGCTGGTTTGCACAATTCGCTCGCTGGTCTTTACTCGTGGTGCCATAGGGCTCAGCTTCCAAACACAGGATGAGGCATCTTACGGCCTATCCGGGTCAGGATAAATCTGGTTGTTACTGCAATGTTATTTGACAATTTAGAGTAATGACTCTAAAAATCCAGGCAGACCTATAACAACCGGGACCGCGCCATGTCTGCCAACGTTGCCTACCTGCAGCAATCCCAGGCGCTGGATCAACTCCAGATCCTGTTCGACGCCCAACGTCGCGCTTATGCCGCCAACCCGATGCCGCCGGCCGCGCAACGCCAGCAATGGCTCAAGGCCCTGCGCGATGTGCTCAGCGATGTGCTCAGCGATGAACGCCAGGCGCTGATCAATGCGATCAGCCAGGACTTCAGCCATCGCAGCGCGGACGAAACCCTGTTCGCCGAGCTGATGCCCAGCCTGCACGGCATTCACTACGCGAGTAAACACCTCAAAGGCTGGATGAAACCTTCCCGACGTGCTGTAGGCATTGCCTTTCAGCCCGCGTCGGCCAAAGTCATTTACCAACCGCTGGGTGTGGTGGGCGTCATCGTGCCGTGGAACTACCCGCTGTACCTGGCTATCGGTCCGCTGGTCGGAGCCTTGGCCGCCGGCAACCGGGTAATGCTCAAGCTCAGCGAATCCACGCCGGCCACCGGCGAACTGCTCAAGGCATTGCTGGCAAAAATCTTCCCCGAGGACCTGGTGTGCGTGGTGCTCGGCGAAGCTGACGTCGGCGTGGCGTTTTCCAGGTTGCGTTTCGATCATTTGCTGTTCACCGGCGCCACCAGCATCGGCCGGCATGTGATGCGGGCCGCCGCCGAACACCTCACCCCTGTCACCCTGGAGTTGGGCGGCAAATCGCCGGCCATTGTGTCCGCCGACGTACCGCTCAAGGACGCCGCCGAACGTATCGCCTTCGGCAAGGCCTTGAACGCCGGGCAAACCTGCGTGGCGCCCGACTATGTGCTGGTGCCGGAGGAACGTGTGGACGGTTTTGTCGAGGCCTACTCCAACGCGATTCGCGGGTTTTATCCGACCCTGGCCGACAACCCGGACTACACCGCCATCATCAACGAGCGGCAACTGGCCAGGCTCAATGCCTACGCCAAGGATGCCACCGACAAGGGCGCCACCCTGATTCCGCTTTACGACCAGGGCCAGGCACGCCGTATGGCCCATAGCCTGTTGCTGAATGTGAACGACGACATGACGGTCATGCAGGACGAGATCTTTGGTCCGCTATTACCGATCGTGCCCTATCGCGGCATCGACCAGGCCTTTGCCTACATCAACCAACGCCCTCGCCCGCTGGCCCTGTATTACTTCGGCTACAACAAACGCGAACAGGACCGTGTGCTCCACGAGACCCACTCCGGCGGCGTGTGCCTGAACGACACCCTGCTGCACGTGGCCCAGGACGACATGCCATTCGGCGGCATCGGCCCCTCTGGCATGGGCCACTACCACGGACACGAAGGTTTCCTGACGTTCAGCAAGGCCAAGGGCGTGCTGGTCAAACAGCGTTTGAACGCGGCGAAGCTGATCTACCCGCCCTACGGGAAGACCATCCAGAAGTTGATCCAGAAGCTGTTTATCCGCTGATAACCGCCACCCCCCGGGACAATAAAAACAATGAACCCCAGCCTGACTGAAACACCTGCGCTGTCGCGGCGCGGCGTCTTGAAAATCGGCCTGTGCGCCAGCGCGTTCCTGGCCACCGCCGGGCTGGGGGCGAGCCTCAGCGGCTGCTCGAGCAGCACGCCGGCCAGCGGCTTTGCGCTGTTACGGACCAGTGACCTGCCATTTTTGCGCGCGGTCATCCCGGTACTGCTGGAAGGCGCAGCCAGCGCCCAGGCCGTCAGCGCCGGGATTGAAGACACCCTGAAAAAGCTCGACTACAGCCTGCAGCACCTGTCACCCGAGATGTTCAAGCTCACCCAGCAGCTGTTCGATGTGCTCGGCATGGGCATTACCCGAGGCCCGCTGACGGGTATCTGGGGTAGCTGGGAAAATGCCAGCGCGGAGCAGATCCGCAACTTCCTGCACCGTTGGGAAAACAGCTACCTGAACCTGCTGCGCATGGGCCAGGGCTCGCTGCTCAAGCTGGTGACCATGGCCTGGTACTTCCGGCCTGAGTCCTGGGCCCATTGCGGCTATCCCGGCCCGCCGAAAATCTGATTTGCATCCCCAACAATAAAAACCAGAGACGAACCTGATGCCCGTACCCGATCTATTCCGCGACGGCATGGCCCGCGGCTGGAAAACCCACAACGGCGCCGCCCTCGACAGCGACCTGACCCTGGAAGCCGACGTAGCCATCATCGGCAGCGGCGCCGGTGGCGGCACCACCGCCGAAATCCTCAGCGCCGCTGGCTACAAGGTGCTGTTGATCGAAGAAGGCCCACTCAAGACCAGCAGCGATTTCAAGCTGCTGGAAGACGAAGCCTATGCCAGCCTGTACCAGGAAGGGATCGGCCGCATGAGCAAGGACGGTGCGATTACCATCCTGCAGGGCCGGGCGGTGGGCGGCACGACGCTGATCAACTGGACCTCCAGCTTCCGCACACCGGATGCCACCCTCGCCCATTGGGCCAGCGACTACGCGGTGAAGGGCCATGGCAGCGCCGAGATGGCGCCATGGTTCGAGACCATGGAGCAGCGCCTGGGCATCGCGCCATGGGCCTTGCCGCCCAATGCCAACAACGACGTGATCCGCAAAGGCTGCGAAAAGCTCGGCTACAGCTGGCACGTGATCCCGCGCAATGTGCGCGGTTGCTTCAACCTGGGTTATTGCGGCATGGGCTGCCCGGTCAATGCCAAGCAATCGATGCTGGTGACCACCATCCCCGCCACGCTGGAGAAAGGCGGCGAGCTGCTCTACCTGGCTCGCGCCGAGCGCCTCAAATACAGCGGCGACATGATCAGCAGCCTGGAATGCGTGGCCATGGATGAGCGCTGCGTGGCGCCCACCGGGCGCAAGATCACCGTAAAGGCCAAACACTACGTACTCGCGGGCGGCGGCATCAACAGCCCGGCATTGCTGATGCGCTCGGGCGCGCCCGACCCGCATTCACGCCTGGGCAAACGCACCTTCCTGCACCTGGTGAATTTCTCCGCCGGGTTGTTCGACGAGGTGATCAACCCCTTCTACGGTGCGCCGCAGTCGATCTATTCCGACCACTTCCAGTGGCAGGACGGCACCACCGGTAAAATGTCCTACAAACTAGAAGCTCCGCCCCTGCATCCAGGGCTGGCCACCACCCTGTTCGGCGGCTACGGCGCGCAGAACGCCCTGGACATGAGCCAATTGCCCCACACCCACGCCATGCTCGCGCTATTGCGCGACGGTTTTCACCCCGACAGCCCTGGCGGCGCAGTGGAATTACGCGGTGACGGTAAGCCGGTGCTCGACTACCAAGTCTCGCCCTATGCCTGGGACGGCCTGCGCCGGGCCTTCCACAGCATGGCCGAGATTCAGTTCGCGGCGGGCGCCAAATCGGTCAAGCCCCTGCATCACGACGCCCGGTACGTGAATAACCTGGCAGACGCACGTAGTTTGATCGACGGTTTGAGCCTCGAGCTGCATCGCACCACCCTGGGCAGCGCCCATGTGATGGGCGGTTGCGCCATGGGCGAAGACCCGACAAACGCAGTCGCCGATAGCCTCGGTCGCCATCACCAACTGCGCAACCTGTCGATTCACGACGGCTCTCTGTTCCCCACCAGCATTGGGGCAAATCCCCAATTGTCGGTGTATGGATTGACTGCCCAACTGGCGTCGGCTTTGTCCGAACGTCTGAAAACAGCGTGAAAAATCGCAGGATCCACCGCATCTATCTACATAAGTCGACTTGGCCGACCGGGATGGCTGCGATACCATCCGGTTCCCCAACGGACTCCGCCAGGACGACGCGATGAACCGAGTGTTGTACCCAGGTACCTTCGACCCGATTACCAAAGGCCATGGCGATCTGGTCGAACGCGCCTCTCGCCTGTTCGACCATGTGATCATCGCGGTTGCCGCCAGCCCCAAGAAAAACCCGCTGTTCCCGCTGGAACAACGCGTGGAGCTGGCCCGTGAGGTCACCAAGCACCTGCCTAACGTAGAAGTGGTGGGTTTTGCGACGCTGCTGGCGCATTTTGCCAAGGAGCAGAACGCCAATGTATTCCTGCGTGGCCTGCGCGCGGTGTCGGATTTCGAATATGAATTCCAGCTGGCCAACATGAACCGCCAACTGGCGCCGGACGTGGAAAGCCTGTTTCTGACGCCGTCGGAACGTTACTCGTTCATTTCCTCGACGTTGGTGCGCGAAATCGCTGCTTTGGGCGGAGATATCACCAAGTTCGTGCATCCGGCCGTTGCGGACGCGCTGACGCTGCGCTTCAAGAAGTAACACCGCTCAATCGGCGCCCGCTCGCGCTGCGGGCGCCAATGCGGCACAATTGCGCGCATTAGTTTTCAGATGCCTTGGCTGACGGCCCTGGCAGGAGTTTTCATGTCCCTGATCATCACCGACGATTGCATCAATTGCGACGTCTGCGAACCCGAGTGCCCGAACGCTGCAATTTCCCAGGGCGAAGAGATCTACGTGATCGACCCCAACCTGTGCACCCAGTGCGTCGGCCACTACGACGAGCCCCAGTGCCAGCAGGTGTGCCCGGTGGATTGCATTCCATTGGATGAAGCCCATCCGGAGACGGAAGAGCAGTTGATGGAGAAGTACCGGAAGATTACCGGTAAGGCCTGAGGCTATTCAGCGCCTGTAAGGGCCTCATCGGGAGCAAGCCCCCTCCCACATTTGAAATGCGTTCACATGTGGGAGGGGGCTTGCCCCCGATGGCGATATCAGCCATCACACACCCATCAGCTCTGGCACTTGGGACAAAACACACTCGCCCGCTGCCCCAGCACCACATTGCGCAACTCGGTCCCACAGACCTTGCACGCCGCGCCGCCCCGGCCATACACGAACAACTCCTGCTGGAAATACCCCGGCTGCCCATCGCCGCCGATAAAGTCGCGCAACGTGGTACCGCCACGTTCGATGGCAGCCGCCAGCACGCGCTTGATCTCGATCGCCAGCTTCAGATAACGCCCCCGCGATATACCGCCCGCCGCGCGACGCGGATCGATTCCCGCCGCAAACAGCGCTTCCGTCGCATAGATATTGCCCACGCCCACCACCACCGCGTTATCCATGATGAACGGCTTCACCGCCATCGACCGCCCACGGGACAGCTGGAACAAGCGCTCGCCATCAAACAGCGCGGTCAACGGCTCCGGCCCCAGGCGGATCAGCAGCTCGTGGTTGTGCGGGTCCTGGCTCCAGAGCATCGCGCCAAAGCGCCGGGGGTCGGTGTAGCGCAGGGCCAGGCCGGATTCCAATTCGATATCCACATGCTCATGCTTGGCCGCAGGCATGCCGACTTCAACCAGGCGCAGGTTGCCCGACATGCCCAGGTGACTGATCAAGGTGCCCACTTCGGCATTGATCAACAGGTACTTGGCGCGCCGCTCCACCAGCACGATGCGCTGCCCGGACAGGCGCACATCGAGGTCTTCCGGAATCGGCCAGCGCAGGCGGCGCTCACGCACCACCACCCGGCTGACGCGCTGGCCCTCCAGGTGAGGGGCAATCCCACGCCGGGTGGTTTCGACTTCTGGTAACTCAGGCATGTGTACCTCGGGAAGAAAGGCTCAGTGCGCGCCCAGCTCGCGGATCGACAACTTCAGGCTTTCGAAGTCGTAGTCCGACAGGCCCACGTAATCCAGCACCAGGTGGCCGATCGCCTCCCATTCACGATCGACGGTCTGGTTGCCCAGCACGCGATAGGACGAACAAATGTGCTCGGCCATTTTCAGGATCGCCAGCAGATTTTTAAGGGCAGGGTTGCGCGACGACTCATCGCTGAAAATCGCCAGGGCGTTGTGGTGATTGGCGATGGCGTCGGTCACATGCTCCGGCAGGCGCCAGGATTTGGCGGTGTAGTAGCCCACCACGGCATGGTTGGTATTGAACGCGTTGTTCTCGGTGTCGACCACGCGGCAATCCGGGCCGGCATTGGCGTAGCCCTGCTCCAATACCGTCATGTAGTTGGGGAACCGCTTGAGCATCAGCGGTACGCCGCAATCGTGGAACAGGCCCAGGGCATAGGCTTCGTCAACCGCTTGAGCGCCGGTGCGCTTGGCCAGGGTCAGGCAGGTCATGGCCACGTCCTGAGCCGTGTCCCAGAAGCGGTTGAGCGTGACGATGGTGTCATCGCTCATCTCGCCTTTGATCGACAACGCATTGATCAGGTTGATCACCGAGCGGCTGCCCAGCAGGTTCACCGCGCGCTGGTTCGAGGCGATCTTGTTGCTCAGGCCGTAATACGGCGAGTTGACGATTTTCAGCAACGCGCCGGACAGGCCCGGGTCCTGGGCGATCAACCGGGCGATCACTTCCAGGTCCGGGTCGGGCATGTACTGTTCCATCTGCAAATCCACCATGATTTGCGGCTGGGGCGGCACGCTGATGCCTTGCAGCACCTGCTGAATCTGTTCGGCGGAAAGCTCTTGGGACATAAGTACACACTCTGGGCTAGGCAGGGATTCTAACCCTTATGCAGACGTGGCCGACACCCAAATGCCCGATTGAAACCGGACTAAATGTGGGAGGGGGCTTGCTCCCGATAGCAGTGGATCAGTCAGCTCATCTGTTTCTGACATACCGCTATCGGGAGCAAGCCCCCTCCCACATGTCCGGCGGCGCGGCCAATAACTACACAACACGGTATACTCCCGCTCTTTTTTCCGGAGCGACGTCATGTCCCTGCCAAGCCTGCGTCTCAAAGCCAACGCCGATCGTCGTTTGCGCAACGGCCACCTGTGGGTCTACAGCAACGAAATCGACGTGGCCGCCACCCCACTCCACGGCTTCCAGGCAGGTGACCAGGCTATCCTGGAAGCGGCCGGCGGCAAGACCCTGGGCATCGTGGCCATGAGCCCGAACAACCTGATCTGCGCCCGCCTGCTGTCGCGCGACATCAAGTTGCCGCTGGACAAGTCGCTGCTGGTGCACCGCATCAACGTCGCCCTGTCGCTGCGTGATCGCCTGTTCGACAAGCCGTTCTATCGCCTGGTCTACGGTGATTCCGACCTGCTGCCAGGTTTGGTGGTCGACCGTTTTGGCGACATCCTCGTCGTGCAGATCGCCTCGGCGACCATGGAAGCCCATAAAGAAGACGTGATCGCCGCGCTGACCCAAGTGCTCAAGCCGAGCGGCATCCTGTTCAAGAACGACTCCGCCGCGCGCGACGCCGAAGGCCTCAACCGCTACGTCGAAACCGTGTTCGGCCTGGTGCCGGAGTGGGTGGCGCTGGAAGAAAACGGCGTGAAATTCGAAGCCCCGGTGATTCAGGGCCAGAAAACCGGCTGGTTCTACGACCACCGCATGAACCGCGCACGCCTGGCGCCGTATGCCAAGGGCAAGCGCGTACTCGACCTGTACAGCTACATCGGCGGCTGGGGCGTGCAAGCCGCGGCTTTCGGCGCCAGTGAAGTGTTCTGCGTCGACGCCTCCGCTTTCGCCCTCGATGGCGTCGAGCGCAATGCCGCGCTGAACGGCGTCGCCGAGAAAATGACCTGCATCGAAGGCGACGTGTTCGAAGCGCTCAAGGAACTCAAAGCTAGCGAAGAACGCTTCGACGTGATCGTCGCCGACCCGCCGGCCTTCATCAAACGCAAGAAAGACATGAAAAACGGCGAAGGCGCCTACCGCCGCCTGAACGAGCAAGCCATGCGCCTGCTCAGCAAGGACGGCATCCTGGTCAGCGCCTCGTGCTCCATGCACCTGCCCGAAGACGACCTGCAAAACATCCTGCTGACCAGCGCCCGCCACCTGGACCGCAATATCCAGATGCTCGAACGCGGCGGCCAGGGCCCGGACCACCCGGTGCACCCGGCGATCGTCGAGACGCGCTATATCAAGAGCATTACCTGCCGGTTGTTGCCGAACAGCTAACACCGGAACCTCCCCTGTAGGAGCGAGGGCTAGCCGCCCGCTCCTACAGGAAAGGCGTACACCACTATGGGACGCCGCCCACAGTAGTTTTGATTGAATTCCACTTTCCGCAGACTAGTATCGTTTTCTGGTTTTACTCCGGAAAATAAAAACAATGTCTGGACCCACCCTCTCCCGCTCTATCCTCATCACCTGCATTTCCCTGATCAGCTTCTTCCCGATCAATATCTTGCTGCCCTCTTTCCCCGCACTGGCAACCCGGTTCGACACGCCCAGCGCAGACATCGCGCTGTCGATCAGTCTGTTCACGCTGGTGTTTTCGATCTCGCAACTGGTCGCCGGCCCGCTGTCGGATAAATGGGGGCGTAAGGAAGTACTGCTCAGCTGCATCACGCTGTCGATCTTCGGGGCAATAGGCTGCGCAATGGCCTCGGATTACCTGACGTTCCTGCTGTTTCGCACGGTGCAGGCCATGGGCTGCGGCTTCTTCGTACTGGGTCACGCGCTGGTGGAGGACCTGTTCGACGAACAGGACCGCGCCCGGGTACGCCTCTATTACATGACCCTGAGCGGCTCGTTTGTTGCCCTGTCGCCACTGATCGGCTCCTGGCTGCAAACCACCTTCGACTGGCAAGGGAGCTTTTATGGGTTTGCACTCATGGCCTTGGGCATGTTGATCCATGCGTTTTGCGTCCTGCCTTCCAAGGCTGCCGGCCAGCATCGCGCGACCGTCTCGATCCTAGGCACGCTCAAAGCCGTCGCCACCAATCGCGACTTCCTGCGCTATTGGTGGATCGCCGCCCTGGTGTTTGCCTGCTACTTCGCCTTGATCAGCGTGACACCGCTGATTTTCATGGACGCGCTAAAGCTGTCCGAATATCAATATGCGTTGGTGCTGATGGTGTACGGCGTGGCCTACCTGCTCGGCGGCGTTGCTGCCTCGTACCTGCAAAAACGTATGGCGCTGTCCCGGCAAATCAACATCGGCCTCGGATTGCTGCTCGTCGCGGGTATTCTGCTGACGCTGATCGTCATCTTTGAAGCCATTACCACGACAACCCTGCTCATCCCGATGCTGATCAGCGCACTGGCAGTCACCCTGGTTCGCCCCGCTGCCATTTCGGCGGCGATGTTGTTGTTTTCCAGCAGCGCGGGGACCGCGGCGTCGGCGGGCAATAGCATTATGTTCCTCACCGCCGCCATCAGCAGCGCAGCACTTGCGCAAACCGGCAGTCATTTGCTGATCACGATTGCCCTGAGCTTTATCATTTTCAGTCTGTGGGGTTGGCTGACCAATGCGCGGATCAGGCACTGACGCTTTCCCCTGTAGGAGCGAGCTTGCTCGCGAAAAACTCATACACGACGCGGGCTACCTGATAGCGCTGCGGTATCGTTGACGTTCTTCGCGAGCAAGCTCGCTCCTACAAGTGAAGGTGCGTCATATCCAGATGGCATCCCATAGCGGGTATTGACCAATGTGCTCGACCAAACCAGCACGCAAAGGATTCGCGACGATATAGCGGGCCATTGCTTTCAAGTCCTCCTCGCGACGCAGTGCCCGATCGAAATAGCCTTTTTGCCAAAGCGTCCCGTAAGAACCCCTCGCACTGTTGATCGCGCGGGCACTTCGCGACTTGGTGATTCGCATCAGTCTGGGCAAGTCGCCATTGTGCAATTCCACCAGCCAGTGAAAGTGGTCAGGCATGACCACCCAGGCCAGCGAAGTCGCCTCACCGTCTTCCTGAGCCTTCCTGAATTCGCTGACGAGCAGACGACCAATGCGCCAGTCCCGAAAAATTGATTGTCGTTGGTAGGTAACAGCCGTGATCAGGTACACGCGGCCCGATTCTGAATAGCGTCCGGTGCGTAGCCGATGGGCATTTTGTTGCGTGGACATTCCGTCGTCCTCTTCTGTGATTGGAAGAGAAACGGTAGAGGGCGCAGTGTTTACTGGCCTTTAAACAGTAGTTCTGAATATTTCTCGCGCCTGTAGGAGCGAGGCGGGCGGCTAGCCCTTGCTCGCGAAAAACCAACAGGCGACACGGACTACCTGATAGCGCTGCGTTATCGTTTACGTTTTTCGCGAGCAAGCTCGCGCCTACAGGAAGACGGTGTAGAATCGGCCCTATTCATCGCCAGTCATCCCCCGGCGGGTTTATGAGCTCGAGGCCTCAGCTAGCGGCGATCCCGCGACGCGAGTGGCAACTTCCGGACACACGGCCATTTTCTGAGTGTTCCAGACGTCTATAGAAGCTCACTCCCTTTAGTACCTGATTAGCCGCCCGGAGTGCTCCATGCCAGATTACCGCTCGAAAACATCCACCCACGGCCGCAACATGGCCGGCGCGCGCGCACTGTGGCGTGCCACGGGGATGAAAGATGACGACTTCAAGAAGCCGATCATCGCGATTGCCAACTCGTTCACCCAGTTCGTCCCCGGCCACGTCCACCTCAAGGACCTGGGCCAATTGGTCGCCCGCGAGATCGAACGCGCCGGCGGCGTGGCAAAGGAATTCAATACCATCGCCGTGGACGACGGCATCGCCATGGGCCATGACGGCATGCTGTACTCGCTGCCGAGCCGCGAGATCATCGCCGACTCCGTGGAGTACATGGTCAACGCCCACTGCGCCGACGCCATCGTGTGCATTTCCAACTGCGACAAGATCACCCCCGGTATGCTGATGGCCGCCCTGCGCCTGAACATCCCGGTGATCTTCGTCTCCGGCGGCCCGATGGAAGCCGGCAAGACCAAGCTTGCCTCCCACGGCCTCGACCTGGTCGACGCCATGGTCATCGCCGCCGATTCCAGCGCGTCTGACGAGAAGGTCGCGGAATACGAGCGCAGCGCCTGCCCGACCTGCGGTTCATGCTCCGGCATGTTCACCGCCAACTCGATGAACTGCCTGGTGGAAGCCCTGGGCCTGGCCTTGCCGGGCAACGGCTCGACGCTGGCCACCCACAGCGACCGCGAGCAACTGTTCCTGCAGGCCGGCCGCACCATCGTCGAGCTGTGCAAGCGCTACTACACCGAGAACGATGAGTCGGTACTGCCGCGCAATATCGCCAACTTCAAGGCGTTCGAAAACGCCATGACCCTGGACATCGCCATGGGCGGTTCCACCAACACCATCCTGCACTTGCTGGCTGCCGCCCAGGAAGCCGAGATCGATTTCGACCTGCGCGACATCGACCGCCTGTCCCGCCATGTGCCGCAACTGTGCAAGGTCGCGCCGAACATCCAGAAATACCATATGGAAGACGTGCACCGCGCCGGCGGGATCTTCTCGATCCTGGGCTCCCTGGCCCGCGGTGGCCTGCTGCACACCGACCTGCCGACTGTGCACAGCACGTCCCTCGCCGAAGGCATCGCCAAGTGGGACATCACCCAGACTGACGACGAAGCCGTGCACACCTTCTTCAAGGCAGGCCCTGCAGGCATTCCGACCCAGACCGCGTTCAGCCAGTCGACCCGTTGGGACACCCTGGACGACGATCGCGAAAACGGCTGCATCCGCAGTGTCGAGCACGCCTACTCCCAGGAAGGCGGCCTGGCCGTGCTGTACGGCAACATCGCCCTCGACGGTTGCGTGGTGAAAACCGCCGGTGTGGACGAGTCCATTCATGTCTTCGAAGGCCGCGCCAAGATCTACGAAAGCCAGGACAGTTCGGTGCGCGGCATCCTGGCGGACGAAGTCAAAGAAGGCGACATCGTGATCATCCGCTACGAAGGCCCCAAAGGCGGCCCGGGTATGCAGGAAATGCTTTACCCAACGTCGTACCTCAAGTCCAAAGGCCTGGGCAAAGCCTGCGCCCTGCTCACCGACGGCCGCTTCTCCGGCGGCACGTCGGGCCTGTCCATCGGCCACGCTTCGCCGGAAGCCGCTGCCGGTGGCGCGATCGGCCTGGTGCAGGATGGTGACAAAGTGCTGATCGATATTCCGAACCGCTCGATCAACCTGTTGATCAGCGATGAAGAACTGGCGGCACGCCGGGTTGAGCAGGACAAGAAAGGCTGGAAGCCGGTGGAGAAGCGTCCGCGAAAAGTCACGACCGCGTTGAAAGCTTATGCCCTGTTGGCGACCAGTGCCGATAAAGGCGCGGTACGTAACAAGGCGATGCTAGAAGGCCTGTAACCGTCTCCCATGAAAATGCCCCGCACTTGGCGGGGCATTTTTTTGCCTGGAGATAAACCCCAAGACCGATGAAGATCAAATGTGGGAGGGGGCTTGCTCCCGATAGCAGAGTGTCAGGCAATATATGAGCTGCCTGACCCACCGCTATCGGGAGCAAGCCCCCTCCCACATTTTTTTGACCGCGTTCAGCCTGTTACTGGATGTCCTCCGGCTTGACGATCACCCAATTCTTGTCCGCCGTCACCGGCAACCCTTCCTTGGCCTGCGCCGCCGCGTGCTTGGCCATCATGCCGTTGAGCTGAGTCATGTATTTGTCTTTGCGGTTGATCCACAAATGGATGCCACCCTTGGCCACGTCCACATCGTGGAACAGCATGTAACCGTCGCTGGTCGGGGTGTCGCCGCCGACGATCACCGGTTTTTTCCACTCGTCGATGTACGTGAGGATCGCCGCGTGTTTGCCGGCCATCCAGGTCGCCGGGGTCCACAGGTACGGCGTGAGTTCCAGGCCAAGGTTGGCCTTCTCGTCGTATTTGCCGGCGGCGATCTGTTTGCGCGCGGTGGTCAGTTCGCCCGTGCTGCGGTCTTTGAGCAGGGTGGTCACGCCGATGACGTTTTCGGGTTTGACGTTGTAGCCGTACTTCGGATCGGCGGCGACCATGCGCACCAGTTCCTCCGAGGCGGCAGTCATCACATACACGTCGATGCCGTTTTCCATCAGCTTGTTGTACAGTTCGGCCTGGCCGGTGAAGACTTTCGGTGGCTGCACTTCGGATTTCTTCACCGCGTCGCCTTCAAAATAGGTGACGGGCACAGGCTTGCCGGAGGCCATCAACTCGTCGACCTGGACCTTGAGTTCCTTGAGGGTGAAGCCGGAAAACACCTGGGCCACCCACGGGTAGCACACCATGTCGTCCACTTCGCAGAGGCGATAGTAGTAGCTGAACAGGCTTTCCTTGTGGTCGGCGGTGTCTTTGAACGGCATCAGCTTGAGCGAAGGGTCGAGGCTGTCGCGGGTGATCAGGCCCTTGTTCTCCATGTACGGCAGCAAGGATTCTTCAAGGTCGTAGCGGTAGCTGGTGTTGTCCATGTCGAACACCGCGAAATTGCCCTTGTTGGCGTTGGCGGCAATCATCTCGTTCAATTGTTTGGCGGCAGGCGCCGGCCAGTGTTTCAACTCGGTGGCGGCCAGCGCCTGGCTGGCGAGCCCAAGGCAGAGAGCGGCGGCAAGCAATTTCGGCGCGAGCTTCATAAGCGTTCCTTCCTGAGTGAAAGACATCGACGCTAACAAATCTGTGTGACAGTCCTCGCGTTGAGCACGACGGCCTGCGTCCTGATTCCGCCAAGGGCATACGCGGCAGCGTCAAACGCTTATTCCAAAAACGACAGTTACCATTCCATATCGGTATTAAATCAATATATTTCAAGCTGTTAGGCTCTCCGGTTCGCAATCGCAGGCTCACGCGATTGGCTGCCTTCTCAACGGAGCTTCAATGAATCTTCCCCTGATTCTCAACTTACTGGTGTTCGTGGCCCTGTTGCTGGGCCTGGCACAAACCGGCCGTACTCAATGGAGCCTTGCCAAGAAGGTGCTGTTCGCCCTGGTGCTTGGCGTGGTATTCGGTGTGGTGTTGCACGCCATCTATGGCGCCGGCCACCCGGTGCTCAAGGCTTCCATCGGCTGGTTCGACCTGGTCGGCAACGGCTATGTGCAACTGCTGCAAATGATCGTGATTCCGCTGGTGTTCGCGTCGATCCTCAGTGCCGTGGCGCGTCTGCACAACGCCTCGTCCCTGGGCAAGATCAGCTTCCTGACCATCGGCACCCTGCTGTTCACCACCGCGATTGCCGCGCTGATCGGTATCGGCCTGACCAACCTGTTCGGCCTTACCGCCGAAGGCCTGGTCGCCGGCACCCAGGAAATGGCGCGCCTGCAAGTGATCCAGAACGATTACGCGGGTAAGGTCGCCGACCTGAATATCCCGCAATTGCTGCTGTCGTTCGTGCCGGCCAACCCGTTCGCCGACCTGGCCCGGGCCAAGCCGACGTCGATCATCAGCGTGGTGATTTTCGCCGCATTCCTGGGGGTTGCCGCGCTGCAACTGATCAAGGATGACGTGGAAAAAGGCCAGAAAGTGCTCAACGCCATCGACACCCTGCAAGCCTGGGTGATGCGCCTGGTGCGCCTGGTCATGAAGCTGACTCCGTACGGCGTACTGGCGCTGATGACCAAGGTGGTCGCCAGCTCCAACCTGCAGGACATCATCAAGCTCGGCAGTTTCGTCGTGGTGTCGTACCTGGCCCTGGGCCTGATGTTCGTGGTGCACGGCCTGTTGCTGTCGCTGGCCGGCGTCAACCCACTGCGCTTCTTCCGCAAGGTGTGGCCTGTGCTGACGTTTGCCTTCACCAGCCGCTCCAGCGCGGCCTCGATCCCCTTGAGCATCGAAGCGCAGACCCGTCGCCTGGGCATCCCACAGTCAATCGCCGGTTTCGCCGCTTCGTTTGGCGCGACCATCGGCCAGAACGGCTGTGCCGGGCTCTATCCTGCGATGTTGGCGGTGATGGTGGCGCCAACGGTCGGCATCAACCCGCTGGATCCACTGTGGATCGCGACCCTGGTAGCCATCGTCACCCTGAGTTCGGCCGGTGTGGCGGGCGTGGGCGGCGGTGCGACCTTCGCGGCACTGATCGTGCTGCCGGCCATGGGCTTGCCGGTGTCACTGGTGGCGCTGCTGATTTCCGTGGAGCCGCTGATCGATATGGGCCGCACGGCGCTGAACGTAAATGGCTCGATGACGGCGGGGGCGATTACCAGCCAGCTCATGGGGCAGACGGATAAAGCGTTGCTGGATGCCGATGAGCATGCGGAGTTGGCGCAGGTCTGATAGGACGCTATCGGGGGCAAGCCCCCTCCCACAGTTGACCGAGTTCCAACAGAAGAATGCGGTCCAATGTGGGAGGGGGCTTGCCCCCGATGCTTTTAGGCTTTTTCCCAAACTTCGAAGTTGTAAGCCGGTTTATCACCCTCGGCTGGGTTCTCCAGATTCGACACCAACTTCCACTGGCTCTGATCAAACTCCGGAAACCACGCATCCCCTTGCGGGCTCAACGCCACCCGCGTCAAGTACAGGCGATCGGCATGTTCCAGCCCCTGCGCATACAGCTGCGCACCGCCGATCAGCATCAGCTCATCCACGCCCTGCTCCAGTGCCCACGCCTCGGCGCGTTCAACCGCAGCTTCCAGTGACGCAAATACTTGCGCACCTTCAAGCACCAGATCGGTCTGACGGCTGACCACAATGTTCAGCCGCCCCGGCAACGGTCGGCCCAGGGAATCCCAGGTCTTG
Source organism: Pseudomonas sp. R3-18-08 (assembly GCF_003852065.1). NCBI lineage: Bacteria > Pseudomonadati > Pseudomonadota > Gammaproteobacteria > Pseudomonadales > Pseudomonadaceae > Pseudomonas > Pseudomonas sp. R3-18-08. The sequence goes on from NZ_CP027729.1 coordinate 5,463,065, forward strand.
CGCCCCATGATGATCGGCTTGCCCAGGGTGGTGGCCTTGAAATATTTGAAATCCCCCGGCAAATGCCAGGGCATGCTGTTGTCGACGCCGATCACGCGGTTTTCACCGAGGGCCGCGATCAGGCTTAGAGGGAAAGTTTTTTTCATGGCGACGAGAATACCAGAGCTGCGAGTCAGCGGTTATGCTCCAACCTCACGAACACAACAGGATGGCGCGTGACTGCACTGAACCCGCTGCACACACTCTGGCTGACCGAAACCGTGCGCCTGCGCGAAGAACACGCCGGCCCCCTGGAAGACCTCGAAGCCAACCGCCTGGCCCGCGCGGCCGGTGGCGACCTGCCAACGCGTATCGCGCAGCGTGCGCTGCACCTGGCCGAACGCGATGGCCTGACCGGCGCGCTCAGTCGCTGGCTGCAAGGCGCGCGCCTGGCCGGGGTACTGCTGGCGATCGTCGCAGTTATCAGCGGCGCCGGCCTGGCGTATGCCGCGCTGGGCAACGGCATGGCCCCGGTGAACGTGTTCTGGGCCCTGGGCAGCCTGCTCGGCCTGAACCTGATCCTGCTGCTCAGTTGGGCCCTGGGCCTGGTGTTTGCCGGCGAACACAGCGCCAGCCTCGGTCGCCTGTGGCTGTGGCTCAGCGAAAAACTTGCGCGCGACGCCAAGGCCGCGCAGCTGGCCCCGGCACTGCTGCTGTTGCTGCAGCGCCAGAAACTCAACCGCTGGGCGGTCGGTGTGCTGGTCAACAGCCTGTGGTTGCTGGCGCTGCTCAGCGCCCTGCTGGTTTTGCTGATGCTGCTCGCCACCCGGCGTTACGGCTTTGTGTGGGAAACCACCATCCTGGGGGCGGATACCTTCATCGCCGTCACCCAGGCCCTCGGCACCCTGCCCGCCCTGCTCGGCTTCAACGTACCGACGGTCGAGATGATCCGCGCCAGCGGCGACTCCGCGCTGAATATCGAAAGCGCCCGCCAGGCCTGGGCCGCCTGGTTGGTGGGGGTGTTGCTGGTCTACGGCCTGCTGCCCCGGCTGGTCCTCGCACTGCTGTGCCTGTGGCGCTGGAAACGTGGGCGCGCGGCCTTGGGCCTGGACCTCACCCAGCCCGGCTACGCCCAACTGCGCGAGCGCCTGATGCCGAGCAGCGAGCGGCTGGGGGTCAACGATGCGGCGCCGGAACACCTGCACCAGGTGGCCGGCGGCGTCAGTGAACTGCACAGCGACGGCGCGCTGCTGGTCGCCATCGAACTCGACGACCAGCGCCCCTGGCCGCCCAAACTGCCCGGCACGGTCAAGAACGCCGGCATCCTCGACAGCCGTGAATCGCGCAACAGACTGCTGGAGCAGCTCACACGTTTCCCGCCCGCGCGCCTGGCCATCGCCTGCGATCCGCGTCGCTCGCCCGACCGTGGCAGCCTGGCGCTGATCGCCGAACTGGCGCGCAGTGCCGCGGCCACACGGGTGTGGCTGCTGCAAGCGCCGCCCGGCCAGGCGCTGGATGCCGAGCGCCTGGGCGACTGGCACAGCGCGCTGCAACAGCTTGAGCTGCCCTTCGCCGACTGCGCACCGTTGAACTGGCTGGAGAGCGGTCATGACTAAACCCCTGAAGCTCGCCGTAGTCGGCCATACCAATGTGGGCAAGACCTCACTGCTGCGCACCCTGACCCGCGATGTCGGCTTTGGCGAAGTCTCCCATCGCCCCAGCACCACGCGACATGTCGAAGGTGCGCGCTTGTCGGTGGACGGCGAAGCCTTGCTGGAGCTGTACGACACACCCGGCCTGGAAGATGCCATCGCCTTGCTCGATTACCTGGAACGCCTCGACCGCCCCGGCGAACGCCTCGATGGCCCGGCCCGCCTGACGCGGTTTCTGGAAGGCAGCGAGGCGCGCCAACGCTTCGAACAGGAAGCCAAAGTGCTGCGCCAACTGCTGGCCTCGGATGGCGGCCTGTACGTGATCGACGCCCGCGAGCCGGTACTGGCCAAGTACCGCGACGAGCTGCAGGTGCTGGCCAGCTGCGGCAAACCCTTGCTGCCGGTGCTCAATTTCGTCAGCAGCAGCGAGCACCGCGAACCGCAGTGGCGCGAAGCCCTGGCTCGCCTGGGCCTGCATGCGCTGGTGCGCTTCGACAGCGTGGCGCCGCCGGAAGACGGCGAACGGCGGTTGTATGAAAGCCTGGCCCTGCTGCTGGAAAACGCACGGCCGCAGTTGGAGCGGTTGATCCTCGACCAGCAAGCCCAACGCCAGGCCCGCCAGCAAAGCGCCGCACGCTTGATCGCCGAGTTGTTGATCGACTGTGCAGCGTGCCGGCGTAGCGTAGTGACCGCAGATGAACCACAGGCGATCAGCGAACTGCGCAAGGCCGTGCGCCAGCGCGAACAAAAGTGCGTGGACGCCCTGCTCAAGCTGTTCGGCTTCCGCCCGCAGGACGCCGCCGCCAGCGACTTGCCGCTGCTGGACGGGCGCTGGGGCGACGATCTGTTTAACCCCGAAACCCTCAAGCAACTCGGCGTGCGCGTGGGCGGCGGGATCGCTGCAGGCGCGGCAGCCGGCGCGGGCGTGGACCTGTTGGTCGGCGGCTTGACCCTCGGCGCCGCCGCCATCGCCGGTGCGATTGCCGGTGGCGCGCTGCAGACCGCGCGCAGTTATGGCGGCCGCCTGCTCGGCAAAATCAAAGGCCAGCGCGAGCTGACCGTCGACGACAGCGTGCTGCGCCTGCTCGCCCTGCGCCAACGCCAGTTGCTCAAGGCCTTGAACCTGCGCGGTCATGCGGCGATGCACGGCATCAAGGTCGATACCCCCCAGGATAAAACCTGGCGCGAAGGCAAGCTGCCGGACGCCTTGAACAAAGCGCGCGCCTATCCGCAATGGTCATCGCTCAACCCCCACTCCAGGTTGAGCCAGGCCGAGCGTCAGGAGCAAATCGAGGCGCTGGCTCAGCGGTTGGACGAAGCCTGATCCGCCATTAGCACGCCGGCCCCCACAGTGCCGTGATATTTCTCTCGGCCATCGCCGGCCCCACACTCATGCCCACACCGGTATGCATCAGCGCAATGCTGATGCCGGCAGCCGCCTGCACAAACGAAAACGGCGCGGGCCCACGCGAGCCATATACACCCTGCCAACGCTCCAGCACCTGGAGTGTGCAGCCCAGGGTCTGCTCGGCCAGCTCGATCAGCCAGTCATCGACCTGCTCGGCGTTGAACGGCGATGCATCGCTGCCGTAATCATGGGAATCGCCGATGATCAGGTCGCCATGGGGCGTAGGGCTGATCAGCAGGTGAATGCCGTGCTCGTGCAGGTGCGGTGCTTCGCGCAGGATCTGCGCCTGCACCGGCGCAGCTTGCGGCAAGTCGGCGAACGCGCCGTAATGCACGCAACTGGGGCCGGTCAACACGGCGTGTTGCAGGTTCAGCTCAAGCGCCGGCCGTGCACGTAGCATTTGCAGGCGGCACACCTGTGGATTGAGCGGGGCAATCGATTCGGCCAGCAGGGTCTGGTAGTCGTGCCCGGAACACACAATGATCTGCTCGCCGCGAAAACACCCCGCCGTGCTGTGCAACTGGCCCGGCTCGACGTCGCGCACCAGGGTCGAAAAGTGAAACTCCACGTTCAGTTCCTGGGCCAGGTAATTGATCAGCGCCGGGATCGCTTCGCGCGAATATAGTTGCTGATCGTCCTTGCCATGCAGCGCGGCGCGGTGATGGCGGAACTGGCCGCCGTACAGGTCGTTCAACGCCGCGCCTTGCAGCAACGCCACGTTGTAGCCGTGCTCGCGGGCACGCCCGGCGCAGAAGGCTTCGAGCAGGTGCTCTTCGGCTTCGGTCCGGGCGAACAGGTAGGAGCCATTGCGCTTGAGCTGAAAGCCGGCGACCTGCGCCCAGTGTGCCCAGATATCGCGGCTTTGCCGCGCCAGGTCGAGCATCGGCCCCGGCGGTTGGCCGGTGACCAGCGCCTGGCCGAAGTTGCGCACCGAGGCGCCCAGCGGGGTGGCGCTGCGTTCGAAAACCTTGACCTTAAGCCCGCGCCTGGCAGCGGCGTAGGCGTGAGAGAGGCCGAGGATGCCGGCGCCGACGATCAGCAGATCGCTGTGGTGTGTCATTTAGTGATGTCCTGTCTTTGAGACCGCTATCGGGAGCAAGCCCCCTCCCACAGGTTGATCGGTGAACACAGTCAAATGTGGGAGGGGGCTTGCTCCCGATGAGGCCATCAGCCCAAACGAAAAGCCTACTGCCCCGCCACCTTCTCCGACTTGCCGTCATAACGCTTGCGCCACTCAGCCAGGATGCTGTCGCGGTTCTTCGAGGCCCAGGCAAAGTCGTTCTTGATCAACCGCTGCTCGTAATCGGCGGGCAATTCGGTCTGTGGCTTGGCAATCCCTGGCTGGGCCAGCACCGCGAAGTTGTCCTTGTACAGCTCCATCGCCGCCGGGCTGGCGGAGAAGTCCGCGAGTTTCCTGGCCGCATCGGCGTGGGCCGTGCCCTTGATCACCGCCGTCGCCTCGATTTCCCAGCCCAGGCCTTCCTTCGGCAGGATGATGTCCAGCGGCGCCCCCTGGCGCTTGAGTTGCACAGCCGGGTATTCGAACGAAATACCAATCGGAAACTCCCCGGACGCCGCCAGCTTGCACGGCTTGGAGCCGGAGTGAACGTACTGGCCGATGTTCTGGTGCAGCTCGTCCATGTACTGCCAGCCCTGCTGCTCACCAAAGGTTTGCAACCAGGCGCTCACGTCCAGAAAGCCGGTACCGGAGGACGCCGGGTTGGGCATCACGATCTTGCCCTTGTACTCAGGCTTGGTCAGGTCCTGCCAACTCACCGGTTTGCTCAGGCCCTGTTTCTCGGCTTCGACGGTATTGAAGCAAATGGTCGCCGCCCACACATCCATACCGACCCAGGCCGGTGGGTTGGCGGCGTCGCGGTAGTTTTTGCCGATCTTGTCCAGGTCCTTCGGCGCGTAACGATCAAGCATGCCTTGTTGATCGAGGATCGCCAGGCTGGAGGCGGCCAGGCCCCACACCACGTCGGCCTGCGGGCGGTCCTTTTCAGCCAACAGCTTGGCGGTGATGATGCCGGTGGAGTCGCGCACCCACTTGATCTGGATATCCGGGTTGGCCTGCTCGAAGGCCTTTTTGTAGGTCTTCAACTGCTCGGCTTCAAGGGCCGTGTACACGGTCAACTCGGTGTTGGCGAAGGCATTCAGGCTGAATGCGGTGAGTACGGCAGCGACCAGCGCCAGTGGCTTGAACATCGAATACCTCCTTTGAAGGATCATTGCCCGGGCGCGGTCTGGCGCCAGGCTTGGGAGCGGCGCAAGGCGCCACGTGAGGCCCACGCCAGCAGCAGCGAGACGCTGCCTGAGGTGAACAGGATCAGGGTCGACATGGCCGCCGCGCCGCCCACATTGCCGGCGTCGTCCATGTTCAAGACGGCGACGGCGGCGAGGATGGTGTCGGGGCTGTAGAGAAAGATCGCAGCGGAGACGGTGGTCATCGCCGACACGAACAGGTAACGCAGAATATCCAGCAGCGCCGGCAGGCAGATCGGCACCGTCACTTTCAAGTAATGGCGGTAGAGCGGCGCCTTGAGGGACAACGCGGCGGCTTCGAATTCCACGTCCAGCTGGCGCAGCGCGGTGGTGGCGGTCATCTGCGCAGTGGTCAGATAGTGAGCAATGGTGCACACCACCAGCAGCACCATGCTGCCGTAGAACACATGCAACGGGTTGCCGCTGAGGTTGAAAAAGAACACGTAGCCCAGGCCCAGCACCAGGCCCGGTACGGCCATCGGCACAAAGCTGAGCAGGCGCAGGGCCAGGTTCAGGCCCTGTTGGCCCTTGGTTTTTTCCATCAGGTAGGCGCCAGTGAAGATCAGCGCACTGCCGATCAACGCCGTGCACAGCGCCATGGTCAGGCTGTTGCGATAGGCCAGCCAGCCGCCGCCGGCAGTGTCTTCGAACTGGTAGTGGTTCAAGGACAGCGACAGGTTGTAGGGCCAGAACTTGACCAGCGAGGAATACACCGCCATGCCGAACACCAGCAGCAGCGCCGCGCAGATCAGCAGCACGATAGCCAGGTAGCAGCCGTCCCTGGAACGCGACGGCAGTGGTTGAAATACCTGGGCACGCCCGCTCATGGCGTCGCCGTGACGGCGCCGCAACCACGCATCCACACCAAAGCTGAACAGCGCCGGCAACAGCAGCACCATGCCGATCAACGCACCGCGGCCGAACTGCTGCTGGCCGACCACCGCCTTGTAGGCTTCCAGCGCCAGCACCTGGTAGTCCCCGCCCACCACCACGGGCACGCCGAAGTCGGTGATGGTCAGGGTGAACACCAGGCAGAACGCCGCGAATACGGCCTGGCGCGTGGCCGGCCAGGTAATGCTGCGAAACGCTCGGGCCGGGCTCGCGCCCATGCTTGAGGCCGCGTCGAACAAGCGCGCATCCGCCAGCGACAAGGCCGACAGCAGAATCATCAGGGCGTGTGGGAAGGTGTAAATCACCTCACCCAGCACAATGCCCCAGAAGCCGTAGATGTTGTCCGAGAGCAACCCGCGCAGCAGCCCCTGGTTGCCGAACAGATACACCAGTGCAATGCCCGGCAACATCGATGGCGCCATCAAGGGCAGCAGCGACACGCCGCGCCAGATCACCTTGCCGGGGATCAAGGTGCGCTGCAGCGCGTAGGCAAACAGATAGGCCAGCGGTACGACGATGGCCGCGACGCTCAGGGAAACTTTCAGGCTATTGCCCAGCAACCAGTGGAAGTTGGCGCTGGTCAGCAGCTCGCGTGCAGCGATCAACCCGCCGCCCTGCCCGGCTTCGCTGCTGAAGCCACGCCAGAAAATCGCCAGCAGCGGCAGCAACACCGCCACGACCAACAGGCCCAGCCACACTAATTTGCCGCCGACCACAAACAGGCGGTCGCCCGCTTCAGCTCGAGAAATTTCGCGCGGCAGTGTCATCGCCGTCTCCATGGCCATCTCAGGCAAACACCTGCAAGCTGCGCGGCGGCAGGGCCACCAGAATGTCCTGGGCCCCCAGGCGCGGCATGGCTTCCGGCGCCAGCTCGGCCAGCAGCGGGTGGCCCGGCAACTGCTCCAGCTCAAAACTCATACGGCAACGATTGCCCAGGAACGTAATTTCGCGGACTTTGGCCCGGAAAAGGTTTTCCTCATGCACCGGCGGGTTCACGCTGATCGCTTCCGGGCGGCAGAACAGCCGGCCGGACTTGGCGATGCCGGCGTCATCGGCCAGTCGCACATTCATCCCACCGACCTGGGCATGGCTGGCGCTGTTGCGGCTGAACGGCAGCCAGTTGCCCTGGCCGACGAACTCCGCCACGAACGGCGTGGCCGGGCGGTCATAGATTTCCTGCGGCGTGGCGTACTGCTCGACCTTGCCGTTGTGCATGACCGCGATGCGGTCGGCCATCAACATGGCTTCGTCCTGGTTGTGGGTGACCATCAGCGTGGTGATGCCCAGGCGGCGCTGGAGTTGGCGCAGCTCGGTACACAGATGCTCGCGCACCCGCGCGTCGAGGGCCGACATGGGTTCATCCAACAGCAATAACGACGGCGCCGGCGCCAGGGCCCGCGCCAGCGCGACACGTTGCTGCTGGCCCCCGGACAACTGGCCGGGAAATTTCTTTTCGCTGCCGAGCAGGCCGACCAATTCGAGCATTTGCCCGACACGCTTGCGCACCTCATCACGGCAGCAGCCGGCGAGGCCGTAGCCGATGTTCGCTTCAACGGTCAGGTTGGGAAACAGCGCGTAGGACTGGAACAAAATGCCGTAGTCCCGCGCCTGGGGCGGCAGCCGGGAAACATCGCGGTCACCCAGGTGAAGCTCGCCGCTGTCCTGGCGCTCAAGCCCGGCGATGCAGCGCAGCAACGTGGTTTTGCCGCAGCCGGACGGGCCCAGCAGGCACACCAGCTCGCCAGCGGCGACGTCCAGGGACACGTTGTCCAACGCGGTAAAGGCGCCGAAGCGTTTCTGGATACCACGCACCTTCATCGGCGCGCCGGGTTGGGTCAGGGCTGTGTTCATGGTGGCACCTCATCGAACGGATGAGGGCCATGCTAGGGAGGGAATGCGTCGTTGGTGTGGCAGGGAGGCTAAAGGGGGTGATAGTGGTATTGGTGGATTTGTGTAGGATTCTTAGAAATGTGGTGCCGGGTCTACCGCCATCGGGGGCAAGCCCCCTCCCACATTTTGACTGTATTCACAAATCCCCTGTGGGAGGGGGCTTGCCCCCGATTGGCCCCCAAGGCCGCCACTAACCTCTAGATTGGCGACATCTCCTGCGCCAACCCGAGAAACGCCGCCGGCAGGCGTGCGGCTTTTCTTTCCTTGAGGCAATACAAATACTCGGCAATCTGCGGCGCATTCTCAAGGGTCAGCACACGCAGTTGCGGATCATGCGGCACTTCCTGGCGCGCAATGATGCTGATGCCGATATTGCGCAGCACTGCCTCGCGGATTGATTCACGGCTGCCGATCTGCAACAGCGGCCCATAACTCACGCCGGCGCCCTGCAGCATGTCTTCCGTCAGCCGGCGGGTGGTGGAGCCCACTTCACGCATCAACAGCGTATGCCCGGCCAACGCGGTCAATGGCACATGGTCCAGCTTGGCCAGCGGATGGTTGCGATGCACCGCCACCACCAGCGGATCGGTGCCCAGCACGCGGCGCACCAGACGCGGGTCTTCCACCAACTGCGACGAGGCGGCGACGTCGACGCGGTAGTCGTCCAGCGCTTCGAGCACCTGCTGGGAATTGCCGATTTCCACCGACACCTCCACCTGCGGCAGGCGTTCGCGAAAGGCTTTGACCAGGTCCAGGATGTAGTACGGCGCGGTGGCGGCAATCCGTAAGGCGCCCTGGACCTGGCCGTTATTGCGCAGGAAAAACTCGATGTCCGCTTCCTGCTGCAACAGCACCTTGACCATCGGTAACAGCCGCGCGCCTTCATCGCTGACGGTCAGGCGGCGGCCGCCACGGTAGAACAGTTCAACGCCGTAGTGGCTTTCCAGGTTGCGGATCTGGGTAGTGACCGTAGGTTGGCTCAGGCCGAGCTTTTTCGCCGCCTGGGTAATGCTGCCCAGGCGGGCGACCATGAAAAACGCCTTCAGCTCAGCACTCAGCACACCACCCTCTCATCGTCTATTTGCGCAACAGGCGCAGGCCATTGAACACCACCAGCAGGCTGACGCCCATGTCGGCGAACACCGCCATCCACATCGTCGCCATGCCCAGGAAGGTGACCGCCAGGAAGATGGCCTTGATCACCAGCGCCAGGGCGATGTTCTGCTTGAGGATACTCGACGTTTGCCGGGAGAGCCGAATGAATGCAGGGATCTTGCGCAGATCATCGTCCATCAGCGCGACATCGGCGGTCTCGATGGCGGTGTCGGTGCCCGCGGCGGCCATGGCAAAGCCGATTTCAGCGCGTGCCAGGGCCGGGGCGTCGTTGATGCCGTCGCCGACCATGCCGACGCGGTGGCCCTGGCCGTAGAGCGCTTCAATGGCGTGCAGCTTATCGGTGGGCAGCAGGTCGCCCTGGGCCTGGTCGATACCGACCTGGGCGGCAATCGCCTGGGCGGTGTGGGTGTTATCGCCGGTGAGCATCAGGGTCTTGACGCCCAGTTCGTGCAGTTGCCGGATGGCTTCGCGGCTGCTGTCCTTGACCGTGTCGGCTACGGCGAACAGGGCCAGCGGACCCGACTTGTCGAGCAGCAGCACCACGGACTTGCCTTGTTTTTCCAGGGCGAAGAGTTTCTCTTCCAGGGCCGGCGAGCACAGCCCGAGGTCTTCCACCAGACGGTGGTTGCCCAGGTGGTAGGTTTCGCCGTTTATGTCTCCGCGCACGCCACGACCGGGCAATGCCGCGAAGTTATCCACAACGTAAGACACCAGGTTTTTATCCACCGCCGCGTTGGCGATCGCCAGGGACACCGGGTGGTCGGAACGGCCGGCCAAACTCGCGGCCAGCGCCGGCGCGCTGTCCTGCACCGTGGCGAACAGCGGCAAGTAGTCGGTTTGCACCGGCTTGCCGTGGGTGATGGTGCCGGTCTTGTCCAGGGCGAGGTAGTTGAGCTTGTAACCGCCCTCCAGGTACACGCCGCCCTTAATCAGAATGCCTTTGCGCGCCGCCGCCGCAAGGCCGCTGACAATGGTCACCGGGGTGGAAATCACCAAGGCGCACGGGCACGCGACCACCAGCAACACCAGGGCGCGGTAGATCCAGTCGAACCAGACGCCCGCCATAAACAGCGGCGGTATGACCGCCACGCCCAGGGCAAACAGGAACACGGCGGGTGTATAGACCTTGGAGAAGCGGTCGACAAAACGCTGGGTCGGCGCCCGGGCGCCCTGGGCCTGTTCCACCGCGTGGATGATCCGCGCCAATGTGGAATTGTTGGCCGCTGCGGTCACCTTGTATTCCAGGGAACCGGCCTGGTTGATCGTACCGGCGAAGACTTTATCGCCCACGGTTTTTTCGATTGGCAGGCTTTCACCGGTGATCGGCGCCTGGTCGATAGTGGACTGACCGGCAGTCACCTCACCGTCCAGGCCGATGCGTTCGCCGGGCTTTACCCGCACGATGGCGCCAGGATCGATACTTTTAACCTCCTGTTCCAGCCATGAACCATCAGTCTGACGCACCGTGGCCTGCTCCGGGGTCATTTGCATCAGACCGCTGATGGCGTTGCGCGCACGGTCCAGGGACTTGGCCTCGATCAACTCGGCCACGGTGAACAGGAACATCACCATCGCCGCTTCCGGCCATTGGCCAATCAGCACGGCGCCGGTCACGGCGATACTCATCAGCGCGTTGATGTTCAGGTTCAGGTTTTTCAGGGCAATCCAGCCCTTTTTGTAGGTGGTGAGGCCACCGCTGAGGATCGACACCAGCGCCACCAGGGCGACCACCCAGGTCGGCGCCACACCAGTGAAATGCAGGACTTCCGCGCCCAATGCCCCCACGCCCGAGACTGCCAGCGGCCACCAGTGCTTCTTGGCGGGCGGCGCGGCGGCGGGGGTGCCTTCTTCGATCGGGTCGGCCTGCATGCCGATGGATTTGATGGCGTCGATGATCGGCGCAGTGCTCGGCAAGTCATGGGTGACGCCGAGGATGCGGTTGATCAGGTTGAATTCCAGCTGCTGCACACCGGCGAGCTTGCCCAGTTTGTTCTGGATCAGCGTTTGTTCGGTGGGGCAGTCCATCGCTTCGATGCGAAAGGTGCTCAGGCGCGAGCCGGCGGTGGGGGCGTCGCTCAGCTGTACTTTTGCAGGCGCCGGGGTGCCGGAGCAGCACCCGCCGCCGTGGTCATGCACCGGCTTGAGCGTTTGCTCGCCGTGATCATGATCGTGATCGTGCTTATGCGGGGTGTGGAGGGAATCGCTCATGCTGTCGCGTCCGTAGAAGTGCCTGTTGCCAAGTAAAGACCCTGTAGCCACTATAGGGTCAAGCACCCATTTGGAGATTGCTGCGATGAAGATCGGCGAACTGGCCAAACTGACCGACTGCCCGGTGGAGACCATCCGTTATTACGAGAAGGAAAGCCTGCTGCCACCGCCGGCGCGCACGGAGGGCAACTACCGGGTGTACACCCAGGCGCACACCGAGCGGCTGATCTTTATCCGCAACTGCCGCAGCCTCGACATGACCCTGGAAGAAATCCGCAGCCTGCTCAGCCTGCGTGACAGCCCACAGGATCAATGCGAAAGCGTGAATGCGTTGATCGACGAACATATCCACCATGTGAAAGCGCGGATCGATGGGCTGCTGGCGTTGCAGGAGCAATTGCTGGACCTGCGCCAGCGCTGTGGCGGCGGGGCGCAGTGCGGGATCTTGCAGCGCTTGGAGGTCAGCGGGAGCGTGCAGGCCAGCGAGGCCGAGCCGTCACATGTGGGCAGAAGCCACGGGCATTAGACTTAAGTGAACGCGGACCAAATGTGGGAGGGGGCTTGCCCCCGATTACGGTGTGTCAGCCATAGAAATGCTGGCTGATCCACCGCTATCGGGGGCAAGCCCCCTCCCACATTTAGATCAGGGCAGACTTTAGATCGCCACGTCAGCCTTGATGCTCGGGTCGGCGTCGTAGCCGACGATTTCAAAGTCTTCGAACTTGTAGTCGTAGATCGACGCCGGTTTACGCTTGATCACCAGTTCCGGCAGCTTTTTCGGCGTGCGCGCGAGCTGGGTCTGGATCTGCTCCATGTGGTTGCTGTACGCATGGGTGTCGCCGGTGGTGACGATGATCTCGTGGGGGATCAGGTCGCACTGCTGGGCCAGCATGTGGGTCAACAACGCCAGGGCGGCCGTGTTATAGGGCAGGCCGAGAAATACATCGGAGCTGCGGATGTATAACTGCATCGACAGATGGCCGTCATGCACAAAGGCCTGGTACAGCAGGTGGCACGGTGGCAAGGCCTGCTTGCCGTTGCGCGCGTTTTCCTGGGGGCTTTTGGTTTCGTCCGGCAGGTATTCGACGTTCCAGCCGTGGAACAGGATGCGACGGCTGTTGGGGTTGGTCTTCAACGTCTCGACCATGTAGTCGATCTGGTTGATCTTGCCGCCGTCCTTGGTCGGCCAGGCAGTCCACTGCTCGCCGTAGACCGGGCCCAGGTCGCCGTCTTCGGTGGCCCATTCATCCCAGATACGCACGCCGTTTTCGTTGAGCCACTTGATGTTGGTGTTGCCGCTCAACATCCAGATCAGTTCGTTGGCGATGCTTTTGAAATGCAGCTTCTTGGTGGTCAGCAGCGGGAAGCCGTCGGCCAGGTTATGCCGATACTGACGGGCGAACACGGCCTTGGTGCCGGTGCCGGTACGATCGCCCTTGGTCAGGCCGTTGGTCACGACGTCGTGCAGGAGTTCGAGGTATTGCTTCATGTGGGTACCCGTAGCGTTGAAGCCGAGGCGCGCACGCCTCGGCGTTCGAATTTAAAGCGCGGTGCTCTTGATGCCTTGTGGGCGGTTGTAAGCCCACCACAGCAGGCCCAGGCCGACCAGGATCATCGGGATGCTGAGCACCTGCCCCATGGTCAGCCAGCCCCACGCCAGGTAGCCCAATTGCGCATCCGGTACGCGCACGAACTCGACGATGAAGCGGAAGATCCCGTAGAACAGCGCGAACATCCCCGACACGGCCATGGTTGGGCGTGGCTTGCGCGAGAAGATGTACAGGATGAGGAACAATGCCACACCTTCCAGAGCGAACTGGTACAGCTGCGACGGATGGCGCGGCAGTTGCGCCGGGTCGCTGAACGGCGGGAACACCATGGCCCACGGCACATCGGTCGGCTTGCCCCACAGCTCGGCGTTGATGAAGTTACCGATACGCCCAGCGCCCAGGCCAATCGGCACCAGCGGCGCGACGAAGTCCATCAGCTGGAAAAACGACTTGCCGTTGCGCCGGCCAAACCACCAGGCGGCGATCATCACGCCGATAAACCCGCCGTGGAACGCCATGCCGCCCTTCCACACCTCAAAGATCAGCGTCGGGTTGGCGATGTAGGCCGACAGATCGTAGAACAGCACATACCCGAGTCGCCCACCGACAATGACCCCCATCGACAACCAGAACACCATGTCGGAGAGTTTCTCCTTGGTCCAGGTCGGGTCGAAACGGTTCAGGCGCCGGGACGCCAGCAGCCAGGCACCGCCGATGCCGATCAGGTACATCAACCCATACCAATGGATTTTCAGCGGACCGATGGCCAGGGCCACCGGGTCGATCTGCGGGTAAGGCAGCATTGCGACTCCTCGTTAAAACATTTAGTCATGACGCACCGGACCATGCCGATGCGCGATTAAGCCTGCGTTACAGCTGCGAGATCAAATTAAGAAGTTCACATACACACCAAACAGCCCGGCATGTTAACGGATGGAAGGTGCGCGGCCCAACTTCGTTACGATGGAACGCCTGCGGTTCTGTGGGTAGAGTGAGGAAAAAACACACAAGGGATCGCCCGATGTGCCTGATTGTTTTTGCCTGGCGGCCGGGCCATGCCCAACCGCTGATCGTCGCGGCCAACCGTGATGAATTCTACGCCCGGCCCAGCCTGCCGCTGGCTCAATGGCCGGATGCACCACAGGTCTACGCCGGCCGCGATCAGGAAGCGGGCGGCACTTGGCTGGGGGTGAACGCCGACGGGCGTTTTGCTGCGCTCACCAATATCCGCGACCCGCACCAGCCGCCGTCACGCAAGTCCCGTGGTGAGCTGGTGGCGCGCTTTCTCAGTGGTTCGCTGCCGATTGACGATTATTTGGCGGAAGTTAACGGTCGTTCGATTGAATATGCCGGGTTTAATCTATTAGTGGGCACGCGGGATGAGCTTTGGCACTACAACGCCAACGAGACCGAGCCGACGCGGTTGGAGGCGGGCGTGTACGGTTTATCCAATGCCGGTTTGGATACGCCCTGGCCGAAGCTGCTCAAGGCCAAGGCGGCACTCGTTGAAATCCTCGACGATCCGCAGCCGGACGCGTTGCTGGGAATTTTGAGCGACCCGCAGACCGCACCGTTTGCTGAACTGCCGGATACCGGCGTCGGCTTGGCGACGGAGAGTTTGCTGTCGAGTGTGTTTATTGCCAGCCCCAGCTACGGGACACGGGCGAGCACGGCGTTGATCGTGAATGCCGACGGCACGCGGCGGATGGTGGAGCGCAGTTTCGGGCCGCAGGGTGGGCGACTCGGCGAGGTCGAGCTCAATCTTTAAATGTGGGAGGGGGCTTGCCCCCGATTGCAGTATGTCAGTCAGAATATCTGGTACTGATACACCGCTATCGGGAGCAAGCCCCCTCCCACATTTTGATTGGCGCCAGGCGTCAGAGGGTTTTTGCAGAAGCCGGGTTGATCATCCGCGTCAACCCCAGGTTCTTCAGCGCCAATTGCAGCGAGCTGTGGATAACTTGCGGGTTGTCGATGGTCATCAGCTCGGCCAGCAAATCCTTGGCCATGCTCAATTCAACCTGGCGCAGCATCCACTTCACTTTGGGCAAGTTGGTGGCGTTCATCGACAGGCTGTCAAAGCCCATCGCCATCAACAGCACCGCCGCTGCCGGGTCGCCGGCCATTTCACCGCAGATACTCACCGGTTTGCCTTCGGCATGGGCGTCGCGCACTACGTGCTGCAGCGCTTGCAGCACGGCCGGGTGCAGGTAGTCGTACAGGTCGGCTACCCGTGGGTTGTTGCGGTCCACGGCGAGCAGGTATTGGGTCAGGTCGTTGGAGCCTACCGACAGGAAGTCCACCTGCCGCGCCAGTTCCTTGGCCTGGTACACCGCTGCCGGGATTTCGATCATCACGCCAATCGGCGGCATCGGCACGTCGGCGCCTTCGTCGCGCACTTCGCCCCAGGCCCGGTGGATCAGGTGCAGGGCTTCTTCCAGCTCGTGGGTGCCGGAGATCATCGGCAGCAGGATGCGCAAGTTATTCAGGCCTTCGCTGGCCTTGAGCATGGCGCGGGTCTGCACCAGGAAAATTTCAGGGTGGTCGAGGGTGACGCGAATCCCGCGCCAGCCGAGGAAGGGGTTGTCTTCCTTGATCGGGAAA
This sequence comes from Pseudomonas sp. R3-18-08, assembly GCF_003852065.1. Taxonomy (NCBI): domain Bacteria; kingdom Pseudomonadati; phylum Pseudomonadota; class Gammaproteobacteria; order Pseudomonadales; family Pseudomonadaceae; genus Pseudomonas; species Pseudomonas sp. R3-18-08. Next base: position 5,478,628 of record NZ_CP027729.1, read on the forward strand.
TACGACAGTGACTTGTCGCCGCCGATATCCAGGCTGCGCATGGTCACCGGCAACGGGTGGAAGGCCTGCAGTTGCTCGCGATAAATCGCCAGCTGCTCCTTCTCACTTGGGAAACGCTGGTTGATCATGAACGGCACTTCGGTGCGGTACAGCCCCACCCCTTCAGCGCCGCGCTGTTGCGCCCGCGCCACATCGGCCAGCAGGCCGGTGTTCACCAGCAGCGGCACGCGATGGCCGTCGAGGGTCACGCACGGCAATTCGCGCAACGAGTCGAGGCCCAGCGCCAGTTGTTTCTCTTCCTCGACCACTTCGGCGTATTGCTTGCGCAGCAATTCGCTGGGGTTGGTAAAGACTTCGCCGCGATGGCCATCGACGATCATGTCGATGCCATCCACCTTGGAATACGGCAGGTCCACCAGGCCCATCACCGTCGGAATGCCCATGGCGCGAGCCAGGATCGCAACGTGGGAGTTACCCGAGCCCAATACCGAAACCAGGCCGACCAATTTGCCCTCAGGCACTTCGCCGAGCATGGTGGCGGTCAGCTCTTCGCTGATCAGGATGGTGTTGTCGGGGTAGACCAGATTGGTGGTGCGGTCTTCCTGCAGGTAGGCCAGCAGACGGCGACCGAGGTCGCGCACATCCGAGGCACGCTCGCGCAGGTAGGCGTCGTCCATCAATTCGAAACGGTTGACGTGATCGGTGACCACCTGGCGCAGCGCGCCCTGGGCCCACTGGCCGGTCTTGATCACGGTCTTGACTTCATTACCCAAGGACGCGTCGTCGAGCATCATCTGGTACACGTCGAACAGCGCACGCTCTTCCGGGCGCAACTGGGTGGCCAGCTTGGTCGACAGGTTGCGCATGTCGGCGCGCACGCCTTCCAGGGCGGTCTTGAACAGTTTGATTTCAGCGTCGATGTCGTGAACGGTCTTGTCCGGCACCACATCGAGGTCGGCCGGTGGCAGCATGACCACCGCCGTACCGACGGCGGCCCCCGGCGAACCCGGCACGCCGACGAACTTGGCCTCCTGGATGCCCTTGCCCTGGCGACCCAGGCCGCGAATCGAGCCCGTAGCTTCGGCGTGGGCGATAACCCCGGCCAGCTGCGCGCTCATGGTCACCAGGAAGGCTTCTTCACCTTCGTCGAACTGGCGGCGTTCTTTCTGTTGGATGACCAGCACGCCGACGACGCGGCGGTGGTGAATGATCGGCGCGCCGAGAAACGAGGCGTAGCGCTCTTCGCCGGTTTCGGCAAAGTAGCGATAACGCGGGTGATCGGCCGCGTTTTCAAGGTTCAGGGGTTCTTCACGCGTCCCCACCAGGCCCACCAGACCTTCATTGGGCGCCATGCTGACTTTGCCGATGGAGCGCTTGTTCAAGCCCTCGGTGGCCATCAGCACAAAACGATTGGTCTCGGGGTCCAGCAGGTAAACCGAGCAGACCTGGCTGCCCATGGCTTCCTTGACGCGCAACACAATAATCCCCAACGCCGCCTTGAGATCCTTGGCGGAGTTAACTTCCTGGACGATCTTGCGCAGCGTATTGAGCATGGCTCGGGGTCGAACTCCGTCGTCAGTCGCGCGCTAAAAGGCGCGGGGCAAGCTCTTTGAGAGCGCGACGATAAACCTCGCGCTTGAATGTCACCACCTGGCCCAGCGGATACCAATAACTGACCCAGCGCCAGCCATCGAACTCCGGTTTACCGGTCAAATCCATCCGCACCCGCTGCTCATTGGAGATCAGGCGCAGGAGAAACCATTTCTGCTTCTGGCCGATACACAGCGGTTGGCTGTGGGTACGCACCAGGCGTTGCGGCAAACGATAGCGCAACCAGCCCCGGGTGCAGGCCAGAATCTGCACATCTTCGCGCTCAAGGCCGACTTCTTCGTTCAACTCACGGTACAAGGCGTCTTCAGGGGTTTCGTCGGGGTTGATCCCACCTTGAGGAAACTGCCAGGCATCTTGGTTGATTCGGCGAGCCCATAGCACCTGTCCGGCATCATTCGTAAGAATAATCCCGACATTAGGACGGAAACCATCGGGGTCGATCACGGCAACAACCTCGCAAACGCATGTCGCCGCATTGTTCCACAAAGGTTCATCCAGCGGCAACGAGGCTTCTTACCTTATGTGCACTCTTGTGAAAAGACCGTATTCTGGACGCCTTTTTACAGACTTTTCAGCGAGTAACCGCAATGCGCCTGGCTTTATTCGACTTGGACAACACGCTCCTGGGCGGTGACAGCGATCACGCCTGGGGTGATTACCTGTGTGAACGCAGGATTCTCGACCCGGTAGCTTACAAGGCGCGTAACGACGCGTTCTATCAGGACTACCTGGCCGGCAAGCTGGACAACGCCGCTTACCTGAACTTCTGCCTGGAAATCCTCGGCCGCACCGAGATGGCTCAGTTGGACGAATGGCACAACGACTACATGCGCGACTGCATCGAGCCGATCATGCTGCCCAAGGCCGTGGAACTGCTGGCCAAGCACCGCGCCGCCGGCGACATGCTGGTGATCATCACCGCCACCAACCGTTTCGTCACCGCGCCGATTGCCGCACGGCTGGGGGTTGAAACCCTGATTGCCACCGAATGCGAGATGGAAAATGGCCGCTACACCGGGCGCAGCACCGATGTGCCATGCTTTCGTGAAGGCAAGGTGACGCGCTTGAACCGTTGGCTGGAAGAGACCGGGTATACCCTGGAAGACAGCTACTTCTATAGCGACTCGATGAATGATTTGCCGCTGCTGGAGCAGGTGACTCATCCGGTGGCGGTGGATCCAGACCCCAATCTTCGTGCTGAGGCTGAACGGCGCGGCTGGCCGGTGATTACGCTGCGCAGCTGACCCCCCACCCCTGTAGGAGCGAGCTTGCTCGCGAAAAACCTGAGAGCGCCGCGTGCATCCAGGATACCCGCGTCATCGTTGACGTTCTTCGCGAGCAAGCTCGCTCCTACACGGGTTTGGCCCCCATCAGCCCGGCAATCGCCACAAACCCCACCAAACTGACCGCCGCCAGCACCAAGGTGAAATTCAGGCTACCGCCCTCGCCTTTACGCAGCCGATTGAGCCGCGCCACCAGCCAGAACCAGGCCAGCGCTGCCACGGTATACAGAATGCTGGAACCCAGGATCCAGGTTTGCCCCAGCGGCCAGCCGACCAGGTGCACCATCCACCAGCCGGTGAACGGCATGCTCACCAAACAAATGCCCATCAGCAGCCAGACGAACGCCCACGGGCGTTGCACGATCATCGCCGGCCCGGCGCTGCGCTTGCGCCAGGCCAGTACTGCCAGACCCAGGCCGCTGAGCAGCAGCAACACGGTGGCGGCGATGTGAATAACCTTGAGGGTGGTCAGCGTTTCCATAGTCTCGATTCCTTGAAGGCCGCTCAGTCAGCGTAGTCGCTCAACCGAGGAACAACTGGTAGGCCGGGTTTTCGCTTTCATCCCAATACGGGTAGCCGATCTCGGCGAGGGCGGCCGGGACCAGGTGGCGCTCGTCCGCCGGTACTTGCAGGCCGGCGACCACCCGGCCGTCAGCCGCACCGTGGTTGCGGTAGTGGAACATCGAGATATTCCAGCGCCCGCCCAGTTTGTTAAGAAAGTTGAACAACGCCCCCGGCCGTTCCGGAAATTCAAAACGAAACACCAGCTCGTCACTGACCTTGGCCGCATGCCCGCCGACCATATGGCGGATGTGCAATTTGGCCAATTCGTTTTCGGTCAGGTCCAGCACCGGGAAACCCTGGTCGGTGAGGCTGGCGATCAATGCGCTGCGCGGGTCGTTTTCCGGGTGGGTCTGCACGCCGACGAAGATGTGCGCCTCGCTGCCGGTGTGATAGCGGTAGTTGAATTCGGTGATCTGGCGCTTGCCCACTGCCTCGCAGAATGCCTTGAAGCTGCCCGGTTTCTCGGGAATGGTCACGGCGATGATGGCTTCGCGGCCTTCACCCAGTTCGGCGCGTTCGGCCACATGGCGCAAGCGGTCAAAGTTGACGTTGGCGCCGGAGTCGATGGCAACAAAGGTCTGGCCGCTGACGCCACGGGTCTCGACATACTTCTTGATCCCGGCCACGCCCAATGCGCCTGCCGGCTCGGTGATCGAGCGCGTGTCGTCGTAGATATCCTTGATTGCCGCACAGATTTCATCGGTGCTGACGGTGATCACTTCATCCACATAGTCTTTGCAGATGTCGAAGGTGTGCTGGCCGATCTGCGCCACCGCCACGCCATCGGCGAAGATACCCACGGTCGGCAGCACCACGCGCTCACCCGCCGCCATCGCCGCTTGCAGGCAGTTGGAGTCGTCCGGCTCGACGCCGATGATCTTGATGTCCGGGCGCAGGTATTTCACATACGCCGCAATCCCGGCGATCAGCCCGCCGCCGCCCACCGGCACGAAGATCGCGTCCAACGGCCCTGGATGCTGGCGCAGGATCTCCATCGCCACGGTGCCCTGCCCGGCAATGGTGTGCGGATCATCATAAGGGTGAATGTAGACGTAGCCTTTTTCATCGACCAGCTTCAGCGAATAGGCCAGGGCTTCCGGGAAAGAATCACCGTGCAGCACCACCTTGCCGCCGCGCGAGCGCACGCCTTCGACCTTGATTTCCGGGGTGGTCTTGGGCATCACGATCGTTGCCTTGACCCCCAGCACCTTGGCCGCCAGGGCCAGGCCCTGGGCATGGTTGCCCGCCGAGGCGGTGACTACGCCGCGTGCGCGCTCCTCTGCGCTGAGCTGGCACAGCTTGTTGTAGGCGCCGCGAATCTTGAACGAGAACACCGGCTGCAAGTCTTCGCGCTTGAGCCAAATCTGGTTGCCCAGCCGCTCGGAAAGCTGGCGGGCAGTCTGCAGGGGTGTTTCTACGGCAACGTCGTAAACGCGCGAGGTGAGGATCTTTTTGACGTAGTGTTCAAGCATCGGCAGGCATCTACTTCAGGGGTTGGGCAGGGCCAGGGAGTCTAACCCGGCTTTTGGCCGGGAGACCACACGAATCCCAAGGTTTGTTGGGGTATACTCGCCGCCCTCGATCACTCCCCCGCCCGTTCCGGAGCCCGCATGACCCAGGATCAACTCAAACAGGCAGTGGCCCAGGCCGCTGTCGATTTAATCCTTCCCAAACTCGACGACAAGAGCATCGTCGGCGTCGGCACCGGCTCCACTGCCAACTGCTTTATCGATGCGCTGGCCCATCATAAAGGTGCGTTCGATGGCGCAGTGGCCAGCTCCGAAGCGACCGCCGCGCGCCTTAAAGGCCATGGCATTCCGGTGTACGAGCTCAACACCGTGAGCGACCTGGAGTTCTACATCGACGGCGCGGACGAAAGCGACGAGCACCTGAACCTGATCAAAGGCGGCGGCGCAGCCCTGACCCGCGAGAAGATCGTCGCGGCCGTGGCCAAGACCTTCATCTGCATTGCCGACGCCAGCAAGCTGGTGCCGGTGCTCGGTGCATTCCCGCTGCCGGTGGAAGTCATCCCGATGGCCCGCAGCCACGTGGCCCGTGAGCTGGTGAAACTGGGCGGCGACCCGGTGTACCGTGAAGGCGTGTTGACTGATAACGGCAACATCATCCTCGATGTGTTCAACATGCAGATCACTAATCCGGTGGAGTTGGAGACGCAGATCAACGCCATCGTTGGCGTGGTCACCAACGGCCTGTTCGCCGCACGCCCGGCGGATGTGCTGCTGTTGGGTACCCCGGAAGGCGTGAAAACCCTCAAAGCTTAATAACACCGCAGTGCCAATGTGGGAGGGGGCTTGCCCCCGATGACAGTGTGTCAGTCAGAATATCTGGTACTGATACACCGCTATCGGGAGCAAGCCCCCTCCCACATTTGATAGCGATCCGCTCTGGTTTTCTGTAACACAAACGCTACTTTTCGCAGCACTCCTCTCCAAAACCGTGCGCTCTGTCACGGCCCGTCTGGTATCCAATCCGTTACAAATTACAACCAAGCGACCCACGCGTTTAACAATGCGCCAATTCGCCGCCGCCCATGGAATGAGGCGCGCATTGTGCAAAGCGTCTGCGCTTGAACCTCTCATCACCTCAAGGAAGACCCTGTGATAAAGCCCCTAGCCTTCGCTCTCAGCGTCGCCGGCACCCTGCTGTCGACGCACCTTCAGGCCTATGATTATGGCCAGCACGCCACCACCACCCTGGAAAAACTGATCAACGACTACCCCGGGCGTTATCGCGACACGGCCAATTTCGCCGGGGCGGCCGATTGGATGCAGAGCCAGATGGGCACGGCCTACAGCATCAGTCGCCAGGACTTCACCTGGAACAACGGCAGTCGCGCCTCGCAAAACGTGGTGGCCTACGCCGCCGGCACTAAACCGCAGTACGTGGTGATCGGCGCGCACTTCGATACCTACTTCGGTCGCCCTGCCCTGCAAGGCCTGGACGACAACGGCTCCGGCGCCAGCGTGCTCACCGAGGTGGCGAAGAACCTGGGCGGGCTGCAACTGGAAAATGGCTTGCAGGTGGTCGGCTTCGGCGCGGAAGAAGAAGGCTTGCGCGGGTCCAAGGCCTTCGTTGAGTCCCTGAGCGCAAGCCAACGCGCCAACATGCTCGCGATGATCAACCTCGACAGCCTGATCACCGGCGACATGATGTATGCCCACGCCGGCCAGAACAGCGCGGCCAACCCCAGCCTGGCGGCGTTGCGCGAACACACCTTCCAGATCGCCAGGGAACTGAATATCCCCCTGTTCACCAACCCCGGCCTGGACCCGCAATACCCCAAGGGCACCGGCTGCTGCAGCGATGGCGAACCGTTCGAACCGCTGAATATCCCGATCCTGTATGTCGAGGCGACCAATTGGGAACTGGGCGACCTGGATGGCTACACCCAGACCGACAATCCGAAAATCCCCGGCGGCTCGACCTGGCACGACCCGAACGAAGACAATAAGGCCGTGCTCACCGATGCCTTCGGCCAAGCGCGCATCGACCAGCGCCTGCGCGATTATTCGCGCCTGCTCAGCCGCCTGGTGCTGGAACTGACCAATGCCGACTTGATGGCCTCAACCGCCTCGGGCGGCGCTGTCGCACGCAATATGCAGGACAACCTGCAGCGTCAACATCAGGCCGCCGTGCGCTTGCACGACCGCCGCTGGCTGACCTTGCAGTCGGCCAGTCGTGAAGTGGGCAGCTTCGATGGCGAGATCGGCGTGGACGGCGAATACAACCCGGACAGCGGTTTCGACCGCGCACCCAACCCAGAGGCCCGGCAGTTGGGCGTGCATGCGCTGGGCGACTACCAACTGAGCTCAGCCCTGAACATCGGCGCCAGCCTGAGCTACCGCAACGGCCGCGACACGCTGGAGCACCGCGGCAAACTCGATAGCGACACCTGGCAGGCCGCCGTCTACGCCCTGCTCAACGACGGCGGGCCGAGCTGGCTGGCCGGTGACCTGAGCGCCGGCCATACGCGCTTCGATTCCAAACGCAACCTGCTGATCCAGGCCAGCGGCGGGCCGGTGCTGCTCAACCAGCACCTGACCGGCAAGACCGACGCGCTGTCCCTCGGCGCACGGGTGCTGGGCGGCTACGACTTCGATTTCGGCGCCCTCCAGAGCGGGCCCTTTGCCGGGCTCGATTACAGCCACTACCGCATCGATCAGTTCCACGAGAAGCAGGACCTGCGCACCGCGCTGGACTACGAAGAACAGTCGTTCGACTCCCTGGAAGCCAGCCTGGGCTGGCGCGTGCGCGGTGCTGTCGCTCTGCCTTACGGCTTGAGCCTGATGCCTTACGGCGACATCGCGTGGGTCAAGGAATTGGCCGATGGGCGTCTCGACGACCTGCAACTGACCGCCCACGCCGATGGCCAGGCCCGCACCGCCAAACTGGGGTCAGTCGATAAACGTTTTGGCCGTGCGCAACTCGGCAGCCAATTGGCAATCACCCCGCAATTGGGGGTGTACGCCGAAGTGAACAGTCGGCTCGGCCATGCCGAGGGCAGCCAGACCGGCTACTCGCTGGGTGTGCAGTGGATGTTCTGATCAGGGCTTCTTGAACACGTAAAACAGGTTCGGCTCACTGACGAGGTACAGCGTGCCCTCGTCATCCATGGCGATCCCTTCGGCCTGCGGCACACGTTTTTTCAGGCCATGGCGCCCGTTGAGCAATGACAGACTGCTTAACGGGCGACCATCGATATCCAGTTCCAGCACCAGGAACGACTCATCGGAAAGCGCCAGTAAATGGCCGCTGCGCTCGTCGTATTGCAGGCTCGACAGGTCGCGCACAAACAGCCCGGCATCACGCTTGGGGTTGTTGATCACATGCACCGAGTAGGTTTTTTCCGCTTTGAAATGGGGAAAGCCGTGGACCTCATAGATCACCATCGGGTCGCGTTCCTTGGCGACAAACAGGCGCTTGCCCACCGAGTCATAGGCCAGGCCTTCGAAACCCTTGTTGCTGCCGATGTGCACGCCAAGGGTCATCTGCTCCGCATCGGCGGCATCGAGAAATTGCGTGTCATCGTCCACATGCACTTTGATCAGGCGCTGTTGGCGCTCGTCACTGATCACGTAAATATTGTCGCTGATGAACTCCACCGCCTCGGCATCGCCAAACCCCACCAGGGGAATACGCCGCAGGATCTTGCCTTGCAGGGACAGCTCGACCAATTCGGCGTTTTTATTGGTGACGGTAAACAGGCTTTTGCGCACCGGGTCGTAGGTGAGGGCCGACACATCGTCGTCGAGCCCTTCGATCACCTGGCCTTCCAGGGAGACGCGGTAATCGGCCAGACCGATGCCACGCTCATCCGCAGGCTGGTGCCACACCTGCCAGTTGAACCAGGCACGCTCGAACAGACGGAATTGCTGCGCAACGATCGCGGCGGCGACCAGCGCAATCAACAGCAGGATTAAAAGAGCAGGTTTGGGGCGGGCGAATCGACGCATCGTGGCGGGCTCAGAGAAAAACTGGCGAATAGATATCAAGATCGCCTGAATTTAAACTTAAACGCAACGGGCTGTCTGGTGAATGCCGCTTTTTAGGACGTGTCCGACGTAAGACGTAGGTTATTTCTGTTTTTCAAACCGATAGAACAAGTTTGGCTCGCTGACGATATACAGCGTACCGCTCTCGTCCATGGTTACGCCTTCGGCACGCGGGATGGTGTCCTTGAGGCCGTTGAAGCCGCCCAGCAGGGTCATGAAGCTGACTTGCTCGCCGGTTTCATCCAGCTCCAGCAGCAGGTGGGAGTCGGCGGACAGCACCAGCAGGTGCCCGGTACGCGGGTCGACGGCCAGGGCGGACAGGTTGCGCACATCCAGTTCGGTACTCGCCCGTTTCTGCTTGTCGCCTGTCAGGCTCTGGCTGCCGTCGCTCTTCCAGGTAAACAGTGCCGGTGGGCGCTCTTCGCCCAGCACCAACTGCTGGTTGCGCGGGTCCCAGGTGATTGCTTCAAAGGCTTTATTCTGGTCCTTGGACGGGCCCAGGTCATAACTGGGGAAATCGGCCTTGTTCAACGCCGTGGTGCCGGCGTCAACCTTGACGATGGTCAGGCTGTGCTCGCGCTCATCGACCACGGCCATCAAGCCATTCTCCATCACCGTCAGGCCTTCCGGATTGTTCCAGCCGTTGAGGGGCATCTTGCGCAGCACGTCGCCTTGCAGGCTCAGCTCCACCAGGAACGGGTTCTTCCCCATCACGGAGAACAGGGTTTTGGTGCTTGGGTTGTAGGACAGGTCCGAGGCCTCGTCCTTCTCCATGCCGGGCAGCAACTTGGCGTCGATGACCGCGTGATAGTCCGGCAGCCACACGCTTTCCCGGCGTTCGGCCGGGCTTTCAAAACCCTCCAGCACCCACAACACACCGCGATCATCCCAGTGCATGGCCCAGGCGATGCCATACAGGATCGCACCGGCCAGAAACACCCAGGAATACCAGCGCATGGTCGAGCGAGAGCGAAGCGTAGGTTTCGAGGTGGGCAGAGGCACGGCCATTGAGGGCTTTTTCCGGAAGTCAGCTGTAGGGAATAGAGCAAGAAGCTGGAATTATGCGGATGGCGTGTGAAAAAAATGCAAAACCCATGTGGGAGGGGGCTTGCTCCCGATAGCGGAGTGTCAGGTACAGGTTAACTGGCTGACACACTGCAATCGGGAGCAAGCCCCCTCCCACATTTTTTTTCAGCGCACGACGCTCTCGAAGCGGTTGACGCCCGACAGCTCCAGCACCAACTTGTCACCCACATTCAGCGGCCCTACGCCAGCCGGGGTGCCGGTCAGGATTACATCGCCCGCCTGCAGGGAGAAGCAGCCGGCCATGTGCTGGATCATCGGCACGATCGGGTTGAGCATCTGCGCGCTGTTGCCGTTCTGGCGGACTTCGCCGTTGATGGTCAGGCGAATGCCGATATCGGTAACGTCCGCGAACGTGCTGCCGACCACAAAAGGCGCAATCACCGCCGCGCCGTCGAACGACTTGGCGATCTCCCACGGCAGGCCCTTGGCCTTCAACTCAGCCTGTTTGTCGCGCAGGGTCAGGTCCAGGGCCGGGGCGAAGCCGGAGATGGCGTCCAGCACTTCTTCGCGGCTTGGGTTGTTCGACAACGGCTTGCCGATCAACACGGCGATTTCCGCTTCGTAATGCACCGAACCGCGCTCGGTAGGAATAGTGAAACCGCCTTCCAGCGGCACCACGCAACTGCCCGGCTTGATGAACAGCAACGGCTCGGTCGGCACCGGGTTGTCCAGTTCCTTGGCGTGTTCGGCGTAGTTACGTCCGATACACACCACTTTGCCTACCGGAAAGTGGATGCTGGTGCCGTCGATATACTTGTGCTGATAGCTCATGGAGCGACTCCTTAAAAAGCATCCTTAAACAGCGAAGATCTTGCCTGGGTTCATGATCCCGTTCGGGTCGAACACCGCTTTCACGGCCTTCATGTATTCGATTTCAACCGGTGAGCGGCTGTAAGTCAGGTAATCGCGCTTGGTCATGCCCACGCCGTGTTCGGCGGAGATCGAGCCGTTGTATTTGGCGACGGTCTCGAACACCCATTTGTTCACGGTGGCGCACTTGGCAAAGAACTCGTCCTTGCTCAGGGTTTCCGGCTTGAGGATGTTCAGGTGCAGGTTACCGTCGCCAATGTGGCCGAACCAGACGATTTCGAAATCCGGGTAGTGCTCGCCGACGATAGCGTCAATTTCTTTCAGGAAAGCCGGCACTTTGGAAACGGTGACCGAAATATCGTTTTTGTACGGCGTCCAGTGGGAAATCGTCTCGGAGATATATTCGCGCAGCTTCCACAGATTATGCAGCTGGGTCTCGCTCTGGCTCATCACGCCGTCCAGCACCCAGCCTTGCTCGACGCAATGTTCAAAGGTCTCCAGGGCGTGATTGGCGACTTCCTCGGTGGTGGCTTCGAATTCCAACAGCGCGTAGAACGGGCAATCGGTTTCGAACGGCGCAGGCACGTCGCCACGCCCGAGGACTTTGGCCAGGGCCTTGTCGGAGAAAAATTCGAAAGCGGTCAGGTCCAGCTTGCTCTGGAAGGCGTGCAGCACCGGCATGATCGAGTCGAAGTCGGTAGTGCCGAGCACCATGGCGGTCAGGTTTTTCGGCGCACGGTCCAGGCGCATGGTGGCTTCCACCACAAAACCCAGGGTCCCTTCGGCGCCGATGAACAGCTGGCGCATGTCGTAGCCGGTGGCGTTCTTGATCAAGTCACGGTTCAGTTCCAGCACATCGCCTTTGCCGGTGACGACTTTCATCCCGGCCACCCAGTTACGGGTCATGCCGTAGCGAATCACCTTGATCCCACCGGCATTGGTGCCGATATTGCCGCCAATCTGGCTGGAACCGGACGATGCGAAATCCACCGGGTAGTACAAGCCATTTTCTTCGGCGACGTTCTGCAATTGCTTGGTGACCACACCCGGCTGGCACACCGCGGTGCGGTCGGTAAGGTTCACGTCGAGAATCTGGTTCATATAGTCGAATGACACCACCACTTCGCCATTGGCCGCCACCGCCGCCGCCGACAGGCCAGTGCGCCCACCGGATGGCACCAACGCCACCTTGTGAGTATTGGCCCAACGGACGATGGCCTGCACCTGCTCGGTGGTCTTGGGAAAGACGATGGCGCACGGCGCGGGCGCGAAGTGTTTGGTCCAATCCTTGCCGTAAGCCTCCAGGGAGTCGGCGTCGGTCAGCACTTTGCCGGGCTCAACCAGGGTCTTCAGCTCATCAATCAGGGCAGGATGGGTCATCGACAGAACTCTCGAACAATTCATGGTCATCCTGAGAACGCTTCACGTCGCAGGAATAGGTGTTTAGCGGGGCGCGTATGCTAGCATACCGCCCCCGCAGGACAGAGCCCAAGGGCGTTTCTGCGGTGACGGCTTTCCTGCCGTCCGGGTCAGCTTGCGCTGCTCGATTCCCTGCCATTTTTCTCCGGGATACAGGTTTACGCAGATGAGCAAGACTTCTCTCGATAAGAGCAAGATCAAGTTCCTTCTTCTGGAAGGCGTCCACCCATCGGCTGTCGACGTTCTGAAAGCCGCCGGGTACACCAGCATTGAGTACATCACCAGTTCTCTGCCGGAAGCCCAGCTCAAGGAAAAGATCGCCGACGCGCACTTTATCGGCATTCGCTCCCGTACTCAGTTGACCGAAGAGATCTTCGACCACGCCAAGAAACTCGTGGCGGTCGGCTGCTTCTGCATCGGCACCAACCAGGTCGACCTCAACGCAGCGCGCGAACGCGGCATCGCGGTGTTCAACGCACCCTACTCCAACACCCGTTCCGTGGCGGAGCTGGTGCTGGCCGAGGCCATCCTGCTGCTGCGCGGTATCCCCGAGAAGAACGCTTCCTGCCACCGTGGCGGCTGGATCAAGAGCGCCGCCAATTCCTTCGAAATCCGCGGCAAGAAGCTGGGTATCGTCGGTTACGGTTCGATCGGCACTCAACTGTCGGTATTGGCAGAAGGCTTGGGGATGCAGGTGTTCTTCTATGACACCCTGACCAAGCTGCCCTTGGGCAACGCCACCCAGGTGTCGAGCCTGACCGAGCTGCTGGGCATGTCCGACATCGTCACCCTGCACGTTCCGGAAACTGCCGAAACCCAGTGGATGATCGGCGAGAAGGAAATCCGCGCTATCAAGAAAGGCGGGATCCTGATCAACGCCGCGCGCGGTACAGTGGTCGAGCTGGACGCCCTGGCCGAGGCGATCAAGGACAAGCACCTGATCGGCGCCGCCATCGACGTGTTCCCGGTAGAGCCACGCTCCAACGACGACATTTTCGAAAGCCCGTTGCGCGGCCTGGACAACGTGATCCTGACCCCGCACATCGGCGGCTCTACCGCTGAAGCCCAAGCCAACATCGGCCTGGAAGTCTCGGAAAAACTGGTCAAGTACAGCGACAACGGTACCTCGGTATCGTCCGTGAACTTCCCGGAAGTGGCCCTGCCGGCTCACCCTGGCAAGCACCGCCTGCTGCACATCCACCAGAACATTCCGGGTGTGATGATGGAGATCAACAAGGTCTTTGCGGAAAACGGCATCAACATCTCAGGTCAGTTCCTGCAGACCAACGAGAAGGTCGGCTACGTGGTGATCGACGTCGACGCCGAGTACTCGGACCTGGCGCAAGAGAAGCTGCAGCACATCAACGGCACTATTCGTAGCCGTGTGTTGTTCTAACGCTTTAAACGCCGCAAAAAAATGGGAGGCCCACAGGGGCCTCCCATTTTTTTTTGCCTGAACAGCGCTTACTTGACGTTAACCGTGATGACTTTCGAGGCGACCGTCGGGTTGAACTGCATGTGCAGTTTGTCGCCGGCCACCAGTTGCAAGGTGTGCTTGCCGGGCGTCAGGGTCAGTTCGGTTTCAGTCTGGGCCTTGCCGTAATGGATCACGGTGTCGGTGGCCGGAATCGGCAGTTTCGCATCGGGCAATTCTTTCTGGTCGATCAGCAGGTGGTGGTGACCGGTGCCGGCCGCCTGGTCGGTGGCCGGCGCCAGTTGCAGGCCTTCCATGCCGAATTTCACGGTGAAAGTCTTATCGACGGTGGCGCCGTCTTTGGGCGAGACGATGAATACTTTCGCGCCTTCAGGCGGCGCGCTGCGCGGGATGCCGTCGGCGGCAGTGGCCAACATCGAAGCACCCAGCATCAAAGAGGCCAGGGTTGCACGGGACAAAAGGGCTTTCATTCGCTTCTCCAGTTTTTCGTGAAATCTGTAGGGTTATGACAACTTCGCGACAAATTGCTGTCCAAGGCACTCGACACCATAGCAAAGCGATGCTGAACGGCGTCTCGCCCGTACGAATTCTTTAGGAGTGACCATGCGCTTTTCGCCTGGCCTGTTACTGCTGCTTCCCCTTCTAAGCGCCCCGGCTCACGCCGAGCTGATCGATGATGTCAACGATCGCGGTGAGCTGCGCATCGCCCTTGAAGCCAACACCCCGCCTTACAATTTCAAGGAGGGCGAGAAGCTCACCGGCTTTGAGGTCGAGCTGGGTGAACTGCTGGCAAAGGAGATGGATGTGCGTTCCTCGTTTATCACCACCGATGATGCCGACCTGCTGCCTGGCGTGGCGACCGGCAAATATGACGTGGCGCTTAACCATATCGCTATGACTGCCGAGCTTGAGGATCAGTTCGATTTCAGCGCGGCGTATCACCAGAAGCCTGAGCTGGTGATCCCGTTCCAGAAGGGCAACCCGGCGTTCAAGACCAGCCTGGACAGTGCGTTGAAGCGGGTGAAGGATGATGGCCGACTGAAGGCGTTGGAGCAGAAGTGGTTTGAGGGCAATGCACCGCAGTGACCCAATGTGGGAGGGGGCTTGCCCCCTCCCACATTTGCTCCCGGCATGGCTTTAAAGATGAGCTAGCAGCCAGCCAGATTCTTCCGCCAGATTAAAACGGCTCGTTACCGCGCCGACGGAACCAGCCGGTCAGGGACAGGCGTTCACGCGTGGCAGGCAGGACCTCGTGGGGCACTTCGCCGGAGAGGAACACCACCAGGCTGCCGCCGGTGGGCACCACGTCGTGTTCGATGCCGCCCTTGAGGTACATGCGCAACTGCCCGCCGTGTTCGGGCAGCCAGGCGTCGTTCAAATAGATCACGGCCGAGACCATGCGCCGGTCATCGTCGCGAAAACGATCCACATGCTTGAGGTAGAACGCCCCGGGCGGGTACATCGCGAAGTGGCTTTCGAAGTCTTCCAGGCCAAGGAACAGGCCACGGTTCATGGCCAGGCGCAGGCTGTCCATTATCGCCATGTAGGTATCGCAAACGGCGGCATCGCCCTCTTCCAGCCATTGGATGTGGTCGCCGCGAATCCCCTCGCGAATTTCCTGGGCGGGCCCGCGCCCCACCGCCGCCGGCGCCAGCTCACCTTCAGCCGCACGTTTACGGCACTCAGCCGCCAGCTCCAGGGTCAGAGCCTGGGGCAGGAAGGCATTCTGCTGCGACCAGCCTTGTTCGGCCAGGTCGTCGACAATGCGTTGCAGCAGGGGGTGATCAAGGGGCATTTGCATGGCGCGCATAGTATCCATACGCCTGTGAATCCGACAGCGCCGTCGAGCGCTCGAATACACTTTAGTCAGGTGACTGATAGGACTTCTCGACAAATCCTACGCCCGACACGGACAATAGTGGCCGACTGACAGGAGTCCTTATGCGTCGTTTGTTTCTTTCCTTGCTGATGTTCTGCGTTTTGCCCGCCTGGGCAGACGGCCATGACCAGTTGTACAAGGTTGCCGGCTGGGCCGAACAACGTGCGCATTTCAATGACGCCCTTAACGCCGCCCAACAGCGCTACCGCAACAGCCTGCCGCCGGCGGTGTACCAGGCGCTGGTGGACAACAGCAACAAACGCTTCGCGGCTCAGGCCATGGATCAGCGTGCCGAGGCCCAGTTGCGCAAGCACCTGGCGGACCCGAAACCGGCCCTGGCTTTTTTCCAGTCGCCCCTGGGCCGCAAGATTGTCGCCGCCGAATTGCTGGCCACGCGTCGCGACCAATTGGCGAAAAACGCCCAGGGCCTGCCGAAAATCCAAGCCGACGCCACCCGCAGCCTGATCATCGGCCACCTGGCCCAGGCCCTGCCCGCGCGTGAAGCGGGCGCCGAAGTCAGCCTGGCGATTGCCGGCGTGGCGGCGGACAGCTTGAGCCAGATGATCCCCGGCCTGTTGGGCGGTGGTCAGGCTCAGGGCATGTTGAACGGGCAGCGTGAGCGGCTGATGCAGCAGATCGATAAGGATCTGAATAACACGCTGCTGTACGTCTATCGGGATTTGTCTGACCCGGAATTGGAAGAATTCGCTACGTTTGCCGAATCGCCGGAAGGCAAGGCGTATTACCAGGCAGCGCTGGCCGCCATCCGCGCAGGCCTTGCGGTCGGCCAAAGCACCTCCAGCCTTACGCAGTAGAAAAAAATGTGGGAGGGGGCTTGCTCCCGATTGCGGGGGGTCAGCTACACATAAGTTGACTGGCACACCGCAATCGGGAGCAAGCCCCCTCCCACATTTGGATTGTGTTACTTCAGTTGGTCTGTCAAATACCGGAAGTACTCTTCGCGAATTTCTGGAATTTCATTGGCCAGGTGATGCCTGCCGCGCTTGAGCATCAGCACTTGCGGCTGGTCGAACTTGCTGCGCAGTACCTGCAAATTGTGCTGCCAATCCACCGTCATATCCTCTTCACCCTGCACGATCACCGGCCGCCGTGGGCTGCGCGGTGCGGCTTCGATGCGTTTGATCCAGCGCGCCAGGGCGCCTACCCAGGCGGTCGGCAGTTGGCGCGGCTGCAACGGGTCGGCTTCGAGAAAGGGCTTGAAGGCCGGGTCGTTGGAGTTATCGCTGAACCGTCGCGCGATGCCTTTGACGAACGGGCGCAGCAGGTAATAGCTGGCTTGCGACCAGCCCCATGCACGCGGACGTACCAGCGGCGACAGCAGAAAGGTCTTGCCCTGGGCCGGGCTTTCGGCGCCGTGGTTGAGCAGGTGATCCACCACGATGGCGCCGCCGGTGCTTTGCCCGAACAGGTGCCAGGGTTGCGGCAATTGCAGCGCCTGGGCCTCGGCGAACAACGCCTGCACTACGTCCTGGTACACCGCAAACTCATCGATACTGGCACGCACGCCGCTGGACAAACCATGGCCCGGCAGGTCGCAGGCGATCACCACGAAGCCCTGGTCCAGCGCCCATTCCACTACGTGGCGGTACAGCCCCATATGGTCGTAAAAGCCGTGGAACATAAACATTGTCGCCACCGGCGCAGGCGGCCACCATACCTGCGCCACCACCTCGAACCCGCCCACCTCCAAGCGCCCCAGACGGCTCACGGCCGGCACCTTGCGTGCGCCCAAGTCGAGTCCATAGAAACGTTGATAGACCCGCGCCTCGGCTGACAAAGGCTGCGCATCCACCAAGGGCCGCAAGCTTTCGCGCAGATGATCAGGGTCAAAGTTAACGGGCATAAAGGCTTCCAGACTGACGGTGAAGATGAATATCGAGCTGCGATATTCATCTGTCAGGACAAGCATGGCAAGCTACGCGACCCGCGAGGATACCTCTGAATGCGACAGCCCTACCGCACTGCCTTGTTCGCCAGCCTGGTGCTGATTATCTGCGCCGCCGTGCTGTGGGCCGCGTATGACTGGTTCCAGGGCCGTTACCTGCGCGCCTTCAGCGAACACACGGCGGTGTTCTCCGGCGATGCGCTGCAACTGCCCGCCGCACTGCGCGGGCCTGGGCCGATTCGCCTGGTGCACTTCTGGGACCCGGCCTGCCCGTGCAATGTCGGTAACCAGCAACACCTGAGTGAGCTGATCGAGCAATACGCGCCGCAAGGTGTCGAGTTCTATGCCCTGCAAAAGGCCGGCAGCCACGGCGCCCTGCCGGACAGCCTGCGCCTGATGAAAACCCTCGACGCCCTGCCCGGCGCCGATCAGGTGCCGGCCAGCCCGGCCGTGGGCATCTGGGACCGTACAGGCAAGCTGGCGTATTTCGGGCCGTACAGCGAAGGGCTGACGTGCAATTCCGGCAACAGTTTTATCGAGCCGATCCTCAAGGCCCTCGAAGCCGGGCGCGAAGTGAATGCCACGCACACCCTGGCGGTGGGCTGCTATTGTTCGTGGCCTAAGGAACCGTAGTCGGTCCATTCAGGGTTAAGGAAAGTCGATGAAGCGTGTCTTGCAGGCTCTCGTGGTGCTGGTTGTGCTGGTCGCCCTCGGCGCCGGCTGGTACGTCTACAGCAAGCAACCCACCCGCCAGGGCACGGTCACGCTGGCGCACTTGCAAGGCTCGGTCACGGTGCGCTACGACGACCGTGGCGTGCCGCATATCCGCGCCGGCAACGAGGCCGACCTGTACCGCGCCCTGGGCTATGTGCATGCCCAGGACCGGCTGTTCCAGATGGAAATCATGCGCCGCCTGGCCCGTGGCGAGCTGGCCGAGGTGCTCGGGCCCAATCTGCTGGAGACCGATAAGCTGTTTCGCAGCCTGCGGATTCGCGAGCGCGCCTCAAGCTACGTCGAGCACATGAACACCGACTCGGCCGCCTGGAAGGCCCTGCAAGCCTACTTGGACGGGATCAACCAATATCAGGCCAGCCACGCCAGCCCGATGGAGTTCGACGTGCTGGGCATCCCCAAGCGCCCGTTCACCGCCGAGGACTCCATCAGTGTCGCCGGGTATATGGCCTACAGCTTTGCTGCGGCCTTTCGTACCGAACCGGTGCTGACTTACGTACGCGACCAACTGGGCAGCGACTACCTCAAGGTCTTCGACCTCGATTGGCAAGCCAAAGGCGCCCTTAACCTGGCGGCCGGCGACTGGAAGACCCTCGGCGCCCTCGCCAGCCTGAGCGAGCAGGCCCTGGCTGACAACGGTTTGCCGCAATTTGAAGGCAGCAACGCCTGGGCCATCAGCGGCAGTCGCACCCAGAGTGGCAAACCATTGCTGGCGGGCGACCCCCATATCCGCTTCTCGGTGCCGTCGGTGTGGTACGAGGCGCAGCTGTCGGCGCCCGGCTTTGAGTTGTATGGCTACCACAACGCGCTGGTGCCGGTGGCCTTCCTCGGGCACAACCTGGACTTCGGCTGGAGCCTGACCATGTTCCAGAACGACGACCTCGACCTGATCGCCGAAAAGGTCAACCCGGCCAACCCTAACCAGGTCTGGTATCACGGCCAGTGGGTCGACATGAGCAGCAGCGAACAGCAGATCCAGGTCAAGGGCCAGGCCCCGGTCACGCTGACCCTGCGTCGCTCGCCCCACGGCCCGATCGTCAATGACGTGCTCGGTGAAAACGCCGGCACCACACCGATCGCCATGTGGTGGGCGTTCCTCGACAGCGAAAACCCGATCCTCGAGGGTTTCTACCAGCTCAACCGTGCCGACTCCCTGGCCAAGGCACGGGCGGCGGCGGCCAACGTCTCGGCGCCTGGGCTGAATATCGTGTGGGCCAATGCCAAGGGCGATATCGGCTGGTGGGCGGCGGCGCAGTTGCCGATACGCCCAGCCGGCGTCAACCCGGCGTTCATCCTCGACGGCAGTACCGCCCAGGCCGACAAGCTGGGCTTCTACCCTTTCAGCGCCAACCCCCAGGAAGAAAACCCGGCGCGCGGCGATGTGGTCTCCGCCAATGCCCAGCCGGCGTCGCCCACCGGCATGGAGATTCCCGGTTATTACAACCTGGCCGACCGTGGTCAGCAGCTGAATGCGCAGTTGAGCGACAACAGCGTGAAGTGGGACGTCAACAACAGCCAGGCCCTGCAACTGGGCACCACCACTACCTTTGGTCCGCGCCTGCTGGCGCCGCTGTTGCCGGTGCTGCGTGAGGTGGTCACAGACCCGGCGCAGGTAAAGCTGGTGGAGCAACTGGCAAGCTGGAAAGGCGACTACCCGCTGGATTCCACCAGCGCCACCCTGTTCAACCAATTGCTGTTCAACCTCGTTGACGCCACCTTCCACCCGAAACTGGGCGACGCTATGTTCAGGACCCTGCTCGGCACCCGCGTGATCGACGCCGCCCTGCCACGCCTGGCCGCCACGCCGGATTCGCCCTGGTGGAACGGCACGCGAGCCGGCACCGTCAAGCTGGCCTGGGACAACAGCCTGGCGCACCTGAAAGCCACCTTCGGCGATGACCCGTCTCAGTGGCAGTGGGGCAAGGCGCACACCCTGACCCACGGCCACCCGCTGGGCATGCAGAAGCCGCTGGACAGGCTATTCAACGTGGGCCCCTTCGCGGCGCCGGGCAGTCACGAAGTGCCGAACAACCAGACCGCCATGATCGGTCCGGCGCCCTGGCCGGTGACTTACGGCCCCTCGACCCGCCGCCTGATCGACTTCGCCGACGCGGCCCACGCCTTGACCATCAACCCAGTGGGGCAAAGCGGTGTGCCCTTTGATGCTCACTACAGCGACCAGGCGCAAACCTATATCGAAGGCGGCTACGAGCAGACGCATTTCAATGAAGAGGAAATCACGGCCAATACCCGTGGCACCTTGAAATTGTTGCCTGCCAGATAGCTATGTTCCACTCGATTAAAATGTGGGAGGGGGCTTGCCCCCGATTGCGGTGGGTCAGCGACACATGAGTTGACTGACACACTGCTATCGGGGGCAAGCCCCCTCCCACATTAGTTATCGCTACACGGGCGCCGCGAAATTGAGCCTGAACTGCTGCGGCGTCACGCCCAGCCGACGGTTGAACACACTGCGCATGTGCTGCGCATCGCGAAAACCGCATTGGTAGGCCACCGTCTTGAGCGGCGCGTGCGTGCTTTCGAGCATGACCCGCGCCGCATCCACCCGCGCCCTCTCGACAAATTCCGCCGGCGTAACCCGCGCTTCACGGGCGAACACCCGGGAGAAATTGCGCGCACTCATATTCGCCGCCCTGGCCAGGTCGGCTATGCCCAGGTCCCCGGTCAGGTTCGCCAGCACGTACAACTGCACCAACGCCACCGCCGAGGTGGTTTCGGCATGGGGCGTGAGGAACGGGCTGAACTGTGACTGGCCGCCCGAGCGCTGGGTGAACACCACCAGGCGCTTGGCCACGCTCAATGCGACTTCCGGGCCATGGTCCTGGGCCAGCAGGTACAGCGACAGATCGATCCCCGCCGTGACCCCGGCCGAGGTGTAGAGGTTGCCGTCCTGCACATACAGGCGGTCGGCTTCGACCTGGGCCGAGGGGCACAACCGGGCCAGGTCGGCAGCGTCTCCCCAATGGGTGGTGACGGTTTTACCGTCCAGCAGACCGGCGCGGGCCAGCATGAAGGCGCCATTGCAGATCGAACCAAAGCGTCGCGCCCGCGCGGCGGCAGCGCGCAGCCAGTCATCGAACGTCGGGCCAAAATCCTCGAACGGCAACTGCGGGCCACCGGCGACCAGCAACAGGTCATAAGCCTGCAGGGCCTCGCTGTAATGCCGGTGGGCCTGCAATGACAACCCGTTGGAACAGGCCATGCTGCCGCGTGCAAAGCCGATCACGTCCAACTGATAGTGGTCTTCAGCCGCGAGGAAGCGGTTGGCCTCGCAGAACACGTCCATAGGCCCGGTCACGTCCAGTGACTGGACGCCTGGGAAGATCAGGATGGCGACGGTTTTGCCCATGCTCACAGACACCTTTTCTTAGCTGAATAAAACACAGAACCCTGTGGGAGGGGGCTTGCTCCCGATGAGGCCGTGTCAGTCAGTACATGTCTGACTGACCCACCGCCATCGGGAGCAAGCCCCCTCCCACAGTTTGATTGTCGCAGGCCTTACCCTAGCCGATTTTGCCTTGGCACGATGTGTCGGCACATTGGCCGGGATCGCTCCCTCGCCGCCATAGCGCTCGCACGCAAGCACGACCAGACTGGATGCTTCCCAGAGGAGAGCCCCCATGAGCACCACCATCGCCGGTATCAAGATCCCCGACAGCGCCCTGGCCAGGGCCACCACTGAATACATCCGCGACATCGAGTCCGACCTGCTCTACCACCACTCCCGCCGGGTATTCCTGTTCGGCGCATTGAGCGGTGAGCGCATGCAGTTGGCGTACAACCCGGAGTTGCTGTACGTCGGCGCAATGTTCCACGACCTCGGCCTGGTGGAAGGCCATCGCAGCGCCGATGAACGCTTCGAAGTGGACGGCGCCAACGCGGCGGCCGCTTTCCTCAAGCCTTATGGGCTCAGTGATGACGATATCGAACAGGTATGGCTGTCCATTGCCCTGCACACCACGCCGGGTGTGCCGCAGCATCTGCGCCCGACCGTGGCGCTGGTGACGGCAGGGGTGGAGATGGACGTGCTGGGCCTGGACTACGCCGCGTTCAGCAACGTGCAGCGCGAAGCGGTGGTGCATGCGCATCCACGCGGTGAGGGATTCAAGGAATGCATCATCTGCGCGTTCGCCGATGGCTTGCGTCATCGCCCGCAGACCACGTTTGGCAACGTGAAGACCGACGTGCTGGTGGATCAGGAGCCGGGGTTCAAGCCGATGAATTTTGTTGAGGTGATTCGCACCTCACCCTGGACTTGATCGTTCCCACGCTCTGCGTGGGAATGCAGGCCAGGACGCTCCGCGTCAGCTTCTAAAAGCGTGACGCAGAGCGTCACAGGAGGCGCTCCCACGCGGAGCGTGGGAACGATCATGGCGGTGTATCAGTATCAGGTGTGCTGACTGACACTCAGCAATCGGGGGCAAGCCCCCTCCCACATTTGGACCTCACCAGGCTTCAGACCGGTGCGGGCGCCCGGCGCGCGTCCGGCTGTTTCCAGCCATCCGCCGCCGCTTCTTCAATCGCTTGCTGGATAGCTTTCTTGCGATGTTCCTCGGCCCGACGGCTGAAGAACCACACCAGAAAGGTCACCAGCGACACCGCCAGCAGAATCAGGCTGGCCACCGCGTTGATCTCAGGTTTGACCCCAAGGCGCACGGCCGAGAACACTTCCATCGGCAAGGTGGTCGAACCCGGGCCCGAGACGAAGCTGGCCAATACCAGGTCATCCAGCGACAGCGCGAACGACATCATGCCGCCCGCCGCCAGCGATGGCGCGATCATCGGGATGGTGATCAGGAAGAACACCTTCCACGGCCGTGCGCCCAGGTCCATCGCCGCTTCTTCGATCGACAGGTCCAGTTCACGCAAGCGTGCCGACACCACCACCGCCACATATGCCGCGCAGAAGGTGGTGTGGGCGATCCAGATGGTGACAATGCCACGCTCCTGGGGCCAGCCGATCATCTGCGCCATGGCCACGAACAGCAGCAACAGCGACAGGCCGGTGATCACTTCCGGCATCACCAGCGGCGCCGTGACCAGGCCGCCGAACAGCGTGCGTCCCTTGAACTGGCTGATGCGCGTCAGCACGAACGCCGCCAGCGTACCCAGCGCCACCGCCGCCACCGCCGTGTAGCAGGCGATTTCCAGGGAACGCGCCACCGAGCCCATCAACTGGGTGTTGTCCAGCAGGCCCACGTACCACTTGATCGACCAACCGCCCCACACCGTCACCAGCTTGGATTCGTTGAACGAGTAGATCACCAGGATCAGCATCGGCAGGTAGATGAACAGCAACCCCACGATCAGCATGAAGCTGGAGAAACGAAAGCGCTTCATATCTTGCCCTCCAGCTCTTTGGCCTGGCTGCGGTTGAACAGGATGATCGGCACGATCAGGATCGCCAGCATCACCACGGCCAATGCAGAGGCCACCGGCCAGTCACGGTTGTTGAAGAATTCTTGCCACAGCACTTTACCGATCATCAGGGTTTCCGGGCCGCCGAGCAGTTCAGGAATCACGAACTCACCCACCACCGGGATAAACACCAGCATGCAGCCGGCGATGATGCCGTTCTTGGACAGCGGCACGGTGATTTTCCAGAAGCTGTTGAAGGTGCTCGAACCCAGGTCCGATGCCGCTTCCAGCAGGCTCTGGTCGTGTTTGACCAGATTGGCGTACAGCGGCAGGATCATGAACGGCAGGTACGAATAGACCACGCCGATATACACCGCGATATTGGTGTTGAGGATCTGCAGCGGTTCGTTGATCAGCCCCATGGACATCAGGAAGCCGTTGAGCAAGCCGTTGTTGCTGAGAATGCCCATCCACGCATAGACGCGGATCAGGATCGCGGTCCAGGTCGGCATCATGATCAACAGCACCAGCACCGTTTGCATTTCCTTGCGCGCGGTGGCGATGGCGTAGGCCATCGGGTAGCCGATCAGCAGGCACAGCAGCGTGCTGAAAAAGGCCATCTTCAGCGAGCCCAGGTACGCGGCGATGTAGAGCTCATCGCCCGCCAGCAAGCTGTAGTTGGCCAGGTTCAGCACCACTTGCAGCTTTTGCTCAACGTAGGTGTAGATCTCGGTGTAGGGCGGAATCGCCACATCGGCTTCGGCAAAGCTGATTTTCAGCACAATGAAAAACGGCAGTGCGAAAAACAGGAACAGCCAGAGGAAGGGAATCCCGATGACCACCTGCTTGCCACTGGGCACGATGCGATCCAAGCGCCGCTTGAATTTCTTCATGTTCATGAGCGAAGTACCACGCCGCTGTCGTCTTCCCACCAGACGTACACCTGGTCGCCCCAGGTTGGGCGCTGGCCACGGCGTTCGGCGTTGGCGACGAAGGACTGCACCAGCTTGCCGCTCGGCAGCTCCACATAGAACACCGAGTGGCCGCCCAGGTAGGCAATGTCGTGGACTTTGCCGCTGGACCAGTTGTGCTCGCAGGTCGGCATCTGGGTTGTGACCAGCAGTTTTTCCGGGCGGATGGCGTACGTCACCGACTTGTCTTCCACTGCGGTGGCGATGCCGTAGCCCACGTAGATATCGCGGTCCAGGTCCGGGCACTTGAGTACGGCGTGGCCTTCGGCATCGTCCACCACTTGGGTGTCGAAGATATTGACGTTGCCGATGAACTCGCACACCAGGCGGCTGGTGGGCGTTTCGTAGATGTCGATCGGGCTGCCGATCTGGGCGATCCAGCCCAGGTGCATGATCGCGATGCGCTCGGCCATGGTCATGGCCTCTTCCTGATCGTGGGTCACCATCACACAGGTCACGCCGACGCGTTCGATGATCTCGACCAGCTCCAGTTGCATCTGCGAGCGCAGCTTCTTGTCGAGGGCGCCCATCGGCTCATCGAGCAGCAGCAGTTTCGGGCGCTTGGCCAGGGAACGGGCCAGGGCCACACGCTGGCGTTGGCCGCCGGACAACTGGTGCGGCTTGCGCTTGGCGTACTGGCTCATCTGCACCAGCTTGAGCATCTCGGCCACGCGAGCGTCGACTTCAGCCTTGGGGATCTTGTCCTGTTGCAGGCCGAAGGCGATGTTCTGTGCCACGGTCATGTGCGGAAACAAGGCGTAGGACTGGAACATCATGTTGATCGGCCGCTCGTAGGGCGGCATGTCGGTGATGTCCACACCGTCGAGGTAGATGCGGCCTTCGGTCGGGCGCTCGAAGCCTGCGAGCATGCGCAGCAAGGTGGACTTGCCCGAACCCGAACCGCCGAGCAAGGCGAAGATCTCGCCTTTCTTGATTTCCAGGGACACATCGTCCACCGCAATCGTCTCGTCGAACTTCTTCGTGACCCGGTCGATTTTGACCAACACCTTTTTCGGTGTCTGGTCGCCCTCGAGGGCTTTCTTATAGGCGCCGGAGGCAACTGCCATTTACGAAACTCCCAAAAAAAGAGTACAGCTCGCCCGGTGCAGGCGAACCTTGAATAGTTTGAGCCTTACTTGCCCGTCTTGACCTTGGTCCAGCTACGGGTCATTAAACGCTGCACGTTCGGGGGTAGCTCGAAGTTGACGAATGTCCGGTCGAGAACCGCCTGCGGTGGGTAAACCGCTGCGTCGGTGCGTATCGATTGCTCCATCAGTTTGTCCGCCCCGGGGTTAGGGTTGGCATAACCGACGTAATCACTGACCTGAGCGATCACTTCAGGTTGCAGCAAATAGTTGATGAAGGCGTGAGCCTCTTTGACATTGGCAGCGTCCTTGGGGATCGCCAGCACGTCAAACCACAGGTTGCCGCCTTCTTTGGGAATCGCGTAGGCGATGTTCACGCCTTTGCCTGCCTCGCTTGCGCGGGCCTTGGCCTGGAACACATCACCGGAGAAACCGGCCGCCACGCAGATATTGCCGTTGGCCAGGTCCGAGATGTATTTGGAGGAATGGAAGTAGGTTACGTAGGGCCGTACTTTCAGCAGTTTTTCCTCGGCCTTCTTGTAGTCCGCCGGGTTGGTACTGTTAGGGTCCAGGCCCATGTAGTTGAGCACGGCCGGCAGCATTTCATCGGCCGAGTCCATGAACGAAACGCCGCAGGTGGCGAGTTTCTTCATGTTTTCCGGTTCGAACAGCATGGCCCAGGAGTCGATCTTGTCGACGCCCAGCACCTGCTTCACTTTGTCGACGTTGTAACCGATGCCGTTGGTGCCCCACAGGTACGGCACGGCGTAGGCATTGCCCGGATCATTTTTCTCAAGACGCTTGAGCAATGCCGGGTCGAGGTTGGCGTAGTTCGTCAGCAACGACTTGTCGAGCTTCTGGAACGCCCCGGCCTTGATCTGCTTGCCCAAAAAGTGGTTGGACGGCACCACCACGTCGTAACCGGTACGCCCGGCGAGCAGCTTGCCTTCCAGGGTTTCGTTGGAATCGAACACGTCATAGACGGGCTTGATGCCGGTGGCCTTTTCGAAGTTGGCCAATGTGTCGGGGCCGATGTAGTCCGACCAGTTATAAACATGCACGGTCGGTGCGGCCTGCACGCTGACAGCCAGCGTGATACCTGCACCCACCAGCAAGGCTTTGCGAAATAAAGAAATTGGCAAGTGGAGGTCCTCTTAAATAGTTGGCCCTAGAGTTGTTGCCCGGCAACAAAACCGGCGCGCAACTTACCCTCGATAAACCGATCCGGCAAAACTTTCTTTCATTTAACTGTAGGAGCGAGCTTGCTCGCGAAGGTCGCCAACGATCATGCGGGGCATCAGGCACCCCGCAGCGCTCTTGAAATTTTCGCGAGCAAGCTCGCTCCTACAGGTTTTATGCCTTTATTTACCGGATTTGATCTTGGTCCAGCTGCGCGTCATTTCACGCTGGGTCGCAGCCGGCAAGTCCGCAATCGCGTAGAGCTTGGCCTGCACTTCTGCCGACGGGTAGATGCCCGGGTCGCTGGTGATGTCTTTGTCGACCAGCGCCGTGGCCTTCTCGTTGCCGTTCGGGAAGCGCACGCTGTTGGTGATCGACGCCATGACTTCCGGCTTGAGCAGGTAGTTCATGAATGCGTAGGCGGCCTCGACGTTTTCAGCATCTTTCGGGATGGCGACCATGTCGAAGAAACTGCCGGCGCCTTCTTTCGGAATGTCGTAGGCCACTTTGACTTTGCCACCGGCTTCAGCCGCACGGGACTTGGCCTGCTGGATGTCACCCGAGTAACCCACGGCCACGCAGATGTTGCCGTTGGCCAGGTCCGAGATGTACTTGGACGAGTGGAAGTAGCCAATCGACGGGCGGATTTTCAGGAACAGGTCTTCGGCTTGCTTGAGGTCGGCCTTCTTCTGGGTGTCGGTCGGCAGGCCCAGGTAATGCAGCGCGATCGGCAGCATTTCGGTCGGCGAGTCGAGGAAGCTCACGCCGCAGCTTTTCAGCTTGGCGATGTTTTCCGGCTTCATCAGCACATCCCACGACTCGATCTTGTCCACGCCCAGCGCGGCCTTGACCTTCTCCGGGTTGTAGCCGATACCAATCGAGCCCCACATGTACGGGAAGGCGTGCTTGTTGTCCGGGTCGCTGACCGACACGGCCTTAAGCAGGGATTTGTTCAGGTTGCTGTAGTTGGGCAGCTTGGACGTGTCCAGCTCCTGGTAGACACCGGCCTTGATCTGCTTGGCGAGGAAGTTGTTCGACGGTACGACGATGTCGTACCCGGACTTGCCTGCGAGCAACTTGGCTTCCAGGGTCTCGTTGCTGTCGAACACGTCGTACACCACCTTGATGCCGGACTCTTTTTCAAAGTTGGCGACGGTGTCCGGTGCAATGTAGTCGGACCAGTTGTAGACGTGCAGCACTTTATTGTCCGCCTGGGCCGCGCTCGCCATTGCGCCCATCAGGGACAAGGCGAGGAGGGTCTTGCCAGCGTTCTTCAAACCTAATGCCTTCATTGGGTGATGCTCCGATTTTTTCTTTTTGGGGCCGCAAGTTGTAGGTGTTTCGGGCCCAGCCAAAGGGCAACAAAACAGGACGACAGTCTGGCAAGTTCGGGGGCCCGCTTTCAACAGGCCCCCACATTTATCTACACAGTCGCAGCACCCGAAAGCCGCTGCGCACTGAGCCTAGCACTTAGCCCTGCAATGCCGCCAAAGTCAGGTCCAGGCACTGGCGGGCCTTGGTCACCAGTTCGTCGATTTCGGCCTGGCTGATCACCAGCGGCGGCGAAATGATCATGGTGTCGCCCACGGCGCGCATGATCAGGCCATTTTCGAAGCAGAACGTGCGGCAGATCATGCCCGCGCCCTTCCCTTCGTAACGCTTGCGCGTGGCCTTGTCCTGCACCAGCTCGATCGCTCCGAGCATGCCCACGCCGCGCACTTCACCCACCAGTGGATGGTCCGCCAGCTCCCTCAGACGTTTCTGCAAATACGGTGCCGTTTCGTCATGTACACGGTTAACGATTTTTTCATCGCGCAGGATGCGGATGTTTTCCAGGGCCACCGCCGCCGCCACCGGGTGCCCGGAGTAGGTGAAACCGTGGTTGAAATCGCCGCCTTCGTTGAGCACGGCCACCACATCGTCGTGCACGATCAGGCCGCCCATGGGCACGTAGCCCGAGGTCAGGCCTTTGGCGATGGTCATCATGTGGGGCTTGAGGTCGTAGAAATCGCTGCCGAACCACTCGCCGGTACGGCCGAAACCGCAGATCACTTCGTCGGCGACAAACAGGATGTCGTACTTGGCGAGGATTTCCTTGATGCGCGGCCAGTAGCTGTCGGGCGGCACGATCACGCCACCAGCGCCCTGGATCGGCTCGGCAATAAAGGCACCGACCGTGTCCACGCCCAGCTCCAGGATCTTCTCTTCCAACTGGTTGGCGGCC
This sequence comes from Pseudomonas sp. R3-18-08, assembly GCF_003852065.1. NCBI lineage: Bacteria > Pseudomonadati > Pseudomonadota > Gammaproteobacteria > Pseudomonadales > Pseudomonadaceae > Pseudomonas > Pseudomonas sp. R3-18-08. Next base: position 5,507,704 of record NZ_CP027729.1, read on the forward strand.
CAGATCCCGAATTCGTCAGGGCTCATGTCGCCGCCTTCGCCAAACCAGTACGGTTGGGCGATGTGGGTGATGCCTGGGATCGGCAAGTCGCCCTGTTCATGCATGTAAGTCATGCCGCCCAGGCTGGCGCCGGCCACCGTGGAGCCGTGGTAGCCATTCTTGCGGCTGATGATGGTTTTCTTGTTGGGCTGGCCTTTAATCGCCCAGTAGTGGCGGACCATGCGCAACATGGTGTCGTTGCCTTCGGAGCCGGAACCGGTGAAGAACACGTGGTTCATGCCCGCGGGTGCGACGTCGGAAATGACTTTGGCCAGCTCAAGTACCGGCGGGTGAGCGGTCTGGAAGAACAGGTTGTAGTACGGCAGTTCTTTCATCTGCCGGGCGGCGGCGTCTGCCAGTTCATCACGACCGTAGCCGATCGCCACGCACCACAGGCCGGCCATGCCGTCGAGGATCTTGTTGCCTTCGCTGTCCCACAGGTAAACGCCGTGGGCTTTGGTGATGATCCTTGGGCCTTTCTCTTTCAATTGCTTGAAGTCGCTGAACGGCGCCAGGTGGTGATCATTGCTCAAGGCTTGCCATTCACGGGTTTGCGGGTTGTTGCTGGACATACCGATCTCCTAGACATTTCAGGTGGGGGCGCGCTGTTCCAGCAGCGCGCCCGGCGCATCAGACGGCAAAGAGCAGGAATTCCCGCTCCCACGAACTGATCACGCGCTTGAAGTTTTCATGCTCGGCCCGCTTGACCGCGACGTAGCCGGTGATGAACTTCTGACCCAGGTATTTCTCGATGGTCTTGCTGTTTTCCATGCGTTCCAGCGCGTCTTCGATGGTCAACGGCAGGCGCAGGTTGCGTCGCTCGTAGCCACGCCCCACCACGGGTGCGCTCGGGTTATGGCCTTCGACCATGCCGATGTAGCCACACAGCAAGCTGGCGGCAATCGCCAGGTACGGGTTGGCATCGGCGCCCGGCAAACGGTTTTCCACGCGGCGGTTCTGCGGGCCGGCATCCGGTACGCGCAGGCCCACGGTGCGGTTTTCTTCGCCCCACTCCACGTTCACCGGCGCCGAGGTGTCGGGCAGGAAGCGGCGGAACGAGTTCACGTTGGGGGCGAATAAAGGCAGCAATTCGGGGATGAATTTCTGCAGGCCGCCAATGTGATTGAGGAACAGTTGGCTCATGGTCCCGTCTTCATTGGAGAAGACGTTCTTGCCGGTGGCGATCTCGATAATGCTCTGGTGCAAGTGCATCGCGCTGCCGGGCTCGCCGGTCATCGGCTTGGCCATGAAGGTGGCGGCCACGTTGTGCTTGAGCGCCGCTTCACGCATGGTGCGCTTGAACACCAGGATCTGGTCGGCCAGGGACAGCGCATCGCCGTGACGGAAGTTGATTTCCATCTGCGCGGTGCCGTCTTCGTGGATCAGCGTGTCGAGGTCCAGTTCCTGCAGCTCGCACCAGTCGTAGACGTCTTCGAACAATGGGTCGAATTCGTTGGCGGCTTCTATAGAGAAGGACTGGCGGCCCGTCTCCGGGCGACCGGAGCGGCCGATTGGCGGTTGCAGCGGGAAGTCCGGGTCTTCGCAGCGCTTGGTCAGGTAGAACTCCATCTCCGGCGCCACGATGGGCTGCCAGCCGCGGTCGGCGTAGAGCTTGAGGACCTTCTTGAGCACGTTGCGCGGCGACAGCTCGATCGGGTTGCCTTGCTTGTCGTAGGTGTCGTGGATCACCTGGGCGGTCGGCTCGATGGCCCACGGCACCAGGAACACCGCGTTCTGGTCGGGGCGGCAGATCATGTCGATGTCGGCCGGGTCGAGCAATTCGTAATAGATGTCGTCTTCGACATAGTCGCCGGTCACGGTCTGCAGCAGAACGCTCTCGGGCAGGCGCATGCCTTTTTCGGCGATGAACTTGTTGGTCGGCGAGATCTTGCCCCGGGTGATACCGGTGAGGTCGCCAATCATGCATTCGACTTCTGTGATCTTGTGGTCTTTCAACCAATCGGTGAGCTGGTCGAGGTTGTTACTCATAAATGCCTCTGGGCTGGGTTTCCTGGCATCCATTAAAAGGCCAGGCGTTGGTTGACGCAGCATCCGCGTCGTTTTGTTCACTCAGGGTAGGAGCTTACCTGCCATTTGCTGCAGCGTTGCATTCCTCACGCCAAACTTGTGCAGAATCATGAGCAGCACTCTGCATTGGCGCTGCCTAGGGGCACCGTCGAGACAAACGAAGGGAAAAAGAGAGGGTTGGCCCAAGCGTCAAGAATATTGGCCGGTGCGCAGGGATACACGCTGCAGGAATAAACGGAACACACAGCCTGGCTGAAGCAGGCCAAGACGCCAGTTGGCGGCAGGCGAGACATGAAGCACCCCGGTATTATTGCTGTTATGGGTTTGAATCGAGCTTAGCCTTGTTCATTTTTTTACACAACACCCCCGTAAAAAATACAACACGGCCCGCTCAAGCCTGCAGGTCCCAAGACCCTCAAACCCAAAAAACCGCCCCAAAAAGCCCCAAAAAAGGCGCCCTGGCGCTTTTTCAGGGCAAAAAAGGCCTCGCTTGACTTCGGCATGCCGTTCGGGTTGACTGAAACCAGAAAAGATCAATGATTGATATTTTTAACAACAAAGGTGTTGCATCATGTCGGTACCCCCGCGTGCCGTTCAGCTTAACGAAGCGAACGCGTTCCTTAAGGATCATCCTGAGGTTCTGTACGTAGACCTTCTAATTGCGGATATGAATGGTGTGGTGCGCGGTAAGCGCATCGAACGCACCAGCCTCCACAAGGTTTACGAGAAGGGCATTAACCTGCCTGCCTCTTTATTTGCCCTGGATATCAACGGCTCTACGGTGGAAAGCACCGGCCTGGGCCTGGACATCGGTGATGCTGACCGAATCTGTTATCCAATCCCCGACACCCTGTGCAATGAGCCCTGGCAAAAGCGCCCGACCGCGCAACTGCTGATGACCATGCACGAACTGGAAGGTGAACCCTTCTTCGCCGATCCGCGCGAAGTGCTGCGCCAAGTCGTGAGCAAGTTCGACGACATGGGCCTGACCATCTGCGCCGCCTTCGAGCTTGAGTTCTACCTGATCGACCAGGAGAACGTGAACGGCCGGCCACAACCGCCTCGCTCGCCGATTTCCGGCAAACGCCCGCACTCGACACAGGTCTACCTGATCGACGACCTCGACGAATACGTCGACTGCCTCCAGGACATTCTGGAAGGTGCCAAAGAGCAAGGCATCCCGGCCGACGCCATCGTCAAGGAAAGCGCCCCGGCGCAGTTCGAAGTGAACCTGCACCACGTCGCCGACCCGATCAAGGCATGCGACTACGCGGTACTGCTCAAGCGCCTGATCAAGAACATCGCCTACGACCATGAGATGGACACCACCTTCATGGCCAAGCCTTACCCAGGCCAGGCAGGCAACGGTTTGCACGTACACATCTCCATTCTGGACAAGGACGGCAAGAACATCTTTGCCAGCGAGGATCCCGAGCAGAACGCCGCATTGCGTCACGCGATCGGCGGTGTGCTCGAGACCCTGCCCGCCCAAATGGCGTTCCTGTGCCCCAACGTCAACTCCTACCGTCGTTTCGGCGCACAGTTCTACGTGCCGAACTCGCCGTGCTGGGGCCTGGACAACCGCACCGTGGCGATTCGCGTACCGACCGGCACTGCCGATTCCGTGCGTATCGAACACCGCGTGGCGGGCGCCGACGCCAACCCTTACCTGCTGATGGCTTCGGTCCTGGCGGGTGTGCACCACGGTCTGACCAACAAGATCGAACCGGGCGCCCCCGTGGAAGGCAACAGCTACGAGCAGAACGAACAAAGCCTGCCGAACAACCTGCGCGATGCCCTGCGCGAGTTGGATGACAGCGAGGTGATGGCCAAGTACATCGATCCTAAATACATCGATATCTTCGTCGCCTGTAAGGAAAGTGAGCTGGAAGAGTTCGAACACTCCATCTCCGACCTTGAGTACAACTGGTATCTGCATACCGTTTAAGCGGTTGCTGGATAAAAAAACGCCGCAGGCCTTATGGCCTGCGGCTTTTTTATGGGGTTCTTCCGGTAGACCGAGTTGGCCGCATCGGGAGCAAGCCCCCTCCCACAGTTGATCTGTGAATACATTCAAAATGTGGGAGGGGGCTTGCTCCCGATGGCGCTCTGGCAGACAACACACCTTCCTGCTCATACAATGCGCTTTGCCTTGTAGGAGACTTCCATGCCCCCCGCCCCGCCGCCCTTCGCAAACCCCGCGCCCGCAGCCAGGCCCGGATCGACGCGATCCTGGACGCCGCCCGCGCCTTGCTGGCGGCCGAAGGCGTGGCCGGCTTGTCGATCTACAGCGTGGCCGAACGGGCGCAGATCCCGCCCTCGTCGGTGTACCACTTTTTCGCCGGCGTGCCGGCGTTGCTGGAGGCATTGACGGCGGATGTGCACGCAGCCTTCCGCGCGGCCATCCAGGCGCCCATCGAACATGACTCGCTCCAGACCTGGCGCGACCTGTCCTGCATCGTCGAACAGCGCATGCTCACCGTCTACAGCAACGATGCCGCCGCCCGCCAGTTGATCCTGGCCCAGCATGGCTTGACCGAAGTCACCCAGGCGGATCGTCAGCATGACCTGGAATTGGGCGATCTGATGCTCGACGTGTTCAATCGCCATTTCGAAGTGCCGACGCTACCCGACGATGTGGATGTGTTCGCCCTGGCATTGGAGCTCAGTGACCGCGTGTATGCGCGTTCGGTGCATCAGCATGGGCAGATTACGCCGCGCATGGCGGAGGAAGGGATGCGGGTGTTTGATGCGTACGTGGGGCTTTATTTGCCGGTGTATTTGCCTAAGCGGTGAGTCTTGTGTTGGCAGGGCCGGCCTCATGATGATCGTTCCCACGCTCTGCGTGGGAATGCATCCCGTGACGCTCTGCGTCACTTTTATGCAGCGGGGACGCGGAGCGTCCCAGGCGGCATTCCCACGCAGAGCGTGGGAACGATCAAACAGTCACAGTTTGGCGATCGACACCTCGGTCGATTTTACGAAGGCAATCACTTCACTGCCAATCACCAACTCCAGCTCCTTGACCGAGCGAGTGGTGATCACCGAGGTGACGATGCCGGACGCCGTCTGCACATCGATTTCCGACAACACGTCGCCCACCACGATTTCCTTGATGGTGCCTTTGAACTGGTTACGCACGTTGATGGCTTTGATAGTCATGACTTTTTCCTCTGCGAGTTATTGAGCCCAACGCAATTGCGTCGGCAGCGGTGAAACAGGTTCGGGTTCCGGCGGTGAGCCGGGCAGCGACAGCACGCGGTTGAGCACTTCGGCTTCCAGCGCAGCCAGGCGATGTGAACCTCGGGCGCGGGGACGGGGCAGGTCCACCATCAGGTCCAGGCCGATTTCGCCGTCTTCGATCAGAATGACCCGGTCGGCAATCGCCACGGCTTCACTCACGTCATGGGTGACCAGCAGCACGGTAAAGCCGTGTTTGCGCCACAGGTTTTCGATCAGTTGCTGCATCTCGATACGTGTCAGGGCATCCAGCGCGCCCAGCGGTTCGTCAAGCAGCAACAGACGCGGCTGGTGAATCAGGGCCCGCGCCAATGCGACGCGCTGCTTCTGGCCACCGGACAAGGCCGCCGGCCACTCCTCGGCGCGCTCGGCCAGGCCTACCGCCTCCAGCGCTTGCAACGCCTTGGGGCGCCAGTTGCCCGTAAGGCCCAGGCCGACGTTGTCGATGATCTTTTTCCACGGCAGCAAGCGCGCTTCCTGGAACATCAGCCGCGTGTCTTCGATTGCCTCATGCAGCGGCGCAGAACCCGCCAGCAGCTCGCCGCCACTGGCCTTGTCCAGCCCCGCCAGCAGGCGCAACAAGGTACTTTTGCCGCAGCCGCTGCGGCCGACCACCGCCACGAATTGGCCGGCCGGGATATGCAGGTCGATGTCCTTGAGCACTTCACGCGCGCCAAAGGATTTGCGCAATTTGCGCACCGCCAGGGGGATGCCCTTGAGCAGGCGCGGGGGTTGTTGAGCCGTCATGCCGCACCTCCCTTATTCACTTGATAGGCCGGATGCCAGCGCAGCCACACCCGTTCCAGGCCTCGCGCTGCCAGGTCGGCCAGCTTGCCGAGGATCGCGTACATCACGATGGCCAGCACCACTACGTCGGTCTGCAGGAACTCGCGGGCGTTCATCGCCAGGTAACCGATGCCGGAACTGGCCGAGATGGTTTCCGCCACGATCAGCGTCAACCACATAAAGCCCAGGGCAAAGCGCACGCCCACCAGGATCGACGGCAACGCGCCCGGCAGGATCACTTGCCAGAACAGGCTGAAGCCGGACAAGCCGTAGCTGCGCGACATTTCCACCAGCGCCGGATCGACGTTGCGGATGCCGTGGTAAGTGTTCAGGTAGATCGGGAACAACGTGCCCAGGGCCACCAGGAAAATCTTCGCGGTCTCGTCAATCCCGAACCACAGGATCACCAAGGGAATCAGCGCCAGGTGCGGCACGTTGCGGATCATCTGCACCGAGCTGTCCAGCAGGCGCTCGCCCCACTTCGACAGGCCGGTGATAAAGCCCAGGGCCAGGCCGATGCTGCCACCGATCACAAAGCCCAGGCCCGCGCGCCAGCCGCTGATCGCCAGGTGCGTCCAGATTTCGCCGCTGCGGACCAGGTTGATGCCAGCCTCGATGACCGCACTGGGCGCCGGCAGAATGCGCGTCGACAGCCAACCCGCCGTCACCGACAACTGCCACACCGCCAGCAATAGAATCGGCAGCACCCAGGGCGCTACGCGGTGGCTGATTTTTTCCAGGTTCATGGCGCCCCCTCAGCTCTGCGATGCAGCTTTGGGAAGGATGTCGTTGGCCACCATCTCGCCGAACGGGCTGACGTAGCCGGCACTTTTCGGTAGTTCGGGACGTTCGATATCCAAGTGCGGGAACAGCAGTTCCGCGACCCGATACGACTCTTCCAGGTGGGGATAACCGGAGAAGATAAAGGTGTCGATGCCCAGGTCTGCGTATTCCTTGACCCGTGCCGCAACCGTTGGGCCATCGCCCACCAGCGCAGTGCCCGCACCGCCGCGCACCAGGCCGACCCCGGCCCACAGGTTGGGGCTGACCTCCAGGTTGTCGCGACTGCCGCCATGCAAGGCCGCCATGCGCTGCTGGCCCACCGAATCGAAGCGCGCCAGGGACGCCTGGGCGCGGGCGATGGTTTCGTCGTCCAAGTGGGAGATCAGTTTATCGGCGGCTTTCCAGGCCTCCTCGTTGGTTTCACGCACGATCACATGCAAGCGAATACCGAAGCGCAGGGTGCGCCCAAGCTTGGCGGCCTTGGCCCGTACCTGTTCGATCTTTTCCGCTACCGCAGCCGGGGGTTCGCCCCAAGTCAGCACCATTTCCACCTGTTCGGCGGCCAGGTCCTGGGCCGCTTCGGACGAACCGCCGAAATAGAGCGGCGGGCGTGGCTGCTGGATCGGCGGGTAGAGCAACTTGGCGCCTTTGACGCTGATGTGCTCGCCGTCGTAATCCACGGTCTCGCCTTCCAGCACGCGACGCCAGATGCGCGTGAATTCCACCGACGCCTGGTAGCGCTCCTCGTGACTGAGGAACAAGCCGTCGCCGGCCAGTTCTTCCGGGTCACCGCCGGTCACCAGGTTGAACAGCGCACGGCCACCGGACAGGCGGTCCAGGGTCGCCGCCTGGCGCGCGGCCACCGTCGGGGAAATGATCCCGGGGCGCAGCGCAACCAGAAACTTCAAACGCTGGGTCACCGGAATCAGCGAGGCAGCCACCAGCCACGAGTCTTCGCAGGAGCGCCCGGTGGGGATCAACACCCCACCGAAGCCCAGGCGGTCAGCGGCCTGGGCGACTTGTTGCAGGTAACCGTGATCGACGGCGCGAGCGCCTTCGGCGGTGCCAAGGTAATGACCGTCGCCGTGGGTAGGCAGGAACCAGAAAATATTGAGGCTCATGGAGTTGTCTCCTGAAGAAGTCGGATTACGGCGCTTTGGCAACCGAGGCGGGTGGGGTCCAGATCACGTCCTTGATGCTCAAGGGCTTGGGAATCAATTTGAGCTGGTAGAAGCTGTCGGCGATTTTCTGCTGGGCCGCGACCACTTCGGGCGTCAGGAACAGCGCGCCGTAGCCCTGGCGTTTCACGGAGGTCAGGGTGATATCAGCGGGCAGGCCGAGCAGCGGCGCGACCTGGTCCGTCACTTCCTGCGGGTTGGCCTTGGACCATTCGCCCACGGCGCGCACTTCTTCCACCAGCGCCTTGATCACTTCTGGGTGCTGTTCGGCGTAGGGCTTGGTCGCCAGGTAAAACTGGTGGTTGTCGGCGATGCCGGTGCCGTCGCGCAGGGTGCGCGCTTGCAGTTGTTTCTCGGCGGCGGCCTGGTACGGGTCCCAGATCACCCAGGCGTCCACACTGCCGCGTTCGAAGGCGGCGCGGGCATCGGCGGGCGGCAGGAACACGGTTTTCACGTCGGTGTAGGCAAGGCCGGCGTCTTCCAGCGCACGAACCAGCAGGTAGTGCACGTTGGAGCCTTTGTTCAGCACGATCTTCTTGCCCTTGAGCTCGGCCACCGTTTTGATCGTCGAATCCTTGGGTACCAGGATCGCTTCACTGGTCGGCGCGGGCGGCTCGTAGGCCACGTAAAGCAGATCCGCACCGGCGGCCTGGGCGAACACGGGTGGGGTTTCGCCGGTAACGCCAAAGTCGATGGAGCCGACGTTCAGGCCCTCGAGTAATTGCGGGCCACCGGGGAATTCGGTCCATTGCACCTGTACGCCCTGGGCAGCCAGGCGTTTTTCCAGGGTGCCCTTGGCCTTGAGCAGCACCAGCGTGCCGTATTTCTGGTAACCGATGCGCAGGGTTTCTGCGGCGTGGGCTTGAACGATGGCGCCGAAGGACACAGCCGCAGCAAACAGTGCGACCAGACCGCGACGCAAAATGACAGTGCGCATGGCGCTCTCCAAATGTGCGATTAGGGTATTGGCGGCACCTGCTTGGCCGTTGGCGGCTGAGTAAGGTGAGTGTTTCCAGATGTCGGGTAAGGCTTAAATGCTCCAGCGAGCACTCAACAAGCGTTCATTCAGTACATGCGGGTCGAGCGGTTTCGGGCGGCGGGCCATGGCGCTGTAAAACTGCTCCAGGGCTTCGTGCAAGCGCTGTTCAAGCACGGGCACCAATTGCGCCTGGGCACTGCCCTCGCCGTAGGCGATCTGGCTGTCTTCGGCAAAGATCCCATGGAGCAATTCCTGCGCTTTGAGCGCCGACAGCACGGGCTTGAGGGCGTAATCCACCGCCAGCATGTGCGCGATGCTGCCGCCGGTGGCCATCGGCAAGACCACCTTGTGGGCCAGGGCGCGCTCGGGCAGCAGGTCGAATACGGTCTTCAAGGCACCGGAGAACGAGGCCTTGTACACCGGCGTGGCGATCACCAGACCATCGGCATTCGCCACTTGCTGCAAAAGGTCGATGACCTTGGGGCTGTCGAACCGTGCATGCAGCAGGTCTTCGGCCGGAAAGTCGCGGATCTGGTAACTCACCACCTCCACGCCCTGGTCCTGCAGCCATTGACGGGTTTTCTCCAGCAAGACCCCGGAGCGGGAACGCTGACTGGGACTGCCTCCAAGTGTTACGACCAGCATGCAAGTATTCCTTGAGCAAGTGTCAGCGGTTCGCTGTGTGGCGATGGCGCCAAGATGGAACAGACCTTAGCAGTAGATTTATATATCTTTAAATCTTATTTATTCATTTGTTTATTCCATAAAAACATATGAGATAAACAGATCGCCAGGCAAAAAAAAAGGCCGTCGAAACGGCCTGAAAAACCCCTGCTTGTGTGAGCTGTAAAATGTGGGAGGGGGCTTGCTCCCGATAGCGGTCTTTCAGTAACAAGTGCATTGACTGACCCACCGCTATCGGGAGCAAGCCCCCTCCCACATGGGTCCTGTTCTCCAGGGTTGAGCTGTGTTAACGATTGGGTTGCGGGGTAAGCCGCAGGTACGGCTTCACTGCCCTATAGCCCTTGGGAAAGCGTTTCTTGATCTCTTCCTCGTCCTTGAGCGACGGCACGATCACCACCTCATCACCGTCCTGCCAGTTGGCCGGAGTGGCGACCTTATGGTTGTCGGTCAGCTGCAGTGAGTCGATCACCCGCAGGATTTCGTGGAAGTTACGGCCGGTGCTGGCCGGGTAGGTAATGGTCAGGCGGATTTTCTTGTTCGGGTCGATCACGAACAGGGAGCGCACGGTGAGGGTGTCACTGGCGTTGGGGTGGATCAGGTCGTAGAGGTCCGAGACTTTGCGGTCGGCATCGGCCAAGATCGGGAAATTGACGACGGTGTTCTGGGTTTCGTTGATGTCTTCGATCCACTTGTGGTGCGAGTCCACCGGGTCAACCGACAAGGCGATGGCCTTGACGCCGCGCTGGGCGAATTCATCCTTGAGTTTGGCGGTGAAGCCCAGTTCGGTGGTGCACACCGGGGTAAAGTCCGCCGGGTGGGAGAACAGCACACCCCAGCTATCGCCCAGCCATTCGTGGAAACGAATCTTGCCGGCGCTGGAATCCTGTTCGAAGTCGGGGGCGATATCGCCCAGTCTTAGGCTCATGGTGGGGCTCCTGATGAGTGCTTATGGAGCCCACTGTGCAGGGTTTGGGAAGATTTTAAAAAGAATAAATATCGATTTATCTAGACGATAAAAGAATATAAAAATCTGTTCATTGGACTTGGGAGCGGACGAGGATCAACATCGTTTTCAAGGTTCGAGAAGGCCTTGAGACGCTGTACCAAGAGGGATTTCAGGAAGGGCTTGCGGGGGTTGAGCCCGGCTTGAAAGCAACACACCTTGCCCGGCATTGCGCCGGGCAAGGCTTTAAGCAGTTACTTGAACGCGTAGGTGTAGCTGACGATTACACGGTTTTCGTCCTGATCGCGCGCGGCAGCAACATCGTTGCGCCACATAGCGTTTTTCCAGGCAACGCCGACGTTCTTGAACACGCCTTCTGGAACAACGTACGCAACCGTAATGTCACGTTCCCACTCGGACTGGCCGGTGAACTCGGCACGGCTACCGTTGACGGTATCGATGTCGGTGCCTTTGAGGTACACGACACCGGCGGTCAGGCCAGGCACGCCAACCTTGGCGAAGTCGTAGGAGTAGCGAGCTTGCCAGGTACGTTCGCCAGCACGGGCGAACTTGGCGATCTGCATGTCAGTGGTCAGGTAAGCCGACGAGCCGTCACCCTGGTTCAACCAAGGGAAGTCGCTGCTGCCGTTGCTGACCTGGTAACCACCACCGAAGGTATGACCGGCAACGGTGTACAGGAACAGGCCGCTGTACAGGTTGTTATCGACCTTGCCACGACCGGAGTTCACGCCGCTGTAGTTGCCCGAGGAGAAGTAAGCCGACTCGTGGCCGTTCTTGCCGTCATCCGAGCTGTTGAAATAACGCAGGTCAGACTTCAGTACGCCAGGACCGATGGCCCAGTTATGGGTCAGGCCCAGGAAGTGCTGCTTGTAGAAGTCTTCCAGATTGCCGTAGTAGTACTGGGCAGTCAGGTCCTTGGTGATCTTGTAGTCACCACCGGCGTAGTAGAATTTGTTGCTGTCGCGCCAGCTTGCACCACGGGAGTTGGCACCGGCGATCGACAGGTTGTCGACGTTGCTGGAGTTACGGCCCTTGGCTTTTTCGATCTGGCCGGCAACCAGCGTCAGGTCTTTGTAGACATCGTTACTGGTGATCTGGCCACCCTGGAAGGTCTGCGGCAGCAGACGACCGTCGTTGGTCACGATGACCGGCAGTTTTGGCTGCAGCGTACCGAGCTTCAGTTCAGTCTGGGAGATCTTGGCTTTGGCGGTCAGGCCCAGGCTCGAGTAGTTATCAACGGCTTCGCCATTGGACTTGCTCGGGAACACGGTGCCACCGTAGGAGCTCGCCGTGGCGCCGTTGGTGCCGCCGCCGGAGTCCAGGCGAACACCCAGCAGGCCGATAGCGTCGAGACCGAAGCCTACGGTGCCTTGGGTGTAACCGGAGATGAAGCGCAGGTCGAAGCCCTGGCCCCATTCTTCCTGCTTGTTTTGCACACCGGCACGCTTGTTGGCTGCAGTGCCAGCGGCCGAGTCGCGGTTGTCGGTGTTGATGTAGAAGTTACGCAGACCCAGCGTTACTTTACTGTCTTCGATGAAACCGGCAGCGCCTGCTTGCTGGGCGATGGCGCCCAACGCTACAGCCACAGCCAAGGTGGACTTCTTCATGTACCGCTCCTCTCATTTCTAATTTTTGTATTTCTTTGGTCTCGGGTCTGACGCCCTCGATCCACAGATGCGCGATTAGCGCCAGATAGTGACTGCCAAGTCAATCGTAACCTTGTATGTCTACTACCTTCGTCTAATCGCAGTTGATTTGGTCCCTGCAGGGTAATGAGTTTTTCATACACCCAAAAAGAATTGTTTCATTCTTTTTCATACCATTCAGGAATAAGCGCATTCACCCACCGGGCTGGTCAGGCTAGACCGACCATCCCATAAGCTAATTCCTAAAGGGTATTTATCAGCGCTTTTTTAGATCGCTTAGTGTTGACGTTCTGCTGCATACGTCACCCACGATCAAAAAGGCGACGCCATCATGGCCAAAGGCACATCCTCCCGTCAATTTGTTACAGTTTTTGTATCGGGATTAGTTTCTTTTGATGTCAATGCGGCTGTCGGCTAGCGACGACCTTTTTATCGTATCGGCACAGATGAAGGCTTCTGAAGCCTTGGCAAAGTTTTTGAAGGCGCAGGGCTCAAATGTGGGTGTTTTGGTGGATTGGGTTTACAAAGGCTTCTCGAAAATTTTCGAGTTGCGTTGATAGTTGTACAGCGACGCCCGCGCCGACGGCAGGCGGTCCACGCTGCTTGGTACAAAGCCGCGTTCACGGAACCAGTGGGCGGTGCGGGTGGTAAGGACAAACAAGGTCTTCAGGCCCTGGGCACGGGCACGGGTCTCGATGCGCTCGAGCAATACATCGCCGCGTGCGCCATGGCGGTATTCCGGGTTCACCGCCAGGCATGCCAGCTCACCCGCATCCGAATCGGCGATCTGATACAACGCCGCGCAGGCGATGATCATGCCTTCACGCTCGACCACGCTGAACTGCTCGATCTCACGCTCGAGCACTTCCCGGGAACGACGCACCAGAATGCCCTGCTCTTCCAGCGGGCTGATCAGGTCGAGCAAACCGCCGACGTCTTCAATCGCCGCTTCGCGCACCAGTTCGAATTGCTCCTGGGCAACCAGCGTACCGCCGCCGTCGCGGGTGAACAGTTCGGTAAGCAAGGCGCCGTCTTCGACATAGCTGACAATATGGCTACGCCCTACCCCGCCACGGCAGGCTTCGGCGGCGGCATCGAGCAGCTCGGCCTGATAGTTGCTGCCCAGGCGCTGCAGATGCGCCGGCACTTGCTGCGGACGCAACTCGCGCACCAGTCGGCCGTTTTCATCGATCAGGCCCAGGTCGGCACCAAACAGCAGCAACTTGTCGGCGCCCAGGTCGATGGCGGCACGGGTGGCCACGTCTTCGCAGGCCAGGTTGAAAATCTCACCGGTGGGCGAATAACCCAACGGCGACAGCAGCACGATGGAGCGCTCGTCCAGCAGCCGGTTGATGCCCTTGCGGTCGACCCGGCGCACTTCGCCGGTGTGGTGATAGTCCACGCCTTCGAGCACACCGATTGGCCGCGCGGTCACCAGGTTGCCGCTGGCCACCCGCAGGCGCGAGCCCTGCATGGGCGATGACGCCATGTCCATGGACAAGCGCGCTTCGATGGCAATACGCAACTGCCCCACCGCGTCGATCACACACTCGAGCGTCGCCGCATCGGTAATGCGCAAACCTTCGTGATAAGCCGGGGTAAGACCGCGCGCTTCAAGGCGGGCTTCAATTTGCGGACGCGAGCCGTGCACCAGCACCAGTCGCACACCCAGGCTGTGCAGCAGCACCAGGTCGTGGACGATATTGCCGAAGTTCGGATGTTCCACCCCATCGCCAGGCAGCATGACCACAAAGGTGCAGTCGCGGTGGGCATTGATGTAGGGCGAAGCGTGACGAAGCCAATTAACGTAGTCGGGCATAACACCTGGGCCTGTAATAAAAAGCAGCCAAAAAAGGATCAATCGTGAAAGCGCACAGCGGGCTGATGGTTATCGTCGGAACAGGCTTGGCGACACGCTCACTCTCCTTTCTATGTACGAACAGGCAGGGGTTAATTTATGCAGGTTTCAGGCAGTAGTGTTCGATCAGTTCCCGCAATAGACGCACTGTAGGCGTCAAGCGTGACATTTCGAGGTATTCACCCGGCTGGTGCGCACAGGCGATATCGCCAGGGCCGAGCACCAGGGTTTCGCAACCAAGGCGCTGAAGATAAGGCGCTTCGGTGCCGAACGCCACTGCTTCGGCACGGTGGCCGGTCAAACGTTCCGCCACCCTCACCAACTCGGCGTCTTCCGGCTGCTCGAAGGGCGGTACTTCCGGGAACAGCGGCGCGTAATCGATCTTGACCTTATGCCGCTCGGCCAGGGGCTCGAGTTTTTGCCGGATGGCGGCGCGCAGCACCGCAGGGTCCATGCCCGGCAGGGGACGCAGGTCGAACTCCAGGGAGCATTGGCCACAGATGCGGTTGGGGTTGTCGCCGCCATGGATGCAGCCGAAGTTCAGGGTCGGCTGTGGCACGCTGAACTGCGGGTTGCGGTATTCGCGCTGCCAGGCAAGGCGCAGGCCGCGCAGTTCGCCGATGGCGTCGTGCATGGCTTCAAGGGCGCTGTGACCAAGGCTTGGGTCCGATGAATGGCCGCTGCGGCCAAGAATGTCGATGCGCTCCATCATCACGCCTTTGTGCAGGCGGATCGGCTTGAGACCGGTCGGTTCGCCGATCACCGCCGCCCGGCCCAACGGCCGCCCCGCCTCGGCCAGTGCGCGGGCACCGGACATGGAGCTTTCTTCATCGCAGGTGGCGAGGATCAGCAGCGGTTGCTTGAACGGTTGGTCCAGCAGCGGCAGCACCGCTTCAATCGCCAGCGCAAAAAAACCCTTCATGTCGCAACTGCCCAGTCCTACCCAGCGGCCGTCGACTTCCGTCAGCTTGAGCGGGTCGGTTTCCCACAGTGCCGCGTCGTAGGGCACCGTGTCGCTATGGCCAGCCAGCACCAGGCCACCGGGGCCACTGCCGAAACTTGCCAACAGGTTGAACTTGCCAGGGCTGACCTGCTGGATGTCGATGGAGAAGCCCAGGTCGCCCAGCCAGGTGGCGAGCAGGTCGATCACCGGGCGATTGCTCTGGTCGAGGGACGCCTGCGTGCAACTGACCGACGGCGCGGCAATCAACGCGGCGAACTGCTCTTTCATGGACGGTAACGGCATGCGCGGTCTCCAACTTCCCGGATGAACCCCACTATAGAGCCATCTGCACGACACAATAAACCGTTGCGGCACGTTGCCGGGCTCAGTCCTGTACACTGCACGACCTTGGCAGCCACACTTTTCCCCGGCTGCGCTCCCGATCCTGGATTTTCCGGCCATGCAGAAAGAAACCGAAATCAAGCTCCGTGTCAGCCGCGAAACACTCGCCGCGCTGCGTGAGCACCCGCTACTGAAAAAACGCAACAAAAGTGGCTGGGAACGCCGTGAGTTGATGAATCAGTACTTCGACACCCCCGAGCGCGACCTGGCCCAGGCCAAGGTGGCCCTGCGCTTGCGCAAGGACGGTGACGACATCATCCAGACCCTCAAGACCCGTGGCCAGAGCGTCGCCGGCTTGTCGGAACGTAACGAATACAACTGGGACCTGCCCAAAGCCAAGCTCGATGTGAAGAAGCTCGACGGCGAATGCTGGCCCGAGCAACTGGCCGAGCTGGACAAAAAGACCCTCAAGCCGATCTTCACCACCGACTTCGTGCGCGAGCGCGCTGAAATCGCCTGGGGTCGCGGCAAGGCCAAGGTGGTGATCGAAGCCGCCCTGGACCTGGGCCACGTGGTGGTCGGCAAGCAGAAGGAGGAAATCTGCGAGCTGGAACTGGAACTGCGCGAAGGCGAACCGGCCGCCCTGCTGGAACTGGCCGCCGAACTGGCCGCTACCCTGGCGCTGATGCCCTGTGACATCAGCAAGGCCGAGCGTGGCTATCGCCTGTACGACGCCAGCAGCTATTCCTTGAGCCTGCCGGCACCGCAGATCCACGCCGAAATGCCGTTGGACGATGCCTTCGCCGCAATCATGTGGCACTTGCTGGGCAGCAGCCAGCGCCTGGCCGAGCAATATCGCTTCAATGGCCACTGGCGCTTGCTGCAGGACTGGGTCGAGACCCTCGGTGAATTGCGCGCGCTGATCGGCAGCCTCGGCCAGGCCGCGCCGCGTCAATCCACCAGCGAATTGCGCAGTGTCCTAGATGCGTTGCTGGAAGACTGGCGCCCGCTGGTCCAGGCCGGTGACGACGATGAAGACATCCGCAAAGCCGCGCCGGAGCAGTTCGTTGAAGAGCTGCAGGACGTGCGCTGGGGCCTGTTCTCCCTGAACACCTCGCGCTGGCTGCTGGCCCGCACCTGGACCGCCGAGCGTAACGTGCGCGGCAACCGCCAGGGCGCTGCGCAAATCACCAACTGGCTACCGCGCCTGCTGGCCGACGACGCCGTTGCCCTGCAACTGCCGCGCTACCAGCAACAGCCGGAAGACCTGGCCGAGCAACTGCCGCGTATCGAGCGCATCCAGGCCTGGCTGCACCATGCCCGTCAGGTGGTGGATATTCCGGAACTGGACCGTTTGTACGGCGAGCTGAACAAGCTGGCGCACCTGGCTAACCAGCCGATCACTGATGAGTCGCTCGACGCGCGGATGCACCAGGCGATTGCGGTTTATCAGAATCGTGCCTGGAAGATGCTTCTGCGCCTGTGATATCGCCATCGGGGGCAAGTCGAATCGTCGCACCGCCCCTCCCACCATTGACCGAGTTCCTACTTTGGAATGCAGTCACATGTGGGAGGGGGCTTGCCCCCGATAGGGCCGGACCTGCTAGCGCAATACTGGCAGGCTGGTTGTGGATTTTATTTCCGACAACGCCACAATCGAATTAACCTCCTGAATCCCCGGCACCATCGACAACTTGTCGAAGAAAAACCGCTCGTACGCCTCGATGTCCGACGCAACAATGCGCAACAGAAAATCCACCGCGCCCATCAGCACATAACACTCCAGCACTTCCGGAAAGCCACGAATCGCCTCGGTAAACTCGGTGAAGTTGGACCGACCGTGGGCGTTGAGTTTGACCTCGGCGAAAATCTGCGTGTTGAGGCCGATTTTCTTGCGGTCCAGCAAGGTGACCTGGCCACGGATCACGCCATCCTCCTTGAGCCGCTGAATACGCCGCCAGCATGGTGACTGCGAGAGGCCGACCTGCTCGGCGATCTGTGCGCTGGAGAGCGAAGCGTCCTCTTGGAGCAGGGCCAGGATACGACGGTCATAAGCGTCCAGTTCGCTTTGCATAGAAATACCTTATAAGTTGATTAGGTTGAATTGATTGATTCGATTATCTGCCAATCTGTTCGATTTTAGATAAGAAATCTCAGCCGCTGCGTGTAAAAATTTCTTCAGCCGAATTTGGAGAATCAGCATGCACGCCGTCGAAGCCGCTCACTCTGTTACCCGCGCCGATGCATGGGCCGTCGATAGCCTTCACTGCGAGGCGCATTATCGAATCGTCGCGGAGGCGGAGCCGGACGTGCTGTGTCGAGTGCTGAATTACTTCGCGCTGCAATTTCTCACGCCCAATCAGGTGAGCGTGAACAGGCAAGACGACCTGCTGCGCATCGATATCGTGATAGGCGGCCTGAGCTGGCACCGCGCCCAGGTGATCGGTGAAAAGATTCGAAACCTGATCAGCGTGTGTTCCCTGGAGCTGCGCCCGGCTGACTGCGCGCGGCTTCAAGCCGTGGCCGCAACGTCGCGGTAAAAACCTGCAATACACGCACAAGGAGGATTTTCAGAAGCTGGCTAGCCTGGGATTACACCCGACGCCCACCAGGAAACCCTCATGTCCACCGCCCTGCCAGATCGCCCCCTGGAACTGCATCCGTTGCTGCCTGCATTGCTCGAGCAGGAGCTGATCACGGCAGAGACGGCGCAACGGTTGTTGTCCGCGCCCACCAGCGCCCAGCATCCCCTGGAGCGTATCGCCGCAGAAGGGCCGTGCCTGGAAACGTTAACCCAATGGCTGGCCCGGCAGGTCGAGCAACCTTATCTGCGCATCGACCCGCTGAAGATCGACGTCGCGACGGTGGTGCCGCTGATGTCCCACGCCTTCGCCCAACGTCATGCCATCCTCGCAGTCGCCGTAGATGCGCGCAGCGTTACCGTCGCCAGCGCTCAACCCCATGTCAGTGGCTGGGAGGCCGGGCTTTCCCAAGTACTCAAACGCACGATCAAGCGCGTGGTAGCCAACCCCCAGGCGATCCAGCGCTGCATCAACGAGTTCTATCGGTTGGCCAAATCGGTCAGTGGGGCCGATCAAAAAATGGCAGCGCCCGGCAATGCCGACCTGCTCAACCTCGGCGCCAGCGATAAGGAGCCGCACGCCGATGACGCGCATATCGTCAATATCGTCGACTGGCTGCTGCAGTACGCCTTTGGTCAGCGGGCGAGCGATATTCATATAGAGCCCTGCCGCGAACAGGGTCGTGTGCGCTTTCGCATCGATGGCCTGTTGCATGACGTCTACCAATTTCCGCCGCAGGTCACCACCGCTGTCGTCAGCCGCCTGAAAAGCCTTGGCCGTATGAACGTGGCAGAGAAGCGCAAACCCCAGGATGGGCGCATCAAGATGAAAACCCCGGCGGGGGCTGAAGTGGAACTGCGCCTTTCAACCTTGCCCACCGCTTTTGGCGAGAAGCTGGTCATGCGCATTTTTGATCCCCAGGTGCTGCTCAAGGATTTCGACCAGTTGGGCTTGTCTGCCGAAGATCAACAGCGCTGGCAGGCCATGACCCGACAGGCCCACGGCATCATCCTGGTCACCGGCCCGACCGGCTCGGGCAAGACCAGCACGCTTTACGCCACCCTCAAGCAACTGGCGAGCCGGGAGGTCAACCTGTGCACGGTGGAGGACCCCATCGAAATGGTCGAACCGGCGTTCAATCAGATGCAGGTCCAGCACAACATCGACCTGACCTTCGCCAGCGGTATCCGCGCGCTACTGCGCCAGGACCCGGACATCATCATGATCGGCGAGATTCGCGACCGGGAAACCGCCGAAATGGCGATCCAGGCCGCGCTGACCGGGCACCTGGTGCTGTCGACCCTGCATACCAACGATGCGCCGAGCGCGATCAGCCGCTTGCAGGAACTGGGGATCGCTCATTATTTGATCAAGGCAACGCTGATAGGCGTCATGGCGCAACGCTTGGTGCGTGTGCTGTGCTCCCATTGCAAACGCGCCGTGGCCGACGCCTACGAAGCCGCCGGCTGCGTGGAATGCCGCGACAGTGGTTATCGGGGCAGAGCCGGGCTCTATGAAATCATGACGGTGGACGAAACCCTCAAGGCGCTGATCACCCCTGGCGCGGACGTGCAGGCCTTGCGCCGTGCGGCTCTCGGGCAAGGCATGCACAGCCTGCGCATGGCCGGCCTGCAAAAGGTGAAGGCCGGGCTGACGACGATGGCGGAAGTCCTGAGGGTGACCCCTGGGGATTCAGAAACAAATCCTTTGTTTGTTGGGCATTGAAACCGTCCTTATCCGTGACGAGACCGTTACACTCGACCGAACGTCATGTTACCGACATCATCAGATAGGGAATCGCTATGCAGATCGGCACCGTACTGCTTCTTTTCGTGGGGTTGGCCATTGCCATCCTGTTCATGGGTTTCAAAGTGGTGCCCCAGGGCTACCAGTGGACAGTCGAACGTTTCGGCCGCTATACCAACACCCTCAAGCCTGGCCTCAACATCATCATCCCGGTCATGGACCGCATCGGCCGCAAGATCAACGTGATGGAAAGCGTGCTGGATATTCCCCCCCAGGAAGTGATTACCGCCGACAACGCCACCGTGCAGATCGACGCCGTGTGCTTCTTCCAAGTGGTGAACACGGCCCAGGCCGCGTATGAGGTGAACAACCTCGAGCATGCCATCCGCAATTTGCTGCAAACCAATATCCGTACGGTGCTTGGCTCCATGGAGCTGGATGCGATGCTGAGCCAGCGCGACGGTATCAATGAAAAACTGCTGCGCACCGTCGACGAAGCCACGGCGCCGTGGGGCATCAAGATCACCCGTATCGAAATCAAGGACATCAGCCCGCCAGCCGACCTGATGGCGGCCATGTCCGGCCAGATGAAAGCCGAGCGGATCAAGCGTGCGCAGATCCTCGAAGCCGAAGGCCTGCGAGCCTCGGCGATCCTCACCGCCGAGGGCAAGAAACAGGCGCAGATCCTCGAGGCCGAGGGTAGCCGCCAGGCCGCCTTCCTTGAATCCGAAGCGCGTGAGCGTCAGGCCGAGGCTGAAGCCCGGGCGACCCAGGTGGTATCGGAAGCGATCGCATCCGGTAACGTACAGGCGGTGAACTACTTCGTCGCGCAGAAATATATCGATGCCCTGGGCAAGCTGGCGTCGGCCAACAACAGCAAGGTAATCCTGATGCCGCTGGAAGCCAGCCAGGTGATCGGTGCCGTGGGCGGTATCGGCGAGATTGTCAGAGCGACTTTCGACAACAAGAAAGGCTGAGGTCGCCATCATGTGGGAATTCCTGCTGCACCTTTCGTTCTGGGACTGGCTGGCGCTGGGCACCGTGTTGTTGATTCTCGAGGTGTTCGGCGCGGGAGGCTACCTATTGTGGATGGGTATCGCCGCAGCCGCCGTGGGAGTGATCAAGTTTATCGTCCCGCCCCTGGGACTTGAGTGGCAACTGCTGCTGTTCGCCCTGTTGTCGATATTGACGGCCGTGTACTGGTGGAAACGCCAACGCAGCGGCGCCAAGGCCAGCGATCAACCCGGCTTGAATGAGCGCGGTTCAGAGTTGGTCGGGCGCACCTTCGTGGTGCATCAGGCGATCGTGGATGGCAGGGGCAAGGTTAAAGTCGGCGATGGCGTATGGATGGTCACCGGTGCCGATGCGCCCGTAGGCGCTCAAGTGCGCGTGGTTGGCCAGGACGGGGTGGTTTTAAAGGTTGAAACTGTTTAGTCAGTGATGGAACTGGATCAGGTTAACTACAATCAAAATGTACAGATAACCCACCGGAGTCACCCATCATGCGTCTTAAATATGCTGTCGCAACCCTCGCTGTGCTCTCCCTCCCTGTCGGCTCAGCCATGGCCGATAGCTTCTGGCGTAATGTCATCTCGTCGGGCGCGACCACCGGCTCGACCTACCTGACCTTCAAGGACCACAAGCTGGTAGTCGCCGCCCAGGACGACGCCGGCAGCTTCGTCGCCAGCAACGGCGGCATTCGCGGCCCGTACCTGGAAGCGGCCATGCAGAAGGTCCGTGCTGATAACCCTGGCCTGCAAGCCACGGATATGGAACTGGCCAACGCCATCCTCGCGAAGAACGCTGTAACCGAGTAATACCTGCACGTTAAAAAATGCCGCTTTTTCAAGCGGCATTTTTTTGCCTGGAGCGTGACGAATCATTCACGGGCGACAGGCTATATTCAGTCGAGCCGTGCAACCATGCAGGGCTGACACGTCCATTACTCATCGCCTACCTGAAACGGATGCCCTCTTCGTCATGAGCCAACAGCCCTTCCTGCCGTTTTCCAAACCTACCATTGATGAAGCCACGATCTCGGCGGTCGGCGATGTGCTGCGCTCGGGCTGGATCACCAGCGGGCCGAAGGTGCAGGCGTTCGAAGCGCAGCTGTCGGAGTATTTCGGCGGCCGGCCGGTACGCACTTTCAACTCCGGCACCTGCACCATGGAGATTGCCCTGCGCATCGCCGGTATCGGGCCTGGGGATGAAGTCATTACCACACCGATTTCCTGGGTTGCCACGGCCAACGTTATTCTGGAGGTGGGCGCCACTCCGGTATTCGCCGATATCGACCCGGTGACCCGCAACATCGACCTGGCCCAGGTTGAAGCCGCGATAACCCCGCGCACCAAGGCGATCATCCCGGTCTATCTGGCCGGCTTGCCCCTGGACACGCCGATGCTTTATGCGCTGGCCAACAAGTACAACCTGCGCATCATCGAGGACGCCGCCCAGGCCCTGGGTTCCAGTTGGGACGGGCAACGCATCGGCGCTACCGGCGACTTTGTGTCGTTCAGTTTCCAGGCAAACAAGAACATCACCTCATCCGAAGGCGGCTGCCTGGTGCTCAACAACGCCGAAGAGGCCCGTCTGGCCGAGAAATACCGCCTGCAAGGCGTGACCCGCAGCGGTTTCGATGGCCTGGATGTGGACGTGTTGGGTGGCAAATTCAACATGACCGATATCGCCGCCGCCATTGGCCTGGGGCAGTTTGCGCATATCGAGAAGATCACCGCCCACCGCCAGAACCTGGCTCGGCACTACTTCGAATGCTTCGGCAGTGATTTTGAACAAGTGTACGGCGCGCAACTGCCGCCGGCCGACTTCGAAAACAGCAACTGGCACCTGTTTCAGCTGGTATTGCCGGAGCGTCAGGACGGTTTGCCTGCCCGCGCCACTTTTATGGAGCGGATGCAGGCCCACGGCGTCGGCATCGGTTATCACTACCCGCCGATCCACCTGCTGAGCCTGTATCGGGCACAAGGATTCAAGGAAGGTATGTTCCCGGTGGCGGAGCGTGTTGGGCGTTTGATCGTGTCGTTGCCGATGTTTACAGCGATGACAGAGGCGGATGTGGAGCGGGCTGTGGCGGCGGTCAAAGCGGTATTGAAAGCAGACTGATCACATAATGTGGGAGGGGGCAAACCCCCTCCCACATTGGTTTTGCGTTTACTCGCCGATGGCGGCTTTGTAGCCGGCGGCGTCGAGCAATTTATCCAGGTCAGCTGGGTTGCTTGGCTTGAGCTTGAAGATCCAGGCGCCGTACGGGTCAGAGTTCAGCAGCTCAGGACTACCGCTCAACTCTTCGTTGACCGCAATCACCTCGCCAGCAACCGGCGAGTAGATATCCGAAGCAGCCTTCACCGACTCAACCACACCCGCCTGGCCTTGCGCTTCAAAAGTGGCACCAACCTCAGCCAGTTCAACAAACACCACATCACCCAAGGCTTCCTGAGCATGGTCGGAGATCCCGACGGTCACGGTGCCGTCGGCTTCCAGACGGGCCCACTCATGACTTTCGGCAAAACGCAGGTCGGCAGGGATATCGCTCATAGTCTGTGTCCTCAAGAAGAAATGTCAGCGGCCATAGGCCTGCCGGAAAATAGTTAGATCAGGGTTTTGCCATGGCGTACAAAGGTCGGCTTGACCACTCGCACCGGGTACCACTTGCCGCGGATTTCCACTTCGGCCCGGTCGGCAGTCGCCGTCGGTACGCGCGCCAGGGCAATGGATTTGCTCAGCGTAGGTGAGAAACTACCACTGGTGATCTCCCCTTCGCCAACATTGGCGATACGAACCACCTGATGAGCGCGCAGAACCCCACGTTCTTCCAGGACCAGTCCCACTAATTTGAATTGCACCCCGGCAGCCTTTTCCGCCTCCAGCGCGGCGCGGCCGATGAAATTTCGCCCAGCGGGCTCCCAGGCGATGCTCCAAGCCATGTTGGCGGCCAGGGGTGATACCTGCTGGTGGATATCCTGGCCATACAGGTTCATGCCGGCTTCCAGGCGCAGGGTATCGCGGGCACCGAGGCCGATGGGGGAAATACCGGCGCCCACCAGATCGTTGAAAAAACCCGGCGCCTGGTCGGCAGGCAGGACAATTTCCAGGCCGTCTTCGCCGGTGTAACCGGTGCGGGCAATAAACCAGTCGCCGTCGGCCTGGCCTTCGAACGGCTTGAGCTGATGGATCAGGGTGCCACGGGACTGGGTCACCAATTCGGCGATCTTGTGCCGCGCATGGGGACCTTGAATGGCGAGCATGGCCAGCTCGGAGCGCTCCTGGAGTTGCACTTGATAGCTGCCCAGTTGCGCCTGCATCCAGGCCATGTCCTGGTCACGGGTGGCGGCGTTGACCACCAGCCGGTAACCGGTTTCGGTACGGTAGACGATCATGTCGTCCACTACCCCGCCCTGCTCGTTGAGCATGGCGCTGTACAACGCGCGGCCGCAGCCGTGCAATCGATCGACATCATTGGCCAGCAAGTGCTGGAGCCATTCCTTGGCCTGAAGGCCGCTGACATCGATCACGGTCATATGAGATACATCGAACACCCCGCAGTCGCGCCGCACCTGATGGTGCTCCTCAACCTGCGAGCCGTAATGCAAAGGCATATCCCAACCGCCAAAATCGACCATTTTCGCGCCGAGGGCGAGATGCAGGTCATACAGAGGCGTACGCTGTCCCATGGGTGTCTCCTTCCGGGCTTGGCGAAGGTGCGCAGAGTTGCCGCCAGTGCCGAGCGCCTTGGATTACAAGGCCTGCAGACACATGCGCCAACCCGCCTCGAAAGACGCGGCACACCGAATGCCGCGCATTGTAGCCGCAAGCTGTAGGACTGGCACCTAACCGATTTGTCGTGCGGAGCGTCGGATCAGCCCGACGACCGGCAACAACCCAACCAGTACCAGGGTCAGCGCCGGCAACGAGGCCCGCGCCCATTCCCCTTCACTGGTCATTTCAAAGATCCGCACCGCCAGGGTGTCCCAGCCAAACGGGCGCATCAGCAAGGTGGCGGGCATTTCCTTGAGCACATCGACGAACACCAGCAGCGCCGCGCTCAGGGTGCCGGGCAGCAACAGTGGCAGATACACCTTGCAAAACAGTTGTGGTCCGCTTACCCCCAGACTTCGTGCGGCCTCGGGCAACGACGGACGGATACGCGCCAGGCTGTTTTCCAGCGGCCCGTAGGCCACCGCCAGGAACCGCACCAGATACGCGAGCACCAGCGCCGAGAGGCTGCCCAGCAGCAACGGTTTGCCCGCACCGCCCAGCCAGCCCGACAGCGGCACCACCAGTTCGCGGTCCAGGTAGCTGAAGGCGAGCATGATCGACACCGCCAGCACCGAGCCGGGCAAGGCATAACCGACATTGGCCAGGCTGATGCCGGAGCGAATCGCCCGAGTCGGCGCAAGGCGGTTGGCGAACGCCAGTATCAGCGCCACGCCGACGGTGATCAGCGCCGCAATCGCGCCCAGATACAGGGTATGCAGGATCAGGCCGGTGTAGCGCTCATCCAGGTCGAACCGGCCACGCTGCCAGAACCACACCACCAGTTGCAGCACCGGGATCACAAACGCGCAGGCGAACACCAAGCCACACCAGCCACTGGCCGCTGCCGCCTTGAACCCACGCAGGTGATACAACGCCTTGCCTCGCGGGCGCTCGTTGCTGGGTCGGCTTGCTCCACGGGCGCGCCGTTCGCCATACAGCACCAGCATCACCACCAGCAGCAACAGACTGGCCAGTTGGGCAGCGCTGGACAGGCTGAAAAAGCCATACCAGGTTTTATAGATGGCGGTGGTGAACGTGTCGAAATTGAACACCGAGACCGCACCGAAATCCGCCAGGGTTTCCATCAAGGCCAGGGCGACCCCCGCCCCAATCGCCGGACGCGCCATGGGCAGCGCCACGCGCCAGAACGCCTGCCAGGGCGACTGGCCCAGCACCCGCGCCGCTTCCATCAAGCCCTTGCCCTGAGCCAGGAATGCAGAGCGCGCCAGCAGGTAGACATAGGGGTAGAACACCAGCACCAATACGATGATCACGCCGCTGGTGGAGCGCACACGCGGCAGGCGCAGCCCGGCGCCGAACACGTCGCGCAGCAGGGTTTGCACGGGGCCCGCAAAATCCAGCAGTCCCACGAACACGAAGGCCAACACGTAGGCCGGAATTGCAAAGGGCAGCATCAGTGCCCAGTCCAACCAGCGGCGGCCGGGGAATTCGCAGAGGCTGGTCAGCCAGGCCAGGCTTACGCCCAGTAACGTCACGCCAAGGCCGACGCCGAGCACCAGGGTCAAGGTGTTACCCAGTAAACGTGGCATCTGGGTGTCCCAGAGGTGGGACCAGATCTGGTAGTCGACGCTTTGCCAGGACAGCAACAGCACGCTCAGCGGCAGCAGCACCAGGGCGGCGACGCTGAAGACCGGCAGGTACCAGCGGCGTTGGGCGGGATGGGCCAAGAGCAAATTCCCTGGGAATGGACTATCTGAAAGCAGACATAAAACAGTGTGGGAGGGGGCTTGCCCCCGATGGCGGTGAATCAGCCACTGATGATTAGACTGACACTCCGCAATCGGGGGCAAGCCCCCTCCCACATTTTGATCTGCGGCGATTTACAAGATCAGTTCCAGCCGGCGCGATCCATCAAGCGGATAGCCTCGGCCTGGCGCTTGCCCGCCACTTCCACCGGCAAGGTGTCGGCCACGAATTTGCCCCAGCTCGCCACCTCCGCCGACGGCGCTACCGCTGGGTTGGCGGGGAACTCCTGGTTCACATCGGCGAAAATCTGCTGCGCCTCGGGCGTGGTCATCCACTCCACCAAAGCCTTGGCCGCCTCTGGGTGTGGCGCGTGCTTGGTCAGGCCGATGCCCGACAGGTTCACATGCACGCCACGGTCGCCCTGGTTCGGCCAGAATAGCTTCACCGCCAGGTCCGGCTTCTGCTTGTGCAGGCGACCGTAGTAGTACGTGTTGACGATACCCACATCGCATTGCCCGGCATTGATCGCCTCCAGCACCGCAATATCGTCGGAGAACACGTCGGTGGACAGGTTATTCACCCAGCCTTTGACGATTTCTTCAGTCTTGCTCGCGCCATGGGTTTCGATCAGCGTGGCGGTCAGTGACTGGTTGTAGACCTTTTTCGCCGTGCGCAGGCACAGCCGGCCTTCCCACTGTTTGTCGGCCAGGGCTTCGTAGGTGGTCAGGTCGCCCGGTTTTACCCGGTCGGTGGAGTAGGCGATGGTCCGCGCGCGCAGGCTCAAGCCGGTCCAGGCGTGGGCCGAAGAACGGTATTGCAACGGAATGTTCTTGTCGATCACCTCGGAGGTGAACGGCTGCAGGATGCCCATCTGCTCGGCCTGCCAGAGGTTGCCGGCGTCGACGGTGAGCAGCAGGTCGGCGGTGGCGTTTTCGCCTTCGGCCTTGATGCGCTGCATCAGCGGCGCTTCCTTATCGGTGATGAATTTGACCTGTACACCGGTCTTGCGGGTGTAGGCGTCGAACACCGGCTTGATCAGTTCGTCGATGCGCGAGGAGTACACCACCACTTCGTCGGCGGCCTGCACGGCGGTGCTGCCGATCAGGGTGAGTGCCAGGGCAGTCAGGAGGCGCTTGGGTGCCAACATGGGTGCGGTCGCTCATTTGCAAAAAGAGCGCAAATGATAAGGACTCACATTTGGTACCGCTTGCTGGAGGCGTTACCAGATGTTGCACAGTCGAAAAGCGAAAGGAGTTCCCTGTAGGAGCGAGCTTGCTCGCGAAAAACCTCCAGGCAACGTGTTCATTCTGAATAAACGCGGGGCCCCTGAGTTTTTCGCGAGCAAGCTCGCTCCTACAAAAAGCCTTAACTGGCTGGCATTAGGGCTTGCCCCCTCCCACAGTCACAGTTTGGCGAGTTCCGGCAAATCCCCGCTCAAACCCAGCGCCTGGCGTACAAACAATGCCTTGGCTTCGGGCAACTGGTCGACCATTTTCAACCCGGCATTGCGCATCCAGCGCAACGGCAGTTGATCGGCCTGGAACAAGCGCTCGAAGCCCTCCATTGCCGCCATCAGCGCCAGGTTATGCGGCATGCGCCGCCGCTCGTAGCGGCTCAGCACCTTCACATCCGCCAGACGCTCGCCACGTTCGTTGGCCGCCAGCAGCACTTCGGCCAGCACCGCGGCATCGAGAAACCCCAGGTTCACGCCCTGCCCCGCCAACGGGTGGATGACGTGAGCCGCATCGCCAATCAATGCCAGGCCTTCGGCCACATAGCGTTTGGCGTGGCGCTGACGCAACGGCACGCAGACGCGCGGGTCGGCGCTGATCACGTTGCCCAGGCGCCCTTCAAAGGCGCGCTCCAATTCATCACAAAAGCGTTCATCATCCAGGGCCATCAGGCGCTCGGACTCCGCCGGCGTGGTCGACCACACAATCGAGCACCAATCCTCTTGCCCATCGCGCACCAGCGGCAAAAACGCCAGCGGGCCGGTATCGGTGAAGCGTTGCCACGCCGTGCGCCGGTGCGGCTGGCTGCTGCGCACGCTGGTCACGATGGCGTTATGCAGGTAATCCCATTCACGGGTGGGAGTGCCGGTCAGGCGGCGCACCGCCGAGTTGGCGCCATCGGCGGCGACCACCAGCGGCGCGCGCAGCTTGCGCCCATCGGCCAGGGTCAGCAGCCAGTCATCGCCGGAACGGCGCATCTGCTCCAGGCGCGCCGTGGCCAGCAGCCCCAGGTCGCAATCATGCAAGCGGTCCAGCAAGGCATCCTGGACCACACGGTTCTCGACGATATGCCCCAGCACCTCGGCATGTACGCTGGCTGCCGAAAAGTGGATCTGCCCGGTGCCGCTGCCGTCCCACACGTGCATCTCGCCATACGGGCTGGCGCGACGCTGGACGATGCCGTCCCACACGCCAAGGCGCTCCAGAATGCGCTGGCTGGCGGCGGATAACGCACTCACTCGCGGTTCAAACGCCGCCGCCGGCTCGAACGGCTTGACGCTCAGGGGGCTGCCGTCAAGCAGCAACACCTGCAGGCCACTGCCCTGCAACGCCAGCGCCAGGGCGCTTCCGACCATTCCGGCCCCGACAATCAGCACATCTGCGTGCATGTCCATGCTTTAAGCCTTGTCTCGTGTGCGGCACAGGCCGCCAATAAAGTGATGGGCCGGCTCAAACATCGGAGCGCACCCCCAGCCCCATGGCCTGGCGGGCGAACCAGCGTTTGGCCGGCGGCAACAGGTCCAGGCCAAGCAGGCCCATGTTGCGCCCCAGCGCTACCAACGGTTGCCCGCTGCCGAACAGGCGCGTGACTTGGTCGGAGAAACCCACGGTCAGTTGCTGGTCCAGGCGCTGGCGCTCGCGATAGCGTTGCAGTGTCGCCAGGTCACCCGGCACTGCCGGCCCGGCCAGCAAGGCTTCGGCCAGGGCGTTGGCATCGCGCAGGGACAGGTTGAAACCCTGCCCGGCGATCGGGTGCAGGCTGTGCGCGGCATTGCCGAGCACCACCAGGTGCGAGCGCACTTGTTCTTCCGCTTCCACCAGGCTCAGCGGATAAAGATGCCGCGCGCCCACTTGTTTCAGGGTGCCCAGGCGATAGCCGAACACGCCCTGCAATTCGCTCAGGAAACTGCGCTCATCCAGGTTAGCCAGGCGCTGGGCGTCCATGCCGATGCGGGTCCACACCAGCGCACAGCGGTTGTCCGGCAGCGGCAGCAAGGCCATTGGCCCCTCATCGGTGAAACGCTCGAACGCTTCGCCATTGTGGGCTTCGCTCGGGGTGATATTGGCGATTAGCGCGCTCTGGTTGTAGGGCCGGGTTTTCACGCCGATGCCAAGCTGCTCGCGCAGACCGGAGCGACCGCCATCGGCCAATACCGCAAGCTCGCATTCCAGTACGGTTTCGTCATTGAGGGTCAGGCGATAGCCATCGGGCAGCGGCTCCATCCGCGTCACTTCCGCCGGGCAGCGCCAGCTCACCACGTCCTTGTCCAGGCCTTGCCACAGGCATTGGCCGAGCCAGGCGTTTTCCACCACGTAACCGAGGGCCGGCACCCCCTCTTCCAGGGCTGACAGACGCGCGGTGGAGAAGCGTCCACGGTCGGACACATGAATCTGCTTGATCGGCTCGGCGCGACGGAAAATGTCCTGCCACACGCCCAGGCGCTGATAGATCTGCCGGGCACCAAAGGACAACGCCGAAGAACGCGCATCGTAGCTTGGCTGATAGCTGTCACCCGGCGCGAAGGGTTCGATCAGTGCGATTTTCCAGCCGCGCGCCTTGGCCCCGGCCTGCAACGCCAGGGCCAGGCTCGCGCCCACCAGGCCGCCGCCGATGATCGCCAGGTTGACCCGGCTCATCGGGCAGCCGCCATCAGTGCTTCGATCTCGGCCACCGTCTTGGGCACCGCGCCGGTCAGGATTTCACAGCCTTGCTTGGTCACTATCACGTCGTCCTCGATGCGTACGCCAATGCCACGCCACTTCTTCGCTACGTTCTGGTTGTCCGGTGAAATATAGATCCCCGGCTCCACGGTCAAGGCCATGCCGACTTCCAGCACGCGCCATTCACCGCCCACTTTGTACTCGCCCACGTCATGCACATCCATGCCCAGCCAGTGGCCGGCGCGGTGCATGTAAAAGGCGCGGTAGGCTTCGCTGGCGATCAACTCGTCAACGTCGCCTTGCAGCAACCCCAGCTTGACCAACCCGGCAGTGATGACCTGCACGGTCGCCTCATGCGCCTGGTTCCAATGCTTGTTCGGCGCGATCTGCTTGAAGGCGGCTTCCTGGGAAGCCAGCACAATTTCGTAGATCGCCTTCTGCTCGGGCGAAAACCTGCCATTGACCGGCCAGGTGCGGGTGATGTCACTGGCGTAGCAGTCGATCTCGCAACCGGCGTCGATCAGCACCAGGTCACCGTCCCTGAGCAGCGCGTCATTCTGCTGGTAATGCAGGATGCAGCTGTTGCGCCCGGACGCGACGATGGAGCCATAGGCCGGCATTTTCGCGCCGCCCTTGCGGAACTCGTAATCCAGCTCGGCTTCCAGGCTGAACTCATGCAGGCCGGCACGGCTGGCCTGCATCGCCCGCACATGGGCCGCGCAGGAAATCCGCGCCGCCTCGCGCATCACCTTCACTTCCGCCGCCGATTTATACAGGCGCATGTCGTGCAGCAGATGATCCAGGGCAACGAATTCGTTTGGCGGCTGGGCGCCCAGGTGCGCTTTGGAGCGGATCACGTTGATCCACTCCATTACATGCCGGTCGAATTCGGCATTGCTGCCCATGGCTGAATACACCCGGTCACGGCCTTCGATCAGGCCGGGCAGGATGTCGTCGATGTCGGTGATGGGAAACGCGTCGTCAGCCCCGTAATCACGGATCGCGCCTTCGGTGCCGGCGCGCAGGCCATCCCACAATTCGCGTTCGGCATTGCGCTCGCGGCAGAACAGCACGTACTCGCCATGCTGACGACCGGGCATCAGCACGATCACCGCTTGCGGTTCGGGAAAACCGCTCAGGTACTGGAAGTCGCTGTCCTGGCGGTAGACATGCTCCACATCACGATTGCGGATCGCCACGGCGGCGGCCGGCAGGATAGCGATGCTGTTGGGTTCCATCTGCGCCATGAGCGCCTTGCGGCGACGGGTGTATTCCGCTTTGGGGATATGGATCATGGGCAGATGGGCTTCCTTTTTAGTGCAGCGACGGCTTGGGCGAAGCAGGCTCAGCGGACTTCTTGGTCTCGGTGAACAGCAGCAACGGCGCGACGCGCAGGTATTCCATGACTTCCATGTAGTCGCCCTCGCCGTCCTCGGACTCTTCCAGGGCGTCTTGCACCTGGGAGATGGCGGCCAGGTCCTGCAGCACCTCCTTGGCGTCGGTGCTCAGCTCCAGGCCACCGGCGTTCACGCCGAAACCGTGGAGGAAACCCTGGCACCATTGGCCCAGCGCGGCGGCGCGTTCGGCCAGCGGCGCATCGTCGGTGGGCAGCAGCAGGACCACGGTGACGTCATCACCGGTCAGCTCGCCCTTGACCATCTCTTGCAGGCCGATCAGCGCATTGCGCACGTTTTCTTCGGGTTCTTTCTCCAGCAGCTCGGCCACATCGGCCAGCCAGTTGTCGGCATCGAAGCCGACACCGGTGCAGCTGCGGCCCAACAGCACACCGTGCAGTTCGGCAGGCGAGCAAGGATGGCCGCTGGTGCTCAGCAGTTTGGAAAAAGCGTCGTACGGGGAGTTCTGAATGGGCATGGTGAGCTAGGCGCCAGACGGCGCAATGTCTAGAATGGAGCGCTGTATCCTAGCACCGGCAGACGTACCAAGACTATCGAGGGCGTCAGATCGTTTATCCTGCAGTTGCCATTCATCAGACAAATCCAGTGGAACCCAATGGAAGACACCGACCTGCAAGCGCTGATGGCCAGACTCGAACTGCTAATTGATCGGGTCGAGCAACTTAAGAGTCAAAACGGACTCCTACTAGCTCAGGAAAAAACCTGGCGCGAGGAACGCGCTCACCTCATTGAAAAAAACGAAATCGCCCGGCGTAAGGTCGAATCGATGATTTCGCGCCTGAAGGCCCTGGAGCAAGACTCATGAGTTCAAGCAATAGCGTTACCGTGCAGATCCTCGACAAAGAATATTCGATCATCTGCCCCCAGGAAGAGCGCAGCAACCTGGTGAGCGCTGCCCGCTACCTGGACGGCAAGATGCGTGAAATCCGCAGCAGCGGCAAAGTGATCGGCGCCGACCGCATCGCCGTGATGGCCGCGCTGAACATTACCCACGACCTGCTGCATAAGCAGGAACGCCCTGACGTGCAGGCCAGCGGCTCGACCCGCGAGCAAGTGCGTGACCTGCTCGAACGCGTTGATCTGGTGCTTTCCACCGATTCAGACGCACCCAAGGGCTGATTGCCGAGTCTGTTTAAGGTATACTCGCCCCACTCCCTGGCGTGCTTGCCAGTCGGCGATGTCCCGGAGCCGATTCGCACTACCCTGGAAGTTGCACGTTGGGCTGGTGTGCATGTCCGCTAGACGGAAAGCCTTAAAGCCTACTGCTTCTTCCACCTTGAACTTTCGGGTTCAAGGGCTTAGTCGACAGCGGTTCTGTCGGGGAGCCTGAATTCCCAAACTCAATGCCAGTCCCAGGACTGGCATTGTTTTATGAGCCGAAAAGCCATGACCGAACCTGCGCCGCTTTCCCGTCCGCAACTTCGACGCATGTTGCGCAAAGCCCGCCGCGCCCTCACGCCCCGCGAGCAGCGCCAGGCCGCCTGCGGCCTGTATCGGCAACTGGCACAGCACCCGCTGTTTCGCCGGGCCAAACATATTTCCTTATATCTACCGACGGACGGCGAAATCGATCCGCGTTTGCTGCTGCGCGCTGCCCAACGCCAGGGCAAGGCCACCTACCTGCCTGTACTGAGTGCGTGGCCACGTACCAAGATGGTGTTCCAACGTGTGCGGCCTGGGGATAAGTTATTGCCCAACCGCTTTCGCATTCTGGAGCCACGGGCCAATGCCCGGCGCCAGCGCAAGGTATGGGCACTGGACCTGGTGCTGCTGCCGTTGGTGGGGTTCGATAACGAGGGTGGGCGATTGGGCATGGGGGGCGGATTCTATGACCGCAGCCTGGCCTACCTTGCCAGGCGAAAAACCTGGCGCAAGCCGACGCTGCTGGGGCTGGCCCATGAATGTCAGCAAGTCGATCGCCTGGCGCAGGCGAGCTGGGACGTGCCGCTGGCGGGCACGGTCACCGATAAGCAATGGTATGTCGCAGAAACGTCGCTGGAACCGCGACGCGGATAAAACCGTGTTAACGCTTGAATTGCTGTTGCACAGGCGAGAGCTCAACCGGCGCATCGGTCTTGTTCGACCACAGGCTCTGGGCATACCCGGTGGTCACGACGCCCAGACCAAACAAAATTACCAAAATCCATAGTAAATCCGGTTTACGTTGCATCGATTGCCCCCCTTCAGGCACCTCGTACACGATGACAACAACGTTCCAAAGTAGTCCGTTGCAGCTGCACCAAGCTTAAAAGCCGGCATTCTGCGGTAACGTGAACCAACACGCAAACCTTGACGCCAACCGACTGTCGGTTTGTCATGGCATTGCCCGACAACTTGCCCAATGCCTTTCTCAGGAGCCCCGAAATGGCCTACTGGCTGATGAAATCCGAGCCCGACGAGCTCTCCATCAACGACCTGGAAAAGCTCGGCGAAACGCGCTGGGACGGGGTTCGCAACTACCAGGCGCGCAATTTCCTGCGCGCCATGGCGGTGTGCGATGAGTTTTTCTTCTATCACTCCAGTTGCCCGGAGCCCGGCATTGCCGGTATCGGCAAAATTATCCAGGCCGCCTACCCCGACCCCACCGCGCTGGAACCGGACAGCCACTATTTCGACGCCAAGGCCAGCGCGGAGAAAAACCCGTGGAGCGCAATTGACGTCGCACATGTCCAGACGTTTTCGAACGTGCTGGCCCTGGGCTATCTGAAACAGCAGACCGCCCTTGCCGAACTGCCTCTGGTGCAAAAAGGTAGCCGGCTCTCGGTGATGCCGGTGACTGCCGAGCAATGGGCGGCGGTCATGGGTTTGCGCTGAGGCGTTACTGGATGATCAAGTTGTTGAACAACAGGTCTTCGACCACCGGCTTGCCGGTCTCATCGTTCATCACTTGCTGCGTTTGCTTCAACGCTTCCTGACGCAGCTTTTCCTTACCTTCAACGCTGCTCATGGCTTCGTTGGTCTGCTGGGTAAACAGCGCCACCAACTGGTTGCGAATCAACGCATCGTTGGCTTTGACCGCGGCGGCGGCTTCGGGCCCGGTCACGCGCAGGGCGATGTCAGCCTTGAACACCTTGAGTTTCGCCGTGCCATCCAGGCCGTAGTTACCCACGAACGGCGGGCTCAGGCTGATATAGCTGACCTTCGGCGCCTCGCCCTCTTTGGCTTCTTCGGCCTGAGCCGCCATCGGCAAGGTCAGGGCCAGCATCAACAGGATCCACGCTTTCACAGTTCATTCCTCGAATTCGGTTGCCGGGTAGCATAACGCTAGCAAGGCTGAGCACAAGCTTATGGGGGCTTATCAGGCGCGGGCATGCTCGTTGACCCACGGGCGTACCCTCCTACACTTATCGGCCACGACGCCAAAAGGAATAGTCCGATGAAAGCTGTGCTGTGCAAAGCCTTCGGCCCCGCCGAAAACCTGGTGCTGGAAGAGATCGCCAGCCCTGCGATCAAGCAGAACGAAATCCTGCTGGACGTGCACGCGGCCGGAGTGAATTTCCCGGACACCCTGATCATCGAAGGCAAGTATCAGTTCAAGCCGCCCTTCCCGTTTTCGCCGGGTGGCGAAGCGGCGGGCGTGGTGAGTGAGGTCGGGGAGAAGGTCAGCCACTTGAAAGTCGGTGATCGTGTGATGGCCCTGACCGGCTGGGGCAGCTTTGCCGAGCAGGTCGCGGTGCCGGGCTATAACGTGCTGCCGATCCCGCCGAGCATGGACTTCAACACCGCCGCCGCCTTCAGCATGACCTACGGCACCTCGATGCACGCGCTGAAACAGCGGGCAAACCTGCAACCCGGCGAAACCCTGTTGGTGCTCGGCGCTTCCGGTGGTGTGGGCCTGGCCGCCGTGGAAATCGGCAAGGCCATGGGCGCTCGGGTGATCGCCGCCGCCAGCAGCGCCGACAAGCTGGCGGTGGCCAAGGCGGCCGGCGCCGATGAGCTGATCAACTACAGCGAAGCCAGCCTTAAGGACGAGGTCAAGCGCCTGACCGGTGGCAACGGCGCCGATGTGATCTACGATCCCGTGGGTGGCGACCTGTTTGACCAGGCCATCCGCTCGATCGCCTGGAACGGCCGCTTGTTGGTGGTGGGCTTTGCCAGTGGGCGCATCCCGGAACTGCCGGTGAACCTGGCACTGCTCAAGGGCGCGGCGGTGGTGGGGGTGTTCTGGGGTTCGTTTGCCCAGCGTCAGCCCCAGGACAATGCGGCGAATTTTCAGCAGTTGTTCACCTGGTATGGCGAGGGCAAGTTGAAGCCGTTGGTGTCGCAGGTGTATCAGTTGGAACAGGCTGCCCAGGCTATTAACGACCTGGGGCAGCGCAAGGCGGTGGGCAAGGTGGTCGTCCAGACCCGCTGATAGCCAGTTGAAATGCGATCAATGTGGGAGGGGGCTTGCCCCCGATTGCAGTGGATCAGTTGACACATATGTTGACTGAACCACCGCTATCGGGGGCAAGCCCCCTCCCACATTTGGATCTCCAGCGCCTGCAGAATCCACTTACGACCACACCTTATCTATTCGCGACATGTTCATAAGAGAACATGCAATTGCTCCCATTTCCTGTGTTTGCAGATAAGAGGCGATGCTATTTTCGGTAACGAAACTGTAACATTCGCATCCGCAGTCAAAACAAGAAATCTGGAGCTCTTGAATGTTTGCTTTCTTTCGCCCTGCCGCACATCAGGCGCCCCTGCCTGAAGAAAAAATAGACACGACCTACCGACGGCTGCGCTGGCAGATCTTCGCCGGTATTTTCATCGGTTACGCCGGCTACTACCTGCTGCGCAAAAACTTCTCCCTGGCCATGCCCTACCTGATCGACGAGGGTTACACCCGTGGGGAACTGGGCCTGGCGATGTCGGCCATCGCGATTGCCTACGGCTTGTCCAAGTTCCTCATGGGCCTGGTGTCCGACCGCTCCAACCCGCGCTACTTCCTGCCCTTCGGCCTGCTGGTTTCAGCGGGGGTGATGTTCATTTTCGGTTTCGCGCCTTGGGCAACGTCCAGCGTGACCATGATGTTCATTTTGTTGTTCATCAACGGTTGGGCCCAGGGCATGGGCTGGCCGCCGAGTGGGCGGACCATGGTGCACTGGTGGTCGCAGAAGGAACGCGGCGGCGTGGTGTCGGTGTGGAACGTGGCGCACAACGTCGGCGGCGGCCTGATCGGCCCGCTGTTCCTCTTAGGCATGGCCTGGTTCAACGACTGGCATGCGGCATTCTACGTGCCGGCCACGGTGGCGCTGGCGGTGGCGGTGTTTGCCTTCATCACCATGCGTGACACCCCGCAATCGGTCGGCCTGCCGCCTATCGAAAAGTACAAGAACGACTACCCGGAAGGCTACGACGCCAGCCACGAAGACGAATTCAGCGCCAAGGAAATCTTCGTCAAGTACGTGCTGCGCAACAAAATGCTGTGGTACATCGCGTTCGCCAACGTGTTCGTCTACCTGCTGCGCTACGGCGTACTGGACTGGGCGCCGACCTACTTGAAAGAAGCCAAGCATTTCACGGTCGACAAGTCGTCGTGGGCGTATTTCTTCTACGAGTGGGCCGGTATCCCGGGCACGCTGCTGTGCGGCTGGATGTCGGACAAGATCTTCCGTGGCAATCGTGGCCTGACCGGCATCGTGTTCATGGCGCTGGTGACCGTGGCTACCCTGGTTTACTGGCTTAACCCGCCGGGCAATCCAACGGTCGACATGATCGCGCTGGTTTCCATCGGCTTCCTGATCTACGGCCCGGTGATGCTGATCGGCCTGCAGGCGCTGGAACTGGCACCGAAGAAAGCCGCCGGTACGGCTGCGGGTTTCACCGGCCTGTTCGGCTACCTGGGCGGTTCGGTGGCCGCGAGTGCGGCGATGGGCTACACCGTGGACCACTTCGGTTGGGACGGCGGTTTCGTGCTGTTGATCGGCGCGTGCGTCCTGGCGATTGCCTTCCTGATCCCAACGCTGTGGCACACCAACAGCGTCAGCTCGGCGCGTTAACCGCCTGAGCAATCCTTTGCACAACGCTTGAGCCGCGCCTCCAGGTTTTTATCTGGCATGGCGTGGCTACGCAGGGCGTTCACGGTCTGTTCGACATAATCGCGAGTGGTGCCGTAACGCCCGCAAGCGCTTTGCAGCACATGATTGAGCACGATATCGGGCAAGTTGCCGGCATAGCTGGGCAAGTGCCGCTCCAGCACAAACCCCAACGCCTGTACCTGGCTGCCATCTTCCAGCCGGCAACTGAGCCAGTGCGGTCGATAGGACGGGTAAGGCATTTCGCGTTGCCACAACGCATAGAGCGAAGCCTCCAGCTGATCTTCCGGCAAGCGGTAAGCAAACCCGCTGCACGAGCCGCCCCGATCCAGCCCGAACACCAGGCCCGGCAGCTCCGGCGTGCCCCGGTGTTCATGGGACCACAGGTACAAGCCCCGATGATAACCATGGACCCGCGCTCGCACCCGCTCGGTAGATGAACATTCCGGGCGCCAGATCAGCGAACCATATGCAAACAGCCAGACCGGCCCACCCTTGTGCCGAGCCATGGTGGCCTGCATCGAGCTCATCAATTGTTCGTGAGTGAGTTGCGGCCCCAAGTCGAGCCGCGGAGGGTAAGCCAACTGCAAAAGATCGGTTTCAATGGCGGTCATGGCGAAAAGCGATGCGCCTCCTATGTATTACCAGTTGTAAGCGACTTTACCGTAATAAAACGCGCCGCTGTAACCGTACGGCGAAAAAGTGCTGTACGCGTACGCTGGCAAGCGCTATGGCATGAGCGAGTACCTGGCGTACCTGAAGGTCACGGCCCGCTGGCGGCGGAATGGGTGCTGCTGGGCTTCAATGCGGCAATGGTGACGACGGGATTACGTTTCTGAGCGGGCAATTTCCAGTGTGGGCTTGCTCTGCTCAGGGCCGAGGGGCATAGGCAAACACGTCAGCGCGCATCTGGTGCGCATCCATACCGGCGTCGACCAACGCATCCAGCGTGCCGTAGATCATCGCCGGGGATCCACTGGCGTATACATGCACGGCCTTAAGGTCGGCAATGTCTTCGCACACGGCTTCATGCAGCAACCCGCAACGTCCTTCCCAGCCGCACAGGTCACTGACGACTTTGTGCAGGAACAGGTTGGGCAGTTGCCGCCACTGATCCCAGTGCTCGATCTCGTAGAAATCTTCCGGGCGACGCACGCCCCAGTACAGGTGCACCGGGTGATTGAAGCCCGAAGCCCGGCAATGCTCGATCAGGCTGTGCATCTGAGCCATGCCGGTACCGGCGGCGATCAGCACCAGCGGCCCGTCCGGCAGCTCCGCCAGGTGAGTGTCACCGAACGGCAGTTCGACGCGGGCCATCTGATTGCGCTGGAGCTGGTCCAACAGGTTGCGTGCGCTGTCTTCGCGGGCCAGTACGTGCAGTTCCAGCTCGCGTGCACAGTGAGGCGCCGACGCCAGGGAAAACGCCGACTTCTCACCGTTCTCACGTTCGATCATCAGGTATTGCCCGGCGTGGTAACGCACGGCCTTGCCCGCCGGGGCGCGCAGGCGCACGCGCCACACATCGCCGCCGACTTCCACGCATTCGCTCAATTGGCACGCCAACTTGCGCAACGGCAGTTCTCCCGGCGCCAGCACGCCATCCCACAAGACAATGCAATCTTCCAACGGCTCGGCGATGCAGGTGTAGAACTCACCATGGTCACGCACCTCACCCGCCTGCTGCACCCGGCCCTCCACCAGCAGCGCCGCGCAGACGTGGCAGACGCCGTTGCGACAGGCCTGCGGGCATTCGTAGCCCAGGCGGCGCGCGCCATCGAGAATTCGTTCGCCAGGGTCCAGTTCCAGGACCGCGCCGGAAGGTTGCAAGGTTACACGCATCAATCTATTCCCAATTCTTTCCAGATTGCATCGACGCGAGCAGTCACTGCGTCATCCTTGACGATCACCCGGCCCCACTCGCGGGTTGTTTCGCCCGGCCATTTGTGAGTGGCGTCCAGGCCCATTTTCGACCCAAGGCCTGAAACCGGCGAGGCAAAATCGAGGTAATCGATGGGCGTGTTGTCGATCATTACCGTGTCGCGCTTGGGGTCCATGCGCGTAGTAATGGCCCAGATCACGTCATTCCAGTCGCGAGCATTGATGTCGTCGTCAGTGACGATAACGAACTTGGTGTACATGAATTGTCGTAAAAACGACCACACGCCCAGCATTACCCGCTTGGCATGGCCCGGATACGACTTCTTCATGGTGACGATGGCCATGCGGTACGAGCAACCTTCCGGCGGCAGGTAGAAGTCGGTGATTTCCGGAAACTGCTTTTGCAGGATCGGCACGAACACTTCGTTCAGCGCCACGCCGAGAATGGCCGGCTCGTCTGGAGGCCGGCCGGTGTAGGTGCTGTGGTAGATCGGTTTGATCCGATGGGTGATGCGCTCGACGGTGAACACCGGAAAGCTGTCGACTTCGTTGTAATAACCCGTGTGGTCACCGTAAGGCCCTTCATCGGCCATCTCACCGGGGTGAATCACACCCTCGAGGATGATTTCGGCGGTGGCCGGCACTTGCAGGTCATTACCACGGCACTTCACCAATTCGGTGCGGTTGCCACGCAGCAGGCCGGCAAAGGCGTATTCGGACAGGCTGTCCGGCACTGGCGTCACGGCGCCCAGAATGGTGGCCGGGTCGGCGCCGAGGGCCACGGACACCGGGAACGGCTGGCCCGGATGCTTTTCACACCACTCGCGAAAGTCCAGGGCGCCGCCACGGTGGCTCAGCCAACGCATGATCACCTTATTGCGGCCGATCACTTGCTGGCGGTAGATGCCGAGGTTCTGGCGGTCCTTGTTCGGGCCCTTGGTGACGGTCAGGCCCCAGGTGATCAGCGGGCCGACATCGCCGGGCCAGCAGGTCTGCACCGGGAGCATGGCCAGGTCGACGTCATCGCCTTCGATGACCACTTCCTGGCACACCGCGTCCTTGACCACCTTGGGCGCCATGGCAATGATCTTGCGAAAGATCGGCAGCTTCGACCAGGCGTCCTTCAAGCCTTTGGGCGGCTCGGGCTCTTTGAGGAAGGCCAGCAGCTTGCCGATCTCGCGCAGCTCGCTGACCGCCTCGGCGCCCATGCCAAAGGCAACGCGTTCGGGGGTGCCGAACAGGTTGCCGAGCACCGGGATGTCAAAGCCGGTCGGGTTCTCGAACAGCAGCGCCGGGCCCTTGTTGCGCAAGGTGCGGTCGCAAATCTCAGTCATTTCCAGTACCGGTGAAATCGGCATCTGGATACGTTTCAAC
Source organism: Pseudomonas sp. R3-18-08 (assembly GCF_003852065.1). Lineage (NCBI taxonomy): Bacteria > Pseudomonadati > Pseudomonadota > Gammaproteobacteria > Pseudomonadales > Pseudomonadaceae > Pseudomonas > Pseudomonas sp. R3-18-08. Next base: position 5,548,568 of record NZ_CP027729.1, read on the forward strand.
TCTCCGCGCTGCTCAAGTTGCTGCACGAAATCCCGAAGATCCTTGAATTTCATTAACCATGCCACCCGTAAAATAGGCGTACATCCTACCTGCTCTAGAGGCGGCTGGCAGCTTAATTGGCCGTCAACCCCCGTGATTGCAGCGATCTGAACAACGGCTCCAGGAAGGCCTCGATGTGCCGCGCGCCTACGTCGGAAAGGTGGTTATCGTCGGTGTACAGCGCGCGGCCATTGAGTTCCACCCGGCACAAGCCGTCGGTGCCGCACAGCAAGGGCGCGGGGTCCAGCACCCTGACACCGCTGTCGGCCGCCGCCAGCTCGTCAAACAGCTGGGTAATAAAGGCCTGGCGCTTCACATGCTCGGCCACGGCAAGCCCTTCACCGTCCACCGGTCGGTTCATCATTGCCAGGCGACTGAGGCGGTAAGGCACGATGATTTCCTGCAGCGGCACCTCCTTGACCAGCCAGACCTTATGCCCGGCAGCGCGCAGCGCCTGGATGCGCTCGCGCAGGCCCTGGGCAAAGCGCTGCTCGGCGACCGCACGCACATACTCACCAGTGCTGGGGTCCTTGAGCGCATGCTCTTTGTCGCCCGACATTTGCCCATAGACATACAGGCTCCAGCGCGCCGCCAGCACCACATCGCTGAATTTTTTCTCGGCCATCGCCTTCTCGACGCGACGGTTGAAATGCGCGCACCGGGCAATATTCTCCAGGCCATCCAACGGAATACAGCCCGCGAAGCTGGCTTCAACCAGGCTGATATCGTGGCGATCAGCGCCCTCTTTGAGTGCCGGAATCAGCGCGGTGGCATGACTGTCACCCCATACCAGCGCCGAGACGGACTGGGTTGGCGGACCGAAATGGCAGAACAACCGCTCGTCGGGCGTGTCTTTGTCAGCCATGCACGCCAGCAGGTCCGGGCTCCACTTTTTCGCCTGGGCGAAACGCAACGCCTGTTCGGACAACCGTGAAGGCACACCGTCGAATTCGCGTATCGCAAGGCCCGTAAAGCCCAGCCCCAGGATGCCGACCACGGCTGCCGCCAGAATTGCCTTGCGGGCGGCCAACAAGCGTTTTTCACGAAACGGCGTTTCCACGAAGCGCCAGGACAAGTAGCCCAGCAGCAACGAGAGCAGCATCAACCCGGCCAACTCCAGGGTGCTCAAGCCATCCACCGCAGCATAGTTGGCGTACACGAACACCGGCCAATGCCACAGGTACCAGGAATAGGAAATCAGCCCGATACCGACCATCAGCCGCGTACTCAACAGGCGCCCGACCCAGGTGTGTTGCTGCCCGTTGGCCCAGATCAGCCCGACGACACCCAGCACCGGCAATAGCGCGGTCGCGCCGGGGAAAGGGGTTTTCGCGTCGTAACCCAATACGGCGATCAGAATCATTGCCATGGAGGCCAGGCTGATCCCCTGCGCCAGGGCAGGCGAGGCGCGCCACTCATATTTGGGCAGCACCGCCAGCATCGCGCCGGCCAACAACTCCCAGGCCCGCAGGTGCAGCAGGAAAAACGCTTTTTGCGGCTCATGCTCAACCGCCCAGACGCTCATGCCAAAAGAGCCCAGCAACACCGCGAACAGCGCCAGGCGCCAGTGCTTCAGGCGGCTTGAAAGCAACGTGAGCAGCAGCGGGAAAACAATATAGAACTGCTCTTCTACCGCCAGCGACCAAGTATGCAGCAGAGGCTTGATGTCAGAGGACACATCGAAGTAGCCATGCTGGCGCGCGAACAGCAAATTTGAGGTAAAGGTCACCTGATAGTGCGCCGACCGCCCCAACTCCTCATAGTCCTTGGGCGCCAACAGGAACCAGCCCACCGCCAGTGTCGCTGCAATCATTACAAACAGCGCCGGCAGGATGCGCCGTGCGCGGCGGGCCCAGAAATCAATGAAACTGAAGCGTCCGGCCTGGCGCTCGCGCCAGATAATGGACGTGATCAGAAAACCGGAAATAACGAAGAAGACGTCAACGCCAACGAAACCGCCGGTAAGGCCAGGAACGCCGAAGTGAAACAACACGACGGCGAGGACAGCGATGGCACGCAGCCCATCGATGTCTCTGCGGTAAGCAAGAGTGGTCATAAGGATTGTGGTCAGTCTGTGACGAAAGGAGTGAGCGTAGTCGCGCGTACAATTTTTGTTACTTAACGGACACTTATGCCATAAAACCCGATGAATCTCGACGCAAAAAAATGGCGCCCCCATTGGGGCGCCATTTTTCGGACCTGAAACGCGGTTTTACTTGCGCTTCATCGACAGGAAGAACTCGTCGTTGGTCTTGGTGGTTTTCAGCTTGTCGATCAGGAACTCGATGGCGGCCACTTCGTCCATCGGGTGCAGCAGCTTGCGCAGGATCCACATGCGCTGCAGTTCGTCGTCGGCGGTCAGCAACTCTTCGCGGCGCGTGCCGGAGCGGTTGATGTTGATAGCCGGGAACACACGCTTTTCAGCGATACGACGGTCCAGGGGCAGTTCCATGTTGCCGGTACCCTTGAACTCTTCGTAGATCACTTCGTCCATCTTCGAGCCGGTTTCAACCAGCGCGGTGGCGATAATGGTCAGCGAGCCGCCTTCTTCGATGTTGCGCGCGGCGCCGAAGAAACGCTTTGGCTTCTCCAGGGCGTGGGCATCGACACCACCGGTCAGCACCTTGCCGGAGCTCGGGATCACGGTGTTGTAGGCACGGGCCAGACGGGTGATGGAGTCGAGCAGGATCACCACGTCTTTCTTGTGCTCGACCAGGCGCTTGGCCTTCTCGATCACCATTTCAGCCACCTGCACGTGGCGGGTCGGCGGCTCATCGAACGTCGAGGCAACCACTTCGCCACGCACGGTGCGCTGCATTTCGGTCACTTCTTCCGGACGCTCATCGATCAACAGTACGATCAGGTGAACTTCAGGATTGTTACGCGCAATGTTCGCTGCAATGTTTTGCAGCATGATCGTTTTACCGGCTTTCGGCGGCGCAACGATCAGGCCACGCTGGCCCTTGCCGATGGGGGCGCACAGGTCGATCACACGACCGGTCAAGTCTTCGGTGGAACCGTTGCCGGCTTCCATCTTCATGCGCACGGTCGGGAACAGCGGGGTCAGGTTCTCGAAGAGAATCTTGTTTTTCGCGTTCTCTGGACGATCGAAGTTGATCGTGTCGACCTTGAGCAGAGCGAAGTAACGCTCGCCTTCCTTCGGAGGGCGGATCTTGCCCACGATGGTGTCGCCGGTGCGCAAGTTGAAGCGACGGATCTGGCTCGGCGAGACGTAGATATCGTCTGGGCCGGCAAGATAGGAAGCGTCTGCGGAGCGGAGGAAGCCGAAGCCGTCCTGGAGAATCTCCAGCACGCCATCACCGGAGATTTCCTCGCCGCTTTTCGCGTGCTTCTTGAGCAGGGAGAAAATCACGTCCTGCTTGCGCGAACGGGCCATATTTTCTATGCCCATTTCTTCGGCCAGTTGGAGCAGGTCGGTAATCGGCTTTTGCTTGAGTTCAGTCAGATTCATATAGGAATGACGTAATCATTTATGGAGGGGGGAAATTAAGCTTTTGGCTTAATGAGGCCGCGCCGCAGAGAAGGCGACAGGATCGCGTACTAATCGAAAAGGAATGCGTCGGCGACGGCTTGCAGGGGGCAGTGGAGAAACCAGTGCGGGGCCGAATGTACCACCTGAATTTCGGAGCGTCTAGCCCTGTTTTACGAAAAAGCCCCGAGATTTTCGGGGCTTTTTTGGCGACGCTTAGATGTTGGCGTCGAGGAAGGCTTGCAGTTGGGACTTCGACAGCGCGCCTACTTTAGTGGCTTCGACGTTGCCGTTCTTGAACAGCATCAACGTCGGAATACCACGCACGCCGTGCTTGGCCGGGGTTTCCTGGTTCTCGTCGATGTTCAGCTTGGCAATGGTCAACTTGCCTTCATAAGTGGTTGCAATGTCGTCCAGGACCGGAGCGATCATTTTGCAAGGGCCGCACCATTCGGCCCAGTAGTCAACCAGCACCGGGCCGGCAGCCTTGAGTACTTCGGCCTCAAAGGTCGCGTCGGTGACGTGCTTGATAAGATCGTTGCTCATGGATGTCTCCGGAATGTAAGCAAAAAAAACGTTGCCCATCATAGCCGCCCTTCCCCCGTTCAGGAAGCCGCCTCTGATTGAGTCTTGCTATGGCGACGCATGACTTTGCATATCGCCGGTTCACGGTGCGACGGGTGTGACGAAGGCTATACCCGTGCGCAATGCGGCATTACGTACATGTTCCTGCATGGTTTTCTGCGCCGCCGCACTGGTGCGCCGGGCCAGGGCACGCAAAATCCTGCGATGCTCCTGCCAGGTTTCCATGGCGCGCTCTGGTCGGATGAACGGTAGTTTCTGGCTTTCCAGGAATACATCGGCGCTGGCGCTGAGAATGCTCACCATCGCCTGGTTGCCGCTGGCCAGCAGGATGCGCTGGTGAAACTTGAAGTCCAGCCGGGCGGCAGCTTCAAAGTCACCCGCTTTGAGCACCTTGCGCATCGCCTCGACATTGTCTTCCAGGCTGTCGAGCTCGTCAGTGGTCAATGTGACCGCCGCCAACCCTGCCGCGAACCCTTCCAGGGCGTAACGCAGCTGGAAGATCTCCAGCGGCGTGGCCTGCGCCGCAAACGGCCAGGCGAGTTCGGACGGTGGGTCCGGCGCCTGCACAAACACACCCTTGCCCGGCTGCACACTGACCACACCCAAGGCGCTCAAGGACGATAACGCCTCACGCAACGAGGCCCGGCTGACGCCCAACCGCACCGCCAGATCGCGTTGCGAGGGCAATGCATCGCCCGGCCCGAAGCCCTGCTCCTTGATCAGTTTGCGGATGGCCTGCAGAGCCGCTTCCGGTACGGCTTGGGCGATGGAATTCATAAAAACTCAAGGTTCCAGTCAACTGAGCGGCTAGTTGTAAAGCTATTCACGCCTGCCGGCAAGCCACGCCCCAAAGGGGCTCGCGGGGTTTTTACGGCGCTCGAAAAGGGTGCGAAAAGTTTAAGGACTGTTCAGACCAGTAAGACCATCCCACCTCAACGGATCCGTGCCTTACAGACAATTCCATGAGCGCTGGCATGGGCTGTGCACTGGGCAAACTCAGAAAATTCCTTCGCCCTTCTCGGAGAGTTGCCATGACCAAGCGCTACAGCGCCCTGCTCACTGCCCTGTTTGCCAGCCTGATGCTGAGCCAGGCACCCGCCCAGGCCAACGGTTTGGACGACATTGTTGCCCGAGGCACCCTCAAGGTCGCCGTGCCGCAGGACTTCCCGCCGTTCGGCTCGGTGGGCCCCGACATGAAACCCCGCGGCCTGGATATCGACACCGCCAAGCTGCTGGCCGACCAGCTCAAGGTCAAGCTGGAGCTGACTCCGGTCAATAGCACCAACCGCATCCCCTTCCTCACCACCGGCAAGGTCGACCTGGTGATCTCCAGCCTGGGCAAGAACCCCGAACGCGAAAAAGTCATCGATTTCTCCAAGGCCTACGCGCCTTTCTACCTCGCCGTGTTCGGCCCGCCTGACGCGGCGATCAGCACCACCGACGACCTCAAGGGCAAGACCATCAGCGTGACCCGTGGCGCCATCGAGGACATCGAGCTGACGGCTGTCGCGCCCAAAGAGGCGACCATCAAGCGCTTTGAAGACAATAATTCGACTATCGCCGCCTACCTGGCCGGCCAGGTCGACCTGATCGCCAGCGGCAACGTGGTGATGGTGGCGATCAGCGAGCGCAACCCGAAACGCGTACCGGCGCTGAAGGTGAAGCTCAAGGACTCCCCGGTGTACGTGGGTGTGAACAAGAACGAGCCGGCGTTGCTGGAGAAGGTCAACCAGATACTGGTCGCGGCGAAGGCTGATGGCAGCCTGGAAAAGAACGCTATGCAGTGGCTCAAAGAGCCGCTGCCGGCTGACCTGTGACGCGACGGAGCTGACTGATGGCGTATCAATTCGACTTTGTACCGGTGCTGGCCAACACCGACCTGTTGTTACGCGGCGCCCTGTTTACTCTTGAGCTGACGGCTATCGGCGCACTCCTGGGAGTGGCCCTGGGCACCGTCGGTGCAGTTGTGCGGGCGTGGAAGATTCAGCCGTTCGCCTGGTGCTTCGGCGTGTATGTCGAGTTGATCCGCAACACGCCCTTTCTGGTGCAGCTGTTTTTCATCTTCTTCGGCCTGCCGTCCCTGGGCTTGAAAATCACCGAGTGGCAAGCCGCCGTACTGGCGATGGTGATCAACCTGGGGGCCTATTCCACGGAGATCATCCGTGCCGGTATCCAGGCCATACCGCGCGGGCAACTGGAGGCTGCGGCGGCATTGGCCATGACGCGTTTCGAAGCGTTTCGCCATGTGGTGCTGCTGCCGGCACTGGGCAAGGTGTGGCCGGCCCTGAGCAGCCAGATCATCATCGTGATGCTTGGCTCGGCCGTCTGTTCGCAGATCGCTACCGAAGAGCTGAGCTTTGCCGCCAACTTCATTCAGTCACGCAATTTCCGCGCCTTTGAAACCTATGCCCTGACCACCCTGGTGTACCTGTGCATGGCGTTGATGATTCGCCAGTTGCTCAACTGGATCGGCCGCCGCTATGTGATGAGGAACAGCCGATGAGTGATTTTTCCTTCTGGGACATCGTGCGCAACCTGCTCACCGGCCTGCAATGGACGCTGTTGCTGTCGCTGGTGGCGTTCATAGGCGGCGGTATGATCGGCCTGCTGGTGATGGCGATGCGCATCAGTCACAAGGCATTCCCGCGCAATGTCGCCCGCACCTATATCGAACTGTTCCAAGGTACGCCGCTGCTGATGCAACTGTTCCTGGTGTTTTTCGGTGTGGCGTTGCTCGGGGTGGATATTTCGCCCTGGCTGGCGGCGGCCATCGCCCTGACCCTGTTTACCAGCGCCTACCTCGCCGAAATCTGGCGCGGCTGCGTTGACTCCATTGCCCACGGGCAATGGGAGGCATCGGCCAGCCTGGCGCTCAACCCCCTTGAACAACTGCGCTACGTGATCCTGCCCCAGGCCCTGCGCATTGCCGTGGCGCCGACCGTGGGGTTTTCGGTGCAGGTGGTCAAAGGCACCGCCGTGACTTCGATCATCGGCTTTACCGAGCTGACCAAGACCGGCGGCATGCTCGCCAATGCCACCTTCGAACCCTTCATGGTCTACGGCCTGGTGGCCCTCGGTTACTTCCTGCTCTGCTACCCCTTGTCCCTCAGTGCGCGCTACCTGGAAAGGAGACTGCATGCCTCTGCTTAGAATTTCCGCCCTGCATAAGTATTACGGCGATCATCACGTACTCAAGGGCATCGACCTCACCGTTGAAGAAGGCCAGGTGGTGGCGATCATCGGCCGCAGTGGCTCGGGCAAATCCACCTTGCTGCGGACCCTCAATGGCCTGGAGTCGATCAACGACGGCGTGATCGAAGTCGATGGCGAATACCTCGACGCCGCCCGCGCCGACCTGCGCAGCTTGCGGCAGAAGGTCGGGATGGTGTTCCAGCAGTTCAACCTGTTTCCACATTTGACCGTTGGCGAAAACGTCATGCTTGCGCCGCAAGTGGTGCAGAAGGTGTCCAAGGCCAAGGCCGCGCAGCTGGCCAAACAGATGCTGGAACGCGTTGGCCTGGGAGAGAAGTTCGATGCCTTCCCCGACCGGCTGTCTGGCGGCCAGCAACAACGCGTGGCGATTGCGCGCGCCCTGGCCATGTCACCCAAGGTGCTGCTGTGCGACGAAATCACCTCGGCACTCGACCCGGAACTGGTCAACGAAGTGCTGAGCGTGGTGCGCCAACTGGCTAGGGACGGCATGACGCTGATCATGGTGACCCACGAAATGCGCTTCGCCCGGGAAGTCGGTGACAAGCTGGTGTTCATGCACCAGGGCAAGGTGCATGAAGTGGGCGATCCCAAGGTCCTGTTTGCCAACCCGCAGACGCCTGAGCTCGCCAACTTCATCGGTTCTGTGGAGCAGCCGGGCTGACCAGTTCGAAACGACCCTGCCCCTCCAGCGACGTCTGGCTTCGCACTTGCAGCGCCTCGACGGGCAGGTCGGTGTCGATGTCGACCTGGGCGGTCAAGCGCTGACCTGTTACCGGCCTCCCTGCGACGCGTGCCGTCAGGACCTGGCCCGGTAATAACTGCCCAGCCGCACCGCCGCCGGGCGGCTCCCAGTCGACGGCACGCCCATCCACCTGTGCATGCTTGAGGCTAAGCCGCAACCGCCCCTGCCGGCCAAAACGGAACGCTTGCCCATCGGCGGCACCGATAAACCGCAACGCCATCACCGACGGCTCGACGCACAATACGTTGAGCTGCAGCGTGCGCGTGGCGAGCGTCACGGTGGTGCTTTCGACCAGCGCCTCCCGGCGAATGACCCCGTAGTCGATACGCGGTTGGCTCACGGACAATCGGCAGTTTTCGGCGTGCGCCCCCTGAGCCAGCAACACCGTACAAAACAGCGCACAGCCGAGGCATTTAAGCTTACCGACCATGGCACACCGCCGCTGTTGTATCGAAGAACTTGTCATGATCAGGCTGGCTCCCAGGGGAAATGTTCAGCAGGCAACTGGCCGAGTCCGGCAATGAAACCCTCAGGTCTTGCACCTCGTTCACGTCGTTCAGAAAGATCATGCCTTCGCCCACTACGCTGGTCAGAAAACGATCGCCCTTGCCGAACACCGCAGCTCCCTGAGGCAGTGGCCGGCCTTGATCATCGCTGGCGTTGACCAGCATGCGGCGCACCTTCACCACGTCGAATGCCACGGTGTTGACGGAGCCGCGGCCTGCGGCGAGCACACGGGTGCCGTTCTTTAGATCAACGCGTTTTGGCAAGGACTGGGTTTGCACCTCGATATGGCTGTTGGTGTAGGCAGGCAAGCCTGGAAGCACGGCCTGACCGGTGAAGTCGGTCCACACCGGGCCTTGCGGGGTGTCGATTTTTGCAGAGCCAATGTCGCCCACCGACGCAATACCAAACGTGTCCTGCACCGTGTAGGGCGAGAAGGTAATCCCACCTTCATGAGCGACCACGCCACCTTGCAACTGCCCGGTGTAACTGGTGCCCAACGGGTCGCGACTGGCACCCAGACCGACTCGGGTGTAACGCGGCGTGAGGTCTACCTGGCCGCGCATCGATTGCTCCTGCGCACTGAGGTCGCGCTCGACACCCACTTCATAGTTCACATACTCATTGACCCGTTCAGTGAGCGCCGTGCCGGTACGGGACTGCCCTCCACGGCGACTGACATAGCTGTTCACACGACGATCACCGCCCAGGGGCACGCTGACCTGCAGCCGCAAGGACAAATCATCATCGAGGACGGTGTCGCGCCGGTTTCGATCCCGAGTGGCGTCGCGGCGTGCCTGAGTGCTGCCCACCTGGGAGTCGGCAATCAACGCAACATCGGCATAGCGAAACGATTTGTTCCATGAGGCGAACAGGTGTTCGCTCGATTGCCCGTCGAATTGAGCGCTACGGGTATAGCCCAGGGAGAAGGCACCCAGGGTGGGGTCGACCCATGTCACGCCCGCCGTGTATTGATTCTTGAAGCGTGACGCCAGCACGTCGGCCGTGGTCGGGCGGCCGGCCTCGATCACCTCGCGATAGCCGCGGGTCTGGCTGGTTGCGCTGAGGTTGAGCTCGACATTGGCGAATACTGGGCTGCTCACGGACACGCTACTGCGTGAACCGGACACGGCATTACGGCTGTCGCGGGACAGGTTATGACGTGCGCCCACCGACACTCGCTGGAAAAACACGCTGCTCAGCGTGCCACCTGCCGACCAGTACTCGTCGGTACTCAACAAGCCGAAACCACCCGTTGAGTCGCGCCCCAGGCCCCACGTCCCGCTGCCCATGGCGACGACGGGCGACGGCCCCTCACCCTGCGTCTCTTCACGTAGTTTGCCGAGGGACAAGTAATAACCGGGTGCCGCCGGCGCGGCGCCGGCGAACGAAGCCGCCGGCACCACGAAGCTACGTCGGCCCCCGCGTACATCAATCACACTGACCTCAAGGTCGCTTGTGCCATTGAGCAGCGGCAAACCGGTCAGCCGGAAAGGCCCTTCGGGCACCAGCGTACTGTGGATCAACACGCCGGACTGACGCACCTCGATCCGCGACTGGCTCTGTGCCAGGCCTTCCACCACCGCGTTATTGCTGCCCGCCGGCACGCGCGACTGGCCGTCGGGGGAAAACTGCACACCCGACAGCTGGATGCCGCCAAACAGCGGGTTGTTGCTGGACAGCTGGCCCGCCTGGAAAGTCGAGCGCAACGCGGCGATATCCCGCTGCGCATAGGCATACAGGTGCTCGCTGTGCGTCACGCCGTTATCGGAGACGTAGATTTGACGACTGCGAAGAATCCAATCACCCAGGTTGAAACCCGCTTCGGTGTAAGCCGACACGAACCGGTTGTTCCCACTGCGCGAATGGCTGTCGAAACCCTGCACATCATAGTTGAACAAGCCCGCCGCACCGCCCCGGGCGAACTCCCCGGCCTCCCACTGCGGTTCGCGCAGTGATGAGGTGGGCACCACCAACGCCACTTCATCGTTGCCAGGGCGCAGCCGCACCATGGTCGTGGGAAACTCCCCCAGAAAGTCATGGCATGCCTGGTCGGCAGTGGCGCCTTTGCGGACGATGGCAGTGGGTTTGACCAAGCCGGCTTTGTCCAGCAATGCCGGGGTAAAGCACAATAGCCCATCGGCATCGAACTGGGCGTCCACCAAGCCGAGCGGGTTGCCGTTGACTTTCAACCCCACCACCTGGGTGCCCTCGCGAAAGCGCGCCGCCGTGCGGAAGTAGTCCGAGACTTTCGGGTCAATGCCGTATGTGGTCAGTGCCGCCAAGTCAAAGCCCTCGCCCAGTTCCAAGGCAGGGGTAACGCCAGGCAAGCTCCACAGTGTTGCCATCCCCATGAGCAACGTGGGTCGGCGGGTCCATAAAAAAGCTCCGGTTCGGTGACTCGACAGGTTTGTCATGGGTCGATCAACCCCCGTCGGTATTGATCGGGGCCCGGTAGTTTTCTACCGAAAAGCCGTAGATCGTGGCCGGTTGAATCTCTATATCAGTCAGTTCCTCCAAGGAGCCCTCAACCTTCACCGCCAGCGCTTCGCCCGGCAAAATGTAGGTGCGCGGCAGCGTAGCCAGGGCTCCCTGTGGCAATAACCGAACCTGCGGAGCCATGCGCACCACATAAGCGCTATCGTTGTGGACCGTCAAACGTTGCCCTGTACGTCGCCACTTCAGCAGCTCCCAGGGCGTGTGATGAACCGGCAGGCCTTGGGGATGCAGGATCAGCGGCAAATTCTGCCGCAAGGTGATACCAATGGTCGCACCGCCCGCAGCACGCGCCTGGGGAATGCCCTCGAAAGACACGCGTTTGAGCCGCTGAGTCTTCAACGGGGCCTTCAACGTGCTGATGAAACGCACCAGTTGCGTTTCGCCCCCTTCCACCCGCGCAATAGGCGGCGTCACGATCAAGAGCGGTTCCACATCTTCCGGTATGTTTTCTATTACCGAATGCAGCAGCGCTGGAGCCGCGTCGGTATTCTTGATGTTTATCGTCGCTTCACCCTGCTCTTCGTTCAATACAATGACCGTGGTTTCCGGCAACATACCATCAGCCACCGCAACACCGATAAAGCACAAGAGCAACAGTGCATATAATAAACGCGTACTCTTTCTTACGGGACGACTAAGCACTCTGTGTTCCCCACAACCTTGAAGTTGACTATTGAGCGACGGACGCGCTTATAAAACAGTCGACCAGAAACACATGTTTCTTGATCGACTGTTGTTATGTCGCTTAGATGTAACTCAATTCAAGTGTTGCGCGCCCATCAAGGGTAACGTCACGACTCAGGTCCAGGTCCTGGCCTTTATTGATCACCGCGCGCACAGCAATCGTCCCGGTCAACTGGTTGATAGAGGCAGGTGTGGCGGCCGTGCTGCTGCGCCAGGAATATTGGCTAGGCGCTTGTGCGACTTTGCCATCACTGTTCTGCCAGGCGCCGGCGCTGATTCGCATGATCGGAAACAGTGTTGCGGTCGGCGAGCGCAGGTCCCTGAGGGTAACGGCAAAGCCACCCGTTCTCCGGCCGGCCACAGTCCCCAACCCAAAGTTGTTCGCCTCGGTGTAACCACCCCGAGCGCAGTGAGGATGCCCGTTACCTTGCTGCCGGCCTGCAGGTCGACAAATTTGAGCCCGAACTTGGCAGGCGTATTGCCACAGCTGACGGTGATAGGCGTGGTTTTCTCGGTGAGCGCGTTAAACGCCGTCTGGGACAGTTGGCCCGAAGGAATATCGCCGTAGTTGATAATGCCACCGCCGCTCATACTGAGGTTACAGGCGGCGGGCTTGATGACCCCCCTGACGATCAGTTCTGCGCTGGTGGCAGCATGTGCGCCAATGTTTGCCGCCAGGCAAACGAGACCCAGGGTCAATCCAACAATTTTTTTCATATTCGACCTGTCACTTGAAAGTTAACAGGTGCTCTCTACGTTCGTCTTGGCGGTTCCATCGCCAAACGGTTTATCTTCCTGGATGTCTACAACGACACATAAATAACACCAAGGCAAAATTGCCGGGTAACAGTGTGTCGCCTTGGTGCTTCATTAAAGAATCAGATAACGCCTGGGTTAGTGTGAGAACTGTAAAACCTGCTGGTCATTTAAACCCAATTTAAAAGTAGGCTAAAACAAAATACCCGATGACATAATCAAACGCGTCCTGTAGGGAAAATCAAAACGCGGCTTTACTACGAGGCGAAGTTAAAACTCCTACAAAATTAATTCACTACTCCCCCGCTTGTCATTCGATGACATCCCACATATCTCACAAATTACCCCCACAGACAGCCGCAGAAAAATTACCGAAGCACAACGCGTTGGCTCCAGCGGTCGATCGTGGCACGATGGCAAGGTTATCGACCGAGACCCCAAACCATGCCGCAATCCCAAGCCAAGAACCTGTCCCTGATCGCTGCCATCGACCTGGGCTCCAACAGCTTTCACATGGTCGTGGCCAAGGCCCAGAACGGTGAAATCCGCATCCTTGAGCGGCTCGGCGAGAAAGTGCAACTGGCTGCCGGGATCAACGACGAACGCCAGCTAAATGAAGAGTCCATGCAGCGCGGCCTCGACTGCCTCAAGCGCTTTGCGCAACTGATCAACGGCATGCCGCCTGGCGCTGTACGAATAGTGGGCACCAACGCCTTGCGTGAAGCCCGTAACCGCAACGAATTCATCCATCGCGCCGAGGAAATCCTCGGGCATCCGGTAGAGGTTATTTCCGGTCGCGAGGAAGCACGCCTGATTTACCTCGGGGTCTCCCATACGCTTGCCGACACCCCGGGCAAACGCCTGGTGGCGGACATTGGCGGTGGCAGCACCGAATTCATCATCGGCCAGCGTTTCGAACCCCTGCTGCGCGAAAGCCTGCAGATGGGCTGCGTCAGCTACACGCAGCGTTATTTCAAGGACGGCAAGATCACCCCGGCGCGCTATGCCCAGGCTTACACGGCAGCGCGGCTGGAAATCATGAGCATCGAACACGCCCTGCACCGCCTGAGCTGGGATGAAGCCATCGGCTCTTCCGGCACCATCCGTGCCATCGGCCTGGCGCTCAAGGCCGGCGGCCATGGCACCGGCGAGGTGAATGCCGAAGGCCTGGCGTGGCTCAAGCGCAAGCTGTTCAAGCTGGGGGATGCCGAGAAGATCGACTTCGACGGCATCAAGCCTGACCGCCGCGCCATCTTCCCCGCCGGCCTGGCGATTCTTGAAGCCATTTTCGACGCCCTCGAACTGCAACGCATGGACCACTGTGACGGCGCCCTGCGCGAAGGTGTGCTCTATGACCTGCTCGGTCGCCATCACCATGAAGATGTGCGTGAGCGCACCCTCAGCTCGTTGATGGAGCGTTACCACGTAGACGTGGAGCAAGCGGCGCGCGTAGAGCGCAAAGCCCTGCACGCCTTCGACCAGGTGGCCGATGACTGGGACCTGAAAAACGGCGTATGGCGTGAACTGCTGGGCTGGGCCGCCAAAGTGCACGAGGTGGGCCTGGACATCGCCCATTACCATTACCACAAGCACGGCGCCTACCTGATCGAACACTCGGACCTGGCCGGGTTCTCACGGGAAGACCAACAGATGCTCGCGCTGTTGGTGCGCGGCCACCGCCGCAATATTCCCAGGGACAAATTTGCCGAGTTCGGCAAAGACGGCATCAAGCTGATTCGCCTGTGCGCGCTGTTGCGCTTTGCCATCCTGTTCCACCACATCCGTGGCACCCAGGAAATGCCCCAGGTGAAGCTGCGCGCCGACGGCGACAGCCTGGAAGTGATGTTCCCCAAAGGCTGGCTGGATGAAAACCAGCTGACCCAGGCGGACTTCGCCCAGGAAGCGGAGTGGCTGACGCGAGTGGGGTTCAGCCTGAACCTGCATTGAAGAACACCGCAAAACAAATGTGGGAGAGGCTTGCTCCCGATGCGGTGTGTCAGTCACTTGATACTTTGACTGAGACACCGCCATCGGGGGCAAGCCCCCTCCCACATTGGATCGCAGCGAACCTTGCTTAATTCACCGTCAGGATCGGGCTGCCCAGCTTCTCCAGCAACGTGGCCTGCGCACTGCGCGGGTTCTGGTTGCCTGTCGGTGTGTTGCGCACATACCGCCCATCCGACTGCAGGCTCCAGCTGTGGGTGTTGTCGGTCAGGTAGCTTTCCAGCTCCTTCTTGACCCGCATGACCAGCTTCTTGCCCTCCACCGGGAAGCAGGTCTCCACGCGCTTGTCGAGGTTGCGCTCCATCCAGTCGGCGCTGGAGAGGAACATCTGCTCTTCGCCACCGTTGAGGAAATAGAACACCCGCGTGTGCTCCAGGAAGCGGCCGATGATCGAGCGCACATGGATGTTATGCGAGACGCCGACAATGCCCGGGCGCAGGCAGCACATGCCACGGACCACCAGGTCGATGCGCACGCCCGACTGGCTGGCCTTGTACAGCGCGCGGATGATCTTCGGATCGGTCAGCGAGTTGAATTTGGCGATGATGTGCGCCGGCTTGCCTTCGAGGGCGAACTGGGTCTCGCGGGCAATCATGTCGAGCATGCCCTTCTTCAGGGTGAACGGCGCGTGCAGCAGCTTCTTCATGCGCAAGGTCTTGCCCATGCCGATGAGCTGGCTGAACAACTTGCCGACGTCTTCGCACAGGGCGTCGTCGGACGTCAGCAGGCTGTAGTCGGTATAGAGCTTCGCGTTGCCGGCGTGGTAGTTGCCGGTGCCCAAATGGGCGTAACGCACGATTTCACCGGCTTCGCGGCGCAGGATCAACATCATCTTGGCGTGGGTCTTGAAGCCGACCACGCCATAGATCACTACCGCACCGGCTGCCTGCAGGCGGCTGGCCAGTTGCAGATTGGATTCCTCATCGAAGCGCGCTCGCAGCTCAATGACCGCCGTGACTTCCTTGCCGTTACGCGCAGCGTCGACCAGGGCATCGACGATTTCCGAGTTGGCGCCGGAGCGATACAGCGTCTGGCGCACAGCCAGGACGTGCGGGTCCTTGGCGGCCTGGCGCAACAGGTCGACCACCGGGGTGAACGACTCGAAGGGGTGCAACAGCAGAATGTCCTGCTTGCTCACCACACTGAAGATGTTCTCGCTGTTTTGCAGCAGTTTCGGGATTTGCGGTGTAAACGGCTTGTATTGCAGCTCCGGGTGGCTGTCCAGGCCGGTGATGCTGAACAGGCGCGTCAGGTTTACCGGGCCATTGACCTGGTACAACTCGGATTCGGCCAGGTTGAACTGCTTGAGCAGGTAATCCGACAAGTGTTTCGGGCAGGTATCCGCCACTTCCAGGCGCACCGCATCGCCGTAGCGCCGCGAAAACAGCTCACCGCGCAGGGCACGGGCCAAGTCTTCGACGTCTTCGGAGTCCAGCGCCAGGTCGGCGTTACGGGTCAGGCGGAACTGGTAGCAGCCCTTGACCTTCATGCCCTGGAACAGGTCATCGGCGTGCGCATGGATCATCGACGACAGGAATACATAATTATCGCCAGCGCCCCCTACTTCTTCGGGTACCTTGATGATTCGTGGCAACAGGCGCGGCGCCGGGATGATCGCAAGGCCCGAGTCGCGGCCGAAGGCGTCGATGCCTTCGAGCTCGACGATGAAGTTCAGGCTCTTGTTCACCAGCAACGGGAACGGGTGCGTGGGGTCGAGGCCGATCGGGGTGATGATCGGTGAAATCTCGTCACGAAAGTAACGGCGCACCCAGGTCTTGATCTTGGTGGTCCAGTGACGGCGACGGATGAAGCGGACCTGATGTTTTTCCAGTTCCGGCAGCAGGATGTCGTTGAGGATCGCATATTGGCGGTCCACATGGCCGTGCACCAGCTCACTGATGCGCGCCAGGGCCTGGTGCGGTTGCAGGCCGTCGGCACCGGCTTGCTCACGGGCGAAGGTGATCTGCTTCTTGAGGCCGGCGACGCGGATCTCGAAGAACTCGTCCAAGTTGCTCGAGAAGATCAACAGGAACTTGAGCCGCTCCAGCAACGGATAGGACTCATCCAGCGCCTGTTCCAGCACGCGAATGTTGAATTGCAGTTGGGACAGCTCGCGGTGGATGTACAGGCTGCTGTCATCCAGGTTGGTAACCACGGCCACTGGCGCCGGCGCCGGCGCTTCGGCGGCCACCACAGGCGGGGCAGGCTCAAGCTCCGGCGGGGTCTCGGTGACTTGTTCAACCACCGGATGAGCGTCTTTTACGGCAACTTCTGTAAGTCCTTCGGTATTCATCGAGTGTTCCTGTGAGGGCTATGGTTGCTCTCTAAGCAATTGGGCAGCGCCGGGATTCCCAGCTCCACCCAATGAGCGGCTTCTTCGAGCAGCAGGTCAATGCTCAAGCGCTCCACCCCCGGCATCGAGGCCACCGCTTCCCGGCGATTTTCACCGTCCAGCACGAATACCGGCAGGATCAGATCATTCGTCGTCAGTACATTTTCACGTACCAGACGGCGAGAAAAATCATCACGGCGGTTGCGACGCAGACGTGTAGCGGGAAATAGCCGGTTGGCGGGGATAAAGCTCACGACAGACTCCTGAGCCCGCGTTTACGGGCGGGCGGTGCAGTTATAAGCGGCCATTATGACGAATGAATGACAGTTGTGCTTATCGATGCGACCTGAAGTCGCATTCGGCATTTGCGTAGGAATTGTTCACTTCGTGACACATCTCGATACTTTCATGAATCTTCGTGAAGGCGTAGGCTGCGCGTTCATTTCGCCAGCACCCTAGACCATGCTTCAACAATTTCTGCATGACTTCGGCTACTTTGCCCTCTTCCTCGGCACGTTCTTCGAAGGCGAGACCATCCTCGTGCTCGCAGGCTTCCTGGCGTTCCGTGGATACATGGATATCAACCTGGTGGTGGTCGTTGCCTTTTTCGGCAGCTACGCCGGCGACCAGCTGTGGTACTACATGGGGCGCAAGCACGGCCGCAAATTGCTCGCGCGCAAACCGCGCTGGCAATTGATGGGCGACAAGGCGCTGGAACATATCCGCAAGCATCCGGATATCTGGGTGCTGAGCTTTCGCTTCGTCTACGGTTTGCGCACGGTGATGCCAGTGGCGATTGGCCTGTCCGGCTACCCACCTCTGCGGTATTTGATCCTCAACGGTATCGGTGCGGCGATATGGGCGGCTGCGCTAGGGGCTGCGGCCTATCATTTCGGCGCGGTACTCGAAGGCATGCTCGGCAGTGTCAAGAAATACGAGCTGTGGGTGCTGGGCGCCTTGCTGGTGCTGGGCTTGGGCCTGTGGCTGCGACGCCGCGTCAAGAATGCCCGCATCGCCCGCGAAGCGTGTGCCGAAGCCAAGGCCCGGCTCGCTGCCGAACCTGCCCCGGTCGAACCCCCTAAGACGCCAGGCGAGTAACCCGGCTTCTGCAGCAGTAGAGGCCGATCACGCTGAGCAGGCTGTAGCTCAGCAGCGCCAGCCAGCCCAGAGTGCTGGCCGGCCACAGCCCGACCCACGGGGCCAGCCATACCAACGGCAGATTCAGCCCCAGGCGCACCCCTTCTGCCTTCAGCGCCCACGGGCGATTTTCCAGTGCGACCCCCAGCGTGAACAGCCCCAGGGCCATGGCGCCCCAGCCCAGCACCAGCACCGCCGTGGGCAGGCCTTCTGCGAAATTCATCAAATAACTGCCAAACCCCACATAGACCGCAAACTGCAGGGCAACGTAGATCTGCTGGCGCGTATCCAGCGGCACCTCGAATTTGCGGAACTGGGCCAGGTCCGGCTTGGTCATCGGGTACCTGGCTTTCACGTCTGCGGGGCGCCAGCCGGTGCGCATGAACCAGATGCGCAGCTTGTCCCAGCGGTTCTCAGTACGACGGGCATCGCTCCACAACTGCGCATAAAACTGCAGGTTCGCCCACAGCGGATTCCAACTGGCCAGGGGCGTGGTAACGCCGAAAATCACCGGTTCGTTGTCGTCTTCTTCCTGGAACGTGCCGAACAAGCGGTCCCAAAAAATGAACACCCCGCCATAGTTGCGATCCATGTAGAGGGCGTTCTGCGCGTGGTGGGCACGATGATTGGACGGTGTAACGAAGAACACCTCGAACCAGCCGAGCTTGGGCACGTGACGTGTATGCACCCAGAATTGATACAGCAGGTTGAGCGAAGCCACACTGACGAACACCACCAACGGCACACCGAGCACGGCCAGGGGCAGGTAGAAGATCCAGCTCAACAAAAAGCCGGTACTGGTCTGACGCAACGCGGTGGTGAGGTTGTAGTCCTCGCTCTGGTGGTGCACTGAGTGCGCAGCCCACAGGATATTGCGCTCATGGCCCAGGCGATGCAGCCAGTAGTAGCAGAAGTCGTAGAACACAAAGGCGGCCACCCAGGTCCACACGCTCTGGGCCGACCATTCGATCAGCGCCAGGTGCTTGAGGGCGAATGCATAGGTGAGCAAACCCACGCCCTTGGTCAGTAACCCAGTGGTGGTAGACAGCACGCCGGTGCTGAGGCTGTTGATAGCGTCGGCTACTCGATAGTTGCGCGCACCGCACCAGCGGTCAGCCAGCAGCTCCACCACGATCAAGGCAATGAAAAACGGTACCGCGTAAGGCACGAAGTCCATGGGCTAGTCCGGTCTATTTTTGTTACATCAGATTAGTGCAGTCCCATGAGATCCCATTGGCAACAGGTTACAAATTAGTAGACATTTAACGCCATGAATCAGGAGAAATGCCCATGAGCAAAAAGATTGCAGTGATCCTTTCCGGCTGTGGCGTGTACGACGGTGCAGAAATCCATGAAAGCGTGATCACCCTGCTGCGCCTGGACCAGCGCGGCGCTCAGGTTGAGTGCTTTGCGCCAGATATTGCGCAACTGCATGTGATCAACCACCTTACCGGCGAAGAAATGCCCGAATCGCGCAATGTGTTGGTGGAGTCAGCGCGCATCGCCCGAGGCGCGGTGAAAGATATCCGTGAGGCCAACGTGGCTGACTTCGATGCGCTGATCGTGCCGGGCGGGTTTGGCGCAGCGAAGAACCTGTCGAATTTCGCAGTGGAAGGCGCCGGCTGCAGCGTCAATCCTCAGGTGCTGGAGCTGGCGGAAGCCTTTGCCGAAGCGGGCAAGCCGGTGGGGCTGATCTGCATTTCCCCGGCCCTGGCCGCAAAAATCTACGGCCCGGGCGTGATCTGCACCATCGGCAACGATACCGACACCGCAGCGGCCTTGGACAAAATGGGCGCCACCCACCAGGAATGCACGGTGGAAGATATTGTCGAGGACAAGGCGCGCAAGTTGGTGAGTACACCGGCGTATATGCTGGGCAAAAATATCAGCGAGGTGGCGTCGGGCATCAACAAGCTCGTGGACCGGGTGCTTGAACTGACCCACGAAGACGACTAACGCCCTCTTTCTGTAGGAGCGAGCTTGCTCGCGAAGAACCTGAGAGCGCCGCGTTCATCCAGAGTGCCCGCGTTATCGTTGCCGTTCTTCGCGAGCAAGCTCGCTCCTACACAGGCTTCATCAAGCGGGTGAGCAGGCGGTCCAGCGCGTTGGCGAACGCCTGTTTGTCCTTCTCGCTGTGCGGCGGTGGCCCGCCGCCCATCTGGCCTTGCTCGCGCAAGTCGGTGAACAGGTTACGCACTGCCAGGCGCTCACTCATGTTCGCCGGGCTGAACTCTTTGCCGCGCGGGTCGAGGGCCGTGACACCCTTCTTGACCAGGCGGTCCGCCAAGGGCACATCGCTGCAGATCACCAGTTCGCCCGGCATGGCGTGCTCCACCAGGTAGTCATCGGCCGCGTCAGGGCCGCTCGGCACCACGATCAGCTTCACACAGGCAAAGCTGGGTTTGATCTGGCTCTGGCCGGCCACCAGCACCACGTCAAACTGGCGCTTGAGGGCGAACTTCACCACCTGATCCTTGGCCGCCCGCGGGCAGGCGTCCGCATCGATCCACACCCGCATGACTATGCCGCCACCCGCTTCTCGGCCAGGCGACTGCGGCCATACAGCACCACAATCGCCAGGATCGCCACGGCCTGCGCACTCAACGAATACGCATCGGCGTGGATGCCCAGCCAGTCGAAGTCAAAGAACGCCACCGGCCGCGTGCCGAAGACGCCCGCTTCCTGCAATGCTTTGACGCCATGCCCGGCGAACACCACCGAAAGTGCGCACAGCAGCGCGGCGTTGATACCGAAGAACAGCGCCAACGGCAGCTTCGCCGAACCGCGCAGGATCATCCAGGCCAGGCCCACCAGCAGCACCAATGCGGTGGCGCCACCCGCCAGCACCGCGTTGTGCCCGGCCGGGCCGGCTTGCAGCCACAGGGTTTCGTAGAACAGGATCACTTCGAACAGCTCGCGGTACACCGAGAAGAAGGCCAGCAGCGCAAAGCCGAAACGCCCACCACCGCCCACCAGGCTGCTCTTGATGTAGTCCTGCCACGCCGCCGCGTGGCGCCGGTCGTGCATCCATACGCCCAGCCACAGCACCATCACGCTGGCGAACAGCGCCGTGCAGCCTTCCAGTAATTCACGCTGGGCGCCGCTGACATCAATCACATACGCCGCCAGCGCCCAGGTCGCCAAGCCGGCCAACAGCGCCAGGCCCCAGCCGACGTTGACGCTGCGCACCGCCGATTGCTGGCCGGTGTTACGCAGGAAGGCCAGGATCGCGGCCAGCACCAGGATCGCTTCCAGGCCTTCGCGCAGCAGGATCAGCAAACCGGAGATGTAGCTCAACGACCAGCTCAAGCCATCGCCGCCGAGCAAGCCGGCGGACTCGCTGAGCTTGCCCTTGGCTGCATCCAGGCGCTGTTGCACCTGTTCGATCGGCAGCCCGTCCTGCAAGGACTGGCGGTAGGCCATCAGCGCCTTCTCGGTGTCTTTGCGCACGTTGGCGTCGACGTTATCCAGCGAGCTTTCCACCAGCTCGAAGCCTTCCAGGTAAGCGGCTACCGACAAGTCATAGGCTTGTTCGTGGTCGCCGTTACGGAACGCGGCCAGGCTTTTGTCCAGGGTGGCGGCGGTGTAGTCGAGCAACTGTGCCGGGCCACGCTTGACCTGCGGCGGCTGTGCGCGTTGGGCGCGGAAGGTCGCTGCCACTGCCGGGCCGTCGGCGGCCAGTACTTCGTTGGGCGTCTGGCGTGCCAGGTCGGCCAGGTTGAAGGTGTGTTCGCTGTTGACCGCAGCCGGGACAGCCGTGAAACCTGCGATGTAGGTGGCGAGGTCCCAGCGCTGGCGGTCATCCAACTGGTCGGCAAAGGACGGCATGTCAGTGCCTTCGACACCCAGGCCCAGGGTGTTGTAGATCGCGTAGAGGCTCAGGCGATCCAGGCGCGTGGCATCGCGCAGGTTAGCGGGCGACGGGGTCATGCCCATGCCTGCCGGGCCATCGCCAGCGCCGGCCGTGCCGTGACACACCGAACAATGCTGGGCATACAGCGGCGCACCGCGCGTAGGGTCGGGAGTGATCGCCGGCGCCTGGCTGACTTCATACGCCACCGCCAGCCTGGCGCCTAACTGACGGGCCTGGTGGGCGACAGTTGCGCCGTCTGCATGGGCGCTAACTGCCGCGAGCAACTCATCGACGCCCTTGATCAACTCGACGCGTTCGGGTTTTTCCGGCAGTTGCGCAACCAGGCCCTGCAACACGCCCAAGAACTCCACCTGTTCGCGAAATTCCGATTCGTCCACCACCTTGCCCGCCTCCACCGTGGGCGGATAGTCAGCGCCAATGTAGTCAAGCAGATGCAGCGCCTGGGGTGCGCCTTCGGCCGTCGCGGCCAACAGATTGAAGCTGCACGACATCAACGCCGGCAGCACCAGCCAGGCGAGAAAACGGAAGGGGGCAGTCATGAATGAATCTCAAGTGGAAATACGAAGTAACACTATTGTTCAGCTTTAACGGATTTGACTCAAGGTGTTATTTGGCATTGCCACAAAACCAATGTGGGAGGGGGCTTGTTCCCGATAGCGGTGGTTCAGCTAGCGATGAGCTGACTGATACCCCGCCATCGGGAGCAAGCCCCCACATTTTGATCCGGTTTCGTCAATTACGCCGTGGCGCGATGCAGGCTGGCGAGGAAACCGGCGGCGCCGACGAACAACCCGGCGAATGTGCGGTTCACGCGCTTCTGCTGCTTGGGCGAGCGCAACAGGCGCAGGACTTTCGAGGCTAACCCCGTATAACCGGCCATCACGATCATATCGACGCTGATCATCGTCGCACCAATGATCAGGTACTGGACCGCCAACGGCACCTGTGGATTCACGAACTGCGGCAATACCGCGAGCATGAACACCAACGCCTTGGGGTTGCTGGCGTTGACCAGAAAGCCACGGAACATCATCGCCATCGGCTTGCCGATCGGGCGCACCGCGGCGTCATCGGTCATGTCCATGGGCAAGGCGCGCCATTGCTTGATGGCCAGGTACACCAGATACGCCACGCCAAACCATTTGATCGCATAGAACGCGGTCGAGGACGTCGCCAGGATCGCACCCAAGCCGCCCGCCACCACGGCAATCTGCATCGCCAGGCCCAACTGCAGGCCAATGGCGTTCCAGTAACCGCGTACGAAACCGTATTGCAGGCCGCTGGACATCGAGGCGATGGCGCCCGCGCCGGGGGAAAGGGAGATGATCCAACTGGCCAGGAAAAAGGCCAGCCACGTGTCGAGTGCCATTGCACACCTCAGGAAGGAGTTTGCGGTTGTGCCTTAAGCTAACGCTGCCGGCCAAAGGCTGGCTATCAATTTTTGCAGGAGGTGATGCTAGCGGTCGCCAGGAAACACATGGGTACCGGGCCAACGCCGCACCGAGCGCTGGAAGAACAGGCTGTTGGGCACTTGTACCATCGCGCTGTCCGTACCGGCCTCTGCCACCTCGACCAGCGTGGTATAGAGCAGATTGATCGCCACGACGCGCCCTTTCACACCGGGTTTGTCGACGGTGTCCACCAACTCGACGATGTCGCCGAGGCGAAACGGCCCCACGGTGAAGATCAAGATCGCGCACAGCAAGTTGGACAGCACCGACCACATGGCGAAGAACGCCACCGCCGCCACCGCCACAAACCCTGACAGTGCCGTCCACAGCACCGTGGCGGATACGCCCAGGCGGCCCAACACGAAGATCAGCGCGCTGCCCATGATCAGCCAGCGCAGGCCACCGCGCAGCGGCATCAACAACTGTGGCGGGAACGGATAGCGTTCACCCAGGCGGGTCAGGCCTTTGGCGACAAAACGCTGGGCAAGATAACCCGCCAGCAGGATCAGCAGGATTTGCACGCCGATCCACACAGGCTCGATCCATTGCGCCGGCAAAGGTAGTTGCAACGCCTCCATCAGGACAGCGCCTCCAGCTCCGCTTGCAGGGTTTCAAGCACTTCGAGGGCTTCCATCCAGGATTCCTCCAGCTGCCCTTCACGCACCTTGAGCCGGGCCTGTTCGGCCAGCAGGTCGCGCAGTTCATCCTTGCGCGCAGCCTCGTACACAGCGCTGTCGCCCAGGCTGGTTTCGATCTTGGCCAGGCGCTCGTGCACCTTGCCCAACTCGACCTCCAGCTTGTCGGCTTCGCGCTTGTGTGGCGCCAACTGCTGACGCAGTGCGGCGGCGGCCTGGCGCTGGGCTTTCTTGTCGGTCTTGTCCGGGTTGACCGGTGTGTTGCTGGCCGGCGCATTGCGCAGACGGTAGTCGGTCAGCCAGCGCGCATAGTCGTCCAGGTCGCCGTCGAACTCTTCGACCTTGCCGTCAGCCACCAGCAGGAAATTATCGGTGGTGCTCTTGAGCAGGTGGCGATCGTGAGACACCACCAGTACCGCGCCACTGAATTCCTGCAGGGCCATGGTCAGCGCCAGGCGCATTTCCAGGTCCAGGTGGTTGGTCGGCTCATCGAGCAGCAGCAGGTTCGGGCGGTCCCAGGCGATCAGGGCCAGGGCCAGGCGTGCCTTTTCGCCACCGGAAAAATTCAGCACCGGCTCATCGATACGCGCGCCACGGAAGTCGAAACCCCCGAGGAAATCACGCAGGGTCTGTTCGCGCTCGGTGGGCGCCAGGCGCTGCAGGTGCAACAGCGGGCTCGCCTTGGAATCCAGCGAGTCCAGTTGATGCTGGGCGAAGTAGCCCACCACGGTGTTCTCGCCACGGGTCAGGCGGCCGGCCAAGGGCTCCAGTTCGCCCGACAGGTTCTTGATCAGCGTCGACTTGCCCGCACCGTTAGGCCCCAGCAAACCGATACGCGCGCCAGGCGTGAGCTGCAGCTTGACCTTCTCGAGGATGGTCTTGTCGCCATAACCCAGGCGCGCATCCGACAGATCGAGCAAGGGGCTGGAGATTTTCACCGACTCACGGAACACGAAGTCGAACGGCGAATCGACATGGGCCGCCGACAGCTCTTCCATGCGCTCCAGCGCCTTGATCCGGCTCTGGGCCTGCCGCGCCTTGGTGGCCTGGGCCTTGAACCGGGCGATATAGCTTTCCATGTGCGCGCGCTGCGCCTGCTGCTTCTCGAAAGCCTGCTGCTGCTGGGCCAGGCGTTCGGCACGGGCGCGCTCGAAGGCGGTGTAGCCGCCCCGATAGAGCGTGATTTTCTTCTGTTCGACATGGGCGATATTGTCGACCACGGCGTCGAGGAAATCCCGGTCGTGGGAAATCAGCAACAGGGTGCCCTGATAGTTCTTGAGGAAGTCTTCCAGCCACAGGATCGCATCAAGGTCCAAGTGGTTGGTCGGCTCGTCGAGCAGCAACAGGTCCGAAGGACACATCAGCGCCTGGGCCAGGTTCAGGCGCATGCGCCAGCCGCCGGAGAAGTCGGCGACCGGGCGATCCATCTGTTCGTTGGTAAACCCAAGGCCTGCGAGCATCTTGCGGGCGCGGGCATCGGCGGTGTAGCCGTCGGCGCTGTCCAGCTCAGAATGCAGGCGGGCTTGGGCGGCGCCGTCCTGGGCTTGTTCTGCGGCGGCGAGGTCGTGTTGCACCTGGCGCAGGCGCAGGTCGCCATCGAGCACGTAGTCGATCGCGATGCGGTCCAGGGTGTCGATCTCCTGGCGCATATGTGCGATGCGCCAGTCGGCCGGCAGCAGGCAGTCCCCGGAATCCGGGGTCAGCTCACCCAGCAACAGGGCGAACAACGTGGATTTGCCGGCGCCATTGGCACCGATCAGGCCGGCTTTGTGACCGGCGTGCAGGGTCAGCTCGGCATCTTCAAGAAGACGCTGCGGGCCACGCTGTAATGTTAGGCTTTGAAGTCGGATCATAATGGCGGCGGAGTCTACCAGCTTCGTTGGCCGCTGGCTTGGGTGTGAATATGTGCGCTGACCTGTGGAGCTTTGCCCTCTCGACTTACGCCCGCCCCGGCGTTGAGGCTGCTTGCCTGCGGTTGCAGGCGCAAGGCGCGGATGTGTGCCTGTTGCTGTGTGGTGCGTGGCTGGAGCAACGGGGTGTGGCGCGGTTGCCCGAACGCGTGGTGGCGCTGCAGCAGCTTGCGCGGCCATGGCGCACGCGTGTCGTCGAACCATTGCGCGAAGTCCGCGTGCAATGGCGGGCGCTGGCACAGCAGGATGCGCAGTTGGCTGAATTACGGCGTCAGGTCAAAGCATTGGAACTGGAGGCCGAGCGAGCATTACTGACACGCCTGGAAGCGCTGGCGAAGACATGGCCGACCAACGAGGGGAAAGGGCAATACGAATGGCTTGAAGACCTGGCAAGCGAAGCCGCCGACCTTGACCACAACGCGCTGCAGCAGCTGCGCGTTGGGGTCACCCGCACTTAGGAAGCGCTGGTTGGGGTGGTGCTTGGCGCTACCGGTGCAGAGCTGCTGCTGGCCGATGCGGTTGGAGCGGAGGACGTTGCCGGGGTAGCGGCAGGTGCTGCAGGAGTTGCTGGCTTTGCAGGGGCTGGCTTTGCCGCAGCTGGCTTGGCAGCGGTGGTTTTAGCAGCTGGCTTGGCGGCTGGTTTTGTAGCAGCGGTTTTAGCAGCTGGCTTGGCGGCTGGTTTCGCAGCAGCGGTTTTGGCAGCTGGCTTGGCGGCTGGTTTGGCAGCAGCAGTTTTGGCAGCTGGCTTGGCGGCTGGTTTCGCAGCAGCAGTTTTGGCAGCTGGCTTGGCGGCTGGTTTCGCAGCAACGGTTTTAGCGGCTGGCTTGGCGGCTGGTTTCGCAACAGCAGTTTTAACAGCGGGCTTGGCGGCTGGTTTCGCAGCAGCGGTTTTGGCAGCTGGCTTGGCGGCTGGTTTCGCAGCAGCAGTTTTGGCAGCTGGCTTGACGGCTGGTTTGGCAGCAGCAGTTTTGGCAACTGGCTTAGCGGCTGGTTTGGCAGCAGCAGTTTTAGCAGCTGGCTTGGCGGCTGGTTTGGCAGCAGCAGTTTTGGCAACTGGCTTGGCGGCTGGTTTGGCAGCAGTGGTTTTAGTCGCTGGCTTGGCGGCAATTTTAGCCGGCGCCTTCGCTGCAACAGCTTTGCTCGCTGGCTTTTTGGCTGCGCTGGCGGTGACGGCTTTTGCCGGCGTACGCGCGCCAAGGGCCTTGGTGACGGCTTCTTTCACACGACCAATGCCTCGGGCCAGTTTCAGGCTTTCCTGAGCGTCTTTTTTGAGCTGGGAAATGTAGGTGCGGGTTTCGGTTTGACGGTCCTTGAGGGCGTCCAGCAGGTCCTCAAGTTCGTTAACAGCGTCTTTGGCCTTGGCTTGTGCCTTGGCTTTGCCGGCAGTGGCGGCGTCTTGCAATTTGGTGCGGGATTTGTGCAGCTTTTCTTGCGCTTTGCCGCGTTGTTTTTCCAGTTTGGCGAGCAGTTTTTCTGCATCGGCCAAGGCCTGGGAACAAGCGCTTTCCAGATGTTCGAGCAAGCTGCCCGACAATTGTTGGAGTAAGTGCAACGGGGTATTTACAGGCTTCTGTTTGGCCGACATGGTTTACCTCCTGGCTGACGTGGGTGCGGCTCATACTAGCCCTCTGCTCTTACCGCCGCTAGGCCATGTTGACAGTATCGTTTGCGTTGCGTTGCAACGTACGAAAATTCTTATCGATATAACAGAAAACCACCCCACTGCTCAGCCACTCACGCTGGCATAATCCGTCGCACTTTCGGCGGAGAACACCCATGTCGCGTTACCTTTTCCTAGTACTTGGCCTGGCGATTTTCAGCGCCGATGCGAGCGAGCAATCGCCGCCAAAAACCGCTACTCAAGACCAGCACGACCTCGCCTACAGCCTGGGCGCCAGCCTCGGTGAGCGTCTGCGCCAGGAGGTGCCCGACTTGCAGATCCAAGCCCTCGTCGACGGTCTTAAACAAGCCTATCAAGGCAAACCATTGGCACTGGATGACACCCGCATCGAACAAATTCTTGCTCAGCATGAGGCACAGAACGCCACTGACGCCCAAGTGCCGCAGAGCGAAAAAGCACTCGCTGCCGAACAGCAGTTTTTATCGAAGGAAAAAGCTGCAAAGGGCGTGCGCGAATTGGCGGACGACATCCTGGTCACCGAGTTGACGCCGGGTACCGGCAACAAGCCGTTGGCAACTGATGAAGTGCAGGTGAAATACGTGGGTCGACTGCCCGATGGAAGCGTGTTCGATCAGAGCGCACTACCCCAATGGTTTCGCCTGGACAGCGTGATCAGTGGCTGGAGCAGTGCATTGCAACAGATGCCGGTAGGCGCGAAATGGCGCCTGGTTATTCCCTCGGCCCAAGCCTATGGCGCGGACGGCGCAGGCGAATTGATCCCACCCTACACCCCCCTGGTCTTCGAAATCGAATTGCTCGGGACTCGCCACTAGCCCATAAAAAACGGTGCGACATGCGCACCGTTTTTAATTGCATCTCAACGCTTCATGCCGGTGTAGCCGGCTCTTCTTTGTGAGCGTTGTGCAGCACTTCAATCAGGCAATCTTCCAGTTCGAAGCGCTCATGCAACAGGGCGCCCAACTCTTTGAATTTTTCAGCAACACACTTCCCCGCATCGCACAGGTCAGTGAACGCCAGCAGCTTTTCAGTGATGACATCGATGCGCGGGTAAAGGGTCTCTGCCAACTCCAGGCCACGCTGGTCGTCGAACGCTTCCGCCTCTTTGGTGAGTTGCTCGTAGACGCCGAAATGACCTGCAGACACATAGTCCACCAGCACTGCGCAGAAATCTTGCAGCGGCTCGCGATTCTCGGCCAGCGCCTCGGGCTTGGCACCTAGCGCATCAAAGGCCCGAACCAGTTCGTGGCGTGCCTTCAACCAGCTGTCGATCAGCTTGTGCACCCCACCCCAGCGTTCCTGAGCATTCTGACAACTTTCCAGCATGATGATCTCTCTTCCCTATGGGGACGCTGCTGCCGTGTGCCCGTGCAACACTTCAAGGTTAAAGCGGCAGCCGGACAAGGCCACGTCTGACAAGCGGTTTCGATAACGCGTGCGGGCCAGATTATGCCCGCATCACTATGGCTTCAAGGTACGCAGGAGAGAAAGTTCATACAAGCGTTTAATCCCGTCCTACGACATGAACCGTATTTTCCTCGCTTTACGCTAGATAACGCCGACTGAGCAACAAGCGAGAAAGCGGCGTGGCACCCAGAATCAGCATCGCCACGAAAAACAACAGACTCCACTCCGGCAGGCTGAGGTCAAATAGCGTCCAATTGATTTCGACGCAATCGACAGTGCCCTTGAAGACTGACCGAGCAGCCTGCCAAAACGACAGGTTTTCAATCATGTAATCAAGGGTTGGCCAGCACTTCGGCATTTGGTCCGACGCAGTGTTCTGCAGCAGCACCTGGCGCCCGGCGGTGACGGCGCCAAACAACGCACACCCCATGCTCGCCAGCCCATACACATACACGCCGGAGCGGCCAGGGTTATGAAGGGCCGCGATCAGGTTGATCAGTACAAAGGCAGCGAGCAACAACCGTTGCACCTGGCACAAAAAGCATGGCTGCAACAGTGCGCCATATTCCAGATAGAAAGACACGCCCAACGTCAGCGCACCGGCCATGAACGCCAGGAAAAACAAGGAGCGTAAGGGGGCCAAAGACATTGTTTATCCGCACCGCAAGAGATAGGTCGCTACGGTAGAGGAAAGGCCCGACCCCTTTCAATACGCCTTGGAGCAGACAATTCCGCTAAAACACAGGGAGATCCCGCCAGCACACTGAGGAAATCGCCCTTCAAGACGTAAGAATTGGTTACGAGCCCACTTAAGCCGAATGTTTACATAGGGTTATGGGATTGGCTTCTGGATCCGTCTGAGCCAACCCATTGCTCCTTTCCTACTTCAAGCTCGGGCGGGGGCTGGCAACGGAGAGGCCAGCAGACGATTGTCGAGTAACCCCAAGCCTTCCTGGAACAGCTGGTTGCTGCGTTCGGTATCACCCAATTGGGCCAGCAGGCGGGCCAATTCGGCACAGGCTTCGGGATTGCGCTGAACCTGCAGGCTGCTTTCCAGATAATCACGTGCCTTACCCCACAGGCTGTTCTGCAGGCACAGACGGCCCAGCGTCAGCAATAGACTGGCATCGCCCGGATGATCCTTCAGCCAGCCTTCGGCAAACTTCAACTGACGGGCCGGATCGCTGCCGCGCAGCAGGCCGTAGAGCCGAATAAGATGGCTGTCGTAACTGCGCTTGAGCGCACCGCGCAGTGCTTCCTCGGCCTTGGCGTCCGCGCCCAGTCGACGCAGTTGGTCAGCATACGCCAACACCAGTTGCGGCTCCTGGCGCTGGGCTGAAGTCAGTTGCTCCCAAGCGCGGTCAAGGGAGCGCAAGCCGGCCTCGCCCGGCTCCTCACGGTGCGCGGCCAGGCTGAGATTTTCTCCCCAGGCCCGGCGCTCCAGTTCGGCCAGTTCAGTGGCCGGCAGCACCTTGTCCTTACGCAGTTCAGGCAACAGGCGAATCACCGCCGACCAATCACCGCGCTGCTGGTGCAGCCGCTGCAGCTGTCGCAGGACCTGGGCATTGTGAGGATGGCGCTCATGCATCGCCTGCAGGGTGACCAGGGCACCGTCAGTATCACCACGGTCCATCTGCAATTGCGCATGGCTCAAGGCAACGGCCAGTTCCGCCTGGGGCTGGCGAGCCAGCGCACGCTCCAGCAAACCATCCGACTCTGCATAACGTCCCAGCTCATTGGCCGCACGCGCCGCACCAAGGTAGTACAGCAGCGGTTGGCGCTCCGCTTCCGCAGCGCGGTGCAGGTGGCGTTCGGCACTGGCCCAGCGGCCTTCGGCCAGGTCCATCTGGCCTTGCTCGATTGCAATCTGCACACGGCGGCTGCGATTGCGCCGCGACCAGGGGTTGACCACGCCACCCGAGGCAGTAACCAGGCTCAGCAGGACGCGAATCAGATAGATCGCCAGGCCTATGGCAAACACCGCCACCAAGGTGGCCCACAGGCTCGATTCGTAATGCAGCACATGAGGATAGGTAATCAGCACGTAGCCGGTGTGTTTCGAAATACCCACGGCCAACGCCAGGGCGATCGCAATTGCCAACACCAGGATCACATAGAAACGCTTCATCGGTTCTACTCCTGGGTCGCAGGCTTGGCAGCCGAAGCCTTGGCTTCGTCGGCAGACAGATGACGACGCTCAAGGTACGCCTGCACAGCCGCGAGGCTCGCGGCCAGGTCAGGCGTCACCACCGACACGGCCTTGGGCTCGAGCTCGGCGATACGCGCCAGCATCGCCTTGCTCTGCGGGTTGTCCTGGTTGAAGTTATCCTGCAGTACGCTGCGCGCTTCACCCAGCGAGCGGCTATACACCGCCGATTCGCCGTTGAGTGCTGCCCACTGCGCTTGCTCCAGCGCCAGGCTCAGGGCCAGGCGCACCTGATTCAACCCTTGGCCCGCCAGCAGCGGACGAATGTTGTCATCGGGATTGAAGTCGATACGGAAATAACGGGATACCTGCTCCCACCATTGGCTCAACTGATTGCCCGTATCGCTGGTCGGGCGACCCTGGGAAGCGGGCTCCGTGAGTTGATATTCCGGGGCGATCGCCGCCAGTTGCACCACCTGGTCGCGCAACGCGGCCAACTGCAGGTACAACCCGGTGCGGTCCGGCTGTTCGGTGCTGCGCAGCGCCGCCAGGCTCTTGGCCAGTTGCTCGCGCGCGGCGAACGCGCCGGTGTCGCTCTGCTCACGCAGAATCTCGTCGGCACCCTGGACCAGCGACTGAGCGCTGTTGATGTCCTGCAAGGCCGACAGACGCAAGCTGGCCAGACGAATCAGATGCTCGGCCTCGGCCAGGCGCCAATCCTTGCGGCTGGCACCCAGTACGGTTTCCAGGCGCTGGTTCAGGCGTTGCTGGTCACCCTGCAACTGGGCGACCAGGCGTCGGCGCTCTTCCAGCTCATCGGCGCCGGGCAATTGCGCCAGGCGGGCGGCCAACTGTTGCTGGCTCTGCTTGAGGCTCTGGGATTGGTCATCCAGGGTCTGTACCTGACTCAGTTGCTGCTGGCTGCTGGCTTGCAGGGCACGGACCTGCCAGATTCCCCAGCCGCCGGCGGCAACGCCCGCAGCGCCAAGCAGCAAAGCGACGACTGCCAGGCCATTGCCACGGCGTGGCGCGGCGACCGGCGTTCCGACCGGCGCATCGAGCGCGGGCTGAGCTTCATCTTTAGGCAAGGCTGTTTCGCTCACGTATCCGTCCTTTGCGTATCAGAGAGTGGGAACGGGATGACTCCCTAACGCCACTAACAAAGCCGCAGCACTCGCGCCGCGACAATCCACAACTTTTTCTGCGCCAGCGGCCCGCGCCATCTCGTAGACGCGCGGGCTGGGCACGAACAACGGCAGCTGCGCCACCTCAGGCCAATCGGAGCCGGCCAAGGCCTGCAAGTGTAAAAAACCTTGCCCACTGCTGACCACCACGCCGTTCAAGCGTTCCAACTGGATGCGCTGCGTCAGTGCGCCTGGGTCGTAGGCCGGAAGCAAACGGCGATACAATTCCAGATAGTCGACACTAACACCTCGCTCGCGTAAACGCTCCGCGAGCAGCTCCCGACCGCCCTCGCCGCGCAGGATCAACACCCTGGCACCAGGGAGTGCGATAGCCTCGCGCAACGCCGGCAATTGAAGCAAGGCCTCGCTGTCGTCACCCGTTGGCGGATAGTGCACGTCCAGACCCTGCTCGGCCAGTATCTGTGCAGTTGCGGCACCGACACTGAACCACGGCAGTCGCGGCCAGGGCGCGCTCAATTGTTGCAGGGCAAGACGCGCCGCCGGCTTGCTCACCACGATCACTGCGCAGTAACGCTGCAGCGTCCCGAAGACTGCCCGTTGTTCAGGCGTGACCGGCAAGGCTTCGATCTCCAGCAAGGGTAACTTGCTGCTGAAAACACCCGCATCGGCCAATGTCGCCGCCAAGGCTGCCGATTCCTCGGCAGGCCGTGTGAGCAGCAATCGCCACTGGGTCACTGCGGGCCGGCCTCGCCGTAGACTTTTTGCAGAATGGCGCCAGCGCCCTTGCTCAGCAATTCCTCGGCGACCTGGATGCCCAGGGCCGTGGCATCACGTTGTGGGCCGCGCACTTGCGCAGTCAGCAGCGTGCCGCCATCCGGGTCTCCGACCAGGCCACGCAACCACAGGTTCTCACCTTCGAGCACGGCATAGCAGGCGATCGGTACCTGGCAGCCACCGTTGAGGTGCTTGTTCAAGGCACGCTCGGCTGTGACGCGAACCTCGGTGTCCGCATGATCCAGCGGTTTGAGCAGGGCATGAATTTCGCTGTCGGCGGTGCGACATTCAACGCCGACTGCACCCTGCCCTCCAGCGGGCAAGCTGTCCTCGACGCTGATTGCGTTGGTGATACGGTCTTCGAAGCCCAGGCGGATCAGCCCGGCAGCGGCAAGGATGATCGCGTCATACTCACCTGCATCCAACTTGGCCAGGCGCGTGTTGACGTTGCCGCGCAGAAAGCGGATCTGCAGGTCGGGGCGACGGGTCAGCAACTGGGCCTGGCGACGCAGGCTGGAGGTGCCCACGATGCTGCCCAGGGGCAAGTCATCCAGGGAGGCATAGGTGTTGGAAACAAAGGCGTCGCGGGGGTCTTCGCGCTCACAGATGCAAAAAAGGCCCAGGCCTTCAGGGAAGTCCATGGGCACGTCTTTCATCGAATGCACGGCGATGTCGGCTTCGTTCTCCAGCAGCGCGGTTTCCAGCTCCTTGACGAACAAGCCCTTGCCGCCAATTTTCGACAGTGGCGAGTCCAGCAATTTATCGCCGCGACTGACCATGGGTACCAGGGTCACCCTGAGGCCAGGGTGGGCCTGCTCAAGGCGTGCTTTGACGTATTCGGCCTGCCATAAGGCCAGGGCACTTTTACGGGTGGCGATGCGGATTTCGCGAGAAGACATGGATCAATCCGTACTGAATAGATACGGCAGATAATAACAGCTCAGGCAAATACGCTTTGATTTGAATCAGCAAGTGCGGGGCCTCCCTGGCCGCGTCGCACCGGGATAAGGACTGCGCAGCTCGCCAGGGCCTCTGGGTTAAAGCTGCTGCATCATCTTGCGCACGCCGGCGACATGGCGCCGACTGACGATCAAGGCATCGCCATTGAGCCCCTTGAGGAACAGCTGAAAGTGCCCCAGGGGCGTGCGTTGCAAGCGTTCGATACGCTCACGGGCCACCAGCGCATTGCGATGGATACGCACGAAGCGGTCGCCGAATTCATCTTCCAGGGCTTTGAGCGGCTCATCGAGCAACACTTCGCCGGCTTCGTGGCGCAAGGTCACGTATTTATGGTCGGCGATAAAATAAATCACCTGACCGAGGGGAATCAGCTCGATGCCCTTGCGGGTGCGTGCACTGATATGGCTGCGGGGGCCGTTACCACTCTGGGCGGCAGGCTGAGTCAGGGCTGCGAGCTGAACACGGCTGGGGCGCTCGGCTTTCTTCAGGGCCTTGAGCAATGCTTCGCCAGTCACCGGCTTGACGAGAAAACTGACACCGCTGTCTTCCAGCGTCTGTGCAGAAAACTCTTCCTCGGCCGCGCATAACACCACGGCAGGGGGCGACTCGCGTTCGCTCAGGCGGGCGGCAACTTGCAGACCATCGAGGCCCGGCATACGGATATCGAGCAACACCACATCCGGCTTGAGGCTGTCGATCAACGTCAACGCCTCCTCGCCGCTGGTGGCGCTCGGCTCAAGGACTGTATAACCCTCGAGTTCACTGACCAGACGGCTCAGTCGCTCGCGGGCTTGGGGTTCGTCATCAACGATCAGGACATTCATATAGCGCTGGATTCCTGCGTGAGTCTCGCACAAGGATAGCGTAGACAGGTGCGGTGACTTGCGTCACAGCGATCCACGCTAAGACTAGCGCGAGCGGCAAAAAGTGCCCTGGGAGCGGCACCCAAATTTACCCGGACCTGTTCAATAGCGCCCAAGACCCGCTGCATTCGCGCAGCGTCGTAGGGTTTGCTGATACACAATCCGAATACCCCCCTTTTTTAATGGATAGTCTGGGCTCTGACCGCATGACCCGACTTTGGTGCATTCACACACTCTCAGTCCAACTGTAGACGCTCGCTGAGACGATATTGCTCAATCGTCAAATATCGTTTCAATAAGAACCTGCTCCCAGTCTCGTCCCGGACGCGGTCGGCGGCAAGGCACTTAGCCATCCTTTGCACAAATAAAATTGCCGTCCGCCCACAGCACCGCGTCTGCGGACAACCCTGTTATTATCGGCGGCACACCTCCACGCCTCTTTTAAGCAGATCACGAGCGAATCCATGAGCACCGACAAGACCAACCAGTCCTGGGGCGGCCGCTTCAGTGAACCCGTCGACGCCTTCGTCGCGCGCTTCACCGCCTCCGTCACCTTCGACCAGCGCCTGTACCGCCACGACATCATGGGCTCCATCGCCCATGCCACGATGCTGGCCAAGGTCGGCGTACTGACCGATGCCGAACGCGACAGCATCATCGATGGCCTGACCACCATCCGTGGCGAGATCGAAGCCGGTACGTTCGACTGGCGCGTCGACCTGGAAGACGTGCACATGAACATCGAGGCTCGCCTCACCGATCGCATCGGTGTGACCGGCAAAAAGCTGCACACCGGTCGCAGCCGTAACGACCAGGTGGCCACCGATATCCGCCTGTGGCTGCGCGATGAAATCGATTTGATCCTGGCTGAAATCACCCGCTTGCAGAAAGGTTTGCTGGAACAGGCCGAGCGTGAATCGGACACCATCATGCCCGGCTTCACTCACCTTCAGACCGCTCAGCCCGTGACCTTCGGCCACCACCTGCTGGCCTGGTTCGAAATGCTCAGCCGCGATTACGAGCGCCTGGTGGATTGCCGCAAGCGCACCAACCGCATGCCGTTGGGCAGCGCCGCGCTGGCGGGCACCACCTACCCGATCGACCGTGAATACACTGCGCAGCTGCTGGGTTTCGACGCCGTCGGCGGCAACTCCCTGGACGGTGTGTCGGACCGTGATTTCGCCATCGAATTCTGCGCCGCCGCGAGCATTGCGATGATGCACCTGTCGCGCTTCTCCGAAGAGCTGGTGCTGTGGACCAGCGCGCAATTCCAGTTCATCGACCTGCCGGACCGTTTCTGCACCGGCAGTTCGATCATGCCGCAAAAGAAAAACCCCGACGTGCCCGAGCTGGTGCGTGGCAAGAGCGGCCGCGTATTCGGCGCACTGATGGGCCTGCTGACCCTGATGAAAGGCCAGCCGCTGGCTTACAACAAGGACAACCAGGAAGACAAGGAGCCGCTGTTCGACGCCGCCGACACCCTGCGCGACTCACTGCGTGCGTTTGCCGACATGATCCCGGCGATCAAGCCCAAGCACGCCATCATGCGCGAAGCAGCCTTGCGGGGTTTCTCCACCGCGACCGACCTGGCCGACTACCTGGTGCGGCGTGGCCTGCCGTTCCGTGACTGCCATGAAATCGTGGGCCATGCCGTGAAATACGGCGTGGACACCGGCAAGGACCTGGCTGAAATGAGCCTGGAAGAATTGCGCCAGTTCAGCGACCAGATCGAGCAGGACGTGTTCGCCGTGCTGACCCTGGAAGGCTCGGTGAATGCCCGTAATCACGTAGGCGGCACCGCGCCGGCGCAGGTGAAGGCAGCAGTGGTACGCGGCCAGGCCCTGCTCGCCAGCCGCTGAATAAAATGTGGGAGGGGGCTTGTCCCCTCCCACACTTGATCACTTTTTAGCCGCAATCATCGCCATAAACCCAGGCATCGCTGCCTGCCGGTCCGCCTCGACCTTTTGCGCATTGGGCATCGCATTCAAACGCTCCAGCAGCGCCTTCGCCTTCGGCATTTCAGCCAGCAAGTCCAGCCCAAACAGTTTCTCGCCCACACCAACGGCCAGATTCAAGCTGTACATGAAATACAGATCGGCAATGGTGAAGCGCTCCCCCGCAACATAAGGCGCGAACTTGCCGTGCCGGCCTAAACTTCCTACTCCAAGCAACAATTCAGCTCGGGCTTTCTCCTTGATCGCCTCCGGCACCTGCATGCCAAAGAACGCCTCGGCGAAGCACGCCCGTGCGGGCAATTCAATGTACAACTCGATCTCCCTGCACAACGCCAGCACCTGGGCGCGCTGGAACGGCTCGGCCGGCAGCAGCGCGGGCCCTTCCTGAGTCTGCTCGATGTACTCGAGGATCACGCTGGTTTCATTGATGAAGCCTTGCTTGACGCCGAGCACCGGCACTTTGCCTCGTGGGCTTACCGCCAGGGCTTCAGGCGTTTGTCCTGCATAAAAAGGCACCTCTTCGAAAGGCAAGCCTTTCTCCATCAGCGCCAGCTTGACCATGTTGTAGTAGTTGCTGACCGAAAAACCGTAGAGCTTGAGCATTGCGAACGCCTCCAGGCCGGGTGTGGGGTTGGCTGCAAGCGTTATAGACGCTGAGGCGCGGCCTGACCAGCAGCATCACCCGCCTGAATGGAGTTAGACTGGCGCCCTTTCCTTGAGGAGCCTGCCATGAGCGAGCCGACCGATATCGACAATGACGAAGAAGAATTTACCGAAAACACGCTGATCGAAGCGATTGAAAACCAGATCGAAAGCGACAACCCGCCTGCGGCCAAGGCCACGTTCAACAAACTGACGCTGGTCGGTTATGAGCGCGAAGATATTCTGAATCTCATGGCCCATGTGCTGGCCTTCGAGATCGATGCGATGCTGGACGAAGACCGCGCTTTTGATACCCAGTGGTATGAAACAGCGCTGCGAGCATTGCCTGAGTTGCCGCCGGAAAAACAATAAGCCTCGGCCGCGCAGCAACACGCTGGACAGTTCGGCAAAGTGCGTTCACCTTATGGCCTGCTAGCCTCTAATAAATTTTAGAAAGTCTGGAGTCCTTATGTCGTATACCCCTGAGTTGGTTGCCGAACTGGAAATCCTTGTACTCTTCCCCCTGGACAGCACCAAGGAAGGTCTGAAAGTCCATCAGACCGCCGCCCCCACTGCCATCGCCGCTGCCAAGCGTCTCCATGCGAAAGGGCTTATCGACCAACCGGATGGAGGCTACCTGACCAGCCTTGGCCGGGACGCCGCCGAGCAAGCGCAGACCTTGCTGACTATCTTGACCACCGCCTCCACCAAAGAAGCCGCCTGACACCTGATCCCGCCCATGGAGTCCGCCCCTCTGCGGATTCCACGGGCGTTGCTGTGCAAGGTGCAAAATTCTGGCGCCAACCGCCATTTCCCTCTAAACCTCCTACGCTACTGCCTGTAAACTCCTACACGGCCGCCCACGTCGGGCCCTGCGAGCCACCGAATTCGACATGACCCGCACCCATGAAATCCGCCCCGACCTGGACGAAGGCATCGACCGTAAGGTGCTGGCCCAATTGCGCGCGCGTTTCATGGTTCTCAATGAAGGCCGCATGGCCCGGGCCGTCGAAGGGTTGACCCCGCGCCAACAAAGCGTGCTGACGTTGTTGCCGCTGTTTTTCCACGTTAATCACCCTTTGCTGCCGGGCTATGTCTCCAGCGGCACGCCGGCCGGGCTGTCGAATTTCGAACCCGATGCCCAGGCCCTGGCCGAAGCCCAGCGCCTGACCCGTTCGTTCTCCTACAAGCCGCGCCATGGCAACCCGCCCCGCCCGATCCACGGCCTGTTCCTGATGGGCAGCCTGGGCACGTTGGCCCAGGCGGATCAGAGCGATATGGACGTGTGGGTGTGCCACGCTCCGGACCTGAATGAAAACGAGTTGGCCGAGCTGCGCAAGAAGTGCCAACTGCTGGAAGCCTGGGCCCAGACCATGGGCGCCGAGGCGCATTTCTTTCTGATCGAACCGACGCGCTTTGTGCTCGGTGAACGGGACACCCAACTGAGTTCCGACGATTGCGGCACCACCCAACACTATTTGCTGCTGGACGAGTTCTACCGCACCGCCATCTGGCTGGCCGGGCGCACGCCGATCTGGTGGCTGGTCCCGGTGTATGAAGAAAGCCGCTACGCCGAATTCACCCACACGCTGATCTCCAAACGCTTCATTCGCGCCGACGAAACCCTCGATCTCGGCCATCTGGCGCGCATTCCTCCGGGGGAATTCATCGGCGCCGGGCTGTGGCAACTGTTCAAGGGCATCGAGTCGCCCTATAAATCGGTGCTCAAGCTGCTGCTGACCGAGGTCTACGCCAGCGAACACCCCAAGGTGCACTGCCTGAGCCTGCGCTTCAAGCGCGCGGTGTTTGCCAATCAGCTGGACCTGGACGAGCTGGACCCGTACATCGTGGTCTACCGCCGCATCGAGGAATACCTCAAGGCCCGCAATGAACCCGAGCGCCTGGAACTGGTGCGGCGCAGCCTGTACCTGAAGGTCAACCGCAAGCTCAGCGCCGGCCAGCGCACCGCCAGTTGGCAACGACTGCTGCTCGAACGCCTGGCCGATGAGTGGGGTTGGGACCAGCGCCAACTGGCCCTGCTGGACAGCCGCAGCCAATGGAAGGTGCGTCAGGTCGCTTCCGAGCGCCGTGCCCTGGTCAACGAGCTGAACTACAGCTACCGCTTCCTCACCCAGTTCGCCCGTACGGAACAGACCGTCAGCCTGATCAACAAGCGCGACCTCAATGTGCTGGGCCGGCGCTTGTACGCAGCCTTTGAACGCAAGGCCGGCAAGGTCGAGTTCATTAACCCCGGGATTGCCCCGGACCTGGCCGAAGACACCCTGACCCTGGTGCACTCCCCCAACCGCAAGGAGCCGGGCCAGCACCATTGGGGCCTGTATAACGGCAACCTCACGGCCCTGGAATGGGAGCACTTCGCGCCGATCAAACGCAGCCGCGACCTGCTGGAAATGCTCACCTGGTGCCATCGCAACGGTGTGATCGACAGCAGCACGCGCCTGGCGCTGCACCCCGGCGCCAGCGACATGACCGAGTTCGAACTGTTCAACCTGCTGGGCAGCCTGCAACAGACCATCGCCCTGCCCCTGGCCAGCGTCGATGAAGCGCGCCTGTTGCGTTCGGCGGTACCGGAAGAAGTGCTGTTGCTGGTCAACGTCGGCGTCGACCCACTCAAGCATCACCGCGACCTGAACATTCTGATGACCACCGAGCGCACCGACTCCCTGAGTTATGCCGGCGTGCGTGAAAATCTGGTACTGACCCTGGACCAGGTCACGCTCAATAGCTGGAACGAGGTGATGGTCAGCCGCTACGACGGGCCCCATGCGCTGCTCGACTGCCTGCGCGACTACCTC
The DNA here is from genome assembly GCF_003852065.1 of Pseudomonas sp. R3-18-08. Lineage (NCBI taxonomy): Bacteria > Pseudomonadati > Pseudomonadota > Gammaproteobacteria > Pseudomonadales > Pseudomonadaceae > Pseudomonas > Pseudomonas sp. R3-18-08. The sequence continues at coordinate 5,588,770 of NZ_CP027729.1, forward strand.
AACCAACTGCCGCCGGCTCATTTGCCGCGGTTGCGGGTGCGCTGTTTCTGTCACAACCGAGCGCAGTTCATTGCCCAGCGCGTCGAAGAAATATTCGACACCGCACAGCATCTGCTGCTCGGCCAAAGCAACCACCGCTACCTGCTCCAGGTGCAGCAGCACTATCACGTCATGGAACTGATTCCCGGCCAGGCCACCCACGTGTCACTGCCGACCCAGGACGCCTTGGTCGCCTACCTCAGCGAAGAGCTGGCCAGCTACAGCCCATTGCACCTGGACGCCATGGCACTGGAAGACCACGACCTGGCGCTGCTGCTGCCCATGGGCCAGGCCGATTGCATACAAGTGTTCTACCGGGTCAATGAAGGCTTCGCCGAACTGTATGTGCTCGACGAATTCAACGCGCTCTGGCAGCAGCGCTTGCCGTTTCATGATGAACAGAGCCTGTTGGCACCGCTGCAGCGGTTTCTGCTGTCGATCATCTATCGCCGCGAAGCGCTTTCACCGCTGGACACCCAACAGCCGCTGGGCGAAGTACAAACGCTGTATTACCAACTTTTGCCATCGGGCAGCGCCCGCGCACGCGTTGTCGAACCAAGGCCGGCGCCGCAACACCCTGCCAACAAGCCGTTTTATGACGTGCAGGCGATTATCGGCAAGGCGGCGCCCGGCCAGGTGGGTGTCACGCTGTACTGCAATCAGCGGGAATTTTCCGAAATGGAGTTTGGCGACCAGCTGTTTGCGGTGGTCGCCCGGGAGATCATCGGGCAACGCCGCGAACCCGAGCGTTACCGTTGCTACATCACCGACCTGGACCTGTCGGGCCTGCTCGGCGACGTGCAAAGCCCGAGCAATCTGTACCTGCGCTACAAGGCCGAGCTGGAGCTCGCGCTCAATGAAGCGCTGAGCCAGATTTAAAGCGGGAAGGCGCCGCCGTCTTTGGGCTGGCCTTCGACACTCAGCAATTCAAGCTTGAGGGTCTTGCCGCCCGGTGCAGGCCAGTCGATATGCTGGCCCACTTGCAGGCCGAGCAAAGCACTGCCGACCGGCGCCAGGATCGAGATCTTGCCTTCATCGGCATTTGCGTCCTTGGGATAAACAAGGGTCAGGTGATAGTCCTTGCCACTGCCTTGTTCACGGCAATGCACGCTGGAGTTCATGGTCACGACAGTTGCAGGCACTTCATCGTGACCAACCACGTCTTCGGCGCGGTCGAGTTCGGCCTGCAACGCTTCGACGCCGGGAAACTCGTCGCCCAAGCGGTCGATCAGTTGCTCCAGACGCTGCACGTCAAGACGGGTGAGAATGATGGACGGTGCGGTGGTCATGATTCAGGCAGACTCCTTTTTTCTGCACAAAAAAGCAAAACCCCGCCAGGAAAAGGCGGGGTTCTCACGGGCCTCGATGAGTTGAGGCGTACCCGGACACTACCACAGCGTCACAAATAAACAAGATAGCGTCAGGCGTGGGCCCGGCGTTGCTCGGCCTGCGCGCAGATCACTCGACGCCGGGCATCGTCGGCGGAGCGCCATTCACGGATGTCTTCGACATGCCGGAAGCAGCCGAGGCAGACTTTTTGCTCATCCAGGCGACACAAACTGATACAAGGCGACGGCACCGCCGGGCTGACGTTGCTGAACAGCGGCTTGGGCGGGCGTACGGGAGCAGGCTGGGTCACTGTCAGATCTCGTCGAAGTCCAGCTCGGCGCCGGTATATTCCTCGACCAGCCGCGTGAGCATCTCGCCCAACAACTCTTCACTTTTGTCGCACTGCCATTTGCCGCTGTCTTCGTCGTAGTCGAAGTGAACGCCACCGGAGCGCGCCGCCAGCCACAACTGACGCAGCGGTTCCTGGCGACTGAAAATCAGTTGCTGGCCGCTCTCGAATTTGACGGTCAGCACACCGGCCGAGTTTTCCAGATCCACATCCAGGTCGCTGTCGTCGAAAATATCTTCCAGCTTCTCCTGGGTGGCATCCACCAGGTCGTGAAAACGGGCTTCGGTCAAACTCATTGTGGCAACCTCAAAAGTGTCTGGTTCTGCTCAAGCGCCGCACGATACGGACGCGCCCCGCCGATTGCAAAGGATACCGATTTCAACGCGATTGACGGCGTGAAATATCCTCAAACAGCGTAGTCCGCTTCCCGACCCTCTCAGCAAACCCCCGCCGGACGGGTATTCCGGCGCATAGGCAAGCTGGCGGGTGGTCGGTATACTCGGGCGCAATTAATGCATATTCAAGGATTTCGCCATGAAGCGCCTGATCTCTTCCCTTGCTGCGCTCGTCGCGGTCGCTTGCCTCGTTAGTGCCTGTGGTCAAAAAGGCCCGCTGTACCTGCCCGACGACAGCAAAGACCCGAACGAACAGGCGCAGTCGTCGCAAAAGCCATCGAAAGCGCACAAGCACGACACTTACTAAGGGACCCTCATGGACGCTTTTAACTACCGGGACGGCGAGCTGTTCGCGGAAGGCGTGGCGCTGTCTGCGATTGCCGAGCGCTTTGGCACCCCGACGTATGTGTATTCCCGTGCACATATCGAAGCGCAATACCGCTCGTTCACCGACCCGCTGGAAGGCGCGCCGCACCTGGTGTGCTACGCGGTGAAAGCCAACTCCAACCTGGGTGTACTCAATGTCCTGGCGCGTCTGGGCGCTGGTTTTGACATTGTCTCCCGTGGCGAACTCGAACGTGTATTGGCCGCCGGTGGCCAGGCCGACAAGATCGTGTTTTCCGGCGTCGGCAAGAGCCGCGAAGACATGCGCCGCGCCCTGGAAGTAGGTGTGCACTGCTTCAACATCGAGTCCACCGACGAGCTGGAGCGCCTGCAGGTCGTGGCCGCCGAAATGGGCGTTCGCGCGCCGATCTCCCTGCGCGTCAACCCGGACGTCGATGCGGGCACCCACCCGTACATTTCTACCGGCCTCAAGGAGAACAAGTTCGGCATCGCCATTGCCGACGCCGAAGACGTGTACATCCGCGCCGCCCAATTGCCGAACCTGGACGTGTTGGGTGTCGACTGCCATATCGGCTCGCAACTGACCACCCTGCCGCCGTTCCTGGATGCGCTCGACCGCCTGCTGGCACTGATCGACCGCCTCGGCGACTGCGGCATCTACCTGCACCACATCGATCTGGGTGGCGGTGTGGGCGTGCGTTATCGCGATGAAGAGCCGCCGTTGATCGCCGACTACATCAAGGCCGTGCGCGAGCGTATCGAAGGCCGCGACCTGACGCTGATGTTCGAGCCGGGCCGCTACATCGTCGCCAATGCCGGTTTGCTGCTGACCCAGGTCGAGTACCTCAAGCACACTGAGCACAAGGACTTCGCCATCGTCGACGCGGCGATGAACGACCTGATCCGCCCGGCGCTGTACCAGGCCTGGATGAATGTCACCGCCGTTGCCCCTCGCGACAGCGAAACGCGCGCGTACGACATCGTCGGCCCGATCTGTGAGACCGGCGACTTCCTGGCCAAGGATCGTCAGCTGGCCCTGGAGGAAGGCGACCTGCTGGCCGTGCATTCGGCCGGTGCCTATGGGTTTGTCATGAGTTCCAACTACAACACGCGCGGGCGAGCCGCCGAGGTGCTGGTGGACGGTGATCAAGCGTTCGAAGTGCGTCGCCGCGAGACGGTAGCCGAGTTGTATGCTGGCGAAAGCCTGCTGCCGGAGTAAGCCATGCTGCTGCGTTTTACCAAGATGCACGGGCTGGGCAATGACTTCATGGTTCTCGACCTGGTCAGCCAGCACGCACACATCCTGCCCAAGCACGCCAAACAATGGGGCGACCGGCACACCGGTGTCGGCTTCGACCAATTATTGCTGGTGGAAGCGCCGACCAACCCGGAGGTGGATTTCCGTTATCGGATCTTCAACTCCGATGGCTCTGAAGTGGAACAGTGCGGCAACGGTGCGCGCTGCTTTGCGCGCTTCGTGCTGGACAAGCGCCTGACCGCCAAGCGCCAGATCCGCGTCGAGACCAAAGGCGGCGTGATCGAACTGGATATCCGCAGTGACGGCCAGATCAGCGTCAACATGGGCGCGCCACGCCTGGTGCCGGCGGACATTCCGTTCCAGGCGCCCGAGCAGGCCCTCAGTTATGCGCTGGAGGTGGACGGCAACAGCGTGGATATCGCCGCCGTGTCCATGGGCAATCCCCATGCGGTGCTGCGGGTCAATGACATCAACAATGCGCCCGTGCATGAACTGGGGCCGAAGATCGAACATCACCCGCGCTTTCCGGCGCGGGTCAATGTGGGCTTCCTGCAGGTGATCGACCGTTCTCGCGCGCAATTGCGTGTGTGGGAGCGCGGCGCCGGCGAAACCCAGGCCTGCGGCACCGGTGCCTGCGCCGCTGCCGTGGCCGCGATCAGCCAGGGGTGGATGGATTCACCGCTGCTGATCGACCTGCCGGGTGGGCGCTTGTCCATCGAATGGGCAGGCCCTGGCCACCCGGTGATGATGACCGGGCCGGCCTCGCGTGTATACGAAGGACAGGTCCGTCTATGAGTGAGTCAAGCCAATGACCGATAAGCCTCAAGTACCCGCACACATAACCCCAAGTGAAAGCCTGGAGGCCGCTGCAGTCGCGGCGTACCTTGAGGCTCATCCGGACTTTTTCGTCGAGCACGAGCAATTGCTTCCGGCCTTGCGCATCCCCCACCAACGCGGCGATACCGTGTCGTTGGTGGAGCGGCAAATGCAGATCCTGCGCGAGCGCAATATCGAAATGCGCCACCGGCTTTCGCATCTGATGGATGTGGCCCGCGACAACGATCGCCTGTTCGACAAGACTCGTCGCCTGATCCTGACCCTGATGGACGCCGCCAGCCTGGAAGAAACGGTGATGGCCGTGGAAGACAGCCTGCGCCAGGACTTCCAGGTGCCGTTTGTCAGCCTGATCCTGTTCAGCGACAACCCGATGCCGGTGGGTCGCTGGGTCAGCGGTGGCGAAGCGCAAACCGCCATCGGCGGCCTGCTTTCCGAAGGCAAGACCATCAGCGGCACCCTGCGCGAGCATGAATTGGACTTCCTCTTTGGTGCCGAACAGCGCCAACAGATCGGCTCCACCGCCGTGGTTGCCCTCAGCCACCAAGGCCTGCATGGCGTACTGGCCATCGCCAGCCGCGATCCCGCGCATTACAAAAGCTCGGTGGGCACCCTGTTTTTGACCTACATCGCCGAAGTGCTGGGCCGCGTCTTGCCGCGCTTCACCACTGCCCTGCGCGCGGTGCGCTAGCCATGGAACGGCAACTGGACGCTTACTGCGCTCACCTGCGCAACGAGCGCCAGGTGTCGCCTCATACCCTGGAAGCCTACCGGCGGGACTTGAACAAGGTCCTGGCCTATTGCGAAAAGCAGCAGATTGCCAGCTGGAAAGCCCTGGATATCCAGAGCCTGCGCAGCCTGGTCGCACGGCTGCACCAGCAAGGCCAGTCCTCGCGTAGCCTGTCGCGCCTGCTGTCGGCGGTGCGCGGCCTCTATCACTACCTGAACCGCGAAGGCCTGTGTGACCACGACCCGGCCAATGGCCTGTCGCCGCCCAAAGGCGAGCGCCGCCTGCCCAAGACCCTGGACACCGACCGCGCTCTGCAACTGCTCGATGGCGCGGTCGAGGATGACTTCCTGGCGCACCGCGACCAGGCGATCCTCGAGTTGTTCTACTCCTCGGGCCTGCGCCTGTCCGAGCTGACCGGCCTGAACCTCGATCAACTGGACCTGGCGGATGGGTTGGTGCAGGTGCTGGGTAAAGGCAGCAAGACGCGTGTGCTGCCCGTCGGCAGGAAAGCCCGTGAAGCCCTGCAACTGTGGTTGCCGTTGCGCGCGCTGGCCAATCCGCAGGACGACGCGGTATTTATCAGCCAACAAGGCCGACGCCTGGGGCCACGGGCCATTCAGTTGCGCGTAAAAGCCGCCGGCGAGCGCGAACTGGGGCAGAACCTGCACCCGCATATGCTCAGGCACTCCTTTGCCAGCCATATGCTGGAGTCGTCCCAGGACCTGCGCGCAGTACAGGAGCTGCTCGGCCACTCCGACATCAAGACCACGCAGATCTACACCCACCTCGACTTCCAGCACCTGGCAACGGTGTACGACAGCGCCCATCCACGGGCCAAACGCATCAAGGGCGGCGACTCATGAGCATCAAGCTGATCACCTTCGACCTGGACGACACGCTCTGGGACAACGTACCCGTCATCATCAGCGCCGAAGCGTCAATGCGCGAATGGTTGGCGCTCAACGCATCCAAGGTCGGCGACTTGCCCCTGGAGCATTTCGCCAGCCTGCGCCAACAGGTGCTGCAACGTCACCCTGAACTCAAACACCGCATCAGTATCCTGCGCCATCGGGTGTTGATGCATGCGTTTGAGGAGGCTGGTTATCCACAGCCTGAAGCCACGGAAATGGCCGACGTGTGTTTTGAAGCGTTCATTCATGCGCGGCATCAACTCACCGTCTTCCCCGAAGCCGAGCCGATGCTCAAAGCCCTGCGCCAGCACTTCCTGCTAGGCGTGATCACCAATGGCAATGCCGACGTACAACGCGTAGGCCTGGCGGACTACTTTCACTTTGCCTTGCGTGCCGAGGATATCGGCATCGCCAAGCCGGATGCGCGGTTGTTTCAGGAGGCATTACAGCGCGGCGGCGTGAAGGCCGAAGCGGCGGTGCATGTTGGCGATCATCCGGGCGATGACATTGCCGGGGCGCAGCAGGCGGGCCTGCGAGCAGTGTGGTTCAACCCGGCGGGCAAGGCGTGGGAAGGGGATAAACTCCCGGATGCGCAAATTCGCAGCCTGACGCAATTGCCGGAGTTACTTCGCCGCTGGCAGTAACACCGATGGCCAAATGTGGGAGGGGGCTTGCCCCCGATTACGGTAGATCAGCCAGCCTATTTGGTGATTGATACACCGCTATCGGGGGCAAGCCCCCTCCCACATCTGGATCACCACAACGCTCGAATAAATCAGCAGGCATGAAAAAACCCGCAGCGACGGCGGGTTCTTTCTTACAAGCAGGTAGCTGACCTCAGATAGGACGGCTGCCGTATTTGTTATCCGGCTTCTTCGGTGGATCAGCCACCACGTTGGGCTCGACCTCGACCACTTTGCCGCCTTTGGCGAGGAATTCTTCCATCGCACGGGCCAGGGCATCGCGCTCTTTGTTCTTGGCTTCAACACTGGGCAGTTCATCTACCGAAACAGCAGCCTTGGCCTTGCCTTTGGCTTTGGGCGCGACATCATCGCCAGCACTGTCATCAAGGTCTTCAGCAACGTCATCAGCCGCCGCTTCAAGACTTTCCTCAGTGTCGTCTTCGTCACCTACTTCGAGGTCGTCGTTTTCCAGATCATCGTCGCTCATGTTCTACCTCATGACTTGCGAAAAGCAGATTAGTTATAGCCCAGCTTCACCCTCTGTCGAGGTCGCCGGAAAAAAATCAACATCCACTGGATCACCAGTGGCTTATGCCCCTTCACCGTGCAAGGTGGCGAGGACTTTACGAGCACCGCCATGATCACGGTGCTCGCCCAGATAAACACCTTGCCAAGTCCCCATCGCCAAGCGGCCAGCCTTCACCGGCAAACTCAGCTGGCAGCCCAGGAGACTGGCCTTGAAGTGCGCCGGCAGATCATCCGGACCTTCGTCGTTGTGTTCGAACCCTGCATGGCCTTGCGGCACCAGCAAGTTGAAGAAACGCTCGAAGTCACGGCGAACCGCCGGATCGGCATTCTCGTTGACCGTCAACGAGGCCGAGGTGTGCTGCAGCCACAGATGCAACAGGCCCACGCGACACGCCTTCAATTCAGGCAAGCCGGCAAGCAACTCGTCGGTCACCAGGTGAAAGCCCCGGGGCTTGGCCCTAAGGGTAATCAGGGTCTGTTGCCACATACAGTTCTCCGCCCATCGGCGCGCATTCTAGCGCGCTCTGGAAAAAAACAAAGTGCCGAATACGCCTACATGCCTGTAAGACATTCGCACCCTTAAAAGTGCCGTGTGGATCCCATCACAAAGTTGACGAAAAACCCATGCCACTTATAGGCAGAGACAAACGCCAGACAAAAAAATGCCCGGCAAGCCGGGCAACTTTTTTTCGCGTACTTACAGGTTGTAGCCACGCTCGTTATGTTGCGCCAGGTCGAGACCGACCGCCTCTTCCTCTTCGGTGACGCGCAGGCCCATGACCATGTCCAGCACCTTGAGGATGACGTAGGTGACGATCGCCGTGTAGATCACGGTGAAGCCGACGCCTTTGCACTGGATCCACACCTGGGCGGCGATGTCAGTGGTAGCGGCGTTGAAGCCACCCATCGACGGAGCCGCGAACACGCCGGTCAGGATCGCGCCGAGGATACCGCCGATACCGTGCACGCCGAAGGCGTCCAGGGAGTCGTCGTAGCCCAGCTTGCGCTTGAGGGTAGTGGCGCAGAAGAAACACACCACGCCCGCCGCCAGGCCAATGACCAGGGCGCCCATCGGGCCCACGGTGCCAGCCGCCGGAGTGATCGCAACCAGGCCGGCCACCACGCCCGAGGCGATGCCCAGTGCGCTCGGCTTGCCGTGGGTGATCCACTCGGCGAACATCCAGCCCAGCGCCGCAGCAGCGGTAGCAATCTGGGTAACCAGCATCGCCATGCCGGCCGTGCCGTTGGCTGCGGCAGCGGAACCGGCGTTAAAGCCGAACCAGCCGATCCACAGCATGGCCGCGCCGATCAGGGTGTAACCCAGGTTGTGCGGGGCCATCGGGGTGGTCGGGAAGCCTTTACGTTTACCGAGCACCAGGCACGCCACCAGGCCAGCCACACCGGCGTTGATGTGCACCACGGTGCCACCGGCGAAGTCCAGCACGCCCCAGTCCCACATCAGGCCGCCGTTGCCGCTCCAGACCATGTGCGCAATCGGCGCATAGACCAGCGTGAACCAGATGCCCATGAAAATCAGCATCGCGGAGAACTTCATGCGCTCGGCGAAGGCACCGACGATCAGCGCCGGAGTGATGATGGCGAACGTCATCTGGAAGGTGATGAACACCGCTTCCGGGAACAGCGCCGCAGGCCCGGTGATGCTGGCTGGAGTGACCCCCGCCAGGAACGCCTTGCTCATGCCGCCGAAGAAGGAGTTGAAGTTGACGACGCCCTGCTCCATGCCGGTGGTATCGAACGCAATGCTGTAACCGTAGACGACCCACAGGATGCTGATCAGGCCGGTGATGGCAAAACATTGCATCATCACCGACAGAATATTCTTGGAGCGGACCATGCCGCCGTAGAACAGCGCCAGGCCAGGAATGGTCATGAACAGCACCAGTGCGGTGGCGGTCAGCATCCAGGCAGTGTCGCCGGAGTTGAGGACTGGAGCCGCCACTTCGTCTGCCGCCATTGCAAGGCTTGGCATTACGATGGACAACAGGGCTCCGAGCCCTGCGAATGTACGCAGAGTCATAGTGTTTTTCTCCTGGGGCGTTGGGGTTTGGCGGCTTAGATTGCGTCGGTATCGGTTTCGCCGGTACGGATGCGGATAGCCTGTTCCAGATTGACCACGAAGATCTTGCCGTCACCGATCTTGCCGGTGTTGGCGGCCTTGGTTATCGCCTCGATAACCCGGTCAAGATCCTTGTCGTCAATGGCGACATCAATCTTCACCTTCGGCAGGAAATCGACCACATATTCCGCGCCGCGATACAGCTCGGTATGACCCTTCTGCCGACCGAAGCCCTTGACCTCAGTAACGGTAATGCCCTGCACGCCGATCTCGGACAGTGACTCGCGTACGTCGTCCAACTTGAACGGCTTGATGATGGCAGTGACTAGCTTCATGAAAACTCTCTCCCGAATTGGTGGACTTGCCCCAGGAAAACAAACCCGTCTCAAGTCTAAGCGCAGTGCCTGGCTTTGTAACGCATCGTCGCCTCGGCATTTACCGTAGCGACGCCAGCGAACCACTGGTGACGAAACCTGTACCCCTGATCCGTCGGCGCACTGCATTCGTCACAGCGACTGCATCAGTGCATGGGTCATGATCGTCTAAGCAGAAACCTTGCCAGCTCCGTAAAACTCACTGAAATCAGTCCATTGCCCACTCATGCCCACCTGCGGGGCGTTCCGGCGGTGGCGATGCGCATCAAAACAGTGCGCAGGCGCCCATCCCGGTGCGCGAAAAGCGTGCGCGTCAGGGCTGTGAAAAGACTATAGACGCTGCGTGATACACTGCCGGCCAACAGTTTTCCGGAATATTTCCCATGCTCGCGCCCAAAGACTTCCTCGACGCCCTGAGCGGCCACGCCTCTCGCCTGTTCAGCGGCGACACTCCGCTGCCCCGCAATGAAATCGAAAGCCAGTTCAAGGCATTGCTGCAAAGTGGCTTCAGCAAGCTCGATCTGGTGAGCCGTGAAGAGTTCGACAGCCAGATGGTGGTGCTCGCCCGCACGCGTGCGCGCCTGGAAAGCCTGGAGGCAAAAGTAGCGGAACTGGAAGCGCGGCTGACGCCACCCTCCGCCGAGTGAACGCAATCAGTGTGGGAAGGGCTTGCCCCCTCCCACATTAGCCCCGCGCTGTCGCCTGGATACGTTCTGTAAAACCTCCCCTGCTTTGCTTTCCCCACCCTCGTCTACCCTTGAATAACCCGCAGGAAGCGGCCCCATTCAAGGATCGAGCATGTCCCTCGCCATCGTCCACAGTCGCGCCCAGATCGGCGTTGAAGCCCCCGTCGTCACGGTTGAAGTGCATATGGCTAATGGCTTGCCATCACTGACGCTGGTGGGCTTGCCGGAGACGGCGGTAAAGGAAAGCAAGGACCGTGTACGCAGCGCCATTCTCAATTCGGCCCTGCAATATCCGCCGCGTCGCATCACCCTCAACCTCGCGCCCGCCGACCTGCCCAAGGACGGCGGGCGTTTTGATTTGGCGATTGCCCTGGGGATCCTGGCAGCCAGTATGCAGGTGCCGGCGTTGATGCTCGATGACGTTGAGTGCCTGGGCGAGTTGGCGCTGTCCGGCGAGGTACGCGCGGTGAAAGGCGTGTTGCCGGCCGCATTGGCGGCGCGCAAGGCCGGGCGCACCTTGATAGTGCCCAGGGCGAACGCTGAGGAAGCGTGCCTGGCATCGGGATTGAAGGTGATTGCGGTGGACCACTTGCTGCAAGTGGTGGCGCACCTGAACGGGCATGTACCGATCGAGCCCTACCAGTCCGACGGTTTGCTGTATTTGAACAAACCTTACCCGGACCTCAGTGAGGTACAGGGCCAGTTGGCTGCCAAGCGTGCCTTGCTGATCGCGGCTGCGGGGGCGCACAACCTGTTATTCAGCGGGCCGCCCGGCACTGGCAAGACCTTGCTCGCCAGCCGCCTGCCGGGGTTGCTGCCACCACTGAGTGAGCACGAAGCGCTGGAAGTCGCGGCGATTCAATCGGTGGTCAGCCTGGCGCCGTTGAGCCATTGGCCGCAACGGCCGTTTCGCCAGCCGCACCACTCGGCGTCGGGCCCCGCGCTGGTCGGCGGCGGATCGAAGCCGCAACCGGGGGAAATCACCCTGGCCCACCACGGCGTATTGTTCCTCGACGAGTTGCCGGAGTTCGATCGCAAAGTCCTGGAGGTGCTGCGAGAGCCACTAGAGTCGGGGCATATCGTGATTTCCCGTGCCCGCGACCGGGTAAGCTTCCCGGCACGCTTCCAACTGGTTGCGGCGATGAACCCCTGTCCTTGCGGCTATCTGGGCGAACCCAGCGGCCGCTGTCGCTGTACGCCGGAGCAGATTCAGCGGTATCGCAACAAGCTATCGGGACCATTGCTGGATCGGATTGATCTGCACGTTACCGTAGCCCGGGAAACCACCACCCTTAACCCTTGCGAACAAGCGGGTGAGGATACGGCCAACGCCTCCGTCCGGGTTGCCCAGGCCCGAGAGTGTCAGCACCAGCGTCAGGGCTGCGCTAATGCCTTTCTCGACCTTGCGGGATTGCGCCAGCATTGTGCGCTATCGAAAATCGATGAGGCCTGGCTGGAAACCGCCTGCGAACGGCTAACCTTATCCCTGCGTGCGGCCCATCGGCTGCTGAAAGTCGCGCGTACGCTGGCGGACCTGGAACAGGCCGGCGCGATCCGCCGCGAGCATCTGGCCGAGGCACTGCAATATCGCGCAGCGAGCCCCTCTATATAGAACGTCACGTCTTTATGTAGACTCAGCTACCGCACCAGACGTTTGTCAGATTGACGGCGACATCAAATTGACATTAAGGTCGCCATCTAAATCAGGGAGCGGTTACAGGCATCACGCCTGTCATTGTGCGCGAATGAGCATATGGAGTCTGGATGCGCGGGGCATTGTTACGTAGCGGTAAAAGTGGGTCGTTCACTTCCCTTGGCGAAACCGGTCAACCGGTGTATCGCGCGGCGCTGCAGTTGCGCGAAGCCATTCGTCGTAAAGACCCGGAACTGGTCAAGCATCTGGCCGTCCCGCAGAGCGACGAACTCGGCAATCAGATCGACTGGTACAGCGATATCGACGGCGACGTCATTCCCTGGAGCAGCGCGACTGAAGAAGAGCGTGCGCCCGCACGCGAACAGCTCGAAAGGCTGAAAACCTCTCTCCAGGGACTCAGCCAGCGTTTTATCGGCCCGGAAGGCGACGCCCACACCGGCGATAAAGCGGTATTTGGCAAATTGCTCAAGCGCGTTATCCACTTCCCTGACGAAAATTTCGTGTATCTGGTACAAGGCAAGCCCGTGCTGACCTTTTGGGGGTTCGAGCATGCAAATGCCGACGCCAATCGCGACCCACTGATGTGCCTTTACCCTACGCCCGCGGCGCCGCTGGTTTTCCAACTGCCACCTGACGAGCCGGTAGACGCAGCACCGTTGGCGCCAGTCATCGCACGTCCGTGGTGGCGCCGCTGGTGGTGGCTCCTGCTGTTGCCTTTGTTGCTGCTCCTGTTATTGCTGCTGCTCAGCCTGCGCGGATGCCTCCCCGGCGTGACGCTGCCCGTCGCGGGCATCACCTCGACTGAGCCTGAAACAACAGAAATCAGGGGCCAGGTGCCCGTTGTCACTGACGTCAACAGTACCGGTGCCGCAACGGTGGGCAGCGGCAGCGGTGTGCCCGTCGAAGGTGGCGCCATAGAGGGGCCGTCAGCCGCTGACGAGCAGGCCACCCAGCAGCCACAGGCCGAAGCACCAACGCCCCCCGCCCAAGCCCCGGAAGCTGCAGCCGTCGAGCCTCAGACGCCTCCCACAACGCCTGGATCGCCTGCCACTTCCCAGCCTTCTACTGCCGGACTTAGCATTCCGCCGGCAGCACCCGACGGCACGGCCGACTTCCTCAATGGCCAGTATCGCGCCGGTGCCGGCATCCAGGACCGCAAGACCGGCAAGCCACTGCGCCTGGAATACAAGTTCAACAACGGCAAAGGCGAAGTCACCGTGCACCGCGCCAACGGCGTCAACTGCACCGGCCCGGTCTCGGCGGCGATGAAAGGCGGCAGCCTGTCGATCGACAGCCAGGGCCAGGCAGTCTGCGGCGACGGTAGTAACTACGACATGCCAAAGGTTGATTGTCGGCCGGGCGCGACCAGTATCGCGGACTGCACCGGCGGTTATGGAACTGAAAAATTCCCAATGTCCATGCGCCAGATGGGCGAATAAGACTGGAAGATCTACCAATGCTGCCTGAAGTCACGCAATTCGAAGACACCGTCACGCTCGTCAGTGACACCGGCATCCAGTTCATGGATTTCGCTCTGCGCCTGGATCCCCGCAAGGAGCCGGCCGGCGAGTTCGCCCCTATGAACCTTGGCATCTGCCGTCTGCTGTACAACGAAGAGAAAGATTTCTACTTCTACGAACCGGCGCCCGGAAAGATCGAAAAAGCCAAGCCGGTGTTCAGCCTTGACATGAAAAGCAGCCTTGAGCTGCTGGATGGCATCTGGCTGCCAATCCCGTTCCTGCGATTCATGCCGCCCTATCGCTTCGATAATGGCCCGGTCAACTGGTCACGCATGCGTCTGGTCAAGCTGCCCACCCCGGACATTGACGGCAACACGCACCGCCTGACCCTAGCGTTCGACAGTCGCATCATGCACAAGCGCAGCGGCACCGCCTACCTGGCGCCGAACGAAGAAGACGTCAGCTCCGGCGTGGCCTTCAAACTGGCGGTCAACCCGGCCGAGGTGCAGGAGTTCCTCGCCTTGCCATGGGTCAACGAATGGCTGCAGGAGCTGTTCAACGAAGGCAACCCTCAACGCACCCGTGACGAATTGGAAGCCGATGTACGTGCCCACCATCACCTGGCCCACTACCTCAACGTACTGAGCCTGCTGGCGAAACCTTCCGCATCGCAGCAAAGCGCCCTCAAGGCCAAGGTCGAGATCCCGGAAATCAAAGTGATCGCTAATGACCCCAATGACCTGGTAAAGCCGATCCTGGTGGACTTGGTGCTGGACGTCGGCAACTCGCGCACCTGCGGCATCCTGATCGAAAACCATGGCCAGGCCGGTTCCGGGCTTAAGCAAAACTATGTACTCGAACTGCGCGACCTAATCACCCCGGAACACACCTACAACGAGCCCTTCGAGAGCCGTGTCGAATTTGCCCAGGCGTATTTCGGCAAAGACCACTGTTCGGTCAAGAGTGGCCGTCACGATGCGTTCCAATGGGCGACTATCGCCAGGGTCGGCAGTGAAGCCGGGCGCCTTGCCAGCCGTCGTCGCGGCACCGAAGGGTCGACCGGGCTGTCGAGCCCCAAGCGGTACCTGTGGGATGAAAACCCGTATGGTCACGGCTGGCGCTTCAACGCGGCTTACGTCAAGACCGACAACGAGCCTTATGCCACCGCTGCGCCGTTTTCCCACCTGATCAACGAAACCGGCGAAGCGCTCTACAGCCTCGACGAAGATGATCGTTTGCCGGTGTTCATGCCGCGCTACTCGCGCAGCTCGTTGATGACGTTCATGCTCGCAGAAGTCATCGCGCAAGCCCTTTCGCAGATCAACAGCCCCGCCCAACGCTCGCGTCAGGGCCACACTCGCAAACCGCGCCAGCTCAACAGCATCACCTTGACCGTGCCGCCAGGCATGCCCCAGGCCGAGCGCAGCATTCTCAATGAGCGACTGTTGCAAGCCATTGGCCTTGTGTGGAAGAGCCTGGGTTGGCACGACAGCGAAGAAAGCCCCCACGAAGACGGTGGGACCCAACCCACCACGCCGATCCCGAGCATCCGCGTGGAATGGGATGAAGCGTCCTGCGGCCAGCTGGTTTACCTGTACACCGAGGTCAACGAAAATTTTGCCGGGCATCCGGAAGAGTTCTTCGCCACCCTCGCACGCCCGGACAAGCAAGACCGTGAGCGCATCACCCTGGCGACCATCGACATCGGTGGCGGTACCACCGACCTTGTGATCACTGATTACCGCCTGGATCGAGCGGGAAACACCAGTACCGGCAGCAACGTGCATATCGTGCCGGAGCAGCGTTTCCGTGACGGTTTCAAGGTGGCCGGCGACGATATCGTGCTGGACGTGATCCAGGACTTCATCCTGCCCAGCTTTGAAAAGGCCTTGCAGAGTGCCGGGGTCAAATCCGCCGACTCGCTGATGTCGAGGCTGTGCGGTGCCGAAAATATCGACGCCAAGGACGTGATCCTGCGCCAACAGCTGAACCTGCAGGTCTTCACCCCATTGGCGCTCGCGCTGCTCAAGGAATACGAGCACTACGATCCGCAGACCCAGGTTGAGCTCAACACCCGCACCTACCGCGAGCTGCTGGGTGGCAATGCCATCAGCCACACCGTGCTCGAATACGTCCACAGCGCCGTGCGCCGTGATATCGGCACCCAGAACGGGTTTGACCTGTACGCGACGCCTATCAGCTTCGACCTGCAAAAGCTCCATGCGGCGTTTCTCAACGATCAGATCAACATCACCAAGATCCTTGGGGCGCTGTGTGAAGTGGTCGCGCACTACCCCTGTGACGTGTTGTTGCTGACCGGGCGGCCATCGCGCCTGCCGGGTATCCAGGCATTCATTCGCAAGGTACTGCCGCTGCCACCGGGACGCATCCTGGCGCTGCAGGATTACCGCACGGGCGGTTGGTATCCGTTCCACAAGAACGGCCGTATCGACGACCCGAAAAGCACCGCGTCGGTTGGGGCGATGCTCTGCCTGCTGTGCGCCAATCACAGCGTGCCGAACTTCTACTTCCGCGCCTCCGCGCTCAAGCCGTATTCGACGGTCAAGCACATCGGCGTCATCGACAAGAACAATGTGATTAAAGATGCCGACGTGCTGTATCGCAACATCGAAACCGAACCCGAAAACTACAAGATCAAGCTGCCCGTGATCGGCGTCGGTGACGATGCCGACACGCCGCAACTGGAAATGCGCGGCGACCTGCGCCTGGGCTTTCGCCAACTGACGGCAGACCGTTGGGCCGCCTCGCCGCTGTACACCCTAAGCTTTACCAATGCCGGGCGGGAAAAGTTCTCCCGCGCGGTCGGCGAAGACGGCGCGGCGCCGCTGCTCAAGGTGCGGTTCGAGGTCAAGGCGGGCGACAAGCACACGCGCAAGCAGGGGCTGGTCAGTGACAGACTGGTGGTGCAAGGCATCGAATCCAATAGCAGCAATGTCAGCTTCAACCCGCGCAGCGACCTTGAGCTGGAGCTCAATACCATGCTCGATGTGGGCCTTAGCGAGACCAAATACTGGCTCGACAGTGGAAGTGTGAAACGCAAATGAATGACCTGACCCCCGAGCAAACTCAGCTTTCTGCCAGTTGGGCCGCTGTTTATGAAGGTGCCGGTCAGGCACTGGAATGGATCAGCCAGACCCGCGTCAACGCGCCGCGCCTGGACAGCGAGGCGGATAATCTCAACGTGCGCCTGCACCGTGCGCGCAACCTGGCCCACAGCCTGGGCCGGGTTGCGACCACACCGATGACCATCGGTTTTTTCGGCCTGTCGCAGGCTGGCAAATCGTACCTGATCTCGGCACTCGCGGCCGGCCAGAATGGCAAGCTGGAAACGCAGTTGGGCGAGCGTCGCCTGGACTTTATCAAGCACATCAACCCGGTCGGCGGAGGTAAGGAAGCCACCGGCCTGGTAACGCGCTTCAGCCGCAGGGCCAAGCCGGGCGAAGACCCGCAGTTTCCGATCGAGCTCAAACTGTTTCGTGAGATCGAGCTGGCGAAAATACTCGCCAACTCCTGGTTCAAGGACTTCGATCTTGAACGGATCAACTATCAGATCGATGAGGAGCGCATTCAACGTGCTCTCCAACCGTTCGAAGGGCGTGAGAACACACTGGTGCAGAAAGGCGTCAGCGCCGATGACATCGTCTCGCTCTGGGATTACATGCGCGAGACCGCACCCAACTCGGTGAAAAAGCTTGAGCACGCGTACTGGCCCAAAGTGCTGCAACTGGCGCCACGCCTGAATTTTCAGGAGCGCGCCGAGCTGCTGTCGATCCTCTGGGGCGAACAGCGCGAGCTGACCCGGGCTTACCAGCAACTGGCCGGCGCACTGCATAAGATTGGCTTGGCGCAAACCGTATTCGCGCCACTCGACGCACTGATCAGTTTCAACGGTGAGGCGTATCACCAACGCGACAACATCATGAACGTCGATATCCTCGAACGTTTCGGCACGCCCCAGGATTTGCCGATCACTGTGCGGCCGCAGTTCGACGGGCGCCTGCAAGGTAGCCAGAGCATTCCCGTCGCGCAACTGGCGGCACTCACCGCCGAAATGACCTTTGTGCTGGTCGAAGCGCCGGTGGACGAACTGGTCAACCAGGTCGACCTGCTGGACTTCCCCGGCTATCGCGGGCGCAAAAACCTGCTGGACATAGCCGACTCCAGCGACCCGCAATCGAGCACCAAGGATAACTCCGTGGCGCAGTTGATTTTGCGAGGCAAGGTCGCCTACCTGTTCGAGCGCTACACCGATACCCAGGAAATGAATGCCTTGGTGGTGTGCACCAGTTCCACCAAGCAAAGTGACGTAAACGATGTGGGCCCGGTGCTCACCCGCTGGATCGACAAGACCCAGGGCCCTACGCCGGCCGCGCGGGGCAAGCGAGAAGCCGGGCTGATTTGGGCCCTGACCATGCTCGACCTGCGCGTGGCCAACGGCCTCAATCAGGAGCGAGACCAAGACGACGAAGGTTGGAACGGTATGGTCAAGCTGACCATGCTCGAACGCTTCGGCAGCCTGCCGTGGATGACCGACTGGGCAGGCACGCCCTTCCAGAACACATTCCTTGTGCGCAAGCCGCGAATGAATGCCGGCTTCGTCCAGCAGGACAAAAACGGCCCCGAAATCGGCATCAACCCCGACAGCCAGGCGCGCATCGCCAGCCTGGGCGAAAGCTTCGCCAATAATGCGCTGGTGAAGCGGCACATCAAGAACCCGGGCAAAGCCTGGGCTGAAATGCTGCGCCTGGACGACGGCGGCATCGGCTATTTCGCCAGCAGTTTCAACGGCGTAGCCAATATCGAGTTCAAGCTTGCGCGCATTCGCGAGCAACTTGAAGAATGCATCGAGAGCCTGACCATTCACGGCTTGAGCACGTGGTACCACGCCGACGGCGACGGTGCCGCAGCGGCCAAGAAAATCCAGGCGCAAACTCTGCTGACCGGACTGGGCAGGCGTGCCACGGTGCTGGGCGAGCTTATCCACCAGCTCGATATGCCCGGCGAGCACATTCGCGACCTGTACCTCAGCGGAGTGTACGAGGAGGCCGACGCTGCGAAAGCGGATGAAAGCCAGCCAGCCAGCGTGGCGCCTGCCACCAGCCTGTACAGCGACAGTGCCGGGTTCGACTTCGACTTCAGCGACAGCTTCAATGACGACGCGCCAACCGCCAGCGGCGCGCCAAGCGCTTCGCCGGTGCAGGAGCAGCAAAGCAACGAGCACCGTTTCGCCAAGGCGGCCTTCAAGGCCTGGATCGCACATTTGCGCGAGCTGACCACACGCCAGAACCTGATGAGCTTGCTCGGTCTTGAACGTTCGCTGATCGAAGCGATGGTTGACGAGCTGATTACCGCCGGGTATCGCCACGATCTACCAGGCCAGCTCAGCCGCGCCGTACTCAAGCGGGCGCAAAGTGGTGCGCGTCGCGACCAACTGGTGGAGCGCCAAGTGCTTGAGGTGCAACTGGTGCTGCGCGACTTCGTGTCGTGGTTCGGCTACCTACAAAAGCTGACCAGCGAACGCCCGAACAGCCGCGCAGGGGCCAAGGCGCCGTTATTTTCGTTCTACGCCGATGTCGCACCGGGCCAACTGCCGCAACTGCCGCCGCAACCGGCGAATCAGGCGCAGCGGTTTCTCGGCGACTGGCTCTCGGGCCTGGCTTACATCACCGTGGAAAACGCCGGCCATGGCGCCGGGCGCGAAATCACCATTGAACAGAATGAACGGCTGGGCCACGTGCTCACTGCCTTCACAGCGAGATAAGCAATGCCCATTCGTGTAGATCTGCTTGCGTTAGAACCCAATGTGCCGGGTCAGGCGCGGTTGGCGGTAAAAAAGTGGAACGGTGCCCAGGAGCAGCTGGAGTTTTCCATCCAGCGCAACCAGGACCATTTCTATCTGCAGGACCGTCAGCAGTGGAGCAACAATCCCTTCTGGTTCAAGGTCAGTCAATTCAACGCCGTGGATGATGCGCTGGAAACCCTGGTGGGCGCGGATGTGGTGAACCCGCTCCTGGAAGGAGGCGGCAACTCCAACTTCCAGATCGAGCTGCGCGAACAGGGCCTGGGCCACAGTGACCGAGGCATCGTGCGCCCTGGCCTGGGTCTGCTTTCGTCGACTGCCGGTGGTCAAACCCGCTCCACTTACGATGCGACCATGCTGAACGTTCCCGAGGTCGAACCCGAAATTTCCGCGTTGCCGGAGCTGGTGCTGCAATTGCCGCCAGACGAACCCGTGCCCGCCCCCCTGGTGGCCGAACGCGGACCTGAGCCTGTGCCTGTTACGCCGCCCAAGCGCAGCAACAAAGTTTTGATCGGCGTAATCATCGCGGTGCTGATTGTGCTGCTGGCGGCCGTGGCTGCCTGGCTGTGGCTGCGTGACTCAACGCCTGTACCCGCCCCTGCGGTGCAAGCCCCGGCACCGGTCGCCCAGGCTCTGCCCTGCGATGCCGCCAGCATGGACAGCCAGCCGGAATTGGCGTTCGTGCAAGCCTGCGTCAAGGCCGCTCCGGCCAGCGCACAGCTGCTCGAGATCATTGAAGCCGCCAAGTCCAACAAGCACTGCGGCGTTGCCCAACGTTTGTATGCCAACCGCGCCCAGGGTGGCGACATGTTGATCGCCAAGGCATACGCCCGCGAATATGACCCCAAGTACCTCAAGGCCAGCGAATGCTTCCCTAAACCGGACAATGCCACCGCCGCGTACTGGTACGAAACCATCCTGAGTCACGAGGCGGATAACACCGAAGCCAAGCAGCGCTTGGAGGAGTTGCAACCGTGAGCCATCCTATTTCGCTCAAGCGCTGGACACTGGGTACCGTGGCCTTGCTGGCACTGAGCATGGGTTCGCTGGCCAGTGCCGACGACAAGCCGTTGATCCAGGAGGGTAAAAAGACCCTCTTCCAACGTGTGCTGACCACCCCCGGCTGTAAGCTCAGCCCTGCGGCCGGCGACGCGCCGGGTGCGACACAACCGACCTTCAGCCGCTTCTACGTGTATGAGCGCGCGCAGGCCGCCAATGCCGAATGGTTGAAAGTCGGCCCTGACAGCTATGGCAAAACCATCGGCTGGTTGCCGGCGGCGTGCACCACCGACTGGAAAATGCAGCTGACGCTGGCGTTCACCAACCCGGCGAACCGTGACCGCCTGCTGTTTTTCAAAGAGCGCGCCACGGTCGAAGGCATCCTGGATGCGCCAGACCCGGTCAGCAAAGTCGCACCGCTGCGTGCGGCACTCAAACAAGGCAAACCAGCATCTGGCGTGCTGGCTGAAGAACCGGCCTACTTTGTCGATTTGCAGAAGCAGTTCTATTTGCTGCCGGTGCTCAGTGGCGAAGAGGTTATGACTGAAGGCGGTTTTCGCACGCGCCTGCTGAACGTCGCCTCGGTCAGCAAGGCCGATGAGGCCAGCACCGGGAATACCGCCGGTACAGGCAGTACCGACCCGGCGGCCGAAGCAGCCAACGCCAGCAGCCAGTTGAAGGAATTCAGCGCGGCGGTGGTGTTTGTCATCGACTCGACTATTTCCATGGACCCGTACATCGACCGCACACGTGAGGCGATTCGCAAGGTCTATCAACAGATCGAAGCGCAAAACCTCGGCAAGCAGGTGAAGTTCGGGTTGGTCGCGTTCCGCTCCAGCACCAAGGCAGTGCCTGGTCTGGACTATGTCAGCAAAATGTACGCTGACCCGAATCAAGTCAAAGACAGTGCCGACTTCCTGACCAAAGTAGCGGACCTGAAGCAGGCCAAGGTCTCCAGCAGCAGCTTCGATGAAGACGCGTTTGCCGGAGTGATGCACAGCATCGACAAGATCGACTGGACCCAGTTCGGCGCCCGCTATGTGGTGCTGATCACTGACGCTGGGGCCATCGAAGGTGACAGCAAGCTTTCACAGACCGGACTCAGCGCATCGCAGGTGCGTCTGGAAGCGGCCAACCCCGGTGTAGCGATTTACACGTTGCATCTGAAAACCCCGGCGGGCATCAAGGACCACAGCAAGGCCGAGGCGCAGTACCAGAATCTGTCGATCTATCCTGGCACCAACACCTCGCTGTACTACCCGGTCAACGCCGGTGACCTGCAAGAGTTCGGGCGCAAGGTCGATTCCCTGGCTGCCGCCATCACCTCGCAGGTCAAGGCCGCCTACATGGGCGATGACGCCATCGGCAGTGCGCTTAACGCCAAGGCAGAACCGGGCGAGAAGAAAATGCTCGAAGACGCCGCACTTATCGGTCATGCGATGCAATTGGCGTACCTGGGCGAGAAGACCAACAGCAAGGCACCACCGGTGTTCCATGCCTGGATCACTGACCGCGACTTGATCAAGCAAAACATTCCGACCACCGATGTACGGGTATTGCTGACCAAGTCCCAGCTCAGCGACTTGAGCGCAGTTATGAAGCAGATTCTGGACGCTGCCAACGAAGGCCTGATTTCGCCTACCGAGATGTTTGACCGCTTGCGCTCGGTGGCCGCGACCATGGGCGCCGACCCTAACCAGCTCAAGCAGAACAGTAACGCCAAGCTGGCGGACATGGGCGTACTGGGTGAGTACCTCGAAGGCCTGCCCTACCAGAGTGAAGTGTTGAGCCTTGATGAAGAAACCTGGAAGAGCTGGGACGGCCTGGCACAGGAAAAATTCATACGAACGCTGAACACCAAGCTGCGCCATTACCAACGCTACAACGCGGATGTCGACCGCTGGGTCGGCCTCGCTGAAAACAGCGACGACCGGGACTACGTGTACCCGGTGCCATTGGAAATGATGCCCTGAGTCCATGCCCATTCTTGATATCGAAAACCTGCTGGTGCGCCGCGGCCATGGTGCGCATGCGCACCAGGTCCGCCTGCCGAGTTTGCAGGTAGGCGCAGGGGAAATCCTCGCCATCACCGGCGAGAGCGGCTGCGGCAAGAGCACCTTGCTTGAAGCGCTCGGCCTGTTGCTGGCGCCGGTGGAACTCGAGCGTTTTGTGCTGAGCCCGAGGGCTGCGGGCGAACAGATGCTGGATATCGGCCGACTGCTTGCGGACAACGATCAACCGGCGCTGGCCGCTGTGCGATCGCGCCACTTGGGGTTTATCTTGCAGAGCGGCGGCTTGCTGCCATTTCTCAGCGTGCGCGACAACATCCACCTGCCGCGCCGGATGCTCGGCATGCCCGCGCACAGCGCGCACATCGACCACGCGGTCGAGGTGTTGCGCCTGGGTGCGTTGCTCGACAAACGTCCCCAGGCATTGTCGATCGGCGAGCGGCAACGGGTCGCCTGCGTACGCGCCATCGCCCATGAGCCTCAACTGTTGCTCGCCGACGAGCCCACTGCTGCGCTCGACCCGCACAGTGCACGGCGTTTGTTTGAATTACTGCTGAGCCTGGTGGCAAACCTGGGCTTGAGCGCGCTGGTGGTATCCCATGATTGGGCACTGCTGAAGGATTTTGGCTTGCCACGCCTCGGCGCGGTGAGCCGTCAGGGAGAGACACGGTTTGAACCGATGGATTGACCGCCTGCAACTGCTCGGCAAGCTCGCGCTGGAAGACCTCTGGCACGACCGTAAGGTGTCGCTGTGCATTGCCGCCTCACTGGTGGCGGTGATTGCGCCGTTGCTGCTGTTGTTCGGCCTCAAGCATGGCGTGGTCAGCCAGTTGCAGGACGAACTCCTGCGGGACCCGCGCAACCTCGAAATCAAAATGCTCAGCAGCGGTAACTACGACAACGCCTGGCTTAGTGCCTTGCGCCAGCGTCCGCAAACCGGCTTTGCGATTGGCCAGACCCGCACTCTGAACACCCAGGCCGACCTGTTTGTTGGCATGCAGCGGTTTGTGGAGGGCGCCGAGATCCTGTCCACCGAAGCTGGCGACCCACAACTGGGCCTGGGCACGCTGACACCTGCCGGCCAGCAAGTCATTCTCACCGAGCGCGCCGCCCAGCGCCTCCAAGTAAAAGTCGGCGATACCGTGCGCCTGCGTGCCGAGCGCCGCCTTGACGGGCGCAACGAGCGCGGAGAACTGAACCTGACGGTGCTGGCGATTCTTGATGGCGCACGCTTCGGGCGGGCCGCAGGTTTTGTGGCGCCACCGCTACTGCTGAGCCTGGAACATTTTCGCGACGGTTATCAAGTCAGCGCGTTCGGCCTGGACACGGGCAAACCCCTGGGCGATCTGCAACCCCTGTACGCACGTGCCCGCGTGTATGCCCGCGACATCGACCAAGTCGCACCGCTTGAGCGTTGGTTGAACGAACAACGGATCGAAACGTCGAGCCGGCTGGCCGATATCGACAACGTCAAGGCGATCAACCATGTACTGGGACTGATTTTCAGCGTCATCGCCCTGGCGGCGTTGATTGGCTGCGTGGCCTCGATGGTTGGCGCGTTCCTGGCCAACATCGATCGCAAGCGCAAAAGCCTCGCGGTGTTGCGTCTGCTGGGGTTCAACCGGCCGGCGGTGGCGGGCTTCGTCGTCCTGCAAGCCTTGTTGCTCAGTGTGGCCGGCTATCTTGGCGGGTTGTTGTTCTATCTGGTCGGCAGCCAGCTGTTCGACCACTTGCTGGGCAGCAGCCAGGCGACCGGCACGTTTGTCTGCCACATCACTATTGGGCATGGCCTCGCGGCCTTGCTGTTGACCTTTTTGGTCGCAAGCCTGGTGGCCGTTATCGGCGCCGTGCGCGCGATCAGTATTGAACCTGCGGAGAGTCTACGTGAGCTATAAACGTTTTGCCTGGCTATTGCCCCTGAGCGTGAGCCTGGGCTGCGCGCTCGAAGTGTCAGCTGCGGGCTGGGACGAGAAATATTACAACCCGATGCCCACAGACAACGATGTGGTGCTGCCGATGCCGTGCGACGGCTCGATGGTATTTCGCAAAGTGTTCATTCCCCTGGCGGGGCCGCTGGACGACTACCCGATCAGCATCGGTCAGGACGGCGCGGAGTACGGCTACGTCGAGCAGACACGCCCGGCGTTCATTGCCGGCAGTTTCACCGCGACCAAGGGCGACAAATCGCGCTACTACCTGCTGGCCAAGTACGAAATGAGCGAGCTGCAATACGCCGCGCTCACTGAGGCGACCTGCCCTACCGCGTCGACCAGAATGCGCATGCCGCAGGTCTCGGTCAGTTGGGTGCAGGCCGTCGAGGCGGCCGATAAATACAACCTGTGGCTGCGCAAAAACGCTGCCGACTCGTTGCCCAAGGAAGACGGTGCGCTGGGCTTTCTGCGCCTGCCCACCGAGACCGAATGGGAGTTCGCGGCGCGCGGTGGGCTGGAAGTCGGCACCGCCGAATTTCGCGACAGTCACTACCCGATGCCCGAGGGGCTGAACGCTTATGAGTGGTTTGCCGGGGCACAGTCGTCCAACGGCAAGCTGCAGCTCAGTGGCCTGCAAAAGCCAAATCCGCTGGGCCTGCACGACATGCTGGGCAACGCCGATGAGATGATGTTCGAACCGTTTCGCCTGAACAAACTTGACCGCCAACACGGCCAGGCCGGCGGCTACGTGGTGCGCGGCGGTAACTACCTGACAGCACAGGCCGACCTGCGCACCGCCCAGCGCAAGGAAGTACCGTATTACAACGCCGAGGGCCAAGTGAAAAACAAAACCACCGGGCTGCGCCTGGCACTGGTGTCTCCAACCCTGACCTCCCGCGAACGCGTTGCCAGCATCGAAAGCAGTTGGAAGAAACTCGGCTCCGGCAGCACAGCAAACGCTTCAGCGGCGCCGGGCACTGCACAGGCGCTGGGCACGCTAGCTTCGGGCGTCGAAGACAAAGCCCTCAAGGAAAAACTCCAGGCCTTGGAAAACCAGCTGCGCGCCAGCAACCAGCAGCAGGAAGAAACTCGCGACCAAGCGATTCGCGCCAGCCTCAACCTTGGCGCCTTCCTGTGTACCAAGATGCTCGATGACGGGCAGTACGTAGACTTTCTGCAAAAAAATTACGCGCTCAATTGTGAAGCCGCCGACAAGGATTCCAGCTGCGACATGCGCAAAGGCAAGCTCGACGAGCAAAAAGACCGCCTGCATAAACTCAGCCGCTACTACGCCAGTAGCCTGGTCGAGTCAGGCACCTTGTACGGCCTGCCGCTGCTTGAGGCGCAAGTGCCGGTGATGGAAGAAATCATCTCGCGCAACAAGCAACTGCAAGACCTGAAACCTTACTTACGTACTCACTGGGCCAATCAGAAAACCTTCCTGCAAAAACAGAAGATCGATACCGAAGCCTGGCTGAAAAGCTGCAAATCCGTCACTCAATAACAAATGGCCAACCCCGCCATCAGGAGCAACACCATGTCACGCAGCCTCTGGACTCGTTTCAACCTGCAGATCGCCGTCATCCTCACGGGCAGCCTGTTGCTGGGCGGTTGTGCGAGCACCGGCAGTTCGATGCTCGATAGCGGCAAGACCGACCCACGCCTCACCCAGGGCAATGACGCGCAGTTCTTCAGCAAGTCCGGTTATCAGGCCTGTGCCGTTGGCGCAGGCGTCGGCATCCTCACCTGCGCACTGTCCAACAGCAGCAACAAGGCGGTGTGCGCAGTAGCAGCCGGTATCACCGCGTGCGGTGTGGCCATGGGCGCCAACTATTACCTGGATCAGCGCCGCAGCGAATATGCCGACACCGGCCAGCGTCTGGCCAAGATGAACAGCGAAGTGCAGCAGGACACCCAGAACGTCGTCGCCCGCACAGCGACCGCCCAGCAAGTGATCAACGATGACCGGGTGCGCATCGCCCAGATCAAACAGGCCATGGCGAGCAAGAAGCTCAACACCGAAAAGGCCAAGACCGACCTGGCCGAGATCGACAATAACATCGCGATCATGCGCAAAGACCTGACCAATATGCGCAACAAAGCCACCGAGTACGCCAAGGTTGCCCAGCAGGAGCGCAAGGACGGTGCCGGCGTTGAGATCAAGCAAGTCGACGCAAGCATTGCGAAAATGAACCAGAAAGTCGCCACGCTGCAAAAAGAAGTCGACGGTTTGTACAACCAGCGCTCCGCAATCACCCTGGGCTGAGAACTTCATCATGAGCACTTTCAAACACCTACTCGGGCTGGCGGCCATTCTGGCACTGGCAGGCTGCGCCACGCCGCCCGGTAGCTGCGATGCAGGCAACCGCGACAGCAGCATGCTGACCAAGATGAACTGCGATTACTCGGGCGGCTACAGCGATCAGGTCAAGCAAAGAGAAGCCGCCCTGACCGCCTCGCGTGAAGAAAATGCGATGTTCCACAAGGTCTACGAAAATATCGCGGCGCAGCAGGCGAACAGCCGCCGCGACCGCGCGACCCAAGAGCAGGCCCAGGCGCAGTTGAACCAGTCGCTGGCGCAACTGCTCGGCACCCTGAAAAAGCGCCGCGCCAACCAGGGCGACGTGCAGAAGCAGGTGGCCAGCCTCGAGCAGCAATTGAAGGCCAACCAAGCGCAGGCCTCCGGCGGTTCAGCCACGCCCCAGCAACTGGCGGCCAAGCAGGAACAGTTGAAAACCTTGCAGAAAAAGGTCAATCAACTGCAGTTCAGCCTCGGTTACGAAGAGTAGCGTCAGGCCTTCGCCACTTCGCGGGTATCTCACGGGATGCCCGCTTCATTTTTTCGGGAGTTGCCTTTGCAACGGGTCATCAGAGACGCACAAGCCGTCCAGGACGGAACAAGCGCACTGCAAAGTAAAGTTGCGCTGATCCAAAAGCATCTTCCGCCAGTGGCTGCGAGTCTGTTTGCAATCCCGCGCACGGGCGCCGACGGCGTACTGGAGTGGTGGACGGAACTCGGCGGCCAACCGACGTCTTATGCCGATCTGGACAAGGACCGCCAGCGACGGTTGCTGCAAACCTACCAGCAGCGTCAGGACGTGATCAGCCAGCTCGCCGACGAGTTGAAAAAGCGCGATCAGCAAGGCGCTGCTCAGCAGCTGGAATCGCTGATCGGCGAACCTGCGCTGACTGACCTCTACAGCCTCAACGGCGAGCCTTTGGTGATTCGCTGGGACACGCCACGCCCGCTGAAACCGCTACCGCCGCCGCTGGTTGCCCCGGCTGCGGTCGCCCCGATCGCCGCAGCCGTCGCCACCAACAGAGGCTGGCGCCTGGCTGCGCTGCTGCTCGGCTTACTGTTGTTATTGCTGCTATTGCTGTGGGCCTGGTGGTACTGGCGCGCGGTGCCGGTGCCCGAGCCTGTAGCCCAGGCGCCCGTCGTCAACTCTGCGCCAGTGTCCACGCCTGAGCCCGAGCCTGAACCCGTCGCGCGCCCTGAGCCGGAGCCTGTCCCCGAGCCCGTCGTGGTCCCGGAGCCAGAACCTGCGCCAACGCCCGCGCCCGCGCCCGTGGCCGTGGCCGTGGCCGTGGCCGTGGCCGAGCCTGCGCCACCGCCCTCGCTGGACAACTACGCCTGCCGCAAAGACGCGACAAAAGTGGAGACGCCACAGTTCGTGGTGGTACTCGACACCTCCGGCTCCATGATGCTCAACATCAATGCGGCGAAGGCCGATGAAGACTGGTTCTTCGGCGACCCCGCCAATCGTTACCGCAACCCAAACCGTACCGAGCAGATCTTCCAACCGCCCAACCGCATGGACGTGGCCGCCGACTCGCTCAATGCCACGATCAAGGCGCTCGACCCCAAAATCGATATCCGCCTGATTACCTTCGCCGGTTGTAACAGCACGCCGGACCATGGCGTGTTTCGTTTTGATCAGCGTCCGCGTCTGATGACCGGTATTCGCGGGTTGGTCGGCAACGATGGCACGCCCCTGGCCGCCAGCCTGGAAAAAGCTGCCGGCACCGTGGACGGACGCAACCGTGATGCGATGATCGTGATGTTCATCGATGGTGAAGACGGCTGCGACCAGGACGCCTGCGCGGTTTCACGCCGAATCGCCCAGCAGCAACCGCGACTGCGGGTCAACGTGGTGAACATCGGCGCTGGCGGCGCCTCGCGTTGCATCGCCGAAAACACCGGGGGGCGCACGTACGCCAGCAACAATGCGACCGAGTTGGCCAAGGCCATGAAACTGGCGACCAGGGAAGTGTCCAACAGCGCCAACTGCAAGTAACTGCTTGCAGTCAGCTCAGCGGAAGCGATCCACTTCATGCCGCAGGCCCGCCGCCAGGGTCTCCAGTTCCTTGGCGGTGATCGCCAGGTTCGACACCACTTCACGCTGCTCGCTGTTAGCCAGGGCAATGCTCTGCAGGTTGCTGCTGAGCAAGGTCGCGGTGCTGCTCTGCTCCTGGGTGGCGGTAGTGATGGCGGCGAACTGCTGGCCGGCCGAGCGGCTCTGCTCGTCGATGCGCGCCAGGGCCGAAGCCACGTCGGCGTTGCGCGACAGGCCTTCCTGCATCAGTACATTGCCGTGTTCCATGGTGCTGATGGCATTCCCGGTTTCCTGCTGGATGCTCTGGATCATGCCGGAAATTTCATCAGTGGCCTGGCGGGTACGCGAGGCCAGGTTGCGCACTTCGTCGGCGACCACGGCAAAGCCACGGCCTTGCTCGCCCGCGCGGGCAGCTTCGATAGCAGCATTCAGCGCCAGCAAATTGGTCTGTTCCGCGATCGAGGTAATCACGCCAACGATGCCGCCGATTTCCTGGGAACGCTGGCCCAAGGTGTTGATCACCGTCGCGGTGCTGTTCAGGGCGGTGGCGATATGTTCCAGGGACGACGACGCCTCTTGCATCGAGGCACGCCCGATGCGGGTCTGCTGGGCATTTTCCTGGGCCAGGCGCTCGGTGCTGCCCATGTTGTCGGCGATATTCAGCGAGGTGGCGCTGAACTCTTCCACCGCGCCCGCCATACTGGTGATCTCGCCGGACTGCTGTTCCATGCCTTCATAGGCACCGCCAGACAAACCGGACAACGCCTGGGCACGGCTGTTGACCTCTTCAGCCGCCTTACGGATGTGCGAAACCATGGTCGACAGCGCTTCGCCCATCTGGTTGAAGCTGCGCGCCAGCTGGCCGATTTCATCATGGCTGGAGACGTTCAGACGCGCGCTCAGGTCGCCCGCACCGAGCGCTTCGGCTTGGCGCACCAGGTCACTCAGGGGCGCGAGCTTGCTGCGCAACAGCCACACGGTGGCCCCCACCGCCAACAGCATGGCCAGCACGCTGCCGATCACCAGGCGCAGGCCGACGTCCCAGGTCACTGCACGAATCTCAGCCTTGGGCATGCTCGCCACCACCGCCCAGGGGCCGCCCTCGAACGGCACCGAAACGCTGTAGAAATCTTCGTTCTTGTCGCTCCAGAAGCGCCCTTCACCCGGCTTCTTCGCCAGGTCGAGCATCACCGGAATGGCTTGATCCAAGGCTTGTACACCGGCCGGCGGCACCAGCCAGTGCTTCTGTTCATCCAGCAGCGAGAGGGAGCCGGTCTGGCCGATACGGAAGCGCTTGAGGTTGTCGAACTGGGCTTTCTGCTCGTCGGTGTAGTCGAAACCGATGAACAGCACCGCAATGACTTTTCCGCTGGCGTCACGCACCGGGCTGTACTGGGTCATGTACGAGCGATCGAACAACACGGCCCGACCGATGTAGGTCTGCCCGCTGAACACACGCTGGTAGGCCGGCCCCTGGCGGTCCAGCACGGTGCCGATGGCGCGGTTGCCATCCTGCTTGGTCAGGGACGTGCTGATGCGGACAAAGTCATCGCCGCTGCGCACGAATACCGTGGCCACGCCGCCGGACATGTCCTTGAATTCATCCACTTCGCTGAAGTTGTTGTTCAGCAACTGGCTGCCCAGGTAGAGGCTTGGGGTTTGCACACCGGCCACGGCGACTGGCTCGTCTGCACGCACGCTCAAGCCGGCGCCGAAGCGCTTTTCAAACAGCCCGCTCAAACGCTGGGTGCTCTCGCGCAAGGTGCTGTGGAAGGTATTGAGTTGGTCGGCGAGCAGGCGCGCCTCGCTGGCCAGGTGTTCCTCGCGGGTGGCGAGGTTGGCGGTGTCGAGGGAGCGTAGAGCGAAAACGGTACTGCCGCTGATAACGACAGCAAGAATCACGGCCAATGCGAGGCCTAACTGGGAGGCGATCCGAGCGCGAGGTTGAGACATGACAGCTCCTGAGCCGAGGCCAGGATCATCCTGATCTCTTAGCGCTGCTCGGCGAATTATCTGGTGGGAAACGTAAGTGCACGATAGTTCCAACACCCCCTACTTCGGCGGAGTTTTACAATACTTGAGCGATTCACAGGGGTATCGCGCAAACGATTGCCGTACACATGCCAAACCCTTCATTCAAAGCGGGCCACTTCGGGCAAAACCATCGCATGCACCTCGCCTTGGAGAAACTCCGCCAAACGCCGCAGGCGCTCACCACCGGGACGGGTTTTGGGCCACACCAGGTAATAGCTTTCCCCGCTGGCGACGGCCGTTGGCCAAGGCAGGCTCAGGCGTTTCTGGGCGACGTCCTCGGCCACCATCAGCAAGTCCCCCATGGACACCCCATAACCCCGCGCGGCGGCGATCATGCCCAACTCCAGCGTATCGAACACCTGCCCACCCTTGAGCGAAACCCGGGACGCCAACCCCATGCGTTCCAACCAGTAGCGCCAGTCGCGGCGGTCCGGTGTCGGATGCAGCAGTTCAGCCGTTGCCAGCCGCGTCACGTCCCAGGGGCCGTCATCCAACAGATTGGGCGCGCCCACCGGAATCAGCATTTCGGCAAACAGGTAACTGGCTTCCCAGTCTGCGGGAAAGTGCCCGTTACTGAGCAATACCGCGCAATCGAACGGCTCCTGGTTGAAGTCCACTTCATCGATGCTCATCCACGCACTGGTGAGCTGCACCTCATTGCCCGGCTGCAAGGCCCGAAAGCGACTCAACCGCGCCAGCAGCCAGCGCATGGTCAAGGTGGACGGCGCTTTCATACGCAAGATGTCATCTTCGGCATTCAGGGTATGGCAGGCGCGCTCCAGGGCGGCGAAACCTTCGCGCACGCCGGGCAGCAACAAGCGCGCCGCCTCCGTGAGCTGCAGGGTGCGGCCGCTGCGCAGGAAAAGCCGGCAGGCGAAATGCTCTTCGAGCGTACGAATATGCCGGCTGACCGCACTTTGGGTAATCGACAGCTCCTCTGCCGCGCGGGTAAAGGAGTGGTGACGGGACGCGGCCTCGAAAGCCCGCAGGGCGTAAAGCGGAGGAAGACGACGGGACATTCTGAAAGCTCCGACAGCGCAATCCGCAAACCCTACCAGAATAGGTCAGGTATGAGTTTTAATCATGCAAACGATCGCTTTTATCCTTTTGTGCAATGCGCCCAAAGCGCCGAGAATCAGCCCTCTCCACCTCCCTGACCTGTCGAGCGTGATGATCATGCAGCATCCGGTACGTACCGAACTCTGGGCCATTCTGCGGCTGTCGGGGCCGTTGATTGCCTCACAGTTGGCGCACATGCTGATGGTGCTGACCGATACCCTGATGATGGCCCGCTTGAGCCCCGAAGCCCTGGCCGGCGGTGGCCTGGGCGCGGCGAGCTATTCGTTCGTGGCGATTTTCTGCATCGGTGTGATTGCCGCGGTGGGCACCCTGGTGGCGATCCGTCACGGCGCGGGCGACATCGACGGCGCCACCCGGCTGACCCAGTCCGGGCTGTGGCTGGCGTGGTTGATGGCCCTGGCGGCGGCGCTGCTGCTGTGGAACCTGAAGCCAGTGCTGCTGCTGTTCGGCCAGACCGAAACCAATGTGCAGGCCGCCGGGCAGTTCCTGACCCTCCTGCCATTCGCCCTGCCCGGCTATCTGAGCTTCATGGCGTTGCGCGGTTTCACCAGCGCTATCGGCAAAGCCACGCCAGTGGTGGTGATCAGCCTGTGCGGCACGGTGGTCAATTACCTGCTCAACCATGCGCTGATCGAAGGCATGTTCGGCCTGCCGAAGCTCGGGCTGATGGGCATTGGCCTGGTAACGGCCATCGTCGCCAATGGCATGGCGTTGGCGCTGATGTGGTACATCCGCAGCAACCGAACCTACGCCGCCTACCCCCTGACTACCGGCCTGCTGCGCCTCAATACCCACTATCTGCGCGAGCTGTGGCGCCTGGGCCTGCCGATCGGCGGTACCTATGCAGTGGAAGTCGGGCTGTTCGCGTTTGCGGCGCTGTGCATGGGCACCATGGGCAGTACGCAGTTGGCGGCGCACCAGATTGCCCTGCAGATTGTCTCGGTGGCGTTCATGGTCCCGGCGGGGATGTCCTACGCGGTGACCATGCGTATCGGCCAGCACTATGGCGCCGGGCGGTTGTTGAGCGCGCGCCTGGCCGGACGGGTCGGCATAGGGTTCGGCGCCATGGTGATGCTGGGGTTTGCCGTGGTGTTCTGGCTGTTTTCCGACCCGCTGATCGGGCTGTTCCTCGACCATGACGACCCGGCCTTTCACGAGGTGATCGTGCTCGCCGTCAGCCTGCTGGCCGTCGCGGCCTGGTTCGAGCTGTTCGACGGTGTGCAGACCATTGCCATGGGCTGCATCCGTGGCCTCAAGGATGCCAAGACCACGTTCCTGGTGGGGCTCGGTTGCTACTGGCTGATCGGCGCGCCATCGGCCTGGTTGATGGCGTTCACCCTGGGCTGGGGGCCGACCGGCGTGTGGTGGGGCCTGGCGCTGGGCCTTGCCTGCGCGGCGGTGAGCCTGACGTGGGCGTTTGAGGCGAAGATGAAACGGATGATTCGACAGGAGCCGGAAATACAAACTGGTTTCCAGGCCGCACAGACGCACTAAGGGCCTACTCGATTAGAAATGTGGGAGGGGGGCTTGCCCCCGATAGCAGTGGGTCAGCCAACACATTTGTTGACTGATACACCGCTATCGGGAGCAAGCCCCCTCCCACATTTTTAGATTGTGGTTTATTCAACCCAACAACGCCTGCTGGCCCTTGCCAAACGTCAGGTACTCCACCAGCTCGGCCAATGGCAACGGTTTACTGATCAAGTAGCCCTGGGCTTGATCGCAACCAAACAGCCTCAAAAGCGCAAGCTGCTCAGCGGTCTCCACGCCTTCGGCCACCACTTCCAGATTGAGGTTGTGGGCCAGGTTGATCATGGCGTGCACCAGTTTGCGATTCTCTTCGCGCTCTTCCATGCCGCCGACGAAGCTCTTGTCGATCTTCAACAAGGCAATCGGCAGGCTGTTGAGGTGCACGAACGATGAGAAACCGGTGCCGAAGTCATCCAGGGAAAACCGCACGCCAAGGCGGCCGAGGGCGTCCATGGTCTGTTTGACCAGGTCGCTGCGACGCATCACGGCGGTTTCGGTCAACTCGAACTCCAGCCATTGCGCTTCCACGCCACGCTCGGCAATCAGCCGACTGAGTGTCGAGAGCAGTTGGCTGTCCTGAAACTGGCGAAACGACAGGTTGACCGCCATGTGCAACGCCGGCAGGCCGCGTTCGCGCAGGTCCTGCATGTCGCGCAGGGCGCGGGAAATCACCCAATACCCCAACGGCACAATCAGGCCGCTCTGCTCGGCCAGGGGCACGAACTCGCTCGGTGGCAACAGGCCACGCTCGCCGTGGCGCCAACGCACCAAGGCTTCCAGGCCCACAATATGCCCATCGTCCAGGTCCAGGCGCGGCTGGTAGTGCAGCTCCAGCTCATCGCGGCGCAGCGCACGGCGCAATTCGCTTTCCAGGTCGGCCAGGCTGCGCGCGTTGCGGTTGATGCGTTCGTTGAAAATATGAAAGGTACAGCCCTGGGTGCTTTTGGCCTGCTGCATGGCGATATGGGCGTGCCACATCAACGGGTCGGCCCCGGCGCGGGCGCGGGCATGCGCCACACCCAGGCTGCAGCCGATCAGCAGGCTTTCACCGTCCACCCAGTAAGGCTCGGCCATGACTTCGGTGATGCGCTCGGCCATCCACTCGGCGCGCTGGGGCGCACGGCGGGTGTCGATCAGCAGCGCGAACTCATCGCTGCCCAGGCGCGCCAATTGGTCACCGGCTTCAAGCTGGCTCTTGAGCCGCGATACCACCTGCAGGATCAAGCGGTCGCCGGCCTGATGACCGAGGGCATCGTTGGCGTGACGGAAATTGTCCAAGTCCAGGTGACCGAGGGCCAGGCCGCGACCTTCGTTATCCGCCAACCGCGCCGCCAGCAAGGTCTGGAAACCCTGGCGGTTGGCGATACCGGTGAGCGGGTCCTGTTCGGCCAGGCGCTGCAACGTGTTCTCCAGTACGCCACGCTCGCGCACATGGCGCAGGCAGCGGCGCAAGGTATCGGCGTCAAGCGCGCAATGGACCAGCCAATCGCTGACACCGAGCGGCGCAACCAATGGTTCCTGTTCCAGCAACAATACACACGGCAAGCTGCACCGGCCCGGGCCGGGTTGCAGAGGGGGCGTGGTCAAGAGCACCGCACCGTGGTCGTCGTCGAACAGACGACTCACCGAGTCCCAGTTGGGCGCGCTGATCAGCACAGCCCCGTCGCCCATCGGCGCCAGGCACTCGCGCAACAACGCTGCCCACTCAGGCTCATCGGCCAGCAGCAGCAAACGCAAGGGTTCGACAGGCGTAGACAAGCTAGCTCCCTAGACTCTGCAAGAATTCGTTGGCGGTGGCATTATGACGTGCGGTCTGACAATGACCAATGCCTGACAAATGATAGGTGCTATCAAACACGCAGACTGTGAAAAATAGTCGCAATACCCCGCACATCCTGCGGCAAAGTAGCAAAACCGGCAAATTTAGATCGAGTGGTACGTCACACCGTCGATCCAGGGCAGCAGAAACTTGCCAGCCTGTTAAAATGCCCGCCCTTTTGAACGACGACTCCCCGAACTCTGTATGTCCCGACTCAATCCCCGGCAGCAAGAAGCCGTGAACTACGTCGGCGGCCCTCTATTGGTGCTCGCCGGTGCTGGCTCCGGCAAGACCAGCGTGATCACCCGCAAGATCGCGCACCTGATCCAGAACTGCGGCATCCGCGCCCAGTACATCGTCGCCATGACCTTTACCAACAAGGCGGCGCGGGAAATGAAAGAGCGCGTCGGCACCCTGCTCAAGGGT
Organism: Pseudomonas sp. R3-18-08; assembly: GCF_003852065.1. Classification (NCBI taxonomy): domain Bacteria; kingdom Pseudomonadati; phylum Pseudomonadota; class Gammaproteobacteria; order Pseudomonadales; family Pseudomonadaceae; genus Pseudomonas; species Pseudomonas sp. R3-18-08. The sequence continues at coordinate 5,624,408 of NZ_CP027729.1, forward strand.
GGCGAAGGCCGTGGCCTCACCGTGTGTACCTTCCACAACCTCGGGCTGAACATCATCCGCAAGGAACATGCGCGACTGGGCTACAAGCCGGGCTTTTCGATCTTCGACGAGGCCGACGTCAAAGCCCTGATGACCGACATCATGCAGAAGGAATACGCGGGCGACGACGGCGTCGACGAGATCAAGAACATGATCGGCGCCTGGAAAAACGACCTGGTCCTGCCCGCCGAAGCCCTGGAAGCCGCACGCAACCCCAAGGAACAGACCGCCGCCATCGTCTACACCCACTATCAGCGCACGCTCAAGGCGTTCAATGCGGTGGACTTCGACGACCTGATCCTGCTGCCGGTCAAACTGTTCCAGGAACACAAGGACATCCTGGAAAAGTGGCAGAACAAGGTGCGCTACCTGCTGGTGGACGAATACCAGGACACCAACGCCAGCCAATACCTGCTGGTGAAACTGCTGATCGGTACACGCAACCAGTTCACCGTGGTGGGCGACGACGACCAGTCGATCTACGCCTGGCGCGGTGCGCGCCCGGAAAACCTGATGCTGCTCAAGGACGACTACCCGTCCCTGAAAGTGGTGATGCTGGAGCAGAACTACCGCTCCACCAGCCGTATCCTGCGCTGCGCCAACGTGCTGATCTCGAACAACCCCCACGAGTTTGAAAAACAACTGTGGAGCGAGATGGGCCATGGCGACGAGATTCGCGTGATCCGCTGCCGCAACGAAGACGCCGAAGCCGAGCGCGTGGCCGTGGAAATCCTCAGCCTGCACCTGCGCACCGACCGGCCTTACAGCGACTTTGCGATCCTGTATCGCGGTAACTACCAGGCCAAGCTGATCGAGCTGAAACTGCAGCACCACCAGGTGCCGTATCGCCTGTCGGGCGGCAACAGCTTTTTCGGGCGCCAGGAAGTGAAAGACCTGATGGCCTACTTCCGCCTGATCGTGAACCCGGACGACGACAATGCCTTCCTGCGCGTGATCAACGTGCCGCGGCGGGAAATCGGTTCGACGACCCTGGAAAAGCTTGGCAACTACGCCACTGAACGTAAGATCTCGATGTACGCCGCCACCGACGAAATCGGCCTGGGCGAACACTTGGACACGCGCTTCACCGACCGCCTGTCGCGCTTCAAGCGCTTCATGGACAAGGTACGCGAGCAGTGCGCCGGTGAAGACCCGATCAGCGCCCTGCGCAGCATGGTCATGGACATCGACTACGAAAACTGGCTGCGCACCAACAGTTCCAGCGACAAGGCCGCGGACTACCGCATGGGCAACGTCTGGTTCCTGATCGAAGCCCTGAAGAACACCCTGGAAAAAGACGAAGACGGTGAAATGACCGTTGAGGACGCCATCGGCAAGCTGGTGCTGCGCGACATGCTCGAGCGTCAGCAGGAAGAGGAAGACGGCGCCGAAGGTGTGCAGATGATGACGTTGCACGCGTCCAAGGGACTGGAGTTTCCCTACGTGTTCATCATGGGCATGGAAGAGGAAATCCTCCCGCATCGCTCCAGCATCGAAGCCGACACCATCGAGGAAGAACGGCGCCTGGCCTACGTGGGCATTACCCGTGCGCGTCAGACGCTGGCCTTCACCTTCGCTGCCAAGCGTAAGCAATACGGTGAAATCATCGATTGTGCCCCCAGCCGCTTCCTTGACGAGCTGCCGCCGGATGACCTGGCCTGGGAAGGCAACGACGACACCCCGACCGAGGTGAAGGCCGTTCGCGGCAACAGCGCCTTGGCTGATATACGCGCGATGTTAAAGCGCTAGAATCGACTACTTTTTAATCTACTTTCGGCGCCTGTTGCGCTAACAGAGGAAGCTTTCCGTGGAAGCACTGCACAAGAAAATTCGCGAAGAAGGCATCGTGCTTTCCGACCAGGTACTCAAGGTTGATGCCTTTCTGAACCACCAGATCGATCCGGCGCTGATGAAACTGATCGGCGACGAATTCGCCGCGCTGTTCAAGGACTCGGGCATCACCAAGATCGTCACCATCGAAGCCTCAGGCATCGCTCCGGCGATCATGACCGGCCTGAACCTCGGCGTGCCGGTGATCTTCGCACGCAAGCAGCAGTCCCTGACACTGACCGAAAACCTGCTGTCAGCGACGGTGTATTCCTTCACCAAGAAAACCGAAAGCACCGTGGCAATTTCCCCACGCCACCTGACCAGCAGCGACCGCGTGCTGGTCATCGATGACTTCCTGGCCAATGGCAAGGCCTCCCAGGCGCTGATTTCGATCATCAAGCAAGCGGGCGCGACCGTCGCCGGCCTGGGCATCGTGATCGAGAAGTCTTTTCAGGGTGGCCGTGCGGAGCTCGATGCCCAGGGTTATCGGGTTGAATCGCTGGCGCGAGTGAAGTCGCTGGCGGGTGGGGTTGTGACCTTCATCGAGTAATTTGCTACACAGCAAACGCCAGGGTGGACACCGATCAAAATGTGGGAGGGGGCTTGCCCCCGATAGCGGTGTATCAGTCACCAAATGTGTTGGCGGAACCACTGTCATCGGGGGCAAGCCCCCTCCCACATTGCTCTCTATTGCCTGTCAGTGCGCGGTGGCCTGTAGGCCGGCGAGTAACAGGCGCTGGTACAGATCCTCTTTCAACCCCTGCGGCTGATCCAGACCCATCCGCTTCAAATGTTCGGGAAACGCTTCCGGCTCCGGTGCATCCAGCGCCGCCTTGCCCAGTTCCAGCATCTCCGTGAGCTTGAATTTGCTCTTGAGCCAATTCAGAGCACGCAACAGGTCCCGCTCCTCATCCGTGAAATCACTGCCCAACGGGTATTCCGGGAACAGCCGTCGATGCTTGGCCTGAATCGCCTGGAGCCGCTGCGGTGTGTTGTCGGCAAAACGCGGGGCCAGCTTGAAATCCTTGGGTAATTTACCGGCCTTTTGCGCCTGCTCAATCAGGTCGTCCTGGAAGCGCGAGTCAGTGATATTGAGCAACGCCTCAATTACCTGGGCATCCGTCTGACCGCGCAAATCGGCAATCCCGTACTCGGTGATGACGATATCCCGCAGGTGCCGGGGAATGGTGCAATGGCCGTACTCCCAGACGATATTCGAACTGACCTCCCCCGCCGACTCGCGCCAGCTGCGCAGGATCAGGACCGAGCGCGCGCCTTCCAGCGCATGGCCCTGGGCAACGAAGTTGTACTGCCCGCCCACGCCGCTGAGCACGCGGCCATCTTCCAATTGGTCGGCCACGCCGGCGCCGAGCAGGGTGACCATGATCGCGCTGTTGATAAACCGTGCGTCCTGGCGCTGTAAACGCTTGAGCTCTTCCTGGCCGTACAGCTCGTTGATATAGCTGATGCGGGTCATGTTGAATGCCAGCCGCCTGGCGTGGCTCATCTCCTGCAAGCGCTGGTAGAAACTGCGCGGGCCGAGGAAGAAACCGCCATGGATCGAGATGCCATCGGGCTGCGCCGCATCGTCGAGCAGCCCAGCGTTGGCCTGCTCCTGGGTTGCCACATCCGGGTACACCTTGCGCCGGATGATTCCGGCATCGGCCAGCACCAGCAAGCCGTTGACGAACATTTCGCTGCAACCATAAAGGCCACGAGCGAATGGCTCAACGCCGCCCTCACGGCTGATCAAGGGCGCCCATTGATACACATCCAGATCGGTCAGCAGCAATCGATAGGCTTCATTATCGGCCTGGCGCGCCAGCAATGCGGCGGTCAGCGCGTCGCCCATGGAGCCGATACCGATCTGCAAGGTGCCGCCATCACGCACCAGCGTGCTGGCATGCAGGCCGATAAAGTGGTCCTGGAAGCCCACCGGCATGTTTGGCGTGGAGAACAGCGTAGTGCTGTCTTTCTCATCGAGCAGGTAGTCGAAGGCGTCCATGCCCAACTCGGCATCGCCGGGCATGTAGGGCAAGTCGCTATGGACCTGGCCGACGATCAGGATGGTCTCACCCGCCGCGCGCCGCTTGGCGATCATCGGCAGCAGGTCGAGGGTGATATCCGGGTTGCAGCTCAGGCTCAGGCGGTCGGGGTGCTCGGCGCTGCTGGCAACCAGTTGCGCCACCAGGTTCAGGCCAGCGGCGTTGATGTCCCGCGCAGCATGGCTGTAGTTGCTGCTGACGTAGTCCTGCTGCGCCGCAGCGCTGTGGAGCAGGCTGCCGGGCTGCATGAAGAACTGCTGCACACGAATATTCTTCGGCAGGCTGTCTGCGTGCAGGTCAGCGAGGAAATCCAGCTCGGGGTAATCGCCGAATACTCGCTCGATAAAAGGTTCGAGAAAGCGCTTCTGCAACCCGTCCCCCAGGGCGGGACGACCCAGGCTCAGCGCGGTGTAGATCGTCAGCGCGCGCTCGGGCAGCTTGGCGATACGCCGGTAGAGCGCATTGGCGAAGAGGTTGGGTTTGCCTAAACCCAGGGGCATGCCCATGTGGATATGCGTCGGCAAGCGCGCCAGTACGTCGTCAACTGCTTGCTCGATTGAACACAACTGCACCATCCGACTGCTCCCGAACATTCCATGAATTGGGGTTGGACCGAGCTTGCCGGGTCTTTGCTGCAATGAACAGCCACGAAACGCAAATCGCGGGCACAAAAAAGCCGCCCGTGAGCGTAATGCTGTTCACTTAAGCGGAGCAGCCTTACGGTCCACTGGGTACCGGGTTTTGGAAATCTTCACCGTCCTTGGCCTTCCCGGCCTTGGGCGGTGATCCAGAAACATTCCTCCTACTCCTCCCCTCAGCTCGCTTAGCCTCCTTCCTGTTGCCGATACCGGATTAGCGGCTGCCATCACTATCAACTGCACCGCTATGTACTGGCAGGCAGGCTTGAACCGTATATCCGAAGGTGCGCGGCCGAACGCTACAGCGGCTTGGCTGGCCTCTCGACGAATAATGTTATAAGCCAGCAAAAGCCCCCAGACCTCCTGATAAATCAGCTCGACTTTCTTACTGCGCAGCGTTACCGCGTTCTGTTGCATCGAGCTTTTGATATCCCTGAAGCCCAGCTCAATCTCCCATCGCTCCAGGTACAGCTCAGCCACAGCTGCGGTGTCGTAGTCCTCGACAGGCAAAGAGGTAAGCAGCGATCGGACTTTCCCATGGCTTTCATAGCTAACTTCACGCACTTCCCAACTCAGGGGCAACTCAGGATTTCGTTTACGTGCCTGAGGAGAAACCTTCATCCGGACGAGACGGTCGTGCTCGCCGTAGCGCTCTACTTCCTCCATGACCAAATTCTTGCGAGCAGGTGTCAGCCAGTGTCGGTTCGCGCCGCCGCCCACCACGCTTAGCAGTAGATCCGCGCCCCAGAAGCCTTTGTCGAACAAGGTGATCGAATTGTCCGGAATTTGCCCCAGAAACGTTTCGGCCAACCGCATTTCACTGCCCCGATAAGGGCTGAGCTGCGCATCGAGGATGACATGCGAACGGACATTCATCAGCGCAACGAGCCGCAGCATCGGAAACGGGGTCTGACGGTCGGTGCCGGTGTTACCGGAGCCAAAATGTTCTCTGAGCTCAGGTGAGTCAGCAGTTCGCAGTAGTGCACCGTCCACCGCGAAGACCTGTAGACCGCTCCAGTCATCTCCCTCGTAGCGCTCGTTGCCCCAATGTTTACCGGTCTGACGGAACAGCGATTCAACGGGGTCAGCGCCCAGCCTTTTGCGAGCTTCAGTTACCCCGCTTCGGGCCAGCAACTGATCAGAAGCCAAGCCTTGCGCGCAGATATTCAAACGCCTGGCGACCTCATGAACAGGCTCATCGCGGAACAGAGCCATGCCCAAAACTAGCCAAAGAACTTGATCGCTCGGCAAACGGCGCCGTCGTATCGTAGCTTGCGCCGAGAGGTTCAGCGCACTCGCTACCCACTCGATAGGGATGTTCTGAGTGAAGGTGCTCAGGTCAGAAAAATTGAAGAGATCGCCGAGGTCGAGCAACTGCTGCTGAATGGGCATAAAAAAATCCGATGCCAGGGGTCTGACATCGGATTCTCTAGAAAGCCCGGCTTGGACTCAAATGCTTAAGTGAACAGCATTACGCCCGTGAGCGGCCTTTTTGGCGAAGATAGGCGGGTTAGAGCCCGGACATCTTCTTGATCGCACCCTTCAGATCGTCATCCGAGCAGTCAGCGCAGGTGCCTTTGGGCGGCATGGCATTGATGCCGGTGATCGCCTTGGCGAGGATGCCGTCAAGGCCGCCCTGGTGATCGGCGCGCTCTTTCCAGGCGGCGGTGTCGCCAACTTTCGGCGCTCCCAACAAGCCGGTGCCGTGGCAAGCGTTGCAGTGCTTGGCGATGATCTCGTCCGGGGTTCTCGCCCCACCGCCGCCCGCCGCGACCGCGACTTCCATGCCCTTGCATTCCTGGCCCTGGACACACACTTGGCCCACAGGCTCCAGGCGCTTGGCGATGTCATCGTTGGTCGCAGCTTGAGCGCTGACAGCCCATAGGGCCAGTACGGTTGCTGGTGCAGCCAGCATTTTCATAATTAGGTTCACGCGTTCACCCTCAATGGTGGCTATTCACGCCTGCGGCCACGGTTTCACAGGCGGCGAAAGTATAGCGGTTAGCCCGCCCGGCCGAAACAACCCTATTAAATAAAGGGAGATTCGACCTCACGGTGTACAGCTGCGGGAACCTCTGCAACGCTGGCAGGGCGCCTCTATTTTAAAAGTTCGCGGGTGTGGCTGCGCTGATTAGCCGCGCCGGCACGTCGAACGGATTACGAAAACGATGGGGCTTGGTGCTTTCAAAGTAGTAGCTATCGCCTGCTTCGAGCACAAAAGTTTCAAGGCCGACCACCAGTTCCAAGCGCCCTTCCACCAGAATCCCGGTTTCTTCGCCTTCGTGGGTGAGCATTTCTTCGCCCGTGTCGGCGCCTGGCGGGTAGATTTCGTTGAGAAACGCGATGGCCCGGCTCGGGTGCGCTCGGCCTACCAGCTTCATGGTGACGGCACCGTCAGAGATGTCGATCAGCTCATTGGCTTTATAGACGATCTGCGTCGGTATTTCCTGGAGGATCTCTTCGGAAAAGAACTCGACCATGGACATGGGAATGCCGCCAAGGACCTTGCGCAGGGAACTGATCGAGGGGCTGACGCTGTTTTTCTCGATCATCGAAATGGTGCTGTTGGTGACGCCCGCACGCTTGGCAAGCTCGCGCTGGGAAAGACCTTTGAGTTTACGGATGGATTGCAGTCGTTCGCCGACGTCCAATGCAGGAGCCTCCTAGGATTCAGGCTTTGTTGTAATTGAGCGTTATCATGGCGACAGCGTTCAGTATTTACAACACTTGGGCCTAAATCCCGGACAGCTGTATTCGTGCCGGGCGATCAAGCGCCGCAATAGAGCCTTGGCACCCGGCGCAGGTTGCAGAATATCTGGTAAGGGATGGTATCGGCAGCGGTCGCGACTTCGCTGGCGAGGATGTGCTTGCCCCACAATTCCACCGTGGAACCCAGGCCCGCCTGGGGCACATCCGTCAGGTCGACGCAGAGCATGTCCATGGACACCCGACCCAGCAACTGGCTGCGCTGGCCGGCGACCAGCACCGGCGTGCCCGTAGGCGCGTGGCGCGGGTAGCCATCGGCATAGCCCATGGCAACCACGCCGATACGCATCGGCTTGGGCGTGACGAACCTGGCGCCGTAGCCTACCGGCTCACCGGCGGGCAGTTCGCGCACGCAAATGATCTTGGACTCCAGGGTCATCACCGGTTGCAAACGGGCAGCGATGGCCTGGTCGTCACCAAAGGGCGTGGCGCCGTAGAGCATGATGCCTGGGCGCACCCAGTCGCTGGGCACACTCGGCCACCCCAGGACGGACGGTGAATTGCGCAGGCTCACCTCCGCCGCCAGCCCTTGGCGGGCCGCGTCGAATACCGCCACTTGTTCGTTGCTGCTCACGCAATCGAGCTCATCGGCGCGGGCGAAGTGGCTCATCAACACGATCTTCGCGACGTTGCCGCTGGCGAGCAGACGCTTATACGCCTCCTGGAAATCCTTGGGATGCAGGCCGACACGGTGCATGCCCGAGTCCAGCTTGAGCCAGAGGGTCAACGGTTGGCTCAGCGAAGCCTGCTCGATAGCCTCGAGTTGCCATAGCGAATGCACCACGCACCACAGGTTTTGCTCGACGATCAGCGGCAGCTCGTCGGCTTCGAAAAAACCTTCCAGCAGCAGCACCGGCGCACGTATGCCGGCGGCGCGTAGTTCCAGGGCTTCTTCGATGCACGCCACCGCGAACCCGTCAGCCTCGGCCTCCAGCGCCTGGGCCACGGGCACCGCGCCATGCCCGTAGGCATCCGCCTTGATCACGGCGAGGGCTTTGGCCCCGCTGACTTCGCGGGCCAGTTGGTAGTTGTGGCGCAGGGCTTGAAGGTCGATCAGGGCACGGGCAGGACGCATGGCGGCAGGCTTCTAGGCGGCAGAGTAAAAAAACCGGTGCCGACCAACAACGTCGGCGCCGGGAGAGGGATTCAGGTTAAGGCAGCGCAGCCACGACGGACAGCTCTACCAGAATGTTCGGCTCACACAGTTTGGCTTCAACCGTAGCGCGAGCGGGCGCGGCGCCTTTGGGCAGCCACGTGTCCCACACCGCGTTCATACCGGCGAAGTCGGCATCGATGTCCTTCAAATAGATAGTCACCGACAGCAACCGGGTCTTGTCGGTGCCGGCCAGGTCCAGCAGACGCTCGATGTTGGCCAGGGTTTCACGGGTCTGCTGCTCGATGCCGGCATTCATGTCGTCGCCGACCTGGCCTGCCAGGTACACGGTGCCGCTGTGAACAACGATCTGGCTCATGCGCTCATTGGTGAGCTGGCGCTGGATTGACATGTCGTGCGGACTCCTGGTGGTTGCCGTAACGGGAAATAGCGAGGCCTTCGGCGCTGATCTGCGGGGTTTTCTTCGCCATCAGGTCAGCCAGCAAACGACCGGAGCCGCATGCCATGGTCCAGCCGAGGGTGCCGTGGCCGGTATTCAGGAACAGGTTCTTGAATGGGGTGCCGCCAACAATCGGTGTGCCATCGGGTGTGGTCGGGCGCAGGCCGGTCCAGAAACTGGCTTGGGCCAAATCGCCGCCCTGAGGATAAAGGTCGTTGACGATCATCTCCAGGGTTTCACGCCGGCGCGGGTTGAGCGACAGGTCAAAACCGGCTATCTCAGCCATGCCGCCGACGCGAATGCGGTTGTCGAAACGGGTGATCGCGACTTTGTAGGTTTCGTCGAGGATCGTCGAGGTAGGCGCCATTGCCGGGTTGGTGATCGGCACGGTCAGCGAATAGCCCTTGAGAGGATACACGGGCGCCTTGATCCCCAGCGGCTTGAGCAGCTTGGGCGAATAACTGCCGAGGGCCAGCACGTATCGGTCGGCGGTTTCCAACTTGCCGTCGATCCACACGCCATTGATGCGGTCGCCTGCATGATCGAGGCGCTGGATGTCCTGTTCGAAACGAAACTCAACGCCCAACTGCTCGCACATCTGCGCCAGGCGCGTGGTGAACATCTGGCAGTCGCCGGTCTGGTCGTTGGGCAGGCGCAGGGCGCCGGCGAGAATATCGGTGACGCTGGCCAAGGCTGGCTCGACCCGGGCGATGCCGGCACGGTCAAGCAACTCGAAGGGCACGCCGGACTCCTGCAACACGGCGATGTCCTTGGCCGCACCATCGAGCTGGGCCTGGGTGCGGAATACTTGGGTCGTCCCCAGGCTGCGCCCTTCGTAGGCAATCCCGGTTTCAGCGCGCAATTCGTCAAGGCAATCGCGGCTGTACTCAGAGAGGCGGACCATGCGCTCCTTGTTCACCGCATACCGGCTGGCGGTGCAGTTGCGCAGCATCTGTGCCATCCACAGGTATTGGTCGATATCGGCGGTGGCCTTGATTGCCAGCGGCGCATGGCGCTGCAGCAGCCACTTGATCGCCTTGAGCGGCACGCCCGGCGCGGCCCATGGCGACGCGTAGCCTGGGGATACCTGGCCGGCGTTGGCGAAACTGGTTTCCATGGCGGCAGCGGGTTGGCGGTCGACCACGACGACTTCAAAGCCGGCCCGCGCCAAATAATAGGCACTGGTCACCCCAATGACGCCGCTACCCAAGACCAGAACGCGCATTTTTATTTCCTCACCACGGGCTGAGCCGCTGACGTGTGTTATTCGAGCAATGATGGACGCAGTGTAAAAAACAATCGCCAGTGCATTTCACTATATAAATGCCTATATTTGGCGACAATTCTCGGCACAAACCGTTTTAACAGAGGCGTATCCCCTATGCGTACCAACACCCAGACCAAACGGGAGCTGGACAAGATCGACCGCAATATCCTGCGCATCCTGCAAACCGATGGGCGCATTTCGTTCACGGAACTGGGCGAGAAGGTTGGGCTGTCGACGACGCCGTGCACCGAGCGGGTACGCCGGCTGGAGCGCGAGGGGATCATCATGGGCTACAACGCGCGGCTCAATCCGCAGCATTTGAAGGGGAGTTTGCTGGTATTTGTCGAAATCAGCCTGGATTACAAGTCTGGCGATACGTTCGAAGAGTTCCGACGCGCCGTGCTCAAACTGCCCCATGTGCTGGAGTGTCACCTGGTGTCCGGGGACTTCGACTACCTGGTGAAAGCGCGGATTTCCGAAATGGCTTCGTACCGCAAATTACTCGGCGATATCCTGCTCAAGTTGCCCCATGTGCGCGAATCCAAGAGCTATATCGTGATGGAAGAAGTGAAAGAAAGCCTGAACCTGCCGATTCCGGATTAACCTGACATAACTCAATCAATGTGGGAGGGGGCTTGCTCCCGATAGCGGTGGTTCAGCCAGCCTGTGTGTGCCTGGTGTACCGCAATCGGGGGCAAGCCCCCTCCCACATGGTTAGACCAGTACTTGCCGGGTGCTCGCCATGTACTCATGGATCTGCTTTTCCACCCGTGGATGAATCAGCTCCACCGGTCGCCGACCGTTGGGGCATGGCAGGGTCTTGGTGGTGCCAAACAGCCTGCAGATCAACGGGCGCTCGTCGTAAACCGTGCAGCCGTTCGGCCCCAGGTGCACGCAGTTCAGCTCATCCATTGCAGCGTCCTGCTCGGCGGCTGTCTTGCGTGGCAGGCGCGACATTTCCTCGGGCGACGTGGTGACCGGCCCACAGCAGTCGTGGCAGCCAGGGACACACTCGAACGAAGGAATCTGTCGGCGCAAGGCGCTGACTTTCTGACTGTTGCAACTCATCGACACCCACACCCCACCGCGAACAGGCCTGGATTCTGCCGTAAAACCGCCCGCGCAGACAGCTCTGTCGGACCGTTGTATCCTGCGTCAAATTTTCCAAACAGGGAGGCCCCCATGACCGCCAGCGCCCGGCACACCGCGTCCTACTACGCCGCCAGCAGCGTGCCGCACCCCGATTACCCGGCGTTGACGGGCGAGGTGCGCGCCGATGTCTGCGTGATTGGCGGGGGGTATTCCGGGCTCAATACCGCCCTGGAACTGGCCGAGCGCGGCTTCAGCGTGGTGCTGCTGGAAGCGCGCAAGATCGGCTGGGGCGCCAGCGGGCGCAACGGCGGGCAACTGATTCGCGGCGTCGGCCATGGCCTTGACCAGTTCGCCAATGTGATCGGCACCGACGGCGTGCGCCAGATGAAACTGATGGGCCTGGAAGCGGTGGAGATCGTGCGCGAGCGTGTCGAACGCTTCCAGATCCCCTGCGACCTGACCTGGGGCTACTGCGACCTGGCCAACAAACCCCGCGACCTGCTGGGCCTCGCCGAAGACGCCGAAGAGCTGCGCAGCCTGGGTTATCGCCATCCAGTGCGCCTGCTGCAAGCCAGCGAAATGGCCAGCGTGATCGGCTCCGACCGCTATGTGGGCGGAATGATCGACATGGGCTCTGGGCATTTGCATCCACTGAACCTCGCCTTGGGTGAAGCCGGCGCGGCGCAGCAGCTGGGCGTGCAGTTATTCGAGCAGTCGCAAGTGACGCGCATCGACTACGGCTCGCAGGTCAAGGTGCACACCGCCCAGGGCCAGGTACAGGCCAACACTCTGGTGCTGGCCTGTAACGCCTACCTCAACGACCTCAACCCACACTTGAGCGGCAAAATATTGCCCGCAGGCAGCTACATCATCGCCACCGAGCCCTTGAGTGAAGCGCAAGCCGCCCGCCTGTTGCCGCAGAACATGGCGGTGTGTGACCAGCGGGTAACGGTGGATTATTTCCGCCTGTCCGCCGACCGCCGCCTGTTGTTCGGCGGCGCCTGCCACTATTCCGGGCGCGACCCGAAAGACATAGGCGCCTACATGCGGCCAAAGATGCTGCAGGTATTCCCGGAATTGGCCGATGTGAAGATCGACTACCAATGGGGCGGCATGATCGGCATCGGCGCCAACCGGTTGCCGCAGATCGGACGCCTGGCGGATCAACCCAATGTGTATTACGCCCAGGCCTATGCCGGCCATGGCCTCAACGCTACGCACCTGGCGGGCAGGTTGCTGGCCGAAGCCATCAGCGGCCAGCAGCAAGGGCGCTTCGACCTGTTCGCCCAGGTGCCGCACATGACTTTCCCTGGCGGCAAATACTTGCGCTCGCCGCTGCTGGCCCTGGGGATGCTCTGGCACCGCCTCAAGGAACTGGCCTGATCAATCGCGCCAGAACGGTTTCAAGCCTTCATGGCGCGCCTGTTCTGCCGTCAGGCCCACGTCGCGCAACTGCTCGCGGGTCAGCGTCAGCAACGCCTGGCGGGTATGACGGCGGCGCCAGAACAGGCTCCAGCGATTGTCGGCAGGCATAGACAACGTCCGCTCCTGCGCTGCTTCCAGTTCCTGGCCATGTAATGCCAGCCGTACATCGCTCATGCCGTTCATGTTCCCGTCCCTCGTTAGCTTGCTGCCTTGAGTGACTAGAATGAGCGCACGGGCAAAACCAATACAGATTCAACCTACCTTTATTAAATCCATACAGATGCTGCTATGAACGGCTGAATCCTGTATTTTCCGTCTATCTGTATTGGTCTGCTGGGAGTGGCCGCCGTGACCCTGTACGTCAACCTCGCTGAATTGCTGGGCACCCGCATCGAACAAGGCTTCTACCGCCCCGGCGACCGACTGCCCTCCGTGCGGGCCTTGAGCGTGGAGCATGGGGTCAGCCTGAGCACCGTGCAGCAAGCCTATCGATTGCTGGAGGACAATGGCCTGGCGATGCCCAAGCCCAAGTCCGGCTATTTTGTACCGGTGGGCCGTGAACTGCCGGCGCTGCCCGAGGTGGGTCGCCCTGCCCAGCGGCCGGTGGAAATTTCCCAGTGGGACCAAGTGCTGGAGCTAATCCGTGCCGTGCCGCGCAAGGACGTCATACAGTTGGGCCGTGGCATGCCGGATGTATTGTCGCCGACCATCAAGCCATTGCTTCGCAGCCTGGCCCGCGTCAGTCGTCGCCAGGATCTGCCGGGGCTGTATTACGACAACATCCTGGGCTGTATGGAATTGCGCGAGCAGATTGCGCGACTGTCATTGGATTCCGGTTGCCAACTGACTGCCGAAGACATCGTCATCACCACGGGCTGCCACGAGGCCCTTTCCACCAGCATCCGCGCCATTTGTGCGCCCGGCGATATCGTTGCGGTGGATTCACCGAGTTTTCACGGCGCCATGCAGACCCTCAAGGGCCTGGGCATGAAAGCCTTGGAAATCCCCACCGACCCGATCACCGGCATCAGCCTTGAAGCCCTGGAACTGGCGCTGGAACAGTGGCCGATCAAAATCATCCAGCTCACCCCCAACTGCAACAACCCCTTGGGCTACATCATGCCGGAGGCGCGCAAGCGCGCACTGCTGACCCTGGCCCAGCGCTTTGACGTGGCGATCATCGAAGACGATGTGTATGGCGAACTGGCCTACAGCTACCCGCGCCCGCGCACGATCAAATCCTTCGACGAGGACGGCCGGGTGCTGCTGTGCAGCTCGTTTTCCAAAACCCTGGCGCCTGGGCTGCGCATTGGCTGGGTCGCGCCGGGGCGTTACCTGGAACGGGTGCTGCACATGAAATACATCAGCACGGGCTCTACCGCCACGCAGCCGCAGATTGCGATAGCCGAATTTCTCAAAGGCGGGCATTTTGAGCCTCATCTGCGCAGGATGCGCACGCAGTACCAGCGCAATCGCGACCTGATGCTCGACTGGGTCAGCCGCTACTTCCCCGTCGGCACGCGCGCCAGCCGGCCTCAGGGTAGTTTCATGCTGTGGATAGAATTGCCGGAGGGCTTCGATACCCTGAAGCTCAACCGCGTGCTGATGGAACAGGGCGTACAGGTGGCGGTAGGCAGCATTTTTTCGGCATCCGGCAAGTACCGTAATTGCCTGCGCATGAACTACGCTGCCAAACCGACCCCACAGATTGAAGAGGCCGTGCGCAAGGTCGGCGCCGCTGCGCGCACCCTGCTGGCCGAATCGGCGGACTGACCTTTTCCGAGCAATTGCCGTCATATGCCGACAACCGCCCTGACCTGGATGGCGCTTCCTTGATGACTCAACGGCTTTTATCGCTTTTCCTGTTGGGAGCGCTGGCACTGGGTGGCTGCGCGACGGCCCCCACACCGCGGGTGCCCAGTGATGCCCTGCCCGCGGCACAGTCTTCCTTCGGCCGCTCGATCCAGGCCCAGGCGGCGCCGTATCAGGGCCGTTCGGGCTTTCGTTTGCTGCCCAACAGCAGCGAAGCCTTCATGGCCCGCGCCGAGTTGATCCGCAACGCCCAGACCAGCCTCGACCTGCAGTACTACATCGTGCACGACGGCATCAGCACGCGCATGCTGGTGGATGAACTGCTCAAGGCTGCCGACCGCGGCGTGCGTGTGCGCATCCTGCTGGACGACACCACCAGCGATGGGCTCGACCAGATCATCGCGACCCTTGCCGCCCATCCCAGGATCGAAATTCGCCTGTTTAACCCGCTGCATCTGGGCCGCAGCACGGGCGTGACGCGCGCCATGGGGCGCCTGTTCAACCTGTCGCTGCAACACCGGCGCATGCATAACAAACTCTGGCTGGCAGACAACAGCGTCGCGATCGTGGGCGGGCGCAACCTGGGGGATGAATATTTCGACGCCGAACCCAACCTGAATTTCACCGATATCGACATGCTCAGCGTCGGGCCGGTGGCTGAGCAACTGGGCCACAGTTTCGATCAGTACTGGAACAGCGCGCTGAGCAAACCTATCGATGAGTTTGTCGCAACCATGCCGTCCAAGGTCGACCTGGCTGTTGCGCGCGGACGCCTGGAGGCGTCACTGGCCCAATCGCGCCAACAGAACCACGCCTTGTATAACCGCCTGCGCACCTACCAGACCCAGCCGCGCATGGACATCTGGCGTCGCGAGTTGATCTGGGCCTGGAACCAGGCGCTGTGGGATGCGCCGAGCAAGGTGCTGGCCAAGGCCGACCCGGACCCGCAATTGCTGCTCACCACGCAACTGGCGCCGCAGTTGGCAGGCGTCAGCCGTGAGCTGATCATGATTTCGGCGTACTTCGTTCCGGGCCCGCCTGGGCTGGTGTACCTGACCGGCCGCGCCGACGCCGGCGTGTCGGTGAGCCTGCTGACCAATTCCCTCGAAGCCACTGATGTACCGGCCGTGCACGGCGGCTACGCACCCTATCGCAAGGCGCTGCTGGAGCATGGCGTGAAACTCTATGAGCTGCGTCGACAACCGGGCGACCCCAGCGCAAGCAGCGGTCCGCACCTGTTTCGACGAGGCAGCTTGCGCGGTTCCGACTCAAGCCTGCACAGCAAGGCGATGATTTTCGATCGGGAAAAGTCGTTTATCGGCTCGTTCAATTTCGACCCACGCTCAGTGCTATGGAACACCGAAGTCGGCGTGCTGGTGGACAGCCCGGAGCTGGCGGAGCATGTGCGTAACCTGGCGCTGCAAGGTATGGCGCCGGCGTTGAGCTACGAGGCGAAGCTGCGGGACGGGCAGATCGTGTGGGTGACCGAAGATAACGGCCAGCTGCACACCCTGACCCACGAGCCGGGCAGTTGGTGGCGCCGGTTCAATGCCTGGTTCGCCACCAGCGTCGGCCTGGAGCGCATGCTCTAAAACGTGTGGGAGGGGGCTTGCTCCCGATTGCGGTGTGTCAGTCACCAGATGCAGCGACTGACACTAAGCTATCGGGAGCAAGCCCCCTCCCACATTTGTTAGAGCTTGATCCAAGTCGCCTTCAGCTCGGTGTATTTGTCGAACGCATGCAGCGATTTATCGCGACCGTTACCCGACTGCTTGAAGCCACCGAACGGTGCGGTCATGTCGCCGCCATCGTATTGGTTGACCCACACGCTGCCCGCACGCAGGGCCTTGGCGGTCAGGTGGGCCTTGGAGATATCCGCCGTCCACACCGCTGCGGCCAGGCCATATTGGGTGTCGTTGGCGATGGCGATGGCTTCTTCGGCGCTGTCGAACGTGATCACCGACAGGACCGGGCCGAAGATCTCTTCCTGGGCAATCTTCATGGCGTTGGTCACGCCGTCGAAAATGGTCGGCTCGACGTAAGTGCCACCGGTTTCTTCCAGGGTGCGCTTGCCACCGGCGACCAGCTTGGCGCCATCGGCATGCCCCGATTCGATGTACGACAGCACGTTGTTCATCTGCTGGGTGTCCACCAGCGCGCCCACGTTGGTGGCAGGGTCCAGTGGGTTACCTGGCTTCCAGCCCTTGAGCGCCTCGATCACCAGCGGCAGGAAAGTGTCCTTGATCGAACGTTCCACCAGCAGGCGCGAACCGGCGGTGCAGACTTCGCCCTGGTTGAAGGCGATGGCACTGGCGGCGGACTCGGCGGCGGTTTGCAGGTTCGGCGCATCGGCAAACACAATGTTGGGGCTCTTGCCGCCGGCTTCCAGCCACACGCGCTTCATGTTCGATTCGCCGGAACGGATCAACAGCTGCTTGGCGATTTTGGTGGAACCGGTAAACACCAGGGTATCCACGTCCATATGCACCGCCAGCGCGTTACCCACGGTGTGGCCGTAACCTGGCAGCACGTTGAACACGCCTTTTGGAATGCCGGCTTCAACGGCCAGGGCAGCGATGCGGATGGCGGTCAGCGGAGACTTTTCGGACGGCTTGAGGATGACCGAGTTACCGGTCGACAGCGCCGGGCCGAGTTTCCAGCAGGCCATCATCAGCGGGAAGTTCCACGGCACGATCGCACCGACCACGCCCACGGGCTCTCGGGTCACCAGACCCAGTTGGTCATGGGGAGTGGCCGCCACTTCATCGTAGATCTTGTCGATGGCCTCGCCGCTCCAGCTCAGCGCCTGCGCCGCACCGGGTACGTCAATGTTCAGGGAGTCGCTGATCGGCTTGCCCATGTCCAGGGTTTCAAGCAGGGCCAGCTCTTCGGCATTGGCCTTGAGCAGCGCGGCGAAACGGATCATGACGGACTTGCGCTTGGCCGGGGCCAGGCGCGACCAGACACCGGAATTGAAGGTGGCGCGGGCATTTTCCACGGCGCGCTGGGCGTCGGCGGCGTCACAGCTGGCTACGGTGGCGAGCAGACGGCCATCGACCGGGCTGATGCACTCGAAGGTATCACCGGACGCGGCGGCGGTGTATTCGCCATTGATGTAGGCGCGGCCTTCGATCTTCAGGTCCTTGGCGCGTTGTTCCCAGTCGGCACGGGTCAGGGTGGTCATGCAAGTGTCCTCCTCTTATTTGGATACAAGGGCCTGGGAGATTTGATCCCGGCGCCTCCACGAAATCTTGCCTGGCCAGCCTGCTGTTCGGCTCAAGGCACTTGCCACCCTAAACCAGCGACTGGGGATGTTTCAATATATTTGACATAACGGCGGCAAACGCCCTTGCGATGTTCATTTTAATAAACATAGACTTTGAGCTTTCCAACCGCAGGCCTGACGGGATAAGCCCATGAGCATCCAGGATATCGTTGATTTCAGCCAAGCCAACACCGCCCCCGAACGCTATCGCCCTGCCCCCGAAAAAATCCTCAAGGGCGATCCCGAACAGACGATCTACAACCACTACAACAGCCCATGTGGACAAATGAACGCGGGTGTCTGGGAGGGGGAAATCGGGCAGTGGAAGGTCAATTACACCGAACATGAATACTGCGAGATCGTGCAGGGGGTGTCTGTGCTGCGCGATGCCGAGGGAAATGCCAAAACCTTGCGCGCCGGCGACCGCTTCGTGATCCCGGCCGGCTTCAGCGGCACCTGGGAAGTACTGCAAGCGTGCCGCAAGATCTATGTGGTGTTCGAACAGAAAGCCTGATCAGTGAACAGCGGGACGCGGAGCGCCCGGGGCGGCGTTACCACGCTGAGCGTGGGAACGATCATCACAGGCAAAAAAAAGCCCGTATCGTGAGATACGGGCTTTTTTTCACAAGGAAGGAAATCAATTACTTGATTTTGCCTTCTTTGTAGATCACGTGCTTGCGAACGCGCGGGTCGAACATTTTCTTTTCGAGCTTGTCCGGGGTAGTACGCTTGTTCTTGTCGGTAGTGTAGAAGTGACCAGTACCGGCGCTAGAGATCATTCGAATCAATTCACGCATGATAGAGCTCCTTAGATCTTGCCGGCGGCGCGGATTTCGGCCAGCACGACAGTGATGCCACGCTTGTCGATGATACGCATGCCTTTGGCAGATACACGCAGGCGAACAAAACGTTTCTCTTCTTCAACCCAGAAGCGGTGATGCTGCAGGTTCGGCAGGAAACGACGACGGGTTTTGTTATTTGCGTGGGAAATGTTATTCCCAGTCACCGGACCCTTACCGGTAACTTGACAGACTCTCGACATGCCTCAGCCCTCTAAAACCACATGCCCAACCCGGCATGGGTTGGCCGCTTAATCTCTCAGTCATTTGGCGCCAGGCGCCGCGTTTCTTTAGGGTCTTACCGGCTACACCTACAAGCGAAGGAACCGGGCCCCTAGAAAAGAGCGCTGCTTTATACCAGAAAGACCCAGATGCAACAACAGCGAGTGTGTTTTTACCTGGGTAAATCTCGGCTATTGGCGCCTGAACCGTTGCCAGGAGGGGCCGCTACAACAGCCGACCGCTCGTCGCACAGAATGATTTTCAGCGCCCGCAAGTACTCGGACCTGCAAGGTGAAACGCGCTGAGGCGCCATCAAAACAGCATTTGAGCCAAAAGCACAGGCAAAAATAGGCTAGTCATTTAACCAACAGGCCACTACGGTAGGCCTTTTCCAGACTGCACTTGCAGATGGGCCTTCGATTTGCACAGGAAACCCAATATGCGCCTCGCTGCCCTACCGCTATTGCTAGCCCCCCTCTTGATCGCGCCGACGATGGCCGTTGCCGCCACCAATCTGAGCGTTTGCACCGAGGCCAGCCCCGAAGGATTCGATGTGGTGCAGTACAACTCATTGACCACCACCAACGCCTCGGCGGACGTGCTGATGAACCGTCTGGTGGACTACGACGCAACCGGCGCAAAACTGGTGCCGAGCCTGGCGGACAGTTGGGACGTCTCGCCAGACGGCCTGACGTACACCTTCAAGCTGCACCCGAACGTGAAATTCCATCGCACCGAGTATTTCACCCCGAGCCGTACCCTGACCGCCGAAGATGTGCGCTTCAGCTTCGAACGCATGCTCGACCCAGCCAACCCGTGGCACAAGATCGCCCAGAGCGGCTTTCCTCACGCGCAATCCCTGCAATTGCCCACGCTGATCAAGAAGATCGACGCCCTCGACCCGCTGACCGTGCGCTTCACCCTCGATCACGCCGATTCCACGTTTCTTGCCGCATTGAGCATGGGCTTTGCCTCGATCTACCCGGCCGAATATGCCGACAAACTGCTCAAGGCCGGCACCCCGGAAAAACTCAACAGCCAGCCCATTGGCACCGGGCCCTTCGTTTTTGTGCGATTCCAGAAGGATGCGGTGGTGCGCTACAAGGCCAACCCGGACTACTTCGCCGGCAAACCGACGGTGGACAACCTGATCTTCGCGATCACGCCGGATGCCAATGTGCGCCTGCAGAAACTGCGTCGCGATGAATGCCAGATCGCCCTGTCGCCCAAACCCCTGGATGTGGGCGAGGCCGAAAAAGACCCAGCCCTGAAGGTGGAAAAAACCGCAGCCTTCATGACCGCGTTCGTCGCCATCAACAGCCAGCATCCGCCGCTGGACAAGCCCGAAGTACGCCAGGCGATCAACCTGGCCTTCGACAAAGGCAGCTACCTCAAGGCCGTATTCGAAGGCACCGCCGAAGCGGCCAACGGTGTTTACCCACCCAATACCTGGAGCTACGCCAAAGAGCTGTCGGGTTATCCACAGGACCTGGCCAAAGCCAAGGCACTGCTCAACCGCGCCGGCCTCAAGGATGGCTTCAAGACCACTATCTGGACCCGCCCGACCGGCAGCCTGTTGAACCCCAACCCAAATCTTGGCGCTCAACTGTTGCAGGCCGACCTGGCCAAGGTCGGCATCCAGGCCGACATCCGTGTGATCGAATGGGGCGAGTTGATTCGCCGCGCCAAAGCCGGCGAGCATGACCTGCTCTTCATGGGCTGGGCCGGTGACAATGGCGACCCGGATAACTTCCTCACCCCGCAATTTTCCTGCGCGGCAGTCAAGTCCGGCACCAACTTCGCCCGCTACTGCGACCCTGCGCTGGACAAGCTGATCAGCGCCGGCAAGACCACCAGCGAACAAGGCGTGCGCAGCAAGCTCTACCAGCAGGCCCAGGCACAGATCCAGCAGCAGGCGCTGTGGTTGCCCTTGGCGCACCCCATGGCGTTTGCCCTGACACGCAAAAATGTCGACGGCTACCAGGTGAGCCCGTTTGGTCGCCAGGATTATTCCAAAGTCAGCGTCAAGCCTTAAGCTGCAAGCTGCAAGCCCACTTGTGGCTTGCAGCTTCAAACTTGCAGCTGCGCATCTACATCCATCCATATTCCGCCATCGACAATGGATCACCATCACCCACGATGATGTGATCCAGCACCCGCACGTCCACCATTTCCAAGGCTTTCTGGAGAACTTTGGTCAACTTTCGATCAGCGGCGCTTGGATCCGCGCTTCCCGAAGGATGGTTGTGGCACAGGATCAATGCCGCCGCGTTGTACGCCAGCGCGCGCTTGACCACTTGCCGGGGATAGACCACAGCGGTATCGATAGTGCCGTGGGACAGCGCTTCGAAACCCAGCACCCGATGCTTGGAGTCGAGAAACAGGCAGCCAAACACCTCGTGAGTCTCATGGCGCAGCAGCGCCTTGAGGTATTCGCGCACGGCCAGCGGGCTCTCCAGCACCGAATCGTTGCGCAGGCGCTCGGCCATATGGCGCCGGGACATTTCCAGCACCGCCTGCAACTGGGCAAACTTCGCCGGCCCCAGGCCCAACTGCTGACTGAACAGCGCCTGGCTGGCTTCCAGCAGCGGGCGCAGGCCGCCGAATTGCGCCAATAAATGGCGCGCCAGGTCCACCGCACTCCTGCCGGACACTCCGGTGCGCAGGAAGATCGCCAGCAATTCGGCATCGGACAGACTGGCCGCGCCCCACTCCAAAAGCTTCTCTCGCGGCCGCTCGGCAGCAGGCCAATCGCGAATACTCATCCCACCTCATCTCCATGATGTACGCCGCATGCGCCGCTGTTGCCAGACGGACGCTGTGTTATCGTAGGCCCTCTTTTTTGCATGCGATTTCACCTGGGGAGGGGTCATCGCAGGCGTCACTGAACTGGCTTCACTGAACTGGAAAGGCAAACCAATGCAGCGTCTGTATCGGAAACGCATCGTTCTCGGCGTCGGCGGCGGCATTGCCGCCTACAAGAGCGCAGAGCTGGTTCGCAGGCTCCTGGACCAAGGCGCCGAAGTGCGCGTGGTCATGACCCGTGGTGGCAGTGAGTTCATCACCCCGCTGACCATGCAGGCCTTGTCCGGCCACCCGGTTCACCTGGACCTGCTGGACCCGGCGGCCGAAGCCGCCATGGGCCATATCGAACTGGCCAAATGGGCCGACCTGGTCCTGATCGCCCCGGCCACCGCCGACCTGATCGCGCGCCTGGCCCAGGGCATTGC
This sequence comes from Pseudomonas sp. R3-18-08, assembly GCF_003852065.1. Lineage (NCBI taxonomy): Bacteria > Pseudomonadati > Pseudomonadota > Gammaproteobacteria > Pseudomonadales > Pseudomonadaceae > Pseudomonas > Pseudomonas sp. R3-18-08. The sequence continues at coordinate 5,646,431 of NZ_CP027729.1, forward strand.
CGATGACCTGCTGACCACCCTGGTACTGGCCACCGACGCCACCGTCGCCATCGCCCCGGCGATGAACCAGGCCATGTGGCGCGACCCGGCCACCCAGGCCAACACCCAGCTTTTGCAAAGCCGTGGCCTCAAGGTCTTCGGCCCGGCGTCCGGCAGCCAGGCCTGCGGCGACGTCGGCATGGGCCGCATGCTCGAAGCCACCGACCTGGCGCTGTGCGCTGCCGAGTGCTTCCAGCACCTGGCCCTGACCGGCAAACACGTACTGATCACCGCTGGCCCGACCCAGGAAAACATCGACCCGGTGCGCTACATCACCAACCATAGCTCAGGAAAAATGGGCTTTGCCCTGGCTGAAGCCGCGGTTGAGGCAGGCGCACGTGTCACCCTGATCACCGGCCCGGTACATTTGCCGACGCCTGATCGGGTGACGCGAATCGACGTAGTCAGCGCCCGGGACATGCTGGCGGCCTGTGAGGCTGCCATTCCGTGCGACCTGTTCATCGCCTCGGCAGCGGTTGCAGACTACCGACCGGAAGTCGTTGCGCCGCAAAAGCTCAAGAAAGACCCTACAAGCGGTGATGGCCTACTCCTGCAAATGGTGCGCAACCCGGACATCCTGGCCACCATCGCCACCCGTCCGGATCGTCCGTTCAGCGTCGGTTTCGCCGCCGAGACCGAACATTTGCTGGACTACGCCGCACGCAAATTGAAAGACAAAAACCTTGATCTGATCGTTGCCAATGATGTCGCCAACCCGAGCATCGGCTTCAACAGCGAGGAAAATGCCATCAGCGTGATCGACCGCGAGTTGCACGCCACCGTTTTCGCCCAGACCAGCAAGGGCAAGATTGCCCGCCAACTGATCTCTTTTATCGCCCAACGGCTGAACCAGGTTTAATGTCCATGCACGCTTTGCAAGCCAAGATCCTCGACCCCCGCATCGGTAGCGAATTTCCACTGCCGGCCTACGCTACCCCAGGCTCCGCTGGCCTGGACCTGCGCGCCATGCTCAAGCAAGACACTGTGCTCGAGCCGGGCCAGACCCTTCTGATCCCCACCGGCCTGTCGATCTACGTCGGCGACCCGGGCCTGGCAGCCCTGATCCTGCCGCGCTCCGGCCTGGGCCACAAACACGGCATCGTGCTGGGCAATCTGGTGGGCCTGATCGACTCCGACTACCAGGGCGAGTTGATGGTGTCGTGCTGGAACCGCGGCCAGACCGCGTTCAACATTGCTGTCGGCGAGCGTATTGCCCAACTGGTGCTGGTGCCGGTGGTACAGGCACATTTCGAACTGGTGCAGGAATTCGACGAAACCCAGCGTGGCGCCGGCGGTTTCGGGCATTCCGGCAGCCACTGACTAAGCTGAACCTGGCCGGATGCGATTGTCCGGCCAGACGCCACCGTCCGGCTTTTCAGGATGACGAATGCGCACACGGCATCAGCGATTTTTCTATAATAAAATCAAAGAATTACGTACAAACAAGCACACCACCGAAGCGCCGATGGCACTTTTACACCACGAACTCTCTGCCGAAAACGCCGTCATACCCTTCAGTTTGAGCCTGCCGGCCAGCCACACCAGGCCAGCCTTGCCCCCTTTCAGATGGAGTTCTTCCCGCGATGAGTACCGCAGCCCGTGTAGCCCCGACTTTTCCCGACAGCATCTTTCGTGCCTATGACATTCGCGGCGTGGTGCCCAAAACCCTGACCGCCGAAACCGCCTACTGGATCGGCCGCGCCATCGGCGCGCAGAGCCTGGCCCAGGGCGAACCGAATGTTTCGGTGGGCCGTGACGGCCGCCTGTCCGGCCCGGAGCTGGTGGAGCAACTGATCCAGGGCCTGGCAGACAGCGGTTGCCATGTCAGCGACGTCGGGCTGGTGCCCACGCCTGCGCTGTACTACGCCGCCAACGTGCTGGCCGGTAAATCCGGCGTCATGCTTACCGGCAGCCACAACCCGTCGGACTACAACGGTTTCAAGATCGTCATCGCCGGCGACACCCTCGCCAACGAACAGATCCAGGCCCTGCACACGCGCCTGAAAACCAACGACCTGACCAGCGGCACCGGCAGCATCACCAAGGTCGATATCCTGCAGCGCTACTCCGACGAAATCACCCGCGACGTCAAGCTCGACCGCCGCCTGAAAGTGGTGGTGGACTGCGGCAACGGCGCGGCTGGCGTGATCGCACCGCAATTGCTCGAAGCCCTGAACTGTGAAGTGATCCCGCTGTTCTGCGACGTCGACGGCAACTTCCCCAACCATCACCCGGACCCAGGCAAGCCTGAAAACCTGGTGGACCTGATCGCCAAGGTCAAGGAAGTGGGCGCCGACGTGGGCCTGGCCTTCGACGGCGACGGCGACCGTGTAGGGGTGGTGACCGAAACCGGCGAGATCGTGTACCCGGACCGCCTGTTGATGCTGTTTGCCCGTGACGTGGTGGCGCGCAATGCCAACGCCGAAATCATCTTCGACGTTAAGTGCACCCGCCGCCTCACGCCGCTGATCAAGGAATACGGCGGTCGCCCGCTGATGTGGAAGACCGGACATTCGTTGATCAAAAAGAAAATGAAGGAAACCGGCGCCTTGCTGGCCGGCGAAATGAGCGGTCACGTGTTCTTCAAGGAGCGCTGGTTCGGTTTCGACGACGGCATTTACAGCGCTGCGCGCCTGCTGGAGATCCTCAGCAAGGAAAAATCCACGGCGCAAGAGCTGTTTCAGACTTTCCCCAACGATATTTCTACGCCAGAGATCAATATCCATGTGACCGAGGAGAGCAAATTCAGCATCATTGACGCACTGCACGATGCGCAATGGGGTGAAGGCGCCAACCTGACCACCATTGATGGTGTGCGAGTCGATTACGCCAAAGGCTGGGGCCTGGTTCGCGCGTCCAACACCACACCGGTGCTGGTGCTGCGCTTCGAGGCGGATACCGAGGCTGAGTTGCAGCGCATCAAGGACGTCTTCCACGTCCAGTTGAAACGTGTTGCCCCTGATCTCCAATTACCGTTCTGATTTTTTACCGGAGCCCTGAATGACCCTCGAACGCGAAGCCGCTGCCAACACCGCCAAGGTCCTGTCCGAAGCGTTGCCTTACATTCGACGCTACGTCGGCAAGACGCTGGTGATCAAGTACGGCGGCAATGCCATGGAAAGCGACGAGCTGAAAACCGGCTTTGCCCGCGACATCGTGATGATGAAAGCCGTGGGGATCAACCCGGTTGTCGTCCACGGTGGCGGGCCGCAAATCGGCGATCTGCTCAAGCGCTTGTCGATCGAGAGTCACTTCATCGATGGCATGCGCGTCACTGACGCGCAGACCATGGACGTGGTGGAGATGGTGCTCGGTGGCCAGGTCAACAAAGACATCGTCAACCTGATCAACCGCCACGGCGGCAGCGCCATCGGCCTGACCGGCAAGGATGCGGAACTGATCCGCGCGAAAAAACTGACCGTGACCCGTCAGACGCCGGAGATGACCCAGCCGGAAATCATCGACATCGGCCAGGTGGGCGAAGTGATCGGCATCAACACCGATCTGCTCAACCTGCTGGTCAAGGGTGACTTCATCCCGGTGATCGCGCCCATCGGCGTTGGCGTCAACGGTGAGTCCTACAACATCAACGCCGACTTGGTGGCCGGCAAAGTGGCTGAGGCGCTGAAGGCTGAAAAGCTGATGCTGCTGACCAACATTGCCGGCCTGATGGACAAGCAAGGCAAGGTGTTGACCGGCCTGACTACGCAACAAGTCGACGAACTGATCGCCGACGGCACCATCTACGGCGGCATGCTGCCGAAGATCCGTTGCGCGCTGGAAGCTGTACAGGGCGGCGTTGGCAGCTCGCTGATCCTCGACGGCCGGGTGCCGAATGCAATCCTGCTGGAAATCTTCACCGATACCGGTGTGGGCACGTTGATCAGCAATCGCAAGCGTTCTTAAAGACTAAAAAGCCCCACCCTCCTGTAGGAGCGAGCTTGCTCGCGAAGAACGTTAACGAGGACGTTTATTCTGGATAAACGCGGCGCCTTCAAGTTTTTCGCGAGCAAGCTCGCTCCTACAGGAGGGTAGGGCATTTTATTGTGCAGCGATTATCAGACGCCAAACTGCTCGCGATACGCTCGCACCGCCGGCAAGTGCTGCTTAAGCTGCGGATCATCTTCCAGGAACTGCAACACCTGGTTCAACGACACGATACTCACCACCGGAATGCCGAAATCACGCTCCACTTCCTGGATCGCCGACAACTCGCCGTTGCCACGCTCCTGGCGGTTCAGTGCGATCAGCACACCCGCCGCCTTGGCGCCGTCCTGGGAAGCGATGATCTGCATCACTTCACGGATAGCCGTACCGGCCGTGATCACGTCATCGATGATCAATACATCGCCGGTCAGCGGCGCACCCACCAGGCTGCCGCCTTCGCCGTGGGCCTTGGCTTCCTTGCGGTTGAAGCACCACGGCAGGTCCTGCCCATGATGTTCCGCCAGCGCCACCGCAGTAGCCGCAGCCAGGGGAATGCCCTTGTAGGCCGGGCCAAACAGTACGTCGAAGGAAATACCGCTTTCAACAATGGCCGCCGCGTAGAAACGCCCCAGTTGAGCCAGGGCCGAACCCGAGTTGAACAGGCCAGCATTGAAGAAATACGGACTGGTGCGCCCGGACTTGAGGGTGAACTCACCGAAGCGCAAAACCCCGCGATCGATGGCAAAACGAATGAAATCGCGTTGATACGCCTGCATGAAAAAAGCCTCAGATACCACGGATTTAGCTAATTAGGTAGACGGCGTGTATCATACACGCACGCGATTTTTGGGGCCATTTATGCGGATCATCAGTGTGAACGTTAATGGTATTCAGGCTGCAGTCGAGCGTGGTTTGCTCAGTTGGCTGCAAGCACAGAATGCCGACGTCATCTGCCTGCAGGACACCCGCGCCTCCGCCTTTGAACTGGACGACCCAGCCTTCCAACTGGATGGCTACTTCCTTTATGCCTGCGATGCCGAAGTGCCCACCCAAGGTGGCGTGGCTTTGTACTCGCGGTTGCAACCCAAGGCGGTCATCAGCGGCCTCGGCTTCGAGACAGCCGACCGCTACGGGCGCTACCTGCAAGCCGATTTCGACAAGGTCAGCATCGCGACCTTGCTGCTTCCTTCGGGGCAGAACGGCGATGAAGACTTGAATCAGAAATTCAAGCTAATGGACGACTTCGCCCGTTATCTGGATAAACAGCGACGCAAACGTCGCGAGTACATTTATTGTGGCTCGCTGTACGTGGCGCAACAGAAGCTGGATATCAAGAACTGGCGCGACAGCCAGCAATCCCCTGGCTTCCTGGCGCCGGAACGGGCCTGGATGGACGAGATTGTCGGCAACATGGGCTATGTCGACGCCCTGCGCGAAGTCAGCCGCGAAGGCGACCAGTACAGCTGGTGGCCGGATAACGAACAGGCCGAAATGCTCAACCTGGGTTGGCGTTTCGACTACCAGCTGCTGACCCCAGGTCTGCGCCGGTTCGTACGCAGTGCCCGCTTGCCGCGCCAGCCGCGCTTCTCGCAGCACGCACCACTGATCGTGGACTACGACTGGACCTTGACCATCTGAGGTGTTTTTCCAGGCATAAAAAAACCGACAGCGATGTCGGTTTTTTTGTGGATGGCTATTATTTGACCAGACGCCAGGTCAGAGGATAGCGATAGGCGATCCCCTTGTTGGCCTTGATACTGCCGATGATGGTCAGCACCACCGTGGCAATCCCCAGGGCAATCATCAGGAAGAAACCAATCACTGCGAAGGCCAGCACGATGCAAGCGATCCAGGCGATGGCGACGGTGATCTGGAAATTCAGGGCTTCCTTGCCCTGATCATCAATAAACGCATCCTGTTCCTTCTTCATCTGCCACAGGATCAGTGGCCCCACAACGCTGCCGAAGGGGAACACGAACCCCAGAAACGCCGCGAGATGGCACAACATCGCGCCCTGCCGCACTTCGTAGGAAGGCGCAGGCACCGGCATTTGGCTGTTGTCATTCATGGCGTTTCTCCTTGAGACCGGCTCAGTCAGCCAGTGCGGCTTTCTGCAGTTCGAAAATTTCGTTCATGCCTTTCTGCGCCAGGGCCAGCATGGCGTTCAGTTCAGCTGGCTGGAATGGTGCGCCTTCGGCGGTGCCCTGCACTTCGATGAAACCACCGGTGCTGGTCATGACCACGTTCAGGTCGGTCTCGGCGGCCGAGTCTTCCAGGTAGTCCAGGTCCAACACCGGCTCGCCCTGGTACATGCCCACCGAGACGGCGGCGATCATTTGCTTGAGCGGGTCGCCGCCTTTGAGGCCGCCACGCTTCTTGATCACTTTCAGTGCGTCAACCAGGGCCACCATGGCGCCGGTGATCGAGGCGGTGCGGGTGCCGCCATCGGCCTGGATCACGTCGCAATCGACGTACAGGGTCACGTCGCCCAGCTTGGTCATGTCCAAGGCCGCGCGCAGGGAGCGGCCGATCAGGCGCTGGATTTCCAGGGTACGCCCGCCCTGCTTGCCACGGCTGGCCTCACGCTGGTTACGTTCGCCGGTGGCGCGCGGCAGCATGCCGTATTCAGCGGTCAACCAACCCTGGCCCTGGCCTTTGAGGAAGCGCGGCACGCCGTTCTCGACGCTGACGGTGCAGATGACCTTGGTATCGCCAAACTCGACCAGTACGGATCCCTCGGCGTGTTTGGTGTAGTTGCGGGTGATGCGGATCGAGCGGAGCTGATCGGCAGCGCGACCACTTGGACGTTTCATAGGGAATACCTGTACTGAGGACGAAAAACTGCCGAGCATTATAGAGCCGCCAGTCGATTCGGGGCACTTCTTAAAATCCGGTTACGAATGCGCATGTTTGGGCGCCTCCTGCGCACTGCGCTACAATCCTGCGCCTCTCGACTGCAGGAGCGACTTTGCTCGCGAAAAACATTAACGATACCGGGGGTTTCCTGATTCAGCGCGGCGCCCTTGCGTTCTTCGCGAGCAAGCTCGCTCCTACAGGTCGGCCTGGCCAATCTCTATTATCCAACGCGAGGTACCTCCATGGTGCACAGCATGACCGCCTTCGCCCGCGTCGAAAAAGCCGGCGTACAAGGCACCCTGAGCTGGGAACTGCGCTCGGTCAACAGCCGCTACCTGGAGCCGCATCTGCGCCTGCCGGAATCGTTCCGCGACCTCGAGGGCGCCGTGCGTGAAGCGCTGCGCCAGGGCATTTCCCGCGGCAAGCTGGAATGCACCCTGCGCTTTACCGAAGAAACCACCGGCAAACCCTTGCAGGTCGACCGCGACCGCGCCGCGCAATTGGTGGCTGCCGCTGAAACCATCGCCAGCCTGATCAAGCAGCCGGCCGCGCTGAACCCCCTGGAAGTGCTGGCCTGGCCCGGCGTGCTGGTGGCCGACGCCACCGACCCGCAAGCCCTCAACGCCGAGGCCCTGGCCCTGTTCAACCTGGGCCTCGAGGAACTCAAGGCCGGCCGCGAGCGTGAAGGCGCCGAGCTGGCGCGGTTGATCAGCGAGCGCTTGAGCTCAATCGAAGAAGACGTCGTCACCCTGCGTGAGCTGGTGCCGCAGATGCTCGCCACCCAGCGCCAGAAGGTCCTGGACCGCTTCGCCGACATGAAGGCCGACCTCGACCCGGTGCGCCTGGAGCAGGAAATGGTCCTGCTGGCACAAAAGAGTGATGTCGCCGAAGAGCTCGATCGCCTGAGCACCCACATCCTCGAAGTGCGCCGCGTGCTCAAGTCCGGTGGTGCCGCCGGTCGGCGCCTGGACTTCCTGATGCAGGAACTCAACCGCGAAGCCAATACACTGGGCTCCAAAGCGTTCGATCCGCGCAGCACCACGGCTGCGGTCAACCTCAAAGTGTTGATCGAGCAAATGCGCGAACAAGTACAGAATATTGAGTAAGGCACCCTCCATGACCCACAGCACCGGCACCCTTTACATCATTTCCGCCCCTTCGGGCGCGGGCAAGAGCAGCCTGGTCAAGGCCCTGACCGACGCTGACGAGCAGATCCGCATCTCGGTTTCCCACACCACGCGTGCCATGCGCCCGGGTGAAGTGAACGGCGTGCACTATCACTTCGTCGAGCGTACCGAGTTCGTCAAGATGATCGAGCACGGTGACTTCCTGGAGCGCGCCGAAGTGTTCGGCAACCTCTATGGCACTTCGCAAAGCCATCTGCAGCAGACGCTGGATGAAGGCCACGACCTGATTCTGGAAATCGACTGGCAGGGCGCCGAACAAGTGCGCCAGCTGATGCCCAAGGCGCGTTCGATCTTCATCCTGCCGCCCTCGCTTGAAGCCCTGCACCAGCGCCTGACCAACCGCGGCCAGGACAGCAACGAGATCATCGAGGGCCGCATGCGAGAAGCCGTCAGCGAAATGAGCCACTACGTCGACTACGACTACCTGATCATCAACGACGATTTTGCCCACGCGCTGGATGATTTAAAGGCGATTTTCCGCGCCAACCAGCTGCAGCAAAAGCGTCAACAACAGCGTTTCGGCAAATTACTCGCCGAACTGCTCGGCTGATTGGCCCTTCCCAAAACCGCTGCAAGGGCTTTACATTGGCACTTGCAGCGGTTTTGCGAGGGTCAGCGAAAAATCAGCGCTTCCCTAAACGCTGGTGATTTTTTAAACTGCTCAGTCCGCTCGCCCAACCGGGCAGCGCGCATCTTGCATTCGCTCCGAGGAATACCATGGCCCGCGTAACCGTTGAAGACTGCCTAGAACACGTGGATAACCGCTTTGAGCTGGTCATGCTCTCTACCAAGCGTGCCCGTCAACTGGCCACTGGCGGCAAAGAGCCCCTGGTCCAGTGGGAAAACGACAAGCCTACCGTTGTAGCCCTGCGTGAAATCGCAGAAGGCCTGATGAGCTATGAGTTCATCGCCAACGCTGAAATCGTTGAAGACGAACCGCTGTTCGCAGCGTTCGAGGACGAGTCCAACGAGGCCGTCTAAGCCTATGCCAGGTCGACGTAGCACGGCGCGGGGTCACAGCCTTCGGCAGGAGTTCACACTTTGCCGAGCATAGACGCCCTCGCCGATCGCTTATCGGCCTACCTCGGCCCCGATCAGGTCAACCTGGTCCGCCGAGCGTATTTCTACGCCGAACAAGCTCACGATGGCCAACGCCGTCGTAGTGGCGAAGCGTATGTCACCCATCCTCTTGCGGTGGCAAATATTCTGGCCGACATGCACATGGACCATCAGAGCTTGATGGCCGCGATGCTGCATGACGTGATCGAAGACACCGGCATCGCCAAGGAAGCGCTCAGCGCGCAATTTGGCGAAACCGTGGCCGAGCTGGTCGACGGGGTCAGCAAACTGACCCAGATGAACTTCGAGACCAAGGCCGAAGCCCAGGCGGAAAACTTCCAGAAGATGGCCATGGCCATGGCCCGCGATATCCGCGTGATCCTGGTCAAGCTGGCCGACCGGCTGCACAACATGCGCACGCTGGAAGTGCTCTCCGGCGAAAAACGCCGGCGAATCGCCAAGGAAACCCTGGAAATCTACGCGCCCATCGCCAACCGGCTGGGCATGCATGCCATTCGTATCGAGTTCGAAGACCTCGGTTTCAAGGCCATGCACCCGATGCGCTCAGCGCGCATCTACCAGGCGGTCAAGCGCGCCCGGGGCAACCGCAAGGAAATCGTCAACAAGATCGAAGAGTCCCTGAGCCATTGCCTGGCGATCGACGAGATCGAAGGCGAAGTCAGCGGACGGCAGAAACACATCTACGGCATCTACAAGAAGATGCGCGGCAAGCGTCGGGCCTTCAACGAGATCATGGACGTGTATGCGTTCCGGATCATCGTCGACAAGGTCGACACCTGCTACCGCGTGCTGGGCGCTGTACATAATTTGTACAAACCTCTGCCGGGGCGCTTCAAGGATTACATCGCGATTCCCAAGGCCAACGGCTATCAGTCGCTGCATACCACGTTGTTCGGTATGCACGGCGTGCCGATCGAGATCCAGATCCGCACCCGCGAAATGGAAGAGATGGCCAACAACGGCATCGCCGCCCATTGGCTGTACAAATCCAGCGGCGATGAGCAGCCCAAAGGCACCCATGCCCGTGCCCGCCAGTGGGTCAAGGGCGTGCTGGAGATGCAGCAACGTGCCGGCAACTCCCTGGAATTCATCGAAAGCGTGAAGATCGACCTGTTCCCGGACGAGGTCTACGTGTTCACGCCCAAAGGCCGGATCATGGAGCTGCCCAAAGGCTCCACGGCGGTCGACTTTGCCTATGCCGTGCACACCGACGTGGGCAACAGCTGCATCGCCTGTCGGATCAATCGTCGTCTCGCGCCGCTGTCCGAACCGCTGCAAAGCGGCTCCACGGTGGAGATCGTCAGTGCACCGGGCGCGCGACCAAATCCGGCCTGGCTCAACTTCGTCGTGACCGGCAAGGCGCGTACGCACATCCGCCACGCCTTGAAACTGCAGCGGCGTTCCGAATCCATCAGCCTGGGCGAACGCCTGCTGAACAAGGTGCTCAACGGTTTTGACAGCGCCTTGGACAAGGTCCCGCAGGAGCGCGTGCAAGCGATGCTTCACGAGTATCGCCAGGAAACCATCGAAGACCTGCTCGAAGACATCGGCCTGGGCAACCGCATGGCCTACGTGGTTGCGCGCCGCCTGCTCGGCGAAGGCGAACAGCTGCCGAGCCCCGAAGGCCCGCTGGCGATTCGCGGCACCGAGGGCCTGGTGCTCAGCTATGCCAAATGCTGCACACCGATCCCGGGCGACCCGATTGTCGGCCACCTGTCGGCGGGCAAAGGCATGGTGGTACACCTGGACAACTGCCGCAATATCAGCGAAATCCGGCACAACCCGGAAAAATGCATCCAGCTTTCGTGGGCCAAGGATGTCACCGGCGAATTCAATGTCGAGCTGCGCGTGGAGCTGGAGCACCAGCGTGGCCTGATCGCGCTGCTGGCCAGCAGCGTCAACGCGGCCGACGGCAATATCGAGAAAATCAGTATGGACGAACGCGATGGGCGCATCAGCGTGGTCCAGCTGGTGGTCAGCGTGCACGACCGCGTGCACCTGGCCCGCGTGATCAAGAAACTGCGTGCCTTGACCGGGGTGATTCGCATCACCCGCATGCGTGCGTAGTTCTTCAAACAAGCCATCGCCTATTACAAGGAGTCATTCATGACCAAGACAGTAATCACCAGCGACAAAGCCCCGGCCGCCATCGGTACGTATTCCCAGGCGATCAAGGCGGGCAACACCGTCTACATGTCCGGCCAGATCCCACTGGACCCAAAGACCATGGAACTGGTGGAAGGCTTTGAAGCACAGACCGTACAGGTCTTCGAAAACCTCAAGTCCGTGGCTGAAGCGGCTGGCGGTTCGTTCAAGGACATCGTCAAGCTGAACATCTTCCTCACCGACCTGAGCCACTTCGCCAAGGTCAACGAGATCATGGGCAAGTACTTCGAACAGCCGTACCCAGCCCGCGCCGCCATCGGCGTCGCTGCCCTGCCAAAGGGCGCGCAGGTTGAAATGGACGCGATTCTGGTCATCGAGTAAAAGCACCCGGCGCAGCCTCAACCGCTGCGCCGACTTTGTTTCAGAAGGATTTAGTCATGCGCAAAGCGCTTATTGCCTCTTCGTTGCTCGCCCTGCTACTCGGCGGCTGTGCCAGCAACCCTGCCAATCTGGATGTGAGCGGTACCTGGATCAACCAGGCCGCCATCGATGCGGCAGCCAAGGGCGGCCCTTTGCGTGAAGCCTTGCAGACCTTTGGCCCGAACCTCGAATGGGAGGTCAACACCAAGGCCCTGCAGGCACGCTACTACAACGGTTTTGAAGTGGCGGAAGGCAAGTTGCTGGCGCAAAAGCCCGGCGCCTGGAGCGTGGACTTCTACGGAAGCTCTGCCACCGAGCTCAAGCGCAGAGGCAAAAAGCTGCTGCAGGTCGCCAACGACAACGAGCCTGAGCAACTGTTCACGCGCTCCCAGGACCCGGCTCCGGAGGGCGCACCACTGGGCGCCAACTTCGAGCGGGCGCTTTATGCGGCGTACCTGGGCGGAGACTGGAAGATCACCGACGGTGTCGGTAATGGCGCCACGGTACAGTTCCAGGCCAACGGCAAAGTCGCCGGCCTGCCTGGCGCTGATCAGTATTCGCTGTGCCTGGCCGGGGATTGCGCGTCCATGAGCGGCGGCTACGACAGCCTCTGGCTGCAGGAGAATGGCGTGGGCAACCCGTGGATCTTTGCGCGCAAAGGCAAGCAGCTGGAAATCTTCCAGGCGATCAACACCGCGCAAGCCGATGAAGTGCCTTCCTTCACGCCTGGCCAGCGCCAGTGGTTGCTTGAAAAGCAATAACCGCTGCGACACAGATCCAAATGTGGGAGGGGGCTTGCCCCCGATAGCGTTTCTTCAGTCAACCTCTCTTTGGCTGACACACCGTTATCGGGGGCAAGCCCCCTCCCACATTTTGTCCGTCGTTCAACCTTTCAAAATGGCTGCATAGCCTTCGCGATAAGTCGGATAGGTCGGCTTCCAGCCCAGCGCCTTGATGCGCGCATTGCTGCACTGCTTGCTGCCCGCACGCCGCACACTGGCGTCCTCGGACCACTCCGTCACGCCCAGATACTCGCGCAACCAACCCACCACCTCGGCCAATGGCGCCGGCGCATCGTCGACCCCGATATACACCTTGTCCAGCGAACCGCCCTGCTCCACATGCCGCAATAAAAACGCCAACAAGCCCGCAGCGTCATCGGCGTGAATCCGGTTGCCATATAAAGGCGGGTCGACCGCTACGCGATAACCCTGCCGAACCTGTGTCAGCAGCCACTCGCGGCCCGGGCCATAAATGCCGGTCAGCCGCACGACGCTCGCGGGGATGCCACTATTGAGTGCCACTTGCTCGGCTTCGAGCATGACTTGGCCGGAATAACCCTTCGCCTGAGTTTCAGAGGTTTCGTCGACCCACTCGCCATTCTGCTGCCCATATACGCTGCTGCTGGACACAAACAGCAAATGCCTGGGCGTCTGGCCGTAATCGCCCAGCCACTCCAGCACATGCTGCAACCCTTGCACGTAGGCAGCACGGTAACCGGCCTCATCGTGGTCGGTGGCCGCAGCGCAGTACACCAGGTAATCCACCCCGCCGATCGGCCAGGTATCGGGACAGGCTTTATCGAACAGATCACCGGCGATGCCGATCACGCCGACGGGAAGGCGCGAAATATCGCGGCGCAGGCCATGCACCTCCCATCCTGCGGCCAGCAATTGGCTAGCCAGCCGGCTACCCACGTCGCCGCAACCGGCAATCACAACAGAAGGCGCAGACATCATAAAACTCCATTCTCAAAGGCGCAGATTAGCCGTGCGAGAGGATCAACGGCCAGTAAAAAGCGAAATAAAGTAACAGTGCCACTTTAGTTAACAAGAATTACTTGCAATAATAACCGCCCATTTGTCCTCGACCCAAAAGGGTCTGGCAGGACGATCACCCATTATTTTCTCTCAGGTCCGGCCAGCATGACACGTCATACAAACCCCGCTTCGCCAACCAAGTCTCACAGCCCATCCCGCGCCTGGCGTGCGATTGCTGCGATGCTGTTCAGCGTACTGCTGGCGCCGACCGCCGCCTTCGCTGATGCCACCGCACCTGCCGCGCCAGCCGCTGCCGAGCAGAATGCCGCCACCCCGGCTGCGCCTGCCGCCGCGCCAACCGCTCCGGCCCAGGCTGCAGCCCCTGCCGACGAAACGGGCGTAGTGCTGGAAGAAGACAACACCCTGGGCATGGCACATGACCTGTCCCCATGGGGCATGTACCAGAACGCCGACGTGGTGGTGAAAGCCGTGATGATCGGCCTGGCTATCGCCTCCATCATTACCTGGACCATCTGGATCGCCAAAGGCTTCGAGCTGCTGGGCGCCAAGCGTCGTCTGCGCACTGAAATCGTCCACTTGAAAAAGGCCGCCACCCTCAAGGAAGCGAGTGAAACCGCCACCAAGAAGGGCACCCTGGCCAACCTGCTGGTGCATGACGCCCTGGAAGAAATGCGCCTGTCGGCCAACACCCGCGAAAAAGAAGGCATCAAGGAACGTGTAGCTTTCCGCCTGGAGCGCCTGGTTGCGGCCTGTGGTCGTAACATGAGCAGCGGCACCGGCGTGCTGGCGACCATCGGTTCCACCGCCCCCTTCGTCGGCCTGTTCGGTACCGTGTGGGGCATCATGAACAGCTTCATCGGCATCGCCAAAACCCAGACCACCAACCTCGCCGTGGTTGCTCCCGGCATCGCCGAAGCCTTGCTGGCTACGGCCCTGGGCCTGGTTGCCGCGATCCCAGCGGTGGTGATCTACAACGTCTTCGCCCGTTCGATCGCCGGCTACAAGGCCCAGGTATCGGACGCGTCGGCAGAAGTCCTGCTGCTGGTCAGCCGCGACCTCGATCACCTGCCTAACGAGCGCAGCTCGCAACCGCACATGGTGAAAGTGGGGTAATCAGCCATGGGCCTGCATTTGAATCAAGGCGACGACGAGCTCGTCGAGAATCACGAAATCAACGTCACGCCGTTTATCGACGTGATGCTGGTGCTGCTGATCATCTTCATGGTGGCGGCACCGTTGGCTACCGTGGACATCAAGGTTGACCTTCCCGCGTCCAGCGCCAAGCCGGCGCCACGCCCGGAGAAGCCGATTTTCCTCAGCGTGAAGGCCGACCAGCGCCTGTTCCTGGGCGAAGAAGAAGTCAAGGCTGAAACCCTGGGGCCGGTGCTCGATGCCAAGACCCAAGGCAAGAAAGACACGACGATCTTCTTCCAGGCCGACAAGGGCGTGGACTACGGCGACCTGATGAGCGTGATGGACGCCTTGCGGGCAGCCGGCTACCTCAAGGTAGGCCTGGTCGGACTTGAGACGGCAGCCAAGAAATGATCACGACGCGCCACAAACTGACGCGTTATGGCAGCAGCCTCGCAGTCGTGCTGGGCGTGCACGCCGTCGCGATCATCATCGCGCTTAAATGGTCCGCGCCGCAGGCGATCCCGTTGCCTCCGGCCGCGATGGTCATCGACCTGGCGCCCCTGCCGGCGCCACCGCCGCCGCCGGCACCGCCCAAGGTCGTTGCGCCACCGCCACCACCGGTCGAAGAGCTGCCGCTGCCGAAGTTGGCAGAGGCGCCCAAGCCGACAATCCAGGTGCCTAAGCCGGTCAAGCCCAAACCCAAGCCACAACCGCCCAAGCCGGTGGAGAAAAAGCCCGAGCCGCCCAAGGAGAAACCTTCCGAGGAGCCACCGAGCGACACGCCGCCGAGCAACGCGCCTGCGCAGAAATCCGCCCAGCCCGCTCCGGGCCCGTCGGCGCAACAGCTTGCCGCCCAGGCCTCCTGGCAAAGCACCTTGCTGGCGCACCTGCAGAAGTACAAGAAGTACCCGCCGGGCGCCCAGCAACGTGGCAAGGAAGGCATGAACCGCTTGCGCTTCGTGGTCGACGGCGAAGGCAATGTGCTGTCCTACGAGTTGGAGGGCCGCTCCGGCAACGCCGACCTGGATCGCGCCACCCTGGAGATGATCCGCAAGGCTCAACCCCTGCCCAAACCACCGGCCGACCTGTTGAAAAACGGCAGTGTGGAGCTCGTCGCACCGTTCGTTTACAACATCGATAAACGTCGCCGCTAGCAGGGCAATGTGGAAGGGGCTGGCTCCCTTCCACATTCAGCGGCAGCGAATCAGCAAAATTACCGACAGTCCTCGCTCAATCCCCAGCAAAGTTCTGATAACGTGCGTCTATCGATTGCAGCCGGTATGCTTGGCCCGCAACCTCATGGACGCCCGCTATGACTCTTACAGAATTACGCTACATCGTGACCCTCGCC
This sequence comes from Pseudomonas sp. R3-18-08, assembly GCF_003852065.1. Taxonomy (NCBI): domain Bacteria; kingdom Pseudomonadati; phylum Pseudomonadota; class Gammaproteobacteria; order Pseudomonadales; family Pseudomonadaceae; genus Pseudomonas; species Pseudomonas sp. R3-18-08. Next base: position 5,662,312 of record NZ_CP027729.1, read on the forward strand.
CAAGAACAGCACTTCGGCCACGCGGCCGAGCGTTGCCACGTCAGCCAGCCGACGCTGTCGGTGGGCGTGAAAAAGCTCGAAGACGAACTCGGTGTGCTGATTTTCGAGCGCAGCAAGAGCGCCGTGCGCCTCACCCCGGTGGGCGAAGGCATCGTTGCCCAGGCCCAGAAGGTGTTGGAACAAGCGCAAAGCATTCGCGAGCTGGCCCAGGCCGGCAAGAACCAGCTGACCGCACCGCTCAAGGTCGGCGCCATCTACACCGTCGGCCCGTACCTGTTCCCCCATCTGATCCCGCAACTGCACCGCGTCGCGCCGCAGATGCCGCTGTATATCGAAGAAAACTTCACCCACGTGCTGCGCGACAAACTGCGCAACGGCGAGCTGGACGCGATCATCATCGCCTTGCCGTTCAACGAGGCGGACGTGCTGACCCTGCCGCTCTACGACGAGCCGTTCTACGTACTGATGCCCGCCTCGCACCCATGGACCCAGAAGGAAACCATCGACGCCGGCCTGCTCAATGACAAGAGCCTGCTGCTGCTCGGCGAAGGCCACTGCTTCCGCGACCAGGTGCTGGAAGCCTGCCCGACCCTGACCAAAGGCAACGACGGCGCCAAGCACACCACGGTGGAATCCAGCTCCCTGGAAACCATTCGCCACATGGTCGCGTCCGGCCTGGGTATTTCGATCCTGCCGTTGTCGGCGGTAGACAGCCATCACTACGCCCCCGGCGTAATCGAAGTGCGCCCACTTACGCCGCCAGTGCCCTTCCGTACCGTGGCAATCGCCTGGCGCGCCAGCTTTCCGCGGCCAAAAGCGATTGAGATCCTCGCGGACTCGATCCGCCTATGCTCGGTGGCCAAGCCGCCTGCTGCGAGCTAAGTAACCGTATGACTGAGCTGTCGCAGGTGCCGGTGACGGCACTCAAGGGTGTCGGTGAGGCCATGGCCGAGAAACTCGCCAAGGTCGGCCTGGAGAACCTCCAGGACGTGCTGTTCCACCTGCCGCTGCGCTATCAGGATCGCACCCGCGTCGTGCCCATCGGCCACTTGCGTCCCGGCCAGGACGCGGTGATCGAAGGCACCGTCAGCGGCGCCGACGTGGTAATGGGCAAGCGCCGCAGCCTGGTGGTGCGCCTGCAGGACGGCACCGGCGGCCTGAGCCTGCGCTTCTACCATTTCAGCAATGCGCAGAAAGAAGGCCTCAAGCGCGGTACCCGCGTGCGTTGCTACGGCGAAGCGCGTCCGGGGGCCTCGGGCCTGGAGATCTACCACCCGGAGTACCGCGCCATTACCGGCGACGAACCGCCGCCGGTGGACACCACTCTCACGCCGATCTACCCGCTGACCGAAGGCCTTACCCAGCAACGCCTGCGCCAGTTGTGCATGCAAACCCTGACGATGCTCGGCCCGCAAAGCCTGCCCGACTGGCTGCCGCTGGAGCTGGCCCGCGACTATCAACTGGCGCCTCTGGCGGATGCGATTCGCTACCTGCATCACCCGCCGGCCGACGCCGATGTGGACGAACTCGCCCTCGGCCATCACTGGGCCCAGCATCGCCTGGCCTTCGAAGAACTGCTGACCCATCAACTGTCCCAGCAGCGCCTGCGCGAAAGCATGCGTTCGCTGCGCGCACCGGCGATGCCCAAAGCCACGCGCCTGCCCGCGCAATACCTGGCCAACCTGGGCTTCGCACCGACCGGCGCGCAGCAACGCGTCGGCAATGAAATCGCCTACGACCTCAGCCAGCAGGAGCCGATGCTGCGCCTGATCCAGGGCGATGTGGGCGCGGGCAAGACCGTGGTCGCCGCCCTCGCCGCCTTGCAGGCCCTGGAGGCCGGTTACCAGGTCGCGTTGATGGCGCCCACGGAAATTCTCGCTGAGCAGCACTTCATCACCTTCAAACGCTGGCTCGAGCCGCTGGGGCTGGAAGTCGCATGGCTGGCCGGCAAGCTCAAGGGCAAGACGCGCGCAGCGGCGCTGGAGCAGATTGCCGGCGGCGCACCGATGGTGGTGGGCACCCATGCGCTGTTCCAGGATGAAGTGCAGTTCAAGAACCTGGCCCTGGTGATCATCGACGAACAGCACCGCTTCGGCGTGCAACAGCGCCTGGCCCTGCGCCAGAAAGGCGTGGGTGGGCGCATGAACCCGCACCAGTTGATCATGACCGCCACGCCAATCCCGCGCACCCTGGCGATGAGTGCCTACGCCGACCTCGACACCTCGATCCTCGACGAACTGCCCCCCGGCCGTACGCCGGTCAACACCGTGCTGGTCACCGACACGCGACGCGTCGAAGTGATCGAGCGCGTGCGCGGCGCCTGCGCCGAAGGCCGCCAGGCGTACTGGGTGTGTACGCTGATCGAAGAGTCCGAGGAGCTGACCTGCCAGGCCGCCGAAACCACCTATGAAGACCTCACCAGCGCCCTGGGCGAGCTCAAGGTCGGGCTGATCCACGGCCGTATGAAACCTGCCGAAAAAGCCGCAGTGATGGCCGAGTTCAAGGCCGGTAACCTGCAATTGCTCGTGGCCACTACCGTGATCGAAGTCGGCGTGGACGTGCCCAACGCCAGCCTGATGATCATCGAGAACCCCGAACGCCTGGGCCTGGCCCAACTGCACCAATTGCGCGGCCGTGTCGGCCGAGGCAGCGCCGCCAGCCATTGCGTGCTGCTGTATCACCCGCCGCTGTCGCAGATCGGCCGCCAACGCCTGGGCATCATGCGTGAAACCAACGACGGCTTTGTCATCGCCGAAAAAGACCTCGAGCTGCGCGGCCCGGGAGAAATGCTCGGTACCCGCCAAACCGGTTTGCTGCAATTCAAGGTCGCCGACCTGATGCGCGACGCCGACCTGTTGCCCGCAGTGCGCGATGCGGCGCAGGCGCTGCTGGAGCGCTGGCCTGAGCATGTCAGCCCGCTGCTCAACCGCTGGCTGCGGCACGGGCAGCAATACGGCCAAGTGTGACAGCCGGCTCACTTATCCGACCTACACCTCTACCAAGCTGGTTATACTCCAATGAATGAAAAAAATTGGATCAGGCCATGTCAGAAGTTGCCCTCGCTACCGACCCACTGACCGCCCCGCCGGTCATTCGGGCGCTGCTCGCAAAGCTCGCCATCCCCTACACGGAAGTCGCCGAACAGACGGGCCTGAACCCTGCGCGAAAGGTCCAGGCGGTACTGCTCGAAGATGCCGTCGGCGCGCTCATGGTGCTGTTCCCCCAGAGCCAGTTGCTCGACCTCAACCGCCTTACCGAGCTCACCGGTCGGCGCCTCACCGCTGTGGCGCCGGAGCGCGTCGAGCGCATGCTGGGCAAGCATGAGCTGAACCTGCTGCCGGGCCTGCCGCCGCTCACCAGTTCGCCGTGCCTGTATGAAGGCAGCCTGCTCAACGAGCCGAGTCTATTGGTGCATTCGGGTGAAGCCGGGTTGCTGCTGGAAATCGCCAGCGAGCACTTCAAGACCATGCTGACCAAGGCCAGTGCGGCTCAGTTCGGCGAGCCCCTGAGCAACATTCGCCCCAACCTCGACCGTCCCAATGATGACCGTGAGGAAATCACCCAGGCGATGCAGGCATTCACTGCCCGCCGTATTCAGCAACGCCTGGAAGCGACCATCGAGATTCCGCCGCTGGCCGACACCGCGCAGAAGATCATCAAACTGCGCGTCGACCCCAACGCCACCATCGACGACATCACCGGCGTGGTGGAAACCGACCCGGCCCTGGCCGCCCAGGTGGTGAGCTGGGCGGCGTCGCCCTACTACGCTTCGCCGGGCAAGATCCGCTCGGTGGAAGACGCCATCGTGCGCGTGCTGGGCTTCGATCTGGTGATCAACCTGGCGCTGGGCCTGGCCCTGGGTAAAACCCTGAGCCTGCCCAAGGACCGACCGCACCCTTCCACGCCGTACTGGCACCAGTCGATCTACACCGCCGCCGTGATCGAAGGCCTGACCCGCGCCATGCCCCGCGCCCAGCGCCCGGAAGCCGGCCTGACCTACCTGGCAGGGTTGCTGCACAACTTTGGTTACCTGCTGCTGGCCCATGTGTTCCCGCCGCACTTTTCGCTGATCTGCCGCCACCTGGAGGTCAACCCGCACCTGTGCCACAGCTACGTGGAACAACACCTGCTGGGCATCAGCCGCGAGCAGATCGGCGCCTGGCTGATGCGTTACTGGGACATGCCGGACGAACTGTCCACCGCCCTGCGCTTCCAGCATGACCCGAGCTATGACGGGCAGTACGCCGAATACCCGAACCTGGTGTGCCTGGCCGTGCGCCTGTTGCGCAGCCGGGGGATCGGTTCCGGGCCGGATGAAACCATTCCGGATGCACTGCTGGAGCGTCTGGGCTTGAGCCGGGAAAAGGCTGAAGACGTAGTCGGCAAGGTGCTGGATGCCGAAGTGTTGTTGCGCGAATTGGCGTCGCAGTTCAGCCAGCACTGAATCTGTCGACAGTCACACTGCTATCGGGGGCAAGCCCCCTCCCACATTCGACCGCATTCCACAGCTGGAACTCGGTTAAGTGTGGGAGGGGGCTTGCCCCCGATGAATCCCTCTCGGCTTAACTGAACGCTTACTTCTTTTTCTTCGGCTTGGCTGGCGCAAAGCCAAACAACTGTCCGTTCTGCTAGAAACAGAAACGTCTTACAAGGCGTTGAGGTTGCCGCTAGGACACTCAATCTCTAGTCTCAGTGCACCGTTGCACAATCAGCGGTCGGGCGTCGCGGCCCGTATTTCTTCAGACGCAAAAGCGTCATCGTGTCCTTTCAGTTGGCGCTTTTTTGTCGTCTACTGTGCGGCGCTATGGCGGCTGTGCGCGGGATACCTTCGGGTATGCCGATGTTCTGGAGAGTCGGTCCGCGAACCTGCGTACAGCTGCCACCCCATCGCGTCGCGGCGATCAATGGCAGCTCCTTTAATATCTCCGGAGTTTCACCATGATCAAACCCACCCCAAATCCCCCATTCGATCCAGCATCTAGCGTGCTATTCACCGTGAAAGACGGCATCCCCACGCAAGACCTACTGGTCAACCTCAGCGAAACACTGGCCTCGGCCAATGCGCTGAGTTGCGACCTGGCCTTTGACCTTGAAGGGCCGAAACGAGAGGAACTGCTGGGCGTTACGCAGTTAATCGAACTGGCACAGTTGCTGGCTGATCGAGTACTCAGTGTCTCGGGGCAAGTAAACCCATGAGATGTCGGGCAGTACGCCGAACACCCGAACCTGGTGTGCCTGGCCGTGCGCCTGTTGCGCAGCCGAGGAATCGGTTCCGGGCCGGATGAAACCATTCCGGATGCACTGCTCGAGCGTCTGGGCTTGAGCCGGGAAAAGGCTGAAGACGTAGTCGGCAAGGTACTGGATGCCGAGGTGTTGTTGCGCGAATTGGCGTCGCAGTTCAGCCAGCACTGAACCTGATCATTCCCACGCTCCGCGTCACCACTTAAGAGCGGACGCGGAGCGTCCAAAGCGGCATTCCCACGCAGAGCGTGGGAACGATCACTGAACGCCTACTTCTTTTTCTTCGGCTTCAAATACTTGGTCAACCCCTGGAACCAGATCACCAGCGCCGGGTTGCCCTTGATCTGGATCGACTTGTCCTGAATCCCCGTCATGAACGCCAGTTGCTTGTTCTTCGCCTGCATCGTGGCGAAGCCGTAGGCGGCGTCTTTGAAGGCAATCGCAAACGCCGGCTCAGGGTGTACACCCGAGCGGCTGGTGATGCGCTGGTCTTTGACGATGAAGTGGCGGGCAACCTTGCCGTCGAGGGTCTGCAACTGGAAGGCCAGGTCTTTGTCACCTAGCTGCTGCTGGAAGGCGGGGTTGGTGCGGCTGGCTTTGCCCATCATCAGGCCCAGCACCCACAGGAGAAGACGAAATTTCATGCACACGGCCTCGGTGTAATTATTGAGTGGCCGCAGCAGTGTAACGATTTGCAAACAGAACGCCACCGATCTCGCGCTTTAGCGGGAGATAGACTTGCGTTTGACGCTTATAGCAGCATATCGCCCAAGCTGGAAGGCAGGCTAAGATCAACGCGCGACCATAGAGTGATACAATTTGACTCATCCTTTAACGCCATTAATGTGCTTTTCCATTTGTTTGCAAACGTATCGGGGTTTAGAGTTTCCGCCGATTAGACATGGAGGTCGAAAATTGCGCACCTGCCGCTTTACATGGAGTTCCAACGCTGATGAATTTGACGAATGTTTTCGCGCCTCAGAATCGCCGCCTTATCAAGCTGATCGCTGGTGCCGACGAGGAGCAGGCACTCCTGCTGGAGCACTTCAGCGGAAGTGAAGGTCTCTCCACGCTGTTCAGCTTCGAACTGTCATTGATCAGTCAGGACGCCAGCCTTGAGCTCAAATCCTTGATTGGCCAACCCGCGCACCTGGAAATCGAACTGGCTGACGGCGGCGTGCGATATATCCATGGCTATATCACGCAATTTGGCCTGCAGGGCAGCGACGGCGGCCTGGCGCGCTATAGCGCGACATTGAGCCCCTGGCTGTGGATGCTGACGCGGCGTTTTGATTCGCGGATCTTTCAAGAACAAACCATAGAGACAGTAATTCGCACGGTCTTCGCTCACTACAGCGGGCTGGCCACGTTTGAGTTTCGCCTGCATAAACCTCTCAAATCCCACAGCTACATCACCCAATACCGGGAAAGCGACCTGAATTTCGTGTTGCGCCTGCTGGAGCAGGACGGGCTGTTCTTCTATTTCGATCACAGTAAAGACGGGCACAGCCTGATCATTACCGACCAATCCCAGTCCTTGGTCGCGTTGGCCGAGCAACCGCAGATCCGTTACCACAGCGCCTTTGTCACCGAGACCAGCGACTCAATCACCCAATGGGGCAGCCACCGGGTGTTGCAATCCGGCAAGATGACCATCCAGACCTTCGACTACAAACAGCCGAGAAACCCGTTGCCCATCCATATGGACAGCCTCAACCAGCAAGGCGATACCCAGCCTTACGAGGTCTACGATTTTTTGGGTGCCTACAGCCATGGCCTGCCCGAGCCAGGCGAATCGCTGGTCCGCCAGCGCTTGGAGGCCATCGAGGTTCAGGGCAAGACCTTTACCGGTAGCAGCAACTGCCGGGCCATGCGCCCTGGATACACCTTTGAACTGACCCAGCATTTTGATCATGACACAGGCGCTGCGGACGATCGCCAGTTCCTGCTGTTGTCGGTCGAACATCAAGGCCGTAACAATTACCTCTCGGATGAGCCGGCCGGTTACGACAATCAGTTTGTCTGCATCCGCCACAAAATCCCTTACCGCCACCCTCTCACGATACCCCGTCCCACCATCGGCGGGCCGCTCAGCGCCATCGTGGTAGGGCCCGAGGGCGAAGAAGTCTTCACCGATGAACTGGCGCGTATCCAAGTCAGGTTCCACTGGCAGCGCGGCAACGACCTGCCCCAGGGCACCACGTGGGTGCGCGTGGCGATGCCCAGCGCCGGCAGTGGTTGGGGTCACCAGTTTTTGCCGCGGATCGGGCAGGAAGTGCTGGTGACCTTCCTCGCTGGCGATATCGACCGCCCCGTGGTGACTTCGGTGCTGTACAACGCCGACCAAAAGCCACCACGCTTCAGCAAGGCATCAGGCCTGCCAGGCAATCGCACGCTGTCGGGAATCCAGACCCAGGAACACAAGGGCCGTGGGTTTAACGAGCTGTTGTTCGACGACACCCCAGGCGCCTTGCGTGCCCGGGTCGCCACTACCCATAACGCCACCGCGCTCAATCTAGGGAAACTCACCGAGCCGCGTACAGACGGCCAAGCCCAGGCGCGTGGTGACGGTGCAGAATTGCGCACCGATGCCGCGATAGCACTACGCGCCGCCCAAGGCATGTTGCTGACCACCTATGCGCGTCAGAACGCAACGGGATCACAACTGGACCGCGAAGAACTGCTCAAGCTGCTGGCCGAGTGTGGCGAACTGTTTAAAACCCTCGGGCAAACCGCTGCGGCACGAGGCGGCGCAGCGGTGGACAGCCAGGGCATCGACGCCTTGCGCCAATCCCTGAGCCAGTGGCCAGCCCCCGACGGCAACAGCACCGGCGAGCCCCTCTTGGCCGTCGCGGCTGAAGCGGGCATTACCAGCGCCACACCGCGCTCACAAATCCATTACGCCGGGGCGAACCACGACACCACCGCCCAGGATAATGTGCAGTTGACCAGCGGTGCCGCCATGCGCCTGCAAGCCGGCAAGGGGATTAGCGCCTTCGCCCAGGATGAAGGCATTAGCGCCATTGCCAACCGCGGCAAAGTGCTGGTCCAGGCCCAGGAAGACGACATCACGCTCAATGCGCAGAAAAGTCTGCACCTTTCGGCTGCCGAGGGAGAGGTGGTTGTCACTGCGCCGACCATTCGCTTGGTCGCCGATGATGGCAGCTACATCAAGATCGGCGGCGGTGTTGAGATCGGCAGCCAAGGCAAGGTTATTGTGCATGCCAGCGATCATGATTGGGTCGGCCCCAAAACCGACAGCGCTAAAGTCCCGGCATTCACCCGCGACCCGGCCGCCCAGCGCCTGGCGTTCCACTACCCAGGGCACGCCGACGACAGCGCCCGAATGGCGGTCGACCACGCCTACCAGATCAAACTCGAGGACGGCAGCACCGTGCAAGGCCTCACCGACGCCAGCGGCCTGACCGAACGCGTCGAGCGCGAGGCGATGCACCAGGCGCAAGTCGCCGCGCTACGTACCAACGGCCCCAAAGGAGGCAGCCAATGAGTGGCGATCTATACGCCGTGGCAGAAAGCGTGACCCGGCTGATACCCAACTTCAGCACCGAACGCAAAATGGAAGTGCCTGCCGACCTGCCGGGTGTGGTGATTTTCCTGCATGGCGTGAATGACCCAGGGGCGTCTTATGAGTCGGTGGAGACGGGGTTGTGTCAGGGGCTGAATGAGCGGTTGGATCGGCCGGATTTGAAGGCAGGGCTCTATGGAGCTAAATATAAAAAAGCTAAAGATACACCTCCAGAAACGTGTACGGATAAAGAAGAGCAGATACTCGATGATCCAGACACCTACCTCTATCAGCGAGACGCGGACGATCCCAAAACCCGCAGCCTGATGATCCCATTTTACTGGGGCTACCGGGCCGAGCCTGGCGAGGTAAAGCGGGATAAAAATAACGATCCCACCAAACTGCGTGATCAATACCAGGACGTGTTTAACAACCGGCTGGACAGGCACTTTTCCAAGGGTGGCGGTTTCTTCGCCAACGCCACTAATAACTTGCTAGAGATGTACAGCCAGGGCTTTGACAAGTTTGTCCGGCATGCAGCGCAAACCCAGCTACCGAACACTCAGTACATGGGGAAAGCCCCGCATCGACGTTATTTCGTATTGGCGGCAGCTCGATTGGCCATGCTGATCAGCGAGATTCGTCGTGTATCGCCCGACGAAACCATCACCATCATGGGCCACAGCCAAGGCACCTTGATTACCCTGCTGGCTCAAGCCCTGTTGATTGATAAAGGCCAACGCTGTGCCGACACCGTCATCATGGTGGATTCACCTTACAGCGTACTGTCCAACGTCACCCCTAAAGGCCATGACACCCTCGCCACACTGATCGGTATCGTCTCAGCTATCACCGGAACGCCCCACGCGCAGCCGCCGCTGTCCGCCCTGCGAGAGGCGAAAACCTACGGCGGTCGCACTGGCCCTAAATGGTCACCGACACAGGGCACCCGCAAAAACAAAGTCGGCAACCTGACGGTTTTTCCTGAGCGAGACAATCGCGGCAAGGTGTACCTGTACTTTTGTCCGGACGACACCACTGTGGCCCTCGACGCCGTGCACGGTATCGGTACCTATGGCGTACCGGACGTTGTGCCGAATGACGGTCGGCCCGCCATGATGGCCTTGCAGTTTTTGCGTTTTTATCAGCGGATGTGGACCAAACGTCAACGCGACGGTGAACCAGTCATGGTAGGGAAAACACCCCAACCGGAGTTCATCCGCGCATCAGGCGAACACCGTTACCCCGGGAAGGACTGGCTCACTGGGGTAGCCTCGCAGGCAGCCATTGCAGAAGGCCAGGAACGCCTGATCAATGGCGAAGCGCTAAACCCTCCGCATGCACCGCAGATGTTTGGTGGAGAGGCAATATCCGGAACCCCGGACACGGCTGGCCTGGACAAACCGGACGACGTCGGTATCGAGTCCGCGCTGGGTAACCCCAGCGCAAGGTTCAAATGGTTAAAGGTGCGTGAAAGTTTGACGGCGCTCGATTTGGAGCAGGAAACCAGCCGATGGAACGAGGGAAAGGAAGCTGGCGATCATGCGCGTATGCGTCAAACCAAAATGCCTAACGCACGCATGGATGGATCGGTTTACGTACTCTTAAGGGAGGAGACCGCGAACGAAATTCGTGCCCGACTGGCCGTTGAACCTGAACTGGACTCCAACAGTTATCACTCGGCGGTACTGCGCAGCCCTGAAAACCAGCGCTGGGTGACGGCGATGGACATTGCGGTTGGCCAGGCTCACTGCCTCGACGACCCGGCGATGCGCGAGGTGTTGGTGGCGATTGCGGATTGGAGGCTCGATGAAGCGCAATTTACGATAATCTCGGAATTACCGGGCTGGTCGCGACTGAGTGAAGATGCTCGGATATTGATAAAGGCCAGCTTTCGGTATTACCAAGATGGAATTTTTCCTTCTGCCGACATGGTATCGCTAACGCCCCCCTCTCTTGTTGTCAGCTCCAATAAAAAAGGAGCTGGCCAATGAAGGATAACCAGCAGCCACCTAGAACTTTGCCCAAATTAAAGCCTTACCTCTGGATAGCCTGCGTGCTGCTCGTACTTTGGCTTGGTTTTATCTGGGTTGTTCAAATCAAAGCACAGGAAACCAACATGGTACTTCGTGATATGAGACCCGTAATGGCCTGGGGCATTGCCGCCATTGTCGGCCCGTTGTTATTGATCTTCAGCATTCACTGGTGGGGCAATGCCATAGCCGGTGAAAAAGCGGAAATAGCGACGTATCAAAACAAGATGAAAGCTAGAGATGCCGAACAGCGGGCCACACAAGTGCGCACCTATGCGTTGGAAATACGAGGGGTAGGAATTACCGTAGATGATTGGCACCAATCATCGATATGGCGTGAAATCAAAACAAATAACAACAACTTCTCCTCGATATATTCGCAAGATCCCAAGGAGTTAGATACCTCATTGAGCTCTCGAGAAATCACTCGCGATGTTAATATCCGTGTAGCGTTCAAACATTCAGCAAGCGAATCGGTGGCTTACTGGCCCATTCCGGTATTTGCTCTAGGCCCGCCCGACCCTTACGCAAAAGGCTACAAAGCTGCGGGCCTCATCAATTCAGGGCGTAATGCTGCCACCTTGGGCGTCTCGCTGTTTCTATGGCAAGACGATGAAAGCACTGCCCATGCGCAAGGTATGATCGAGCGATTGTTTCAGTTTTTTGACGATAATCCCAAAGTGCCACAAGCTTTGATCGCTAGCCGAGATGGTGACGTAACTCGCGATGTTTATCGCAAGCCAGGCACACCTCGACTGCAAAGTGCCCAAGTCGTACCCACAATCTACGAAAGCATGACCGGGCTGCTGGTCACTCGCTCAGATCGAGTGGACCGATATATTCGTCCATTCACCACTCATGAGCCTGAAGATAATCAGAATAAAAGCACTGATATGGGCAAGCTCTGGGACTTTTACTGGAAGCAATCACCTAAATTCATAGACGTGTACGAGGACGCAGAGCGAGCCAAGGGTGCTAAAGACCCCTTAGCCCCAGGCACCATGTCCACCGCCTACTGGCAATCCCAACTCCCCGCCCTCTGGAAAACCATCAGCAACCGTGGCCCTGGCTATTTCGAGCCCTCCCCCTGGCTGCCAATTCGCTGGGCCGACCATCAGCTCAAGGAATTCGACACAGCACCAGTGCTCGGCTACCTGCACCGCCCAATCAAGGTCCCCATGCAGGACGAAAACGGCAAACGCCTGAAACCTGCGTTGCAAGCCAAGGCCCTGCAGGCTGGCTGGCTCAAAGCCCTCGACACCCTGCCTGATGGGCAAAAGCCGGTGCGCGTGTTCTACGACACCACCGACAACCTTGAAGCAGAAATCGCCCTGACCAACGCCTTGCACAGCCTCAATACCGACGGTCATGGCCTGGAAGTGGGCAACGTTGACGAGGGCTATGACATCGGTCGCCGTCTGGGCAATACCGGGGTCAGTGGTGCACTGGTGGAAATCAACCTGGCCACCATCGCCAGCTACCTCGACGGCGGCGCCAGTGCCGTGGTCTACGCCGGCAACGACGGCAGCCTGACCGTTCAAATGATCAGCCCACCGAGTGATGAGCAAAAAGCGAAGAACCAACAGTATCGGGGCGCCGATCCCTTCAAGTTCGGCTCCCCCACTGGCCGAGGCCCCAAAACATGAACCATCCCATCTGCCTGGGCGACCCCACCAGCAGCGGTGGCAGCGTGGTGTCGTGCCAATTGGCCGGCACTCACACGCTGAACGGCAAAACCCCGGTAGTGAAAGGCGACAAGGCCTCCTGCCCGTTGCATGCGGGCGTATTTGCCTTTATTGAGGGGCATCCCTACCGACGCATGAACGGAATACCTGTCGTACTGCAAGGGCATCGATTGGCATGCGGGTGTCATGGCGTAGCGAGCCATGCGCTGAATGTGAACGTGATCTAGCTGCTTTTTATATTGTTGGACCGATTGATGTCATCGCCGATGCTAGCTCTTTGCCGCCACGATGGGGATCACGAGCAGCCGCGAACATCAAGTTAGAGAGAGAGTGAGCATAGACAATAAGCGAAATAAAAGTACCGGACAGCGTCTTTTACTGACCGCAGCTGGAATAGGCGTATGGCTTCCACTCTTCGTATCAGCAAGGTTTTAGAACGACCGGCGTGGTTGCAAGCCCCTCTGTATGAAAGCCCTCGCTACTATTTCTTGGCTCAGCTAATAGACGCTGACACCGCAACATGAAGCCCTAGACACGAACGGATTTTCGGCAGCGGCATCGGCTATATCTTTGCTGATAACCGAGTAAAAAGATGAAAGAAGGTGATGTGCAAGGCTATTTCACCGTGCAATTTACGTGAGTTAACAAGACATGAAACCATTGGTAGCCGTAGGACGCTCCTATAGTTGTACTAATGCGCCATCAAAAAAAACAATGAGCAAAGCTAGTTTACCGAAAATTTTGATCATATTGTGCTCCGACTCGGCCTTCCGCTCATGGACCTGACCCTGGCTCATCGCCGTCGCGCTCACCGACCTACAAGGCAATGCCCAGACCTTGGGTAACAAATGTAGACTGACATAAGGATGACTTTATGCGAATCGATACGACATCGGACTCACCGAGCTGGACAAAAGTCTTTGAAATCACCGACGAGTTAAATGGCTTGAGCGAGACGCTTGAAAAAAAGTATCCCACGCTCGACTGGGAGCTGGCGGTCTGTATGCGATGCCTGCCGAAGGCCCTAGAACGTAAGACGTTTTGTCGTTACTACGCCAAGGACAAAATGTTCGGTCTCGATATCGCCATGAATGAGGAAGATTTCATTCCGCATAAAAAAAATATGGACGCTCAACGCAAATTAATCGGTGCGGCGTTTATTACTTTTTTTATTGAGAGCATTAAAAAATACGAAAAAAAGCTGCCTAATCTTAATTCGGTTTCAGCGGCGCTGATCGCGGACGTACAGAAATGGTGTGTAGAAAAAGGGTGGACTGCCTGAATGAACGATTTGCCAAGATCGCCTGAATATTGACTGCATAAAAGATGGGCAGCTTTTTAAGACCTCCTAGCCGAGTTTTCTTCCAACGTGTTGCCCCACACCCGATAGGTCGCCTGCCACGTTGTGTCCGTCAGCCTCGGTGAGCAGCTCCGGCAACCCATTCAGGTCGTTGTGGTAGTGACGAATTTTCTGCAGCGGCCCGCTTCCGTCGACTCGGGTCAGGGGCTCGTAACCTTCATCCTGATAAAGGCTCGTCTAACTGTGGTTATGCTCTGCAACACCGCAGCGCGATAAAGGGGACGGATTTAGTCGATGTCTATGCACTAATCAATAAGAGCCGCACCGCCTCACGAGGTAACGCTCACTATAAAATTACCACGCTGCGGCCAAGCCGCTGGGCATCAAACCGAGCAGGTTGAATCCCGTACTTAGAGAAGAGATCTCTGCATGAAAACACTTACAGCCCCCAAGCCAGGCGATCTGTTTTATATCCCGGCCGTCAATGCTTCAGATGAACCAGGGTTTGTGATCGCTCGTTTTATTGAGCTCATTCCTCCGGCGCTTGGGCATTTAATCGAGGTTTTTGCGAAATTCCATACACAAATACCCGAGTCGATTAACGACATAGACACTTCAAAACGCCTATTCCGCCCAATTTTTTGCAGCATGCGTTTTTCAGGCATTCCTCGTTGGAAGATTCTTTTCAGCGATCCAAACTACCAAAAAGCGATCTCCAGATATGACGAGATTCAGTTTGCGTTTGATTCTGAAATTTGGACAGGGGGGGTCAGCAAGCCCGCGAGCGAACGGCAGTTAGCCAACATTGAGCCTTCCATTTGCTGGCGTATGGACCACCTCATTTTCAGGGTGATTGCCCATCTTCGAGGTGCGCTGGCAGAGAATGAGCCGATGGATTATGAGCGCTTGCCCCCCGACTTGCGGGTAGACAGCACCGCTGCATCGGAACGAGTAAACAAAGCTGTCATCAGCGCGCAGGCCTTATTCAAGGCCCACTAAAAATGGGCACCCAACCCAGTCGCATGCCCATTCTTCTTACCCTCCCGCCTCCCTTCGAGAACGGCACCGCTTGATGGGTATCCGCTGGGGGAGACGCGGTTTACCTGGGATGGTCTGCCGTTGTTGCAGGAGCATAAGCACAGTCAGACGAGTCCTTATATTTATCAGGACGAAGGCTACGAGCCCTTGACCCGCGTCAACGGAAGCGGGCCGCTGCAGAAAATTCGCTACTACCACACTATCTGAATGGGCTACCGGAGCAGCTCACCGAGGCCGACGGTCACAACGTCTGGCAGGCGACGTATCGGGTGTGGGGCAATACGCGGGAAGAGGTTCGCGAGCCTCATAACATTGAAGAGCAGAATGTGCGGTTTCAGGGACAGTCCTGGACCGGGAGACAGGGTTGCATTTCAATACGCTTCGGTTCTACGATCTGGAGATAGGCAGAATCAGGACTTCAGACCCGATTAGTTTGCTTTGTGGCATTAATCTGTACCAATACGCACCAAACCCAATTACGTGGGTCGATCCATGGAGCCTATTTAACTGGAACTATAAAAATATGCCTGGAATCGATGGATCGAGAAGCACCATATTATTCCTCAGCCGCTGGCTGATCATCCGGCTCTGAAGAAGGCCGGACCCGACACACACAAAACTTCCAATATCATTTAGTTGCCTGCTGAAAAGGGCGAGCATGATTATCGCACCATTCACAAAGGCTCCATCCGGGTTACAACAAAGCTGTTCGTGCACAACTCGATGAAACATCCAATGCAGGCAAGGCTGGAAAATGGAAAAAAGCCCAGTACGCACAGGCTTTGAAGCAGGTTGTCAGCTCTCAAAGGTCAGGGTTACGCAACGTACGTACCCGGCTGAATAAAAACTCAACTCAGGCAGGTCGCTGCGGAAAATAACATGTACCTATTAGACATAAGTGAAAATCACTCGGAAATTTACTGGTTCAAATACGATCAGAAGATCTCACCAGACCACCTATTATTTATCAGTGGAGAAAAGCAATCATCCATTGCTACTACACCAACTTTTAGAAACAAAAAAAAGGTCAGTAAATCTCGCTTACAGTCTTTCGATCTTCTTCAAAGTGACACACTTGAGTTCGTAAGCGAGGCAATGACCAACGTAATGCGTGAGTTCCAAGAAGATGTTCAGCTTTTTCCGGCTGATGTTTACCTCAAAGAGGTAAAATTAGATGACTATCATGTTTTCAATGTAATTCAAACACTACCTTGTATTGATTTGGATAACTCTCAGTATGGCCCTATGTTCAGTTTTATGCCCGATGGTCCCCTGACATTCACAACTATTCAAAGTCTGCCGCCTACTGCTTTAGGCAATCACCATATCGTCAGAGCTAAGGAAAGTTCCCAACGCGTCTTCGTTTCTGAGCAGTTCAAGCAGAAGTGCGAAGCTTCCCAGCTTAAGGGCCTAAAATTCGTAGACTGTTCCAAAGGTATTCAAGTGTGAGTCGGTCGACCGAGAAAGCTCATACATAAGAGCATGATTCTTAAGGAAAAATTGGCACCCAACCCAGCCGGTGTGCCTTTTTCATACCAACCCGTTCCCTTCAGGTGGTTCTGCCTTTTACGGGTTGACACTATCTTGAGCGACTTGCCCGGCTGAGCGCTACGATGTTGCTTGCCTTGATCTTAAAAGGCCCGCCGGTTTGCAGCTTTTTTGCCGGTGCAGGCGCTGTGGTGCCGTTGCAGGAAAGTGCCTCATGTCCCAGGCCATACACAACTCGCTGGTCAAAACCGGCATCATCACACAACAACAAGTTAGAATGGCGAGGCGGTCCGCCGCTTCATTTGCAAAAAGAAAGGTTGTTTCTAAAGGATCACGGGCTATGGGCATCAATCAAATCATTCTCTCAGAGCAAGACCATAATTTCGGGCAAATAGGCGGAGGAGCGTGGCTTACAGACCTCAACTTGTGGCCGAAAGACCCGCAAACCGGTCAATTGATGCTGCCGGTGATGATGATGACCTCGACGTTCCTGAGCGTCCCATTCATTCCAGACGGAATGGCGCTGACGGTATTCGTCTGCATTGAGCGAAATGACGAAACCTACACACGGTCATCAGTACGCAAGTTGACCGTCCATCAACAAAGCGAAATGGAAAAACTTCAACTTGGCCATAGCTGCGTTCTGCTTCACACGCTGGCGACCTATGAACTCAAGCCGGCTACGTTGATCGACCCGATTCCGCGGACGTATATTGCCCAGCAGTCGCTGACTCCCGAACAAATGGAGGAAGAATTGGAGGATTTGGACTGTGGTGTGGGTATCAGCAAGGTTCTAGGACGACCGGCGTGGTTGCAAGACCCTCTGTATGAAAGCCCTCGCTACTATTTCTTGGCTCAGCTAATCGACGCTGACATCGCAAAAATAAGCCCTAGACACGAAGGAATTTTCGGCGGGGGCATCGGCTATATCTTTGCTGATAATCGAGCAAAAAAGATGAAAGAAGGAGATGTGGGAGGCTATTTCGTCGTGCAAGTTACTTGAGTTAACAAGACATGAAACTATTGGTAGCCTTAGGACGCTTCCTGTAGTCGTACTAATTGCGCTATCAAAAAAACACTGAGCAACGCTCGTTTACCGAAAATCTTGATCATATAGTGCTCCGATTCAGCCTTCAGCTCACGGAGCTGACCCTGGCTCATCAGCCGTCACCTTCACCGACCTGCAAGGCAACGGTCATCCCTAGGGTTCAGTTACGATCCGCTCGGCCAGTTGATTGCCGAACAGAGCTCGGCAGGCAACCTGCAATACCACTACGACGAGTTCGGCAGCCTGATCCAGACCAAACTGCCGAACAGCCGCTGGCTCAATCGCCTGCACTACGACGCCACCGGTCGCATCATCGCCAGCCAGGACAGCCTGCATGGCCAGCGCGAAACCTTCGCCTTCGAAGCCGCCGCCAACCTGCTCGACGGCCCGCAGACCGGCGCCGGGTTGGTGGTGCATAACAAGCTGCTGACCTATCAGTACAGGCGTTATCGGTACGACGCGTTTGGGCGGATGATCGAGAAGCGCAGTGCCAAGCGCGGCGTGCAGTGGTTTGCGTATGACGCTGAAAGCCGATTGGTCGAAGTGCGTAATGACGATGGCAGCGTGGCCAGGAGGACTTATGACCCGCTGGGCCGACGCATCGAGAAGACCGAGCACGGCAATGATGGATATCCGCTGGGGGAAACACGGTTTACCTGGGATGGCTTGCGGCTGTTGCAGGAGCATAAGCACAGTCAGACAAGTCTTATATTTATCAGGGCGAAGGCTACGAGCCCCTGAAGCCTACATCAATAAAGAGATCTGGCGCTCCAAGGACCCCGTACACTTCGCCGAGTCCAACAGGCAGCTTCATTACGCGATGAAGAACGGCCCCGCATTGAAAGCAGCAGTCGAAGCGAAACATCCGGGTATCTCGAAATGGGTTGAGCCGAAGAAAAACGGAAAATTCAGAACAACAGCAATGAAGGGGTCGACCTGGCACCACCATCCTGTGGTAGGCGGTAATCTTCAGTTGGTAAGTCATGAAGACCACAAAAACCGTCATGGCGATTACCACCCTAAAAGCCGCAGTGGGAAACGAGTGGGTGGTCGGAACTTGGGGTGGCGGGTCAGCGTGCAGAAAATAAGGAGTTATTGATGAAGAAGATGCAAGGCATCACCAACCTGTTCAGCACTATCAACTCTGCTACCGATAACGACTGGATTTATACCAACCAGGACATCTGGGAAAATGAACCAGAAAAGGCGGTCTTCTACCTTATTTCCGAGAATGAAATTGATGATCTGGAAGAAGACGAGAAAACTGTCGAAAACTCCGCTGGCGAACTGATCCCCAAGGCCCTGGAAAAAGAAAACGTCGAAACCTGGATAGACGTGCAAACGCTACAAGCCATATTCGACGTTATTCAAAAGAAAGTTAACGCACCGAATGACGCTATGTTAATTCGGGCGATTAATCATTATCGGGAATACGACGATTTTATGGAAATCTGATCCCTGACCCAATAAAAATGGGCACCCAACCCAGTTGGCGTGCCCATTCTTCTTACCCTCCCGCCTCCCTTCGAGAACGGCACCGTTTCTTACGGGTTGACGCTGTCTTTAAGCGACTTGCCCGGCTTGAACGCTACGGTGTTGCTGGCCTTGATCTTCACAGGCTCACCGGTTTGCGGGTTTTTGCCGGTGCGGGCGCCGCGATGGCGTTGCAGGAAAGTGCCGAAGCCGACCAGGGTGACGCTGTCCTTGCGGTGCAGGGCGCCGGTGATTTCTTCGAGAACGGCGTTGAGTACGCGGTTGGCCTGTTCTTTGGTGAGATCGGCTTTTTCAGCGATGGCGGCGCGAGTTCTGGTTTACGCATGAAAGGATGGGGACAGGTCTGTTTAAATTAACAGCACTCAGATGAGTTAAATAAATCCATTCCCTTCGACAACTAGAATACCGAGCATGGCAGCGATGGGTATCCGCTGGGGGAAACGCAGTTTACCTGGAATGGTTTGCGCTTGCTGCAGGAGCATAAGCACAATCAGACGAGTTTTTATATTTATCAGGACGAAGGCTACGAGCCCTTGGCCCGCGTCGACGGAAGCGGCCACTGCAGAAAATTCGCTACGACCACAACGATCTGAATGGGCTGCCAGAGCAGCTTATCGGGGTCGACGGACACAACGTCTGGCAGGCGACCTATCGGGTATAGGGCAACCACAAAGCTACAGTAAGGCTCTACATTGGTATCCAGAAGGGGAGAATCCATATGGACTCAACTAAAAATGCGCGTTGTCAGGTCTGCAATGAGACTTTTGAGTTGGATGCGCAGCAGCAGAAATTTGTCGCTCCACTCGTTGCGAAAGGCCAGAATTTCATAATGATTGAGTGTCCTCCCTGCGGTTCCTCTACCCAGTTCGTCAAAGCAGCCGAGTCTGCAGACGGTTCGGTACAACCCGCGAATTATCGATGCCCTATTTCTCAATGCGCCGGATGGGTAGACCTTGTTGAGGAACCACCTAGATCGTTCTGGGGCTGCGGAGCATGCGGTAGCATTTGGTATGAGGAGAAAAATCTACAAAAGGAAATTACAGGCATTGTTGCTCTATACCGCTATAGAGCCAGCAGTTACAAACAACTGGACGGTAGGTGGGTTTCTGGTGATCTAAGTTCAGAACCAGAAAGTTATGAAGAACTCGTCGAGAAGGAGCTAGCCGACGATCATGATCAGCTGGTAAGGGGGTAAAGGAGCAACGCCGACACACTTAGAATGAACCGTCTTCACCCCACGACAAAAGGTCCCCGTTCCAATCGGCTTGCCATAAATCGCAACAGCCTGAATCTCGAAGTGCTGCGCACCCAGGGCCAGCTCAGCACCCGCAGCGAATACGACCGCAGCGGCCGCCTGCGCTCACGCCAACGGCGCCGCCAACCTGCTCGACGGCCCGCAGGCAGGCGCCGGGTTGGTGGTGCATAACAAGCTGCTGACCTATCAGGACAAGCGTTACCGCTACGACGCGTTTGGGCGGATGGTCGAAAAGCGCAGTGCCGCGCGTGGCGTGCAATACTTCGCCTATGACGCCGAGCATCGCTTAATCGAAATTCGCAGCCAGAACGATGGACGCGAAACGGTCGTGAAAATGGCCTATGACCCACTCGGTCGACGCATCGCTAAAACCGAACATGACAGCAACGATTACCCGTTGGGCGAAGCCCGCTTTGACTGGGAGGGCTTGCGCCTGTTGCAGGAGCACCGGCATAGCCAGACCAGCCTCTATATTTATGAGGAAGGCGGCTATGCACCCGCTGGCCCAGGTGGATGGCGCGGGCGAGCATCAAAGCGTGCGCTATTACCACAACGACCTGAATGGATTGCCTGAGCAACTGACCGAAGCGGACGGGAAAACAGTCTGGCAGGCGCGGTATCAGGTGTGGGGGAATACCGGCCGAAGAAGTGCGCGAAACGTACTTTATCGAAGAGCAGAATTTGCGGTTTCAGGGCCAGTATCTGGATCGAGAGATCCGGGCTGCACTACAACACGTTTCGGTTTTATGATCCAGATGTGGGACGGTTTATGACGCCGGATCCGATTGGGTTATTAGGCGGCATAAACCTATATCAATATTCACCGAATCCCATTAAGTGGATGGATCCACTGGGGTGGGCACCGGCAAAACCGGGTGACATTATTGATTATGAAAAAAGCGCTCCGGGCTTCGAAAAGCATCATGGGATACTCAACGCTTGGTCCAAGCACAATATAAAGGATTACGTATCTCGAAACGGCCAGAAGCCGACCGTAGTGATGACGGTAGATCAACACAACGCGACCAAAGACGTCGCTAAAGACTGGGTTGAGAAAAAAACCGGGAAGCGCGGTTTTAAAGGTTTCGATTGGAAGAAGGTATCGAAATTCGAAATACTCCGACTGTCCAACAAAATGTTTGCGGCCGCCGAAGGCAAAGGCTTCCCAAAGGCCTCACGCCGTTTGTACAACAAGGCAATGAAAAATTACCTGCGTAAAGGATGGGGAAGATGAGTCTGATAAATATCGTTGATTTAATAGAAAAGTCTGACTGCCGGAAGGCTCCCTCCACGGGGCTGCCAAGCCAACCTGTTCCCGATGACTTAGCTGATTTTATCAGCATTACAGCAGCGTAGTTTTCTATCCACAGGCACGTTACAGCTTCATAATTCAGCCACCACCGCTTGAACGTTCCGACCTTGTCGTAATGAACGAGGTTCTGGAAGATCCGGACTCAGCAAACTGGTACGTGCTGGTTAAATGCGAAGATCAGGTGATTTCAATAGACCTGACGCCAGGTCCCCATTTTGGTTATTGCTACGACTCGTTCTGGGACAATTATCCGACAGCCGACGCAAGCACACTGATCGCAAAATCTTTCACCAAACTGGTCGAGAGAATCATTAAGTTCGGTGGTAAAAACCTGTTCTGGATACCAGGCCATACTTGAGTCCAAGCAATACCTGCTTTATGACCAACTTGATCCTGATCCAATGCCGGGAACGAGTAAACAAGGCCGTCATCAGCGCACAGGCCTTATTCAACGCCCACTAAAAATGGGCACTCAACCCAGTCGGCGTGCCCATTCTTCTTACCCTCCCCGCCTCCCTTCGAGAACGGCACCGCTTATGGGTATCCGCTGGGGAGACGCGGTTTACCTGGGATGGTCTGCCGATGTTGCAGGAGCATAAGCACAGTCAGACGAGTCTTTATTTATCAGGACGAAGGCTACGAGTCCCTGGCCCGCGTCGACGCCGGATATAGGGCGTTTTACAACTCCGGATCCGCTTGGGTTAGCAGGAGGGATCAATCTCTATCAATATGGGCCGAACCCGATTGCCTGGGTCGACCCGTGGGGCTGGAAATGCTGGAGCACTGCAAGGAAGGGAGTATGGAAAGCCGCAGCTGCCAAGGCTCTGCCAGGCCAGTACTCAGCTAGAAACCTGGCGCGAATGGCCCGAGGCAAAGCACCCCGGATGAGGGTATAGGTTCGTTATCGTAATACTGTAAGAAGCCGCCTACTAGGACGTGTTGGCACCGCCAAGGAAATCACTGTGTCGATGGAGCTGAATCATCAATACATTCCCCAACGCGCGGGATCAAAAAGTGGCTCAGGAGGACTGGAACTTGACCAAGGCGACGCCTTGGGGACATGAGTCAATGGACAAGTATCGCCATACCGGCTGGGATTTGGTGAGAATCGTGAAAACCATAGGGCAATGGTAGAGAAGCCTTGCCGGAGTAGACATGAGTGAGTTGACTGATTTTCACGTTTTCTGGGGCGCGGCCATGACTGTCGCTGAAAAGAAATCCGCCTCGATGGAAGATGACGGTGCAGAGGATTTTGCTCGCACGCTTTACGAAGAATATGTAACGCAAGGTGCACCAAAAAATAAAAAAAAGTGGCTAACGGAGCGACTGGATAACGAATACCTTTGCTTGAAGGAAAAACCTGTATGGATAGGGGAACCTGCCTGGCTATACCATCAGGGTCAACCTATGGTCTTTTTGCATCAATTCTTAGTTTCACCTACAGCGCAGCACATCAAGGAAAAGATATCCCTCGGTGAGACGGTTTATGTATTTGGCGCAAAACACCTGGTTCAAAGGCCAACAGGAGACATATGGACCGACATCTATCGAATGGCTGTTCAAACTTATGAAGGGCACACCACGGTGGAAATTCTGAAATAACCTGAAGGTTTCAAACAATAAAAATGGGCACCCAACCCAGTTGGCGTGCCCATTCTTCTTAACCTCCCGCCTCCCTTCGAGAACGGCACCGTTTCTTACGGGTTGACGCTGTCTTTGAGCGACTTGCCCGGCCTGAACGCTACGGTTTTGCTGGCCTTGATCTTCACAGGCTCGCCGGTTTGCGGTTTTTTGCCGGTGCCGGCGCCGCGATGGAGTTGCAGGAAAGGGCCGAAGCCGACCAGGGTGACGCCGTCCTTGCGGTGCAGGGCGCCGGTGATTTCTTCGAGAACGACGTTGAGTACACGGTTGGCCTGTTCTCTGGTGAGATCGGCTTTTTCAGCGATGGCGGCGCGAGTTCTGGTTTACGCATGAAAGGATGGGGACAGGTCTGTTTAGTTAAATAAATCCGTTCCCTTCGACAACTAGAATACCGAGCATGGCAGCGATGGGTATCCGCTGGGGGAAACGCAGTTTACCTGGGATGGTTTGCGCTTGCTGCAGGAGCATAAGCACAATCAGACGAGTTATTATATTTATCAGGACGAAGGCTATGAGCCCCTGGCCCGCGTCGACGGAAGCGGCCACTGCAGAAAATTCGCTACGACCACAACGATCTGAATGGGCTGCCAGAGCAGCTTATCGGGGTCGACGGACACAACGTCTGGCAGGCGACGTATCGGGTGTAGGGCAATACGCTGGAAGAGGTGCGCGAGCCTTATTACATTGAAGAGCAGAATCTGCGGTTTCAAGGACAGTACCTGGATCGAGAGTCAGGACTGCATTTCAATACATTCAGGTTTTATGATCCGGATGTGGGGCGGTTTACAACGCCGGATCCGATTAGATTGGCGGGGGAATCAATCTATATGCGTATGCAGCCAATCCGTACGGCTGGATCGATCCGCTGGGCTGGAGTTGTACGTCATCCATAACCAACATATTGGACGCCTGAAAAAACAGGGCTATCAAGACCATCACATATTGAGCGATAAGCACGCCAGTACGAAGAACCACCCGCGGCTTAAATTGACTGGGTTTGACTTACAAAGTCGGCAAAACAAAATATCCCCAACAAACCACATGCCTTGACTGATGGAAGTCGTTCGATACATCAAGGCCGCCACGCAGCTAGGGTCAACCAAAACCTTGGAAGCAAAATGGACCAAGTGCATAAGATTGGCAGACGTGAAAACTGGAATCAGGCCCAATATCGCAAAGCGCTAGATAAATCGTATCCGATGAGCGTAAATTACTCCGCTCCGGCGAGAGGCAATTGAATAAAAATGCGCGTCCGGGCGCGCCTTACAATTAGGAACTTCGAAATGATTTTAAGCTGGAAAGCGCCTATTTATCACAACGAAAAATTGCTGGGTTCATACGACGCCGAGAGCGGCTCCTATGAGACGGCAGGGTCGAATTTTGATTATTTGTCGCTACTATCGGGAAAAACTTTCCCTGTCGACATGGATAGTCCCAAAATATTTTTCCTATGCTCAAAGAAAAAACTAACGACTTACGACTGCTTATGGTTGTTGGGTGACATACCCTTGGTGAGCCAGCGGTTAGCGCATTTCCTCGCACAGAAAGCCGACGCTCATATTCAGTTATTGAAACCCATAAGCATTACTGCCAACGGAGAAGAAGTGACTGAGGATTATTACATCGTCAATGCTGCTCAAACGATAAGCGCTGTTGATCAGAGTAATTCGGTAGCGGAACTCTCCGACAGTGGCTCGATACTCTATTTTAATGAAATCTGGTTTCATGATACTGCCTCAGGAATGGGAGAGATTGCACGCGAGCGGGACTCTGGGGATCTTTTGATTTCTCGGGAGCTGGCTGACGCCATGATAGAAAACAAGTTCAAAGGCGACAAAGGCCTAGGCTTCTACATCGCTAACCGATCCTTCACACCTTATAAAGATCAGGCATGATGGAGCGCTCCAGGCAGCCTACACCCCACATCGACCATCAGGTATTCGGCGACTTCTAGCGCGACCGCCTCCACTGCGAAGCGCTGCGCACCCAGGGCCAGCTCAGCACCCGCAGCGGCCACCTGGGCCTTGCCAGCCAGCCCTAACAAGGACTAAAAACGCTCAACGTGGAACTTGGCGGCGGCAAAACTTTTCCACTGGCAAAATAGGAAACTTTTATGAAGGACTTTTTGCTTTCATTACTCAATGAATATAAAGAAAAATATGCTGAGCTCATATCGCACGTAGAAAATACACATGCCAAGAAGCAATGGGGCACGGGCATTATGCCCTCATATAGTCCAGCGCCCTACGTCTGTGAACTTCAAGGATGCAGCCCTGGCCGTTTGCTTAAAAAAAATGCAAAACCAGCCAATAATAAACAACGCTACTTTGTAGACGGCCATGAAAAAATAATAGGCGAAATACAATACGCCAAATATGTGAATTTTAAAAATCAATGGATTGTATACAGAAGATTTTTTCTAAACGCGCCAGACAGCATTATAGAATTAAATTTCGGTAGCGCTTTAGAAGAAAACACAGACGCCAAACTAGACTCAGTGGCCATAAATACACTCGAAAGCGGCCACACCACAGCGCGTTATAATTTGCTCAACACTGGCGAATACTTCGAAACGTTTTATAAATACGACGCTGACAAAATTATTTCAATTACTGAAAATATATGGCGAGAAACTTTTACTACCAGGACTTACGAAATACAGCACCCGGAAGGCGCACTCGCCATCTACGAAGTTCTGCCAGACAACAGCAAAGTATCTATATATCCAGAGGATTGATTCCTTCTGGGGGAGAGCGTGACTCTTTACCAGAAAAATGGGCACCCAACCCAGTTGGCGTGCCCATTCTTCTTAACCTCCCGCCTCCCTTCGAGAACGGCACCGCTTTTTACGGGTTGACGCTGTCTTTGAGCGACTTGCCCGGCTTGAACGCTACGGTGTTGCTGGCCTTGATCTTCACAGGCTCACCGGTTTGCAGGTTTTTGCCGGTGCGGGCGCCGCTATGGCGTTGCAGGAAAGTGCCGAAGCCGACCAGGGTAACGCTGTCCTTGCGGTGCAGGGCGCCGGTGATTTCTTCGAGAACGACGTTGAGTAGGCGGTTGGCCTGTTCTTTGGTGAGATCGGCTTTTTCAGCGATGGCGGCGCGAGTTCTGGTTTACGCATGAAAGGATGGGGACAGGTCTGTTTAAATTAACAGCACTCAGATGAATTAAATAAATCCGTTCCCTTCGACAACTAGAAAACCGAGCATGGCAGCGATGGGTATCCGCTGGGGGAAACGCAGTTTACCTGGGATGGTTTGCGCTTGCTGCAGGAGCATAAGCACAATCAGACGAGTTATTATATTTATCAGGACGAAGGCTATGAGCCCCTGGCCCGCGTCGACGGAAGCGGCCACTGCAGAAAATTCGCTACGACCACAACGATCTGAATGGGCTGCCAGAGCAGCTTATCGTGGTCGACGGACACAACGTCTGGCAGGCGACGTATCGGGTGTAGGGCAATACGCTGGAAGAGGTGCGCGAGCCTTATTACATTGAAGAGCAGAATCTGCGGTTTCAGGGACAGTACCTGGACCGGGAGACGGGGCTGCATTTCAATACGTTCAGGTTTTATGATCCGGATGTGGGGCGGTTTACGACGCCGGATCCGATTGGGTTGGATGGAGAGCTCAATCTCTACCAATACGCACCAAATCCGATTGCATGGATAGACCCATGGGGGTGGAAAACCTGCGGCGCTGCAAACGGAAACTCCAAACAAAATAACAAGATGAACCACGTCTATGTCATTCGTAATAAAACGACAGGCCAAGTATACAAGTACGGTATCAGCGGTGGGAAAATATCAAAAAGCGGGAAGTCTTATCGAGCCCAGTCTCAAGTACGCTGGCTCAACAGGAGAGGCCCTGATAAGTACGAGTCCGCCATAATCAGAAAAAATGTCACAAGGTCCAAGGCTCTTAAAGTAGAACAAGGTAGAGTCAATGGCTACTCAGTGGCCGCGCAAAGAGCCGGTCAAACTCCTTCGTTTCCAAAAGTCGGGATTAACCCTGTGGGCAACTCACTGCCGAACGCGACGAGATAGAAATTCTAATGAGCAAATATCTGACAACACTGGAAATCATGCCCTCCACGGAACGTTTACAAGCTCACCGCGTTCGGGAGGCTGCTGTACTTTATATTTATCTGCTTACCACCAAGTGCAAGCTGCCTACTGGTGGAGTTGCCAAAGTGATTCTTCAGCAAGCGCCAGTGGAAGCAGAGCAAACACTCACAAATATTTGCACCTACTCTCATCCGTTCAAGCACTTACAGAGCCTCCCTGCTGACGCGACAGACGCCGCTATCCGTCAGTCCTTAATCGACGATATCAATGAAACGCTCATTTCACTAGCGACCCTCAAGGGTTGGGATACCGATCCAATACATAAACTTCATGCAGAGATCGTCAAACGTGACTATCAGTTTTCAGGCACGTCAGGGCGTCCACTGAAAAACCCGTCTAAAACGCTCACCGCGTCGGCAGCCTGGAGCACGGATCGATACATCAATATCGGCGTGCAGGTCCAAGGCTTCAAAAGCATCCCCCACGAGTTTTTCACTGCTACACGCATCGGCATCTCCCTTGGCCTTTTCGAATCGCTTTTAGGCGCTGTTGAATGGGTAAACGACCAAACTATCCGTCTTTACCAAACAAACAAGCGCGACTATTGGGAAATTGATACAAGCTCTCGAGAGGTGATATTCCACTATCCCAGAGCTGAGTCCGGTGACGCCCATGGTCAATTTGATTTGGCAAAGATGTACGTTGATGGGTGGATAGTCGAACAAGATTTTGAAAAGGCCCGAGAGTGGCTGGAGCGCGCCGCAGCTCAAGGCTTCTCCCGGGCAATCAAGCTTTTGCAGCGTATGAATGACGGCGACGAGAACATTGCCGATCCTGTGATGAACAGCAAAAAATAGGTAAGGGGGGAGCAGCACTACATAAATCCGATCCTTACCTCCCGGTTATCTGTGGGTTGTCACTTATGCCCTGGGCTTCGCCTACAACACCCTCGGCCAACTGCTGGCCGAACAAAGCTCAGCCAGCAATCGCAACACCACTGCGATGAACTCGGCAACCTGACCCAGACTCAACCGCCCGACGGCCCGCAGGCAGGCGCCGGGTTGGTGGTGCATAACAAGCTGCTGACCTATCAGGACAAGCGTTACCGCTATGACGCGTTTGGGCGGATGATTGAAAAACGCAGTGCCAAGCGCGGCGTGCAGCGCTTTGCATATGACGCTGAAAGCCGATTGGTCGAAGTACGTAATGACGATGGCAGCATCGTCAGGATGACGTATGACCCGCTGGGGCGGAGGGTTGAGAAAACCGAGCATGGCAGCGATGGGTAACCGCTGGGGGAGACGCGGTTTACCTGGGATGGTTTGCGGTTGCTGCAGGAGCATAAGCACAGTCAGACGAGTCTTTATATTTATCAGGACGAAGGCTACGAGCCTCTGGCTCGCGTCGACGGCAGCGGGCCGCTGCAGAAAATTCGCTATTACCACAACGGCCTGAACGGCCTGCCAGAGCAGCTCACCGAGGCCGACGTACACAACGTCTGGCAGGCGACCTATCGGGTGTGGGGCAATACGCTGGAGGAAGTGCGCGAGCCTTATTACATTGAAGAGCAGAATCTGCGGTTTCAGGGACAGTACCTGGACCGGGAGACGGGACTACATTTCAGTACGTTCCGGTTTTATGATCCGGATGTGGGGCGGTTTACGACGCCGGATCCGATTGGATTAATGGGAGGATTGAACCTCTATCAGTACGCACCAAATCCGCTGACTTGGATTGACCCACGGGGATGGGCTTGCAAAAGTGCAGTCAGCGGTAATAAAGGCCGAACCAAGGCGATTCATGACCTGAAGCGGAATGGGCTCAAGGTCGTCTCCGAAGAAGTCACCATGAAGGTAAATGGGAAACGAATCCGGGCTGACTTCGTAGCTAAAGACCGCCACGGAAAACTGCATGTATTTGAAGTAAAGCATGGCACCGGGAAGTTGACCCCCAACCAAACCGACTCCAAGGTATTCGACATGACTAAGCCGGCCAACACCACGCAGCACTTGGGAGGAGGCACGATCAAGCCCTCCGCCGGTACGAAGGGATCGTTCACGGTTGATACCAAAGGAAAACCGGGCGTACCGCTGAGTGGAAAAGGCACACCGCACCAAGCTACCTTCAATCTTCTAATCTATAAGTGAATACCATGAGCCTAGAAGTTCGTAAAAATGTCGAAGTGGAGTTACTGGCAACACTAAAGCAAATAACGTCTCCTCACTTGAACCTGAAGGCAGGCAAAAACAAACTTGGCCTGCATTTAGCAAAGGAAAAGCTTGGAGAGATTTACGTCCAACATCTGACCAAAGCAGATGGCTACTATGCGGGGATGGAAATTTATGCATGTGAGGCATTCAGCTTCTGTAAAACCCAGTCCCCTCCCTATCAAAGCCGTCTGCTGAACACATCATTTTTGTCGAAGAGTTCCTTGTCCGAAGAAACAAAGCAGTTCGGCGACGAGTTGGGAGGCATCATTAGCTCCCCGTCGCCTCAGGACATAAGTGCAACAGTCAAAAAAATAAGTGAGCGGTTGGAAGTCCTTTTTTTATCAAAGGCGCAGAACTGCATTCTTGGCACACCTGCATTAATTGATGATGTACTGAGCGAAACTGACAACTACGCATTCCCATTTCTAACGATTCTATTTGCTGCGCACAAAAACAATCTGAGCTTAGATTCGGACCTACTCAAAAAAGCTTTCGCAACTAAATCCATTTTTGGGAACAAGCAGTTCGATCTGGCGTTAGCGAGTAAATTTTTAAGTTCGGACGGTAAATAGTCGCAGCGGAAAAGGGGGACGGGTTTATTTAATCAAAGCGACATCCTTACAGTTAAATAAATCCGTCCCCTTTATCGCCTGACAACCTGATCGGCAAGCTCGATCAACAACCCACCGCGCAACACCGCCAACTGCTGCACTACGACGCCACCGGCCGCATCATCGCCAGCCAGGACAGCCTCCATGGCCAGCGCGAAACCTTCGCCTACGACGCCGCCGCCAACCTGCTCGACGGCCCGCAGGCAGGCGCCGGGTTGGTGGTGCATAACAAGCTGCTGACCTATCAGGACAAGCGTTACCGCTATGACGCGTTTGGGCGGATGATCGAAAAACGCAGTGCCAAGCGCGGCGTGCAGCGCTTTGCGTATGACGCTGAAAGCCGATTGGTTGAAGTGCGTAATGACGATGGCAGCGTCGTCAGGATGACGTATGACCCGCTGGGGCGCAGGGTTGAGAAAACCGAGCATGGCAGCGATGGGTATCCGCTGGGGGAGACGCGGTTTACCTGGGATGGTTTGCGGTTGCTGCAGGAGCATAAGCACAGTCAGACGAGTCTGTATGTTTACCAGGACGAAGGCTACGAGCCCCTGGCCCGCGTCGACGGAAGCGGGCCGCTGCAGAAAATTCGCTATTACCACAACGACCTGAACGGCCTGCCGGAGCAGCTCACCGAGGCCGACGGACACAACGTCTGGCAGGCGACCTATCGGGTGTGGGGCAATACGCTGGAGGAAGTGCGCGAGCCTTATTACATTGAAGAGCAGAATCTGCGGTTTCAGGGACAGTACCTGGACCGGGAGACGGGGCTGCATTTTAATACGTTCAGGTTTTATGATCCGGATGTGGGGCGGTTTACGACGCCGGATCCGATTGGGCTAAGGGGGGGAATTAACCTCTATGCATATGCAAAAAACCCAATCGAGTGGGTAGATCCTCTTGGGCTGACTTGCACCAAGGCCTTTAACAAAAGACAAACTATTTCTAAAAGATGGGTAAGCAAGCTTTCCGGTAAAACGCCTGATCAAGTTGAAGCGGCGCTGCTGAAAAAAGGCTTTACCAAAAGCGTCACAAACTTGAATACCAATAAGATCCAACACACTCAATTTACTAGGATTACGAAGTCTGGACAGAACAAAGATGTTCTGGATTACCATCCGGGTGGCGGCGTCCACCAAGCCAGCTACTGGAAGGTTTACCGAAATGGGGAGGTCCAAGGACGTATTGCTCCCAAAGAATTTGTAAAATACGAAAAAATTGTCGACAGTCCCGTGTATGTAGACGGCGCATTGATGAACGCACCGAAATAGAGGTAGCTATGGAATTGACCCACGTAATAGTGCCAAAAACTTCTATCGGTGGAGTGACCATCGGAGAAAATATTAGTGAGGTACAAGCACGTTTATCAGACAGATATAAAACCGAAAATGGCGCTCACTCTTTCACGATAGAAAACGGTTTAATCACGGCTTATCACGGTGCTGACGGCGTTATTTCTGCCCTCTCGTGCAATGCGGATTTCAAGGGTGATTTTGAGAATAAGCTATGGCCAGGAATGACGGTAGCCGATGTCCTACAGCACTCCAGGGAGCAAGTGGCTTGGTCAGGATTTGTACAAATAGATCAGATCAGCGGTGTAGGCCTCGCGTTGCCTGAAGAATACGATGATTTTGATACCTTGACCGATCATCTCGATCTCGACTTTGTATTCAACGAGCTCTGGGTCTACGTCTTTTAAAATTCTGCTCAACTGATAGTCACTAAAAATGGGCACCCAACCCAGTTGGCGTGCCCATTCTTCTTGCCCTCCCCGCCTCCCTTCGAGAACGGTGCCGCCTATTACGGGTTTACGCTGTCTTTGAGCGACTTGCCCGGCTTGAACGCTACGGTGTTGCTGGCCTTGATCTTCACAGGCTCACCGGTTTGCGGGTTTTTGCCGGTGCGGGCGCCGCGATGGCGTTGCAGGAAAGTGCCGAAGCCGACCAGGGTGACGCTGTCCTTGCGGTGCAGGGCGCCGGTGATTTCTTCGAGAACGGCGTTGAGTACGCGGTTGGCCTGTTCTTTGGTGAGATCGGCTTTTTCAGCGATGGCGGCTGCGAGATCTGGTTTACGCATATATGAAGCCTCTTTGACGGTTTTTTGTTGTTATGTCCGTGCTGCTCTCTGGTGGAGCAGCGCCAAGGCGCCGCAGGCTCTACTCTGCGGCAGACGGGAGTGAGGATGGCATGCCCTCGCACGCTCCGCCAGTCTCGCCGCGACCTTTCTATGGGTAAGAAGGGGCTGATTCCGACAGAACGACCAGCATTTACGCCAGCAGCGGCGGAAGTTCCTTGTTCAATGCCAGTTTTTCCATAACGGCGGTACCGGTCAGCGCATAGCCCAGCAGGCGACCGCTGGCGTCGCGGCACAGGGCCTTGATGTCGGCGCCCTCGCCTTCAACACTCCACACGCCTTCGCTGCCGCGTGGAGGCGGTGAGACCACCAGCGGGCAGACCGGGGTTTTCACGGTGATCGGCATCGGCCCGTAGCTGACGGCCGTGGCGTTGCCTGCCAGGGTCTGGGCCAAGGCGCGGGCGCAACTCATCAAGGGCATGACGTACAGCAGATTCAAGCCATCGACTTCGGCGCAGTCGCCCAAGGCGTAGATATTGGCGTGAGAGGTCTTGAGGTGACGGTCCACCATGATGCCCCGGTTGACTTGCAGGCCGGCCGCCGCCGCCAGGTCTATGCGCGGGCGCAGGCCGATGGCGGACACCACCAGGTCGCACTGGATCACTTCACCGTCGGACAAATGGGCTTCGAGGCCGTCAGCGCTGCGCAGCAGGCGGTTGAGCACGGGCCCCAGGTGGAAACGCGCACCAAGCCCTTCCAGCCCGGCTTGCACCGCAGCCGCCGCCGCCGGATGCAGCAGGGTCGGCATAACCTGTTCGCACGGCGCGACCAGATCGACTTCATAGCCGCCAAGGATCAGGTCGTTGGCAAATTCACAGCCGATCAGGCCGGCGCCGAGCAGCAGCACGCGGCGTTTGCCGGCAGCGGCGGCGCGAAAGCGGGCGTAGTCTTCGAGATCATTGATCGGGAAAACCAGCTCGGCGCCGTCACCCTCCACGGGTACGCGGACAGTCTCTGCGCCCCACGCCAGGATCAGGTCACGATAGGCCACCGATTCCTCGCCGATCCACAGGCGCTTGTGGCCTGGGTCAATGCCGCTGATACGGGTGTGGGTACGCACCTCAGCCTTGAGTTGCTCGGCCATGGCGCCAGGTTCAGCCATGCTCAGGCCATCGGCTTCCTTGTTCTTGCCAAACCCGGTGGAAAGCATAGGCTTGGAGTAGGAGCGCCCGTCATCTGCGGTGATCAGCAGCAATGGGGTGTCGCCGTCGAGCTTGCGAAACTCCCGAGCTACGTTGTAACCGGCCAATCCTGTGCCGATGATCACGACAGGTGCGTTCATTCCTTTCTCCTTGTAGTACGGTTCGTAAACTTCGAATTAGCCGATTTCGATCATTTCGAAATCCATCTTGCCCACGCCGCAGTCCGGGCACAGCCAATCTTCCGGGACGTCCTGCCACAGGGTGCCCGGCGCGATTCCGTCATCCGGCCAACCATCCGCTTCGTTGTAAATCAGGCCACAGACGATACATTGCCACTTCTTCATTACTTGCTTCCTCAGGGTCCAGGCATCTTGGCCGACGGTCGATAAACCTGCGCTGCCGCTCGGCTCAGGGCGTTTTGTACTGATCGCGGCCGGCAGATGCAAGCACGATCAGCGCAAACGGCCGGTTCGGCGCGGCAAAAGTTCAGGTCGTCATGGTAAGCTCGCCGCCTCTTTTGCTGCCAATATTGACTCGCCGTGCCGCACTCAATCGCCCCTTCCGATGCTTGCCGATGGCTGCCCCAGAGCCTGCTGAGCCCAATGCCTGCGCCCCTGACCCTCGATTGGCTGTTCGATGAAGGCTCGCTGACGCGGCGGCTGACGGGGCTGTCCGAGAACGGCTTCAGCGTGACGCCGCTGCTCGAGGGCTGGCAAACGTTGCGCGACGATGAATGCGCGGCGCTGGACCTGCCCCCGGCGACTATCGGCTGGGTACGCGAGGTGTATTTGCGCGGGCATGGCCAACCTTGGGTATTTGCCCGCAGTGTCGCGTCGCGCGACGCGTTGCAGGGCGACGGCTTGCATATGGATGAGTTGGGCAGCCGGTCGCTGGGCGAGTTGTTGTTCTGCGACCGCGCCTTTACCCGCCAGCCGATCGAGGTGTGCCATTACCCAAGGCCATGGCTACCCACGGCGGAACAGGCCAACGGGCTGTGGGCACGCCGCTCGCGCTTCGATCGCGGCTCGCTGAGCGTGCTGGTGGCGGAAGTTTTCCTGCCCAGTTTCTGGCAGGTGCTGCATGACCATCCGGAGAACCGCTGATGTACCAACGTGCACTCAAATCCTTGAATCGCCTGAACCCCAGGGCCTGGGATTTCATTCAGCTGACGCGCATGGACAAGCCTATCGGCATCTACCTGCTGCTGTGGCCGACGCTATGGGCGCTGTGGATCGCCGGCAAGGGCTCGCCGTCGCTGCTCAATATCCTGATTTTCGTGCTGGGCGTGGTGCTGACCCGTGCCGGTGGCTGTGTGATCAATGACTGGGCCGACCGCAAGGTCGACGGCCATGTGAAACGCACCGAGCAACGTCCGCTGGTCAGCGGCAGGATCAGTTCGAAAGAGGCGTTGGTGTTTTTTGCGCTGTTGATGGGCGTCAGCTTCCTGCTGGTGCTGCTGACCAACGCCAGCACCATCCTGCTGTCCCTCGGTGGGCTGGCGCTGGCGGCGAGCTATCCGTTCATGAAGCGCTACACCTATTACCCGCAGGTGGTATTGGGCGCGGCGTTTTCATGGGGCATGCCGATGGCGTTCACGGCCGAGACCGGCCACCTGCCAGCCGAGGCGTGGCTGCTGTACATCGCCAACCTATTGTGGACGGTGGGTTACGACACCTATTACGCGATGACCGACCGCGACGACGACGTGAAGATCGGGGTGAAATCCACCGCGATTCTGTTTGGTGATGCTGACCGTGTGATCATTCTCACCCTGCAGGGCCTGGCGCTGGTGTGCCTGTTGCTCGCGGGGGCTCGGTTCGAGCTGGGCGGCTGGTTCCACCTCGGGCTGCTGGCGGCGGCGGGCTGTTTTGCCTGGGAATTCTGGTACACCCGGGACAGGGATCGCATGAAGTGCTTCAAGGCCTTCTTGCACAACCATTGGGCGGGGTTGGCGATTTTCGTGGGGATTGTGGCTGACTACGGGTTGCGATGAGAGGATTGCGGTGACTGTTCTGACGCTATCGGGGGCAAGCCCCCTCCCACATTTGAAAGCGTTTACAAATCAATTGTGGGAGGGGGCTTGCCCCCGATGATTTCAGCAACGCCGCGCAATCAAGGCTTGATGATGTGCCAAACCCCACCCTTGCCATCACCGGTCTTGTCCCCGGCCTTCTTGTCATCCTTGTAGGTGTAGACCGGCTTGCCTTTGTAGGCCCATTGGCTGGTCTGGTCGTCGCGGGTGATGACTGTCCAGTCGCCAGCCTTGGTATCGGTAGATTCCGCCTTCAGTGGCGGCCAGTTGGTCGCGCACTGGTCCTTGCACACTGATTTGCCATCGGCATCCTTGTCGAAGGTGTAGAGGGTCAAGCCCTTGTGATCGACCAACATCCCATCTTTCGTCATCGCAGGTTCTGCGGCGAATGCCACGCCCGGCAGCGTCAATGCGGCCGCTACCAGCAGGGCTTTCCAGGAAATCGTGCTGTAAGTCATCGGAACCTTCCTTTTGTGGTTGTCAGGATTCGGACCCAAAGGGTAGTCCAGAGTGCCGTGAATTGCCCAAGCGACTAAATTACTGTCACACGACTGCAATAATTCCGTTATCTAATGCGGCGCAAGACAGTTAAATGACAAGAGGATTTTGAGCATGGTTGGCAGGAGCATTCTGATTGTTGACGACGAAGCGCCCATTCGCGAGATGATCGCCGTTGCGTTGGAAATGGCCGGCTACGACTGCCTGGAGGCGGAGAACTCCCAGCAGGCCCATGCCATTATCGTCGACCGCAAGCCGGACCTGATCCTGCTCGACTGGATGCTCCCCGGCACCTCCGGCATCGAACTGGCCCGGCGCCTCAAGCGTGACGAGCTGACCGGGGATATCCCGATTATCATGCTCACCGCCAAGGGTGAAGAGGACAACAAGATCCAGGGCCTGGAAGTCGGCGCCGATGACTACATCACCAAGCCTTTTTCCCCTCGAGAGCTGGTCGCGCGCCTCAAAGCCGTACTGCGCCGGGCCGGCCCGACCGATGGCGAAGCGCCGATCGAAGTCGACGGCCTGATCCTGGACCCGATCAGCCACCGGGTAACCATCGACGGCAAGCCGGCCGAAATGGGCCCGACCGAATACCGCCTGCTGCAGTTTTTCATGACCCACCAGGAGCGCGCCTACACCCGCGGCCAACTGCTGGACCAGGTGTGGGGCGGCAATGTGTACGTGGAGGAGCGCACGGTCGACGTGCATATCCGCCGCCTGCGCAAAGCCTTGGGCGATGCCTATGAGAATCTGGTACAAACCGTGCGCGGCACGGGCTACCGGTTTTCCACCAAGGGCTGAGCCGGCCGTCTCCTGACTTAACAGCTGACAAGGACGCATGTTCAAGTGAACCAAAATTGGCATGGCACCCTGATTCGCCACATGCTTCTGCTGATCACCGGTTGCCTGCTGGTCGGGCTGATCAGTGGTTATTACGGCTGGAGCCTGGCCATCGGCATCGCCCTGTACCTGGGCTGGACCCTCAAACAACTGCTGCGCCTGCATGAATGGCTGCGCCAGCACAAACCCGACGAAGCACCGCCCGATGGTTACGGCCTGTGGGGCGAGGTGTTCGACAGCATCTACCACCTGCAACGCCGCGACCAACGGGTGCGCGGGCGCCTGCAAGCGGTGATCGACCGGGTACAGGAATCCACTGCCGCGCTCAAGGACGCGGTGATCATGCTCGACAGCGACGGCAACCTGGAATGGTGGAACCGCGCCGCCGAGACCCTGCTGGGCCTCAAGACGCCCCAGGACAGCGGCCAGCCGGTGACCAACCTGGTGCGCCATCCGCGCTTCAAGGAATACTTCGAGCAGGACAACTATGAAGAAGCCCTGGAAATCCCCTCGCCCACCAACGACCGCGTGCGTATCCAGCTGTACCTGACGCGCTACGGCAACAACGAGCACTTGATGCTGGTGCGCGACGTGACCCGCATCCATCAGTTGGAACAGATGCGCAAAGACTTCGTCGCCAACGTTTCCCACGAACTGCGCACACCGTTGACGGTGATCTGCGGCTATCTGGAGACGCTGCTCGACAATGTCGAGGCGATCAACCCGCGCTGGAGCCGTGCCCTGCAGCAAATGCAGCAGCAAGGCTCACGCATGCAAACCCTGCTCAACGACCTGTTGCTGCTGGCCAAGCTTGAAGCCACTGATTATCCGTCGGACAACCACCCGGTGGCCGTGCAGAGCCTGCTGTACACCATCAAGAATGACGCCAAGGCCCTGTCCGGCGAGCGCGGCCAGCACATTACCCTGGAAGCCGACCCGCTGGTGTTGCTCAAGGGCAGCGAAGGCGAGCTGCGCAGCGCGTTCTCCAACCTGGTGTTCAACGCGGTGAAATACACCCAGGACAACGGCAATATCCGCATCCGCTGGTGGGCTGACGCACACGGCGCGCACCTGAGCGTGCAGGATTCCGGCATCGGCATCGACGCCAAGCACCTGCCGCGCTTGACCGAACGCTTCTACCGCGTCGATTCCAGCCGCAACTCCAACACCGGCGGCACCGGGCTGGGCCTGGCGATCGTCAAGCACGTGCTGCTGCGACATCGCGCCCGCCTGGAAATCAGCAGCGTGCTGGGGCACGGCAGCACGTTTACCTGCCACTTTCCCCCCGCGCAGGTGACCCGCTCGCAGGTGATCGGCACCGACGAATAACCCGCAGACGCTACAAGACTAATGTGGGAGGGGGCTTGCCCCCGATAGCGGTGTATCAGTATCAGGTGTGCTGACTGACACCCTGCTATCGGGGGCAAGCCCCCTCCCACATTTGGACTTGCAGTGTCTTGAAGGGCGCATTCCAGGCCCCGCCCGGCAGCAGGCACTAGGCAAGCGCCCCGTCAGCCGCTACATTGGCCGACTTGCGCCTGCTTTTCAGGCCTGCTCCCCCCTTATTGAACATACGGAACCTGCAAAACCCCATCATGGACCCTTCCCCTGGTATCACCCTCGCTACACTTTTCGCCGATTTCGGCATGATTCTATTTGCACTGGTCCTGGTACTGCTCAACGGTTTCTTCGTTGCGGCGGAATTTGCCATGGTCAAACTGCGCTCGACGCGAGTCGAGGCCATCGCCCACACCAACGGCTGGCGCGGGCAGATCCTGCGCACCGTGC
Source organism: Pseudomonas sp. R3-18-08 (assembly GCF_003852065.1). NCBI lineage: Bacteria > Pseudomonadati > Pseudomonadota > Gammaproteobacteria > Pseudomonadales > Pseudomonadaceae > Pseudomonas > Pseudomonas sp. R3-18-08. Next base: position 5,700,693 of record NZ_CP027729.1, read on the forward strand.
ACAGCCAGCTCGACGCTTACCTGTCGGCCTGCCAGCTGGGCATCACCCTCGCCTCCCTGGGCCTGGGCTGGGTCGGTGAGCCGGCCTTCGCCCATATCCTCGAGCCGTTGCTGGGCGCCGCAGGCGTTGAGTCGCCGGAAGTGATCAAGGGCGTGTCGTTCTTTGCCGCCTTCTTCGTGATTTCCTACCTGCACATCGTGGTCGGTGAGCTGGCTCCCAAATCCTGGGCCATTCGCAAGCCCGAATTGCTGTCGCTGTGGACCGCCGTGCCGCTCTACCTGTTCTACTGGGCGATGTACCCGGCGATCTACCTGCTCAACGCCAGCGCCAATGCTATCTTGCGCATCGCAGGTCAAGGCGAGCCCGGCCCGCATCACGAACACCATTACAGCCGCGAAGAACTCAAGCTGATCCTGCACTCCAGCCGTGGCCAGGACCCCAGCGACCAAGGCATGCGTGTACTCGCTTCCGCCGTGGAAATGGGCGAACTGGAAGTGGTGGACTGGGCCAACTCCCGGGAAGACCTGGTCACCCTGGACTTCAACGCGCCCCTCAAGGAAATCCTCGCGCTGTTCCGCCGCCATAAATTCAGCCGTTACCCAGTGTATGACGCGGTGCGCAATGAGTTTGTGGGCCTGTTGCACATCAAGGACCTGCTGCTGGAACTGGCGGCCCTGGACCATATCCCCGAGTCGTTCAACCTGGCCGAACTGACCCGCCCGCTGGAGCGCGTATCGCGCCACATGCCGTTGTCGCAGTTGCTGGAGCAGTTCCGCAAAGGCGGCGCGCACTTCGCCCTGGTGGAAGAAGCCGATGGCAAGATCATTGGCTACCTGACCATGGAAGACGTGCTGGAAGTGCTGGTGGGCGATATCCAGGACGAACACCGCAAGGCCGAGCGCGGCATCCTCGCCTACCAGCCGGGCAAGCTGCTGGTGCGTGGCGACACCCCACTGTTCAAGGTAGAGCGCCTGCTCGGCGTCGACCTGGACCACATCGAAGCCGAAACCCTGGCGGGCCTGATCTACGACACCTTGAAACGGGTACCGGAAGAGGAAGAAGTGCTGGAAGTTGAAGGCTTGCGGATCATCATCAAGAAGATGAAAGGGCCAAAGATCGTGCTGGCCAAGGTGCTAATGCTGGATTGACTACCCATTGTGGGAGGGGGCTTGCTCCCGATAGCAGTGTGTCAGCCACCAGAGACAGTGACTGATACCGCGCTATCGGGAGCAAGCCCCCTCCCACATTGGTTACTGGCCATCCTTTGGATCACGCGCCCGGCACGAAATGCTTCTGCGCGGTGCCCCGCGCGATCAGGCGGGAGATGTAGTCCAGCTTCTGCGCATCCTGGTCGATAAACCGGAAGGTCAGCTGCAGCCAGTCGCTGTCGGGCTTGGGCTCGTAGGCAACGATCGCGTGCAGGTAGCCGTTGAGGCGGGCCACTTCAGCGTTTTCACCTTGCTCAAGGTCGAGCACGGCGCTTTCCAGCACCTGGGGCAGGACCTCACCGCGACGCACCACCAACAACGCTTCCTTGATGCTGAGCGCCTTGATCACGCACTGCTGGGTGCCGCTGGACAGGCGCAATTGGCCTTGACCACGACCGCCGGCAGGCGAAGGGGCCGGGGCGGCGGTGACAGGCGCGCTGTTGAGCAGACCTCTGCTCGGGGCTGCGGCCGCTGGTGCCGGCTTGACGGCATCAGGCTTGCCACCGGTCAGCGCGCTCAGGGAGTCGTTGCCGAAGGCCGAGTTCATCTTGGTTGGCGCGCTGGCGATCAACGCGTCGAGGCGGCCGATCTTGTGCAGCGCCTGCTTGACCTTGTTCAGCAATTGTTCGTTGGTGAACGGCTTGCTGACGTAACCGGAAACCCCGGCCTGGATCGCCTGCACCACGTTTTCCTTGTCGCCACGGCTGGTCACCATCACGAACGGCATGGCCTTCAGATGGGCTTGCTCGCGGCACCAGGTCAACAGCTCAAGCCCGGACATCTCGGGCATTTCCCAGTCGCACAGCACCAGGTCGAAGGACTCGCGCATCAGAATGGATTGCGCCTTCTTGCCGTTCACCGCATCTTCGATCTGGATCCCGGGGAAGTAATTGCGCAGGCACTTCTTCACCAGGTCGCGAATAAACGAGGCGTCATCCACCACCAACACACTGACTTTGCTCATCGACCCTTCATCCTATAAAACCTTGCTGGCAGTACGCCTGACTGATGGCAGTTTGCCAAAACTCTGCAGTCACGTTAGGACTTATTTGGCCCTATCCGCAATAAATTCCGCTCGCCGCAAACGAAAACGCCCGGCCAATGGCCGGGCGTTAATTTCTCGGGCAACCTTACTTATCGTCAGATTCGCCCGGAACATTAGGGATAAGATCAGCATTGCCTTCAACTTCGGCTTTCATGCGCTTGAGGCCCATGTGCCGAACGTCGGTGCCGCGCACCAGGTAAATCACCAATTCCGAGATATTGCGCGCATGGTCGCCGATGCGCTCCAGGGAGCGCAGCACCCAGATGATGCTCAAGACACGCGAGATAGAGCGCGGGTCTTCCATCATGTAGGTCGCCAGTTCACGCAGGGCGGTCTTGTATTCGCGATCGATGACCTTGTCGTACTGGGCCACCGACAGCGCCAGGTCCGCATCGAAGCGCGCAAACGCGTCGAGGGCATCGCGCACCATGTTGCGCACCTGGTCGCCGATATGGCGCACTTCCACGTAACCACGCGGCGCTTCGCCTTCTTCGCACAGCTGGATGGCGCGGCGGGCGATCTTGGTGGCTTCGTCGCCGATACGCTCGAGGTCGATCACCGACTTGGAGATGCTGATGATCAAGCGCAGGTCCGAGGCCGCCGGTTGGCGCCGCGCCAGGATGCGCAGGCACTCCTCGTCGATGTTGCGTTCCATCTGGTTGATCTGGTCATCGATCTCACGCACTTGCTGGGCCAGGCCCGAGTCGGCCTCGATCAGCGCGGTGACCGCATCGTTGACTTGCTTCTCCACCAGGCCGCCCATTGCCAGGAGGTGGCTGCGCACTTCCTCAAGCTCGGCGTTGAACTGCGCGGAGATGTGGTGGGTAAGGCCTTCTTTGCTAATCATGTTGGCGTCCTTGGAGCGTCCGGTAAGGTGCGGAGAACCGCAGCGTCAGTGCAATCAGAACCACAGCTTCCTAGCCATAACGACCGGTGATGTAGTCTTCGGTCTGCTTCTTCGCCGGATTGGTGAACAGGGTATCGGTGTCGCCGAACTCCACCAGCTTGCCCATGTACATGAACGCGGTGTAGTCGGAAACCCGCGCCGCCTGCTGCATGTTGTGGGTCACGATGACGATGGTGAACTTGGACTTGAGCTCGTAGATCAGCTCTTCGACTTTGAGCGTCGAGATCGGGTCGAGCGCTGAGCACGGTTCGTCGAGCAACAGCACTTCAGGCTCCACGGCGATGGTGCGCGCAATCACCAGACGCTGCTGCTGGCCGCCGGAGAGGCCCAGGGCCGACTCGTGCAGACGGTCCTTGACCTCATCCCACAGCGCGGCACCCTTGAGCGCCCATTCCACGGCTTCATCGAGGATGCGCTTTTTGTTGATGCCCTGGATGCGCAGGCCATAGACCACGTTTTCATAGATGGTCTTGGGAAACGGGTTGGGCTTCTGGAACACCATGCCCACCCGGCGGCGCAACTCGGCCACATCTTCGCCCTTGCGGTAGATGTTGGTGCCATAGAGGTTGATCGCGCCTTCCACACGGCAACCGTCCACCAGGTCGTTCATGCGGTTGAAGGTGCGCAGCAGCGTGGACTTGCCGCAGCCCGACGGGCCGATGAAAGCGGTCACGCGCTGCTTGGGGATGTTCATGCTGACGTCGAACAGCGCCTGCTTTTCACCGTAGTAGAGGCTCAGGCCGGGCACTTCGATGGCCACGGTTTCCTGGGCCAGGCTCAGGCTCTGCTTGTCGCGACCCAGGGCAGACATGTTGATGCCGTGGGAATGGGTTTCATGTTGCATGGGATGCTCCCTGTGCTGTTGTGTGGGAGGGGGCTTGCCCCCGATGGCAGTGTGTCAGTCAGCACATCTGTTTCTGATCCGCCGCTATCGGGGGCAAGCCCCCTCCCACATTTATTCTGCGTTTACTTACAAATCAGCTGTCCAGCGCCTTGTACTTCTCGCGCAGGTGGTTACGTATCCACACCGCCGACAGGTTGAGCGTGGCGATCACCAGCACCAGCAGCAACGCGGTGGCGTACACCAGCGGCCGCGCCGCCTCGACGTTGGGGCTCTGGAAGCCGACGTCATAGATATGGAAGCCCAGGTGCATGATCTTCTGGTCAAGGTGCAGGTACGGGTAGTTACCGTCCAACGGCAGCGACGGGGCCAGCTTCACCACGCCGACCAGCATCAGCGGCGCCACTTCACCGGCGGCACGGGCCACGGCGAGGATCATGCCGGTCATCATCGCCGGGCTGGCCATTGGCAGCACGATCTTCCACAGCGTTTCCGCCTTGGTCGCGCCGAGTGCCAGGGACCCTTCACGCACGGTGCGAGGTATGCGCGCCAGGCCTTCTTCAGTCGCCACGATCACCACCGGCACCGCCAGCAGCGCCAGGGTCAGCGAGGCCCAGAGCAGGCCCGGCGTGCCGAAGGTCGGCGCCGGCAAGGCTTCGGCGAAGAACAGCCGATCCACCGAGCCACCCAGTACATACACGAAGAAGCCCAGGCCGAACACGCCGTAAACGATGGCCGGCACGCCCGCCAGGTTGTTGACCGCGATGCGGATGATCCGCGTCAGGGCGTTCTGCTTGGCGTACTCACGCAGGTACACCGCCGCCAGCACGCCGAACGGCGTCACGATCATCGCCATGATCAGGGTCATCATCACGGTGCCGAAGATCGCCGGGAAGATCCCGCCTTCGGTGTTAGCTTCCCGTGGGTCGTCGCTCAAGAACTCCCAAACCTTGCTGAAGTAGAAGCCGATCTTGGTCATCGTGCCCATGGCGTTCGGCTGGTAGGCGTGCACCACCTTGCCGATGCCGATTTCGATTTCCTTGCCGTTGCCGTCACGGGCCGTCAGCGCGTCGCGGTTGAACTGCGCGTGCAGGTCGGCCAGGCGCGCTTCGATGTCCTGATAGCGGGCATTCAGTTCGGCGCGGTCGGCGTCCATGTCGGCTTGGGCGGCGGCGTCGAGCTTGCCTTCCAGTTCCAGCTTGCGGCCATGCAGGCGGACGCGCTCCAGCCCGGCGTTGATCGCGCCGATATCGGTTTTTTCCAGACTCTTGAGCTGGACGGCCAGCTTGTTGACCCGATCTACGCGGGCTTGCAGCTCCGGCCATGCGGCCTCACCCTCGGCGACGACCTTGCCGTCCTGCTTGACGTTGACCAGGGTACCGTAGAAGTTACCCCACTCACGTCGCTCGATGGTCATCAACTGCACCGGTTTGGTCTGGTCCTTCAACCATTCGCCGACGATCCAGGTGAAATCATTGCCGTTCAAGTCGCGGTTGCCGACCTTGATCAGCTCGCGGGTCATGAACTCCGGGCCCTCGTCGGGCACCGGCAGGCCAGCGCTTTTCAGGCGCTCGCGGGGCACTTCTTCCTTCTGCACCACTTCGCCGATGACGATATGGTTTTCCTGGCCGGGCACGTTGTAGGTGGCCTGGATCAGGTCAGCCGGCCAGAAGTGGCCCAACCCGCGCACCGCAATCACGGCCAGCAAACCCAGGGTCATGATGACCGCGATGGACACCGCGCCACCGCTGATCCAGACGCCCGGGGCGCCGCTCTTGAACCATCCATTCAGGGAGTTCTGTTTCACAGACTTCTACCTTTCTTAAAGCGACGAGTATTTCTTGCGCAGACGCTGACGAATCAGCTCGGCGAGGGTGTTCATGATGAAAGTGAACAGCAGCAGTACCAGCGCCGAGAGGAACAGCACGCGGTAGTGACTGCCGCCCACTTCCGACTCGGGCATTTCCACCGCGACGTTGGCCGCCAGCGTGCGCAGGCCTTCGAACAGGTTCATCTCCATCACCGGCGTGTTACCGGTGGCCATCAGCACGATCATGGTCTCGCCGACCGCGCGGCCCATGCCGATCATCAGGGCAGAGAAGATGCCCGGGCTGGCGGTGAGGATGACCACGCGGGTCATGGTCTGCCATGGCGTGGCGCCCAGGGCCAGGGAGCCCAGGGTCAGGCCGCGCGGCACACTGAACACGGCGTCTTCGGCGATGGAGTAGATGTTCGGGATCACCGCAAAACCCATAGCCAAACCGACCACCAGGGCGTTGCGCTGGTCATAGGTAATGCCCAGATCGTGGGAGATCCACATGCGCATGTCGCCACCGAAGAACCAGGTTTCCAGGTACGGGCTCATGTACAGCGAGAGCCAGCCCACGAACAGGATCACCGGGATCAGGATCGCGCTTTCCCAGCCGTCGGGAACGCGCAGGCGGATCGATTCAGGCAAGCGGCTGAAGACAAAGCCGGCCGCCAGGATGCCAATCGGCAACAGCATCAGCAGGCTGAAAATCCCCGGCAAGTGCCCTTCCACATAAGGCGCCAGGAACAGGCCGGCGAAGAAGCCGAGGATTACCGTCGGCATCGCTTCCATCAACTCGATCACCGGCTTGACCTTGCGGCGCAGGGTCGGGGCCATGAAGTAAGCCGTGTAGATGGCGGCGGCAACGGCCAGCGGCGCGGCGAGCAACATCGCGTAGAACGCGGCTTTCAGCGTACCGAAGGTCAGTGGCGCCAGGCTCATCTTGGGTTCGAAGTCGGTGTTGGCAGCGGTCGATTGCCAGACGTACTTAGGCTCGTCGTAGTTCTCGTACCAGACCTTGCTCCACAGCGCGCTCCAGGACACTTCCGGGTGCGGATTGTCGAGCAGCAGCGGTTGCAGCTTGCCACCGGCCTCGACGATCACGCGGTTGGCCCGTGGTGACAGGCCGAACACGCCCTGGCCGTCGACCACCGGGTCGACCAGCAAGGTGCGGTGCGCGGTGCTGTGGAACACGCCGAACTGGCCCGAAGCGTCGAGGGCGGTGAAGCCTTTGCGACGTTCCTCAGCCGTGATTTCCACGATGGGCGCAGTGCCCATCTGGAAGGTCCGGATTTGCTTCAGGCGTTGTTCGCCATCCGGGTCGCGGGCCATGAACCACTGGGCCAGGCCACCTTTGGAGTTACCGACGATCAGCGAGATGCCGCCCACCAGTTGGGTGCTGGCGGTGACTTCGGCATTGCCGTCTTCAAGCAGTTTGTAGCGACCGTTGAGGCTCTTGTCGCGCAGGCTGAACACATCGGCCAGGGCGCGACCGTTGATCACATACAACCATTGCTGGCGCGGGTCGATGAAGATCGCCTTCACCGGCTCGGTCATTTGCGGCAGTTCGACACGCTTCTGCTCGCTGGTGACTTCACCGGTCATCATGTTTTCTTCGCGGCTCAGGGTCAGCACGTTCAAGTGCGAACCGGCCGAGCCGGCCACCACCAGGGAGGTATCGGTGGCGTTGAGCGCGACGTGCTCCAACGGGCGGCCGGCCTCATCCAACACGATCGGCGTTTCACCGTAGGGGTATTCGATCGCAGGGCTGATGGTTTTCTTGCCGTCCGGGTAGGACACCTTGTAGGTGTGGCGGAACACCATGGACTGACCGTTGGACAGACCCAGGATCACCAGCGGGCTGCCCGGCTGGTCTTCACCGATGGACACCACCTGGGTACCGGCCGGCAGTGGCAGGTCGACGCGCTTGAGTTCAGCGCCGGTGTCGACGTCAAAGAACAGCGCCTGGCCCTTGTCGGAAACGCGCATGGCGACCTGGTTCTGTTCTTCAAGCGAGATCAGCAAGGGCTTGCCGGCGTCCTGCATCCAGGCGGGCGTCAGCGCGTCTTCCTTGGTCAGCGAGGCGCCCTGGAACAGCGGCGCAACGACATAGGCGAGGAAGAAGAAAATCAGGGTAATGGCAGCCAGCACAGCGAGACCGCCGACCAGTACATACCAACGGGTGAAACGATCCTTAAGCGCGCGAATGCGGCGCTTGCGTTGCAGCTCAGGCGTATTGAAATCAATGCGCTTGGGGGGAGAAGTCGTCGTCATGGTGGAATTGGCCAGATCATTCATGCGCACACCCTAGCGATCCTGTATGACAGAAAGATGACAATGCAGTGACGCAAGAAATCCGCCGCGTAGCAGGGCTGGCAGCGGACACAAAAATTAGGAGTTTCTGTAGGAGCGAGCTTGCTCGCGAAGATCGTCAACGATAACGCGCCGTTTCTGAATAAACGCGGCGCCCTGTCGCCTTTCGCGAGCAAGCTCGCTCCTACAGAAGGCCGGTTTTACCCAGCCCAGCTACTTAGTTGCCTTCTTTCAGACCCAGGTCAGCCAGGGCCTTGGCGGCCACTTTGGCTGGCAGTGGGATGTAGCCATCCTTGACCACCACTTCCTGGCCCTGCTTGGACAGCACCAGTTTCACGAACTCAGCTTCCAGCGGAGCCAGCGGCTTGTTCGGAGCTTTGTTGACGTACACATAGAGGAAACGCGACAGCGGATACTTGCCGTTGAGGGCGTTTTCTTCAGTGTCTTCGATAAAGTCAGTGCTGCCTTTCTTGGCCAACGCCACGGTCTTCACGCTGGCGGTCTTGTAGCCGATGCCCGAGTAACCGACGCCGTTCAGCGAGGAGCTGATCGACTGCACGACCGAAGCCGAACCCGGTTGTTCGTTCACGTTAGGCTTGTAGTCGCCTTTGCACAGGGCTTCTTCCTTGAAGTAGCCGTAAGTGCCGGATACCGAGTTGCGACCGAACAACTGCACCGGCTTGTTGGCCAGGTCGCCGGTCACGCCCAGGTCACCCCAGGTTTTCACGTCGGCTTTGGCGCCGCACAGACGCGTCGAGGAGAAGATCGCGTCGACCTGTTCCATGGTCAGGTGCTGGATCGGGTTGTCCTTGTGCACGAAGACCGCCAGGGCGTCCACGGCAACCGGGATAGCGGTTGGCTTGTAGCCGTACTTCTGCTCGAAGGCCGCCAGTTCCGTGTCCTTCATCTTGCGGCTCATCGGGCCCAGGTTGGAGGTGCCTTCAGTCAGCGCAGGTGGCGCAGTGGCGGAGCCGGCAGCTTGAATCTGAATGTTGACGTTCGGGTATTCCTTTTTGTAACCCTCGGCCCACAGGGTCATCAGGTTGGCCAGGGTATCGGAACCGACGCTGGACAAGTTGCCCGACACACCAGTGGTCTTCACGTAAGCCGGGATGGCCGGGTCAACACCAGCAGCCACCGCGTTGGCAGTTGCAACGCCAGCAGCGACGAACGTCATTGCCGCCATCAAACGCTTCAGTTTCATGCCTTACTCCTAGCAGATAGGGATAGTTGGATCGGGGCCAAGTATCGGTAGGCCGTGTGAACACTCTATGTCTGGAATGTGACAATTAGATGAAAGGCCAGTATTGGCAGCGAGGGCTTATTAGGAGGGGAAGGCTTGAAACGCGGGGGTGAGACGCGGAAATACGAAAATTAATCATTGGTTAAGCACATTCGTCGTGGCGAGGGAGCTTGCTCCCGCTGGACTGCGCAGCAGGCCCATTTTTTCAGGGCCGCTGCGCGCCCCAGCGGGAGCAAGCTCCCTCGCCACGAAGGGATCTGTTTACCGACCGCGTTTCCACAGGTAACCGCCCACCACCATACCCATCACACACAGTACGGCGACATAGTAAGCAGGCCCCATCGGGCTCTCCTTCATCAACAGCGACACCGCCAGCGGCGTCAGCCCGCCGAACACGGCGTAGGCCACGTTGTAGGAAAACGACAAGCCGCTGAAGCGCACCACCGGTGGGAAAGCTTTCACCATCACGTAAGGCACCACGCCGATAGTGCCTACAAACAGGCCGGTCAAGGCGTACAGCGGGAACAGCCAATCCGGATGGGCCATCAGGCTGTGATAAAGCGTCCAGGACGTGGCCAGCAGTAAGGCGCAACCGCTGATCAGCACCCGGCCGGCGCCGAAGCGGTCTGCCAGTGCGCCGGCGGCGATGCAACCCAGGCTCAGGGTGACGATGGCCAGGCTGTTGGCCTGCAACGCCACCGTGGGGCTGAAGTGGTAGACGGTCTGCAGCACGGTCGGGGTCATCAGGATGACCACCACGACGCCGGCCGACAGCAGCCAGGTCAGCAGCATCGACAACACGATCGCGCCACGGTGATCGCGCAGTACCGCGCGCAACGGCAGCTCGGCGGCCAGGGTCTTGCGTTGCTGCATTTCGGCGAAGATCGGTGTTTCATGCAGCCAGCGGCGCAGGTACACCGACAGCAAACCGAACACGCCGCCGAGCAGGAACGGAATACGCCAGGCAAACTCTGAAACCTGCTCCGGGCTGTAGATCGAGTTGATCGCCGTGGCCACCAGCGAACCCAGCAATATACCGGCGGTGAGGCCGCTGGTCAGCGTGCCGCAGGCGTAGCCGATATGGCGTGGCGGCACGTGTTCGGAGACGAACACCCAGGCGCCCGGTACTTCACCGCCAATCGCCGCGCCCTGGATGATACGCATCAGCAGGAGCAGGAGCGGCGCCCACAAACCGATCTGCGCGTAGGTCGGCAGCAGGCCCATGATCAAGGTCGGCACGGCCATCATGAAGATGCTCAGGGTGAACATTTTCTTGCGGCCCAGCAGGTCGCCGAAGTGCGCCATGATAATCCCGCCCAGGGGGCGAGCCAGGTAGCCGGCGGCGAAGATGCCGAACGTCTGCATCATGCGCAGCCATTCGGGCATGTCGACGGGGAAGAACAGTTTTCCGACCACCGTGGCGAAAAACACGAAAATGATGAAGTCGTAGAACTCCAGCGCCCCGCCCAAGGCAGACAGCGACAGGGTTTTGTAGTCGTTGCGGGTCAGCGGGCGCGAAGGTTGCGCGCTGCTTGCGGGCACGGAGGACATGGCAAGGCTTCTCTTATAGTAGTCATCGTAAAGGACTGCGCGCCTGTGACTTGCGGCGGGTTTGGCAAGATAGCAAATCGCTTGAAAAAGCACAGCGCCATGAGAACAGTTGCGCGCAAAAGCCCCAATACAGCGTCTATTTACCGACCAAATGAGCCTCAGGTGGTCGTCGTCGCGCCAGCGTCTCGATATACTCGCCCGTGCAAGCGCAGGAACCCCAGCCTTGAGGGGCTGCTGTGCCAAAACGTTGTTGGGCGCCATCCAGCCGATTTGGCAGAGTTTCCCTTTAGTTCGCCTTACGAGAAACGCATCGAGCGGTGTATGTTGGTGCTGAAACGTTTTTCCAGAAGACGGCTATCCACTTGAAATACCCATGAAGCGTCACGGGTCAGAGGCACCCTCGGCATGATCGAACTCGAACAAGAAGATCCTATCCCGCAAGGCGATCTCGCCTTGCAAATCACCGCGCTTCCGCGTGAAACCAATGGTTTTGGCGATATTTTCGGTGGCTGGCTGGTCGCGCAGATGGACCTGGCCGGCACTGCCATGGCCAGCAAGGTCGCGGGCGGGCGCGTGGCGACCGTGGCGATTGATCGCATGGCCTTCCTGGTACCGGTCGCGGTGGGCGCGCAGTTGTCCTTTTATACCCAGGCCCTGGAAATCGGCCGCAGCTCGATCCAGATGATGGTCGAAGTGTGGAGCGACGACCCGCTGTCCAGCGAATGGCGCAAGGTCACCGAGGCGGTATTCGTGTTCGTCGCCATCGATGGCAGTGGCCGCACGCGCTCGGTTCCGTCGCGCGCGCGTTAAACCTCACCGGGTTTTGACGGTCAATTGCCCCATTGCCTGCCACTGAGAGTGCTTTGTTATGCCGACGCCCCACGTTGAAACCGTGAAAATCGACGAGCTGGACTGCTGGCGCATCCGCCACAACGGCGCCGAATTGATGGTGGCCCAACAGGGTGCGCATCTCTTCAGCTACCAGCGCGACGGCGAGCAGCCGCTGATCTGGCCGAATCCTGAAGCGGTATTCAAAAAAGGCAAAGGCATCCGCACCGGTGTACCGGTTTGCTGGCCGTGGTTTGGCGTATTCGACCGCAACCCGCAGAGTGTTAAGGCCATGCGCCAGAGCGATCAGCCGGCCGGTGCTCACGGTTTTGTGCGTACGGCGCTGTGGGAATTAGCCGCGACCGAGTTGCAAGGCCAAGCGCTGCGGGTAGACGTTGTGCTGCCGGTACCCGCCGGCGGCTTTCCGGGTTGGCCCCATCAGGTCGACTTGAAGCTGAGCCTGGTGCTGGACGACCAGTTGCATATCCACCTGACCAGCCATAACCGTGGCACTGACACGGTGACGCTCAGCCAGGCGCTGCACACCTACTTCGCCGTCAGCGATGTGCGCAATGTGCAGGTCGAAGGCCTGGACGGGTCGACATACATCGACACCGCCGATGGCTGGGCCGAGAAACAGCAATCCGGCCTGCTGCACTTCACCGCCGAGACCGATCGCATCTATCTGGATACGCCGGCTCAACTGAGTATTGTCGATAAAGACTGGGGACGCCGCGTGCAACTCACCAGCCAGGGTTCGAAGTCGACGGTGGTCTGGAACCCCTGGACCGAACGCGCCAAGGCCTTCGATGACATGGCCGACGACGGCTGGCAGGGCATGCTGTGCATCGAGACGGCGAATGTGCTGGAAGATGTGGTGGCTTTGGCACCCGGTGAAAGCCACACCCTCGGCGTGAGCATCAACGCTATCGCCCTGTAGATGAAGAACAAAATGTGGGAGGGGCTTGCTCCCGATTGCGGTGGTTCAGTCAATTCATAGGTGACTGATACACCGCTATCGGGGGCAAGCCCCCTCCCACATTGATTTGTGGTGCGGTTTAGAGATCGGACTCCTTCACCACCCTCACCTTCCCTGCATCCAGTGCATACGCCGCATCCGCCAGATCGTTGTTCACCTTCTCTACCTTCAACGTGCCCGTGACCCACAGCGGCGTATAGATATCCTCCAGCTTCAAACCCTTGGGGTACCGCACCAGCACCAGTTGGTTAGGCGGCGGTGGCGGCACGTGGATGCAGGCGCCTGGGTAGGGCACCAGGAAAAACAGCGTGCTGCGGCCCTTGGCGTCGGTTTCCAACGGCACTGGATAGCCGCCTATACGGATGTTCTTGCCGTTCATGGCCGCCACGGTTTTGGTGGAATACATCACCGCCGGCAAGCCTTTGCTCTGCTTCAAGCCGCCTTTATCGGTAAAGGTGCCTTGGGCTTCGGGGGAGTTGTGATCAATCTCGGGCATGGCCTCGAGGGCTTTCTGATCCGACAGCGGCATCAGGTCCAGCCAGTCGGTTTCCGGCAGTTCGCCAGCGTGGGCCAGGCCTGGGCCCAGCAAGAGGAGAGTCAACAGAAGACGGCGCATGCGAAGGCTCGGCAAGTTCAGGTGGCGAGCATTCTAGCCCTCTGCGCCTGCGCAGCGCAGAGGACTTTGTCGGCTGGTTACTTCCTTTTGATCAGGCCGTAGATCACCAGCAGCACAATGGCACCGACCAGCGCGCCGATAAAGCCTGCGCCTTGACCGGCCTGGTAGATCCCCAGGGCCTGGCCGCCATAGGTCGCGGCCAGGGAGCCGGCGATACCCAGCAGGATGGTCATGATCCAGCCCATGCTGTCGTCGCCAGGCTTGAGGAAACGCGCCAGCAGGCCGACGATCAAGCCGATAAAAATGGTTCCGATAATACCCATGGCATTTCCCTCTGATTGGTATGAGACATGCCAAAGCCTAGTCAGACTTTGGCATCCTGCAATCAGAGGGACGCCGAGGCTTAATGGTTCCCGTGGCGGCGCGGCTTATTGTTCGGCGATCAAGGCTTCGACCTTGAGGATCTGCGCCTGAAGGGTCGCGCGGTCCTTGCAGCGCAGGTTGGCGTGACCCACCTTGCGCCCGGCCTTGAAGGCCTTGCCGTAGTGATGCACATGGCAATCGTCGATCGCCATTACCCGCTCAACCGGCGGTACCACGCCGATGAAGTTGAGCATGGCGCTCTCGCCCACCTTGGCCGTGGAGCCCAACGGCAAGCCCGCCACCGCCCGCAGGTGGTTTTCGAACTGGCTGCACTCGGCGCCTTCGGTGGTCCAGTGCCCGGAGTTGTGCACGCGCGGCGCGATTTCGTTGGCCTTGAGACCACCATCGACTTCAAAGAATTCGAACGCCATCACGCCGACGTAATCCAGCTGCTTGAGCACGCGGCTGGAGTAGTCTTCGGCCAGCGCCTGCAGCGGGTGATCAGTGCTGGCCACGGAGAGCTTGAGAATGCCGTTGACGTGGGTGTTGTGCACCAACGGGTAGAAACGGGTTTCGCCATCACGGGCGCGCACGGCGATCAGCGAGACTTCGCCGGTGAACGGCACAAAGCCTTCCAGCAGGCAGGCGACGCTGCCCAGCTCGGCGAAGGTGCCGGCCACATCGGCAGCGGTGCGCAGCACTTTCTGGCCCTTACCGTCGTAGCCCAGGGTGCGGGTTTTCAGCACGGCCGGCAGGCCGATACTGGCGACGGCGGCGTCCAGGTCCGCCTGGGACTGGATATCGGCGAAGGCCGGCGTCGGGATGCCCAGGTCCTTGAACATGCTCTTTTCGAACCAGCGGTCGCGCGCGATGCGCAGGGCTTCGGCGCTCGGGTACACCGGTACGAACTGCGACAGGAAGGCCACGGTTTCGGCCGGGACGCTTTCGAACTCGAAGGTCACCAGGTCGACTTCGTCGGCCAACTGGCGCAGGTGGTCCGGGTCGCTGTAGTCCGCGCGCAGGTGTTCACCCAAGGCGGCCGCGCAAGCGTCCGGCGCCGGGTCCAGGAAAGCGAAATTCATCCCCAGCGGGGTTCCCGCCAGAGCGAGCATGCGGCCCAGTTGGCCACCACCGATTACACCGATTTTCATCGTCAACAACCTCAGGCGATACGTGGGTCTGGATTGTCCAGCACGCTGTCTGTCTGCTCAGCACGGAATTTTTTCAGCACCGCATGAAACTGCGGATGCTTGGCGCCCAGGATGCTGGCGGACAGCAACGCGGCGTTGATCGCGCCGGCCTTGCCGATCGCCAGGGTCGCCACCGGGATGCCGGCGGGCATCTGCACGATGGACAACAGCGAATCCACGCCCGAGAGCATCGACGACTGCACCGGCACGCCCAGCACGGGCAGGTGAGTCTTGGCTGCACACATGCCTGGCAAGTGCGCCGCACCGCCGGCACCGGCGATGATCACCTCGATGCCACGGGATTCTGCTTCATCGGCATACTGGAACAGCAGGTCCGGGGTGCGGTGGGCGGAGACCACCTTCACTTCATACGGAATGCCGAGTTTTTCCAGCATATCGGCGGTGTGGCTAAGGGTGGACCAATCGGACTTGGAGCCCATGATCACGCCAACCAATGCACTCATCGTCGTGCCTCTTCTCTCTGGGCGCCCGCAGGCGCGTCAAAAAACAACAAGCCACGCGGGAAATCCGGCGTGGCTTGGTGTACGAATTAAGGCCGGTTGGACCGGCCGAAGGCCGCGCAGTATACCGTAATAATCCAGATAAACAGCCCCTTGGACGACCATCTGCCCAGCGGTGCAAAGTGGCGGTTTTATTGACTTAAGAGTCAGCGAATACACCCTGAAACCTGTGGGAGGGGGCTTGCTCCCGATAGCGGTGGTTCAGCGACCTATCAGTACCAGACACACCGCTATCGGGAGCAAGCCCCCTCCCACATTTGAGCTATGTTCGGCTCAGGTATTCTGTGCAGCGCCACCTTCCAACTTGCGCCACAACAGCCGCACATTCGCCTTGCGCACCAGCGCACAGCGGTACAGCCGAATCTCCAGCGGCACGTGCCACTGCGATCCGCCACACACCACCAATTCGCCCCGGGCCAGTTCCGCCCGCACGCTCAATTGCGGCACCCAGGCGATACCCAATCCTTCCAGCGCCATGCTTTTGAGGCTGTCGGCCATGGCCGTCTCGTAGATCGTCGTGAAACGCAGGGCGCGCTGGCGCAGCAGTAAATTCACCGAACGGCCCAGGAACGCGCCGGCGCTGTAGGCCAGCAACGGCACGCTGCCCTCGCCTTCGAGGTCGAACAATGGCTTTCCATCCGCATCGGCGGCGCACACCGGGAGCATTTCGGTGTTGCCCAGGTGCAGCGACGGGAAGATCTCCGCGTCCATCTGCATCGCCGCATCCGGGTCATAGAACGCCAGCATCAGGTCGCAACCGCCTTCGCGCAGCGCATGCACGGCATCGCCAACGTTGGTCGCCACCAGCCGCGTGGCGATGTTCAGGCCTTCATTGCGCAACTGCGCGATCCAGCGTGGGAAAAAGCCCAGCGCCAGGGAGTGCGCGGCGGCCACTTGCATGACTTCGCCCTGCCCGCCTTCCAGGTGATGCAAATGGCGCAGCACTTCACCGAGCTGCTCGACCACCGTGCGTGCGGTGACCAGGAACAACTGGCCCGCCGCCGTCAGCTCCACCGGCGTGCGCGAGCGGTTGACCAGGGTCAGGCCCAACGCGGCCTCCAGGCTGCGAATGCGTCGGCTGAACGCCGGCTGGGTGACAAAGCGCCGCTCCGCCGCCTGGGAAAAACTGCGGGTGGCCGCCAAAGCGCTGAAGTCTTCCAGCCATTTGCTTTCAAGGTTCATCACTGCCTCCACGGGAATGCACCATTTTGGCACACACGCCCGTCATGGTAACCGGGTCACATCCACATTATGCCGTTTGTGCATAGGCCAGTGTTTAACAGCATTGGCCCAAAAACTTCTACAAGCCTAGCATTCGCAGCGTTCCGGCCAGTTCCGGGTCCATATCGAGATGATTTCCGTCATGTCCTCCGCTGCATCATTCCGCACAGAAAAAGACCTGCTTGGCGTACTCGAAGTACCCGCTCAAGCGTATTACGGCATCCAGACCCTGCGAGCGGTGAATAACTTCCGCCTCTCGGGCGTTCCGATTTCGCATTACCCGAAATTGGTGGTCGGCCTGGCAATGGTCAAGCAAGCGGCCGCTGACGCCAACCGCGAACTGGGCCAACTCAGCGAAGCCAAGCACGCGGCTATCAGCGAAGCCTGTGCCCGCCTGATCCGCGGCGATTTCCACGAAGAGTTCGTGGTGGACATGATTCAAGGCGGCGCCGGCACTTCAACCAACATGAATGCCAACGAAGTCATCGCCAACATCGCGCTGGAGGCCATGGGCCACCAGAGAGGCGAGTATCAGTACCTGCACCCCAACAACGACGTGAACATGGCGCAGTCGACCAACGACGCCTACCCGACCGCGATCCGCCTGGGTCTGCTGCTGGGCCATGACGCGCTGCTGGCCAGTCTCGACAGCCTGATCCAGGCGTTCGCCGCCAAAGGCGTCGAGTTCGGGCATGTGTTGAAAATGGGCCGTACCCAATTGCAAGACGCCGTGCCGATGACCCTCGGCCAGGAATTCCGCGCCTTCGCCACCACCCTCGGTGAAGACCTGGCCCGCCTGAAAACCCTGGCGCCGGAGCTGTTGACCGAAGTGAACCTGGGCGGCACCGCCATCGGTACCGGCATCAATGCCGACCCGCGCTACCAGGCCCTGGCCGTGCAACGCCTGGCCCTGATCAGCGGCCAGCCGCTGGTACCGGCTGCTGACTTGATCGAAGCCACCTCCGACATGGGCGCCTTCGTGCTGTTCTCGGGCATGCTCAAGCGTACCGCCGTGAAGCTATCGAAGATCTGCAACGACCTGCGCCTGCTGTCCAGCGGCCCACGTACCGGGATCAACGAGATCAACCTGCCGGCACGCCAGCCAGGCAGCTCGATCATGCCCGGCAAGGTCAACCCGGTGATCCCGGAAGCGGTGAACCAGGTGGCATTCCAAGTCATCGGCAACGACCTGGCGCTGACCATGGCAGCCGAAGGCGGCCAACTGCAGTTGAACGTGATGGAGCCGCTGATCGCGTTCAAGATCTTCGACTCGATCCGCCTGCTGCAACGCGCCATGGACATGCTGCGCGAGCATTGCATCGTCGGCATCACCGCCAATGAAGCACGCTGCCGCGAACTGGTGGAACACTCCATCGGCCTGGTCACCGCGCTGAACCCTTACATCGGCTACGAAAACGCCACCCGCATCGCGCGCATCGCCCTTGAAAGCGGCCGCGGCGTGCTGGAACTGGTGCGCGAAGAAGGCTTGCTCGACGACGCCATGCTCGACGACATCCTGCGCCCCGAAAACATGATCGCTCCACGCTTGGTCCCGTTGAAGGCCTAAGTGTTTGTTGCACCGCTCACCAGGTTGAGGGACTAGACACCTCTCACCTTTTGAGGGCCTGAAGGCTCGTTCTTCAGGCCCTTTTTTTTGCTCTGAGGTTGTGAAATGACGCCCATAAAAAATCCAATATCGCACCGCAAACCCACCTCTCCTGTAACGGCTTGGCTGAAACCTTTAATCGGCCCAGGCAGACGGATCACATTCGCCTAGGTATAGTGCCGCCCCTCTTCGCGTCTGCGGCCGTCGGTAACGAGGCCCGGGTACAACGCGAAACCGCATGAATAACAACACCCGCAAAAGGATTGGGGTCGAACGTCGTGCACTGCCTGGTGCCATACGATGTGTCGGACCGTCCTGCGTTTGCCATTAGAAAAATCAGCGAGGAACACTCCATGCTCGAAGTCATCAACGACTTCCTCTCAGGGAAAGTACTGATCGTGCTCATTGTCGGGCTCGGCGGTTATTTCACGATTCGCTCGCGTTTCGTGCAGTTGCGTCACTTTTTCCACATGTTCTCGGTGTTTAAAGACAGCCTGAAGAGCAGCTCCGGCCAACTCAGCTCGTTCCAGGCGCTGATGCTCAGCCTGGCCGGCCGCGTGGGTGCCGGTAACATCGCTGGTGTCGGCATTGCCGTAACCCTGGGTGGCCCGGGTGCCGTGTTCTGGATGTGGGTCACCGCGCTCGTGGGCATGTCTTCGAGCTTCATCGAGTGCTCCCTGGGCCAGTTGTACAAGCGCACCGACGCCGAAGGCACCTACCGTGGCGGGCCGGCTTATTACATCCAGCACGGCCTGCACAAACGCTGGCTGGGAATGGTGATGGCGTTCCTGTTGCTGGTGACCTTCGGTTTCGCCTTCAACGGCCTGCAAGCCCATGCCGTGACCCACTCGCTGAATAACGCCTTCGGCCTCGACACCACCTACACCGGCCTCGCGCTGGCGGTGCTGCTGGGCCTGGTGTTCATCGGCGGGATCAAGCGTATCGCCTCGATCGCCGACCTGCTGGTGCCGGTCAAGACTCTGGTCTACATCGCCGTGACCCTGTACGTGATCGTGCTGCAATTCGACCACGTGCCGGCCATGCTCGCGACGATCGTCAAGAGCGCGTTCGGCCTCGACCAGGCCTTCGGTGGCCTGGTGGGCAGCGCGATCATCATGGGCGTCAAACGCGGCGTGTTCGCCAACGAAGCCGGCCTGGGCAGCGCGCCTAACGTGGCAGCCGTGGCGTCGGTGGAACACCCGATCGCCCAGGGTGTGGTGCAAGCGTTCAGCGTGTTCCTCGACACCTTTGTGATCTGCACCTGCACCGCTTTGTTGATCCTGCTGTCCGGCTTCTACACCCCAGGCTTCGAAGGCGACGGCATTGCCCTGACCCAGAACTCCCTGGCGGCAGTGGTGGGAGACTGGGGCCGCATGTTCATCTCGGTGGCCCTGGCGTTATTCGTGTTCACCTCGATCATGTACAACTACTACCTGGGCGAGAGCAACCTGCGCTTTTTGGTCGGCAACAACCGCAAGGTGCTGATGGGCTACCGCGCATTGGTGCTGGTGCTGATTTTCTGGGGTTCCATCGAGAACCTGGGCACCGTGTTCGCCTTCGCCGACATCACCATGACCATGCTGGCGTTCGTCAACCTGTTCGCCCTGGCGTTCCTGTTCAAGATCGCCATGCGCATCCTGAACGACTACGACAACCAGCGCGCCGCAGGCATCAAGACCCCGGTGTTCGACTCCAGCCAGTTCCCTGATCTGGACCTGGACCGCAAGGCCTGGCCGGCGAATCCGGTAAAACCGCAAGCGACCCCGGCGGCTGAATTGAACGCTCAATTGCAACGCTGAGCGTAGACAGATGACACGCCGCCTGGCCTTGGGCATGCTCTGGGCCCGGCGGCGTTTTTCGTTCAGGAGATTTTCAAATGCAACCAGCCAATAACGTCATGGTGCTCTACACCGGTGGCACCATCGGCATGCAGGCCAGCGCCAATGGCCTGGCACCCGCTTCCGGATTCGAAGCCCGCATGCGTGACCAGTTCGCCAACCTGCAAGCGCCCGCCTGGCGTTTCCGGGAAATGTCGCCGCTGATCGACAGCGCCAACATGACCCCCGCTTACTGGCAGCGCCTGCGCACCGCCGTGGTTGAAGCGGTGGACGATGGCTGCGACGCGGTGCTGATCCTGCATGGCACCGACACCCTGGCCTACAGCGCAGCAGCCATGAGCTTTCAACTGCTGGGCCTGCCGGTGCCGGTGGTATTCACTGGCTCCATGCTGCCCGCCGGCGTGCCTGACAGCGATGCCTGGGAAAACGTCAGCGGCGCCTTGGTGGCGTTGGGCGAAGGCCTGGCACCGGGCGTGCACCTGTACTTCCACGGCGCGCTGATGGCGCCGACCCGTTGCGCGAAAATCCGCAGTTTTGGGCGCCATCCCTTCGCCGCGCTGCAGCGCAACGGCGGCGCGGCCAAGGCAGAAGCACTTCCCGCCGCCCTGGATTACCGCCAGCCCAAGGCCCTGGCCAACGTCGGCGTGTTGCCGCTGGTGCCAGGGATCGGCGCCGGGCAACTGGATGCGCTGATCGACAGCGGGATCGGCGCGCTGATCCTGGAATGCTTCGGCAGCGGCACCGGGCCGAGCGACAATCCGGCGTTTCTCGCCAGCCTCCAACGTGCGCAGGACCTGGGCATCGTGGTAGTCGCCATCACTCAATGCCATGAAGGCGGCGTGGAACTGGATGTGTATGAAGCCGGCAGCCGCCTGCGCGGCGTGGGCGTGTTGTCGGGCGGCGGCATGACCCGCGAAGCGGCCTTCGGCAAGCTCAACGCCTTGCTGGGCGCCGGGCTGGCCACGGCCGATATCCGCCGCCTGGTCGAACTGGACCTGTGTGGGGAGCTGCGCTGAGCCAGCGTCGACCGCTACATAATCACCCCCTGCCCTGACTGGCCGGTACCTAGCATGGAACACCCGAGTGGAGACCTCGGGTCGCTTCCATCAACCCGCCAGACAGGATGCCCCATGACTACGCACAGCCGAACTTTTGAGCAACCATCCGTCAAGCCTGCGGACCTGACACTGGACCTGCTCACCCAACTCACTGCACGGCCCTCATTCAGAGAAGTGGCCTCAGTGTTGTTGCGCCAGACCTTACAAGAGCAGTACCCGGCACTCGACATCAATCCCGACCTCAGTCTGGTCGGCAGCCCATCCTGGGAAATCGTCGAGGACAAGATCGTCCCCGGGCTGACGTTCTATCAAACCCTCAGCGACATCCTGGCCAGACAGTCCGTAGTCGGCGGGACGACAACGTACATTGAAGGCGAACACTTCCTCACCCAGCAACCGCTGACCGACCCGCCGATGCTGCTGCCCGTGCGCATTGTCGACATCGCCCACACCCTCAACACCCTGGCGCCGGTGATGCCGGCCGCGTTCCAGGAACAGCAGGTGGAATTCTGGAACCACAGCACCGACGACGGCCCGCGCTGGCATGGGTTTTCCAACTCATTGCGGGCAGCGTGGAATGTTCAGAGGGTGGACGGCTGGGATGACGACGACTGCGCCATGGCTCGCCTGTTGTTTCACGCCCCGGCCCGTAGCGGGCGGCTCAATGACCCTTACAACCTGCGAGCGTGCCTGATCGACATCGATCAGGTCGACGACGCAAAAGTCACGCATTTGAACGAGTGCTCGACAGCCGTACTGATCGGTCGACGGGACGAACGCGAAATTATCCTCACCTACTCCCTGCTCAAGGGGTATGAAAAATTCGCCTCGCTGGAGCAACTTGGCCAGAGCCTGCCGGACCGGCTGAGCCCGTCGGCCACGCGAAAAAAAATCCAGTGGCGGCTGTTCGAACCGACCGGCGACTTTTTCGACCACCAGGCCTGCAGCCTGATCGCCTTGCAGATCGAGGCCATCGGCACCCAGGATTTTTCCATCGACGATGAACCCGAGACGGCACCGGCGCTGGTTACCCCCGAGCAGATCGCCAAAAACGGGCCGCCCCTGGATTGGTACCGGCAAGTGCTGCCGGACTGGCTGCGGCAGGCCTCTCTCTCTGACCTGGGTTTCTATTCGCGGCATTTGAAAGACCTGGCCGCCCTGCAAAGCATGAACCTGGGCAAGTCCTACCAGGACGATATCCCGCCCATCGAGCAATATGCGCTTGAGGCGCTGAAGGCCGAAATGCTCAAGGAGCATCCAGAGGCGCTGCACCTGCCGCTGGACAAGCTCAGCATCCGGGTTCAAAGCCTGGTCGTGTGGGGCACCTTCACCGTGCCGGGACAGACGGACACCACCACCTTCAGCCTCAGCGAACTGGCCCTGCAGAACCTGATCGCGGTGCCGCTGGGCAACAAAACGCTGCTCCAAAGCAATGAGCGACCGTTGCCGCAATGGATGACCGTCGATTATGTGGAAAGCCTTGTCAGCAAGGCAGATATCGGCAAGCAGTACCCGGCATTGATCAACAGCAAGCTGCTGGAGATCAAGAGCGAAGCCTCACGGCGAAAGCGTCTCTACGCCCACCACCTGCGCATCCAACTGCCGCTGCTGGCCCTGCAATGCAAGATTCGTCGCGAACACGGGATTGATGAACAAGGCTACCGCTACGTCGCCGCCGCGATGCAGGCCGATACCAGGGACCGCAAGGTCGACGGGCAAGACATTGTCATCCGGCCCTTGGCCTTTGTGCCCCAACGCCGCAGCGATGGCTCGCGCGACGAGGTGGAAAACATGTACGTGATCGGCGCGAAGGGTTCTTCCGCCGGCCCCTGCCTGCTGTATCGGCCGCAGTTCGACCCGGCCCTGATCCAATACCCTTCCCACGCCAACCTGATGTATGCCATCGCCCAGTCCCCCGACCTGCGCAAGTCAGTGCTGGCGTGGCTGCCCGACGCCGTGCGCAACCATTACGCCAATTATGTGTTCCCTGGGGCACTGCCCTCGCCGTGGGCCGTCGCGGACTTTCTGGTGGACACCTCGACGCAATGGACCATGAGCGGACCGATAAGCCTGGGTGAACGCACGCTCGACGGCGATCTGTTTGCCAGCCTCTATGAGGCCAATGCCCACGCCCTGATCAAGCTCGCCGATCGCCAGTCGGTATCGAATGCGGAAAACCGCTGGGAGACGCTCAAGCATGCCGGCTGGACGCTGCTCAACGCCGCGCTGCCGTTTGCCAGCCCGACCGTGGCAACCGGCGCCTGGATCTGGCAGGTCGTCGAGCAAGTGCAACAGTTCGTGATTGCCTGGGAGGACGGCGCAAAACCCGCGCAATGGGCGGCGCTCACCGATGTGCTGCTCAACCTCGCCACCGCAATTACCCTGCACATCAGCACGCGCCTGCGGCCTGCGGGCCGTCGCCGGGAGCCCGAGCCCACGCTCATCAAGCCAGCGCCGCTGCCCACCGTGGAAACCCTCCAACTGGAAACGATTGCCACCCATGAGTTGCCAGCCGGCCATGCGCGATGGCTGCACACCAGCGGCGCGGTCAATCGGGCGCCAGCCACACTGGGCCGTGTGCTGGACAGCTTCAAGGTGAGCAAGCCGCACGAGCCGAGCACCGTCGAAACGAACCAGGGGCCGCACCAACACCTGACCCGGCACGACCAGAAGTACTACGCCCAGGTCGGCGAACGCTGGTTTGAAGTCGCCGTGGACGAGAACGATACCGTCATGATCATCGACCCGCAGCAGCCCGAGCGAACAGGCCCGACGCTGTTTCACAGCGCGGCGGGCCAGTGGGTTATCGACACTCGTTTGCGCCTGCGCGGCGGTGGCCCCAAACAGATGCTCAAGCTGGCGAAAGCCGAAGCAACCCTGCAGGCCGCCGAAGTACGCGACAAACTGGTGGCTTTCGAAAATGCGAAAAAAACCGCGCAAAGCGAGCTGCAGCAAACCCATCGGGCCATGACCGAAGCGCCTGGAACCTCCGCCGCCGCCAAGCGCGAACTCTACCTGCAGAAGCTCGGCACCCAGAGCGCCGACTATGAAACGGCGCTGCAGCAACTCAAGCGCCTGAACGTGTTCACCTCGGTGCCCGACTATCAACAAAAGGCCCTGGGCTACGTACGCGCGCAACTGGAACTCAACGAAGCCGGAATCCGCGAAGCGCAAACCCTTTTTACTCCCAAGCTCAAGACCACCCTGGACCAGATCGAACGCCAGAGCCGCGAATCCGGGCAGCGCGAGGTGGCGGGCGCTCAAGAAATGACCGACCTGAGCGAGGACATGATCGCGCGCCTGGATTACACGCAAACGCGCTTCGCCCAACTGCGGTCCCTGGCCCTGGATGGACAGCGCCTGATCCAGGACGCCAGGAAGCGGCTGCCAGCCTACACCAGCACTGACCTCAAGGCGCTGCAAGTGACCCTGGCGCGCAACCTGTGTCTGGAAAAAGCCAGCGCAGCCACCGAACCCGATGCCTGGAAGGTCATGGATGAGATCGTCGACAGCGCCGACCTCTCAGTCCAGGCCTTGTGCGACACCCTGCACGAGCGCAGCGAATCACGTCTGGATGAGCGCATCGATTCATTGGGCAGCCTGATCGAGCAATTCAAAGTCATCGATGAACGCCTGGAGGATTTCCCCCAGGAGTTTCCCGCCCTGGTCCTCTCGGACCCGCTGCAAGGCCTGCGCCTGAAGCTGCGCGAATTTTCCCAGGAGGCCCTGCATCATTTGAGCCTGTTACACGTCGAACGCGACGCCTTCAGAAACCGTCCGACGCCACCGCCGACACCGCCCAGGCCGCTGAAAAAGTTCATCCACACCCGTTACAACGGTGTGCTGATCGGTGAACCGCGACTGACGCCCATTGGCCTTGAAACCAACCTGGTGGATATCAAGTCGCCGCTGACCCAGCAGGTCATCGCAACCTTCCATGAGAAAAGCCCGAACGTGTGGTTGCAGCGCGTCACCACCTCGCAAGGCGAGGATGTCGTCCCCGACATCCAGGTCAGCCTGGACCACGGCCAGGCACTGCTGGACGGTCTGACTGCCTTCAAACGGCGCGCTGTCGAACAAAAGAACAAGCCAGATCGCACCGCCGTCGGTATCGAGTACCTGTATCACCGTCACGCTTTGCTGCTGGAAGAAACCAACCGACACATCGAGAGGGCGCTGGCCCACAACACTGTCACAGAAATCCACTCGAATTCGGCGGCCAGCATCGGCAAACAACTCCACGAAGCAGCACGGGAGCTTTATAAACTCGCATCCTCGCACATGATGCAAATGATCAAGCAACGTGCGCCGACCACCACCGGGATTGAATGGCTCAGAGATCGCAACGCGGTCATCATCAAGAAGGTCATCAAGCGGCGCCGGCTCACGAACACCGTGCCGGATTACCTGGATGAATACACCATCAGCGAGCGCTATAGCCATGAGGTACTGTGGTACGCGCACTTTCATTACTCAGCGGCCTGGACGCCGGACAAGTCCTTTATTTCCGCGCGGTTGAAGACACTCCAGGAATACCAAAAAGGGTCGTCGGCCGATTCCATTCAAGGGCTGACCGAGCAGCAGCAAATTGCCTACTTCCGTAGCGAGATCAGCCTGGAAGCCGCCAAGCGCTTATTTTTCGACCACTGACCGGCACACTCCTTGCTGCTTGCTGCCAAACCCCGGCAGGAACCGCCCATGCTGCACTCGCACCTGACCACGCTGAACGCGGTTGCCCTGGTGCTTGACACCTTCAAGGCCCAAGGCGTGGCCGCTGACGCATTGCTCGCCGGCAGCGGTATCTGCGGCGCGGACCTGAGCCGCGCCGACACGCGCATCACCACCAACCAGGAGATGCGCGTGTGTGCCAACGCCGTGGCCTTGCGCCGCGATATCGGCCTGGAATTGGGGCGGCGCATGCACGTGTCGTCCTACGGCATGCTCGGTTATGCGCTGCTCACCAGTGCCACCTTCGGTGACGCTTTGCGCCTGGCCCTGCGCTACCCGGCGCTGCTGGGAACACTGTTTGAGTTGAACCTGGAAGAAGACGGCCAACGCATCTGGTTCACCGCCAGTGATTATCGGGAAAATCCGGCACTGACCGCATTCAACGTCGAGCTGTGCCTGGTCTCGTTAAAAGTCATCTGTGACGACTTGCTGGGCCGGCCCCTGCCACTGCTTGGTGCCCGCTTCGAACACAGCGCGCCGGACTATCAGGCGCGTTATACCGAGCGCTTCGACTGCCCGTTGACATTCGAAGCCACCGCCAATGCCTTTGCCTTCGACCGGCACTGGCTCGAGCAACCGTTACCCTTGGCCGACGCCATCACCCACCGCGCCATGGCCGAGCGCTGCCGCAAACAAAATACCGAATTCACCGGTCGCCAGGCCTGGCTGGGCCGGGTGCGCCTGTTACTGGCGGCGCAATTGAACGCCGCCCCCGGCATCGATGGCTTGGCCGAGCAGATGAACTGTTCACCGCGCACCTTGCGCCGACACCTGCATGCCATGGGGTGCAGCTACCAGGAACTGCTGGACGAGCTGCGCTTCGAGCAGGCCAAGCAACTGCTGGGGGAGGACAAACTGCCGATCTACCGCATTGCCGAGCAGTTGGGCTTCAGCGAAACCGCCAGTTTCCGGCATGCCTTCGTACGCTGGAGCGGCGTGGCGCCCAGTCAGTTCCGGCCGTGACGCACAGGCCTGGGGCGCCGCCGCGCCATTGAGGGGCGAATAGCGGACACATTCTTTGGCCTTATTTATCTCCTTTTGGCCGCTCCTGCCGTTCTCCAAACCTGCGCACGCCGCAACACTGCAAGGCACCCCACTCAGCCTGCGGAGAACAACAACAATGCTGACGATCTACTCGGACGATCATCACCTGCACCACGGCCGTTGCGAATTGATGGACGGGCAATTGATGCCCTGTTTTGAAATGCCTTCGCGCGCCGACCACGTACTGCAGCGCGTCAACGAGCGCGAGTTGGGCCCGGTGCAGGCGCCTCAGGACTTCGGCCTGGCCCCATTGCAGCGCATCCACAGCCGCGACTACCTGGATTTTTTCAAAGGCGCCTGGCAACGCTGGACCACCTTCGGCCAGGACGGCGACCTGTTGCCCTACACCTGGCCCGCCCGCACCTTGCGCCGCGTACTGCCCACCAGCCTGCACGGCCAGTTGGGCTATTACAGCTTCGACGGCGGCGCACCGATTACCTCTGGCACTTGGCAAGCGGCCTACAGCGCGGCGCAGGTCGCGCTGACCGCGCAACAGGCGATCCAACACGGCGCCCACAGCGCCTTCGCCCTGTGCCGACCACCGGGGCATCACGCCGCCAGCGACTTGATGGGCGGGTATTGCTACCTCAACAACGCTGCCATCGCCGCCCAGGCCTTTATCGATCAGGGCCACGCGAAGGTCGCGATACTCGACGTCGATTACCACCATGGCAATGGCACTCAATCGATTTTCTATGAACGCAGTGACGTGCTCTTCGCCTCGATCCACGGGCATCCCGAGGCAGAGTTTCCGTTTTTCCTCGGTTATGCCGACGAGCTGGGAGAAGGCGCCGGCAAAGGCTTCAATTTCAACTACCCGCTGCCGGCCGGTTCCGGCTGGGGCACCTGGAGCGCCGCCCTGGAACAGGCATGCATGGAAATCGAGCGGTATGGCGCCGACGTTATCGTGGTCTCCTTGGGAGTGGACACCTTCAAGGACGACCCCATCTCGCAGTTCAAGCTCGACAGCCCGGACTACCTTGTCATGGGTGCGCGTATCGCGCGCCTGGGCAAGCCGACGTTGTTTGTGATGGAAGGCGGTTACGCCGTGGAAGAAATCGGCATCAATGCCGTCAACGTTCTCGAAGGTTTTGAGGGGTCAATCGAATGAACACGCTCAAGTCGCTTGTGCTCTGCGCCGCCGTGTTGAGCAGCGCCGTCCACGCCGAAGAAAAAACCCTGCGGGTCTACAACTGGTTCGACTACATCACGCCCAAGGCCCTGGATGACTTCAAGGCCCGGAACCCGGCAATCAAGCTGGTCTACGACATCTTCGACACCAACGAAGCCCTGGAAGCCAAGTTGCTCACCGGCAACGCCGGCTACGACGTGGTGGTGCCATCCAATGTGTTCCTGGCCAAGCAGATCGAGGCCGGTGTGTTCCAACCCCTGGACCGCAGCCAATTGCCGAACTGGAACCACCTGGACCCCAAGCTGATGAAGCTGATCGAGGCTAACGATCCGGGCAATAAATTCGCCGTGCCCTACATGTACGGCACGATCCTGATCGGCTTCAACCCGGACAAGGTCAAGGCCGCGCTGGGTGCCGATGCACCGGTGGATAGCTGGGACCTGATCTTCAAGCAAGAGAACATCAGCAAGCTCAAGCAGTGCGGCGTCGCGCTGCTGGATTCACCCTCGGAGATCCTGCCCCTGGCTTTGCAGCATCTGGGCCTGGACCCTAACAGCAGCAACCCCAAGGACTATGAAAAAGCCGAAGCGCTGTTGATGAAGATTCGGCCGTATATCACCTACTTCCACTCCTCCAAATACATGGCCGATATCGCCAACGGCGACATCTGCGTCGCCGTCGGCTACTCCGGCAGCTTCTCCCAGGCGGCCAACCGGGCCAAGGAGGCCAAGAACGGCGTGACCGTCGACATGCGCCTGCCCAGGGAGGGCGCGCCGATCTGGTTCGATATGCTGGCCATTCCCAAGGGCGCGAAAAACCCGCAGGACGCCTACACCTTCATCAATTACCTGCTGCAACCGCAGGTGATTGCGCCGATCAGCGATTTCGTCGGCTACCCCAACCCCAACAAGGACGCCACCTTGCAGGTCGCCCCGGCGATCCGCAACAACCCCAACCTGTACCCCACCGAGGCGGCAATGGCCACGCTCTACACCTTGAAACCCCTGGGCCGCGACGCCGAACGCGCCAGGACCCGCGCCTGGAGCAAGATCAAGTCCGGCACCTGATAAGCGTCGGCCAGGGACTGCGCGCCCTGGCTGTTTTATCTATCTACCGTCCCCAGGGCATCTTTGGACACTACCTTGCGACTCTCTCGTTCGACTGCTCGCAAGGAGCTGCAGATGCCCAATGACTCATCCCGAAACGACGACCCCGTCGCCCGCAACCTTCCTCCCAGCACCTACGATCTGCTGACACAACTGACCACCGGCCCTTCGATGCGCGAGGTCGCCTCAACCCTGTTGCGTACGGCGCTGCGGGAAGAGTTTCCGACGCTGGATATCGAGCCTGACCTGGCCATGGTGATTACGCCGCGCTGGAGCATCATTGACGATGTTCTCCAACCGGCGGAGCCGTATGTCGACTCGCTGACCACGGTCCTCGCTCGGCAAGCGTTGGCGCCCGCGCCGGTGATCTACATCGACGGCGAGCATTTCCTCACCCAACACCCCAACGCAGTACCCGCAGTCCACCTGCCGGTGAAAATCGACGCCATTGCGCGGTTGCTCAACGAGCTGTCGGCGCTGATTTTCGTCGCCTTTCAGGAGCAGCAACTGGACCACTGGAACGCGTCCAATGGCTCCGCCGGCCCGCGCTGGCAGACACTTTCCCAGTCCCTGCGCAAGGTATGGAACCTCAACAAGCTGGAAGGCTGGGATGAACACGACTGCGCCATGGCTCGAACGCTGTTCCGACTGCCGGATCCGACTGGCCGTCGAGAAGGCGATCCCTACCCGATCAATGTCTACCTGATCGACATGGACGTACGCCAAAACAACAAGACCGTGCACGCGGGCCTGGCGGACATAGCGGTACTGATCGGCGTCCATGAGCAGAAGCAGCGGATCCTGACGTACTCGCTGGTCGAGGGTTACGAGAAGTTCGACTCGATGCAGCAACTGGGCGAAGTCCTGCCGGGCAGGTTGAACCCGTATCACCCCGAGCTGGACGTGCAATGGCGGCTGTATCAACCCCCTGGGAATTTCTTCGATAGCCAGGCCTTCGCCATGATCACCCTGCAACTGGTGGTCATCGGCGCGTTTGGCTTGCGCACCCAAAAATCTTCCATCAGAAAAGGCATCAGCGACCAGGCCGTGATCAACGTCGTGCCGGTGATCGACGACCTGAGCGATCAGTCGCTGTCGAACATCCGCCAGATTCATCAGCAACTGCCCGAATGGTTGTCGGACGCCTCGGACCTCGACATATCCACTTACGGCCGAGGCGTCATTGACCTGGCCCAGGTGCACACGCACAACCAAGGCCTGCAATTTGATGACGGTATCGCATCGATCCGCGGCTACGCCCGGGCGCAACTGCGCAGTAAAATCCAGGCCCATCCCAATGGCGCCGGCCTGAACCTGGACAAGGTTGAAGTCAGCATCGAGAGCCCGGTGCTCTGGGGTACGTTTGTGGTGCCGGGTAGCAGTGACATCACGCGCCACAGCCTGATCGACCTGGCCCTGGCAAACCTCACCGGTTTGCCGACGGGTACAGCGAGCGTGCGCTACAACGGTGGCGACGCCCCGGACTGGCTGACCTACGACTACTTGAAGCAACTGATCGAAGCCATCGATATCGGCAAGCACTATCCGGCACTGATCAAGAGCACCCTGCTCACGGACCCGTTCGAGTCCAAGGCCCGCCAACTGCTCTACGTTTCACACCTGCGAGTGCAATTGCCGCTGCAGGCCCTGCAGTGGAAGATCAAGGGTGAGAATGGGCTCAACTCCCTCGGCTATCGCTATGTCGCTGCCGTTGTCCAGGCCCAGCAGCACGACCGCCAGGTGGAGGGGCAGGAGATCGTTATCCGCCGCCTGGCTTTTATCCCGGCGCTGCGGCCCGGTCATGAGCAGGATGTGGTCGCCAATATGTTCGTGATCGGTCCTCGCGATCACACCCAGGGCCCCTGCGTGCTCTATCGTCCGCTGCTTGAGCCGGTGCTGCTCCAATTCCCCTCCCGGCAAAACCTGCTGTATGCCATCAAGCACAATCACCTGCTGCGCGAGTCGGTCCTGGCCTGGCTGCCGGAAAGTTCGCGCTTCAACTACGAGCAATACGTATTCCCCGACAAACTGCCTTCGCCGTGGACCGTGGCGCGGGTGCTGGTGGAGCCCGAGGTGGTCCTGCAAATGAGCGGGCCTATCGGCCTGAGCGATGAAGTGCTGACCGGTGACATCCTGGGGATGCTGTTCGAGGCCAACGCCAATGCCATGATTGATCTGGCCAAGCAGCAATCGGTATCCAACACCCAGAAACGCTGGGCAAGCTATCGACAGGCCGCCTGGCAGATTTTCGGCGCGGCCCTGCCCTTCCTCGGGCGCACAGCCGGGATCGCGGCCTGGATCTGGCAAATCATGGATGACCTGCAAGAAGCCACCGAGCAAGAGCCTGGACCTGACGGGACAACCTCATGGACGGCGCAGATCGACCTGCTCCTCAATCTGGGCATGGCGCTGGTGATGCACGTCACCCTGCGCCACTCATCACCGAAAAAGAGCGCCGAAGGTTTTGCGCTCGAGCCCGAACCGAAGCTGGTCGAAGAGCCGGAAAAGGCAGCGCCTGTGCCCAGGAAACCCATCGTGACCAAGCAACCGGACCTGTCCGAAGCCGAGCTACCCGCTGAACATCAGGGTCCATTGCACATTCGTGGGGCGCTGAGCCGCACGCCTTCAAGCCTGGCGGCGACGCTGGATCGTTTCAAAATCGCTAAACCGGATGGGTTGGGCGAACCGAACAAGGAACCCGGACCGCACCTGCATCTTCATGGCCTGGCCGGCAAATGGTACGCGCAGGTCGGTGAACGCTGGTTCGAGGTCACCGTGGACGACAACGACAACGTGGTGGTCGTCGACCCCCGCCAACCTTCGCAAACCGGCCCGGCATTGACGGGCAACCTGGCCGGCAAATGGTTTGTCGACACGCGCCTGCGCCTGCGCGGCGCCGGCTTCAGGAATCGCCGCAGGGCGGCCAGGGGCAAGGCACCTTCGCGCATCAAGGAATTGCGTGAGGGCCTCACTGCGTTCGATGCCGATGAAAGACGCGGGCAGTCGGAAGTCGCCGCCGTATTTGACGCCATCGTTCGCGAGCCCGGGCCGTCCAGGGATACGACGCACCAGGCGTTCATCGAGAAGGTCGACGCTCGCCTGGAACAGTACGAGACACCCATCCGCCAGTTGCGCGCACTGAACATCATCGACTCGGTGCCCAATTATCAGAGCAGCATGATCGACTACCTGAACAAGCAGTTGTTGCTGACCCGATCCGCCGTGGCTGAAAGCCTCCCCGAGTTTCGGGAAAAACTGCTCTGGACCCTCGAGCACATCGAGACCCTGTCCGCCCTTGAGCCCAAGAAGCAGGCCGAAGCTGCCCAGGTCATGGCGAATTTGAACAAGGCAATGATCAGCCGCCTGGAATACGCCGAGTCGCGCTACCGTGAACTGGAAGGACTTGGCATGGAAGGTGCGAAGGTCGCACAGACCACCATGCGCGCGTTGCCCGGCATGCGGCTGCACGATCTCAAGGCGCTGCAAGTCACCCTGACGCGTTACCTGTGTATCCGCGAAGGCGACGGCGAGGCGTTTATCGATGCCCGCACCCAGATCGGCGAAATCGTCGAGATTGCCGACCTCAACATTCAAAACTGGGTTGAAACCCTGATCGAAGCCAACGTCAGCGGCCTGGATGAGCGCATTGAGGTGCTCAACAGCGTGGCCGACCAATTCGCCATCGTCGACCAACGCCTGCTGGACCTGCACGCCGAACACCCGGAGCAGGTAAACCGGGAAACCCTGGAGGGCCTTCGCAAGGAAATCGACGGTTTCAATCAGCAGGCGGTGGTGGAGCTTGCGCTGCTGCTGCGCGAAAAAAAGGCCCTGGAACCCAAGCCGGGTACATCGAAGCCGCCGCCTACGCCCAAGCGCAAAGTCATCAAGACCCGCTTCAATGGCGTGGTGGTGGGCGAACCTCGCGCGACGCAAAGCCACCTGGTGGACGTCAAGGCGCCAATGACGGGCAGGCTCATCGCCACGTTCCACGAGAAAACACCGGGGGTCTGGGTTGAACGGGAAAGCCCGTCCCCAAGTCGTACAGAGCCACACACCGTTGACCTGAATGCGGGCATGAGGGCCGGGCAAGGCTTGCTGGATGAAGAGCAGGCCGTCACCCAGCGTATCCTTGCGCACTCCAGAAAAGCCGGGCGCATCCCTGTGGAAATCGAAGAGATGCTGCACCAGTACGCCGCACGCCTGGAGCGCTCGGTCAGCACCATTGAGGAAGGGCTGACGCGACTCAACCTGACCGAAAGCGATCGCCCCTCAGCCGCCACCCTCAGCAGGAACCTCAACGACGCCGCTCAGCGGCTCTACAAACTGGGCACCGACACCCGCATCAGCATGACCAAAGAACAACCGCCCACCGCAGCGCGGGTGGAATGGCTGCACGAACAAGGGTTGGTGAAGATTGAAAAGGTCGTTACCCGCAAGCGTCTCAAGGGCCCCGGCAAGAACTACCTGGACGAATACGAAGTGCGCGATCACCAGAGCCGTGCCGCGTTGTGGTATGCGCACTTTCACTACGATTCCGTGCAAGCCGCGACCGAGAATTTCTTTGCCGGTCATCTGAAAACCCGCGAGCAGCGCAAACTTGGCGGAGCCATGGAGCGCGCAGGCCTGAGCGACCGGGACCAGATTGCGGTGTACCGCAGTGAAATCAGCCCGCAGCTGGCGCGCTCGTTGTTCTTCCAGAGCTGAGTGGGTCAGCCGCTGAGCCAGGCTTTGCCCAGACGCGACAGGGCCTGGGTAATGGCTGCCTCAGGCACGGCGGCAAACCCCAGAACCAGGCCGGCGCGTTGATCCGGTGCCGGGCTTGAACCGGGCAGCCAATAGCTACTCAGGCCATTGATTTCTACGCCCACGCCGCGGGCTTGTGCCAGCAACTGCTGCTCACGGGCCAGGCTGTCTACCCGAACCGTAAGGTGCAGGCCCGCTGCAACAGCGGGCAGGTTGTCCACACCGGGCAGCCCGCTGGGCCAGCCGACCAGCAAGGCATTGCGCCGACTCAGGGCGGCGCGACGCATGCGGCGGATATGGCGCTGGAAATGCCCGGCCGCCATGAATTCGGCCATCACTGCCTGAGTGCTGACTTCCGAGTGGCGCATGTCGACGGCGCGGCGCCGGGAGAACGCATCCACCAGGCCCGGCGGCAATACCAGATAGCCCAGACGCAGGGCCGGGAACGCCACTTTGCCGAAGGTACCGACGTAGAGCACGCGCCCGCTGCGGTCCAACGCGGCCAGGGGCGCCAGCGGCGCACCGCTGTAGCGGTATTCGCCATCGTAGTCGTCTTCGATGATCCAGCCACCGGTGCGCTCGGCCCAGGCCAGCAGTTCCAGGCGCCGCGCCAGGCTCATCACCACGCCCAGCGGGTATTGATGGGAGGGTGTGACATAGGCCAGGCGGCAGTCTTCCAGGCCATTGAGGGTCTGGCAGTCGATACCTTCGCTGTCCACCGGTACACCCCGCAGGTTCGCACCAGCCAAGGCGAATGCGTGGCCGGCTGCACGATAGCCTGGGTTCTCCACCGCGACCCCGTCGCCGGGCTCCACCAGCAACTGTGCACAAAGGCTGATTGCCTGCTGTGCACCACTGGTGATCACTATTTGTTCAGCGGTGCACTGCATGCCTCGCGAGCTGCGCAGGTAAGCCGCGATCAGCCCACGCAGGCGTGCGTCGCCTGCGGGGTCGCCGTAGCACAACTGTTCCAGGGCCGGCTTGCGCCAGAAAGCCCCGTTCAGCTTGGCCCAGACCTCAAAAGGGAACAGATCGAAGGCGGGCACCCCCACGCGAAACGCCTTGGGCGGCCCGGTCGGCGGTTGGGATAAATGGTTGTGTTGCAGACGGTCCAGAGCCGGGCTGTGGATAACTTCGGCATCCAGATCCACCGGCAAATTCGTGCATTTTGTGGATAAGGTTGGGGATAAGCCTGTTGGTAAGCCTGTGGATAGTTTTGTGGATAAATTTTTAGGGGTAGGCAGCTGGGCGACATAGGTGCCATCTCCCACCCGGCCTTCGATAAACCCCTCGGCGTATAACTGATCGTAGGCGCGCACCACGCTGTTGCGGGAAATCGACAGGGCCGCAGCCAGATCGCGGCTGGCGGGCAAACGCGTGCCGCTGACCAGGCGCCCGTCCAGCACGCGCAGGCGCAGGGCCTCATAGAGTTGGCGCGTGAGGCCCTGGCGCCGGTCCAGCTCGATACCGGCCGGGTTAAATGACAGAGGCGGCGAGAGTGGTGACATATTGGACCTACGAAATTGACCTTGGATGGCTCTTACAACGGACCATTAGCCTGCCTAGGATGCAGGCATTCGCCAAGGAAAATATTCATGTACACACCACGCGCCTTTGTCCTCGAAGACCTGCCTGAATTACACCAACTGATCCAGCACACACGCCTGGCGCAGTTGGTGACCTTTGGCGAGCAAGGCCTGCAGGCCAGCCATTTGCCGCTACTGCTGAATCCCGATGAAGGCCCCAACGGCACGTTGTACGGGCACCTGGCCAGGGCCAATCCGCAGTGGAAAGACCTGCAAAACGGCAGCGAAGCCCTGGTGATCTTTGCCGGCGCCGATGCTTACGTCAGCCCGGCGTTTTACCCGGCCAAGGCCGAGCACGGCAAAGTGGTGCCGACCTGGAACTACATCGCGGTGCATGCCTACGGCACGGCCGAGGTGTTTACCGATGCCGAACGTTTGCTCGACGTGGTCAGCGCCCTTACCGACCGCCACGAGGGCAATCGCGCCCAGCCCTGGAAAGTCAGCGACGCCCCGGCCGACTACATTGATGGCATGCTCAAGGCCATCGTCGGCTTCGCGCTGCCCATTGATCGCCTGATCGGCAAACGCAAGCTCAGCCAGAACC
Source organism: Pseudomonas sp. R3-18-08 (assembly GCF_003852065.1). Classification (NCBI taxonomy): domain Bacteria; kingdom Pseudomonadati; phylum Pseudomonadota; class Gammaproteobacteria; order Pseudomonadales; family Pseudomonadaceae; genus Pseudomonas; species Pseudomonas sp. R3-18-08. The sequence continues at coordinate 5,736,714 of NZ_CP027729.1, forward strand.
GCAGCCCGGCCGACATCGCCGGGGTGCGCAACGGCCTGGCCGCCAGCGTCGATGTACGCGACCAGACCCTCGCCCGCTTTATGCCCCAAGGAGCCCCTGAATGAGCCCGATCGATATCCGCCAGGTCAGCGCCGCCGACCACGCCGCCTGGTTGCCGCTGTGGCAAGCGTATTTGACGTTCTACAACACCCAATTGCCGGACGCGGTCAGCCGGAGCACCTGGCAACGCCTGGTCGATGCCGACGAGCCAACCCATTCGGCCCTGGCCTGGCAGGATGGCAAGGCGGTGGGCATGGTCAACTTCATCTACCACCGGTCCAACTGGAGCATCGAGAACTCCTGTTACCTGCAGGACCTGCTGGTGGACTCGGCCCAACGCGGCACTGGTGTCGGTCGCAAACTGATCGAGTTCGTCTATGCCACGGCCAAGGCAGATGGCTGCGGCAAAGTGCATTGGCTGACCCACGAGACCAACGCCACGGCGATCCAGCTCTATGAGCGCATCGCTGAACGCCCAGGTTTAATTCAATTTCGCAAAGCCCTTTAAGGAGCACAGCATGTCGATCTCCCTCGCTGACTGGAAAGGTGTTCCGGCGCCCACGGCTCAACTGCTCGAAGGGCGTTTTATCCGCCTGGTCAAACTCGACCCCGCGCGCCACGCCGATCAACTGTGGCAAGCCCTCGAAGGCCCCGGCGCCGACCCGAAGTTGTGGGACTATCTGCCTTACGGCCCGTTTGCCGAGCGCGCCGCGTTCGATGTGTGGTTGAACAACCACGCAGCCAGCACCGACCCGTATTTCTTCAGTGTGGTCGACCGCGCCAACGATGAGGTGCAGGGCATCCTGAGTTTGATGTCCATCGTCCCGGCCCAGGGCCGTATCGAAATCGGCCATGTCACCTTCGGCGCCCCGATGCAGCGCTCGCCGAAAAGCACCGAGGCGGTGTATCTGCTGGCCAAGTATGCGTTCGAGCAGGGCTACCGCCGCCTGGAATGGAAATGCAACAACGGCAACGCCCGCTCCCGATACGCAGCCGAGCGCCTGGGTTTCAGTTTCGAAGGGGTATTCCGCCAGCACATGGTGGTCAAGGGCCAGAACCGCGATACGGCATGGTTTTCGATGCTGGATTCGGAATGGCCGGCGATTGACGCGGGGTTCGAACAGTGGCTGTCGGAGGCTAACCAAACCAGCTCCGGGCAGCTGAAAACACTGGCCGAGTGCAGAAATTGAAACGAGGGGTACGCCCCAACGCCCCTGTAGGAGCGAGCTTGCTCGCGAAAAACGCCCAGGCAACACGCTCATACTGGATAAACGTGAAGCCCCTAGTTCTTCGCGAGCGCGCCTGCAAAAAGCCTTAACCGATTGGGGTCAGGTGCTTGGCCAGCACCGCAATATGCTCCGGCCCGATGCCGCAGCAGCCGCCCAGATGGCTGGCCCCGCGCGCCTGCCAATCGGCCGCCCAGTGCAGATAGCCGGGCGGGTCAAGGTCATCGCGCAGCGGGTCGAGGCCATCGTTGGCCGTGGCCTCCTTGGGTTGCGGCGGGAAGGCGTTGGCGTAAGCGCCGATCTGGGTCGCCACGCCAAGGCGCTCGAAGGTCTGGCGGGCAGCGTCAATCGCCGCGCCGATCACTTCCGGCTGGCTGCAGTTGAACAGCAGCACCTCCACGCCCAACTGCGCTGCCGCTTCGGCGGCATCCGCCACCGGTTCACCTGAGCGCAGGCGTGGCACCTCGTCCGTGTCTTCGTCCTTCAAGGTAAACGACAGCCAGAGCGGTTTACCGTCTTTCGGCAGCCCGGCCTGGATCGCCCGCGCCTCGGCGATGGAGCTCTGGGTTTCCGCCAGCCACAGGTCGACGTGGGGCGCCAGGCCGTTCACCAGAGGCGTCAGCAGCTCGCTCACCCGCCCAGGCTCGAACAAATCCGGTCGATAAGAACCGAACAGCGGCGGCAATGAGCCCGCCACCCGCACCGCCTGGCCTGAAGCCTGCACCGCACGGCGGGCCAATTCACCAGCGAGCGCCGCCAGCGCCTGGCCTTCGGCGGCGAACCGCGCCTCACCAATATGAAAGGGCACAACGGCGTAGCTGTTGCTGGTGATCACGTTGGCGCCGCTCTGGATATACGCCGCGTGCACCGCCTCAACCGCCTGAGGCGCTTCGCTCAACGCCAGCGCCGACCACTCTGGCTGCCTGAACGGCGCGCCACGGCGTTGCAGCTCACGGCCCATGCCACCATCGAGAATTACTGTAGGTTGTGCGCCCATATAGCTTTTACTCATATGCTTATGAAAATAACTCACTATGAGAGTCGTTCTTATAACTATTTAATACGCACCAGTCGGCTCATCACAACTCTTTTTTCTTCAGGTGTCTGCTTTGAAACTTAAACCGCTATTGGCCCTGGGCCTGACCATGCTCGCTGCCTCCACTCAGGCCTTCGGCGGTACCACCCTGGATCGGATCGAGCAAAAGAAAGAACTGGTGGGCGTGCTGATGGAAAGCTATCCGCCGTTTTCGTTTCTCAATGAGCAGAACCAACTCGACGGCTTTGACGTCGACGTGGCCAAGGCCGTGGCACAAAAACTGGGCGTGAAGCTTCGCCTGGAAACCCCGTCCTGGGACGTGATCGCCGCTGGCCGCTGGAGCGGGCGCTACGACATCTGCATCTGCTCCATGACCCCGAGCAAGGCGCGCGCCGAAGTGTTCGATTTCCCGGTGGAGTACTACGCCTCGCCTGCGGTGATCGTGGTCAATGCCAAGGATGACCGCATCCACGGCGCCAAGGACCTGAGCGGCAAGAAAGTCGGCCTGACCAGCGCATCGAGCTACGAGAGCTATCTGAACAAGAACCTGGTGATCGAAGGCGCCGAAGACACGCAACTGCAGTATCCGTTCGAGGACGTGCAGATCGCGCCGTACGACACCGATAACGTGGCCTTCCAGGACCTCGGCCTTGGCGCCGGCGTGCGCCTGGACGCGATCCTCACCAACCTGGTGACCGCACAGCCACGCTTGACCGCCGACAAGCGCTTCAAGCTGGCCGGCGAGCCGCTGTACTCGGAGCCCAACTCGGTGGCCATCGAAAAAGGCGACCCGCAGTGGGACAGCAAAGTGCGTGAGGTCTTCGCCCAGCTCAAGCAGGACGGCACCTTGAGCAAGCTGTCGCAAAAATGGATCGGCGCCGACATCAGCCAATGACCGCTTTCCCAAACCCGCCCCAGCCCCCGGTAACCACGTCGCGGCTGCGGCGGCTGTTCGGCTTTCGCACGCGGCTGTACCTGACTTGGGCCGCGCTGTTTTGCCTGTTTGCCAGTTTCTTCCTGAGCTTTGACCTGAAGTTCTCGATCATCCTCGACAAGCTGCCCAACCTGGTTGGCGTGCACCTGGCGCCCAACGGCTTCCTGCAAGGCGCGGCGCTGACGCTGTTTCTGTGCCTGTGTTCGATCGTGGCGTCGTCGGTGCTGGGTTTCGTCACTGCGCTGGGACGCGTGTCGAAAAGCGCCGTGGCCTTCGGCATCGCTACGTTCTATGCCTCGTTTTTTCGCGGTACGCCGCTGCTGATCCAGATCCTGCTGATCTACCTCGGCCTACCGCAACTGGGCCTGGTACCGGGCGCGATCGTCGCCGGGATCATCGCGCTGTCGCTGAACTACGGCGCCTACCTGAGCGAAATCTTCCGCGCCGGTATCCTCGGCGTGCCCCACGGCCAACGGGAAGCGGCACTGGCCCTGGGCATGCGCGACAGCGCGATCTTCTGGCACGTTACGCTGCCCCAGGCCATGCGCACCATCGTCCCGCCGGCCACCAACCAGTTCATCTCGATGCTCAAGGACTCGTCGCTGGTCTCGGTGATGGGCGTGTGGGAAGTGATGTTCCTCGCACAATCCTATGGGCGCTCAAGCTATCGCTATATCGAGATGCTCACCACGGCGGCAATCATCTATTGGGTAATGTCTCTCGGACTGGAGCTGATCCAGGCGCGCATGGAGCGGCACTATGGCAAAGGGTACGTAAGGCGAGGGTGACGGGAGGCAAAGCAACTACCGTGATCCGCCCTATTCCTCATTGTTTTAATCGCACCAGACGGCAGACATCTCCCGCAAAGGATCGGCTCGCAGGCCGACATTTATCCCCCCGGCACCCCGCTAAATTCCCAGCCTCATACATTAAGAGGTGGGTTTACATGCCGCTCATACACAAACAACTCGCACTGGCCATCACCCTGGCGTTCGCAGCGATCAGCACTCAACAGGCGCAGGCACGCGGCGACATCGAGCCAGACAGTGAATGGCTTGAGCCGACTCCGGTGAACGGTGGAAAACAATATTTCGAACCGGCCCTCCCGGCGCCTGAAGACTTCTACTTCGCCAACACGGCTACCAGCCGCAACGGCTTGAGCGTCGCCCATGTGCTGGACTCCGCAGTGGACACACTGCTGGCGTCGGACGAACTGCACGAATGGGAAAAAGACCAACTTGAGCAATACGGCCAGCACCTGAGCACTTTGGAGCCAGGCAGGCTAGGTGCCGTGCTTGAGCAATTGGCAGGCAGCCAGAACGCCAACTTGGGCACCGCCACCCAAAACAGCATGAAACAATTGAACGACAGCCTGTTGTCGGCAATACGTCTGCCGGACAACCACGCCAGCGAGACGGGACGCGTGTGGTTCCAAGGCTTGGGCAATAGCGGCAGCCTCGATGCCCAACACGGCAGTGCCGGTCTGAAACAACGCAGCCAAGGCCTGCTGCTGGGGGCTGACTGGTCAATCGACCACGCATGGCGGGTGGGCGTGGTGGGCGGCAAGTCCGGCAGTGAACTGAACGCCACGCGTTTCAAGGGTGATCTGGACAGCTGGCACCTGGGCGCTTACGCCGTGCGTCAAGACGGACCACTGGCGTTGCGCCTGGGCGCGCTGTACAGCAGCCATACCGGAAAAAACAAACGTACGGTCGATTTCGACCTCATTGACCTTCGCCAGAACCTCACCGGCAAGTACAACGCCCAGAGCCAAAACGTATTCGCAGAGGCGGGCTACCAACTGGATATCGGCGGCTTGCACGCCGAGCCCTTTGCCAGCGCAGGTTTTCAACGTTATCAGCGCGACCGCTTCCAGGAAAAAGGCGGCTATAGCGCTTTGGACGTGGGTGCACAAACCCAGCAAAACTTCAGTAGCACCTTCGGTCTTCGCTTGAGCCACGACGTTGCAATGGGCAACCAGATGACCCTCAAACCGCACCTGAGCACCCAATGGAAACACCTGTATGGCGACGTTAACAGTCGCGTTCGCCAGTCATTTGCCTGGAATAAACGAGAGGACTTCAACAGCGAGTTCACCATCGGCGGCACTGCTCTGGACCGCAACAGCCTGGCGCTGCGTACCGGCATGGACATGGCACTGTCGGCTGAACACACCGTGGGTCTGGCCTACACCGCCGAGTTCGGCAGCACGAGTCGCAACCAGGGATTGATGGGGCAGTGGGCGATGGCGTTCTAAGGCGCCAATGCCTGATCAGCAGGCAAAAAAAAGGGGGCACATGCCCCCCGAGGTTTAAGCGGTAGTGTCGAAGGCTCGGTATCAGCCTTCGATTTCAATCAGGATTTCGCCAGGGTTCACGCGGTCGCCCTTGGCCACATGCACGGCGGTGACTTTACCGGCGATGGAGGCCTGCACTTCGGTTTCCATCTTCATCGCCTCGGTGATCAGCACCGCCTGGCCGGCCTTGACCACGTCGCCTTCCTTGACCAGCACGTCGACGATATTGCCTGGCATCGCGGTGCTGACATGGCCTGGCGCGGTGGCATGCTTGCGCTTGCTGCCGCCGCTGCTGACGAACTCGTTGAGCGGTTCGAACACCACTTCTTCGGGCATGCCGTCGATGGACAGGTAGAAGTGACGCTTGCCTTCGGCCTTCACCCCGACACCAGTGATGTCCACACGGTAGCTTTCACCGTGCACGTCGATGACGAACTCGGTCGGCACGCCTTCGCCACCGGCACGGGCCACGCCGCCGGCTTCAGGGATCGGCAGCAGCACTTCCGGCGCCAGAGTGCCGGCGTCGCGCTCTTCGAGGAACTTGCGACCGATGTCGGGGAACATGGCGTAGGTCAGCACGTCTTCTTCGGACTTGGCCAGCGCGCCGATTTCGCCGCGCAGCTTGGTCATTTCCGGCTTGAGCAAATCAGCCGGGCGTACGTCGATCACCTCTTCGCTGCCGATGGCCTGGCGGCGCAACTTCTCGTTCACAGTGCCCGGCGCCTTGCCGTAGCCGCCTTGCAGGTAGAGCTTCACTTCGTTGGTGATGGTCTTGTAACGCTCGCCGGCCAGCACGTTGAAGAACGCCTGGGTGCCGACGATCTGCGAGGTCGGGGTGACCAGCGGCGGGAAGCCAAGGTCTTCACGCACGCGGGGGATTTCGGCGAGCACTTCGCTCATGCGGTTCAGCGCGCCCTGCTCTTTCAGCTGGTTGGCCAGGTTGGAAATCATCCCACCGGGCACCTGGTTGACTTGCACGCGGGTGTCGACAGCGGTGAACTCGCTTTCGAACTGGTGGTATTTCTTGCGCACGGCATAGAAGTACAGGCCGATTTCCTGCAGCAGTTCCAGGTCCAGGCCGGTGTCGAATTCGCTGCCCTTGAGGGCGGCGACCATCGACTCGGTGCCCGGGTGGCTGGTGCCCCAGGCGAAGCTGGAGATGGCGGTGTCGATGTGGTCGGCGCCGTTTTCGATGGCCTTGAGTTGGCACATCGCGGCCAGACCCGCGGTGTCGTGGGAGTGGATAAAGATCGGCAGGTTCTGCTCGGCTTTCAGCGCCTTGACCAGCTCGCCGGTGGCGTAGGGCGTCAGCAGGCCGGCCATGTCCTTGATCGCGATGGAGTCGCAGCCCATGGATTCGAGCTGCTTGGCCTGGGCCACGAACGCCTCAACGGTGTGCACCGGGCTGGTGGTGTAGGCGATGGTGCCCTGGGCGTGCTTGCCGGCGGCTTTGACCGCTTCGATGGCCACTCGCAGGTTACGCACGTCGTTCATGGCATCGAAGATGCGGAACACGTCGATACCGTTGACGGCGGCCTTGGCGACAAACGCTTTGACCACGTCATCGCTGTAGTGGCGATAGCCCAGCAGGTTCTGGCCGCGCAACAGCATTTGCAGGCGCGTGTTGGGCAATGCGGCGCGCAGTTGGCGCAGGCGCTCCCACGGGTCTTCTTTCAAAAAGCGCACGCAGGCGTCGAACGTCGCGCCGCCCCAGACTTCCAGGGACCAGTAGCCGACTTTGTCGAGCTTGTCGCAGATCGGCAGCATGTCGTCAGTGCGCATGCGGGTCGCCAGCAACGATTGGTGGGCGTCGCGCAGGATGGTGTCGGTTACGAAGATTTTCTTAGACATTGGAATGTTCCTCACAGGCCTGCGTGGGCGGCGATGGCGGCGGCGATGGCCAGGGCCAGCTCTTCGGGTTTGCGCTTGATCGAGTAGTTGGTCAGCTCAGGATGGCTTTCCACAAAGCTTGTATTAAATTGGCCGCTGCGGAATTCCGGGTTGCGCAGGATTTCCTGGTAGTAGGCGGCGGTGGTCTTCACGCCTTGCAGGCGCATGTCATCCAGGGCACGCAGGCCGCGGTCCATGGCTTCTTCCCAGGTCAACGCCCACACCACCAGTTTCAGGCACATGGAGTCGTAGAACGGCGGGATGGTGTAGCCGGTGTAGATCGCCGTGTCGGTACGCACGCCGGGGCCACCGGGGGCGTAGTAACGGGTGATCTTGCCGAAGCTTGGCAGGAAGTTGTTCTTCGGGTCTTCGGCGTTGATACGAAACTGCAACGCGAAGCCACGGTGCTGGATGTCTTCCTGCTTGACCGACAGCGGCAGGCCCGAAGCGATGCGGATCTGCTCGCGGACGATGTCGATCCCGGTGATTTCTTCGGTGATGGTGTGTTCCACCTGCACCCGGGTGTTCATCTCCATGAAGTAAACCTCGCCCTCGGCGAGCAGGAACTCCACGGTGCCGGCATTCTCGTAGCCCACGGCCTTGGCCGCACGCACCGACAGATCGCCGATATAGGCGCGCTGTTCAGGGGTGAGCTGGGGGCTGGGAGCGATTTCGATGAGTTTCTGGTTGCGACGCTGGATCGAGCAGTCGCGCTCGAACAGGTGCACGACGTTGCCAAAGCTGTCACCGAGGATCTGCGCTTCGATGTGCTTGGGATTGACGATGCATTTTTCCAGGAACACTTCCGCCGAACCGAAGGCCTTGGTGGCCTCTGAAATCACCCGGGGGAAGGCTTGTTCAAGTTCTTCGCGGCTGTTGCAGCGACGGATACCGCGACCGCCACCACCGGACGTAGCCTTGAGCATCACCGGGTAACCGATACGGTCGCCTTCGGTGAGGGCTTCATGGATATCGGCGACGTTGCCTTCAGTGCCCGGCGTGACCGGCACGCCAGCCTTGATCATGCTGCGGCGCGCTTCGGTCTTGTCGCCCATGCGGCGAATCACTTCCGCCGAGGGGCCGATGAACTTGATGCCGCGTTCGGCGCAGATGTCCGCCAATTCGGCGTTTTCCGACAGAAAGCCGTAGCCGGGATGCAGCGCATCGCAACCGGTCTCTACGGCCAGGTTCACCAGTTTGCGCGGGTTCAGGTAGCCGGCCAAGGGCTCGGCACCGATGCTGTGGGCTTCGTCGGCACGCTTGACGTGTAACGCGTGGCGGTCGGCGTCCGAATAAACCGCGACCGAGCGAATGCCCATCTCGGCGCAGGCACGCACGATTCGTACGGCAATTTCACCACGGTTGGCGATCAGGATCTTTTTTATCACTTGGAAATTCCCTTGAGCCGATTGCTGCGTTCTTCGACCCGTTGTAGGCGGGTCGACGCGTGACCAAATGTTTCATGACAGTCGCGAGACACACACTATGCGCACTTGAGGATTAACAAAAATCAATAATTGTTGGGCTGTGTATAAGTAAAGACTTATAGTTGGCCGGACGACCGGGGCTTGAGGAGTTACTTAATGCGTAAGTCATTGATGCGTATGACATTGCGTCAATTGCAGATTTTCAATGAAGTGTGTGATCTGCGCTCCTACAGCCGTGCAGCCGAGGAAATGTCCCTCACCCAACCCGCCGTCAGCCTGCAAATTCGCCAGCTCGAAGAGCTGCTTGGCCAGCCGCTGTTCGATTATGTCGGCAAAAAGCTCTACATGACCGAGGCCGCTGAAGCCTTGCAGCGGGCCAGCCGGGATATCTTCGGGCGCCTGGAAAATCTCGATATGCAGCTGTCGGACATGCAGGGCTCGTTGCAGGGCCAGTTGAAGCTGGCGGTGGAGTCCAGCGCCAAGTACTTCGTGCCGCACTTGTTCGCCGCCTTCAAGCGCCAACACCCGGAGGTGCAATTGCACTTGACCGTGGTCAATCGCGCCCAGGTGATTCGCCGGCTTTCGGACAACCGTGACGACCTGGTGATCATGTCCATGGTGCCTCAGGATATGGGCCTGGAATTCCTGCCGTTCCTGAATAATCCGATTGTCGCCGTGGCGCTGCCGGATCACCCCTTGAGCCTGCAAGGGCCGCTACGCTTGCAGGATCTGGAACCCTACACCCTGCTCATCCGCGAACCGGGTTCCGGCACGCGGCTGGCCTGCGAAGAGTACTTCAAGGAAAAACGCGTGCACTTCACGCAGACGGTGGAAGTGGCCTCGGCCGAGGCGCAACGCGAGTGCGTGGCTGCAGGGTTGGGCGTGGCCCTGCTGACGCGCCACGCCCTGAACCTGGAGCTGGCCACCGGCGGGCTCAAGGAGCTGCCGGTGGAAGAACTGCCGCTGTACCGCAGCTGGTGCCTGGTGCAAGCCAAAGCCAAGCGGCTGTCACCGGTGGCCCACGCGTTCCTGGGCTTTATCCGCAGCGAACGGGTGCAGATCAGCGCGCTGGCTGAGCGTTTCGCTGGGCAGCCAAGGGTGCCTGCCAATGGAGTTCCGGGTAGTCACTGATGCTCTGGAGCAGTTGGCGCTGGTCGCAGCGGTCTTCGATTGCGCGACGGAACGCCATGCGGCGCTGGTCTTCCTGCTGACGACGGGTCTTGACGGTGCTGTTGCTGTCTTCGTAGGGCCGGGCCATTTGGAGTCTCCCAATGCAAGTACGGGGAGTACAGGATGGGCACCGGGGATGACGGGGCTATGACAGCCTGATGAAGATTCTGGACACACAAAAGATGCACATGTGGGAGGGGGCTTGCCCTAGAGCCCTCTGTAGGAGCGAGCTTGCTCGCGAAAAACTCACAGGCACCGCGTTCATTCAGAAAGCACGCGTTATCGTTGACGTTTTTCGCGAGCAAGCTCGCTCCTACAGACTGGCATTAGGGCTTGCCCCCCTCCCACATTTTGTTCTGTGTACAGTTGATCAGTCGTCGAGGGCTTTGACCGACTTGGGCGACAACCGCAGGCTGCGCAAACTGCGCTTCACACTCTTGAGGTGGTTGACCAGGCTCGGCCCTCGGGCCATGGCCACGCCCATGGCCAACACGTCGATCACCACCAGGTGGGCAATGCGCGAGGTCAGCGGCGTGTAGATCTCGGTGTCTTCGTGTACGTCGATCGCCAGGTTCACTGTGGACAATTCCGCCAATGGCGTCTGGCTCGGGCACAGAGTGATCAGCGAAGCGCCGCTTTCACGCACCAGATTGGCGGTGATGAGCAGGTCTTTGGAGCGACCGGACTGGGAAATACAGATGGCCACGTCGGTGGGCTTCAAGGTCACCGCCGACATCGCCTGCATGTGCGGGTCGCTGTAGGCCGCCGCCGTGAGCAGCAGGCGGAAAAATTTGTGCTGGGCGTCGGCCGCTACCGCGCCGGAAGCACCAAAGCCATAGAACTCCACGCGCTGGGCCTGGGACATCGCGGTCACGGCCTTTTGCAGCTCCACCGGGTCGAGCTTCTCGCGCACTTCCATCAAGGTGTGCAAGGTGGTGTCGAAGATTTTCAGGCTGTAGTCAGCGACCGAGTCGTCTTCATGGATCGCAAACTGGCCGAAGCTCGCACCGGCGGCCAGGCTTTGCGCCAGCTTGAGTTTCAAGTCCTGGAACCCGGAGCAACCGATGGCGCGGCAGAAGCGCACGATGGTCGGCTCACTGATGCCCACGCTGTGGGCCAGGTCGGCCATGGAACTGTGCATCACAGCCGCAGGGTCAAGCAGCACGTGATCGGCAACCTTGAGTTCCGATTTGCGTAACAGGTGGCGCGACTGGGCGATATGTTGCAACAGGTTCAAAGGGCAGGACTCTTGTTATTGGCAGACGCCAGGGATGTAGCAAGCTTGTAGTTATACTACAAGAATTGCCGTTTTGCCCGCCTGATGCAGCACTAAATCGCCCCGCTCCCCTCTGAAACTAAGGGCAGAGGCTTTGTAGCCACAGGGACGCCACTTGAGTCGTTAAGAAAAATCTGGATTTTTTCGTAACAAATCTGCCAGCCCCTCAGCGTCCATCGGCCGGCTGATCAGATAACCCTGCACCTCGTCGCACTGCTCGCTTCGCAGGAAATCCAGTTGCTGCTGGTCCTCCACGCCTTCGGCCACCACTTTGAGCGACAACCCATGGGCCATGGCAATGATCGCCCGGGTAATGGCCGCATCCTCGCGGCCCTGGCCAAGACCCCGGATAAAGGTCTGGTCGATCTTCACGTAGTCCACCGGAATGCGCTTAAGGTAGCTGAGGGATGAATAGCCGGTGCCGAAATCGTCGATGGCCAGCTTCACGCCCAGGTCGCGTAACTGCCGGAAGGTGGTGATGATGTGCTCGACACTGTCGAGCAACTGGCTTTCGGTCAATTCCAATTCGAGGTATTGCGGGTCCAGCCCGGTCTCCTCCAGCACCTGGCGCACCAGACTGACCAGCTTGCCCTGGCGCAACTGATGCACCGACAGGTTCACCGACACCCGAATCGGCGCCAGCCCCTGGCGTTGCCACTCACAGGCCTGCCAGCACGCCTGGCGCAACACCAGCTCACCCAACGGCACGATCAGGCCGGTTTCTTCGGCCAGGCCGATAAAGTCTCCCGGCGGCACCAGGCCCCACTGCGGATGTTCCCAGCGCACCAGGGCCTCGGCCGCATTGAGCGTGCCGGTGGCCAGGCACAGTTTGGGTTGGTAGAACACCGTGAGCTGGCCCTCGTCGATGGCCTTGCGCAGATGGTTTTCCAGCTGCAAGCGCTCCAGGGTGCTGGCTTGCAGGCTGTCGGTGTAGAACTGGAAATTGTTCCCGCCCAGGTGCTTGGCGTGCTGCATCGCCATATTCGATTGGCTGACCAGCGCAGAAATTTCCCGCGCGTTATCCGGCAGCAGGCTGACGCCCATGGAGGCGCTGACCACCAGCTCATGCCCCTCCACCGTCACCGGCACGCGCAGCTTGGCCAGCAGCCGAGTCGCCACCCGCGCCAGGCTCGACAGGTTGCCATAGGCGTCGAACAGCACAGCGAATTCATCACCGGACAGGCGTGCAATGGTGTCGGCTTCCGGCAGTGCGTTGATCAAGCGCCGCGCCATTTTCTGCAACAGTTGGTCGGCCACTTCATGGCCAAGGCTGTCATTGAGCAGCTTGAAACGGTCGAGGTTGATGTGCAGCAGCGCCAGGCTGCGCCCACCCTGACGTACGCGTTGATGCGCTTCGCGCAGCCGTTCGCGAAACAGCGAACGGTTGGCCAGGCCGGTCAACTCGTCGTAATGGGTGAGGTAGCGCATGCGCTCCTCGGACTCGCGCCGCGCGGACAGATCGGCGAAAAAACCCACTATATGACTGACATTGCCGCGAACATCGCGCACCACGCTCAGTTGCAGCCACTGCGGGTACAGCTCGCCGTTCTTGCGCGTTTCCACCAGTTCGCCCTGCCAGGTGCCGTGGCTGAGCAGCGCCTGGCGGATCACCGGGAAGTGACGCCGGGCGTCGCGACTGCTGGGCAGCTCCACGACATTGCGACCGAGCATGTCGTCAATGTCAAAACCGGTGACACGGCTGAACGCCTGGTTGACGGCGAGCAGCACATAGTTCGGGTCGAGAATCACGATGCCTTCGCTGGCGGCCTCGAACACCGTCGAGGCGAGCCGTTGCTGTTCTTCCACGGCCTTGCTGGCACTGATGTCACGGCGCGTGCCGAGCATGCGGATCACCCGGCCACTGGGCGAACGCTCTACCGCGCGCCCACGGTCCTCGATCCACACCCAGTGCCCGTCGCCGTGACGGATCCGGTATTCCACCTGATAGTCCTCGCTGCGGCCCTTGAGGTGCTCCACCAACGCATGCTTGAGCAGCGGCAGGTCGTCGGGGTGCAGGCGCGGCTTGAGATGGCTGAGCATCGCGGTGACAAACTCGGGTTCCAGGCCGAACAATTCCTTGAGCTGGGTGTGGTGCACCTCATCGGTTTGCAGGTTCCAGTCCCACAGGCCCAGTTCACTGGCCTGCAGCGCCATGGCCAGGCGCGCCTCGCTTTGATTCAGGGCGAGGCTGGCGGCGTCCAATTCCTGGCTGCGCAGCGCCACACGGTCTTGCAGGCCCACCTGGGCTTCACGCAGCTCCTGTTCGACCTCGCGGCGCTGCTCGACTTCGCGCAGCAGTTCCTGATTCAACTGCTCGCTGCGCTGCTGCGCCTGCTGCAAATGCTCGATCAAGGCCTGGTTCTGGAAGCGTCGCAGCAGCCCGCGCTGGATCAGGCGATTGACCTGCCACGCCACCACACTTAATGACGCCAACAGGATCAGACCGAGCACGCCCCAGCCCTGTTGCCGCGAGGTGCCATTCCAGAACAGATAGGCGATGACCGGCAACAGGCAGGGCAAAGCGAAGGACAGAAAGGCCCAAAGGCTGACGGCATAGGCCACGCTGGCCGACAACGTCGCCGCGCCGATCAGGCCGAACACCCAGGCCTGTTGCATGAAGCTGTCGGTCGGCACCAGGGCGATGGCGGCGACCGACAGGGTCAGGCCGCTGACCGCCGAACCGAGCATGAACATGCGCCGCCAGACGGGCTGGGCCTGCCGGCTGGGCATCGCCGAATCAAACGCCGCCACCTGGATGACGCGCATCGCCACCAGGGCCAGCAACCAGACCAGCCAGACGCTGTCGAGCAGGTATTGCTTGGGGTCCCACAAAAGCCAGGCGCAGACCAAACCGTTGACCAGCATCAACAGGGTCGGCAGCAGCGAGCCCTGATACAGCAGGCGTGTACGCTCGACCGCGATCTCGGTGGCATAGTGTTTGCGGATAACCTGCGCAGGCGCCGCCGAGGGGCCGAACAGGTCAGTGTCAAAGGTCATAGGCAGTGTTCTTATAATGGTGAGCCCGAAACGTCGTCGGAGCATACACAAGCAAGCGCTCGGACCAAACCGCTCCAAGTCATAAAAACCCCTCGCCGGTTGAGCGCAAAACGTTGTCCCAGACAGCTTGAACGAGACGGCACGCGGGCTGTGGCGCATGACTAACCGGTCATCCGCACCCGCAGAATGTTTGCGCGCAGGTGGTTTTGTGTCGACCACCCGGCATTGGGATTTGCCCGTCTCCCCCCGGCACCCTAGAATGCGCCGATGCGCGATGATCTCTCCCTTTTGCTGAACTCCCTCAACGATGCCCAACGCCAGGCCGTAGCGGCCCCCGTTGGCCGTCAGTTGGTCCTGGCCGGTGCTGGCTCCGGTAAAACCCGAGTGCTCGTGCACCGTATCGCCTGGTTGATCCAGGTCGAGAACGCTTCTCCCCATTCCATCCTGTCGGTGACATTCACCAACAAGGCGGCTGCCGAGATGCGCCATCGCATCGAGCAGTTGATGGGCATCAGCCCGGCCGGCATGTGGGTGGGCACCTTCCACGGCCTGGCGCACCGCCTGTTGCGGGCGCATTGGCAAGAAGCGGGGCTGAGCCAGACGTTCCAGATCCTCGACAGCGACGACCAGCAACGCCTGGTCAAGCGGGTAATCCGCGAGCTGGGCCTCGATGAACAGCGTTGGCCGGCCCGCCAGGCCCAGTGGTTTATCAACGGCCAGAAAGACGAAGGCCTGCGCCCGCAACATATCCAGGCCAGCGGTGACCTGTTCCTGGCGACCATGCGCAGCATCTATGAAGCCTACGAGGCGGCCTGCGTACGCGCCGGCGTGATCGACTTCTCCGAACTGCTGTTGCGTGCCCTCGACCTGTGGCGCGACAACCCCGGCTTGCTGGCCCATTACCAGAAGCGCTTCCGGCATGTTCTGGTGGACGAGTTCCAGGACACCAACGCCGTGCAATACGCCTGGTTGCGCCTGCTGGCCAAGGGTGGCGACAGCCTGATGGTGGTGGGCGATGACGACCAGTCGATCTACGGCTGGCGCGGCGCGAAAATCGAGAACATCTACCAGTATTCCGAAGACTTCCCGGACGCGGTGACTATCCGCCTCGAGCAGAACTACCGCTCCACCGCCGGGATCCTGAAGGCTGCCAACGCTTTGATCGCCAACAACACCGGGCGCCTTGGCAAAGAGCTGTGGACCGACGGCGGCGAAGGCGAAGCGATCAACCTGTACGCCGCGTTCAATGAGCACGATGAAGCGCGCTACGTGGTGGAAACCATCGAAAGCGCGCTGAAAACCGGCCTGGCGCGCAGCGACATCGCCATTCTCTACCGCTCCAACGCCCAATCGCGGGTGTTGGAAGAAGCCTTGTTGCGCGAGCGCATCCCGTATCGCATCTATGGGGGCCAGCGCTTCTTCGAGCGGGCGGAAATCAAGAACGCCATGGCCTACCTGCGCTTGCTGGAAGGACGCGGCAACGATGCGGCGCTGGAGCGGGTGATCAATATTCCGGCCCGTGGCATCGGTGAAAAAACCGTCGAGGCCATTCGCGAACACGCCCGCCATGCCGATGTGTCGATGTGGGAGGCCATGCGCCTGCTGATCGCCAATAAAGGCCTGACAGGCCGCGCCGCCGGCGCATTGGGCGTGTTTGTCGAGCTGATCGAGAACCTCGCGGCCAAATGCGCGGAAATGCCCCTGCACTTGATGACCCAGACCGTGATCGAACAGTCCGGGCTGATCGCCTACCACGAGGCGGAGAAAGGCGAGAAAGGCCAAGCCCGGGTAGAAAACCTCGAGGAACTGGTCAGCGCCGCCCGCGCCTTCGAAAACATCGAGGACGATGAAGAGCAGACCCCGCTCGCCGCTTTCCTTGGTCACGCATCGCTGGAAGCTGGCGATACCCAGGCCGACGAGCATGAAGACAGCATTCAGCTGATGACCTTGCACAGTGCCAAGGGCCTGGAATTCCCGTATGTGTTCCTGGTGGGCATGGAAGAAGGCCTGTTCCCCCACAAGATGAGCCTGGAAGAGCCCGGCCGCCTTGAGGAAGAACGCCGCCTGGCTTACGTGGGCATTACCCGGGCCATGCAGAACCTGGTGATGACCTATGCCGAGACCCGACGCCTGTACGGTAGCGAGACCTACAACAAGGTGTCGCGCTTCGTACGTGAAGTGCCGAAGGGGCTGATCCAGGAAGTGCGCCTGTCCAACAGCGTCAGTCGCCCGTTCGGCGGCGGCCAGCAGCAGAACTCCAGCACTATGTTTGCCGGCTCCGAGATCCCGGAAACCCCGTTCAGCCTGGGTCAGCAGGTCCGGCATGCGATCTTCGGCGAGGGCGTGATCCTCAATTTCGAAGGCGCCGGCGCCCAGGCGCGGGTGCAGGTCAACTTCGCCGAGGGCAGCAAATGGCTGATGATGGGCTACGCGAAGCTCGAAGCCGTCTGAAACCGATCGTTTGTGGCGAGGGAGCTTGCTCCCGCTGGCGTGCGCAGCGCGCCCGTTTTTCAGGGCTGCTGCGCAGCCCAGCGGGAGCAAGCTCCCTCGCCACAACAAGCCCGCCTATGAAACACTGCGTAACATGAAGATGCTTGGCTCGCCCTTGTTTTAGACGAGCACGGGCCAATATCTGTAATAAGTCCTACAGACCATTCTGAATCGGTCCTACGTAAAAGCCCGAAACATTATGTCGCTAGCCACTGTCACGACACCTGTGCAACATGGCGCGCGTGCAATCCACAAATGGGAATTCCCTTTATGAAACGTTTTCTTAGCATCGCCATGGCGTTGTGCATCGGCTTGACGATGAGCCTCGACGCCAACGCCAAACGCTTCGGTGGCGGCAAAAGCATGGGCTCGGCACCGACCCACCAGACCAGCCAGATGGCTCCATCCGCCGGTGCCGGCGGTGCTGCGGCTACCGCAGGCGCGGCCGGTGCTGCGGGCGCTGCTGCCAAGGCCGGCGGTGCTTCGCGCTGGTTGGGACCATTGGCCGGCATCGCCGCCGGTGGCCTGCTCGCCTCCATGTTCATGGGCGGCGGCTTCCAGGGCATGCAGATCTTCGACATCCTGATCCTGGCCGTTATCGCCTTTGTGATCTTCCGCTTTATCGCCGCCCGTCGCCGCAAGCAGCAGGAGCACCTGGCTCCGGCCGGCGCGCCGATGCAGCGTGAAGTGTTCGAGCAAAAACCGGCCATGGGTTCGATCTTCGGTGGTTCAGCAGCGCCTGCCGCCGCCCGTCCGGTGATCAACGCCCCGGCCTGGTTCAACGAAGAGCGTTTCGTCGAAGCGGCCCGCAGCCACTTCCAGTCCCTGCAGCAGCACTGGGACGCCAACGAAATGGACAAGATCTCCGAGTTCGTGACCCCGCAACTGCTCGAGTTCCTCAAGCGCGAACGCGCCGACCTGGGTGACGCCTTCCAGTCGACCTATATCGACGACCTGCGCGTACAACTGGAAGGCGTGGATGATCGCGCCGACAAGACCATCGCCACCCTGACCTTCAGCGGTGTGTCGAAGACCTCGCGTTTCGACCAGGGCGAAGTGTTCAGCGAAAGCTGGAACATGGAACGCGCCCAGGGCGACAACCAGCCATGGCTGGTCGCCGGTATCCGCCAGAACGGCTGATACCTGCTCGTGTGAGCACGCGGTAACAAAAACCCCGGACATGTCCGGGGTTTTCTATTTCACGGTTGCACTTATAGCGAGCTACTGTATAAAACGCCCCTATAAACCGCGCCTACTAGCAAGAGGATCCCGGCCGTGGAAGAAATCATCGAACAACTGCGTGAAGCCAACGAACCGGTCCCGGTTCCTTTGGAGCTGCCTGACGAAGACCAACTGGTGGAAATCGAGGAACAACTGTTCATCGACATCCCGTTTGTGTTCCGCGAATTCCTGCTGACCGTCAGCGACGTGGTCTACGGCAGCCTCGAGCCGGTGACCGTCACCGACCCGCAATCCCACACCTATCTGCCGGATGTTGCCGCCAACGCCTGGGATGCCGGGGTTGATCGCAGCATGATCCCGATCTGCCAGGATGGTGACGATTACTACTGCGTCGAGGAAGACGGCACCGTGGTGCTGTGGTCCGCCGAGGAAGAACTGGTCCAGGAAGAAACCTGGGAGTCGGTGTGGCACTGGGCACGGGACGTCTGGCTGGAAAGCTGATTCCCAAACCCTCTAGTGCTCCGGCGTATCCTTGTGGTTATCCAGCGTCTCCAGCAAGGCCACCTGCATCCGCGTGTGCACGCGGATGAACCAGCGCCAGAGCACCGCCGCCACCGCCGCCGTGACTACTGCGATCAGCACCAGCAACTTGTTGGTCGGCAGGATACTGGCCGACAAGGCTGCCAACAGCAGGAAGATCACCAGCAGTGACAGGATGGGGATTAACTCTGCAATCACCCGCCGCACCCGCTGGGTATGCCGGCCCGCCATTTCCGGCTTCACGCTCATCTCGGCCAGCAACATCGACAACGCCTTGAGCTTGCGATACGCCGCAATCAGGAACGGCAGCGACAAGAGCAACGCCCCGCCCCAGATCAATGCCTTCTGCCAGCTTTGATCGCTGATCCAGCCTTCCAGATACCCACCGATGCGCGCCGCGAAAAAGCTGCCGGCGAAGAAAATCGCGATCACCAGCGCCAGGTTCACTCCCACTTGCAGCACGATCTTGCGGATCATCGACGCCAGCATGGCGCCTTCGCCTTGAGGCTGAATACTGCGCAGCCATTCGCCATACATCCCGAATACCCGGCTCATGCGCTGGGGCATCAAGGCGGCAATTTTCAACGACAGCGGGTCGGCACCGCGGATCAGGTAAGGCGTAAGCAAGGTGGTGATCGCCGAAACCGCCACCGCCACCGGGTACAGGAAATCGCTGGTGACTTGCAGGGTCATCCCCAGCGCCGCAATGATGAAAGAGAATTCGCCGATCTGTGACAGCCCCATGCCCACCCGCAGCGAGGTGCGGCCATCGTTGCCAGCGATAAACGCGCCCAGCCCGCACGACAGCATCTTGCCCAACACCACCGCCACGGTGATCACCGCAATCGGCCAGGCGTACTGCAGCAAGATCTGCGGGTCGATCATCAACCCAATGGCCACGAAGAAAATCGCACTGAACATGTCGCGCACCGGCTCGATCAGGCGCTCGATTTTAATCAGTTGGCGTGATTCGGCCATAATCGCGCCGATCAGGAAGGCCCCCAGCACCATGCTGTATTCGAGCTTGACCACCAGCAGGCAGAAGCCGAAACACAGGCCCAACACGGTGATCAGCAGCATCTCGTTACTTTCGAATTTGGCGACGTAGGCCAGCAGGCGCGGCACCAGCAGAATGCCAATCACCAGCGCAACAATCATGAACAACGACAGCTTGCCCACGGTGGAAAACACCTCGCCGGAGCTGACCGTGCCACTGACGGCGATGCTCGACAGCAAGGCAATGATGCCGATGCCCAGGATGTCCTCGACGATCAGCACGCCGAATATCAGCTGGGCGAACCGCTGGTTCTTCATCTTCAGGTCATTGAGCGCCTTGACGATGATGGTGGTCGAGGAGATCGCCAGGATCGCGCCGAGAAACAACGAGTCCATGGTGTTCCAGTCGAACCATTGGCCGATTTCGTAGCCGATCCAGATCATCAGGATGATTTCCAGGAACGCCGCGATAAACGCCGTGGCGCCCACCTTGAACAGCTTGCGCAGGCTGAACTCCAGGCCCAGGCAGAACATCAGGAAGATCACCCCTAGTTCTGCCAGGGTCTTGATCGTGTCTTCATCGTGAATCAGGCCGAACGGCGGCGTGTGGGGGCCAATGATGAAGCCGGCGACGATGTAGCCCAGCACCACCGGCTGCTTGAGGCGATGAAACAGAATGGTGACAACCCCCGCCACCAACATGATCACGGCCAGATCCTGGATAAAACTGATGGCGTGCATGGCGAAGGGCTCCTTGAAATGGCTGGCGCTTTCTCACTTTCCGCGTGTGCTACCGCTGAAGGAAAAGTCTGCCGTGATCGTAAGAAATGCCCGGAGATGGGCTTTTGAAGGTTAACACCGCGACTTCCGCCGGAAAGCCGGTGCAATATATGGAAACAGATCGACCCGCGCGTGACGGCAAGCCGTCCACTGGCGTCCCGTTAGGGATGGCGCTGCAAAGCCCCCAGCACCCGCAGAGGTGCCCTACCAACCAATGCCTACAACCCGTGAGTGTGCTATGGAACCCGGAAACGCCCAGCTGTCGATGACGGTATTGATGACCCCTGACATGGCCAATTTCTCAGGCAATGTCCACGGCGGCACCCTGCTCAAGTACCTCGACGAAGTGGCGTACGCGTGCGCCAGCCGTTATGCCGGCCGCTATGTGGTCACGCTGTCGGTGGATCAGGTGATTTTCCGCGAGCCGATCCATGTCGGCGAGCTGGTGACCTTTCTCGCGTCGGTCAACTACACCGGCAACACCTCGATGGAAGTGGGCATCAAGGTGGTGACCGAGAACATCCGTGAACGCTCGGTGCGTCATACCAACAGTTGCTTTTTCACCATGGTGGCGGTGGACGACCAGCGCAAACCGGCCGCCGTGCCGCCCTTGCAGCCGCACAACAGCGAAGACAAGCGCCGCTTCGTACAGGCCCAGCAGCGTCGGCAGATTCGCCAGGAATTGGAAAAGCGCTATCAGGAAATCAAGGCAGACGCGCCTTAAATTCCAAGCTGCGAACCGGATCAAATGTGGGAGGGGGGCTTGCTCCCGATAGCGGTGTGTCAGTCTCGAACATGCTGACTGACACACCGCCATCGGGGGCAAGCCCCCTCCCACATTGGTTCTGTGTACTTACAGGCTGATCGGCGTGGCTTCAAAGCGTACGCGGGGATGGGCAATGCGATCCTGCGCCCGCACCAGTTCCAGTTCATAACTGGCACAGGCCTGGGTCTCCAGCAGCACCTCGTGCACCGCCGCGGCGGTGAATTCGAAGGCCGCCAACAGGCTATCGCCCAGCAGCACCCGCGCCAGGAACAACCCTGACGTCAGGTCGCCCACACCCACCGGCTGGCGCGGGAATGCCAGCAGTGGCCGACGCAAGTGCCAACTGCCATCAGCCGTCACCAGCAGCATCTCGAAGCCGTCCGGCAGCTTGCCGGGGTAATCCAGATGCTTGACCAGCACCGCCTTCGGCCCGCGCGCCAGCAGGGCTTTGGCCATCGCCAGGCAATCGAACAGCGATTGCGGTTTGCGCCCGGCAAAGCTGTCCAGCTCCAGTTGATTGGGGCACAGGAAATCCGCCATGGCCGCCGCCTCGTTCAGCAGGAAATCACTGACTTCCTGCGGCACGATGCAGCCTTTTTCAGGATGGCCCATCACCGGGTCGCACAGGTACATCGTCTTGGGGTTGAGCGCCTTGATGCGCGCCACGCCGGTAAGAATCGCACGCCCCTGATCCGCACTGCCGAGGTAGCCGGACAGCACTGCATCGCAGTTGCCCAGCTCGCCGATGGCCGCGATACCCTCCACCAGTGCCGGAATCTGCTGCGGCGCCAGCACTTCGCCCGCCCAGTGGCCATACTGTGTGTGGTTGGAGAACTGCACTGTGTTGAGCGGCCATACATTCACCCCGACCCGCTGCATGGGGAACACGGCGGCGCTGTTTCCGGCGTGGCCGAAAACCACATGAGACTGGATCGCAAGCAGATGGGGTGTGCGTTTCATGCAGGAGATGTCCATAAAGCCGTTGAAATTCTGGCCGCGCAGTATGCGACTAAACGCAGCCTGTACGACAGACCGGCGACACAGTTAAGCTGCGCTCACTTTGTTGGAGTTCATGGAATGCTGACCCTGGGAAACATGTTCGTGTTGATGCTGCTGGCGACCGGCGCCGCTTGGGTCTGGCACAACCATGGCCTGCGCGAGCGCGCGTTGGAGCGGGTCAAGCAGCACTGCGCCAAGCTCGATATCGAACTGCTTGATGGCGCGGTGGCACTCAAACGCATCGGTTTCGTGAAGGATGCCAAGGGTCGGCGCCGGTTGGCACGGGTCTACAATTTCGAGTTCACCGTGACAGGCGAGGCTCGCCACAGCGGCACCATTACCCAATTTGGCGCCCACAGCGCGCAGATTGAATTGGCGCCCTACCCGTTCGAAGCCAAGGAGCCGCTGCCCAGCGCCAACGTCATCGAGCTGAGCCAGTGGCGCCAGGACCACGCAACCAAGAACCGTCAGTAACGGCAGGCAGCCAGAGCGGCCTGCAATGCCGCCACGTTCTGTGGTGCGTTGAAGATCAATTCGATACGTGAATCGCGGCGCCATTCGCTGGGTTGCCAGGCGAGTGAACTGTTATCCACAGCGTTGGCGGACATCCACGCGTCACGGCTGTGGATAACCAGTTTGGCGCGACGCCATTGCAGACCCGTCAGCCATTGGCTCACTCGTTCCAGGTCAAATCGCTGGCTCGGATGCCAGCGCCAGCCAATGCTCCAGCCACCTTCCTCGGCTTGGCTCAAGCAGATTGGCAACGTGGGGTCACTCCAGATCGCCGGCATTTGCGCCAATCCTTGGGGCACCGCGAAGTTATCCACAACCCCGCCAGCCTTGGCTTTCAAGCCAGGCAATTGTTCCAGAGGCAACTGAGCCTGGCGCGTCCAATAGAGCGCGTTGCCAGGTAACCGCTGCTCAATAGCCTGGCGTTGCTCAGCGTCCAGCGCCTCATCCTTGTTCAATACCAGCAAGCCGGCACCGGCCAGCGCCTCCTGCTGCGCTTGCGGCAAGGGTTTGCCCGCTGCCAGGGCCTGTGCGTTCAGCACCAGCACCCAGGGCTGAACCGCCAGCACACCTTGCCATGGCGCTTCGCCTAACTGTTTGAGCAACTGCGCCGGATGGCCCAGGCCTGACGGCTCGATAAACAACCGATCCGGCTTGGCCTTACGCAACAACCGACCCAGACCTACCTGGAACGGCGCACCATTCACACAACACAGGCAGCCACCCGCCACTTCGCCCAAGGCAATGCCATCGTCAGCTTGAGTGAGCAAGGCCGCGTCCAGGCCAATCTGCCCGAACTCGTTGATCAGCACCGCCCAGCGCTCGTTGGCCGGGCGTTGGGCAAGCAGGTGTTTGATCAGGCTCGTCTTGCCGGCGCCCAAGGGCCCGGCAATCACGTGGGTGGGAATGTTCTGCAGCATGGGTTGGCATCATTCAGACCGTGTAGAGCGTTTGATCCTACGCGTTTATGCAAGCCAATCCAGCGTGAGGATCAAGCGACGCTCATTGGCTTTCAGTGCAGGTGAGCGGTGAATGAGGCCATGGTCTTCGTTGCCATGCCATTTGGTGCCCTTGAGCAGGGCCACCTCGCCACAGAGGATTTGCTCGATGCGCTCGGTGGGCTCTGCGTCGGGCTGGCTTAATCGCCGGCGGTCCATGACGCCTTCGCGCAGCCATTGGCTGCCGACGCCAGCGTAGGTGGTGATCAGCCGCACAGGCACATGGTCGACGTGAAAACGCGGGCACATGGCCCTGTCCAGCAGGCGCAGACGCACGCCGATGCGCCTGGCGCCCAGCAGGCAGGCGAATGCGCTGACCAGCCAGGACACGTCGGCGATAAAACCGTCATAGCCTTCAAGATCGCGGCAATGGGGCGTCAGCCCCTGCAGGTTCGGCGCGCTGTCTTCGCGGTCCAACTCGATGACCAGTGCTTCGGCCAGCGGCTCATCGAGCCCGACGATCAACGCACCGAATTCGGCGATGTGCAACGGCAGTTGACGCTGCCACAGCGCCAGGTTCACGCCGTCTTCCAGGATGTCAGACAGCGCCAGCGGGGTTTGCCCGCGGGTTTGGCGAACCACCGGGCGCAGGGGAGTAAGCGGGGCCAACATCAGGCGGCGGCCTCTTCATACCAAGGGCCAAAGGGATCGGCCAACTGGCGCCAAGCTTCGGCGCCCAAGGCCATTTCGTCATCCGTGAGCAAGCATTGGTCCAGCTCGGCGCGCATCTGCGCAAAGTCGATGTGCTGGCCGATAAACACCAGCTCCTGACGGCAATCACCAGTGCTCGGTTGCCAGTTGTCCATGATCGCCGCGACACCTTCTGCGTCTTGCGGCCACTGGCTTTTCGGCACAAAACGCCACCAGCGCCCGGCAAAGCCATGCCGCATCATACCACCGGCCTGGGACCAACTGCCGGCGTCCTGGTGTTTGCTGGCCAGCCAGAAGAAACCTTTGGAACGCAGCAGTTTGCCGTTCTCCCAAGGGCGGTCGATAAAGTCGAAAAACCGCTGTGGATGAAACGGGCGGCGCGCACGGTAAGCGGTGGACGCAATGCCGTACTCGTCGGTTTCCGGCACGTGTTCACCGCGCAATTCCTGTAACCAGCCCGGTGCCAGGGCAGCCCGTTCGAAATCAAAGCGGCCGGTGTTGAGGATCTTGTTCAGCGGCACTTGCCCCATGACCATCGCAATGATCTGCGCCTGGGCATTGAGGCGTTCAAGAATGGCCATCAGCTCTTCGCGCTCGCGGCTGCTGATCAGGTCGATCTTGCTGACCAGTATCACGTCGGCGAACTCGATCTGTTCGATCAGCAGGTCAGTGATCGAGCGCTCGTCCTCCTCGCCCAAGGTTTCCCCACGTGAGGCCAGACTTTCTGCGGCCTGGTAGTCGAGCAGGAAATTCACCCCGTCGACCACTGTGACCATGGTGTCCAGGCGTGCGACATCCGCCAGGCTCTGCTGGTTTTCATCGCGAAACGTGAAGGTTTCGGCCACAGGCATGGGTTCGGAGATGCCGGTGGATTCGATCAGCAAGTAATCGAACCGACCTTCCCTGGCGAGCTTGCCTACTTCTTCGAGCAAGTCCTCGCGCAGGGTGCAGCAGATGCAGCCGTTGCTCATCTCAACCAGTTTTTCTTCGGCGCGATTGAGCGTAACGTCGCGCTGCACCTCACTGCCGTCGAGGTTGATTTCGCTCATGTCGTTGACGATCACCGCCACCCGCAGGTTTTCGCGGTTGCGCAGTACATAGTTGAGCAGGGTGCTTTTGCCGGCGCCGAGAAAGCCGGACAACACGGTGACGGGTAGACGGTTGGGCATCGGTTCGCTCTCATCAGGCTGCCCGGTCGAGCCAGGCTTTGTTTTTATGTTATAGTATAACAATGCAAATAAGCCAACCCTCCTTGCTCTTCGCGATTTTCGCCCTGTTATCAGCAGTGGCAGGACCTGCCTGTGCCCAACCCCCAAGCCTGCTGGCCAACTGCACCCGCAGCGCCAACCTGCTGGCCTGTGTCGACCCGCTGGGCAACGCCTATAGCGTGGCGACCGTTGGCAGCACCACGTATCTGCGCGGGTTCGAAGTGATCGGCAAACGCTACTGGGCACAAACCAACAGCCGCTATGGGCAGCTGACGTTCTTTACCGGATTGGCATCGGACGGTGAGGCGTGGGTTGGCTACACGCGGCGCGTGGGCTGGACCACCCTTAACCGGTTCTCCAGTTCGGGCGGCGCCAGCGCCAGGTTCACCTGCAGCCGAATGACCGGCTGTTAGACCTGGCCCTTCTTCTGTTCCTGCACCCATGCCATATAGCTGTTCATCGGCGGGTTCTTTTCGAAATATTTTTTCAGCCCGTCGAACAAACCGTCTGCCACCGCCTGTTGATGGCGCGCAGTCACAAGCCGCTGGGCGTCCTGGGTGTTGGAGATAAACCCGGTCTCGACCAGGATCGACGGCACGTCCGGTGACTTGAGCACCGCGAACCCGGCCTGCTCCACGCGTTTCTGATGCAGGCTGGTGATGTTTTGCAGGCTGCCCAACACCGAGCTGCCCAGTTGCAGGCTGGAGGCGATGGTGGCGTTCATCGACATGTCGAGAATCACGCCCGCGAGCATCGGGTCCTTATCCTTCAGGTTGAGTAACGTCGTGGCGCCAAGCAGGTCTGCGCCGTTTTCGCGCTGCGCCATGAAACGCGCGGTTGCCGAGGTAGCACCGCCCTCGGACAACGCATACACCGAGGCCCCCGATGCGGTGAGCCTGGGTGCCGCGTCGGCATGCACCGAGATGAACATGTCGGCTTTGTGCTGGCGGGCTATGTCCACGCGCTTGCGTAAAGGCACGAAGAAGTCATCGTTGCGCACCAGCTTCACATCGAAACCCTTTTCGCGTTTCAAGCGTTTAGCCAGCAACTGGGCAATCGACAACACCACGTCTTTTTCCCGCTGGCCTTTGGGGCCGATGGCACCGGGGTCTTTGCCGCCATGGCCAGGGTCGACCACCACGATGATGTCGCGCCTTGGATGAGCTTTATCCACCGGCGCGGTCAATGGCGCAGGCTCGGTGGCTATTTGACGAGGCGCCGAGGTGGCGCGAGTCAGGTCGAGTACCAGGCGATGACCCTGACCTTCCTGGGGTGGCAATAAAAAACTGTTGAGCTGCATCGGTGCGGCCAGGTCCAGCACGATGCGGGTGTCGGCCTTGCCGAAATGCCCGGAGCGAATCGAGGTAATTCCGCTGTTCTTCAGCATCAACTGGGAAAAGTCACCACTGAGCCCGGCGCCGCTCAGGTCGATGATCACGCGTTCCGGTGCGGCCAGGGAAAACGTCTTGTATTGCACCGGGCCGCTGAGGTCGAACACCAACCGCAGCTTATCCTCCG
This sequence comes from Pseudomonas sp. R3-18-08, assembly GCF_003852065.1. Classification (NCBI taxonomy): domain Bacteria; kingdom Pseudomonadati; phylum Pseudomonadota; class Gammaproteobacteria; order Pseudomonadales; family Pseudomonadaceae; genus Pseudomonas; species Pseudomonas sp. R3-18-08. The sequence continues at coordinate 5,763,643 of NZ_CP027729.1, forward strand.
AACGCCACAGGCGCGCATTGCGGATTTGCGTGGCGCAGGCCCCCAGCGGCAAGGCGAATAAGGGGCTGACCAGCAGCAGGTTGAGGAGCTGACGTCTGTGCATGACCAATACCGCAAATAAAGGAGCGTCCCTGCTCAACGTGGCTGAAGAAAGGCTGGGGCAGAAATTTCATCGTCGAAGCGATTGTTATACTATAACATGTCGAATTATTTCCAACGATGGACCTGCTTATGAATGCGCTGACTCTGCCGGATATCGCTGCGCAGGCTTCACGCCAAGCCTTGCCACTCGACTGGGTCGGCATGTGCGGCATCGCCTTGCCGGTTCTGCTTGAGGGCCAACGTCTGCCCGCCACCGCCGATGCAGGGGTGAGCCTGGACGATGGCTTGGCCCGTGGTATTCATATGTCACGTCTGTACCTGGCGCTGCAGGCGTTCGACCAGCAACCGCTTACGCCTGCACTTCTGCGTAATGTATTGCAGCGCTTTCTCGACACACATGAAGATTTATCTAACAACGCCTACCTGCGGATCCACACCCATTTACTGTTGAAACGCCCCGCCCTGGTCAGCCCACTGGACGGTTGGAAGCGCTACCCGGTAAGCATCGAGGCGCGTCTGGAAAACCAGATGTTCCACGTGGAACTAAAAATTGACGTTGCTTATTCCTCAACCTGCCCGTGCTCCGCTGCCCTTGCCAGGCAATTGATTCAGCAGCAATTTCTCGAAGATTTCGCCAACACGCCATTGCGGCATGCAGACGTGTTGACCTGGCTCGGCAGCACCAATGGCATCGTCGCCACGCCCCACAGCCAGCGCAGCAGCGCACAGCTACAGGTGCATGTGCAAGGCGAACAATTGGCCATCGTCGATTTGATCAACGCCGCCGAAGCCGCGCTCGGCACCGCCGTGCAAACCGCAGTCAAGCGTGCGGACGAACAAGCCTTCGCCCTGGCCAACGGGCAGAACCTGATGTTCTGCGAAGACGCCGCCCGCCGTCTGAACCTCGCCTTGAAACGCTCGGATGCGGTCAAAGCCTTCCACCTCAAAGTGATCCACGCTGAAAGCCTGCACGCGCACGATGCCGTGGCAGAAAGCCGCTGGACGAGACCCTCCCCATGATCACCTGCAACGCTTTGCGCTGGGGCGCCCCGGGCCAACCGCTGACCCCCGCCGTGGATTTCACCCTGGAAAAAGGCAGCCTCACCGGCGTCATCGGCCCCAATGGCTGTGGCAAAAGCAGCCTGCTCAAAGTCATCGCCGGCCTGCAAAAGCCGTTGGTGGGGACCGTCAGCGTCGCTGTTCCACGCCGTGGCGGCTTGGCGTTCCTGCCTCAGCAGCAACACTTGGACCGACAGTTCCCCATCAGCCTGCAAGAACTGGTTGCCGCCGGATTCTGGGGCACCCGGCTCACACCACCGCAACGCAGCGAGCGCCTGCAAACCGTGCTGGAAGACTGGTGCCTCAGCGGCCTGGAGCAACGCCCATTGATGGCCCTGTCTGGCGGCCAGCTGCAACGCGCCCTGCTCGCCCGCATGAGCCTGGCCGACGCACCGGTCCTGCTGCTCGACGAGCCGCACGCGGCCCTTGACGAAGAAGGCCAGGCGCTGTGCTGGAAACACATTCACGCCTGGCACGAAGCGGGCCGCACGCTGATGGTCGTCTGCCATGACCTGGCCTCGGTGCGCCATCACACCCCGCACGTGCTGCACATCAAAAGCACCGGCTGCGCGCTGGGCCCAAGCAAAGAGCTGATCCGCCCACAACCGCAACTGCAGGTGGCCTGATGCACTTTGCTGCTCACTTGTGGATGCCCTTTGTCGACTTCGTCTTCATGCGCCGCGCGCTGATCGGCGGCCTGTTACTCGCCTGCAGTACGGCGCCGCTGGGCGTGTTTCTGATCCTGCGGCGCATGAGCCTGATCGGTGACGCCGTGGCCCACGGCATCCTGCCCGGTGCCGCCCTGGGCTTCTGGTTCGCCGGGTTGAGCCTGCCGGCACTGACTATCGGTGGCCTCGGTGCGGGCCTGAGCATGGCCGGGCTATCCGCCTGGATCACCCGCCGCACCGGCCTGCGTGAAGACGCCAGTCTCGCCGCCATCTACCCCATCTCCCTCGCTGCCGGCGTGCTGATCCTGGGCATCGCCGGCAAGCGCCTGGACCTTTTGCACCTGCTGTTCGGCTCTGCCTTGGCCGTGGACGAAACCACCCTCACCGGCATGCTCTGGGTCTGCGGCTTGAGCCTGATCGCCATGGCGCTGATCTACAAACCGCTGCTGCTCGATACGCTCGACCCGCTGTTTCTGCAAACCGTCAGCCGCCTCGGCCCGCTCGCCCATGGGCTGTTCCTGACCCTGGTGGTGCTGAACCTGGTCATCGGTTTCCAGGCCATCGGCGCCTTGATGGTGGTGGGGTTGATGATGTTGCCGGCCATCGCTTCGCGCTTCTGGAGCCGGCGCCTGCCGGTGCTGATCGCAGTATCGGCGGCGCTGGGATGCCTGTCGGTGTGGCTGGGATTGTTGCTGTCGTTCTACTACTCACTGCCCAGCGGCCCGGCCATCGTGCTGGTGGCGGGCGCCGGGTATGCGTTGTCCGTGGTTTTCGGTCCGGTGCACGGCTTGCTGCGCCGCCCGCCCTTGCTTACATCCCAATGAGGTGTTTTCCGATGCGCGCTCTACTCGTGCTGTTCAGTCTGCTGCTGCCCCTCTCGATGGCCCAGGCCGTCGATAAACTCCAAGTGGTCACCAGCTTCAGTATTCTCGATGACATCACCCACCAGATCGGTGGCGATCATATCCAGATCAGCAACATGGTCGGCCCGGACGCCGACGCCCACACCTACGAACCCACGCCGGACGACGCCAAGGCGTTGCTCAAGGCGAAACTCATCATCAAGAACGGCCTCGGCTTCGAGCCCTGGTTGGACCGACTGGTGCGCAGCACCGAGACCAAGGCCACGGTGGTCACCGCCAGCAAAGGTGTGATCTCCCACACCATGGACGAGGACGGCGAGACCATCCCGGACCCACACGCCTGGCACAACCTGGCCAACGCCGAGATCTACGTCAACAACATCACCAAGGCCCTGGTGACCGCCGACCCGGCCAACCAGGCGGACTACCTGCGCAACAGCCAGGCCTACCTGAAAGAAATCCACCGCGTGTTGGCCGAAGCCAAGGCCAAGTTCGGCGCACTGCCGTCGGGTAACCGCCGCATCGTGACCTCCCATGACGCCTTCGGTTACCTGGGCCAGGCCTATGGCATCCAGTTCCTCGCGCCACAAGGTTTGTCCACCGAGCGCGAGCCGTCAGCCGCCGAAGTGGCCGCGCTGATCACCCAGATTCGCCAGGACAAGGTCAAGGCCGTGTTCATGGAGAACATCAAGGACTCACGCCTGCTCAAGCAAATTGCCGACGAAAGCGGCGCGCAGATCGGCGGAACGCTGTACTCCGACGCCCTCGCCACCGAAGGCCCGGCCAGCACGTTTATCGGGCTGTTCGAATACAACCTCAATACCTTGTGCGCGGCACTGGGCACACCATGACTCGCAATGCCTGAAGGTTCTGCGTCAAGCGCGAGGTTTGACCGTACCGCAATCGTTGCCCAGCCATTGCGCGTGAGTGTCCAGGCTGCCCTTTTGCTGGATGCCGGTGGCATTGAAGGTGCCGTTGACGGTGGTGGTGAATTCTTTCTGGCTCTGGAAAGTCGCCACGCCTACGCCTTGGGCTTTCGGGCAACTGAAGCGGAATTTCCATTGGTTGCCGGTCTTGTCGGTCACTTGCTGTTTGCAACCTGATTGCGGGTCCGTCAGGGGGATGGAATCGGACGCGACCTGAGCCGGCGTCAGGCACACCTGCACGCCTTTACCGGCCATGGTGATGCCCTGTTTTTCCAGCATGGCGCGCTGTTCAGGGGTCATCTGTTGCTTGAGCTGACCGAGGATCAGCGACAGGTCCGGCAGGTCCTGGTTATCGACTTTCATATTGCTGGTGGTCAATTCCCACAAGCCCGGCGCCAACATCTGTGCCTGTGCTGCCACCGGCAGCGACAAACCAACAACCATGGATAAACAGAGCAGACGAGCATTCATCGGGTAACTCCTGGGCAATTGTGGGCGTTAGACGTCGCAAAGGTGCCAGTGTTGCACGGCAAATAAAATAGCGACATTCGCTGTGGAACATGGTCTGTTACGCATTGGACTGCCCGGAGTAATGTCGTTCATGGATTTTTTTGGCCCGCACCTGCTCGCCTACTTCATTGCCACGCTGCATTTTTTCGGGAGCCTCGCCGCGATTCATGCGGTACTGACCGTCAGGACCGCCCAAGGCTCGATCGCCTGGGCGTTGTCGCTGATGTTCATGCCTTACCTCACGCTGATTCCCTACCTGATTTTCGGCCGCAGCACCTTCGACGCCTACATCCAGGCGCGTCGCCAGGCCAACCAGGAAATGCATACGGCCATCGCCGAGTTGAACTGGCGCCCCTGGGTCGAGGAAGCGCTGGCCGCGCGCAATTCCAGCGCCTACGCCTCTTTGCGCGCCATGCCCAAATTGGGCCGCATGCCCTGCCTGGCCAATAACCAAGTGCAGTTGCTGATTAACGGCGACGCCACCTTCAGCGCAATCTTCGAGGCCATCCGCAGCGCGAAAACCGCTGTGCTGTTCCAGTTCTTCATCATTCATGACGATGAACTCGGTCGCCAACTGCACAGCTTGCTCACGGCAAAAGCGGCCGAAGGCGTGAATATTTACGTGCTCTACGACCGCATCGGCAGCCACGCCCTGCCCCATCGCTATGTGCAGTCGCTGCGCGACGTCGGGGTTAACGTCAAAGCCTTCGCCACCCGCAGCGGCTGGCTGAACCGCTTCCAGGTCAACTTTCGCAACCACCGCAAGATCGTGGTGGTGGACGGCATCACCGGGTTCGTCGGCGGGCACAATGTGGGCGATGAATACCTCGGCAAAAAGCCGCCCCTGGCGCCATGGCGCGATACCCATGTACAGGTCACCGGCCCGGTGGTGGCGTGCTTGCAAGAGTCGTTTGCCGAAGACTGGTTCTGGGCCGCACGCCAACTGCCACCCCTGATTCTGCCGGACGCTTACCCCGAGAATGGCGTGCTCTGTCAATTGCTCGCCAGCGGCCCGGCCGACTCGTATGAAACCTGCTCGCTGTTTTTCGTCGAGGCCATTCACGCCGCGACCGAACGCGTGTGGATCACCAGCCCGTATTTCATCCCCGACGAAGCCGTATTCGCCGCCCTGCGCCTGGCGGTCTTGCGCGGTGTCGACGTGCGCCTGTTACTGCCATCGCGCCCTGATCACCGCATTGTCTATGCCGCCTCCAGCCTTTACGCGATCGAAGCGGTACGCGCTGGCGTGCGGGTGTTCCGCTATACGCCGGGCTTTCTGCATCAGAAGGTGGTGCTGGTGGATAGCGAAATCAGCGCCATCGGCAGTGCGAACATGGACAACCGTTCGTTCCGGCTGAATTTCGAAGTGATGTTGCTGACGGTCGACGAAGCCTTCGCCAAAGAGGTGGAGCGGATGCTGCTGGACGACTTCGCCCTGGCCCATGAAGTCAGCCAGGAGGAAAGCCGCGAAACCCGGCGCCTGCAACAACTGGGTATGCGCGTGGCGCGCTTGATCTCGCCGATTCTCTGACAAACACCACTGTAAAAATGTGGGAGGGGGCTTGCTCCCGATGGCGGTGTGTCAGCAGCTAATGGGTAGCTGATACACCGTCATCGGGAGCAAGCCCCCTCCCACATTTGGCTCTTCAGTGTGCTGAAAAAATGCCTCAGCGGTAGATATCTTCCCGCGTCCACGGCAGTTCATGGCTGCCATCGGCATGGGGTTTCACCGCCAGGATCTGATGCAGGTTGATCCAACCTCGTGCAAAGGCATAGGCGCAACCCGCCAGGTACAGGCGCCAGATACGCAAGGCGTGCTCCGGCACCATCTTCGCCGCCGCTTCGAGGTTGTCCTCCAGGCGCTCGCTCCAATGGTCCAGGGTGCGTGCGTAGTGCAGGCGCAGGCTTTCGACGTCGACTACTTCCAGCCCGACTTCGCTGATTTCGGCCGTCATCATCGCCAGGTGCGGCAACTCGCCGTTGGGAAACACATAGCGCTCGATAAAGTCCCCGGCGCCACGGCCCACGGGGCGGCCGTCGGTGTGTTTGGCGGTAATGCCATGGTTCATCACCAGGCCGCCTTCGCGCACGGCGCCGTGCAGAATCTGACAGTATTGCGCCAGGTTGGCGTGGCCGACATGTTCGAACATGCCCACGCTCACCACTTTGTCGAAACGGCCGTCCTGCGGCAAGTCGCGGTAGTCGAGCAGCTGCAGATCGACCTGGTCCTCCAGGCCTTCGGCCTTCACTCGCTCCTGGGCCAGGGCCAGTTGTTCCTTGCTCAAGGTGATCCCAAACACCTTGACCCCGAATTCCCGCGCCGCAAACCGCGCCAGCCCGCCCCATCCACATCCCACATCGAGCAGATACTCACCCGGCTGCAGCCGCAATTTGCGGCACAGATGGCGGAATTTGTCTTGTTGTGCCTGGTCGATGGACTCGCTGCCGGTTTCGAAATAACCGCAGGAATACACCATGTCCTGATCCAGCCATAGCTGGTAGAACTCGTTGGACAGGTCATAATGGTAGGAAATGGCCGCCGCGTCGGTCGCCTTGTCGTGGATCGAGCGCACCGGCCGAGGGCCGTCGTCGTCTTCGATCAAGGCGTGACTCAACTCGTCACATACCCTGATCACCTCGGCGATGGAGCCTTCCAGCTCCAGTTTGCCCTCGACGAAGGCTTCGCCCAGGGCGTCGAGCGTGGGATGGGTCAGTTGTGAGACGACCGTAGGGTCCTTGACCACGATAGTCACACTGGGCTCGGGGCCCAGGTTGAATTCATGGCCGTCCCAGAGTCGAAGACGCAGCGGTAGCTGAAGATTCTGTAAGGCCGGTGGAAGTTGCGCGAGCATGAGTAGTCCCCCCTTGTTTCAGACGTCTGCTGTGAGGGTAGACCATCCAAAATAAAGTAGGAAGCTATCGATTAAATAACTGCCTTCTATATAGCCCGACGCTCGAGCAACCCGTCCTGGATCCACTGTTTCAGCCATGTGGCAGCTTGCAGTGGCGCACCCTCTTCATAAGTGACTGCCAACTCGACGCACAGTTCTGAAAAGTTCCAGCTGCTGGCGGTCATGCCCATCAGGGCGTGGGCTTCGGCGGGCTCGAGACTGCGGTAACGACACAGGTTCTGATGGCGCCACACCAGGCAGGCCTGCGCCGGGTCCAGCGCCTGGCTGCCGGGAAAGTCCGATTCATCCTTATTGGCCCGCCAGATGCTCAGCGTGTTGAAACGGCACGTTAGCTGCTGCACTGAAGGCACCAGCGATACGCGCAATGCCGGCCAGTCTTCAGGCGCCAATTGCGCCATATGGTCGAGGGTCAGCGCCTCGCCCGCAGGCGCGTCGAATGCCAGGGTGAATGCCCACTCCAGCCGCGCCAGTTCGTCCAGCGGGGCACTTTGTTCGGCCGTCAGGTGTTCAAGGATAAACCCTGCAAAACGTTCACCCAGCCAGCGCAGGCTGTAATGGGCCGAGGGATAACGACGAATATACGCTTGGCTCAGCGCGGCAAATTCATCATCGCCCAGCCAATACCGGATGGCGGCAAAGTCGTGACGTAATACGTCCTGCAATCGGGACAGGTAGGCGTTGTGATAAATCGCCAGGCCCGTGTCCACATCCAGCGTCGGCCCGCCAAGCAAGGTGGCGGCAAAGCCACTGTCGGCAGTGCAGGTTTCAGACAACAGATGTGCCTCGAACGCCCGTTGCCAATCGATCAAGCGCATAGCGACCGCCTGGCCAACGCAGTGGCACCCAGTTCCCGGGCCTTGTTCAATTCAGCCAGCAGCACTTCGAACGGCGGGAAATGATCGTCGCGCTCCAACAGCGTCGAGACCGGCCCCAGATGTTCCAGCGTGCGCTGATAGAGCGCCCACACCGGATCGCACACCGGCTGATCGTGGGTATCGACCACGTAGTCGCCGTAGTCCCTATGCCCCGCCAGATGCAGCTGGCGAATGCTTTCAGGCGGCAGGTTGCGAATGAACTCCCAGGCATCGAACCCATGGTTGCGCGAGCTGACGTACACATTATTCACGTCCAGCAGCAATTGGCATCCGGTCAGATGCGCCAGGGCATTGAGAAATTGCCACTCGGTGAATTCATCGGCCTTGGAGCGCACATAGCTGGAGACGTTTTCCAGCACCAGCGGGCGTTGCAACACGTTCTGCACCTGAAGCACGCGACCAGCCACGTGGTACAGGCTTTCTTCGGTGTATGGCAGGGGCAGCAGGTCATGCAACTGGTGTGCGCTGCCACGGCTCCAGCACAGGTGATCGGAAATCCAGGCGGGCTGGATGCGCTCGGCCAGGGCCTTTATCTGCTTGAGATAATCGGTGTCGATGGAATGGGGCCCGCCGATCGATAACGACACGCCGTGCATCACCAAGGGATAGCGTTCGGCTATGGCGTCCAGGTAATACAAGGCCTTGCCGCCCTGCACCAGATAATTCTCGGAGATCACTTCGAACCAATCCACTGCAGGGGATTGGGCAAGGATCTGTTCATAGTATTCGTGACGCAAACCCAGGCCGTAACCCAGGGAGGGGAGAGAACGGGTCATCATGCGCTCCTGGAAAGTGTCCGCAGCGGCGCGAGGTCCGCTGCGGTTGCACTCGTGTGTCGGTTACTCGCCGACTTTGCCACCGGCTTTGTCGCACTCAGCCTTGGTCATGGCCTTGAAGCCGTGGCCCTTGCACACCGCCTGGCCTTTGCAGGCGTTTTCAGCGGTTTTGCAATCGTTCATGCCTTTGCAGGAGGTGACGCCGTAGCAATGAACCGGCGCGTCGGCGGCCTGTACCTGGGTGGCGACGCCGGCAAACATGGAGGCCGCAGCGATAGCCAGGGCAGCACCGGAAACGGCGTGTTTGATATTCATTGTGTAGTCCTCATCGGTCAGTGGTGATGCCGGTCTGAGCGGATTGCCCAGTCTCGACACACCACTAGAGTGAGGCGCCCTTTTAGCGTTACAGCCCGGTACGAAGTTTTCTGAAATTATTCGTCAAGCTTCAACAGCGGCTCCTGAAAACGCAGCAACCGCCCGGCGTTACCCAGTACCAGCAAGGTGCTGAGGTTATGCAACACCGCTGCGATCATGGCCCCGGCGGCGCCCAGCCAGCCGAAGGCGGCGAACACCACGATGGCCAGCGTCCAGCCCAGGCCGATGATCACATTGACCTGCAAGGTGTGCCGGCACTGGCGGCTCAAGCGCACGCAGGTGCCCAGGCGGCGCAGGTCGCTGCCGATCAACACCACGTCTGCCGAGGCCAGCGCGATATCGGCACCGCCCGCGCCCATCGCCACGCCGACCACACCGGCTTTGAGGGCAAGGGAGTCGTTGATGCCATCCCCCACCACCATCGGCCGGAAACCGCTGCCGATCTCCCCCAGCACACGGTTGAGTTTGTCTTCCGGCAGCGCTTGGGCCTGGACCTCAGCGATGCCCACATTCACGGCCAGGCTGTCGGCCACGCTCTGGCGGTCACCGGTGAGCAGCAGCTGGCGACCCAGGCCCAGCTCGCGCAGTTCCTGCAGGGCCTGGCGCGCCTCGGGTTTGACGCTATCGGCCAGCAGCAGCCAGGCCAGGAACTGTCCGTTCAGCGCCAGCCCGGCAATCGGGCCGTCGTGGTTGGGCACTGAGGTCGTGGCAATAGCCAGTTGCTCGAACAGTTCGGGACGGCCCAGCGCCGCTTCGCCCTGTTCAGTGTGCGCAACGACACCGAGTCCCTGGCGCTCGCGAATATCGGTCAGCACCACGCGTTGTTGCTGTGTCGCCAACCCCGCCAATGCACGGCTGACCGGATGGCTGCTGGCCGCACCGAGGCTGGCCGCCAGGTTGAGCAAGGCCTGGCGATCGGTAGACGCGGTTTCGATGGACTGCAGGCGCAAGGTGCCGAAGGTCAAGGTACCGGTCTTGTCGATAACCAGTGAAGTGAGGTCCGCCAACTCTTCCAGAAACGCCGAGCTGCGAATCAGGATGCCGTGCCGTGCAGCGACCGCGATCCCGGCAATTGCGGTAGCCGGCGCCGACAACACCAACGCACACGGGCACGCCGCGACCAGCACGGCAAGCATCGCCTGGGCGTCGTTGGTGACGAACCAGGTGACCGCCGCCAATAGCAGCACCAACACCATGTAGCTACCGGCGTAACGCTCCAGCAACCGCGTGATCGGCGGCTTGGAACGCTCGGCGTTCTGCATCAGCGCAATCACTTTGCCCAGGGTCGACTCATTGCCCGTGCGCGTCACTTCAAGGCGCAGCAGGCCGTCCAGGTTGATCGCCCCGCCAAACACCTGCACGCCCACGCTGGCTTCCAACGGTACCGATTCACCGGTGATCGGCGCCGTGTCCAGGCTGGCCTGGCCCGACAGCACCACGCCATCGGCCGGCACGCGGTCGCCGGCGCGCACTTCGACCACATCGCCGGTGTTCAGCGTGCCGTTATCCACTTCCACAATGCTGCCGTCAGCCTGCACCCGGCGCGCATGGCTGCGCGTGAGTTTACCCAGCGCCTGGATCGCTTCCTGGGAACCGATCACGCTGCGCTCTTCGAGCACATGCCCGAAAATCATGATGATCGGCAGCAGCGCTGCGGTCAGCAGATCGCCGGTGGCCCAGGCGCCGATCATCGCCAGCGCGATCAATTGGTCAGTGATGCCATGCAGGCTGGGATAGCGCAGGCTGTACCAGGCCGAACGCATCACCGGCACGGCCACCAGCAGCGAGGCCACACCGAGCAGCAGTTGGCTGACCCCGCTCTGGTCCGCCGCCAGCCAGCGCCATACCAGGCCCAATACGAGTAAACCCAGGGCCAGCATGGCCAGGGTCAATTGCCGGGCGGCGCTGCGCTGCTCGGCGGAGGTCAGCATGGGTGCGCTCATTGCTCGGCTCCCTGAATGATCAGACGGGAGTCGTCTTTAGGATCGACGGTGGTGACGGAGCCGGCCTGGCCCAGAATCTTCGGCAGGCGCTCGCGGTACAGGCGCAGCAACAGGCCCGGGTCTTGGACTTGCGCCAAGCTGGTGACGGCAGCGGTCTGCGCCTGGGCATTGGCCAGGCGTTCACTGGCTTGGGCATGGGCGACTTGCACCTGGCGGTCAGCCTCCTGGTTGGCGGTTTGGGTGAGTTTTTCCGCATCGGTACGCGCGTTGGCCACCGCTTTGTCGGCTTGCTGGCTGGCGGTGAGTACCGCATTGAACGCGTTCACCGCCGGGCCCGGCAGGCTCGATTGCACATCGACCCGCGTCACTTCGATGCCCAGGCCCAACCCGCTGGCAGTCAACTGCGCCAAACGCTTATTGATGCCTTGCACCAGGTCGCCGCGCAGTTTTTCGCGGCGCTCGGCGGCGCCGTTGTCGGCGCCGATCAGCTCAGGGCGCGCGACCAGGATGGTGTCCAGGTCCCGCGCCGCCGTCAGGGCCACTGCGCTGCGGGTCACCAGGCGGTCCAACGCCGGCAGCACATGTTCGCCCTGCAACACAAAGGCGTAGGGCTCGGTGACCTTGTAGAACACCCGCACATCCAGCTGCACGATCCCGGCATCGCCGGTCAGCAAATAGCCGGAACCGGCCAGCGTATCGCTCAGGGGTGTGGCGAAACTGGCCACGCGGTCAGCCTGCACGGCCGCCTCAGAACGCAACAGGTTCTCCACCCGACGCTCGATCACCCGGTCTGCCGCCGGCAACAGCACCACCTGCTCGAACGGTTGCGGCCAGGCCAGCAGCAGCCCGGCGTTCTGAATGCGGTCGAGGGCGCCGAAATGCAGCACCATGGCGCGGTTCTGCGGGTCGATCTGGCGCACATTGGAAAACGCCCAGGCCAGCGCCGCCAACACGGTGACCGCGTACAGCGCCAGGAACGTCAGGCGCCCGGCCTGGATCCAGGGGCTGTCCGGGCTGTCACGCTCACTCATGGCTGCACATCCTTGGGCCCGTCCACCAGCGCGCGGAACGGCGCGGCATCGGTGCGCAGGATGATTTTGGTGCCCGGCGTCACCACGGTGCCCAAGGTATCCAACGAGCGCAGCAGGTTGTACAGCTGCGGATTACCCGCGTAGGCGCGTCCATAAATCTGCGCCGCTTCGACCCGCGATTGCGCTTCGATATCGGCGGCTTTCACCGTGGCGTCGGCTTGCATGATGCGCGCGTCACGTTCGGCTGCCGAGCGGATCTGCGCCGCCTCACGCTTGCCCACGGCGGTGCGCTCGGTGGCAATGGTTTCACGCTCGGCGCGCATGCGGTCGACCGTGGCGGTGAGGGTCACCGACGGCAATGTCAGCCGTTCGATACCGACCTGGGCCACGCGTACGCCATAGGTGGCCAGCAATTGCTGATCGATCTGCTGGCGCAGTTGGGCTTCGAAATCGGCGATGCGCACCTGGTTGGCGTCGGTATTGATCAGGCTGGACAGGTCAAAACTGGCCGCCGTGGTTTCCAGCGCCGAACCGACGAAGGTACGAATCTGCCGCGCCGCTTCATCCGGCTGGTTCTGCACCGCACGCATGAAGCGCTGCACATTGTCGGTATCGCCCTGCACCTGCCACGCCACGTACGCCTGCACGATGATCCGCAGGCCATCGCGGGTACCCACATCCTGCAACCCGCTGGAGGTGGTGCGCAGGCGCAGGTCAACCGGAATCGCCGCTTCAAACGGCGCCGGCCAGCGCCAGCCCAGGCCCGGTTCCAGCAGCACCCGCACCGGATTGCCGAAACGGGTAATCACCGTGGCCTCGCCGGAGCGCACCTGTACCAGACTCGCCGCCGCGATGGCAAACAGCACAAGCACTACCGCCCAGGCCATACGCCGCCAGGGGAAAGGGCTGTCTGCCTGTTCATCGCCATGATGGTGATGGTGGCCGTGATGATGGTGATGACCGTGATCGTGAGAATGAGCGCTCAACAGACAGACTCCTTATTGAACGGCTTTACGCGGCACCGAGGGATCGGCCGGCAAGGTAAAAGATCGCAGATCGATCGTCGGCGCGCTGTCGGCGCCCAGGCGATGATCCAGAATAAGCAGTTTGGCGTGGACCAGGCCCTGGCTGAGCTGGCCCAGGTACTGTTCCAGCACGAAAGCCCGGCCCGCCGCGGCGTAGGCTTTTTGTTCGGCAACGAAGCGCAGGTTCGCCGCCTGGGCACCGGCATTCACTTCGCGCGCGGTGGCCTGGGCCTGGTCGCGGGCGGTGCTGGCCTGCAGCAAGGCTTGGTTGGTCTGTTCGCTGGCCGCGCCACGCTCGCGAGCGATCAATGCCTGGGCGCCGATCTGCGCGGCTTGCACGCCGTGGTAGGCGTTGGCGGCGCCGGCCGGTGGGTGGATCGCTTCGACGACCGTGGCGAGGATTTCCACACCGCTGTCGAGCTTTTGCAGGTCTGCTTGTACGCTGCGGCCGATCTCGTCGGCGAGGCGGGTGCGTTGTTCGCCGAGCAATTCATCGAGGGTGCGTGAGGCAAAGTCGTGCACCAGGATGCGGCTGGCGGTGCTGCGGATCAGGGTCGGGACATCGGCGCTGTTGTAGGTGGCAGCCAGCGCGGCCTGGTCCGTCAGGCCGATGCGGTAGACGAACCGCACGTCCATGTTGACGATCTGGAAGCTCTGTTTGTCGCCACTGCTGCTGGCGATGACTTGGGACTTATCATTCACATGGCTGGCGTCCCACAGGCGATTGGCGATCAGCGGCGCCGGGCCTTCGGCGGCGGCCAACTCGGGCGCGGCGCTTTCGCTGACGCTGGTCGCCAGCTCGTGAACCACGCCGTTCTCGACGTTCAACACGCGGCCCAGGGGCCAGGGCAACCCGACGTGCAGGCCCGGGCCGAACACTTCGACCGGTTTGCCGAAACGCTCATAAATCCCACGGCCCTGCAGAGGGACTTCATGCACGCCGGTCAGCGCCCAGCCTACCGCCAGCACCACCAGCAGCACCGGCAGGAACGCGCGACGCATGTAGGTAAACGCCCAAATCTGGCGCAGGTCGATGCCGAAGCGGTTGTGCAATTCATGCTGCAAAGCCTGCAGCGGCTGCGGCGGCCAGCGCAGCAGACCAGCGACAAAACTTTGCGCCATCAGGCGCGGTTCCAGACGCGGCTGGCGTGGGCTGAACAGTGACAGCACGCCGCGCAGCACAAACTCCAGCGCCACCAGCGCAGGCAACAGGCCGATCAGCGTCGCCAGCCGCAGCGGCCACACCGATTGCGCACCGGCAAACAGCAGGCACAGCGCACTGATCACCAGGCAGGTGATCGCCACCCGGCTCAATTGCGCCAATTGCGTGGCTTCCGGCCATTGCGCGGCGGTTTCCTGGGCCATGCGCCGCTCGAACACCAGCAAACCGAACGCCAGCGCCAAGCCCAGCGCCGCGCCGATGCTGGCGGATTGACCGACGGCGGCAGGGGGCAGCGCCAGGTTCCAGAATTCGCTAACACTGACCAGCGCCAGCAACGACCAACCGCACAGCCACAACACCGGCGCGCCGATCTGCTTGCCAATGCGCTCCACCAGACGACCGTAGCGGCCCGTATCGGCCACCGCCGCTTCAACCGCAGGTTCTTCCAACGCCTGGGCACGCCAGTCGGCGACCCACCACGCCGACTGCAAGCCGGCTACCAGAACGAGCAAGGCCGACGAGCAATTGATCAGCACCACCGGCCAGATCGATACCGGTGCGAACAGCGCCACAAATAACGCCAGCACCCAACCGGTGACGGCCAAGGCTGTCAGGCTGATACCGGCTTGACGCAATCGACGGGCATGGAACAGCCCCTGCTGAAAACGCGGCAGGCCCTCAACCGAAGCGCCGTCAGCTTCTAGATCCACTTGCATCCACTCAACGCCCGCTTGTACATAATTCGTTACGATATAACACGCGGCGTGAAATTTTTGTTCGCTTTTGGCTATAACGCAGATCCCCTGTGAGAGGGGGCTTGCCCCCGATAGCGGTGGGTCAGCCAGCACCTTGATCAACTGACCCACCGCCATCGGGGGCAAGCCCCCTCCCACATTTGTCTCCCGGTGTTCTCTGGATTGTGACTAACCCCCTATAAACACGCGGCATCACTGGTGCGCACTCAAATTAATCGGCACACTTCAGAACAGTTTTTTCGCGGCTCCACGGACAGGGAAGCGCCATCCTTCATGATCTCCATCTATCAGCTCAAACCGCGTTTTCAAAACCTGTTGCGGCCCCTCGTGCAGCGCCTTTATGACAACGGCACCACCGCCAACCAGATCACCGTGCTGGCCGGCGTGATTTCCGTGTTAGTGGGCCTGCTGATCGCCAGCTTCGCCCAGCACTTGTGGCTGTTTGCGCTGATCCCGCTGTGGATGATTGTGCGCATGGCCCTTAACGCCGTCGACGGCATGCTCGCGCGCGAGTTCGGCCAGCAATCGCGCCTGGGCGCCTACCTCAACGAACTGTGCGATGTGATCGCCGACAGTGCGTTGATCCTGCCGTTTGCGCTGATCCCCAGCGTGAGCCTGGCGCCTGTGCTGTTGGTGACGCTGCTCGCGGTGTTCAGCGAATACGCTGGCGTGCTGGGGCCGATGGTGGGCGCATCGCGCCGCTATGACGGGCCGATGGGCAAAAGCGATCGGGCGTTCGTGCTCGGGGTGCTGGCCACTGGCGTGGCGCTGGGCTGGCTCGGCGCCGGCTGGGTCGACACGGTGATGTGGCTGGTCGCCGCGCTGCTGGCCTACACCCTGGTCAACCGGGTGCGTCAGGGCCTCAAGGAACCATCAGAAACCTCACCGATTGCATAAGGATGCTTGCGATGCGCGAACAGCAACCACACAGCTTCAGCACCCATGACGGCGTCGAGCTGTTTTACCGGCACTGGCCGGCCACGGCAGGCGCCGGGCCGCGCAAGGCGATTATGTTGTTCCATCGCGGTCATGAGCACTCCGGGCGTATCGCGCACCTGGTGGACGAACTGGGCCTGCCTGACTTTGACTTCTTCGCCTGGGACGCCCGTGGCCACGGCCAATCCCCCGGCGAGCGCGGTGACAGCCCCAGCTTCGCCACCAGCGCCCGCGATGTGCAGACCTTCTGCGACCACCTAGGCGTCACCTACGGCATCGAAGAGCAAAACATCGCAGTCATCGCCCAAAGCGTCGGCGCGGTGATCGCGGCCACTTGGGTGCATGACTACGCACCGAAGATCCGCGCCCTGGTACTCGCCTCCCCCGCCTTCAAGGTCAAGCTGTACGTGCCCTTCGCCCGCCCGGGCCTGGCCCTGATGCGCAGGTTTCGCGGCAACTTTTTCGTCAACAGTTACGTCAAGGCCAAGTTCCTCAGCCATGACCCGGAGCGCGTGGCGTCCTACGACAGCGATCCGCTGATCACCAAGGCCATCTCGGTAAATGTGCTGCTGGGCCTGTACGAAGCGGCCGACCGGGTTGTAGCCGATGCCCAGGCCATCCAGGTGCCGACCCAGTTGCTGGTCTCCGGCTCCGACTTCGTGGTGCACCGTAAACCCCAGCAGCAGTTTTTCGACCGCCTCGGCAGCCTGAAAAAAGAGCTGCATATCCTCCCCGGTTTCTTTCACGACACCCTTGGCGAACGTGACCGAGCCCTGGCCATCAACAGTGCCAGACGCTTTATCCTGCAAAACTTTGCGCAGCCGCTGGACCGCGCCTCGCTGCTGGACGCCGACAAACTGGGCGCTACCTGCGCCGAATCCGAAGCCCTCGCCGCACCATTGCCGCGCAATTCCCTGCGCGATCTGTACTGGCGCATGACCCGCGCCAGCATGGGCCTGGGCAAGAACCTCTCGGAGGGGGTGAAACTGGGCTTCGACACCGGCTTCGATTCCGGCAGCACCCTGGATTACGTGTACCGCAACACGCCCACCGGCAAAGGCGCGCTGGGGCGGATGATCGACACCAACTACCTAAACTCCATCGGCTGGCGCGGCATTCGCCAGCGCAAGCTGAACGTCGAAGAACTGCTACGCCTGGCCATGGCCAGATTGCGTGCGGACGAGCGCGAAGTGCGCATCGTCGATATCGCTGCTGGCCACGGTCGTTACATTCTGGAAGCTTTGCAGGGTGTGTCGCCGCTGCCGGAATCGATCCTGCTGCGCGACTACAGCGATATCAACGTGCGCGACGGTGGCGCCTTGATCCGTGAAAAGGGCCTGGACGATATCGCCCAGTTCATCAAAGCCGATGCATTCGATCGGGCGAACCTGGCCGCGCTGGAGCCGAAGCCGACGCTGGCGGTGGTGTCCGGGCTGTATGAATTGTTTGCCGATAACGCCATGGTCGGCGGTTCGCTGGCGGGCCTCGCCGAAGCGGTTGAGCCCGGCGGTTATCTGGTCTACACCGGCCAACCGTGGCACCCGCAGCTGGAACTGATCGCCCGCGCCTTGACCAGCCACCGCCAGGGCCAGGCCTGGGTGATGCGTCGGCGCAGTCAGGCGGAAATGGACCAACTGGTGGAGGCTGCGGGCTTTCGCAAGATCACCCAGCGTGTGGATGAGTGGGGCATTTTCACCGTGTCCCTGGCACAGAAGATCTGAGCATGCGCGAACCCGGCTTGTTCAAACCGGCGCTGCTGTGGCTGCTGCTGTTGGCGCCGCTGTTTTTCAGCACCTACGGTTTCGCTACTTGGGTCACCAACCAGCGCAGCGATGTGGGTACGCTGGTGTTCGGCTGGGAAACCCATATGCCGTTCTGGGCCTGGACCATCGTGCCCTATTGGTCCATCGACCTGCTCTACGGGTTCTCGCTGTTGCTGCCAAGCACCCGCCACGAACTCAAGCAGCATGCCCTGCGCCTGCTGACGGCCCAGGTGATTGCCGTCAGTTGCTTCCTGCTCTGGCCGCTGCGCTTCACCTTCGAACGGCCGGAACTGGATGGCGTGTTCGGCTGGTTGTTTGCCGTGCTGGCCGGCTTCGACAAGCCGTTCAACCAGGCGCCTTCCCTGCATATCGCGTTGCTGGTGATCCTGTGGGTCATGTACCAGCGACATACCCAGGGTGTCTGGCGCTGGGTGGTGCACGGCTGGTTTGCATTGATCGGTATTTCCGTACTGACCACTTATCAACATCACTTTATCGACTTACCCACAGGCGCCCTCGCGGGGTGGTTGTGCGTGTGGTTATGGCCGCTGGAACACGCCAGCCCGCTGCTCAATGCCCGACTCACGCGGGACGTGAAGCGCGGTTGGCTGGGTGCGCGCTACGCCCTTGGCGCGCTGACGCTGATGCTGCTAGCGCTGGCTTTGGGCGGTTGGGGGTTATGGCTGCTGTGGCCGGCAGTATCGCTGGGTTTGGTCGCGGCCAACTATTGGCTGCTGGGTGCCGAGGGCTTTCAGAAACGCAACAATGGCCAGCTGACGCCTGCTGCGCGTTGGCTGTATGCGCCTTATCTGGCAGCCGCCTGGATCAATTCGCGGCTGTGGACACGCCGGCATCCACAGCCCGAACTGATTGTGGATAACGTCTGGCTGGGGCGAATTCCTACATCGAGCGAGCAACAGTCTTTCAAGGCCATCGTCGATCTCTGCGCCGAATTGCCGATTAATCCACAGGGCCGTACCTATCACTGCGTTCCTGTTCTGGACTTGATCGCGCCCACCTCCGCCGAATGCCTGCAAGCCGCCAAGGCCATCGAACGCCTGCGCTCGGACGGCCCGTTGCTGGTGTGCTGCGCCCTGGGCTACTCGCGCAGCGCGACGGCCATTGCCGCCTGGCTGTTGCACAGCGGCCGCGCGACGACGGTGGATCAAGCGCTGGCTATTATTCGTACAGCGCGGAGCCGTGTGGTCCTGCATCCCGCACATCGTCTCGCCTTGGAGGGCTTGCCCCATGCCTGCTGATATGGAACTGCAAGTCGTCGCCAGCCTGCTGCGTCGTGGCCGTTCGCTGGACCAGTTATCCACAGGCCTCACAGTGGCCGGCGTGTTGTTCGGTGTGGCCCAACTGTTGATGGCGAGTGTTTCAACGGTCTGCTTGGTGCTGGCCTTGTGGATGATCATCCTGGGCCTTCTGCAAAAGTACTGGGCCCTGCGCGTTGCATTCGACGCCGATCTGTTTGCCCTGCTCGCTCGCGATGTCGAGCGCACCGCAGACCTTGACCAAGCCCTGCAGACCCTGGGCCTGCAATCGGCCAAACGCGCCGGCCGGCCTTGGGCCGAACGCCGTCGTGGCGCCCTCAAATTGCTGCGCAAACAGGCCTGGTTGCTCGGCGCGCAAGCGCTGCTGACCCTGTGCGTGCTGCTTGCCAGCCCTTGGCTACCTTTCGCCGAATAAGGAATTCCCATGTTCGAACCCGTGGTCGCCACACTGATTACTTCCATGGCCCGCACCGTCACCGGCGCCCGCAGCCTGTGGCTGGGTTGCGCGCCGGTGCCGGTGCAACGCATCTATTTCGCCAATCACAGCAGCCACGGCGACTTCGTGCTGGTGTGGGCGTCGCTACCGCAGAACCTGCGCAAATTCACCCGGCCTGTGGCGGGCAGCGATTACTGGAATAAAAGTGCGCTGCGCCGCTACATCATCAACCGCGTGTTCAACGGCGTACTGATCGATCGCGAGCGAAAAGAGCCTGTGGATAACCCTTTGCAGCCAATGCTTGCCGCCCTCGAAGGCGGCGACTCGTTGATTATTTTTCCCGAAGGTACACGCAATCTGGAGGACGGCTTGCTGCCTTTCAAGAGCGGCCTCTACCACTTGGCAAACAGTTACCCACAGGCTGAGCTGATCCCGGTGTGGATAGCCAACCTTAACCGCGTCATGCCCAAGGGCCGTGTCTTGCCATTGCCATTGTTATGCACAACCAGCTTCGGCGCTCCGCTGCAATTGGAAGAAGGCGAAGACAAAGCCGCGTTCCTTGCCCGTACCCGTGACGCCCTGCTCGCCCTTGCCCCGGAGCATTCCTGAGATGGATAGCCAGACCTTGATGTTATTCGGCGGGATCGGCGCGATTCTGGTCACCGCCTCGCTGATCGGCCTGATCCTGAAGCTGCGCACCCGTGGCACCCCCAACGCGGTGATCGACAACCTCAACGCCCGCATCAACGCCTGGTGGGTGATGGTGGTGGTGATCGGTGTCGCCTTCTGGCTCGGCACCGGCGCAGTGATCCTGCTGTTCTATGCGGTGTCCTTCTATGCCTTGCGCGAATTTCTCACCCTCACGCCGACCCGGCGCAGCGACTACCCGGCCCTGGTAGCGGCGTTCTACCTCGCCCTCCCGCTGCAGTACGTGCTGATCTACGCCGACTGGTACGGACTGTTCTCGATCTTCATCCCGGTCTACGTGTTCCTGCTGCTGCCGATACTCGCCTCCCTGGGCGGCGACAGCACCCACTTCCTGGAGCGCGCATCCAAGGTGCAATGGGGCCTGATGATCGCAGTATTCTGCGTGTCGTTCGTGCCGGCGTTGCTGACCCTGGACATCCCGGGTTATGAAGGCCGCAACCTGCTGCTGATCGCCTACCTGGTGATCGTGGTGCAACTGTCGGACGTGTTGCAGTACGTGTGCGGCAAGCTGTTCGGCAAACACAAGATCGCGCCCAACCTCTCGCCGTCCAAAACCGTGGAAGGTTTTGTCGGCGGGATCCTGCTGTCCTCCCTGATCGGTGCCGCGCTGTGGTGGACCACGCCGTTCAATCCCTGGCAGTCGTTTTTGATCGCGCTGTTGATCAACCTGCTGGGCTTTGCCGGCGGCATCGTGATGTCGGCGATCAAACGCGATCGCGGCGTGAAGGATTGGGGGCACATGATCGAAGGGCACGGCGGCATGCTGGATCGGCTGGATTCGGTGTGCTTTGCGGCGCCGATCTTCTTCCACCTGGTGCGTTATTGGTGGACCTGAACCAGACCAACAAAGCACAAAATGTGGGAGGGGGCTTGCCCCCGATAGCAGAGTGACAGTCACCAAATAGGTTGCTGATACACCGCAATCGGGGGCAAGCCCCCTCTCACCTTGGTTTTGTGGTGCCTTCCAGGTTCAGGCAAGTCTGGAAACCGATGCTCCTGGCTCGGCGTCCCATTCTGCGGTGCAGACCAGCCAGAAATCGCAGCACCGCTAGGCGGTGTTTTCAACATAGTTAGACTCCCCGCCGCCCGTCGCACCCGACAACCAGCCCCAGACGAAACGCAGCGTCGTGCGCCCGGCGTGATCCGCGCCTACCGTGCCACGTGACCAGCCAGCGAGCAGCTCCCCTTCCAGGGTCAGGCACTGATACAACAACTCGATGGTGTCGGGACCGGTCACCCGCCCGACCTGCGTGCCCAGGCGAATCCGACCACCTTGATACGTGCTCGAAATCGCGCCATCTTCAACTTGATAATGAAACACGGTGCCGGTACCGGACAGTCCGTGGGCGTTGCTCGCGACCACGAACTGACGGTTGTGCAGACGAGCATGGACGTTGGCAGCGGGGGTTTGCATGAAGAGAGCCTCGATTCAGGCGAGATCCAGAACGTAAAAAGGGGCTGTTGAAAACAGCCCCTTTTTGGGTACGTCAGTGAGGCTTACTCCACCGTCACCGACTTCGCCAGGTTGCGCGGCTGATCAACGTCGGTGCCTTTAAGCACGGCAACGTAGTACGACAGCAACTGCAGCGGGATGGTGTAGAGGATCGGCGACAGGGTGTCGTGAATGTGCGGCATGTTGATGACGTGAGTGCCTTCACCGTTGGTCATGCCGGCCTTTTCGTCGGCAAACACGATCAGTTGGCCGCCACGGGCGCGCACTTCCTGCAGATTGGACTTGAGCTTTTCCAGCAGCTCATTGTTCGGCGCCACGGTGACCACCGGCATGTCGTCATCCACTAGGGCCAACGGGCCGTGTTTCAGCTCGCCGGCCGGGTAGGCTTCGGCGTGGATGTACGAGATTTCCTTGAGCTTGAGCGAACCTTCCATCGCCACTGGGTACTGCGCGCCACGGCCGAGGAACAGGGTGTGGTTTTTGTCGGCAAACAGCTCGGCGACTTTTTCCACGGTGCTGTCCATGGCCAGGGCTTCACCCAGGCGGGTCGGCAGGCGGCGCAGTTCTTCCACCAGGGTGGCTTCAATGCCTTCGGCCAGGGTGCCGCGCACTTGGCCGAGGGACAAGGTCAGCAGCAACAGGCCCACCAGCTGGGTGGTGAAGGCTTTGGTCGACGCTACGCCGATTTCGCGACCGGCCTGGGTCAGCAGGGTCAGGTCGGATTCACGCACCAGGGAGCTGATGCTGACGTTGCAGATTGCCAGGCTGGCGAGGAAGCCCAGCTCTTTGGCATTGCGCAGGGCGGCCAGGGTGTCGGCGGTTTCGCCGGACTGGGAGATGGTCACGAACAGGGTGTCTGGCTGCACCACCACCTTGCGGTAGCGGAATTCGCTGGCGACTTCGACCTGGCACGGGATGCCGGCCAGTTCTTCCAGCCAATAACGCGCAACCATGCCGGCGTGGTAGCTGGTGCCGCAGGCGACGATCTGCACGTTGCGCACTTTGGCGAACAGCTCGGCGGCTTGTGGGCCGAAGGCGTTGACCAGCACTTGGTTCTGGCTCAGGCGACCTTCCAGGGTGCGCTGCACCACAGACGGCTGCTCGTGGATTTCCTTGAGCATGAAGTGGCGGAACTCGCCCTTGTCGGCGGCTTCGGCACCGTCGCGGTATTGCACGGCTTCGCGCTCGACGGACTGGCCGTTCACGTCCCAGATCTGCACGCTTTCACGGCGGATGTCGGCGATGTCGCCTTCTTCCAGGTACATGAAGCGGTCGGTGACCTGGCGCAAGGCGAGTTGGTCGGAGGCCAGGAAGTTTTCCCCCAGGCCCAGGCCGATCACCAATGGGCTGCCGCTGCGTGCGGCAACCAGGCGGTCAGGCTGGCTGGCGCTGATCACGGCCAGGCCGTAGGCGCCGTGCAGTTCCTTGACCGTGGCCTTGAGGGCGGTGGTCAGGTCGCTGTGGTCCTTGAGCTTGTGGTTGAGCAGGTGGGCGATGACTTCGGTGTCGGTGTCCGACGTGAACACATAGCCCAGGCCCTTGAGTTGTTCGCGCAGTGCTTCGTGGTTTTCGATGATGCCGTTGTGCACCACCGCCAGGTCACCCGAGAAGTGTGGGTGAGCGTTACGCTCGCACGGCGCACCGTGGGTGGCCCAGCGGGTGTGGGCGATACCCAGGCGCCCAACCAGCGGCTCGCCGGCCAGGGCCTGGTCCAACTCGCTGACTTTGCCCGGACGGCGCATACGCTCGAGCTTGCCGGCGTTGGTGAAGACGGCCACACCGGCGCTGTCATAGCCGCGGTATTCCAGGCGCTTGAGGCCTTCGAGCAGGATGGCAGTTACGTTACGTTCGGCGACTGCGCCAACAATTCCACACATGGTATTTCTCCTAGATGACTGCCGCGCATATCAGCGTAATGCCGCGGGCTTGGATCTGGTCGCGGGCCTCAAGCGGCAGGCGATCATCAGTGATAAGGGTATGGACGCTGCTCCAGGGCAGTTCCAGGTTGGGAATCTTGCGGCCGATCTTGTCGGATTCGACCATCACCACCACTTCGCGAGCGACCTCAGCCATAACGCGGCTCAGGCCCAATAACTCGTTGAACGTGGTGGTACCGCGCTGCAGATCGATGCCGTCGGCGCCGATGAACAGTTGATCGAAGTCGTAGGAGCGCAGTACTTGCTCGGCGACCTGGCCCTGGAACGAGTCCGAATGCGGGTCCCAGGTGCCGCCGGTCATCAGCAGCACCGGTTCATGCTCCAGCTCGCTCAAGGCGCGGGCCACGTTCAGGGAATTGGTCATGACCACCAGGCCGGGTTGATGGCCCAGTTCAGGGATCATCGCGGCGGTGGTGCTGCCGCTGTCGATGATGATGCGCGCGTGCTCACGTAACCGCGCCACGGCCGCACGGGCGATGGCGCGCTTGTAGGCCGAGACCGGTTGAGCCGCGTCGCCCACCAATTCCTGAGGCATGGTAATCGCGCCACCGTAGCGGCGCAGGAGCAGGCCATTGCTTTCGAGGGCGGCCAGGTCCTTGCGGATGGTCACCTCCGAAGTTTCGAAACGCTTGGCCAGTTCGTCCACGCTGACTTCGCCCTGTTCATTGAGCAAGGTCAGGATGTTGTGGCGACGTTGGGGGGTATTTCGTTTCGACATGACGATGATAAGTTTCGGTTCGAAAGATAACGAAGGCAATCAAAACCTATTAGCGAAAGATCGTCAAGCGGTACACCTCATTTTTTAAGCTGTACAAGAACAAATGTGGGAGGGGGCTTGCTCCCGATGGCGGCAGATCAGTCAACTTCTACATCGACTGGACCACCGCTATCGGGGGCAAGCCCCCTCCCACATTTGGATATCACTGCTGCTGGAGCTGTGGATAACTCAGGTCTTGTTGATTTTGACCGGGCGCTTCCAGCCGTCGATGTTGCGCTGGCGTGCGCGGGCGACTGCCAGTTGGGACTTATCCACATCCTGGTTGATGGTTGAGCCGGCAGCGGTGTTGGAACCATCGCCGATAGTGACGGGTGCGACCAGCGAGTTGTTGGAGCCGATGAATACGTCCTCACCAATGGTGGTCTGGTGCTTATTGGCGCCGTCGTAGTTACAGGTGATCGTGCCAGCGCCAACGTTGGTGCGCGCACCGATCACCGCATCACCCAGGTAGGTGAGATGCCCAACCTTGGCGCCTTCGCCCAGGTGAGCATTTTTCAGTTCGACAAAGTTACCCACATGGGCCTTGGCTTCCAGCACGCTGCCAGGACGAAGCCGCGCAAACGGACCCGCATCGCTGCCCTCGCCCATTACCGCGCCGTCGATATGACTGTTGGCCTTGACCACGACACCTTTGCGCAGCGTGCTGTCCTTGATCACGCAGTTCGGGCCGATCACTACGTCGTCTTCGATGATCACACGGCCTTCGAGGATCACGTTGATGTCGATCAGCACGTCGCGGCCCACGGTCACTTCACCGCGTACATCGAAACGCGCCGGGTCACGCAGGGTTACGCCCTGGATCATCAGACGGCGGCCTTCACGCAGCTGATAGTGGCGCTCCAACTCGGCCAGTTGCTTACGGTCGTTGGCGCCCTGCACTTCCATCGGGTCGTGGGGCTGTTCGGTGGCGACCACCAGGCCGTCACTGACCGCCATCTCGATGACGTCGGTGAGGTAGTACTCGCCTTGGGCGTTGTTGTTGGACAAGCGGCTCATCCAGTCGGCGAGGCGATTGGCTGGCACCGCGAGAATCCCGGTGTTGCCTTCGGTGATGGCGCGCTGGGCTTCACTGGCGTCCTTGTGCTCGACGATAGCCGCGACCTTGCCCTCGGCGTCACGCACGATGCGCCCGTAGCCGGTGGGGTCGTCCAGCTCGACGGTGAGCAGGCCCATCTGGCCAGGCACCACATGCTTGAGCAGGCGTTGCAGGGTTTCCACTTCGATCAGCGGCACATCACCGTACAGGATCAGCACGGTGTCAGCGGTGATGAACGGCACCGCTTGCGCGGTGGCATGGCCGGTGCCCAGTTGCTTGTCCTGCAAGACGAAATTCAAGTCGTCGGCGGCCAGACGCTCACGTACCACATCCGCACCGTGCCCGATGACGACGTGAATGCGTTGCGGGTCCAACTGCCGGGCACTGTGGATAACATGGCCAAGCATGGAATTGCCTGCGACCGGGTGCAGCACCTTGGGCAGGGCCGAGCGCATGCGGGTGCCCTGGCCAGCGGCGAGAATTACGATTTCAAGAGACATGAATGGCTACCAATCCTGGGCGGTCCGGCTTCAGACCAAAGAAGTGTTTTGCAAAAAAAGAAAAAGGGTAGCCGAGGCTACCCTTTTTAATCAATCACGCGTGAAGCGTAACGGCAACGCCGCTTACTTCTTGCGGATCTGCTGGAGCGTCCGCAGCTGGGCTGCGGCCTCGGCCAGACGGACTGCAGCAGCGCTGTAGTCGAAGTCTGCGCCTTTTTCGTTCAGCGCCTTCTCGGCAGCCTTTACGGCTTCCTGAGCGGAGGCTTCATCCAGGTCGCCAGCACGTTGCACGGTGTCGGCAAGTACCTTGACCATGTTCGGCTGAACCTCGAGGAAACCGCCGGAGATGTAGAACACCTCCTTTTCCCCGCCTTGCTTGGTCAGAGTGATCGGACCTGGCTTCAAGCTGGTGATCAACGGCGCGTGGCCCATGGCAATACCCAGGTCACCCAGGTCGCCGTGTGCAATCACCATTTCTACCAGACCGGAGAAGATTTCCCCTTCCGCGCTGACGATATCGCAATGGACTGTCATAGCCATCTGATTGCCTCAACCTGATGAGCGCCCGTTTCCGGGCGCCAGGATTACAGTTTCTTGGCTTTCTCGATCGCTTCTTCGATGCCGCCGACCATGTAGAACGCTTGTTCTGGCAGGTGGTCGTAGTCACCGTTGAGGATGCCTTTGAAGCCAGCAATGGTGTCTTTCAGGGAAACGTATTTACCCGAGGCACCGGTGAAGACTTCAGCCACGAAGAACGGCTGCGATAAGAAACGCTGGATCTTACGAGCACGGTTTACCAACTGCTTGTCGGCTTCCGACAGCTCGTCCATACCCAGGATCGCAATGATGTCCTTCAGTTCTTTGTAGCGCTGCAGCACGTACTGAACGCCGCGAGCGGTGTCGTAGTGCTCCTGGCCGATCACGTTCGGGTCCAGCTGGCGCGAAGTCGAGTCGAGTGGATCGACCGCTGGGTAGATACCCAGGGAAGCGATGTCACGGGACAGAACGACGGTGGCGTCCAAGTGGGCGAAGGTGGTGGCTGGCGACGGGTCGGTCAAGTCATCCGCAGGTACGTATACCGCTTGGATCGAGGTGATCGAACCTTCCTTGGTCGAAGTGATACGTTCTTGCAGAACGCCCATCTCTTCAGCCAGGGTCGGCTGGTAACCTACTGCCGACGGCATACGGCCGAGCAGTGCGGATACTTCAGTACCGGCCAGGGTGTAACGATAGATGTTGTCGACGAACAGCAGAACGTCGTTACCTTCGTCACGGAACTTCTCGGCCATGGTCAGGCCGGTCAGGGCTACGCGCAGACGGTTGCCCGGCGGCTCGTTCATCTGACCGTAAACCAGTGCCACTTTGTCCAGAACGTTGGAGTCCTTCATCTCGTGGTAGAAGTCGTTACCCTCACGGGTACGCTCACCCACACCGGCGAACACGGAATAACCGCTGTGCTCGATGGCGATGTTACGGATCAGTTCCATCATGTTTACGGTCTTGCCTACACCGGCACCACCGAACAGACCGACTTTACCGCCCTTGGCGAACGGGCAAACCAGGTCGATAACCTTGATGCCGGTTTCCAGCAGGTCGTTGCCGCCCGCTTGCTCGGCGAACGAAGGTGCTGGACGGTGAATGCCCCAGCGCTCTTCGGTGTCGATCGGGCCAGCTTCGTCGATCGGGTTGCCCAGTACGTCCATGATCCGGCCCAGGGTCGCTTTACCGACCGGTACGGAGATGGCTGCGCCAGTGTCGACAACGTCCAGACCGCGCTTCAAGCCTTCGGTGGAACCCATCGCAATGGTACGAACTACGCCGTCGCCCAGCTGCTGCTGAACTTCCAGAGTAGTTTCCGCGCCTTGTACTTTCAGCGCGTTGTAGATGCTCGGTACGCTGTCGCGTGGGAATTCCACGTCGATAACGGCGCCGATGATTTGAACGATACGTCCGCTACTCATAGCTGGATCCTCTGAATATTTGAACCGTTAAACCGCGGCAGCGCCGCCGACGATTTCCGAGATCTCTTGGGTGATCGCAGCCTGACGCGCCTTGTTGTAGATCAGCTGCAAATCGCTGATCAGATCACCGGCGTTATCGGTAGCGTTTTTCATCGCGATCATCCGCGCCGCTTGTTCAGCTGCGTTGTTCTCGACCACCGCCTGGTACACCTGCGACTCCACGTAGCGCACCATCAAGCCGTCAAGCAGCTCTTTGGCGTCTGGTTCGTAGAGGTAGTCCCAGTGGTGCTTGAGTTCCTGATCCGGAGTCGCCACCAGTGGAATCAATTGCTCCACGGTTGGCTGCTGGGTCATGGTGTTGATGAATTTGTTGGATACCACGGACAGGCGGTCAATCCGGCCTTCCAGGTACGCATCCAGCATCACCTTCACACTGCCGATCAAGTCATTGATCGACGGCTCTTCACCCAGGTGGCTGATAGCTGCAACGACGTTACCGCCGAAGTTGCGGAAAAAGGCCGCACCCTTGCTACCAACAACACACAGATCGATCTCGACGCCTTTTTCGCGGTTTACCGCCATGTCCTTGACCAGGGCCTTGAACAGGTTGGTATTCAGGCCACCGCACAAACCACGGTCACTGCTCACTACCACATAACCGACGCGCTTGACTTCGCGCTCGATCATGAACGGGTGGCGGTATTCCGGGTTGGCGTTGGCCAGATGCCCAATTACCTGGCGGATACGTTCCGCATAAGGACGGCTGGCTGCCATGCGCATTTGTGCCTTGCGCATTTTGCTGACCGCCACTTTTTCCATGGCGCTGGTAATCTTTTGCGTGCTTTTGATGCTCGCAATCTTACTGCGAATCTCTTTTGCGCCTGCCATGTAACACCTATCAGGTTAGCAAGCGGGAGCCTTGCGGCTCCCGCTGCGGCTTACCAGGTTTGGGTGGCCTTGAACTTCTCGATACCGGCTTTCATGCCAGCGTCGATATCGTCATTGAAGTCACCCTTCACGTTGATCTTCGCCATCAATTCGGCGTGATCGCGGTTGAAGTAAGCAATCAGCGCTTGTTCAAAGCTGCCGACCTTGGCGATTTCAACGTCGGTCAGGAACCCACGCTCAGCGGCATACAGCGACAACGCCATGTCAGCGATCGACATCGGGGCGTATTGCTTCTGCTTCATCAGCTCGGTAACGCGCTGACCATGCTCAAGTTGCTTACGGGTCGCTTCGTCCAGGTCAGACGCGAACTGGGCGAATGCCGCCAGTTCACGGTACTGAGCCAGAGCGGTACGGATACCACCGGAGAGCTTCTTGATGATCTTGGTCTGAGCGGCACCACCAACACGGGATACCGAAACACCGGCGTTCACTGCAGGACGGATGCCTGAGTTGAACATGGCCGATTCCAGGAAGATCTGACCGTCGGTGATGGAAATCACGTTGGTCGGAACGAACGCGGAAACGTCGCCAGCCTGGGTTTCGATGATCGGCAGTGCGGTCAGGGAACCGGTTTTGCCGGTCACTGCGCCGTTGGTGAACTTCTCTACGTACTCTTCGGAAACGCGGGATGCGCGCTCCAGCAGACGGGAGTGGAGATAGAACACGTCGCCTGGGTAGGCTTCACGGCCTGGTGGACGGCGCAGCAGCAGGGAAATCTGGCGGTAAGCCACTGCTTGCTTGGACAGATCGTCATAAACGATCAGCGCGTCTTCACCGCGGTCGCGGAAGAATTCACCCATGGTGCAACCGGAGTACGGTGCCAGGAATTGCAGCGCAGGAGATTCCGAAGCACTGGCAGCCACGATGATCGTGTTGGCCAGGGCGCCGTTTTCTTCCAGCTTGCGAACCACGTTGGCGATGGTCGATTGCTTCTGACCGATCGCTACGTAGACGCAGAAAATGCCGCTGTTCTTCTGGTTGATGATCGCGTCGATCGCCAGAGCGGTTTTACCGATCTGACGGTCACCGATGATCAGCTCACGCTGGCCACGGCCGACCGGAATCATGGCATCGACAGCCTTGTAGCCAGTCTGTACAGGCTGGTCTACCGACTTACGCCAGATCACGCCTGGAGCAACTTTCTCGACCGCGTCGGTCTCGGTGTTGCCCAGTGGACCTTTACCGTCAACAGGGTTACCCAGTGCGTCGACGACGCGGCCCAGCAGTTCCTTACCTACCGGAACTTCCAGGATGCGGCCTGTGCACTTGGCGCTCATGCCTTCGGCCAGACTGGTGTACGCGCCCAATACAACGGCACCTACGGAGTCTTGCTCCAGGTTGAGGGCCATACCGTAGACGCCGCCCGGAAACTCGATCATCTCGCCGTACATAACGTCGGCCAGACCGTGAATCCGCACGATGCCGTCAGATACGCTGACGACAGTGCCTTCGTTACGGGCTTGGGAGGTCACATCGAGCTTGTCGATGCGGCCCTTGATAATTTCACTTATTTCGGAAGGATTGAGTTGCTGCATTGCTCTGCTGCCCCTTCAAACTCAAGATTTCAATGCTTCGGCAAGTTTCGCGATTTTGCCGCGAATCGAGCCATCGATAACCAGGTCGCCGGCACGGATAACGACACCACCAATCAGGGATGCGTCCTCCGAAGCTTGCAGGCGCACTTCCCGATTGAGTCGTGCACTGAGAACCTTGGCGAGTTTGTCTTGCTGTTCTTGGTTCAATGCAAAAGCACTGGTCACTTCAACGTCTACCGATTTCTCTGCATCGGCCTTGTACAGGTCGAACAGAGCGGCGATCTCCGGCAATAGCGGGAGACGGTCGTTTTCGGCAACGACGTGGATGAAGTTCTGCACCTTCACATCAAACTTGTCGCCGCACACTTCAATAAAAGTGGCGGCCTTGTCTGCGCTCGTCAGGCGCGGGGCCTTGAGCACGCGCTGCATGGTGTCGTCTTGCGACACTGCTGCAGCCAGGCCGAGCATGGCTGACCAAGAGGCCAGCTGCTGGTGGGCCTGGGCGTGCTCGAAGGCTGCCTTAGCGTAAGGTCGGGCCAACGTGGTCAGTTCTGCCATGATCGCCCTCGCTTAAATTTCAGCAGCCAGTTTATTAACCAGCTCCGCGTGCGCGTTTTGATCGATTGTGGCACCGAGGATCTTCTCGGCACCGCCGACCGCCAGCGCACCCAGTTGGGCACGCAGCGCGTCTTTGACGCCGTTCAGTTCCTGTTCGATCTCGGCATGAGCCGAAGCCTTTACACGGTCAGCTTCGACGCGGGCTTTTTCAACAGCCTCTTCGACGATCTGGTTACCGCGCTTCTTGGCTTGCTCAATGATCTCGGCTGCCTGTGCTTTAGCTTCGCGCAGTTGAAGACCCACTTTCTCTTGGGCCAACTCCAGGTCGCGAGCTGCACGGCTGGCAGCGTCCAAACCATCCGCGATCTTCTTCTGACGTTCGTGCAAAGCCGCGATGACCGGAGGCCACACGAACTTCATGCAAAACACTACAAAAATGAAGAACGCAACGGATTGGCCAATCAGGGTTGCATTAATGTTCACGCCAACACCTCGCTCATTCGTTGTCCATCACCCTAATCACTCGAAACTTCGAGTGATTAGCCAGCGAGTTGACCAACGAAGGGGTTCGCGAAGGTGAAGAACAGGGCGATACCAACGCCGATCATGGTTACGGCGTCGAGCAGGCCGGCAACGATGAACATTTTAACTTGCAGCATTGGAACCATTTCTGGTTGACGCGCTGCGCCTTCCAGGAATTTGCCGCCCAGCAGGCCGAAACCAATGGCAGTACCCAGGGCGCCCAGGCCGATCAACAGTGCAACAGCGATAGCGGTTAGACCAACTACAGTTTCCATCTTTCCTCCCGACTTTTACGTCGTATGGTTTAGGTTTTTTAGATTTTAAAGCGGTAAAACAAATCGTTTCATAGCCCTGGAGGGCCACCTTCCCGTTTCACCGGGAAGGACATCAGACTAGTCGAGACTGGCCTTAATGGTTCTCTTCGTGCGCCATCGACAGGTAGACGATGGTCAGCATCATGAAGATGAAGGCCTGCAGGGTGATGATCAGGATGTGGAACACAGCCCACGCCCACTGCAGAACGATGCCCAGGCCGCTAAGCCAGAGCAGACCGCTGCCGAACATCACAGCGATCAGAATGAATACCAGCTCGCCGGCATACATGTTGCCGAACAGTCGCAAGGCCAGGGAAATCGGCTTGGCGACCAGGGTCACGAATTCCAGCAGGAAGTTCACCGGGATCAGCAGGGCTTGAACGAAGATGTTCTTGCTGCCGAACGGGTGCAGGGTCAGCTCGCCGATGAAACCGCCGATGCCCTTGACCTTGATGCTGTAGAAAATGATCAACGCGAATACCGACAGGGCCATGCCCAGGGTAGCGTTCGGGTCTGTGGTCGATACGGCACGGAATGGAATGTGCGCGTCGCCGGAGATCAGGATGGCCAGCTGAGGAATCCAGTCGACCGGGATCAGGTCGACGGCGTTCATCAGGAACACCCAGACGAAGATGGTCAGTGCCAACGGTGCAATCACCGGGCTACGGCCATGGAAGCTGTCTTTCACGCTGCCATCGACGAATTCGACCAATACTTCAACGAAGTTCTGCAAAGCACCTGGCTGACCGGAAGTCGCCTTTTTTGCCGCCATGCGGAAAATCAGGACGAAGATCAGGCCCAATGCGACCGACCAGCCCAGAGTATCCAGGTGGAAAGCCAAGAAGCCCATTTCCTTGGCCTCTGCTGCGGTGTGAGCAAAGCCCCAGCCGCCGTTGGGAAGCTGACCGAAGGTCAGGTTCTGCAAGTGGTGCTGGATATAGCCCGAAGCGGTTGTTTCTGCCATGGTTGCCTCAAACGCCCTAAGGTTTCGAAAGTCTTGTTTTCATTAGCAGGGGAGCGAACCAGCTGACCAATTGGGTCAACACGAAGACGCCAAATACAGCCAGCGGCGCCAATGGCTTCACACCTGCAAAGGTCAGTGCAAACAGCACTGCCGTCAAAATCAGTTTCCCCGCCTCGCCGGCATAAAAAGACCGGACGATAGCCTGGGCTGCTCGGGCGCCGGAAAACCGAAAGGCCCTGTGAGCAAAATACATATTGGGCAGCAAGGCTATCAGGCCCCCGCAGAGTCCTGAATATCCGGCTACGACTCCATGCCAGTACCAAAGCGCCAATGCGGCGATCAGCAAAATGACAAGTTGAGCCAATAGAACCGGAAAAACGGCCAAGCGATGGAACGGCAACGTGTTTGGCGTGCGGGTTTCCATCACTCTTGCTCCTCAATGGTCGGCTGCCGGAAATCAATAACTTGGCATACTTTGTGCCGACAAAATGCGCGCAGAGTATAGGGGCGGTTCTGCCCCTATTCAACTGCCGGGTAGTGATTTCCGATCACGCGCTACATGAGCAATTGTTTCAGCGAATGTTTCAACGGATGTGGGCAAGGACACCTTGAAGCTCGTCGAGGGAGTTATATCCGATAACCAATTGCCCTTTACCTTTCTTGCCGTGGCGAATTTGCACCGCAGAGCCTAGCCGTTCGGCCAGGCGC
The DNA here is from genome assembly GCF_003852065.1 of Pseudomonas sp. R3-18-08. Taxonomy (NCBI): domain Bacteria; kingdom Pseudomonadati; phylum Pseudomonadota; class Gammaproteobacteria; order Pseudomonadales; family Pseudomonadaceae; genus Pseudomonas; species Pseudomonas sp. R3-18-08. Next base: position 5,796,959 of record NZ_CP027729.1, read on the forward strand.
TGCTCGAGGCGCGCGATATCCGGATCAGGTTTGGCAGTTTCGACCGGTGCAGGTTTGCCGCTCAACCATTGGCGAACCAACGCTTCGGTCTGACGAACGGTAAGCCCGCGTGCGACAACGTGACGCGCCCCTTCAACCTGTTGATTTTCCGGCAAACCGAGCAAAGCACGAGCGTGACCCATTTCCAGGTCGCCGTGGGACAACATGGTCTTGATGACTTCCGGCAGCGCGATCAAACGCAGCAGGTTGGACACAGTCACGCGGGATTTACCCACCGCATCGGCCACTTGTTGCTGGGTCAGCTGGAATTCGTGCTGCAAACGCTGCAACGCGATGGCTTCCTCGATCGGGTTGAGGTCTTCACGTTGGATGTTTTCGATCAATGCCATGGCGATGGCCGTTTCATCCGGTACGTCGCGCACCATCGCCGGGATGGTTTCCTTGCCTGCCTGCTGGCTGGCACGCCAGCGACGTTCGCCGGCGATGATTTCAAAGCGGCCACTGCCAATGGGGCGCACCACGATCGGCTGCATCACGCCCTGGGCCTTGATCGAGTTGGCCAGCTCTTCCAGCGCCTGCGGGTCCATGTCCCGGCGCGGCTGGTATTTGCCGCGCTGGATCAGGTCCAGGGGCAAGTGCTGCAGCTCACGTTCGTCGGCCTGCACCGCTTGCTCTTCCAGCGAAGTGACGGTCGGACCACTCAGGAGTGCATCCAGTCCACGTCCGAGACCTCGTTTTTTGACGGCCATGGGGATTCCTTAAGTTGGCTGGGCTGCAGCGGTGCGTGAATTGCGACGTTGGCGACGCACCATCTCGCCGGCCAGCGCCAGGTAGGCAATGGCGCCACGGGATGACTTGTCGTAGGCCAGCGCCGGCATGCCGTAGCTTGGCGCTTCGGCCAGGCGAATGTTGCGTGGAATCACCGTGTCGTAGAGCTGGTCGCCGAAATGTTCCTTGAGCTGCGCCGAGACATCGTTCATCAGGCTCAGGCGCGGGTCGTACATGGTCCGCAGCAGGCCTTCGACTTTCAGGTTCGGGTTGAGCAATTCGGCGATACGCTTGATGTTATCCACAAGGTCGCTCAGGCCTTCGAGCGCAAAGTACTCGCACTGCATGGGGATAATCACCCCATCGGCGGCAACCAGGGCGTTGAGCGTGAGCATCGACAGCGACGGCGGGCAGTCGATCAGGATGTAGTCGTAGTTCTCCCGGATCGGCGCCAGGGCGCTGCGCAGACGGCTTTCCTTCATCTGCATTTCCAGCAGCACCACTTCCGCCGCAGTCAGGTCGCGGTTGGCCGGCAGCAGTTGATAACCGCCATGCTCGGAATAGTGCATGGCCTGGCCCAGGTCGCACTCGCCGATCAGCAAGTCGTAGACCGAGTTTTCCAGGCCGTGTTTATCCACACCGCTACCCATGGTGGCGTTGCCCTGTGGATCGAGATCGATCAACAGCACCCGGCGCTTGGTCGCGACCAGGGATGCTGCGAGGTTGATGCAGGTGGTGGTTTTGCCCACGCCACCTTTCTGGTTCGCTATCGCGAATACCTTAGCCATTCTTGCTTGTGTTCCCAATCATGCCGTGCGGCGCAGTATCAGCAGATGGCGTTGGCCTTGGCAACCGGGTACGGCCAAGGCGTGTTCGCTATCGAGGTGGAAGTCTGCCGGCAATGCTAACAGCTCGTCGCTTGGATGGACGCCCTTCATTGCCAGCCAGCGGGTATCGCGGTCGCCCAGGTGGCGAGTCCAGTTGCTGAAGTTCTCCATGCTGCTGAACGCCCGGGAAACAATTCCGTTGAAGGGCTGCTCAGGCGTAAAGGCTTCGACGCGACTGTGGATAACCTGCAGGTTGTCCAGCTTGAGTTCGAGTTTGACCTGGGTCAGGAAGCGGGTTTTCTTGCCGTTGCTGTCCAGGCAGGTCACCTGTGACTCTGGAAACAGGATGGCCAGCGGAATGCCAGGCATGCCGCCGCCGCTGCCGACGTCCAACCAGCGACCGTTTTCGATAAACGGCATCACGCTCAAGCTGTCGAGCAAATGGCGCGAGACCATCTCGTCCGGATTACGCACCGCAGTCAGGTTGTAAGCCTTGTTCCATTTGATCAACAGGGCCAGGTAGCCCATCAGCAACGCGTGCTGGGCTTCGGTCAGGTCTATGCCCAACTGGCGCGCACCTGTGGATAACTCTTCGGCGTGTTGCGAGGTAACCAACGAACTCAAGCGCTTTGCTCCAACTGACGGCCCGCGCCGCGTTTTTTCAAATGAATCATCAACAGCGAAATCGCTGCCGGGGTGACGCCGGGGATACGTGAAGCCTGACCGAGGGTTTCCGGCCGAGTTATCCCCAGCTTGCTTTGAATTTCCTTCGACAGTCCGGAAATCCCGGTGTAGTCGATATCCACAGGCAGCTTGGTGTCTTCACTGGCGCGCAGGCGGGCGATCTCGTCCTGCTGGCGATCAATGTAACCGGCGTATTTGGTTTTGATTTCCACCTGTTCGGCGACCTGTGGATCTTCTGCGCCGCCGCCGGTCACTTCGACCAGGCCAGCGTAATCGATTTCCGGACGCGACAGCAGGTTCAGCAAGTTGTATTCGTGAGTCAGCGGCGTGCCGAATTTTTCGGCGATCGCATCGCCCTGTTCAGTGCCGGGGCGGACCCAGGTGCTTTTCAGGCGCTGCTCTTCGAGGGTGATGCTCTCGCGTTTTTTGCAAAACGCCGCCCAGCGTGCGTCATCGACCAAACCCAGCTCGCGACCTTTTTCGGTCAGGCGCAGATCGGCATTGTCTTCGCGCAGGATCAGGCGATATTCCGCCCTGGACGTGAACATCCGGTACGGTTCCTGGGTTCCCAGGGTGATCAGGTCGTCGACCAATACGCCGATGTACGCTTCATCGCGACGCGGGCACCAGCTGTCTTTGCCCTGGGCACGCAATGCAGCGTTGGTGCCGGCCAGCAAACCCTGGGCGCCGGCTTCTTCGTAACCGGTAGTGCCGTTGATTTGCCCGGCGAAGAACAGACCGCCGATCACTTTGGTTTCCAGGCTGTATTTCAGGTCACGCGGATCGAAGTAGTCGTACTCGATGGCGTAGCCAGGGCGAACGATGTGGGCGTTTTCCATGCCGCGAATCGATTGCACGATCTGGATTTGTACGTCGAACGGCAGGGAAGTGGAAATTCCGTTCGGGTACAGCTCGTGGGTGGTCAAGCCTTCGGGCTCGATGAAGACTTGGTGGCTTTCCTTGTCGGCAAAGCGGTGGATCTTGTCTTCGATCGACGGGCAATAACGCGGGCCGATCCCTTCGATCACCCCGGAGTACATCGGCGAACGGTCGAGGTTCGCGGCAATGATTTCGTGGGTACGGGCATTGGTGTGGGTGATCCAGCAACTGACTTGTTTCGGGTGCTGTGCCTTGGAACCCATGAACGACATGACCGGTATCGGTGTATCACCGGCTTGTTCGGTCATCACCGAGAAATCCACAGAACGCCCGTCGATTCGCGGCGGGGTCCCGGTTTTCAAGCGGCCGACACGCAGCGGCAATTCACGCAGACGGTTTGCCAGGGCAATCGACGGCGGATCGCCGGCGCGGCCACCGGAATAGTTCTGCATGCCAATGTGGATAAGCCCGCCGAGGAAAGTACCGGTGGTCAACACCACGGATTCTGCGAAGAAACGCAGGCCCATTTGGGTGACAACGCCGCGTACCTGGTCCTGCTCGACGATCAGGTCGTCCGCTGCCTGTTGAAATATCCACAGGTTCGGCTGGTTTTCCAGGGTTTCACGTACCGCTGCCTTGTACAGAATGCGGTCGGCTTGTGCGCGGGTAGCACGCACGGCCGGGCCTTTGCGGCTGTTCAGCACGCGAAATTGAATACCACCCTTGTCGGTAGCCGTCGCCATCACGCCGCCAAGGGCATCGATTTCCTTGACCAGATGGCTTTTGCCGATGCCTCCGATGGCAGGGTTGCAACTCATGGCGCCGAGGGTTTCCACGTTATGCGTCAGCAACAGGGTTTTTACGCCCATGCGCGCTGACGCCAGTGCTGCCTCGGTACCGGCATGACCGCCGCCGATGACGATCACTTCAAAACGGGAAGGGAAATCCACCACGCACCTCGTGCCTGCTTATGTAGGTAATCAGGAATTGTTTGTTGAAAGAGTTTTAGAGCTTTGGCGGCAAGTATAGGGACTTAGCCCTGCCTAAAGAACCCTTTGCACAAAATTTAACCAGCTGTGGATGAATCACGGACAATAGAAATTAAAAGAGAGAAATATATTAAATCTTTGTTTTTATGTTTATTTCTACTGGGCACATTTTCTGTGGATAGATCTCTGCAGACCTTTATTTACGTTGTGTACAGCGATTCAAAAGGTTGTGGTCATGTGCCAATGAGGGGGTTGGATAAGTGACTTAAGCCTGTGGATTAAAGTGATGGTTATCCACAGAGGGGTTTTTGCTCAGGTTTCAGGCGTGGTTATCAACTGGGCCCAAGGGCGGTTATTCACAGGGCTTAAATCACAGAAACGGCCGGCTCCAACCGAAGATTTGGCTTCAAGACATCTATTGTGGGAAAACACGAGGGCGGTTAATAATAGCGATTATCATTAACCTACCTTGTCGCGCCTATGTCTCCTCCTTCACACACGACAGCTGTGCAGCACATCTACGAGCAACACCATTCGTGGTTGCATGGGTGGCTCAAAGGCAAGCTGCATAACGCCTGCGATGCGGCCGATGTGGCCCACGATACGTTCGTGCGTATTTTGGGTGGGCGCGACGCTGTGCAGATCCTCGAACCACGGGATTACCTGGCGACCATCGCGAGAGGCCTGGTGATTGATCGCTATCGCCGGCACGCCATTGAGCAGGCATATAAACAAACCCTGGCCGAGCGCCCTGAAGCCACCGCCATCAGTGAAGAAGACAAGGCAATCATCATTGAAACCCTGGTGGCTGTGGACAAGGCGCTGGCCGGTTTGGGGGAACGTGCACGGCGAATCTTCATGCTGTCGCAGATTGAAGGGCTGACTTATCAACAGATCGCCGATGATCTGCAGGTGTCATTAACCACGGTGAAGAAACACATGATCCGTGCGCTGACCGAGTGTTCACTGATCATGGCCAGTCTGTAATGCCCGCGCCTGATCGCAAGACATTCGAGGCCGCTGCCAGTTGGTACGTGCAGTTTCAAGCGCAAACGCCGACGCCCGCTGAACGGCAGGCCTGGCAGCAATGGCTCAACGGGGACCCTTCCCATCAGGCAGCGTGGAGCCAGCTGGAGCAGTTGCAGCGCAGCCTCGGCGCCCTGCCCCAGGACTTCACGCGGCGCGCCTTGACCACCACGCAACAACGCCGCCAAGTGCTCAAGTGGATGCTGGTACTCGGCGGTACCGGGTATCTGGGCTGGAATGTTCAACGTCATACATCCCTGGGTAACGTGTGGGCTGACTACCGAACGCCTGTGGGTAAACATCGGCGAATCGAACTGGCCGATGGCACTCAAGTTGATCTCAACACCGACACGGCCATCGATGTGCTGTTCGACGCGCGCCAGCGCTTGATCCGCCTGCGGGAGGGTGAGGTACTTATCCACAGCGGGAAGCAGGCCGGGTACCCGCCGTTATACGTGGAGACACGCCACGGCCGCGTGCAGGCGCTGGGCACTCGATTTACCGTGCGTCAGTTCCCGGATTCCACTCGGGTCGGCGTTCTGGAAGACCGGGTAAACCTCTGCCCAGGTGACCACCCCGGACACAGCCGAACGCTCGGTGCGGGTGAATGCGCGGAATTTGATCGACACGCCATAAGGCCCACCCAGCACTATGGCCGCACACAAGCAGCTTGGACCGACGGTCAATTGATCGTGCTCGACGCCAGACTTGGCGATGTCATTGCTGAACTGGCGCGCTATCGGCCAGGCCTGCTGCAGTGTGACCAGGCCTGCGCTGACCTGCGTGTTTCCGGAGCGTTCCGTCTGGACTCGACAGACGCGGTACTGGCCAACCTGCAGGCCACCCTGCCGATTCAGGTGAAGTACTTCACGCGCTATTGGGTTTCTGTCAACCGAATCGGTTGATTGAAAAAATAATCCACAGGGGGGTTATCTTTTTTTTTATCTGGCGCGGCCCTTCAGGTAATCACGACGCTACCTTCAGGGCTTACCCATTTATGTGCCTTCCTACCCAGCTACGCCAGCGACTTTCCTGCCGCGCCCTTACCTACTGCCTGCTGCTAGCCACCTCCTGCGGTACGTTGTTATCCACAGGGGTAATGGCGGCCAGTACGACGCAACATTACCTCATCGCTGCCGGCCCACTGGACAGTGCGCTGAGCCAGTTTGCCGCCAGGGCCAATGTGATTCTGTCGTTTTCGCCCCAACAGACTTCGCGTCTGACCACTTCCGGTCTGGATGGCGATTATTCGGTGGATCAAGGTTTCGCGCTGCTGCTGCAGGACTCCGGATTGCAAGCCGTTGCCCAGGCCCCTGGCAGCTATGGCTTGCAAGCAATACCAACAGGCCAGCTCACCCTCGCACCGACGACCGTGAGCGCATATCAAACCGATGGATTCGGTCAGGAACTTGCGCCGGATGTCGGCTACAAGGCGCAAAACAGCCGTATCGGCACCAAGACCAGTACGCCTCTGTCGCAGACGCCTCGTTCGGTATCGGTGGTGACCGGGCAACGTATCAAGGATCAGAAATCACAGACACTGACCGAAGTGCTCGGTTACGTACCTGGTATCTTCGCGCCGCCTTTTGCCGCAGGCGACGGGCTGGCGGGCGATCTGTTTTTCATTCGAGGCTTCAACGCTACGGACTACGGCTACGGCCTGCTCAGGGATGGCCTACGTGTGCAAGGCAATCGGTACGACACCACCAGTGAGCCTTATGGCCTGGAGCGCGTCGAGGTTTTCCGCGGCCCTTCTTCGCTGCTCTACGGTGAAAACGCGCCGGGTGGTTTGGTCAACCTGGTCAGCAAACATCCGACCGCCAACCCCCAGGGCGAGGTGCAACTGGGGTACGGCTCAAACAACCGGCGCCAGGTAGGTGTGGATATCTCCGGGCCGCTCAATGACAGTGACAATGTCCTCGGCCGCCTGGTGATGCTTGGTCGCAAATCCGACACCCAGACCGACCACGTACCGGATGATCGTATCTACATCGCCCCGTCCCTGACCCTGAATTTCGACGACTACAACACCCTGACCCTGTTGGCCAACTACCAGAAAGACCACACCAATCTGGAACTTGGCCTACCCGCTGCGGGCACCTTACTCACTAATCCCAACGGTAAGCTGTCCAAGCACACCATGCTCGGCGACCCGGATTGGAACACCTTTGAGCGCGAAGCCTGGAGCACTGGCTACGAGTTCAGCCACAGCTTCAATGACGATTGGCAGTTCCGCCAGAACTCGCGGTACATGCAGTCACGTATCGACCGCCATGAAACCTGGCCGAGCGCGCTGAATAACCGGGGCTTCGGCACCCAACTGAACATGACCGCCTACGACCGCTACAACAAATCCATGGTCTATTCCCTGGATAACCAGCTCGAAGGAAAATTTCAGGTTGGCGGTCTGGAAAACACTGTGTTGGTCGGCGCCAGCTACGACCGCACCTCGTTCAACCAGGATTGGGATGCCGGTTTCGCCGGTACCATCAATGTGTATAACCCCGTGTATCTGAGGGACCCGCTCACTCCGATCGCTGTGCAGAACACCTTGCTCGAGCAGCAGATGAAAGGCGTGTACGCCCAGATCCAGAGCAAGTACGACCACTGGCTGTTCCTGCTCGGTGGGCGGCAGGACTGGGTCAACAGCGATTTTCGCGACAAAGTGAACAAGGCCAGCAACATCAGCACCCAGGACCGGAAATTCACCTATCAGGGTGGCGTGATGTACCAGTTCGACAACGGCCTGACGCCGTATGTCAGCTATTCCACCGCGTTCGTTCCAGTGCAGCAGATCTCCAACGCCGGCGCACCGTTGAAGCCGATCACCAGCAGCCAATATGAAGTGGGCGTGAAGTACGAGCCGATCGGCTGGGACACGGCGATGACCCTGTCGGTGTATGACTTGCGCAAACAGGACGACACCTACCTCGATGCCACCACCAACAGCTATCGCCAGGTAGGTGAAAGCCGCGCCAAAGGTGTGGAAGTTGAAATCAACAGCGACCTTACGCCAAACCTGAATGTGACTGCGGCCTACACTTACACTGACGCACGGATTACCAAGGATTCCGCCACTTCCTTGGTAGAAGGGCACCAGATGACCGGCGTTCCGCGCAACCAGGCTTCGGTGTGGAGCAAATACCGCTTCCTCGACGGTCACCTTAAAGGCCTGTCTGTGGGCGGCGGCGTGCGGTATTTCGACAGCACCTTTTCCTACACGGCGCCTACGCTGTACGGGAAGCTGGATGCTGGAAGTGTCACGCTGGTGGATGCAGCGGTGGGGTATCAGATCGATTCGCACTGGTCAGTGGATGTGAACGCCAAGAACCTGTTCGACAAGGAGTACGTAGCCGGTTGCAACGACGCGGGGCGCTGCTATTGGGGCGACAGCCGTACCTTGCTAGGTACGGTGTCCTACAACTGGTAAGCGCGTGACTATTTGCCGATACAGAAGCTGGAAAAGATTCGCCCGAGCAAATCATCGGAACTGAACGCGCCGGTAATCTCCCCCAACAGCTGCTGCGCCTGACGCAAATCCTCAGCCAGCAGCTCCCCTGCCCCTGCCAGGGTCAGCTGTGCTCGCCCGTGCTCCAACGCCGCGCTGGCGTGGCGAAGCGCCTCCAGATGCCTGCGGCGAGCACTGAAGCTGCTCTCCGAGGTCTGCTCATAGCCCATGCACGCCTTGAGATGCTCACGGAGCAACTCCAGGCCATCCCCTGCCGATTTGGCACTGAGGCTGATAGTCACATGGCCATCGTCGCTGGTTTGCATCGCAATGGCCTCACCGGTCAAGTCGGCCTTGTTACGGATCAAGGTGACTTTGGCCGGGTCTGGCCGTTGCTCGAGGAATTCCGGCCACAACGCAAAAGGATCCACAGCCTCGGGGGCCGTCGCATCCACCACCAATAAAACTCGATCTGCTTCGCCGATGGCTTTGAGCGCGCGTTCTACGCCGATTTTTTCCACCTGGTCGTCGGTATCGCGCAATCCGGCCGTATCGACCACGTGCAACGGCATGCCATCTATGTGGATATGTTCGCGCAGGATATCCCGCGTGGTACCGGCAATTTCGGTGACGATGGCCGCCTCGCGCCCCGCCAAAGCATTAAGCAGGCTGGATTTGCCGGCGTTGGGACGACCCGCGATCACCACGGTCATGCCGTCACGCAGCAATGCGCCCTGCCCGGCTTCGCGCAACACTGTGGATAACTCCTCGCGGACTTTATCCAGCATCGCCAGAACGTGGCCATCGGCCAGGAAGTCAATTTCCTCTTCAGGGAAATCAATGGCCGCTTCGACATAGATGCGCAGGCTGATCAACTGCTCAGTCAAGTTATGCACACGCAGCGAAAAAGCCCCCTGCAACGAACGCAATGCGTTGCGCGCAGCCTGTGCAGAACTGGCCTCGATCAGGTCAGCAATGGCTTCGGCCTGGGCCAGGTCGAGTTTGTCGTTAAGGAACGCACGCTCGCTGAACTCCCCCGGACGGGCCAGGCGGCAGCCCAACTGCAGGCAGCGCTGCAGCAACATATCCAATACGACCGGGCCACCGTGTCCCTGCAGTTCCAGTACATCTTCGCCGGTGAAGGAGTTGGGTCCCGGGAAATACAGCGCCAGGCCCTCATCCAGCACGCTTTGGTCCACATCCAGAAACGGGCCGTAATGGGCATACCGCGGCTTCAACTCGCGCCCACTGATCGCCTTGGCGGCCACGCCTGCGAGCGGCCCGGAAATTCGAACGATTCCGACGCCGCCGCGACCTTGAGCGGTTGCGACAGCAGCGATGGTTTCACGAGGAGCGCTCATCAGCAGGTTCCAGAATTAAAGTGGCAGAAAGCAAAACGCCCCACTAGGGGGCGTCTTGAGTGGTTATCCACAGAGTAAATTACGCCTCGGCTTTTTTGGTAGCCGCTTCGATTTTACGTGTGATGTACCACTGTTGGGAGATCGACAACACGTTGTTGACTACCCAGTACAGCACCAGACCTGCCGGGAACCACAGGAAGAAGAAGGTGAAGATGATTGGCATCATTTTCATCACCTTGGCCTGCATCGGATCCGGCGGAGTCGGGTTCAGGCGCTGCTGGATAAACATGGTCGCGCCCATGATGATCGGCAGGATAAAGAACGGGTCTTTGATCGACAGGTCAGTTATCCACAGCATGAACGGCGCCTGGCGCATTTCCACGCTTTCCAGGAGTACCCAGTAAAGCGACAGGAATACCGGCATCTGCACCAGAATCGGCAAGCAACCACCCAACGGGTTGATCTTCTCTTTCTTGTACAGCTCCATCATGGCCTGCGACATTTTCTGCCGGTCGTCACCATGCTGCTCTTTCAGCGCAGCCAGCTTAGGTGCCACGGCACGCATGCGCGCCATCGACTTGTAGCTGGCGGCTGACAGCGGGAAGAAGATCCCCTTGATCAGCATGGTCAGGAAAATGATCGAGAAGCCCCAGTTACCCACAATGCTGTGGATATGTTGCAACAACCAGAAAATCGGCTGGGCAATGAACCAGAGGAAGCCGTAGTCCACAGTCAGTTCCAGACCTGGGGACAACTCTTTCAGCACAGCCTGGCTTTTCGGGCCGGCGTACAGGGTAGCGCTGGTTTCAGCCTTGGCGCCTGGAGCGACGGTCAACGCCGGGCCAGTAAAGCCAATGATGTAGTTGCCCTGGCTGTCCTTGCGGGTTTGAACCAGGTTTGCGTCACCTTTGTTCGGGATCCATGCAGTCACGAAGTAGTGCTGCAGCCAGGCTACCCAGCCACCTTGAACGGTTTCCTTCAGCGCGCCCTTGTCGATGTCTTTCATCGACACTTTTTTGTACGGCTCGTTACTTGTCCACAGGGCGGCGCCCAGATAAGTCGCGGTGCCGGTGGCGGTGCTGGAAGAAGGATCGGAGCTGGCGTCACGCTTGAGCTGGGCAAACAAGTTGCCGCTCCAGGCTTTGTCGCTGGTGTTGTCGATCAGGTAAGTGACCTTCAGATCGTACAAACCACGCGTGAAGCTGAAACGCTTGATGTAATTGACGCCGTCGAGGCTGAATTTCAGGTCGACGTTCAGCTGGTTCTGGCCATCAGCCAGTTGATAGCTTTTCTGCTCGGTCGAATAAATCGGACGACCGGTAGCACGCGCATCCGGACCATTGGTGCCGGTCAGGCCGCTTTGCGCCAGATAGGTACGTTCACCGCCGTTATCGAACAGCTGGAACGGAACATCCGGGTGGTCCTGGCGACGTGGATAAAGCGGCAGCTTCAGCTGTGCGATATCACCGCCCTGCGGGTCGATAGCCAGGTCGAGCACATCCGTTTTCACGTGGATGAGGTCTTTGTTGGTGACCACTGGCGTTTCTAACGGGGCACTTGTCTCGCCATTCGCGCTGGGAACATCGGCACTCGCGGACGCATTGTTACCCAGCGGGGTGTCCGGAATAGCCGGCGCAGCCTGATTGGTAGCAACATTCTGAGTCGGCAGGGCAGCCTGGCCATAGTCTTGGTTCCATTTCAGGACCATGACGTAGGACACGATTGCCAGGGCGACGATCAGGATCGTGCGTTTAATATCCATGATTACTCGGCCATCGAAGAGGAACGGGAGGTAGGGATAGGCGGAACCGGGTCATAACCACCGGGATTCCACGGATGACAGCGACCTAAACGACGAAAGGTCAGCCAGCCACCGCGCAGAAGACCATGATTTTCTATGGCCTCTAACGCGTAGCAGGAACAACTGGGATAGAAACGACAGTGGCTGGCCATCAGAGGACTAATGGCATAGCGATAAAACTGGATCGGAACGAGGGCCAGTTTACGCATCGGTACTGTCTACCCCTACAGTTTCGGTGCTGACTGCTGGTGCTGGTTTGTGGGTACGCGCCAGACGTTTCCAGAGCTTGCCGAAATGCTGAATCAATTCGGGGTTTTCTACATCCCCCAAGCCTTTGCGCGCGACGATAACAATATCCCAACCAACCAGAGTGTCCTGGTGGAGGCGAAACGATTCGCGCATCAGACGCTTGAGGCGATTGCGCTCAACGGAGAGCTTTACGCTCTTCTTGCCGATCACCAACCCGAGACGGGGGTGATCAAGATCGTTGTTACGCGCAAGGAGCAGGAGATTTTTCCCCGGAACCTTGCCGGTGGGGGAGTCAAAGACTGCCTTGAAATGCCGGGGGGTTAGCAGACGCTTTTCCCGACTGAAGTCCTGACTCACCACCAGTACCGGATTATCAAACTGCCAGACGCGCACGACCTTTGGCGCGGCGACGCGACAGGACAGCACGGCCGTTCTTGGTAGCCATGCGAGCACGGAAGCCGTGAGTACGGGCGCGTTTGATGGTGCTTGGTTGGAAAGTACGTTTCATGGCGTTGTTACCTGGTTCGTCCACAACGGGCCGGAATGGCCCCCGTTTTAAGAGACCGGCGATTCTAGAGAAAGCAAGCCTCTAGGTCAATTTCCAACCAGCTTTTCCTTTAATTAGTTCTCTGACGGCCACGTCAGCCTTTCTGTCCGCTTCTCTTCCATGAGCGATGGCATAGATATAAAAATAAAGAAGGAAGTTATTTAAAGCTTTTCTGTAAAGCTTATAAAAGCTAGGGAAGCGATCTGCTGTGGATAACTGCCTTTAGGCCTTATTCCACCTGATGTACAGAGAATGACAACACGGGGGAGAAACGGTGCTCTGCCTGTGCTGCGCTGTCGGATAAGCTGTGTGTGGAATGGCTTGTTATCCACAGGCCAGTTACCCACAGACTTTCGGCCCCACTTGTGCAACGAGCTCAGGGGCGGTTATCCACAGAGCTTATTCACAGACCGCCGGTCGTCTTTTTCAAGGATAAGACGTTGATTTTGGATGGCCTGTGCGCAACCTTCATGTGGATAAGTGGGCGGCTGGTCGCTACAATGGCGGCTGTTTTTGCCTCACCGGCTTTCAACTTAGGGGATATCC